>CAWBTK010000001.1:0-879130 GCA_963791755.1 uncultured Planctomycetaceae bacterium
CCCAAGGCCGACGTCGCGCAAACCATCGTCGATCTCGCTGAACGAGGAGTGCGGCTCAAAATCATCACCGGCGATAACCACCTGGTAGCCAGACACGTCGCCGAGGCCGTGAACCTGCCGGTTCGCGGGCTACTGACCGGCGCGGACTTGCACGACATGACGGACGAAGCGCTGTGGCACGCGGCTGAACGCACGACCATCTTCGCCGAAGTGGATCCCAATCAGAAGGAACGGATCATCCAGGCTCTGCGAATGACCGGACACGTCGTCGGGTATATGGGCGATGGAATCAACAACGCGCCGGCATTGCATGCAGCCGACGTGGGTATCTCGGTCAGTACGGCCGTGGACGTGGCGAAGGACGCCGCCGACCTGCTGTTGCTCGAACAAAACTTGGACATTTTGCGGGATGGCATCGACGAGGGTCGCCGGACTTTTGCCAACACGCTCAAATACATCCTGACCACGGTTAGCGCGAATTTCGGCAATATGTTCAGCATGGCGGCGGCTTCGGTGTTCTTGCCGTTCTTGCCGCTCTTGGCTTCGCAGATCCTGCTGAACAATTTCCTTTCGGACATTCCCGCCACGACCATCGCGGGCGACAACGTGGATCCCGAGTGGGTGGCCAGACCGCGCCGCTGGGATACGCGATTCATAAGCCGTTACATGGTGCTGTTTGGTCTGGTCAGCTCGATCTTCGACTTCCTTACTTTTGGGTTGCTATTGTATGTTTTTCATGCGTCCGAGGAGGAATTTCGCACCGGATGGTTTATCGAGTCGCTCTTGACCGAGTTGGTGATTGCGCTGGTCGTGCGAACCCGCCGTGTGTTCTTTCGCAGCCGCCCCGGAAACCTGCTGCTGGCGAGCACGATCGTGGTGATCGGCATCACGCTTCTGTTGCCGTATCTTCCGATCCATAATCTGCTGGGATTCGTTCCGCTGCCCGCGCCGCTGATGCTGGCGATGATCGGCTTGACGCTGCTGTACGTCGCCGTGACCGAACTGGCAAAGAAGTTTTTCTACAGCCGAGTTGCGAATGGGCAATTCCTGGGGACCGATGAAACGTCAAGCAACGAAATCGCTTCCGCGCGGATTTGACAGTCCGCCAGGAGAACATCGTGGCTCTCGTGTTCCAACCGCACGAAACCTCGAGACAGACTGTGGCCAGATGACCCGTACCGTGACGAAGACTCGATCGCGCATGAATTGCTCGACACTCCGCTGCTGCATCGCCATCTGGACGGCCGCCGGCGCGTGCGGCTGGGAGCGGGCCGAGGCGGAACAGCCGCCGCCGGCCGAACCAGTATTCCAGGTTGACGTCGCGAATCCCACGCGGGACAAGCCGCAATCGAAGCTATGGTTCTCCCATGATTCGTGGTGGGCCTGGCTGCCGACCCGCCAAGGAAGCAGCGTTTGGCGGAGGACGGCCGGCGGTTGGCAGCGTCAGACGGCGCTCGACCGGTCGCTCGTCGGTTTACCAAACCGAGCCGACGTGTGGGCCGAGGGCGACGCGGTCCGGGCAGTTCTCGTGGATGGCCGACGGTTGGCGGTCGTCGAGCTCGTGTACTCGGCGGAACACTCGGCGTATCAACCCGCGGGACAATCGGCGCGGTTTCAAGTCGGCGACGACGAAAGCGATGGCGAAATCGAAACTGCGACGATTGCGCGCGACAGCCGAGACCGCTGGTGGATCGCCTACCCGTGGCAACGAAGGATGTGGGTGCGCTCGATCGCGCGATGCAACAGGGAGCGAATGGACCGAGCCAATCCCCCTCGGTCGCGAAACGGCCGAGGACGATCTGTGCGCGATTGTCCGCCTGCCGGACAGCGTCGGGCTGGTGTGGTCGGATCAGGGTCGCGAAACAATGTACTTTTGCTCGCACAAGGACGACGCGGACACAAACAGTTGGGGACAGCCTGAGGAGATCGACCGCGGCAACAAAACGGCCGACGATCACGTCAATTGTGCCGTGGGAACAGACGGCACGCTGTATCTGGCGACGAAAAACTCGGTCGACACCGTTGGCCGTGCACAGCTCGTGTTGCGGGTGCGCCATGCCGACGGGCGATGGGACAACTTTCCCTATGCCGAACGCACGGCGACCGCGGAGCCGAGTCGCCCGATGGTTCTGCTCGCGGACGAACCTGTCCGCCTGTTTCTTCTGCACACGCTCTACCCACGCCACAAAATGGATCGACGGATGAACAGCATTGTGTGGCAATCGGCTCCCATTCGAAGCCTGACGGCAAACGTGCTGAACACCACGGCACGTCAATTAATCGGGCCGATCGCTGGCATCAACAACGTTACCGGGGCCAAGATGCCGCACCCGCCACGGGCGCCTGTTGTGGTCCTGGCCTCCGATGCGCAAGGCCGCGTCTACGAAGGTCTCATTGAGCGAGGCGGACAACCTTGACGCCCGGGTGTGACACAAAAACAACATTGTGGTACGCTGGGCACACGATGCCGGCGCCATCGTTGATGAGTATTGGCAACGCAAACGGAGTCGCGCAGCGCAACCGGTGAACCCTGGCGGGCTCGGACGTAATTGAGGTGGACGCAAGCAATCGCGTGGTTCCAGAAACGATAACCCAAGCGGCATAATGACCCTTCGCACACTCTGGGGATATTTCGCGCCTCTCCATGTCACGGGCAAATGGCTGGTGTTGGCGGCCATCATTGGAGTGGCGGCCGGGCTGGGCGCCATTGTCTTCGACGTCGCGGAACAAAACGTGCGCCGCTTCGCCCTCGAGGGCATTGCGGGATATGCTCCGCCGGAAACCGCTGGCGACCATCGTTTGTACGTGCCGCCGGCAGTCGTCTTTTCGCCCGTCAAGTTGCTGTTGGTCATGGGAGTCGGCGGCCTTCTTTCGGGTCTGCTTGTTTACTGGCTGGCCCCTGAAGCCGAAGGGCATGGGACCGATGCCGCGATCCGCGCCTTTCACTTCCAGCGCGGGTACATCCGGCCGATTGTTCCGCTCGTCAAGCTGGTCGCCTCGGCGCTCACGATCGGAAGCGGCGGATCGGGAGGCCGGGAAGGGCCGATCGCGCAGATCGGCGCGGGATTTGGCTCGTTGCTCGGCACGGTGTTGAAGTTGTCGGCGCGCGATCGTCGGATTCTGTTGGCGGTCGGCATGGGCGCCGGTATTGGCGCGATCTTCCGCGCACCGCTGGCCGGGGCACTCTTCGCGGCCGAAATCCTGTACCGAGATTCCGACCTGGAAGGCGATGTCATCGTTCCGGCCGCGGTCGCCTCGACGATCAGTTACAGCGTTTTTTCCTTTTGGCTGCCGGCGTCGATTCGTTTCGTGCCGCTGTTCGGACGGCAGTTGGGGTTCCAGCTTGGATCGGTCGTCGAGTTGGTGCCTCTGACTTTGCTGGCGGCGGTGCTCGTGCCTGTCGCGGTCCTGTTCATCAAGACTTTCTATGGCACGCATCACCGTTTCAAGAACTCTCCCTTGCCGCTTTGGTTGCGAACCGTGTTGGGCGCCCTGGCCGCCGGTTGCGTCGGCCTAGCGTTCTACTGGTTCCGCGGCAACGATCCACGAGCGCTGGCCACGCTCGGCACGGGCTATGGCGTCCTGCAAGCCGCCTTGTCCAATCCCGAGTCCGTCGGCGTGGGCCTTTTGATCTGTCTCGCGCTGCTCAAGATCGTAACCACTTCGGCGACGATCGGATCGGGCGGATCGGGAGGCGTGTTCGGACCCTCGATGGTCATCGGCGGTTGCACGGGGGGCGCCGTCGGACTGCTGTTTCATGAATGGTGGCCGACGCTTGTGCCGGATCCGCAAGTCTTCGCGATCGTCGGCATGGCCGGCTTCTTTGCCGGCGCCGCACACGCCCCCATTTCAACGATCATCATGGTCAGCGAGTTGACCGGCGACTACGGTTTGCTGGTGCCGACCATGTGGGTCTCGACGCTGTGTTTCGTCCTCTGCCATCGCTGGACGCTCTACGATCAACAATTGCCGTCGCGACTCGACTCGCCCGCCCATCGCGGCGATTTTTTGGTCGATGTGCTGGAAGGGATCACGGTCGGCGACGTTCCCAACGAACAGCGCGACACAGTCTACGAGGGAATGTTGTTGCGCGACATCGTCCGTCTGCTGGCCGCCTCGCGACAGCACTATTTTCCGGTCGTGGACGCCGAGGGAAGGTTTCTGGGCATCTTTACTTCCGACGACGTCCGCGCCCACCTTTTCAACGACGTGGCCTGGGACCTTGTCAACGCGCGCGACGTGATGACCTCACGCGTCATCTCGGTCAAACCGACCGATGATCTCAATACGGCGATGCGGTTGTTCACGCAACTCAACCTGGATGAGCTTCCCATCGTCGACTGCGACGACAAAACCCATCTGGTGGGGATGCTGCGACGCAAGGAGGCGATCGCCTGCTACAACGAACGACTGCACGAGTTTCAACGCCTGGCGCACGATCACTCGTAGAACCGCCGAACGGTTAAATTGCCCGCGCAACCGTCATTCCCAACAGCACCAAGGCCATGCCGCCCACGTTTTGCGCCAACAGATTGGCGACGGCGGGCAGATAGTGCGACTCGCGCACCAGGTAGGTCGTTTCGAAGGCGAACGACGAAAACGTGGTGAACGCGGCCATGAAGCCGGCCAGCAAAATCAGCCGGGTCGCGGAACTCAGGAGCATGCGCTCCTCGGCCAGCGACCACACGAGCCCAAACAAAAAACAACCCAGCGCGTTCACGGCCAGCGTTCCCCAGGGAAACGTCGCCAACGGCTGCCAACGCGCGATCATGGCGGAGAGCCCATAGCGGGCCAGGGTTCCGGCGCCGCCGGCCAAGGCCAGTAGCGCCAGCCGCTGCCAGACTTGCAGATCGCCACCGGGCATGAGGGTCGCACTCCTATTCGCCTGTCGTTAAACCGGCTGGGTGAGGGAACAGACCCCGACCAATCATCGAGCGGCTATTTACCCAAAGTCACCGGGGCAAAGCGGTCTTGCAGGGCTTGCACCGTCATTTCCTCGTTGCGCAGGGCTTCCATCGCGCGGACCGCGGCGTCGGCCGCCTGGATGGTCGTGATGCACGGCACGCCGCGGGCCACTGCCGCCGAGCGAATGCGCCCTTCGTCGGTCCGCGCACCTTTGCCGCTGGGCGTGTTCATGATCAGTTGGATCGCGCCGTCGAGGAGGTAGTCGAGCAGGTTGGGATGTCCCTCTTGCAGCTTGTTGACATGCTGCACCTGGATACCCACCGACTCCAGCCGCCGGGCCGTACCCTCGGTGGCCATCAGCTTGAAACCCATCGCCGCAAGCCGCTTGGCCAGCCCGACCATGTGCTCCTTGGCCGGCGGCGCCACGCTGATGAAAATCGTGCCCTCGGTGGGCAATAGGGTTCCGGCCGCAAGCTGGCTCTTGGCAAACGCGATCGAAAACCGCTCGCTGATACCCATCACCTCGCCGGTCGAACGCATCTCGGGCCCGAGCACGATATCGACGCCCACGAACTTGCGGAACGGAAACACGCTTTCCTTGATCGAGACGTGGCTGGGGATCGGCTCGGTCTCGCAGCCCAGTTCGGCCAGCGTCATGCCGGCCATCACCTTGGCCGCGATTTTGGCCACCGGCAGACCAGTGGCCTTGGACACAAACGGCACCGTGCGGCTGGCGCGAGGATTCACCTCCAGCACATAGAGATTCTGCCGGCCGTCTTCCTTCTTGATCGCATACTGAATGTTCATCAGTCCCACGACGCGCAGCTTGCGGGCCAAGGCTTGCGTGGCCTCGCGGATCTCGTTGAGGATCGGACCCTGGAGGCTGTAGGGCGGAATCACGCAGGCCGAATCGCCCGAGTGGATGCCGGCCTCTTCGATGTGCTCCATGATGCCGGCCACGACCACCTGATGGCCGTCGCTGATGGCATCGACGTCCACCTCGATTGCGTCTTCCAGAAAGCGGTCGATCAACACCGGTTGGCCCTGGGCCACGATGAACGCCTCGGCCACGAAACGCTCCAGTTGCGTCTGGTCGTAGCAGATTTCCATCGCCCGGCCGCCCAACACGAAGCTGGGCCGCACGAGCGCCGGAAAGCCGATCTGAGCCGCCTCGGCCCGGGCCTGGGCCATGGTGCGGGCGATACCGTTAGCCGGTTGCTTGAGGTTCAATCGCTTGAGCAACTGCTGAAACTTCTCGCGGTCCTCGGCGTCTTCGATCGTGTCGACGCTGGTGCCGATAATCGGCACGCCGGCACTCGACAGCGCGCGGGCCAGGTTCAGCGGCGTCTGTCCGCCAAACTGCACGATCACGCCGTCGGGCTGCACTCGATCGCAAATGTTCAGCACGTCCTCGGTCGTGAGCGGCTCAAAGAACAGCAAATCGCTCGTATCGTAGTCGGTGCTGACCGTCTCGGGGTTCGAGTTGACCATAATCGACTGAATGCCCATCTCGCGCAGCGCGAAGCTCGCATGGCAGCAGCAGTAGTCGAACTCGATTCCCTGACCGATGCGGTTTGGCCCGCCGCCGAGGATCATGATCCGCTTGACGCCCGCGGGGCGGGGCGGGGTTTCGTCTTCCTCTTCGTAGGTCGAGTAGAAGTAGGGGGTGTAAGCCTCGAACTCGGCGGCGCAGGTATCGACGGCCTTGAACGTGGCCACGATCCCTCGGCTCTTGCGATTCTGCCGCACTACGATCTCGTTGGTGTTCCAGATGGTCGACAGTTGCCGATCGGAAAAACCGTACTGCTTGGCCCGCCTTAACAACTCGTCGCTAACCGTGGCGATCGACTCGTGGGCTCGCAAAATGCCCTCGAGCACGACGATCTCCTGCAGGTGTCGCAAGAACCAGGGATCGATGTGCGTGAGCTGATGCACTTCGTCGATGGTCATGCCGCTTTTGAAGGCGTAGCGCAGGAACCACACGCGATCGTCGCAGGGCGTGGAAATTTTGGCGCGGATTTCGTCGCGCGAGGGCTGTTCGCTCGTGCCCCAGCGGTCCTTGGCGTCGCAACCGAAGCCGAAGCTGCCGACTTCCAGTCCGCGCAGCGCCTTCTGGAACGATTCCTTGAACGTGCGGCCGATGGCCATCGTCTCGCCGACGCTCTTCATCTGCGTCGTGAGCGTGGCGTCGGCTTCGGGAAATTTTTCGAAGGCGAATCGCGGAATCTTGGTGACGACATAGTCGATCGTCGGCTCGAAACAGGCCATCGTTTCGCGCGTGATGTCGTTGGGCAGCTCGTGCAGCCGATAGCCCACGGCCAGCTTGGCCGCGATCTTCGCGATCGGAAAACCCGTGGCCTTCGAGGCCAGGGCGCTGGAGCGGCTGACGCGCGGGTTCATTTCAATGACGATCATCCGCCCGGTGTCGGGATGGATCGCGAATTGGATGTTCGAGCCGCCGGTCTCGACGCCGATCTCGCGAATGACGGCCAGCGAAGCGTCGCGCATCCGCTGGTATTCCTTGTCGGAGAGCGTTTGCGCGGGGGCCACGGTAATCGAATCGCCAGTGTGCACGCCCATCGGATCGAAGTTCTCGATCGAGCAGATGATGACGACGTTGTCGTCGGCGTCGCGCATCACCTCCATCTCATATTCTTTCCAGCCGATGATCGACTCTTCGATCAGCACCTCGGTGGTCGGCGAGGCTTCCAGGCCGCGGCTCACCAGCGTGTCGAACTCGCCGCGGTTATAGGCCACGGCCGAGCCGCTGCCCCCCATCGTGAAACTGGGACGAATCACGCACGGTAGGCCGATCGTTTGCAATATGGCTCGGGCTTCTTGCAATGTGTGCACCGTGTCGCCGCGGCAGACCTCCAGGCCGATGCGGCCCATCGCGTCTTTGAATTGCTGGCGATTCTCGGCCTTGTCGATCACTTCCGGCCGGGCGCCGATCATTTCCACGCCGTACTTTTCCAGCACGCCGTGCTCGGCCAGCTCCATCGCCAGGTTCAGGGCCGTTTGGCCGCCGAGCGTGGGCAGCAGCGCGTCGGGCCGTTCGACGTCGATAATCTTGGCCACGATCTCCCAGGTCAGCGGCTCGATGTACGTCCGGTCGGCCATGCCCGGATCGGTCATGATCGTGGCCGGATTGGAATTGACCAGCACGACCTCATAGCCCTCTTCGCGTAGGGCTTTGCAGGCCTGGGTTCCGGAGTAGTCGAATTCGCAGGCCTGGCCGATGACGATCGGGCCGGAACCGATGAGCAGGATTTTGTGGATGTCGTCGCGACGCGGCACGTTGGTCTCGCCTGGGTTGGGAATGGTCGCCCGGCCGGCCATCCGTGGGCCTGCCGCACATTGGGCGGTATCTAAAATCCCTCAAGATTACCATTTTTGAGAGCGGCTGTCCAAGGGGCGGGGCGCTGCAAAGGACGCTTGATTCCGGAGACCTAGCGACAGGCCGGCAAAGCAACAGCGGCAGGTGGAGCCGAGTTTTTGCTTGAAATTCGGCCAGTGGTTTCACGCTAACTCAGTCACTCGGGAGCGACGAGGTCTGGCGATGCTTTCCAACGGAGGTTTCAGCAATGAATAGAGACGCCCCGCAGGACAAGCATCGTTCGGAACCACCGCAAACGGACCAAGATCGTGGGACTCGCGGCAGCAATCGAACGTTACCGGCAATGATCCATCGGCGATGCAAGGCCGCGCAGCAACGGAGAGTGGCCAGAGGGTGCGTGTCGCGCCGACGCACGATGCGGATCAGGATCCGGAACAGGCCAGCGACCAGCCGCTGGCACACGAAGAGGCTGTACGCGAATCGAGCGGTGAAGCCGCGGCCAAAGAGTCGGCGCAGCGGATTCCGCTTACTCCGCCACAAGGCGGGGACCTCGCGGAACACTTGACGCCTGAGCTTCCTGCCGCATCCAGCTAACCCACGTCTCGGATACAGGCTTCCGAAAGACTCAAGGCTGACGGAAGCCGATGTCATCTTCGCGCGAGATCGCCGTGGTAACCCGCGCTGAAGGTTGTGATCAAGCAAAAGACCGAAGAAATGGAGCAACCTGGTTTTCTGGCCCGGATGAATCCCTTTGGCCCCGATGCGCTAAAGCAGCAGTCGGAACTTGCAGCGCTCACGCTTCAGTATTCGCAGTTATCGCTGTTGTTCGTGGAGTTGGGATATCAGCACATTGAGTGGACGACGGTGCTTTTCGCGCCGGGCGCCGGCTTGGATGTGGCAGAAAGCGCCGAAGAACGTGCCGCTCCGGAAGCCGGTTTACGGTCGGTGCTCATCGAAGACGCGATGAACGTGTCGCTCGCAGGCAACATCGCAAAACTCGGCGCGAAGCTGCTGTTGCGCGGGGCCGCCAGGCTCGGCACCCGGGCCGGGCTCCGCATAACAGGTAGTCAGCTATCGCTGGCTGACGAGGCTACGCAAATCCTCAAGAGGGTGACTGACGAAGAATACAACGCGCTGACCGCCAATATGACGCGAGCCCAACTGGTATTGTCGCGCAAGGAGGTTCTGGCCAGTGTAAATCCTAAAGTGGCACGGTTGAACTTCGGCAAGGCCATCGAACGGCTTGTAGAGAGAAGGATAAAAAATGATCCCGAACTTAAACTGCTCTTTAGGCACGTCGGACGAAACTCGAGGAGCTTTGACTTTCTTGGCGTCGGCCGCTTCGAGGGACTAAAATTTGACATCACGACTCCGGGTCAAGTGGCTCGACATCGGGCGCGACCTTACGGTGACGGCTTGTTGATCATCGAATATACGCCTCCAACGCTACTACCTTAACTCGCGGCTTTATCCATGCTATTGTTCGAAAATCAGACTTTCCATGGCATCGATGATTTTGAATCCTCGACGACGTTTTCGGACGTATCGTTCAAGAAATGCTTATTCGAAAGTTGTTCGCTTTCTGCTGGTCGCTGGCCCCAGACTCGTTCGACAGTTCGCAACGTACGTGTCGAACAATGTCGTGCGTATGGATGCCACATAGGAGCCGCAATTATCGAGGACACTGTCATAGACGGGCTCAGAACCGGAGATATCCTACAAACTTGGGGGACCGTCTTCAAACACGTTGTCCTACAAGGAAGGATTGGCCGCTTGATGATCAGCCGCGAATTCTTCACGACGCCTGGCGAAGCTGAGCAGGAACGAGCATTTGACCTAGCGAATGCAGAGTACTATCGCCACGTCGACTGGGCACTCGACATCAGCCAGGGAGAATTCTCTGAACTGGACATCCGCAGCGTGCCTGGACACCTGATCCGTCGCAATCCGGAAACCCAAGCTCGCATCAGGCGAGAGCGGCTCGTGGAAGTCGACTGGCGCAAACTGCCGTTCAATGCCGGCGTCACACAAGTCATCTTTAGCCTTTTCCTGGACCGTGGCGATCCCGATGTGACCTATGTCGCTGGACAACACGAAAAGGACTTTCGCGACATGGTGGCCGATATCGAGCTGCTGCGCAAAGAAGGCATCGCCGAACCCGATTAGAAGGCGGCTCTCGACGAGTATCGCCGCTGTCAGGGCTGGCTCGTGGATTCACGAACCTCGATTCCGGGGGTAGACGCCGCCGGGCTAATAGATGGCGCCGCTCCGTGGCTGCAAACCGAGACGAGGTCGAGACAATATGCGATTGTAACCAACCCCCAGCCCCCACTCCCCAACCCCCACTCCTCACCCAAACAACTCCACCAGCGGACGGCCGTCGCTGATCTTGTGCGGGCGGTTCTCGCGATCGTGAATGAGTGAATCAGGCGAAATGCCCAGGGCATGATAGATGGTGGCAATCACGTCCTCGGGCGAAACGGGATTGCTCTTGGGATAAGCCGCCTGCGCGTCGCTCGATCCATACACTTGCCCGCCGCGAATGCCGCCGCCGGCCAGGACCACCGACTGGCAGGCGCCCCAGTGATCGCGCCCGGCGGCTTTGTTGATCTTGGGCGTGCGGCCAAACTCGCCCAGCATGACGACCAGCGTCTCGTCCAGCAGCCCGCGCGCCGACAAGTCCTCCAGCAAGGCCGAGTAGGCCAGGTCCAGCGGCGGCAGGCAATATTTTTCTTTCAGCATCTGATAGCCGGTGATCCCGCCCAGCGATCCGGTGCCGCCGTGGTTGTCCCACACGTTGGCCACGTTGCCGTCGGGGCAAATGTATGACCAAACGACCGTGACCATCCGCACGCCCGACTCGACCAGCCGCCTGGCTAGCAGAAAACTCTCGCCATATTCGTTGCGGCCGTAGCGGTCGCGGAGCTTGTCGCTCTCCTTGTTCAAATCGAACGCCCCGCGAGCCTCGGGCGACATCAACATGCGAAACGCCTGCTCGCGAAACTGTTCCAGTCCGGCCGTGGCGCGGGGCGCGTCGGCGCGTTGCATGGCCCGATCGTGATGCTCCAAGCATCTTGAGCAGACCCAGCCGGGCTTGCAGTCGCGTGGCATCGACGCCATCGAGCAGATCAAGGCTATGCGGCGGCGCGGTTTTCACTTCGCCCGGCGGCTTGAGCTCCAGCGGGTCGTGCCGCGCACCCAGGAAGCCCGCATAAGTGCCGGTATAGATGACGCCGTCGTGGCCGATCGGCTTGGGAATCGTGACGCTGGCCGGCATGGCTTGCGGCGGACTGAGATACGAGACGATCGCGGCGGGGTTCGGAAAGTCGTTGCGATTGCGCATGTTGCGCGGCACGGCCAGCGTGTTGTTGATCTTGCCGGTCAGCGTGTGATAGACGCCCACTTCGTGGACGTTGCTGGGATGCGTGTACGAGCGAATGATCGCCATCTTGTCGGTGTGACGGGCCACCAGCGGCAACTGGTCGCTGATCTGGATGCCGGGCACGACCGTGTCGATGGAGTTGAACTCGCTGCGGATGCCGTCGGGGGCCTCGGGCTTCATGTCCCACATGTCCTGCTGCGGCGGTCCGCCCCACAGATACAGCAGGATGCAGCTCTTGGCCTTGGCCGCGCGTGCGGCCGAAGCGGTCGCTTCGGCCCGCAACAGATCGGGCAGCGCCAGCGCCCCCAAGCCGGCCTGGCCCAAGCGAATCATCGCATCGCGTCGGTGGAGCACGGCGTGGGACTCACTTTTTTGCGACAAGGGGCCATTTGGGGCGCGTCACACGGTCGATATCCTACCGCGCGGCCCGGTCCGATTGAAGGTTTTTTATCCATCGCCGGCAGGCCTGTGCACGTCGCCCGCGGCGCGGGCGAAACCGGCCTTCGGTCCGATCGTTTGCCAACGGCGCGACCGGGCGGCAGAATGATGGCGTCCAACCGTCCGCCCATCCTTCAACATTACGGCTCCGCCAACCATGCAAAACCGAACCAACCGAAAAATCACCCTGGCGTCCCGACCCGTCGGCATGCCCAAGGAATCCGACTTCAAAATGGTCGAAGCGCCGGTGCTGTCTCCGAACGCAGGCGAGATGCTGGTCAAAACCCTGTACGTCTCAGTCGATCCCTATATGCGCGGCCGAATGAACGACGCCAAGAGCTATGCCGCGCCGGTCGAGATTGGCGGCGTGATGGTTGGCGGCGTGGTGGGCGAAGTGGTGGAATCGGCCCATCCCAAATTCACCGCCGGTGAGATCGTGCAGGGCGAATTCGGCTGGCAGGAATATACGATCAGCAACGGCAAGGGGGTGCGCAAGATCGATCCGACGATTGCGCCCATCTCGACGGCGCTCGGCGTGCTGGGCATGCCGGGCCTGACGGCGTATTTCGGCCTGCTCGACATCGGCGCACCCAAGCCGGGAGAGACCGTGGTCGTTTCCGGAGCAGCCGGAGCCGTGGGGGGAATCGTCGGCCAGATCGCCAAGATCAAGGGCTGCCGCGCCGTGGGTATCGCCGGCGACGACAAGAAAGTTGGCTACGTAGTCGACGAATTGGGATTCGATGGCGCGTTCAACTATCGCACCACCAAGAACTACGTCGAAAAGCTGCGCGAGCTGTGTCCCAAGGGCATCGACGTTTACTTCGACAACGTCGGCGGCGCGATCACCGATGCCGTGATCCCGGTTTTGAACACCCATGCGCGGATGTCGATCTGCGGTCAGATCTCGCAATACAACCTGGAGAAGCCCGAGACGGGGCCCCGCTGGCTATGGGCGTTGATCGTCAAGCAGGCGCGGGCCGAAGGTTTCCTGGTGTTTCAATTCGCCGACCGCTTTCAAGAGGCCTCGGTCGAAATGGCCGGGTGGATCCGCGAAGGCAAGTTGAAATACAAGGAAGACATCGTCGAAGGCTTCGAGAACCTGCCCCGCGCGTTCATCGGCATGCTCCAAGGCGACAACACGGGCAAGCGGCTGGTGAAAGTGGCGGATGCTGCGAAGTGAGCGAATCGTCGCACGAAACGAGCAACCAAACATTCTCCTGGAACTTTCAAGGCAACGCTGCGATTTTCAGTACGAGGCCACCATGACTACTAAATTCATCCGCTGCACGCCGTTGATGATGGTACTGTCGCTGCTCATTTGCAGGGGCACGATCGCGCAAACGGCCGACGATCCACGAGATTTGAAGATCTGGAAAGAACTAGGCGCCAGCACGCAAGTTGATTTTAACCTGGTGCCGTTGCGCGACATGGCTGATTACATCAGCGACTACCATCGGATTGCCATTTACCTGGATACCGAAGCATTCGAAAAGGAAGGTGTCGTTCATAAGTCGCTTGCGTTTACTCACAAATCCGAGAATCAGCCCCTGTGGAAGGTTCTGCGCGATACGCTGAAGCCATCCGGACTTTCATTCATGATCAAGAATCATACTCTCACCATCACGACCGCGACCGCCGCCAGAGAGTGGCAAATGAAGAATATTACTGGCACAAGTAGACGGAGCCGTCATTGAAGGTTTCAACAGCCCGCTCCGCGCGAGTTCATCGGCATGGTCCAGGTGGCGGACTGCAAGTGCGGATAGGGCAGGGGATCCCTCGGGCTGGAATCAGCGAGTTGCTCGCTTCGCTCCAGCAACGGTCTCCTCGCTTAAACGCCGCCTGGCATGCGCTTGCGGAATAGCCGTGCCGCGATGCTCGGCGATTGGGTGTCGGGACGGGCATGTTGCGACCAGATCGAACGGGCGGCCAGCGCCGCGAGCAACAGGCCAACAACGTACTTGTTCTCGTGCAAGAATTGCACGGCGGCGCTGCCCGGGGTTGACTCGCCCGCTTCAAGCTCTTCGAGTTCCAGCCGCGCTGCGGCGGCGGATGCCTGTCGGCCAGCGCAGGCGGATTCCGCGGCATCGTCGGCGCAGCCGGAGCAAGAATTGCTGCCTGCGACAAATCCCAATCCACGATCGCGGCGTCGTGAATCGCCGGCCTGGCGGCCCCCTGCGCGGGGTCTTGAGCCGATTGGTGAATCGCTCGCGTCGCATCGTCGGTGTCTGCCGCTTTGGGAGACGGCAGGGCGGGCAATTCAGCCGCATCGTCTCGCCCGGCCGACGGGATCGCCGCGGGTGCGAAAAAGGTCTGATGAATAAGTCGCGTCGGCTCCAGAGCGAAACGCACTTTGGGATCGCGAGCCGCCATCGATCGCTCGAAATGGGTATCGACCGTGGTCGCATCCAACCGGTGTTGCTCCGCGGGGGAAAATGAGACCGACAGCCATTTCGGCCCGGCGCCGTCGCCGGAGGAAATCGGTCGCACGGCGAGATTCGCGGTGGGGAATTCGGCGTGCGAGGTGCTTGGCAAGCTCGACGCGTCGCTCGCGCTGCCCTTTGCCGGCTCGCCGATCGGCAATCCACCTGCGCCCGCATCGTTCGTGGAAATGCGGACCGGCGCGAGGCCGGTCGGGTTCACAGGATCGAGCTGCGGAGCTTTTAGAGTTGGCCATGTTGTCGGCTCGCCATTTGGCGAGAACGCTGGAACAACGTTGAACACCGCTGGCAGCCCGGCACGAGTCGTTCCAAAGTCTCCAAACATATTTTTGCCGTCGATTACAGCGGAACCAGAGTCAATCGCGATGAACTTGCCGCTGAGGACGTCGATACCTTGGATCGACGAACTCAATTGCAACGCCGCAAGCGAGAGCGTGGGGGTCGATTGCCACTGGTAGCCCTGTTCGACGAGCTGTGTCTCCAGCGAGACCGCCGGCGCCACGCTCAACATTTGCCGCGGTTCGCAAAGCTCGCACCAAGAGCGGCGGAATCGATCGGTTTTCTGTTGATTGGCCATTGATCGCACTCGCTATTCCCAACTTTCAGGGCATTCAATTCGGTCAACGCATCTCACCGCTACTGGCGACTCGAGCCAGCGGCTGCATTCACAGGCAACGCCTGGCGATCCGCCGCCGGCATTGACTCCTTTGGCAAGACCACGATCTGCCCGGCTTGCAATGACAACCTGCCCGACGGTGTCGCGCTCGATTGGCTCGTTGTTTCGTTCACTCGGGCCAGGTTCGTCTCATGGGCATCGAGGTAGGTCCTCGCTTGGCGCGAATCGGGCGATAGCGCCAGGGCCTTCCGTTGCCACTCGATGGCCGCGCCGAAGGCGGCCTGCGCGCGCTCGTTTCGTTGTTGGCTCTCAAATGCCAGACCCAGGTTATTGCAAACAGCGCCCAAACGGCTGGCATACTCGGGCGATTGGTCGTGGGCGCGGAACAGTCGAGAAAGATTATCGCGGGCGGCTTCGAACTGCTCGATGGCCGCCTCGGGCCGATACTTTCGACCGAGCAAGTAGCCGAAGTTGTTTTGCGAAACGGCCAGATCGCGCGTGTAAGCAACTACTTGCGGCGCGCGAGTGGACAAACGTCGCTGGATTTCGACGGCGCGGAGATAGTCGGCCTCGGCGTCGTCGAGGCGATCGGCTTGGACCGCCAGGGCCGCGAGGTTATTGAGCGTGGCTGCCAATTGGGCTTGCCACCGCAACACGTGCGGCTCGTCCGCGGCGAGTCGCTCGAACTCCTCGGCCGCATGCCGATAGGCGGCTTCAGCCTGGCCAGTATCCACGGAACTGGTCAAATAGCCCAACTGATTGTACGTGGCCGCGAGATCGCCTCGCGCCAGCGGCGCGGGATCCGCAATGCGCGATTGCAAGTCGAGCGCGGATTGCACATAGCGGAGGGCCTCGTCCCCGCGCCCTCCTGCGCTAACGCCATGCCGAGATTCGAGTAGCTCAACGCCAGCTTGCCCTGCGCGCCCTCGTCATCGGGCCGACTGGCGGCCCAAGCGCGCTGCAGCTTCAGCCCGCAGCGCAGGTGTGTCTCAGCTTCGTCGTATCGGCCGGCGCAAGTGGATGAGTCCCAGATTGTTCTCGCACAGGGCCATCGATTGCACCGATTCGGCGGGGTCCTGTGGCCGTCGGGCGGACCAGCTTTCCTTGGCCCTCGCATAGGCGGCCAACGCCGCCGTGTCGTCGCCGAGTTGTTCGCTGATCTGACCGCACCGATAGTATGCTGCCGCCGTCTGGGCGCGCAAGCCGGGACTCGCCGCGGCTTCATCGGCGAACTTTCGATAGTACGTGAGCGCCTGATTCAGGAGTTGCCGCCGGACGTTCTCGGCGCCAGGAATGTCCGCAAGATCGACTGCCACGCCCGTGAACACGTCGTCGACAGCGCGGCGGGCATCCTGCAAATGCTCTTCGGCGCGGCGATGATTGTCGCTCGCCAAAATCAGCGCTTGTTCCGTCTCGCTTCGGGCCCGCCAGACCAACAGCGCGCTGGCCATCGCGCATACCACGACCAATACCAACGTCAATCCGGCCGAGGCCGCCAACCGAGCGTGCCGGCGAACCCACTTCTCGGCTTGATCGCGCCACGTGGCGGGCCGAGCCAACGTCGGACGGCCGTCCAGGAATCGGCGCAGGTCGTCGGCCATGTCCTGTGCCGAGGCGTAGCGCGCCTCGGGCGTTTTCGAGATGGCCTTCAGAACGATGCTGTCCAGGTCTCGCGGCACGCGTGGGTCGAGACGGGAGAGCGAAGGCGGATCCTCATTCTCGATTTGATGAACCAATTCGTGCTGCGTTTGACCGTCGAAACGCGGCCGCTGGGAAACAAGCTCGTACAACGTCAGGCCGAGCGAATAAATATCGGTGCGATGATCCACGATTCCCGGCTTGCTTCGCAACTGCTCGGGACTCATATAGCGCAGCGTGCCCAGCAGATCGCCGCTGGCGGTTAACGAGGGATCTCGCTGCGAGCGGGCCAATCCAAAATCCGTCACCCACAGATCGCCGCTGGCGCTGATCATCAGGTTCGAGGGCTTGATGTCGCGGTGCACGATGCCCTGATTGTGGGCGTGGTCCAAGGCGTCGGCAGCCTGGACGAACCACTGCGCGTATTGCCGGAACTGGTCGAGCGGAGCGGCCGCGTGGGCCGCCGTTTTGGCGGACGTTTGACGCGCGGTCGAGTTGCTGACCGCGTCGCACGGGCGACGGCGCGACAACTCGACGATCAGGTGTTCCAGCGTTTGGCCGTCGATCAATTGCATGGCGTAGAAATGCAGTCCTCGTTCGCAACCGACGGCGAACACAGGCACAATGTTGGGATGGTGCAGTTGGGCCGCGGCCAGGGCCTCGTTCTTGAAGCGAGCCAACTGTCGCTCGTCGAGCATTGAGGCGAAGGGCAAGACCTTGAGCGCGACGTGACGCTCGAGCGAGATTTGTTCGGCCTTGTACACGATGCCCATCCCGCCGCGTCCAATTTCGCCGAGCACGCGAAAATCGCCGAGCAAAGTCGGCATGGGCGGATTCGCCGCCGGCCGAGAGTCGCGCGGCCTGGCTTGAACCAGCATTTCGACCCAAGGGAGATAACCGACCAGGTCGGCCGCATGTCGCGGATGCGCGGCCAGGAAGTCCGCCGCGCGATGGCGGCGCACCCTGTTCCAGGGCTGTCAGATAGGCTTCCAAAACTTCCGCCAATTCCGGATCGATGTCGAAATCGACATCCAACTGCGAGACCCCGCTGGACGATGGTTCGGTAATCACGATATCCCCTCGGCTGACAGTGACACGCGCAATCGATCGATGGCGCGGACCCATAACATTCTTACCGCGGCAGCCGTCCTGCCCATCCGCAGACCTACTTCCTCGAACGAAAGCTCCTCAAGGTGCCGCAGCACCAACACTTCGCGATATTGCGAGGGCAATTTCGCCAAATGATCGGCCACGACCGCGGCTCGTTCCGACGAATGAAGTCGGTCCGATTGCGACTGCACGGCCGCGCCCAACACCTGGTCCAAGCGGCATGTCGATTGATCGAACGCGCGGGCGATGGCGTCGAGCGAGACTTCCTTGCGAACGTCCCGCTTTTGCGCGACCAGGTGATGCTCGACCAATCGGGCGATATTCCGCACCAGGATCTTGCGGAGCCAGGCAACGAACTCGGCCGGGGAATTGCCCCGAAACTGTACAAAGTCACGATAGGCCTCGAGAAACGTATCCTGCACGACGTCCGACGGCGTGGCCCGGGGCAATAGTTCGCTAGTCAGTTGCGATCGCGCCAGGATGCGCAAATAGTTTCGGTACAACTCCAATAGCGAGCCCAGCGCGCCGGGTCCAGTGCGTTTGGCGTTCTCCAGTAGCTGGGCGGCGGAGCGATCGGAAGCGAACATACCCTGGCTCGTTGGAAAGACATTCTCGCCGTCACAGTATAGATAAGCCGGCGCCGACAAACTCGTATCGGGCAAGCTGTCAGAGCCGGGTAAAGCGTGTCGGCACTGCCTACTCCTAATAGGCCGAATTCCAGACAGATTTGTCACGCGGATTGTCATGGAGCGTTGAAATAGCATCCGGCGACTGCGGATCAATTGGCATAAACAGTGACATCACAACATCTTACGAAATAAGCCGCGACACCATCGCGTGAGAGCCCGAAGGACGTCGAATTCGCCCCAGACCGCGTTGCATTGCTACAGCGCCTTCGGCCCTAGTTAGTAGCGGGCGATGCCTCGAGGCGGTCTTGCGCGCGACCCGGGAAAGCCGCCATCACCGCGGCATGCCGACCAATCGCAGATCATCGGTGGAGAGGATCCATGTTAACGTGGCTCGCTGGCAAGCGAATAAGCGGAACTCGCCCTGCGTCGTGCATAGGGTCTCGCCGGCCTCTCGTGCGGGCCCTATTGCATCTGGAGTCGCTCGAAACGCGCTGCCTGTTGACAGTCGCCCCAGTGCCGGCCACCACGCCACTGACGGAAGCTTCGGTCGTTGATTTTTCCTATCCGGAAGTTGCCGTGGCAAGCTCTGCCCCGACGCTAACAGCACCCGCGACGGCAGCCGAAAACGAAGCCGCCGATTCGATCAACGCATTCGGATTGGAGCTATACAAGGCGCTGCAAAACCAGGCCGGCGACAGCGACAATTTGTTTGTCTCGCCGCTGAGCATTTCCACGGTATTGGCGATGGCCTATGACGGCGCGCGCGGGCAAACTGCCGCGCAAATGGCCGCAGTTCTTCACTTGAGCGGCGACCCAGTCGAGGTCGCCCGGCAATTCGGAGCTTTGCTGACCGACCTGAACAGCGCCGGCCAGAATAACTTTGCCCTCTCGGCGGCCAACGCCCTGTGGGGCCAGGATGGCATGCAGTACCTGTCGGAATTCCTGGCCACGATGCAAAACGACTATGGTGGCAGTTTGAAGCAGGTCGATTTTATCAACGCGCCCGAGGAGGCCCGGCAGACGATCAACAACTGGGTCGCCGAGCAAACCAACGGCAAAATTCAAGATTTGTTTCCCGAGGGATCGATCAATACGCTCACGCGATTGGTGTTGGCCAACGCTATTTATTTCAAGGGAGATTGGGCAATTCCGTTCCAAGCCAGCGCAACGCGCGATGCCACGTTCACGCTGCTGAGCGGCTCCACGGTGCAGGCCTCGACCATGCACATCGTCGCCAGCTACCGCTATATGCAGCGCGACGGCTTGCAATTCTTGGAGATTCCCTATGCCGGCGGCCAACTGGTGATGGACGTGCTGCTGCCACCGGCCGGCAGCGGTGCGGAGGGCTTGAACGTCGATCGACTGCCCAAGGATTTGAATGCCTGGTTTGGCGGCCTAAACAGGGAGCAGGTAACGGTCTCGCTTCCCAAGTTCACGCTGACATCGCAATTCAATCTGGGCGAGCAGCTCAAGGCGCTGGGCATGACCGACGCGTTTGGCGACAAGGCGGATTTTTCAGGCCTGACCGATTCGAACCAACTTAAGATTTCGCAGGTCGTGCACAAAGCATTTATCGGTGTCGACGAGAAAGGCACCGAGGCCGCGGCAGCCACGGGAGTGAGCATTTCGTTGTCATACACGGCAGCTTACAATCCCCCCGTGATTCCCATTGAGTTCAATGCCGATCACCCATTCTTGTTTATGATCCGCGACGTTCAGTCCGGTGCGGTTCTGTTCATGGGTCAGATGACCGACCCGCCAGAAAGCGATGGCAATGCCCCCGGCGATAGTCGCGAACCAATATCCGTTTGGCCGCCGGACGGGATAATCGAACCTTCCTGGCCACTGATTCCAATCGGGCTCGGTCCCCTTCAAGATTTCTTTGGTCCGGATTTTGTCGGTCCCAGATGGCCCAACGGGCTGGACATTCAACTCATCGTCGTTTCGACTCCTCGGCCGGCTTTTCCAACTGGCACCCCGATCGAGTCGGCGCCAACGGATCTCGGTTCGACCGTCGAAATAGTCACAGCGGGTTCGACGCCAAAGGACGCATTCGTTGGCCCGATCGGAATTGCTGGGCGCTAACAATCGCAACCATCCATGCTGACGACATTTCGACGAATCCCCCGGCTTTCGTTCCGACGGCGACCGCCGAGCTATCGCACGACCCGCCGCCCGACGTGTCTCCCGCGACGGCCTCGGAGGCGCACGATCACGATCGCATTCAGCCGGACACTCGCGTCGCCGAGCCAGCGAACGTCGATGATGTCATCGTGGACTTTTCCTTGGACCGTGCAACCTTGGCGGTAACCTTCCGGAAAACCGCCGCCACTCCGCAGTTTCGCCCGACCAGCAAACGTACGTAGGCGAGAAGTCTTTACGGCTGCGAACGGCTTTGGCGCGGGTCCTGTTTCGATGACGCCAGTGCCGACAATTCGGCCGCCATCGGCTCAAAAACGGTCGACCAATCACCGCGGCGCGGTTGGCGAAACAGCCGCATCGTTGGATACCAGGGGCTGGTCTCGCCACGCATCAGCCAGCGCCAATCAGGCACGGCGCGCAGCGCGACCCAGACGCGCGCGCCCAACGCGCCCGCCAGGTGCGCCAGCGCCGTGTCGGACGTAATCACCAGATCCAAGTTCGCGATCACGGCGGCCGTGTCTCGAAAGGCGTGTGCGTCGTTGTCCAACCGGCTGGCGAGGTCTTCGAGCGGGAATCCGACGCCAGTCAACTCCGCGGCAGCGACTCCTTTCTGTAAGCTGATCAGCCGCACGCCCTCGACGCGAGACAGCGGGGAAAAGGCGCTCGGCGGTATCGAGCGAAAGCGGTCGCCGTGGTAGGTCTTGCTGCCTTGCCAGCCGATTCCCACTCGCAAGACTCCCGTATCGCCCAGCACGCCGCGCCAACGCTCGACCGAATCGCCCGCCGCGCTCAAATAAGGAACATCGGCGGGAATCGTATGCGGCCGGCCGCCCAGGATCGCGGGCAGGCTCATCAACGACGCGTAAACGTCGAAGGGCGGCAATGCTTCATCCGGATGGCAGAGCCCGTCGATTCCCGCACACGTGCCCAACATCGCGGCCAGGTTTCGAGAACAGAGCAGAATGACGCGGCCGCCGCGTTGCTTGACCAGCGGCGCGTAGCGAACGAACTGAAAGGCATCGCCCATTCCTTGTTCCGGATGCAAGAGTATGGTGCGACCATCAAGGCGCGCCCCATCCCAACGAGGAGAACTCCAGGGAGGTGGCATGCTGCCGGGCAATCGCAGCCGCCACTCGTACTCGGGCCACCCACGATCAAAATCCCCCGCCAGTAGCAGCAGCATCGCCCGATTGTATCGCAGCGCCGCCGGGCTCAACTCGCCGCCGGAAGTTGGCGGAACTGCCGTCGGCTCCGCTCGGTAGTGCAGGGACTCGCATTCCTCTGGGGCCATGCCCGACTTGAGACGGATGGCTTCGTCCATCGAGCGGATAGCCCCCTCGATGTCACCCAGTTCCTTAAGCGCGGCGCCCAAGTTGTTGTGCGCCTCGACATAGTCCGGCTGCCTCCAAAGGGCTTCGCGAAAACATTCCAGCGCGGCCTGGTAGTCACCCGCGAACTCAAGCGCAACGCCCAACGCGTTGTGCGCCGCCGGGCTTTCGGGCGACAGTCGCAGGACGCCCCGACGCCAAGCGATCGCCTCGGCGAACTTTCCCAGCGCCAGATAAACGCCGGCGAGATTCTCTTGAAACTCCGGCCGTGTCCCGTCGGCCGACACGGCTTGTCTTAGTAGCGTGGCCGCGTCACCGGCGCGACCACGCGACTGCATCAACAGCCCCAGCAGGTTGAGGACATCCGCGTTGCCGGGCTCCTGATCCAATACCCGTTGATACAACTGCTCGGCCGCATCGAGGTTTCCGGCGCGGTACAGGCCATGGGCCGTGCGCAGCAGTTCGTTGGAGTTCGTCATCGCGCGCGCCCGATCTCAGCGAAGTCGTCTGCGTCCCAGGCAGCTTGACAATGCTGACTTTACCAGACGCGCGACCGACCGAGTAGACGCCCGCGCCAATGAAGCAGACCAGCTCAGTGGCCCACTATTCCAATCCCAAATCCGCCAGCAGCGAGTCCAGCAGCTCGTCGTCCAGATCCAGGGCGTCCGCCACGGCGTCGAACTTCTCTAGCAGGGCTCGGGTGCCCGGCGTGTTGACGTCGTGCAGGTGCTGGAACAGCCGAGCCGAAGGACTAGAATTCACGTCCGCGCTGGCGAGCCGAGTGGCAATCCACGACGGCACTCCCGGCACGCTGGGCGTGACGTTCGCGGAAGCCGTCAAAGCTGAAGCCACGCCGCTGTCGCCAGAGGCGCTATCGTCAGCAACCAACGGGCTGACATCGCCAGCGCCGTCTTCGTCGACAGTGACGCCGTCGGCCTCGGGAGCCGCCGGAGAAGTAGTGAGGTTGAGGTACTTGAGCGTGGTCGACGGGTTGGTGCCGTTCAAACGAGCGGCACTCTCATCGATCACGTTCACGCTGGCATTGCGACCCACGTCGTAGACGTTCGTGATCGGAATGTTGCGCTCACCAAGGCGTTGTTGGCGCGGATGGCGGCCTCGTCGAGAGAATTGACCAGCGAGTTGGACCCCGTATCGCCTGTGCCGGTATTTCCCGGCGCGTTGCCAAAGAAGAACGCATCACCCTGACCGGCCGGATAACCGGCCTTCTGAGCCAAGCCCGTGTTGGCGTTGGCCAAGGTGATAACCTCGAGCCACTTCCCGAACGGAGCCGCGGCGCCGTTCCAGATGATCTCGACACGATCCGAGCCACTGACTCCGGCTCCGGCACGCACCGAGACGCTGGTGGGAGCGCTGGCCGTGGTCCACAAACCGGGCGAGTTGTTGTTACCCACACGGAAGATGAAGTCGGCGGCCGTAATTGTGCCGTGCGAACCGGCGATATCGACCATGATGCCGTTGATCCCCTTGGTGTAGCTGGAGACATTGGCGAACGTGGCTGCGCCGGCGTCTTCCCAGAGATAGGCAGTCTTGTCGGTGGCGATGGCATCGTCGTCGAACGAATTGATCGCCAGATCGTTATGGTCATAGCGAGTCGACGTACCCGAGCCGTTGTAGAACAGCTGGCGGCCGACAACGTTGGACGCTGCCGGAACGTTGACAGTAATTGTGCTCGTGACAGCGGCGCTAGGGCTGACACTGTCGTTACCGACGAAGTCGACCGTGACGGTGCCCGCGCCGGACCGCCGCCGGTATTGTCGTACTTGATGGACCGCAGCACGGCCTGGTAGTTCGCCTTGGTGTCGGCGCCCGAGAGGGTCAATACGCCCGTGCCCGCGTTGTAGCTCTGCGAGATCGAGGTGCCGGCCGTGTTGGCTGAAAGGACATTATTGGCATTTGCGCCGCTGGTGATCGTGGCGGAGAGCGAAACCAGGTTGGCGCTATCGCCTTGAAAGATGGTTGCCGCGGTTGGGTCGGTGATGTCAACAGCGCCGCCGCCAGTCCATGTCGCGGAGTAACCCGTATCGAGTGCCAGGCCGTTGAGATCGAGCGAAGGGCCGAAGGGATAATTCGGCGCGCCGAGCGTTTTGGTCAGGTTCGTTCCAACGGGAACGGCGTGATTGGACTCGCTGGGAATGGAATTCGGAACATGCGAGGGGCCTGACTGACGCCAGTCGGCCATGCCGGTGAAACCCGCGACCGGATCGTCGGTGAGGTTCGAGACGTGCCAGTCGGCGGCCGTTTGACCCGTGGAATTGCCGTAGCGGCCGACATATTCAATTTCGAAGCCGACGTTGACATAGGTTCCGGTGACCTGGCTGGGGGAGGTGACGTCGTCCGGCCCAAAGTTGATCGGGGCGTAGAGGCGTCCAAATTCAGCTTCTCCCACTTCGCTAAACACGCCAATCGAGTCCAACACGTTCCAATTGGCGTTTCCGGTCGGCACGTCCAAGCCATCGTTACCGACGTCGAGGTCTTGACCGATGAACGGGGCGCTCGGTGCTCCGCCGTTATTGACGATGAGCATGGCGGTGAATCCGCTGTTTTCGATCATCAACGCATCGTTTTCGGCGACGACGTTGATTGAGCTCGTGGCGCCCGATCCCCAGCCGGCTCCACTTCCGCTGTTCACCAGGTCGGTTGTGCCGGGGGCGACCGTGTAGGGGCTGCCCTTTTGTCGCAGGGTGAGAAAGCCGTCGCTGCCGATCGACTGACCGTTGAGATTGAAGATACGCTCGACCATGCCCGGATTGCCGGTGTTGAGCGCGTTGTTCTCGTTCTCCAGGAAGATCAAGTAGTGGTTGTCGAGCGACAGCCCCGGGGTGCCACGCAGTTCAATGTATTCATACGCGATGTCTCCGCCGGACGGCGGGTCGAAGTAAATCTCGTTGATCAATGCCGAGGCCGTGAGCATTTTGCGGTCTTCAAGTGGCTCGATCGCCACGTGCGCGTACTTGGCATGTCGCGCGGTTCGAAGGTTCTTTGAAACACTGACGAACCGGTCGAGCCGGGATTTGCGAAACATTGAAGACACTCCTGTGGAGGGCGATGCGGAGATAGGTGGTTGGCCCGGAAAGACGATCTCAAAATGATGGTTGTGAGCGATTAAAACGCAGCACGATAGGAAGTCAACGAGTATCACGAGAATCTAATCTGTTCCACACGCAACGCTCGCAAGCGAATTGGCGCGACGATAGCCGTCGCGCGCCTGCGCACAGCGCATTCCGCGAGTCGCGGGCAAGAAGATCGACGCGACGCGGATCGCTAATCGCGAAAGATCTCATCGCCCATGGTCTCGCTGCCGTCGCGGCTGCAGAGGGCGTAGTAGATCAGGTAGTGCGTGTCGTCCTGCATGAAGTGGACCGAACCGTCGCACATCAGCACATTCACGCCGCCGGGGTGATCCGAAAAGAACTCGTGTTGCGACCAGTTGATTTCGGGCGGGGGGTTGATGGCGGAATAGTTGTCGGTGTCGATATTGAGCTTGATGTGTCCGACGTTATTCTTGCTGGCCCACGCTCCGTCCAGGTTATTGAAATTCTCGCCGCCTGCCTTGTCGCCGTTACTATCCTCGACGCCGCGGCCACTGCATTCGCCGACCAGGATGGTGTGACTGGTGCCATCGGTGATCTTGCGCATCGGAATTCGCTTCGCGGAGCACTCCTGGGCGGTTCCCAGGCAGGGTCCGCCGCTGGACAACTCGAGAAGCATGCCGCGATCGCCGCCGTATTTAGAGCCGATTTGCGGATGGATAACGTTCGCTCCAGGCCCGGAAATGCCCATATAGTCGATGCAGGCCATTCCCTCGCCCGAGCCGCTGTTGTAAATACCGTCGTTGTTGAATTGGCCGAGTCGCCCCTCGATTTCACGTCGAGTCTGTCGGCGTGACATGCTCGGGCAGAGGTACACCGGGATAATTGTATTCGTGGGCCCGGTCAGGTCCGCGGTCCAATTGGGCTCCTTGCGGACGTCCTTTTTCAGGTCCAGCAAACTGTAAAGATTGTTTTCCTCGATGTACGGCAGAAACCAGGCGCTCCAGGCCAGCCCGCCGTTGGTGTTGACGCCGGCCGGTTTGAACTCTCCAGGAGGATAGCTCTTGCGGGCCTTTTCGAAATTGAGCATTCCGATGCCGATTTGCCTGAGATTGTTGATGCATTGGGTGCGGCGGGCGGCCTCGCGCACGGCCTGAATGGCCGGCAACAAAAGGGCCACGAGCACGCCGATAACCGCGATCACGACCAATAGTTCGACGAGTGTGAATCCCGCCCGCCACCGCCAGGCGGCCAGGCGAATGCCCCGTGATCGCATCGCTTAATCTCGTAGCCAGAAATCCAACGAGTTCCAAGCGATTGGTTTTAGGCGGCAATCATTAGCGATCCATGAGCACGAAATTTGAATCGCGTGATGTCTTTGTGAGCGGGGCACTCACGTGCCGTCATAGTTTGCCTATTATGGCACGATGAATACGGCCGGCGCTTGCGCGGCATGACGGGTCCGAGAGCATGCACGGATCTAGAAATGGCGTGAAGCGATCACTAGCGCCCGCAGGCTCGAGACCGGCGGGGCGGGGCGATTTAGGGTGCGGCCGGGACCGCGGTTGGTCGTCCGCCAGCCTTGGTAAGGGTGAGCTGACCTTCGAACTCGGCCCGGCGCTCGCCGTAGCGCAGAATAAAATCGCCACGAGGGTCGAAAGGATTCGGCGCTCCCAGTCGGGACAGCGAGCCCTTCGATTCGCGATGCACCCAACCCAGCCACGTGCGATCGGGGCCCAGACCAAAAAACATTCTCGAATCGGCCTCCGGCTGGAACGCTCCGCCGAGAAAGTTACGAGCCAAGGGGGCCGTGTGCAGCGTCATCGTGGCAAAGCAGACGACGACCCACCCGACCCAGCATGCCATGATGAAGCCGCCCGCCTTTTCGACGGGCATGAAGAACTTTACCTTGACCTTCGACATATAGTCGGTCGCGCTTCGCAAAGCGATCATGGCGATGCCGAAGATCATCCAGATCGCCAGGAAATCCCACACGTAGGTAAATGATGAATCCTGCCGCTCGAAGAACGTGGCGAGCGGCTCGAAGTAATTCGTGGCCAGCAATCCCGCGGTCAGCACGTTGACCAGCGTCAGCGTGTTGCTCCACAAGCCGCCGTTCATCAACGAGGCGAAGCAGGCGAAGAAAATCAGGATCAGCAGTATGTTGAGCATCATCTTGGCAGTTCGCTTATTGCTTGAGCACGCGCAGCAGTTCCGGAATCGAAGTAACGCCGCGAGCGACCAGCAGCACGCCTTCATCCTGCAACGAGCGGTGCTTGGCCTTGCGCGCCGCGGCGCGAAGATTTTCCATTTTAGGAGCCGTTGTCAAAACTTGCCGAATCGTGTCATCGACGATCAAGAGTTCGAAAATGCCCGTGCGGCCGTGGTATCCAATTCCCTGACAATCCTCACACACCACGTCGGGATGCTTTGGATCGATCGGCTGAGTGGGAGGGCGGTAGAGCGATTCGATGCGTCCGGCGGGCAGACCCAATTGCTTGAGGACTTCGGCCGGGGGCGGATAGGCTTCCTTGCACGTCTCGCACAGTTTGCGAATCAATCGTACGTTGAGCACCGCCTTGACGGCCGGGGCAAAGTCCGCCGCTGGAATCTTGAGCATCATCAAGCGCAGCAGCGCTTCGGCCGCTTCCTTGGCGCGGATGCTGGTGAGTATCAACCTGTTCTCACCAGCCTGCTCGCACAGCAAGGTCAGTGTGTCTAGATCCGCGACGTCACGCACGATAATCACTTCCGGATACGTGCGAATCAGCTTCGGCAGCACCGTGGCCGGGGTCTCGCCGGCGCTGCTCGAGTAGGTTGTCGCGTGAATATTCTCGATCTCGCGCTCCGACTTGTCGCTGTCGATCACGGACACGAAGTTACGAATGAAGCGGTCGGTGTTGGACAGAGCGACGTCCATTGTCGTGGTCAAGCCGGAGCCAGGCATCGATGCAAAGACGATGAGTCCGTTCCCCTCCAACAACGACTGCAGCTGCTCCTGGGTCTTGGTTCGCATGCCGATGTCTTCCAGCGTGCGAAAGGCCAATTTCTTGCCTTCGAACTGCAACAATACTCGCTCGCCGCTGGCAGTGCCCTGGCTGGTGATGCGGCACTCGATTTTTTCTTTTTTTGCCTCGATATTGAACACCCCGGATTGGCGCGAGCGGCGGTCCTCCGGCTTCAGCGCGGCCAGCAACTTGAAGACCTCCAGAACCGGGTCGCCTTCGGCCCGCTCGATGGCGGATCGATCGTGCCACACTCCGTCAACCTGGTAGCGGACGTTAACGCTTTCGGGCGTGAAGTCGAGCATGACGTGCGTGGCCCGCTGGCCGAGGGCGTCGTCGAGCAACACGCGCGAAGGAATGAAACCGGGCGATTGTCGCGCCGTGAGCAGGTTCACGTTGTTGTCGCGATCGGTCCCGCCGCCGCCCGGCGAGAGCTTGATATCGGGGCCGAGCTCGCGCGGGTCAATGTCGGCGCCCGCCATCTTGATGCCCATCGCGTTGAATTTCCTTGCGATCCAGCGGCGCGTGTGCTTGTTGGAGAAGATTTTATCGTACGAGGATTGCACCTTGGAATTGCGATGGACGATGTAAGTCGCCAACGGCGCGATATAAGTCACGATCAGCAGCACGAACCCGACCGAGAACCATGGCAGGATCCACAACAGCAAAAGACCGATCAAGAAACTGAAGAACGCGATCGGGTTCCAAAGCGCCCAGCGCAGCTTCAATATTTGCGAGTCCTGGCTGATCCAATCGGTGGTCCGCACCCAGGACAAGAACACCAGCCAGGTGCCCAGGATCTTCCAGGGACTAAGGTAGGCGCCGCGAGCGCGATTGAACTGCGTGCCGAGCGTGGGCCAGTTCTGGTCGTCGGCGGCGGCGGCCAGCAACGGTTGCACGTCGACGGCCCACACGAGCGTCGCAACGGCGAACACGACAAGCAATCGCAGCATTAGAGGATCCCGGGTTGCGAAACGGCGATGCCTTTGAGGGCCATCTTCAGTGCTTCGACGTTGGGGGCCACTTCCAAAGCCACCGTGCGATCGATCAGGTCTTTGTTCACCAGGTCCACCAGGCTCATCGTGAAATCTTGCATGCCTTCCGCGCCGCCGATGCGAATCGCGTCGGGAAGTTTCGAATCGTTCTCCTCCAGAATCAGCTTGCGCACCGTTCCGTTGAACGTCATGATCTCGACCGTCGGCACGCGGCTTACGCCTGGCTTGATCGAGGGCAGTAACTTCTGCGCGACCAGTCCGCGCATATTGAAGGCAATGGCACTGCGCAACGCCGTGTGCATGTCGGCGGGAAACAGGTCGAGAATACGGCCGATGGTGGTCGCGGCGCTCGAGGCGTGAATCGTGCCGAACACGAGATGTCCCGTCTCGGCGGCATGAATCGCCGTCATGAACGTTTCGCGATCGCGCATTTCGCCCACCAGCATCACGTCAGGATCTTCGCGCACGGCGTGTTTCATGCCGGTTTCGAAATCGATCACATCGAGCCCGATCTCGCGCTGATTGATCAGGCACTTGTCTTCGGTGTAGATAAACTCGATGGGATCTTCCAGCGTCAGGATATGCTTGCGGTAATGGCCGTTGATCCAATTGAGCATCGAGGCGATCGTGGTCGTCTTGCCCGAACCGGTCACGCCGGCCAACAGCACCATTCCCTGGTCGAACTTGCACAGTTCTTCCATGATGGGCGGCAGGTTGAGGCCCGCGAAGTCGGGGATCCAGTTGCTCACGCGACGCGCGACGAGCCCCAAATGCCCCATCTGCTTGAGCAAGTTGACGCGGAACCGCCAGCGGACGCCGTCGACTTCGATTCCGTGCGCGAAGTCGGCGCCGCCGGTTTCGTCGAATATCTTGCGGTTGCGATCGTCCATCATGGGGTACAGCAGCCGCTCCATCTCTTCGTCTTCGATGGGGCCGCGGCTCAAGGGGCGCAGGCTGCCCTTGACGCGCACGTGTGGCGGCACGCCGACCTTCAGGTGCAGGTCGCTGCCTTCCAGCTTGACCAGAGCGGCAAACAGCTTGTCGACTTCGAGTTCGCGCTTGCGCACGGTGGGCTTTCGCTTGGGATCAATACTGGTAGCCATCGCGCCTCTTCTCCTTGAATGAACGCCAACGGTAAAGTCGAATTCCCGGGTTCCGCCGCGAGGGGTCTAAGCCGCCTCGCGCACGGGAATTCCCCGCTCGCGCATGATCTTCTTTGTTTCCGCTATCGAATACTCGCCGAAATGAAAAATGCTGGCTGCCAGCGCCGCGTCGGCCTTGCCGAGCAGGATGGCGTCCGCCAAATGATTCGGATTGCCCGCCCCGCCGCTGGCCACGACCGGAATGGTCACGGCCTCGCTGACCGCGCGGGTGATCTCCAAATCGTAACCGTTCTTGGTGCCGTCCGCATCCATGCTGGTCAACACAATCTCGCCGGCGCCCAGCCGCTCGACCTCGCGCGCCCAGGCCACCGCCTCCAGGCCTGTGCCCTGGCGCCCGCCGTGGGTATGAACCTCCCAAAACTCGCGCCCCTCGCGCTGCACGCGCTTGGGATCGATGTTGACCACGATGCATTGGCTGCCGAAGCGCTTCGCTGCCTGCCGCACGAACTCGGGATCGCGCGGGGCGGCCGAATTGATCGATACTTTGTCGCTGCCGGCCAAGAGCAGCTCGCGAATGTCTTCCAATGTGCGAATGCCCCCGCCCACGCACAAGGGCATGAACACCATCTCCGCCGTGCGCCGCACGACGTCCAATAGGATGTCGCGACCCTCGTGGCTGGCCGCGATATCCAAGAACATCAGCTCGTCGGCGCCTTCCAACTCATAACGCGACGCCACGGCAACCGGGTCGCCGGCGTCGCGCAAGTTGAGAAAATTGGTTCCTTTGACAACCCGTCCCCGATCGACGTCGAGGCACGGAATCACGCGCTTGGCAAGCATGGAAAAACAGCGGGCCGGGGGGTCGTGAACGAATGCCCTCAGACGTGCCTCGCAATGGCAAGCCAGGATCGTCCGATTCGCCTATGCGTTCACTTTAAGCTCCCCCGCCTAAAGGGTCAACCGCCGAGGAATTCTGGGCCGCGAGGGGCCGAGACGACCGCGAATCATGGGACGAAACCGCGCCGATTCTTGCCTGTCAGGACGCGCACCCACCGCCGCCGGGACGTAACCGCGAACTTGCTTGCCGGCAACGCGAAGCGGTTCTGCCAACGTGCCGCGCCAGGGTGGCCAAAACCCGGCGCAGACAATGGCCATCTACGTTCGGTAAAATTCGGCCGTTCAATCGTTTCTTCGTGCGGGTACCGTACGGGGCTTGCCGACACTTGGCAGGTATCCAGAAGGCCCGTCGCTTGAGAGAGCACTCGTGTGTGCTCTCAAGCGACGAGCCTTTTTTGTTGCATGACAGGGAACGGCGCCGCCATCAAAGCGTAGGGGAGAGCCCACTATGGACCCGAATCGACCTCGCTCGCCCGAGGAACTCGCAATGGAAGCTAGCGGACAGCCAGCCGAGGTGCCCGTGAATGAAGGAAAACCAGGGGCACCGTCCAAACCCGCGAGGGGACCACTCGACGCCGAGCAGACCGCGGCCGGTGATGCAGTCGCGGACGACAGCGCGACAAGCGGCGCACTTGATCCGGCGGATTCTCTCTCCGCGATTGATGTCGGCGCACGAGCGACTCCGCATGTCGTTCCCAACACCATCGCGGAGCCGAGCACTGCGGGGCTCACCCTGGATGCCGGGCAGGCTGGCGGCGGTGATTCCGCCGCGGACGCCGCGCTGTCGCCCCCGCCGATGAACGAGATCGTCGCTTCGCTTTCGGATGGCAATGCCTCGACTCCTGATTTGGCTGGCACGACCTTGACGAGCGACGTCGTCGCGCCAGCCCGGAATGACGTGCCCGATGCTTTTGCCCCCGATGATGCTGGTCTCCCGGCAGATCGCGAAGCGTCCGTTAGTGACGCTGAGCCCGGTAGCAATCCGCAGTCCGCGGTGGACGGCTTCGATATTAGCGGCTTCTTGGCGCCGAACACGGTGGAGCCGCAATCGGGCTCGAGCGACGACTTCGTTGCTCTCGATCGGCCGTCGGCCTCCAACCCGACACAACATGCGCCCGTCAAGGATCTTTTTCTGCGACCCAACGAACCGATGGTGATCGAGCGCGGACCGCTGAGGACCGACGACGACTCCTGGGGTCCGTCGATCAAACTTCTCGGCGACACCAGCCGTGAGTCGGAAGTTCCTGAGGGCCCGTCGGGCGCCGACTTGAGCCCGCGTGCGACGCGATTGCAATCGCCGACGTCCGACGGCGGCCCGCCGCTTGCGCGGCCGATTTTCTTGGTGTCGGTTCCCGACGAGGAATCGCGCCGGATCGTCGACGAGGCACTGGTCGAAGCTGGCCGGCGCGATGCCAAGACGCTCGGCGAGATTGCCGAACAGAAAGTCCACGACGCCTTCTGGGTGCGCGGTTGCGAAGAGCGCGCCCTGTACGGAGGGCGATAGGAAAAGGGGCCGGAAACCGTAGCGACGTGCCGTTTCCTAGCGTCTCCGGCCTCCAGTCCTCCAGCCTCCGGTCTCCAGCCTGTCCCGGAATCTCTCCTAATGGATTTCTACAAACAAATCGGTGGAACCGCCGGCTCCTGGTCGAGGACATTTATCGACGGTTGGAGCGAGCGCTGTAGCCATTGGTCGACGATGTCAACGACTTCTTTGCCGCGCTCTTTGCCAACCGCCTGCCGGCCGACTGGCGCAAGCGGTGGCATGCGTTCATCGCCGAGCTCGAGGCAAACGGCTATCGCGTCTCGCCCGTGAGCGTTCGCGAGTATGAAGACTGGATCGAAGCCTGGGCCCGGTATTGCGAGTTGCTGCCGGTTGAGGAGACGCAGGCAGTAGCGGCGACGCCGGATCCAAATGATTTGTTGGTCCCGAAGTTGACTACAACCCAAACGGTACCTCGGTATCGCAATCACAGGATCGTCGGCGGCATGGGCGGAGATGTGTCCGCGCCGCGTCCGACTCAAATCCGGATTCGCGAACAATTCTTCGACGGAAAGCTGGCCGACGCGCAAGCGGCTCTCGACGCGATGGGGCAATTACTGGACGAGGTCGGCGGTCGTCTCGACGCGGCGACGCTCGATGAAACTGTCGACATCGACGCGGACGTCGAGCGCTGTGAGGAGCTTATCTGGCGATATCACGACGCACTGGAAAGCGCGCGCACTGCGTGGCTACGCGACGATCTGTCGGGTGAGGCAGACCTCCGTATGGCCAAGCTATTGTCGCCCTCGCATCTTGGACTGCCGAGGATTACTGACGAACAGCAAGACCAGCGGGCAATGCGGCAGTTGCTGCAAATGAACGCGCGATACTACGGGCGCGACAAGACGATGGATCGAGTCGTGGGCGGCATGAAGGCCGTGGAATGGGTTGGCTACGGCGCCGGAATCGCGGCTGGCGGCGGCAAAGGGTGAAACATCGGTGCCTTCGAAACCGGCAGCCGCACCTCAAAGGGCAATCACGGGAAACCCGACACCTCCACCAACTGCTACAGATCGTGGCGTTTGGGACTTGGGTCCGGTCGTTCGCGGGGAGATAATTCACGAAAGGCTTGGACAGACGCTTCCGAAGTCTTTTCCAGTAGTTGATATATTCGAAAATGGAATTGTCACCAGCATCAAGAGCATCGACTTGAAAGCACCAAGTTATCGTAAAGTCGACGACCTTCTGCGAATCTGCAAAGGATACGTGGACGCAGTTGCCGCGTTTAGAGGAAGTCAGTGGGCTAAAATTAAGATTGCCGAGTCTGAGATCCGGAGCCGCGGTTTGACCATCGCAATTCCGCCCGGGGCAACTGCTGGACAGACCGAGGCCCTTCGAAGTATAGCCCTTTACGGAAAATCCAAGTCGGTCGGCGTTACTATTGTGGAGATCGAGTGATGAAAAGCGCAACCATATATAAGCGAAAGGATGGCTGGTACTTACATACAGACTCCCAAACGAATGTTGGCCTTTGGATTGAAACTGCGCCGCGAATCAAGCTTGCGAATAGCGCATCAACCAGTGACCTGGGACTTGCAACGAACGAGGTTTTGTCCGAGTCCAAGCAAGGTATTCCTCACCCGTCAGTTGCCGAGTTAGAATCGGGATTTAAGCCGATGCTGGATATTGCCGGTGTCAAAACGTGGGCCGCATTCGCTCGACAGGCCTGCAACGTAGGTATCAGAACCGATACCAACAACCAGTGGTTGATCATCCAACCCTGGGAGAATGTGGGCACCAAACGGGGATTTGTACAGATCCCTGACATAGGATTCCGAGTCCGCGCGGATGCCCCGCCAGAGGAAATCGGAGCTGCGATTAAAAAGGCCATGCAGTTCTGCGTGCCGCAGTATCCTTGGTGCAATTTCGAGACTCAACATCGGAGCGACTCAGGCGATGCCAATTGATCCCTGAGTTGATTGTTCTGAGCCAAACGCCGTCCAACGCTTTTCGAATTATCCATATTGGATCGACTGCAAGACTCGGTCAGGTCAGGTTGGAACCTCAGGACGGCTTGCGTCAAGCGGCGCGTTTCGAGATCACGATTCGAGACTCCAATGGGCGTGTCTACCATGCAGATTAGTTATTGCACGCAGTGGTCCCGTCAACATCATCGGCCCTACGATTCACTTACTGAGACCCAGGCCCGAACTGCCCACCAGAAGGGCAAGCTCTACACAGTGTTGGTTGGCGATCGCTTGCGTCCTGAATGCTTTTTAGAGATTACCGCATTCCGCTCGATTTGTGTCGAGTTCTTGGATGCAGCATTGCGAACCTATCTTACCTATTCGTTTCAGGAAAAGCGGCATCACGAAATGTTCATATCGATGTCCCGCCGTCCCCAATTTCCGAACGACCATGATCCACCCGACCGGGCAACCGTCCTGTACTTCAAAACCAACGGCGAACTCACGATCGAACGATTCAAATCGAATCCCGATGGCATTGGTTCAAAGCGAGTGGGAGAAGAATCCCGCGTTGTCGACGTGACTTACAACTGGGAGCGTTATCCCAAATTCGGCGACTACGCAGGCATAGCGACGCGTGATCGTTGCGCGCCCCTGCTGAGCGATCCGCGAGTTCCATCGAATATGATCTAATGCGTCAAGCGAGTGGCCGTCGAAACTCTTCGCAAATTAGATGCGATTGCCGTGCGGCAAGCGCGGGACTTTTGAGATTGAAACGAATGCGATTAAGGGGCGCGGCTTGGAGCTCGCCGTTCTGGACGCATTGCAGTCGTATGGATATGCGAGGAGGGTCGCCGTCCAAGTGATTGAGGTGTACCGATGAAACGAGCAACAGTGTACAAACGAAGTGACGGTTGGTACCTACACGCGATTTCAAAGACGACTGTTGGTATTGGGATGGGTACGCCACCTCGCATCAAGGTCGCCATTGATGCTCCATCCGACGCACTCGGCAAGGCGGTGATCGAGGCACTGAACGGATCACGGCAATGCGTTCCCCACCCGCCATTCTCACAATTAGAGAACGGGTTTAAGCCGATGCTGGAATTGGCCGGTGTCAAGACTTGGGCCGCCTTCGCACGACATGCGTGCAACGTAGGCATTGAAGCTGATGCTGAAAACAAATGGTTGATCGTCGAACCATGGGAGAACGTTGGCACCAAGGAGGGTTTTGTGCAAATCCCCAACGTAAGCATCCGAGTCCGTGCGGACGCCCCACCCGAGGAGATTGGTGCTGCAATTGAGAAAGCCATTAAGCTCTGCGTGCCGCAGTACGAGTGATGTCACACTGAGCCCGAGTGAATCGGGGCTCACCTCGCACTTTGGTAGAGAGCTTGCGACCGGGTTGGATGGAAGGATGGCCCCGACAGATGGCACCTACTCTCGCACGACCTGGTCGGCAGCGACCGACTCGATCACCCGCCGGCAGTCGGGAAGCGAATCCAAAAACATCCGGCCATACGGCTTGCTGCGGACGCGCGGATCGAGGATCACGACCATGCCGTGATCGCGCTGCGAACGGATCAAACGGCCGAAACCCTGCTTGAGCTTCAGCACGGCTTCGGGCAATTGATAATCGACAAACGGATTGCCGCCGGCCGCGCGAATCGCGTCCAAGCGAGCCGCCAGCAACGGACGGTCGGGCACGCTGAACGGAAGCTTCGTGATGATCACGTTTTGCAGTGCGTCGCCGGGCACGTCCACGCCCTGCCAAAAGCTGTCCGTTCCAAACAACACGGCACGGGGATCGGCGCGGAAGCGTTCGAGCATCTGCGTACGCGGCATCCCATCGGACTGGCAGTACACGGCCAGGTTCCGCGCGGTTAGCCAGGGGGTCAATTCCGCGGCGGCACTGCGCATCATGTCGTAGCTGGTGAACAGCACAAACGCGTGTCCGTCGGTGCGGGCCACATAGCGGCGAATCATTTCGCCCGCCGCGCGCAGGTAGCCGGCGGCGTCCGCCGTCGGGTCGGGCATGCCATCGACCAGCACCAGTTCGGCCTGCTTCGGGTAATCGAACGGACTTCCCCAGCGCTGGCTGTCGGCCTGCGTCAGCCCGATTCGCGACTTGAAGAAATCGAACGAGCCGCCGCGCCCCACGGTCAGCGTGGCGCTGGTCATCACGACCGTCGAAATCTTATCGAACAATTGTTCTCGCAGGGCCGGTCCGACGTCGAGCGGAGCGGCCGCCAGATGCCAGCGCGGTCGGCCGCGGCGGCTGCGCGTGGAGTCGATCCAATACACGGCGTCTCCCTCGCGCTGGCAGCGCCAATCCTCGATCGACGAGGAAATCGCCAGCAGTCGTTCGGCCGCCGAAGTGAAATCGGGGCGTTCTTCGTCGGGCACGTCGGCCGCGCAACTCTTGAGCACGCGGGCCAGTCGCGTCAGGGCCGGACTGAGCGGATTGTCGACGAGCTCGCTTTGCTCGACGCGCACGGTCGGCTTGCCACGCCGCTGCGACCACGCTGCGATCGATTCGAAGAACTCCTCCGCGCGGTAGCGGCATTTCTCCACTTCTTGCTGCGCCTCGGCAAGGCGGTGGTGCGCCAGCAGCCCCCGGCCGGTTCGCTCGTTGTAGAGCTTGCCCAGGACGTATTCGATTTGTCCGGAGGAGAGATTCACGCCCAAGTGATCACTGGCCACCGACTCGAGCATGTGGGCTTCGTCGAAAACGACGATGTCGTAGTCCGGCAGAATGCTCGCGCCGCCGCGGCGCAGCGCCAGGTCGCTGAAGAACAGGGCGTGGTTGACCACCAGGATCTGCGCGTTTTGCACGCGTCGCCGGGCACGATAATAGAAACATTCCTGATAGGTCGGGCATTGCCGCCCCAGGCAATTGACGCTGTCGCTTTCGGCCTCGTCCCAGACGTTGGCCAGCGGACGATAATCCAAATCGGCCAGCGAGCCATCGGCCGTGGACCGCGACCAGGTGGTGAGACTGCGCAGCTCGTCAAATTCTTCTTCACGGCGAAACAAGCTGGCAGCCCGTGCCGATGCCAGGCCCAGCCGGCGCAAGCTCAGATAGTTGTGCCGACCCTTGACGAGCACCGCCGAGAACTCGAGCGGGATAACGCTATTGAGCAGCGGCAGATCCTTCTGGATCAGTTGCTCCTGCAAGCTGATGGTGTGCGTGGAGACGATCACGCGCCGCGGCGGCGAGGGATCGCCCTCTTCGCCCGGCTGGGCCACGGCCAGGATAGCCGGCACCAGGTAGGCGAAACTTTTGCCGATTCCGGTGCCTGCCTCGGCGATCAGGTGCCGTTTCTGGCGAATCGCCGCGGCCACCGAATCGGCCATGGCCAGTTGCTGCGCGCGGGTTTCGTAGTGCTCCAGCCGGGCCGCGATTCGACCCGTGGGACCAAGAATTTCGGCCGAAGTGAGCATAAATATTTGCCAACGGACAGCGAACAGAGAGTCAGGCTAACAGGTCGGTGCTGGAAGGGCTAGGCGGATGACCTGCAATGGGCGCTGATGCCGACGGTGTGTTATTCTTGCGCCAGAGATCCGGCGAGGCAATGGACACGGCTTTGGTACGCAAGAGGAGTGCTTCGTTATGCCAATCGAATTTCGCTGTACCCAATGCCAGAAACTTTTGCGCACGCCCGATGGTAGCTCGGGCAAGGAGGCGAAGTGCCCCCAGTGCGGCGCGATTGTGAGAATTCCCGAGCCCGCGGCGGCCGCTGACTCGGTTTCTACGCCGCCGCTTCCGCCGCCAGTTCCGCCGCTGGACAATCCCTATGCCTCGCCGCCTCGACTTTCGCCGGAGTTGGCGCCGCGCTCGGTTGCGCACGCATTTCAACCGACGCGGATCGAGTTGGGAGACGTGCTGAGCCGCACCTGGGAGATCTTCAAGTTACGCTGGCTGGCCTGCGCCGCGGCGACCTGGAGCGTGCCGCTGGTCGTGGCCGGCGTGTGCGCGCCGTTTATTCTGATCGTGGTGTTCACTTCGATTCGCAACAAGCACGATGCCCCCAGCATCGTCGCCGCCTCGCTGTTGTTGGCCGCCGTGGCCGTCATGGCCAGCGTGTGGATGTCTTTGGGCATTCATGCCTTCATGCTCAAGGTCGCGCGCGGCGAGGAAGTTTCGGCCCGCGACTTGTTGGGCGAAACAGCGTTGCTCGTGCCCGCGCTTCTTGCGACCGTGCTGGTGGGTAGCGCGGTCATGTTGGGTTTTGGATTGTTGATCGTGCCGGGCGTGATCCTGTCGTTGATGTTCTCACAGTTCATCAACGCGATGGTCGATCGCGAGGCGGGAGCCATCGAATCGTTGCGGCTCTCGATTCAGGCGACCGAAGGAAACAAGGTCACGCTGCTGCTGCTCGGCCTGCTGATGTGGGCGATCAATACCGCGGCCGCGACTCTAACCTGCGGACTGTCGACCATCGTGGTAGCCCCATTCACCGCGCTCATGGGCAGCGTGGCCTATCTGGCAATGACTGGCCAGAACATGGCTTACACGCCCGAAGTCGAACGAGAGAGGGCACTTGGCTCCGGTGCTTGAATCTCCATGCCGGAAAGCGGGGTCCGGCCCGGGCGGGATTATTTTCAAAACTTCGGTTTTGGTCCCCTCCAACGGGGATGTTATACTGCCGATGGAACGAGTCGAGGCAATGAACCCACTGAAACCCACTGTCGAGTGGACGCGGGGAATTGCCATGACGATCGAGTTCGACTGCAGCGGCTGCAAAGCAGCTCTCCGATTGCCCGACGACATGGCGGGGTTGCGCGCCCAGTGCGTGAAATGCGGCGAGGTGCTAACCATTCCCAGTCCGACGGCCCACTATTGGCCGCCCGGCAGCCAGCAAGCAGCGGCCCAAGCGCTCGCGGCCAGCACGCATTCGGTGGCCGCACGGCCCGCGGCGGCGCCGCAAACCAGATCGATCGCGGCCGTATCGCAAGCCAAGCCAAGCGCGCCGCCGACTCCGGCGTCGCTGCGTGACACGCAAGTCGAGAACCTGCTCGAGACGGTTGTCATTCCGAAAGCGACGCCAGGCGCCGATGCCGCTCGCAACGGAAACGGTTCCCACATGCGCGCCGGTCCCCATGCCGGAAATGGTTCGTCGTCAGCCGCGGCGAGTTCCCCTATCGCGACACCGGCCGCCGTCAGCGGCACGATTCCGCGCACGAGCCCCGCGCGCCCTGCCGCCGCGCGTCCGATCGTCCTGCCGCCAAGTCCCAATGAAAAAAAATCCGACGTCAGTCACCGGCCGCAACCGATACAGATTCAAGATATCCTGCAGCGCACCTGGGGAATCTACAAAACCAATTTCAAGTCGTTGGCGTTGGCGGGCATCGTGACGCCATTGATCGTGGGCCTTACGAGTGCCGCAATTGGCTTTCTGTTCCGGATGGCTCCGGGGATCGTCCAGTTTTTTCTGCCGCAAATCGTGCTGATCTGGTTGATGCTCGGCGCGATGGCATTCATGATCAAGACTGCGCGCGGCCATCGCCCCGGCCTGGCGGTTCTATTCGGCGGCATGCCACTGGCCGGTTCGGCCGTGGCAGTATGGATCGTGTGCTTTGTCCCGCCATTATTGGCAGCGGGTCTGGCGGGGCTCGCCGGTCTGCCGCCCGAGTTTGTCGGCGGAGCGATCCTGTTGGCCTGGCCCCTGATTGGCCTAATGCTTTGGGTACCGGCTTTGCTGGTGCTGGTCGACCGCGTGGCGAGTCCCACCGAGGCGCTGCTAGGAGTTTTGCGTTATACAAAACGCAATTTCGCGCCGCTTTTGGGTTTATTCGTGATCTCGCTGTTAGTGCTAGTCGCGGGAGCGTTGCCGCTGGGACTGGGCCTGCCATTTGCCGTCCCCTACGTGCTGTTGCTAAGCACCGTGGCCTATCTCAAGGATCGTTCGCGGCGCAACTAAGAACCTTGGGACAGAACGTCCTCGAAGAGGGGGACCGTTCCCGACGTTCCGTCCCCAGGCTCAAGGCACGCTAGCGCGGGCGGGCGCAATCGTGTCGGTCTCCGGACTGCTGGCCGTGGCGTACAACTTTTTCGGAATCCGCCCGGCCTGATAGGCCAGGCGGCCGGCTTCGATGCCAAATTTCATGGCCACCGCCATCTGCAGGGGATTGGCGGCATGCGCGATGCCTGAATTGAGCAGCACGCCGTCAACACCCAACTCCATCGCAATCGTCACGTCGCTGGCGGTGCCCACTCCCGCATCGACGATCACCGGATAGTCCGGATCGCCGTCCTTGAGATACTCCAGGCAAATGCGAATGTTGTTTCCGTTCAGAATTCCCTGGCCGGATCCGATCGGACTGCCGGCGGGCATGACGCTTACGGCGCCGGCCTGCTTGAGCCGCCGCGCCATGATGGGGTCGTCGCTGGTATAGCACAGCACCTGAAAACCGTCGGCCACGAGCAACTCCGTGGCCTCCAACGTGGCGACCGGATCTGGCAAGAGGGTTTTCGTGTCGGCCAGGACTTCGAGTTTGACCCAATCGGCCCCGGGATTTTCCAGGCCCAGCAAAATCTCGCGCCCAGTCTTGCCACGCGCACCGCGTCAGCCGCCGTGAAGCACCCGGCCGTATTCGGCAAGAGCGTATAGCGGCGGGTGTCGATGAAATCGAGGATGTTTTGTCCACGGCTATCGACGAGTCGCTCGCGCCGCACGGCCACGGTGATGCAATCGGCGCCGGACAGGGCCAAGGCCTCACCCATCAGGCCATAGGTGGCGTATTTGCCGGTGCCGACGATCAGCCGGCTGGCCAGCGTATGCGTGCCGATGCGCAGGCGATCGTCGATCCCCGGTTCCGATGCGTGCATACTGGCGGCCATTCGTGCTAGCCTCCTCCAACCAGAGTAACCACTTCCAGGCAATCCGCCTCGCGCAACTGGTGTTCCGCGTGCCGGGCGCGAGGCACCAGTTCGAGGTTCACTTCCACGGCTACGTGCCGCGAGGCCAGCTCCAACTCGCCAAGCAGCGCGGAGATGGTAATGCCCTCGGGCACTTCGCGGGGCGTGCCATTAACCAGAATATTCAAGGATGAATTCGCGATTGAATGGGCGAGTCGGAACGTTCAAGGATTATCGCGGACGGCCGTGGTGCGATACTGCCAGCGGTCCAGGGGCAGCAACGTGCCCTTATACGGAATCACCGAGGCGGCACGGCCCGGCAGCCAGGGCACTCCATAGGCCACGATCTGTCCGCTGGCGGCTTCGGCCACGTAGACAACCGCCCGGGCCAGCTGGCCGGCTGTCACGACCTGGCGGATATTGGCAACTCCGCTCACGATTCGGTAATGGGGATTCTTGACGTTCTGGCCCTGGAAGTCATGTACGACATTGTACTCAAACAGCGTGTTGAACCGTCGCGTCTGCACGTTGAGAACGGCCGCTTTAAGATCGCCCGTGACGGAATCCAAGACGAAAACCGCTTCCACATCCTCGTCCATCGGAGCGGTGCAGATCGCGAAGTTGTCTTGTCCATGCGTGGCCACGGCGTGCAGCGGCACCTGCGGCCAAAGGCCGGCCACGTTGAGCCCCACGACCAGCCCCGCCGCCAGGCCCGCTAGCAACCAAAGCAATTTTGAATTTGCCATTTCCGGGGGTCCGCGTTGCCTGTCGAATCGAAACACCGTTGGCCCGCGGGCGCTGCCCAGCGCTGCCCGCGTCAGCTTGGATCGTACCGCTAAAGGTCGGCGAAAACCAGTCAAGTTGCCGCCGGGCTCGCCACGCGGCACTGACCCTACCCGCCGCGCGGGGCTGCTACCGATCAGCGGATCTCGACCACCTTGCCGCTGGCTGAAACCTTGACCTCGCGCACTTTTCCGTTGGGAAGCTTGCCGCGGATTTCCAAGACATCTTCGCCGCCGAAGTGAATTTTTCGAGCACTGTCGAATTTCACTTTCGGCAATGATTTTTCGGCAACGGCCATGATGCCAGGATCGATCTCCGCCAGCGGCACCGTTGTCGTCGGGGCGGGAGAAGCGCCGCAGCCGGCTAAAAACAACAACAGAAGCAGGACGGCAAATCGCATTTGCTCAAAACTCTCCCGAGATGGCTTCTCCGCCGGCGCGTGTCGCGAGAGCCTCGAAAACCACGGGGGCGACATCGGTCGCCAGGAATGCAACGTGTCCGTCGGCAAAGACAAAGTTCGCGCCATCGCCGTGAAAGCTGTGGAACATATCGGCCTCCCCGGCGGATCTCCGGGCCCCACATCTTCTCCGGTATGGCCCAGCACCATCGTCGAGCCGTGTTCGACCTCGAACGTGCCAATTCCGTCGGCGACGCCAGGCGTCAAGGCGGCGCCGGTCACCGAGCCAACCCAAGTGGCTTCACCCAAGGCGTGCGAGCGTTCGCCAACTGCAATGGTGTGCGACGTGCCATCCGTTATTTCGCGCAGTCGGACGTGACTGTTGCGAAAGAAAAGGCCATTGCCGTCGATGCCAGGTTCCGTGTTTCCGTACATTCCAACGTAGTTGGACGCCGCAACGTCGCAGATCTTGGTTTGCGAAGCGTCGTCTCTGAGCGCGGGCCAGGTCGAGGGGCGGGATCCGACGCACATAGATAAATCGGCAGCGGCATCGCTCGAAATGGCGAGTTGGCCGGATCCTCGATTGGCCTGTCGAATCGCAACAGGGCATGCAAGGAATTCTCCTCGACATGATTCAGCAGCAGAGCGGCCCAGCCCCAACCGGGGCCGATGTCGGCGCCGCCGGCGACAAATTCAGAGATATAGCCCGAGGGCAAGCCGCGCTGTGCGGATTCATAGGTCTGCAATGCGACGCCAATCTGCCGGAGATTGTTCGCACATTGCCCGCGACGCGACGCCTCGCGGGCTGCCTGAATCGCCGGCAAGAGCAAGGCGATCAGCAACCCAATGATGGCGATCACCACAAGTAGTTCGACGAGCGTGAAAGCGCTCCGGCGATTGGACATCGGTATTCCTGTATCTGAAAGGGCGCAAGCTAAGCCTATCATGGCGACCCGCGGCAACAAAGCCGTTTGAGCGCTCCGCGATTTCGGATATTAAATGGGCCGTGTAGCAGCCGGCGCCCGGCAAGCAACGTTCTGAGTCCGGGCGGCACTCCTTTTTTCGCCAAATGGCTGGCGAGACGGTCGGCATCTGGTAAAAAAGGAGGCCTGCTGGCGGCAGCGCCGCTTCGAGCCGTTGCTCGTCGCCGCGAGCCCGCACTTGCCGGCCTCGCACAGCACTCCCAGGAGCTACACACCCATGTCCACCAACGGCGCACTCAATCGTAAACTTCGCATGGCGCTGGTCGGCGGCGGCCAAGGAGCCTTTATCGGCCGCGTGCATTGCACGGCCGCCGTGCTCGACAATCGCGCGGCGCTAGTGGCCGGCGCGCTTTCCAGCGATCCGCAGAAAGCCAAGGCTTCGGCCCCCGACTACGACATTGCGCCGGCCCGGGCCTATGGATCGTACGCCGAATTGCTTGCCAGCGAAGCCAAACTGCCGGCCGACCAACGGGTCGACTTTGTCACCGTGGCCACTCCGAATTTCACGCATTTCGAGATTGCCAAGGCAGCGCTCGAGGCCGGCTTCAATGTCGTGTGCGACAAGCCGATGACGTTCGACCTCGAGCAGGCCGAGCAGCTGGCTGCGGTCGTGGATCGATCGGGGGCCGTATTCGCGGTGACGCACAATTACACCGGCTATCCGCTGGTGCGGCAGGCGCGGCAGATGGTTTTAGGCGGCGAGTTGGGCGAGATCAACGCCGTGCGAGTCCACTACTTGCAAGGCTGGCTGCGCACGCGGCTGGAAAGCGAAAACCAGAAACAGGCGGCCTGGCGCACCGATCCGGCCAAAAGCGGCGCGGCCGGTTGCTTCGGCGACATCGGCACGCACGCCTACAACCTGGCGCGCTACATGACGGGCCTCAAGAGCAAGACGGTTAGCTGCAATCTGAAAGTCTTCGAAGGGGGCCGCAAGCTGGACGACTACGGCCAGGCCGTGATCCGCTTCGAGAACGGCGCCCTGGGTTCGGTCACGGCCTCGCAGGTCAGCCACGGACACGAAAACGATCTGGCGATCGAAATCGATGGCACGCTGGGCTCGCTGGCATGGCGGCAGGAAGAGCCGAATTCCATGATCTTTCGCCGCAACGGACATCCGCACGCCATCTACACCCGCGACCCCAACGCGCCGTACATGAACGACGCGGGCAAAGCGGCCTGCCGGCTGCCGAGCGGCCATCCCGAGGCCTTCTTCGAGGCCTTTGCGAACATCTATCGCGCGGCCTACGACAACATGGCTCTGCGAGCCACGGGTCAGAAGTTCGAGGCGACCGATACGGTCTATCCGAACATCAATGACGGCGTCGAGGGGATGTACTTCATCCAGCAATGCGTCGCCAGCAGCGCCGCCGACGGCCAGTGGACGCCGCTGGCGCATCCCCGCGCGCGGCGATAGAGGCAATGCCGCGCCATCTCATACGCCGCTTTGCGGCTTAGCAATCACAAATCAATTCCGGCTGCTGCGATTGGCCAGCGAGATGTAGTAGAGCAACGTAAGCACGGTTTGCAGGGTGCCGGCTACGTACGTCCAGGCGGCCGCGTCGAGCACTTTGTCGACGTGATACAGTTCTTCGTTATTGATGATGCCCAGGTCGACCAATTGCGCCTTGGCCCGCGAACTGGCGTTGAACTCGACTGGCAAATTCACCAGTTGAAAGAACACGACGCCGCCGAACAGCGCGATCCCGGCCCACAACAATGGACCAACCTGCAAAAAGAAGCCTGCCAGGATCAATATGTAGCTGATGCCGCTGCCAAAATTGGCCACCGGCACGGCCGCGTTGCGCACGACCAGGGCCGAATAGGACTGCGCGTCTTGCAGCGCGTGGCCCGATTCGTGGGCAGCGATGCCCACGGCCGCCAGGTTGCGGCCCTGGTAGACCTCGGGGCTCAATCGCAGGACCTTGGCCTTGGGGTCGTAATGGTCGGTCAATTGGCCGGGGATCTGCTCGATCTCGACGTTTCGCAGTCCGCCAGAGTCGAGAATATGCCGTGCAGCGGCAGCGCCGCTAAGCGGAGCCGGCATTTGCTGAGCGGCGGCGTACGTCGATTTGACGCGCCACTGCGCCCACAGACCCAGCAGTAGCGCCGGCGCGATCCACAGTATGTACTCGAAATTAAAAAACATCGGCCCGTGCATGGTTAACTCCAGACTCTCTTTGACTGACACTGGCTGACTGCGCTTGTGCACCTCGAAGCTTCGCGCACACGGCAACGCCGCACAGTCGTTAGTTATATTACGTCAAAGGCCCTGCCGCGGTTCATGTTTCCGGGCGCAGAGCGGTGCCCCACAAGGTTTTGTATCATGGCGGCCTGCATGGAAATTGGCAACCTGCTCCCGCCAGTCACGACTGCTCAAATAGACTTCCCCCAGAAGTTGGTTCGCCGGCCGGGCAGTTCGATTGGAGACGCCCGGCCCGGTGGATCTCGACGTTAAGGGCGGTCGCAGCCGGCGTCGTCGCTTGCTAATACCCGCGCATTTTCTGTATTCTGTGGTTTTTACCCAAATCACTCTATCCGGAATGCCGATTGGCTTAAGTGTGCAAACGTGGCGGGCGGCGCGCATTGCCGTACCGGCCGATGGCATGGCTACGCAGCCCGTATAATCGTGCCGCGAGGCGCAACCGGACCACTTCCGCCGATCGAAGCCTTCCCTCCCGATGTCAGGAACGAACACGATGAGGCACATGACGATTCGCCCGGTTTGGCTGGCCGCCTGGTGCGCCTTGTTTGTCGCGGCTGTCCTGGGTTGCGGCAAGACCGCGGCGCCGGTCGCCGAGATTCCATTGCCATCCGACGAGCAGTTGCGCGAGCGGTTGGATCGGGCGATCGAATACACCTATGCCCAGCGACACTTGAACACCAAGGATCAGGCGGCGTGGCAGATCGTGCACGGGGCGTTGGTCTTCGGGCGCGACTTTCAGATTTATAACGATGGAAAACTGGTCAAGGCGATCGACTACCTGCTCAAGGGCGGTCAGTTGCGGGGCTGGAACATGCGTCCCGGCGACCATGGACTCGAAGCCATTCTCGAGGCCGGCTCGAACACCGGCCAGGGACACGAAGACCAATGGATGGGATACCTGTCGCAATGCGGCATCACGCTGGACGATACGATCGTCGTCGGCGGCCAGACCTACAAGGTTCGCGACCTGCTGACCCAAGCCCAATGGGATATCTACGACGGCATGGAGGCGACTTGGACGCTGATGGCCTTCAGCACGTACTTGCCCCTGGATAGCGAGTGGACCGCCAAGGACGGAACCAAGTGGACCATTGAACGAATGGTTGGCATGGAGTCGGACCAGGATCTTGAAACCAGCGCCTGCGGCGGCACCCACCGCATGTATGCGCTGGCCAACGCGCTCAATCGATACCTGGCGGCCGGCGGCAAGGTGGACCCCGATGGCGACGGCCCGTGGGACAGGTGCCAACGCAAGGTCGACGACGCCGTGACCACGATCCGAGAGAATCAACAGCCGGATGGAAGCTTCTCGACCAATTACTTCTCGCGCCCTGGCACTTCTCCCGAAATCAGCAAACGGATCAGCGCCACCGGACACGAGTTGGAGTTTCTGATGGTGACGCTGGACGACGAGGAACTGCGCGAGCCGTGGGTCGAGCGGGCCGTGGTGAACCTGGTCGACAGCTTCGAGAAGACGCGGCAGTTCGACCTGGAATGCGGCGCGCTGTATCACGCGACCCGCGCTGGATCTCTATCGCACGCGCCGCTTCGGACCGAGGCCGCCGCTCGTGCCGAGCGAATCAGCGCAGCCGGCGGCGACGGAAACCACGGCCAAGACGGCGCCATAGGCCGCTAGGCTGGCGCAGTAGCGAAGCGTCAATACTGCTCGGTCATTGGTTCGCCAGGCTGCCCGGGCGATTCATCTTCGGGCGATTGTCCGGACGGGGCCTGCGGTTCCTGCCTGGGGCGGTCGGCGTCAGCCGGCGCAACCGCGCTGACGGGCATCGTCGCCAGACTGCGAATCAGACGACCCCGTCCGTCGACGAACATCAGCCCGGCCAGTTTGTCGGTGTGGCCCACCAGGACGCCCAATCCATTCCTGGCGCCCAGCGAGACCACCTGCCCGCCGACCGGGGAAGACGAGAGCAAGACCTGCTGTCTGCCATCGGAATCGTGCACGACAAGGTTCTCACACAAGACCGTTTGAATGTCGGTTTGACGGAGGATCTTATCCTTTACCGCGACTCCCAGGGCCAGGAACAACAGGGGATAAACCGTCCAGCGTTCACGATCGGTCATGGCGTGCACTTTCTCCGTGGGATGCGCGGGGACGACTTATTACTTACTTGATCGGCGAATAGTCTGTCGGACTGAGAAACTTCGATTCCACCTTCTTCACCAGGGGTCCGGCGGCGTGCGAAGCCTTGTAGGCCGCCTGCCAGTCGGGATCGGCCATGAATGCCTTCCACGATTTCTCGCGCACTTCGCGATTGGGATAGGCCAAGATATAGACCAGTGTATTGGCCGCTTCGGGGCCTTCGACGGGCGTCCAGTAGCCGACCAGATCCATGCCGTGTTTGACGAAAAGCTTATTCGTGTGTTCGCGGAATCGTTTGTGCAGGTCGTCCATCTTGCCGTCATTGGCCACGTAGGTTCGCATTTCGAACAATCGATTCGCGGCCGGTTCGTCGGCGGCCGCGGCCTGTTGCACCACCTGCACGCCGCCGAGCGCGGCGACCACGACGAGCCACATCACGAAGCGAAGTTTTACCGTCATTGTCAGTCTCCCGGAAAAGAAGCAGTTGTCGTCAGAGCGTGGGACAGCCCCGCGGTATTTCACGAACCGGCGACATTATGACGCTCGGCGCAGGGTCCGCCAAGCCAACGGCGCAGCCTCCGGGCGGCACGTCAGCGCAAAGAACAGGGCCGCCCTTGCGGACGGCCCTGTTCTTGAGAGTTACCTCGCCCCTCTTAGTCGTTAGTCGGCTCTCTTGCCGGCAAAGCCATTAAGTTCGCCGTCCTTGGGCTTGGCTTCGGCCAGGCCGCCGGCCGTCAGATCCTGCTTGGGATCCATCGACGAGTAGAACCCGAACATCATCTCTTCCCAAGTCTGGTCGCCGAAGGTGACTTCCTTCGTCGGGTCGGGATTGGCCAGGTTATCGGCCGAGTTGTCGAAGTGCGCGACACAGTGTAGCCGCGTGCCCTTGGGCATCAGCTTCGGCTCTTTGTAGCTGTAGCGGATCTGCCAGTTGAAGTCGTAGTGCGGCACATCCAAGAGCACCTCGCGGGTTCCGTCGGGATACTCGGCTTCGTACTTGAAGTCCTTGCCGCGCAGATGCATGTGCGGAGTCAGGTTCAAGAGCAGCGTATCCTTGAGGAACAAGTGTTTAGCTTTGACTTCGAAGTTCGCATCGCCGGGCGGAATTCTAAACGCGGTATCTCCGACCAGCCCGCCGCGAACGATTTGCTTGACCTTCTTGGGATCGGCAAACCGCACGCCAACCATGCTGCGGTCATCCTGCTGGACACCGTTACTGGTATAGTGCATCTGGAAGACCAGCTTCGAACCGGCCGGCACGAACAGGGCGGTGCCCGGCGGGTTAATGTTCGGCGGCGTGCCCGGTGCATATCCGCCGATACCACCCCGGCCCGCGCCGTCGTTGCCGTCTTTGGCAGCCACCATCACGATAATGTGATGCACCACCGCGCGGTTGCCCGGACGGGCTTCGGTGGCTTGAATCCACTTGTCTTCCGTCCAGCCCGGATCGGCCGTGAAGAACTGATATTCGATCGTACCTTCAGCCGGCACGGTGTAGGGCTTGTCACGCATGTAGATTACCTGGTCGGGCTCGCCCATCCGCCAGCCAGCCGCGAACGTGCGGGGCGTGGGCAGATCCTTGGCATCGCCCTCGGGGCAGCCATTGTCGACCCACTGGCTGATCTGCTGCTTTTCCTCATCGCTCAAACGAGCATCGTTCGTGAAATGGCCATACTTCGGGTCGGCGAACCAGGGCGGCATGCGGCCTTCCTGAACGACTTCGCGAATCGTTTCCGCCCAGCCAACGACTTCGTCGTACGAACCGAGCGTAAACGGCGCGACTTCGCCCGAACGGTGACACTCCACGCAACGGGCTTCCATGATCCGCGCGATCTGCTTCGAGTAGGTGATGTCGCCGGTCGGCTTGGCCTTGGTCACGCGGCCGATGAAGCAACCGTCGGCCTTGACCACGGGGTTACTCACTTCCTTGCCCGCCAATACTTCGCCGATCGCGTCGGCCAGGTTGCGCTGATTCAGTTTTGGCTTGACGTAACCGGCGCCGGTCTTGAAGCCGTATTGGTCGTCGATGCGACCCCAGTAACGGATGACGCGGTCCTTATCGAGCAGAAACACCTCGGGCGTGCGAACCGCGCCGAGTTTGTCCGCGATTTCGTTGTTGTTGTCCTTCAGGATCGGAAAGGCGATCTCATGCAGCCGTGCGTAGGCGCCGATCTCGGTCAGCGAATCCTGCTGATTGGCATCCATTCCCAGGAATACGACGCCCTGCTTCTCGAATTCCGCGGCCAGACTCTTCAGCCGAGGTGCATAGGTCCTGGCGAGCGGGCACTCCGTGCCGACAAAGGCCAGCACGACGAGCTTGTCTTTGTAGTCAGACAGCGAGTGGACTTTTCCCCGGTAGTCGGGCAACGAGAAATTCTCGACCTTCTTGCCGACGGGGCTCCCGGCCGTGTCGGATGCGACCGAAATCGAGCCGCTACAGACCAGGGCCGCGCTGATCGCAATCTGCCAAAATCGTCCCATCTTCACACCTCGGTTTGTTTTACCTGATCCGGACAGCTTCGCATCGACGAAGTGGTCCCAAATTCAGTTGGGCTTCGGTCGCTACCGTTATATTACCCGCGCAGGGGGCGGGGTTTCGTAAAATAGAATCGTCATTCTAAATAGTAACGGCCTGCGGAAACCGTCGTCAACCTAAAACTTCTTCAGCTAATGCCTTAGAAGGGGCCGCGCTGCGGGGGAAACGTGAATTTTGCCCCCTTCATTTTCTCGAACTGCTCACGCTGCTCGGGCGACAGCACTTCGATCGCCTTGTCGCCTAGCTCCTTGCGCATCGCCATCAACTTCTGGCGAATCTCACCGGCGTCGCCGCCACCCCCGCCGCCACGCAGAGCCTGCATGGCCTCTTCCATCTTCTTGCCGCCCTCGTCCCGAATGGCCACCAATTTGGTCTTCTGCTCGTCGCTGATCTTCAAGGCCGCGATCACTTCCTCGTCTTCCAAAGCCGCGGCGCCGCGACTCTGCAGCGACAATTCCTTCAACCGCGCCAATTGCGTCTGGTCCAAAACCTTGTCAACCTTCTGCTGAATGTCCTTGCCCTTCTCGGCAACCATCTTCATCAGCTCGGGCATGTGTTCCTTCTGCTCCTCGGGCGACAGGTCTTGCAGTCCCGAGATAATCTCCATGGCTTCGGACTGCAACTGGGCGGCCAATTCGGAGAGCGTCTTTTTCTGCTCGTCGGTGACCTTCAATTCCTTTTGAACGGCGTCGCCCCGCAGCATGAAGACGTTCTGCAGCGAGGGAGGAAAGCGCATCCCGCGAAACTGGGCCGAGGCGGAAGCCGTCATCAACACGACGAGCCCGAACGCGGCGAGAAACGACCAAGGGCGAAACATGACAGTACTCCTTCGGCAGGCGGTGTGGTTGGTGCGTGATGGAGGGAAGGCTATCAACCTATCGCGCTTCGCGGCGCCGCTCCACCAAAAGCTGGAAAATTCCCCAAACAGGCGTTGGCTGGGCCAATGGCTCAAAACGGCAGGTGTTGATGGATCGCCGAACTTCCGATCGTTCGTGACAATGCGCTTGATGCTTCAGGCCTGGGGGAAGCCTGGAGGCTGCCAGCGCGGCAGCCCAATCGGCAAGAAATCGAGTAATCCCAGGCATTATTACTAGAACTTCGGCCCGTCGCAAGAGATCTTGGCTCGTCCGGGAGTGAAACACCAGGCCGGGCAAAATGTATCGAACCAAGTAACAGGCCTTTCGATCGCTAGGCGAACAGCTTGTAAATCGGCTCGCCGGCTGCCAGCCGGAAAGGACGGCCGTTCATATCGTGCAGCTCGGTCAGCGGATCCAGGCCAAAACGCCAGAAAATCGTGGCGGCCAGGTCGCCCGGCGAGACCGGATTCAGATCCGGATAGGCCCCGATCTTGTCGCTCGAACCATACAAGGCCCCGCCGGCCATCACCACGCTGTAACAGTCGGGCCAATGGTCGCGGCCACCTTGGCTGTTGATCTTCGGCGTGCGGCCGAACTCGCCGAGCATGATGACCAACGTCGAGTCCAGCAGCTTGCGCGTTTCCAGGTTCTCGACGAGTGGCGCCCATCGCTGCCAAGAATCGCCAACTAATTGTCATTCGATTCGCACTCAATTGAGGGACAATCCAAAATGATCGGCCCCCACTCCGTCATCCCGCGTCTGACACCCGCCTCCGGAAACAGACTACGTATTTCGGCAATTCTTTCTTCCGAGGCCAACTCGACGAGCGTGACCGGTTCGTCACCCAGCCAGCGCCTAAGCACCGATAGATCGTCCGGCCCAACAAGGTCGTATAACCCGGTAATCACTTTCTTCCCGTGTCGGTCGAATCCCAGCGGTTCGTCCATTCTCGATCGCAGCAGAATCGACCCGCCATTTTCCAGAATCCACGCTCGCATTGCCATGCGGCGATGAACGAGAGAAACGTGCCAACCAATCGCCAAGCCCACTAGCGCAATAGCTGCGAGCGTTATGGACAGGCTGAATCGAAGTCGCGGTGTTCGCAAGCGCCCAACGGTTCTGACCATGGAATTAGTCCGACAGGCCGAGTGTACGGTATACGAGGCGTCCCTTTGTATTCTCAGCTGCACGCACTCTCACGTCTCGCGCTGAGGGGCAGAATCGAGTTCCCCGGGCGCCTGCCTCCCGCAGATTCACCAATCGGGGGTCCAAACCCCGCGGCCCCTAGCTTGCCATTTTGATCGAAATGGCTCTAGGCTCGGCTATCGCGCCCTGGTACATTTTTGAATAGTCGGTTTGACGACGCGAACCCGAAGCATTGGTTCTTCTGGAATCTGCCTGCTCGCAGCTCTCTCGCCTTTCCCACTTGGCGGGCCACCACTTTGGCCTCTTTCATTCAGCCCGGAAAGAATCGATCGGGCTGACCAGTCCAGCGTCCAGGAGTATAGAACCATGGGAAAGAAGCTTTACGTCGGCAACCTGAGCTACAGCGTGACCAGCGCCGCTCTGGAAGAACTGTTCACGCCGTTCGGCTCGGTGCGCAGCGCCGAGGTCATTCAAGACCGCGACACCGGCCGCAGCAAGGGATTCGGCTTTGTCGAAATGGCCGACGACAACGCGGCTCGCGAAGCCATTGCGGGCTTGCACGAGAAGGAGCATGACGGTCGTCCGCTGACGGTCAACGAAGCCAAGCCCCGCGAAGAGCGTGGCGGCGGCGGTGGCGGTGGTTACGGCGGCGGTGGTCGTCGTGGCGGCGGCGGCGGTGGTGGTTACGGCGGCGGCGGACGTCGCTAGTCCTGCCGGCTGGTCACGCCAGCCACGCGCGATAAAAAACAACAACGGCCGAGGGGATGTCTCACGATGTCCCTTCGGCCTTTGTCTTTGGCAATCCGCTCTCGACGCGGTTCGAAACTTGGCGGCACATACTGCCGGCCGCCTTCTCACGCATTTTGTTGCGATCCGCTCCGGACCGGGCTAGGATGCTCGATCATGAGCACGATCACCATCCTGGGTAACGCGCGGCGCGCTTGCTCGGGGCCGACACGGCGGGAGACGCTCAAGGTCGGGGCGCTGTCGCTGCTGGGCGGGCTGTTCAACACCAGCTCGCTACTGGCTCTGGAAAGTTCGCAAAGCCAGTCCTTGCGCCCGGCGCGGGCCAAGAGCGTCGTGCTCTTGTATCTGCAAGGCGGAGCACCCACCCAGGACATGTTCGACATGAAGCCCGACGCGCCGGGCGGTATCGGCGGGGAGTTCAAGCCGACCCCCACCAGCGCCTCGGGCATCCAAATCTGCGAGCTGCTGCCCCGAACAGCCCGCACGATGCACCACTCGGCTATCGTCCGCAGCGTGTACCACAACGGAGGTTGTCACAAGAACCTGCCGATGTACACCGGGTATGACGTAAATCTCCCGGACGAAGAGTTTCGCGATACCGATCCGCCCAGCATGGGCTCGGTGTGCGCGTATCTGGAGCGTGATCGGCCGCGCGACTTGCCGGCGTATGCGTATCTCCCATGTCCCCTGGGTTGGGGTGAGGTGCGAAAGAAGGCCGGCCCACACGGCGGATTCTTGGGCCGCCGCTACGATCCGTTTTCAACCGTTTGCTCGGCCTACGTCGACAATCCGCCGGACGAAATGTGGAAACCGCAAATCGTCCGCGGGGAGCCGAGACTCAAGGACACCGAGCTTCTGGAAGGGATCACGCTCGACCGGCTCCAGGGCCGCCGGAGGTTGCTGGACCAGCTCGACGACGCGTTTCGCGCCGTGGATGCCGCGAGCGCGACCGGCAATTTTCCGCGCGAGCGGCGGCTGGCTTTCGAGATGCTCACATCGCAAAAAATCCGCGAAGCATTCGACTTGAGCCTGGAGGAGACTCGGACAAAAGACCGCTACGGCCGAACGCTGTTTGGGCAGTCGACGCTGCTGGCGCGGCGTCTGGTCGAGCGAGGCGTACGGTTCGTCAACGTGAGCTGGGACAACTACTCCAAGCGGTTCGAGGTCAGCAAGGCGGCTTGGGACACGCACCAGCGCAACTTTCCCATGCTGCGCGATACGCTGCTGCCGGGCTTCGATCAGACCTATTCGGCCTTCATCGAAGACCTCGAAGCCCGCGGGCTGTTGGACGAGACGCTGGTCGTGACGATGGGGGAAATGGGGCGCACTCCGAAGATCAATGCCGACGGCGGACGCGACCATTGGACCTATTGTTACAGCGTGCTGTTGGCCGGCGCGGGAATTCGTGGCGGCACGATCCATGGCGCCAGCGACGACCAGGCCGCGTTCGTCAAGGACAAGCCCGTGCACATTCGCGATATCTGCGCCACGATCTATCATCTGCTGGGCATCGATCCCGCGTTGACCGTGCTCGACCGCGCCAGCCGTCCCATTGCCGTCGCTCATGGCGGCACGCCGATCATGGAAATCCTGACCTAGGGGAAAACCCAATCGTGGCGGAGACCGCAAAAGTCGCAATCGTAACGGGAAGCACGCAGGGCCTCGGTGAAGCGATCGCCCGGCAGCTGATTGCCGAGCAAATGATCGGCGGTCTGGTGATCTGCGGACGCAACGCCGAGCGCGGCAGTCGGCTGGCTCGAAGAGTTTTCCGATCTTCGCTGCGCGACCGAGTTCGTGGCGGCGGATCTTGCCCGCGTCGAGGATTGTCTGGCCGTCGTCGAGGCGGCCCGGCGCCGCTTTGGCCGAGTCGACTATCTGGTCAATAGCGCCGCTTCGACCGATCGTGGCGGAATCCTCAACTCGACTCCGGAGTTGTTCGATCGGATTGTGGCGATCAACGTGCGAGCGCCTTTCTTTCTGATGCAGCAAGCGCTCAAGCTCATGCTCGAGAAGCAGATTCAAGGCTCGATCGTGAACATCCTTAGCATGTCGAGTCACGGGGGCCAGCCGTTCTTGACGCCTTACTCAATGTCCAAAGGCGCTGGCGACGTTGACCAAAAACGTCGCCCAATCCGTCGTCGAACATCGCATTCGGGTCAACGGGCTCAACATCGGCTGGATGGACACGCCCGGCGAACACGCCATCCAGGCCAGTTTTCATGGCGCCAGCGACGATTGGCTGGAAAAGGCGGAGCAACAGCAGCCGTTTGGCCGGCTGCTCAAAGCCGACGAAGTGGCCCGAGTGGTCGCTTTCCTGCTTTCGGATCGGTCGGGGCTGATGACCGGTTCGAATATCGATTTCGATCAAAACGTGCTGGGCACGCACTCGTGAATCAGGCAGCCGGCCTGTTGTTATCGCTTGGAAGCAGGTAGCGATGCCGGCAGGCTATCCTTACCGGACGAAAGCCATTCGAGGTTGAACCGCGCCAGCGCGAGGCTCGGCCGAAATGCGCTGGCCGCGTCGCGACCGCCTTGCTCGTAGAGACAGTACATGACGTGGTCCGGTCCCACCGCCAGGTCGCTGTAGCCGCTCGGGCCGGCATCGAGCGAGCGGCCCACCGGCCAGGTCCGGCCCTCGTCATAGCTCAGCTTGACCGAGAGGTTCTTGCGATCCCGCCCACGACCCGCGATTGCTTTGCCGTCGGCGCGTTCCAAATTATCCGGATTGGCGAACAAGATGCGACCTCTGCCGTCGACCGACGGCAGCGTCAGGCGGCACAAACTGGCCATGCAGAGCGGTTCGAGCAATTGCTGGTCGAATGCTGGACGGGTCCAACTCCTTGCGCCATCTGGGCTCGTGGCCGACGCGCGGCGATGCTCGGGCGATTCGCTGCGCATGTTGAGCATCACCCGGCCGTCTGCCAGCTCAACGGCCATCGACTCGCTAGGATTCACCAGCGGCTGACCGTCGTGGGCGACGATGTCGCCGGCTTGCCAGCTTTGACCACGATCATCGCTAAAGATCGTGGCCACCACCGAGGGTCGATGCGCGTGCCCGCCGGTGCCTGTCGACAACCAGACCGGCGCCAGCAATCTCCCGCTCGTGATTTGGATTCCGTGGCCCGGCCCCGTGGCCAGCACTTTCCAGTCATAGCGTTCGCGGAAGGGTTCGAAGGCGGAGGTGATCTCAACCGGCGCCGAAAACGACACGCCGTCGTCGTCGCTGCGCTGATAAAACGCGCGCATGTACTCAAGACAGAACAAGAAATGGATCGCACCGGTCTGGTCGACGATCGCCAGCGGGTTGTTGTATGTTATCTCGCCGTCACGGGCCAGGTTTCGGGCCACGGCCAGCGGGTTTTTGCGATGCGGCCCCGCGACATCGGCGATCTTGCGCGGGGCGGACCAGGTGGCGCCCGAATCGGTGCTGCGGCGCAACACCAGGTCGATCGCCCCCCAGTCTCCTTTCGTGCCGCGGCGCGCCTCGCAAATCGCCAGCAGGGTTCCCTTGGAGGTCGCCACCAGGCAAGGAATGCGATAGCTTTCGTAACCGCCTTGTCCCGCCTGAAAGACGAGGCTAGTTTCCAGCCGCGGTCCGGCGGCCGAAACCGGCGCCGCGAGACCGGCGAGCACGATTGCCACAATGGCGAATTTCGACATGGGTGATCTCACAACGGAAACAAACTTCGTTGCCACGATTCTGGCCGCCGCCGCTCCTGCGCCGGCCGCACTCACGCCATCATAGACAGGACGATTCGTGGCCGGCCAGCGAGATCTCGACAAACACCTGTGCCGGGGGAAATGGCCCGCGTGTCAACGCTTGACATTCTGACACTGGTTACGAGGATCGGATCAGCAACCTTGGATGGATACGCGATGATTGCGAAGCCGGGCACGATATTGGATAATCCGTGAGCAACGCACATCTCGCATAAGGAATCGCATCGATGCGACAAGCCCTTTCCAGTTTGTTGACCCTCGTGGTCGTGGCCGCGACGTCTGTCGCGACCGTGGCGCAAACCGCGGCCCCCAGCTCTCGAACCAACACGGCCAAGGCCGATGGCAAAGCCGCGTTGGATCGAGCCCGAGAAGCCGACGTCAAGGCGATTCGCGCCACGGCCGAAGCGTTCGAGAAGGCGTATAACGCGCACGATCCCAAGGCGATTGCCGCGCTGTTTTCTGTCGATGGCGAAATCGTCGACGAGTCGGGCGACGCGCGGCAAGGACGCGCGGAGATCGAGGGCGTGTTTTCCGCGGTCTTCGAGGAATATCCCGATGCCACGATGTCGGTCGACATTGCCGCGATTCGTTTTTTGGGGCCCGGCCTGGCCGAGGAAGACGGATCGGTCAATGTCGTGCACGTTCCCGGCGAGGCGGCTGAGCAAAACCGCTATACGGTTCTGCACCTGAAGCAGGATGGAAAATGGCTAATGGCCAGCGCTCGCGACCTTCCGGAAGATCAGGCCGAGCCGGCTGCCAAGCTTAAGCAATTGGAGTGGCTCATCGGCGATTGGGTGGACGAAAGTCCCGATTCGCTGATCACTTCGACCTACGCCTGGACCGATAATCGCAATTACATCCTCAGCGAGTTTCGCATTCAGGTCGTCGGACGCGAAGTCATGAGCGGGTCGCAGCGCATCGGTTGGGATCCGCTGGCCAAGGTCATCCGGTCCTGGGTTTTCGATTCCGAGGGTGGATTCTCCGAAGGCGTCTACTCGCAGGATGGCGACCGCTGGATGGTTCGCTTAAACGGCGTGACGCGCGACGGGGAACCGGCATCCGCCACGAATGTTTTTACGGTGCTGGGAAAGGATCGCATCAGTTGGCAATCGCGCGATCGCACGGTCGCTGGAAAAGCCATGCCCGATACCGACACCTATATTGTCGTGCGCCCTCCTCCCAAGGCGGAATGACGCACGCTTTTTTGAGATCATTCACGACTCATTGCAGTGGGGAGTTCTCGACCATGCACCAACGAATCGTCCTGTGGACGACCATCTTCGCGCTTTTGATTTCGGGCCAGCCGCGGCCGGCCGAGGGTCGTGGTGGCGGCGGCCGTGGCGGCGGAGGCTTTCATGGCGGTGGCGGAGGCGCGGCTCGTGGCGGCGGCGGTTTTCATGGCGGCGGAGGTGGCGGCGCACGACCGAACGTCAATCGCTCGCCATCGTTCAGTTCTCCCCGGCCCGCGACGCGACCGAGCGGCGGCTCTTCGTTTTCCGGCGGCAATCGGCCAGGTGCCTCTGCCCGACCCGCGACGAGCAACCGCCCGCAAGTCGCGAATCGACCCAGCAATGTCAGCCGACCAGGCAATTTCGATCGACCAGGCGGCGGCAATCGACCGGCCATTGGCGATCGGCCGGCCATGAACACGCGACCCGGAGCCGGGGGCGCGGGCGAGCGATTTCCTAATGCGGGCAATCGACCGGGCGCTGGCGGCGCGGGAGAGCGATTTCCCAATGCCGGCAACCGGCCAGGAGCCGGCGGCGCGGGCGAACGATTTCCCAATGCGGGCAATCGACCAGACAACCGTCCCGGTAATCGGCCGGACATCGCCAATCGGCCGAATCGTCCCGACAATAACTTCAACATCAACAACAACCGCTTTAACAACAACAATTTCAATCGCTACGACCACAATCATATCAATCACGACAATTGGTATCATGGCGGCTGGAACAATCATTGGGGCAATGGATGGTACAACCATCCTTGGGCCTGGTGGGGCGCGGGCGTGGCTACCGGCGTCGTCGCCTCGGCCGTTCCCTGGTCTTGGGGATATTGGGGTTACTCGAATCCCTACGCCACGGCTCCGATCGTGATCGACAACTCGACGGTCGACTATTCGCAACCGATCTTGGCCCAGGAACCGGCGCAGCAAACGGCGGACGCCGCCGCCCCGGCCGATCAGCCGACGCCGGCAGACGTGGCCAGCGAGGAGTTCGATCGCGCGCGCGACGCCTTCGCGGCCGGCGACTATGCGACGGCACTGTCGCTCGTGAATTCCGCGATTGCCAAGGTGCCCAATGACACGACCCTGCACGAATTCCGAGGGCTCGTGCTATTTGCCACCGGCCAGTTCAAGGAAGCAGCCGGCGTGATCTACGCGGTGCTTTCGGCCGGCCCCGGTTGGGACTGGACAACCCTTTCCAGCCTTTATCCCAGCATTGAAACCTATACGAAGCAACTGCGCGCCCTCGAGGCCTATCGCAACCAGCATCCCGATGCGGCCGACGCCCGATTTTTGCTGGCATATCAATATCTAACCTGCGGACGAACCGAAGCGGCCGCGACCGAGTTGAAGGCCGCCGTGAAGTTGAACCCCCAGGACCAGCTATCGGCTCAGTTGCTCGCGGGCATCACGGCCCCCGGCGACACCGAGGCGCCCGCGCCGAAGCCCGATGTCGCGCCGCCCTCTTCAAAACCGGTCGATGCGGCCAGCATCGCCGGCAAGTGGACGGCGTCGCGCCCCGATGGTTCCTCGATCGCGCTCGATTTGGGCAAAGACGCCAAATTCACTTGGAACTACAACAAGCAGAAACAGGCACACGATTTCGACGGAACCTACACCGTGGCTGACAATTTGTTGGTCCTGAACCAGGACAACAACCCGGCCATGGTCGGCCAAATCACGCAGTTCGACGGACGGTCATTCAATTTTCGATTGCCGGGCAGCCCCAGCGGGGATCCCGGTCTGACGTTTACGAGATAGCGTTCGCCAATGCGGACCCCTGGCGCGGTAATTTGACAAGCGGCCGGCGGGCAACTATCAAGCAAGACTAAAGCAATCGGCAAAAACGTCGCGCGCACCACGGTCTAACGGCGGGAGAGTTTTCAATGACGCGTGTTTCGATCCTGGCGGCACTGCTGGCGGTTTCGACGATTCCTCTCCTCGCTGCACGTGCCCAAGCGCCTCGGTTTTTGGCGACGCGCTCCGCGGCCGAGGGTCAGCCAACGCCGCCCGAGCACTGGAGCGCCAGCGAGAACATCCTTTGGAAATCGGACATCCCAGGCCTGGGATGGTCGTCGCCGATCGTCATTGGCAACCGCATCGTCCTGACCACATGTGTCAACAAAGGCGAGACGCCCGAACCGCGCAAGGGTCTGTATCTGGAAGACGTCGACGCCAACAAGTATCCCAAACCCAAGGATCAACACGAGTGGCTCGTGCTCTGCCTGGATCTGAACAGCGGCAAGACGTTGTGGCAGCAAACCGCGCACACGGGCATTCCCGCCAAGCCGCATCACATCAAGAACACGCTAGCCTCCGAGACGCCAACGACCGACGGGCAGCGAATCTTCGCCTACTTCGGCAACGTGGGCCTTTTCTGCTACGACCTGGAAGGAACGCTGCTTTGGAAACACCTGGTGCCCGCAACGGAAACTCAATATGGCTGGGGTACTTCGATTTCGCCGATCGTTTACAAAGATCGCGTGTACCTGGTCAATGACAACGAGGAGAAGTCGTATCTGCTAGCGCTGGACGCCAAGACGGGCGCGGAAGCCTGGCGCGTTGAACGGCAAGAGAAGACCAACTACGCCACGCCGTTCGTTTGGGAGAACGACGAGCGGACCGAACTCGTAACCTCGGGCATCGGCTGGGCTCGTTCATATGATCTCGAAGGTCGACTGTTATGGCAACTGAAGGGCAAATCGATCCTGGCCGTGCCCACGCCGTTCGCTCAGTTCGGCAATCTCTACCTGGCCGCCGGACACGTCGTGTGGGGCAGCAACCCGTTGTACGTCATCCGTCCCGGCGCCAAGGGCGATATCTCGCCGGGTGAGACGGAGACGAGCAACGAGTTTGTCATTTGGTCGAGCCAGAAGATCGGGCCCTACCACCCGACGCCGTTAATCCTTGGCGATACGCTATACATCCTCTACGATCGTGGGTTCATGGCCGCGTTCGACGCCCATACCGGACGCGAAGTCTACTCGCGCAAGCGCATTCCCAACGGCAAGGCATTTACCAGTTCGCCCTGGACCTATGGCGACAAGATATTCTGTCTCAACGAAGATGCCGTGACGTTCGTGATCAAACCAGGGCCCAATTTTGAGGTTTTGCACACCAACACCTTGGCCGACGACGACATGGCCATGGCAACGCCGGTGATCGTTGGCGATAAGCTGCTGATTCGCACCTCGCCGCGGATCTATTGCGTCGGCTCGGCGGCCGTCGCCGCGACGCGTTAAGCAGCCCGGGCCGCGAGTCGGAGCAGATTGGGCGTCAGGGACCAGCGGCCGCGGGCACGCCGCCGACTCGAGATACAGGCGCGCCGGATAACTCGTTCACATCAAGTTCGTTCACGACCCGTATCAGATCAGCCATCGCCCGCCGGCTGATTGTTCCGAAGTTAAGGAGACCCGCGTGGCCACGCTCGACGAGATTCTACAGCAAGGCAAGTCGCATCACCGCGCGGGAGATCTGCACGGGGCCGAGCGCTGCTATCGGCAGGCCGTCGAAATGGACGTCGACAATCTCGAGGCCCATTACCTGTTGGGAGCGGTCAGCCACGCGCTGGATCGGCCCGATGCCGCGGTGGCGGGACTGTCGCGTGCCGTGCAATTGCGCCCCGAGTTCGCCGAGGCCCATCATCATCTGGGCGTGGTTTTGACGCAGTTAGGCAGATCGGACGAAGCCATTGCCTGTTATCGCCGCGCGATCGAACTGAAGCCCGACGAGGCCGGCGCGCATCTCAATCTCGGCTCCGTGTTGGCGCAGCGCGGCCAATTGGACGAGGCCGTCGCTAGTTATCGCCAGGCCCTGGCCCTCAATCCCGAGCTTCCCGAGGCGTATAACAACCTGGGCGTCGCACTGGCAAATCAAAACAAACTGGAGGAGGCCACTGCCAGCTATTACCGCGCCTTGGAATTGCGTCCCGATTACGCCGAAGTGCAGAACAATCTCGGTAACTTACTGGAAAGGCAAGACAAGTTGGACGAGGCGGCGGCCTGTTGCCAGCGAGCCTTGCAACTCATGCCCAGTTATGCCGAGGCCTACAACACTCTGGCGATCATTCTGGAGCGGCAAGGCAATCACGAAGACTCGCAGACCTGCTATCGCCGCTCGATCGAACTGAAGCCTGGCTACGCCGACGCGCACAACAATTTAGGGGCGGCCCTGGCCAGGCGAGGCCAGCTCGATGAAGCGATCGCCTGTTACCGCCGGGCACTGCAACTCAATCCGCGCATGGGACTGGCACACCATAATCTTGGGTTGGTGCTGGCTCGACAGGACAAGCTCGAGGAAGCGGCGGATCACTTGCGCCAGGCGCTGGCGATCGATCCCAACCACACGGCGACACGCAATGAGTTGGATGGCGTGCTGGCCAAGCAAGCCGCCAAGAACTGAAGTCGCCAGGCGGCGGCGCGCGCCTACGGCGCGCGGTTGAGCTCCTGCCACAGCGCCGCGAACCACATCAATCCGGCGCGGCGCTGGCCGATTCCCGAGAAATGTCGCCGCGTTCCCAATCCGCCCCGGTGCTCGCCGGCCAGGATATCCGTGTCCGGCCCGGGACGAAAACCGGGCATCGTCCACAGTCGGTCGATGGCGGCGCGAATCCGCCCTTCGCCCTCGGGATCGTTATACACGGTGGGATGCAGCGTCGATTTGGCCAACAGCCAGGGCGGATCGAATCCCCACTGCCGCGCCAGCGACTCGCGGATCGTGACCATATTTTGCACGTAATAGTCCGTCGAGCGGTGTTCGATCACGTCTGATTCGCCCTGCTGCCACAACACGGCCCGGAATTGCCCAATACTCTGGCCCGCCTCGGCCAACTGCACGTACAACTTTTCGCCAGGCAGCCATTGCCTGGTCGCGGTGCCGCCGACGGCGACATTGACGAAACCGATCGGCGCCTGCACCAGCGGCAACAACAGGTTTCCGGCCGTCGGCCAGATCGTGCCACCGTCGCCCGAGTTGGGTTGCGGGTCGTTGGCGACGCGCCACGAATGGTTCACGGCGTCGAAGGCCACGACCCGCCCCAGTGGATCGTCGACCTTGGTCAGCTCATCGTTGGCCCCCACGGCATAGGATTGCCCAGCGATCACAAAGACTTCGCCGACGCCGAACGGCTCGACATGTCCGGCGGCCAGAAGCGTGTCTCCCTGTCGCGCCCGCACTTCCAGTCGATACCACCCGCCGGCCGGCACACGCGCCGTGCCCGACCAGATCTTGTCGCGCCGTTTTCCGGCCACCGCCAACCATTCCGTCCCGGCGCCGAAGCCGCCTGGCATCGGCGCGGCGCGGAACTGGAATTCGGCTTCGTCGCCGATCGCCTGTCCAGCACCACTTAAATCCAGTTCGATGGCGACCATCGCGAAACCCCGCGCAGGGCCGCCGGGCTCGTGCTCGTGAGCATGGCGCGGATCAAAGCCCTGCCTCTGAATCACCTCATACGGCGTTGGCCGCAAGAGCGTGAGTGTCGCCGGATCGGCCGCAACGGAACGCGACGCGATTGCGAGCCACATGAGGAACACCGTCGCCGGCTTCGTTCGAATCATCACGCCACGGGGTCTCCCGAGCAGGCAAGGAAGGCTAAACCAACAATTCGTCGAGCACCGTGCCATGCACGTTCGTCAGGCGGCGTTGAATGCCGTTGTGGTAAAACGTGAGCCGCTCGTGATTGATGCCCAGCAGGTGCAGCACCGTGGCGTGAAAATCGGGCCAGGGCACGGGCTTTTCGACGGACTTGTAGCCGAAATCGTCCGTGCGACCGTGGGCCACTCCGTGTCGCAAACCGGCGCCCGCCATCCACACGGAAAAAGCGTGCTGGTTGTGGTCGCGGCCCAATCCGACCGAATCGGCGGCCGACTGGGTGAACGGAGTCCGCCCGAACTCGGTGGTAAACAGCACCAAAGTATCGTCGAGCATGCCCCGTTGCCGCAAATCGCGTAGCAACCCGGCCACGGGGCGGTCGATGCGAGGCGCCTCCTGCCCGTGGTTGGTCGGCATGTTCTCGTGACCATCCCAATTAATGCGAGGATTTCCGAACGATCCTCCCGAAAAAAGCTGCACGAAGCGCACGCCTCGTTCGAGCAAGCGTCGCGCAAGCAAACAGCCGCGACCGAAGTCCGCCGACTCGGGGCGATCCAGCCCGTAGAGCGCGTGGGTGGCCGCCGTCTCGCCGTCGAGCGCGGTGACCTGTGGAACGGCCAATTGCATCTTGGCGGCCAGCTCATAGCTGCGCAATCGGGCCGCGAGCATATCGTCCGAACCGCGAGCGGCCAGGTGCCGAGCATTCATCGACGACAATAATTGCCGGGCGGCCCGCTCGCTGCCGGCATCGATCGGTCTGGCCGGCGCCAAGTCGTTGATGGCCGGCCCTTCCCCACGGAATGCCACGCCCTGATGCCGAGCCGGCAAAAAACCGTTGGTCCAATTGATCGTGCCGCCGGCCGGAACGCCACGCGCGTCGGGAATGACGACGAAGCTGGGCAATTCGTCTGTCTCGGATCCCAATCCGTAGGACAGCCAAGAGCCGAGCGCCGGGAAGCCATTCAACCGAAAGCCGCTGTTCTCTTGAAAAGTGGCCGGAGTGTGATTCGACGTCTCCGCGACCATCGAATTGATGACGGTCAGCTCATCGGCAACCTCGGCCAGCGCGGGAAACAACTCGGAAACCCACAACCCGCTTTGCCCGCGTCGCTTGAACTCCCAGTCGTTCTTGCGCAGCAGGCCGACCTGGCCAAAGAACACGTCGGGCTTTTCCGAGGCCGGCATCGGCTTGCCATGGAGCCGGGTCAGCTCGGGCTTGTAGTCGAACGAATCGAGATGCGAGAGCGCACCGCACAAGCAGATATGGATCGCGCGTTTGGCTTTGGCCGGATGGTGGGGGGGCGGATCGGCGGCTTCGCCCGGCACCGGCTCCGCGCCGGCATGCCGATCCTGCAGCAGCAAGCTGGCCAGCGCCGCGCCGCCTAGTCCCGACCTGGCCCAGGAAAAAAAGCCTCGCCGATCGACGACCGTATCGGCCGGCGGAATGCGCTCGAATAAACCTGCACGCTTAGTCGACATACAGAAACTCGTTGCTGTTGTAGATCGCTCGAGCCAGCACGTTCAGTCCGTGCCGCTCGACCACCTGCCGCGCTTCAGCCGCTTCGTCCGCGGTCGGCGCCCGGCCGTAGGCCATTTGATAGGCGTGCTCAACCTGCGCCGAACTTTCGGCGCCCGCTTCACGACGAATCCGCTCAGCCAGGCGATCGGACATCCGCAATACAAAAGCGTTGTTCAGTAGCGTCAGCGCCTGGAGCGGCGTAGTCGTGACGGCACGCTTCGGCGACGTCGTGGACGGGTCCGGACAGTCGAAAACATCGAGCAGGTTGCTGCGGCCGCCGCGGCTCCATACCCGATAGATGCTGCGGCGCTGGAATTCAAATCCCACCGGATCACCCGAAACGTAGCTATAGGTGCCGGATCGCAGAACTTCCTTACAATCGTGGAAACCTGGCCCGCCACGCGCGCCATTCAGCTCGCCGGCGACCGTCAGGACCGCGTCGCGCACGCTTTCGGCGTCTAGACGGAGCGGCGCCTTGCGCCACAGCCAGCGGTTGTCGGCGTCGCGAGCTGCCGCATCCGGCCTGAATCGCGAAGCCTGGCGATACGTCGCCGAGAGCACAATCAACCGGTGCAACTGCTTCAGGCTGAATCGCTCGTCAATGAGGCGCGCCGCCAGCCAGTCCAGCAATTCGGGATGCGTCGGACGTCCGCCGCTAAATCCGAAATCGCTCGGCGTGTCGACCAGTCCCACGCCGAAATGGTAGTGCCACAGCCGATTGGCGATCACCCGCGCAAACAGTGGATTGTTGGGGCTCGTGATCCATCGCGCGAGCGCGGCGCGGCGCTCGCCTTCTGGCGCGTCGGGGGGCAAATGAAAATCCGGACTCAGGCCCGACGCGGCGGACAAACCGCCGGGGGCGACGACGTCGCCGGGGGTGCGGCTGTCGCCGCGAGCTAGCAATCGAGTCGGCAAGGGTTGGCGGGGCACGACGGCGTAGCACATGTTCTTGCCCGGCAGAGCCGCCTGGGCCCGCAGCCGAGCCAGCGCCTGTTTGAGCTGCCTGTGTTCGCCGCGCTCTTCGCCGCCCAGGCGAGCCGTTAGCGCGGCCTCGCTCACGTAGTCCGAGGGAACTTCGGCCGACGCGGCAACTTCCTCGGGCGTGAGGGCCCGATCGTAAAGCTGGGCTCGATCGATCGCCCCGGCCAACATGCGATTCCCGCCGGCCGGCGCGTGCCGCATGCCGAACGTAACCTGCGACTTGCCGGCAATAAACGTAACAGGCGGCGGTCCGCGATAAGGCGATCCGTAAGGTTGACCGTCCCGATATGCGCTAATCGTGCCATCGGCGTCATACACGATGGCCACGTGTACCAGTCCCTTATCGGCGGCCGTTTCGGCCGGGCCGCCGAAGTTTCGGGTGCGCGAGAAATTGTCGCTGCCGGCCATCCAATGCCCCGGCTCGCGCTCGGCGAACACGATGGCGTCGAACGAACCGCCGTCCAGGGTTTGAACGCCGATGACGCCGCCACCGGACTGACGCAGGTTGTCCAGCGTCACCCACGCCTCTAGGGTTTTGGCGTGCAGATCCTTCGAGAGCGGCTCGGTAGCGACGAATGTTTTGCGACCGTCGAGCCGCAATTGGCCGTCATGCACCGTGGCTCCGCCCGAGGGCGCGCCGTGCAGACCGCCCAAGCTGTCGCGCAAATCCTCATCAAACGTCCAGCGCCAATCGGCGCCGGAGGAGTGGGGCGCGGTCCCACCGCTGCATTCTGCTCGGCCAGAATCGACGCCCGAATGGGACTTTCAATTTGCTCGATGCGGGCGGTCAGCTTGCCAATTTGAGCCTGTGCCTCGGCGGCGGCGCGGGCAAAGTCGGCGCGCTCAAGCGCCGAGGTCACGTCGCGTTCGCCCTGACGCACTCCGTCGAGCGACGACGCGAGCTGGTAATACTCCGACTGACGGATTGGGTCGAATTTATGATCGTGGCATCGCGCAGTGGACCGTCAGCGCCAGGAAAGTCTGGCAGGTCGTGCTGACCAGATCCTCCAACTCGTCCTGCCGCACCACGGCCTTCATTGCCTGGCTTTGTTGGTTCTGCCCCACGGTATCGAAAGCGCCCGCCGCCAAAAAGCCGGTCGCCTTGATTGCATCGCCATCGCCGGGGCGAAGTACGTCGCCGGCCAATTGCAGCCGCGCGAATTCATCGAATGGCATGTCGCGATTCAGCGCCTCGATTACCCAGTCGCGATATGGCCAGGCATGCCGACGCGGTTCGTCATATTCGAAGCCGTTGCTCTCGCCGAAACGCGCCAGATCCAACCAGTGACGCGCCCAACGCTCGCCGTAGTCGGGCGAAGCCAGCAGGCGATCGACCGCCGCCTCGTAAGCCCCCGGGTCGGGATCGGCGACAAAGGCGGCTACCGCCTCGGAGGATGGAGCCAATCCGGTCAGGTCGAATGCAAGGCGGCGGATTAACGTCCTTCGATCCGCCTCCTCCGAAGGCCCGAGCCCTTCGGCCTCCAGCCGTGCCAACACGAACGAGTCAATCGGATTCCGCGGCCAATCGGCGCGACGCACTGCGGGCAATGGAGACCGCCGCACGGGCGCCAAAGACCACCAGTCAAAGCCGGCGCGGACGTCGCTGGTATGACGAAAGCGATCGATGGGGCTCTTGCCCCAGGCGGCGCCTTGGGAAATCCAATCTCGCAACTGTTGCTTTTCAGCGGCACCGAGCGGTTTCTTCGGCGGCATTTCGTCAGCTGAAACGCGTTGCCACAAGTTGCTCTCCGCGGGCATTCCGGCGACCAGCGCCGGGCCGCTGTCGCCGCCGGCAAGCGCCGATTCGACCCGCGTCAGGTCCAACTCTCCCTTGCGATCCGAGGCATTGTGGCACTCGAGACAGCGGCGCGCCAGCAGCGGGGCGATCTGTTCGTCGAACATCTCGGCGGTGGCGACCTCCGCGGCCGCGGGCGGATCGCCCGCGCGACATGGCAGGGACAGCCAAGCGGCGACAAAGGCGACCAGCAGTGACAGTCTCGAGGGTCTGGTCATAGGGATCGCAGCGAAAAGCCCTGGGAACGCCGCTGACATGAGGTCGTTGTCACGCGGCGCGGGCGGTATCGATTGCGGAACGTCCATCATACAAGAAGTCGAGACCAATTGCCCCCCTACCCGGCGGCGCGGGTCGCCGTACGTTGGCTGCCCTAGGCGAGTTGCGCCCCGACCTCGTGACGAAAATCGTAAGGTAGGCTTCCAGTAAGGGTTTAACCACGCTCGGGCGGCCCTGTGACAAGCGGAATTCCAGGAGATTCAGACCTCTTCGCGGAGGCGATACAAAATGGCAACCTCAACGCTCAACGAAAATCGCGAAAGCCTGTTGGCGAGCCTGCTTTCGGAAGAGGCATTTCGGCCCTCGGAGCCGCGCTCCTTGGAAGAAGCCGGCTTGCCCAGTTCGCTGGTCGAGGCGCTCGTCTGCAAATACCTGAACATCGCGGGGGTTAGCAGCGGGCGAACGATCGCGAATCTTTTGTGCCTGCCGTTCGGAATCTTGGAAGGCGTGTTTCAGAGCCTGCGGACCCGGCAGGTCATCATGCATACCGGATCGGCCGCGCTCAGTGATTACAGCTACTCGCTGACCGAGCAAGGACGCACGCGGGCCCAATCGTATCTGGAAGCCTGTGCCTACGTCGGGCCCGCGCCGGTGCCGCTGGCGGATTACGTGCTGTCGGTCGCAAGCTCAGACGATTCGGGCCGAAGCCCCCAAGCGGGCCCAATTGACCGAGGCGTTTGCCGACATTTCAGTCGAACTCCGTGCTGTTCGAGAGCCTGGGCCCGGCAGTCAATTCCGGCGCCGGATTGTTTCTCTACGGCTCGCCGGGCAACGGCAAATCGACCCTGGCACGAGCGGATCACGATGTGCTTTGGCCAGCATATCTGGATTCCTCAAACGCTGATCGAAGACGGGCAATTGATCAAGCTCTACGACTCGGCCTATCACGAGCTGATCGAAAACCACGAGGAAAGCCTGTTGCGAGCCGCGACGTTCGATCGTCGCTGGGTCAAGATTCGCCGGCCGACCGTGGTCGTGGGTGGCGAACTGACGATGGACAACCTGGAGATCCGCCACGATCCTCGTTGCAACGTCAGCGAGGCTCCGCTGCAGCTCAAGAGCAATTGCGGATGCCTGCTGATCGACGACTTCGGCCGGCAGCGAATCGAGCCGGCCGATTTGCTCAATCGCTGGATCATTCCACTGGAAAACCGACACGACTATCTCACGCTGTCGACCGGCAAGAAGTTTCAGGTGCCGTTCGAGCAGTTGATCATCTTCTCGACGAACCTGGAGCCCAGCGACCTGGTCGACGAGGCGTTTCTCCGCCGAATTCCCTACAAGATCGAGATCGACAATCCGGACGAGCAGGAGTTCCATGAATTGTTCGAGCTGTATTGCAAGACCTTCGGCTGCGAGTATCGACCCGACGTTGTCGAGTATCTCGAAGCCACGCATTACCGCCCCAAGCAATCGCCCGCGGCGACGGTGCCATCCCCGCGATCTGCTGAACCAGATTCGCAACTACTGCGCGTACAACGACCTGCCAATGGAAATGCTGCCCGAGTACTTCGATCGCGTGATCGACAGTTACTTCACGGTCGTCGTGGCCAAGGAATAGGGCCCGAATTTCCCCACCGTCCCGTTCGCTTGCCAGTGCGGAGACTCTCAAAGGTCGGCGGCACAGCAGCCCTTCGACTAGACGAGACGTTTCGCGGCCAAGTGTCGCGTCGATCAAGAGATCCGGCGTAAGCCCGGCAGGCCGTCGATGCTCCGCGAATTATGCTCGCGCCGATAGCAGGCCAAGGTCTCTTCCCCTTTGCGCTCGGCGAAATCGGTCAATTGTGTGCGCTGTTCCTGGAACGCGAAACGCGGCACCGCGTATCCACACGAATCGGCGACGCGCTCCAGGTCCATAACGATTACGGAACGGACGCCCGGATACTCAGGAAACCCGTCCCGGTATCGGTTCCACTGGTCGTCGCCGGGCTCGATGGTGCGGCCGCGCGCCGTAGAGTCGAACGATCCGCGGCGCGCCCTCGAACGCACAGAACATGATCGTCATTCGACCGTTTTCTCGCAGGTGAGCGATCGTCTCAACGCCGCTGCCGGTCAGATCCAGGTACGCGACCTCCCGAGGGTTCAGGATGCGAAACGAGTCGAGCCCCTTGGGCGAGAGGTTGATGTGACCGTCGGCCGCCAGGGGAGCGGTCGAGACGAAGAATATCCGCTGCGCGGCCAGGAACGCTGTCAGCCTTTCGTCCAGTTCGGTATAGATCTTGCCCAAGGAAACGTCCTCCGTCGGGTCATCGTCCAGGCGCTGCCCGCAATTCTAGAGCGCTCCGGTCGGTTCACGGTTCGCGCTGAATCGACTGCGATCGCGAAAAAAGCAGGCCGAACGAGGCGCAACGGCCGCCCGACAAGAGCCGCCGCTTACGGCGCCAACAGCAAGCGGCCGGGCACTTTCAGATAATTGATGACTTCGTTCAGAAAACGAGCCGCGGTGGCGCCATCGACGATGCGATGGTCGTAGGACAGGCTCAGCGGCATCATCAGGCGAATCTCGATCTTGTCGTCTTCCACGACAACCGGCAGCTTGCGCGAGCGGCCCAACAGCAATACGGCCACGTCCGGCATGTTGATGATCGGCGTGGAGTAGGTTCCGCCGATCGCCCCCAGGTTGCTGATTGTGAAAGTGCCGCCCTTGAGATCGGCGAGCGAGAAGCGGGCGCTGCGAGCCTGCTCGGTCACTGCGGTCAGGGCCTGGGCGATCCGCGGAATGCTCATTCGATCGACGTCGCGCACGATCGGCACTACCAATCCGCGCTCGGTGTCAACCGCCACGCCGATGTTCACGTATTGCTTGTAAATGATCTCCTCGCCTTCCATGTCGACCGAGGCGTTGACCAGCGGGTGCAACTTGAGCGCCTGCGCGCAGGCCTTCATCACGAAGGCCATCATTGTCAACTTGACTTCGGTGCCCACGTAATCGGCCAGGCCGCCCTTGCGGATCCGCTCCAGTTCGGTGATGTCCGCATCGTCGAAATTCGTGACGTGTGGAATCGTGGCGGACGAGCGGGCCATGTTGACGGCGATTGCCTTGCGAATGCCGCTCATCTTTTGCCGGCGCACAAATCCCCAGGAATCCTTATCGTCGACTCCTTCGGGCAAGGGCGCCGCCAGAACAGTCTGCGCCGAGCGCCGGCGCTGGCATGCTCCCGAACCGCGGCCTTAACGTCATCCTCGGTGATGCGACCATGCGGGCCGCTGCCGGCTACTAGCGCCAGGTCGACTCCCAACTCGCGTGCCAGGCGGCGCGTGGCTGGCCCGGCGGGCGGGGTTTTTGTCGACGTTGATTTTTCGGCCGAGGACTTTTCGGCGGGCGCGGCCTTGGCCGCCGGCTTCGCCTTGGGCCGAGGAGCCGCAGGGCTCTCCGCGACTTCCGTTTCCTGTTTCGTACTCGATGCGAGCGATTCCTCGGACTCGGCCGCCGGTTTTTCAGCCGCGGGGGCCGGCGCGGCCTTGGCTTCCGTGGGCTTGCTCTTGGCCGCCGGCGCGGCGCCGGCGCCATCGACGGTCAGTAGCGGATCGCCAACCTTGACCTTGGACCCTTTCTGAACGTAAATCTTCGTGATGCGGCCGGCATGGGGACAGGGCAGTTCGACCACGGCCTTGCCCGTTTCGATCTCCATCACGCTTTGTTCGGCCTGGATCTCGTCCCCTTCCTTCACCATCACGTTGACGATATCGCCGGAATCGACATTTTCCCCTAAATCAGGGACCTTAAAATCAATCGCCATGTAGTGTGGGCTCCCTGAATATCTCGTGCGCTGTCGTTTCCTGTCCGATCCCCCAACTTGAAACGCCCCGGTCCTCCGGCGTTTCTCGATTGAACACTCGCTAACCAACGGCTCAAGCTCGGATCGGCGGGATTTTCTCCGGATCGATCCCCAACACCTTGATCGCTTCCGCCACGCAACTGCGTTCCACCTGGCCGTGCTTGGCCAACTGATACAGGGAAGCGACCGCAATGCTTTCGGCGTCGACCTCGAAGTGCCGTCGCAGATTCTCGCGAATTTCACTGCGGCCAAAGCCGTCGGTTCCCAGAGTGAACAGTCCGCCCGGGACGAACGGAGCGACCTGGTCGGCCAGGGCCTGCACATAATCCGAGGCGCTGATGAACGGTCCCGCCTCGCCGGCCAGCACCTGTTCGATGTAGGACTTGCGCGGCGTCTCGGTCGGATGCAACATGTTCCAGCGCTCGGCCGCTTGCGCGTCGCGGGCCAGTTCGTTGTAGCTCGTCACGCTCCACACGTTGCTCGAAATCTGATAGCGATCGGCCAATAGTTCCTGAGCTCGCAAGGTCTCGCGCAAAATGGCGCCGCTGCCGAACAGTTGCACGCGCGGCCGCCCGGGGCCGGCATCCTTGGAGTTGAACTTGTAGATGCCGCGGATGATTCCCTCCTCGACTCCGGGGGTCATCGGCGGGTGGTGGTAGTTCTCGTTGTAGACGGTGATGTAATAAATCGCGTCTTCCAACTCCTGATACATTCGCCGCATGCCGTCGAGCACGATCGTGGCCGTCTCATAGGCAAACGCCGGGTCGTATGCACGCACGGTGGGAAATGCCGAGGCATTGAGCAAGCTTTGGCCGTCCTGGTGCTGCAAGCCCTCGCCGGCCAACGTCGTGCGACCGGCGGTGCCGCCGATCATGAAGCCCTTGGTGCGCGAGTCACAAGCGGCCCAAACCAGGTCGCCAATACGCTGGAAGCCGAACATCGAGTAGTAGATGAAAAACGGAATCATATTGATCCCGTGCGTCGCATAGGAGGTGCCGGCCGCGATGAACGACGACATGGCCCCGGCTTCGGTGATGCCCTCTTCCAGCAACTGCCCGTCCTTGGCTTCGCGATAATAGGTCAACATGCCTGAATCGACCGGCTCATAAAGCTGGCCGGCGTGCGCGTAAATACCGCACTGGCGGAACAGGCCTTCCATTCCGAACGTGCGCGATTCGTCGGGCACAATCGGCACCACGTACTTGCCGATCTTCTTGTCCTTGAGCAGCTTGCTCAGGAAGCCGACGAAAGCCATCGTCGTGGAAACTTCGCGCTCGCCGCTGCCCTCGAAGAACTCCTTGTACTCGTCAGTGCCCGGAATTTCCGTGCGCACCGGCTCGATGGATCGCTCCGGAACGAAACCGCCCAGCGCCTTGCGGCGTGCCTTGAGATATTGGATTTCCTCGCTGTCGTCGGCCGGCCGATAGAAGGGCGCCTTGCTGACGTCGGCGTCCGAAATTGGAATGCCGAAACGGCTGCGGAACTCCTTGAGCTCCTTCTCGCCCAGCTTCTTCTGTTGGTGGGTGACGTTGCGGCCCTCGCCGCCTTCGCCGGTGCCGTAGCCCTTGATCGTCTTGGCCAGGATCACCGTCGGCTTTCCCTTGCACTCGACGGCCGCCTTGTACGCGGCGTATACCTTTTCCGGATCGTGGCCGCCGCGGCGCAGCTTCTTGAGCTCTTCGTCCGACATGGCCCGCACCATTTGCGCCAACTCGGGATACTTGCCGAAGAAGTGCTCGCGAATGTACTCGCCCGGCATGACGGTGTATTTCTGATACTCGCCGTCGACCACTTCTCCCATTCGCTTGACGAGCAGTCCGTGTTTGTCCTTGGCCAACAGCGGATCCCAACTGTCGCCCCATAGGACCTTGATCACGTTCCAACCCGCGCCGCGGAAGGAGCCTTCCAACTCCTGGATGATCTTGCCGTTGCCGCGTACGGGACCATCGAGCCGCTGCAGGTTGCAGTTGATGACGAAAATCAGGTTGTCGAGTTCCTCGCGCGCCGCCAGCGAGATCGCGCCCAGCGACTCGGGCTCGTCGGTTTCTCCGTCGCCCAAAAAGGCCCACACGTGCTGACCGTTCGTTTTGAGAATGCCCCGATCTTGCAGGTACTTGTTGAAGCGCGCCTGGTAAATGGCCATGATCGGCCCCAAGCCCATCGACACGGTGGGGAACTCCCAGAAATTGGGCATCAGCCAGGGGTGCGGGTAGGACGACAGTCCGCCCCCTTCGGCCATCTCTTGACGGAAATTGACGAGATGTTGCTCGTCGATCCGGCCCTCGAGAAATGCCCGGGCGTAGATGCCCGGCGAGGCGTGTCCCTGAATGTAGATTTGGTCGCCCGAATAGTCGTCGCCACGGCCGCGGAAGAAGTGATTGAAGGCCACTTCGTAGAGCGTGGCGGCCGAGGCGAACGTCGAAATATGGCCGCCGATGCCGTCGTGAGCCTTGTTGGCCCGCGTGACCATCGCCATCGCGTTCCAGCGGATGATGCTCTTGATGCGGCGCTCGATCTCGCGATTGCCCGGATACGGCGGCTGCTTGTCGGCGTCGATCGTATTGATGTAGGGAGTCGTGGCCGTAAACGGCAGCTCGACGCCAGCCCGATGCGCCGCTTCGCTGAGCTCGGTGAGCAAGAAGCTGACCCGCTCGGGGCCCTGACTCTCCAACACGCTACGCAGCGACTCGAGCCATTCAGCGGTTTCCAGCGGATCCGGATCAGCCTGCGAGGGGATAGTGTCAATCTGCGACATATCCAAACTCCATAGGAGGGCAAGTGGGGCCAGGTGGCCAGAATGGCAGATGGCGGGGTCGAACTCGACGAGGACCCGCGGCCATCAACACGTTCTAAAGCCGGACTCAGTCATACCAACTAGCGGAATTTCCGGCATTACCAACCGCCCATGGCCGGGACCATCGATCAGCTATTATCTCCCATTTAGCAGACTTGGTAAAGGGCTGTAAGTCTTTGCGGCATCGCTCGTTTTGCCGATTCTTTCCTGGGGATTCCCTAGCTTTTATGCACGGGGCGCGGGCGGTAAATCTCGGTCGCGGTGCCCAAAAACGCCTCGGCCGCGTTGCCCAGCGTCTCGCTCAGCGTGGGATGCGGATGAATCGATTCACCCAGGTCGCGTGCCGTCGCCCCCATTTCAATCGCCACGACGGCTTCGGTCAGCACGTCGCCGGCATTGACGCCCACGATGCCTACCCCCAGAATCCGCTCGCTATCGGGATCGACGAGCAACTTCGTAAAACCCTCGGTGCGACCCAGAGCCATGGCGCGGCCGCTAGCGGCCCAGGGATACTTCACCACCTCGACGGCGATGTTGTCCGCCTTGGCCTGTTCTTCGGTCAGCCCCGCCCAGGCGATTTCAGGATCCGTGAAAACAATGGCCGGGATGGCTTGCGGGTGGAACGCCGCCGGCTCGCCTAACAGGGCTTCGACCGCGACCTTGCCCTGATGGGTCGCCTTGTGTGCCAGCATCGGTTCGCCAGCCACATCGCCAATGGCCGAGATATTGGCATCGGCCGTTCGCTGGCGATCATCGGTGATGACAAAGCCGCGTTCGTCGAGCTCGACTTCGGTGTTTTCCAACCCCAGGCCCGCGCTGTTCGGACGTCGGCCGACCGACACCAGCACGCGGCTGAATCGCTCGGTGCGTTGACCGCTCGCATCCTCGAATATGACGTCGACTCCGTCGTCGGCCGCTGACATCGAAGCGACTTTCGTCTCCAGATAGATGCCGGCGAATATCTTCTTCAGACGGTCGGCCAGCGGCTTGACCAGGTCGCGATCGACGAGCGGCAACAGCGTTGGCGTAAGTTCAACCACGGTCACTTTCGATCCCAGTTCGGCATAGACCGTGCCCATCTCCAGACCGATATACCCGCCGCCGATTACCAGCAACGTTTCGGGCACGTCGGCCAATTCCAACGCGCCGGTCGAGTCCATCACGCGATCGGTCGGCAGCTTGAACGCCGAGGGCATGGCCGGAATCGAACCACTGGCCAGAATACAGTGCTCGAACGTCAGGCGGTCTTCCGCGTAAGTGGCAGGGTCGCCTCCGTCGAGCTTCAGCGTGCTTGAATTCTCGAACGTGGCGCGGGCGTTGATGACCTGCACCTTGCGTTTTTTGGCCAACTGCTTCAAGCCGCCGGCCAGGTTTTGAATCACTTTTTCCTTCCGTGCGCGCATGGTGGCAATATCGATCGAAGGCGGAGCAAAGCTGACGCCCCACTCGCTCATTTCACGGCTTTCGCTCACGACGCGAGCCACGTGCAGCAGGGCCTTGGAGGGAATGCATCCCTTCAGAAGGCAAGTGCCGCCCAAGCGCGGATCGGATTCGACGAGCGTGACTTGCATGCCCAGGTCGGCAGCCAAGAATGCCGCGGCGTATCCGCCGGGGCCGCCTCCGACCACGACTAACTGCGTTTCCATACAACGCCTTTCGATGAGTCTCTCTGTCAATTGCCGACGAATTATACGCAGCAGGCAAGTTGGGCCCTGGGGTTCCCGGCTGGACGGCGCCGGTAAAACTCCCGCGAACGGACCATCATAACCCGGTGGCGATGGCGCCTCAAGCCGCATTTGCGCTCCCTCGGCCCGCTCGATTCACCGCGATTGCGTGTCGATCGGGGGAGGGCGGAGGCCCTTTAGCCACCGGTCGTCGAGTCGGCCCTGTCCGGTGCAACAACGCCGTCCGACTCAAGGGCGCTTTCGGACGAGACAGCCGAGGCGTCGCGCGGCGCTTCGGCCACGGGACTCTCCGCGTCGCTGTCGATCTCGGCGCGCTGATCGCCCGGCTGACGCTTGCGCAGGTAGAGCTTGATGGGCACCTCGGCAAACGGCAGGTGCTCGCGCAGTGCGCCGAACAAGTAACGACGATACGGCTCGGCAAACGCCTTGGGCTCGTTGCAGAACATGACGACGGTCGGCGGCTCGCTGCCGACCTGCGTGGCATAGAAGATTTTCGGGCGGCGATTCTGGTGCAGCGGCGGGGGATTCGAGTCGAGCGCCCGGCGGACCACTTTATTCAATTGCGAAGTCGTCACCCGCTCCCGCGCTTGCTTATAGAGCATCTGCGCGTGGTTCAGTAGGGCCTTGACGTTCTTGCCGGTTTGACCCGTGACAAACGCGATCGGCGCGTACCACATCGTGCGGAATGAGTCTTGCAGATACGTGACCCATTTTTCGGTGGCCATGCTGCCGGCCATCAAGTCCCACTTATTCACGACGAATATGCACGGCTTGTAATTCTCGGCGATGTATTCGCAAAGCTGCTTGTCGACCTTGCTGATGCGTTGCGAAGGATCGAAGAACATCAACACCACGTCGGCCCGACGAATGCTGCGCTGGGCCCGGTGCGAACTGTAAAAATCCACGTCGGTGGAAATGCTCTTGGTCCGCCGCAGGCCGGGTGTATCGATGGCCACGAATGACTTGCCGTCCAGTTCGAAGCGCACGTCGACGCTATCGCGTGTCGTGCCGGCCACTTCGCTGGTGATCATCCGCTCGGCCTGGGCCAGCGTGTTGACGAACGTGCTCTTGCCCACGTTGCGACGGCCGACAATGGCCACCTTCATCACCTGGTCGTCGACGTGATGCTTCTGCGGCTGATCGTCCTTGGGCAGCCGCTCGGCGATCATTTCCAAGAGCAACTGGCGATTGCGGTTTTGCATCGTGCTGGCGCACAGCAGCTTGCCGCGGCCGAGCTTGTAGAACTCATCGGCCTGCGTGTCGAAGCTCGAGTCGTCAGCCTTGTTAGCCACGCAAATCACCGGCACGTCGACATATCGCAGCCGCCGGGCAACCTCCTGATCAAGCGGAGTCAGCCCCGTGCGGGCATCGACCACGAACAGGATCACGTCGGCCGACTCGATCGCCGTGGCGATCTGATCTTCGATCTTCGACGACAAGTTATCGGGATCGTCAAAGCCGATTCCGCCGGTGTCGACGAGCTCGAAGTAATGTTCGTGATCGAACATCAAATACGTTACCCGGTCGCGCGTCACCCCGGCCGTGCCGTCGACAATCGCCAGGCGCTTGCGCGCCAGCCAATTGAAGATGCTCGATTTGCCGACGTTTGGCCGGCCAACGATGACGACTTGGGGAATGCCCATGACTGCCGCTTCAGCAAAAGAACCATCTTGGCGTGGTAAAAACCCGTGCCGGGAGAGCAAGGCACGCTCCATCATAGGTCGAACCGCCGACAGCGGCAAACCCGCCGCCGGTGCATTCCATCCATCGAAACCGCCGCATCGGTCGGCCCTTCCCGAAGCTGGGGCGGTGGGCGATACTGGCACGCATCCGAATCCCGCAAGAACCCTCGCAATCCGACCTTTCGCGGAGTTTTTTTGATGGCTCAACAGCGCCCACCTCGACCTTCACGGGCGACGCTCGCGACGGTGCAAAAGCTAGAGAGCTTGGAGCGCGCGGGGGTTAAATCGCTTGCAAAGCCTCGCGCGAATAAGCTTACAACTCCGTTAGCTACCGCAAAGTCGGCGATTGTCGAAGCGTCCCCGATAGCGCCATCACGGCCGCGCCCGGAAGTGAAGAACGTCGCCGCGCCACCAGCGACCGTGCAAGACTCGCTCGAGATTGTGCGAAAGGAAGTGGCCGCTTGCACGATGTGCGAGGAATTGGCCTCGACGCGCACGCAAACCGTGTTTGGAGTGGGCAATCCGCAAGCCCGACTGTGCTTTCTCGGCGAAGCGCCGGGAGCCGACGAAGACCGGCAGGGCGAGCCCTTTGTCGGGCGGGCCGGCCAGCTTCTGACCAAGATCATCGAAGCCTGCACGCTCTCACGCCAGGATGTGTATATCTTGAACGTGCTCAAGTGCCGCCCGCCGGGCAATCGCAATCCGCTGCCGCACGAAGTCTCCAACTGCCGCGGTTTTCTTGATCGGCAGCTGAGCCTGATCAAGCCGGAATACATTTGCTGTCTGGGCACGATCGCGGCGCAGACCCTGTTGGAGACTGACACGCCGATCAGCCGCATGCGCGGCAAGTTCTTTGACTACCGCGGCATTCCCGTGATGTGTACCTATCACCCGGCCTACTTGCTGCGCAACCCGGCGGCCAAGAAGGACGTGTGGGAGGACATGAAGGTGCTGATGCGCAAGCTGGGTATCGAGTTGGATAAGCCCGTGACCTAGGGCTGCTGAATTCGCGTCGTTCGTGTTGGTCGATGATCGTAGCCTCGAACGGAGGAACCTGGCCATGGCACGCGTACAACAATTTTCTCGATTTCGCCTGACGGGCGCCGCGCTCGTCGCTCTATCGATCGCCTCGCTGAGCACGATTTCTTCTTGGCGCTTGGCGGCGCAAGAAGTGCGCCCAGACTCGGTTGAGCGAGGGGACAACGCCGAGCAGGAAATCGGCCGAGCCCGGCAAGAAGCCATGAACCAGCTGAAGCATCTTGGCCTGGGAATCCACAATTACCACAACGAACGGCATTCGTTCCCGCCGCCGGCGCTGGTCGATGGTGACGGCAAGCCGCTACTGAGTTGGCGGGTGGCGCTACTGCCCTACCTGGAAGGCGACTTCAAGGAGTTGTATGCCGAATTCCATCTCGACGAGCCCTGGGACAGCGAGCACAACCAGCCCCTGGTCGCCAAGATGCCGGCGATCTATCGCTGCCCAAGATCGAAGAAGGCCGATACCGGTATGACCGTTTATCAGGCGCCACGCGGCCGGTCAACCGTGTTTGCGGGGCCGGACGGGATTGCCATTCGCAAGATCACCGACGGGCTGTCGAACACCATCGGCGTCGTGGAAGTGGATGAAGAACATGCCGTTCCCTGGACAAAGCCCGAGGACTGGACGTTCGATCCCGCCAACCCAGCCAAGGGCCTGGGTGGCCATTTCCCGCAAGATATCTTCCTGTGCATGATTTGCGACGGCAGCGCACATGCCATTGCTACCACGGCCAAGAAAGAGACGCTGCGGGCGTTGTTTACTGCCAACGGCGGCGAAGTGCTGGGCCCGAACGACAAGTAAGTCCGGCCGCTACTTGGTCTCAGCCGGTCCTTCGACCAGGGGCACGAGCCGCGCCAGCAGCTCGCGGACCTGCCGCAGCTTGATGGGCATCGAGACGACCACGCGATGGTCGTTCAGCTTTGCCTTGGATTTCCAATCGCCCTGGTTCTCGCCCAGCAACAAGACGGCCGGAATTTCACGGGTATGTTCGCCGTCGGCAAACCGATTGAAAGCGTCGAACGATCTTTCGCCCAGTTCGCCGGTGCTGAAAATCACGCAGTCGGCCGCCTTGGAACCATCCGCGAACCGGGCCAGGGCCCGATCGGGGTCGGCCATCACCAGCACGCGGTAACCGTTGTTCTTGAGCCGCGCGCGGATGATATCCTGCAACGCCACGTTCGACTCCACAAACATCAGCGTGCGCTGCGGGACCGCAGGCGCGGCGCTCGTGGGCGTGATGCCGCTTTTCGAGGCCGCTTCCTCCTCTTCTGACGGCCCGGTGTAGGGCTCGTTGAGTCGCTCCATCGTCAGCTTCAAATCCGCCAGCATTTCGGCCGGCGATTGATAGCGCTCATTGACGTTGAGCTCCATCGCGCGATTGACCACCGCCGCGATCGGACGAGGGATGGCGGGATCGGCCTTGGTGATCGGAGTAACATCTTCGAAACGGCTCTTGCTCAGCCGCTGAATGCGATCCTTGGTTTCGTAAATTGGCGGCTTGCCGGTGAGAATGTGGTAGAAAATGCAGCCCAGGAAATAGAGGTCGCTGCGCGGATCGTCCTTGCGAACTCCCGTGGCGCGTTCCAAGCCGGCATAGTCGATCGTGCGCGGGTTGGGCGAGTTCGCGGCGTCGTCCGTTCCTCGGGCATCGGCCAGCCCGAAGTCCACGAGCATCGCCTGCCCACGACTGGAGACCAGCACGTTGGACATCTTCAGATCGCGATGGCAAATGCCGCGCTCGAAGGCATAGCTCAGCCCGGCCGCGATATCGGCGACCAGCCGGGTGGCTTCGGCGGGCTCGAACTTCTTGCGAATCTTGATGAACTCGCGGAGATTGCGCCCCTCGATGAACTTCATGACGATGTAGTGCGCGTCCCCCTGGGTCGCGACTTCCATGATCGGCACGATGTTAGGGTGACGGAGGCTGGCGCCCATCTCGCCCTCGCGGTGGAACCGGTCGGCCTGTTCCGGATCGTCGGCAAACCGCCGCCGCAGCACTTTGACGGCCACGATCTCGCCGGTCGTCTTGTGGGCGGCCCGATAAACGCGGGCGAAAGTGCCCGTGCCGATCAGGTAGAGCACTTTGTAGTGACCGTAGAAAAAACCGGTCCGATCGCCGCGCAGCAGGCGTTCTGTCTGATAATTGGTCAGCAACTCGCGTCGCAGCAAGAGTTGTTGGAATTCCTCGCCAGAGAGCTGGCGGGTTCCGATCTGGCCCCAGACGTCCTGAAGTTGCCGCTCGTCGAGCAAATCGAGGTCGAAGGCGAGCTGTGCGATTTGTTCAGCAGACCGTTCGACCATAAGTAGCCATGCTCCGACTCAAACCGGTCCGCTGCCCCCCTTCCCCAAGACACCTCCGTTTCGGGGAAAGTTCAAGTGATTCGTGCGGACCTTTCCATACTATTCCAAGGGGCCGAATGCCGCAACGCTCGGAAAGCGTTAGACGAAACCTGCCAACGGGTTTCGGCGGCGATCAACAGCGAAAAGCGGCCGATTCCGGCGCGTAAAGCGTCGTGGTTTCAAGCCTCTTCGATTTTGCGGCGTAACTCGTCACGCTCCCGCCGCGTGGCCTCCAAATCGAACATCAAGTACTTCATATCCAGCCGCAATTGGCTGAGGGCATCTTGAACCAGGCCCAAAATCCGACGTCGCCGCCTGGTGCTCTCCAGCACGCGGGAAAACAAAGGCTCGATCCGGCGACGATCCGTATCGCTCAACTCGCCCAGCGCGGCACTCAACTCGAGCATGTCGGCGGGCAGATCTTCGGGTTCGGGCTTCACCTTGGAGGACGCTTGGCTCATGGGTGTGCTTTCTAAATGAAGGTGGGTAGTCGATCCAGCTAGGAAGCAGACTCCGTGCCAGAGCCGCCGACATGAGCCACCTCGGGTGCCTAAGACCTTTGAGTATAACACCTTGGGCATAAACGCAAGCCTTCGCCGCGAATCCGGCTCGTGGAAAAAACGCAACAGATGATCTGGAAAAACCTCGCAAAGGCTGATACAAGCCCGACTTACAAAAACCCGCCGGCGACCGGGCTCATGTTGCGTTTTAACGGCAGCACGAGGCACCTGACTTGCCGATCCGCCGTCCGCCAATTGTCCCTCTTTTTGGACCGACCCAGGTCATGCCGGCTCGATTCGGAATGTTTTTGATCTGCGTTCTGGCGGCGCTACCGGCTCGCGCCGAAAGCGTCCTGCGCGATGATTTCGAAGGCCCCGAGCCTGGCTTGCGCGAGGCCGGCGGCGACGCCACCTATAAGGTCGACTTGCACCGCCGAGTCGCCCAGGGCGCCCATACCGGACGAGTTTGCGAACAGCTACGAATCACCGGCAGTAACGGCAGCTACGTCTATTTTAGCCGGCCCATCACATCGGCCCGGATCATTAACGAGCTGTTGCCGACGGTATGGCTGAAATCGGACCGCGCCGGCCTGCAAGTTCTGGTTCGCGCCGTATTGCCGCGCACGACGGATCCTCAAACGGGCAAGCCGCTAACGACGCTGTTGCGGGGATCGGATTACCGCCAGGTCGGTCTCTGGCAGCAATTGCGGGTCGAAAACCTGCCTCGGCTATTGGAGCGGCAGGTTCGCGTGTTGCGCACGCAGTTTGGACCGCAAGTCGACGCCCGCGAGGCATATATCGATTTGCTTCTGATCAACGCCTACGGAGGGCCGGGAACGACGAACGTGTGGATCGACGACCTGGAAATTGGCGGCGTTGTGATGCCCGATGCGAGTCCGCCCACCGAAACGTACGGCTCGGTCGACCGTCGATCGCCGGCGGCGGCTTCCTCGGCCGCGTGGCCTGGAGGGCAGGGCGTGCCGCGCGGTGGAGCTCAAGGGACGGATGCTACTGGTGGGGGCAAAGCCGTTTTTTCTGCGCACCGTCGAGTATCGTGGCGAGCCGCTTTCGCGGCTGCAATCGTTGGGCTTCAACGCCGTTCGCATGCCGTTATCTCCCTCGCCGGAACTACTGAGCGAAGCAACGAGCTTGGGTCTGTGGTTGATCGCACCGCCTCCACCGGCCCGAGTGCTGGAATCCCGGCCCGGCGACCCTAATCCGCCGCGCATCGATAGTGCGTACGACGCCGTGCTGATGTGGGACCTGGGGAGCAACCTGGCCAAACGCGACCTCGAAATGACCAAGCGGTGGTCCGAATTGGTCACGACCGCCGATCCGCGCAATCGGCCCATGGCTTGCGATCCGGACTCCGATTTGCACGCCTACACGCGACTGGCCGATGTGTTGATTGCGCGGCGCGAACCAATCGGCTCGACGTTGTCGCTGGATCAATACGGAGCGTGGCTCCGCGATCGATCCCGGCTGGCCCGCGGCGGAACGCCGCTGGTGGCCACGATCCAGACTGACCTGGCCCCCAGTTTGTTCGAGCAGATGGGGCTTCTGGCCTCGGGGCCTGGCGCGCCCATGGTGGTCGAGGAAGCGCAACTGCGGATGCTCATCCACACGGCGCTGGCGGCCCGAGCCCGTGGGCTTTGCTTCATGTCCAATTCGCGTTTGGATGCGGACGACGTTGCCACGCATGCGCCGCGCCCAGATCCTGGAATTGACGAATCTGTACCTATCGCTGATTGAGCGTTGGCCCGCGGCCGGCAATTTCGCGCCCAGCGCGTCCGGTAGCGACGCGCATATCACGGGCGCGGTGATCGAGACCGATCGCAGCCGGCTGCTATTGCCGATCTATGCGCCCCCCAATGCACAATTCGTCACGGGAAACCCGGCAGTCAAGGACTTGCGGTTCGTCGTGCCAGGCGTGCCCGAGGGGAACAATGCCTACGAACTTTCGCCGACGAGTTTTCGCGCGTTGCAATCGACGCGAATCGCCGGCGGAACCGTGGCGACCTTGAGCGAGACGGAACGCGATTCGGTCTTGGTCTTTACACAGGATGCGTTCGTCTACCGTAACATTTCGGATCGGGTGGCGAGAATCCAATTGCGTGCGACGCAACTGACCTGTGACATCGTGCGCGCCGAGTTGAGCGAAGTCGAGGGCGGCATGCAGCGACTCGCGGCCGTGGGCCAGACCATCGCGGCCACGCAAAAAGCCTTGGCCGCGGCACAACAAGATTTGCGCGACAGCGACGCGGCGCGAAAATCGGACGGCCCCAAGGCCTATGCCCTGGCTCGCAAGGCGCAGCAAACGCTGCGCGATATCCAGCGGGCCCACTGGAACCAGGCCGTCGCGGCGACCGACTGGCCGCTGTCCGATCCGTTCGTCGCCCACTTCGCGAACCTGAGCGAACACTTTCGGTTGATTCACGAAATGGCTTCGGCGCAGGCGGGTCCGAATCGCCTGGCCGAGGGAGGTTTCGAAAACCTGGACGCCATGCGCCAGGCCGGTTGGAAATACTTTCAACACGATCAGCCAAAGGACCAGCCAGGATTTACGACGTCGGTGGACTTAGCGCCGCAAGCCGCACACTCGGGACGCATGGGATTGCGCGTGCGGGTAACGCCCAACCCGGACAGCAAACCGAGCGTGGTCGAGACGCCGCCGCTATGGATCACGAGCCCGCCGCTGGCGGTACAGCCCGGCGAAGTCGTGTTGATCCAAGGTTGGCTGCGGATCGAGCAGCCAATCGTGGGCAGCGCGGATGGACTGCTCGTGATCGACTCCTTGGGCGGCGAGGCACTTGCCGGGCGCATCGCGGTGGCGCCCGAGTGGCGACAGTTCACCATGGTCCGCGCCGCGCCGCGGGCTGGTCCATTAGTGGTTACGTTCGCAATGGCCGGCCTGGGCGAAGTCTGGCTCGACGACGTGACGGTGCAAGTCGTCCCGCGCGGCGCCCGGCAGCCCAGCGCTCAGCCCGGGCTGCCGATGGCCGCGGCCCGCCGGCCATGAAACGGCAAGGTGAATCTTTTTCGCGGCCCCCGATGGATTCGCGGGGGACAATCATTTTTCCAGCACTTGCCACAGGCTGCCGTAATCGTCGGTCCAGATGACTTTCGGCCCGTTGTGCTCGTCGGAGGAAAGGGTCGCGCCGGCGACTTCGGGCGTCTTCAAAAACGCTTCGTTCGTGGTCACGATGGCCCACGTCGCGCGATCCGTCCCTTGCGTGGCGTCGCCCTCCGAGTCGATGAACACGCACTCACATCCCAGGGCCTCGGCAATGCCCGCCACGACGCCGCTTAGATCCAAAAAGCGATTGGAAATATGGATGCACAACAAACCGTCGGGCTTGAGATGCTCACGATAGAGTTCGACGCACTGTTTCGTCAGCAGGTGCATGGGAATCGAATCGCTGCTGAAGGCATCGACGGCGAGGATGTCGAATTTCTGCAGTTTGCCCTCGGCTTTCTGCCGCTCCATTTCGATCCGCGCGTCGCCCAGAATAACTTCGACTTGCGCCGCCGTGTCCTGGCGATAAGTGAAGTATTCATCCGAGATGCGGACGACCTCCGGATTGATCTCGTAGAAGCAAATGTAGTCGCCCTCGTTGCCATACGCCGCTAGCGTGCCGCAGCCGAGACCGACCACGCCAATTCGCAGCGTCCGCTGTTCGGGATCGGGGTTGGTCCGCCGCGGATGATGGTCGATCGCCACGCCCACGCCGCTGGAGTGACCGTAATACGTCGTGGGCCAGAGCCGCAATTGGCGATCGAGATACTGGAATCCGTGCTGAATACGGCCGTGGATCAACTCTCGCTTGGGGCCGTTATCGTCGTACACGTCTTCCAGTTCGTTGACTCGCAAGACACCATAAAAATTGCGGGTCGTCTCCAGGTTTCTTTCCGCATTGTCTTCATTGCCCGGCAGGCCGATGCCCACCCCAACCGCGAACCCGGCGCTCACGCAGACAATACTGGCCACGATCCACGCCAGTTTCGGCAAACCCGAAGTGCGGCTGCCAGAGCCGGCCAGCGTCGAAACGGCAGCCAGGATCACGGTGAGAATCAGCCCGATCTGATACTCCCAAAAATCACGCAACACCAACGGCGCGACCAGTGCGACCAGGATGCCGCCGACGGCGCCGCCGGCCGCGACCATCAGGTAGAACAAGGTGGCAAAGCGAGGCGCCGGCTTCGAATGTGCCAGTTCGCCGTGGCAAACCATGCAACAGACCCACAGCGTGGCCGAGTAAACGAGCAACTGCTGCCACAGCCGCATCGCGTTGCCCTTGTACAGCGCATAACAGGCCAGCAACACGGCGGCGGCCAATAACACCAGAAAAACGCCACGGTGATACCAGCGCTCGTGGTCAAAGCAAATAATGAAGGTGAACAGATAGATCGCCAGCGGCACGATCCACAAAAACGGCACCGAACAAACTTCCAGGCACAATTGGTTCGTGGTGGCCAATAGCATTGCCGAGCCGCAAGCGGCCAGCGCCAGCCACAACGCCACGTCGCGCGCCTTGGGCGGCGGGCCGGCATTCAGCGGCACATTGATCTCGCCAGCGCCGGCGAGCGCCGGCCGCGCCAACCCCAGTGCGGACCACGCGCATAATAAGACAAACAGGGCATAGCTGCACGACCAGCCCAGAATCTGCGTTCGCAACGTCAGTTGCGGCTCGAACAGAAACGGATACGTGAGCAAGGCCAACAGCGAGCCGATGTTCGAGAGAGAGTACAAGCGGTAGGGCGTGCGACCGGTCTCGCGACGAAAACTCTCCTGAAGCAAAGGACCCGTCGAGGAAAGCAGAAAATAGGGCAGCCCAATGGTGAACGTCAAAAGCAACAGGATACCGACGATTGGCGTGCGCGAATCGACTGGTTTCCACAACTCGGCATTGGGCGCGATCGGAAGAAACGCCAGCGAGGCCAGCAACAGCAGGATGTGGCCGGCCGCTTGGGCCCTTGGCGAGAGTTTGCTGGCGAGCAAGTGCGCGTAGCTATAACCGGCCAACAGCACGACCTGAAAAAACAACATGCAGGTCGTCCATACCGCCGGGCTGCCGCCGAACCAGGGCAAAATGAACTTGCCGATCAGCGGCTGGACCTGAAAGAGCAAAAAGGCGCTTAAAAAAATCGTGAATGCGTAACGCGCCATCGCTCGCTCTGTGCGGTGCCTGCCCGCCCCTGAACTCTGCGGGAATATGCATCCAGCCTACCATACTTGCCGATCGCGCCGCGAGTGGCGAGAATTCGTCGTCGAACCCTGCCCGGCGAATGGCTTTCCGCCGGGATCCCAAACACGATCTTTGAACCCAACTTGAACCAAACCGACGAACAACGCCGCCGCGATGCCCTGGCAATCTGGCTGGCGGGTGTCGAAGCCGTCCGCTCCGATCGACTGGTGCGCGAGCAGATTCGTCTCGATGGATCATGGCTGGAAATCGCGGGCCGGCGCTACGACTTGACCACGATCCGGCGAATCGTCGTCGTGGGGGCCGGCAAGGCCGGCGCCGGCATGGCCGCCGGCTTCGAAGCCGCGTTGGGACCGCGCCTGCTGGCCGAAAAGGATGTCGGGGGTTGGGTCAACGTGCCTGCTAACTGCGTGCGCCCGCTCGAACGAATCCACCTGCACGCCGCCCGCGACGCCGGCGTCAACGAGCCTTTTCCCCAGGGGGTCTTGGGGTCCGAGCAGATTCTGCGGCTGGTCGAGTCGCTGTCGGGCGACGATCTGTGCGTCACGTTGATCTCCGGCGGCGGCAGCGCGCTGCTGCCGCTGCCCGCGCGGGGAGTTACGCTGGACGACAAATTGGAGGTCACTCGCTTCCTCAGCGCCGCGGGCGCGAACATCGAAGAGCTCAACACGGTTCGCAAGCAATTGAGCGGAATCAAAGGAGGCGGCCTGGCCCGCGCGTGCCATGCCAAGGAACTGATCGCACTGGTGATTTCCGACGTGCTTGGCGATCCGCTGGACTTGATTGCCTCGGGCCCGACGGTCGAAGGCGATGCCTCGCCTGCCCGCGCGCTCGAAGTGCTCGAGCGCTACGAAGCTCGGGCCGGCGGTATTTCGGAGCGCGTCTTCCAAGCCTTGCTATCGCCGCCCGAAACGCGCACTGGCTCGTCATGCCCGGTCACGAATCGAGTGATCGGTAACAATGCCACGGCCGTGGCGGCCTCGACGGACATGGCCGTCCAACTCGGCTATGCGACCGAGAGCACCTGGGCAGAAAAGCCGGAAGGCCCGGCCGAGAACTTGGGGCGTGCGTTGGCCGAGCGGGCACTCGCGATGCGGGGGCGAAATGGCCGCGGTTGCCTGGTAAGCGGCGGCGAGCCCACGGTGAAGCTGGCGCCGGCCGCCGAGCGCGGTCTGGGTGGCCGCAATCAGCAGCTTGTCTTGGCGGCCGCGGAATGCCTGGCCGACGGCGCGAGCAACATACTCGTTTTCTCGGGAGGGACCGACGGCGAGGATGGTCCCACCGACGCGGCCGGGGCCTTTGTCGACGCGGCAATGCTCGACGAGGCTCGGCGGCTGGGACTGGCATGCGGCGATTATCTGCGCCGCAACGACGCCTATCATTGGTTCGAACCGCTGGGCGGACTCGTGAAGACCGGCCCCACGGATACCAACGTTTGCGACGTGCGCGTGGTGCTGGTCGACGGCTAACCGCCAGTTAGAAATGCCGGGGCTGACAGCGGTTAGTCCCACCACCAGCGATCGGCCGGCAAATCCTTCAGACTCACCGACTCGCGCACTTCCGAGATTTTGCCGTCTTCGTCCGCCAGGCGGTTTTTCGACTTGAGCGCCTCGCGCGGATGAATCGTCACGCCGCCGCCCACGGGAGTCAGCAGCGTGTTTCCCTTCCAAATCGCCGTGCAGACGGTCTCGACTTGCAACGGTGTTTGCTGTGTCTCGACGGCCAGCGCGCCTTCGTCGTTGAACGTGGCCGCGGTCCACTCGGCTTTGGAATACAGATCCTGATCGTGGATAAAAGCGGCCGCGATGGCCAGGTCAATACAGTTGCGCATCTCGGCGAACACGGGAATGCGGGCGGCCAGTTCGGCGTACTTGCGCGTGAAGGTCGTGGTGAACAGGTCGCTGGCCTTGTTGCCCTTGCCGACCACGCTACGAACGCCGTCCTTGGCCACGACCTGGTCTTCGCCCACGAGTTTGACGCCGTCTCCGACCAGTTCCAGGCCCAGGTTGTCGGTCGCGACCCGCGCACAGCCGTAGTCGGGAACGAAATACCAGCGTTGCAGGGCGTTGCGATTACCCGGCGAGGCGCGATCGACGTAGTTGACCATCTTCACCGGGGGGCGTTCCAGGCCGATGCCGATCAGCTTCATGCGATAATCGCATTCGAGCAGCACCTGGGCGAAGTGGGTATTCGGAGCGACGCCTCCCACGCGAATGTTCTGCATTCCCAAATTCGTCCGCAGACCGTCGACGATTGCTTGCGTGTCGCCTGGGGTGGCGTGCGAACCGACGCTGCGCAGGAACTGCTGCATGCGGGCCAGGCCCTCGGCGGTCGGATCGATCGATACCAGAATGACCGGCGCTTGCCGCTCGCCGGGAGCAAATGCCCGCAGCGCGACGACCAGATCTTGCAGTTGCAGCGAAGGACGTCCGCTTTCCAAACCGCAAGCGCGGCCCGCGGCGTCGGGAATCCAGCCCTCGGCGGGGCCGGCCAGAACGATATCCTTGGTTTCCGGGTAATAAAACACGTAGCGTACGCGCGTCAGCCCGGCCAGAAACTGCATTTCCTCGGTCGGCGACTGCCCCTTCTGAAGCTGAGCCTTGATGGCCGCCTCCAGACGATTGAGCGAGACTTTGCGCAGCTCACTGGTGAGCGCCACCTGCGGATTTAGCCGGGCCTTGGCTTCGGCGAGTCGTTTCTTCGTGATCGCGCCGTTGGGATCCTGGAAGGTGTGCAGCCGCAACACGCCCTCGGCGTCGACGATCACGCCGTTAGCGCCGCTGACGCCCTGTTGCCCAGTTTGCTGAGCTAGGGCTCGGGGAGCCGTAGCCAGCAAGGTCGAAAACACGGCCACTAGACACAACACGAGGGAGCAACGCATGCCGAGGCACTCCGCGACGAGAAGAAATGTTCCGGAAACGCTTCCACCCCTAGGATCCATTGCAGAAACAGGGGTGGAAGCGCAGGGTTGGACGATCGAAAAGCGTCCGTGCAGAATACACTATCGATCTTAATTGGGTAATTTAGGTAAAGCAACTAAGACCAGTCGCCGCGATCCTCAAAAACGGCCGTTCGCCCGGCAAAAAGGCCCCGATTTCAGTCGTTTTGCCGGCCCGGTCAGCGCCGCGCAAATTCCCGGGCGCGGCCGCCGTTTCGTTGCGAGTTCGAGGGGGCGGCCGGCGCGGCAATCAACCGCACGTTTCCCGGCCCCAGCAGGGCGTCGACCCGGGATCGCATTTCCGCGTTCAGGTCGACGCGCATGCTGTCGCTTTTCAGAAACGCCCGGCTGCCGTCGGCCAGACAGACGACCAGTTGCAGTTCGCAACTGCCCGGATAACCACGCAGGATTTCGTGCAAATCTTCCAGGCCGCGCTCGGCGTGTTGCTCTTCGCTGACTCGCACGACGATGCCCTTGGTGAAGCGACCCGCCAGGTCGGCCAGGGGAATCAGTTCATTGACGATCAGGTTGGACTCCTCGCTGCCCGGACGGCGATCGACCGCGCCGCGCACCACAAGCGTGGCATCGGCTTCGACCAACTGGCCGAATTCGGCGAACTGCTCGGGCCAAATGATGCAGCGAATCGCGCCTTGCACGTCCTCCAGGTCGAACATGGCGTACTTCGTGTTGGTGCTGCCTGCGCGCGGGTTTTTCGTTTGCGAGAATTTGATCGACGAGAGCATGCCGCCGAGCACGACTTCGGTCCGCGCGGGCAGCGCCGCAACGTCGGTCGTGGTGTGCGTGCAATAGGTGGTCAGTGTCTTTTCGTGCTCGGCCAGCGGATGGCTGCTGAGGTAGTAGCCGAGGACTTCCTTTTCGTTCGAGAGCCTTATGCGGTCGTCCCATTCGGGGACGTCGGGCAGACTGGCCGAACCGCCGGCAGCGTTCGGATCGTCTTCGTCATCCATGTCGAACAAGCCCTTTTGTCCGCTCTTGCGGTCGGCATGCAAGGCGGCGCCCGACTGCAGGGCCCGTTCGAGGACGGCCATGTTTTGGGCTCGGCGCGCGCCGAGCGAATCGAGCGCGCCGGCCTTGATCAGCGTTTCGAGCGTGGCCCGGCCGACATGGGCCGGGTCGATCCGTTCGCAACAGTCGAAAATATCGCGCAGCGGTCCGCCCGCGCGCGCGCCTGGACGATAGCCGCGGCGGCCGCGTGTCCGCAGCCCTTGATCGCGCACAGGCCGACGTGAATCTTGCCGTCGGCGACCGTGAAGTCGGCATCCGATCGATTGATGTCCGGCGGCACGACCTCGACCCCCATGCGGCGGCAGTCTTCCAGATGTTCGACCAGCGCGTCCTTCTTCTTGAAATTGCGCATCGATATCGCCAGAGAGGAGGGCGGCCATGAACTCCAGCGGATAATGGGCCTTGAGGTAGGCCGTCATATAGGCGATCAGGGCGTATGCCGTGGAATGGCTTTTATTGAAGCCGTACCCGGCGAATTTCTCGATCATGCCGAACAGGTCGCTGGCCGTGCCGCGGTCCATGCCCTTTTCCATGGCGCCGGCCGTAAACTGCTCGCGGTATTTGGCGATCTCTTCCAGCTTTTTCTTGCTGATGGCCTTGATGCAAGTGTACGCATTAGGCAGCGGAATACCGCCCAGGCGGTTGAGGATCCGCATTACCTGTTCCTGGTAGACCATCACGCCGTGCGTCTCTTCCAGCACGTCCTTCATGACCGGATGTGGATACTCGGCCTGTTTGCGACCGTGTTTCACTTGCACGTAATCGTCGACCATGCCGCCCTCGAGCGGGCCTGGGCGATATAGTGCGTTGGTGGCAATGATGTCGCGAAAGTGGTCGGGCTTCATCTTTTGCAGCAGGTCGCGAATGCCGCCGCTTTCAAGTTGGAAAATCCCCTTGGTCTCGCCGCGGCAGAGCAGGGCAAACGTCTCGCGATCGTCCATCGGAAACTTGTGCGGGTCGACGCGAACTCCGGTGGTCTGTTCGATCAAGTCCACGGCCTTGGCCAGGATCGTCAAGTTGCGCAAGCCCAGGAAGTCCATCTTTAGCAGCCCGGCCGCCTCGACGTCGCCCATCGCCCATTGGGTGATGATTTCCTCTTTGCCTTGCACGCGCCCCAGCGGCACGTACTCGACCAGCGGACGATCGGCGATCACGACCGCCGCGGCGTGGGTGCCGACGTTGCGCGCGAGTCCTTCGATCTTCATCGCCAGGTTCAGCAGCTCGCGGACTTCCGCGTCGGTGTCGTAGACCTTCTTCAAGTCGGGGCTTTGCTCGAGCGACTTGGCCAGCGTGATGTGCAGTTCCTCGGGCACCATCGCCACGATCGAGTCGACCCGCGCGATGGGCATACCCAGAGCGCGGCCGACGTCGCGAATCGCGGCCCGGGCCGCCAAAGTGCCAAACGTGCCGATTTGAGCGACGTTGGCTTCGCCGTACTTTTCCTTGACGTACGCGATCACGTCGCCGCGGCGATCCTTGCAAAAGTCGATATCGATATCCGGCGCTTCCTTGCGGCTTTCGTCGAGGAATCGCTCAAACAGCAAGTCGTACTTCAGCGGGCAGACGTGGCTCAGGTACAAGCCGTAGGAGACCAGCGAGCCCACGCCGCTGCCGCGCGCCGTGGCGGGAATGCCCTTTTCGCGCGAGTAGCGCACAAAGTCCCACACGATCAGAAAATAGTTCGGAAAGCCCAACAGGTTGATGACCGACAATTCGTGTTCGAGCCGTTCCATCACGGTGTCGGACAGAACGCCATCGGTGCATTTTTCCGCGTCGTCGGCGTAGCGCTCCTTGAGTCCCGTGATGCACAGGTCGCGCAGATAATCCTTGGCGGTTGTTTCCGGCGGCAGCTTGTAGGTTGGAAAATGCCGCTGACCCAGGTCGAGCTTGATGTCAACGCTGTCGGCGATTTGTTGGCTCTGTCGCAGGGCCTCTTCATGGCCTGGAAAAGCCGCGTGCATTTCGGCCGGGCTGCGGAGGTAGAACTGGTCTCCTTCCATCCGCATGCGCTGCTTGTCGGTGCGGAATTTGCCGGTGTTGATGCACAACAGAACGTCCTGGGCTTCGGCATCCTCGCGATGGATGTAGTGCGCGTCGCTGGTCGCGACCAGCGGCAGTCCCATGCGATTGGCGACCTCGACGGCCCCTTGCATGGCGATTCGCTGAATTTCCAGACCGTTGTTCTGGATCTCGATGAAATAACGGTCGCCGAACACGCGGGCAAACCAGGCGGCGATTTCCATCGGCTGCTTCAGGTCGGGCACGTCTCCTTGCTGTTGCAAGATCGTGCGGCTGAACTCGCCCGAGACGCACCCGCTTAGGCAAATGATTCCCTCGCTGTGGGCTTCGAGCAATTCCTTGTCGATGCGGGGCTTGAAGTAAAAACCTTCGAAGAAGGCTTGCGACGACATCTTGATCAGATTTTGAAATCCGATCTTGTTCTGGGCCAGCAAGGTGAGATGGTAGCTGGCCTCCTTCATCCCGCCGGCATCTTTCTGGAACCGGCTGCCCGGAGCGATATAGGCCTCGTACCCGATGATGGGATTGATGCCCACGGCGCGGGCCTTCTTGTAGAAATCGAGCGCTCCGTAAAGATTGCCGTGGTCGGTCAGGGCCAGGGCGGACATGCCCAGCGCCTTGGCTCGCTCGACCAAACCCTTGATCGGCGCGGCGCCGTCCAACAGGCTGAAATGGCTGTGACAGTGCAGGTGAACAAACGGCGGCGCGCTCATCGCAATCCTCTCGCAGAGTGTGGGAAAGTCCTTTCCCGCAACCAATACCAACGGGCATTCTACCGCTTCAGAAGGCGCGCACGAAGGGGGCGGTTTCGGCCCGGAGAACCCCGCCTGGTCGAATTCATCATCACCACGCAGCGATTGCCAGGGTCGATTGTGCCGCCACGAAATGATCTGCTAGTCTTGGAGCCATTCGAATAAACATCTCGCTGGCTCCGGGAAATCTACTTCCGTGCGATTCGTCTTCTCACCGTTCGGCAGTGCCGGTGACGTGTATCCGATGCTGGGCGCGGCCGTCGAGCTGAAACGCCGTGGGCACGAGGTGACGTTCCTCACAAACGGCAACTTCCGCCAAACCGTCGAGCGGCAGGGTATCGCCTTCGAAGAGCTGGGGACACGGGAGGAATATCTGGCAGCCACGAGCAATGCCGACCTCTGGCATCCGATTCGCGGTTTCCCCTACGTTTACCGATCCCTGATTCAACTATCGCTGCGCGATCAGTACGCAGCCGTCGCCCGTCACTTCGAAAGCGGCATCGATCTGGCCGTCGTCAACATTTTCGGTTTCGGCGGTTTGCTGGCCCGAGAGAAACTAGGCGTGAAGGTGGTCACGATGCACGTTCAGCCATCGGTCCTGTGGAGCCGACTCGAACCCCCACGGTTGCCGGGGCTGTTTGGGCCCCGCTGGTTGAAGAATCTCCAGTTTCTCATGGCCGAGCGATGGTTCATCGATCGCGCGGTCTGCCCGAGTTTGAACGCGGTCCGCGACGAGCTCGGACTGCCGCCGCTGCGGCAAGTAACGCGGTGGTGGCATTCGCCCGCGGGCGTGGTCTGCACGTTTCCCGATTGGTTCGCGGCCGCGCAGCCGGACTGGCCGGCGAATACCGTGCAAACGGACTTCCCTCTGTGGGATGAAGACGCTGAAGAACTGCCGGACGAGATCGAATCGTTTCTCTTGGCCGGCTCGCCGCCCTTGGTTTTCACGCCCGGATCGGGCAATCAATTCGGCTCGACCTTCTTTGAGGCGGCCATCGAGGCGGCAGGCCGACTGAATCGCCGAGCGATTCTATGCACGCCCTTCCGCGAGCACGTGCCCGATCGATTGCCGACCAACGTCATCAGCAGCCGTTACGCGCCGTTTAGCCGATTGTTGCCTCGCTCCGCGGCGATGGTGCACCACGGCGGAGTCGGCACAACCGCGCAAGCCCTGGCCGCGGGCATTCCCCAGGTGGTCATGCCGCTGGCGCACGATCAGTTCGACAACGCGGCACGCGTGCGACGGCTCGGGGTCGGCGACACGCTGCTTCCCTCGCGGTTCACCGGCAAGGCATTGGCCGACAAACTGGATACCTTGCTGACTTCACGAGACGTAGCGGAGAAGTGTCAGGCGATCGCGGCACGGCTCGCCCCGCGCGATGGCTGCCGGCAGACCGCGTTGACGCTCGAACGCTGGGCGGCCACATGAATGCCCGATCGCATTGCCCGCGCCATTTCGCTACGGCCTCTTCACCGTCGCACGAAAGGCCGTGATCACGTCCATGCAAGGATCCGTATGTGCTCGGAAGCTGGCGGCCGTCGGCGGCGCATAAAGCTGCGGCGGAGTCCACGAGCGATAGTCCATTGCCATCGAGTGCTGCCACCATAGGTCCGACGGACTGAGCACCCAATTGCTGTAGGGCAGCGGGACCCGCAGGCTTTCGCCGATAAAGTTCGGCCGCGATCCGGTCGGCTCGCCAACCAAGATCGCCTTGGTGCGGCGTTCCAACTCGCTGGTCGTGTTCTGCGCGGCCGAGAAGGTGGCACGGCCGATGATCACGAACAGGCTTCCCTGTTTTTGCAGCTTCTCCGAACGAATGATTCCCTCGATCAAGGGCGGATTCGTGAACGTGTTGCCGCCGCCGTTATGCCGCATGTCGATGATCAATGTCTCGACTTCGGGCTGAGCCACGGCGTCGAATAATTTCCGGCAAAAATCCGGCATCGGTGTGTTGGGGTCGGTTCCGATGCCGTTGATCTGGCAATAAATCGCTCGCTGGTCGGAAAGCAGCTCGAACCAGTAGGTCTTGTCGCGCGAGCGATCGGTGAGCGGCAGCGGTTTGTCGCAGCCTGCAACCTGATAAATCCAGGATTTTTCCGCCCGTTCGACGTCCGCCGGAATCAGCTCCACGCGGCGAGTTTTCCCTGTCGTGTCTTCGATCTCGAGGCTTACCGGCCCTTCGCCGGAGACGACGCCCAGACCGCGCAAGATCGGCGGCGCGGCGAGCAGGCGCGGCGCTACCGAAATCACGTTCATGGGATTGTCGCGCGGGGTGATATCCTCGGCCAGTTTCACGGCCTCCAGTGCCGGCCGGTCCCCGAACTTGAGCACTTTGGCGCCAACCAGGTCCGCATGTGGCGTCAGCGCGGCGGTGATATAGATGCCCTCGGGAAACTGGAAGAAGTGCACAGGCAGCCGCAACGGCAGACCATCGCGACGGATCCAGGAATGTCCGTCTTCCAAATGCCGCACGATGGCCATCATGCGGACCAGAATCTCGTCGTCCGACAGCTTGGGAATATCAGCCGACAGCCGCTCGGCCATGGCGTCGAACTCGGCCTCGGGCGTGACGCGAAATGGGTCGAAGTGCATTCGCTTGGCTTCATGCAGCATGAATCGCAAGTCATGACGGAATCCTTCGTCGCGCGAGAGCTGTTTGGCGTCGTCCGCCCAGATCAGCTTGCGAAACTCGGCGTCGTCGGCCAGGGACGCAAACTGCTTGCCGCGAAAACGTCGGATGTCGCGCAATCCCTGGGCGAGCGAAGTGCGCGTCCAGCGCAACGCTTCGTCCCGGTGGCCGGCCTGGGCGTGGGCTGCTGCCAGGCCAAAGGCCGACTCGCCGCGGTGGATCATGCGCAACGGGCTCCACTGGAACCCGCCCATCTGTTCGGACTTTTCGAAAGCGGGAATTGCCGCTTCATACTCGCCGGTCTCCAACAGGCAAGTTCCCAGCCGCCACCAGTAATAGCCAACCGTTGGATTGACCGCGACCAGTTCTCGGTATTGATCGACGGCCCGCTTCCAATTTCGAACAAGAAAGCTGGTATCCGCCTGGCGTGCCAAGGCCGGGAACCTGGCCACCTCTTCGGCGGTGGGCGGGCTCGTGATCGCGGCCGGATCGCCGGAAATCAACATCACGGTGACAAGCAACTGGCCAAGCATGCGACGCACTCCCCCGTTGAAGTATCTGCCGTGTGTATTGTCCTGCCTCTGGCCTCAGTGCCTGATTCGCTGAAACGTAGCCAATGTTGGCACCCTGGGATGAGAATTCTTCGCCGCCGCGTTATCCGCTGGACGGCTCACGGCCCCGTCGCCGATTCTCCAAACCGGCGACTTGTTCAGTCGTCCTCGGTCGGCCTGCCGATCGCGCAGGTAGACCGCCAGGCGGGCTTGCAGATCGATCAGATTCTGCCACTGCCGCGGTTCGAGCGTGATCTGCTCGACGTCCGGCTTGACCTTCACCGAGTTGAGCAGATCACGAACCCGGATATGCAGGTATTCGAGCAGTTCGCACAATTCGGCGGCCTGTCCGGGGCTCAGCCGCTCGGGCAGTTCGGGAGGAAGCAGCGTATGCAGCGTGCTTTGCACGTCTGGATCAGCACTCCAATTGAGCTCGAAGTCCAACGAACCGGCTTGGGCCGACTGAAACTGCTCTTCGCTGCCGATCGTGCCGGAGGGGGATTGCGACTCGCCGCGCAACGAGGCCAGCCGCTCGGCGATTTGCTCGCGCGTGCCGAACAGCAGCACCGAGCGGCCGAGGCTGATGATGTCGCCGTAGCGGAGGATGCGGAGCTGGATATCCTCGCCGTTGACTTTGGTGCCGTTGGTGCTCTCCAGGTCCGTGATGACGAGCTTGTCTTGATCGTCCTGGATCTTGACGTGGAAGCGGCTGACTCGCTCGTCGTTGAGCTGCAGCAGGTTTCCTTCCTCGCGGCCGATCGTGACCGGCGTGGGCAGATCTTCGAAGACCCGTCCGCGATCCGCCCCGTCCAGCACGCGTAGGGTGATCAAAGCCATGGGAATTGCACCGCCCAGATAAACAAACTTGCCCCGCCGCGGCCCAATCGCGGCACTTGCGCTTATAACATCCCCCGCCGCGAGGCTCAAGCTCCGGCATGCTTGTCGAAGTGGTTCCCAGGCCGTATTCTAGACTATTCGACCACGCGCCCGTGGCGCAATTGGATAGCGCATCGGTCTTCGGAACCGAGGGTTACAGGTTCGAATCCTGTCGGGCGTACTACTCTCTTTGGCGAGTCAATCGCGATGCAATCTGGCGCATCGCGGCGCGAACTGGCGCACAACTCGCCACGCGTTTGGGGTTTGCGGCCTCGCGATTTTTTCTCGCCCTTCGCCGCTCCACCGTCCTCGTCGGTGCAATCCGATGCCGATTCATTCGTCTCCGACGCGAGCCGTATGGCACCAATATCGGCACCCGACGGCACCACTGTGGGCACCATTTTGCCGTTGGTCTGGTGCTCGCGCGATGCCCGCTTGTTAGCCACCTTGGGGTTCATCCTGCCGTTCTTCCCGTCCGTACCCGTTGATAGCAGAGGAAGTCCGAATCCTCGCGCTCCGTGCGCAGTTCCTCGTCGTCCTTGGCCTCGTCGATCCACTTCTTCCACGCCGCGGCCAGGTCGGCTCTCATCATTTTAGACGTTCGCCGTTCCGGGCAACCTGGAATCTTGGCCGACACCGGGAACAGCAAGGTCTCGGGCCCCAGCTTCTTCTTTGTCTCGAGCCAGCCCCGCATCCGCTCGGCCACGACCGGGTGGAGCACCTGTGTGTCCTGCCGCTTCCGCTTGCTGTAGGCCGCGGCCACGGTGACGGTCATCGGATCGGTCTCGAGCTGCAGCGAACGCTTGGTGAGGCTGCTGATCTCCGTCTTCCGATAGCCCGTCCACGCCGCCAGCACGTACATCATGGCCCGGTCGGGCCCGGGGATGCAGACCACCTCAGGGCCGGTCATGGCCGCGGCGATCAGCCGCGAGAATTCGTCCGCTGTCAGCGCCCGCCGATCGTGCCGTCGATCGGTCTTGACGTTGAGCATGGCCAGGTGCGCCAACGGGTCGTCAGGCATGCGTCGGTCCCGCACCAGCCAGCGGCTGAACTGCTTGATCGCCCGCAGGTAGTGGTTACTGGTCTGCACGCTCAAGCCGCCCGTCCGTAGATCGGCCAGATACCGCTGCGTGCCGCTGGCCGAGATGTCGCGGATCATCGTCCAGTTGCAGCCCTTCACGATGCGCCTCACCTTCTTGGACACTTCCCCCACGTGCTGTTCGCTATTCCCTTTGCTCTGCTGATGCGCCTCGAAGTCGTCGACGTGCCCCGCAAGCGACCGTTTCATGTGGTCGTCGAAGGCATCGACGCGGCCCGCAGCCCGGCGTTCGGCCTTGATGACCAACTTGTTGAGCATGCTCTGGGCGGCACCCTTACGCTCCTGCAAGGGGATCACTTCGTCGTCGCAGGCCATCACTGCAACGGCCCGGAACTCCAGTCCCTTGGCCAAGTGCATCGTGCTGATCGAGATGTGGCCATCCTCACCTTCACCTTCGTCGAGAACCTTGAACGGCACGGCCGCTTCGTTGGCCGCACGCTTAGCACGATCGAGTTGCGCTGCCGAGCGCACGAATATTCCGAACTCGTGCGGCGCAACACCCTCTTTGCGCTGCTGGGCGACCCACTTGGCAACGTGCTCGATCTCTTCTTCCTCGCTTTCCAGCCGGTGGATCGCCGGTGGCGGACCATTGAATACCGACACGGTATCGCTGCGGTCCTCGCTATTGCCGTCGACATCAGTCACGGTCGGACCTAGCAGACGGTCGGCCTGCATGCGGATCTGGTGCGAAGTACGATAGTTCACTCGCAGCGTCCGGCTTCGACCGCGGATGTCGATGCCGAGCGACTTCCACGAGAAGGGCTGTTGGAAGATACGTTGCCCGAGATCGCCCGCGAAGAACAAGGCATCCGGGCGATTCGCCGCCAGAGCGGCCAGGAACCGCAATTGCGACACGCTCACGTCCTGGGCTTCGTCGACGACTGCAAAATCAAACGGAGACTTCACGCTGCCCGCAAAGTGCCCTGCCAATCGGGCGAACATGGTCGACTCGGTGATGAAGCTTTGCCCGGCGAGCGCCGATCGCACCTTTTCGAAGATCGACCACAGGACCCGGCGTTGCGCCTCCGGCAATCGGGTCTTGCGGCCGAGCCGTGCCACGTCGCGATACGCTTCCCAGCCGTCCAATTGCCAGGCGTCCACCACCTGCTCCCATTCGGTCAGCAGGAAGTATCGGCTGAACTTGTGGTCGCCAACCTCCTCAGACGCTGCCTGCAGTAAGTCAACGATCGTCTTCCGATCGGCAAGCAACACCGGACCCATGTGCATCTTGTACAGTCGCTGCGCAATTGCGCTCAGGGAATGCACATCGATTCTCTCCGCCAAACGCGGTTCGCTGCACACGAGCCGGTTGAGTCGCGTTTGCAAGGCACCAGCCAGCGCGTCCGAAAACGTCGCCAGCAGCACACGAGTATCGGGGTTCGCGCGAGCCAAATAGGCGGCCCGATGTAGCGCGACGATCGTCTTGCCGGTCCCAGCAGAGCCCGCCACCCTCGCTGGGCCCGAGTAGTCGTGCTCCACGAGCTGTCTTTGCTCGGGATGGAGAAAGACCGTCCACTTGTCCCAGGGGTATTCGAAGGCGCGAGCCAGTTCTTCCATGCTGGCCATCACGCGGAATCGCCGCAAAGCATCTGGATGTTCGAATGAACTCGTTACTGCCGCTGCAACAGCGACGCGAGGCCTGCCGCCCGTTGCTAATTCGAGCAGGGCCTCTGCAGCTTCGGCGGGCAGGTAGTCTGCCAGCGAAAAGATTGAATCCTCCGTTGCCACGTGGACGTCATCGATCCATTCGGCAGGCACGCCGTAGCCAAGCAGCGTCTCTTCCGACAGATCGGCGAACAGTGGCTTGGGCGTAACTCGTGGTCTCGGCTGTTCCTGCTCGACATACCGGGGAACCACGATCTCTTTAACCGTCTCGCGGAGCTCCACCAACTGGGCGGCGCCGGTCTTCGGGTGAGTTTCCAGCTTGCGGCGCTCCGCCCAAGAATATGCCGCGTCGTGATGATCCACGTAGCACAGCAACAACCCTTCATCTGTCCGATGCACGATCAACCGAATGTCGACGTTTACCCGCACCGACCAGAAGTTCTTGTCCCGGGCCTTGTCAAGCTTGTGAAGCTGCATGCCCGGATTGGCCGGATTTAATTGCAGATCAAAGGCCGTCGTTTTGACCGCCTTCTGTTCATCGCCGGTGAGCCGAGCGAGACTGTCGGTGAACGTATCGGCAATGAGGACTTTCATCAATGCTCATTCGGCCAGCAAGAATTGCATCACCAGATGATCGTTTCTCCGGACAACATCCGGGATCAACTCGAATCCACACTGTTCATAGAAGGCAATCGCTCGCTGGTTGTCACGATGGACCATCAACACCAGCCATCGAGGTTTCTTATCGAGATCTGGCCATTCGCGGGCAATGCGTTCTGCCTCGGACACCAGGTGAGACATGATCTGCCGCGAATATCTCCACTCAGGGTCGGCGGGCATCCCGTGAAACCTCTTGTCGATCCCGAGCATGGGAAGCAAAACTATCTTGGTCGGCTCTCCATCGGGGGGCGGCCATCGCCACCGCGTGATTCCAACGGAACCAAAGCCAACTACAGCTCCCTGGGCCGTCTCAAATAACCAGACTCGGGTTCCCCACTTACTCATCGAATCCAGCACATCCGAACCAAGGATCCATTCGGCGACATGCCTCGACCACGCCTCGTCGCCACACGAAAAGCCGGCCAGGCGAACCTGGTCGGCTTCTGTGAAGTCGATCGCATACAGTTGATGAGGATGCTCCGTCACCCGCAATTCCTATCGTTTGCGGGTGGGGAGCGATTTGGCGCGGATCTTTGGTCGATTTCGATTCGACGTATCGGACAATGCCCGCGCCTCTGCCTCTGTCATGACATAGTCAGGCTGCTGGAAGCTGGCGACGGCGTCGAGCATTTCCGCCACTTCAATGTCCGGCCACAGGTCATGAGCTTGCACGTTCAAAGCCTCCGCCAGCTTCAGAATGGTCTTCTTCTGTGGCCGGCAATTACGATTGAGCATTTGGGAAATTGCTGGTTGTGAGCAACCGACACGGTCTGCCAATTCCTGCTGTGAGACCCGCTTTGTTTCCATGAGCTCCTTGAGACGAGCCGCAAAGGTTGCCTCTTGAGAGTTCATCTTCTCCACTTCGCGAGCCAACGCAGGATGCCGCTCGGCCGCATCTGCCTCTGAAGCGACTAGGCCTAATCCATACTTTCCATCCTCATATGGATTTAAATGTAGCGCGTCGGCCATCGTCATCAGCGCTCGCTGGCGTTCATTCCTGCTTGCATCGTGATTCTTGAGAACCGCGAGCATGCTTACGACGACGTTCTGCACATCGTCACTGCACTCAAGCAGTGTTGCGATAAACCGCTGACGCTCCGCTGGGGACATCGATCGCATCCACTCAAGCACACAAGCAATCGATGTGAAACGGTTCACCGTCTGGTCGTTATCAGGTAGAAGTGTGTCCGCCATCGCTATATCTCCCATCGACTCTCTACGAGTCTCATTCAACGTGGTTCAAGCGCTCTTGGGCAATCACTGCCCGCCCGCAGAGGATGTTGAGAGTCACGGACGAAAAAGGTTCGTCGCTTCGCATGACCGACAACACGCATAACATTCCGCTCGGCTCCGCAACGGGAATTTCGCAAAACACAACGTGAAATCCGTCTGCCAATCCGAATCCGTCCTCGATACGAAGAACGAACAGCTCCTCTTTTTCGAGCTGAAAGCACTCCAGGTCCGCCACACGCGAATCGCCACGCGGCCAAAACCGCAGCTTCATCGCGTGGCGTCGAAGCTGTGCCCTGGCCGTCAATCTTGGCATCACTAAGTGATGCATGTCCTGCAATGCTGGGCGACAGATTCGAATGCGTCTGCCGTCGGACCGGGCTTCCACCTCATGTAGATTCATCGGTTCGCCTATAACAAAAATATAACAAATCAGCCTGACGTCAAGGCCAGCGCCAGGCCAATCAAATGGGAATCGATGTCAAGTCCTTACATGCCAATGGGTTAAGCCACAACAAAACAAGCTGACTAGCCGTTTTTAGTGGCCTGGACGGCCGAACGGATGGAACCAGATCGGTTGTGGCTTCTCCACAGGCGGGACGGGCGGCTGGATACGCCTGGGGCTCTTCAGCATCCAGGCGAATTCGCCGCCGCCATTGTCGTGGCAGTCGACGATCTCATCCGCACGATTTTGGCCACGAGAAGCGTCCGGTGACGTCGCAATTGGAGGGTTGCGAAAACCAGCGCATCAGCCGTTCGACCTGGCCGTCGAGGGCCGGGTTGCCGGAGCGGCATTGAAACGAGAACGAAGAAACGTAATCCAGGTGCCGCCGGATCATCCAAGCGGCCAGGCTGAAATTGCGGTGCAGATCCCGGCTGCCGGACAAGAGCTTGCGGCGATCGTTCGGGAGCAGCTCCGCGTCCTCGCTACGCAAGAGGCCGGTGGGTGCTTGCCGCTTGTTCTTTTCCTTCACCGCGTCATAGCCGCTGCCGACGCTGATGAAGCTGGTCGCGGCGCGCAGGGCGCCTCGCGCCGTCGCCAGGAAGCCGCGTTGTGATCCGTTCGATGCAACCACTGACTAAAACCCGCTCAAGTTGATTTGCGCTGCCCGCGGCCGAGCGCCGCTTTCGCGAGCGACGATCGCCTTCCAATAGTCGTATTGCTTGAGCAGGTCGCCGTATTTCACGGACCGCGAGCCGACCATGACAGAGTCCACGCCTGTGTTGGCGGCCAGCAAAGTTTCCAAGTGCGACACCTGCTGCTCGGCAAATGTGCTCATACTTTTATGGTCCGCATTGCGCCGCGCATGGGCAATATTGCGAGGCCCCGTTTGGGCGCAGGTAACAGGATCGCTGTTACTTTTTACAGATGGTCGCGGCTGGGTTGGCTGATGCCTGGATCACAGTCAGGCCGAAGCCAATCGGTAGCGTTCGTCGATGATTCGCAGGCTGGGTGCAGTCGAACGCCGAGCCAAGCTGTGTTGCTATGAGCGGCCAGTTTACGGGATGTGTCGGACCGACCGGCGCAGAGGCAGACATGGCCGTGTCACCGCGTCGGTGACGGACACCGGCGTGGCATCCGGATGCCCACCGCACGAATGGCATTTGCATTCCAGCGTATTGACATGGACTATCTAGTTCGATAGATTTAGTCTACTAAACGATTCGTTTTCCCTCGGAGGCATAGATCACCGATGGCGGCAACTCAGCTAGGACGGGTGCAGCTGCTGATTATGCAGGTGCTCTGGGAAAAACGTCGAGCCACGGCTCGCGAAATCACGGATTCGATCAACGCCAGCGAGCCCATCGCCCACAGCACCGTGCAGACGTTGTTACGGGGGCTGGAAGAGAAGGGGTCCGTTGCGCACGAGCCTGATGGGCGAACTTTCGTGTTCTTTCCCCGAGTCGCGGAAGACAAATTCAAACGCAGCGCTACGCGAGATCTTGTGGAGCGCGTCTTTGGCGGCAAGGCCAGCAGCTTGGTCGCTCATCTGCTTAAGAACGAGGAAGTTACACAGGAAGAAGTCGACGAAATTCGCAAGTTGATCAACCGACGAACCAAAAAATAGCGGGTGCGAGATGAGCTGGCTTCATTCGCAGATGGCGCTTTTGACCACCTCCACGACGGTCGTCGAACTCGCACTTAACTGGCTATTGCAGTCGACGCTGCTGATCGGATTGGGCCTTCTCGGGGGACGATTGCTCCAGCGCCGCGGCTCAGCCGTGCAGTCGGTCGTCTATCGCACCACGCTGGCGGCCGTGCTCCTTTGCCCCATCGCTAGCACCGGGCTTTGGCTAGCAGGCGTCTCCGGCTGGTCAGTTGCTCTGCCCGAACCGTGGACCGTGGCCGCGGTTACTGTCGATGCGACTCCGACGGCGCCCCCAACGCCGCGGCAACTGGAGCCGCTTGAGACGCTCGAGGCCAATCGTGTCGTAATCGGCGGGACCACCGAGACCGACAGTCTCTCGACACAGCCGCTACCCCCACAGCAGTTTCCACCGCAAGAAACCGCCGGCCCGATCGTCGAGGAGGCACTGCCGGCGGCCTTACAGGTCGAGCCGACGCCGGTTGCGGTGATTCCACCCACCGCATCGCCCGTTGCCCTGTCCGTGCAACTCTCCGGCTGGATTGCTTTGGCGATCTGCACATTTTGGCTGCTGCTATGCATGCCTGGCTCGGACGATTGGCTGCCGCCTGGTGGCAATTGTCGCGCTTGTGCCGTCAAGCTGTGCCGGCGGAAGAGCGGACGCAGCATACGTGTCGCGAGCTGTCGTCGTTGCTGGGAGTGCGAGCGCCGCAAGTGCTTCGCACACCCTACCTCCCCAGCCCCTGTCTGGCAGGAGTGCGCCGAGCGGTGATTTTGCTCCCCGAGGAAGACACTGGTCTCTCGATGCGCGACGTGCTGGTGCACGAGCTGGCGCACCTGTTGCGACGCGATTGCCACTGGAACTTATTGCGGCAACTTGCGCTGTCGCTATTCTTTTTTCAACCACTGTTGTGGATGCTCTCGCGCCGCCTTGAATCGACGGCCGAAGAGGTGTGCGACGATTTTGTCGTGCAGTTCGGGGGAGATCGCCAGCAATACGCTCATCGCTTGGTTGACATCGCCGAGCTGTCTACCGCACCGGTAGCGCCGGCCGGAGTCGGGATCGTGTCGCTGCGCTCGATGCTGGCCAAGCGAGTGCACCGTATCATGGACACCTCGCGCTCCCTCTCCACGCGCGTGGGCAGCGTGCTCTTGTTCGTAGTGCTCATTGTCGGGCTGCTAGGCACTCTGATCGTGGGCCTGGTCGGCATCGGCCCCAACGACTCGGTCGCGCAAGTGCCAATCGCCGCTGCTCAGGATGAAACGGCCGAAGTCGGCACAACGAGCAACGACAACGGCTCAAAATCACAAAAAGTCGACAATCGGTCGCCAGATCCGGAAGCCGCCGATCAGGCCGCTCAATCGGCTCCGACGAGCGACGGCACCATCACGCTGCACGGCCGCGTGCTCGATTCGGATGGTCAGCCGATCGCTGACTCGCGTGTTCAAGTCACTCGTTCTCGCTGGCGCGACCTGCATTGGGGCAAGGCCGAGCATCAGACGTTGGGGGAGACTACGAGCGTTGGCGACGGGACGTTTCGCTTGACGATCCCGTATACGCAGATCGACGAGCGGGCGAGACAGAGTCGCTTCGCATTACTCCATTGGCGTCCATACAAAGTGGTCGCATCGGCGCCCGGCTATTCACTGGCTTGGATCAGCGAAAAAGAGGGGCCGGTCGATCGCGACCTTGAGCTACGGCTCGATAAAAACAGCCCTGCGATACACGGACGGCTGATCAGTCTCGAAGGCGCCCGATTTCCGGTGCTCGCGTATTCATCAAGTCGATGTGGGAAGCCAAGGCCGGGGCCGTCGACAAATGGCTCGACGACGTAAAACAGTTTCGCGCCGCCGGGTTACTCCCGCTCCGCGAGTCGGATGCTATGAAAGCCTTCGTCAGTGATGATGACGTGCGTAAGATGTTTTTTCCCATCGACAGCGCATTGATCCTCGATCACCCGCAATTGCCGCGGCCCGCGACGACCGGTCCTGACGGACGCTTTGAATTAACAGGCCTGGGTAGCGACCGGTTATTGGAATTGGAAATCAGCGGCCCGGACGTCGTTAAGCATTTGATCAGCGTCGTCACGCGGCGTATGCCGCCGGTCGAAGCCCGACAAATCGGCGATCCAGGTTACCGCAGCAATACTTACTACGGCGCGGACTTCGACCACGTCGTGGAGCCGGGACAGCCGATCGTCGGCGTCGTCAAAGATTCCGAGACGGGCCTGCCGCTAGACGGAGCCGTTGTGACTGCCACAGAAGGGGCGGGTTATTTATGGGCCTTTGAGCTGAATTCGGTCACTACCGACGTCGAAGGTCGTTTTAGGATGGAAGGCATGCCCGTCGGCAAGGGGAATGAGTTGAAAGTCATTCCCAACGATTCGCAGCCGTATTTAATGACCGATCACATCCGAGTTCCCGCGGGAAATGGAGTTCAGCCGGTCGAAGTCGGGATCCCTCTTCGTCGCGGCGTGTTTGTCCGTGGCCGAGTGTACGAACAGGAAACCGGCCAGCCGGTGGACGCAACGATTCACTACCACCCGTTAAAGTCCAACCAGAACACCCTCGACTACGAACAGTTTAAGAACGGCAAAGACAGATTTGACGTCGAGCGCGATCGCTACCGCACGAAGCCTGATGGTTCGTTCCAGATTGTCGCAATTCCGGGACGTGGCATACTCGGCGTTCAGACCGTGGACCAAAGTTACTGCATGGGAATAGGGGCTGGGGAAATCGAAGGACTGGATAGTCAGAACCGTTTCCCGACGTACGGCCATTGTTCGCCCCGCGGCTACAATCGGCTCACGGTGATTGACATCGCCCGCGATGCGACGCTGATCGAGCAGGACCTGCCGGTGTCGATCGGCAGCCGAGCAACTTGCGAAATCGTCGATGCCGATGGTCAGCCCTTGCTCGGCGTCAAGGTGGCCAATGCAGCGCCGAAACAGTACTTCGTGCCGGCAACCGAATCGAACCGCGTCGAGGTGGTCGGTCTGCGCCAGCCGAGAAGCGCCAGGTCGTCTTCTGGCACGAACAGCGCAACCTCGGCCGCGTCGTCGAAGTGAGTGCGTCCGACACGCCGCGGAAAGTCGCGCTATTGCCGTGTCCGGTGGTCAAGGGCCAGGTGGTTGATGATGATGGCAACCCGATACCGGGCGGATTGTTGCGCAGCGATTTGCTCCCCAGCGGCGATTTCGCGTTTAGCATTGACCTGGGAGTCACCGACGCCGAAGGACGATTCCAAACCAACAGAATACCACCGGGCGGCAGCTATGACGTCATTGTCAGTACCGTGCAATTCGGCACCGACCGATTGTCCAAGGTGAGCGACATCCAACCGGGCGAAACGGTTGATTTGGGCACGATTGACGTCACCGGCGACGAGCGGCCAGTACCTGTGACGGCGAAGACAGTCGCCGCGGCGAAGACAGTCGCCGCGGCGAAGTCCGAATCCAAACCGGCCAAGGACAACACGATCACCGTGCGCGGCCGTGTGCTGGGGACTGATGGCAAACCGGTGGCGGGGGCCGCAGTCCATGCTGCTTGGATGCTGTCGCCGGTTCGCGCGGTACAGCCATTTTCCCTCGTCGCACTTCGACTACCGGATCATTGCCGAGGGCAAGAGCGACGAGCAAGGAAACTACGAGTTGACGTTCTCGACTGCCCATCCCGATACGGGGCGGCTTGCGCTCGGCTGGCACGTGGCGGCGTTCACGCCGGGACTGGCTCCATCATGGGCGACCGATCAACTGGTATACGAGAACGTCAAGGCCGAACGGCCAACGGATTTGACGCTTGGCGCTGAACAAACTGTTCGTGGTCGCGTCGTCGACTTGGAAGGAAAACCGGTTCAAGGAGTTCGCGTCCGGGTGCACAACCTCCGCCGCCCAGAAAGCGAACGCGCCTTGCTCGATTGGCTCAAGGACGCCAAAGAAAAGTCCCCGCCGGCCAACATACAAGATTACTACAAGAATGACGGCTTTATTAACTCTGGCAGCTCCCAAGTAAAATCACCTTATGCCGGGGCATATCCGGCGGTCTGGCGGGATCGTTACCTGGCGTATGGTTCCCCAGTACTCCCCGCCGATGTTTCGACCGACGAGAAGGGGCAATTCCAGTTGACGGGACTCGGTGCCGATCAGATGGCCATTCTGGAACTGGAATGCCCTCAGATCGCCAAGAGTTTCGCGCATGTCGTCGTGCGGAACATGACGCCCATCTCTGCGAAACCGTTCGAGACAACGGGCGTCCGCACCGGAACCTATTTCGGCCAGGAGTTCCAATTCGTCGCCGAACCAACGCAACCCATCTCCGGCACGGTCACTGACGCCGAGACGGGGAAACCGCTGCCGAACCTCGAAGTCCGCGTCGATCAATTCGCGGGCAGTCGCTTTTCGCAGCAGGATTTTTTGACAACGCGCACCGACCAGGATGGGCACTACACGCTGATTGGCGCCCCCACCGGCGGTGGACACCGCATCGAAGTCAACCCCAGCCCCGATGAGCCCTACTTCCCCACCACAAAGAACCTCGGCATGGTTTCCGGCATTGAGCCGTTCACGCTCGATGTCGCGCTGCCGCGCGGGCAGTGGATCGTCGGCAAGGTGACCGATCAACAAACGGGCGAACCGATCAAGTATGCGAACGTGGAATACCTGCCCTTGCGCGACAATGAATTCGCCAAGGATTATCCCAACTATCGCCCGGAGATCAGTAGTGTTCCTAGCCAGCGCTACCACACTTCCGACGACGGCTCGTTCCGCGTGTTGGCGATTCCCGGCCCTGGCATCCTGGCGGCGATCGCCCGCGCTGAAGACCGGAAGATCTACTCGAGCTTGAGCCGAGATATCGTTCCAGCGCATCTGGTTCAAAAATACGGGGATCTCAACACGTACCATCCGTGGACAGTGATCGGTTACCACGCGCGTGCGCGAAGTCGACCTGGCGAAGTCTACCGACGACACAACCGTCGATCTGCAATTGACTAAGGGTTTGACACGCACCGTCCGCCTGGTCGATGCCGAGGGAAAACCGGTCAAAGGCGCTCACGTCCTCGGCCGCAATGCACCGCCGAGTCTGGATGGGCCGATTGACGAATCGACCGTCGAGATCATCGGCCTGCGACCGAACCAGACTCGCGAAGTTGTCTTCGTGCATGCGGATCGACGCATTGGTAAAGCCGTGAACGTAACGGCGGGCGAAGCGATGACCGTCGAGCTCGAGCCGTGTGCGGTGGCCCGCGGCCGCGTGGTCGATGAAGACGGCAAGCCGGTGGCCGAGTTGCCCGTCAATGTTACTGTCGACAAAGTCGATAAGTCGGACAACTGGCATCGCCCACTGGTGGGCACCGTCACCGACAAGGACGGCCGCTTCGAGGCCGTGCTAGCTCCGGGGACAACTTGCCGCGTCTGGCACTATTCGAAAAACGGCTCTGACTTTTCCGCCGAATGTCGCGCAGAAGCCGGCGCGGAATTCGAATTGGGCGATCTGACCGACAAAACGAAGCTCGACACGGCGCAAACGGAGAAGTTGCTCGTCAAAACGTCTGGCGACAACAAGCTCACCAGGTCGGCTGCACCGGCAATCGAAGCGGCCGACGCCAAGCCAGCGCAACGATTCGAATTCGCCGGCAAGGCCGTCGATCCCTCGGGCAAGCCGGTGGCCGGCGCCGAGTTGTTCTTGTTGTTTTACGTTCCGCAAGCGCAGGGACTGCTGTCGCCCATACCGAAGCCCTCGGCCACGACCGACGCAGACGGCAATTTCCACTTCACGTCCTCGCCGGAGGATTTCGGGCGCCACGCCACGGCGCAAGAATTCGGCTACGCCGCTCTGATGGCCCGCAAAGAAGGTTTTGGGTTCGCTTGGACCCAGGCCGGCAAGTTCGAAACCAGCGGAGTCTGGCTGCGGGAAGCGCGAGCGAAGCTGAGTGAAACTCCATTGTGGTACCTCGACGAGCTCAAAGCCACGCTCGACAGCGTCGGCCAGCCGTTGAAGCTCATTGGCGACAGCGAACCGATCCGCGGGCGCATCGTAGACATCAACGGTCAGCCCGTCGTGGCGCTCGTCTGACGTTGATTGGAGTACACAGCGCGACCAACGATGAGCTGACCGCGTGGCGACAGGCCGCGACACAACCGGACGCGGACTACTACTCCGCCCGTACGAAGACGCATCGGACTGTCAACGGTCCGCAAGTCCGCGCGCTAGTCGCCCCGGCAGTGACGGACGCGGATGGCCGGTTTGTCTTGCAAGGTGTCGGACGGGGACGCATCGCCGAGCTGATGGTCGAAGGTCCACGCATTGAAACGTCCAAGATTTTCGTCTGCACGGAGGCCGGCGAACGAATTGAGCTGCTGCAAGAACGCCGCGATCCGAGTTTGGGAACTTATGTCTACCATCCGGCCGAGTTCGTCCACGTCGCGGGACCGTCGGCGCCGATCACCGGCCAGGTGCGTGACGCCAATTCCAACGCACCGCTGGCCGGCGTCACCATCAAAAGTCAAAAGCGGCACGGCCATCGCATTAACGGGCTGGGCCAGGATTTCGTGCGCACCGTGAGTGACCACCAGGGCCGATACACGTTGGAAGGAATGCCGATTGGCGAAGACAATCGCATTGCCGCCATCGCGCCCGACGGCGAAGTCGCCTACCTGGCAATGACCGAGAAGGCGCCAACCGCCAGCCCCGACCGTCCGCTGCAGTTGGACTTCAATCTCGAGTCCGGCGTCTGGCTCGAAGGCCGCATCACGGACAAAGCCTCCGGCCAGGGCTTGCCGGGAACTCTCTACTACTATCTCACCGGCGATAATCCGAAATATGGAGAGGCGCGTTGGCTCGATGTCGATCTGCGAGACCTGATGCTCGCCGATCGCGAAGGCCATTTTCGAGTCCCGGTCCTTCCCGGTCCTGGCCTCATCGGATTCATGGCCAGCGACCATGAGCATTACCCACGTGCCGAGTCCATTTTGAAACTCGACGGCACTTTGAAAAAGCCCGCGGACCTTCGGATCAAGGCCCGCCCCTACTACGTGCATCTGGTGAACCACCACGTTGTGGCCGAAATCAATCCGCCCGCCGAAGCGAAGTTGACAACGTTCGACCTCCAGCTCGATGCGGGACAAAGCGCGTCCGGCCGAGTCGTCGATCAAGATGGCAATCCCGTAACTGGTTATCGCTACTGCGGCCACATGGCACAGTTCGACACCTGGGAAAATTCGAAGGGGAACAAATTCGAGCTGCAAGGCTACGATCCGTCGGCATCGCGACGCGTCTTTTTTGCGCATCCGGAACGCAATCTGGCCGGCACTATTAATTTGAAAGGGCCACTCCCGACTGAATTAGTCGTCAAGCTCGAGACCGGCGGCAAGGTGACAGGGCGGCTGGTCGATGACGAAGGCGCGCCACTTTCGAACTGCCAGTTAGTTCCATGGCACCCGCCGTACTCCGACTCTGGCCAGTCGCTGTCGTATCGGCCGGCGCCCCTGCCGCCCAATGTCACCCATTCGGCAAACGGCCGATATGAAACCGACGAAGCGGGACGCTTCGAATTTGCCTGCCTCGTGCCGGGCGTGGAGTATCGCGTGCGCGTGTTCGATCGTTCGAACTCGATGCGAAACAGCGGAGCGATCGACGCCGCCATCAAGGTCGCACTGGGCGAATCGAAGGACTTGGGGGACGTCAGAATGGCCGACGACAAGAAGGTCATGGCCGAGCTGAATCTGACTGGCGAGGCCGAGAATCCCCCGTCGCAGTCATCGCAAACAACCGTCACTGGCCGTATCCGCCTTCCCGATGGTCATTCCGCGGCTGGCGCCACTTGGCCGTGGTCGCGATGCGCACGCAACCGCACCGAGGCGGCGATCTTTCACGCCAAGGCGACGTTCTGGCCGAAGGAACCGCCGATGCGAGTGGCGCCTACCGCTTGACCCTGACGGGCGTCAGCTCCAAATCACATCGCTATGCCAATTTGCTGGGGCGAATGGATGGCTACGGTGTCGCTTGGAAGACACTCGATCTGGACGCCAAAGCGAGCGATATCCCGCTGACCCTGGCCGCTGAACAGCTTATTCGCGGTCGACTCGTGGATATCGAGGGGCGTCCAGCCGGCAATGTGCGTCTAGCGGTTAGTTCGATCATGAAAACCCAGACGGACGACGAGCCCATTCGAGATGCCGTCGGTTTCAGCGGCGAAGTGATTCCTCAAGCCTGGCTGCAACCACTTACCTCCGACGAGCAAGGCGGCTTTACTCTGCAGGGCATTCCCGCCGGCTATGGCACATTCCTGATGGTTGAAGGCGACGATCGCTTCGCGCCGCAAGATATTGCGCTCAACACTGGCATGTCCGAACAGCGCGGCGAGCGCGACGGAACTTATCGGCCGCTGGTGAAGAATTCCAAGCCGGGCGACGAAGCCGTGTTGCCACTGTCACCGGCGCAACTTTTCGAGGGGACCGTCACCTATCAAGACACCGGAGAGCCGGCCTCGCACGCGCGATTGACGATTTGGGCCAGCCAGCAGGAGCCCTTTGGCTCAATGGTTTCGGTTGCTGGAAAAGCCGATGAAAACGGGCGCTACCGCATCAGCCCGCGTCCCGGCATTCGGTTTGGCGTCAACGCGTATCCGCCCGACGGCGTGCCGTACCTTGCTCGCGAATCACGCCCGTCAGATGGCATTCGCTGGAACGCCGGCGATCGCGTGAAACAGGTCGACGTGAAACTGCGCCGCGGCGTGCTCGTGCGCGGCACCATCATCGAGGCCGGAACCGACGAGCCCGTGGCTGGCGCCTCGATACAGTATCATCCTGAAAGCTCGCACAATCCAAATGTGTCCGACGATGTCCTAACGGGTTGGCAGGGTATTCAACTCAGCGACGACGAGGGCAAGTTCGAAATCGTCGTATTGCCCGGGCCGGGCCGGCTGCTGGTGCACGGCCCACAAGGGAAGTACGTGCTGCGTGAAACATCCGAGCAGCGCACTCGGCCGCGGCACGACTGGTGGACGACGTTATTACGCGAACGCGATCGAGCGCTTCGATCCGGCCGTCGGCGCCGATCCGATCGAGCTGACGATCCCCCTCGAGCCGAGCGCCACGATCACGGGCAAGCTCGTGGACGATCAGGGACGGCCCGTCGACAAGGTACTGGTCATCTCGCGCCTTTTCATACTGCCCCACTCGCCCTACTGGCGCGGGTATGGCGGCGAGGTACCACAACCCACCGAAAGCAACACGTTTGAAGTCTCTGGCCTTGCGCCCGGTAAAGAGTGCGCGGTCTACTTCCTCAACGCTGAGCACCGGCTGGGGGCGACCCAAGTGCTACGGGCCGGCCTGCCCGACGCCACGGTCACGCTCAAGCCCTGCGGTCAGGCCATTGCGCGCTTCGTCGATGTCGAAGGGAAGCCTCGCGCAGGCTACAGCCCCACGATTTTCTTCGTCGCCACCCCCGGTGCGTACACGTACGACTACGATGCCGCCAAGCTAGGCAAGCTCTCCGCGGACGAAGACTTTGTCGCTAACGTCGACAGTTTGAACTGGCGACCCTCGCCAAAGGCCGACGAGCAAGGGCGCATCACCTTTTCGGCGCTCATTCCGGGCGCGACCTACCGCGTCTACGGCCAGAAACTCGTCTACGGCCAGAAAAACAACAAACCACAACTGCTCAAAGAATTCACCGTGAGCCTGGAGAACGACGCGACCTGGGCGAATTCACCGTCGAATCGAAAGACTGATTGCACCGCTGCATCTTTCCGCCGGACCATTGTCATGTGCCCACTTCACACCGCGGCGAGCAACGCCTGGGCGTCGTATGAGCCAAACGAGAGCGCTCCGTGGAATCTCGAGCGCGTCGTCCACCTGCATCGGCGTGCCGGATTCGCCGCGCCATGGTCCCAGTTGCAGCGCGACCTGAGTGACGGGTCACGACCATCGATCGACCGCTTGTTGCGCGGCCAGGTCAGCGACGCCTCGGCCGGCTTCGAAGCCATGGCTGCCACGATCGGCGATGCGGCCATGGCCTCGGGCAGCCAGGGCCGACTGCAAGCCTGGTGGTTGTACCGAATGTTGCTCACTCCCGATCCCCTGGGGGAGCGACTGACGCTCATGTGGCACAATCACTTCGCCACCAGCAATCGCAAGGTGCAGGATCTGGTGCGGATGCGCGAGCAGAACGACCTGCTGCGCACGCATGCGCGCGGACCTTTCGGCGAATTGCTTTCCACCGTGTTGAAACACCCTGCGATGCTCATCTGGCTTGATGCCGACTCCAATCGCCGCGGACACCCCAACGAAAACCTAGCCCGCGAAACCATGGAGCTGTTCACGATCGGCATCGGCCACTACTCCGAGCGTGACGTGCAAGAGGCCGCTCGGGCGCTCACCGGCTGGTCAATCGTGAACAATCGCTTTGCCTTGGTTGAAGCGCGCCACGACGACGGCGAAAAAACCGTGCTCGGTCAGACAGGGAGACTATCTGGCGATGATTTTCTCCAAGCCGCTGTCCGACATCCGGCCACTTCGCGACGTATCGCCTGGCGCCTGTGCCAAACATTCATGGGCGAGGACATAGTCGACGATGCGGCAATGTCGCAGCTGGCCGAGGGACTGACCGCGCACAATCTCGACATTGGCTGGGCCGTCGAGACCATGCTCCGTTCGCGACTTTTCTTCTGCCCCCAGAACATTCGCAGTCGGATATCAAGTCCGGCGGAGTACACCGTGGGCGCGCTGCGGCGCTTGAGCTGTGCGATCCGCCCCCCAGCACGCTGCTATTGGCTGAATGGACCTCGCGGATGGGCCAGGAGTTGTTCTATCCGCCCAACGTCGGCGGATGGAACGAAGGGCGCACATGGCTCGCGTCGCGCACAATCGTGGCCCGCGCCAACTTCGCCAGCGCCCTGGTCGAGGGCAAGCTATCGCATCCGCCGCACGTGCCTGACGTCGCCGAGCTGTTATCGCGTCACGATCAGCCGACCGAGTTCGATCCGGCAACCGAATGGATGGCGCGCTTATTGTGGGGCGTCGATCTGCCGGCTGACGTGCGGCAATCGATCCGTTCGGACGAATTGCTCAATAAAGATCAGGCGCTATCAACCGCCTTGGCGCTGTTGTTGGCGCGGCCGGAACAACAATTGGCGTAACCCAAGGAATCGCTCGTCGCAGAGAGTTGCGTTAACGACCCCGATCGATCCCCATGCCCCCGGTCACTTACTTGGAGGAACCGTCATGCTGTCGAGACGAAAATTCCTGCAGACCAGTTCGCTCGTCTCGCTCTCACCCGTGCTTCCCTATTTGCTGGGTAACACGGCCCGCGCTGCCGGCGCCGCGCCTGATGCCAAGGCGCTGGTGGTCATTCAGCTTGACGGCGGAAATGACGGGCTCAACACCGTCGTTCCTTATGCCGACGATGGCTATGTCCAAAACCGCGACAAGCTCGGGCTCGAGACCAACGATCTGCACAAGCTTGACGACCACCTCGCCTTGCATCCCAGCATGCGGGCGGCCAAGGAGCTGTTCGACGATGGGCGGTTGTGCATCGTCCAGGGAGTCGGCTATCCGAATCCCGACCGGTCCCACTTTCGCAGCATGCGAATCTGGCAAACGGCCCAATTCGACGACGATCGGCACGATAGTTACGGATGGCTCGGCACTGCCCTCGATCGATCGGCCAAAGCGGGCGTCGCAGCCAACGCGATCTACGTCGGCGAGCAGCAGACGCCCGTCGCCCTGTGGAGTCGCCGCTCGACCGCCACGGCTCTCTCGACCGCCGACGATCTGAAGCTCTCGTTCCCCATGCACACTGCTGCGCCACCGCCGGCAGCCGCCGCAGACTCGCCGCACTTGCGCCAGTTCGTGTGCACCAGGTGCTCTCTGCCTACGCGGCTGCCGACGACTTCGCACACCGGCAATCGGGCCTACCGGCAACCGGACAAGCCGACTATCCCAGTACGTCGCTCGCTTCCCATCTCAAGTTAGTGGCGCAACTGCTCAAAAGCGGCGCCAGTCGCGCGTGTACTACACCATTCAAAGCGGCTACGACACGCACTCTTCGCAACTCAATACCCACTACCGCTTGCTGCGCGAGTTTTCCGCCGCGCTAAAGGCCTTTCTCGACGACCTGAAGTCGGCCGGGCTCGGCGATCGCGTCATCGTTCTGGCGTTTAGCGAGTTCGGTCGCCGCGTGAAGGAAAACGATTCTCAAGGCACCGACCACGGCACGGCGGGACCAGTGTTCTTGGCCGGCAGCCAGGTGAAGAGCGGCCTCGTCGGAACCGCTCCGAACCTTGTCGATCTCGACAACGGCGACCTCCGCATGCAAGTTGATTTCCGGCAAGTGTACGCCTCGATTCTGGACGATTGGCTCAACGTTCCGTCTAAGGACGTTTTGGGATCATCATTTGAGACAATCCCTGTGTTGTCGTCGTAATTGCTCGTAGGCACGGAGCCATTCTAACGTAACTCACTACTTGGAGGCTGCGCTTGAAGTGTTTACTTGGAGAGAGCGTACACCTTCTCCCGATCGCGGCGCGATACGCCACAGTCAAGACACTTGCAGGCGCGATACCAGATCCCAACGAACTCAAGGCCGTGCCCGGAGTAGTCACGATAGTATGGATTCTCGTAGGCCGTGCGCCGCGAGCTTCCGCAGTTGGGGCACCGGCTTGGAACGACCTCGGCCACGGACGTGATGTTCTTGGACCCCTTCGGCCTGCCGCGCGTCATACGTACTGCACTCGCTTTCTGTTGGTCTTTGCCCATGAAGTCTTTGCGCGTTAGCACCGGGTGCTCTTTCACCCAGATGATCGCCTGGGAGAAGTAGAGCTCGCAGGCCTTCAACACCGGCGGGTAGTTGGCACAGTTCGCATAGCCGCCCCAGATATAGAACACGCGGCCGGGCTGAAGCACGCGGGCGATGTTGCCGAACCAAGCCGCGAGCAGTTCATCGAACGCTGCCTCCGTGACAAAGTCGTTGGCGAGCGGACGGTCCTTGGCCCGCAGCTTTTTGCCGGTCGGTTTCGACTTCTCAGGGTGCCGGGCCAGGTCGAGCGATTGGTGATGCTTGGGCCCGGCGAACGAGCTCAGGCCGGCGGCGATCGCGTTGTTGCTGCGGGGCTCGACTTTGACGTTGTACGGCGGGTCAGTGTTCACCAAGTGGATCACCGTGCCGTCGAGCAGCCTATCCACATCCTCGGGTTTGCTGGAATCGCCGCACAGGAGCCGATGGCTGCCCAGGATCCACAGATCCCCAAGTTGCGTTGTCGCTTCGTCGGGCGGGGCAGGGACCTCGTCCTCGACAATCTCAGCCCCGTCGTCCTGAAGGCCAGCCTCGTCGGCCAGTTCCGCGAGCATCTGCTGGAGTGCCTCGCTATCGACATCGATCTGCCGCAGCAGCTCTTTCAGCTTCTCCGGGTCGGTCTCGGCCATCGCGGAAAGCGGATCGAACGTGGCCAGCAGCTTTGCGGCCTCCTTGTCGTCGACATCGAGCACCAGCACCGGCCACTCACTGTCGGGCGACACGTCGGCTCGCAGGTGGCCGTCGATCAACTGCAACCCCGCAGGCGTCTCGCGCACGAGCAACGCGTCGGCGATTCCGACCTCGGCCAGGATGCCACGCATTGCATCTTGCTGCGCCTTCGGGTGCGTTCGCCAGTTCGCAGGGTTCGGCAGGATGTCGCTGGCTTTGACCCGGCGTAGCTCTTTGATGCGGTCGCGAAGTTTCATGTTTGGGTTCCGGACGGACGGACTATGTCTTGCGGGGCCGAGCGGGGCGTGGGAAACCATGCGCGTCGGGCGAAGAAAGTACCTAAGGACCTGGGGGGGAGGGGGTCATAAAGCCTGAGCAGTTCGCACTTTGAACTCATTTTCCTTAGCGGCCTGACCAAAGCCGGTCGACCACCACCGGTAAAACCAGAAGCCTGCCTGGTTCGCGTCGATCACCGAGTAGTACTCGGCCCACGGCTTCTTTCACGACGTTGCCGCCAACGCCGAACGTGTACGTGGTCACGACGCCCGCAGGCGTGCGAACGGAAAGTTTTACGACGTCCGGGTCGATCAAATCTTCTGTGTCGAAATCGGTGAACGTAGCTGACACCCGCACTACGTCGCCGAGGTCGTGGATGTTGTATGGCATCAGCAACCCTCATCCTGCACGGCGACCGACCACACGGATTTATCCACAGTCTCAACGCACCACACCGGAAGCGTGTAGTTCACCACGAGCTTGGGTCGGTTCGACGGCGTTGCATCGCCGGACGAATAGCAGTAGAGAATCTGCGATCCGCTGGCCGAACTGTTCTTGACCAGTACGTCCAACATCCCACCTCGATTCTTAATCGCGTCCTCGATGAGAGGCTTCACTTGGTCGAACACGAGATTCTGAGGGGAGAAAATAAAGAGCGACTGCGCCGGCGTCGGATCGAAATCTCCGCCGGCCGTGGCCCAGGGTTGGCCGACGTCGCAGGCATTCCAACTCGCTCCGAATTCGGACCAATTGGGCTGCGTGAGGCGATGAACGGCGAAAGTCTGGTTCGTCAGAACGCCGTGAGACGCGGTCAACAATAGCGTGGCATCGATGATTCTTGCGCCGATCGAGCGCCGCCAGGTCGAATCGCAAGATAGATCGATAAGTCGATTGCGATTCCTTGCTGACGTCTTGCGTGCCGATGAGGAGATAGGCGTCGGTGCCGAAGTTGTTGTTGGCAAGCACCCCGTCGGCGACGTGCGTATCGCGGTTCGTCAGATCATTTTCAGCAGGTTGTAGCGTGAGCGTGGGCACTATCGGACAAGCTCTCCGAGTTTCGCGTCAACCGCCGTCCGCAACGCATCCAGGCTGCCCTCGAGTCGACAGGTCCACGGTTTGCGATTGGCCGGATCATCGCCACGTCCAATCGGCTTAAAGCCCATCGGCGTGACCTCTCCGGTTCGAAGCTCATCGAACCAAGCTTTCTCGGTCGTGTCCCGCGCTGGAATAACCGACAGGCCGCGCTGGCCCGGGTTCTCCTCAGCCCACACTCGCAGCATGCGATAGAAGGACTCACGATTGAGTGCCGTGAAGCCGAGCAGTCGCGGGCCGAGCCACAATCCGAATCCCATGAACACGCCGCGGTCGACTGCGACGACCAGCGAGAACCCTTGCAACAAGAGATCAGCGATTTCTTTGGCAGTCTTGACCGGCGATCCGTACCACCACGAGCTCGGGTCTTGCGCTTTGGCATTCCAGAAGTCGGCCACGGCGCCGGCATGGTCGGGCGACCCCTTGATGATGTCCATCAGCGTGCCTCTGTTCAGTTCCGCGTGCCTCTCACCTAATCGTACCCGTGAACCCCGCTGTACCCGTCGTTCCTTACAACACTTTCCGCGCGCGACTTAGGTAGCGGCGGTCCGTGAGTGCCTTGACCGTGGCTGGGCAGTTCGTGCACCACAAGTACTGGACCTGCCAGCGACGGCCCGTTGGCCGACTGCTGCGAACGTAGAGCTCGCCGCGGTCGCAAGTGGGGCAGGCATCGCCAGGCAACGTATTAGAAATGGGCAACCAAGCCATGACGGAGCGCTCCATACACGTGTAGTGCTGGTGGCTCCGAGTTGCGGAGTGCGGTCCCGCCAAGCCGGGACGGCGGACAGGGAACCAAAAAACCCCTGTCGCTGCCTAATTGTAACAGTTGGCGGTGCTTTGGCACGCCTGTTGACACGTGCCTTGGGAATCAGACAATACCGTTTCCAGGGGGTATGTCACGAATTGCTGGCCTTAGGGCGCACTGGAGGTACTTGCGATGTTAGCGAAGGACAAATACGGCTCGATCGCGTGTAGGATTTCGCTTGCGTCTGTCGTGCTGTGGGCGGTCGTTCTAAACGGCTGCAACCCATTCAAGGGCGTTGAACAGGAAGTTGTTCGAGTCGAAGACAAAGTGCAGCAAGCAATTGATGAACTCAATCAAGGCAACAAGACCTTCGAAGACATCAAGAACATTCTGGAAGGGCTCAAGGGTAAACTTGACACAGGAGAGTACGCCAACCAAGTGAAGGACATTGCTGGCCGAGTGGGGAATATTTCACAGATCACTGGACAATCTTTAGTCGATTTTACTCGGACTCGAGTCATAGAAGACTTGCAGAATCTGAAGCGTTCCATTCTCGGCCAGCCACTCGTGCCGAGAGTCCCAGTGTTGGCGAACGCTCAAATGCCCGCCGTCGACTTTACGAGCGACTCCCGTTCGACCATCACAATTGGCGGATGGAACCTAGATATGGCTCAGAAGGATCCCAAGAAGTACAAGGTGTTCATTAAGACAGTGCGGGACGGCACGGAAACCGAAAGAGAAGTAGCCACGGAATTCGTTACTTATCAGCCTCAATATTCGGTGACTGTGGATGTGAGCAAGAGCGGAAGGCTGCTGCAGTTCTACGACAAGAAGCTGTATTTTTCTGGCTATGACACACCGTTCGAGATCGCAGTCGTGAACTCGCATGAGCCGACTCCGCCTCCCCCGATTGAGATCAAGGAGGTATACCTGAAAGTCAACACGACCAACGATGACAAAGATCGCGAAGTGACATTCACGTACATAGTACATTTGGACGGCAAGGGACCGAGGCACAACACAGCCTTGGCAGTAGGAGGCGGTGAGGTCTGGAAGGATCCGTCAATTAGAGATTTTACGATTAAGCTCGATCAACCATTTCCTGAGCAGGATAGGATGTCTTATCAACTGCGGGTCCACTACGCGTCGAGTGATGGAGATCCGAGATGGATTGGTCGGGTTAGTGCTCGAGGGCTGACCTCTGATGGACGGACCATCGATTTACTTTCGGAAACCGGCGATTTTGAGATGGGTCATCATGACGACGGAAAGAAGACAGATCACATACAACGTGAGTTTAAGTTCAATCGATGAACAGCCAAAGTCGAGCGCTTTGGGATTGAAAGCGTTGCAGAAGTTGAACTCCACTGCAGGCTGCTCAAATGGCCGAGATAGACATTCGAGATCAGGCGGAAGGTGTCATGTCGCTGACCGCCGGCAACGAGTACCTGATCATGAGCAGTATATCGACGGCCATGACGTTGAAATGGGAAGTTGTCGGCGACAATCCATTTGAGATAAAGATCAAAGGCGTGACGCTCTATCTTGGGTTTCTCCCAAACCCCTTCAACTCGGACTGGGAAGCTGCTGAAGGCAACTATCGCGGCATAGCTGGTTGGTACGGGAGGCAACGCAACGACAAGCACGTTACGCTTCATGTCGTCGTCCGCACCAGCAGTCCGAGTCTGCGCCTCAGGTGTACAGGCCAATGGCAGCCGGGTGGCGGCATCACAATCCCATTTTAGTACGGCGCGTTAAGTTTCTTGCAGTCTGATCGTCGGAGGCGTCGCGTCGGTCGTATCGAATGCTGCACTCACGGAGTATGCTCTGGAGGCAGAAGCGCCACCTCTTGCACGGCGATAATCGCAATCCGACCTCGCCGGCCCTTGCGGCCAATGAATCGAACTTCGATCCGCAAACCGTTTGCCTCGACGATGCGGGCCTGGCCCTCGTGATACCACTCGATGGACTGACTGTGGCCGGCCTCTGGAGAAGTGCCATTTGGGCGGTGGCCGGCACCAGCGTCAGTCATCGCGACCCCTCCCCGCATCAACCAATGCAAGGATCGCGGCCTTAATCGCGTCGGGAAGACCTTCCCACGCGGCCGCGATACGGGCCGGGTCAGCCGGGAATTGCGGGCTTTGGGCGGGTTCCGACGCGCTCGGCACCAATGCGGGCACCACGGCGCCGGGCGTTTGACGCAACTCGTTGGGGTCGTATATAGTTGCGCCAGACGCGCAGTAGTCTTCGGAACCGAGGGTTACAGGTTCGAATCCTGTCGGGCGTACTCGAGACCCTGGCCCGACGTGTCGCGACACGCCGGGCCAGTCGCTGAGTCTCTGCTGAATCTCTTTTTGTCTTGCGACGGCCGTGCTCGGCCGGCGTAGTTCCTTCGGCCAAACGAGCTCGCGCCTCGTCTCTTGGCCGGGCGCTCCCGCCCCGCCAAAAAAGAATCAGGCTCGAATGCCATGGCATTCGAGCCTGATCGAGGTTGTCGACGATTGGACGTGGCGGCTTGCGCGCCGCTGTTACTCGGCCGAGGTCTTTACGTCCGGGGTCGTCTTGGAGTCTTCCTTCAGCACGTGGCCGGTCTTCGGATCGATCTTGAGGTTCAACTGGTCTTCGTCGTGCACGTAGAAGATGAAGCCGTTGAACATCTCGTCGAACGACTGATCGCCGTAGGGCACCGTGTAGTTCGGGTCCGGGTTGTAGGGATTGAACTTCGAATTGTCGAAGTGGGCGATCGCCGCCAGCTCGGTGCCGGCCGGAATCTTCGTCTCGTGCGGCGGTTCGGGACAGACGTAGCCGATCTGCCACTCGAAGTTGTAGTTCGGAATCTGCAGCAGCGTTTCCTGCTTGCCGTCCGGATAGTTCGCCAGGAAGGTCATGTCGCGGCCGCGCAAGTGCATGTGCGTGAACAGCCCCAGCAGCGTGGCGTCCTTCTCCAGCTTCTTCTTCGCCTTCATTTCATAAAACGCATCGCCCGGCGGAATGGCGATGTTGTGCGGATCGAGCAGAATGAAGTGCGTCGTCTTCTGCACGGTGCCCTTGGCAAAGCGGAAGCCGATCGAAATCGTGCTCTCCTCTTCCTTGCCGGTCGTGACGTGGTGAATCTGCAGGCCGATCACGGCGTTCTTGGGAATGCGCTGGGCGATGCCGGGCCGCATGGTGAACGGCACGCCGCCGGGCACGTAGCCGGTGATGAACGTGTTGGTGCCGGCCTTCTTGGTCACGGCGTCGACATAGAACGCGTTGCAATGATGCACCACCGCGCGGTTGTGCGGCCGAATCTCGATCGATTCGACGTACGTGTCGTCGTCGAACGCCGGCTGCAAGAAGACATAGCGGTAGGGGATAAAGCCCGACGGCCTGAATCTTATGCGGCTTGTCCATCGTCAGCACCAGGTCCGGCTCGCCGATCCGCCACTCGGTCTTGGCGAATTCCAGCGGCTTGGGCGCCTTCGAAGCGTCGCCCTCGGGCATGCCGCCGTGGACCCAGGCTTCGACCAGGTCGCGCTCCTTGCGCGTGAGCGTGGGATCGTTCGAGAAATGGCCGAACTCCTTATAGGCATACCAGGGAGGCATCCGCCCGTCGCGAACGACTTCGGCCAGCATTTCGCCCTGGGCCTTGGCTTCGTCGTAGCTCACCAGACCGAACGGCGCCGCGGTTCCTTCGTGGTGGCAGTTCTGGCAGCGCTTCTGCAGGATCGCTTCGACGTGCTCGTGGAAGGTGACGGTGATGGTCGAACTTGGGCGCCTGCCAGGCGGTGACCTTGCAGCCGTCGACCGTGGTTTCGGCGACCGAGATCGGCTTGCCGGCCAGCAGTTCGTCGATCGCTTCGGCCAGATCGTGGCGGCCGACTTGCGGCTGCACGCCGCCAGTGCGGTATTGATCGTCGATGCGGCCCGAGTAGACGACCTTCTTGTGAGCCGTCGAGCAGCACGGCCTGCGGCACGCGCTCGACTCCCAAGCGCCTTGCGTGCACTTTTGCTCTTCGTCCCACACCAAGCGGAAACGTCAGTCCGGCGTCCAGCCCGTGGGCGGCGATGTCCTTGGGCGTTTCATCCTGCGAGTTGTAGACGGCGACGAATTGAATGCCTTGCGCGGCGTACTTCTTGTGCAGCTCTTCCAACCGCGGCAGGTAGCGCTGGGCGATCGGGCACGAGGTGTTCATGAACACCAGGGCATAACCCTTCGCTTCGCCCAGGTCGCTCAGGCTGCGATTCAGGCAGCGAATGTCCTTGAACGTCAGGTTTGAGGCTTCGGCGCCAATCTTGGCGCCCTCGGCCGTGAGCGCCGGCAAGCATGTCACGGTGACTGCGACGAAGAGCAATATCCGCCTGATCATTGTGTCGGTTCCCCAATTAGACAGGTTGCGCCAGTGGCCCCGCGGGCCTGCGCACGAACGTGCCCGGCCCCGTAAGTGCTATTTGAACTGCCCTCGGGTCGTTCGGCAACGGATATTTTGCCGGAAAGAAGCCGATTTTGCCGCCGTGCCGCCTGGGGGCGGCCTCCCGCTTCGCGGACGCCACAACGGGCTACCGCCACTGGTGGAATGACGCCCGGGGGGCGACTTTCGTCGCATGAGCTACGCTATCACGCGCCCGGCCAATGTGTGCAAATCCACGATCTCGGCCCGATCGCCGGCCTTGGCGACCATCTGGCAAATTAACTCGATGGTCTGAAACTTCGGATCGGTCACGTACAGGCAGGAAGGGTGCGCCAGAAAATCGTAGGCCGCGCGGTTTTCGATCGCCCAGGCCACGCCGCGGCGCGTCGCCTCGAGAAACGATTCCAACTTCCACCGCCCGTTGCGAAACGCCCCCAAGTCGCTGATCGGGCTCATGGGCACTTCGACCAGCCCCGTGGGATAGCCGAACGGCTGGGCCTTGGCTTGCGCGGCCACGATCGAGTCGAACACTTCCGTGGTCGGCTCTTGCAGCGGCTGGCCCACGGCATGCGCCGGGTACAAGCTGCTGACCCACTTAAAGCCCAAGTCCAACAGCATCTGCTGGATGTCGGGCCGGTCCATGAGGCCCGTGGCAAATCCGCCCGGCGTGCGAAAGCCGGCCGGGGAAACGCCCAGGCGCGTTTTCATGGCCTCGCTGGTCAAGCGAATGTTTTCGCGAATCACCTCGGCGGTCGTTTGGCCCTCGATCAGCCAAGGCGCGCGGCGAAAGCGAAACTGAATATCCTCGGGCCGCGTGGCCGTGACGTTCACGTGATCGTAGGTGTGATTGCCGACCGGATGCCCCGCCTGCACAATGGCTTTGAGCCAATCGACGTTCGGCTGCTCCAGCACGCGCCCCACGGCAAACGTGTGCAGTACGCCGCCGTGCTCCCGAACGCGGCGGCAGGCTTCGACCGCGTAGGCTTTGGTCTCGTCGTTGAGATTTCCTTTTTCGTAGTCCCAGCGCATTTCTTCCCAAACCGGAAAGTTGCGGCTCATCTCCAAGTCGAGCGTGATCGCGATCTGGGCCTTCAAGCTAGTCGGACGCCTGTTTGTGTCGGAAGCCGAGCCGCGCATCTGGGCCTTCTTCGGCGCGACAGCCGGTTGTGCCGCGCGTGATTGCTTCGCTGCAAGGCCAACGCCAGCCGCCAGCGTCGACGCCAAGAATGTTCTACGCGATGGGCGAATTGATTCGTTGAGCATGGACATTCACTCGCGAGTTGCTATGCGGAAGGAGGAGCGGAAGGCTATTTGCCACAGAGGTCTCGGAGGACATAGACGGAATTGTTTCAAATCTTCCATGAAGCGGGCCCCGCCTATTTTCGACAGCCAGCTTCGTCCTCGAAAGACAAATGTCCGAATCTCAATCGGCGCACTGCTAAGCAAATCGGTCTGTACGGCGTTATCTTTTCTTCTCTGTGTCCTCGGGGACCTCGGTGGCTTTCCTGCTTTGCGAAACAATTTTATTTTGGCGATGTGTTCGCGGCGCCTTCCGGCCCGTCGCTTTGCAAATAACTGAACAAATCGCGCAGTTCTTGCGGCCTGAGCGAACTCAATAGATTGTCGGGCATCAGCGACGTCGGCGACTCTTCCAGCGATTCGATCTGGTCGCGGGCGATCACAGTCCGCTCGTTCTTAGCGCCCAGCAAGGTAACGCCTCCGGCAGTCTGGTCGATCAGCAAGCCCGAGAGCACGCGGCCATCGCTGGCATGGACCAGAAAACTCGCATACTCCTTGCGGATCATGGCGCTGGGATTGACGATCGTAGCCAGCAGTTCGTCGGTTTTCTTGCGATTGGCATGAGTCAGCTCGGGACCGATGGCGGTCCCTTCGCCGAACAACTGATGGCACGAGGCGCAGTGTTTCGCGAACAGCAGTTTGCCGGCCGCCGGATGGCCCATGCCCGCGCGCAGGTCGTTGTTGATGCGGCGCATTTCGGCCAGCCGCTCCTCGGGCGTGCCGCCTTGGATGCTACCCCAGTGCCGCTTGACCAGCGCGTCCAGATCCTTGTCCTGATGCACGGCCACGGTGCGTAATTGTTCGAGGGCAATCTCCTTGGGGCCAACGTCACCGCGATCGACCGCCGAAAGCAGCTGCCTGGCCCAATCTCTCCGACCGAGCAGCACGTCGATGGTCCGCGACTTGAGCGGCGGCGACGATAACGCCGACCGTTTAAAGAGCAGTTCGTCGGCAACCTGTGTGTCGTCAAATCCGGCCAGCGCATCGAGCGCGGCAGTAGCCAAGGCCGCGGGTTGCTCATCCGCCACAAACGCGAGCAAAAACTCTTCGTAATTCTCGCTTTGTCCCAACTCGCCCAACAGTTGCACCGCGGCCGCCCGCGACTCGATTGGCGCCGACGCGTCGCCGGCGATCGCGATGGCGCGTTCCGCGGCTTTCGGTCGACCGAGCCGTCCGGCCAGGCGAATGATCGTCATCTCAGTCGTGTCGTCGCGCCAGGCAGAGTCGATTTGCCGGAGCAATGGTTCGGCGACGTTATCGATGCGAAGTCGTCGCGCGCTCGCAACGGATTTTTGGTTGCCGGCGGCGGCAAGATCGGCGAACAATTCGCCGGCATCGCCGCCGGCGGTGCGGGCCCGATCGGCGAATCCGCGGTCGAGCGCGGCAAGCAACTTCCGCCGGTCATCGTCTTGTGCCGCCGCCAATAGCGCCGCGCAGGCCAGATCGCCAGCCGCAGTTGCCTCGGCTGCGTAGCGCCTGACGAGCCGCTCCAGCAGGTGTTCGCGCACTAAGGGCAGCTTGTGCACCTCGGGTCGCGTGAACATGGTCAGCACGCGATCGCGACTGCTCGTCGCGTGCTGCTCGACGGCCCACCATATCAATAGCGGCAGGAAAGGATCGTCGTGATCCTCGCCGTGGGCGAGCAATCGTTCGATAATCGGCAGCGCCTGCTCGCCGGGCAGCCGCTTTGCCGCGGAGGCCAACTGGCTGCGGACCTGCACACTGGCATCTTCGGCCGCCAGCCGCGCGAGTCGGGCCGCAATGCCAGGCGTGACTCGATCTTCATCACCCAGCAGGCGCACGGTCCACCAGCGAACATCGGGATTGCGTTGATCCAAGAGCTTTAGGGCAAACGCGTCGCTCAACCCGCCGCTGACATACAGGGCCCACAATGCTTCCAGCGCCAGGTGGTCGTCCGTGCTCTCGATGATGATGGTCCGCAGGGGCAAGATCGCCTCGGGATCGCGACGATCGGCCAGAATCCGCCGCGCCTTGCGCACCAGGTAGTCGTTCGAGCCGCCCAGCATCGCCAACAGCTTGTCCGTCGGCAGCACGGTCAACCGCGGCGGCGGTTCGCGACGCGCGGCGGCCGCCTGGATGCGATAGATGCGGCCGTTGGTGCGGTCCCAATCGGCATCGGGATCTGGATGAGCCGTGCGCGGATCGTGCCAGTCGCAAATGTAAATGGAACCATCGGGTCCAACGGTCACGTCGCTGGGCGCAAACCAGGTGTCGTTGGCCGCGAGCAAGTCCCCCTCCAGCCGGGCCGAAAACGTCGACCCGCGCGGTTGTAGCGCATGCCAATAGGCCGCATGGCCCAGCAAGTCGGCGGCGATGTATTTACCGCGCAGTTGCGGAAGCGAGTCGCCTTGATAAACGATCCCTCCCACCGTCACGTGTCCGCCGCGCAGGCCTTCGTGCGGCACGTGTTCGAAATAACCGTAGGCATATGGATTGTGCAGCGCGCCGTGCTTGCCGAACTGTTTCCAGTAGTAACCACCCTGCACGCCGTGCAGCATCGCGTAGCCGCCGTAGTTGGTCGAATAGAACAAGTTGCCGTGCTGGTCGAAATCGAGCCCCCAGGAGTTGCCGCCCCCCTCGCAGAACAACTCGAAGCGGTGCGTGAGCGGATGGTAGCGCCACACGCCTTGCTGAAACTCGACGCCGCGAATGTTCGACGTCACCGTGCTCCCCTGGCAGCCGTACAGCCAGCCGTCAGGGCCCCAGGTGAGCGAGTTGGCCACTGAGTGGGCGTCTTCCATGCCAAAGCCGGAGAGCAGCACCTGCGGATCACCGTCGGGCCGGTCGTCGCGATCGCGATCGGCATAGAACAACAAATAGGGCACTTGCAACACGAATACGCCGCCGTGGCCGAACGCCAGCCCGGAGGCCAGATTCAATCCGTCGACAAAGTCCTTGGTCCGATCGGCGCGACCATCGCCGTCGGCATCTTCGAGGATCGTAATCTTATCGGCGCCGCGCGGTCCGCGCGGGGGCGGCTCCGGCGTCTTGTCGTATTTGGTGCGCGAATAGCGATCGACCCGAGCCCGGGCAAGACCCGCCGGGTTGGGATATTGCAGATACTGGATGACCCACAGCCGGCCGTCGTCGTCGAATTCGATAGCCACCGGCTGCCGCACCAGCGGCTCCGCCGCCACCAACTCAACTTCCATTCCCGCCGGCACGCGCATCCGCCGCGCGGCCTCCTCCGGCGCATAGCCATCAGCCCGCGCGAGCGAAGGCCCGTTGGCAAGCAGGCCGATCCAGCAGAGCGCGATCGTAAATCGTCGACCACCCATGAAGTGTTTGCTCGCAAAATCTGCCGCCGGGGCGGCCGTCGTTTCACTCGCCTCAAGCTAATTGCTGCGCCACGCCCGGTAAAGAGACGCGGGGGACCGTCCAATCGTCCTGCCGCGCCGTTGCCGAGGCCACGGCCGACAGCGACAATCGACACGTCCACCTCTCCACAACCGGGGCCGTCAATCTCGATGCGCGCACAATTCCGTTACTTGTCTAGTCTCGCGGCGTTTCGTGCATTCGGCTTATGCCTGGCGTTTTCCCGTTCGTGCGCATCGATGGCGTGCTCGGGCGAACCAACCGACGCCATTCCCGCCGCGCCTGTTCCTACCGCCTCCAGCCTCCAACCTCCAGCTTCCCATCCACGACTCTATTGCACCGGAATCGATCTGCCGCGGTTGCGCGACCGGCGCTCGGTCGGCTTGCACGCTCGGATCTGGAAGAACATCGAACAGTCAGCCAATTGGTGTCTCACGCAACAGCCGCGCAAGCAGTGGATCGCGCCGGTCGCGCCGGATCCGATTTACGAGAACCTATACGATCGCTTCTACGCCATCATGGCCGATCTGGCGATCACCGAGCACCTGGCGTTTGCTTATGCGATTTCGGGCGACACGCGCTATGGCGACGCGGCCCGCGATTGGGTCCTGGCCAGTTGCCGCGCCTGGCAGCGTGAAGCCGACGGCGAGCCCGACGGCGGCAAGGCCTATGCGGTTTGCCGACTGCTCAAGGGCCTGGCCGTGGGCTACGACCTGGCCTTCGATCGCTTTGGCGAAGCGGATCGCAAGGAAGTGCGCGATACGCTGGTGCGGATTGGCGATAAATACTTCCGCGGCTACTTCTCGACGCCGACGATTGCTGGCGAGGGCTTTCACACGCATCACGCCACGGTCGAGTGGGCCTCGTTCGGAGTGGCCGCGCTTGCGTTAGTCGGCGAAGCGCCGCAAGCCGACGCCTGGCTGGATGCAACAATCAAGAAGTTCGAAGACCATTTATTGCCGCTCGGCCTTGCCGCCGACGGTGCGCAGATCGAAGGTGCCACATTTTGGGCCTCGACCATGCACTATCGGCTGTTCTTCATGGATGCCCTGCGCCGCGTGCGGGGGCACGACCTTTTCAAGTCGCACGCCAAATACATGAACGCCAATCTGGCATTGGCCGCCATCGCCGCTCGGCGCACCGGCGGCTACGACCAAGACCATGCCAACGTGGTGTTCGAACCCTCGTACGGGCAACTCGACTATTACGCGCCCGTGCTCGTCTGCCTGGCCCGCGAGTATCGCCGCGGGATTTATCAGCACTTGGCGCTGTGGGACGAAACGCTGGGGCAGATTCAGCGCACGCGTTACGTGACGCCGCACGGCGAGCCGCTGTTGTTCGAGCTGGGCGGATATGCCTACGTGTGGCTGGATCCCGCGGTCGAACCCACGATCGACTCGGAGAAGCTGGCTTATCATTTTTCCTCAGTCGACGAAGCCTATCTGCGCGCGTCGTGGGACGTCGATGATCTAGTAGTCGGGGTCCGCAAGGGTGAGATTGTCGTCCACGCGGCCGGACTGCCCGCGATCATCGAGCCGATGGCGGGCCGCGACAGCGCCGGCGCGGCCGTGCGATCGGTTCGCGACGACGGACAAACCGCCACGATCGAGTGTGGCGACGGCGACACCGCAGCCTTGCGGCGGCTCGAAGTCCAAATAGATCGACCCCAGCGCACGCTAACCGTCCGCCGTCGCGCCACGGGGGATTGGTCGTGGTGGTGCCACGGCGCGCCCGGGCTCGCTGGCAACCGCCTGCGTTGGCCGCAGGGGATCGAGATCACCGTCACCAAGGGCGAACGAACTTCCATCGCTCCCGAGGGCTATGGCCGACCGCTGGCGACCGGTTTTCTCAAGCTCCGGCTGAACGATCCGGCCGCGAAGCGATTTCCCTTGGTAACCATTTCGCCCACCGCCGACGGCTTGATCGAGTTGGAACTCAAGATCACTCACCCCTGATCCGCCGCCACCTTCTACTCCTCCTTACTCCTCCCTCCGGCCTCCAGCCTCCAGCCTCTTCCCTTGTTTGGGGCTCGCCCCCCAGGCTCGAGCGCGCCTATGATGGACAGGTATGTCCCTCGATCACTTTCATCCGCTGGTCGCCGCCTGGTTCGCCGAACGCTTCGCCGCGCCGACCGATCCGCAGGAGCGAGGTTGGCGTGAAATCGCCGCGGGACGGCACACGCTTGTCGCCGCACCAACCGGCTCGGGCAAGACGCTGGCCGCGTTTCTCGTTTGTCTCGACGGCCTGGTGCGGCGCTGGGTGGCCGGAGAACTGGAAGAAAAGACCTACGTCGTCTACGTCTCGCCGCTCAAAGCGCTGAGCAACGACATCCACCGTAATCTCGAAGAGCCATTGGCCGAATTGGCCGAACGATTCGAGGCCGCCGGTTATGGAACGCTTCCCATTCGCTCGATGGTTCGCACCGGCGATACCCCGGCCTCACAGCGCCAGGCCATGCTCCGCCGACCGCCGCACATCCTGGTCACGACGCCCGAGTCGTTGTATCTGCTGCTGACCTCGGAAAAGAGCCGGCAGCTGTTGCGCGGCGTGGAGACCGTGATCGTCGACGAGATTCACGCCTTGGTCCGCGACAAGCGGGGCAGCCACCTGGCCTTGTCGCTGGAACGACTGGAAGCGCTGTGCTCGCATCCGCCAGTTCGCATCGGGCTGTCGGCTACCCAGCGGCCCATCGAAACCATCGCCCGTTTCTTGGTCGGCGCGAGTCGAAGTTCTTCTGGCGACGAACCGGCCTGTTCGATCATCGACGGCGGGCACGTCCGCGAGTTGGACCTGGGCATCGAGACGCCCGCCAGCGAACTCTCGGCCGTGTGCTCGAACGAGCAATGGTCCGAGATTTACTCCCGGCTGACCGAACTAGTCGCCGCGCACCGCAGCACGCTGGTGTTCGTCAATACGCGCCGCCTGGCCGAGCGCGTGGCGCTGCACCTGGGCGAGCTGCTGGGCGCCGATGCCGTGGCCAGCCATCATGGCAGCCTGTCGCGCGCGATCCGGCTTTCCGCGGAACAACGGCTCAAGAGTGGCAAGCTCAAGGCGATCGTGGCCACCGCTTCGCTCGAGATGGGCATCGATATCGGCTATATCGACCTGGTGTGCCAGATCGGCTCGACCGGCAACATCGCCACGCTGCTGCAACGCGTCGGCCGCGCCGGTCATTCGCTGGGCAAGATCCCCAAGGGACGCCTGTTTCCGCTGTCGCGCGACGAGCTGATCGAATCGCTCGCACTGGTGCGGGCCGTGCGCAAGGGCGGACTGGACGCCACTCAGGTTCCCGAAGCGCCCCTGGACATCCTGGCCCAGCAGATCGTGGCCGCCGTGGCGTGCGAGGAATGGGACGAAAACGAGTTGTATGCGCTTTGTCGCCGGGCCTGGCCCTATCGCAATCTGTCGCGGCAAGACTTCGAAGCGATCGTGCATATGCTGAGCGAAGGTTTGGCGCCCGGGGCCAAGCGCGGGGCGTATCTGCATCGCGATTTGATCGGCGACCGGCTCCGCGCTCGGCGCGGCGCTCGATTGGCCGCGATCACTTCCGGCGGCGCCATTCCGGAAACAGCCCAGTATCGCGTCATTGCCGAGCCCGACCGCACGTTCGTCGGCGCGGTCGACGAGGACTTTGCCGTCGAGAGCTTGGCGGGCGACGTATTTCTGCTGGGCAATACTTCGTGGCGCGTGCTGTACGTGCGCGGCGGCGAGGTGGCGGTGCGCGACGCCGAGGGCGCGCCGCCCAGCATTCCCTTCTGGTTGGGCGAACGGCCCGGTCGCACGCCGGAGCTGTCCAGCGAAGTGTCGCAACTGCGCGAAGAATTGGCCGCCGCCGTGGCCCAGGGACCAATCGCAATCGAGCAAGCCAGCCGCCTGTTGCAAAGCGAATGCGGCGCAACCGACTGGGCCGCCGAACAGGCCCTGCGGTACGTCGACATCCAACTCGCCGCCATGGGCATGGTGCCCACGACCGAGCAAATCGTCTTCGAGCGGTTCTTTGACGAGTCGGGTGGAATGCAGTTGGTCATTCACGCACCGCTCGGCTCGCGAATCAATCGGGCTTGGGGGCTCGCGCTGCGCAAGCGGTTTTGCCGCAGCTTCGACTTCGAGCTGCAAGCCAGCGCCGACGACGACGGCATCGTGCTCTCGATGGGTCCGCAGCATAGCGTGCCGATCGAAAACCTGTTCAAGATGCTCAACACCGAAAACGTGGCCCGGCTGCTCGAACAGGCCCTGCTTGCCGTGCCCATGTTCCAAGTCCGCTGGCGCTGGAACCTTACCCGCTCGTTGGTCGTGTTGCGGCAGCAGAACGGCAAACGCGTGCCGCCGCATATGCAGCGATTCCGCTCCGACGACTTGATGGCTGCCGTGTTTCCCGAAACCGTGGGCTGTCTGGAAAACCATTCGGGCGACGTCGTAATTCCCGATCATCCGCTGGTGCGGCAGACGATGCACGACTGTCTGCACGAGGCACTCGACGTCGACGGCCTGGTCGCCGTGCTCGCAAGGGTAGGCGAAGGCAAAGTTCGTTTCGTGGGCCGCGACACGCGCGAACCATCGCCATTCAGCTACGAATTGCTTAACGCGAATCCGTACGCGTTTCTCGACGGCGCGCCGCTGGAAGAGCGCCGAGTGCGGGCGGTGGCCACGCGCCGCACTTTGTCGCCCGACGATTTGCGCGACCTGGCTCGGCTCGATCCCGAGGCCGTGGCCCAGGTACGCAGCGAGGCCTGGCCGCTGGTTCGCGGCGCCGACGAACTGCACGATGCGCTGTTGAGTCTCGTGGCGATTGACGAGCTGGAAGCGGCCACCTGGAAGCCATGGCTCGACGAGTTGATCGCGTGCGGTCGTGCAACGCGGGTCGTTCGTCCGCAGGCGCGCGATTTGTGGATCGCGGCCGAGAACTGGCCGGTCCTGCAAGCCGCGTTCAGCGACGCCGTGGCCGAGCCACCGGTGGAACTGCCCGAGCGGTTGCTACGGCAGGTCGAGCGGTCGGACGCTTGGATTGCACTGGTGCGCGGTCGAGTGGAACACAGCGGCCCGATCACGGCGGCCGAGATTGCCGAATTCCTGAATCTAGAAGAGAGCTTCGCGACCGCCTCGCTGGAAGCCCTGGAAGGGCAGGGGGCTGTCCTGCGCGGCACGTTCACCGAAGCCGCGCAGACCGGCGCCGCCAAGGGCGGCGAGTGGTGCGACCGGCGGCTGCTGGCGCGGATCCATCGACTGACGCTGCGCGGATTGCGCGACCAGATTCAACCAGTCGAGCCGCGGGCCTACTTGCACTTCCTCACGCGGTACCACCACCTCGTGCCCGAGAATCAGTGGGGCGGCGCCGTGGGGGTGCGCGAGGCGATTGCGCAATTGCAAGGCTTCGAATTGCCGGCCGGGGCCTGGGAACGGCGGGTGTTGGCGGCGCGGATCGGCGAGTACGATCCCGAGTGGCTCGATCATTTGTTCATGGCCGGCGAGGTGGTGTGGGGGCGACTGAATCCGCCGCGGCGCAGCGAAGACGATCCGCCCAGTGCGGCAGCGCTAACTCGCGTCGTGCCGATTTCGATCCTGCTGCGGGAGGAGTTGCCGACGCTATTGCCCCCCGAGCGCGAACCGCCGGCCGGCGCGATCCGCGGCGGGGCCGAGCAAGTGCTCGAAGCGCTCACTGCCCGCGGGGCGTTGTTCTTCGGCGAGTTAAAGACCGCCACGGGCCTGCTGCCGACGCATTTGGAAGAGGCACTACGCGAACTGGCCGCGCTGGGGCTGGTGACGTCCGATGCCTTCGTGGCCGTCCGCAAAATTGTCGAGGGAGACAAGCCGGGCCGATCGCGGCGTCGCGGCGGGCGCGCGCCCGCGGGCGTGGCAGCGCCGATCGGGCGCTGGTCGCTATTTCCCGGCGCCGTGGCCACCACGTCGCGCGAGGTTTATCTCGATCGCTGGTGTCGGCAGTTGCTGGCTCGCTGGGGCGTGCTGTTTCGCGATCTTATGGCGCGCGAGACGTCGGCCCCCAGTTGGCAGGATCTGGTCGGCACCTTGCGGCGGCTGGAGCTGCGCGGCGAAGTGCGCGGCGGCCGTTTTGTCTCGCAAGTGGCCGGCGAGCAATATGCGCTGCCCTCATGCGTCGATAAGTTGCGACAGGCGCGGCAGGAGATCGAAGCCGGCGGCGAGTTGCCCTGGCTGGTGCTATCGGCGGCCGATCCGTTAAATCTGATTGGCGTCGTCACATCGGGCGCACGGATTCCGGCGACGCATCGCAACGCCTTGATTCTGCACGCTGGCCGCTTGATCGCTACCCGGCAGGCCGGCCAATTCACGTTCCACGAACCGGTCGACCGGGCCGTCGAGTGGGAGATGCGTCGCGCCATGACCCTGGGCCACCGCCCAGTGGCCGCGGATGCGGCGATTGCACAATCGCGATTGGTGCGATAGGGCCGACGGGGTAAAGATATCATTGCCCCTCGTCGAAACTCCCGGGTACAATCGCCTTCCATGCACGGCGAAATGGGCAGTAACATTGCGCGACGGCAGTTCTTGCAGGCGGGCACGCTGGCCCTGTTTGCCGGAGCAACGCCGGCGCAAGTGGCCCGCGGGTTCACGCCAAACGGCTCCGACGGCATCCAATCGTTCGGCCGCGCCAAACGCTGTATCCTCGTCTATCTGCTGGGCGGACCGCCGCAGATCGACATGTGGGATATGAAGCCCGCGGCCCCCGCCGAAATCCGCGGGCCGTTCAAGCCGATCGCCTCGGCCACGACCGGCATGCACTTCTGCGAACATCTTCCGCGACTGGCGGCGCAGTCGCGGAAGTTGGCCATCTTGCGCTCCGTGACGTTTCCCAACAACGATCACCCGTTCATGATCTACCAGACGCTGACCGGCCGCGAATCGCGCGTGCCACTCGGCGCGAATACCGTGCTGCCCCCCTCGCGCTCCGACGACCCGCACATGGGCTCGGTAGTGGCGAAGTTTCGGCATCGCAATCCTGCCGTGCCCGGCTACGTGGCCATTCCCGAGGTGCGGGTGCGGATGATGCCGCTGCCGGTCTCGGGCGGAGGCCGCGCGGGACTGCTGGGCGCACCGTACGATCCGCTTGCCATTAACGACGACCCGTGCGAGCCGCCAGTGGGATTGAAGCTGCCCGGCGAACTTGGTGCCGAGCGATTTCACGATCGCCAGGCGCTGTTGGCCGTGCTCGACGGCCGGGCGCCGCGCGGACTGACGTCGCAAGACTATCAGACGTTCCGCAACTCGGCGGCGCAGTTGATCGGCTCCGAGGCCGGTGGCATGTTTGCCCTGGAGAAGGAAGCCGCCAAGACCCGCGAACGCTACGGGCCGCACCGTTTTGGCCAGAGTCTGCTGTTGGCCCGACGGCTGGTCGAGCGGGGCGTGTCGTTCGCGGCCGTGCATTTCAATTACATGACTAAGTGCGACGGCTGGGACACGCATCAGAAAAACTTCGAGGCCCTGCAAGGCGAATTGTTGCCACTGTTGGACGAGGGGCTGTCGGCATTGGTCGAAGATCTCGGCCAGCGCGGCATGCTCGACGAGACGCTGGTGGTGGTGATGGGCGAGTTTGGCCGCACGCCGAAGATCAACAAGGACGGCGGCCGCGACCATTGGGGACACTCGTCGAGTGTGCTGTTTGCCGGCGGCGGGGTGCGGGGAGGCAACCTGGTCGGCGCGTCGGATAAAATTTGCGCATTTCCCGCCGAACTGCCCGTCGGGCCCAGCGACGTCGTGGCCACGATCTACCACTCGCTGGGCCTGGACGCCCGCGCGACGATGGTCGATCCACTGGGCCGCCCGATGACGCTCTGCGATGGCCACGTCATCTCGAGGTTGTTCTGAACGGTGCATTGCCAGCGTCCGCTGTTTGCGCGCCGACACGGAAGACAACACGGCAGATTGCCACCGAGGGCTCCGAGGACGCGGACAGAACTTGCGGCGGCGAGCGTGGTTCGCGGCGCGCGATTGAATTACAATCCGGACTGTACGAGCTGGCTGGCCCGATCTTGAAGCAAACCGGTACGAGAAGTTCTATGTCGCACGAGAACATTGTTCGCCGCCTCGCTTTGGCGTGTTCTTACGGATGGCTGGCGATGGCCAGTAGCGCAGCGGCCGAAGTCGCGTCGCCAACCAAAACCGGTTTGGCGGCCATCTCCGTGCCGGCCGGGTTCACCGTCGAACTGGTCGCCGCCGCGCCGCTGGTCGAGCGGCCGATGCTGGCGACGTTCGACGATCAGGGGCGGCTGTACGTGTGCGATTCGGCGGGCGTGAATTTGCGCGGGGCGGAGTTGTCCAAAAACCCGCCGCATTGCATTCGTATGCTGGAAGACACCGATGGCGACGGCCGCTTCGACAAGAGCACGGTCTACGCCGACAAGCTCGTGTTTCCGCAGGGCATCGTGTGGCACGATGGGGCCGTGTATTGTTCGTCGCCGCCCAGCTTCTGGAAGCTGGAAGACACTGATGGCGACGGCATGGCTGACCGGCGCGAAGAGCTGGTCACGGGGTTCGCCAATACGGGCGTGGCCGACGACATGCACGGCGGCAGCCTGGGCCCGGACGGGCGACTGTATTGGTGTGCCGGTCGCTTCCCGCACGAGATTCGGCGCCCGGGCGGACCGGTCGTTCACAAGGGAACAGCGCCGTTGATCATCCGCTGCCGGCCCGACGGCTCGGAGTTGGAGGTCGTCTGCGGCTCGCAGGGCAACGCCGTGGGAGTCGCGTTCACCGACGAGGGAGATATGTTCGCCAGCGGCACGTTTCTGGCGCCCAACTCGATGGGGGCCGGACTGCGCAATGCGCTCGTGCATTGTGTCGACGGGGCCGAATATCCGGTCCGCGATCGAACGCTCAACGAACACCGCCGCACGGGCGACGTGCTACCGCCGCTGACGCACTTGGGCGTGTCGGCTTCGAGCGACCTGACCATCTGCCGCGCAGGCGCCATGGGAGAACACTCGACCGGCAATCTCTTCTCGGCGCTGTTCAACATGCATAAAGTCATGCGACACCGCTTGGAGCGCACGGGCGGAACATTTGCTTGCCGCAACGAAGAGTTTTTGGTTTCGAGCGATCCCGACTTTCATCCCACCGACGTGTTCGAAGACGCCGACGGCAGTCTGCTGGTCATCGACACCGGCGGCTGGTTCCGCATCGGCTGTCCCACTTCGCAAATTGCCAAGCCCGAGGTGCTGGGCGGGATCTATCGCGTGCGCAAGATCGACGCTCCGCGAGTCGATGACCCGCGGGGAGCGAAGATCGCTTGGGAATCGCTCTCGGGCGACGCTCTAACGAAATTATTGGCGGACGGGCGGTTCGAGGTGCGCGATCGGGCTGCACGCCGTTTGTCCAAACTGGGTGTAAGCTCCGTCGCCCCACTCGCCGCATTACTGTCGGGCAATGCAACGGCCGAAGCAAAATGTGCCGCCGTCTGGGCCCTGACGACCATCGACGGCGCCGAGGCTCGCGAGGCGGTTCGCGCGGCTCTCAAGGACTCGCTGCCGGGCGTGCGGCAGGCCGCGGCACGAAGTGCCGGTTTGTATCGAGACCGGATGGCGCTGTCGCGGCTGACGACTCTCGTGACCAGCGACGCGCCCAGCGTGCGGCGCGAAGCGGCTACGGCGCTCGGGCGCATCGGCCAGCGAGAGGCGACGGCCGCCCTGCTCGAAGGATTGAACTTCGAAAACGACCGCTTTCTGGAGCATGCGCTGATCTTCGCCTTGATTCGCATCGCCGATGTCCAAGGTACGCAAAACGGGCTCGCCGCCACCAGCCCGCGAGTCAAACGGGGGCGCTGATTGCGCTCGATCAGATCGGCTATTTGTACAAGATGCCCGAGCGCGTAACGCCGCTCTTGGCCTCGGGCGATCCGCTTGTGCGCAAGACGGCGCTGTGGGTCATCTCGCACCACGCCGAGTGGGGCGGGGTGATGGTCGATGTGTTTCGAGACTGGCTCGCGCGGCGCAACATGGACGACGCGCGACGGGAGGAGCTGAAACTCCAGCTCGTGGCCTTCGCGGGCGACGGGAACATACAGAACCTGATCGCCGCGGCGCTTGTCGACTCGCGGACTCCGCTGGAAACCCGCTTGCTTGTGCTGGAGGTCATGGCCCAAGCCGGTTTGCAAAAGCTGCCCGCGAGCTGGGCCGGGCCGCTGCAACTGGCACTGGAAGACGCGGACGATCGGATCGTGCGGCAGGCCGTAGCCACGCTCCGCGGCCTGCCGCTTGACAAGCGGCCGCTGGTGTCGCGCGTCGACAGCACGATCGATTATCCAATGGTCGAAAAGAATTTTGCCGGCACGCGGCTAGCGGAGAATTTCTGCGTCCGCTGGTCGGGTCTGGTCCGCTGTCCCGCGGACGGCCGGTACACGTTCAGCACGAATTCGGACGATGGCTCGCAACTGTTTATCGACGACACCATGGTGGTCGACAACGGCGGTTCGCACGCCATGCGCGAGGTCTCGGGGGAAGTGCGGCTATTGGCCGGCGACCACGAAATACGGCTCGACTTCGTGCAGGGCGAAGGCGAGGCCGCCTGCATCCTGTCCTGGGCTTACGACGGGCAGACAAAGCAAGTGATTCCCGCCGAGGCGCTTTTCCACCGGCCCAAGTCCGCGGGCAGTGCGTCCGTTTCGCCGCAGCCCGGGGTGCAAGCCGAATTCTATGAACTGGGCGGGCCGCGGGAGACATTTCCGGATCTGGCGGCCAGCCGTTTCGACGCGGCGCTGAGTGCGCATGGCGCTCGACACCGAGCGACCGCTGGACGTACGCGTGCAGGCCGCCGCCGCGGCTTCGCCTCGACTGCCCGCGATCGAGCCGCCGCTGTTCGCGTTCCTGTTGTCGGGCCTCGACAAACAGCGGCCGCCGTTAGTTCGTCTGGCTGCGGCCGAGGCCGTGGCTGGGGCCCGGCTAACGCGCGACCAACTGGCCGCGTTGACCGACACGGTCCGCGACGCGAGCGTTTTGGAGATGCCCAAGCTCGTGCGGGCGTTCGAGCAATCGTCCGACGCCGCGATCGGCCAGTCCCTGGTGATGGCTATCGGCGAGTCCGCCGGGTTGCGCGGGCTGCGACGCGAGAGCCTGGTGACGTTGCTCGATTCGTATCCCGAGGCGGTTCGCCAACAGGCCGCCCCACTACTCGAACAGTTGAATGTTAATCGCGAAAAACAGACGGCTCGACTGGCCGAACTCAATGACGTGCTGGCGGGCGGCGATTTTCAGCGCGGTCGCGACCTTTTCTTCGCCAACAAGAAGGCCATCTGCGCCACGTGCCATGCCGTGCAAGGCGAGGGGGGCAAGATCGGTCCCGACCTGACCCGCATCGGCGCCGTCCGCGCGCCGCACGACCTGCTGGAAGCCATTATCTTTCCCAGCGCTAGTTTCGCCCGCGGCTACGAGCCGATTACGCTGGCCACCGTAGACGGACAGGTGCTCTCGGGCATCATTGTCCGCGAGAGTTCCGACGCGGTTTATCTGTTCAACAACGCGCGCGTCGAGATACGCGTGCCCCGCTCGTCGATCGAATCGCTCGAACAGAGCGCCGTTTCGATCATGCCCGAGGGCATGGATGCGCAGCTATCGCGCCAGGAACTGGCCGATCTGATCGCGTTTTTGCAGTCGTTGAAATAGTCGGGATAAATGAGCCTGCTCGGAGACTATAAACCACAAAGACACGAAGAACATGGAGAGGACGGGTAAGGTCAGCTATCCGCGTTCTTCGTCTCCGTGTGGTTCGTTTCGCCTTTGATTTCGAACGACTCGTGCGGCAACGCGGGGGACATGGTAGGTTGATGGCCAGTTAGCCGGCGGGCCGCGGCGACTATCAAATTATTCGAGAGGACGTCCGATGAAAACGATCGCGATGGCGTGTTGTGCGTGGTTGCTGGCGGCGGCCGCTTGGGCGGCGCCGAGCGAGACGGAGTCGGAAGCCCTGAGCAACTGGCCGCATTGGCGCGGGCCGTTGGCCAATGGCATTGCGCCGCTGGCGCATCCGCCGCTCGAGTGGGACGAGAACAAGAATATCAAGTGGAAGGCAAAGATTCCCGGCGAAAGCACGGCCACGCCGATCGTGTGGGGCGACCAGGTCTTCCTGATCACGGCCGTCAAGACCGATCGCGAGATGGAAGCGCCGCCGCCGGCCGCCGACGCGCCCAAGGCCCGGTTCAATATCAAGCCGCCGAAGAACTACTACCAGTTCGTCGTCATGAGCGTGGACCGCAAGAGCGGCCAGACCCGTTGGCAGCACATCGCCAAGGAAGAAGTGCCTCACGAAGGCCATCATCCCGACGGCAGCTTCGCCTCGGCCTCGCCCACCACCGACGGCAAGCATCTCTACGTCTCCTTCGGTTCGCGGGGCGTGTACTGCTACGACCTCGACGGGCATCAGAAATGGTCGCGCGATCTCGGCCGCATGACGATCACGAACCGTTTCGGCGAGGGCTCCTCGCCGGTGATCTTCGGCGACTCGGTGATCGTCAATTGGGATCACGAAGGCGGCTCGTTCCTCACGTCGCTCGACGCCGCCACGGGCGATACCCTTTGGAAGGTCGATCGCGACGAGGCGACCACCTGGGCCACGCCGCTGTTGGTCGAGTATCAGGGGCGCACGCAAGTCATCGTGAACGGCTCCCGCCGAGTCCGCAGTTATGACGCCAAGACGGGCGAGCTGATCTGGGCTTGCGGCGGCCAAGGGCCCAGCGCCATTCCCTGTCCCGTGACCGACGGCAAGCTGACCTTCGCGATGACCGGCTTCATCATCAATTCGCTGTACGCGATTCCGCTCGATTCGGTCGGCGATATCACGCGCGACAAAGAGAAAATCGCCTGGAAACGGAACCAAGGCACGCCGTATGTGCCCTCGCCGCTGCTGTACGGAGACTTGCTGTACTTCACGGCCGGCAACAAGGGAATCCTGTCGTGCCTGAACGCCCAGACCGGCGAGCCGATCATCGAGCGGCAGAGGTTGCAGGGAATCGACAATGTCTATGCGTCGCCGGTCGGCGCGGACGACAAGATTTACATTACCAGCCGCGAGGGAACGACCGTCGTCATCCAACGTGGCGCCCTGGATAAACCGGCCGGCGAGGAAGCGGGCCCAGGCAAGCCGGTCATCCTGGCGACCAACAAGCTCGACGATCGTTTCGACGGCTCGCCAGCCGTGGTGGGCGAGGAGATCTTCCTCCGCGGGCGAAATAACCTGTACTGCATTTCGGCCAAGTAAACAATCGCCATGCGGAGAACCGTCTCGTGCTGCTTGCGGAAATGAACTGGCCGGCCGTGGCCGCGCTCTCCAAGGACACGCCGATCGCGATTCCGCTGGCCGCCATCGAGCAACACGGCCACCATTTGCCGGTGTTTACCGACAGCTTGCTGGTCGGCGAAATCACAAGCCGCGCCGAGCGCGAGTTGCACGACTCGGTGCTTTTCGCGCCGGTGATGTGGCTGGGCAACTCCCAGCATCACATGGACTTTCCTGGCACGATGTCGGCCTCGCCGCGGGCCTACATCGACGTGGTCGTGGACATGATCGAGAACTTCATCGCCCACGGTTTCAAGCGAATCGTGCTGGTCAACGGCCATGGCGGCAACAACGTGCCGGGCCAGCAAGCCACGTTCGAAGTGCGCCAGCGACACCGCACGCGGGACGATCTGCTCTTGTTGTTTGCCTGTTACTGGGCGCTGGGCGCGCAGCCGCGCCAGAGCGATCCGTCGCTGGAGCAGTCGGCCATGGGCCATGCCTGCGAATGGGAAACCTCGATGATTCTGGCGCTGCGGCCGAATCTCGTGGGCGACTATCGAGCGGCGAAGACAGTCGACCCGGCCGGCCGCTTCGATCCAGTCCCGCGGGCCTGGACCACCAAGGACCGCAGCCCCGTCGGCCACATCGGCAGTCCCGCGGTCGCATCGGCCGCCAAAGGCGAAAAACTGCTCGAGCTGTTCACTGCCGACCTGGTCCATTTGCTCAAACGCGTCGTTCAATGGAATGGCAGCCGCTGGAGCTAGGTTTGCCGCGAAATGCATTGGGCGGCCGAACCTGGGTGAGGGCTGAGGTCTCTTGATGGAACGCTCAACCAGGCAAACTCCCGACGGTATGACGGTAAACTCTTGACGGAAACGGACGCAAAACCGATCACGCTTTATCACGATCTCGACGAGATCGAAAGTCTTGCCGCGCGCTTTGCGGATTGCACCCTGCCTTGCGTGGAATGGACCCACCGGGCCCATCTGGCGGTCGGACTTTGGACGCTGCGCCACCACGAGGCGGACGAAGCCCTGCGGAGAATCCGGGCGGGAATACAGCGCTACAACGCCGCCTGCGGGGTCGTCACCACGCCCACCCGTGGTTATCACGAGACCATCACTTGCCTTTATATGCGCGTGATCGGCAGGTACCTGTCGGGCATCGTCGATCGCGGCGACTGGCTGGCCGTCACGAACGGCTTGCTCGAGCAATTTGGTGCGCCCGACCTGCCGCTTAGATATTACACTCGCGAGCGATTGATGTCGCCAGCGGCTCGGGCAGCCTGGGTTGAGCCGGACCTGCGGGAACTGACAAGCGACATGTGACCGCTTTGTAGCGTTTGTCGCCTGGCAACTGTCCGGCCTGGTGGACAACGCGCTTGCCGCTCTTTAGGCTAACGGCATGAGCGAGTCGCAAAAAATCTCTCGACGCGCGGTATTGGCCGGCGTGCCGGCAGCCGCGGCGCTCGGGCTAGCTTACGACCCTCGGGCGTCCGCCGCCGAGCCCGCGCGACGGCCGCGCATCGCGGCGCTGATCACCGAGTTCCGCAAGCTTTCGCACGCCGAAGTGATTCTGGACCGATTCCTCGAAGGGTTTGGCTGGGAAACGCGGCACCACCGTCCGGCGGTGGACCTGGTGTCGTTGTATGTCGATCAGTTCCCCGAGGGGGACTTGAGCCGCGAACGGGCCGCGCGATTCGAGCAACTGACGATCTATCCCACGATCGCCCAGGCGCTCGGCGCGGGCAGCGACAAGCTGGCCGTCGATGGCGTGCTGATCATCGGCGAGCATGGCGACTACCCGCGAAACGAAAAAGGGCAAACCCTTTATCCCCGCTACGAATTCTTCAAACAAACGGTCGACGTGTTTCGGCGCAGACGGCCGCACCACGCCGGTCTGGAACGACAAGCACCTGTCCTGGGACTGGGCCAAGGCACGCGAGATGGTCGATACCGCGGCCAGCATGGGCTTCCCCTTCATGGCCGGATCGAGCCTGCCGGTGACGTGGCGGATTCCATCGGTCGAGATGCCCGCCGACGCGCGGATCGAAGAGGCTTTTGGCATCGGTCCCGGCGGCGTCGACAGTTACGACTTTCATGTGCTCGAAGCAATCCAGTGCCTGGTCGAGCGGCGCCGCGGCGGCGAGCGGGGCGTGGCCCGCGTTCAGGCACTGCGTGGCGACGCGGTGTGGCAAGCCATGCGGGCCGACGGGTGGAGCGGCGGCGGTTGGGACCCGGCACTGCTCGAAGCCTGCCTGTGTCGCAGCCATCAGCTTACGCCCGCGCGCGAGGGCTATAATCACGTCTATCCCACGCCGGACGACGTCGCGCGGATGGTCAAGGATCCGGTGGCCTATCGAATTGAGTACATCGACGGCTTGCGAGCCACGATGATCCTGGCCAATGGATTGGTCGGCGACATCACGGTCGCGGCGCGGTTTGGCCGACCGCTCGGAGCCATTTTCGACGCAAATGTATCTAGGGGCCGATCACGGCATGCAGCCGCACAACTTCGATCCGCTGGTGTGGCATATCGAGCAGTTCCTGCTGAGCGGAAAACCCTCGCAGCCCATCGAACGGACGCTGCTGACCACCGGCCTGGTGGCGGCCGGCGTCGAATCGCTCGCCAAGGGGGGCCAGTCGGTGGAGACGCCGCATCTAGCGATCCGTTATCAACCGAATCCCCACTCGACCTTTCGCAGGACCTAAACGCGCATGGCCGAGCCCGGCAAAACTCCTCGCAAGCGACTGGCGATCGTCACCACGGTCTGGAAGTACCTGTCGCATGCGCAGCACATGGGCGACCGGTTTCTGGTCGGCTATCCCTGGAACGGGCGCTGGCACCGGCCGGCGATGGACGTGGTTTCGCTGTACGTCGATCAGCGGCCCGAGGGGGACCAGAGCGAACTACGAGCCCGCGAGTTCGGCTTTCGCGTCTATCCGACGATCGCCGAGGCGCTGCGCGCCGGCGGCGATAATCTGGCCGTGGACGGCGTGCTGGTGATCGGCGAGCACGGCGATTACCCAACGAACGACAAGGGACAGATTCAATATCCGCGCTACGAGTTCTTCGAACAGATCGTCAAAGTGTTCGAGGCTGATGGCCGCAGCGTGCCGGTGTTCAACGACAAGCACCTGTCGTACAGCTTCGAGAAGGCCGCCAAGATGGTGGCGGCGAGCAAGCGGCTGGGCTTTCCGATGCTGGCCGGCTCCAGCCTGCCGGTCACGTGGCGATTGCCGCCGGTCGAGGTGCCGCTCGACGCGCCGATCGAGGAAGCGCTGATGCTGGGCGTCGGTTCGTCGGACCCGATGGACTATCACGCCCTGGAAGCCATGCAGTGCATGCTGGAGCGGCGTCGCAACGGCGAGACCGGCGTCAAGGCGGTGCAGTTGATCCAGGGTCCCGCCGTGTGGCAAGCCGGCAAGGACGGCCGCTGGTCGCGCCGGCTGCTGGAGGCGGCGCTGGCGCGTTCGACCTCGCGTTCGGGCAAGTCGCTCGAAGACGGCCGCACGCAAGATCTCGCGCACAGCGGCGAGCTGGAAGAATTGGTCCAGGATCCGGCCGCCTACCTGATCGAGTATCGCGACGGGTTGCGGGCCACGTTGCTGATGATCAACGGCGCCGTGCAGGACTATACGTTTGCTTGCCGACTGCGTGGCGATCGAAATCCTCTCCACGCAATTCTTGCTGCCGGTCTTGCCCAACGTGGCCTATTCGACGTGTCTGATGAACAAGGTCGAGGAGATGGTCGCCACGGGCGTAGCGTCCTATCCGGTCGAGCGGACGCAAATGGCTTGCGGCATTTTGGATTGGTGTCTGGAATCGAAAGAACGAGGAAACATCCGGCTCGATACGCCCGCGCTCAATGTCCGCTACCGCGCGCCGCGTGCCTCGCAATTCGGCGGAGCCGCGGAGATGGCTTAGGTTTATACGATCAACATGCCCTCATTGTTTATCCCGGGAGAACTGCCATGAAAAAACAAGTAGCAATTGCCGCCCTGAGCCTGACGTGTGCTGCCGCCGCCCATGCTGACGTGCCCAAGGTGGGAGACAAAGCGCCCGACTTCAAACTGCAAGCTTCCGACGGCAAGGAATACTCGCTCTCCGATTTCGCCGGCAAGAAGGCGGTCGTGATCGCCTGGTTCCCCAAGGCGTTCACCGGAGGTTGCACGGCCCAATGCAAGAGCATGAAGGAAAATGGCGACGCGATTCGCAAATACGACGTGGCCTATTTCACCGCCAGCGTCGACGACGTGCAAAAGAACACCGATTTCGCCAAGTCGCTGGGACTCGACTATCCGATCTTGAGCGATCCGACGAAGAAAACGGCCGAGGCCTACGGCGTTGTCCACGAGGGCCGCCCGGTCGCCGAGCGTTGGACCTTTTACATCGGCCCCGACGGCGTCGTGAAGGCGATCGATAAGAAGGTCAACACCAAGGAGCACGCCAAGGACATCGCCAAGGAGTTGGAGGCGATTGGCGTGCCGAAGAAGTAGGCGGAGAAGGAACGCGGACGGAGGATGCGGCGGCTATTCGCCCGTTGTTTCGCCATCCGGAACGTGCTTATTGGCATCGACCGCCAGCCAGCAGCAAGCGCCGATGAACAGGACTCCGGCATACACATAGAAGGCCGGATCCCATTGCGCGCGGCCCTCGTAGCCGCGGTCGTGCATCCAATCGACAAAGCGCCCCAGGAACATCGTGGACACGAATGCGCCCGGCACGCCCATCGAGTTCATCAGTCCGAAGATCACGCCCAGGTGCTTGCCGCTTATTTCCATGGTCACGGTCCAAAACGTGGCCTGTTGCGAAATGGCCGCCATGAACGCCACCGCTGCCCATAGGCTGGTGGCCACGGGCGACTCGCACTCGATGCCGGCCCACAGGGCCACGGCCGCCGTCGCGGTGCCCACGAATCCATAGATGCGATGCCGCGCCGGGTTGCGATGCGTGACCCGCGCCAGCCAGTCGGTCACGAAACCGCTGCCCAGGCATCCCACGGCCGCGCCCGACAGCACGAGCGACGACAGCCAGCCGGCTTCGATCGAGTCGACGCCGCGGCCCTTTTCGAGGTACGTCGGAAACCAACTCATGTACATGTACGACACGAACGACGAGCAAGTTTGCAGCAGGCCCAGCAGCCAGATATTGCGATTGCGCAAGATCGCGCGCCAGGGAATCGGCAGCGAATGCGCCGCCTGAAGCGATGCCTGTCCGCCTTCGACTAGCGCCACGCTCGGCGGCGTTCATGCCCGGATGATCTGCCGGATTGTCGCGAAACCAAGCGTAGAACGCCGCCGCCCAAACCAAGCCGAACAGGCTGAACACGACGAACGTCCAGCGCCAGCCGACGCCGGCGATCAAGTAAGCCGCCAGAGCCGGCGCGACGCCGCCCCCAATTGTGCGCTGGTCAGCATCGCGCCCTGCACGCGGCCTCGCTCGACCAGCGGAAACCAGCGGGCAATCACGCGTGCCGCGTTCGGATACGCGCCGGCCTCGCCCGCGCCGAACAGAAACCGCACCCCGACCAGCATTAACAACCCGCTGGCCGCGCCGGTCAGGGCCGTAAACAACGACCACCACACGACGATCCGCGTCAGCACGCCCCGCGATCCGTAACGATCGCCCCAGCGCCCGGTCGGCACCTCGAACAGGCCGTAGGCAATCGTGAATGCGCCCAGCGCATAGCCGATCTGTGTGTTGCTCAGCCCCAAGTCTTTTTGAATCTCGACCACGGCCTTTCCGATGCAGACGCGATCGAGATAGAGCACGAACGACAGCGAGGCGAGAAACCCCAGCACGCGAAAACGGATTCGAGTGGGTCTCGGGTCGAGCGCGTCGAGAGGCGGCGGCGTGGCGAGAGTTTCGGGCGAAGCATTCACGGTAGAGGAGTCTAAGGCGGGCTCGGCCGGGCGGCAAGCAAAATCGAGATTGGCTAGTCGCGGCAGGCTCACGGCGTGAGCCTGCTACTTTGTGCAATCGCGGCTTGTCCCCCTCGTCAAGCGCGCGGCGCGGGGACATAATTCGGCTCGCGGACTTATCTTCGGCAAACCAATCAAGGAGCCTGTCATGGCCAACAACCTCGCGGCTCGCGCCGCCCTGACGTTCAGCGCCGCCTTTGTCGTCTTCGCAACCGCGCCGGCGTCGGCTGCGCCGCTGACAGTCGACGCGGTCCATTCGACCGTGCTGTTCCGCATCAAGCACCTTAATACCAGCTTCGCCTGGGGACGATTCAACGACATCTCCGGCAAATTGAACCTCGACGACAAGAACCCCTCGCTCGAGATCCAACTCAAGACCGACAGCATCGACACAGGCAACGCCAAACGCGAGGAGCACCTGAAAAGTCCCGACTTCTTCAATTCCAAGCAATTCCCGACCATCTCGTTTCGCAGCACGCAAATCACCAAGACCGGCGATGGAAAATACTCGGTTGAGGGCAAGCTCAAGTTGCACGGAGTCGAACAGCCGGTCAGCGTGGAACTCGAGCGCACTGGCGCGGGCAAGAATCAGCAGGGCATGACCATCGAAGGGTATGAAACCACATTCAAGATCAAACGCAGCGATTACGGAATGAAGTTCCTGCTGGCGGGACTCTCGGACGAAGTGCTGTTGATCGTCAGCCTGGAGTGCGGGGCTAAATAAGGTTCCACCGAGCAGCTCCCAGTGCGAGATACGCCAGCATGTTCACCTCAGGCGACTTGTGGGCCGGAGCGGTTGTGCCGATGGCGATCACCGCGGCGGTGCTGATCCTTGGATGGCGCGCGACGCGGCGGCGACTCGGCGCGTGCGAAAGCCGGTCGTGGGCCGGGCCGCTGGCGGTCGGGGCGGGGTTTGCCGGCGGTTACTGGTCGCTGTTCGGCCGGGGCGAAATCCCGCCGCTGGACGTGACCGAGTGGCTGTTCTTTCTCACGCTGCCGCTCGTCGTTTTGGGCACGCTTGACGCGCTTATGCGTTTTCCGATGCACGGCCGCCTGGCCGCCAGCGTGGCGGCGGCGCTGTTGGCCCTTTCGTTGTTGAGTTGGCCGATCGTCGCGACCGGTGACGGCGTTCAAAACGAGGCGGCCGTCGTCGTCGTCTTGGGGGCGCTGCTCTCGGTGGGCTGCATTACCTCGCTCGAAGCGTTGGCCGTCCGCATCTCCGGAGCCCGCTTGAGCGCCGTCTTGCTGGTCGCGGCGGTTCCTGCCAGCATGGCGATCGTGCTGTCCGGCAGCCAACGCTTGGGTCAAACGGCGGGCGTGCTGGCGGCCACGCAGGCGGGCACGCTCGTGGCCAGTGTGGTGTTGGGTCGGGCCGCGGTGGGACGGGCCACGGTGTTGATCTTCGTGATCCTCTACGCCGGGCTAATGCTGTGCGGCTGCGTCTATGCGAGTCTCACGCCGACCAATGCGCTGATTTTGTTCCTGGCGCCGAACATGGCCTGGCTGGCGTGGCGCTGGCCCGGCCGTTTTGGCGACTGGCACGAACCGCTGGCACAAGTCGCGCTCGTGGCGGCCGTCGCCCTGCTGGCCTTGTTGCGCGCATGGCAGGATTTTGCCATCGAGGTGGCCGGTTAGGTCACGCTTCGCACAATGGATGCGCGGCACTCGCCCAGGGTTTACGCACGATTCCTCGAGGCCAGAGCATTGAAAAAACTACCAATCCCGATGCATTCCATCGTGCCCCGCAGCCCGACGGCTCCGCCTTGCAGCCAACTAATTAACGACTTACGTCGTCATACCGGCGCGACTGCCAGTCTCCAACACGCCTTGTTAGCGGAATGGAAATGTCGCAGGGCCGCCGTGTTAAGCATGAAATCGGGCCCTGGCATGAAATTCGCTCTAACGCGAGATGCCCGTGAGTTGCTTTGCCGTTCAAGCTTTTCCCAGAGGCTGTCGGCGGGTCTTTCGGTTCCTCCTTTTTCCGCCAGCCCCTCGTGCAGGATTTCAAACAAGATGATTGCAATCGCCAGCCAGTCGACGGAGTGTGAATTGGGCAATTCTAATGACCGCCAAATGCACGCTGCCGCCGCTACCGCACTGGCCGCGAGCAAGTATGGACCGCTTAGGAAACTCGATTGCCGCGTCTCGGCCGGCGTCGTCGAGATCACGGGCTCGGTGCCTAGCTTCTACCTCAAGCAACTCGCGCAAGCCGCGGTCTTGCAGCTTTATCCCGCGAGCATCATCCGCAACCTGGTGCGCGTGAGCGCCGAATCCAGCATTTTTGTCGCCCGCAGTTGCGACGACCCGCAAGCCGACGGAACCTGAACCGGGTTTCCAGAGGCTCCAATGCGACCTTCTACGGCTGCGGCACCAACAGGACCGAGCAAGGGGCGTGGTTCAGCACGGCTTCCGATGTGCTGCCCAAAATGGCTTGAGCGAATGCCCGCTTGCGCTTGATTCCCAGCACGACCAGGTCGATTTTCTCGCGGGCGATTGCCGCCAGAATTTCCGTCGCCGGTTCTCCCTCGACCACCACGCTCGGACAGTCGCAACAAGGGGCCGGCAGAGTGTGGCAAAACTGCTGCATCCGCTCGACGTTGGCGCGAACTTCTTCTTCGTGTTCCCGTGCCCAATTCTGCACCATGGTCTCGACTTCCGGGCTGCGAGTCTGCCGTTGGACCCAATCGGGCACGCGCCCACGAACATCGGCGAGACCACCGTCAGCGTGCGGCAGGTGGCGCCGTCCGGCCAGGAGAGTCGTCCCAGCAATTCCGCGCGGCGCGGCCCAAGTCCGGACTCTCGCAGGCCAGGAGGAGGTTCATGGCGCCATGGTCTGGCGCCACTGGACCCGCGCCACCCAGATGGGCACCTTCGACGCGTTGACCACGGCCCGCGACACGCTGCCCAGCAACAATCGCTCGAGCAAGCCGAGTCCCCGCGCGCCGACGGCGATCAGCTCGGCGCCCCATTTTTCGGCGGCCTGCACGATGCCGACGCGCGGATCTTGCGTGCCGACGATCGTCCGCACCGCGGGCTGCAGAGCGGCGGGCAAATGCTTGCGAGCCTCGTCGAAGATCGTCTGCGCCAAGGCCTCGCGGGCTCGCGTTTGCAAATCAACGTCGCGCGGCTGTGAAACGCGCACGCCAGGCGGGGTGTAAAACAACGCCATCTCGTCGGCACCGGCCGACAGCAGCTTGCCCAGTTGATCGACGGCTTCGAACGAGCCGGCGGATCCGTCCACGGCGACCAGCACTTTCATCAAGGTAACTCCTGTCCAAGCTCATTCGAAAAACCGTGCCGCGCCATCGAGACCACGCCTGCCATCGTTATGCGGGGGTCTTGCTGCTCTCTTTGACGATCAACACCGGGCAAGTGGCCAGCCGCATGACCGACTCCGCCACGCTCCCCATCAGCACCCGCTTCAAGCCCGTGCGGCCGTGCGTGCCGATCACGACCAGGTCCGCATGTTCCTCGTCGGCCAGCCGCACGATGTCGTCGGCGGCAATGCCCATCACCAGCCGATGCTCGTAGCGCACGTTGGGATCGGGCGGGACGACGGCCTCGAGCATCTTGCGGATCTCTGGATTTGGATATTCAACCTGCGCGAAATACATCTCGCCGCCGATGAACGGCATCGGCATTTCCTCGACGTGTGCAATCAGCAGCAGTGCGCCCGAATCGCGTGCTAGCGCCGTCGCGAACTTCAGCGCGGCTTCGCCCGCGGGCGAAAAATCGGTGGGAAACAGAATTTTTTTGAAGTTCATGACATCGGCCTTTCGGGAAAGAGTATTTCGTTCCGCCAACCCCCGCGGACCACGTGCCGGCTGTCCGGCAAGACTAGCATACAGCAACCCTACTTCAATTCTATCGCTCCCTGACCCCGCGCGGGCGAACCGATGGGCGGCCCAGAGGGCGAAAAAGGCCGCGCGAATCGTCCTCGGTTTTCCAGTGCGGGCGTGGTAGGCGGGGGCCAATTGGCAGGTTACAATGACGGCCTGCCTGCTCGACTCCGCTTCGAACCGCCCGCCTCTCCAACTTGGCCCACCGAAAGAGCCGGTAATGCAACGCTTCTCTGGACTGCTTGCGCTGGCATGCCTATTTGCTGCCGGCGGCACTGGATTAGCCGCCGATGCGCCGCAAGCGATTACCTACGAACAGCACATCCGCCCCCTTTTCAAAGCTCATTGCTTCCGCTGTCACGGCGGCGAGGAAGAGACCCAAGGCGGGCTCGATTTGCGGCTCCGGCGGTCGATGGCTGCCGGCGGCGATTCCGGTCCGGCAATTGTGCCCGGCAAGCGCGACCAGAGTCTGTTGTATGCGCGCGTCCACAGCGGCGAAATGCCGCCGGTCGATCACAAGCTGACTCCGGCTGAAGTCGCCCTGGTGGGACAGTGGATCGACGCAGGCGCGGTCACGGCGCGCGAGGAACCGGAAAAGCTGGACCCGGGCCTGGAAATCACGCCCGAGGAGCGCGGCTTCTGGTCGTTTCAGTCTCTGCCCGCGACGACGGCCATTCCCGGCTTCGCTTCGACCGATCGGGTGCGCACGCCGATTGACGCCTTCCTGGCCCAGGCGCTGCGGGCCAAGGGGCTGGCATTTTCGCCCGATGCGAGCAAGGCGGCACTCCTGACCCGGGCGTCCTTTGATCTGGTCGGCTTGCCACCAAGTCGCGAGGAGTTGGCCCATTTTCTGGCCGACAGCGACCCGTCCGCCTATGAGAAGGCCGTCGATCGATTGCTCGAGTCGCCCCATTACGGCGAGCGCTGGGGCCGCTACTGGCTGGACGTCGCCGGCTACGCCGATTCCGACGGCTACACCTCGGCCGATGCCGTGCGTCCGTTTGCCTACAAATTCCGCGACTACGTTGTTCGCGCGCTCAACGCCGACATGCCGCTGGATCAGTTCATCACGGAGCAGTTGGCCGGCGACGAGATGGTCAACGCCGATTTGCGCAACCTGCCGCCGCAGGATCTCGATCGACTGGCCGCGACCGGGTTTTTGCGCATGGCGGCCGATGGCACGGCCACCCCGGGCATCGACGTTGACGTGGCGCGCAACCAGGTCGTCGCCGACACGATCAAAATCGTCTCCACGTCGCTCCTGGGCCTGAGCATGGGTTGCGCCCAGTGCCACGACCATCGCTATGACCCGATTCCGCAGGCGGACTATTATCGACTGCGGGCCGTGTTCGAGCCGGCCTACAACTGGAAGGCATGGCGCGTGCCGGGCGAGCGGCTAGTTTCGCTGTGGACCGACGCCGAACGGGCCAAGGCGGCTGAAGTCGACGCCGAAGTCGCCAAGGCATCGGCCGAACGCCAGACCAAGCTCGCCGCCTACATGGCCGAGGCACTTACCAAGGAGCTCGGCAAGTTCGCCGCCGACTTGCAGGCGCCCTTGCGGCAAGCCTATGAGACCGCCGCAGACAAACGCACCGACGAACAAAAGAAGTTGCTGGCTGAAAACCCCAGCGTCAATAACCTCTCCGCGGGCACGCTCTATCAGTACAATCCTGCCGCGGCCGAGGATCTGAAAAAAGTCGACGCGGAAATCGCGGCCGTTGCCGCCAAGAAGCCGTTTCAGGATTTCATCCCCGTGCTCAACGAAGTGGCCGGCCAGCTTCCGCCCACTTTCCTGTTCCATCGAGGCGACCACCGGCAACCCAAGGGCGAGATCGGTCCCGGAGGTTTGACGGTTTGCGCGGCGCCTGGCGAGCGGCTGCAAATCGCGCCGAAGGATCCCGTGCTGCCCACTTCCGGTCGCCGTACGGCTTTGGCTCGCTGGCTGGTGGGCGACAAAAACCCGCTCACGGCCCGGGTGCTGGTGAACCGCGTGTGGATGAACCATTTTGGCCGGGGGCTGGTTAACACGCCGGCCGACTTCGGCTCACTGGGCGAAAAGCCCTCGCATCCCGAGTTGCTCGATTGGCTGGCGCGATCTGGTGGCTGGAGGCTGGAAGCTCAAGCGGCTCCACAGACTCATCATGACCTCGACCGCCTATCGGCAGGCCTCGGCCCGCGACCCGCGCGCGGCCGAGCTCGACCCCGAGGATCGGCTGTACTGGCGGATGCCCGTCCGGCGGCTCGACGCCGAAACACTTCGCGACCGGATCCTGGCGACCACGGGCGTGCTCAATCGCAAGATGTATGGCCCGCCGATCCCGGTCAAGGAAGACGCGGTCGGACAAATCGTGGTGGGCATCGACGCGCCGGCCGCCGGCGTCGACCCGGGGCCCGCGCATGAAGCGTTTCGTCGCAGCCTGTATATACAGGTTCGCCGTAGTCAGCCGCTGGCAATGCTGCACGTCTTCGATCAGCCGGTGATGGAGACCAACTGCGAGCGCCGCGTGGTGTCGACCGTGGCCACGCAATCGCTGATGCTGATGAACAGTGAATTCATCTTGCAACAGTCGGGCTACCTGGCCGCGCGGATCCGCAAGGAAGCAGCCGGAGATCCGACCCGGCAGGTGCAAACGGCCTGGCAGTTAGCTTTCGCCCGCGCGCCGAAGCGGCGGAGCTGGAAACGGCCTTGGCGTTTCTGGCGGCGCAATCCAATCCCACGCCCGCCCCGGCTCCGCCAGTCGCGGCGGGCGCGACCAGCCGCCGGCAGCGCCGAGCGCCGCCGATCAGCCGGTCGACGCGTTGGCGAGCCTGTGCCAGATTTTGCTAAGCGCGAACGAATTCCTGTACGTCGAATAAGGATCCACGCATGTCGCTTGTCGATTTTCGCACGCGCCGGCAGTTTCTGGCTCAAAACGCCATGGGCATCGGCAGCGTGGCGCTGGCCTGGCTGATGAATCAGGAGAAACTGCTGGGCGCGCCGCATTTACCGCGGGCCGATCGCGCGTTCGACATGACCGCCAAACCGCCCCAAACGCCGCCCCGCGCGCGGGCTATGATCTCGCTCTTCATGCATGGCGGCCCGAGCCATGTCGATCTGTTCGACCCCAAGCCCGAACTGTCAAAGCGCAGCGGCACCGACTACCCGGGCGAAATCGTGTACAGCTTTGCCAATCGGGCCAGCAAGAAGCTGTTCGGCACGCCTTGGAAGTTCGATCGCCACGGCGAGTGCGGCACCGAGATCTCGGAATTGCTGCCGCACCTGGCCAAGATCGTGGACGACGTGGCCGTGATTCGCTCGATGCACACCGACATCAACGGCCACGAGTCGTCGATCTGGTATATGAACACGGGCAAGTCGCAGCCCGGGCGTCCGGCGCTGGGAAGTTGGTTGACCTACGGCCTGGGTTCCGAGAGCCAGGACCTGCCGGCCTATGTCGTATTGAGCGATCCCGACGGCCATCCGGTCGATGGCGTGCGCAACTGGTCGAACGGCTGGCTGCCGCCGTTGTTTCAAGGCACGGTGATTCGGCCGCGAGAGCCCAGAATTTTGAATCTCGATCCGCCGGCCCATCTGCGCGGCGCGCGACAGCAGCAGAACCTGGCCCTGTTGGCCGATCTCAACGCGCGGCACTTGCGCGGCACCCGGGCGAGGCGGACCTGGAAGCGCGGATCGCCAGTTACGAGCTAGCCGCGCGGATGCAAACCGCCGCCAAAGAGGCGCTCGACACGAGCGGCGAAAGCGAAGCCACGAAAAAGCTTTACGGACTCGATAACCCGACGACGGCGGAGTACGGCACGCGCTGTCTGAATCGCGCGGCGATTGGTCGAACGGGGCGTGCGGTTCGTGCAATTGTTCCTGGGCGGGCAGCCTTGGGACAATCACCAGGATATTCGCAACTCGCTGCCCGGCATCTGTCGGCGCACCGATCAACCCAGCGCCGCGCTCGTGCAGGATCTCAAAGCCCGAGGACTGCTGGACTCGACGCTCGTGCACTGGGGCGGCGAGATTGGTCGGCTGCCGGTCACCGAGGGAGACGGCGACAAGTGCGGCCGCGACCACAACGGCCAGGGGTTCAGCATGTGGCTGGCCGGCGGCGGCATCAAGGGGGGCATCGCCTACGGTGAGACCGACGAATTCGGCCACCGCGCGGCGGTCGACCCGGTCGGCCCCAACGACTACCAGGCCACGCTCTTGCACCTGTTCGGCATGGACCACAATAAATTGGCTTATCACTACAACGGCCAGGAACAAAAGCTCACCGACAACCGGCCCTGCCGCGTAGTGCAGGAAATCCTGGCGTAGAATCGCTCGCGCTCGGCCGTCGCGTTGCCATCGCTTCGCGGCTTAGCCGTTCGATTCGCTCACTCGCAGCGACATTCTTTGACCAACTCCCAATCCACCTCCACGCCCAGGCCCGGGGCACTGGTGATCGTGGTGATCGGCCCTTCGATCGAAACCGGATTCTTGGCGACGCGGATCTCGTGATAGTCCGCGCCGAGCATGTCGCCCGGATATTTTTCGACCTGCATGTTCGGCGAGGCCACGACCAGGTGCGCCATGGCCGCGGTGGCGACATCCAACTCCAGGTTCGAGCCAATCGAACAGGCCACGCCGTGCGCCGCCGCAAAGTCGATGATCGCTCGCGCCTTGCGTATGCCCCCTTGTTTGCCGGGATACACGCTAATCACGTCGCAACAATCGTTCCGAACCAACTCCTGGGCATGCACCAGGTTGAAACAGATGTCGTCGGCCATGATCGGCAAACCCGTCTCGCGCCGCACCCGCGCAAGCGCCGCGTAGTCGCCGTCGGGCGTGGGTTGCTCGACCAGTGCCACGTCGCAATCGGCCATCTCGCGAATCGCGCGAATCGCCGTATCGACCTGCCAGCCGCAGTTGGCGTCGATCGTGAGCTCGATATCGGGCCCGATTGCTTCGCGCACCACGCGCACCCGCTCGACGTCGGCCGCCGCATCGCGTCCCACCTTGACCTTGATGGTGGTGAATCCGGCGGCGACGAGCTCCCTGGCTCGCCGACTGGCCCGCTCGGGCTCATAAGCGCCCATGCTATAGCGGCTACGAATCGCCAGCGGCCGGACCGCTCCGCCCAACAGTTCATAGACCGGCTTGCCCTCGGCCTTGCCGATGATATCCCAACAAGCCATCTCGAGCGCCGCCTTGGCGAACCAGTTGTGCAGGCAGGCCCCGTCCATCCGCCGGTCGATCTCGGCCGTGTCGGCCGGATCGCAGCCCAACAGCTCGGGCGCGAGCACACGATCGATCAAGGCCCGCGCTCCCCACACGGTCTCGCCGCTCCAGCGCGGAATGACCGTGGCTTCGCCGGCCCCTTCGATGCCCGCATCGGTCAATACCCGCACCAACACATAGCGCGACACGGTGTGCTGCCCGAGCGAGCTGATCATTCGCCGCTCGGGCTTGACGGGAATTTCGACCGGATACGTTTCGATCTGCGTGATCTTCATGGCGGGAGGGGCAAGCTGGGCTAGGTCGTTGACGTGGCAATGGCAGAGCGTCAACTTATCCGCCAGCGGGCGGCCGACGCAAGCAGGAAGAAGGGCAGGGGCACGGACAGCCTCCCCGGCGATTACTGAGGGCTCGTCAGAATCTTTCCGACCAGGTGCGTGTCCGGAAAGTTGGCCAACAGATACGTATTGCGACCGTCAGCCACCGAGACGTTCTCGGTGGCTTCGCGACCCATGCCCGAGGGGCCGACGGCCTGCAGCGCCACCTGATGGCTGCCGGCGGGCAGCTCGACGCGGAGCACCTGAATCTTATCGGGCAGCAGTCCCCAACTGCGCGTATCGGCCGCTTCGCTGGCTTCCCAGGCGATGCCCGCCAGATCGAGCCCCAGGTTCAACAGCGTATTGCGGCGGCCACCGACAATTTCCTTGGTGCCGTACACGATGCCCTTTTTGACCACGCGCCGCGCGACGGCGGTGGCGACCACCGTGGGGTATACGGCCTCATACTGGGCGACCGCCATCTGGCCGATGTCGGTGATCGTGGCCGTGCTTCCCACACTCAAATGGTCGACGGCCACGCGCACGTAGCTGACCGTGCAGTTTGGGGTCACGACTTTTGGCACCTTGATCGGCGCGATCGTCGGAGGCAGCGAGTAGGTGCTGTTGTTGCTCAGGATGCGATCGGCGATCAACAGCGCCACGGTGCTGGGGATCTCGAGCGTTTCCTCTTTGTACGGTCCGCGCCCGGTGAGGGCGAACACGTACAGCACTCCATGGCCGGGGGCCGAGTGACGGCCGTGGCGCGCCCGCTCCAGATCTTGTCGGCCATAGGCGAAGTCGGGCTGCCAGCTGACGACCATGGCACTGCTGCGGGCCGCGTCGTCGTAGTTGGAGTGCGTCTCCTCGCGAATCATGCCGTGCAGGTAGGCGCCCAGCGCCACCTGCTTGTAGGTCAATTTGGGGTTGTTGCCGTCCTTGTCGACCGCCGCCTGGATGATCTGCTGTTGCTTGTCGGTGACTTGCAGGCTGTAGGCTTGCGCGTCTTGTCCGCCGGTGACCAGGTTCGTGAGCGCCAAGAACGCCCGGACCAGTACCTTTTCGTAGTCCTCGCCGACGTAGGCCTTGTGCGTATCGTCGGAGAGCATCGAAACGGTCGACTCGCCGATACTCGCGCCTTCGGCGGCGTCGAGAGAATCGCGCACTTCGCGCAAGGTTTGTTCGGCCTGTCGCGGGCGGCCGGCCGCCAGATCGACCATTGCCCGTTCGAGCTTGAGCACCTCGGCCTCGTGGCGAGGATGCTGGAGCGAGCGGTCGATGGCCTTGGCTGCGCCGTCCAGGTCGCCGGCGTAGAAGTCGCGACGGATTTCTGCCAGGCGATCGGCATGCGTCGCGCAACCGCCCAGCGTCAAGCAACAACAAGCGAGCAAAAGACGGGCCGAGCGCAACATGAAGGGAACCTGCTCCGACACGGACCGCGCTCGGCTAATTGAACAATCGGCCCAAGCGCGTCTGGTGGTAGCCCTTGGTGAGCGTCGCCATTTGCTTGTCGTAGGCTCCGCTACGGACGTCGATCATCTCCATCGTCAGCACATATTCGCGCTCGGAGTTCTGGTTTTGCCGCGTGGTGCCCGAGGTGAGCGTGGCATAGAGCAGATACTCGAACGGCTGGCCTTGCTGTTCCATCACTCCGACGAACGAGCGCATATTTTGCGGCACGAAGAGTTGATCGGGTCGAATTCGAATCTGCTGCAATCCGGCGTCGACGAAGCGCTTGTTGACCGGCTGGAACACCTGCGACTCGACGATCCGAGTGTCGATCACCTGATAGATCTGGTCCTTGAAATCGCCGATTTCCTCGGCGCTCTTGTTTTCTACGGCAACGAAGCAGATCCGCTGGGACGGCCGGGCGACGTTCTCGGGGCGCCCGCGCTGGCAGGCACGATGTGCGATGGGGGCGCGGCGTGCCGCGCGAGCAAGTTGCCCACCGCCTCGTCGACCAACGGCTTGAAAGTCTCGCTTCCGGCGGCATGGCTGCCGACCATTTGCTTATCGCCCGGCTTGAGCACCTTGGCATACTGTTTGCCACGGCAGCCGTTGAGCACAAGCACGCCCAGGCCTGAAAAACCGGCGCGGATCCACTGTCGGCGATTCATCGGAGTCCTTTCCGTCAAGCCAGAGCGGAATTTTCAAGCAGTTACGCGGCGATGCACGATCCTTCGCGCTGGCGCGGCGCTTCAATCATGTGAATTCGGCACGTTTCGCCAGACGACTGGAGGGTTTCTCGACCCAGCGTCGCTGGCAGTGCTCATGCTAGCGTCGAACCTTGGGTTCGCCGCCGCTTAATAACGCCAAGGATAGACGCGGGTCTGCGGGGCGATTCGCGACGTCTGCTCTTTGAGCCGGGCCACTTCGTCGTTGAGAACCTGCACCTGCCACTCGAGCTTCTGGTCGAGTGGGGCATTGGCCAGCAACTTGCCCCGATCGAGTTGCAGTTTCGCGATTTCCACGCGCAGCTCCAGTCGCTGCACATCCAGCGGATCGACCGTACCCGGCTGACGCTGGTTCGCGGTGCGGGCGCTGGTCAACGAGGCTTCGGCCGTTTTCATGTTCGATTCGACGCGCCGCACCCAGCCCAAAAACAGATCCGCGTCGGCGCCTCGTTTCGCGCTGTCGAGCTGCGCCTTGGCGATGGCCAGGTCCTCGGCGTAGTCGGCGATCACTGACGACGAAATTGTGCGGGGGAAACGCTGATTCGTGAGCTCGAGTTTCTTCAGGCTGACTTCGGCCAATTTGTATTGAGCCTCGGCATAGGCCAATTCCAGATGGAGATCGACCCGGCCATCCTTGTGGTCCCCCGCATGGTCCGCCGCCTTCTCTTCGGGAGCAGCGCCCAGTACGCCGGCCAGGAGCACCGGACCGACCATCAACGCGCCCCACGCCACCGCAGTTCGAAGACGACTCATGGCACACCTCGAGAAAAAAATTCATCCGGGCGCAACCCGCCAGATCCGATTCTCGCGGGTCTCGGCCGTGAGGCCGCTTGTCGGGCATTATAACGCTTCGCCGGGCCGAGCTTGAGGCGTCGCAAGAATGCAACCGCAAGCGCGACGCTTATTTGGCTTAGACAACCATAGAACACGATTGCCGCGGCGCAGCCGCGCGGGCCCCTACAATAGGCCGCCCGGCGCGTTGACGACCCGCGGAACAGCCCCTAAACTCAGCCGATTAGGCATACTCGACCCAGCCCGGCCAGGGAGGATCGGTATCACACCCCCCAGACCCGCAGAGCAAGAATCCTGAATGGCCATCGATATCGACAAACGCGTTGCCACGCCGGCCGGCACCCCCGAGCAAGTTGCGATCAACACGATCCGCACCCTGGCGATGGACGCCGTGGAGGGGGCCAAAAGCGGACATCCTGGAACCCCCATGGCGCTAGCGCCCGTGGCTTACGCGCTGTGGAACGACGCGCTGCGCTTCAATCCCGACGATCCGGCCTGGCCCAATCGCGATCGCTTCGTGCTCTCGTGCGGACACGCGTCGATGTTGCTCTATGCCTTGCTGCACCTGGCCGGAGTGAAGCGTCTGGTCGATGGCCGCCCGACCGACGAACTGGCTGTGCCGCTGGACGAGATTCGCAATTTTCGCCAGCTCCACAGCCGCTGCCCGGGACATCCCGAACACTTCGAAACCTCGGGCGTCGAAACCACCACCGGGCCGCTGGGCCAGGGGCTGGGCAATAGCGTGGGCATGGCGATCGCCCAGCGCTGGTTGGCGGCGCATTTCAACCGGCCCGGGTTCGACGTGTTTGACTACAACATCTACGCCTTGGCCAGCGACGGCGACCTGATGGAGGGCGTGGCCAACGAAGCAGCCTCGCTGGCCGGCCATTTGAAGCTCTCGAATCTGTGCTGGATCTACGACGACAACACGATCACGATCGAGGGGCACACGAAGCTGGCTTTTAGCGAAGACGTGGCCACGCGATTTCAAGGCCTGGGCTGGAAGGTCGTGAAGGTGGCCGACGCCAACGATCTGCCCGCGCTCCGCGGCGCCTACCAGACGTTTGCTTCCACGACCGATCGCCCCACCTTGATCATCGTGCGCTCAATCATCGGCTACGGAGCGCCGCACAAAGCCAACACCGAGCACGCACACGGCTCGCCGCTGGGCGAGGACGAAATTCGCGCGACCAAAAAGGTTTACGGCTGGCCCGAGGACACGAAGTTTCTCGTGCCCGACGTGGCTCGCGAGCAGTTTGCCGGCGGCGTGACCAAGCGCGGCCGCGCGGCGCAAGCCCAGTGGCAAAAGAAATTCGACGAGTACGCCAAATCGCATCCGGAGCTGGCCGCCGAGTGGAAACTCATGGAGCGCCGCGAGTTGCCGCCCGCGTGGGCCAGTCAACTCCCGACCTTTCCCGCCGACGCCAAGGGCATGGCCAGCCGGATTTCCTCGGGTAAGGTGCTCAACGCCGTCGCCGCGCAGGTTCCCTGGCTGATCGGCGGATCGGCCGACTTCGCGCCCTCGACGATGACGACACTCACGTTTGACGGCGCCGAGAGCTTCGAGGCGGAAACGCCGGGCGGGCGCAATTTCCACTTCGGCATTCGCGAACACGGTATGGCCGCCGCGCTCAATGGCATGTCGCTGTCGTACGTGCGGCCATTCGGGGCCACGTTTTTCGTATTCAGCGACTACCTGCGCCCTTCGATGCGATTGAGCGCGCTGATGGGGCTGCCCGTGATCTATATTTTCACCCACGACTCGATCGGGTTGGGCGAAGACGGCCCCACGCATCAGCCGGTCGAACATCTGGCGGCCGCGCGGGCCATTCCCAACTTGCTGGTCATGCGTCCCGGCGACGCCAATGAAGTAGCCGAGGCCTGGCGATCGATCATGCCGCTTACGAACCGGCCGGCGGCGCTGGTGTTGTCGCGGCAAAATCTGCCCACGCTCGACCGCTCGAAGTATGCTCCCGCCGCCGGCGCGGCGCGCGGCGGTTATGTGCTGGCCGACGCACCGGGCGCGCAACCGGAACTGATCCTGATCGGCACCGGCAGCGAACTTTCGCTGTGCATTGACGTCTACGAACGGTTGGTTCCCGAGGGAATCCGGGCTCGCGTCGTGAGCATGCCGTGCTGGGAGTTATTCGACGAGCAGGATGCAGATTATCGCCACGGCGTGTTGCCGCCCACGGTCACGGCGCGGCTGGCCGTCGAAGCGGGGGTCGAACAAGGCTGGCAAAGATATCTGGGCGATCGTGGCCGGTTTATCGGCATGACCAGCTTCGGCGCTTCGGCCCCCGGCGGCGTCCTGATGAAGCACTTCGGTTTCACGCCCGACAACATCGTGGCCCAGGCGAAGGACTTGCTGGGGAAGAGTTAATCGCCTTCGGTTCGCGGCCCGCATTCGCGCCTGCAAGTGCCGCCATCCCAGCCGCGATACGGCGCCTGGCCAGTTAACGCTGGCCGGGAACTTCCATCAGCCGCCGCATCAACTCGGCCGGGTACAGGCAGAAGGCATATTCGCGCGACGCCAGAATGCCATTCACGCGCATCGCGCCCCGACGCGTTCGCGCGCCTCGAGCAGTTGTCGCCGACGATCGGCGAGCCAGGGCTGCATTGCCTGGTTGGCTTCGATAATCTTGTGGCAGCGGAGCTTGGCATTTTCGCGACTGGCCGGCGTGGCAATCCATTGTTGCTTTTGCCGCACAAGCGGCTCGACCTCGCCGTGGGCGGCGCCGTCCAGGTAATTCTCAGGATGATACGTCAATTCGCGCAGCTCGCGGTCGAGGCGTCGGACGTCGTCGGCCATGATCGCCTCGCGTTGGATGGGCAGCCGCTGTGTCGCCGTCAGTGTCACGTATCCCGGCGGTTGCAATCCGAAGAATCGCTCGATGAGCAAATCGGTCACCTGGTCGTACTTGGCGCCGCCGATTCCGTGCAGAAACACGTCGCTCAAAAACAGTCGGGCGAACATGGTCGTGACGAGCGCCCGCGTGCGCAGCTTGACGCCGCGTCCGGCCAGCTCGGCCAGCTGTTCGGCGGCCCGACCGGCATCGCCGTCGGGACACAGCTCGAGCGGATACTCGATAGCCGCGCGGTCCGAGATCACGATCGAGTCGCCCCGTTGCCGCACGAACAAGCGGCGACGCCGGGGATTTTCGCGATCCCAAATCCAAAAAGGCGCCTCCAGCCAATCGCCGTCAATCGCCAGGTCGGGCACCGGGTGAGCGCTCGATCGAACGTGGTTCGCGCGGCGGTAATCGGCCACTGAGCGGTTGTATTGTTCCCACAGCCGCGGCAAACGCGCGAGCAGATGGCATGTAAACCAATGAAACGCCGGCAGCGAGCAGACATGGCTTTGAGGAACTTCGAGCGTTTGGGCGCCCCATAATCCTTCTTGAACGTGCCGGGCCTGCGCCACGCACTCGCCCAAATTGCCGACTTGCGTGGCCCGCTGCGAAACAAGTGGCCAGAACTGCCCCACCATAGGATCGCGCACCAGGTTCTTGATTGTCTCTTGCGCACGACTGCCAAACGAATTCAAGCACTCGCGATCCACGATCGCGCGCTCTTCATACGGTATCTCGGCCGTCTGTCGATCCAACGGCAAGCTCTCAACCCAGGGAGCCGCGGGCGTGCCGGCCGGTACCCGCAGAGACGCGCTCTTGATCGTGTCGCTATCGATGGCCAGGTTGACCGCCACGGCGCCATGCTCGCGAGCCAGCGCGCTTAAGGCAAAATTCTTGAACCACACGCCCGGATGAAACAGCTGCGGCTGATGTCCGGCGACGAAGACCCGCATGTCCGTGCGAACGATGGGCCGCGGTGCGTCGCGATAGGCGGTCGTATAGCGCCAGGCCGCTTCGACCAGTTCGCCACGGGCTTGCAGGGCCAGCTTCGCCAGCGAGCGACCTTGCACATCGTAGTCGCGTGTGGTCGCGGTGGCGATATTTTGCGCGACCATGTCGCCGACCGCCGCCAGCGGCGGATCGATTAGTTTGGCCCCATCTTCACGAGGAGCGCGTAGCCGGCGGTGCTCGAGAGCTTCATCCATCAGTGTCATCCGGCGACCTCTCGAACCTCGGATTTTTTTTCCACATGCGGGGCCGCATCGGCGGCGGCCATGGCGCGATCCAGTACAAGGTAATAGTATTCAAGCCGCTTTTTCGCGTCGTCCAACGAACCGCCGAAGGAGCGCTCTTCCTCCAGATAGATCAGCGGCACGGCCAACTCGACGATCTTCAACCCCGCCTTGACGGCCTGCACCCAAACCTCCAGCGGCATCGCATAGCCGGTCTCGGTAATGTGCAGCCTCGTCAGGGCGTCGCGACGATAGGATTTGAAACCGCAGAATCCGTCGGTAAGGTTCAAACCCAAGCGACGATTCAATTCGGCCGTGATCTCGACGTTGATTTGTCGCCGTTCGATCGGCGGAGCGCTCTGCCCGGGAAACGCCTGTAGGTATCGACTTCCCGAGACGATTTGGGCATTGGCGGCGGCCGCGACGAAGTCGGGAATCATGCGAGGCTGATGCTGCCCGTCGCAATCAATTGTCACCAGCACGTCGTAATCGTGAGCGAGCGCATACTCGAATGCAGTGCGAGCCCGGCGCCGTAGCCCTGGTTGCGCTCGTGGCGCACGCACTCGACGTCGGAGCGTCGCTGGAGCACGTCAGCCGTGCCATCGGTCGAACCGTCATCCACCACCAGCACGCGGGGACTGTATCGCAACACTTCGTCGAGGACGCCATCGACGTGCTTGACCTCGTTATAGACCGGAAGCGCCGTCAAGAATTTCGACGTGGCGGTCATGATGGCATCCGACGGATTGCAGGAGGAATCGCCGCGGGCGGTTTCGAGTCTTACCATTGTAGACAAACGCCCGCCAAAGGCGAGTTGCCCGCCTGACGCCCGCCACGAGCAGCAAATTTTCGGCGTTTTCATAGCCAATGCACGGGATCCTGTTCGCGGCCGCTGGCCCAAACCGATAGCGAGGGAAATCTTGCCGACAGGGCCGCGGCCAGTTCCTCGACGGCGAAGCGTTCGCTGGCATAATGCCCCGCCAGCACCAACGCGATTCCCAGCGACTCGGCTTCCAGACAGCCGTGAAATCGGACTTCGCCGGTCACCAGGCAATCGCACCCGGCCTGGGCGGCCGGCGCGATAAACTCCCCCGCGCTTCCGCAGGCCACGGCCACGCGTCGCACGCCGCGATCGAGCGATCCGACCGCTTGGACATTCGCAAGTGCCAAGGCGCCCTGCACGGCGGCGGCGAAAGCGGCCAAGGACACTTCCGAGGGAAGTTGGCCAAGCCGTCCCGCGCCCTGGCTCGCTTCCGGTCCCGGCACGAGCGGCGCGATCTTGTCGAGCCCCAGCGCCGCGGCCAGGCGTTGATTAATGCCCTGCTCGGCGGAATCGAAGGCCGTGTGAGGGCTGAAGACCGCGATCTTGTTTTCGATCAGTTCCAACAGCAAGCGTCCTTCGCCGCTTTCGCACGTGAGCCGCTTAAGCGGTCGAAACGGTAAGGGGTGATGACTGACAATGAGATTAGCGCCCCGGTCAACCGCTTCGCGCGCTGGCGGGAGTGATGGTCAAGCAGGTCATCACCCGCTCGACCGACTGCTGGGCGCGGCCCACAAGCAAACCGACGTTGTCCCACGACTCGGCTAGCGCCGGCGGGGCAAATGCGTTCAGAAATTGCGCCACGTCGGCGACGCTGTGCGTCATGGTTCGGCCCGTCACCCGATTTCTTCGTGGGCACCGGGGCGAAATCCCGTAAATCGGCGGTCGCCCTCGGTAGCGCTCACTAGTGTTCATTGTGAACCGCAAAACGCGATCTGGGAAGCGATCGCGGCTCGACTTGGACTCGGCACTCGCTTGGGGGCCGCTACAATCATTAGACACGGGCGGCACAACCCAATTTGCCACAAGCGACCAGCCGGATTCAAGCGCGGGTCATTTCGACGAGACACAATCGAAGGGAACCAGCCCATTGAGCGAAATCAAGGTTGCGATTCGACTGGCCAGCTTGAGGCTGGGCGTGCGCAAGGGACTGGCCGTGGCCGCCGAGCTTGGCGCGCGCAGCGTCGAACTCGACGCGCGGGGAGAAATCCGACCCGAAGCGCTCACGCAGTCCGGATTGCGCGAGCTGCGACGCTTGCTCGAGGAGCATGGGCTGGGCGTGTCGGCCGTGGGCTTTGCCACGCGCCGTGGCTACGACGTGGCCGACGACCTGGAGCGGCGCGTCGCCGCCACCAAGGCGGCCATGAAAATGGCGGCTGATTTGCGCGCCGGGATTGTCGTGAACCAGGTCGGACGCGTGCCGTCCGAATCATCCGGGCCCGGCTGGGAGTTGATGCTGCAATCGCTGAGCGACCTGAGCCACTATGGCCAGCACGTCGGCGCAATTCGAGCCGCGCAGACTGGCACCGAAAGTGGAGCCGACCTGGCCCGGCTACTGACTGCACTGCCACCCCAGGGCATCGGCGTCGACCTGGATCCCGGCAATCTCATTATCAATGGATTCTCGGCGCTCGAAGCCGTGCAGGCCTTGGGAAGCAGCATCGTCCACGTGCACGCTCGCGATGGAGTGCGCGACCTGGCGCACGGCCGTGGGCTGGAAGTGCCGCTGTCGCGCGGCGTGGCCGATTTTCCGGCGTTGTTGGGCGCTTTGGAGGAATTCCACTACCGCGGCTATTTCACCATCGCGCGCGACACCGCGACCGATCCGGTCTTGGAAATGGGCGAAGCGGTCAAGTATTTGAAAAGTCTTTAAAACTAGCCGCGAGGGCAGGGGCGCGGAAATGCTCGAAACGCCCCCCGCCGCGCGTTAGAATGCCGGCGGCACGCGCCACGCCTGAATTCGCCAACCGCCTTGTCATTCGCCAAGAGGACCACGCCATGAATCGCTTTGCCCGCATCGCCGTCTCCATTCTGGCACTTTTCCTTGCTCCGCTGACAAGTTATTCCCTCGGGCAAGAAAAAGCCCCGGCCAAGCCCGTCCCCAGCCAGGACGAACTGGAAAAGCAGTTCGCCGAAACCATGTCGGGCGCCACGCTGATCGGCAACTTCACGATCGTGGGCCTTAACGGCGACAAGCCGCTCAAGGAAGATCGCTACACGCTGGGGAAGGTGAAGAAAATCAAGGATGATCTGTGGTCGTTCGAAGCCCGCATTCAATATGGCGATCACGACGTCACATTGCCCTTGGCCTTGCCGGTGAAATGGGCCGGCGACACGCCCGTAATTTCGGTCACGGACGTAGCCTTTCCGGGACTGGGCACCTATTCGGCCCGAGTGCTAGTGTATCGCGGTTGGTACGCCGGCACCTGGCATGGCGGCGATCACGGCGGACAGATGTACGGTCGTATCGAGAAGAAAGGCGCCGATACGAAGCCGGCCGAAAAAGCGTCTGCGAAATAAACCGGGGTGGAACAATTGCACCGGTTCACGTATTCGCCGAACCCACCAGCATCACGGCCGACGCCAGAGCCAGGGCGGCGGTCTCGACTCGAAGGATACGATTGCCCAGGTCGACGATGCGCCAGCCATTGGAGCGCGCCGCGGCGAGCTCGGCCGGCGCCAGGCCCCCCTCGGGCCCGATAATCAAACTGACCGCTTGCAAGGCGGATCCTCGCTGCAAGATCGAAGCGAGCACGTCGTGGCACTTCGCCCCGCCCGGATGAGCCACCAGCCGGGCTTCGTCGGCCGTGGGCTCGCTGACGAAATCCAAGAGGCGCTGGCTGTCAGCAATTTCCATCAGCCGATTGCGACCGCACTGCTTCGAGGCCTCGATCACGGTCTGGCGCAAGCGGACCGAGGCGGCGCCCGTTTCACGGTCGTTCGAGCGCTCGGTCTCCAGAGGAACCAGTCGGGCTACGCCCAGTTCCACGGCCTTCTCGACCAACCAACGGCGGCGATCTCCCTTGGGCAAAGCGACGGCCAGCGTGAGCGGCAACGCCGGCTCGCGGTTGACCTCGTGACGCGCCAGAACGTTCAATCCGACTTCCGAGCGGCCGACCTGGTCGACGCGGCAGGAAAACTCGGCGCCGAGACCGTCGAACAGCGTGATCTGATCTCCCACCTTGCCGCGCATCACGTGAATCAGGTGGTGCGCCTCAGTGCCAACCAGCCGGGCCTGCGAGCCATCGATCGGGGTTTCGACAAAATAGCGGTCGGACATGGACGCTTCGGACGCCTCGTTTGACTCAAGCGATCGGACCTATTCTACCGAAGATGACAAAGATGCGGTATCGTCCCGCCGCGTGCTAGCACTGCGCCTTCAGAGCGCACGTGAGACCTCTTTATGTATCAATCCTACTGGGGCCTCGGCCAGGCGCCTTTTCGAGGCAACCTCGATCCGAGCTTCTTTCACCAGGGACCGACCCACGAAGAGGCGCTGCGCGCTTGCAGTTTCTGGTGGACGAACACCGCACGCTCGGATTGTTGCTGGGGGAGCCCGGCACCGGCAAGTCGTTGATCCTCGAAATCTTCGCTCGTACGCTCGGACACGTCGGCCGACAGTCGGTCAAACTCAACCTTGCCGGCCTGGATCCCCATGGACTGCTCTGGAAGTTGGCCGGGCTGTTGGGGGTCGAGACGGCCTCGACGGCCAGTACGTTCACCCTGACCAGGGCAGTAACCGATCACATCGCGGCCAACCGCTATCAGCAGCGGGCGACGATACTGTTGTTCGACGACGCCGACTTGGCCCGGCCAGAGGTTAGCGAGCAAGTCGCGTGGCTAGCGCAGCTCGACACCTCGCGCGAGGCCCAGTTGACGATCGTCCTGGCGGCGCAACCCGAACGGCTGTACAGGTTGGACAGTCGCTTGCTGGAGCTGGCCGATCTGCGTATTGACCTGGAAGGCTGGGACGCCGACGACACGGCGGCGTTTGTGAAGCAGGCGCTAGCCAAGGCCGGTCGCACGACCCCGATCTTCAGCGAAGCGGCGCTGGTGCGATTGCACGAGCTGACCGGCGGCATTCCCCGCCGCGTCAAACAGTTGGCCGACTTGGCCTTACTGGCCGGCGCCGGGGGCAATCTGGTGCAGATCGAACCAGCGACAATCGACTCGGTCTACCAGGAACTCGGCGTGGTGAGCGCTGACGGCCCGGCGGTCGAGTTCTTGCGGCGCTAGCCTTGCTGCTCCGCCCGGCCCTGTTATCGCGGAACGGTCTCCATTTGCTATAAGCCGTTAGCCCGCAAGCCGATCTGGTAATTCCGCACGCGCCGGGTAAAATATCGGGTGATCGTTCTCCCGCACCAGGTCCACCCGGTTACGAGGTCCACGCGTGTCCAAAGCAGCCGTTGTCGCTTCCGGTCCAGCGGTCGAAGAGATCGTGGATTTGAAGGATCCGCTGGTGGCCGCCATTCTGGGCTGGCTGATCCCCGGGCTGGGACACATCTACCAGGGCCGCACCGCCAAGGGCGTGCTGTTCATGGTCTGCATCTTGAGCACGTTCTTCTTCGGACTGTTCATCAGCGACGGCAAGGCCGTTTATGCCTGGTGGAGTCCAGACGACTGGCGACTGCCCTACATGTGCCAATTGGGAGTGGGGCTGCCGGCCACGCCAGCGCTTGTGCAAAGTTACCTGGTGCGAAACGGCCGCGAGCCGCTATTCGGCGGCGTGATGGCGCCGCCGACTGATTCGCGCGAGTTGGACTCCTGGTACAAGGAGTTGAATCGTTATTTGGAATTGGGAATCGTGTACACGATGATCGCCGGACTGCTGAACGTGCTGGCGATCTACGACGCCTGGGGCGGTCCCGTTCAGCTTGACGAAGAACCGTCTGGCAAACCCGATGGGCAGCCGGCCAAAAGCGGCGGTTGAGCAACCAGGAGCAATGTATGGCGGGCCTGCTTCCCTTGGCCGCGATTAATATGATGTGGTTCGCACTGCCGCTGGTGGTGTCGATCAGCCTGGTCTATTCGGCCACGCGCCACGAGGCGATGCCGTCGATCCTGTCCCATTCGTTGCGATTGGGATTGATGATCGGGCTGTTCATGGTCGGCATCATGGCCCTGTTGGCGCTGCTCTCCTGGCAGCTCTAAATGCCGGCGCTATGTCTCGGCAATTTTAGCGGCTGCGATTTCTACAGGAAAATATCGATACGCAGGCTCTCGCCGGGCGCGACCGCGTAGGAATCGAAATCCGTCACGCCCGTCTCGCGCAACACCTCGTCGTCGATGAAGAAATTGCCCGTGCACTGGCGGCTTTCACGGATCAGGATCGCGTGCGCGGCGTCGGCCATGATCTCGGGCTTGCGGGCGTGGCGAATCGCATCGGCGCCGCCGAGCAGGTTTTGCACTGCCGCGGTGGCAATGGCCGTGCGCGGCCAGAGCGCGTTGACGGCGACGCCCTGCTGGCGAAATTCCTCGGCCATTCCCAGCACGCACATACTCATGCCGTATTTCGCCATGGTGTAGGCTACGTGATGCGCAAACCAGCGCGGCTCCATCGAAAGCGGCGGCGAGATATTGAGAATGTGCGGATTCGACGCCTTGAGCAGATGCGGGAGGCAAACCTTCGACGTCAAGAACGTGCCGCGCGCGTTGACCCCATTCATCAGGTCGTAGCGTTTGATGGGCGTGTCGAGCGTGCCGGTGAGGCTGATGGCGCTGGCGTTGTTGACCAAAATGTCGATGCCGCCGAAAGTCGCGACCGTCTTGTCGACGGCGGCTTGAACCTGCTCCTCGAAGCGGATGTCCGTAATGCAGGCCAGGGCGTTACCGCCGGCTGCTTCGAGTTCCTTCACGGCCGTATAGACAGTCCCCTCGAGCTTGGGATGCGGCTCGGTCGTCTTGGCGGCAACCACGATGTTCGCGCCGTCGCGCGCGGCGCGCAGACCGATCGCCTTGCCAATGCCGCGGCTGGCGCCGGTGATGAAGATTGTTTTTCCTTTGAGACTGGCCATGTCTGGGTCCTGGGCTGTGCTGGAGATGGTTTGGGTCGTCTGGCGGCGTCATCCTACTGCATGCCGATTGGCGGCGGCAAATGCGTCAAGAATCGAATGCCATCGCGCACGAACCCGACCGCCGGGAGACTCCTGGTCCACGCGTGTTCCCTGCTTACGCGGCGGGTCGACGTGGGCGAAACCGATGCCAAACGGCGATCGATTCGGGGGCCCGCGGTGCCTATGCGAAGCCGCATGGCCCACCGCTTCGGGCGCCTGGGGCGTCCGAAACGGTACATTCGCGCCAAAAGGCCCCTCGATTGAGGCGGCCTGCCGTTGGAGGCCGGGTGACGGCTCCCCGGTCGTTGACTCATTTTCCTAAGCCATTTACAGTAAATATCTTGCCGTAACTGTTGTGGGCCCCGACGGGCCAATGCCAGGACTGAGAGGGATCGGTGACTGAAAAGGCGTGGGGCGGTGTTTTCGAGGAGGCGACGGATCGCCGTGTCGAGAAGTTCACTGAAAGTGTGAGCTTCGATCGCCGCCTTTATGCGCAGGACATCGCTGGATCGCTCGCCCATGCCCAGATGCTAACCAAGGTCGGCCTGCTCACCTCCGCCGAATGCCAGCAGATTGAGCAAACTCTTGGCGATGTCCGCCAGGAAATTGAGCAAGGTCGGTTTCCATTCAGCACTGAGCTGGAAGATATCCATATGCACGTCGAGCGGGCGTTGGTCGAACGCCTGGGCGACGTGGGCCGCAAGTTGCATACCGCGCGCAGTCGCAATGATCAGGTCTCGACCGACCTACGCCTGTGGGTACGCGACTCGATCGACACGATCGACACACGGATCGTCGCGCTGCAGCGCGCCTTCGTGGGACGCGCGGAGCAGGATGCCGACTGCATCCTGCCGGCTTACACGCATCTGCAACGCGCCCAGCCGGTGCTGGCAACGCATTATTGGTTGTGCTACTGCGAAAAACTGGAACGCGACCGGGGGCGTCTGGCCGGCTGCCGAGCGCGGGCCAATGTGCTGGCCCTGGGCGCCGCGGCCGTGGCCGGGACAAGCCTGCCAATCGACCGCGACGACGTCGCCCAGCGGCTGGGTTTTGGCGCTGTGGCGGCCAACAGCATGGACGTATCGAGCGATCGCGATTTCGTGCTCGAATTCGCCTTCGCGCTGGCGCTGGTCGCCGAACACCTGAGCACGTGGGCCGAGGAATGGGTGTTGTGGACCACGGCCGAGTTCGATTTCATTCGGCTGCCGCAAGCCTTTTGCACCGGCTCGTCGATCATGCCGCAAAAAGTCAATCCCGACGTGCTCGAGTTGGTGCGCGGTAAGACAGCGCGCGTGATTGGCAACTTGACGTCGCTGTTGGTGCTCATCAAGGGGCTTCCGCTGGCTTACAACCGCGATTTGCAGGAAGACAAGGAGCGGATCTTCGACTCGTTCGACACGGTCAACGCATGCCTGGAGATGGCCGCGCTGGTCGTGGCCGGCGCCGAACTGAACCGTGAGAGCATCGCCGCGCGGCTGGACCGCGGACACCTGGATGCCACCACGTTGATGGAATACCTCATCAGCCAGGGCATGGCCCAGCGCACGGCGCACGGCGTGGTCGGCAAGCTGGTGCGTAAGGCGCTTGACCAGAAAGCCCGGCTGGCGGACTTGCCGCTCGAGGATTTCAAGGCGGCCGACGCCTCGCTGGATGCCAAGGTGTACGACGTGTTGGGGGTCGAGCATGCGATCGGCGCGTTTATCAGTTATGGCTCGACGGCCCCGCCGCAAGTCGCCGAACAATTGTTGAATTGGAAACAGAAATTGAGCGCCGCTCCACTGGATTGACGACGCCCCACGGAAGACGGTTGGTTATCGGCTAGGGAAGGCCAGGCAGTTACGTTCACGAACTGGGTTGGCACGCTTCACAACTTGATTGGCTTCCCATGCGATACGACTACCGTAAATTAAATTGGCTGCCGCTGGCCGCGGCTTGCTCGTTGTTTTTGGCCATTGGCGGCGCTGCCGTCGCGCCGCTTTTAGCGCAAGAGGCCGCCGACGAAATGCCCGCCGACGACGCGTCCGCCGACGAGTTGATGGCAGAGGATCCGGCCGGCGGCGATGCGGCGCTCGACGCCCCGGCAGAACCCAAGGCGAGCGCGAAACCCAAGGCCGACGGTGAGGAAGAGGACGCGACCGAAGCAGCGCTGCCCGAGGAGCCGGCGGTGGAGGCCGTGCTCGAATCGCATCCCCAAACGCCGGCCGAGCTGTTGCGGGCCATAGACATCCTGGTCGATCTGAATCGGGCTGCCCTGGCCAAGCCGTTTGTCGAGGAACTGAGCAAGGCAAAGCTTGATCTGGCGGCCAAGGCCGCGCTGGCCGCTCAATTCCATTCGGCCAAGCTGATCAAGTTGGCGCGGAACGAGGAATTGGCGCCGGCGCTTGGCACGCTGGTCGACGACATCCTCAAATCGGCCGAAACCTATCGCCGCGATCCGCAGCGGCTGGCCGAATGGGCCTCGCACCTGAGCGATCCCAATGAAACGGTCCAAGCCCAGGCCGTGTTGGCGCTGGTGCGAGCCCGCGAAGCCGCCGTAGCGCCACTGGTGACGATCCTGGCTGACACGAATCGAAAAGACGAGCACGCGATGGCGAAGCGCGTGCTCGTGCAACTGGGGGACATGGCTGTCCAGCCGCTGTTGGGCGTGCTGGAAAGCCCCGACATGCACCTCAAAGCGCAAGTCATCGACGTGCTGGGCACGCTCCGCGCCGCCGACGCGGCCGCGGCGCTCCTGGCTCCATCGATTTCTCCGACCGGCACGCCCGAAGTGCGGCAAGCGGCCGCCCGAGCGCCTCGAGAATATCGGCCAACGAGCGCCGACCGCGCCCGAGGCGATGAAGTTGCTGGAACATGCCGCGCGGCGAGCCTTGGAACAATCGCGCGACGAAAGCGTGGAATCGGCCGCCCCGGCTGAAGTTTGGCACTGGAACGCGAAGCGTGGGCAGAGCATGCCGATCCAATACGACACGACCGGAGCGGCACTGGCCAACGCCGCCCGGCTGTCTCGCGACTTGTATCGCCTCGATCCGAACGATCCGACGCGGCGGCGGCTGTACCTGACCACGCTGCTGCAAGCCGCCAAGTTCCGTGGCGGCCTGGACAAACCGCTGCCCAGCGGGGCCGGAACGGCGCACGCCGTAGCCGCGCACTTCGGACCGCACGTCGTCGAAGACGTGCTGGTCGATGCCATGGCCGGCGGCTACACTCCTGCCGCGACCGCGGCGGCCGAAATATTGGGGGACATCGGCAGCGCTGCCCTGTTGGCCGACGCCGGTTCGACCGCCAGTCCGCTGGCGCGGGCCGCTCAATCGGCCGATCGCCGCTTACGATTTGCCGCGATCCGGTCGATCTTGAAGCTCAAACCGACGGAACCCTTCGCCGGCTCGAGCCACGTTGCCGACGGCCTGGGGTTCTTCGCGGCTTCCTACGGCGTGCCCAGGATCCTCGTTGTGCATCCGCGCAGCGACGAAGGACAGCAAATTGCCGGATTGGCCGCGGAACTCGGCTTCGGCGCCGACCTGGCCACGAACGGCAGGCAGGCTTTCGAAATGGCCACGCGATCGCCCGACTACGAACTGATTTTCATTCACTCGGCAATCGATCGGCCGCGGGTCGACGAATTGGTGGCCCAATTGTGCCGCGACCGCCGCACGTCGCCGTTGCCTATCGGATTGATCGCGCCGTTGGACGACCTCGATCGGCTGGAGCGTTTCGCGCGGAGCGTGCCTCGCACCCAGGCCTTTTTGCAGCCGCGCAAGCCGGAGGAAATGAAACTGTTCACCGACGAAGTGCTGGCTCGCGGAGGCCGCTATCGGCTGAGCGCCGCCGAGCGCAAGGCGCAGGCCGTCGCGGCGCTCGATTGGCTGGCCGGCCTGGGCGGACAGGCACAAACCGTGTTCGACATCCGCGGCCAAGAGCCGTCCGTGGTGCAGGTCTTGTACGTGCCCGAATTGGCCGCGCCGGCCGCGGCCGTGCTGGGGCAATTGGGCACGGCCACTTCACAGCGCAGCCTGCTGGAACTGGCCGATCAGACGACTCAACCCATGGCTGCCCGCCAGGCAGCGGCTGCCGCTTTCCGACGTAGCGTCGGCAAGTACGGTACTCTCCTGACGCGAGGGGAAGTGCTCGAACAATACTCGCTGTACAACGCCAACGAAGGGCGCGACGCTGATACCAACAGCATCCTGGGATCGATCTTGGATACGATCGAAAACAAAGGCGATTCGGCCAGCAACGAACCCTGACGCTCCCGCGCCAACGCGCTTGCACGATCGAACCATGAATAAGTCCTTACGCGCTTTCGAACAGAATGCCTCGGGCCCGCCGATACCGGGCCTGATCGGCTCCAGTCCAGCCATGCTCAAGGTCTATGACCTGACGCGGCAGGTGGCGCGGTCGAATGCCTCGGTGCTGCTATTGGGCGAGACCGGCACCGGCAAGGAGCTGATCGCCAAGGCCGTCCACCAGACCAGCCTCCGCGCGAGCGGCCCGTTCGTGCGGGTCAATTGCGGCGCGCTGAGCGAAAGTCTGTTGGAAAGCGAATTGTTCGGCCACGTGCGCGGCTCGTTCACCGGCGCTGTTGCCAATCGGACCGGGCGCTTCGAGGCGGCGCATACCGGCACGATCTTTCTGGACGAGATCAATTCCACGACCCCCAAGCTGCAGGTCAAATTGCTCCGCGTGCTGCAAGAGCGCGAGTTCGAGCGGGTGGGCGATACGCAGACGGTTCGCGTCGATACGCGGGTCGTGGCGGCCAGCAATCGCGATTTGCTCAGCGAGGTCGAGGCCGAGCGGTTTCGCGAGGATCTGTACTACCGCCTTAACGTCGTGCCGATCCACCTGCCGCCGCTACGAGCGCGGCCCGAGGACGTGGCCGAGCTGGTCGGCCACTTTCTGGCGGTCTACAACGAAGAAAACGATCGCTATGTGATGCACATCGAGGCCAAGGCGCTCGAGGCCCTGCAAAACTATCACTGGCCGGGCAACGTCCGGGAGCTGCAAAACTATGTCGAGCGAGCCGTGGTGATGGCCGCCGGAGACGAGTTGACCTGCGACTTGCTGCCCGAGGCCGTGCTGCGCGGACCAAAGACCCGTCCCGCGGGGCGCCCGCGCGCCGCCGACCTGGAAACACTAACCTACGAACTGGTACAGCAGGGCTTAAGCGCCGCGGGACCGCAGGAGGACAACTTGCACGCCAAGGTGGTCAACCGCGTGGAGCGAGAACTGATCGCGCAAGTGATGACTTCGTGCGAGAGCGTGCAGACAAAGGCCGCGACGAAACTGGGCATCAATCGCAACACGTTGCACAAAAAGCTCAAGGAGTACGGACTCGACGGCGAGGGGTGAGTACGTGGAAGATTTGCACGCCGCGAAAGCATATCCGGCAATCGCCCCCTCGCGGCGGCGCGGTATTCGGATAAATTCATAAAAAATCGCGCCAAGGCCAGGGTTCAGCGCAATCGCCATGGGATCGATCATCTCCGGCATCAGTTTGACCTGCTTCGCCGCCAGCTACGCCGTGGCCTGGGCGCTGGAGCTGGCAAAACTCGCCGTGCGAAGCGGCACGCGGCAGTTCTTGATGTTGGCGTTCGTCGTCGCCGGCTGGTTGGCACACACGCTCTACCTGGGATACCGGGTCGTTGAATACTCGGCCTCGCCCTTGTCCAGCAGTTTCGACTGGTGCCTGGTCGCGGCCTGGCTGCTGATCGGAGCATTTCTGTACTTGTCGTACTATTTCCCCAAGGCGGCCCTGGGGCTGTACATGTTGCCGCTGGCGTTGGCACTGGTGGCCGCGGCCACGTTTGCCGATCGCACGCCATTCGCGCCCGAACCGGCCTCGCGCGTGTGGGGAGCCGTGCACGGAATCGCGCTATTGATCGGAACGTTGACCGTGATGGTGGGCTTCGTGGCGGGCGTCATGTACCTGGTGCAGGCCAGCCGCCTGAAACGCAAATTGCCGCCTTCGCCCGGGTTCCGCTTGCCCAGTCTCGAATGGCTCGAAAAAGTCAACAGCCGTGTCATCATCCTGTCGACCCTGATGGTGGGCGTTGGGTTTCTGGCCGGAATGATTTTGAATGTCGTGGGACGCGACCAACCCAGCGCGATTCCTTGGACCGATCCGGTGATCTGGACGTCCGGGTTGATGCTCGGCTGGCTAGTAGCGGCGACGATTTTCAACGCTTTCTATCGGCCGGCACGGCGGGGCCGCAAGGTGGCCTACCTGACGGTCGTGAGCTTCGTGTTCCTGGTCGTGGCGTTGTCGGTGTTCTTGCTGGTGAACAACGAGCACGGCGGACAAAATCGCCGCGCGGGACAGATTGCGGCGCCACGATCGATCGCGCGGCGGACCGAAACGGGAAGCGTGTTGGCCCTTTCGTGCAATGCTTCCGACGGCCGTCGTGGCCTGGGAGGCCCGCGATGAAGATCCAGATGATCGGTTGCAGTCATCATCACTCATCGGTCGCGGTCCGCGAGCGGTTGGCTTTCAGCCCCGGCCAGGTCGGTCAGGCGCTCGACGGCTTGAGAGCCCGCTTCCCGCGGGTCGAAGCGGTGCTGCTGTCGACGTGCAATCGAGTCGAGATTTACACGGCGGCGGAAGACGCCGAATCGGGCCCCAGCCACGAGCAAGTCGCGCAGTTCATGGCCGACTTCCATCAGTTGCCGATTTACGAGATCTTCAACGACCTGTTCGAGCGCACCGGCGAAGACGCGGTGCGGCATTTGTTCACCGTAGCCGCAAGCCTCGACAGCATGGTCGTCGGCGAGCCGCAGATCCTTTCGCAGGTCAAGGCGGCCTACGAACTGGCCAAGGACCGCCAGAGCATCGGCCCATTGACGCACGCTGTTTTTCAGACCGCCACGCGCGTGGCCAAGCGCGTCACAACCGAGACCATGCTGCACCAGCGCCGCGTCAGCATCCCCAGCGTCGCCGTGGGTGACTTTGCCAACCAGATTTTCGAGCGGTTCGACGACAAGAACGTGCTGGTGATCGGCGCGGGTGAAATGGGCGAGGAGACGCTGCGCTATCTGCAAGACGAAGGCGCGCATGACGTAACCGTGATCAATCGCCGTTTCGAGCGCGCGGGCCAGCTTGCCGAGCGATGGCGGGCACAAGCCGAGCCCTGGGAGAAACTGCCGCAACTGCTCGCGCGGGCCGACCTGGTCATCAGCACCACGGCCGCCGAGGAGCCGATCATCACGCTGCCGCTCTACAAGCAGATCGAACCGGCGCGATATCAGCGCCCAATCTTCATGCTCGATCTGGCCATGCCCCGCAATATCGATCCGGCCGTGGGCGAACGGCTGGGCGTGTATCTGTACTCGATCGACGACCTGCAGGCGGCTTGCGATCGCAACCGCCGCGAGCGCGACGGCGAACTGCCGGCGGCCATCCATATTGTGGAACAAGAGACGAGTCGCTTCATGGCCGAGCTGCACCATCGGGCAACGGCCCCGATCATCAAGCGGCTGAAAGAAGGCTGGCAGCAACCCAAGGATGACGAATTGCGCCGCTTGTTCAACAAGCTACCGGAACTCGACGAGCGGGCGCGTGGAGAAATCAGCCAGGCCTTCGAGCGGCTGGTCAACAAGCTGCTGCATCCGCCGCTGGAATCGTTGCGGAGCGAGGCCGAAAAAGGGCCGCCGCACGGACTGCTCGACGCGCTGAAGCGGCTGTTTCAATTGAAGGATTGATCCGGACCCGTTGCCCGCACCGTCCGCGCGGGATTAATCAATCCTCGGCGGCTTCCTCTTCGTCGTCTTCCTCCTCCCAATCATCATCGTCGTCGTCGTCATCGTCCCAGTCTTCATCTTCGTCGTCGTCCCAGTCCTCGTCTTCCTCGTCCTCTTCCTCCTCGTCGTCTTCCTCTTCGTCCTCGTCGTCGACCTCCTCCCACTCGTCCTCGCCCAGGTCGTCTTCCTCCTCGTCGTCGTCATCGTCTTCATCATCGTCGTCGTCGTCGTCGTCATCGACCATGCGCGGGCTGACGAGCAGGTCGCCCGGACGCTCTTGGATTGCGGGCGCGGCGGTCAGTTCGAGTAGCTCGTTGAGCGCTTCTTCAGGCAGGGCGGTGGTGATCACTGTCGAAATCCTCCTCATCTTCATGGACGCTAGTTTGAGTTGCTGAATTTTCATGAATCCCGCCGCTGCGGGAGTTGTTATGTATGGGTCGCTTGACGGGCCCGGAGTCGTTGGCTTGTGATTCGTCGGCACGCAACAGGGCGGCTCTCGGCAGGTCGTCCAAGTGGCGCAGTCCAAAGACCTGCAAAAAACGCTTCGTCGTCGCGTACCAATAAGGTCGTCCCAACTCGTCGGCCCGACCTGCTGTGCGCACCAGGTCCCGTTCCATCAATTGTCTGAGAATCTCGCCGCAATCGACTCCACGAATGGCCTCGACTTCCGCCCGCAACACCGGCTGACGATACGCGACAACGGCCAAAGTTTCTAGCGCTGGCGCCGAAAGCCGGACTTCGACCGGCGAATGGTATAGTCGCCGCAACCAACTGCCGAACTTCGGCCGTGACAGCAACTGGAATCCGCCGGCCAATTCCTCGGCTCGGAACGCGCTTCCGGTCTCGTCGTACCAGCGATTAAGCCGGCGAATTAATGTACGTGCTTCGGTTCCGTCCGCCAAGTGAGCAAGTTGAGCCAATTTTCGCGTTGTAACTGGCTCGCGTGCCAGAAATAGGACGGCTTCCAGTCGCGCTGTCCGCTCGTCCCGCGTCCAGGCGTCACCCGCGGCGACCTCGACGAGCGAGGACGGCGCCCGGAACTTCCACGCCAGTCTTCTGGAACCCGGCGATCTACCCAAGGCCATCGGAGCCATCGCCGCGGCGCTCGCCTTGTTTGCAAATCTCACGCCAAAGCGCCCCGCCACGCTGCCTAATTGCTCGGCCGGCGGTCGGCGAAATTTTCCGAGGCGTTGCAAAATGACTGGCCGCTTTCGAACGCGGGACTCCGGGGATCGCAAAGTGGGAACACGTAAAGTTAAGCGTCGGAGCCAGGAAATAGCAAGGGCCTGAATCAAGCCGCAGGAAAACAGGCCGCGAAGTGCCCGATAATGGGCCAAGAGTCGGAAAAAATCACCCCGAGAATCCAATCGGCCGGAGCGTCCAGGGAGGGCGGAAAACCGCCGAAACACGCGGCTACTGCAATCGGCCCGCGCGCCACGCCTCGACCCGGGCCAACACCTGCGACATCGCCTTCAAGGCGTCGCGGTCCGTGGCTTCGAAATGCCGGGTGTAATTCGGATTGTTCGTGATCGCCATGCGGCAATGAAAGCGATACAACTCGCCCTCCGTCCCCCACGTCTCCAACAGGTAGTAGACCGCTCCATATTCTCGCAGCTTGCGCTCCATCATCCGAAAACGGTCGGGCTGCTCCGGCTGCGAAGGCAGGGACGCTCCGGCCGCCGGCTCGACGGCGCCTTGCCCCGCGGTCCGAAATGGATTGGCCGGCGCCGTGGCCGGGTATTCTCGCGCGGGGACTCGGGCCGCGTCGTCGCCAGGCGAACGCTCAAGCGGATACGAAACCGGCGGCGCGTGGTGCGGGTCGGCTGGCACGGCGAAGCTGGCCGACTGATTGCCTCCGACATGTTGAACTCCAGGCGCTCCGGCTGGAACAACCGCGCCATTTTGCGCGCCGGAGGGCGATGACTGCCAAGCGGCGGCAACCCCATTATCGCCGCCCGTCGCGCTGCCCCAGCGGGGCGCTTCCCACTGATTGTCGCGGCGCTCGCCAGCAGCAGGCGGCATGGGAGTCAGAGCGCTAAAGCCCGACTCCTCGGGCTCCGGCGGGGTGGTTTCGAGCGGCTTGCCGGTGCTCCAGGCAACGATGCGATCGACCAGCACCGACTTGACGACGTCGGGAAATGCGCTGCCGAAAATCGCCGCCATGGGCACGATAATCAGGCAGCTCAACATGACAAAGATGCGAAATGCCAACACTGTCGAGGATTCCATTCCCAGAGTTCTCGGGCCCAGGCGCCGCGTCCGCCATCGCGCGCTCCGAGCAATCCACGCCGGCCAATCTTGGGTGCCAGCGCCCCGGGGCGATCGAGGGCGGAATCATAGCGATGGATTCAAATTTCGAGCAATGCCAGAAGCGGGTGCTAGCACGAGCAAGCTCCGGCGCGCCCGTGCGCTGCCTTTTCCGGGCCGCTGGACGCGTATTTTCGCTAGCCGCCCGAAAAAACGGCGACTGGTTTGGCGTCTACTTTCCGCGCGGGCGGTAGGCTTGCTTCACCTCGTGGACAAATCGACGCAACTCCGCGGCCGGATCCGCCGCGCTGATCACGGGGTGGCCGATGGCAATCAGTTCGGCCCCTCGCGCGGCGGCGCGCGGCGTCCTCGACGTCAAAACACCCCACGCCGATCGGGATCGAAACCGCGCGCTGGACTTCTTCCAGCCACTGGACCGAGTCGCGCGTGGCGTCGGCCTTGCGCTGATCGGCTCCGTAGTGCAGGTAGATCATATGAACTCCCCAATCGGCGCACTGCCGGGCGCGGGCGGCCTGGTCCTTGACGCCGATCGTGTCGGCCACGACCCACACGCCGCATTTCCTCGATTCGGCAATCGCCGAGAGGACCGTCTCGTCGGGCGAGTTGGCACAAACGGTCATCACGTGGCCGCCTTGCGCGACCGTGCGCTCCACGTTCTTCCAACCCGAGTCCATCGTTTTATAGTCGGCCAGCACCGGGTACTCGGGAAACGCGCGGACCATCTTGCCGATCGGCGCTACGCCTTCCGACACGATCAGCGGCGTGCCGATCTCCAACCAGTCGACGCCGGCCTCGACGCCGATTCGCGCCATGGCCAGTGCGTCATCGATCGTGGCATAGTCGAGAGCAATTTGAATGACTGGCGGGCGGGCAATCTGGAGAGTCAGCTTCATCGTGCGCGATTCCTGTTTCGTGGGCGGTTGCCCGCCATCATACGCCGCACGCCGCTTCCCGCAAGCGGCCCGGCGTGGCGAAGATCCGCAGAGCGTTCAAGCGAGCATGCGATCCAAAGCACCCAGGGCGACGTTCCACGAGGCCGCGGTGGCTTGACGGGTTTGCCACCACTCGAGCAGCTGACTCGCCTGGGCCCCCGAAGCGCGCCACGCGACCAGCGCCGTGGCCAAAGTGGCTTCGTCGATTCGCGCCAAATCGACCTCCTCGGCCGCCGCCAACACGGCGGGGACCATTGCCAGGCGGCCGAGTTGGTGCAGCCGATCGCGGTGCAGCGCGTCTTGAAACCTGGGCAAGTCCAGGTTCAGTTGCGACCACAGCCAGCCCAGTCGAACCACTTCTGGCAATTCGGCGATTGGGTTGGCGAGCACCGCCTCGATGTGCAGCGAGTTGTACGGGAGATGCGCACCGCCGCCTCCGCCCATCACGGGCTGCACAAGAATGACGTCAGCCTGTTCGACCACCAGACCCGGGTCGAACAACCGCCCCACGCCCTTCATCAAACCGGGTCCGCGCGCCTCCCATTGCAGGCGCAGCGGTTCGGACCGCAGCTCAAGCTCTTCGAGCAGCCGCGGATATGCGTGAGCGAATGCCGAATCCATGGCGATCCGGCTGTGCGCGAGGCGAGCGGCGATTTGATCGGGCCCCGTTCGCGGTCCGAGAGCTTTGAGAACCAGGACTTCGGCCCACTTCAACGGCGTGTCAAATCGCGCGGCTAGCGGGATGGCGTGATTGAAAAAGATCGCCGGATTGAGTGCCGCCGCCGCCAGGTCCGCGGCTAATGACTCGACCGCCGGGGCCAGCAGTTCCAACGCGGCTGAATCGAGCGATACCGCGCGACCGGCCGCCAACTGGTCATCCAACATTACCGAGGCGGCGTACAGACCGCTGGCTGGCGTGTTCACGATCCAGCGTGGTTCGATCGGCATCAAACGGTCCTTGGTTGCTCTCGCGCGTCGAGTGTACTCGCGATTATCCAGTTCGACACGGCTTTCGACCATCCCGCAGTCGCTCAGGTAACGCGCCCAGCGGCCATAATTCTCGCCGCTTCAAGGAGTTTTTGGCATGGCACGGCGTCGACCACGCGCCAATAATTCGGTACTATAGAAAGCTTGCACTTGTTTCGACCCTACGAGGGTGCTTTTGCCATGCTCGATCAAGAAGTTCGGCGCTGGACGACCAGCGACGCCGCCGAGTTGTACGACATTGCCCGCTGGGGCAAGGGCTACTTCTCCGTCGACGAAAATGGTCACGTGCGGGTCCACCCCACGAAGGAGCCCGACCGTGGACTTGATTTGAAACAACTGGTCGACCGGCTGCAATTGCGGGGCATCGACCTGCCGATCCTGATCCGCTTCGCAGGCATCCTCAAGCACCGCCTGGGCGAGATTCACGGGGCATTCGCCGGCGCCATTGCGGAGCACCACTACACGGGCAATTACTGCTGCGTCTATCCGATCAAGGTGAATCAGCAACGGCAAGTGGTCGAAGAAGTGCTGCGCTACGGCAAGCCTTATAACTTCGGTCTAGAGGCCGGCAGCAAGCCCGAGCTAATGGCGGTGGTCGCGATGGCCGCCAACGACACGCCGATCATCTGCAACGGCTTCAAGGACGCCGAGTTCATCGAGATGGCGATGATGGCGCTGAAGATGGGCCGGCAGATCATTCCGGTGGTCGAAAAATATACCGAGCTGGAGCTGATTCTCAAGCTGGCCGAAAAAATCGGCGTGCGGCCCATGATCGGCATGCGTGTCAAGCTGGCGGCACGCGGTTCCGGTCGCTGGCAACAGTCCGGCGGTTTCCGCTCCAAGTTCGGGCTGACCGTGACCGAAATCTTGCGTGCCTTGAATGAGTTGAAATCGCACGGGATGGAAGACTGCTTCAAGCTGCTGCACTTTCACCTGGGCAGCCAGATCACCAACATCCGCCAGATCAAAGGCGCGCTCAACGAGGCCGTGCGCGTCTACGCCGACCTGGCGAAGCAAGGCGCCGGGCTGTCGTTCCTCGACGTCGGCGGCGGACTCGGCGTGGACTACGACGGCTCGCAAACCAATTTCGAATCCAGCGCCAACTATACCCTGCAGGAATACGCCAACGACGTCGTCTTCCACGTGCAAAGCGTTTGCGACGAAGCCGGAGTGGCGCATCCCACGATCATCTCCGAAAGCGGCCGCGCGGTCGTGGCCTATCACAGTGCGCTCGTGTTCAGCGTGCTGGGCGTGGCCGGGCAGGGCGAGAATGACGTCCCCTTGCAACTGCCCGAGGATGTCGAGCAGCCGCTGTTCGATCTACTCGACACCTACCAGAACCTCACCGTGCGAAACGTGCTCGAAGGTTATCACGACGCCAGCCAATCGCTCGACATGGCAATGAATTTGTTTGCCGGCGGTTACCTGCCGCTCGTGCAGCGGAGCATGGCCGAGAACCTGTTCTGGGCCATCTGCCACAAAATCCAGCGATTGAGCAGGCAACTGGAATTCGTGCCCGAGGAATTGGAAGGTCTGGACGCGATGCTCTCCGACACCTACTTTTGCAATTTCTCGCTGTTTCAATCGATGCCTGATAGCTGGGCTATCAAGCAATTGTTCCCGGTGATGCCGATTCATCGCCTCAACGAACGACCCACGCGGCACGCCGTGCTGGGCGACATCACTTGCGATTCGGACGGCAAGATCGAGCAGTTCATCGACCGCCGTGACGTGAAACGCACGCTCCCCTTGCATCCGTTTAGCGGCGAGCCCTATTACTTGGGCGCGTTTCTGCTGGGTGCCTATCAGGAAATCCTGGGCGACATGCACAACCTGTTCGGCGACACCAATGCCGTGCACGTGAGCATGGACGACGACGGCGAAGTCGTGCTCGAGACGGTCATCAAGGGAGATACCGTGCGCGAGGTGCTCGACTACGTCGAGTTCAATGTCGAGGGGCTGATGAAGCAGTTTCGCACGTCCGTCGAGCTGGCGGTCCGCGAATCGCGCATCGGCTACGAAGAGGCAGGCCGCTTCCTTCGCTATTACGAAGACGGGCTGCAAGGCTACACTTATCTGGAAGAGCCGCACGAGAAGTAGAGGTCGCTTCAACACCGTCGCGCCGAATCAAACCATGGCAATTCGCGGCGCGATCTTCGACATGGACGGCACGCTGGTCGATTCGAGCCTGGACTTCGAGGCCATGCGCCGCGAAATGGGTCTGGCCGGCGGCTTGCCCCTGTTGGAGGCCATCGCCAGGGCCAGCGCCGACGACGCCCAGCGCTGTTGGGCCATCCTGCACGAGCACGAACGTCGTGGCGCCGAGCGCGCCACGCTCTATCCCGGCGTGCGCGATTTTCTCGACACGCTCCGGCAGCGCGGCCTGCGCCGCGCGATCTTTACGCGCAACAGTCGGCTGAGCACGGCGGCCACGCTCGAGCGGCTGCAATTAGAGTTCGACCCGGTCGTCTGTCGCGAGGACGGACCGCCGAAGCCCCACCCGGCGGCGATCTGGAAGATTTGCGAAGCTTGGGGGCTCCGGCCAAACGAGTGCGTCATGATCGGCGACTATCGTTTCGATATTGAAGCTGGCCGCCGTGCGGGCACCCACACCGTGCTATTCAGCGGCAGCGGACAGCCAAGCGACCTGAGCGAAACTGACGCCGCCGACCACACCCTGCATTCGTTTGCCGACGCGGGGGCTTTTTGGGACTGGATGGCTCAAATCGCCCTAGGGGGTTCTGGGGGTTCTTGCTAACATCCGGCCCTCGCGTAGGGCCCGCCTTGGCGCTACGAATTGGCGGCACGCCGCCGGTAATTGGATCCCGCGCTAATCTAAAGATCTCTCTTGCCCCGAATGGGTCCGCGCATGCAGTTGAGAATCTCGCCGCTTCTGTCGCTGATAGCCTTGATGTCGGTATCATTCTGTGGGCCACTGGCCTTCGGCCAGAACCGGGCGCCGGTGCAAACGAAGGCCGTTCAGCAGAACGCTCCGCCACCGCGGACCGCCCAGCGCACGCCCCCGCGAACCAGCGCAGCTCCGGCGAATGCCAATGTTCGTCAGGGCAATCCGGCGCCATCCAGCGGGGCGCCCCAGGGCGCTCGCCAACCTGCCGCGCAGCAATCCAACGGCGTGCCGGGCCAACGGTCCGCCCAGCCGGCCACGGGCGTCGCCAAGAGCGTGGCCGTCGTGGCACCATTTACGCTCACCGAGTCGCAACAAAACTTGCTCGATCAAATCCTCAACAAGTGGGAGAAGCAGAGCGACAAAGTGAAGACCTTCAAATGTGCGTTCACTCGCTGGGAATACGACTCGGCGTTTGGAAATCCTAAGGAAAACTCGCTTAAATCCACCGGACAGGGACAAATCAAGTACAAGGCCCCTGACTGCGGACAGTACAGCATCACGTCGCTCGAGGAATTCGACGCGGCCACCGGTGTGACCCGACCCAAGACCGAAGGGCTCGATCACTGGATGTGCGACGGCAAAGCGATCTTCGAATTCAACGCCGAAAAGAAATTGCTGATCGAGCGTCGACTGCCGCCGGACATGCGAGGCAAAGCCATTTCCGACGGCCCGCTGCCATTCATTTTCGGCGCCAAGGCCGAGCAATTGAAACGTCGATATTGGATGCGCGACACCACGCCCAAGGATCAGATCGGCAAGACGATCTGGCTGGAGGCGATTCCCAAGTTCCAACAGGACGCCGCCAATTTTCAAAGCGCAACGGTAATTCTCAACGACGCCGATTGCATGCCGCAAGGGCTGCGCATTTTCCTGCCGGGCGGCAAGGCAAACAGCGACTATGCCTTCGTCTCGGGCAAGACGAATGACTTGACGGCTGTCTTCGATTTTCTCGCTCCGAATTTGTCGCCCGCGATGCGCCTTACCGGCTGGAAGCACGTCGTCGAGGACGACGGCAGTGGTTCCCAGGCGGCTCCTCCCGAGGCGCCGAAAGAGCCCGCTCAGGCCGCTCGTCCGGCGGTCACTCCGAAGCGCAAGTAGTTGCCGCCGAAAGCGCAACGAACGCTTCTCGAAAACCGCCCACCGCCCGCGCTAGCGGCAAGTTTGACTCCCTTTTCGCGCGCGCTATAATCAGAATGCTCGGCAAACAGACGGATAGGAAATTGCGTTGCCCCCGTAGTTTACGTCAACGGTCTGGTTATGGTGCTGTCCCGCCTGGTCGGTCTGGCCACGAATCGGCGCCACCTGCGAAGGCTTGGCGGCCTGTGCCTGTTGCTCTTGGGCATGGTTCTGCTGGCGGCCGACGATAAGTCCCCTCCGCAACCGGCCGATGACCCCGCTGCAGGCAAGAGTGGGGCCGACGACATTTCTCATGCGCCGGCTCCGGAGTCGAGCAAGGCGCCCCTCTCGCACCACCCGGGCCGACTGATTCGCATTCCATTGCCGCTGGTGGGCACGGGGGACACGCAGGTCATTCGCGCCGTCAAACACGCGCTCGAAAAGTTTCCCGCGGGCGAAGAACGGCCCGTCCTGGTGTTCGAGTTTTCCTCGTCGAAGAATCAAAGCGGGCAAGGCAGCGATTTCGAACGGGCGCTGAAGCTGGCGCGTTATTTGTCGAGCCGCGAGGCCAGTGCCGCCAAGACCGTGGCTTACATTCCGCACGTGCTTAAGGGCCACGCCGTGCTCGTGGCCATGGCGTGCGAGGAGATCATCATGGCGCCCGAGGCCCAGTTGGGCGACGCCGGCATGGACGAGCCGGCCGAGGAAGGGATCGATCCAACGATTTTGAGCGGGTATCGCGAGATCGCGAACCGCAGGCGAACCATTCCGTCCGAGGTAGCGCTCGGCATGCTCGACAAGAATGTCGAGGTACTCAAGGTCGAAACCGAGGTCAGCCCCGAGTTCGTGCTGGGCACTGAATTGGACGAGCTCAAGCAGCGGCATACCATTCAATCGAAGAAGACGCTCAAGCGCCCCGGCCAACTGGCCGAGTTCACCGGCCGCGAGGCGCGCGAACTGGGCTTCGTGAAATTCCTGGCGGCCGATCGCGCGGCGCTTGCCAAAGCGCTGTCGCTGGCGCCCGAGGCACTCGAAGACGACCCTTCGTTTGAGGGCGAATGGCGGCCGGTGCGAATCGCGATCAAGGGTCCGATCACCGCACAATCGATCTCTCGCGTGCAGAAGATGATCGAAGATCGGATCAGCGGACAAGACGCCAACTTCATCTGTCTGTGGATCGACAGTCCCGGCGGGTCGCTGATCGATAGCATGAACCTGGCCAACTTTCTGGCGGACCTGGATCGCGCCAAGGTGCGCACCGTGGCCTACGTGCCCCACGAGGCGCGGGCCGACGCGGCCCTGATTGCCATGGCCTGCGATCAACTGGTGCTGAATCAAGGCGCCGTGCTGGGTGGCGCGGGCGCCCCCGATCTGTCGGCCGAGGACATTCTGCTGGCGCGTGAAACGCTGCGCGACAACCTGGGTCCCAAGAAGGGGCGTTCCTGGTCGTTGACCGCGGCACTGGTTGACCCCGATTTACGCGTGTTCCGCTACACGCACCGCCCGGACGGAGCGGTCGACTACTTTTGCGAGGCCGAACTAAAGGCCCAGCCCGCCCCCGACGACTGGACCCAAGGCCCGGAGGTCACCCGGCCCGGCGACGCGTTGCGACTGACGGGCGATGAGGCCCAGGAGCTGGGTTTGGCGCGACACACGGTGCGCGACTTCGCGGGATTCAAGCAGGCCTATGGCTTGGAGGGGGAGTTGCTGCTGGCCGAGCCGACCTGGGCCGATTACTTGATCGACGCCCTGGGAGCGCCGGCCGTGGCCTGGATGCTGCTATTGATCGGCGGCGCCGCGTTATACGCTGAGTTGCAAGCGCCGGGGATCGGCATCGGCGCGTTCATTGCCGGGGTCTGCTTCTTGCTCTATTTTTGGAGCAAGCACTTGGACGGCACGGCCGGCTGGTTGGAAGTGCTGCTGTTTGCCGGCGGCGTATGCTGCATTCTACTCGAGCTGTTTGTCTTGCCCGGTTCCGCGATCTTCGGTTTGGGCGGCGGCCTGCTGGTGATCGTCTCATTGGTGCTGGCCAGCCAGACGTTTGTCGTGCCGCACAACGACTACCAATTGACGCAGCTGCAAAACTCGTTGCTGGGGCTGGTGGGCGCCGGCGTGGGCGTGGTCATCGCCGCAATGGTGATGCATAAGTACCTGCCCCACACGCCTTTTTTCAATCACGTCATGCTGCAACCGCCCAGCTACCAGGAACTGGAAGATCTCGCGCATCGCGAGTCGCTGGTGGATTTCGACCATCTGCTCGGACATCGCGGGCATGCCACGACGCAGTTGATTCCCTCGGGCAAGGCGCTGTTCGGCAGCGAGCTGGTCGACGTGATTGCCGACGGAGAGGTGATCGGCCGAGGCGCCCAGGTCGTCGTTGTCGAGGTGCACGGCAACCGCGTGGTGGTCCGCAGCGCTGGCGACCAAGCGTAGCCAGAGCGCCGGGAATCGACTAAGCTCAAGGATGCTGCTTCGCGCCACAAACTCAACTTAGCTTTGCTCGCTTGACATGGATCCCTTGGTCTGGTCCGCGCTGTTGCTGCTTCTCGGCCTGACGCTGGTGGTGCTCGAAGTGTTCGTGCCCTCTGGCGGCCTGCTGGGATTTTTGTCGGTTGGGGCGTTGACGGCGGCGATTATTCTGGCGTTTTACCATCGCGGCGCCGCGACCGGTTTTTTGTTTCTGGCCATGACGGCGGCAGCGGTGCCGACGATGTTGGCTTTCGCGTTCCGCTGGTGGCCGAAGACGCCCATGGGGCGGCGTTTGCTGTTGAAGGTTCCGACCAGTGAAGAGGTGCTGCCCGACTCGCCCCAGCGGCGGTCGTTGCGACAATTACAGGGTAAAGTGGGCGTGGCCAAGACCGTCATGTTGCCCAGCGGCGCGGTGCTGATCGACGGCCATACCATCGACGCGATCAGCCAGGGACCGCCCATCGAAGCCGGCCAGCGGGTCCGGGTGATCGAAGTTCACGGCAACCGGGTGGTGGTTCGCGCGGCCGACGACGCTCCGCTGTCGACCGACGATGTGCTGTCGCAGCCCATCGAATCGCTGGGGTTGGACTCCCTGGAGGACCCCTTGGCTTGACACTGCCGGGCGGGCCCTTGGACAATGGCTAGCCGAAGGGGGGCGACCGCCCCTCGTGGGGCATTCGGCCGAGGTCGACACTCCGAGGATCCATTGCGATGACGCGCTTGATCGCTGACATACCCGCCGCGCAGTGGATCGTTCTGTTGGCCATTGGCGCCGGCATGATCTTCATGCTGGTGTTCTTCGCCGTCTTTGCCCGCTATTTTCGCTTGTGGATTCAATCCATAACGACCGGCGCGAAAATTGGCATTTTCGACCTGCTGGGCATGACCTTTCGCAAAGTGAATCCCACCGTGATCGTGCGCAGCAAGATCATGGCCGTGCAGGCCGGCTTGACCGACGAGACGGGCATCACGAGCAAGACGCTCGAGGCCCATTACCTGGCGGGCGGCAACGTGCCTTTGGTCATTCGCTCGATCATCGCCGCCAAGAAGGCCAAAACCATTAACCTGGATTTCAAGCTGGCGACGGCCATCGACCTGGCCGGCCGCAACGTGCTGGAAGCCGTGCAAACCAGCGTCTATCCCAAGGTAATCGACTGCCCGGCCCGCGACGCGGCGCGCGAGTCGCTCGACGCGGTGGCTAAAAACGGCATTCAACTCAAGGTCAAGGCGCGCGTCACTGTCCGCGCCAATCTCAATCAGTTGATCGGCGGGGCGACCGAAGAGACGATCATTGCCCGCGTGGGCGAGGGTATCGTGAGCGCCATCGGTTCGTCCGATTCGCACACCCAGGTGCTGGAGAACCCCGACCGGATCTCGAAGGCCGTGCTGGCGCGTCGCTTGGACTCTCAGACGGCTTTCGAAATCGTTTCCATCGACATCGCCGATATCGACGTGGGAGACAACATCGGCGCCCGCTTGCAGGCCGACCAGGCCGAGGCCGACACGCGCGTCGCCCGGGCCAACGCCGAGGGGCGGCGGGCCATGGCCGTGGCGCAGGAACAAGAAATGATCGCGCAAATGGAAGAAAGCCGGGCAAAGGTCGTGGAAGCCGAAGCCGAAGTGCCCAAGGCCATCGCCGCGGCATTTCGCGGCGGGCACCTGGGAATCATGGACTACTACAAATTGCGGAACATTCAGGCTGACACCGACATGCGCAAGAGCATCGCCGGCTCGCCGGTTCCCAAAGGGTAGCGGCGTACAATAAGAACTGGTATTTCTGGGTTTGAGGAGTTCGGATCGCCATGATCGGATGGTTTCCGCTGGCGGCTATCGAGGATTGGCTGCGTTTCGCGGTTCCGCTGGTGTTCATCATCGTCTACGTGGTGAACCACCTGCTGTCGGCGCTCCGCTCGGGCCCAACTCCCCCCCGCAACGAACCGCGACGCAAGCTGGATGCCGGCCCGCGGCCTCCGCGCCCACCGAAGCCACAGGCGGCACAGCCGACTCCCGAGCAAGCCAAATTAAACACCGAGATTGAGCAGTTTTTGAAACGGGCCAGCGAGCGGAAGGGCGAACGCTTGAAACGCGAGTCGCCGGTCAAACCCGCGCCAAAACCGCCAAAGCCAGCCCCCAAGCAGCCCCTCCGCGAGACCGCCGCGGCCATCGAGCCCTTGCCACAGCGCTCGTTTGACAGCGTCGCCAGTTCGGTCGAGAAGCACTTGGGTCATCGCGGCTTTAAGCAGCACGCCGAGCATCTGGCCGACGACATCGTACGCGCCGATCAGCAGATGGAAGACCATCTGCAAAAGGCGTTCAGCCGCAAGGTGGGTACGCTCGGCGACGCCAAACCCAGCAGCGCGCAGCCCGCGACCGATTCCGTTCCCGCCGCCACGACGGCGGACCGATCCGAAGCGGGGCTAGCGCTGGCCGGAATGCTCGCCAACCCACAAACGCTAAAACAGATGATCGTCCTTAACGAAATCCTGCGGCGCCCAGACGACCATTGGTAGTCGCCGCGCACTACGATCGCCGGCAACGGCCGCCCCTATTCCTCTTCACTTTCGAGCAGCCATGTCCCTTTCACCAGCAACTCCCGGCACGACACGCATCGGTTGGATCGGCACGGGCGTGATGGGGGCCAGCATGTGCGGCCACCTGATGTCGGCCGGATTTTCGGCAACGGTTTTCAATCGCTCCAAATCGAAGGCCCAGCCGCTGGTTGACAAAGGCGTGGCGCTGGGCCGAAACTCCCCGCGCCGTCGCCGAGGCTTCCGACGTCGTATTCAGCATCGTCGGATTCCCGGCCGATGTCCGTTCGGTAATTCTCGGCGCCGATGGAGGCGCTAGCGGGCAGCCGCGCCGGCTCGATCCTCGTGGACATGACCACCAGCGAACCGTCGCTGGCGGTCGAGATCGCCGAGCAGGCCAAAAAGGCCGGCGTGCATTCCGTCGACGCGCCGGTTTCGGGCGGCGACGTGGGGCGCGTGAAGCCCGGCTTTCGATCATGATCGGCGGCGAGAAAGACGTCGTCGAAGCCTTGCAACCCTGTTGGCAAGCAATGGGCAAGACCATCGTTCACCAGGGAGGTCCCGGCGCCGGCCAGCACACTAAGATGGTCAACCAGGTTCTCGTCGCCGCCAACATGATCGGCGTTTGCGAGGCTCTGCTATATGGTTACCGCGCAGGACTGGATCTGAACACGGTCTTGCAATCGGTCGCGTCGGGCGCGGCCGGCAGTTGGTCGCTCTCGAACCTGGGCCCGCGGATCATCGAAGGCAACTTCGCTCCCGGATTCATGGTCGAGCATTTCATCAAGGACATGGGAATCGCCCTGGCCGAGTCAAGGCGGCTGAAAATCGCCATGCCCGGCCTGGCGCTGGCCAATCAGCTGTACGTCGCGCTGGCCGCGCAGGGACACGGTCGCGACGGCACGCACGCGCTTGAGTTGGCGCTGGCCTCGATGGCCGGCTTCGACTGGAAAAAACGCTAGCGCGATGGCAGCGCACCCGTCGCCCGCGGCCGGCCCCGAGCAAATCCTGCCGCGCTCGTGCGCCGTCATCGACTCGGGAATGCAGGTCGGTCTACACGTCGGCGCAAGTGTACGCGGCGATCGACGATTGCGTGGTCGCCGATTTTGGTCGCGGCGAGGCGCGTGCCGGCGTTCCCATGACGGCCGATACCATCATGCTCTGGATGTCGGCTTCCAAGCCCGTTAGCGCGGCGGCCGCCTTGCAACTCGTCGAGCGGGGTAAGCTCGCGCTCGACGAACCCGTGGCCACGGTGATTCCCGAATTCGCCCAGAATGGCAAGGAAGCGATCACGCTACGCCACATTCTGTTGCACACCGGCGGATTTCGCTGGGTCGTACTCGACCCGCTCGCGGCCGACTGGTCGGAGACCATCGCGCGGATTTGCGCGGCCAAAATCGAACGCGGCTGGATTCCGGGCGAAAAAGCCGGTTACCATGCCTATTCGAGCTGGTACATCCTGGGCGAGTTGGTGCGCCGCGCCGACGGGCGCACGCTCGGCGATTACGTGCGGCAAGAGATATTTCTTCCGCTGGGCATGAACAACTCCTGGATCGGCATGCCCTTCGAAGAGTGGGAGCGCAATCGCGATCGGATGGGCGTGATGTTGCAATTGGAGAAAGCCGAGCCGTATCCCCAGCGCTACGACACTCCCGAAGGCGCCCGCGTGCTGGCGCCCGGCGGCAACGCCCGCGGACCGATGCACGACTTGGGTCGCTTCTACCAGATGCTATTGGACGGCGGCCAGCTCGACGGCGCGCGAGTCCTGTCGCCGCAAAGCGTTCGGCTGATGACCACGCCCCAGCGGGTGGGAATGTTCGACGAGACGTTTCGGCACGTGATGGACTGGGGACTGGGCACGATCATCGACTCGAACCGTTACGGCGCCGACACGGTGCCCTATGGATATGGCAAGTACAGTTCGCCGAAAACATTTGGCCACGGCGGCAGCCAATCGTCGGTCGCTTTCGCCGATCCCGAGCGAAGGCTGGCCGCGGCAATCGTCTTCAACGGCATGCCGGGCGAAGCCAAACACGACATTCGCATGCGCACGCTTTTGGCGGCGCTGTACGAGGATTTGGGACTGGCGTGAAGGGTCCGGGCCATTCTTGGGCGCTCGCCTATCCGGGCTACGAAGGTAGTGAGTCACATCGCTCTTCGAGATCACAATCTATTGGTGCTCGGCCTGAATGCGCCGGAAGAAATCGCTATATTTGACGAAGCGGCGCGGCGTAGTTGACGGACGGCTCTCATGCCCAAAGACAAGAACGAGATTGCAGCGGCGCTGAATTACCTGCGCACGCACCACCACTTCTTCGAGTTCGACGACCAGGAGCGTGTTGTCAAGGTGGGCGTCTCCGACGCCGCGAATGTCGACGAGATCGCCGCGCACATCGGCTCCCTTCGAGACCTCCAGGAGCTGACGTTTTACACTGGCCTCAGCGACGGAGCGCTCTCCGATCTAGCCAACTTGGCGAACTTGAAGGAACTGCGGATCGACGGTTCGGGATTCACGTCGGCCGGACTTGCCCACCTAGGCGCGATGTCGCAGCTTGGATATCTCTACATCGGCGACGCGCGAGACCTGGACCTGGCGGCAATCGCTTGCATCGCGCGTGTGCCGAGCCTGCGCAAAGTGACATTGGGCGACAGCAGGTTTTCTGATGCGGAATTGGCACCTCTGTCAGCACTCGTCAATCTTGAGGACCTATCGTTTTCCAAAAACGACGAAATCCGCGGCACATTCTGCAAGCACTTAATCGGTTTGCCTCGGCTCCGGCGTCTGTCGCTTGGCGGCCAGGTCACGGACGAAGGATTGTCGAGCATCGCAGCAACTGTCGGGCTTAGTTCACGCGTGCCTGGAGGGGCCGTTTACGAATGCGGGCCTGCGGCAACTGATCGCGTTACAGAACCTCACGACGCTTATTATCCGTTCGGAACAAGTCACGGCCGAAGGCATCGCCGTCGTTGCGGAGCTGCCGAAACTGGATTGCCTCTACTTGAACACCCCGCGTCTGACCGACGACGGCATTGCAGCGCTGCTCCATTGTTCGACGCTGGAAGAGATGGCTTTTGCCCGCTCGGCCCTCTCCGATGCCGGGCTGCAGCAACTGCGCGACAATTTGCCAAAATGCGACGTTAGAGATTTGCAGCGCGATCCCTACGAATTTGGCCCTCCGGCCGACATCATCAACGCAGAACGCTGGCAGTTCGAGAATACGACTCCGTTTTTGACGCTTTTGGCGAAGGCGGGCGATTGGGACCTGATCAATGGGACATTTCACAAAATCGGTGATCGCTATTCTCATTGGGTCGATGCCACGCAGTACTCGCCGGAAGAACGAGTGATCATGCTCGTCTGGCATTCGTCGGGCATCATCGACAACGGCGGGTTCGAATACCTGTTCGCCGGCGATTTTCCCGGCGACCCGGACTATCACATCACGGCCGAGGCCTACCAAACGGCCGGGTTGCTCCGAGGTTACGAAGCGTTTCAGGAGGCCTTTGCGCTGTTTCCAGGCGGGAATGTTCCACACGAGCGCGCCGAGCGAGATCAGCTCTACCAGGCCGCAAACCGATCGGCGCACCATCGGCTCAATCGAAAACTTTGGCAAGACGGGTACGACGGCTCCCGAGAAAAGAAATTAGCCGACTTCATTCGAAAAAGCGCGTGCGCGGCTGGGAGATTTGGACATCACCTCGTGACGTGCCAGCCTTTTTGGCGCCGGGGCTGCTAGCCGCCCCGGCACCAGTCCACCCACATACGCCGATAGGCACGCTCGACGTGGCGAGCAAAGCCCGAAAAATCCAACAGGCACGAGGCGGCCATGCGTGGTCGCAACTCGCCACGCAGGCGCGACAAAGCCGGCAAGTCCGTGGCCAGACTCACCGCCGCGTCGGCATACGCCTCCACGCTGCTGGTTATCAAGCTGTCCAGCCCGACGTTTTTGAGCACGCTGCCGCCGAAGCGCGGGCATAGGTCTGGCCTTCGAGCATTACCACCGGCAAGCCCATCCAGATCGAATCGCATGTGGTCGTATGCCCGTTGAACGGAAACGGGTCCAGTGCGATGTCGACTTGCTGCATGAGCCGCAGGTAGTCAATCCTCGGCAACCGCTCGAAGACTTCGACCCGACCCGACTCGATTCCGCGCGCCTGCGCTCCGGCGTGCAATAATCGCTCGGCATATCCGCCGCAATTGGCCAGCACCATTAGTCGCGACCGCGGCACGCGTGCCAGGATGCCCAGCCAGACGTCGAGCACACGCGGCGTCACCTTGGCAAACAAGTTGAACGAGCCGAACGTCACGAACCCGCGCTCGAGCGCCGGCAGCGGCGAAACTTCCAGGCCGTAATCGTCGGGCCTGTAGCAAAAGAAACTTCTCGGCAGCCGGACCAGCTGCTCTGTGTAAAAGGCATCCGTGCGACCGGGAGGGTCGGCCTGCTCGTCGGTCAGCCGATAATCCATGGCCGACATTCCAGTCGTGTTCTGATAGCCGATGTACGTAACCTGCAATGGCGCAGGCTTGCGGGCAAAGACCAAGAGCCGGTTTCCTCCGATATGGCCGGTCAGATCGACGAGAATGTCGATCTGGTCTTGTCGCACGAGCGTCGCGATTTGTTCGTCACTCAACTGGTGTACGTCACGCCAATGATTGACCGCCGACCGCAAGCGAGCAGTGGCGCTGTCACCCACGTTTGAATCCGAATAACAATAGATCTCGAATTGTCCGCGATCGTGTGCCGCGAGCAGCGGTTCGGTAAAGAAATTGACGGCGTGTTCGCGAAAATGGGGCGAGAGATAGCCGACTCGCAGTTTGCGGTCGGGCGTACGATCGTTGGCGTGGGGCGCGGCCCGCGCCGTGAGCGGCTCGGCGTATGCCGCGGCCCAAGCCCGATGCTCGGCGAACACGGCCGCCGGGTCGAGCCCCGTTTGAAAGTTCAGTTCATACAGCAGATTGCTGTGCTGCACCGGATCGGCTTCCAATTCCAGCGAGCCACGATACCAGGCGATCGCTTCCTCGACGCGTCCCATGCCGCGCATAGCCCCAGCCACGGTGCGGCGAACCATGGCCGAATCCGCACCCAAATCCAGCACCTTGCGGCAACACTCCAAGGCCTGGTCCGGCTCTTCAATACTATTGAACAAGATCGCAAGGTTAATTCCGGGCGCCGGATAGTTGGGGTCTAGCCGCCACGACTCCCGATAGCCATCGATGGCCAGCGGAATTCGACCAGTATCGTCGTAAAGTTTCGCGCGGTTGAAATGCACGATCGAAAGGCTAGGATCCAATTGCAGCGCGCGATTGTAACATTCGAGCGCGGCATCCATGTGCCCATGCACGTGCAGCAGCGTGCCGCAATTGCTATGCACCTCGGTGAAATTGGGGTCCAGCCGCGAGGCCTCCTGATAGCAAGCCAGCGCCGCGTTCGCATCTCCCAAATCGCGCAGCAGGTTGCCCAGGTTATTGTGCGTGGGCGCGAAGCCAGGCGCAGGCGAATCGCTTGTTCGTAGTGCGCCCGGGCCGAGGCGAGCTCGCCCCGCTGGTGCAGTAGCGCCGCCAGATTGTGGTGAGCGGCCGCATGTCCCGGTTCGACACGTACGACTTCGCGATAGGCCTGCTCGGCCGGCTCGGCCTGGCCTTCGGCCGCCAGGCGCATGGCGGTGGCGAACAACTGCGACACGTCGGCCATGGGCAAAGCGCCGTTGCGAGGAATCGAAGGTCGTGATCGCCCGGCCCTTTGACGTCGAACCGGATTTATCGGGCTTTTTGGCGCGATCGTGGTTTTGCTGGTTTTCGCGCCAGCGGGCAGTCAGTAGACTACCAGCCTCGTTTGGGCCGGGACAGCGTTACTCAGCGGAGCGGGGGCGGATGGACTGGGTGCAGCTTTACGATCCGCTCGGCTCGGCCTGGCTCTCGACGCTGATGGCCTTGGCGCCGATCGCCGTTTTGCTCGGTTTGCTGGTGGTCGGCCAGTCGGCCCCACGCGCGGCCGTGGCAGGGCTGGCCGTGGCGCTGGCGGTGGCAATCTTCGGTTTCGGCATGCCACTGCCGGCCGCGTTGGCTTCGGCCGCCTACGGCGCCGGATTCGGCCTGCTGCCGATCGGCTGGATCGTGCTGGCCGCCGTTTTTCTGTTTCACCTCACCGTGCAGTCGGGACAGTTCGAGATCGTCAAGCACTCGGTGGCCGCCATTTCGCCCGACCGGCGCATGCAGGCCCTGTTGATCGCCTTCTCGTTTGGCACGTTTGTCGAGGGGGCCGCCGGATTCGGCACCCCGGTGGCCATCTCCGCGGCCCTGTTGATCGGCCTGGGCTTCTCGCCGCTCTATGCCGCGGGACTGGCGCTACTGGCCAATACCTCGCCAGTGGCTTTCGGCGCGCTGGGCACGCCGATTATCACCTTGGCCAAAATCTCGGGGATCGACGAGATGGCGCTCAGTCAGATGGCGGGCCGCCAGTTGCCGTTTTTTTCGCTGATCGTGCCGGCCTGGCTGGTGGCCACGATGTCGGGCTGGCGCGGCGTGATGGGTTGCCTGCCGGCGATCGCAGTTTGTGGCGGCAGCTTTGCCGGCATTCAGTTTCTGGCCGCCAATTACCACGGCCCGACTCTCGTCGACGTGGTGGGCGGGTTGGGATCGTTGTTTTGCCTGACGGTTTTTCTGCGCTTTTGGCAGCCCAAGGAGATCTGGCGATTTCCCGACGAGCCGCCAGCCGACACGCTTCCGGCCGCGCCAAATCTGTCGCCGCGTCAGATTGCCTACGCCTGGGTTCCCTGGGCCCTGTTGTCGATCTTGGTTTTTCTGTGGGGTACTCCCTCGTTCCGCGAGATTCTGGACGGCGGCACCGAGTCGCGACCCAACGCGCTAGATGGCATCAGCAAGTTCTCTTGGGAAATGCCGGGGCTGCACAACCGGGTCTACCGCACCGCGCCCGTGGTGCGCCTAGCCGAGGGGCAGGATCGGGCCGCCAAAGGCGAGGACGCAACGTACAAATTCAACTGGCTCTCGACAACCGGCACGGGCATTTTCCTGGCCGCCGTGCTGTCGGCAATTTGGTTGCGGATTTCGACCGCCGCCTTTGCGCGGCAGTTTGCCGACACGTTGTTCAAAATGCGCTGGGCCCTACTCACGATCGCCTGCATGTTGGCACTGGCCTTCGTCACCAAATTCAGCGGCAGCGACGCCACGCTGGGACTGGCCTTCACGCGCACCGGCATCTTCTACCCGTTCTTCGCGCCGTTGCTGGGCTGGCTCGGCATCGCGCTAACGGGTTCCGACACGTCGTCAAACGCGCTGTTCGGCAGCTTGCAACGCATCACGGCCGAACAGCTGGGTTTGAACCCGGTGTTGATCGTGGCCTCGAACAGCACGGGCGGCGTAATGGGCAAGATGATCGATGCCCAAAGTATCGTCGTGGCCGCCGTGGCGACCGAGCAGTCGGGAGGCGAAGGGCGGATCCTGCGTTTCGTTTTTTGGCACAGCGTGGCCCTGGCGGCGCTGGTGGGCCTACTCACCATGGCGCAGGCTTATCTCGTGCCGTGGATGATTCCGGCCGCTGGTTAGCGATTGGCGGCTATCGCGCCGCCAGGGCCAACTCTTCGTCGGAGCGAGAGAATTTCGGTTCGCACGGGTTTGGTCCTGCCGCAAGCCAGGGGGTCAGGGCCATGATCGCGCCGCCGAAGAAGAACAGCAGCATGTTCACCATCGGAATGATCGAAACGTCGTGAAACATGGCATTCGGCAAGTACACGCCCAGCGCCGCCATGAACAGCAGCCCCATCCGCCGCACCCACCAGGGAGCGGAAGCACGGTGCCACAGTCGCCAGGCGGTGCGCGTCCAGCAGGCCAATAGCGCCACGAACAATCCCATGCCCGCCAGGCCCGTCTGCGTCAGCATCGACAGGAAGACATTGTGCTGGATGTACGGCCGGGCCTTTTCCAATGGCAGGTCGGTCGTGCGGTCCGATAAATACGCCGGGCTCTCTTGTTCGTACTGACCGAAGCCGCAACCCAGCAGCGGACGATCGAGAAACATATGCCAGGCGACCATCGCCAAGATGGGCGCAACTTGGCTGATTCGGCGACTTCTTGAGCGGACACGTCCTTATCTCGTTTGAACGCCAGTAAATCCTGCCAACTGGCGGCCAAAAACAACACGCCGGCAACCATCACACTGCCTAGCACCGCGGCCCGCGCCCGGGGCGGGGTCGTCAGGGCCAGGATCACCAATGCGCCTAGGCCCGCTCCCATCCAGGCGCTGCGAGTGAACGTGCAGTAGATGCCCCAGGCGAAGATGGGCAGGGAGAGGGCCACCGCCGATTTCCCCGCTCGACCCAGTCGCGGCCAGCAGACGAGCGCGGCGCAGAGACCGAGTCCTTGCACGAGTCCGTTGGCCGCCGGGTTCAAAAACGGTCCACGACCGCGACCCAAGAACTCTCGAGTAGCACTGCTGGCGATGTACTTCGGAAACACGACCGCCCAAATCTGGTGCGTCTCGGCAACGGCCGTCAAACACAAGTACACGCCGAAGATCGCCACTGACGCAAACATCCAACGGGCCGCTCGGTCGGTCCAGCGCGTTTGCCGCACGAGCCAGTACATAGCCACCGGCATGGCGTAGAAGAATACGAGTTGCGAAAGCGGCTGCATCTTCTGGAAACGAAAATCATGCGTGATCGTGCTGGCGGTCAACACCACGACCAACGCCAGCAGGATATAATCCGCCGCGGCCAGCGGCTTGGGATCGGCCCAACCCCAGCGCCGGTAGAACCAATACTGCACGACCAGGACCACCAACAGCAAGCGGTCGGCGGTCAACGGAATCGGGCCGGCCGGCAGATTGAAAAATGGGTAGCCAAAGCAGCTTCCCGCCAACAGGACCAACAGCGCCCGCCCACTAACCCGCCGCGAAACATGATCGCGCCGGTCCATACGAGCGCCGCCAGGGCTCCGATCGCGAGAATAAATTCCATCGTCGTAAGTGCCGCCTGCCGAAATTCCGCTGGACCGAATTCCTCTGCAAACATAGTCCCTCACGCGTGGCACCGGCCGGCCGTTTCGCCCGCGTCCCGCATTCCAGGGGCCGCGACTAGCGGTTGTTCCGTCCGTGGCGAATTTACCGGCTGCCGCGACAACTCTTGTCAGCCGCCGCGGGCAAACGCACAATGGCTACGCAAACAACCGACGGCAATTCAACCTCTTGCGGGAGACCGGCCTGCCATGAACCGTACACTTCCACGCATCCCCTTGCGGGCCGCCTTGATTGCGGCGCTATGGGTCGGTTTTTCGTCCGCCGTCAAGGCTGCCGATCCGCCGGCCGACGGCGCGTTTAAACCCACGGCACAAGACAAGATCGTTCCGCCCGGAGCCAAAGTAGAGCTGCTGTGGAACGAGGGCGAGTTCACCGAAGGGCCCGCCCCGGCCGCTGACGGCGCCATCCTGTTTTCCGACATCGGCAATCGCATCTACCGCTATGATCCCAGCACGGGCCAGACGACCGTCTTTCGCGATCCCAGCGGCAAGTCGAACGGATTGAAGTTCGATCTCCAGGGACAACTCGTTGCGTGCGAAGGGGCCGCGCCCGGCAGCGCGCGGCGAATATCGATCACCGACGCCAAGGGAAACGTCCGCACCCTGGCCGATCGATTCGAGGGCAAGCGTTTCAACAGCCCCAACGATCTGGCGATTACAACTAGCGGCAACGTCTATTTCACCGATCCTCGCTATGTGGGGGACGAGCCGCGCGAGTTGGACTTCGAGGGAGTGTTCTTGGTTGCTCCCACTGGCGAAGTGCGTGTCGCGACGCGCGACCTGCAAAAGCCCAACGGCATCATTGTCACGCCGGACGACCGGCGTGTGTACGTGGCAGACAACAGCAATCTCGACAACGGAGCTCACCAGTTGGTGGCGTTCACGGTCCAATCGGACGGCACCCTGGCCGAAAAGCGCGTGCTGCATGACTTCGGTTCCAAGCGGCGCGGCATCGACGGCATGACACTGGACGTCGAAGGCAATATCTACGCGACGGCCGGCGGCGGGTCGGAGGCGGGCATCTACGTATTTGGACCCGAAGGCCAGCAGCGGGCGTTCATCCCCATGCCCGGATCCCCCAGCAATTGCGTCTTCGGCATCGGTGCCGAGGCCCGCACCCTATACATAACTGGCGCGGCGCCGCGCCGGCCGACGCCACGGGCCGTGGGCCGTACGGCCTGTATCGCATCGCGCTGGCCATGCCAGGCTATCACGTCTTTCCGCGCAAGTAGAGAGATGGGCCGACCCTCTCCCGCGCTGCCGTAGTGCAGCCTCACAGCGAGGTGGACCGCGGCCTCACTAGCGATTGACGGGCACGAGCCGCACCTGCCGCAAATCCATCACGGCCGCGCCGGGCTTGCTGCGCGGCTTGACCGAGAGCGTGTAGTCGCCCGGCTGGGCGATCTTGATCTTGCCGATCTCGCGCGCGACAAACTTCTGAAAGCCGCCGGTGTCCTCGACGGTCGTTACCACGCTTTGGCCGGCCACGCTGAATTCGACCCGGCTTCCGCCGCTGCCGGCACCGCAGCCTTGCAAGATCTCGATGACGAATTCACCCGGCGTGACCACGCGAAAATCCCAACGGATCCAATCTTCCGGACGCACCCAATAGCCAATCGTGTTCTTGTGCGGCAAAGGTTCATATCGCACCATCACGCCATGCAGTTCGGCTGATCTTGCCGGCAGGGTGATCGTGCCGTCGGCGGCCTGAGTGTCGGGCACGTACTGCGGATTGGGCCGCGGCATTTGCACGTCGAGTTGGCTGCGCCAATCGGCCAAAAGCGCGGCCATGCGTTCGACGCGCTCGGGCTCGACATCGGCCAGATTCGTGCTTTCGCTCACGTCGCGCACCACGTTGAATAACTCGCGGCGGCCTTGCTCGTAAAACTCGATGAGCTTGTATTCTCCCTGGCGAATCGCGCCGCCCGGCTTGCCTCCCTGGGGGCTGTAGTGGGGATAGTGCCAATACAACGTGTCGCGGCCGGCGAGTTCCGCCGCGCCGGCCAGCAACGGCCGAATGCTTACGCCGTCGGTCGGCGGCGCGGGCAAATTGCAGACCTCGGCGATTGTTGCGAACAAATCGTAGCTCGAGGTCGGCCCCGACGATGTCGTGTCGGCGCGAACCTGGCCTGGCCAGCGCACGATGAGCGGCACGCGAATGCCCCCTTCATAGAGATGACCCTTGCCCTCGCGCAGCGGTCCGTTATTCGTGGGCGGGGTTTTGGGGCCCTCGGTGGTCGCCAGGCCGCCGTTGTCGGACGTGAAGATCAAGAGCGTGTTGTCCGTCAGGTTCAATGCATCCAGTTTGCGCATCACACGGCCGACACTTTCATCCATGTTCTCGACCATGGCCGCATAAACCGGGTTCGATTGGAGACCGCCGGCCGGTGCGCCACGGTAGCGCTCGATCAGGTCGGGCTTGCCGTTCAAAGGCGTGTGCACGGCGTAGTGCGACAGATACAGGAAAAACGGGCCCGTCTTGTTGTCTTCGATGAATCGTTCGGCCTCGGCAGTCAGCCGGTCGGCCAGGTATTCTCCCTGGGGCGAATCCTCCATCCCCGGCAAGGTCTTGTTGTCGCGCAGATAGGGAGCAAAATGACTTTGCACGCCGCCGGCCGCGTTGCCCCCCTTGGACAGCCTGAACCCTTGTCGCGTGGGTTCATAACCATCGCCGCCCAAATGCCATTTGCCGATCGACGCCGTCGTGTATCCGCCCTCGCGGAGCACTTCAGCGATCGTGACTTCCTCGAGCGGCAACTCCTGGCGAAAATCGGGCCTTGCGAGCCGTCGCTGCGGCGTGACGTCGAGCCCGGGGATCCAATCGGTAATGTGCAGTCGCGCGGGATACCTGCCGGTCATCAGCGCCGCCCGCGTCGGCGAGCAAACCGGGCAGGCCGCGTAGGCGTGCGTGAAGCGCATTCCCTGGGCCGCCAACCGATCGAGGTTCGGCGTGCGATAAAAACGACTGCCGTAACAGCCCAGGTCGGCCCAGCCCAGGTCGTCGATGACGATCAGCACCACGTTGGGCGGCCGCGGGACATCGGCGGCGCACGACGGCCCGACTTCTAGCAGCCACGCGCTGGCGCAGCATCGTCCACAAGGCGATCATCGGACGCCGTCGATCAATCATGTTGCAATCCTTATCATTCACCCAGGGCACGATAACGAATTTCATGTCTGCCAGTTTAATCGACGAGCCGTTGGATGGCGAAAATGCACCGTCAGACCTTGGCGTGCGACTCCCGGTGGTGCGAAATAAACGTTCGGTCGCCGATCCATTGCGTGGGAGGGCTGGAGAAATAGCGGGCCAGCAGGTTAAGCCGGTCGGCATAGACCGATCGCAATTGCGAGAATTCGGCCCAGGACTCGTCGTTGGCAACCGCGCGATATCCGGCCTCACGCAACCGCTGGCAGGCGGTCTCGAACTCGGCTCGTTCGATGCCGGGATCGTGATTGAGTTGCCTGACGTGTCGGCGCATCAGTCGGGTTTCGGTCAGATCCTCCAGGGCATGGCAACCCAGGCCGTGCATGAACTCAGCCGCCGCGCGGCATTCGCGCAGTCCCTGGGGCGAGTCGACGAAATCCTCATCGACGACCGTCATCAACAACGTCGCCGCGTCGATCACCGCGCCCATCGCACTGACCCAGGATTGCGTGTCGTGCGAGGAACGGAAATAGGGAAGAATCGGATATGCCAGGTGGCTATCCAACACCTCGGCCGTCCACATCTCGAACTGCGCGAAGGTTGTGGCCAACTCGTCGACGCAACGGTTGCGGCCGAACGTCTCCAGCATCATCACGCCCGAGGGGGCGCACCGGCGCGGGAGTTCAACATTAGCACCAATACCTCGCGGCGCGCAAACGATGAGTAGAGATTAAAGGCCAGAGAAATCACCAGCGCCACCAGTGCCATGCCCGAGGCGCCGGCCAGCAGCATCACCGTTCGCGCCGGTCCAGACAGCGGCACATAATCGCCAAATCCAATGGTGAAGAACGAAGTGCCAGCGGCGTACAGTGCCGTGGAGAAGCCAGCGGGCCGGGGGCGAAGGTCATCGGCCATGGGGTGCAGGATCAACCCGAAGCCCAGGATGAGCGCCAAGACCCAAGTCACGAGCAGCATCACGATGATAAACGGCGCGAAGGTGCCCAGGAAATCCTCGCGCCGCCATGTGGGGTGGATGTGAAAGCCGACGCGCCGCCACAGCGGCCAGAGAAAAATCAGGATGTACGGCCCCAGCCGCAATGGATGGCTGGTCCGCCGCGGCACGACGATCGTTTCGAAAACGTCGAAGAGCACGACCGCGACCAGCGCCACTCCCACGATCAACTCGAGGTAATCGATCGCAATTCCTCCCAACTCGGTTGAGGCACGATTGTCTCCCGACCGCGGCGCCTCCCACGATTCAGTCCGCCCGGCCGCGTCCCAACAGTGCCACAACGCTAATCGCCGAAAACACGATTAACATCTGTCCCGGTCCGTATGTCAGCCAGACGGCTTCCGTCTGATGAGCAAAATGGCCGCGGAACAACCCAAAAGCCAGGATCAAGTCACTGGCCAGAAACAGGGCCGCGCCCAGCGCCAGAGCGATCAGGCGACGATCGACCCATGCCAGCCCGCTGGTGACGCCGGCAGTGCCCGCCAGCAACAGCGAATAGGGCAGGGCGGGCCACACCAGATCCCGATTTTTATCTCCGAGCATGACAACGAAGTACCAGGCCACGAGACCCACCAATTGCCAGAAAAGGACGGCGGCCGTCATCGCCGGCAGGCGGATGATGCCCGCGCGGCGTCCCAGGTCGATTGCACCGGTAATATATGCGATGTGTCCCAAGCCAAAGGCCGCGATGCCGCCCAGCGTGCCATGCACGACTGGCACAAAGTCGAGCCAGCCGGCGTTGAAGAAGTCGCCCACGGTTCCCAGCGTCATCCCGATGGCCAGACACAACAACACGCGCCGCGCGCGCCGGCGCGCCACAGGAAATAGGCCGACCAGGCCGCGACGACCAGCGTCAGCGACGAACCCATCCGCGCGACGGTAGGCAACGCGGCGGCATGGCGTTCGCCAAAATGGCCGGTCGCCATCGCCCCGATCAAGAGCACGGCCCATACGACCCATAACACGATGAGCCAGTTTGTGCCGGCGCCGCGCGCCGCGCGAGGGCCGCTGAGGTCCGGAGAAATCGAATGGGAGGTCATGTGCCGTTGTCCTGAGGTAGTCGTGTTTTGCCGTTATCGGCCGCCGTCGCCTATTCCCGCCTCCGGCGAAATCGCTAATACAGCTGCATCTCGCGTAGCGCGTCCAGAGCAATTGCGAGTGACTCCTGCCGGCTGCCGGCCGTATTGATTTCTCGTAAAGCCGCTCGGGCAATCGCGCCCGGCTCCTGCCACGATTCGGCGGCCCGCAAATGGATCGCCCAGTCGGCGTCGGAGGCATCGCCGCGGCGCGCCGCCAAGCGCTCTCGGATCGTTTCGCCAGGAGCTCGGCAGAGCAGGAGCGTACCTGGCAGGCCAAACCGATGAGCCGCTTCCAGAAACGCTTGCCGCCGCCGATCGTCGCCAAAGCTGGCGTCGACAATAACCCGCTGGCCCGCCAACAGCAACCCTTTGGCCCGGTCCAGGCATTTGGCGTATGTGCGTTCGGTCCATTCGGGCGAATAGATGCCCTGTTCGAAACCGGATGCGCTGGCGCCGGTCGAATCGACGCCGGCCAGTTCCTTACGCACGACGTCGGAGCGAATGACCGAGAACCCGGCCTGCCGGGCAAGATCGGCCGCCAGGCTGCTCTTGCCGCTTCCCGGCAATCCGCCCACGAGCACCAGAGCCGGTCGCCGAGCGGGGGCTTCCAAGGCGCTCAAGGCCAGAAGCCACAAGCAGCGAGCCCGCGCCTGGGCCGCGTCGCGTTCGGCCTGGGGAATTTCCGGCTCGGTCAGTTTGACCATCTCGACCTTGCCGCGCACGGCCGCGCGATAGGAGACGTAGAACGGCAGCAGGGCTCGGCCGGCCTCGTCGCCGCTTGAGCGAAAGTATGCATCGGCGAACGCGCGTGCCAGGTCGCCGCGCCCCCGGCTTAGAAAACCCATCACGAGAAATGCCATGTCGGCCACGGGATCGGCGAAGCGAAATCGCTCGTTGAATTCGATACAGTCGATGACAATAACATCGGCTGGCGGCGCTCGATCCGGCAATAAGTAGACGTGGTCCAAACGCAGATCGCCGTGCGTGTCGCGTGGAACCCCCGCCGCCGCGCGGCCTTCGATGAGCGCGCGGTGTTGCTCGAGCGATTCTTCAACCAGCGCTCGCAGCCGCTCGAACACGGGACGACTGATCGTGATTCCCACGCGTGGCTCAACCTGTTCGAGATTCTCACGGGCATTGCTGGCCACGACCTGAAAACGACCGAACGCGGCAATCCGCTCGCCCCCCTCGGCAGTGCGATGAAACCCCGCGATTCGCGCCGCCAGGTCGGCGACGACTCCGGCCTCCAACTGGCCGCGATCCAAGCGGGCCTCGATATTGGCATCGTCCGGCAGACGCTGCATTTTGACCGCCCACTCAAGTGCATCCCCCAGGCCTTCAAATCGCGGACCCGATGGCCCTGCGGTCACGGGCACAACCTCCAAGTAAACGTCCGGCGCCAGGCGCCGATTCAGCCGCAGCTCTTCCTGGCAAAAGTGGCGGCGCTTTTCCAGCGTGCTGAAATCGAGAAAACCTAGGTCAACCGGCTTCTTGATCTTGTAGACAAACGCCCCGGCCAGGAAGACGACCGAGATATGCGTCTGGCGGACTTCGATCCGCGGCGCGGGAAATGAGTAGGCCGCGGGGGTGGACAGCGCCGCGATGAGTCGAGAGAGTTCCATCGCCGTCAACGTATCGCGGCGAGACATCGCCCCGCAAGCCGGCGCGGCAAATTTGACGCCGTTTGCCCGTAGACCCCTTGGCCAGGCGTGCGCACGGCCTAAAAAGGCTCACGCCTGACGGGCCGGCATCAGGAGCTGCGCCATTTCCTTGGCCAGCGTGTGGAATTCCATGGGATTGGTGGGGGCATGTGCCAGCCGCACGTTTTCATCCTTGCGCTCGGCGCACGGATCCACCGGCATACATACCTGGTGGTTTCGAATATTGTGCACTGCGTAAAGTACGTCGATCTCCCATTTCGCGTTGCGCTCCACCTCTTGCCGCAAATCGAATGCAGCTTGCGCGGCGTTGATGCAGACGGCGACTTCGATCAGGGCTTCCCGATAGCCGGGCATCCCGCGGGCATCGGTCCCCCACACTTCCTTGAGACCGTTTGCGGCCTCGCGGACGGCTACAAAGATCCGCTGTATAATCGTTCGCAACATGGGTGACAACGATCGCGACCAGAACTTCTGTGGCCGCAAATAGGCATCGACGGCCCCCGTCACGGCGCCGCAACCGCTGTGGCCAAGCACCACGACCACGCGGACGCTATCACTCAGCGCGTTGAGCGCGAAATCAACGCTGCCCATGCAAACGTCTCCCAGCACGTTGCCCGCCACGCGAATCACGAACAGATCGTTAAACCCCTGTCCAAACAGCATTTCGGTCGGCACGCGGGCGTCGGAGCAGCCGACCACGACCGCGAATGGAGTCTGGCGGGGCATGGACCCGTGTGATCGCTGCATGCCCACTTCAAGGCCATTACATGCCACGACGTATCGCGGCTCGCCCGCACTCGCGGTTCCGGTGCGGCAGCTCTCCATCCAGTTCGAGAACATGCGGTTGCCGTCTTCGAGTTGACGGCGTGCATGATCCGCGTCCGACGGTAGGGACTTGGCCGACGGATTCTTGGGGTCGAATCGGTAGATGTAGTCGATCGTGTTCATTGTCACGTACCTTGCCTGCGAGCGCGGCGACCGGCTGGACGCCAGCGAGAGAAACGATTGGCCGACAAGTGCGGCAGTCCCTCCAGCGGCGGGACCCTTCACAAGCATTCATCATGCGCTACTTTTTCCCGCCGGTCCAGTAGACCGGCGGTTCGTCGCAAATCAACCGCCGCCGCGTTCAATGTTTTGCGACACTGGGCAACCGGGCAACGGTGCTGGAAACTCCGGACGCCTCGGCGGCGGCAGCGGCAGCGGCAACCTCCAGGTTCCGCCCGCGTCGTTCGACAAGCTGCGTGGCGACGCCATACCTCGACAGCACCCCGGGCTGGGGAAAGAAGCCACCGCCGAGAATCAACGCACAGAGGACCAGCATGGCAATTCGTTCGGGCGGCCGGCTGTGCAAATTGATCGAAGCCAAGTGCCGCGTTCCCGTGAATACCCGAAAATAGATATGCAGCACAGCCAAACCATTCAAAGCGGCGGCGACAACGACCGCGGCTCCCCACAGCGGATAGCTAGACACCGTACCATCGACGAGTAATTCCGTTCCAATGAAGCCCACCGTACCCGGAAAACCGATGCTTGCCAGCCCGGTAATCAGGAATAGCGCGGCGAGGCGAGGAGTGTGGTTATACAACCCGTAGAACTTGTCCAGTGACAGCCGCCCGGTGCGGGCTTCGATGGTTCTGAGGGTCAGTCCAAATCCGGCCATCGACAGCGCGACCGAAATCCACATGCACAGCGCGGCCGTCACGCCGACTGGCGTGGCCATTTCCAGACCGACCAATACCAGCGACGAGTGGCTCATAAACAGATAACAGAAGCTTCGCCGCGCTTCGCGTTGCACTAGCGCCATGCCAGCGGCGTAGAGCGCCGTTACGAGCGACAAGCTCGCGATGCCATGCAACACCCAATCCGGCGCGATGGGAAAGACCAGCCGCATCGCGGCGTAGGTTCCCACCATAGGCGTGACGAACAACAGCGCGGTCGCAAATGAAGCGTGTTCGAATAAGTCGGTCATCCAGCAGTGCGCCGGCACGACCCCATTACGCACCAGCACCGCGGCCATCAGCAAGGCCACGCCGAGGATCGATGCGTCGCGCTCGCCCACCTTCCACGTGAGCAACGCCTGGCCGCCCACGAGCAAAACGATAAACAAGATCATATGCAAAGCAAACACCCGCATCGGTCGGCCATTTTTGTAAAGCTCAACCAAAGGGGGCAACGTGCCTGCGGCCAATAGCGCGATCAAGACCCACGGCTGCCTACAACTCAACGTGGCCAGCAGAATCGCTTCGGAAACGAGCACGGACGAAAACGAGAGTCGATGCACTTTGGCGCCCAGCGTGGCCAACACGGTGAGCAAGTACAACAGAGACACCAGTGGCAGCAACGGAGCGGTCAAACCGTCGATTGTGAACACCGTGCCGCCCAGCAGACTCCACGAATTGCTGGCAGAACCGACGTCATCCAAAAGGGCCAGGTTCACCCATGCGCCGGTCGTGCACAGCAGCGTCACGCCGCACGCCACCAGACTCACGCGGCGTGTCTGCTCGGGATCGTGCAACCAGCGGATCCAGATGGCCGCGACCAGCGGCGGCACAAGGGCCGCCTCGGCCCAGGGAAACCATAGAGTATTCAAAGGAATTCCTCGCCGGCGGCCGCTTCTGGTAAAATCCGATCCGAACGTTGCGATGGCGCTCCTCCGAGCAAGCGAGTCCATTTTCGTTCCATGGCATCGCACCAACGAAAAACGATCACGAATGGTCGGACGACGTACACGTTGATCAGGGAGTCCAGGTACCCGCGTTCCAGCGCCAGTCGGTAAAACCGCAATCGAACGCGGGCGGGAAACCAATGACTCGAGAAAGCCTGTTGCTCGGGCAAATGGGCGCCGATCGCGTTTTCCAAACCACGATAGTCGCCCAGCAGGCTCGGGGCCCGCACCAGTTGCAGCGTCCGCAAGCAAGCGTGACCGATGATATGGACAAGTGCGACATAGCGAAAGCCCAGGCCAATCTCCGCCGTGATGATGCCCACTTGCGTCAACGAGGCAAACGCCAAAGCGCTCTTCACATCCGTCTGCACGCGGGCGGCTATGGCGCCCAGAGCCGCCGACGCCAAACCGAGCGTCACCACCGCGGCGCACAATACAATGGACAAATCCAGAAGCGGGCTGACTCGCAACAACAAAAACGCCCCGAGATGCACGGACAAGGCCCCGTAGAAAACAGCGCTCGACGGAGTCGGGCCTTCCATCGCCCGCGGCAACCACCCGCAGAACGGAATCAGCGCCGACTTGCCCGCCGCCGCCACCAGCAGCAATAGTCCCACGAAAAGCGCCTCATTCGACGTCAGTGCCGCTTCTCCCGCCGGCCAAGAGCCCTGACCCATGAGGCCGGCAAAATCTCCGGCGCCGGTCAAGTGATGCAACGTCACCGCGGCAATCAGGAATGCGGCGTCCGCCACCCGGTAGACCGACCATACACGCTGCCCGTTTGTCACCGGCGAATATCGTTCATGGAAATAGGCTACCAACAGCGCGGACGAAAGGCCCACTAACTCCCAGCCAAAGAACAAGGTCTCGATCGTGCCGGCCAGCGACGCGACGATCATTCCCAGCAGAAACATGGCATACAGCAAGAAAAATCGCCGAAAACCAGGCTCGCGATGCAAGTAGTGGTTTGCAAACGCGCCGATGGTTCCCACCAGAACGAACGACAAGATCGCAAACGGCACGGACAATCGATCGAACATGAACCGAAGGTGAATATGAAAATGCTCTTGTGGGATGACAACGAAATTCCCCACTTCAACCGAGACGTTTCGTTTGCCCGTCGTCAACATCATCGCCAGGATCGTGATCGACATCAGCAGGCCCGCCACGACGGCAAGCTGCGTGCAACGGGCCGTCATCCGCTCGCCGAGCGGCCGACTCAACAGCATCGTAAGGCCCATCAACGCGAACAACACGAGGGGCGCGACGATCACGCCAACGCCCAGGAACGAAAACAGTGAGTCAACGCTCATCGACGATCCTCCGCGATATCGAAACTCGCAGGGTCGCGATCGCCTACGATCGCTGCACAGCCCAAGTGATCTCGCCAGCCGCGATACCAATCCCGCGACGACTTGACCGCTGGCAGCTTGGTCGTTTCCGGCTGGTAAGGCTCGAACTGGCCCCGCCGAAACAGGTGGACCCGCGACGAATCCGGGTCGATTACCGCCAACTGAACCCACTCATTGTAGACTAGCCGGCTCAGCCCTGGGTTGCGCTCCAGGATCTCGACGATGGCGGCGGGAGCTGCTTCAATGACGAACAAAAGTCGGACTGGTTCGTGAATCTCGACCATCTGCCACGGTAGGCCGGAGCGCAGGTCGCTGGCGGCCCCATCCATCACGCCGAGCAGGCAGGACAGGTTGTGCGGCAACTTCGACCCGCAACCGTACCCTGAGGGATCGACGTAGCAGAAGTAGTACTCCAAGTTGATTCCGGCGCACACGGGAATCACGGCCTGCAAAATGCGCTCAAGGATCGTATGATTTGCGTCGTCTTGCGCCGGATCGTACGAGGTCAGAAACGCCCGTCGATCGAGGAACAGGCCCTTGGTCAGTGCGCGGCGCCCGACGAAACAGATTGCGTTGGTCGCGTGCCCGCACTCGGGCCGCACCTGCGACAGGTCCGCCGCGCGCGCCTGAACGTGCCTTAGCGCGGCTTCCTCCGACAGGGAGAGCTCCGCCGATTCGAAACGCCGACACCGCTCGTGAGCATTCCGGCGGCATGCCTCTTCGATGATTTGTTTGGCAGTCTCGAAATCCCCGTGATGCGACGACGGCAAGCGGTCCAGATCGTAATATCGTACGCTATCGTCGCACGTGTTGTGGTAGGCTCCGACAACCACCGTCGTTCGCGGGACTACCAGTCCTCGCTGAGCCAAGCGCTCGCGCACCCGCGGATCGTTCAGCAAGCCCGCCAGGGCCCGCGAGTTCGGACCTCCGCGTCCGCCGCCGCACGCGCCGCAGTCGTATGCCGATTCGTGTGGATTGTTGAGGCTGGATGATCCGTGTCCCATGACGACCACCAATCGCGCAAAGCGCGCCGTCAGTCCCATATCCTGCAGCACACGCGCGGCGATGTTCACCATTTCATCGATCGAATAGCCGAGGTGTCCGTTTTGCGGCCCCGGCGTCGGTTCCGATCGCTCGATCAATTGCCGCGTAATCGGCGGAGGCTGCACGAAGCTGGCGAACAACTTGCGAACCCGCGCTGTCAAGCGGGGAAACAACACTCCAAACACCAAGGGGATGGACGCCAATGAGCCCAAGATGGCGGTCGCCGCCCCGCCCACCACGGAACGGCTTACCGTGTGCAGCCAATGCGAGGTTTTTCCGATCGCGCGGCGCGTCTCGCTGCGGCGGCGGTGAGAGTCGGCAAACGAGTAGACCACTTCCTCTTGAACGTAGTGTTGTGGCTTGATGACAATCGGGCACAAGGGAACGTAGTGCGCGTCGGCAACCCCTTTATAGTACATGGCCACGCCAAAGAACCCAGCCACCCCAAATGTTTCGCACTGGGGAGCGACTTCTTCCAAATGTCGCCGAAACGACTCTTCGCGATCGTCAATGCAACAGAGGACCTGGAAATCCGGGACTCGATCGACTTCCGCGGCCGAGTCCGTCCTCGCGATCACGCCATCGAGGATCTGAATTCGGAAACGTCGTTCGAAGGCTAGGTGATAGATCCGCCGGCGCTCGGGAGCCGAGAAGGTCTCGATCTCTCGAACTAGTTTGGACCACTCATCCTTGGTTTGTCGGTGCAGGGTCTCGGGCTTCCATCCCAGGATTTGCGCCAATTGAAACACGAAGAATGCCCGTTGCTCGACGCTGACGCGTGGCGCGTGGGCCACGCCGCCTGCGAAGCCGCGTCGCCAGTTCGCAAAGGTCGCCCGTGTCACCCAAGGCGGTGCTCGCGACGTGAGTCAGCGCGCAGACGCTCGAGTATGAGCCGCACCGCCACGTAGTCCACCAATGTCCCGGGCGGGGACGGACGGACGGTCCATTCCGCGTTGGTTTCCATTTGCCAGATCATTCCCGCCCAACCGGGCAGCGCGAGAAGTGTCCGCGACAAGTAGTTCTCGCGATCCGAATCGGCGATGCCGAGACGTTGCAATGCATCGTCGATCACTTCCAAGGGGCCCCAGCCAAATCGGCGGACGCGTTCCAGTTCCTCGGGAAGGCCGTGCAGCCATCGCTCGACCGGATGGCTCTCGCGATACAACTCAAGCCACGCGGTGAAGTAGCCCTCTTCTCGATTGGGAAGCGTCCATTGAGCTATTCCCTGATCGAGAAAGGCCGCGGAAAAACGGATCAATTCCTCGTTTACGAATTTGTCGGTGTCGATCCCCGTCGCTTCGAGCAACAGATCGCGGGGCCGCAAAAACGACGGGGGCGCCGCGGCGGCAGGAGGCACCCCATGCACTCCCGCACGGCAGATTCGCCATAACAAGTGCAGCGTAAACGTCTCCCAGGTAGGCAGGCTCCATTGCTCGATCTGCGATTCGTGAAACTGCTCGAACAAGTCGTTCGTCAGCTCCCGCAACCCAGGCTCGCCTGACGTTCCATTACGGCGCAGATCACGCATCACCCAGCGGCGAGTCTCGACGATCATCTGCTCGCGCACGTCCGCGGGCGCTTCGCTACGAAAGTGTCGCAAAGCATCGGTTTCAGCAATCAGCCAGCGCAGTTCGGCGTCTGGTCCATGCCGTAACGGATGCTGCAACATGGCCAGGCGCAAATGATAGCGAGTGCCCAAAAAGCCGATCAGATGATCGGCATCGTCCCCCAAATCATCGATCAGTTCGGCCGATAGATCTTGAGCCAGGATGCGCCCCACCGCCAACTTTTGCCGGTATCGATCCTCCGGCAAATAGGCGTGGCACCCGAACGTCGCCGCGCCTTTCTGCAAAGCCTCCGCGAACGGCAGGTCCTCGAAGGCGTGCAGGGTATTATGGTGCACGAAGACTTGAATAGGAGCCTGCGAGGGTAGCAAATGCGCCGCGTGCTCAATGTCATGCTCGAGCGATTGGAGCCGCTCCGGGATATCCGGATGAGGCGCCTGTCGATTCACAACTGCGGCTGCGTCGTTCACGGTTGAGCCATGCCTCTCTCGCTACTTCTCGTGATCCGCCGCGGGGCAGCGGCGGATCTCGGACAAAAATCGCGATCCTAGCAGCTTGTTGCTCGGCAAAGCCTGGGCGGGATTCTTCCAGCTAGACGGGCGCCCCGTCCCCGAAGAGACAGTCGGTGAAAACCGAGCATGGGACTGAAGCGAGGAAAAACGCGACGGGTCCACGTGGTAGTCGTTCAATCGTGGCCTTCTGGCACGGTGCTGCTTGGTGGTGGGCGGATTCGCTCGGCAGCGAGTGCAGTTGCAGGGCGTCTCTTCTCAAAACCCTGGCTTCATTCCGAAGCGACTTTCTTCGATTCTAGGCCCACGGTGGCGTGAGTGTCCAGGTTAGTGAGGAAAGCTTACGGGATCGTCATTTTGGATGTTTCACGAGTAGCAAAACTTGGCCGATTCCGCGTCAACCGCATGCCCAGTCTTGATGCGTGTTACATTTGTGTTTTGTGGGGCCGCTCTTCGCGCTGCGCCGGATAGCGACGTCCCGCCCGTCCAACTGGAAAGTCGTCATGCAAATTTGGGTTGATGCCGACGCCTGCCCCGGCGAGATCAAGGAATTGCTCTATCGCGCCGCAAGACGGCGAGAGATTCTAGTGACGTTGGTCGCCAACCAGGTGTTGTCGCCGCCCAAATCCTCGTTCATCGCCACGATCCTGGTGCCCGAGGGCGCCAACGTGGCCGATCGCCGAATCGTCGAGTTGGCCTCGCCTGGCGATCTGGTCATCACGGCCGACATCCCGCTGGCAGCCGACGTGGTTGCCAAGGGGGCCCGCGCGCTCAATCCGCGCGGCGAGCTTTATACCGACGCCAACGTCGGAGAACGATTGGCGATGCGAAACCTGCTCGACGACATGCGCGGCGGCGGTCGCACGATGCGGGGACCGTCAAGCTTTACTCCGGCCGACCGACAGGCCTTCGCCAATCAGCTCGATCGTTGGCTCGTGATGGCCAAACCGCGGGCATCCTGATAGCAGTGCCATCCCCGCGAAGCGCCGCTAGCATTGCGCGCGAAGCGGGTCCACGAATGGGGGCTACACCGCGAAAAGCGGGCGGAGCGCCAGCATATCGCGGCAAAAAACGGGAGACATGCGACAACCGCGCCCGATAAGGAATGATAACACGGCGGTCGTTCGACTTTGTTGTCGTCGCCGCTTACAGCGTGTCTCAATCATTCTCACGCGAGGAGTCCATCGCGTGCTATCAGGCCGGGAGAATTCGACCATGCTCCGTACCTCGCTGCTGGCGTCTGCCTGGTGGATGATCGTTTGCGCAAATTGCTTCGTGTTGGCACAAGAGCCCGCCACGCCACGAAAATCGTCGCGCGTTAAATTGCCCAAGACATTCGAAAAGATTTCGCCAGAGTTACGCGGCGCCATTGTGCGGGAGAGGGAGGCGATTCGCGAATCGCTAGAGCACTCGCCAAGCGTGACCGAACGAGTTCGAGACGCCGCCAAGGCGCGCGCCAAGAGGGCGACCTCCGAAGCCGCGCCCACGCTAGCAGAATTGGGCGCGAGCGCGCCGTTCGACTACTCGGCCCGCAACCGCTATCTGGTCGCGGCCACGCAAGGCGACCAGGGACTGGCCCTCTGGGAAACGGGTAGTCGCAAAAGGCTGCGAGAGTTGGAAGACAGCAAGCGACCGTACGCACTGGTCGCGATATCGGATGACGCCCGCTGGATCGCCGGAGTGCGCAAACAAGAAGACGACCAGATCGATCTGTGGCGCGCCGACAACGGGCGGCGCGTGCGAGTCATTCAGACGGCCGCGGGAGCAAAGTCCAAAATTGCTTTTGAATCCAACAGCCAATTGCACGTTGTTGACGCCAACGGCAAAGGAATCGTGATCGGCATTCCCTCGGGCGTGGCGGTGGGAGGATCGAGCACGCGCCAGGGTGGCTCCGCGGTGCGGCGCCCCACCCTGAGCTTGGAAGCCGCTCCCCAGGCCACGATGCCCTTGGCCCCGTCCACGACTCGCATGGCGCCGCCAAGTCTGTCGCGAGACTTGGAATCGCCATCCATGGCTCAACCGGCGCCGCGGGCCGAGATGCGCAGGGAACCGCGAATTCCCGAAGTGCCGTTGCCCAGCATGGCGCCGCCTCCGTCGCCCAAGGCCATGAGTCGCTCAGCGCCCCGCGCCACGGTCAGCGCGCCGCCGGCGATGGCGGCGCCCATGGCCGCGCCAGAGCTCCCCAGTTTCGAGTCGGCGCCCCACGATTTCGCCGCGCCGGCGGCCGATGCGCCCTCATCGCCAGCGCCCGAGGAGTTCTTTTCTCCGCCGCCCACCGAATCCTTCTCGGCCCCCAGCGAACCGGCCGGCGGTGCGGCGCCGAGCATGGCAGCGCCGGAGGAGCCGGCCGCCGCGAGCCCCGCGGTCGACGAACCGGCGCAGCCGTTCCATTTCGAGCTGGGAGAGGAGCCGGCCGCGGAAGCGATACTCGCGCCCGGCAGCGCCGCGCCAGCCGAAGCCGAGGAACCGGCCGACGAAACTGTCGACGAGGCGGCGCCCAGCGTTCCAGAACCTCGTGCAGAAGCCGCTGCCGCGCCCGCGCAATCCACGGTCGCCGAGCCGACGCCGACCAGCATCAACATTCACTACGCCACGAATCGCAATCGGCTCGCGCCCAAGGATCGCCAGTGGCTGGTCTATTTTCTGGGTTTCTTCGGCAGCCTTCCGGCATTCGTGATCTATGCGCTGAGTCATTCTGGCGCTGTTGATTTTTCCCTGGTTCGGCAAACGATCGTGGGGTGGTGCCGCAGTATTAGTCGGCGCGCTGGGTCTGTGCTCGATGGGCTTCGTCGAAGCCTACGTCCGCTCTCAACTGCGCGACGAAATGTCGGGCGAGTTGTACGGCTGCCGAGCCACCGACCTTTCTTATGGAAGCTGCGAGATCTCGGTGCCGCGGCCAGAGAATCGCCGCCCGGGCGATCTGAGCCGCCCGGTTTCGGTGTGGATTTTCGAGGCGCCGGAAAACCCCGAGAAACACTTCATGCTCCGGCACGTCGAGGAGCACAAGGATAAGGACGCATTCTACCGCAGTCTTTCCGCCCGGCTGGATAAATCCGAAGCCCGGGCGGCGATGCTGTTCATTCATGGCTACAACGTTTCGTTCGAGGACGCGATTTTCCGCACGGCCCAGTTGGCCGTGGATTTGAAATTCCCCGGCGCGGCGATGACTTTCAGTTGGCCCTCGTACGCCGACCCGGTCAAATACACTTTCGATGAGCAAAATGCCGAGGTGTCGATTCCGGCCCTGCGCGAAGTGCTCGAAGACCTGGCTGCTCGCAGCGGCGCGAAGCGCGTTCACATCATCGCCCACAGCATGGGCAACCGGGTGTTGGCCGGAGCGCCTGCGCGGCATGGATTCGAGCGTTCAGGCCCGCAACAAGGCCGTGTTTCGCGAACTGGTCCTGGCCGCGCCCGATATCGATAGCCGGGTGTTTCAATCCCAAGTGCTGCCGCACATCGTGCGCAACGTGCAACACTGCACGCTGTATGCGTCGTCGCGCGATCGGGCCTTATTGATGTCGCGCTGCTTCCACAATTATCAGCGGCTGGGCGAGACCCAGCCGGAACTTCTGATCACCCAAGATCTCGACACGATCGACGCGTCGTTGGTGGACACCAGTTTGCTCGGCCACTCATACATTGGCGACGTGCAATCGATAGTTTCCGACCTGCACGACCTGGTGGTCAGCGGCAAGCGGCCGATGGAGCGGCTGGGCCTGGAAACGATCCACCGCAATGCGCTGGAATACTGGTCGATCAAGCCCGAGCTGCAAACGGCCAGCGACGCGGCGCTTAGGCGCTGAGTGGACGGCGAGCACGCGGCGGTGCGGGTCAGCATTGGCTCGGGGTGCCGAACGCCCAGATCGGGATGCGAATCGTCGCCACTTTCTTGAGCTACAGCGATCCGCTCCAGACGACGCGCGGATCCTCGATGGGCATACCGCGAGTAAATTTGGAATCGAATACAGAAGGCGAGCTAGAGCTTCGGCAAGCACACCTCGTTAGTCACGACGCGACCGACTGCTCGACCCTGCGGTTCACCACGGCAGCCCCATGGATGGCAAATCTTTGCAGTGCCCAAAACGGTCGCTTACCGAGCTAATTCGGAAAAGGAGTGACTTGATGAGACCACTGCGGGCCAAACGACACGGTTAACGGGGCGCCGCGGCCAGCGGCTCCGGTTGAGCCGATTGTTAGTCGACATAGGGCTCTATTCAGCTTTCGTACGGTGCTCCCAAGGCGCAGCAAGCAATTGACGGCCAAAGTCTGACAACAAGTCGGGAGCCCCATAAGCCATTGCCGCATGCATTGCAGCGTCGAATGCAAATTGCCATCGTGTTGTAAAGTGGATCTCTCCGTCGCTATCGACCGTAAACGCGGCGTCCCCTTCGAGTTCTTTCGCACGTTTGTGTACGACATTAAAGAGCAGGACCAACCCTCGTCCAATCGGGGAGTCGTATCCGCGAGGGCCGACACCAAGAGTGTGTGAATGGTCACGTCCAATGTTTGCGCTATCACCGACCTGCTTGAGCCATTTTGACCAAGCCTCGGCGTATTTGTCATACGATCCTGGCTCGGGCGAATGAATGGCCGTTACTTCCGGAAGTTCCAATCGGGCAGCCTGATCCAGGAGGTTTTCGACGGACGTGCCATGTGGCCCAAACAGTTCGGTGGCCGACGATGTCTCTAGCAACCGCACAGTCCTTGCGCGAGTATAGGCCTCAGTGATCTGGTCCGAACGAGGTGCGGGTTCGACTACTTCGACCAACCATAGAGTTCCAGGCCAATTCGTAAAGACAATTGAGTCCTTGAAGTGGTCAACCACTATCCACGGTGGCGTAGTTTCTGTGCTAACGACATCTCCAACTTTCGCGAGGGTCAATGGGCCGGGTGCTTTGTCCGGCGTATAAACGAATCCCCTGCGTCCGACTCGATCTCGAACAGGACGTGGCCAAAGACGTTTTAAGCCGTGGAACATGGTAAGAAGTTGTCGCATGACTTGTAATTCGACACAGAAAATGTGCATGAGCCAACTCAGCTAATGCCGCCCAGCCGATTTTACCCGGCTTTAAAGTTCCGTGCGCTAGAACGGTTGCCAATCCGCTTGGTTTGACGGCTATTCACGTCGAAAACTTTGCGGCGCGTCTTCTTCGGCCAATGATCCGCACACTGGCCGAGTTGGCCGTCTCACTCGACGACGAAATGCCGAAAGCGCCGGCCAGGTCGGTGCAGGCGCAGGCATAAGCGATCGGCGAGCTTGGCCGCTACACGTCCAGATTCCGCACTTCCAGGGCGTGTTTCTCGATGAACTCGCGGCGGGGTTCGACCTTGTCGCCCATCAGGATGCGAAACAGATCGTCGGCAGCGCCGGCGTCGCGCATCGTGACCTGGCACAGCGTGCGGTTCTTGGGATCCAAGGTCGTGTCGCGCAACTCCTCGGCGTTCATTTCGCCCAAGCCTTTGAAGCGGGTGATTTTCAAACCCCGCTCGCCCGCGGCGCGGATCGCCGGTAGCAGCCCACGCAAATCCTCCAGGCCGGTGGAATGTTCGTCTCGTTGGATTTTGAAGCGCGGATCTTCCGAGCCGGTGCGATCCTGCGGAATCAGATCCTCGATCGAGAAGTTCATCTTCGCCAGCTCTTGCAGCATGTTGTTGATGGTGCGCACTTCGTGCAGCTCGACGATGTGCAGCGTGTTGATCGACTCGCCGTTGGTCTCGCCCGCTCCGTGATCTCCCTCGGTATCGGACACCGCCAGCTCGCCGCCGACCTTTTCCTCCTGTTGGTTGCGAAACGCGTCTAATTGCTCGCGAGTCGTGAACCACTGCTCCTGGTTTCCCAGAAAAACGTGGTAGATCGGCAGCCGGAGCGTGGCCGGGTCCTGGCGCAGCGCGTGGGCTCGCAGGCTGATACCGCGTCGCTCCAGGGCCACGAGCGAGTCTTCCATGGCCGCCAGCGTGCGTGCCAGTTGGGCCATCTGCTCGCCCTCGATCACACGACCGTCGCCAGCATCGAGCACCGAATCGCCCAGACCGAGATCGAGCAGCTGGGCCTTCATTTCCTCTTCGGTCTGGACATAGTAGGTGTCTTTCTTGTTCACGACGCGGAACAGGGGCGGCTGGGCCACGTAGATGTGCCCCTTGCTCACCAGTTCGTACATTTGTCGATAGAAGAAGCACAACAGCAGCGTGCGGATGTGCGAGCCGTCGACGTCGGCGTCGGTCATGATCACGATCTTTCCGTAGCGCCGCTTCGAAATATCGGCCTCCTCGCCAATCCCCGCGCCGATCGCCGCGATCATGCTGCGCACTTCCTCGTTGGCCAGCACCTTGTCCTCGCGCGACTTGTAGGCGTTGATGATCTTGCCTCGTAGCGGCAGGATCGCCTGATACTCGCGCAGCCGTCCGCCTTCGGCGCTGCCGCCGGCCGAATCGCCCTCGACCAGGTACAACTCGCACTTGTCGACGTCGCGGCTGGTGCAGTCTCGCAGCTTGCCCGGCAGACCGTGACCGGACAGGGCTCCTTTGCGCTCGCGGACGATTTCGCGGGCCTTGCGGGCGCTTTCGCGGGCTTCGGCGGCCAGCATGGCCTTCGACAGGATGACTTTGGCGCTCTTGGGATTCTCTTCGAGATACTTGCCGAGAAATTCTCCGACCGCCGAGGTGACGATGCCCTCGACCTCGCCGTTGCCGAGCTTGGTCTTGGTTTGTCCTTCGAACTGCGGTTCGGGCACGCGCAACGAAATCACGGCCGTCAGCCCCTCGCGAAAATCATCGCCCACGACTGCCAGATCGCGAAACAGGTTTTCCTTCTTGCCGTAGTTGTTCAGTGTGCGCGTGAGCGCCGCGCGAAAGCCCGAGACATGCGTGCCGCCTTCGGTCGTGTTGATATTGTTCACGTAGGAGTGGACATTTTCGGTGAACTCGCCGGAGTACTGCATGGCGATTTCCAATCCCACGCCCTCGTACTCGCCCGCGATGTAGATGATGTCCGCATGAATCGGCTCGCTGGCGCGGTTCAGGTATTCGACGAATTCCAGAATGCCCCGCTCGTACTGAAACGTGTCGCCGTCGCCGGTCCGCTCGTCGCGAAAGACGATCTTCACGCCTCGGTTCAGGAAGGCGAGTTCTTGCAGCCGCCGATGCAGCGTGTTGTAAACGAACTTGGTGTTGGGGAAGATCAGCGGGTCGGGCTTGAAGATGGTCTTCGTGCCGACCTTGTCGGTGGTGCCGATGCGCCGCACGTCGCCAATCGGCACTCCACGTTCGTACTCTTGCTGATAGACGTGGCCGCCTCGGCGTACCTCGACCTCGCACCATTCGGAAAGAAAGTTGACGACCGTTACGCCGACGCCGTGCAAACCGCCCGAAGTCTGATAGGCCCCCTTGCTGAACTTGCCGCCGAACTTCAGCACGGTCATCACGCCCTGGAGCGTGGAGAAACCCAGGTCCGAGTGTTCCTCGACCGGTATCCCGCGACCGTCGTCCTCGACCGTCACGGATCCGTCGTTGTTGATCGAAACCGAGATCTGCCGCGCATAACCGGCCATGGCCTCGTCGATCGAATTATCGACGACTTCGTAAACCATGTGGTGCAGGCCGCGCACGGTTGTATCGCCGATGTACATGCTGGGCCGCTCGCGGACGTGCTCCAAGTCGCTCAGGTGCTGCAAGTCCTCGGCGTTGTACTCGGAGTCGGCCTTGCGGTAGTCGGGCATCGTGGGCTGTTGCTGAGGTTCGGCCCCGGCCGGCTGCTTCAATTCTTCTGCCATTACTCGTTCTCGATTTCTGCAAAAAATACAAAACCGCGACTTCCTTGACGCGCTCGTCTCCAATCATGTTCCGCCACGGCGACCTCCGCCGGCCAGCACCCTTCTCCAAAGGCGCCAAGGCGATGGCGGCTCTCAACGTACGGGGCCGACGCGAAGCTTCAACTCCCGAATGTTCTCGTCGGGCAGGAGTTCGGCCAATCGCTTGATCAGTGCCGGCTTGCAAAACCCGATTTCTTGAACCATCGTCGAATTATCGACCAACACTTCCAACACGCCACGACGCACTTGCGTTGCCCGGGTGCAACCAGCCATCGTTTCTCCGACGGCTTCGCGCCATGCATCGGCGCAAGCCCCGCCCGATTGCACGCGCGCATATCCGCGCCGCGCCAGCAGGCCCGCCAATACGTCGCCGATATGTCGCGGTTGCCCCGAGGACATTTGCTCGTTTTCCGTTCCCGGCGCTTAGTGATCTCGCGCCAGCGGCATGATCACATAACCATATCCGTCGTCGGTGGCGCAGACGGCGGCACTTTCGGCGTCTTTCAATTCCATCGTGATGACCTTCTCAGGATCGAGGACCTTGAGAAAGTCGCTGATATAGCGGGGGTCGAGCGTGATCGCCAGCTCGGGACCCTCGTAGGCAATCGGCAGCTCCACCCGCGATTGGCCCGCTTCGGCAGCACGACCGCTCAAAACCAGCGTTCCGCCCTGGAAATTAAAGTCCACGCCGCGACTTTCCTCGCTGGTCACGATCGCGGCCTGGCGCACGGCCGAATAAAATGGCCCCACGGTCAATTCGATTTTCGAAGCGCCGGTGCGCTGCGGAAACACGTCGCGCCATTTTGGAAATCGCCCTTCTACCAACCGCGAGTAGATCGTTGCCCGGGGGCTGCGCACCAGGATCTCGTTGGCTCGTGCCGCCAGTTGAATCTCGGCGTCACCATCGGTTAGCGCCCGCTCGATCAGTTGCATGGCCTTGGTGGGCACGATCGTCATGCTATCGCCCGAGGCCTGGCCGCCCACGGCACGGGCCGGGACTTCCATTTTGGCCAGCCGACGGCCATCGGTGCCGACGCCCGTAATTTTCTCCGGACCCATTTCCAGCAGGACGCCGCCCAGCGCGTAGCGGCTGCTCTCGCTGTCGGTTGCGAAGATGGTGCGGCGAATCAATTCCTTCAGCAAGCGGGCGGAAAGCTCGTGGTAGGCGGTGTCGCTGAACTCGGCGACGGCGGGAAAGTCTTGCGGATTCTCAGCCGGCAGCTTGAATTCACTGCGTTCTCCGCGCACGATTGTGCCCTGACCGTCCGACTCCAATTGCAAGGTCGAGTCGGAACTCTCCCGCAATATGGAGCCGAAACGCGACAGCGGCAAGATCGCGCTGCCGGGTACCTGCGCCTGAATGCCCGCCGCCTGGATGCGAATCCCGATCTCGAGATCCGTCGCCAGCAGGATTGCCCCCTGATCGCTGACTTCAAGCTTGATGTTCTGCAAGATTGGCTTGGGGCTGCGCGAAGGCACAACCGCCGCGGCCGTCTGAAACGCGCTCAACAATGCTTCACGATCGCAAGTAACTTTCATCGTTCGAGGGCCTTCTTAAGGGTCCGGCGTCGTCTGGTCGAGTTCCGCCTGAATGTTGTTTCCAGAATTAAATGTTTTTTAGCAGTAGTAAGGAAGGAGCCTTCCCCGCACGCTTGCAGGCACGATCACACGGGGGTTAACCGACGACTAGGACTTGGCTTGGAATCGCCCAGGGACGACGAAAGGGGTGTGCATAAGATGTTCAAAGCCCGTCGTCCCTTTGTCGGTCGATTGTTGGCGCCGGCGGTCTCACGCACTAAGGTCACCAGGCCTGTTGGCAAGTGTGCGATACGGTGTTTTACGACTGACATTTCTCGACAGGTTATCCCCAGGAAATTCGCCATTTCGAAGCGGCTCAATCGTGAACATTGTCGGTATGGCGTGCGTCTCACGAGACCGCCAGCAATCGCTGCAACTCGCTGACTGCCTGTCGGGTCGCGCGATCGCGGCGTAGCAGTTTCTCGGTGCGGCGGCAGCCGTGCAGCACCGTGGTGTGATCGCGACCGCCGAAAAACGCGCCGATCCGCTCGAGACTGCTGTCGGTCAATTGCCGCGAGAGATACATTGCCACGGCGCGCGCGGCAACCAGAGGTCGTTGCCGGAGCGGGCTTTTCAAATCCGAGAGCTTGAGTCCAAAATACTTGGCCGTGACGCAGGCAATATCGCGCAAGCCGGGCATCGTGGCGCCGCGGCGCAGGGCCACAAACTGCCGTGCCCGTTCGACGTCGACCGCTTGGCCTTCGACTCGAGCCCGAGCGTCCAACTCCAGCGCTGAGGCGATCAAGGCCGGCACGCTCAACGGCAGGCCATCGGCCAGGCTGTGCAAGGCGCGCTCGGACAGCGAAAGGCCACCCGTCGCTGCCAGACGATCCAAAACCCCCCGCCGCGTGGAACGTGCAGGCAATGCCAGCGGCACTGCCAGGCCGGCCGAAAGGCGACTTCGCAGCGACGGCAATAGCGTTCGCGAGTGGGTTGGCAATGTACGCGCCGTGACGATGACCATTGCTTGCGTTTCGGCCAGGACATCCAACACGCCGCGCAATTCCTTTTGTGCTCCGTGCTTGCCGCTCAATTGTCCCAGGTCTTCAACGACTAGCAGTTGGCTGCGATATATTTGGCCCCGCCAGGCCTCAAGGCGATCGTCGCTTAGCGAGCGGGCATAGTCCTGGGCGAACTCGGACGCCGCCAGGCAGCCCACGCGAGCTTGCGGAAAATGCCTCTGCCACCAGTCTGCCAGACCGCGGGCCAAATGTGACTTGCCGCTGCCGTGCGGACCGTAAAGCACCAGCGGGCTATATTGGGCCGCGGTGCAATCCAGACAGGAACGAATCGCGCTTACGGCCAGGATGTTTTCCGGCCCGGCGATAAAGTCTCCCAGCGGCTGCGCCGGCTCGCCGGCGGCGCAATGGTCTTGCCGGAACAAAGGGATCGTCAAGATGCCATGTACCACAGTGGGTCCGTCCAGACGGCATGAACCGGGAGGCCAAAAAATGTCGGAAAACCGGTCGCCAAATTGTAGCCGATTTTGACCGTTTCCGCGAGGTGGCGTGGCGGCGATCGAGCGAATTGTCCGGTGGCCAAAAACCGCCGAAATTCCCGGCAAAACATCAGCTGGGCCAGCCTCGTAGCGCAAGCACTTCGCGCCTCCTCGGCACCGCGCCCGCGAGGCCCGGCCAGGCCACGGAATCAGCCCGTTCTTAGGCGCAAAAAAAGCCGGATCTGATGGGGAATCAGATCCGGCTGGCGGGTGGGAATATCAACCGGCGGGAGATTGGAGAACAAAAGCGAGTGACGAGCAGACGTGGCGGACGCACTTCGGTTTGGCGGCGAAGGACGCTTGACGGCAACGAAGACAGGTGGCGGCCGGTCTTCTCTGCGTTAGGCGTCAGGCCCGCACAACAGTCATCGGCGGAATAAACGTCATACTGCAAAAGGAAGCCCGAGCGCGGCACAACCGCTATGCGCGGAGAATTTTTCCCATTCTGCCAGCCAATTGTCTTTGATCGACCGATTCTGGCTGTCCGCTGGCTGCGCTGCTAGCATCGCGGCTGTACGGGGCCTCGATTACGGCTCCGCAGACGGTTGCCCAGTACGATATGGCGGCTATCGGAGGCTCACAACGGGCCACGGAAATGGTCGCAGGAAGCGAGCGCCTATGACGAATCCGGACGACGAGCTATTGGCCGCCTTGGCCCCGCGGCTACCGTTGCCGCGCGACTGCCAGACGCCGATCGGCTGTATCGGCGCCGGCTTTATCATGGATGAGTGCCATCTGGTGGCCTATCGCAACGCTGGGCTCAATCCCGTGGCAATCGCCTCGCGGCGGACCGACCGGGCGAGCCTGGTAGCCGCCCGCCACGGCATCCCTCGGGTCCATGGCTCGTACCGGGAGTTGCTCGTCGATCCGGCGGTCGAAGTGGTCGATGTTGCCGTACCGCCGGACGTGCTGCTGGAGGTGATTCGCGAGGTGGTTCACCACGGCGATCACGTGCGGGGCGTGCTGGCGCAGAAACCGCTGGGTGTGAACTACCGCCAGGCACTCGAGATCGTGCGGCTATGCGATTCAGCCGGAATCATGTTGGCCGTCAACCAGAATATGCGCTACGACCAATCCGTGCGGGCCTGCAAAACCCTGATCGAGCGCGGTGAGTTGGGCGAGTCCGTGCTTGGCACGATCGAGATGCGGGCCATTCCTCACTGGATGCCCTGGCAGCAGCGCTTGGGCTGGGTCACGCTGCGGATCATGAGCATTCATCACCTGGACACGCTTCGATTCTGGTTTGGCGATCCCCAGCGCGTCTTCGCCAGCACGCGCCCCGACCCTCGCACCGCCGCGCAATTCGCGCACGAGGACGGAATTTGCCTGTACATTCTGGAATATGCCGATGGTCTGCGCGAGCGGCTGGGACGACGTGTGGACCGGTCCGGCGCGAGGGAGCCGCGGCCGATATCGGCATCCGCTGGCGCGTCGAGGGCACGACTGGCTGCGCGCGGGGCACGATCGGCTGGCCCGAGTATCCTCGCCACACGCCCAGCACCTTGGACTTCACCACGATCGATCGCGGACCAAGGTGGCTGTCGCCGCGCTGGCACGAAGCCTGGTTTCCCGACGCGTTCGCCGGACCGATGGCCGAGTTGCTCTCGGCTCTCGAGGAAGGCCGAGAGAGCCAATTGAGCGGTCGCGAGAATCTGCGCACGATGGCTTTGGTCGATGCTTGTTATCTCTCGGCCAGCGAGCACCGCGCCGTGGAATTGACTGAAATTCTGAGTGAATAGCAATCCAACCCCAAGGAATTCGCCCGATGTGGGAAAGCATGTTGTCGCCCGAGGTTTCGATCCTGGAGAAGATGTTGCGGCCGTTCGTCGTGTATTTGTTCTTGTTGGTTGGGCTGCGGCTGGCCGGCAAGCGAGAATTGGCCGCGCTCAATGCCATGGACCTGATCGTACTGTTGACCCTTTCGAACACGGTACAAAACGCGATCATCGGTCCGGATAATTCCGTCAGCGGCGGGCTGATCGGCGCGACCACGCTGCTGGTGGTCAACTATATCGCCGTGCGGTTTCTGTTCAGCCATCCCAAGGTCGACGCGCTGGTCGAGGGCCGTGCGACGACGCTTATCGAGCACGGCAATCAACTGCGCGAGGCCATGGCCCGCGAGCTGATCACCCACGCCGAATTGGCCAGTGCCGCACATAAGCAGGGGATCGCCAAGCTGGCGCTGGTCGAGCGCCCGTGCTGGAACCCAGCGGCGTCATCACGTTCGTGGCCAAGGAGCCTTCGGCGAGCGAGCTGCGGCACGACGAGGTCACGCATCGGCTGGATGAGATCGCCCGGCAACTGACGGACGTGCGCGCGGCGCTGGCGGCGCGGTGATGAACTTGCGAATGACGAGCGTCCGGCCCCCTCGCCGCCTATAAGTCGTCCGTGTTAAACGTGTCTCCATCACTAAATCGCCCCGACTCCAAACCGCGGCGAAACCACCGCACGCGCTGTTCGGAGGTGCCGTGCGTGAAGGAGTCGGGCACGACGCGGCCCTGGCTCTCGCGTTGCAGCCGATCGTCGCCGATAGCGCTGGCGGCGCGCAGCGCGGCTTCGACGTCGCCCGTCTCGAGTATCTGTCGCGATCGCTGGGCATGGTGGGCCCATAATCCAGCAAGGAAGTCCGCTTGCAGCTCCAGCCGCACCGAAAGTTGGTTGTACTCCACCGGTCTCACGCGGCCGCGCAAGGCGCTGACGCGATCGGAGATTCCCAGCAGATTCTGCACGTGATGTCCGATCTCGTGGGCGATGACATAGGCCTGCGCAAACTCGCCGGGAGCGCGGAACTGCCGCTGCAGTTGATCGAAGAACGACAGATCGAGATAGACCTTAGCGTCGCCGGGACAATAGAACGGTCCCACCGCCGCGGTGGCAAACCCGCAGGCCGATTCGACCTGGTTACTGAACAGCACCAGTCTCGGTTCCTGGTAGCGCTTGCCCATTTGCCGGAACTGTTCGTGCCACACATCCTCGGTATCGGCCAACACGACGCGCACGAACTGTTTCAGCTCGTCTTCGGCGCCGTCCGGCCCCGGCAACTGCTGCGCTTCGGGCGCCGGCTGCATGCCTTGCTGATTCAACAGCGGCCGAGGATCGATGCCCAGAAACACCGCGATTAGGATGATCGCTAGCGTTCCCAGTCCTCCGCCTACCATCATGCCGCCGCTGGGCATGCCGCGCCGATCCTCGACGTTATCGCTCTCTCGACCGCCTCGCCATCGCATCGAACCGTTCTCCTCAAAGGGGGACGCTTACCGCCATCAAGTTTCGCTCTATCGTATCTGCCGGCTGGCTGGCGGCAACTTTATCCGACCTGGGAAGGAGTGTTTTTTGGCGAGCGGACGACCGCCGAGCGGCCCGATGAATGTTGCACAAAACCAAGATTTAGAGACATCGGCACGCTATTCGCATTAGCACGCTATTCGCATTAGGAGTTCCACCAGAGGAGGCCGAAAAACATGACACGACCAGCATTCGACGCGCGAGGTATTCCGAAGATCCTGATATCGCCGATCGAAAACGCCCGCCGGGACCGGCTTTCAGCCCGAGAATTGGCCAGCATTCGCTCGACGGTGGGGCAAATCAGTCGCTGGATGGATACCGCGTTCGAGCTGCCGCTGGTCGGTTGGCGTTTCGGGCTGGATGCGATTATCGGGTTAATCCCCGGCCTGGGCGATGCCGCGACGACCGTGGTATCGCTGTATTTGTTGGCGCTGGCCGGCCGCGCTGGAGTTCCCAAGATCACCCTGGCACGGATGGGACTGAACGTCGCCTTGGATATGATCCTGGGTTCGCTGCCGCTGGTGGGTGATGTGTTCGATATCTGGTGGAAGGCCAACCAGCGCAACGCCACGCTGCTCGATGAGCGGATCGCCCAGAGTGGCAAGGACGCACGCCGAGCCAAGGCCAGCGATTGGATCTTCGTGGGGGCGATGCTAGCTGGCCTGGCAATTCTATTTGTTGCGCTGGTGTCGCTGGCGGTCCTGGCCGGAAGTGCGCTGTGGAGCGCGACGCAAGGACTTTTCTCGGCGGCGCGTTAGCACGCCAACGTCTGCGCAAAAAAAGGCCGTCAAAGCGAAGGTGCCCTGACGGCCTTTTGTAGTCTTGAGCCTTGTCGCGCCGCGTAATTACTTCGCGCCCACGAGTTGCTTTTTCTTCTTTTCGGCGATGATTTCTTCCTGGATGTTCGACGGCACGCGGCGGTACTTGGAGAACTCCATCGTGAAGGTTCCCTGCCCCTGCGTCATGCTGCGCAAGTCCGTGGAATAGCCGAATGTCTCGGCCAGCGGCACCTCGCCCTCGATCGTGGCAAAGGCGCCCTTGACCTCGGTCGAAACGATCAGGCCGCGGCGGCTCGTCAATTCGCCGGCCACCGGTCCCTGGTATTGGGCCGGCACTTCGATCTCAACCTTCATCACCGGTTCGAGCAACACGGGCTTGGTCTTCAGAAAGGTCTCGCGGAAGCAATTGCGGGCGCAAATCTGAAACGCCATGTCCGAGCTATCGACGTCGTGGTAGGAGCCGTCCTCGAGAATGGCTTTCACGCCCACGATCGGGAATTCGGCGACTGGTCCCTTGTGAACGCTCTCGCGAAACCCCTTCTCGACCGACGGAATATATTCCTTGGGAATGCGTCCGCCGATGACGGTCTCTTCGAACTGGAAGCTCTCTTCCGAGCCCTCGGGCAGGCATTCGAGCTTGCCCTTGATGTGGGCGTATTGACCCGATCCGCCGGTCTGCTTTTTGTGTTTGAAGTCGAATTCGGCGGTCTTCGTGGGCGCTTCGCGGTAGCTGACCTTGGGGGCGCCAACTTCCACTTCGACGCCGTACTCGCGGCGGATGCGTTCGACGTAAATATCCAGGTGCAGCTCGCCCATGCCGGCGATCACAGTCTCGGAGGTTTCTTCGTCCGTGCTGACGCGGAACGTTGGGTCTTCGCGGCGGAAGCGGTGCAGGGCCTTGCCCATCTTGTCGGCGCCTTCGCGCGACAGCGGGTTGATGGCCATCTTGATGACCGGCTCGGCGATGAACATGCTTTCGAGCGTGCAATACTTGCGCTCAGAGGCGAATGTATCGCCGCTCGCGCAGTCGACGCCCAGCACGGCCACGATGTCGCCAGCGCCGGCCACGTCGATCTCCTCGCGTTTATCGGCATGCATCTTGACGATGCGGCTGAATCGCTGCTTTTGATCGGTGCGCTGGTTGTAGTACATCTCACCCTTTTTGATCGTCCCCTGATAAATGCGGATGAACGTCAATTGGCCGAAGGCGTCTTCCACCAGCTTGAAAGCCATGCCCACGAATGGCTTGGTCGTATCGGCCTCGAGCGGCATTTCTTGCGTGAGGTCGGCGTATTGCTTCGCCTTCACGGGCCGATCAAGCGGCGAGGGCAAGTAACGAACGATGGCATCCAAGAGCAATTGCACGCCCTTGTTGCGGTAGGCGGTGCCCATGTAGACCGGCGTCAGATCCTGGCCTTGCACGCCCTCGCGCACGATGCCATGAATTAACTCCTCGGAGACCGGCTCCTCGGACAGAAGCAACTCCATCAGTTCGTCGCTGTACATGGACAGGCTTTCCAGCATTGCCTGCCGGGCCTTGGTGGCCGCTTCCTGCAGCTCGGCCGGGATTTCCTCGGTGCGAACGTCTTCGCCGTTGCCGCCGTCGAAATAATTGGCCTTCATCGTGACCAGATCGATCACTCCCTCGAAGTTGTCCTCCTTGCCGATCGGCCATTGCATGAGCACGGCATCGCAGCCCATCTTCTCGCGCACCTGGGCCACGACTTTTTCGGCGTTGGCGCCGATGCGGTCCATCTTGTTGATGAAAGCCAGCCGAGGCACGTGATAGCGCTTCATCTGGCGATCGACGGTCAGCGATTGCGACTGCACGCCGCCGACGCCGCACAGCACCAGGATGGCGCCGTCCAACACGCGCAAGCTGCGCTCGACTTCGACGGTAAAGTCGACGTGACCCGGGGTGTCGATCAGGTTGATCGTGTGTTCCTGCCACTCGACGGTCGTGGCGGCACTGGTGATCGTAATCCCGCGCTCGCGCTCCAGATCCATGTAGTCCATCGTAGCGCCATCGCCGCCGCCTTTGACTTCGTTGATGCGGTGGATGCGCCCGGCATAGTACAAGATCCGCTCGCTGAGCGTCGTCTTGCCCGAGTCAATGTGGGCCGAGATGCCGATGTTTCGCAGTTTCGCCAGGTCCATGGGGAACCTCGATGTTCGATCCGAGTTAAAGGTGCAACGCCCCGGCGCAATGCAGCACCGGCCGCGTCAAAACAAAGGGGAAACAAAACCGCCCGGCGGTCCCGACCCGCCAAGGCGTCGCCAGGGAGTTTGGCTGTGTGCTAGGTTGTTTAGACTTCTCATCTTACGTACAAATCGGCTGGCGGCAAAGCCCAAATCACTACAATTGACACTACGCTCACAAATTCGCGCGGTTCAAACACAACCAGGTGATTGCAGGCAACCGCGCTCGGGGAGTGATGTTTGACTTATCTTGTTGCAAAACTTAGGTTTTCACCTCATGGCCAGCCCCCCCACGAATGATCCGCCGCCGCCCGTCGGCTCGGCCCCAGCACCGACCAATGGGCGAGCGCCAACGGTCTTGGCTGATGCAAGCAAACCGACTGGGCCACGCTGGCTGGCCGACAATCCATGGGTCACGTTCGTACTGCCATTTGCTGTCTTTATGCTGGCAGGATCGCTGGAGCCGACCCCCGACAAGCCCTTCAGCCTGCTCGGGCTTACGATCGACTACGCGGCCTATCCGCTGGTCTACGCCTTCAAGATCGCATTGACCCTGACGGCGATGGCGCTGGTTTGGCCCGGGTATCGCCAGTTCCCCTTTCGCCTTTCGCCCCTATCGCTCGTGGTGGGCGCCCTGGGCGTCGTGCTGTGGGTCGGGATATGCAAGTTACGGCTCGAAAACGCTCTGCTCGAACCGTTGGGATTGGGCTGGGTCGTCGACTTCGGCGAGCGGGCCGCCTTCAATCCCCTGGCGCATTGGGCGGAGGAGCCCGGCACGGCCTACGCGTTTCTGGCCCTGCGGTTTTTCGGGCTGGCGCTGGTGGTGCCCGTGATTGAGGAGTTCTTCTTGCGCGGGTTTGTGATGCGGTTCGTCGTCGAGGCCGACTGGTGGAAGGTGCCGTTCGGCACGCTGACGCCGGCGGCCATCGCGGCTGGCACGCTGGTTCCGGTGCTCCTGCACCCCGGCGAGATACTGGCCGCGGCTGTCTGGTTCTCGCTCATCACCTGGCTGATGGCGCGCACCCACAACATTTGGGACTGCGTGGCTGCTCATGCCGTCACGAACTTGCTCTTGGGCATTTATGTCGTGACCACCGGCGAGTGGCACTTTTGGTAGGGTGCAAACGGAGCAGGCTCCGCTTAGTCGGGAAGCTCCAACAGCACGTTTTCGGCCGTCTTTTGGGCTTCGACAGTCACGACTTTGGCCCGTTTCCAGGGATTCGCCAGCAACCCCCAAGCGTCTTTCAGGAACTCAAAGGTGCCTTTCGCCGGCTGCGGCACTTCGTTGTCCACGTAGCCGTCGTAGCCCAGCTTCAAGCCATATTCGCCGGCCGGGAGCTGTTCGAAGGCGAATGTTCCGTCGTCGCCCAGGCGCGTCTCAACCCGGACGCCGCTTTTGTTGAAGGCTACGACCCACCATTGCCCTTTCCACTCGGGCGGCACGTTCGCGACCCGGCCTCGGATGCCGCCGCCTGGCCGACAATCGATGTCTTGTCTTTGTTGTTCCTTCAAACCGATCGTAAATGGCCCGACCTGGGTCAGCGCGTGGCCCGGTTCTTCCACCACGAGGTACCAGCCCGATTCTTGAAACGGCACGTCGAGCGAGTAAGTTCCGTTCTGGATCGACGCACTCGCATACGCGATCGGGGGCGGTACGGCGGTGCGGCCGCGCAGGATTGGCGCGTTGATCGAATCGGACGGTCGCCGCAGCTTCCACAGGCCGACCCAGCCGCTGGTTACCGGCTGGCCGTCGCGCGTAACGTTGCCGATAAAGCGATGTCCGCTCGGCTTCGCCTTTGCGCTGCTTGTCGCTCGGGTCATTTTGACTACGATGCCGTCGATGGACTTCATTTCCGTCACTTTGGGCGTAAAGGCCTCGGCGTCGTTGTAGCCGGCCGCCGCCAGCGACAAGTGATACTCATTCGGATAGCCGTACTCGACGCAAAATTGGCCCTTCTCGGGCTGCTGGAACTTGCCAGTTGAGCAACCCGACAACTGCACCTCGCCATTGAGTTTTCGCTCAAACTGGCAGACGGTCACTCGACTCAACTCGACCGGCTCGCCGGTGTCGGCGTCGATCGCGCGGCCCTCGATCCATGAAGAGCGGGGCATCAGGATATCAAGTGTTTTGTTGTCTGTTTCCGCGTGCTTGTCACCGGAGACTTCCGACCAGACGAGCCCGTCGTCCTTGAACTTGACGGACCAGTTGATGAAGGCATTGCCTGGTTTGCTGATCTGCAATTGAAAGCCGGGATTAGTCCCTAAGCCACGGAGCACGAAGCGGCCGTCTGCCCCGGACGTGGCGGTGTAAGCGGTGTTGGCCGCCACTTCGGCGTCTTCGACCGGCTGGCCCAGTTCGTCGCGGATGATGCCCGTTATGGGCACATCGGCCTCCAAGCGGATCGTCTCCAATTGCCCGTTTTCGTTCGGCTTGACGGCTCGGCCGACTAAACCGATTTGTCGCTCGGGCGCGCGAACTAGTACCGACAGCGTTCCGACTGGCCACGGTCCTGTTCGATAGCGCCCCTCGGCATCGGTGGTGATTTTTTGAGCGGTAGTGAAGTAGCTGATCGTGTGCCCCAGCGTGTGGCGATAGACTTGGGCTTCGACTGCCGCGCCTGGTTTGGGTTGTCCGTCGGTGTCGAGCACCTGGCCGTCATAGAAGGATCCGCGATCGAGCCGAATCTGGCCCAGGGTCAGGTCTTGGCCGGCAAGCACCGAGTACGTTTCGGCGCGACGTATCCCAGGGCGAAACCGTCGGCTTCGACGCGGATGTCGAAGCGATGCCGGTAAAACGGCGCCATCGGTCCGAGGCGGAACCGGCCCTGTTCGTCGCTCTCGGCGGTCGCCAACGAAGTGAACTTATCGGCGTTGAAGTCGTAGTCCTCGATCCTTATCCGAGCATTGGAGATCGGCTTGCCGGCCGAATCGACCACCGTGCCCGAGAGGGTGCCGAGCGCCGCCTCACCGGCTGCCGGGGAATTTGCTACGTCCGCCTTGCCGGAATCGGGCGTTGTCTTCGCGGTGCCCTGGGGTTCTCCGCGGGCGTCCGTCAAGCCGACGGCCGCCAATACCGCCAGGAGGGCCGCAGCGAAAAAGTTTCGCGCTCTTGTCGGCTTGCGGTAGGACGCGATCGACCGAATCCGGCGCTGGATCCAGCCGAATCCGTTGTCGTCCCAAATGCCGATGGCCGATGGCAATACTCGATGGGGCCGCAATCGTTCGACCGTCGTGACCAACACGTGGCCATATTGCCGCGCCTCGTTGGCATTGCGCGCGACAAAACCGTCGCGTCGCAAGCCAACTCGCGAGATCGTCGCAAGCAGCCGAGCGTCAACCACGCGGCCGGGTTGAACCAATGCACCGCGGTGATCCAGCTTGCCAGGCGGTCGAACAACCAATCGTGCCGCTCGACGTGCACCAGCTCATGGGTCAGAACGAGCCGCAATTCGGCGGCTGACAAAGTGGCCAATAAGTTCTCCGGAATCACGATCGTGGGGCGCCACAAGCCGCAAGTGGCCGGCCCGACGTGATCCGGAGCTATGACCAGATCGATCTTTCGACGAACGGGTGACCGGTGCCGGCAGGTGCTCAGACTGGCCAATATGCGAGGATCAAAGATCTTCTTCCATGTGGATCGTTCGCGCCGCAGATGAATTGCCATGCGCGCTCGGCGCAGCGCGATCGCGACAAATCCCAACAGCCAGGTCCACCCCGCGATTGCCCGCCAAGATACCGAGGCTCCGCTGGCGGCAGGGCTGGAATGAACTGCCGGCGGCGCCGGTCGCTCGACGGCCGCATTCGACGTCGCGGCCCCGGCGACGCCTTGCGACGGCAAAGCGTCTGCTACGGGGGCCGTATGCGACAAATTCGTCGGCGCCGGAAATAGCGGGCTCGCCGAGAGCGTATCCACCGGCGGCCTGGTCGGCGACTCGACGATTTGCTCGCCGTGCGCGGGACCGAACAGGGCGAAAAGGCTCCACGCGGTCGCGGGGGCTACGGGCATCGCCAGCCGCGCGAAGACCAGCAGCCACAGCGCGAATCGAAACCGCGCGTCGAGCCAGCTAGCCGTGCCATATGAGATTGCCAGCACAAGCGCGGCCAGAATCGAAGCCTGCCAACTGGCATGCCAAACTTGTGCGGCGATATCTCGCAGGAAAGCGGTCGGTTCCATGGCGATATTCCCCCCTAGTGTTTTGCCGGAAGGCACGCGCGCTTTCGGGCTACTCTTGCGAATCGCGCTTGGCGTCCAAAATGCGTTTGAGCTCGTCGATCTGCTCGCTGCTGATCTTCGCGTCGCGCACGAAGTGCACTAGCAGCTCGGAAGTATCGCCGCCGAAGACGCGCTGTACGAACGAGCGGGCTTCTTGCCGCACGCACTTCTGCCGGCCTACCAACGGGCGATAGATGTAACGGTGGCCGTCGGGCTCGGCGGCCAGGATCTGTTTTTCGACCAGCCGGCCCAGCAACGTGCGGATGGTTCGATGCCGCCAGCGCGACACCTGGGCCAGATCGGCGATCACCTCGGCGGCGGTGGCCGATCGCCGCCGCCAGATGATTTGCATCACTTCCCATTCCGCGTCGGAAATGCTGTACTCTGGCATCGTCGAAATCTCCGGAGTTTTCGTGGCCGCGTCGTGTGACCACAGGTGTAGCAGTCGGAGTATGCTACACCTGTGGTCACTTGTCAAGCGAGTTCGTGCGGCGAACCGGCGGACGACCGGCCGTGTCCCAGTCCGGACGACCAGGGCGCGCATCGCCCGGAGCTCAACCATACCCGCGTCACAAGCATGAACCGCCTGATCCGCCCGCTCGACGAATCCGAGTTCGAAGCCGCCGACCGAGTCTTGCGGGTCGCCTTTGGCCGGGAGGCCAGCTTTCTACCGCTCATGCGGTTGACGAAAAGGATCGAGCCCCAGGGGCTCTGGTGCAGCCGTCGACGAGGGGCAAATCGTCGGCACCGTGAGCATGGTCGACTATGGCCAGGTGTCCTACATCGGCCTGATGGCGGTCGACCCCGAGCAGCAGGGCCGCGGCATCGCGCGGCAGTTGGTCCAGCACGTTCTGGCAATTCTCGATTTGCGAAACTGCCCGACGGTGCTGCTCGATGCCACACCCCAGGGCGCCCCGCTATACGCCGGCCTGGGATTCGTCGACGATCACACGGCTTATGCGTTTGAGCGAGACGCGATGGCGGAGGATTCCCGGCCGAGTTACCCTGTGCGACTGGGGACCTACGAGGAATTGCCGGCGATTTGCGCACTCGACCGGCCGATCTTCGGCGCCGATCGCAGCCGGCTACTGAGCATGCTGTGGAGCGAACATCAGGCCCGCTGCCTGGTTGCCTATGACAAACAGGGCCGGCTGACGGGATATCTGTTCGTGCGCGACCCCGTACTAGGGCCGTGGGCCGCGCTCGACCCCGACGCGGCCGGCGGACTGCTATCGGCCGCGCTCAGGCTCCGCTTCGAGCATGCGCCGCAAGTCCTCGTGCCGCGCTCCAACGCATTGGCGGTCGAGTTGCTGGGGCGTTTCGGCTTTGTCGAGCGCCGCCGACTGCGGCACATGCGCCGCGGCGGGCCAGAATCGCCTGGAATAGCGCAACGGCTTTACGGACAGTCCAGCTTCGGGCATGGCTAAGAAGCCGCCGCCAGGTCGCGGTTACTTGTCGAACCACTTCGTGAATGCTCGCTTCGTCGTGTCCCGGCCAGCGCGGCCGATCGAAGTGGTGAGCGGGATTCGCTTGGGGCAAACGGCCACGCAATTCTGGGCATTGCCGCAGACCTGGATGCCGCCCGGGGCGGTCAACGCGTCGAGCCGGCGCCGGCGTTGAGCGCGCCGGTCGGATGCAAATCGTAATAGATGACCTGGCTGATCGCGGCCGCGCCGACGAAATTGACGTCGTACACTGCGTCGCGCCGCGCGGCGAATTGGGCTTCAGTCTCGCCCGGAGCCCGTTCGAGTTCGATCTTGCCGTATTGCGGGCAGGCATCCAGGCAACAGCCGCAGCTCATGCACTCGCTGAGCGGATAGGCCCGCTCTTGCTGTTCGGGCGATTGCCGCGGGCCGGGGCCCATGTTGTAGTAGCCGTCGACGGGGATCCAGGCCTGCACTTTCTCCAAGGCGCGAAACAGCCGACGGCGGTCGACGCACAGGTCGCGGACCACGGGAAACTTGCTCATCGGTTGCAGCTCGATTTCCTCGGGATGCTCATCCAGCAACTTGTCGACCAGGGCCGAACAGGCCTGCCGAACTCGGCCGTTGATGATCATCGTGCAGCTGCCGCAAACTTCCTCCAGGCAATTGGCATCGTAGGCCACCGGCGCCACGCTTCGGCCGTCGATCGTCTGGGCGTTGGCCGCGATCCTCTGCAACACGCTAGTGACGTTCATATCCGATTCGTGCACCAACTGATGCCGCTCCCAGTAGCTGGGCGAATCAGGCGTGTCCTGGCGCAACACGCGGACTTCGAAGGTTTTTCGACCGGGCGCGTGTCCGTTTGCGTGGGTATCGCTCATGTTGCCTTCGTGGAAATCGTGTGGGTTGGTTTCGTCAATGGACCGCGGCGCTCTTGGCGGCCGCGGGCTTGGAAGCCGCGTTTCCGTTGCCCGCGGTGGCCGTGGCTTTCGCGGCCTGGCGTCCCTTCCAGACTTCTTCGATCACCTCGGCTCCAACCAGGCCATACAGCCGCGGTCGCGGCGCGATCAGCGACGTGTCCACGTCCTCGTAGCTCAGCACGGGCTCGCCCTCGGCATCGGGCGTGGCGATCGTAGTTTTGAGCCAACGGGCCGTGTTTTCCTCGAACTTGTCGCACCACTGGTTGGCCTCGCGGCGCAGCTCGGTCGGATCCTTCGAGTCCAGGCCCGGCATGGCGAAATCGGGCTTGAAGTGTGCCCCGCGGCATTCGTCGCGTGCCAGCGCCCCCAGCAGGATCGCCTTGGCCAGCGGGAACATGTCGCGAAGCGACTTGGTGAAGACGACGTTCTGATTGGTCCAATTGCCCGTGTCCGACAGCGCGCAGCGCTTGGCCCGTTCGGCCAGATCGTTGACCGTTTGCAGGGCCTCTTCGAGCGTCTTGTTGACCCGCACCACGGTGGCGGCTTTGGTCATCACCTGGCCAAGTTGCTGGTGCAACAAGTACGGGTTTTCGCCGCCGGCCGGGCGTCGCAGCAACTCGTCGTGAGCGGCCTGACATTTTTTGCGGGCCGATTCGAACGTCGAGGCTGGCAACTCGGCGACCGGTTTCGAGTTTTTCATCAGATTCACGATCCCTGGCGCGACGATCAGCCCGCTGAAGATACAGCTCAACAGCGAATTGGCTCCCAGTCGATTGGCGCCGTGGTATTGATAGTCGCATTCGCCGATGGCGAACAGGTTGGGGATGTTGGTTTGCTGGTTGCGCGGGGAACCGACGACCAGGCCGCCGGACGCGCTCTTCTCGTAGTCGACCCACAGGCCGCCCATCGAGTAGTGCACGGCCGGAAAGATTTTCATCGGCACTTCACGCGGGTCGACGCCCTGGAACTTCTCATAGATTTCGAGGATGCCGCCAAGTTTGATGTCGAGCGTGTGGCGAGGGATGTGCGTCAGGTCGAGATACACGGCCAGGCGGTCCTTTTCGACGCTCAGCCCCTCGTAGGTGCAAACATTGAAGATCTCGCGTGTGGCAATGTCGCGCGGCACCAGGTTGCCGTACTTGGGATAGCGCTCCTCGAGGAAGTAATAGCGTTCGGACTCCGGAATATCATTCGCTCGCCGCGTGTCTTGCGGCTTGCGGGGCACCCACACGCGACCTCCCTCGCCACGAGCGCTTTCGCTCATCAGCCGTAGCTTGTCGGCGCCGGGAATGGCGGTCGGATGGACCTGAATGAACTCGGCATTGGCATACTTGCGCCGGCTTGGAATGTGCGGCTGGCGGCGCCGCCGGTGCAGACCATCGACATGGTGGAGCGGCCGTAGATCAACCCGCACCCGCCCGAGGCGATGACGACCGCGTCGGCCGGAAAGGCCCGGATTTCCATGGTCACCAGATCTTGCCCGATCACGCCCACGCATTTGCCGGCCGCATCCAGCACGGGCCCGAGGTAATCCCAGGTTTCGTGCAGCTTCACCTTGCCGTCGACGCTCCAGCGGCGCACCTGGTCGTCGAGGGCATAGAGCAGTTGCTGGCCGGTGGTAGCGCCGGCAAACGCGGTTCGCTTGAAAAGTGTGCCGCCGAAGCGACGCTGATCGCGAAAGCCCTCGGGCGTGCGATTGAAGGGCACGCCCAGGCGATCCATCAGGTCGATGATCTTGGGGGCCCAGTCGGTCATCTCCTTGACCGGCGGCTGATGTTGCAGGAAATCGCCGCCGTAGACCGTATCGTCCAGGTGCAGCCATTCGCTGTCTCCCTGTTGCCGCGTGACGTCGTTCACGCTGTTGATACCCCCCTGGGCGCAAACGCTGTGCGAGCGCTTGACCGGGGTGAGGCTCATCAAATCGACTTCGACGCCCAACTCGGCCAGTTTCATGGCGGCCGACAGGCCGGCCAATCCGCCACCCACGATCATGACGCGCTTTGTAGCCATAGAAAAACTCGATTCGATTGGCGCGATTCGCCTCGCGCGTGGGGCTTACTTTGGTTCTGTCTCGGCCGCGGTCTCGGATCGCGCCGCGGGTTCTTCTTGCAACTTGAGAATCTCGGCCTGCTGGGCCTGCATCGCGTCTTCGACTTTGATCGCTTGCGGCACATCCACCGTCCACATGCCGAAGAGCGCGCTGAGCCCGATCACGGCCAAAAGCAAGCCCACGACGACGCTAATCCAACTGGCTCGCCGTTGGGCGGCGGCGCTGGTCCAGATGCCCCAGGTGATGCCCTGCGTCCAAAGTCCGTTCGAAAGGTGGTAGACGCAGGCCAGCATGCCCACGGCGTAGATGACCTTGATCCAGGTTGGTTGCAGCGCCAGCGCGGCGCTGCTGGCCGCATGCTCGGCGTCGAACGCAGCGCCGCCCATCTCCTTGAATGGCGCGCCCAGCACGTGGTGCAATTGCGCGACGTGAAACAGAATGAAGAAGAAGGCGATGATGCCGGTGGCTCGTTGCAGGGTATAGCGGATGTTGCTCGCATACGGATAGGAATTCGTGTTGGGCATGGCGCCGCTGATGATCAACCAGCCCACGAACGCATGGAACAGGATCGGCAGGAAAATGAACACCCATTCCACCAGTGGCAATACAGCGCCCAGCGAGTGGATCCGATCGACTTGCTCCTGGAACGTCATCGGGCCGTTGATGATCGAAGCATTCGTCGCCAGGTGCACGACCATATAAGCCCCCACCGGAATCAGTCCGCTTAAGCTGAACAGCCGGTAGATCAAGAACTGATGCCGCAAGATGAAGGAAGGACGCGGTTCGGCGGGCGGGGCAGCCGGAGCGGAAGATGTTTCCACGTAGGTCTTTCCTGAATGGCGCGTCTGGCAAACGCGCCAGGCGAAAGGGATGGAATTTCGGGACTTCGCGTTAGTATAGAGGGGTCCAGGCGTGTGACAAGCCGCGATGGTCGGCTGCCGCGAGCGCCACGCCAAGCGGCCCAAACCGGCTCGCCGCTCCCGTAAGAATTGTAGCGCCGCGGGGCGGCAAGAGACAGCTTTGGCGTGCCGCAGTGGGGACCCGGCAAAGGCCCTTTGCATTCGCGGCCGGTCCCGCCAATATTCTCCGTTGGGGTCGCGCCGCGGGGTGCGTTACGCGGTAGCGGCCCGAAATGAACCACAAGCGCACCCCAAGGCTTGTTTCACCAGCGGGCCAGTGCGCGGTTGCCCCCAATTTTCGGAGGCAGTCGATCATCGCGTCGCGATCGCGCGTTTTCCTTACATTACCTGCCTAAATGGCAGGTTCCTCGAGAAGCTTCCAAGCTTCACGATCCTCCGCAATCTATCTTCCTCCGACTTGCCAATTAATATATAAGACGAACCCGTTTAAGACCTTACGGACCGGCTTCCCGCGTCAATCGCAGTCCGAGCGCGAAAACGGTATTTGAGTTGCATTAAGGAGCTAGGGTTAAGCCGAGTTTGTCCAAATAGTGTAGCCGACCGCCTTTCCGGCGTTTGCCATGCGAGTCCAATTTCCATCCCTGCTGATTACCGACGACGATCACGACTTTCGTGAGACGTTACGCGCGGTATTCGAGCCCCGCTTTCGTACGTTCCTGGCTGGCGACGGCGAGGAAGCTCTTGAGATCGTGCGGCGAGAGCACGTCCACCTCGTGTTGCTGGACATGCACATGCCCAAGCTGACCGGGTTGGAAACTTTGAAACAGGTGAAGCGATTCAAGTCGCGCTTACCCTGCATTCTGTTGTCGGCGGCGCTCGACGAAAACCTGATTCGACAGGCGCAATTGGCCGAGGCCTTTTCCGTGCTGGCCAAGCCCATCAGTCGGCAGCAGTTGACCACCACGGTCGATGCCGCGATGCGCCGCATCTACAATTGGGAAAACGACTCGCTGCCGCCGCACCGCTAATCGGTTGCCGCTAAACGCTCTCGGCTTGCGGCGCTTCGTCGTCGGAACGGTCCTTGGCTTCGGCCGCCGCCCGTCGACGGTCGGTTTGCGTGCCCGGCACGATTAACGGGCTGGGCGAATTGGCCTCGATCATCGACTTCAGCTCGTCGGAATCGACGACTTCTTTTTCGATCAGGCGGGCACTGATGGCTTTCAGCGACGCCAGGCGAGTCTCCAGAATGTGCCGCACCTTCTCCATCGACTCGTCGATGATCCGCTTGACTTCCTGGTCGATTTCGCGGGCGGTCTGCTCGCTGTGGCTGTGCTCGCGTTGAAAGTCGTTGCCCGTGGCCAGAAACGGACTGCGAGAGCTCTCACGATAGTTGACGCGTCCCAGCCGGCTCATGCCGAAATCCATGACCATGCTGCGGGCGATGCTGTTGGCCCGTTCCAGATCGTTCTGCGCCGGTCGAGACATCCTGGAACACAAGTTCCTCGGCGCAGGTGCCGGCCAGCAATACCTGGATTCGGCTTTCCAGCTCGCCCTGGGTCATCAGGTAACGATCTCCCTCGGGCCGCTGCATCGTATAGCCCAGCGCCGCCAGTCCGCGCGGGATGATCGAGACTTTATGGACCGGGTCGGTATTGGGGAGGCTGTAGGCCACCAGGGCGTGTCCCGCTTCGTGGAAGGCGACGCGCAGTTTCTCGTCTTCGTGGATGATGCGCTGCTTCTTTTCCAAGCCGGCCGTGACGCGTTCCACGCCTTCGTTGAACTCGACCATGCCGACGGCGTGTTTGCCCTTGCGTGCGGCCAATAGCGCGCCTTCGTTGACCAGGTTGGCCAGGTCGGCGCCGACGAACCCCGAGGTAATGGCCGCGACTTCCCTGAGGTTCACGTTTTCGTCGAGCTTCACGTTTTGCACGTGCACCTTGAGGATCGCCTCGCGTCCGCGCACGTCGGGGCGGTCGACCAGCACGTGCCGATCGAAGCGGCCCGGCCGCAGCAGGGCCGGGTCCAGGGTCTCGGGTCGATTCGAGGCGGCCAGCACGATCACGCCGTTGTTCGAGTCGAATCCGTCCATTTCCACCAGCAGGGCGTTGAGCGTTTGCTCGCGCTCGTCGTGTCCGCCCACGATGCTCGAGCCGCGGCGTCTTGCCCAGGGCGTCCAACTCGTCGATGAAGATGATACAGGGGCTCTTGGCTTCGGCCTGTTGGAACATATCGCGAACGCGCGCGGCGCCGACGCCCACGAACATTTCGACGAAGTCCGATCCGGACAGACTGAAAAACGGCACGCCGGCCTCGCCGGCAATGGCCTTGGCCAACAGCGTCTTGCCGGTTCCCGGCGGTCCGACCAGCAACAGCCCCTTGGGAATGCGGCCGCCGAGGACCTGATATTTCTCGGGTGTGCGCAAGAACTCAACGACTTCGCGCAGTTCTTCCACGGCCTCGTCAATTCCGGCCACGTCCTCGAACGTCACGCCCAGATCTTCCTGGGCATACATTTTGCCGCGGCTGCGTCCAAATGCCATGGGCGAGCCGGCGCCCCCAGGCGGCGCATCATGTAGAAAATAAACAGCACGCAAAAACCGGTCAAAACGAGCATCGGCACGTAGGATCGCCAGGCCGCCGGGCCTTCGGAATTGTCGAACGGCAGCTTCTTCTCTTCCAGCAGTTCCGCCAGCCGATTGTCCATCGGCTTCAAATTGCTCTGAAAGAGGACACTGGTGCGTGAGGCTTCGTCGCCGGCGTTTTCTCGAGTGACCTTGCCCGTGACTTCGTACGTGCCGACCTTGATGTCGGTCGGGTTCGAGAGCCGCACGAGGTGTTCCTTGTCGCCGGTTCCACGCTTGACCTCGATGTAGTTCTTGCCGTCCTTGTCGTCGGCGATCTTGATCAGTTCGAGCAGGTCGCTGTAGAGGACTTTCTCGTCGGGGCCGCCGGTCATCATGCTGACCGTCAGCAGCGTCAGAACGCCCAGCACCAGCAGAAACCACACGACGTTGTTATTCATCGGCGAGGACTTCTTGTCGCCGGACTTACGGATCGGATCGCGGTCGTTACTCATCGGGCAGGTTTCTCTTGGCGTTCGATGGGTCTGTTTCTTGAAGGGTCCGGCCCCCGAGGCGGGCGCAAGGCATGGGGGCCGCGATAGGATGCCAGCACACGCTGCCAGCCAAAGCCGGCGGCAGCGGTCCAACCGGCGTACCTGTTCATAGTATGACCTATAATTTGGAAATACAACGATCGAGCCGCCCCGCTCGACGGTTCGGGTAGCGCGATTATGCCGGGTTGTAGGGCAAGCCCACTTAGACTTAGAATGCGCGCTCACTCACGGACGTGCCCGACCGTCTCCGTGATCGGGTTTTCGGCGGGACCAGCTTTCGGATCCGCACGCGCACATCATCTTGTGGCGGCATCGGTACTTATGACCGCGGAATTGACCAACGTGGCGGTGCTGGGCTCGACCGGCAGCATCGGCCGCAACACGCTCGAGGTCATTGCCGCCAGCGGGGGAAACTGCGCGCCACGGCACTCTCGGCGCATGCCAACCTCGATTTGTTGGTGCAACAAGCTCAACAGTTGCATCCGCGCTGGATCGTGGCCTCCGATCCGCTGTCGGCGGCGACGCACGATTGGTCGGGATTACCTGGCGACGTCGAGCTGTTGATTGGTCCTGATGGCTTGGAAACTATCGCCAGGCGAGGGGAAATCGAAATCGTCGTGGCCGCCATCGTCGGCAGCGCCGGCGTTGCTGGCACCTGGGCGGCCGTCGAGACGGGCAAAACCGTGGCCCTGGCCAACAAGGAAACCATGGTCGTGGCCGGACAATTGGTCACCGAGCGGGCGCACCAAACCGGCGCCCGGATCGTACCGGTGGATAGCGAGCACAGCGCCGTTTTTCAGGCCTTGCAAGCCGGCCGCCGCGAGGAAGTGAAACGAATTATCCTGACCGCCAGCGGCGGACCATTCCGTAACCACACCGCCGAGCAGTTGGAAAACGTCACTCTGGCCGACGCGCTTAGGCATCCGACCTGGACCATGGGGCCAAAGATCACGATCGACTCGGCCACGATGATGAACAAGGCGCTCGAGATCATTGAGGCTCGCTGGCTGTTTGACTTGCGGCCCGACCAGATCGACGTGGTCGTTCATCCCCAGTCGATCGTGCATTCGCTGGTTGAGTTTGTCGACGGCTCGGTGATGGCGCAGTTAGGCTCGCCCGACATGCGGTTGCCGATTCAATACGCGTTGACCTATCCGCGGCGTTTGCCGGGTCCGGCGACGCCGCTGGACTTCAGCGAGCGGCTGCGATTGGATTTTGAGCCGGCCGATCTGGACCGATTTCCGGCGCTGTCGCTGGGTCTCGAGGCAGCCCGAGCCGGAGGCACCGCCGGCGCCGTGCTGAATGCCGCCAACGAGGCCGCCGTGGCCGAGTTTCGCGCCGGCAAGTTGCACTTTACCGAAATCGTGCCCCGTTGCCGGGCCGTGTTGGAACAACATCAATTCGAAGCCCGACCGTCGCTCGACCGTTTGTTCGAGCTCGACCGTTGGGCTCGCCAGGAGGTGATGCGTTGGGCTTGTCTTTAATGGCTGTCGTCGTCAATTGGGACCTGCTGCTGGTGATTCTCGAAGTCGCCGTCGGACTGGGCATGGTCATCTTCGTCCACGAGTTGGGCCATTTCGCGGTGGCCAAATGGTGCGGCGTCAAATGCGAGAAGTTCTATTTGGGCTTCGACATTTACGGCTTGAAGCTGGCCAAATTCCAATGGGGCGAAACGGAATACGGCATTGGCATTCTGCCGCTGGGTGGCTACGTAAAGATGCTCGGCCAGGATGACAACCCGGCGCACGCCGCGCAAGAGCGCGAGCGATCGCGATTGCAGGGCGGAGAAGAAACTCCTGCTGGCGATGTCTCAGTCGGCGCCGCCGCGGCCCCCAGCAGCACCGTTGCGCTCGATCCGCGCAGCTACATGGCCAAAAGCGTGCCGCAACGGATGGCGATTATCTCGGCCGGCGTGATCATGAACGTAATCTTCGCCGTGGTCATGGCCGTGGTCGCCTATTCGCTCGGAGTGCGCGAAGTGGCCTGCGGTATTTCGGCCGTGTTGCCCGGGGAGGCTGCCTGGAAGTCTGACCTGCAGCCGGGCGACCGCATTTTGGAGATCGACAACTCGGGCGACCGGCAGTTGCGATTTCGCGACCTGCGCACGGCCGTGATGCTGGCCGATTTGGATTCCGGCGTCAATTTTCTCATCGAGCGCGCGGGCGTTGATAAGCCGTTTTTGGTCAACGTCAAGCCGGATCCCGACAAGAACCGCATGCGGCCCACGATCGGCGTCGCGCCGCCGGAGACTACGACCCTCTCGGATGAAAAGGCCACGTTCGCCGGTTCGCCCGCCGCCGAGACCGGCAAGTTCCAGCCGCGCGACAAGATCGTGGCCATCAACGACGCTCCGATCGCCACCTATGCCCAACTGTTGGCTGAATTGACGCGGCTGCAAGATCAGCCGGTACGCGTCAAAATCGAGCGCACGCCCAAGCCTACTTCGAAGGAAGAAAAAGAGGCCTTGACGCCGGCCGAAACATTGGAAATCGAGGTGCCGCCGCGTCCCATGCGCACGCTGGGACTGGTGATGAAGATGGGAAAGATCACGGCCGTACAAGCCGATTCTCCCGCCGCGGCCGCCGACATCCGCGCGGGCGATTTCATCACGGCCATCGACGGGCAACCGCCGGCCGACCCGGTGCGCTTGCCCGACGTGCTGCGACGGCGTGTCGGCGAGACTGTCACGCTGTCGATCTCGCGCGAGAGTCCCACGGGGCAAGATGAAAAATTGGAGAAGCAGGTTGCGCTACGCGATTGGCGCTGGCCCGAGGAGTCGAGCGAGCAGGGCACGTCGATTTCAGTGCCGGCACTGGGTCTGACCTATCGCGTATTGAACATCGTGCACCAGACCGACAAGGACAGCCCCGCAGCCACGGCCCAGTTGACACAGGACGACAAGCCGGCGGCCGTGCCGCTGTTCGCGGCGGGCGATGAGATTGTGAAGGCCGAATTCCTCCTGCCCAAGCCCACCGACGGCGCCGACAAGGCCGGGGACGAATCCACTGAGATTACAATGACCAAGCCGCCCTCGGCGGTCGAGTTTAGTGCCGAGAAGGCCAACTGGCCTTATTTCACCTGGCTTTTGCAGCAGGTTCCCGCGGATACCAAGGTCAAGCTGACGCTCAAGGACGGCCGGACCGCAACGCTTGGAATGGTCGCGGCCGACGGCTGGTTCGTGCCGGAGCGTGGATTCGCGTTGCCCTATGAAGTCGTGACCGTCAAAGCGCATTCGTTCCGCGAGGCCTTGACGCTCGGCTTTTTGGAAACGCGCGACGCGGTGTTGCAAGTTTATATGTTCTTGCGCAAGATCGGCTCGCAGATTTCGCTTTATAGCTTGGGCGGACCGAAGACGATCGCCCAGGCCGCTGGCTATGCGGCCTACGACGGCGTGGCCCAATTGCTGCTATTTCTCACCCTGTTGAGCGCCAACCTGGCGGTCATCAATTTCCTGCCGATTCCGCTCTTGGATGGCGGGCACATGGTGTTTCTCATTCTCGAGGGTGTGCTGCGTCGGCCCGTGAGCGAAAAAGTCGTGGTTGCGTTCCATTACGTGGGCTTTCTGTTCATCATCAGCTTGATGCTGTTCGTGCTGGGCCTCGACTTCGGGCTGATTCCTCGGCCGCACTAGCAGCCGCCGGCTAGCCGGTCAGCGAGACCGTCGCGCAGCGCGGGCGGGGAAAATCGCACAGCGGAATACTATCGCTGGGCTCGGCCAGGATGGCCGCCAGCGTGGTCGAGGCGAAGGCGCTCTCCACTTGAGCCAAGGCCTGATCCATCTTCTTGTGCAGCGGGCAAAGCCGCACGCCGTGCGACTCCAATCCGAGCGGGCAGGTGTGAATCCGTTGGATCGGATCGACGGCGCTGACGATCTGCAAAATCGTGGTTTCGGCCGCCGGCCGCGCGAGCACAAAGCCCCCTTGCACGCCGCGCTGGCCGTGCACCAGTTCGGCCTTGGCCAGTTTCTGTAAAACCTTGGACAGATACGCGCTTGGCACCTTCGTAGTGACGGCGATCTGGGCGTTGCTTTGCGGTTCGCCGGGGCTAGCGGCAAGGCAAACCATGGCTCGTAGGGCGTATTCGACCGTCTGTGTGAACATGATGCCGCTCCTATTCTGGATGTTGACATCCAATATACCTCCGGCTAGGCTAACCGCCAATACTGGACAATCGAGTCCTATTTCGATTCCTGGCCGCTTTGAAGGAGAATATTCCGTGGAAAACAGGCGAATCCACCGTTGCTGTTGGGCATTTGGTTTGGCATTGGCAGCAGGCTCGATTCCGCTCGCTGCCGCGCCTGCCGATTCGGCCCCCGACGCTCAAGACTTGCGGCGTGCTCGTCGCGAGGTAAAGCTGCTCGATGACATGTACAAGACGGCCATCGTGCTGATTACCCAGCATTATGTGAATGAATCATCGGACATGCCGGCCGGCGAGGCGTTCAAGGCCCTGTTCGCCGGAATGCACGAGAAAGGCTGGCACGAGGTGCGGTTGCTCGATGCCAGTGGCGAGCCGATCAACGACGACAATCGGCCGCGAGACGATTTCGAACGGGCCGCCATCGCCGCGCTGCTCAAGGGCCAACCCTATTACGAGCACGTGACGCACAAGGACGGCAAGCCAGTTTTGCGGGCCGCCACGCCAATTCCCGTTGTGATGGAAAAATGCACGATGTGCCATGACAATTACCGTGGCAAAAAAGTGATTGGGGCCCTGGGCTATTCCCTGCCGCTGGAGCCGGCGAAGACGGCTTCGCCCTAGCCGCGCCCGGGCGTGAATGTCCCCCCAAAGCGACTCGCGCTGTGCACGCTAGCAGCGCGAGTCGCTATTGCTCGCTTTCGCGCAAAGAATTAGATTTCCCTCCCTTGATGCACGCGCCACATACCGTGCGCATCCCTCAACGACGGAAAGGATTCCGAATATGCCGACGACCCTGGCGGCATTGGCGCGATTAGTCGACGGCGAATTGCTGGGGGACGGCGCGCTGGAGATCTGCGGCGCTGCCACCCTCATGGATGCCGCGGGCGGCGACATCACGCTGGTCGACCGCAACGAAAAAGCCGAGCGACTGGCCGCCGCCAGTGCTCGAGCCGCGGTCGTTCCTCGCGGCTTTCCGGTCGAGGCCTTGACCATGCCGGCCATCGTGGTTGAAGACGTGCATCGGGCGTTTACCGCCATTGTCATGCACTTTCGTCCGCCCCGCGCCGCGGCGCGGACCGGCATCAGCCCGGCCGCATCGATCGATCCGTCTGCCCGGCTCGGCGCGAACGTCGACGTACACGCCGGAGCCACGATCGATGCCGACGTCGAGATCGGCGCCGGTTCGACAATCCACTGCGGCGCCCGGATCATGGCAGGTTGCAAGCTGGGCGAGAACGTCGTGGTGCATCCCAATGCCGTGCTCTATGACAGCACGGTCGTTGGCGACCGCAGCGTGATTCATGCCGGCGTCGTGTTGGGCTGCCACGGCTTCGGATACCGTGTTTTTGAAGGGCGCGAATCTTCCGGCCGCGCAATTGGGCTATGTGCTGGTCGGCGCCGACGTCGAGATCGGGGCCTGCACGACCGTCGATCGCGGCACCTACGGTCCGACGATCATCGGCGACGGAACCAAGATCGATAACCTGGTGATGATCGCCCACAATTGCCGCATCGGCAAACACAACATGATCTGTTCGCAAGTCGGCGTGGCAGGCAGCACGATCACCGGCGATCACGTGGTGATGGCCGGCCAGGTCGGCGTTCGCGATCACGTGCGGATTGGCGACCGCGCGATCCTGGGAGCGAAGGCCGGCGTGAGCCACGACGTGCCGGCCGACGCGCATGTGTTCGGCATTCCGGCGATCGCGGAGCGGGATCAAAAAATTCAGTTCGCCGCCATTTCGAAACTGCCCGAGATGCGCCGACAGCTCAAGGCCCTGCAGCAGGCGGTCGACGAATTGACCCGCGCGCAAGGCCGGCGCGGGTCATCATGCCGCTTGAGAGCCGGCGATTGTCGGTTCGTGTGGGGAAAATTGCGCCGATGTCCGCCATTTGTTCAACTTCGCATGCAACTGCTTCGGCTGCCGCCGCGCGCGACACGCCGAGGCGCGTGGGATTGATCGCCGGCTGGGGTCGCTACCCCATCGTCGTGGCCGAGGCGCTGGTGGCCAGCGGCGCACAGGTGTATTGCCTGGGCATCAAGGACCATGCCGATCCCGTGCTGGCCGAGATCTGTCATGATTACGAGTGGGTCGGGCTGGGCAAGGTCGGCGGCGTGATTCGCTACTTCCGACGCCACGGCGTGTCGCAGGCCACGATGGCCGGCAAAGTTCACAAAGTGCTGCTCTATCGCCGCTTCGCCTGGTTTCATCATCTGCCCGACTGGCGTGGGCTGATGACTTATTATCCGCACGTGGTCGCCCGGCGCAAGACGATGCAGGATGACAGCCTGCTGGGGGCGATCGTCGAGGCGTTTCAGTCCGCCGGCATCGCGATGCAGCCGGCTACCGATTACGTTCCGGAGCTGCTCGTGAAATTGGCCTGTTTGACGGTTCGCCAGCCCACCACGGCCGAGCAGCAAGGACATCGAATTCGGCTGGCGGCTGGCCAAAGAGATGGGGCGGCTCGACGTCGGTCAGAGCGTGGCGGTGAAAGACCGCTCGCCCTTGGCGATTGAAGCGGTGGAAGGGACCGACGAGTGCATCCGCCGCGCCGGAACATTGTGCAGCGCCGGCGGGTTTGCCGTGGTGAAGGTCGCCAAGCCGCAGCAGGACATGCGGTTCGACGTGCCCACGATCGGCATCGGCACGCTCGAGACGATGGCCGCCGCCGGCGGCCGGGTGTTGGCCGTGGAAGCCGGCCGCACGATCATCATCGACGAGGCCCAAGTCGTGGCCTTCGCCAATCAGAACAAGATGGTCGTGGTGGCCCTCGACGACGCCAGCTTGAGCGCCGATCGCGTGGCTTAGTGCCGATGCGACCCTCTCCAGCCCCAGCCATTGGGCAATCCAACCGCGCAAAAACTCCGCGCTTGACACATCAGACGGGATGTCTTAGGATGCCGATTCAGACAAGCCATCTGATACTCGTTGGCCGAGAACTCGACGCATGGCCGCCGACCGCATTCGCCTGACCGAAGCCGAATTTTCCGTGCTCGAACCGCTCTGGCAGTTCGGGCCGCAGACGATCCGCCAGCTCACCGCTCGGCTCTATCCGAGCGAAACGGTCTCCGACTACGCCACGGTGCAGAAACTGCTCGACCGGCTCGAGCAGAAAGGCTGCGTCACGCGCGACCGGGCTTCGCTCGCGCACATCTTCCACCCGGCGGTCGAGCGCGAAGATTTGATCGACGAGCAATTGCAGGAAATTGCCGACCGATTGTGCGACGGCTCGCTCGTACCAGTGCTCAATCAATTGGTTCGAAGTGCGAAGCTGTCGAAGGCCGAACGCGAGCAGTTGCGCAAGTTGATCGACGAATATCCCAAGCGCTCCAACCCCCAGCGAAAGCCATGACCACCTGGCTCGACTTCGCAGCATCGAACGCGCTGGCCGCCACGGGATTGGCCGTTTTCGCCTGGGTCGTGTCGCGAGTCTGTCGCCGGCCCCAAGTTGTCTTCGCTGTCTGGGTGCTGGTGCTGGCGAAGTTGGTGACGCCGCCGCTCGTGACATTGCCAGTGGAAAGTCTTCGCGGACGCCTGGATTGGACGCCAGCAATCGCCACCCACGAGCCACTCGAAATGCCGATGAGCGAGTTGCTCGAGCCCGACGAGTTGCCCTCACATCTCCGATTGCCGAGCGAGCCGCAGGAGTCGGCGGCCATTGGTGATCCGATGGAGTCGCTGGATGGCTCACTCGTGTTGGACGAGATGGCGCCGCTCGATGAGAGCATCGCCGCACCCCATTTCGATGAGTTCCAACACCGATTGCCGGAGGCGTTTAGCCTGAGCGCGCCGGCCGCGGCCGAGCGGTTCACCATCGCCCAAATTCTCTTACTTGCTTGGTTGATCGGTTCGTCGCTGTGGTTTGTCCTGGCCGCGGCGCGGATCATGCGCTTTCGGCGGTTGTTGAAGTTGGCTCGCCCGGCGGCGCCGGACCTCGAGGCCGAAGTCCGCACTCTGGCCGGCCGCATGCAACTGCGACAGGTTCCCGAAGTGCGTGTGGTGCGCCGTCGCGTGAGCCCGCTGGTGTGGGTCTTGGGCGGGCGGCCCACGCTGCTACTGCCCAGCGACCTGCTGCGCCGACTGACTCGCGACGAACGCACCACATTGCTCGCCCATGAACTGGCGCACCTGAAGCGTCGCGACCACCTGGTGCGGTTGTTGGAGCTGGCGGCGCTGGGGCTGTTCTGGTGGCATCCGGTGTCGTGGTGGGCTCGGCTCAACGCCGAACGGGCCGCCGAGCACTGCTGCGACGCGCAAGTGATCGAACTGTTTCCCGACCAGGCCCGCGCCTATGCCCTGGCACTGTGGACCACGATCGATTTTCTGTCGGACGCTCCGGAAACCTTGCCGCTGGGCGCAAGCGGATTCTCACAAGCAGGTCACGTCAAAAGGAGAATGGAAATGATTTTGGCAAACTCCCGCGGCCGTCGCGCTGGCCGGCCATTAGGTTTCGTCTTGTTGGCAATCGGCCTGGCCGTTCTGCCCCTTTCGTTGCGTTCGCTATGGGCCGAACCGCCGGCGGCGGAGGCAACGCAACAGGCGGACGTCAAAATTATCGTGGATGGCGCGAATGTCGTGTCGGAAGCTGACGTGACGGGTACGGTGGTGATCGAAGAGCAACAGGGCGAGACGCCTTCAGAGGGGAGCCTCTCGACTACCGGTGCGATCCACGGCGCCGTGCCCGTGCAAGCAAGGAATCCGGTCGAGCTGGCCATCACATTTCTTGCCGATGCCCAGGCAACCGAGGAACCAAGTCCCAAGTCGGCCCCCAAGGCATCCAGCATCGAAGAGCGTCTCGATCGGCTGGAAAAAATGATCCAGGCGTTGGCTGAGCGTCGCCCAGGCCCAGACGCGACACCCGATATCAAGCCGCGGGCTGCGGCAACTCCCTACCCGCAAGCAAAAGAAGAAAAGCCTCGGCCCGACAAGGGTAAAGCTGATGATGCCAAGACACCCGCCGTTGACTCGGCGTTGGACAAGTACATAGAGAACGCCTCTGAGCTGGGATTAGACGCCGAGCATCGGCTGTCAGACATCGTGCGCTCAGCCACGATGCACCTGGAATTGTCTAAGACCAACTATAATCGCTACGAGGCTGCCAGGCGCCAGGCGGAGGCAGTAAAAAAAGCCTACGAGGCCGACACCGTCAGCTTGGACCAGGTGCTCGAGGCGCAGCGGCGTGTCATCGAAGCGTACCTTTCGTATGTCCGCGAGACGGCCGCGTTGGAGCCCCAGGCGCTCAAGCGTCAACTTGTTGTCACCAAGGCCGGTTTCGCGGCGATAAATCGGGCTCTCAATGATGCCCGTGCAATCTGGAGCAAGACGCACAAGGCTTACGTCACCACTCCCGACAGCGTCGAAGCGAAAGGTGAAGCCCAAGCCCGCGAGCAGTATTACCAAATGAAGCAGCAGGCCCAAACGCTGCTCAAGGAGTATCGACTGGCCGAGGCCGCGTTGAAGCGCCGAGCGCCGGGATGGGATTGGGGCGGCGAAGCGAAAGCGACACCGCGCAAAGAAAAGTCCGACATGGAAGCCCAACACAAGCATGCCAGTGAAGATGGCGATAAGCTGGCCCAAGATAAGCTAACGATGGCAACCGACAACGTGAAGCTACGCATGGCCGAAGCCGAGAGAGTTCAGGCGCGAGCAAGGTTGGAAATCGAAAGGGCCCATCGCGAAGCCGCCGAGGCGCGTTGGAAGCTCGACGGACTGGAAAAGCATGTCCGGTTGCGTGAACAGGAGGCCCAAACCGCCGTCAAGGCGGCCGAGGCCGCGGCGAAACAATTGGAAGCCATTAAAGCCGCGGAGGACGCCGCCAAAGAATCCACAAAGCCCGTTGGGCCGCAATAGCGCCATCCCCATCTCCGAGCCATCCAACGAAGCCCAGGGAATCGCTTTCCTGGGCTTCGCTCGTTCCAAGATCCGCGCGCCCCCTCCTCACAGGCCGGGGCTCTGTTACGATTAGCTTAGACGTGGGCGAATTCTGGCCCGCGCGAAAGTTTATCGACGGAGCCCTTCGTTTTGCGGATTATCCAATACCCTCATCCCACGCTGCGCCACGTTTCCAAGCCGCTAAAGCGCGTCGATCAGGAGTTGCACGCTATCGTGCGCGAAATGTTCGACCTGATGTACGCCGCCAACGGCGTGGGCCTGGCCGCCAACCAGGTCGATCTGCCCTATCGGCTGTTCATCATTAACCTGAAATCCGATCCCGCGGCCAAGGAAGAAGAGCTCGTGTTCATCAACCCGGTGCTCACCAGCCGCAAGGGCAACGCCGAGGCCGAGGAGGGTTGCCTGAGCCTGCCCGGGTTGTACGCCGACGTGAAGCGCCCCGAACGGGCCGTCCTCAATGCCTATGATCTGGCCGGCCAGGAAGTGAACCTGGAGCTCGAGGGACTGTTTGCCCGCGCCGTGCAGCATGAGATCGACCACTTGGACGGGGTGTTGTTCATCGATCGTCTCAGCCCGACGGTCGGAATGGATATCAAGGATTCGCTGATCGACTTTGACGTGCAGTTCGAAAGTGCGCGGGATCGCGGTGAGATCCCCGACGACGCGAAGATCCTGGCGCGCTTAGCCGAATTAGAAAAGCTGCGAACGTAACATCTGGCCGGGGGACCGGCATACCTGACCGGGTTACCGGCCGATCGTTCTTTCATCCGGTGAAGTTTTCCATGCGCGTGGTCATGATGGGAACCGGGCCGTTTGCCGTGCCGACGTTGCGGCGGCTGTACGACTCGCGTCACGAGGTGGTGGCTCTGTTCACGCGTCCCGTGCGCGAGCTGCACGGCAAGAGCCAGGCCGAGGCCAATCCGATGCGCGAGACGGCCCTGGCGCGCGGCACGACGGTCCACGATCCCGAGAGCATCAACGAGCCGCACGCCCGCAGCGTGCTGGCCAGTTACCATCCTGAGCTGCTGGTCGTTTGCGACTACGGGCAGATTCTTGCGCCGAGACTTTGGAGATCGCCCGCTTTGGCGGCATCAATCTGCACGCGTCACTGCTGCCGAAGTATCGCGGCGCAGGCGCCGATCAATTGGGCCATCTATCATGGCGAAACCGAAACCGGCGTGACCATTATCCACATGACGCCGCGCGTCGACGCCGGCCCGGCCATCGCCCAGGCCGCCACGCCGATCGGTGAGCGGGAAACCGCGGCCGAGCTGGAGCCGCGCCTGGCCGAACTGGGCGCGCCGTTGGTGCTGGAGTCGATCGAGGCCATCGAATCCGGCACGTCGCAGGCACTCCCGCAGGATCCGGCGCTGGCCACGCGAGCTCCCCGGCTGAAAAAAGAGTTGGGCCTGGTCGACTGGTCGCGATCGGCGGCGGCCATTGCTAACCAGGTTCGGGCCTTGCAGCCGTGGCCCAAGACCTACTCCTTCTGGCAGCGACCGGCGGGCGAGCCGCTACGGCTGATTTTGGACGGGGTTCACGTCGAGCCAGCCTCCGGCTCGCAGGCGGGGGTGGTGCTGGAGGCGGCTGGCGATCGGCTGGTTATTGGCACGGGGCAGAATGCCGTCGTGGTCGATTCCATCCAACCAGCCGGCAAGCGAGTGCTGTCGGCAGCCGAGTTTTTGCGCGGCTATCCGGTGCAGCCGGGCGAGCGGTTTGGCTCGTCGCCTGTTTCACGCTGAAAACTCGACGATCAAAACACGCTGGCCGTAAGGCCCCGCGCCGGGTTAAGATGGTTTCGCCGACCACGCCAGCGATTCATCCGAGTTTTGCACGCCCAAAGAACGATCCGCTACCACATCCCTTTCGAGTTGGCCCCGCGCGGCCGTCCTTCATGGTCAAGCAGCTCTACATCGAGACGGTCGGCTGTCAGATGAATATGCTCGACAGCGAGTTGGTCGTGGCCAGCCTGCGCAAGGCCGGGTACACGCTGGTCGATACGCCGGCCAAGGCCGACGCCATCTTGTTCAACACCTGTAGCGTCCGGCAGCACGCCGAGGACAAGATCTACAGTGCACTGGGCCGTCTGAAGCATGCCAAGAAGCACAATCCGAAAAAAATCATCGGCGTGCTGGGCTGCATGGCTCAGAAGGACCAAAAGCTGATCTTCGAGCGGGCTCCGTTCGTGGATCTGGTTGTCGGTCCGGGTCAATTGCACCAGATACCCGATCTGATCGCCCGGATCGCGTCCGGCGCGGGTCCGCAGATGGAAGTCAGCCTGGACCGCAAGGGTGCGGCTCGCGAAGAGATCGAGCGGAGCTTCGAGAGTTTCGATCCGCTCCGCGATCCTCAGATGCGGCCCACGCCGTTTCAGGCTTTCGTGCGGATCATGATCGGCTGCGACAAGTTTTGCACGTATTGCATCGTGCCCAGTGTGCGCGGGCCGGAGCAAAGCCGCCCGGCCGTGCACATCGTGGCCGAAGCGCGGCAACTGGCCGACGAGGGATGCCGCGAGATCACGTTGCTCGGCCAGACGGTCAACAGCTATCGGCACACCGACGGCGGCCGGACTAGCCGGCTGTCCGACTTGCTCGCCGAGCTGCACGAGATCGAAGGTTTGGCCCGGCTGAAGTTCGTGACGAATTATCCGAAGGACATGACCGACGATTTGCTCGAGGCGGTGCGCGACTTGCCCAAGGTCTCTCCCTATTTGCACGTGCCGGCTCAAAGCGGGTCGAACCGCGTCTTGCAGCGCATGAAGCGGGGGTACACGGTCGAGGAGTATCGTGAGATGCTCGCGCGCATTCGCCAAACGATTCCCGAGGCGGCCGTCACCAGCGACTTTATCGTGGGTTTTAGCGGCGAGACCGAGCAGGATTTTGCCGCCACGGCCGATTTGGTTCGCGAGTCACGTTTCAAGAACAGCTTTATTTTCAAGTATTCCGAGCGCCCAGGCACGAAGAGCGTCCAACTCTACCCCGATGATGTTCCCGAAGAGGTCAAGAAGCGTCGTAACAATGAGCTGCTGGCGATCCAGAACGAGATCAGCGAGGAAGACAACCTGCCGCGGATAGGCCGCCAGGTGGAAGTGCTCGTCGAGGGTCCCAGCAAGCACGCCGATCGTCACGAGGACGGCGGCGATGTCGTGCAACTAGTCGGTCGCACGCACTGCGACCGAATCGTCGTCTTCGACGGCAATCGCCGCCAGATTGGCCAGTTGCTCGATGTCTCGATTTACGACGCCAATGCCTTCACGCTGTTTGGCAGCGTGGTCACCGAACACGTCGGGCCGGAAGTGTACAGTCTCTAGCACCAAGGCTTGCGACGGCTTGGACTGTTCGATGCGCATTGACGAACTGCACCGCTATCTCGATCAACCCGAGCAGGCCGCCGTTTGGCTGCGGTCGCTCGGTTTCTCCGATCCCGACCGGGCCCACGGCAACCTGGTGCGAATTGCCACCTCCGGCATCACGCTCGACCTTTTGGCCGACATGTGCGATCAATTGGCCGAGCACCTGCCCCGCTCCAGCGATCCGGACATGGCGCTCAATAATCTGGATCGCTTCGTGGCGGCCACGCGCAACCCGTTGTCGCTGTGTTCGTTGTTTGAGCGCGATCGCGAGGCGTTGCCGATTCTGTTGCAGATTTTCGCCACCAGCCAGCACTTGAGCGATCTGTTGATCGTCGATAGTGAGAGCTACGACCTGCTGCGCATTACGGGCGGCGAGCCCGTCGCGCGCGACTCCCTGGTCGATGAGTTGTGCTCGGAAATTGCCGCGCTGTCGGACGACGAGGCGGCCGCCTCCGCGGCGCTGCGGCGTTTCAAACGGCGCGAGACGCTGCGCGTGGCCTATGGCGATATCATTCGCGGCCAGTCGTTGGATGTCGTGGCGCGGCAAATCTCGCACGTGGCCGACGCCATCGTCGAAGCCGCCCTGCTGGCGGCCAGGGCTCGCGTTGAAGCCCGCCGCGGCGGGGCGCCTGCCCGAGGGCGGTCCCGGACGGCTCGTCGTGCTCGCGCTCGGCAAGTTGGGCGGCGCGGAGTTGAATTATTCGAGCGATATCGACTTGATCTTTCTCTACGATTGCGGGCGCGGCGCCGACCTGGCCCGACAGCAAAGTTGCGGCGAGTACTTTGACCGGCTGGTTCGCGAGGTGTTGAAGTTGCTTACCGAGGCGACGGACCTGGGCTCGGCCTATCGCGTCGACTTGCGGCTGCGGCCGGGGGGCAATGCGGGGCCAATGGCCGTGGCCTACGACGCGGCCATTCAGTATTACGACGTGACCGGCCGCACCTGGGAACGGCAAGCGATGGTCAAGGCCCGGCCAATCGCCGGCGATCTGGCCCTGGGCCGCGAATTCCTCGAACAACTCGAACCCTGGATCTACCGTCAGTACTTGAGCCGGGCCGACATCACGGGCATCAAGGCGCTCAAACGCCGCATCGAGCAGCGCACGCACCGCGAGGGCGCCGACGCGCTGAACGTCAAGACGGGCCACGGCGGCATTCGCGACATTGAATTCGTCATCCAGTTCCTGCAATTGCTCAACGGCGGCGACCTGCCCGACCTGCGCACCGGCAACACGTTGGAAGCGATCCGCCGGCTGGAGCACTGCGGCTGCCTGACCGATCGCGAGCGGACGATTCTGGAAGAGAACTACGCTTTTCTGCGCAAGATCGAACACCGTCTGCAAATCATGTTTGATCTGCAAACCCACTTGCTGCCCCGCGACCAGAACGAACTGCGCAAAGTTGCGATTCGACTGGGCTATGCCGACTCACCCGCGCAGTCGGCGCTCGAAAGCTTTGAGAGCGATTACAAGAACAAGACCGAGTTGAATCGTCGCATTCTCGATCACTTGCTGCACGACGCGTTTGGCGACGACGCCGCGACCGAGCCCGAAAGCGACCTGGTGTTGGATCCCGAGCCGGCTCCCGAGCGAATCGAGGAGGTGTTGGGCCGCTATCCGTTTCAGGACATCCCGCAGGCCTATAAGAACCTGATGGAGTTATCGAGCGAGAAGATTCGTTTTTTGTCGACGCGACGCTGCCGGCATTTCCTGGCCGCCATTGCTCCGCGGCTGCTGGCCGCGATCGCCAAGACGCCGGATCCCGATTTCACGCTCATCAACTTGAGCAAGGTCAGCGATTCGCTGGGGGGCAAGGGCGTGCTGTGGGAGCTGTTTAGCTTCAATCCGCCGACTTTGCACCTGTACGTCGAATTGTGCTCGTCGAGCCAATATTTGTCGGGAATCCTGACCAGCAATCCCGGTATGCTCGACGAATTGCTGGATAGCCTGCTGCTGGACAAACTGCCCACGCGCAAAGCGCTCGACGAGGCCTTGTTCGAGCTTTGCCGCGGCGCGGAAGATATCGACCCGGCGCTGCACAGCTTCAAGAACGCCCAGCAGCTTCGCATCGGTGTTCGCGACATCCTGGGCAAGGAACAAATCGAGGCCACGACCGGAGGCGCTGACCGATATCGCCGAAACGTGCCTGGCCGCGATCACCCGAGTCGAATACGAAAAGTTGGTGGCCAAGCTCGGCGAGCCGACCATCGGCGAAGGGGACGAAGCCGGCCGGGTGTGCGAACTGGTCGTCGTGGCGTTGGGCAAGTTCGGCGGGCGCGAATTGAACTACTACAGCGACCTCGACCTTATTTTTCTGTACGAGGCGGACGGCATGACCGTGCCGCCGCGGCGCACGCGCCGCGATACGACGACCACCAACCAACATTTCTTTAGCGAGCTGGCCCAGCGCATCATGAAGGTCGCCAGCCAATTGGGACCGCACGGCCGGCTGTACGAGATCGATCCGCGCCTGCACCGACCGGCAAGAGCGGTTCGCTGGCGACGTCGCTGGCCGAGTTTTCTCGCTACTTTAGTTCTGGCCAGGGACAGCTCTGGGAGCGCCAATCGCTCACCAAGGCGCGAGTGGTGCTCGCCGCGCCGGCCGCCGCGAAGTCCGTCGCGGGGGCCATCCGCGCGGCCGCGTTCGAACCGTCCTGGCAAACCAAGGATGCCGAGGTCATCTGGCAGATGCGACAAAGGATGGAGGAGAAGGCTGCCCCCGGAAATCTCAAGCGCGGTCCGGGCGGACTGGTCGACATTGAATTTCTCGTGCAGATGTTCCAGCTCAAGCACGCCCAATCTCGTCCGGCGATCGCCCAGCCCTCGACGCTCGACGCGCTGGCCGCTCTCGAAGCCGCGGGACTGCTGAAACGGGATGACTACCAATTCTTCGTGGCCAGTTACCGCTTTTTGCGTGGAATCCAGTTGCGGTTGCGGCTGATGAGCACCACGGCTCGCGATGATCTGCCCGAGGAACGCCGCGAACTGGCCAAGCTGGCCGGGCTGCTGGGCTATTCGAGCGCCGAGGGATTGTTGGCGGATTGCGCGCGCTATACGGCCGAAAACCGCCGCCGCGCCGAGCGGCTGTTCGAAGTCGTGGCGGTGTAATTCTGCCCGCGGTTTACCGGCGCCGCGGACCCACTTATGCTGTACTCTCCAGCTCACGGGTTTGGGCCCATCGTCGCACCCGGCATAGGGGATCTTGACGTGTCGATTTCGCGGTTGTTCGTGTTCGCTTGGATTCTGGCCGTGCCGCTCTCGGCGGTCGCGCAGAAAACATCGCCGACGGAAACGGAATCCAAAAGCTACGACCAATCGCGAGTCGGCGACGACGATCCCCAGCGCATCATCGTGCCCACCAACCAGGTGCTCTCCCCATTAGGGCGGCAGGTGGCCTACGACGGCCGCCCGGTCGATCTGGCCCTGAGCCCCAACGGCCGCTGGCTGGCCGTCCTCGATCGCGCTCAGGTGCTGGTCATCGATCCCCAGCAGGCCAAAGTCGTGTCCACTGCTCGGCACAAAGGTGGCAGCTACAGCGGGCTGGCTTTTACTCCCGACGGCAAAAAACTGCTGGCTTCGAGCATTGGCGGCACGATTGGCGTGTTCGAGCTTGAAGCCGATGGCGAACTCGAGACGCTCGAGCCGATCAAGCTCGCCGATCAGGACCGACCCGATGCCGAACAGATCCTGCCGGTCGACCTCGCAGTCGATCGCGCGGGAAAGTCGCTGTGGGCGGCGTTCAATCTGCGCAATACTCTGGCTGAAATCGATTTGGCCTCGTCGCGGGTCAAACGCGAGATCCCGGTGGGCAACGCACCCTTCGGCGTGTGTCTGCTGGGGGACAAGGCCTATGTCAGCAATTGGGGCGGACGCATGCCCGATGCCGACAGCGTGACCGGACCGGCGGGACAGGGGGCTCCGGTCCGCGTCGATCCGGTGCGCTATATCGCCAACGATGGATCGGTCTCGGTCGTCGATTTGAAGGCCGGCAAGGAGATCAAGCAAATCGTCGTGGGCTTGCACCCGGCGGCGATCATCGCCACGCCTGACGGTCGACACGTCATTGTGGCCAACGCAAACAGCGACACCTTGTCGGTCATCGACACGGACAGCGATTCAGTAGTCGAGACGATCTCCACGCGCGGGTCTGAAAATACCTTATTCGGCAGCGCGCCCAACGCCCTGGCCATCAGCGAGGACGGCAAGCGAGTCTACGTGGCCAACGGCACCAACAACGCCGTGGCGGTGATCGACTTCGCCGTGCCTAAGAGCCGCGTGCTGGGCGCGTTTCCGTCCGGCTGGTATCCGGCCGCGCTGGTGTTGGACTCGGCGCGAAAGTCGCTGTACGTGGCCAATGTCAAAGGCGTCGGCTCGCGCAGCCAGCAGTGGAAGGGCGATCGAAAGGTGAAAGGGAAGGACGTGTTCGGCTACTCGTCGCACGATCAACTTGGCACCATCTCGCTGGTCGAGCTGGCTAGCCTCGCGGATCTGCCGGCCCATACCCGCAAGGTGTTGACCAACAACCGCATGACTGAAATGACCAGCGCTCTGGCGCCGCCACGAAAGGACGTAGCTCCTCGCGCCTTGCCCGAGCGGCACGGCGAGCCGTCGAAGATCAAGCACGTGTTGTACATCATCAAGGAAAACCGCACCTACGACCAGGTATTCGGCGACGTCGAACGCGGCGAGGGCGACGCTGATTTGTGTATTTTTGGCAAGGAAGTAACTCCCAATTGCCACAAGCTGGTCGACGAGTTCGTGCTGTTGGACAATTTTTATTGCAGCGGCGTGCTCAGCGCCGACGGACACCAATGGGCCACCGAGGCCTACGTGACCGACTACCTCGAACGCGGCTTCGGCGGCTGGCCGCGAAGTTATCCCTATGCCGGCGGCGACGCTTTGGCCTATGCCAGCAGCGGCTTTCTCTGGGACAACGCGCTGGCGAATAAAAAGACGTTGCGAATCTACGGCGAGTTCGTAAAAGCCTCGATCCGCTGGAAAGATGGCGATCGCCAGGGGACTCCCAAGTTCATCGATTGTTATCAGGACTTTGTCACCGGCGCCGGCGCCGTCGATATTCGCGGCAGCGCCACGATCCAATCGCTCGATCCCCACGTGTGCCCGACCACGATCGGCTTTCCCAGCATCGTGCCGGACGTCTATCGGGCCGAACAGTTCAAGCGTGAGTTAAAAAAGTTCGAGGCCGAAGGCACGCTCCCCAATCTGATGATCATGCTGTTGCCGAACGATCACACCGCCGGCACCCGGCCCAACATGCCCACGCCCGAAGCCGCGGTGGCCGACAACGACCTAGCCCTGGGCCAGGTGATCGAGGCGATCAGCCACAGCAAATTCTGGCCTGAGACGGCCGTGTTCGTCGTGCAAGACGATCCGCAAGCCGGCTTCGACCACATCGACGGACACCGCACCGTGGCGATGGTTGTCAGCCCTTATACGCCGCGCGGCGGGGTAGACAGCACGAATTACAATCAGACGAGCATGATCCGCACGATTGAACTGATCCTGGGACTTCCGCCCATGAACCAGTTGGACGCATCGGCCACGGCAATGACCAGTTGTTTTACCGACACGCCGAACCTCGCGCCTTACGACGCCGTCAAGAACAACATTCCGCTCGATCGGTTGAACCCGCCGGTAGCCGCGATTCGCGACCCGCGGCAATTGCACTGGGCCCAGGTCTCGCTGGAACTGCCGCTCGACGACGTCGACGAAGCCGACGAGGACACGCTGAACCGCATTTTGTGGCACAGCACGCGCGGCCGCGACGACACCTACCCGGCCTGGGCCGTGCTGCCTGAAGACGAAGACGAGGAGGAAGAGGAGGAGCGGCGCGAGCGAGCCGAGAAGGCGGCAAACGCCAACACGAATTGATGGCTCTTCAATGGGTTAGATTACATTCGGTTGCCTTCTTCGAGTGCCACTGCTGGCTCGCCCAGCAGTGATCCCCAGAACCATTCTCGACTAAGGATCTTTTGCAGCAAACAACCATGACACGAACCCGTAGCGTTGGCATCCTGGTCTTCGAAGACGTGGAAGTGCTCGATTTCTGCGGACCGTTCGAGGTCTTCTCGGTCACGGGTCGGCAGATCGCGCCGGGTTCGTTCAGCGTATTCACCGTGGGCAATGTGCCGGGCCCGCTGCTCGCGCGGAACGGCTTGAGCGTCAACCCGCAATACACGCTGGCCGACGCGCCGCCGATCGATCTGCTGTTGATTCCCGGCGGCCAGGGGACCCGGCCGCTGATGCACGACGCCGCGCTGGTCGAGTGGATTGGCCAGCGGGCCGCCACGGCCGAGTTGGTTCTGTCGGTCTGCACCGGCGCGCTACTGCTGGCCAAGGCGGGACTGCTGGCCGGCCTGTCGGCGACCACGCATCACGGCGCGATCGGGTTGCTCGGCGAAGTGGCGTCCGGCACCACCGTTCGCGACGACGTGCGCTACGTCGATAACGGCCGGGTCATTACCTCGGCCGGCGTGGCGGCAGGCATCGACATGTCGTTTCACGTCGTCGACCGCCTGCTGGGCCGTGAAACCGCGGAAAAAGCCGCGAAGTATATCGAGTATCCCTGGCAGCCGGATTGAGCCCGCCGTCATCTGAGCTGACGCAACTACACTTGCGTCGAACCCAACAGATTGCCGCCCAGCGTCGGGTGGCCGATGCGCTTATCACCCACCACGTTGATCACGGCCGGCTTGCCCGAGTCGAGCGCGCGTCGCAAGGCAGGCACAATTTCGTCCGGCTGTTCGACATGTTCGCCGTGGCAGCCCAGCTCTTTGAAAATGCGGTCGTAACGGATGCCGGGGATCATGTCGAACGGGTCGGTGCGACCCTTGAGCAGTGGCATCTGCTCGAAGCTCGGTCCCCAGGAACTGTTGTTCCAGAGCACCGCCACGATCGGAATGTTGTACTTGGCCGCCGTCTCCAGGTCCCAGCCGCCGATGCCCATGCCGCCATCGCCGATCACGGTGATCACTTGTTTGCCCGGTCGGGCCAGTTGCGCGCCGATGGCCATGCCGATGCCGTGCCCGACCGGCGCGAGCGGTCCCGCGTCGACGATCTGGCCGGGAAACCGCACGGTCCACCAGTGGCTGATGTAGCCCGAGAGCGTGAAGCTGTCGATGACCATCGTGGCGTCCTTGTCGGCCACGCTCACCAGATCGCCGATCAAGCGGTCGGGGTGGATCGGCACTTCGCCGCGAACTTTGCCGGCCCGGTCGGCGACCATCTTGCGAAAGTTGTCGCGGGCCGTGGCGACTTCGGCCACCCAGGTCGAATTCTTGTCGGATGGGAAGTCTTTCTTGCGGGCCTTCACTGCGTCGATCAGTTGCCGCAGTACGAGCTTGGGATCGCCCACGATCGCCACCTCGGCCGGCACCTGCCAGCCGATGCGGGTTGGCGTGGCGTCGACTTGCACGTACGTGGCCTTGTCGGTCCAGGTGGGCGGCTGCCCGAACTTCTCGCCGCTCCAAAAGCGGAAGCCGATGGCGATCACCAGGTCGGCGCGGCCGGTGAACGGCTTTTTCCAGGCGCCTTGCACGGCCAGCGGGTTGTCTTCGCTGAGCGCGCCATGCCCAGCGCGGCGCGAGTAGACCGGCGTGCGAGTCAACTCGGCCAATTCGGCCAACTCTGCGGCAGCGCCCGACCAGAAGATGCCGTCGCCGCCAACCAGCAGCGGTCGCTCGCTGTGCGCGAGCAAGTCCGCGGTGCGCTCGATTGCGCGCGGGTCGCCCTGCGAGCGAAGCTGGTCCGGCTCGTACACTTTCGCGCCGGGCACCTGGTTGGTCTCTTCATCCTGGTGGTAGAGGATGTTGGTGGGGATCTCAAGCACAGAGACGCCCTGCGGCGGCGCCATGGCCTCGCGAAAGGCCTGCCGCACGTCGAACGAAATGCGATACCAGTCGAGCACGCGGTGCGTGAACTTGCTGAACGTGCGGCAGATCTCGGCGCCGTAGGCTTCCTGGAACGATCCCAGCCCGTCTTCGCCGAACGGGTGCTGGCCTGACAGGCAGACCACCGAGCTATTGGTCAGTCCGGCGACGCACAATCCGGTAACGGCATTGGTCAGCCCGCAGCCGGCAGTGACACAGCACACGCCGGGCGTGCCGGTCGAGCGGGCCCAGCCGTCGGCGGCATAGGCGGCCGCCTGTTCGTGCCGCATGTGGATCAGCTTGATGTTGTTGTTCTTCAGATTCGCCAGGATCGGAAACAGATGTCCGCCGTTGATCGAGAACAGGTATTTGACCTTCTGCTCGCCCAGTATTCGGCCCACGAGCGTTCCGCCATCCACGACAGCCATGCGAATCTCCCTTGAAGTGCTCGATTGCGACGCCGAAATTGCCCGCGCGATAGGCGGCGGATGTTTAGAGAACGGCCGCGATCGGTAAGCCGCTCAATTTACAGCGGGGTCACGGGCTTCGCAAGAAACGAACGAGTGGATCCATCGCACCTTGTATTCGTCGGATAACTTACCCGCAGGCCATCCGGCGGCGATGCTCCACCGTCTTGGCGATGTACGCGGCGGCATCGGGGGTTTTGCAGCTTGTATCGCCGTGATCGACCTCGACCTTGCCGATCCGCTTCGCCGCGGCCAGGGCCAGCTTGCGAAGCGCCGCCGTGCGCACGCCAATCGAGACCAGGGCCATGTTCATGGCGTCGTGCGCGCGGTTGGGGGCCGTGTGGATGCCGGCCTCGATCGTAGGCAAGTAGGCCGCGAAATAACTATCATCGAGTTCTTTGTCGTCCAGCGCCAGGCGGCACAATAACTGCCAGCCGGCCCGAGCGATCCACTCCTTTTTGGAGCGCGTCCACTTCTGGGCCTTTTGCCGCGCGACGCGCGAACGCGCCACCAGGCCGGCCAGAGCATCGGTGATCGGGGCGTTGCTCACTTCCTTGACCCAGCGCTCGGCCTCGGCGGCGGTGAGCGCCGCGCCGTCGGCGATCATCGTCGCCAGCACGCGCGCGTCGTGATTGCCCGTCGCCCACAGGTCTTGTGCCAGTGGATGATTCGTTTTTATGCGCTTCTTGAGAATGTTGAAATTCTTGTAGCTCACGCCGAACTGGGCGGTATCGACACCGTGCCGGCAGTAAGTCTTGCGGGTCTGCTTGCGGCCCAGCGACTCGAGCTCCTTGAGCAATGCCTGGCAATTCATCGCGGCTCTCCCAGGGTGGCGGGTTTTCATGGTTATACCAAACCGCTTGGGCATTTTCCGCGTGTTGCCTGCCGCTGGCCGCCGTCCTCGTGCGCGTGGTAAAATCCGCCAGCGTTTTCGATGCGTTCCGCCTTGCAATTGCGGCCGAGCCATGAAGTTAGTTATCTATCCTGCGGTGGATGCCGACCGGCTGCAGGCCATTCGCGCCGCTGCCGGATCGATGCAGGTCGTCAACGCCGCCGGCGAGGCCGAGGCCCGGGCGGCAATCGTCGACGCCGACGCGTTTTTCGGCAAACTGACCGCGCCGTTGCTGGCCGCCGCGACTCGACTGCGCTGGGTGCAATCGCCCACGGCCAGTTTGGAACACTACATCTTTCCCGAACTGGTTGAGCACCCGGCCGTGCTGACCAATATGCGGGGGCTGTACAGCGACGTCATTGCCGAGCACGTGCTAGGCATGATGCTCTCGTTCACCCGCAACTTGCACCGCTACATCCGCAACCAGGCCAGCGGTCGTTGGGACCCCGCCGGCGGCGAACACGAGCGAGTCACGTTCGCCACCGGTCCGGGCGTGCTCAACGCAATCGATCTGGCCCACGCCAGCCTGGGCGACCTGACGTTGGGCATTGTGGGGCTGGGAAGTATCGGCCGCGAGATCGCCCGACGATGCGCTAGCTTCGGCATGCGGATCATGGCCGTCGATCCGGCGCGGCAGGAGCGCCCGAGGGCGTGGCCGAACTATGGACGCCCGAGCGCTTAAGCGATCTGCTGGCCGTGAGCGATTTTGTGGTCATCGCCGCGCCGCACACGCCCGAGACCGAGCAACTGTTCCGCCGCGGGCAGTTTCAGGCGATGAAACCCAGCGCATACCTGATCAATATCGGCCGTGGTGCGATCGTGAATCTCGACGACCTGGTGGCGGCTCTCCGAGCGGGCGAGATCGCCGGGGCGGGCTTGGACGTGTTCGAAATCGAGCCGCTGCCGGCCGATCATCCGCTGTGGATGATGGAAAACGTAATCATTACGCCGCACGTGGCCGGCCAGTCGCGGCGCGTGCCCCCCCGACACTTGCAACTGGTCGTGGACAACGTCGCTCGTTTTGTGCGCGGCGAGGAGCTATTGAACCAGGTCGACAAGCGGCGCTGGTTTTAGACGGCAGCGGAAGTCGACTTGACGCATTCTCCCCGTGAAAAGCAACTGCACTGGCAAGATGTCGCCAGTGACGCCTACGCCGTTAACCTTACTGAACGTGATCCGCAGATTTCGCGGATAACGCAGATTGGCAATGAAGCATGAAAGAACGCTTCTCGCATGCCTTCATCGTTTGAAGCTCAAATTGTTTGCTGAAAAATCTGTGAAATCTGCGCAATCTGCGGATATGTCGAGGTGCAAAAAGTTAACGGCGCGGAGTGCCACCACGATTCAGGCGTTGAAACGCAGCGCGCGGCCCGGCAGTTCGCGGCCGACGCTCTCGATCGCATGGCCATCGGCGAAAACGTCAACGCCGTTGACTATCACCCGCGCGATGCCGACGGAGAGCTGATGCGGATCGTCATACGTGGCCCGATCGGCCACGGTGCGCGGATCGAACAGGACGAGATCGGCGAACGCGCCGGCGCGAATCTGTCCGCGATCGACCAGGCCAAATCGCTCGGCGGGAATGCCCGTCATCTTGTTGACGGCCGCTTCCAGCGAAAACAGTTTGCGATCGCGGACCAGCGGCCCGAGAATCTTGGGGGCCGAACCGTACACGCGTGGATGCACGCGCCCGTCGGCGAAGTAGATGCCATCGGTGCCCAACATGAACTTGGGGTGCCGCAGAAACGGCTCGATCCACTCGTCGTTGCCGGTGTGCAAAACCGACAGCGCGGCCAGTTGCTCTTCGATGAGCAAATTCACAAGCGCCTCGGCCGGCCGGCGCCCCGTCGCGGCCGCGTAATGCGCCAGGCTTTGGCCCTGATAACGGGCATTGTCACCCGTGGCCATCCAGGCCAGCACAACTTTGTCGAGTGGCACGCTAAAACAGTCCAGCAGAGTCTCCAGTCGCTCGCGCACGGCCGGGTCGCGCAGCTTCGCGCATGCGGCCAGCGGCCCGTCCTCCCAGACTTCGTACGGCAGCAGATAGGCCAGCATCGTCGAGCCGGGCAAGTACGGGTAGATATCGAACGAGAAATCGACCTCGTGCACCGCGACGCGATCGACGTAGGACAGGATCGCGTCGGTCTCGGCCGTCGAGCCGGCTTTCAAGTGCGAAATATGCACCGGCACTCCCGCCCGCTTGCCGATCTCGACGGCCTCTTGCACTCCGCGGAGAGTACCTTTTTTATAGCGCACGTGCGTCACGTAGAGCCCGCGCCAGGGCGCATCGCCGAACAGACTTCGACCAGTTCATCGGTCGTCGCGAAGCATTGTGCAACATAGTCCAGCCCCGTCGAAATGCCCACGGCGCCGGCATCCATCGCGCGCTCGATCTCGCGGCGCATGATGTTCGTTTGCGTGTCGTCCAGCGGTCCGCGCGACCAGCCGGCGGCGAGCACGCGCACATTGGCATAGGGGATCTGGGCCACGACGTTCTGGGCTATGCGGCGATCCAGCAGCGCCATGTAATCGGCGATCGTGTGCCAATCCTGGTAGTCCGCCTGTTGCAGTCCGTTGAGCGACCGCAGGTACATGAACCAATCTCGGACATTCTCCACAGAAACCGGCGCGTAGGAAATGCCGTCGCTCATGAGCACTTCGGTCGTGAAACCTTGGCTGAGCTTGGGCACAAGGTAGGGGATTTTCGCGAGCCAGCCGTCGGAGTGCGTGTGGACGTCGATAAAGCCGGGCGCGACAACCAGCCCCGTGGCGTCGATCGTTCGTCGTGCCGAGGACGCTTCGGCTGCCAAAGGGCCGACGGCCACGATCCGATCCTGGGCCACTGCCACGTCGGCCACGCGGGCCCCCGCGCCCGTGCCGTCGATGACGGTTCCGCCCTGAATGAGCAAATCAAAAGACATCAAACAGCCTTAATGAATCTGGTGCCGCAAGGTGTAATAGGCTTCGGCCGGAAAGAAAACGCCCTTGTCCGCCAGGTTTCGCAGATGAAATTCGTAGACGAATCCCTCGCGCAACTCATCCAGAACGATCGTCACGCGTCGGCCGTCCTCCGCCACTTCAACCGAGCGGATTTTTTCCGCGCGGCGCTCCAGGTCGGGCCCGCCATAGGCCGGCGTCGGGTGCGCGGCGGTACGACGAGATCGCATAGCCCGTCGGGTTCGATGCCCGGGCACGGTCGAGCGGTTGCGTGAATTCGATTGTAAAACCGCGTTTGCTCGCGCGCACTTGGGCAATGCCGGGCGGCAACTCGCCCTTGGAGCGCAGCCGCACGAGCGAGCCGGTATTCGAGCCGGCGCCCCAGCCGCTGTCGCGAATGTTGCCTACGTAAAGATCGCCCCCGGGCGCGACCTGGCAGGTGAGCGGACCCTCGAACGTCTCCTCCCCGGCAGCCGGTTCGTTGGAGAATGGATAGACGGCTCCTTGAAACTCGCCGGCAACTGCGCTCCAGGCTTATCCGCACCAGCCGCCGCGTGTCGTACTCGCAGCCGATTAGGTGACCCGCGAAGGGGCCGTGCCGGCCGCGATCGGCCGGCAGAAAGCAGATGCCGTTGACGCTACGGGTCCAGGGGTGCGGGATCTCGACGGCGGCCGTTTGAAACGGCGGATTCAAGCCACGCTTGGACTCCAGGCGATTGATGAACCCGTAACGGGAGCCGCTCGTGATGTGATTCAGTTCGTTGAAGGGAGTGTAGTTGCCCTGGTTGTCGGTAACGAACAGATCGCCGGCCTCGGATAGCGCGATGCCCTGTGGAAAGCGCAGGCCGGCGGCCAATGGCTCGACGGCGAAGCGGCGTGGATCGTCGAACGTGGGCTCGCGGGGAGTGAGCTTGACGACCGTGCCGCGCAGCTTCGCTCCGGCCTCGGATCGATCATCCTGCTGACAGGGAAGCGAAAGGTAATAGTTTCCGGCGGCGTCGCGCGGCAGGCCCACGGCCCAGTCGTGATAGTCGCGTGTGTGTCCCCAGCCGGAGGCAATGACTTCGGTCCGATCGGCGCGCCCGTCGCCGTCGTCGTCCCAGAGCCGCACCAAGCCGTACTTGTTGATGGCATCGATCGAGTCGCCCGAAACGGCCACGCCGAACGGCGCGGCCAGCTCGTCGCTAAAGGGCGTCGAGCCGATCTTCCAAGCCGTCGCCGTCGGTGTCGTGTGCCAGCCAGATCGCGGCCTTCGAGCGACGAGACGACCAGCGTGCCGTCGCCGCGCCAGGCAAGCCCAGTGGGCATCGCCTCGTCGGTCAGCGGCAGCCGCACGGCTTCGTAGCCCGGCACGACTTTGAGATCTTGCCGGGCCACGCTCCGGTCGGGCTGCGGCAGCGGCGCGATACTGATCGGCCAGGATGTCGGCCAGGTAGTCCAGCTCACAGGCGGCGGCCGTTTCGGCGCGAGCGGCAGCCGGATAGCGCCCCCCTCGGCGGTCTTGAACAAGCGCGCCCCGGCGGGCGATTGCAACACGACTTGCAAGGTCGCACCACGCTGACTCGGCTCGCTCGATCCGCCCGAACGGAGCGTGGCGGAGCGGCCCGTGGGATCGACTGTCACGTCACCGGCGAGAACCAGCAACTGTGCGCGGACGTCAGCGTGCGTCGCGCCGATGGCCACGCGGCGTCGAAAGCCCGAGTGTCCTGCCGGCGCTTCATGGGGCAGGGCGGTGAATGTCTGTTCGACGGCCAAAGTCGTCGTTGCTTGAGGCGCACGGAATTGCAATCGTTGCGAAAAACGAATGCCGCCGGGCACATGCTCGAACGAATCGAACTCGCCCAGATATTCACCATCGCTGATGGGCCCAATACGCTGGTCGCCTTGTAGCATTGTCAGTTCGCCATCCAGTCGCGGGGCGTCTTTTTTGGAAACTGCCAGCAACTGCGGCATGCCGGCCTCCCAATACCAGCTCTTGCCGCGGGTCTGTTCGCGGGCGGTGTCTCCCAGCCACCAGGCCGCCAGGCGATTGCTGGCCAAATCGACCAACACGTTGTGGCGGTTTGCCAGTCCGATGACCAGGGGACGGACGAACTGCCGGCCGCCGACGTCGACCAAATCCGTCACGACGTCGGCCCGTTCGTTCAAGTCCGGAATGTTTGCCCGCCGCACGACGCGCAGTGCGCTGGGGCTGGGCGGAGTGAAGTCGCGGCGGTTGAGCACTTGCCATACGGCCGCCAATTGATGATTGAGTTTGCCGTCGAGCACGCCGCGCACGCTCTGTTGGACCGACGGCATTTCCATTTGCGGCACGATGCGCGCCGGATTACGAACCCAGCGATCGAACCACGGCCGGCGGACTCGATCGCCAATTCTCGACAAGTCGGCCCCCCTCGCATTGAGCGCGACCTTCTCGGGCGTCCACTTGCCAATCGCATGGCAACTGGTGCAGCCGAATCCGTCGGCGGTTACGAGTCGCGGTCCCGCGGCCTCTAGCGCCGCGTCGCCCGCGGATTGCGATGACGCTTTCGGAGCCGCGCCGGGCGCTCGGGAATGCGATCGGTATCGATCAGGTACTGGGCCAGCGCACGGGTAGTCGTCTCGTCGAGCGGAAACTTGGGCATCCGCACGCGCAGCCAACCCTGCCGAGGTGGTTCGGAAACTGTCATCGCCGCCATCAGAGCCGCATCGTGCAGTTTATCGCCCACGCCCGATAGCGCGGGGGCGCCAGGGCCGGCAACACGTCGCGCAAGGTCGGGTCCGCCTCGCCAATTTCCGGCAGCCGAGCGGCCAAACCTTGCGTTAATCCGCGCGCGTGACATGCCAGGCAATTGTGTTCGGCGAGCAATTGTTTTCCTGTGCGGATGCGAGGAGTTGACGACGTGCCAGCGATGTCCGACAGAAACGCCGTTACCATGCGGCGATCGTTGGCGGTCAGGCGGTAGCCTGGCCGATGCGTGGTCCGTTGGGGTTCAAACAGGCAGCTCTCGGTGTCGTCTTGGGTCGCCGGCATGCGTATCGCAACGGGCTTGATCGCCGTGCCGTCGACCGACTTGGGCAAAGTGTGGCACGCGCCGCAGCGCGCCTGGCGCACCAGGTCTCTCCCGCGTTCGATACGCGCTTCACCCGCCGAGGGGGCGGGGCGCATCGCCGCCGAGGGTTTGCAGATACCGCGCAAGGCTTTCGACTTCGGGCGGATCGAGCGCGAAGATCGGCATCCGATGGCTGGCGTTGATCGCGGCCGGATCCGCCAGCCAGCGAGCAAAGAAATCGGCAGGCCGTTTTTGGGCCACTTGCGAAAGGTCGCCGCCGCCGAACAGGCCATCCTCGCCCAGCTGACCCAGACGATGACAGGCCAGGCAGCCGAGCGTGCGAAACAAGGTTCCGCCCAGCGCGGCGCTGGGTTCGGCGGGCGCGACCTCGGGCTCATCCTTCTTTTTCTTCTTGGCCGGCAAAACAGCCCGCGCCGGCCCGACGACGGGAGTTGCTCCTTCGATTTTCTCGGAGGTCGCCAGCAGGAGGTCGGCAATGGCCTGGCTGTCGTCGCGTGTGAAGTCGAAATGGGGCATATTGCGGCGGTGGTGATCGTCCGCGGTGCCGCCCAACCAGTCGACGAGCCACGTTCGCGAAATGTTGCCGGCCAGCGAATTGAGCGCGGGTGCGGGAATCACGGGCGCTTCGCCGGGCAATTCGTGGCAGGCGGCGCAGCGCAACGCCCGCACGAGCTCCTCGCCGCGCTCGAAGGCGTCGTCCGGCGTCAGCTTGGCGTCGTGCAGCAGCCAGCGAGCCGTAATCGGTTCCAGCTCGAAATTTGGCCCTTCCCAAAACAGGGCCAGCCGGGCGGGTTCATCGGCGCGGCGATAGCGAATCTCGAGCGGCAATTCTCCAAAGGGCAGTTCGATCGCTTGGGAGTCGAACCAATCCGGCATGGCCGAAGTCGTGTCGATGAGCACGCGGCCGTTGAGTTCGAGGCGCACGGCGCCGGCGGCGAAGACGTGCAAGCGGTACTGTCCCGGAGCGCGCACGTCCAACAGGCCGCGGAAGCTGGCCGAGAACGGGCCCCGCGGAACGCGCCGGTCTGGCGGTTCGGCGCCCCAAGAAAACGCGATCTCATTCTCCAGCCGCACGCGCTCGATGCCATCGGCGCCGGTATAGCGAGCGATCATTCCGGCTCGATAGGGACTCGGTTCCTCTTCTTCTTCCTCGCCAGCCGAGACTTGTGGCGATTCGGCATTCGCCGCCCAGGGCGGCAGGACGCCGAGAAACAATGCAGCGGCCGCCACGAGCCAGAAGCGGTGAAGCCGCGGCCAACGCGCTTCGCGGCGTGAGACGGCGACCATCAGCGGAGTCCTTCGGCCAAGGCGGCGCTGGTCGTGCTAGGGCACCAGTGTCGTTCAACGTGCTGAATCACCAGGGCCGTGCCGGCGGCATGTTCGACAAACGGCGATTTGCGCGGGTTGTACATCGTGTCGGTCAGGTCGGAAATGAGTACCGCATTCAACCCCAGCTTCGTCATCTGGCGGATGCCAAACGATCGCCCCAGAACGCACATGTTGGTATGCACGCCGACATAGATCACGTTCTTGACGCCCTGCTGGACAAAATAGTTGTAGACTTCCTGGCCGTTGTCGCTGATCAGGTCGTTGTCGTGAATCGCGATGGCCGGATGTTGTCGCGTCCAGGCCTGGTAATTGCGGCACTGAGGTTGACAGTCGCAGCCGCCGTCGGAGTCGTCGATTGGCAGCGAGCCCTCGCGAGATTTGTCGAGCGAACACCACTTGCCGATTTCCTCGGGGGGCGTCGCGGCCGGCACGGCCAACGCCCGCTGCCGGGCCGGATGGTCGCGATAGAACGCCAGCGTGTCGGATGGGCAATGGATGATATGCACGCCTCGCTCGCTAGCCCGATCCAGCAAGGGCGCCATCTTCAGGGCCAGTTCGCCACAACGCCGAGTCGCGCTGCGGCACCAGTGTTGATTCCACATGTCGCAAATCACGATGGCCGTTTCGCGGCGCCCAGTCGCGCTCGACGGTCTTCTTTTCGAAGTCATCCTGCCCGGCGATCGGCTGCTCGAGATGCGCCTGGAAATGAATCTCCTGGCCCGCGCTGGCCGGATCGGCCAGACAAGCCGCGGGCGAGCCAGCCCCTAGCAACCAGGCCACGGCGGCGGCAACACACGCATTCAACATCAAGCTCGTTTGGCGCACGCGATAGCTCCTTAGATGGCAGCGAGGTCAGGCCCCGAGGCGACGCGCGTCACTTCGAGGCGGGGGCCTTGCCGAGATAGGCAAATAGATCGGCAATCTCGGCCAACGTCAGTTCGTTGAACAAACCCTCGGGCATCGCCGATTTGCGACTCGGTACGATCTCTTCGATTTCGGCCTTGGCGACGTTGACCTTCTCGGCATTGGCCTGCAAAACGACGACGCCGTCACCCGTCGGCCCGACGATACCGGTATACGAGCGACCATCGTTGGTCAGCACGGTCTTGGCGGCGAACTGGTCGGAGATGACTTGGGACGGAAAGATCACCGACTCCAGGATTTCCTTGCGCTGGAAGCGGCTGCTGACGTTCGACAGGTCGGGTCCGATGCCTTCGCCCCGCGTTCCGTAGCGATGGCACTTGGCGCATTGAGCTTTCTCGAACACAACCGACCCGCGATCCACCTGGCCCGCGGCACTTTCCTCGCTGGAAAGAAAATCGAGCAACTGGGCGAACGTGTAGCGGTTGGCCGAGGGCTCAACGGCGAGGACCGGCTCGGGCTGATCGGGGTATTTCTCGACGAACCACTTCTGCCATGCGGCCATCGTCGCCTGCCAGGGTCCGCGCGGATTGGCCACGCGCTGGCCGGTCCAATGGGCCAGCAACCGCGCGGCGTCGCGACCGCCCTGATCGCCCAGCTTGAGACCGAGCAAGATGACCTGGCGAAGATCCTGGGGCTTGTCGTCCTTGGCCGGAATTTTGGACAAGGCCACGAGAACGTCGCGCGCCGTCAGCGCCTTCGACCACCGATAGCGAGCGCACCAGCAGTTGCCAGTCGGCGTCGCCGCGCGCTTTGCTGGGAGCGAAATTCGCCACGGCTTGCGCCACGTCCTGGCGGCGGTCCGGGTCCGATTCGAATACCTGGTGCAAGTAGGCCAGCGCCGTCTCGTCGCCGTGACCCAGGGCCACGAGCGAGGCTTGACGCAACTCGCGAGCGGCCGAAGATTTGTCGCCGGCCAGCGAACTGCAGAGCTTCGTCAGTGCCGCGACTTGCTGGCTCGACAACTTGCTAGCCAGGTTGCGCACCACGCTCAAAGCCGCCGCCGGGTCCTTCGCGCCCGCGTCAATCCGGGCGAGTTGTTCTTCCAGCGGCATCTTCTTCAGCACGTCGTTGGCCGCGTTGGTCAGGTAGCCCCGATAGCTGTTGCCTCCTTCCAGCATGCGGGCCACGTTGAAGAAATCCAACAGCTCGCTGCGCATCTCAGCCGTCCAGCCGATGTTGAGAAAGGGGGCCAGCATGGCGGCCTGGATGCGCTCTTCCATCGGCGCGCGGCTGGCCAAATGCTTGACGAGCCTCGGCGCGAGCGTCGGATCCTGCAGCATGACGAGCGTGCGCAGCAGCTCGCGGTTCAAGCGATAGTCGTGCGTCGGAAAGCGGCTGGAAATCTTTTCACGCAACGCGTGCTGCTCGTCGCCGGAGAATTCTCCCCGATCGAGCGCCAGCTCCACGACGCGCAGCAAATCGAGGACGTCGTCGTCGCTGGGGTTTTTGTCCAGCCATTTGCCGCTCTCGGTGAGAATCTCGCCGGCGGTGGCTCGATCGGCGCCCAACAAGAGTAGCGCGACGGACCCGTGGATGAACACGCGCGGACTGGCGGCGCTCAACACGGTCTTTTTCCAGTCCTTGGTCGGCGCCTGCTCTAGCGTCCGCCGGGCCGCCCAGGCGACGAAGCGATTGGGTTCGGCCAACAGCGGCAGCAATTTGTCGAGCGGAGGATTGTGCCGGGCCCGCACGAGCGACGCACACGCCAGACGACGCACATTCGGATCGGCGTCTCCGAGCAACTCGACCAGGCGCTGGTTTGACTTAGGCGCGGCATGAATCCCCAGTAAGTACGTGGCCTTGGAGCGTAGCTCGGCGTTCTCGTCTCGGGACAGTTGCACCAGAAGTTCATTGGACGGATGCGGCGAGAAAAGCTGCATCAGGTCGAGCGCTCGCACGCGGTCGGCCGGCGCGGCCTTGGCGTTGACGGCGATCGCATTCAAAGCCGGTCCCCATTGGTCGCCCAGCTCCTTTTGCACGTCGCGGATCGCCCGGCGGGCCCAGGGACTGAAAAGTTGCGGCTGGGCGATGGCTTTGGCTATTCCAACTGGCGCCGTGACGGCAGGTTCCTTTTCGGCTGCTTGCGAAGTAATACGGAAAATCGAACCTTCGGTGTTGCGACCGCCGACGGTGAAATACAGCCAGCCGTCGGGGCCGACGGCGATATCGGAGCAATTCAGCGGCCGCCCTTCCAGGAAGATCTCGCTTTGTGCCAGGTAGGTGCCGCCGGCCCGCTCCATCGTCACGGCCAGAATACGCCCTTGCGACCAATCGCACATGAACAAGGCGCCGTCATATTTCCTGCCAAAGCGGCTGTGATTGTAAAATTCCACCCCGGTGGGCGAGCCGCGGCCGATATCGATCGTGGCCGGCAAGCTGTCGACAAAATATGCCGGCCACTTCGACCATCCGCTTCGCCAGCCGAACTCGGCGCCGGGAATCAAATGGTTCACCCGCGTTGGCCGGTACCAGGGCAGGGCGACGTCCCACTCCATGTCGGAGTCGAATGTGAACAACTCGCCGTCGCGGTTGAACGCGTGATCATAGGCGTTGCGAAAACCGCCCAGGAATAACTCCACGAAGCTGCCGTTCTGGTCGGTGCGGACCACCGTTCCACCCGGCGCCTTGATGCCGGCCGCATGGCCGTTGGCGTCTTCGTACTTGGGCTTGAGCAGTTCCGCGTTGTAGTAATCGTGGTGCGGGCTGGTGGCCGCGATTGCAGGCTCCACGAAGGCGTGATTGCCAATCATGATGTAGATCAAGCCGTCAGGGCCGAGCACCGGCGCGTGCGGTCCGTGCTCGCCCATGCCGCCCTTGAACTTGAATACGGTCTCGACTTTTTCCGGCTTGCCGTCGCCGTCGGGATCGCTCAAGCGGTAGAACGCCGTGCCCGAAGGCCCGTTGCCCACGGCGAACACATTGGCGCCCAGCGGCAGAATTCCTTGACAGTTGGTCACTTTGTCGCAAAACGTCTCGACCGATTCGAACTTGCCGTCGTGGTCCTTGTCCCGAATGAGCAACAGGGGCCCTTGCTCGCGCGAGGCGATGATATCGCCCGTTTCGCTGAAGCTCATGGCCACGAGCGATCCGGTCGAGCCGGGAACGACGACCTCCTCGACGGAGAAACCGGCCAGAGGCGTGAACCGGCCTTCAGGGGCCGGGGGTGCGTCGGCGGCGATCAGCAAACAAGGCAAGCCAAGCAAAAGGCTCAATAAGAACAAGAGCGGTCGCAGTGTCATGGAGGGGAACCTCGTGGTGTGCGGTCGATTCGAGGGTGGGCGGTGGGCGGCTTTTTTTGCGATCATCTACTGGTGGATGGCGCCGGCATTTCGCCGGTGCAGTCACGTTATCACGGGCCAGATGCCCGTGCCAGCCGATGAACGAGCGTAATGGCTCCCTTAGTATAAGCAAACGCCGATGCGGTTGCACGGTTCAGTCCGATGCGCCGGCATTTGCCGATTTTTCGCCGTTCCAGGTGATTGACGCGGGGCCCGTTCTGACTGAAGCTATCGACGTGCGGCGATTCAGGCGGATTGCTCCCTCGAAAGACACTGAAGCGAGCCAAACGCTTCGGCTCCGGCCGAAACGGGAAGGTCGAGCTCCGTCATGAAAACAGCACGGATTCTCATCATCGACGCCGACGTCGCCGCGGTCGAGCAATACCGCTCGGCCCTGTCGACGTTGGACGATGCCGAAGTGACTAGCGCCGTTACGTCGCCAGCGGCCATCGAGCAAATGCGCGGCGAAACGTTCGACCTCGTCATCACGGACTCGGATCACGAACCGGCTCGTGGCTCCGAGTTACTCGCGCAGATCCGCCAGCTCGATCCCGAGTTGCCGATCATCGTGTTGATCAGCGTGCCGACCGCAAGCGCCTCCAGCGGCGCGCCGAAGCCGAACATCGAAGTTCAAGAGGTGCACCTTTCCAAGCCGCTTGAGCCGGGCGCCCTGTTGCAGACGGCTCAGCGACTATTGAGCGGACGAAGGATCAAGGCCGAATATGACTTGCTGCGCCGGCAGGTCGAACGACCCTATGGCTTTGACGACATCATCGGCGGCTGCCCGGCGATGCGCAAGGTCTTCGAAACGATCGAGCAGGTAGCAGGTTCTGATGTCGACGTGCTGGTGGTCGGCGAAACTGGCACTGGCAAGGAGCTTGTGGCCCGCAGCATCCATCGTCGCAGCGGCCGGGCGGCAGGGCCGTTCGTGCCGGTCGATTGCGGCGCCATTCCCGAGAGCTTGCTGGAGAGCGAGTTCTTTGGCCATGAGCGAGGCGCCTTCACCGGCGCCGACAGCCGGCGGATCGGATTGGTCGAGTTCGCCGATGGCGGCACGTTCTTTCTCGATGAATTGGGTGAGCTGCCACAGGTGCTTCAGGCCAAATTGTTGCGCATGTTGCAGGAGCGCAAGATTCGCCGCGTCGGCGGGCGCGAGGAAATCGAAGTTGACGTGCGGATCGTGGCGGCGACGGGCCGGAACCTGGAAGAGATGATCCGGCAGAATCGTTTCCGCCAGGACCTGTATTACCGCATCAACGTCGTGCGCATCGATTTGCCTCCCTTGCGCGAACGAGGGGACGACATTGGTCTGTTGGCCGAGTACATGGCCCATCGCTACGGCCGCGAAATGGGCCGGCCGATCGCCAGCATCACGCCCGAGGCCTACCAGGTGCTGGCCCAATATCGCTGGCCGGGCAACGTGCGCGAATTGCAGAACGTGATCCGTCGCGGCCTGGCCCTGGCCAAGGGCCCCATGATTGGCTTGGAGGACTTGCCCGACGAGCTGGTCGCGGCCGCCGGCGAAGGCCGCTCATCCGGCGACCTGGGCTATTTCGAGTTCCGCGATCAGCATGTGGCCCGTTTTGAGCACCAGTATTTGAAGGAGCTGTTGGAGCGGCACGGGGGAGACGTGCGAACGGCGGCCATCGAGGCCAAGCTTCCGCGCGGAACACTGTATCGGTTGATGAAAAAGCACGGACTCGACAGCGACGCGTTCCGCCAACCCTAGCGCAATGGCGGCACGATCGCGAGTTGTCACATTCTTGTGAATCACGTTCTCACTCGCGCGAAAGTGGCCCAAAGCGACGCTTTTCAACGGAAAAGTCGGGCCGGCGGACGCCAACGCCCGCGTGTTTGGCCGAGGGCTTTGTTACCCTAGCGCGAAAACGATTGTCCGACGCCAGGGCCAGCAGGTTCGAATTCGAATCATCGGAAACCGGTGATTCATATCGAGTTAGCTGTGTAACGGAATGAATAACATAACGTCTCGGCCCGTATGGCACGAGGGTTGCTTTAAGGACTGCCGTTCAACCGCCGGGACATGGAGGCGGCATGTCCTGGGCGGCGTTTTTACAAGTGATCCATTCAACTGTGCGGCGACAATCGGCCGCGCGGAAACCATTAGCCAGGGGAAATGAGCCATGAAAAAGATCGAAGCCATCGTGCGTCACTTCAAGGTCGAGGAAGTCAAGGACGCGTTGAACGCCAAGGGCGTGCAGGGCATGACCGTTACCGATGTCCGCGGCTTCGGCCGTCAAAAGGGACATATGGAAACCTATCGCGGCACCGAGTACGCCGTCGAGTTCATTCCCAAGTCGAAGATCGAGGTCGTCGTGTCCGATGCCAACGCACAGTCGGTCATCGACACGATTCTCAACTCGGCCCGCACGGGCCAGGTCGGCGACGGGAAGATTTTCGTCACGGATCTGTCCGGCGCCATCCGCATCCGCACTGGCGAAACCGGCGATACGGCGATGTAAATCGCCCCCGGACGAGAGTCGAGGCACAAGCGAGAAACGGACGCGCAGGCGGCGCGTCCGTTTTTTTTGGCAGGCAGAGCCGCCAATGCCGCTTGCCGAGGGCCGTGAGAATCCAATGCATTACTCGTGTTGGGGATTCCGTTACCTTGTCGGGTCGAGATAGGATCATGGGCGAGGGATAGGAGTTGCTGGATTTGCGGTAATTATAGTCGGGTCATGAAGCCCCGAGGATGCCATGCATGCGATGGTACTGAATACGCTGGGCTCTGCACTGGAATGGACCGAGCTTCCCGATCCGCAGCCCGGGCCGAGTGAGATTCGAGTCAACGTGGCTGCTTGCGGCGTCTGTCGGACGGACTTGCATGTCGTGGATGGCGAGCTGCCCGACCCACAAGTACCCATTGTTCCCGGCCACGAGATCGTCGGCCGGATCGATGCGATTGGGGGCGATGTCGAGGGGCTGCGCGTCGGAGATCGCGTCGGCGTTCCTTGGCTCGGCCACACTTGCGGCGTCTGCCTTTATTGTTTGGGCGGCCGGGAAAACCTCTGCGATCGCCCGGGCTTCACCGGCTACACGCGCAATGGCGGCTTCGCGACGGCCATGATCGCCGACGGGCGGTTTGCATTTCCGCTTGGCGAGACCGGCAGCGACGTGGCGCTCGCCCCTTTGCTTTGCGCCGGCCTCATCGGATGGCGTTCGCTTTCGATCGCCGGCGCTGGAAAGAGTTTGGGGCTTTACGGCTTCGGCGCCGCGGCCCATATCGTGGCCCAGGTTGCGAAGTGGCAGGGGCGCTCGGTTTTCGCCTTCACGAGGCCGGGGGATCTTGGCACCCAGGGGTTTGCACGGCGACTGGGCGCGGATTGGGCGGGCAGTTCGGACGAGACGCCGCCGGAGCCGCTCGATGCCGCCATCATTTTCGCGCCTGTTGGCGAGCTTGTGCCGCTGGCGCTGACCTCCGTCCGCAAGGGCGGGCGCGTCGTATGCGCGGGCATCCATATGAGCGACATCCCCAGCTTTCCCTATCGGCTCCTATGGGAAGAGCGTCAGCTGGTTTCGGTCGCCAATCTTACACGGCAGGATGGGATCGAGTTCCTGCGGCTGGCGCCCCAGATCGGCATCGTCACCAAGACCACGCCGTATCCGCTGAACCAGGCCAATCAGGCTCTTGCCGATCTCCGCGCCGGCCGGTTCGAGGGCGCCGCGGTTCTCGTGCCCTGATCGAGTTCGACCGGGTTTCGGGCAGCTGATCGATCGGTCAATTCGCGTTGTCGGAAAGCTTGGGGCGTCGATTCGGCGGGCCGGTTTCGGTGAGAGTTTTACATTCACGAGCCGCCTTCGATGCGCCGCCGTTTTGCCCAGACCGCCAGCAAGCTGCCCAACAGCAGCAGAACGGATCCAATGCCGCTTAGCAATAGCGTCAATTGCAGCGCCTGAGTGACCCTCGCCTCGTCGTTTTTGAGCGGACGGATGATCTCGAGAACGCCGCGCACGTCGCCCACTTTCCAGTTCTTGCGCGTGGAAAGGGGATGCGTGTTGTGACAGTCAACGCACGATTGCTTCATAATGCGCGCTTGGGCGTAGCGGACGACCGGCTCACCGTCGATCTCGGCGAAGCTATGAAAAGTGTCCTGGCCGCCGCTCTGACGCAATCGCAGCAGCGCCGCGCGCTCGAAGTCATCGCGAGGGCCGCCGCCGATGCGCCAAGGAAAAGGATAGTCGCTGTATTGTCGGACTTGGATGCCGGTCCTGCTCTCCTGGTGCAGTTGCTTCGCCCACGTCGTGCAGAAATGTTGCGGGAATGCTGAGCGGAACCGTATTCGGTGTTGGCGGAACCATCTTATTGACAGGATAGTGCGCCTGCTCAACGCGCTGGACGATCTGACTGTATTGGTTGGTCGCTCGCTCCAGCAGCTCCGCCTGCTGCGCAGCGCTGTCCAGGGCGTTGGAGCGAACGAGCCGGGCCGACAGCAGCGAAAGAATCAACAGCGCCGCGATCGGCGTAAGCACGCCGGCCGCGAGAAGTCCTGATGGCACAGGATGATCACGAATCCACCGCCAGCTCTTTTCGAATGTCCCTCTCGGTCGGGCTTTGATGGGCTCGCCTTGGAGGAATCGATGCAGGTCATCGGCCAGCTCACGGGCCGTGTGATAGCGGTGGCGAGGTTCCTTTCTCAAGCATTTGAGGCAGATCGTTTCGAGGTCCCAGGGAATATTCGGTTGCAAGTCGGTCACGGAGACCGGTTCGCTGTGCAGAACTTGCAGGACGGTGTCCAGCGGTGTCTCTCCCTTAAAAGGCGGCCGGCCGGTCAGCAGCTCGTAGAGAATCGCTCCCAGCGCGTAAATATCGGCGGCTGGACCGACGCCGGCACCCGCGGGCGCCGCTTGTTCGGCGCCATGTAACTGGGCGTGCCCAATAAATCGCCCGTGACGGTGAGGCTGCGGAGGATTGGAGCGGCGCGGTCTCCGCTGATGCACTTAGCCACGCCGAAATCGGCAATCTTCGGGACCGCGTTCAGCAGGCCGCATTCCGCCGAAAGCTCTTCGGGTCCGAGCGTTTTGTCGTGGGCTCCCGCCACTTGTTGAGCCGGAACCAAGAGGATATTCGACGGCTTAAGATCGCGATGAACGATGCCATTGGCGTGCGCTGCCTGCACGGCCCGCGCCAAGACTTCGGTAAATTGTGCCGCCAGCCGGGCCGGCTGCGGCGTGCCATTGAGGTGCTGCCCCAGGCTGCCGCCGGCTACATATTCCAAGGCAAAATACGGTCTGCCGGCGACGTCGCCGACATCGTAAATCTGAACGATGTTGGGATGCTGTAAGCGCGCGATCAAATCGGCTTCAGCGCGAAACCGGACCAGCTCCTTTTCGCCGGCTCGCGCCCAGTTTTGGAGCATCTTCAGCGCCACGATGCGTTGCAACGCGGCGTGGCGGGCCTTGAAGACAACCCCCATGCCCCCTTGCCCCAGAAGTCCGATGATCTCGTAGCCCGGAACGACGGGCCATTCGCGAATCGATCGGTTCCGGCGCCGCGAGCGAGCGCGACTGTAAGGGCCTGTTTAGGCACGGATCGGTGTGAAACTGCGTCAGAGAGAATCGCGCCGACTTTAATCGCTGCACGAAATCTCTTCTTCCGCTTCGTTGCTTGGAGCGAGTCGCTCGGCGTGCTGCCAAGTGTCAACGTCCGACGTCTCGCTTAGACGAGAGAGCCTCTCTTGGCATGCGACGCACGCTTCAACGTGCTGTGCCAGGGCGTCTTGTTCGGCCGTGCTCAACGCGTCGGCCAACAAGCTCGCGAGTGTCTCATCGGCAGGACATGACATCATAGATTGGCCTCGGAGTCCGGACGGAGCGGCACCTGCGGCACGCTCGCCTGGGCCACGCCGACGACGCCTCAAAACGGCGAGTCGTCATGCGCGAGCGGTCGATAAATGGCGAGAGAATTAGGTGTTTGCTTCGAGCTTCTGAATTTCCTCTTGAAGCATTTTCTGCACTTTGCTCTTGGCCACGTAGACCATGGCCACTTGCATGTGGACTTTGGCGGCCACTTCGGCGACCGGAAGACCCTCGATCGCCACCAGGCGAAATGCCTCCCAGGTATGCGGCGCCACGCGAAGTCGCACCTGCACCTTGGCGGCCTCCAGCAGTTCGTAGTCGAAGGCCTCTTCGAGCTTGTGAATCAGATCCTCCCGAGCTTCCACGGATTTCAGCAGCTCCCAGATGTGTTCATCCGCAATCGGGCGCGACGACGCCCTGGCCGTCGACGAAATCCCGCCATGCGTGATGGGCCACTGTCTTAAGCCACCCCCGAAAACTGCTCTCGGGGTTGTAGGAAAAGTCGCGAAGCTTGCGGGCCAGTTTTAGCAGGATTTCTTGGGCGACGTCCTCGGCGTCGGCGTCCTGCAAGCCTCCATTGTCGGCACCAGCGGTAAATGTGACGGCCATAGTGCTCAACGAACTCGTCCCAAGCAGCGTCATTCGACGGGTCGTGTCGAAGCCGCGCCAGCAACGTCGGGCTCGTAGTCGGGAGCCACGCATCCACCATGTGCATTACGCCGGCAGGGGGCTGAAATATTCCCAGGATATTGTCCGGCCATGGCGCCCCCCACGCAAGCGTCGCGGCCCGTCGGCCGCATCGCCGACGCCCGCGGTAAAAAAATCACTTTCCGGCGCTAGATCGAACGAGTAAATCCCGTATTAGCTCTTGGAACAGACGGGAGAACTCGACTCGGGCACTCGAACGGGTCGAATCTAGCGGTTCAATCCCTGGTCCTTTCTCAACTTAAGGCAACGGCCGACTCCCCATCCCTGGAACCGAGGCACAACGACATGGCACGCATTACCTTCAATCAATGGGTCGACAAACTGATTCGCCGTCAGCGCGGCACTCGCGTGAATCGCCATCCGCGACGAACCTTAACCTTTGAGCAACTGAACGAACGGATCACTCCGACGGTCAACGCGTTTTCGTTGGGAGGAGTGCTCACCGTGGTAGGAGACAATGCGGACAATGCGATCGAGGTGAGCCGCGACGCGGCCGGAAACCTGGAGGTCAATGGCGGCGCCGTGCGCATTTACGGCGGCACGCGGACCGTCGCCAACACTTCGCGGATCCAGATCTTTGGATTCGGGGGCGACGACCGGCTTGCGCTCAACGAGACAAACGGCGCTCTGCCGTCGGCGAATCTTTATGGCGGCAGCGGCAACGACACGCTGATCGGCGGTTCGGCCGCAGACTTCTTGTTCGGCCAACTCGGAAACGACACCCTGCTGGGCAAAGGAGGCATCGATTTCTTGTTCGGCGGCGCCGGAAATGACATCCTTACCGGCGGATCCGGCAACGACCAGGTCTTTGGCGGGGCGGGCGACGATCGGATGATCTTGGAACCCAGGCGATGGCAGCGACCTCAACGAGGGGGGCGCCGGCATCGACACCGTCGAGGTCAACGGAGGCAATGGCGCCGAGAACTTCAGCGTCACCCCGAACGGCAATCGCGTCCGCTTCGACCGCATCGACCCGGCCCCCTTCTTCATCGACATCGGCACCTCCGAAAACCTGGTCCTCAACGCCAACGGAGGCGACGATTTGTTCACCGCCTCCAACGGTCCGGCACCGTTGATCGCACTCTTTGTTGACGGCGGTGCAGGGAATGACACGATCACGGGCGGCGATGGCAACGACCGTCTGTCGGGCGGTGACGGCAACGATTCCATCAACGGCGGTCGCGGCAACGATTCTGTCTTACTCGGCGCCGGCGACGACACGTTCACTTGGAACCCGGGCGACGGCTCCGACGTCGTCGAGGGTCAGGATGGAAACGACGCCATGATCTTCAACGGCGCCAATGTCAACGAAAACATCGAGATCTCCGCCAGCGAAAACCGCGTCCGGTTCATCCGTGACATCGGCAACGTGACGATGGATCTCAACGGCCTCGAGCAAATAACCTTCAACGCTCTTGGCGGCGCCGACAATATCACGGTCAATGATCTCTCAGGCACCGACGTCACGACCATCAATCTCAACCTGGCCGGCGTGCTGGGCGGGTCGACGGGCGACAACCTGCCCGACTCGGTGACGGTCAACGGCACCGACGGCGACGATGCCATTGGCGTCACGGGCGCCGCGGGCAACACGACCGTCAGCGGCCTGGCCGCTCTGGTCAACATCACGACGGCCGAGCCTGCGCTCGATCGGCTGGTGATCAACTCGTTGAATGGCGACGACGCGATCGATGCCTCCGGGCTGGCAGCCGACGCGATCTTGTTGACCGCAAACGGCGGTGCCGGCGACGACGTATTGATCGGCGGCGCGGGCAACGACACCTTGGCCGGCGAGGCCGGCGACGACGTGTTGATCGGCGGGCCGGGCCAGGACGTTCTCGACGGCGGGCTCGGTGACAACATTTTGCTCCAAGACTAGCGACAAGAGGCCGTCCGAGCGTGCCAGGACGCTTGGCCGCAGAGCCCTGCGACGACCGAACGTCGCAGGGCTCGATTCAAAAACCAGTTCGAACAGTCCAAGGGGCGTTGAAGTTACTTTCGACTAGGAGTTCTCCCATGGTCACGATTAAGGTTCCCGTTCAGGCCTATATTCTGAACTTGTTTCCAGAGAATGTCCGTGGCCGATCGTTGTCGGATCCTCGGCAACCGGTTGCCTCCGCCAAAGGACAGCAATTAAGGTCGCTGGCAAACGGACTCGCGGTCACTTCGTTTTGGTCTGTCGAGGATATCTACGAAGCCTTTGCCGGCGCCAACGCGGTTTGGGCCCAGGCAATGATTGAGTTCATACCCGTTGCTATCGCGAAAAGAAGCGAAGCGGTTCCGGCCGACGAAGACGGGATGTGGATCGCCTTTGTGAATCGCCTGAGACCTGCGCAGCGGAATCGCCGCGGGCTTCGTATACGATCTTCCGTCGGACGAAGGGGGATGGGGAGGCGGACGCATCGCCATCGTCTCCGGCCAAAAGGTTGAAGGCGCGGTCGCCGGATTCTCCGGCCGAATCTTGCGCACGAATTTGGTCACGTCCTGTTCGATACGCCCGAGCACGAAGGCGCCGCCAGCAACCTGATGTTCGGCCGCCGCCACCCGCGGGTGGTCACCGCCGACTTGCTCGAAGACTGGCAGATCGAGAAAGCCCGCCGGCGTGCCGCGACGCTTTAGTCTTGGGAGGGTTCCATGCGCCATTAGCATCAATGGCGCCGCGGAACACCGTCGTTGCACCATGACGTGGTGTCGGGACAGCCGTGTGAAGCTCGAGCGACGATGGCAATCAAGAGGACCGTTTGCGCAGTCCGTGAGCCACTAGCGCCAACAGCCCAATGCCTGCCAGTACGATCGTCGAAGGCTCGGGCACGCTGACGCCGAGTTCGAACGGAGAAAAATTGGTTGTGTCGAACGTGACCGTATGGTCCGTCGTATTGACCGTTCCGCCAAAGTCCCAGGTCGTGCCGTTGAAGTGCCAAATCCCCAATTGCGACTCGTCGATTCCGCCCGGCAACAGCGCGGGATCGTAGTGAAATATCAGCGTTGCGACTTGTCCCGGCAGCAGGCCGGTGTAGTCGACCGTCCAAATCTGAGGATTGGCGGCCAGGTCGGCCGTCGACGCGGCGAACACGGGATTGTTTTGAGCGGCGGCAATCGCCAACTGCGACAAGCCGGTTTCATTGGGAATTAGTTGCGCGGTGAACGTGCCGCCGCTGCTCGCCCCTGGCAAGTTGATCGAAACGCCGCCGGGCGTTGACGCTCCGCCGAGCACGCTGGCCACAACGTCGGCGGGGGAGAGCGTGGCTATGTTGTCCGCGCCGAAATGCGCGGTCGACGTCGCGTTCAAGGTGAACGTATGCTCGCCGTTGCCGTAAGGGGCCTTCCATCCGAGCGACGTGGTGAAGTGGCCCGCGATCGAGAGTTGCCAATTGCCCGTGCCGGCGCCGACTTCCGTGAGCTGCCAGGTTCCGGCCGTGACGTGATTGGCATAGGGAGCGACGGGGCTCGACCCGCTCGTGCCATCGGAGAAGCTCGCGTTGAGCGTGCCGGCCGCCACGTTGAAGTTCGTCGTGTCGGCGGCAAAGGATCCGCCGACACCGTTCAGCACAGGGCTGCTGAAATCCCAGCTAAGTCCCGAGTAGTCATAAACGATGCCCGGAGTGGCGGTTTGGACGGCCAGCGGCGTCGTCTGTTCATAGTAGCCATCGTTGCCGATGAGTTGAATGCTGGTTGGCGAGTTGGTGGTCGGGTCAAAATTGACAACGAAGTGCCCCGTGACGGAGCTCATGTCACTCCCCGGCGACTGCGGCACATAACTGCCGTAGACGTTGTTCGTGCCCGAGTAGCTGAAGTTGCTGCCGGCCGGATTGATGGTGAAGACGACGTTTTGAGTCGCGGCAGAGGCAACCGATGCCATCAACAAGGCAGTCAGAAACGACGCGCCAAGTTTACAAAGCCAGCCTGATTGCAATCGGCTGTCGATCATGGAAAATCCCCTTTTGCGAGTTGACCATGTACGAGAGATTTCGAGCGGACACGAGCCGGCCCAAGGCCACGGCGACAACGAGGTATCATTGGCTGCAAGGCAGGAAGCGCAGCCCAGGCACCGCGAAGAAGGACAAACGTCAGGAGTTACGTTTGGCTAGCGGGCCCAGTTCCCAGGGGGGATAGAATTGAAGTGAATGTACGGAAAGCCTATGCCGATTGCAAACAAAATCCCTGAATAATTCTTGGCCGCTAGGCGTACAGGGCTACGCGCGGCTAAACCTGCGCCGGAGGCGCGGCTCGCTCCGGGCTGAGGCATCAACTCAGGGAAGTCGCGAGCCGGAGCTAGATATGATTACCAAGAAGTCAGAATTTAGCTTTGGAAAATGCGCAACCGATGCATGACGTGGTGATTTCCCTCTCGACAATCGATATCCTGATTGCCATTGCGTTTGGCTTCGGGACCGGCGTGCTTGGCGCGATTCTTGGAACCGGCGGCGGCGTCTTTCTGGTGCCGCTATTGATTCTTGGCCTGGACGTGCCGGCGCACTTTGCGATTGCCACCAGTATTCTGTGTGTCATCGCAACTTCAAGTGCCGTCGCTAGCGCCAACGTCGAGCGCGGAACGGCCAACATGCCGTTGGGGATGACGCTTGAAATGGCCACGGCTCTGGGCGCCATTTGTGGAAGCTGGGCCGCACTTCTCTTGGCGCCCTGGGTCTTGGAAACTGCGTTCGCGGTTTCCCTGCTTCCAACGTCTGCACTCATGTGGCCTCGCGCGGCTCGGACCCAGGCGAAACCGCCCACGCTGGCGGCCAACGAACGACCCGAGTTGGCTGGTCCCGATCCCCGAGCGAGACAATCATTCCTGGAACGCTTGAGCGGCGAATACTTCGACCCGGTTGAAGGGAGAGTGTCCTACCATGTCCAACGGCTCGGCCTGGGCTTTGCGATTTCCTATATCGCCGGCATGTTATCCGGACTGCTTGGAATCGGCGGTGGCGTTTTTAAAGTCCCCGCTTTGCATCTGGCGTGTGGCGTGCCGATGAAGGCCGCGGCCGCGACGTCCAATTTCATGATCGGCGTCACCGCGGCGGCCAGCGCATTCTTGTATTACGGGTCAGGCGAGGTCCGCCCCGTTTTCACGGCCTCCGTGGTAGTCGGCGTTTTTGGCGGCTCGGCCTTGGGCTCCTTCGCCAACCGTTACTTGCGGAGCACCCTGTTGAAGCGGCTGTTCAGTGTCCTTTTGGCGCTTGTCGCGATTCAAATGTTTTTCCGATCGTTGGGCGGGGAATGACGAAATCGTGGGCGATAAAGAATCCAACTTACTGGCGTGGTGCGTCCATTACGTCTTGCTGATCGGCGTAACTGCGAGCGCCTTGTGCCTGGTGATCGGCATACCGATGACTATCCACGATCGGCAAGTACAAACAAGAGCCGCGCAGTCCTCGGCCGAGGTCGACGCGGCGAAAAACTCGGTTGTCCCGTACGGCGAAGCGATTCTTCGATTCGGACTTTTAATTCTGATGGCCACGCCGATCTTTCGGGTCCTGGCTTTGGCGCTTGGCTGGGGGTTCGAGAGGGAATTTCGCCTGATGGCGGTTGCGATCTCGGTCCTGGCCCTACTTGCCTTGAGCATCCTGTTGAGCGTTCGCGCTTAAGGGCGCGACGCGCCTTGTTCCACGGCGACATGCGCGGTCGCTACCCCATGCCGCGAGGCTCGCGGGCCCTCCGGCCGCGCGGCTAGACCCGCGCCGGATGCGCGGTACGCGGAGCGGCCGACTTTACCGCGGGGCTGGCGGCGGCAGAGTACTGACGGAAGTTCTGATTGAACAGGGCCGCCAGTTTTTCGGCCGCGGCGCGATACTCCGCCGGATCGCTCCAGGTCTGATCCGGCCGCAGGATTTCGCTGGGAACGCCGCTGACGTGCCGCGGAATGGCCAAACCGAAAATCGGGTCTTCATCCGTCGGCGCGTTGGCCAGTTCGCCGTCATGGATGGCGTCGATGATGGCGCGCGTATGGGCCAGCTTGATGCGGCTGCCCGTGCCATACGCGCCGCCCGACCAGCCGGTGTTGACCAGCCAGGCCTGCGCCTGATGCCCGCGAAGTCGTTCGGCCAGCATTTCGGCGTACTTGGTGGGATGCCAGACCAGAAACGCGGCGCCAAAGCAGGCCGAGAACGTGGCCTGGGGCTCGTGAACGCCCATCTCGGTGCCCGCCACCTTGGCCGTGTATCCGCTGATGAAGTGGTACATCGCCTGTTCCGGTGTCAGCCGGCTGACCGGCGGCAAGACTCCGAATGCGTCGCATGTCAGGAATATGATGTTGGACGGGTGGCCTGCCAGGCAGGGAATCTTGGCGTTGGGTATGAACTCGATCGGATAGGCCGCCCGCGTGTTTTCCGTCAGCGACGCGTCGTCGAAATCCACTTCCCGCGTCGCTTCGTCCAGCACCGTGTTTTCCAGGATCGTTCCGAATCGGATCGCGGCGTGGATCTCGGGCTCTTTTTCGGCCGAGAGGTGAATGCACTTGGCATAGCAGCCTCCCTCGATGTTGAACACTCCGTCGTCGGTCCAGCAGTGCTCGTCGTCGCCAATCAGTTGCCGCGCCACGTCGGCCGAGAGCGTGGTTTTGCCCGTGCCCGAAAGGCCGAAGAACAGCGAAACGTCGCCGCGCGGTCCCTCGTTGGCCGAGCAGTGCATGCTGAGCACGCCCTGTTTGGGCATCAGGTAGTGCATCAGGGTGAAGATCCCCTTTTTCATCTCGCCGGCATATTCAGTTCCCAGAATCACGAATTCGCCCTGTTCGAAGCTGATGCTCACGCTCGTGGCCGAGCCCACGCCGGGCGTGCGGCGATCGGCCCCCGCCTGGCCGGCGTTGTAGATGACGTAGTCGGGCTTTCCGAACGAGGCCAGTTCGTCGGGCGTGGGACGAATGAGCATGTTGTGCATGAACAGTGCATGGTACGGCCGGGCGCAGATCACTCGGATCTTGAGCTGTCGCTTCGGGTCCCAGCCGGCGAAGCCGTCGACGACGTACAGTCGATGTTGCGCGCCAAGAAACGCGACCGCCTGTTCGCGAAGTTGAACAAAGCTGCTCTCGGGCAACTCGAAATTGATCGTTCCCCACCAGATGTCGCCCTGGCTGTCCGGGTTATTGACGATCCGCTTGTCCATCGGGCTGCGCCCGGTCTTCTCGCCCGAGCTGGCCGCGAGCGCCCCGCTGGAAGTCATTTCCGCGTGGTCGAACTTCACTCCATATTCATAGAGTTTGGAAACGGGGGCGTTGACAAGGGTTTCGGGCACGGAAATCCCATAAGCACGCAAATCGACGTCATAACTCATTGCAGGGCGTTCTCCTTCAAGGTTTTGCAGGTACTCTATGCGCGCATGTCCTGCACCTCCGCCCGGATACAGCTTGCCGCCCGCCGTGGAATCGACATGGGAATTATAGAGGGGAAGTCGCCGCGAGACGCCGTCAATCGGAGGGGTTTGCCTGATTTTCGTGCCAAGAGCGAGCCGGTGTCCGCTGTCACTCGGGCTGTGCGGCGGGCGATTTGGCGCGCGCGGGCTTTTTCAGTCGGCGCTTTAAGAGGCGCCTTGGCTTTCTTCGCGCGCTTGACGGGCGGTTCGGCCGGCTCCGGCGGATTCGTGTCGATGCCGGCGGCTGGCGGATCGATGGCCTTCGGCGATGGATTCTGCCCCGGCGGATTGAGACGCAGAGGCGGATTTGCCGGTTGCGCCGGAATGCCCTTTTTCGGCGCGCCCAATCCAGGCAACGAAAGCGCGCCATCTTGATCCCGGGAAGCCTGACCCGAGTCGACCAGCATGTATCCTGCCCAGAAAAACGGATGCCCGGCCTTGGGCGCTTCGCCGCTAGTGGCGGCTTTTTTCATGCGGGGTTCGTGTTCCGGCTCGATGGGCGTGTCGGCCGCCACTTGCACGCTACGTTGCCAGGCTTCGGCCGCGGGAGTGTGCGACAGCTCTTGCGCGAACTCGCGCACTAGCTCCATGCTCGATTGCCCGCCCGTCCGCCAGCGGCTGATCAAGATCGTGCGAGCACCGCTGGACATCAACCCGCACAGCGCCAGAAACATGTCCTCGCCGGCCGTTTGGCTTTTGCGCAGCCCGCTTTCGGCGCTAGTGTGAAAGCCGGGCAAGATAACCTGTTCCGGGCCGCCCCAGGGCAAGTTGAACCAACTGCCGAGCGAACCGCCCGGCTTGCCGCGGTCCAATTGCGCGGGCGACCAATCGTACGGCCCGCCGGCCGGTTCGATGTCATCCAGCACGATCAGGCCGTCGAGCACCGTGCGAAAGATCGACGAGGGGGCAGGGAGCGAACGGGGCAGGGCCACCGCGCCTTCGACGGCTGGCCCCAATTGCTCGAAAGCCGCGATCGACACGCTGTCGTCATCCTGCGGGTGCATCTTGCCCAACACGACACCCACGCGCGGACGCGGCTTGTGCGCGCCGTGTAAGGCACTGCCAGCCCCGCGGTGGGCGCATAGCGCACGCGCGCCCGCGAGATCAGCAACTTCTCGTCGTCCCCCTTGCCGACTGTCAGGGCTTCGAACGGCAAATACCAAAGCAAGCCGTCGGGGACGATCACGATTTCTTCGAAATTTCCGGCCAGATCGACATTCGAGCGCTCCAGCAGCAGGCTCATTACTTTCGCGCCGGTTGCGCGCCACGATCCCTTGGCCAGTTCGGCGGGAGTCACTTCGTGATTCGCATCGAAATTGCCCATTTCTCGCAGCAAGTTGCTGATCTGCTTTTGCAACTGTCCCGGCGAGTGGACGCGCCAGGCGGCATATTTATCGTGCGAGTACAGAAACGCGTACAGATTGTTGCTAGTGGCGAAGAAAGCCAACAGCACCTGGCCGTCGGGCAAAGCTTGTTGAATGTCCTTGGTCTTGCGCAGCGGCGGAAACACCATCTCGGCCGGTTCGCGGCGCACGGCGATCTCGCGCAAAATCAGCTCTTGGGCGTCGCTAAGCTTAGCCAAGGTCGTCAATTGATCCGTCTGCTGGCGGCGGGCCTCGGGCGTGTCGGCCACAACCGGCTCCTGGCCCAGCCTGGTCCGGATTTTCGCCGCTTCCTGGGCGAGCTGTCCGTACGCTGGGTAGCGCGCGAGCAAATCCTGCCGCTGGAGCAAGCCGGCTTCGCCCAGCAACTCGACCGGGCCTTCCAGAATCCAGCGCAGCGCCAGCAGTCGCCCGCCCATCGTCAGCGTACTGAAAAACCGGTGTCGTCGCGCGCGGTCGGCGATCTCCAGCGCGGTTTCGTTGTCCTTGCCGTTTTTGATCGCGGCCTCGAACCAGTGTTCCAACACGGCGCCGTGCGGAATGGTCAACATCGACAGGCATTCCAGCGGGCTCGTGGCCCAATCGCCCGGCGATGGATCGCGCAAAACGATTTCATAGAGCGACATGCCGACGCGATCGCTGACTTCGCCGCTCAGAGTAACGGCCGTCGGCCTGCGCGATCTGAAACATCCACAGCGAACCACTCCGCTGGAAATCCAGCGCCGCGGCAAGTGACTGATCGCCGGCCGCGACGTTGCCCGCCTGGTAGGCGACGAAAGCGCCCAAGTGATTCATCCGCGCTCCAAGCTGGCTAATGGCCAGGTCGCTGCGTCCGACTAGCGCGCGCGTGTTGGATAGGAATCCGGCGGCCGAGGCGTTATCGCCCAGCGAGGCGGTGCTCTCGGCGGCCGAGAGCATCAGCGACGCTTGCAACTGCCGGTTTCCCTGGCTTTTGGCCCAGACGATCGCCGGCGCCAGCGGAGGATAAGCGGCTTTCGAATTGAGGAGCAAGTGAGCCAGCGTCCCCAGGCGGAAGGCTTCTTCCATCACGCCGGCGTTGGGAAACGCCAGCGCCGCGTACGAGGCTTCCTCGCAATAGCGACTGGCAGCGGCGAACTCGCCGGCAGCCAGGGCGATGCGACCCAACTCCAAGAGCGCGGTGCTCGTCAGCGGATGATCGAATTGGCCGCTGATCAGCACGGCCCGTTCCAGCGTTGTTTTGGCCTGCGCCGTGTTGCCGGCCGCCGCATAGGCGCAACCCAATTGCACGCTGATCCAGGCTTCGCTCCAGTGATTCGGCGGCCCCGGCCGCCGGGCCAGCACGTCGACCAAGGTGTTGGAAAACGGATCAAACTTGCAGACCGGCCCCAGCAATTCGTGCCGCCGCCGGATGGCCAGTGTCGTGGCGCGCACAATCTCGACCACGTGCACCGGTATCAACACTGGGTTTTGCACGACGCCGCCCTGCGTGACCACCGCGGTTTGGTCGACTTGCCCCTGTCCGATCAAGTACGATTCGGAGAACTGGCCGATCGTCGCGCCGCGCTTGCTCTGGCCCCAGGGGGTGGCCCGCACGGCGCCCGTGGCGGGCAGGATCGCCTGCGGAAATTGCACGCGCATCATCCAATTGGAATATGCGACGAAGACTTTGAGGGCCGCGTTGTAGCTGTCCAGGGCAGCCTGCATTTGACCCAGCTGATAGTGGCACTCGCCGGCCATCGTGTAGTAACAGATGCCGTCGATCCACCCGCCTCCGACAGAGCGCAGGCCGCCGCGGCTCTCGGCCAGGAATGCGGCCCGGGCGGCGCGATAGTCGCCGTCGTGATACAGCGGCAGCGTATTGAAATAGGCGTGCGAGGGTATGTTATCGCCGGTGCCGATCTGCGCGGCGGCCGGACGAACGGCGCACAAACCGGCCCAGCAACCGATCGCGGCTGCGATCAGGGCCAACCGCCGCGGACGGCTCGAAGCGCTAGCGAGCATCGGAAAACGCACTCCCTGACACGGACCCACGGCATCGACCCGCAGGCCCGAATCGAGCCAAAAGTTAGGTATCGCGCGGCTCGCTCAAACAGCAGCTCGCGAGTCTTTATCATACCCAACTCCCCCACTTTGAGCGAACTTACGCGCGGTGGTGATAGCATTTCGCGGAACTCGCGCCTGCTAGCAGGGAGTGGATGGTTCAGAGGGCCTTTTTCGCCAAGATTCTCAAACGTGTAAAAGTCTGCCGATTGTGTTTGCCGATAACGTTGGTGCGGATTGTAACGGACGCGGCGAGTTTACCGACGAGGCCCCGACAGGTCGCTGGAAACGAGCCCCCCTGTCCGCCTGGACGGAGATAGATCATGACGCGGCGAATTCGAGAGCGACGACATTCCTGGCGGCGGACGGTTTGCAGCCTGGGACTGTGCACGGCATTCGGCATGACCGGCTGCCAGGTGGACATCGGCGGCCAGACCTTGCCCAGCCCGCACTACCAACAGGATGACATTCAGTACTTCCCGCCGGGACCTGAATTCAAATTGTCTCGCGAGGCCGCCGCGCAGAAGGCTTTCACCGAGAACAAGGCTGAAGAAGAACGCTAGAGGTTCACTCAAAACATAAACGGGCGACAGCCGTCAATTTACTCGGCTGTCGCGACACAAGTTTCGTCGAACGCCCCCGTGGCGGCGATTGCGGCGCCAAATTGGCAACGGGCCACATGGTAGCCAGGTCGCTATCCACGAGGGCGTTTTGGGGGGACGACGCCCTCGGCGGCTGATGTCGAAGACGAATAGGCGCTTGCAAGGGCGCGCCTTGGACATCAGCGGCCGGGGGAATTTTTTAATAGGGGCCAGGAACCTCCGACGATGGACATGCAGCTACCGGCCACGGCCCAGCAATTGGCCAACGACATCCTGGTATGGATCGGCTTTGGCACCTTGGTGGGCCTGATGGCCAAGGCCATTATGCCGGGCCGAGATCCTGGCGGCGCCGTGGCAACCTTGCTAATGGGGATCGGCGGCACGATCATCGGCTGCAGCGTCACGACCTATATCGCCAACAGCCAGCGCGTGACTCCCTTGAGCCCGTTGGGGTTTGCAGTGGCCACGCTGGGCGCGTTCGTGTTGTTGTTCTTCTATCGGCTTCTGGGCGGCCGGTTCTTCTACGAGGGGGATCGTGGCACGCAGATCCGCATGCCCAACATCTCCCGGCGGCGTCGCTACAGCACGACGCGCGTCGACGATTAGGACGGCCGACGAGTCGCCAGTACTCGGCGGCGGAATCGCGTCAGGCCTTGCTGGCCGGCAGCTTGCCCCAGCCCAACAGCCGCTCGACGCCACGCTTGGCGCAGAGCTAGTTGCGCGATTGGCGCAATCATCGGAAAGTGCGTGTATCGGTAGCTGGCTCGCGAGCTGGTCTGCCAGTGTCGCTTGCAGTCCAGATAACCGGGCCCCAAGTCGTAGGTGCGGTCTCCGCGCGAAACAATCTTCAATCATACGCGCCTGCAGAACCGTGCCCGCGCCTTCCGCCGCCAGCGACGGGTCGAAGCCGGTGCGAAGTCCGAACACGTAGCCGCGGTGGTGATAAGCGTAGTTGAAGGCGGCCGGCCGGTCGTCGACGAACAGTAGATTCAAATCCAGCGCGCCCAACTCGACCGCCCGGAGATGGCAATCTCGCAAGAAAGGCCGGATCGCCTCGTGTGTCAGCGTCGTGCCGGTCTTCGACGTGCCCTGCCAGCTCGATCGGGCGATGGTTTCGCAGGCCTCGTACCAGTCCCAGCGTGCGTCAGGCGATTCGCCCTCGAGGTTCGCCGGCGGACGGTAACGCAGGTAGCGAATTTCGCCCTTCTGGCTTAATTTGCGTTCGCTGCGCCGCACGTTGTTGCGCCAGTGGCTGCCGCGCGATTGCCAATACGACTCCCAATCGTGATGCGCGTCCAACTCGATTAGCGCCGACAGGGGTCCGCGATCGGCCGAGGTTTTCAGCCCGGCTTCGGCCAGCGAGCGTCGCGTGCGCCCGCCGTCCAGTCCCTGGGCGTCGACCCAGGCCAGCTCGAACAAATCCCAATCGCGTCGCGTGGCGCGGATGTGTGCCCCGCCGGCCAGCAAGACCGTGGCTGGATCGAGTCCGAGGGGACCGTAGAAACTTCCCCAATCATCGAGCGGATAACCCAACACGCGCACCGATCCGAGCATGCGGCGCTGCTGGCGAATGACCAGCGGCAGAATGCCAATTGGTTTTTCGTTGAATGAAACGACCAGCGTCCGCAAACGTTGGCCCGCCCCAAAGTGCTCCCAGTAGGTTTCGAGCCATTCCAGCGATTGAAAGAACGAAGCGCCGGGCGTCTTGGCGAGAAGTTCGCCCCAGAGGGCGCGGATTTCCGCCAGTCCCGCAATTTCGTTGATTTCGCGAACAGTGATCATCGAGAGCCAAGAGAAGTAGAGAATGGAACCGGCCAGCGAAAGTCGCGGATATGGGCCGGCGATGGCAAGAAAATGCAAGCGGTATGCCAGCCGCGGGCGGGCCGGCGGCCGAGGGGCTATTGCTTGCCCTAACCCTCGGCCGGGCCGCGATTTCGCGAGCGTGCCGCCGAATGCGCGGCGAGGGCCGTGTTGCCAAATCGCAACCTTTGGGGGCCTCGAGGTGTGGTAGAATTGCCACTGTCGTGAATTTTATCGCGGGCACGGAGAATCGCCGAGAAAATGCGTTTCGGAACCTTTTCGCGGCTTGCGGTGTTCAATTCTCCGTGCGAGCGTCCGAGCGGTAAAAAGTCCGCCAGACAAGTCGAAAACCAGAAAAAGGAGTGAAGTCTCGATGCGTTTGCGAAGCCTGATTCTGGCAGTCGGTTTGGGGGGCATTTTGGTCGCGCCATTCAGCAGGGCTGCGGGGCTCGACCCGCAGGCGACGGCCCAGCGGGCCGACGAGTTGCTGGCCAAGGAAACGTTCGGTGGATCGCAGGGTTCGACGCACGAACTGGCTCCCCGCGCCGACGACCAGACATTTCTTCGCCGACTGTCGTTGGATCTGGTGGGTCACCCGCCCACGCCCGAGGAGATCACGGCCTTTTCGCTCGACCTTTCGGCCGACAAACGTGCCGCGGCCGTGGATCGTCTGCTGGGTAAGAAAGAGTTTGGCGAGAACTGGGCCCGCTATTGGCGCGACGTGATCATGTACCGCCGCAGCGAGGACCGAGCGCTGCTGGTTACTCCGGCGCTCGTGCGATTCCTGACCGAGGCATTCAACGACGATCCCCACTGGGATACGATCGCGCGGAGTTTTGTGACCGCGACCGGTGACATTCGTGACGAGGGCTCCACGGCCATCATCATGGCGCAGATGGGAGTTCCCGAGGATACCACGGCCGAGATCTCGCGGATCTTTCTGGGCATCCAGATTCAATGCGCCCAATGCCACAACCATCCCACCGATCGTTGGAAGCGCGAGCAGTTCCACGAGCTGGCCGCCTTTTTTCCGCGGATCACGGTGCGAGCGGTGAAAGACGGCGAGCGACGATCGTTCGCCGTGATCTCGGTGGATCGAGAGCCCAAGAATAAGGCCAACAAACAGAAGCGCGGTTCCCTTGAGCACCACATGCCCGATTTGAACCATCCGGACGAAGAGGGCAAGCTGATGAAGCCGGTCTTCTTCGTGACCGGCCAGCGGTTGGAGACCGGACTGGACGACCAGGAACGCCGTGGGAAATTCGCGGACTGGATGACCAGCCGCACGAACCGCTGGTTCGCCAAGGCATTTGTCAATCGAATGTGGTCTGAACTCGTGGGCCACGGGTTTTATGAGCCGGTCGACGACTTAGGACCGGACCGCGCGTGCTCCGCGCCTCATACGCTGGATTACCTGACCGAGCATTTCATCGGCAGCCGCTACGACGTGAAGTGGCTGTTTCGCGTGATTACGGAGACCGAGGCCTATCAGCGCCAGAGCCGCTCGCGCGGCAGTTCCGAGGACGCGCCGTTTGTGGCCAGTTGCACGCAGCGGCTCCGCGGCGATCAGCTATATAATTCGCTGGTCGAGGTGCTGGGCATCGACGAAGGTCCGCGGCCCAAGGCGGCCCGCGGTTACAAGAACGCCAACGCCGATCCGCGCGGCAGGCTCAACCTGGCATTCGGCTACGATCCAAGCGAGCGCCGCGACGAGATTGCCGGATCGGTTCCGCAGGCGCTGTTGCTGATGAACGCGCCGGAGATAAACGCTGCCATCAGCGCCAAGCGGCCCGGCACGTCGTTGAGCAAGCTGCTGGTCGAAGTGCCCGAGGACCAGGCCCTGGTCGAGGAGCTTTACTTGCGCTGCCTGGCACGCGAGCCCAAACAAACCGAGTTGCAAACGTGTCTCGATCACGTTCGCGTGACGGGCACGCGCGACGACGCGTTCGAAGACATCCTGTGGTCGCTGGTCAATTCGACCGAGTTCCTGAATCGTAAATAAATAGGCCGTCGCCCTTCGGGCGCGGCAGTTGCCAAACGAACGCTATTAACCGGAAATGGGACGGATATGACTGTGCATTTAAGTCGCCAAATGAACGTGTCGGTCAGTCGCCGAGGCGCCCTTCATCGCCGTGATTTTCTGCGCGGCATTAGCGCCGCCAGCATTGCGGCCGGAACGTTAAGCTGGCGCGACCTGGTGGCCCTGGAAGCCGGCGAACTGCAAAAGCGGCACAGGGCCTGTATCTTGCTATGGATGCAGGGAGGCCCCAGCCACTTCGAAACGTTCAGTCCCAAGCCGGGCCACGAAAACGGCGGCGAAACCAAGGCCATTAGCACGTCGGTCTCCGGCATCGAGGTCAGCGAAAACTTTCCGCATGTGGCCAAGGTCATGCATGAAGCGGCCATCATCCGCTCGATGACCAGCAAGGAGGGCAGCCACCCGCGGGCCACTTATCTAATGCACACCGGCTACCTGCCGACGGCGAGCGTCAAGTTTCCGTCGTTCGGCTCGATCGTGGCCCAGCAAACCGCGCATCCCGAGTTGGAACTGCCGGCCTTCGTGCGCATCGGCGCGGCGACGCGCGACGGCGCGGGGGGTGGAATTCTGGGCATCGAACACGATCCGTTCCTGATGCCTATCGCCGGCAAGCTGCCGACCAACACCGCACTGGCGACAGGCGTTCCGCGGTTCGGCCGCCGGCTCGATCTGCTCGGCCGCCTGGAGGCCGACTACGCGACCACGGCCGCCAAACAGGAAGTCGACGATCACCAAAAGTTGTATCAGAAAGCTTCGCGCATGATCCTCAGTCCACAGATGCAGGCTTTCGATCTCGATCAAGAACCCGAAGCCATGCGCGAGGGCTACGGATCGTCGCAGTTCGGGCTGGGGTGTCTGCTCGCGCGGCGGCTGGTCGAAACGGGCGTTCCCTGCGTCGAGGTGGCGCTCAATGGTTGGGACACGCACTTCGATAATTTCCCCCGCGTCAAGGAATTGGCCGGCCAGGTCGATCAGCCGCTGGCGTTCCTGCTCGAGGACCTCAAGCAGCGCGGCATGCTCGACTCGACCTTGGTCGTGTGGATGGGCGAATTCGGACGCACGCCCAAGATCAATCCTCGCGCGGGCCGCGACCACTACCCGCGGGCCTTCAATGCCTTGCTGGCCGGCGGCGGAATTCGCGGCGGCCAGGTGATCGGCAAAACCGACGAGGCCGGCGGAACCGTGGAGGATCGCCCGGTGAACGTGGCCGACTTGTTCCAAACATTCTGCAAGAGCCTCGGGATCAATCCGACGACCGAGAACATCGCCCCCAACGGGCGGCCGATCAAGATCGTCGACGGTGGCCAGCCGGTTTCCGAGCTGTTCGCGTAGCGCTTTTTGCGCGATCCCGCCACGGGCTAGAGGGCAATTCCCGGTCGCGGAGTGGCGATTGCAAATCCTCGTCGTGGCTTTGTTGGTTTGGACAACCTATCGCCCCACAGGTTAGCATGGCAGGCATGAATATGCCCGCCGAACAACCTGCCCCCCATCCGCGCCATTTCGATTCGCTCGAGCAGGAAGCTTTTCTCAACCTGTGGCGGACCTACGATCGTCTGCACCTGGTTGAGGAAGAGCTGTTCGGGCGCTACGACCTCACCCCGCAGCAGTACAATGCCCTGCGATTGTTGCGCGGCGAGGGCGACCGCAAGTTGGCTACCTTGGCGTTGGCCGCGAGACTGGTTTCGCGAGCGCCGGACATCACCCGGCTGCTGGACAAACTGGAAGAGCGCGGGTTGATCGAGCGCGAGCGGCCGGCCGACAACCGCCGCATGGTGTTGATCGGGCTGACGCCGGCGGGGCGGGCCCTGCTGAGTGAATTGGACAGCCGCGTGCGGGATTGCCACACTCGTCAGCTCGGACATTTGTCGCAAGCGCAACTGCGCGAGTTGGTGGCATTGTTGCAGCAGGCCCGCGCACCGCACGAGGACCCGGCCGGCCCCTGGCTGCCGCCCGCTTGAGCGCCGGGAGGTTTCCGTTGCCGTGGATTAGTTATTGCCGCTCGTAAGACAGTCGCCGCCGAGACGCCCTGATGTCCCTGGTCAAACCCGTGCTGCCTGAGGTTCGCCGCTTCGAGAGCCGAGCCGGCGCGCGGATCTATCGCATCGCCACCGACGCGTTTCCCGGGCTGGTCGTGCACGTTTATCTGCTATTGAACTATGGACCGCCCACGCTCGTCGACGCCGGCAGCGGTTTTGGCGACGCCAACCAGCAAGTGCTGGCCGGACTGGACAAGGTCCGCACGGACTTCGGCGAGTCGATTCGCCTGGCGGACGTCGAGCGGATCATCATCACGCACGGGCACATCGACCACTTTGGCGGCCTGGCGTTTCTGCACGACCAGAACCCGCGGGCCGAGATCGCCATTCACGAATTGGACGTTCGGATTTTGACGGCTTTCGAAGAGCGGGTGGCAGTGGCCAAGAAGGCGATCCGCCAGTTTCTGCAGCAGGCCGGCGTTCGCTCCGATTTGTTGCAGGGCTTTTTGGACATTTACGGCTTCTCGAAAAAGAACACGCACAGCCTGCCGGTGGCGCGGACGCTGATCGACAACCAGGAACTCGACGGACTGCGGTTTATCCACACGCCCGGCCATTGTCCGGGGCAAGTGTGCATCGCCCTGGACGAAGTTCTGCTGACGGCCGACCATATTCTGCCCGAGATATCTCCGCACCAGGCGCCCGAGAGCATCATGCCCTACACCGGGCTGGGCCATTACCTGGAGTCGCTCGAAAAGGTGCGTCGGATGCCGGGCTTCGAACTGGCGCTGGGCGGGCACCAGGGTCCGATGACGGACATCTACAAGCGAATCGACGAGATTCGCCAGAGCCACGAGCGCAAGCTGGAAAAGATTCTCACGATCATTCGCCAGTCGCCCCAGGCACTGACCGTCAATGAGATTTCACAGCAGCTTTACGTACACGTGAAGGGATTTCACGTGCTGTTGGCGCTGGAGGAAGTGGCCGCGCACGTCGAGTATTTGTACCAGCACGGCAAGCTTAAGATCGCCAACCTGAACGAGTACCAGCGCGAGGAGAACTCGCCGATCTGTTACGCGGTGGCGTAGCTGCGCGACGCATTGTCGGGAAGTCGCCGCTATGGGGTTGCGGTCTGCGAATCGATCGGCCAATGCTTCGATACGGTGCGGGCCTTCGCCAGGATGGACTCGGCTTGCTGAACCTGTTCCGCGTGCTGCCCGGCGACGTTGTTCTGCTCGGCTTCGTCGCGGGCGAGGTCATAGAGTTCGATCGCCTCTCCGGGCTTCTTGCGAATCGCCTTCCAGTCGCCAAAGCGCACGGCCTGACTGGTGCCCCGCTCGTGAAATTCCCAGTACAGATACTCGTGGTTATTCTGCGCGCGACCGGCCGCTTTCTCGCCCAGCAAGGCCGGAACCATCGAAATGCCGTCGAGCCCCTCGGGCGAGCGCGCCGGCCAGCTCGGCCAGGGTCGGCAACACGTCCCAAAAAGCCCAGACCTGCGAACTGACCGTGTCGGGGGCGATGTGACCCGGATAGCGGACGATCATCGGCACGCGAATGCCTCCGTCGTGAAGCGAGCGCTTGAAGCCGCGGAGCGGGCCGGCGCTGGCGAAGAACTCGGGATCGGCGCCTCCTTCGCGGTGCGGACCGTTGTCGCTGGTGAAAAAAACGATCGTGTTCTTTTCGAGATCCAACTCCTTCAGTTTGGCTAGGATGTGGCCAACCTGAGTGTCGAGATACGTGATCATCGCGGCGTGGTTCTTTTGCGGCTGCGGCCACGCCTCGGCGGAGTAGGGGGAGTCGCTGGGAACTTCCATGCCTTGCTTGCCGGCCTCGTTGTTGGCGTGCGGCAGCGTGAAGGGCAAATACAGAAAAAACCGCTCGCGTTGATGGCGATCGAGAAAGTCGAGCGCCTCGCGCGTGAACAAGTCGCCCGAGTAGACCTCGCGCGTGGTGGCGACGTTATCCTTCACGACATTCGGGAGTTCGACCTTCCACTCGTTTTTCCACAAGTAATCCGGATAGTAGTTGTGGGCGTGGTGCTGGTTCAGATAGCCGAACCACTCGTCGAAACCTTGCCGGGTGGGAATGCCGGTCGTCTCCGCTTCGCCCAGGCCCCATTTGCCGATGATACCGGTCGAGTAGCCGGCCCCCTTGAGAATCTTTGCCACGGTGACGTCATCCGGCTCAAGCGGCACGCGGTCGTTGCCGCGAATGCGCGCGTGGCCGGTGTGCAGTCCGGTCATCAGCGCACAGCGCGACGGCGCGCAGACCGTGCTGCCGGCATAGCAGGCTGTGAAGCGCATCCCCTGGCTGGCCAGGCAGTCGATGGCGGGCGTTTTGATCTGCCGCTGGCCATAACACGCCAGATCGCCATAGCCCAGATCGTCTGCCAGGATGAACACGATGTTGGGCCGCGGGGCCGCGTCCGCGGCGAAGGCCGCGGGCGATAGACCAGGCATGGCCGCCAGAATGACCGCGCCCAAGAACGCCGCGCAAAGCGATCGCCCGGCGGGTGTCGTCGAGAGACTCTTGCGAGGTCTTGCGTTGGCGGGCGAGTCAATCAGGGGCATGGCGGGCGCTCCAAAAACGTGAACAGAAGTCACCGCGCAAGTATGCGTGATTCCCCGCCGGTGCTCAAGCGAGAACATCCCAGCCGTTGGCGATGGACATGCGAATTGTGCGACGTGCCGACGACGGGCGGTCGCGCCCGCGTGCCGCTGTCCGAAAAAAAAGTTCTTCGAGCCACCTTGCGCCTTGGCGCCCACTTCTTCACGAAGGCAGACCAGGCTCCGCCGGGCAGGTGTGAATCCAACTCCGCAGCACCTCCGCCACGCTCCAAGCCTGAGCGATGCAGCCTCGTGCCTGATACGGCGCCTCGGCGTCAAATACCTCACTGATCGATCCGATGCATGCCTCGCTTAAATGGGACTTGAAGCCATTCAGGAATTCTCGGGCCCGAGCTTGTTCCCCGGGATGGACTTTCAGCCAGGCATCGATAAACGGTCCAATCAGCCAGGCCCAAACCGTGCCCTGATGGTAAGCCGCGTCGCGGGCGCGCAGATCGCCGTCGTATCTGGGCTTGTAATCCGGTTCGCCGGGCGCGAGCGAGCGCAATCCAACGGGAGTAACGAGACGCCGATGGACGACGTCCACCACGGCGGCCCAATGCCGTTCGGCCAGAACGGGATGCGGCAGCGAAATGCTGAACAACTGGTTTGGCCGCAGCGACGCGTCGTGCGGACCTTCGCCATCGACAACGTCATACAACCAGCCGTGCTGGGAGGACCAGAAACGGGCATTGAACGATTCATAGGCCCGATCGGCATGTCCCTTCAACTCGCGAGCTTGTTTTTCGTCGCCCTCGACCATGAGCCATTCACCCAGCAACCGCAACGCGTTGTACCACAGGGCATTGATTTCAACCGCCTTGCCGCGTCGCGGCGTCACGACCCAATCGCCCACCTTGGCATCCATCCAGGTCAACTGGTAGCCTTCTTGTCCCTGACGCAGCAAGCCATCGGCCTGATCGACTCCAATTCCGAAACGCGTGCCGCGCAAGTGATGCCCAACGATATCCTGCAGCTTGGGAAGGATTGCGCGAAGCGTGGCGCGATCGCCGGTGGCTTGCAGATATCGGTCCAACGCATGGAAGTACCACAGAGTTGCATCGGCCGTATGATACAAACCCGATTGCTCGCCTTCTGGAAACAGGTTGGGAATCAGTCCGTCGCGGACATAGTGGGCGAATGTGCGCAAGATATAGCCCGCTTCGACCGAGCGGCCCGTGCAGAGCGTGAGCCCTTCCAGGCTGATCATCGTGTCGCGACCCCAGTCGGTAAACCAGTGGTAGCCCGCGATCACCGAACGGCTTTCGTCGCCGGCGGCGTGTGCCCTGGCCTCGTCGGCCGCGCGTACGGTCGGCACGATGACGAACTGGTCGGCCGCCAGGATCAGTTCGGCGGCGAACCCCGATTGGGCGGGCGGCGGCGCGTGTTCGATCAGGTGACGCCGGCGGAGACGTTCGTCGTCGAGCGCTTCGGTCGGCGTCGCTGCCTGAGCTATGTCCCAGGGCTCGGTCGAAGCCACCAGCGCTATCCCCTGACCGGCGGCCAGCTCCGCGCGAAAATAGCCCGGCGACCAAAGCACGTCGCGATCCGCGTAGCCCCGGTCGCGTTCCAGCGAGTAGTCGACTTCGTACGAACGCCCGCCATCGAGCACGAAAGCGCCCGGGTGCTCGCGCAGTTGCATTTTGAGAGGTGGCAGATCGTGGGACGAAATCTCGAAACGATCGCCCGAGGCCTGCACCGTATACCGGCGGGTCGGAGTGCTATCGACCGCCGATTCGTGCGCTCGAAAGTGCAAGCCGGGTCTGAGCCTCAATCGTATGGGCTGTTCGGCCGTGAGCAGGCGATACAACAAGTAGACCGTGTTGGCTCGATATTGCAGGAACACCCGTTTTTCCAACATGTACGGACCTACTTCATACCGCCAAACTGGCAGGCCGTCCTCCAAGTGAAAGGCGGCAAGGTATCTCGACTCGGGCGGAGACGCGGCAGCCGAGCAGTCGCCGGCCAGCGACACGATGCTACCGTCGGGTAGTCGGATTTGTTCGATTATGTGATTGAACATCATCATCCGTCCCAGTGGAGCTGGCAGCGCTGCTACCAGCAAACCGTGATATCGGCGCGTACACACGCCGGCGAGCGTGCCCGAGGAATAGCCTCCCAGGCCGTTGGTTACGAGCCACTCGCGATCGAGCAATTGCTGAAAATCGCGGTGGTCATCGCGCGACCAGGGAGTATGAGAGACGAGTGCCTGGATCATGATCGTTTGGCGGTCTCCACGGGATGCAAAACGGTCGCGGTTTCTCCGGGAATGTGCCATCCGTCGAGCCCGTCGAGTTCAGCGGCGCCAGAGCCTCCGTATTCCGGCGATTCGCTCGACCACAGTGTCGCCCAACGCTGTCCGTCCGGCGGCGCGACCAACGGCTGCGCCACCGAGGCCAGATCCAGGTCGACGCCCAGGTTGACGATCAACAGGCGAGTCTCTCCGCCGGACGCCAGGAATCGCAACACCAGCGCGTCGCTCGAGAGCGCGAATCCATGAATCCGCGCGGCGTCGTGTTCGCCAAGCACGGGATCCTGCCGACGCAGTCGTAATAGATCTTGATGCAGCCGATAACTCTCGATGTGTCGCTCGCGCTCGCCCAGGTCCAGCTTACAGCGCTCGAAATTCTCGGCCAGCGACGGCTCTGGCAGGTTGCGCTGCACCTCGGGCTGGGCGAGCGAGGGAAATTGCCTCAAAAAGTCAGCCCGGCCCTGGGCAACCCGTTCGGCTTCGTCTCCTTGAACGTCGTTGAAATAGAGAAACGGGCTTGAAGCGGCAAACTCCTGGCCCTGGAACAACAGCGGCGTTTGTGGTGCCAACAATAGGAGTGCCGTCATCGCGCGGTACCGACCGGGACTGGTCAGTTCATGAATCCGCTGTCCCCGGGCCGAGTTGGCCAACTGGTCGTGGTTCTGCAAAAAATTGATGAATCGGGGGGCCGTGATATCGAGGGCCGCGCCGCCGCGCGGTTTGCCCTGCCATGCATATCGCTGACCTTGAAACAAGAAACCCCATTTGACGCCTGCCAACAGCTCTTCGGCGGTTCCGTGATAGTCGCTGTAATAGGCTTCGCGCCGGCCAGTCAGTCGCACCATGGCCGTATGATGAAAGTCGTCGTTCCAAAGCGCGTCCAGCTCACAGCCGCCCTGCTGTTCTGACCGAAGCAGGCTGACCAACTGGGGCTCATTCTCGCCGATCACGAGCACGTTCCGGCCTTCGGCCGCCTCTCGCGCGGTGCGGCTTAACTCGAGCAGGATATTGCGCGGAGACTGATCGTAGATGGCTTGGGTGGCATCGATGCGCAGCCCGTCGACGTGATATTCCGCAATCCAATGCCGCACATTGGCCGTAAAGAACTCGCGCACTCCCAAAGAATCGTCACCATCAAAGTTGACCGCCGCGCCCCAGTCGTTCTTGTAGCGCGTCGAGACATAAGCGTCGGAGAAAGGCCGCACGACCTCCTCGCCGATGCGACTCCAGTGGTTGTAGACGACATCCAAGAGCACGCCCAAGCCAACTTGATGGGCGACATCGACAAAATGGCGAAAATCGTCGGGGGAACCGTAGCAGTGACTGGGCGCGAACTGGTGCGTGCCGTCGTAGCTCCAACCGAACCTGCCGGGGAACTCCGCGATCGGCATGATCTCCAAAGCCGTCACGCCCAGGGCCGCCAACTCGGCAAGTTGATCGGTCGCGGCCCGCCAGGTGCCCTCTGGCGTGAAGGTGCCGATATGCATCTCGTACAATACCTGATTTTCCAGCGTCAAGCCTGGCCAGTCCCGATCGTGCCATGCGTACACGCGGGAGTCGACAATTCGTGAACGACCGAGGGGGCCCTCGGGCTGGAATCGCGAAGCCGGATCGGAGTACAGCCGCGCGCCGTCGTCGAGTCGTAGCGAATACTCCATTCCCGCTTCGGCTTCCGCCGCCAAGCCCGCGAAATAGCCATCGCTCTCAGGGTCCAGTTCGAGGGCCGACAAATCGCCCGCGAACGTCACCTGCACGCTACGACAGCACGGCGCCCAGACGCGAAAATGCACGCCACGATCTTGCGGTTCAGCGCCGATGCACAATCGCCGCAGGGATGGCACTCGCGGGAGTGATTTCGGCACGAATTGGGACTCCTCGACGTTTTAGTCTGCGTTATCAACGCAATCGATGCAAAAGGTGCGCCGCCTTTACGACCGCCGCTCGGCCGTTGGCATGGCACCTGCACTGACCGGTTTCGCGGGCCCTCACGGCATTCTAGCGAACGAACTGCCGCTGCTCGCACGAATGCGGAAGCAACGGTATGATGGCGGCCTGCTCGGCTGCCAACCAGGGTGGCGGCCGGGGAACCATGTGCGCGGGGATGGGGAAACTGGCGTCTGCGGGACATTCGACGTAAAAGCCGGTAACTAGGTAATTGCGGCTCAACACCTGCCGCCCGCCGTCGAGCTCAACTCGCGGCGCTCCCGAGGACAAACGATTGTGATAGAGGCTCCGACACAATTTCCAACCGCTACCTACCGGCTTCAATTGTGCGGCCATTTGCGATTCGAAGATGTTGGCGGCCTGACGGACTATTTGACGGACTTGGGAATTGGGGCCGTTTACCTGTCGCCGTTTTTTCGCGCGAGACTAGGCAGCACGCACGGCTACGACGTCGTCGACCATCATCAACTCGATTCCCAACTTGGCGACGAACAAGATTTTGCCGCGATGGCCCAGCGCGTGCGCGCGGCGGGTCTGGGCGTGATGATCGACGTGGTGCCCAACCACATGGGCATCGACGACCCGCACAATGTCTGGTGGCAGGATGTGCTGGAGAACGGACCCGGCTCGATGTACGCCAAGTACTTTGACATCGACTGGAACCCGCCCAAGGAGGCACTCCGGGGACGGGTGTTGCTGCCCGTTCTGGGAGATCAGTTCGGCAAGGTGCTGGAAGACCAGCAACTGCGCCTGGTTTATGAGAACCAGCGACTTGTCATTCGATATCACGAGCGATCGTTTCCAACCGATCCGCAGACTTGGGTGCCGCTTTTGAAGCAGGCGTTGGAAGAATTCGTGGCCCCGCGTCTGGCAGTTGACGTGCCCGAACGAATGGAGTTGGAAAGCATCATCACGGCGCTGGAGCATTTGCCGCCCCGCAGCGAATTGAACGCGGAGATCGTTCAACAGCGATTTCGCGAGAACGAAGTGGCCCGGCGGCGCCTGGCCGCACTCGTCGAGACCAGTGAGGTGGTTTGCAAAGGACTCGACGAGACGATCGCCGACTACAACGGCCGCCGGGGAGAAACGGCCAGCTTCGACAAACTGGAATCGCTGGTGACGCAGCAGCCGTATCGCCTTTGCTACTGGCGCGTCGCCACGGACGAAATCAATTATCGGCGGTTTTTCGACGTCGATGCCTTGGCGGCCATTCGCGTCGAGGATCCCGAAGTGTTCGCGGCGGTCCACGAGACTCTCTTGGGCTACGTCGCGAAGGACTGGGTCACGGCGCTGCGCATTGACCATGCCGACGGTCTGTTCGATCCCCGGCAGTACCTGGCAAATCTGGCGCTGGCGGTGCGCCACGCGAAAGGCGATGACGCCGCGACCGCGCCGAAGCAAACTTGCTTGCTCTATACGCTGGTCGAGAAGATTCTCGCGCACGACGAAACGCTGCCCGCCGATTGGCCCGTGCATGGCACGACGGGCTATGATTTTCTGAATCTGCTGGGAGGGATTTTCGTCGATCGGCTGGGGGCCTATTCCCTGCGCGAGGCGTACGCTCGATTCCTCGGTCAGTTGGACCCTTTTTCCGAAGTGCTATACGAGAGCAAGCGGACAATCCTCGTCACGTCGTTATCGGCCGAGTTATACATGCTCTCGCATCAACTCGACCGGCTCTCGGAACAGCACCGCTGGTCGCGAGATTTCACGCGGCTGTCTCTGTTCCGTGCGCTGCGCGAGGTGGTCGCCTGCTTTCCCGTGTACCGCACGTATATTCGCCCGGATTCAGGCGAAGTCGGCGACGATGATCGGCGGCGCATCCAGGAAGCGCTGCGGACGGCCAAACGACGCAATCCGGCGATGAGCCCCACGTTTTTCGACTTCATCGGGTCGGTCCTGTTGTTGGAAGAACCGCAAGGGCTATCCGAAGAAGCGATCGAGGAGCGCAAGCAGTTTGTCTCCAAGTTCCAGCAGTTCACCGGCCCGGTGACGGCCAAGGGCTTGGAAGATACCGCCTTCTATCGCTATTTTCCGCTGGCTTCGCTCAACGAAGTGGGTGGAAACCCGGCAATGCCCGGCGTATCGATCGAGCAATTCCACCGCCGCATTCAAGAACAGTCCTCGAGTTGGCCGCATACGATGCTGACCACCGGCACGCACGATACGAAGCGCGGCGAGGACGTGCGGGCGCGGCTGAACGTGCTCTCCGAGATCCCGCAAGAGTGGGAAGCCGCCGTGCGACGCTGGCAGGAAATGAACGTGGCGGCGCGCTGTGAACTGGACGGATCGGCGGTGCCGGACGCCAACGAGGAATACCTGATCTACCAGACGTTGGTCGGAACCTGGCCGCTCGCGCGTCTGGACGATGCCGCCTGGCAGAAGTACGTGTGTCGCATCGTCGAGTATTTGGACAAAGCGCTGCGCGAAGCCAAGTTGCACACGAGTTGGCTTAACCCTTACGACGAATACGATTTGGGCGTGGCGAATTTCATCCGCGCTATTCTGGCCAGTCCCGACACGGCGTTCGCCCAAGACATCGACGTCTTCGCGCGCTCGATTGCCGACGCAGGCTTTGTCAATTCGCTGGCCCAAACCCTGGTCAAGATGTCGGCGCCGGGCGTGCCCGACTTCTATCAGGGCGTTGAATTCTGGGATTTCAACCTGGTCGATCCGGACAATCGTCGCCCAGTTGATTTTGCCGCTCGTCGCGAGGCGCTTTTCGAGTTGCGCCGTCGCGCCACTCGGAACGTGGGTCGTTTGGCTGCTGAGCTGGTGCGGGGCTGGCCTGACCAGCGGCTCAAAATGTGGTTGATCTGGCGGACGCTCGAATTTCGCCGCGACCATTCGCGTCTCTTCGAGCGCAGCTACCTGCCCGTATTTTCCGAGGGTCCGCGCAAGGGGAATGTCTGTGCTTTTGCCCGTGTCGACGCGCCAAATTGGGCTCTGTGCGTCGTGCCGCGTTTCGTTCACGAGGCCTGGCGCGAAACGCGGCAGGCTTCTCGCGACAAAAAGCGAACGTGGCCGTTGGCGGCCTGGTGGGACGAAACCCTGGTGCTGCTGCCGGCCGAGGCGCCGCGTCGCTGGCGCCACGTGCTCACCGGCGACGTCATCGAGTCAGTCGAGTCCGCCGAGGGCGGCCGCGCGCTCGACGTCGGGCAAGTATTGCGATCGTTTCCCGTGGCATTGCTGGCGGGTGAGGAAATCTGAACCAACGTTTTCCCAGCATCTTGATTCTCTAGGATAAGTGTTCATGAAAGTTCGAATCTGGCCGGGCAGGCCATACCCCCTGGGCGCGACCTGGGACGGCAGCGGAACCAATTTCGCGCTCTATTCGGAGCATGCAACCGGCGTCGAGCTCTGCCTGTTTGATTCCGTCGACGCCGAAAACGAATCGCAGCGCATCAAGCTCGTCGAGCAAACCGACATGGTCTGGCACGTCTATCTGCCCGACGTTTTGCCCGGGCAAATCTATGGCTATCGAGTCGATGGTCCCTACAATCCGGCCGAGGGGCATCGTTTCAACGCAAACAAAGTGTTGTTGGACCCCTATGCCAAGGCCATTGCTCGCGACACACGCTGGTCCGACGAGATGTGGGGCTACAAGGTGGGCGATCCCACGGCCGATCTGTCCTTTGATGATCGAGACAATGCAAAATACGCCCCACTGGCGGCCGTGCTGGACGAGGCCTTTACCTGGGGCGACGATCGACCGCCGCTGATTCCCTGGAGCAAAACGCTGATTTACGAGGTCCACGTCAAGGGCTTTACCAAGCGCCATCCCGACGTACCCGAGAACCTGCAGGGCACCTATGCCGGGCTGAGCTCCGACGCCTCGATTCGGTATTTGAAAAACCTTGGCATCACGGCCGTCGAGTTGTTGCCGGTGCACGAGCCTATCGACGATCGGCACCTGGTCGAACGAGGGCTGGTGAATTACTGGGGTTACAACACGCTTGGTTTTTTCGCGCCCGTGCGCCGCTATGGCTCGGTCGAGGCCGCCGGCGACGTGGTCCGTGAGTTCAAGAGCATGGTTCGCAATCTGCACGGCGCCGGAATCGAGGTCATCCTCGACGTCGTTTACAACCATACGGCCGAGGGCAACCAGCTCGGCCCCACGATGTCGTTTCGTGGCATCGACAACGTGTCGTATTACCGGCTATCGCCCGAGGATCCGCGATACTACATGGATTTCACCGGCTGCGGCAACACCTTCAACATGCGCAACCCGCGCGTGTTGCAGATGGTGATGGACAGCCTGCGGTACTGGATCGTGAACATGCGGGTCGACGGGTTTCGCTTCGACCTGGCGAGCACGCTGGCTCGCGAGTTGCACGAGGTGGATAAGCTGGGAGCATTCTTCGATATTATTCACCAGGATCCGGTAATCTCGCAGGTGAAGTTGATTGCCGAGCCGTGGGACTTGGGGGCCGGCGGTTATCAGGTCGGCAACTTTCCGGCGTTGTGGTCGGAGTGGAACGGAAAGTATCGCGATTCGATCCGTCGCTTCTGGAAGGGAGATGGCGGCGTGGTGTCGGAATTCGCCACGCGATTCTGCGGATCGAGCGATCTTTACGAATGGAGTAGCCGCCGCCCGCACGCCAGTATCAACTTCGTTACGGCCCACGACGGCTTTTCGCTGCACGATCTGGTTTCCTACGACCACAAGCACAACGAAGCCAACGGCGAGGAGAACCGCGACGGCACCAACGATAATCTGAGTTGGAACTGCGGCGTGGAAGGCGAGACCGACGAACCGGCGATACGGGCCTTGCGAGAGAAAAAGAAGCGCAGCTTTCTGGCCACGCTGATCCTCTCGCAAGGCGCCCCGATGTTGCTCTCCGGCGATGAGATGGGGCACACGCAAAATGGCAACAACAACGCCTACTGCCAGGACAATGAAATCTCTTGGTTGGACTGGAACCTGACGCCCGAGAAAGAATCGCTGCTCAAGTTCGTTCGCCGCCTGATCGCGCTATTTCACGAGCAACCGGTTTTTCACCGCCGCCGGTTCTTTCACGGCCAGGCGATTCAAGGCGCCGAGCGCCCGAGATTGCCTGGTTCGACCCGACCGGCGAGGAAATGTCGAACGAAGCCTGGACGATGTCGTTCGTGCGGTGCCTGGGCGTGCAACTGTTCGGCGGAGAGATCGATGTCGACGAGCACGGTGAGGCGATAGTCGGCGATACGATGCTGCTGTTGTTCAATGCCGACCACGCGAACACGATCCCGTTCGTACTGCCGCCGCCGGGAATCACCGACGCTTCGCCCTGGGAACTGGTTTTCGACACGGCCAAGGAGCTCGATGGCGACGAGGAGCCGCCGCCCGGCGACACCTATCCTCTGCAACCTTGCTCGATGGTCGTCTTGAAATCCACGATCGCGCGCGAAGAATTATAGGGATCTATTGGTAACAGACGGTGGGCGAACCGGCAGTATGCGTTCGCGGCCTCTAAACCGTCAGCAGGTCCAGAATTCGAAGCAAAGGCACCTGAATCTGGTCGGGCGCGTTGTGGATGATATCGCGCAGTTCGTAGACGGCCTCTTCCAGCAAATGGAAATAGAGTAAAAGGTCCCACTGTTCCCGCGAGGCCGGCAAAAGCTCGGCGCCGGCCGTATTGCCATAGGCCCTGAGGAAGGCCGAACCGCTCCACAGCGACCAGAAGTTAGCCGTCCGTTGCCAGGGACCGATACCATCGGCAGCGACCGTTCCCACCCGCGGCAGTTGCAACACGGCCTGGGAGGCGGCGTATTGGAAGGAGTGTACCATGCCGGCCACGTCGTCGATCGGCGTCCGCTTGATCCGTCGGGCCGAGAGCGGCAGCGTCGGCTCGCCCTCGAAATCGACGATCAGAAAATCCTTGCCCGTGTAGAGCACGTGACCCAGGTGATAGTCGCCGTGGCAGCGAATGCGCTGGGCCGTGATCTTTTGTCCAGCGACGGCGCGAAATTTCTCCAGCACCAATTTTTCGCGATCGAGCACTTCGCGGGCGAGGACTTGGACGTCGGGCGCAAGCGATTTCAGGCGACCGCGCAACCCCTGAAAGGTTTGCAGCGCTAGTTTTCGAGACGACTGGTAGAGCGATCGTTGATGAAACTGCGAGAAGGGTTCGGGCGCGAACGCCGGGTCCGAGCGTTCCGAGGCCAGGGTAGCGTGCATTTCTCCGGTTCGCCGTCCGAGCAGAGCCGCCCATTCCAGGAATCCGCCGAATAGATCCTTGGCTTGCGCTGGAGCATCGCCGTCGGCCAGTTCCCATAGCGAGGCATGGGCGGCGATGGCCGCCGCCGGCCGGGCTTCCACCGGCTGCGCCATGACCTCCTCGAAGTACCGCCCCAGCGCATCCTGCACGAATTGCCAGGCGGCAACCGTGTTGGGTACGTACTCGTGCAGCACCCCGACGGTCACTGGATCTTCTGGGCCCCGCCGGTAGTCGATGGAGCCGACCAGCGGCAACGTGTGGGGAAACGCCGCGCGGCGGCGGTTGAGAAACTGGCCGATCTCGAAGTCGGGATTAATGCCGCTTTCAATGCGGCGGAACAACTTGAGGATCAGCTTGTCGCCGAAGGCCATGCTGTTGGTGCGCTGTTCCGCCCGCACCAGCGTGGGCCGCAAGTCGGTGATCGATTCGGCGATGTCGGCCAGGTCGGACGTCGACCAGCCGACCAACTCGCCGTGCGACCCTTTCAGTCGCCGGCGGTGAACCATCAACTCGACGAGCGCGGTTGACACGGCGGGATCGAACGTGGCGTCGTACAGCACGCCCGCCGCCGACGTATCCGAGTTCCGCAGTTGTGCCACGACCGGCTGCGGGCCCGTGGCCGTTAATTCCTCGGCCATCTGGCCCCAGACGTCGCCCAGTGGCAGCAGGTAGCCGTCCGGCTCGCCATCGAGGTACTCGACTCGCAGAATCAATATTCTCGGCGAGTGCGCATCCTTTGATCCGTTGATTGCGATCGAGTCGTAAATGGACAGCGATTGAATCGATCGCGCGATGCCGCCGAACCAGGGGCGCTCGGGCAGAGCGCGGCGCAGCATGGACTCGAATTGCCTTTTCGTGCGGCCTTGCAGCAGATCTTGCCAGCTGTTGTTCGCGTCCACGCGAATCAGCGGCGGTTCGGCCGCGGGCCGGGCGGCGGGGCCGTCGGTCGTCTCGGTTTCCAGGGCGAACCAGTAAAACGCATGCGGCGACAGCGTGAGCAGGTAGGGTGTCTTGCCGATCGTGGGAAACAGGGTCTGGCCGAACATCTCCAGCGGCCGGCGGCCGGCGAACCGCGACAAATCCAGTTCGACATACTGCACGAACCGCGACAGGTTGGCCACCGTCAGCACGCACTGGTCTTGATACTCGCGAGTGAAGGCGAGAATCTTCGAGTTTTCCGGCGCCAGAAGCTCAAGGCTCCCCTTGCGAAGCGCCACATAATGCTGCCGCAGCGCGATCAATCGCTTCATCCACCACAATAGCGAAGACGGGTTCTTTTGCTGTGTCTCGACGTTCACCGTCTCGAACAGATATTCCGAATCGATGATCACGGGCGAATAGAGTCGTTGCGGGTTGGCCCCCGAGAAACCGGCGTTGCGGTCGGGACTCCACTGCATCGGAGTCCGCACGCCGTGCCGGTCGCCGAGGTAAATGTTGTCTCCCATGCCGATCTCGTCGCCGTAGTAGATCACGGGAGTGCCCGGCAGCGAGCACAACAGGGCATTCATCAATTCGATCTTGCGGCGATTATTGCCCAACAGCGGCGCCAGGCGTCGGCGAATTCCCAGGTTGATCCGCGCCTGCTGATCGCGGGCATAGACGCGATACATGTAGTCGCGTTCCTCGTCGGTGACCATTTCGAGCGTCAGCTCGTCATGATTCCTTAGGAAGATCATCCACTGGCAGTCCTCTGGAATGGCGGGAGTTTGCTGCATGATGTCGACGATTGGAAAGCGGTCTTCCATGTGAATCGACATGAATAGCCGCGGCATCACGGGAAAGTGAAACGCGGCGTGACATTCGTCGCCGTCGCCAAAGTATGCGATCGCATCCTCGGGCCACTGATTGGCCTCGGCCAACAGCATGCGGCCCGGAAACGACGCGTCGACGTGTCGCCGCAGCTCTTTGAGAAACGCGTGCGTTTCGGGCAGGTTCTCGCAATTCGTGCCTTCGCGCTCATACAAGTAGGGGACCGCGTCCAGCCGCAAGCCGTCCACGCCCAGGCGAAGCCAATAATCCAACACGTCGAATAGTGCCCGACGGACCTTGGGATTTTCGAAATTCAAGTCGGGCTGGTGCGAATAAAAGCGGTGCCAGTAATACGCCTTGGCCAGCGGATCCCAAGCCCAGTTCGAGACCTCGAAATCCTTGAAAATGATCCGGGCATCGCGGTATTTTTCGGGCGTATCGCTCCACACGTAGAAATTGCGCTCGGCGCTGCCCGGCTTGGCCATCCGCGCCCGCTGAAACCAGGGATGCTGGTCCGACGTGTGATTGATCACAAGCTCCGTGATGACGCGCAGCCCGCGCGCGTGGGCTTCGCGAATGAAGGCCTTGACGTCGCGCAAATCGCCGTACGCCGGGTTGACCTCGGTGTAGCTGGAAATGTCGTAGCCGTCGTCGCGCAGCGGCGAGGGATAAAAGGGCAACAGCCACAATGCCGTGACGCCCAGGTCCTGCAGGTAGTCGAGTTTTTCGGTCAGGCCCCGAAAATCGCCAATGCCGTCATTGTCGCTGTCGTTAAAAGAACGCACGTGCAACTGATAGATCACCGCGTCCTTGTACCAATGCGGATCGATTTCGAGCTGGGTGTCCTGGTCCAACTCGAGCCGGGCGGGGCGGGCATGCTTCGCCATAGAAAACCGGTCGTGCTCAGGATTCCGCGCGTGGTTGGGGGCTCAACACGAACGCCGCGTGGCCGGGAAGGTACCAATTCTGCATATCAAGCGGCCGTGTGCCGAGACCACCATAGCGGGGATCCTCGCTCGACCACAAGAGCCGCCACTCGGCTCCCGACGGCGGAGCCGCCAGCGGCTGAGCCATCGGCCGCCACTCCAGATCCCGCCCCAGATTCACCAGCAACAGCCGGTCGTCCCCTGCCTCGCCGAAGTATCGCAGCAGGAACGCTTCGGCGGCCAGCACGGCGGCCTCGATGCGATCGGCGCGTTGCGCCGCGAATACGGGGTCTTCGCGTCGCAATCGCAATAGGTCCCGGTGCAACGCCAGGGCGTCGGATCGAAGTGCCGGTTCATCGGGATCGAGCTTGCACTTCTCGAACGTTTGCATGTCACAAGGATTTTCCAGGCAAGCGGTCGCATCGTGTCCAGCGAGACGGCGAAACTGCCGCATTTCGGCTTCCCGGCCTTCGCGCACCAGCTCGCTCAGCTCGGCTTCGTGATCGGCAAAATACAAAAACGGCGTCGATGCCGAATATTCCTGCCCCTGAAACAACAGGGGAGTTCCGGCGCCAAAAGCGTCAGTGCCGTCATGGCCCGATACCGCCCGGGCGAGGTCTGCTCGTGTACCGGCTTGCCTTGGGGCGAGTTGCCAACCTGGTCGTGATTCTGCAAAAAGATCACGAACCGAGGAGCTTGCAAATCGAGCGCCGGCGAGCCGCGCCGTTTCGCTTGTCTCAGGTTCCACTGGCCTTGATACAGGTAGCCCCACTTAATGGCCGAGATCAATTCCTGCGGCGATCCCAGATAGTCGCCGTAGTAGTGCTCACTGTGACCCGTCATTGCCACGCGCGGTATGATGAAAGTCGTCGTTCCAAGCCGCGTCGATTCCGTAGCCTCCGCTTTCGGCGGGGCGCACCAGCCGCGTATCTTGATGTTCGCTTTCGGCGAACACGAGCGTGCCGCGCTGGCCGGCCGCCTGGCGCACGCGTCGCGTAGAGCGCGGCCAGAATATGGTCCGGCGAATCGTCGAGGATCGCGTGGACCGCGTCGAGCCGCAGGCCATCGACGTGGAACTCGTCGATCCAATAACCGGCATTCGCGATGACGAGCTCTCGCACCGGCGCCGAGTTCTCGGCGTCGAAATTGATCGCGTCGCCCCAATCGGTGTGATGGCGGTCGGAAACATAGTTCTCGGAAAACTGACCCAGATAGTTGCCCGTCGGCCCGAAGTGGTTGTAAACGACGTCCAGAATGACTCCTAAACCGATCTGGTGCGCGGCGTCGACAAAACGGCGAAAGTCGTCGGGCTCGCCATATAACCGCGTCGGCGCGAATAGATTAACTCCGTCGTAACCCCAGCCGAAACGCCCCGCGAATTCGGCGACGGGCATGACTTCGACAAGCGTCAGGCCCAATTCGGCCAATCGCGGCAACTGAGCGATAGCGGCCGACCAGGTCCCTTCACGCGTGAACGTGCCGATATGCAACTCGTAGAGCACTTGTCCCGGCAGAGTGACGCCCTTCCAAGCGGCGTCGTGCCAAACGAACGCCGCCGGGTCGACGACTTCCGAGGGCCCATGCGGGCCGTCGGGCTGACGGCGCGAGGCCGGATCGGGGTAGCACGTCGGCTCTCCGTCGAGCCGATAGCGATAGAGCGTGCCCGATTTTGCCTGGCTGGAAAACCCGGTGAAATAACCCCCAGACTCGCTTTCCAATTTCAGCGGGGGGAGGCTGGAAGACACACTGGGCGAGGTTTCGAAGATCACTTCGACGGTTTTGCGCCGCGGCGCCCACACGCGAAAGTGCACTCCGCCGGGCTGAATCTCGGCTCCGACGGGAAGCCGTCGTTCGCTCTTCGATATCGCCCCGGGTGCTTCCATGCTCGCGTCGTATCCAGAGGTAAGCGGTTGTCAGGCCCTCGGTGCATGGTCAGGTACCAGCAAGCGAGCAACGGCGATCACGACACAGGCGCCCAAAAAAGCGACGACCATGCTTCCCCAAAAACCGGTATCGCCCGCGATGAAGTAGCTGGCAGCTAATCCTCCGATGCCGGCGCCTATCAGGCCCAGCAACGTGTCTCGTACTATACCATAACCGCGGCCGCTCATAACCAGGCCGGCCAACCAACCAGCGAGCAACCCCATCACGATCCAGGAAATCACTCCGCCAGGACTCAGGACAAGTGCAGCGATTGGCATCATGGGAAAATTGCGACTGTGAAAATAGGGAAAGAGTGGCACGCCGCCACCCGCCGCGATCTCCATATCGGCACGCAGCTTTCTCCGTCGAGATTTACCCTTCCGGCAACTCGACGGGATGCACGCCGTGTCGCGCAAAGATCACATCGGCCTGATCGAGCATCGCGTGCCGAGCGGGGTCTTCCTGCTCAGCCGCGACCAGAATTTTGCCTTCGGTGACTGCCTGGCTGTAAAAATCGGCCAGTTCTTTTTCGACGCCGCGAGTCATCATCGCTCCGACCAACCCGCCGACCACACCTCCTGTCCACAGGGCCAGTCCGCCGGCAAACAAGAGCGCCACTCCGCCGGTGGCTAGCCCGGCGATGGCTGCCAGTCCTCCCAGCGTTGCCCCAAAAATGCCCCCCGTCACCGCGGCAGTTGAGGTGTAGGTTCCAGCCGGATCCTGATGCTCGAACGAGGCAAAATGCCTCTTCACTGCGTCTTCCGAGCACACCACCGTAATTTTGTCCCGGGTGAATCCGGCCGCCAACAATTCGTTCACTACCGCGTCTGCCTCGGTCAGCGAACCAAAAAGGCCTACTCGGATTGGACGCTGAGATTTCACATCACCGGGAGTATTCATAGCCGATAGCCTTGCTGGGCGGATTGAGAGCTTCTGCTGTCTATAGTTTACGCGCCGCTACTCGACCTGAAACCCTTTTCGGCGGGGCGCCGAGGAGATTTCCACGAGCGCCACCATGTCGTTCGCATGGCCAGAGCGCTTGAGCCGCGTGCGGTAACTCCATTGCTTCTGGATCGATGCCGCTCGACGGCGGATCACGGCTGGGGACGGCGCTTCGACGGAATTCGCCCGCGAACGCGGTTTGGCAATTGCAATCATCATGAAACCCTCCTCAAAGGATCCGGGGCGTTTCAATATCCGATCAAAAGAGCCGCTCTGTCACGGCTTTTAAGAAGGACATGGTGCAAATGCCGCGCCGGGTCGCGACAAAAACCCAGGAAAGCCTTCGACAACGAGTTCACATCTCGGTGGACGCCAGGCAATGACCTGATTGACACGTGAGTTGTCACTTTGGCTGCCAACCGTCCAGAAATCCGCTCCGCGGCCCAGCCCTCGCGGTTCCCCATTGCGCCAATGCGAATCGTATTGCCACCAAAGGTTCGCAGGCGGGAGCGACTCGAGGACCTTCCGACGGTGGATGGTTGGGGATTCTCGCCGTCCCTACTCTTCCATGAGGATCTTCTTGGCGTTCTTGAGGGCCCTCAGCCGCGAGTCGTCCAATTCCGGGTAACTCAATTCGAGCGATTCGAGTTTTTGCACAATGATGTTGGCGACCATTGCCCGGGTGAACCATTTGTTGTCCGCCGGAATGACGTGCCAGGGCGCTTGTTCGGTGCTGGTGTGACTCAGCATGTCTTCGAAAGCTTTTTGATAATCGTCCCAGAAAGCGCGTTCCTTGACGTCTCCCTCGGAGAACTTCCAATTCTTGTCGGGCGAGTCCAGTCGCGACAGGAATCGCTTTTTCTGCTCTTCCTTGGATAGATTCAGAAAGAATTTCACAATCTCGATGTCGTTATCAACCAGGTAGCGCTCGAACTCGTTGATCTCACGAAACCTGGTGGCCCAGAGCTTGCCCCGCTTCTTGGTCGAGTGGATCTTTTCCTTGGTGAGTAATTCAGGATGGACTCGCACGACGAGCACTTCCTCGTAGTGGGAGCGATTGAAGATTCCAATCCGGCCGCGCTCCGGCAGGGCCTTGATATGTCGCCACAAGTAGTCGTGGTCCAATTCCTCGGCAGACGGCGCCTTGAAACTGGTCACCTGGCAACCGGCCGGATTCACGCCCGACATGACGTGCTTGATCGTGCCATCCTTGCCGGCCGCGTCGATGCCTTGAATGATAATTAATAGGGCATAGGTATCCTGGGCATACAGCTTGGCTTGCAAGTCGCTGAGCTTGAGAATGTCGGTCTCGAGTTGCTTTTGCGCTTCCTCCTTGGAAGCAAACGGCGCAGTTTCCCCCGGCGGGTAGTTTTTCAATTTGACTTTTTTATCAGGCGGCACCAGGTAAGGATTCGTGTTCATGGCGACTCCGGGATCAGCGATCCGTCTCGTGTTTCCAAGCGACACCAGACCGGGCGTGGTGTGGCAACGGGCGGGGAAAATACCTGGGGATGAAATAGGTATGCCAGAATCTCGAGGCTATCGACCAGCCGCGGACCCGATCGGTTGAAGTAAGCATTGCCGTCGACCGCGAAGACGCGGGAATCCCGCACCGCCGACAATGTCTCCCACCCCGGCTTGCTCGCCAAAACCTGCGCTTCGACGACCGCCCGCTGGAGATCAAACCCGCAGGGCATGACGACGATCGCTTGCGGATCGCCGGCCAGGATCTGCTCCCAACTGGCGTACGAACTATGCGCCCGGCTCGAGTGCTTCCCGGTTCGCCGCCGGCCCAACGAATCATGTCCGGCATCCAGTTGGCGGCCAACATCGGCGGGTCGATCCATTCCAGGCACGCGACGCGACACTGTTCTTCACGCGGCAGGCTCGCTGAGCGGGTCTGTATGCTCCGCACTCGGTCTTCTAGGCTGGCGCGGGCCGCGGCGGCCGCGCGGTCGGCGCCCGTCGCGCGGCCGATGCGCGTGATGTCGTCCAAAACGTCCGCAAGCGAGTGGGGATTCAGTGCCAGGACCTCGGTTCCGGCTAGGGCCGGGGTGGCGCGGACCGCGCTCACCACGTCCTCGTATCGCACGGCACACACGTCGCATTGGGCCTGTGTTATGATCAGTTGGGGCGCCAACTCCGCCAGCCGTTCGACGTCGATCGCATACAGCGCGGTCTGGTTCGCCGAGAAGGAGCGCACTTGCTCGTCGATCGCCAGGCTGGTCGCGCAGCTTCGACCAGGCTCCGCGTCAGCCGCGGCTTGCCGACGACCTGGAGCGGGTAGTCGCACTCGTGACTGACGCCCACGACATGCTCGCCTAGACCGAGCAGATACAGGATTTCGGTGGCGCTCGAGATCAGCGAAACAATGCGCTGGGGAGTCTTCATGTGGGGCAGCTTAGCCGTCGGCGGCACGCGGCTCAAGCGTCTCCGACGCGCTTGTTCCCGTCGATTTGAGGCGCGCCGCGACGTTCGCGGCAGGTTGACCCGACAATCGTCCAGCGAATAATCTGAACGCGGTCGTGCCTGGCGTCCTCGGATCACGCGACGGGGTCGGCCGCTTTCCACGACGAACCACGGCCGAAAGGATGGAATGCGATGAAAATGCTGATTGGCGGAAAATGGCTCGATAAGTCGGATCGCATTGAAGTTCGCAACCCGTTCGACGACACCCTGATCGATACCGTGCCCCGGGCCGATGCCGCGGATGTCGACAGCGCGGTGGCCGGCGCGGTCGAAGGCGCCAAGATCATGCGCGGCATGAGCGGATATGAGCGGGCCAAGATCCTCCGCAAAGCCGCCGAGCTGATGGGACAGCGCGGCGACAAGCTGGGTCGGCTGATCAGCACCGAGGAGGGAAAGGTCCTGGCCGAGGGCGTGTTCGAGGTTTCGCGGGCTCGCGAAACGATCGAGTTATCGGCCGACGAGGCCAAGCGGCTCGGCGGAGAAGTGTTGCCGCTCGACGGCGCCCCCGGCGGGGCCGGCAAGCTCGGTTTCACGCTGCGCGTTCCATGTGGCGTGGTGGTCGCGATTACCCCTTTCAACTTTCCGCTCAATCTCGTGTGCCACAAGATCGGCCCGGCGCTGGCCGCCGGCAACGCAGTCATATTGAAACCGGCCAGCGACACTCCGCTGTCGGCGCTGGCGATGGTCGAGATTCTGCTTGAGGCCGGTCTGCCGCCCCTGGCGATCGCATGTGTTACCGGTTCGGGCTCGGCGGTGGGAGACGCGCTGTGCCGCGATCCTCGAGTGCGCAAGATCAGTTTCACCGGCAGCCGCGATGTGGGCGAACACATCTGCCAGGTGGCCGGGCTCAAAAAAGTCACGATGGAACTGGGTTCCAACAGCCCGATCATCGTGATGCCCGACGCCGATTTGAGCAAAGTTGCCGAGGCCACGATTGCGACCGGCTATTCGAACGCCGGCCAGGTTTGCATTTCGACGCAGCGTGTGATTGCGCTGCCCGGCGTTTATGACGAACTCATCGGAGTGCTCGGCCCGAAGGTCGAGGCCATCACGCTGGGCAATCCACTCGACGAAAAGACCAAGATGGGTCCGATGGTCCGCCGGGCCGATGCCGAACGGGTCGAGTCTTGGGTCGACGAAGCGGTCGCCGGCGGGGCGAGGCTCGTGGCCGGCGGGCGGCGGCAGGGCACGTTCTATCAAGCGACGTTGCTGGCCGACGTCGATCCGGCCATGCGCGTGAGTTGCCAAGAGCTGTTCGGTCCGGCCGTGGCCGTGACTCGTGCCGGCAGCATCGACGAGGCGATTCGCCTGGCCAATGACACTCCCTATGGTTTGGCCGCTGGAATCTTCACCGAGAACATCACGTGGGCCCTGCAATTTGCGCGGCAGGTGGACAGCGGCAACCTGCACATCAATTGGGGGCCGCAATGGCGCGCCGACCTGATGCCCTACGGCGGATTGAAGGAGAGTGGGTTCGGCAAAGAAGGGCCCAAATACGCCGTCGCCGAAATGAGCGAGTTCAAGACGGTCGTGATCCACGGCGTCTAGGTTATCCGGCACGCGGTCAAAACGACGAAGGGCAATGGTCTTGACCGGCCGGATCGATCTGGATCGTGATGTGATCGATGGCGAAACGATCGTGCAGCACCTGGCGCAGCGCATTGAGCGACGGGGCGCTATCGTAGCCGGCCGCCAGAACGACGTGCGCCGAGAGAGATTCCATGCCGCTGGTGATTGTCCAGATGTGCAGATCGTGGACTTCGCAAACTCCCGGCGTCGATTGGATTGCGTCGCGCACCGTATCGACGTCGAGATGGCCGGGCGTGCTTTCCATCAAAATCGCGATCGCCTGCTTGAGTAAATTCCACGACGAGTAGATGACCAGGATGCCGATCAGCACCGACGCGGCTGGATCGGCCCAGTTCCAGCCAAAGGCCCACACCAGCGCCCCGGCCGCGATGGCCGCGACGCTGCCCAGCGCGTCGGTTAGCAGGTGCAGCCAGGCGCCGTGCATGTTCAGGCTTTGCGACTTACCGGCGTGGAGAATCGCCATGCCGCCCAGATTGATCACCAACCCGCCGCTGGCCACCGCGAGCATCAGCGGCCCCAGGACCGGTTCGGGGCGCCGAGCCGGTGGAAGGCCTCGACGAACACGAAAATCGAGATCGCAATCAGCGTCGCGCCGTTGGCCAGCGCCGCCAGAATCTCGGCCCGGTAGTAGCCATAACTATGCTGCGGCGTGGGCGGCCGGGCCGCGATCCAGGCCGCGAACAGGCTTAGCGCCAGGGCCGCGGCATCCGAGAACATGTGCCCGGCGTCGGCCAATAGCGCCAGCGAATCCGACAGATAGCCGCCCACGATTTCGGCCACCATGTAGACCATCGTCAGCACGAGCGTCCACGCCAGGCGGGCGCGATTGCCGTCGCGACCCGCGTCGTGGCGGCCATGATCGTGATGATGGTGGTGCCCCATTGCGAACTTCGAAACCGGGATGCCTTATTTTTCAGGGTGCAAAAACTGGGTGGTGAAGGCCTTCTCGACGTGGACGTCCTTCTTCTTGAGTTGATCGGACTCGACCAACTGATCGGCCAGCGTTTGCCAGCGCGCGCGAGACATCGTTCCAATGCCCTTTTTCTTCGAGGTGCTGTCCAGGACCAGCGGCTTGAGCGTCTCGGCGCCGTATTCCAGGATATCCAAATCCATCTCGGGATTCGCTTTGTGGATGAGCGCGTTCGCATCGTGGGGCGATTCAATATATTTCTGCCAGCCACGCACCGAGGCCGCCACCATTTTGCGGACCAGTTTGGGATGTTCTTCCAACTGATCCTCGTGCATGCACAGCAGGCTGGTATAAGGATTGAAGTCGATGTCCGAGAGCATCAGAATTCTCGGGTCGCCTCCTTCCTTGCGGGCCACGAACGGCTCGCTGAACACATAGCCTTGCTGGGCGTAATCCTTATTGATCAAGAACTGCGCCACGTTGCCCGAGTAGGGCACGATCTTGACCCCCGGCAACGGCAATTTGTAGCGCAGGTAGTGCGAGAAGGCGTTGCTATTCGACATGGCCAGCGTGATGTTTTTCAGGCCCTCGAAATCGCGAATGCCCGAGCTCTTGTGCACGATCAGGCAGCGGGGGCTGATCTGCAAAGGGGCCATCAGGGCCACGACCGGGGCCTGTTGAGCGCGGCCAAATAGAATGTTATCGGCATTCACGACTCCGAAGGTCGCGGCCCGGCGGGCAATCTGCTGAACGACGGGCGTCTCGGGCCCCCCTGGCAATATCTCCACGTCGAGGCCTTCCTCGCGATAGTAGCCTGCCGCGAGCGCCGCGTAGTAGCCGCCGTGCTCGACCTCGGGAAACCAATTAAGTTGCAGCGTGACTTTGGTCAACGTCGGGTCGACGTGCTCTTCGGCCGTTTTGACGGTATGTTCCGGCTGCCCAGTCGCCGTCTGCGCCGAGCCCGACTGGCCGCAGCCAGTCAACGAAAACGTGACGAGCAATCCGGCCAGCATGATCATCCGTGAAACCAGTTGAGACATTGCCGTATCCTCACGAATTAAGGGTTGGTTGTGGAGCTGCGAGGCGCCGCGATATGCCAGTGGGCCAGGATCAACGCTCCAATCGAACTAACGGTTGCAAATATCGCCAGGCTCAACAATGTCGAGCATATGACCGCGGCAAAAGCGTAGGACGTGTCGAGCTTACCGGTGGCGGCGGTTATCAGGTAGCCCAGACCGAAGCTGCCGTTGCCAAAACCGGCGGAAATCTCGCCAATAATCGCTCCAATGACCGACAAACCGCAAGAAATCTTGGCTCCGGTCACCAGGTGGCCGATGGCATTGGGCAGCCGCAATTTGAACAGCACCTGCGCGCGCGAGGCATTGTTGATCTCGAACAGCTCCAGCAGATTGACGTCGACCACGGTCAGCCCGGCCGTGGCGTTGGTAATGATCGGAAACAGGCTGACGATGAACGAGACCGCCACGACGCCGCCGAATCCGTTGCCGAACCACATGATCAAAACCGGCGCGATGGCCACGATCGGCACGGTCTGCAGGAAAATGGCATAGGGATACATGCTGCGCTCGATGATCCGTGATTGCGAAAAGACCAGCCCCAGGATTGTGCCAGTCAGCAACCCAAGCCCAAAGCCGCTCAACGCGCCAGCTCCCGTCAGTCGCGTGGCCGACAACAACTCCGCGGAATGTTCGCGCGCCGCTTCGAGCACCCGCTGTGGTCCGGGCACGAGATAGACGGGAATCTCCCATAACGTGGTCGCGACTTCCCAGCCGACGATAACGATGACAAAGAACACCAGCGGCGGCAGCGTCATTTCGACCAGTCGGCGTGGGGCACTTTTCATGCTTCGGCCCTCCGCAAGCACGTAGACACTTCACCGATCAGCCGGCCAAACTCAGCCTGGGTGCGCAGCTCGGGCCGTCGCGGCGACTCGAACGGAACCGCAATGTCGGCCACGATTCGTCCGGGACGCACGCTCATCACAAGCACCCGCTGGCTCAGAAAAACCGCCTCGGAAATGTTATGCGTCACGAAAATACCCGTCCACCCGCGCTCGGCCCAAAGTCTTGTCAATTCCTCGTTCAGCATCTGTCGCGTCATGTCGTCGAGCGCGCCGAACGGCTCGTCGAGCAGCAGCAGTTCGGGCTCGGTCACCAGCGCCCGCGCGAGCGAGACCCGCATCTTCATGCCGCCCGACAATTCGTTTGGGTAGCGGCGCTCGAACTCCGATAGCCCCACGACGTTTACGATCCGCGAAACCATGCCACCACGGTCTTGCCGCGGACGGCGTTCCAGTTCCAGCGGCAATCGCACGTTGTCGCGGCACGCTGCGCCAGGGGAGCAGCGTGGCGTCTTGAAATACGAATGACAGTCGGGCCGCCTTGCGTGCCACTGCCGGCCGGTCCCCGGCCACGCGAATCTGGCCGCTGGTCGGTCGGACCAGGCCCGCGATCAAACGCAGCAGCGTCGACTTGCCGCAGCCCGAGGGCCCGACAATCGAAACAAACTCCCCGGATCCGATTTCGAAGTTGATATCAGCCAGAGCCGGAATCGTCCCCCCATACGTGACGCCGATCGACTGCGCATGCACTAAAGCTCGGCCTGAAATCAATTTAGCGATCCTCTGCCACGTTCCAACCGCGATTTCGCGGCAGTATACGCAGGGGGCTCAAAAAAGGCGACGACAGTTGGTTCGCCGCTAGCAGGGTGCGCCAGTCGCCCGGGCGGCCTGGCGAGCCAGCCAAGCGGGAATTTCGGGCAAACTACGGGGCTTCGGCGTTGCTCCGCCCCGCCCCCAAGGTATGATTCAACGAGCGGATTTACTTTCCTGCTGGCATGTCATGATACGCACTTTAAGCAGTCAAACTCTCCACTCACGTGCCATTGCGCGTGCCGTTGTTTCGCCAGCCCGGTGGGTGGCCTGGGCACTGCTGTTGCTGGTGGCTGGGTGCAGTTCCTCGTCCAACTCTCCCAAGCAATTGGTCAACGAGGGGCGTTACGACGAAGCGATCGAGCTGTGTACCCAATCGATCGCCGCCGATCCGAACGATGCCCAGGCCTATCTGTATCGCGGTCGCGCGCATCACTGCCGCAACGCACCGGGCGACATCGACCGGGCAATCGCCGATTTTAGCCAGTCCATTCGCCTCGCGCCCAAGAGCCGGAGGCGTACTACAGTCGCGCGTTGGCCTATCGCGACAGCGGCGAACCGGAAAAATCGGCGGCCGATGACAAAGCGGCCCGCGATCTCGACAAGCGTCTGCAAGAAATCTACGCGCAATTGCCGGTCGCGCCCACATTGCCAGTTGCCGAAGAAGAACCCGAACAGCCCGCGCCTGACAAGGATGATGAAACGTCCGGCGCCGCGCCCAGTGCCGATGAGCCGCTAGTCGGTCGCGGCATGCGCGGGTTGGGCGAGCCCCGGCGAGACCGTTCCGAAGCGGCGCCCTCGGGCGGGAGTGTCGCCTCCGATTCGCCGGATGTGGGCGGCCGGACGGGAGGTGGTTCCGGCCTCGGTTCCTCACGACGCCCGACGGAAACTCCCCAGCCGACCCAGCCGACGTTTGGCACACGGTCGCGCGCGACGGAAAGCAATTGGGAAGAGGACTTGTTGGCCGACGACGAATTGGGCCGCGGCATCCGTTCACCGCGGAGCGGTACGAACCCGATCGTGCGCGATCCGCTTGATGATCGCGCCCGTGGTCGGGGCCGAAATCCCTTGGATGAGGCGGCCGGTCCGTCGCAGCGCAACGTTGCGCCGCAGTTCCGCCGGCCATTGCAATCGCCGTTTCCGCAGCGAGCACCGCGACCGACTGGCTTTGTCGAGGAAGCGCCGCAGACGCCGATTCGGCCGTCGAGACAGGTCACGTCGCCCTACTCGGTGCCCACGGTGCATCCGCCCGGCGCGTACCAGTTCGACTACAATCCCTGACGCCGTGGCCGCGCACCGCAAGCGATCGAGATTGTGTCCGGCCTCGGCACGGGCCGATTCCACGGGCCGCTAATTCGGCATCTCATGAGCGTGAAAGAGCGAACGGAAGTGCTGGTCGTCGGAGCGGGCCCCACGGGGTTGACCCTCGCCGCCGCATTGGCTCGCCTGGGCGTGCGGACTCGCCTGATCGATCGCAGCGCCGGACGAACGGATAAGTCCAAGGCAATTGGCGTGCAAGCCGGTTCGCTCGAAGCGCTGGGCGATTTCTTTGGCGTCGAGCTTTCCGACAAGATGGTCGCCGCCGGGTTCCGTGCGCGCGAGTTCTTCGCCGAGTTTGGTCAGCGCAAGAGTCTGTGCATTGACTTGAGTCAGATTCCCAGCCGATTTAACTTCATTCTGATATTACCGCAGAGTTACACCGAGCAGTTTCTTCAGGAGGAATTAGCGGTGGATCGCTCGTCAGTCGAGTGGCGCACGGAGCTTGCGACGCTGCAAGATCGCGGCTCGGCGGTGACGGCCCGACTGCAAAACGAAGCGGGCCAAACCGAGGAGCTCACGTGCGACTTCGTCGTCGGCTGCGACGGCGCCCACAGCACGGTGCGGCATCAGGCCGGAATCTCGTTTGCAGGCGGCGCCTATGAAGGCAACTTCGTGCTCGGCGACGTCGTGCTGCGCTGGCCATGGCCTTTGGACGCCGGGCGAGTCCTAATCTCCAAGCGCGGCATCGTCGCTTGTTTTCCGATGCCCGGCGCCGCAGGCTCGTACCGCTTGATCGTGGCCGCCAAGGAGCACGTCGCGACGACGTCGCCTGACATCTCGCCGGAAGAGTTTCGGACCCTGGTGGCACAGCTGGTCGACACGCCGATTGAATTCTCCCAGTTTGACTGGCTGACACGATTCCGGCTGCATCATCGTATTGCCCGACGATTTGCCCGCGGCCGCATTTACCTGGCCGGAGATGCGGCCCACATTCATAGCCCCGTCGGCGGGCAAGGAATGAACACCGGCATTTTGGAAGCGCTCAACCTGGGCGGCAAATTGGCGGCTGTGCTGCGACACGGCGCCCCGCTCGAACTGCTCGATCGCTACGAGCAAGAGCGGCTGCCGATCGCGCACCGCATTTTGCGCGGAACCGACGTGGCGTTTCAATTCGTCCTGAGCGACAACCCCCTAGTGGCCCGATTGCGCCCGCTGTTGTTGCCTCGGATTTTGGGGATGCATTGGATCCAGCGCCGAGTGGCGACCGCGATTTCGCAGGTCGCGGCCGCGCGGCGCGAAATCCGCGAGCGCCACAGTCTGCTCGGCAATTCAAAAACACCCGGCTTGCTCCGTGAGCCTTAGCCGCTGGATCAATCAAGACAGCGACGGCACACGGGAATGTGCCCGCGACTAGCGATCGAACACGGCTTCGGCCAATCGTGCTCGGTGGTAGCTCGAATCGCCGAAAAGGATTTCGGAAGCTTTGGATCGCTTGTAATACAATTGCAGGTCGTGCTCCCAAGTGAAGCCGATTCCGCCATGCACCTGCACGCCCCGGTTGGCCACTTCGCGTGAGGCGTCGGAGGCATAGGCCTTGGCGATGCCCACGGCGCGAGCGGCGTCGGCCGGATCGTCGCCCAGGGCCCAGGCGGCATAATAGATCGCCGAACGGGAGCTTTCGGTCCACAGCAACATGTCGGCGCACATGTGCTGCACGGCCTGGAACGAGCCGATCACCTTGCCGAACTGCTGGCGGGTCTTGGCGTACTCGACGGAATCCTCCAGGATCAATTGCATCCCGCCCAGCATGTCGGCCGCCGCGCACAGCGTGGCGACTTGCAGCGACCGCTCGAGCGCCTTCGCCGCCGCGTCGCCGACTGCGAGCACGTCGTCGCCGCCCACTGCGGCGTTATCGAACGTCACTTCGTACAACTTGCGCGTCGCGTCGAGACCGGGCGTGGCCGTGATTTTCAGACCCGCGGCCTTGGCCGGCACGGCTGCCAGGGCCAGCCCATCGCCGGTTTGGGCGACACATACGATCAGGTCGGCCACGCCGGCGTCGGCGACAAATGACTTGCGCCGGAGAGCTTAAGTCCGCTGCCGCTGGGCGATGCCTTGAGTTGCACTTCCGCCGGGTTCCAAAGCGTGTCCGGCTCCACGAGGGCCACGGCGCCCTTTGCCTCGCCGGCGGCCAGCGGTTCCAGGTGCTTGCTCTTGGGTTGGGCTTCGTTGATCAGCGTGCCGGCCCAGATCGACCCCAAGAACGGGCCGGGAAAGCAGGCGCGCCCCATTTCCTCGGCGACCACGGCCAGCTCGACCGTGCCCAGGCCCAAGCCGCCGCACGACTCGGGAAGCTGTAATCCCAGCCAACCCTGATCGGCCACGGCGGACCACAATTCGGGATTGTACGCCGTCTCGGTCGCCATCAATTCGCGGACCCTTTTGGCCGGACACTCGCGGGCGAACAAGTCGCGGGCCGATTGCTGCAACAGTTTTTGCGGTTTCGAGAGTTCGAATTCCATGGAAGCTTCCTTTGAAAAGTTCGATCGTATCGGCCGCCCGTCGGTGGCACAGCCTGATGGGCCGACAACAGCGGGCGAGCGGAAAATATGTTGGTTGAAGACCGCCGATCAGTAACTGCGGGGCAAACCCAGCACGCGCTGGGCAATGATATTGCGCTGCACCTCGCTGGTGCCGGCCTCGATCGTATTGCCGCGCGAACGCAGGTAGTTGTAAATCCAGCGCCCGTCGTCGAACTGCGAAAGCTGGGCATAGGGTCCGAGCACTTCCATCGCGATCTGCGCATTGCGCTGGTTGAGCTCGCTCCAATACAACTTCTGGATCGAACCCTCGGGGCCGGGAATACCTGTCTTGTTTAAATTACTGAGCGAGCGCGTGGTATTCAGCCGGAAGACCTCCAAGTCGACGTAGGCCAGAGCCAGTCGCTGCCGCAGCACCGGGTCTTCGATGGCGGGTTTGCCGCCTCGCTTCAGCTTGCGAGCCTGGTCCAACACAGCGTCGAGATTGCGCTTGAACATTACGTACAGCCCGGTGCCCAAATTGGCCCGTTCGTTGCTCAGAGCCGTGATGGCCACGTTCCAGCCATCGTTGACCTGCCCCAGCACGTTCTTGACCGGCACGCGCACATTGGTAAAAAACATCTCGTTGAATCCGGAATCCCCCGACATCATTTTGAGCGGTCGCACGGTAATGCCCGGGCTTTTCATGTCGACCAACAGGCTGGTCAGGCCCTTGTGCTTCGGCGCCGCCGGATCGGTGCGCACGACCAACAGGCACTGGTCCGCGATATGGGCGTAGCTGGTCCAGATCTTCTGCCCGTTGACGACAAAGTCGTCGCCGTCGCGAACGCCCTTGGTTTCGAGCGCCGCCAGGTCGCTGCCGGCGTTGGGTTCGGAGAATCCCTGGCACCAGACTTCGTCGCCCGAGAGGATCGCCGGCAGGTAGCGTTTCTTCTGATCCTCGGTGCCGACGGTGATGATCGTGGGTCCGACCAGTCCCTGGCCGATCGTGCCCATGCGCTCGGGCGCATCGGCCAGCGCGAGTTCCTCCTGAAAGATGGCCTGCTCGATGAAGCTCGAGCCGCGTCCGCCGTATTCCTTCGGCCAACTGATGCCGGCGTATCCGCCTTGATACAGTTTCTGCTGCCAGGCCTTCAAGTATTCGTGGTACTCGTGTCCGCTGTCGGCCGTCTTGACCATCTTGGCCGGCAAGTTGGCTTTCAGCCACGAGCGCAACTCGTCGCGAAATTTCAATTCGCTGGGGTTCAGACCTAGATCCATGACTTGCCTTTCTGTGTAAACATCCCGGTTCGAATTCTGTTGTTCGTCATTGTTTCATGGTGAGCGTTTTAGGTCCCCGCAGGTCGCTCGACCGCTTGCCAGAGCAATTCGGCGACGTCCATGACTTTGGTATCGCGATCTCCCTTGCGGGCGTTGATTCCGTCTTCCAGCATCGTCATGCAAAACGGACAACCGACGGCCACGATATCGGCGTCGGTTTCCAGGACTTGCCTGGCGCGTTCTTGATTGACGCGCTGGTTGGGCGGTTCGTCGATAAAACTCATTCCGCCTCCTCCGCCGCAGCAAAACCCGTTCTCACGGCTTTGCTCCATTTCGATCGGTGTGTTGCTGGTCGAAATCTGCACCAATTGCCGCGGCGCGTCGTACACGCCGTTATGCCGGCCCAGGTAACAGGGGTCGTGAAACGTGACCTTCTTGTCCGTCGGCATGTCGGCCGACAGCCGGCCCTCGGCCACGAGCCGCGCCAGGTACTCGCTGTGGTGAAACACTTCGTACCGGCCGCCGAACTGCGGATACTCGTTGGCAAACGTGTTGAAGCAATGCGGGCAGCTCGTCACGATCGTTTTGACCTGATAGCGATCGAGCGTGGCAATGTTTTCCTGGGCCAGAGTTTCAAACAGAAACTCGTTGCCGATCCGCCGCGCCGGATCGCCGGTGCACTTTTCCTCGCGCCCCAGGATGGCGAATTTGACGCCGGCCTTTTCCAGCAGTTGAGCGATCGAGCGCACGACCTTTTGATTCCGTTCGACCAACGCCCCGCCGCAGCCGACCCACAACAGGACTTCGGCGTCTTTGGCTTCTGCCATGGTCGAGACGTTCAGCCCCTGCGCCCAGTCGACGCGAGAAAACGCGGTGCCCCGCAGCGGATGCCCGCGAGTTTCGAGCGACGTCAGGGCCTGCTGCATGGTTTCCGGGAACTCGGCGTCCTCCATTACCAGGAATCGCCGCGCGTCGACGATCTTGGGAAACTGCTCGATCGACACCGGGCAGGCCTCGACGCACGCGCCGCAAGTCGTGCATTCCCAGAACGGCTCGGGCGACAGAGCCGGCGTGGCGCCGATGAACGGCTCGGCGAATTCGCGGCTCGGCTCGTGCATGAGCCGCCGCAGGTCCAGAATCACGTCGCGCGGCGACAGCGCCTTGCCCACGCGGTTCGCCGGGCAGACGGCCGTGCAGCGACCACACTCGGTGCAGGCGTCGAAATCAAGCAGGTCTTTCCAGGTAAACCCCGCCAGGGCGTTGATGCCCAGCTTCTCGGACGTTTCGAAATCGATTTTTCCTAGCGTGGCGCCGATCGGCGCCAACCGTGCCGTGTAGATATTGGCCGTGGAAGTCAGAACATGCGCCATCTTGGTGTACGGGGCCCAGGCGATGAATCCAAACACCAACAGCAGGTGCGTCCACCAGGTCGCACGATGGGCCACGGTCATCGCGTCGATCGACATCAAGCCGCGCGAGACATTGGCCACCGCATTGCCCACGGGCGACCACGCTCCCCAGGGATCGTCCGTGGCCGCGATCCGCCAGCCCTCGACCAGAAAGCCAGTCACCAGCATCGCCAGGATCACGACCAGGATCGCCGAGGCTTCGTTCGTATAAACCAACTGTTTCGGCCGCGCGATCCAGCGCCGCGCGGCGGCCATTCCCACTCCGACGATTGCCGCGGCCCCGAACAAATCGACGATCAGCGACTGGAAATAGAGATAGAACCGGCCGCGCATGATTGGAATTCCGAAATCGTAATCGATCATGACCACGGTCGTGGCGATGAACAGAACCACGAATCCCCAGAAGATCATGGCGTGAAACGCGCCGGGATAGAGCTTGCGCCAGGTGCGCAGTTGCAGCAGGCCGAACTTCAGCAAGCGACCGATTCGTTCAAGCGGCCGATCGAAGCGGTTCTCGGCGCCCCCTCGTCGCCACAATATCAGCCGCCGGTAAAAACCATAGCCCGAGACCGCGACGGTGGGGACCAACAGCGCGTACATGATCCACGCGTGGTGGATGTTCCACAGCACTTCGCGCGTGGCCAGTTCAGGATCGATCATGACGGGCGGCTGAGTTTGTCGCGCAGAGGGCCGACGACTTTTTGGTAATCTTCCACCAGGCCAAAACGGCAGTGCTTGAAGATCGGGGCGTCGGGGTCGCGATTGATCGCGCAGATGACTTTCGAGTCGGCGATGCCCATGATGTGCTGACTTGCGCCCGAGATGGCGATCGCCATGTACAACTCCGGCGCGACCTTTTTGCCGGTCTGGCCGACCTGCCAACTCGGCGGCACCCAGCCGGCGTCGCACGCAGCCCGCGAGGCAGCCATTTGAGCTCCCATGGTCGTCGCCAATTTCTGCAGCTCCTCGAATGGCTCGGGGCCGCCCAGTCCGCGACCGCCGGAGACAATCAGCCGGGCTTCTTCCAGCCGCACGCCTTCCTTGGCCTCGACGTGCCGCGAAACGACCTGCACGCGGGCGTCGGGTTCGAGCTGGAGAGCGGCCTTTTCGATGGACCCCGCCGCGCGATCGGCGCCGGTCGCCGGATCGAGTGCCCGCGCTCGTACCCAGACCACTCCCGGCGCTCGGGCCAATGCGATCACGGCCGTGGCCTTGCCGCCATAGACGCCGCGCGTCACTTGCAGTTTGCCCTCGGCCGCGTCGACCTTGACGGCGTCGCCCGCGGCGCTGCCGCCCAGGCGGTGCGCCAATCGGGGAGTCAATTCCTGGCTGTAGGTGTCGTTGCCCAGCAACACCGCGGCAGGGGCAATTGGCTTGCAGACCGCCGCCAGCGCGCTCAAGTAGTTCTCGGGATGATACTCGGCCAGCAGGGGGTGGTCGACGATGAGGACCCGCTCGGCGATAGCCGCTGCCGCGCTATTCAGCGCGTCGTCGGTCGGGCCAATGACGACCGCCACGAGCTTTCCGTCCAGGGTATCGCTCAGCCGCCGCCCCGCGCCCAAGATGCCTTGCGCCGATCGGTCCCAACCCGCGGACGAAAACAAACAGCAAACTACATCGCTCACGGTCGCTTCTCACACGAAGGCGGGGGACTTAGATTGAGCGCATGACTTCGGTCACGCGCGCGGCGAAGGCGTCGATTTTTTGTTCCAGCGTGTCGCCCGCGATAAACTCGCATTGCGTTTCCTTGCGCGGAATGAACAATTCGGCGACGTCGTAGTAGGCGTGCGCCGTTGCCGGATCGATCGCCAATTCGGTCAGCGGCCATTTGGCCAGCGGCTTGCGAAACGATTGCATGACGTCGCGGGTCTTGGGAATGCGGGGCACGTTCTTTTCGTGGTTCGTGATCGTAACGACGCAGGGCGTGGCGACTTCCAGCAGTTCCCAGCCGCTGTCGGTCTGCCGCTTGACGCGCACCGTACCCGGCTTGGAGCCCGGCTCCAGGCTCTCGGCAAACGACACGCACGGCACGCCGAGTTCCTCGGCCAGCAGTCCGCCGGTCTGGCCCGCTCCCCAGTCGCCGGCCTCGCGGCCAACCAGCACCAGGTCGAATTCGCCCAGTTTCCGAATGCCGGCGGCCAGCGCTTGGGCCACGAACAGGGGATCGGGATTCTTGGCTGCCTCGTTGACAATCAAGGCCGCGTCGTCGGCCTTGAGCGCCAGGGCCTTGCGCAACACATCCTCGGCGCCGTCGGGGCCGCAACTCAGGGCCGTGATCTTGCCACCGTGCGCCTCGCGAAATTGCAGCGCCGTCTCCAGCGCGTTTTCGCAGAAGATGTTCGTCACCAGGTTCGCGCCGCCCCGCTCGGCCTCGCGAGCCGCGGAGTCGATGCGAAAGTCACGGGCCGGAATCTCGGGATCCAGAATCTGCTTGATGCAAACGATCGTGTTCATGCGGGCTGAACCTCGCACGACGGGGTCAGCAGGCCCGACAGCGCGATGTTCGCGATCTGCCCGATCACGTCTTCGCTGCTCAACCCGCCATCGACGCGGAACCAGCGCGGCAGCCAGAGCAGGGTGCCGAACAGGCCGAACGTGGCCACGGTCGTATTTACGTCGCGCAGTTTTTTCTCGGCTCGCAGGGTGTCGAGCGTGCCGCGCACGAAATCGAAATACACCCGCTTGCGATCCAGAATCTGCTTGCGATGCTTGGGCTTGAGACCTTCAATCTCGTCGGTCAGGATCGTGATCGCCTTATTGCCCTCGGTCAGCAGCCGGCCGTGGCGCTCGATGATGCTGCGCAGGCGTTGTTCGGGATCGGCAATCTCGCGCGACGGGTCGATGACCATCGTCTCCAGCCGCTCCATCGCGTAGTTCATGATCGCGAACAGCAAGTCTTCCTTGCTCTCGATGTAGTAATAGAGACCGGCCTTGGTCAGGTCGACCGCGGCCGCGATATTGCTCATCGACGTGGCGTCGAAGCCCTGCTCGTGGAAAATCTGAGCGGCCTTCTGGTAGATGTCGATCGTGCGATCGCACTCGGCGGCGATCATCGGCTTTTTCGAGGCTTTCACGGCGGCGGGCTCGCTCAGGAGGGAGAGCAGGGGGCTTGGAAACGGGGGCACGGCGGCCGGCTCAGACAATTCTACCGACCATCCGGTCAGTAAATCTCAAAGCTGGCGGCCAGTCAAGTCCCCGCCTTGGGTGTTCCGCGCGAGGCAGCCCCTGGTCGTCGAAGCCCGCGAGGCCGAAAAAACCGACCCGTTTTGCGGCGTCGTGGGCAAACACGGCCTCGCCAAAATCAGGTATAGATAAAGCCCGACCGCAGCGGAAAACGACTCTGGCGACAATTCAAGAGCCCGCTGGCGGTCGAGCTTTCAATGCACGTGGCCGTTACGTTGAGCGGATGCTCGATCGCACGGACCGAAATGGCTCGCACCAGACAAAATGAATCGCAAAGTTCGTGCCCGATTCCGGGCCGGCTGCCTGTGATATCGACGCAACTGTATTAAGTCCGGTGAGTTGCGCCATAAGGCGGCGTGGCGCGACAGCCCAGCCAGCAGCGTCGCTGGAGAATTTGCTGTTATCGAATTGGAGACACCGCGACCGCAAATCGACAGCGGTGCGTCGGCTTGTTGAATGCTTAGGCACCTTGCGGGCGGGTCGCTTGCGAAGGACTGCGCAATTGTTCCAGCGACCGGCCTAATCGCTTCCGTTCCGACTTTCCTGGACGCCGCTCAGGTGCCTCGGCCAGGGCCAGCGGCGGGGCGGCCTGCCGCAAGACAGAGGCCAGTTGGGGGTGGATCGGATCATTGGGATCGGCGGGGTTGCCCAATTGCTCGACGGCGTCGGAGAAGCCCAACAACACCGAACGCTTCACGCTTTCGCGGATCCAGCCAAACACTCCCAAGTTACTCATGATGTCACCCGTTGATCCTGAGGTTTCGAAAACCATCGCCCTCCGCCGCACCTTGGATGGCGCGGCAGAGGGGCAGATGGTACAAACCCGGATCACTCGACGAAAGAGCAGTTGGCCACTCGAGCAAATAGTTCGCTAGCAGCAACAACTTAGCTCGACAACCCCGTCGTGGTTAGCGGCTGCGCCCCCAACGGAAAAGCCCGATCGCCGCGGCGCCCAGCACCGCCAACACGATGCTCGACGGTTCGGGCACTGCCGCTTGGATGGCTGCCAGACCAAGCTGAACGTCGCCAGGGGATGTCAAACCATTGTTGGCGACTCCCCAAAACGTTTCCGAGCGTCCGAAGTCGGGCGAGCCGGGCGAGGTCACCTGGAAACCAAGCGCGTACAACCCAACCGGAGAACCCAGCGGCAGCAGAATGTTCAGCGCGCTGTGTCCGCCGGGCAATCCGTTGAACGCCGGCAGCGTGCCGATATTCAAAAAAGTATCGGTCGGGCTGACGGTCACATTGATCCCGGTCCGCTGCAAGGTGATGCTCACCGGTGACGGCAAGACGTTTGCACCGTCCCAAAACAGTAGCGCCGTGGGATGAAACGCCGAGCCGGTGCTATCGACCGTCAACTGGCGGCCAAACGGAAACTTTGCCGGGTCGGGATAAAACCCCGCGGCCCCCTTCAGGTTGGTGTCCGTCGCTGCCAATTGGCTTTCGATCGGATCGTAGGCCACGAGGCTCGTGCCGTAGAGTTGGTTGCTGTCGTACGAGCTAGTCGTGAGCGGAATTCCGTGGCCGAGAGCGATGCCACTGGTGGATCCGCAGACCGCGATTGCGCAGAGAGTAAACTTCAAACCGACGTTGAGAGATTGTTTTTTGAACATATGTGAATGTGCTTTCATTGAGAAGTTAAGTGCGTATTGCTAGACCGACCTCTTCAAGGTCCGGTTGGATTTCAATCGAAGCGCGTGTCGCGCACTACGCCACCTGGCGACTTTGGCGACGACGCCGCATCGCGACCAGGGCCATCGCCCCGGCGCAAATCGCGGAGAGCACGATGCTCGACGGTTCGGGCACCGCCGTGGCCGCATTGAAGATGGCCACCTGGGCCAATTGCAAAGGCGACTCCGGATTGAGTGGATCTTGGCCCGGATCGAATCCCGGCGTCATCCAGGTGGACACGAGCAATTGAGTCGGCACGTAGGGATCGCCGCCGACAGGGTTGCCACGAACGGAATATGCGATTCCGTACACGCCCTCGGGAATCGAGAGGCCTTGCAGCGTAAAGATGAACTCGTGGCTCGTGTTTCCGCTGATCGCATAGCCTGGCGTTACGAGCGAATTGGCGTCGATCGTAATCGATGGGCCCACGAAGCCCGCTTGTTGATCCTCGATCAACAGCGAGATTCCGGCGGCCGCGGGCACGGCTGGCCCGCCGTTGGAATACCACAACTTCCCGACCACGTCGAAGCCCAGCGATTTGTTCGTACCGAACAGGCTAGTGCCGGCGCCGCCATGGTCGATTGTGAACTCGCCGCCAATGGTATCGAAAACTTCGTTGAACAAGCGGGGATTTCCATTGCCGGGGTAATCGTTACTGGTGCCCACCAGGGTATTGCCCGAGAGGGACAGGGAGAATCCATGCGCCCAGGCGACTCGCGTCGAGCCGGCCAGCGCCAGGAGGAAAAAAAGACACTTCATGCTACGCATAACCAAGTTTCCTATTCGAAATTGTGAGTTTAAATTTTCGGTAAAAAGAACTCTGCCTCCCGCGCCGCATTATTTGTACGGCTGCGCAAATTGGTGCCGTCGGCAATATCCTTTTGCACCCATTGATACACGGTTATCTCGGGAATCGTGTCCACGTGCCCGTCGGCGTACAGGTAGTTGGCCGACTCGCCATGGCGATTGGGTTGGATCTCCGTGAGCATCCAGTCCCATACTTGACCCTTGGAGATCTTCAACGGTGTGTACCACGACGCCGCGTGGACATGCTCTTGGTTGACGGTGCGACCGTCGGCCCCTTCGAAGAGGATGATCACCTTCGAAGTCTGTTTCATCTTGTGCAAGTTCAAGACGCTCTCGGGATAAGGCACGGCGATGAACTCGTTAATGACATAGCTCGTGCCCTTGGCCCCGTTGAGCAACAAGTCACGCCCCTTGGGGTCGTCCGGACAAATACGAATGGCTTCGACGTCTTCGACGTACGGAGACAAGGTATAGACCCAGGATTTGCCCGTTCCGGCGTGGACCGTTTGTGGAAACCGGCCGTGGTTCGAATCGGCAAACATGTGCGTGGCCAGTCCAATCTGTCGCAGATTGTTCAGACAACTCGCGCATCGCGCCGCCTCTCGCGCGGCCTGCACCGCGGGCAATAGCAGCCCGATGAGCATGCCGATCACGGCGATCACCACCAGAAGCTCCACCAACGTGAATCCACGACGGCGCATGGCTTAACTCGTTTCTTGCAAAAGACGTCACAAAGTGCCGCGCGAAGCAGGCGCGATAACCGCGATCGCCCGTCGGTCTTTTTAGAACCGCAGGGCGGGCGCGACTGTCGTCGGCATCGAGCCTGTTCCGTTGCCCGATCCTCCGGCGCATCGCCTTCGCGCGGCGTGTCCAACGACAGCGCCCGCGCGGTTTAGGCGCGCGGCGGCGGGACCGTGGGCAGAGATGTGACGGATTGCAACGAGCGTCCGGCGGGCGAGACGTGTCCGGCGGGCGCCCAATCAAACTCCCAAAGTGATTCAATCGCCAGGGGAACCGCCGCGCCGGTTACGATCCACAGCGTCGAAAGTCCCCGGCACTTGCGAGCCTCGAATGCCGACACCCAGACGACGTTGTCGCCCGTTTCGGCGCGCGTGCCCGTCGCCCGCGGCGTGCATTTAGCACAGGCTCGCTCGGCGCCGGCCGCGTCGTGCTCGTGGCCGCCGCAGCAGGAGTCGTGTTGACAGTCAGCATCATGGTCGTGGCCGTCAGCGCGGCAGATTTCGCCAGGCTCGCTGGCATCGTGATCGTGTTCCGAGTGTTGCTCGCGCAGGGCCACGAGCACCTGTTCGGGAATCGCCACGTCGTGCTTCTGGGCCCAGGCGATTCGCTCGGCAGGCGTGTAGCAACAGCAGCTTGTCCAGCATTGCTCGGCGGAAACGCAACCGCAGCGATGATCCTGACAGGGGAACGGCACCGAGCGGTCTTGCGTGGCGGCCTGCGGCAAGGGATAGCCATAGACGCTCGCGAGATAAGCAACCAGTGACACGACGGTCAGAAACCGGCGCGTTCGGCGCGAAGCAGAATAAAAGTAACGGGAGGAGGACATCGCTGTTTCGCTGGTGCGGAAAACTCGGCGGTTCCACCCCACGCATCGGGGCGAAACAAGTTTTCCAGGGGATTCAAGACTTCCTTCGGTAGCCGCGCGAGCATTCCTTGCCCAGGCAAACCCACTTAGCTACGAGTCACCAGCGTTACTCAGTTGCCGAAGGAACAGCGCCGTTTATCAGAAAAAACGGAAAATCCCGATACGTCTCGCAATTTAGTCCGCCCCGGAAAGCGTGTCAAGCAATTCTCCTCGGGGATTCAGCCTATTATACCGCCCGGTTAGCGGCCCGGTTTCGTCGGGTACGACTGATCGCCGCCCGATCACCTGCCCCCCGGAACCGGTGCGTCGGCCGGTTGGGCTTGGACAGCAGCCGGCGGACCCATTAGGCTGAGAGCGGTTTGTCATCCCTAACGTCTTCGCCGCAGCCATGATAAGACTCGCCCTGATGCTCGTGGTCGTGCTGGTGATCGGCTGCGGCCCGCCCCAGGTGGAGCCGGCTAACTATCGTCTGCTTGAGTCCTTGCGCACGGCCCTCTCGGCCCGTAATGGAAACTGGCTGGAAGATAACGCCAGGCAGATCGCCAAAAAGCACGCCGACGGGACGATGACCGACGGGGAATTCGCGGCCTTTGATGCCATTGTCTCCCAAGCCCGTGGCGGGGATTGGACCGGCGCCGAGCAGGAAGTGGTGCGACTGGCCAAGGCCCAGCGGGCAGGCGGCGCCCTGCCGCGGGCGAAAAGCACGAGCCCTTCCCCCGCTCCGTGAGCGAACCACGATCGCCGCCTGGCCGTCCTACGAGTAGCCCGCCACCCGCGACGGCCAATGGCGCCCGACGACGCGTGATATACTTGCAAGCTCGGGCATGTCGAAATCGAACGCGTCGAGACATGCCCTGGCGGAATACCTTCGACTGTAAGCAACTAGCAGCCATGATTCTGCTGATCGACAATTACGACTCGTTCACTTACAACCTCGTGCAGCGCTTGGGTGAGATCGATCCCACGCTCGAACTGGAAGTGAGGCGCAACGATCGCATTACCCTGGACGAGATCGCGGCGCTTGCACCCTCGCACCTGATCATTTCACCCGGTCCGTGCACGCCCAGCGAGGCGGGAATCTCGTGCGCCGCGGTGACACGGTTCGCCGGGCAACTGCCGATCCTGGGCGTGTGCCTGGGGCACCAGGCCATCGGCCAGGCGACCGGCGGCACGATTGTCCGCGCCAAGCGCCTGATGCACGGCAAGACCGATTGGATCTACCACGACAATCAGGGCTTGTTCGCCGGCTTGGAGAATCCTCTGGAAGCCACGCGTTATCACAGTCTGGTGATCCGCCCCGACACGCTCAGCCCGGATCTGGTCGCTTGTGCCTGGAGCGATGCGCCCGACGGATCTCGGGAGATCATGGCCATTCGACATCGCGGCTATCCGCTGTTCGGCTTGCAATTCCATCCGGAAAGTTTCCTCACCACTTCAGGCACCAAGCTGTTGGAGCGATTTTTGGAGATTGTTCCGCTGGCGCATTCGGGCCGGGCCATCGCGGCCCCTTCGGAGTCCTGAGGCGCGCCCCCGCCGTTACCCGCACGCGAAACAATTGTCATGCTGAGCGTCGAGGAAGCGTTGCGACAAGTGCTCGACCATGCCAAGGCACGGCCGGTCGAGGAGCGTGCCGTCGGCGAGGTTCGCGGACTGGTGTTGGCCGAGGACGTGGCGAGCGACGTCGATTCGCCGCCGCACGACAAATCGGTCGTCGATGGATATGCCGTTCGCGCCGCGGACCTGCCCCAGGGAGCGGCCGAGTTGGAGGTGCTGGAAGAGGTGACCGCCGGCGCCGTCCCAACGCGCGAAGTGACGCGCGGCAGCGCAACGCGAATCATGACCGGCGCGCCGATTCCCTCGGGCGCCGATGCCGTCGTGATGATCGAGCACTCACGGCTCCTGGCCGGCGGAGCCGACGGCCAGCGCGTGCAAATCAGCGGCAAGCCGCCGGTGGCGGGACAAAACATCATGCGCCGGGCCGTTTCGATGCGGCGCGGGCAAATCGTGCTGACCGCAGGCCGCCAACTGCGCGCGATCGAACTGGGAGTGCTGGCCGAAGTCGGCCGCTCGCGCGTCTCGGTCGTGGGTCGTCCGCGATTGGCCGTTTTGGCCACCGGCAACGAATTGGTGCCGGCCGCACTAACGCCGCGGGCGGGCCAGATCCGCAACAGCAACGGTCCTCTGCTGGTGGCTTCGGCCGAAGCGGCTGGCGCGACGGCGCTCGATTTGGGCATCGCTCGCGACACGGCCGAATCGTTGCGCGAAGCGCTGACGCTGGGATTGCAGTCGGACGTCGTGATCGTCTCCGGCGGCGTTTCGGCCGGCGTGCTCGATCTCGTGCCAGCGGCACTCGCCAGTTTGGGCGTGCGCCAAGTGTTCCACAAAGTGAATCTCAAGCCTGGCAAGCCACTGTGGTTTGGCGTCTTACCCCATCAGGCCGGCGAAAAGCTGGTGTTCGGTCTGCCAGGAAATCCGGTGAGCAGCCTGGTCTGCTTCGAGCTGTTCGTGCGACCGGCGATCGGGCGGCTAGCGGGTCGTGGCGACGCATCGCTGGAACGCATTTCCGCCGAGTTGGCCGTGCCATACGTGCATCGCGGCCAACGCCCCACGTACCATCCGGCGCGGCTCGAAATGACCGAGGGGAGCAATCGGATCTGGCCGCTCCCCTGGCAAGGATCCGGTGATCTGCGGACCCTGGTCGAAGCTAACGCACTGGCCTGCTTTCCGGCCGGGGACCACGAGCATCTGGCCGGCGAGTCGATCTTGGCTTTGCGCCTGCCCGCCGCGTGGTGATCGCGTGGCTAAGCGCGCAATCCGGTCTGGGCAAACAGGGCGAATCCCCCTACGCTTGAGAGTATGGGAACCGCGCCTGCCATCGCCCGTGGCGCCTCGCGCCGACAGAATGCCGTGCGCGAGGCCGCGCCCGCAACCGCACCTGCCTGGTGGCGGTCGACGTTTGCCGTCGCGCTTGCCGGCCAATTGCTGTTTTGGGCCGCATTGCCGCCCTTGGCGCTGGCGCCGCTAGCATGGCTGGCCGCCGTGCCTTGGGTGCTGCTGATTCGTCGCGCTATGCTGCCTGGACGACGACCGTATGCGGCGCTGTGGCTTTCGAGTTTTGTCTTCCATCTGGCCGCTTTCTATTGGGTAACGCTGCCCCATTGGGCGACGACGTTCGGTTGGCTCGCGCTGTCGTTTTACCTGGCACTCTATTTCCCCCTCTTCATCGGCTTGAGTCGCGTGGCGGTGCACCGGCTGCACGTCGCGCCGCTCGTGGCCGCGCCGGTGGTCTGGGTTGGGCTCGAGTTGGCACGCGCGCATCTGCTGACTGGTTTTGCCATGGGAGCCCTCTCGCATACCCAGTACCGCTGGCCGGTCGTGCTGCAGATCAGCGATTTATTTGGGGCCTACGGAGTCAGTTTCTTGATCGTGCTGGTCGGCGCGGCCTTGGCGCAAATGTTGCCCTGCGAAGGCGCGCGTCGCTCGTGGTGGCCTGCCATTCCCTTGGCCGCGGCGCTGAGCGGCACGCTTGCGTATGGCGCATGGCGCACGAACGAGCAAACGACGCACGATGGCCCCAAGGTCGCCTTGATTCAGGGCTCGATCGACATCGAGATGAAGCACGATCCAGAACAAGGTCAGCAGATTTTCGACCAGTACTTCGGCCTATCGCGGCAGGCGGTTCAAGAACATCCGGACTTGGATCTGATCGTGTGGCCCGAAACCATGTTTCGCTATCCTTGGTTCACCTTCGATAAGGACTTTGTGCCGCCGGCCGATGCTGGTTGGAAGCCGGCTGAACTCGAAGCCCGCAGCCGCCAGGCCATCGAACAAACCGTGACGCCGCTGGGCGTGGCGATGTTGTTGGGCATCGACGCCATGCACGAATCGCCCTCAGGGGACGAACGATTCAACTCGGCTCTGTTCTTCGATCGCCAAGGCCATTTGCAGGGTCAGTATGCCAAGCGCCACCTGGTGCCATTCGGCGAATACGTGCCCTTCGCCGAGACGTTTCCTTGGCTCTATCAACTGACTCCGTTGCCGGGCGGAATCAATCGCGGCGGCGGGCCCGTGTCGATACGCGTCGGCCAGGCGAGTTACGCGCCGAATATCTGTTATGAAAACACGATTCCGCATTTCATCCGCGGCCAGGTTGTGCGGTTGCGGGCTGAAAACCGCGAGCCCGATATCCTTGTCAATCTGACTAATGACGGATGGTTCTGGGGCTCCAGCGAGTTGGACATGCATTTGGCTTGCGCGGTCTTTCGGGCGATCGAATGCCGCAAGCCTTCGCTGATTGCCGCTAATACGGGTTTTTCCGCCTGGATCGATTCCAGCGGTCGAATCAGAGCCCAGGGCCGGCGGCGAATGACGGACGTGATTATCGCGCGGCCCGAAATCGACGACCGCCGCAGCCCTTACCTGGTGTCGGGAGACGCGCCGGCCGGGCTATGTCTGTTGGCAACGGTGGCCCTGGCGATCTTTGGCATTTCGGACCGTCGCCGCCGCCAAAAGTCCGTGGCCCCAATCGGTTAGATTGTACCGTGATGGAGCCGGAGGGCCCGTTTTTCACCCGTTTAGGCTGGAGCAAGGTACGCTTCCCATGCGACCCAAATTACCAAGATTGTTGTTCTCTGATTGACTTTGCAAACTGCCTCGAATTATACTCAAAAGCTCACCAGTGGTGCTGCGGTATCTCCTGACCAGCTAAAAGCTTGGTGAGGCTGGAAGCAGGGAAATCGGGCCGCCTATCGCGACCCTGGAGATAGCACGTCCAACTGGCCACGTCTGGAACCTTCACTCGTTCGTGATGCCGGCTGGATCGATCGCGGGAAATCTTCTATGAACTTGATCGGCAAGATCTTCGTCGTGCTTATTTTCGTCATGAGCCTGGTGTTCATGGCCTTTTCCGTGGCGGTCTACGGCACGCACCAGAACTGGAAGAAAGCGGCGGCCGATCTGGACGTCAAGCGCAAGGCGGCCGTCGCCGATTTGCAAAAGGCGCAAGACGAAAAGACCGCGCTGGAAACCGAGATCGAGAAGGAACGGACCTCGGTTCGCCAGGCTCTGGCGAAGCTAGAGACGGAACGTAACGAACTGCAAGTGCAACGCGACGAGTTGGTCAAGCAACGCGACGCGTTAATGATCAAAGACAAAGAGGCCGTGGCGGCGCTCGACTCGGCTCAACAGAACCTGGCTAAACTGACCACGGAAGTCGAGGGCTTGCGAGGCGACATTCGTGATGCCCAAGGGCAGCGCGACAAGCATTTTTCGAGAGTCGTCGAATTGACCGACCAGATTCACCAGGCCCAGGGCGACTTGAAGCGGCTGGAAGAGCGACGCATCCAGTTGGCGGCTCAGGTCGCGGCGCAGGGCCAGGTGCTGACGGCACACGGTTTGAGCAAAGACACGCCGGTTGATGGCTTGCCGCCGCAAGTGCGCGGCAAGGTGCTGGCCATCAATCGCGATGACATGATCGAGATCTCGCTGGGCTCGGACGATGGTCTACGGCCCGGACATACGCTCGAAATCTTCCGCGGCAGCAAGTACCTGGGCCGGGTCGAAGTCTTGCACGCCACGCCCGACCGAGCCGTGGGGAAAATACTACCGGGTTTCAAGAAGGGCGCTATTCAGAAAGACGACGATGTCGCCACTCGGCTTAAAGTCAGCTAAGAAGAAAGCGGCCTCTGCCGCGGCCCCCGCGCCGGCAGCCAAGCCGGCCGCCGCGACGCGCGGTGTCGTGGTCGAAAAACCCAAGGCCAACATCTATACGGTGTTGCTGATCTTGTCGTTTGTCGCGATCGTGATCGCTTGCCTGTGCCTGTACGGCGAAATGAACGTTTACGAGTTCAAGACCAAAGCCTCTCTCTAGTCGGCTCCCAAAACTCTCGCCACAAGTGAGCAAGGATGCTCCAACGACTCTTCGGACTGCTGGGTTCGGACCTGGCCATCGACCTGGGCACCGCCAACACGCTGGTGAGCGTGGCCGGCGAAGGACTGGTGATCAACGAACCCTCGGTCGTCGCCGTCGAGGAAGGCACCAGCCGCATTGTCTCCGGCGGTTGCGCCGTCGGGCACTTGGCCCGGCAAATGCAAGGTCGCACGCCACAGTCGATCTCGGTCGTGCGTCCGCTGTCGGCCGGAGTGATCGCCGACTTCGAACTGTGCGAAGCCATGCTCCGTTATTTTATTCGCAAGGCCCGCCGCCGCGGCCTGGGCGTGAAGCCGCGCGTGCTGGTGGCCGTGCCCGGTTGCATCACCCGCGTTGAGAAGCGGGCCGTCTACAATAGCACCGAACGAGCCGGAGCTCGCGAGGTATTCGTCATGTCCGAGGCCAAGGCCGCCGCGATCGGGGCGTCGCTGCCCATCGCCGAGCCGGTGGCCAGCATGATCTGCGACATCGGCGGCGGCACGACCGACGTGGCCGTGCTCAGCCTGGGCGACATCGTGGCGCAGCAATCGGTCCGCGTGGCCGGCGACGCCATGGACCAGGCCATCGTCGATTATCTCAAACGGCACTACAGCCTGCGCGTGGGCACGAGCACGGCCGAGTTGCTGCGAATCGAAATCGGCAGCGCGTATCCGCTCGAGGAAGAACTCTCGGATGAAGTGCGCGGCATCGACGCGGTCAGCGGGTTGCCGCGCAAGGCCACGGTCACGAGCGAGGAGATTCGCGAGGCCTTGGCCGCGCCGCTCTTGCAAATTGTCGATGCCATCAAGAACACGCTCGACGCATGCAGCACCGACCTGGCCTCGGACCTCGTCGACAATGGGCTGGTGCTGGCCGGCGGCGGCGCCCTGCTGCGCGGAGTCGATCGTTTTATCGGCCAGCAAACCGGCTTGCCGACGCGCATCTGCTCCGATCCGCTTACGGCCGTCGCTCGCGGCACGTACATCTGTCTGGAACACTTCGACCGCTGGCGCGGCGCCATGCAATCGAGCGATGACGACGTCTAGATCGCGGTTTCATTCATGGCTCGACCGCAGCACTATTTTGATTGGCAGCGAATCGTCGATGAACAGCACGACGAAGAGACGCCCGAGAATACGCGCGGGCGTTTGCGCTGGGTGTTGGCCGGTTTTTGTCTGGCGGCGCTGATCGTCCTCGCCCGGGCCGCGCAGTTGGAAATCACCGGTGGCGAGAGCTTTCGTCGACGGGCTGCCGAGCCCATCGAGCGGACCGTGGCTCTGCGTCCGGCGCGTGGACGCATCCTGGCCCGCGACGGCACCGTGCTGGCCGAGGATCGCGCCGCGCGGGCCTTGGCGGTCCAGTTTCGATATCTCGAGGATCCGCCCGATGCGGCCTGGCTGAGTCGTTTAGTGCGGTCTCGACTGTCGCGCTCCGAACGAAGAGATCGCGCCCGTGTAACCGCCCTGGAAGCCACGGTGCGCGGCGAACTGGCCGCCAACCGCCGTCGCTTGGCCAGGCTGTGCGGAATTTCGGAACCCGAGTGGCAAGCCCGCGCCGATCGCGTCCAGCGTCGCGTGCACGCGCTGGCCGCGCGTGTCGATCAACAGCGGCTAGACCGGTTTCACGAGCGGCAGGCGCAAATCGCGCTCGAGGCCGCCGCAAACGACTTGAGTTTGAAAGCCGCTTTGGCCGGGCTATTCGCGCCCCCGAGCCCTTGCCTCCGCCGCCGGTGATCGTCGCCGAGGAAACCGCCTATCACCGTATCGCCGCCGATCTGTCATCCGAGGCTTGCCGGGAAATCGAAACCCATCCCCAGGAATTCCCCGGCGTCAAGATCGTCGAATATGCGCGGCGTGATTACCCGGGGCACGACATGGCGGTGCACCTGGTCGGCCACGTCAGCGGAGACTTGGGTGTGCACTTCGATGCAACGCTCGGGGGCCACGCCGTTGGCGACGACGAGCCGGGGGGCCAGATGGGCATTGAGCGCCGCTTCGATACCGAGCTGCGGGGCGCGCGGGCGCCGAAACACAGCGGGTTGACGAGCGAGGAGCCGTGCTCTCGGTGGTCGAACGGCGCGAGCCGGCGTCGGGTGGCGACGTGGTCATTACGATCGACGCCCCATTGCAAGCCTCGGCCGAGGCCTTGATCGATCGAGCCGTGCGACGATTGGACCGACAGCCATCCGAGTCCGACACGGCCGCCCATGGCGGCGCTATCGTAGCCCTGGATGTGCGCACCGGAGAAGTGTTGGTCGCGGCCAGCGCTCCCCGGTTCGACCCTAAGTGGTTCGCCGACGGCGATGCGCGCGTGCAGAGCGTTCTGGACGATCCCGGGCGACCGCTGTTCGACCGAGCCGTGCGCATGGCGATTCCGCCCGGCTCGGTGTTCAAACCGCTGGTGGCGCTGGCGCTCTTGGAATCGGGAGTCGTCGATCCGCAAACGGTCTTCCGCTGCCAGGGATACTGGGAAGATCCAGATCGGTTGCGATGCATGTTGTTTCGCCAGCAAGGCATTGGGCACGGCGACATGACCTTGGCGGATGCTTTGGTGCAAAGCTGCAACGTCTATTTCTTCGAACATGCGATCGCCCTGGGCGCCGGGCCACTCGTGAACTGGTCCGGCAAGTTGGGCTTTGGCGCAACCAGCGGCATCGAGCTCCCCGACGAGGCTGCCGGCCAGTTACCGGCCCCTGAACAATTGCGACAACTCCGCGAGCTGCAATCGATGGCCATCGGCCAGGGCGAGCTGACGGCCACGCCTTTGCAAATTGCGCGGCTGTATGCGGCGATCGCCAACGGCGGCTATTTGTTGACTCCGCGCATCACGCGCGCGGGGGTCGATTCCGAGTCGCGGCTTCGCTCCGCCGCCGAAAGCGAGATGCCCGCCACGGCGCGCAACGCGGAGCTATCGCCAGCGGCGCTGGCCGTGGTGCGCGAGGCTTTGCGTCGAGTGGTCGACGACCCCAGCGGCACGGCCCATGCCACGGTTCGGCTGCCGAACCTCACGATCGCGGGCAAAACCGGCACCGCGGAGACCGGCGGCGGCCAGGAAGATCATGCCTGGTTCGCCGGGTACGTGCCGACCGAGTCGCCGCGAATCGCATTCGTCGTGGTGCTCGAGCATGGCGGCAGCGGCTCGTCGGTCGCCGGCGCACTGGCCCGCGGGCTGGTGTTGCGGATGCAGCAATTGGGTTACTTTGGCCCGCTCAAGACGGCCGAGGCGCTGTTCCCGCCCGGCAAGGGATAGGCCGCCTTTTGGGGCGAATGCCCCGGCCCCCTCCCTGCTTGGAACCGGCGCGCCGATAGAGGGCCGATTCTGCGCCGCAAGCCGTGGCGTCTGAACTACTTAGAAACCGGCCGCGACGCGCCAGCGAGCGTTGCGATCGGGGCCCTGAATCGGTATATTCAGATCTTTCCCAAGCGCGCCCACGCGGGGGTTGCGCGGGCCGATTTCGGCGCTCGCCGCTTGAAGCCGCCCAGGCCCGTTCGAGACTGTTGAAAGGATTGATTTTGGCCACCGATGGTAACGAACCTGAAGGCGTTATTGACCCGCTTGCCGGCGCCGCGCATTTCGAAGGCCGCTTGATCGATTTGCCGATCGAAGAGGAGCTCAAGGACAGCTACCTCACGTATTCGATGAGCGTCATTGTCAGCCGCGCGCTGCCCGACGTGCGCGACGGGCTCAAGCCGTCTCAGCGGCGAATCCTGGTGGCGATGAACGACCTGAATCTCACGCCGGGCGCAAGCCGCGTCAAATGCGCCAAGATCTGCGGCGATACCAGCGGTAATTACCATCCGCACGGCGAAGCGATTATCTATCCCACGCTGGTGCGGATGGCGCAGGATTGGAACATGCGCCACGTGCTCGTCGACAAGCAGGGCAATTTCGGCTCGATCGCCGGACTGCCCGCGGCCGCCATGCGGTATACGGAAGCCCGCATGTCGTCGATCGCGGCCATGATGCTCGACGATCTGAAGCTCGACACGGTCGACTTTATTCCGACCTACGACGAGCGTCACACCGAGCCGACGGTGCTCCCCTCGCGGTTTCCGAATTTGCTGGTCAACGGCGCCAACGGCATCGCGGTGGGAATGGCCACGTCGATTCCGCCGCATAACCTGGGCGAAATCTGCGACGCGATCGTGCGCGTCATCGACGACCCGGGCGTTTCGGTCGACGAGCTGCTGGAGATTTGCCCGGGCCCCGATTTCCCCACCGGCGGCATCGTCTGCGGACGGAGCGGGATTCGCCGCGGATATCACACCGGTCGCAGCACGATCGTGGTTCGCGCGGGCTCGCATCGAGGACTTCGGCAAGAACCGCTTCCGCATCGTCGTCACCGAGATTCCGTTTCAGCAGGCGCGCGACCGCGTGGAAGAGCGGATCGCGGCGCTGGTGAACGAAGACCGCATCAAGGGCATCTCCGCGATCCGCAACGAGAGCGACTTGAACGAGCCGGTGCGCTTGATCCTGGAGCTGAAACGTGACGCCGATCCCGAGATCGTGCTCAACCAGCTCTACCAGTACTCGCCGTTGCAGGAATCGTACTCGTTGATTTTTCTGGCGCTGGTCGACAACAAGCCGCGGACGATGTCGTTCAAGGCGTTGCTCGAGGAATTCGTCCGCCATCGCGTGAACGTGATTCGCCGCCGCACCCAGTTTCTGTTGGCGCGGGCGCGATCGCGCAAGCACACGGTCGAGGGCCTGCTGCTCGCGCATGCCAACATCGACGAAATCATCCGGGTCATCCGCTCGTCAGCCAACCAGGCGGAAGCCAAGGCCCGGTTGATGGGCGTCGAGGCGCCGGCCTCGATCATGCAGCGGGCCCTGGGCGATGCGGGCTTCGCGGTGTTTCAGTCGGAGCGAGGCAAGAGCGACACCTACACGCTCACTCCCGTGCAGGCCGAGGCGATCCTCCGCATGACGCTCGGTCAGTTGGTCAACCTGGAGCAGGAGAAGCTCGGCAACGAATACAAGAAACTGCTCGACGAGATCATCGAATACCAGCGCATTTTGTCGGACGACAAGATCATCCTGGGCATGATCCGCGACGATTGTACCGAGTTGAAGCGAAAGCAGGCCGACCCGCGGCGCACGGAAATCAGCGGCGAGGAGATCGGCTCGATCGATCTGGAAGATCTGATCACCGAGGAGGCGATGGTCGTCACGATCAGCCACAACGGCTACATCAAGCGCACGCCGGCCAGCACCTATCGGGCCCAGCATCGCGGCGGCAAGGGCATGAAGGGGGCCAAGACCGAGGAAGAGGATCCGATTCAGCACCTGTTCGTGGCCAGCACGCACGACTACTTGCTGTTCTTTACCAACCGCGGCAAGGTCTATTGGCAAAAAGTCTACGACCTGCCGCAGCTGAGCCGCGAAAGCCGCGGCAGGGCCGTGGTCAACTTGCTCAATTTCGCGGAGGGCGAGAAAGTGGCCGATTGCCGCGCCGTTCGCGATTTCAATCAGCCCGATCATTACCTGATCATGGCCACGCGTTCGGGACTGGTGAAGAAAACCGAACTGGCGAAGTTCAGCCGGCCCATGAAGGGCGGAATTATCGCTATAAAATTGCGCGAGGACGACGAAGTGGTCGACGTGGCGATCACCAAGAAAGGCGACGAAGTCGTGCTGGCCACGGCCAAAGGCATGGCCATCCGCTTCAGCGAGTCCGACGCCCGGCCGATGGGCCGCAACACCAGCGGCGTCAAGGGCATCAACCTGGGCAGTGACGACGCGCTGGTGGGCATGGTCGTGGCCGAGCCCGACGCGACCTTGTTAACCGCCTGCTTGAACGGTTACGGCAAGCGGACTCAGTTCGGGCCGAACAGTCCGGTGTCGCAGGGCGAACTGACCGAAAGCGACGGCGAATCCGCTGACATTGCGGCCCCGGAAGGCCCCGAGGCCGAAGCAGGGGACGACGAGGGCGTTTCGTCGTCGAGTCGCTACCGCACCCAGCGTCGTGGCGGAAAGGGACTGCGCGATATCAAAACCACGGATCGAAACGGCCCCGTGATTGGCGTCGCCTCCGTCAGGGATGACGACGAATTGTTGATGATGACCGCCCGCGGCAAGTTGCAGCGGATGGTGGCCGGCGAGATCAGCGTCATTGGGCGCAACACGCAGGGCGTGCGGATCATGAGCCTCGATGAAGGAGACACGCTGGCGGCGATCGTCCGCGTGCCTCTCATCGAAGGGAGCAACGGCACGGCCGGGACCCTGCGCGGCAAGATCAGCGCCCCGGACAGCAGCGCTGCCAATCCTCAGGCCGCGAGCGGCTCGGACCAGGCCGCGGAAGACTCCGCACAACCGTCCAGCCAGCCAGAGGAAGGCGAATCGGACGACGCCGACGAGTCGGCATGATGCCTTCGGCCGTCGGCCGCCACGATCTTTTTCTTACAAACGAAGTGCAATCGCCCGAGCTCGAATCCCGCGAACGACAAACGTCGCACCTCGCCTCTCACGGTAATAATCGCCCATGTCTCGTCGCGCTGGTTACCGGCATCACCGGGCAGGATGGCGCCTACCTGGCCGAGTTCCTGCTGAAGCAGGGCTATGCGGTTCACGGCATGGTGCGCCGCGCAAGCACCGAGGGCTTTGAGCGGATGGAGCATCTTCGCTCCCGGCTGGAGTTGCACCAGGCAGATTTGCTGGATCAGCTTTCGATCGTCACGCTCTTGAACGAAGTGCGTCCACACGAGGTCTACAATCTCGCGGCTCAGTCATTCGTGCCCACCAGTTTCTCGCAACCGCTGATGACCGCCGAGTTCACGGCCTTGGGCGTGACCCGCGTGCTGGAGGCGATCCGGCTGGTCGATACGACGATCCGCTTCTATCAGGCCAGTTCCAGTGAGATGTTCGGCCGCGTGCAACAGGAGCCTCAAAACGAAAACACACCGTTCTGGCCGCGCAGCCCGTACGGCGTCGCCAAGGCTTACGGGCATTGGATCACGGTCAACTATCGCGAGAGCTATGGCATGTTTGCCTGTTCGGGCATCCTGTTCAATCACGAGTCGCCACTGCGCGGAAAGGAGTTTGTCACGCGCAAAGTGACCGACGCCGTGGCCCGCATCAAGCTTGGTTTGCAGTCGCGATTGCAATTGGGGAATCTCGATGCGCAGCGCGATTGGGGATTTGCCGGCGACTATGTCGAGGCCATGTGGCTGATGTTGCAGCAAGACACGCCCGAGGACTACGTCATTGCCACGGGCATCAAGCATTCGGTACGGGAATTGGTCGACACGGCGTTTCGGCACGTGGGTCTCGACTGGCAGAGCTATGTCGACGTCGATCAGTCGCTGATGCGGCCGGCCGACGTGAGCACGTTGTGCGGCGATGCCAGCAAGGCCCGCAAAGGGCTGGGCTGGACTCCGACAATGAGCTTCGCCGAGCTGGTGGCGATGATGGTCGACGCCGACCTGGAGCGGGTTGCGCGGAGCATGCGTGGCTGATTCTCCGGGTAAAACACGTCGCCCGCCCCCCGAAAAACACGCCTTCCGAAGCCGCGGAGCGTCGCCTGGGCGGCGAGGCTGTGCTACGCTTGAAAGCCAGATTTAACAGCCTCTAAAGGGACGTTTGTCATGAAAATCGCGGTCGTAGGGACGGGATACGTGGGCCTGGTCACGGGCACCTGCTTTGCCGAAAGCGGTAACGACGTGACCTGCATCGACATCGATCAAGCCAAGGTGGCGCAGGCTCAAGGCAGGCGAAATCCCCATCTACGAGCCGGGGCTGGCGGAGTTGGTTGAGCATAACGCCGAGGCCAAGCGGCTGCACTTCACCAGCGACCTGCCCAGCGCGGTCCGCGCGGCCAAGCTGGTTTTTCTGGCGGTGGGCACTCCCAGCGCCGCGAACGGCTCAGCCGATTTGTCGGGACTTTGGAAAGCCGTCGATCAATTGGCCGACCATCTACCCAAAGATGCCATCGTGGTCACCAAGAGCACGGTGCCGGTGGGTACCAATGCCGAGATCTTCGAGCGGCTCAAGCAACGCACCGGAAGAGCATGCGACGTGGCCAGCAATCCCGAATTCCTCAAGGAGGGGGCCGCGATCGACGACTTCATGAAGCCCGACCGCGTGGTCGTGGGCGTGCGTCGAGCGGAAGTAGCCGACGTGCTTCGCGAACTTTATGCGCCCTTCCTGCGCACCGAGAAGCCATTTCTGGTGATGTCGCCCGAGAGTGCCGAAATGACGAAATACGTGGCCAACGCGCTGCTCTCGACCAAGATCAGCTTCATCAACGAAGTGGCCAACCTTTGCGAACGGCTGGCGGCCGACATCAACGACGTACGACGCGGTATCGGACACGACAGCCGGCTGGGCTTCGCATTTCTGTTTCCGGGCGTCGGCTACGGCGGCAGTTGCTTTCCCAAGGACGTGCGGGCGCTGGCCTATCTGGCTCGGCATGTCGGCATCGAGCCGCGCATTCTGGACGCCGTCGACACGGTCAATACGCATCAGAAGACGGTCGTGTCGGCCAAGTTCGACAAGCACTTCGAAGGAAAGCTGAGCGGCCGTGCCGTGGCCGTTTGGGGTTTGGCGTTTAAGCCCCGCACCGATGACATTCGCGAGGCGCCGGCCTTGGTGCTGATCGATTATCTGCTGGCGGCCGGTGCAAAAGTTCGGGTTCATGATCCGGAGGCCATGGCAAACGTCAAGCAGATTTACGGCGACAAGATTTCCTACGCCGAGCAACCCTACGAAGCCTTGGAAGGCGCCGAGGCCCTGGCGATCATGACCGAATGGAAAGAGTTCTTACAACCGGACTTCGCCCAGATGCGGTCGCTGATGAAGACCCCCGTGATTTTCGACGGCCGCAACCTGTATAAGCCCGAGCAGATGAAAGCGGCCGGCTTCATCTATCACTCGATCGGCCGCGCGAGCGTGCAGTAGGTCGGCCAAAGCGTCAGGCTGACACGGTCGCGGCCCAGCGGCGAAACTCGCCCTCGTCCAGGAACACGGCTTCGCGTGTCAACTGAAACATCAGGCGCGTGGCGGGCCAACCCAGGGCCGTCAGTAAACGATCGAAGTGCTCCGCGGGGCAGGTTCCTTTCAGATCGACGAACAGCAATTGCTCGTTGCGATCGTAGAGGTTGCCATCGACTTGCCAGGCCGGTTCGCCTTGCTGCGAAACCCACACGAACGATCCGTCGGCCTCGATGAACATACGATCGAGTTGTTCCAGCCGCCCCTGGGCTGTCTCGAAGCTGCATCCGAAGGTCGTCGTGCTCAGCGTGGCCGGCGCGATTTGCAGCGTGCGGACCGCACGTCCGCCAAGGTCGATTTCAGGTCCCGCGCCGCAGTCGCCGGGTTGCGCATGCACGGTGATATAGAACGAATACATCATGGCGGCCGTGGCGATGTCGCACTAAGGGTCTTGGCTCGGGCTGACCTCCGCGGCCAGCCACGTGAGATAATCTCGACTGCCCTCGACCACGTCGAATGCCAGAATCTCGGGAACCTGGTAGGAGTGCGCCGCGCGGATGGCGGCCTCGAGCGCCGCGTAGTTGGCGCGCAACGTCTTGATCGTGCACAGCCACTCCTGGCTCGTTTCCAGTTTGCCTTGCCAGCGGTACGTGCTCGCGATCGGGCCAATTAGTTGCACGCAGGCGGCCAGCCGCGCCGAAACAAGCGACTCGGCGATGCGTTGAGCTTCTTCCTGGCTGCCGACCGTCGTCACGACTTGAATAGCTTCGGTCATGTGTGCCATGGTTTTGTCCGTGCCGCTTGTGCGAAATCTCAACTTGTCAGTTTAACCCATTCTCGACGACTTAGTCGCCCGCCACGGCCGCGCGATCGGACGAGGTTCGTTCGTTCCAAATGGCAAGTCCGATCACAAGCACTCCGACCAGTAACATGCGCGCGTTGGCGTTTATCTGCCAAGGCATGTCGCTCCAGGGCAGATATACCTTGCGCGAGATGAATTGCAGGCCGATATCCAACAACGAAAGTGTGGCGACGCCCAGCAGCGTGCGGCCCAGGCCGCCCGCTCCGCCGGTAACGCGCGTGCCGCCGACGACGACACAAGCGATCGTTTGCAACTCGATGCCCGCACCGGCCCCGGGCACGGCGGCGCCCCCGCGCCGTGTAGAACAAGGCCACGAGCGCGCGCCGTCAGCCCGCTTGCGATATACAAGGTCGATTGGACTCGTTTGACCGGGACCGCGGCAAATTCGGCCGCCAGGGGATTCTCTCCGATGGCAAACAAGTAGCGGCCGAAGCGCGAGTGATGCACCGCGACCCAGGCCGCCAGCCACACACCCAGAAACAGCGGCAATTGGTTGGGCATACCCAGCCACGATCCCTGGCCCCAGCGCGTAAACGTCTCGGGCAATCCGGCCACGCGCTGGCCGTGCGACAGTGCCATCGCCAATCCGGCATAGAGTGACATGGTGGCCAAAGTGGCCACCAGCGGCGCTACGCGAAGCACGACTAGCGCCGCATTGCCGGCGCCGGCGGCGGCGCCGACGGCCAGAGTTGCGGCGGCGGCCCACTCAAGCGGCCAGCCTCGCTGCCACAGCAGCCCGAAGCTGACGCTGGCCAGCGCGATGATCGAACCGATCGACAGATCGATTCCGCCGGTCAGCACGATGGCGGTCATCACGGCCGCCAGCGCACCGTTTCTCCCCACGGCCGCCACATGTCAAGCACAGCCGCCGGGCGTGTGACTTGCGACGCCACCAGCACGAATGCCGCGATCAACAAGAGGCCTGGCAAAGCATACGGAATCATTCGAGCGAATGAGCGGGCGGTCATCGTTCGATCCTCCGCCAGAATCGATCGGCCAATACGGCAGCCAACAGCAGCCCTCCAGTCACCAGCGCGTATTGATGTCCTGAGACTTGCCAAAGCACGAGGGCGTTATAAATCACACTCAACAACAGTGCTCCAAGACAAACGCCCAGCACGCTGCCTCGTCCCCCCGAGATCGAGACACCGCCGATCACGGCCGCGGCGATGGCCTGCAATTCATAGCCCGTGCCGGTGCCGGATTGCAGCGCGCCGGTCTGTGATAGCTCGAGCATTCCGGCCAGTGCCGCTAGGAACCCCCCGGCGGCGAACATTGTTAGCCAGGTGCGTGATTTGGAGATTCCCACTTGCCGCGCCGCGCTGGGACTGGAACCCATCGCCAAAATGGATCGTCCCCAGCGCAGCCTCTCCAATCCGACGTAGGCCGCCAACGCCACGAGCGCGCCCAATAAGAATGATCCGTTCGCGCCCCACAGCGGCGTCGTCGACCAGCTTGTGAACACCCGCGGCAAATCGGTGATCGATTCGCCGCCAGTCAACGAAATCAGCAACCCCCGAAAAATGGTCATGGTGCCGAGCGTGACGACAATCGGATGAACCCGGCCCGCGAGCGTTAGCGTGGCATTTACGAGTCCTCCCAACGTGCCGATCGCCAGGCATGCGGCGATGCCCGATGGAATTGTCACAGCCGCGGGATAGGGGAGCTTGAACACTAGTCCGCCGACCGCGGCCGAGAGGGCGAGCAACGAACCGAGCGAGATATCGATGCCGCCGCCAAGAATGATGCCTCCGGCGCCAAGCGAAAGAATTGCCAGTACCGAGGCGCTGGCTAGTAGCCCTCTCAAATTGCCGCCAGTCAGGAAAGTCTTGGTCGAAACAGCCAGAATTAGCAACAGCGCCGCGACGGCGACGGCTAATATGACTTCGCTCGCGACGCCTCGCGCGATCTTTTGGCGGGCCTGCGGCTGCGCCGGACAAGGCCTCGTTCAGCGGCAGGGCGGCAGCCGCAATGGTCTCGGGAGTCGTTTCCGTGGGCACGAACTCGCCGGCGACGCGACCCGCGCGAAACACAACTACGCGGTCCGAGTGTTTCATCACTTCGGCAAGATCGGAGCTGATCATCATCACCGCCGCGCCATCGTCGGTCAGGCCGCGCACGATGCGATGAATCTCCGCTTTCGCTCCGACGTCGATGCCGCGTGTTGGTTCATCGAGAATCAAGACTCCGGGCGCGTCAGCAGCCAACGGGCCAAAACCACTTTTTGCTGATTTCCGCCCGAGAGCTGCCCAATAGGCTGCTCCGTGCCGCGACATTTGATATCGAGCGCCGCGATCTGTCGGAGCGTGGCCGCCCGTTCCCGGCCGGCACTCGCCAGGATTCCCCGGCCTAGTTCCCCGAGCGCGCTGAGCACCATGTTAGCGCGAATCGAAAGACCACGGAAGACGCCCTGCCGCAGCCGATCCTCGGGCACGTACGCAATCCCGGCGCCGGCGGCTTGTTCGGGACATGAAACGACTTGCCTCCCCCCATCGATCTCGACGTTTCCCGATCGCGTCTTCCGCAGGCCGAACAGAGCTTGCGCAAACTCGCTTCGGCCCGCGCCGACCAGTCCGTAAATCCCCAAAAGTTCTCCGGCGCGTGCGGCGAGCGAGACGTCGGCAAAGTGACCGTCGAGAGCCGTGAGGTGCTCGACGGTCAGGCGGCTCGCGCCGAGACGGCCGGCGGGCGGGCGGCGTGACTGTGCGATTTGGCCGGCGCGAGTGCGACCTACCATCTGGCGAATCAATTCGGACCGATCGATTGTGTCGCTTCGCCCCGACCAGACTCGCCGCCCATCGCGCAATACGGTGATCCGATCCGCCAGGCGGAGGATTTCCTCCTGGCGATGCGAGATGTAGAGAATTCCAACGCCGGCGGATTTGAGTTGCTCGATCTGGCGGAAGAGCCAATCGGTTTCGCCGGCGGTTAGCGCACTGCTGGGTTCGTCGAGGACCAAGACCGCCGCGCCCTGTGACACTGCGGCGGCGATCTGAGTCATGTGGCGCTGGGCGAGGCTCAATTCTCCGGCTTGCTGGCGTATGTCGATAGTCTCATTCAACACGGACACGGCGCGCGTTGCGCGTGCATAGATGTCGCGCCAGTGGATCCACCCGGCCGCCCCACACGGTAGCCCTTGTTCGATCGCCATGTTCTCGGCCACCGAAAGCGTGGGAAACAGCTCGGCCTCTTGGTGGACGGTGACGATTCCCTGTTTTCTCGCTTCGACCGGATTCGTCCAGGCCACGGATCGGCCTCGAAACCAAAACTCGCCCGAGTCGGGCGGCAGAAGCCCGGCGATGATATTGATGAGCGTGCTTTTTCCGGCGCCATTCTCGCCCACCAGCGCGTGGACTTCGCCGGCCGCCAGCGACAGCGAAACGTTCCGCAGCGCCACGACACCGGGGAAGGAGCGCGTAACGTCGATTAGTTCGAGTAGCGCTTTGGCATCGTGCACGGCGTGCGCCTGGCGAAAAGGACCGTGGCTATTGCCCGGCGCTGGCGCCTTGGCGGCCGGCGACTCGGCCTCGGCCGGTGCGTCGGCTTCGGACGCCGGCGGGGTTTCCTCGGCAGCGGCCGGAGGAGCCTCTTTCTCGATCTCGACCGGCTCGCTCGTCGTTGTCGGGGGCTCAGCCGGCTTAGCGGCCGTCGTCGCGGTCGGCGCATCGGCCGGCTTCATGCGTTCCAGCTCGCGCTTGGCCGTGGTCAATTCCTGCTGCAACGTCTTGTTGTCGGGCTCGGCAGCGGCCATTTGTTCGCGCACCGCGACGGCCCGCTGCATGTTGGCCATTGCCTTTTCGATTTCCTTGTCGGTCTTTTGGATGCGAGCCGCGTTGGTCAGGCTTTCGACGAGGCGAACCTGGTAGTCCTGCACGGCCGGCTGATCGCGGACCAGCGTCTCCAAAACGTCGCGTGTCTCCAGCCACGACTGGAGTGATTTCTTGCGGCCGTCCGGCATTTGGCCTTGGATCAGGGCCGTGCCTTTGAGCAGCGCCGCATGGTTGTCGCGTAGGGTCACGTCACTGGGATATCTTTTCGACATGTTCGCGTAGGTCGCCTTCGCTCGAGCGATGGACATCACCAATTGAACGCCATAACTCTGATCGGCGCCCTTGACCATGAACCATTCCACGGGCGTGGCCACTTTCAGTGCACAGTCCTGCAAACTCGGAAACGCGGCCGGGTCCAGGTTTTCGTCTTTCGCGATTTCGTCCAAATCAGCGAGGCCTTGTGCCATCGCCGCGACACCTTCCTTGGACCCCAATTTGGCTTGCAACGCCGCGAGGTGGAATCGTGCCGATGCCAGCTCGGGCAACATTTTCTTGTCCCCGGAGTGCGCCTGGATATATTTTTGGTAATAGTCAACCGCCGGTTGCAGCAGCTCCTTGCGTGGCGGCTTGACCGTGGTGGCGACCGCCACGACAAGATCATCGAAACCAGCCGAGGCTTGGGTAAGGTCTTGCTTGGCGCGATCGCGCTGCTCAGCGGCACGCATGGCAACCACAGTTGAGCCCACGGCCACGGTCGCCAGCGCCACGACCAGCAACGACAACAGCACACTCGCCATCGAGATGCCCGAGCGGCGTTCGCCGCGACGGTTTGCCCCGGGGCGCTTTCGATCACGGAGTCCGGCGGTGGGAGACAGGGACGGGGCGCTAGGGTCGGATATCGGCTGGAACATGCTCGTGAACTCGATGGGGTGTTGGACTCGGAGAAAACCCATTCTGAACGCCGCGCAAGTCCGAGTCAAATCGCTAATGCTAAACCGCCGCCCGGCCCGGCTGGTAGCGGCGAATTTCGAACACCGAGACGGTTAGCGGCACACCGGAGTCGACTGCGGGCACGCGATCCACGCAATGTGCCGCGAGGCCCCATTTTTCGCACTCCATGCCAAAGGAATCGGCCGTCCGCCGGCCCGGATCCGAGAGCAATCCCAGCCCGACGGGCGACAAGGTTGCTGCCAGCGCGGAGGCGATCAAGCCGGCCTGAGGCGGCTCATAGAGCACATCGGACGCGACCACCAGGTCGAAGGTACCCAAATCTACAGGCAGCTTGCGCCAATCGATCAGACGCGTGTCCAGCCGAATCAAGCCGTGGCGTTGGGCGTTGGCCTCGGTGAATTCGAGCGCGTCGCCGTAATAGTCGCTGGCCAACACGCGAAAGCCGGCTCTGGCCGCGGCCAGGCTCACCAGGCCGATGCCACATCCCAGTTCCAACGCGGTTCGCCGCTGGCCGTCGAGGCGCGCGACATGCTGGGCCAACACCCGCGAACTGGGCCAACAATCGGCCCAGTACGGTATCCGTTCGTCGATGGTGAAATCGTCTTCGCTGATCAGGTCATCGACGCTCTTGGGTCTCAATAAATCGTATTGAAAATCGTCGATCACGACTTGCGTGCTGGCCAGTTCGAAACGCCGGCGCAGCGATTCGGGCGGGGCGGTCAACACGCTGGGATGGCTCGGAGGCATGGCGCGAAGGAAGGCTACTTTTTCAGCGTGATCGGAAGTTTGTCGATTTTCGCGGCCAGGATGAAATCGTTCTCCGACAAGCCGCCGATGGCGTGCGTGTAGAGCTCGACACCCACGTTGCGGTAGCCTTCGAGGTGCAAGTCGGGATGATGGCCCTCGCCTTCGGCGATTTCCGCCACGCGATTGAAGAAGTCGATTCCAGCCATGAAGTTCTTCACGACCCAGTTCTTGCGGATTCGCTGGCCTTCGTGCGTGAGTTGCCAACCATCGAGCGTAGCCAATTGCGCGCGCGATTCATCCAGCGAGTATTTTGCAACGCCGCCCTCGCAAGGCACGCACTTCTTGTGAATCAACTGTTCGCTGGTTTGCGTTTCCATGGATCCACTCCGAAATTGGGACAAATCGGCAACCGAGGGGCAGCCCGCGGCGCGGGCAAGCCCTCAGTCGCACGAGCAAGCGGTGTATTATCCTGCCCGCGCCGCGAGAGTCAATCAGGCAGACGCGCAAGCGGGTGGCTTGCTCCGCGGCGCGATCGCGCGTAGCTTGACGGCATGGAAACAGAACGTCCAGAACATGCCGAAAGTCCGCAAACGGCGCTAGCACGTATCGTCGAATTGGAGACCCTCTACACGCACCTGCAGCGCACGTTGGGAGAGTTGGACCAGGTCGTGCTCGCGCAGCAGCGGCAAATCGACACGCTGTCGCAGCGCATTGCCTCGCTGGCCGGCGATCTTAATCGGCTGGCGGGATCGGAGCCCGAAGTTCGCAAGCCCGAAGACGAGCGTCCGCCGCACTATTGATGAACGCGGTCCGCGGCATTCGCGTTGGCGGCCACGAGTTCTCGCGTAACGCGCCCGTGCCATCGAAGGCGGCCGATAAGCCGCCAGGCGAGCTAGTGATGCGCCAGGTGCAAGACGTGGCGGCTCTTCTCAATGAGCTGCACGAGCACCGCGGCGTCGAACGGCTTGCGCAGGTAGTACGTGCCGCCAGTCGGGTTGCGCGGCGAATGATGTCGGGCCCTTGGGCCGCGGAGAGAAACATGACGGGAAGGTCTGCATGGCCGATTTGTTGTTTGAGCTCGTCGCAAATCGCCACGCCGCTGTGGCCGGCCAGACTAATGGCCGAGATGATCAGATCGGGAGTCGCTTGCCGGACCGAATCGCGGGCACCCTGGGCGTCGCGAACGCAGCGGCATGTGTAACCCGCTTCCGCCGCAATCGCCGATATCTTGCCCAACACGTCCGCCGCGTCGTCGATTGCCAGGATGTTGAGTCGCGAGCCGTGATCGTCATTCATCGCCGCATCTCGCCGGATTGAGGAGCCGTCCCTGGGCTCTTGGTCTTACGGCCCGATTTTTGGCCGCCAGGCGGGCAAAATCGTCCGCCACCATAGTATTCGCCTGAGGCGGTCGATTTTCTTCACCTGATTTTGCCAATTTGCGTAACCGACGGTATCCGGGCCATTCGGCCGATCGTCGCAATCGGCAATAACGCACCCGTCCGCACCCGAAAAGACCGCAAAAGCGGGGGTGGGCGCACGGTAAGAGCGTCACAGCTGCCGCGAGCCCAACACGGGTCGGCGATGGAAAGATCTTTTAGCGCCAGGCGAAATCGCCGGCGTTGACGCTCGGCAAATGGGTGACGCCCATCAGAAATTTATCGACGGCGCGAGCCGCCTCGCGACCTTCGTGAATGGCCCATACGACAAGCGACTGACCGCGACGCATGTCGCCGGCCGCAAAGACGCCAGCGACGCTCGACATGTACTGTTCGTTGCACTTCACGTTGCCGCGCGGATCGAGTTCGAGACCCAGTTGTTCGATCATGCCGTTTTTTTCCGGGCCGACGAAACCCATGGCCAACAGCACTAGCTGCGCGGGCCAGATTTTTTCGCTGCCAGGCACTTCCTTGAACGAAGGTCGACCGTTGGCATCTTTGAGCCATTCCACGCGCACGGTTGCGCAAACCGGTCACGCGGCCCGAGTCGTCGCCCAGGAACTCCTTGGTCTCGATACTGAACTCGCGTTCGCAGCCCTCTTCGTGCGAGGTGCTGGTTCGCAAGATTAATGGCCAGTACGGCCAGGGGCTCGAGCCGGGCCGATCGGCGGCACGTGGGAATTGTCCCAGATCGGGCGGAGCGGGAAAGAGCTCGAATTGCGTCAGACTGGCACAGCCTTGCCGATTCGAGGTGCCCGTGCAGTCGCTGCCGGTGTCGCCGCCGCCGATAACGATCACGTGTTTGCCCGTGGCCCGGATCTGGCTGGGTAGCACGTCGCCCTGATTGACTTTGTTCTGTTGAGGCAGGAATTCCATTGCGAAGTGAACGCCCTCGAGCTCGCGGCCCGGGATCGCCAGGTCGCGGGCGTGGGTTGCGCCCCCAGTCAGCAGCAGGGCATCGTAGTCGTCGCGCAACTGCTCGACCGAGACGTTCTGGCCGACGTGGGCGCCGGTGCGGAACTCGACCCCCTCGGCGCGCATCTGATCGATTCGCCGCCAGACTCGGGACTTTTCCAACTTGAAGTCGGGAATACCGTACATCAGCAGCCCGCCGGGACGGTCGGCGCGCTCGAACAACGTGACCAGGTGGCCAACGCGATTGAGTTGCTGCGCGGCGGCCAGACCGGCCGGTCCGCTGCCGACGACGGCTACTTTCTTGCCGGTGCGGGTCGTGGGCGGCTGAGGCACGACCCACCCCTCGTCGAAGGCGCGATCGGCGATCGACATCTCGATTTGCTTGATCGAGACGGGATCTTCGTTGATTCCCAGCACGCAGGCCGCCTCGCAGGGCGCCGGACAAACGCGGCCGGTGAATTCGGGAAAATTATTGGTCGAGTGCAGCCGTTCGCTGGCCTCGCGCCATTGGTTGCGATACACCAGGTCGTTGAAGTCGGGAATAATGTTCCCCAGCGGGCAGCCGGTATGGCAGAAGGGAATTCCGCAATCCATGCATCGCGCGCCTTGGGTTTGCAGCTCCTCGGGCGGCAGGATAGTGAGGAATTCGTTGTAGTGGCGCAAGCGCTCGGCGACGGGCTCCTTGGGCACGTAGTTGCGACGATACTTCATGAATCCGCGCACATCACCCATGAGCCACCTCGAGTCCGCTTTGCATCGCCTGAGCTTCTTCTTCTAGTTTTTTGAGGGCCAGCTTGTAATCGGCCGGCATGATCTTCACGAACTTGCCGACGACGTCTTTCCAGTGATCCAGCACCCACTGTCCACGCGTGCTGTGCGTGTATTGCACGTGCTTTCGAACCAAGGTCAACACGGTATCCTGGTCGGCCGGGTCGCTGAGGTCTTCCAGCTCGACCATCTCCCTGTTCACGAGAGGTGGAAAAGTGCCGTCGAGATCGAGCACATAGGCGATACCACCGCTCATTCCCGCCGCGAAGTTGCGCCCCGTTTTGCCCAGGATGACCGCCCGGCCGCCAGTCATATATTCGCAGCCGTGGTCGCCAACGCCCTCGACCACGGCCGAGGCTCCGCTGTTGCGCACACAAAATCGCTCACCGGCCATTCCGCGCAGATAAAGCTCGCCGCTGGTGGCGCCATATAACACGACGTTGCCGGCGATGATATTGTCCTCGGCCGGAAACGTGCTCTCGCGCGGCGGGTAGACGATGATCTTTCCGCCGGAAAGGCCTTTGCCGCAGTAATCGTTCACGTCCCCCTCGACCCGGGCCGTGATGCCGTGGACGCCGAAGGCCATCAGGCTTTGGCCGGCGCTGCCGCGGAAATTCAACTGGATCGTGTCGTCGTGCTGGAACCCGCCGCGGCCGTACTTGCGAGTGACTTCACTCGACAGGATCGTGCCCACCGTGCGGTGGACGTTGCGAATCGGCAAGTCGACCTTCACCGGCTCGCCGTGTTCCAGCGCCTCGTGGCACAGGTCCAAAAGCAACGTGACGTCGATCGACTGCTCCAGCCCGTGATCTTGCGGCGAGGCGCAGTAGGTGAGCACGTGGTCCGGCATTTCTGGTTTGTGCAGGATCGCGGAAAAGTCGAGCCCCTTGGCCTTCCAGTGCTCGATCGCGTTGCGGGTGTCGAGTCGGTCGACCCGACCGACCATCTCGTTGATCGTGCGAAAGCCGAGCCGCGCCATGATTTCCCGCAACTCCTCGGCCAACAGGAAAAAGTAGTTGACGACGTGTTCGGGTTTGCCGACGAACTTCTTTCGCAGCTCGGGATCTTGCGTGGCGATGCCCACCGGGCAGGTGTTCAGATGGCACTTGCGCATCATGATGCAGCCCACCGTGACGAGCGCCGCCGTCGCAATCCCCCATTCCTCGGCGCCCAGCATGGTGGCAATCGCCACGTCGCGCGCCGTGCGCAACTGGCCGTCGGTTTGCACCGTGATTCGACTGCGCAAATCATTAAGCACGAGCACCTGGTGCGTTTCGGCAAGGCCCAATTCCCAGGGAGCGCCGGCATGTTTAATGGACGTTTGCGGGCTGGCGCCGGTGCCGCCGTCGTGTCCGCTGATGAGCACCACGTCGGACTTGCCCTTGGCCACGCCTGCCGCCACCGTGCCCACGCCAATCTCGGCCACGAGTTTGACTGAAATTCGCGCTTCGCGATTCGCGTTTTTCAGATCGTGGATCAATTGCGAGAGATCCTCGATCGAATAAATGTCGTGGTGCGGCGGGGGCGAGATCAGGCCCACGCCCGGCGTACTGTAGCGGATGCGGGCGATTTCCTTGTCCACTTTGTGCCCGGGCAATTGACCGCCCTCGCCCGGCTTAGCGCCCTGGGCCATCTTGATCTGTAGTTCGCGCGCGCTGACGAGGTACTCGCTGGTGACGCCGAAACGCCCGCTGGCCACCTGCTTGATGGCGCTACTGCGGCGGTCGCCGTTGGCGTCGGGCTGGAAGCGGACCGGGTCTTCGCCCCCTTCGCCCGTATTGCTCTTGCCGCCGATGCGATTCATGGCGATCGCCAGCGTCTCGTGCGCCTCGCGCGAGATCGAGCCGTATGACATCGCGCCGGTCGCGAACCGCTTGACGATCTCGGCCGCCGGCTCGACTTCGACCAGCGGAACAGGCTTGTCCGCCGATTTGAAATCCAGCAGCCCGCGCAAGGTCAGCAGTTGCCGCTGCTGATTGTCGATCAATTGGCAGAACTGGCGAAATTCCTCGCGGCTGTTCAATTGAGTTGAATGTTGCAGCTTGGCGATCACGTCGGGGCTGAAGATGTGGGCTTCGCCCTTGCGTCGCCATTGGTACTGGCCGCCCACGTCCAGGTCGAGCGTTTGCGGGACCTCGGTGCGGGGATAGGCATGTTCGTGCCTGCGAATGGACTCCTTGGCCACGGCATCCAGGCCCACGCCCTGGATGCGGCTGGGGGTGCGCGTGAAGAATTCGTCGACAAACTCGCTGTTCAGGCCGATGGCTTCGAAGATCTGTGCCCCGCGATAGCTTTGCTGCGTCGAGATGCCCATCTTCGACATGACTTTGAGCAGGCCCTTGCCGACGGCTTTGATGTAGTTCTGTTCCAGCTTCTCGATCGAGTACTCGTCCGGCAGCTGCCCGTCGGCCAACATCTGCCGCAGGGTGCTGAAGGCGAGATACGGATTGACCGCCCCGGCGCCGTAGCCGGTCAATAGGGCGAAGTGATGCACCTCGCGAGCTTCGCCGGTCTCGACGACCAGTCCGCAGCGGGTGCGACTTTCCTCGCGCACCAAGTGGTGGTGCACGCCGCTCGTGGCCAGCAGGGCAGGAATCGGGACTAACTCGGCGTTGACGCCGCGGTCCGACAGAATCAGGATCGTCACGCCATCGGCGATCGCCTGCGATGCCTCGCGCCGCAACTCGTCGAGCCGCCGGCGCATGCCCGCGACTCCCTCGGCCAGTGGAAAGAGAATCGAGAGGGTGCGGCTGATCAGCTGCTTGCTGTTCAACTGGCGGACTTGCTCTAGTTCGGAGTTCGTGAGAATCGGGTGTTCCAGCCGCAGCAGGCGGCACTGCTCGGAAGTTTCCTCGAGCAGGTTGCCCTCGGATCCGATCGTCGTGATCAAGGAGGTGATGATTTCCTCGCGGATGGCATCCAGCGGAGGATTCGTGACCTGCGCGAACAATTGCTTGAAGTAATTGTAGAGCAATTGCGGGCGGTTGGAGAGCACGGCCAAGGGCGTGTCGTTGCCCATTGAGCCGATCGCCTCTTGGCCGTCGGTGGCCATCGGCCCCATCAGGATGCGGAGATCCTCGAGCGTGTAACCAAACGCGCGCTGTAGTTTCAAGAGCGGCTCTTCGGCGTGGCCGTTGGCGGCGGTCGCGGCAGGCAATTGCGCCAATGTCACGAGGTTGTCGCTAAGCCACTGGCGATAGGGACGCCGCGCGGCCAGGCCCTCTTTGATTTCGCGATCGGCAATGATTCGGCCCTGGGCCGTGTCTACCAGGAACATGCGGCCCGGGCGCAAGCGGCCCTTCGACTCGACCTCCTCGGGCGGAATTTTGAGCACGCCGGCTTCGGAGGCCATCACCACCAATCCGCCCTTGGTCACCCAGTAGCGGCTGGGTCGCAGGCCGTTTCGGTCGAGCACGGCGCCCATCAACGTGCCGTCGGTAAAGGCCATCGACGCCGGGCCGTCCCACGGCTCGAGCAGGCACGATTGATATTCGTAATAAGCCTTGAGGTCGTCCGGCATGCTCTCGTGCTTCTGCCAGGGCTCGGGAACGAGCATCGACATGGCCTCGGGCAGCGATCGGCCAGTCAGCACCAGCAGTTCCAGGGCGTTGTCGAACACGGCTGAGTCGCTGGCGCCGGCAATGCACACCGGACAGATCTTCTTCAAATCGTCGCCGTACTTCTCGCTGGCGAACATCTTTTCGCGGGCGTGCATCCAGTTGACGTTGCCACGCAGCGTATTGATCTCGCCGTTGTGTGCCAGGTAGCGAAACGGATGGGCCAGGTCCCAAGTCGGAAACGTGTTCGTGCTGTAGCGCTGATGCACCAGGGCCAGCGCCGAGACAAATCGCTCGTCGGCCAGGTCAGCGAAGAATCGCTCGACCTGATCGGCCAGCAACAGACCCTTGTAGACGATCACGCGCGAGGAAAGAGTCGGCACGTAACAGTACTCTTTTTGGGTCAAATCGCTTTTGCGAATCTCGTTGGCGTGCCGCTTTCGGATCACGTACAGCTTCCACTCCAACATGTCCGGCGGAGTCTTTGAGCCGCGGGCCACGAACATTTGACGGATCACCGGCTCGACGTCGCGCGCGGTTTGCCCCAATACGTTGTTGTCGATCGGCACGTCGCGCCAACCCAGGAAAACTTGCCCTTCGTCGGCGACAATCGCCTCGAATCGCTCAAGGCAATACTGCCGCTCGGCTTCGTCGCGAGGCAGAAAGATCGTGCCGATGCCGTATTCCCCCGGCTCGGGCAGCTGGATTCCCAATTCCCCGGCCTTCGCGGCGAAAAAATCGTGCGGTATTTGGGTCAAAATCCCAGCTCCGTCGCCAGTCAACGGGTCGCAGCCACACGCGCCGCGGTGCGCAAGGTTGACCAGGATCTCCAGGCCGGAGCGGACGATCTGATGGCTTTTCTCGCCGCGAATATTCACGACGAACCCGACGCCGCAGGCATCGTGTTCTTGCGCGGGATCGTACAACCCTTGCTTGGCGGGCGGGCCGTAGTTCTTTTTGATTTTGTTGGGCTGCATGGCCGCTGGCCTCCTTTCACTCATTTCGCTTTGACCCGCGCCCCTCGGGCCGGCCTGTAGACGCCGCCAGTCTCCGCGCTCGCGGGCAGCGCCGCCGCGTGACCGTTGCTGCCCGCATGGCCGTTTCCGTTGCAGGCACAATCGGCAGCGGTCGCGTCGACCGCCGGCGCCACGTTTTGTCCTTCGCTTCGCAATAGCTCGATAAATCGCCGCGCCGTGCTGCCCATTTCTTTGCCGCGGCGGTGAATGATGCCCAGCGGCCGAACCAACTCGTCGGTCGCCAGCGGCACCATCACCAGCGTCTTGGCTTCCACCTCGCGCAGCACGGTTGGCTCGGGCAGCAGCGCCACGCCCGCGTCGATCTCGATGGCGCGTTTGATCGTCTCGATATTGTCGAATTCCATGGTCACGCGAACCTCGGCGTCGTGCAGCTGCAGCACGCGATCGATCTCGCGGCGAATCGTTAAATCGCTGTCGAAGCCAATAACCTTCTCGCCGGCCAAATCCTCCAGGGCGATCCGCGGATATCCGGCCAAACGATGCGTCGGCGCGCAAACCAACACCATCGGCTCCTCACGCCAGCCGATGGCCTCGATCGTGCGCGACGACCGTGGGTAGCTGACCAGCCCCAGGTCGGCATGGTCCTTTTCTACGGCCTCGTAGACCCGATGCGGATGCTGATATTCCAATCGCACGTTGGCACGCGGGTACTGGCTGAGGAAGTCCTGCAGGTATCGGCTCATATGGTGCAGACCGACCGAATAGATCGACACCACGCGCACTCGGCCCGAGACTTCTTCGTGCAGCGTGCGCACCTGGTCTTCCAGGGCGTCGTAGCGCTGGACCAGTTTGCGGCAGCCTTCGTAGTAGGCTTCGCCCTCCGGCGTGAGCACGAAGGGGCGCTTCGAGCGGTCGATCAACTTGACCCCCAGCCGGCGTTCCAATTGGTTGACGACCTGGCTAGCGCCGGACTGCGAAATACCGTTCTCGTCCGCGGCTCGGGAAAAGCTTCTCCAGCCGACGACATCGCAGAAGACCTTGAGTGATTTCAACTGCATGGAAGGAGCATCGCCCGATGAGAATTCTGAATAGAATACAAACGCAAGATTTGAATCGAACATGATAGGTTAGGCATCCGAGCGCTCCCCGTCAAGCAGTTTTTATCGAGCCACGCGGGTTTCTCGAGACTGACAGCCACCGTGACTAAGCGGTTCGCCGCCGTCTATAAGTGATTGAATCACAACGAATTGGATTCAACCAGCCGACGAGCGACCACGGAGCCGGCATCAGTTTTGATTCTACGAGACGGGCGACCGCCCTCGTTTACCAGGGCAGCGGGAAGGGTCGCCCCATGGGCTGGCTGAATTCCCGTCAGCAATGCCAGGCAGGTCAAAGGCCGACCGACGGAAGGGGGGAGGCGCGCGAATGATTGCCGGCCGCTTGAGAGATTTCCTGGCCCAGAGAGACGCGCCGCGCCGGCTGCCTTATTTGCTGTCGAGACGCTTGCCCAAGATTTCGTACTTGTGCGCGCGTTTACGGAGCACGGTCGCCTTTTCGATCTTGTCCGGCGTGCCGGGCGCCGCCGGGTTCAATGCGTTGCAGCTTCGACGCGACGTCCATGCCCTCGATCACGCGCCCGAATACCGTGTGCTTGCCGTCGAGATGGCTGGTGGGAACGAACGTCAGAAAGAACTGCGAACCGCCGGTGTCGGGCTCGGGGGTCTTGGCCATGCTCAAGCTGCCGCGAAAATGCGTGCGGCGATTCTCCTGGCGGCATTCATCGGGAATCGTGTATCCGGGGCCGCCGCTGCCATCTCCCTTCGGATCGCCGCCTTGTGCCATGAAGCCGGGCAGCACACGGTGGAAGGTCAGTCCGTCGTAGAATTTCTTCTCCACCAGATCCAGAAAATTAGCCGTGGCGATGGGGGCTTCGTTCTCGAACAGCACGATCACGATATCGCCCTTGCTGGTCGTCAGCTTAACCTTGGGCAGATCGTCGGCTTTGTCCTCGCGATCGCGGATCGCCTTTTCTTTCTTCCACAGCTCTTTGTACTTGTCGACCATCTTCAGGTACCGATCGCCATTGGCGGTGATGGCGTCGGCGTCCTTGGCGGCTTGCAGATATTTTCCAGCCTTGTCGAAATCGTTGACCGCAAAAAAGGCCATGCCGGCCAGCACATTGAGATCTTTGTGCTCCAGCTTGTTGTCCAATAGCATCTGGGCCCAAGCCGTCGCCTTTTCATATTCGTCGCCGACGACCAGCCCCGTCAGGGTTTTGATCATGAAGTCGTCGAGTTCTTTGTTCGTGTTGGGCGCAGCCAGATAGGCCTTTTCCGCCGCCTCGCTCAGCGGTTCGGTCATGGTCAGGGCTTGCTTCATCAGCGCGTTGTACTCGGCCTCGAGCGCCTTTTTATCGGCCGAGGGATCCTTCTGGAATCGGTTGCGAATCTGGTACAGCTTGCCCAGGGTCTGTTTCCACTCGCTGAAAAGTTTGGAAAACTGGGCCTGCGGGCTATCGTCGCCGCCTTTGTCGTCCGCCGCGGCTTTGGCCTTGGCCTTGGCAGCCTCGGGAGCAGCGTACGCTTTGTCCAGGCAGGTGAAGCAAAGGGCCAGAATCAGCAGATAACGCAGTCGCATGGCAAGGTCCCAGGGTTCACACGAGGTCGAGGGCGAGGGCCGAATCGGCTATAGTCAGCATATCAAAACATAGGTCGTTCGTCCGGGGGCAAAAAATCCCTGAATTCACGGGCCGAATCGACTTAAAGCCGAGTCCGATAAAATCTTGCCGCCAGACGGTTGCCGACGAACCGCCCGGGCACTTTCATTGCTACGCCGGACCAGCCCGCGGAGTTCACAAACGTGCCACGCAGTCGCAAACAGGTTCCCGCCCCAGCGAACCGGCAGACCCCGTCCGATCGACAGCAAGCCGAGCCGCCGGAACTGCGCATCATCGGCGGGACACTGCGCCACCGCAAGCTGCTCTATAGCGGCGACCAGAGGACGCGACCGATGAAGGATCGCGTCCGCGAGGCGGTTTTCAACCTGGTGGGGCCGGTCGTCGTCGGACAGCATGCGATCGATCTATTCGCGGGGACCGGGGCATTAGGATTCGAGGCGATCAGCCGCGGCGCCGCGCGGGGCACCTTCGTCGAACAACATTTTCCCACCGCGCGGCTGATTCGCGAAAATGCCGCATTGCTGGGCGTGACCGATCGCACGACGGTGCATGCCGCCAACACGTTCATTTGGGCTCAGCGCGAAAGGATCGCGACCGACGAGCCTTGGCTTATCTTTTCGTCGCCGCCGTTTTCCTTCTATGTCGAGCGCCAAGCCGAGATGCTGGCCCTCATCGGCTTATTGTTCGAAAAGGCCCCGCCGAAAAGCGTCTTCGTCGTGGAGGCTGACGAGCAGTTCGACATGGGGTTGTTGCCGCTGGCGGCCGAATGGGACGTCCGCCCGTACTTTCCGGCCGTGGTCGCGATTCATCATCGGGCCTGACATTGGAAGGGACTCTACGACTCATGGACATCGTCAATCTGGCCAAGACCGAAAGTTTCACGACCAAGGATGGCTCCGCGATTCGCGAGCTATTGGCGCACCGTAACTCGTGCATACGCAACCAAAGCCTGGCCGAAGCCCGCGTGCCGCCTGGCGCGCGCACCGCGCCTCATTATCATCCCAAGACGGAAGAAATCTACTACATCCTCGCTGGCCAAGGCCAGATGCGCATTGCCGACCAGACGGCCCCGGTCGTCCCGGGAGATGCCATCGCGATTCCTCCCGGCCAGGTTCACCAGATCACGAACACGGGCGACAAGCCACTCGTGTTTCTATGTTGCTGCGCGCCCGCTTACGAGCACGCCGACACGGTGCTGGTTGAGGAAGACTGCTAATTCGCTCACGATTCGGCGGAAACGCCGTTGAGCTTCTTGCGGAGCGTGGCCCGATGGATCCCCAGCGAGTCGGCGGCCGCTGCCCGATTGCCGGTCGTATTGTGCAGCACGGTCTCGAACAGGGCCGGTTCGACGCGCGATAGGAATACCTGGTACAAGTGGCCGTCGGTCGACGCGTCGGAAAGCTGCTGCCGCGTCCAAGCCCGCACCGCGGCGTCGAGTTCGCTGGCCGCCGATCGCTGGACCAGATCTTCGACCGGCGGCGGCAATTGATCGACGTCGATTCGCCCGCCCCGAGCCAATAAGGCTCCGTGCTCGACCGCATGCCGCAGTTGCCGGACGTTGCCCGGCCAACTCCGGCGGCACAACTCGGACATGGCCTGGGGCGTGAAGCGAGGTCGTTGTCGGCCTCGCCGCTCGACGCGGCCGAGGAAATGCTCGGCCAGCAGGGGAATATCCTCGACCCGTTCGCGCAGTGGCGTGAGCACGATCTCGAACGCCGCCAAGCGAAAATAGAGATCACGCCGCAGGCTGAATTCGTGACTGTCGCCGCGCAGGTCGCGGTTGCTGGCGGCGATGACCCGAAACGCGGTCGGCCGCGCCTGCGCTGCCCACCGGAGTCAGTTCGTGTTGCTCCAGCACACGCAGCAGCTTGACCTGCACGCTGGGAGGAATATCGCCGGCTTCGTCAAAAAACACCGTGGCATCGTCGGCCAGTTCCAGCAGCCCTTGCCGTGCATTGTCGGCGCCCGTGAATGCGCCGCGCGCGTGTCCGAATAGTTCGCTTTCGACCAAGGTCGGGCTCAAAGCCGCCAGGTGGATGGGAACGAAGGGGCGCTGAGCCCGCGCCGAATGCCGATGAATGGCCCTGGCCACGAGTTCCTTGCCGGTGCCGCTTTCCCCGGTGATCAACACCGAGGCATCGGTCGGGGCCACGAGCGCGATGCGCTTGAAAACCTCTTGCATCGCGGGGCTCTGGCCTAGCAGGGTTCCCTCGCCGGCGCCGATTTCCTCGTGGGCCTCCGCCGCCTCCGGCCGGACTTGGCCCAGCGCGCGATCGATGACCGCGGCCGCCTGTTCCAAGTCGAACGGTTTGGTCAAATAGTCGAATGCGCCGTTTTTCATCGCGCGCACGGCCACATCCAGATTGCCGAACGCCGTGATGACGACAATCGGAATCGGACCGGTCAGTTGGGTTAAGCGAGACATCGCCGTAAGACCGTCGACGCCGGGCAGGCGGACGTCCAACACCGCCAAATCGGGGCGCCGCCGGGCCGCCGATTCAAAGGCCTCCTCGGCCGATGCGGCCAGGGTCACATCGTGCCCCGAGTCCTTTAGCAATCGCTCCAGTCCCCAGCAAATACTCTCTTCATCGTCAACGATCAATACGTGACTCATCGCAGCTCGCTTTCACGGTTCCAGGACGGGCATTGGGGTCGGCACGCCCGCGGCGACATGGGGCGCGGGTTCAGGGGCTTCGATGGCGCTATCGGGCAGAACTACTTCGAAACACGTTGGCCGCGAATCAAGATAGCGGATCGAGCCGCCGTGCGCTTCGGCAATTTTTTGGGCCACTACCAGCCCCAGCCCGATTCCTTCCGGCTTACCGGTCGCGAACGGTTCGAAAAGCCGTTCCAAGATCGGGCCTTGGGGTCCGGGACCGCTGTCCAAAACGCGCAAAATCGTGGCCTGCTCGCGCGCGGCCAACTCGACCCGCACCCAGCCGTTCTTGCCGGCTGCCTCGACGCCGTTGAGCACGAGGTTCAACAGTAACTGGCGCAGCTGATCGGCATCGGCCCAGATTTCGCGCGAGGCGCTCCCCAGAGTTTCGCATTGCAGGTCCACGCCTCGGTGATCGCATGATGGCGCCACCAGACCCACGACGTCGAGCACGATTTTTTGCAAGTCGCTGCGTTCGCGGCGCGGGGCCGAGGGCTGACCGGCGGTCAAGAATCGCTCCAGGTGCGATTCGGTGAGCGATAACTGCCGCAGCGCGACGGCCAGGCTCTCGGGATCGATCTCGCGGCAGCGCCGCTGGTGGAGCTGAACCGCGATTCGCGCTCCCGTGACGCTATTGCGCAATTGATGGGCCAGTCCGCCGCTGAGTTGACCGAGAAGCGCCAATCGCTCGGAGCGCTTGATCGCGCGGCGCAACTCGTCCAGTTCCTCGCCCAAACTGTTGACCGAGCCGATCAAGTCACTCATTTCGTCGTTGCGTCGCGGCGCGGGGAGCGGTCGAAACTCGCCCTTTACCAGGCGGCTGAGCTCTCGTCGCAAATCGAGAATTGGCCGGCTCAATCGTCCGGCGATGCCGACGGCCAACACGATTACCACCCCCAGTAGCGCCGTGCCCAACAGCAGCGGCGGATAGGCGGCCTGCCAGCGGGCCTCGCGGAGGAAGCTTTGCGGATAAAGGATATGGAGCAACAGCGGCTCCGCTTGGGAGCCTCGCTCCCGGATGGCGATGGCCGTGTGGAAGAATTCTCCCGTCGCCAGCGAGATCGGATCTCCCAGGCTGAATTCGCGTCCCGCGTTGGGTTCGAGCGGAATTCGGCTGACATCGATCGGCGCCAGGCTGGCGGCCCGTAAATTGCCTTGCCGGTCGGTGAGCAAGAATTCGGCTCCCGACAGACCCCGGGTTTGCCTGAGCACGGCGTCGGTCAAGGGAAACGTGGCGTCGAGAAGTGTCTGGGCAACTTCATTCAATTGGTGTTCGATTTGCCGCTGTGTGCGGCGAGCCGCTAGCACCGCGTCGAGCAGGCTGACGCCCAGCACGACGGCGAGCATCACGCCGCCGAACGGGAACAGGATTTGATATCGCAGCGGCCAGCGCACGGCGCAGAACTCCGAAGACGAATAGGTCACGCGGTATCCCCATCTTATGGGTGCGCACCGCCCGCTTCAAACACTCAAGCGCCACAAAGCTGCCAGCAAACACGACCCTTGAGCGGGGGGAACCGAGGCGACTCGTCGGCCAATTTAGCGTCACAAACGCTGCTTGGTTCGCCATGTTCGCGCCGTATCGTCAAATCGCCTGGTCGGCAAATCTTGCCACGGGCAAATCTTCTCCCGAAACACCTTCCACTTGGTCGGCTCAGTTTACCGATTCTAAGGAAATGCAGGATCTTGCGGTCGGCACTGCGCCGACCCTGGCAAAGGAGTGCGGCGGATGAAACCTAAGAAACGTAGTCCCGTTTGGCCTTACCTGGGCATACTCGCCTGCCTGTTTGTATTGAGCGTGACGGCCCCTCGAGCTTGGGATCGCATGGCTCGTCACGAGTCGCTGCAACAAGTGCTCGAGAGTCGCAAGCCCCAGGTCGTCGAAAGCCAGCCCGCGACCGAGCCGCTTGAGCAAATCGAGGACAGCGAACTCACGGCGCGCGAAACCGTCGAACTGGTTGCCGAGGCGCCCGCGGTGGTCGAAGTTCCGGCCGTGCCACCGGCTCCGGAGTTGACCTTGGAGGTCAGCCAGACATTGGAAGTGGTCCATCGGCCGTCCAGCGCGGCCGACGATGGGCCCGACATGGAGGTTCCGCCGGAAGATCCGCCGGCCGAATCGCCCGTTGAGGAATCGCCAGCGGTCGAAGCGGAGCCGGCGCCCGGTTGGCCGGTACCACGCGCCTTGATTTCGCAACTCAATCGGCTGACACAAGATGACTCGCGCGCCGCTTGGGCCGGGCGGGCCGCCGATCTGGTTCGCGAACTGTGTGCCGTCGGCGGCCAGCGCGACGACGTTTTGCGGATCATCAAGCAGTTGCGCGAGCTTGCCGAGCCGGACGTAGCGGCGACACCGGTCGAATCGTCACTGGAATCGCAAGACGCTCGAACTCGATACGCGCTCATTCGCTGGCTGGAAGTCTGGGAGCATGCCGCCGCGCTGCCCGAGACGGCGACCTCGGTGCTGACGTCGACCGAATCGCCGGAAGCGCTTCGCGTTTGCCTGGCGGACGTGGATTCGTTGACTCACAAAGGCAAAAGCGGCGCTGCCTGGCGAAAATACTTGCAATTGAAAACGCTGGATGGCTTGGCGCGGGAGGGCTCGGAGCAGGAAAGACGCGCCGCAGCCCGCAAAGTGCTCGATCAATTAGAGTCGTACCGCTTGTCGCGCTCGCAACGCAAGTTCGTCAACGAGGGCCCGTTGGCGGCGTTGCAGAACGAGTTGCGTGTGTGGGCCGCGGCCCCAGTGACTCCCGCGCAATTGCTCGCGCATCTGGAAGCGTACGAATACAGCGGACTGACAAGCGATGCTCGCAAAGTGGCCGACGATTTTCGCGGGCTGAGCTGGTCCTCGCCGGCCGAAGCCGAAGAAATGAGCCAGAGTCTCGACACGCATTATCGCAACGCGAACTTGCGGATCGCGCTGGCCGGGCCGTTGGTGAATCGCATGGTTCCTCAGCCGCCCAAGATGGAGAACGAAGTGCAGGACACGGTCGTCAACGTGCCGGTGTACGGGCACAGCACGACCTACACCAAGTTGTCGGTGCGGCTGGTGCCCGATCCGCGGCGAATTCGCATTGGCTTGGAAGCGAACGGGTTAGTGGATTCCGACACCCGGTCGACCAGCGGCCCGGCGACCTTTTACAACGAAGGTCGCTCGACGTTCCTGGTGCGAAAGTTATTCGTGATTGGTCCCCAGGGATTGAGCGTCTGGCCCGCGATTGCCGAAGCCGAGAACAGTTACTCGTATTTAATCTCGCTAGAGACCGATTTCGACGGCGTGCCGCTTGTGGGCCCGCTGGTGCGCAGTGTCGCGCGCAACAAGCACGACGAGGCGCGGGGAGATGCCCGAGTCGAAGTCGAGTACAAGGTGGCCACGCGCGCCCGCGATCAGCTGGACGCCGAGATACGCCCGCTATTGACCGAGAGTGCCCAACGTTTCGAAAAAGAACAATTGGCGACGCTCAAGCGGCTGGGCATGGAAATCACGCCCTTGGCCCTGTCGACCACCGAAGAGAGAATTGTGGCCCGTGTACGATTGGCCGGCATGGAACAACTGGGGGCCCATACTCCCCGTCCGCGGGCGCCTGCCGATAGCTGGTTCAGCATGCAGTTGCACCAATCGGCGCTCAACAACGTGCTGGAGAAACTCGATCTGGGCGGGCGAAAGTTCACCATGCCAGAGCTGTTCGCCTGGCTCGCCGAAAAACTCGGTCGCCCGCAGCTCAACCAGCAGACCGACTTGCCAGACGATGTGCAGATTACCTTCGCCAAGGACAATGGCGTGCGACTGCGCTGCGAGGACGGGCGGGTGGAGGTGGTGTTCGCGATCGCCGAATTGACGCAGGGCCGCCACCATTGGCGCGATTTCACGGTTCGTACTCACTACCGCCCCGAGGCGAGGAATCTGGATCCCAGGTTCGTGCGCGACACGACGATCTTTCTCGACGGAAAGTCGCTGCGGGGCAAGCCTCAGGTGCTGTTGCGCACCATTTTCAGCAAGGTCCTTTCGCCCAGCCGCGAATTGAGCCTGTTGAGCGAGAAAATCACTTCCGATTCGCGTATCAAAGACCTGCAAGTCACGCAATTCGTAGTCGAGGACGGCTGGATCGGACTGGCCTACAGCCCGCACCGTCCCAGCGGCACCATGGCCAGGAAGCCCAAGTAGGGGGCGGTGGCTAGCGGTCAGAAGCTAGTGAAGAAAGCGGGGCGAGGCCAGACGGGGAGTTCGGCTCCGCGTGCCAGTCGCGGACCACGAGCCACGACTTCGACACAAGCGACCGTGCACGATTTGACGATAATGCAGACGAAGACACCAAGTGCCGCCGACGAACGTGGCGGCGACTTTTCGTGCTAGCAAAGGAGTGCGGCATGGTCCGGTCCGTGATCTGGATATCGTCGTTCGCGCTGGCGCGGCGTTCGCCTGCGACTTGGCGGAAGGTCAAACTCATTCCAGCCCCACGAAGCGACGCGTCCGCCCAGACAGGCGGTTGGAAGGCGCGAGGGGTAATTGGTAACGAGTCGCCACGCGCGGCCGATTACGTCGTCGAAACGCCGGGCGACGAAGAAATCGACGTCGACGCCGATCCCCAGGCCGACATCCAAAACGGTCTCCCCTACCGGGACCTCGACGACGAGCCCAAGACCGAGATCATCAAGGAACGCTTTCCAAACGGCGAAGTGAAAATCGAACGTCAGGTGACGCAAGATGCCGCCGGAAATTATCTGAATCACGGTCCTTGGAAAATGTGGGACGAGCGCGGCAATCTCGTGGCACAGGGCGATTACGAACGCGGCAACCGCACCGGCACCTGGGTCCGCTGGTACCGCGCGGTCGGCGAAGCTGATCTGATGAACAAGATTCCCTACCGGCAATTTGTCGGCCCCTTCGTTTCGCAAGCCACCTTTAAAGATGGCAAACTCGACGGCACGTGGACGATCTATGACGGCAAGATGCGCAAAATCAGCCAATGGGCCTTTGTCGATGGACATCGGCACGGGCCTTCGATGTGGTGGTATGCCAACGGTCATACGATGCGCGAGGCACATTTCCGCGACGGCGATCTGGACGGCGAACTCGTGGAATGGAGCCCTGAAGGGGGCGTGCGAGTGAACGAAACCCACCAGGCGGGTCGCAAGCTGGCCGCCAAGACGACTTATCACGCCGATGGCAAGAAGAAGACCGAGGACATTTACCTGTTCGCCAAGGACGTCGAGCAGACGCCCGACGACTGGTGGAACTGCAAGTTGCAAGTGACCGTCAAGAGCGGCCACGACGAGAAGCATGGCGCCTCGGCCGCCTGGCACCCGGGCGGACAGCGGCAGTTCGAAGGCCTGTTCGAGCATGACGCGCAAGTCGGCCAGTTCACCTGGTGGCACGCCAATGGACAGAAGGCGCTGGAGGGCCGCTACTTGCTCGGCAAACAGGACGGCGTGTGGACCTGGTGGCATGCCAACGGGCAGAAGGCGATCTATGGCCAGTATGCCAACGGAGCGCCAACCGGCCGCTGGACCTGGTGGAAGGAAGACGGTCGGGTAGCACAATCGGCCGACCTTTCCAACGCTGAAGGCGTCGTCATCGACGCGCCGCGCACGTTGGTGCCCGAGGCCGCGCAGCGCATCGCCAGGCCGCCCGTGCGGCAACCGCAGCGATAGAATCGTCCCCGGGGGCCGATCCAGCGGTCCAGCGCGGAATGGCCCGTGCGATTTCCGCTCCGAGACGTTTTTTGCGTCCACGCACGCCAATGCTTTGATCTTCTAACCCGGCAAGACGGCTAAGCTGGCGGTTGCCGCGGCCCGGAATTGGCCTAAAACGGCGGCAAAATAGCCCGAAAAATCGCCCTTGACCCGATTTTGCGATTCCCATATTCTCCCGCCTCACGACACCAATGCACGTGCGGTCGCGGCCACGAAATCCAGTTTGAACCGCACGCGAGAACCAAGAAGGATCCATGTGGTGGGTCTGCACTGGAGAGGCCACTAGGGCTTTTCTGCGGACCACGAAGCGGACCCGTTGGCATGGATGCCGGCGGCACGCTTCGGATACAAGATGAACGCGGGCCGCGATCGATCGCTTCCCAAGCGAACGTCAGGCTCGTTGCGAGTCCAATCGCTCCCGGATAAGGTTGCTGTCCTCTGCCCCCCTGGGACACAGCCTTTCCGGGGGCCTTTTTTTGCGCGCTGCTTGGTCGTGAGAATCGGTGTCTGCATCAGCGCCGACATCGCAACTGACCTACCAGACCTCACCCGATCAATGGAATCCCGATGTCGGCGAGGTAGTTGAACGTCGAGTCGTAGATCTCGGGTGAACGAGTGGGATCGGACTCATCTCCCGGCGGAACAAAGATAACCATTCCCTGGTGCGCCCGCGTTAACAAGACACGATAAGCATTGCGAAGATAGTTCCGCTTATCTGACTTGACGATATTGCACCAGCGAGTTCCGCGGAAATTATGATAGCCCCAGTGCGAGCCACAATAGCGCAAATCTCCGTCCCAAGTGACGCACGTCCAATCAAGCTCCAAGCCCTGAACCTGGAATTCCGTCGCTGCGTCCTCGAGGTAATAGCTGGACCGTGTATCGTCGCGATCGCATAAGAACCACTGCACCGGATCAACATCCACGCGGACGTCGATGGCATGCGGCTTAAGCCGCTGCGCTTTGGAGGATGCTATCAGGCCAAATCGCTCGGACCCACGCGCTCGCGTCCGCACCCATTCCTTGGCCGTGGCGAGATTGCGGGTAAGTACAATTGGGAATCGCGTCGCGAGCTTCGTGAAGTTCTCGCGGGCGGCGCCGATTTCGCAGTCCAGAACGGCCTTCACGAAAGTCGACACGTTCTCCGCACGAAACGATCGCATTGAAACCGCGAGGTGCAGTGAATCATCGAAACGAACATGCCTTCGCGATCGCGCTATCTCCAGAGCGTTTTCAGAAGCGTATTCACTATCACTCAAGCGGGAAGATATGAACATTTTCCAATGAGGGAAGGTTTCTCGAACCGCGCCGAGCCACGCGTCAATTCCGGCCTCTCCTGTATTAATCTCTTGACCGCCTCCTACCAAGCAAATGACAACTGCCCAGTCCAAATGGCGGTCCATGTACGAGATTAAGAACTCGGGCTCAGACTGGCAAAAACCAACACGCTTTTTCTTGCGCCGCATGAAGTTGGACGTCTGCTGTAAGTCCCAAGCTCGTTGCGCTTCGTCGAAGACGACGACGTGTTCGAATGGTGGCTCAGTTTCGATGAGTGCGTCGTCCCGGAAGTGATGGACGTTTTGGATGAATGCCTTAACGCTCTCCGCTACCTGACTTTTTCGGACTCGTTCTCCGGCTCGCTTTCGCCGCGCGACTTCGTCTCGCGTCAGCGCTTCACGCAATACCGCGATAAGCGGGCCGTTTCCGGATAGAAATACTGCGTGAGTAGGTTGCTCGAGCTCCCGTCGATGGCGCGTCGCGACGTTAAGACCCACTAAGGTCTTCCCGGCACCCGGTACCCCGGTGACAAAGCAGATGACCTTTTGATGCTTGGCCACTGCCTCATTTACGATCTCATCGATCCGGAGTGATGTCACTCGCAAGTTCACTGCGCCAGCGTCATACCGCGCGATGGCCTCAACAGAATGTTGTGCATATAGGGCTCGAGCGGCTTCGACGATCGTCGGCGTTGGATGGTAGGCGCGCGAGCCCATTGTCGCGCATCGATCGAGGGCCCCGAAATATTGCGAAGGCACAGCTCAATCGCATCGCGAAGTGTGCTGCGACCGACTTTAAGTGGCCGAAAAACTTGGTCGTCATCGGCGTTCAGTGCGGATTGCGGCCCGGGCGCCGCTTCTGTTGCGACAACGAGTGGCACAATTGGAAGCGTTTCACTTGCTTCATGAAAGTTCTTCAGATCAAGGGCATAATCCCAGGCCTGATCGATTGCCGCTCGGTCAAAGGTCGATGCACCTACCTTGAATTCCAGCACGAAGACTACAGGGCCAATCACAATCACGGCATCTATTCGACGCCCCATTCGGGGAATGCTGAATTCTAAGAAGATACTGCCGGAAATTCCGGAAAGCACATGAGAAAGGATGTCGATTTGCGCCGACCATGCGTCACGTTGTGTCTCGACAACGGAGAAGCCGGCACTGACTGCCAGCATGCCGATTATTTGGTCGTGGTGGGTGTGAAGGAATAAGTCGATCGACGACCCATACAATGCCCGCAACGGTTCAGTCAGAGTTGACTCGTCAGGAGCTTCGGTCGGTGCCATTGCAATACATTTCGAGTTCTGAAGCCGATGCCAGGCAATCTTGCGCACCGTACGGCTATTCTTACGAGGTATGGATGGGCTTACCAGGTCGAATCTGGCTTGTCATTCGTATTTGGGAACATCAAATCGAGCAAGATTTCGGCCGCGCCATGAAGCGTATCAGGAAAGCACTGCAATTGCGGGCACTTCGCCGGCGCGTACGTTAAACCTCGAATGGAAATGCAACTCGATGGGAGGTTTCTGGGGGTTGGCAATGCTTCCTCCAAACCATTTCGCTAGGGTAGAATAGAATCCCGACAACCGCGGGGACAAGAAGTCGCCTCTGTCGGCGAATAGATAGAATAGATAGATCGCAGGGGCGAATTGAAACGACCCGTCGCCGCTCGGGAGTGCCCAACAACGTGTGGGCTCGAAACCTTCTCTTTGTCGCGGTGTGCATTTGCGGGACAGCATTGCTGTTCTCGCAAATCGTTCCTTACCGTCTGGCGTCCTCGCCGGGCGAGAGCCTGCGGCAAGCCGGCGAGTTCCATTCGGCCGAGTTCCAGGCCAGTGTCGCGGCGATCAACCAGGCCCTGCGCGGCAATTGGCAATCGCAAGGTCTCGAACCGGCCGAAAGGGCATCGAACCAGGTCATCTTCCGCCGCATGTCGCTGGCATTGGCCGGAACGATCCCGTCGCTGGAGGAGATGCGCCGTTTCGAGACCCAGCCGACGAAAAATCGGCTGCTCGATTCCCTGAACGCGCTTTTGACCGATCGGCGCTCGAGCGACTATATCGCCGAGCGACTGGCTCGCGCCTGGGTCGGTGTTCAGGATGGCCCGTTCTTGATCTACCGGCGCAGGCGTTTCGTTTCCTGGCTGGCCGACGAGTTGCAGGCCAACCGCCCCTACGACCAGATCGTGCGCAGTTTGATTGCCGAGGAGGGGCTGTGGACCGATCATCCGGCCACGAATTTTGTCACCGTGACCATCAAGCCCGACTCGGACGAAGGCCCCGACGAGAACGCGCTGGCCGCCCGCGTCGCGCGCGCGTTTCTGGGGGTGCGGCTGGATTGCGCCGAGTGTCACGACCATCCCTTCGGCGCTTGGAAGCAATCGGATTTTCAATCACTGGCCGCATTTTTCGGTCAGACGCAACGAACCTTCACCGGAATTCGCGATCGCGGCGGCGAGTATGAGGTCGAGTCGGCCGCCACCGGCGAGACCCGCGTCGTGGCCCCGGCCGTTCCTTTCGCGCCGGAACTGTTGCCGGCTTCCGGCGAGCGCCGCGAGCGCCTGGCCGGCTGGATCACGCATCCGGACAACGAGGCGTTTGCGCGCGTGACGGTCAATCGAGCCTGGGCGATCTTGTTTGGGCGGCCATTGGTGGAACCAGTCGACGACATCCCGCGCGACGAGGAGGTGCCGGAAGTCCTGCGGCTCCTGGCAGACGATTTTGTCGCACACCGGTTCGATTGGCGGCGACTGCTGGCCGTGATCGCCTCGACCGAAGCCTTTCAACTCGAGAGTCGGCACCCGGCGGCCGACGCCGATGACGTGATCCAGTGGCGGCGGATCGAGGCGGCCTGGGCCGTGTTTCCCATCACGCGCCTGCGCCCCGAGCAAGTTGTGGGCAGCCTGCTGCAGTCGGCTTCGCTGCGGACGATCGATCATCAATCACATATCTTGGTGCGCTTCGCCCGCGCGATCGGCCAGCGGGAATTCGTCGAGCGCTACGGTGATGCCGGAGAAGAAGAGCTTTTGCCGCAAGGCGGCACGATTCCCCAGCGGCTGTTGTTGATGAACGGCGACCTGGTCGAGAAGAAAACCAAGGACAGCCTGCTGGGCAACGCGGCCTCGCAGATTGCCACGCTTGCCCCCGACGACCAGACCGCCGTCGAAGTGGCCTATTGGTGTTGCTTGACACGGCGACCGACGCCCAAGGAATCGGCCCACTTTCAAGCGCGGCTGCAAGGAACCAGCGGCGCCGATCGCCGCGAGCGACTGGGCGATCTCTACTGGGCTCTCATCAATTCGACGGAGTTCTCATGGAACCACTGAACATGTCCGCGAACCGCGCGGGTGTCAGCCGCCGGCTCGTATTGCAATCGTCGTCGCTGGCCATCGCCGGGTGGCTCAGTCCGGTGGCCAATGTCTTGGCCGCTCGAGCTGAGCGAGCTTCAAAGCACGAGCCAGCGCAATCCGTGATCTTGCTGTGGTTGGCCGGCGGACCCAGCCAATTGGAAACGTTTGACCCGCACCCCGGCACGAGGATCGCTGGCGATACCAAGGCAATTCAGACCGCGGTTCGCGGGATTGAACTCGCCGAGGGCTTTGGCCGGCTGGCCGGCGAGATGCGCGCGGTCTCAATCGTGCGCTCGCTGGTGAGCAACGAGGGAGATCACGAGCGCGGAACCTACCTGGCCAAGACCGGCTACCGGCCCGATCCCACGCTCATGCATCCTTCGATCGGCGCCATCTGTTGCCACCAACTGCCGGGAGGCCGAACCGAGATTCCCCGGCACGTCTCGATTCTGCCCAACCAATGGCCGGCCCGCGGCGGCTTTTTGGGCAATCAATATGACGCCTTCAAGACATTCGACCCCGCCCGGCCGGTGCCCGACGTCACGGCGCCGGTTTCCGCCGAACGACAAGCGGCGCGCCTGGCCGACCAGCAATCGATCGAGGAAGGCTTCACGCTCGGGCGGCGGCAGCCGATCGGCACGTCGCGCCATACCGCGATGATTGGCGAAGCCCGGGCGATGATGACATCGCCGCAGTTGAAGGCGTTTGAAGTCGGCGATGAGCCGGCCGCGCTGCGCGCCGAGTATGGCGATACGCCGTTCGGTCGCGGCTGTCTGGCGGCGAGGCGGCTGATCGAGCAGGGCGTGCGGTGCGTCGAGGTCACGCTGGCCGGCTGGGACAGCCACGTGAACAACCACCAGACACATCGCCGCCTGATTGAAGTGCTCGATCCGGCGCTGGCCGCGCTGCTGAAGGACTTGCGACAGCGAGACCTGCTTGATCGCACGGTCGTGCTGTGCGGTGGCGAGTTTGGCCGCACGCCCTCGATCAATCGCCTCGACGGTCGCGATCATTGGCCGCACGGTTTCAGTATGGCCCTGGCCGGAGGAGGAATCCGCGGCGGTCAGGTGATTGGCGCGACAGACCCCAAGGGCACGCGCACGGTCGACGATCCCAGAAGCGTGGCCGACATCCACGCCACCGTGCTGACGGCGCTTGGCATCGATCCGGCGCATCAGGAGATTTCCCCGGTCGGACGGCCGATTCGATTCAGCGAAGGCGTGCCGATCGCGGCATTGCTCGACGAACTAGACGCCTAGACCGATCATGCCCAACGGTATGCAAGTCGCCACTCAATCCACTCTGTTGCCAGCCCACGTCGCGCCTTCCCTCGCGACGGAAGAATCGCGCGCTGCTTATATGGCTCGCTCCCGATCGTGGCGAATCGTGCGGCGAGGCTTCGAGGGCGCCGCTTCCACCGCAGAATGGCTGTTTGGACTTTTGTCGCTGGTTGTCGCCCTGGCCGTGCTGGCGACTTTGCCGGTGCTGCAATTTTTGAGCCTGGGCTATCTGCTCGAAGTCGGTGGTCGGGTCGTGCGCGAGCGGCGCCTGTCTAGCGGAATCGTCGGCATTCGCAAAGCGGCTCGCATCGGAGGAATCGTGCTGGGCGCGTGGCTCGTGTTCCTGCCGCTACGGTTCGCTTCACTGATGGTGGATTCGGCCCGACTGATTGCCCCGGGCAGCCCGGCCGATCGGGGTTGGACGTTGGTGCTGTGGATCCTCGTGCCGCTTTCCGTCGCGCACCTGCTTGGCGCACTGTTGCGCGGCGGAACACTACGCAGTTTTCTCTGGCCCAGGCCGATCCGTCTGGCACGGCAACTGGCTTCGCCCGGCGCGTTTGCGGCGGCTCGCGACGCGGTTTGGGAGTATGTCGTGGGTTTGCGGTTGCCATACTACTTCTGGCTCGGGCTGCGCGGTTTTTTTGGCGGAGTGATTTGGTTGGTCGTACCCGTGACGCTTTTGGCCGCCGGGCAAAAAGCGCCGGTCGTAGGATTCTTGGGAGGGCTGCTGCTGGCGTTTGTGGTGATGTACTTGCCCTTTGCCCAAGTGCAGTTCGCTGCGCGGAACCATATTGCCGCGATCTTTCGCATGCGACTCGTCCGCGATCATTTTCGCCATGCGCCGTGGGCGTTCTTGATAGCCCTGGTCGGCACGCTGTTGTTCGCGTTGCCGTTATACCTGCTGAAGATCGAGATCCTGCCGCGCGAGGCCGCGTGGCTGCCTAGTTTGTTGTTCGTGGGCTTTGCGTTTCCGGCCCGCCTGCTGACCGGTTGGGCCTATGCCCGTGCCGAACGACATCGGTTCGCGGCGCCGCAGGTGCCGCGGCACTCGTTCTTTCGGCATTCCGCGCGACTGGCGATGTTGGGCGTCGCGGCGCTCTACGTGGGGATCGTCTTTTTCACGCAGTTCACTTCTTGGTACGGCATGGCCAGCCTGTACGAGCAGCACGCCTTCTTGTTGCCGGTGCCGTTCATGGGTTTGTAGGTTGGCGCCCGGCTTGCGGCGCGGATCATGCTAGCTTGATCTGCCAGCATGCGAGTCGGTTGTACTAACCGCCGTATTCACTTGGGATTCGCAATCGAGATTGCCCTCAAAGCCGCTTGAGAGATAGAACATCGGTTCACGATTACGCGGCTGCACGGGCTCGATATAAAACGGCCGCAATAAAAGGAGCACAAAGAATGCGACATCTCTCGACGGTGACCCTGCTGTGCGCAATTTTGGGTCTGGCATACGCCAGCGGCGAGTGCCGCGCCGATGCCGATATGACCGTGCGCGCCGCCGATCAAACCCTCCACGAGATCATGGCCATCCCGGCCAGCCAAATTCCAGGCGGGCTGCTGGCCGAGGCCCAGGGCGTGGCGATCATACCGGGAGTGATCAAGATCGGTTTCATCGCCGGAATTCGCCGCGGGCATGGCGTGGTGATGGTGCGCGGGCCCGAGGGCGCGTGGGGCTTGCCCCAGTTCGTCACGCTCACCGGCGGCAGCGTCGGTTGGCAGGCCGGCGTGCAGGGCACCGACGTCGTTTTGGTATTCATGACCAAGAAGAGCGTGGAAGGCCTCATGACTGGCAAGTTCACGATTGGCGCCGACGCCGCGGCCGCCGCCGGACCGGTGGGACGCAACGCGGCCGCCGCCACCGATGGCCGCTTGCGAGCCGAGATACTTTCTTATTCGCGCAGCCGCGGGCTATTTGCCGGCATTTCGCTGGACGGATCGGCGATTGAAGTCGACGCGGCCGAACAGATCAATTACTACGGTGCGCTTCCCGGGCAGCCGGCGGCGCGCGTGCCGGAGTCGGCCATGAAATTGGTACAGGATCTGACGATGTTGACGCCCGGCAGCCAGACCGTTCCGCCCGCGATTCCAGGTCCGGTCGAAGCCGGAGCCAACCAGTCGAGAACCCGACAGTCATTGGGACAAAATGCCTCGCGCTTGTTTGGCATTGTCGACGAGCCATGGCGGAAATACTTGGCGCTGCCGAAGGAAGTCTTCGAAGGCGTCGAGGCGCCCTCTCTCGACGCTTTGCAGGCGGCGCTCAAGCAGTACGACATGGTGGCCGAATCTCCCAAGTACCAGGCGTTGGCCGGCCGCCCCGAGTTTCAGGCGACGCGCGACGCACTTCGCGAATACGTCAGAGAGTTGTCGGCCAACGCCAATCCGCAGCTTGCATTGCCCCCTCCGCCGGTTAATCGCTAACGGCGTGAAGCGCTTCGCGACTCCTCGCTCGCGCGAATCACTTCAGTTCGTGGGCGGCGTTGCATCGCTTTCCAGTGGCAAGCCGCAGGCCTGCAATAGCGCCGCCTGGACGGCCAGGTCGTGCTGAGTGGAGAAATCGGCCTGCTTCACTTTGCGAATAATCTGGGCCATGTCGGCCGCGTCACCCTCGTAGCGCGAGTACTTGGGGAACGAAATCTCCTGGTAGCCCGCGCGATATCGTCCTCGCGGCTTGGAGAGCGTCAGCCGCGCCGAGGGATCATCGAGCGGTTGGATGTGCATCGTGCCCTCGGTGCCGCACACGACCAGGTGGCGCCGATCACCGCCGTCCACTTCCAGCCCGCTGGCTTTCACCGTGGCCGTGGCGCGCGGATAGTCGAGCACGGCCAACATGTTGTCCAGCAAACCGTCGTCGACCTTGGCCGTGTGATGTGCGTAGGGCGTGACCCGCGTCGGCGGCCCCAGGATGCCGACCACGAGGTCCATGACGTGGCATCCCAACTCGAACATAATGCCGCCGCGATACTCGGCGAGCTGCAGGCGGCTGACCGGTGGGACGACTTTGCTCATCACCGTGTGCACCTCGAAGGGCTCGCCCAGCCAACCCCGCCGCAGCAAGTCGCGAAGCATCACGATGGCCGGATTGTAGCGATACATGTAGCCCATCTGTACCAACAGATTCTGCTTCGCGGCGGCCTCCAAAATGCGACGCAAATGGGGCAGCGACTCCCCCGGCGGTTTATCGATATGCACGTGCTTGCCGGCTGCGACACATCGTTCCGCGGTGCTCAACAAATCGCGCACGCGGGTCTCGACGAGCACGGCTTCCAGTCCTGGCGTAGCGAGCAGTTGCTCCTCGGACATCCAGGGTAGGCCGCGAGTGTCTACGCTCCCCGCCCTCTGGCGGGCCTGGAGATCCGGTTCGACAATGCCGACGACCTCGTAGTAGGGTGACCTGCGATACACGCCCAATTTGCTGGCGTGCGCGTGGGTCACGCCGATCTGACCGATTTTGATTCGCGGACGAGCGGCGTCGTCGGCCCTGGCGGTCGGGCCCGAGGCGAAGGCCGCTATTCCGCCGGTCAGCGCTCCGCCAAACTGTTTGAGAACCTCGCGGCGATCGGGCATGGTTGGATCTCCCCCTCTGAACCGTCGCCCCGGCAGCCAGGTTTGGATGCGGCCAAGGCATTTTTCACCGTTGGATCGGAGTATAGCATCCGCCTTGGCGCTGGCATGCCATATATCGTTGGATTATCCTTGAGCGACCCGCCGCGATTCCACGACCGAGGAGCCTGCGCGATGCAAACCGGACGAATCTGCTTCCTGCTGTCGCTGGCCGCGGCGCTGGCTAGTGCCGCCTGGGCGCCGGGCGCCGCGCCCAGACCGCTCCGCCGGCGGGTCTGCGCGAGACCGTGCCGCGTGTGCATGCCATCGTCGGCGCCAAGATCGTGGTCTCGCCCGACAAGACGATCGAAAGTGGCACGCTGGTCGTGCGCGACGGCGTGATCGTGGCGGTGGGGGATAAAGTTGCGCCGCCGGCCGATGCGCGAATCTGGAATGCGCAAGGCAAGACGCTTTATCCGGGCCTGATCGACGCCATGGGCGAATTGTCCGAAGAAGCCTCGCGGGGCGGACTCAAAGAGGGCTCCGGCGCGGAGTATTGGAATCCCAACATCGTGCCCCAGGTCCGCGCAGACTTGCGCTATGCCAGTGACTCGGCGCTCAACCGCAAATTGCGCGGGCAAGGCATCGCGGCGCGGCTGGTCGCCCCCTCGGCCGGAATCATCAAAGGCACCAGCGCCCTGGTTAGCACCGGCGAAGGCGCTGGCAAACAGGTCATTATCAAAGACCAGGTGGCGCTGCACCTGAAGCTGACCGTGGCACGGGGCTCGCGCGGTTATCCGAATTCTCCGATGGGGGCGTACACTTTGGTGCGACAGGCTTTCTACGACGCCGGCTGGTATGGCCAGGCCTGGGATGCCTTTCGCCAGAACTCCGAGTTGCCTCGGCCGGAGCGCAGCGAGGCGCTGGCCGCGCTGCGTGGATATCCAGGCCGCAAACCACTGGTCGTGATCGAGACCAGCAACGAACTCTACGCCTTGCGAGCCGATCGCATCGCCAGCGAATTTCAATTGAACGCGGTCATCTTGGGATCGGGGAGCGAATACAAGCGTCTCGATGACATCAAGGCCAGCGGGCGGCCGGTGATCGTGCCGGTGAGTTTTCCCAAGGCACCGAACGTGGCCACGCCCGAGGCTGCGCTCGACGTCTCGCTCGATCGGTTGATGCATTGGGACTTGGCCGTGGAAAACCCGGCACGACTGTCGGAGGCAGGCGTCAAGATCGCGCTGACCTCGCGCGGGCTGAAAGACCCCGGCACGTTTCTGGCCGCCGTTCGCAAGGCCGTGAAACGGGGACTCAAGCCGGAGGCGGCCCTGCGGGCTTTGACCACGACTCCCGCCGAATTGTTCGAAGCTGCCGATCGCCTCGGCACGCTGGAAGTCGGCAAGGCGGCCAATATCGTCGTGGCCAGCGGCCCGTTGTTCGAAGCGAAAACCAAAGTGCTCGAAACCTGGGTCGATGGCGACCGCCACGCAGTCGAGACCGAAACGCAAATCGATCCGCGCGGTACTTGGGCCGTCGAGATCGTGAAGCCGGATGGTCAGCAGGAGACTCTCTCGCTCGAGCTCACCGGCAAGCCGGGTAAAATGACAGGCAAGATCATGCGTGGCGAAAAGTCGACTCGGCTCGTGGGCCCGCAGTTGAACGAATCGCAGTTCGTGGCCTCATTCAAGGGCAAGCCGCTGGGATTCGACGGTGTGCTGCAGTTAAGCGGAACGGTTTCGAAACCGTCGTTGCCGGGCGCCTCGCCGCCGGCCGAGCTGACGTGGCTGGGCGTCATCGTCTGGGCCGACCAGGCACGGACGGTATGCACGGCCAAGCGCACTGCCGGCCCGAAGCCGCAATCGTCCGATGACGCTAAGGCCGAAAAGAAGGATGACGCGGACGACAAAAAAGACGGTTCGGCAAGCGGCGCTGACGACAAACCGGCCGACGAAGCGAAGGACGACAAGCCAGCGGCGCCCACGCGCGCGTTGGCCGAAGTGAATTTTCCGCTCGGTGAGTTCGGTCTCAAGGCGCCCCCGGACCAACCGCGGCACGTGTTGTTTCGCAATGCCACGGTTTGGACGAGCGGTCCGCAAGGCCGGTTGGAAAAAACCGACCTGCTCATCGATTCGGGCAAAATCAGCGCTGTGGGCACCGGGTTGCCGCAGCCCGAGGGCGCCGTGGTGATCGACGCCGCCGGCAAGCATATTTCGCCGGGCATCATTGATTGCCACTCGCACTCGGCCACCGATGGTGGAGTGAACGAGTCGGCGCAAACGATCACCGCCGAGGTGCGAATCGGTGACTTTATCGATCCCACCGACATCAATATCTATCGCCAGTTGGCCGGAGGCGTCACGGCCGCGAATATCCTACACGGCTCGGCCAACACGATCGGCGGCCAGAACCAGGTCATTAAGTTTCGTTGGGGCGCCGGGCCCGAGGCGATGAAGCTCGCCGCCGCGCCGCCGGGCATCAAGTTCGCGCTGGGCGAAAACGTCAAGCAAAGCAACCGCACGGATCGCGGCGGCACTCGCTATCCGCAAACCCGGATGGGCGTGGAGCAATTGGTGCGAGACGCGTTTCAGGCCGCCCGGCAGTATCGCGAGGGGTGGGACGCATGGAACCGCACGAAGACGGGCCTGCCGCCGCGCGTCGATCTGGAGCTGGAGGCCTTGGCCGAAGTGGTCGAGGGCAAGCGGCTGGTCCATTGCCATTCCTACCGCCAGGATGAGATCCTGGCCCTGCTGCGAACCTGCGAATCGTTCAACGTTCGTATCGCCACTTTCCAGCACGTGCTCGAGGGATATAAGGTGGCCGACGCCATCGCCCGCCACGGCGCAGGCGCTTCGAGTTTTTCGGATTGGTGGGCCTTCAAGTTCGAGGTCTTCGACGCGATTCCGTACAACGGTTCGCTGTTGCACGACGCCGGCGTGGTCGTGTCGTTCAACTCGGACAATGCCGAGCTGGCTCGTCGCTTGAACCTGGAAGCAGCCAAGGCGGTGAAGTACGGCGGCGTCTCGCCCGAGGAGGCGCTCAAATTCGTCACGCTCAATCCGGCACGGCAGTTGAAGATCGATGGCACGGTCGGATCGCTCGAACCGGGCAAGGATGCCGACCTGGTCGTCTGGAGCGGATCACCGCTATCGACGTTCAGTCGCTGCGAACAAACCTGGGTCGACGGGCGCCGGTATTTCGACATGCAAGAAGATCGACAACAACAGGCCGAAGCCAACACGCTGCGGGCGGCGCTGGTGCAGCGCATCCTGGCATCGGACGAGCCGCGCGAGGAAACCGGCGACGCGAAGAAAGACGATTGGCCGAGAGAAGATATTTTCTGCGAACACGGCGATCATCTCGGACACAACCATTAAGGGCCGGCCTCTATTTCCGGCGGAAGTTGATCCACCATGCGACGAACAACAATAACGATACTTTCCGCGGCACTTCTGTTCTGCCTGATTGGTCGAACGACGCAGGCGAACCCAGAGATTCCTGGCGCGGCGCAGACCAGTCCAGTGGCCCTGGTCGGCGGAACCGTTCATCCGGTGAGCGGCCCGGCTATCGAAGGCGCGACGCTGATTTTCGACAAGGGCAAGATCGTGGCGGTCGGCCGCGACGTGACGATTCCGCCCGAGGCCGAGCGGGTCGATGTGACAGGCAAGCACGTTTATCCCGGCTTGATCGACGCCAACAGCCAACTCGGACTAGTCGAGGTGCCCACGGTGCGCGGCTCGCGCGATCAGTCGGAGACCGGGCTGGTCAATCCGAACGTCCGGGCGGAAGTCGCGTTCAATCCCGATAGCGAATTGATTCCCGTGGCGCGCTCCGGCGGAGTTCTTGCCGTGCTTAGCGTGCCCAGCGGGGGATTGATTACGGGGCAGTCCGCGTGCATGCAACTCGACGGCTGGACATGGGAAGACATGTGCCTGCAAGGGGCCGTGGGCATGCATATCACCTGGCCGCGCATGGAACCGATCGAAGCCTGGTGGGTTGAGGAATCGAGCGGCCAGCAAGTCGAGGAGCGCGATCGCGCGCTCAAGACCTTGCGCGAAGCGCTGTCCGACGCCCGGGCCTATCGCACGGCCCGCCTGGCACATGCAGACAAGCAGGCGCCGCCGCAGGACCAGGACCTGCGCTGGGAGGCGATGATCTCCGTGCTGGAAGGCAAGCGGCGCGTCTTCATCGACGCCGAAGACATCCGGCAGATTCAGGCGGCCGTGGCCTTCGCCGAGCAAGAAGGCTTGCGGGCCGTGATTGTCGGCGGTTACGACGCGCCCTTGTGCGCGCCCTTGCTGAAAAAGCACGATATTCCGGTGATCATTGGCGGCGTGCATCGCCTGCCCCAGCGGCGGCACGAGGCGCACGACGCGGCGTTCACATTGCCCGAACGAATGCGGGCCGCGGGCCTGAAGTATTGCATTGCCGGCATGATTGGCGGTCCGTCGGGCTCGCTGCCGTCGAACGTGCGAAACTTGCCCTATCATGCCGCGACCGCCGCCGCTTATGGATTGCCGGCGGACGAGGCGCTCGAAAAGCGTGACGCTCTACCCGGCGCAAATCCTGGGAGTCGACGATCGCATTGGCTCGCTCGAACTGCATAAAGATGCGACGCTAATCGTCACTACCGGCGACTTGCTCGAGATTTCGACACTCGTCACGTCCGCGTATATCCAGGGCCGTGCCGTCTCGCTCAACGACCGCCACAAGCGTCTGTGGGAGAAGTATAAGGAGAAATATCGCCGCGGCGCGGGCAAGAGCTGATTGCTATGCCCGCGCGAAGACGGCTGCGGCTACTTCACGGACGGGGGAGCGTCGCCCAGCATCGAGCTCAGCGGCAAGTCAACAGCCACGCGCGTGCCGCAACCGGGCGACGAACGAATCCGCGCCGTGCCGCCAAATAGCCGCGCTCGTTCGCGAATGCCGCGCAGCCCAAACTGGCGCCCCGAGACATTTCGTGTGTCAAAGCCAATGCCGTTGTCCTCGATCACCAGGCTCAAGCGATGGTCTTGTTGCTTCAGTTGTACTCTTGCCGTCGTCGCCTGGCTGTGGCGATAGATGTTGGTCAGGGCCTCCTGCACGATGCGAAATAGCGTGCCCTCGAGTACTGTGTCGAGCCGTTTGAAGTCCGCGGGGTGCTCGAACGAGACTTGCGTCGCGCGTTTGGGCCTTTCATGGATCAGGTAGTCGATCGCGGCCACCAGGCCCTGCTCGTCGATAATCGGAGGCCGCAGGCCGCTGATGATGCGGCGGGCCTCTTCGATCGAGTCCCTTAGCAACTTGACAGGCAGTTTCAGCTTTTCGCGAGTGCGCTCGAGTACATCCGGATCGACGGCCAAGGCGTCCAAATGCATGACCGCTCCAATGACCAACTGCACGAACCCATCGTGGATATCGTAGGCCACGAGCCTGCGCTCGCCCTCTTGCACTTGCAACAAGTGCTCCAAGAATCGTCGCTCGGTCTCCAAATCCTCGGCGGCCTGAGTGCTCTTGGTGATGTCTTCGACGATGCCGGCGACACGATAGACCTGCCCTTCGTCGTTGTTAACGGGAAACGCCCTGGCCCGAACCGTGCGGATCGATCCGTCGCTGTGCACCACTCGATAGATTTCGTCGTAGCCGCCCAGCCGAGTCTTGGACAGCGATTCCGCGATTCGTTGACGGTCCTCGGGGTGGATGGCGTCGATGAATGAATCGGCATTCTCGTACAGGCTTTGTGCCGTTCGACCCCAGATGGTTTCGTAGGCGGGGCTGACGTATGTGACTTTGCGAGGATCAAACTCGCTGACCCAAAATATTTCATTGATGTTTTCCGCCAATTGGCGGAAATGCCGCTCGTTGTCGGACATCGATCTCTCGAAGTCCTTACGCCCCGTGATGTCTTCCAGGAGCGCGACGTAGGCTACCGCCTCGCCATCGGCCTGCCACTGCGTGGGAGCAGCGAGAATGCGAATCCAGTACGTGCCCGGCGTGCACGATTGCGCGGGCGAAAGTACGATCCTGCATTCCAGGTCAAGGGCGTCTCGCGGCGAAACCGACTCCCAGGATCTCGCGAGGGACTGCCGATCGTCGAGTTGAATCAAGGGCCACAATTGATCGGGCCGCGCAGCGAGGGAGTCGAGCCGTAGGCCCAGAAACCGGCCATCACAACCGCTCGGCAAGTCGATCTCAACGATGGACCGATCGGCGGCGACGCGAAGCTGCGCCACAAACCAAGGCAAGTCACGGTCTTCGTTGTGCGAGTCCTCGGAAGACGATGTCTCCGTCTCCGAGCGGCTAGCCGGCTGCGACCGGGAGGTTTGCGCCATAATGAAGTGACGGTCGATGCGGCGAGAGTGGAAGCGAAGCGGGTGCTCAAATCCATCCTACCACATCTGTCCTGCCAATGCCGCCGCCCCGACCCCTCGCGCGGCCCGGGGCCATCCTTGAGGAGAGAGAAGGTAGCTGAAAGGTGGACTATCGCCTTCGAAGTAGCAGGCCTAATACGCAACCAATCCCCAGCGCGATACCGACGGCTTGGAGCGGATTGTTGCGAATGACGCCCTCGGCCGATTTCTCGAACCCGCTCACATGCGCGGCCAGACTCGATCAAATCAAGCGTCTCATCGCGTACTTCCTGGATCAGTTCCTTGATAACGTCGACGGCTTCCGACGGAAGTTCGCGCAATGCCTCGGTGCCGTTCTCCAGAGCCGCGCTCGTCCTGCGTTTGGCATTATTTGCCATTAGTGTAGTTCCTGTTCTGCTGTGAAAACTGTTTGGTCCGCGAAACGCTTGTGTGGCGACGTGCCGCCGACTACGACTAATCGTTTGCTTTCTTCATCGCATTCTGCACCTTCTCGACACCCTTTTCAGCCGCTTGTTTCACCTTGCCGGCGGCTTGATCGATTTTGCCCTCGCGGCGCAACTTGTCGTTATCGGTGATCGCTCCAGCGGCCTCCTTAACGCGTCCCTTAATCTCGTCTTGTTTGCCAGCCATGACCGTGACCTCCTCGTAAAAAGGTGTTTTGAAACATTGCCTTTACGGGGAGATGCAAATAGCGCGCCGCCTTCGTAACCGGATACGGAACAGGCAGTTCGCCGAATTAGGCCGAGCGGTCTGGGTAGTCGCAAAGCCAGCTTGGTCGTCGGCCGCCCAGCGGCGCGGCCGCCGACTGACGGTGATAACGTAGTGATAAAGTATAGGTCATGCCAGCAGGTGGGCGCACGCGATCAAACCCGGACAAAGTCCCGCCGGACGATGGACTGTCGGCGGGCGATTACAAGGCCTTAGGCAGCCATCATCCGTCAGGGATCGACCGCACGCTTGGCGGTCAGCTTCTGGCCTTCGACATCGACCTCGAAGCCCTCGGCCCGGCCGGTTGGCGGCATGAACTGGATGCGAATTTCGGATTTCTTGGCCGAGACGAACGTCTGCTCACCCTGATACTTGAGGCGATCTCGCGGCTGGCCCGGCGGCTTGGCGTAGAGTTTGCCGTCCTCGGCCGTGATCTCGATCTGGCCCTCGGAAAGTTGATACTTGCCGACAAACCTGTCGAGCAGTTCCGCGTCGGTGGGAAGGTCGGCGACCGGCTTGTCCTCCACTCCCAGTACGAACTTGGCAATACGCCGTTCGACGCCGCCGGCATCGGCGCCGGCCGTGTTGGCCAGCACGATGATGCATAGACGATCGTCCGGATAGCGAGCGATCATCGTCGAAAAACCGTTGATGCCGCCGCCGTGGCTGAACTTGCGGTGCGAGCCGAGTTGTCCCAATCCCCAACCATAGCCATAGGGCTGCGTCTTGCCGTCGGCCAGCGTCGTCTCGCGATACAGCGCTTCGTACGATGCCGACGAGAGCAACTCGCCGGCCTCCAGGGCCTGGTGCCACTTGAGCAAGTCGAGCACGGTCGAAACCAGTGCGCCAGCCGCGCCGGGCGCGTCCATGCTCAACGGGTCATCGTTGATCAATCCGCCGATGGACGGCTTGTAGCCCATCGCGCGATGCCGGATCAGTGGTCGCAGATGGCCGTACCGCGTGGCGCTCATTCCCACGGGTCGGAAGATATGCTCGTCGAGATACTTTTCGTATGACTGGCCGCTGGCCTTCTCGACGATCATGCCCAGCAGGTAGTAGCCAGAGTTGTTGTACAGCCACTTCGTGCCAGGATCGAAATCGAACGGTTCGTTCTTGAACATGGCCAGCAATTCGTCGTGCGAGAAATCCAACCGAGCCCGCTTCATGAAATCTTTTTGGCTCGTGTAGCTGCGAATGCCCGAGGTGTGATTGAGTAGTTGGTGCACGGTCACTTTATGGCCTGCCAGCGGATAGTCGGGCAGGAATTTGGTCAACTCGTCGTCGACCGAGAGCTTGCCTTGCTCGGCCAACTGCAAGATCGCCAGCGCGGTGAACTGCTTGGTGATCGATCCCAGGCGATAGACGGTCTCGGCCGTGGCCGGCACGTCGTTTTCCAGGTCGGCAAAACCGTAGCCGCGTGCCAAGATCAGCCGCCCGTCTTTCATGACGCCGACCGAGTACGACGCGACCTTTTTCTTGTCGATGTCTTCCGAGGCGATGCGATCGATTGCTTTGATCGTTTCGTGGGGCGAGGGTGCGGCCAGGGCACTGCGGCTGGGCGCGGCCAGAAGCAAAATCGTGAATAGCCCCACGAGCGCGGACGAGAATCGGTTTGATGCGTGCATCGCAATTTCTCTGACAAGGAAGGAGTGAAGCCTGCCGCGGCACCGCGGCGCCGTGTGTCGAATAGCCCCAAGTCTAACGGCTGAAAAGCGGCCAACAAGCCGCGGCGCCACTTCTCCCGCGGCTCATGTGTCGGACAATTGAGCGGTTGAGCGTGGCTGTCCCGCCCCGACGTGGTATGCTTGAAGGAGGGCGAAAAGGCCGATTCATCTTTCCAAATCGATGACCCGAAGATAGCTTGAAATGGCGGCCAGTCGCGTCATTTCGGCACGGTAGTCGGAGCGTGGGCGACGGGTGATTTTCATGTGGAATCGTTCTTACCGCTGGCAACGACAATCGCGGCGCGCCGTCGGAGCGCTGGTGCTCTTGGCACTGGTGTTCAGTCTGATCGCGCTGGCGGGAACGCCGCAGGCCGAGCGCCCGGGCAGGGGCCCGCGATCTGGCACGAGAAGTCAGCTCCAGCGACCGCGTCATCCGTGTCTCGGTGCCGGCGGCGCTCGAAGCGCGCACGGGAACGTTGGTCTATCGCGAACGAGAAGACGGCGGGCGCAGATTGTCGGGCGAGTGATCGCGGTTGACGTCGGCGCGGCAAACCAGACCGAGTTGAGCATCCGGCTCGTGGCGAGTCGCTCGTCCGAATCGAACCTGGGCGGCACGATCCAAGGTGCGCCGGCTTCGCTCGACTTGCGCGACGCGATGCGCCTGTTGATCAATCCCGGCACGCCGGCCGACGAAGCCACGCTGCGCGCGACACGATCTGGCCCAGTGTGCAAACCCATATATTGCCCGGGCTCGTCGATGGACTGATTCGCGAGACCTCGAACGAGCTGGCCGAGATGGATCAACAAGACGAGGCGCTGTTGGCCAAGACTGTCGAGCGTTTGCGAGAAGCGCTGAAACCGCTCGAAGACAAGCTGGTCGATCGCTTGGCCAAACGCACCTGGGAAACGATCGGCGTGCAAGGTCTGGCGGCTGGCATTTGGCGCAAGACGGCCGCGGACGTGCAGAATCGGAGCCTAAGCGCGGCCGAATGGGCCTGGCGATTGCTCGGCGGCCAGCCTCCGGCCGCGCCGGTCGAGCAGCCTTTCTTCTCGGATGAAACGATGTTGGCTCTGCGCACCGCCCTGGAACAGGAGACGCTCGACTTTTGGACCGAAAACCGATCCGCGATCGTCGACGCGCTCAAGAAAGTCATCCTCGAGCGCCGCGGGGATTTCGAAACCGCGTTCAAGGATCGCTGGGCCGGCTTGCTCTATCAGCGGGCCGTGCTGCCCGCCTGGGAGGCCGGCAAGGACAAGGTGCTCGACTCGGTGCAGAACTACGCGCATGGTTTCGCCGAGCGGCGGCTGCTCACCAAGAATCGCGGCCCAAGATTGATGTTCGCCTTCGCTCTGCGCAGTTCTCTGGATATTAGCCACGACCCCTTGCTGGTCTTCATCCCCGCCACCGACGATGCCACGGATCGGGTCGTCTATGAGCCGCTGTTGCGTTAGGCGCGTGACATCCTTATTTTCATCGGGCCAGTTTCTTGTAGCTCCGCCGTCCGTCCTCTCTCTCCGCTCGCCCCGACATGCACAGTCTCAAGAAAACCAGCCGCGATGCGGGCCCCAGCTTTGATATCTCCGAGCTGCAAGTGCGGCTCGGCGCGGCGGCTGATGATGGATCGACCCTGCGCGCTGCGTGCCGGCCGGCTCCACTTGATCGTGGGCCCATCGGGGAGCGGAAAGTCCGCGTTCGCCCGGACCCTCTTGGGATTTGGCGACCTTTCCGATCCTACAATTGTCTGTCAGGGCAAAGTCTCGGTGATCGACGCGGACGGCCAAGCGCAAACGCTGTGGGACGAAAGCGGCTACAATCCCGCCGCGCGGCAACACATCGCGTTCTTGCCGCAGGCCGAACGTCTGGGCTTTTTGGACGGGCTGTCGTTGGCCGATAACTTGGGACTGTTCTCGCAGCTTCCCGCTCCCGTGGCCGCTACCGAGTCTCAGCGGCTGGCCAGGCAATTTCGCTTAAGTCCGCTGCCGTCGGCATTGGCCAGTGCATCCGGCGGAGAGCGTATCCGGCTGTCCGCGATACGCGGATTGCTGCCGCGCCGCAATGTGACTGACAACTGCGCCGTCGTCATCGCCGACGAGCCCACGGCCGGACTGGACCGCGCGTCGGCACGATCGATGGCCGATTCGCTTGTCGAACTGGCGCGAGGTGGCGACGCCGTCGTAATGGTGATCACGCACGAGCCGGAACTGTTCCTGGGGCAGACCAACGGTAAGGATTGGATCGACGAGCAGGCCGTCAAGATTATCGAGTGCGAATTCGCGACCGCGGCCCACGGCGAACATCCTGCCCGCGAACTCGTCACGCGAGAGATCGCGCGGCTGGAACTGGCCGCCGTCTCGCCCCCGCCGCGCCCCGTGGACGAGTGGCTGGCCCGGGCGGCCGAGTCGCTGGGGCGCCTGGGAGCCGTGGCTTTGAGTCCGCTGGCGTTTCTGTGGGGATTGTTGGGGCTGCACCGGCCCCTGGTGTTGCTGCGACAGGTGCTCCTCGATGCCAGCGGCCCGGGCACGCAAGTGTTCAGCCTGGCCGGTTGTTTGCTGATTGCCGGCACCGTCGCCTATTTCATATTCGAGCGAATGCCAAAACCGGAACTGGTCGAGCCGCTGCTGTTGCCGGAAACTCTGGCAGTCACCGGGCACGCCTTGGTGCGCGTGGTGTTGCCGTTGGGCGCTTGCGGCCTGGTCACCACCAAGCTGGGCGCGGCGCAGGCGGCGCGACTGGCGGCGGCCGTGCGCGGCGGCCTGCTCGAAACCCTGGCGATGGCCGGCTGGCGCATCGAAGCCTATGCTCTGGTGCCGGCGGTGGCGGCCCAATTGCTGGCGATGACGCTGGCCACGGTGCTGGCCTTGATCGGCGGCGTGTTTTTGGCGGCAGTAGTCCATGTCGCCGGTCACGGCGGAGATTCGTTGCCGCTGACGATCAACCTGATGATCGACGGGCTGCGCAAAGCCCCGCATTGGACGCAGTATGCGATTGCCAAAGTCGCGCTATCTGCATTTCTTGGCGGCACGATCGCCGCGCTGTATGGCTCGGCCCCCTCGCGAGCCGAGGATGACGTCGCTCGCGCCGTGCATCGCACATTGTTCTGGGGCGTGTTGGCGATCATCGCTTGTCAGTGCGCCTTGATCATCGCCGAGTTCACTCCGTAACCGGCGTCGGAGGCGGGTCTTTCAGTCGGGCAAACCGAGCGCTCGGCGGCCGGCGTCGCTCAGCCGGTCCGCGGTCCAGGCCGGCTCCCAGGTCATGTCGACCACGACGTCGCTCACCCCCCGGAGTTTCAACAGCCGCTCGCGAATCCCCGGTTCGACGCGACCGCCGCCGGAGGTGACCAGGAATTCGTACACTCCTCGCCCGCGATGCGGCATCGTGACCAGGACCGTCACGACGCCATTGTTCTCGCGAACGTCGTATACGTAGCCCATGTCGACCACGTTGGCGTCGATCTTATAAAGCTGCTCGTCGCGGACTTCGCCTAGCGCCTTCCAGATCGCGGGCTTGAGCGGCGCGCTGTCGCCGGTCTCGCCGAATCGTGCCAGTGGACGCTTGCCGCTGGCCACGCTCGTGCGAGGCGGTTCGCCCGGCCGGGCCTCGAGCGGGTTTTGCAATTGATGGCGCAGTCGCTCCACTTTTGCCGCCGCGTCTGCTCCCTCGTAGGGCGAGACGAGGTAGGCGTTCTTCTGTCGAATCGACGTGCCGGACTGGAGCGTTGCGTCGCCGTCCACCGGATAGCGGCTCCATAGCTGGCCGTGTCCGTCATAGTGCAATGTCGGCGCTCCGCCATGCGCGATGCGATCAAAACCTTTTGCTTCGTGCTCCAGCCAAATGGCGATGAACGCGTCGCGGCTCGTGTGGTGATAAAAGCCGACGCCCCACAAGTCTTTCGCGCTCTCTGGCGGAACCGCGCCTTCGTGCAATTTGCCCTGTCGATCGAACCATAGCGTGTCGGTAAACGAATAGCCCGAAAACACCCATTCGTCGTCGCGCATGGCGGCGACGGAAACATCTTTGGTGACGTCGATTTCGCCGAATTTGAAGAAGTAAGGTAAGCCCGCGTAGAACACGTAGGTCTGGTCCATGTGAACGCGGCTGGGTGTGAACACCGGGTGCACGGGGCTGTAGGGAAAGCCCCAGCGGCGCACACGCGTGCAGAGCGGGCCGCGAACGACCTCGAAGTTCGGACAGCGGGGCCAATTGCGCATCCGCAGTTTTTGAAAATGGTCGGCGTCGACATAGTCGTGCGCCCAGTCGATACCAGGCGGTTCGCCGTGCCCCTTGCCGCCGGCATAAAGTTCGAGCGAATGCTGCCGTTTATAAATGAGTCGTTCGAGCTGACCCATTTGTTGCGACAATTGGGCCTTGAAATGCGTGTTCTCGATATCCAACCCATAGCCTTCGCCAGTGGTTCGCAGATCGCCTCGATACTCGGGCCGCTCGGCCAGTGGGTTGCCGACGAAGACGAGATAGGTCGCCTGCTGGTGCGCCGCGACGTCGGCCATGAACACGACCTGGCAGCGGCGCTCCTTGCCATGCCGCGATTCGCAGTAAACCTGGCAGGGAATCTCGACCAGCGTGTTCGCGCCGGATTCGACGCGCGCCACTCGAAGTTCGCGGGCGAGATCCGTGGCCTGGCCTTCTCGAAAGGCCAGCAACAAATCAACCGGCTCGCCGGCGCGCTCGATGCCGACGGTTTCGAACAGCGTGACAATCTTGCAGACGCTCCAACCCCTTGCCCATGCCGCCCAGGGCCGCGGCAAATCGTTCACGACGGTGAACCGATCGGCGGCGATGACAGGAGGAATTGCGGGAACGTGTTGCTGGCGCTCAAACGTGATCGTGTCTTTCGCCGATTCCGCCAACGACATCGCCAGGTCCAGGTTGCCGGCCTGGTATGCCGTCTGCAACAGGCGCAGTTTTTCGGCCACGCTGTCGGTGCGATCGCGGTAGAGGGTGCTAAACATGATAGGAGTCTCTGGGCTTCGCTGGGCGGCACGGGCATTCTATTAGCGCATACGCGCTTGCATGTCAATCGTTGCGCTCCACGCGCACCAGCCAATCCTCGTTCATCTCGACGTGTTTGATCGAATAGCGGCGGAACGTGTATGTGATATGCAGCTTTGCGTCGGCGGATTGGATGATGCTGGGATACGAGTACTCGCCGGGATTGGACTCCAACTGAAACGGGGCATCCCACGTGGCGCCTTCATCGAGCGAGCGACAGATCGAAAGCGGCGTGCGATCGGTCTGCGAGTCGTTGAACACGAGCACCAGGTGTCCGTTGGCCAGTCGAGTCATGCTGATGCCGGCGCCGGGGTTTTTGAGCGGCGTCGGCACGGCGGCGCTCCACGTTTTTCCGCCATCGCGAGATTCGACGCGCGTGATGTGTTGCGAATGCCGCAGCAGGGCCAACAGCGAACCGTCGCGGCGCTGGATGACGGCCGGCTGGCTGCCGCCCGTGTAACTGCCCACGCGCCGCCAGGAATCGGCGCCCGGCTCGAGCACGAGAAAGTGCGACTGCCCGTCGGGCAATAGCAGCTTGCCGTCTGCCAGCGTGATGGGCGGATTGCGCGGCACGCCTCCCATCGTGTCGTTCAGCACCGGCTGGTCTTCGCTCCAGGTCGCGCCCTGGTCCGTCGAGGTGCGCGCCATCAGCCGGCATTGATTCCATCCGCTGCCACGGCGCAGCGGACGCGAGCCCTCCATGCGCGACCAGACAAACCACACGCGATCGCTCGAGTCGCGAAACACCAGCGCGTTGCCCGGCGGTTGCGCGGCGTTGCGCATCAGCACTTGCGGCTGGCTCCAGTTTCTCTCACCTGCTTTTCTCCGCGAGAGATACAGGGCCTGGTCGTCTGCCGATTCGTAGCTTCCGCCGTACCATACGCACAGCAAGTCGCCGTCTGCCAATTCGCAGATCGAGGAGCAGTGGTGGGCCGGCGCCAGCGGAATCCGTTCAAAGATCAACTCCGAGGCAAACGCAATCGTGCCGTAGGGGTCGTCGATTTCCCGTTTCGGTCCCGGGCGATCGAGCGGCGTGCCCGCGATCGGTAGCGAGGCGGCCGCGATTGGTTGATTCCGCAGCAGGTTGCCGGCTGCCGTATCCAGGGCCTGTCGAGCCGGCCCGTCGTTCAAGCCGCCGTGAAAGGTCAACCGGCCCTCGCGGTCCAATAGAAACACTTCCGGCGTGACCCGCGCTCCGAGCCGCCGGGCCGCGTTCCCCTCGGGATCGCGATAGACCGGAAAGATCAGTCCTCGGCGCTGCGAAAATGTCCGCAGCTCGTCGCCGGTCTCGGCCGGGTTGCCGCATACGCCCACGAAGAGCAGATTCCGCAGTCGATACTTGCCATGGATGCGATTGATCTCGGCGATAGCCCGTTCGGTGGCCTCGCAGCGCGCCGAAAGAAACACCACTGCCGTGGCGGGGCGCTCGGCGTAGTTGTCCATGACCAAGGGCTCGCCGGACAGCGTCGTCAGCTTGAGAGGCCCGACGGCGACGCCCAATTCCACGGCAGATTCCGCCGCGGCTGACGTCATCAAACCGCCTGTCACCGCGGCGATTGCCAATAGTGCATTTAGCAAGCGAGTCATGAATTCTTCTCCTGGCTGAACTGCGCGGCGAATCTCCCGCGGACACGCGTCGAACGAAATATACGCTCCCCGCTGGCGACTCTCAACGAGGCGCAGGCGCAACCGCGGGGATTCTGCTAGGATTGCGCGTGACTTTCACCTTGGAGGCGAATTCATGCCCAGCGAAAAGGAATTAATGCTGGCCGGCGAGCTGTACGACCCGAACGACGCCGAGCTGGCGGCCATGCGTGAGCGAGCGCGGGATTTGTGCCAGGATCTGAACGCAAGCCGGGACTGTCAGGAAGAGCTGCGACGCCGGATCCTGGTCGAACTGTTCGGCAGCGGCGGCGACTCGGTGCTGATTCAGCCGCCGTTTTATTGCGATTACGGCACGAACACGCAGTTAGGCGAGCGGGTGTTCTTTAATTTCAATTGTGTCGTGCTCGACGTGTGCCAGGTGACGATCGGCAGCTTCACGATGTTTGGCCCCGCGGTGCAGATTTACACGGCCACGCATCCGATGAACGCCACACAGCGCCGGCAACGAGAGTTCGGCAAGCCGATCGCGATCGGTTCCGACGTTTGGGTCGGCGGCGGAGCAATCATCTGTCCCGGCGTGACGATCGGCTCGCGAAGCGTGATTGGCGCGGGCAGCGTGGTCACTAAGAGCCTGCCCGAGGGCGTCTTCGCCGCCGGCAATCCCTGCCGCGTCGTGCGCACGATCACGGAATGACTGGCCGCGTTCCTAACACACGGCGAGGAAAAGGCAAAAGCTAATAAACCTGGTCGACAAAGTAACCGCCGGTCGGCAGGATGATCGAGCCCCAGGTTTCATCCAGCGCGACCTTCAACTCCTCGGTCTTGTCGGGCTGGCCAGGGATCTTGAAGACAAACGTGTACTTGCCGGGCAACACGTGCAGCGACACGCCGTCCTGGGGATCTTTTGCACCGCGCCCAGCCGGCACCTTATACTGCTGGCCGTTGATCACGATGAGGGCCTCCTGCTGGGAGGCATTGCCCAAGATCAATCGAGCACGATTCGGCTGTGGCAAAATACCGGCCGCCTTGGCCTTGCTCGGATAACGCACGGCCAGGTTCGCGCTGGTACCGTCGCCTTCTTTCGACAGCCGCACGAGCACGCTTCCCTCGGGCCCGGCGAAGGGCAGCGAGGCGCTATCCGCCAAGACTTTGGCTGCCGACGTGTTCTCCTTCCAACCCCGCGACGCCAGCTCGCGGCGATAGAAGTCTACGACAGCCTTGAGCGTCGCGGGCACGCTCGCCGTGGCGCTCTTGCGATACTTGCTCCCACTGGAGGAGCGATTCGTGGTGATCAAAGGGTAGGGGAGCCCATCGTGTTCTTCGGCGCCCAGTTCGTCGACGGCCGGCGCGCTGGCGTTGCCGCCGGGCGCTGAGCCGCCGTTTGCCAGCTTGGCGTCGAATGCCACATCGAAGCGATATTCGTTGTCGAAAAGTTTATCCGGCTTTTCCATCACCGCCTTGCCGCGGGCGCGGCCGTCGGCCACGGCGACTTCGGCTTTCACGACGCTCTCCGACGAATTCGACTTATTCACGCTCAGTCCATCGGCATACAGAAACAGGTAGCCGAGCTTGCCCGAGGCGTCGTAGCGAAGTTTGATATGCGGGTCAAAGCCGGCCGCGTCGCCGCCATCCTGGCCGTTGTTCAGTAACGCCGCCAGTTTGTCTCCGGCGATCGGCTTGACCGACAGCAGCACTTCGGTGGCGATTTCGTCCCCTTGTTGGGTTTGGTAGGCCACGCCGTAGTTCAGCTTGAACACCTTGCCACCGGCCCACAAAGTCGCGGCGGTTTGCTTTTGATCGGCGGCGGCAATGCGCACGGCGCGCGTGCGCGGGGCCGGCTTTGGCTCGTCGTCGGGCGCATGACCGGGCGTGTCGGCGAGCGGTGAATCGGTTGCCGGCCCTGGTACGCGTTTCCTGGCCGGTTTCTTTGCCGCGACCTTCGATGGCGGCACGGCGTCCCAGGCAATGCCTTTGCAAATCAGCGTGGCATCGCTGCCGTCTTCCTGTTTGTGCACGAAGATCGTGAGCGAGGCATCGCCGTTTGCGAGTTTGATAATCGCAGTGCTATCGGTCACGGTCGACTTCTGCGCTTCGGACCAGCCTTGTTCGGCCAGCGCATCCAAAAAGAACCTGGCGAGTTCGCCGACGTCGGATGCACTCGTGAGCTTGATCATTTTTGTCGTCTTGTTGTATTCCAGGCTGGTCGCGTCCTTGGGTACCGCGATATCGGCGACCTTGACCGCACCGTTGGCCGCCGCGCCGTTCTTGTTGGCGGCTTTGCCTCTTTTAGCGGCCTTGCCGGCCTCGTCACGTCCCAGGTTCTTGAGCACTTCGCCCACCTCGTCGGGCAAGTCGGGCAACTCCACGCCGGCCGGCAATTTGGGCATGCCGGGAATGTCGGCCAGATTGGTTTTCTTGCCGGCCTTGGGAGCGACCGCTGTTTTGTCCAGCACGGGCCTGGGTTCGAAAACGATCTCCGACGAGCCGACGACCGTGATCTCGGCAGCAGTCAGCCCGGTATCGAAATAGTGCGCGTTGATCGTGGCACCGTCCTTCTTGAACGATATGTTGCCGATGTTGGCGTCGCTGTGTGTACCATCTTGCTCGGCCCAGCCAGCCGGAACCAGGTACTGGCGAAACACCTTGAAAGCGACTGGCCCGCCGCCGCTGTCGAGCTTGAACTCGACTCGCTCGGGCTTCTCTTGTTCGATGTTGGCGGCCATGGCGGGCAGCATTAATTCAACGCGAATCTTCTCGTTCTTCTTCGCCATTTTCAGCCGCAACTGTTCTTGAGCGCCCTTGGCCAGCCGATCCAACTCCGCGACCTCGGCGGCCGTGCGATACTGCACTTTGACGCGCACGATGCTGGCGAACCGCTGCATATCAAGTTCGATCATGTCCCCCCGTGGATTGCGAAAAACAAGAAACTGCGTCCGTTCCTTGTCGTCGACCACGGGGCGCTCGGTCGTGGCCTTCCACTCCCGTTGTGAAAGCGTCTTTTGATAAAAGGCCGTCACCGGGTCGGGATCCTCGCCCGGCCAATCGTAGCGCAGCGTGCCGTCGGAATCATTGTAGCGCGGATCAGGAGCATCGGGCGGCATGGGCAGATCGGCCGACAGCAGTTCCGTGCTGTAGTGGATCACGGTTTTGTTGTCCTGCGCAGGCGCGGTCGAAATCCAGGCCGTCAGCCGAATCGCATTGCGCTTGAAGTACATCATTGGAGATGTCGCTTCGTTGCCCGCCGAGCCGTACGGCTCCCAGCCGGCGGCCAGCAGCAGCTCGCGGCAGGCCTTGGCGGTCGCGGGTATTTTGGCCGTGGTCAGGTACGAGGTCTCGCCGCCATGCGAGTAGAAAGGCTTGACTCCCGGCGGGACGGGCAGCTTGCCCGTCTCGACATTGCCGTAGTTGACGAGCGAAACGCGCGCGAAGCCTTGCTTGTCGGGTTCGCCCATGACGTTCGAGGTCGAAACCATGACCATGTATCCATCTTTGGTGAACTGGCCCGAGGCGTTCATGGCGTCTTGATATCCGCCAGGCTGTTCTTTCCAGCCGCGCTGGGCGAGCTGCCGCCGCTGGAAGTCGAAAGCCTTCTTGGCATCGCCGCGAGCCTCGTACATCAACATGCCCAGCGTTGGCCGGTCCGAAACGTCCGCGCCCTCGATCAGCGGAAAAGTGCGCAGGTCAAGCACCCGCGCGGCGGCGTCGACCGTGGCCGGCTCGTCGGCAACGGCCGAGGACGTCGCGAGCAACGAGAAAGCCAACAAGGCAAGGCGCGCGGAAAATGGCAGAAACGACCGATTCATGTCGCACCCTGTAAAGCGGTAAGGCGAGCAGCTCGCGGCAAGGGAACCGCGAGTCAAAAAAGCGGAGGCTTATGATAGCAAATCGCGGCGGCCAGGGGAGCGCGATTAGACTTGAGAGAGATTCGCGGCTTTAGAAGTCGTACCAGATGCCGAATCCCACGCGTTGTTGAAAGCTGTCGAAGAATTCGTATTGCGTGTCGGCGCCGTTAACGTATTCGGCGCCCAGGCGAAACGTGTGCATGGCCATTCCGCCACGGAATTGGTAGCCCGCCTGCACGACAAAGTAACCGCCGTAGTTGAGCTCCTGAAGCATGTTGGTATAGACGGCGGCAAACGGGGCCCAGCCGCGAACCGCCGGGCTGTAGTCGATGCCGAATTGAAACTGTCCCGGCTTGGATCCGCCGCCCAGCACGAACGCGTAGTCGAACTCGCCGTACAGTCGCAGTGCGTCGGTATAGAAATAACCGACGCCGAACATAATGGCGTCGCGCACGTAATTGATGCGCACGACGCTTGGGTGCAGCAGCATGTACTCGTCACCTAAGTGCGCGCTGAGGTGATAATAGCCGGTCTTGAACTGCCACGGTCCCCGACCGTAGGTCACGGGGACGCCCACGCGAAAGTCGGTCGAGACCACCGGCGAACTGGGTTCCAGCGGCTGCAGCCGGGGCATCGCGGCCCCTTCCAAATCGAGCTCCCATCCCTCGGGCCGATAGGCGTTGGTCGTGCCGTAGCGAACCATGGCGACGCGGCCGCCCAGCGTGGCGTCCCAGGTGGTGCCGAACCTTTTCGTGTGCGAGGTGACCAGGCCGAAACGCGGCTCCTTCACCCCCGCCAGGTAGGAACGGTAGATAAGTCCCTCGGGCAGACCCTGCCATCTCCACTCCGGTTCGTCGTAAAGCGGCGATTCGAACAGCGGCGCCGGCGGGGGACTATTGGGCTGGAGCACCGATTGGTCCACCGGCGGCAAACGGGCCGGACCGTCAAGCTGCTGCGTATTGGCGCGACAAAGCAGCGGCCCGATCGGAGCCAACAGCACCGCCGCGGCGACCAGCGCCGATCGCAGGAAGAAGAGCTTCATCAGGCAGACGCGGGGGGGTGGGAAAAGTTTACTCAGCTCGGCAAACCGTCGATTGCGGCGCCTGCGGAGCAAAGGGAGGAATCGTTACCATCCTTGAATTCGACCCCCCAGCGCGGGAACTGGAGAAGGTCGCCGAAGCGGCGGTGCGGCTTTGGTAGCTTGCCCATCTTTTTACCGCGCAGCACCAACGTGCTGGCATCGCCGGACCTGATGCGTCAGCGGACATGCACGCGCTCAAGCGACCAGATGATCGCTTCCAGCCGTCGGCTAAAGTGCAGAACCGGCTCGGAGGTCGACAAATCGCAGCCCAGGCCGGCGGCCAACGTGTTCTTTTCCAGCGAGCACTCGGCGGCCTCTAGCGGCCAAGGGTCGTGATTGATCTCTCCACGCCACAGCCGCTTGCGCCGATCGGCCGAGTACAGGCAGTAGCGCGCCGTCAGCCAGGTGGCCAGCGGATCGGCTGCGATCGCTTCAGCGCCGCCCAGCGGTCGATATTGAGCACGAAACTCGGCCGCTGGATGACGCCGGTCGTGGCGACGGCAGTCATAGTCGATCCAACCATCAGCCCGGGCGCGGCATGCGATCCGCGCGTCACGATATGGCAAGTGATAGAACCGTCGAGCACAGCGCACCGCCGCGCGACTGGTGGCATCGAGCGAGAAGAACCAGACGCCTGGCTTGCCGTCGGCGACAACATAGGTCCGCAGGTTCAACTCCGGAAATCCGGTCAGGCCAGGGATCGCCGGCAGGCACCGCGCGCGAATGCCGGTAATGCGAAACGGGACGATACCGAGCCAGGCCCGACCGTCGAACGTGTCCAGCACCAGCCCCGGCGGCAGGTGCGGCGCAATCGCCGCGGGCGCACACGGCCAATGGGCAAACAGCAGGTCCTCCCAAACCATCCGCAACAGCCAGGCTCTATTTGGCGCCGGCCAGCCGCGCGCGGGAGACAACCGCCGTCGCCGGATCGATCATTCACTTACTCCGTTCAGTCACATCGCGGTCAGCGTAGGCCGATTCCGCTATTCGAGTTTCAACTCGACGTCCGACTCTTTTCGATCGCCCGAGACCCATATCGATCGCTCGCCATGACGCAGCTTATTTCGCACGACCGCGTCGATGGTCAGTTGATAACTTCCCCGGGGGACGAGGTCAAATTGGAATCGACCATGTTCGTCCAGCCTGGCGACGCGCGTCGCGTGTCCGCTCAATTGAATGCTCGCCCCCGACGCGGCCCGATCGCCATAGCGGGCCACCCCGCGGATTGTCGACAGGGCCGGCGCAGGGGGCTCGTCGGTCGCCAGGGCGGTCACGCCGTGGTAGTCCGGTCGAAAGGCCGCCGCCACGTCGCTCGGTGAACGTTTGGCGAGCTGCTGAAGGCGACCTGTAAGTTTCGGCGTCAGTGGGTGCGCGGCCAGAAACGGCGCGAAGACCTGGCAGTGCGTTCCATCGACGACCATTCCGTCGGAGCCCATGATGACCGCCACGAGGCGTTGTCGGGAATCGAAGATCGGGCCGCCGGAATCTCCCTGTCGCGCCATGCCGGCGATTTCGATGACCCCCTCGTGCTCTCCGTCCTTGAGCGTGACCTGTCCGCGCAGTTCGCCGCGATTGATGCGCAGTTTGCCCTCTTGGCCGAATCCGCACGAGGCCAGCGGCGCGCCCGGCCTGGGAAGCGTGGCGGCCAGCGCCACGGCCGGCGTGGCGGGGCGCTCGACGGCGAGCGCGGCCAGATCATTCTTTTCGTCCGCCGCGATCAACAGCGCGCGGCGCGGCGCCGTGCCATCGAAAAAGACCAGGATGTCGCCGACGCCGTCGGAGAACACGTGCGCGCAGGTCAGCACGATTCCCACATCCTGCTTGCGATCGACGAGCGTTCCAGAGCCGATACTGAATTCGTTTCCCTGTTGGTTGACGACGCGCACGATTCCCGGCGGAACAGCGGCCGTCGCCGACGGGGACGATTGCGCGTGCGTCTCGGCCGCCAGGGCCAGGCCGGTCGTCCAAGCGAGCGACCCCACGGCCAGCGATAGGTAGCGAGCCAGCGACATGTGTGTGTCTCCCTGAATCCGCGCGTGGTATGCAATACCAGCTTAATCGCTGGCGTCCCGCGGTCGAAGCATATTTTCGCGAGGCCGGCGGTCAGACACCGCGGATCGCGGCAGAAATCTCCGCCGCGATAAAGAATGAGCCGGTGATGCAGATCAGGTCCTCGGGGGACGCAATTTCAACTGCCAATTTCCAGGCCGCTTCCGAATCGGCACACAGGTGGCGCCGCGCCCCGGCGATTCCGGCGGACAACGATTCGAGCGCTTCGGCATCGACTCCCCGCGGATTGTTCCGATAGCGAGTAAAAATCACGTCGTCGAATCGGGGTAGGAGCACTTCCAACATGCCGCGTACGTCCTTGTCGCGCGTGGTGGCAAAAATCGCTAGTCGCCGGGCACATGAAAAGCTTTCGTCCAGGGCTTGCACGAGCGCTTCGATCGAAGCCACGTTGTGGGCCGCATCGAGCACCACTGCCGGGTTCCGCCCGAGAATTTCAATGCGCGCCGGCCAGCGGACATTGGCCAGGCCTTGGCGAATCGCCGGTTCGGCAATTCGCCACTCCTGTTTGGCCAGTTCGCGCAAGGTGGCCAGCGCCACGGCCGTGTTGGCGGCCTGATGTTCGCCCAACAGGGCCAACTCTAGATTCACGAGTTCGTATGGTTCGCCGCTATTGCAACGAAAATCCATTTGTCCCCGGCCGTCTGCCAGCTCGAGATGGCGCGGCGCTCGGTACTTGAAATCGAAATCGGCCCCGAGTTGCGCGACGCGGCAGCCGCGCTCGGCGGCCACGGCAGCCACGACCGCGCGGGCCTCGGGCGCCAGGACTCCGCTGACGACCGGCACCCCATCTTTAATGATGCCAGCCTTTTCGCCGGCTATCGAGGCCAGGTCGGCGCCCAACTGCTGCATATGGTCATAGCTGATGCTGGTGATCACGGAGACACGGGGCTGACAGACGTTGGTCGAATCGAAGCGTCCGCCCAGGCCGACCTCCAACACTGCCACCTCGACCCGATGCCGCGCGAATCGCAGCCAGGCCAGCGCGGTGACGACCTCGAAATACGTGGGCCGATTCGAGCCCCGATCTTCATCCAGCGGTTGTGCATCCATGGCCGCGACGGCGGGTTGAAGCTTCGCGATCAGCTCGTTCAATTCCTCGGGCGGACAAATGGCGCCGTCGACCATCAGGCGCTCTTCGACGCGGTGCAGATGCGGCGAGCTGTAGAGCCCGGTGCGATATCCGGCGGCCCGCAGAATGCTTTCGATCGTGGCGGCCGTGGATCCCTTGCCCTTGGTTCCGGCGATGTGGACGATGCTGGGTCCTTGGTGGGGATTGTCCAGCCGCCCGAGCAGCTCGCGCATGCGGTCCAAGCGGAAATCCCGCTGGCCGTAGGGCACTGTCCAGGTGCGCTCGTAATCGATGCGGCTCTTCAAGAAATCGAGCGCTGTGGCTTCCAGGCCGCTGGAACCGTGCATGCCGTGCTCTTGTGCTACTGCAATTCGCCGGGGCGCCGTGCGTCACGGGGCATTTCCGAGCGAAGCGTTCGAGTCTACTCTACGCGCTGTCAAAGGAACATAACTGGCTGGCGAAAACGGGCCGCTCGAATCGCTTAAAACGGACCCAAGCAGCAGGGGCTTACACGGCGGCCAAAATCGGATTTCGGCGCCGGAAGTTCGTTAAAAAGCCTGCTACCGCAGGCAAAGGAGCGAGCGAGCCGTCGGCGGGTCTTGCCCATCGCTTGAAAGCCGCCGAGGCGTCTCCTATAGTGGGTATTTACCATGGCGGGGCGCTGAAGCGGGGATCGCCTTTCTCCAGGCACGACCGAACTTTAGCGCTGCCTCTGCCGTAACGAACGTTGAGTCCGCCCCGTGACCGGTGCGCTCGTTGCGTGGGATCCTTTCTACTTGGCCCTAGGTTGCTCACAATCGACTTTTGACTGGGCCGTTGGTCCACCCGTTCAGGCGAGGAACAGTTATGTCGTCCGAGGTAGTGGTCGAGACGCGCAATCTCTCCAAAGTGTACCGCGACTTCTGGGGACGCCAGAAGGTGCGAGCCCTGAAGGCCCTCGACCTGGAAATCCATAAGGGCGAAATCTTCGGCCTGCTGGGGCCCAACGGATCGGGCAAGACCACCACCATCAAGCTCCTGCTGGGCCTGCTGTTTCCCACCAGCGGCCGGGCCCTGGTCTTCGGACGCGAGGCCACGGATGTCTCAAAGAACGAGCGGCTCGGCTACCTGCCCGAGGAATCGTATCTATATCGCTTCCTCAACGCCGAGGAGACGCTCGACTTTTATGGCCGGCTGTTCGACATGCCGGCCACGGTTCGCCGTAAACGGGCCGCGGAGTTGATCGACCTGGTGGGGCTTAATTGGGCCAAGCGGCGACAACTCAAGGAATACTCCAAGGGCATGGCTCGCCGCATCGGGCTGGCCCAGGCGCTGATCAACGATCCCGAGCTGATTTTGCTCGACGAACCCACGAGCGGCCTGGATCCGATCGGCACGCGGGAAATGAAGGACTTGATCCTGAAGCTCAAGGCACAGGGCAAGACCGTGCTGATGAGCAGTCACTTGCTGGCCGACGTGCAAGACGTTTGCGATCGGATCGCCATCTTGCACCAGGGCGAACTGAAAGAGCTCGGCCGGGTCGACACGCTGTTGAAAGTACGTGACGAGACCGAGATCCGCGCTCGCGGCCTGTCGGAGGCGGCCCAGGCCGAAATCCGTTCCGTGATCGAGCGCCATCACGGCTCGGTTTTGGCGATGGATAATCCGACCACGACTCTGGAAGAACTGTTTTTGACCATCGTGCGCGATAGCGAAGCCCGTCCCGGTCGACGTGCCAAGCAAGACTCTTAGCACGTTCGGTTCGCGCTCGACGTATCACCCTCCTATTCGGTTTTGCAGTTATGGTTCACGAAACGGATCCTGTCCTGTTCTCGGACTGGATTTTACCTTCGATTGCCTACTTCTTTCAGATCGCCGTCATTCTCGGCTTTCTGGCGCTGGTCGTGGGATTTTTGGTGGCGGCATTCCGTTACGGACCCGTGGCCGGCGGCGACGTCGTCTATCGCATGGTCCGCACCGGGTTGGGCGACCTGGTTTCGATTTCGCCGCGGCGGATCCTGGCCCTGGCCTGGCTGGCCGTGCAAGAGTCGCTGCGCCGCCGCGTGCTAGTGGGTTTTGGCGTCTTCCTGCTGATCCTGCTGTTCGCCGGATGGTTTCTCGACACCAAGAGCACGGCCCCGGCAACGCTCTATCTGAGCTTCGTGCTCACGGCCACCACCTGGCTGGTGTTGCTCGTGGCGCTGTTTCTGAGCTCGCTAAGCTTGCCGGCCGATATCAAGAACCGCACGATTTATACGATCGTCACCAAGCCGGTTCGGCCCGGTGAGATCGTGCTGGGCCGCATCCTGGGCTTCGCCGCCATCGGCACGCTGATGCTGACCGTGATGGGGCTGTTCAGCTACGTGTTCGTCGCGCGTGTGCTCAATCACACCCACGAGGTCGAGATCGCGTCGCTTAAGAGCGTTGCGAACGATTCCAGCGGAAGTCGAACCGGTCGCACCAGTTTGAGCCAGAATCATCGCCATCAACTGACCGTCGACGCCGAGGGCAACGGCAGCACCGATATCGTCCAGGGGCACTACCACAACATCACGGCCCGCACCGTTGGCGACAAAGTCACGTACGAGGTCGGCCCTCCGGAAGATCTGTTCAAGGCTCGCGTGCCGGCGTATGCCAGTTCGCTACGGTTCAAGGACCGCACGGGTCAGGGAAGTGAACGGGGCATCAGCGTCGGCAATGAGTGGAAGTATCGCAGTTACATCGACGGCGGCACGTTGGCGGCGGCGATCTTTACCTTTTCGGACGTCACGCCCGAGCGTTTTCCCGACGGTCTGCCCATCGAGATGACGATCCGCGTTTTCCGGTCCTATAAGGGCGAAATCGAACAAGGGATTCTCGGCAGCCTGGTGTTGAAGAATCCCAAGACAGGCCGCGCCAGCCAACTCGAGACGTTCCGCGCCAAGGACTTCTACATCGACCACATCGACATTCCGCGCAAGCTGACCGATCCGACCGGAAATCCGATCGATTTGTTCGACGACCTGGTGTCCGACGGACAGCTGGAAGTTGAATTGCAGTGCCTCGACGACTCGCAGTATTTCGGCGTGGCCAAGCCCGACATCTATTTCGCGCCAGCGACGCCTCGTTCACGATGAACTTCATCAAGAGCTACATCGCCATCTGGGTGCAGATGCTGCTGGTGACCGGGTTCGGCGTGATGTTCAGCACGTTTCTGAGCGGGCCGGTGGCGATGATGGCCACGCTGGCCACGATCGTGATGGGATATTTCAAGCAGTTCGTGCTCGACGTCGCGCACGGCGCCGCGCTGGGCGGCGGACCGATCGAATCCTTGATTCGCATTTTCAAGCAACAGAACTTGACGGTGGAATTCGAGCCGGGCCTGACCACCGACGTCGTTAAGGCCTCCGACACGGTATTCATGTGGGCCATGGAGCGAATCACGAGCCTGTTGCCCGATTTTCGCCACTTTGACAACGTCGACTACCTGGCGCACGGCTTCGACATACCGCCGGAAGTCGTGCTGGTGCAAGTCTTCACGGCATTGGGATACGTCGCCGCGGTGTTCGCGGTCGGCTACTTCTTCCTCCGAACTCGCGAGGTGGCTCGATGAGCCCTCGGCAAAGATTCATCCGCAAAATCGTGTACGCCTGCGTGATCGCGGCGTTGCTATTGCCTCTTTCCTGGCTGAGCCAGCCGGAAACGACCGAGACCAAAGGGGGCGTGTTGGCCCAGATGCGCAGCGAGCATCAACTCAGCCAGGCGCAATTGGGCGAGATCGACCCCGCCAGCGAGACGATCAAGCTGGCGACCCTCGGCATGCGCGGCGTGGCGGCCAACATCCTCTGGACCAAGGCCAACGAATTCAAGAAGACCGAGGATTGGGTCGGCTATTCGGCCGCCCTGGAACAAATCGCGAAGCTGCAGCCCAACGTGGTCAGCGTCTGGATCTTTCTGGGCTGGAACCTCACGCACAACGTCTCGGTCGAGTTCGACGATTACCACGATCGCTATTACTGGGTCATCAAGGGTATCAACTATCGCCAGGACGGCACGAAGTACAACCGCGACTCGCCGCGCCTGCTTTCGGACATCGGTTGGACCATCGCGCAGAAGATCGGCCGGGCCGACGAACATTTGCAGTTTCGTCGTTTGTTCCGCGAGGACGACGATTTCAACGGATCGCGGCCGCTGGCACAGCGAGACAACTGGCTGGTGGGCCGCGAGTGGCTGCTAAAAGCCGATCAGGCCGCTACCAAGGGAAATGCCGTTCGCGGCGAACGGCCGGTGCTGTTCTACTCGCATCCGGTTATGTGCCTGGTCAACTATGCCGAAGACCTGGAGGAGGAAGGCACGTTCGGCGAAGTGGCGAAGAACGCCTGGAAGAAGGCCGCCGACGCTTGGAGCGAACTGTCGAATCGCGACCTGCCGACCTTGTCGAACGTTTTCATTCGTTTGGGCGACAAGGAAGAGTTTGCCGAAAAATCGCGCGCGGCGCAGGCCGAACTGGCGAAGCTGACCCCACCGGGCCTGCGCGAGAAAATCGAACAGGAGAAGCTGGCCGCACTCAGCGACGTCGAGCGCGAGTCGTACCAAACGCCCGACGAGCGTCGCACCAAGGAACATAAAGACGCGATCTACGCCGCCGCGAGCAAGATGCAGACTTCGCACTTGGAAGTCGCCAGTCGAATCACCGGCGACAATCACGCCGCGGCCCTCCGGGCGGCCGAAGAGGCGACCTATGCCGACATGATGGTCAAGCTAATCGATATCGAGCGGGATATCGTGTATTACGACTATTGGCGGCTCCGCTGTGAAATCGAGCCGAGCGACGACACGCTCGAAGCTCGCAAGCTCGTCTACGAAGCCGATCAGGCCTTCAACGCCGCGCAGCTGGTGAAGTCACGAGACCTGTATGTCCAGGGCCTGGCCCGCTGGCGGCAGGTGCTCGATTCGCATCCCAAGCTGCTGGACGACTCGAGCATGACCGACCCGCTGATGGATTCCATCAAGCGCTATCGCAGCGTGCTGCACCAACTGGACGAGCGATTTCCGCAGCCGTTCGTGCTCCAGGATGTCATGGACGCTGACGTGAAGTTCAACGGACCAGGCCTGCCGGTCTCGGATGGCTCGGACGCGGACAACTCGGCGCAAAGCTCGGAGGCGCCGTCGCCCTAGCGTCGGCTACGCCGTGCGCCGAGCAGGCGCCGCTTGTCGCGAATGAATTTAAGATGATGCTCCAGATGCTCGACGTAGTTGGCCACTAGCTCGGCCAGCGTCATTTGTCCGTGCTCATTGTGCATGCCCGTGTGTTGGAAGCTGGCCGCGGGCAACCGCCGCAAAATCTCGGCCGTGAGCAGGCGGTTGTTTTCGAACACGTCGCAGGCCAGCAGCGGGTCGAGCTGGTCGTAGAACAGCCCGCTGGCAAAAGCCGTTTCGTCGTAGCCGATCAGGGTGGGAGGCTTAGTTTCGGCCGCGACTCGCTTCATGCGGTCGGCTCCGATCAGGTCGCTGTCCATCAGGTGCAGCACGATCTGCTGAATGCTCCATGTGCCCGGGACCGGAAACGCGTTGAGCTGCCGGGCATCGAGACCGGCGATGGCCTGCCGCAACTGGCCCGCTCCGGCGGCGTATTGTTCGATGAGTTCCCGCGTCATGCCTGCTGTCTCCTTGGTTGGTGATCGGTCGTGCGCGGGCCGCATTAGGGCTCGCTGTCTGTGCCTAGGCGCCATCCGCTTAGCACGCGACGTTCGGACCAGTGTAGCGGGCGGAAGGTTCGCGCCGCCAACGCGCCGCAGACCAGTTGCGCCCGGACTGCCAAATGCCCGAAGAGCCGGCCGGCTAGCCCTCCCAGCCCTTGATCTTCTCGAGCACCGCCAGCACGTCCTGGCGCTTCTTTTCGACCAGCGTGAAACCCGCCACGATCAGTACGCCAGCCACCAGTCCGCTGACGTACCAGATCCAGGTCTGGTCGCGGTCAACCGCGGCATGCCAGATGATCGTAAAGAGCGCCAGGCCGAGAAAGGCCGTGCCCAGGAAGAGAAATGCCCGCACGCGGAGCAGAATTCCCGCCGCGATGCCTGAGAGCGACAACGCGCCCAATACCAGCGGGAGCCAAGGGGCCTGGGCCACGCCGTTGAGGAACACGTCGGCGGTCGAGGACACGTAAATCGTCATCGAGCACAGGTAGCGGAGCGAGGTCATTTGCGCGTCGCTCAATTGGCGACGATTCAGATAGGCGGCCGCCAGCAGGCACAGCGCCGGCGGGATCAGCCAGATTTGCGGATGCGCCAAAAAGCCGAGCCCCTCCTGGCGCTGGAGGAAATACCACAGTCCGCCGTTGGCCGCCAGCGCCGCCAGGATGCCGAACCCGAATGAACGCCGCGCGATCGACAGGCCCGCATACAGCACGCCGACGCACACCAGCAGCAGCGAGTAGTGGACCTGCGAGTCGCCGGCCCAATAGCCGAACACCGGCAGCACCGGCAGCAGCACCCCGGTATTTTCGAGCGGCTCGGAAAGTACGAATTGTTTGCGACGGCGGCAAAGCTCGGCCACGCCGACGCCGAGAAACGCGATCGCCACTACGATCAGGGGCCAGAACTGCTGAAAGAATCCGGAGAACAACCAGGGGAGCGTCAAGCGAATATGAATGCAGAGCAGCGCCAGGATTGCTTCGGCGCCATAGACATACAGGGTCCGGCCGCGCTGCGACAAACCGAGCGGATCGCGCCCCGGCAGAACCGCCGCCGCCAACGCTGCCGCGAACAAACCCAGCAGCGTGAAGCCGACGGCCACGATCGCCGGCCAGACCATTGCAACCCCGCCGGTTTGGGCGAACTGCTGGATTTCCGCCGACATCGTCGCGACGATCGCCGCGGCACACGCGGCCGCCAGCCACGGCGTCAGCGTTCGCGCTTGAGGCAACCAATCGCTTGCACCCGGCAACAGCTTGACCAGGCCCAGGCCATAGAGCGTCGCCACCACGGCCAGCGCCGATGAGGTCATGGCCAGGACATTGAGTGGAGTGAGTGTGACGCCGACTTCCAGCCAGGCCCAGCCAAACAAAACCGCCCCAGCCGCGCCCAAGATCAATGCGCCCCGCTGGAGCACGCCGCGCCGATCGCCGCGGGCCAAGAGCACCAAGCTGACTACCTGAGCCAGCGCGGCCTGCGAAGCCAGTACGCGCAGCGACCGACCGTGCTCGGTCAGCTCCACGGCGCAAGCCATCGACACGACCGCCGCCACCATCGCCGCGTTGCACGGCACCAGCCAATTCAATCCCGCCTGGTCGTCGGCTTGTCGCGGCGGAATTCCGAGCGACCCGGCGATGGCTTGCAACCCGTCGCGGCGGCTCCAGAGATAACTGGTCATGACCGCGTAGGCCGCCGTCACCATCGTGCCCATCCACAGCAACCAGTTGGGCGCGAGGTCATAATTGTCGAGCAACATGCCGCAGGCCACGAATCCCAGGAAATACAGTCCCGCGACCGTGTACCGGGCCGCGACATCCCACAGACAAGCGAGCACCGCGATGAGGGTCGCGGCCAGAGCGATCCACTGCAGGGCGTCGGCCGGGGCGGGCAACGGAGTGCCCATGGCGTCGCTCCACAAACCAATCCCGACAGCCAGCGCCAACACCGACAAGGCAATGCAAGCGGCCAGGCGGTGCATCGGCGGCACGCTCCAAGTCGTCGCCCAAGGCCGGGCGCGAACCGCCAACAGCTCGATGAGGAGCCAGGCCGGAACGGGCAGTGCGAGCAGAATGATGTTGGCGTACACGAATTCGCTCAAGCCGTGCATGCGCTGCAACTCGGACCAGGCCAGTAAGCCTGAGATATTGACCAGCGGCGCCGCGATGTAGAGATAACGACGCTGTCGGCAAATCCAGGTCAATGCCGGCGTTATGACGACTCCCAAGAAGGCCAGCCCGCCGGCCGACCACCATACATTGCCAACCAGTTCTCGAACGGCCAGCACGCCAACGAACGTTGCCTGCATCACGACCCATTGGGGATGCAACTCGAAGGGTGTATTGTCGCCGAGCGAGCGCAAGCCGTATCGTTCGCGCGCCAACAGTGCCAACAAGCCCGTCGCGATCGCGCCGTGTCCGACCAGCAGCGTGTTGAAGCAAAGCCAATTTCCGCTGTCGCGGGGCGCGAGCCAGGTCGCCGTGAAAACTACCAGGGCTACGAGCGCCGCGCTGACGAACAACAGGTTCGCGCGCCGGACGGTCAGCCAGGTTGCCACGCCGACGCTGGCGACCGCGAGCGCAAACTAGCGCACCCCCAGGCGTCGGCCAACTCGGGGTGCATCAGGGGCGTCTGTCCCGGTGCGCCGCGTGGCCGCCAGAACAACTCGGTCCAGGTCCAGCCCACGGCGAGCATCCACAGCGCCGGACCGATCGCGGTTTGGACGTGGAAGAGAAACCCAACGTCAATCGCGTCGCGCCGCTCCGATTGGCGGCGGGTCCACTCGAGCAGTCCCAGCCAAACCAAGCTATAGCCGGCCGCCGCCGCCGCATTGAGTTCGGCCAATCGAATCCACAATGCCGCGTCGAATTGAATCGCCGCTGGCCAATCCGCCAGCAGATAAGCGACCGTCGCGGTGAGATTCAACGTTACCCCAGCAGCCAAGGCAAATCCGTTCGACCGATCTCGTAGCGCGTAGCCGACGAGCAGCGCGGCAATCGCCGCCACGGGCGCCGCATAGGAACACGCCAGCCCCATCCGATCAAAGAACGAGCCTGGACGTGGGCCGAGGATCGGATAGCCGGCCAGGGCGACCGCGACGTAATGCGTCAGCACGGCGGCCAGCGGCGCGACGACCAGCACCAGCACTAAGGCTGACGCCGGCGCGGACGCGGAAAACGATCGAGATGCCGGGGCGAGCGCGGCGAATTGCCGCGCGGCATCCGACCGGCCCACCATGACGACCATGGCGACTACCAAGACCGCCAGCGCCAAGATGATTGCCGCCGCGGCGACTTCGCCGATAAAGGGAGCGGTCATTTGCGTTGCCAACATCGCCCGCGCGAAAACGTACTTGGCCACGACGAATGTCGGCAATACCCCCAAGACGAGCATCAGCGCTTGGGCTTCACGGGCGATATCGTTGCCCGGCGGCTCGTTGTGCCATCCCAGCCGACTGGCCTGTCGCGCGATCCATGCTCGGCCCCAAACGGCCGCCGATCCGACAACGAGCTGTCCCACGGCCAGCCATCGCCAAGCGCTGGCCACGGCCACGTCATTTTCCCAGCGATAGGCCGCAAGCGGCGCGGCGACAAAGAGGCACAGGATGAGACACCATAACCACCCGCGCGAACCGCGCTGGCGCAGCATTGCGATCAGAAGCAACACCACGCTGGCCAGCAATAGCCAGCCCGCTGGGCCGCCGGCATGCTGGTGGGGAATACCGGGCCACTCGAAATCGCCGATCGTGGCCGATGCCATGCGGGGCGACAATTCCAGCAGCGAGCCGGGCAGGACTGCGTAGCAGCCGATTGCGACGACCAGCGCGACCAGTCCGCCGGTCACGACGCGATCGACCGCCAGCCAAGGACTTGCCAGCAGACGCACGGCGGCCAGACTCCACTCGGACGGCGGCGTGTGTTGACTCGCGCGGCGGCAAGCGCTGCGAATCGCAGTCCAAGCCAGGTTCAGCGCGGCCAGCGAAACTCCGAATGTCGAAAGCGAGCGGGGATCGAGCCAAGGCCGCGGTGACTGGGCAAACCACGGCTGCCGGTTCAGTACGGTTGCCGCGGCAAATACCGTGGCGATGCTCAAGCCGACTTGCACGAGTGACCACACCACTGGCCAACCGGTGGCCGTGGCGATTGCGAGCCAGACGAGAGATAACCATAGCCAGTGCGCGGCCTGGAAGTCGACCACCGGCGCGTCGAAAGCGAGTACAAGACTTAGCGCGGCAGCCAAGGTCGCCGCGAACGACGAGCGCTGCAGGACGCGGCCGAGCGGACTCTCGTCGCACGCCCAGCGAAAGTATCGCAGCGAGCCGACGATCGTGATGGCCAGCGTGGCGAACAGCAGCACGGCGGTAATCACAGGCACGGTCAGTTCCAACCGCGCTCCCCAGCGGAAAACGATCGATTGCAGCGCCGCCGCCAAAAGCAACAAAGCGCCGATCCGGGCAATCGACGCACGGCGACTGCGCGCTGGCCAGCAGGCATGCGGCGGCATAGAGCCAATAGACCGGTGCAGCGCCGTTCGGATCCCCCTCCATGCCAAAACCGAACCAGCTCACCAGCACTATACTGATGGCAGCCAGGCCGGCGGCCGCGCCGATCAGGACTTGGCGAATCGCTTTCCGCCTCGCCAGTCCCAGGGCCGCCGCGAGATAAGCGAGCACCAACGGCGCGAGGACGCTCCGGTGTCGCCCGAGACGAGCACTCGGGCCAGTACATGCGGATTGTCGACCGTCCAGCCAACTCGATGATCGGCCAGATAGATGCCCAGCAAGTAGACCAGCGCCAGACAACCGGCTGCCAGCAGGTGCGCCGCGGGCAAGGCAAACCGCCGTGCGACAAACGTGAAGACAGCAAACTCGACCAGCGCGGCGGGTAGCATGGCACGGGGGTGAGGCCAGCCCAGCACCAGACCGGCGATGAGCAACAGGGCTCCCATCACGGCCACGCTGGCCCCGGCCGTGCGCAGCGTGGCGAGTTGCCGACCGGCCAGCTTCTGCCAAAGCAGCAAGCCAGAGGCAAGCGGCACGATCCCCAGCAGCCCAACCATCATGGGCAATTCGCGCAGCGTGTCGAGAGGTCGCTCGGTCTTCAGCAGCAACAGGCCCAAAGGCAATAGCGTGGCGAACGTCGTCAGTCCCAGGAACTTGAACGTGGTGTTGACTTGTCGCTCGCCGATCACGAGCTCTTCGGCCGCGCGGCGGACGTGCCAGCCGTTGATTGCCAGATACGCGGCCAGCGGCGCGCCGGCCAGCGCGGCCAACGCGCCGAGCGACGTTTCGGAATCGGCGTAGCGACCGACGATCAATTGCGCCCCGCACGGCACGAGCACTCCCGCGGCCAACCAGGCGGCGCCGTCGGCAACCAGAATTCGGCCGGCATGGTATACCAAGACCGTGAATACGACAGTCGATAACGCTTCGCCGATGAGGGTTAAGGGAGCATTCGCCGCCGGACCGCTCGAGAACGCCGCGATTGCCAGGAAATTAAGCGGCACCAGCAGGTTGGCAATGATCAGCAGGCCTTGGCTGCTGGTGTGCAGCCGCCAGCGATATTCGCTGTAGAACCCAATGCCGAACAACCCGGCCGTGACGCCGTTGAACAGCACGAACTTCAACCACGGCCGTTCGGCGATCTCGGACCAAAAACTAATGACTAGCGCTACCGAACAGCAGACAATCAACAGCCCGCCGATCAGTTCGCCCCAGCGCATGTTGCGCTCTTCCATGAAGGCCGCCAGCCAATCCGTCCAGCTTCGAGCGGATTCGGCCGGTTGTTGCGCCGGCTCAGGCAGGCGGGCTTCTTGCCGCGCTGCATATTCGTGGGCCCGCTGGCTGACAGGAACGGATGGAACAGTTTCTCGTTCGACTTGTGCAACCGGCGGTGCAGGCGGCGATTCAACTATCTCGGCAGTGACCAGTTCCGCCACGATGGGTGCTTCGGCCGCCGCGGCCGACATCGCTGCGAGCCGTTGCCGTTCGTCGTCGATCAGCTGAGAGAGGTTTTGATGCACCTTGGAATCGAGCAGCCCCAGGCGATCGAACGTGGCTGCTTGTTGAGCCAGCGCTTCGAGCGCCGACAGCTTTCCTGGTTCGCCGGCAGCGGCCGCGCGTGGCCAGTCGCAGACCGTACACCGCGCGCCGCCGAGCGGCAGGCCGCAGCGCGGACAGACCTGTGCCGGCGCGGCGGGCGGCGATTGCCCTGCGCTTTGCGGGGCGGGGGCGTCACCGGCAAATAAGCGCGCGGCCAGAACCCACAGCGCGTGCCCGACCACCGCGACAAAAGTCAGCAGGCACGCCAGGCCGCCGAGGATTGAAAGGACTTCCATCCAGAATCCGGAGCTTGCCCGGCTCCAGCCCTACTGCACACGGATTCGATCGGGCACATTTCCGCCCGAACAATATGTACGATGCCGGGGCTTTTGCGTCACAAAAATCGGCCGCCGTGGGGCCGAAAAGGTGCGTTTATTCCGGCTGCGGCCGGCTGTGACCCCGGTCCTGGTATTGGGCCAGCAGGCGGGTAAGCCGCTCTACGATCTCGGGTTCGGCCAGCCAGCGGTTGTCCTGCTCTCGCGGATCCTGGGCAAGGTTGTAGAGCTGCCCCCGCGGGCCGTCGGGTTTGGGTTCGACGTGCTTGGGCTCGCTAAAGCCGTGCGAGCCCAGCTTCATCGCCAACTTCCACGGTCCTTGGCGGATGGCGAACGTACCATCGGAAGAATGGTGGACGATCGCCTCACGCAGTGGATGCGTCGGTGACGTGTCCTTGAGCACGCTCAAAAAACTGAAACTGTCCTCGCCGGCTTCCGAGGGCAGCTTCTCGTCGACCAATTCGGCCAAGGTCGCCATCACGTCGGTCAGGCACACTAACTGATTGCTGGTGCTGTCGGCGGTGGTTACGCCCGGCCAGCGAACCACCAAGGGCACGCGATGGCCGCCTTCCCAGATGTCGGCTTTCTGACCGCGCCAATTGGAGTTGGCGCGATGGCCCCATCTTTCAATGTCGGCGGGCAGCCAATGGGCGCCGTTGTCGCTAGTGAAAATCACGAGCGTATTGTCCGTCAGCTTCGCCTCGTCCAACACATCGAGCAGGTGTCCGACCGTGGCATCGACCTGGGCCATGAAGTCGCCATAGTAGCCGGCCTGGCTGCGACCTCGAAAAGCGTCGGTGGGCATCCACGGCGTATGGGGCGCGGTCATGGGGAAGTACAGAAAGAAGGGTTTGTCGGACGACTGTTCCTTGATGAACCGCTCGGCCCGTTCGGCGAGCGTGGGCAGTGTGTCGACATGCTTGAATCCCGGCGCGATCGGGCCAGCACGCCAAAATCCTTCGCCGCCGCGCCGCCGCATCTGGCTATCGCCAATCTTTTCGCTGGGCGCGGTGGTGGTCCGTTGGTTTTCGATGAACACATAGGGAGGCATGTCGAGCGAGGCCGGCAGCACGAACGAGTAATCGAAGCCGATCGAGTTCGGCCCAAGCGAGAACGGCAGCGCATAGTCGGCCGGCTCGGCCGTGCCCAGGCCCAGGTGCCATTTGCCGACGCAGGCGGTGTTGTATCCTTTGCTCTTGAGCAGTGATGCCAGCGTTGGGCGATTTCGTTCGACCAGCGCCGGCGAGTACCCGTTGAGCACGCCCGACTTGAGCCGAGTCCGCCACGAATAGCGTCCGGTCAGCAGGCCGTAACGCGTGGGCGAGCATACGGACGAGGGGGTGTGTGCGTCGGTAAAGCGCATGCCCTGGCTGGCCAGCCGATCGATACTCGGCGTCGAGTTTTTCGATTCGGCGTTGTAGCACCGCGGATCGCCATAGCCCATGTCGTCCGCGAGAATGACGATGACATTGGGCCGGTGGGGCACTTCAGCGGCAAGCGCCGTGCCCCGCGAAAGAATTCCCAAGAACGTGGTTAGCACGATCCAACATAGAGCAGTCGTATTGCGTTGCAAACGGTGGTTCCTTTTTGTCGGGCGCCCAATCGATTCCACGTGTCTTGCATAAAGTCGTCACCGACGGCTGGCGACATTCCGAATAGTCATGAGTATGGCCAACCCTCGAGGCTTACTTCAACCTATTGAGGCAAAAGTCTTCCAGCAACTCTTTGGTTGGGCCAATGTGGGCCTCGGGAATCGCAGGTTGGTTGAGGACAACTGGCCGCGACTCTCGGGAACCGCGCACACAGGGAATACCGCGTTGCGCTAGGCAGGATCAGCGCGCATCACTTCGCCGGCTTGCGGGCTTGGATACACGCGGCCGGAATCGTCAACGATAGCCCACCTCGATCGGCCGCAATGGTGTTCAACCGGCGTTCCAGTGCCGCGAACGTCGCCTCCACGGCCCCTGGCGGGGCGATCGATTTCCAGCCTGGCACGAAACCCAGGCGAATGAAGTAGTGCCGCAGCAGAGCGGAGCCGTCGACGAATCGCTCTGAAAAGGAACGCGTGGTCGCCGCGACAAACAGAAAGCCGGCACGCTCCAGTAGCGTCGTTACCGATTCGACCGTGGCACGGTGGTTGATATGGGCCTCGAGGGCAGCGAGTTGCTCCGTAAAGCCAAGTTCCACAAGCACGTCGCGGTATGCGTCGTAGAATTCGCTCATGTGGCCTTTGAGATTGGTGGTCAGCAGCAGGCTGGCTCCCGGCTTCGCGACGCGAAAGCATGCGTGCAAAGCGGAGCCTGGATCGTCGAAGTTATTGAATCCGAGATTCGACACGATCAGGTCCACGGATGCATCCGGTAGATCCATCCGCGCCGCGTCCTGAACGATCGCGCGGACATTGTGAAGGCCCAGATGATCTCGCTTGCGAATGAGCCGGGTCATGCCGGCTTCCCAGGGATCCACCGCGATCACGGTCGCATTGGCGCCGCAGCGCTGTGCCAGTTCAATCGTCAGGAAGCCGGTGCCGGCGCCGATGTCGAGAACCGTGATGTCCCCCCGCAGCTCGACCTGGTCAAGCAGCATCAGGCCGAACGGCGCGGACCAAAGCGGCAGCTCGTCGTACAGATCGCCGAACCCGGGCGTGTTGTAATCAATTTCCTCAAGGTATGGCATGGAGAACATTCTGTTTTACGCGTGCTGAGAGTGAAAAAAGGGGCGCCGGGGCCGGCATCTTGACTCGTGCCGCTTGCATTCAACTCCGCGATATCAACGACTCTAATTTATCAAACGAGCCGGTCCAGCCTTGGGTCATGCCGGCTCTGGCCTGGATAAACGCATCGAGTTCCTCCCGCGTTGTCGGTCCGTAAGGCTCCCAAGTCACGGTCACGCGAGTTTGGTCGGTCCCTTCGGCGGTCAGTGTCACGGTCGTCAGCATGGTCGCCGGCCAGGTGGGCGCCATGGGGTGACGCGACAAGTTCTCGTTCTCGTCGCAGAACTGCTGGGTATAGACAATCCGATCGGGATGGTCGATTTGCAAGTATTCCGCTCGGCCGTACATTTTGGCGTCCTTGCCTGTCATAAAATAGAAAGTGCTTCCACCGGGCCTGATGTCGGAGCGGATGAATTGCATATCGAACCCCGTGGGCGGCACCCATTGCGAGAGGTGTTTGGGGTTTGTCCACAGTTCGAACATCAATTCCAGCGGCGCGTCGAAGGAGCGATTGATAACGAACTGCTCTTTGCCGCTCGACTCCTTCTCCAGGTATTCCGCCAGCCGATCCCAGGTCGATTCGCCCCCGGCTTTCTTGATGAACTTTCGGGCTTCCTCGGCGGCTTCGGGCGTTGGCAACGACATGGTCATGTCCATTTTCGTTTTGCCATTAACTTCGGAGAAATAGACGGTGACTCGGAACAGCGGCGGCCGATCACTGTGGCCGCCGTGGTCATACACCAGTTTTGAGTGTTCTTCGACTTCGAGATATTGCGTCGTGTTTGGGTAGTCAACGCCATCGGGACCGTGCATGGTGTACGCCCAATGGCCGCCGGGTTTCAGGTCCTTGCTGTGCGTCGTGATGGTAAAGCCGCGAGGTCCCCACCACTGGGCGACTTGCTCGGGATCGGTCCAGGCGTCCCACACGGCCTGAACCGGGGCGTCGTACATCCGAGTGATGCGGATCTCGTTCGATTTATTTCTTGCTACCATGTGTCTTTCCTTTCGCGTTCTTTTTTGAAGTGACCGTCTTTAAGTAAGCATCGAGACGGTCAAAACTTTGCTCCCAAAACGCGCGATACGGTTCCATCCAGTCGTCCAGGTCCTTGAATGCGTCTTCCTTGAGTTTGCAGGGGCGCCATTGGGCTTCCCGCGACTTGGTGATCAGGCCGGCTCTCTCCAAGACCTTCAGGTGCTTGGTGACTGCCGGCAGGCTCATGTCTTTCAGGAAGGGCTTGGCCAGATCGGAAACGTTGGCCTCGCCCTTAGTGAGGCGCTGGAGCATGGCCCTGCGGGTTGGATCGGCCAGCGCCGCGAACGTCTCGCTGAGGTGGTCACGCATCGTAATATACCAAAAGGTTAATTAACGTAATGGTTATATATAAATCCGGCCTGGCCCGCCGTCAATCCCGCCGCGACAAATTCCCGAATAGAACTATCGGCCCGTCTCGACCACGCGAGGTGACGGCCGCCGGTATCGGCGAACCGATTGCCGAGGCCGCGCAAGACCGGCCGAAAGACGCCACCGGCCGCAGAGGGCACTCGATCCGGGCACAACGAAAGAGTGCCTTCGAGCTTAGCCAAGTCTCGGGCTGAACTGGCGTGCCTTGTCGAGGCAGGAACTACTTCTCCTTCGCCAGGCAATACAGCATTTCCTGCCGCCGGCCGTCGACTTGTTCGATCACGTGCATGTAAATACGGCCGCCGCAGATCGTCGCGCTGGCCATGGCCCCATCGCCCAGCTTGTTGACGGCGATTTCCTCGAACTTGCCAGGGTCGGCGCGATAGACGAATGTCTCGCCGCTCTCGCTGGTTGCGTAGATCGTGTCGCCCACCAGCACGGGCGAGGCACTGAACTCGCCGCCGAGCCGCTTCTTCCACCGTTCCTTGCCCGTGTCGCTTTTCCAGCAGGCGGCCACGCCCGCATCGAGAACGCCGAACAAGTGCCCGTCACGCGCCAACAGCGAGGGAACGTAGACGCGGTCCTTGGTTTCCCAGACGATCTTGCCCGAGCCGTCGGCGAGCACGGCGGCCAGATGGTTTTTCGGATAGCCGCCGCTGCAAAACACGCGCGTGCCGTCGGTGACCGTCGAAGTGACGCACTCGGTCGTCGCGCCTTTGATCTCCCACAACGTTTCTCCGTTGAGGGGATCGAAGCTGGAAAACAAATTACAGCCGGTCAGGAATAGCTGATCGCGCCCGGCCACGTTCAGGATGATCGGCGAAGTGTAATTCGGCTCTTTCGGCCGATCGCGCTTCCATTCGATCGCTCCGGTCTTTCGGTCGAGCCCCGCAAGGACCCCGCCGGCGTGACTGTCGGCCGCCGCGATGACCAGCGACCGATACAAAGCTGGCGAGGCGCCATATCCCTGGTGGATCTTGTAATCGCAGATCCTGGTTTGCCATTGTTGCTGGCCGTCGACGCTGATCGCGGTGACGTACACTGCTCCGCTGTTGGCAAAAGTGACGAAGACACTTTGGCCGTCGCAGGCGACCGTGCCGGAAGCCGCCGTCGACTTCTCGTTCTTTCGCATCAAGCCCGCCACGGTGCACTTCCGCCTGCCACAACAGCTTGCCTGTTTCCCGGCTGTAACACAGCAGCGATTGGGTGCCTTGCTCCTCGTCGGCTGTGGCGAGAAACACGCGCGGTCCGACGACCGTGGGCGAGCTGTGCCCGCGCCCTGGAACGGGACTCTTCCAGGCGACATTCTGCGTCGCGCTCCATTCGGTGGGAGGATCCTGATCGGGGTTCGCGATCCCGTTGCGCTCGGGCCCTCGCCACCACGGCCAGTCAGCGGCGTCCACGGAGATTCGGTCGTCGACCCGTTGGCAAAAGGCAGGCAGCGGCAGAAGCGCCGCGGCGGCGGCAACAACGAGAGCGCGGATGATTGTTGACAAGGGGTTCTATCCTGAGGGGGTGCCGTGGGGTTCAGAGCGGAGCGAATCATTTCTCGTGGGCGTCGCCATTCTAACAAGCGGCAATCGCGCATCCCAGCGAAACGGCCGACATTCTCCGCTGCCTCGGCGCACAACGGCTCAACCGCGGCCCACCAGCGGCATCTTCGTGGCCATGATGGTCACGAATTGTACGTTCGCCTCCAAGGGCAGATTCGCCATATGCAGGACCATGCTGGCGACGTGGTTTACATCCATCAGCGGCTCGACTTTGATCGAGCCGTCGGCCTGCGGAACGCCTTTGGCCATCGGCATGGCCATTTCGGTCAAGGCATTGCCGATGTCGATTTGTCCACAGGCGATGTTGTATTTGCGGCCGTCGAGCGAAGTGCTCTTGGTGAGCCCCGTGATGGCGTGCTTCGTGGCCGTGTAAGGAGCCGAATTGGGCCGGGGCGCGTAAGCCGAGATCGATCCGTTGTTGATGATCCGCCCACCCATGGGGTCTTGGCTCTTCATCATCTTGATCGCCTCCTGCGTACACAGGAAAGGGCCTGTCAGGTTGATGTCGACCACGTTTTTCCAGGCGTCGTAGGTCAGGTCTTCCAGCGGCACGGCCGGAGCGCTCGTGCCGGCGTTATTGAATAGCACGTCCAATCGGCCAAACTTCTTCTTCGTCGCGGCGAACAGCGCTCGCACCGATTCCGGGCTGCTCACATCCGCCGAAAAAGGCATGCGCTCGCTCGCCGGCTTCCGATTCGGCCGCCGTGCGCAGCAATGGCTCGGTGCGACGTCCGGCGAGAACGACGCAATAGCCGTCGCGTAACAGTGCCAGGGCGCTGGCCTTGCCGATGCCGCTGCCCGCGCCGGTCACGATGGCGACTCGATTGTGCCCGCTCATATGCGAATTCTTCTCGGGTTGAGGCGGAATGAAGACGATCATGATACCGCAGGCGCGGTCTCGGCGACAAAACGTTAGAATTCTTTGGATTCGTACCGTGTTTCGCCCCCCGCATGAAATCGCCCAAGTTCAATGGCCAAGACCAGGCGCGGACATTCGATCAAGATGTTGTTCATCGGCAACAGCTTCACCGAGCGCAATAACGTGCCGAGGCTGTTGGCCGAGTTGGCCTCCGCGCGGGGCTTATCTGTCGCGCACGAGCTAATCAGCGTGGGCGGAGCGTCTCTGCGGGGTCACTGGAACGCCGGCCTAGCCGCGCAGACCATTGAGGCAGGCGGCTACGATTACGTCGTGTTGCAAGAACAAAGCACCTTGCCGGTGAAAAATGCCAAACGCATGGCCGAGAATGTGCGGCTGTTCGATGACTTGATTAAACGGGCCGGTTCCAAGACCGTGCTGTACATGACCTGGGCTCGGCAACATGCCCCCGAGACGCAACAGGCCATCACGGACGCTTACAACGCGATCGGCCGGGAGTTGGCCGCGATCGTGGTGCCGGTCGGCCTGGCCTGGCAAGGCTTTCTGGCAAAACACGACATGCCCGTATTGCATGACCGCGACGGCAGCCATCCCACTCTGGCCGGCTCTTACCTGGCCGCCTGCGTGTTTCTGGCGGTGCTATTCAATCAAAACCCCATTGGAATCGAAACCGGACCCGCCGGTCTGGACAAGCAGGACAGGGCACTGCTGCAACGGGCCGCGTGGAAACAGGCCGGGCGCGGGAAGTGAGGGAGCTGATTTTCGGCAGTTCGCATCTTGTTGCAACGATGCCGCATTGCCGTGCGATTTCGCGTGGCGGTACGACTCATCCGCTGGGGTGATCGCCACTTCACAACTCGCCAACGTCGGGCGCGGGATCCTCTAGCGTCGGCTCGCCTTGCAGATAGCCAAGCCGGGCCAGGAACTTGTCGGCCTCTTTGAGCGTGGCGACGAACATCTCGTTCCGCGCCCGGCCGTAGTTGAAAAAACCGTGCCCCTGTTCGTCGTAGCCAAACAACTCGCACGTGTTGTCAGCGTCCTTCATTGCCTTGGCGAAGGCGGCCACCGTCGCATAGGGCACCGTCTGGTCGTCTTTGCCGTGAAAGATGGCCGTCGGCAGCGCACCGGGGGCGACGTGATGGTATGGCGAGAGATCGCGCGGATTGACGCCCATGCGGTCGCTCAATGTCGCCAGGCGCTGCTGGTCGATATCAAGGCCGTCGACGGGGGCCAACACGACAGCCGGATTGAACAACAGCATGGCGTTGGGCCTGGAACTAATGCCGGCGTCTTCGTTTGGTTCGTCGAATCCGGCGATCGTGCCGCAGGCCGCGGCCAGGTGCCCGCCGGCCGAGCCGCCGGCCGCGACGATTCGGTTGGGATCGACGCCCAGTTGGGCCGCGTTCTTGCGCACGAAACGGATGGCGCTTTTGGCGTCCCTAACGCAATCGACTGCCTTGACGTGGTTGCGGCTGGCAACGCGGTAGTCGGCGGCGATGGCCACCATGCCGCGCGTGGCCAGATATTTGCACTGCGGCAGAAACTGTCGTGGCGTGCCGCCCGTCCAGCCACCGCCGAAGAAGAACACAATGGCCGGGCGCTTGTCGCCAGGTTTCCAACTATCGGGCTGAAAAGCGTACAGCTTGAGATCCGTGTCACTTGCGGTCTTGTACGTTTCCACTTTCGCGCCGGCCATGTCGGGCGGATAAGCTCGACCCTGGCGCTGGGCATCTTGAGCCGCGGCGGGAGCCGCCTGGAGAACGGCGATCGCGACGAGCAGAGCGAAAAACTTCATGGCATTCGTTTCAATTGGGGTCAGAGTTGAAGAGAGTCCGCATGATGGGCGCCGCATGTCAGACAGCCAAATTATCGGCGGTCAGCAAGTTGGTTTCAAGCTGCTTGGGGCGCGCCCTTTCGCGAGCGAGCGCTGAGCTATCTTCGTGGCATGGTCGGGCGACTTGAGATCGCGATATCGCCGATGGATCTCATACCATTGCAAAAAACCGCATCCCCTTTAGCAGCCGGCTATCGTCGCACTTCGTAACAAAGCTCCACCATTCCGGTCTTGTAAGCCTTGGCCTCCAGGAGATGGAGCGCGATGTCTTTGTCGAGCTTTTCGAAGAAAGGGATTCCCTCCCCAATCAAGATCGGCAGGATCGAATAACGAACTTCGTCGGCCAGCCCGAGGCGTATGCATTCGGCGGAGACAAAACCGCCTCCGACAAACCAGATGCTGCGGAACTTAGGGCGCAATCGCCCATTTACCAACTGCGCGATGTCGCCTGAATAGAATTCGACGGTATCGCGCGTCCGCGGCAGGTCGCGATGAGTTAAGACGAACGTGGGTTTGTCGCCATACGACCAACCGAATCCCTTGGCCTCAAAATTCAACGCGGTCTCATAAGTTCGCGATCCCATGACATAGCAGTCGATTGACTTCAGAAATGCCTCGACGAATCCCTCGTCCATGGCATTACCGTCCGCGAATTCGTCGGAAGTTTCCAGCCAGTCGACGCTCCCGTCCTTTCGAGCGATGAATCCGTCGAGACTCGCCGCCATGTGGATCGTTACGCGAGAATCCGTGGTTGCCATCGTTTTTTTGCACCGGTGAGATTCATGCCTGACCAACACGACGATCCGAATGCGCGTTCTGGACAACCAGCGTCGGCCACTTCCACCACCGACGGAGCGATCAAGTGGATCTCTATCCACCATAAGCTGTCGTGCGGCGGAACTGCTCCACGACGCGGCCGTTCTTGCGCTTGATCAGGGGACTGGCCATGAGCATTTTCGCCAGGCCCGCGCGCTGTTCGTCCAGGTTCGCGGCGTTGTAGCGCTTGAGCATGTCGCCAAACTGACTGGTGTGCGCGGCCGCCGCTTTCGCCTTCGTCTCCAGCACGTCGGTGATATCTACAGTGTAGTTGGGCTGGTTCGAGTAGAAGAAGAAAGCCACCGGCACGTTGTGGTGCTTGAACCCCTCCCGCTCCAGTTCGGGAAAATACAGCCGCCAGGCCGCGGCACGCATCGCGTCGGCCGTGATCACGGCGCCACTGCGATGGTCGCTCTTGTGCCACTGCTCGTAGGGTGCGCCCGGGTCGATCGACAGGATCGCATCGGGGCGCTGACGGCGAATCTCGCGGGCGACCTGCTTGGTGAGCTCGCGGCGGTCGACGTATTCCAGCATCCCGTCGTCGTGACCCAACCAGGTAATGTGATCCTTGGGGATGCCGAGAATCGCGCACGATTCTTCTTCCTCGTGGCGGCGGATCGCGGCCAGCTTTTCCTTGGTCATCTCCGGATCGTTTGAACCGGCGTTGTCCGTCGTGTAGATCAGGATTTGCACGTTGTTCCCGTTGGCGACGAGCATCGACAATAGCCCGCCGGAGGTGAACGTTTCGTCGTCGGGATGCGGGGTCACGGCCAGCACCGTCTTGCCATGCCATTTCTCGATGCGATCGTCGCCGGTGTACTCCGGCTCGGCTTGCGCGACCTGGGCCCGCGCCGCCGAAGGGGCGGCCAACAGGATTGCCCATGTCGCTACAATCAAAACCGCCAGCGCCGTGAAGATCTTAAGAGCCGGTTGTCTGGCGGCGTCGCGCGCTCGAGAAATGGACATCGCAGCAGGATTCCTTCAGAGTGAGAGTGATCGGTCCGAGCGCAAAAAATCGCTACTTTCTAGACGCAAGTCTGGCAAAGCCAGCGGCCACGTTCAAGACGATGTCGCGACTCCGGCCAAACGATGGACCCCTCGCTGTTGTTTCCATGCTATTTCGCAGCCGCGGAATAGCCCTGCCAAAGCCACTGGAGTGCCTCGGGCAGCGTTTGCTGTTTCACGGCGCGGTCGCAGTGCACGGCGTTGCGCGCGAAGACAAATTGGTAGTGATAGCCCCTGGAGGCCAGCGCCTTGGCCATGTTTTCGTTGGCCAGCACCCAGTCGTGCATGCCGTCGTGCATCGCGTTTGGATTCAAAAGGTCGCAATCGCTCACCTCGAACCAAATTCGTAACGGCTTGGCCGGGCTGGCGGCGATCAAGCGCTCGTGAAACTCCCACGCGCCATGCGGAGTCTCGGAGTTGTGGGGCCATTGCTGGTTCACATAGGTGCCCGAATAGGTAAGGACGCGGTGGTATAAGTCGGGGCGATACCAGGCCATGATGAGCGCGCAGGATCCGCCGGAGCTGCAACCCATCGTTGCGCGGCCGTCCGGGTCGTTGGTCAATCGCACGTTGCATTGCTTCTCGACCAGCGGCAGCACCTCGGTTTCGACGAACTGGGCGTATCGCGCCGACATGGTGTCATATTCCAAACCGCGCTGGCTGCCTTGTGCGTCGCCACTGCCGTTGCCGATCGAGATGGCGATCATCACCGGCACTTTGTTCTCGGCGATAAGATTGTCGAGCGCCGTGAAGAGCAGTTTGTCCGGGCCGTCGGCGCCGACGATAAACGGGGCGGGCGTGCCCGGCACGTATTGCTGGGGAACATAGACCGCGACGCGGCGCGTGTACGGAGCCGGGTGACTGGTGGTCACGATGAGTTTCGCCGGTTCGGCGGGATCCACCGTGCCGAATGTATTGTCCTCCCGCGCAATGCCTGGATAAATCTTGCTGTCCGCGGAACGCATCGTCAAATCATGCACCGTCCCTTGCGGCACGCCGGGTTGCACAACCGTCTCCGCGGCAGGCTTGTGAGTCGGACCAATGATGAAGTTTCCCTCCGCGTCCACCGGCGGAACCTCGCCGTCGGGCAATTCCTTCGCGGCGACAAAGCCGGGCGTGTGCGGATCGCGGGCGGGAGGCCTTGGCCGCTCAGCCATGGCAAGCGGAAAGCCGCTCCCCACGAGGCTCGATAACAGGATGATTCTCAAAACTCTTGAAGACATAGGATCCGCTCGTTGAATTTCGTAGGCACCGCATCGTTAAAAGGAAGAGCAGGGCGGCATCAGTCGTCGCCAATGACCGACATAGTTATCTCCTCGCGCCCCCTCGAACGCAACAATTCCGCCGTGCCGGCGGGACGCAACGCTTCCATTCGGCTACTGTCTCGTGGCCGGCCCCTGACGGCGATCCCCTTGTGCGCGGCGCTTCGTCGGCTAGATTGGGCAGCGGATGTCCGCAAGGGTCATCCGAAGCTGCCCCGTCCGTTTTTCAGGAGTTTTTCATGATGCCCGCTCGAGCGATGCTTTGGACCGCGGTGATTCTATTGCTGGTTCCTTGCGGCTCGCGCGCCGCGGAGGGAAGCCTGGAAGTGCCCGAAAATGTCACGTTCGAGAAGGACATTGCTTATTCGAGCCCCGGCGGAGGAGTACTTGAACTGGACATGGCTCGGCCCAAGAACGCCAAGGGGCCGCTCCCGGCTATCGTGTGCATTCATGGCGGCGGGTTTCGAGCTGGCAATCGTCAGCATCACGATCGGCTCTGCCTGCAACTGGCGCAGCGCGGATACGTGGCGGTCTCGGTCAGCTATCGACTAGCGCCCGCGCATCAGTTCCCCGCGGCGGTCAATGACGTCAAGGCGGCGGTGCGCTGGCTGCGGGCCAACGCGGCCAGGTACGGCATCGATCCCGAGCGGATCGGGGCGACCGGGGACTCGGCGGGCGGGCACTTGGCGCTCATGCTGGGTCTGACCGGGGACGTGAAGTCGTTCGACGCGGCCGAGGGTGGCAATGCCGATCAATCCAGCCGCGTAAGCTGCGTGGTCGACGTGTACGGGCCGAGCGACTTCACGAAATCATACGACAAGAGCGTGGACGCCGCGGAAGTCCTGCCGTTGTTTCTGGGGGGCGACCTGAAGACGGCCCGGCATCGGCATATTCTGGCCAGCCCGTTGTATTGGGTTACGCCACATGCCGCGCCGACGTTAGCGATCCACGGCACGAAAGATCCTTACGTCGCGCACGAACAGGCCGAGTGGCTGATCGATCGTCTCAAGAGCGCCGACGTCGAGGCCGAGCTGTTGACGTTGGAAGGCGCGGGGCACGGCTTCAAGGGGGATGACGCGAAGCGCGCAAGAGGCGATGTTCGCTTTCTTCGACAAGCACCTCAAGCCCGGGCGGTAGAGCGGCAAGGCGGATCGCGTTGCCGATCCTATCAGGTCCCGAAGTCGCCGCGATATTCCGCGGCACGTGAGGTCGCTGCCCTAGCTGTATCTCGATCCCATCATGATTCGCACGCTGGGGACGAAGTCAGGAGTACTTGGAGTGCTGGGATTGGCGATCGTCCAGGCCGAGCCGACCGACGGCTGCCCTTCATACGATCGCAGCAGCATGGTGCCGCTGGTGGGCGCGGTTTGCGTCAGGATGCCCGTGCGGACAGACGCTTGCGCACCGTCTTGCGATACAAGAAACAGCAGGTTGCCTTCGGGAGTTACCGATCCGAGCACGTTGAATGACTGCGAGCTCGTGCCGCATCCCCAGAAGTATCCGTTCCGGAAAGAGTTGATTTCAAAGACTCCCACGCCGGCGGTCGAGCCGAACAAAGCCGTGTCGGCCAAAGCCCAGTGAGTGCCTTCCAGCCAGCGCCATTGATCGGATAGCAGACTCGAATTCAGGGGGGGACCGGTCGGTTCAGGGGGTGCGATGCCAGGCGCTACTTGGGACATATAAGCCCAGTGCGTGATAATAGAATCACTGCCAGTGGCCATTTGCATTTCCACTCGCCACTGACCGTCGACGAATCGCATTTGTCCGATGCCGGTCGTGGTGGTTCCGCCGACGAACTCGATCCGAACCTGCCCGCTCGGGGTAATAATCCCCGTTAAGGTTTTCTGTATCGGGATCGGACTAGACGAAAGCATCGTAGTGGATTCGCCGGCTATTTGTCCGTTCTCGGATTGGGTGATGGACCACAATGTCTGGTCCGCGATTGCCGCCGGATTGGCGAGGTCCAGGTCCACCTGGTAGGCCAGCAGATTCTCGGTCGGCACATACCACGACGTTTGCGCGAGCCAATCCCAGCGACTCGAAGCCGCTTGAGCGAAAGTGGAGGCGTCAAGAGGATCATTCAGCGGCGGAGTTCCAGTCGACGGAGCGCTGCTGATTTGAGGCGCGACAGCGGATTGCGGGCCCACGAGAGCCGCGTTGCTGCTCAGGAAATTCGACATTGAGCCGCCGCTTAGCATTTGCCGCGGCTCAAGCGTTTCGAAACCAAGTGTTCGCATGGCGCAGAGGAATGATTTTTCATTGTGGAGTGAACTTCCTAGGTCAAACGTAGGATTCAAAACAGACGGTCCGACAGTTGAAGCTTGAGCAGGCGCCAGGTGCGTGGCCCATTCGCGGCGTCGCGGTTGTTGCGAACCGCACAATCCCACCTCGCCTGGATCGGGCGTGCCCGTCGTCGGCTGGAAATTCCGATAGCAAAGGATCAGCGGTCGCGCATTCGCTTAACCTTGGAACCCGTTCTGGGCTGTAAAACGAGGCCGCCGGAATGAATCATGGATGAACGGTTCTCGGACTGTCTTTCAGCAATCCGAGCCGCACCAGGCTCTCGGCCGTGGCGACGATCGCCTCGTCATTCGATCGCGGCGCCCACCCAAGCACGCGGCGGGCCTTTTCGTGGGTGGCATTCTTGGCCTTGCCCAGCTCGGGCAGAATCTGTTTCACCGCCGGATCGCGCATCGCGGCGATCCGCACAAGCCAATTCGGCAGTTGCCGGGTCGGCACTCGCCGGGCCGACTGGCCCATGCGGGCCTTCAGTACTTTGGCGATCTCGACCATCGAGAGAAAATCACCGGCGACCGCCAGAAACCGCTCGCCCTTGGCGGCCGGATGCGTCATGGCGCGGAGATGCAAATCGGCCACGTCGCGCACATCGACGATGCCGAATGTCAGCCGCGGACAGCCAGGGATGGCGCCGTCCATCAATCGCTGTACGAGCAGGATCGACGTCGAATAATCGGGGCCCAGGACCGGGCCGAACACGCCCACCGGGTTGATGACCGAAAGCTCCAGATCTCCGCCTTCCTTGGCGATGAAATCCCAGGCCGCGCGTTCGGCCAGGGTTTTCGATTTCACGTAAGGGCGAACGTCGTCGCCATTGGGATCGGTCCAGCTCGTCTCGTCGAACGGCCGGCTTTGCGGCGCATGCCCGTAGCCGATCGCGGCGAATGACGAGGTCAGCACGACTCGCTTGACGCCGGCGTCGCGCGAAGCTCGCAACACGCGCAGCGCGCCTTCGCGCGCCGGCACGATCAATTCGTCTTCATTCTGGGGAATGTTCGGCGGAAATGGCGAAGCCACGTGCAGCACATGCTCGCAGCCCGCGACGGCAAGTGGCCAGGGGGCGTCGTCTTCGAGATCGGCGGCGACGAAGCTCAACCGCTCTCCCGGCTCGGCGCCGCCCACCTTGAGCATGGCGCGGACATCGGCCTCGCGCTTCAGGTTCCGCACCGTGGTGCGAACCTGGTGGCCTGCGGCCAGCAGTTGCAGAATGCAGTGGCTGCCCACGAAGCCCGACCCGCCGGTGACCAGAACCGTGCTCATCAAAGCCTCCGTTCCGCGAGGAGGTGTGGGGGGCACCGGACGCGACTCGGCATGTTCAACGGTGCGGCCGATCCCCTCCTGTCACCGTTTATTTTCCCGGCGCGGGCGAGTCGTCGATCAATTGGAGCGCGTTCTCGATCAGGATTTCGCCGGTCATCTCGCCCAACGATGTCTGCGACACGTACTCATAGCGCTTGAAGCTGTTGAAGTCGACCTTGGTGAGGATGTAACCGAAGGCGTCGTTCGTGAGGCCGAACAGCAAATTGTTCTTGCCCTTCATGTGCCGCTTGAGATAGTAGCCGATGTTCGGCAGGGCCTCGCCTGGAATGGTCAGGATCTGCGCATTGCCAAGGTTGACGAGGTTCATGCGAGTTGAAATCGACTTGTCGTCGTTGTGCGGATACTTTAAAGGCGAGCCCAGCATGATGGTCCACATCAGCGGGGAAGAAACGGGAAACTTGACCTGTCGGGCATAACAGGCCAGGGCCGGGTCTTTCTGCGTCTCGGCGTCCTTGACGATCCGCTGGGCTTCGGAGGCCATGAGTTGGCCGATGCGCACGCACTCTTCCCAGGTCCGCGAGTCGTGCCACTTGGCCTTCAGCGGATCGGAAGGGTTGTCCAGCCGGCGGTTGTCGGCCGTGATCATGCCCCCTTGCGCCCGTTGATGAACATGCCCATGCCGCCCAAGTCGGCTTCGAGCTTGTCGCATAGCGGGCCGACCAGGTCGGGGCTCACTAGTCCGACGCCGTTGCCAAGAACTTCTGGGTGCACGGCGTAGTTGACCAGCGTGCAGATCGTCTTGCCGGCCGGAGTGATGGCCTGGATGACGCTCATCCGCGGATCGTACAGTTCCGGAGCATAGTAGTTGTAAGCGATCTTGCCTTTGGCCTCGCCCGTGGCGATTTTCAATTGCGCCGTCTCAAGCTTGTCGAGTGCCTGGTTCACGGCGCTTGCGGCCTGATTGCAGACAAAGTCCATGTACTTCAGATCGCCCGATGTCTTGCCGTTGAGGCCAGGAAATCCGTAGCAGTCCGGCGCACTGTGCGTGTGTGTCGAGCTGATGATGATGTTGTCGGTCGGAATCCGCGGCACCTGCTTGTGAACGCGGGCGCACAGCACGGACGGGAAACCGAGCAGGTCAAGTTGCACGAACGCGACCTTCGTTTCGCCCTGTTGAACGACCAAAGCCCGGGCGGTGAGTTCGCCCTGCTTTCCGGTGGAAGGATTGCCTGGGCCGATGCCGCCGGAAACGGGGAGCAGGGGATCCGGCGTGATGATCGTCTTGCCGACTCCAACTTTCAGTTCGGCATTTGCGATCGATGCGAACGAACACCAGAGAACGACGAGCGTCAGGATTCGATATCGGAGCATGGGAATTCTTGGGGTTGAGTGGGATGATGATTGGGTTGAACGCGGCTCGAGCGCCTGTATTGACGGGCGCCGCGAGAGCCGGCCTAGGCTGGCCACGATTATACTACGCCAACGCGAGTCAACTCCACCGGTGCGCGGTCAAAGTGCCGCGCCATCAGCCTGGCCGGACGGCGCTAGGCATCTCGCAGAATCTCGCGGGCCGCGTTGCGGCCGCAGGCGCCCATCACGCCGCCGCCGGGGTGACTGGCCGCGCCGCACAGATAGAGGCCGGGCGACCGGCGTGCGATGATCGGCCCAGCCGGCCACCGGGCGGAGCGAAAACAGCTGTCCCAGGCTCATGGCGCCTTGAAAAATGTTGCCGCCGGTCAGGCCGAACGTCCGCTCCAGGTCGAGCGGCGTGAGCACCTGGCGGTGCAGGATTGCCGCGGGCACATTGGGCGCGTAACGCGCCAGCATTTCGATGCAGCGATCGCCAAACTTTTCGCGCTGGCTGTCCCAGTCACTCTCGGCCAGGCGATAGGGTGCATACTGCACGAACATGGACAAAATGTGCTTGCCCGGCGGCGCGATCGTCCGATCGACGCTGGTCGGCAATGTCAGCTCCAGGATCGGCTCGTGGCTGGGCCGGCCGTACTTGGCGTCGTCGTAGGCCCGCTCCAGATAGTCCAGCGTGGGCCCGATGTGCATCGTGCCATGATGGTGCGGGCCCAGGCCATCGGCGTCCACTTCGCGATCGCGGCAGATGAATCGCGGCGGCTCGGCCAGCGCCAGGTTGATCTTGGCCGAGGCCGACGAATAGTCAATCCGCCGCACCGCCTCCAGAAACTCGGGAGGCAAATCGGCGGGGTCGAGAAACCGCTCGAACGTCCAATGCGGATCGACGCTCGATGCCACGACCGGCGCCGTCAACTCGCGGCCGTCGTCCAGAGCCACGCCGACCACTCGCCCACCGGCGGTGCGAATGGCTCGCACCGGCGCATCGCGCCACACGGTCACTCCCAAGTCGCGGCAGGCGCCTTCCAGCGCCGTGGCCAGCGCGCCCATGCCGCCTTGCACATAACCCCACACGCCGCGCGCTCCGCCGGCTTCGCCCAGTACATGATGCAGCAGCACGTACGCACTGCCGGGAGCCGAGATCGGCGCGAACGCGCCAATGATCGCGTCGGTGGCCAGCGTGGCCTTGAGCACGTCCGACTCGAACCAGCGATCGAGAATCGTCCGGGCCGCGCCGGTCAACAGCTCCATCGCCTCGGGCAAGTCGTTGCCCAGCGAGCCCAAGGCGCGGTACAGGTCCCAAGCCCGACGACCGTCGCGCAGCCGTTTGCCGATTCCGCGCCTGCGCCAGGTATCGGGCAGCGGCAGCAGGTCGGGCGCCGGCTGCGAGAGGGCCGGTTCCAGGGCCCGGGCCACGTGGTCGAACAGGGCCTCGTATCGCGGGATAGCTGTTCGGCGTCCCGCTGGCTGAAGCGGCCGATCTCGCGGTGATTCAGCCCTGGCTCCGGACCCATCAACAGGCTGCGGCCGTCCGGCAATGGCGTAAACGACGAGGGGCTGCGCGGCAGCACCCGAAACCCGTACTCGGCCAATCGCAGCTCGCGAATGATTTCAGGCATCAACAGGCTGACGACATAGGCCGCGGTCGAAACGCGATATCCCGGCCAAAGCGCTTCGGTCGTGGCCGCGCCGCCCAGCACGGCCCGACGCTCGAGCACGCACACCCGTTTCTTTGCGCGGGCCAAGTAGGCGGCCGCGACCAGTCCGTTGTGGCCTCCGCCAATGATGATCGCGTCGAAGGAATTCGTGGTTTGCATGCAACCGAGCTGTTCGATGGCGGACGCGGAGGAGCGGGGCGCTGGCGATGTATGCGCCGCAGCTAGCATAAGCGATGTCCCATCCAGAGGCTAGGATCACGTGGACGACTGGCCGGGCTCGCTGAGCCTTGCGCACCTGGCGAATTCGCGAGCGGGAGTGAAATGCTGGTCGCGGAATCTCGCAACGGCAGTCCGCAATTGTCTTTTGCTTCCCGTCCGCTGAGCCGGTGGTGACAAGACTGTCGCGACGAACGTCGGGCCGCAACGGTTCGGTATCGGCGGCACGAATGCATTGCTGTCGTAGCGGCAGCATTTTCTCCCTATTTTCCGCAATTGGAATAAAGCGGACAGATTCCAGGACCGATGACCACCTTTGCGAGGGATTGCGCGATTAAGCAAACGGTGCGTCCAATCGCCCATGCTCCAGGTTTTCATTCGTTCGTATCATCCCACGTTAAAAAAGGCACAAGGCATGAGCAGTCGAATAATCCCCTGGGTGCTCTGTGCGGTCGCTTTTGTCGGCCTGCTTGTCGCGCGCGCGGATGCAAAAAGTTCGCGCGGAGTGACGATCGTGCGCGGCGTCGGATTTGACGATTCGACCGAATACCAATCCGCGTTGCCCACAAATGCCGACCCACCGTCGGATTCCGACGATGATGCGAGCCTAGGCTGGGGAAGCGACACCGAGCAGTGCGCCGGCGGCCAAAGCTGCAATTCGGCTGACGGGAGTTGCTGCGCGCCGTTTGGCCTGTCTGCGGGCGCGGAGGCAACGTTCCTCAAGCCGTCTTTCCAAAACAGTAACGATTTCGGCTTCGATTCGAACTTCAGGTTAGAGGCGGCCCCTCGCGTCTGGCTTCAGTGGCAAAACCAAAATGGGTGGGGGCTGCGGGCCCGATACTGGAACCTCGATGCACAACAGCAACTCAATGCGGCCGAGGACTTCGGTGATTCCGTGGTAGCGGCGTCGATTCAGCAAACCCTCGATGTGTACGCAGTCGATCTTGAACTGACACGAAATTTCACCGTGCGCAACACGAATTTTTGCGCGAGCTTCGGCGCCCGCAACGGCCGCTTGCAAGATCGCACGAACGCGCACTTATCGGTATTCGACCTGGCGGGCGGAGGAGGCGATGACGCGTCCGCCATCCTGGAACAGGCCAATCGCACGCTGAGCGGCACCGGATTCACCATGGGGCTGGGAATCCGCCGACCGATCATGCAAAGCAGATTAGCGGCCGTCTGCAACCTGCGCGGGTCGGTGCTGTGGGGCGGCAACAAACTCGACGTGTCGGGCACGGTGATAGAAGTCCTGCCCGTTGGGGTTGGCGACCTGGATCTAAACGACTTCCAGCAGTTCAACTTCCTCGGCAGCAACGGCAAGGGAATGTGGATCGGAGAAATCCAGGCTGGCGGCGAATGGAACACTCCAATCGATCGGGCATTCCGCGGCGGCAACGCAATTATGCGTGTGATGTTCGAAGGGCAGTGGTGGAATCTGCCGGGGGTCTCCACCGGAGGCGGCGGACCCGTAACCGCGGATCAGCTCTATCAGTTCGTCGGCTTTACCGCCATGGCCGGCTTCATTCGGTAACGCGCGCGTACCGTTTACTCCCATACGCAATCTTGTTCTCGCCAAAGAATTTTGTTCTTCGGGAGCCGGAATTGCGGCACGCCCCCGCGTGACGCCCCGCGGCCAAGTCCGGTCCGGGCGCCGCTCCCTTGGCCGCGCAATTCTTGTCAAGATTTCCGGAAATTGTGTTTCTTGCACGTTCCCGGGTAACTATTCTGGGTACCGGAACAGGCAAGCACGTCAAAGAGGTTTCGTCTCGCATGGTCGGGACTTGAGAATTCCAGCGCTACCATCGCTCGGTTTGCTTCTCTTCTTGCGCAATCTGTTCCCGTCGATAGCTGCCGCTCCCATCGGACGGTTGTGTCTGTCGGTCGTGATTTGCAACAGACTACTCTGGGAGATCGCATCCATGAGTCACTTCTCGAGTATAAAAGCGTTTCGCGCGCGCAACTTCCGTGCCCCGCGCCGTCTATGCGGCCAGTCGCTCCTGGGGATTGAATCTCTCGAAGAGCGGCTCGCGCTCTCCGCCTCTTATGCCACGGTGAATGACTGGGGGAGCGGGTTGCAGGGACAAATCGCGATCAACAACGACCAGCCCGCGGTCATCAAGGATTGGCGAGTGGAGTTCGATTTCGGCCGCACCATCAGCAACTTGTGGGATGCCCAGCTCGTCAGCCACGTTGGAAATCACTTTGTCATCGAGGGCGCCAGCTATAACCGTTCGATTGCCGTCGGCCAGACGATCTCCTTTGGCTTTATCGCGGGCGCCGGCTCCGACACGCCGCGAAATATTACGCTGGCCGGCAGCGGTACGACGCAGCCAACGCCGCCGAGCATCACCGTCGGCGACGTCACGCTGACGGAAGGAAATCCCACGACGGCTTCGATCACGGGCTATTTCCATACGTCTGGCAATCAAATCCTGGATGCCAACAACCAAACGGCGCGCATCGCGGGAGTCAACTGGTTCGGATTTGAAACCACCAACTTTGCGCCGCACGGACTGTGGACGCGCAGCTACACCTCGATGATGGATCAGATGAAGCAACTCGGCTTCAACACGATCCGCTTGCCGTTTTCCGACCAGTTGTTCGACGCCGGCAGTGTTCCCAACGGCATCGACTTTGCAAAGAACCCCGATCTGCAAGGGCTCAGCGGCTTGCAGATCATGGATAAGATCGTCGACTACGCCGGGCAGATCGGCCTGCGCATCATGCTCGACCATCATCGCTCAGACGCCGGCAATAGCGCCAACGAAGGGGGACTGTGGTACACGTCGGCTTATCCCGAAAGTCGCTGGATCAGCGATTGGACGATGTTGGCCTCGCGCTACGCCGGCAACCCAACAGTGCATTGGCGCAGATCTGCACAACGAACCGCACGGCCCGGCGACTTGGGGTGACGGCAGCGCCAATGACTGGCGACTGGCGGCCGAACGCGCCGGCAATGCCATCCTGGCGGTCAATCCGAATTGGCTGATTGTTGTCGAGGGGGTCGAGCAGGCTTCATCGGGCAACTATTGGTGGGGCGGAAATCTCTCCAATGCCGGCGCCAGTCCGGTCCGCCTTAACCTCCCCGGCCGCCTCGTCTATTCCGCGCACGATTACCCCGCATCGGTCTATCAGCAGTCGTGGTTCAACGATCCGACTTACCCGAATAATCTGCCGGCGGTTTGGGACCGTAACTGGGGCTACCTGTTTCGCCAGGGAATCGCGCCGGTGATACTCGGCGAGTTCGGCAGCAATCTGGCCACCGCCAGCGATCAGCAATGGTTCGACAAAATGACGTCCTACCTGGGGGGCGACCTCGACGGCAATGGCACAGGCGATCTGGCGGCCGGTCAACAGGGAATCAGTTGGACCTATTGGGCCTGGAATCCAAATAGCGGTGACACCGGCGGCATTCTCGCCAGCGACTGGAACACCGTCAACCAGAACAAGGTTGCCAAGCTGACTCCGATCGAGTTTTCATTCGGCGCGGGCAACGCCGCGACGACCGCCGTATTCACCGTCGGTCTCTCGCAGCCCAGTACGCAAGCCGTCACCGTGCGATTCGCGACCGTGGCGGGTACCGCCGCCGCGGGCAGCGACTTCACTCCGGTCAGCGGCACGCTCACGTTCGCGCCGGGCGAAACCTCGCGAACCGTCGCCGTGCCTGTGGTTCGCGACGTCATTGCTGAATCGACGGAAACTTTCACCCTGCAGTTGAGCAGTCCGGTCGGCGCCACGCTCACCCGATCCAGCGCGACCGCCACGATTTGGGATGACGACAGTACTGTCGCGCCGCCGGGTGTCTCGATTGGCAACGTGTCGCTCAACGAAGGCAATAGCGGTACGACAACGGCCCGCTTCACGGTCACGTTAAGTGCCGCGGCCAGCGCCCCGGTACAGGTCGTCTACACGACCGCCAATGGCACGGCCGCGGCCGGCAGCGACTATGCCGCCAAAAGCGGCACGCTCAGCTTCGCCGCCGGCGAAACCGCCAAGACCATTGATGTGCTCGTCACCGGCGACACGCAGGTCGAAGCCGACGAGACGTTCCTGGTTCGGCTAACCTCGGCGACGAGCGCGACGATAACCGGCGCGCAGGCCACCGGCACGATCGTCAACGACGACCAGCCGCCGCCGTTGCCCACGCTGTCGATCGGCAATGCAACGGTCATCGAGGGAAACAGCGGCACGGCCGGAATGGTCTTCACCGTCACGCTCTCGCAGGCCTCGGCAAGCGCCGTGACTGTCCGATATGCAACGGCCGATGGGACGGCGACGGCGGGCAGCGACTACGACGCCGCCAGCGGCACGTTGACCTTCGCCCCCGGCGTAACCAGCAAGACCCTGACGGTCAGCGTGCGCGGCGACACGCTCGTGGAAGGCGCCGAGGGGTTCCGCGTGTTGTTGAGCAATGCCACGGGCGCCACGATTGCCTCGGGCACGGGGACCGGCACGATCACCGATGACGACCAGGCATCGACGACCAGTCCAGTGACCTTCACCAAGCGAGACGATTGGGGAGCCGGGTTCGTCATGGACGTGAAGATCGATAACCTAACCGCGACGACCACGAAGGCCTGGCGTTTGGAATTCGACCTGGCGGCGGACATCGTCAATATTTGGAACGCGGTCATCGTCAGCCATGTTGGCACGCATTATGTCGTTCAGATGGCCACTTGGAACGGCACGATCGTCCCCGGCGGGTCGGTGACGTTCGGCTTCCAGGCCGCGGGTGCGGGACGCACGCCGACCAACACGCAGCTATTCGCCACGGCCTGATGACGCGGCCTACGGCCGGCACTCGAAATGGTGAAATGCCACCGACGCTTTGATAAGATTACGCCGGGTCGCAGCTTCGGCCGTTGTCGATAACTGGGGCGTACCGATCGCAGATTCTGTTTCCCACCAGGAGAGCGGTCATGAGAAGTATGACGAGCAGCTTTGTCGGGGCAGTGGTCGCGATCGTCGTGGCGCTTGCCTCGCGATGTTCGGCCGAGCCGCCAAACCTTGACCCCGTCAAAGGGGCGATCGAGGAAATGGTCGTGCGCAGAAGATGATGGAGTTGCAAGTCCGCGTGCTCGATGCCGACGGCAAGCCGGTCGCCAAGGCCAAAGTCACGCCGTGGGCGCTTCGAAGTTCACAAGGACACGGTTGGTGGCGCCAAGACGACGACCGGGCCGACGTCGGTCCCAAGGATGCATTCACCGACGCGGCGGGTACCGCCACCGTCGCCTATCCGTATTATCGCGATCGGCGCGAACGGATTCGCACCACGGGGGTCTCACTGTTCGTGGACCATCCCGGTTTTGCATACCTGGATGATCTGCACGTTGATGTGCCGCTTGAATCTGGCGGTCCTTACGAGATTACGCTAGCTACCGGCATTCCCGTCGAAGTACGTCCGCGCGTCGATGGCCAATCGGCCGACGACATATTCGCGCTCTGGTCCGACGGCCGATCTTGGCAGCCGGGAGTGACGCCTGAGAAACTAGCGGACGGCGCGCTGCGGATTCCGGCGATGCCGCCCGGCGAGAATAGCATGCTGCTAGTCAAGCTCGACGGCGACCGGGCCACGCACTTCAGCAAAATCACGGATTTCAAACTCTCTCTCGGCGAGTCGAAGAAAATCAATGTTGCGATGCAACCCGGCGTGCGCGTCAAAGGCGTTCTGAGCGAAAACGTGCCCCGGCCGGTTCGTGAGGGCCGCGTCAAGGCCTGGTCGTTGGCTCCAGTGCAGCCAGCCAAGGAGCGAGTGACCTGGTGGACCTGGGTTCCGATCGAACCCGACGGTACGTTTGTCATCGATAGCTGGCCCGCCGACGAGCCCATTCAGTTGATCGCCCTGTGTGACGGATTCATGGCGGCTTCGGGCAAGGCGCCCGAGTGTGTCAAGAATCCGCTTGATCCGGACAAGGATCCATACGGCCGCCCTCAGGTTTTCCAGCCCGACGGGGACCAGCCAATCGAACTGGCGATGACGCCGCTTGTCGACTGCGTCGTAACGGTCGTGGACGAGGATGAAGCGCCCGTGGCGGGCGTGACCGTGGTGTCCAACCCGAATGTTGGCTGGTGGAATAGTGGCTCGCAGATTTATTGTCACCCATTGGCGCGTGGCGAACGGATGTTGCGAGAACGGGACTATAACAACATCTTCGACAAGGTATTTGAGCATACTTTCCAAACGAACACCGACGCGCGGGGCAAGGCGACGTTGCAACTTCCGGCTGGCAAACAACTGCTGCACGTCATCAGCGACGTCTACGAGCTGCCGGTCTTCTTGGGGCGCCGCGACGTGCGCGTGCAGCTCACTCGCGGCGAGACGACCGAGACCGTGCTACGGCTTCAGCCGCGCGGCACGGAAAAGTTGGGCGAGTGGGACAAGCTTGCCGGCGTGGTCTTTGGCTGTTCGACGCGCGAGGGCCGGCGGATCTGCGCGCTTCCTGGGGTTAGCCAGAAGATGGACGAGTTTGCCGCGCGGTTTCGCGAGGGCAAGAACCAGCGCGACCCGCGGTTGCTGGCCGAAGCTTATTCGGCCGTGGCCGACGCGTTCGTAGGCGTCGGCGACCAGGAGGAAGCCGCCAAGTGGCGGCAGAAGGCGGCCGAGCAAGCCGCGAAGGTCAAGGGAGCCGTGCAATCGCCGGGCAAAGAGGAAGCAACGAAATAGCCGTTGGAGTTTCCGTCATGGAACCCGGTCGCCGGCGTTGGCAATTCACGGATCGAAGAAAATTCCACTCAGCACGGCATCCGACGAGGAGAGGCTCGTAATCGTGATCTGCACGTGGCCCAGCAACCGCAGCTTCAGGAATTTGCCGTCGGAAAAGTCTCGCAAATCCGTCGACAGCAACAACGAACCGTTCTCGGCGTCGACGACTTGCACTTGTTCAGCGCGGCCGGCCGCGTCCCAATCGACCGCGCACAAAGAAACTTGATGGTCGAGGCCGTCGGTGAAATTCAAGTCGATCGTGAGGCTTGCCTGCGCGTACCAGGCCGCGATCAGCCGCTCGGAGTCGCCCGCCATTTGAAGGCCTCGCACGTCCGCGCTGGGCGACTCCGCGACGAGCGTCGTGGCGCCTGCCGTGGCCGCGATGGCGTAGGTGGGATAAGCCGCCGAATCGCCGGCGAACGGTAGATGGTGTAGTCGGTGGCTTGAATGTCCAGCGGCCAATCCAACACCGTAGCAAGTGGTCGACGGTGACTTCCGTGCAATAGGTGGTGTATGCGGTGGCGGCCTGATAAACGCGCCCCCAAACCGTTTGCACGCCCGGACCGTTGAAGGCCAGCGATTGACTGTTGCTTGCGCCCGCTGCTTCGTACGACGCTAGCGCCTGCTCGCTAAGCGAGAAGCTGTAGCGGAGGTCCTGGCCCGAAGGGCTGTCGAGAACGAATTCTTCCGGATTGCCTAGAAAGACCCGCCGCGCGAAAAGTTGATGCAGCCCGGCGGTGGCGGCGGGCGTGTCGTTCACGACGTCATGAAAGGGCAAAGTCTCATCGGCGAGGCAGGTCATGATCGTATCGCGACCTTCGCCGCCGTTGAGTGTGTCGTTCTCGGTTCCGCCGTCCAAGGTGTCGTTGCCGGTTCCGCCGTTGAGCGTGTCGTCGCCAGCGCCGCCAACCAACAGGTTGCCGAGATTGTTGGCTGTAAGGGTATCTGCCAGGGGCGTGCCGATAACGGTTGTAATGGTATCGGACGCGCCGGCCAGCGTGAGGGTCGTGCCCAGACCGATCGTTTGCCGGTTGTCAAGCAAGAGATTGACGGACACGGCGCAGCGCAGCCAGGCCGCGAAGGTGAGCGTGTCGGCCTGGCGACCCGTCTGATCGATCTTATAGTCGCCCTGCGCATAGCCGCGAAAGGCATAGGTGTTGCTTCCCGAATCACCTCGCAGCGTGCCGGAGTAGCTCCCCGTGTCGATGTTGAAAGTGTCATTGGCCGTCGCCGAGTTGTCGGAGAGGGTCAACTCGTCATCGTTAGTGCTCCCCTCGATGAACAAGCTATTATCAATTCCAATTCCCCAATTGTCGTCGATATTCACGACTTCCGGCATGAGCCCGTATCGGGACGGCTCACCTTGTACGCGTCGTTACGCTATGCTGGCGAAGAGGGTTTGGGTGAAGGCCACACACGTGATGAGATTTCCATGGTAATCGCCGGAGCAACATTAGAACGGCCAATCCAGCTCGCGAATCTGCTCGAGGTTGGATTGAAGAACAAGCCGGACGAGCCGGCGTTGGTCTCGCTAGAAGAGAACTGGTCGTGGCGGGAATTGGACCAGGCTTCGACTCGTCTGGCCAGGCAGTATCTGGCTTTGGGCCTCGTTTCAGGCGACCGCGTGGCTTCGTTGTTGCCCAACCGCGGAGCGTTGCTCATTCACTACCTGGCTTGCTTCAAGGCCGGGCTTGCGGCGACGCCGCTTAACTATCGTTATCAGGCCCCCGAGATTGATCATGCCCTGGAGGTCAGCGGCGCGTCGTTGTTGGTCGCGCATGCCGAGCGCGGAGACTTGCTGGCCGCCAGCCGGCAAGTCCCTCGGCTTCGGTTGGGCCGCATCAGCTACGGCGCCGAGGGAGGCGGCGGCCGCCATCTCGAGGACCTGATGGCGGCTGACGGACCGCCGAGCAGCTTTCCGCCGCCCCAGCCCACGGCGCCGGCGTTTATCTTTTTCACTTCCGGCAGCACGGGCAAGCCAAAGGGAGTGACGCATTCGCACGACACGTTTGGCTGGATGGTGGCCAGCGCCATTGCCGGTCTTGCGCTGACGCCGGCCGATGTTTTCTTGCCGGCGACGTCGGCTTCTCACATCGCCGCGACGTCGCTCTCGTTCGCCGGACTGGCCGCTGGAGCCTGCGTCGCGATCGCCCGATCGTTCGGCGGCGACGAAGTGCTGCCTCTGCTGCGCAACACCCGACCATCCCTGTTGTGCATGCTGCCGGCCGCGCTGTGCGGCCTGGTGCGCGACCACGGGGCGCGCGCGGCCAGACTTCCAATCCCTGCGTCGTTGCGTTTCAGGGGGCGATAAGATCTCGGCGGAGTTGGAGCGCGAGTTCACCGACGTGACGGGATTCGCCATCGAGGAAGTGTATGGCATGACCGAAACCGGCACGTCCACGATCAATCCGACCGCCGCCGGAAATCGGATCGGTTCGATCGGTCAATTGGCGCCGGGGTTCGCAGCCTCGATTCGCGACGACGATGGCGCCGAAGTGCCGACGGGAACGCCGGGCCGGCTGTGGATTCGATCCCGAAGCAACATGATCGGCTATTGGAATCGACCGGATGCGACCGCCGAAACGATTGTCGACGGCTGGCTCGACACGGGCGATCTGGTGGCGGACGACGAGCGGAATTACCTGTGGTTTCGCGGCCGGAAGAAGCAGATCATCATTCACGACGGTTCCAATATCTGTCCGCAGGAAGTCGAGGATTCGCTCTTGGAAAACACGGCCGTGGCCAGTGCGGGCGTCATTGGCGTCCATGACCTGGTTCACGGCGAGAACGTGCGCGCGTATGTGACCTTCAGGCCCGGCGTCGAGACGGCCGACCCCGGGCGAGCTGATGCAGTTCTCTCGCGCCCGCGTCGGCTATAAGGCGCCCGACGAGATCATCGTGATCGACGAGATGCCGATTGAATGCCGTCGGCAAGGTCGACCGCGTGGCCCTGAAGCAGATGGCCGACGCGGCGGTCAATCGTCATCTGGCATGACGAGGCGGAACCACCGCCGGCAAGACGCGGGCGCGGCTCAGCCTCCCGCTAAATAAGCCATCGAATCGCTAATCGGCGGCCAGTTCGGCTATATGGTCCAAATCTTGCCGCCGGCCAAGTACGATTAACACTTCAGACGGCCGCAGGCTGGTCGATCCTGGCGGATTGAATTCCATCCGGCCGTCGACGTGCTTGATAGCGACCGTAATCAGCCCGCGAGGGTCTATTTCGCAGGTTTCGATTGTTTTGTTGGCCAGTTGACTTCCGGCCGCGATGTGAACTTCCTCGATATTCAATTCCAGGTGCTCGCGCCGCGTGGCCAGCTCCAAGAAGTCGAGCACATGCGGCCGCAACACGGCCTGCACCACGCGCGATCCGCCGATTAAATATGGCGAAATGACGCGCAAAGCGCCCGCTCGCAGGAGTTTTTGTTCCGACCGCTCATCTTCCGCCCGAGCGACGATCAACATCTTCTCGTTGAGCAGTCGGGCACTCATGGTGATGTAGAGATTGTCGGCGTCCGAGCCCAACACGGCGATCAGTCCACGTGCGCGACTAACGCCGGCGCGCTGAAGCAGTTCGTCGGACGTAGCGTCTCCGTGCATCAGCAGGCCGCCCGGCAGCTCGACTGCGTCGAGCCGTTCGCTGCTCCGATCGATAGCCACGAAAGAAATCCCCGCGGCGGACAGCTGTTGGCAGACCAATCGTCCCATGCGGCCAAACCCGCATATGATGTAATGGTTGCTGAGCCCGCGCAAGCTTTTCTCCATCTGTCGGCTCCCAAAATAATCGGCCAGATCGCCGTAAACAATGCTATGAATGACGGCCGTGGCCGCAAAGAAAATCGTGTACACGCCTCCCAGCGACAGGACTATGGTAAAGATAATGCCGGCGGTAGAAAGCGGGTGAACTTCGCGAATGCCCAGCGTAGTGAGCGTGATGACGGTCATGTAGACCGCATCGAGCGCGGTCCAATTCTCGATCAACATATAGCCCGCGGTTCCCAGCGCGATCATCGCCGCTGGCAGAGCAATGGCGACAGATAATCGTAGCGGAAAGCCAAGATTGGCGATACGCTTCCAGATAGCGGGACGAGAACGTGGCACGGTTGATGCATTCCGGAGATAATCGGCGTGCGAGTTGCCCAGCATACCAATCGCTGACGCATGAGGGAAACTCACCTTATGGCAGCCGCGCACATCCATCTGTTTCCGCGATGAATGCATTGACCGACTTGCAAAGCGTGCCCGGCGGCTCGGCGGGCTTTCTGCTATCCTGGTCGGGCCGATTGATTGCCCCAATCGCCGACTCACTTGCTAACTCATCAGGCGACCCACGATGAACATGTCCTGTTGCACGCTGCTTGTCGGCCTGTCAGCCACTTTGGCGATCGCCGCCGATGCGCCGCCAAAGAGCAACCTGACGCCCGAACGCGTCAAGGTGGCGATCCAAGAATTGGAGGCGCTGACAAACCAAACATTGAAAAGCACCGGCGTTCCCGGGATCGCCGTGGCGGTCGTCCACCACGATCAAGTTGTCTACAAGCAAGGCTTTGGCGTGCGCGAGGCCGGCAAGCCAAATCGCGTCGACGCCGATACGGTGTTTCAAGTGGCATCCATGTCGAAGCCGATCGCCTCCACGGTGTTGGCGGCGATCGTGGGCGAAGGCCGGGTCGACTGGGACGATCGCGTGATCGACCACGATCCGGGCTTTCGCATGTACGAAGCGTTCGTCACGCGCGAATTGCGATTGCGAGACTTGCTCTGCCATCGCAGCGGACTGCCGGATCATAGCGGCGATCTGCTCGAGGACGTCGGCTACGACAAAGGCGAAATCTTGCGGCGCTTGCGGTTCCAGCCGCCGGACAGCAGCTTTCGATCGAAGTACGCATACAACAATTTCGGTTATAGCGAGGCGGGCTATGCGGCGGCCAAGGCCTGCGGCGAATCATGGGAAGATCTGGCCGCGAAGAAACTCTTCGCCCCCTTGGGCATGAAATCGACCAGTTATCGCTTTGCCGATTACGCTAAGGCCAAGAACCGCGCGCTGTTGCACGTCCGCGTCGATGGAAAATGGACCGCCAAGAATACCCGCCAGCCAGATGCCCAAGCGCCCGCCGGCGGCGCCAGCAGCACGCTTAACGACCTGGTTCACTGGATGCGGTTGCTGATGAACGAAGGCAAGCTCGACGGCCGACAGTTGATTGCCGCGGCGGCTCTGGCCGAAACACACACGCCGCAGATCGTGACCGGTTTTTCCCAGGATCAGGGCCGCGTCGGCTCCTATGGGCTGGGTTGGATTATCAGCGTCGAGCGCGGCGGCAAAGTGTTCTGGAAGCATTCCGGCGCATTTTCATTGGGCATGCGAACCGAGGTGGCCGTAATGCCGGTTGAGCAGCTTGCGATTGTCGTCCTGTCGAATGCCGCGCCGACCGGCGTGCCCGAGGGCCTTATCGAGAGCTTTTTCGACCTGGCGCTCGACGGCAAGTTGCAGCGCGACTGGGTTGAGTTCGCCAACCGCATGTTCGAAGAAGAAATCAAGAAGGAACAGGGACAAGAGCGGGACTACAGCCAGCCTCCGGCAAAGCCCTCGCCCGCGCTGGGGCGATCGGCTTATGCCGGCAAGTTTGCGAACGATTTCTTCGGCGAAATCGAAATTGCCGAGAAGCAGGAAGCGCTTGTCCTGCGACTGGGCCCCAAACCGATGGAGTTTCTCTTGCGGCACTGGGATCGCGACGTATTCACCTATCAGCCCACGGGCGAATCAGCCGGCGGTCCCGGTGGTCTGCGATTCGCGATCGCGCCCGACGGCAAGACCGATCAGGTGCTGATCGAGAATCTGAACATTCATGGTCAAGGGACTTTTTCGCGCGTGAAATAATTGCCACGTTCCCGTTGCTCACTGCTTGAGCGGTTCCATTTCCAGGAAATGGTCCACGCCATCGGCCTTGGCGATCACGACCACGCCTCCCTCGCTTACCGTGAAGCCGCGAGCCTGGTCTTGTTGCGGGTCGAAGCCGATTTCCGTGCCGGGCGGAATGCGCACGCCTTTGTCGATAATCGCGCGACGCACGCGCGCGTGACGGCCGATGTCGACGCCGTCGAGCAGAATGCTGTCCTGCACGTGCGCGAAGCTGTTGACGCGGGTGTTGTTGCCCAGGATCGATCGCTCGACCGTGCCGCCCGAGATGATCGAACCCTGGCACACGATGCTATCGAGCGCCTGGCCGCGGCGGGCATTAGGGCCCTGCTCGGCGAAGACGAACTTCGGCGGCGGAAAATTCGGTAGGTAGGTGCGGATGGGCCAGTGCTCGTCGTACATGTTGAGCAGCGGATCGACCGAAATCAAATCCATGTTGGCCGAGAAGTAGGCGTCGAGCGTGCCCACGTCGCGCCAGTAGGCGTCCTGCTTGCGATTCTCGTCGCGGAACGGAAACGCGAACACCCGGTGCGTGCCGATGATCGAGGGAATAATATTGTGGCCGAAGTCGTGCGCGCTGCCCGGCCGGGTGGCATCCAGACACAACTGCTCGAACAAAAATCGGGCCGTGAACACGTACACGCCCATCGACGCGAAGATGTGCTCCTCGTCGCCGGGCAGGGTCACCGGGTCGTGCGGCTTTTCCTGAAAACCCTTGATGCGATTTTCGGAGTCGACTTCAATCACTCCAAAGTGTCGCGACTCGGAAGTCGGGACGCGCAAGGCGCTGACGGTCAAATCGGCCTGATTTTCCTTGTGAAATTGGACCAGACTGAAATAGTCCATCTTGTAGATATGGTCGCCGGACAGGATGACCACATACTCGGGGCGTTCCTTCTCAAGCGTGTAGATATTCTGGTAGACCGCGTCGGCCGTGCCTTGGTACCAATGTTCGTCGATGCGTTGCTGCGGCGGCACGACGTCGATGAACTCGCCCAGCTCGCGGCACAACAGCCCGCGCCAACCCAGGTTGATGTGCCGGTCCAGGCTCATGGCCTTGTATTGGGTGAGCACCAGCATCTTCCGCAAGCCGCTGTTGAGACAGTTCGAGAGCGTGAAGTCGATGATGCGGTAGCCGCCGCCGAAGGGGACTGCCGGCTTGGCCCGGTCTCGAGTGAGAGGCTCCAAACGTTCGCCTTTGCCTCCCGCCAGGATCACTGCCAAGACATTAAGCATCGAAACCTCTTTCAGGGTTGGTCGACGAAGGGTCCACGGGGCGACATCCTATCTTATCCCTTCGGCGATGCGGCCTAAAGGGGCTTAGTTCTTCGCTGGCTGGACCAAACGTCCCTCGTGTAGCGATTGTTGCGCCGTTCGCTGTTCGCGTGCGACGTGCAAATCTCAAGCCATGACCGAATTCGAAACGGGAGTTCTCGACGAACCGTGGTCGAACCACTGCTGGTGCCACAACTCCAGGCACAACAGTCCCCACAGGCGATGTCCGTGATCGAAGGCGCCGCTGGCGTGCTCCCGCAACAATCGCTCGATGGCCGTCGGGCGAAAATATCCCCGTCCCAGCGAGCGCGGATCGAGCAGAACTTCGCGAGCGTAGTCCGCCAGGTCCGTGCGGAACCAATGCCCCAGCGGCACGCCAAAGCCCATCTTGGGCCGCCTCGTGACACTCTCGGGCAGCAGTTCCGGGAAGGCCTCGCGCAAAATCCGCTTGCCGCGACCACGATGCAGCTTGTAGGCCGCGGGCATTCGCGCGGCCAATTCCACCAGGCGATAGTCCAGGAAGGGGGCCCGACACTCCAGACTATTGGCCATCGAAGCGATGTCGACTTTGGTCATCAAATCGCAGGGCAGATATGTGACCAGATCGGTCAGGCTGGCCGAAGTCACCTGATCGCGCGAGTGCGAGCGGGCGAAGGCCGATTGTAGAAATTCGAACGGATCCTCGCCGGACAACCGAGAGATAAAAGCTTCGCTATACAGCTCGGCACGTCGCGTTTCGTTGAACAGCGAGACCCACTCCAAATAACGCCGCTGCGGTTCAAAGGCCAGTGCTTCGGTCAGCCGTCCGACGCGACGCACGAGCGATCGCTGCCGAGCGCCGCGCCCCAGGCCGTGCCAAAGGGGGCTGGCAATCAGCGAGCGGGCAAATCGTGGCAGCCGGTCGAACCAGGCCGCCACGCGCACGGCACGGTAGCGCAAATAGCCGCCGAAAAGCTCGTCGCCCCCGTCGCCCGAGAGCGCGACCGTTACATGCTGGCGCATAAGTTTCGCGACGTAATAAGTCGGCAATGCCGAGCTATCGGCAAACGGCTCGTCGTAGTGCCAGATCAAACGACTCAAGACGTCGAGGCATTCGGGCTCGACGCGAAACTCGTGGTGTTCCGTGCCCAGTCTCGCGGCCACTTCCCGGGCCGCGGCCGTCTCGTCGTACTCCTTCACGCCAAAACCGATCGAAAACGTTTTTACCGGCTGCTTTGTCAGCCGCTGCATTAAGCCGACGATCAGGGCCGAATCGACGCCTCCGGACAAGAACGCTCCCAGCGGGACGTCCGATTCGAGCCGCATTTGCACGCTCGAGGTCAAGAGCTCGCGCACTTCCTCGGCATAGTCGGCCAGCGGCCGGTCGACCTCCAATTCGAAATCCGGATTCCAGTAGCAGTGCGTCGACCATTGACCGTCGGAAAAAACACCGTAGTGCGCCGGCGGCAGCTTACTGAAACCGCGAAAGATGGTGCGCGGATGCGGCACGTATTGATATGTGAGATACTCGTCGAGCGACTGTGGATCGATTTGCCGTTCGATGTCCGGAACTTCCAGCAGGCTTTTGAGTTCGCTGGCGAACAACAGCCGATGCGACTCGTGACGGTAGTAGAGCGGCTTCTTACCCAAGCGGTCGCGGGCCACGACCAGGCGCCGTTTGTTGGCATCCCAGATCGCCAACGCGAACATCCCATTCAAGTGCCGAACGAAGTCTAGGCCCTCGTCCTCGTACAAGTGCACGATTGCTTCGGTGTCGGAGTGCGTGGCGAAGCGATGCCCGCCGCCTTCGAGCCGCCGGCGCAGTTGGTGGTGGTTATAGATCTCGCCGTTGAAGACAATCCAGATCGAGCCGTCCTCGTTCGCGAGCGGCTGATGACCGCCGGCCAGGTCGATAATCGACAAGCGACGGTGTCCCAGTGCCACGCCCGGCATCGTGCCGTAGCCGTCTTGCAGCTTCAGGCCGCTTTGATAGCTGCCCGCGTCGTCCGGCCCGCGATGGCGGAGAATATTGGTCATGCGCTCCAGCACGTCGGCCGTGAGCGCCGCGTTTGCATCGTTCCAAATTGCGCCGGCGATGCCGCACATATCAGTTCTTTCGGCGTGCGCGCCCCAAGGATCCGCGAAAGCGAAGCGGAAAGCGTTAGCCCATTAATTCACGGTACAACGCCACGTGTTTGTCGACCATTGCCTGGATGGTGAATTCGGCTTCGATTCGCTGCTTGCCGGCGGCCCCCAGCCGGGCCGCAAGCGCCGGATCCTGCAGGATCTTGTAGGCATATCGAGCCAGGCTAGCCCGATCGCCGGTGGGGACCAAAAATCCGGTTTCGCCGTGAACGACCAATTCGCGGTTTCCCCAGATGTCGCTGGCCACGACCGGAACTCCGCAAGACATGGCTTCCATGATCGTGTTGGGCAAGCCCTCGAAGCCGCTGGCCAGCCAGAGCACGTCGAAGTGCGGCATCAGCCGCGGCACGTCGTGCCGCGCGCCCAGGAAGTGAACCCGGTCTTCGATGTGGCAGAGTCGCCGATAGCGTTCGAGCGCCGCTCGTTGCGGCCCGTCGCCAATCACCAGCAGGTGGACGTCATCGGAAATCACCTTCAACAAATCCGCGGCCCAGATCAAGTCCTTGACCCGTTTTTGCGGCCACAACCGTCCGACGGCCCCGATCAGCCGCGTGCCGGGCGGCAGGTTGAGCTCGGTCAGCAGGTCGGCTCGCGAGGTCTCGCTGGGCGCGGCGGGGCCAATGCCGTTATAGATCAGCGCAGCTTGGCGGCGGGGATTCCTTGCTGTTTGTAAAACTCCTCGACGCCCAGGCTGTTGACGATGATCGCGTCGGTCCGCCGGGCCAGGTACCGATCGACGGCCAATTGGTGCGGCGCCTTCCACGCGTCGACGCACCGCTCGCTGGCCACGATCCGCGGCACGCCGGCCGAAAGCGCCGCCGCCCGGCCGTAGGCGTTGGCCGTGAACAGCCAGGTTTGCACAAGATCGGGCTTGAGCCCGGCGATGTGCTTTCGCAGTCGCCACCAGGCCGAGGGATCGAATTTCCAGTGCTTGCCGATCACGTTCACGGGCACGCTCGCGCGCTCCAATTCCGTCCTCAGCGCCGTCTTGCGACACCGCGCACACGTGAACATCGAATTCGCCGGCGGCGGCCAGCGAGCACGACAATATCGATAGTTGTTTTTCGGCGCCCGCGCGGTGCAGCGTGGGCACGATCTGCAAGATGCGCCGCTTCATGCCCGCGGCTCCGCGTCCAGATCGTGGGGTTCGAGCATCGCCACGAATCGCAAGTGACGATAGGCGTCTTGGTAGTCCAGTCCGTAGCCGACGACGAACTGGTCGGGGATTTCGAACGCCACGTGATCGGGCGCGTAATCGACCTCTTGCCGTCCAAGTTTGCGCAGCAGCACGGCCGAGCGCACCGAGCGCGGTTCGAGCGAGCGAATCTGGCGGACTAGCGCCAACAGGGTATGGCCGGTGTCGAAGATATCATCGACCAGCAGCACGTCCCGGTCGCGGATGTCGGGCAGCATCGAATCATTGACGGTTAGCGGCCCCGGGGTGGTCGCGGCGCCGCGATAGCTGCGGGCCTGGATCACGCCCACGCGCAGCGGCAGGTCGATGCGGCGAATGAGATCGGCCACCAGCACCAGGCTGCCGGTTAGCACGCCGATTACCGACAGCGGGCGGCCGGAGTAGAACTGGCCGATTTCGCCAGCCAGTCGTTCGACGCCGTCGCGTATCTGGGCTTCGCTGAGTATTTGCTTCACCGGCTATTCGCTTCTGCCAAGGATTGCCGCGCGGTCCGAGGGCCGCGGTTTGCCACGGCACGCAGCCGCGAAGGTATTGTAGGAATCCATCGGCGGACCGAACAGGCGAGTGTGGTTTTACGCGGAAACAGCGGAAAAACAGCCGTTTTTCCGGGCGATGCCGCGGAGCCAATGCGTAGTCGGGCCCGTTCTTTCGGAGTATAGTGAGGGATGGATCGAACACACGCTTGCCTGAAGCCAAGATCCGTGGGAACAGAACTGGAAGCGGGGACGGCACGTGGACGCGAAGCTAGTCGTCGTCGGCGGTGAGACGCAGACTCGGCAGTACGATCTCGCACTGCCGACGATCATCGGTCGCAGCCGCAGTACGGACTTGAAGCTCGGTCATCCGCTAGTGAGCCGGCACCACTGCGAGGTGTTCGAGGCCGACGGAATGCTGATGGTCCGCGATCTGGGCTCGCTCAACGGCACTTTTCTGGGCGATACGCGGATCGCCGAACAGCCCATGCCGGTCAAATCGGGCGACTTGATTACGGTCGGCCCCGTGACATTCCGAGCCGTTTATGGCGGCAGCCAGGACAAAAACGGGTCTTGGAACTCCGACGGTCCGACGGTCGACGCGCCGCTGCCGAGCGATCGCGAAAACGTCCATGATACGACGACCCGCCCTCAGCGCAAGACAGCCGAAGACAGTGACGGCGCCGGCGAACCTCGGGGTTGAGTGCCCGTGGCTTTTTTTCTGAATTGTCTTTGCTCGCGGAACTGCGACAATTGCGGGCTGACGCGTGATGGATCGTCGAGCTTTCCCTTGCCAGGAGTTCCAGTTGTGACGCAATTGCTTCGTCGGGCGCTCTTGATTGCGGCATTGTACATGGTGAGTTGGGCGAGCGTGTCGACGATCGCCGACGAACCGCCGGCCGGCCCCGCCGCGCATACGAATCGTCTGGCCAAGGAGACCAGCCCCTATCTGCTCCTTCACGCGCACAACCCGGTCGATTGGTATCCCTGGGGCGAAGAGGCGCTCGCCAAGGCCAAGCGCGAGAAGAAGCTGATTTTTCTCTCGGTGGGATACTCGAGTTGCTACTGGTGCCACGTCATGGAGCGCGAATCGTTCATGGACGAACAGATCGCGTCCAAATTGAACGAGAACTTCGTGTGCATCAAGGTCGACCGCGAGGAGCGCCCGGACATCGATGAGATTTATATGCAGGCTTTGCATGTCTACCTGCAACTGGTCGGTTCGAAGCAAGGCGGCGGGTGGCCGCTGTCGATGTTCCTGACCCCCGACGCCAAACCGCTGATGGGCGGCACCTATTTCCCGCCCCGCGACAAGGACGGCCGCATGGGCTTCATGACCGTGCTGGATCGGGTTCTCGAGGCCTGGACGACCGATGCCGCCAAATGGCAAAAGACTGGCGATTCGCTGGCCGATTATGTCGCCGACAGCCTGAAACAGCGGCCCATGCTGAACGTGCTCAAGCTGGACCACTCGATCCTTGACTCGATGCTGCGCGCCCTGGCCGGCCAGTTCGACGCGATCTACGGCGGTTTTGGATTCGATCCGGCCAATCCGCGACAAGCCAAGTTTCCCGAGCCGCCGAATCTCAATTTCTTGCTGGACTATGTCCGCCGAAACAAGAGCGACGCGGCCCATAAGATGCTGTTCACGACCCTGGAAAAAATTTCGCAAGGGGGCATTCGCGATCACATTGGCGGCGGCTTTCACCGCTACAGCACCGACCGCTATTGGCGCGTGCCGCATTTCGAGAAGATGCTGTACGACAACGGGCAACTGGCCGCGGTCTACACGGCCGCCTACGAGCTTGAACCGCGCGCCGATTTCAAGCGCGTCGTCGACGAAACGCTCGAATTCATCCTTCGGGAGATGACCGACGAGGGCGGCGGATTCTATTCGGCGCTCGATGCCGAGACCGATTCCGAAGAGGGTCGCTACTACGTCTGGCGCCGCGAGGAAATTGAACAGGAACTCAGCCCCGAGGAGTATTCGTTGTTTGCCGAAGTTTACGGCATCGTCGGCGAGCCGAACTTCGAAGAGCGATACATTGCGCTCTTGTCGGGCCCGTTGGCCGAGGAGGCCCAGAAGCGCGATCTGACCGAAGAAGAGCTGGAAGCCAAACTGCAACCGATCCGCAAGAAGCTGCTTGACGCCCGATCCAAGCGGCCGCGCCCGCTCACCGACACCAAAGTACTCACCGGATGGAATGGGCTGGCGATCCGCGGACTGGCCGATGCCGGACGAGTGTTCAAGAATCCGCGCTACCTTGAGGCCGCAACCCGCGCCGCGGACTTCGTGCTCGTCAAGATGCGCGATTCCGATGGGCGGTTGCAACGGGTTTACGCCGGCGGAACGGCTAAAGTGCCCGCTTATCTGGATGATTATTCCTTCTTCGTCGATGGTCTGCTGGCATTGCACCGCGCCACGGGCGATGCCCGTTGGCTGCAAGCGGCCGGCGAGCTCACCGAGGCGCAGCTGGCGCTGTTCTGGGACGATCGTGTCGGCGGACTGTTTCACACCTCTTCGCTGCACGAGCAGTTGATCGCGCGCAGCAAGCTTTCGACCGACAATGTCACCCCCTCGGGCAATTCGGTCGCCGCGAGCAATCTGCTGGCGCTGCGCCGCTCGTCTCGAAGCCCGAATATGTCGCGCGGTGCGAGCAGTGCCTTCGCTCGGCGGGTCCGATTCTGGAGGAGCATCCCTCGGCCGTGCCGCAACTGGCGGTGGCGCTGGCGGCCTGGCTGGACGCCACGCAAAAGCCCGAGGCCAAGATCTCGAAGGATGCCCCGCCAAAGCCGACCACGGACGAACGAAGGTGACACACCGCCGTGCTGCTGTTCAAGAAAAAGTTCCTGCCGGCCATTCGCTCGGGCGAAAAGACGCAGACGATTCGTCTGTGGGACGTTTGCCGCATGAAGGCCGGACAGCGCAGCTACATTCCTGGCGCCGGCTACATCCGCGTGATTTCCGTGGGGCCCGTGGAACTGGCCTCGCTTTCGGACGACGACGCCCGTCCGGACGGCTTCCCCACGGCCGACGCGCTGCGTGACGAGTTGACGACCTTGTACGCCGACAGGCTGGCCGCGGGATTTCAGGCCTATCGCATTTGCTTCGAGTTGCTGTCGAGCGAAGAGCAAGCCGCCGCCGTGGCAGCGAGAAAGGCCGCCAAAGCCGCGCGACAGGAGGCGCAGGACTGATTGTGGGCGGCGAACAGCCAGTCGTCCGCAAGCTGTTTGCCTCGAACGACTTGTCGCCGGCCCGCAATAACGCGGTATACTTATGTTGGCCCAATTAACTCGGGCATTTCTTGAAATTTCGCCGGCGCGGCAACTTGTTTGGCGGCCGAGTCGCCTAAAATAGCCGGAAGCAGGCGGCACGGCATTGAACTTCCCAATCGAGAAAGCGAGTGTGTGGCATGAATCTCGTTGGTAACCTGCGAAACAAAGTCGTCGCTATGGCGCTGTTAGGTCTGGTTTCGTTGCCCGCGAATTGCGACGCCTACCAGCTTCGCGGCGGTGGCGGCGCTCGCTCGGTCCTGCAACGCGCAATCGGCGGTCGCCAAGGCGGCGGGTCGGGTCAACGCTCGTCGAGCGGTAATAGTGGTCCGGTCAAGCGCGTGCTCTCGGGCAACAACGGCAACGCGCCGTCGCAGCAGCCCGGCTTTTCGAAGTCCTCGATTTTGGAAAAGTACGGGGCGAACACCAACGGAAACTGGACCAGCATGGGGCGCACGGCCGCGCCTGCCCAACCGGCGACGGCTCAACCGCCATCGACTCAGCAGGCGCGGCTCAACAAACCGCCGCTCCAAAAGCGCCGACTCAAACGACGGTCGCCAAACCGTTCACTCCGCCGGGGCCCAGCCAGCCGATTGCCGATCAACCGGTTAAGGCGCCGGTCCCCAGACCGGCAGTCGTGGGCGCAACCGTGGGCGCAACCGCTGGCGCGACAGTGGCCAGCACGACAGCCGCCGGCGCCGCACCGATGGGGGACATCGATCTGGTGTTGGAGGATGTCAAGTACGTGGAACCGGCAACCGAGACCGCCGGTCCGGCATATCGCATGAAGCTGCGAAATCTCGGCGCGCGAGCGGCCGGCAAGTTTCGCATTGGCGCGTTCGCCGAACGGGACGGAAAATTAAGCGACGACGCGCCGCGAGTCGTGGCGGAAATTGCCAGCCTTCCGGCCGGCGAAGTCAGCGAGGTAACGTTGCGATTGCCGTTGTCGGCGGTCCGCTTCGTCAGCGCTTCGTCGGGCACGCCTGTGGCTTTCGATCAATTGCTGGTGGTGGTCGACCTGGACAACGCGATTGTCGAGAGCGACAAAAGTAACAACGTTGCCAGCCTGGAGCGCACGGAGCTCGAGGAGGCCGTTGAATCGAACGCTGGCAAGTAGGACGCCGCATGAGCACGACTCCCTCGCGGCGATCGCCCATTGCCTGGCTCGTCACTCTGTGGCTGGGCCTCGGCGCGAGTGGATCGCACGCCGTCCTTGCCCAGCAAACGCAAAATGCCGTCTTCACGATGCGGGCCGACGGCAGTGACGTGCGCAAGGTCATTCAGGTCGAAGGCTGCTACGACCACTCGGGCCCGCGTTGGTCCCACGACGGCAAGTGGCTGGCTTTTTACGCCGCCCGCGCCAACGGCGGAGGGCGGCGCGTGTTTGTCGTGCGAACCGACGGCAGTGAACTGCGCGAGCTCGCCGCCGGCACGCTGCCCGACTGGTCGCCGGACGGAAAACAGCTGGTTTTTCAAGAGTCGCCCGGCGGTAATCTGCCGAACATCTGCGTGCAGAATCTCGACGGTCAGGGTCGCCAAATCGTTACGCACGGCTTTTCGCCGCGTTGGTCGCCCGACGGTTCGCTGTTGGCGATTTCAGACCGCCGCAACGTCCAACTGCTGGATCTAGTCAACGGCGGTGAAACGGCCGGCCTCGAGGAACCGGTCGCGGAAGTGTTTATCGGCATGAGCTGGTCGCCCGACTCGAAACAATTGGCCGTCGTCGTCCGGCCGGCCGAGGGAGAGAAACGGCAAATCCGATTTGTCGGCGCCCCGGGCTCGAAGCAGGGGACGCGCATCCGACTAAAAGGTGAAATGGGAGGCGTCATCTCTTTCTCGCCCGACGGCAGGCGGCTGGTTTACAGCGACAGTTACTTGTTGCGTTTCGTCGACGTCGAGGGCGACTCGCAGGGTCGGATGTTTCCCGACCAAAAAGGCCGCTGCTGGCACCCCGCCTATTCGCCCGACGGCAAACGGATTGCTTTCGTCAGCACACGGCAATAGACGCGCCGCGCGAATCCGCATTAGCCCGACTCGCGAGCCAGGGACACCGGTCGAAAAACCATCGCTCGCGCGAGGGGGTCGGCAATGCACGGGCGAAAATTCGCTCGGCCGCGACGCCTTGCAAATCACGGATTCAGCAGCCGATCCAGCCCGCGGGCGACGGTTTGCGGATCTTCGGCCACCCAGAAGGCGAGCGCCGCCAGAATGGCCAGCCCCCACACGGTCAGCCAGAAGCCGTGAGGCTGCGTGGCTAGCGGTACCTCTGCCAGCCGGCCGCGCAGCGCCGCGGCCAGCCGTCGCCAATTGCCGATGCTCTGATCGTCGCCGGTTGCCATCAGCGAGACATTCGCCAGCGGTGAGAAGTCTTCCAGTTGCAGGTGTACCCGCGCCGAAGGCATGCTGAGCGATTTACCGGCCCAAGTCGACTGAGCGTCCAGGCGACGGGCTGTCTCCTCGAGCACCGGCTGCAGCTGGGTGAGCGAGATGTTGTACACCACGAGCCGCGGACGGCTGAGCATGATCGCCAACGTCAGACACAAAACATAAAAACACACGAGCAGCATCCACACGTAGGGACCAAAGCGTGTGGCGGCCTCCTGGGGCATGAAAAGCTGCATGGGGCCGACTATCGCTAGTCCCGAGAGCGCTAATCCCAGCGAAAGGGTCTCGCGCGTGCCGCTGACCACCAGCGGCTTGCGGCGGAGGTTGATGACCCCCAAGAACAAGAGATAAATCGCCAGCGGACCGAGGGCCAGGCAGGCGGAAAAAGTGTCCATGTTGTTCTCGACGCGTCCGTCAGATGGAATGGTTCGTTACTTTCGCACGGCCTGCCGCAGCCATTCCTGCACGACCCAGCCGACTTTGGCCAGCGACAGCGCCGAGCAGCGATCGGGCGTGTCCTGCTCGGTATGCCAGGCCGGAAAATTGAAATCGATGACGTCGCAGCAAGGAATCTTGCCGATGTTATGCAGCTTGACGTGATCGTCCAGGACCTCGAAACGCTTGTTGAAAACGAACTCGCTCACGCCCAGCCGCTTGGCCGTGTCCCAAATGGCCTGCACTAGCGGTCGCGTATCATCCCAAGACATGCTTTGGCGATCCGGATAGATTTGCAAGTCGGCGTCGGCCACCAGGTCGAGCAAAACTCCCCAGCGATAACGATAGGCCGGTTTTCGCGTGGCGTAGTTCGTGGCGAAAAACTCGGAGCCCACGAAGTACGGGTCGCGTCCCTCCTGGAAGATAAACTCCTCGGCATCGAACAGCACGAAGTCGACTCCCAACTCGCCCTTCAAATCGGCCATCTGATGGGCCAGCTCCATCAATAGCGCCGTGCCGCTGGCGCCGTCGTTGGCGCCGAGGAACAGGCCGCGCGGATTGCGCCGATCTTGATCTGGATAGGGGCGAGTGTCGTAGTGGGTACAAAGCAAAATCCGTTCGCGCCGCTCGGGATGCCACTCGACAATGATATTGGCCATTGGCACCGCGGCCCCGGTCTCGGGATGCCGGATGCGAAATTTCTGCAAGTGAACCTTGCCGCCCAGTTTTCGAAAATGCGCGGCCAGCATCTGTTGTTGCGCGCGCATGCCCTCGGAATCGCTAACTCGCGGGCCCAGCGCGCACAGATCGCTTAGATAGTCGAACGCCCGCTGCCCGTCGAAGGGAATGTCGGCCAGCGTGAGCCGGCTTTTAACGTCGGCCGCGGCTGACGATTTTCCGCCGGGATCGTGGAACCAGAGCTGATAGCCAACCAGCGCGCAACTTCCGGCAATGGCGGCCGCCAACAACAACGTCTGGCCGGAAGGCCTGGTCATGGAGTGCTCCGTCGAGGATGCCATTGCCTTTATTCTATGTCCGCCGGCGGACTCGGCCTAGATCAACGGGGCGTTCGTCGACATTGGCCGCGCTGGCGAGCGAGCCTTGTGAGCGGCTGGCGGCGGCGATAAAATTCGGCCGTTTACTCGACTACTCGCGGCGTTTAGCCCGGCCCCCAAAAGCGCGAAATCTCCCCTGATGATCGACGTTCAGCAGATCACTGACTTGCAGGCCAAGACCGTCGCGCTGTGGCACGCGCAAGAAATCAGCAACCCCTACGAAGGGTTCTTGCAGGTGGTTTGCCAGCAACACATGTACAACTATCAGTTGTGGCACGAGGAAGACGTCGCCCGCAGCCCCAACGTAGGCGACGAGCGGATCGCCCAGGTCAAGCGGGCCATCGATCGGTTCAACCAGCAGCGCAACGACGCGATCGAGCAGCTCGACGCGTACCTGCTGCGCGAATTGGCGGCGCGGAATGTCGTGCCGGCCGCCGACGCCCGTCAGAACACCGAGACGCCAGGCAGCACGATCGACCGGCTTTCGATCCTGGCCCTGCGCCGTTATCACATGCAGGAACAAGCCGACCGCGCGGATGCCAGCGAGGAACATCGCGCCAAGGCTCGCGCGCGGCTCGAGATCCTGGCTGAACAGCATCGCGATCTTTCGCGAGCCCTTGCCGAGTTGCTCGACGATATTTTCGCCGGCCGCAAACGACTGAAAGTCTATTTTCAGTTCAAGATGTACAACGACCCCTCGATGAATCCCTATCTCTACGCGCCGGACAAAGGCGCACCGCCAGTCGCCTGATCTTGCTTGCGCTCGCGCGGCACGAGTGGGACCGAATCGAGTGACGTAATCGCAGCCCCCCGTGGAATGCGCCGGTTGCTAGCAGCAGCGCGGCTTTGGCCGGGGCCTCGTGCGCGCTGATGCCTCGAACGGCCTCCACGGCCCGTAACTTGGGCAAACAAGCGAGACCTTAGCGGTAGCGGCACGGTGCGCGAAAGTATCGGCTTTAGCAGTGCCGACACTTATAGCGGCAGAGTGTTCCTAGTGTCATTGCCCCAGGATGAGTCCCATGACGGCCAAACTCACCGTTTTGATTCCCTGCAAGAATGAGCGCCGCAACATCCGGCCCTGCATCGAGAGCGCCCGTTCAATTGCCGACGAAATCCTGATTGCCGACTCGGGTTCCAATGACGGCACTTTGGATATCGTCCGCGACGCGGGTGGGTGCCGTATCATCGAGCGCGAATACGTCCACTCGGCCAATTTCAAGAACTGGGCGATTCCCCAGGCTCGGCATCCCTGGGTGCTGATCATCGACGCCGACGAGCGCGTTACCGACAAGCTGGCCGCCGAAATCAAACAGGTTCTTTCCGCTCCGCCGGCCGACGTCGACGGTTACTGGATCGGCCGCAAGAATCATTATCTAGGCTATCACATCGCCCATTGTGGCTGGAATCGTGACGACGTGTTGCGGCTGTTTCGCCGCGACGTGGGTCGTTATCGCGAGCGCTGGGTACACGCCGAAATCGAGATGCCTCGCGCCCGCGTGCGCCGCTTGAAGCACCCTTTCGATCATTACACGACTTGGAGCTCCGAGGAATACTGGCACAAGCTGAATCGCTATGCCACTTGGGGCGCTTGAACCTGCGCGATGAAGGCAAGAAAGTGAGTCTGCTGTCGATGATCTTCCGAGCCCCCGCGCGGTTCCTGCAATTATATCTATTGCGGGGCGGCATCTTGGACGGCATTCCCGGCCTGCAGATCTGTGCCTACACGTCATTCTACGTGTTCATGAAGCAGGCCCGATTGTGGGAACTTCATTACGCCAAGGCCCAGCCCGATCCGGAGGCCGAACGGACGGCCGGAGTTCCGCGATTAATCCGCTTCACCGAGCCGGAATCCGCTGCCGATGCCGCTGCTTCGGCCGGCCAGACTTCCACGCGGCGGGCCGCGTGACGGGGCGTTCGGGCTAGGCCGTACGTCCCAGTGCCAGACGATCGAGGATTTCCTCGCATGCCGCGCATACGTCGTCGATCGAGATGGCGGCCATGGCGTCGCCGTTGGCGCCGCGGCGCACTTTACTCGAGCCGATCAGTCGCGCTTTTTGCAACATGACGTGTCCGGCGCCATAGGGACCGTTGCGTTCGCCGGGTGAAGGGCCAAACATGGCCACGCAAGGCGTTCCCACTGCCGCCGCCAGGTGCAAAGGCCCCGTGTCGGACCCGACGAACAGCACGGCACGCCGCACCAGCGCGGCTAGTTCCGTCAGGCTTGTCGAGGGCGCGGCGCAGCGAATCCCCGCGCGTCGGCGACAATTTCCTCGGCCCAGGCGCGTTCTTGGTCCCCGGCCCATACAACAATGGACTTCAGCCCTCTGGCCTGACCCAAGTGACGCGCCGCGGCGCCGTACCGCGCGGCGGGCCACAGCTTTGAGTTCCAGCCCGCGCCGGGATTGATGATCGCGAAGTTTTCAATGGGGCGCAACCCGTGCAGCATTTTGTCGACGGCGGCCACGGTTGACGCGGCGTCGACGAGGTCGAAGCGAACGGCGGGATGCGATATTCCCAAACGGCCTAGCAATTCGAGATTGCGGTCGATGACATGCGTTCCCCTAGCCGCGACCCGCTCGTTGTTCAGCCAACGGCTGATCTCGCGTCCATCGACGCCGTCGAATCCGATGCGGCGCGGAGCTCCCGACAGCCGCGCTGCGATCGCGCTTTTGCTCAATCCTTGCAGATCGATCGTAACGTCGAAGCGCAGAACGCGCAGCCGGCGGCGCAGCTCGAGAACCGCGCGGGGCGACTTGAGCCAGCCGCGGGGAACTTCAACCAGCTCGTCGAGCGCTTGGTGCCCGCGCAACAATTGGGCTGCTCGGCTTTCGACAGCCCAGGCCAGGAACGCGTCGGGAAGTGCCGCGCGCAGGGCGTTCAACACCGGCAAGCCGTGCAATACGTCGCCGATGGCGCTTAGCCGAACAATCAGGATGCGTGCATTGGGCGCGAGATTGGCCATCGAGGGCTGCCGCAAGGATTCCGTGCATTTGCTTTCCGAGAATCTTAACGCCGCGCCCCGCCGCCCCAATAGCGATTGTCAGCGGAAACCCACGGCTCTTTTGGCGATCCAATCGACGAGCCAGGGAGCCGCCAGTTGTCCCCAGCGAGCCCAGCGAGAACGGTACGACGTCAGCACCAGCCGCTCGCGCCGCCGAATCGCTTTTGCCACGCGCCGAGCGAAGACGTCGGCCGGCAAGAGCTGCGCCTGGTTCAGGGGACTGATTTCCAGGGCGCGCCCCTCGGCGTCGACGGCGCGGCGCAGTATCTCGGATTGCACGAAGTCCGGGGCAACGATCGTCACACCCACTCCGCTTTCGGCCAGCTCGATCCGTATGGACTCGAAGAATCCAATCATGGCGTGCTTCGTGGCGGCATAGCCCGAGAGAAGCGGCACGCCGATCAGGCCCGACAGGCTGGCCATCGCCACGATCTGGCCCCGCGATTGCTTCAGCATCGGCAGGGCATAATACGTGCAATGCACGCTGCCCAGATAATTGACCCGCATCAACTCCTCGATGACCGCGGGGTCGGCCAACTCGTCGAAGCGTGCCCACATCGCGCGGCCGGCGTTGTTAATCAACACGTCCAGGCGGCCAAAACGCTCGGCCGCTTGCTCGATCAGACGTCGGCATCCTTCGCGCTCGGCCAGATCGACCGGCACGACCAGCGTCTCGGCGCCTAATCGTCGGCAATCCGCCGCGACTTGCTCCAGCCGTTGCTGGTCGCGGGCCGCCAGCACCAGCCTGGTCCGTTGCCTCGCCAGTTCCAACGCCAATGCCCGTCCGAGACCGGTCAACGCGCCGGTGATCACGATCACGGAGTTGGACAATGGGGGCATGACGCCGCTTTTGGCCGCGGATGGGTGGCGTTAAACGTGCTTGCTCAGTTTTTCCGTCAGCCGTTTGAGGGCCGTGCTGTGATCGCTCGGGTCGAGATGCACCTGGATCAGACTGAGCCCCGAGGTGTCGGCCCAGGCCCGTTTTAGTGCCGAGTCGAATTCGCCCTCGGTGCGCACATCATATCCGGTTCCGCCGCCATAGACTTCGGGCAGTTTGTGATAGGCCCAGGGTTGCACGTCGTTGAAGGTAAAGGTGCCGGGGTGCAAGAAGCGTTCGGTTCCATAGCCCCCGTTGTCCAAGACGATGACAATGGTGGGAAACTTGTTGCGGATCAACGACGAGAGTTCGGCGCCGGTCATCTGAAAAGCCCCGTCGCCGACGATCACGACGGTGCGCAAGTCGGGCCGCGCCATTTGAGTGCCCAGCGCCGCCGGCACGGAAAAGCCCATCGACGTGTAGTAGGCGGGGCTCAAGAACTCGGTCCGTCCGCGAATCACCAGCTCCGTTGCAGCGAACAGCGAATCGCCAATATCCGCCACGACCACGGTTTCGTCTGTCAACGACTCGTTCAGCCGCGCGATCAGCCGCGAAACGCGAATCGGATCGGACGCCTTGAGCACGAAGTTCTCGGTTGCCAGGCTCTGCACCCGCGGAATTGGCCGCCGGGGCGGCAGCGGACGTCGGGCCGACAGCTCGCGAATGAAATCCGACAGCAGCACGTTGTGATAATGATGGTGCCGGATCCGCAATTGCTCGCTCGTGGCGTAAATGCATTTGCCCGGATCGAGGTTGGCCGTGTAGATGCCGAGATTAATGTCGGTCATGAACGTGCCCAACAGCAGCAGGCAGTCGCTCTCTTCGACAAACTTCGTCACCTCGTTGTTGCCCATCGCCCCTTCGTACAAACCGACGAACAGCGGGTGGACTTCGGGGATGATGCTTTTGCCCAGCATGGTCGTCGTGATCGGAATCTGCGAGCCTTCGGCCAAGGCCAATAGCTCGTCTTGCAGTCCGAAGCGATGGATCTCGACTCCGCCTACGATCGCGGGTCGCTGGCAATGGTTCAGCCAGCGCTCGGCCTCGGCCACGGCCTCGGCCAGCACTTCCGGATCGCTCGTGAGCTGGGTTTGCTCGAAGCGGTGCGGCATCTCGGGCACAATGCCCACCATGTCGCGCGGAATTTCGATATACACCGGCCGCTTGAAGCGGGCTGCAGCGTGCAACACCCGATCGATTTCGCGAAAGGCCGTCTGCGGATCGGTCAACTCCGTGCAGGCGATGCACAGCTTCTCGAACACGTCGAACTGGGTGCGAAAATCGCGCACCCGGTGGTGAAGCAGGGGGTTGTTGTGGCGCTCCTTCAACCCGGGCGAACCGGTGATGACCACCACCGGCGATTTCTCGGCATACGCGCCGGCCACGGAGTTGCACAGGCTCAAACCGCCCACGCAGTAGGTCACACACACCGCGCCCATGCCGTTCACGCGCGCATAGGCGTCGGCCGCAAAGCCGGCGCAGTCCTCGCGAGTCGTGGTGACGACCTCAAGCGGGCTGCGGTCCAACATCGAATAAAACTGCAAGATGTAGTCGCCCGGGATGCCAAACACGTGGCCAATGCCGTAGTCTTGCAGCCGCCGAATCAGGTATTCGCCGATCGACAGCCCCGTGACGGCGGTGGCCAACGGCGTCTCCTGCCGGGCCGATTTTAAGGCGATGCTTTCGCTTGGAACCATGAAATTCACCTCGTACGAACCTCGCCGGATGCGCCCTGAATTGCTCCGCCCCGCTTCGTCGTAGCCGGCGACTGGGAAGCCATGCGATCGGTTGGCGGATTATGCCCCAATCGACCCGAATTCACCAACCTCGAACCGTTCGTCGTCCGCAACTAATTCTACGTCGGGGATCGATTTTGGGTCGCCGCGAACCGCCTTGCTGACAACATGCAAAGCGGTAACTCAGCGGACGTTGAGGCAAATTTCCGGGGCTCGCGACGAGGCTAGTCCTGGGCCTTCGGCGGCAAGCGGCGAGCGCGCGACCACAGCAAAAGCAGCCAGATGCTCAGGAACAGGCCCACCGATGCCATGATGATCAGCGGGCGCCACGGGTTGTGGTTGTAGAGAAACGCGCCGATCGCGACGTAGGCCCCCCACAATAACAGCCCCCCAAAGATCAGGGCCATAATCAGCCGCTGCGAATGCCGGGCGGATTGCGAATCGGTCATGGTGAGCCTGTGGCGAGTCTTTTCAACGAGGAAATAAATCCGCTATTCACCATACACGCTCGGCAAAGCTGAACAAGACCTTTAGCGAGGCAACTCGCTTGGGACCATAGCCCGCGGCATCGGCGCGGTGATACAATGGTCGATTACTTATACTTACGCTCTTTTCCGGCGATTCCGAGCCTAGACTCGGTGCCACTCACGCGCGGGTCCGCGGCATGTCGACGTCACACACGAATTTCGGCGCCAGCTTGCCGATCGTCGAATCGCGCAGCCGCGTTGGCGGCCGGTCCCGTCGCGCGCCCCAAGCCCACGCCGCCGCTGCCGATGACGCGCGGCGAAATGCTCGCCCGCGGGTGGGACGAGGTCGACGTCGTGTTCGTCACCGGCGACGCCTATGTCGATCACCCCAGCTTTGCCATGGCACTGTTGGGTCGATTGCTCGAGAGCGAGGGCTTTCGCGTGGCGATCCTCAGCCAGCCGGACTGGAAGAACTGCCACGCTTGGCGCACGTTCGGTCGGCCGCGGCTGTTCTTCGCGGTGAGCGCGGGCAACATGGACTCGATGATCAACCACTATACGGCCAATCGCAAGGTGCGCAACGACGACGCCTACAGCCCTGATGGCGCCATTGGCCGACGACCCGATCGGGCCACGCTGGCCTATTGTCAGCGGGCTCGCGAGGCCTATCACGGCGTGCCGGTGATTGCCGGCGGCGTCGAGGCCAGCTTGCGGCGGATCGCGCACTATGACTACTGGAGCGACAAGGTCCGGCGCTCGGTCCTGCTCGATTGCAAAGCCGATCTGTTGGTCTACGGCATGGGCGAGCGGGGCATCGTCGAGATCGCCCGCCGCCTCCAGCAGGGACAGTCGCTCGTGGACTTGCGCGACATGCGGGGCGTGGCCTATCGCCTGGGCGCCAAGGAATCGCCGCCCACGGAACACACGATTACGCTGCCCAGCTACGAGCAAGTTGCCAGCGACACGTTGGCCTTTGCCGAGATGACCAAGATCTCGCACAACGAAACGAACCCCTACAATGCCCGACGTCTCGTGCAGTTTCATGATCGCGAGTGCGTGGTGGCAAATCCGCCTGCCGTGCCGCTGGCCGAGAGCGAGATGGATCGGGTTTATGGGTTGCCGTTCACGCGCAAACCGCACCCCAGCTACGGCAAGGCGAAGATCCCGGCCTTCGAGGTGGTGAAAGACTCGGTGCAGATCATGCGCGGCTGCTTCGGCGGCTGCACGTTCTGCTCGATCACGGCCCACGAGGGGCGGATCATTCAAAGCCGCAGCCAGGAATCGATCCTCGGCGAAATTCGCCAGATGACCGCCGACAAGGATTTCAAGGGCGTGGTCAGCGACATCGGCGGCCCCACGGCCAATATGTATCAGATGCGCTGCATGCGGCCGGAGGTCGAAGCCAAGTGCCGGCGGCTGAGTTGCGTGCATCCCACGATTTGCAAACTCCTGGGAACCGATCATGGCCCGCTCGTGCAACTGATGAAGGCCGCGCGGACCGAGCCAGGAGTCAAAAAGGTGCTGGTGGCCTCGGGCATTCGCATGGACCTCGCCCGCCGCAGCCCGCAGTACATGAACGAGTTGGCCAAGCACCACGTCGGCGGGCACTTGAAAGTCGCGCCCGAACACACGGACCCCAGCGTGTTGGGCCTGATGAAAAAACCAGGGGCCGAGGATTTCGAGAAGTTCGACGAGGCGTTCAAGCGGGCTTCGGATCGGGCCGGAAAAAAGCAGTTTCTCGTGCCCTATTTCATCGCCAGCCATCCGGGCAGCACGCTCGACTCGATGATCGACCTGGCCCTGTTCCTCAATCGCAACCACTACCAGCCCGACCAGGTGCAGGACTTCATCCCCAGCCCGTTCGACATTGCCGCTTGCATGTATCACACCGGCATCGACCCGTTCACCAAGAAACCTGTCTTCATCGCAAAGCATTTGCGCGACCGGAAGCTGCAACGGGCATTGATGCAGTTTTTCAAGCCCGAGAATTATTTCGAGGTTCGCCGGGCTCTGGAGCAGGCCAACCGCCGCGACCTGATCGGCAGCGGCTGCGATTGCTTGATTCCCGAGCGGGCGCAAAAGAAGCGCTGGACCGCAAGCGCAAGCGGGCCAATGCCGAGTTGCGCGAACAGACTTCCGGTGATCACATTCGCTCCAAGCCGGGCGCTGGCTATCGGCCCCAGCGCAAGACGGCCGCCAAACGCGAGCGTCACGGTCGCTAACTGGGTTCTGTTTTCGCCATGCCCCTCAGCGATCAATACGAACTTCTGGATTTCGGCGCGGGCGCAAACTGGAGCGATTCGGCTCCTGGGTGGTCGACCGCCCCTCGCCTGCCGCGCAAGATCATGTGCCAAAACGGCCCGAGTTGTGGTCCCAGGCCGCGGCTCGCTACGAGCGCGGCGAAGGCCATCGCGGCACGTGGTCGCGCATCGTCGATGTCGACGCCGCCTGGCAAGTTTCTTGCGGCCCGTTCGGCTTGGAATTGAAGCTCACCGATTGGGGCCAGGTCGGGTTGTTTCCCGAACAGGCCGACAATTGGAGTTGGATCGGCGAGCAAGTTCGTGCCGCCAGAGCGCCTGTGAAAGTCTTGAACCTGTTTGCCTACACCGGCGGAAGCACGCTGGCCGCTGCGGCCGCCGGCGCCGAAGTGACGCACGTCGACGCCGCCGCCGGAGTCGTCGCCTGGGCGCACCGCAATGCGCAACTTTCACAATTGAGCGACGCCCCCATTCGCTGGATCACCGAGGACGCCAGGAAGTTCGTGCGTCGCGAGATCAAGCGGCGCAACCAGTACGACGCCGTGATTCTCGACCCGCCCGGCTACGGCCACGGGCCGGGGGGCGAAACGTGGAAGCTCGACGAACATTTGGGCGAGTTGCTGGCGATGTGCGGCGAGTTGACTGCGGGTGGCCGTGAGTTCTTTTTGCTTACCTGCCACTCGGGCGAGCTTGCCTATGGCCCAGCCTTGTTGAAATATACAATCGCCCATCTGCCTGGGTTGCGGGAGCAGGGCCGACTGAGCGGCGCCGACCTTCGTCTGCGATCCACCGGCGGCAATTGGTTGCATAGCGGAGCAGCGGTCCGTTTTGGCCGTCACGAAGCCGCGGCGCCGTCTCTCATTCGTGGCTCGACGAAACCAGCCGAGCGCTGACCATGGAAATCAAGACCATCACCAGCGTGCACAACCAGCGTGTGAAAGACGCGGTGAAATTGCGCGATCACCGCCAGCGCGGGCGACAGGGGCGATTTGTCATAGACGGCGCCCGCGAAATTTTGCGCCATTCGCGGGCATGTGAAGTTGGTCGAGTTGTTCGTGTGCGAGCCGCTTTGCAAATCGGCCGATAGTCTGAGCGTGCTGGCGGATTTGCCGAACCTGGGGGCCACGGTGTGGCACGTTCCGCCCGAGGTGTTCGGAAAGCTGGCTTTTGGCGAGCGGAACGAAGGAGTCGTTGCCGTGGCCGAGACGCGGCGACTGGCGCTCGATGAGCTGGACGTGCAGGCCGGGTCGTTGATCGCGGTGGTCGAGTCGTTGGAAAAGCCCGGCAACTTGGGCGCCGTGGTCCGGGCAGCCGATGGGGCGGGCGTGGCGGCCGTAATCGCCGCCGACGCGAGCACCGACTTCTATAACCCCAATTGCATTCGCGCGAGCCTGGGCACGGTCTTTACCAGGCCAGTCTGCCAGGCGACCACCGGCCAGACGCTGGCCTGGTTGCGCGGCCGTGGATGCAAGATCCTTGCCGCGCGGCCGGATGCGACCGTCGCCTACACCGAAGTCGATTATCGGGGCGACACGGCGATCGTATTGGGGAGCGAAGCCGACGGCCTTTCCGACGCCTGGCACGCCCCTGACGTCATTGCCATCAAGCTGCCCATGCTCGGCGCGGCCGACAGTTTGAACGTCTCCGCCACGGCCGCGGTGCTATTTTACGAGGCGCTGCGGCAGCGAATGCATGCGTAAAACCCCCGTGCTGCTAATCGTCCCGATCTGGGTCGTGCGGGCTACTCGCGGATTTCGCCAGCGCTTCTAGCCGCACTTTACGATCGGGATCCGTTTGCGCTCGGCCATGATCGACAGACGATCGCCTGACAGCAACTGGTTCGGGACTCGTTCGAATGAGCGAAGATATCGATCTCTCTCGACAGCACTTAATATGTCCCACTGGACGGCGAAGAATATGTTGTTAACGCGCGATTGGAGCTTCGTGACATAGATGCTCCGCACCCATGGCGCGGCGTCGTCTCCGAGAGTAGCTTCAACGATATCCAATAGGTCTGGAGTCGGATCACGATAGACCAGCCACGGGGGTGGATCCCAGTGGGGCGGAAAGTCCTGCGGCGTCAAACTCGACATCAACCTCACCGCGTCACCCAATCGGTTCTCTACCAAAGCCCGTTCCACGGCTCTTCGCCGCTGCTGCTCGGGCTGAGTGACCGGCAAGATCAAAGCCCAGACGAGAATCATGCCGATCGCAAGTGCCCACAGCCCAGGGTTGACTCGGCCGTGATCGGGCGTTGGCGTCATGGGCTGCCACGAGGACCGCGATTCAAAGATAAAGAATAGTCCGATCGCCCACACGAACCATGACGGAATTCCCAGACAGCCCACCACGAACGCGGCAGACTCGATCAATTGGTCGCTCTTGGATTTTTCGATGCCGCCCATAATGTTAAAGATCGGCAGCGGCGTGAAATACAAGACCAACATGGCCACCGAGTCGGCAAAGAACATGACCAGCCAAATTGCGCTCCACAGCGGCGCGCCCAAATAATTCCGCACTACCACGGTCATAAGCGAGACGCGCCACAACGAGACGGTCGCGAGCAGCGACAGGTTGGCCAATGTCGCATCGTCAGCGGAGAGAAAACGATCAACCGGAATGGCGTACAGCCAGGCCAACGGCGCCGTCATCCAATACAGCGCGAGAAACGGCGAGTACGTTGGCCAGAACCGCGACGTGCCTCCCTTGAATCGACCGGTGAAGTAGACGAGCGTAAAAAGAATCAACGATGTTATGAACGACGCGGCCAGCGGCACAAGGAGATACCACGGTTCGGCAAGCAAATCTTTGGCGTCGTACTCGCGAGCTAATCCCGCGGAGACGACGAACAAACCGCCCAGCCACACTGCGTGGGGCGTATTAGCGATCTGCTGTATCGCCGAGCGGCGGCCGACTAGAAATCGGAAGACAGTGGCGATTGTCATGATCGATGGCCGTCCGATGAATCGCCTCGTGCCACTCGTTAGTGCCTTCCCCTCGCCGCTTCCAGCGTGTTCACCAGCAGCATTGTCACCGTCAGCGGACCGACGCCGCCGGGGACGGGCGTGATGTGGCCGGCGACCTGGCTGACGCCCGCGAAATCCACGTCCCCGACAAGTCCGTTGTCGGTGCGGTGGATGCCCACGTCGATCACGGCCGCGCCAGGCTTGACCATCTCGGCCGTGATGAATCGCGGCTGACCGATGGCGACGATCAAGATATCGGCCTGCCGCGTGATCTCGCCCAGGTTGCGGGTCTTGCTGTGGCAGACCGTCACGGTGGCGTCGGCCCCCGCGCCGCGCTGCATCAGCATCAGTGCCATCGGCTTGCCGACGGTGTCGCTGCGCCCCACGACCACTACCAGTCGGCCGACGGTTTCGATGCCGCTTCGCACCAGCAGTTGTTGTATGCCGTAGGGCGTGCAGGGCAGAAACCGCGGATTGCCTTGCACCATCCGACCGACGTTTTCCGGATGAAATCCATCCACGTCCTTAAGCGGGCTGACGGCGTGCAAAATACGCGAGACATCGATCTGGCCGGGCAGCGGCAGCTGCACGAGAATGCCATGGATCGGCTCTTCTTTGGCCCTGTTAAGTTTGGCAACGAGCGACAGCAGTTCGTCTTGCGTCGTGTCCGCCCCCAGGCGGAACAGGCGGCTCTGCATGCCCACCTGCTCGCAGGCGGTCACCTTGTTGCGAACGTACACTTCGCTGGCCGGATCGTTGCCCACTAGCACGGCCGCTAGCGTGGGGACTTCGGCGTTGTTTTCGATGAAGTCGACGACCTCGTCGCGCAACTCGTCACGGATTTGCTTGGCAAGCTTCTTGCCGTCGAGAATAGCGGCCGGCACGGAGGGACCTTTCGTTCGCCTAGGCGGGGATCGGGAGGCCGCATTCTAGCCCACCTTCCGGCGGACGACTATTGGCTGCGGGGCCTCCAATTGTGGCCCCCGGCGGGTCCTGATTGCCCGGCCGAACCGACGTGGCCCGAGTCTGGAAAAGCCGCTATAGTCAGTTGACAAGCGGCTCGTGGCGCGAATAATCACAATGATGCTAATCATTGTCAGGATTTAGCTTCCCGGCCGATTTACGTGTCCCGCCTGGCCCCATCCGAGCACGGCTCAACGCACTATGCCCGACGAAGCCAAAATCAGCCCGGTCGAAGTCTTCAAGATCGAGAGCAATTACCTGCGCGGCGATATCGGCGCGGAGTTGCGCGACGGCAACGACTTCTTCGGCAAGGCCAGCATCCAGTTGCTCAAGAACCACGGCACGTATCAGCAGGATGACCGCGACGCGCGGGCGGCTGGCCGGGTCGAGGGGGGCAAGGGCAAGTCGCCCAAGGCCTACTCGTTCATGGTCCGCACAAAAATCCCCGGCGGCAAGCTAACCAGCGAGCAACTGCTGGCCGAGATGGACCTTTGCGACGAGGTGGGCAATGCCACGCTGCGCATCACCAGCCGCCAGGGGCTGCAACTGCACGGCATCCTCAAGCACGATTTGTGGCGGTCGATTCACCGTATCAACGAAGTGCAGCTCTCGACGCTGGCGGCCTGCGGCGACGTCGAGCGCAACGTCATGTGCTGCCCGGCGCCGTTGGCCGATCGCGTCCGCGGCGAGTTGCAAGCCTTGGCCGATGCGATCGCTGTGCATCTCTGCCCCCGCACCACGGCCTATCACGAACTGTGGATTACGGATCCCGACTCGGGCGAAGAGACGCTCGTCGGCGGCGGATCGAACGGTCACGAAGTCGAACCGATTTACGGCCCCACGTATTTGCCGCGAAAATTCAAAACGGCAATCGGCCTGGCCAGCGACAATTGCGTCGATCTGTATGCCAACGATTTGGGGCTGATGGCGGTCGTCGAGGGAGACCAGATCATCGGCTACAACGTACTGGTCGGCGGCGGGATGGGCGTCACGCCCAGCGCCGAGAAGACATTTCCGGCCGTGGCCAAGCGCATGGCGTTCATCAAGCCCGAGGAAGCGATCGACGTCACCACGGCGATCGTCAAGGTGCAGCGCGATTTCGGTAACCGCGCCGACCGCAAAGTCGCGCGAATGAAATACCTGATCCACAATTGGGGCTTGCCCAAGTTCAAAGCCAAGGTCGAGGAGTATTACGGCCGACCCCTGGCCGATCCGCATCCCGACGACGTCCATGCCTTCGACGATCACATTGGCTGGCACGAGCAGGGGGACGGCAAGCTGTTTTACGGGCTGAACGTCGAAAACGGCCGCATTCACGACGAGGACGGGCTGCGGCTCAAGACCGCGCTCCGCGCGATCTGCACCACGCTGCGACCGGGCATTCGCCTGACGCCGCACCAGAGCATACTGTTCACGGATCTCGACGCGGCGGATCGACCCGCGCTCGAAGCAATCCTGCGCGAACATGGGGTAAAGCTGCACGACGAGATTTCGGAGGTGCGTCGCTGGTCGATGGCCTGTGTGGCGTGGCCAACCTGCGGACTGGCGATCACCGAGAGCGAGCGGGCCCTGCCCGGCATTATCGATCAGTTGGAGGTCGAGTTGGTGAAGCTGGGTCTGGCCCGCGAGAGGTTCACGCTGCGAATGACCGGCTGCCCCAACGGCTGCGCCCGGCCCTACAACTGCGACATCGGCCTGGTCGGCAAGGCGTCGGGGCGGTACACGATCTTTGTCGGCGGCCGCCTGCTGGGCGATCGCTTGAACTTCATCTATAAAGACATGGTTCCCGCGGCCGAGATCGTGCCCACGATCGTGCCGGTGCTGGCCTGCTTCAAGGAGCACCGCGAAGAGGGCGAGACTTTGGGCGACTTTTGCCATCGCCGCGGGCTGGCCGATCTCGTGGCCTGGTCCGATCAATACGCAGCCCAATCGACGAGCGTCTAGCCGAGCACGGAGCCAACGCGTTGCAGCCCCTTCGCCCCTGGATGCGATACCTGTTGCGGTTCGCCGGCACCTACAACGTGCTGCTGGGACTGAACATGGTCCTGCTGCCCTCGCGGTCGTTCGCGCCGCTCGGCCTGCCCGAACCCGAGTTGCTGTTGTTCGTGCAGTTGGTGGGGCTGATGGTCGGTGTGTTCGGCATCGGCTACTTGATGGTCGCCAGCCGCCCGTTGGAACATCGGGGCGTATTGCTGCTGGGATTGATCGGCAAGGCGCTCGTGGCCGTGTTGGGCCTGGGCTACGTCGTTTTCGGAAAAGTTCCGCCGATCTACTTGTTGGTCGTGCTGTTTTCCGACGTGATCTACCTGGCGCCGTTCGTGATCATCTTGCGCCATTTGCAGCGCGTGGCCGCCGAGCGAGCCGAATAGAACACGGGAGACAAGCCACAGAGATCACCGAGGACACAGAGAAGGACGAGGAGTTGCGACGGAACGGAATTGTCATTGCTTGAAGCAGTCTTCCTCGGCGTCCTCGGTGATCTCTGTGGCCAGTCTCGTTGAAGCTAAGGCCAGTCACAAACAAACGCACAATGCGATTTACGCGCCGGCGCCCGAGTTTAAATCCAGCGCGTCGGCATGTGCAGTCATGGCGTCGATCACGAACTGAATGTGTTCGTCCAACTCGACACCCAGATCGGCCGCTCCCTGCACAATGTCCTCGCGGCGCACGGCCGCGGCGAAGCTCTTCTGCTTGAACTTCTTCTTCACGCTGCTGGCCTTCATCCCGTGAATGCCCTCGGGCCGCACCTTGGCCACGGCCGTGACGAAACCGGCCAACTCATCGCAGGCATATAGCGCTTTGTCGAGCGGCGAGACGCGCGGGCAGTCGGTCAGATAGTCGGCGTGCGACTTGATCGCATAGATGACATGGTCCGGATAGCCCTGTCCGGCAAGAATCGCCGCGCCTTGCAGGGGATGGTCGGGCGGATCCGGCCAGCGCTCGTAATCGAAATCGTGCAACAGGCCGACGATGCCCCAGGTTTCCTCGTCCGCCTGGAACCGTCGGGCATAGGCCCGCATGGCCGCCTCGACCGCCAGCATGTGCTTGCGCAGGCTATCGCTGGCGGTGTACTCGCAAACCAGCTCCCAAGCCTGTTGCCGATCCAAGCGCAGTCCCCGATTTATTGGCCGCCGACTTTGTTGCGGGCCGTGTCTTCGCGGCCCGGCGCGGCGTTTTTCTCGGGCTGCGCGGTCTGATCGGCCGGATTGTCCGGCGGGGGAGCCGCCTCGCGCCAGGGCTTTTTCTCTTCGTAGCTTTCCAGCTCCTTGGTCAGTTGGGCCTTGAGCTCCTCGCCGCCATTCTCGACCGCTTTTTTCGACCAGGTGATCGCCGTGTCGAAATCGCCGCTTTCGGCATAGCTGGCCGCCAGCGTGCTCAGCACGTGGGCCTGCTTATACTCGGTGACGTCGCAGGCCTGCTTGGCCAGCTCAATGGCTCGCTGGCCATTACGCAGATTGTCTTCGGGCGAGGTGGCCAGCACCCAGGCCAGGTTGTTGAGCACGCCGCTGTTTTGCGGCTCCAGCACCAGGGCCGACTCATAGTCCGCGATGGCTTCGGCCTGCTTGCCCAAGCTGAGTTGCACGTCGGCGCGGCCGCGATAGGCCGCCGCGTTTTTCGGATCCGCCTCCAGCGCCTCGTTGTAAGCCACGATCGCCTTGTTCGGCTCCTTGGCCGCCTGGTAGACCGCGGCGATTTGCAGCAACAATTCGACATTGTTCGGCATGGCGCGGCGCAACAGGTTCAGATCCGCCAATGCCTGATCCAACTTGCCCACGCTGCCCAGCAGGCTGGCGCAACTGCAAAGCCGACACAGAACCGGGCTGCAGTCGCAGGGCGTTTTCGACGTCGACCAAGGCCGCGGGGATATCACCCTTGATGGCCCGCACTCGGGCGCGGTGCGTGAGCGACGCGGGCGAATTCGGTTCCAGCTCGATTGCCTTGCTGAAGCTAGCAAGCGCCTCGTCATAGTTTTTGGCCAGCGACATCGCAACGCCACGGGCTTCATGGGTATCGGCATCCTTCGGATCGATCTCGATCGCGGCATCGAAATCGGCGATTGCCGCCTCGAGCTTGTTCTGCGAGAGATAGTGCATGCCGCGGAAGCGCAGCGCGTTGGGATCCTTCGGCGTGAGCGCGACGGCAGCGTCGAAATCGGCTTGTCGCCGCCCGGCGTCTTGCTGCAAGTTCGCGCGGATGATCAGCGCGCGTGCCTTGGCCGCGGGGTCGTCTTCGCTCAGGCGAACCGCGTTGTCCAGCGCCGTTAGTGCTTTCTCGGGTTGTCCCAAATGCGCGTAGAGCCGGCCGGCCAGGTATTGCGCTTCGCCCTGTTCGCCGTCAATCTTGAGCGTCTGTTCCAGATCGGACAGCGCCATTTGCACCAGCTTGCGACCGCGGTTGGGGGTCACCGGCCGTTCGAATAGCTCGGTGCAAACCAACTCGGCTCGCTGGGTAAGCGTGCTGGCCAGCAAGCCGTTGGCGAACTTGGTGTTGCCTTCGTCCAATCCGGCTTCGATCGCATCCTGGCAGAGTTTGATGACCTGGTTCAGGTCGGCGACGTTTTCAGCGGCCAGCTTGGTATCGGTGGCCTGGTCCAACAGGGCCTGGCCCTTATCGTCGCCGCGGGCCTGGCCGCACGCCAACATGGCGACAACCATCATTAGCCACAGCCGGAACTTGAGGCGCAGCACCATGATTGCTCCTTCACGTTCGGAAAAGCGAGACTCTGGTAGGGGCCGCATTATGACGCCAAGGCGCATTCAATGCTATGCGAGTTCTGGCCATCGTCCCCGCCCCGATCGGTTACCTTTCGGACTCGTAACGCGGCGCGGCGCCGTCGGCCCACGCATCGCGCGCCCCAGCGGCCAAGCCGTCGCGGCCAAGTCCATTATAAGGGGGCCGGCAAATCGCGACGGTAAAAGATGACCGCCGCCGCCAGGTAACCGACCAGGCCCAAGCCGATCAGAATGCTGTCATATCCCAACCCCCCGAGCTCGAGCGCGCCATCGGGCGCGCTGGCCCACAACCGCCAGGCCCGGTCGCGGTCGGCGACCAGCATTTGCGGTTCAAACGGCGTGAAGAACGAGCCGTATCCCAGCCAGCCCCAGCCCGGCGCCAGCCGCCCCACGATCTTGACGATCATCGACACGGCGTAGAAAGCGCCCACCAAGCCGATTACGTGCGAGCGATAGTTGGCCGCCGATGAAACCAGCGTGGACAGTCCGGCCAGAAAGACCGTAATTGCAAACAGGTTCAGGGCCGCGGCCACGAACGTGCTGGCCGCGACTGGTTGTTCGAGCGTCACGCTGGCCAGCCCCACACTGGTGCCCGCCAGCGCCGCGCCAGCCAACAAGGCCGCGCCGCACAAGGTCACGGCGGCCTGCGTGCCCAGCACCCCCAGACGCGTTAGCGGCTGCGCCAGCAACATTTCCATCGTGCCGCGGTTCAACTCGCCGGCCACTGCGTCGGACCCGCGCGAAATCCCCCATACTGTCACCAGCAACAGCACGATTGGGTCGTCGTAGGCCACGGCGATTCGCCCGGCAGACGTGGCGATTTGCGCGAACGAGACAGGCATCAATTGCTCGACCAATTCGGGCATGAAGCTGAGCATGCCTTCCATCGCGCTCATCGAAAAAAAACTGCTGATCCAAACCCGCAGCCAGTGAACCGCGAACATGAAGGCCATGCTGCCCAACAGCAGCCAGCGCGATTCGTACAGTGTTTTTTTCCACAGCGCGGCGTTCATGTTCCGACTCGATCGATCCGCATGGAGGACGCGATATTTCAAGAAGCGTGATACTGGTCGTACAGGGCTCGCAGTCCGAGCGGCTCGATGTTGACTTCAGCCAGCGGCAACGTTGCCAGCCAACCCAGCAATCCCGACAATTCGCCGGGCGTTTCGATTACCAGGGCCCCGGCGGCATCGTTCGCCACGGTCACCTGGCCGTCGAAGATCGCCGGCAGCGGGGGCAGGGGGCCAGTCAACTGCGCGCGGATGCGGTGCTTGCGCAGCAGTTCGGCAATCACCTGGGTGTGCACGACGCGCCCTTGCCGCAGGATCAGTGCCCGATCGCAGACCTGCTCGACTTCGGAAATTACGTGCGAGGAAAAGATGACGGTACGGCCGGCCTGCTTGGCTTCGATGACCAGCGCCGCGACGTCGTTGCGCATGGTGGGATCGAGATTCGAGGTTGGTTCGTCGAGGATTACCAGCGGCGTGTCCACGGCCAGCGTCACAGCCAGGGCCAGCTTCTGCCGCATGCCGGTCGACATGGTCGACACGCCCCGCGACAGGTCCAAGCCGAAACGCTCGCTGGCCAGCGCCACGGCCCGCGCTCGACTGCCGTCTCGACGGATCGCGGTGAAGAAATCGACGACGTCGCGGCCCCGCATCGAGCGAAACAGTCGCGCCTCGCCCGGAAGGTACGACACCCGGCGGTGCACCTGGTATGACTGGCGATAGCAATCCAGCTCATCGATCCGGGCCCGGCCGGAGGTGGGCCGCAGATAGCCCATCAGCAGCCGCAAGAGCGTGGTCTTGCCGGCCCCATTTGGACCGAGCAGGCCGACGACCTCGCCCCGCCGGACGCCGAACGACAAATCGTCGAGCGCCGTGAACGTTCCATAGCGCTTCGAGAGCGATTGCGTTTCTACGTACACGACACACACGTCCGAAATCGGTGGCAGCTTCTCGTCCCGGAACCGTCGCTCCTCATTGTTCTCGCCGGCAAGCCGCTTGGCAAGCGCTGGGGCTCGGCTGGCCGAAGTTGCGGGCCGACGAGCGCCGGAGATGACTAAGCATTCGGGGGATGACCTCGCTCGCTTCGAGTTCAGTTTCCGCCGGCGGCCGGCGCCGACTCGGGTTTTTTATCCGGCGAGGGCGGCTCGTGCTTAAGCTCCACCCAATAACTGACCGCCGACGAGCCATATTGGTCGGGCAACGTGGTCACGATGGCCGGACCGTTGAGAACCTGGTCGCGCAGTTTTAGTTCGAGTTGCACCTGATAGCCCCGGCCGCGGGCGTCTTCATGTTGCAAATCGCCGGCAAAACGACCTCGCAGGAATCCGCCTTGATAACTCGAACCACTCAACAGGGTTTCCAACTGATCGTCGAGCTTCAATCGCACGTCGCCGACGTCCTTGATCGTGAGCACGAGCGGAAACTCCTTCTTGTAGGCTACGAGCCGTCCCTTCCATTGTCCCAGCAGGGCCGAATCGGCGGGCGGCGCAGTCTGCTCGGGCGCTTTGTTCGACCCCTCGGCCGGCGCGTCTTTCTCCTTGTTGCGCTCCGGCAGCAGGATCTTGAAGATCATGTCCTGCACATATGACACCAGCGGACTGCGAACATTGCTCAGCACGACCACGGCCACGCGCTTCGAGGGCACGAACGTGCAATACGTCGTCACGCCCGGCATTCCGCCCGAGTGCGAAACGGTGCGGTAGCCGCGGGCCATGTCGCTCACGCCCCAGCCGACGCCGTATCCGGCGCGGTCGTCGGTGCCCGAGGTGGGTGTCTGCATTTCGTCGATCGCCGCGTCGCTGAGGATCGCGCGCTGGTCGGGCAGATGTTCCTTCATGTGAAACATGGCAAAACGGGCCAGGTCGTGGGCGCTGGCGTAAACGGCCGAAGCGCCGGGATGGTCGAAATCGTAGAAGGGAATCCTGCGGCCCTCGGGCGTGTAGCGAATCGCCTGGTGCGGCTCGAGCCCTGGCCCGACGTCGATCGAAGTATGCGTCATACCCAGCGGCAGGAAGACCTCTTCGCGCATGACGTCGGCGAACTTCTTGCCGGCGGCGCGCTCGACGACATAATCAAGCACGCCGTAGCCCAGGTTGCTGTATTGAAATCGCTCGCCCGGCGCGGTCACCAGGTTGCCGTAGCGGCGAATGGTCTCGTCGCGCGTGGGGGGCTTATAGGCTTCGTCGGCATAGAAGAATTGGTAGTGCAGCGGCAGGCCCGAGGTATGATTGGCGACGCGCCTGACGGTGGCCTCCGCGGCATCGCCCACGCGGGCCGTCAACTTCGCTTCGCCCAGGAAGTCGTTGATTGGTTTGTCGAGATCGACCTTCTTGCGCTCCTTGAACACCATCAGTGCGGTGGCAGTGATCGGCTTGGAGACCGAGGCCACGGAGTAGAGCGTGTGTTCGCTCGCCGGCACGCGGTTTTCGCGATCGGCCCAGCCGAAGCCTTGTTCCCAGATGATCTGCCCGTCGCGGACCACGGCCACGGCGATCGAGGGCAGATTCGTATCGACCAAGGCTTTGGCGATTCGCTCGCGCACCGGCTCGAACGCATCGGCATCCTCGGCTGCGCGGCCCGCACGAACGGTGAACACCAAGGCAGCGACGGCGACGGATAAAATGGCGGCAGACCGGCAGAACAGTCGAGAGTAAAACAAGCGAGCCATGACGTTCTCCTCGAGAGACCTGAATCCGCAGTGCTATTCGCCGCGGGCCGCCCATTATTTCCAGCGGCTGGCAGCCTCAAGCGTAATCCGCCGGGCGTGAGACGGCTACTAGACCGCGATGTCCGCTTGGGCGCTAGGTTGTGTGCGGGCGTCGGTGGCTGGAACTGCCTCGGTCCAGCGACTATGCTGAACCGCTTTCCAACAGGCGCCGTCTCGCCTGCGTTCCTTGCCAAATCTCGGAGTTCAGACGCCGTGACCACCTCTGATTCTCAAACGCCCGATTTCTCCAAAGGCGAAGGACTTCTGCCGGCGATCGCACAAGATGCCGCCACGGGAGAAGTCTTGATGCTGGCCTATATGAACCAGGAAAGTTACGACGAGACCCTGGCCACCGGCCGGGCGGTGTACTTCAGCCGCAGCCGCAATAAGTTGTGGCGCAAAGGCGAGGAAAGCGGCAACGTGCAGACCGTCAAAGGCATTTTTCTCGATTGCGACGCCGACACGATCCTGCTCAAGGTCGATCAGATCGGCGGGGCGGCATGTCATGAAGGCTACTCGAGTTGCTTCTTCCGACAGGTGACGCCCGCGGGACTCCAGGTCATCGGCGAGCGCGTCTTTGATCCCAAGGAAGTCTACAAGAAGAAATAGCCGCAAGAACCTCGCGTTTACACGCGCGCATTCGGAAGGTCAATCTCGCCATGGCAAATTCGTTGAAGTTGGGTATTCCGGCCGGCAGCCTGCAAGAAGCCACCGGAGAGTTGTTTCGCCGCGCCGGCTATAAAATCACGTTTAATTCGCGCAGCTACTTCCCCACGATCGACGACGAGCAGATCGAGTGCATGCTGATCCGCGCAGGAGATGGCCCGGTATGTCGAAGACGGAGTGCTCGACGCGGGACTGACCGGTTACGACTGGATCATGGAAAACGGTTCGGATGTGCACGAGGTTGCCGAACTCGTGTTTTCCAAGGTCAGCCGCCGGCCGGTGCGCTGGGTGTTGTGCGTGCCCGAGAACTCGCCCTTCAAAACCGTCCAGGACCTGGAAGGCAAGCGGATCGCCACCGAGGCCGTGGGTCTGACCGAGCGCTATCTTGCGCGGCACGGAGTGAAGGCCAAGGTCGAGTTCAGTTGGGGCGCGACCGAAGTCAAGCCGCCCAAGCTGGCCGACGCCATCGTCGAAGTGACCGAGACCGGCAGCTCGCTGCGAGCCAATCAGTTACGAATCCTCGACGAAGTGCTGACCAGCACGCCGCGTTTCATCGCCAATCGGACCAGCTATGCCGATCCCTGGAAACGACAAAAAATCGACGACATCGTGCTCATGTTGCGCGGAGCGATGGCGGCGGAGGGAAAAGTCGGGCTGATGATGAACGTGCCGCGAGAGCGATTGCAGCAAGTGCTGTCGCTGTTGCCGGCCTTGCAGCAGCCGACCGTCTCGAGCTTGTCCGACGAGCAATGGGTCGATGTGAACACGATTCTCGACGAGTCGATCGTGCGCAACATCATCCCCCGCTTGAAGTCCGCCGGCGCTCGCGGTATCGTCGAGTACGCTTTGACCAAGATCATCGAATAGGAAACGCCGATATGTGTCCACGCTCGCAACTGGAATCGGCACTAGCGGCCCTGGCAATCGTCGCGGCGTTGGTCGGCGGCACGGTGTTGGCGGCCGAGGCGCCGCTCGTCGTGCGCGACGACTTCGAGCATGGCGCCGACCGCTGGCAGCCGATGGACGCCAAGTCGTGGAAGATTCTGTCGACGCCGCGGGGCAATGTTTACAGCCTGTTTCAGCAGAGCGACTACAAGCCGCCCTACCGCAGCCCGGTGAACATCGCGCTGCTCAAGGACGTGGTGGTGGGCGATTTCGTGCTCGAGATCGATGTGCAAAGCACGGTCAAGGATTACGCCCACCGCAGCATGGTGCTGGTGTTCGGCTATCAAGATCCCGCGCATTTTTATTACGTGCATTTTGGCAAGAAGACCGATAACCATGCCAACCAGGTTTTCATCGTCAACGGCGACGCGCGGACCAAAATCTCGACCGAGACCACGCCCGGCACCAATTGGGACGACGCGTGGCACAAGGTGAAGATCGATCGCGACGTGTCGAACGGCGATACCGAGATCTTCTTTGACAATATGAAGCGGCCGGTCATGGAAGCTGTCGACGACACGTTCACTTGGGGCCAGATTGGCATCGGCGCCTTCGACGACTTGGGCAATTTCGATAACCTGGTTTTGCGCGGCAAGCCCGCCAAGGCTCCCGCGCTGAACCGAAGCTAAATCAACCGAATCTTAAAAGGAGTCACTCTTAGCCATGAACGCCGAAGCACGCCTGGCCGAATTGAAATTGGAGTTGCCACCCGTCCCCAAGCCCGCCGGCGTGTACAAGCCGGTGGTCGTATCCGGCAACATGGCCTATGTCTCGGGGCATGGTCCGCTGAAAAGCGACAAGACCATGCTCACTGGCCGCATCGGCGCCGACGTTGATTTGCAAGCCGGCGTCGCCGCCGCGCGGCAGACCGGGCTGGCGATCCTGGCGACGCTGCGCGATCATTTCGGCAGCCTCGACCACATCGTGCGGGTCGTCAAGGTCTTGGGCATGGTCAACTGCACCGGCGATTTCACGCAGCATCCGCTGGTGATTAATGGTTGCAGCGAGCTGTTTCGCGACGTGTGGGGGGACGACCGCGGCGTCGCCGCGCGCAGTCGCCGTGGGCATGGGCTCGCTGCCGGGCAATATCACGACCGAAATCGAGGCGATCTTCGAACTCGATCCGTCCGTGGTGGGGAAGTAGTAGGGAGTGGAGGTTGGGGGCTGGGGGTTGGGAAGGTTGCAGGCGGACGCGAATAGCCTTTGGCAACCAGGCGGGTTACAGATCGCCGCCCGATGAGGCGTCGTCGGGCAGGTGGGCAGTTTCGTTCAGCGACAGCAGCTTGAAATCTTTTTCCCAGTGAACCGTGCTGATCGAGGCGTTGGCGAGTGAAAAAGGGTTGCGTTGGGGCGGAATGCCCAACAACGATTTGAACGCCGCCGCCAGCGATCCGCCGTGCGCCACAATTACCGCGCGGCGATAGCCGGCCTCGCGAATCGTCTCGAAGGCCTCGGCCGTGCGGAGCATGATATCGCGCCGCGACTCCCCGCCGGGGATTCGATAATCCGGATCCTGGCTGCGCCACAAGCCCCACTCGGCGGGAAATTCCTGTTCGATGTCGGCCCAGCGGCGTTCTTGAAAAATGCCGGCGTGGATCTCCATCAAGCGCGGCTCGAACTGCACCTTCAGACCCAGGCGGTCGGCGATCATCTGCGCCGAGTCCCGCGCACGCGCAAGCGGGCTGGCAACGACCGCGTCGATTTCGAACCGGCTGAGGGCTTCGGCCGCGGCCTGGCACTGGCGGCGGCCCAAGGGTGTGAGCTGGCTGTCGGATTGACCTTGGATCCGACCGGCGAAATTATGATGAGTTTCGCCGTGCCGCACGCAGTACAAATACATCGCTTGCCATGGCGGGTGAATGAGTGGCTTGTGACAATCTCAATTATTGTCACGCCGGCCGCTCGCCACTAGGGCCGGCTGCTTTGAATCCGCGCGAGGGATTACAGCTCTGTCGTCTTGCTGCGCTGGAATTGGGACGCCCGCGCCTGGCTCTGAAACTCTCGACTGTACCGCTCTTGCCAGGGCAAATCATCGTGATTTTTACGGTAAACAGTAGTTACCTGCGCCTCAGGAAACGCACGCTTCAGTTTCTCAAGTTCCCGTTGTGCATCATTCATTCCGTCCGTGCCCGGCTCGGCAAAGATCGTTAAGGGAATCTCGCAATAGCCCGGCTCGCCAAAAACACGAAACGTCCAAGGCGCTGAAACCGACTCAACCGGCTTGAGGTTAAGTGCTGATGCGATTGTGCGGCGATATTGAAGCAGACTCCACTCGCTTCTCAAGCCCATGGCCACGACCACAGCCAGAGTGCCGCCAATGAGGGTCCAGCGGTTGAACGCTAAGCGGAGAATTGTCGACGACGCACCCATGTCATTTCTCCATGATTGACGATGGCCCTGCCCAATACTGATCACGGAGCGGCTACTTCTTCCTCATTGACGTCAAGTGCCGCGCATCCTGAGCTTGCCGGTCGGACGACAACTGCTGGAGAAATGCCGAGGAAGCCCGATCGAGCATGATGACTTCGCTTTTGGCCTGCGGGTTGGAGAGCGAGCGGACGATGCAGATGACTTCGGCGCCGTCCCCTCGTTTTTGCACTTCGGCCAAGGCGGCCTGTTCCGACGCGCTCAAGCCGGCCAATCCGGCTGGCGGCGCTGGGAACTGCCCGGCGGAGGTGTCGCCTCCCGACGTGGCACTGGCGAACCGCGGTTGGGCGGTTGGTCCCGGCATCCGACCCGTTGCGGCCAGAGCAGCGGCGGGGCGGTTCGGATTTTGATAAACGCTCGACAACCCCGACTGATCGAGTTGCATGTGAATCGAGGCCAGGGCGGCATACAAACCTTCGTTGTCGGTCGGATCGGCGGCGTTGCAAACACCGATCACGTGGCCGTCGGCGGAAAACAGTCCGCCACCGCTGCGCCCTTGCACTGGCAGACCGGCAACTTGCAGGTTGGGAGGACCGAGAAACTTGTCGAGCCCCGTGATCCGCGTGTCGAGCGCCGTGGCTGCTCCGCCGTTGTTGCAGCCGACCGTGGTCACGCGATCTCCTTTGGCGATCCGATAGCCCTTGGGCGCCACCGTGGCCACCTCGACCGGCCCCGGCGTGCGGATGCTGACCAGGCCGATGTCATTCTTCAAGTCGTAGGCGACCAGCCGGCCCGGCAACTTCTGGGCGGCTTGCGATCCGAATAAATCGACCGTGATTTGTCCTTTGCCCTGCGAGTCGCGAAAGATATGTCCGCAAGTCAGGACCAGGGCTTCGCCGCCGCGCGAATCGATCAGCGTGCCCGACCCATAGGAAGCTCCTTGGGGATCGGAGATCGTCAGCCGGGCGCTGCGTTGGATCAGGTCTTGAGGCGTGGGCGCTGGGGACGCGGAAGGACGCACGGGAGCCGCATCGAGCCCCCCCTGCGCGGCGCGGGCGGGCGTAAACGGATTGGCGTCTCGCTGGCCGGCCACGGCGACGCTTTCGGCCGGCGGCGGATCGGGGGACTGGCCGCGGGCGATCTGACGTTGACCCGCATGGGGGCCAGCGCCTGCTTTGGCAAACAGGTCCGCCAGCTCGTCGCGGCGTACGGCGCCATTAACCCGGCCGGCCTCTTTTCCGTCGACCAACAGAACGAAACAGGGAATGCTTTCCACGTGATACTGAACGGCCAGACTGCGCTCACGGTCGATGTTGACTTTGCGCACCGGATAGCCGGCGTGCTCGAGCGAGGCAATCGTGCTGTCCATCGATCGGCATGGCGCGCACCAGGGGGCGTGGAAATCGAGCAGCACCGTCTCGCCGCCGCTTGAAAGCGCCACGGCCAGCGCCAGAATTTGCACCGAGACCATAGATTCCCTCCATGGAAAAAACTGCCCAGCCAACATCCCTGTCGGCCGTGTCGGCTGCGACAACGGCCGGGATGGAAACATCCCGAAACGTCGGCGCCGCTTGCGTCCAGCCTCAAGCCACCTTGCCGCCCACGGAAGCTCAAACCGGCGCACCCTGCTCGGCCATGCTAGAGCGCTCGTGGCCGATCCATTCGGACCTCCAGCGCGTGCCGTGCGGGTAGAACCGCTCGAACGACCTCCCTGTCGATCAGCGTATCACGAGAGAACTTGTTGCCGGCCCACCGCACCTGCGCACGGCATCCTGCCGAGCGCTTTTTGCCAAGTCGCGAGCCGCTACGTCGAAACTCGAATCTTTCCGATCACTCCCGAAAACGGTCAGGAGAGTGCAATATCTTGCAGCTTTTTTCCAGTTTTTACAATCTCAGTCTGCCTTGGCCCGGCGGCATTCGGCATCCTCTAGCGGCTCGAAGTCCCCGGTTTTGCGGGGTTTTATCTCGCTAGCTACGATTGGTTGCGGTGGGCCGCACCGCATGGGCGGCGGGGCCCCTCATGCACGCGGCGTGCCAAGAGCTCGTGAAAAGCGGATCGTCGTTGCCGAAGGGACTATCATAGTGAGGAAAGCCGGCCTGGGGCCGCACACTTGACGCTCCGCGCGTGTCCGATAGGCTCAAAGATTGCCACGCCCCTGGCGATCCTCGGCCGCTCGCGATACCGGGCGCTCGATTCCGCCTGGCCGCGCCGACTCGAAAAACTCGGAAACCGTTCGATGCGCCCTTCCTATGGCTGGCCGATCACGCTGGCGGTCGTAATGATCGCCCTGGTGCTGGCGCTGATTATCGGCTGGGTCATCTTGATCCTGCGCGAGGTCGAGCAGTCGGCCATGTTCTGGGTGATGCTAGTGGTCGGCACCAGCTTCCTGGTGCTGGTGCTGGTGGGCGTCGTTTTGTATCTGCTGATCTCGATCGGCGGCATCCGGCTCAACCAGCGGCAATCCAACTTCATGGACAGCGTCAGTCACGAGCTGAAATCGCCGATCGCCTCGCTCAAGTTGTACCTGCAAACCTTGTCCCGCCGCAGCGTGACCGAGGAGCAGCAGGCGAATTTTTATCGTTTCATGCTGGACGACGTGGAGCGGTTGGATTCGTTGATCAATCACATGCTCGACGCCGCTCGGCTCGACGAACAGCCGCTTGAGACCGACTTTGCCGATGTCGAGCTGTCGAGCGTGCTTCGCAATTGCGCGGAGACGGCCTGCCTTCGCTATCATTTGCCGGTGGAGACCGCGCGGCTGAAGACGACCCCGGCCATTTTGCGAGCCCGGCCGATCGACGTCGAAATGGTGTTTCGCAACCTGATCGACAACGCGATCAAGTACGGCGGGGCCGAGCCCACGGTCGAAGTTGAATCGCAGTTCATTGGCGACGCAACCGTGGCCACGCGAATCATCGACAACGGGCGCGGCATTCCGGCCAAGCTGCGCCGCAAGATCTTCGGCCGATTCGTGCGGTTGGGCAGCGAGCTGGAACGCTCGCAGGTCGGTACCGGCCTGGGGCTGTTCATCGTTCGCACGGTCGTCAAGCGCCTGCACGGAACTATCTCGGTCCGAGACCGGGGCAACCAGCCGGGCACGATTTTCGAAGTGCAGTTGCCGGCACACCGCCCGGCCCAGACCGCGCCGCAAGGGGCGGCCGACTTGCCTGCCCAAGCGGCGAATGTCGCTCGAACCGCGGGACTGCGGCCCGATGAACCTCTGAAGCGCGCGTAACAAGATCCATGAAGCACATCCTGGTCGTTGAAGACGAGCAGCACCTGGCGTTCGGCATCAAGTACAACCTGGAGGCCGAAGGTTACGAGGTGACGACGGTCGAGGATGGCCCGACCGCCTTGGCGCTGTTCGCCGAGGATCCGCGCGGCGTCGATCTGGTTATCCTCGACTTGATGCTGCCGGGCATGAGCGGCTACGCGGTTTGCGAGGCCCTGCGCGAAAAGGGCAATCCCGTGCCGGTGCTGATGCTCAGTGCTCGCTCGCTGGTCGAGGATCGGATTCGCGGCTACGACGTCGGCGCCGATCAGTACCTGCAAAAGCCGTTCGAGCTGGAAGAACTGTTGAGCATGACGCGAAACTTGCTGGCCCGTCGGGCGCAAGAACGGTCTCCGGCCGGTGCAAAGCACGTCGGCTCCGTCTACCAATTCGGCCGTGCGACGGTCAACTTCGATACGTTCGCCGTGACCGTGGCGGGAGAACCCCTGCGGTTGACTCATACCGAGATGAAGCTATTGCGGTATTTCGCCGAGAACGAAGGCTCGGTCGTTACCCGGGCCGAACTGCTCGAACACGTTTGGGGCATGTCGCACATGCCCACCACGCGCACGGTCGATAACTTTATCGTCAATCTGCGCAAATACTTCGAACTCGACCCTTCGCGACCGGTCCACTTCCTAAGCGTACGCGGCGCCGGCTACCGTTTCGTGGCCGACGGCGAAGCTTGATCGCTTTCTGCACAAGTTGGTCGTTGGTTAGACACTTTCTCGCGGGATAAGAATCCCCCAACGGTCGTGGCTTGCGCCCGGGTCGACGCGGGTTTGGCGGAAGCAATTATCTGCGGTTTCCCCCGCTAAATGGCCCTTTCGGACATTCGAGGGACCGCCAAAAAATTTTCTTGGTCCGTCAATTGCTCTAGTGCCACCCACCATCGGTAGTGCAGGGCACCGTTCGGGCGCCCAATCCCGTGGGGTTTGTCTTGGTCATTTAAGGCCGCCACCTGGGCGACGCTGGCTGAGCCGAGGCAAGTAGAGTTCAACGAGGAAAAATGGATGTTGGTAAACACGAGTGAGCGATGCGCAACGGGCATCGAAGGCCTGGATGATATTCTGTGCGGGGGATTTCCCCGTAACAGGCTCTACCTGATTCAGGGGAATCCTGGGGTTGGCAAAACGACGCTGGCGCTGCAATTCTTGCGCGAAGGTCTGAAGCGATCCGAGCCTGGCTTGTACGTCACGCTTTCCGAAACCGAGGAAGAACTGCGCACCGTGGCCAGCTCGCACGGCTGGAAGCTGGACGGGATAGCAATGCTCGAGTTGTCGGCGATTGAAGATCGGCTGGCGCCGGAATCGCAGAATACGCTTTTGCATCCCTCGGAAGTCGAACTCACGCAGACGACGCAGTTGATTTTCGACGAGGTTAACGACTCCCAGGCCGTGCGGGTGGTTTTGGACTCGCTGTCTGAATTGCGGCTGTTGGCGCAGAGCCCATTGCGATATCGCCGCCAATTGCTGGCGCTCAAGCAGTTTTTCGCCAAGCGCAACTGCACGGTCTTGTTGCTGGATGACCGGACCTCCGAGGCCGGCGACTCGCAATTGCACAGCCTGGCCCACGGCGTGGTGGTGCTGGAACACTTGCGCCGGAATTTGGCAGCGAACGGCGGCGACTAAGCGTCGTCAAGTTGCGCGGCAGCACGTTTCGGGGCGGCTATCACGATTTTCGGATCACGACCGGCGGGCTGGTCGCGTTTCCTCGACTGATCGCCTCGGAACACCACGCCGAATTCACTCGCGATACCGTCTCGAGCGGCGTGCTGGGGTTGGACGCTCTACTGGGTGGAGGCATGCACCGCGGAACGAGCAACCTGCTGATTGGTCCGGCCGGATCGGGAAAGTCCACGGTCGCCTTGCAATACGCTATGGCCGCCGCCGGGCGCGGCGAGAAAGTAGCTTACTACGCCTTCGACGAAAGCCAGGGCACGATGCGAGCGCGCACCGAGGGGCTGGGCCTGGACCTGTCGGACCTCGTCGCCAGCGGGCGGCTTGACCTGCGACAGATCGACCCGGCCGAACTTTCGCCTGGCGAGTTGATTCATCAGATTCGGGCGCTCGTCGAGCAGGATTTGGCGCGAGTGATAGTTTTCGACAGCTTGAACGGCTACTTCCAGGCCATGCCCGAGGAGGGCTTTCTCATTACGCAATTGCACGAACTCTTGACCTACCTGGGCCAGCAGGGCGTGTTGACGATTCTCGTGCTGGCGCAGCATGGACTGGTCGGCAAAATGGAATCGAGCGTCGACCTGACGTACCTGGCCGACACCGTGGTGCTGATGCGGTTTTTCGAATCGTCCGGTTTCGTGAAGAAAGCGATCTCGGTGATCAAGAAGCGGAGCGGAAAGCATGAGGAGACGATTCGCGAACTATCGATCGGGCAGGGGGGCATCCGCGTCGGCGAACCGCTCTCGGACTTCCAGGGCGTATTGACCGGCACGCCGCAATATAAGGGCTCGCACGAGGCTATGATGGGACCGCGCGATGCCAACCGTTGACGCCCAGAAAGACTTGGTCCTGGTGCTGGCTCCGACCGGAAAAGATGCCATCGTCGCGCGCGATATTCTAGGCGCCGCCAGCATCCCGGTAGCTGAGTGCACGACCGTGGCAGACCTGTGCCGCCATATCGATCACGCCACCGGGGCCCTGTTGATCGCCCAGGAGGCATTGACGCGAGACTCATTCGCGTCCTTGTGCGAGCACTTGGACCAACAACCACCCTGGTCCGACATTCCGTTGATCATGCTCACGAGCGCCGGGGAAGAACCCAGCCGTAGCGACCGCGCGGCCGAGGTATTCTTCGGCCGCAACGTCACGTTGCTGGAGCGTCCTTTTCGCGCAGTAACCTTGATCAGCGTGGTGCGGACCGCGCTGCGATCGCGCCGCCGACAATATGAGGTTCGCCAGTTGCTCGACCAGCGGACGGAACTGCTGGCGGGTGAACGATCGGCACGGGCCGAAGCTGAAGCCGCTAACCGTATGAAAGACGAATTCCTGGCCAGTCTTTCGCACGAACTGCGCACTCCGCTCAATGCCATCCTGGGCTGGGCTCAACTATTGCAGACCGGCCAGATGTCGGAGCAGGAAACCCGTGAAGGTCTGCAAATCATCGAACGAAATACTCATGTTCAAACACAGTTGATCGAGGATTTGCTGGACATTTCCCGAATCATTTCGGGCAAGCTGCGATTGGACGTGCAACTGGTGAACCTGGCCGAGGTGGTGGATGCCTCGCTGGCCGTGATCATGCCCTCGGTCAACGCCAAGAACATTTGTGTGCACCCGCTCATCGATCCGCAGGCTGGTTCGGTCTGGGGCGATCCGGGCCGGCTGCAACAAATCCTGTGGAATTTACTTTCCAATGCGGTCAAATTCACGCCCAAAGGGGGACGGGTGTCGGTCCGTCTTCAACGTATCGATTCGCAAGTCGAGATCAGCGTCGCCGACAATGGCCGGGGAATCTCGCCCGATTTCTTGCCTTATGTTTTCGACCGTTTTCGCCAGGCGGATGCTTCGACGACGCGAGCGCACGGTGGACTGGGACTGGGCCTGGCGATCGTCCGACAATTGGCCGAACTGCACGGCGGCAGGGCCGAGGTCCGTAGCAATGGCGAGGGGCAGGGAGCCGAATTCATCATTGTCTTGCCCGTCGCCGTTGTCGACGCTGTCAATCAACAGCCTGTTCGCGACGAGCCCAAGACGCGAAGGATCGCAACATTCAATTGCGCCGACACGGACCTCGGCGGACTGCGCGTGCTCGTGGTAGACGACGACGCCGACGCCCGACAATTGCTCGAACGGATTCTGACCGCCTGCGGGGCTGAAGTGTCCGCTGCGAGCTCGGCTGACGACGCCATTGTCAGCCTCGATGCATTCGATCCGCACCTGCTGGTCAGCGATATCGGCATGCCATTGCGGGACGGATACGACCTGATTCATCACGTGCGCAACCGCGGCAAGAGTGCCCGCGATTTGCCGGCCGTGGCCTTGACGGCGTTCGCCCGCGCCGAAGATCGACAGCGAGCTTTGCTCGCAGGTTTTCAAATGCACGTCCGGAAACCGGTCAACCCTAGCGAGTTGATGGCGGCCGTGGCCAGCCTGGCCGGTCGCACCGGGCTCGGTGAAAAGCCGTGACCGTTATGGATTCGCCAACGCTCGCCTCGCACACGCGCCATGGGAGCCACGATGGCTACGGTTTCACCAATTCGAAGTCTTCCGGCGTCGCACCCAGATAGATGTGATCGAACAGAGCAAATTCGCCATCGACCGGCGTCAGCGCCAGGCCCGAGAGCGTGAATTCGCCGAAGTCGGCGAATAGATCGCGCGTCACGACGGTGAACGTGGCGGGCAAGTTGGCATCCACGCCCACCGAACCGCCGTACACTTCGCCCGCCGGTCCGGCGTGATAGCGGAACTTGGCGGGGCGATCGGCCCCCGGTCCCCACTGACCGTCGTGATTGAGCTGCAGGCAGATCGCTTGTCCGCCCTGTTTCTTCCAGGCAAACCGCAGATAGCGGTATTCGCCCGGCGCGGGCTTCTCGCGAATCTTTACGTTCAGCCCGGGCAGCGCCGGATTGAACCGCTGATCGGGCGTTACCTTGACGCAGACAGCGCCCGAGTATTTTTCATCGCTGTACAGAGCGGCCTGTCCGCCTCCTTCCGTCAAATTCGCGACGAACTCGGGCTGATCCTCGAACACGGCCAGCGGTTTTTCGACGGGCGGCTTTTCGCCGGCCACGACCCGTAGGGCTACGGCAACTTCGTCGGCGCAGGATTTCGGATTTCGGATTCTTGACGTCGGTCAAACTGACGGCCGACAACTTGACGCCCGTCAGATCACCCTCGGGCGTGCCATAGGGAAACGCCACGGCCAGTTCGAAATCGGATTGTTCGGGCGGAACGGTCAACGACGGCGAGCTCAAGCCCTTGGGGAGTCCGATGAGCGTCAGGTTGACTGGCAACGAGAAACCCGGGGCCCGATGTATTTTGCCCGTCAGTTTGCCGGTCGGTCCCAGGCCCGCGCGTGCTTCGATCTGAGCTTGCGCGGCCAACTCGACCGTCATGGGGAGCGTGGCCATCATGCGCCGCGCGGGCGTCACGGCCGTGGACACGACAGTCTTATTGTCGGCGGCCAGCAACTCGGCCTGAATCGCCAGATCGTAAGCGATTCGCGGCAGGTCGCCTGGAACGATGATCTTGGCGGCGGCTTCCCCCTGATCCGCGGCGATCGTGGGAGCGACCTCGAAACGAATCGTGCCGCTCGACGTCGTCCACTTCGCGTTCGACGTTGTTCTCTTTGATCTTCTTGCGCGGGGTAATCTGCGTGGTCAAAAGCGAGAGTCGCACGGCGCCTGTAATGTCGGCAGCCCGCTTGACTCGCAAACTAGTCGGCAGCACCGTGCCGACGGCGAACTTCACGTCTGAGGGAAACAAGTCCCACGTCAGGTTCAACGGGCCCGCCCCGCTGACGGCCAGCGCCAATTCATCGCGCAGCCAGGGCTGGTGCGTGTTGACCGTGTCGGCCGGGATTTGAGCGGCGCGTTTGATGGCCGTGTTCGGCTCGGTGCTCGTTCCCAGCACCGTCGTCAAGGCCTGTGCGGGGCTCAATCCCGGGGCGCTCAGCGTCACCAACGCCTCGACCGCTCCGGCGGGAATCTCATTGCCCGTGATCGAGACGCTGGCCGGAAGATTCGCGAAATCGAGCGCGATCGGGCCGTTGTAGCCAGCTCGCTCGACGCGCACCCGGGCCAGAGCCGCGCCGTCCTTGGGCACCTGGTAGCGAGAGGCCGACAGCGACAGCGAAAAATCGGGCTGCCCGATGGGAGCCACGGAAATCCGGTAGACGAAATCGCCGCCGCCGCGTCCTTGCAAATCGCGGATATCGAGGACGACGGCGTTCGTGCCCTCCGGCACTTTAAAATCCAGCCCCGGGTCGCTCGTGTTGGGCCGATCGTCGTTGGCGGCCAACTCGGCCCCCTGTTCGTTCTGAATCGAAAGCACGCCGTCGAGCGCCGCGCCGGCCCGACGAGCAAGGACATCAAATCGCAGCGACTGCGCCAGGCGTGACCGCCAGACGATAGCGATCGTGCTCGCCCGGCTTGGCGATGCGACCGTTGATCGCTACCGGGGCGGCGGAAATCTCTTGCGGTTTGTCGGTCGCGGCTGCCTCGACGATTTCGGCATGATCGGTGACCAACACCCGCGGTCGCGAACCGGAAACGAGCGGCACTGCGGCCGGCCAGGGCGCCGGCAACATGCGCCGCGGCAGGCCGTCGATCGAAGACCACGTGGCCGTGGCACGCGCGTCGGCCGGCAAATCGGTGGCGGCGAACTCGAACGTGGCGTTGGCGCCGCGCTCGACCGCCAAGGGATAGACCAGATCGGCGTAATGAAACTCGCCGATCTTGAGTCGGAAGAAACCCGGCTCGCCGCCCCGATACAGCGCGTCGTGCAGTTCAATCCGATATTCGCCATCGGCCGGCAGCGTGACCGCCGTGCGCGCATCGCCCGCCAGGGCGGGCAAGGCCTGACTCCAGGCCAACTGGGCGCCTCGGGCGTCGTACACGTGAATCACCGGATCGAGCTTGGCGCCGAGCCGCTGACTTTCTACCTCGACCACCAACCGCTGATCTTTCTTGCCCGCCAGGGTTGTCGATAGCACGGTGCTGCCGGCCAGCGCGCCGCTCATCGCCACGCTCGCTCGCGGCGTCTGAGGCGTAAAGGTGATTTGCGGCAAGTTGTCGACTCCCAGCGCGACGGCTTCGGAAATCCCCGTGGCTGACGCGACCCTTAACAAGTAAATGCCGGCGGGCGTTTGGCCGTCGAGCAGAAACTCGACTTCGAGGCGCTGGGGCGTGGCGCCTTCTTTGATGGTTTGCCGAGCCACCGGCGCGGAAAGGTAGATTCGCGGCTCGGGCAGCAGCTCGCTGCCCTCGATGACGAGCGTCGTGACGCCGCCGGCTTGCAGACCGCGCAAGGAAACATTCGTGATCCGCGGGGCTGCGTCGGCGGCAGCGCCCGCCGTCAGTCCCACGGCGATGGCCAAGAAACCCGCAATCCGACAACTATGAAAGCCACATACCATGGCAAAACGGTCTCCAAGCGAAGTCGAGCGGGGTTTCCGGCAAACTGTTAAGGGCAGGGGAGGAAGTTGCCCGGCGGGAACGAATCAGCAAACCACGTCGTGCCGTGACCGCTGGTTCGACAGCGAACCAACGACCTCTGGCAGCCAGGATTGTATCGAACGAATGCCACTCGCGAACCCCACGGGCAGGCGCGCGGCAAGCGACTTTTGGATTATTTGGGGTCGTCTGCAAACGGGTCTTCGTCGCCGGCCTTGGGTTCGGCGGCGGGGGGCTCGGCCGGCGCCTCGGCGGCGGGCTTAGCGTCGGCCGCCGGCTCGTCGCCGAACGGATCGGCCGCTGGCTCACTCTCGGCCGCCGGCGGTTCGGCGGGCATGTCGGCGGCGGGTTCTTCGGCCGCCGGCTCCACGGCCGGTTTCTCAGCGGCAGGCACGGCCGGCTTCGCGACAGCCGGAGTCGTCTCGGGCTTGTCGGCGAACGGATCGTCCTCGACCGGCTCCGGTCCGGGCACGGGCGGTTGAGCAACTCCAGGTCCGGGCGGCTTAACCAGCGGCACGGCGCCCGAGCTGCGCAACACCTGCGATTCGGCCCGGCGCCTTTGCTCGTATCGCATCAGGTCGCGATCGTGACGTCGCTGGAAGGCCTCGGCCCGGGCGATGGCCCGATGGCGTTCGAGCATTTTGCGGTCCGAGCCTTGGACACGTTCGAGCGACTTGCCAACCGGATAAAACTGGCTCACGTCGGCGCTTTCGAGCGAGGCTCCCACGCGCAGATCGGACTCGGCGCTATAGCTGTCTCCGCGGCGCAGCGACGTCAAAGCGCGGAAATAATACGCCCGGGGATCCTTGCTGCCGCCGTCGATGGCCGTGGTCAGGTCGGCGGCCGCGCGGTCGTAGTTGCCTGCGAAGTATTGATGGACTCCGCTGCCATAAAACTGGGCCAGCACGGCGTCTTGCGCAGCGAGCGGGCCAGCCGAAATGGCGACGAGCAACAAGGCAATTCCGACGATCGCGAAGGGGGCATTTCTGGTCATCGAGACAGCTCACGGAGGGGGGGCGATTCAAGTCCAGGCCTTCATACTACTTGGCGAAATGGGGGTTTTCAAGCAAACCGCCCCCGCGGCGCTAGTCACAGACGACCAAAAAACACTGCACAAATCCCATGCCCGCGAATTCCCAGCAATTTCGCGTGCTCGCTCTCACCAGCCGCATCCCATACCCGGGGCCTCACTGTCCGATTACGGCAGCGGCTTGACCTTGACGTTCTTGTAGTAGGTCGTGCTCTTGGGATCGTGGGCCTGGAAGGCGAAGGTGCCCTTGTCGATTTTTTCCATCGGCCCGGTGACGCCGTTGGGCTCGGTGTAGTCGCAGATGACCTTGCCGTTGACCAGCGTGCGGATGTTCTTGCCTTTGAGGATAATCTCCTCGGTGAACCACTCGTTGTCCTTGGCCGGCGGCACGAAGTTCTTCACGATGTGGTAGATGCTGCCGGTCTTCACCGGGTCGCCGTGCGAGTTGTTCACCTGGGCCTCGAAGCCGATCTGCGGAAAGCCGACGGCCTGGTAGCGGGTGTGAAAATAAATGCCTGAGTTACTGTGCGGCGTGGTTTTGACATCAGCCTTGAAGTGGAAGTTCTTGAACTCGGCGGGCTTGCTTTCGTCCGGGCCCATATAGAACAAGTGGCTGCGCGGTCCGGCGGCCACGATCGCGCCGTCTTCAACCTTCCACTGCTCGGGATTCTCACTGACCTTCCAACCATTGAGCGTCTGGCCGTCGAACAGCGTGATCCAGCCGTCCTTATCCGGCTTGCCGACTTCGCCCGGCTTGGTGGCGTCGTCCGCGGCCAACGCCAGAGTGGCTACCAACGACATCGTCATCGCGCACGCAAAGATCACCCGCCCGTTCACCTGGATCATATTCACGCTCCCTATTGTCGATCTGAGATGTTTTAAATTGCCATCGGCGACAGCCGCATAGTGTGGCTGCTGGGGCGGCCCGTGTAAACAATCACACCTAGAAGTGGCGGGAACACGGCCGACATCGTATAGCCCCCGCAGTGCATTTCGGGGTTTTGGCGCTGTGCGACGATCAATTGACGGTCAATCGACTGGGTCTATAAAATCAGCTCGCGATTCTGTTCCACAACGCCACCGTTCATCGGAGGATGGAATGCTTACACGTCCGACGAGTGAGGATGCCGTTGGTCGCCGGTGTAAATTCATGAATAGCACGGTTCAGGCGGTTGTGGCGATACTCTTCGCAGTATCACCGCTTTGGCCTAGCTCTGTGGCAGCCCAGGTTCCAGCTGTTGCGACGGTTGGCAACGTGCTGGATAGGGTCGAGAGAAGGATTGCCAAGGAACCCAAATACATTGCGACGCCACGCTATGCGTTGCTCGTATTTGGCACCCAGGCAGATTCACAGGTCTGGATGGTCGAGGACGGGAAGACTTTGTACGTCGACAGGAACGCCAACAGCGACTTGACGGACGACGGAGCCCCGATTGTTCCCACGAACCTCAAGGAATTCACGGTTGAGAATAGTGCTCCGGCGTTCCAACTCGATTACATTTTGGACGAAATCATCCCGGGTGGTGGCGCAAGACATACCGAATTCCGTCTTGCCCGTTGGAATTACGGCGACAAGCAGGATAAGTACGGTCTTTCAGTCACGCTGGACGGGCAGACGCCGATGTACGCTGGGTGGTTTGGCACGTTCTGGTCCGAGAGTTCCAAGGCGGTGCCCGTCGTTCAATTTGGCGGGCCCATGCAGCCGAAGTTGCTCCGATTCAAGGAAGTCCTGGTTGGTTCGGGAACGCAGAAGTTGAGCTTGTGCTTTATAAATCCAGGACAAGGGGAAGAGGGTGCCACGTCGCGTTTGAGCATTTATGCTCTTCCGCAGTCGACAATGCCCGTTGTACGCATCGACTGGCCAGTCGCCGATGGCGCACCTTCTCTACAGACCTCAAATACGCTCACGCAGCGCTGTTGCTATTGGGAGTTTTTCGATTCCCAATTCAAAGTACCGCCTGGAATTTCGCCAGGAACCGCGCGAGCGACGGTTTCATTGTCCGGTGGCGAGTTTCCGTTTGCGTTCACCACCGATCAGTTTGAATTTCCAGTCCGCGCTAATAATTCGGCCACCACAGTCAAATAAGATTCTCGAAGATCAACGTCGAGAGACATGCCGAAATTCTTTTAGCGAGAATTCGCTAATCAATTTGAAAACCTGGCACGAACTCGATTGTTTCTTACCAAGCCTGCACGCGCCGGATTCTACCGCCCGGCCCGTTCGTTGTGGCAGACCTGGCAGTGCTGCGTGACTTTCATCGTGGCGGCGCTGGGCACGTTGTCGGAGTTGGCGTTGTGACACTCCGAACAGCAATTCAGATTGGCCAGGTCGGCATTCGCCAAAAGCCGATCGCCCCGCACGCTGTAGCGCGGACCGCTGCCAGGACGATTGCGCGAGCAGGCCGCCGGCAGGACGGCCCATTCAGCCGGCGCTTTGGTGGTATCCTGCGAATGATCGTCGTCCGCGGCTGGGGCGGTCGCCGATGTGCCAAACGGCGGAATCATGCCGCGGCCTTCGAGCATTACCCGCGAACCAGCCAACGAACCGAGCGTGATACCCAAGGCCAACATGGCGGCCATCCGCCACACGGTCACGGCCGACCAACGCCCGGTCAACGAATTCCCCGACCACATGCCGCCGGCCATGCGGCGCGGCTTGAGTTCCTGTGCGTAGGAGACGGCCGGTTGGGTTGGCTCGGTGGCCACGGCGCACCAATAACCGGGCAGGTCCCGGCTTTCTTCCGGCCCGATTGCCTCCTGGAACAATTCGAGCGCGGGACGCAGAGCCTCGGCCAGGCGGCGGCAATCTCGGCAGGAGTTGAGATGGGCCTCGACCGGAGTATCGCAAGCGGTACCAGTCGGAAAGGGGCCGCGCGTCAGGATGTCGAATACTTGATCGCAATTCATGGTGCTTCATACTCCCGCTGCGCCTCGCCGCCCCGATCGGAACCACGACCCTGATCTAAAACATGGCATCGTGCCCCCTGCACGCCGGTCGTTTGCATCAACTCGGCCATTCGCATCAGTCCCCAACGCACGCGATTCTTGGCCGTGTTCAGGCTGCACTGCATCGCGTCGGCAATTTCCTGAAACTTGAGACCGCCAAAAAACCGCAACCGCAGTGCATCGGCCTGCACCACGCTGAGCTCCAGCAATAGCGATTCAAGTTCCGCGGCGCGCTCCTTGGCTAACAGGCGTCCCAACGGCGAAGTCTCGCCGCGCTCGTCGCCGGCGGCGCTGGCCGCTTCGTCGGGCTCGCTGGGCCAGGGATCCAACGGCACGCTGCGCATGCGGCGCTGGTAATGGCCGGCGCACTGATTGAGCAAGATGGTCCACAGCCAGGTGCGAAAGCCGTAGCGCGCGTCGTAGCTGGCGCACGATTTGAACGCCGAGAGAAAGGTTTCTTGCACGACGTCCTCGGCCCAGTCGACCCGCCCCAGCCGGCTGTGGGCCACGCGCACCAACGCCGTCTGGTAGCGTCGCACGAGCTCGGAAAACGCATCGGCGTCGCCGGCTTGGACCCGCGCGAACAGGTCCGCGTCCGATTGCTGGAGAATGGATTCGGTCATCGGACAATCCTTTCGAGCGGTCGCGCCAAGACTATTTTTGTCCCCTCGTCGCGCGGAAGCAAGTACGCTTTTCCGCAAAGAGGTGCGATTGCGCCAAGTGGCGGCCAGCCGCGCGACTTCGCTAGCAGCGCCGCCGTCCGTGGATTTCAGTCGCCGAACTTTTGCAAGAACCGCACCAGATCGGCGGCCAGTTTCTCGATGCGCTGCTGTTTGGCCGGATCCTTGAGCGATCCGTCCTCGTTAAAGGCCTCATGCGCTTGGGCGATGGAGATCGTGCCGGGCAGGACGTGCGTGCCGATATTGCCCAAAATCGCCCGTACGTGGACCAGAGCACGCATTCCGCCCAGCGCCCCGGGCGAGGCGCTGATCAACAGGGCCGCCTTGCCATCGAAACAGGCCAGGGGAGGTTCGCCCGGCACGGGGCGCGAAGCCCAATCGATCGTGTTCTTCAACAACGGCGTGATCGAGCTGTTGTATTCGGGAGAAGATATCAAGAAACCCTGATGCGATAGCATCAAGTCCTTGAGCTTGCGTGCGTTCTCGGGCAGTCCGTGTTCGGCTTCGTCGTCCTGATTGAACAGGGGCAGCGGGTAATCTTCCAACTCGATGAGAGTCACTTCGGCGCCGGCCGCCCGAGCTGCCGCCGCGGCAATGCGAGCCAGCTTCTTGTTGAACGAGGCTTTCCGTGCGCTGCCGGCAAAGGCGAGGATTCTTGGTGGCGAGGCCATGGATGCTTGCTCCGTTGGAACGGGGGATCGAGGCAATCAATGCGCTCCGCCAGCGCCATGTTTTACCATGCCCGGCGGCGCCGGATCGACCCTGGCGGCAGGGGGCCCGCCGCGTGGGCGGAAATTTTGCGCTCGTTGGCCAACCGCCACGCCCGCCGCGATGGACTATGATGGATGATTATGTCGGACAGCCCAAGCAAACCGCGCGTGCAGTTTGGCCTGAAGTCCATGTTGATGGGCTTCATTTGGCTGGCGTTCATCCTGGGGATCTGCGTGCAGTATCAACGCACGACAATGAAGCAGCGTGCGATCCGCGACCAACTCAATGCGGCCGGGTTTTGGCAGATCGCGCCGCCTGGCGGGCCGCCGATCTCGCGAGTGAATCGGCCGCTCCAGCCCGCCGCGCAACCCGCCGCCTCGCCCTAACACTGTCGGTAACCTTCCGAACTTCGCAGTCACCGTCATCGAGCGCAATCCTCCAATGCCCAAATTCACCAGCCATATCTTCGTGTGTTGCAACCAGCGCGACTCGGATCACAAGCGCGGGTCGTGCGACCCCGAGGGCAAGCAGAAGCTGCGCGATTGCTTCAAGAAGGAATTGAAACGCCGCGACCTGGGGCCGCTGGTACGGGCCAACGAGGCCGGCTGCCTCGACCAGTGCGAACTGGGACCAACGATCGTCATTTATCCGCAAGAAATCTGGTACGGCAACGTGCAACTCGAGGACGTGCCGCGGATCATCGACGAGACGATCGTGGGGGGCCGCGTGCTTGAGGACTTGCTCATTCCGGACGACGCGCTCAACGCCCGCAAAAAGAAGTAGCGTCCGTTGGGCCACGCGAGGCTGCGGCGCCGCAGACCTGCCTGGCCTACGCTTGGGGCCCCCGTGCCGCGCGTTTGGCATGTAACAAACCGCTGGGGTTCACGCTTGATTTGTCAGGAGGCGGCAGGTGGCGGCGGATCGCCCTGCCTTTTTGGCAATCCAGGCAAGACACTTACGGAGCGGAACCATGTCGTTGGCGGGACTCTACAGAGCGTACAAGGTGTGGAAGCAATACAAAGGAACCATGAAGAAGATCAAGGGATCTGGCAGCTATAAAATCCTGGAAATCTCGGAACGCGTCGACAAACTAATCGACGAATACGCGCTGTGGAAGATGCATCGCTCCTCCGCGGCGCTCAAGATCATGCGCGAAAAGCTGGCGACAATTAAACGCGATCTGGTCAAACTCAGCATGACCACGCCGGATATGCCCAAAATCGGCAAGAACACGGGCTACGACGCGGCGTACAACGTGTTGGACGCCACGACCACGGCCCAAATGGCGCAGAGCGAACTCGTGCGGCTCGCCGTGGAGCAGCTCGACGGCACGCTGCCCGAGGACGAATCCGACGGCTGGCCGACGGCCCGCAAACGGCTTCTGCAATACAGCGAAGCGATGCGCAGGATGGCCGTGGGGTTTCGCTCGCAGATTCTGAACTCGAACCGGGAGCTGCGCGAGGCCGACGCGTTGCAGGATGAATTGAACGACATTCGCAAGGATCCCTATATGACGCCCGACCAACTCGACGATCTAGAGCGAGATTACAAGGAGTCGCTGTCGCACGAGGCCGAGATCAAGACGCTTCAGGGTCGATTGTCGGCCATGGCCCAGGCTGCCGAACAGTCAGCTGACAACATGGACCATTATGTCGAATTGGGCGACCTGGCCCACCAGGCCAAAAAGAAGTAATCGATTTCGCGCGGCTCGATTTGCCTGATCAAGACGCCAGCGCCGACAAGCCCAACGAGCCCCGGTCGCCCGGGGGAAGGGCAAATCTTCAGTTAACCGACCTCGCGGTCTCCCTGACTTGCCCCTGGTTGGGGGTCCGCGAAGCCGGTTTTTTCTTGCCAGTTCGGGTTGGCGGCGTGTATATTCGCTGTTGGAGCGCGAGCTGCCTGAACCGCTTAGCGGTGGTTGGGTTATCGGGTCTTGCACTCTGCGGAGAGTTATCCAGAACACGCCCGAACACCGAGTCGCCGATCTGCCGAGGTTCGCTCCAGAGCAAAGGGTCGGTCGACGCCCGCCAGTTTACGATTCCAGCCTACTACCTTACCCGTTTTGCTCGTCCGCTCTTTCGCGGTGAGAAAATGGGTGCGATATGTTTCAGTTGAGCCGAACAAGCGCGTCAGGGAGCCAGAGCGGTATGAACTTGGCAAGGCGGTTTGGAATTCTGTCGCTGGCGATTTTTCTTGGCGCGCTGGTTCTCGTCGCCGGGAACCCCACTGTCTGCTTCGGCGAGGATGCCGCGCCGGCCTCGACGGTCAGCTACTTTCGCGACGTTCGCCCCATCTTTCAGGTCCATTGCTTGGGATGCCACCAGCCGGCCAAGGCGATGGGCGAATTCGTGATGACCAACTTCGAGAACCTGGCCAAGGGAGGCGAAAGCGGGCAGGCCGCCGTGGTGGTCGGCAAGCCGGAGGAGAGCCATCTGCTTGAGCTGATCACGCCGGCCGACGGCAAGGCCGAGATGCCCAAGGACAAACCGCCGCTGGCGGACGATCAGATCAAAAAGATCCGGCAGTGGATTGCCGAGGGGGCCCAGGACGACACGCCGATGTCGGTTCGTGGGGCGATCGACGCGGATCATCCGCCCGTCTACGAAGCCTCGCCCGTCTTGACCGCGCTCGACTTCTCTCCCGATGACGCGCTGTTGGCCGTCAGCGGCTATCACGAAACGCTGCTTCACAAAGCCGACGGCTCGGGTTTGGTGGCGCGGCTGGTCGGGCAATCGGAACGCATCGAGTCGCTGGCCTTTTCGCCCGACGGCAAGTCGCTGGCCGTCAGCGGCGGTTCGCCGGGGCGCTTGGGTGAAGTGCAAGTCTGGGACGTCGAGTCGCGCACGCTCCGCTACTCCGTTCCCGTCACGTACGACACCGTCTACGGCGTGAGTTGGTCGGGCGACGGAACCAAGATTGCATTCGGCTGCGGCGACAATTCATTGCGAGCCATCGACGCCGCCTCGGGCAAGCAGGTGCTGTATCAGGGCGCGCACAGCGATTGGGTGTTGGACACGGTGTTTTCCAAGGACGGCAGCTACTTGATTTCGGTGAGCCGGGATCGCTCGATGAAACTGGTGGAAGTCGCCACGCAGCGATTCGTCGACAACATCACGAGCATCACGCCGGGCGCGCTCAAGGGGGGGCTCGACACGGTCGACCGCCATCCGACCAAGGACGAGCTGCTGATCGGCGGCGCCGATGGCGTGCCCAAGATTTATCAAATGTTGCGCACCAAGGCGCGCGTGATCGGCGACGATTTCAATTTGATCAAAGCCTATGAAGCGGTGCCGGGCCGGATCTTCGACGCCTCCTTCAACGCCGACGGCAGCCGCTTCGCGGTCGGCAGCAGCCTGGACGGCGCCGGCGAAGTGCGCGAGTATGAGACCGACAGCGGCAAGTTGTTGCACAAGCTTGCCGGCCAGAAAGGCGCCGTCTACGCCGTGGCCTTCAGCACCAGCGGCAAGGTCGTGGCATCCGGCGGGTTCGACGGACTGGTGCGGCTGAACGACGCCGACACCGGCGCCCTGATCAAGGAGTTCGTGCCCGCGCCGATCAGCACGGACAAAGTCGCGATCCAGAAATGACGGTGGCTCCCATGGGGAGAGGAAACGGTTTTGCGGAAGCGCAAGATAGGACGATTGCCATGAGAATGAATTGGTTCGCCGTCGGTTGTCTGGCCGTGTTGATCGCGAATGGGCCCAGCCCATTGCAGGCCGCTCCCAAGGAAAAACTGCCCGCAGGGGCGAAGATCGCCTCGCTCGAGGTTTATCCGCCCGAGATCGCGTTGGTGGGCAAGTATGGCTATGCGCAAGTTCTGGTGACAGCGCAACTGGAAGACGGCGACAAGATCGACGTCACCCGGGCAGTCGAGCCAGCCGTGTCGGACGATCTGGCCGCGGTTTCCGCGACCGGCGTGGTGCGTCCCAAGGCCGACGGCCAGGGGCAGATTACGTTCGCCGTCGCCGACAAGACCATCGTCGTGCCGCTCAAAGTTACAGCGGCTACGGCCGACTATACCGCCAGCTTTGTGCGCGACGTGATGCCGGCCATGTCCAAGATGGGCTGCAACGCGGGTACATGTCACGGCTCGCTCAACGGCAAGAACGGGTTCAAGCTGTCGCTGCGCGGTTACGATCCCACGTTCGACCATCGAGCCCTGACCGATGACGTCGCGGCCCGCCGCATCAATCGCGCGGCGCCCGACCAGAGTCTGATGCTGCTCAAGCCCTCGGGCGTGATTCCGCACGTCGGCGGCGTGCTGACCGAGCCCGGACAGCCGTATTACGAATTGATTCGCTCCTGGATCGGCGGCGGACTGAAGTTGGACGGCGATACGACCCGCGTAACAAGCATCGAGATCTTTCCCAAGAACCCGATCGTGCCGATGCCGGGCATGACGCAGCAGATGAAGGTGCTCGCGACGTATGGCGATGGCTCGGTGCGCGACGTCACGCTCGAAGCGTTCGTGGATAGCGGCAACACCGAAGTGGCCGAGGCAGACAAATTGGCACTGGTCTCGGTGATTCGCCGGGGAGAGGCGCCCGTGCTGGCACGCTTCGAGGGGGCCTACACCGCGACCACGATTACCGTGATGGGCGATCGCAACGGATACGAGTGGAAGGATGTGCCGGCCAACAACTTTGTCGACGACGCAGTGTACAACAAGCTGAAGCGAGTGAAGTCGCTTCCCAGCGAGTTGTGCACCGATGCCGATTTCCTCCGCCGTGTTTCACTCGATCTGACCGGCTTGCCCCCCACGGCCGAGGCGGTCCGCTCGTTTTTGGCCGACACACGCGACACCAAGGTCAAGCGCGACGAGATGATCGATCGGCTGATCGGCGGCGGCGAATACGTCGAGAAGTGGACCAACAAGTGGGCCGACTTATTGCAGGTGAATCGCAAGTTCCTGGGCGAGCAAGGCGCGTTCGCGCTGCGGAACTGGATCAAGCAGGCCGTCGCCACGAACATGCCCTACGACCAGTTCGTGCATGCCGTGTTGACCGGCAGCGGCTCGACGCTGGAGAATCCGCCGGCGGCCTATTACAAGATTCTGCGGACGCCGGAAGAAACGATGGAAAACACGACCCAGTTATTCCTGGGCGTGCGATTTAGCTGCAATCACTGCCATGACCACCCGTTCGAGCGCTGGACGCAAGGACAGTACTATCACCTGGCCGCGTATTTTTCCCAGGTCGGCCGCAAAGAAGACGCCGCCAGCGAAGGCCGCAAGATCGGCGGCAGCGCGGTTGAAGGCGGCACGCCGTTGGTCGAGGCGATCTACGACGCCGGCAGCGGCGAGGTGTTGGACGCCGGCACCGGCAAGCCTGCCACGCCCGGCTTTCCCTACCAGAACGCCGAGTCCGTTCCGACGGAAGGCGCGCGCCGTGAGCAGTTGGCCCGCTGGATTACTTCGAAAGACAACCAATATTTTGCTAAGAGCTATGTGAATCGACTATGGGGATATTTGCTGGGGCGCGGCATCATCGAGCCGATCGACGACATCCGCGCGGGCAATCCCCCCGCGAATCCCGAATTGTTGGACAAACTGACCACCGAATTCATCGGCCACGGCTTCGACACGCAGCACATGCTGCGCGTGATTTGCAAATCGCGCACGTACCAGTCGTCGATCGCCACGAATCAGTGGAACGCGGACGACGACATTAATTTTTCGCATGCCGTCGCCCGCCGCCTGCCGGCCGAGGTGCTGTACGACACGATTCTGCGCACGACCGGCTCGGTGAGCCATTTGCCTGGCGTGCCGGCCGGTTACCGCGCGGCGCAGTTGCCCGACGTGGGGTTGACGTTGCCCAGCGGCTTTTTCGAGGTGTTCGGCCGCCCGGCCCGCGAAAGTTCATGCGAGTGCGAGCGATCCAGCGGGATGATGCTGGGACCGGTGATGACACTGGTCAATGGACCGACGATCGCCGACGCCATCGCCGACAGCGGCAACGAAATCACGAAATTGGTCGCGGCGCAGCCCGACGACGCGAAAGTCGTCGACGAGTTGTTCGTGCGAATCCTCTCCCGTCCGGCGGCGCCGAATGAGATCGAGGCCGGCGTCAAGGCCCTGCACTCCGACGGCCAGGAATTGGCCCAACTCCGCGCCCAATTGGCGGCGCGTGAAGCGCAGCTCGACGCGCGGCAAGCCGAATGGGAATCCGCTCAGGCAGGTCCCTCGTGGACCGTTCTGGAACCGACGGATCTCAAGTCCAGCATGAACGCCACGTTTGCCAAACAGCCCGATCAATCGGTGCTGGTCGAAGGCCCCAACGGGCGCGGCACCTACTCGATGGTGCTCAACACGGACCTGGCCAACGTGACGGCGATTCGATTGGAACTGTTGGCCGATGCCAAATTGCCCGGCGGCGGTCCCGGTCGAGCGGTCAACGGCAACCTGGCAATTTCCGAGCTGAGCGCCACGGCGGCCGACCGGGCCGATCCGGCCAAATCCACGCCGCTTAAGTTCGGCCGCACTAGCGCCGACTTCAGCCAGCAGAACTTGCCAGTGGCCAGCGCCGTCGATGGCAGGCCGAACACCCACTGGGCGATTCATCCTCAGGTTGGCAAGGATCACCACGGCATTTTCGAGATCGCCGATGAGTTGAATTTCGCGGGCGGCACCGTGCTTGCGCTCACGATCGATCATCAGTTGGACGAGCAACACACGGTCGGCAAGTTCCGGGTTTCGGTCACATCGGCCAAGCGGCCGTTGAATCTTGAATCGCCGCCGCAAAAGATCGCCGAGATCTTGGCCATCGCGCCGGCCGAGCGCAGCGATGCGCAAAAGGCCGAAATCGCGAACCACTATCGGCTGTTGGATGCCGAGTGGGTGCGCCTGAGTCGATCGGTCGAGGCGATCGCCGAGCTGCAGAAGAACGAGCGATTGGCCGGAGCGCAAGATCTGGCCTGGGCCCTGATCAATAGCCCCGCGTTTTTGTTCAACCGCTAGGGAACAATTGCTCCCCGACTCGCATCCCTGGCCTGCGCTTTCAGCCATGTCGAAAATCCCGCGCAAGTTGCGACCCCTGGCGACGGTTGCACTGGCGTGCTGCCTGGGTACGGTTCCTGTTCGCGCGACCGAAGCCGAGGTCGACTTCACCCGCGATATCCAGCCACTTTTCGAAAAGCATTGCCACGCCTGCCACGGCGCGAAGAAGCAAGAGGCCGGTTTGCGGCTCGACCAACGGGCCGGCGCGCTGGCCGGCGGCGAGCTGGGGCAAGACATCGTGCCCGGCAAGAGCGGCGAAAGTCGGCTGTGGGCGGCGCTGGCCGGCACGACCGAGGAAGTCTCGCGCATGCCCGCCAAGGCCGAGCCGCTGTCGACGGCCGAAATCCAACGCGTGAAGGATTGGATCGATCAAGGCGCCGCCTGGCCCGAGAGCGCCGGCGAGATCAAGAAAGATCCTCGCTCGCACTGGGCATTTCGTGCGCCAGCGCGTCCGATTGTTCCCGAAGTCAAGCACTCCTCTTGGGTCGCCAATGACATCGATCGCTTCGTGCTGGCCCGGCTGGAGAGTCTTGGTCTGACGCCGGCCGACTCGGCCGACAGGGCAACGCTCTTGCGCCGCTTGAGCCTGGATCTCGTCGGGCTGCCTCCCTCGATCGCCGACATCGACGCTTTTCTGGCGGACAGCGCCGCCGGCGCTTACGAGCGCCAGGTCGAACGGCTGCTGGCTTCGCCACACTATGGCGAGCGCTGGGGCCGGCACTGGCTCGACGCGGCCCGTTATGCCGACTCCGACGGTTTCGAAAAAGACAAGTCGCGCAACGTCTGGATGTATCGCGACTGGGTGATCGGCGCTGAACCGCGACTTGCCATACGACCAGTTCATCATCGAGCAACTGGCCGGCGATCAATTGCCCGGCGCCACCCAGGACCAGCTCGTGGCCACCGGATTCTTGCGCAACTCGATGCTCAACGAAGAAGGCGGCATCGATCCCGAGCAGTTTCGCATGGAAGCCATGTTCGACCGCATGGACGCCCTGGGCAAGTGCGTGTTGGGGCTGACCATTCAGTGCGCCCAGTGCCACAATCACAAGTTCGATCCGATTTCCCAGGAAGAGTACTATCGGCTATTCGCGTTCCTGAACAGCGATCACGAGTCGCAGCCGACCGTTTACACTCCGGCCGAACTCGTCGCCCGCGACGCGCTCGTGCGAGAAATGGCCGCGGTCGACGACGAGCTGCGACGCACGACGCCCGACTGGGCCGAGCGGATGGCCGCCTGGGAAAAGAATCTCCCGCCCGAGCCCGAGTGGCAGGTGCTCTCGCCGCAAACGCACGAAGACTCGGGCGGCGGCGCCAAGCTGAGCTTGCTCAAGGACGGCTCGATGTTGTGCGCCGGCTATGCTCCCACCCGGGCCACGTTTCGCGTCGCCGGCACGACCCCGATGACCAGCGTCTCGGCAGTGCGCTTGGAGTTGTTGACCGATCCGAATCTGCCGCGCGGCGGTCCGGGCCGTTCGTTCAAGGGCACGTCGGCCCTGACGCAAATCAAGATCGAAGCCCGTCCCATCGATGGCGACGGAAAGAACGTCGAGTTCAAAATCGCCCGGGCCTCGGCCGACTTCGAACAGGGCGAGTCGCCGCTGGAACCTAACTTTGACGATCGCTCGGGCAAGAAGCGGGTCGTCGGCCCCGTGGCTTTCGCCATCGACGGCAAGGACGACACGGCCTGGGGCATCGATGCCGGTCCGGGTCGCCGCAACCAGGATCGCAAGGCCGTGTTCGTCTTGGAAAAGCCGATCGAATTTGCCGCTGGCGCCGAAGTGACGATTTCGCTAATGCAGAATCACGGTGGCTGGAACAGCGACGACCATCAAAATAATCTGCTTGGCCGGCTGCGGATTTCCCTCTCGCCGGTGAAGGACAATGTGGCTGCCGATCCGCTGCCCCGGCATGTGCGCGAAATCCTGGCCATACCATCGAGCGATCGCACTGCCGCGCAAACGGCTGCGGTGTTCAGCTTTTGGCGTACGACCGTGCCCCAGTGGAACGACGCCAACCAGCGCATCGAATCACTGTGGCGCCGTTGGCCCGAGGGCACGACGGCGCTGGTTTTGCAAGCCCGCGACGAGCCTCGTGAAACTCACATGCTCAAGCGGGGCGATTTTCTCAAGCCGGCCGCCACGGTCGCCGCCGGGGTGCCGGCCGTACTGCACCCTTTGCCCCCGGGCGCCCCGCTGTCGCGCCTTACGCTGGCTCGCTGGCTTGTGGATCGCGATAGTCCCACCGCGGCGCGGGTCCAGGTCAATCGCATGTGGCAGGCCTATTTCGGCACGGGTATCGTCAGCACCAGCGAAGATTTGGGCACACAAAGCGAGGCGCCGTCGCATCCCGAGCTATTGGATTGGCTGGCTTGCGAATTCATGGATCGCGACTGGAGCATCAAGGCCATGCACCGGTTGATCGTGCACTCGGCCACGTATCGACAGCGATCGAACGTTACGCCCGAGCTGTACGCCCGAGATCAGTTCAATCGCTTGTTGGCACGCGGTCCGCGGTTTCGCGTCGAGGGGGAGATTGTGCGCGACATCGCGTTGGCGGCCAGCGGGCAGTTGAATCCCGCCATCGGCGGCCCCAGCATCTATGCGCCGATTCCTGAAAGTTTGCTCGCGCTCAGCTATGCGCCTTTGACCTGGACCGCCGAAACCGGTCCCAACCGATACCGCCGGGCCTTATATACCTTCCGCCGCCGTTCGCTGCCCTATCCGGCGCTACAGAATTTCGACACCCCCAACGCGGATGCCTCCTGCGTACGCCGACAGCGCTCGAACACGCCGTTGCAGGCGCTGACCACGCTCAACGAAGTGATCTTTGTCGAGTGCGCTCGGGCGTTGGCCCTGCGCACGCTTTCAATGGCCGGCCCGAGCGACGCCGAACGGGTGACTTTCGCCTTCCGCTCGTGCGTGGGAAGAGCGCCGAGCGAAGACGAATGTCGGGCGCTGATCGGTTTGCTCGGCCGGCAACAGCAGCGGATCGCCGAGGGCTGGACCGACGCCCGCGAAATTGCCACGGGCAAGCACGAGTTGCCGGAGAAATTGCCCTCCGGCGCCACGCCGGCTCAATTGGCGGCCTACACGGTCGTGGCCCGCGTGCTATTGAACCTCGACGAAACCATTACCAAACAATAATCGCCGCCCAAGACAATCACCGCGCTTCGCGCGATTGAGTCGACTCATGGACATACGCAGCACGCTCGCTCGACAAGTTTCGCGCCGCTGGTTCCTGCAGGATTGCGGCGTCGCGCTAGGGGCCGTCGCATTGCAGGCGATGACGGGCGAAGCACGCGCCGCCGCGACCCCGGCCGATCCGCTCGCGCCCGGCAGCCGCATCACATGCCGCGGGCCAAGAACGTCATCTTTCTTTTTCAGGCCGGCGCGCCCAGTCACCTGGATCTGTTCGATTACAAGCCGCAATTGGAGAAGTACGGCGGGAAACTTCCGCCCGCCGAGCTGCTCAAGGGCTATCGGGCCGCGTTCATCAATCCCAACTCGACCTTTCTGGCCCCCAAATTCAAGTTTGCCCGACATGGGGAATCGGGCGCCGAGCTATCGGAGTTGTTGCCGCACCTGGCCGCCGTGGTCGATGATGTCGCGATCGTCCGTTCGCTAGTGACTGACGCGTTCAATCATGCTCCCGGCCAGATCATGATGAACACCGGCTCGCAGCAATTCGGCCGCCCCAGCATCGGCGCCTGGACGACTTACGGCCTGGGCAGCGAGTCGCACGATCTGCCGGGCTTCGTGGTGCTTAACTCGGCCAAGAAGGGGACCAGCGGTGGTTCGTCGAACTGGGGCTGCGGCTTTCTGCCCACTGTGTACCAGGGCGTGCCGTTTCGGAGCCAGGGCGACCCGGTGCTGTTTCTTTCCAACCCGCCGGGTATCGACGCGCAGCGACCGCGCGATTCGCTGGACACGCTGCGCGAACTCAACTCGCTGCGGTTGGACGCCGTAGGCGATCCGGAGATCGCGACCCGGATCAATTCGTTCGAGCTGGCCTACAAAATGCAAACCAGCGCGCCGGATTTGATGGACATTTCGCAAGAGACAAGGGAAACGCTCGAGATGTACGGGGCCGAGCCGGGCAAACCGTCGTACGCCAACAACTGCCTGCTCGCGCGGCGGCTGGTCGAGCGGGGCGTGCGATTCGTGCAATTGTTTCACGAGGCCTGGGACCATCACGGCGGTCTCACCGCCGGACTCAAGGAGCAGACCGCCCTGACCGACCGCGGTTCGGCGGCGTTGGTGCGCGATTTGAAGCAGCGGGGCATGCTCGACGATACGTTGGTGATTTGGGGCGGTGAATTCGGACGCACGCCGATGGTCCAGGGCGGCAACGACGGCCGAGATCATCATCCCAATGCCTTCACCATGTGGCTGGCCGGCGGGGGCGTGCGGCGCGGCATCACGCTGGGCCAGAGCGACGAATTCGGCTTTAACGCCGTCAACGATCGCGTCCACGTCCACGACCTGCACGCCACGATTCTGCACCTATTGGGCTTCGATCATACCCGGCTGACCTACCGTTTTCAGGGCCGCGACTTCCGCCTGACCGACGTCGAAGGCGAGGTCGTGCGAAAGCTGTTGGCGTAGGCAACCCATCGGTTAAGGTAGTTTCAGCTCGCCGCGCATCTCGTCGAACACGTCGTCCCAATGGCCTAACTGCGTCTGGCGAAACAGCCGCATCGTCGGATACCAGGGGGTGTCGGACCGATCAAGCAGCCAACGCCAGTCGGGCGCCGTCGACAATGCCAGCCAGACCGGCGCGCCTGCGCGCCTGCCAGGTGCGCGATGGCCGTGTCGCAGGTCACGACCAGATCGAGGTTCTGAATGATCGCCGCGGTGTCCATGAAGGCGCCGTGGCGCTCGTCGATCGGTTCTTCCAGCTCGCGCACCGGAAATGCGCCGCCCAGTTCGGCCAACTGTTCGCGGCCGGCGCCTTTTTGCAGGCTGATCAACTCGATGCCCGAACCAGCCAGCCGCGCGAACTGCACTAGCGGAATCGATCGGAAGCGATCTCCATCGTGGTCGGGGTTGCCCTGCCAGGCGATTCCCACCTTCAAGCCGCCGTCGCCGAGCGTCCGCGCCACTCCTCGATCAGTTGCGGATTGGCCACCAGATACGGCACGAGGTTGGGAATGTTGTCGAGTGTGGCGCCGAACAGTCCCGGCAAGCTCATCAGCGGTGCATGAACGTCGAACAGGGGCCGCGGCGCCGCCCTTGGCGATCACATTGCGAAAGCCGGACTGCTGCAAGAGCGGCAGGAGCGGCCTTTGCACTTCGAGAATCACCTGCCCGCCCCGTTCGGCGATCGATTCGGCGTAGCGAATGAATTGCAGCGTGTCCCCCAGCCCTTGCTCGGAATGCAACAAGATCGTGCGGCCGGCCAGTTCCTCGCCTGCCCAACGCGGACGGCCGAAATCGGGCAGTTGCTTCCCCTGCCGCCGGAATCGCCATTCCAGCTCGGGCCAGCCTTCCGCCAGTTGGCCTGTCAGCAGCAGCGAAAACGCATAATTGAAGTGCGCGTCGGCGTGCTCGGGATCGAGACGAAGGGCCTGGCGAAAACTGGCGAATGCTTCGGGCAGGCGACCTTGGGCGGTCAGAATCGCGCCCAGTCCGTTGTGTGACTGGGCATTTTCGGGCTTGATCCTGATGGCCGTTCGCAAACACTCGGCCGCTTCGTTGAATCGGCCAGTCCGGTGCAACGCCGCGCCCAGGTTGTTGTGGGCTTCGGCCAACTGGGGATTTAGCTCGATGGCCCGGCGACAGCTAGTTTCCGATTCCTTGAAATTGCGCTGTTTTCCCAGTACTGAGCCCAGGTTGCTATGTGCTTCGGCATGAGCCGGATCGATTTCCAGGGCACGGTGAAAACAAGCGACCGCGGCATCGAATTCGTCCTGATGTTCCAGGACCGCGCCGAGATCCGCATGCGCAACTGGGTCGTGCGGCTTGAGCTCCACGACGCGTCGGAACGCGTCGGCGGCTTCTTGCACGCGATTCTGCGCGGAGAACAACACGCCCAGATCGTGATGGGCGGCGGCCAGATGTGGTTTCAATTCCAGCGCCCGGCGGATACATCGTTCGGCCGCGGCCGGCTGATGGCTTTCGGCCAGGACGATTCCCAGTTGATGATGCACTTCAGCCAGATCCGGTCGCAGCCGAAGCGCCTCGCCTAAACTAGCCGCCGCTTCGTTGAGCTGGCCCATCGCGTGGCAGGCGGCGCCCAGCAAGTACTGCGCCTCGACCTGGGCTGGGTCCGCGGCAAGCACATTTCGATACAGGCCCGCGGCATCGCGCAACTGTCCCGCGTGGTGGAGCGCCTTGGCCTGGGCTAGCATGTCGGCAATCGTGGTCACGCGTCAATTCTGATCGGCCGCGGTCCCGGCCGCAAGCTTTTCATTTCAAGCCATTCCATCTGCTGGTTTGAGCCAGCCGAAGCTGCTATCGTCGTAACGTTCCGGTCTCCGTTCTGAATGTCGCCATCAATCCCGCGCCAATGTGCGGAATCGACGAACTCATCGAGAGGGGGCTTCCATGAACGATCCTGCACCGCTCCGACCTGCCGCCACGTCGATTTATTTCGCTTTCAAGTGCGCCGTGGCCGGCGCGGTCGCCTGGCTTGCGGTCGATCGATTGCCGGCGGCCGATATTCCCACGGCCATCTTCGTCATGAAGACCGACGGCAGCGAGGTCCGCAAGGTGGCGCAAGTGGCCGGCTACAAGAAGCACGGCTCTCCGCAGTGGTCGCATGATGGCAAGCGGCTGGCTTTCGACACCTATGAGGGGCCCGATGACGCCAAGAAGTTCTTCGCCGTCCAGCTCGATGGCACGGGATTACGCGAATTGGGCGAGAATGCCATGCCCTGTTGGTCGCCCGATGACAAACAATTGGCCTATCAAAACTACGGCGCCCGAGTGCGAGCGGGCATTTGGGTGCAAAACGACGACGGCCGGGGCCGTAACTGGCTGGCCGACGGATATTCTCCGCGCTGGTCGCCCGATGGCGGCCAAATTGCGTTCGGAAAACCCGGCGGCAATCTGCACGTACTCGACCTGGTCGAAGGGACCCAACGCGCCTTGCTCGACGAGCCGCTGGATAATGTCTCCGGCGGATTCTGCTGGTCTCCCGATGGCACGCGGCTGGCATTCATGGGCGATCGCAACAACCAGCGCGGCTTAATGATCGTCTCGGCCAGCGGCGCCGGCCAGGGGTTGTCGCAACGCGTCAGCGGCGACTTGAGCGGCTCGGTCGCGTGGTCTCCCGACGGAAAACAACTGGCCTTCGCCCTCAACCAGAAGATTCACCTCGTCGAGGTCGAAGGCGACAAACCGCCCGTGCCCGTTCCTGGGCAACAGGATAACAATCGCGAGCCGGCCTGGTCGCCCGATGGTGAGTGGATTGCGTTTTCGAGTGAACGGCAAGACGCGACCGTGCCGCAAGCGCCGCTGGCCGCGCGGCGAGTGGCCAAGCTCGAGGAGGTCGTGCGCCACGAGAAGGGCAATGACGTCTATGGCGTCGCGTTCACGCCCGACGGCCGCCGCGCCATTCTCGGCGGCAGTTCGCGCCGGCAGGGCATTCGCCTGTGGGACATCGCCGGCGGAGCGAATAAAGACTTTGACTTTCCCGGCGTTTGGCTGGCGCTATCGCCCGATGGCCGGCACTTTGCCACCGCCGCGCTCAGCCAGAAGATTCTGCTCGTCGACATCGAAACCGGCAAGGTCCAGCGCGAGCTTCACCCGGGCGATGTCACCGCGGCGCTGGCTTATTCGTCCGATGGCACACGGCTGGTCGCCGCCTGTTTGAACAAGCGGGCCGTCGTCCTGGACGTGCGGACCGGCAAGGAATTGTGCCGCTTCAAGAATCACGAGGATTGGGTCACTCGCGTGGCGTTCCTGCCCGATGGCAAAGACGCAGTCTCCGCCTCGCACGACAAAACGCTGCGACTGTGGGATGCGACCACCGGCGTCGAGAAGTGGGTGATCAAACAGCCCGAGCCGATCTGGGCTCTGGCCGTCTCGCCCGATGGCAGCCAGGTCGTCACTGGCACTGGCGGGTCGTTAACCAAACGATCGGACATTATTCTCAATCCCGGAACCGACAATGTCGTGCGAGTGTGGAATGCCGCCAGCGGCAAGCTGGTGCGTGAATTGGCGGGACACACCGAGACCGTCTTTTGCCTGGATATCGCCGCCGACGGCCGGCTGGCGGCCTCGGGCGGATGGGACGGCACGATTCGGCTCTGGGATTTGCAATCCGGCGTCGAGTTGCACCGAGTGCAAGGCGTGGGCGGCGTGATGCACCTCAAGTTCTCTCCCGACGGCAACCAACTGCTGGTCGGCGGCGGCGTGACCCGCACGTTCGTCGGACGCTTGCGCCAAGTGCCCGACGAACAGGTCAGGCTCTATCAGGTGGTTGAAGCGGGCGAATAAACGCCGCCGTCGACGACCAGACCGACGTCGAGAATGCGGAACCTCCCAGCGGAGATCTCCGCCGGCGACGTATCCTGCGGCACAACTCGCCCAGAAAGTGGGCAACCCGCGTCGCCCGCGGCAGGCCGAAAAAATGGCGGCCCTTACACCGTAAACCCTTGTTTGCAGGGTGATTTTGAACGTTGCGGCATAACGGACGCTCCGCTGCCCCTCGCGCGGCATGTCGATTGCTTACAAGCTGTCCTCTTTGAGGAGCTGCGCATTCAGTGCGCGCTGCCGGCCCTAACAACTCGCCGCCGTCTGTCCGCATGAGGTAAACCCGTGATTGAGGCATCCACGTTGTCGGAACGCTCGCTCCTGGTCACTTTGGAAGAGATCGGCCAATTGCTGGCGGTCAACGGACGACCGACCGAATCGCTGCAAAATATTGTCGGACTGATTCGCGAACGGTGTGGCACGGAGGTCTGCTCGGTGTATTTGTTGGAGCCGGACCGCAAGCACCTGGTGCTCACCGCGTCGGTGGGTTTGCGGGCCGACGCGATTGGTCGCGTGCGCATGGGCTGTCACGAAGGGCTGGTGGGCCTGGTGGCCGAACAAATGCGGCCGCAGGCTTTTACCAACGCGGCCGGTCATCCGCGTTTCAAATTCTTTCCCGAGGCCGGCGAGGATATTTACCACACTTTCTTGGGCGTGCCGCTGGTTGACCGCGGATCGTTGCAGGGCGTGTTGGTCGTGCAAACCACCGATCCGCGCGAGTTTTCCGGCGACGAAATCAGCATGCTCGTGGCCGCCACGGCCCAGTTGAGTCCGTTGGTCAGCGAGTTGCGTGCCTTGGAGCATTTCGTGGCCCCGGCCTATGAACGGCTGCGAGCCCTGGCCCAAAACCTGTGGTGGTGCTGGGATCAAGAGGCCCATAGCCTGTTCCGCGAGCTCGATCCGGTCCGCTGGCGACAGTGCGACCACAACCCCATCGTGCTGATGCGCAGCATGTCGATCGACTACCTGGAGCAGCGCTGCCGGCAGTCGGTGCTGCACAGCCGCATCAATTATGCTTATCGCCGGATGCGCGAGTATCTGGAAACCGACGATACCTGGGGCGCGCGGAACGCGGGCGTGCTCTGGGCTCGGCCGGTGGCCTACTTCTCGGCCGAGTTTGGCATGCACGAATCGGTGCCCATCTATTCCGGGGGCTTGGGCATTCTGTCGGGCGATCATATCAAGAGCGCCTCGGACCTGGGCATTCCGCTGATCGGCATCGGCCTGTATTACGATCAAGGATATTTCCGGCAGCGGCTCGACAGCCAGAATTGGCAGCAGGAGGACTATCTCGATCTGGACAGCGCCGATATTCCGATTCAGCCCGCCACCGGACCCGACGGCGAGCCGATTACGGTCTCGATCGAAACGCAAACCGGCCAGGTATCGGCCCGCGTTTGGAAATTATCGGTCGGGCGAAACTTGTTGTATTTGCTGGACTCGGACGTGCCCGGCAATGCGCCGGAGGACCGCGAGTTAACGGCCCGTCTGTACGGTGGAGACACGCGGACGCGCATACGCCAGGAGCTTTTGCTCGGCATTGGGGGGGTGCGAGCTTTGGAAGCCTTGGGAATCGCGCCGGGGGTGGTGCACTTGAACGAGGGGCACAGCGCGTTCGCCGTGCTGGAGCTAATGCGGCAGAGCATGGAGCGCGAAGGCACGACGATCGACGAAGCGATGCGCCGCGTGGCCTGCCGCACGGTGTTCACCACGCACACTCCCGTGCCGGCCGGACACGATCGCTTTTCCGCCGACCTGATCGAGGAGCACTTGGGTCCCCTGCGGACCGCGATGGGCATGGATTTGCATTTCCTGATGGCCCTGGGACGTGTCGACCCGGACAATCATGGCGAGGATTTCTGCATGACCGTGTTGGCGCTCAAGGTTTCTCGCCGCGCCAATGCCGTCTCGTCGCTACACGGCGACGTCTCGCGCAGCATGTGGCAATGCTTATGGCCGGGCCGCGGTCAAGACGGCGTGCCGATCGGACATATCACCAACGGCGTCCACGTTTCGTCGTGGCTCGCGCCGCAAATGCAGGAGCTGTTCAAGCGGCGGCTCGGCCCCGACTGGACCGAGCGGCTGACGGAATCGGCCGGCTTGGAAGCGCTGGAAGGCATGGACGACGGCGAACTGTGGGAGACGCACCAAACGCTCAAAGCCCGGCTGCTCGACTTCACTCGCCGCCGAGCGGTGTTCCACGCCGAACGGCGCGGCGAGGCGCCGGATGTCATCGCGCAATTGCGCAGGGCGTTGAGCCTCGATACGTTGACAATCGGTTTCGCCCGCCGCTTCGCCACGTACAAGCGCGCCAATTTGCTGCTGCAAGATCTGGAGCAGTTGGTTGAATTGGTCAATGACCCGCAGGTGCCGATCCAACTCGTATTCGCCGGCAAGGCCCATCCCAAGGACGTACCAGGCAAACACGTATTGCAAGAGATTGCCGCCTTGGGGCGCGATCCAAGATTCATCGGCAAAGTCGTGTTTGTCGAGGATTACGACATCAACGTCGCCCGGCATCTGGTTCAGGGAGTTGACGTATGGCTCAACAACCCGCGGCGGCCCTTGGAGGCCTCGGGCACCAGTGGCATGAAAGTCGTGCTTAATGGCGGTCTGAACTTGTCGGTGCTCGACGGCTGGTGGGCCGAAGCGTACGATGGCCGCAATGGCTTTACCATTGGGCTGGGCGAAACGCACGTCTCCACCGACGTTCACGACAGTCGCGACCGCGATTCGCTGCTGGAGGTGCTCCGCAACGAAGTCGTGCCGCTCTATTATGACCGCGATCGCGACGGGGTGCCGCGCGCCTGGGTGGCGCGTATCAAGCGCGCCATGCGCACCCTGGGCGGCCGATTCAGTTCGGACCGCATGGTGCGCGACTATGTGCTAAAGTCCTATGTGCCCGCCGCCGGCGGCACCAGCAGCGACATGAGTCGCAGCTAACCGCAAAACTAGTCGATCGGGACGCCGAGGCGGCGGCCGGGTTGCCGATCGAAACATTGCATGGCCGGCGTTCGCAAGGGCAGAGGGAATAGGAAAACATGTCGATTCGCGTTGCGCTCTATCACGAAACACACTATCGCTACGAGCGACCGATCGCGCTGGGTCCGCAGATCGTGCGGTTGCGACCGGCGCCGCACGCGCGCACGCCCATTCTCAGCTACTCGCTCAAGATCGAACCCGCGGATCACTTTCTCAACTGGCAGCAGGATCCGCAAGCGAACTTCCTGGCTCGGATCGTGTTCCCCAAGAAGGTGCCGCACTTTCGCGTGGTCGTCGACCTGGTCACCGAATTGACGGTCATCAATCCGTTTGACTTCTTTCTCGAACCCGAGGCCGAGACCTTTCCCTTCCAGTACGACTCGTGGTTGAATCGGGACATCGCGCCGTTCCTGTTGCGCGAGGAGGCGGGGCCGCTGCTGCGCAGACTGGGTCGCGTCGGTCGATCGGACCGAGCGGCGGACTGTCGATTTTCTAGTCGGCTTGAACCAGCGCGTGTGTAGCGAGATCGGCTACCTGATCCGGCTCGAGCCCGGCGTGCAAACGCCCGAGGAGACGCTGACGATTGGCCGCGGCTCGTGCCGCGACTCGGCCTGGCTGATGGTGCAGATCCTGCGTCACCTGGGCATCGCGGCTCGGTTCGTATCGGGTTACCTGATTCAACTCAAGCCGGACGTCAAGCCCTTGGATGGTCCGGCGGGCGCCGCAAAGGACTTCACCGATCTACATGCCTGGTGCGAAGTGTATCTGCCCGGGGCGGGCTGGGTGGGGTTGGACCCGACCAGCGGCTTGTTCGCTGGCGAAGGCCATATTCCTCTGGCCGCCGCGCCCGACCCGCTTTCGGCCGCGCCCGTCAGCGGCAAGCTGGAGCCCTGCGAGTGTGAATTCGAACACGTGATGCGCGTGTCGCGCGTTCACGAAGACCCGCGGGTCACCAAACCCTACACCGATGCCGAGTGGTCGCGGATCGATGCCCTGGGCAATGCCGTGGATCGCGAGCTCGAGGCGCAGGACGTGCGGCTGACCATGGGGGGCGAGCCGACGTTCGTCTCGATCGACGACACGGAAAACGACGAATGGAACTTCACGGCTGTCGGCCCCAATAAACGACGTCTCTCCGAGGCCTTGATCCGCCGGCTGCATACTCGATTCGCACCGGGCGGATTGTTGCATTTCGGCCAGGGAAAGTGGTATCCGGGCGAGCAGCTTCCGCGCTGGTCGCTGGCCTGCTTCTGGAGAGTCGACGGCCACCCGATTTGGCGAAATCCGGACCTGATTGCCTCGAGCGACAAACAATACGGCTATACGATCGATGATTGCGAGCGTTTCACGGAGTTGCTGGCCGAGCGTCTAAAGATCGACCCGGGGTTTGCCGTACCCGCGTTCGAAGATCCGATCTACTTCCTGCATCGCGAGGGGCAGCTGCCGATCAACGTCGATCCGGCGGACAGTAAGCTCAAGGATACCGAGGAGCGCACTCGTTTGCGGCGCGTATTCGAGCGGGGCTTGAGCGAGCCGGTCGGTTTCGTCTTGCCAGTGCGGCGCAGCGTTTCGCGCACATCCGAGACCACGGCCTGGGAGAGCGGGCTGTGGATGCTGCGCGGCAAGCACCTGGTGCTCACCCCTGGCGACTCGCCGATTGGCTTGCGGCTTCCGGCGGCCAGCTTGCCTTGGGTGGCGGCCGCCGAGTATCCGTTTTTGCATCCGCCCGATCCGTCGCGCCCCGTGGGTCCGCTGGCCGTTCCCGAGCGCATGCAGCTTCGCGGCATGCTGGCCGAGCGAAAAGAGCGTCCCGCCTCACGCGGATCGAATGGTCACGCGGGCGAGCGCGTGCCGCTCGCCGAGCGCGTGCCGGAGTTGGGAGAATCGGCCCCTTGGGTCGTGCGGACGGCCCTCTGCGTCGAGCCGCGTGACGGACGACTACACGTCTTCCTTCCGCCGGTGACGGCGATCGAGGACTATCTGGAACTGGTCGCCGCCGTCGAAGACACGGCTGCCGCGCTCGAGATGCCCGTAGTCGTCGAGGGCGAGCTGCCGCCTCACGATCCGCGCGTATCGGTGTTGAAAGTGACGCCCGATCCGGGCGTGATCGAAGTCAATGTGCAGCCGGCCCGTTCGTGGCGTGAATTGACCGACATCAGCGACGGGCTGTATGAAGACGCGCACCAGGGGCGATTGGGCACGGAAAAATTCATGCTTGATGGCCGCCACTCGGGCACGGGAGGCGGCAACCACGTCGTGCTCGGCGGCCCCACGCCCGGCGACAGCCCGTTCTTGCGGCGGCCTGATTTGCTGCGCTCGCTGTTGGTGTACTGGCTTAATCATCCCTCGCTCAGCTATTTGTTCAGCGGCACGTTCGTGGGCCCGACGAGCCAGGCGCCGCGGATCGACGAAGCGCGTCACGACTCGATTTACGAGTTGGAGATCGCCTTCGAACAAATCGACCACCAAACACGGCTCCATGGCCAAACGCCTCCTTGGCTGGTCGATCGCATTTTCCGCCACTTGCTGGTCGACCTGACCGGCAACACCCATCGGGCCGAGTTCTGCATCGACAAGCTGTACTCGCCCGACACGGCTTCGGGGCGCCTCGGTCTGGTCGAGTTTCGGGCCTTCGAAATGCCGCCGCACGCGCGCATGAGCCTGACGCAGCAGTTGCTGCTAAGGACGCTGGTCTCTTGGTTCTGGCGCCATCCATGCCGTAGCCGACCCATGCGTTGGGGAACCTTGCTCAACGACCGCTTCATGCTGCCACATTTCGTGTGGGAAGATTTCAAAGAAGTCATCGACGACCTGAACAACGCGGGATATCCAATCGAAGCCGACTGGTTTCTGCCGCACCGCGAATTTCGATTTCCCGTATATGGACGGATTCAACGATCGGGCATCGAGATCGAACTGCGCCAGGCAATCGAGCCCTGGCACGTGCTGGGCGAGGAACCCGGCGGTGGTGGCACGGTCCGCTACGTCGATTCCTCGCTCGAGCGGCTGCAAGTTCGTGTTGTCGGAATCTCCGATGAGCGATACCTTGTGTTGTGCAATGGCCGTCGTGTGCCGTTGCGCGCGACGCAGACGCTGGGCGAGTATGTGGGCGGTGTGCGTTATCGGGCTTGGCAGCCGGCTAGTTGCTTGCATCCGACGATCCCGGTGGACGCGCCCTTGGTGTTCGACTTGTACGACACTTGGAACGAGCGCTCGGTGGGTGGCTGCACGTATCACGTGGCTCACCCCGGCGGGCTCAGCTACGAGACGTTTCCGGTCAATGCAATGGAGGCCGAGACGCGCCGCGTATCCCGTTTCTTTCCTCATGGACACACGGCCGGCTCGTTCAGAGTGCCTCCAGTTGAGACGAATCCCGAATTCCCTTGCACGTTGGATTTTCGGCGCGGCCGTTAATCTCTCTCCCCAGAACTCCGGCTGCCAACTAAAATCGAGGGATGCCGGCCGGCTGCGGCCTGGCTAGTCCACTCCGAGACCTTTATGACCTCGGCTGAGTCGATCGTGCCACCTGCACACCTGGCGCCCGCGCATACCCTGCGGTCGTACCGGGGCAAAGTGGGTCATTGGGACGAAGCTGTCACGCCCGAGGGCTTGGTCCGCCCGCACTGGCAGCGCTTCGCGGCCGCCGTCGATTCTCAAACCCTGGCCGAGCGCAAAGCCGGCAAGATCTCTGCCGTCGTATCCTGCGCGAGTCGGGGGTCACGTATACGCCCCCCGACCGCGAATTGCAGGAGGAGCGTCCCTGGCAGCTCGACGCCTGGCCGCTGTTGATCGCGCCGGCCGAGTGGCAAGCGCTCAGCGCGGCGGTCAGCCAACGCGCGCGGCTGCTCAATTTGCTGCTGGCTGATATTTACGGTCCGGGAAAATTGCTCCGCACCGGCGACTTACCGCCGGAAATCGTATTTGCCAATCCGGCCTTCGTTCGCGCCGCGCACGGCATGCAGCCATCGGGCGGGATTTATCTGCAAACCTATGCCGTCGACGTGGCCCGCTCGCCCGACGGCCTGTGGTGGGTCGTCGGCGACCGCACCGACACGCCCGCAGGCGCCGGCTACGCCCTGGAAAACCGCATCGTGCTGGGCCGCGTCTATCCCGAGTTGATCCGCGACTGCCGAGTGCAGCGGCTGGCCCGGTTTTTCCAGCAACAGCGAGATGGACTTCTCGAGCGGGCAGCGGTGCGCAATCGCGATCCGCGAGTCGTTATCTACACGCCAGGTCCGTTTCACTCCACGTATTTCGAACAAGCTTATTTGGCGCGCTATTTGGGATTCAATCTCGTCGAGGGTCGCGATCTGACCGTGCGCGATCAGGGCGTATTTCTCAAGACACTCAGCGGTCTGCTGCCCGTCGACGTGATTTTGCGGCGCGTCAGCAGCGATTATTGCGATCCGCTCGAATTGCGCGGCGACTCGCTGTTGGGCGTTCCCGGCTTGTTGCAGGTGGCTCGCGCGGGCAACGTGGTCATTGCCAACGCGATCGGCACTGGAGTGGTCGAAACGCCGGCTCTGCTGCCGTTTCTGCCCACGCTTTGCCGCCGACTGCTCGACGAGGACCTGCTGTTGCCGCCGGTGGCGACCTGGTGGTGCGGTCAGGAGAAGGCCCTGGAAGTGGTGGTCGGGCAATTGGATCGTTTGGTTGTGAAACATGCCTATGCGAATCACGAATTGCCCGGCTTCTTGCCGGGGCAGGTGCCCAAGGCCGAGATGGTCGCGCTGCTGCGCGCTTACCCGCATTTGTATCTGGGCCAGGAACGCGTCGCGCTTTCGACCGCTCCGGTCTGGCAGGACCAGCATCTTGAGCCGCGGCAAGTCGTGGTCCGGCTGTATGCCTTCGCTCTGAGCGCGGACGAATACGTCGTAATGCCGGGCGGTTTGACCCGCGCGGAGGATTCGTCGGAGTCGGCACTTTTGAGCGCCAAGGCGAGCGGCGGCAGCAAAGACACCTGGGTGCTGAGCCACTCCACGCCCGACACCACGACGTTATTGCCCACGCACAAGCAAACCTCGGACTTGAGCCGCGCGGGCTTCATCTTGCCTTCGCGATTGGCCGACGATCTGTATTGGCTCGGTCGTTATGTGGAACGGATTGAATTCGGCTGTCGCCTGGCTCGCTGTTTGCTTCATCGCATCATCAACGAGTCGGAGCTGGGGCATCCGGATGAGCTGGTGTACCTGGTCGATCTCCTGGTCACGCAGGGCCGACTGCCGGCGAATTCGGCCGCCCGCGCGGAGTTGCGGCTCGAGGCGGTGTTGGAGCTGGCGATTTTCGACGACGAAAACACGGGTAGCGTCGCCGGAGACATCGCCAAGATGCATCGCATCGCCTCGGGAGTTCGCGACCGGCTCTCGCTCGACGCCTGGCGCATCTTGACGCAACTCGGTAATGATTTCGTGCCGACCAAAAAGTCGGGTGTGAAATCGGCCGATGATCAATTGGCCGCGATCGACCTCGTGCTGGGCCGGTTGTCGGCCTTCAGCGGTCAGATGGCCGACGGAATGACTCGCGACAAGGGTTGGCTGTTTCTCGAGATCGGTCGCCGTTTGGAGCGAGTGACGGACTTGTCGCAGTTGATCCTCCACGGCTTCAGCCGGCCCGACGCCAACGAGAATTCGCGACTATTGGCGCTTCTGGAGATCGCCAACAGCGCCATGACGTATCAGTCACGTTACGTATTCGGTCCCGATCCGGTGCGCGTACTGGACTTGCTGATCGCCGATGAAGCGAACCCGCGGTCGATCGCGTTTCAGTTGGCGGCCTTGTATCAGCACGTGCGCGGGTTGAGGGTAGGGCAAGCCTCGCAGATTGCCTCCGAAGAGTTGAACCTGATCATGACCGTGTTTTCGGACATCCGCCTGCTCGACATCGAGGCGATCGTGCAAGTCAACCGCAAGGGCCGGCGAACTCGGCTCATTTCTCGGTTGGCGCAGTTGATTCGGGGTATGAACGAACTTTCAACTTTGCTCACGCGCACGCATTTGATCCACGTGCAGGCGGCCCGCCCGTTGGGAGGTTCGACCGGGTGATCTATCACGTCACTCACAACACGACCTATCTCTACGCCACGGCCGCCGAGGCCTGCCACAACTTGCTGCGCCTCGATCCGCGCACGTGCGGCGGCCAGCGCCCGCTTGAAATGGAGGTGCACGTCGAACCCGTGCCGGTCCGGCTGCACACCTATGTCGACTATTTCGGCAATCGGGTTCGCAGTTTCGCGGTGCTCGAGCCACATCAACGGCTTTCGATCACGTCCGAAAGCCGCGTGGCGGTTGATCGTCCTGCCGCCGGGCGTCTGGCGCCGTCGCGCGATTGGCGCGACGTGCAATGCGTTTTGCGCCGCGAGCGAGACGACGCCACGATCGACGCGCTGCAGTATGTCTTCGATTCGGTCCATGTGCGGACGGGCACGGCGCTAACCGAATATGCTTCGGCCAGCTTCCCAAAAGGGCGCCCTTTGCTCGAGGCCGTCTTCGATCTGACGACACGCGTGCACAAGGAGTTTGCCTACGACCCGGCAGCCACGACGATCGACACGCCGATGGAGGAAGTGCTCGAGCGGCGGCGGGGCGTTTGCCAGGACTTCGCGCACTTGCAGATTGGCTGTTTGCGATCATTGGGACTGGCGGCACGTTACGTGAGCGGTTATCTACGGACCGACAGTCAGGCCGGCCAGCCTCGCTTGGAAGGGGCCGACGCATCGCACGCCTGGACGAGCGTCTATTGCCCGCAAAACGGCTGGATCGATTTTGACCCGACCAACGGTTGCCTGGTTGGCAACCGCCACATCACGCTCGGCTGGGGCCGCGACTTTCACGACGTCAGCCCGATCAAGGGGGTCGTCCTCGGCGGCGGCGGCTCCACGCTGCGCGTGGGCGTGGAAGTCAAACCGGTATCCAGCGAAAGCGCCGCGTAGACGGTCGTCAGCCGATTGATCAGGGCTGGGCCGGTTCCTGTTGGGCGGCCGACTGCGGATGCAGCGCGCCGTTTTCGGCCCGACCTTGTCGCACTAGGTCGTGGATATAGGCCAGTTTCTCCGCCACCGGGGGCACGATGATTTCAGGCGCCAGGTCCAACAGCCCCATGCTGCGATTCATTTCGTTTAAGCTAATGCCCAATTGCTGATAGCGAACGATCATCTCCGCGATGTCGGCATTCCGCGGATCGCTCTCGCCCCCCAGTCCGCGATGACTGGCGGTGTCCAGCGCGCTGACCATGGACAGATACGTCCCCCAAGTCTCGGCGAAATCCTCCCAGGGATGCATCGAGGCATAAGCCGATATGTAACGTTCGGCCCAGTCGGCCGGCGGGCCATTGGCATAGTGCAGTTCCAACGCCTCGGCGTAGGTCGGATTATTGTGGTCTCCGAACACGGCAATGCACGCTTCCTCGCGGCGGTTCTTGACCAGGACGTCCCAATAAAAATGCCCGATTTCGTGGCGGAAGTGGCCGATCAACGTGCGCTTGCTCTCGCCCATGTCGACCCGCAATTTCTCGCGTGCGACTTCATCGGCTTCGCGGATGTTGATCGTGATCGTGCCGTTGGCATGGCCCGTGTAGACCTTTTCGCTCGCGGCCAGGTTGCGCCACAAGTCTCCCTTGGGTATCACGTCGGCCTTGAAATCAAAGGCTAGCGCCGGTTCGATCCCGTCGGCGGCCGTTCCGTAGGGTAGCCCTAATTGCGTCAGGTCGTAAAACAGACGCCGCTTCGCCGATTCCAGACGAAACCACTTTTGTAGATTGCCGGTCACGGTCAGGTCGGGAATCGTCTGGTTGAAGCGACAGCAATCGCAAAGCTCGCTGCCGTCGTCGACCGTGGGAACGACGCACCGATTGCAGACCTCGTACTCGGAGTAGTTGAAGCATTTGGCAAGCGGCGATTGGCACTCGGGATTGCCGCACTGCAATTTCCCGTCCGCGCTGGTCGCGAGGGTCACTAGATCGCGACACGCGGGACAGAATCCCACCTCGCGCTGGCACGCCAGGCAAACGCTGTTATCGAAGAAAAGGGCATTTCCACACAGACACCGATAGGTTTTCATGCGAGTGCGCTGGAATTGATTGCGGGATTGAAACTCAACTCAAAACTACGTCGCCGCCGGCAAGTCGCGTAAAGTGGCCTGCCAGGAGCAAACCGCGTACCGCCATGCGAGGCAAGCACCCAACCCCTTGTTTCGTCGATGCTAGCCTGAAAGATTCGGGATTGCCAACGGACGGTTCCAGTTTTGAGCTGGTTTGCCCGCAACCAGCGCGGCCGGCAGTTGCCCCGCGTAGCCAAAAACACCGCGCCCCGTCCCCCTCAGTCGCAGTTTACGCGTCAGCGCAGTCCGCCGGAGATGTACAAGGTCTCGCCGGTGATCCAGGCCGCGTCTTCCGACGCCAGAAAAGCGACAGCCGGCGCGATGTCCTGAGGCTGACCGATCCGGCCCAGCGGTGTTTGGGCTTCGGTTTGCTTGCGCATATCGCTTTCGGTGATTCCCGCCGAATGCGTGCCTTCGGTTTCCACCATCCCCGGGTTGATCGAGTTGACGCGAATGTGGCGCGGCCCCAACTCCTTGGCCAGCGATTTGGTGACGGCGTCAACGGCTGCCTTGGTGGCGCTGTAGACCGCGGCGTTGGGGGGCGCGAGGGTACTAACCACGGAGCTGATGTTGACGATGCTGCCGCCGGCCGCGCCAAAGTGTTTGGCCGCTTCCTGGGAAGCCAGGATCAGCCCCAGTACGTTCAAGTCGAATTGCCGATGAAAGTGATCTTCGGTGATCGATTCCAGCGGTGAGAACTCATAAATGCCCGCATTGTTCACCAGAATGTCCACCGAGCCGAATGCTCTTTTCGCCTCGGCGAATAGTTGTTCGATCTCGGCCTTCTTCGCCACGTTCGCCTTGACGGCCGTAGCCTTGCCCCCGCGTTCGACGATCTCGGCCACGACCTTCTCGGCGCCCTGTTTGCTGGAGGCGTAATTAACGACCACCGAGGCGCCGTCGCTGGCCAGTTGCCGGGCAATTGCCGCGCCGATCCCCTTCGAAGCGCCCGTCACAACCGCCACCTTGCCTGCAAGTTTTTTAGACATGATTCGATCCCTTTCGCACAGCATTACATTTGATTCGTTAACTGACATGGCCGGCTCGGCTTGCAAACTGGCTCCGCTTGCATCGTAGCGGCTTCCCTAGGCAGTTACCGGCCGGCCGAGGGACTCTTACAGAAAAATCAGAAATCTTGGGCGTTGTGGCAAATGACCGTTTGTCCTAGCCTGAAGGTCGTGTGGCTGTAAGGTCCGCCTCCGCCAGCGGGTATTTCCTTGAGATGCCGACCGCGGGGGGAGTTGCGCGATCTGGCAATTGCCGGTAAATCGATCAGAGAGTGAGCCATGCCACCATGCCTGAACCAGCGGGATAGTCGCGTTGCCCCTCGTGCCTGTGGCTCGGGCGGCATATCATGGAAAAGGTTGCCGTTAAGGCGAACCGCGGCTCTCAGGTCGCAGGCGGTACCCGGTCCTAGCAGGTGCCTCGATGTCCGTGAACGACTCGCCGCTTACTCGAGCCAGCCTGCTAGTGCGGCTTCGCGACGGGGCCAATCACGACGCCTGGCTGGAGTTCATGCGGCTTTACGGGCCCGTGGTATATGGATTCGCGCGTCAGCGCGGCCTGCAAGATGCCGACGCGGCCGACCTGATGCAGGACGTCATGCGATCGGTGTCGAGTTCGATCGGCCGGCTCGACTACGATCGAAGCCAGGGCACGTTTCGCGGCTGGCTGTTCACGATCACGCGCAACAAGGTCTTCAACTTCCTTGCGGCGCGTCGCCACCGGCCCCAGGGCTCGGGCGACTCGGCCACGAACCGCGCGCTGGCCGAACATCCCGACTCGGGCGACGGGGCGGAAGATTGGGAAACCGAATACCAGCGACGGATCGCTGCGCGGGCGATGGAACGCATCAAGCCGGAGTTTCAGGAAAACACCTGGCAGGCTTTCCATTTGACGGCCGTCGAAGGCATTTCGGTCGCCGACGTCTCGGCCCGAGTCGGCATCTCGCCGGGCGCCGTATACGTCGCCAAGAGCCGAGTGCTGGCGCGATTGAAGCAAGAAGTGCAGATGATGCGGCGAGACGAGGAGAGTTAGTATGAAACCTTCGAGCGGATGCCCCGAGCCCGAGGAACTTCGCGAACTGCTCAAGGGATCGCTTTCGGGAGATCGGCAGCAACAGTGCACCGAACACATGGATACCTGCGGCGGCTGCCAGACGCGGTTAGAGGAAATTGCCACCGAGGGAACGAACCTGTCGCGGATCGTCCAGCGCCTGGGGGCGGCGGAGCCGGACGCCACGTCGGCCTATTGGCCGGCCTTGCACGCGCTGGCCGGCGATTCCCAGCCGGTCGCGGAGCAAAGCAGCCGCACGCGTCAACTCTCGCTCCGCTTCTTGCAACCGGCCAGCGACAGCGCGTATCTCGGCCGACTGGCGCACTTCGACGTGATGCGCGTGCTGGGCCGCGGCGGCATGGGCGTGGTGTTAGAGGCCTTCGATTCGCGGCTACAGCGCAACGTGGCGCTGAAGGTATTGGATCCGGAACTGGCCGACGATGAAATCGCGCGGCAACGATTTTGCCGTGAGGCCCGAGCGGCCGCGTCAATCACGCACGAAAACGTCGTCGCGGTGCACCAGGTCGAAAGGGCCGGCGACGACAGCCTGCCGTATTTGGTGATGCAAGTCATCGTCGGCGAGTCGCTCGAACAGCGACTGGCGAGAGATGGAAAACTATCCGTGCGCGAGATCGTGAGGATCGGCATGCAGGCCGCGCATGGTCTCGGGGCCGCGCACTCGCAAGGGCTGATCCATCGCGATATCAAGCCCGGCAATATCCTGTTGGAAGCTCCCAATGACCGCGTCAAATTGACCGACTTCGGTCTGGCGCGAGTCACCGACGACGCCAAACTCACGCAGACCGGATTCGTCTCGGGCACGCCGCTGTACATGGCGCCTGAGCAGGCGCTGGGCGAACCAACCGATCATCGCTCCGATCTGTTCAGCCTGGGAGCAATTCTGTACGAGATGTGCGCGGGCCAGACGCCCTTCAACGGAAATTCGGCGCTCGCGATCCTGAAACAAATTGTCGATGCCCGGCCGCGTCCGGTCCGCGAGCTGAATCCGGCCGTGCCCCGCTGGTTGTCCGACACGATCGATCGGCTGCTGGCGAAAAGACCGGACGATCGCATCCAGTCGGCGGCGCACCTGGCCGAATTGCTCGAGTTTCAATGGGCGATCCTGAAGACGTCGTCGGACGACGTGCCCACGGTCTGCGAGGAGGAAGCCAGGAAGCGGACGCGGCGAAATCGCTTGATCGCGGCCGCGATCGGCGGTGGCTTTCTGGCTTTGGGATTACTCGGGGGAATGTTGCTGGCCAATCGCCCGGGCGGCACGGTCGCCGCGGTTTCCGATGCCGAACCCCTCGCCGTGCTCAGTGCCAGCGCCGGTGCGGTGTGGTCGGTGTCGTTTGATCCGTCGAGCGACACGGTGGCGATGGGCGTCGAGGACGGTTCGGTCCGTCTTTGGGACTTGCCGACGAAGAGCGTCAAGTCAACCTTCGATGCCCATCGTGGCGCCATCTGGGCGGCACGCTTCGCGCATCGCGGCGAAGTGCTGGCCACGGCCGGGGACGATGGACTGATCAAGCTATGGAAGCCGACCGATCCAAAGCCGTTGCAAACATTCGCCAACCACAACGCGGTGCGCGGGCTGGCCTTTGCGCATGACGACAAGACGCTGTTTACCGGCGATCGTGAAGGGGGAATTCGCGCGTGGTCGGTCGACGTGCCGGATTTCCTGGCCGAGGCCCAGCAGCCTGGCGCCGTGTATGCCGTGGCGATATCGCCCGATGACGAAACTCTGGCAACGGCCGGCAGCGATAAGGTCGTGCGGCTGTGGAACGCCAAGACGCTGGCCCAAAAGATTCCCCTGGAAGGCCACTCCGGCCCGACCTATGGATTGGCGTTCAACCACGACGGGCGCCGGCTGGCATCGGTCGGCTGGGACCGAACGGTGCGGCTTTGGGATACCGGGAGCGGTTTGCTTGTCAAAAGCTGGGATGGCCACGGCGGCGATATCTGGGGAGTCGCCTATTCGCCCGATGGCACCAAATTGGCCACCGGCAGTCAGGACGGCGCCGTGAAACTGTGGGATGCCGAGTCAGGCAAGCTTCTGGCGACCTTCCTGGGCCACGATTCGGCTATCCATGTCGTCGCGTTCAACGAAGACGGCAAGCTGCTGGCGTCGGGCGGACGGGACGGCGCCGTGAGGATCTGGAAGGTCGAGTGACCGTGCCCATCCGCGCGATTTCGCGGCAGAATCGTACTTAGGCGACACGACGATGCGTGGACCGCGGCGAGATGACGATCTCGACGGACGGTTCTTTTTCCGTGAAAGCGCGTATCGGCGCTGTCGTGTCTTGGACCAACAAAGACAGGCCGCTGTTCGCCGCCGGCTGGTGTCGCTTCGCGGCCCATAGATAGTACCGAGTCATTTCGGCGATGCATGCCAGGCGTCGCACTAGCGGGATCCTCGCCGTCAGGCTGATGCGAAGGTACTGGCGGAGTTGTCTGGCGGTCGGCTTGGCAATCGTGCAAAACTCGCGATGATGGAATTCGGCCAACCGATCGAAATTGAAGCACAGCTTGCGTTCGAGATGTTCAAACAGGGTATTGATCGCCAGACGGCGGCGATAGACGGCGAACTTGTCCGGCTTGTGGCCGCAGTGCTGGTTTAATTCGTGGACGCGATAGCGGACTAGCGCCTGGCCGAGGTAGAACTTTCGGGCTCCGGCCAGCGAGCTCCCGAACACCAGGCAGTCGTCGGCCCGCGTGCGCCAGGAATCCAAAAAGGGCAGCGGCAGGATTTTTCCCAGCGTCGAGCGCCGCATCGACAGGCACGAAGTTGACGCGCCGATCCAATCCCGCAGGCACGCCGTCAGTATCACGGAGTAGCCGAGGTCGCGATCGACCGCACTCTTCAGGCCTTCCTCCGTGCGACCGAACTTGCGCCGTCCGCAGTAGACGAAGTCGACCCCCGGCTCTCGCCGGTAGACCTCGAGCGCTTGTTCGAGGTAATCGGGTTCGTAGATGTCGTCGGCGTCGAGAAAGAAGACAATGTCGCCAGTGGATCGCGAAAACCCTTCGTTGAAGCACGACAGTTGGCCTTGGTTTTCCTTCGAGACGATTTTGATCGACGCATGTCCCGCGTAGCGATCATTCAACAGATCGACGGTTCCGTCGGTCGAGCCGTCATCGACGATGATGATTTCGTCGAAGGCGACACTCTGCGCCAGCGCGCTATCCACCGCTTCGCGGATGAACCGAGCGTAGTTGTAGCTGCTAATGACGCAGGTGGTGGTCATGAAAGTCGCGGACCGGTGGAGATGTGAATGCCGCCGTCCGAACGACCCGCGAGGAGCCGCCCGAAACACGGAGCCGCTCGACAATTATCGGCACTATTGTTGGGAAAGTATTCTCAAAAAGCAGCATCAAACATGGGAAGCTAGCACGCGGCCAGCGCGCCACGTCTCGCTGGCGTACCCTGTGCCGCCACTAGAATCGCGATTGCACGGCCGCACGCGTTTCGGTACACATTCGCCACCTGTGCCCGCCGACCAGTGTTTCTCATTCCGCTGGCCGGGAGATCGTCGACTCTAATCGCAGGTTGCCGGGCTTCAATTCGTTACGAGAATGGCCGCCATGCTAGCACCGCCGCGGGAATCGATCGCAGCCCCGGGTCGCGACCCCATCGTCGTGTTGGCGGCCGACGACAACTTTGCCATGCCGCTGGCCGTGACGGTCCGCTCGGCGCTTGAGAATCTATCACCCGATCGTAAGTTACGGATTTTCATCCTGGATGCCGGCATTCGGGAGGAGACCCGCTCGCGGCTCGTGGAGTCGTGGCCGCCCCAGCGGTATCAAATCCAGTGGCTTAAAGTCGACGCGTCGTCGCTGGTTGATGTGCCCGTCTCGGGGCACGTCAACCTGGTCAGCTACTATCGGGTTTTGATACCGCGCGTGTTACCGGCGGACATCTCGCGCGTGATTTACCTCGACGCCGACCTGGTCGTTTGTGCCGATTTGGGACGCTTGTGGGATTGCGACTTCAACGGTCAATGGTGCCTTGCGGCGCAGGATTGTGCCGCGCCGTACCTGGATTCGTCGTGCGTGCTCGACAACTATGAGCGCTGCGCGTCGATGTTGGGCTCACCTCGCCCGGTGCCGAATTTTCGCGAGCTGGGACTGCCAGGCGACGCGGCCTACTTCAACGCCGGAGTCTTGCTCGTGGATCTAGACGCTTGGCGCCGCGAGAATCTGTCCACCCGGATGCTCGATTGCCTCTCCCGACACAGGCAGCATGTCCGGTGGTGGGACCAGTATGCTTTGAACGTCGTACTGGCGGGCCGTTGGGGGCATCTCGACCCGCGCTGGAACCAAGGCTCGCACATGTTCGTCTATCCGACCTGGGAGCAAAGTCCGTTGGATCGTCGGACGTTTGAGCAGATGCGCGACGATCCGTATATCGTGCACTACACGACTCGATTCAAGCCGTGGCGTCCGTTGTGCCCTCATCCGCTGCGAGGGATGTACTTCGAGTATCTGGATCGCACGGCCTGGGCCGGTTGGCGACCAGGACGGTTGCAGGTCCTGTGGGCGCAACTGAAGACCACCGAGCGTCGATTACGACACGGTCGCAAATGGCTCACGAACCATGCGCGGCACTGGTTCGAGTCGCCTCACAATCGCCAAGTGCTCGATCAGGCTCCGGGAACGAACAAAACGTCGATCCAGTAGTTGCTGCCTTGATAGGTTTGGGTCGGCATTCCGCTCGTGCCATACCGGTACACGCCGCCATTAGCCGGCACGTGCAGCGGGCCGCTGTCGAACGACGAATTGAAGAAGGAACGGTTGACCGAATAGTGCCCCTTGGGGGCATAGTAGGAGGCGACGTACGTCGTGCCCGCGGTGATGGCAACGGGCGTGGCGAACATCACGGTCTGCCATCCGCTGGCCGTCTCGCTGGTGAAGTTGGCCGTCGCCAGCAGTTGTCCGTCGGCGGTCCACAGGTGTGCGACATGCGTGCCCGTGTTTCCGGCAGCTTTGTAGAATCTCAGACCCGTGATCAGCCCGTTCACATCAGAGGTAAACTGAGTGCCCAACTCGACGGCTTGCTTGTCGCCGCTGTCGATAATCGCCGGGGTAGGCGAATTGCTCCAAAGGCTTACGGGCGTGGTTGCCGCTGCCGCGGTCGTGAACGACGAAACGACGTCGGCGCCCAGCGCGTTTCCGGCGGCGTCTTTGACCCCGGATGCGCCGCCTTTGACGACGATCGTGTAGGTCGCGGAATTAGCCAGGGCACTGCTGGGCGTGATCGTAACCGTGTTCGTGGCCGCGTTGTAGGCGACCGTGCCCGTAACGGCGACTCCGCTGGCATTGCGCAAGAACACCGTGCTGGCCGTGATCGACGAAGCGGTCATTGCTTCGTTGAATGTCGCAGTGGGCTTGATGCTTGTGGCGACGTTTGTCGCCCCGCTGGCCGGACTTAGCGACGTAACCGTTGGTGGCGTGACGTCGGGTCCCGCAGTCGTGGTAAAGCTCGCCGTGGCGTTGGCCGCCAGGGCGTTTCCGGCTACATCCTTGACGCCGCTCGCTCCTCCCTTGACGACCACGCTGTACGTCCTCGCATTCGATAGCCCGCTGTTGGGTGTCAGGGTGGCGGTATTCGTCGCGGCATTGTAGGTCACGCTGGCCGCCACGGTTGCGCTGCCGTCCATCAACGTGACAGTCGTGGCGTTGATCGTCGAGGCGGTCATGGCCTCGCTGAACGTAACCGTTGCCACGGCGTTAATGGCCACGTTCGTCGCTCCGTTGGCCGGGCTAAAGGCGGCGACCGTCGGCGGCGTGACGTCGGCTTGAGGCGCCGTGCTGAGTAGCACGTCGACCCAGTAGTTACTGCCTTGGTAGGTCTGGTTTGGCATGGCGCTAGAGCCGTATCGGTACACGCCGCCGCTGGCCTGCACATGCAGCGGCCCGCTGGTAAACTGCGAATTGAAGTACGAACGGCTGACCGAATAGTGTCCCTTGCCGGCGTTGTACGAAGCCACGTAGGTCGTGCCGGCCGTGATCGCGACCGGCGTGGCAAAGCTCACTTGCTGCCAGCCGCTGGCGGTTTCGCTGTTGAACGTGGCCGTGGCCAGTAGCTGTCCGCTTGCGCTCCACAGGTTGGCGATATGCGTGCCGGTATTTCCGGCGGCCTTGTAAAAGCGTAGTCCAGTGATTTGGCCGCTCACGTCGGACGTGAACTTCACGCCGAGCTCGACGGCCTGTTTATCGCCGCTGTCGACGATTGCCGGGGTAGGCGAGGTCCAGAGGCTGACCGGGGCTGGCGCGGCGACAACCGTCGTGAACGACGAGGTGACATCGGCGGCCAGCGCGTTGCCAGCCGCGTCTTTAACTCCCGAAGCACCTCCCCTGACGACGACCGTATACGATGCCGAATTCGCCAGTGCAACGTTGGGCGTGATGGTCGCAGTGTTGTTGGCGGCACTGTAGGCAACCGTGCTGGCTACGGTGGCGCCGTTCGAATCGCGGAGAAACACCGTGCTGGAAGTCACGGTCGACGCGGTCAATGCCTCGCTGAATGTAATCGTTGGCACGACGTTCGTGGCAACGTCGGTTGCCTCGCTGCCGGGGCTCATCGCCGTCACCGTAGGCGGCGTCAGGTCAGGGGCCGCTGCGGTCGTGAACGACGAAGTGGCGTCCACCGCCAACGGGTTGCCCGCCAGATCCTTCACTCCGGGGAAGCCGCCCTTGACCGTGATGGTGTAGCTGGTTGAGTAAGCCAGGGGGCTGCTGGGCGTGAGCGTCGCCGTGTTCGTCGCACCGTTGTAGGCGATCGTGGCGGTCACTTGCACGCCGGCGGCGGTTCGCAGCAGGATCGTGCTGGTGGTGATGGTGCTGGCGGTCATGGTCTCGTTGAACGTGACGGTTACCGGTGCATTGACGGCGACACTGGTCGAGCCGCCCGTCGGGCTGAATCCGGTAATCGTCGGAGCCGTGGTATCCGATCCGGAGCCCGACGCATCGGCCGTCTGAAACACCGACGTCACGTTTTGCGCCAGTGCGTTGTCCGACAAATCCTTGATGCCCGTGACTCCGCCCAACACGTAGATTGTGTACGAGGTGGAGTTGAGCAATGGGGAAGTGGGCGTTAGCGTAACGGTGTTTGTCGCTACGTTGTACGTCAAGGTGGTCGGGACGAGATTGACGCCGCCCTTAAGCAAGTAGATGTTCGCCGACTTGACGGTGGCGGCGTTTAGCGGCTCGCTGAACGTGACCGTCAATGTCGGATTGACGCCCACGGAGGTGGCGCCGTTGAGCGGACTGAAGGCGGTAATCGTGGGCGGAGTCTTGTCCTGCACGGAACCCAGCGCGGTGGCGAACGACGAGACTGTGTTCTGCGCCATCGGGTTGCCGGCCAGATCTCGAATTCCGGCGGAGCCACCGAGCGTGAAGATCGTGTACGTCATGCTATTGGCGAGCGCCGAGGTAGGCGTGAGCGTCGCGGTTCGCGTGGCGGCGTTGTACGTCAACGTGGCCGGTACGGCGTTGTTGCCGCCATCCAGTAGTTTAACCGTGGACGTGTTTACGGTTGTTGCGTCCAAGTCCTCGCTGAAATTGATGGTAACCGTTGGATTGACCGGCACGTTGGTCGTGCCTTCGAAGGGAGTGAAGTTCGTGATCGTGGGGGCGACGGTGTCGCTGGCCGGAGTATTCGAGAACACGACATCGACAAAGTAATTCGATGCCTGGTACGACTGCGTGGGGAAGGTGCTATTGGCTCCGTAGGCGTAGACGCCGCCATTGGCCAAGGCATGCAGCGGGCCGGAGTTGAACTGCGAGCCGAAATACGAGCGACTGACCGAGTAGTGCCCGGCATTGGTGTGGTAGGAGACGACATAAGTGGTGCCGGCCTTGACGGCGACCGGCGTGGCGAAATTGACCTGCTGCCAGCCGCTGCCCGTCTCGCTGGTGAACGTCGCGGTGGTTAGGAGTTGGCCGGCGCTGGTCCAAAGACTGGCCGTGTGCGTGCCGGAATTGGCCGAGCTCTTGTAGAAACGAGCACCAGTAATCAGCCCATCGGTGTCGGCAGTGAACTTGAGTCCCAATTCGACGGCTTGTTTGTCGCCGCTGTCGAGAACCGAGGGGGTAACGTTCGAACTCCAGAACGAAGATTGCACTGGCGCGGCCTGGTTCGACGTGTAGAACGAGGACCAGGTGTCGACGGCCAGTGCGTTGCCGGCCAGATCCTTGACGCCGCCGGCGCTGACGATGATCGTGTAAACCGTCGAGGGATTCAAGGGACTGTTCGGCGTCACCGTTGCGGTGTGCGCGGCGGCGTCGTATGTAACCGTGGCCGCGATCGTGGTGTTGTTCACCGCGTTCAACAGCGGACAACCGCTGCACCAACCGCCCGGCGTTGGACAGCAGCCCGAGGGAACCATCGAGTCGTCCGGCCGGACCAGGCTGACTGTAAGACTATTGACCGTGGCGGCATTCAAGGCCTCGTTGAAGGCGACCGTGAACGCTGACGTCGTGTTCACGACCGAGAAGCCTCCGGCCTGGCCAAATTTGGTCACGGTCGGGGCGGTGGTGTCAGCGGCGATCGCCGTGTTCAAGACCACGTCGATCCAATAGTTGCTCGACTGATAGCTCTGCGTCGGGAAGTTGCCGGCCCCGTAATTGTAGACGCCGTTGGATCCGTTCGGCCCCTGTCCCACCGCGTGGAGTGGGCCATTGTCGACGCCAGTAGTGGTGAAGTACGAGCGAGTGACGGAATAGTGGCCGTTGGGCGCGGTATAGGAGGCCACATACGTCATGCCGGCTTGCACCGCCACGGGCGCGCTAAAATTGACGGTTTGCCAGCCGGATCCGGATTCGCCGGTGAAGGTGGCCGAAGCCAGCAGTGTGCCCGTGTTGGTCCACAGGTGCGCGACGTGCGTTCCCGTGTTTGCCGAGGACTTGTAGAACTTCAGGCTGGTGATGAATCCGTCGACGTCGACGCGAAATCGCACCCCCAGCTCGGCCGTCTGTGCGTCGCCGCTGTCGGCGATCGCCGGCGTGGCTCCCGAATCCCAGAATGAGTAGACTCCGGCGTTCTGCGAGGGGTTGATCGTGACGCCCGCCGAGGGCGTTTCCAGATTGCCGCTATCGTCGATCGCGCGACTCAAAATATGGACGGTGCCGCTCGAACGCGGCGTCCAGGTATAGGTCCAGTTTTCCAGCCCGGAGGCCGGATGCCAGGTGACTCCACCGTCCGTGGACACCTCGACGCCGGAAACCCGGCCGCCGCCCTGTTCCTGGGCCGTGCCGCGAATCGTGACTGCCACTCCGGAAGCCAAGGTCGTCCCATCGGTCGGCGAAGTGATCGCCGAGATGGGCGCGGAAAAATCGGTCGACATCGCCGCCGCCACCAGACCGCTGGTCAGGCGCCCCGGCTGCACGCCCATGTCGGCAAAGAGATTGACCGTGGCCTGTTTCATGGCTGGATCGGGGGTCGACGCCGGGCCGTCGTGGTAGGAATCGAGCCCCCATGAGTATTGGATCGTGCCGGCGCTGAAGACCAGGGCGCCGCTCGCGGCGCGGTAAAGCGTCAGGCTGTGTGTCGCCGTCCCGCGGGCATAGGTACTGCCGTAATCCTGGATATACGACGAGACGTCCACCGTGGTGCTCGACAAGTCGAACAATCCGGCAGGGCGAAAGCCATTGTCGATGTCTTCGTTCCATTCGTAGCCCAGCACGTAATCGCCCAGGGTCGCCTTTTGATTGCCGGTCAAGTTCGCGACGCTGGTGTTGCGCCAGAATCGCATTTTGCCTTCGGCTGCTCCCACGGTAATGCTGGTGCCGATCGAACCGTCGCCATTCACCGTGAAGAGCGTGCCCGACAAGGCGTTTTCCGGCCTTCCGCCGTCGGCGGGGGGGCTGAAGCGGGGGTCGCGCCACGTGCCGGTCCAAACCCCGGGCATCGGGTCGGTCTTGGCGTTGTCGTGAGTTTCCTTGTAGCTGACCAGCGTGGTGTATGGAGTGTTCGATCCGTCGATGCTGTTGTCCCAACGCGTCTTCCAGAACATGTCGTTGCCGCTGAAGAACGCCAGGTTGACGCCGGCGTCGCGGGCCGCCTCGACGTTGGCACGCTGTTGGCCCGACCAGTACTCGTCGTGGCCGACCGTGACAAACACCTTGTGCTCGAGAAGTTCGGCGCCGCGGCGGTCGGTGTCGATGCCCGAGCTGTAGCTGACGTCGTATCCGTTGGCTTCCAAGAAGCGAATCATCGGATACTCGGCACCAAAGAAAAAAGTCGAGTTGGCCCGGTCTCGCGTGGTGAACGGACGGTTGTAGCTCACCTCATAAGCGCGACCGTAGGGCAGGAAATTGTTGCCGTAGAGACTGCTGCCATCGTAGTTATTGTAGGCCACCCAGGTCGTGTCGGAGGTTTGTAACAAGAGATCGGAGTGTCCGTTGTCGTCACGCACCACGAAGATGATATGGCTTTCGCCGAAGACGCCGTCTTGGCGCACTAGCTTGGCGATGTAAACGCCCGAAACGGCGGATTGCGGGACGTTCCACGAGGCCGAAACCCTCCAATTGCCGGCGTCCACCAGGCCGGTATTGAAGTCGGTAATGGGATCGGGTTGGTCATTGGCCAATGCGGCCTTGGGGTTGATCGTGGCCACCAAACGTGCACCCAACCCGCCGTAGTAACCCATCCGGTAAATGTCGATGCGGTAGTTGCTGGCGTCGGTATCAATCTTGAAGTCGACCCGCTCGCCAAGATTGACGCTGAACTGCGCCGCGAATCCTTGGATGTTTGCCGAGCCCGCGCCGTCGATATCCCAAACGTCCGGCGATGTGCCGGGCAGCGCGTTTTCAGCGATGATGGCGGCCGCCGACAAAAGCGTTCGATCTTCCAGCGGCTCCAAGTGGATGGATCGAAACTGCGGGCGGCCCCCGCGCGACCGCTGCAAGGATGAACCGAGGAACGACGACTTGAGTTTGCGAAGCATGCGAGTTCTGCCGAGGGGGTGGATCGGTTGAAACGAAACGCGTCCTGACCGGTCGTGTGGCGACAGATGAGCCCCGGGCCAGGTCGGCCCGGCTACCACAGGCGTGATGCCCTTGCGTTTCATGGCAAGGAATCGCGCCACCTCCGCGTCGAAGTGAGTGCGAGGGGTAGAACTTCATGCTGATTGGAGTGGAATAGGAAAACAAGGATGTTTGGGTGGTTTGAGTTAATCTGATCGACTGTGGACGATTCCCATTTGGTTCAATCCGTAGATCCCAAATGTCCGCCACACGGCTGGGCGAAATGCCGTTGCAAAATGTCAACAGAGGTTCCCCCTAAGGGGCTGCTGAACCCCGTTTTCCCCAACCGCTAGAGGGGGTGAATTTCCGCGATGCGAGAGCGGATGGCGGCGTTCGACGCGCTTAAGAATGCGCCATCGCAGTCGTGGCAAGAGACGGCGCACAGCCTACTCGAAGTGCGCGGGCCGAAGAGTACGACTACGCAAGCCAGAAGTGATAGTAGTTCTGCACGCGCGACAATTGGTAGCCGGCCCGCTCATAGAGACGGCACGCCGGCAGGTTCGCCAACTGAGTGACGACTCGCGCCTCGACGGCGCCGCGTGCTCGCATCCAGCGATGGGCGGCCGCGATCAGGGCCGAGCCGATGCCGCGCCCTGCGCATGGCGTCGGCCACTGCGATCAACCCGATCTGGCCCACGCCTTCAGACTCCTCCAGCGTGACCATCCCCGCCGGTTCATGCTCGATCAGCTCGGCACGATCGGTGGGATTGGCGCCGGCCACTAGCACTGCGTCGGCCAACTCGCCCCGCACGCTTCGCTCGATCCAGAGGCGATACATGGCCAAGAACTTGTCGTGCGGAAAGGCCGTGTCGACCTTGAAGCGTGAATATCTTCCTGCTGCGATGGCTAGCTCCGTGAGCGCCGCAGACGGTGAACTCGCGGTGTACGAGAAAACATCCGGCGCGGTCGCTCGGAAGTGTCTGCCGCCATGTCAAATGCGAGCGAGCCGCCCAACGACCGAGTGAATGTGGCCTTGCGATCGACCAGGGTTCCGGCGAACTGGGAGATGATTTCGGCGGATACTTCTCGTCCCTGCCGGGTAGGCCACACCGTCAGGCGAACGCCGACTTCGCGCGCCTGGCGCAAGATTTCACACAGCGCCGCGTCATTCACGTCGGCCTGGGAAATTTGGGCTACGGAAAGCCCGAAGTGCTCGGATTCCCAATCAAGCCGGACGAGCGTAGGCGTCGCCGTTATGGTCGATGTGCCAGGCACGGATAGCTCCCTGTTGCCTTTCGGACTTGCCGGCCATGATTTGCCGGACGCTGTACTGGGGTTTGCGGTTGACGTTCAAATGCAATCGTCCCACATATTCGCCCATGATGCCCAAACCCAGCAGTTGCAGTCCGCCGAGAACCAGAATCGAGACGATGGTCGACGCGTAGCCGGGCACGGTGATACTGGAAGCCAGGTACTGGTAGAAGTAGTAAAGCCCCAGGACAAAGCCGACGACTGCCGCACTCGACCCGCATAGCGATACGAATTGCAGTGGCAGTAGCGAAAAATTGGTGAACAGATTAAGAGCCAGCGTCAACAGCTTGCTGAATCGATAACCTGATCGCCCTTGCGCGCGGGTGATGGGTCACAATCACCTCGCCCGTGCGGCGGGTGTTCCAGGCCAGCAGGCCATCCACGAACGTGAAATTGAGGGAGTACGGCAAGATCGTATCCAACAGCTCGCGCCGCAGGATGCGAAATGCTGTCACGGTCACGGGCGACTGAAATACAAACCGATAGAATCGATTCACGATCGCCGAGGCCAGATTCTTGCTGGCGCCGTGCCGCTTGTGGTCGTAGGCTCCGTAAACCAGGTCCAGGTCCGAGTTCTCGATCGCGGCCAGCAGCTTGGGGATTTCTTCCGGGGGATGTTGCAAATCATCGTCCATCGTGACGAGATAATCGCCCTGCGCGTGCCGGAATCCGCACATTAGCGCATTGTGCTGCCCGTAGTTGCGCATCAGTTGGATCGCGACCACATGACGCGGATCGTCTCGCTGAAGCTGCCGCAGCACGCTCCACGAAGCGTCGTGGCTGCCATCGTCGACGAACAGGATCTCGAAGGTCTTGTCCAAGGATATCATCACGTTTCGAAGCCGATGGTGGAGTTCCGTCAGCATCGAGGCGGAGTTGTAGACTGGAATCACAATCGAAACATCCACACCGTTCATGGTCCGCGGTCCGTGAAGTGTCTGTTCGAATAAGTCAGATAGTGGATCAACAATCGCGTCAGGCAGCCGCGCGACGGCCAACCGCCCGGGCGGCAAATGCCTGAATTCGCGAAACGACTTCCATCTGTTCCGTTTCCGAAATGTCGTAATAGAATGGCAAACGCATCAGCCGGCTGCTCAGGTCCTCGGTTACTGGCAAGTCACCGGGCCGATAGCCGAACGTCAACCCTACCGGCGCCGTGTGCAACGGCACGTAATGGAACGGCGCAGCGATGCCGTGCTCTTTCAGGTTTGCGATCAGCGAGTCGCGGGATTCGCCATCGGCCAGCACGACATAGAACATGTGGTAGTTGCTGCTGCAATTGTCCGGAATGTTCGGCAACTTCAACCATCCGATTCCTTCGAGGGGCGCGAGATGCTGCCTGTAGAAGTTGTAGATGTCGCGGCGCCGCTGGGCTATGGATTCAAGTTGTTCCAATTGCGCGTACAGGAACGCGCAATTGAGTTCGCTAGGTACATAGGAAGAACCGACGTCGACCCAGGTGTATTTGTCCATCATCCCCCGCAGGAAGCGGCTGCGGTTAGTCCCCTTGTCGCGGATGATCTCGGCTCGCTCAATATGGTGCGATGCATTGATGCATAGCGCACCACCTTCGCCGCAAACGTAGTTCTTGGTTTCATGAAAGCTGTAAGCTCCCAGATGTCCGATCGACCCTAGTGGACGTCCCTTGTAGTACGCGTTGACCCCCTGGGCGGCGTCTTCCACCACCGTCAGATCGTGGCGCGCCGCGATCTCCATGATCGGGTCCATTTCGCAGCTTACGCCCGCGTAGTGAACCGGAAAGATCGCCTTGGTGCGATCGGTAATCGCTTGTTCGATCAGTTCTTCATTGATGTTGAGCGTGTCGGGCCGAATGTCCACAAAAACGGGTCTGGCTTGCAGCCTCACGATTGCACTGGCCGTGGAGACGAAGGTGTAGGACGGCAAGATCACCTCGTCTCCCGGTTGTAAATCACACAAGATTGCTCCCATCTCCAACGCCGCCGTGCAGGAAGGAGTTAGCAGTATCCTGGCAATGCCGAAGGTCTCTTCCAGCAGCTTGGCGCAGGATTTCGTGAAGTGGCCGTCGGAGGCGATTTTACCCTGCCGGACTGCTTGCGAAATGTAGTCGATCTCTTTGCCCGATATGAACGGCTTGTTGAAAGGAATCCGCTGGGACATGTAAGCCGCTCCGCTCTAGTGATGTGGCTTGGCGACGACCGGGGCGAGCCAAGCAGCTAGCTGATCGCTCCACCGCCGTGCAATGGAGCGCGCAGCGACTGGGACGTCTAAACCTTTATCGCGTCGAGTGCCCGCCGAACTTGCGGATTACTGCAACTTTTCGGAACGCGCGAAGATTGCCGCTGGACTCAGCCGAATCCCTTGCCGATCGCCTGACGCGCGATCCAGATCAGGCCGCTGGCGGCGTGTGCCCCTAGCAGGCACCACGGGAGCGCAGCCAGTCGTCGGCCGGCCGCACGGACACTAGTGGCGCTCATTGCCGCTGGATTGTCGACCATGTCGATGGCGGTCACGAGAAACAGCACGAACAGGGCCAAGTGAGAGCCCCAGGAGAAGTTAAAGTCGCGGTCGACTGTGCCATCGAGATTGTGCACTTCCGCGAAGCACGCAGTCCAAGCGAGCGCCGAGAGCATGACTGCCCAGGCGAAAATTATCGTTTCAAGGTGTTGAATCGATCGCCGAAATACGAGCACGTAGGAGAGCGGAAATGCCAGCGAGAATAAGAGCGACACGGGAATCGAATTGGAATACACTCGCCAGGCCGCCAGCGGCATCCAGGCGATGTGCTGCCCCGGACGCATGGCATTCGGACCATCGAATGCCGCTGTCAATTGCCAGACCAACAGGAGCACGGTCGGCAATAGCGCCGCCTGGGAGAGCAACCAGGTTCGCGAAAAACCGAAACGACGCAGCGCCAGCAGCGTGTAGACGGGAGCAAATGCCAGAAAATAGTTGGGCTTGGCCAACACGCTCAGGGCCGCCAGGACTCCGACGGCAACGAACTCGCGCTCGTCCCAACCGCAGAAACACGTCGGCGGCGAAAAACAATAGAATTATCAGGGGCCAGCAAAAGACGCTCGTCGAATTATGCCACAGATTGGGCGATATCTGTCCCAGGTAAATGCGGCTGGTCCACCACGGACGTACGATGGGGGCCGACAGCACCAGGGCACTCGTAACCAGCGCGAGAAGCGTGCCGTGCGATATGCCGCAGGCGGTTTCGAACGTCGCCGTCGGCAAACGCGGGCAACGTCGAACCAGCACGGCATATGACAACCAGGCCTTGCCCACGACGCACGCCGAGAGCACGGCCAGAGAGGCCCACGCGAGCGAGTCAAAGTCGCGGTTGAGGCCGGAAAGTATATAGACGACCGCTGGAAAAAGAAAATGTGCCGGCCAGACGCCTTCTTCGATGCCACGTTGCACGAACCGCACATGCAGTTCGAGATCGGTGACGATCATGCCGAATACACCGCCATAAAACAGCGGAACTCCAGCGGCCAGGCTGACCGCCAGCAGCAACGCCAGTTGGCGGCTATGCGTCCAATGCCGGGCGCCGCCCACCCGCGCTGAGACGGCGGGGTCGCCTGCCGTGTTCAATCGATTGATGGCGGCATGAGCTTCCAAGTATTCTCCCTTCGTCGGCGTGCGATCAACTCAGCCACTCCTCGCTAGGCCGCTCGTTCCAGCCTGGGTGCGCTGGTTCGAGCACGCGCGTCGTCGGCGATCTGTCGCAAATAGTCGCCGTAGCTGTTCTTTAACGGTTTCGCCACGGCGGAAAGCTGATCGGCGTCGATGAATCCCATGTGCATGGCGATCTCTTCGATGCAGGCGATTTTCAGTCCCTGCCGTTGTTCGATCGTTTGCACGAAATTGGCCGCCTGGTTCAACGATTCGTGCGTGCCCGTGTCGAGCCACGCGAATCCGCGGCCCAGGCACTCGACGGCCAACAGCCCGCGTTCCAGATAGGCGCGGTTCACGTCCGTGATTTCCAGTTCGCCTCGCGGCGAGGGTCGCAATTGCTGGGCGATTTCCACCACCTGATTGTCGTAGAAATACAGCCCCGTCACGGCCAGTCGAGATCGAGGACGCATCGGTTTTTCCTCGAGCGAGACGGCCCTGCCGCTCGCGTCGAGCTCGACGACGCCATAGCGCTCGGGATCGTGAACCGTATAGGCGAACACCGTGGCCCCGTCGCCCGTGCGGGTCGCGCGGGCCAGCATGGGCTGAAAACCCTGGCCGTAAAAAATATTGTCGCCCAAAATCAAGGCTACCGGATCATTGGCAACGAACTCGCGGCCGATCAGAAATGCCTGGGCCAGACCCTCGGGCCTCGGCTGGATGGCGTACTGAATGTCGAGTCCCAGCGAGCGACCATCGCCCAACAATCGCTCGAATCCGCCGATGTCGTGCGGAGTCGAGATAACCAGAATGTCGCGAATCCCCGCCAGCATCAGCACCGACAGCGGGTAATAGATCATGGGCTTGTCATAGATGGGCAGCAACTGCTTGCTCACCGCCATCGTTACCGGATAAAGGCGCGTGCCCGATCCACCGGCCAAGATAATGCCTTTGCGGCAACAGGTCATTTTCATTTCTTTAAGCGCTCGCGGAGAGCAGCCCCAGTCGTTCTCTTCGGTAGGAACCCGTCGTGACGCGATTCACCCAGCGCTCGTTTGCCAGATACCAATCCACGGTCAGCGCCAGGCCGGCTTCGAATCGCTGAGACGGCCGCCAACCTAACTCGCGGCTTATCTTGCCGGCATCAATGGCATAGCGTCGATCGTGGCCCGGCCGATCTTTGACGTACGTGACTAACGACCGGCAGGGCGCATGTGCCAACTCGGGCAAGCGATCGTCAACGGCCGCACAGATCGATTCCACGATCGACAGATTCGTTCGTTCGCAGTTGCCGCCGACGTTGTAGGTCTCGCCCGGCTTGCCCAATTCCAGCACGCGGCGAATCGCGCTGCAATGATCCTCGACGAACAGCCAATCGCGCACCTGCTGACCGTCGCCATAGACCGGTAGCGGCTTGCCGTCGATCGCATTGAGGATCATGAGCGGAATCAGCTTCTCGGGGAACTGGAATGGTCCGTAATTGTTCGAGCAATTCGTGACCAGCGTCGGCAATCCAAACGTGTGATGGTAGGCCCGCACGAAATGATCGAAGGAGGCCTTCGAGGCCGAGTATGGAGAGTTCGGCGAGTAGGCCGTCGTCTCCGTGAACGCCCCTTGGGGACCGAGTGATCCGAATACTTCGTCGGTCGAGACTTGCAAGAAACGGAACCTACGAGCCGCCGGCTCGTCCAATCGCTCCCAATAGTGCCGCGCCGCTTCCAGCAGCCGAAAGCTGCCGACGACATTGGTCTCCAGAAACTCGGCCGGGCCGTCGATCGAGCGATCGACATGCGACTCGGCGGCGAAGTTGACAATAGCCCGCGGGCGGTGCTCTTCAAGCAGCCGCGTCACCAATTGCGTGTCGCCAATGTCGCCGAGGACGAAGCGGTGCCGGTGATCGCCAGCGACCGCGTCGAGCGAATCGAGATTGCCCGCATATGTCAGCTTGTCCAGGTTGACGATGGCTCCCTGTTCCTCGGCCAGCCATTGGCGAACAAAGCAACTTCCGATGAAGCCCGCGCCGCCAGTAACCAGAATGGTATTCATGAGGGTCCCAGAAATAGCCGTGGAAATGTGCGCACAGCGCGTGGCAGAGTTATCGGAAGAAAGTGATCAGGGGATTAAGGGAAATCTTGCCGGTTTCGTAGGGTGGCCGTGCCAGCAACGATGGCAACTCACACAGACGGTGAAGTTTATTGCGGGCATCGCTTGGAGTCGCCGTTGTTCATCGGTCGATAAATTCGATTGGGAAAGATCTACCGGCAATGAGGTAAGCGGCGGCGCCAGCAAGGCCGGTTCCGAATCGCGCCGCCGGCATCCAGCAGAGGGCCAAGTAGCCTTGAGCACGCAGAATGCTAGCAATCGGCCAGGTCTGTGCCGTGCCGCGTGGCGTGCGTGCCAGCGATTGGCGGACGAATCGCCCCTGAGATTCGCTCTAGTGGCCGTGCTGGGACTGCAGTTGTTCGTGCTGGTCCTGTTTCGGCCCAGCTACGAGACGAACGACGACGTATTCATGACCATGATCGCCTCCGGGCAAGGCTTCTGTCCGGCGCCGGACGAGCACTTACTGTTTACGAACATCCTCGTCGGCCAGGTGCTCAAACGGCTCTACCGCGCCTGGCCTGGCATCCCCTGGTATGGCGGCTATTTGTTGACGATCCACTATCTTGCGCAAGTGGCCGTGCTGTATTGCGCACTGATGGTCGATAAATGGCGCACATCGAACGCCGGAAATCGCGGCGCATTCGCGACGGAGCAGGGGGCGCCGGCCGAAGCGACCTCACGCGGTTGGAATTTGCGATTTGCGTTGTATCTGATTTATTTCGCGATCGTCGAACTGCCGTTGTTGAACGCCTTGCAGTTTACGGCGACGGCGTTTCTTTCGGCCGAAGCCGGGTTGTTCTTGCTCTGGACGGTCGCGCGAATACGTCAGGCGAACCCTGCGGCATCCGTCGGCGGACCGCTCTCGGCGGCTGCGACCTTGTTGGTCGTAGCCGGCCTGGTCCGCCCGGAGAGTTTATTCATGGCGCTGTTGGTGGCGGCCCCGCTTGGACTGGTCCTGGTGCGACAGAAGCCTTGGCGCCGCTCGCTGTTGCCCAGTGCCGGCGCCGCGGCGTTGGCGGCCGTCCTGATTCTGCTGACGACCGCCCACGATCGGCGGTCCTACGAGCAGGACCCCGCCTGGAGCGACTTCTTTGCCTACAACCAATGGCGAGTGAAATTCAATGACTACCAGTGGACTTCCCACACGCCCCGAACCGCCGACGTGTTCTCTTCCGTCCACTGGAGCAAGAATGACCACGAGATGATCGCGCGTTGGTTCTTCGACGACCCCGTGATCTACAGCGAGGCGAATCTGCGCTCGATCGTGACCGGTTATCCGTGGAAGTCGTCCCGCTTGACTTGGGGCTATGCCTGGCAGGCAGTTCGCAAAGTGTTCGGCGACCGTTCGGTCTGCGCCATCCTGTTGGTCCTGCCTTTCTTTATGGTCGCGGGCGACCGCGACCGACGCGCGCGATGGGCCGTGGTCGGCTGCGCGGCAATGGCACTGGCGCTAGTCGTGTTGCTGACCCTGAACAACAAGCTGCTGCCGCCGCGGATCTATTTTCCATTGCTGTCGTTTCCGTTGGCGGTCGCGTTGTTGTTTCCGGCCAAGTCTGAAAGCTCGGCGGCGCCCGTCACGGGCTTTGATTGGGATTTCTCGAAATTCTTTGATTCTCCATGGGCTCTCGTTGCGTGGAGCGCGCGATTGCGCGGGGCCCGCGCGGTCGTGGCGATGCTCGTCGTGGGCGTGGCCATGGGTGGATATCGTCAGGTCCGGCGCAGCGTCCGCGTCCGTCGTGAGCGGCAGGCGCTGCAGGCGTTTCTCAATGACCAGCGCCCGTTCGGTCACAAGCTAGTCGTGTGCTGGGGGCCGGCGTTGCCCTTTGAGTTCTTGTCTCCGTTGGACAATCTGTCGTCATGGTCAGGCTTGCCGCTCGTGAATTTGGTGTGGACCCAGCGGACGCCCTGGCAGGAAACCACCAAACGGCGATTTGACATTTCGAATCTGCCCGAGGCGATCTATCGGCGCGACGACGTCGTGCTCGTCGCCAACCCGACCGACCTGGCGCTCTATCAGGTGTTCGCCAAGGAACACTTCGGCGCGGATGTCCAGTTCGTACCCGAGCGTGCGGCCACGGAACGCTTTGTCGCGGGGCACTTCCGCCAACTCACCGGCGGGGAAGGCGACTTGCGGTCTGACGTCGCTCGCGGGGGCGTCGCAACCAAGGAGCGCTGAGCCCGACCGTTTCGCGGATTCCGTGGAGTTCCCGTTCCCCTTTCCGCCACGGAACGTGATCGCTCCTAGCAAACTGGGGTCATGCAACCGAGACGAATCACCGCGTCGTCTGGCCGGGGGTTTCTCGCTAAAAAGCCCGCATGGGGACAGTCGCTAGCGAAAATCGGCAATGCCCGCCATATAGTGTCGGTACAATGCCAAGGGCCATTGCCCGACCGTACCCGCACGACGTGGGAAACGCGTCGGTCCTCGAACTTCGATTTCGCCTCTCTGGGAAAATGCCGTGAAACTTTGGCTAACTAGCAAATGGGAAGACCTTCGCGGAACCTTCTGGTTCCTGCCCACGCTCATGGTGGCGGCGGCGATAGGGCTGTCGTTCCTGGCGATCCGCCTCGATATGGCCACCGTCGATCACAACTGGATCGCGACGCTTGGGTGGACATTCTGCGCGGCCCCGAGGGGTCGCGGGCACTGCTGGCGACCGTGGCCGGCTCGATGATGACAATCGCCAGCGTGACCTTTTCGATCACGATCGTCGCTCTCCAGTTGGCGTCGTCCCAGTTTGGTCCGCGGCTGCTCCGCAACTTCATGCGCGACCGCGGCAATCAGATCGCCATCGGGACGTTTATCGCGACATTCACCTATTGCCTGCTGATTTTGCGGACCGTGAACGGGATGGAGAACGAACAGTTCGTGCCCCATATCTCAGTTACCCTGGCTTTGCTGCTGGCCCTGATGAGTGTTGGCGTATGGATTTACTTTATCCATCACTCGGCCGAATCGATTCAGGCCGAGAATGTCATCGCCGCGGTGAGCCGCGACTTGCACGAGGCGATCGACAGGCTTTATCCCCAGTGCGTGGGACAAGAGCCGCCCGAGTCCTCGCAAGATTCCGACGAGATGCGTCTTCCCGACGGCTTCGATGAATCGGCACGTTGCATTACGACCGAGCGGAGCGATTACTTGCAGGCGATCGACGTCGAGCTTTTGCTCAGGCTCGCCAACGAGCGAGATCTCGTGATCTCGGTCGGTCAGCGCCCAGGGAAATTCCATTTTTCCGGAGATAACCTGGCGCGGGCCTGGCCAGCCGATCGGGTCGACGACGAGTTGGCCGACAAGATTCGCGGCGGGTTCTATTTTGGCCCCCGGCGGACGCTGGTGCAGGACGTCGAGTTTGCCATCGATCAATTGGTCGAAGTTGCCGTTCGCGCACTATCTCCCGGCGTTAACGACCCCTTCACGGCCATCAATTGTGTCGATCGGCTAGGCGCGGCGCTCTGCAGCTTAAGCAAGAGAACGATTCCCTCGTCCTATCGCTACGACGAAGAGGGCCAACTGCGAGTCGTCATCGATGCCTCGACAATTCCAGGCATCGTCGATGCCTGTTTCGACCAGGTTCGACAGGCGGCCCGGGGAAACACCTCCGTGACACTGCGATTGCTCGAGACGATTGCGGCCGTCGCCCGCCACACGCGCGACGAGACCTTCCTAGACGCGCTGCGAAGGCAAGCCGACGCGATCCACCGCGGCAGCCAGGAAGGCATCAAGGATCCAAGCGATCGAGAGGACACCCAACGCAGATATCGGCAGGCGCTTGAGGCTATTTGCGATCCGACAAGACGCGGTCCCGAGCGAGCGGTCGCAGCCATGACCGCAGGATTCGTTTTCGCCTTGACGCTGCTGGTCGCGGTATTGATCTCGGAACTCGCCGAATCGCAGCATCCTCTCGACCGCGGTGCTGTTTCTGCTGGCGGGCATCGTCGCGGGCGAGGGGTTTTTAGGGGCAGTTTCGCTGCGGCCCGACGACCCGCCCGTCGCGATCCTCGCCGAGCTGGCGCTTTTCAGCATCTTGTTCAGCGACGGAATGCGAGTGGGGATAAAGGATTTGAGGTCCGCCTGGCATCTGCCCGGTCGCGCTCTTTTCTTCGGCTTGCCGCTGACGTTGGTGGGGACGGCCATCATCGCCCATTGGATCATGGGCCTGTCGTGGGCCGAGTCGTTCTTATCGGGGCGGTTCTCAGTCCCACCGACCCTGTTTTCGCGGCCGCCATCGTGGGACGCGAAGAGGTCCCCCGCAGGCTCCGTCAACTGCTCAACGTCGAAAGCGGGTTGAACGACGGACTGGCGCTGCCCATGGTCGTCGCCATGCTCGCCGTTGTCGATTCCGAGAGCTTCAGCTTTTGGGAAGTATCGGCCGAGGTTCTGGGCGGAATCGGCATCGGAATTCTGGTCCCTTGGGCCGCGATTCGATTGGAGCAAAGCCGCTTCTTCATGGCCCATGGAACGTATCAGCCGCTCAACGCCTTCGCGATCGGCCTGCTCGTGCTCACGATCTCATGGATGACCGGGGCAAATGCATTCCTTGCCGCGTTCGCCGCCGGAATCACCGTGGCAACCGCCGGCCCCGAGGTCCGTCAGGCGTTTCAGCAATTCGGTGAGCTGGTGGCCGAATTGTTGAAACTGGCGGCATTGCTGGTATTCGGCGCTCTCATCTCGCCGCGGTTTCTGGCCGAGATCCCGCTGAGCGGTTATTTCTTTGCATTGCTCACGCTCATAGCAGTCCGGCCCATTGCGCTGTCCTTGTCGCTCATTCGCAGCCAGCTGGGCTGGCGCGAGCGAGTTGCCGCTGCCTGGTTCGGTCCCAAGGGATTTGCCTCGGTGGTCTTCGGGCTGTTGATTCTGAAAGAGAGCCACGCCGGCAGGATGGACCTGGAGAGGGCCGACCACTTATTCCACCTGGTCGCGATCTGTATCGCGGGCTCGATCATCGCGCATTCCTCAACGGACGTGCTCGTGGCGCGATGGCTTGCGCGAGGAAAACAAGAACACGTTAGACGACAGCACGATGTGACCTCGCCGACGACCAACCAATCGACCAAATACGCCCGGCTGGAGTCGGGCCTGCAACCTACGGATTAGAAGGCAACTCGGCCCGATGTCAGAAATGGCCAGTTTTCTCGAAAGTTTTTGGCATTCTAGGGCAGCCTTACTGCCACCCCAAAGGTGGTGCAATGCGTGAAACATTTCGTGAGTGTACTCGTAGAATGTCGCCCCCTCTTTAACCGTCAATTTTTTGGTAACCCAGTTGTATGAAGCAGCTGCCTTCGGATCTTTTGCGATGATGGTGGTTACTGGAACCTCCTCAATTGTCACACCGATTCGTTTCATAGCGAATTGGAAAATGGCCCTAGTTGTGCCAGTTACGATTACCCCGTCCCTGCGTCCGGTCGCGGGTGACAAGACCGTTTGACCGCTGACAATCGTGCCGGCCGCAGAAAGTATTGTACCAATCGTCCCAACGGTTGCGCGGAAGATGCCCTGTGCTGTCTTTCCCTCACTAAAGGCCTCGGATGCGGAGACGTACGTCGAATAGCCGCCGAACGCAGTTAGCGCCGAGAGATACCCGAAACTCACGAAACCGCCACCGGCGGAAGCGATGACTCCGAGGCCACCGAACAATGCGCCGCCAATGAGACCCCCAAGGAATCCGGTTCCCGCACCCCATAGGACCGAGCCGAACGTGGCGTCGGATCTTAACGCTGCATCCCATGCACCAATCACGGATCCGGAGAGAGTGCCGATTTGCGCCAATCGACATTGCAGTGCCTAATCCTGCTAGCCCCTCCATCATCCCGCTCGGATCAATTCCCATCACCGGGTTGCCGTGGGTGTACAAGTACTTATGCAAGCTCTGCGGGTCTTGCAGGTTGCCGCCGAACGGATCGAGGCCCACGAAGCGACCGTTCGCCGGATCATAGTAGCGGGCCCTCAAGTACTGCAGGCCAGTCTTGTCCGTCTTTTCTCCGGAATACAACAGCGAGACGAGTGCCGTGGTCAGGTCGCTGGTCAATGCGGCGCCGCTGAGCATCTTGCCGTAGGCATCGTAGCCATAGCGCTGCTGGATCGCGCCGGCCGCGTCGACTACGGCGCGAGTGCTGCCGTGGCCGTCATAGAGCAGGTGGAAGGCCGACGGACGCCAAGTGGCCGAGCGACACACACTAGCGTCCTCGACGCTTTTGCGGCCATCCGGCAAATTAAGCGGCGGGGTGGCGGATGCGCTCGACCTGCAGCCGTTCGGCAGGAAACCGGTCAAGCGGCTTGCCGAACACTCGGGATGTAACTGCCATGGCCATAGACTCGCCGATGCCGACGGCATCGAACTCGAAAACTTGCCCGCCGAGCCGCTGGAAAAAGACACGCCCGCCGTTTTGCACTTGAGCCTCGTTGAAGAAAGGCAACTCCTCCGGCAATGGCTCGCCAATGTCGATCGTGATTCCGGCGCGGGCCTCTCCGCCATATGCGCGCCGTAGATTACCCTTGTCGTATACCGCGTAAGCGAACGAGGTCGTCACGCTCTCCAGTTCCAGCGCGATCACTTCGGCCGCCGGAAAGAGCTGCAACAATTGCCGCAGCGTGGCATTGTTGTTGGGCGTAGCACAGCCGATCAAATCTTGCCAATCACTGATAACACATGCTCCTGGATAAGCGCCAACGGCCATGAAGCCGGCCGGCGGAGTCAATTCGTCCAAGAGGTTAGACAGCATCCCGGGCGGCAGCGGTCGATTTGGAAAGAGGCTCTCCAAATATGCTCTGGCTAATCGCCAATCATGATTTGGTAAAGTGCCCAAGTAACCCGGACCGTTTTCATTTACGAAAATGCACTCGGCTTTCCAACCCATGGCGTCACGCCGCGATGATATTCGTGATTGCCTGCGCTACTTCTCCAGCCAGATCCGGGAGTTGATCTTCCCGTGTCACGACGATCGAACGAAGCAGCGAATTGCGCTGCAGACCCCGCCGCCTGAAGAACTTGACGGCCGACTCGTTCTTGTCAAAGCGAATCAGGATGTGCAGCGCCAACCAACCCTTGCGAAAAGTGAGCACGATCTGCCAACCCTTCGGCCCCAACGCCATTTTTTGGGCCGTCCAGTGATTCGCTTTCAATGCGGCCAAGACCGTGTCAAAGGTTTGTTCGTACACGTATATTGCTTAAGAGGGATCAGCACCGTTCCACGCGTCGATTAAAACTTCCGTCGGTCCGAGCTTGCTTCCCGATGGGAGACCCGCGGATCGCCATTATTGCCGGCAACTGTTCCGCCGGATTGCCCAATCTCAGGATATCCGACACGCTGATTCGGCGTAAAGTCGGCCCTCGGTCCGAATTTGGCCTCAATAAACGCGCAAGGCGCCGGTCAGGGTCCTGGTAACTAAGTCAACTCGAACGCGAACGCCGGTCGGAGTGTCAATCGTGACCTCGCGGGCCACAACGCGTTCCCCTCTAAATGCGGCCATGGCCTCCGAGAGCCAAACGCCCCAATTCTGCTTCGAGTTGGGGAACAGACCGCCCTCGGCGGCCGCATTGCTCGGCAGCGACGGGATTTGAGAGAATTTGTAGGTACCGTAGCCTGCGAAGCCGAGGGTAAGGACCATCGACACGCCCGCCGCTAGACGTTCACGGTCATTTTCGGCCGTAATCAAGTCATAGGTGTTCCACGCCAACGATGCTGATGTAATGATGCCGAACGAAATGAAGAGCCCTGTTGTGGCGGTAACGCCGGCACCCCAGGCGATCCCCAATCCAAGACCAATTCCGCCCAGTGTCACGATGGGAGCGAAAACAGCGCCCACGACTAAACCCTTGAGAGCACCCCAAACTCCTCCGCGAATTGCGCCCACTGTCATGCCACTGAGTCCGCCGATCATGGCCGAAGTGGCCAGCGTGGTGCCCAGGTCGGTCATGCCGGTGGGATCGATCCCCGTGATCGGATTGCCGCGAGTATATAAATACTTATGCAGACTGAGCGGTTCGCCGAAGCTACCGCCAAACGGATCGAACGTCGTGAATCGCCCAACCGCTGGATCGTAATATCGAGCCCGCAAATAATGTAGTCCCGTGTTGTCGGTCTGCTCGCCGGAATAGAGCAGGTGCACCAGCGCTGCAGTCGGATCGGAAATCAGGCTCGCGCCAGCGAGCATTCTTCCGTACGCGTCGTATGCATATCGCTGTTGCACGGCACCGGCCGCGTCGAGGATAGCGCGTGTCGAACCATGGCCGTCGTACAGCAGGTGGTAAACGCTCGCCGCGGAACTCGCCTGCGAAATAACATCCAGCCCCAGCGAATAAGTCTTGGCGACCTCGCCAACTTGCAGACGGCCGTCGGCGCGAAGATCGGTACCCTCTTCGAGCACTTGTGCGTGGCCGGTGTGGTTGTTCGGGTTGATGTGATAAATCGTCGTCACTGGCGAGCCTGCGCCGACCTGCTCGGTCTGCGAGACGCGAATGTCAGCGTCGTTGTACTTGTAGCTGGTCGTGGTGGTCGAGCCGCCATCGGGGGCCGCCACGATCTGCTTAAGCCGACCTTGCAAATCGTAGCTGTACGTAGTCGTCGACACCGGGTTGCCCTGGTCGATCGCCGTTCCCTGCTTCACCGTCTTGCTGGTCTGCTGGGTGCCGGTGTACTGGTAGCGGGTATTCGTGTCATTGGCGAGGCTGTCGTAGATCTCGGTTTGCAGCCGGTCGCTGGCGTCGTAGGCGTAGTCCGTCGTTTCATCGGCGACGAAGGTGCCCGCGATCGAGTTCTGTCTGGCCATTTGCAGGCGGTTGCTGGCCAGGTCGTAGCCGAAGCGGAGCACGTAGTCTTCGGCATTGATCGACGAGTCGTGTTTCTCTTCGTTCAGCCGGCCCAACTCGTCGTAGACCCAGTCGATTTGCGTCGTATTGCCGAGGTCATCGGTTTCTTGCGCTGGTTCGCTTGCCATCGGCTTGCACGATGTAGTCATACAGACCCCTGACGACTTCGCCCGGGTCATAGTCATTTCCGTGATCGGCATCGACAAATTCCGTCAGCACGTCCAGCCGGTTGAGTTTGTCGTAGACGTAGTCGCTGATCAGGTCGCCTGGCAATTCAGTTTGTTTGAGATTGCCATTCTGGTCGTAGCGGTATTGCGTGGTTTCGGAGATCGTCTGGTCGTTGCGTTCGACCACTGTGACCGTGATTAGCCTGCCGAGCGAATCATACTGATACCTGGTGTCGGTGATGGCGTCGGCGCCGTCGGCCGCCTTGCTGCTCCAGGTGCGCGTCATGCGACCCAGATTGTCGTAGGCGTAATTGAGGTAGCCCTGTGGGGAGGCGATCTGGCTGATCCGCCCCTCGGCGTCGTAGGTGTTCGTCGTCACCGAGGAGAACGCATTGTCATTGACCGTCTTAACCCGTCCCAGGGCGTCATAGGTGTAGGTGACCGTTTGAGTGGTCGAACCATCGGTAAACGACTTGCTCTGCAGCCGGCCGAAAGAGTCGTAACCGAAGGTCGTTGTGTTGCCTTCGAAGTCGACGTGCTGCGTTTGCTGCCCCAAGGCGTTGTATGCGAACGATTCCGTCTGGCCATTGGGCAGCGTGCGAGTTTTCTGGCGTCCCTGCTCGTCGTAGGTGAACGTGGTGTCATGGTTCAACGGATCGCGAATCAGGATCTGATTGCCGTACACGTCGTAGCCATACTGGTAGCGGACCTGGCCGGCCGTCGAGTTGTAGACATTTGCCCCAATCGAGGGCGACCGCACCTCCGTCATTCGGCCGAAATTGTCGTAGTCGTATTCGGTGCGCCGGTTCATCGCATCGATCGATGCGGTCCGCCGTCCAAGCTTGTCGTACTCGCTGCGAGTGACGACGTTTAGTCCGCCGACGTCGGCGGTCGCCGTTTTGAGGCGTCCGGTCTTGTCGTATTCGAAACTTGTGATCGTTCCGGTCGCGTCGGTCTCCGTCAGCTTTTGACCTGCCTGATCAAAGGTCGAAGTCGTGCGGACCAGCTCGGCGCCACTGTCCGGTACTCCGTCCCCGTTGGTGTCCGTCACATCGACCGTGCCGTTTTGATCCAGGTCGATGCCTTGAATGGCGGCCGTCTGTCGGCCGGCCGCATCATACTGGAAGTAAATCCGTTGCAAGACCGTGTTGAAGCGGTCGGATGCGGTTGTGTCGTACTTGACTGTTTGCGCCACATTGCCGTGCAAGTCATAGATCGTCTGTTCGCGAGCGAGCAGCACATCGTTGAGCGGAGTACCGCTGGCCGGCGCCGTGAACGTCGCCCGGTAGATCGGCACGCTATAAGTGCCCGGCTCAACTTGGAACTCGATATCCCAGTTCAAACGGCGGGTCTCGGTCACGCGCCCGCCGTCGTCATAGACGGTTTGGGTCAAGCGCCGATCGGCCATCGGCGTCTCAATCGTGTCGCCCGCAAGCGTAAATAGCGGGTCGAGTGGATCCCGAGTGTTGCTAACACTCAGCGGGTCGCTCGTTGCGACAACATTGCCGTTGTTGTCATAGGCTATGCGCATCACTCGCCATCGGTCGGCGCCGGTTTCGTCCTTGGTCTTAGTGCGCGTCTCGACTGCCTTGCCACGGATGTCGTACAGCGTATATGTGGGCGTACCGAACTTGTCGATAGTTCGCACCACTTGGCCCGCCGAGTTGTACGTGGTCGAGGTGGTCCAGTCGGTCGGAACCAAATTCAGTGCCGTGGCGTCGGAATAGTCCTGGCCGCCGTTCACTGTGTATTGAGCGGTGCCGGTCACTCGGTTTTCGTCGTCGTAGAAAGTGCGGTTGATGACTGTCCGGTCGTATGTCGTGTCGAAGGATCCGTTGCCATGCGTGCCATCGCCGCCTGCCGCGACCGCCGGGTTGTCCCACTTGAAATAGGACAGGGTCTGATTGCCGCGTGAGTCATAGACGAAGTATCGGGTCACGTTCGCGGGATCGGTTGTTTGAGTCAGCCGACCGCCCACGTAACCGAACGTCGTCGTGATGACTTGACCGTTCGACTTGATTTGCGTCTGCTGGTCCAGATTGCCGGCCGCGTCGTAATGGAACTGCGAGATGCCGCCCTCGGCGTCTTGCGTTTGCGTGAGCTTTCCATTTTCGAACGTGTGACTCGTCGTGTGGCCCAGCGAGTCGGTAATCGTGCCAGGATTTCCGAACTGGTCGTAATTTCCGAAATGAGTTGTATGGCCCAAAGCGTCGGTCGACGTGAGCTCGTTGCCGAGATCGTCGTACGTGATGATGCTGGCCCACTTCGATGCGTCGAAGTCCGGCATTGTCGGATCGCCCTGGAAGTCCTGTCCCGCGATAAATCGCTGCGAATCGCCGACCACCTCGAACGGCACACTGGCGTGCGTCCGATGATTCTTGCCATCGTATCGGAATACCGTCACCATGTAGCGGTTCGTCGCCGGGTCGCCCGACGAGACTCGCTCCACGCTGCGCTCGACGTTGCCGTTGCGATCGCGGACGATTTGCGTGAAAGTGCCCGTGCTTGTCGCCGATTCCACCGAGCGCCCGTCGCCCAGATCGAGCGAATAGTTAAAGGCCATCGTGCCATTCGCGGCGTCCGTCAACCCGCTCAGCCGGCCGCTGGCCTGGTCAAACGTCGCCGACAGCACCATCACGCCGCGGGGGTCGACGATGTTCGTCAGGAAGTGATGCCGTAACGTGGCCGCGTAGTTATAGGCAAACTGCGTCGATTCGTTCACTCGGTTCGTGACGCTGATCAAGTCGCCTGTCGCCGGATCGTAGCCATAGCGAATTGCCTTGCCAGTCGGGTCCAGCACCGCGGTGATGCGATTGGCGTAGTCGCGCTGGATAGCGATCTGAGAGATCACCTGTCCCTGCGGACTGACGGCGCGAATGCTATTGGGCGTGAATTCCAGGGTATTGCCCGCGCGATCGCTGATGCCTTTGAGTTCCTCGGTCTTGCCGCTGATGCGATAGTTCAGCCCGTCTTGCGTGGTAAGGATGTAATCGTTGGGACTGGTGTCCAGCGAGGGATGGAAGGGGATCGCTTCGCCGGTCAGTCCGATAGTGAAATGGCCAAAGTCGTTGATGAACATCTGGTCTGGTGGAACGGCGAAGCTGAGCGTCGGACCCAATGGGTCGTCGGCCACGATGATCGGCCGGAACAGGCCCAAGAAACTGGCGTCGGTCTCCTCGGCTTCGAGGTGGAATCGCTTCTGGGTGCCGTCGGGCAGCGTGATCAAAATGCGCGAGCCGTTGCCGAATCCGGAATCCGGGTCGAACTGGTCGACCGCGTCCAGCGGCGTGTCGGTCGCGAGCTTGACCTGTGGAATCTCCAAGTTCCAACCGTAGCCGAAATCGCCACTTGCACCGGCCTTCAGCGTGTCGTATTTGCGAACGATCTTGACCGGCAGCCCGGCCACCGAGGAGTCGAGATCGACAAACGACAGCGCAAAGTTGCCCAGTTTCTGTTGAGTCTGGATCGTGACCAGCCGCGAATCGGTGGTGGGGGCCGAAATTCCGTCGTCGGCCGTCAGCTCGATCCAATAGCTGCCGTTGGGCAGGGACATCGGAACGATCTGCGCCGCAGCGCAGCCCCAACGTTCGTGATGGAATTGCCCCGCTCGCCGACGAACGTCCCCAAGTCGATCGGCGCGTCGTTTTCTCCGCTCACCGGAACGAGCTTCAGCGAGTACGTGACCGGATCGTTCGTCGGGTCGTCCACGATGCCGAAAATGTCCACCGTGTCGGTGATGATGAAATCGTCGGCCGGGGCCGTCAACCGCGCGATGGGTGAGGAGTTATACGGATCGAACACCGTGAGCGTCTTGCTGGGAGTTGAAGTGCCCAGGTTGCCGGTCTGGTCCTCGGCTGTGGCGTAGTACGTCACAGTGCTGGTCGCCGGCAGGGTAATCTGGCGCGATTGGCCGACCGGATGCGGCACTCCATTGACATACAGCGTTAGCTCCTTCACGTTCGTTCCGTCGACGTCATCGATCGCGGAGACGAAAAACGTCACGTTCGTGCCCGTCTGCACCACCGACCAATCTGTATAGACATCGACCAGCGGCGCCTTGTTGTCGGCGACGACGCTGATCGCGACATGCTGGTCGGGCGCGGCTGCCTTGCCGTAGCTGTCGACGACTCGTACGTCGAAGCTGACAGTGTTACCAACCTCGCCAGCGGTCGTTTGCCAGCGAATGAAGCCCTGGCTGGAATCGATCGCCGGCGCATTGACCGGCGAACCCGCGATGTTCAGCAAGGTGTAGGTCAAGTAATCGCCGCTGGGAAGGTCGGCGTCCGTGGCCACGACGTCATACTTGTACAGCGCCGGCGACGACGGAAGTCGACGGAGAAGACGTGATCGACGGCGCCGCGTCACTAGCGATCACCAGCGGGTAGGTCAGTTGCGATCCCAGGCCCGTGCCAAGTTTGTCTCGCACGATTACCGACACGACATAACTGCCCGCCGCCGGCGAAGTCCAAGTCAAAACGCCGCTGGTGTCGTCGATCGAAACCGGGGCGTTATTCGCCGAACCTAACGAATAGCGCAGGCCGGCCTGGTCGCCGGGATCGATGTCCGTCGCCGTCACCGTGTGCTGATACAACACCCCCTCGGGCGCGCGTTGCACCGGCGTCCAGGTAATCGTGGGCGCGTGATTACTGCTTGTCGAATTGGTGACATCGAGCACGAAGGTGTAGTCGGCCGAGGCATTGTGCGGATCGGTGACCCGCAGGTGAACGCTTTGCGAGATCGGTGTCGAGGGCGTGTCCCAAGTAAAGACGGCTGTTCCGGGGCCAGTCTTGACCAGGCTGGCCTGCGACAACGGCGTCTCCAACGTAAAGACCAGGTCGTCCGCGTTGTCGTCCGGGTCGCTGGCGCGAATGGTATAGCTATATGGCGAGTCGACCGCCACTCGATTCTCCGGAGTCGAGTCGAATTGCGGCGCCAGGTTGAGCGAGCGGGTCGTAACCGTATAGATCTGTTGAACTCCGGCGCCGAGCGCGTCGGTCGCCGTGATGATGATCGGTTTGTCGCCCAACTGAGCCGCCAGCGGCACCCAGGTCACCCGGCCCGTGCGCGAATCGATCGACATTCCCTCGGGCCCCGAATCCAGGCTCCAGGTGATCGTATCGTTATCCGGATCGCTGGCCGTGGCCAGATAGTCGTACAGGCGGCCCACGACGGCGCCCTCGATCGGATTGCTGGTGAATACGGGCGGGCTGTTCGGCGCTGGCGCTGCGATGACGTTGATCGTGAAGGTAACCGTGTTTGAGTCGAGGTTGTGGCTATCCGTGACCTTGACGCTGTAAGTGTATGGCTCGGTGCGTACGTCGGCCGAGGTCGTGGCCCAGGTGACGCGGCCCCGATCGTCCATCGTCAGCCCTGCCGGAGTGCTGCCGGGCACGTTGATCAAAGAGTAAGTCAGCGCGTCGCCGTCCGGGTCACTGGCTTGGATCTGCTGCTGATACTCCATGCCGCCCTGAATCGTCGTGCGGGAGAATTGCGATATCACGGGTGGATTGTTCTGTACTGGCACGACCTGAAGGTCGAACGACTGCGTCTCGTAAGCCCCCTGATCATCGACCACGCGCACCGAAACGCTGAATACGCCGGCTATCGGGCTTGCCCATCTCACGACGTTTGCCGCATCGAGCGTCATTCCTGTCGGACCGTCATCGAGGAAGAAGTGCAGGTCGTCGAGGTCCTCGATATTGGGATCCGTCGCCGTGAGCTGATAGGTGTAAGCTCCGCTGCCTATGCCGTGTGTTTGCACGGGTACCGAGGTAAAGTGCGGCGGCGAGTTGTCGATGACCGTCAGCTCGAACTTTTGCGTGGCGCTATTCAAGTGCGGATCGGTCGCCGTCACTTCGATGTGGAACGTGCCGCCAACCGCGGGTAGCCACGTCAGCAACCCGCTGCCGCTATCGATGTTTATGCCGCGAGCGAGCGAGGCTGCGTCGAGCGAATAGACGAGGGTCTCGCGTTCGGGATCTTCCGCGCGGGCCTGGTATTGATAGGGGCGATCGGCCGCGGCCGGACCCAGCGGAATCGATTTGAACTCTGGCGGCCCGTTCGGCACGATTGGATCGAGCACGCGAACCGAAAACTTTTGGGTATATAACCCGCCATGCAGGTCATCGGCCGTGAGGCTGACTTCGTAATCGCCCACGATATTCGGCGTCCAGCGCAGGAAGGCATCGTCGCCTACGTAAGCGATATACATGCCGCGATTCGACGAAGCTTCGTCGAGGTACAGCGAAACCGTGTCGTTGTCAGGATCCGACGTCGTAATCGGATATTCGTACTGATCGCCCAGCTCGACCGCCGGCGCCGGTACGGAAGTGATCCTGGGCGGGCCATTATTAGTCACCGGCAGGTCGAACTCTTGATAATCGTGACCGCCGCGGCCATCGTCTACGGCAAGCCGCACGCGGAACTCGCCTGTCGCACTGGGAGTCCAATGCACCACGCTCTTGCCACCGTTTGTAACAATCGTCATCCCGGCAGGGTTGACCAACAGCTGGTACGCGAGCACATCGCCATTGGGATCATCGGCCGTCAGTTCGTATGTCCATTCACGGTCCTTGCTGGCGGGACCATAGGGTATCGACGTGAACGAGGGCGGCTCGTTCAGTGACGTGACATCCAGCGGAATCCCCTGCAGGTCCAATCCACCGCGACCGTCCGTCACACGCAACACAACCAGCTGTGGCCCGGCGTCGGTATCACGCGGCGTCCAGACAACATCGCCCGTGACGTGATCGATTCCCATGCCGATCGGACCCGAGACGATGTCGTAAGTCAGCACGTCCGAATCCTCGTCGCGCGCGGGCCCTGTACAGATACGATTCGCCGGCAATAGCCGTCAGCGGCGCCTCGGAGACGAATTCGGGCTCATGATTTGCGGCGGTTGCAGCCTGCACGACGATCGACACGTTTTGCAGATCAGTTCCTCCGCGGCCGTCCTGAACCATGACACCGACGTTGCGGGTACCGATATCCGCCACGGTCGGCGTCCAGGTAATTCGGCCGCTCGCCGGATCGATCGCCATGGTCGCGGGGGCGCTGCTGAGCAAGTAGGTCAAGCGGTCTCCATCGTCGTCGGTGGCGTCGACATCGTAGACGTACGGAAGCGTCGCCGTGGCGTTACGCTGCGCGTCAGAAGTAATCCGCGGCGGCGTGTTGGGGTCGCCCTTGGCGACGACCAGGTCAAATTCCTGGATATCCTCGCCACCGCGGCCGTCCGAGGCCTTAATCTTGAAATGGTACGTGCCGTTGCTGGTTGGCGTGCCCTGGATGATACCGGTCGTGTGGTTTGGCATCGTCGCCCAAGTCGGTCCTTCCAGCAGGTCGAAAGTCACTGGGTCGTTGTCCGGATCGATCGCGTTGACGTCGTACGAATAGTTGTAATTGATCGTGACCGGAATCGAACCCAAGAGCACATTCGTCGCGTCGTTGACGAATTGCAGATCGAAGTTGTGTGGCGAGCCATTGCCCGTGAAAGTGACCGTGAAGCTTGCCTGTTCGCCGGGACCCACGCCGGACCGGAGCGTGGGGTTGCTGACAAACGAAACCGTGGGATCCGTGATCCTCAAACGCACGTTGACCGCCGGGTCGGTCAAGCCCGACGTGATCGCCGTGCGAATACCGTCAGCCACGTTGGTTGGGTTCTGCGTATCGAATGGGTTGATCTGGAAGTAGAACGGATCGCCGGTCGCGATTGGATCGCCGCTGATGCCGCTAGGCACGCTGGCCGTCGAGCGGTTGACCGCGCCGGTCAGCTTGGCCAGCGCTTCGAGCGTGCGCCGCGGCGCGTAAACGTCTTCGCTATTGGTGCCCAACCCGATGACGAGTGCATTCAACGAGTTAAGTGCGCTGATCGTCTGCTGAAAACGTGCGCCAGTGTCGGGATACGGTGAATACGACCGCGAGATACTGGTCAAGTCGGCGATCGGCACGGTCACGCCGTTGGCCCCGACGATGCTCGTGAGCCCGTCATCCTGGTAGCCCGTGCCCACATCGGTCGCCAGGATGATGATTGGTAGCGCGCCCTGGCGGAAACCGACGCCACCTTGCCAGGAATGCGTTGGATCGTAGGGTTCCGTGGCCTGCAACACCGTATCGCTGGCGTCGGGCGTAAACGAGCTATACGGCGGAACGTCGCCGGAGAAGCCGGGAGTCCTTTGCGTGGAGACCAGGCCGGCCGCGCCGCTTCCCAGTTTGCTGCCGTTGTTGTCGCCGTCATATCCCACGCCGGTCGCTACCTGGTAGAGCGCCTCCAGGTATGATTCGGCCGGATCGCCGCCGTTGCCTGGAGTGTATCGCACAAGGCCGCAGCAATTGCCTGGTCGAAATTCTGCGTGCCAGTGGCGATAATTGGCTGGTTCAAGATAAACGGCCGATCGTCGTAGTAGGCGTAGTTGACGTAGTCTTCGAATCGTCCCACGCCAAAGCCGAAGTCGACGGCCGGAAAGGCCGTTCTCAGATCGCTGACGACGCCCGGAAAACTGCTGACCAACGACGGCGCGACCCCGCTGAAGCTCCCCGTATCGTCGAACAACAGGAACACGTCAACCTTGGGGGCGACAGTGCCCGGCAGCGTGATCGAAACGTCGCCGGTGTACTGCGCGCCGTTGGCCAGTGTCAGCGCCAACTGGTTGGGGTCTACGTTGCCGCTGGGCGCGTTGAACGTGTTCGTGTATTCGAACCGCGTCTGCGGATCGCTGGTAATCACCGGGGGCCGATTGGCCGGATCGGCATGCACCACGATGCTGTATGTCTGTTCGCCGAAAAGCAGGCCGGGATCGGTCGCCCGTAGCGTGACCGTGAATGTCTGCCCCAAGTCGTTCAATGTGGGTTGCCAAGAAATCGCGCCCGTGCCGGGGACGATCTGGAAATCTCCGCCTGGATTGCCGGACTGGATCGAGTAGGTCAGTGCGTCGCCATCGACGTCGAAGGCGTGCGACGCGTACGTGTACAAGTCCCCCACGTAGGCATCGACAACCGGAATCGAGTCGAACTGCGGCGGGCGATTCGGAACGTCCACAACGATTAAGTCGTAGGCTGCCTCCGTCGACAGGGGCTGCAGCGCGAAGTTGTCCGTGGCCCTAAGTACGATATGATAGGCGCCTGCCTCCGGCGGAGTGCCGCTTACCAATCCCGAGCTAGACACGCTCAGCCAGGCTGGTCCGGCTACCTTGGCGTAGCTGACCTGGTCGCCGTCCGGATCGACGGCGTTGGCCTGATAAGAGTAGTGGTTGGGATCATTGATGGCGATCGATTGCGAAGTGGGAATATTTGTGAAGGCCGGGGCGCGGTTGACCGCCCCGAGCACCACGATTTCATAGTTGAATTGCACGCCGGTTGGGTTCTTGAACTTGAGCTGAATGCCCGGCACCTGGTCGTTGTTGACGAGCGTCGTGTCGCTAGTCGTGTATGCCAGCCGCGAGATGTCGTAGTAAGCCGTACCATCGGGTCCGACCAGGTCGGGATCGCCAAGCGTCACGAATGGCGCCGTGATCTTCTTGACGCCAATTAACAGCGGCGCCGTGTCGCCGCGCACGATGTAGCGGCCGTTGTTCTTCAGCGTCACATCGGCAAACAGCGTGTCGGTGCTTTGATTCCACGACGTTTCGTGATAGTTGACGTCGAAGCCCCGTGACAAATCCGTCAGCACGCTAAAGTCGGCCGCCCGAGGCGCAATGGGTACCGTTGGCGGCGCGAAGGTCGGCGGAACAATTGGTGTGATCTTGCGGGCGCTTTCGCCAGGGCCAAGCCCTGCCGGAACGTAGTTGGGATCCTTGGTAATTACGATTTTGTCGATGGCCGAGCCGTCGCGTTTCATCCACAGGTTTAGGGTGTGCGTGCCCGCCGAGCCGGGCGTAAACGTGATTCGATTGCTGGCTGACGTGTTCTGCTGCCAACCCCAATCCGTCGTCGGAAAGGAGACGTAGGTGGTAGTGGGCTGAATCAGGGCGCCATCTAAGCCGACGTAAACCGAATCGTCGACGGTGCTGGAGTTGCCATCGGTGTTGAAGCTCTTGCCGCGGATCCACACGTAGTATGGGTCCGTGCTGCCCAGGTCGATCGAGTAATCGAGCCGCGGGCCCAGCGTGCTATTGCCCGTGTCGACGTTTGCGTTGGGGACCTGCATGTAGCGGCCGCCACTGACCGTGACCGGCGGAGGCGCCGTATTGATCACGTTGTTCCAGACGCTATTGGCCGCGGGCGTGGCGCCCTTGGCGTTGCTGGTATAGTTTTCCGCTTCGAAGGCCACGAGGCCGCCGGACTCGGCGAACGGTCCGCTCGTGGGCAAATTGACAAACCGCACGCCGCCGGGAATCGTGACCCGCGTATCCGTGTCGTCAATGCCGTTTCCAACGCCATCGTTGTTGACCAGTCGCGTGACGAGCTGCGCGGATTCCGGGCGTCACGTGCGAGATGTCGAGCGTAATCGTGTTGCCGTTTAGCGTGGCGCCTGCGGCAAGTTTTGCCGTCTCGCCTTCGGTGAAATTGAAAAACGAGTCCTTCCCCAGCCCGATGGTCGGTACCAGCGCGCGGCCCTGTTCGTCGACCAGTGCCAGCTCGAAAGCGTCGTTGATCGATTTGGGATCGTCGGTGTCGAACAGCAGGTCCTGGTAGGTGAACGAGATCGCCTGCGGATTAGGGGGCACAAAAAACGTGATCGGCTCTCCCGGAGGCGTGGCGTCGGTGATCGTCGAAACCAGTCGCGAGTCCTCGTCGATCACGTAGCCCGGATTCGTCGTCAAATCGGCGATCGTGGTAAACACCTCGAGGTGCGATAGGTCCGTACGCCGCTCGGCGAAGAACATGTCAAGTGGGTATGTTTGTCCGTCCATCAGGCCCAACTGCGCCCGAAATAGCGTCGAGATTAACGACGCCATTCGCCGGTGCATGGATGCCGCCGATATCCACGACCAACTGCTGATTGATGAACAGCCAGAGGTCGTCGTCGGACTTGGTAAGCTTGAAGAGTTGGTTGGTGCCCTTGCGGTAAGTGAACGTGGCATGTATTTCCATGGTGAAATGGAAATTATGCTGGAGGCCGTCGCCATCCGGTCCGCCCGACAAATACTCGTCTTCATCGTCCGCGGTTTGATGCATTCCGCCAGGAACGTCGAACAATTGATTGTCGAGCGGGAAAAACGTCGGATTCACCGACCAATAGGCTGTGACGTTCGAGCCTGTGGTGGGATCCACAGTCTGTTGGCGGGTGAACGTAAGATTCGTCGCCGTCGTCCTGTTGTAGACCGAATTATCGTTGTACCAACTGCTGAACGAAGCGGCATCCTTGATCGGCGCGACGCTGCCAGGCGTGGCGATGCCAGAGAACACCGGTTTTCCATCGACGCCGAGCGTCGATTTGACCAGACCTGTGTAAACAGCAAAGGGATTCAAATCGCGCTGAAAATCTGGGTGCGGCTGCGAATCCGTGGGGCTGGTAGGGATGAAGCCGCTGGAATGGAAGTCGCGCAGCGTGGCGGTCAGCGTGATCGTCGGAGGCGCTGCAGTCGCCGATACGATGAGCGTCACGTTGGCCGTCGCGAACAAATTGTTCGAGTCATCATCGTCCGTGACTCTCACCGTCAGCGTTAACGTCTGCCCCATCGCCGTGCGCAGTGCCGCCGTGTTGTTGACAGTGATCACACCGGCATCGCTAATTTCAAGGGCTTCGTTTGGCGCGGTGCCGATGTTGCCGCTCGTGATCGAAAAGCCCCAAGAGCTTTGGCCGTTGCCGCCATCGCCGTAGAAATCGCTGGCATCGGGGTCTTGGACGTGAACCTGGCCGGCAAACACACCGTCGATCGAATCGGGCGCCGCGGGCACGGAAATCGAGTACACTCCGCCTTGCACCTCGGGTGCTTCGTCCTTGTCGTTGACATTGACCGTGATAATCTTGACGTCCGTTAGCTGGCCCGTTCCATTGTCGTGCGCCTGAACGGCCAACTGATAGCTCTGCTTGAGCTCGTAGTTCAATTGATGCGAATCGGCTACGTATAATTGCCGGGTCACGGGATCAAACGCGAATACTCCCGTCCCAATCGGCGTGTCGTTGCCCGCCGTGATTGACAAGGTTACCGAGCCCGCGTCGGGATCGGTGAATTGAATCGGAGTTCCCACCAAAGTTCCATGGGGACTGTTCTCGTCAATGGTGAACGTCGCCGGCGTGACGATTGGCGGCTCGTTGACGTCGCTAACGTGGATCGTCACTTCTGCGGTCTGAGGCGTCGTGACGCCATCGGTCACGGACACGATAAGGTGGTAGGTCGGCGGCGAATTCTCGTAGTCGAGCGCCGAGTTGTCCAATACCGTGATCCGACCCGCCGAATCGACGTCGAATATGCCGGCCGCGTTGCCGGGATCGGAAATGCTGTAAGTGATCGAAGTGTCGCTGGCGTCATTGATCGAAGTGACCGTGCCAACCAGCGTCCCGATTGGGCTGTTCTCGGGCAGCTCGAATTCTTGCGGTGAGATTTGCGGCGGCTCGTTAACGTCGCTGACGAGGATCCTGAGTTCGGCGACATCGCTATTGCCGCCGCCGTCGGTGATTTTGATTGTCAGCGTGTAGACGCTCTTGGTCTCGTAATCTAGCGTTTTGCCGGTGGCCATGCGTACGGTCACCCAATTGTACACGCCACCCCAGAAAGGCGCGAACAGGCCGTCATCGTCACCGGCGATGATCTCCACGCTGCGCGAATCGGCCGTCTCGGGATCGATTGCGATCATGAGCGCTTGTGGAGTGGTCGCGTTCTCGGCGAAGGTCGCCGTGTTGTGGTGCGAGAGAAAATGAGGAGGTTCGTTGATGTCGGTGACGTTGACCGTGATCACGGCCGTGTCGTAAGTCGTGCCGGAAGCCGGGTCATTGACGCTGATATTCAACGTGAACGTGTGCAACGCCTCGTAGTTCAGCGACGAGCTGTTAATCACCGTGATTTCGCCGGTCGAATCGTTGACGGCGAAGATCGCCGCGCCCGTGCCGCCGGTGACGACGTACTGCACCGGTGCCGCGTCGGGGGCCAGGTTTTGCGTGACGTCGACAAACCCGACCGTGGTGCCGTAAAGGCTATTTTCCGGCACGAATTTGGCCTGATCGTCGACGACCACGGTGCTCGGATCGTTGTCGATGATCGTGACCGTGGCCTGCCCCACGCCGATTTTGCCATACGGATTGACGTTCGACAGGAACACGAAGAACGTCTCATCGGACTCGGGTGTCGTGTCGTCGTGCAGTACCATTGTGGGCAATGACTTGCTGGTTTCGCCGGGTAGAAAGGTGACACTACCGCTGGCGGCGTCAAAGTCTTCGTTGTGTACGGCGGTGCCGTCGCTGGTGGCCCAGTTCACGACGATGTTCTGGCTGCTGGCATGGTCCAGCGACAGATTGACGGTCACGGTGCCGCTGGCCACATCCTCAGCCACGCTTGTGTCGGCCACGTCGATCAACGGCGTCGCGTCGCTGTCGACGATCGTGCCGGTCCCGATGAGCACACCGGCGGTCGCATTGGTGATGTTCGACAACACGACTTGCAGCGTCTCATCCAACTCGTCGATCAAATCGCCCTTAATTGGGACAGTTAGCGTTTTGGTCGTTTCGCTGGGCGCGAACGTGACCGTCGTGGCCGAGACAGCAGTGTAGTCGGTTCCGGCAGTGGCCTGTCCCGCTATGGCTTGCGTTTGCCATACGAACGACACGCTCTGCGTGGTGGCCGTGGTCAGCGAAACCGTGAACAGCATATTCGCCACGTCGCCAGGCCCAGTCGGCTCCAGAAGCGACGCGCCGGATACGTCAATCGTCGTGGCCGGTGGGTCGCTGTTGATGATCGTGCCCACGGCCGTCAGGTTGCCGTTGTTAGCGTGTGTAATGTCCGAAAGGATGACGTTAAACGTCTCGTTCGATTCATAGAGGTCGTCGCCGCGCACGCTGACCAGCACCGTGGTGGAGGTCTGACCGGCGGGAATCGTAATCGGGCCGGTGGTGGGAACGGCCGTGTAGTCGTCGGGGCTGACCGCCTGACCGGCGATCGAGGCCGTACGCCAATTGAACGTCACCGGCGCGGCGCTTGCCTCGCTGAGGCTGACCACGAAGCTCATGTTGGCCGTGTCTCCGTCGATCTCCGGTTCGGTGAGGCTGGCATTTGCGATGCTGATGGAAGTGGTCGGCGCGTCGTCATCGAGGATCGTGGCCGCCGCCTCCGAAGTTCCGAATGCCACGCTCGCGCTCGTCAGGCGCACCTTGAAGGTCTCGTCGAGCTCGTCGATCGTGTCGCCTTTGATCGCCACCGTGATCTGCGCCGATCCACCCTGCGGCACGGTGCCGGAACCGCTGCCCGGGACATAGTCGGCGCTGGTCGCCGTGATATCGACGGTTTCCCACGTGAACGTCACGCTTCCCGTCGAATCCGACACGGACACGTTGAACACGACGTTCGTCGTGCCGGAGTTGCCCTCCGTTTGCGCAGCCGGCCCGGAAATGTAGATCATCGGATCATTTCCCTCATCCCCGCCAAAGAAGGGCGAAGCCAGCGGCTCGTCGCCGGGCGCGGCGACGGCATCGAGGCGGCGCTGGCCGTTGAACAACACGTCGTAGTCTGGACGCGTGTCTTGTGGGCCAATCCTTTGCGAGTAAACCGCAGCATGCGCCGCCGACTCGTCCGTGATGCGTTTCAACAAGCCGCGTGAGTCTCCCCAGCCAGCCGCTGTCAATTGCCGCGCGAGCGCGTCGCTGTTAAGCGGATCGCGCCAAGCCCCGGAGACCAGGAAGTCGCGAGGGCTGTCGATCCGCAGTTTTTCGGCCCAGCCAGGCCCCAGCGTATCCTCCACGATTTGCAGCACACTGTCGGGCTTGAGCCAGGGCCCATTGTCGAACACGAATTGTTCGACCGACGGAAAGACGATTCGGTTAAATTTCGAGATGTCGATCACCTGGCTCTCGGGGCCGCCCTCGAACCGCAGCGACCGAACGTCGCCAGCCGCGATGCTAGTGGGGGCCGGATCGGCTCCGTTGACTTTGATTACGTTGCCGCTCCAAGAGAGCAGGAAGTCGTCGTTGGCGCTGGAGTGGACGGTCAACTGCCCGTCGTCGAACCGCGAGTCGATCGTCAACAGTGTGCGCTCTTCCAGCGGTTGCAACTGCAAACTGCGAGACCGACGATCCTTGCGCGGCGATTTGGCGCGCTTCTTTCTACGCGTCAGCATTGACCCCTCCACGAATGCGAGTGATTCGTAACGACAGGGAACGCGAGGACAAAAATCGCTTCAAAGGTACCAGCCGAAAAGTTGCGTTTTGCGTTATAACAATCTGCCTTTTAGACGGCAAGAAAAAAAACGGCAACATACGCGCAGCGAAATGAATACCATCGAACTCCACGGCGACGAGGGAGCAACATGATGAGATATCACATTGGGGGCAACACGGCAGCAATGTAGCAGCACTTACCGACTTGTAGCGCGCATGACGTGGTGCATTCACACCTAGGCGCAACGGCGCGAGAACGGGCGTAAGTTGTGATTGATATCGGGTCGCGCGAGAAGGCCGATATCGCTCAGCTAACCGCTCAGATCTTCGGCCCAAATGGGAAAGTGCTCCAAGCTACGCTCGGCCGTCTCGACGACAAGTTGTTTGTGAGCCTCGGACTGTGCACAATGTGCGAGCATTTCCAGGCCCGCAGCGCTGTGGCCCACGTCAACCTCGGCGTGCAAACGGAAGTAGAGAACGGCCTCTTCGGGCACGCCATAATGATCGCGAAGCGCATCCCCGATGCGATTGGCGGTACCGACGAAAACCGCTTCTTCGACATACACTTGCGCGCCTTCACGCAACGTAAGTTCAAGTGAGACCGGTGATTTACACAGATAGTCGACTCGAGGCAAGTACCGCTGATACTCCGCCTCAAGTTGTTCCGGGGTCACACCCACGGCAAGACAACTGGGCGCAAGCAGCGTCGCATGATCGTGTCCAGGCTCGAAGTTGCCAGACTCGTCCGTCAATTGTTGACACCAATATCGCCGCGCCGTGGCGGCCGAAATTGGACAAATGCGGAGCCGCTCGGCGAACTTAACTTGAAGCGCCGCTTTGGCCTCGGCATATTGTCGTGCGCCGATCGCGCGAAGGTGTTCGATCGGCAGCTTACCCGAACAGATCGCTTCCACGACCGGCAACTTACCCTGGTAACGCGCAATTAGCGCCGGCAGCGCCGTCTTCAAATCGATCGTCTGACACATCATCCTGCTTGCTCCCGACTGGTATTACTGGCCGAGACTCACGTGCCTCGGAAAAGGTTCCTGATACTGTTCCAGCGGCAGCGATGCGTCATCGCTGCGGGTGGGGCACCGAGCCGGCGTCAGCCGCTAATGGCGGGGCCGGCGTCAACTGAGGAAGAATAAAGCGACCGTCGCCGATGAATGCCCCGTCGTCGACCGAAATGGCGCCACAATAGTAGATGCCCTCGGGCACCCGCCGCTGCGAGGTCAAGGTCAAGGAGAATCGAATATCGCGAGGCGATGTCACGGGGCGTCGACATTTCAAATCGATCTCGCGGACGTAAATTTCTCCCGGCTTGCGCGGGAGGCACTGCTCCCAACAGGCATAAATGATCGCCAGTTGTGAGACCCAAATGAATACTGACGGCACGGTCAAATGAAAAGTGCCGTCGCCTGGCATGTAAAAGGCTCGGGCACTGATCATGCCGCGAATGCGTCCCCGTTCGACTTCTACCGAGTCCAACACTAAGTCGTCCTCACGCCAGCCACCCATCAAGTAGCCGGACAAATAGGGCTCAAGTTGTTGGGGAGTTAAGCGCTCCAAATAGACCTCAAGCATGAATCAATGTCTTGACCCTGTTCGACCGTCGTGGACATAAAGTGCTGGATCGCCGAACCGTCCGCGAGCGCCTTGCACAACATGGATTGGGGCTGAATCGCATCGACTGGAAACGTCAAAATTCTAACGCGACTCTGCGATCTCGCAACGAAAATCCTCGAATTTTCCAGTCGGGTCGCGCGGTATCTGATCGACGTAGCTAAAGCGCACGGCCATCCCTTGGGCGAACCAGGTTGCCATCATCCGACGGATTGCATCTTCCTCGGTGGTCACGAGCGGGCGATCCACGACTAGCTTGATCTCGATATCGCGCACGTCGTGCTGGATTGCCTGAAATTGCCGGATCGGCAGCTGGCCCTTGAAGCTGGCCAGAGGATCCACTTCGAGCGCCGGCCAGCGCCGCTGTCCATTGGGTAGGACGAACATGTTACGCGACCGCCCAAGGACACGGTTCAGCGTCGGCAGTTTGAGACCGCAATGGCACGGTTCGCCGACCTCGGCGTAGTCGCCGATCTCGTAACGCACAAGCGGCATCGCATAGTTATAGAGGTCCGTGACCACGACCCGGCCAGTTTGACCGGCTCGGCAGGGCCGGCCGCCGTCGTCCAACACTTCGACGAGCAAGTGTTCCGCCTGCAAATGGTAGCCGCCGCGTGCCGCGCACTGGATCGCGATGTGGCCGACTTCATTGGCGGAGTAAGCGTCCAGGATATCGACATCCCAGGCCTGCCGACAGGCTTCGCGCACTTTCGGTTCCACGACCCCGCCGTGCGTGAACACGCGCTGCAGACTGGGCAATCGCTGGTCAGTCGCAATGAAATGCCGCGCCAAATCATAGATCAGCGGCGGGTAGGAATGTAGATAGGCCGGCTGCTCGTGCGCTAGCCAAGCGGCCTGCTCGGTGACGGTGCTCTTGATGTTAAGCGCGACACAAGGCCCCGTCTCCACGCCTGCCGCCGCGGCGAAACCCCAATTTGCAAGCGTGAGGCCATGTGGCGGTTCGGCATGCCCGTCGGGAAGATTTCGAATGACCGCCAGCTTGTGACGGAAGTCACACTCCCGCCAACGCTGTTCGCGAATGGAATTGGCAACCCAGAACCGTGTCGTCACCTCGGTTGTGAGTACCATGACTGGCGTCGCGGTCGAGCCGCTGGTCCACCTCGATGACACGCGACCGTGGGACGAGGGTATCGCGGAGCTGTGCAGCGCCTGGCCAGCCTCTTGAATACCGCTCCGCGTTAGAAGCGGAACCGTGGGCCAAACGTCGTCGGTCGCTGCTCGAACGGCCTCGATCCCCAGCGCATCGAATCGGCGGCGATACCACGGAACTGTCTGATATGCATGAGCGACTAGTGCCTCGAGTAGCTGGAATTGATGACGACGCATGATGTCCCGCGGCCACCATTGCGTGTTTTCCAGGTGGCTAACGATCGTGTCAACGCTCGCGGTAAACCGTGTTGTCTCGTCCATTACGTCGCGATCTCGGTTCTGTAGACTGATGCGCAATTGTAGGAGGCTGGGAGGACTCGTGCTATCAATTTATAAACCGCATTTTAAGAAGCCTACGCCTCGGCGGAGATCTGCGCAGCAGCGCGAGAATCAGGCGCGAACTCTTTGTCGATCGGCTGGGGCCTAAGGTGAGCTGGCCAGGCATTCTACGGTGACGCTGACTTTGGATATCAATGCACATTTGATCGGAGACGACGCGATGTCAGCGATCAGAAAGCTCCCTGCGTTGCCTGCGGTTGAGTGGACACAAAAATGGACACAGACGACGGTCTCGGCGTGTCAGAAGGTATCGCGGACGGACACGAGCAACGTTGACACTCCCCCGATTGTTTTGAAATCCAAGTCATTAGCTGAGCAAAACTTGGACCAGCCTGTCATCATCTGCTTCGACATTTCACAAACTACGCCCGGCAGGAATCGAACCTGCAACCTGCGGATTAGAAGTCCGCTGCTCTATCCAGTTGAGCTACGGGCGCGGGACGTGTTTAGGCCGGTTCATTTTACCTCACGGAACTCGGACCGCTACGGTTATTCGGCCGATCCGTAGCGGTCGCTTCAGTCGGGTGAGCGCTGCGGCGCGGAGACGGGGTTTATTTCCAATCTGTCCGATCACGGACCGCGCGAGGAGAGCCGAACCGTCCCCTTTTCCCTCCTTCCAGGGGCAACGGAAAAAAGAGGAACGCCCTGAGGGCTTTGCGCGTTCACGCTTAGCTGTCGGCCGCTTGCGATGTGCCCGCGGCGATCATTTCCTTGATCGACTTATGCGTGGCCGCACGCCAGAGCTGCTCCAGGCCGGGCGAGTATTCCGGATCATGTTTCTTGACTGCCTCACACAGCGAATCCAGCCACATCAGGTACATTTCTGGCGTGACGTTAAGTTCCTTGTGGCGGCGCCCCAATCGTTCGATCTCTTCCCGCGTGCCGGACATCTCGCGATCGAAACAGAGCAGTTCCAGCAGCGATTGGCGGAGCATGAGCTTTTGGATTTTGAAATCCGTGTTGGCAAACATCTGAGCGATTGCCGGCGACTTGGATAGGAACCCGTCGTAAAACGTGTCGAGAAAGCGCTCGTCACGCCGACAGCGGTAGAAACTGGCCGTCAATTCATCCGCTTGCTTCGCCATCGACGGTTTTCCCTGCGCGAAAACTGGTTCTACAGCAACGGAGGCCGGCGCATATTCGCTGGATCACGAAGCAACCGGCGGCAAGTGGGAACTAATCGGTCTTGATCGAGCCACGGTGGAATCGAGTGACGATGTTGGGGTCGGGAAACAGGCTCACGCGGGCCTTCTCTTTGCCGTCGTAGTCCATTAGCGATAGCAAGTGCCGCATGCTTTCCAGTCGGGCGCGGCGCTTGTTGTTCGCCTGCACGATGATCCAGGGACTGAAGCTGTTGTGCGTGCGACTGAACATAACCTCCTTGTACCTGGTATAGGCGTCCCAAAGATCCTGGGCCTTTGCATCCAAAGGACTGAGCTTCCATTGCTTGAGCGGGTTGCGACGCCGCGAATTGAAGCGAATCGACTGCACGTCCTTGCCGATCGAGAACCAGAACTTTACGAGCAAAATGCCATCCTCCACCAGCATGTGTTCGAACTCGGGCACTTGTTGCAGGTATCGCTCGTATTGCTCGCGGGTGCAGAAGCCGTTGACCGGCTCAACAACCGCGCGGTTGTACCAACTGCGGTCGAAGAAAACGATCTCGCCACGATTGGGCAATTGTTTCATGTAGCGTTGAAAGTACCACTGGCCGCGCTCTTCCTCAGTGGGCGCGGGCAGGGCCACGACGCGCATGGCACGCGGATTGAGATGCTCGATAAAGCGTCGAATCGTACCGCCCTTGCCGGCCGCGTCGCGACCCTCGAACAGTATGGCCAGCCGTTTGCCTTGCTCCTGAATCCAGCGCTGCAGTTTGACCAACTCGATCTGCAGCGATTCCAACTCGTATTCATAGACCACGGCGGTTTTGATCTTGGCCACGTCGAGATTCTTCGAACGTAACAGGCGAATAAAATCTCGCGTGGAGTGCAGATCGGAAAGCTCGTCGGTGGTGAGGTAGAGGCCGCCGCCCAAGTCGGCGTCCTGTGCCGCTTGAGCATTGCGCAGCTCGCGTTCGTCGAACAGCGCCGCGCCAATCCTCGAACCGTCGCCATCACCCGTCCAGGCCGCCTCAAACTCAGCGCGTTCTCCGTCACGTTCGCTCGCCTCCAGCGAGTCAACGGGGTTTCGTGACGGTCTCGCGTCGGACTCCGACGAAAAAGGCATTGCGCCGCCGGCTTCGCTTTCATGTTGCATGCTGACATTCCGATTTGAGTTGATTAACGACTGCCGCGCGACTCGACTCGCCCGAAAACAGAGCCGACCGATTCACGCCAGGAAAGGGACAAGCAAATCCATGATAGCCGCGTCCAAAACGTCGTTCAATCAATCCTTGAATGTGTCGATTGTCGACGTCCGCGTACATTGCCGTTACACGCCGTGCCGCGGCTTGAGCCGCCGGATCACACACCGGGCTCCGTCGCCTGAACTCCGGGGTGATAGGTCGTGTAGACGTAAACCGAGGTCGACAGGTCGCCCAGGTGTTTTTCGATTAGTGGAAGCACTTCATCCCAGCTCAGCCCCCCAACGCCGCAAGCCAGCCTCGGCAATGCCAGGCTTTTGATCTGTTGCGTCTCCACGGCATGTCGCAATCGGCGGAGACAATGATTGACGTTTGCCAACGTCGCTCGACCGGCCTTGGCGCCGTGGTCGAACGATCCTTCCTGCGTGAGCAGGTTGAAGACTCGGGCGCCAAATCCGCCCCATTCCCAGATCTCGCCCGGCTTGGGATGGGACTGATGCGCGTAGTGGTGGTAGTCCTTGTGCATCATGGGCCATTTTTCTCGCAGGGCGTGGGCCAGTCCCCGCTCGAACGGATCGTTGGGAGCAATACCATGCGCGATTGCTTGCGCCTTCGTGAGCAGGATGTCGCCGATGACGGGGAAGATCATTCGTGCCTCGCGGTGTGGGTTTCGAACCAGCTTTGATTTCGCGACGGTTGTCACTTTCGCCGCACCAGCCAGTGCATTGATTGCGACGTCGCGCACTACGGAAGTCGCAAGTGCCGTGCCGACATGCAACGCGGGAGTTTTCGGAAGTGGAATCCTCTCAAAACAACGAGCGATACGTCGGGGGCATTGGAATTGCGTTTTTCATAGCCTTGGCGAACTTCACACCCGATTCGGGCGGGCAATCGCCAAAAGTGCGCGGTTTAGGCGCGGAGTTGTGCCTTTTCGCACACTGCAATCGCCGTTCGGTCCGTGAGTGGCCGATCGAGGCAGTGAGGTTTTTTTATCCGCAAGACGTACTGGAATCCGGCCCATGAAACACATTACGGTCTTATTGCTGTCACGTGATGAAGTCGTCTCGTTATCGCTTGGGCCGACCGAAGTCGTGGCTGTCGTGGAGCAGGCCCTGCGCGAGCATGCCGAGGGAACGTATGAGATGCATCCCAAGATCGGCGTGCACCCGACTAATACCGATCCGGCCAACTTTCTGCATGCGATGCCGGCCTACTTGCATCAGTTGGGGGCTTGCGGCCTGAAGTGGGTCGGTGGTTTTGCCCAGAACTACCAGCGAGATCTGCCCAACGTGACTGGAGTGCAAGTCTATAACGACACCGAAACGGGGGTGCCGCTGGCGATCATGGATTGCAGCTACCTGACCGGCCTGAGGACCGCGGCCGTCAGTGCGATCGTGGCCCGACGGTGCGCGGTTGCCGGGGCCCAGACTTTGTCGCTAGTGGGTTGCGGATTCGAGGGGAGCATGCACCTGCAATTCCTCACCTCGCAAATTCCCTCGTTACGGCAAGTTCGCCTACGCGATATTCGTGACTCGGCCATGGCGGCGCTCAAGGACCGGGCCTCAGCCTACTTCGCGGGCGAAATCGTTCTCTGCTCCGACAATCAGTCGTGCGTCGAGGGAGCCGATGTGATCTGCACCTGCACCAACGGCGACGAGCATATCATGCGGCCCGAATGGTTCAAACCGGGCGCGTTCGCCGTGGGCATCGAGGGGGGCTGTGCCTACACCGCCGAGGCCTTGCATTTGGCCAATAAGTTTATCGTCGACGACATTGCGCTGGCAAAGTACTTCGACGAGATCGGCCGCGATCGCAAAACAGCCGACGGTCAGCCCGATCCGGAATTTCCCGGCGGCATGCCACCGGTCTATGCCACGATTGGCGAAATCGTAGTCGGCAAGAAACACGGTCGCGATTCAGACGACGAAAGAATCATCGCGATCCCGATTGGGATGGCCATTTGCGATATTGCCGTCGCCCACCTCGTGTATCATTCAGCGTTGGACCGTGGAATTGGCCAGCGATTTCGACTGGCTTAGCATCAACCTAGGGCGGATGAAAGGCAGTGAGATGAGTCGATCGCAGACCGCATTGAAGGACGTTGTCAGTACCGATGTCGTGCATGTCAATCCGCGGAACACGTTGCGCGAAGCCCTGGCCGCAATGACGGAGAACCGCGTTTCCGCCCTGCCGGTCGTGGACGCTCGCCAGCGCTGCGTCGGTGTCATCTCCGTCACCGATCTGCTGGGAGTCGCCAAGGATCTCGGCGATGAATTGAACGCCCTGTCGGAAGCTCGGGCCCTCGATCACGAGGCCCTTGTCGGCAAGCTAGAACGGGCGGACTTATTGACGGATCCAGTGCAAGACTGGATGTCGCTCGATCCGGTTTCGATCGCGCTTGAGAGTTCAATCCAGCATGCGGCGCAGGTCATGCTTCGTAATCGTGTGCATCGGTTGGTGGTGCTCGACGATCAACAACGCCTGGTCGGCGTGGTCTCGACGATGGACCTCTTGGCGGCCTTTGCCGGCGATCAAAAACTTCGCTGAAGGCGCTCGCGTGAGCGTCCAATTGACCGTCCTCGCGATTTGGATTGCGTGCGTCTCGCGATCGGTTCAAGAGGAAGTGGACTTTTGTGGAAACACCGAGTCGACCAGGCGCTGGCGAAGTTCGGGGGCCCCCAGCGTGCTCAGGTCCTTGTCGACCGTTGCTCGCAAGTGTTTGGCGGCCTGCTGACCCAAAGACCCTTTCAGCGTTCCCAGGAAATGAGGTGGCGCTACGAGCACCAGATAATCGAACGAGCGCTTGGCAACCGCCTTCTCCAGAAAATCGGTTAGTCGATGCGCGAAGCGATGGAGTTCGGCTTCCTTGGGCGTCGTTTGCGGTTCGAGTGAGGTTCGTCGACCGCTCTGTCCCTGGGGACCACTTTGTTGCTCTCGACCAGGGGGGCTGGTGCCCTCGATTTCGCGAGACATCTTTCGACCTTCGGGATGCTCAAAGGCCTCGACGAGCGACCAGTCGTCCTCGCGAAGCTCGGCGGAATACAAATTGGCTCGGCTGGCATCGCTGACCAAAATCCAGGCGGTCATGTAAAGGTCTCCTTTTAATGGCTCTCGGATTCTTTGATTTTGATACTGACTTATCGTTATAAGAATCTCGCGCCGGAGCGACTGGGTGCTCTCGAAACAGTTCGCGGCGATCTCGTACTCCTGGGAAACTTCAGGCAATCTAATTCTTTATTATAGTGGACTGAGCAATTCAGTCCTCACCGCCGCTGCACATTATCGCACATCAGACATCACGGTCGATCGCTTTTAATGCCGCGGTGCGAGGGAAGTGGTCTGGGCAGCCAACAGGCTGACGCGATCGTGGGTGCCGCGCCGACCTGAAAACTCGGCACAAATAGCCGCCAGATGCGTCGAAATCAACCCACGTACCCGCGAGGCTCAGGGGACGATGCCGGCGTGTGTCACCTCATGCAATGGCAAGTACGATTTCGCGCAATCTCAAACCAGTGCCTAGCAGTGCCTAGGACTTCACGGCATATACCTTCACGCTGGCCGCGTAGTCGTTGATGTTGTAGCGCTGCATCAATTCGTGCAGCGAGTCGTGCACGTCGGACCCGCACGACGTGCCGGGCGAGCAACAGGCAATTTGCTTTTCGACCTTGCCGTAGACCGTCAAGTCGGCGCCGGAATCGACCATTTCGACGTGGGAAAAGCCGGCCGCCAACAGACCTTGCCGATACTCTTCGATGGGGATGGCCCCGGCAATGCAGCCGACGTAGGCCAATAGATTCTGTCCGATTTCCGCCGGCAGCGGCTGCTTAAGCGCGATATCGCTCACAGCCAGTCGACCGCCAGGTTTCAGCACCCGCGCAATTTCGCGGAAGACAGCCGGCTTGTTCGGCGCGAGATTGATCACGCAATTGCTGATCACGCAGTCGACCGACGCGTCGGCCAGTGGCAGCTTGTCGATGGTCGCCTCATGAAATTCGACGTTCGCCAGGCCGGCCTTCTCGGCGTTGGCGCGGGCCAGCGCCAGCATTTCCGGTGTCATGTCGATTCCGATGGCCTTGCCCGTCGGTCCGACCTTGCCAGCGGCCAGAAATACGTCGAGCCCTCCGCCGCTCCCCAAGTCGACGACGGTTTCGCCCGGCTTCAAGCTGGCGAAGGCGGTGGGGTTTCCGCAGGAGAGTCCCATGTTGGCCTCGGCCGGGATCGATGCGAGTTGGCCGGCGGAGTAGCCGAATGCCTCGGCAATGGCTTTGACTCCCTGATGTTCGCTCGACAGCCCCTTGGTTGCGACCGATCCGTACTTTTCCTGCACGATTTGCTCGATGGTCATGGTCTAGCTCCCTTGGTTAAGAACTGCGTGTCGAAAAGTCCCTGGCCGGAATCGAGGACCGACCATTACATTCGCTTATGCAGATATCTGTTTGCAAAAAAATCAGCGGCAGCAATTCCTGATCGTTGCCAGTCGCCTGGTGTCCTTCGCCAATTCCGGAACGTCCTCGAAGCAACAGCCCAGGCAGTCGAGCAGCTTCTGATGAAACACGGTTTTTGCCGGGGCCAGGCTGTAATAGCTCCATTGGCCTTGCTTGCGAGCGGTCACCAGTCGAGCCTTGCGCAAATAGGCCAGGTGTCGCGAGGCCTTCGGCTGTGGCACTCCCAACACGTCGACAATATGGCACACGCACAACTCGCCGCCGCGCAGCATGTTCAAAATGCGCAGCCGCGTGCGGTCGGAAAAGGCCCGAAACATCAAATCAACGCGATGGACGGTGGTGGTTTTCATATTCGCTTAGACAAATATATCCAATCGTGATTCTGTCGTCAATCGCGGTTGCACGGAACGCAGGCGACTTTGCCGGCCAGCGAAGCCGTGCCGGTCGCAGCGCGCGTCAGGCTCGGCGACGATTCGACGCCATCTGATTCGCAAGGGGGTGGCCGGCATCGACCCAAATGCGTGGTAGTGTTGCAATGGTCGACAGGAGCTCGACCCTCTCGTGGCATGCAACGGAGGATGTGACAACTCGGTGATGGAACACGATCGATCGGGCCTGCCGCGGTGGGCCCTTGTTGTCTGGACCCTGGCGGCAGTCCTGGCTGGCTGTCGGAGTGTCACGCTGCGCCCGCCGGAAGCGGCATATCTCAGCCGGCCGTCGAGCGACGTCGAAGCTCCGATCGAGGTAACTGCTTACCGGCTCGACGCGACGTTCGACGGCTCGCAGCTTGCCGCCCGCAGCCAGCAGGAGCTGGCCTTTGCCGACGAGCTCGACCGCCGGGGTCAGGACCGCTCGGTGGATGTCTACTATCGCGCCACGTTGCATGCGGCCCAAGCTTTGCAAGTCGGCGGCTTTCCGTCGGCCGAGGGACAGGCGGCCTGGCAAGCCTATCACCGCGGGCTGGCGGGATTGATCGACGCGGGTCAGCGATATGGCCGCCTGGACCCGCGCGGACAATTGACGCTTCGCGAGGGAGTCGCCGCGCGTCATTCCGATCAACTACTACGGGTTCAGTTGGCTGCCGGGCGACTTCGACCAACTTGCGTTAGCCGAGCGATTTCGCAGCCGCGACATTACGAATCATCACGTCACCGAAGGGTTGGGGTTGGCCCTGATCGCGGTGCGAAAGTCGGCCACCGACGATCAACCGTTCTTGCGAGCTCGCCAACCCTTCGCCGTGACCGCGGTCTTGCGCCCCATTGGGCCGGACGGACCGGGAGAGTCGTTCGACCGAGGCGAAGCTGCGCTCGACTTTTACAATCCCCTGGCGATTTCCGCCGTCACCTGGCGCGGCCAGCGCACTTCCTTGGCCCGCGATCTGACGGCGCCGCTGGCGGCGGTCGTGAACGAGGCGCCGCGGCAGTACCTGCGCGGGTTCACGGCCCCCACCGATACTTCGGTCCAACCCAAGCTAATCATGACCGAGCGCTACGCCGCGGAAAGATTCCGGTCGTCTTCATTCACGGGTTGTATTCAGACCCGATCACGTGGGTCGACGTCTTCAACGATCTGCGCGTCCAGCCCGACTTGTACGAGCGATTTCAGTTTTGGGCATTTCGCTATCCGACCGGCGGCGTCGTTTTGGAGTCGGCCGCCCAGCTCCGCGCGCAATTGGCCCTTGCGCGGCAATTGTCGGCGCCGGCGAACGACGATCCGGCACTGGACTCGATGGTCCTGATCGGCCACAGCCTGGGCGGCCTGTTGTCGAAAATGCAGATCGTCAACTCGTATGACCTGCTTTGGAATCAGGCGGCCCGGCAGCCGCTCGACGCCGTGCGTGCCAGTCCGCAGGTGCGGATGCGCCTGGCACGCGATTTTTTCTTCGAACCCTTGCCGTTCGTGTTGCGCGTGGTGTTCGTGGGTACTCCGCATCAAGGCAGCGTCATGGCGCGGCGGCTGGCGGGACGAATTGGATCGAGCCTCGTCAACTTTGGGCCGCAGGCGAAACAAGAATACCTGCAAGTGATCAACGCGAACCGCGATGTGTTCAAGCCCGCCGTTACCGAATCGCGCCCCACCGCGGTCAACTTTCTCGAACCCAACAATCCTTTTCTGAACGCGCTGGGTCAGATGCCGGTCAACCCCGCCGTGCGCTTGCACTCGATCGTGGGTACGGGAAAACTTTCGCCTGTTGGCGAGCCGGGCGACGGAGTGGTGAGTGTTTCGAGCGCGCGCTGTCGAGGCGTGGACAGCGAATGGTTTGTGCCGGCTCAACACGAAAAACTTCATCGCGATCCCGAGTCGATCGTCGAGATGGCTCGCATCCTTCGATTGCACGCCAACGAACTGCGGTCGCCCGAAGCCCCGCTGGCGGCGACCCGCTGATTCGGCGGCCATCGCCATTTTCTTGTCGATCCTCGGCCCGCGAACCGCTACACTGCTAGGCATATCGTAGCGCCACGGCGCTCGCACGTAGACAACGATGCGTCCAATCAATCATCGGCCGTTCAATCGCGAATGAGGAGGAGCAATATGAATGCTCGATCACTGCTCGTACTGGTCGTGGGAGTTTGTGCGTACTCGGCCTTGGCTGTCGCCGAAGACTGGCCGCAATGGCGCGGGCCGCGGCGAGACGGCATCTCGCGGGAGTCCGGCCTGTTGGCCGAGTGGCCGACCGAAGGACCCAAGCTCCTCTGGCAGGCACACGAGGTCGGCGACGGATACTCGACACCTTCCGTGGTCGGAGATCGGCTGTATTTGATTAGCAACAAGGGCCCGGACGACGAGTTCGTGCAGGCGCTCGCGGTCGACGACGCGAAGGTCGTCTGGTCGACCCATATTGGCAAGGTGGGGGCCAACAAGGGGCCCCAGTATCCCGGTTCGCGCTCCACGCCCACGGTCGACGGAGACGCCCTCTACGTTTTGGGCTCGGACGGCGACCTGGCATGTCTCGACAGGAAGACCGGCCAGCCCCGTTGGCAGAAAAACCTGCGCAGCGATTTCGGTGGACAACCGGGGCAATGGGCCTATTCCGAGTCGCCTCTGGTCGATGGCGATATGCTGATCTGCACGCCCGGCGGCGCCGAGGCCACGCTCTTGGCGCTCGACAAGAAGTCGGGGGACGTGGTCTGGAAATCGGCTCAGCCCGAGGCTGATCAGGCGGCTTACGCCTCGATCATCGTGGTCGAATTCGGGGGCGTGAAACAGTATGTCCAGTTCCTGCAAAAGGGACTGGTCGGAGTCGCGGCCGATTCGGGCAAGTTGCTGTGGCGCTACGCCAAAACGGCCGAGGGCAGCCCGGCGAACATTCCCACTCCGATTGCGCATGACGGCATGATTTATAGCGCCGCGGGGCGGAGTGGCGGCGGTTTGGTGCGGCTTAAGGTGGACGGAGATGCGATCTCGGCCGAGCAGGTGTACTTTATTCCAAAAATGCCCAACAGCATCGGCGGCGCAGTATATCTCAAAGGATACTTGTACGGCACCAACACCCAGGGCCTGATGTGCGCCGACTTTGCCAGCGGCGAGGTGAAATGGCAAGAGCGGGGCGTTGGCGCCGCTTCGGTGTGCTTCGCTGACGACCGGCTTTACGTACATGGCGAGAAGGACGAAGTCGCCCTCGTCGAGCCCAGTCCCGAGGGCTATCGTGAAAAGGGCCGCTTCACGCTCCCCGATCAGCCGGACCGCGGCAAGTCGCAGGCCTGGGCCTATCCGGTCGTGGCCAACGGCCGCTTGTACATTCGCGATCTTCAGTCACTGTGGTGCTACGACGTTCGCGCCGATCAGGCCGGCAAGTAAGCCGCCGGCATTATGACTTCGGAACGATCCAGATATTTCGATATCGCACCGGGTTGCCGTGGTCTTGCAGATAAACTGGCCCCGGTTCGGGGCCTTCGGTCAGCGGCGCGGCGGTCGTCGCCTTCGGCAGTTCGACCTTGTCCTGAACCACGACGCCGTTGTGCTTGACGGTGATCGTCGCGTTTTTCACTTTCTTGCCATTGTCGAAACGGGCCGCCGTGTAGTCGATGTCGTAGGTCTGCCAGGCCAGCGGAGGAAAGCACATGTTCCCGCTCGGCGCCTTGATACTATAAATGCCGCCGCACTCGTTGTCTTCGCCCGCCAGGCCGAACGAATCGAGCATTTGCACTTCGTAGCGGCCTTGCAAATAGCAACCGCTGTTGCCGCGACCTTGTCCGCGGGCCAATGGCATGAACGGCAGTTGAAACTCGACGTGCAATTGGCAGTCGCCGAACTTGTCACGACTGGTGGCGCCGGCCGCGAGCAGGCCCTCGGGCGTCAACTTGCCGGGATGGAACTTCGCGGCGCTGGTTCCATCGAACAGCACCACGGAGCGCTGGGGTGGTTTCGCGCCCAGTGTCGGACTCTTACGATCCAGTTTGTTCAATTCGGCCAGTTGTTCGTTATCGGCCGAGATCACGCGCAGGCGACCGTCCTTGATTTCCCCGCGCACGTGTTCTCCAGTAAACACCGCCACGCCATCCTTGACCTCGCCATCTGTTTCCAACTTATTGGCGCCGTCCCAACCGTCCCCTGGCAGTCCGCCGGGATAGGCCACGGCATGAAACTTTCCGGCCCCCAGCGCGACAACTTGCACGCCGAGCTTGATTTCCTGACCGTCCTCGGGCGACTTCATGTTGCCCGAATATTCGCCCTGAATTCGATAGTCCGGATCGTCGACGCTCGACACTTTGTCATCGGCGGCGCGGAGCGTGGAAGCAAGGAAGACCCCCGCGGACAACAATCCCAAGCCGTAAATCAAACGCCGCCTCATCTCAAGTTCTCCGCCAAAAAATGTTTACCGTGGAAGTCGGGCCGAGGCCCTATTCTCAACCGCCCTGGACAGCCGTGCAAGCATTCGCCAGGGTCTAGGGCGGCGGGCGAGATCAACGCGAATTTCGGGGCGTGCACATGACGGTCCGGTAGGGTACGATTGGGCACTGGAAACAGGGGGCGAAGCAGCGGCGTTTCAGGCATTTTTCCGCTCCGCCGGGTATCGTGGGCTCAAGCATCGACATCGAGGAGGTTTCTGATGAAGGCACGGGTAATCTTTCGGCTGGCAAGCGGTCTCGTGGCGGCCATTCTCCTGTCCGCGGCGGCCCAAGCCGCCCTTACTCCGCATGCGTTGTTCTCCGAAGGAGCGGTGCTCCAGCAGAAAGCGAACGTGCCGGTGTGGGGCACCACCGATCAAAAAGAAGACGTGACGGTGAGCATCGCGGGCCAGAAAGTTTCGGCGACCCCCGCCGACGGCCGTTGGAAGGCCGTCCTGGCGCCCCTGGAAGCCGGAGGGCCGCACGTGCTGACGATCTCGCAAGGCCAGGACAAAATCGAGATCAAGAACGTGCTGGTCGGTGAAGTCTGGATTTGCGGCGGCCAATCAAACATGCAGTGGACGCTTAAGCAGAGCGACGGCGGCAGCGACGCGATCGCCACCTCGGCCAATGACAAGATTCGCTTGATCACCGTGCCGCGCAAGGGATCGGACAAGCCCGAGACCGGCGTCGAGGCGAAATGGGAAATCGCCGGTCCCAATACGACACCGGAGTTTTCGGGCGTGGGCTACTTCTTTGGTCGCGAGCTGCAAAAGCAGCTCAGCGTTCCGGTCGGCCTGATCGCCTCGAACTATGGCGGCACGGCGGCCGAACAATGGATGAGCAAGGAGTCGATCGATTCCCATGCTGAACTCAAGGACATGTCAAAGCCGCAGGGCGCCAGCATGCTCTACAACGCCATGATCGCTCCCCTGGCGCCGTATGCCATTCAGGGAGTGATCTGGTACCAGGGTGAATCCAATGCCGGTCGCGCGTATCAGTACCAGACTTTGCTGCCGGCCATGATTGCCAATTGGCGGCAAACGTTCGGCCAGGGTGATTTTCCGTTCCTGATCGTGCAAATCGCGCCCTACGAGCCGATTGTGAAGGAGCCCTCCGATAGCATTTGGGCCGAAATTCGCGACGCCCAGCTGCACGTCAGTCGCGCGGTGCCCAAAACCGCGTTGATTGTGACCACCGACGTGGGCGACGAGCGCGATATCCATCCGCGCCGAAAGGAACCCGTCGGCATGCGGCTGGCTTTGGCCGCGCGTGCGCTGGCTTATGGTAAAAAGATCGAATATTCGGGCCCGATCTACGACAGCATGTCGGTGCAAGGCGACAAAGTGACGCTGACGTTCAAGCACGTCGACGGAGGGCTCGTCGCCAAGGGAGACACGCTGACGGGATTCACGATCGCCGGCGACGACAAGAAGTTTCACGCGGCCGACGCCAAGATCGTGGGCGACACGGTCGTGGTTTCCAGTGATAAAGTCTCGAACCCAGTAGCCGTGCGCTACGGTTGGGCCGCCTATCCGGTGGTCAACCTGTGGAACAAGGAAGATCTGCCGGCGTCGCCGTTCCGCACCGATTCGTTCCCGATTACCACGCAAGACAAGAAGTAATCGTCGCCGCGACCGCGCGGCGATTGGCTCAACGAAAGTTGGCCCACAGGTCGTCGAGATCCTTGCGCAAGCCGGCCAGTTCCTCGCGGACCTGGTCGAGTTCCGCGCGCAACGCGTCAACCGACTGTCGTGTGGCAAACGCCTCGCTCGCACTCGCGACGGGTCCTGCCGCGGGTCTTTCCGCGGCCATCGGAGCGTGGGCGCCGTGCGAAGCTGGCTGCGTCGCGCCATGCCCGGGCGAGCCCGTTGGCCGTGATTCCACGGCCGGGCCAGGCTCGTGCCGCGGTGCGGTCGAGGCAAACTCGGCGCGCAGCTTTTCCAGTTCGCGCGGCTCATACAGCGCATGCGTCACGACGTGGCCGCGCCCCTCGGGCGTGAGCGATACGATCAGTCCCTTTTCCTTGAGCGAGGCTAGCAGCGGTCGCAGAGCTTCGAGGTCGGCGATAGGGTCCATCCGCGCGGCGCGGCCGCGCAGTTCGCCTTCGGTCTGCGCTCCTCGCAACAATAATTCGGTCATGACGGCCAGTTCGAGCTTCTCGACGCCCATCCATTCGTACATGTAGTGGCGGTAGCGCGCCACGCGCCCGCCGCCTTGTACTTCGGCGACGGCGCCCGCGGCCCGCAGCCGCGCGAGCGATTCTTCCACGTCTTCCAACTCCAATTCCATGAGCGGAAAGCGGTTGTTCTTCTGGTTGCAGCCGCTGCGCAGCGAGTTGACCGACATGGGATAGCCGTCGGGCGTGGTTTTGGCTTTTTCCACCAGGACGCCCAGCACGCGGCGGTCGATTGCCGAGAGCGGTTTCCAGCGAGGCGACTGCGTATCCGCCGGACGTGGCGCCGAATCAGTCATCGAACATTTCTCCAATAGGCGGTCGAACCAAGAGACTTCTCCAGCGGTTAGGCGCTGTTTGAGGCAATCTATTCGCCGCCGCCGGCGCAGTAGCAGCGCCGCTCTCGCCATCAGGCGGCACACCAGCACCTTTTCCGGACATGCCGGCGCCGCGCGGCTCCTTGTACAAATGCCCCAGTTCGCGACAATTGATCGGCGATGCTATTCCGACACCGATCGAGGCTATTTCCTACGATGGAGCTTTCATTGAAATCCTGCCGCATCCTGGTGTTCGTGGATCATGTCTACGAAGACCTGGAATTGTGGTATCCCAAGTTGCGTCTGCAAGAGGCGGGGGCCGAGGTGGTGGTAGCCGGTCCCAAAGCCGGGGAAGTTTACTCGGGCAAACACGGCTATCCTTGCCGTTCGGACGCCGCGATCGACGAGGTGCGCTCGGAGGACTTTCGTGGCGTCATCCTGCCCGGCGGGTTCATGCCCGACAAATTGCGCCGCGATCCGCGGGTGCTGGAACTGGTCCGCGAATTTGCCGCGGCATCGAAGCTCGTGGCCGCGATCTGCCACGGCGGATGGATTGCCATTTCGGCGGGAGTGTATCGGGACGTGCGTGTCACGGGCTCGCCGGGCATTAAGGATGATCTGGTCAATGCCGGCGCTCTCTGGGAGGATGCGGCGTCGGTGGTCGACCGGCATTTTGTCTCCAGCCGAAAGCCGGATGACCTGCCGGAATTCTGCCGGGGCATTTTACGGGTGCTCGGCGGTTAGAGAGCAAGCCGGGCGCGGTACTGGCTGAAAACGAATGTCTTCATCGGAGACGCGGCAATTATGAGTTCGGAGTTGGTGGGCGACCTCCTGGGGCTGATGGTAGTGCCCCTGTTGGTTCTGGCCAACGCATTCTTCGTGGCGGCCGAGTTCGCGCTGGTGGCGGTGCGCCGCAGCCGCGTTCACGAAATGGTCAACAATCGCCGCGCCGGCGCGGTGGCCGTGCTGCGAGCGGTCGAACATCTCGACGACGCGATCGCGGCCACGCAACTGGGAATTACCTTGGCCAGTCTGGCGTTGGGCTGGGTGGGAGAGCCCGCCGTCGCCAGCCTGATCGAGCCGGCATTCACGTTCCTGCCAGAGACGGGCGCCTGGGCCGTCGCGCACACCGCGGCCACCGTGATCGCGTTTTCCCTGATTACGTTCCTGCACGTGATCCTGGGTGAGTTGGCGCCCAAGGCCGTGGCGTTGCAGCGACCGGACTCGGTCAGCCTGTGGGTCGCCAGGCCGCTGTTGTGGTTTTCCAATTTAATGAGGCCGTTTATCGTAGTGATGAACGCGATGGGCAACGGCGTGGTGCGCCTGTTGGGATTTGAGCCGATCAGCGGCAGCCAGATGGTCCATTCCGTGGAAGAGCTGGCCCTGATCATCGAAGAGACCCGCCGGGCAGGCGTTTTGCCGCGCGACCAGGCCGAGTACGTGCGTAACGTGTTCCGGTTGCCGGCCAAATTGGTGAGCGACTGCCTGGTGCCGCGCGACCGCATGGACGCGATCGACCTGCACACACCGGAGGATCAGATTCTCGAGAACGTGCGGGACGGCGCTCACACGCGAATGCCGGTCTACGAAGGCAGTCTCGACAATATCGTGGGCATTGTGAACACGAAGGACCTGTTTCACTTATTCAGCTTGCGCGGCATGGTCGTGCTGGACGACGCCATGTATCCGCCTATCTTCGTCGATCCCGATCGGCCGATTTCTGAAGTGCTGCGGCAGTTCCGTCGCCAGCGGCGCCCGATGGCCGTGGTGCGCGACCGCCACGGCACGACGCTGGGATTGATCACGTTGGAAGATATCGTCGAAGAGATCGTCGGCGAGATCGAAGACGAGCACGACCCACCGCCGAATTGACGAACGTGCAAATTGCGCGCTAGCTCATCGATTCGGAACGGAAGGACGCCCCGCATTGCCGACCAATTCGCACTTTTCCACGCGCGCCGAAGATTTTTGGTCGTCATTCGACCACTCCGCGACGTGCATGCGTAATCGCTAGTCACGCATTGCACGCAATCTATGCATGGGCGCCGCTTAACGCGAAGTGCCGGCCACGCTCGCATTCCCAAAAGTCCTCGCAAAACCGTGGAAAACCACCGCTCCCGGTGCATGCTTGCAATACTTTCCGCGCGCGGCGCGGCGCTTGGCACGATGATTGCTAAGCATACGCATTGTCCTGGTGCGATGGCCGGATGCGAAAAAACGCGGGTTGTCCTTCGCACGAGGATGTACGGTGCGAAATCTAATGAACAAAACTGAACAAGCCAACGGAAGTCTTTCGTTGAGACATTCCTTGATAGCGACTCGTTGCAGAAGCCGTGGCGTCATTGGCAAGCGTAATTGGTTGGACTCGTCGAAGTGTTCGACGAGTGTCTCGCACTACAAGCCGTCGAAAGTCGCACCGGAGCGGACGCTTCCGCCAGCGTCCCATCCGGTCGCGGCCCAGACGGTCTTGCGAGGCGCGTTGCCTGCCACGACTACTGATCTTTGTCACACCGCGTTTCGCGGCGCTCTGGATGGATGATGGTTGGTTGGCTACTCCTGGTTTGCCTCGGTTCGACCACTTCGGTGGTCGAGCCGAGGTACCGGGGCCAATCAGTATCCCAATCAATCCCAGTGGATCTTCCAGACTGCAACATTCTAGCGTTGCATGAATTCCGCCGAATCTCTGGCTTCCGCCTAGCCAGAGGGACGCCCCAATGGGCTTGGGCGGATCGTTCGTCGATCCGCCCAAGCCGGGGTTGAGAAATTCGGCGCTCTATCGCGGCCCGCGCGAGTCGTGCCGGCCAAACGCGTTATCGGCAATCGTCCACAAAGCGGATCCGCTTGTTGATGTCGGTGTTCACCGAATGGTAGGGCCGGAAAAGATTGCCCGCGTCGAACTGCGTCTGTCGCGTATGCTCCATATCGTCGGCGCCGATGGCGTCGGTGAAAATGGGAAGTAAGTACTCAATGCCCAGCCGCGAGGGTTGCATCTTGACCGGATCATAGAACGAACTGTGTACGAAGCGCGGGTGAATATGCCCCCAGCGGTCGCGAAAGGCATGGCCCTCGATACTGTCGACGTGAAATCCGTTGGCGTGGTTCCACTGTAAGATGGCGGCGCCGTCGTTTTGACCCGAGAACAGCATGTCGACAGCCTTGCCGCCGAGCAGGGCGGCATAGAATCGGTCGAACGCCAGCGGACGTCCACCGCGCTGGGTATGCCCGATTTTTCGGGTAAAAATGGCTTCCTTGGCCGAATTGGCTCGCCGTGCCTCGCGAAAGTAGCCGTCCCCCATCGCCTGGATCAGTCGATCTCGCAGCGCCTCTGAAGCCCCGCTAAGCACGATGTTGCCGGCCGGATCGGTCGATTTCGTCTGAGCGCCCAACTCGCACAGCGACTCGTCGACGATTCCCTCGCCGCACACGATGACGACGTTCTTTTGAACTTCGTAGACTTCCTTGACCCGTTCGACGATCTGATTGATGTTCACCGGCTGCTCTGGGATCAATACCAGGTCGGGCTGCCCGTAGGCCGAACCCAGTGCCAGGAAGCCGGACTGCCGGCCCATCACTTCGACGATTGCGATGCGGCGATGACTTTCGGCCGTGGTCCGCACGCGTTGCACGCCGCCAGCCGAGACAAACACGGCCGTGGCATAGCCGGGCGTCACGTAGTTGACGATCTGCTCGAGATCGATCACGGAGCGGGAGCGGGGGCGTGTGTAACGGTAGCCGGGAGTCGTCTCGCAAGGCTCGCGAACCCATTCATCGACTTCGTTCAGGTAATTCAGGCCCAGATCATTGTCGATAGTCTTGGGAGCCAGCACCGTGGGCATGCGGTCGCAAAACGGTTGCAGACCGTTGAGCGTGCCGTCGCCGCCGACGCATACGAGCCCCTCGACCCCCAGCCGCCGTAGTCGCTCGAAGATTTTCTCGATCGTTTCCCGATCATTCGGATCCACATAGTCGCGCGATCCGCCCAGAATCGTGCCGCCTTTGGTTGGATCGAGCTCCGGAATGACGTTAAACAGCGGATTCAGGTGCACGTGGGGCACACGCGGGTTCAGCAGGCTGTTAAAGCCTTTGATGATGCCGAAGACTTCGATCCGCAGTTGGTTGGCGCGGGTGACGGCGCCGTGGATCGTGGCATTCAGGGCCGGCGTATCGCCGCCGGCAGTGAGTATTGCGATACGCTTCATGAATGGTTTCCGATTTGCTCTACCGCGAAGGCACTGTCATTGGCACTCCATTGTCTTTGGCGCCAACACCTAATATCAGGGGGACTGCTCGGCGGGCCCAATCCTGGGCGTCGGGGTAGGAAGCCGCCGAATCGCCAAAACAACTGCGCAGCATTTCCGTGTCGATGATTCCCGGATTGAGCGCCACCGCGGCCATGCCCTCCGGCAATTCCTGTGCCAGGGCCTGAGTCAGACCTTCAATGGCCCACTTCGTGGCGCAGTAGGGGGCCACCTCGGGCGACGTCGAGCGGCCCCAGCCCGAGCTGAAATTGACGATCACGCCCGAGGCGTTCTCGACCATGCTGGGCACGAAATGCCGGATCACATTGGCCACGCCCTTGATATTGACGTCCACGACCTGCGAGAACTCTTCGGTCGAGATTTTCCAGAGCGGCGCGTTGTGGTTGATGACCGCCGCGTTATTTATCAGCAAGTCCGCGCCCCCCAGCGCCGCCAGGCTGGACTCGGCCCAGCGGCGGACCTGATGGTCGTCGGCTATGTCGACCTGCTCGAAACGGTGAGGGGCCGGATAGCGTTTTCTCAATTCAGCCAGGCTCGATTCGCTGCGCGCAGCCGAACACGGTGTGACCCGCTTCGATGAACCCGACCGCCATCGCCAGCCCCAGTCCACGACTGACGCCCGTCAAGACAATGCGTTTTTTCCGCGAGCCTGCCACCTGGGTTCCTTTGCAAAGCTTGTTTTTCTTTGAGTGGCATTTTATCCCATGCCCAAGAGGGTCGGTAGCGATAAAATCACGGCACGGTCTATCACAACGACTTGGACCCTGCGGCGAATCGAGCAAGCGCGATGGGTATTCTGGCGGCCATCTTCTTGACCCTTGTGCTCTTCGCCAGTTGGCTGGCACAGTTGGTCGGACTGCCGGGCAACTGGCTGATCGTGATCGCCGTGGCGGTTTATGTCTGGGCGCTGCCCCCCGAGGCGGGCGCTGCGATCGGTTGGAATGTCGTCATAGCGCTCGTCATTTTGGCGCTGTTGGCCGAAGCGGCCGAGTTGGCGGCCGCGGCGCTGGGCGTTTCCAAGGCCGGCGGCAGCCGACGCGGAGCGCTGCTGGCCATCCTCGGCTCGATCGTGGGCGGAATCGTGGGCGCCTTCATAGGTTTGCCAATTCCGCTAGTCGGGTCGCTGGTTGCCGCAGTTGTCTTTGGGGGGCTTGGAGCCTTGATCGGCGCGATGGCCGGCGAAAGCTGGAAAGGGCGCGATTTCGACAGCAGCCTGGAAATCGGCAAAGCCGCCTTCGTCGGACGGCTGTTAGGCACGGCGGCCAAGATGATCGCCGCCTCGATCATGGTGATCGTGGCGCTCTTCGCGATCGTGTTTTGAAGGCACACGATCGAGCGGTCGGCGCATAGTCTAACCGGCATCCTTGCCGGCGGCGACCAATTCGGCGCGGCGGCTGACTTCGACGCGCAAACCGCCCTTGGGGCGAATCGCGATCAGCGGCTCCGGCTCGACCGCGCCTTGATCGGCCGCAAGCTTCACTTTCTGTAGTACCGTGGCGACGATCAGGATCATCTCCATCATCGAGAACTTCTCGCCAATGCACACCCTCGGCCCGCCACCGAAGGGGATATAGGAATACGGCAGGATCTCCGCGGACCGCGTTGGCGAGAACCGCTCGGGGTCGAATGACTCGGGGTTTTTGAAGAACCGGGGATCGCGCTGCGTTACGTAGGGAAAGACGTAAAGCCAACTGCCGCGCGCGATTGGATAACCGCCGATCTCGACCGGCTCGACCGCCTCGCGCGGCAAAAGCGACCACGTGGGCGGATAGAGCCGCAGCGATTCCTTGACGACCATTTCCACGTAGGGCAAGCGCGCCACATCGGCCAGGGTCGGCGCGTTTCCCCCCAGTACCGCGTCGATTTCTTCGATCAGGCGGTCCTCGATCGCAGGATGGCTCGCCACCATATACCAGGTCCAGGCCAGGGCCGCTGCTGTCGTGTCGTGTCCCGCGTTGAACAGCGTCATGGCTTCGTCCCGCGCCTGTTCGTCGGTCATTCCTCGACCATCCCCCTCTTCGTCAATGGCCAGCAGCAACATCGACAACAGATCGCCGTGGTCCTCGCCCGAGGCGCGACGCTGGCGAATGACGCCCCGCACCATTTCGTCCAGCACGCGGATCGCCCAGCGTTTGCGGCGCTTGGCTGGCAGCGGCAGCCAATCGGGCAAATGCACCGGGTTGCCTGCCTCGGCGACGAAGGTCTCGGAAACGACGCGCACCGCCTCTCCGAGCCGTTCCGCCTGGCCCGCCAGTTCAACGCCGAACAGCGTCTTGGCAATGATTTGCAACGTGAGCCGTGTCATTTCATCGGCAATATTCAGCGACGCGCCGTTCGACCAGCCGTCGAGCATGCGGAGCGTGTCGCCGACCGTGGCGTTCGCGTAGGGCTCGAAGCGGCGGCTGGCGAAGGCCGGCTGTACCAATCGCCTCTGACGCTGCCAAAAGTCACCCTCGCTCAAGACCAGCCCGTTGCCGTCGATCTTGGCGAGCGGTTGCGTGATCAGTTTCGGGCGGCGGAAGTGTTTGTGCTTCGCGACCAGCACTTCGCGAATCAGTCGAGGATTGTTGACAAGATAGGCCCGCACCGGACCGAGTCGAAAATAGGCCATGTCTCCGTAGGCGCGACCGATCTCGGTGGCGAACTTCAACGGATTCTGGCGGAACTGCCGGATCAGCGTCGCGCCGAAGAAATAGTCCTTGGGCCCGTCGGGGTAATGAGGCATCGTGCGGTTCCTTGTACGATCGTTCGGCGAGAGTCGTTCGAAGGAAGGTCGGGCTGATGCGCCGTCCTCGCAGTTTCATAGGCTGGCGATATTATAGGCCGCGGACCTCACCTTTCGCGAGTTGTCGTCAACAAGGCTTCGAGCCGGTTGCCGGCAGCCCGCAAGTCGAGAATTTGAAAAATCTTCTCGGCAATGACGGCCCCGGCTTCCAGCGGCGGCAACCCGCCGGCGTGGATATTCGAGATGACCGTGTATTCATAGCGAGGCATGGTGGCTTCGGCATCCGAGCCGAGGGAGGCCTGGCGGCGAAAGACCAGGTAGGCCGACAGGCTGCGGGCCGCTTGGGCATCGCCCCCGGGCCGCTCGCCCAACAGGTGTACGACCAGTTCGGCCTCGACGGCCGCGGCGATCGGTTCGGCCAGTTTGACCCGCGCGTAACGCGCCAGCATGGGCCGTCCGACACGAATCTTGCGCGCGGCCAGCGCGTCGTCGAGAACGCCGAGCAAGCTGGGCAAGTTGTCGCGGGCCGCCTCGGCGCTGAGACCGTCGGAGACGAGCAGCTGTACTTGATTGCGCTCGGGTTTCAGTCGAGCAAGATCGGCGGTTGACAGCCGGCTGCCCAGTTCCGGATGATTCAGGTGCGCCTGGCGATCCGTGGCTTCGGTCGAGACGAGTCGAAAGTCCGCCAGTTTTCCGAGCGATTCGACGTCGAGTTCGGCATGCATCGCTTCGCGGCCGATCGCCTGGTGCAGCCGCGCCTTCGCGCGACTTGATCGTCGGGCCTGGGCCCGGCGGTCGCCAGCCCATGCATCGAAGGCGTCGATCGCAGTAGTGCGCCGAGTGCCTCGTCGGAGTCGCAGAACTGTCGCGGGTTGCCCCAGTGCGGGCCCCGCGTGACGTGTCCTCGATCGTCGCGCGCGAGAATTCCGCGCAAGTGCCCAGGCCATAAACTCGGGCGCGGGTTGCCGGTTGTACACTTCGCGCAGCGTCTGCACGTCGTGGGCGCTGGTGTCGAAATAGGCCAACATGCGATCGGTGTTCAGCGCCACGTCCATGTAGTAGTTGGCCCCCGCGGCGGTTAGAAGCTGGGTCGCCATTTGCTGGCCGTCGAGCGTGATTTGCGAGTGCAAAGTGAAGCAGGGGGCCATTCCCATTGGCAACCCCAGCAGCTTGCCCATGAAATGATCTTGCAGATTCGCCAGGATCATTTCGAGATTATCGAGGTGCGTCTCGGGGCCGATAAACCCGGTCACGTTGTTGACCATGAAGGGATCGTAGCGCCGCGCCAGGCCGTAGCACAGTGCCTCGGCCGTCGTCATGTCGATGCCGTTGTGCTTCCCATAGCTGAATTCGCTGCCTTGTCCCGTCTCGAAGTACATGCACTGACGGGTTGTGTCTCGCAGCGCGCCGCTGCGGCTCATTGCGCGAAAGCCCTCGTCGAGCAGCTCGACCGTCACGTCAAATTCGCCCGTTAGCGTGTCTTCGGTGCCGGCCAGGCTTTGAAACAAAATCTCCACCGGCGCTCCGCGGCCCAGGCACGCCAATTGAGTCTTGATGTGCGCAAGCACGCAGATTTGCGTCGGCGCTCCAGTGGCACGGCGCAATTTGTCCAGCTGTCGCAACAAAACATCGACGTTTTCGACCGTATCAACCGCCGGATTGATGCCGATCAGGGCATCGCCCGAGGCCAGCGATAGCCCCCAATAAACCAGCAAGGACACGCCGCCCAGATCGTCCGTCGGATGGTTCGGCTGCAATCGAGACGCTAGCGTGCCGTCCGCCCCCAGCGTGGTCCGTGCGCGGCTGGTGCGCGGCATTTTTTGCGCAAGTAGCACCAATTCGTGCACGTCGCAAATCTTGGCAACTGCGGCGGCCATAACGCCGGTCAGCCCGCGGCCGAACGGTGCGATCTCATCGGGCGACGACCGCAACATCAGATTCTTGAGCTCGCCAACCGTCAGCTTCGCGATTGAATCGTACACCTCGCGGTCGACGTCGTAATTGACGCGCATGACCGAATCGATCCGCCCGTTACGATCGGTCAAGGGATGGTCGTAAAGGTGCGCCAGTGTCAGACTCGCGAGCGTCGACCGGGCGGCTTCCCGCGTCAGCTCGTCAGGGGCCGCCAGAGCCGCGTTGCGATCGCCCGCCTTGCTGCAATCGGCCGCGCCGAGCAGGGCCTTCAAACCGCGGAAGGCAAAGTCGCGATCTAAAACCCGAATCGCGTAGGTTTCGTCCGCGCAGGGATTCGGAACGTGGATTTTATCAAGCGGCGTTAGCGCGGGCATGTTCACGTTTTCACCCTCGTGGCTTCATTGCACCGCATAGAACCAGAGTGGCACCAGCCCCTCGCGCAAGCGACCGATGCGCACGAACTGCGCCTCGCGAGGCGGCACTTCGTCGATCACGATCACGTCCGATTCCAATGATCCCCAGACTGTAATATAGTTGCCCAACGCTTTGCCCGCGTTGCCGCCGGTCAGCAAAACCAAGGTCTGGCCGACCGGAATCATGCCCTCGGCCAACAGCTTTGCCAATCGGCCGCCGACGGCGCGAACGTCACCAATGCTGGCCGGATCCAGATCCACGCGCAAGCAACCGGCCGGTTTCGCACGCGCGGCCAGCTCCAGCAATTGGCGCAGGCGGTTGTCCTCGGCGCCCGCATCGATCCGACCGACCAGCGGCACATTCTTCAGTGGCAGCCGATCGGGCTTGGGCAAATAGACAGTCGTGCCCGATAGTTCGGTGCTGTGTCGCAACAGCCCGAAGACCGTGGCGCGGCCAAGGCCCTTGGGCGTGAATGGCGCAATCCGCTTTGCAAGTCTCGGCTCGCGGGCGAGTCGCGCTGCCAGTTCCTCGCCCAGATCGCCAAATCGCGACGAGCCCAGTTGCGGTTTTCCGGCAAGAGAATCGTAGATCAATTGACCGACTCCGCCCGAGAATGTCAGGACCGGCGGCTCGTCAAGCGGCGGCGGCACGAAAGGAGCTTGAACGTGGAGATTTGCAACTTCGCTTTGCAATCGGGCGGTATCTCCTTCCACCGCGGCGACGATCAGCTCGACCTGAAGGTCGAGTATCGATTCGACCTCGGCCCGCTCGAGCGTGTCACCCAGACGGCGGTCTATCTTCAATTGCGCGAGCAGTGCCGCGGCATATGGCGATAGTCGCGTGAGCGTATAACTTCCCGGCGCGAACTCGAAATGCCGAGCGCCGACAAACAGGCAGCCAGTCGCCAGCACCTGTCCATCAACACCCAGTGCCAGGTTGGTCGTGCCGCCGCCGATGTCGAGATTCAGTATCGGTGTGGTCGGATGCGACCTCGACAGCGTGTGGCAATTGCCCATGAACGCCAGCCACGATTCCAGTCGCGGATCGTCAGCCGTGGCGATGACCGAATCGGCCAGCCTCGATTCGATCAAGGCGGTGATGGCCAGGGCATTCTCGCGCTGGGCCGCCAACCCAGTCACCAGCGCGCCGCCGCCAAAGACCTCCGCAGGATCGGTCGCCGACTCGGAAAGCCAGGCGTCCAACAGTTGGTTCAAGGCCGCGGCGTCAATTTGTTCCCGTTGAAAGGGCGTGAAGACTACCGGTGAGCGAAAAACGGGCTCGAGATCCGCGATTTCGACGCGGCCCAGCGCGCCCATTGCCAACCGCGCGGTGGCGATAACGGCGCTGGTCGTGGTGGAGCCGCAATCCAACCCGATCAGTCTGATCGCTCGAGTCATTGCAGGTGGCGCGTCGCGAGAGTTCTTGTGTATCTTTCGTGTCGCTGTCCGATCAACCGCTTTCAACTTCGACCGGTCGGGGTACCTCGCTGCCGGGCGAGCGCGTGCGATTCAACACGCCTTTCGGCGGTCCACGAAAATGCGACCGCTCGTAGGCGATCCATACCACGGCCGTCAGCGCCAAGGCCCCCAGCACGGTCCACAGGTTCTGTTCGTTGGGGGGCTGAATGCCGACGAGTAGAATCAGCCCACAGCCGGTTATCGAGAGCACGGCCACTCCGCGATACAGCGGGCCCCCCAAGTTCCAGGGTCCCATGTGCGTCCAAGCGCGGCCATAGACGAACAGGCCCAGGGCCGTCGGGATCACGTACGAGATATAGAGGAAGATCGTGCAGGCTCCGGTAATCGTCGAATAAGTCTGCGTGTGAACCACGAACGCGACCGAGAGCAGCGCCACGCTCCAGATGGCGACGGCCGGCGTGCGGTATTTCGGGCTGACGCTGCGAACTTGCTCGGAGAAGGGCAATCCGCCGTCGCGGGCAAATGCGTAGGCCATGCGCGAGGCCGATGTGACGGTCGCCAGCCCGCAAAAAAACTGAGCGATCACGATCCCCAGCGCCAGCCCGCTCCAGAGCTGCTTGGGCAGGATTTGCCCGACGATCCAATGGAACGATTCGCTCCCCTGGCGGGCCGCTTCATCCATATCGGGAATGGCCAGCACGATGGCCGACAGCATCACCCAGCCAAACACGCCGGAGACCAGCACCGAGCGGACAATGCCGCGCGGCACGTGATGCGAGGCTCCGACCGTTTCCTCGGACGTATGGGCCGAGGCGTCGAAGCCGGTCACGGTGTAGGCCGGCAACAGAAAACCCAAGAAGAAAAGCCAGCCGACATTGCCCTGTGCGGGCCAGATATCGCCGCCGGCCGATCCGCTGTAATTGGTGAAGGTGAACAGCCGCGAAAAATCCAGCGTGGGCGCGTAGGCCAGCATCACGCCGGTCAGCACGACCGAGAAGAACAGAATCCAGTAGCCGCTAAAATCGGTCAACAGAGCCGTGAGGCGAATTCCCAGATGGTTCAAGACCGCTTGCGCCGACGTGATGGCCAGCACTCCCACGACTTGCGCGGTTAACTGATTTTCTCCCAGCCAGTCGGCCGGCGAGACATCCAATAAATTGCACAGCGCGCGGAGCCCAAACTGGTAAGTGCCGACGTTGATGGCCGCCAGCGCCGTGATCAGGCCGGCCAGATTGAACCAGGCGGTCAGCCACCCCCACCCGCGTCCGCCAAGAATGGCGGCCCAATGATAGAGCCCGCCAGCGGTCGGAAATGCCGAAGCCAACTGCGCCATCGCCAACGCCACGCACAACGACAACAAGCAACACGCGGGCCATCCCAGGCCGATGGCCGCTCCGCCCACGCTGCAAAAGCCTTGTGGAAACGACGTAATGCCACCGGCCAAAATGCAGATGATCGACAGCGAAATGGCGAAGTTCGAAAACCCGCTCATTCGCCGCAACAATTCCTGGCCATAACCGAGACTGTTGAGCAACAGGATGTCTTCGGCGACCGTGCGGCTGTGACGTTCCTCGTCGGTAGGCCCGAGCGGGTCGCCGGCGAATTCTCTTGGCTCGTCAGACATCGGCGCTCGATTCGGTTTGGGCGGCGCGCGAAATCTCGTTGTCCGTTTCGCGCAGGTCGGCTGCCGCCGGTTCTCGGCGGTGCAAAACAACCTTGATTCCATACCGCGGGCGAAGCGTCAAGACCGGCGACAGGCGGATCGGATGATCGACGACTGGTTCGAGCGACCACTGCCGCGCGATCGTGGCCAACAGCAGCACGCTTTCCATCATCGCGAACGCGTTGCCGATGCAGACGCGCGGTCCGGCCCCGAACGGAAAATAAGCCATCTTGGGTAGCGATTGGATGGATTTGCTCGCCCAGCGATCGGGTTCGAATTGCTCCGGCCGGTCGTAAAAACGGCCATCGTGATGCATTACCCATTGGCTCATGAAAATCGTCGTGCCGGCGGGAATCGTGTATCCGCCCAACTCGAATTCGGCCACGTTCTCGCGGCCAATCATGAAGACCGGCGGATAGAGCCGCATGGCCTCTTGCACGATGCGGCCGGTGAAGGGTAATTGCGGCTAGATCGGCAACCTCTGGCAGTCGTCCCGCCAACACCGCATCCAGCTCGGCGTGCAGTCGTGATTGCTCGCGCTGATGGTTGGCCAACAGAAACAAGGTCCACGAAAGCGTGATCGCGGTCGTCTCGTGCCCAGCCAACAGGAACGTGCGTACCTCGTCGAGCAATTGCTCGTCGGTCATCTGGCTGCCATCCTCGTCGCGGGCATGCAGCATCATCGACAGCAAATCGACGCGCGGCTCACTCTCGGCGCGGCGCTGTTCGATGATTTGTCGTACGACGTGATTCAGTGAGCGCACCGCGGCCCGCGCTTTGCGATTTCCGCTGGTCGGAATCCAGCTCGGCAGCGGAATTCGCCGGCTGAAGTTCGTTCCAAAACTGCGTATCGCCAGCAGCAGCGACTCGCCGATATCGTGCGATTGCTCGGTAACATCGGCGCCGAACAGCGTGCGGGCCACGATGTCGAGGGTAACTTGCATCATGTCGGCATGGATGTCGCGCGATTCGCCGTCGCGCCAATTGGCCAACATACGCTCCGCTGCCGATACCATGTCGGGACCATAGCCGGCGATCCTTTCGGCCTGAAACGCGCCGGCCGCCAGCCGCCGCTGTCGCAGCCAGAACGATCCCTCGCTCGTGAGCAGCCCGTTGCCCAGCACGGCCCGCGTGAAACGAAAGGCGAATGGCTTGATGAAATTGCGGCTGTTCTTGACCAATACCGATTCGATCAGATCGGGATGATTGACGAGCAGGCACGAACGGCGACCGAGCCGAAACGAAACGACGTCGCCATACTCCCGGGCCGAGCGTTCCAAAAATCCCAACAGGTCGGTGCGAAACTCCCGAAAACTGCCGGTCAGAAACCGTTGCGGCGGGCCGGGAGGGCGAGTTGACGATTTCATGGCGAGCGATTTTGGAAATTGGAGAGAGCAAAGCGCCCCGTCGAGTGCCCGGTTGAACATCCGACTCCAGGGGCCGAGGACTCTCAAGCATACCGCCCACGGCCAGTTGTTGCACGGAGCGTTTTCACCGATAGCTCTTCCAGCGGCGTTTCTGGCCCGAGAGTATTTGACGCGGATCACGCCCCGCCAAATCCGCCCGCGCGGCCGTAGAGCTTCTCGCGCGTGGCCCACAAACCGGCCGAGGGAGTGGGGATGAAGAAGAATCGCTCGCCATCGGCCAGCGTGTTCCAGCCCTGTTTGAGTCGTTCGGGCTGATAGCGGGCCAGCGTCGCGGCCAATTCGGCGAATTGAAAGTTGACCCCCTCGATCTCGGCGGCCGTGAGATGTCCCGGGGCGTAGGTAATCTTGAAGCGATCTTCCGACGAACCGTGGATCAGGTGCGCCGTCGCGTGTCCCAGGTCTTGCATATCGGCGTTCTTGCGATATCCGGCCACGACTTTGGGGGTCCCGCAATAGCCATACTTGCGAATGAACTGGTCGACCTCGGGCTGCTCGCCAAATCGTTTCAACCCCGGCGCGATCACGATCAATTCTCCGCCGTCGGCCAACGCCATGCGCGTGCGATAGACGGCCTTGTTGGCGACCCAGGTGCTGACAAACTCGTCGGACTGCATCACGCACACAATTCGCTCGACGGGCTCTTCGAAGATCGTGATGTTCTCGTCCCGCGATTGCCGAGCCGCTTGCAAGTACGTTTCCAGATCGTCGCCCACGTAGACGCCCGTATGCACCAATTGGTCGTCGGCGTTGCGAGCCATTACCACTTGAACGTACAGATCAGGCAGCCGGCCGAGAAAATCGTCCTCGGCCTTGTTGAAGCAGGCCCTTGTGGGAGTGACCAGGTTGCCCAGGTTGTTTTCGATCCCGCAGGTCGCGGCCAGCATATGCAAGGCGCAGATCGTGTCTTTGCCCCCCAGGCCGATGAAGTAATTCTTGTTGTGATTGGCGAATCCAAGCACTTCGTGCGGCACGACGTGGCCGACGTTGATAATCAAATCCCAAGGCTCTTCGATCAACATCCGGTTGAGCAGTATCGGGATCGGCCAATCGGCCACGCCGCCGCAAGCTTGCTTGACAAATTCGGCCGAAACTTCGCCGACGCGGACGCAGCCATCGCGCCAGTCGTGCGCAGTGGATCCGCTCCTCGGGGATCGAACCGAACATGCGGCGGTTTTCGTCGACCGTGTGCGGCACGTGCTGCCCCAGCGTGGGAATGACGTGCACCTCGGCCTCGGGCGATAGCTCCTGATACAAGAGTTCTGTCAGCCGGCCCACGCCCGAATGGGCTCGCGTGATGTCCGGCGGAAGCAGCAGCACGCGGCGCGGGCGAGCACAGATACGTTTGCGCGCCTCGGCGATCGTTTGCCGCATCAATTCAGCCATGCGGTCCGCGCCGATCTCGGGGGCCTTTTCGGAAATCCAAGGCATTGCTTAGCACCAGGGGGAACGAAGTAAGAAAGACGAAAAGGAGAGACGTGCGAATTGCGCGACTTGTATTGTGCGATGCGCGGCCAGGTGCGGTCTAGGGCTTCCACTGCCGGGCGACTTCGACCAGCGTCCGCACGAATTGGCCGCTGGCTCCGCCATCGCACCAGGGCTTGGCCTTATCGCGAAACGCCGGCCCGGCGATGTCGATATGAGCCCAGGCAGTCGTGCCGACGAACTGTTCCAAGAACTTGGCGGCCGTGATCGCGCCTCCCCACCGCCCGTCGCCCACGTTCTTGATATCCGCGACTTCGCTTTTGATCTGCTCGTCGTAGATTTCCGGGTACATGGGTAACTGCCAAATAGGTTCGCCCACCTTGCGGGCCGCGCCGATCACCGAGTCGCACCAGGCCTGCTGATTCGTCATCACGCCCGCCACTTCCGTGCCCAAGGCCACGACGCAGGCGCCGGTCAGCGTGGCCAGGTCGACGATCTTGCTGACCCCCAGATCCACGGCCAGCGACAGCAAATCGGCAAGCACCAGCCGGCCCTCGGCGTCGGTGTTGTGAACTTCGATGGTACGGCCATTGCGCGCTCGCAACACGTCGCCCAGCTTCATCGCCGCCGGTCCGGTCATGTTCTCCACCAGACCGGCAATGCCAATCACGTTGATCGGCAGTTTCAATTGCGCGATGGCCTGCATCGCGCCGACCATGGTCGATGCTCCGGCTTTGTCACATTTCATCGTGAGCATACCTTCGGGCGTTTTGAGAGACAATCCGCCGGAATCGAATGTCACACCCTTGCCGACGATGGCCAGAGTGGGTGAGTCGGGAGCCGCGCCTTGGTGTCGCAGCATCACCAGCCGCGCCGGGCGGTTCGAGCCTTTGGCGACGGCCAGCATCGCGCCGCAGCGTTCCTTTTCCAGTCGCTTCTCGTCCCAGACCTCGATTTGCAGCCCGTTTGCCGTGGCGACTTCCGCGGCCCGCTCGGCAAAAGTCTCGGGATAGATCACGTCGGCCGGTTCGTTGACCAGTCGCCGCGTGAGGTTCACGCTGTCTCCCAGAATGCGCCCGCTGGCGATAGCCGCCTCGGAGCCGCCGGACCAGGCAATCGTATTGAACGGGTGGCGAGACTTGTCGGCACGGTACAGGTCCTGTCCCGTGCAGCCCACCAGCGCGCCACAGATGCCGCTTTCGGTGGATTCGGCCGGCCAGCCTTCGTCGAGGAAGAAGGCCACGCTCGAGCGCGGTTTTCCGGCCAGGTGTCGGGCGGCGGCGGCCGAGCACCGAAATGCCGCGCCCGTGTCAAAGCGGTCCTTCTTGCCCAGGCCGATGACCAGCGCCTGTCGAGCCCGGCCGACGCCCACCAATAGCGACGCCGCTTCGTAGCTGCGTCCCGTGAATTCGTTGCGTTCGACGAGGCCGCGAACCGCGCCCCCCAGCGCCGCGTCGACTTCGGCCGCCGCGCCGCTCAAGGGGCTTTTTTCAAAAACACCGACGACGACGACGTCGGCATCGGTTTGCGTGACGGACGATTGAATCCGCTGAATTTGCACGGGGCGCACCTTTCCAAATGGACATTCGATGATGATTGAAGCCGCATTCTAGCCCCGGTGCGGCAGGAAATCAGCCGCAAAACTCGTCGCGCCGCCCTTCCGCCCCTTGCGCTGGGTGCCGTAAGCTACCCCACGGACGCCTGTCTTCGACAGCGCCGCGGCCCGCAAACAAATCTCGAAGTCGCCGGCATGGGTTATCGCACGCTACGAGCTTGCTTGAATGATCTGGAAAAGACCGGGCAATTGGTGCGCATCGAGACCGAGGTCGACCCTCTTCTCGAGGCGGCTGAAATTCAGCGCCGGGTGTTTCAAGCCGGCGGTCCCGCAATCTACTTCGCCCGCGTCAGGGGCTGCCAGTTTCCAATGGTCAGCAATCTGTTTGGCACGATCGCTCGGATGCGTTTTATCTTCCGCGATACGCTCGACCAGGTCAGGCGCTTGATGGAGTTGAAGGCCGATCCCGGCGAGCTTAGCCGTCGGCCATGGCGCGCCGCCGGCCTGCTGCCGACGTTGTGGAACGCGCGACCGCGGCGCGTCGCCTCGGGGCCGGTGCTCTCGCGCGAAACTAAAATCGATCAATTGCCGCAACTCAAGTCTTGGCCGGACGATGGCGGCGCGTTCATCACGCTGCCGCAAGTCTACACCGAGGACGCGGAGTACCCCGGCTGGCGGCGTTCAAACCTGGGCATGTATCGAGTGCAGCTTTCCGGCGGTCAGTACCGGCCAAATGAGGAAGTGGGGCTGCACTATCAAATCCACCGCGGCATCGGCGTGCATCATGCCGCCGCCATTCGCAAAGGCGAACCCTTGCGGGTGAATGTTTTCGTTGGCGGCGCACCGGCCATGAGCGTGGCCGCCGTTATGCCGCTGCCCGAAGGGCTGAGCGAGTTGGCATTTGCCGGCGCGCTGGGGGGACATCGGATCAAGCTCGTCGATCGTCCTGGGAAATTGCCGATCTATGCGGAAGCCGATTTTTGCATCACCGGTTACGTCGACCCGGAACGTCGACTGCCCGAGGGGCCGTTTGGCGATCACTTGGGCTATTACAGCCTGGCACATGAATTTCCCGTGCTGCGCGTGGAGAAGGTGTGGCATCGGCCGGACGCGATCTGGCCGTTTACGGTCGTCGGCCGACCCCCGCAAGAGGACACCATGTTCGGCCAGTTGATCCACGAGATAACCGAACCGGTGATGGGCAGCGTGATCCCCGGCCTGCACGCGGTGCATGCCGTCGACGCGGCGGGAGTTCACCCGTTGCTGCTGGCGATCGGCAGCGAACGCTATACACCCTATCTCGAACGTCGCCGGCCGCAGGAACTTTTGACGACGGCCAATGCCATCCTGGGACAGGGCCAGCTTTCGCTGGCGAAATACTTGTGGATCGCGGCCCGCGAAGACGATGCGAACTTAAACGTGAATGACGTCGGCGCCATGTTCCGCCACATCCTGGAACGGGTCGATTGGAGCCGCGATCTGCATTTTCAGACTTGCACGACGCTCGACACGCTGGATTACTCCGGCGATGCGATGAACGAGGGATCCAAGCTGGTCATCGCCGCCGTGGGGCGGTCCGTGAGACCGCTGTTCACGGAAGCAGTTTCCCTGCAATTGCCCGAGGGCTTTCACAATCCACGAGTGTGTCTGCCGGGCGTGTTGGCGGTCGAGGGGCCGCGCAGCGCGGACGAACCGGCCGCCATCGAGCGATTTTGCGAGGCGCTTTCGACGCAGGATCCGATCAACCGCTTTCCGCTGGTCGTCATCGTCGACGACGCGGAGTTCACCGCCCGCAACCTGAACAATTTTGTGTGGGTTGCGTTCACGCGCAGCAATCCGGCGGCCGACGTTTACGGCATCGGCGCCGAAACGCGGCAAAAACATTGGGGCTGTCGCGGCTCGCTGGTCATCGATGCCAGGATCAAGCCACACCATGCCGCCCCCGCTGGTAGAAGACACCGAAGTAACACGGCGCGTCGACGCAATGGGCGCCGTCGGCGGTCCGCTGGCCGGAATTATTTAAAACATTGCCGATGAACATTCTCTTTACCGATGTGTTCCTCCAGGACCTGCAAGTCAACGCGGCCGGGCGCTGGTTTCTGATTGGAGTCGCGGCGGTGTTGGGCGGCATCTTCGGCAGTTTCATGAACGTGGTCGCCTATCGCTTGCCATTGCGCATGAGCCTGAGTCGACCGGGTTCGCATTGTCCGGCGTGTCAGCGACCGATCCGCTGGTACGACAACGTGCCGGTGTTGGGCTGGATTCGGCTGGGCGGGCGATGCCGTGATTGCGGGGCGAGAATCTCCGCCCGCTATCCCCTGGTCGAGGCGCTTGTGGCCAGCGTCGCGGCCCTGTTGGCTTGGAAAGCGACCGAGGCAGCGCTCGACGGGAGTGGCGACTTTCAAGTCGATTTCGTGCAGTTCGCCTTTCACTTGTTGCTCATGTGTACGATCATTTCAGCTGCGTTGATCGAGTTCGATGGCCACGTGCCGCCGGCGCGTCTGATTTGGCTGCCCTGCGGTGTTGGATTGCTTGTACTGGTGCTCTGGCCGAGCCTGTTGCCGGCGGGAGATTGGGGCAAGCGCGACGGAGCGTGGGCCGGGCTGAGCGGAATGCTCGCAGCGGTCGTCATTGGCGCCGGCCCGTGGTTGTGTGCCTGGCTGGGCCGGCATCGCAGGGAGATGGCGCATGCCAATGTCGCGCTCGCAGAGCTAGTGCTGGTCGGCGCGTATTTGGGCGATCGCCGCGTCGTGTCGATCGGGGTGGCGAGCATGGTTCTGTTGTGCGTCGCGCGACTAGCGGCACGAACCTGGCCCCCGGCCGAGCGATGCGGCTGGGCGGGATGTCTGGCAGCGGTTACGCTGATTTGGATGCTCGTGGATCCGAACGTGCTGCTCGTGAGCTCGTTACTATCGCGACACGCTGTCGTTCGGCTCATTGTCGCGGCAATGACCATGACGCTGTTGGCCGCGGTTTTGAAGTTGCTGGACGGTCGCCGCCCGTTGCCCATTCAACGTTAAGAGGACAAACGATGGCTCGCTTGACGTTTCACGGCGCGGCCGAAACCGTAACCGGCTCCAAATACCTGTTGGAAGCCGGCCGGTCGAAAGTGCTCATCGACTGCGGGTTGTTTCAAGGACTCAAGGAACTGAGGCAACAGAACTGGCAGCGATTGCCGTTCAATCCGGCGCACGTCAATGCCGTGGTGCTCACGCATGCGCACATCGACCACAGCGGCTACTTGCCGCGATTCGTGAAAGACGGATTCCGAAGTCCGATCTATTCCACCCCGGCGACCGAATCGCTGTGCGAATTGCTGCTTTTGGATGCCGCGCACAACCAGGAAGAGGAAGCCGACTACGCCAATCGGAAAGGATTCTCGAAGCACAAGCCGGCGCTGCCGTTATTCGACGCTCGCGACGTGACGCGAACCATGTCGCGTTTTCGCACGGTGCAGCGCGACGAGTGGTTTTCCCCCGCCGAGCCGATTTGGGCCCGCTATCACGACACGGGCCATCTGCTCGGGTCCTGCATGATCGAAGTCGAGATTCGCGAGGGAGAAAAACCAATCAGGCTGCTGTTTTCCGGCGACGTGGGTCGCTATCACGCGCCGCTGTATTTCGATCCACAACCTCCGCCACAGTGCGACTACCTGATTTGCGAAAGCACGTACGGCGACCGCGAACATCCGGCCTTGGACGTATTCGACCAATTGAGCAACGTCGTGAACGAGGCAATCACCCGGGGCGGGGTGATGCTCGTGGCTTCCTTCGCGGTCGGGCGGGCCCAGCAATTGATTTACTTGTTGAGCGTGCTCATGCGACAGGGACGCATTCCGCCCATACCCATTTTTTTGGACAGTCCGATGGCGGCCAGCGGGATGAATATCTACCGCTATTACGCCTCGGAACATGATCTGGCCGAAGGCCTGGCGGTCGCCTCGGACTTCGAGTTCAACGACGACCATATTCAGCTGGCGCGCACGGTGGATGAGTCCCGGCGGATCAACAAAATCAAGGGTCCCGCCGTGATCATTTCGTCATCGGGAATGATGACCGGCGGCCGGATCTTGCATCATTTGAAGCAACGTTTGCCCGATCCGGTTAATACCATTGTTATTGGCGGGTTCATGGCGGTCGGAACCCGCGGCAGAGCCCTGGCCGAAGGAGCCAAGACGTTGCGCGTATTCGGCCGCGACGTGCCGGTGCGAGCCGCCGTGGTCGAGATGTCCGGTCTGAGCGGACATGCCGGCCACAGTGAACTGCGCCGCTGGCTGGAGCCGCTCCAGCCGCCGCGGCAGGTATTTCTCACGCACGGCGAATTGAGCAGCGCGAACTTCCTGGCCGATGAACTGCGCAGAGAACGCGGTTGGAACGTCGTCGTGCCCAAAATGGGTCAATCCGTGGAGCTAGGCGTCTAGCGTCATCGCTAGACGGTCCCGTTTCGGCCAGAGGTCCATCGAAAAAACGTCCCAGGCATAAGAAACGCCATGAGCGAGACCGAAAACCTGAAAGCGATCCTCAATTCCCCCAGCTATGTTTTGGCCGAACAGGACGTCGCGCTGCTGGCTCGCCGCGAGTTGCGACCGGTCCGGCTGCAGCTCGAACTGCTTAAGCCCGAGATGGCGTTTTATGAGCACAATATCGCCGCCACGATCGTTGTGTTCGGCAGCACGCGGATTGCCGAGCGCGGCGAGTTGGAAAGCCGCTTGAGCGTCGCGCGGGCCGCTCTCGCCTCCAGCCCGGCCGATGCGCGGCGTACTCGCGAGGTGGCGCGGGCCGAGCGGGTCTTGGCCAAAGCTCACTACTACGAGGCGGCTCGCGAGTTTGCGGGATTGGTCACCCGCCGAGCCCAGACAACAGGTCGTCAGTATGTTGTGGTAACCGGCGGCGGGCCGGGAATCATGGAGGCGGCCAATCGTGGCGCCAGCGAAGCGGCGCCAAAACCGTGGGGCTCAACATCACGCTGAATACCGAGCAATTGCCCAATCCCTATATCACGCCAGAATTGTGCTTCCAATTTCATTATTTCGCGCTCCGCAAACTGCACTTCCTGCTGCGAGCCCGGGCACTGGTCGCGTTTCCCGGCGGCTTCGGCACGATCGACGAGTTGTTCGACGCGCTCACTCTGCGGCAAACGCGACGTATGCAAGAGATTCCCATTATCCTGTTCAGTCGCGAATATTGGGAGCGTGTCCTCGATTTTCAGTTCCTGGCCGACGAAGGCGCGATCGAGGACGAACACCTCGAGCTGTTCCATTACGCGGAGACGCCGGAGGAGATCTGGAACATCATCGCCAATTTTCACAAGCACGAATCATGACCCCCGACATGCCGCATCTCACCGATAAACAAAGTCCCGTCGCTATTGTGACCGGCGCGGGTCGCCGCGTCGGCAACGCCCTGGCCATCGAGTTGGCCGAAAAGGGATATCGCGTGGTGCTGCACGCCAACCGCTCGCGCGAGCTGGCCGAGGCAACGGCGAGAAAACTGTCGTCACAAGGCAGTGAAGCAATCGTGTTGTCGGCCGACCTCCGCGACGAATCCGCCACCCGCAAGATGATCGTCGCTGCTCGGGAGCATTTCGGGCGGCTCGACGCGCTGGTTAATAATGCCGCAATTTGGGAGTCCAAGACGCTGGAGTCGACGACCGCGGCCGACGTGCGGCGTCACTTCGAGATTAACACGCTGGGAACGTTCGTCTGTTGCCAGGAAGCTGGCCTGATCATGGTCGATCAACCCCAGGGAGGCGCGATCGTGAATGTGGGCGACTGGGCCACGGCTCGACCCTATCGGGACTATGCCGCGTACTTCGTCGCCAAGGGAAGCATTCCCACACTGACGCAAACTTTCGCCGTCGAACTGGGATCGCGCAATCCGCGAGTGCGGGTCAACGCAATCTTGCCTGGACCGGTCTTGTTGCCCGAGACAATGTCCGCGGCCGAGCGACAGGCAACCCTCGATGCCACGCTGGTGAAACGCGCGGGCACTCCGGGCGACGTTGCCCTGGCAGTGCTATTTCTGCTCGAAAGCACCTTTATTACCGGGGCGTGTATTCCCGTGGACGGGGGGCGGAGCATCTATGCGCGCGACGACGCCTGATTCCGGACCCCCCAAACGGCCGGGTCGATTGCCGCATGGGTCGCTCGCTGTTAGTTTTACCGGCTGTAATGAGCTCGATTTCCAGCTCGCAACAGCCTCGCGACAGGTCTATGCCGATCGCCGAGTGCCATAAAGCCGATCGGACCGCGGCTAGACTGGAAAGACGAGCGGGCCGTGGCGAACTTTCGTCACGGACCCGGGCAGCATGAACGACGCGATGCCCTCAGCTTCGCATTGCAGTCTTGCTCAGCATTACAATTTTCCGGGGTCCGGTTCTTTTTCCAATGGCGGATCACGCTGAATAGCTGATTGACCCTCGGCCTTGCGCTCGCCGCGCCGGTCGATGCTCTGGAACGAACCAACAGGTCGCGGGCACAGACCGAGAAACCGCCACGCATGGGACGCAACAACAAATGGATTGAGAGCCAGCCCGACGATTCGGTGGCCCGCATCGGCCGCCGGGCGTTGAGCGCTCGCTTGCAGCGAGTGTGCCACTATTTGAACCTGGCGGTGCGAGAGCCGGCGACGGAAACGGAAAACGTGCATCAGTTGCGGGTCTTCTCGCGACGCGCCGCCGCGGCACTGGAGATTTTCGAGGCCTGGCTGCCGCCGCGTCGTGGAAAATGGATCGCCAAGCAAGTCAAAAAGATCAGAAAGGCCGCTGGGGAAGCTCGCGATTTGGACGTGCTGTTGATGCGCTGGGCGCCGAGCACGTCGGAACTGCCGGCGGGTCAATCGGAATTGCTGCTCGAACACGCCCGCGCCATGCGTCACGCAGCCCAGCGGCCGATTCGCAAGATTCGCAAAAAACTCATTCGCAAGCGGTTTGCCCGCCGCTCCGTGAAGTTTCTCAAGCGCCTGCACCATCGCCCGGGCGACGAGCCGTGTGGAGAGCGGTTTGCCTGCATGGCGCGCGTGGCCTTGAACGGACTGGTCGTGCCCTACCTGGCGGCCGCCGACGGCGAGTTGAACGACTTTGCCTCGCTGCATGCATTTCGCATTCAGGGCAAACAAGTCCGCTACGCGATGGAGATCTTCGCGGGCGCCTTTGACTCGAATTTCCGCGACGAGGTTTATCCGCTCGTGGTGGCGCTGCAAGAAATGCTGGGCGCGATCAACGATCACGTGACGGCTGACGGCTACCTGGCTCGCTGGCAGGCGGAGACCGAATCGGCCAGTTTGCGAGAGGCCATCGAAACAGCCCGGGGGCACGAACAGCAGGCGCTTGCGCGTGCGCGACAAGAGTTTCTCGACTGGTGGACGCCCGAGCGCCGCTCGGACCTGCGGCTGCATTTCGCGCCTTACGTGCAGGGCGAGTCACCGCCGGCCCGGCCGCCATCGCTGGAAGAGGCCGGCGATTGAGCCGTGCTGCCAAGCCTGTGGTCATTATCCTTAGTGGACACGCGGCTCGACGGGCGAAGGCAGGGCACACAAAAAGCGGCCTCCGCTGTCGTACCAGCCATGTTGCGTGAAGCGGCACCAGGTGATATCCACCAGGAAGCCCACCCAGCGCCCGTCCTTTCCTTCCATCGAAGCGATCATCCGCCGATTGGGCAGCGGATGCTGATAGAAGAACCCCAGCCCGCGCTCCGACAAGTGCTTGCCCACGACCACGATTGACTCTCCGGTCGGCGTCACGCCATCGGCCGCCACCGGCGTCAGGTAGAGCAGGTTGGGATAGGGAAAACGCTGGACCGTCCGGCGCTCGGGATGATGGGCCTGGGGACCGAGTCCCGCTAGGAGACCCCAGACTTGCCGGCGCAAAGTCTCGTCAACCGAGAGCCCCGTTTCAACGACCTGATCAACTTGCGTGCAGCCCAGGACCGTACTCATCGATTCGCCACCTCTGGGACAATCCCTGAAAAGGGTCTACTGACGTTGCAGCCAAGCAAACTCGGTCGCGGCGTGCGCGGCGCTTTGGGAGTGCCCGCGCAAGCCTTGGGTCCGAGGCTGTTTCTGATGCGGAATTGCCCGATGGCGAACCTGGTCTGCCCGAAGTGCGTAGGGGGCAGATTGAATCGTCGGCAAAGGATTCTTACGTCAAAAAAGACCGACTGTCAAAAGTGCCGGGCTTTCATGGTGAATGAAAGTGACGGACAAAACCGCGGGGGCGCCCAACGAGTAGCGGAAAGCACGAGAAAAGCCGAGGCTGGGCCGCCTACTTGGGGCTCAACCGCAGAGCGCCGTCCAACCGAATCGTGGTGCCGTTGAGCATGGCGTTGGTCACGATGTGCTCGGCCAAATCGGCGAATTCGCTGGCCCGGCCCAAACGCGGCGGAAAGGGAACCGCCGCGGACAGCGCTTCTTGAGCGGCCGGGGTCATGCCAGCCATCATGGCCGTTTCGAAAACGCCGGGGGCGATCGTCACGACGCGAATTCCGAATCGCGCCAACTCGCGGGCGATGGGCAGTGTCATCGAAACGACGCCCCCCTTCGAGGCCGAGTAAGCCGCCTGGCCGATTTGTCCCTCGAACGCCGCCACAGAAGCCGTGTTGATGATGACGCCCCGCTCTTGTTCGGCATTGGGAGCATTGGTGGACATCATCACGGCGGCCAGGCGAATGACGTTGAAAGTGCCGATCAGGTTGACCTGGATCGTGCGCGAAAACGAGGCCAGATCATAAGGCCCTTCCTTGCCCACCACGCGTCCGGCGCCGATGATGCCGGCGCAGTTGATCACCGCGTTGACCGCGCCGAAATGTTGCTTGGCCTCGGAGAGCGCGGCTTGCACGCTGCTTTCGTCGGTGACGTCGGTGCGCGACGAAGCGGACCTTCGCGCCCAACTCGGCGGCCAACTTCTCTCCCGCCTCGACCTGCACGTCGGCAATCAGTACGTTGCCCCCCAGGCCGGCGAAATGTCGGCGCACGCGGCGCCCAGTCCCGAGCCGCCGCCAGTGACGAAAGTCGTGCTGCCTGCAATGTTCATGGTGGTCTTCCGAGCGAGGTGCGTGAGATATGCCGGCCTGGACCCGCGGCCGGCCGCTGCGCGTTGTCACACAAATTAAGGCGTGCCGCGGCTGGCGTCAACTCGCCGGCGCGGGTTCGATGTCGATGACCTGCACGCGCTGTCCCTCGGCAAGGTTCGTTTCGGGGGCCAGGATGACGCGGTCGTTTTCGCTCAGCCCTTCGACAATCTGGGCTTGCTCGTCGTTGCTGAGCCCGACTTGGACGGCTTGCAACCGCGCACGACCGTCGCGAACGGCGAACACCCGCCAGTCGTTCTTGGCCCCGCGAAACAGGGCCGCCCGGGGAATGACCAGCGCGTCGGCGGCTTCGGCGGTGAAGATCCGCACCCGCAATCGGTAGCCCACGCCCAGGCCGACGGTTTCTCTTAGCCGGCTCAGATCTTCGGGCAGGAACTTCATGATTACCTTGACACGCTGCTGCTCGACCCCCAGCGAACTGACTTTAGTGAACCCGGCCGGAAAGATCCGAGTTACCTTGGCCTGAGCCGGATGATCGCCAACCGCGGCCCCCCGCACCTCGACGTGCTGTCCGGGCTTGACGCGGACGACGTCCTGGCTGAGCACATCGGCTTCGATTTCCAGATCTTCCCAGCGACCGATGCTCAACAGCACGGTGCCGGTCGCCACCTGGCGCTCATCGCTGATCGCCCGTTCCAAAATCACGCCGTCGATCGGACTGGCCATGGCGCCCAGTTGCTCGTTTCGTTCGATTTCGCGCATGTGGACTTCGGCTTCAGCCAGTTGCTGCGCCAGCACGTCGTGCGCCAGGAGTTGCGCTGAATGTATTGGCGCATTGCAGTCGGCAGCAGGGCCGTGGCCGCCCGCATGGCTTCGGCCGCGCGCATCACGAGCACGTCCTGTTGATACTCCACGCTGCTTTCGACTTGCGAGACGCGAGCCTGGTCGAGCTCGTCCTCGGTTTTGCTGCTCTGGGCGGCCAATCGTTGGACCCGGCCCAGATATTTCTCGGCATACTCCAGCTTGGCTTGTCCCGATTTGACGCGCGTGGCCGCGGCCTCGACCATGCGGTCCACGGACTCGACCATGCTGATCGTCTGTTGCAGTCCGGTCGACTCGACCGTCGTGTCGTCGTTCTCTTTGATCGAGGCTTTCAATCGATCGACGGCGGCCAGTGCCATGGCCTTGCTCAGTTCGAGATCGATCGGCTTGACCCGCGCCACGATCTGTCCCTTCGTGACCGCTGTGCCTTCGACCAGATCGATCGGCTCCAGCCTTGCGTCGAAGGGCATGGTGATCCGGTAGGTTTCGGCGAGCCGGGTTTTGCCTTCCTCGTCGACGTATTCTTGAATGGCTCCGCGGCGGCAGGCGACCGCCTCGACCGGAGTTCCCCTCGACCAGGACCAGACGCCGAGCCCGGTCAACACAATAGCCACCGCCGCCAATAAGAGAGTCATCCAAGTGCGCATCGAAAAAGTTCCCAGCCGCGAAATCACGAATTGACGAATCTATTTCCCGCCTATGTGTCGGAGCCGACGGTGTTTTGCCGCGATCTCCCGCCTACTCCTTGGTTTTCGAGGCATCCAGCCAGTCCAACTGATTAATCGTACGTTGCACGAAGGCATGGGCCACTAGCGCGAACAGGATTGCCATCAGGACCGTGCCATACCAGACGGGCAGGGGCGACACGAGCGGAAAGCGGAACATTTCAGTGTCGTACATCCGCGATAGCGCATAGGCCAACGAATAGCCCAGCGGCAGTCCGGCCAGCGTTCCCAGCGAGTTGATTACCAGGCTCTCGCGCAAGAACAAGCCTCCGACTTGCCATTCGGTGTAGCCCAACACCCGCAGCGTGGCAACCTCGCGGCGTCGCTCAGCCAGTCCGATCAACGACGTGTTGAGCAAGCTGCTGAAAAAGATGACTCCTGAAAATACGATCAGGAAACCAATGAATATCCGTTGCGTCTCGACGATGAACTCGAGGTTCTTGATCACGTCGGCGCGAGAGTTGACGGATTGAATGGCGGGCAGTTGCTTCAGTTCATGAAACAAATTCGTCTGCACGTCCTCGCCGCGTTCGATGGCTAGCTGCACGCCGTTGACCACGAATTCCTCGCCCATCAGGCGACTCAAGTAGCGCGAATCGGCATAGACGGCCAGGCCAATGTAACTATCCGACAATTCGGCGACGAGCACCGAAAGCTCTTCGCGCAATCCCTTGGTCGGCAAGATCGAAATCATGTCTCCGGCCGACACGTCCAGAAGCGTGGCCAGCTTGCGGCTCATGGCCAGGCCCGTGGTCGGAATGCGAATCGGGCGCCCCTGGGTGTCGCGCGGAATCGTCAACCGGCCGCCCGGCATCAATCCGGAGATCGCGCCGCGACGGCGGTGCGGACCGTTGATGAAGGTGCAACTGACGTCAAACGTCGGTTCCACCCGGTCCACGCCCGGCAGGCGACGGGCCTCGAGCAGAGCGCCCAAGCCACGCTCGTCCTTGAATCGCAGGTCGACGTCGCTGCGCGTAACGAGTTGGAACTGAAACCCGATCAGGTAGTTGATGGCGCTGGAGAGGATAAAGCCGGTGACCAACAAGCCGGCGCCCATGGCAGTGGCGAAAATGCCGACCGAGCTGCGCAGCGGATTGCGAAACACGTTGCGCAGCACAAGGCGCCAGCCGAAGCTCAGACGCCGCCAGAGCCAGGGCAGCTTCTCCAGCCAGATGGCGCCGCCTTGTACCGGAGGCTTGGCGCGCATCGCCTCGGCGGGGCTCAACCGCAAGGCCGCCCGAGCCGCTTGCAGCGAACCCAACAGGGCGCATCCCAGCGCCACTCCCAGTCCGCCCGCGTACGTGCCGAAAAAGATCCGATTCTCGAGATTCGGAAACTCGTAGAACATGCGATACATCGAAGTTACGAAGCCGGCCATGAGATAGCCCAGGCCCAGGCCGATCAGCCCGCTCGCCAATCCCAAGGCCAACGCGAACTTCGTGTAGTGCATGAAGATCTGCGAGTCGGCGTAGCCCAACGCCTTGAACGTGCCGATGATGACCCGCTGTTGATCGATCAGCCGGACCATGAGGACGTTGAGCACCAGCGCCGCCACGGCCAGGAAGACCATCGGCATGACGGTGGAGAACAGTCCCAGGCCGCGAATTTCGTCGCTGAGAAACTGGTTCGATGACTGAGTGCGCTGCGCATAGCTGGTGGCCACTCCGTAAGGCGCGAGCATGGTCTCCATGCGTCGCAGAATTTCTTGCGGATTCCCACGATGAATTGGATCCAACAGTCCCACGATCTGATTGGTCGCCCCGCCAAAATCGAAGACCTCTTCGGCAAAGGTGCGCTTCAGATAAAACACGCCGAAGTGCTCCGGATCGGGAGCGATTGAGCCGGGGGCCACGAGATAGACAAACTCGCTGCTGATCGCCGTGCCCACCACGTGCAACTCTTGCCGGCGATTGTTGAGGATCAAATGAATCGACTGGCCGGGATGGATCTTGTGCCGCCGGGCGAACGCCGCGTTGACGATCACCTCGTTGTCCCGGGTTTCCGAAAAATATCCGCCGCTTTGGATCACGATGTCGTTGATGATCGGCTTGCGCTGGTTGGGCAGCGACAGCACCAGCCCGTTGAGCGGCGCCGCCACACGCTCCAGATCGACCGTGGCGAAAAACTGGATCCGCGGGCGAATCGCGATGACGCCCGGCAATTTGCTCAGTTCCTCGACTTCCGCCAGCGGGGCCTTCTTGACCTCGATCCAAAAATCGGCCATTTGGCACTGCGAGTAGTAGCGCCATTTGGCCAGGCTAAGGTTGTGATACGTCGAGCGCATGTAGACAAAGCACATGGTGCCGACAGCCATGATGCTGGCGATCGCCAACAGCAAGGCTCCGGAGCTGCGCAGCTTCGCGCAGTAGCTTGCGATCGAGCACGCTCACCACGAGATTTCCTCCGGCGGCTGCGGGCGCGGGATTATCGTGGATTTCGTGAATCTCGCCCGAGCGCAGCCGAATCACCCGGTCGGCCGCCGGCGCGATGGCCGCGTTGTGCGTGATAATCAGAATCGTTTTGCCCAACTGCTGCTTCAAGTCAACCAACAGCCGCAGCACGTGCTTGCCGGTCTCGAAGTCCAACGCGCCGGTCGGTTCGTCGCACAACAGCAGTTCCGGATTCTTGGCCAGCACCGGGCAATGGCCACTCGCTGTTGTTCGCCGCCCGAGAGTTGCGAGGGAAAATGGTTCATTCGGTCCTTCAGACCGACCAGTTCGAGGGTCTCGTCGACTGACATCGGATTCTGGCTGATTTCGGTGGCCACAAGCACGTTCTCGCGGGCCGTGAGGTTCGGCACGAGGTTGTAGAACTGAAAGACGAAGCCGATCGAGTTGCGCCGAAAACGGGTCAGCTCGCGCGGCGATGCCTTGGTCAAATCCTGCTGGCCATACCAGACCTTGCCAACCGTGGGCGAGTCGAGCCCTCCCATGATATTCAGCAGCGTGGTTTTCCCCGATCCGCTGGGTCCGACCATCACCAGCAGCTCGCCGCGGCGGACGTCGAACGTGATGTGCCGCAGCACTTCGACCGGCACTTCGCCCATGTGGAAGGTCTTGCCAACGTCTTCGAGCCGAAGAAGTGTCTGGCTGGCAATGACAGGCGTGGCGCTCGACATGACCTTCGCACCGCCTGCGCGATGCTCGAAAGAGTAAACGTACGAACAAGTCGTATCGTAATCCGCCCGCGATCATCTTGCACCGCGCGGGGGCAATGTGGCCCGCGCGGCCAAGGGAGCACCTTCCCTTAACGGTCCGTGGCCGGCCGTCGCAATGGATGGTCCTTATTCAACTTAGGTCTCGTGTTCGGACGTCTTCGGCGTCCGGAGCCGCGAATCGCTACAACCCGCATGGCTGGTCGTCAGAACCGACGGAATGCGCCAAGACCGAGTGCCAGAAGGCCTGGATTATTGTTGCCGGCCTGGCGAAAACCGGCTACAATCCATCCACGCCCGCCGATCTATCCCGCCTCCTTCGCTTTGTGCCCGAGTTCGTCCGACAAGCACAAGCGCAAGATGTCATGGTACGATCGGGGGTGAGTCGTGCTGCGCACTTGAAGCGTGTAAGGGATGCTCCTGCAGGAGAGACGGCCATGTTGAAAATCCTCGGCAAACCGCAAAACGGTTTTTGCGATAAGGTGTCGCGGCGAGCGTTCCTCCAAATCGGCGGGCTGGCGCTGGGCGGCTTTTCGCTGCCGCAAATCCTGCGAGCCGAGTCGATGTCCGGCGGCGGCCGAACGTCGAAGTCGAAGGGGATCATCATGATCTTCCTGCCCGGCGGACCGCCGCATCAGGACTTCTTCGATCTTAAAATGGACGCGCCGTCGGAAGTTCGCGGCGAGTTCCGACCGATCAAAACCAACGTGCCCGGCATCGAGATCTGCGAGCATTTTCCGCTCATCGCCTCGCACATGGACAAGCTGATTCCGATCCGTTCGATCGTCGGCGCCAGCGGCGCGCACGACGCCTTCGAGTGCGTCACCGGACATCGCCGTGGCGGTCAACAGCCGCCGGGCGGTTGGCCGGCGCTGGGTTCGGTGATGTCCAAGCTCAAGGGCCCGGTGCACCCGTCGATGCCGGCCTTTGTCGGCCTGTCGCCGAAAATGGGACACATGGAATGGGCCGACAACGGCCAACCGGGCTTCCTGGGCGTGGCCCACGCCCCGTTCAAGCCGGACGGCGAAGGCAAGGCCGACATGGTGCTCAATGGCGTCACGCTCGATCGCCTCGGCGATCGCAAGGCGCTGCTGACCAGCTTCGATCGTTTCCGCCGCGACGCCGACGCCAGCGGCATGATGGGCGGGCTCGACAATTTCAACGAGCAGGCCTTTGGCGTGCTGACTTCCAGTCGGCTGATGGATGCCCTGGACATCGAGCAAGGAAGATCCCCGCATTCGCGAGCGCTACGGCAAGGGCGACCCGCGAAATCGCGACGACGGCGGCCCGAAGCTGATGGAACATTTTCTGATGGCGCGGCGGCTGATCGAAGCCGGCACGCGCTGCGTGACGTTGGCCTTCAGCCGCTGGGATCACCACGGCGGAAACTTCGACGCCTGCCGGCAGGACATGCCGATGCTCGATCAGGGCCTGTCGGCCTTGATCGAGGATCTGCACAATCGCGGTCTGGATCAGGACGTGTCGGTCGTGGTGTGGGGCGAGTTCGGCCGCACGCCCAAGATCAACGCCCAGGCCGGCCGCGATCACTGGCCGCATGTTTCCTGCGCACTGTTGGCTGGCGGCGGAATGCGCACCGGGCAAGTCATCGGCTCGACCGATCGCCTGGGGGGCGAGGCCAAGGACCGCCCGGTCCACTTCCAGGAAGTCTTCGCCACGCTTTACCATCGCCTGGGCATCGACGTGAATCACGTCACGCTGCCCGACCTGAGCGGCCGTCCGCAATACTTCGTCGACAAGGCCTACCAGCCGATGCCCGAAGTGATCTGACGAGAACGCGTCGCGTATTTTCTATTCTAACCCATACACGCCCGCCACCGGCACGTTCATGCCCGGTGTTTGGCCGGCGATGCCCTTCATGCGGCCTTGCATGAAGCGGGGTTGGATCGAGAAGTTCGCGCCCACGTTGCCTTTGCTCGTGTCGACGTTCACGTTCACGATGAACAAGAACGATTCGCCAATCCGGGTTAGCGTCAGGTTCTGCCCGATGTTGCGGGCCTGGTAGAGATCGTAGGTCGTGCCGAACGTCGAGATCCACTTGGGGCTCATTCGGTAGCTGTAGGACGTGGCCAGCACGTTGCTCGTGATCGGTCCGTTGAGCGAGTGGAAACCCATGTACAGCGAACCGCGCGGCGGCCGGTTGAGGAACGCGCCGACCGTGGCATACTTGCGGCGCGTCTTCGAAGAAATCGAAATAGCCGTCGGAGACGAGCGTCGTGCGATCGCCCACATGCCAGCGGAAGTTGTAATCGACCAACCCGACGGGCACGCCGAAGTTGTCGCGATTCGGATCGGGAAACAGCGTGGCGTCGGTATTGAGCACGATCCAATCGACGATTCGCTGGTTGCCGACCGGCCCGCGCTTGGTCTGCCAGCGCTGTCGCAGTCCGAGCCGGGCCGCGAACAGGTTGTCGGCGATTTCCGTCGAGGGCGACGCCACGAAACTGCCCAGCCCTCGGCGCAGGGCATAGAACCGCTCGTCGAATTGTTGCGGCACAGAATCGGCGGCACTCCGAAGTCGTTGAACGGATACCAGCGGCGATAGGCCTCGATGTCGTTGTCGTCCACCTGGTCATAGAGCGGAAAGTCTTGCAGCGGTTGGCTCGAACGCGCGTAGGAGATGTCCGTCTGGAAGACCATCTTGTGCGCGATGCCGTTGACGTTGAACAGTTGGCTCTGGACTTCCGGGTTCACGCTCCACACCGGCACGCTGGCGCGAAGGCCCGCGGCGCCGTAGGCTCGGTTTTCGTCGTTGAAGTCCAGCGACTCGCCCCAGTGAGCCAGCTCGCCCAGCAGGTAGGGGTTGAACTTCACCGCGCCCAAGTCGAACGGCATGTCGATTTCCTGCCGCGTGGCCAGTCGCTCGCCGACGCGCATGCTGTCGGCCGGCGCTTCCCAGGGCAGGGGACCCCAGTGCGCGGCCTGGGCCGGATCGGTTGGCGGCTGAGCGCTTTTGAATCGCGCGTAGGCGACGTTGGTGTGCTCGTACCACGTCAGCCGGTCGTTCAACAGCGGTTGCCCGAGCCAGTAGTGGTCCAGCCGCGGCAACCACTCGGTTTCGGTGAAGAAGGGATTCAGCCGCACCGAGGCAAATCCGCTCCAGGTGCTGTTGTCGAGGTACTGCTTCAGATCGATTCCGGTCGTCTGGTCCTTGAGTTGATCGTATTCGCGCTCGAAGTATTGTTCGAGGAAGTTGAAATCCGAGATCAGCCCCACTTCGCCGGTGAGCTGGAAATTGTCGGGCAGCATTTGCCGGTGCTGGGCGAAGATGCGACCGCGGAAATCCTTTTCCGGCGGAATGTCGCGTCGGTCGAGACCGAGGTTGTCATTTCCGTGGTCCTTGAGGCCCCAGATGTCGACGAATCCGCTCGTGCTCTCGGGTACGCCGAACAGCGACTGGCGTTCATAGTTGAACGTGGTGCCGCCGGCGAAACCTCGCTTGCTGAGATAGTCGGTGCTGACGGTCCACTTCGTGCCCTTGGGGGCGTTGCGCAGTCCCAGCATTTGATAGGCGTTGAGATCGGCCATGATCTGCGTGCCGAAGATCTTGTCGTTTCGGACGCGAACCGAATCGATGTAGTAATTCGGCTGTTCGAGATCCGTGGCCAGAAATGGCCAGTAGAACACCGGCACCTGCTCGACGTAGATGAAATTATTGCGGCTCGTGGCCATCTTCTCGTGATCGATGATCGGCGCGCCGCTGGGGTCGACTTCGGGGGCCCCGGTGAACGCGTTGATGCGCGGGTGCTGGATGTCGTCGTAGGTCATCAATCCCGAGCGCAGTTCGTAGCCGGGCACGCCAAAACGACTGGAGGTGAGCGACGCGTTTTGGGCCAAGAAACGGTCCGGGCCGAGCTGTTGCAGCACGTCGGCCCGCAGCTTGAGCTTGCCCTCGTAGCTGGGGACGGGCGTCAGCACTTCGGCCGCCAGCACGATGCCGGTCTGGCGGCGGATGTCGTAGTACATTCGCTGGGCATGAATCTCGCGCTCGCCTTGGCGAAAGACGACGTTGCCCTCCATGTAAATCTCAAGCGGCCGGTCGCGGGGCTGAACCGTTTGTCCTTCGGCATTGCGGTCGAATCCTCCCTCGGTCCAGATCACCAGGTTATCCGTGTCGACGTCGATCGAGCCGAAGTTATCCAGGCCGTCGACGATGATGTTCACCCCCGATTTCACGATCACGACCACTTCGTTCGTGTTGGGGTTGAGCGTGTTGATCTCGGCGTCGGCATTGACGGCGCTGCGGCCTTGCAGGCGGACGCGAATCATTCCCGGCGGCGGGCCCACGATCGGCGAGGGGGGCGTGATCGGCTCGGCGAATTGCGCCGGTTTCACGCCGCCGTCTGGCGATCCAAGCGCCGCGGCGGCATGGTTGTAGACCTCCGGGCGCACGGCCGGCGGCGGAGTGAGCTGCATCGGCCGCACGTCGACCGGCAGCGCCGAGTAGAATCGCCCGAACCAGGTTTTGTCCGAGATTTTCGCCGCCGATGGCTGGGATTGCGGCGAGGCTTGCGCGCCGGACGTTTGATAATCGATCGTCACGTCCCCTTCGAGCCACGCAATCACCTTGTGCGGCGGTTCGCCCCCTGGCGCTCCGCGCTCGATCCACAGCACGGCCTCGCGGCTGCGCGCGTAGGTGAGTCCCTGGTGGATGTAGCAATTGCCGCGCAGCAGGTAGACGTCGTAAGAACCTTCGACCCAATGGCTGCCGCCATCGGCCGCCACTTCAATGCGATCGCTGAGATTGCCGCTCGGCAGTTCGATCTGCGCCAACGCAACTTGCGACGTCAGAACACAAATCGCGATGGAAAGAATCAGCCAGGCGCGCGGCGAGAACCGCAGCGCAGCCACCAGGTGGCGCACCATCGTGCGAGCACGGATTCAGCCCGAGCGATGTTCAGCAGAATGACATTCCCGAAAGGGTCGACGCGAGGCCCAGAAAAGGATCGCGCCTGAGGAATCGCAAAATGAAGTGACGAAAGTTCTTAAGGCCGACTTGAGCGGGCGGGATTATAAGAGCGGGATGCGGAAAAGGTCAAGGTAGGTTCCGGCCCAGACCGCGCGATTTAAGTCGTTGGCTTCGCGGCACTTGAGGCCGATCTTCCGGTCGCTAGCATGACGACCGCCTGGGCGGCGACTAGCGCCACCACGATCACCAGCGGCGCGCATCCGCATGTCGGTCCAATATAGGGTGTGCACGGCTGACAGAGAGAGCACCAAAATGGTTCCCCACAGCCACGGCGACAGCAGCAGTTGGCGGCGCAACAATGCGATGCCGGCGACGGCTAGTAGCAGTTCCAGCAGATACCAAATCGCGATGGCAAAACGCAGACCGCGGCGCGACGGGGACTCGTCGGGACTGGTTTGATGCGGCATGACGTTCCACAACCGGCCCAAGCGAGCCAAGCAAGAATACGCGAACATCGCCGGCTCGCGGCGGATGTTCTCCCAGGCCGCGGCGTAGGATCGCCGATCGCTCGCCAATTCTCGCGCCGGCGCGTCGAGCGAGGCGCTCTGGTTCTGACTCCGCGCGTCGGCGCGCCATTGCTCGTTGAATTCGCGCGCGTCCCACACGCTGCCCCAGGGCGCGCTTCGCAGATAATCGTAGAACTCGGGATTATTTGCCAACAGCAGCGTATAGCCGCCGTGCGTGGTCGTGATGATCGGGCGCTCGAAGACCATCAGATTGCGAATCACCCAGGGCGCAAGCACCATGGCGGCTCCGACGATCATCGCCGCGGCGCGCGCGAAGCGTTGGGAGCCGGCAGCCGCCCAGGGAAACAAAACCGCCGCGGCCAGCAACCACACGAGAAATGCCGGCCGGCAAAGCACGCACAACCCGAGCGCCGCGCCGGCCAACACGGCCCACCGCCAACGGCCGTCTTGTCCGGCCCGCGTGAGGGCCAACAGCGCGACCACTGTAAGAAACGTGGCCAAGGTCTCGGTCATGGCCAGCACCGATTGTCTGAGCAAGATCGGATCGACCATCACTAGCGAAGCGGCCAACAGGCTGGCCGCCGGCGACAAGCGCCAGGCGAGTCCCAATCGCCACACGAGCCACACGGTGCCCGTGCCAAGCAGAACCTGCAACAGGCCGATACCAGGGGCGTCGGGAGTGAATCGCAGAAAGTACATGCTCGCAAGCAACAGCGGATAGAGCGGCGGGCGCGTGGCGGTGGGTTCGACGGCGCCGGTGGCGTCACTCCAAATGCCCAGCGTGTGCTCGAAATAAACGCTCCAGGCGACGTCGCGATAGGCATCGGGATCCTGCTGGAGCGAATCGAGGTTGGCAAGCATCGTGCGGCCCCGCACGACCAGCGCCAGACACAAGAACGTCAAGAGCAGCCAGCGCGAGGGCATGCGGCTCAAGAAGCCTGTTGAGTCGTGCTTTACGGCGGCCGCTTCAGGTTCCATTGCCACGTTTTTCGCCGCTAGCTTCGCGAGAGAGGGGAGGATTTCAGCCAACTACTGGTGAAACGAGTACAGCAGCACGTTGAGGCCGATCCGCGCCGCATCCTTCCGCGTGTAGCCCTCGCACTCCAGCGATTCATGATTCTCAAGCGCGCAACTGATGTCGAACGGCGAGAAGATCACGGCATAGCGCTCGCCCAACTTGAGCCCCTCGAGATAAGGCTCGCCGGCGCGCACCTGGGATTTCAGCGGGGCGTCGGCGGTTGCCCGTTGCGGCTCGCGCCGCTCGACGCTCGACAGATCGTCGCCGCCAAATTGCGACGTGAACAGCGGGTCTCCGGGCGGAATGCGTTCCAGCCGCTTTCCTGGAAATGTCTCGGCGATTTCGCGGGCGAAGGCTTCGTTGAACTCGCGACTGGAGCAAATCGCGTCGGCAAACAGCATTCCCCCGCGCTCCAGGTACGTTCGCAACTGTTTTCGCTCCAGCGGCGTGAAACGGAAATTGTGGCGGCCGTGCATGAACACCAGGTGATATTGAAACAGCTTGGGATCCGATAGCCCCAGCTCGCGCGGTTCGGTGCTGACCCGCAGTTCCAGCTTTTCGCCCGCCACGCGCAGTAAATTGGTCAGCGCGCCGGGCGCCGCGTTGCATCCGCCGGGGTGCAGGAGCTTGGCGACATACAGCTTGCCGCGATCGAAGTTATCTTGCCGCGAGTCGGCGGCAGCGGTCGTGAAGTGCTCGAACTTGTACTTCAACTCCCGATTCGTGGCGTACGCCATGATGTTCGCGCCGATGGCATTCACGGCCGCGACTTCGGCTTGCACGGCCTCGGGCAACGGTTGGCGGCGACCCGGACGCCCAAGCTCCCAATAACAAGACAGGTCCTCGGGACAAAACACGACGCTCGTGCGGCAGCCGATGTCGATGCCCCACAGCGGGCGCAGATACTTGGGGTCGACCGGTTCCTCGGCATGCCAGATCGGATGCTCGGGCGGCAACAGCCGCAGCTTGTATTCCTCCTCGGGAAAGACTTCGCTCATCAGCTTGCGGAATCCCTGTTCGAACTCGCCGCCTCCGCAACAGGCCTCGCCCAGGATGAACCCGCCCCGATCGACGTAGTCGCGCAGCTTTTTCTTCTGTTCGGCGGTGAACTGCGGCGCCTGCCGACCGTTGATGAACAGCACGGGGGCCTGTGCGAGGTCTTCGACCGTGGCTGCCGCCGGATCGATAACCTGCCAGGTCAAATCTCGCTTCCATTTCTTTTCCACGTAGCTGGTCAGGTTGGCCAAATCGCCGCGATGCCGGTTCCAGTCGTCGTCCGGACCGTGCTTGAGCTTGGCCACCATCACGGGCCGGCGGCCCTTGGACATGAATAGCAGGGCAAAGCTGGAGCCGATCAGCGGATTGTTTTCGGCATTGCCCGTGCCCCGCCAAAAGCTCGAAAGATGATCTTGATGGCGGACCAGCATGTCGGCCCCCTCGCGATACCAGTCGTGCTTGCCGATGAACCGCCGCGCCGTCATGCGGCCGACGCGTTCCACGCCGTACAAGTAGTAGAGCAAGTTGCCCTGGCTGCTCCTGCCGCCGCCGGGATTCGTGTGCACCGAGAAGTTGCGCTCCAGCCAGCGCAGTCCGTTTTCGATCGCGTCGTTGGCCTGTTGATCGCCGCAGCACTGGACCTGCCCGTTGACGACTTCGGCATCGCCTCGATTGAGCTCGCCGGAGGCGATGATCAGCGACGTGATTCCGGCGCAGGTCATGCTGCCCGTGCCCGGTCCGCCCCGGTAGGGCCACGATCCGTCCGGGTTCTGCGTTTTTTGCCAATACTGCAGCGCCATGCGCCACGTCTTTTCGCTTACCTTGACGCCGGCGCGTTCCGCTTCGTAGAGGGCCAGGACCGCGAACTGGCTATTCGAGGGATCGCCGCTTCCGCCGGCAGGCGAAGGGTAGCTCCAGGAGCCTTTGTGCTCGCCGCTGGTGATCTGGGTTTCCTCGAGCCATTTGGCGCAGCGGCGAATGTGCAGCAAATCTTTTCTGGGCTCCGCCGCGCAAAAGACCATCGCCTGCAGCGAAACCACGTAGGTCTGCCCGGGCGTGAGGCCGCGCAAATACTTGAGCGCCCGTTGCATCCCTTCTTGCTGGGGTTCGATCCCAGCGTTGAGCAAGGCCAGGGTACACAGTGCCGTAATGCCGCCGCTGTATGCCGGATGGTCGGGCCAGGTGCCGTTGGGGTTCTGTTGCCGCTGAATGTAGGCGACGCCCCGTTCGATCGAATCGCGAGCCTGCTCGGGCGAGATGTCGGCGCACAGCGATCTGGGAGCTAGCGCCATGACAAACGCTAGCGCCACCAGTATTGCTTTGTGTGTCACCGGCCCCGATCCTCTCTCGTGCTTGCATCCGCGTCGCTCGCCAAGAGTATTTTAGGCTATCGGGAGCAAAGGCACAAAAGTCGTCCGCGCTGGGTGAACGCGCACCAACGACGAACGGCCGAAAACCCTGGTCCTTGGCGATGCCGATGGCGTGGAATAGGCGGTTTGTCGGGCCATGTTTCCGACGTCGCAGGGGGACTAGGATGCAGGCTCGCGTCCGCGCCGTTGCTCGCCAAGGGGGGCAGTCATAGAATGTAAGAATGGCGAGACATTGCGGTAGGGTCGCCTCGTCGTCGGCGGGCAACAGCCCAACCCGCGTGCGTGATTCCTTCGCTTCTTCGACTCAATCGCTCGGAAGGATGTTGAGTTTGGCCACCAAGCCCCGTAGCCTCGGAGACATCCTGCAAGAGTTCAGCCAGCATCGGCAGTTGATGCAGGAAGAACTGCAAAAGGTCATCATCGGCCAAGACGACGTCATCGAACAAATTTTTGCCGCCATCTTCACCCGCGGGCATTGCCTGCTGGTGGGCGTGCCTGGACTGGCCAAGACCCTGATGGTCAGCACGCTGGCCCGCATTCTCGACATCGGATTCAAGCGGATCCAGTTCACGCCCGACCTGATGCCCTCGGACATCACGGGCACCAACGTGTTGGATGAAGACGAGCACGGCAAGCGGCAGTTCCGCTTTGTCGAGGGGCCGATCTTTACCAATATCCTGCTGGCCGACGAAATCAACCGCACTCCGCCCAAGACCCAGGCCGCGCTGTTGCAGGCCATGCAGGAACGCGAAGTGACGGTCGGCCAAACGACCTATTCGCTGCCGGATCCTTTCTTCACGATCGCGACGCAAAACCCGATCGAGCAGGAAGGAACCTATCCGCTGCCCGAGGCACAGTTGGACCGGTTCATGTTCAATATCAAGGTCGATTACCCGTCGGCGGCCGAGGAAGAATCGATTCTTTCGGCGACCACGCGCAACGAAAAACCCGAGATTCGCAAGGTTCTATCGGGCCGCGCGATCTTGAACCTGCAGAAGCTGGTCGGCTCGGTGGCGGTGAGCGAGTACATCATCAAGTACGTCGCACGACTCGTCCGGGCCACGCGGCCCAAGAGCGACGGCGCCCCGGATTTCGTGCGGGAATTGGTCGACTGGGGCGCGGGCCCCGCGCCGGGCAGTTCCTGATCCACGGCGGCAAGGCCCTGGCGGCGATGGACGGTCGGTTTTCGGTCGCCATCGAGGACGTTCGCAAAGTGGCCATTCCGGTGTTGCGGCACCGCGTCAGCACGAATTTTCAGGCCCAGGCCGAGGGAATGACGACCGAGGACGTGATCCAGAGGCTGTTGGACGAGATTCCCACGCCGGAGATTCCGAAGTTCGCGGGCTAAACGCGAGTAGAATAGACCGAAGCGTTCGATTTCCCGTCCGCGGCCCCATCTGCCCAGCGCTTCACGATGCCTGCCGTCGAGCAATACCTGAAGCCCGAAGTCATTCGCCAGATATCGCGGCTCGATTTGCGCGCGCAGTTCATCGTGAAGGGATTCCTGCAAGGACTGCACGCCAGCCCGTTTCATGGCTTCTCGGTCGAGTTCAGCGAGCATCGCAAGTACACGCACGGCGACGATCCGCAGGACATCGACTGGCTGGTCTATGCCAAGACCGATAAGTATTACATCAAGAAGTTCGAAGCCGAGACCAATATCACCGGTTACCTCGTGATGGATCTGAGCCGGTCGATGGGCTACACGTACCGCCAGGAGCTGACCAAGTTCGAGTATGGCGTTTGCCTGGCCGCGGCGCTGTGCTACTTGATGATCCACCAGCAGGATCCGGTCGGCTTGATCACGTTCGATCAAAAGATCCGCCAAAGCCTGCCGCCGCGCTCGAAGCGCACGCAATTGGGCAACGTGCTGTCGATGTTGGCCAATCTCCGTCCCGGCGGCGAGACCGATATCGCCAAGAGCCTGACGCAGATCGCGGCCATGTTGCGGCATCGGGGCCTGGTCATGCTGTTTACCGACCTGTTCGCCGAACCGGGGCCCGTGATCCAGGCCTTGCGTCGACTGCGCCACGGCGGGCATGACGTCATCCTGTTTCACATTCTCGACGAGGCTGAAGCCAAGTTTCCCTTCGACGGCCTGATCGAATTCGAAGAGCCGGAGACGCACGAGAAACTGCAAATCGACGCGGGCACGTTTCGCGCCGACTACTTGGGCGAGATCCAGGCGTTCTGCGAAATGTATCGCCGTGAATGTTTTCAGATCGGCATCGACTATGTCCCGCTCGATACGAGCATGCAGTTCGATCGAGCCCTAACCGGCTACCTGGCCAGTCGCCGCGGGAGGTACTAGTGGCTCGGCTATTCCGAATTGTCGTCCCCGAGTGGCACGGGCATCTTGCCAGCGCCACCCTGCAAATCGGGATAGGGCGGCGATCATGATCTTCTTGCACGTCGCATTTCTGGCCGGGGCGCTGGCGATTGCCGTGCCGATCGCGCTGCACCTGATGATGCGCCAGCAGCCGAAGCACCTGGAGTTTCCGGCGCTGCGGTTTATCAAGCTGCGACAAAGCGCCAATCGACGGCAGATGCGGCTGCGGCACTGGCTGCTGTTGGCGCTGCGCTGCGCCGTCGTCGCGCTGTTGGCCCTGTCGCTGGCCCGACCGAGCATCGTGGCCTCGGGAATGCTAGGCGATCAGGAAGCGCCGGTCGCCGCGGCGCTGGTCTTCGACGTGAACCCGCGCATGCAGTACCGGCAGCAGAATCAGACGCGCCTCGAGGTTGCGCAGGAAACGGCCCAGTGGCTGTTGCCGCAGCTTCCGCTGGAGAGCGACATCGCGGTGGTCGACTCGCGGTCCGCGTCGGCGGCCTTCGCGGTCGATCTGGGTGCCGCGCGTCAACGCATCGAGCGGCTCGAAGCCGACACCATGACCCAGCCGCTGGCCGTCGCCCTCGAGGCGGCGCTGCGGCTGGTGTCGGAAAGCGACAAGCAGCGCAAGGAAGTTTACGTATTTACCGACCTCTCGCGGGCTGCCTGGTCGTCCGACGCGATGCGCTCCCTGGCCCCGCGTATCAAGGAACTGATCGATGTGGGCGTGTACGTGATCGATGTCGGGGTGGCGGCCCCCAGCAATTTCGGCGTGTCTCCCTTGCGGCTGTCGGGCGACGTGCTGTCGAAGAATAGCACGCTGCGCATCGATGCCGATCTGGTGCACGTGGGTTCGGGAACCGAGCGCGACGTCGAGTTGTACTTGATCGATGCGGACACGGATAAGCCCAGCGTGCGCGGACGACGCAGCGTCAAGTTCGGCGCCGGCGAATCGTCGGGGGCCGATTTTCAAGTGCGCGGCCTCGACGCGGGCGTGCACCAGGGTTATGTGAAGCTTGTCGGCGAGGATGCCCTGGCGTGCGACGACGTGCGATGGTTTACCTTCGACATCCGGCCGGCCTGGCGCGTGCTGATCGTGGCGCCGGCCGAGAAGTCGCGATCCGCCAAGGACTATGCATTATTCCTTTCCGAGGCGATCGCGCCTCGAGCCCTGCGCGTAAAGGATGAAGCCGCCTTCGAATACGAGGTGATTTCCGAAGACCAACTGGCAAATCAAACGCTCGATGGCATGGCGGCCGTATGCCTGCTCGATCCGCGCCCGGTGACGGCAAGCGTTTGGCAAAAGTTGACCTCATACGTCTCCGGCGGCGGCGGATTGGGCATCTTTTTAGGTCGCAATGCGTCGCCCGTCGATTCCTTCAACGAGCCAACGGCCCAGGAGTTGTTGCCCGGCAAGCTGGTCCGGCAATGGCGCGCGCGAGAGACATATCTGGCGCCCCAGGCCCTGGAGCATCCGATCTTGGCCAGGTTCCGGCCCTTGGCGAATACAGTGCCCTGGGAAGGACTGCCGATCTTTCGACACTGGCAGTTGGGTTCCTTAGCCAAGGAAGCGGGCGTGTTGGTGTCGTATTCCAACGGCCAGCCCGCTTTGCTCGAACGGTCGCTGGGCAAGGGGCGCGTGTTGACCCTGACCACTCCGATCTCCGAGCCGGCGAGTCGCGCCGATGTCTGGAATCTACTGCCGACGGGCGATCAGCCCTGGCCGTTCGTCATGCTCGCCAACGAAATGATGTATTACCTCGTTGGCAGCGATCAACAGCGATTGAACTATCAGACCGGGGACGCCGCCGTGGTCCACGTCCCCGCGGGCGACCAATTCCCGGTCTATTCATTGACGACGCCTCGCGGCGATCAGATTCGCACGCCGGTCGACGAGAAGCAAAATGCCTTGATCGTCACTTCGACGGATATGCCCGGCAATTATCAACTGCGGGCTGGCGGAGGAGAGCAGGGGTTGCGTCTCGGGTTCAGCGCGAACCTGCCTGCAACGGTCAGCCAGTTAGAGCCTGCCAGTACCGACGACCTGAAGGTGGTTTTCGGTGATATGCCGTTTCGGCTGGCGCACAATCGCGACGAGATCGATCGCAGCGTGAGCGCGGGTCGCGTGGGACAGGAACTGTTTCCGTTTTTGATGGTGATGTTGGTCCTGGCGTTGGCGCTGGAGCAGGCGCTGGCGAATCGCTTTTACCAGGATTACGACACGGCGGTGCAACCCACGCGGGCCGCGCAATTCGTGGCCCGGGCGGAACCGGCCAAGTCCCCTAAAATCCCCGTCGTACGCTGATGACCGAGTGGTATTTCAATCCCGTCGGCGGATACGCACTCACCAGCGCGGCGGCGCTGTTGCTGGTGTTGTTGCTCACTTTATGGGGATTGCCCCGGCATCGGCTCACGCCGGGCAGGCGTCGGACGCTATTGGCGCTACGGCTGGGAGTGATCCTGCTGGCCATGTTCGCCATGCTCCGCCCCGCGCTGGTGCATACCACGACCAAACGGCAGAGCTCGACCTTGGTGGTGCTGGCCGATCGGTCGCGAAGCATGGTGATTGCCGACGCCGTGGGGGGCAAGACGCGCTGGGACGTGCTCACCGCGATGTTGGAAGAATCGCTGCCCACTTTGCGCGAGCTGGGAGAGAACTTCGAAATCAAGCTCTATACGTTTGATGCTGATCTGCATCCGCTCGATTTTTCGCGCGGCGAACTGGACCTGGGTTCGCAGCCCGACGGCACGCAAACCGCCATCGGCGCGGCGCTCGAGGATATCCTGCGGCGCGAGGCCGGCAAGCGCCTGGCCGGCGTTATCCTGCTTAGCGACGGCGCGCAGCGCGCCTATGCGCCGCGTGATCTCGCGCCCAGGGCCCGGTGCGCCGACTGGCCGACTTGGGGTTCCCGCTTTATTCGTTTCCGTTCGGCCAGGCGCGAGGGTTGGGCCAGGCCCGCGACGTCGCCATCACGAGCCTCTCGGTCAATGAAACCGTCTATGTGAAAAACGAGCTGACCGTGGACGGTACGTTGCGCAGCGAAGGCTTCGCGGGGCAGGATATCCCCGTGGTGTTGTTGATGGAAACATCCGCCGGAAAAATGGAGCCCGTCGCCGGAAAGGAGCTCAAGGCCAAGGCCGATGGCGAGGCCGAACCGGTTGAATTGACGACCGCCCCGCAGACGCCGGGCGAGTATAAAGTCACGTTGCGCGCCAAGGACCAGCCCGGCGAATTGGTGACGACGAACAACGAAATGAGCACGTTCGTGACCGTGCTCAAGGGTGGCATCAACGTGCTGTACCTGGAAGGCGCTCTCCGAGTCGACCCCAAGTACCTGCTGCTCTCGCTCGATGCCTCGCCGGATATTAAGGTTGACTTCGTGCGCCTCGATCGCCGCGATCCTGCTCAGCGGCCAGTCGACCTGCTGGAGCGTTTCCAGCGCGGCAAGTACGACGTGTATTTGCTGGGCGATGTCGACTCGTCATTCTTCACTCCCGAAGAGTTGCGGGCCATGGCCAAGGTGGTTTCCGACGGCGCGGGGCTGGCCATGCTGGGCGGCTTTCACACCTTTGGACCGGGAGGCTATGCGGACACACCGCTGGCCGATCTGTTGCCGGTTCAGATGGATTCGAAGGAGCGGCAGCGCGTGGGCGATGCGATCCGGTCGGACGTGCAACTGCCCGGGCCGCTAGCCATTCGACCGACGAAGCCGCTGGGACAGCGACATTACTTGATGGCCATTGCCGACGACGCCGATCGTGCCGCGATCTGGGAAAAGCTCCCGCCGCTCGAAGGCGCCAATAAACTGGGGCAACCCAAGCCGGCGGCACAGGTGCTGTCCGAAACGCCGGACGGCAAGCCGCTGTTGGTCGTGCAAGAGGCGGGCGGGCGGGTGATGGCTTTCGCCGGCGACACGACCTGGCACTGGTGGATGGAAGGATTCGAATCGCAGCACAAGCGATTCTGGCGGCAAGTCGTGTTGTGGCTCGCCCGCAAAGACGAGCTCACCGACGGCAGCGTTTGGGTCAAGCTCTCGCAACGTCGTTTTGGTCCGCGGCAGCGGGTCGACTTCACGGCCGGCGCCAGTCGCCTCAAGGCGAAGCCCGCAGCGATGTGCAGTTCCAAGCCGAGGTCAGTCTGCCCGACGGCGGCAAGCAGACGGTCAACGTCGTGCGGCAAGGCGACCATGTTTCGGGCACGTTTGACGCGACGCAAACCGCCGGAGACTATGCGGTGATCGTTACGGCGCGTCGAGCGGGGCACGCCGATTGGCAGCGCGCAAGCGCGATTTCTCGTGTTCGAACAGGATCTGGAGCTCGACAATGCCGTGGCCGATCCCACGTTGCTGGCGAGTCTCTCGGCGATGACCAAGGATGTTGGCGGAGTGTCGCTCGCGCCTGAGGAACTGCCCGATTTGCTGCGGCGGATTCAAGAAAAGCCGGTCGAGGTGGAAGTCGAGGCGCTGGTCAAGCAGACTCCTTGGGACACCTGGCCCTTCTTTCTGCTGTTCGTGGGTCTGATCAGCACCGAGTGGTATTTGCGGAAGAAGTGGGGATTGGCATAAGGGGGGCCGACCTGGAAGTTGCAGGCATTCGCCGTATGCCGTCGCGTTTCTGGATTTCGGCAAAGGCTCACGGCGTGAGTCTGCTAATTTGATGGCGGCGCCGCCCTTCTCGCGCTGTAAGTTCCATTCGTCGGTGGCATCGCGCCGTTCAACGAGTTCGCGCGTGCGCTCACGCGGCCAATCGCTCGCGGTGGCCTCGGCTTGCCAGCCGTTGACCAGAGCGTCCCGAAGCGCCTCGCGACTGGCTGGCAGATTTGCGACGAACGCCCGGTGGGGCCGGCCAAGTCGATAGTCGGGCTGGCGGGGCGGCATTGGCAGTAATGCATCGACGAGCGACAGGTCGAAGTCGTACAAAATAGTGCCGTGATACAGCAACGTGTTGCGTTTGCAGCGAACGCTGTTGCCGGAGAATTTTAGGTCGCCGATGGCCAGGTCGCTGGTGCCCCGCCGCGCGATGCCGGGCACGAGGGATCCGAGCGAGTCGGCGATTGAATCCAGCACGAAGCGGTGGGCCGCGTCCAGCGAGCGCAGCTCCGGTCGCGCGCGATAACTCAATACCAGCGCGTACATGAGACAGCCCGGGCCCGCCACGATCGCGGCGCCGCCGCTGGCACGCCGCAACACGGTTACGTTACGACGACGGCAGGCGGACAAGTCGACTTCGAGCGATGCCTGCGAACTGCGACCTAAAACCACGACCGGTTCGGGCGACTCCCACAGGCGCAAGCACTCTCGAGGTTCTCCGCCAGCTTCGGCTTCGTCGAGCAGAGCTTCGTCGAGTGCGACGTTCTCACCGGGCGTTTCCAGCGTCAGATCGAAAAGAATCATCGAAAACTCGAACGATTTGGCGGCGAATCGCACAATGCCCGCGGCGAAAGCGCGCACTTGACGGCCCCGCGCGGTCGCCTAAGCTTACTGTATTGCCCATCCTTGCCGCGAGCTCCAGCCATGTCCTACGATGCGCCTCCGTCCCGGGATCTGTCCCCGGATGACGCCTTGCCTCCGGTTGAGCCGCCCAGCGCGGGCTTTATTGTCCAATTGTTCGTGGTTCCCGGCGTTATCGTAGTTGTCGTGGTGATGATCTGGGTGATGTTCAATTGGCTCGCTCAAAAAGGGAACGACCGCGACGCCTTCGTGCGTGCCCTGGGGCGAAACAACGAAGCCCGTTGGCAGGCCGCGTTCAATCTGGCCAATGCCTTGCGGGCAGAGCGCGGGGCGAGCAACCCCAGTTTGACGAACGATCCCAAGTTGGCCGAGCAGTTGGCCGCCATTCTCGATCGCGAGTTGGAGGCCGCGAACATGGAGAACAACTCGGTCACGCTGCGCATTTATTTGTCGCGCGCACTGGGCGAGTTCAAAGTCCCCGACGGCCTGCCCGTTCTGATCAAGGCGGCCACGACCGAGCGCGACCCGCGCGAGTCCGACGTGCGCCGCGCAGCGCTCGAGGGCATTGCGCTATTGGCTTCGAACGTGGGAGCGGACAATCCGAGTTTCACTGGTGACGAGAAGCTGCGGGAAGCGATTGACAGCGCCGCATCGGATCGAGATCCGCGCACGCGCACCGTGGCGGCGGTCGTGCTGGGAGTTCTCGGAGGCGAGAAGAACATCGAGCGACTGCATGCCTTGCTGGACGACACCAATCCGGACGTGCGCTACAATGCCGCCACGCGGCTGGCTCATCACGGCGACGCCGCGTCCGTCGGCGTACTGAGCGAGATGCTCGACCCGGACGAAACCGCCGGCGTGACGATCGAAAAAGAGGAGGAGATGCGACCGTTCAAGCGGGCGTTAATCACGCTCAACGCGCTGTGCGCGGTGGGCCAATTGGCCGAGAAGAATTCTTCGGCGGATCTCGGTTCGCTCAAGGCGGCGGTCGAAAAGCTGATGGCCGGCGACGCCAGCGGAGAAATCCGAGTTGAAGCCACGAGCGCGCTGCGCCGCTTGAATGCGCGAGCAGTTCCCGGATCGACGCGTCGCCGCCCACACTTGCGCGCTGTCGCGGAAAGCGTGGCCTGATCGTTCGGCGGCGAAGTGTCCGCACACCGTTGCTGCCGGTTATGACGCCTCGGATGCGCTCCCGTGAGAGGCCTGCTCGCTAGCACTTCAACCGAGTTGGCGTTGCCGCTCGAGGTCGCATTATGTCGATTGGAAGACCTTGACGGTTAGGTAGGAAGCGTCCGTTAAGTGCTTGTCAGTAAAACAGTTGCGGACTGTAACGACGCTCGCACGTCGGCAGTGGAATTGACGCAACGTCAATTTTTTTTCCCCGCCGCAAGTCATTCCGCAAGCAATACTTTTGCAGCAACCCAGTGCTGGCGTGGCGCAATTAATTTGCGGAAATCGATTTCGTCCGCCAGACTCCTGTGTGGGCGTGTTGCTCGCTTTTGCGAGCGGTCCGCGCGCCTATACTTGAGGAATTACAACAGAAATCTGCATTTTCCGAACGGCTCAACAGCATAGCGGAGCGAGTATGGTCAGGCTGATTGTTTTCTGCATGAGTGTCACGCTGACGGCTTCGGCCTTGCGCAGGAAAACTGCCAAACGTATCGTCTGGTGTATCAGACGGTCTACGACCAGCAGCAAATCACCGCGTATCGAATCGAGACCGAAACGGTCTTCGACGAGCAGCGACAGACCAGCTTTCGGCCGGTCTGGGAGACCGAAATGCGCGAGCGCCGCTTTACGGTTGCTCGGCCCGTGACGGAGACCAGCGAGCGCGAAGAGCGCTATAAGGTCATGCGACCGGTTTGGGAAACGCAGGTCCGCGACTCGAGCTACGACGTCGTGCGAACCATTCCTGAAACATCCGAGCGCGAAGAGCGCTACATGGTCGCGCGCCCCGTTATCGAAACACAGGAGCGCGAAGAACGCTTTACGGTCCGCCGCCAGATCATGGAGACGGCGGAGCGCGATGAGGCCACGGCCGTCGTCGAGCCGGTCACGACCTATCAAACCAATTACGTGGACCAGGGCACGTTCGTCGAGCAGCAAGTGGTCACGCCCGGCCCGGTCCGCAATCGCCTGCGCTGGCTGCCCGGCGCGTGCGCCGTGGATCCGGTGACTGGAGCCTCGTCGTTCAATCGAGGTGGTTTGGCTTGGGTTCCCGAGCAGGCCCCCGCCCAGGTGACCGTCAACCGCGTTTGGGCCCCCAATATCGTCGCTCAACAGATTCCGCAAACCACCTACGTGCAGCGCATCGTGACCCGCAAGGTGCCGGTGCAAGTTGCCCGCTGCGTCGACGAGCAGGTCGTCCGCAAGGTTCCCGTGCAAGTGCAGCGGATCGTGCAGGAAGAACAAGTCCGGCGCGTCCCGGTCACGACCTTTCGCCAGGTGGTCGAGCGGGTGCAACAGCAAACGCCGGTGCAAGTCTGCAAGATGGTCGAGGAGGAAGTCGTGCGGCGCATTCCGGTCACCACCTGCCGCATGGTCACCGAGGAACGCGTCGAGCAGACGCCTGTGCAGGTCTGCAAGATGGTGGCATTCGAGCAAACATTCCGCGTGCCGCGGGTCGTCGAGAAGCGGGTGCCGGTCACCTACACGCAGCAAGTGCCGCGCGTGGTCGTGATGCGAGTGCCGATCGATCCTTGCGGTGCTCCGGCGCCTTGCTGCGGCGTGACGGAGGCCACTGTAGCTCCGGCGGCGGTGATGGTTCCCGCGCCGATTCAGGCCGCTCCGAGCGGAACGCTTCGTCAACAAAACCTGCCGACGCCGGCTGAGCCCGAGTCTCGCGTCGACGAACGCCGTGGCTCGGATCGCGGCCAAGGCGACCGTCAGGAAAGCAGCCGCGGAGGCGCCGATCAGAAGCCGAGCCTCAGTCCCAGCGAAAAGATTGGCCCAGTCGACGAAGAAGCCGAAGGCTCGAAGCCCGACGCCACTTAATTCGACTCATCAGGGCATCCGACGCCTAGGGCACACCACGGAGTCAGCGACAAGGGCACGGACCACGCGGTCGGTGCCCTTGATCCATTTACTGGCGGGGCCACACGCGCGTAACGATGTGGGCAAATCGATTGCCGCCACGGCATAAGGCGGTCGTCGTCCCCGTTGTCGGACGAATCGCGGCGTGTTTGACACCCCGAACCTCGTTTGGCAGACTACAAAGGCTGCGGTGCTCGTGAGCCGTTCAAGCAACCGGCCGACGCCGGTCGCCGAGTACCCGCCGGCGTCCCCATTTTCGCTCCTCCTGGATGGAGCCAGGCGCGATGACGACGACCACTGCCGACCGTGCCGCCGACGAACTGCTCAAGGGGCAGCGCGTCGCGCTGGTCGGAAAGCTGGCCGGCATGTCCAAGCGAGAAGCCCAGCAGCTTGTGCGGCGGCATGGAGGCACGGTCATCGAGCGGCCCGACGCCTCCGCCACGCTCGTGGTGGTGGGCGAGCATGAGCTGCCGCTTTCCGACGGTCCGCTGGAAGACGCCTTCGAGCCGGCGGTTTGCGAGGCCGTGGATCGAGGCACGCTCGAGATCATTCCCGAGGCTCAGCTCTGGCAACGATTGGGAATGATCGAGCTGGAGCAGCACGTCCACAGCTTGTATACGCCGGCCATGCTGGCCAAGTTGCTGGGCGTTTCGGTCTCGGCGATCCGCCGCTGGCAGCGCCGGGGCTGGATCGTGCCGGTGCGCGAGGTTCGCCGCCTGTCGTACTTCGATTTTCAAGAGGTCGCCACCGCCCGGCGGTTGACCGAGTTATTGGCGGCCGGCATGTCGGCCACGACTCTGGAAAAGAAGCTCGCGGCGCTGGCCCGTTACTTGCCCGGTATCAAGCGACCGCTGGCCCAATTGTCGATTATCGTCGAAGGCAAGCACTTGTTGGTGCGGCAGGGCGATGGCCTGTTCGAGGCCGGCGGGCAGTTGCGATTCGATTTTGGCGCCGCGGGCGGAGACAGGCGGGCCATTCTCGGCGGTGTGTCGCTGGCCGGCGATATCTTGGCTTTTGAACCCGAGGATGCCCCGTCGCAGTCGCTTTCACCGGCTGAGATGATTCAACTGGCCGGACAATTGGAGGACGACGGGCAGTTGGAGTCGGCCGCCGAGATGTATCGGGCGGCGATGGCCGCCGGCGGCCCGAGCGCGGAGAACTGTTTTCTATTGGCGGAGCTGCTCTACCAGATGCACGACCTGGCCGCCGCGCGGGAACGCTACTATGTGGCTATCGAGCTGGATGAGGATTACGTCGAGGCGCGGGCCAATTTGGGCTGCGTGTTGGCCGAACTGGGAGAAAAAGATCTGGCGATCTCGGCATTTCAAGGCGCGCTTGTCTATCACGATGCCTATCCCGACGCTCATTACCACCTGGGGCGCATCTTGGACGAGGTGGGCCGCTCTGACGACGCCACCTTGCACTGGCAGTCGTTTTTGCGGCTGGCGCCGACCAGCCCCTGGGCAGACGAGGCTCGCGAGCGACTGGGCGAATAACACTTTTCCGGCCCAAGTCGCGGGATTTCCCCTTTTTCATTGACAGTCGACCCCCGCTGGGGCGATGGCCGACTCCTTGCAAAAATGCGGGGATTCCTTATCTTTCAAGTTGCGCCGCTGGGCGTGAAACCGCCCAACGGCGACATCGATCGGGGCGACACGAACAGGTCAGGCAGACCTCGGCTACGGCACGTCTCTTCCAAAGTAGCGCGCGAATCGCATGAGCGAGATCTTATTCGAGTATCACAAGGTCAATCCCACGACCTGGGTGTATCTCTCGTCGCTGCTGACGATTGGGCTCTATTTCAAGTTCAGCCGCGTGCTGAGCGTGCGCAATTTGGACCTGCTCGGCCTGATCATGCTCGCGCCCGGTCTGCTGGTGGTCGAGTTCGGGCTGTCGCGCGAGAACCCCGCAATCGAGCAGGTGGGCTACATCTGGCTGTTCGTCACGAGCGGCTTGTTCATGATCCGGCTGCTGTTGGACCCGATGATGGTGCGCCGGCCGCTGCTGGAACCTAATTTGTCGGTCGGCGGAATGACGTTTCTCGGTATTTCGTTGTTGATTTTTCTGATGGCCAATGTCGTCAACAGCAAGATGACGCCCGACGATCTCGCCGGCGCCAAGGGCGCCGAACAAGTGCGGGCTCGGCAATCGTCTGATCCCGAGGACGAAAGTCTGGCGACGCATGGTCCCGGTTACCCGCTGTTGCACTTGTTGCCCAGTTTGTCGACGCAAATGCTGTTGATCGAGGACACGGCCCGCCAGACGCCGCAGGAGAAGGACCTGCGGCGCGACGTCGTGCATATCGCCACGGCGCGGACCATGGCCATTTTGTCGCACATGGCCGTTGTGGTGGGCATGGTGCTGATCGGCTACCGGCATTTCGATAACATTCGCACCGGCATCGCCGCGGCGACGCTGTATTTGCTGTTGCCCTACACGGCGCAACTCACCGGCCGCGTCGATCACGTGTTGCCGGCGGCCCTGCTGGTCTGGGCCGTGGAGACGTACCGCCGGCCGCTGATCTCCGGCATGCTGATGGGTTTGGCGATCGGCGTAATCTATTATCCCGCGTTTTTGTTGCCGCTGTGGCTGGGTTTTTATTGGCAGCGGGGATTGTTGCGATTTTCGCTGGGCGTGGTGATTACGCTGGCGCTCTTGGTCGGATCATTGGCATTTACGTCCGACAGCCTGGCGGGATTTTGGGCCCAAGTGCAGCAGATGTTTGGCTGGACGAGCCTGTCGCCCAAGGAGATCGAGGGTTTCTGGAGCTTCCACATCCTCGACGAAGTCTACCGCTATCCGGTGCTGGTGTTGCTCGTGGCTTTTTCGTTCAGCCTGGCTTTGTGGCCGGCCCAGAAGAACCTGGGAACTTTGATGAGCTGCTCGGCGGCCGTCATGCTGGGCACGCAATTCTGGCACCCGCACGGTGGCGGACTGTACATGGCCTGGTATCTGCCGCTGGTGCTGCTGACGATCTTCCGGCCAAATCTCGAGGATCGGGTGGCGTTGTCGGTGTTGGGCGAGGGCTGGTTTCCCAAACGGCGGCCGCACCTCAGCGGCGCCGAGCAGGCCGCTTGACGCGGGCTTAGGGAAACTGCGCCGGGCTGACGCCCAGATCGACGATGCTGCAATCGGCGATCGCGTTGATCCCCAGTTTTCGCGCCAGAATCAGGATTTCCTCGCTCTCGCTGCCCGGGTTGAACCACACCTCGTCGCTGGACTTGGCGGCAATTTCCGCAAGCGCCGCCAGCCCCACCCGCGGCGGCAGGTAGACGCTGATTCGCGAGAGATGCTCGACGGGGACCTCGGCCAGCGAGCGATAGACGGTGAGCCCCTCGATCTGGCCCCCCTTGGGATTCACCGGGAATACTTCGTAACCGGCCTGCGCGTGGGCGCGAACGGATTTGTTGCCGAACTTACCGCGATCGGCGCTGGCGCCGAGAATCGCCACGGTGGGTTTGGTCATGGCTTCCATCCTCGGGCGTTAACGCCGCGTCTTATTGCGACGCTCCATCGCGACGCGCGTCGAGACTTTGCGGCTTCTTCTGCGCGATGTACCAGTTTTTCCAGGCTCGGACGTCGAAGTTGAAGCTGGCGCCGCCGGACAGATCGATCAGGGCTTGTAGCACGTCGCGGTTTTCGATCCGTTGTTTGATGATTTCGACGCCGCCGCCGCCGAACGTAAAACCGCCGCCTCCGCTATTCGGTCCGGTGCCGAACGCGGCCGAAGTTTGTCCTGGCTGTCCCTTGGGAACATGAAACGTGTGGACCGTGACCAGCGCGTCAATGAGCGGGCCGACGGCGATCGGATCCTTCATTCGCGCCAGGCCGATCGCCGCGCGATTGATCGTGGGATTGTCCTTGCTTTTCAGGGACTGAACATATTTCGCCACGGCCGGCTTATATTGATGCGCGACCACCTGGTCCAGACAGGCCAGGCGAATCTCCACGTCCCCATCGGCCAACGAGGCGTTGACCAGCGCGTCCATGCCGGCCGAGGCATTGATTCGGCCCAGCGCTTCGACGTATAGCATTCGCACGTCGCGCCGGTCTTCGCTCGCCAGGTTGCGTGCCAGCGCGCGAGCGGCATAAGGGTCGTTAATCGCCCGGATATTGGCCTCGGCCTGCGCGGCCTTGTCGGTATTGAGCCAGGCGTGCCAGCGCTTGAGCTTGATGCCCCAGTCCTTTTGGGCCAGGTTTTCCTTCCGCTCGTTTTCCAGGATTTCAATTTCTTGCGGAAGCATCCACCGCCCGCCGTAGCGGACGTAACCGTTTTCTTTCATCTGCGCGTCTTGAGTCGTCCAGCGGCCGTTGATCTGGCTGTAGCCGAGTGCGTGCCGCGCAGTCGGCATGGTTGGGATCCAACTCGATTACGCGCTCCAGGTGCGTCGGCGCGTTGCTTCGGCAGCCGGCTCTCACGACACCACTCGGCTAACTTCCACTGTCCATCGACCGTATCGGGCGCTTTGCCCCGAATTTGCTCGTACTTGAGTTCGGCGGCAGTTTGCCGTTTCACCTCTTTGACCTGGGCCGCGTCGAGCGTGATCTCGCCGCCGCTGGCGGTCTTGATCACATAGGTCGTGCGGGGTGATTGATCGCGATTAACCAGTTCTCCACGAACCTGGCCGTCGCCCTCGAGCAGGAAAATGTCCGCGCTAGCCGTGGACGCCGTCAAACCTCCGACCAACCCCAAGGCGGCCAGGCAGCGGCTAACATGCTTGGCGAAGTCCATCGTAAAACGCTCGGCTTGCAAGGGAAATCCGCGAAACCACGCGGAGAGGACTCATCCCTTAAGTATACTTGTGGTGGCCATGATTGGCGAATTCGGCAGGGGCCCGAATGCAAGTAGAATGCCGGTTTTTCCGGCCAGGATCCACTTAGATGAGCCAGATTGCCGCCGAACATCGCGCCGACGCCCCCCGGGGCGTTCGCTGTGCCGTGATCACGGTAAGCGATAGTCGAACACTCGAGACTGACACGGGCGGGCAGTTGCTCAAAGACCTCCTCCTGCTAGCGGGTTTCACGGTCGACGTGCGCGAGATCATTCCCGACGAACCGGCGAAAATGCGGCCGCTATTGGAGCGGTTGCGCGACGATGTCGAGGTCGACGCGGTGCTGTTGACCGGCGGCACCGGACTGAGCAGTCGCGACATGACGTTCGAGACGGTCAGTTCGCTGGTCACTAAGTCATTGCCAGGTTACGGGGAGTTGTTTCGCATGCTCAGTTTTCAGGAGATCGGCCCCGCCGCCATGCTCAGCCGCGCCGTCGGCGGTCTGATGGCGACCACGGTCGTGCTGACGATGCCCGGCTCTCCGGCGGCCGTTCGATTGGCGGTTGAACGCATTATTGCGCCCGAATTGCGGCATCTGGTGCGCGAGGCACGTCGCTAGCACCCCTCGCGATCCGGCTCGCGCTGGCGAATCGCCGTCGATATCCGCCAGCGCCAGCACGCGATATTGCCCTGGAGTTGAGCGAGGGGTTGCGTTATCTTTCGCAGCCCAAATCTCCAGATTGTTTGGCCGCACGAACGGATTCGTGCCCGCCACGGTGCCTTCCTGTTTGCCCATGGAGGGGCGGATGCGCAAGCTCGTCTCTTTGCTCGTCGTGTCGGCCGTTTTCTGCGGCGGCTGGTATTTCTTACAGACGTTCGAGATTCAAGGTCTCGATCGCATCTCGCTGGGTTCTCGCGGCGCGGACGCTTCGCGCCGCTAGGCGACGACGCGCCGGCCTTGCCGCGGGTCGAGCGACAGGGGGGCGGCGTGCGGATCGCCTCGTTTAACATCCAAGTATTCGGCGAGAAGAAGCTGTCGAATCCTGCGCGTTCGTAGCCTGCTGGCCGACATTGTGCGCCGCTTCGACGTGGTTGCCATCCAGGAAATCCGCTCCAAGCAGGACATACTTCCGCAGTTCGTCGACACGATCAATGCCACCGGTCGGCATTACGACTATGTGATTGGCCCGCGGTTGGGCGCAGCAACAGCAAGGAACAATACGCCTTCGTTTTCGATACCGCCAGCATCGAGGTCGATCGCAACGCTCTGTACACGGTCTCCGATCCCGACGATCTGCTGCACCGCGAACCCTTGGTTGGCTGGTTTCGCGTGCGCGGTCCGCCGGCCGACCAGGCTTTTACGTTCTCGCTGGTCGACATCCACACCGACCCCGACGAAACGACCCAGGAGCTCAATGCGCTGGCCGACGTGTTTCGCGCGGTGCGCGACGATGGTCGCGGCGAGGACGATGTGATCGTGCTGGGCGATTTAAACGTCGATGATCACCATTTGGGGCGATTGGGCCAGATCTCGCAGATTCATTGGGCCGTTTCGGGCGTGGCCACCAACACGCGCGGCAACAAGCTGTACGACAACATTATCTTCTCCGAACTGGCGACCACCGAGTACACTGGTCGTTGGGGCGTGTTCGACATGATCCGCGAATTCAACATCACGGTCGAAGAGGCCCTGGAAATTTCCGATCACATGCCGGTCTGGGCCGAGTTCAGCCTGTACGAGGGGGGCCAAGGCGGACGGATCGCTACGCGCCCCTTTAATCCGTCAAGATAGTCCGCGATATCATGCCGTCGACCGCGCGATTTTGTGAAGCTCTCCAATACGCGGTTCAACTGCACGGCGCTCAACGACGCAAGGGCTCGGACACACCCTATATCGCGCACCTGTTGAGCGTGACCGCGATTGTGTTGGAACACGGCGCCAGCGAGGACGAAGCGATCGCGGCGCTGTTGCACGATGCGGTCGAAGACCAGGGCGGGGCGCCGGTGCGCGAGGAGATTCGTCGCCGCTTCGGGTCCGCGGTGGCGGCCATTGTCGACGGCTGCTCGGACAGCGAGACGACACCCAAGCCTCCTTGGCGCAGCGCAAGGAAAAGTTCCTGGCTCGACTTCCCTCCGCGAGTCGCTCGGTGCACCTGGTCGCCGCGGCCGACAAGCTGCACAACGTCCGCTCCCTGGTGGATGACTATCGCGAACACGGCGAGTCGCTGTGGGACCGCTTCAGCGGCGGCCGCGCGGGCACGCTCTGGTACTACCGCGCCGTGGCCGATGTGCTGGCCTCGTCGCTGCCTGGGCCACTTGTCGACAGGCTGGAAAGCGCCGTGTCCGAATTGGAACGGATCACGAACGCGCGCGAAATTTAACGCCGCGAAAAATGGCCGGTTGAAATCAGGCCACACGTTGTGATACCCTGCGAATCGTCCTGAGGGGTATCCTCCGAGCCTGGCCAAGTCAGCAGGTATCTTACGAGCCCATCGCCGGAAACGTTCCGGTGGTGGGCTCGTTTTTTTGTCGAGCGCCAAAACCCATGTCACCCAGCGATTTGAATTTCGTTCCCTATCGGCAAGCGCGCACGACCGTGCGCAATGGCGACCTGCTGCTGTTTCGCCGCCGAGGGCTAATCTCGATCGCCGGGCGTGGCGATCACTCGCACGCCGCCAAAGCCGCCTGGTGGGACGGCGACCTTTTTCTGCTGGAGATTCGCGAATGGCACGGCGGTCGGGCCGTGACGTTGTCCAGCCAAGTGCGGCGATTTCCCGGCCATATTGACCTGTATCGAACCAATCCTGACGACCGCTGGCCCGAGTACGACCGCGAGAAAGCCACGCGGTTCATGCGCCGTCTGGCCGGCTGCGGCTATGGCTACCTCTCGGTGGCGGCCGCTTCGCTGTTGCACCTGCCGCTGGTGCGGTTGTTGACTTCGGCCGACGTCTGCGACAGCGAAATGGCGACGCGCCCGCCGTTTTGCAGCCAGGCTTGCGCCATGAGCGATCGCTTGGGCGGCGGCGTCGACCCGGTCATGCACCTGGCCGATCGCATGACTCTCCCGGCCGACCTGGCGCAGCCCGTTCTACAAATATCTCTGCACACTGACTCCGTAGGCTCCGTCATGCGAACCGTTGCTTTGATATTTCTGGAGTTGTGGCTGGCTCATGCGGCCTTGGCGCAGCCGTGGCTCGCGGCGCCGTCGTGCCCTGGCGGCGCTTGTCCGCTGCCGAACTCACCGCCAGGTCTGTCGATCGCCGCGCCGAATGTCGCGAACAACAACCTGAGCGTTGACTCGCGAGCCATCGTCCGCATCGTCAACGCCACCGGAACGGCGCGCACGCTGGGCAGTGGCACGCTGGTCGAGGCCGACGACGACGAGGGAGTGATCGTGACTTGCGCACTTGTTTCGCGAGTCGGTCGGCACGTTGAGCGTTGTCTTTCCTGGCCGCGAGCCGATCGCGGCGCGGTTAGCCAAGGTGGATGCCGGCGCCGATCTGGCGGCTTTGATCGTGCGGGCGCCACGGATCGAGCCGATCTCGATCGCCGACGACGCGCCCCGGCGCGGCGATCCGCTGGTCTCTTGCGGATATGGTAGCGACGGACGTCTGTGGTGCAATCGAGGGCAAGCTTTGGGATATGTCACGGCCGAGGGCGGGCAGCGTTTCGAGACTTTGGAGCTGTCCGGCGCGGCGCGATTCGGCGATTCCGGCGGCCCAGTCTTGGACCGCAACCATCGTCTGGTCGCCGTGCTGTTCGGAACCAACGGTCGCGTCGTGGACGCCACGGTCTGCGGGCGCATTCACCGGTTCCTTGCTGAATTGGTCCTGCGGATACGGACCCGTCGGGCCAACCGCCTAGCGCCGCCAAAGCCGCCGCAAGAGCGGCCGCTCGAAAACCCTCCCTTGGTCGACCTGACGCCGGTCGCACCCAAAGAGTCCGTAGTTGAACCGCCGCCGAGCGCGCCCGCGAACGCTCCTGACACTGCCGTCGATCGCGCGCCGCCAAAACCGCCCGTCGTCGAGTTGCCCGAAAATTTGGAGCCGATTGGTCGGGCCGCGGACTCGCTGGCCAATGCGGCCGAACCGTGGATTTCAGCCCGCCTGGCCGCCTGGTTGATTTCGATCGGCGTGCCTGGGGGCGTGGCGGGAGTTGCGGCAGGCGCTGCGGTGTGGCTGGTGATGCGTCGCGGCAAGAAGCGACTGGAGTCGCGGCTAAGCCGTCTGCAGGATCGCTTGGGCGGCGCCCCGGCCGACGAGTCCGTGGCGCCGCAAACCATCGAGCCACAAATGATCGAGCGGCATCACAACCGTTACGTGGCCTATGAAGTCACGGCGCTCGACAAAGCCTGGGCCGCCGCCCATGCCCAGGTCGGAGAGAAATATCCCGGAGCGGTTCCTTATTTAAAGATCGCTGAAAGCGTCAAGGAACAGCTTCTGGCCGGCAATTCTGATTCACAACCATCTTAGAAGGAGTTGCACGCATGACCACCGCGGCGCCCATGTTCAGCACCGACGAAATCCTGTGGTACGACAATGGCAAATCCGCCTGAGACCAGCCCGCGAACAATTGTGGTTGGCTGTTGACGACTTCCTGGACCACCGGGTTGGTGCGCTCGTCGAACAACCGATGCGTCAAAAGCGACGGATTCTGAAACAGCTCGTCGGTGGCGACTCCCAGTCCGTCGGCCAGCCGGTGCAACGTGCGCGCGTGCGGTTTGCCGCGTCCGCTGAGAATGGCCTTGATCGTTCGCTCGTTGAGCCCCGTGGCCTCGACCACTTGCTGCAGCGTCAGACCCGAGCGGGCCATGAGTCGGCGTACGTTGGCTGCGAAATCGAGCATGCTGGACTCGGACCGAAGAAGCAATTTTTCAGTCGTACGGCCCCTTGACGAATAATGTACAAATGTATACTATCAAGCACAAGTGAAGTCAAGGCACGTCCGCGGAATTGCCCCACGCTTCTCGATTCGTTTCCCGTAGGGTTGATTGGCCTTCACAAGCCGCGACGTCGATCGAAATGCTTCGCGAAGGAAATTGCACGATGAACTCCGGAGTGGCTGGCGGCCAACAGCGGTTTCGGCTCTGGATCGCGACCTACCGCGAGTGGCGGCCGACCTGCTGGAGCGATTTGCCGCCAGAGGCGACGGCCGTCGAGTTGGTGGAAGACCGCCTTTATTCGGCCGAGGAGGCGGCGCTGTTCGTCGCCGGGTTCAACGGCCAGGTCGTCGAAAGCGACCAGCCGGTGTGGGCCATGGCCGTACCGGTCACGATTTGTTATCTGGGTGACGCCAAGCCCGGCGCCCTGGTGTGCGGACATTCGTTTGCCGAGGAATCGATCTCCGCGAATCTCACGGAGCAGACCGACCAGCAGTCCCCGGATACCCGACGCGCCAGTACGCTCCGGGAGAATGACCCAGCGGCGCCTCTTGCCGGTTGTCCGGGGAGCGCAACGGACGACCTGCTGGCGGGCGATCAATCCCAAGGATTCGACCAGTCTCCCCAGCGTTCGAGATAGGCCCGATACGCGGCCGAATCGTCGGCGCGCTTCAGCAGCCACGATTTGCTCTGCGCAATCAGGCCTTGCTCTTCGTCGAGCGTCAACTTGCCGAACAGGACCCGGGTTCGCAAGAACACGAAGTAAGTATCGAGCAGGTCGCAGCGACAGTAGTCGTTGATGCGGGCCAACTCGCCTTCGTAGAACATGTCTTGGACCATGTGTCCCTGGACGTCCATCTTTCCGGGCTTTCCCAGTAGGTTGGCCGCCAGGTTCAGGCCGCCGGTAAAGCGGGTCGATCCGAAGTTGGTGAGGATTTCCTGGAGATCGATGTGGCGCGTCGAGATTGTACCGATTTCGATACTGCTCGAAGCTTTTGGCCGTGACGTTGAACCAGCCCGGCACGCTCAAGCCAAAGCGAAACGCGGCCAGTTCCAGCAACGGCAAATCGAACGTGCGACCGTTGAAGCTGACGAGCGTCGGACGTCGGTATTTGTCCCAGCCGCGCCAGAAATGTTCCGTGATCACGTGCGGCCGAAATTGCGGTTCATCCAAAACTGTCACGTCCAGCAGCCGGTAGTCGGAGGCAATCTTTCCGACCGCCACCGACACGGGGACGTGAAACGTGTAGGGAATAAAGTCGTTGTCGTACTGATCGCGCAGTTCCTGGCGATAGCGCTCGATGGCCGCCACCGGTTCCAGGTTCTCGCCCGGATAGCGAATCTTGGAGATCAACTCCCCGTCGGCGACGCTCTCGATGTCGAAGGCCAGATAGCTTACGCTTGCATCATTCATCCGAAACTCTTGGTTAGGCGGGCGGGCGGAGGGAACGACAACAGCCTACCAAATGCAGAACAAATCGGTGAAGATGGCGAGGTCATTTCCCAAGGCAGAAAACCTTCTTTGGCGAGCGAACGTTCATGATCAACGAAGCGCGGCTGCTGGAACGGTTCATAAGATACGCGCGAATCGACACCACCGCCCGTGAAGATCAAGCGGAATATCCCAGTTCGCCCGGGCAATTGGAACTCGGCCGGCTGCTGAAGAGCGAGTTGATCGCCAGCGGCCTGGCCGATGCGCGGCAAACAGACAAGGGGATCGTGTTGGCCACGATTCCGCCGACCGTGTCCGGTACAACGCCGGTCGTGGCCTTCAACGCGCACGTCGATACCTCGCCCGAAACCAGCGGCAAGGATGTTCGGCCAATCGTGCACCGCGGCTACGATGGCGGCGATATCCGGCTGCCGGGCGTCGCGGGTGCCGTGATTCGGGTTTCCGATAACCCGGCCCTGCAAGCGCTCGTGGGACGAACGATCGTCACGAGCGACGGCACCACGCTGCTCGGCGCGGACGACAAGGCGGGCGTGGCCGTGATCATGGAGATGGTGGACTGCTTGATGGAACATCCGGAAATCAAACACGGCCCGATACGGATTTGCTTCACGTGCGACGAAGAGATTGGCCACGGCGTCGATCACGTGGATATCGGCGAGCTGGGGGCCGTGGTTTGTTACACGTTAGACGGCCAGGGTGTCGACGAAATCGATGTCGAGACCTTTTCGGCCGATTTGGCCGAGGTGACCGTGCGCGGCGTGAATATTCATCCCTCGATCGCCAAAGGCCGGATGGTGAACGCGCTGCGCGTCGCCGCCGATTTCCTCAACCGTTTGCCGCGGCATATTCTGGCGCCGGAAGTCACCGAGGGCCGGCAGGGATTTTTGCACCCCTATCAATTCGAGGGGGGAGTCGCGTTGGCGACCATGCGTATTATTTTGCGCGATTTCGATGCGTCCGAACTCGGTCGGTTGGCCGAACTGTTGCTCGAAGCTTCCAAGGAATCGGAGCGGGAGTTTCCCGGCGCTTCGATCGAGATCAGCCTGACCCCGCAATACCGCAACATGGCCGAGGGGCTGGCTCGCGAGCCTCGAGCCGTTCGCTTTGCCGAGCAGGCGCATCTGCGACTGGGACGCACGCCGCGCTTGACGATCATCCGCGGCGGTACGGACGGTTCGCAGTTCACGGCGCGCGGCCTGCCGACCCCCAACCTATCGACCGGCGAACACAATCCGCACTCGCCGCTGGAGTGGACCTGTCTGGAGGAAATGACCCAGGCGGTACTCGTGCTCGTCGAGCTGGTGCAGGTTTGGGCCGGCAATGCTAGCACTTAGCAAGGCTCCTTTGCGAGGAAGCTGGCGAACCTAAGGGGGCTGTTCCACCTAAGGGCGCTATCCTTGCCACTTCGTCTGGGTTCAATAAACTTCGCGCTCCCCTCATGCCGACATAATCCGAACAGCGACTCCGATTCTCACAACCCGCGTGTGCCGCCAAATTGGCAGTCATGGATCGGCGAGTCGCTTCTGCTCGTAGCTCGTGAGGTTTGCCGTGCCGCGCCTAGCGATCATCGTCTCAGCAACTGGCAGCATCGCATCGCTGGAAGGGACCCTGCTCTCGGTCCTGGAAAACCGGCCTGCCGACTGCGAGATCATCGTGGCCTTGAACCAGGCCTATGCGGATCCATATGACCTCAAGGGCGAAGTGCGGTTCGTCGAACAGCAAAGCGGCGCCCCGCCGATCACGCGTCTCAATCGCGCCTTGGCCGCGACCCGAGCCCCGTTCGTGCATCTGTTGGCAAGCGGTTGCGAAGTCACGGAAGGTTGGACCGAGCCGGCCCTGTCGCGCTTTGGCGACCGTCAGGTCGCCTCGGTGGGCCCATTGATCATGGACGCCCTCGATCGAGAGCGCATTTACGCGGTCGGAGTCAGATATCGACCGGGCGGCGCGCGCGTGCTCGTCGGGCGCGGATTGACACAGATAACTCCGGCAACAGAGTCCGCCGTGCTCGGCGCCTGCGGATTCGCGGCTTTCTATCGCAAGGCGGCCCTGGATTTTGTCGGCGGCCCAAGTTGCCAGCTGGGACCCAGGCAAGCCGACGTGGATTTGGCGCTGGTATTCCAGCAGGCAGGATTCGGCTTTGCCTTGGAGCCACGATCGCGAGTTTTCGCCGCGCCCGAGGCCGACGCCGCCGAAACCCCCTTCGCCAAAGCACTCCACGAAGAACGTTTGTTCTGGCGAAACCTGCCAGACCGGAGCCGGGCAAAAGCGCTTGCCGCGCATGCCGGCCTGGTGGCCCTGGAGGCGCTGAGCAGCATTGCTCGGCCGCGGATGCTGACTCAACTGGCGGCGGCGCGTCTGGGGTTGCGGTCAGCTTCACGGCTTCGCGCGGCACCGCCGAGCGCTAGCGCAATTGAGCCAGAAAGCCGTCCGCCCGAAGGCGTCGCGCGAGCACCTGCGGGTTGACACGCCCCACGACACCCCCAGCTTCAGCGAACCGGCCGCCGCCCGCGCACCAGTGCGCTAGGCGCATCCGCCGCGATCGCGCGACGGGCGTCAACCAGCTATCGCTCCCGTGTGCTAACCGTTCGCATGGCTCTCGGCCAGAGCTAGCACGCCTTCTTCCTCGTCTTCGTCGGTCAGATTCTGCTTGCCCGGATAGAACAGCTCGCGCGTTGCCCGGAACAGCCGCAGATCGTCCTGCGTGGCGCCTTCGGAATGGAATTTGGCTTCCAACCGAGCCATCCACTGCTGTCCCTCTGGCCAGCGGACTTCCATGATACGGCTGCAGTCTTCCAGCAACTGGTAGATCCGGGCGCGAGTCACGCCCATGCGTTTGGCCTGTTGCCGCACGCTCTGGGGCGGTCCCGAAATTCCCAGCCGACCTTCGCTTAGTTCATGAATCGTCGGTCCGGCGTCGATCTGAACTTGATCGAGCAGCGGCACGGCCAGGCAGTCGCGCACTTCGTCGGCCGAGGGCACGCCGGTTCCGTCGAGGACATGTGCAATCCAATTCTCGATGGGCTGGATAAACCTGGGAACGATACGCAGAGTCAGGTGGGGCTGCTCGGCTCCACAACTGGATAGCATTTCGTGGACGATGTAGAACACTTCCAGCACCACGCGGACGCGTTTCTCGCCGTGCGTTTTCAACTGCCGGATTTCGGCCACGGTGTGATTGACATACTGCTCGAGCGGCACGTGCCAGATCACGGTCGGCAGGGCTTGAAGCGTGGGCGCCAGGCGCCCAAGCTTCTCGCGCCCGAGGCCGCGCTCGATGACCGTCTTTTGCCATTGCGACCACAGTGCCTCGGAGACGATCGACGGATCGAAGGTCGTTCCTTGCCGGCGCGGCTTTTCGATCATCGTCGATTTCTTTTCGTTCAGCTCCGTCAAACCAAACGGCACCGCCGGAGGATGATCCTTGGTGGCGCGCGAAAGCAACTTGACCAGCGAACTGATTTTCTTCTGCCCGATTCCGGGCGTCGCCGAAAGTTCTTCGAACGGCGTGGCCAGCAGGTCCTTAATGGTGCGGCCGAGGAAGGCCAGCGGAAGCCGGCGGTCGTTTGGCAACGCCCAATAGGCCAACGGCTTTTCCAGCCGGTCGGCGAACTTGTCGTCGAGCAGCGTCTTGCGCAGCGACTGAAAACTACTCACGATCTTATAATCTTCCACGGACGTGACCTTATTCATCTTCATGGGTTCTCCCTCCCGCAACTCAGTCGGGTAGCTCTTTCGTCAGCGGGCTTTCCGGTGCCACTGCCGACAACTTGCCTCGTTCTGTTTCCACATCCATCCAAGCGCCCCTTTTCGGACGCAACAAACGTACGCGCGCCGCCACCAACCTTCACCGGCTTGCGCGAGCGACAAACTGCGTCTCGCGCATGCCGCCACGGTCGAGCCTGGGCCAGAAATCTAAGTGAATACCAATGTCAGGCGGGGGGCGCTTATTACTGGTGGTCGGCGGGAATCAACCGTCGCGCTCGTGTCCATCGGTAAACCGAACTCCCCCAACACGCCTATCAAACCTTCTTTACGAAGATTTGCGCTAATTGTTCGAATTCTGAACCAAAGCGAAGGCTGGAGGCCTGGACCATCACGCGTCGGCGGCGGGCACACTCAGGGTTGCGAAACTCAGCGCCATTGAATCACTTAGCGCGCCCGCCAGTACCAATCACGCCCGTTATTTTCTTGACTCTCGCCGGGCGAGTCAAGTCGGGCTGCCATGCCGGACCGCGCAGGCAGGGTCAGTGCGATGATTTTATGTGCCTGGTATGTAAAGAGTTATGGAGTAAAATAAATTTTGGAAAATCAGCCTGGCAGGGGCAGCTAGACAGTCTTCCCCCCCTGTGACGACGGCAATCCCCTCTCGATAATGACGCGGCGCGATTGCCGTCCCCAGGAACTACTCGCAGCCGTTGGGCTAGAAATCCAACTCCATCAGGTCCCGACCTTGTTGGGTATTGGCGAATACTGCCCTGGCCGAGTCGAGCTGAAGAGCGTCGGGGTCATCAGCCATGGGGTCAATGTGGACCAGCACCAATTGGCCCACTCCCGCTCGGCTGGCCAGCTCGGCGACCGGCGTGGCGACGCTATGGCCGGTCAGCGTGGCGAGCTCTTGCATGGAATCGGGGAAATAACACTCGTGTACCAGCAGGTCGACGCCGCGGATCGCGTCCAGATACGCCGCGTCGCCACGGGCCGTCGTATCGGTTACGTACGCCATCGAGTGCCCTGGCCAGTCCAGGCGAAAACCGATGGCTCCGCCGGGGTGCACCAGTGGAAAGTACGTCAGGCGACCGCCCTGCGCCAGCGCTACCGGCCCCGTTAGCGCTCGGAATTCGCAGGGCGGTTTGACCGGAAACAAAGCTTCGGCGAACATGTGCTGCTCGATTGCCGTCAGCTTGTCGCTCTCGGCATGGACCGTCACGCGGCGCATTTTCTTGTCGCGCAGCACATCGATTAAATAAGTGATCCCAATCACGTGATCCAGATGCGCATGCGTCAAAAAAATATCCAACTCGGATGTAGCCAGCAACTTTCGCACTCGGTACATCGCCGTGCCAGCGTCCAGCACGATTCCCAGCTCGGGCAGCATCAAGCAAGCTGTCTGCCGTTGATCGTTCGGGTGATAGCCGGAGGTTCCCAACAGGATAAGTTTCATCGTGCGATCCGCTGGCAATCGGTCGGGGGCACGAGCGTTCCTGGGGAACGGGGCCGATCCCGATGGGCGTTCGTAACCGGCACGATACCACAAAACCGGCCCGGAGTCCGCCCCGCGGCGCTACGCGTGGTTCTACTGCTGCGACGGCAGCAAGCGATCGAGTTGCTTGTTCAGTCCGTCAAGAAGCAGTCCGCGAGTGGCATTCTGCAGGAGCTGACCAGTGAGCCGCTCGACGATGCGGTGGTCGAGCTTGGGTTTCTTGAGCGTGCCGTCGATGGGGATCTGCAGCGTCTGGCCCTCGAGCGCGCCGAGTGACAAATCGCGGCCCAACAGCTTGGCCTGGATCGGAAATTCGGCGACGATGGCCAGCGTCTCGTCGAATCCCACCGAGCCATGCGTGGTGATGGGCAGCGTACCGGCCATGAATTTCAAACCGCGGTGATAAACGCGCCGGTCGACCATCCGAAACTCGATCTCCGAGGTGTCAATGCTCAATAGCGCGCTGGCCTGGTCGTTCCGTTGCACCAGCGTTCCTCGCTGCAAGACCGCCGTGATCTCGTTGAGTAGCACCATGAATTCCTGCGCCACCGGTCCGGACTTCACCTGGGCCTTCATCGTCATCCGCCCCGATGTGTCCCCCGCCCCCGGATCGGCCAAGGGAATTCGCCCGCCGTCGAGGCTAATCGAGAAACGGCCCTCGGCGACCGTCGACTCGGCCAAGATGGGCGCAACGAACTTCAAACCCCGGGCGCACATCTCTGGCGACAGATGCACGTCGGTCAACAGCGGACCGCGCCCGATCAAGAGTTCGGCCGGCGCCGGGTTGAGCCGCACGAACGGTGTGAAAGTGAATCGTCCCTCGCTGACGAGCACGTCCATGGGCTTGCCTTGAACTTGTCCGTCGCTCAAATGGGCCGCAAGCTCGCCAGGGCCGACTCGCATACCCGAGATATCCATGCCCTCCCAGCCGACGGCGGCGTCGCCCGTCACCTGCTTCCACGAAGCGCTTTCGGTCGGACTGCCGGTCAAGCGTCCCTGAATGGCAAAGGGGCGCGACTGCCGACCGGCGATCTGGACGTTCGGCCCGGCATACGGTCGCCACAAGGGCGCGAGCAGGTTCCAGTCGTATTCGAGCGTTCCCTTGAGTGCGATCTGGCCGCCTTGTGCCGCCAGCGGTATCGCTCCGGAGGCGCTCGAGCGCAGCGCAGTCGCTGGCAATCTCGAGTTTTTCCAACGTCGCGAGTTGTGTTTCCTGATCAAAACTTCCATTCGCGGTCCAAGTGACTTGACGCTCGCGCCACGCGGCCGGTGCGGCGCCGGGCGTCGTTGGTCGCGTGAGATCGACCACTTGCAGTTGATCGATTTTGCCGTTGGCCCGGCAGGTGGTAACGCCCGAGGCATGCTTCAAGTCGGCATTCGTCTCGATCCGTCCGGCGATCTGCATCGTCGCGGCGATGCGCGGATCGTGCTGCCAGCGATACCACTGAGCCAGATCACCGCCGACTTTCGCCGTGGCGCCTTCGACCGCCCATCCGGCGGACGTGGCCTGGACCACGGCCTTGCTCACCGTGGCCAGCGTGGGGCCGGCCGTGATCGTGGCCTGTGCCAACTCCAGCCGGCTCTGCGCCAAGTCCCAGCGTCCCTCGGCGGTCAATGCGGCCGCAGGTTCGGTGACAAAACATCCGTGACCCCAGGCGCGGAATTGCGCGAACTGGGCCTTGGACTGCGTGACATCGATCGATTTCGTGGAGCACGTGAGCGTCGCTTGCACGGTCCCCGCGCCTGCCAGGTCCCAACCCGTGATGCCCGCACACGTTTCCAGCCGGCGCGGCCAATTGCTCAATTGCCCGCGCCACGAGCACTCCAGCGGCCAGGCTGCGCTCGCGGGCTCGGAAACCGGCTGGGTGAGCCGCGCTTGCAGTTGCTCGCCGGCGGCGTCGATCGTCAGTTCGGCCCGGTCCACGCGCTTGAGAGCCTGCGCTTGCAGTTCGCCCTCAAGGTCCAGCTTCGCCACCAGGTTGTCTTCCTTCCAGGCGTGGCCGGCGGAGGCGATAAACTGAAAACCTTGCGACTGGAACTGCGCCTGCGACGTGAAGCGGTCCTTCTCTCCTCGTTTCCAGGCGAGCTTCGCCTGGCCGCGGCCAGCCAACTGAGCGCCGCCCAGGTCCGAGAATTGCCGCAGCTCGGCGGTCAGTCGCGCCAAGTCGAACGTCGCGCTCGCGGTCAAGTCATCGATCGAACCGGCCGCTTCGATCTGCAAGAAGCTGGAAGTGCACTCCGCGTGGTCCAGCACCAGTCCGTTGGGGCCCTCGTGTGTTTCGAACTGAATCGCCAGCGGATTCGTCCAGGTCAGCGGGCGGCCGCCCGACTGCCCGGCCAGTTTTTTCGTCCCGATGTTTCCGGACCAAGACATCCCGGCGGCGCACGACGGCTGATCATCGACACGTCGACCACTCCGGAGGTGATTTCGGTGTCCTCGCGAATCCGTAGCGTCTGCGGCAACCGGCGGGCGATTTGTGCCAGGTCGGCATGGCCGTCGAGTTTGTATTCCTCGCGCACGAGCGCCGCCAGCACGTCGGGCTGGGAAAGATCGCTCATCTTGGCATCGCCCGAGAGTGTGAGCTGTCCGAGCTCGCACAGAATTGCGAGCTTTTCGATGTGGATCGCGTCGCCTTGTTGCACGATCTGGCAGGGAATGTCGACGCGATCCAATTCGATTCGGTCGGCTCCCAGGCTGGCGGAGGCGAACACCAGGTTGGTTACCTCGGATTCGCCGCGCACCGAAGCTTCGCCCCCCTCGGCCATCGCGCCCCAGGCCCCCGCCAGCCGCGTCGACAGGCGACCCGACAGCGTGGCTCGCTGTACATATCGGCGCATGACCGGATCGAACATTTCCAGCGGCACGTCGCTGGTCTGGCAGTCAATCATGCCGCTGGGCGATTCGGCCGAGCCGCCCCACCCCTTGGATTTCAATTCGATTTTAAAGCTGCCCGGCTGCCCCTTGTCGGAAATCGTGCCCGAACCAACGACGGTCAGCGGCTGATCGGCGCTGGCGATCGAGCAATCGAGCGCCAGGTTTTCGATTTGAAATTGCCGGGCCGAAGGCACGTCGTCAATCGAGACGATGCCATCGGCAATTTGTAATTGCACGTTGACCTGCGAACTCTCCTTGCCGTTGAGCAAGGCCGCGAACACGCGTTCGAGGTTGGTTTCGTTCGGACCAGCGACAACGTGCACGACCGGCCGGTCGACGTGGACCAGGCCCAGATCCGAGGAGTTCATCGCCAGCGCTAGCAACGACTTGTCGGTCGTGAGCGAGGCGATTTCGAGCACTTTCTCTCCTTGGGAGTCGCGAATTTCGATGTTCTCGACCGCCGCGCCCGAAAACCATCCCAGTGAAGCGGAACCAAACGAGACGCTGCCATCAAGGCCAAGCACCGTCTGCACGGCCCAAGGACCCAACGGAGTGCGCGCGACGATGGCGGGCGCTAGGTACAAGGCGACCAGGAGCAACGCCAGCGTGAACAGCGAACCATAGCGGAAGGCGTGCGACTTTTTGCTGCGCTCTTCCGGTTCGGGCGCGTGAGCGTGCTTTTTCGAACGGGGGCGATCAACAGTGGCCATGGCGACATTCTCAGCGGATAGGGGGCGTTCGTTGGGCGGAAAACCGCCTTTGAGGGGGCGGATTCTAGACCGCCGGGCCGTGCGTTGCACGCCCATTTTTCCGTCGCGAACCGCCGCCAACCCGCCACGACGCCGACCGTGCGCCGCGCTTGCCATCCTGCCGGGGGAGCGGCGCCCCGATGTCGACGCCTAAAGTCGCACCAGCTACGATGAAAGCGGTCGTACGACGCTCCGTGGCCGAGCGACGCGCCATACTGGCAAGCGGCGCGGGACCGCTAGCGATGCTGGCGCGGTGCGGCGAGTTTAGATCTTTCGGCCCTCCTTTTCGATTCGAGCGCTTCGGGTGGAGACGATGACAGCATTTCCCTCAATCTTTCGCGTGCGGCAAACGTTCGAGGCGCCTCGGGTCGCCGATATCAGCGCGGAAGTTCATGCGCAACTCGGCAAGTTGCAACTTGGCCGAAAAATTCAGCCGGGTCAAAGCGTGGCGATCACCGTCGGCAGCCGAGGCATCGCCAATATCCATCTGATCTCCAAGGCGATCGTCGACCACGTCAAACAGTTGAATGCCCAGCCGTTCCTCGTGCCGGCCATGGGAAGCCACGGCGGCGGCACGGCCGAGGGGCAGCGCAAGGTGCTGGAATCGTACGGCGTGACCGAGACATTCTGCGGCTGCCCGATCCGGGCCAGCATGGAGACGGTCGTCGTGTGCAAGACGGCCGAAGGTTTCGACGTGCACTTCGATCGGCACGCCTACGGGGCCGACCACGTGATCGTCGCCAATCGCGTCAAGCCGCACACGGGCTTCGTCGGCGACATCGAAAGCGGCCTGATGAAGATGATGCTCATCGGCCTGGGCAAGCACGAAGGCGCGAAGATCTATCACCGCGCCATCCAGGACTATAGCTTCGGCCAGATCGTGCGCAGCGTGGCCGGCCGCGTGCTGGAAGGTTGCCGCATCGTCGCCGGCCTGGCCATCGTCGAGAACCCGTACGACGAGACGGCTTATATCGAGGCCGTGGCGCCAGCCGAGTTCGAATCGCGCGAGAAAGAGCTGCTCGTGCTGGCCAAAAAACTACTGCCCCGTTTGCCGTTCGAGCGGATCGATCTGCTCGTGATCGACGAGATCGGCAAGAACATCAGCGGCACGGGCATGGACACGAACGTCATCGGCCGCAAGTTCCACGCCCATCAGTCGGCGATCGATGAATTCCCCAAGATCAAGAACATACTGGTCCGTGGCCTGACCGAAGCCACGCACGGCAACGCGACGGGGATCGGCCTGGCCGAGTTTTGCACCACGCGCGCGGTCGCACAGACCAATATCGAAGCCACGCGCATCAATTGCTTGACCGGCGGTCATCGCGCCGCCGCCATGATGCCGCTCGACTATGCCAGCGACCGCGGCATGATCGAAGCGGCGCTGCCCACGATCGGCCTGGTCGAACCGGCCGACGCGAAGCTGATTTGGATTCGCAACACGCTCGAACTGCGCGAGGTCGAGTGCTCGCAAGCCTATCTGAACGAGGCCCGCGGCCGCGCCGACCTGGAGATTCTGTGCGAACCGCGACCGTTGCCCTTCGACGCCTCCGGAAACCTTCCGGCCGTGGGCGTGCAAGCGATGGAAGTTCCGACGACCGCGACGGTTTAACCGGGATTGTGCCGCGCTTGCTGGCGTAGCGATCAGGGCATGTCGCGATTCTGCGATCGCCGGTCCTGCCACACGCGCTGCTTGGCCTTCAATAGCCGGCTGGTGTAGTCCTGCTCCTGGGCTTGCGGCGTGAGATCGCCCGGGCTCGCCGGGTCCTTCCCGAAATTCCCGCCGCCTTCGGCCAAATCCGTTCGCATCGCGGCGATTGCCTCGCTCGTCGCCTCGGTTTGAAATTCCGCGGCGCCGCGCCGGCTGTCCAACCGCTCGTCGACCTCGGACTTGCGCGATCGAAGTCGGTCGATCGCATCGCTTGCTGTCTCGATCCGCCCGCGAGGCGCGAAACTCGCTCGCAATCGGGCCGCGCCGGCCCCAATCCAGCCGAAATGAACCAGGACGCGTCGATTGAACACGTCGACCAGGAACAAACAGCCGACGGCAAAGACCAGCAGGTGCCAGATGTGCTGGCGGCTCGAGGCCGGCATCAGACCGCGGCGAAAGACGTTCGTCCGCAGAGCCTCGTCGAGTCGCGGCTCTTCCGAAGGTTCGGTAATCACCTCGCCCGGCGTACCGCCTTGCGGCGTGAGATCGGCCAGGCTGCGCATCAGCGCGGTATTCGCCCCCGCAGTCTTGAACTCGGCCGAGTAAGGAACGTTGACCCCGGCGCGGACCGATGCCCGCCCAGGCCCCGGGCTGACCGACATGAAATACGTGCCCGACCGCTCGGCCGGAAACTCTCCCACGTATCTCCCCGGCGCCGTCTGAGACAGTTGGAAGTCGATCGGTTCTCCACCAGGTCCGATCGCCGCGGCGCTGATTTTGAGAAAGTTCGCGAAACGAGCATCCTTGTCCAACGCCGTGACGGTGACGTGGATCGTTCGATCGCGCGCTTCGGCGAATACGTTCAGTGCCGCGTCATCATCCGTGGGTCGCATCGCCCAGCGGACCAGCTGGCTGGCAAGCTTGTCATAGCCCGACCAATCGGACCAGCTCTTGGCCCAACGCTGGCCGACGTCGGTCGTCAGCGCCACGCTCCGTCCCAGTCCGTATTGCCAGCAGGCCAGGATCGAATTCGTCTGGCCGGCCGGCGAGGGGGACTGCACCGGAATCTCGACCAGGGGATTGTCCTTGGGCGTCGTCATCACGTAGCCCGTGATCGGAGGAAGCTGCTTCTCGATGCCTTGCAGGATTTCGTGCTCGAACATGACTTGTGGCACGACTCCCACGGGGTTTTCGTAGACCAGCGGCCGCGCCACGCGCATCGCTTCCTTCATGAAGATGCGCGGGATCATGCGCGGGTTGTCAACGGCGTAGAATTTGCCGCCGCCGGCGCGGGCGATCTGGTTAAGCAGCGGGATCGCGGCGCTTTTGCCGACGGCCACGCAACTGGTCGTGATCCGACCCTTGCGCGCATCGGCCGCCAGCCTGGCGAAATCGGAGCCCTCGGTCTCGCCGTCGGTCAGCAGCACGAGGTGCTTGGCCGCGGCCTCGGCGCCCGATAGAGCGCGATAGCCCTCGATCATGCCGGGCTGCATATTCGTGCCGCCGCCGGCGCCCAGTTGTCGAATGCGCTTGGCCACCGCTTCGCCGTCGGAGACTCGCTGCATGGGCACGATCCAATGTGCGGCCGAATCGAAACTCACCACGCCCACCTGATCTTCTGGCCCCAGCACGTTGACCGCCGCCGCGGCGGCGGCCTTGCTCATGGCCAGCTTGTCGCCGGTCATCGACCCCGAACTATCGAGCACTAGGGCCAGGGCGCCGATTGGCACCACCTTGGCGTTCTTGATTTGAAAGTCGACGGGCATGGCGCGTTCGAGCGCCGTGTTGGTCCAGCGCCGCGCCAAAACTGTCGGGACCTCCCAGCATCACCAGGCCCGCGCCGAGTTGCTGCGTGTTGCGGACCAGCATGTCAATCTGGTCGTCGCTGAACTCGGTGATTTTTTGCGTGGCGTCGCCGCTCGTTCGAGCGACGTCGGCCAGGATCACGACGTCGAATCGTTGCAACTCGGCCAGGTTGCCGAACAACCGGTCGCTGGGCTGGACCACGACTTCGAGATTCGCGCGTTGCAGGCGTGCGACGAACGCGTCGAATTGCCCGGGTCTGGCCCAGTCCTCGATCAACAGCACGCGTCCCTGGCCGCGGACGTGCGTAAAGGCGCTGGCTTCATTGTTCTCGGCCCGAGCGTCCGCGGCCGGATCGTCGGGCAAAAAGCGCGCCGTGTACGTGTAGAAATCGGGACTGTCAAGTTTCTCGCTGAAGCTGAAGACCTGTTTGCCGCCCGTCAGCGTGGCCTTTTGATCGACCAGCAATTGACTCGTGTCGCCCACGGTGCGCGACACGCGCAGGCGACCGGCCACAGGGACATCGCCCGCTTGCGGCATCCCGCCATTCAACACCACGCGAGCTTCGAAAGGGGCGCCCTGACGCACGTCGGCCGGGAGAACGACTTTCTCGACGGCCACTTCCGGCCGCTCCTCGCACTCCAGCGGAACCACGTCGATGCCAATGCCCGCGGCGCTCAGGCTGCTGGCTTCGGCCCATGCGTCACCGACATTCTGATTGCCGTCGGTGATGATGACCACGCGTTTGGCGGAGTCGGACGGAAAAGCCGCCCGTGCCAATCGCAAGGCGGCCGCCAGGTCGGTCGCCTCGCCGTCGATGGTCGATTCGAAACGGGCGGGTAGACGTAAATCGGAATCAACCGGCGGCGAGTCGATGGCGGCCGTGCGGCCGAAGACAATGACTCCGGCCCGGTCGGCCTTGCGGCGGTCTCGTTGTTGGTCCGTGGAGCGATTGATGTACTCGATTGCCGCGGCGGTTTTTTCGGCGCCCACGCTCAATGAGCGATCGACCAGGTAGAAGACGGTCAGGCGGTCGCTGGTGCGCACGAGTTGCGCCTCGGCCAGGGCCATGACCAACAGCAAGAACAATAGCCCTCGCATCGCCAGGGCCAGGCGAGCCCGAACGGGAGAAAGGACGGTCAGCCTGCGGCGGCCCCACAGCCACAATAGCGGCAACAGACCGAGCAACAGCAAGTAATAGGGGCTATCGAAAAAGAGACGATAGGCGAGCATGACCGAACGGTTCCGGCGCGAGACGGCGGGTGTCCCGAGAATTGCGGGACCGACGCTCGGCGACGGTTACGATTATCGCACCTGGCGGCCCTAACCCCATTGTACGGTGCTAGAGCTTGAAGTTGAACGTGCGGACCAGGTATCGCCACACTCGCTTGCCGATGGGCTGCCAATCCGCCGAGATTTTGGCGGTTCCCCGCAGTCCTTCGACCAGCGTGCCGTCTGGGTCGTCGATGGCCGCGCGGGCCTGATACGAGGTGTTGATCGGGCGTTCCATGCCCGTTTCGTCCGATTTGCTCATCAGTTCGCCGCCGCTTTTACTCGATAATTGCCGCGGCGTGACCTTCAATTCCGGACCAATTTCCGCGATTTCGGTGTGAAACGTCTGGTTGGGCAACTCGTCGAGCTTGATCGCCACGGGCTGGTTTTCGCGGATGAATTCGATGTCATCCTGATCGATCGCGAGTTGCGCCTCCCATTTATGCGGATCGCCGATCTGGCAATACAAGGTCGGAGGCGTCAGATATGCCCCCAGGTTCTCCGGCTCCAAGGGGCTGCCGGACCATTTGGCCAACTCGCCTGTGTCGTGGTCCGGCGGGCGGGGTGTCGCGGGCGGCGGCAGCACGATGCCGTCGGCCGGCGCGACAAATTGCAGCCGCGCGCGATCCAGTTCCTTTTCGGCCAATTGTTCGCGCAGCGCCGCCAGGGATTTTTCAACCTCCGGCAATTGTTGGCCGGCCGCCTCGTTCTGCAATACGAACTGCTCGTTGTGCAGGGTTCTCCAGCGGGCTTCTTGCTGCGCAATGCGCCCCTCGATGTCGGCAATTTCGAGCGACAGCTCGACGTTGCTCAGGCGGCCCAAGACAGCGCCCGTCTTGACCTCTTGACCCGGCTTGACCGTGATCTCTTCCAGCACGCCCCCCACGACCACGTGCACGCGATCGGCATCGCGGGGCTTGATCTCGAGCGTGCACAGCACGTGATAGGGCAGCGGACAGAACAAGACAAACAAAGCCGCCGCCAGCAGGATGCCAAGGGTGATGTTGACGTTCTTGCGTTTCACTTTGTCGAGCCTTCCGGGGACGTAGAAGAATTTGCCCACTTTCCACAACGGCATGCCGACCAGGCTCACCAGCGAAAACACGGCCAGCACCTGGCTGATGACCTTCAGGCCGTAGGGTTCGAATAACTGGTACAAGAACCATAAAATTCCGAACAGGATCAACCAGCGATACGCGGCCGCGGCGATCGTGTACAGGGCGAAGAACATCTGGTTGCGCTGCGGCAGAAACGGATCGTCCGGCTCTTCCAGACCCAGGCACCAGGCGCCCAGCTTGCGATTGAGGATCGACGTGGCCTTCTGTCGAAGGTTGGGAATCTCCATCAAATCGGCCAGGATGTAATAACCGTCGTAGCGCAGCAGCGGATTGGCGTTGAACATCACCGTGCTGACCGAGCAGACGAACATCGTGCTCAAGGCCAGTTGATGCAGTAGCCCCGGCTCGCTGAACCACCACAAGAACGTGCAAATCGACGCGATCACGATTTCCACATACATGCCCGCGGCGCCGATCCCGGCCCGATGCCACTTGTTGGGCAGCATCCACGAGTCGGAAACGTTGCAATACAGGCACGGCGTGAGGACCAGGAACATGACGCCCATTTCGTGGCACTCGCCGCCGAAATGCTTGCATGTCAGCCCGTGCCCGAATTCGTGAATCACCTTGGTAATCGCCAAGGTCACGCCCAGGTAAATCCAGTTCTTGGCTTCGAAGAACTGATGAAACGTGGGCAGCTTGGTGTGGAAATTGTCGAACTGCACCAACACCAGCAGCAAGGCTGACAGAGCCAGGATCGCGCACACGACGCGGGCGGGCACTCCGTAAAACCAGCTGATCTTGGGATACAGCCAGTTCAGCAGGCGATCCGGGTCGATGCCCTTGAAGCGAATGGCCAGAATATTGCTCATCGCGCCCATGAACTCGCGGCGCTTCTTTTCGCCGCGACGCTTGCGAAGCTGCTCGCCCTGTCCGGCCACGTTGGCGATCACCAGGCCGCTGCGGTGCAACATGCCGACGAAATTGCCGAGTTCCTCGACCGTGATCTTCTGCGGCGGAAAGAGGTTTTCGAATTCGACCTTGATCTCGTCGAGGCTCGTTTCGCCATCGAGCATTTTCAGGATGGCGTATTCTTCTTCCTGAAAGCGGAAGTAGTGCAGCCCCACCGGCTCCTTGATGACCCAGTAGATCTGCCCCTGATAGCGCTGTTGTTGCGCGGTCAAGTCGGGCCGCATCCGCATCGGAAGCATCCGAGCGGAGCTGGAAACCAAACTGTCTGCCAACGTGACCATGGACGCCGGATCGGGTTATCGAGCTGGCCGCCACGAAGCGTGCGACGCGCCTATGCGGGGAAAATCAGTTCTTGCTGTTCGTCTTGACGCTAGGAGTCTTAACGTCGGGGGCCTTGCGCGGGGCCGTCGCAGCCGCCACGGGGCGCACGGGCGCGGCGGGGGGCTGGTTGACGTGGATTGTCATCTTGGCGGTCAAGCCGGCCGGAATCAGCGGTCGGCCGTCCTTCTCGGTGGGGATGTCGATCTCGGCCCAAACTTGCACTTTGCCCCCCTCGACCCGGGGACTGACGAACACGACTTGTCCCGGCACCTTCTCGACGCGACCGCGGGGCAACAACACCTCCACCGTGACTTTGCGCCCTTCGATATCGGCCGGCGGCCATTGGTCGGCTGGCAACCCGCCGCGAATGCTGAGGCGATCGACGCGGATGACCTCGACGACCGGCTCGCCGGCCGAGACCCACTCGCCGATGTGCTTCTTGACCTGCAGCACGACACCGTTGAACGGTGCGCGGAGGATGCGCCGCTCGACGCCAATTTCGGCGGCCTTGGCTTCGGCGGCCTTGGCCTTCGCGGATAAGCCGCTGGCATCGAGTTCCTCTTTCGCCTTGTCGATGCCCAGCATGGCTTTTCGCCACTCCAGTTCCGTTTTCAAGACTTCGATTTCCGAGACGGCGCCTTTCGATCCTTCGTTGGCCTTGACCAGTTTCTGCCAGGCTTTGAGCGCCACGTCGGCGGTCGCCTTCTGATAACGCACGTTGATGTCGCTTTTGGCTTCCTGGTCCGCAGCCTCGGCGTCGAGCTGTTTGACGATCAGCTCGGCCTTGGCCTCGCGATCGTCGATGCGACCCATTTCCTGCCCCTTTTCGACTTTCATGCCCTCTTTCACGAGCATTTCCACGAGTACCCCCGGATCGGCGCCCGGAACTTCCTGGCGCTCGATCGACACCACCTCGCAGACGGGAATCACGGCGTCGCCAGTCGATTGCGCGCCGGGGCGCCGTCGGCCGCCAGGGCCAGAGCGATCGTCAAGGCAAGTGAATTCGCGAACATGGATCACCTTCTCCTTCTTGCAACTACCCGACTCTCAGGCGGCGCGGACCGGGCGAGGTCGACGAACCGGCGAAAACCGAGGAAATCAATGAGAACAGTTCAGACTTGGCCGACAAGAATAAATATTGGATCGCGGAATCGCGGCCGCTACCGCCCGCGAGCCTCCGACCATCAACCACTACATAATCCGGAACAGTATCTTCGATTGCACGAACGAAACCAGATCGTGGAACCAGGCATATCCCAGCGATGTGCGGCCGCAGTACACCTTGGCCGTCACCACCGCGCCGTTGCGACGATTCGGCAAATCGTTTTTGTCGATCGCGACGCGAATCAGCACCGTGTTTCCCTCTTCGCCGCGCACCTCGGCGATGCGATGGATCTCCGAGATCTTGCCCTCATACGTGGCGCCGGGATCCATGGCCGTGATGTATTCGACCGGCAGCGCGTCGGTTTTCAGCTCGCGGCAGGCGTCGTTGATGTAGCCCATGCGATCCTCGGGCATCTGCAATTGCAGCTCCCATTCGCCTTGCGGCTCGACCACGGTCATCAGGATGCTGCCTTGTTGCACCGTGCGTCGGAACAGCTTGTTCTCGACGTCCCAGGTGGTCACCTGCCCGTCAATCGGGCTGGTCACGGTCAATTGCTTTTTCTTGTTTTCCAGCAGCTCCAATTGCTTTTCCGCGCTGGCCTGCTCTTCCTGAAACTTGGCCACCTCGCTGCGCAGGCGTCCCTTCTCGTTCTTGTCCAGCGTGCGGTCGTTCAATCGCGAGTTGGCCGACAGCAATTGCTCAGTGACGCTTTGCAACTGTCCTTGCGTGGCCGAAATCTTCACCTGCAATTCCGTATTCCGCATTTCCGCCAGCACCTGGCCCTTCTTGACCATGTCGCCGTGCTTGACCAGCACGTTGGTCACTTCGCCGTCCAGATTGGCGAATACCTCGCGGCGGACCGCCGGCTGTAACTTGCCCTTGGCCGTCAATTCGAAATTCGCGGGCCACAGGAACAAGATCAACAACACGACCAGCGTCGCAACCGCTGCCGTGATGGTCCAGGGCAACTGCCGCGCTTCGGTAACCCACTTGGCCTTGCCGATGGCTCGCCACACAGGCATCATAAACAACTCGTTGTGCTCGCGCACATTGGCCAGCGCGATGGCGCTGTGCTCGCTGACGACTTCGATGCGTTGCGGCAGCCCCTCGCGGGGCCGGCTGTCCTCGATTTGCTCGATGATCAGCGCGCCCAGCACCTTGGGCTGCGCGAGCGGGTCGGTCGCATCGTGCGGTTCCTTGAGCGGAACGACGGCCACTGCCTTGGAGTGGCATTCGTCGACGTAATTTTGCACGGCCTCTTCCACTTGCGGCGCCATCATCGAGGTGTCGCCGGTGTACCACACAGTCTCGCCAGTCGCGACCACGGCCGTGGCCAGGTGACTGAGCAGGGCCACGGTGTTCGAGCGCTTGTCGAACGTGTCCTGGCCGCTGACGGCTTCGATCACGCACTTGCGGCCGCGATTGAACGCCACGCTCACCCGATCGCACTCGATCAGGCGGCGCCCCTCGTTGGCGATCGTATAGGCCGTGCTGCGCGGGTCGAGCCCTTTGTGGACCAGCCGCGTGAAGTTTTCCAGTTGAGCCCACAGCGCCTGGCGGTCGGTGAAGTGCTGCAGCTTGCGGCTCTTGAGATACTCGCTGGCCAGCTCGCACATCTGCATCAAGAACCGCAGATAGCCGCGCTGCACCGTGGGGCTGCTGCCGGGACGCTGAAAAATCTCGAGCACGCCGGCCGTTTCGTTCGACGTCTTCAGCGGACCCAGGACCAGCAAAAAGTCGGTGGGATTGCCACCCTCCTCGACATCGCCCGAGCCCGACTGCGGGGCCATGAGCATGCCCTCGCCGGTCTTGATGACCTTGCGCAGCAAGCGGCCGTGCTTGACCTGGTCTTCCTCGCTATCAGCCAGGCGAGTTTCGCGGAGATTGATTTGATATTCGAGCACAGCTGGCCCGATTCGCTGACCGTCCAGACCGCTCCGCCGACGGCCGCCAGGGCCGCGACGATGCGATTGAGCACCGCGTCGTAGAATTCCTGCGGCGAGATCTCGGACTTCGAGATTTGAGCAATTTCCCGCACCAGGTTGCGGATCTGTTGCTTTGTCTGCTCGACAAGTTCAGGATCGACCGACTGTTCGGTGCTCATGCAAATTTCCAGCGACTAAGGACGAGCAATGCACGTGGGGCCGTGGACCACTAATGTGCGGCCATGGATTGGTATCGGATCGCCAGCCGGCTAAACGTATGCCTCAAGCGTAGCTTGTAGCAAGCGGCGGAGGCCTTCTTCGCCCTCTGGAGACCCGCTCGGAAACGGCCTAACACGTTACTCTATAAGGATTATAGGCGGCGAACACCGCGTAATCGAACGAAAAATGAGCCCCGGATCAAAAGACCGCGGACCGAGACCAACTTTTTCGGCCGTCCGGCGCCAGCAGCTGCCTGCTGGTACTCCGAGCTCCGGATCGCATCTCAATCGCCGTCCCGCGCGGCCCGTTGTCCCAGTCGCTCCTTGGCTATTCGCCAAAGCGGCCGTGGGCTATTCCGCTTGCATTTAGTTGAGCAGGTATTTCGGCTTTCAGCAAGCAAACCGAAAGTCTTTCCCGCAAAATGGCTTGCTCTCCTGACCCCTGGCTGCCGACGGTCTCCGACGTTGGCGGCCAGGCCCGGGCCTGAAAGCGGCCGCACCCCCAGGGGCCGGCATGCGTTGCGGCGGCGGCGGTCCGCCCGCCGGCTTCGCGTGGCACGGCTGTGCGACCGACGCTACACTGAGCCGAACCCGTTCGGGTCAAAGCTGGCAAAGGCACACTTCTCATGCGCGTTTTGTTGATGAACCATGCTTCGCTTGCGCAGAGCGAGGGGGGGCACCTGATCCGGAATTGGGCCTTGGCGCTTGCCGCCGCCGGACACGACCCAAGGATTCTGATCGTTGATCGCGACCAGCCATCGGCCGACGACCTTGACGGCGTGCTCGCCGAACGCGTGATCTGTCGCTCGGGCGACGACACGGCCGATCTTCCCTTCGATCCGCCCCGCTTTGCCCCCTCGGGTGAAACCGGCATTCAACAGGGATTCCGCGACTTGTCGGACGAACAATTGATGCTCTATCGAGATCGATTGCGCCGGCGATTGGACTTGCTGATCGATCGCTTCGACCCTCACGTGCTGCACGTGCAGCACATCTGGGTGCTCGGGCAGTTGAGTCTGGAAAGCGGCGTCCCCTACGTGCTCAATGCCTGGCCCGAGGAACTGGCCGAGTACGACCGCGATCCGCGGTATCGAGCCCTGGCCGATCAAGCCGCCGAAAATGCGAGTCGCATTCTCGCGCCGAACGAGGCTCTGGCGCGGCAGGTGGCCGAGCGATTCGAGTCGGTCGCCGATCGCTTGCTGGTCATGCCGCCGGAACTTGTTCGCAACGTTATCGAGCCAGCGGATCGAACGATCATCAGCGAGCTGTTGATAGACATCTACCAGGCGGTGCTCGACGACCGATTCGGCGGCCGCAACTAGATGTCCGTTTGACGCCGCGCGGTTGTCTCCCTCTCCCCTTCGTGGGAGAGGGTCGGGGTGAGGGGGGCGGCCGTCAGGTTAGTCCGGTATTTCATCTAATGGCGGTTTGGCGAACCAGTAATACACGATCGCGCCGATCCCGATCAGCCCCAGACCAATCATGCGATGCGCGGGCCGTTCCCAGAACATGCTCACCAGCAGGAACACATAGAACACGAGAAAAATGACCGGCACGATGGGGTATCCCCAGGTGCGGTAGGGCCGCGCCGCGTCGGGTCGGCGAACACGCAGCACGAAAACCGCCAGAACCGCGGAGAAGTAGAAGATCGACCCGCCGAACACGGTCCATTCGCTCATCAGGTCGAATAACTGGGCGTCGGGATCCCAACTCAGCCCGCCCATCAAAATCAAGGCACACGCCCAGGAGCACATGCCGGCGATCGCCCAGGCCGGAGTGCGCATGGTCGGATGGATCCGGGCGAAGCGGCTGAGGAATCGATGATCGCGGGCCACGGCAAATAACACTCGCGGGCCGACCAGCACGTTTGCGCTCAGCGCGCCGAACACCGAGACCATGATCATGGCCTGCATGAGCTTGGCGCCGACGTTTGGCAGCAGCCGTTCGGAGACGTTGATGGCCGGGCAGACATTCGCCGCGATGACGCTCGAGGGGAGCGTGAGGTGATAGGCCAGATTGGCGCCGGTATACAGCACGATCAGAATCAGCACGCCCGTGATCAACGCCAAAGGCACGTTGCGCTCGGGCCGGCGGACTTCCTCGGCGACGACGGTTACGTTGCCCCAGCCGTCGTAGGCCCACATGATGGCGGCCACCGCCGCCCCGACTCCCAGCAGCAGACCGCTTGTGGCTTCGCGTGGAAAGAGCGGCCCCATATCAACGGGTTCCGATCGTAGCGCGATAAACGGCAGCACGGCCAGGAAGGCCACGAATCCGGCCTTGATGATCGTGGCCACGGTCTGGATCGCCCCGCCCCAACTGGTTCGCAGGATGCTGATCACCGCCAGGATCGCAATGGCGCTGACCGCGATGGTCTTCTGATATCCGGTGGCGTGCAGATAACCCAAGTCGAGCAGTGTTTCTTCGAGCCCACGGCCATGTACACAGCCAGGGCCGCGATGGCGCCGGTGCGGATCACCCAGAATTCGGCCCAAGCCCAGAGGAACGACCATAGCCGGCCATAGGTCTCGCGCAGGAAGACATAGGTGCCGCCGGCCTGTGGGAACATCGACGAAAGCTCGGCCATCGCCAGCGCACCGCACAGATTCACCAGTCCGCAGACGACCCACAGCGTGAGAATCAGCCCCACGTATCCTTCGGTTTTTTGGGCAATCACTTGCGGCTTGAAGAAGATGCCCGAACCAATCACCTCGCCCACGACGATGGCGATTACCGCGAACAGGCCCAGCACCTGGTCTAGCTGATGCGCGGGGCGTGGCGAATGTGGCGGGTTGGATGCGGAGGGCGGGAGAGTCATGTCGCCCAGCATACCCCTGGGGCTTGTCGGAGAATAGCCAATTGAAATGCGGCACGCCGATATGCCAGCCGGCGAGTCGCGAGATTACAATTGCATCGCGATCCCCGCGGTTACATTCGCCTTGGCGACACCATGGAAAACCCAGACGATCTTTGTCCGCGTCCGCCGCGATTGCCCGAGCAGGCAACCTCGCCCCACTCGCCGCCGATTTATCTTTCGAGCGTCTACGAGTGTGCCGATCCCGAACAAGCCGATGCATTGCTGGCCGGCCGTGAGGCGGGCTACGTCTATGCCCGCGATGGACATCCCAACGCCGACATGCTGGCCGAGCAATGCCGCCGCTTGCACGGCGCCGAACGGGCGGCGATTGCCGGCTCGGGCATGGCGGCGCTGGCGCTGGTCGTCCTTTCGCAACTGGAGAGCGGCGACCATGTGGTGGTCAGCAACCAACTCTACGGACGCACGCTGACGCTGCTGACGCGCGAGACCGCCCGGCTGGGAATTACCAGCACCGTGGTCGACGCGTGCGATTTACACGCCGTGGAACTTGCGCTTTCCGAAAAAACACGACTGCTGGTCGTGGAAACCGTCAGCAATCCGCTGCTGCGAGTCGCGAACTTGCGGGCCCTGGCCGACATGGCCCACGCGCGGCGCGGCGCTCGTGGCCGACAACACGCTGGCCGGACCCGCAGTTTGTCGGCCGCACGAGTTCGGCGCCGACTGGGTCATGGAGAGCATGACCAAAACCATGAACGGACACAGCGACGTGGTGTTGGGTCTCTTGACCGGCCGCGAGGATCGCTGGCAGCGGGTGCGCGACACGTTGTCGATTTGGGGCCTGGCAAGCGCGCCGTTCGATTGCTGGCTGGCCCTGCGCGGCCTGGGCACGCTCGCCTTGCGCATCGAACGTGCCTGTGACAATGCGCTGGCCGTGGCGCGGTTTCTGTCTACTTCGAAATCGGTGCGGGCCGTCTATTATCCGGGGCTGCCCGGCCATCCCGATCACGACTTGGCCCGGCGTCAGTTTGGCGATCGCTTCGGAACGATCGTCACCTTCACGCTCCCTGGCGGTCTGCAGGCGGCTCGTTCGTTCATGGCAGCTTCCGGCCGGATTCCGTTTTGTCCCTCGCTGGGCGAACTCAGCACAACGCTAAGTCATCCGGAATCGACCAGTCATCGCGGATTGACGACACAAGGCGCGAGTCGCTGGGTATTACCGGTGGCACGATCCGTTTGTCGCTGGGAATCGAATCGGCCTCGTCGATCCTCGATGCGATTGGGCAGGGTCTCGATGCGATCGGGCAAGATCTGGGGAGTGCCGGCTAGAGCCAATGGATCCGCCTTTGGCCAGTCGGGGGTCCGCCCGCCGGTGTTCCGCGTCGATCGAGACGTCTTAGTCGCGCGGTCGTGACTCGGAAACCGGCATTTTTGTCGCCACGGGCGCGGTGTTGCTCTGGACTGTGCAGTAGCAAAAGTTATGATAGTACGTTTACGGTACTTATATTGCCCTCGGACGTTTGAGCATTTTTTCGGGAAGCATGGGAAGTTAGTGTATGGCGCAAAAGCCAAAAGAAGAGGCGCTGGAAGTTGAAGGCGTCGTGACGCAGGCCTTGGCCAACACGCGATTTCGCGTGCAGCTTGACGGCGGCCACTCGGTGATCGCGCACGTGGCCGGAAAAATGCGAAAGCATTTCATCCGTATCGTTCCGGGCGATCGAGTGCGAGTCGAGCTTTCTCCTTACGACCTGACCAAAGGTCGCATCACGTTCCGCGAGCGCTAGGTCGGCCGCGGTCCCCAGATGGTCCCGCCGGTCGCGCGGGCAGTTTCTGGGTATTTCCGTGCGGCGCTGACGGCGCCGATTGCATGACCCGTGGGGTATTTTCGGGGGGTGCCCGCGCGCCTTGCGACGCCCCTGGTTTCCCTACTGGCAAGCGGCATCCGACGGGCAACGCATTTCGGGTTTTAATGGCTATTCGGACCCTCCGAGTTCCTAGGCGCGCGGCAATGCATAACCTACGATTGAGTCTCGCCACGGGCGATTTTGGCCGGTTCTGGAGTACGAGATATTCGGCCGTCGTCCCCACGCCTTCGAACATGCCACAAAACCGAGTGCCCGTCTCACGGGTATAAGCCGCAGGAACCGCACGGTGCGGTCATGCCGACAACCTGCGCACCTGAACAGAGATCCCCCACAGCGCTGCCCCAGGAGATTACGACCGTGAAACAAGTTTTGCTATCCACGCTGGCCCTGGCGCTCGTTTTTAGTTCGTCGCTGCGCACGACGGCCAAGGACGACGCCCCGGCTCAAGACACCGGAGTCAAACCGGTTGCCGTCGTGACGATCGCCAGCTACGAACGGCTGATGACTGACATCGCGTTCATTGGAAATCTGGCCGGAAGTCCGGACCTCGACAAGAATCTCGAGGGCATGATCCAACTGTTCACCCAGGGACAAGGTCTTAATGGCCTGGACAAGAAGCGACCCCTGGGCGTTACGCTGACCACCGATGGCACGCAGTTCCAGCCGCTGGTGATTCTGCCGGTCAACAACCTCAAGACGCTTCTCGAAGCGCTGGCCGGTCTGGTGGGCGAGGCCCAGGACGTGGGCAACGGCGTGTTCGAATTGAACGTGTTTAACCAGAAGCTGGTCGTTAAGGAAAAGAACGGCTGGGCTTTCATCGCTCAAACGATCGAGGCGCTCGACGCCGCTCCCAAGGACCCGGCGCAATTCTTCGGCGGACTGGACAAACAGTATGACGTCGCCGCCCGTCTGTACGTGCAGAACGTTCCGGAACTGTATCGGACGCTGCTCATCGATCAATTGCGGGTCGGCGTCGAGTCGGGCCTGAATCGCGAGGAAGGTGAAAGCGACGAGGATTTCGCGGCTCGCCAGAAGATGGTCGAGACGCAGATCGAGGCCCTCTCGAAAACCATCAACGACGTCGATCAGCTCACGCTCGGCGTGGCGCTGGACACGCAGGCTAAAAGCGCCCATGTCGATCTGAGCGTTTCGGTCGTGCCGGGCAGCGACTCGGCCAAGCAGATTTCGCAAGTGCAGAATTCGACCACGGATTTCGCCGGCTTTCTGGTGCCCGACGCCGCGGCGTCGCTCAACCTGACCGCCAAGATCGAGAAGAGCCAGGTCGATCAATTGGTCGGCGGTCTGAAGGCCTTGCGCGATCAGACGCTGAAGCATTTGGAAAACAGCGACAACCTGCCCGATGAATCCTCGCAAAAGCTGGCCAAGGAAATGGCCAACCAGGTTTTCGAGGCCATTCAGGCCACCATCGAAAGCGGTAAGATCGACGCGGGCGCCACGCTCAATTTGAGCGACAAATCGATGGCCCTGGTCGTGGGCGCGTACGTCGCCGATCCCCAGAAGCTCGAGGATGCGCTCAAGAAGTTCGCCAAGCTGGCCGAAAAAGAGCCGAACTTTCCGGGCATCAAGTTCGATGCCACGCAGTATGCCGGCGTTCGCTTCCATACCACGACCATCCCGGTGCCCGCCGACGAAGACATTTCGAAGGTGCTCGGCGACAAGCTCGACGTGGCCGTGGGCATCGGCGCCAAGAGCGTCTACCTGGCGGTCGGAACCGACAGCCAGGCTCTGTGCAAGAAACTGATCGACCTGTCGAAGGCCAATGCCGGCAAACAAGTGCCGCCGTTTCAGTTGAACGTCAGTTTGGCGCCGATCTTCCAGTTCGCGGCCGCCATGCAAGAAGAGGGCGACGCGGCCCCCTTGGCCGCAATGGCGAAGGACCTGGCCGAGTCCAAGGGCAAGGACCACGTGACACTGGTCGTGAGCCCGCAACCCAACGCGATCCGCATTCGGCTGTCGGCCGAGGAGGGCGTGTTGCAGCTGCTAGGTACGGCGTTCAAGAACGCCCAGGCTGGCGGCGGAATCCCCGGTCTCGGTCAGTAAGCCGAGCCTGAAACGATAATAAAACAACTCAAGCGGCGCCGAGCCCGACGGTTCGGCGCCGCTTTTTTGCGCAAGGACCGCGGGCTTCGCTTAGGCGGCTTTTTTGTTGCGACCGACTGGGGCTCTAACTAGTATCTAGTAGCCTGCGGCCGGCAGTATTTCTTCGGGCGTCTGCCTGCCCTTTGCGGACCGCTTGCTCGCACTTGCGACTCACACCTTGATTCCCCCCGCGGCGGAGAGCGTTCGATGGTCAATCGCGGTATGTCCCGGCGGCGTCGAGCTGGCGGATGCCTTCGCTCGACGGACTTTTTTCGTACCCGCGTGGAATCTCTGGAACAACGGCTACTGCTGTCCATCAGCCCGGCTCATTTCGTCGACCCCCATCAGAGCCCGTACGAGGCCGCTTTGGAGGCCTTCCACGGTCCGGACCTGGTCGGCAAGGACGGTCCGCTGGCCAAGATCGGGTTCGATCTGACGCTGCTTTACGAGCAGCAATTGCAGCAAGGAGTGCCCGTCGGGGGCACGGCGTTTACCGCGCCGGATAGCTTATTGCTGATGGGTGACGATCAAGTCGTCGTCGACGTCATGGCTACGGGCGATGTCGCTACACTGCAGTCGCAACTCGCCGGAATTGGAATGAACGTGCGCGATACCGCCGGTTCCATCCTCGAGGGGGTTATTCCGGTTTCGGCGCTGGATGATCTGGCGGCGCTTGGCTCGGTGGCTTTTGCCCGAGCGGTCTACAAGCCGAACGTCGCGAGTGGTTCCGTCCAGAGTCAAGGCGACGCGGCGTTAGGGACCGACACGGCTCGTGCCACATTTGGCGTGGACGGATCCGGCCTAACCGTGGGCGTGTTGTCCGATAGTTTCAATCGTGTGTCTTACGCTGGCGGCGTGGACGGCGTGGCACGAGACATAGCAACGGGCGACCTTCCTCAGAACACGAAAATCCTGGAAGATCGATCACTCCTCTCTCCCGGCAGTGCGACCGACGAAGGGCGCGGCATGGCGCAATTGATCCATGACGTCGCGCCGGGAGCCGCCATCCAGTTCGCCACGGCCGACGGCGGAGAAGCCCATTTCGCAAGCAACATCCTGGCCTTGGCCGCGGCCGGTTCCGACGTGATCGTCGATGACGTCGGCTATTTTGCCGAGCCGTTTTTTCAAGACGGGTTGATCGCACGCGCGGCGAATGCCGTCTTTGCCCAGGGAATCAGCTACATATCCGCCGCGGGAAATAGTGGAGATAGTTCGTATGAAAGCGCGTTCGTGAGTTCGGGTGTCGCGGGCGCTGGCGGCGGAACATTGCACGATTTCGATCCCGGCCCGGCGGTCGCGACCGCGCAGCAATTGACCATTCCCCTGGGCGGAACGTTCACTGGAAGCCTGCAATGGGATCAAGCATTCAAATCGCTAGGGGGTTCGGGCTCGTCCAGCGATCTGGATATTTCACTGTACGGCGCCGACGGTACCACGCTGCTGGCAACGAGCATCACGAATAACGTCGGCGGAGATCCGTTGGAGTTGTTTGGATTTTTCAACGATGGAAGTTTTGACCTCGACGGAATTGCCGGCGCGGACACGACGTTCTTTCTGAAAATCGAATTGGTGTCCGGCCCCGCGCCGACGCTCATGAAATACGTCGATTTCTCGGGGCAGACGACCATCGTGGGTTTCCCGACGCACAGTAGCACGTCGATTGGCCATGCCAATACGTCGGGCTCTTTGGGCGTCGCGGCGGCGGCATTTTTCAACACGCCAAGCTTTGGTCAAACCCCGCCCAGGTTGAATGACTTTTCGTCGCTCGGTGGCACGCAGATTCTTTTCGACGCATCCGGCAACCGGTTAAGCGTTCCATTCAATCCGCAAAGCCCCCAGGTGACCGGCGTTGACGGTACGAACACGACTTTCTTCGGCGACGATATACCTCAAGACGTTGACGCTTTTCCGAATTTCTTTGGCACCTCGGCCGCGGCGCCACATGTGGCCGCTGTCGCGGCCCTCTTGTTGGATGCCGCCGGCGGCGCGGGCAGTCTCTCACCAACCGAGATCTATAACGCCCTTGAGAGCACAGCCATTGATATCACCGATCGGGCCATCCTCGCGACTGGTAGCTCAACTCCCATCACCAATGGGACGGGCTTTGATACGTACAGCGGCTTCGGCCTCGTGGATGGCGTACGAGCCGTGCAGCTCGTCTCTACCGGAATCTCGATCGCTGACGTAGCAGCGTTCGAAGGCGATAGCGGAACGACGGCGTTTGTTTTCGCGGTCTCGATTGCCGGCGCCGTGGCCGCTCCCGTGAGCGTCGAATTCGCCACGGCAAACGGCACCGCGCTGGCGGGCCAGGACTACGCTTCGCAGTCCGGAACCGTCACCTTCACTCTTGGCGGTGCCACGACACAATTCATCACCATTCAAGTCCTCGGCGACGTTGAGGTCGAGCCCAACGAGACGTTTTTCGTGAAGCTCAGCAATGCCGAAAACGCGACCATTCGCCACAGCCAGGCTACCGGCACGATCAAGAACGACGACGTGGACCTTTCGATCAACGACGTGACCGTGCTTGAGGGGGACACGGGCACGAAAAATGCCGTGTTCACCGTCACGGCCTTCGGCTCGACCGATCGCACGGTTTCGGTCAGCTATACGACGCTGGGTGGCACGGCCATCGCCGGCGCCGATTTTCTGCCCGCCGCCGGCGCCATCACGTTCGCTCCCGGCGGAGGCGCGGCCTTCATCACGGTGCCAATCGTGGGCGACAAGTTCAATGAATCAACCGAAACCTTTCTGGTGCAACTGCTCAGCCCGCAGGGCAGCCAACTTTCCAAGAGCGTGGGCATTGGCACGATCTTGGACAATGATCTCGCGCCGGGCCTATACGTCAACGACGTGTTCCTGACGACGATATCGCCCGGCGCGCTATCGGCCATCTTTACCGTGGCGTTGGGCACGCCCAGCGGGCAGACCGTAACCGTTGACTACGCGACCGCCGACGGCACCGCGCTGGCCGGGGTAAACTACATCGCCCAGGCCGGCGTGCTCACGTTCGCACCCGGCGTGGCGACGCAGATGGTCACTGTGCCGGTGATCGCCAGCGGCGTGTACTCGCCCAACGAGAAGTTTTCGCTCAACCTGTTCAATCCCGTGCATGCTCCCTTGTCCGACCCGCAGGGCATCGCCACGATCATTTTCGCCAACCCGCCGATCAACGAACGAATTATCGATGATGGAGATCCCGGCTACGCCCAGACCGCCGGCTGGGTGAACCTGACCAACACCTTGGCCTATCAACTGGACTACGACTACCACGCGGCGGGCACGGGCGCCAATTTCGCGACCTGGACCTTCGACGGACTGGCCAACGGATCGTACGAAGTGTTCGCCAAGTGGATCGCGTTTGGCAATCGAGCCAGCAACGCGCCTTACACGATCCTCGACGGCGCCACGCCGCGCGGCACGATTGTCGTCAACCAACAGAATTCGCCGACGGGCGATTCTTCGAACGGCGTCACGTGGCAGCCCCTGGGCCTGTTCTCCATCATCAACGGTACACTGACCGTGCGACTGGCTGACAATGCCAACGGCTACGTCGTGGCCGACGCGATCCGCATCGTGGCCGGCGGCATTCCGCCCGCCGCTCCGGAAATGGATGTCGCCGGATCCGATCATTCGATCGGCACGCAGGACCTCTCTCCAACGACCGATGACGGCACCGATTTCGGATCGGTGGCCAGCGCCAGCAATTCGCTCACCCACACATTCATGATTTCCAACACCGGCAACGCGGACCTGCACCTGACCGGGGCGCCCCGCGTGGCCGTCTCGGGGGCCAATGCCAGCGACTTCACCGTGCTGGTTCAGCCCGGATCGTCGGTCGCGCCCGGCTTTCAAAGCACATTTCAAATCATGTTCCATCCCAGCGACGTCGGACTGCGACAGGCCGTGATTTCGATCGCCAACGACGACGGCAGCGAGCAGCCTTATGTTTTCGCGGTGCGCGGCACCGGCGTCGACACGGGGCCCGCCCAGTTGACCGTTGACGACTTGACATCCGGTTTCACCGCGATTGGCGGCTGGCCGGCAAATACCAACTCGCTGTCGTTTGCCGGTCAACACCTTTCGGCCGCGGCGGGCGCCGGCGTCTCCAACGCGTCGTGGGAGTTTCACAACCTGGCGCCGGGAACATACGAGGTGCTGACAACCTGGACGCCCTTTGGCAACCGCGCCACAAACGCTTCTTATCAGATCGCCGATGGAAACGTATCGCAGATCGCCGTGGGCGTTAATCAGCGGCAGTCGCCCAACGATGCATTTGCCGACGGCGTGATGTGGGAGTCGTTGGCTCTGTTCCAGGTGACAACCGGCGAGTTGACCGTTCGCTTGAACAACAACGCCAACGGTTATGTCGTAGCCGATGCCGTGCGAATCATCCGTCAAGGAGCGGCGATCGCGGCCGTAGCGCCGGCCGTGGCCCACAATTCCGAAATGTCGCTGGACGTCAACGGCGACACCCGGATCACCAGTTCCGACGCCTTGCTGATCGTCAACCGATTGCTGGCGCCCCAGCCAGCCGTGAGTCCGCTGGCGGCGGTCGCCTCGCCGTTGGCCTCGAGCCCGGGCGCCGACGCGACGTACTATTTGGATGTCAACGGCGATGGGCGTATCACTCCGTCCGACGCGCTGGCGGTTATTCGTTACTTGCTCAATCCCGCCCCGCAAGCGGCTCCGAGCGTCGCACCGGCCGTCAGTGTTCTGGTAGACCAGCCGGCGGCGGTTTCCCCGATGGCGAGCCCGCTGGCCGCGCCGTCGGCAGCCGCGGTCGACCAGGTGATTGTCCAACTCGATGAACCCGAACCGGAGCCGGCCGTTCTGCCCTCGACGGTCGAAGCGACCTCGACCGCGGCGGTCGTCCAGCAGCCCGCCAGCACGGCGTCCCCGTTGCTGACAACGCGAACCGTGAGGGCCTATTTTGCCGCCAGGGCCCAGAGAGATCCGGCGGAAGATCCGCAGCCGGCCGAGTTGTAATCAGCGTTCAGATGCCGCCTTAACGTGCGACCGGGCCAGTTCGCGGGGGCACTTCTCTTGCCCACGTGGATGGGATATATCTGATGGCTTCCATCCAATGACTTGCGAACCGCCGGCGGCGCGTCGGTGTCCAACAGGTCGACGAATCTTTTTGGAATTCCCGCGATGCTGACCGCCGCCCGTTTCTCTCCCATTCGCACCGAAATCGCCGGCATCGCCGTCGAGCAGTTGGCTCGCGATTTCGGTACGCCCACCTATGTTTACGACGCCGCGAAAATCGTCGAGCGTATCGAGGATCTGCGGGCCTTCGATAACATCCGCTATGCCCAAAAGGCCTGCTCGAATATCGCCATCTTGGATCTGATGCGCCGCCATGGGGTGCTCGTCGACGCCGTCAGCGCGGGCGAAATCCGCCGGGCCATGGCAGCCGGATATTCCACGGCCGGCAGCCCGCCGCCCATTGTCTACACGGCCGACATTTTCGATCGTGAGGCGATGGAACTAATCGTCGCGCATGGCATTCCGGTCAACTGCGGTTCGCCGGACATGATCGAGCAACTCGGTCGCCAGGCGCCCGGCCGCGAGATCACCCTGCGGCTAAATCCCGGCTTTGGCCACGGGCATAGCCAGAAGACCAACACCGGCGGCGAGCAATCGAAGCACGGTATCTGGCACACCGAGCTGGGCGAATGCCTGCGATCCGCCGACCATCATGGCCTGAGCGTGACCGGCCTGCACATGCACATCGGTTCCGGCACCGATCTGGAACACCTGGCGCAGGTCTGCGGCGCGTTGGAAAAAGCGGCCCTGGAGGTCGGGCGATCGCTGACCTCGATCAGCGCGGGGGGCGGTCTGCCGATTCCGTACCGCGAGGGCGAGGGCTATGTCGATCTCGAGGCCTACTTCGGGCTATGGGATGCCACCCGCAAGCGATTGGAAGACGCGTTCGGCCACAAGCTGCGGCTGGAGATTGAGCCCGGTCGCTACCTGGTCGCCGAGAGCGGTTTTCTCGTCGCGCAAATCCGCGCCATCAAACGGATGGGCAGCAACACGTTTTATCTGCTCGATGCCGGTTTCAATAATCTGGCTCGACCCATCTTGTATGGCGCCTATCACCCCATGTCGATCGTGCCCAGCGGGTCGGGGGGCCCGACGCGGCAACTGCACGAAGTGGTCGTGGGCGGCCCGCTGTGCGAGTCGGGTGATATTTTCACCCAGGAGTCGGGCGGATTCGTCTGCGCTCGCTCGCTGCCCGTGGCCGAGGTGGGCGAGTACCTGGTTTTGGAGTGCGCCGGGGCGTATGGCTTCGTGATGGGGTCGAATTACAACAGCAAGCCTTTGGCTGCCGAAGTGCTCGTGCAGGATGGGCGCAGCCACCTGATTCGCCGCCGGCAGACGTTCGAGGACCTGATCTCCGGCGAGTCGATTCCCCGCTCGGCAGGCGCGTAGTTGCAAATCGGCCGTTCGGCGAGACTTAGGTTTGCCGCTTGAGCGCTGCCGTTTTTCCCGCAATTCCCCGACGCGGCCGGCAAAAACGGTCCCATCAGCGGTTGGCGTTGTTGTCGATTGACTCTATGATTGGATTGAGTATTTTGCTCGAAAACTGATCGCGGCCGTATCAATCGCCGCTGTACCGACATCGACCACGGGGATGCGTTTCATGGCCAAACAGGGCCCTCGAAAAAAGCTGCCGAAGGAATTGGCCGTCATCAATGCCGACAATTGCACCGGTTGCGAGGCGTGCTTGGAAGTCTGCCCAGTCGACTGCATCATCAAGATTCAGCAGTACGACCACATGCAGAACTTGCAAAGCTGGTGCGAGATCGATCTGGAGCGCTGCGTGGGATGCGAAGTTTGCGTCCACATACCGGGCAAGAAGACCAATCCTTACGAGTTGAAGGTCTGCCCCTGGGACGCGATCGAGATGGTCGAGACCGAGCAAGTGGCTCAGGTCGTGGCCCAGATCGGCGGTCCGCCGCAGTACATCTATGAGAATTGGGATCGCCTGGTTGGCACCGCCCAGCACCTGGCCGAACTAAAGGCCAGCGGCTAGAGCGTTCCCTTGGTGTGCCACTGCTGGCTCGTCCAGCAGTGTGAATTCCTGAAACGCCATCGATTCGGCGACACGTGAGGCCCTGTGACTATTTTTGCGCCAATTGTTCGAGCGCTTCTCGCATGTTCTCGATGCTCTCGCGCGCCAATCGCTCGATACCGGGCTCATAGTCGAAGACCTCGACCGAAACCCAGCCTCGGTAGTCCACCTCGCCCAGCGCCGCGAAGATTGGCACGAAATCCAACTCGCCGAACCCGGGGCCTTGCTTGTTAGGGTCGTTGGCGTGGAAGTGCTCGAGCAGCGCAACATGCCGGCGGATCAGTTCAGGAATCGGCACGGCCTCGCTCGACATGGCCTTGCAGTCCAGGATCAAGCGGCAATTCGGGTGACCGACTTTTTCGATCAGTTGCACCGCGTCGGCGGCCGTGTTGAGAAAATTGCCCTCGGCAGGCGCGAGCGGCTCAATGCACAGCGTGACGCCCGTCTCCTCCAACACGCCCAGGCACTCGTCAACGACTCCCTGGGCGTGGTCCATCGCCTGTTCCATGGAGACCCCTGGTAGCACATTGCGCTGCAGGGGCGAACCGAAAATCATCTTCGACCCGCCCAGGTCACGGCACAGCCGGGCCAGGTCTTGCACATAGCCTGCGGTGCGGCGGCGCACTTCGGCGTCCGGGGTCGTGAGATGGAAGCCCGTGGTCTTGGCCAACAGCCAATGCAGCCCCACGACTTCCAGGCCCGCGGCCTCGGCCTGTCGCCGCACTTCGAGGCGGCGCGCCGCGGAAACCTGGCGGGCATCTTCGGCCATGGTAAACGGCGCGATTTCGATGCCCGTGTATCCGCACTCGGCGGCGAAATCGAAGGCCTTGTCGAACGGCCAATCGAGGAAGGTTTCATTACAGATGGCGAACTTCATCGGCATTGACCTGACTGAGAAAGGATTATGGCGCGGGCCGTGCGGCCCGCTTGCGCCCCAGCGGCCTGGCCGGCTTCACGTCTTCCAGTTTCCGCCCGTTGGCCGTGTTGGGCACGCTTACCAACGGTTCTGCAGCGCCGTCGAGCGGGTCCCCCGGCGAAATGCTCTTCAATCGCTGTTCGACGCGGGCGGCATACTCGCTTGACATTTCGAAGCCCAAGTAGCGACGCCCCAGTTTCTTGGCCACGGCCAGAGTCGTACCGCTGCCGCCAAATGGGTCGAGCACGACTTCTCCGGGGTTGCTGCAGGCGCGAATGATGCGCCCCAGCAATTGCTCGGGCATCTGGCAGCCATGCCAGCCGGCGCGCTCTTTGAACGTACCGCAGACGCGCGGAAAGTACCAGGTGTCTTCCTCGGCCGTAAAACTTTCGGGTGTATCTTGCGGGCGCAAGATCCAGGTATCGTCCGGCAGCCGCCCGGTGGGATTGGCGCGGCGGTCGCCATAGACCAACTGCCGGGCCGAGGGGACACGAATCGCGTCGGCGTTGAACGTGAAATCGTCGGCCTGCTTAACCATGTGAAACAGGTGAACGTGTGAGCGGCTGAACTTGGTTTTGCAGTTCACGCCGAAAGTGTAATACCACACGACCCAACTCCGGCAGGTCAGTTGGTGCTCGCGTTGCAGCATGACCTTGAGCTCGGCGGCATATTCGTCGCCGATGGCCAGCCAAAACGTGCCATTGGGCTTGAGCACGCGCACGACTTCGGCCGTCCAGTCGCGGCTCCAGGCCAGGTAGTTCTCGCTCTCCAGCTTGTCGTGGTAGACGTCGTAGTCGTAACCGATATTGAACGGCGGATCGGCGAAAGCCAAATCGATCAGGCCCGTTTCGACTTCCTTGAGTCCCGCGATGCAATCTCGATTGTGCAGGCGGTCGAACATCCCTGACATGCCGGAATCCTCGTGCGTGGGTCGCGTCCGTGGCTGTGATCCAAAGGCCGTCATCGTATCAGGTCCGTCGGCGGCTTTGAAGCGGCGCATTGTTGAGATCGGGACCTGCCCAACGAGGTGAATTATTGAGTTGGCAGCGCGTCTTTCGCTCCCAGGCAATACAGCGCGTGGCGAGTGCGAATGAATAACCGCCCGCCGGCCGCGGCGGGTGAAGCCAGCGTCTCGCCGGGCAGTTCGTTCTCGGAAAGTTTCTGGAAACGATCCGAAGCCGAAACCACGGTGCACAGTCCGCGCGTGTTGAGAAAGTAAATCCGCCCCTCGGCCGCCAGCGGCGAGGCCTTGTAGTCCCCCTTCAGACGTTCGGTCCAGTGCAGACGTCCATCGACGGCGCCAAACGCGCGGGCGATGCCATCGTCGGTGACGGTGAATAAAAGCTCGCCCCAGACCACGGGGCAGGGGGTGTCCGGCGTCCCCTTCTCGTGCTTCCAGGCAATGTCGGCGACGCCGCGCTCGCCAGTGGAACCCAGCTTCACGGCCAACAGCGGCCCGCGCATGCCGCGCGTGACATACACCAGCCCGTCGCCGGGTGTGGGTCCAGTGACGGTGCGTCCGCCGACCAGACCGTCAAGGTACCACAGTTGTTTGCCCGTCAGCGGATCGTAGGCATCGAGCTGATTGGCGCCCATCACGATCAATTGCGTCTTGCCGCTGGCTTGAACCACTAGGGGCGTGGTGTAGGCGTCTGCCTGTTCGGACGGAGCGCCGGTCATCCGCGAGGATTTCCAGCGCTCCTTGCCAGTCTCAAGATCGTGGGCCACGAGGTAACTGGCGGCTTGCTTATCGGAAAGATCGGACAACGAATCCTGCATGCAAACCGAGATGACCAGGTCGCCAAATAACACCGGGCTGTTGGCATGTCCCCACCAGATCGTGTACCCGCCGTAGTCTTCTTGCAGATTGCGCCGCCAGCGGAGTTGGCCCTGATAGTCATAGGCCGCCAGGTCGCCGTTGCCGAAGTGCACGACGACCACTTTGCCGTCGGTCACTGGCGAAGGGCTGGCGAGGTTGTGCAACTGGTGGAATTTTTGCTTCTCGCGTTTCTTGCCGGTCCGGTCCGTGGCGGATTGCCCCTCTTTCTGGGTCCACTGGATGACGCCGTTTTTCGCGTCCAACCGGATCACCAGCAGTTCGTCTTCGTGCTGCGTGGTGACGAAGATGGCGTCGCCCCAAATCGCAGGAGTGCTCGTGCCCCAGGGCGGAAGCGAGGCTTTCCAGACAACGCCCGACGTTTCGTTCCAGGCGACCGGCAATCCCGAGTCGCGGCTGGTGCTGTCTCCGCGCGGACCGCGCCAGGCCGGCCAATCCTCGCCGCGCGCCGCTTCCGACCACGCTGACCAGGTAACCCCGACGAATAGGGCCGTGCACGCGACGATTCGCGGAGAGGAGAATCGGCTCATGAATCTGCTCCCTTTCATGCCAGCACCAATTTATGCGCCGCGCCGGCCGCCTCGCGCACGTAACGCGGCACGGCATAGCCTGGCAGCCGTTTGCGCAAATCGGCCACGAGTTGCCTGCCGCGCGCCTCGCTGACTTCAAAGTGCGCCGCCCCGCTCACTCGGTCGAGCTGATGCAGGTAGTAGGGCATCACGCGCAGATCGACCAGCCGCTCGCAAAGCTCGGCCAGGTCGTCATCGCCGTCGTTGACGCCGGCGAGCAACACCGATTGATTCAACAGCACGATGCCGGCATCGACCAGCCGAGCCAGGGCGTCGCCGACCGAGTCGTCCAACTCGTTGACGTGGTTGGCATGGAGCACGATGATTGGGGTCAGCCGCGTGGAACGAAGCCAGCCAACCAGCTCCTCGGTGACCCGCCCGGGAATCATCAATGGCAGCCGGGTGTGGATTCTCAATCGCCGCACGTGCCCAATCGCGGCCAGCCGACGAGCCAACTCGGCCAGGTGGCGGTCGACGAGCGAAAGCGGATCGCCACCGCTGAGAATCACCTCGCGAATCGTGTCGTCGGCGGCGATATATGCCACGGCCTCGGCCCAATCCTCGGGCGAGCGGGGCCCCTCGGAATAGGGAAAGTGCCGGCGGAAGCAGTAACGGCAATGGACGGCGCAAGCCCCAGTTGTTACCATCAAAACCCTGGAACGATACTTGTGCAGCAGCCCGGGACTGCGCGTTGCCGCACGATCGCCCACCGGATCGGCGGAATATCCGGCCGGGACCGAAAGTTCGTCTTCCAGCGGAAGCACCTGCCGCAAAAGCGGGTCGCGAATGTCTCCGGGACGCATGCGGGCGACGTATCCCCGCGGGACGAAGAGGGGAAAGTCGCGGGTCGCGGCCGCCGCCCGGGCGGCAAACTGCGGGGGCAATCGCAGCAAGCGGCAAAGCTCGGCCGGATCGCGGACAGCGTCTTTGAAAGCCTCTTGCCACGAACGATAGCTGGCGGCGGTACCTGTCGCGGTGCCCTGCGAGGAATTGACGGAATCGCTTACAATACTCATGTCCGAATTGGGCTCAGGTCCGAATTGGACTGGTGTCCAATGGGCTGGAAATTTTTCGTTCGCTGGCCAGCGGCATTGGCGGGCGATCTTGTCAGCATAACCCCCTTATCGAACAAAGCGAAGTAGGAAACCAACGGTGGCAAGTTACAACACGAGCGATTTCAAACGAGGACTCAAAGTCCAAATCGACGGCGATCCCTACTTGATGGTGGAGTGCAGCTTCGTCAAGCCGGGCAAGGGCAACGCGCTGTACAAGTGCAAAATGCGAAACCTGATCCGCAACACGATGCTCGATCGCACCTACAAGGGGGGCGATTCCCTGGAAGCGGCCGACGTCACTGAAATCGCGGCTCAGTTTCTCTACCGCCAGCAAGACATGTTCGTTTTCATGGACAATGAAAACTACGAGCAGTACGAATTGACTAAGGAGCAGTGCGACGACGCTTGGAAGTACATCAAGGAAGGCATGGTCTGCTCGATGGTGCTGTTCAACAACAAGCCGATCTCGGTTTCTCCGCCCAACCACGTCGTGCTGCAAATCGAATACTGCGAGCCCTCGATGCGCGGCAACACGGCCACTAACCTGACCAAGCCGGTCCGGCTGGAGACCGGCGCCGAGATCACCTGCCCGGCGTTCGTCGAAATTGGCGACTTGATCAAGGTCGACACGCGAACCGGCGAGTATCTGGAACGGGCCAAGGCCTGATCCCGCGCCGCCCAGACAAGCGACGTCAGCGAAACGCGGCGGCTTGGGGCTCGAATCCTCTGATGAACCACGGCGCCGACCAGAACGACTTTCTGCCCACCGCAAGCTGGAGTCACCTGCGCCTGCGGGCCGAGTTGCTCGCGCGGACCCGTGCCTTCTTCCACGAACGAGCTTTTCTCGAGGTCGAGACGCCGTTGCTTTCGGCCGACGTGGTCGTAGATCGAAACATCGATCCGCTGTGCGTCGTCTTGCCGCACGACCCTCATGCTCCGGCCGAGGGTCGCGAGCTGTGGCTGCAAACCTCGCCCGAGTTCGCGATGAAGCGATTGATGGCCGCCGGCGGCGAAGCCATCTACCAGATCACGCGCGCGTTTCGGGGCGGCGAGTCGGGCCGGCTGCACAATCCCGAGTTCACGATCGTCGAGTGGTATCGCCGCGGCGACTCGATGGAAGACGGCATGCAACTGACGGCCGACCTTTGCGAGTCGCTATTGAATCTGGGGCCAGCCGAGCGACTCAGCTATGGCCAGGCGTTCGAGACGCACGTTGGCATCGATCCGCACCGAGCCACCGCCGCCGAACTCGCCGACCTGGCGCGGACGCGCGGCCTTTCGTTTTCCGACACGCTGGCCGCGGGCGACCGCGACACCTGGCTGAATTTGTTATTGGCCGAACTGGTGCAGCCGCACCTGGGACGACCGCGGCCGACCTTGCTCTATCACTACCCGGGCAGCCAGGCCGCCCTGGCCCGCGTTGCCGGAGATCCGCCGCTGGCCGAGCGATTCGAGCTGTTCGTCCGTGGCGTGGAACTGGCCAACGGCTACCACGAACTGCTGGATGCCGAAGTCTTGCGCGGTCGCAATCGACAGGCCAACGAAGAGCGCACCGCCGAAGGTAAACCGCGACTGCCCGAAGCGAGCCGGCTGCTGGCGGCTATGGATGCCGGATTGCCGGCTTGCGGCGGAACGGCATTGGGCTTCGACCGCCTGGTCATGCTGGCCGCGGGCGCCGAAAGCCTGACCGACGTCATGGCTTTTGCGATCGATCGCGCCTAGCGATACCCGCCGCCGGGCGTCAATTTTGCCCGCCAGAGCCGAATTCTCCAAGTTTTCAATAGTCGCTAACAATGTCCTCACATGAAAGCACTAGCATATCCTGCATCGTCGAGGGCGGCAGACACTGGCCACGCGACATACGCGTGATCGCACTCACATGTAGGAGGAGGCTATCGTGCTGCTACTTTCTCGCAAGTGCGGACAATCGATCGTCATCAACGACGACATCGTGGTCACGGTCGTCGCGGTTGATCGCAACCGCGTGCAAATCGGGATTCGGGCGCCGGGCTATGTGCCCATCTTTCGCCAGGAAATCGTCGAACGAATGGTGGCCGACGGCGAGATCGAACCGCTGGCCTGCCTGGCCCCGCCGCAGGCGGTGGCGACGTAGTTGGTCGAGTGCCCCTTTCAGCAGGGCGAACGGTGGAAGTGCACGTGCTGCCAGCGGCCTTGCTGCATTTGCCAAACGCGCGTCTCCTCGAAATGCGAAGTGACGGGCGTTCCGCCCTCGACCATTGACTGCACTAGCCGCACGTAGCTGACCACGGCCACGTCGCCCATCAGTCGCACTTTGGGCGACGACATCGTCGTCGTGCGCGGGCCTTCCGCCGGACCCAATTCGAAATAGAAGCGGTGAAACTCCAGCCCTTGAATCAGGTGGCCCCGCCCCTCGGGTTCAAACGCCGTCAATGACGGATCGCACAGATCCTGGTAGGTTTCCCAATCGCCGCTGGCGATACTCTCCAAGAGCTGTTGATTGAGTTCCAGAAGCTCTTTGTCGCTGTCGTGTTTCATGAGTGTGTGGCCCTCTTGAAAAAGGCCGTGCATCACGGAAGCAAATTCAACTGTCGCAGTTTGTCGCGGCATTCGTCGCGCTCGCGGCAGCGTTGCATGTCGACCCAGGTGGGGTCTTGCACGGCCAGGAAGTCGGCCTCGGTGGCCTGAGCGCGGCCTTCACTGGCCAACCGGGCGACCAGCCGGCACACGACCTCGCGATCCAGTCGCGAGAGAAACAGCCCCGCCAGCCGGTAGTCGACAAAAGCCTCCCACACCAGCGGAAACAGCGGTTCGACGATCTGCTCGCCGATCGTGCGGGCGTACTCACGAATCTCCCATTGCGCGTGGCTGTCCATCCGCAGGGCCAAAAAGTGCAGCAGGTTGTGCAGATCGACTTTCCAGTAGGCCTCGGTATACGTCGACAGCGGCAAGTCCTTGCGGGCCTGCTCGCGGGCCACTCCGGCCGCGATCCGCGCCTCGTAAAGTTGCCGTGCCTGCGTTTGAAACTCACTTTCCGAATCGGTCAGCCGGCCGCCTTCTGCCGCGTCCAGGAAATCGCCGCTGCCCTGGCGGTTGCCCGTGGCTTGGGTGCGCCACGCGTCGGGGGTGGTGGTTTGCATGGCATCAATCGCCAACGAGTAACGGGTGCTGTACTCGTTGACGTTGGCCGTGCGATGGCGAATCCACTGCCGCCAGCAATCCATCGGCACGCGCACCAGCAACTTGATCTCGGCCATTTCGAACGGCGTCGTGTGACGGTGTCGCAACAGGTAGCGAATCAGCCCGCGGTCGTCCGAGACCTTGCGCGTGCCCTCGCCGTAGCTGACCCGCGCAGCCTGCACGACCGACTGGTCGTCGCCCATGATGTCGACCAGGCAAACGAACCCGTCGTTGAGCACGGGGAATTTCTTCCACCGTAATTGCGAGACTTGATCGGCGTTCGTGGCCATCGCCTGGGCTTCTCCCTTACTGCTTCGCCAGCAGCTCTTCGACCAGCTTGGCCACCAGCGACGGATTGTCTTGTTTAACCAGGTGCTCGATCCGCGAGGCGGGCACCTTGAGCTTTTCCAAGGCGCCGGTGATATTTTTCCACTGTTTTTGCCGCGACTTGCCCTCGGCCAGGTACAGCTCGGTGACGAGCTCGCTCAGCCGCTGCAGCGAAATTGCCTCGCGGTTGTCGTAGTAATTCTTGATGATCTTTTGCTGATACTTCGAGCGCTCGGCCACGGCTCTCTCTCCGGGGATGTGTACGCGGTCGCCCAACTCCCCCAACGCGTCCCGATGATCTTCTCCCAATCGGCCGGCTTTGGCAACCGCTCTGGGGGCGGCCGGCACAGGGGGTAATCGGCCCTGCGACCCGCCGGGCTTGACAAGTATCGAAAGTGTCGCCAACGCCGGGCGAAGTGACCATAATCCCTCGCCCCTTGTGGGAGAGGGGCAGGGGTGAGGGGGCTTAGAACTGCGGTTGGCATATTCGCTTGTGCCGCGCGAATGCGATCCGTCTTCTCCGCCGCCGCGCGGCCATCTACCATAGCCGGCCATGGCCCGCGGCGAAACGAAACACGAAATCAAACACCTGTGGGGCGGGTTCTGGGCGACCAGCCTGGGGACGCTCGCCAGCCGCGCGTTGGGGCTGGCCCGCGACATGGCCACGGCGGCCCTGTTGGGCCTGGGCGAGGGGGGCGTGATGGATGCCCTGGTCGTCGCCTTTCGCGTGCCCAATCTGCTCCGCCGCATTTTCGGCGAAGGCGCGCTGGCCGCCAGCTTTCTGCCGGTCTTTACCGCCGTCCACCAGCGCGATCCGGGCCGGGCCTGGCAGCTAGTGAGCGCCTTGTTCACGCTGTTGACCCTCGGTCTGGCGCGCTCGTGCTGGCGGGCGAGGCCGTCTGCGCCGCGCTCGGTATGGTTCGCGAGCGACGACGCGGCCACGCTGCAACTCGTCGGGCTGACCGCCGCGCTGTTGCCCTACATGGTCTTTATCTGCCTGGCGGCACAGGCCTCCGCCACGCTGCAGGCGCTGTTGCGCTTTCGCACCGCGGCGCTCGCGCCGGTGCTGCTCAATGTGCTGTGGTTGGCCGCCGTGTGGTTCGTAGCGCCGCGGTTTGCTCCCGACAAGCTGGCCCAGGCCTATGTGATCGCCGCCGCGATCCTTCTCTCCGGCGTGCTGCAGTTTGGCGTGCAGTTGCCCGCGCTTTGGCGGCTGGGATTTCGCTTCGATTTCAATTGGCAAGCCGCCCGCGAATCAGTGAAGCAGATTGGCCGCACGATGTTGCCCATCACGCTGGGACTGGCCGTCACGCAACTCAATACGCTCTTGGACAGCCTGATTGCCTGGGGGCTCTCCACGCCGCCCGGCGCGAGCCGATCGATCGCCTGGCTGGGCCACGCCGTGTCGTATCCGATGCATTCCGGCGCTGCTGCGGCCGTGTACTACGGCGAACGCTTCTATCAGTTGCCGGTTGGTGTTCTCGGCGTCGCGATTGCCACTGTGATCTATCCGCTGCTCAGCCGCCACGCCGCGCACGGCGATCGGGCTCAGGTGGGTCAGGACTTGAGCCGGGGACTGCGGCTCGTTTGGTTTATGGCACTGCCCGCCGGCGTCGGCATCATGCTCGTGGCCCAGCCGCTTACGCGCGTGCTTTTCGAACGTGGCGCGTTCACTTCCGACGACTCGGCCCGCGCGGCCGGGATGATCGCCGCCTATGCCAGCGGCGTGTGGGCTTATTGCGCGATTCCGGTGCTGGTGCGCGCGTACTACGCGGTGGGCGATGCGGTCGCGCCGGCCCGAGTTGGGCTGATCGCCGTGGGGGTGAATCTGGCTCTCAATCTGACCTTGATTTGGCCGCTGGCCGAGCGGGGCCTGGCCGCTTCGACCTCGATTGCCGCGGGCCTGCAAGTGGTGCTGCTGACCGTGGGCTTTTCGCGCCGGGCGAGCCGGCTGGCATGGAGCCAATTATTCTCGACACTTGTCCGCAGTGCTCTGGCGGTCGCGGCGATGTCGATCGTGGTACTTGCCGGCGACTACTTCTTTCCGCCGGTTGCCGATGCGACTCGCACGCGGCAGGCCTTGCAGCTCACAATCGTCATTGCACTAGGCGCGGCAACCTATGCGTTGGCGGCCCGGCTTTTGCAGATGCAAGAACTACGATTTCTACTGCAACGGCCAGTGGATAGCTAGCACCGTTCGATCTCCAAAAGCACGTCACTGGCCGTCGAGATGTTTTTCCAGCGTGCGAGCGATTCGAGAATAACTAGGCGATGATCTCCCGTATCGGCCGACCAAAATCGATGGCCAGGCGTTTGCGGCCGGGCACTTCCAGCCGCTTGGGGTCGATGCCCATTTGGTGCAGCACCGTGGCATGGACGTCGGTCACGTAGTGACGGTTTTCGATGGCGTGAAAGCCCAATGCGTCGGTAGCGCCGTGCGCGATTCCGCCCTTCAGCCCACCGCCGGCCATCACCACCGAGAAGCCGAACGGATGGTGGTCCCGGCCGTCGCTGCCTTGCGTGCCGGGGGTGCGGCCGAATTCGGTGCCGATCACCAGGATCGTCTCGTCCAGCAGGCCGCGCTGCTTGAGATCTTGCACCAGGGCCGCGATCGGCTGGTCCACTTCGCCGCACAGCTTGGCGTGGTTCGTCTTCAGGCCTCCGTGTGCGTCCCAGGCCCCCGCGCCGCCGTTGCTGCCGTGGAAGATCTGCACGAACCGCACGCCCTTTTCCACCAGCCGCCGCGCGACCAGGCACTGTCTTCCGAACGTCTGGGTCTCCTTGCGGTCCAAGCCGTAGAGCGACTGGATCGCGGCGGTTTCCGCTTCGCAATCGACGACGCCCGGCACCGCGGTTTGCATGTGGAAGGCCAGTTCATACGACTTGATTCGCGCAGAATCGCCTCGTCTTGCGGATACTCAACCGCCGAGAGTCGATTCAACCGGCCGAGCAACTCGAACTCACTTTGTTGCTCCTCGCGGTACACGTCCACTCCGGGCGAAGCAAACGGCAGCGGGTTCTTGGGGTCGACTTCCAACTGCACCCCGCTGTGCTCCGGGCCCAGATAGTTCGCGCCGTGGGCGCCAATGCCGCCGCAACAATCGGCGATCGGCGTGCCCAGCACAACGAACCGCGGCAGATTGTCGTTGAGCGATCCCAGGCCATAGTGAACCCACGAGCCAATCGTGGGAAACTGCCCCTCGAGCACGTGCCGGCCGGTGTGGAATTGCAGCTGCGCCCCGTGGTTGTTGTCGGTGGTCCACATCGAGCGAACGATGGCCAGGTCGTCGGCGCAACTGCCCAGGTGCGGCCACCAGTCGCTGATCTCCAAGCCGCTCTGCCCGCGCTTCTGGAAAGCGACTTGCATCGGGAACAGTTTGTGGCGAATGTGCCCGTTGGCATCGTCCGGCACCACGACCCGCAGGTTCTCGTTGATGAATGACGCCGAGAGAACGTCCTTATGCGGCGTTTTCCCGATCTCCTGGCCGGCGAACTCGTTTAGCGCGGGCTTGGGATCGAAGCTCTCCATGTGGCTCATGCCGCCGACCAGAAAAATCCAGATCACGTTCTTGGCCTTGGGCGCCAGGTGCGGCCGGCCATCCGGCGGGGTCCAGCCCGACGCCTCGCTCGCGCGGCTGATTCCATCGGCCAATAACATTTCGCCCAGCGCCAGGCCGGTAAAACCCATACCGACGTCGGCCAGGAACGCGCGCCGCGGAATTGGCTGATTGCGCTTTAATCTTGATGGCTTGGATGTCATGGCCAATCGTTCTCGGACGCTAGCGGACCGTCAAAAAATCGTTGTGATTCAATAATACGTGGACCAGGTTCTCGCGAGCCCGCTGTCGAGGATCGCTGGCGGGCTTCACGGCGTTCTCGGGCCCAGAGTCGAATGCCACGAGCGAACCGGGATCGGCGAATCGTCGGGCTTGAGCGTCGAGAAACTCCAGGCACAGCGCGCGCTCCTCGTCGCTCGGCTCGCGACACAAGATTCGCTGGAAAGCCGCCCCGACAAAACGCGCGAGCGAGTCGCCTGTCGCATCGGGGCCAAGATCCTGGGCCAATAACGCGGCCAGCCGCCGGGCCTCGGCCAGCGAGAGCGAGCTGTTGACCATGGCCAGGGCCTGCTGCGGCACGATCGTCTCGCCGCGGCGATAACAATCGGTCACGTTGGCGCTATCGAACGTCTGCAAGAATGCGACTTTCTTTTCCTTGCTGCTGCGGAAGTAAATGCTGCGCCGGGCCGAGGTCAAACCGGCCGATTGATCCAGCTCCGGTCCGTACATGGTGCGGTCCAGGCCACCGGCCACGCACAGCGTGCTGTCGCGCAGCGCCTCGGCCTCCATTCGGCGGGCGTTCATCCGCCACAAAAACTGATTCTCCGGATCACGCGCCTGGCTGTCCGCGTCATTGCTCGACGATTGCAGCCGATAAGCCGTGCTGGTCACGATCAGTCGATGAATGGGTTTCATCCGCCACCCGCCGTCCATCAGCTCCACGGCCAGCCAATCGAGCAGGGCAGGGTGCGTGGGACGTTTGCCGTTCAGGCCGAAGTCGAACACGCTGGCCACCAGCGGCGCGCCGAAATGACGCATCCAGATCTGGTTGATCGCCACGCGCACGGTGAGCGGATTGTTCTTCGAGGCGATCCACCGGGCCAGCGCGGTGCGCCGGCCCGTGCTGGTCGCGGGATAGACATTGCCGAACCGGGTATACGACTCGCCGGCCTGGCCCAAGGCCGCCTGGGCCGAGTCGTGCGCCTTGCGGGCTTCGTTCAGACTCTTCTCGATCGCCGCGACGTCGTTCTTGTTCTTCTGGGCGCTCTTTTCGTCCTTGCCTTCGCCGGTGTTCTCGCGCGCCTTTGCCAGGTCGCGCTCCAATTGCAACACGCGCAACCGCGTTTGCTGTGCATTCGACACGCGCTCGGCCCGGCTGGCTTCGCGCACAGGTCCTTGGCATTGCCTTCCGGCGGATTGGCAAAGGCCGCGCGATCGGCCGCGATTTTGGCCCGGACGGCGACCAGCCCCGCGGCTGCCGACAGCATCGTCTGCTCGGCCAGGCGCGCTTCGGTCTCGGCCTGGGCGATCGCGGCGCCGTGCTTTGCCGCGTTGCTAGTCTCGGCGGTTGGTTTTTGTTCCGCGGTTGCCGGCGGGGCGGGCTCGACCGTGTTGCCGCCGACCACTGCGTCTTTGGGCGGAGTCGTTACGGTCTGAGCGGCCAGCGAGTCGGTCTGTTTCTTGCGCCGTCGGCCAGCAGTTGTGTCGCTTTGGCCATTGCCGCCTCGGCGCGATCAAGTGCGCTTCGCGCCCGGCCAGCGATTCTTGTTGCACGTAGCTCTGCAAGCCCGGGTAATACGCTGTCGCTGGCAGCGCGATCGGCGCGAACGAAAGCGAGTCGCCCCCTAATGCCGCCGGCACTCCCGGCGCGAGCGGATGTTCCTTGTCCGGCTGGGCCTCGTTGCCGCGGGCGAACAGAAACGTCGGCTTGTCGGCATCGGCGTCGAATACGCGCGCCAGCCCGTCTTTCTTCGTGTCGGCCTCGCCCGGCACGCGATCGGCCCGCACGTTGTACGGCTCGAAGATCGCTCGGAACCGGTAGTAGTCGGTCTGCAAAATCGGATCGTACATGTGATCGTGGCAGCGGGCGCAGTTGAGCGTCGTGCCCAAAAAGGCCTTGGCCGTGTGCTCGACCGTGGCGTCCAGCCACACGTTGCGATTGAACCGATACCAATTGCGCGCCAGGAACCCGCCCGGCGCAAGGCATTCGGATCCAAGGGCGCCACCTCATCGGCGGCCAGCATCTCGACGATCATCTGGTCGTACGGCTTGTCGTCGTTGAGCGACTCGATGATCCAATCGCGCCAGCGCCAGATATGCGGCTGGCTCTCGCGCACCTCGGCCGCATAGCCATCCCAGTCGCTATAGCGCCAGACGTCCATCCAGTGCCGACCCCAGCGTTCGCCATAGTGTGGGCTGGCCAGCAAACGGTCGACGACTTTTTCATAAGCATTGTCGGAGGTGTCAGCCAGGAACTCGGCCAGCTCGCCGGGACTGGGCGGCAGGCCGATCAGATCCAGGTACACGCGCCGCAACAACAGGTTCTTGGCCGCGACTGGCGCGGGTGACAGACCTCGCCAATCGTGTTCGATGGCCAGCAGGCGGTCGATCGGATGCGTGGCCCAGGTCGAGTTTTGCACGTTGGGCAGCGGCAACTTTGTGGGCTTTTGATACGACCAATGCGCGCGAGGATCCTCCGGCAACGGTTCCTCGGGCGCGATCGCGCCGGCATCGACCCAAGCTGCCAACGTCGCGACCTGTTCGTCGGGCAGCGGCTTGGCATCCAGTGGCATCCGCTCGATGTCGCCCGCGCCGCGAACCGCGCGAATCAACAGACTCTCTCCGCTCGTGGCGGCAACCGCCGGACCGCTGTCGCCTCCCCGGCGAATCAGGGCGGCGTGGTCCAGCCGCAGACCCCCTTTTTGCCGCAGCGCTCCGTGGCAGCTCGCACAGTGCTGACGCAGAATTGGTTTGACGTCGCGGACGTAATCGACCGCCTCGGCCGCAGAGAGGCTCGGCGCCCCGGCAAGTATCGCAATGAGCCAGGCGGCGGCAATTCGCATGGTCGGTCGACTCCCCAGTGCGGACTTGGCCGCGAAAGCGCGCGATCAAATGCCGCGAAACCCCGAAGCGTGCGCACGTTGTATGATACTGGCCGCCGCCGCGCGCTTCAATCGCCGTGGTGGACCATGACAGCAAGGAATACCGGGCTCTATCGCCCGGTTTTCGCCGCAGTGCGCCCGAGGAGCGTACTGTCGCATCCATTCCAGGTAGCCGCGCGCGTATTGGTCGAGATTCTCCAGTTCGCCGCCCCCGCGAACGGGCGAGCACATTTCATAGTTGGCGATGCCGTCGAATCCTCCTTCGACCAGGCCAGCGAAGAAGGCCCGGTAGTCGATGAACCCGTCGCCGAACGGCACCGCGCGGACCACGTCGGGCAGCACTCGCTCGTAGTTGACTACCTCACTGACGTAGCGATAACGCGGCAGCCGCACATAGTCGGCGTTAGTCGTGATGACGGTGTGCGGGGCCAGTTGTCGGGCCGCTTCGTACAGCGGCTCGCCACGCAGCGCCGGCGACCAGGCGTCGAAGCCGATCTTCACATTCGGCCGGTCGATGTCGCCGAGCAATTCCAGTAGCGCCGCCGAGTCGACGGCCACGTCGTGATGATTCTGCACGGCCAACGTGATGCCGTAGCCCGCAGCGCGATCGGCACACTCGCGCAGGCTCGCGACCACCAGGTTCCAAGCCGCCGTCGGCGCTCGCGCCCGACTCATATGCCGTGAAAACCCGCACCACACTCGCGCCCAACGCCGAGGCCAGCCCGCACAGCGAGCCGACGTAGTCGATTTGCATTTCGATAAAAGGGACTTCGGTGGCGCGCTGCGTCGAGAAATCGGTGTAGCCCGCCACGGCAACGCACTCCACCCGATGCCGCTCAAGCGCCGCGCGGATGTCGGCCAACTCGGCCTCGCTGGTGTCCAGCGGCGACAAGTGCGGGCGTTTGCCCATCAACATCACCGACGAATAGCCCAGTTCGGCCGCCTTGGCGATGAAGTCGACCGTGTCCAGACGCTTCTGGCCCCACAGCCCGGCATAACTCACGGAGAATAAACTCAAACGCACGAGAACGTCCCTTGTTCGGCAATGTACAAAACAGCGCGGCCCGGCCGCACCGCTAGTATAATGGGTCGGCTATGGACGAACACAAAACTTCGCGGCGAGATTTATTCAAACGGGCCGCCGGCGCCACGGCCGTGGCGTTGGGCGGCGTGCCGCTCACCGCCGCCGCGCCGGTTTCCAATCGCATCCGCGACGAGAACGCCAGGCCCGGCACGCGCGACTGGATGCTCTCGAAAACCGGCATTGATCCGGCGACAAAATATCGCTGCCCCTGGATCGAGGGCTATGCTTCGCGCGCAGCCTGCCGCGGGCGAGACGATTGCCTTTCACGTCAGCACGAATCCGGCGTCGCCATTCACGATCGACATCTACCGGCTTGGCTGGTACGGCGGCGACGGCGGACGGCTCGTGCAAAGTCTTGGTCCTTTCGAGGGCACGGTACAGCCCGATCCGCCGGTGGGCGAAAAACGGCTGCGGGATTGTGCCTGGCCGGTGGCGGCCGAGTTGCGCATTCCCGAAGATTGGCCGAGCGGCGTGTACGTCGGCAAGCTCACCGCCCAGACCGACCTCTGGCAGAGCTATGTGATCTTCATCGTACGGGACGACCGCCCGGCCGATTTTATCTTTCAATGTAGCGACAACACCTGGCAGGCCTACAATCGCTGGCCGTCGCAGTTCTCGCTGTACGACGACGGCAAGCACGAATGGTACTGGGGCGGCGGCGTGCAGGTCGGGTTCAATCGCCCCTACGGAAAATACTGCCAGATCTTCGACGCTCCGCTGTCGACCGGCTCGGGCGAGTTTTTCTTGTGGGAGTTTCCGCTGGCCTTTTGGATGGAATCGCAGGGCTACGACGTCACGTATATCTCGAACTCGGACACGCACGCCGACGCCGTCGGTCTGCGCCGGGCCAAAGGCTTCTTGAGCGTCGGCCACGACGAATACTGGACGATCGAGATGTTCAACAACGTCCGCGCCGCGGTCCAAGCCGGCGTCAGCGTGGCCTTCCTCTCGGGCAACACGATTTGCGGTCGAATCGAACTCGACACGGCCGGTCGGGCGTTCGAGCGCGTGGGCGTGTTCGGCCCGCCGGGCGGCATGCGCGACTTCGAAAACATGAAATCGCTGCGCCACGAGCGGCCGTATGCCAACGAACTTGTCGGCGCGCACAGCACGGGCGTGGTCACCGGTGGGGCCGATTGGGTTTGTTCACTGCCGGAACATTGGATCTATGCCGGCACGGGAATGCAGGCCGGCAATCGCATTGCTGGCTTGATCGGCTGGGAGTGGCACGCCGACCCGGCGCCGATACCGGGTCTGGAGATCGTGGCCACGGCCCCCACGCAATCGGCGCCCGGCGTCCCCAACGGCGGGCAGTACACGGCGACAGTCTATCCCGGCCCGCGCGGCAATTTCGTGTTCAACGCCTCGACCTGCTGGTGGGCCGACGGTCTGAGCGAGCCGCCCGGTTACGTTCGCCCCAAGGTCTACACCGAACCGCTCGGCCCCGACCTTCGCGTGCAGCAGATCACGCGGAACATTTTGGATAGGATGGTGGGCCGTTAAAGCGATTCGATCGGCGGGCACTATGCAGAGCTAGGCTCGCGCAACAGATCGAAGAAGTCCTCGATCCCATCGGCCAAGTAGTAGAAGTTGCCGAAGGCTTGCTTCAAGTAGACCGCTCCACGTCCCTCTCCGGAAAGCAAATCCAGAATAACTAAGCCCGCCCATTGCCGTGTCGCCGATTGACAGGATTTTGGGAGGATCATTGTCATCGAATAAGCCTAGCGTCCGTTCATCGCCAAGTTCTGATTCAGAATGAGAAGCGCCGATGCCGCTTAGAAACGTAAGCGCATCTTGTGGGCATCCTTCGCCCACCGGCGAGATCTCAGGTTCCGTGAAGTACCCGCCGTTGTATTCCAAGAGAAACTGTCGATAGTCGTCTGGAAAAGCCACCTTAATTCGCCGTTCCAACGCGCGCACTTGCGCCTCAGTGGGTAACGGAAATCGCTCCCTGGAAAACCGGCGGTAGGCGTACTCGATTGTAGTCATATGGGAAGTGGCCTCGGAACTGCATAGTTATGGACGCCCTTTTCGTCAATCCATCCCGCTTCATGCGGAATGCCGTATTTGTAGATGATGAGCGGCAGCGATGAACGCTGTTTTCCGGGAATGAATCGTGGCTCACTGAACAATGAACCCGGAATATATTTGCCGAATTCTGCTTCGGCCTGCTTGCGATGCTGCTCGACCTCAGCGTCGGTGATTTCTTCCGTTTGCCCTTTTCGTGGACCCTCGACGTACTGACGCTTCGCCCTCGAAAAAAGGCCGCCCACCGCTCGGCCCCGACCCTCGCGTGCAGCAGATCACGCGAAACATTTTGGATCGGATGGGGGGGAGCGTAAAGTAGCCGGCACACGCCGTGTGCCGCAGCCGAGTAGAAGATCAGCGCCGACTCTCATTCGGCAACGGCTCACGGCGTGAGCCTGCTACTTTGGCGGCCGAGTGGCACTCGACGCCGTTAGCTTTTCTGAACGTGATCCGCAGATTTCGCAGATGACGCAGATTTGCAATGAAGGATGAAAGGGCGCCTTTCGCATGACCTCACCGTTTGAAGTTCAATTCGGCTCGTGAAAATCTGTGAAACCTGCGCAAATCTGCGGATATCTCGAGATGCGAAAGTTTGACGGCGTAGGGTGTCACCCGACGTAGGTTCATTCGCCACCTACCCAATCGCGCGAGCGAGGGTTATCCCTGCGCTTTTTCCCTGCGCAGCAGCGCGACACCTCGCCGTCGCTCGCGCATGGGTCGGTGAAGTGCCTACCGGCGGGCAGCGAGGCGTTCGAGATTCTTGGCCTTGGCCGCGGCCCGTTTTTCCAGCTCTTCCTCGCGGCGCTGCTTGAGCATCGCGATCTTGCGCTGGCGGGCTTCCTCCCTGGGCGAGATCGTATCCTGCTGTGCTGCCGCGAGCTGAGCCTGCTGGGCGAGAAAGCGCTGCTGCATCTGCTGTTGCAGATAGGCCTGCCGTTGCATCGAGGCCATCGACGGCGTGTTCATCGAGTTGCCCAGCATCGAGACCATCTGCAAGGCTGTGCTGTAAAACGGCACGCCCGTCGAGGGGACCATCGTCGGCATTCCGCCGCCGCGATGACAGCCGCCACCCATTCCGCCGCCTCGCTGCGCGAGAACCTCGCCACCCAACGCTCCCGCGAGCGTGACAGCCAAAATGAACACGAGAGGTTTCATTGTCGAGCCTCCTCGAAAGCAGTCGGCACGAGTGTCTTCAGAAATTGTGTTGCTATTTCTGTTCCGTCAGCGCCGAAATGGCGCCCAGACCTCGCGCAACCGAATCCTACCGCGCGAGGCCCAGAAAAGGCAAGTTTTTGGGACGAGGGGTAGTGGGCCAGTTAGAAATGGCCGCTACGGTGATCCAATTAACCGCGAGATTGCCAGTTTCTGGATGTACGCATAACCCCAGATTCTGAGCACTGGGAATCTTCCTTGGTCTTCGCGGGTCGCTGGTCGCACAGCGTCGGCTCCGGACAAAACGGCGAGTCCGATTCCAGCCGTCGCGTTCAGCAGGCTTGGTATCTCGATTCCGTCGTCTTCGAGTCGCCGATGTCCGAGCACCACGCCACCAAGTTCCGTGATTGCTCGAATGTGGGCAACTCCCGATGCAATGATGGCCTTCCCGGCGATGTCAGCGGCGGTTGGCGGCAGGGCCCCAATCCAATCCTCAAGGCCAGCAAAAAACATCCGGCTCTTTATCGGTAGCTCAGAACCATTGAGTTGCAATATTCGGCCACAAGCAAAGCGGCCGTCTGGAAGTGGGACCGCCCAATACTCACCCGCTAGCAAGCCGGAAGCGGACTTCGGGCGGAAAGGATAGGGCTTCGGCTTAGCTTTTCTGATCGCCAATGCTTTTGCGACTCCTGGTAGTGGGCCAGTTTGAATTCATGTAGTGCGTCGTTTTAGCCCGCGTTTTATCGGGGTCTCGGGATCGCATCGAATGTCGTCGACTCCCAATACAACCTGAACTCCCCTGCCGCTGTCCGTTAGCTTGCCAATCACGCACAGCCATGATTGCCTCTTGAGCAACGTCTATCTTGGTCCTGGCGCCCCCCATCACAACCAACCGCGAGCGCACGCTGTAGAAACCGACGCGCCAATCCCGCCCCTAAATCAACTCCGCCAGCGGGCTAAACCCGTCGGCGACATACTGCGGGCGGCCGGACAGGTCGGGCACGGTCGTGCTGCCGGGGTCGATGCCCAGGCGGTTATAGAGCGTAGCGTGAACTTCCTCGAAGTGCACCGAGCGGTCCTTGGCTTCCGAGGCCGTGCGGTCGGTCGAGCCGATCACCTGGCCGGTGCGCATGCCGCCGCCGGCCAGCAGGGCGCACGACACGTTGGGCCAGTGGTCGCGGCCGGCCTGGGCGTTGATCTTGGGGGTGCGGCCAAATTCGCCCCATACAATTACCGTCACGTCCTTATCCAATCCCCGCCGGTGCAGGTCGTCGACCAGGGCCGCGACGCCTTGATCCAACTGCGGCAGGTTCTCGCGGGCCAGCTTGAAGTTCGAACCGTGGTAGTCCCAAAAGCTGAAGCTGACGGTCACCATCCGCACGCCGGCCTCAACCAGCCGCCGGGCCATCAGAAACTGCTGCATCAGCCGCGGGGCGCCGTCTCCCTGGTGCCGCTCGGTACCATAGCCATATTCGTCGCGCAGGGCCTTGGGCTCTTTTTCGACGTCGAGCGCCTCGGCCAGGCGGCTGGAGGTGAGCACGCCAAAGGCCTGCTGGCGAAATGCGTCCATGCCTTCCATCATGCCGGTTGAGTCGGCGCGGCGGTTGAAGCTGTCGAAGGCCTGCACCAGTCCCTTGCGGTCCCCCAACCGTTCGAGCGAGACGCCTTGCAGCACCAGGTCGTCCTTGCCTTCGCCATTGGGTTGGAACGGGGCATAGGCCGGACCCAGAAACCCGGGCTTGCCCGAGTTGTAGGGGAAGTGCTGCATCTTGGGCGACAGGCCGACGTAGGGGGGCATCGCGGGCGAGGCCGGGCCCTGCACCTTGGCGACCACCGAGCCCAGCTCGGGCCAGCCCCCTTGCGGCTGTCGGCGGTGGCTGCGGCCAGTCATGCACTGAAACGAGTAGTGGTCGCCGGTCGCGCCTACCAGGCTGCGGATCGGCACCAGGCGATCCATCATGCCGGCCAGTCGCGGCATTAGCTCGCAGATCTCAATGCCCGGGACGTTGGTCTTGATCGGTTTGAATTCGCCGCGCACCTCAGCCGGGGCGTCGGGCTTGAGATCGTACATATCCTGGTGCGGCGGCCCGCCGGGCAGGAAGATCATGATCACGCTTTTGGTCGACCGCTTGCCCTGCGCGGCCTCGGCCCGCAGCAGGTCGCTCATCGTCAGCCCGCCGACGGCCAGGCTGCCCAACTGCAAGAACCCGCGCCGCGACATGCGGTCGCAAAACTTGCCCGTCTGCGGTTTGCCCAAGATGGTCAGCATGGGATTTTGATTGCGGCGGGTGTGCGAGCTGTCTGGCGAAAAGTCGAGGCGGGTAATTATGCGCGGCGAATTGCCCGAATCATATCAAATCCCGTGGATCGGTTCCAGGTTTGATGGATCTGGTTGGTGGGGCGGTCTAATCCAGGATTTCGGAAATTCCTTGGGATGCCCAGTACTTCCGGACCATCGCTGGCACGCGATGCTTTTTGATTCTTTTCCATCGGCGTCGCTTGAGCGCAGCTCGCTTGAGCCTTCCCCACAAGCCAATGGCTCGGTATTGCGACCGGAGCTTTGCAATTAGTTCTCGCTGGCGAGGAGTCGCGCTGGGTAGGTCGTAAGGATGCGCGTGACGTTCTGGGTAGATCATAAAATACAGCGGCAGCGAAAGCAGCCAGATAACGAAAATAATGGCCCATAGAGGTAGTAGAGGAAGCAGGGGCCACCAGTACCAACGTAATCCGCGTAGAGTAGCAGGGCCTTCGTTCATAGGGCCAGTCTACTGGAGTCGCCACCAGCTAATGAGTTTGTACAGAACGACGATCGCAGCCAGGACAAGAAACGCCTCTACGAAGGCCCACGGCTCTCCGCGCCGATGCGTTGGCCAATATGCCCCCAATCACCCTGCCAGAACATGCGTGGGTCTCATTCGGTCAGTATAGCTGAGCCGCGCCCCTTTAGCCGCAGCCCGGCAAGTCATGCCAAGGTATTCCAAGAAGCGCCAATCGACGTTCCTTGCTCCCGCAAAGGCACCGGCCTCAATCCCGTTGGGATTGAATCTTTCAGCCCAGGGTTGCCGCGCACCGCGGCTACCCTGGGTCCACGGACGCCCCCACGCACGCCAACCCTGAAAGGGTTGCATCAGTCCCAGACGTAACGCCCGGCCGTGCCCCTTGCGTCAAGCCTCTTGTCGCCGAAAGATTTTGAATACGTCCCGCGAGCCGTGAATCACACGCAGCACTTCGATGCCTTCGGATACAGGGCGGTAGAAAATCACGTAGCGATGCGCGTGATATGCGCGGATAGACTCTCCGAACTCGGGCCTTGGCTCGGCAAGTAGAGGTTGCTCGGCGTAGATACCGGCCTTGTCGGCGATGTCCCGAATGACTCGTGCGGCTGCTGCGGGGCTGTGCTGCTCTCGGCCGATGTAGAGAAAGATCTCTTCAAGATCTTGCTCGGCGGCGGATGTCCAAACGACCGCCGCCATCAGTCGAAGATGCCTTCTTCCGCGAGCTTGCGCGTGCAACGGTCGACGAGCGAATTCACGTCCAAGGGGCCGGTTCGCCCCTGGTCGGCCTGTTCGACGCCAATCCGCACGTCTGCGAGCAATTGATCTCTACGGGCCTGGACCTCTCGAAACACCCGTAAGGCGTCACGCAATACGTCGTCCTGGGAGCCATAGCCGCTCTCGGTCATCTGCTCGTTGACGAGCTTTTCGACATCGGGCGGAAACTCGTAAGTCATCGTCAACAACCTCCTACCCCTCCAAGATACCACGGCCCCAATCCCCGACCAACACAGGGCTCGCCAATCTACAAGCCCAGGCCAACATCGCGCACGAATCGCAGGCGGCAGATTCCGCTTTTGGGTTTCGCGGATGCAACCCTTTCAGGGTTGGCTTGGTGCGAGTTCCAGTATCCCAGGGTAGCTCGAAGACTCGCAACCCTGTGCTGAAAGGTGCAATCCCGTTGGGATTGGGAAAGCATGACCGACCAACCGGCGTCACGCCAGAATCTTCTCGACCACGTTGCCGGCGACGTCGGTCAGACGGAAATCGCGGCCTTGGAAGCGATAGGTCAGCTTCTTGTGGTCGACGCCCAGCAGGTGCAGGACCGTGGCCTGGAAGTCGTGGGCGTGGACGCCGTCTTCGACCACGTTGTAGCCAAAGTCGTCGGTCTTGCCGATACGTCATGCCCGGCTTGATGCCGCCGCCGGCCATCCAGATGCTGAAGCAGCGCGGATGATGGTCGCGGCCGAAGCTGTCCTTGCGTGATCGCTCCCTGGCTGTAGGCCGTGCGGCCGAACTCGCCGCCCCAGATCACCAGCGTCTCGTCGAGCAGCCCGCGCTGCTTGAGATCCTTGACCAGCGCCGCCGAGGCCTGATCGCAGTTGTCGCACTGCCGCTTGAGTTCGTTGGGCAAGTTGCCGTGATGGTCCCAGTCGCGGTGATAAAGCTGCACGAACCGCACGTCGCGCTCGGCCAGCCGCCGGGCCAGCAGGCAGTTGTTGGCGAAGCGAGGCCTTGCCCGGCTCGGCGCCGTACATGTCCAGCACGTGCCTTGCGGCTCTTGCGAGATGTCCATCAGCTCCGGCACGCTGGTCTGCATGCGATAGGCCATTTCGTAGGCGTCGATGCGGGTGGCGATTTCCGGATCGCCCACGGCTTCGAGCTGCATGCGGTTGAGCTTTTGCACGCCGTCGAGCAATTGCCGCCGCGTGGCCGGGTCGATGCCGTCGGGATTCGACACGTACAGCACCGGGTCGCCGGTCGAGCGGAACTGCACGCCCTGATACTGGCTGGGCAGAAAGCCGTTGCCCCAGTAGCGCGCCAACAGCGGCTGCCCGCCGCCGCCCGAGAGCAGCACGACGTACTCCGGCAGGTTCTTGTTGACGCTTCCCAGGCCATAGGCCGTCCAGGAGCCGATCGTCGGCCGGCCCGGCTGCTGGTTGCCGGTGAGCAGGTAGGTGACGGCCGGATCGTGATTGATCGGGTCGGTGTGCATCGAGCGGACGATGGCAGATGTCGTCGGCGATGCTGCCGATGTGCGGCATCATCTCGGTCATCTCGGTGCCGCACTGGCCGTACTTCTTGAACGGGTAGGCCGGGCCGACCATCAGCAGCTTCGACTGGCCGCTGGTCATGCCGGTGATTCGCTGGCCCATCCGCACCGAGTCGGGCAGCTCCTCGCCGGTCAGTTCCTTGAGCTTGGGCTTGTTGTCGAACAGGTCGATGTGCGAAGGTGCGCCGGACATGAACAGGTAGATCACGCGCTTGGCCTTGGGGGCGAAGTGCAAGCGTGCCCAGGGCGCCGTGCGTCGTCAGGTCCGGCCTCGGGCGTGGCGGCCTGCAGTCCCGCCGTTCGAGCAGCGATGCCAGAGCGCATCGCTCCCAGTCCGCGGGCCGATTGGCCCAGCAGCGTGCGGCGGGTGATCTCGCGGCTGAGCTGTTGTTCGAAGTCGCATGGCGCTTAACCCTTGGTAATCGTTTCGTCGAGGTTCAACAGCACGTTGCCCACGGCCGTCCAGGCGGCCAGCTCGGCCAGGTCGACATCGGCCGGTCGCGGCGATTCGCCCACGCTGATCAGCTTGTCGGCGGCTTCCGGGTCCTGCTGGAAGCGGGCCGATTGCGCCTGGTAGATGCTGCAGCAGGACCTCGAGCTTCTTCCGGCCTGCGGAGCGCGGGCCGTGCAGAGCTTGAAGGCGAAAGCCAATCCGCTCGCTCGATCGTCGAACTGCCCCCTTCGCCATGACCGCGCTGGGCCAGCACGCGGGCCGCTTCGACAAAGGCCGGATCGTTCAGCAGCACCAGGGCTTGCAGCGGCGTGTTGGTGCGGGCCCGGCTGTCGGTGCAGACCTCGCGGTTCGGCGCGTCGAACGTGACCAGCGGCGGATAGGGCAGGGCCCGTTTCCAGATAGACGTAGATGCCGCGGCGATACAGATCGCGGCCGTGGCTTTGCACGTAGCTTTGCGAGCTGAAGCTCGCCGCCGAAGCCCACCTGCTTCCCACAAGCCGGGCGGCTGATAGGGAGACACGCTCGGCCCGCCGATGCGCTCGTCGAGCAGGCCGCTCACCGCAGAGCGCGTTGTCGCGAATCATCTCGGCATCGAGCCGAAACCGCGGCCCGCGCGCCAGCAGGCGGTTGTCCGGATCGTGCGTCAGCTGTTCGGCGTCCACGTGCGACGACTGCCGATAGGCGGCCGACATGACGATCAGCTTTTGCAGCGCCTTGACGTTCCAGCCGCTGTCGATGAACTCGGCGGCCAGCCAGTCGAGCAATTCCGGATGGCTGGGCCATTCGCCCTGCGAGCCGAAGTCCTCGCTGGTCTTGACCAGCCCCGTGCCGAAGTACTGCTGCCAATAGCGATTCACCGTCACGCGGGCCGACCAGCGGATTGGCCGGATCGACCAGCCAGCGGGCCAGACCCAAGCGATTGGGCGGCGCACCGGCCGGCAGCGGCGGCAGGCTGGCCGGCACGCCCGGCGTGACTTTGTCTCCCTTGCGTGCGGAAGTCGCCACGCACCAGCACGAACGTCTCGCGCGGCTGGGCCATCTCTTCCATGACCATCGTCTGCGGGAAGGCGGCCTGCGACGTCGGCCTGGGCCTTGGTCAGCTTCGCGACTTGTGCATTCAACGGATCGAACACGCCGCGCGACTGCGGCTGAAAGTATGCGCACGAAATAGTCGCGGATCAATTCTTGTTGCTGTTCGTCGCGTTCGCTCCGTCGTTGCGATCTTGAGCGCCGCGCGAACTTCGGCGGGCGCTGACGATTTCGCTCGACCTCGCTCGACGAACTCCCAGGTCGCCTGAGTTACTGACGAGGACGGGCCTTGCGGCATGCGCGTCACGAGACCCAGCTTGTCCCAATACACGTGGCCGCCAAACTGCGTGCAGGCCCAGCCGTCGACGACCGTGCCGGGCGACAGGCCGACCGCCGCGGCGTCGACTTCCAGTCGGACCCAGCGACCGGCCGCGCGGCATGGGCCCAGCGGCCAGGCGGCTGGGCGAGTCGGCCATGCCCCAATCGATCTTGTTGCTCGCCCCAATAGGCCCGGTGCTCCCAGCCGCCGCCGTCGTTGAACTGCAGCATGATTTCTTCGGGCGGATTGGCCGGGTCGAGCCAGCACGTGCGCGAACAGCTTGTCCCCCGCGCCGATCACCAGCGGCTGCCGGCGCCGGTGAACAAGTGCTGGCCCACGCCCGTAGGCGGTACGCTGGCTGGCGAGCTTGCCGCTCAGCACCGGCTGTGGCGACTCGGCCCAATTCCAATTGCTGGCCTTGTCATTGCCGGCGGGCGAGGCATCCTGCGGCAGTTCGTCGTCGACCCACACCGTACTCGCGCGGCTCGGCGAGCAAGGCCGGCGGCGGGGTCGGCGGCTCGACGGCGCGAACTTGGCCAACTCGGCCTGCGATCTGGGCTTCGACAGCGGCCAACTCGCCGCGATATGTTCTCCAGCTCAGCCGTTTGCTCCGGCGACGGCACGCGCAGACTGGGCATGGGGTTTGTCCTTTTGCCCGTCGAGGCCTTGCTCGGGCACGTTGTTGAAGTAGGCGTAGAGTTGATAGAACTCGCGCTGCGTGAACGGATCGTACTTATGGTCGTGGCACTCGGTGCAGGCCAGCGTCGAGCCGAGAAATACCGTGGCCGTGGTCGTCACCCGGTCGACGATGTACTTGGTCAGAGTATTCGTTCGGGTCGGCGCCTCCTTCGAAGTTGACCATCACGTTGCGATGGAAGCCGCTGGCGATCTGCTGATCGATGGTCGCGCTGGGCAGCAGGTCGCCGGCGAGTTGTTCGACCGTGAACTGATCGAACGGCAGGTTGCGGTTGAAGGCGTCGATCACCCATTCGCGATACCGCCACATGTCGCGATGGTTGTCGATGTGATAGCCGTTGGTGTCGGCATAGCGGGCCAGGTCGAGCCATTTCTGCGCCATCCGCTCGCCATAGCGGGGCGAAGCAAGCAGCCGATCGACGAGCCGCTCGTACGCATCTGCGCTAGTGTCGGCGACGAAGGCATCGACCTCGGCGATCGTGGGGGGCAGGCCGGTCAGGTCGAAGCTGACGCGGCGAATCAGCGTCGCGCGATCGGCTTCGGGCGAGGGTTTCAGTCCCTCGCGGTCGAGTCGTGCCATGATGAAATTGTCGATCGGCGTTCGAGGCCAGGCCGGATCGCTCACCGGCGGCAACGGCGGTCGCTCGATCGGCAGATACGACCAGTGGCCTTTCCAGGCCGCTCCTTGGTCGATCCACTTCCGCAGGATCTCGATCTCGGTGTCTTTCAACCGCGGGCCAGACTCGGGCGGGGGCATGATCTCGGCGTCGTCGGTCGCCACGATGCGGGCGATTAGTTTGCTTTGGTCGCTCTTGCCCGGGACGATGGCGTGGCCGTCTGATTCCAAAGCCGCCAGGGCCATTTCCTGCTTGTCGAGCCGCAGGCCGGCCTGCCGCTTGGCGTGGTCGGGACCGTGGCAGGCATAGCAGTGGTTCGACAGGATTGGCCGCACGTCGCGGTTATAGTCGATCGCCTCGGCCGGGCTGGGCGAGCCCTGGGCCAGCGCGGTTTGGGCGCCGAGCGCAACGAGCGGCGCCACGAAAACGGCCAGGATCGACAAGCGGTAGGAAGCACGTCTCATGGGTCGCATCGGGGATGGTGCGAGGCGGGCTACAGGGTGGGACGCCGGCCGCTGGCTGCGGTCGCGTTTCTCCCATTACACCACATCGCCCGGGCGTTGTCCAATTGGCGAAGGGGCTGGTCTTAGGCCGGTTTCAAAGAAATGCCTGCGACCCGAGGCGGGCAGAATGTTCAGTGGCTGTTGGCCCAGTCGCCGTAGGCTTTTAGATCGAGACAGAACACCGCCCAGATATCGAGATCGCCAGCTCGATTCTCTTTAGTCAGGACGGGAAAGTAGTAGCGGCCATGACTCGGGAGTTCAAAGTCAGGCGCAGGGTCGCCGGGGATCGTTTCTCCCAAAAAGCATTTGCTACGCTTCTCGCCTAATTCGATCTCCGTGCCAAACCGATTTGCCAGGGCCGCGACGATTTGCCTTGGCGAAAGCTGCTTTGGTGGCGTGTCTGTCAGATCGTCGAAGGCCCGAAAGGCAAAGTGCGCACATCCCTCCTCCGCGTTCTGTGCCACGCCGACGACGTCCGAGTATCCATCGCCGTCCCTGACGTACAACCGGATGAAAATCCGATCGGATTCGAATGCGATGTCCTCGACGCGGTCAGGACGTTGTGTGGCCCTGACGGCCCGTCCACGAGGGAACGAGAAGTCCCTTGGCCCCTTGCCTGAGATGTAGTTTGGGATCGAGACTTTCACGACCGCGACTCCCTGAACGGACTGGGCGCATTATACACGTTAGCGCTCGAACCCAGCCACGGATGCCAGTCCGATTGGCGGGTGCTTGTCCATCAGCCGCTTACGAATGCGTGCCCCGCGCCGGGCGGCGGACGTGGCCTTCCTTGGCCTCGAAGACAAGCACCTTCTTGGGGCGCTCGATGGAGTAGGGGTCCGGAAACTCGCGGACCTGGCGGTAGCGGGGCTCAAGTTGCGTGAGCCACTCGGGCCGATAGTCGTGCGCGTTGACGTGCAACACGACATAGTCGTACTGGGCGTCCGCGTTGGCCTTGGCCTTGGCCAGCGCCTCGGCGACGCTCGGAGCCTCGGGATACAAATATGCGACTGGCAGCTTGCCGTAGAACTCGACGTAGGGCGAATTGCAAATCACGCCCGCGTCGGCGTCGGCGTGGCTCTTCACCCATTCGGTCGCCGCCAGCACGGGCAGAAACTCGCGATTGACGGCCCGCACGGTATACGGCAACACCGCGGCACAACACCCGGCCAGAAGGATCGGGACGGCGTACGTCGCCGGCGCTTTAACGCGCCGCGCGGCAAACTCGCCGACGTAGAGCACCCCCAGCGCCGTGGCCGGCATTGCCAGCCCGATCACCGGCAGCACGTGCCGATGGGCGATGTAACCCGAGAGGATGAACACTGCCATCAACACCACGAAGTGCATGGCCGCCAAAAGGGCCAGTAGCGCGATGTGCAATCCTTGGGACGCTCGCCGGCACCACGCCACCTGGCCGATCAAATACAGCGGGATGAAAACGAATTTGAATCCCTGGCACACGCTGACGATGAACGCCTCGAACGCCTTGCCGAGCAATCGCAGCACGAGTTTTAACGAGTAGTGGGGTTTGGCGGGTGGCGGTTCGCTGGGAGCACTTGCGGGAGCTGTCTCGTGCGCCACGGCGATGGCGATGTTCGGCGCCACGGCGGTCGTCGCTGCCGCTTGCTCGACTGTTTCTGGGGCGGTCGTCGGCGTCGTGGCCGGTTCCGGTGGAGCCTGCTCTGGCGCGGGTTCGGCCGTGGCCACGCTTTGTGATGCCGCTTCCAGGTCGATGAACGTGTTGACCGGCTGGTTCTTGGCAAAGGGGAGTTGCTTGCTCGTGATCTTGCCCGCCAGGATCGGATACGGCGCGGCGATAAGCAACGTGGCGCCGGCCAGGGTGGCACATGCCAGGCCCATCCGCCGCCATGTCCAATTCATTCGCATGCCTTGCCATGCCACGCAGGCGAGCGCCACGAGAAAAACCTCCAAGCCCTCCGGGCGGATCCAATAGGCCACGGCGCTTGCCGCACCCGCCCCGGCCAACGGCAGAAATCGCCCACTGACGACGCCCGAGGCGGCCAGCCAAACAGCCGTCAAATAGGCCAGCAGGTGCGGAGTATCGCTCTGCGCGTCTCCGGCGCTCCAGCAGGGAATCGGCAGCACGGCAAAGACCGTGGCCGCGATATTCGCCACGCGTGTATCGAACAGCTCGCGGGTCAACAGCCACACGACCACGACGCAAGCCAGCCCGCAAATGTACGAAGCCAAGATGCCACCGGCCATCCATGAATACGGATCGGCCCGATAACCCAATCCTTGCACGACGCGCGTGGCTGCCAGCAGTAGCGCCGGGTAGCCGGGGTGCTGGTCGTGTCGACGAAACGTCTCGGCGACGCCGTCGGGCAATTCGCGGGCGATGCCGATGAACGTGATGCCATCGGCGCTGATCGTGGGCGCCCGGGCGACATGAATGGCTTGCAACAGCGCCGCCAGTAGAACGACCAGCGCCAGCGGGGCGTAGCCGGTGAGCCGTCCGGGTTTGGTCGGTTCAGCAAGCATTGCGTTCGACGAGAACCTTGAAGGGGGTCAGCAACAAAATGCGGAGATTGAACGCCACGGACCAATGGTCGACGTAATACAAGTCGCACTCCAGCCGTTTCTCGATCGAGGAGTCGCCGCGCCAGCCGTTAATTTGCGCCCAGCCGGTGATGCCGGGCAGCACCTGGTGCCGACGGTCATAATCCGGCAGCTGACGCGAAAACGACTGCACGAAGAACGGCCGTTCCGGTCGCGGGCCGACGAGACTCATGTCGCCGCGCAACACATTGATCAATTGCGGAAGCTCGTCGAAACTCGAGCGTCGCAACAACACGCCGATCCACGTGCGGCGCGGGTCGCCGCGCTTCGCCCACACCGGCCCCGAACTCGCCTCGGCGTCGACGCGCATGGTGCGGAACTTGAACATCACGAATGGCCGGCCGCCGAGGCCGGTGGCGCTCTTGACGGTATAACACCGGTCCGCGGCTGGTCAGCTTGATCAGCACCGCGATCAGCAACATGGGAATCGCCAGCACGGCTGCCAGGATCAGCGCCGGCCACGTCGATCGCGCGGTTGAGGCGATAGGCGAGGCGGCCGGGCCGCCGATCGACAGCCGCCGGCGTCGGAACGAGACCCACGTGGTCGGCGCGTAGCTGCTGGCCAGTGGGCAGAGGTTCGACGAGTGACGGCCAGTTGCTCGGTATTCATCAACTGCTACTCGGCCTTAGCTGGCCGCTAGGATCCGCTGGTGAGGACGCCATTTGGCGGGGGCGAACATTACCAAAGCCGTTTGAGCCGGCCTAGATCATTGTCAGCGGACGCATGCGAACGGACCGGCGTCGAAAAATGCCGCGTGCCGCTAGCAGTGCCAGCAAGCACGGACAATCGGCCGCGGAAAATGAGGCGAAAAACCGGGCAGGCCTCGCGCACGGCGCCCGCGCATCCTTGCGGGGCGAGGAAAGCGGCGTTGACGAGATAAGCAAATTCAAGGTATAGCTTTGCATTCCGCAGGGGGCCTTCATGAGGCGCGGACATGGCGGTGCCGCCAGCATCGTTGCCTCGCCCAAAGTCCCCCGTCGGTTTGTTCTCGTCGGCCACCGGAGCGGTTCGCCGGCCGAGGGCACGAGGCGCCGCACGGCGGCGCGCCAGCCTAGAGTCACAGCAAAGGATTGCCTCGTTGAAGACCGCCGCGCTACCTGCCGGACTCTCGCCGCGAACACTCGTCTACTATCGCGATCTGACCTTGGTCTTGCTGGCCAAGGAATTCAAGGTGCGCTACAAGAGCACGTTCATGGGCTATGCCTGGAGCGTGATGCATCCGTTGTTTCTCGCGCTGATTTTCTTCGTCGTCTTTCGCGCCGTGATGCGGATCGACATGGAAGCCTACGCCCTGTACTTGATAGCCGGCTTGTTTCCCTGGCAGTGGATTGCCAACTCGGCGCAGGGTTCCAATGCCTGCTTTCTGGCTAACAGCTCCCTCATCAAGAAAGTGCGCTTCCAGCGCGCCATGCTGGTCTTCGCCAGCGTGCTCAACGAGTCGGTGCACTTCGTGGTTTCGATACCGGTCATCCTGGCTTTCATGGTGTACTACGGGAAAACGCCCAGCGCCGCCTGGATCTGGGCCCTGCCTGGACTCGTGCTGGTGCAATTGATCATGACCTTTGGGTTGGCGCTGGTGATTGCGACGACGAATCTGTTTTTTCGCGACTTGGAAAGGCTGGTGACGATCTTCACGCACGCCTTGTTCTATCTGACGCCGATTTTGTATCCGGCCGACAAGGTGCCGGCCGAGTACGGTTGGATTTTGTATGCCAATCCGTTCGCTTCGCTGGTGCTGTGCTGGCAAGGCCTGTTCTACCAGGGGACCGTGCCCTTGGTCTTTCTTGGCGTCGCCTTGACGTGGGCTCTGGCGTGGCTGGCCCTGGGGGCGATGGTCTATCAAAAAAATGTGTGGAGGTTCGCCGAAATTGTCTGACGAACCAGTCATTCAGTTCCGCCACGTGACCAAGCGGTATCACGTGGAAAGCCCCGTGGCGGGTGGTTTCAAAAACCTGCTGCTGCATCTGCCCAGTCAGATCCGGGCTATCCGCACTCGGAAGCCGTTTTGCGCTCGATGGCGTGTCGTTCGAAGTTCGCGCGGGCGAATGCCTGGGCGTCATCGGCCCCAACGGCGCCGGCAAAAGCACGACCTTGGGACTGATCGCCGGCGTGTTGCGGCCCACCTCGGGGGTCGTCGAGACGCGCGGCCGAATCTGTCCGCTGTTGGAGCTGGGCGCTGGGTTTCACAACGAGCTCAACGGTCGCGAAAACATCGTGCTCAACGGCATCCTGCTAGGTCTCACGCGGCGCGAAGTGGTCGAACGAGTCGATGAAATCATCGCGTTTTCCGAGTTGGACCAGTTTATCGACTCGCCGCTGCGAACGTACTCCTCCGGCATGATCGCCCGGCTGGGCTTTTCCGTGGCCGTGCATTTGGATCCCAGTATCCTGCTGGTCGACGAAGTGTTGGCCGTGGGCGACGAGCACTTTCAACAGAAGTGTCTGCGCCGCATGCAGCAGTTTCGCGAGTGCAATACAACGATGGTTTTTGTCAGCCACGACATGCCGAACGTGGCCAAGATCAGCGACCGCGTGATCCTCATCGACGGCGGTCGGATATTGGATATCGGCGAACCCGCGCGAGTGATCGAGAGTTATCGTCGAGGACGCCTGGCCGCTTGAATTGGGACACCGGCGCCCGCTCGCCCACCACAGGAATACCCCCCGCCAACGCACCCAGGTAAGTTTCGGAATGGCAACCGCTTCGACGATCTCGCCCGTGACGACGACCACCCCCGCCACCAACAAGCGGCTGAGCATGGCCGTGATCATTCCCGAGTTGGCCAAGTACGGCGGCGCGGAGCGGTATCTGATCGAATGCGTTTCTCGCTGGCAAAAACTGCACGACATCACGATCTATTCGTCGGTCGTGAACGCCGATTTACTGGCCGAGCACGGTATCGGCAAACGCGTGAAGATCTCGCGGCTGTCCCCTTATTTCGACGGGCGGCACTCGATCCTGCTCAACACGGCCCTGCTGCCGAAGATCTGGGAGCAAGAGATCGGCAAGCACGACATCTACCATACGCACTTGTGGCCGACGCACCTGATCGATCTGCACCCGATGGTTTGGTATCCGCACGAGCCGCTCCGCATTTTGCACGATTTGCGATACGAGCAGCCGCTCGAGGACGTGGCCGCGACGCGACAGCGCGATCTGCACATCTATCCGAAATACAATTACGACCGCGTGGCCGACGTCACCTACGAAGCCTATTTGTCGTCGATGGACCTGGTCGACAAGCTGGGTAAACCCGACAAAGTCGTCGCCAACAGCCAGTACACGGCCGGCTACCTGGAAGGCGTCTACGGCACGCCGGTGCGCGACGTGGTGTATCCGGGCGTCAACGTCGACGACTTCATCTTCCAGCCTTCGGACGAGAACATTTTCCTGACGATCGGTCAGCTTTGGCCGCACAAGCGGATCAAGCTGATCATCGAAGCGCTCAAGCTGGTCGAGAACGCGCAGTTGTACATCGTCGGCAGTGGCCCGGAGAAAGAGAAGCTGGCCCGCATCGCCGAGGGCATGGGACTCGATAACCGCGTCTTCTTCCTGCACAACTTGAGCAACTTGGAAGTAAAAATCCTGTTCTCGCGGGCGCTGGGCGTGGTATTCGTGCCCGTGAAGGAGCCGTTCGGCATCGTGGCGCTCGAGGCCATGGCCGCCGGCAAACCGCTGATTGCCGCCAACGAAGGCGGATTCACCGAGGTCGTGGACGAACATTGCGCGTTGCTCTGCGCCGGAGCCCGAGGAGATCGCCGAGCGAATGCGCTTTTTGCGCGACAACAAGGAGCAGGCCCGCGCCATGGGCGCCGCCGGCCGCGAGCGCGTGCAGGCCTACACCTGGGACCGGGCGGCCGAGCAACTGTTGAAGATCATCGAGACGACGCACTACAAATGGACGCGCGAGCACGTCCGTCCGCGAGTCGATTCCACGCCCCACACCGCGCTGTTCGGCGCACATTACTATTGCTGGTACGGCAACGGTATCGGTTCGCACCATTGGAACGACACGCCGCACGCGGGCGGAGTGACCGACATGCCGCGACTCGGATACTACGCTTCCAGCAGTTGCAGCACGATCGAGGCGCACTGGCGGCTGTTCGAGCAGATGGGACTCGACTTCGCGATTCTCAATCTGCACGTCGACCGTAATGGCGTCAACGCCTACGAACAGGCCGCGGCCGAAAGCATCTTCAGCGTGGTTGATCGGCTGCAAACCGGCACGCGGCTGGCGATCCAGCTATGTCCGTACGATTGCACCCGTGACGACCTGACCAACGCACTGGAGACCATTCGCCGGCAGTTCGTCTCTCGCCCGTCGTATTTTCATTATGAAGGCGAGCCGGTCATGTTCTATTTCTGGACCGGCGTGCAGGACGGCAACAAGCCCTGGATCAACTTCGTCGACGACAGCACGCAAGGTTTCTTGCGAATCGCCAGCAGCCTGCGCATGTATTCGGCCAAGGACGAGCGGCGGCACACGTTCGGCCTGTTTCACGGCTGGAGCCTGTACTCGCCGCTGGAGTTGTCGGCGCCGGCCAACTGGGAGCGGGTCTGGATGCAGGCCTACTTGAACAGCGACGCGGGCACGCGAAACCTCAAGATCCTGTCGATCTCGCCTGGCTACGACGACCGCCACCTGCGGGATCCGAATCGCAAGACCAATCCGCATCGGAACGTCGACCGGCAACAAGGCGAGGCTTATCGGCGGATGATCGACTTTGCCGTGTCCGTGCCCGACGTGCCCGACATGGTCCTGATTTCCACGTTCAACGAGTATCACGAAAACACGCACATCGAGCCGTCGCGGAACCACGGCTCGCTGTATGCCCAGATGACGCAAAAGTTCATCGAGGAAGGAAAGAGCCGATGGACCAAATGATGGCCGTCAAGCCCGCGGCCGACATGCCGCTGCCATATGTTCTCGTCGACCAACAGCGGCTCGATCTGACCGCGAGCGATTCGGGCGAGTTGAAGCTGTCATTCGCGCCTTCGGTTTGGGATTCCGAACTGTACCTGGTGATCGACTTGTATGCGGCGGCCAACCCGGTGCATCCCGGCGGACACGTCGGCTGGTGGAAGTGGCCGCTGGAGATCAAGGCCGACATCACGGTCAAGGTCGTCAAAAGCGAAGAAGGATTCGCGGTCACGTTCGACGACACGCAGCCGCAGGAGTTCTGGAGGAATCCGGATTTTTCGGGTCTCGACGAACCGGTGATCGCGCTGCACGTGGTCTTGCGTCCCGTGATCAGCGAGGCGGTGCGGTTCGACGACATCCTATACGTTTACAACCAGCCCTCGGCGCTGGCCGAGTCCGAGGCCCGTCGCAATGCGCTCGACAACCCGCACACGGCGGCGCCGTCGGTGCCCTGGTATGTCTGGCCGCGGCAGTCGATGGTGCACCTGGTCTCGACCAACGTCTTCGAGTTCGACGCGGTGGGCAATTTCGCGCTCAGCGTCCACCGGCTGCTGCGCGCTAACGGCGTCGCCTCGCAACTGTACGCCGGCAACTTCGATCCCACGCTGCGCGAGACGATTCGTCATACCTGCGAGTTGTTCGAAGCGGCCGCCGAGGACGATCTGGTGTTCGTGAACTTCTCGATTTTCGAACCCTGGCTGCCCCGAGTCGTCGAGTTGCCCAGCAAAAAGATTTTGTATTTCCACAACATCACGCCGCCCCGTTTTTTGCAGGTGTACGACGCCGAATACGCCGCGCACTGTGCCGACGGCATCGCTCAGTTGAAGTATCTCGACCAATTCGACGCCCTGATGGCCAATTCCACGAGTTCGGCGCGAGTGCTGCAAGAATCGGCGAACAAGGCGCGCGGGAAGAAGTCGCCGCGGGAGCCTGATTTCGGTCCCTCGCACGGTCCGTTCGAAGAGGCCTCGCGGATGTTGGCTAAAGTGGTGACCGAGTTCGAATCGCAGGCCGAGACGCCGCTGGACGTAACAGCCAGCCCGCCGGTCATTGGCGCCAAGGACTGGAGCGCGATCGCGGCCGAACCGATTCAGCTTCCGCCGCAAAAAACATTGCTCCTGTACGTGGGTCGCATTGCCCCGCACAAGCGGATCGAAGACTTGTTCGCGTTGTTCGATCGATTCCGCGTGCTGAATCCAGATTCGGCCTTGCTGGTGGTGGGCGGCGCGGTTCGACGGATACCTGGGCTTCCTGCGATATCTATTGGCCAACGAATTCGCCGACTTGCAGCAGGACATTCATTTTTATGATGGCGTCAGCGACGGCCAGCTAAAAACGTTGTACGAACAGGGCAGCGTGTTTGTCACGATGAGCGAACACGAGGGTTTTTGCGTGCCCGTCGTCGAGGCCATGGCCTTCGACAAGCCGGTTTTTGCTTATGCGGACGAGGCGGTGGTCGAGACGCTCGGCCGGAGCGGCCGGATCTTCTACTCCAAGGATTTCGCCGCCATCGCCGCCGAGATCGACGCCGCGCTGTCGAACCCTTGGATTCATCAGCTCCTGCTGGCCGGTCAGCGGCAACGCATGCTCGAGATCCACCAGCAGGCGAGCGGCCGAGCGATCTGGTCCGTGTTGGAGAAGGTGCTCTACGGTGCGCGTGCTGTTTAATACCTACCCCGTCGCCTTCGGCTGCCCCGGTGGCGGCGAGGTGCAGCTGCTGAAATGCCGTCAGGCCCTGGAGGCATTGGGGGTCGAGGTGTTATTGTTCGATCCCTGGAAGCCCCAGTTCGACTCGGTCGACCTGGTGCACTACTTCTCGGTCCAAGGTGGATCGATGAATTTTTGCGATTACGTCAAGCGCATCGGACTGCCGCTGGCGATATCGCCCGTGCTGTGGTTGACCGCGGAAAACCGCGCGCGGTTTCCGTTGGGCGAAATTCGCGACCTGCTGCATTTGTGCGACCGGATACTGCCGAATTCCACGGCCGAGGCCGATCAGCTAGCCGAGGAGTTCGACGTCCGGCCCGACAAATTCTCCTGGGTGCCCAATGGCGTCGACCCCGAGTTTGGCGTGCCGGCCGACGCAAATGAGTTTCGCCGCCGCTTTGGCGTCGAGGGATCTTTTTTGCTCAACGTCGCCAATATCGAGCCCCGCAAGAATCAGCGCATGCTGGCCGCCGTTGCCCGGCAGATGGAACTGGATCTGATTCTGCTGGGCCACGCCCGAGATCCGGCATATCTCGCCGACTGCCTGGCCGCCGGCGGAACACGGGCACGGCATTTGGGCCACTTGGACCATGCCGATCCGTTGCTCAAATCGGCCTATCGAGCCTGTCAGGTGTTCGTGATGCCGAGCCTGCTGGAGACGCCTGGTCTGGCGGCGCTGGAAGCGGCCGCACAAGGCGCCAAGCTGGTCGTGACCGAGGTCGGCTGCACTCGACAATACTTTCAGGATGAAGCGTGCTATGTCGATCCCGGCGACTCCTCCGACTTGCGCCGCGGAATCGCCGCACAATGGTCGGCCCCGACGAACGATCGCCTGCGGCGGCACGTCCTGGCCAATTTCACCTGGTCCGAGGCGGCCAAAAGTCTGGTTGCCGCTTATTCACGCATGCTGCTTGACGCGGGCACGCTCTAACACGCAAGGGTGAATCATGTTTGCGGACTGCGATGTCGCCGGCGGTTTCCACGAGCAAGAAACCGACGAATTCGGCGCCTTCACCTGGACAAAAGGCGCGTTTGCGATTCGCCTGCGGCGCGGGAGCCATTTCGCGATTCTCCGTCTCTGCTATTACGGGGAGGACGGAGTGCTCTCGGTCCGTGCCGCCGGGCAGGTCGATCAGGTGTCGCTTTCGCGCGGGTGGCAAACGTATGTCGCGCGGCTGGGGAATGCCACGGCCGGCGACGTGATCGAGTGTTCCGTCTCGCCGGTCGTTACCGTCGCGGGCGATTCTCGAGAACTCGGAATCATGCTGCGACGAATCGAGTTGACCGACGACGACGAGCGCGCTCGGTCGATCGACGAATCGCAACGCAATCGAAGACTCAATCAAAGCGAGTTTCACCAGGGTCGCACCGTTCTCGCTTCATTGCCGCCGCGGTTGCGCGTAAACATGGAAGTGCGCTGCAATATTCCGGAAACCAGCCGGGCTTGCGCGTATTGCGCGTGGGATTGGGCGAAGGATCAAGAGCGCGGCTCGCCCGCGTTTGGCTTGAGCACGCTGGAACAGTTAGGCGACTTCTATCGGCGCACCGACGAAGTCAACGATTGCAGCATCGGCGAACCAGCCATGAACAAGGACTTCGGACGGATCGTGGACCAGATCGACCGCGATGGCAAACAAATCTCGCTAACCAGCAACGGGCAACTGTTCACGCCGAAGCGGCGGCGCGAGGTGTTGGGCAAGGACATGATCGTCTACGTGTCGATCGATTCGGCCACCGCCGCCGGATACGCGCGCTATCGCAACGATCGTTTCGACGACTTGATTTCCAACCTCGAAGCCTTATGCCGCGAGAAGAAGCAACACGAAGATTTGCCGCGCGTCCACGTATCGTTTATCACCATGCGTTCGAACATCGAGGAACTGCCCGAGTTCTTCGCCTTGATGAGTCGAATCGGCGTCGATCAGGTCAAGCTGCGAATGTTGTATTTGGACGAGAACGTCGAGCCGGTCGTGATCAATGGCGACTACCGCTTCGATTACGCGGCCGAGATCTTAAGCGACGCGGAATTGGCGGCCACGGCTGCGTTGGCCCGCCGTTTGGTGCGCGAGCATGGCCTTTCCACATATGTCGAGTTCGACCAGTTTGCCGCGGAGGATAACGTCGCCGCGCGCACCCTGTGCAGCGAGCCCTGGACCACGCTGTACGTCCTGCGGCGCGGCATCATGCCCTGTTGCTACGCGACGCGGCCGATTGCCACCTGGGACGAGCAGCGCGGGCGTCCCTTGGACCAGTTCTTGAACGATGTATTCAATGGCCCAGAATACCAGGAAATCCGCCGCGAATTGGCCGCCGGACGGCTGGCCGACTATTGCCTGAATACGCCTAGCTGCCCGATCTTGCGTGACCAATTGCACCAGGCGGCGGTCACGGCGCCGCTCAATTCGCTGCAACGGCAGGTGCTCTCCGCGCCATCGGCTTGCGGCGCCGAGCTGCCGTTGGTTCCCTTGGAGTGCCTGACGGCTGGTCCGCGTTGCAGCGATTGAGCACCAATGGGAAAAGGCAGCCCGCGGCGTTTCAGGTCGTAAGTCGCATATGAAAATCTCCGTCGTGGCCGAACCCGTCGATCGCTATGCTCGCGAAATCGTCGTGGCCGCGCTGCTGCGCTCATTCACAACGGCCCAAGTCGCGACAACCGACGCGGCGTCCACCGACAGGGACCACTGCCCGGTGTGGATCAATCCGGCGGACGAAGTTGCCGTGGCGCTGGCAAGGACTTTGAAGACCGGCGGAAAAGCGATCGTGCTGGGGAGAATCGGACCGGCCGTGGCCGACGTGCTGGGGCTGCGACCGTGCCCGCCGCGTGAGTGGCCACGCGAGTGGGAAGCATGCGCCAACGATCCTCGGCGGCATCACGACGAATCGCCCGCCGCTATCCAATACGACGGGACTCACGCGCTGGCGCGGCTCGCGCCGAGCTTGAAGCGGCCGTTGTGTCGATTCGACTTTGCCGACGAATGGAACAATCTGGGCTTTGGTCGCATTCGTTTGGATGGCTCGGCCTGGTCGGTCCAATCGGCCGTCGCGATCGGCGATGCCACGCCGCTGGCCCGCCTGGTCGGGCCGGGCGAAACCGCGACTGTTTACGCAGCCGTCCGTGAAACGGCGGCCGGGTCGGTGCTGTGGTTCAATCGGCCTGTCGGTCCCGTCGATAGCCTGGAATGGCGAATCGTCGAGTCGTTCCTGGCCGACCACCGCGCTGGCGAGCTGCCCTGTTGGCCTTGCCTGGCCGAGATTCCGGCAGGGTATGAAGGAGCTGTCTGCGCGCGCTTGGACTGCGACGAAGCGGTCGCGTCCTGTGGTGCGCTTTTCGAGCTCTATCAGGATCACGGCTTACCGCTTTCGCTCGCGCTCTTGACCGGGCAAGCGGTCGGAAAGGCCGACATCGATCTGCTTCGCCGGCTGCTTGCCGCCGGCGGCTCCGTGGTCTCGCACTCCGTGCGACACGAACCCAATTGGGGTGGCAGCCACGAGCGCGCCTGCCAGGAGGCCGCCGATTCACGGCACTGGTTCGACGAGCATCTGCCCGAAGCGGCGCCGGTCCGCTACGCGGTTTCCCCTTTCCATCAGAACCCGGCATACGCCGTCCAGGCCTTGGCCGACACGAGGTATGAAGGATTTGCCGGCGGCATCATCGCCAACGATCCCGAGTATTTATTGGGTCGGGCCGGACGCGTGCCGTTCGTTTCGCGTCCGCTCGTGTCGCTCAGCACGCAGTGCATGCTTCACGGCGACTGTTATGCTCGCGCCGGCAATTCGATCGACGTGTACCGCGAGAGCTTCGACCAGCACCTGGCGGCCGGCGCGACGTTCGGCTACCTGGACCATCCGTTTTCGTCCCGTTATCAATATGGCTGGTCCGACGAGGCGACGCGCGTGGCCGCGCATGCCGAGTTGATCGAGCACATTGGCAACCGCCCTGAAATCTGGTGGGCCAATCTCGGCGACGTGCTGGATTTCCTCGGCAACCGCGACGCCGTTCGCATCGAGGCGATCTCGAATGATCAACTCTCGGTGGAAACTCCCGCGGGCGCTCGGCAGCCATTTTCCATCCTCTGGAAGGGGCGACAATTTGCCCACTGACCGCCAGCTATCGCGCGATATCGTGCTGTTTTCCACCGCGGATTGGGATCATCCTTTCTGGACCAACAAGCAGCACGTCGCCTCGCAACTGGCGGCCGAGGGATTTCGTGTGCTGTATGTCGAGTCGCTGGGACTGCGGCGACCGACCGCCGGATCGCGCGACCTGGGTCGCATTGGCCGCCGCTTGCGCCGTGCCCTGGGGGGACTTCGCCAGGTGAACGACAACCTCTGGGTCGGCTCGCCGCTGGCGCTTCCCGTGGCATGGCAATCGGGTGGCCCGGTACTTGAACGAGCGCTTGCTGCGGCGATGGCTCAAGCGGCAAATTCGCGGCCTGGGTTTTCGCAAGCCAATCGTGTGGACCTACAATCCGATGGTCGGCCCGTTGCTCGACGCGATCGATCGTTCGCTGTTGGTCTACCATTGCGTCGACGATTTGAGCGCCGCGCCGCACATGCCCGCCGAATCGCTTCAACGGGCCGAGCGCGATCTGGCCAGCGCGGCCGATGTGAACTTCGCCACCAGCCGCCTGCTGGAAGCTCGATTGGCCGCGATCAAGCCGGATGCGACCCACTTCCTGGCCAACGTGGCCGATTATGATCACTTTTCGCAGGCCCGAGCGCCGGGCCACATACCCGATGAATTGGCGGCTATCCCGCGCCCCCGATTGGGATTCATCGGCGCCATCAGCGATTACAAGGTCGACTTCGAGCTCATCGCGGCGGTGGCCCGTGCCAGGCCCGATTGGCACTGGGTGTTGATCGGCCAGGTCGGCGAGGGGCAACCCGATACGACGATCGAGGTCTTGCGGTTGCCTAACGTGCACGTGCTGGGTCCCAGACAATACAGCCGGTTGCCGGATTACCTGCGCGGTTTCGACGTGGCCACGATTCCCGCGCGGGCCAATTCCTACACGGCAGCCATGTTTCCCATGAAGTTCTTCGAATACCTGGCGGCTGGAGTGCCGGTCGTTGCCAGTTCCGTACCAGCGCTCGCCGAGTTTTCGCGAGCTTGCGAGTTGACGGAATCGCCCGCTGATTTTATTGCCGCGGTGGCTCGCGTGATTAGCGGGCAGCGACCAGACCCGGAGTATTGCAGCGAGTTAGCGCGGCAATTCACCTGGGAGTGGCGCATGGGCCAAATGCTCGAGATCTTGGAAAAGGCCGCGAGGCGGCAAACTGCCCGGCTCGGCGCGACTTCTTAATCACGCGGCCCGCAACGGCTTGTAGGGCGGACTTGCATCTTGCGCACCGGGCGCTGCCTGGGATTGCATCCGCGGCCGAAAGGTCTGGCTGCGGAATGCGTCCCATTGGCTGATGGCGTGTTCGTAAAAATCCCGGTGAAACCGTTCGATGCTAAACCGCAAGGCGTTTTCACGGCAGTCGGCCGCTTTGATGCGATCGTGATTCCGCTCGAACGTTTGCACCGCCTCGATCACCGCGGCGGGCGTCTGCTCGTCGAAAAACACGCCGGTCGGCCTCTCGGAACCCAGCCCGCGAATCGTTTCCAGCGCGCCCCCTGACCGAAGGCGATCACCGGAGTGCCGGCCGCCTGGGCTTCGACCAGCACGATGCCAAAGTCCTCGCGCGAGGCAAACAAGAACGCGCGAGCCCGTTGTATGAAATCGCGAAGCGCGTCGGTGCTCTGGTATCCCAACAGTGTCACGTTGGGCGTGGCTTTGGCGCGCAGCCCCTTCCAACCGGGACCGTCTCCGATCACCACTAGCCGCTTGCCGGGCATGGAGGCAAATGCCTCGACCAGAACTTCAATCTTCTTGTACGGAACCAGCCGCGAGGCCGTCAGATAAAACTCCTCGCGACGGTCGCTCAGCGAGAACGCCCCGGTATCCACCGGCGGATAGATGACGCGGGCATGGCGGCGATACGTCTTCCAGATACGCCTGGCGATGAACTGTGAATTGGCGACGAACGAATCGACCCCGTGCGACGTGCGCACGTCCCATTGCCGCAGCTTGTGCAGCATCCAACGGGCGTACAGACCTTTGAGTCCGCGGTCCAATCCGGTGCCGGCCAGGTACTCGTGCTGAGCATCCCATGCGTAGCGCATGGGGGTATGGACATAACTAATGTGCAACTGGTCGGGCCCGGTCACCACTCCCTTGGCCACGCAGTGGCTACTGGAGATGACCATGTCGTAGCGCGAAAGATTCATCTGCTCGATGGCCAACGGCATCAGCGGCAAGTATGCCGAATACTTGCGCCGCCCAAGGCATGCGCTGCAGGAAGCTGGTCTCGATCTTTTTGCCCGCTAGCATGCGGCGGTCGGAAGCCGGCAGGAAATCGAGCAGGCTGAACACGTCGGCCTGGGGGAACAGCGCAATGAGCTGCTCGACCACGCGCTCGGAACCGGCATAGGTCACAAACCAATCGTGAACGATCGCAACTCGCACAAGCCGCCCTTATTGATCTGCCATCCTTGGCATCAGGCACAAAAGACTTTGCGGTCTTCCGCGCGGGGCCGGGAGAATAACAAAAGCGGCAAGCGTTGAAAATGGCGATTTCGCCGACACCGGCGGGGTTTGCCGGGGACGTGGCAATTTAGGCGGTCCATGCCCGATCGATGATTAACTGCGCAATCCGCCCCGCGGCCTGACCGTCGCCAAACGGGTTCAGGGGCACTCGTCGTCGCGCGCATTCCAGCGGGTCGCTTAGCAAGCTCCGGGCGCGCTCGACGATCCGAGCCGGATCGGTGCCCACCAGCTCCACGGCGCCCGACGCAAGCGCTTCCGGCCGCTCGGTGCTGTCGCGCAACACGAGCACGGGCTTGCCCAGCGAGGGGGCTTCTTCCTGAATGCCCCCCGAGTCGGTCAGGATCAGCGTGGCTCGATCCATTAGCCACACAAACTCGGGATACGGCGCCGGCGCCGTCAGATGCACGTTCGAGAGTCCCGACAGGGCTCGCCGCACCGGTTCAAGAACCTGCGGATTCAGATGCACGGGATACACGAACCGCACGTCGCCGAACTCGGCGGCGAGTCGCGCGACGGCCTCGCACAGGTGCGCCAGGCCCGGGCCGAAATTCTCGCGACGATGTCCCGTGATCAACACCAGACGGCTGTCGGCAAGATACGCGTACTTGCTCATCCATTGAGTCGGGTCGCGCCGTTCGCGCTCGGCGGTCCACAGCAGCGCGTCGATCACGGTGTTGCCAGTGACGTGAATGTGTCGCGGCGCGACTCCCTCGGCCAAAAGCGCCTCGGCTGCCCGCTGCGTCGGTGCGCAGTGCAGCCCGCCGGCCAGCGTGGCGATGCGGCGGTTCAATTCCTCGGGCCAGGGGGCTTGCAGGTTGCCGGTGCGCAGGCCGGCTTCGACGTGCACCAACGGCACGCGGCGATAGAAAGCCGCCAGCGCGGCCGCCAGCACGGTCGTGGTATCGCCCTGCGCCACCACGCAATCGGGCTGGTAGCGCTCGATCGCGCCGTCGATTCCGGACAGGCAGCGGGCCGTCAACTCGGCCAGAGTTTGCCCGGCGGCCATGACGTCCAAATCCAAGTCGGCCCGCATGCCGAAATAGTCCATCACGGGTTGCAGCATCTCGCGATGCTGGCCCGTGACGCAGATCGTCGCGGCGAGTTCGCTCGACCGACGAGCGCACTCGCGCACCAGCGGAGCCATCTTGATGGCCTCCGGCCGGGTGCCAAACACGAGCAGTGGTGCGATTTTGTTCGGCAAATCGGCGGTCCGTCGCCGCGCGGTACTCGCGGACGCGGTGGTTGGTTAGAATTTTAGTGGCGGCGCGAACCGAAACCCAGACTCCCTTGGCGGACCCCCTCGTGACCTATTCGACTTCCGATCGTCGCGTATTCCTGAAACAGGTCGGCTCAACCGTGGCCCTTTGTTGCGGCGCGGTGCCGGCTCGTGCGTTTGACGCCCAGACGCCAGCCGCAGATGCCGTGCTTCCTGGCAAGAATCCGAGACTCATCGTGCACACCGCGGCGCCGGCCGTTATGGAGACGCCGCTTGATCTGCTCGCCCAGGATCGCGTCACGCCCATCGACAAGCTGTTCGTTCGCAACGTGCAGCACTCGGCGCCACTGTTGACCATTAAACCCGCTGCGCTCGCCGGCTGGAAGATCGACCTGACCGGAGTCGTCGAGGGACCGCAAACGATCGACGCCCAGACGCTGGAGAGATTGGAGCAAGTTACCGTTGAAATGGTGCTGCAATGCTCGGGCAACGGCCGTGAGTTGTTCTCCGTCGCCGCCAAAACCAAGGGCACGCAATGGGGCCGCGGCGCGATGGGCAATGTGCGCTTCAGCGGCGTACGTCTGCAAACGGTGCTCGATCATTTCGGCATTCGCCCCCAGTCCGCCGCTCGGTTTCTCTCGGCCGAGGGCGTCGACGATCCGCCGGCTGGAGAGCAAGACTTCGAACACAGTTTGCCGTTGGCCGAGGCATTGAAGAAGTCGATGCTCGCGTTGCGAATCAATGGCCAGCCGCTGCCAGCCGTTCATGGCGGTCCGGTGCGGCTCGTCACCCCAGGCTATTACGGCACGATGCACGTGAAATGGATCAGCCGCCTGCGGTTCGACGTCGGGGAGAGCAATCATACCAGCCACGTCCCGCACTATCGCACGCCGCTGGTGCCGATCGCGCCGGGCGAACCGTTCGAAGCCACGCTGAGCAATAGCGAGTCGAACTGGCGAATGAAGATCAAGAGCGTCGTCCTTGCGCCGCTGCCCGGGGCGAAGTTGGCCACCGGCGAAGTGTCCGCCAGCGGCGTGGCCTTCAACGACGGCGAGTCGCCCATCGAGACCGTGCTGGTTTCCGGCGACGGTGGTCGCACCTGGCAGCGGGCCGAAGTCGAATCGCCCGACAGTCCCTATGCCTGGTATCGCTGGCAGACGAGATTGAACTTGCCGCCGGGGCGCCAGCAGATTTGGGCCCGCGCGATCGACAAATTGGGACGAACCCAGCCGCTCGACGGCACGATTTATTGGAACCCGCAGGGCTATACCTGGAACGGCGTGGAAAAAATCGACGTCACGGTGGCGTAGGGGGCCGAAGTACCCACGCGCGGTCGCTAATCAACTTCCTCGGCGATGCGCAATAGTTGATTGTATTTGGCCAGCCGCTCGCCGCGCACGATCGAGCCGATCTTGATCGAGTCGGCCGCCGTCGCCACGGCCAGGTCCGCGATCGTACTGTCTTCGGTTTCGCCGCTGCGTGCGGAAACCACATAGGCATACCCATGCGACCGGGCCAGGCGAATCGTCTCGAACGTTTCGCTGAGCGTGCCGATTTGATTAACCTTAATGAGCACGCTATTGGCGGCGCCCAGCTCGATGCCGTGCCGCAGCCGGTCGGCGTTGGTGGCGAACAGGTCGTCGCCGACCAGCTTGACTCGACCCCCCAGTCGCTCGGTGAGCTTTCGCCAGCCCGGCCAGTCCTCCTCGGCCAAACCGTCTTCGATGCTCGAGATGGGAAACCGCTCGACGAGTTCAGCCAACTGGTCGACCATCTGCTCGCTGGTGAGTCTGGCTTTGCCCGTGGCGGCCAGACGATAAGACTGCCCATCGAAGAAATGCGTGCTGGCCACGTCGATTGCCAAGGTCGCGTCGCGCCCGGGTTTCAAGCCCGCGGCTTCGATCGCGCGCACCACGAAGTCGGCGGCCTGAGCATTGCTCGTCAACCGCGGGCCGTAGCCCCCTTCGTCGCCAACCAGCCGGCCTTCGAAGCCGGACTCGGCCAACAGTCGGCCTAATTGACGATAGATATGGACCGTCCACTGGAGGCCTGCCGGAAAGCTCTCGGCGCCCACGGGAATGATCAGAAAATCCTGGAAGTCGAGATTGCCGCCAGCGTGCAGTCCGCCCGAGATCATGTTGACCATCGGCACTGGCATGCGCGGCGCGGGGGCGGCCGCGTCGATCTCGCGAAACAAGTCGTTCAAGTGTCGATAGAGCGGCACGCGGCGCACGGCCGCCGCCGCGTGCGCCGCGGCCAGCGACACGGCCAGCAGGGCGTTGCCGCCCAGGCGCGTCTTTTGCGGCGTGTCGTCGAGCGCCAAGAGCCCACGATCGACGGCTTGCTGATCGACCGGGTCGCAACCCACTAGCGCCGGCGCGATCGTCTGCAGCACGTTGGCCACCGCTTGGCGCACGCCGCGGCCTTGGTAGCGCGCCGGCTCGTCGTCGCGCAGTTCGTGAGCCTCGGCCGCGCCGGTGCTGGCGCCCGAGGGGACGATCGCCCGGCCCCAGACGCCGCCATCGGCATGCACCTCGGCTTCGACCGTGGGGTTGCCCCGGCTGTCGAGCACTTCGCGAGCGACGATCCGACGGATACGATTCACGGCAAGTTACCTACGGGTTCTCGATCGAATCGTCGAACGAAAGGCGACACAACTTGAGCACCGCCGGCCAGTCGGCGGGTTGCAGCCGAAACACGTCGCGGCATACTGCCCGTATCTTTTCGCCGCGGCGCGTATCGGTTAGATACTCGACGGGGCTCTTGCCGTCCAGTCGCGCCCAGGCGCAGCCGGCGAAGTGCTGGGTCGCGCGGGCCCACAGATTTTCGCGCTCGCTTGCCGACAGCTTGGGCTCGATCGTGTCGTCATAGGCCTGCTGAAAGGTTTCGCTCAGTGCCAAGTAATCGGCTTGCCGCGGTATCTGGTGGCAGGCCTTCAGTACCAGGTGGCTCAGGAAAAAGCCCAGGTCGAAGGCCGGATCGCCGTAGTGGCCGGTTTCGAAGTCGACCATCAGCAATCCGCCGTCAAACAATAGCAAGTTCTTGGGACTGAAATCGGCATGCACCAGCGCGTGCGAGTTCTTGCGCCAGAGAATCAATCAGCCGCTCGAGCGGCTCACGGGCGTCGTCGCGCGCGGTCGCCAACGTGCGGTAGTAGGGCGCCACGCGCAACTCCTCGAACAGTGTGCGGTCGCCGACCCGCCGAGCGATGTCCGCGTCGTGCCAACTCGCCCCGTGCAGGGTGCCCAGTAGCCGGCCGCAAGCCGCTGCCACGGCCGGATCCGCTCGTCCGGCCAGCAGGTCATCTTTCCAAGTGCGGTTTGGACGTGGCGCCGCGGTAATCGCGAACAGGCAGTTGTCGCGATCCTCGAACACGATCCGCGGCGTTTGGGCCGCCCGCGTCGTGCCGTCGGGCCAATTGGATTTTTCCGTCTCGAGCAACTGACCGCAGATCGTGAGCACATCGGCTTCACGCCACGCGCGTTCGACGCTGGAAAACCAGGGCTGGCGGGTGCGAAGCTGCCGCGGGCCTGTTTAAGTACGAAGTCGGCTCTCGACCGATCGGGGCGCTCCACCAGCAACACCATGTTCGACACCCCGCCGGCCAGTTCGCGCACGACAAGCCGTTCGTTTGCCGCCACGCGCTTCGTCTCGCGTAGATACTCTGCCGCGCTCCGCTCGTCGACTAGTCGCATGCGGCCAATATCGTCGGTGCGGAACGCGACGGCAAGCGATGGCGTGCGGCCGGAACCTTACGGCAGCTATTTCTCGCTTGCCGCCTCGGCCTCTTCGCGATCCACCAGCGAGTCGCCATTCGTGTCCAGCTTCTGAAATGCCGACAGCGGGCCGATGAATTCCTGCGGGCTGATGTCGCCGTCGTTGTTGCGGTCCATCTTGCGGTACCAGAGCGGGCCGGAAGTATTCGCTTGAGTGGTGGAACGTGTCGCCCGGCGGGCGATGCGCATGTCGGCGTCGGTCCGCTCGTCGACCCCACGGACCAGCTCCAGCTCGATGCGAGCCGGAACTTCGTCGCCGCCCAACGATCCGTCGCCGTTCTTGTCGACGGTATCCAGCACCTGGGTGGCGCTGCGCAGCTCGCGGGCCGAGAGCACGCCGTCCATGTCGGTGTCCAGCACGCCGAACAGATCCTGGCCGAGATCCTTGACCTGCAAGTGCAGCCGCGCGGCGGCCGCGGCATTTTGCCGCGTCATGAAGCTCGTCAGTTCGCCCTTGAACACCTTGCCGTTGCCGTCGGTGTCCATGGCCGCGAAGGCCGCCTTGCCGATATTGTTGCCGGCGGCCTCGGTCAGATCCAGGTAGCCGTTGGCGTCCCGATCGAAGGTGCGCATCTCGACCAGATCGGCTTGTCGCGGATCGCGATTGTTGCGGTTGATATCGACTTCGGCCTCGCCCAGCTTGAGATCGTAACCGCCGTTGAGCTTTTTGCGGACGCGAAACTCGTCGGCGGTGGCCGTGCGGCCGCGCGAGCGACGCTTGGCGGGGGCGGCACGGCCCATGGAAAAACTCAACTCCAGGTCGGCCGATCGGTCGGCAAACGCGGCCAACTCATCGGCCACAAGCGACCCGTCGCCATCGCGATCCATGCCGCCCAGGAGTTCGGGCGGCAGGCTGATTTCGAACTCCGCGCCGCTCGTGCTGAGACGACCGTCGCGATTGCGATCGTAGCGCGCCAACAATTTCTCGGCGATTTGCCCTGGAGTTGTCGTCGGCAGCAGGGCAACCACCGAGCCCTCGTCGGCCGCCAGATGCGCGTCGGCGCTGGCCGGATCGGCCGCAGCGGCGATGGCGTTGGGGTCGAGGATTAGCTCGGCGCCGGTAATCGCGCCATCATCGTCGAAATCGCGCTGCCGCAGTTGAGTTTCGGCCGCTTCCAACTCGGCGCGAGAGCCGATGATCGTCGTCGGTATCCAGCAGCGGAAACAGCGCCAAGGCCGATCCCTGGGCGATCACCGCGCGACGCAGCACGGTGAACGGGGGCAGCGTGCGTTCGATATGGGCGGCCAGGGCCGTGCGCGCGATGGTTTCCCCCTCGAACAAGCTTTTCAGGCCGCTCGGGCCCGTGTCGCGCAGGCCCCCGTTCATGTCGCGCTCGACGGCGCTGGCTTCGTCGAAGTCGACCCGGCCGTCGCGGTCGTGGTCCTCGAGCGCGAATAGTTCATCGAAACGCTCTTGCCAAACCTGGCGAAACGGCCTGCCGTCGATTTCAATTCGCAGCCGCAACAACAGCGGGCGCGTGGGCCCGAGGAAAATAACGTCCTGAGCGTCGGGCGATTGCTCGGTATTGCGCCGGAGGCTCGGCGGCCGGTAGCGCCCAAGACAACGCCAGGACGGTCGCCAGCGCGTTCGCGACAAGGAATCGACCACGGCGGGCTGTCATCCCACGATTTCCTCGATGACCTTGGCGGCCGGATCGACCAGCCGGATCGGGCGCCCCACGTTCGAGACGTTTTGGGTCATCGGGTCGATCCCCAGGGCATGACAGGCCGTGGCCAATAAATCGGGCACGGAAACCTTGCGCTCTTCGACGGTCGTGCCGTCGGGGCTGGTGCGGCCCACGACTTGCCCGCCGCGAATGCCGCCGCCGGCCAGCACCGTCGACCAGGCGTTGGGAAAGTGGTCGCGACCCGTGTTGGGATTGATCTTTGGGGTGCGGCCGAACTCGCCCATCCAGACGATCAAGGTCGAGTCCAATAGTCCGCGGTCCTTGAGCTCGTTCATCAGGGTGGCCCAGGCCGGATCGAGCGTTTCGCTGAGCGTTTTAACGCCGTTGAAATTGTCGGTGTGCGTATCCCAGCCGATGCTGTTCACGCCGCCCAGCGTGACTTCAACAAACGGCACGCCGCGTTCCACCAGCCGGCGAGCCAGCAGGCATCCCTGGCCAAAGCGGTTTCGGCCATAGGCGTCTCGCACCCCGGCCGGTTCGTCGTCCAGGTCGAAAGCCTTGGCCGATTCGGTTCGCATCAACAGCACGGCTCGTTCGTGGGCCGTTTTATATCCCAGCGCCGGCGGTCCGGCGTGCTGACTGATGAAGCGGTCGTTGAGAGAATTCAAAATACCCAGCCGCGCCGACCGCCTGGGCCGTGACCGACTTGGGCGCTTCCAGATCGGCGACGGTTAAGTCATCGTCCGCACCGGCGGCACCGTCAGAGTTCTGCGCGCGCGTTTCGCCCACGAACAACGGAGCATATTGCGATCCCAAAAAGCCCGGGCTGAACGCGGCCGGATTGAAACTGCGAAACGGCGCGATGCTGACGAAGTTCGGCAGCTCGGCGGCCGGATCGCCCAATTCCTTGGCCACCAGCGAACCCAAAGTCGGATAACGGACCGGCGGCTGCGGCAAGTAACCGTTGCGCAGCAGGTAGGTCGCGCGGCCGTGGTCGCCTTCCTTGGTGCTCATCGAGCGAATGATGGCCAGATGTTCGGCCAGCGCCGCGACCTTCGGCAAGTGCTCCGAGATCTTGATTCCTGGAACGCTGGTCGCGATTTCCTTGAACGAGCCGCCATTCTCGTGTCCCGGCTTCAAGTCGAAGGTATCCATCTGGCTGGGGCCGCCGTTCATCCACAGCAAGATGCAGGCCCGTTTGCGCCGCGCGGCCGGTGGCTTCGCTTCGTCGGCCCTGGCTGCCAGCCAGCCCAGGCTCGATGCCCCCACCAGTCCGGCCCAAGACATTCGCAACACATCGCGGCGCGTGGGTTCGCAGACGCCCGATCGAATTCGACGGCTCATTTGAAAAACCTCCGCGATTGATTGCGACCTTAGTGATTCAACGCGAATTCGGCGCTATTCAAAAGCGCCCAGAAAACATCGGCCAGCGCCTGCTTGGGATTGTTGTCGGCGCCGCCTCGTTCCAGATAAGTGACCAGTTCGGCGAGCTCGTCGGGCGCCGGCGGACGAGCGAGCGCCGCCATGAACAACGCCTCGACGCGCTGCTGGCCGGTCAAAAACGGCGCGTCGGCCACGGCGCACAAGGTTTCGCTCTTGGTGAGGTCCGTGGCATCGCTGACCAGCTTGCCGTTCATCAACGCCAGTGCCTGCAAGATCGATGTCTCGGCTTCGGTCCGGGGCACGCTTTGATCGGCGAACCGGTTGCGAAATTCGGCGGCCGCGCTGGTCATGTCCGGAAGCGCGCCGGCCCGCGCCGCGCGGCGCTCCTCGCGAAAGCCCGTGGCTTGCACGATGCTGGCGAATAGCTGGTCGGCCGTCATCCTTCGCAGCGGCATGCGGGCGAACTGGGCCAGGTCGTCTTCCCCGACGTTCGTGGCCCGGCTGGAAAGCTGGTAGGCCCGCGTGAGCGTGATCGCGCGGATCAGGTAGTTCAAGTCGAAGTGGTGCAGCGTGAATTGCCGCGCCATTTCATCCAGCAGCTCGGGATGCGACGGGCGATTGGTCTTGTCCAAGTCGTCCACCGGATGCACGAACCCGCGCCCGAGAAAGTGCTCCCACAGCCGATTGACCGCGGCGCGGGCGAAGAATGGATTGTCGGTTTCCGTGATCCAGCGAGCCAAAAGCTCGCGCTTCGGCGTACCGCTGGCCCAGTCCGGCTGCGCGCCGTCCAGGAAGGCCGGTTCAACGACAATCTCGGTTTCCGGAATTAGCACCGCATTGGGGCTGCCCGAGGGCGGCTTCTTGGCGGTTTGCCCCGGTGGATTGTCGAAAAAGGCGGCCAGCGACCAGAACTCCTTGCGCGTCCAGTGCGAGAAAGGATGATCGTGGCACTGGGCACACTGCACCTGCACTCCCAGGAAAATACGCGTCGTGCTGGCCGCAATCTGCTCGGGCTTTTGTTCGTTGGCTTGAAAGAAGGCGGCCGGGCTGGGCACGAAGCGGCGCGGATTGTTGGGCGCCGCGGGTTGCTGCGTCTCGACGGGCGCGGTCAGCAGTTCGCTCACCAGCCGGTCATACGGCGTATTGATGGCGAAGCGCAGCCGCAGCCAGGTCTCGAACTGAGGCGTAGAGATGCGGGCCTCGATGTTTTCGGCGGCGCCGGCCAGCATCAGTCCCCGCCAGGTGTTGGCAAAGTGTTGCGCGTGAGCGCCGCGGCGCAGCAGCTCGTCGACCATTCGAGCGCGCTTGTCCGGCGACGTATCGGCCAGGAATTGTTGCAACTCGGAGACCGACGGAATCTTGCCGACAACATCCAGGAAAAGCCGGCGCAGAAACTCGGCGTCGCTGGCCGCCGCCGCGGGCTCGACCTTGTCGCGCGCCCAGGCTTCGGCCAACGAGCGATCGATGACCGCAGTCAACTCTTGGCTTGTCAACGGTTGAGCGTCGAGCAATCCGGCGGCCGCCGTGCCTGGCGACGAATCCGGTTTTGCCGTTTCGGGCGTGGCCGCGAGCACCGACCATGGCAACCAGGCCATCGTGACGGTCAGCAGCAGGGCACGAGAGAAAGAGCAATTGCCAGCCACGACGTCTGGAATTGGCAGTCGGCTGGCCCGCGTATCCATTCGACAGATCCGCCATGCGCCCATCGTTCTGCTCCCGAGAAACGCGGGAAATCCTTAGCCGCCCGTTGACCGAATTGTACCACCACCTAATCGGCTTTCCAACAATCTTCATCCGAGGGAGCTTTTCTTTTGCAATTTGATATCGCCGGAGTTCTAATCGGCCTTACGGAACAATTCTGGGTGCGCCCGGGCTGATGCTGGGCCGGAGCGGAGGTCTTCTGTGCTTTCTCTCACCCTCGATCTTGGACGATACCGAACGCGCGGCCGGCGCTGCATGTTTCGCATTGCTGGCGGGGCTTTCGTGATGTTGGCGGCGCTCGCTTGTCGGACTGCCGCCGCGCAGGTCGTGTTTGGAGTCGCCGCAACACGTTCCGACCAGGAAAAAATACCTCCCGGGTTCACGTTGCCGGTGCAGGCTTCGGGCGTCAAGGAGTCGCTCGAAGAGTTCCAGCGATTCGTCGAGCACGAGCAGTGGGAGAAGGCCTTCAAATCGTTGGATGCCATCGCCGGCAAGTCGTCGGCCGGCTACGTCGATCGGGGTGACGGGGTGCTGGTGCCGAGCGGACTTTTGGTGCGCGGGCTGTTGGCCGGGCTGTCGTCGAGCGGCAAAAACGCCTACCGATTGTTTTACGACTCGCAAGCCGCCGCGCTGTGGGATAAAGCGGCCGGCCAGGTCGAGGCCAACAGCCTGGCCTCGATCGTGGCCAATCACCTGATCAGTTCCATCGGAGATCGGGCGGCGGATCGTTTGGGCGACCTGCACTTCGAGCAAGGCGACATGGACCAGGCAGTCGCGGCCTGGCGTTCGCTCGTCGACTATTGCCCCGAAAGCAAAATCCCTCCGGCGCAAACACTCAGCAAGATCGCCACGGCGCTGGCTCGGGCCGGACGCTGGAACGAGTTCCGCGAGGTCGAACGGACCGTGGGCGAGAAATTCGCCAGCCAGAACATTCGCATCGGCGGTCGGCCCATCGCGGCCGGGGAGTATTTGGCGAGCCTGGCCTCCGCCGCCAACAGCGGACCCAGCGCCGGGGCCGGAATTCTTCCGGAGGACTTCGAATTGCCTGCCGAGGACAGCGAAAGCTGGCAATTCCGCTACCAGCGCAAGGTCGATCCGGCCACGGCCAGCCAGCCATTTCCTCTGCAGGATGTCTACGGCCGCTCGGTGCCGAACGATTTTGAGATTCCCTCGGCCGTGGACGATGCCCGGGTCTATGTCAACCTGTTCGGCATTCAATTGGCCTTCGATCTGGAGACGGGAAAGCTCGTGTGGCGCAGCGGCAAACTTCACCAATTGCAGTTTCAGCAGGCCCGCCAAGGCGCTGCGCCTGAGCGATATTCGCTGATGGTGCACAATGGCCAGACTTGGAGCGTTGAGCGCGACACGGCGCAGGCCAATCAGAACGGTCCGTTCGCCCTCGTCGTACGCGACGCGGCCACCGGCAAGGAAGTGTTCACGACGCGGCGCACGCTGAGCACGTGGAGCATCTTGGGCAAACCATATCCCCTGGGTGACGCGGTTTATGTGGGCGCGAGCCGCACCAACCAGGGTCGCGAGCTGGCGGTCCTCAAGCTGAACGCCAAGGACGGCAAGATGCTCAAGACCGTCACCCTGGGCAGCTACGCTGTCGATCAGTCCCAGCTTTACAGCGATCGTGCCGCGCAACCCAGCTTTTTGTACTATCGCGATCGGTTGTACGTCGACACGCATGGCGGCGCGTTGGTTTGCATGCAGCCGCAAACAGGACAACTCGATTGGGGATTGCTCTACGACTCGCCAACGCCGAACGCCGGACACTACTATTACAACTATCAGCCGCCGAATTACGGCGTGAGCGGACCGCTCCGCGCCGGAGGGCTGATCTTTGCCAAGGGAATGCGGGCTTCGCGTTTGCTGGGCTTGCAGCCCGAAGGGCCCGCGCTGGTCTGGAACCGTCCGGTCGGAACCGCGGCGGTTCTGGTGGCCGCCGATGACGAGCGGCTGTATCTGGGGGGCGACGAGCTGGCCGCTTACAGCTTGAAGACCCAGGAGCTATTGTGGGTCAGCCAATTGCCGCGATCGGCCGATTGGAGCCAGCCGCTGGTGACCAAGAACCGCGTGTATCGATTCACTTCGCGCGGCGTTTGCGAAGTCGACAAAGCCAATGGCGACGTGTTGCGCATTTTTCGGGGGATCGACCGCGACGGGCTAGGCGGGGCCATGTTCCTCACCCCCGGCGCCTTGGTCACGGTCTCGAACGTGGCGATCACCGCCTATCGTCGAAACGCCGCCTCGCAGCCAGCGCCCAATTGACTCGCCGAAATGACAAGTGCTTGACTTCCATGGATTGAATCATCAAATCGTTTGCGGACGAGCAGAAAACCAACTCGCGATTCGAGGACTCGTGTCATGAACTTCCACGCGGTTATCTCCATGGCGCTCGTCGGACTTGCTGCGTCAATTGCACCGGGTACGACGGCCAGCGCGCAATCGGCGCTGGCTGCTGCCGCCGCCGGTGGCGGCGATGGCATTACCGTGTACGGCACCGGCGATCTCTCGACGCGCCCCAATTGGGTCGAAGTCGATTTGAACCTGTCCGGCAAGGCCGAATTGACCGCTGACGCCTTGGTCAAGTATCGCGATGCGAAGAAGCGCGTGATCGAAGCGATCGAAAAGCTCAACGTGAAAAACTTGTCCCTGGACGAGCGCGGACTCTCGGTCTCCGCCGGCACGCCTCTGGAAGCGCAGCAACGGGCGATGAACGGTATGCCGCAAGTGCCCACGAAGACGCAGATCGAGGTGGCCAGCGTGCTGCGCGTGCGCGTCAAGGACATCCGCGATCTACCGCCGGAGGATCTGATCAAGACGGTCGGCCGGTTGTTGGACACGGCGCAAGACACCGGCGTGACGATCGGGCCCAGCGCGGCCGAAGTGATGCGCAATATGCGCTACGGGAACTACTCGAACAACACAACCGCGGTGCGGTTCGTCGTGGCCGACTTGGCCGAGATTCGCGAGAAGGCCTACGAGCAGGCCGTCGCCGACGCGCGCAGCAGGGCGGCCCGGCTGGCCAAGCTGAACCAGGTCAAGCTCGGCGGCGCGCTGTCGGTTCAGGAAGTTCAAGTGGCCGGCGACCAGCAACCCCCGCCCAATCAAAACGTCGTCAACGGAACCGCCGGCGCCGCCGCCCGAAGACTCTGACGAGCCTCGGCTCACGTCGACCAATTTGTCGAGCATCAACGTGCAGGTCAAACTGCTGGTCCGCTTTGCGATTCAATCGCCCGATCCGGCCACGGCCCAGAAATAGCAAGCGCCAAAAAAAACAAGGGATGGCACGATGCGAATTTCACTCCGACCCGCGCAAACCTGGATTTTGTGGTTCCTCGTATTGGGCTGCCGGCAACGTGCCGATGCGAGCCGGGGCTGAGGAGGTGATGCCCAAGCACATCACCCCTGCCACGCTCAAGGCCGTTCGCAGCGGGCTTGGACTTCCTGGCTCGCAGCCAGGCCGCCGACGGCAGTTGGACCAACGACGAGGGGGGCCGTTCCTATCCGGTGGCCATTACCGGATTGGCCGGCACGGCGCTGTTGGCCAACGGCAACTCGTCCGACGCGCGGCCGCTATGCTCCGCAGGTCGAAAAGGCCGTCGACTTTCTGCTCGGTTGCTCGACCTCGTCGGGACTGATCACCGGGCCGATCGCAGGACAACGGCCAGCCGATGCACGGACACGGCTTTGCCCTGATGTTCCTGGCCTGCGGTCTATGGCGCCGAGACCAAGCCGGCCTTGCGCGACAAGACCAAGGAGGTGATCGACAAAGCGGTCAAGCTGACAGCCGAAGGCCAGAGCGCGAGACGGCGGCTGGACCTACATTCCCGGCGGTCGGGCGACGAAGGCTCGGTCACGGTGACGCAAGTGCAGGCCCTGCGCGCGGCGCACAACGCGGGGCTGGCCGTGCCGCGCGGCACGATCGCCCAGGCGGTGCAATACATCGAGCGCTGCAGCACCTCGGAAGGCGGCATCAGCTATTCGCTTGCGCAGCGGCGGCGGGCCGCGGTTGCCCATTTCGGCGGCGGCCGTGGCCACGCTCTACAACGCCGGGCAATACGACGCGCCGGTGGCCAACCGCTGCCTGGAATATGTCTGGCGACATTTTCAGGACAGCAAGAGCTGGCAGCACGGCGGACACGACTTTTACTGCCAGCTCTATGCCTCGCAGGCCTTCTACCTGGCCGGCGACAGTACTGGGACAAGTATTTTCCCGGCGTCCGCGATCAATTGATCGCCATGCAAGACAAGAGCGACGGCTCCTGGCAGGGCGACGGCATCGGCAAGGCCTACGGCACGGCAATCGCCCTGATCATCCTGCAATTGCCTTACAAGTATCTGCCCGTCTATCAACGCTAGACCCGCCTACCAACGTTTGCGAGGAACAGAAGTGAAAACCGATTCCGATCCCGATCTGGCCGGCTGGAGCAAGCTCAAACGAGGCTCATGAGCAACTGCGCGAACAAATCGCCCGCGTGGTGGTCGGCCAGGACGAAGTCATCGACCAGTTGATGATCAGCCATCTTCGCCCGCGGCCATTGCATTCTGGAGGGCGTGCCCGGGCTGGCCAAGACCCTGATGGTCAGCACGCTGGCCGAGTGCCTGGCGCTGGATTTCACGCGCATTCAGTTCACGCCCGACCTGATGCCCAGCGACATCACCGGCACCGAGGTGTTGCAGGAGGATCGCGCGACCGGCGCCCGGCAGTTGCGCTACGTGCGCGGGCCGGTGTTCGCCAACGTGCTGTTGGCCGACGAAATCAACCGCACGCCTCCCAAGACCCAGGCGGCCCTGCTCGAAGCCATGCAGGAGCGGCAGGTCACGGCCGGCGGCCATCGGCACGCGCTGCCCGATCCGTTCTTCGTGCTGGCGACGCAAAACCCGATCGAACAGGAAGGCACCTATCCGCTGCCCGAGGCACAGTTGGACCGCTTTCTGTTCAAGGTCTTCGTCGGCTATCCCACGCCCGACGAAGAGCGGCAGATCTATCGCGTGACCACCGGCGTCGAGAATCACGAGCTGACCAAGGTGCTCTCCGGCGAGGAGATTCCCGAGCTGCAGGCGCTGGTGCGCCGCGTGCCGGTTTCCGACCACTGCCTGGACTACGCGATGCACCTGGTGCGTGCCACCCGCACCAGCCGAGGAAGACAAGCCGGCCTACATCGACAAGTGGATTGCCTGGGGCGCCGGTCCGCGCGCCGGCCAGGCGCTGATGCTGGCCGCCAAGGCCCGCGCGGCGCTGGACGGCCGCACGTGCGTGACGATCGAGGACATCCGGGCCGTGGCACAGCCCGTGCTGCGGCATCGCCTGGTGACCACCTACGCCGCGCAGGCCGACGGCCAGACGCCCGACAGCGTGATCGTCGGCCCTGGTGCGCGATATTCCCGTTCGAGCCGGAGCAGACGCACATCGATGGCCACGTCGCCCAAGTTTTCCGATCCTGAAGTCCTGGCGCGGATTGCCGGGCTGACGCTTCGCGCCCGCCACGTGGTCGAGGGCACGATCTCCGGCCTGCACCGCAGCCCGTTCCACGGCTTCAACGTCGAGTTCGCCGAGTACCGCGAGTACTCGCCCGGCGACGATCTGCGCCGGCTCGACTGGCGCGTGCTGGGTCGCACCGACCGCTTCTACGTCAAGCAATACGAGGAAGAGAGCAACCTGCGGGCGACGTTCGTGCTCGATTGCAGCGCGTCGATGAGCTACGGCTCGGGGCCCGCTGAACAAGTTCGAGTACGCGGCCACGGCCGCGGCCTCGCTGGCCACGCTGCTGGTCGAGCAGCAGGACCCGGTGGGGCTGGCGCTGTTCGACGACCAGGCGAGCGAGGTCCTGCCTCCGGCGGCCACGCAGGCGCAGTTGGCTCGGATCATCGGCCTGCTGGAACGGGCCCGGCCGACTCGCGAGACCGAATTGGGCAGCGTGCTGCAAACGCTCAGCGAACAGACTCAAGAAGCGGGGACTTGATCATCGTGTTTTCCGATCTGCTGACCGACCTGGACTCGTTCTACGACGGTCTGCGGCGGCTGCAATATCGGGGGCACGAAATCATCGTGTTCCACGTGCTCGATCGCGACGAGATCGAACTGCCATTCAACGACCTGGTGATGTTTCGCGACATCGAAGGCAGCGAAGAGCTGCTGGCCGAGCCCTGGGCGTTTCGCAAGACTTATCAGGCCGCGATGCAACAGTTTCTCGATGAGGTCCGCGGCGCTTGCGGCGACCGGGGCATCGACTACTTGCTGCTGCGCACCGATCAGCCGCTGGCCGACGCGCTCAGCCACTACCTGCACGCCCGCGAACGGCTGAAACACTTGAACCGCCCCGGACGCCGCTAGGGCGGAAATCGACGGCATAAGGTCCGATGAACACGCTCACCTTTCTCAATCACGCCGCTGTTGTGGGGACTGGCCCTGGCCAGCATCCCGCTGCTGATCCACTTGCTCTATCGGCGGCAGTATCGCCGCGTCGACTGGGCGCCGATGCGCTATCTGAAGCTCTCGATCCAGCGCAATCGCCGCCGCGTTCGCATCGAGCAGTTGCTGCTGTTGCTGCTGCGCACGGCGCTCGTGCTGCTGTTGTTCTTTCTGGTGGCCCGGCCCGTGATGCACGCCGAGGGACTGTCGCGCTGGCTGGGCACCGGCGGCCGCACGAACCGCATCGTGTTGTTCGACGACTCGCTCAGCATGGGCTACGCCGAGGAGGGCAAGACGGCGCTGGCCAGCGCGGGCAGGACCTGGTCGCCGATTTGCTGTCGACCTTCGGCGCCAAGGACGGCTTCACGCTGGTGCTGGCCTCGCGGCCGAAGCAGCCGCTGTTGCGCGAGGTCGAGCTCGGACAATGTCGACGACGATCGCGCAGACCGTCCGCGACGTCAAGCCAGCGAAGTGCTGAGCGCTTGGGAGCCGATCTTGCAGGCGCGTCGACGAGCTGGTCGCCAGCGGTTCCTATCCCCTGCACGAAGTGACGCTGGTGACCGACTTGCGCCGGGCCGGCTGGGAGGCGAATGTCGCCGAGCTGGGCAATCGCTGGGCGGCCGGGCGAGTGCGACTGCGCGTGTTCGACGTCGGAACGCCGCAGACGAACAACGTGGCGCTGGTGGGCCTGGAACAGGTGGACCGCTTGGCGCTGGCCGCCGCGCCGACGCGGTTCAGGCCGAGGTGCGCAACGACACGCGGCGGCGAGCTGGCCGGCCTGGAGGCCAATTTCATCGTCGACGGCAAGCCCACGCTGGTGCGCGTGCCCGCGATCGCCGCCGGCGAAACGATCCTGCTGCCGTTGATCGCGACATTTCAGGAACCGGGCGAACACGACGTGGCGTTCGAGCTGCCGGCACGACGCGCTCGCTGGCGACAACGCGCGCGGCGTCGTGGTGCAGGTCCGGGCGAGCGTGAACATGCTGCTGGTCGACGGCGAGCCCTCGAGCGAGCCGCTGGGCGGCGAGACCGATTTTCTGGCCCTGGCGCTGTCGCTGGCCGGCGAGGCCGCCGAGCCGTTTCGCGTCGAGATCGTCACCGATTCCGAATGGGCTTCGACCGTCACCTCGAACCCCGACCTGCTGGTGCTGGCCAACGTGGCGCGTCTTACGGCGGACCAGGCCGAGCTGCTCGAGCGACAAGTGGCCGCGGGCATGGGGCTGATGATCTTTGTCGGCGATCAGTTCGATCCCGACAATTACAACCAACTGCTCTACAAGAACGGCGGCCGGACTGCTGCCGGCCGCATTCGAGTCGGTCGTCGACGGCGAGTTCAGCGGTCTCTTGGTCGAGCCGGCCGACGGTTCGCCGCTCGAGCCGCTCGGCCAGCTCACGCCCGCGGCGCTCGAACGGGTCAAGTTCCGCAAGTTTTACGAAGTGCGCATGCCGTCCGGCGGCGCCGAGACGACGCGCGTGCTGGCCCGCTGGAACAATCAGGCCTCGGCTCCGGCCGTCTTGGAAAAGGTAGTGGGCGACGGGCAGGTCCTGCTGTGGACGGTGGCGGCCGATCGCGGTTGGAGCGACTGGCCGACCGAGGCCAGCTACGTGTTGGCCGTGCGCGAGGCCGCCCGGGCCGTGGCGCGCAGCACGGCCAGCCTGCGGCAATTCATGGCCGGCCAGGTCCTGAGCGTCGAGTTGCCCGCCACGCACGATATTACCTTGGCCGCCGTCGAGATGCCCGGCGCCGACGAGGCCGTTCCGCTGGTATTGCAATCTGGCGAAGGCGCGGATAAATCGCCGGCGAGAACGCCGGAAACGAATCCGCGCGGATCGCTTGTTGGCCTATACCGACACCCGCCGCGCCGGGCTCTACAAGATGACCTGGCATGACTCGGCGTCCGGAGCGATGAGCCAGATGTTCGCCGTGAATCCGGATCGTCGCGAGAGCGAGTTGGATCGACTCGACACCGCCGAGTTCCGTAAGTCCTGGGGGATGCTCGAGCCCGAGGTTGTCTCGACCAGCGCGCTGGCCGATCCGACGCTGGCCGTTCGCGGCCAGGAAATTTGGCGCATGCTGGCTACGGGGCTGCTGGGGTTGCTGGTCGTCGAGGCATGTTTCGCCCGCTGGGCGGCCGGCCACGGTAGGTCGATTTGCAGAGGGAAGCGGTTTCGAGATGATCGAGTTCTTCAACTGGCTGCTGGGATTGAAGCAGCGCCCGATTGGGTTTCGGGCGGCTCCTGGCAAATCCAGTTTCATTCGCTGCCCGAGGGGCTGTGGGCAGTCGCCTGCGCGGCGCTGGCGCGCCCTGGCGCTCGTCGGCATTTGGTATCTGTATCGCGGCGAGGCGAGCAACGTGGGCCGCGCGATGCGCCTGTTGTTGATCGGCTTGCGCGGACTGGTGCTCGTCTGCGTGGCCTTCATGCTGCTGGAACTGGTGTTGGTCATCACCAAGCACGAATCCGCTCCGTCGCAGTTGGTGGTCCTGGTCGACACGTCCGAGAGCATGGGGCTCAACGATCCGTATCCAGACGATGAAGTCCAAGCGACCTTGGCCGGCAAATTGGGCTACGAAGGCGCGGCCGCGATGCAGCAAGCAATCGCGACTGGCGCTGGCAAGCGGGCGCTCGAGAAGACGATCGGAAAACTGTCCGAGGGGCGAAACGTGTCGGTTTACGGCTTTTCGCAAAAGGCCGCCGCGCTCCAGCCGGACGAAATTGCCGCCGCTACCGCCCGGCGGGCGCGAGACCGCCATCGGCGACGCGCTGGCGGCGGCGCTGGCCGAGCATCGCGGCCAGCCGCTGGCCGGAATACTGTGGTCAGCGACGGCCAATCGAACGCCGGCGAGGATCCGCGCAAAGTGGCCGAGCAGGCCGGCAAGCAGGGCGTGCCGGTCGTGGCGTTGGCCGTCGGCAGCGAGCAAGGCCCGAGCAATGCCCGGCTGGCCGCCATCGAAGCCGACCCGGTCGTTTTCGTCCGCGATCCGACCGAAGTCGCCGTGCTGGTCGAGGGGCACGGCATGCCAGATCGCACCGGCGTGGTCACGCTGGAAAAGCGCCAGGACACGGCCTGGACCGAGGTCGGCCGCGAGGAAGTCACGTTCAACGAGGACGCCGCCACGAAGCGGCTGGCGTTCAAGATCACGCCCGACGCGGTCGGCGAACTCGAATTTCGGGCCAAGATCGCCGACCTCGGCGTCGAGCTGACCGAGGCCGACAACTTTGCCACCCACGCGATGAAGGTCGTGCGGCAGCAGATTCGCGTGCTGCTGATGGCCGGCGCGCCTTCGCCCGAAGTGCAGTTCTTGCGCAATGCGCTGCTGCGCGACACGGGCCTGGAGTTTGCCTGCTGGCTGCAATCGGCCGGAGACGGCTACGAGCAGATGGGCACCCGGCCGATCCGCCGACTCGCCCAACAATCGGCAGGAACTGGAATATTACGACGTCGTGATCCTGTTCGATCCCGACATGCGGGCCCTGGGGCCGGCCTGGTCGGAGTTGATCAGCCAGTTCGTCGGCATGGCGGGCGGAGGGCTGGTCTATGTCGCCGGCGAAATGCACACGCGCAACCTGTTCGATGGCGTGGCCTCGGATGCGGGCGATGCAAACACCTCGACCGTCAACAACGGCTGGCTGCGGACGCTGCCGGTCGTCGCCGACCCGGGCTTGTTCAAGTCCAACGCCGAAGTGTCGCTCAGCGCGCTGGAGCCTTGGAACCTGGAGCTGACGCACCGAGGGATCGGCCGACCCGATCTTTCAGTTCGACGCCGATCCCGCCCGAAACCGCGAGGTGCTGGCCAGCTTGCCCGGCATGTATTGGCATTTTCCCGTCACTCGCGCCAAGCCTGGCGCTACGGTCCTCGCCCGCCACGGCGACCCGCGGATGCGCAATGCGTTCGGCCGCCATGTGCTGATGGCGATGCACCGCTACGGGCCCGGGCGAACCGTATTCGTGGCGTTCGACAGCACCTATCGCTGGCGCTATCTGCACGAGGAGTATTTTGACGGATTTTGGGCCCGGTTGATCGATCGCGTGGGTCGCGGCAAGGCGCTGGGCGGGCGCTATCCGTTCACATCTCTCCACCGATAAGGCGGCCTATCGCACGGGCGAGCGGGTCATGATTCGCGCCAAGGCCATCGACGATAACGAGGGACTGGGTGCGGTGGCCGATCTGCGCGGCGAAGTCGAACTGGCCGGCCAGCCCGCCGACGCCGCTGGAAATGGAATCGCCGCCCGACCAGGTGGGCATGGCCGAGGCCAGCTTCACCGCCCATGAGGCGGGCGTCTACAGCATTCGCATCCTGCCGGGCAGCATCGCGGCTCAGGGGGACACGGCCGTGCGGCCCGCCACGCTCAACATCCGCGCCGAAGCCGGCGACAGCGAACTGGATCGGCCGAAGCTCGATCGGGCGCTGTTGGAGGACGTGGCCCTGGCCAGCGGCGGAAAGGTGCTTTCGCTGGCCGATTTCGAACAAGTTCCGGACGCCTTCAAGGTCAAGCAGGTTGGCCGCACTGCTCGAGTATCGCGATGAACTGTGGGACGCCCCGATCCTGTTCGGCAGCTTCATGGTGTTGTTGACCGCGGAATGGATTGTGCGAAAGCGATCGCGAATGGCGTGATCATGTATTCGAGGAATTGAATCGGACGAGTATTTGCCTGTGGCCGTCATCGAAGAACCCTATGTCGATTCCACCGCGATCCGTCAGGCGCAGCGCCTGGTGCTGCGCCGACTGGAAGCGGTTCGTCGAGCGCTGCGGACCCACTTGCTGGTCGAGGGCTTGTCCTGGGTGGTCGCGGCCGTGCTACTGGCGGTTGCCACCACCCTGGTGCTGGATCGTCTCGTGCGATTCAACCTGCCGACGCGGTTGGGGCTGTTGGCTGTTGCCGTGGCGGCAATTCTCTACGTCCTGGTGCAGCGATTGATTCGCCCGCTGCTTTTGCCGATGCGTGATTTGGACCTGGCCGAACTCCTCGATCGCCGGATGCCGGGCGTGGGGCAGCGAATTTCGAATGTTCTGCAACTGCCCGAGTTGTTGAATTCCGCCGACCATGCGTCGCCCAGCATGATTCACGCGGCCGTGCTCGAGTGTGCCGAGTCGCTGGACCACGTCGACCTGGCCAGTTCGCTCAACGTCGAGCGCCGGCGCACGCGTTTAGTTGCCTGTGGCGCCGCGGTGCTGCTGGCGGTCGGTTGGTGCGCGATTTGGCCGGCCACGGCCGATTTGTGGGCCCGGCGCTGGTTGGCGGGGTCCACGGTTCGCTGGCCGCAACAAACCTACCTGAGCCTCGATGGTTTAGACGATGCGACGCAACTGCTGGTGCCGCGCGGCGAGTTGTCGCTGTTGCACATCAATGCCAGGCCGACGTTTGCCGGATCCAGCGGCGCGTGGCTCCTCGCGGGGCGCGGCGAGCCACTGTTGGTCGAAGCGGTCGAGCCGCCGCAAAGCCAGCCGCCGGACCAGGTCAGCCTCTCGTATCGGACCGCCAGCGGAGAACGCCGCCGCGGCAACGCCGAGCAATTTGACGAAACCAGTTTTCGCTACGAGCTTCCGCCGCTGGCCGAGCCGATCGAATTGAACATCTATGGCGGCGACGATTGGCTGGGACCGATCACGATCGAGCCGATCGACCGACCCGCCGTCAGCACGCTCGAAATCACGGCTCGCTGGCCCGGCAGCGCCGAAGACCGCACCGAGAAGGTCGGTGAAGGCAATACGCAGTTGCTGTTTCTGCCCAAGACCCGACTGGAACTGAAACTGGTAGCCAACCAACCGCTGGATTCGGCCGTGGCTTTGGACAAATTGCTGCCGGTCTCGGGCTGGGAAAAGATCGACGATCGTACTTATGTGCTGCGGTGGACGATGCAGGACTCGCTAGCGCTTGAGTTTCGTCTCAAGGGACAGCGCGGTGGCCTGATGTCAAAACCCTATTTCCTTTCCATCGGCCTGCTCAAGGATCGCGAGCCGCGCGTCACGATTCGCTCCAGCGGCGTCGGACGTCGCGTGACGCCGGTCGCCCGGATTCCGCTGACCGTGCGGGCCAACGACGATTTTGGCCTGGCGTCGCTGGCGCTTGACGTCGAGCGGACCGCGCTGGTCGAGGATAAGCCGCGTGCCGAGGTCCAGCAGGAGGAATTGGATCTGGGACGCGCGGCCGACGGACCCCAGCGGACCGAAATCGAACTCGAGCACGAATTGCAACTCGCCTCTCGTGGCCTGACGCCGGGCACTTCGATCAAGCTTCGCGGCGCCGCCCAAGACGCCAGCACGTTGGGCGCGCAGTTGGGCCATTCGCGTTGGCTGGCTTTCCAAGTCGTTTCTTCCGAGGAGTTGTTTTACGAAATCCTGATGCGACAGCGCGAGCAGCGCGCCAAGTTCGCCCGGGCCGTGGAAAGCGCCAAGGCGCAGTCCCAGTCGCTGGGCGAACTGACCAAAGTTGACGACATCCAGGGGCTGGCTCGGGCACAGCAAGTGATTGGCCGGCAGGTGTGGCAAGTAACCGGCGCGCTCGACGCCACGCTGCAAGAGATGACGCTCAACGATCTGGCCGGCGGACAGGCACGCGATAATTTGCAAAGCGGAATCATCACACCCCTGCGCACCTTGCACAACGATCTGCTGGCGCGGCTCCGCACGGCGATCGACGGACTGGCGCCCGAGGGGGCGATTTCGATTGAGCGGCGCACCGCGGCACTGGCGCTAGCCGATCAGTCGGTCGAGGCCATGCAGACCATTCTCGGACAGATGGCGCTCTGGGAGAGCTTCATCGACGTGGTCAACCAGTTGAAGCAGATTATCAACCGCCAAGGCGATTTGCTCAAATCCACCGAGGCGATCGACAAGGAGCGAACCGACAAGTTGTTCGACGAATGATGCGGGCGACGGGGAACCGCCGTAGAACAGCGGACTTTTATTGACTGGCGCCCGGCCTTGGCCTACAAATGGTGGGGTAGGGGCCAGCGCGACGTCGAACGGAGAAAATCGCCATGAAAAGCGGCATTCGATTTGTGGTCGCGACAGTGACGGCGATTATTTGGGCCGCCCCTTGGTCGCCATTCAGCCGGGCGCAAGAGCGCCGGCCGCGGTCGATAAATCAGTCTCGCCGCCGGCCAAGCCGCCCGCCGCGAGCGAGAAGAAACAAACGCCCGCGGGGCTCGGCCAGCGCGGTGATCGCGAGATCACGCTGGGCGAGCAGCTCAGCTTTCGCGAGGAGCAGGTCCACGAGGAAATGTCCGAGCTCGAGGAGCGGATGTTTCGCCTTTCGGAGGACCTCAAACGGCTCGAACCCGAGAATTCGTCGCGGCTGATGTTGGGATTGAAATACGCTCGCGAGGAGTTGATCCGTCATCAGATGAAGGAAACGCAAGAGGCGCTGGCCAAGCTGGCGCTGAAGGGGGCCGTCGAGGAACAAAAGCAGTTGCTGGCCAAACTCGAGCGATTGCAGCAGTTGCTGCTATCGACCGATTTGGATTTCGAGATGCGGCTGGAACGTCTGCGGCAAATTCGCGAAACATTGCGTAAGCTCGACGGCGTGATCAAGGAGGAAAGCCGCCATGAACGCATCTCGAAAAAGGCGGCCGCCAAGGAAAAGGAACTCGCCGCGCTGACCAAGCGCAAGGCGGCCCTGGAAGAATTGGTCAAGCGGCAGACCGAACACGTCGAGAAGAACGCTCCGCTGGCCAAGGCCGCCGAGCCCAACGCCGGCGAGCAGACCGCGATCAAGCAGCTCGGCCAGTCGCAAGAGAAGACCCGCGCCGACACGAAGGCCCTGTCCGACGAGTTGCAGGAAGGCGTGAAATCGGAAAACCTGGTCAAGGCTGGCGATCATATGCAAGCGGCCGTCGAATCGCTGGCCAAGCCGGCGGCGTCCGAGGCCCAGCCGGCCATGGAGGAGGCGCTTGACGACTTGAAGAAGGAGTTGGCCGACGTCACCGCCAAGGAAGCCGAGGCCAAGGAGGCCCTCTCAAAACAGAAATTCGCTGCCATGCGAAAAGACCAGGAGGAAAACCGCGGCGCGACCGACGAGGTTACGGATATGACCCGCCAGTTCGGCGCAAACGGCACCGCCGCCCTGGCCGAATTGATGCGCGCCAGCGGCAGCATGGGAAGCGCCGAAAGCGCGTTCGGCGGTTCGCAAGCCGGGGCGGGCAACGGCGAACAGGGAAAAGCGCTGGCCTCGCTCAAGTATGCCGAGGAATTGCTGGCCGAAGAGGCCGAGCGATTGGCTCGCCAGTTGCGCCGCGAAGTCAAGAAGCGGGTCACCGAAGGATTGACCGCGATGTTGGAAATGCAGGTGGCCGTCCGCGAAAGGACCGTGACGCTCGGTCCGTCGGTCAAGGAGGGTTCTCGTCAGGCCTTGGCGGCGGTCGCCGTGCTGGCCAAGCGCGAGGAAAAAATCACCGCCACGGCTCAGGAGCTGATCAACATCGTCGAGGAAACCGAATTCGGCATCGCCTTGCCCGCCGCGCTGGCGGCGGTTCGCGATGCCACGGACAACGTGCAGCTGTCGCTGGCCGAGGGCGACGCCTCGAGCGACGTGGTCACCGCCGAAAAGCAGATTGAAGCCGACCTGAAGGCCATGCTCGACGTGGTCAATGAGATGTCCGACGCTAACAGCAAGAAGGGCCGTCGCGGCGGCAACTCGCCCGAGGAGCAACGCAAGGAACAAAACCGAATTATCTCGGAATTGAAAATGATTCGTTTGTTGCAGTCGCGCGTTGAGCAGCGAACCACCGAAGTCGACGGCAAGCGGTCCGCCGGATCGCTTTCGCCCGCGCTGCGCAAACGAATCGAGGCGCTGGAAGGCCGGCAAGAAGACATTCGCGATGCCACCGAACAGCTTGCCGCCGAACGCGGTGACGAAGTTCCCTTGCCGGAGTGAACAAGAGTTCTCGCGAAGTCGGTGCGAGTTTGTCCGTTGTCGGATCATTCAGATGTGCGGATCGAGAGAAACAAATTTGAGGTGCCTCATGATAACGACCCTGCGTTCCACGGCGCGTGTCGGTTTGCCTGTCCGCGATCGATTGCGAGGGGGCTTCGTTGTCGCGCTGGCGATCGGGGGACTGCTGTTGCCGTTCGCCTCGACCGCGCGAGCGCAGGAAGAAGAGGAGCCGGATCCGCTGGGCGGCGTGATCGTCGATATGCAAGTGGCCGGCGGACGGCTGTCCAAACTGTTGACCGATAAGCCGACTCGTCAGAAGCAGCATGACGCGGTGGACAAGCTCGACGCGTTGATTCGCCTGTTGGAGCAGCGGCGGCAGCAAGGGAGCGGGCAGGTGAACGCCAATCCCGACAAGCCCGCGGAAGACTCGACGATCAGGGTCGGCCCTGGCGGTTCCGGCCCGTTGCACGACGCCAACCGCAACGGCCGCGGCTGGGGTCAATTACCTGCGCATAAGCGGCAACAGATTCTGCAATCGATGAACGAAGGATTTCCGCCTCACTATCAGCAGTTGTTGGAGCGCTACTATCGGCGGCTGGCCGAGGAGAAACCCGCCGGCGAGGCGACGGAAGACGAGCCGGCGCGCCGAAAGGCGGCGATGAGCAACCCATCACCCTCGGCGACCTCGGCTCCATGACCGGCAAGCGTGTCATTCACTGGTCGATCGGGCTACTGGCCCTGGTTGGGTCCGGCTCGCTTCGCGCGCAGGATGCGGCGCCGGCGCCTGCCGCCCCACAAGGAGTGCAGGCGCTGGTCATTACCATCGATGACGAGCGCACCAGTGGTCGCATCACGGCACTGGCCGACAACAAGCTTGAGCTATCCGACCCGGCCCGCACGATCGCGCTCGACGACGTGCAACGCATCGAATTCGGCAAAAGCCGCCGCCAGCGATTCGCCGGCCGACTTGAACTGGATTGGCCAGGACAACCACGATCTGGTGCAAGTGGGCAATGCCAACGGCGGCAACGGCATTCAGGACATTCATCTGCACGCGCACGGACTCAAGCCGCAAACGCTGAAACAAATTGCCGTCGTCTGCCGTCTGCCCAAACAGTTGCGCGTGTGGCGGCTGGATACCTCCCAATCGCCCCATTGGCGCCTGGCGATTGCCCGCGAAGACTTGGCCGCGGAAGCCGAGATTTACCTCGAACCGCCGGCTGGCGACAGCTTTGGCCAGAAGTTTGAAGTCACCTACACCTATAGCGACGGCTCGACGACGAAAGCCATGGTCTTGGGCGGCACGCACACCAGCGATGCTCAGAAGGTCGATCGCGCCGTGCAGCCCGGGCAGATCGTCGCGCCCGCGGCGCCCCAAACATCCAAGGCCGAAGCCTACCTGGCGGACTCTGCCCGGTTGTCGGGCGAACTGGTTGAAATGAACGCCGAGTCGGCCACGCTGCGCACCAGTTGGAAAGCCGACGTCTTGCTGCCGCTGGTGCGGGTCAAGGGAATCTGGTTCGGCAATTCGCCCCCCAGTGGCGCTCGCGCCGAGTTCGACAAGCAGTTGGCCGAGCCGATCGGCGAGGACGTGCTGTTTCTGACGGCCCCCGACAAAACGACGGCACATATTCAGGGCAGCGTACTGGGGCTGTCGGACGGCAAGCTCAATGTGCGATTCGAAGGCGCCAATCGGGCCGTGAAACAAGAGCGCGTGCTGGGCGTGGTCTTCGCCGCGCATGCCAGGTTGCCGGCCGTGAATACGCCCCATCAGGTGTTCCTATTCACCTCGGGCGACACGCTCGCGGGCCGTTTGCTGGCCTTCGACGGTGAGAGTCTGGAGTTCGAGACCCTTTGGCAGACTCGCGTCAAGGCGGCGGCGGCCGAGGTCGCCGAGATCCGCTCGCGAGGCGGTCGCCTCGCGTCGCTCTGCGACATGGAACCGGTGTCGGTTGAGGAAGTTCCGTATTTTGGCCGCATGATCCATTGGCGTCGCGACCAGGGATTCGACGGCACGCCGGCCACGATCAAGGGCAAGCGGCCCGCTCGCTATTTGGCCACGCATTCGCAATGCGTGCTCACGTACGCGCTCGATGGTCAATTCGACAAATTCAAGGCCACGCTTGCGTTCGACGACAGCGCCGGAAATCGCGGCCGAGCGCTGTGCCGTGTCACCGTCGACGGGCGCGAAGTGTTTCTGCAAGAGGATTTTCGTTCCGACCAGGATCCGCGGGAAATAGAACTGTCGGTGGCAGGCGCCAGGCAAATCGCGCTGGAAGTCGGATTTGGCGAGGACCAGGACATCGGCGATCGCGTCATTTGGGCCGAGCCGCGGCTGTTCCGCGCGGAAGCGAAATAGAGGTTCTCCGATGAAGTGGCACGGGACAACTCACTCGCTTGGCAACCCGCTCTCTCTGGCCGTGTTCGCGACCCTGCTCGCCATCGGCCTGACCAGCCGAATCGCGCGGGCGGAAGAGGCGAAGGCGAAGTTCGAGGTTCACGACGTTTCCTTGTGGATCCTGGAGCCGGGGGCGACGCAGGCCAACATGCGCACGGCCTATCCCTCGGCGCTCGCCGGCCTGGTTGATTCGGCCCGCAATGCGCCGCTGGTCAAGCCGCAAACCAATGGCATCGTCTTGAATGCCAATCCCTTCGGGCTCAATATGAATGCAGTCGGTCCGGCTAAATCCGCGCCGGCGATCCGCAAAATGAAGATCGCGCCGATCAATTTGATCACGTTTCATGGGCAGCCCGCGACAAATCTGGACGTTGATCTGCGGACCAAAGCCGGCAGCTTTCTGGCGCACTGGCCGGCGGGCGAAGGTTTGCCCAATCGTCTGCGGTGGTCGGGCGATCCCAAATTGGACCTGGTCGAAAGACTCGAGGACGAGGCGGACCTTTTGTTCGTGGACGAAGATCGCTGGATTCACAAGGCTCGCCAGGCGAGCGGTCTGTTCGTCAAGCGCGGTGCCCGCGCCGAACGATTCCTGGCCTACGACGTCGAGCTCAATCTGTCGGCCCCGATCCGGCTCGAAGGCGGACCGGACAAGTTCAAGGTCATCAACACTTCGGGCGGCACGCTGCACGACGTGTTGATTTGCCGCGGTACACCCGAGGGCCGCCGCGTGGCTTGGATCGACGTGCTGCCCAAATCCGACGTGCCGCCATCGGCGGCCGACGGGAAGGCGGACGACAAGTCGGACAAGGAAAAAGCGGGCCAGGACAAACCGGGCGCGGCCAAAGCCGACCTGTTCGACGATGACAAACAACCTGCGGCGACAACGGCGCCCGCGGCCGCGCCCCCGGCCAGGCCGCCCGCCGGCGCGATCAAGTTGTTCGGCGGTCTCCCCGCCGCCGCTAAAGTTCCGCCCGCCGCGGCGGCTCCCGCGGCCCCGGCGGAAGTCAAATCAAAATCCCCGAGCAACCCCGCCGCCACGGCCACACGCGGCGTGGAAGTCACGCTGTCGGATCCGCTGCCCGAGGGTTCCGACGCGTCGACCAGCCAAACCACCAAGGCCTTTGCCGAGCGGCTGGCCCGCACCGGGCTAACCGCCGACGAGGCCCAGGGCTTCGTCGATCGATTTGGCGGGCTATTGTTCGAGGGCGACACGCTGGTCGTGGCCTGCCGACTCGATGCCGGCGTGATCGACGAAAAGATTCCCCTGTCGGTATTTCCGGAACCGACCAAAATCTTGCGCGTGCCGATCGTCGTGCTGCGCAACGCCGATCCACAGTTGCCCAGCGAGGTCGATCGGCTGATTGCACAATTGGGGGACCGCAAATTTGCCGTCCGCGAGGCCGCTCAGCAGCGACTGTTGGAGTTGGGTCCGCTAGCCTTTCCGTCGCTGCAAAAATCGCTCAATAATTCGGACCTGGAAATCGTGATCCGCGCCGAGTGGCTGTTGCTCAACCAGAACCAAACTCCCAACGCGCCGGTCAAGACGGCCGCCGGGGGCGCCGCTGCCGCTGCCGGGGCTGCTGCGGCTGCCGCCGTCAAAGCCGCCGTGCAATTGAACGCGAAATAAAGTCCGCTCGCGCGGCTACTCTTCGGACAGATCCAGTACGCATGTCGAGTTACGTCTTCACTTCGTTTCGGGCACATCCCTTGCTGCGCGGCGGTCATGCACAAACTTTGGCTGGCGTGTATCTGCCGTGGCCGGCGCTAGCCTATCAGGCACGGCAGCATCGCGTGACGCTGGCCGACGGCGACCAACTGGTGCTGCACGACGACTGTCCGCCCGACTGGCAGCCGGGCGATCGAACGGCGCTGTTGATCCATGGCCTGGCCGGCTGCCACACCAGCGGTTATATGCAGCGGATCGCGCATAAGTTGAGCGCCCGGGGAGTGCGCGCTTTTCGCATGGATCTGCGCGGTTGCGGCGCCGGGGCGGGCCTGGCCCGCTTGCCCTACCACAGCGGCCGTTCCGAGGACGCCGCGGCGGCGCTCGAGGCGATCGCCGGGCTGGCGCCAAGCTCGCCCACGACGCTGGTCGGATTTTCGCTGGGGGCCAACATCACGCTCAAGCTGTTGGGCGAGTTGGGTCAGCGCGCCTGTGGAAATCTGGACAGCGCCATGGCGGTCTGCCCGCCGGTCGACCTGGCGGCCTGTTCACGGCAGATCTCGCGCCTGACCAATCGGCCGTACGACCGGTACTTCGTGACGTTGCTCACGCGGCAGATCGCCGCCGCGACGGCAATGTTGCCGGACTTGGCCGCTGTCTCGCCGCCCCCCCGGCCACGCACCCTGTGGGAGTTCGACAACGAGTTCACCGCCGTCGTCTGCGGCTTCGGCACGGCCGACGCGTATTACCGCGAGGCCAGTTCGGCCCAATATATGCCCGACATAGAAATCCCCACGCTCGTGCTGGCCTCGCGTGACGATCCGATGATTCCGCCCCAGGCTTTAAGCGCGGTCCGTCTGCCCCCCGCGGTGCGCGTTCATTGGACTGAGCGTGGCGGCCACCTGGGGTTTGTCGGTCGCGCTGGCGCCGATCCGGACCGCCGCTGGATGGATTGGCGCGTGGTGGATTGGATCTTGTCGCAATCAGGTAGCTCTGCGAAGCGGCATTCCGACAGCGTGGAACTGGCATCGCCCCCGCATTTGGACTGACGGGCAAAGCACGAACTTGGTAGGGTCGTCGGCATGCAGTCATCCAGTTTTCATTCGCTTCCGCCGTTCTTTTTGCTGCTGGCGGTGGCGTTTGCCATCGTCGTGGCAGTGTTGCAGATCGGCATCATTGGCTACGCCTACGAACGGATCGGCATCAGCCGTAAAGCGGCCTACGCGATTTTGTTCTTCTCGCTGGCCGGAGCCTACGTGAACATTCCAATCGCCGAACTGCCTGGCAGGCAAGTGGTCGAAAGTCAAGTTGTCCGCGACCGCTGGGGAGTGGCTTACCTCGTGCCGCGCATCGAGCAGTGGCCGGCCACGGTGTTGGCCGTCAACGTGGGCGGCGCCGTGATACCGACGTTGTTGTCCATCTACCTGTTGGTCAAGAACCAGATCTACGGCCAGGCGCTGGTCGGCGTGAGCGTCGTGGCCGCCATTGTTTACTATCTGGCCGAGCCGATCGAAGGCATGGGCATCGCCGTGCCGGTCTTCTTGCCGCCAATTGCCTCGGCCCTCGTGGCCGTGTTCTTGTCGCGAGACTATGCCGCGCCGCTGGCTTATATCTCGGGCTGCCTGGGCACATTGATCGGCGCCGATTTGCTGAACCTGGGTTTGCTCGGCCGACTGGGAGCGTCGATTGCCTCGATCGGCGGGGCCGGAACCTTCGACGGCGTGTTTCTGACCGGCATGCTGGCCGTGCTGCTCGCCGGAAGTCCCGCGCCGCCCCGCCGTGCCGAGCGCGAAACGTACGACCGCGACGAGCCGGACTTCAATCCGCGTTTCCGCTAGGTCGCCTGGGCACCGTCGCAAAATTTCCCGCTCCCGGCGCAAAAAAAAAGGCCGCACGCATGGTGCGGCCTTCTTGGTAATGTTTTCGTCTGGTTGGCGAATTCTGCGGAACGGCTTAATAGCGTCCGCCGCGACCCCCGCCGCCGCCATATCCGCCTCCTCCGCCACCACCTCCGTAACCGCCGCCGCCGCGTCCACCGCGGCCGCCACCACCACCGCCGCCGCCCCCGCGATCTTCGCGCGGACGAGCCTCGTTGACCGCCAGTGGACGGCCCTGGTGTTCTTGTTCGTTGAGCCCTTGAATGGCCGCTTGAGCCTCCGCGTCGGAACTCATTTCCACAAATCCGAATCCTTTGCTGCGCCCGGTTTCGCGATCCTGAATCACCTGCGCACTTTGAACCGTGCCATATTGGCCGAACAATTGCTCCAGATCGGAGCTACTCATGGAATACGCGAGATTTCCGACATACAACTTCTTACCCACGGAACAGACTCCTGTACAAGGCGCAACACGACCCAATCTTTACTTTCCGGGTCGCCAATTGAAAGGGGCCCACGTGGCACCCAGGATGGCAGGCGAAAGAGGCAGCAGTGCCGATTCGGGTTGAACCAACGGCGTGGTCTCGCTCGACGAACCAACCGTGCAAAGTATAGCATCTTTTGGAAAACCGTACAGCAAGAAGTCGCGTCTTCGCGGGCCCTCTCCGGCGATGAGTTTGTGAAATAAATCACAACATTGTCATGCCCGTTTATTTCATCGCCAAAGCGCGATTCCCAGGCTCTTTCGCCCGCCGGTTCCTGGCCGCCTGGCGAAGCGGTTGACGCGCCATCGCGGTTCGGTTGATTGCGCGGCATCGCTCACAGCCAAAACAGATCGGCTTGCAGGCTGCTTCCGTCTCGCGGTATGGTAGCACCATGACGAAAGAACAACGCCCGCTCGTGGGCATCATCATGGGCAGTAAGTCGGACTGGGACACGATGGCCCATGCCCACGAGATGCTCGACCGGTTCGGCGTGGCGCACGAATGTCGCGTGGTATCAGCCCATCGCACACCCGAGTGGATGTGCGAGTACGCGCGCGAGGCCGAATCGCGCGGCCTGCAAGTGATCATTGCCGGGGCTGGTGGCGCGGCCCACCTGCCCGGAATGGTGGCGGCGCAAACCATCTTGCCCGTACTGGGCGTGCCGGTCCAAAGCCAGTCGCTGCAAGGTCTCGACTCGCTATTGTCGATCGTGCAGATGCCCGGGGGCGTGCCCGTGGCCACGCTGGCCATCGGCAAAGCCGGGGCGGTCAACGCGGCGCTGCTGGCCGTGAGCATCCTGGCCCGCGGCCAGGGAGAGTTGGTCGACAAGCTGCGCGCAGTTTCGCGAAGAGCAGCGGCGCAAGGTGCTCGGAGAGACCCTGCCGTGAATGGGGTAATCCTGCCGGGGGCGACCATCGGCGTGCTGGGCAGTGGGCAGTTGGGGCGGATGTTCGCGATCGCCGCCCGGCGGATGGGCTATCGCGTCCACACCTTCTCGCCCGACTACGACACTCCCACCGGCCAGGTCGCCGACAAGGAGACCCAGGCGGCCTACGAGGATCTCGACGCGGTGCGCGAGTTTGCCCGCGGCGTCGACGTGGTCACGTTCGAATTCGAAAACATCCCCGCCGCGGCAGTCGAGGCGGCCGCCAGCTTCGCCCCCGTGCGGCCAGACGGCGCGGTCCTGGTCACGACCCAGAATCGCTTGCGCGAGAAAATGTTTCTGGCCAGTGCGGGCTTTCCAGTCGCGCCGTTTCGCGCGGTTCGTTCATTGGCCGAACTAAACGAGGCGCTGGCGGACTTGGGACCGCCGGCCGTGCTCAAGACGGCCGGCTGGGGCTACGACGGCAAGGGGCAAGTCAAAGATCTTCACGCTTGCCGACGCCCCGGCTGCCTGGCAGGCGGTGGCCACAACCGAGGCCGTGGTCGAAAAGTTCGTCGACTTCGAGTGCGAGGTCTCGGTGGTCGCGGCCCGCTCGCTCGCCGGAGAAGCTGCCGAGTACGACACGATCGCCAATGCACACGTCAATCACATTCTCGACGTGTCGGTGCTCCGGCCGGAATTCCGCCCAGCGTGGCCCGCGAGGCCGTCGCCATGGCCCGCGCCGTATTGGAATCGCTCGAAGTCGTGGGCGTGTTGTGCGTCGAGTTCTTTGTCACCCGCCAGGGCGGTTTGGTCATCAACGAGCTGGCGCCGCGTCCGCACAACTCGGGCCATCTGACATTCGACGCGTGCATCACCAGCCAGTTCGAGCAGCAGTTGCGCGCCGTTTGCGGACTGGCGCTGGGATCGACCGAGTTGGTGCGGCCGGCCGCGATGGCCAATCTGCTGGGCGATCTTTGGCAATCGGGCGTTCCCAATTGGGCTGCCGCCTGTCGCTTCGAGGAAGTCAAACTACACCTGTACGGAAAGGAGACGCCCCGGCCGGGCCGCAAGATGGGACACCTCACGGTTCTTTCCGAGAGCGCCGAGCGCGCTCGCGAAACCGTGCTCGCCGCGCGAGGCGCTCGGCGACGCTCCTTCCTGAACGGCTGGCGAGGCGCATCGATGCCTCTTATTTGCATACATCATTTCCGCGTTCGCACGACCGAGGAGTTCGCCCGAGCATGATTCTCGACGACTTGAGCGGCGCCGCACGTTATTACAATTTGCACCCCGACTTTCGCCGGGCGTTCGAGTTTCTCTCGCGCACCGACCTGGCGAGCCTTGCGCCCGGCAAGCACGAGTTGCAAGGCGAGCGGTTGTTCGTGCTCATCAACCACGATCCCGGCCGCGGCCGTGAAGGCGCCCGGCTCGAAGCCCATCGCAAGTACATCGATATTCAGTACTTGGTTTCTGGCAGCGAGGAGATTGGCTGGCGCCCGACCGCCGAGTGCCAGCAACTGTCCGAGCCTTACGTCGAGCCGCGCGATATCATGTTCTTTGCCGACGCACCACAGACCTGGATTCAACTGCCGGTGGGCAAATACATGATTTTTTATCCCCAGGACGCCCATGCCCCGCTGGCCTCCCGGGGGGATAACGTGAAGGCCGTCGTCAAAGTGGCCGTATGACGCCGCGCGGCGCTTTGGCCGTCCGGTGTTGTTTCCTCGGCCGAGCCTTGTACGATTGAAAGGAGCCCTCGCCCCGCCTGGATTCGCCCGTGCAACCGCGCATGTCTCACGAACCGCAGCAATCCGTCGACAACCCCAAGGCCGTGGGACCGCCACGCTTCACGCTGCGAACCATGCTTCTGGCGGTCACGGCGCTCGGTTGTTTGTTCGGCGTGATGTCGGCATTGGGTACGGTGTGGTCGGTGGCGATTCTGATGTTTGGCTGTCTCCTGGCGGGGCATGTGCTTGGCAACTCCTTGGGGACGAGACTCCGTGACGGGGCTCCAAAAAGGCCTGCCGTGTCGCACGCGCCCCAGGATGCTCGCTTCGCACTCACGCACCGGTCGGCCGTCGAGGCCAGCGGATTGAGCCGCCGGACTCGACTGAGCCGCATTACGTTGGTCATGACCTGCGGCGGCGCCGCGGCCGGCGCATTTCTGGGCGGACCGGGACTGGCGGCCATCTACCCCGACGCGGGCGCCCCGGCCGTGGCTTTGGGCGTTGTGTCGTCCGCGGTGCTGGGCGGCCTTGGGGGTTTTTTGACGAGCAGCTTCTTGTCGGTGACGCTGAAGGCCTGGCGAGAAGCACTCGCGCAGTCCGATCCCGTCGTGCGCGGCGCCGTCGAGCGGCGAGCGCCCTGACTTCCGCCACCGATTGCGTTTCATTTCCCTCGATTCCTTGCACATTTGGGCCCCGCTCGCATGACGCATAAGACGGAAGAAACATTGCCACGGTGGGAACTGGCCAATATCTACCTCGGGCTGGAAGCGGACGACTACCAGCGGGCGATCGCCCAACTGGGCACGCTTCTCGACGAGTCGCAGGCGCTATTTGACGCCGAGGGAATTCGTCGTGACGCGCATCTTTCGTCCGACGATGTTCGGCTGGCACACGCCCTCGAGCAGGCGCTTGCTTGCGCCAATCGCTGGGGAAAGCTGTCCGGCACGCTGAGCTCGTTCGTCTACGCCTACGTCAGCACCGATAGCTACAATGCCCTGGCTGCCCGTGAACTTTCGAAGTTGGAAATTCTCGGCACGCGCTGGCAGAAGCTGCACGTGCGTTTACAGGGCTGGATCGGATGCCTGGCCGACCGGCTGCCACGATTGCTCGCCATCCGGCCGGGGCTCGCCGCGCATGCCTTTTACTTGCACGATGCGGCGCGTCGCAGCCAGTATCTGATGAGCGAGGACTTGGAGAACCTGGCAGCCGAGCTGGTCCTCGACGCGGGCACGGCCTTTGGCAAGTTGCAGGGCAACGTCACCAGCCAACTCAAGGTAGTCATGTCGCGCGACGGACGGACCGAGGAGTTGCCGATCACGGTGGTCCGCAATTTGTGTTTCGACCCCGATCCGGCGGTCCGCGAGCAGGCGCACGCGCGGAACTAGCGGGCTGGGAGTCGATTCGCACCACGGTGGCGGCGTGTCTGAATGGCGTCAAAGGCACCGCGCTGACGCTGGCGCGACGTCGCGGCCGACCGAACGTGCTGTCGGCCGCCTTGGACGACAATCACATCGACGCCGGCACGCTGGAGGCGATGCTGGGAGCAATCCGCGAGTCGCTGCCCATGTTTCGCCGCTACCTGCGCGCCAAGGCCCGCAAGCTCGGCCTGGAGCGCTTGCGCTGGTGGGATTTGTTCGCGCCCTTGGGTGGCGAGAGCAGAAAATTCTCGCTGGCTCGAGGCCCGGGAGTTCATCGTCGAGCGTTTCGCTTCGTTTAGTCCCGACATGGGACAATTCGCCGCGGGAGCTTTCGACAATCACTGGATCGACGCTTTGCCTCGCGACGGCAAACGGGGCGGGGCGTTTTGCATGGAAGTGCTGGGCGTGGAGGAGAGCCGCATCCTGGCCAATTTCGACGGCAGCTTCGAACAGACCAGCACGTTGGCCCACGAGCTGGGACACGGTTATCACAACCATTGTCAGCGGGGCTTGGAGCCGCTTCTGCGCGGCGCGCCGATGACCTTGGCCGAAACCGCCAGCATCTTTTGCGAGACGCTGATCGCCGAATCGGCCTTGGAGGCAGCGTCGCCGGGCGAACAACTCGAGATTCTGGAAGCGCAATTGTGCGGCGCCACGCAGGTCTGCCTGGATATTACTTCGCGTTACCGCTTCGAAACCGACGTGTTCGCCCGGCGCGGCGACAGCGAGTTGAGCCCCGACGAATTCTGCGAGTTGATGCGCTCCGCCCAGGCCGAAACCTATGCCGACGCGATCGAGCCGGACACCTATCATCCCTACATGTGGCTTTGGAAGCCTCACTATTACTCGCACGAGCAGAACTTCTACAATTTTCCCTACGCCTTTGGCCATTTGTTTTCGCTAGGTCTTTTCGCCATTTACCGCCGGGAAGGCGAGAGCTTCGTGCCGCGTTATCAGGAATTGCTGCGCGCCACCGGCCAGGAGTACGCCGCGCCGCTAGCCGCCCGCTTCGGCATCGACATCACCCGCGGCGATTTCTGGCGCGGCAGCTTGCAGATCATCGAGCGGCAGCTCGATCGCTTTGAGAAACTGCCGAGCGCGGCTACTCCGTCGGCAGCAAGTTGAAATCGAACACGATCTCGACAGCGGCGGTCGAGCGCGGCGGCGAGATGGGACTGGAAGCCAATCGCCCTGCAATCGAAGTCAGCCAATCGAGATCGAGCCCTAGATAAACACGTTCGCTCCGTCCGGCTCGCACGTTCGCGAACAGCTCCGCGGCCCGGGCGGCATGGCGGGCGACACCTTGCGGGCGTCCTTCGCGGGCTTTAACCCCGGCGGCGGCCAGTTTGATGAGCCCCTTGAGAAAATCGGCCGACGCTCCTCGCCGCCCGCAAGCGTGCCACAGCCCCTCCCAGGTTTCGTGGGCTTCCCAGTAATAGCCGAGATTGAACAGATCGCAGCCCAACAGATACGCCCGCGAGCGCCTCCAGTCGGACGGGTCGACTGGCGCGGGCCGCGCCGGCGCGTGACCGAAGCCATGCCCTCGCGGGTCGCGCGTGGGGTGCGGAAATCGGCCAGTGACGTAGGAATAGGGCGGCAGCGGCTCGTCGGGCACCAGGCGCTCGAGCCGTCGCGGCGAATCGGAACCGCTCATGGCTTGCTCTAACGCGAAAGCTCCTCGACCACGACCGCCGTGCCGTAGGCCAGCACCTCGCTCACACCGGACATGACTTCGGTGGCGTCGTAGCGGGCGGCGATGATCGCATTGGCTCCCATCTCGCCGGCGTGTTGCACCATCAGGTCGAACGCCTCGGCCCGCGTCTTCTCGCACAGGCTGGTCAAGATCGTGATATTCCCGCCAAACAGGGTCTGCAACCCGGCGCCGATGTTGCCGACGACCGATCGCGAGCGAACGGTCAGGCCGCGCACCACGCCCAAGTTACGCACGATGCGATAGCCGGGCAATTCCAGCGCCGTGGTCACCATCGGATTGGTCAGCAACTGGGTCTGCGGGTGCGGGGCGGTTGTCCAACTGCCGCTGTTCGAGCTCATGTTCGCTCCTTTCCTGCACAAGGTTGTGCCGCGAGGCGTCGCGGCAATTATCGCGAGAGATCATTTTGCGCTTGCGGATCGGCCCGTATGAAGGCCAAACTTGTCAATTACCTGGAATTGTCTCGTGGCCGGAGGATCGCGTTTTGCAGCAGCCGAGCACCAAGCCGCGCGGCGCCTGGAGCCTGTTGAGTTGGTGGCACGCGACTCCGCTCTACTTGCGCATTCTGGCGGGCGTGGCGTTGGGAGTCGTCGTCGGCGTGGCGCTGGGCGATAAGGCTGGCCCGCTGCAGATCCCCAGCAAGCTGGTGCTGCGCGTGTCGGCGCGCTGCGCCCCCCTTGATTCTCTTGGCCATCATCCAGGCCCTGATGCGGGCCGAACTGGTCGGCCGGCAAGCCATGCGAATGGTGATTCTCTTGATCACCAACACGCTCGTGGCCATCGGTATCGGATTGCTGGTGGCAAACACAATCCGGCCCGGCCGCTGGACCGAAGTCGTGCCGCACGCCGCGGCCGAGAAAGCCGCCGAAGCACACGATCCGCTGTCGCTGTTTCTGGAGAGCGTGCCCAAGAGCATGCTGGGGCCGTTTGCCGACGACGGCAAGGTGATGAGCGTGATCTTCCTCGCCGTGGCTTTTGGAATAGCCCTGCGCGGCGTGCGACATCATGAGGTCCGCACGGTCGAAGATCTCGTCACCGTGGCGCTCAATAGCCTGATCACCGTGCTGCACTGGATCATCGACGTCGTGCCTCTGGCCGTGTTCGGCATCGTGGCCAGTATTGTCGGCGTCAAGGGTTTTAGCGACTTTGTCGCCCTGGGCGGATTTGTCCTGTCGGTGCTGCTGGCCCTGCTGCTGCAAACGGGCTATTACATGATGCGCGTGCGCCTTGGGAGCTGGGTTCCGGTGCGCTCGCTGCTGGCCGGAACGCGAGACGCGCTGGTGATGGCCTTTTCCACGGGCAGTTCGACGGCCACGATGCCGCTGACCTACGCACTGTTGCGCGAAAAAGTGGGCCTGCGCGAACAGTCGGCAAGTCTGGGCGCACTGGTCGGCTCGAACTTCAACAACGACGGAACCGCGCTCTACGAGGCCATGTCCGCCCTGTTCGTGGCTCAATTGCTGGGAATGCAATTGACCTTCGGCGAGCAGTTCGTGGTCGTGCTCACCAGTGTGATCGCCTCGGTCGGGGCGGCGGGAATTCCCGAAGCGGGCCTGGTGACCATGACCATGGTGTTCAACGCCGTCGGCCTGCCCACCGAGTACATCGCCATGCTGTTGACCGTGGATTGGTTTCTGGACCGCTGTCGAACGGCCATCAACGTGATGGGAGATATCACGGTCAGTTGCCTGTTGGATGGGACGACGCCCGAAAACGCGTCGGTTCCTCTCCCGGTCGAAGGTCCGCCGGTGGTCGAGACCGTCGAACAGGCGCCGTGATGCACCGATCGGGCAAGCTGGAATGATTCTGCCAGTTCGCTCGATGCCGGCGAGAGTGGCGGTCGCGCCGTGCGCGAGACGCCGCGACGTCCGTCGGGCGAGTGCCGTGCTGGCAAATCGCTGGATGCGGCCCAACGTTCGGCCCCTCGCGGCCCGATACATCTAGTGGGCGGCATCCCTGGTGCAAGGAGGCATTCTCATGCTCGGATCGGATCGTCCGTTATTTCAACCCACGGCCACGATCAAACTCGCGGCCGGTTCGACCGCCACGCCGAATCTCGACAAACAGATCGCGCTACGGCAATTCGTCGCCCGGGTGGGCGGGATCGAAAACGCGCGCCGTGCGCTGGAACTATTGGCCACGCTCAGTCGGGCCGCCTGAGTCTCGAGGGCGTTGTTTGCGGCGATACGATGTCGGACCACCGGGCGCAGCGAAATCTGAGGATAAGGAACACTCCTCCTCAGTGCCCTCGGTGACCTCTGTGGCTATCCCTCTTCGTAATCCTTGGCGATCCGCGACATCGCCTCCTAATCAAACAGCGACCCTTGTGTTTTCTCGGGCTCTGCCGGTTCGATACAACGCGGCGAATCATTGCGGGGGCTGTTGACGGCCCGGCTCACCGGTTCGACGGTCATCCGCTCCGGCGGATAAGCCGCCAGAAGTTTTTCGAGCGCCTCGCGATCCTCGAACTCGGGATCCAACCACGCGCGATAGCTGGCCGGATCCAGGATCACGGGCATTCGTTCGTGCAGCGGACTCACGAGCGCATTGGCTTCGGTGGTGATGATCGTGCACGAATCGATCGCCAGTTCTCCGTGCCGCCAGTGTTCCCACAGTCCGGCGAAGGCGAACGGCCGTTTGTCCAGGAGCTGAATGTAATAGGGTTGCTTGCCGCCATCGTGCCGCTTCCATTCGTAGAAGCCATCGGCCGGCAGCAGGCAGCGGCGGCGGCGAAAGGCCTCGCGAAAAGCCGGCTTCGTGGCGACCGTTTCGCCGCGCGCATTGATCATCCGGTTGCCGATCGCCGGGTCGTCGGCCCAGCGCGGTATCAATCCCCATTGCAGCCAGTCGAGCGTGCGAAGTTGCCGCTCGGCATCGAACCGCACGCAGGCGACTTGCTGCGAAGGCGCGATGTTGTACCGTGGCGGCAGGCCGGATTCCGAGAAATCCAATGGCAGCGTCAAGTCGAACAGCTCGACCACGTCCTTGAGCGGAGTCCGCAGTGTAAATCGACCACACATAGGCGCGCCTGCCGAGGCAATTCTTACCGGGTTCTCCATTGTAGTCTCGTGTCGCGAGTCTCGGTAGAATTGCGCTGCTTGGCGATCCGAATAGCCCGGCGTCGCCGTGCGCGTAAACCCCCAAGGCGAGTCATGCCCACCCTGGCCAGAATTCATATCCATCCGATCAAATCTTTGGATGCCCAGAGCGTCGATTCGGCCGTGCTGATGGCCGGCGGCGCTTTGCAACACGACCGCCGCTTCGCGCTGCGCGATTCCCAGGGCGAGTTCATCAACGGCAAGCGCACTCCGCGAGTGCATCGGCTCCGCAGCCGGTTTGACCCCGCGACAGACCAGTTGGAGTTGCGCGTCGAGGGTTCAAACACCGTCGACAGCTTTGACGTATATAGCCAGCGCGCCGCTTTGGAAGCCTGGCTGTCGCGATACTTCGAGCAGCAGGTCGAATGGATCGAGGACTCGGCGGCCGGGTTTCCCGACGACACCGATTCGCCCGGGCCAACCCTCATCTCCACGGGCACGCTCGAGGCCGTGGCCGGCTGGTTCGAGGGAATGTCGATCGCCAAAGCCCGGGGCCGCTTTCGCGCGAATCTGGAAATCGACGGCGTCGAAGCCTTTTGGGAAGACCAGCTCGTGGCCGGCGCGGGCGCTCGGTGCGGTTTCGCGTCGGAGAGGCCGAACTCTGGGGCACCAATCCGTGTCAGCGGTGTGTCGTGCCCTCGCGCGATCCTTGTTCGGGCGAGACGACTCGCGAGTTTGCCAGGCTGTTTTCTCAACATCGGCGGCAGTCGCTGCCGGCGTGGGCGCCGGCCGATCGGTTCGATCATTTTTACCGATTGGCAGTCAACACGCGCCCGGCCGAGAGTCGAGCGTGCGTGTTGCGTGTCGGCGATGATGTGCGGATCTTGGACGTTACGCAATAGCTTGCTTATCGGCTAGTTAAGTTGCCGGGCGGGAGACAACTCCGTGGAGATCATGCCGATCGTACTTGAGGGCCGCGTTGCCCGACTGGAGCCGCTCGAAGTACGTCATGCCGAAGGACTGGCCGAGGCCGCCACGCCCGAGCTATTCACCTATCACTTTCCGCCGCCGGAGTTCTCCGCCGCCGGCTTTCGAAAAATGATCGAGTACCTGCTATCGCTGGGCACGTATTGTCCGTTTGCGATTGTCGCGCGGCAGCCCGATCGCGTGGTGGGCATGACGTCTTACCTCGACATCCGGCCGCGTGATCGCGGCCTGGAGGTGGGGTTCACGTGGCTGTCGAAAGACATGCAGGGGAGCCTGCTGAATCCTGAGTGCAAGTATCTGCTTTTTCGCCACGCCTTCGACGATCAGGGGGCGGTGCGCGTGCAGCTCAAGACCGATCTGCGCAATCTGCAAAGCCAGCGGGCCATCGAAAAGCTGGGGGCGGTCCGCGAAGGCGTTTTGCGCCAGCACATGGTGCGGCCGGACGGCTATATTCGCGACACGGTGATGTACAGCATCATCGCCTCCGAGTGGCCCGCGGTGCGCGGCCGCCTCGAAGATCGCTTGGGCTATGTGTAGCGCCGCGGAAGTCGCTCGGCGGTTTCTGGCCACGCGATCGCTGGGCGTGAAAATTCGCCGCATACCCCACGGATTTTGCGAGACCAACGCCCCCGTGCGGGGTTTGACATCCCGGGCCGCGGCGGGTCTGCTGAACGAGCGGCCTGAGTTGTCGAGATGGCCGAGAGTACCACAAGTAACCGAGTCGGCAATTGTCGTGGCGGGCGGCCACGCGCCTCTGGGAGAACGACCGATGTTGCGAGGGATATTCGCGTACACGATCTTGGCCGCGACGGCGCTTGGCGCTCGTGAAGCGTCAGCGGCCCGGCCCGACAATGCCTGGCCTTCTTTTCGCGGGCCGTTGCGAACGGCCGTTTCGCCCGACACGGGCTTGCTAGCCGCCTGGCCGGCCGAGGGACCAAAGCTGCTGTGGCAAACGACTGGCGCGGGGCAGGGCTATTCGAGCCTTTCGCTCGCCGGTAATCGAATTTATACCCTGGGTGACGCGCCCTCGACGGCCGACGACCCCGACGAGTACCTGCTGTGCTTCGATCAGGCCAATGGCCAACAGTTGTGGAAAGCGAAAATGGGTCCGGCCTGGACGACCGGCAAGCCGAATTGGCACAGCGCCCGCAGCACGCCCACGGTCGACGGCGATCGCCTCTACGTGCTCACGCCGCACGGCGAGTTGGTCTGCTGCGAGACCAGCGGCAAGGAGCTGTGGCGGAAGGACCTGAAAAGAGATTTTGGGGGGAAGAAGGCCGACGGTTGGGGATATAGCGAGTCGGTGTTGGTCGATGGCGACCGAGTGATCTGCACGCCCGGCGGCGAGACGAACACCATGGTCGCGCTCGACAAATTGACCGGCGAAACGCTGTGGACAGCCGCTCGGCCGGAAGATCGCGGCGCGGCGCATGCCTCGCCGGTCGTTTCCAACGTCGGCGGCACTCGCGTGTACGTCCAGACCACCGGCAGCGGGCCGATGGGCGTGCGGGCCGACGATGGCAAGCTGTTGTGGACCTACGACATCGACAGGACCACGGCGATCGCCCCTACGCCAATTATCCGCGACGACCTGGTTTTCTTCGCCGCCGGCTATGGTCGCGGCGGCGCACTGCTCAAACAGGTTCCCAAGGAGAATGGCGAAGTCGCGATCGAAGAGGTCTATCCGCTCAAACGCGAACTGGCCAACAAACACGGCGGCGTCGTGCTGGTGGGCGACCAATTGTATGGCGACTCGGACGACAAGGGCATTCCGTTTTGCGCCGACTTGATGACCGGCGAAATCAAGTGGAAGTCGCGCGGATCGGGCCGCGAGTCGGCCAGCCTGGCCGCGGCCGACGGCCATCTCTACGTACGCTACGCCGACGGCACGATGACGCTCGTGAAGGCATCGCCCGAGGAGTTCGAGGAAGTCGGCGCCTTCAAAATCCCCGGCAGCGGCGAACGCCCCAGTTGGTCCCACCCGGTGATCGTCGACGGCAAGCTGTACCTGCGCGAAGGCGACGCGATCTTGTGCTACGAGCTGCGCAAGCAGCGCCGGATGCGGCGTATCCACGCCGCTTTCATGCTAGCAGCCGATGGGTTCGTGCCTTTACGCGGCTCTATCCCTCACGCCATGCATCTTGCGCAGCCGATATAACCCGGAAAGTCTCGGGCTATTCGCTTCGCAAATGCTGGCAGCGCGATGCGGTCACTTCGTTTCATCCGCGCGAAAACGCGAACCGTGGCGATTACCGCGGTATGTGCTGTCGTTGCTGGCAGCCTTTCGGGCTGCGCCACGCACCGCGTCTTGCGAAAAGACACGGTGGCGGTGAATGCCACGCTTGCCGACATCTACTACGAGCAGGTGCTGAACAACGTCGCTCGTTTCGAGGCCAATCCCGACAGCATCCCGTCGTTCGCCATGGTCACGGCCGGCACGGTCAACATCGCCGATCAGGTGGGAGCCGGCTTCAATCCCACCTACAGCCCCACGCTCACCCGTGCCATGCAGGGCGGCGGCGCGCTGCCCATCCTGTCGCTGCTGTTCAATACCAGCGCCAACCGCTCGGTCACCGAGAACTGGTCGACCACGCCGGTGACCGATTCCGACAATATCCGCCGCATGAGATGTGCGTTTCAGTTGCTGGTGGGGCACGAAGAGTCGGATTGCGACAAGTGCAAAGCGCGTCTGGAAGGCTTCTTCCTGGGTGGCACCGAATCGTTCGACTGCGCGCTGCCGCGCGATTGGTATCAGTTCGGCTGCAAGGACGACGTGCCGGACAACGCGTGTTACGTCGCGCACTACTGCGACCTGTACGTCTGGGTCACGCCCGACGGTCTGGATGGGCTGTCGCGGTTCACGATCACGATCATGGATATCGCGACCGGCGAAATCCATGCCCCGCAGCGGAGCGTGGTGCGAAAGTACAAAGGCGAGCCCAAGCCGGAAAACTTGGAAACTACCGAAGTCACGGCCACTGAGATCGACCTTGAAGCACTGGAAAAGAAGACCGACTTTCACTTGGATCGCACTCGGCTCGAGTCGCCGAGCTTCAATCGCGGGCTGTTCTTCGTGCCGCGCTAGTTCACGGCAGATCGCACGCGACGACGTGATGGTCACAGACCAATATGGAAGTGAGCCACCGAGATCATCGAAGGGGAGTGCTATAGAATCTCTGTGTCCTCGGTGCCCTCGGCGGCTTTCCTTCTTCGTAAACCAGGTCACAAAAGCGTGCCGCGGAGGAAGAACAGCGCCACGGAAAAGTAGATGATCAGGCCAGTCACGTCAACCAGCGTGGCCACGAACGGCGCCGAGGATGTCGCTGGGTCGAGCCCGATGCGTTTAAGCACCAGTGGCAACATCGAACCGGCGATCGTGCCCCACAGCACCACGCCGATCAACGTCACGCTAACGGTCAGCCCCAGCAGCAGCCAGTGCGGGCCGTAAAGATCCGAAAACGCGCTCCACAAGGCGATTCGCGCAAAGCCGATCGAGGCCAGGATCGTTCCCAGCAGCAGTCCGCTCGTGATCTCGCGACCCAGCACTCGCCACCATTGGCTAAAGCCAACCTCGCCCAGCGCCACGGCTCGAACCAGCAGGGTGGCGGCCTGCGATCCCGAGTTTCCTCCGCTGGAAATAATCAGCGGAATGAACAGGGCCAAGACCGGCGCGATGGCGATTTCCGCCTCGAAGTGTCCCATGGCCGTGGCGGTCAACAGCTCGCCCAGAAACAGGATGACCAACCACGTGGCTCGTTTCTTGACCATGATTAACAGCGGCGTGCTGATATAAGGCTCTTGCAGGGCCTCGACGCCGCCCAGTCGCTGGATCTCCTTGGTGGTTTCCTGCTCGGCCACGTCGAAGATGTCGTCAACCGTCACGATCCCCACCAGTACGCCCTCGTCGTTCACCACGGGCAGTGCGCTGCGATCGTACTTTCGAAACATCTCGACCGCATCGCCCTGCGGACTGGTGACCGCGAGACATACAAAACTGTGATCCATCAAGTCGTGGATGGTCGCGACCGGCGGCGCCAGCAGGATCTCGCGCATGCGAATGTCGTCGACCAGCTTGCCCCGCTCATCGGTCACGTAGATCGCGTTGAGCGTTTCGCTGTCCTTGCCATAAGTGCGGACAAAATCGAGCACGTGTTCGACGGTCCAGTGTTGCTTGACCGCGATATAGTCGGGCGTCATCAAACGGCCAACGCTATCCTCGGGATAGGCCAGCAGCGCTTCGGCAATGCGGCGTTCCTCGGGCGAGAGCAGGCTCAGCAGCCGATGCTCGCTTGCGTTGGGCAATTCCTCAAGAAACCGCGTGCGGTCGTCCGGCGCCATGCCGTTAAGTATCTTCGTAACCTCGCCGATCGGCAGCGAATCGACCAGGTGCCGTTGAATATCGAACTCAAGATATCCGAACACCTCGGCCGCCGCGCGGGTCTCGAGCGCGCGAAACAAAAAGGCCTGCTGTTCGGGCTCAAGATCCTCGACCAGTGCGGCCAGATCCGGCGGCAGCCATTCGCGCAGAATCTCACGCAAGGTCGTGAGGTCCTTGCCATCGATGAGCTCGCGAATTTCCGGCAAAACCAGTTTTTCCAGCATGCTCATGGTCGAATCTCGATACTCGATGGATCGCGTCAGGTTCCGATCTGGTCATTGTCCGCGATGACGCCGAAATGGACAACGCGGCGTTCGATCGAGGGGGGTATCTCACGGGGAATTCATGTTCCTGGACGACTTTTTCGGCGCGAGAGTTCACGGCGCGGATGAAAAACGTGGGCTAGGCTTGATGTGCTCTATCGGCATTCCATGACGCGGGCGGCGTCCGGCGGTGCCGATCGACGAAGTCGTTTCACCAACCAGACGGCGATCATCGTCCGCGCCTGGCAGTGTGACGGCTTCACTTGGCTAATGCGACCCGACCGCTAGGAATTCGTGATGTTCGCCGCCCTCGAGATTCCCGTCGCGACGGGAGTGTTATACCTGGCCGCCGGCCTGGCCGTGGCCGCATTTGTCGTGGTCGCATTCGCGCTGCCCCGGGCCAAACGCCGCATTCAGCGGGTCGTGGGCGAGCTGGTCGATCGCCGCATGTCTTCGCTGGCCGACGTGCGCGTCGTCGAGCGCTTGAACCACGAGATCCTCTCTCGCGAGCAAGCCCTCGAGGCGCTGGGCCGCGCCGAGGCCCGGTATCGCGGCATCTTCGAAAACGCCGTGGAAGGCATCTTTCAGACGACGCCCGAGGGACGCTACATCGACGCCAATCCCGCGCTGCGCGGCTCTACGGCTACGACACGCCCGAGCAGTTAATGGCCTCGATCGGCGATATCCAGCGGCAGTTGTACGTCGATGCCAACCGTCGCCACGAGTTCACTCGCTTGATGGACGAACAGGGAGTGGCTGCCAATTTCGAATCGCAAGTCTACCGGCGCGACCGAACCGTCATTTGGATTTCCGAGTGCGCCCGACCGGTGCGCAACGAGCAGGGCGACGTCGAGTATTATGAAGGAACCGTCGTCGACATCTCGGCAAGAAAGTATTCAGAATCGCTATTTCTGGAAAAAGAGGCCGCCGAAGCCGCCAACCACGCCAAGACCCAGTTTTTGGCGAACATGAGCCACGAGCTGCGCACCCCGCTCAACGGCGTCATCGGCATGCTCGACCTGCTCACCGAAACTTCTCCGACTCCGCAGCAACAGCGCTACACGGCCGTGGCCCGTTCCTCGGCCGACATGCTGCTCAACGTGATCAACCAGATTCTCGACTTCTCCAAGATCGAGGCCGGTAAACTGGAACTCGAAAACGTCGAGTTCGATTTCCGGGCGATCGTCGAGGAATCGTTGGACATGCTCGCGCCGCAAGCCGCCGGCAAGGGGCTGGAGCTGGCGCTGAACATGCCCACCGGCTTCGAGCCGATCGTGCGCGGCGACGCCCACCGTCTGCAACAGATCATCATCAACCTGCTGGGCAACGCCATCAAGTTTACCCGTCGCGGACAGGTGCAGGTGCTGGTGTCGGTGGCCGCCGACACGCCCGAGAAACTCGTGGTCCGCGTGGTGGTTGAGGATACGGGCGTGGGAATTCCCGCCGATCGGCTCGCGCGGCTGTTCCGCTCGTTCTCTCAGGTCGATGCTTCCACGACGCGGCAATTCGGCGGCACCGGATTGGGCCTGGCGATCTCGAAGCAACTGGTCGAGTTGATGCACGGATCGATTGGCGTGGAGAGCCAGCCGGGACGGGGCAGCTCGTTCTGGTTCCGTATCCCGCTTGCCAAGGGCCGTCCGAACACGACGAGCCGGCAGTTGACGCGCCCCGAGCTCGCGGGTTTGCGAGTGTTGGTGGTGGACGACAACGGTACGAATCGCGAAATCTTGTTTCGGCAACTGTCTGCCCTGGGGCTGCGCGTCGAGACGGCCGCGGAAGGGAGTAGCGCGCTGGAAAAGATGCGCGGCGAGGCGGCCGCCGGGAAACCAATCGACCTGGCGATCGTCGATTGCCACATGCCCGTGATGGACGGCTACGAACTGACTCGCCGCGTTCGCGATGACGGCGCACTGCAATCGACGCCGCTGGTGATGCTCACCTCACTGGCCACGGCCTTGTCCAGCGACGAATATGAGCGGCTGGGCATCTCCGGTTTTCTGACCAAGCCGGTGAGCCAGAGCCGATTGTGCGAGACACTGCTGCAAGTGCGTTCCGCTCACTCCGCCAAGTCCCACGACGTCGATTCGAGCGGCGCGTCCGTCAACGGGTCCGAATCCGTGACTCGGGGGGCGCTCAATGCGCCGCGCGGTTCCCGCTCGCGTATCCGCCTGTTGCTCGCCGAGGACAATGAGATCAATCGCACCGTGGCACTGGAAGTGCTCGGCGCGGCCGGCTTCCAGTGCGACATCGCCACGACGGGTCGCGAGGCCATCGAACGGCTGGTGGCGCGGCCGTACGACGTGATCCTGATGGATTGTCAGATGCCCGAGATGGACGGGCTGGCCGCGACTCGCGAGATTCGACGGATGGAACTCGAAGGCGAGTTGCGCACACGGCAATCGAGCGTGGCCATCGTGGCGATCACGGCCAACGCGATTGAAGGCGACCGCGAATTATGCGAAGCGTCCGGAATGGATGGCTACATCACCAAGCCGATCGATTCGCTCAAGCTGATCGACTTGCTCGATGCGCTGATCGGCGCGAGTGCTGAAGCCGAGGCGGCGCGAGAGCCGGATTTGGACGTGAACCAGGGCCGCCGCGAGCACGCCGACCTCCTCGAACCGCCGTTCGATTTGGAGGACTTGTCGTATCGCTGTCTGGGAAACCAGGAGTTGATTCTGCGAATCTTCACCAAGCTCGCCGAGCGGCTGCCAATTGACGTGGAGCGGTTGGCGGAAAACATCGAGCGGGGCGATTTGGCCGAGGCGGCCCGCGACGCGCATGCGCTACGCGGTTCGGCGGCGAATCTTTCCGCCAATCGGCTTCGCGAAATCGCGCGGCAATTGGAAGCCGCTTGCGCGGACGACAACCATCGCGAGGCCCAACGGCGCCTGGCGGCGCCTGCGCGACGAAGTCGCCCATTGTCTGGAGTTCATCTCCAACCACGATTCGTTGTCGAGACCGCTGTGCCCGGCAATCCCAAATAGCTAAACCGCCGCCCCGTTCTTTCGGAAGTCCTTTCATGCAAGTGCTGGTCGTCGACGATGACGAAGTGTCCCTAAGCATCCTGGAGAACACGTTGTCCCGCGCGGGCTTTGGCGTCGTGTCGGCAAATGACGGCATCGAGGCGCTAGCCCAACTGCGCTCGGGCAATTTCCAGATCGTCATCACCGATTGGGACATGCCGCGCATGAACGGCATCGAACTGTGCCGTGCGATCCGCCAGGGCGGCTTCGCCAGCTACATCTACATCATCCTGCTGACTACGCACGACACGTCGCAAAAAACCGTCGAGGGCCTTTCAGCCGGCGCCGACGACTTCATCAGCAAGCCGTTCGACCCGCCGGAACTCGTGGTAAGGGTCCGGAACGGCGAACGCGTGTTGTCGCTGGAGACCCGCGAGATGGCGATCTTCGCCATGGCCAAGCTCGCCGAGTCGCGCGACCCGGAAACCGGCGCTCATCTCGAACGGGTCCGCAACTATTGCCGCGTGCTGGCCGACCAACTCGCGGCCGACTCGCCCTATGCCTCCAACATCGACGGCGAGTTCGCGCGGCTGCTCTACTCCACCAGCCCGCTACACGACATCGGCAAAGTTGGCATTCCCGACTATGTATTGCTCAAAGCCGGCCAGTTGAGCGATCGGGAATTCGCGCTGATGAAAACCCACGCCGAGCTGGGCGCGCAGACGCTGGCCGCGGCGCTCGAACAGTTTCCCAATGCCAGGTTTTTGAAGATGGCCCGCGATATCGCGCTAACGCACCACGAGCGGTGGGACGGCAGCGGCTATCCGCAGGGTCTGGCGGGAGAGCAGATCCCGCTGAGCGGACGCATCGTCGCTTTGGCCGACGTGTACGACGCGCTCAGTTCCAAGCGAACCTACAAAGAGGCATACAGCCACGACGTGGCGCGCTCGATTATCGTGGATAGTTCGGGCAGTCACTTCGATCCCGTCATCGTCGAAGGATTCCTCGCCTGCGAAGACCAATTCATCGCCATTCGCCGGCAATTCAGCGATGATCGGACCTCGATCTCGGGGCCAGGGCCCCTCGCCTCGCTATCGCCGCTCGGATGGGCGCCGAGCGCGGTCGAGGCGTAACAGCGGGCCTGACGGGCCAGCGACTCCGGCTTACTGCCCGCAACCGACTCGCGCCGGATTGCCCGTGGTCCCGCTTGCTGTTAAAGTCGCGTGACCACCCGCGCGCAAGGGACTTTGTGCTATTGTCCCGCGCCATTCGTGAGAGGACACGGATTTGTTCATCCGCCACCAGGAACAACACCGCACCGAGCGGATCGGCTGGCTCCGCGCCGCGGTTCTGGGCGCCAACGACGGCATCGTCTCCACCGCCAGCCTGATCGTGGGCGTGGCCGCCGCTCATGCAACCCGGGGAGATATTCTGGTCGCGGGCGTGGCGGGGCTCGTGGCCGGAGCGATGTCGATGGCCGCCGGAGAGTACGTCTCGGTCAGTTCGCAGTCGGACACGGAGAAGGCCGACCTGGAACGCGAGCGGAAGGAGCTAGCCGCCGACGGTCTCTTCGAGCGCGATGAGCTCGCCGCGATCTACGTCGCTCGTGGTCTCGATCAGCCGCTGGCGACACAAGTGGCCGATCAACTCATGGCGCACGACGCGCTCGGGGCTCACGCCCGCGACGAGTTGGGTATTTCCGATATGTCGACCGCGCGGCCGGTGCAGGCCGCATTCGCCTCGGCGGCAAGCTTCGCCGTGGGGGCGGCGATGCCGCTGTTGAACGTCGTCGTGTTCCCCCGGGAGTGGTTGATCGGGAGCGTGGTGGGAGCTTCCATCGTGCTGCTCGCGCTGCTGGGCGGTTTCGGAGCGCACGCCGGCGGAGCGCCGGTCGGGCGGGCCGCTCTGCGGGTCACGTTTTGGGGAGCTTTGGCCATGGCGATCACGGCCGGTGTCGGCGCGCTGTTTGGAGCTACCGTGTGACGTCTGTTCGCGCGAGCATCCACCGGCCGGCACGCTTCCCGGTTCGGGCTCAACGCGGAAACTGGTCGGGATTGTCGGTGAACAACGCGTCGACGCCAAGCTCGCGGAGAAAGAAGTTCATCTCTTCGCTGACATCCTTGAATCTTCCGCTCTTATCCGAGCGAAACGTCCACACCGTCACGCTCATTCCCAAGTCGTGGGCTTGCCGGACCATCTCCGGGCGCGCGAGCACATCGGCCTTGTTCGGAGCAATCCCGTCGGCGAATTGCTTGACCGCCTTGATCCCCTCGGCCGTCGTGTCATCCTTCCCCGCGAGGAAAACAAGCGGTAGTTTGCAGTCGCAATCCTTGCGCAGCGTCTTCAGGCTGGCGGCGCTAAACGACTGAATGACCACCGGTGTCGTTGGATCGGCGCCCGGAGTATCGAGCTTGTTCTTCTTGAGCAGGGCCATCACGGCTTGCTCCATGCTCATACCCCGTTTTCCGTACGCATCGGGCGCCTTCGTCTCGGGGATGATGCCGGCCTTGCCTTTCACCAGATCGATCATTTGCTGGAATGTCGGCACCCGGGCACCGGCGAAGCAGGGCGCCTTCCACGAGCCGGCGTCAAGCTTCTCGATCTCGGCCAAAGTGAACTCGGCCACCGGCCAGGTTTTCTTCCCGCCGATGGTTTGGGCCCGCTCTGGGTAGACCTGCTCCACGTCGGTCGTCCGCTCCAAGCCCGTGTCGTGCATGCACACCAACACCCCATCCTTGGTCAACTGCAGGTCGGGTTCGACGAAGTCCGCCCCCTGGCTAAGGGCCAGCTCATACGCCGGCAGCGTGTGTTCCGGGGCATCCCAAGATGCCCCGCGATGGGCGATCAGCGTCGGCCGGGTGTACGGCGGAAACACGGTCGGCGAATCGGCCCGCACGGCATCCGACAGCCAAATAACACTCGCGATCGCCAGCAAACATCGCATGAAATTTTCCTCGTGGAGTAAGACTTAGAAGTGCCATGGGCCGACCAAACGCCGCATGATCGCGCCGCTTTAGCGTAAGCGCGGGACGACGCCAAAGAAAGTACTGCTATTTCGGGCGGAAACCGCGCGGTCACCCAATCGGCCATTCTGCTTCTGGGAATTCTTGGCGATCCCAATCAAACCTGCAATCCGCGAGCCGAAGGGGGGGCATTTTTTTATGATAATCCTGGCAACTTTTTTCCCGCTCCGGCGATACTAGCTCCGTGTTGTAAGATCGCGAACACTCCGCCAATCATCCCGCCTACATCGACAGGGAGTTTGTCATGGCCAGTCCTTCGGGAATCGTAATACGCGGAAACGGTCAAACCATCCTGGGGCCTCTGCCCGGCGCCGCGGGCATTTCCGCCTCGGTTGGCAAGGGGGGCGCGAATCGCTCCAACGATGTCAAAGCCATCCAAGTGGCTTTTAATAATGTCCCTATCAGCATGAGCGGGGCGGGCGATACGCTCGCGGTCGACGGCATTTGCGGACCAATGACCTTGCAAGCCATTGCCGATTTTCAGAAGCGCTGGATGACGATCCACGACGGGCGTTGCGATCCGGCTGGCCCGACGCTGGGGCTGGCCAATTCCATGGCTGGCGTGGGCGACTCAATGCCGCCCGGCACGGCTTCCATGTTTTCGGGCGTTGCAATCCCGGAGAATATCGCGGCGACCGCCGCCTCCGAAGGAGTCACGATCGCCGCCAAACCCAAGGCCGCCAAACCACCACATCAAAGTTCGCCAGAGGAACAGGCCCGGATCAAAGCCGCCGAGCTGCGGGCCTTTGTCGTGCAGCACCACCATTTGAACATCGTCAAGACGTGGCTCCTTTCGGCATTGCGGGTCTGCACCGCCGCGCAGCGGCACGCAGACCGTTTAGCCACGATGGGCCCGCTAATCGTCCCGGACGATCCCGATCGCCTGGCGTTTTTGGTGGTCGCCAAGTCGTTCAAACTCCACGAGCGCGATCCCGTGGGCGCGGTAGCCGGAGTTCGCCAGGTCGACAGCACGCTCCGCCAATCGCTGATTGCCGTCGTTCAGCACCTGCCTCGCATTCCGGGCATCGCGCCCAATCCGCTCGTGAATACTCCGCTGTTCGTAGCCCTGTTTGGATTTCCCGGACACGTCGCCCAGGTCACTTCCGCCTTGGCCTATGCGCCCCAGGGCGGACTGCACCTGAAGCCCGGCGCTACCAGGGCGTTCAATGCCTTCGTGAAACCCGGTAAAGTGGTCCTCGAATTGAACGACCGCATGTACCTGACTCCGCTATTCGACACGCTCAACCCGAATTTGCAGCGTCTGACTTTGATTCATGAAATGGCGCACTGGGTGGGTGCGCGCAGCGGGCGCAACGCGATTCCTGAATTGGGAACCATCGACGTCCCGGCCAAGTGGAAGCCAATGACTTCGCAGCAGCGGCTGCACACGGCCGACAGCTATGGCTATTTCGCCACGGAGTGCAACATCGGCACGCAGCGGGCGATCGTCGACGGCGACAGCGACACGCAGACGATTCCACTCTTTCCGCAAGTGGAAGCCGGCTTTATCAACACCACCCCCGTCATCCGCCTGCCGCCAGCCGGCGACGTTCTGGAGCCGAAATTCAAGTTCCCGGCCGGGGCGCTGTTTTAAAGTCGGTCGCGCAATCCGTGCAGGACAAACGACCGCGGAAAGACGAACCACGCGCAGCGGCATCGGGGCCCGTGCCGTCAATCAAAAGACCGAGCGGCCTTTGGAAAATACCGAAGGTGGGACTTGAACCCACAGCCAGTCAGATCGCAAGTCGGAATCTGCCCCGTACTTGTGTAATCTGCGACGAATGCCGAACTGCACAGGCGCTGCAAACGGGGCACCGGGATTGGCTTGATTTGGCGTCAGTTGGCAACGACTTGCAACGGGTAATCGCGAGCTGGAATGAGCTGGCGAGCCCGGTACGCAACGCAGTTCTCGCGTTGGTTGACGTGCAGACGTAACGGCAACGACGCGCACCAGGTGTGGCCGTTCTGCCAACCCCGGTGCGGTTGAGGAGGTTGGGGACGGGGTTCGGGAGTGGCTGGAGCGCATTCGAGCGATACAATCTAAGTCGTGGGCATGTACCTAGATCGATTCGATTGGTTTCAAAGCTATGAGGAATCGGCGAGGCTTACGACGACCTCAAGCTGCGATTTGTCGCGGAATTGATCTCGGTTTCCCCTGACTTCCGCCGATTGCTCGGTGTTGCCTAATTATGGTTGAGTTTCAGTCATCGTTCGCGGATGTGGTTTGGCCGGCGATACCACATCCTGGCCCGGCAGCGGTTCTGGCGCTTCTTTTTGAGTTGGAGCAGTCACAGTGGCTTTCGCCGGAGCAGATCCAAGAACAGCAATTTCGACAACTCCAATATGTCGTGCGACACGCTTATGAAACTGTGCCGCATTATCGCGAGTTATACGACGGTGCTGGCCTTGACGTCAATGTGGTCGTCGATCCGCAGCGCTGGCTGGAGGTTCCTCCGCTAACGAGACGAGATATCCAGCTGGGCGGGTCTCGATTGCACAGTACACGAGTTCCGCAGCACCATGGCAAGGTGTCGACGACTGCGACCAGCGGTTCGACCAATGCTCCTGTAGTCACGCTGAGAACGGACCTGACAAAATTCTTTTGGCGGGTCTTTACCCTTCGCGATCACTTTTGGCATCGCCGCGACTTTGAACTTCCTCTGGCGGCCATTCGCTACACCGGCGACCGAAGTGCGATGCCACCGAATGGTGCGCAAGAGGAAAATTGGGGGATTGCCACCGCCGGCGTGGTCGCAACGGGCCAGACACATCTGCTCAACGTATTGAGCACGATCGAGGAACAAGCGGTATGGCTTCAACGCGTCAACCCGGGCTACGTGCTAGCCTATCCGTCGGCGCTATTGGCCATCGCTCGGCTGTTTGCCGAGCGTGGTTGGAGACTGCCTCGCCTTCGAGAATTGCGAACATTTGGCGAGATCCTTGAACCTGAGTGCAGAACGGCGTGCGAACGTCAATTTGACGTCAAAGTGGTGGATGGATATAGCTCGCAGGAAGTTGGCTACATCGCCTTGCAGTGCCCAAAGCATGAGCACTATCACGTGCAGTCGGAGGGACTGCTCGTAGAGATTGTCGATGCAGCGGGTCAGCCTTGCCGGCCAGGCGAAATCGGCAAAGTATTAGTGACCGGCTTGCATAATTTTGCGATGCCCCTCTTGCGATATGACATTGGCGACTACGCTGAGGTTGGACCTCGGTGCCCTTGTGGTCGCGGTTTGCCGGTACTGAACCGAATTCTTGGGCGGCAACGCAACCTCCTAGTGCTGCCCACCGGAGAACGCCGCTGGCCAGTGTTTGATGCTGGAGAACGACCGGAAGACTTGCCGCCGTTCTTTCAATTCCAAGTCATCCAGCGGTCACTTGAGCAGATCGAGGTGTTGGCTGTACGTCATCAGCCGTTCACCTTAGACGAGGAGACTTGTCTACGGGACTATCTGCGACAGACGCTCGGACATCCGTTCACCATCTCGATTCATTGCGTCGGGACCATCCCTCGAAGTCGAACTGGTAAGTTCGAGGACTTCGTCTCAGAGATAGCCTGACGTGTCGAACTTGGCTTGACCACTAGGCGCGGTTTGAACGTGAGTACTCGGGCAGCGATTGCCCGAACTGCCAAGAATCCGATTGGCCGCGGCCGTAAAATTCGCCCGAGTGAGGGGCGCGAGGCAGCACAGCTCGTCGCCGACAATGTGACCAGGATTGCGTTCTGCAAAGAAGCGAATATTTGGGTCTTGCAACCTCTCTTGCGTGATGTCGGCGACCCCAACGCGAAGTCGATACTGATTTGCGTCAGTCCGGATAATACCCGCGCCGTCGTATCGTTCTGGGAACAATTGGTTCGATAGGGTGTCGATTGCTTGGAGCATTGCGGCAGGAGTCGGATCGTCAAAGCGCGGATAAAATTCGCGAAAAAACACCGGCAGGAATCGATACGTCTTGTAGCCAGAGGAAATGAGAAACCAATAGAGTTCGCTGTTTGGATAGGCATCGATCAGCGACAGGCACAGTTGACCGCCGACGAGGATCAGTGAAGGATCGCCCCAGAATTCTGGTTCGATGATCGTATCGCCAGAAAACAAAGCCTTGATTGGCCGGTCTTCCACCGTGACATCAACCACGGCTTGGGTCGAAAAGCCACACAATTCGCCCGTTGCAAGCGAGCGTACCTGGATGATCCATTGTTTCTTCGCCAAGTCGCGGTCAAATACTTCTTTTTTTACGTTCGCATAGTGCCGCTGCATGAGCCTAAACATGTCATTGCGGCCGGACCGCGATACATCATCGACCGGAAGCACGCGGGCTTCGAGCGATTGAGCCATAATCTTAAATCAAGTTCGAGGGACAAGACCGGTGTAGCCCATCACTCACGCAAAGCCGCAACTGGGATCACTTGCCGTTCAAGCGACGAAACTCAGCCTGCGCCTCAGCGACACTCTTGAACTGTCCCGTTTCGATTCCCTTTGCCACACCCTCATAGCTCGGTCCGCTCGCCTAGACGACTATCTCTCTAGTCCCAACCATAATTCTGTAGCTCTCAAATTGTTTTGAGTCGTCGAAGCAACGCAAAAATCGATTGCCCGAAAACTCAATAGAAAGAGTACCGTTGGGTTCGCCATTCGCACCCACTACCGTCAATCCGGCGATCTCCATTAGTCGCGACTCCGAAACGGGGACCGTCCGGACTTCCTTGGGGACGTGCGGGGAGTGGAGATTCTCATACTCGTACGACGACTCTATCGTTAAAACGATCTGTTCGACGAAACTGATAGTGACGGTATTCTCGGAGAACGAGACAGATTGAACAATGCGATCAATGAAGAATGACGCATCGAAATTAGTTGGCAATCCATACATTTGGCATCTCGCGAATCTGACTCGTGGGTTCAGGCGAGGTCGTCTGGAAAGGTCGGAAAAATCATAATGGGAATCGGAAGCCGAAGCCACCAAGGGATTGGGGGTATTGGAGGGCGAATTGGAGATGCTGGCGGCCTCACCGAGGGCTCAGGAAAATCAATGTGGGTTTGGGGTCTGGTACCTGGTTTTCCGGTACTTGGATCGAGAGCCTGCCAGCCCTTGCCATTCGGACGCTCCCATCTCCAATAGCCGTTCGGAGAGTCCGGGTTCGGAGGCCCTATACGTATTCTATCACCAGGAGGGATCTTTGCAGGAGGATTTTGAGGTGGGTTTGTTGGTGGCTCCCAATTCGGCGATCGCTTGGGGCCAGGCCGCCAGTTCGGATCTTTCCCGTCTGTCGAAGCTAAAAACGAGTCCGGCGTGGTTGGGTTCAAGCTGTCACCATCCTCTGGATGACTCCCTCCGCCGCCTCCCGAATTTCCCCCTGAATTCCCACCGGAATTTCCACCCCCATTACCGCCGTTACCCGAATTGTCCTCTCCTTCCAACCCACTGGGGTCGGTATATGACGCTGGATTATTGTGGACGTACAAAAATGGATTCGGTCCATCGCCAAATCCCAACGGATCTTCGCTGATCCATCGGCCAGTCTGAGCGTCGTACCAGCGGGCGCGATTGTATTGCAAGCCGGTCGTCGCGTCGAATTCTCTGGCGGTGTAGAGATATCGTGTCTTGGACGTATCGCCCGTCAGGACCTGGCCAAAGGCATCGTACTTGTAGTGGCCGCCCGAGACGGTTGAACCAGAGTTGTCCAGCAGGTCTCGGACGCTGCCCTCGTTATCTGTCAGCATCCATAGGACGCTACCGGCAGAGCTTGTGCTAGTGACCGCCTCCTGCGCGAGGATTTGATCGACCGCGTTGCCATAGAGATAGCGATGAGTGAGACCAAAGCTGCCGCCATCCGGTTTCTCAAAATCGAGGACCACATGATCGCCATCATAAATGCGATCTTCGGTCGCCGTAGTCGAGCTGGTCGGCACCGGGTTACTTCCCGAGTAGGTGTAGTCGGTCTGCGTCCGCGACACCAAGCGGTCGAAGGTGTCGTATTCATAGGCGACTTTCGTAGAAGGTTGATTGACATCGCCATGCGATATCTTGACCTCGATCAGCCGGTTTCGATGGTCATAGGCATAGTCCAGACGCTCTCCGGCTCCATCTTCACGAGTCAGGCGATTGCCTTCACTGTCGTACGTGTACGTGTACGTGCCGTCGTCCATCAAGCGGTTGCCCGGATCGACGACAGCTCCGCCGGAGGTGCGGTTGCCGTTGGCGTCGTACCCGAATGACCCAGTCACTGCGCCCGACACACCGGTCAATTGATTCGTGTCGTCGTAACCGTAAGATGCGGTTCCGTCGATGGAATTCGTGTAGCTGGTGACTCGATTCGCGTCGTACGTCCAACTGTGGCTGATCGAGGAAGATACGGACGGCGTGTGGGTGAGGCTAGTCAACCGGCCGGCTTCGTCGTAGCCGAACGTGCTCTTGGCGAGCGCACCGGTGGTTGCATCCAATGTAACGTTTGGATCCGCTGGGTCTGTGACCAGATGATTGAAGCGGTTGAGCTGCGTCAACTGACCAGCATCATTGTATGCGAACCCGACCTGCTTGTCGGCTACGACATTGGCTCCGGTTACCGTCTGGCTAGACTGCGAAACGCCTGTCAACTGGTGGAGCCCGTCGTAGGTGTATTGATTGACGAAGTCGGCGGCTGTGCCGATCGACGCGCTGAGTTGCTGACGGTTGCCGACCGCATCGAATTGGTTGGTCAACGTCACGTTGCTCAAACCGGCTAGCGAAGTGATCGTTGAGGTGTTGCGATTCAGATTGTCATACGCGAAGCTGAGGCTTGCGCTCGGATCCGACGTAGAAACCAAATTGCCCACCAGGTCATAGCCGTAGGCAAGCGTGCGAGTGAGGGTCGAAGAATCGAACCACTCCTCGGTGGTCATGCGGTTTAGGGCATCGTATGTGTAGTCGTTGCGGCGTCCATTGCGGTCGGTGTAGCTGGTCAGGTTTCCATTGGGGTCGAAATCGTACGAGCGGGTACCAATCGTTGAAAGGTCGTAGCCCTGGGACACCTCGGTGTCCAAGTGGCCGAAGGCGTCGTAGGTCCAGCTGGTTACGTTTCCATTGGGGTCGGTCAGGCTGGCAGGGCTGCCACTCAAGTTGTACGTGTAATGGGTGGTTGGATGACTTCCGCCGCTGGTCGGGATTGGATCGATCTGGTCCTTCAGTCGGTTGAGATGATCGTAGACGTACTCGGTCACCTGATTCAGGCCATTCGGATTCGACGTTGCGTCGTAAGGATCGACCGTCAAATAGCGCAGATTGCCAACGCCGTCATATACATAGGCCGTCTTGGCGGCTACTAAAGAACTGCTCCCATCCGGGTCCGGCTGCGTGACACTCAACAGTCGGCCGATGTCGTCATACGCCATTGTGCTCGTGCGGGAATGCGTGGCATCAATGGGAACTGTCTCGCTGATCCGATCTCCGAAAGCATTGTAGGTGTACGATGCCAGCAGCCCTTTCAAGGTGCCGGTCTGGGAGTTGTTGGAGACGTCGTTGCCGCTTCCATCCTTGTGCACGCTACGGACGTCCAGCAGCCAGCCATAGTCGGCATCGTAATCGAATCGCGTGATATTGCCGTTGGCGTCTTGGATGCTGGTCAAATAGCCGGCGTCGTTGTAGGCGTAAGTCGTCTGGGGCGAATAGCCGGTGATTTTCCCCGTGGCAGGATCGGGCTGAGTGACTGTGACAAGTTGATCGCGGCTGTCATAGGCGAAGTTCGTCCAACGTCCCAGCGGGTCGATGACCGTGTCGACCTGCGAGTTGGATGTGTAGACGTACACGGTCTCGGGACCGGGCACTTGTCCGTCGTCCGCCGGATCGGGAGAAAGGACGGCCGCCACCTGGCCGCGGAGGTCATGCAAATAGAGCGTTCGATTGCCATCGGCATCAGTCGCCTTATTGAGATGCCCTAAGTGATCGTACGTGTATGTCCATGTGGGTCCCGAGACTTGCGACGTGGAGTAACCGCGTTGCTGGACTTGAAGCAATCGACCAAGCGGATCGTAGCCAAAGATCGTCACGCGGCCGTCGGGATCGGTGACTTCGCTGACATTCCCGTAAATGTCATATTTGAGCTCTGTGACGGCCTCCTCGGATTCTGAATCGGCGCGAATGATCCGTTTCAGGCGTCCGGCCGCCGGCAGCACCCCAACTGATATAGCCGCGGCCTCACTACCGTCGTAGTACTCAAACCGTGTGATGACTCCGTTGGCATCCTCGACTGAGGCAATTAATCCAGCGCGAATGCTGCCGACCGAATTGTCGGTATAGGTAAACGTGGTTGGGTTGTCCTCAGCATCGGTGACCGTCTCCAATAGGCCGTTGCTGTAGTACTGGTAGGAGGTGGTGCGGTCATCGTAGACGTCCGTATTGTCATTCTGCGTGAAGCCGAGCAACTTGTTCAGCGGATTGCTGACACCGGAAGCAACGTAACTCCAGACCGCGGAAGGAACTGTTGCGGTATTCAAATAGGACGCGGTCAGGTTGAACTTGCTGTCGTAGTCGTAGTGCGAGCTGACCATGCCGGAGCCCGACGGCGATGCGCTGGTTTCGAGGGCCAGGGTGCCTGTCGTGAGGTCATGCAAAGCGTAGGACGACGGCCCGGCAGTCCAGGGCGCGGTCGTGGCGCCAACGATCGGGAGTGTACTCGAAGTAACGTAGCCTCCCGGATCGCTGGTAAAGTGGGTTACATTGCCGGACGGGTCGACGAAACGCCCCATTGCCCCAAAAAAGGTGCTGTTGGCGACGTCTGGACCAAAACTGTCAAGGTTCCAGGCCAGTAGCGGTGCCGGATACGATGACGAAGATCCAAGATAGACGGGCGTTGAGCCGCTGTAAGTCACGATGGTTCGCTGGGCGACGCTCGAAACATCGGGGGACTGCAAAATCGTCGAGGAACCGTCGGGTAAGATCGTTCGCTCCAACCGGCCTAGGCTGTCGTACTCGTAGCGGGTGACCTGGCCGTTCTGATTGGTCCTGGAAGTCAGCAGCTGCGTGGTGCTGTCGTAGTCGAACGTCTCGATCGTGCCGTCTGGTTTGGTGATCTGCGTGAGCAGGTCGTCTTGGTAAGTCAATGTCGTCAAGCGACCGGAAAAGTCGGTGATGCCGATTACTTTTCCGGCGGAGTTGTACGTGAAGACCTGAGCCGGCAGGCCAGGCGTCGTGATCGACTCGAGCTTGCCGGCGTACGCTCCGGTCCAGGTATCTGCGGTAGAGTAATAGGCATAACTTGTGCCATTGCCCAATGCATCGGCGCTATTCAGTAGCCTGCCATCCGAGATGTCGAACTCCTCGTAGGCGCCGTCGAGTGAGCCCCAACGGAGTCGGCCGTTGACGACCGACATTCCTCCCTGATAGGCGCCTGTTGCTCCATTCTTATTGAACCACTGAGTTTGGCCATCGCCGCGCACCAGCATCACGCCATCGGTGTACGTTACGAGGTGGTCCAGGCCGGCGATCGCCCACCGGTCGCCAACGTCGCTACCCGTCAGGTCAACCAAGCTAAGTCGCGCATTTTGAAATCCGCCACTGGTGCCGAAGTCCTGGGGGTAACCGGGAAGGCCGTCGAAGGTCAAGCGAATCCGCACCTTGTAGTCACCAGTTGGCACGGTCTGAAGACCGCTGGGCAAGGCAAGATGAATATACTGATTTTGACCAGTTTGCAGGCCGGCCATCGAATAGTAGACGATTGGTCCGTCCGCAAGCGCATAGGTGTTTGTGTGATCGGAAACTAGCACCTGGGCGGTGAGCGATGCGGCCGTTGGCGCCGCCAACCAATCAACAGGCACGTCGGCCTGCACGATCGCGCTCGGCAAGGCCGAAGGATTGTAAATCAGAGTGGAGGCTTTCGACGCACCACGAGCCAAATCCGAGGAGTTCGCGTCGTGCGAAGGATCGATGCTCGCGGTGATGTGTGACTGTGCGGCAACCGCCGAATTATTGGCGTTCTCGTAGTAAATAGGCGTGGCACTATTGAATGGCCCAACATCGGGAGCATTGGGATCGCTCGCGGGACTCAGATATTGCGCCCGACTCACCACTGTCAAATAAAAGTCGCTGGGGCTCGACGAGATTGGTGATCCGCTGGTGGGAGTGAAGGTGGCAGTGACCGTGAAGTGATAGGGCGCGGTGCTGACATCTCCCGATGACGGCTCCCAGATCAAGGTGCCGGTGTCGGTGTAAAACGAGTAGCCGGTCGGAGTATTTGGGTTTGAGTCTCCCACGAAACCGAGTGCATAGCTCATGACGCCCGGCGCGGAGCTCGTGGGGGGTAGGTCCGCTTTCGAGGCCATCACAAACCGGCGGCCCGCAATGATTTGATCATTGTCAATCGGTTCGACGACCGGAGCACTCGTGAGAACCTCGCCCGGCATGGCAACGACATTGCCAAGTCCGTTCACACCGTCCGTGGCTTGAGCGAAGAACAGTTGCTTCCCAAGGCCGACGGAGTTTGTGCCGACGGTGGGAACGTCGGTCAATGTCCACACATGATTTGTTCCGCTGCTCACGGATCCCAGGGAGAGATCAGACGAGGTAAACACGCCATCGTGATCGTCATCAAGGTAGAAGTTCACCTGCGACACGGTTGTATTCGTGTCAACGGTGGCAGATAAGGTGATAGAATCGCCTTGATAAATCGCGGCAGTGCCGAGCGAGAGGTCGAGCACTCGTGCCGAATTCACACTCAGCAGTTCACGGCCCTCGAGGACTTCAAGTACGGGCCTGCGTTTCAAGCGTGTTTGCGATGAAGCTAAGCCAGTTGCGCGAGACTTACGTTGCTTGCCCTTACCGCCAATTCGGGACGACATGATCGCCTCCATGTGATTTGGACGTCAGAACTGCTGGCCATCGAGCCGCATCGACTCGGCGCAGACGCCGAGCCGCGCGGACAGGTATTGTGAGCCGCCTCTTAAGAAACTAGGTAGCGAGATCCAGGACGCTTAGGATCGAATCTCTTCAGAGCGTTGTTCCGGCAAGCCGCCCTGAGCTTTGGACAAGATACATCCTCAAGTGAATGAAGATGGTCCTAGCAATTTACAAAGCGATTGCTCAATTGCAATACTTTCAGAGCGAAATTTTCCTTTTTCTTTTACGGTAAGCTAAGCGTGCCGTCGATTCCTTGCACTGATACCTCCGCGCCGCAAACATCGGCACCCGATATTGACCAGTTTACCCAACTGCATGCTCGAAGCTCGGTGGCCACTTGTAAACGGAGTGGCTTCTTGTGGCCCGTTTTCTTGGCATTCGCTGGTTGCAAACACATTCGATTCGAGGGAACGCATGACCGAAGCTGCAAACTGCGCTATTCACTTCTATCAAGATGCGTTCGTCCCAAACGCGTCTCGAGTATATGGGCGGCAGTCCGCCGGGAGCGGATTCTTGCAGGCCTTTGCACGCCACAGCGATGTCGCCACTCTTTACTGTTGCTCCCGCGACAAGAAATCTTTTTCGCTTTTCGGCCAGGAAGTCAAAGAGGTCAATCCTTCAGCGGCCTTAAAGTGGATCCCTTACAGCAATTTAGAAACCCTGAGGTCGGTGGGTTGTCTGTATCAGCCCGATCCTTATATCGCGTCATTGGCATGGCATCGGCGCCGCCTTGGGTCGGACTCGGCTAGTTTATGCGGAGTTACCCATACGCTGTGCACCAGCGCAATTATGGATGCCCTGGGAGACCTGCTAGTCGCGCCGATTGAGCCGTGGGACGCGCTGATTTGTACCTCGCAATGCACCAAAGCCGTAGTTGAGCATGTGTTGCATAGCTGGCAGGAGTATCTTCACGATCGATTTGGCGGCGAAGCCCCGATTCAATGCCAATTGCCCGTGATTCCTCTGGGAGTTGATTGTGACGCCTTCGACATCAAGGAAGCGAAGTCGGATCTGCGCTGGAAGATCCGACAGGAATTCGGGATTCCTGCGGATGAACTCGTTGTTCTTTATGTTGGGCGACTGAGCTATGCCGAAAAGGCCCATCCCGTCGCGATGTATTTGGCGATCGAAGAAGTTGCCAGACGAACGAGAAAGCGGCTGCATCTCGTGCAATTTGGCTGGTTTTCGAACCCGCAAGTGCAGGAACAATTCATCGATGGCGCGCGAAAAATCTGCCCTTCGGTTACCGCACATTTCCTGAGCGACCGCTCGGACTTAACCGGCACGATCTGGCACGCGGCGGACATTTTCATATCACTGAGCGACAACGTCCAAGAGACTTTCGGACTGACGCCGATTGAGGCCATGGCGGCCGGGCTACCGCAAGTAGTCAGTGACTGGGATGGCTATCGCGAGACGGTCCGTCATGGCGTGGACGGATTCCGCGTGCCAACGGTCGCCCCTCCACCCGGTTCAGGGCATGAACTGGTCACGAGATATTCACTCGGCATCGACAGCTATGAACGATTTGTTGGGACGGCGAGTCAATCCATTGTTGTCGATGTCGCGAGTTGCGTCAGTGCCCTCGAACAACTGGTAGTCAACAAGAGTCTCCGAGAGAAAATGGGGGAAACTGCGCAGATGCGAGCGCACGACACATACGATTGGCGAATCGTCATCGCTGCCTATCAATCACTGTGGCTGGAGCTAGCGGAACGACGAACGGCAGGGCAAGGCATGACCTCCACGACGCCGCGTCCACATCCTTTGCTGGAAGACCCATTCACGGTCTTCGCCCACTACGCCTCGTGTACGTTAGATAGCAACTGTGTGCTGGACGTAGGGCCGAATGCGAGCTTGGGACGGCTTCAGTTGCTCGCATCGATGCGGATGAATTCGTTCGCTGCTCAACTAATGCTGGACGAACACGAAATCCTCGCAATCGTGGACCTCGTAACGGCGGAAGCTCCACTGCTCACGAGAGATTTGCTGGCACGAATTCCCGCAACGAAGCATGCAAGCACACTCCGAACTCTCGGGTGGTTGATGAAGATGGACGCTATTCAGGTCGTGGGGCTCTCGCTCTGACGCCGAGCTTTCCTGCATCACGATCAAATCGGGTATCGACTGGCATCCAATTTTAGATCCCGCAGTATGATTTGGTGGCTAGCCTTCGGCTGGAGACACCTTTACTTGGTCATCTCGGACTCGTTGAGCTTGCGCTCCAGGCTTACCATCTCGTTGAAGAGCGTCTTCCACTCGGTTAGGTCGAACTGCTCTTCGATGGCCTGCAGTTTGGCGTGAACTTCTGCAAGGCACTCTACGAGCTTCTGGCGATCGTCGGGCGAGACAGTCATCGACGTATCTCCAAGGGCGTTCCCGCATGAAGGACGTGTTCGCAGCCCTATTAGCAAAGAAACGCAGAATCGATCGGGAATCCGATAGAGCTAAACAGGTGATCAGGCAAGTAAGGTCCCGCCTGGTAAGCGTCTGCTTAGAGACGCGGTACCGTGACGTGGACATAATCTACTCTGGCGAGCGGCAAGTGGCAGGTCAAGCTGGACGGCCGGACAGCGGGTTGTGGGCCGAGCCCGCTGATACCGCGACGGAGTTCCCTGACGCAGTTGCCTATCCACGGAACGACGCTCGTCCTCACTGGCTCGCTCGAAAAGATTGACGCTGGCTTTTGGGAGTTGCGCGGAGTGCTGTCGGGTACCAAGTTGATCCCGGACTCGATGCAATCCCTGACGCCTAGCCGACGCTCAGTGAAATTGTCCGCTGCCTGAATATTGGATTTAGTCGCCGATTGCCGTCAAGTGTTGTTCGGTATCACAATAGTGGGGATCGAACCCACAACCAATTCTAATGCAATCGATGTCCTGCCTTGCGGTTGCGTGATGTGTTAACATTGCCGTGCTGCGAGGGCGCTGCATTCTTGTCGCCCTGATTGGCTCGAAACGACGTTGCGTGACGCTGATTCGCAACGGGTCCATCGCCGGCCAACTCCATAATTCACTCATACACCAAATGTTTAGCGATCAACTTCGTGGTCCAGTTGCTTGTCCACCAGACTCAGTGCTTTCACTTGCGTCTTTGGCTGCAGCATCGTGACCAAAGTGCGTACCTGTGTGCGTTTTTCAAGTACTGCTACGGCCGCATCTTCGACATCTTGCAAAATCTTAGGCACGAACGCGCGAGTGGTGATGTATCCGATCAGGAATCCACCTACGCTAAATACGAGAATCACACCTGTCGCAACGCTTTCGTTTTGAGGCGCATTACCAAAGCTTGGGCCCATGATGCCTGCGAGACGGTTAACCTCCGTCGGAACCTTTGTAAACTGCACTAGGCCGACTCCAACCAGGATTTTTGTCAGCCAATCTGATACTTGTTCGAGGTTCGTGTTGGCCGCCAATCGATTACGGCGAACCTCTGCGGCCAACGCCGCAACGGTCGATTCAGTCGAAGGAATTGGTTCGTTCGTAACCGAAGTGCTGGTTGCCGCCAGCACTCTGGGAATACCGAACAGGAATCCAATGCTCGCGCCGACCGCGCAAAGTCCGAAGGCCCAAATTGTCATTGCTGCAAATTCACCGAAGCTACTGGCCATGACTGCTAACGCAATCCACGCGATAAATAGAAAACCTCCCATCCACCAGAGGAGTATTCGCAGGTTGAAAAAGTCTGGTACCATGTCTTCGTGCCCCGCGGCTGAAATGTGGTTGCTACCCGCACTGATTCTATTGCAAACCCGGCTTAATGAAAGGACGGCGGATCCGACTCGCCGAGCCTCTTCAAACAGTTCATTATCGAGCAAGTCCACTCTCCAAAGGCCCGCTGCAATTCACTGCTTCACAGTCTTCTCGCTTGGTCTCGCGAATGACACTCGTGTGGATCGGTAGCGTTCAGCGATCCGAGGGCAACATAATCATGGCGTAACTACAACTCGCTTGCGTGGCAGAGTCGCCGGCCCTGCACGAACAAGACCGGTCCAGATCATTCAGCGCTGGCCTCAATAGTTCAGAATGTTTGTTGATTCCCACTTCTTGATTCACACAGCTGATTTCGTCCGGTCCCGATACGCTCGAACGAGCTCGTCACCATTGTTTTCGTCGCCTGCCTTGTGTCACCCCGAGATCGCTTCGGATCTCGGGGTTTGCCGCTTCGCCTGGTCCGGGAACTGTAGAGTATTCACCATTAAGACTTTGTTTTCGACACAGACACCAGCAGTGGGTTCATGATGCCCGTTCTGGGCCATTTCGAGGCACAAGAATACCTTGGCCGACAGAGGTTCCAGCCTGGAACAATCGCAATTTCGTTTGCAAGCTGGGTATGGTGGGTTATATTGTGCGTGTCACACAATTGATCATTTTGGGAGCAATCGTCGTGGTGAAGAAGCAAGCTACCAAGAGTTCGGTCATTCGAGAAATCCTTGCTAGCCACCCGAAGGCGGCTGTGAAAGAGATCCAGGCCGAGCTGACAAAGCGCCGTGTCAAAGCATCGGTGGCCCTCATATCCAAAATCAAGTACGGACGACCAACAACTCGGAGAAAATCTCGTAGAGGCGGCAGCAAGGCGGAAGCGATTCGTGGCATGTGGAGCACGTTAGGTGCTGATGCTAGGCCGCGTGATGTGATTGATTCACTCGCAAAGCGCAGGAGTGAAGGTCTCGTCCGCACAGGTCAGTATGCTGCGCCGCAGAAACGGCATGGCGCGATCTCCGACGTCCATCTCTCTTGATCATCTGCTCGCCACGAAGCGATTTGTCGAACAGGTTGGCGGCGCCGATGTCGCGCGACGAGTGATCGACGCGTTGGAAAAAGTGCTCCGGAATTGACGGTCAAAGCATCGCAGGGTCTAAAATTGCGTTATAAGCGCTATGGAGAGCGATCCTGTGAAGGCCGTTCAACCTCCAATTCAACGTCCCATATGGACGCGGACACAAGTACGCCGTTGCGCTCAATTTCAATGTCGCCTCCAGCTTCATTGGCTATCACAACCCATAGCAGACCAAGGTGCTTGTCTCGTACTGTGGACCCTGGAATCGTCGAAGTCGCACTGACCATACGGTGCTCCAACTGTTGTACAGAGCGGTCGCCCAAGGGAAAATCACAACGCCCCGTACTAGCAATTGCTAAATTGACGTCGAACCCTTCAGTTTTTTTGAAGATTTTTCAGTCCAATCGCGGAATCTCGAATTTGCGGTTCCCAAGACGAGCCCGTTGCTTGGACTTGAGCCCACTGCGACTCCAGACGCAACCCGCGATATGCCATGTAGTTGTATGATCTGCACGCCGTGCCGCGCTGCACGGGCGCTGCAAACGGGGCACTCGGAGTGGCCGATAGAATTAACTTGGGCGAGGGAGCCATGCGGGTGTTCTCAAACCCAGCACGAAGGCTCACAAGGACGCAATCGACTTGCTGCGCGCCTATGGACTGGCGTGACATGCAGCGCAACGCGCGGGGCAGCTATTTTGACGTCACGACGACGCCCTATTGGACCGAGAACCGCCGGGTAAGGTTCGAAGCCGCCCTTGAGCAGCTAGACGCTCACTCACTTTCAACCCACTGTGACGTCACTCGGATCTGTGAACATCGCTGGGAGCGACGTTGTGACGAGATCCGTCCAGAATTGGCGGTCGGCGCGGACCTTCAACCGCTGAAAATCCTCGTGCTCGCTCTGGATATCGGTGGATCCCAAGAAAGCATGGGCGTCTGCTGACAGATGCCCTTCGAACACACTGGGTAGCCAGTATCGCCGCCAGGTGTTTTCGTCAAAGCATATTCGCGCGATGATGGCCTGGTTCCGATACATGTCGTCCCATGAGACCGCATAGTGAGACCCGCATTGGAAACGGTGCCGCGCGAGCGCTCGCGACGTATGCAGGATGCGCACTCCAGTGAAGAACGCCTTCAGGGCGACGCAGGCATCGGACGCTCCCCAGCCCCGCAAGTGAGGGCTCCAAGCTACATTTTCATAGAGTGATCTTGGTATCAGATAAGCTGGGGCGCATAAACCGCTAACCTGGCAGACGGATCGGAAAGCGAACCGTTGCCGCCACCGGGCCGAGAAATATCCTCGCGTAGGGCAGAGTTCAAAGTCCGCGCCATGCAGCCTCCAGTGAAATAGTCCGTAGTCTCGGATGGAGGGACAGGTGATGGCGTTTTCCCGCACTGCTAGCTGGGCACACTGGTCGAGGCAGCCTCGGCCGACCCGCTGGTGCGCATCAAGATAGCACAGCACGTCGCCGCGGGCAGCGAGTGAACCATCGTGCCTTGAGTACGCAATGCCGACGCGCTCTGGATGACGAATGACGCGCACACGAGCGATTTCGATCGAATCACACGAGCCGTCGTCAGATCCGTCATCGACCACGATGATTTCGTGAAGCTGGCTGGTGTTTTCGACGATGGAGCGCAACGTATGCGATAGTTCCGATCCTTCATTGTACGTCGTGACGATGACCGAGATTCGTGCGTCCATTGCTTCGCGCCTTGTTGGCGGTCGCCACACCTCTCGGGTCAGTACCAGAAGTACACGACCAGGCATATGGCGATAAAAATGGGAACCATGACCATTGCGGTACGGGGATCCGTCAATGTGCCTGTGCCGGCCGTCTTGTCAGGACCTGGCTGGTCCAGGGATGGAGTTTTTGGCATCGGTTGTCCTTTGTTTATGGGGTGGGTAGAGAGATGACTTCCCAGCGTAGCAGGCTGGAGGGCCACGGCGGACCGGGCTGGATCTCGGTCCTTGGAATAAGTTCCAAATGGTTCGCGTCGGAGGCAATTGTGAAGGCCGCACCCGTGACCAAAGCGCGCGGCGTGTCGTCGAGATTGCCCGGCAGCATCCGCTGATTGACGATGTCGATTGTCTCGACTCCCCCCTCGTTTTGCATGTACCGGCAGATTTCGTAGAGGCTGTCGTGCAGCGCCTGCCCGGTAGTAATCGCTGAACTAATGCCCACGGACAAGCAATAGGCCTTGGGTGCATATAGGAAGCGAAGCCAGAAGAAGGCCGCGATATCGCCGGTGGTGAAAACGCGCAGCGCGGGTACGTCGACTGAGTTTTCTTGCCGCTTGTAGTCCATTTTTTCGCCTAGCGCGGCGACACTTAAATGGAGATAGCGTTTCGGGAATGTTCCTTCCAATAATGCAAAGGCAGCGGTGAGTCCGGCGACATTGTTGGACGTAAGCTCGGTCCAACCGGCCGGCAGAGGTAATTGAGGCATGCAGATCTCCCATTTGTACGGGGATGAACAAAGCGACTAATCGTGTGACCGTGGCCGAATCGTGTGCGCGATGCGAAAACCGCGCGTATAGAAAAACTCGTCCGGTCGCGACGACCGACGATTGGAGGCCCGTAACAAGCGGGCACTGGAGTTGTAGTCGTTGCCGCGGACGGCATAGCGGGCGATCGGCGAGAATCCGCGAGCCCGCGCGTAGAAATCCTGGCGGCGCATTCGGATGGTCGGCGTGCATCTCGTAACACCATTCGGCTACGTTGCCGAGCGTGTCAAAAAGGCCGATCTGATTCGGCCAACCCTGTCCCACGAGCCAAGACTTGCCGCTCGAGTTCAACGCGCAGCAGCTATATTCTGGCAGCAAGTCAGGGGCGAAACCGTAGAACCGTGGAGTTACGGTGCCCGCACGGCACGCAATCTCCCATTCCGCCTCCAAAGGCAGTCGATAGCCGGTGTGCGTCACAATGTCTTCATATTTGTTGCTGCGAATGTCTTTCCCGGCTGGGACGACCATTTCTGACTCGGGCACGCCATCGCGCTCGCTCAACAGTCGGCAGAAGGTGTTCGCCTCAAACCAATTCACGGCATTGAGGGGACTTCTGGCAGAAGGGGCCCATTCGTTGCCAGCGTCTTTGTATGCCATTCCCAGTTGCGCGAACTGTTGCTGGGTAATCTCGGTAGCCGAGATGGCATACCGCCAGCCCAGAGCGCACGGCCATTGGTTTTCGTTCGAAGCGTCGCGGCCCGGCTCGCCTTCCGGTGAACCCAGGAGGATTTCACCCTTGGGATCGACGACGACCATCGTGATTTGGCTGGGTGTGACGTACCATTGAAAGCCATCACGCGGGCCAAGCTTCGCCAGTTCCGGAAATGCCTGATTCAATGTCGTTTCCTGGCCTAAGTGTCGCAGGGCCCACTCCGCCGCAGCATGAACGCCGGAGTCGCGGTCCTCCCGATAGAGCCGCAGAAGGGTCCCGCACAGTTGATTGCGCTGTGCAGCGGTGCCATGATCGATTCCGATGCTGCCGAGCGCCAAAATTATGGCCTGTCGGGTTCCCGGGTCTTTTTCCCGCGACAACCGGTCTTGCCAATCAATCGGCGCGGCCACCAATCGATAATGGTGCAGCAGAAACCCCCGCAATCGCGGGTCAGGCCGATTTTGGAAGGCAGGCCACAGGGGAGCATCGTCGCCGGCCTGAGTGAACAGCAGGATCGCATTGGCTCGACGGCGCGCTAGTCGATCCTTCTCCTCTTCCGAAGCGCTGGCTGGTGGTTCGACGTTGATTTCTCCGATAAGTCGCGCACGTACGGCGGAGTCATGATTCATCAAGGCGCGCTCGATCACCTCGAATTGGCGCGGTGTTCCCAATAAAGCCAATTCGACAAGGCGAGGGATGTCGTCGGCCGCATAGCTTGCCAGAATTTCCGCGGCAGCTAAGCGTTCTGATTCGACTAGCTTCGGGTCAAGATACGATTGGCTCAGCGGCTCAATCAAGGACTGGCGTGCCGGAGCCATTGCAGCGACCCAAACGTCGACCGTGCGCGGGTTCTCTACCACGTCCTGTAACAGCAGGGCGGCTGCGTCGGCGGCCAATGGCTGAGACTTGGCTGCGTCGCTTAGTCCATCAAGACGGGCTAGCGCCGCGCACGCCCGCAGACGACTACTGTGCGCTCCCTGCCGATCCGTTGCGGCGCCGCGTAATGCTGTCGCAATCGACGGCAAAGCCCCGTAACGGTGCATGACGTCGATGATGGACACAGCCAGGTGCGGTTCAGCGTCCAGCAAGCGCTTCTGCAATTCGTCCGCGTTTGCATTTCCGGTCGCCAAGGCTCCTAACAACAGTCTTGTCCCTTCGTCGCGACCCGGATTGGTTGTCCAACGCCGCGCTAACGCCGCGCGTGCCCAGCGGCCGTAAGGCCCCAGGCGGTCGGTAGCTGCCGATACGTCTCGACCGTCACTCGTGGCGAGCGCCTCGACAAGACCGTCGGCCCGGATGTTGGTTGTTCGCCAATAGACGCCACCAGCCAAAAGAGCCGCCAAAGTGAGAAAGAGGGCCCATTGCAATGAGTGCCGCACGATTGCGGACCTCATCATCGTGCGTTCTGCGTCCTTCCAACTCTTTCGGCGCGTACAAAGTAGGATCGAGAAACATTCCCACCATGACGGCAGCTGCCGCCCTTGCGGCTGCGCGGAATAGACACTGGCACACTCGGCTAGGCGCAGCTCGGCCCGGCCACGCCACGTTCTACGGCGCGACTGATTCAGCCAACCGCGTATCGCCACGACCAAAAAGTCATGGGTGAGCTGATACATCCGCGGCTTCGTCGAAGATTCGCTGGGCGGGCCGGCGGCGGCAGAATGAGATGGAGCGGACGGTGTGATCAATCGCAACTCACGGTCTAGACACTCAATCAGGGAGCCGAACTCCTTCGGGTCGCGTGCGTACCCGCAGACCAAGCGAAGCTCGTCCTCAGAAACCAAGTGACCACGGATGTCGCTGCCAGGTGGTGGCAGCAAGCGCTCCAGAACCAGCCGAGCTGCCTTGCGATAAAGGCGATGCGTAGGCGATGCACTGTTTGAATCGAAGGCATCTTCGAGGTAGGCGATACCGAGCCCTTTCGCTCCGCCCAGGTCGCGAAGGGTTGCCAAGGACCACGGCTGCGCCTTTACCAATTCGGCAAAGATGCACAATCGCAACGGCGCAACCCTGCCGTCGGTCGTGATTTCCGCAACTGCCCGTTTGAGGAATCGTTGTTGGTCCTCGGAGCGCAACGTGGAGTCTGTAGGCAACCGACCATACGCGGCCCCGAAAGCCCCCAACACCGCAACGGCGTGCGGCATGTCGAACAAGTCGACCGCGGACGCATTGGTACCCAGCAGCAACGGCACGTCGATCCGCTTAAAGAGCCTGGTGGCTGGCATCCAAAAATCATCGCGGACAAGCAGCAATGCCTGCACGCGCCCACCATCGCATTGTCGCAATGCGTCCACCAGTTGGCTCTCGTGATCATGCTGCCAGCGATGCAGCCATTGTTCGAATTGATCAAGTACGATCACAAGTTTGCAATTGGGCGCCAGCAGCGAGCCTTCGCGAAGCTCGCCTAACATTTGCGGCAACGTAAGGCCAGGTGCAAGTCCTGGGAATACGTCACTCAGCTCCTTGGCGAGGCGAACATCGAAATCGTCGCAGCCAGCTTCAGCCACGATTATCTGCACATTTTCAGGGAGTCGGGGAACGATCCCGGCACGAAGCAGCGACGACTTGCCGCATCCACTGGGACCATACAGAAGGCCGACGCGGAACGTGCGGTGAGCGTGACGCTCACGCAAGCGTGTTTCCCAGAACCTGACTGCCTCAGGCACCCCGCGGCGGTCACGAGGCCCCGGGAGCAATCGCAAGAAGAATTCTCGATCATTTTCGTCGAAGCAGCGCAGACCCTTAGGAACAACGGCCAACATTTCGACGTTGAGTGGGCTGCTGCTGCCACCGGCTACAGGCGCCAAAAACGCCTGGAGATCGTCGGCTAGTTCGCCCGCCGACCCGTAGCGATCGTTCATTTGCTTGGCCAGACAGCGGTGAACAATCCGGGCAAGCTCGGCAGGAATCATTGGATCATGTTGGCGTAGATCCTTCGGTTCCTGCTGTCGAATGGCGTCCAACAGTTCCTGTTGGCCGGCACCACTAAAGGGCAGCCACCCACTCAAAGCGCGGTACAGGATGACTCCGACCGCCCAGAGATCCGTGGGCACGTCTATGCGATGTGTTTCGCCGCCGGCCTGCTCGGGAGCCATGTAGGGGAGGGTGCCGGCAATGTCGGGCGAACGTCGCAAATCGGACTGATGCAGGGCCAGTCCGAAATCGGTTACGCGCGGACGACCACCGTCATCCAAAAGGATATTGGCCGGCTTCAAATCGCGATGCACGAGTCCATGGTCATGGGCGTGCCCAAGTGCTTGAACAACTGCCAACATGAGCTCAGCAGCTTCCTGCGGGTTGAACTTCTTACTTCGCAAAACCTCCTCGAGTGACCGGCCGTCTACATACTCCAACACCAGCAAGTCGTCGCCATCTTCGTCGGGCACTACTGCATGGACCGTAACGATGCCGGCATGCCGAAATTGGGCCGCCGTGCGCGCTTCGAACAGCAGGCTGGCAAAGCGCTGTGGTGTGTCGTCGGGGTTGAGCCGAAAGACCTTAATGGCCACTCGTCGCGACAACTTGGAATCCCACCCCTCGTAGACATGCCCGAAGCCGCCGCGGCCGAGCAATCTCTCGATGGAAAACTCCCCAATACGCTTCGGTGTGAAGTGCTCCAAATAGATGTGCTTGACGAGCCGACCGTCCTGCGGAAACCGCGAGCGGTATTCCTCCAAGCTTGGTCGGTCACCCCGTTTTGCCCGGAATTCCATCTCCAAATTCAGCAATTCACGTAATAATCTGGGCCGTGCCGTCTTGTCGACGGCTGCGACCACGTCCTCAATACAGGGCAATTCTCCCCGGGCTAGTGCTTGCTCGAACGTTGAACCCGCATGGTCGATCTGCTGGAGGATTATTAACGACTGCCGTAGATACGCTTTTGTGCCTTCGCTTAAGTCCCCGTTGTCCTTTAGAGAATACGGCATGGCCACCGGCTGTCTTGTGGTCGTGCCCGACGTGGTTGCGTTGCCGTTCAAGTGCGGTAGAGTTACATAGTCGTGCAGCAACTTCGTCAACTCTCGCATGAGTTGTCGGTGCGCTTTGGCAGGCAAGCGGGCGACGTACTCGTCAAAATTTGGAATCCTGCCCGACTTGAGAACATCCTCGAATTCGTCGCAGAGCTGGTCGACCTGCCGTTCCAGCTCCAGGGGCAAAAACTGTGAACTCATCACAGACGGCTCCATCATTCCGGCTGCTCCCAACTGGGGTCGACGACGCTTGACCATTCATGGCGAATCCGGCGCAGCTTTCGCTCAATGGTGCTGAGCGAGCAACCAAGGCGCTTCGCGATCTCTTGGTTCGTGTAGCCCTCCATCTTCATGAGGGCCAGTGATCGCAGCGTCGTGTTGCTCAATTGACCAATCAACAGGCGGAATGATTCAACGGCTGCTACGCTGAATTCGGGCGTCGGCTCGCTACTCGCGATCGCCTCCAATTCGATCGGACCGTCAGCATCAGCAACCGCGGTCCCCAGACGACGACGCTTGAGACGACATTCATCACGAAGTCGGCGCGCGACTTTGCGGCGAGTGAAGACGATAAGCAGCCCCCACAGGTCATCGCTGCCGTCTAGCTGTGGAAACCGACCTTGTTCCGCCGCACGGTAGAAGCTGGCGAAGGCACTCTGGGCGATATCAGATTCATCGACAACCGCCGAAATGCGCCGGCCGCGAAGGCGCTTGCGAGCAAGACCAATTAAACGGCAATAGTAGCGTTCCCAGAGTTCTTGCGCTGCTTGCCTGTTTCCCGCTTGCAACTGGCGCAGCCAAAAGGTTGTCGAGTCAGACACGAGCGACCCCCAAGGTACCCCAGGCGAAGGCCTTGTCAGGTATGGGAAGCGCGATAACCCGACTCGGCGAGGCGATTGTACCCCCTGGCCGAATGCGTTTGCAAATCTATTGGACAAAGCAGTTTGCAACGTCATTCTATTGTTCGCAAGCGAGCTAAACCGAAGTAGCTCATGGGATTAGGAACTGGTTCAGTCGCTGGCAGCCCGATAATGGGCGAACGGCTGTTGGGCATTACCCTCCGTGCGATGGTCCTATCACAGCGGACTAGTCGTCGTCGGCGCCATCAAGCCATAACGGGATTGCCAGAGACCGCAGTTGTTCGCTGATTTGCCGACGTCGACAGGTCTCCGCCGGCCCGTGGCCGATCTGGTGATACTCGGCCAAGAGTTTGAGGATTTGACCCACAATCGACTCGCGCTCGTCTAGCGTCAGCGAAATGCATTTTTGACGCTGCAGTTCGGAAATAGGCAGGAGTTCACGAGACGAGAATGCGCGCACCACAGCCACACCCGACGACCAGCCGGACTCCATGAACCTCCTGACGGACGCGCCACGCGCCCTATGAGTAGATGACCAAAGGGCCCGATTGCCCGTCACTGGACCGTGACCAACCGATCTAGGGTGAACGATCGATGGTACATACGAGATTCGAGAGGACCGCCGATTGGTTGTGTGAAGATTCGGCGGCGACTTTGCGGCTGCGCAATCTCCCGTGACGGGCTGAAGACCGATTTGGTCATTCTAAGTTGGAGCGGCCGTTGCTCTCACGACCGGAACTGCAATTGTTCCGCTCGCACCGCGCCAAGTGGTCGCCTTTCGATCTTTCGAAATGGGAGTTAGGTCATGTCTACGCGATATTGTTCTTTTGTGATTGCAGCGGTGCTGCTCGTCTACTCGCCAGTCTGGGTGATGGCACAGGTGGAAGCCGACAATCCGGACAAATTTGACCAAGGGTCGGACGAATTTCCCTTTCGGCCCTCGGTTCGCCGGTCAGTCTTCAAGCTTAATCGGCCACATGCCGGTTTGCCAAAAGCAGACCAAGACCGAGTTGCTGACAACTGTCTTTTCGGCCAACCAGCGCACCTCGCAAACATAGACGTAGGTCCGACGCAGCTAATCTGTCGCGATGGCTACGTGCTAGAACACAGCTCCGACTCAAAGATCCCTCTATGGGTTTGCGAGCATTGCACCGCCGACGAGCTGGACGGCTCTCTGCCCAGAACAAATCCCTTTGCACCTGACCCGAAGCTGGCTCCCGGCGAACGATCCGAACTCGCCGACTATCGAGGCTCAGGCTTTGACCGAGGGCACATGGCACCGAATGGTAACCAGAAAGTGGATGACCGCTTGAGAATTGAAACTTTCTTTCTGTCGAATATCGTTCCTCAGGTCGGCAAGAAGTTCAACCAGTCGTGCTGGGCAGACCTGGAGGGCTTGGTGCGCAAGTGGGCCAAGAAGCGCGACGAGGTATGGATCATTACCGGCTCCATGGTGTACGACCCGAAGGAGGAAAACAACAGCACAGCCGATGGGCTCGTCGATGTAACGGTCGTCGGTGACAATGAAGTCGTCGTGCCGACGCATCTCTTCAAAATCGTCGTCGGGAAGAGGGGCGACAAATGGGAATCCCTGGCATTCGTGTTCGAAAATCGAAGTTATCCGAAGGACGAAGAGTTCAAAGAACATCTTCAGACAATCGATTGGATCGAAGAGCGAGTCGGGTTCGATTTTCTGCCCAACGCAAAAGCCGAGACCGGCGACCCGTCCATCGAAAGCAAGCTGGAAGCGACCAAAGCGCCGGCGCTTTGGGATTAACCGCCGTCGGTCCTCGGCTCGTTCGACAAGTGCTCGGCACGTTAGTGGGCATTCAGGAATGGCAGCGTTCAATAAGAACCACATCGTCTGTTTTGAGGAACTACGTGGTGGTCTCGCGATTGCCAATCCAATTCACAACGACCCGGGTACGCTCGGATTCATTGCCACGACGAATGGTCAGGATCGTTGGCTTGTCAGCTGTTACCACGTTCTCTGTCGGCCGCGTGGAACACCAATGTCGCCAAATGTTGAGCCCATCGTGTACTTCTTCGACGACGCAAAAGTTCCCATTGCACATGTTTCCAACGCACGGGCAGACGAAAAGTTCGATTGTGCGGCTGGAGAGATTACCGCCGCCGCTGCAATCGGCCGTATCCTGGGCATCGGGACGATTCATCCGCTCCCGGTGGAGGCGCACATTGGAATGCGCGTGATCAAGGCAGGTGCAGCCACGGGAGTTACCGAAGGCATCGTAGTCGATATCAATTCGGGCCGACCGGACGCCCTGCGCATCGAGAGTCCCGATATGACCACTGATTATATGGTCTGTGCACGCGGTGACTCCGGATCGTTATGGGTGGATGCCGACACGCTGCGGCCTGTTGGGCTGCACGTTGCCGGCCTTCCAGCCGACGAGACCCGTGTTGGCTTTGCCGCGCTTATTGAAAAAGTGTTGGAGAAATTGGGGGGCCTGCGTGTCGTCGTGGATTGAGCTTGCTTTCGATGCCTGGGCGATTGTCCGGGGTCGGAGTATCGGTATCTCTGTTGATCGCTCGTAGCGTTATTGGAGAATCCAATTGCCTCGCGAGTCTCGGGATGATCGGCGGCGTGCGGTGAATCGGATGTTCTGCTATTCGGCTAGCATTTGAAGCTGCGTAGAACCCATCCGGTTGTCTCGGGTCGATATGCGGATGCCATTCTAAGGGAGATTGTGACATGCGATTTATCGACTCAACCGTCGCGCTGGTTTTCGCTTTAACGCTCGTGGTCGGCACATACGCGAATGAGTTGCATGTAGTGGGTGAAGTCGAAATCGCTCCGAACCTCGTCGGGATTTGTGACGTTAGCGGGATTGGCTTGGACGGCGCATTAGGGATCGTCGCATCCGATGAAACTCACGTCGTGCAGGTTATTCGGCGACGCACTTCAGCGCTATACGATGCGATACCGCCAATCACGCTTCCGCTGCGCGATACGGATGACAAGCCGGAAATGGATCTGGAGGGCGTCGCGACAGCCGACGGTATTTGGTACGTCGTCGGCTCGCATTCCCGCGTACGAGCTGCGGGAGACCAAGGAGAAGAGGATGTCGGCAAACGCCTCGGCAAGGTCAACCGGCACAAGAACCGCGATTGCGTTCTGCGATTCCGAATCAACGAGGAAGGCGGTCTAAGAGGAGATGTCGAATCGGTGAGCCTTCATAAGGTATTCAAAGAGGACGAAGTACTGGGACCCTTCATGGCGATCGCAAGTAAAGAGAACGGAGTGGACATCGAAGGCATCGCCGCCGCGGAGAACCGCCTGTTTCTTGGTTTTCGTGGACCCGTCCTTCGCAACAACCTTGTTCCGATTGTCGTATTGGACTTCGACCGTCCAAAGCACTACGAGTTGCGATTCGTGAATCTTGACGGGCTCGGCGTGAGAGACATCACAGCGGCAAAAGACGGATTCCTGATTATTGCCGGTCCGGTTGGCGACGCCGCAGGACCCTATCGACTGTTTGAATGGGATGGCAGAACATGCCTGCCAGAGAAAGGAGATAAGTCAGGCACGCTGAAGCCACTAGGCGAGATTCCTACCAAAGAGGGATCAAAGGCCGAAGGGATCGCCATTCTGGAAGAGTCCGACCATGCATTCAAAATCCTTGTTGTCTTTGATGGTCCCCCAAACGGCCAACCAACGATTTTCTCGGTTGACAGGGACTGATCACTAGAGCGTTTGATTGGGAGACTGATTTTCGCGCTGGGGAGAGCAACGAGATGACTCGCAACATAATCATTTGCGGCGACGGCACAAACAACACATTTGGCAATGAAAACACCAACGTTGTCCGATTAGTCCAATCACTAGATAGGGATCCGCAAAAGCAAGTGATCTACTATGATCCCGGCATTGGAACATTGCCGGAGATAGGCCGGGGCGGCGCGATACGTGGCAGACTTTCCAACATCATGCAGCTTGCGTTTGGCTTCGGGCTCGTCGCTAACGTCATGGAGGCATATACGTTTCTAATGAACTATTGCGAGCCGGACGATCGAGTGTATCTCTTCGGCTTTAGCCGCGGCGCCTATTCAGTTCGCGTGCTGGCCGGAATGTTGCATATGCTGGGCCTGCTTCCGCAGGGGAATGAAAACCTGTTGCCGTACGTCAAGCGCTACTACAAATCCATTCGAGAGACGACTCCAGAGACTGCAAAAAGCCACTGGAAGCTATGCGACGAGTTCAGACGCACATTCGCGCGATCAACCGGCCAAGACCGACATTTTCCGATATGGTTCATCGGCCTTTGGGATACGGTCTCTTCGGTGGGCTGGGTGTGGGAACCGGCCTCCTTTCCTTTCACGGCCCGAAATCCGAGTGCACAGAACATCTGGCATGCCGTGTCAATCGACGAGCGCCGCGCTTTTTTTCGCACGAACCTCATGTATAGGGACGAGCACAATCCGTCGCAAGTACTCGAAGAGCGCTGGTTTGCTGGTGATCATTCTGACATCGGCGGGGGACATGCGGGTAGTGAAGGGGGCCTTTGGCGATGCTCGTTCGAATGGATGATCAACGGAGCGAACCAGGCGGGCTTGCTGATCGACCGATCGCGACTTCGCAGAGTACTTGGCGATGCGCCGACGGAGCCCTGGGCCGAGCCATCCCATGATCTCTTACGCGGTCTCTGGAGGCTGGCCGAATTCGTGCCGAAAAGGCGCTTCGATGTCGCCACTAAGACAACGAAGTATCGGTGCAATCAATTCAGGCGACGAGTTGTGCCCGATGGTTCTGTAATCCACCGATGTGCTCTACTGCGAATGCGAGCAAGACGCTCGGCTTCACGCCGGCTAACCTCGGCTCGTCTTTTGTGCCGTTCGTGCAAGGACTTGACGACATCCCAGACGGTCTGATGAAAAACGGGGATTCGCAGCCAGGCCCCTTGACCGATTGTGTACCGGCCGAACTTGAACCCCTAATTCCACCTCTGGCGGCTTCGCCGATTGATGGCGCCAACCGGTAGAAGCGTCGGTGGCCGGCGGCTTGGCCCTTCGCAGATGAAGATGACGGGAATCACAATGTCGAGCCATTTCCGCGGGGCACTGGCCGGCTGTGGAACTAACTCTTGGACCTTGGACAATCCGTTTGCAAAGGAACTATCGATGAAGCGCCGCGCTACTGCTCGCCTTTTCGTCATCTGGATGTTGATTGCAGTTCTCATGGTGCCTTCGCTTGCGATGGGCTGGTGGGATGCTGGACATCGAATCGTCGGACTCATTGCCTACGAACGCATGTCTCCGAACCAACGGCTGAGAGTATTTAATCTACTCAAAGAACACCCCAATTGGGACGACGACTTCATGGCACTAATGCCATCGTCGATTGCAAGCGCGGACGACGAGACCAAGGGCCGCTGGGTGTTCGGTCAGGCGGCCATTTGGCCAGACTTGATCCGGCCAAACACCAGTCCGAACAATCCAGCTCGGAACAAGTTCCACCGCGGCGACTGGCACTTCATCAATCTCCCCCTGTTCTTGAGAGTCGACGATCGCGAAGCCCTGGAAGGCAGCATCGAGGTCAACATTAGCGACGAACTGCCTCAAGCCAGCCTCCCTGATCTGTTGAAGAACAAGCATCTCAATGTCCTGCAGGCGCTCCGCCTTTGCACGGAAGTCGCCGATTCCGAGGACGCGACGCGGGAGCAGAAAGCAGTGGCGATATGCTGGCTGTTTCACTTGGTAGGCGACACGCATCAGCCCCTTCATGGAACGGCGTTGTTTACGCAACACCTGTTTGAGCATGGCGACCAGGGTGGAAATTTCATAAAGACCGTACAGCGCGGGTCACTCCACAAGTTCTGGGATGGGCTCCTGGGGGATTCAATTACCTTCAACCACGCCCGTTTGCGGGCCGTCGAACTCCTGCACGAGGAGGACATGGCCGGCGTTGCCGACCAGGCGGCGCAGAACTTGGACTTTGCGTCATGGGCAAAGGAGAGTTTGGACGAGGCCAAGAGCTCAGCGTATGTGGCAGAAGTGCGGGATGCGATCTTGGCGAGCGAAGAGGCCGAGTCGCAATTGTCCGCTATCGATCTTTCACTCGACTATCGCAAGAAAGCGGGCAAGGTCGCTGCGAAGCGAGTGCTTCAAGGTGGCTCTCGATTGGCGGCCTTGCTTGCCACGATCGGCGACTAGATTGATGCGAGACCCAGGAACAGCAACCTCGGCAGGGGTATCGGTAAAGTTTGACATCTAACTGCATTGATCACCGTGATATCCGGTTTTCATCTTTGGAGGGAGTCATGTTGAGGAATCTCTGCTGGATCGCGTTCGTTATGACTGCATTCTGGCCGATCTCCGCCCAAGTAGCGTCACGAAGCCTCGGTCTAAATGACGTCACATGGCTCCGGCCGGTGCCTCAGACTGCGGTTGAGCTAAAGAAGGTCATATCGATTGACACGTTGAAAACTAAGGATGATATTCCCGTCCTATCCGACGAGCAATTCGTCGATGTGTTAAAGGCTAGTGGACGGCGACGCGGCTTTTGTTGATTCCCAGCGGATTATCCTGTTCGGATTCGCTTCGCACGAAAAGCGCATGGAAAGTTGCCCCCTTCCGAGTGGATCCAGCGTGCCATTGACCAAGACCGTGCCCGTCCGCCAGGGACTGCCGCTGCCCACCTTCAACGTAGTTCCGGTGTTGATCGTGGTGGTGCCAGTGTAGGTATTGGTGCCGGTCAGCGTCAGCACGCCGGCGCCATCCACGTCGTTTATAGTGTTTTGTGCTCGCTCTCACCGTCCAGTCACCGAATCCTCGAGATAGGAAGGAGTTTACTGGCATCGCTTGAATACCATGGGTACCTATGCTATCCTCCACTCCCCAGCTAGTATACTCGCAGCGACTGCGTTCATGTTTAGTAACTCGCCCCATAACCTTATTCTCGGTTGTGACGCCAAATGAAAGTGCATTCCTATTTCGATCTAAACCGCGATCTCAAGCAGATACCCGACATAGCGGAGGGCGGCGCAAAGTATCATTGGATACCCCAGTGGATCGCGCTGGTACTTGGCATTGCCATGCAACCGTATTTCACGAGCTTTCGTAATACAGGCGTATGGAGATTCGATGGCCTAACAGGTTGGTTTTTCTTTTCGTTGATTGTGGGACTTATTATCTTTCCATCTATTTATCGTGGTGCGTTCGATCCGTCGAAGCCCGTCATTGTTCAAATCGGGCCGATCTTCGCAGCGGGATTAGGCTGGGAATCGCTCTTCGGAACTGCACTAGAGGCTGGGCGCGCAGCTATTACTCAAGGTCCGTAAGTCCAAAGACGGTGGAAAGTATGTCCGAACAACTAGCAAACGTAGTTGTGATCGATCTTCCGAAAGAGACGTCACGTGCGGCGCGAACTCTGGCAGAGGTTATGCGTAAGGACCCTGTTTACGCAAGGCGCCGGCATCGCGGATGCAGGCCAAGGCGTGGCTCTAAGGGGCCCGTTCTTCCATCCATCGGCACAAGTATAACTGTCCCACTGCGTTCAGATACAACAAGGAAGCTAAGGCGATTGGAGGGATTCGTCGATGTTGCGCCATCGCGGTTGTACGTAATCGCATTGGCGCAACCTGAAGAACCGACGGGCTCCAAATTGATGAGGCGCGAGCGCTTCGATGCACATTTCCGCGTGCATTCTCAAGAGCCGCTGGAACTATTAAGAACGGTTGCGAATGTACGCTTGATGGAACGCGACGAGGTTGTTCGCGAGGATGGATCCTTCAGAAGTGTTCAAGAAATCAAGGTGCGCCCACTCCAATCCCTTGGCATGATGTTTGTCGACGTCCCTGTTCAATATATGGCTCGATTCGAAGCGCTCATGGCATCTTCAGGCATGCGTTTCTCCGCCTTGCCACCAGCTCCGATCGTTTCGCAAAAACCATTCGTTCCCGAGCTAAAAGACGATGTTGATGAAACACGGGCGTCACTCAAACACTGGCGGCATGGTGACGGCACTGGTGTCAGAATTGGCATTCTGGATACCGGGATTGACTGGAGTCATCCGGAATTTAGAGGACGGCAAGTCTCGTTTGCCGAGTTCAATCGAAATGGTGAACTCGTATCGGATCAGCCTGACCCGAATTCGGCAGAACACGGCACCAGAGTCGCCATACTCGCCGCTGGGTCAACCCAAGGAGTTGCGCCGAAAGCGGAATTAGCAGTCGCAGCGGCTGTTCGCGGGCGACATCTGACAACTTCTCCGCGCATCATTGCAGCTATCGACTGGCTGATCTACAAATGCAACATTGATATCTTGAACCTATCGATTTCGACGGTGCAGGGAGCCTACACGGGTATCTACAAGCTCGCGATCCAGCGTGCGGCAAGTGAATCCGTAGTCCTAGTTGCAGCGACCGGAAATTACGGCCAGGGCTGCGTTGGCTGTCCAGGCGCCTACGATGAGGTAATTAGTGTCGGCGCAACGGGTCCGGACGGCACTTTTTCCGAACGTTCTGGACATGGGTACGTGCCTGCAGAGCGAAATGCGTTCAGACCACAATTCATCACGGACGGAAGTCTTGCCGATACTGTTCAGACATCCTTTGCCTGTTCACGACTTACCGGGATTCTCGCCGCTTCTTCTCTTCACCGCTCCAATGATCCACGTAGCGAACTGCGAAACATCGGTAACATGGTTGAGGTTGGAGGTCATCCCCATCGCGGGCCCACGTGCCGCATTAATCAGTAGCTCCAGCGTCAGGCAAATCCACTTCCGTGGGAGTACCGACGTCAAGGATGAACTCGGGCCGCGATTCGATTGAGGTCAAAACAGTTGCCGCTTCTGGCCTCAAGCTGACGAGGAAAGTCGGCGTAGCGGGCTCAGCATCCACAGGCGGCAAAATCTCGCATCCCGAATCGAATTCACGCAACCAGTACTCCAACAATTGTCGAGCCTCATTTGTCGCTCGAATGAACTCGCGTCGCCGTTCGCTTCGGGAGTGGCATGTCGCCAATTGCGGGTGTGTGTCGAGTGACACGACAAGGGAGATTCGATTAGCCATACAATTCACTCCGTAATCATACCTAGTCAGTATGATCCAGCGCAACGCAAGAATCTATGCATTGTCGCGAAGCTACTCAAATAGCCTACCTTGCCTAGGCATTCCATCATCTCCCTCCTCGAGTGTGGAAATGAGCTTGCGTTCAAATTCAGCTACCAGGGCCCGCACCATTTTTCGCTTTCGTCCAGACACGTTTGAGATCGGCCAAAAGCCCAGTAGCTGAAGGTATTGTTCGACTGCTTCACGGTAGAAGGCCGCCTTGCTGTATTGATCATCAGCTTTTCGTCGATCCTCGACTGCGGCATTAACCAACTTCAAGAACCGGGCCGATAGGGTGAAGCTTTCCTGGGGCAACTCGCCTCCTCCGACCTACAGTACCTTACAGTACGACAGATCAATTATGCTTCTAGCCAAAGAATTATACCAGATTTTTGCGGATCGGCGTGATAAGGTTGGTTAATTTCCATCACAACTGCCGGCCAACTAAGGAATTAAGACAACGCAAGTCCAGTGAAGGTTTACAAGGTACAACATGTTGCGCACTCGATTACCGCAATTCATTAAAGCTGAGTGACTGTGCCGGCATCGAATGTGTCCGTGGGTTTTGCGCGTACAGGACAAAGGGTCCTTGGTCGCCGCCGGGGATTCTCGGCCAATCAGGAGCCCCACGAAAGCATCCAAGCGTCGGTCGCTCGGGCATGGCGGCAGGATTTGAACCTGACGCCTGCGGTTACGCATATGCGCTGCATTCAGGCGCCTTGACCGGCCTCTTCCGGCATTGAATGACAACCATTGGCAGCATGGCCAACTGTCGGCGGTTGCTCGCTTCGCAGAACCGTGGCCATCATTGCCGCCGCACACCCGGGAAGCGATCGGTACCCTGATTGATCCAGGAATGGCGTAATCGAATTCCCGGCAAGGCGCCAGTGTATCGGCGTGCGACGGCTCGGTCGACGCGTTGGCTTGGCGGCTTGCCAGCCAATGTCTGGAGAAGTGCAAGCCTGCCTTTGCGAAGAGGAATGGGCTGATGCTGATCGAGAGTTCTTCGCAATTATTTTGGGCGGGCTAAGCCAGCCTACCGTTGACAAATGACTGCTTCGGCGTATCGGACCGAAGTTGGATTCCGTTGACTCGCACCATTTGATACTCGGCACTTGTTGCGTATGGTGCGGCTGACGGCTTCGACCTTATGGTTGAATAGCAACAAAGTCGAATGCTATGGTCACAGGCGTATTCCCCAAGTCCACTGACCATACGGAAAAACCGTCTTGCGAGACAGTATGAACGGACGCCGCGTAATTCAACTTGTTGACGTGCGGCGTCACGACGACCTGCGGACGTTTGGCAAACTGTTTACCGGTGAACCGCACGATTGTCTCACCCGCGGTCGCTCCGATTACCGCCGAGACATTGGCGCTCCCTGTGACGTTGCCCGCATTATCTACCGTACCTGTAACAATAACTGCGGCCATTGGCTTACTACTCCATGAGAAAGGGTGAGGAAAACTGCGATGCGCGTGATTGTACCAAGTGCAAGTTGCCGCACAAGCATCCGGTGCTCGCATCCAACGCATTGAAATTGCCCTTGAGCCGCGAAAGAGCGTTTCGCCGCATCATACCCTGCCTCGTCATTCGTGCGATCCCGTCGCAATTGATCGTGGCCTAACTTCTCTAACCCAGTCACCCGCTAACATGCTACTTGACTCATCCTCACCATACTATATAACCATTAAGTACATACGGTCTGTGATAGCGAACGCTATGTACTGCTGTCCCTCGCGTGTCTTGTGCCGCGTGCCTTTTAGACCCCACACCCAGCGAGTCAGCTCGTGACAGCTCCTTGTCCTGTGGCTCGAGCACGGGGTCATGCTTCGAGCGGACGTTGTCACAGTTTCTAAACGGGCAAGGCCGGCAGCGCGGTCGAATTCCTTCGCGCTTGCCTGGCAGTTGCCGTTCTCACCACTGGGAGGTTGCCATGGTCATGCTGACTCGCGCCACGTTGTTGTTCGCCAGGCTCTCGCTGGCCGGTTCCTGCTTCGCCGGGCCCATCACTAATGTTCTGACTGAACCTGCTACGCAGATCACCTCCGAGGTAACAAACACGGGCGGCAACCAGATTCACGAGGGCGCCCGACCGACGTGTATGACGGCGATTCAAACACCGCCTGGCACGAGGCGTTTCGAAATCAGGGCACCGGCGGCGGCGGAGACGTTCACCTCGCCATCATTTACACCTTTCCGACACCGAAGACCGTCGAGGAAGTGATTGCCAAGGCGCATGTCCAGTCTGGTATCGACGGGACGACCGACCGGCTGCAACAAGGAGACATCGGCGTTTATTACCTGCCTGATGGAGGCGTTTTCCAGTCCATCCCCGCCACGCTCCGCAATTACGGCCCGTCGGGAGGCTCGGGCGACCTGGCCATCGACCTCGACGAGCACTTCACCGCGCTTGCGCTACCGAACGTCATAGCCATCAAGTTCGTCGGCCACGTCAACGCCTTTGCCAACAATGGCCGCACAAACGGCACCGCGCTCGGCGACGTGTTTCTCAGCAACTTCCAAGTCTTCGCCACCCCCGAACCAGCCACTTGGCATTCGCTCGCGCTGGGTGGCATCGCGATTGTGGCCGTTCGGCGGGCAAGAAAGCGCAGGAACTTGCACGGCTCTCGACGATGACAAGCCTGCGCAAGGTTTCGTCACGGATCGTCGTCAGTTGTCATCTGACGGCACAATGGCAGGAGCGGCGATCGAACCCGCAGCGAGTTGTGACGTAACCGACAACGTCTCTTGCGGATGCATGATTTGCGATCCTTGCCGCGCTGCACAGTCGCTGCAAACGGGGCACTCGGACTGGCTTGAGTTGGCATCGAATGACGGCGATAGTCAGCAATTGATTGCAGGCTTAAACGGATTGCCGACGAACATCCGCAGAGCAGTCTCGGCTCTCTTTCGGCCCCAGCAGCAATAGCGCGGGCACGTCTCGCGGCACAGCGTCTTGTTTCGACAGTTCTTCAATTGGGGAAATCGACCGGCAGGTGCCGCCACTGGCAGCGTGCGCGTAGGACATTCAAAGTCGCGTCGATGATCGCTCGACGGTCGGCCAACCTTGTTGGGCCGCGGCCCGGGGGGGGCGAATAATCTGCCATAGGCCGTCCGTCGAATCACACTCAAAGACAGTTCTTAGCGCGGCGCTCACGCATTTTCCTGCCTGGCCCTGATGAAAACCAAGAAAATAATGGTGACGGCTAAAATGCCCGTATAAGAATGCCAAGTCCACCCACGTACGTCGAGGTAACTAAGTATCGTGGACGCGAAGGATAAGGTGCTCCACCAAGCGTCTGGAATGATTTCAAAAAACAGCGCCAAGCAACTAATAAACAGTCCTAATGCGCGCCAGGGAAAACCAGCATCCTCGTGATCGAGAATGATCGGAGCCAATTTAGCACGACTGCGAGAAGACGTCATGGCAGGCAATTCTCTTCGGATTAGGTATGGATCCAAGCTGGTAACACGCGGACGCTTGGCGTATCCAACCGTGAACCTAGCGGTCATGCATGCTCGCGTCAAGCAATTTGAAACACCCTGATAGAGGAATTTCGATTTCCGGTCGTTTTAGAAACGTGATACTTGCCGGCGGATCAGCAGCAGCGTTTCGCTCAATGTTGTCAGCCTCTCATTTGGCGATTATGTTAGCTCGAGCGCATTCCACCTTGCCGCGGGAACAAAACAATGTCATTGTGAATTGGCATAGATCAGGCAGCTTGTGTTGTCTTCCGGAACCACAAGCTATCTTTTACTCGCACAGACCGGAACGAATCGCGCGACCCGCGAAGTTTTTCTGGCTCGGCGACAGTCGGCTCTGTTTCGCTGAATTGCAAGAACTCGAGTGAGCAAATGGGCGACGACCAGCGAGAGAAGTGCGCGTCGAAAGCCCCGCCCCTGATTACGCCGATTGGTCTTTCGGTTGTTGCGTTGCTGGTCGTCCATTGTGGACTGCTAGCCTGGGCGGCCTCGCTCCATAGCCCGACGTTGAACGAACCGGGGCACCTTGCAGCCGGCATCACCAACTGGAAGTTCGGCCGATTTGACGTTTATAGGGTCAATCCGCCGTTGGTCAGAATGCTGGCGGCGATTCCAGTGCTACTAGCAGAACCGGCAACGGATTGGACGCATCGTCGTGAGGGTCCGCTCGATCGAACGGAATTTGTTCTTGGCGAGGACTTTATCGCTGCGAACGGCGAGCGGTCGTTGTTTCTTTTCACCATCGCGCGTTGGGGATGCATCCCATTTTCCTTACTGGGTGGATATCTCTGCTACCGTTGGGCAAGCGATTTGTGGGGGGCACGCTCCGGCCTATTGGCGACGACGCTTTGGTGTGTTTGTCCCAACATTCTCGCGCACGGGCAGCTGATTACCCCGGACATTGCTGCTACTTCGCTCGGGCTTGCAGCGTCTTACATGTTCTGGCGATGGCTGCACGAGCCCAATTGGCGTCATGCAATAACGAGCGGACTTGTGTTGGGAGTTGCAGAGCTGGCCAAAATGACATTGGTCGTCTTGTTTGCCCTATGGCCCGTGTTGTGGCTCGTATTTCGCTGGTCAGATCGACGCGCTATGTCCCGCCGTGACTGGGGGCGCGAATTGGCCATGCTGATGGCGCGAACGACCGTGGCGATCTATATTCTCAACCTCGGCTACGGTTTTGAAGGGACGTTTACGCAATTGCGAGACTTTCGTTTTGTCAGCGCGACCTTGGGAGCCGAAGGCGGTACGGAAAAAGTCACATTTGAAGGCGGTAACCGCTTCGGTCAAGGTTGGCTAGGCGCATTGCCGCTGCCACTGCCCAAGAGCTATGTAATGGGCATGGACCTTCAAAAACGCGACTTTGAAGACTTTCCGTTGCCTTCCTATCTGCACGGGCAATTCAGCTCAAGAGGGTGGTGGTACTATTACTTGTATGCCCTGGCAATCAAAGTTCCGCTGGGCAGCTGGCTTCTAGTCGCGTTAGCCATCGGCTTACGATGCCGTTATGGCGTGGGTATGAGTGGCCGCGACGAAATCGTGGTCCTATGTCCGGCCGTTGTCATTTTCGTGTTTGTTAGTTCTCAAACTGCCTTTAGTCACCATCTGCGCTACGTATTGCCCGCCTTTCCGTTCGTTTTCGTGTGGATTAGCCGGGTGGCACAACTCTTTTCTCGAGAACATTTCGTCGTCAGCGCGATCGCGATAGGCGCGCTGACGTGGTCCGTGGCCGACGGCCTTTCCGCCTACCCACATAGCCTATCGTACTTCAACGAATTAGCGGGTGGTCCACTGGGCGGCCCAAAGCACTTGATTTACAGCAACGTCGATTGGGGCCAAGATCTTTTGTTTCTTAAACGTTGGCTGAACGACCACCCCGAGGCGCAGCCCCTCAAACTTGCTTATTTCGGATACTTCGATCCGACCCATGCCGGTATCCAATACGCTGCCCCGGAACCCTTAGTCCCCGCAGTCATGAATGCCCCACCGGCGATTCCGCCAGGTTGGTACGCAATCAGCGTCAACTTCGTACGAGGCTTTCCGCAATTCACATACCGGGGAGACGGAACGAAGATTTCGCTTCCACAGGGAGCACTTGCGCCTTTTCAGCGACTCGAGCCGGTCGCGCGCGCGGCTACTCGATCTACATCTACCATGTGCCATGCGGCCAGTAGGCGTTTGCAACTGTCGCAGCGATGCGTCCGTAAGTAATATTTCAAAACGCGAATTTTGTGTATTGCGGAATGTATCAGCGGGAGTAGAATCCCCACTACGAGCCGAGCAGGCCCTCAACCCGTGGGGTTGACGAAGAGGTTGCCTGCCGGATAAGGAGTGATTTTCTCTTTCCCTCGCTTGGGAACCTGGCCCAATGCTTCGGTAGCCAGGTGCGACTGCTGGATTGTTGCAACCGCGCGGTTCTGATGCGCGCAGAATCGGTAATCCTGGCTGATCCATCGCGGTAATCGCCGGTTGTGCGAGCGCTTATCCGTCACAGTTCTCAGCAGGAGGCAGGGGGATCAACATGGCGAACAGGTTACGTCTTAGGGTCTGGCAACGAAAGGTGTGGCGATTGCTCGCGTATTGTTCCTTGATCGAAACAGTGCGGCCCGCCACCGCTTGCATGTTATATCATGAGCGGCAATCGTCCACCAACGTACTTGCCGTAAGTTCGCTTTTCATCGGACTCCTCGGCGTCGCGTTTCCAGGCTGCTCCGACTCAATCACGACTGCAGCTACCAAGGCTAGCGCCGACAATGCCAATCGCGACGTCGACCTGGGCAAGCTAATGCAGGGAAACGAGCTCAAGCACACCTTCATCGTTCGAAACACGACCAACAAGCCATTTACTCTATTGGCGATCAAAAAATCGTGCGGCTGCGAGACGACAAACTTGTCTGAAGGGACCGTCGTGCTCGCTGGAGCTTCTCTGGAAGTTCCCTATTCCATGCCGGGATACGCAGCCGGACTGCGATCCGGACGGTTGGTCCTGACCACCGACGCGAAGGCTGAATCATTTAAGGAAATCGTACTGACCCTCCGGGCCGAGATCCAGGCCAAGCTGTGGGCAACACCTGCGCAGCTCCAGTTTGGGACGGTTCGTGAAGGAGAGCGGACGGAAGAACAAACACTTTGCATTGAGTCGCTCGTGCCCGGACTCTTGGAACGCTTTCGTGAGGTCACGACTAGCCGAGGCCACGTATCGGTCGAGCTTGAGAGCAAGACGCCCTCGGCCCTTACTTTTAGGGTGGCTTTCTCCTCGGATGCTCCGGTGGGTGAGGTCTTCGACCTGGTAACCCTGGTATTTGACGATGGCAATTATCCGCAATTGAACGTGCAGGTGCGAGCGCAAGGGGGGCCGGTTTGCGGTCATTCCGAAGGTCGTAACCCTGTCGCCTTTTGTGGGCGACGAAATACAGTCCCGGCGAGTTCGCCTAATGTCGGTACCGCACGGCGAGTTCCGAATACGCAAGGTCGACGCCTTCGACGGCATTACCGTCGATGACCCCCCGACCGAGACGAGTAGCTCATTCGATCTGACGATTCGGTTTGCCCAGCCGCACTTAATGGAACCGGCTCGAACGATAACTTTCCACACAGAACCGTCGGGAACGATAACGTTGGGCGTGAAGTACGCCAGCACCACGGGCCCATAATTGTAGAAGAACCTGTATAAACCCACGCTCAAATCGAGCGCCTTTCACAGTTCGAGCATCGCCCACCGTCAGAAGGACCGTCATGAGATTCATAGACTTCTCGTGTGTCAGCCGATCGCAGTTCGTCGCGTGGACCTTCGCGCTGCTAATCGCATTCACGATATCGCTCGCCGTGGCCGCGGAACCATCCGCCCAAAGCATTCTTGACAGATCCCAAGTAGCGATGACGCCCCCAATTCGGTATCGAATATGCACGGATGGGGTAGACCTGCTTGTGTATCAGAAGATCCTCTCGGACGGCTCGTTGGCGATGCGCACCGAGGCGTCTTGCGCCAGTCGCAATTATCAGTCTCATGCTGGGCGATGAGAGCTATGAGCTGTATCCGGACCGTGGTATCGCAATAAATACACAATTCATGCATCAAGCGGCAAAACAACAGGCCGCGACAATTTCTTCCACGCTTAGGAACGGCGCATCAAAATCGGCAACGATCAAGGGAACAATTGTGCGCGACGGCAAGGAGTGCTTTGAGATCGAAACGACCATGTCGGAGGATACACTCGCTGCCTTCAACAAGTCGGTCTCTGCTGACCTTCAAAAGATGATCCCAAAGGGGGAACGTGTGCTCATCGAGAAGCATACATATCTGCTAGTCGAAATGGAATCCGTGTCCCAATCGGGCACGATTCTCACAAAATCAGAGTTCAAAGAGGTTTCGCCGCAGGCCGAATTGGCAGACGATCTTTTTTTACTTCCAGACGGGATTGAGTTTCAAAAGCCGACCACCATCGAAGAATACATGAAGCTCTTGGTTGCAATGCTAAAACCGCCATCCGCTAACCTTGCACCACGGGCTAAACCTCGGGTTCCGCCCGTTACTGCGATGCTGATCCCTCCCGTGATGGGGCCGGTGAAGATCGATCCAAAGAGTGGACGCGCAATTGCCGCGGTGCCACCAGGAATGACCCGAGCGGAGTTTGACCGTGTCATTGCCGAGAAAGTGGTTGGAATTCGTGCGACTACGAAGGCTGAACCAGAATCGTTAGGAATGAGTACCGTTCGAATAGCCGGCATCGCAGCTTCGCTGCTAACGGGCCTGGTTTTCCTGGCAGCAATCGTCCAACGTCGATTTTCGAGAGCTCGGGCTTCGAGTCTCCGTTCATAACCGGCGCGTTTGAAGGGAGGTAGCCAGCACGCATAGTACGTTCTGCGGCAACCAGACACCCAAGCCACTTGTGTTGTGAATTTCTGCACCTGCTCACATTTTGTCACTCAAGAAAAGGATTATCGATGCGCTCATCCAAGCACTCTCGACATGTTTGCAGCCACGCCGTAACCCACGTGTTACTTGTAGGCTTCCTGCTTGCTATCCATCCTACGGCGGTGGCCTATGCTGACCATGCGGCGTGCGTCGCCGCCTGCGACGGCACGTACACAGCGGCGTTAACAAGCTGTCAAAGCACTTCTGACGCCGCGAAGGCCGCGTGCGCCGCCACTGCCAATGCCGCGATCGTCGCCGCCAACAATAAGGTGGCTTCCGACTATGCGGCTTGCAATATCGTTTACCAAGGAGCGTTGAACGCCTGCGCAATTGGGTACAATACCACAGCTCAGAATTGTGCCATTGTGGCCGCCAGCGCACTAGTTGGTGCTGGCGTCATATTGGCCGCTCGCCTTGTCTATTGCAACTACTTACTCTTGCCGCCTGCAATCTCCGCGTGCGCCCTCACCGCGACCGCAGTGTTCGCTGCAGGAGCGGTCGTTATTGCAGCCGCACTGGTGGGATGTCTACTAAGCGCCGGCAATACCGAGAACGGTTGCGAGGCGCTCGCACTCAATGCCCTAAACACTTGTACGAATCTGGCAGACAATACGTACAACAATACTGTGGGACCGATTCAAGCGACATATGCAACGTGTCTCACAGCTGCGGACAATGCCTACAACACCTGTGTCGCGGCTGCGGACGCCGCCCATACTGCTTGCGTAAACGGCTGTCCCGCAGATCCATCGTAGAAGGCGTTCTGATAGTCGTTAGCCGTGGCGTCCGGGCGGTCGTAACCAATACGATCGCTCGGGCCCGGTTGTGAATACCCTTGGAACAGTTGATTCATGCGAATCCGGTGATGTGTCGATGGGAATGAATCACCAAGAAGTGCCGTTGAGCGAAGTGGACCGCGGATTCGGAAAGGCGAATGCCGAGATCGACAGTGTCGGCATCGCCACCGTGCTTCGGGGCAGTTGTCTACGGGGGGTATAACGGAGTTTGTGGCGGCGAGCGTAGCGGCGCAGTTGCTGCGGCTGCTGGATGGGCATACACATAATACAGCTGCGCCAGGATGTACGTAGATGCGGCCACGCTTAAAGCTACTAGTATGACCATTAGTCTGTGCTGCTTCGGCGATAAGGGGACGCGTTGCGTTTGGACTTGGCTCATGCAACCAATCTCGAAATGTGGTGAGGAAGACAACTAGCCACAATTAGCCTCGACACAACCGCCACCCTAAACACTCGTGAGGGCGATGCAAGAGAAGAAATAAAATAATCAGCTTAGAGTAATTCTACTCGATCGATCTCGCTGAGACAACTCTTGTGCAAGAAGAGAATTATGTCGTGCAGTCGCGAACACGAAGTCGCTTATCGTGATTCGCGCGTACTGCAGAGTTGGATGAAGGAGTCTCGCGTTCGCTCGACCGGGGACCAGTGCTAAATCGCGATTGGAGTGTGCCATGCATAACAGATCGTTTGTCCTGTTTCTTTCTGTCGCCCTGACGGCCACCTCTGCCTTTGGTGGCGAGAGTAATCCAGTCGAGATTCTTAAGAAGAGCGCTTCCGTTTACAAATCCATGCAGACTTATCTGTCCGAGGGTAACGCGATCGTCGAGGTCGACAGTGGCGGTGTAAAGACGAAGATGCGAACAAACTTCTTGATCACGCTGAAGAAGCCGAATTCATACTTGATTACTTGGGAACAATCCAGCGCCGCGGCGCCAAGCGTCATTCAGTCGGGTGCGGTATGGAGTGACGGGACTCAGCCGTATTTGTTCATGGGTGAGCTGAAGGTCTATTCCAAAATGAGCACTGACGAAATGGCCCTAGGCGGGGCAATGGGCGCCTCGGGAGGGGCGGCCTTCACGGTTCCCTCGCTTTTCTTTACCCAGCCCAAGGGACAATCGTCAGCCTTCGAGCGCTTAGTTGGCCTCCGGCTAGAAGTCGACGAGATGATCGAGGGAGAAGACTGCAGCGTGATTAGCGGAACCTCAGCGGGATCGAAACATGAAACTGTTTGGATCTCCAAAACGAGCCATCTGATTCAAAAGTATTCTCGCTCGATGGACCCTCCTGAAGACGGAATCAAACTCCCAAAGATTACAGATCAGCAATTGGAAGTGGCCATCAAGGCAACGGGTCAAGAAATTACGAAGGAACGCATCGAAGAGCTGCGAAAAGTGATGACGCAAGCCGAGGGAGCTGCAAAGAACGTCAGCGTGAGTGGAATCTCGATAGAACTTTACAAGAAGACCGCCACTCCACAACTGACCGAGAAGGATTTCAGGTTTGAGGTGCCGAGCGACGCGGTCCTCACGGAGGGCGCCTTCGGTGGCTTGCAAATCGTAAAGCCACCGGTGACCGTGCTGCCATCCGCGCCTCTCGCCAAGTTAGGGCCGGCTAGCAAGTCAGAGGCGGGGGCGGTAAAGGCACTGCGAACTTTTAGCGCGCGAAACGGAAAGACGGTGCAGGCCGAGTACATCAGCGTCGTTGATGGGACTGTCAAGCTACGACGAAAGGATGGCAAGGTCATTGACGTGCCGCTCGACAAGTTCAGTGACGACGATCAAGACTTCATCCGCAGCAGAGGCACCAAGTGAGCGTGCGACCGTTGCGGAATAGGTCTCACGGTTACTACATGGTCGTCTCTAATTTGTCGTCAGGTCGGTTATCTTAAGCAAAGGAGTTACTTATGGTCCGCTCGCGGTTATCGTACTCGCGCGGTTTTACGCTGGTTGAATTGCTAATTGTACTTGCCATCATCGGCATGCTGATTAGTTTGACCGTTCCCGCCGTACAGGCCTCGCGGGAGGCTTCCCGCCGCATGAGCTGCGCCAATAATCAAAAGCAACTCGGAATCGCGTTTCTTAACTTCGAAGCGCAGAACAAGGCGTTTCCGTCTAGCATGACCCTGCGGTTTAAAGGTCCGCTGATCGGGAACCCGGAGATGGAAATGAACAGTTTCATCGCTGATTTGTTGCCGTTTCTTGACGAGGGGGGAGTCACCGCGGAGTACCATCGCAATGCCATGTTCTGCGCCCGGAGAATGGACCAGCGATTGCGGCCGCGCTGTCGGTCGTTCTTTGCCCCTCGGCTCCGCGCGACGAAGCAGTCGGTGAGTCGCGTTATCAACCATCATTGACAGTGTCGGCATCCGTGCTCGGACTTTATGGTGCGGTCTTTGCCGCTCTCGACAAAAAGTACTCCGCCACATATCGCGCCGGGGCGAGCGACTATGGCGTCCCCACTCAGGCCGAGGACGGCGTTGCAAACCTATTTGGATACAATGTCGCCAAGAATGATCCCGAAGGCCTACCGAGCATGTTCCCGCGGCCGACGAATCAGAAAACGGCGATCAGAAAACTGATTGCCGTAGTGACAACCGCCGGAATCTCAGAGTTCAAGGCGCAATGCAAGGCAGTTCACATTACCGATGGCCTCTCCCACACGTATATGTTGACCGAAATCGCGGGGCGTCCGCAACATTGGCAATTCGGTATGCGCACTTCGGCCGGCGAACCGTTGCCGTGCGCCTGGGCAGATCCAGCTGGAGTCACCTTTGAGATTAAGGGTATAGCAGTTGAAAAGGACAAATGCATCATTCAATGCGGCAATTCGGGTGAAAACGGCGACACGGACGCCGAAATCTTTAGCTTTCATCCGGGTGGCGTGAACTTCCTGTTTGCCGATGGTCATGTCGACGCTCTCAGTTCAGACATTGATCCTCGTCTCCTTTTAGCACTGATGACTCCAAACAGTAGCGACGATAACGGGGCTCGATAGCGATAGTACGCCTATCGTCTAAGGACTTCGTACAGACACACGGGGGCGGCGACATGCACAACACGATAGCGCTCATCCTCACACTCCTTCAACCCGGCATCGATCCGGCCTTCGTATCTCTCTCGACACCGCTTGAAATTCGCTATACAGGCGGTGGGTATCAAGAAGAGCTCTTCCAGTACCGATTGTTTTGTCCTCTTCAGCACAACGCCTCCGAGCGGTTTCCACTGATCGTGTGGCTGCATGGAAACTGCGAGTCGAATCGCGACAATATCGCGCATTTGAAGTGGCTGGACCAATTTGTTTTTCGGCCTCCGTGGGATAAGGGAGCGCAGGCGTTTTTTCTATTGGCGGTTCAGTGCCCGAGAGACAATTTTGCTTGGACCGGCATATCAACGGACACCCAGGACGATATGGTCAACGTTGCCGCTACCATTCTCGAGAAAACAATACGAGACTACCCCATCGATCGAGAAAGGATTTATCTGTCCGGCGTCTCTAGCGGAGGTACCGGCTGCTGGGAGTTCGCGATCCGACACCCTGAATTCTTTGCCGCAGTCGCCCCCATGGGTTCCGATGGCGGCGACAGCTCGCAAGTCTCGCGGCTCTCCGCAATTCCCGTGTGGGCATTCCATACCAGGCGCGACTCCGCACCGCCCATCGACCGTGTCCGGAGCACGGTCGAGATCCTCAAATCCCATGGCGGCAACGTTCACCTGACAGAAATAGACTCGGCAAAACACGACTGTTGGACAGGGGCCTTCGGTCACCACCATTTGTTGGAGTGGTTGCTGTCGCAGCGGCGCGGTCACAACTCGCCGTCTCCGGGAGCGGTCCCGCTGCGAACACGGCTGGAAGATTTCGCGTCGGGATGGCATTGGTGGCAAATCGCATTGCAAGTTGCAGTGACCTCGATTCTGGTTTCTAGCGTTTGGCTTTCGATGAAGCATCGAAGGAAGACTGTACTTCATGTCGGTGGCGATGCATCTTCAAGCGGTGCCGGTGCTTGGCGAGTATTTAGTCTACGGAGAACCGGCGCTGCAGACCAATCCGAACGGCATCGCTGAGGTAAGGCGAGGCGGCTGTACCTTACAATTTGTCTACAGAACCCCCCATGTCTCAACGATCGGAGCTAGCCCTAATGAAAATCGTTGCAACATTCCTAATCACCGCATCTATCCTGCTTGTTGGTAGCGCGGCGTTCACCATGGATATGACGGCCATGGATCCAAGCGTGGTTGAGTTGTTGGCGCCGCAATTGGTGCAGTCAGCCGAGAAAGTAAGATCCGCGCAAGTTCGCGTTGTTGGGGACGTCAAAAATGCGATGGGAATCGAGCTTGCAGGTGCCGCAGGTGTGATACTCATCCCGCACACGGGGATTGGTACAGAATGGCCGGCCGATGTGACGTCGGAGACAGGCACCGCCTTTGCGCATCTATTCATGAGTGCCGGTCTATCGCCCGCGCAGGATGGTGAACCTATTGATCAATCGCATTTACGAACTCTGACTGTCGGCGATGAGATACAGTCTCGGCATACCTATATTCTACTGGCGGTACGAAAGGTTTCCTCCGCGGATTGGCGATTGTATGGTTATGGGTCCGGGGACACGCCTGTCTTGGACCTCAAGTTTATCGAAGCAAAAGGCCCAGGAAAAACACCTATTGCGCTCGAGGGCAAGGACATCCACGGGTTCAACGGAACAGTCGTCCTCACACTTTTCGACAAGCTACAGGTTAAATATCCCAACGTGTATTCAAAGAAGAATCGTTACGCCGCCTTGGACAAAGACACGAAGACCGCCGACCAGTAGGTGTCGCTTGGTCGGCCACTCAAGGCGACTCGGAGCCAGTCAACCGGCGCGGGCGCTCTTAGTGGCCGTACCGACGTTGGGGATCGAACCCGCGCTCGATTCTGGCCCAACCGATACCCAGCCGTGTGGTTGCGAGATTTGCAAACAGTGCTGCGCTGCTTAGGCGCTGCGATTCCGGTGCGTTTGTTGGCTCGACATGGCGTCAAAAATCGCCGACTGACACCGGCGCAATCGATGCCGACCGTACTACAAATGATCCCCAGGCTTGCTATTCGTCTCTGCCCGCGTTGCAAAAGTGTTGGCTTTGCATTGCACTGGCTTTTGAGTCTAGTCCGGGGCTTTGCACCTGCGTTGCGGTTGGAGGGGAGAAGCATTGGAAGTTCTTCTCGGCTCAATGGATCGGACAAAAGTACGTTGCGTTTGCATTGTACTGAGATTGGCCTTGCGTTGCCAACATTGTCCCCATTTTGTCCCCAAAATCCAGCACTAAGTACCGTCAATCCGTGACTGGCGAGAACATTTCCAACGACGGAGCGGCGCGCCGCATACGGTGCAGCAGTATCGCGCAGAGGACGGAGCGTATTCCGAATATCCTAGTGCTGAACGACTTGTCGGCACTTTGATTGATGAGAAGAGTTTTCGGGAACGCGCCGCTGTCAGTTCAACGACAAGAAGCGGTCTGGGCCAAAAGTTTTCGCAAGACGAACGGTTTTCGACACCCCCATATGAGTCCACGTGGCACTTACCCACGCGATTTGACGGTTTTTCGACTCCGCCGCGGGCAGTGTCGCTTGGCCGCGCGGGATCGTCACGGACGAAAGCATGAGACCTTCATTCAATTCGACACGCCCTCAATTTCACTCTTTGAATTCACTGTAAGCTTAATGTCGACATTGGGCCACGTTAGAGCAAGAGCCTTAAACAGGTCAGTCACCAACGACTCTTGGTCCTTTGGTCCACTGGTCTGAATCGCTCCATTTTGCTTGCCCTTGCCACCCGGCGCGTCATAGCTAACAAACTCCAGATAGGTGCCGGCGTTTGGGCGTTGTCTAAGGCAACGCAACGTAAAGCTCTGGCAGATAACAACCTTCTTTGCCATATAGGGAATCGCTCTAGGGTGCAATTGGACGGGTCATCAGATTTGCACGAATTTGTTCAAGGTTATCCAGGATGCGCTGCATCTCCGGAGTTGGCTTGGGAGCTGGCGGTGGGAAGTCGGTCAAGTAGATACGTGCCATACGCCCGACAAGATCCTCTTTTTTAAAGTTCTGATCTTTCGGATTCCAGTTCGACAATAAGTATGCCGTTTGGCCACCAACTCCAGTCTTTGGAATTTCAGCAACGAGCTCGCCGTGTCCATCTATGTAATCCTTCGCAGTCACGAGAATCGGACGCAGCGGCAGTCTGGATGTTTTTCCGCCCCGAGCATCGATCTCGATAGCCCCTTCGCCGTTTGGAACTGGCGTAGCAAAATGGAAGACATACGTCCGTTCGTCTTGACCCTCCGCCTCTTTCTCCAGCACATCGAGAATCTCTCGTTCATAATAAGCCGGCACCGTTGCTTTGGCGCCTCGCATGAAGGTTGTTTCTAATACTAGTCTCTGAAACACTAAGGCGGCGTCCTGCGGGACCCAGTAGTACATGCCATTTCGTTTTCGCACGATGTGAGGACATTCAGGTTTTGTGCAACTCACCATGAACAAGTCAGGGTCAAGTGCATAGGCCAAGTAAAGTTCGTAAATATCGTTCTTGTCTGTGATCGGATCGGCTTTAAAGCTCATGATGCGATCACGCTTTGCGGTTGCGGTGATCTTAAACGTATTGCTAAACGTCTTGGTTACTGCGGTCAAAATACCGGCACCGGTTGCCGCCTTGGCGGTCTGATCCAAGTATGAGTCGTCAAAGCCGCCACTTGCCGTGTCTGTGTCTTGGACAAGCATGTCACGGTAGGCAAGCTGCACGAAAGGCATTCCTTCCCGAGCACGAATCAAATTATCCATTACCTGCTCAGTGTAAATATCAAGAACGGCTTGCCGGAAGTCGGCGCCGTCGCGAGCAACCTGGCGCGAGACACCCAGGAAATGTCGCGATGCTAGCGAGAATCAGCAATCGAATACGCCAGCTCATTTCGCGTTCCTTTAGAGAGGTATCGACTACCTCATCGGTGCTAATAAGGGCCGACTTTAACGATTTAGTTGATATTGAGGGCCCCCCGGACGCTGGAATACCGCTGGCGAAGTTGCTCGGTGGCTTTTTGAAGGCGCCGGCACGTCACTTCTGCAAGCCGCACTGGCCAGTTGCGACAGTACACCGGTTCGTTTTACTCGCCGAGTTGCCGGTCGCGATCGACGTGTTGCGGCTGGCGATGGAGTACATCGCGGACGACAAGGAAGAGGCGAATCGAGCGGCGGGCAGAAATTCCCGCCGCCTTTTTCTGGCAGGGAATCTCCGTTGGGATGGCTGTATGTCGTGACCGGTCTGCTTTTATGGTATTTCCGAAGCAGCGAGAATTGAAGCGAGTCCCTATTCAGTCATTGTCTAGCTGGCCCGCGATCATCTGGCCTAAGCTCTTGCTGTAAAAGACGTTGTGGGGCATGTCCTGTGAGGATGCTGCGTTGATTAGAACTACGGGAAATTGACGTTCCGGTGCAACAAATGGACCAAGGTGCTATGATGCTGTGGGAACTCTAGAGGGATGCCTTTCGCCACCTGGATCCCGATTTTCGCGTGGTTTTCCGAGCGGGATTTGACTTCTGGGATTGAACAAGTAACTTATGTAACTGTAGCTAGCAAACTTACGCAAGGAGGACGTCATGCTCCAAACGGCAATCAAGTCAAGATCTAGGCGGCGGAAAGACGAAGAAATTGTTGTTGATGCGCTGGCGACACTGATAGACTCGCGCTGCGATGTCGACTGCGGAACTAACGAAATCGCCACGGAAGGCCACGATATGCACATTTTACTTCCACCAGCGATCGGCGAGTGTCCGGCAACCGAGCCAAACTCTGGCTTTCAAATATGGAATATTCCGGAAGGAATAGTTCGCGCCGAGGAACGTTTTCATACGTTGTTGCCAGAATTGCTTGGAGCTGTGCCCGATCAGTGGGTCTATGTAACGGCGGATGGTCAACATCAAGCTTTTACGAGCAAGGACGGGGCTGAAATTGCTGCGGAAGAAGCAGGTCATCTGCGTGGACAGTTCGTCGTTCGGCTCGTTTCCATCCTCGAACGGATTGACGACGAGTCCTAATCAGCCCTGGTGCCCTCTCGGCTTTTCGCCTGGCACAGTGCGTAGTTAGTTCTCTACGCACTTTCTGCGTTTCAACAGACTGGACCAGTAGTAGAGTTGCGATGCAACGCAGCTTTTCACGCCAGTTCCTCCCGATCATAAACCGCCTACTCTTGCGTACAGACTAAGCCGTGGTGAAATCCTTAGGCAGTCATACCAGCGTGAATTAAGCGCTGTTTCAGCAGCCGCTCTCGCCGGCTTGCGATTTGCCGCCGAAAGCTGTTCCAAGACCGACGGTCGATGTGACGTCCGGACGCCGCCACAATGGTGTTGCAGTTTAAATTACGCAACTCTCGACGACCCCGTTGGTCGATCCAACTACTTCACCGAGCCGATGATCGCAATACAGCGGTCGTTCTAGCCAATTACTCGGTTCCTTCCGACATTGCATGGCACTCGACATTCCACGCTACTCCGCGTTGCAACAATCGTCCTTTCCAGCCAGTCAACTGCGTGGTAAGCTCAATTCCCTCCAAAGTACACGGTCACCTGTCATTTCTCGAACCATTGAGAGGCTGCGTGCAGTCAACGTCTTTTGAGATAGTTAACTGATCTATTAGACAATGGTGATGCCAATAGAATTGATCAGCAATTGCCCACTGGTTAGATACACCAAACCAATCCGCTTCGAGGCGGATGGCAACGAGTTTCATGTACGGCCGCGAAAGCTGGAGGCATTGGTGTGGGTCAGCCTCACAAAACGCGACGCGAGGCGAACTCAACTCAACCAATTAGAAGCGAGGGCTGTCGCAGATCACACAACCCTGTTTCCTGCCCTAGTGGATACGGGTTGCAATGAATCCTTCTTGATCCATCAATGGCACCTCGACAATTGGGTGCGACTTCCGTTAAAGGAGTTCGACCCAGCTGGAAGGGCGAAGTCGCTTCTTGGACAGGCTTGTCCAGCCATCGACGCGGATCTATGGCTGCATCCATTCGATGGAGAACCTACTGCGCCACCATCAAAGTTCGAACAAGCTTATAAGCTTGTGATTTCCGGAGGGGCCACGGTGTCATTTATTCGCAGCAGTCGCGTACTGCCGTTTACAGCGCGTCTGACACAACCGTCTCTTTGGGAAAGGGTCGTCTCTTATTTTAGTCCACGCAGCGGCGGTTCTGCGGCGTCGGATCAGGTGGAAGGCTGGGTTGGAGCTGAGATGGTTCGCAATCGAGATAGTATTCCCTTCGACGTTTACCCTCGACTTCCGCTAATCGGAATGAAGGCGATTCACACAAATCGTCTGGCATTTTCTGTCGATGGGACAACCGGTTCTTTCTCCATTCAGCGTCCACCAAGTCCACTGCCGCGCCGCCAATAAAGAAGTCCTCCCCGCGCCACTCTTCTCTGACGATGCTGCGACGCACGTCGATCGGATGCACCGATCGCAATGGAATGAACTAAGTGGCTTCCGTTTACTAAATGCAGCCCAGCAATCGCGTTGCAAATTGCGTGTAGGGTGCATCGCAACATTTCGCTGAGCGTCAAGGATTTTCGCTTTTCATCGATAGGTTTTCGGGGAGCAGGTCAGGAGTCCGGATGCCCGCGGACGCTGACGGATGTCGAATACCTCCCCTTCGGCATGATGCCCGACTGGATCCATGCCTTCCTGACGCTCTACACCAACCGCCATTCAGGGCTGTCCTTTTGCAAGCCGCACTTCATCATCGACTACAAGCGCGAGTTTGAGGGGCATCTCTTCGTGGCCTGACGCTTGCGCGCGCTCTGACTTGGTGGCACGCCGCAACGTGCATCCCATGTCCGGTCGAACGCGCTTAAGATCACGCGGCTCGAATCGCGAACCCCTGCACTGGATGCGGGGGTTTTTTGCCGCCTTATGGGGTTTTCTGGAAAACGGTACAATGCGGCCTTTTGGCAAACGCCAGACTTTCAGCGAGGCATTCGTGTTTTTAAACGAAGAACTGATCGCCGTAATTAACTCGCGGTCCGCCTGGTGTTTGGTAGGTAGCGGTGCATCTGCAATGGCCGGGGCTCCAACTTGGGCAGAGCTGGCAACTAAAACACTGGCAATCTGCAATCCTTCGGGAAAACCAGTCCCTCAGGAGAATGACTTCCAGCATTGGTGTAAGAGTGGAAAACAGCTACCTCGTGCTTTCGCGTGGCTCGTGCAACGTTTTTCCCGCCCAAACGTCGAATCAGCGATAGATGAAATCTTGCGAGGAGTAAATGATCCTGGGCCGATCCATACGATCTTAGCTTCGTGGAATTTTGCGGGCTACGCCACGAGCAATTTTGACCGATTGATCGAAGACAGCTTAAAGAGTGACAAGCTCGCTTGGGAGACGGTTGGCAATAGTGCCGCGCAAAATCAGCTAATATCACGCGACGCATCACAGATGGTTTGGCACCTGCATGGTGTCATCGGCGAACCTGAAAAAAACCTGCGGCTCGTATTAGCGAACGAAGACTACGACGAACTCTATTCGGCGGGTTCGCCGACTGCTTCTGCCTTGGAATCGCTGCTTCGCTGGAAGCGTGTTGTGATCGTGGGCTTTGGCTTTCGTGATTCGGATCTTATGCGAGTGTTTGACCGAGTGAAGCGTGTCACGAATCCTGCTATGCCTGCCTTCGCTTTCGTTGCGAATAAAACCGCAGCCGAGTGCAGGGAGTTTCGCGATGATTATAACGTAGAGACCTTAACCTATAAGGCCGACGGCAACGATCATAGGGCACTACTTAACGTGTTGAGCGCGTACTCTGCGTTCGCAGTAACGCGCAACATCACATATTCCGTGCAGTCGCAGTCGACACCGAGTTACGCGACTGATGTAACGTCAATCCTGACATCGAACTGCCTTCTTCGTTATGAAAAGGATCTTGCCGCCGGATCGTTCCTTTACTTGGCTCGCGCCTGGACTTTAAATCGGCTAGCACATGCCAACACGCTCTCCAGAAAAGCCCTTACGGAGGAGCAGCCGGCAGCCTTGCAGAAGGCTAATGTAATAGACGAAGTGTTAAACGTACTGCGTAACGACAATGTCATCACGATTACCGGGGATCGAATAGTTTTGACGGAAGAGGGTCGTCACGTTGTAGAGCGGGCAACTGGTGAGGCAAGACGAATGGAGGATTTGTTTAAGGCACAGATCCACAAGCGCGTCGAGAACTTAAATAATCCGGCTCTAAACGTCTCTAGGATCACGAACGCTGCGACAGGGTATTTTGTCGACTTAGGCAAGACCTGTGGAACTGGAATTGCACAACGTCTCGCGACGCGGACAGAGTCGTTAGCGCAGGCGCGTCAGGTCGCGCTTCTTCAGTCGCTTCATAGCTATATGTCTATCTGTGGCAATCATGAAGAATGTCTTGCGTTAATTGAAGTGGCTAAGGGTGTGCTCAGCAATCCGACGCCCCATGAGAAGGCGTATCTAGGCAGTCTTGCGCAGTCGTATTTTGGTGAACACGTCCTGCAACTTGAGCCAGAATCACTACGTCTTAGGCAGGAGCGCATTGCTAGTTCAGTATTTATCCTTGATGCAAACGTCGTTATTCATTTTTTGGCAAAAGGGTCTAGGTTTCATGCGATCGCGAAGGAGTTGGTGGATGGAGTGTTGGCGACAAACGGCTCGTTATTGATCACCGATGCGTTGCTGACCGAGGTTAGAAATCACGCTAAGTGGCGCATACGTTCATGACTCGATACGGATCGGATAGTCGCGAGATGATCGACGCGAACCGCGAATCATCTGGTTTCGGGATTAACGCTTTTCTAGAGGGATTCACGTTAAGTCAGGACTATGGACCTAAGATGCGGTTTCAGGAGTACTTCGATCACTGCCTTGATGCGAATGGTGATGCACCACAATCAGGTCAAATACGAAAGAAGTTGGAACAGGCGTCAATTGAGGTGCAGGGAGTATGGAGCGTTGCGAGTGGAACGCAAGCCGAACTCGACAAAGTGATCGCAGAGATACGTGCTAAACGCATCGCATTTAAAACCTACAAGCACGACACACAGGTGAAGGCCGAAGCGGAAGTTGCCCTCATGGTTGCGTCCGTTCGACGTGATGACACGCCAGTGGCAAAAGGAAGATGGAAGGATGGGTACTTCGTAAGTCCCTCGCGAGTCATCGACAATCTGGATGGGATTCCACGCTGGATAGGGCTTGCCCCGGAGGGTCTGATCCAATGGCTGGCTACCACCAGGCATTGGTCAAGTTCAACGAACGATGTGCTATTCGAGCTTGTTCTATATGAGTTGGCTGATGCAGGGGTGGAAGTGGTGCCTCAGGCCAAGCTTTCACATATTTTTGCGACGATAATTGATGCATCGAAGGATCGCCTCCAGCAAGTTATCGAGGACAACGTTGACGTATTCCGCGAACTGTACGGCACAGATCCGGACATTGCGTTTAGAGACGTAAACGCTCTGGAGTGGCCAGATCTCGCCTATCGCGTCGAACGTGACATCGTTCGCTATATGAAGAATCAGGTGGCTGCTGCTGAAGCCGCGAAGGTTCATGCGGAGGCAAAGGCTGTTCTGACGGAGAAGCAACGGAAAGACCTCGACCGGCTAAAGGCTGGAGAGGCGACTCGCAAGGCGAGAAGAAAGCGGCGCGCACGTAGGGAAGCAAGCAAGCCGAAAAAGAAGAAGAAACACAAACGAAAAGAATAGCGATGAACCTGCCCGCGATGACACCCCCTCGATTCAGAGCGTGGGGCGACGAACACAAGAAAATGGAAGAGCCGTTTGATCTCGGAACGGCGATCAGATTGGGCATTCTAATGAATTAGGCGATTTTTCCGGAAGACTTGTAGAACCCCTCACTTCAATGCCTTCTCCCACTGCACCGGGATGAGACCAGTCTGGATGAAATCGACCAAGAATTTACGGACGACGACGTAGGCTGAGACGAATACGCATTTTTTGCGAAAGGCTAGAATGATTCGACAAAACTACTTGCCACTCGACGTCAAGTGCATCTTGGTGCTACGATGCCACCGTGCCTGAACGATCTTCGCACCGAGCTTCGGTCATTACAGTCATCAACCTCAAGGGTGGCGTCGGCAAGACGCACCTCAGTTGGCTGCTCGCCAGCGTATGCGAGGAGCGCCACCGGCGAGTACTGCTCGTCGACGCCGACATGCAGGCGAACTTGACCGGCTCGTTCATCGAGGAAGCGGACCGAGAGCCAGGCATCGAAGCCCTCTTCGATCCCGCCCAGGATGGGGACGCAATGGGCCTGGTCCGCCATACCAATTTTCCGCACATCGACGTCGTGCCAGCGAACACCCGACTCGCACGGTTCGATCTCGCGGATCGACACTCCTGGGAGAAAACTGAGTTGCACCTTTCTCTCGTGGAACCGGTGGCTGCGCTTCGATCATCGTATGACTACATTGTCTTTGATTGCCCGCCGCGGCTCTCGGTCGTCAGCTTCGCTGCCCTGTGCGCGAGCGACTTCGTGGTGATCCCCCTGGAGGCTGCTGACTGGGGCGCCCAGGGAATCGTGCAGGTCACCGCCGCCATCGAGGAAGTGCAACGACGCTACAATCCGCAGTTAAAGCTGCTCGGTTATCTCGTCTCGCGATTCAAGCGTGCTCGGGCGTACCAACAGAGCTATCTCAAACAACTCCGCACCCATTTTGGGCGGTTAGCCTTTGACACAGTTGTGCCTGATCTGGCACGCTTCGAGCAGAGTGTCACCGACCGTATCCCCATCACGCTCCACGCGCCGCGGTCCGAAGAGGCCGAAATTGCGCGGGCGCTCTTTCGTGAAGTCGAAAGGCGGATCCAAACGCTCAGTGGCCAAGGCGGTCAGCGCCGCAAACCGAACGTTCGCCGCGCGCCCGTCGTCGCTGCTTGAGCAGAAACCCGTGGCAGGTGCCGAGGCACTGGACGGACGCCGCCGATTGGGTGGCGCCTACTTTATCGAGATTGGTCGCGTTCATCCCGATCCGTCGCAGCCGAGGCGCGACTTCGATACGGAAAAACAGCATGGGATCAATCAAACCGTCCGGCAGTTCGGCATCATGCAGCCAATCACGGTCCGCTATATCGAAGGCCAAAAGATTTATCAGATCATTTCCGGCGAACGCCGATATCACGCCGCCTTGAGCGCCAAACTGACCGAAATCCCCTGTTGGATTCAAAACCCTCGCGAAGATGAAATCGTCGTTCGACAAATAGTTGAGAACTGGCAACGAACCGACTTGAGTCCCTTCGAAATCGCCGATGCATTGGCTGCGATCCGCGACGCCAACAAGTATTCGCAAGATGATCTCGCGAAGTTGATGGGTAAACCGAAGGGAGAAATCTCGAAACTGCTCGCCTTGCTCTCGCTCGCTCCCGAGGTGCAAAAGCGCGCCCGTCAGGATCAGACCTTGACGCGGAGGCAACTGTACGCCGTCTCGCAAGTCCCGGCTGAACGACAAGTCGAACTCATCAAAGAGGTCCAACGACGCGGGCTTAAGGTCAAAGAAACCGAAAGCTTGGTCCGCATCGAGAAACAGCCGTCCCATCGTCGGGGCTCACCGCTCACGACCATGCGTCGGTTTCAGACGAGTGCCGCGATCGTTACGGTCTCCTTTCGCAAGCGCTCGGTAACTGATTCCGACGTGCTCACGGCACTCACCGAGGCTCATGAGCAACTCGCTTCACCGGCCAATCAACAAGCATTGCAATTGGGCACGGACGCCTAATTCAAGCCATTATTGCCCGACGTTTCCCCGGGAAACCAACACGCGTCATCAACAGTCACTTCTCGCCCGAACGGGCGCTACTGATCGGACGAACTTCCCTTGATAGTTCCGTGTCCGCATCAGATACGGTATCCTCTCTTGCTGGCTGGTATACTGTTGCCGATTTCTATGGGGCGTTCTATGGCGGACTCGATCACCTGTCCAAATTGTGGCACCGATATTGAAGTAACCGAGGTGCTCTCGGCACAGCTTCGCGAGCAATTGCGCCGCGAGTTTCAAGGCGAGCAGCGGAAGAAGGATCAGGAGTTCGCCGCAAAGGAGGCTTCACTAGCGAAGGCAACCGAAGAACTAATAGTCTCGCGCGCCGCCCTCGAAACCGAGGTAGAGTCCCGGCTTGTCACCGAGCGCGACAAACTCGCCAAGGAGAGTTTCGCCAAGGCCAAGGAACAGGTGTCGCTAGAATTTCAAGACGTGCAAGATCAATTGCAGGAAGCCAAAGAAAAGCTGCTCGACGCACAGAAAACCGAACTGGAGTTGCGCAAGCAGCGTCGCGAGCTTGAAGAACAGAAGGCCGCTTTGGACCTGGAAGTTGAACGCAAGCTCGATGAGGAGCGAGTCAAGATTCGTGCAGCTGCGAAAAAGGAGGTAGAACAGGAGCGGCAGCTCAAGGAGGCCGAGAAAGACAAGCTTATCTCCGACATGCGGGTCCAGATTGATGAACTTCGCCGCAAGTCCGAACAGGGATCCCAACAACTTCAAGGCGAGGTTCTGGAGCTTTCACTTGAGGAACATCTTCGCCGCGAATTCCCATACGACACGATTACTCCGGTACCGAAGGGTGTTCACGGGGGCGACAATATACAGGTTGTGCGTGACGTAACTGGTGCCGAGTGTGGGTCAATTCTCTGGGAATCAAAGCGTACCAAAGCTTGGGCCGACGGTTGGCTCCCCAAGCTACGCGACGACCAGCGCGCGGCGAAGGCGCAGGCGGCGGTGCTGGTCAGCATCGAGCTTCCGAAAGGTGTTGCCACTTTTTGCAGTATCGACGGCATCTGGGTGACGAGCTGGCCATGCTGCATCGGCGTTGCGGCAGCGCTTCGGGTTGGCTTGATTGAGGTTGCCCAGGCACGACGGGCACACGATGGCAAACAAGACAAGATGGACGTTCTCTATAACTACCTTTCCGGTCAGGAATTTCGACATCGCGTCGAGGGAATTGTTGAGTCGTTCGTCACCCTTCGCGCCGAACTCGAATCGGAAAAGCGGGCGATGCAGCGGATCTGGGCTCGACGTGAGAAACAACTTGACCGAGCCGTCACAAGCACCGCAGGCCTGTATGGTGACCTCGGCGGCATCATCGGGGGCCAATTGCCGACAATCGAGCAACTGGAGCTGGCGGCTCTCCCGGGACCGATCGAAGGACTATCAGGTCCGAGCGATGAACGCGAACCTCTGGAACCGTTATGACACCAACTGCCTCCCAGGATCGAACGAATTCCGAGTTGCTCAAGACGTTGCGCACCCCAGTCGCACGATTCTATCCGTGCGATCTTCATGTGCACAGCCTCGGCTCGTACGACGTATGCTTGGCCGACAAGTACTCGCAACTCCCTGATGACCTACGCGCAGCTATCATTAGGGCCCTCCAGGGCAAGGCAACGCTTCCTCTTGCAAAAATACCGTCGGATCCCGGGGAACATGATGCGCAGCTGGCGAAACCGGCCCTCGTCCAAGCATTCTTTGAGGCCCTTATTGCTCGACGAAATGCGCTTACGACATCGGAAGGGATCCCCGATTCCGATAACTGGGCAATCATCGGCATTACCGATCACAATACCTCGCACTTCTCGGCGGCGCTCGCCGAACTAGCATGGAATCGCCGCAACACTGACCACCTCATCATTTTGCCGGGGATTGAGTTGGAAATCTCCTTCCCGTTGGATGGGACCACAACCAAGTGCCAGGTTCACGTTCTTTGTTTGTTTGCCCCGTGTACGAAAGACTCCGATATACGTCTGGCCATTAATGAGGTGCGCTCCCCAGGAACGCCCAATTGGGACTTCGGACATCCAATAGTCGTGTCCGGTCTTCCCGACTTTATTCATCGACTGCGCTCTCATGTGTCTTTCCCGGCGGTCTGTATCGGCGCGCATGTGTGGTCAAATAAAGGCATCGAAAATGAACCTAAAAAGGTTATCCTTGCCGGTTTGGAGGCCGAGATCGTTAGGCTGGAGGCCGAGCTTGACCGTGCTAGCGATGAAAACGCTGCGATCGACAAACTGGAAATCAGTGCGCGATTGAAGTCGCTCACGGAGCGAAAAGATAATCAAGAGGGACTGCATCTTGATGTCCTACGGCTGATCGGCCAGTGCGGCCTGGATGCCCTTCAGGTTCGTGATCAATCCCATGAAACGCATTACCGGCGACTCCATCGGTTTCGTGACGACTATGGACGAGCGGTTCCGATCATCTGCTCCGATGCGCACACGCCGTCACAGGTTTTCACATGCGAGACCGGCGTTCCCTACGCAAAAGTGTCGAAGATAGTGCTTACATCGGGCACGCCCAAGGATGTGTTTGGCGAAGTCCAAAATCATGTACTCCGATACGGTGAGACGCGAACGACATACGCTTCACCCGGAGCAGTAACTTACTGGATTGAGGGGATTGAAATTGTTCGCGATGCGCACGACGCCCGCAAGTTTTGGAATGGGCCGTCGCAGAGCGACCAAGCCAGTACCAGTGATGGCAGCTTTACGCTTTCACTCTCGCGCAACCTCAACTGCCTTGTTGGGGGCCGAGGCTCAGGTAAGAGTGCCGCGATCGAGGCAGTCGCGTTCTTAGCCGACGAGGATTCGTTCGCCCGCGAGGGCGCGAAAAAAGAACGTGACCGCGACGACTGGTATCGGCGTGCCGCCGCGACATTGAGTGGTTGTCGCCTGCGATTAGTGTGGAAGTCGACCGGACGTGATGGGATCGGAGCCCTACCCAAGCGAGCGCTCATTGCTTCACGGTATTTCGACCCGGCTGGACAGCATCAATCCGTCGACACTCGTGATGCAAACGGCAATGCCATTGTGGACGACTCAATTGCCCTCCCGCGAATTCGTCTCCTTCGCGCCCACGAGATTGAAACGACGGCACAATCGCAGAATCTCCGCGCTCTCTTTGATGATTTGTGCGGAACTCGAATCAACGAGCTGAACACGCAGATCGAAGACTTTCGCTCCAAGCTTGCGGAGCAGAGGCGCTCGATCGTCGACCTGTGCAAAAGCGTCTCCGTGCTTATGGCCGACAACGGGCCGTTGCGACAGTACGGGATCAGAAAACAGCAGTTTGAAACCGTCGATAAGCCCGAGTTGCGCATGCGCTACGATCAAGTAGACCGTGCCGAAGCAATCGACAAGACGGTGTCGCGAGCCCAATCCACTTGGTCTGATCTAACGGTACCTAAATCGATTGGCGACCTCGAAACACAAGTAACGGGCTTTTTCGACGACACTGAGCGAGAACTTGTTTCAAAGGAGGGTGCGGTTCGGGATGGCTACTCCTCACTTTACGCGATTGTCCACAAGGCAGCGGATGGGCAGCCGAAAGGGCACCGCGAGGCCGTTATATCAGGAATAACAGCCGCGAAGGACGCTGTTTCACAATTCGAAACTGCATTCTCTAAAGAGAAAGGGGCAAGGGCCAAAGACCTAAAGGATCGAAAGGATGATCTGGCAAAAGAAGGGCTTCCGACGGGATCGGGAGAACGCGACGCTAAGAAGCGGGCCTATGAGGCCGCGCAAGAGGACTATGGCAAGTATGTCGCGATGGTGAAACAACTCGATGGGCAACTCATTGCTCGTAAGGAGTTGCATGACGAACTGGTCTTAGCGTGTCAGGAACGAACTACGGTGCGCAAGACCAGAGCGGACGAACTCACGACTCAACTATCAAAAGACCTCGACCCGAGCATTCTTCGAATCGAAATTGATGCACGCCCGCTCGCTGAACGAACTGAATTTGTAACCTGGTTGGAAGAAAACATTGAACCCACATTCGGTAGATTTCAGTCACAACGGAGAGCCGCGCTAGTTGAATCGGGGCTGATGCCCGCCGCGTTGCGCGCGATCCTCCTTGATGATGGCGATCCCGCCCTGGACGTCCTACATATTTCTCGTGATCATGCCAAAGACGGCCGTGTCGATGCGAACGATGCCAACAAGATATTGGCTACGTGTCGTGGTCGAAAAAAGGTCCCACTCGACGAATCTGCCACATGGGAAGTCGAGTTTGCGAATTCACTTCCGGATGACATTCGCAACGGCGTCACCATGTTCCCTGTGGTGGACGGCGGGGCCTCCTTCTGCATTGACCGCGTCCTCATGCTCGATGAAATCGTTCTCGACGATTTGCCAGAAGTTCGGCTCAATGACCGTCCCGATGATCCTCAGAGCGAACCGCGCCCACTTGATCAGCTCTCACCCGGGCAACGCTGCAGTGCCATACTTCCGATTCTTCTTTTGTCCGGAGACTACCCATTGGTCATCGACCAGCCTGAAGAGAATCTCGACAACCGATTAATACGCCAAGTTATTGTCAATATCTTGGCCACGATGAAGTTGAAACGGCAGGTGATAATTGCTACTCATAACCCAAATCTGCCGGTCCTGGGCGACGTCGAACAATGCATCGTACTTCAAGCCACCGGTCGCGACCTTTCGGCTGTCGTTGCAACAGGCAATCTAGACTCAGCGGAAGTTGCTCGCTACATCACGGACATCATGGAGGGTGGTCGAGAAGCGTTCCAATATCGTCAAACGATTTACCAGGCGCATTGGGGCGGACCAATTGAAGATCCGGCTGAACCCTAGATCGGTTCGACGCTACCGAATGGAATAACCGGTCATTGACCTGCGTCTCGCTTGTTCCAATCCGACTTCGCGATTGAGATCGATCGGAAAGCCTTTGCTTGAACAAAAAACTTCGCTTGCCAACTGTGGCAATTTGACGAGACAATCCGAGGCAACTCGTCCTCGGTTAAATGACCGCTTTTAATCCCCCACCGGCGGCACCGTCACGGTCTGTAACCCGACGACTCAAAACGAATCGGAGTGGCTTGGCACAATTGTCGATCATCGAGCATGCGCTGTGTTCGCTCAATCCCCTTCTGTCACTTGCTCCTGGCTACCAGCACAAGACGGGATACTTCTACACCGATGCCAACAAACGCCGCTTCGCCAATGTCTCGGTGTCGGCTGCCCTCGGTCTCTCGTCACGCGATGAATATTACTTGTGGGGGCTGCTTGCCTTAACGTTCAATCAAGCCCAGCCTTCGATAGAATTCCTGGCCACGCCGCACTACTGCCTGCGCAATCTCGGCTGTCTCGACGGCAGCCACGGCGGGAACAACTACGCCGACTTTCGTGCCACGATCAAACGGCTGGCCGGGGTCTTCTATCAATCCGATGCCTTCTACGATCCGCGACTCCAGGCGTTTCAGGATGTCGGTTTTGGATTCCTCAAGTACAGCTTGCCGCAACGCAATGACTCCTCGCGAGCCTGGCGGATCGTGTGGGATCCGCTGTTCTTCGAGTACGTGCAGACGACAGGTGGGAAGCTGTTCTTTGATTTGACCAGCCAAGCCTTTCGTGATCTGGATCCGGCATCACGGCGATTGGCGCTCTTGCTCCATAAGATTTTCTGGCGGAACAAGCACTCTCCAATTTTTGAGATGCGGCATTTTGGCACCAACGTCCTCGGCTTCTCATCAGGGCGTCTGACCAAGCGCCTGAAGTTCGATATCAGTCGCTGTGCCGAAAAACTCCTCGCCGCCAACTTCATCTCGCTTCCTCCGGGGATTCTCGACATTGCCGGTCTCTTCGAGAAGCGCGGCAAGGGGCAATTCTTTATCCGCTTCCATCGCGGTCCGTATTTCGAAAAGCACTCAGTCGACGAACTTGCGAACCGGCCACTCAGCGGCATCGTCGACTCCCCTCTCTACGATCCGCTCAAGGCGATTGGATTCGAGGAGTCTTCGATTCGTTCCATTATCAAGAACCATGACCATCAGGTCATCGCCCGTTGGGCACAATATACGCAAGTCGCGATGGAGACCAAGGGAGCCCGTTTTTTCAAGAAGAGCCCGCAGGCGTACTGCCTCGACGGCATCAAGCGAGGCAGCTCCGCTCCGGACTGGTACCTTGAACAACAACGGGACGAGGAACGCCGCCGCCACGAAGAGGATCTGCATGCTCGGGGCCTCTCGAGGAGTGGTCCTGAATCGACCGCTGCCTATCGGACGGCGAGGAAGGAGGCGCTTCGGAAATTCCTCCATGAGGAGATCGATCGAGATCGCTATCAAAAAACGGTCGAGACGTTCCTTGGCATGTTCAAGGATGCACCCACGCACATCGCCCGTGACCAGGCAATCGCCGAAGCTGAGCGGCACTTGGAGTCTGGTTTCAAGTTCCCGGATTACGACGACTGGTCGTCCGGTAATGTGATTGGTCGCCTTGCCGACTCCTACAAGAACTGATTGTTGTCTGCGCGGAACTAGTGGACTTTGCCGGACCTTTTCTTCCGCTGCCCCGGTGGACTTTGCCGGACCAACAGGTGGACTTTGCCGGACCTTTTTCACCAGAATTGAGAGTCAGAATACCGGCGATGGTTGGCTCTCTAAAGCCATTAATTGCATCGTGACTGCCTCAAAAAGTGCCTCCCACCAAATATCATTCAAAAGGTTATTGTTTCTCTAGCAAAGCAGGGCTTCGCCCTTTACTGTTTTTACGAGAATGCAGTTGCGGAAAAAAGGGACAGCAAGTAATGAGCATCCAGTGTGTGAAAAGTCCCCGCGGCGCTCCGCCTTCGGTCCGCTTCCGCTGACAGAGTCAACACCGAAGATGCCGGCGGCCGGAGGCCGACCGGGCAACGGCTCTGCTACTCGCATGTCGCCTCCAGCAGGGGACTTCGCTCGCGGGATGTTCCACCCGCGAGACCCCCGTCCTGCGACACGCCCGCTCGCTACGCTCAACTTGTGCGGCACAGCCCGGGGGTCTCGCGGGTGGCGACGATGCGCGAGGAAAGTGAGCGAGCGGAGGGCCAAGGAGTGATCGGGTGCCCAATCGGCGCTCGCTTGTCCCGCACTCATCCCGACGCACCGTCGGGAACGCCGACTGGAGCAGGACGCAGCCGCTGCTAGACGCAGCGGAACTCCACTCGACTAACTCTTTAGCTCGTGCCATTCTTCGGCCGTCAGATTCTCCGGCTGGCGCCCTTTGAACTTCCCGCCGGCGGTGGTGTTCGACCAGGCCAGCCGGACCGGCACTTTTTCGGCGAGCAAGGGCAGGATTTGCTGCGTCCCGTTAATGCCTTCCTCGTCGCAGTCGAGCATCACAGTGACGCAGTTTGCTCCGATCCCTTCTGCCAGTGCCCGGATCCGCTCGACTTGTTCCCGCGTGATCGTGTTGGAACAGAGCGCGACCGCCGGCACACCCAGCGCACTCAAGCGAATCGCATCGTTCGGTCCTTCTGTGAGAAACACGCCCGCGTGCCCGTAGCTCCCCAACTTGTCCTGCCGGATAATGTCCTCGCCGTACAGTTCGAGTCCACGATGAAATCCTTTCACGAACCGCGTCTTGACCGGCTCGGATTCTGAGCGATCCGACGCTTTCCATTGGGCGAGCTGTTCTTCATACCGAACATTCCGGCCGAACCACGTCAGCATCTCACCGGCCTGCGAGCGGTATCCGTACACGACATGACCACGGAGCAGTGACTTGGAGCTGTGCGGGAGATAGCCCATTGCAAACTTCTGGCACACCGCGGGAGTCAGGAACGGGCGACGACGGAAGTAGGCCGAGGCTTCTGGCGGCATCGCGGCAATATCCGTGATGAATTGCTCGTGGAGGTTCACGAGCGCACGAGCCCGCTCGTTCTCGGATTGGGCCAGCGGCACGTTTACGGCCGCCTTTTCGGGTTCCTTTTCCGACTTCAAAGCGCCGGCCGTCTCGGGGGTTGAGCGAGCTGGCGGTTCCGCTCCACCTGCGATCGCTGCCAGGTCCGCAGCGATCGCCTTAAATCGTTCGCCGCGTGGCCTGCCACCGGCGTTCTCACCGGGTTTCATCAGATCACAGAGGCCGACCAGATTCCCGCCTTTTTGGCATTGGTACACATGGCATTTCCACGGTTTCACGGGATTGTTCACCTGGATCGCGATTGCCCGGTCCCCCGTTTCCTCGGTGCGACCGCAGGCGAGGAAGCACCGCATCCGGATTTCGTCACCAACCTGACGAATCTCGGGCAGAGTTATGCCGTAGTAGTCGGCGGCTCGTTCGACTGAGACCTGGGGCAGAAGCTCATCGACTTTAATGAAGGCTGACTTTCGTTCGGACATGCAAGCGAGATTGGAAGAAATAGGAGGTGGGCGATGATAGGCTCCGCCCAACCCCATGACAAGTGTTTCCCCCGGATGGCACATCACGCCCCGCGACATCGAGTTGCTCAGAGCGCTCGACTACGCGCCATTGACCGCGCGGCAGCTGGAAAAACTCAGCGCCACCTGGGAAGCGCCTTTTAGCGGCGTCCGTCTCGTTCGCGAGAGAATGCAACGCCTGGGTGAGGCGAAGCTCGTCACCTCGCACCGCTATGCCATCCTCAATCCTGGCCAACCCGAGAACTACTACCTGCTCAGTCGTCGTGGTTATCAACTCATCCACGGGCCAGATAGCAAACCACCGACCAAGGGATATTTCTCAGCCGTGGCGCTCGCACGCCAACCGCATCAGCGGGCCGTGAGCGACTTCGTGGTGCACACGGCCTGCGGTGCTCACCATTCCGGCGTCCGCTTCACCGGTTTTTATCGTGAGAACACGATCCGGCTCATGGCCGACGGCCAGTCCGTCTATCCGGATGCTTCGTTTGCACTCGTCAAGCGCGACGAGAAAGTACTTCGCTTCTTTGCGGAAATCGACAACGGCACCGAACGCGTACGATCGCAGAAGGAGGCCGACAGCATCGAGCAGAAGATCCGCACGTACGACGCCGTACAGGACCAGTGCCCGGACGAGCGGTTTCGCGTGCTGTTCATTTCCGCTCAGAATTCCCAGGAGCGGCTCAATCACATTCTAGAAGCCGCGAATGACATCGTGCGCAATCGCAATCGGACGCTGTTCTATGGGGTCACGCTCACAAACTATTTGACGACAACCTTCTCCGTGACGTCGCCGGTGTTCGTCGATCATCGCGGTGAGCGGCAATCGCTCGTGCCGGACATCAAGGCAGATTCGCTGCTTGCCCCAAGATTATTGCTGCCCAAGGCAGTGCCGTGCTAGTCTCGGCCCCTGTCGGTTTTCCGTTCAGAGTTTCCGGCCTGAGTTCTGCCACCGTGCAGGCTCCCTTCTCCGATGTCGGAGGCACCCGGACTGTCGCCACGGACGTCCGATACGTCAGTCGCTTGTCATCCGGGGTTTCTGGTCTTAACCGACCTTGCCAAACGGATTGGGAACAAGCCACAAAGGGAGAACGTCGCAGAACTGACAGGCCCGCCTTTGGATTCGAGCACTATCCGGGGCGGGAGTTTCTTGCACTCTCCAGCTCACTCAAGCGTCGCCACTCACTGCGGTCATGCGAGATGCATGCTTGTCCGGTCCTTGATGGCGTTCGCCACATCTGGACGGTATTTCGTCACAGCATTATCGAACACATCCTGAACAAAGGGTGCAACCCAGTACTGCGAGTTGGGTTCGGGTGTCATTCCACAATCGAGGCAATCTACAAAGTCACTGGATGCCATGTAATGCTGCTTGATGGAAAACACGTACGCGACGTGAAGGATCAGCACATCTCGAACGTCGGCCGCGAATTCGTCCAACGTTCGAATGCGACCGCGAATAGAAATCTCATTGTCGTTCAGAAGCAGAGTTCGATAGAAATTGTAGTGCGTGTGGTCGTTGCACCGATCCCGCAGTCGCTTGTATCGGTCATCGGCAAACAGCAGCATGGTGATAGACGCCACGCGTGACGACGAGCGGATGTACTGTGACATGATCCTATATTCGGGAAGCCGTGTTCGACCTGTGACCCAGTTGTTCACTTGCTCGACAATGAAGTTGTCGATGCTGTAGTGATCTTCGAGGTACAGACACGAGTAGACGCTAATAATTGCCGAATCGAAGTACTTTCGCAACAAGGCGTAAGCGTCATTGATTCTGCCGGCTCGAAGGACTGTTTGGACCGACTCTAACGTCCCTTGAATGGATGAAAACACGTAGGAGTCGATGTTGCACATCGCCGTTGTGCCACCTTCGACCCAAGGGAACACGGACTCCGCTAACTGCCGGTAGAACGCGACGTATCGTGCAAGGTCGCTGAACACTGTGTGATTCTGATATTCCGGTTCACTTGGGATCATCGGAGCTTCCTAACGGGGAGTTGCCTTTTCTACGGAACCTCTTCAAGCAACCTCAATGACCGCGTATTCTAGCAGTGACACGCTGGTCTCCAACCCGGTTCGGCGGATCACGAGCACTTCTGCGCACTCCGCAGATGTTGGTGGATGATTGGTGAAGGACGAATCGCCGATCGCTAAACGTCAGTATGCTATTCTTCCGCCGTGCTCCTCCGAATCCGCACGCCGGCCAATAACGATCGTGGACCGCTCTATGCGGAGTACGCCTTCGCCGCGCTCCACCAGGCCAACCATCGCCGGCTGCCGCTGCGCCTGATGTTCGGCAGTCACGCCGGAAGCGTCGGACTTTTCGTCGCCGGACAGAACGTTCTTCAATCCCTCGTTGAAGAGCAGTTCTACGCCAACTATCCCGAATGCACCCTGGACAGTTTACCGCCAAATGCGTTGGACGCTCCCAAAGATACGGAGACATGGAGCGTCGACTTGATGCTCACGCCCGATCTTTTTCCGTGCAGGCGCTATGGACAATTCGAGGACTCGTTGAACCGTGTGATTGCGGATCCCTTGATGGGAGTTCTGACGACCCTTGCGCACCTTGAACGAGAAGGACTCACCGGACAGCTTGAGCTTGTAGTGTGTCCGGCCGGTCACAGGCGGCCGGCACAAGCGCGGCGTACGTTGCATCATTTGGATCATCCGTTCTTTCGATCCAAGGCGCGGCTTTCGCACTTCTATGCCAAGGCGGCATTGTCGCCACGACTGTGGCGACGGTTCGCTGCACGGATTCTTGCGCTGCCCGCTCGACGGGCCAGCGAACATGGTGCCCGCAACATGCTGAATGTCTCGGCCTCTCGACTCCACGAAAGAGAGGAGGACTTGCAGGCGGCCAGTGACAAGCTCGGTCGGCTCTTGTACCAGGCGCGTCTCCGCGTCTCGGTGTCGACGCTCCCATCGCGACAAGCGGAGATGAAGCAGCGGCTGCAGGAGTTGGCCGGCAGTCTCGGGCACTTCAACTCGCCTCGCACCGCGGCATTCCACCTCGGGCATCCCCATCGATCCGGCCGAGCCGGTCCAAAGTTTCTGTTGTCCTGCGAGGAAGTCGCTTCGCTCTTCCATCCACCGAACGAAACGGTGCAAGTTCCAACACTCGCCCGTGTCGACAGCCGCGAGCTGGCACCACCCAAGGGGCTACCCGCGATCACCGATCGACCGGACAGCGTACGTCTCGGCCGCACGCAGTTTCGCTCGCAACGGGAGTTTGTCTGCTTGTCGGTCGACGATCGGAGGCGGCACCTGGCGATCCTGGGGAAGACCGGCACGGGGAAAACGACGCTCCTTCAGAATCTGCTGGTGGCCGACATCCGGGCCGGACACGGGGTCGCGTGTATCGAACCGCACGGCGACCTGGCTGACTCGCTTTTGGAGTTAATTCCACGCAGTCGCACGAATGACGTGGTGCTGTTCGATGTCGGCGATGCGATGCACCCGCTCTCCTTCAATCTGCTGGCGTGCGACGATCCAACCCAACGACCACTGGTTGCCTCGGGTATCGTCTCCTCTTTCAAGAAAATCTACGGCTCGATGTGGGGTCCGCGGCTGGAGCATATCTTGCGCAATGCGCTGCTAGCACTGCTTGAAATCCCCGGCTCGTCGCTCGTTCACATCCTGCCGCTCCTTGGCGACAACGACTATCGGGAAGGCGTCATCAAGCACGTCAGCGATCCCGCCGTGCGACGGTTCTGGGAACGGGAATTTGCACAAATGCCGGTCCGGCTCCGCGGCGAAGCCATTTCGCCGGTGCTCAATAAGATTGGTCACTTCATCAGTAGTCCACTGCTTCGTAATATTGTGGGTCAGCCACGGAGTACGCTCGACCTGCGGGCGATCATGGACGAAGGCAAGATCTTGATCGTGAACCTCTCGAAAGGGAAAGTGGGGAGCGACGCGAGCGAACTGCTCGGGGCACTCCTGGTGACAGCTCTCCAGCTCGCCGCCATGAGCCGAGCCGACACGACCGAAGAAGGGCGAAGGGACTTCTTTGCCTACATCGACGAGTTCAGCACGTTTACAACCGATGCCTTTTCGTCGACGTTTTCCGAGGCCAGAAAATATCGCCTGGCACTGACCGTGGCGACGCAATTCTTGGACCAGCTCGACGAGCTGACGCTGGCCAGTATGTTCGGGAACGTTGGAACAACCGTCGCCTTTCAGGTCTCGCAACGCGACGCCGAAATCATGGCGAACGAACTCGGTGGAGGGCTTTTGCCTGCGGACCTGCTCACGCTGCCGAAATTTCAGGCGTACGTCCGAATGCTGACGGATGGGGTCCCCAGCACACCGTTTTCCGTCCGGACGTTGCCGCCAGCGAAGCGTCGCGGCGATGAGCAAGCAGCTGACACACTGCGCCGGACTTCCCGCCATCGCTACACGAAGCCGGTGCGGCAAGTCGACCGGCACGTGGTAGCCGCCCTCGCCTGAGGGTTGGTTTTCTGCGTTCATGGCTTGCATAAGCCACAACGGCGAAAAGTTTCCCCGGGAAACCGGGCTTACGAACGTCACGCGGTGGCCCCGGTGGGTTTGAGCGTGGTATACTAGAGTTATGAACCCCGTACCCGGTACCGGCCCGACGCTTCGTGACTCCTCGCCATACCTGCGCGATGACGCAGAGTGCATCGCTCGCATCTTGGATGTCAGCGAGCGCAACAGCATGATTGAGGGCCTTCCGGCGTTCGACGAACCTCTGCGGAACTCGATTCGCCGCGAACTGGAAGCTATCTTCAGCGGCTCCGCGCAAGCGCCTCGGCGATCAGCATAGAGAGCGCCGAGTGGTCGCGTTTGAACGCTTTCTTGGCCGCGTCAATGTAAGCGTCGGCCCCGCTCGCAGAATTGTCATATGCCAACAGCGGCCGTCCAGTTTGCGCGGCCAAAAGGTCCGTCAGTAACTTGACCGTCCGTGCGTTGCCTTCGCGGAATGGATGGATCGTCAAGAACTCCCCTTGAATCTCGCCGGCTGCTCGGCAGAACTCGACGTCATCATGGATGTTACTCGCCGGCCAGCGAGCCAGGACCGTGCGTTCAAATTCATCCATCGAACGATCCAAGAAATCAGGCGGCGGCCACGTAATATCGGGCTTGCTGATCCAAACGGTTCGCCAGCGGCCCGCCCACTCGTAGACCGCGCCGAAAATACGTGCGTGGATATGCCGCAACAGGTCGCACGTCAGCGGCGTATCGATACGCACGTCATGAAGTAGCTGACCATAAGCCGCGGCCAGCGCCTGCTCCTCGGCTGCTTGTAACTCGTCGAGTCGGGTGATTCCCGGCTTATTCACAAGCACGGTCTGCGCGTCATCGACGTACTGGGCCTCGGTGTTCCCTGATACATCGTAGCGGTCACGGCGTTTGCGTGGTTCCTCTGCCATGCACGTAAGCGTACCTGGGCGTGCTGGTCGCGTGCAATCTATTGCCAAGGAACTGCAGCTCCGGCAATGTAACCCCCTTATGTCACATCGCCCTATGGAAGGCAACGACGTTGCGCAATTGCTCGAAGCCCTCGGCCAGCTCAAGAGCATCGTTGAGGAGCAACTCGCGGAGATTCACGATCGGCTGGAACACGTCACCGAGGTGGTACGGGAAGCAGTCGAGCAACTTGGCGTGCTATCGGACATCGAGGAGGAGAAACGCGAAGAAATCCAATGGGCCGTCCGGAATGGACAGCCTATATTTCATCTCACGAGCATGTCGAGTGATCCAGCCGATCTAGATTGGGAGGACCATTTCAACAAGCTGACGCCGGAAGACCTGCCGCAACAACCCGATCGCCCGACACAGGCCCGCTATCAGGGAACCCTCTGGCGAGACGACGAGCACATTCCCGCACCCAACGTGCCCGGTTGACCGGACCTGATCCCAGCCGGATAATGCCTACCTGCAATCCCTGTTACGTTTACGGCGGGCCAAAATGCAGGCAGGTCCGTCGGTCGAAGGAGAGTTCATGGCACTTGACAGGCTCATGGGCGACGACATCTTCATTGAGTCGCCGACTGGAGAACAAATCGGGCCAGTCAAGGCATCGGTTCAAGGCAACCGGGTGTTTGTCTCCGATGTCAGCATATCAATCGAGGAAGGAGGCAAGATTCTGCGACCACTGCCCAACGGCAAAGCTGAATCACATTTGATTCTGCAAGTCGATTTCCACAAGGATCCGCATGGTGGCCGTTTGTCGCATTACGAGATAAGGACGCGAAAAGAGTCGTCGCTCGCACCAGCGCCGTCTGCGACAACGATCAACATCACGCACTCCCAAGGCATTCAAATTGGGGATAACAACATTCAGAACATCATGGCATCAATCGACCTCCTGGCCAAGGCCATCGACTCAGCGGATGCCTCGCCGGCACAAAAGTCCGACGCCAAACAAAAGCTAAAAACATTCCTCGCTCATCCGTTGACCGCGGCTATCCTAGGTGCAGCAGCCGCACGAGTGCTTGCGACGTTGTAGCCAATTGTTTCAACGCATGACAAAAAACGCCCCCAGTCATTGCTGACTGAGGGCGCTGTTCCATCCTTGGGTTGATCGACCTACCCGGCAATCGTTGGCGTTGAAACAACGTCGATCACGTCCGGCGGACTCAGCAGCCGTTGCAACTGAATCGTTTGCAATGCGGCTTCTTGCGGTGACGACTTCTGACGATCTTTGAGCACGCCCGTATAGGCGTTCAAGAGCGACCAGCCCGTCCGAGGCTGAAACTCGATATGATCCGGATTTCGCCAAGCGGCAATTACGGCCGGAAGCATTCGCGACGAGATGATTCCCGTCTCAAACGACTTGAGTAGCAGCGAATCCGCTTCGAGCAACGACAGCTCCCAGTTTTGCAATTGGGCAATCCGCTGCTGTGCGGAAACCTGGTACTCGTGTAAACCGAGAACTGCATTGGACACGGCTTCATTGAAGCGATCGGCGCCAAACTTTGTGTGCCGCCGTGCGATCACGATTTCTGAACTGAACGCCAGGTTGTCGCACACGAACACGCGCGAGCCGCAGACCAAACCGATCGGAAACGACTTGTCGGTCGAGTTACGAATTCCGACCGCCAGGCACGCATCGTTGTTCAAGCGATTCTTGAGCGTCAGCGTGCCGAAGAACCTGGCGTCGTCGCGAGCAAGCGATAGCTGCATTGACTCGATCCCGAATCCGGCCGCGGTCAGCGTTTCGGACACGCGATCGAGAACGACGGAATGCTTCACCGGAAACCACGTCTCCGTTGGAGGAGGACAAGGAACCCTGTCGAGTTCTTCAACGTCCACCTCGCGTGCTCCGCGATGGAGCACAAGATTACTTTGGATCATGACGATCCTCCTACGGTGTGATGGAACAGCGTCCGGTCAAGGAACGACCCTGAAGTCCGGTCGAGCATCATGCCCGAAGGCGGAAGGAGCAGAAGCGAATGGAGTTGACGCTTGCAAGAATTTGTGGCAGCGTATGTGCCTCGCTTCAACATTTCTCTATGTCAGACCATCCCGCGCAGACCACCGATGACCGGGCTCATTTCATCGCTCTGGGGAATCGCTACTTGGAGGCAGGGTATCTCCGCGCCGCTCACGCCGCCTTCGCCGCAGCCCGTTCCAAAGACAAGCTCATCGCCGTGGGTGATCGTTTCTTGCAGAGTGGAATGCTCCACTCCGCTAAAGACGCCTACATCGCCGCTGGCAAGGAAATCGCAAGAGAAGAAATCGTCGCCACTTTGCTAGCGGCGCCTGCCTTGCTAAAGCAGCCCGCTTGGGCACTCAAGCAACCGACTTCGCCACCGGTCAGAAAACCCCGAAGGAGGAAACCATCGCGATCATGGCTCATCGTAACTCCACTTAGGGCACGTGATTGCACCTTGACTCCCGCCAAGCAGCCGCCTACCTAGATCCTCATTGCGCACGTCCTTTGTGGAAGAGAAGGATCCGTTTAGTTGACTCGTCAAGAAAGCCCCAGTTCATTCGAACTGGGGCGAAGTCTGAGGATCAGAAGTAACCCGGATCCTCGACGGTGTCGCCGACTCGGCTCGATAAGAACGCGGCGGCTTCGGCAATCATTTCGGTGGCCGACTCGTGTTCACAATCGATCGTGCCGTCGGTCCGTCTACATGAACAAGGACTCCACCCGAAGGCCTGGGCAACGCCCGGAAAGTCCCAATCGGACTGCACGAACAGCGACTTGCCCGACGAGGCCACGAGCACGAACGTGCCGCAGACCCCTCCTTCGAGAGTCATGGTCTTGCCAAGTTCTTCGACTTGTGGGGATGCACGTGATTTCATGCGAAACCTCCTGGGGTGAAAAGGAACGAGTCTCAGACTCGGACTTAGAATGCCCTGGCCCGGACGTGGCGCAACCTCTTCACCAGCGTGCGACTTGTGGCGGACGCGACCTGCGGTTTCTGCGGCGACAAGCCACTAACGCTCGACGACGCTCACCCTAAATTAGAGCGGCAGGCATTTCTGCCCACCGCTCGAATGCGATTGCCCAGCTTTACACGACGACGGCTTCTTCTTTATCGTCGCCAACATAGCTGAGCGCCATCCGCAGGACCTCGATCGCCGCTGGCAGCTCGGCCAGCGAGAGCGAACCGGTGTACTGGCGTTCGCCCTCAGACAGGTAGCTCTTCTGCAGGCTGATCGTGCGAAACGTCCGGTCGTTGCCGGCTTCCTGCAAGAAAATTGATGCGGACACGTCCCCGATTCTGAAAATGCGTTCGGGCTTCTTCTTTTCTGCCATCGGACTTTTCTCCAAGCTGTGAAGTGAAGGAAAGCAATCGCTCCTTCCTGGCGACATGCCAAAAAGGAAGCGATCGTAGCACCCGTTTTCCGGGCTGACTACCAAAATGCTCTCGTGGCAGCTCATGAGCATGCGGTTTGCGCTGGGGGCTGCGCAGTGAGTCACCAGACGCAGGGATGATCTCACTTGACAACGCACAACATTCATTGTGCGTCATTCAATTGGCCAGTTCCGTTTCCATCGGAACAGAGAAAGGCTAGCCGGGGTGCAGGGCCGGCAATGAGGGCCCTGCTGATTGCTCGCATTACTGTAAGCGTCGGCGCGCCTGTCCGGTTGCCTGTCCGCGCGGCGGACAGGATGTTTGTTGTTTTCTGTGTGTTGTAGGTTGTTTTCCCACTGCGACTTCGGGGTGCAGGGGGCTCTCACTCGGCAAGCTCGTTCGACCCCCTGCCTTTTATCCAGGGGTGGTACCCACTCGCGTTCGCTCGTGACCACGCATCCACCAACTCTCCTGGCCGGTTCCAGGATAAAAGGCAGGGGCTCCGCCCCATGCACCCCCGTCGCCGCTCGAAGCAGGCTGCGGCCTTGAAAGCGCGTCGCCGACGGCCGCTTAGCGCGGCCTCGAAGTCGCGCCCACCCATGTTGGTGTTTCTGTTTGTTGTGTGTTGTTTTGAAACAAGCGTTTGGCTGGCTGCTCGCAGGCGGTTTGATCTTAGCCTGCCGGTCCCCTATTGCGGTCAAGGTCGACGCGCGGGGCGACCGCGCAAGAGGTTCCCGGCGCCCGCTGGGCTTGCGAACCTGCGGGATCGCCACGCTCCTGCTGCCGCTTGCTCTCTTGACCGCGGGGCTGCGGCAGGCTGACAACCGACCTGCCGAAGCAGCCGCCCGGGCGGTGAGCTTGGGCAGTCTTTTATTCTTTTCTCCCTTCTCGTATGGCTAACGCCACACTCAAGGACAAGCGGCCGTCCGATTCCCAGGCCGCGGATACCAAAGAAGCCTCCCCCCTCCGAGAGGCGTTCCGCAGCGGCTCCGTGTCCGCTGCGTTGTTCGTCGACGGCAACGTCTCGTTGCGACGCTCGTACCGTACCGCAACCGGAGAGTGGAAGTCCACTCATACGCTGCGATCGGGCGACGTGCCGCACGCGATCGAGGCTCTGCAAGAGTGCCTCGAATTGCTCAACGCTGAGAAGCCCCAGAGCAAGTAGCGGCCGCTGAAGCCGCTTTGGCCGTGGTAGCTCAAAGCTACCACGGCCATTTATCGATTTCCTTTGACGTGATTCCTTTCTTTCCTCTACCCTCGCTTCATATGAAACCCAGAGAATCAGCATTGGCCACCAAAAAAGATCTTCGCGCCCTCGAAGCGCGGCTGCTCAAATCGTCGGCTGAACAAAAGGATGAAATCCTGCGGCACTTCGACGTTGCGGTAGAAGCGATCCGCGAAGACTTGGTCGGAGCGAATGCCGACGAGATTGCCTCACTTACCGACCGAGTCGATCGACTGGAACGGCACATCGGCCTGGCGCCAGCCTGAACGACTGGCACGACGTACCGTGTCTTGACGCTGTTCATTCTGCCGGGGGCCTGTGGGTCTCCGGCTTTTTTCGTGCTCGCGCAGGATGGACGACCTCGGGGTCGGTCCTGACGCCTGAACCGGTCGCTCCGGCTACCGGCACGCCTCCGATGGTCGGCCGAGAATGTGGCGGAGACGTTTGGAAGTTTTCCTCGGCCAATCAATGTGCGCTATAGTATCGCTATCGGATTTCGGGACTCCATCAGCCGCCAGTCTGGTCCCCTACCAGTCGCTTCACCGAGATCGCGGACGATGCGCTTTTGGGGAGGGAGTCACCCGACTCATCGCCAATCATGGCACCCCAGGATGACATGGAGAGTAGCAAGAATGGTTGAAATATTCCCGATGAATTGTCCGAACTGTGGGCGAGCTACCTCGACGGGTCTGATCTACGAGTGTCAGTACTGTGGCAAGGTGTTGTGCATCGAAGCGGGCCCGATTCCAGGCACGGCAGGCGGCGCCCTACCAGGAGATACAGGTTGTCCACATTGCCGTAGGCCCTGTGTGTCCAACGGCGTCAACTGTTTGATGATCGGAAGGTCCGCCGACGACACGGAGTCTTTGGATGGTTTTTTCGGATGTTTGGAACGTGACCCATCGGCCTATTGGGCTTGCGATCGATGCGGTGTTCCGGGCGATACGACATCATTGCCTTATGCAGTTACCGCGTGTGCGACAGAGCATACGACACAGTAGAGCGCGCGGTCCCGATATCCGGGGACCAGGAGTTTGTTGGCGAAGGTCTGCGTGTCCTCGAATTGTCCTAGTTCCGATGTTTCCTCGCACACCGCAAGTAGGCCTTCGTGCCGGATAGGTTCGGGAAGTGCGTCCACGATTTTCGGAACGACGTCAACTTCCCGACATCGCGTCAGCACGCGCAAGATCAGAACCGCGGTAAGCTGTCGATCTGCCGGTTCTCGCATCTGGCGAGCCAAGTCGATCATTTGCTGCAGGTAGCCGGGCACATCCAAACCCAGCCCGTGGGCCGTCATGGTCAGAATGCACTTGGCCCGCACGATGTCGCGCAGGCGAGTGATATTGTCAAGTGGCGGGAGTGCTTCGAGTGCCCACTCATTTCCTTGTTCGTGAGCGCTTACCGCTAGTTCGCAGCAGCTCAACAACTTTTGCAGCGGGTCCTCGATCCGACGAATCGTGCACCGGGCCGCACTCCAATCACCGGCATGCGCCTGAATACGGACAATCGCCGCCTGCGTTTGCGCAAGCCATGCGAGTGGCGATTGGGCACGCGCACACTCTTCCGCCCAACGAAGTTTGCGCTCGGTGCGATAACCAAGCTTTCCCTCGACAAGGGCAATGTAGATTTCAGCGCGGATCGAAACTCCCAAGGTCTCCGACTTTGCGAATTCGAGCAATCGATAAGGATCGTGCCCCAGCCGGGCATGGACCTGCGCCAAATCGCACGCGAGGATGACACGGGCCACGGGATCGCGCAGCAGCGTGATATGACGTTCCGCCGTGTCCAGCGTGTCCTGTGGATCGACTTCACAGGCTTGCTCCGTTTCCGCGAGGTGAAGCAAGGCGCGCGCGACGAGCACTTCGTCGTGAATGGTCGTTGTAACTTGCCTCGCCCGTTGCAGAAGAAAACCTAAAGTCATACGGCGACAGATGCAGGCATTCTGTGGCAATTGACCACAATGCGCAATGCTTCGGCCACGTTTTTGGTCGCGCCGATGGCTCTTGGGGAGGTCAGTCCCTACCTTCTCAAAGTCTTTTTGATTGCGTCTCGCGTATGCTGTTGCTGCGCCTTGATCGCCGCATCGTTCTTCGAGCCAGCCGAAGCGCCCCGCCGCGGTTTTCCGCTGCGAGTTTCGTGTCTTGCTCAACATCGTGGTTTGCCCTGACGATCTTCGATTCCCATGGCCGATTCTCCTATTAGAGTTACGCCTTTTGATCCAACTAGTTCGGGATCTCGCCACGTCGGCGGCCCTGCTGAAAGTGGCCGAGACCCCGACCGAGAACTTGAAGGCTATCCAGTCGCTTCATTTCTGACAGCGCCAGCAGCGGCCGTTTATTAGCGACGACGTCGTATCTCGATTGCAGCCTTTACACGTTCGGATGCTGCCATGGGTGCCAAGGTTGGAGGTTCGCTGGGAAGATGTCGTCGAATCACCTGATAATATCTTGCTTACCAGCCAACCTGCTCCAAGCATTAACAAGATTTCCATTGCTATTCCTTTTCCGAAAGAATTTGACGTTAGTCATTCCTCTTGCTCGTGTGCCGGAATCTTTACCGCGAGTTGATTACTTGTACCTCCTTTCCGGTCGCGTTCGGGATAACTTTGCATCCGCAGGCGTTCCCGCAGCGGCGTTATCCCCTCCGCCAAAAGCGAGCAGAGGCGGCCGCAGCGTTGATGTCTATGATAAACTATATGACGCAGCGATGCAAGTCGCCGACGGCGTTTTTTTGTGGGGAATTTGACACTCCTAAAGAGAACGAGCACCTCTGCCGCCCTAGGAGCGCCGTCTTTCAGCGCTCGGACGAATATGCCGGCGATCGGGCGGGGCTGGTACGACGAATAGCTTCGGAAGGGACTTCCCGGCGTAAACGTTCTTTGCCTTCCCTTCCTGCAATGCCGGAAAGTAGAAGGCGCCCGGCGTTGCGCCCCCGCTCTTCGCGTAGTTGATAGTAGATGCGGCTCCGAAATTGCCCGCCCTGAGGCGACAGCCGAAACTGGCGACGAGCTGATTTATCCTGCGGGCGATTTCACGACCTTCTGCCACCGACACTGGCTGAATCCCTACGTGACGTTGAAGCAGAATCTCCAAGCGGCCGGCGACCTCTCGCCGCACCTTCTCGAGTCCTGGAATCTCTTCGGAAATCTCCCGAAATAAATTGCCGGTGGTAGGCAGGTTCGGTGACCGCATTGGCTGGAGTGATTGAGCCAGCGCAGTGTCCAACAGTTGTGTGATTTGGTCAAGAAAATGGCCATCCGAAACTCGACGTGCGCGGAGCCAATCGCTTTGATGCAGGAGCACGAGGTCAATAGAATCCACAGCTTCAACTCCGCGCGCAAGCAATTCCAGTTGCTGCATGAACGCGGGTGAATCCAAATCCGGCTCTGCGGTGAATGCGGCGAGGACTAGGAAACCCGGAAACCGGTCGTCTGCTTCGCTGCCGACGGGCATCGCCGGCGAGCATACCTCAATCCGACCGGCGAAGCGTTGCTGAAACGCCTGCGTCGAACCACGCGGCACGAACAAATTCCTGAGATCCCGGTCGCGGCCGATGATCGTCCAGACGGGCGCCCGGATCGTTTGCTCGATGAGGTCGCGCAGCGTCGGCATTCCGAGGGCAATTTGCGATCGTTCGGTAATGCTCAGCATCAGATAGTACCTCGCGACTCCGCTGCCGTCTCGAGGATCTTGCCCAGGCCAACGTGCTCGTCCAAGAAGCGATCAAACTTTCTTTCGGCGCCCAAAAACACCACGATCCGCATCGTCTCTGGGTCGAAGCTAATACGGATGAAATTAGCGATGGTATGCTCGGTCAGCCAGCTCTCGTGACCATGCAGGCCCATTGTGCGATGGTGTGCCAAACGGCGTGCCAATGGTCCGCGCGGCCAGAGAGGAGCGGGATCAGGCGGGCAAACATCAGAATTCGCTGCTCCAAATACTTCACGCCGGCAAATTCTCGGTGGTGCCCCCAATTCGGCAAGTAGACCCCATCCTGATACAATCGTCGTTTATCGGCCTCATCACCGAGTCCCAGGCCTTCATCATATCCCGAATCATCGCCGTGCTCGGAACATAGATTGCGCGCCGGGGAACTCTTAACAGTTTATTGATTCCGGGTGCTGGATGAAAGAAGTGGAGCCGGCGAGTATTAATTAGCACTTGCCTCCCGCCAGCGCGAAGCGACCACTCGCGCTGTCCAGCTGAGCTGACGAGGTTTTCATCGATCAGTCCGGTCACATCCTCGCGCTTTATAGACGAGCGACTAAGCCGATTGACACTGCGAACCCAGACGGGCGCGAGCATCGCAATCGCCGGGCAGTCCGAGCGCGAGTCGTAGAACTGTGCCATGACATCGGCGACATAACTGATGTCCGGACCTCCGCGCCGATCTCCGTTCGTCAGCACCTGAAAAGCTCGCCTCAGCATTCCACGGCGATGGCGGTGAAATTGCCGTTCGCTCCCCCACCACGCGCTCACGCCAAAGGTCGTCGTCGCTCGAATGGCAGCCGACGACGAAAAATACTCGGGCGACGGCAGATCGCAATCGCGTTGATCGGAAGCCAGACTGCTCGCGAACTCTAGGAGATAGTTTAATAGATTCATCGAAAAGTCGACTTGTGCAAGATCAGGTGGCTCTGTCCTTTATTGTACGCCGAAAATCATCGCGTTGGATGCCACCGAACTAACGATCGCGGATGTTTGACAGCGCTCGGCGTCGCAGATGTCCGTACCTTGACATCGCTTGGCCCGCACTGTCATCATGATCGGTCGCGTTTACGAGATTGGAGACACGCCAAGAGGCGGGAAGCCAACCCATGAGTATCCCAAAATCCATCCCGTTCACGTTCGAAGAGCAGAACTACGAAGTTCGCGTGGAAAGTCTCGCCAGCGAGATCAAAGTGCGAGTGTACCTGGACGGCAAACCAGCGAATCCATGGTCCTATTCGGTCGACTATCCCGTGGCGGATGATTTCGCGTTCGAATACGGAGAGGATTCCTGGACGTATTTGGTGGAGGTGGCAATGAATGACGTGATATCAAGAAAGCTCGAAAAGCTCCTGGCAAACTTGAAGGAAGAGCAAGACCAGCAGCCCAAAAATCCATAGCGGTGGTAGTCAATCGGATGCCATGCCTGGCATTCGACGATTCTCCGCTGCCAACGAGGCGGTCATGACTAACGCACTGGCGGTCGTCGCTCATCACGACGACGCACTGTTGTGGATGGGAGGTCCCTGCAACGCACGAGCCGTCAATTGGCTTGGCAGTGGACTGTGATCGCCACTTGCGTACCGGACCCTGCCCGGCAGGAGTACTTCCGTGAGAGCAGCGAGGCGCTCGGGGTCGCACATCGCTGCTTGGCGTTTGCAGATTATCTGGCGGGGCAAGAGCTCAGTCACAACAAACGCGATACCATGCGGGCAGCCCTTGCCAACCAGACCACGGGGCAAGCATTTGACTGGGTGTTCACGCACGCCCGCGGGCCGCACGGGGAATATGGCCGGCACGCCAACCACGTTGAAGTTCGAGAGCTCGTTGTGGAACTCGTGGGCGGGGGCCTTGCAGAGCTGGGCCCGTCCGCCCTGGGGGGTATTTTTCGTACGTCGCCGCCTATGGATTGGCAGGCCTTGCGACTGTGGCCAGTCCCAATGCATCGCACTATCTCCAGCTCACTTACCCAGAACTCGCGCTGAAATGCGAGTGGGCCAATCGAGCGCCAGACCGAGATGCCAGCTTGGCCGGGCTGGCGTTCCCTGCCCCAACCCCGAGGTCTTTGAGGGGGACGGTCCACTCTTACCCGTCCCGTTCGTGCCCAGACGATGAACGGTCGGCAATGCCGGCAAGTGGTGGGCTATGGTCAAAGATTACGACAAGCGAGACCGTGGCCGCGTCTCAACCTCACTCCACCTGCGACATGGATCAAGCAGCCGGGTTGCACTCGAAACTGCGCGATGGCACAGACAGCGTCCCTGTCGTGATAGAGGAAGCGGCCGCATCCCTGTGCTGGGTTTGGGCAAATTGCAGCTAGTGATTAGGCCGTAAAGATATTTACTTCAATGATTTAGGGGCGTTCAAAGATCCAGGAGCCCAGGTGCTCGTCTCATAATCTACCGGCAGTGGAACTTTGCGCCAGTTCGCAAGAATTCCAGGTCGATTGCGCGGACCCGTCGGCCGGATGGTCGCCAGCGTCGTGTTTGGCCTGGCGGAAATCGAACTGGAGTTTCGGCGCGAACGGCAACCAGCAGGAATCCGCGTTGCCTAGCAATGAGGTATCTATTGAGGAAGAAAGACTGGCACGACCAAGGCCGCGCCAACACGTGCAGTGAAATTGCGCCGACGGGGATTTATGGTTCGCAAGATCGCTGTTGCGTTGGGGATTGACGGACGCACTGTGTATCGTTATCCATTCCAGTCGCCGGCTAGCATCAAACCGCCGTAGAACCTTCAGGAGTCTCAAGCGGCCAATACGAGGCTCATGACCAAAGAGCGCCCCTCGACAGGAACCGACCATGCGGCAAGCCCTTTTTCAATTGTGGTCGTTGAGGCCGCATCGCCGATCAAACTGCGCAGCGTTACGAGTTGATCCTGAGCCGAGCCAGCGACGACTTTACCGTGGACCGCCTGTTCGGTCTGCGTGAGATTGTGCTGGGCGGCCTTGGTCGCGGGATGATGTGGTCCCCATGTCGATCCGTAGATATGCAGGGCCTGCGCTATCGACTGTCGAGCTGATTCGTGATCGCCCGACAGGTGTTGAGCCACTCCCACTTCATTCAAGCAGAATGCAGCTTCCAAGCTCTGCAATAAGTTGTTGGCATCCAGGATTTGCAAACAGCGGTCGAAGCAGACTTCCGCCGCATTTAGATTGCGCAGCGACAGCAGGGCGGAACCGAGGTTGGCAAGTGCCCAGGCAGTGTCCTCGTGCCATTCGCCCTCAACTGCTTCCAGCGTGTTCACGCTAAGCTCATGATTTTGACGAGCTTCCTCAAATCGCCCCAGCGATTCTTGCGTGCAACCGATGTTGCCCAGCGCAATGGCGACATTTTTCGACACGTCGCCATCGAATTCCCGATTGATCGCCAGCGCCCGTTCGTGGTATCGCAGGGCTTCGTCCAGCCGGCCGACGGCTTGCAAAGCGCAGCCAAGATCATTCAAGGTGACAGCTGTGTCCGGATGATTTGGGCCGAAAGTTGCCTCGCAGATTAATAGCGCTTGCTGATGCACGGTAACCGCCTCAGCAAAGTTGCCGATCGCTTCGTAAACACGCCCGATCCCAGCCAACGAAATCGCAGTATCCGTGTGGTCGTCGCCCATCACGCGTCGGCGAACGTCGAGTGCCCGCTGGTAGGTGCCGAGCGATTCTCGAAAATGCCCCGCAGAATATTGGAGACGCGCCAAACCGTTGAGGTAAGTGATGGTGTCACGATCCTCGGCGCCTAGTTCGATGGCCGCCAGGTTGTAGGCCCAGCGTTGCAGCTGCATGGCCCGAGAATACGCATGATTGTGGGCCAAGCGGCCTGCCTCCTTGACCAGGCGACCAATCTGCTCACGACGGTTGACGCGGGGTGGTATGGCCAGCGGGACGTCGAAGAGCCGTTCCCATGCGATGTCGAACGGATGGTCGCAGACCAAAGCGAGCCGTTGAAACCATTCATAGACGAAAGTTCCCTCGACATTTATGTCGGCTGCGATTCGCTGTCGCGTCGACGCGTCGGCTCGCCCACCGATAAAAGCAAAGAGTTCCTCTGCGCTCAAGGGGGTCGAATTCATTTAGAAAGCTCCAGCCATTCCGCCCAGCGATTGGGAACCGCCTCCGTGCAGCGCGCTACAGCCTCCCCCCACATGCTATATAGCCGTTTGAAATCCGCCACGGATTGGGCCGGGAGAAGCTCTTGGTCCTCCGGTGGCAACTCAAGCTTTCGTGCAATGTCCGGCAGTACCTCGACGACGATTTCTTCCCAGATGTCGTCAGTCAGACGTCCATCGCCGGCCAATCGATGAAAACGCTGATGTGCCAAAAGCGTGGCCGTTGAAATGAATTCCGCCAAAGTAATCGGCGGGCTACGATCGCGCGAAGATGAGTCGCCCAATAACGCAGCAATGGCCTCGGCGTATCCGGCCACGCAGCGCTCTTGGTAAGGCGGAAGCGGCGGCAGGTCCCCGTATTCCCATTCCAAACAGCTGAGGATAATGATCAGAGTTTCCAGACTCAGCGCACCGTAGTCGATGCCCTTCGTGACGTCAGAGCGCGTAATCGCCAACTCCTCTGCGATTGCTTCGTGCGTGTCGGTTTGCATGGTTTGCTCCACGCCTGCCCACACTTGCTTCGCGCAGAGTCGACGCAGTCCCAGTTTGAATTTGGCGATGATCGAGCGATCGGCTTTTTCGTCCGAATTGGCCGGATGTTCCGACGGCGCATTGCGATCAATCGACGGCGGTTTCTTCACCGGGGAATTTAGTTGCGGTGACTTCTTTTTGGCCGCCATTGTTTTCTTTGGTCGTCAGTAAGCGGGGCCAGTTGACGTCGAAGGGCCGCTGGGAAACTGCATCGAATTTCGCCAGCAATCTTCGCACATTGCTGTTGGAGTCTTCCAACTCAGCCACGATTCGCCGTTTAACCTCCGCATTGGCACGACCACCAACGAAGGCGAAGAATTCCTCTTTCGTAACCTCCATACACCAAGGGATCTTATGCCGTTCCGACGTTCCAAGTCAACTTGGTGCTTTGAAAGAACTGCACTCGTGGGCAAGCCCCCGTATCGTTGCTGTTGTAGTCCTGACGCCATGACGCGCACTCGAATCAGAACGAGTCTTATTTCCAGCCATTCAAGGAGCATTGCATATGAAAGTCGTCATCACCGAATTTCTCACCGAAGGGACCTGCGAATTCAGCGGCAAATCTGGAGAGTGCTTGAAGGTCGTCCTCGACCCGAATACTCCCCCGGCCACAGTCTCGACGAGCCATTTCATTAAGCTCGTCCGCTTTCACGCCCAGCAGGAAGCCAAGCGGGCGGCCCAACCGGCGCAGCCCAGCGCTTCCCGCGAACGCAATCCGCAGGCAAGCCCATGACGCGGACCGCCCCTCAAAACAACCGTGTGCGCCGACGGCTGAAGCGACCCGCCGGCGCAATACTTCGGCCGAGCTGCGATGCCGACGAGCGGCAGGCGGCCGAATTCTGGATGTACCTCAACCGTCGGCGACCACCCAACTGACAAGGAGCACTCATGGCCAACGGCAACAAACCCGACAAAACGTTCCGATTGGGACTCGTCAATGCGTCGGTCTTCACAAATGTCCGTGAAGCCACCGCAGAACAAGAAGAACGCGCTGTTCGCAGCGTGCAACTTCAGCGTCGGTACCGCGATGCCGATGGAAGCTGGAAAACGAGTACGAGCTTCGATCTTTCCAACCTGCCGGCGGCGATCGAGGCCTTGCGGCTGGCACTGGCATATCTCGTCGAGCGTGAGGCGACCACGGCCAACGACTCTGCCGAGCGTTAGTTTGGCAGCGTCCATAGATTTTGTTTTTCTCAATGCAATGGAGCACATCATGTCCACGTTGACGTTGCGTTACCGCCAAACCACCTACGGCGATCTGTACACGATCGAATACCGCCCGCAGTCGGACGGTACCTACAAGCTGTTCTGCAGAGAGCATCCCTACAATCCGCACTCGACCGTCGTCAACGATTGCCACCTTTATTCGAACCACGAGATCTGCGTTTCCAGTTCATACCGCGCCGACTCGCTGGAAAAAGCCAAGGCGGTCGCGACGGCCTTCATGGACGGCTACTCGCAGTATGTTCGCACTGGCGCGTTTCCGAACGGTCGCAAGAAAATCCACGTGTAGGCCAGCGCACGGCTTGCAAGTGTTGATAAGTCGCGTGCCCGATCGCGCGAGGCCTGGGGCGATCGGGACGGGACGGACATCGTTGCCCAGCCAGGTTAAAGAGGAGTCGAATCATGTTCGATCAACTCATCGTCCGAGAGGGTGTGCAGGAGCTGCCCGAAGGAACGCTCCACGCCGTCTGATTTTTGTGCGCCGGCAGGGTGGCATTTATGTCGCTGCCCTGCCGGCCATTGTTCACCGCCCTTCATTTTCTCATGGAGAACGGATCCATGCGTCATCATTCTACGCGCCGCCGTCAGGCTGAACGTGTTTTCGATCCCGATCCCGAATTCGTTCGCAACGAGGCTCCCACGCAACCCGCGTGCCTGCCGATGATGGCGATCACCCAGGCTGTCTACGCGCAAGCGACCGCCGACTTGGGTTCGTGCGATCCGGAAGCGGCCGGCATCTTGCTCGGCCCGCAGAATGCCGAACCGTTGGCCACGCACTGGGTACTCGACCAATCGGGTAGTTCCACCGGCGTCTCATTCACTCTGGACGTGGAATCACTGAATCGCGAGCTACGGCATTATCGCCAGTGTGACCTGGCGTGCGTCGGAATTATTCATTCGCATCCCCGTGGCATTACCACGCCGAGCTTAGGAGATCTGGATTACCTCGAAGAACTGTTCTTCCGGCCGGCGAATGAGGAACTGGATCGGCTCTTGTTCCCCATTTTTTGTGACGGCCGTCTGTACCCGTACATCGTCTGGCGTCGTGAAAATCGCCTGGACCTGACGCCGGCGGCCCTGTTGTTGGTGTAGTGCATCGCCTTTCGTTCCTTATTGAGGAGAAAAACCATGGAACGTTCTCGGATTTCGTCATCGATCGACGTCAAGCGGCTGCAACAATCGCACGTGGCTATCGTGGGGCTCGGCGCTTCGCGCGACTTGGTGTGCAACTTGGGCCGCTCGGGTGTCCAAAGATTCTCCCTGTTCGACTTTGACCAAATTGAACCGTTGAACGTGGCCCGGCAAGGGCACACGGCCGATGAAATTGGGCTCTCCAAGGTCGAGGCCACTGCCCAGGAACTGCGGCGGATCAATCCGGCCGTCGAGGTCCAAACCTACCCGGTCGATTTCACTCGACTCACCTGTGAAAAGGTCGATTCGATCTTGCATGATGTCGACTTGCTCGTGCTGGCGACGGATCGCTTCGCCGCCCAGGCCCGTGGCAACGAAATCGCCTTGCGGCTGGGCATCCCGGCGGTCTGGATTGGTCTCTACGCTGGCGGCTTGGGGGGCGAAATCATTTTTTGGCACCCGGACATCGACGCCTGCTTTCGCTGCCTGTGTGACCGCCGCTACGAAGCCCATCAGAAAGCCACTGCGTCTGGAAACATTCTTGACCCACCCAGCGACGGCGTGACGATATTCGACGTTCAATTGGTGGACTCGATTGCCGGCCAGATCGCGATCGGGCTGTTGACCCGTGGCAGCGATACCCGTTACGGCCGACTGATCGAAGAGCTGGGCGACCGCAACTTTATTCAGATCAAAATCGATCCGGCCTTCGAGATCGCGGGCCGTGACGTGATTCGTGAAAAACTTAGGATCACCGCCGATTGCGAGACGTATTTCGCCTGGAACACGATTGTGCGCAGCGACCCAGATCAAGGACGGAAGTTCTGCTCGGATTGCGAAAGGTATCGAGGCAGAGTGTTCACCAGGCCCGATTCGGAAACCACCTTCGGTGGGCCGCCGCCGGGATCCATTCACTAACGCTCCCCGCAACGAGGTGAATCGTGGAGATCTTTTTCCTGATCGCGCTGGGCTATGGCGCCGTCTGGATGGGTCGCAAGGTGCTATGCCGGCTACGAGAGCGCCGACATGCTGCCGAAGCCCGACGCCGCTGGGTTGCTGACCTTCAAATATCGTTTGGTCGTCGCCAGCAGGAACAGCAAGCAAGGAACGCGGTCTTGCGTCATAAAAACCGTCTGATGCAGACGGCCCTGCTGCAATTGGAGCAAGCGCCCGATTTCTATCGGGCCGCCTCCTTCGCCGCCCACGCGGCCGATATTCCCCTGGCCTTCCGGCAACAGCAGTTCCACCGCTTCCGGCCGAACATTCTGGACCACGCGGTGGCCAAACTTCGCAACGGCGTCGATGGCGGAACGCTTCGCGATTCGCTCGACAAACTCGTGACGCACTTGGGCATGGCTTCGTTTGAAGCGGACTATATCTGGCAAGAGGCCCAACGCCAGTGTGAACGTCGAGAATCGCCCCGAGCGACCTACGCCGAAGCGATGTCCACCATGCAGCAGGAACACGAGCAGCGAATGAGTGTTCTGCGGACGCTCGTGGGCGTCGACGACGAATTGCGTGAACAACTCGTCGAAGCCGAGGAGCAGAGGTTTCGAGATCAAATGCTCACTCACAACGATCAGCCGGTTCAACACCATGAAGAATTCTAAACCAACGAAGTCGACCTGGCCGGTTCGTCGCCCACTCGACCTGGGTGATCTGTTCCACGACACGGCAGCCGGGATCCAGATCTCGGGTGACTCTGGCACGGGCAAATCCAACCTGATTGCCCTCATAGCCCGCGGCTGATCGGCGGCGGCTATGGATTTGCACTCATCGACCCGGACGGAGATTTGGCGGCCGATGTTGCGGACCATTGTTCGGCGCTGCCTCCCCGCGTCCGGCGGAGGGTGCTGGACGTCAAACTGTGCGATCTTCGCCGCGGTGTTTCCATCAACCCGCTGGCCGTGCCGGGTCAGCGGTCCGACAACCACGCCTATCGTGCCCGTCGGGCGACCAAAGTGAGCCACGTCCGTCAGATTCTGCTGGGCGCCTGGGGCGAGGGTGAACAAGGGATTGTCAGCCGGCCGCAATTGGCCAAGTTGACGGACGTGTACTTGAACACGCTGGCCGACTGCGGACTGACGATTCCCGACGTTGAATTATTCTTCGACGTGGGACAACCCGAGTACCAGGCACTGGCCCGTTCAGCGGCCGACCTCATGGCGCAAGTGGAATTGGAGTTGCTTGCGGACCTGCGCCCTCGCGACCGGGAGGAGCTGATCGCTTCCACGAAGAATCGATTCCATGGGATCCTGCAAAACTCGATCGTCTGTACCACGCTCGGCTGTGTCGATCCCGAGCGCGTCCTCGACATGCGGCGTGTGATCCGCGAAGGCACGATCCTGATCATCAACCTGGAACGGGGCGGCGTGTTGCGCGACGAAGACGTCCAGATATTCGCCAACTTGTTTCTGCACGAAATCCTGTTTGCCGTCTTCAGTATGCCACGCCATGAACGGGTACCGTATTTCTTGATTCTCGATGAGCTGCCGGACTTTCAGTCGTGTGCGCCGCTCTTGCTGCGGGCGTTACGACACGTGCGCAAGTACAAGCTGCGGCTCGTGGGAGCCCATCAAGGCACGCAGTTTTTCGGCGAACGCACGCAAGATCGGCTGTTGCATGCCCTGGTCGCCCAGTGCCGGCTGCACTACTACTTCCAGCACGCCGATCCCGTGGACGCCAAATTCTTCGGCGAAGTCATTAAGTTGCCGCTCCTCGATGGCCGGCGCGTGAAGCACATCCTGCGTCAGCAGCAGCAATACCAGGAAGGGCACGACCGGATTGTGCTTGAAGACGAGGGAGAGAGCTGGACGGATTCCGACACGTCCGGCACGGCGGCGACGCACGGCACCGCAAATACGAGCACCGACGCGACCGGGGCCAGCGACGCGATTCGCGAAGCCGTCGGAGCGGCAGCAGCCGCTGCCCATCAAACGATTTCCGCCAACACCAACAGCCACGCCGATTCGCGCGGTACGAACGAAAGCGCGACCACGAACCAGTCGCATACGGCCGCGCGCGGCGGCAGTCGCACGCGGCGCACGACGCTCGTGCCGCGTATCAAGACCCGACTGGTCATCACCGGCGTGCAGTTCATGTCAGTCGAAGAGCAGAACGTGGAAGGAGCCGTTGAACTGAGCCGGCTGCCCGTAGGCACCGCGATCGAATACCGTTCCGGCAAGCCGTACCGGAAGGCACAATTCCCGTTGGCGGAAAACCCCCTCCGTCGCACGCCAAAGTTTGCCAACAAGAAACGGGCCGAGTTCGACGAGGAATTGGGAGCCCGCCCCGAGTACGCCAGCCCGGCCGAAGTCCTGGCCGCGCGCGATCGGTTCCGTGCCCAACTTTTGCAACAACTACAAGATAGTCCAAGTCGACGGACGTCGCGATTGATCGGACCCTCGCAGTCAGGAGACCCCGAGACTCCCTTTGGAATCTAATCATGCCTCGCACGAGTCTTTCCCTGACGCCGCGCGATGTTGCCCAGCTTGCGGAGTTGGGTGAGGTCGGCATGATGACCGATGATATGATCATTGATCGGCATTTCACAGGTTTTTCCAATCGCGAAAGTGCGGAGCGAGCGTTCCGCCGGCGCGTAAAAAAGTTCCTCGATAACAAACTGGTCTCGGTCGAGCGCATCCCCACGGCTGGCGACGGACTCTTGCGGGTGTTTAGGCTCACGGCACAAGGAGCCGACTTGCTGGCCGAACTGACTGAAATCAGGCCGCGACGGGCCGGCTCAACCCCAGCCCTCAATCCGGTGACGGTTCCCCATCGACTTGGAATCGTCACGACTCGCCTGGCCATCGACGACGCCCATCGCCGCCTCGTCCTCCCCTCTCCAGTATGGCTCTTCGAGTACGACCTGGCGGACTCGGCTTCGCCCACCGCCGGCAACGACGAAAAGTTCATTCTCTACGAATCGTTTCGTGCGGGTGGCAAGCGCCATGTGTGCTGGCCGGACGCGGCGGTGCGGATTCGCCTGGGGGGAAGACAAAACCATGAGCTCCTGGCCTACATCGAATACGACCGCTCGACCGAAACCAGTCGGCAAATCGCCGCCAAAAGCGAGCCGTACCAACTGTTGGTGAACGAGCGTCGCTATGAGCGGCATTGGCAATCGCCCTTGAGTAATCCCCTGGTGCGGGTCCTCTTCATCGCCCGCTCGGCGGAACGAATCCGGCATCTGACCGAAGCCCTCCGTGAAACACGCGCGGCAAACCTGTTTCGGTTTGCGACCTATGCCGAGTTGGTACCAGATACTCTTCTGACCGAGCCCGTCTGGCGGACAATCGGCGGACAATTACTGTCGGTACTCCGCCAAGACTCGCCTGCCAAAGGATACCCGCATGTCGAGCAATGATCTCCAATCGATATCCACTTCGGATCCGCTCTTGGTCACGGCTGTCGAACTTGCGCAGCTGCTGCACGTATCAACTCGCACTCTTTGGCGACTTCGCAGTGCGGGTCAACTGCCGCAGCCGGTCCGTTTCGGCGGAACGGTTCGTTGGCGGCTGGAAGAAGT
>CAWBTK010000002.1:0-7405 GCA_963791755.1 uncultured Planctomycetaceae bacterium
AGGATCGAAGAACAACAAGAAACCGGCGAAGTGAAGTTCGCGTTCGTCTTCGCGCGAGTACGACTCGGCAAGCGCATCCGTTGGCTTCGTGGCCACGCCCAGGACACGGAACCCTTCTTCGCTCCAGCGGCGGAATCGCTCGAGGATGCCGGCTCGCGCGGCATCATCCAGCGGCAATTCTCCGTCCACTCCCTGAACCGAATCACATGCCTGCAACACGTTTTCCAGGGCGCCTTTGGTGATCATCTCGCCCGTCCGTCCATCGCTGACGACGACGCTCAGTCGCTTGCGTATGAAGTCATACGGAATCTCAGCGACTTTCCGCTCGGCTTGGATATCCACCTTGGCCTGCTGTCCGTACAAATGGATGGCCTCGTCCAGGGGATTCTCCAAGCCGGTCTGGTAATGCGCGTTGAGATAGGCGCCGTGCAACACCGTGGCGGACGGCTCTCCCTGCGCGTCGAGCGCGTTTTTGAGCACCACGACCCCGTCGGTCAGCGTGCCCGTCTTGTCGGTGCAAAACGTATCCATGCTGCCGAAATTTTCGATCGCGTTCAAGCGCCGCACGATAACGCCGCGCTTCGCCAGTCGCTGTGCCCCATGCGAAAGCGTGATGCTGATGATGGCCGGCAAAAGCTCCGGGGTCAGGCCCACGGCCAGAGCCAGCGCGAAGAGCAGCGAAACCAAGGGAGGTTTTTGGCGCACGATGTTGATTGCCAGCACGACGACCACCATGACCAACATGACGCGCGTCAGCAACATGCCGAAACGCTGGACGCCGCGCTCGAATTCCGTCTCCGAGGGCGCAACTTGAGCCGCTCGGCGATCTGGCCGAACACCGTTTCCTTGGCCGTCCGCACCATCAACGCCCGCGCCGTGCCGCTGCGCACGTTGGTGCCCATGAACACGCAATTGACTCGCTCCATCAAACTGGAATGGGCGCTCGATATCCCGGGTTCCTTTTCGACCGGAAACACCTCGCCGGTCAGCACGGCCTGGTTGACGAACAGATCATTGGCCTCGAGCACCACGCCGTCGGCCGGAATCAGGCTGCCCGCGGAAAGCAGCACGACGTCGCCCGGTACCACGCGCTCGGAAAGCACGACTCGCGGCTGTCCGTCGCGCAGCACGTTGGATTTGATTGTGAGCTTCGAACGCAGTTTTTCGATAGCATCGCTGGCCCGATATTCCTGGACGAATCCCAGTGTCGTGCTGCCGAGCACCACGAGCAGCACGATTGCCGCATCGGGCCACTCGCCCGCAACGGCGGAAATGATCGCCGCGACGACGAGTATCAGCACCAGCGGACTTTTGAACTGATTCCAAAGCAGGCCGGCGGCCGTGGCTTGGCCGCCGGCTTTCAGCGAATTGAGACCAAATTGCTGGAGTCGACTTTCGGCTTCATCCTGACTGAGGCCGCCGGGCGAAGCATGCAATGCGCCCAGAAGCTGGTCGGCCTTGAGACTCCAATAGTCGATCAGCGCCGGATCGTCGTCGTTTCGTATCGGGCGCGGATTGCCGGTAAACAGCCGGGACCAGAATGTCACGCACAAACTCCGCGTTCGCTTGCCTAGTGCCTCCGGCCGCAAGTGTATCCTGACGGCCATTGGAAATCGAATCGCGAGCGGCCGTTTGCCTGCCGATGAACCGGCCGAACGCTCCCGACGGTTGTCAACTCCGGCCTATTGGCGTCATAATGACTCAGGACCATTCGCCAATCAAATCGGCCGATGGCAAACAAAACCAGCCGAGCGCGACGCGATGCGATATCTTTACGGCCATAAACCGGACAAGCCGCCCAAACTCGTGGCGACGTTCGACTCCGAATCGCAGCTATTGGCCTACGTGCGCTGGGCGACGCTTTCGGAACACGACGGCGTCTTTAAGTTCGAGCAGGGCAGCCCGCTGGTTGGCTATCAAGGCTGGAGCCACGCGCCGCAGCCGTTGAACGAGGACGATCCGGCCGCGGTCGTGCACAATCCGTCGCCGAGCATGCTCTGACATTCGCACTCCCGCTATCTCGCGTCACTCGCTCGTCTCGACGGTGGCCCGATCGCCGAGCATCGCCACCAGGTCTCCCAAGTCATAGTGTGCAAGCGCGCCGGGCACGACCAGTCCGATCAGATTGGGCGCCCGCGGCCGTCGCACGACGTCGTCGGCCCAAGAGCGAATCGAATCGCGAGCCGCACGGTTCGAAAGCGCGGCTCGATGGCCGCGGCGTGCAGCGCCACCGGCGCCGCTCCGCCCACGCCCACTAACTCGATTGCCTCGGCGTCGACTCGCGTGTCGCGGCTCAACACCTCGAGCCCGGCGAGCAGATCCTCGACCCTCTGGCCCAACAGGGGTTGGCCCACATGCATGGCCAGCATCGCCACTCGAAACTCGTCATTGAGGTACTTGCTCTGACCTGCCGCATCCGCTGTCTCGCCATAGCCCCTCAGATCGAGCGCCAAAACGACACGCCCCTGGCGAACCAGCGCTTCGATGGGACCACCACCTTCGGCGGCGGCCGCCTTTCCGCGCGCGTCGACATAGACTACGCCCGGCGATTTGCCGCTCTTCGCCGCGCTATCAGGCACGAACAGCAATCCGGCCAGCGGCACGCGTCCTTCGCGCTCGATCGCGAGCCTTTCGATCGCGTAGCCGGAACGGGCCAGGGTTCCACGCGGCGCGACTTTCGGTCTGGCCGATGGCTCGCGCGACAGCCCGATGACTTTCGAGATCGTCGCCGTGCGCTGACGATTGTCCATGCCTGCCCAGGCGGTTTTCCGTTGCTCGGCCAATTCGTCCGCGCGGCGCTGAGCGAGGTCCACAACCGTGATCTCGCCCTCGAACTCATCAATGACTTGTCCTTTTAGCGTGACCTGCAGCGCGGCGTCGGACTGCAGGATCAACTCCGGTTCCCGCACCGGACGATTGTCATCGGCCAGCCACCGCCGCATCCAATGCACGGCCGCCTCGCGGCGGGGCCGGCTGAAGCCGTGCTCATCGTCATACGAGAACAGTTCCAGGCTTTCAGGATGTCCCAGCAATCGATACACCGCGGCCGCCTCGGCGTGGGCTTGGCGCGTGCCGGAGAAATCGAAGAAATCGCGCTCAGCGGCTAATATCAAGGTCGGTTTCGGAGCCCGCATGGTGATAAAATCGGCATGCTCGATGCCGAGTTCTCCCTGGCGAGGAAAATGCTGTTCGCAATCTTGCGGTCCGATCGTGGCGAATAGCCGCTCGACGGTGGTGATGAAACACGACGGTGCGGCGGCCAGAATGCGCTCGTCAACGGCCATCAGCCAGGTCGTCATCGTGCCGCCGCCCGAGTTGCCGGTGCAGCCCAATCGCGAGGGAGCGATCTCGGGCCGGCTGGCCAGATAGTCCATGCCGCGCAGTCCGTCCCACACCCGGTAATGTCCCGTGTTCCATCCGACGGCCAGTGCGCCTATGCCGACCAGTGTGTGTTCGGTCGTGCCGTGGCGGGCAATGCCGCGCAATTGATTTCGCTCGCCCTGGCCGATCGGGTCGTAAATCAATGCGGCGCAACCGTTGCGAGCCAGCAGAACGCAAACGCTCTGGTAGGCTTCACTGGCCTTGCCGTTGTCGCTGTGGCCACAGGGCACCAGCACTCCCGGCACCCGGGCGTCGCTCTCGGGCAGATACAGATTTGCGGTCACGTGGTGGCCTGGGCGACTCTCGTAGACGACTTTTTCAATGCGATAACCCGGGCAGCGGATGGCGCCCACAGTGCGAGCCCCCAGCGGCGTGCGTTCGGGAAACTCCCCCAATAGTTCGCGAAACTGAGCGCGAAGCTGTTCGCGGCGCGCGAGCATCGCGTCGGGCGACGCGAGGGCCCGTTCGACGGCGCCGCGCCGGGCCGCGTATTGCCGCGCGACTTCGCCCAGCAAATGTTCGTGCAACAGCGTGCGGGCGGTCGTGGAATCCAGAACATCGAGCTCTGCCGCTGCCCCGATGCCGCACGCGACGACGACGGCCAACAGCCCCGACACGACGGCCGCGCATATGCGAAACATGTTGATCTCCCTTAGCGAGCAATGGTCAGGCCCGGGCGCGACTGTTGCAGCCGTTGCAGGGCCTCGGCGGACAAGGGCAAGTTGTGCAGCCCGACATATTCGAGGCTGGGAAACTTTTCGATCTGCGCGAGCCCGGCGTCGGTGATCCGCGTCGTGGCCAGCATCAAGAATCTGAGCCGAGGCAGCGGAGGCAAGCGTTCCAGGCCCGAGTCGCTGATGTTGGTATTGGCGATGCTCAAATATTCCAGGCGATCGAAACCGGCCAGGCAGTCCAATCCCTCATCGCTGATCCGGGTGCTGTTCAAATCGAGCAGCAACAGGTTATTGGCCGAGGGCAACAGGGACATGCCCGAGTCGTCCATGGCGGTGTCGCCGAGGACCAGGCCGGCGCGATCGATCTGCGCGAGCACCGGCAGGAGTGTCCGGAGCTTTTCAGCGTCGAATTGTTGAGGCGGGATTTCGACCTTCCAGTAATTCTCAAGCACTTTCTGCTCGCCGATCGTGAATCCGTTGAGGAACGAGATCGGGCCTCCCAATTCCTCGACCCTGGCCACGCCGCGGCGGGAGGATTGTTCCTTGATCAGCAGTAGCGCCGGGTAGCACGCCACCGAAAGCACCAGCGCCGCCACCGCCCCTCGTTCTTTCCAACCCAAACGCGCGAACCACTGAGCCGTGCTTTCCTGGCCGTCGTCCTGCCAGCGCCAGGGCACTCCCAACATGCGTGCCAGTTCGATCGAGAAGCCTAAAAGCCGTCGATAGGGACGGTACGAGTCGCGGTCCCATTCGCCCGACTCGAAGGCCCATTCGCCTGACTGGCCCAGCGCCAACTCGACGCGGCAGCGATACTCGGTATATGGCGTTGAGCTATTCGATGAGGTGCTCTCGGTCCGGCGGCGTTCCTCGCCGATCAACGTCACTTCGCAAAGTTCATCGATCGGATAGTCTCGCACGACATCGCCGTGGCGGCAGGAGATGGTGCCGGCGGTGCAATCGATCGTCACGTCGCGGCGTCGATTGAAGGCCCAAATCAACAGCGGCCCCATCAAACCGCCGACCAGCGCTCCAAAACCGGCGCAGTCCCATCGGCTGGGCGGCATGAACAACAACATCGAGACGAAACCGTACAGCAACCACGCGCCGAGCCCGCGCCGGCCAGGGCCGCCACGACGCCGCCCGCGTACAGCACTTCGCGCGGCACCGGATCGCGCGAGGTGGCGCCATCCGCGGCGGATCCCACTCGGCCAGATGCGCCGGCGACAGATCGTTGGCCAGTTCATCCAGGTTGAGCGGCGGAATTTCAATGTCCGGCTCGGTAAAGCCGCGCGGCGAATTGTCTGCCTCGTAATTCGCCGCGTCTTGCTGGAGCGGCACCGCAAGAATTTGGGGATCGTGATGCACCCGCAGGCCCCGAGTAGGGCGCAGACTGGAGGTCCTTGGCGTCTTGATCAAGCCCTCGGTCGCCGGGGTCGGCAGTCTCCGAATCCGTGTTGTCCGATTCAACGTAGGAATCTTCGTCATCGACATCGTCGTCGTCGAAAGTAAACTCGTCGATTTCGTCTTCGTCATTGTCCTCGTCGACATCGCGGAGCAGCACAATCCGCAGTTCGCGCGGATCGCTACGCAAGATCTGGTAGCGGGAGTGTCCGGTGATACGCGCGATACGGAACAACAAGTCCATCGCCTCGGCGCGACGCTCGATCGACTCGACTGGCAACGACTGCACCACTTCGCCGCGCGCGCCATCCCGCGAAAAGGCAATTGCCAGTCGCACGGGCAGGCCGCCACGAGATGTCTCCGATCCGACCGTCATCTCCAGTGAGCGGAGTGCGCCGAGCGGAAGTCGGGTGCGGTGCCGACCAAAAAGCATCCAGCCGCTTTCGATGAACTCGAATACCCCGTCGCCGGCGTCCCAACTGGTTCGACTGACATATCGCGTTGCCCAGCCGGTGCCGCGGACCAGATAAAACGCTCCCGCGCAAGTCCCGATCACCAGAATGCCGCCCAGCACGGCCAGGCCGATGGGGTCGCCCCCGGGCTGTTGCATTCCATTGTTCACCACCGGCAAGACTTCGTTGGCGCGAACCAGAACGCTGCGGCCAGCATGGTAATCGCGGCGGCCAGGGCCAGCCATCGCAGGGCCCGATGCGGCGCTGGCCCCTGCCAGGTCAGCACCAGCCGCCGGTCCGGCTCGTCCTCGGCGATGCCATAGACCGCCCGATTGGTTTGATTGATGGAGACTGCTGCGCTCACGGAGGACCTGTGTCTGGTGGAATCGAGCTCGGGCGACGCGACAAGTATAGCCACGGGCAATCCCTTCGGCGGCCACGGTCCTTGCCGACCGGCAGTTTTATTGGGACGATTTTATCGGGACCATGGATAAGCCGCTTGCAAAACCGCCCCGATCCGACGACGCTACAGGCGCAGGCGGGCGACGGCAATTCACTTTTCCTCCAGGGAACGATTTCTGATGATGAACATTCTGATTCCGCGATGGATTTTGGCCAGCCTCGTGCTTGTATGTTGCCATCGCTCGCTGGTGGCGGCCGAGCCGCCGGCATTGCCGAAGGCGTCGATCGACGGCTCTGGTCCGGGATGGCGGGCACTCGGCGAGGGCGACTTTGTCAACGTTAACTGCAATCCCGACACCTGGAGTTGGAAGGACGGAGAGATCCATTGCACGGGTCAGCCGGTTGGCGTGATCCGATCGCGGCAGCCTTATACGAATTTCGAGCTGGTCGTTGAATGGCGGCACCTGCGCTCGGGAGGCAACTCGGGCGTCTTTCTATGGACGATCGAAAAGTCGCTGCGAGATTTGAAGCCGGGTCAGCTTCCGCACGGTATCGAGGTGCAGGTATTGGATCACGGCTACCGTGAACAATACGAAAAACAATCCAAGAAAAAGGCCGATTGGTTTACCACCGATGGCGACGTGTTTTCGGTGGGAGAGCGCGCATGAAGCCATTCCCGCCGATTTCACCGGATGGTCGGCGCAGCTTTCCCACCAAGCAATTGAGCAAGGGCGTCAATGAATGGAACCATTACTACGTGCGCGCGATCAACGGCGAGGTGCGGCTGTGGGTCAATGGAGAGGAAGTCTCCGGCGGAAGTGATTGCGAACCGGCGAGCGGATTTCTGTGCTTGGAATCGGAAGGTGCTCCGGTTGAATTCCGCAACCTGCGCCTGCGCGAACTCCCCTGAATCGAGCTCGCGCGAGCCCGCATCGTCGACAGCTCCGCGCAACAAAAAGGCCCAGGAGAAACGAGTTCCCCTGGGCCTGTTAAGAATCAGCTAGCAGACGCGGATTAGCGCGTCACGATCGTCTCCGAACCAACTTGCTGCAGGCGTTGGGCCGACTCCTGCCGCGGCGAGGCCGGGGCGGGGCG
>CAWBTK010000003.1:0-487578 GCA_963791755.1 uncultured Planctomycetaceae bacterium
GCTACGGAGGAAGGGCCACCGAGGTCTCCGAGGACACCGAGACGTTGTCCCACTTCCCTATCTCGGTGTCCTCCGTGACCTCGGTGGCTATCTGCCTTCGTATCCGCCTTCGTCTTCCAAGCGCGGGGCCGCGTATCGCATTGTCGGTTTTTGTCGCTTCTGCGCGTGTGTTCGTTTCAGACCTGGCGCGGCCGCCATTCGCGGCGCGTCGAGCGTCGCGATTCTCCCGCAATTCACCGAGCCGAATGCAAAGTGTGGCGCTTTCACCTTTTTTTAAGGTCATTGTGCACTTCCGAATCGCTCCAATCGCTCCCCCTTGAATGGCACAATCGGTCGCTTGACCCTGCGGCACGCGAGTTCTATAATCGGCCGCTTACTCCGGGCATCACGCGCCAGCCCTCACACAGCTCGTCGAAAAGCGCACATGAAGATCCACGAATTTCAAGGCAAGCAAATCCTTCGCGACGCGGGCGTTGCCGTGCCCCGCGGCGTGGTCGCCCGCACCCCCGATGAGGCCGCCGCCGCGTTCGCCCAACTGGGCGGACCGATCGCCGTGGTGAAGTCACAAATCCATGCCGGCGGCCGCGGCAAGGGAACGACCCAGGAAAATCCCAAACAGCACGGCGTGCAACTGGTCAAAAGTGCCGACCGACGCCAAGGCGGTTGCCGCGGCTCTGCTGGGCAACCACCTGGTCACGATCCAGACCGGGCCGGCCGGACAGGTCGTGCGACAAGTGCTGGTTGAAGAGGGCTGCGACATCGCCCGCGAGCTGTATCTGGGCATCGTGGTCGACCGCGCGGCGGCGCTACCGGTGCTGATGGTCTCGAGCGAAGGGGGCATGAACATCGAGGAAGTCGCGGCCAAGACTCCCGAACGGATCTTCAGCGAACCGTTTCATCCCGATAGCGGACTGTTCAGTTTTCAAGCCCGCAAGCTGGCGGCCCAGTTGGGCCTCAAAGGCGAGAGCGTCCGCTCGGCCGAAAAGTTCATGCAGGCTCTGTGCCGTTTGTTCGTCAAATACGATTGCAGCCTGGTCGAGATCAATCCGCTGGTCGTCACCGGCGCCGGCGAGTTGATCGCCCTGGACGCCAAGATGACATTCGACGACAACGCCATGTTCCGCCACAAGGAGCTGGGCGAGCTGCGCGATCTTGCGGAGGAAGAGCCGGCCGAGGTCCGCGCCAGCAAGGCCGGCCTGAGCTACGTCAAGCTAGACGGCACGATTGGCTGCCTGGTGAACGGCGCCGGACTGGCGATGAGCACGATGGATCTGATTAAGTTGCACGGCGGCGAACCGGCGAATTTCCTGGACGTCGGCGGCGGCGCCAATGTCGAGCAAGTCACCGAGGCCTTTCGAATTCTGCTGGAAGACAAGAACACCAAGGCCGTGCTGGTGAACATTTTTGGCGGCATCATGCGTGCACGACGATCGCCACGGCCATCATGGAAGCGTACAAACTGGTCGGCTTCAACGTGCCGCTGGTAGTCCGACTGGAAGGCACGGAGGTCGAGGAAGGCCGCAAAATCCTGGCCGAAAGCAAATTGAACATCATCAGCGCCAATGGGCTGACTGACGCGGCCAAGAAGGTCGTGGCGGCCGCCAAGAGCGCTAGTTACTCACCAGACTCGCACACACTTTTTCGGCCTTCTCGCATGAGCATTCTGATCAACAAAGAGACCCGCGTTGTCTGCCAGGGCATCACCGGCAAGGTGGGACAATTCCACACCAAGGGCTGCAAGGAATACGGCACGAAGGTCGTGGCTGGAGTGACCCCGGGCAAAGCCGGCGAGACGGTCGAGGGGGTGCCGGTCTTCGACACCGTTTTCGAGGCCGTTCGCGAGACGGGCGCCGATGCCTCGATGATTTTCGTGCCACCGGCTTTCACGGCCGACGCCATCCTGGAGGCCGCCGACGCGGGCGTCAAAACCATCGTGGCGATCACCGAGGGGGTGCCGGTCATCGACATGGTGCGGGTCTACGAAATCATCAAGCGCGGCAAATCGACTCTGATCGGCCCAAACTGTCCGGGCGTGATCACGCCCGAGGAATGCAAGATCGGCATCATGCCCGGTTACATCCACAAGAAGGGCCCGGTGGGAGTGATGAGCCGTAGCGGAACATTGACCTATGAGGCCGTATGGCAGCTCACCGGCCTGGGCCTGGGCCAGTCGACGTGCGTGGGACTTGGCGGCGACCCCATCGTCGGCACGTCCTTCATCGATTTGCTGAAAATGTACGAGGCGGACCCCGCCACGGAAGCCATCATGATGATGGGCGAGATCGGCGGCACGGCCGAGGAAGAAGCCGCTGCATTTATCAGCAAACATGTCACCAAACCCGTCGCTGCGTTTATCGCAGGCCGCGCGGCTCCTCCCGGCAAGCGGATGGGTCACGCCGGCGCTATCATCTCTGGTGGCAAGGGCACGGCCGCGGAGAAAATCGCGGCGCTCGAGGCGGCCGGAATCGAAGTCGCCGAAAGTCCCGCCGACATGGGAACCGCCATGCAGCGGGCCATCGCCCGCAAGCGTCGAAGCTAAACGGGCGCCATGGCAGCGCCTCAATGGCGACCCTCGGCGGCCGGCGGGTTATCCGTCGACGCCCTCAAACAGAGCAGATCCGACGCGTATGAGCGTTGCCCCCTCTTCGATGGCGATTTCGAAATCGCCACTCATTCCCATCGAGAGCTCGTCCAGCGATACTTGGTCGGGAGCATTTTTGGCCAGCCGTTCGCGCAGCTCGCGTAAGCTGGAAAAGTCGCGCCTCGCCGCATCCGTGCCGCCGGCCAGCGCGGCCATTCCCATCAGACCCCGCACGGCCAGATTGGGAAGTCCGGCGGCATATTCCAGAATCGCTTCGAGTTCCTTGGGCGGAAGCCCAGTCTTGGTAATATCGCCCGATATGTTGACTTCCAGAAGCACCGCCGGCACGCTGTCGATTGCCCGGGCCTCGGCGTCGATCGCTGTCAGCAGGCGCCGACTGTCGACCGAATGGATCAACGTGAGGTGGGGCAGCGTGCGCCAAATCTTATTGCGGTGCAGGTGCCCAATCAGGTGCCAGCGGAGCTCGAACTTGGACAGAGTTTGGGCCTTGGACCATAACTCCTGCGGACGGCTTTCGCCCAAATCCGCCACGCCGAATTCGAGCAGGTGGCGGACCATGGCCGCCGGCGCCGATTTGGTGACGGCCACCAGCCGGACCGCCTCCGGCCGCCGGCCGCTACGTTGGGCCGCCAAGGCCATTTGATCGCGTACCCGTTGCAGGTTGTCCGCGATGCGCCTGGCGATCTCTTCCATGGACTATTCGATCTCCAGCAAAGTATCCACGCGGCCGTCCGTATGGAATCTTCCGACCAGAAACTCGTGCATGAGGTTCTGCCCCAACACGGTCCGAATGGCGGCCGGCGCGAGCGACCGGTATATGAGCCACTGAGTCTTTCCGACCTGCACTCGATAGCCGACCGCGACGTCGCCGGGCACGATCTCCCGCAGTTGTCCGACCGTCAATTGTCGCCAGGTAAGCGGCTTTGCCAATCGCTTGCGGTTCAAGTCGACAAATAGCGGCGCGAACAAGCATTCGCCTTCGGCCGATTGTGTCAGTTCGACGCCCGCCGCGCTGGCCTGAAGACCTCCGCGGGCTGAGCTGGTGCGCCATTCCGACAGCGCCAACGGCAGCACGCGCGCCCGCGCCTTTTCGCCGATCAACAGCGAGCCTTCACGAGCCTCGGCGTCGCCTTGAAACGTCGAATGTCCCGCCAACGGCAGCGTGCTCCGATACGCGATCGAACCGTGCTGTATGCCGAGCACGGCATCAGCCAGGAACAAAAATTGTTCCTTTCGGGCCAAGACCATGTGCCGCTGCACCGTCACGTCGCCAGTGAGCTGCATCTCCAACTCCAGGTAGGCGACGTCGTCGTTGAGCTCCCAGCAAACTTGCTCCCAGCCGTCCACGGGCTGACACAATTGATTATTCCAGCGGACTTCCAAGTCCCAAATTCCCGAATACAGACACTTTCCCTCGCTCGTTAGTTCGGTATCGAGCTGAGCCGAGTTGAAGGCGACGGTCAACTGCGAGGCGGAGGGCCTCCAGTCGCTTCTCAACTGAGCGACGCCGGCCCATTCTCCCTGAAACGACGCGGTTGGGAGTTTCGCACCGTCGAGGCTCCCGGCCAGCCGGCCGCGTTGATCGAGCAGCCTGGCGATGCGGCTGGTTTCGCGGTCCTTGGCTAAACGCACGGCGGTCTAATCAGCGATCGCTTCCAGCGAGGCGAGTCGGGCTGGGCAAACACCGGTGTTCTCTCGGATCGGCATAGTCGCAGCGCGTACTGCACGAGACTGGGGAATTGGTCTTCGGAGGCATCGCTCCAGCATCCGCCGGCGACCGATGGCGACAGCGCGCGACACCGTGTCCAACAGGCCAATAACGGACCGAGCACCGACAGCACCTGGCGATGCGGCAAACCTTCTCCGTCCAGAAGTTCGGCGAATCCGGCATCCAACGTGGAGCGGGCAGAAAGGGCAAAAGTCCGGCAATCGCCCAACTCCGGAAACAGGCTGGCCAGCGTCAGCGCTAATTCGCCGGATAGTAGTTGCGCGGCGAGCGGATCGCCGCTGGGCGCGGCGGGTTCAGCGGCAATGGCCGTCAGTCGCTTGAGAACCTTCCACCATAACGTCTCGCCAATCCGATCGGCCAAGCCGGGCAGCGCCGCAACCCAGGCCAGACAGTCGATGGCAAAGGGCGCTTCGCGGGGCCGTTTCGGCTGCTGTCAGCCACGCGGTGGCCGCATCTTCGATGGACGCGGCCTCGCGCTTTTTGCCGGCGATCGCGGCCGAGAGCAACTCGATCAGGTTGCCAGCGGCATCGGCGTCTGCCGTCGAAGGCATCGCCCACAACAGCGGCGAGCCACGTTCGAGCAACAGCCCTGCCGAGGATTTGTTTTTTCGCCTGGCAAGATGCTTGCGCCAGGCTGCCCAGCGGCGTTCGTCGGGCGCCGTGCGGTACGATTGTCGAATCGAGCGGGGCGCCTCGTCGGTCCACAGCCCGCCTGGACCGGCTAAATAGAATGCGCGATTTTTAGAAGACTTCTTTGCCGCGGAGGTAGTTGTCGCCATGTATTGCGAATCGCCCGGCATGTCGGTCGCCGGGAGTTATTTCCTTGGTTGCATTGGAATCGAACAAGGGGGTATCTTAACAGTCGGCGTCGATTTCATCTTGCCCCGCGGCGATTTTTTTTGCCGAGCCCCTCGCGAGCCCGAAAATCATGGAACGATGTCGAACCTGGCGGCCGAACCTCGCAACCGGGGGCCGATTCGCGCTGTGCTTGATCCTGGCCGGATGGGCGGCGAGCGGCCGGTCGCAAGAATCGGAGACGTCCGCGCCGCAGCCCGCCGCGGTAGCAGCCAAACGATCGGTAGCCAAGGATCCGCCGGGCATGAAGCGGCTGATGGCGGACTACGACGTCTGGATCGATCCGGCGAACAAACGCGTGGTGTTGGACGGCGTCGTGTGCCTCCGCGAGGGCCAGTTGGAGATGCTGGCCTGTGTCAAGGGAACGAAGGAACACGAATCGATCCTGGCCGTCGATACCAAAGCCTTTGCCGTGCATGCCGGGCTGCTTGCCGTGGGAGCGCAGGCCGGCACTCCGGTGCAGTTTCAGCCAGCCTACAAACCGGCCACGGGTACCGAGATCGATATCAATTTGATTTGGACCGACAAAAATGGTCAGGTGCATCGCGATCGGGCTCAAGATTCGGTGCGCAACGTACAGACCGGCAAACCGATGGAATACCCATGGGTTTTCGCCGGTAGCGGATTTTGGACGGACGAGTCAACGGGCGAAAAGAGCTACCTGGCTGAGTCGGGCGATTTCATCTGCGTGTCGAATTTTCCCAGCGCCATGCTCGATCTGCCCGTCGAAAGCAGCCAGGCCACGGGCAACTTGCTCTACGAAGCCTTCACTTCGCACATTCCGCCGCTGGGGACGCGGGTGCGGATGGTGCTCACTCCCAAGCTCAAAAAATAGCCGCCGCTGCTGTCTCTCCTCGTCGAGTCGGCCGTTATCCCACGCGACAGTGCTTGAGCAGCTCGCCGGGGCTCATCACATAACTCACATAGAACGGACCGAACTCGGCATAGCGGGCGCTGGCTTCGTCAAATCGCATGCGATAGACGATGTCCTTGAGAAAGTCGGGATTGCGGGCCCACAGCGTCACGCCCCACTCCCAATCGTCAAAGCCCAATCCGACGGTAATCAATTGCGTGACCTTGCCGCCAAAGGTCATGCCCGTGCGTCCGTGCTCGGCCATCAGCCGATTGCGGGCATCGAAATCGAGCAAGAACCAATTCTCGCCGACTTTCCGCTTCTTGTTCATCGGATAGAAGCAAGTGGCCGGCCAGGGGGGCAAATCGGGCGTCAGTCGCTGGCGACGCATCATCACCTCGCGGCCTTCATAAGCCTTGAGCTTGGCCTGATACGCCGGGCCGGTTGGATCTTCCCCCTCTTCGACCAGCCGCTTGCCGTACTGTTCAACCGAGGGCACGTATTCCGAGACCTCCGTAACGGAAACGAACGAATAGGTCGGGTCCAGCGCCACGCCGAATGGTCCCGTCATCAGTCGCTGGTGGACGCTGTCGATCACCAGCGGATCCGCGTCCAAAATCATCAGTCCGAAGTCGGCCTTGTGTCCGCTGACGACCGAGGATTGCAACCGGGCGGGGGCCCCTTCAGCGGCCGGATCGAGAGCCTGGCAAAATTGCTTGGCGCCTTGGGCCAATTCTGCGGCGGTCAGCCCCGCCAATCGAGGACGATCAAAGCGATAGTACAAATGGCTGCAATGCCAGCCCTCGGCCGGTTTAAGCGAAACTTCCGCGGATGGGGCGGCGTGACTCATCGATTCAAGGCTCCCTTTAGGGGCGATGGATCGCCCGGGCAAAGCATGACGGTTGGTGGGTCAGGGCAAATCATAAACCGAGTCCGGCGGCTGGGCAATGAGCGGAATCGCGCCAGAGTTCACGGCGGCAATGCGGCGAATAGCATCGCTCGGCGATCGCAGTCGGCGGCGCCAGCGAAGTGCACAATGACCTTAAAGAAAGGTGAAAGCGCGCACACTTTGCATTCCGCTCGGTGAATTGCGGGAGAATCGCGACGCTCGACGCGCCGCGAATGGCGGCCGCGCCAGGTCTGAAACGAACACACGCGCAGAAGTGACAAAAACCGACAATGCGATACGCGGCCCCGCGCTTGGAATACGAAGGCGGATACGAAGGCGGATAGCCACCGAGGTCACGGAGGACACCGAGGGAGGGAAGTGGGACAACGTCTCTGTGTCCTCGGAGACCTCGGTGGCCCTTCCTCCGTAGCTCGATTCGCCGGTAGCGCGCTGCGGCGCCGGCAGAGTGTCGATCGCGTTACCGCTTGGCCCTGATCGACTCGGAGTGACCATTGATTGACGATTCATGCTGCAAGGGCGAAGAAAACCGAAGCACTGCTGGACAAGCCAGCAGTGGCACCCGGCACTTGGGATACGAAAGTAGATTCGAAGGCAGATAGCCACCGAGGTCTCCGAGGACTCCGAGAGGGGCATTTAGACAACGTCTCGGTGTCCTCGGAGACCTCTGTGGCTCCTCCTCCGTAGCTCGATTGGCCAGCGGCGCGCAGCAGCACGCGCGGCGCGCAAGAGTGCGCGCGATAGAAAAGATTTGGACGTCGCGGCTCCCCTCTGGTTGCCGAGGCCGTTTCTTGATTGGTGAAAAAAAGGTTGGTGGCCTCAGCTCAGAGGCACTCGGAGCCACGACGCCGCGGGACAACACCGACATTTGGCGAACAAGGCGAGGTTAGTCCAGAGTACGTTGCCCCCGTCTCCAGGCCCGCCTGTCGAAGCGGCTTAACCCGATTCGGCACCCCACTTAGCGGTTCTACCGTCCAGCGCGTGCGACTGCAGTCGCGTGCGATCAACGGCGGGCAAGGCCGGGCGCAGGAACTTATGCCACTAGCGCGACGCGAGCCAAGAACAACCCGCGCCGAACTTTAACGCCCCGCTCGGCATGCAACAGCATCAACCTGCGATTGCCCAGTCCGATTCGGCTGAGCGTGATTGTCCCAAAACCACTGGCCTGATTTCAAGACGAGACTTCTAAAATACTAGCAAATCAACTGTCTCGTTTTCGCCTTCCCGCTCGTCCTCAGTCGAGCTTTAAACTGTCGAAGATCGCCGCAATCGCCGCACGGCGTTCTGTTTCAATTCGGGCGAGCAGCTCACGCAGCGTCTTCTCATGTGTTGCCTTAGCGTTGGCGTCAGGGGCAATCTTAATCGCACGCTGGAGTAACTTGATCTCGCGGTCGTTCTTGCCCCACCATTTTCCGAAGGTTTGCTTCCACCGGTATTCCTCTTTCAACAAGTCGGCCCTCAATTGCCTGAGCACATTGCCCTCGTCGAGCATCCGCCGGCGCTGTTCGGCATTGGCATGATCGAAGTCCAATGCTCTTGCCCCCTCAGCGGCGTACTCAATCAAGTAGGACTTTGGCTTTTGGCTTGTATCCCATTCCTCAATCAGAATGGGTCGTCCGCCTTCGCAAAGGCATGTCAGGCCCAGATTGTTGCCCCTCTTGTATTCCGCGAAGAGCACGATTTCTCCCTCGGCGTTCCAGTGCCGAAGAACTCCATTTCGAACATTGTTTGCAAACGCCAACATGACTTTCGGTCGGCCGTCCGGATAGACAACCAGGGCGAGTCCTTCAAATTCCCTTCTGTTTCCGTAAACAAAAAGACCCTCGGGTGGTTGATTAACATCCTTCCTTAGGACAAATGTGGTGGTTTCATTCTGAACATTAGCGGGGAACTCCGCCCTAACCTCCTTTAGCGGTGGTGGCTTTAGATCATCCGCGCTGACGGTGCTCCCGGAAGGCAATGCAACCTTGGTGAACGCTTCCGGCACCACTTCCACTGGTGCGACGGGAGTTGACATGATTGGCGCTAGTAATTCGGTTTTAGGGATCTCGCTGAGCCCTTCCACAAGGCGGCGGCATCTTCGCGATCTACTTCGTAGCGGTCGGTAAGTTCCTTAATCGCAGTGCTTGCGATCTCGCGGTTTCGCTCTTTGATGGCTGCTTCTATGGCCATCTGATACAACGTGTATCGCATTGTAGCCGAGGCTTGGTTTCGGGCCGCTTGTAGGAATTCCCGGGCAGTTACAATACCCTGAATTTGAATGAGGTCGTTCGCCTGGATCAGTTCCTCGACATTGGGAATTGGCAACTTTCCCGCTGGAAGCGGCGGTCTTCTTTTTTGGCGGATTTGGCGTCGGTCGATTGGGCGGAGCGGGCTCATCGGCCGGGGCTTTTTCGACCGGAACGCTTTTGTTGGTCGACGCCGCCTGCGTACGATCAGCAAGTTTCTTGATTGCAATCACCGACAAGATCAACGCGGCCATGCAAACGGCGATAGCCGGACCCCATGCGGGACGTTGTTTACTTCGCTCAGATTTACGAGGCCGGACCGCGAAGTCGAACGTTGAAGGGATTGGAGCGATCGTCCCCGAATCGGTTGAGTCATCTGGCAGCTGAGACGCGTCAAGAGGCGCCGGAGGAACGGCCGCGATCGGAATGTGAGGCGGCGAGAAAGGCGGTCGAGCAACTGGGGGCGCTGCAACATCAGGAGTACGATCCTGATTTTCAATCAGGCGCAAAGCGCGATCGTATTCGGCCTTGCGGGACGGATCGAGCAAACACACTCTCGCTCGAGCAATCTCATTCAGGAGTCGCTGTGAGTGTTCAGATTGGGGCCCGATCTTGTACTTGTGAATATGAGCCGTTTGGCGCTCAGCTGCCGCTCGAATGACGTCGCGGTCCGACTCGAAGACTTCCAGTCCAAGCAAGCGGTACAAATTCGGCGGCTGGTGTTGCGGCGGGATGCCAGCCACTTGTGGTACGGATCGAATTCCAATTCGAGTGACACGTCCGGCTCCAAAGCGCAAATGTCGGGCACGCACTAAACGCAGGGCTTTACCATGGCGGCGCCCGCAAAACATCTAAAGCTGTGGCCTCTTCTCGGTTCCTGGGCCATCTGCTCGCGCTGTTTATTGCACTGTCGTGAGTCGGCAATTCCAGCCGGTTTGCATCGCGTACCGCCTTGTGTTACCTTCGCAATGCCCCCCATCATAGCGAGTCAGGGCCGTGTCGGCAAAAGCCGAGTTTCTCCATGGAAAGCCAATCGACCTCGATGAATGAAGGCGACCCGCTGCTGGCAAGCATTCAGCATCCGCCAATCGGCATCGATTTGGGCACGACATATTCCGTCATTGCCTATCTCGATGTTTCCGGACGGCCCATTACGATCATTAACGATGCCGGCGCGGCCCTGACCCCCAGCGCCGTGGCGTTCGAGAACGACGTTGTACTGGTCGGAAAGGAAGCCGTTAAAGCCGCAGTATTCGAGCCGTCTGTCTTCGCTGACTCCTTTAAGCGGGATATGGGGCGACGGGAGTTCAGGCGGCCGATCATCGACAAGCAAATTCCACCAGAAGTGTTGAGCGGCTTCGTTCTTCGGCGGCTCAAGCTAGATGCCGAGCGACAACTGGGCCAACCCATCAAACAAGCCGTAATAACCGTTCCGGCGTTTTTCGACGAGTCTCGTCGTCGGGCGACACAAGAAGCGGGACGATTAGCGGGAATTGAAGTTCTTGACATCATCAACGAGCCGACCGCGGCCGCCGTCGCGTTCGGCTACTACCGTGCAACTGTCTCCGATTCGCCAGCCAAGCCGGAAAGAATCTTGGTTTACGATCTGGGTGGGGGTACGTTTGACGTCACCATTTTGGAAATCGACGGTCGATCGTTCCGAACGTTGGCAACGGACGGAGACGTTCAACTGGGAGGAATCGATTTCGACGAACGATTGGTCGATTTTGTCGCCGAGAAATTCGAAGCGGCCAACAAAACCGATCCGCGCAGCGATCCACACGACGCGGCGCAATTGTGGCACGACGCGCAAGAAGCAAAGCATGCTCTCTCGCAACGGTCCAATGTCTCGATTCCATGCATTCACGCCGGGACCAGGATGCGCGTCGACGTGACTCGGGACGACTTCGAGCGAATAACGGCCGACCTCATCGACCGGACCGAAACAACAACCCAACTCGTGCTGGCGGCGGCCAAACTCAATTGGGACGCGATTGACCGCGTGTTGCTGATCGGCGGCTCGACACGCATGCCCGGCGTCGCCGAAATGCTCAAACGAGTCACGGGCAAGGACCTCGACCGATCTCTCTCACCAGACGAGGCGGTGGCGCACGGGGCCGCTTTGTATGCGGGCATGCTCACGGCGCAGCCAGGTTCGGAAGCCTCGGCCGCGTTTACGCTCGTGAACGTCAATTCGCACAGTCTTGGAATTGTCGGGATCGACCAGTGCGCCAAATGCTATCGGAATGTCGTGTTGATCCCCAAAAACACGCCGCTTCCATGTCGCGCAGTTCGCAAATTCGCTACAGCCCGCGACAACCAAAGGACGGTCATGGTGGTGATTGTCGAAGGAGAGAGCGAACATCCGGAGCATTGCATTCGACTTGGCGAGTGCGCGATTCGCAATCTCCCGCCAGCTCTTCCGAAGGGTACCAAGATCGAAGTCGAGTATAGCTACTCCGCCAACGGACGAATCTCCGTTCGCGCGCGAGTTCCGCAGGCTCGGCAGTCGGCATCGGTCGAGATCCAATACGACGAAGGTCTCAACATTCCAGATTTGGAGACGTGGCATCGAAGGGTCTGCGGATCGGAATATCTGCAAAACAAGGCTGAAGCCGAGGCCCTAGTCGACCTTGAAGACGATTTGGACGCATTCGTGACTCAACTCGATGATTTGCTGGCTGTATACGGCGAAAAGGCGGCCACACTGAAATTGCCGGAACCGTTTAATTGGCATAAAGCGGCGGCCCTGAGCGCCGCGAAGGAATTGCAGGTTGCGACGGCGGATTTTGTTCGGCGTGAACGAAATCGCAATGCCGCTGTCGGACAGGCGGAGGTACTTGAAGCGACTTCCGAATTGACGAAGGCAAGTCTGTTGGTCCAGGAAGCCGAATCGAAGGTGCGCGCTGCCTATCAAGCGCTTGGACACGAGTGCGTCACGGCGGAATACGCCCCGCCACCGCTGGCGGGACTGTATGCCGAGATTAAGCGACTGCAATCGCTCTAGTCGAGTCAGGCAAAGGCATGATTCGTCTGGCCAGGGCCGAGTCCGTGTCTCACAGTTCAATGATCGCCACGGTCATTTCTTTTTGGCGATGTCGAACTGCACGCTCAGGCTCACGGTGACGGGAATGCTTTGCAATTCTGGCGACTTGAATTCGGGTTGCGGGTTGGAGGAGCGGGCGAACAATGCGATGTAGGCGGCCACGCCGCCGCCGCTCGTGTCGCCCTCAGGCAAAAACGCCGGTCGGCCGGACCTGGAATCGACGCTTCGTCCCCACGGCCCACCGAAAAAAGAGACGGAGGCCGGGGGCCTCGGCGGCTGTTAGACCTGTCCGACTTGTCCCATTTAATTGCCCCGTTCGATAGACCGCACGAATACGTCCGTGTTTCCTTGACGTCAGCCCCTCGCGTATATAGATTTGGGGCGTGTAGTCTCCCCTGCATTGCGAGTCGCTACTGCAATCTCTTCCGTCAAGTAGCAAGTCGTTTGTGAGCCGCCTTCTCTTGGGCGGCTTGAACTCGCTTCGATGGTAGCCTTCGGCGCCGATATCTCGGCGGACGCGCCACGTAGTCGTCGGATCGAGCGACTCACTCAATCAAACGGGACAGGACGGACACCTCTAATAATGACGCGACTGGGCGGTGTCGGTAGCCGGGCGATGGTCAAACTACCTGACCGGACGCTTACCGAAAATAAATGCAGACTCGGAGCGATACAATGAAGCTGTCATTTTCCTTTCTAGTCGGCTTACTTGCGGGAATTCTCATTTGCGCCGCGGCATGCCCTGCCCGCGCGGGCTTCACGCTGGGTACGTTTGATACGACCCGCTCTTCCACGGCTAACGTCCTCGGTCCGATAGCCAGCGACTTGATTGCCGCGCTGAACACGAACTTTCCGGGCACGACGTACGTCACGGCGCCCACGCTCACGCCGGCGTTTTTGGACACCGTTGACGTGCTGCTCATCTCTTCGGCCGACACCATTCTGGGTGATCCGGTCGTGTCCGGCATCACGCCCCTTTCCGCCGCCGAGCAGACCGCGCTTTCAAACTTCGTGCAGGGTGGCGGTCGCGCCCTCCTAGTCGTCGACGGCTACTCGCCCTACCTTGCGGCGGCGCAGTCGATACTCGATCCGTTCGGAATGACCATTGCCGACGACGGGCTCACCGGCACGGTATTCGCATCACCCACGACGACCGCGCACCCGGTGATCAACGGCCCTTTCGGCGAGACGACCTCGATTCCAATGTTCGGTGCCGGAGTGTTTACCGACTTGGGTCCTTACGCGACGTCGTTGGCCACAATGGACGCCACCGACCAGCCGGTGCTGGCTGCGATCGAGAACGGCTTTTTGGGACCCGGAAGTGGTCGGGTGGTGCTGATGGCCGACGCCCACGCATTTGTCAACGACGATCACGGCGGATACTTTACCCAGGGCGAGACCTTGTTTCTCAACACGATCGAGTATCTGACGGTTCCCGAGCCGGAAGGCGGGACGCTGGCGACTTTGGGCGCCGGCGGGGTCGGTCTGCTCGTGGCCTTGCGTCGCTATCGACCGCGCCGTCGGGGCCAAAGGTGAAAAGGTACATGGCACGCTTTCCACTTCCTGGCACCCTTTCCAGCGCTCTGGCCTTGGCATGATTTACGCGGCCGATTTCCAGGTGCCGTGTCCTCGTGTGCGGTGACACGAGTGAATGCGTGTCAGGGAAGCATCGTCAGGTATCGAGCGACATGCCTCCGCTGCTGTCGACGAACACGACGCGGGGCAATTGGCCGGCCCAGCTTTGCATGCGATCGACGAACGCCTGTTCGTCTCCTTCGTCCGGCGCCTCGAAGCCGAAGAATACCATGGCCGCCGATCGCGACATGCGCTGAATTGCCTCGTGCGCGTTGGAGCTGATGACCACCTCGGGTGTCGCGCGGATACGGGACGTCTCGATCAGCTTGGTTAGATGGTCATGGACTTCATCGCGACCCGCTTCGCTCTCGATGACGCGCAGTAGCCGGATCGCGCGACCGCGCCATTCCTCGACTTTTGGTGAGCAAATGCGCGAGCAAGAGCATCAGGTCGCCGTTTTGGTGTCCACGCCACCACACATCGAGCGTTCCCGACGGAACCTGCCAGGGATCGTCTGGTTCGGGCACGAAACGGACCGCGATAATACTTCGTTTCAATCCGGCGATGCTTCGCAACATGGCAGCGAACGACTCGGCGCGCTTGGGATCGTTTGGCCAGCCCAGCAGCACCGTGTTTGGCCGCAGCGCGCCGAGGCCGTGCGATTGAACCAGCGCGTCGACTCCATCGGAGAGATGTGGCGCGACAACCACGGCGGGAAACGCCTCGAGGCCTTCTTCCTTGATAAACTTATGCAGCAACTTTTCTTGATTGATCCGCCGATCCAGCTTGCCGTCGACTTCGCCCACGATGATCTGGCCCAACGACAGGATGCCGTGTCCGGATGTGAACCAGTGGCCATAGACCGCCAAATGCGGTCGGCTCCAGCCGGTGCCGCTCAGCGCCAGCACGATCGGTCGCCAATTCTTGGGATGGTAGAGTTCGTCTTCCAGTTTCAGCAGATTTCGTCGCGCGCGCTCGAACAGCAGTCCGCTATGCACGTCTCCCCAGCGCGATTCGACTTCCTTGCGGCTGATGTACCAGTGCAGCAATCCGACAACCAGGACGCCGATTGCGGCCGAGCGCCAGTCGATCAACAGCATCACGATCAGGCAGCCGCTCGCGCCAGCAAGCGACAGCGACCAATGGCACCAGCGGAAACCGAGGTCGGTAACTGGGGTTTTTGGTGATCGCTTCGTAGAACGTCGCCAGATTCAGCAAGCCATAAGTGATCAGAAAGGCCATCGTCACGACCGGAGCGATGGCATTCAAATCGCCGAGCATGATGCAGGCCTGCGAAACCAGGGCCGCGACGACAATCGCTCGTCGCGGCTCATTGCCAGGTCCGCTGCCGACGGCGAACATTCGAAGCCATGGAAAAACATTATCGCGGGCGAATGCCTGCAGGATGCGCGGGGCTCCCATCATGCTGCCCAGCGCCGACGACAGGGTCGCCGCGAAAACGCCCGCGGTGATCAGGGCTGGCCAGCGGGCGATCGACGCCATGACAAGGTTGTCTTCGACGAGTGTCGCCGCGGGCCTGGTCGCTCCCAGCAGCACGGCCAGGCTCAAATAGATTGCCGTCGTGAAGGCGACGGCCGCCAGGGTGCCGAGCGGGATCGATCGGCTCGGATCCTTCAGGTCGCCCGACATGTTGGCGCCGGCCATGATTCCGGTCACGGCCGGAAAGAAAAGGGCAAACATCGTAAAGATGCTTTGTCCCAGGCCAAAATGGGGCTGGAGGTTGTCTTGCAGGATCGTCCAGGTCGAAGGCGCTGGCGGCGCCGACGTAGAACGAGGCGAGCGAGGCGATCAGCAAGCCAAAGATCAGGTATTGCAATTTGATCGTCCAGCCGGCGCCGACGAGCACGCAGGCAAACACCAAAGCATTGACGATCGTCGCGACGCCCGTCAACGACAGGCCGAAGGCGGGCATTTCGGCAAGGTAGGCCTCGCTGAACCCGACAACGTACATGGCTACCGAGATCGACTGCGCGAGGAAAAAGATCAGGCCGATCGCCCCGCCAAACTCGATGCCCAGGCTACGGCTGATCAGGAAGTAGGCCCCGCCTCCCTGAACCCGCGTATTCGTGGCGATGGCCGAAAGTGAAAGGCTGGTCAGGAACGTAATGAGCTTGGCGGCGGAAACGATCGCCAAGGCATAGATGACTCCCGCCTCTCCCACGACGAAGCCGAATCGCAGGAACATGATCACGCCGAGAATCGTCAGCGTGCAGGGCGTAAACACTCCGCCAAACGTGCCGAATCGGCCGGACGGCGAGGCGTCTTGCGTTGATTTTGACATTTCGGCGGGCGATTCTTCTTGTTGGGGCGGTGATATTCATGGAACCCGCCAGGTGGTCCCGACGCGACTAAGTCGGCGGATCGGCGGCGTCCGACTCGCCTGTCTCTTGCTGCTCCTCGATCTCATGCTCTTGCGTCACGGCGATCACGTGGTGCATGTTTCCCTGCAATCCGGCTTGCCGCTGATCGAGGTCGACGAGCGTCTCCTCTCGACCATAGAGGATGAGCGTGTCGCCGGAAGACAAACGAGTGCTACCACGCGGCGCGCCGATATATCGGCCGCTGGCGCGCTCGATCCCGAGCACCAAGACGCCTTCCTTGGCCAATTGCAATTGGGCCAGAGTTTGGCCGGCCAGCCAATCTTCCGGCTCAACCTGAAGCTCCGAAACCGAATAATTGTGCGAAAGTCGAAGCAACGCGGAATAATCGCGCACTTCGATGGTCGTCCATCGCTTGAGTGCCCAGGTGATTAACAGCGACATGGCTCGGTCGATATGCCGGCTATGCGATATCCACCAGAGAATAACCACGCCGGTGATCAATACTCCCAAGCGAGGCCAATACGAGTTCAGTCCGGCCGCCTGGTCATCGATGCGAGCAAAGGACCCAATCAAGGTGGCCGCGCTAGTGATGATCCCGACCTGGCCGAGAAGCATCAGTAACATGATGATTCGCCGGCGAACGGGATGATTGACTACATCCTCGGACTCCTTGGTGGTGAACCCCACGCCGAAGAATGCGGAACGTGCTTGAAACCGGGCCAGCGGATCCGACAGCCCGGTGAGCGTCAGTGCAACCGTGGCAATGCGCACAATGACCATCGACAGGGTTAAGACCAGCAAGACTGTGAAGACTGCAATCATGCCGAGAAAATGCCCTGTAGAGACCTGGTAATCGGCCCGGTGTAAGCGTCGTTTGGAGAAAGAATCGGGAACAAACCAAGCTAAATCGGGACGCGTCCGCTCGGTCGAAACTCGGGGGTCGTACGAGGATCATGCTGTTTAACGTTATGGTTCGCAATAGGATTTCATGATCCTGCCGCCAGCAGGGCCGCCCGCGGGCGCGGGGCGAATCCAAGCGGATGCTCAAGAATGCGATGGGTTTCCTGATTCGTCGACGGACGTCACTTCGTCTTGGCGATGTCGAACTGCACGCTCAGGCTGACGGTGACGGGGATGCTTTGCAGTTCGGGCGAGGTGAATTCGGGTTGCGGGCTCGAGGAGCGGCCGAACAATGCCATGTACGCCGCCATGCCTCCGCCGCTGGTGTCGCCCTTGGGAGCGGGCGCGGTTTCTCGGATGGAGACGATGTCGCCGAGTTCAAGCCCGGACAGTTTTGCCAGGTGGCCGGCCTTGGCCCGCGCTTGTTTGAGAGCCGTGTCGTAGGCCTGTTGCCGCAGGGCGTCGATCTTGGCGAGCTTGAAGGTGGCGAGCGGTCCCGGTTTCGCGCCGCTGAGCTGGATTTCGATCATGCTCTTGGGGCCCGAGCCGAAGGCGCCGCCGGCGTCCTTGGCGACGTCGAGGATGCGCGTCACCGATTGCAAGAGATTGTCGGCGCTCCAGGTGTCGATGCCCGATAGCGTGACGGTCAGTTTTTCCTGGACGGCCACCTTGTCGCCGGCTTTTGGCTGGTTGGCCTGGCCTTGCAAGGCGGCCATGGCGTTGGGCGCTGTTCCGGAATTGATCGCGAGCCCCGAGCCGACCACGGTCATGCCCTTGATCTTCAGACCGTTGAGCGCTTCGGTGACGCGTCGTTTGTTGTCGCGGAATTTCGTGACGGCGTCGCCGGCAAGTTCGGCATTGCCTTCGACGACGGCGACCAACTCCAGGGTATCCGGCATGGCCTCGACGACGCCGGTTTCCAAGACGGTGATTCCCGGACCGTCTTGGGCCGCGGCCGTCGCCGCGAGGAAATCGACCAGCGACATGCCGAGCAGCACACAGAGAAGTTTGCTCGCGACTGGAATTGTCTTCATGGCGGTTCCCGTTGGTTGATGGACCGGATTTGGGCTGGCAGCAATGGAAAGTGTACTGCGAATTCACTGTAATAGTCACGCAAATTCGGAAGTGTCGCCCCTGGCGGGACTCTGCATCCTTTTCGACATTGCCGAGCGTCACCAGGGGCTTACGCCGCCTGGCTAACTACTTGTCGCCGCTCGCGCGGCTTTGGAAAGTCCGCCGGCGCAATCGGGAGCTAGCGTCGGAGTGGCGAAACCGGAACGCTCGCGGGCATCAACCGAAGGCTGGCGGCTCGCCGCTCGCGCGCTTGACCCTCTGGGGGCGCCGCGCTATAGTTGGCCATCATGGCCACCACGAAGACTCGCAAGCAGAAGTTCGTCTCGCCGCGCACCGAATCGATGGTTCGCGAAGCGTTGGAAGCTGCCGGCTGCCGCTCGACCGCGCAGCGGGTTGCCGTGTATGGATACTTGGAGCAGGTCAAAACCCACCCCACGGCCGAGAAAGTCTATCGGGCCGTGCGGAAGCAGATGCCGCGAATCAGTCTGGCGACCGTTTATAAGGCGCTCGAGGCCCTGGTCGATTCGGGGCTGGCGACCAAGTTGACCAACGGCGACGGCGCGGCGCGCTACGACTGCCGGGGCGAGGACCATTACCATCTGCGCGACGTCGCCACGGGCGAGATTCGCGATTTGGGCGTTGAATTCGATCCGCAGTTGCTGGCGAAGATCGATCCGGCGCTGGTCGAAAAACTGGCCGGCAGTGGGTTTGAAGTGACCGGCTACCGCTTGGAAGTGCTGGGGCGTTTCGCCCGTTAGCGGAACCGGCCGTGCACTGCGATTTGCTCGTGAGATTTCCCCGCACTGGCAAGATGCCAGTGCCACCGGAGCAGCGGCCAATCGCGGGCTGCGGGCTATTGGCCGCGACCTTTGGCGACCATTTTCAAAAACTCATCGAGCGGGCGTGTATTGGCGACGTCGTCTTTTGTCAGGCCCGCGCAGCGCGCCTGCAACACGCCATAGCGCAAGACTCCCAATCCGTCGGTGCTGTGGGCATCGCTGGAAATGACGATCGGAATGCCGTGTGCCTTGGCGGTGGCCGCGGCCACGTCGTCCAGGTCGAGTCGACGAGGATTGGCGTTGATCTCCATCATTTTTCCGTGATCGCGAGCCGCCTTGAAGACCGCCTCGAGATCGATCTCGTAGGGCTTGCGGCGATTGATCAGCCGGCCCGTGGGATGCGCGATCGCCGAGACCCAGGGATTCGCAAGTGCGTCGATGACTCGCTTCGTGATCTGATCGCGCGGCTGGTTCTGGCCGTAGTGAACGCTGGCCACGACCCAGTCGGAGTGGCTCAGCACGTCGTCGTCCAGGTCCAAACCGCCCTTCTCCAAAATGTCCACCTCGATGCCCTTCAGCACGCGAAATCCGCGCAGGGTTTGGTTGAGCTTGTCGATGGCTTGCCACTCGGCCCGCAAACGCGTGGCGTCGAGGCCGCGGGCCATAGTGACCCGCTTGGAGTGATCCGTGATGGCGATGTATTGCAGGCCTCGCGCCTGGGCGGCGGCGACCATTTCCTCGAGCGTGGCCTTGCCGTCGGTTTCGGTGGTGTGCATGTGCAGGTCGCCCCGCAAATCGCCGAGCTCGAGCAACTTGGGTAGTGCGTTGGCCTTGGCCGAATCGAATTCGCGGCGGGCCTCGCGCAGCTCGGGCGGTATCCAGGGCAAATCGAGCGTGGCGTAAACTTCCTGCTCGGTGTGTCCGGCGATGGGAGTTTCACCGCCATCGGCCGTGCGAAACACGCCGTACTCGTTGATCTTCAAACCACGATCTTTCGCCAGGCCGCGCAGCACGATGTTGTGGTCCTTCGAGCCGGTGAAATAGACCAGCGCCGCGCCAAAGCTCTCGGCGGGCACGACGCGCATGTCGACTTGCAGTCCGCCGTCGGTGCGCAGCGCGATTTTCGTCGGTCCACGACCGATGACGGCTTGGGCCTCGGGTAGCTTCGCGAAATGATCCATCACCTTTTCGACCTCGGTGGCGACGACGAGAAAGTCGAGATCGCCGATCGTGTCGCGCCCGCGGCGATAGCTGCCCGCGATTTCCAATTGGCGGATGCCGTCGCACTGTTCCAGCCACGCTTTGATTGATTGCGCGTGCTTGTCGGCATCGGCCCAGGTCATGCGCTCGCCGGCTGTTTGCGCTAGCGCCATGCCGGCCACAATGGTTTCCTCGGTTTTGGCGGCGAAGCCCTTCAGGGCGCGAACCTGGTGCGCCTCGCAGGCGGTGCGCAATTCGTCGAGCGTGGTGATGTTCAATTCTTTATAGAGCGTGGCGGCTTTTTTCGGACCCATGCCGGGGATGCGCAGCAGAGTGAGCACGCTTTGCGGCACCTGGCTTTGCAGCTCTTCGAGCATCGGGAACGTGCCGGTCGCCAGGAGCGTGGCGATCTTGTCCGCCAGGTCCTTGCCGACGCCGGCCAGGTCGGTGAGCTTGCGGTTGGGATCGTCGGCAATCGACTGCATCTGCTCGGGATAGTCACGCACGGTGCGGGCGCCGTTGCGATAGGCCCGCACGCGGAAGGGGTTCGCGTTTTGAAATTCGAGCAGGTCGGCGACGAGGTCTAGCGTTTCGGCGATGCGGGCATTGTTCATGCCCGCTACTATAAGGGATCGCACGGCGTGTCGCCCAGTCGGTTCGCGGCGCGGAGCGCGGCGGCCAGTCGCGAGCGACGAGCGCATGAAAAAACCCGTTGCAATGCCGACTATCGGGCAACGCAACGGGTTGGTGTTTTTACGGCCGCGCGGCTCGCCAGGGATTGTTGTCGGTGGCCTTGGCGGTGGGGACGGTTTGTTTGGTGGGAGTCATTTCGACGGGAACAGCCTGCTGCTTGAGCGTGGTTGCGACCGGCTTCATGGCCCAGACCTGCCGCATCGGCACGGCGGTGAAGCGGTCCTGGTCCTCGGGATCCAAGCCGTGCAAGGCACGGTTGGTGCCCGTGCCGGCCGGTTCGGCCGCGGGTGGCAACAGCAGCCGCGATTCGGGGGCGGGCTTGTCGCTTTCCGTGGGGGGCTTTCCGAAAGTTTTGTTTTGCGGAGCCTCCTGAGCCGGCACATTCGGGTCGGGGGTCGGCTCGAGCTTGTCCGGTTCGGCCCCGGTCGGATTCTGCGGCAGCGCGCCGGCCGGCGAGTAGGCACTCGGAGGAGCCGCGTAGGGAGTCGTGCCGGGATAGGCGGTCGTGCCCTGCGGCGGCGCGGCGGAAAGGGGCGCGGGACCGGGATAGTTCAACGTCGGGGCCAGACTGGGCACGGCGGAGCCGGGAGCCCCCATGGGCACGGGAGCGGCCATGGTCGGCGCGGCCATCGCCGGAGCGCCGCCGCCACAACAAGGCGCCGGGGCCACGGCCATCGGAGCGGCCATGGGCACGGCCGGAGCAACGTAAGCCGCTGTCGTGACAGCACCGCAGCAAGGGGCAGCGGCCGTCACCACCGGACGATACGAGGTGTAGGGCACCAAGCGCGCCTGCGGAACATACGACACCACGGGCCGCATGACTGTCGTCGGGCATCCGGTGCAGCCGTCGACGGCCGGCATCGGACGAAGCGTCGTCACCGGGGCGTTGACATACACCGTGCGGTACGAAGTTTGAGCGACGTAGTTGACCGTTTGACCGCAGCCAGCCGGAGCATAGCTGGCCGTATACGGAGCGTAATACGTTGTGGTTGCGGGAGCGCCGAACCAGCTCTTGAACAAGTGGCAAAACGCGTCGGCCCTCGAAGTCGGCAGCGAGACGACCGCCAGGGCGACAAGTGTGCCGCGGATGATTGGACCGTTGGTCATGTCACACTCCCACGAAAAAATTAAAGGCCTATCTGGTGTTAACCGCTGGCAGGCAAATCTGTCAACGATTTGCGCGGCGCTTCGGTTATTTGGTCGAACATTTCAGTTAGGCAAGTTGTTCCCGGCGATCCGATCCTGGCGGCTCGATAAACTGTAGCGCCCCGCCAAGCGAGCAACGCGTGCTAGCTGTGGAAGGCCCCGCCGCCGCTAACGCCCGGAGGGAAAAATGCCTGAGAAACGGTAGCCCAAGAAATCGCAGCCGGTGCGGCAAAAGCGCGTGCTACCGAGGCTGTAGGCGGGTTTGTGCAGCGGCGCAGGCACTATCGATCATGCAATCGTCACAATCGTCAGGGTTGGACAGTTGGTGCCTGGGTTTGCTGGCGCTGGAAACGCATCAGCGCCGCGTCCGGCTCGCCGCTCAAGCGGAGTCTCTCGGCGCTCGAAATGGTCGTATAGGTCGAACAGCGTTTCGCGGACGTTCCCGCCGGCCGCCGCGAAACTGGAGGCAATGGTTCGCTGATCGATCGCCGCCGTGCTGTCCGACAACAGCCGTGCGACGATGCGCTCGGTGAGTTCGGCGGTCGCGCGGGTGCGCAACAGCGTGGGATAGCCGGCGTCGCGATGGGCTGTCACGATCGCGCCCCAACCGTTTCGCCGAAGTTGCCAGGCGAGCCACAGCCGACTGACTCGGCTGAGCTGCTCATAACCGTCGATGATGAGCAGGTCGGCGCCGACGGCTCGGGCCTGGACCATGGCGCCTGGCGGGAGTGCTCGTTGAGCGTCGTGCAGATCGACGCGAAACGGACGCCGGCCGGCCCGTTCCAGGGGTTCGATCAGGGCAGCCAGCAGCGTCGATTTTCCCGATCCGTGAGGTCCGAGGATCTGTCCTCGCCAATGATGGGCTCGCAGCCGCTCAACCAAGTCCGCGGCGGTTTGGCCATCGCAAAACAAGTACTCGATTGCGCCGGGGCGAACAAATCGCGTCGAGAACGGATTCAAGGAAGCGGACATGTCGGGGTTTCGGCTAAGTGGCCAGGGTCTGCGGGGTCGGAACGGTGCCCAACTGGAACGGGGTTTCGAGCGTCAGGTCCTTGCCTCGCGTGACGAACACGCGCACGCGCACGCACCAGCAGATCCTGACGATCATTCCGGCGTAGCTGAGCGGGCTTTTGGGCAACTGGCTCTGGAAGTGTCGAGGCTGGCGCAGGACCGAGGCGTCGCAGCCGGCCAATTCGATGCGCTCGAAGTGGTGCACCGACATGTCCTCGTCCCCCTTGCCGTGCGTGTGCCACAGGACGGACAACTCGATCGCGCGCACCTCCCGCGGTTCGACGCCCTGCACGCTGAAATGGCCGCGAAGCGTTTCGCCCGGTTGGTATACCCGGGTATGGCCCTCCAAGGAAAGTTGGATCCGCGGCGCGCTCATGCGTGTTGGCCATTGGTCGCGGGGCTGACGACGATTTGAAACTCGCGCTGATAGTCGGGCCAGCCGATGACGCTGCCCTTGACCAACAGTTTCCAGCGCACTTCATTGTGGTCGGCGTGGAACGAGTGCATGGCGCTCTCGGGCACGCGGACCTGGCAGCGGCTCTCGAACGGAAGCCCCTGGTGGATCTCGAAATTGGAGCGCACGAAACAGCGATCCTGATAGACGCGGCGGGTCTCGGTGCGCGTGTCGGTGCCTTGGCGATACGTGGCCTTTTCGTCGCAGGCCAGCCAGACCTCGAGCCAGTTCATCGTCAGACGACCGGCCTGGGAAAGAAAAAGGTCGTAGGGCACTCCGGGGGACAGCGGATGGGCCGAAATCTCGACGCGCGTCGGTCCCACGCCGGTGGTGATCATCACCTGCCGGATCAAATAGGCGAGCAAGGCAATGCCGAACAGCACGAAGGGGATAATGAACAGCGTCAGGGTCCAATCGGGCTCGCCCCGCGCGAAACTGCTGAAGACCATTCCGACGAAGATCATCACGACGCCGTTCCACACAATGCAGGCCGCGCTGGCCGCAAACAGGGTCCAACCGGCGGTCGTGGTGACCGGCAGCCGGTAGGCCAGCGTCGTGCCGGGGCTGTTGGTCAAGTTCGCGTCGGTGGGGACGGTCGGAAACTCGCGCTCCAGTGATTCAATTTCGAACAGGTCGAGCTGGGCAGCCCGCTGGGTTAGCAGCGACCGCCGCTCCTGGGAGGTGTTCCAGTGCAGTAGCGTGTAGATCAGCCGGCCCCCGCCGATGATCATGAATGACAGCGGGATCAACAGCGACACATACAACCAAGGGCTATAGCCCCGCACCAGGACCACCCGATGCGGATCGATCGGGTCGTACCAGCAGGGATATTCCTGGCCGATTTCGAACTGTTCGAGGATGGCCTGGGCGGCCTGTCGATCGGCCATCTCATGTTGCGTGACGTCGTATACGCCGTCTTCGACGTACGGCTGGTCGTTTACGTGGTAGCGAATCTTGAACTCCGGACGATATGTGGCGGATTCGTCCTGGGCGACGCTGTCACCGACATGCTTGCCGACGAGCACGCAGGTGGCCGGAGCGAACTGCCGATTGGCGCGCCACTCGGGCCAGGCCAAGGCGGCGATCATATAGGCGAACGTGCCGAAGCCGAGCACGAAGAAGGCGCCGAAGAAGAGCGCCTCCCCCAGGCTGCCGACGGCCTTGGAGCCGGTGCGGCGGTCGCCCCGCTTCTTTTCATAAAGCCGTATAAAACGCGACAAACGAAATCACCCCCTTGCATTCCCACTCGATCGAAAACGTCGCTGCCCCCGTCGCGTGGCGAATCGCGATCCGAGCGCTAGCGCACGCGAGGCAGCGACCATTATATAATGACCGCCCGTCGGCCCTCGCGGAAGTTCGAAGGCGCCCTTGCCGGGGCCGCGACCGGCCAGGAGGATGTTGTTCAACCGAAGGTGGGTTTTGTCGGCCTGCTCCGTGGGCCGTCAGCTTTTATACCATACCAGGCAGCGCTCGACGCTGCTGAAATCCAAGGGAACCGCCATGACCGTTGCCGCCGTAAGAGTACTCACGGCTCGTTCTTTCGCGGGCTTTTGTTCGCGGATGAGAAACGTGCCCCTGGCAATCGCGGTCGTTTGGCTCTTCGTCGGCGTCGCCATGGCAGGCGATTGGCCGCAGATTCTCGGTCCGGATCGCAACGGCCGCGCGACGGGTGAGCAGCTTGCGACCGCATGGCCCGCAGGAGGGCCGCCCGTGGTGTGGGAAGCGCAGGTCGGCCGCGGCTTAGCGGGGGTCGCCGTGCGAAAGGGGCGACTCGTGCTGTTTCATCGCCAGGGAAACCAACTCGTGGCCGAAGCGCGCGAGGCGGCCACCGGCCGTTCGCAATGGAAGTCGGGTTTTGCCACGACCTACTCGAGCACGATTTCGCCGGATGACGGACCCCGCTGCGTGCCGCTCGTCGACCAGGAACACGTGTATCTGTTGGGGCCCGGCGGAGAATTGGCCTGTCTGGAACTGGCGACGGGCAAGCAGGTCTGGCTGCGGAATATCTGCAAGGACTTTAATGCCCCCGAGGGATACTTCGGCACGGGCAGCAGCCCGATCTTGGAAGGCGACAAACTGCTCGTGAACGTGGGCGGGAAAGACGGCGCGGGGCTGGTCGCGTTTTCGCCGGCCGACGGCAAGACGCTTTGGAAGGCGACCGACGAAGCCGCCAGTTATTCATCGCCCGTCGCAGCCACCGTGGCCGGCGTGCGGCAGGTGATTTTTGTCACGCGCTTGAACGTGGTGTCGATCGATCCCGCGAATGGCGAGGTGCGGTTTCGCTTTCCCTTCGGGGCTCGCGGACCGACGGTCAACGCGGCAAGTCCGCTGGTGATCGGCGACCACCTGTTTGTGTCGGCCAGTTATGGCGTTGGCGCGCAGTGGGCCAAGATCGGGGCACGCGACGCTAAGGAGGTGTGGGCCAACGACGACGTGATGTCGAGCCAGTACACCACTTGCGTCGAGCGGGACGGAATTTTGTATGGCATCGACGGCCGTCAGGATGTCGGCGTGGCGCGGCTGCGGGCATTCGACCCGCGCACGGGACGCGTGCTGTGGACCGAGGAGGGATTCGGCACCGGCGGGTTGATCTTGGCCGGCGACAAACTGTTGATCATGCGGACCGAAGGAGAATTGGTTTTGGCCGAAGCCTCGCCCATGGCGTTTCGACCGCTGGCCCGCGCCAAACTGTTCGATACCACGGCCCAGGCCTTGCCCGCGCTGGCCGACGGGCTGGCGTTCGTGCGCGATACGCGGGTTTTGAAGTGCGTCGCGGTCGGTCAAAAGAACTTGACGGACCGCTGACGCAGGTTCTCGGCCGGACAGCGGCGCATTCAAGACGCAATAAGGCGACCGATAGCGATCCATGTCACGCTAAAGCGTGACCTACTGGCTGGCTGACGGAATTTCGATGCGAACCGTCGGCTAGACCGCGACGGGCTCGCGTTTCGCGGCGCGGTAAAAGCCGACGCCCTCGAGTGCTTTGTACACTTCTTCCAGCGTCTTCTCACCGAAGTTGGAAATGCTCAGCAGATCGTCGGGCGTGCAGTGGAGCAGATCGTTGACGGTGAAAATGCCCCGCTCCTCGAGGCAATTGGTCGTGCGGACCGAAAGTCCGATTTCAGCCGTGCTCATGTCGAGGCGATCGCTGAGATTCTGGGCCTGGCTGTCGACCGTACGCAAAGGAATGCGTGTCATGGGGCTCCCTCCCTAGAGATAAAGAAATCGACTTTTAGTGGCAGGACAATCGATGGCTGCCTGGTCGGCGGTCACTCCTGTTTGGCCGCGTTTGTTGGGCGACAATATAGCAAACTCGCTGGAAAATGGTATGGGTTAGGCGAAATTTCCGGCGGGTTTTTTCGTGCGCGATGCTAGCATGCGGGAGCGAGAACACACCCCATTCGAAGATGCCGCGTTTGCGCATTGTGTGCCACTGGCTTTGCCAGTGATATTTGTGCGCAGTCATGGGTTGAGCAGTCCGACTGGCACGCCGTGGATAAAGGGAAGGTCCACGAATTGTTGTTTGGGAGGGTCGAGCAGATACCAGCTTGCACTCGACCATTTCCAATCGATGGCTCGCGTCACGAGGCGGCGTCGGACTGGATTGCGGTGGATGTAGTCGATTGCTGCTTCGATGGAGGCCGGAGTATTTAAGTTTCGGTCGTAGCCTGGTCCTTCTTGCCAGAAGCGGAAACAGGTCTTACCGGGACGCTCTTTGACGGTCAGTCGATTGACAAGCGAGGCGTTCGTATCCGTTAGCAATTCCTTAATCGATTTGGAGAACGGTTGCTTAATCAAGCCCAGGTATCGGTCGATCTCCGGTTTCGCGGATGAAGGAATCACGAGGAGATGAACGTGTTCCGGCATGAACACAAAGGCGGCCAATGTGATTCCCGTTTGTCGGCCCGCCGCGTTGATGCATTGAGCCAACTGCTGCCGCCACGAGTCGTTGGTAAGCAAGGGAAGTCGGCGATGGCACGAAAATGTCAATTCGTGCAGATCGCCGGGCTCGTGATAGTGCCTGACGAGCTTACGATGTGGTCCATTGACGCCCATTGGCAGCAGCTTATGAGGCCACAGCGCAGTATTCAAGTAATTGCTGCAAGGGTTTCGCAGGAAGAGCACTGGCGAAGCCAGTGGCACCCGGCGGACGCCTGCCGTTATCGAGCCGCGCCCTCGCCGAGGCGGGCACGCGTATACTATAAAGAGGGCCGGCTTGCGGCATTTCGTCACGTCACCGGGAACAACCGACTTTGTGGAGCGAAACCCTCGACTGTTTGACCCCGGCCCAACGCGAGGCTGTTGAGCATCTGGATGGCCCGCTGCTGATCCTGGCAGGACCGGGCAGCGGCAAAACCCGGGTGATCACGCATCGGGTGGCCAACCTGCTGCGGCACGGCGTGTCGGCCCGCTCGATCCTGGCGCTGACGTTCACGAACAAGGCCGCCGACGAAATGCGGACCCGGCTCGAACAGTTGGCCCCCGGTGAGCCGGTGTGGATGAGCACGTTCCATCGCTTTTGCGCCCGGCTGTTGCGGCAGCACTCGGCACTGGTGGGGCTGACCGAGAACTACACGATCTACGACACCTCCGACAGCCGGCAGGTGCTCAAGCGCACGCTGGAAGAGTTGGGCATCAATGCGGTGCAGTACACGCCCGAGCGGATCGCGTCGGCCATCAGTTGGACGAAGAACAACCTGATCACGGCCGAGAACTATCAGGCCAAGCCCGGCAACCCGTTGGGGCACGTGTTGGAGCGGGTCTATCCGGCCTACCAGGCGCGGCTGCTGTCGTCGAGCGCTGTGGATTTCGACGACCTGCTACTGCACGTGGCGACGCTATTGCGCGAGAACCCGGAAACCCGGGCCACGCTGGATCATCGCTATCGCTATATCCTGGTCGATGAATACCAGGACACGAACCTGGCGCAGTACACGATCGTGCGGGCCCTGTCGATCGACGTGCCGAACCTGGCGGTCACGGGCGATCCGGACCAGTCGATCTACGGCTGGCGAGGCGCGAATCTGAATAACATCCTCGACTTCGAGCACGATTACCCCAACGTGCGGGTCGTCAAGCTGGAACGGAACTACCGCAGCACCAAGAGCATTCTGCGCGTGGCCGATACGCTGATCCGATACAACCAGCGCCGCAAGGCGAAGGATCTCTACACGGAGAACGACGAAGGCCAGCGCGTGCGGCTGGTGGCGTATGCCAACCAGCGGGTAGAAGCCGAGAGCATTGCCGCGCGAATTGCCGAGAGCGTTCGGGCGGGGCACCGGCGGCCGCGCGATTTTGGCATACTCTACCGGGTCAACGCCCTGTCGCGGGCATTCGAGTTTGCCTTGCGCGATCAGGGAGTGCCCTACCAGATCGTCAATGGGCTCGAGTTTTATCAGCGCCGCGAAATCAAGGACACGCTGTCGTATTTGCATCTGCTGAACAATCCGCGCGACGACAACGCGCTGTTGCGGATCATCAACACGCCGCCGCGCGGAATCGGCAAGAGCACGATCGGGCGAATCGCCGAGCACGCCGCATCGCGAAGACTGTCGCTGTTGGACGCGGCCCGCGAGTGCGGCCTGATCGAGTCGCTCAGCAAGCGGGCGGCGGTGGCAGTGGCCAAATTCGTGTCGATGTACGACCGCCTGTCGCTGGTGGCGTCGGCCCCGGTCGAGGAGATTCTGGGGCACGTGTTGAACGACTCGGGCTATCGGCAGTTGCTGATCGACTCGGACGACGAGGAAGATCAGGAACGGCTGGCCAACATCGAGGAATTGTTGACCGCGGCGCGGCAGTTTGATGAGAAGCACCCGGGCGATGGCGCCCTAGAGGCGTTTCTCGAGGAAGCTTGCCTGGTGAACGATACTGACGCCTGGGCGGCCGAGGACGACCGGGTGACGCTGATGACGCTGCATGCCTCGAAGGGGCTCGAGTTTCCGGTGGTGTTCATCGTGGCGCTGGAAGAGGGACTGATGCCGCACGAGCGGACTCGCCAGGACGAGGCGATGTTGGAGGAGGAGCGCCGATTGCTGTTCGTCGGCATTACCCGGGCGCAGGAGGAGTTGGAGCTCAGCCGGGCCGTGTATCGCGAGTTTCGCGGACAGCGGCGGTTAACCGTTCCGAGTTTGTTTCTGGTCGAGTTGCCGCGCGGCGAGATGGACATGATCGAGGCCAGGTCGCCTGCTGCCGTTGAATGGGACGAGAGCGACCAGACGCACGCTGAGCCCGAGGGCGAGTTGCCTTGGGAAACCGAGGTCCATGGTGAGGGGGGCCACAACCAGGGGGCCGGGGACGAAACCGACGAATTTGTCGCGCCCGAAACGATCGAGCAATCAAGCCCGACCCCGCGTCCGCCCGCGGCCGCGGTGGCGATTCGCCCGCTGACGACGGCGGCCGAACTGGAGCGTGCCGAATCGCCCCAGTCGCCGCCGGTCTCGCCCGACACGTTTTACCAGGGCATGGTGGTGAAACACCCGGAGTATGGCTTGGGCAAGGTTGTGGCGTTGAGCGGTAACGGGCCTCGGCGCTCGGCGACGGTGGCATTCGCCTCGTCGGCCGGCCAGAAGCGGTTTATGCTGATGCACAGCGATCTGCGACCGATCAAGAACGGCTAATCCTTCCCCGGCGTCGCGCTGCTGAAGCGTGCGAAACCGCCTGTCATGAACCCCGCTTATCCCAAGATCGGGCATCTGAAAAACGCCGGGCAGCTTCGCGAGCGTTTGCAATCGCTGGGCCTGACGCTGCCGGTGGACGACGAGATCCTTACGGCCGAAGCCGGCTCGCCCATGGCCAGCCCATTGGTGATTGGCGGCTTTACCGTCGGCAATCGCTGGTGCATCCATCCGATGGAGGGCTGGGACGCCAACCCGGACGGTTCGCCGTCGCCGCACACGCTTCGCCGCTGGCGCAACTTTGGGCTGAGCGGCGCGAAGCTGATTTGGGGGGGCGAGGCGGCCGCCGTCGTGCGCGAGGGTCGCGCCAATCCGCATCAGACTCTGGCGACGCCAGAAAACCGCCAGGGGCTGGCCGCGCTGTTAGAGGAGTTGAAGACGGCGCATCAAGAGAAGTTCGCCGAGACGTCCGACTTATGGACCGGCCTGCAATTGACCCACTCGGGCCGATTTTGCCGCCCGAACGGTGCGCGGCTCGAACCGCGGATTGCCTATCATCATCCACTGCTGGATGCCAAGTTCGGCATCGACCCGGGCGACGCGAGCGTGGTGATAAGCAACGACGAAGTCGAGCGGCTGATCGACGCCTATGTGGCGGCGGCGGCGCTGGCGCGGCAGGTCGGGTTTGATTTCGTCGACATCAAGGCGTGTCATGGGTATCTGCTGCACGAGTTTCTGAGCGCTCGTCGTCGGCCGGGCCGATTCGGCGGAGACCTGGCCGGGCGCACTCGGCTGCTCAAGACGATTATCGAGCGCGTGATGGCCGAGTGTCCGGGGCTGGCTGTTGGGGTTCGCTTGAGCGTGTTCGACAGCGTGCCGTTTCGAACCAGCCGCGAGATCGGCCAGCCGTTGCCCTTCGCCGATCACTTGCCGTATGAGTTCGGATTCGGCGTCGACCAGCGCGATCCGTTGGCGATCGACCTGGCCGAGCCGCTGGAGTTGTTAACTCGGCTCAAGAAACTGGGCGTGGCCGCGGTGAATCTTTCGGCCGGCAGCCCGTATTACAATCCCCATTTGCAACGCCCGGCGATTTTTCCGCCGAGCGATGGTTATCTTCCGCCGGAGGATCCGCTGGCGGGCGTGTGTCGACAGATCGACGCGGCGCGACAGTGCAAACAGGCCGTGGGCGATCTGCCGATGATCGGCACGGGCTACTCGTACCTGCAGGATTACTTGCCGCACGTCGCCCAGGCCGTGGTTCGCGCCGGCTGGATCGACGCGGTCGGCTTGGGTCGCATGGTGCTGGCCTATCCGCAACTCCCCGCCGAGACGCTGGGCGTCGGGCGGATGACGCGGAAGCTCATCTGTCGCACGTTCAGCGATTGCACGACCGCGCCGCGACAGGGCATGATCTCGGGCTGCTTTCCGCTGGATTCCTATTACAAGGCGTTGCCGGAGGCGGACCGTCTGAAGGCCTTCAAACAGCAGATCGGCGAGCGGCCCGACGACGCATAAGCGAGTCGGGATTCTTCCTCGCGATGGCACGCGCCCGATCGCCATCGCAGCTCGCTGACGGCAAAGCGTCCAGCGCGACCTCAACTCGTGAGAGGCGGTCGAGCTGTGATTTGGCCAGCCTGTTTTAGCCTGCCAGGCAATGGCTTAGGACAATTGAGAAGTGCGGGTCGCTACGCCGTGCCGGCGGTTGGCACGGCATCTGCATTCTGCGGCCGGGTAATCTAGCGAAAGATTAACGGGTCCGCTCGGCGGCGGGATTGTCGGCGGCCCGATTCCCATAGCCGTGGAGCAACCGAGTTTTGTTCTGGCATTTATGTTCTCGATTGGAGACTGAAACGATGAAACGAAGAATTGGTCTGATCGTGGCGGCGCTCGCCATGCTGACGTTTGCCATTAGCGCTGACGACGCTTTCGCCGGCCGGCACCATCGTCGCGGCGGGTGCGGCGGATGTGGGGGCTGCTACGACGCGGCGCCTTGTGGCGGCTGCGACGCCGGCACGATGCACGATGCCAGCCCGACGCACGATGGCAGCGCACCCGAGACAGCGCCGGCGCCACCGGCTCCGGGTTCGCCCGCGCCTGCTGCTCCGCCACCGGCGCCATCCGCGGCGGCTGCCAGCGACGCGGCCCCCGCAGTGACGGGGACGGTACCCGTGCAGACGCGCACCTATTATTCGGCGCGATCCAGTGGTCGTCGGGGCTGGTTCCGCCGCTAGGCATGCTGCTTTGTGAAAATTGATGGAAGTTCATGATTGGGGCTCGGCCAAGACCGGGCCCCAATTTTTTTGCGCATATCAAGGACTGCCGCGCGAGGCTTCCTGATCGTTCTGTGATCCAGTAAATGGCGCGTAAGCGACCAGCGCGATGAGAATTAAAGTGGGGTTTCTCCATGGAGCAATGAATCCGCCAAAAAAGCGTTGCATCCAAGAATTCCGCGTCATTGCATACCGCTGGCACGCACTTTGCATTATCTGTCCAGCTGAAGTGTCAACGTCGCGTTGGCACAGTTCGACCTGAATCCCCGATCGGTTAAGGGTTTCCCCCCATGAGAATTTTCACACTGCTAGTGCTAACCGCGATCTGCGGCGGCTGTGCCGAACGATCTGTCACCGAGCCACGCGCGGACCGCGATACACACGACACGACGACCGTGCGGACCTCTGAACAAGCGCCGGATCGCGACAATACTGGAGTCAACGTGCGCGATCGCGATGAGGCGCTGAAAACGCCCCTTGACCAGAACGAGAATCAGCGCGATGTGGATATCACGGCCGACATCCGCGCGAGTTGTGGACACGGAAATGTCGGTCAACGCCCACAATGTCAAGATCGTCACTCAAGACGGCCGCGTGACCTTACGGGGGCCGGTCAAGGATGCCGCCGAAAAGGACGCCATCGAGAAGATCGCTGTCGAAGTAGCTGGCGCGGGCCACGTCGACAATCAACTGGAGGTGGAAACGACTCCGTAGCCAAGGGGTTTCGAACGTGCCGTCGACCATCAGTAGCAATTCGTTCACAGCCAAATCATTTTTTCAACTCGAAGGAGCCAATCATGGCAACCGCAGTCTTCTGTCTGGCGACCAATCCAATCCAAGCGTCGGACATTGTCGAGCGTCTCAAGCTGGCGGGTTTCGCGAGCGCGGACATTTCAGTTTTGATGCCGGACCGCTCCGGGACCCGCGACTTTGCAATAGAGAATGAGACCAAAGCTCCCGAAGGAGCCGCGGCGGGAGTGAGCACTGGCGCGGTCATCGGCGGAGCGTTGGGATGGCTGACCGGTATTGGAGCGCTGGCGATACCTGGCCTGGGCCCGCTGATTGCGGCTGGGCCGATCATGGCCGCTCTAAGCGGCGCGGCAGTCGGAGGAGCCGTGGGCGGCGTGACTGGTGCGCTGATTGGTTTGGGAATTCCGGAGTTTGAGGCCAAACGATATGAAGGAAAACTGAAGAGCGGCCACGCGCTGGTCTCGGTGCACTCGGAAAATGCGGACGAGACCGAGCGAGCCAAGGAGATCTTTCGCGCCGCCGGCGCTGAAGATATCAGCAGCGCCCACGAGGCCTCGCATTCGCGCTGACCCGCCGGTGCGGGCGATTGCAACACGATGTTTCCATGCCTGCACGCGATTTCCGCGGGCACCCGATTGCCTAAGAATCGCGTGCAGGTTCCGTTAGCTTTGCTACGAGTCGAATACTTTTCTACACACTTTTCAGGAGGCCGGAGTCGTGAAACTCAAGACCCTCGAGGATTTGTTGGTTAAGGAACTGCGCGATCTTTATAGCGCCGAGAAGCAATTGATCAAGGCTTTGCCCAAGATGGCCAAGGCGGCCAATTCCGAAGCGCTGCAGGCGGCGTTCAGCGAACACCTGGAAGTCACGAAGGAGCAGGCCAAGCGGCTGGAGTCGATTTTCGAGACGCTCGACGTCAGCTCGCGGGGCCCTAAATGCGCCGCCATGGAAGGATTGATCGAAGAAGGCGACGAGATGATGGAGGAGGAAGCGGCGCCGGCGGTGATGGACGCGGGGTTGATCGGCGCGGCACAGCGCGTCGAGCATTACGAAATGGCGGGTTATGGCGTGGCGCGTACGTTCGCCCGACTGCTGGGTCACGATGAGGTGGCCGACCTGTTGCAGGAAACGCTCGACGAAGAGGGTGACGCTGACAAAGCGCTGACCAAGCTGGCCGAAAGCGAAATCAACGTCGAGGCCGCGGCCGGCGCTGAAGGCGGCGATTGAAAAGTCGATTTGCAGGTCGCCCAGGGACATCGCTCCCTGCCTTCGAGTTTCGACGGAACGCTTGCGGCGGCTCGAAGGCAGGGAGTTTGATTCGAGAGACCAGGCCAATTTAAGAGCAAAGGAGCCAAACCATGCCACGCGGCGATAAGAGCGCCTATACCGACAAGCAGAAGCGGCAGGCCGAACACATTGAGGAAGGTTATGAAAAGCGCGGTCTGAGCGAGAAGGAAGCCGAACGCCGGGCCTGGGCCACGGTCAACGACCGCACCGGCGGCGGCAAGAAGAGCGGCTCGGGCGCAAGAAAAAGAAGGCCGCCACTTCGCAAAAGAAGCGTCCGGCGAAAGGCGCCAAAAAACGCACCGAGCGCAAGAGTTCGAAGTCGTGACGCCGGCCGGGCCGATGTTCTCCCCTCGGCAATAGCGCTGCTGAGCGCGGGGACAAACCGTCCTGGAAGAGGGGGACAGGCCCGTTTTTCTCCCTGACCATCCTGCGGACGGTGCCCGACCGAAAAATCGGGACAGTCCCCGACGGTTTGTCCCCACGCTGCTTAATACGACAGGCCGGCCCGCAGCATAATGGTGTCCGAAGGGTTGTATTCCGGCGCGCCGCCGCGATAGATGATCTGGCGATCAAAGACGTAGCCGACTTCGAAGAACCCGTGCATGCCGCGATAGCCGTAGGCTTCGAGGCCCAGCGCGACGCGGATGTCGTTGTAGTCGGCCTGGTCGTTGAAGGTTGGCACCATGCCCCCCATGCTGCGCTGCATGGTCCAGGAACCGCCGCCGTATTCGCCGGTGGCGTAGAACCAGACGTCGGTGTTGCCGATCGTGGTCCAGCGATGCGCGAGCTTGGGGTTGGGGAACAGGATCTCGTAGCGCGCGTCGGGATTGGGGGTCCAGATCAATCCGCCCGCCGGCAGGATCTTGACCAGTACGCGATCGATGTACACCACGCCCAATGCGAACTGCAATGTGGGGGTCAGCGTCAACACGCCCAGGCCGCGTCCCATGATGCGGATGCTTTGGGTCGAGAAGGTGTTGAAGTCGGTGTAGGCGCCGACGCGAACGCCCAGGTTGGCGCCCAGCCAGGGCGTGATTTGCGGATGCCAGGCCGTGTCCAGAAAGGCGTCGTACGTCACCGGAGGCAAGTCAGCGAAGTCCGGCGCCTCGGTCACCGGGCCTTGGAAAAAGTGGGCCGTGAATCCCGGCGTAATCAGGAATGGCGACAACGATCGAAACGGCAGGGCGAACGTGGCCGAGACATCGACGTCGTTCACGCCCAGGCTCTGCGAGCCCATCGGCGACAGCCAGGTATAGCGGCCGCGCACCTCCTGCAGCAGCCGAATCGGTTGGCGATAGTCGAAGCCGCCCTGCGGGAAGATTTGCGGCGTGGCAATTCCCTCGGGATAGAGCGGCTGCGGCGTCGGCGCGTAGGGCGAAGGGGCGTATGGCGAGTAGGGCGTTGCCGGCGCGGCGTAGGGCGAAGGAGCCGTGTAGGGCGAGTAAGCCGGTGGCGGCGCCGCGGGGGGCGTATAAACCGGCGGCGCTGTCGTCGCGCGCGCCGTAGACCGGGGGCGTCGTATAGCCGCCGGGGGGCGCATAGGCCGGCGCGGCCGAATAAGCGCCGGCGATTGGGCCAGCGGAGAGGCGTAAGGATCGAACGTGGTGGGAGCACTTGTGCCGCCGACCATCGTTGGAAACTGCACGCGCTGGCCCCATGCGGGCAGCGCGATCCCCAAACACAGTGCGAGCACCATGCAAAGTGCGAGCACCGTGCCGCGCAGCCAACAGAGTGTGGAGGGGCGAATTGCCTTCAAGCTCGCAACCGAGTGCGTGAGAAAGGGATTCCGCGCCGGGGCGGATTTTTTTAGGCGGCTTTGAATATCAGGGCCGTCGCGAATGGTCAAGGGCAACGGCCCGAAAGCCTGCGCGGAACGCCCCGTTTCGCGAGCATGCCAGCATCGCTGGAAGCACGGTAAGAATGGTCTCGTCGCGCACGGTCTGCTAGCATGACGGCGATGGTGGTTTGAAAGCTTGGTTCGCGAGCGTGGTTCGCGGGAAATGATTCGCCAGCGTGGTTCATGGCAATGGAACGAAGCGAGGTTGACGAATTGGACCTGGACCGGCTGGCGCGAGTCCCATGCTGGCGCGGGTGGAATACCACGCCACGCTTGGTTCCACGCAAGATCGGGCCCATGAACTGGCCCGCGCGGGGGACGCCGGGGAATTGCCCCTGTTGATTGTCGCCGAGGAGCAGACGTCGGGCCGCGGCCGCGGAGCGAACCGTTGGTGGACCGGCCGTGGCAGCCTGGCGTTGAGCCTGCTGTTCGACCCGGCCGATTGGGACGTCTCGCGCAATCCCCTGCCCGAGCGATCGCTGGCCGTTGGCGTGGCGATTGTCGACACACTTGCTCCCTGGCTGGCGGAGCAGCGCGTGGGGCTGCACTGGCCCAACGATGTATTCGTCGCGGGCAAGAAAATCGCCGGCGTGCTGATCGACGTGTTGCCCGACGGGCGGCACGTGGTGGGGATTGGCCTGAACGTCAACAACTCGCTGGCCGAGGCGCCGGACGATGTGCGCGGCGCGGGCGGCGAGTCTGTGCGAGTTGGCCGGCCGCACGCTGGATCGCACGGAGTTGCTGTTGACGCTTTTGGACCGACTGCAATCCGCCGTGCGGGAGTCGGCCGCCGCGCCGAAGTTTTTGGACAGCGCTTCAACGCGTTGTGTTTGCAGTCGGGTCAACCCTTGACGGTCGAGGCCGGCAGCCAGCGGACCACCGGCATTTGCGCGGGAATCGCGGCGGACGGGGCATTGTTGCTCGACACGCCCGAAGGCACGCGGAGGATTTATTCGGGTGTTTTGCGGTAAGTGAGGATATTGGTTCCTGGAACCTTCTTTTGGTGTGCCACGAGCCCGCCTCCGCGGAACGAAAAGTTGTCACGTCGAACCTTTTCTCCCCGTGGCCGAAGTGATGCAACCAATCAAGGCCGACGATTTGACACGAGTAATCGGTATTGCGCATGTGCTCCTGGGGCTAATAAGATTGGGCAGTGGTGGTGCGGCGCGGCATTCAATAGCTGGAAGGTACCCGTGTGGAATCGCCTGAAGTCGAAAAGCTGATTCTGAGTGGCCCCGATCCGGTGACGAGGGGCAAGCTACCGCAAACGCCCCACGCCAAAAGAATTATCGAGCACGCGATGGAAGAGGCCCGATAGCTGAATGACAAGAATTTCAACACCGAGCACATCTTGTGAATTTGCTGGGAGGTAGCCTATAGCACTTGGAGTGGAATGGTGGAAAGCTCATCCTGCCCGAAAACCTTCGACCCTACATGCCCGATGGGGCACAATGTATTCAGCACGATAGAGCTGTCTTCGCGAAGGCGCTTGAATCCGAACCTGAGAACGCACGAAATGGATCAGACCCACGAATCCGAATGTATAGGACATCAATAGATTCGTTTCTGACATGGTTGTGCCTCGTTGCAATGCACTTGATCGCAAATTGTTTCTCGTTGCCGATATTCAGGACGTTGGATATTGGGTCGCGAAGATACAGAGTGAGGTGACCTGCATCCCTTTATTGCCGCATATCGGGTACAGGGAGAATATGGAGAAGCTAATCAAGCCGGTATCGCCGCGAGTCATCACCATACAAGAATTGCGGTATTGTCTCCCAACATTAGGCCACTCCGGCATCGGAGACGACGAACGAAATCCTCCGACAAGCTGAACTTGCCGCCCTGCCAGCGACAACAAGCCAACTCGATCAGCCCAGTGGGTCAACTGACCTACCGGACTGGAATCTTTTGTTTTCCGGCGTCAATATGGTTCCTGGAACCTTCACTTTTAATCGTTCGAAAATGACTCGAATGAACGATCTTGCCGGCCTCAACCCGCCTGCCATGCTCGAAGAACTGATGCGGGCTACCGAGGAAACTGGCTTCAGATTAGCGTCCGAGCCATTGACGGGTTCATTGCTTCGCACGTTGGCCGCCTCGAAGCGCGGCGGCAAGTTCCTGGAAATCGGCACCGGCACCGGCATCGGCACTGCGTGGTTGCTGGCTGGCATGGATCGGGCATCCAGCTTGATCACCGTGGAGAGCGAGAAGAGGCTTATCGAAATCGCCAGACGATATCTGGGGAGCGATCCGCGGGTCACGTTTCGCGACGAAGACGCGGTCGAGCTTCTCGAAACGCTGCCCGCCGGTAGTTTCGACTTCATCTTCGCCGATACCTGGGCCGGCAAGTACACGCATCTCGACGAGGCTTTAAAACTGCTATGTCTTGGCGGCATTTACGTTATCGACGACATGCTGCCGCAGTCGACTTGGGCGGACGATCATCTCGCGAAAATGGTACGCCTGAGCGCCGAACTGAAGAGCCGCAGCGATTTGTTGACGACCAGTTTGGACTGGGGAAGCGGCATCATCATCGCAACGAAGATCGACGATGTCCGCTGACCTACTGGACCCAATTTAAGGAGGGTGAACCAATGGTGATTGGAACAACTCAAGGAAAGCAGTGGATCGAGACATTGCCCACGGAGCGGGGCGGACGCTTTTCGGGACGCACTTTCTTTCGACTTCACATGCTTGGCGAGGGACTGCCCGTCGTCGCTGAGATCTGGGCCACTTCCGACCACGCCGTGGACGGGCACTCGCACGACGCCGCCGAAATGCTGTACGTCCTTGACGGCTCCATCGAGGTCAATGGCAAGACATTGGGCAGGAACGAACTCGCCTTCATCCCGGCCGGCAGCCACTACACGGCCCGTATTGTCAGCAATGGCGGCGGCCATGTCCTGCGAATTGCGCTGCCAAGTGCCACGAGTGTCGACGAAGCACCGGAGTACGACGCCCGGCCCTGGGGCGGTCCACTCTCGAGCGACGGCTTTCCCGATCTGACTCGCGAGTGAGTTGGCGGCGATGCTTCGGGCCTTTCGACACAACGCAGTCCGCGCGATGGTGGCGTTTATCGCCTACGAGCCCGGGCCGGCGACTTGCGCTCGAGCGCCGTCACGCAGATTTCCTGGCGGTTGTGCGGCAGTTGGCGGGCGCGGACGTGGGCATAGCCCCAGGCGCGAATGCGGTCGAGGTAGTCGGGCACGTGCTCGGCCAGGCTCCAGTCGAGCAGCTTCAAGGTCAGTAGCAGGCCGCGGATATTCACGGCCGAATGCGTCACGATCGCCTCGACCATGTCGAGAGTGAATTGCGGAGCGACGTTGACGTCGACGGCCAGCCAATCGACGTGGCTGAACTCGCGGCGACGCACATCGGTGCCCCGTTTCTGAATGTGCGTGAAATTGGGCTGAGACAGCACGACGGGATCGACCTTGGCCGGGTCGATGCCGATCACCTTCAGGTCGCGCGCAAGAGCGCCTGGCTGGCGCCGCCGGGAGCGCAGCCGATCTCGACGATGCGATCGCGGGCCTTGACGGGCAATTCGGACCACGCAAGCGCCTCTTCCATCTTGAGATAGGTGCGCGAGACGGCCTGGGGGGGCAGGACCAGCTCGCGCAAGGCGCCGGGAAAGCAACTGTCCGACTTGCCGGCCCGATGGATGCCGTACCACCACTCGTCGGGCTCGACCAGCGTGCAATCGGCGACCAGTTGGCCCGGCTCGGCGACGCGCGGGCTGGTTCGAGCCCATCGTGGCCGACCAATGCCGGCGGATGGCCTCTTCGGCGGCCAGGGCCTCGGCCGTGATGCCTGGCTCGAAACCGCGATAGCCGGGGGCGGCCGTGTCGCGCTGCCAGACGTGCAGGGCGTCGTACGGGCGGCGTCCGATTTGCTCGACCAGTTTTTTGGCGCGCTCGTCAACCGTGGGGGCGATCACCTTGCCCAGCGAGAAACCCCACGAGCGGGCGAAGACGCAGTTCACGTCGAAGTCGAGCGCCAAGTCGTGGTCGGCGGGGAGCTTGAACGTGAGGAAGCCGGGGCGCGAATAGGCAAAGCGAAAGTCGGGCCAGCGGAGGGCGAACTCGGCTTTGAGCGCGCGCTCGGCCCCCTGTTGACACGTGGCGAACAAAAACGCGGGCCGCTCGTGGTCCGCGACGCGTGGGCGAGTCACTATTTGCCCCCGACAATCTGAACTTGCGCGGGCGAGCCGGGCACGTCCGCCAATTCCGCCCGCAAGTCGTCGGCCGATTTGCCGTTTAGCATCAGCGTGATGGTGTGCGTGCCTTCGGCCAGGTCGAGCGCGACTTGAGAGCCGGCGGCCAGCGGCGCGGCGTCGCACCACAGTTTTTCGACGCCGCCGGCGAGCAGGAGGTCGATCTTGCCGGGCGTGACAACGTCCAACTGGAATCGCACCAACCGCGGTGAATCGCCCGAGTTGGCCTTGGGAATCGACTCCAGCGGCAGGCTGCCGGAGACGCGGCTGTAGATGCCGGTCCAGTTTTCGGCGGCGTCGGCGGATGGCGGCAAGTCCGAGTTGGCCGCGTCGAGGGACAAGGAAGTTGCCGACGGAGCATACGCCTGCCAACGGCGAACGACGCGGGCCTTGCTGGTCGCATAGGGACCGACCTTGCCCAGTTCGGAGAGGAACCGCACCAGGTCGACCAGCTCGCCGCGCGTGAGCGAATCGGCCAGGCCGACGGGCATTAGCGACCCGCCCTCGATCTTCTCCTCGATCGAATCCAGCGAGAGCGCGACCTCACGGTCCTCGGCGTCGCGCAGGACCAACTCCTTGTCGGTCTCGCGGACCTTGACACCGCTGGTGATGCGGCCGTCGACGACCACCGTTAGCGCGTGATAGTTTTCCTTGATCTTGGCACTGGGAACGAGGATCGATTCGATCAGGTAATCGATCGGGGCGCAGCGCCAATGCTGACCAGGTCGGGACCGACGCGGCCGCCGGCGCCGGCGATCGCGTGGCATTTCAAACAGGATTGTTCCGCGCGGCGAAAGACGGCTTCGCCGCGGGCGGCGTCGCCCGTGGCGGCCACCTCGGCCACAAGGTCGTTCAACTCAGCTGGGGACAAGGCGCGAGGTCCGGCCTGGATGCCGCCGGCGGCGGTCAGCGCCGCGACGAGGGCTGCCTCCTCGCGGGCGGAGCCGCGCACCGCGCGAATGGCCAGTTTGGCCGCGTCGGGCGGAAGTTTTTGGCCGTTGAGCGCCGTGGCCAGCGCGGCCGCCCCGCCCTTGCGGTCCAATAGCGCCGTGATCGCCGCGGCCGAATCGGCGCCCGTCGCATCGTCGGCGATCAATGCGATGCACTGGTTCGCCGCGCCGGCCACGTCGAGCGCGGCCAAGGCGCCAATGGCCATGGCGCGGACCTTCGCTGGCTGCGTTGCTTCACATAGTGCGAGCAAGGTCGGTTGGCTGGCCGAGCCTAAGGCGGCCAAGGCCTCGAGCGCGGCGCCGCGGGTCGCGTCGCTCGTATCGGCGGCCGCTGCCAGTTGATTAATCCGATCGCGGACTGCTTCGACGCGCCATGCGCCGGCCGCACGAATGGCCTCCAATCGAAGCGGTTCGTCATGCCCGTCGATTAGTTTCCCGACGGCCGCGAGGTCGCCTTCGGGAAGGACCTTGCGCATCCGCGCGGCTTTGGACAGCGCCGCCAGCAGTTCGACTCGCAACGCCGGCTCGGTCTTGTCGTCCAGCGCCATGCGCAGGACCACGCCGAGCTCCGTTGGGCCGCCCAGTGCCGAGACCAAAAGCAACACGCTCTCGCGGCGGTCGGCCGGCAATTTTCCCTGGGCCAGCAAATCCATCAGCGGCCCGACCACGCCCGGCGAACCGGCGGCTTGCAGGACGAACGCGAGGTGCTGCACGTTGCCGTCGAAATCGATCCGGCCGGCCGACAAAGCCGGCAGCCAGGCGGTTTGCAGATCGCGGGCGGTCAGCCACAAACCGTGATCGAGAAATCGGTCGACCGGCTGATCGAGGGCCCGCATGGCCACTTCGGCGGCTTCGGCCGTACCCAGAAGCGCCAGTGCCCGCACGGCTTCGAGTCGGACTTGCGGGTGCGCGTCGGCGACCTGCACGGCCAGGAGTTTGTCAGCCTGCGGAATTTGCGCGTGCCATGCGCCCAGCACGCGCGTGGCCGCGGCCCGCACGTGATGATCACTGGATCGCAAGAGCGTGGTTAGCAGCTCCGGCTCGACCGAATCGAGCGCCTGATAGGTCCACAAGGCCTCGAGCCGCAGTTGCTCGAAGTTGGGATCGGCCGGGTCGAGCGATTTCACCCATTGATCGAGTTTCGCTAGCGCGACGGTGCCGCGGCCTTTGAGTTGCAGTCGGGCGTGCAACCGGGTGAAGTCTTCCCTGGAGCGCAGCGAGTCGAGCAGATGGTCGAGCGATGCGCCGACGAGTTTGGGGCGCTCGACCAGGTCGCGCCCCTTGACGGTCACTCGCCAGATGCGGCCGTGGGTGTGATCGCGGCGCTCGTCGCGAAAATCGACTTCCCCGTGTTGGATGATCGGGTTGTACCAGTCGGCGATATACAGCGCTCCGTCGGGTCCGACCTTGGCGTCGATTGGCCGAAAGGCCGCGTGGGTGGTCTTGATGACCTCGGACTGCTCGCGAGAGGAGTAGCCGGAGCCGGTTTCGGAGAGGACGAACCGGCAGACGCGGTGGGCGCGAAAATCGTTGGTGATCAGGCTGCCCTGCCAGTCGTCGGGGAAGTGGCTGCTGCTGATGACTTCCAATCCGCAATGCTTGGGGCTGCCGGGGTTGAGTCCCCGGAGTATCTTGGTGGCCCCGGAGTAGGTGAACATGGTGGCGCCGGGGAACACGTAGTTGATGCCTTCGCCCCCTGCCCCGTCGGTGGCGAACGATTGCCCGTAGGCGTCGAAAATGTGTCCCCAGGGATTGCACAAGCCGCGGGCGAAGACTTCCAGTTGCATCGTCTCGGGGCGAAACTGCCAGATGCCGCCGCTATTGAGCCGGCGGACGCCGTGGGGCGTTTCGATGTGGCTGTGGATGTAGATCGACTGGTTGAAATACAGCATCCCGTCCTTGCCCCAGCGGAGCGTGTGCAGGATGTGATGGGTGTCTTCGGTGCCAAAGCCGGAGAGCATGACCCGGCGGCTGTCGGCGCGGCCATCGCCGTCGGTGTCCTTGAAGTGCACGAGCTCGGTGCTGTTGGCCACGTACGCGCCGCCGTCGCCCGGCTCGACGCCGGTGGGGATCAAGAGACCTGAGGCGAAGACGGTCGTTTTTTCGGCGCGGCCGTCGCCGTCGGCGTCTTCGAGCACCAGGATCTTGTCGTTGGCTTCCTGTCCGGGTTTGACGTGGGGATAGACCTCGCTGCTGGCGACCCAGAGGCGGCCCTGGGCGTCGAAATTGATGTGGATTGGCTTGGCCAACAGCGGATCGGCGGCGTAGAGATTCACCTCCAGGCCTTCGGCGACCTGGAACGAGCGGCGCTCCAACTCCGGATCGGGATCGGGAATGATCTTGAGTTCGCGCTGGGCCCGGGCCGTGGCGGCGGCGTAGTCGAGCGTGGCGACGATCAGCAGGGCGACCGACAGAAATCGGCCAATTCGGGAGGGAGTGCGCATTACTTCGAATCCACCTGCTTCAAATCGACCTGAATCAATTCATATTCGCGCTCGACCGGCACGGAAAGCTCGCGAATGGTTCGTTCCTTGGCGGACACCAGCGGATCGAACTGCGGGATCTCGACCGCGTTTTGTCCCTGTTCGTGTTTGCGGAAGCCGAACAGGTAGGTTTCGTTCTGCGGCCGCCAGCGATGGAAGTAGAGCAGGTTTTTGGCCAGGATGACCTTGCGCAATTGCTCGGCCTGCTCCATGTCGGGCCCGCCAACGATTTGCCTTCCCGCGGCCCACTCGGCGGCCGTGCCCGTCGCCACGTCGACGCCGTCGATCCTGAGCGTGTATTTGCCGGGGGCGAGGTCGTAGGCTCGCACCATGCGCGGCTCGGCGATGAAAACTTCCGGCGGCGAATCGGCGGGCGCGGGCGCCAGGGGCAACTGCGCGTCGAGGGCCGCCAACGTAATCCGCGCGGGAGCGAAGCGAGCGCGGCTGATCGTGACGCCGCGGGCGGAAATGTTCTGGTCGCGGGCGTCGAGCTCGATCTGCCAGCGCCGCGCCGGCAGGCCGAGTGCCGCTTCGACGACCGGCGTCGTGCGCCAATAGCCGTAGGCAGTCAGGTGCATGCCGTTGTCGGTCAGGGGTGCGCTGGAAGGCGGTTTCAGCTTCTTGCCCAGCAGATCGTAGAGATTGACCAGCGGGGCCTGGCGGTGCGCGGCGAGCTTGGCGATGGCGTCGCAGTAAAGTTTGAGATCTTTGTTGTGCGACGCCGGGTCGGGCAGCGGACGGCCCAAGTCTTCGTGGGCGTTGGGGGCGATGAATACGATGCGGGCCTTGGTTTCGTCGAGCACCGCCAGCAGCGTGTCGTAACCGGCCAGGAACGACGCCAGACCTTCTGGGCCGGCAAACGATTCGTTGGCGCCGTAACTGACAAAGATAACCGTGGGCTGGAGCGCCAGCACGTGCTGCTTAAGATGTGCGAAGCCGTCGGCGACGGAGCCGAAGCGGGCCCGAGCCTCGCCGAAGGCGTTGTCGCCGCTCCAACCGAGGTTGCGGAACTGAATGTTTCGTCCGGGGTAGCGGCTGGTCAGGGCGGCTTCCCAATAGCCGTGCTCGGCCTCGCGCTCGATCAACGTGCTGCCCAGCAGGACGACGCGGTCGCCGTCGACCAGGGCGAATGGCTGCCGGTCGGTCGAGGCATCGGCATTGAACTGATACGTTTGCGCAAGCGCAGCACCCGGCAAGATCGCGGCGAGCGCGGCGAGACAACAACACCAGAGCGGCGGTCTCTGGGGCAAGGGATCATCTCCTGGCAGGTGGGAACGCGACGGGTCGAGATGACCGCGGCTGCATTCGAGTTTAATTGACACCGGCGGCCGCTTCCAGCCGGGCGGAAGGATTGCGCCAACCGGGCCCAGAAGCGACCTGTTCGCCGGCGTCTGGCTGGCATGCGAGGGGGGACGGTTGAGCCTGGGCGGTCAGTCTTCGTCGTCGAATTCGTCGACTTCATCGTCGTCCGCGTCCGGCACGTCGTCGGCGGCGTCGGCGCCGTACTCGTCGTCGTCGAGTTCCTCTTCGAAATCGTCGTCGAACTCGTCATCGAAATCGTCTTCCTCGAAATCGTCGATCTGTTCGATCGGCTCCACCGCGGGGACGATTTCTTCGATCTCGTCGAGGTCTTCTTCCTCCTCTTCCTCCTCGGCCCGGATCGCCGGCGCGATCGAGAGCGGGTGAACGAAGACGTGCGACGGAAGAATGAAGCCGCTGGTGGCAAACATGAAGGATATCCTCGAAAACGTTCTGTGGGGGGTGCCGAGCGTGAAGCGTCTTTTGATCAATCAAGCCGGCCGGCAGACGAACCAGACAATATATCGGGTAAGGGGCTGTTTGTCAGCCGTGAGGATTCGGCGGTAGTGCTATAGTTTCACGGCGCGTAAGGAATATGCGAGTCACGCGCAATTCGATCTCCAATCTGCTCGTACTCAACCTCCATCAACCAGCACCGAGCTGAGTCATATTCGGAGGCCGAATGCACGACGTGATTTCCATCCGCGGGATCGATGATTCGGACGGCGGGGCTATCGCTGCCGAGTGGCATCACGATCAGCACGTACGGAACCTCAAGGCCATCATCCAACCAGATCTCAAACCAGGTTTCAGGCTTGCTGTCCATGCCCTGATTCTACCCGAGGGCGGCCAGAATCCCAATTACGGAGGTTGTGGAGTGTTCTTCCCAAGAGTTGCGTTGACGATTGGCGTCATCCAACTCGGCAGCGAAGAACGAAGGCTACTCGCGCGTTTTTTCGAGCACACGATGCACATTTTCGACAGCGCCCTGCCACATACTCATATGACCACGGCTATTCATATCGAATTTTCCCTCGATGAGCACATACTTGCCACCAAATGTCGCGGCAACATCGCTAGGAATCGCATTCTTATCGAACGCCACCCAGAACCCATTGGACTTGATACCATAGTCGGCGTCGTCCTTCGACAAGTAGATCGCTGTATCTTCAAATTTCACATGAAGGAATCCCTCTATTCTGATCGACTTGCCGTCATATTTCTCGGGATTTGCCAAAAGCCGGACAATTGAATTGTTGAACTCACCATTTGGATATTTCGTGACCACTGCCGTGTCATGTGCAGCGGTAGGCCCATCTGCGTTTCTGCTGCAACCGGCTAGACACATCGAGAGCACACTCAACACGGCAGCGCTACATCTTCGCTGGCTCGCATTCATAGCTTTTCCATCCATGTCGACAATCCATATTGACCGACTATCCTGCACACTGCGGCACAACTTACCTGATCATCACGTCAACAAGCTTGTTTTCGCAACTGAGAAAGCAGATTTACATCACTGCTTATCAACAGCACGACGACGAATTGGCCGCGTCACTTGGCCCGATTGTTCTTCTTCTTGCCGGCGCCGCGATTGGGGAACCATTTGGCTTCGACGTTGTTGGCGTTCCAGCGGTCCCAGGCGGCGGCGAGCTCTTGGACCTTGGCGGGTTCCTGGGCGGCCAGGTTCGTTTTCTCGCCGATGTCGCGGCCCAGATGGTACAACTCCGCGCCCTGCATGTTGCTCTTCGCGCTGCGCTCGATGCCTTGCACGCCGGCGCTGCCGGCGCCTTTGACCAGTTTCCAGTCGCCAGCGCGGATGGCCACCTGCGGTCCGAAACGCCAGTACAGTGCTTCGTGCGGCGGGCCCTGTTTCTCGCCGGTGAGGTACGGCAACAGGTTCACGCCCTCGACCTGCCACTCGGGCTGGATGGCAACGCCCGCGGCGGCCAGCGCCGTGGGATAGATGTCGAGCTGGATGACGGGTCGGTCGTCGACCTTGCCGGCCGGGATATGGCCTTTCCACTGGACCATGAACGGCACGCGAATGCCGCCTTCCCAGGTCTGGGCCTTGAACCCGCGCAGGGGGCCGTTGGCGCTGGTCGTCTGCACGGTCGGGCCGCCGTTGTCGCTGAAGAAGACGATCAACGTGTTTTCTTCCAATCCCAATGCGCGAACTTTGGCGAGCACGCTGCCTACCGCGTCGTCCATGGCCGACTGCATGGCGGCATAGCGGGACCGCTTGTTGTCCGAGATGTCGGAGAAGCGCGACAGGTATTTGTTCGTGGCTTCCAGCGGAGCATGCACGGCGTTGAAGGCCAGGTAGCAGAACCAGGGTTTCGACTGATGGCGATCGATGAACGCCACCGCTTCGCGGGCGAAGGCGTCGGTGGTGTAGCCGTCGATGTCGGTGGTCGGCTTCGTGCCGCGCAGAATCGGATTGGCCGCGTCGGCCGAGGCGTCTAGGTAGGAATGCGCGCCGCCGAGAAAGCCGTAGAATTCGTCGAAGCCACGTTTCAAGGGATGAAACGGCGGCTCGTAACCCAAGTGCGATTTTCCGAACCAGCCGGTCGTATAACCGGCCGTCTTGAGCCGGTCGGCGATCGTGGTTTCGGTGAGTGGTAGGCCAAACGTCTTGCCCGCGGTTCGCGCAGGCCCGGGATTGAACTCGTGGCCGAAGCGGGTTTGATAGCGCCCGGTCATGAAGGCGGCCCGGGTGGGGCTGCAATAGGGCCCGCTGACGTAGCCGCTGGTAAACCGCACGCCGGCGGCGGCGATGCTGTCGATGTTGGGGGTGGGGATTTGCGGCGTAAAGCCCTGGCAGCCGAGTTCGCCGTAGCCGAGATCGTCAGACAGGATGACCAGGATGTTCGGTTTCGCAGCCGCCGCGGCGAGGGCCAGGTTGGAAAGGATTCCCAGGAGTGCCAGAGCGAAGCAGGTTATTCGACCCATCAGAGTACTCCCGCCTGGAGGCCGTCGTGATTCAAAATTCAAATGCGATCGGAACAACGGACGAGATTATTGCGCGGTCGCAAGGCAGTTTCATGTGACTCGACGTGCGGCCGCCTTGTGGCCGTCGCAGTTCATTGTCGGCCGAGAGCTCCTTCGGGAACGCCGCGAGAAAATCAAGCAATTCGCCGTAAGGTTTTGGCCGGTAGCGGACTTGCGGATCCATTGGCACGCGCGACCGCACTCACTTGATAACGAATTTGTATTTGTCTGATGAATGCCCTTCGCCTTGCCACTCGTAATCGACGGTTTGCCTGCGGACTTTCTCGGCTGCTCCCACGACGATCTGTAGAGCATACTCTCCGGACGAAAGTAAGTCTTCCGGAATCGCGTCCGGTGGCACCTGGACCGCGTAGCTCATCGGCCTATCGGGTGAAACCTTAATGATGTTCGGTGTTTGGTCAGGGAATAGAAGATAAGCACCGATTTTCAAAGGCTGGGGCCCGATTCTCGTCACGAGAACGTCAAAATTCCGTTGCAAAATGGCCACGGGCTTCTTGCCCGTCGCGCTAAGTTCAAAAGTGATCTGCCAAGGCCTCGTCATATCGTTCGGCATCTCCACCGACTTGATTCGCAAGCGTGGAGCACTGTCGGTCTTCAGATACTCGGGCTCAGGCGGCCGCGGTCTAAGTGATACACTAACCGTGCAGAGGGCGTCGGGCCTATCGAGGGAGTGTTCGACGATGCGGCCTTTGCTATCTTGGACTTCCGATCGGACAAGGACATTTCGTCCCTGAACGTCCGCCATTCGCACGTCTGAATGGAGAGGCTGGTTCAGCGTGGGACGTAGCGACGCAATCGAAAACCCCAAATCTCGCGACACATCGCCCAAACGAACGCGCGCTCGCTCAAAGACGCCAGGGTAGTTCGGCGATTCCTTGAATCCGTGCGACAGTAGATATTGGCACGTCAGTCGAGACGTTTTGGGCGTTTTTTGCGCTTCGGCATCTTGATTCTGCGCAGATGCCAAGGAAGCAATCATAAAACCGAGCATAACCGCCATGGCAACTTGTTTCATGATTGCTCATACCCTCGAGGTTGACTATGAGTCTTTGATCGAGCGGGGAAGCGACATACCTAATTTTATAACAGTTTGCTCAGTCTGGCTGGCGAAACGTGACTTGGACCTCCCGATTCTCACCGAACTCTGAAGCTTGCGCAACCTTTCACGGCGACGGCTGCGCCCGCTTGGCGGCAATAAAGTCGTCGAAGAAGTCGCACTGGGCGCGGAGCAGTGCGCTGCCCTCGCGAATCGGATCGCCGAATTCCAAATATTTTTCGTGCTGGGGATCGTAGGGCGCCCAGGTGGCGAGGTCGCCGCCGTTGGGATCGCCGCTGGCGGCGAAACGGACCCAGGCGCCGGAGATCGCGTCGGCGAGGGCATCGTCGGCCGGTTCGCTCTTCCAGGGGAGCAGCCGCAAGTTGTCGAAGGCGTAGGCAATTTCGGCCGCGTGGTAGGCGCCATATTTTTCGGCGTCGGGCCGGGGCGGAACGCGCGAGAAGTAATAGAGGTAGGCCTTGCCGCCGGCCTTTTGCGCCAGTCGGGCCCAGGTGCGCATCTCCCAGGTGAACCACTCGTCGCGCAGGCTGTGCAGATAGGCGTTCTTCACGTCGCTGGAGTTGGCGACCGGATAGACTTGCAGGAAGCGCTCGGCCAGCCCGCCGTATTTGCGCTCCATGGCCGTTTTGAAGCTCTCGACGTCGCTGAAGGGAACCGCGGCGGTGAGGCTGGTGCCTTCGTCGGCGTTCGAGCCCACGATTACTGGAACTGGATGCTGGCGGCCCTCGGCGTAGATTTTGACAATCTCGTCGGGGAAGACCCAGCCGTCGACGTTGGCGCGGGTGCGGGCCTGGGCCGGGTCTTTGGTGGCCGCGGCCAGGATTTCGTCGCTCGATTTTTCGCGCATCGCGGCCAGCGGATCGGCCGCCTTGTCGCAACCCAGGATCGCGGCCAGTCCCTCGCCCGACTTTTCGGCCGGCGGGTGGCCATTGCGGGCTTCCTTCAAGTATTGCATGGGCGAAAAACAGCCGCCGCTTTCGCCAATCGCGCGGTGGAACAGGCCCTTGGCCAAGGGCGTTGCCACCAGCGCACAGACGCTCCACGAGCCGGCGGATTCGCCAAAGATCGTGACCCTCGCCGGATCGCCGCCGAAGGCCACGATGTTGCGCGAAACCCACTGGAGCGCCGCGATCTGGTCGAGCACGCCGTAGTTGCCCGAGGAACCGTGCGACGATTCGCGGCTGAGCGCCGGGTGGGCCAAGTATCCGAACGGCCCGAGACGATAGTTGATCGTGACCAGCACGACGCCGCGACGGGCCAGGGCCTCGCCGTTATAGATGCCCAAAGAACCGGCGCCGCGGGTGAGCGCCCCGCCATGGATCCAGATCATGACGGGCAGTTTCGCCGTGGCGTTTTCAGCCGGCGTCCAGACGTTCAGATAGAGGCAGTCTTCGCTCTGCGGTTGCGGCGGCTGGGCATAGACCGAGCCGGCCGGATAGGGTTGTTGTGGACAGGTGTTGCCGAATTCCAGACACTCGCGAACACCTTGCCAGGCGGCTGCGGGCTGGGGCGGCTGCCAGCGCAGTTTGCCGACCGGCGGCGCGGCGAAGGGAATGCCCTTGTAGACGCGCACCTTGCCGTCAGCGGATCGGGCGCCGGCTATCTTGCCAGTGTCGATCGTCAGGGGCTCGTCGGCAGCGGATGCAGCGGACGCGGAGAAGATGATCGCAACAGCGCCGCAGGCGGCGGCGCACACGAAGACCAATCGATGACCTGGAGTCATGGCACGGCCTCGAAAAGGGTTGCTGGCCGGAAAGGGAATAGCGCCGACAAAGGATCAAATTACATGCCGGCGATCGAGATTGCAAATTCGGGAGTGGGCCGTCTTTGACACAATGGTTAACGGGGCCGGTTGACGCCCATTTGCGGGGCGCCGACCAGCGGTTTGACGATCGCCGGGTGGACGCGACGGCTGGTGCGGTCTTTGTGCCCGATGACGTGCAAGCTGCAGGCGGTTGGCGGCGAAGGCCCGTCAACGATCGGGCACGAGCTTGCGAATCACGTGATTGCGGAACTCGGCGATGTAGATATTGCCGTCCGAGTCGATGTCGATCAGGTCGGGCACGGCAATCAGCGCCGAACGTGCCGGCCCCCTGTCGCCCTCATAGCCCATCTTACCGGTGCCGGCCACCGTGTCGATCTTGCCGTCGGTGCGCACGACGCGGATGCGATGGTTCGCGCTATCGGCGATGTAAACCTGACCCAACTTGTCGACCGCGACCCCGCAGGGTTGAAAAAGCTGCGCCTCGATCGCCGGTCCGCCATCGCGCGCGAAGCCGGGCTTTCCCGTGCCGGCCACGGTTGAGATCGTGCCATCGGGAGCGATCTTGCGCACCGCGTGATTTCCGAAATCGCAAACATAGAGCGACCCTCGAGTGTCGAAGCACAAGGCGGAGGGTCCGTTTAGTTCGGCACTCGACGCCGGTCCGCCATCGCCCGAGTAGCCTTTTTCGCGGCCGGCGACGGTTGTGATCTTTCCGGCACTATCGACAACGCGCACCCGGTGATTGCCGGAGTCGGCAATATAAACATTGCCTTTGGCGTCAAACGCCATGTCGTTGGGACCTTTGAGCTGGGCGTCGGTTGCCGGTCCGCCGTCGCCCGAGAAACCTGGCTGGCCGGTTCCGGCGAAGCGCGTGATGACGTTGTCGCGGCCGATTTTGCGAATCGTTCCGGCGAGCCGATCGCCCGTGTACACGTTACCTTCGCTGTCGACGGCGACTCCGTACGCGCTACCGAGTTGAGCGGCCAGAGCAAGTCCGCCATCGCCGGAGGTCAGGCCCGCGCCCTTTCCAGCCATGGTGGAAATCGTGCCTTGCGGATCGACCCTGCGAATGCGGCCGTTTCTCAAATCCGCGATGTAGAGTGAACCGTCGGCGGCGACGGCGACGCCGGAGGGGTTTTGCAATTCAGCACTCGCGGCTGCCGTGCCGTCGCCCGAAAATCCGGCGTGACCCGTGCCCGCAACGGTGCTGATTGTAAACGTCTGACCCTGTGCACGACTTCCAAAGAGCACGAGCGACAGGCCGGCCAGCAACAGGGCACGATACCTGGCGCAACGGATGATTACTCGCACGGTTCGTTCCTGGGAGCGACCTGGGGGTGGTTCAACGCCACGGTGAGGATTCGCTCCGGGCGGGCGAATCTTGGCGGTCGGGCCAGAGGAAAGAACCCGCGACCAGGGACTCTATTTCGACGTGAGCGCGGCGGCGCTCCGCTTGTCGGCCTCGGCAAGTCCGGTCTGGCCGAGGGCTTCGTAGGATTCGGCCCGCAACTCGTACGCGCGGCGGTAGCGAGGATCGAGCTCCAATGCCTTGCTCAGAATCTTGACCGCCTCGGCGTGCTGTTCACCTTCGTTGAGCACCATTCCCCAGCGCACGTAATACTTGGCGCTGGCGGGCGCAAGGCGCGCGGCCTCGGCGAAACTCTGCGAGGCGTCGCGAAACCGGCCGAGCTCCCGCTGGGCGAAGCCGCGATTGTTGAACGACTCGGGATCCCGATTGTTCCGCTGAACCGCGAAATCGAACGCGACGACCGCCGCCTCATACTTGCCGGCATCCATCAGCCCCATCCCCCACTCGTAACAAGTCAGGGCGTTACTTGGCTCGAGATTGAACGCGGCGTTGAAGTCTTGCAGGGACTCTTCGGCCCGGTCCAGCTTGCGCAATGTTTGACCCCGCTCGACATAGTACTGAGCATTCTTCGGCGGCGCTGGATGGCCCGATTGCGATCCTCCAATTCCGGCTCGTGCTTGCCGAGACGGGCGAAAGTATTCGCGCGCTGCTGATAGGGCTCGGCATCGTCGGGATCGCGGCGAATCGTCTCGGTCAGGTCCGCAAGGGCCTCGTCCAGCCGGCCCAGCTCGCGGCGCCGAGGCCCCGGCCCTGATAGGCGGGTGTCATCTCGGGATCGAGTTTCAGGGCGGCGTCGAAATCCGCCAGCGCGGTGCGAAAGTCGCGCTTCGTATAAAAAACCCAACCCCGATTCATGATCGCCGGCGCCAGGCGCGGGTTCAGCTTCAGCGCCTGGTTGTAATCCTTGGCGGCCTGATCGTAGCGCAACTGGTTGTGTCGCCGGTATCCGCGACGGTACCAAAGTTCGGCGTCCGTGGGATCGACCAGCGGTAAGACCTCCTCGAGATAGCTTTTCACTTCGGAGAGATCGACGAACATCGTCAGCAGGTAGACGGTCGGATCGACCGACATTCCCTCGCACACGGCGACCACCTCGCCCCAGTCATTTACGATCGCGCCGCCGCTGTTCCCCTTGTTCGAGGGCATTTGAGATTCCACCATTTGCGTAAAATGCCCCAGCGCATTGGTGCGGCGATAGACCTGCCGTGTTTCTCCCGCCGAATAAATCCACAATCCCTCGCTCGCGCACGGCAGACCCGCGACGGAGTGCAGCCTCTCCCCTGGCCTAGGACTGCGGGCAGCGAGCGGCAATGCGCGAACACCGGCCGGCAGCTTCGGGACCTGGATGAGCGCTAAATCCAGGCGAGCATCGCGGTCGATTACGGTTGCGATCGTGGGTTTGACGTTCTTGCGGTAGTAGTCCGGATCGGTCTGCAACTCGCCGTCCACCGCGACGGGAAAGAACAACTCGACTTCGTCGTGATCGTGGACGACGTGCTCGTTGGTCATCAGCAGGCCGCGGCGGACGTCATAGACCCAAGCGGTGCCGTACCATTGTTCGACGGCGCGGCCGTCGGTAACTTCCATTGCCCGCACCCAGGCAGTGCCGTGCAAAATGAGTTCGTAGAGCTCGGACTGTTCGATCCTGGGTCTGACGCCTTCGACCGGCGTTTTTTTCGCTTCCTGGGCCTGGGCGCTCGCCAGCCAAAGAAATGTGAACAGCGCGCAACCACGCGCCAGCGCGCTACCCATTGCCGCGCACGCCGAAATGCTCTCGATCATGGGTCGCTCCGTGTTTCGATCGTTGCCGGTTTGGGTTGAACTGATTTTGCAGTCGGCGGGTGATCAACCGCCGAACGCCCCTGAAGCCGAGTTTGGCCGATCGCATCAGCTTAATCGGGGCCGTGGCCACCGGCAAACTCGAGTTCGGATCGTCGACTTTCGCGACGAACAGCGCCGAGAAAAGATCAAAATGCATGCCGGCGATTGAGATTGCAAGCCGGGCGCCAGCCGCCGGCGTTGTAATTTTCAACAGCGCTCGTTGGCGGGTTAGCTGCGAGCCAATAGCCTTGGCGGCCACCGCGGTTCTTTGGAAAATCCGAAGAAGTTTTCTAGCGGACAGTCTACGCTTATCTGTCGGGTGGCACGGACATTGTGCCCGTGAAATGGGCCCGCGCTGGCAAGATGCCAGCGCCCCCCGACGGATGACAATAAAGAGAATAAAGAGATGACAATAAAGAACCGTCAGTCCACTAGTTTGTTGGCAACTTTGCTCCCAGTCCGCACGAGAATGGCCTTGGAACAAAGTGGCGGGGGCGCGGGAAGTGGTCCGCGGATAGCACAAACCTCAATTCGATAGGGAGAATCGAACATGTCCGACGCCATCGACGACGAAAAACTGCGCTGGAGAATGAGCCGCGTTTTGCATTCCCGGGAATGTCGCGCGATTCGATTTAAATTGGATAATGTTGCCATCCAAACGTATATGTACGCCTATATCGGCGATGCGATTACGGACCACGTCGTGAACGTCAATGCCAACGCCTCGGGCCGGGGCTACGATCATCGCTCGAATACGATCACGTTCACCTCGCACGACATCTTTCCGGCCGCCATCGTGCACGAGGCGACACACGCGATCATCGACGCCACGCACCAAGGCAAGAACATTTCCAAGGGGACGCATGAGGCGGCCGCCTATCTGGCGGAAACGCTGTACTCGATGAATTGCGGCGATGACGACGCCAGTGTCGACGTGCCGCACTTGGACGCGCCGCTGGCGCAACTGGCCAACAAGGTCAATGCCTATAACGCCCGCCATCCCAGCGGTTTGTATGTTTGTCCGGGTTCAGACGTCATTTACATCAAGGCGATTCTGCAGAGTTCGGCCCTGCGGATGGACGTCAATCGGATGGATACGATGGATGGAATCGGCAAGAATGGACGCGGCTTCTGACCGCCCGGCTGGACGATTGTTCGAGCGCGCAAAAAGAACGGCCCAACAAAGTTCCAGCACCTGCCCCAGTGCTGGCGACCCGCGGAGCCGTTCCAATTTCATTCTTCGTCATCCGCCGATGGGTTGTTAAAGAATACCGTTGCATTTGCCCGCCATGCGCGGAACCCGGCCCCCAGTTTGAATGCGACTAGGGGCATTCGCATCTAGCTCTTGGTGTGGCCGAGAGCGAAGCCGGCATTGATTAGGAGTCGGCTGGCTATTCGACCACGTGCCGGGGCTTTTAGTGTTCGGTCCAGTAATCGACCACCAGCACCTTATCCAAGCGCGGGCCAACCAGGGCGCCGAATGCCTTGTGGGCGGGGTGCGGCAGGTAGGCGTCGCGACCTTTCTCGTCGCGAAACGTCACGAAGAAGCAGTGCGTGAATCCCTGGGCCTTGTTCTCCGTGCTGACGTCGGTGCCGTACTCGAAATCGGCGATCGCGTCGACCTTGTCCTTCAGCGCGCGGAACGCATCTACCACTTCCTTGACTTGCTCGGGGCTGGTGCCGTCCTTGAATTTGAAGAGCACGACGTGGCGGAACACCTTGCCGGGCTTGGCCTCGGCCGGCGCGGCGCTCAGCGAGGTCGACAGATAGACGCCGGTCAGCAGCAGCAAGGCGGCGGTCGCCGCCGTCAGATTGCGAATCATGGATTGGGATCCTTTCTGGTGGGTGTCTCTGGGGTGTGGCATCAAAATGGCCGAAACTGTGGGCGGCCCGACTCGTGGCAGCATACGCGAGCGCCGGCGAGGTGGCAATCGGCGGCGGGGCACCGAGGATCGCATCGGCGGTTGCGGATGGACGCGAACTTTTTGCAGTTTATTTGCCCCGCGACCCGTTAAGATGGCAGACTGCCGGACGCCGGAGATTACGATCCAACCAACTCTCGAAATCTATTTCCAATATCGGGGCGGAAACCATCATGCGATACAAGTGCATCCTATCCATTTGCCTGGTCTGCGCCGCGCACGCCGCGGCAATCGCGACGGCCGCGGAACTGACGCCCACGGAGGCGACCGTGCTGGCGCGCGAGAACGTGCTGGTGGTCGATCGGGCCTTGATGTCTGGCGACGAACTGCTGATTCCGACCGACAGCGTGATCGCCGTCACCGGTTTCGAACTCAAGCCGCAGGGCCTTTGCGCCGGCGACGTTTGCATTGCCATGCCCTCGGATGAAAGCTGGATCGTCGAGCAGGACAAGAAAAAATACTTCAACGTGAGCCGCTTCGCGCGGCGCGTGAACCAGGTGTATGCGGTGGACCCCGAGGCCAAGGTGTGGAGCTTCACGGCGGTGCCGCGGCCCGAGACTTCTCCGCTGCTGGCCGGCCAGGCGCCGGACTTTGCCCTGGAGGATCGCGACGGCAAGCTGGTGCGGCTGTCGGATTTTCGCGGCAAGAAGGTGTTGATTCTGACCTGGGCCAGTTGGTGCGGCTGCCGCTTTGATCTGGCCGGCTGGCAAAAGGTGTATGAGGATTTGAAGGACAAGAATTTCGAGATCGTGGCCGCCGCCGAAGACACGGGCGGAGCCAAGATTTCGACGCCCTGGTACGACAAGGCCCAGGTTACGTACACCGCCCTGGTGGATCCCGCGCACACGGTCAGCTCGCTGTATCAAATGGTCAACGTGCCGACCGGAGTGTGGGTCGACGAGAAGGGCACGATCGTGCGAGCCGGAGAAGTCGCCTACAGCAAACAGCAGCACGTGCTGGGGCAAGCCATCGGCGACGATCGATATGCCCAGGGCCTGCGGGATTGGGTCGAGCGGGGCGAGCAGAGCGAATACGCAATTCCCGCCGAACAACTCAAGTCGCGCATCAAGCTTCGCAGCGCGAACGAGCGATTGGCCGACGCGCACTTTAAGCTGGGGGCCTATTTCTCGACCCATGGCCAGAGTGAGCTAGCCGCGAAACATTGGCAAAAATCGCAGGAATTGAACCCGGACAACTGGAACTACCACCGCCAGGAATGGTCGTACGACAAGAAAAAAGAGATGTCCAACTGGATGGCAAAAGTGCGCAAACTCGGCGCCAAGCCGTATTACGACCCGGTCGAGTTTCCGCAGGCCGAGAGTGCCCCGGCAGCCCCGCCGGAGAAGCCCTGAGCGGGCGTCCCGCGAGTGGCAAAATGCCGATCAAGCCGCCGGAGTTGCGGTGGCTGTGCAAGGGGTGGAACTCGGCTATAATGGCGAGCGAATTCAACCAGTCATGAACTCGGCCGGCAGCCGATCGAGACGTCGATCAGCCCGGCCAGGGTCGAATCATTTCTAAAGGAGGTTGGCCGTGCAAATCCTGCGATTCGCTGTGGTGTGTGCCGTCTGCGTTACGCTGTTTGCGTCCGGTTGCGTGCAGCCCAAGAGTCCCGCGGCGGCGCAAAAGGTGACGAAGATCGAAGCCGGTCCCGATGCCGCCAAGCGCGCTCAAACGGCGTTGATCAATGCCAAGCCTGGCGAGACGATTGAATTCGGCGAGGGCAAATTCGAGTTCACCTCGACGCTGTCGTTGGACGTCGACGATGTGACGGTTCGCGGCCAGGGCGAGGGCAAGACGATTCTGGCGTTCAACCAGCAGGGACAAGGCACCGGCGGCGAGGGCATTCTCGTGACCAGCAAGAAGAACGTCACGATCGAGGGCCTGGCGGTCGAGGACGCCAAGGGCGATGCCATCAAGGTCAACGGCTGCGACGGTCTCACGTTTCGCGGAGTCCGCACGAGTTGGAACGGCGGTCAGAAGGAGACGAACGGCGCGTATGGCTTGTATCCGGTGTTGTCAAAGAACGTGCTGATCGAGAATTGCATCGCGACGGACGCCTCGGACGCCGGCATCTACGTCGGCCAGTCGGAGAACATCATCGTGCGGCACAACCGGGCCGAAAATAATGTGGCCGGCATCGAGATCGAGAACTCGGCGAATGCGGATGTCTATGAAAACGTCGCCACGCACAACACGGGCGGAATCCTGGTGTTTTCGCTTCCCGACCTGAAGCAGAAGATTGGCCGTCATTGCCGAGTTTACAACAATCAGATCGTCGAGAATAACCACGAGAATTTCGCGCCCAAGGGCAACACCGTGGCCAGCGTGCCGCCCGGCACGGGGGTCATGATTCTGGCCAACCGCGAAGTGGACGTGTTCGACAACAAGATCGAGAACAACCAGAACGCGGGCGTCTCGATTTGCAGCTACCTGGTGACGCAGAAGCCCTACAAGCAAGACGTGGGCTACGATCCTTACTGCGAGTCGATTTACATCCGCGACAACCATTTCTCCGGCAATGGCGATAAGCCGAGCGGCGCTTTGGGCCAGATGATTGCCATGATCACGGGCGAAAAGACGCTGCCGGATATCGTCTACGACGGCGTGATCGACGAGGCGAAGGCAGTCGACGGCAAATTGCCCCCGGAACTGGCGATTCGCATTCGCAACAATGGCGACGCGGATTTCGTGAATTTCGACTTCGCTCACCTGGATATGAGCAATCCGCTGGACATCAAAAAGGGGACCGTCAGCAAGGATCTTAAGCCGTACGAAGGCGAGGGCGAAATTCCCAAGCTGAACCCCGTGACCATTGCCGGCGTAAAGTAAGGGTGGCCGGAGTCAAGTGACAGGCGAACGAACGTGGGGCAGGCGCCGGGCGCCGGATCATTCTTCATGATGTTGCATCGAAACGCCCAGTGGGTCGGGGCCCTGTTGTTGTTGGCTTCTTTGTCGGGCTGCGCGGCGAAAGAATCGGCGACGGCCGACGCCGCCCCGCCCGAGAAGCTGTCGGAATACGGCCTGTTCGTCGGCAATGGCAGTTCGCAAGAGCCGGCCGACGGGGTGATTCCCTACGATTTGAACTCCCCGCTGTTCACGGACTATGCGGACAAGTTTCGCTTCGTCAAACTGCCCTCCGGCAAGTCGGCCGAGTACCGCGACGACGCGACGTTCGAGTTTCCGGTTGGCACGGTAATCGCCAAGACGTTCGCCTATCCGACCGATGCCCGCGATCCGGCGGCTGGGCGGCGTTTGATCGAAACCCGGATCCTCAAGCGCGACGAACGCGGTTGGGTCGGGCTGCCCTACATCTGGAACGCCGAGCAGACCGAGGCCGTGCTCGACGTGGCGGGCGATACCCGGGACTTCAGTTGGATCGACGCGGCCGGCGAGCAGCGGACGAACAACTACATCATTCCCAACGCCAATCAGTGCAAGGGCTGCCACATGCAGGGCGACACTTTGCTGCCGATCGGCCCCAAGGCCCGGCACTTGAATCGCGACTTCGTCTATGCCGAGGGCACGGAGAACCAATTGGCGCACTGGGCCCGCAAGGGCGCGCTTGCTCGGCGCGCCCAAGCCCGAGGAAGCGCCGCGGTTGGCCGTGTGGAATGATCCGTCGACCGGCAGTCTCGACGAGCGGGCCCGCGCGTGGTTGGAGATCAACTGCGCTCACTGCCACAATCCGCAGGGGCCGGCGCAATTCCGGACTGGATTTGCTGGCGAGTCAAAAACAGCCCACGCCGTACGGCATCTTCAAGACGCCCGTGGCCGCCGGTGCGCGGGAGCGGGAGCCTCGAATTCGACATCGTGCCCGGTGACCCGGAGAAGTCGATCATGATGTTTCGCATCTCTTCGACCGACGTGGGCATTATGATGCCGGAACTTGGCAAGCGGATGATTCATCGCGAGGGAGTGGATCTGGTGCGCGAGTGGATCGCCGCGATGCCGGCCCAGGAAGTCCCTTCGAAATAGTCGAACCGGAGGGGGGCGGGCCGTGGCCACAATCGGCGAGGCCTTGCAGCAGGCGCGACAGCTGATCGGCGCCGGGCAACTGGATCGGGCCGAGGACATCTATCGGCAACTGCTGGCCGCCGCGCCCCAGGCCGCCGAGTTGTGGCACGAAATGGGCATCGTGCAGATGCAATCGGGGCGCGTCGAGGCGGCGGTGGCATTTCTTCAGCGGGCCACGGAGTTGGACCCCGGCAGCGCCGTTTTTCACAGCAACCTGGGCGCGGTCTATCGCGTGCTCAAGCGGACGGACGAGGCCGTGGCTAGTTTCCGCCGTGGGCTGGCCTGCGGTCCCCCGCCGGCCGAACTGTGCAACAACTTGGCGCTGGCGCTCAAGGATTCGGGCGAGACAGATGACGCGCTTGGCTGGTTCGACGAGGCGGTGCGGATGCGGCCCGGTTTCGCCAATGCGCATTTCAATCGCGGCAACCTGCTGTTGGACGTGGGGCGATTGGATGAGGCGATCGAGAGTTATCGGCAAGCCTTGGCTTTGAATCCGGCCGACGCGGGGGTGTTTTGCAAACTCGGCGTCGCGTATTACGACCAGGGTCGGTTGGACGAGGCTTTGGCCGCGTTCGACCGGGCGTTGGCCTTGCAGCCGAACTATGCGGAGGTGCGCCGCAATCGGGGGCTGGCTCTGTTGGCTCAAGGAAACTACGAACAAGGTTGGAATGAATTCGCCTGGCGACTCGAGTGCGAGGGATTCAGCAAGCGGCAATTTTCGCAGCCTCAGTGGGACGGCTCGCCGCTGGCCGGTCGCACGCTCCTGTTGCACGCCGAACAGGGATTGGGCGATACGCTGCAGTTCATTCGCTACGCCCCGCTGATTGAAGAGGCCGGCGGACGCGTGCTCGTCGACGTGCAAGCGGCGCTCGTGCCCCTGCTGACGCAATCCGGTTTTGGACATTGGATCGTCGAGACCACGCCAGCCACGGGCTTCGACGTTCAGTGCCCGTTGATGAGCCTGGCCGGTTATTTGCCCGACGGCAGCGGCCGGCCGTTTTGGCGGCAGCCGTATTTAAATGCCGATCCCGGGTTGGTCGCGGACTGGGGAGACCGGCTCCGGAACAGCCCAGGCTTTAAGGTGGGCATCGTATGGGCCGGAAACCCGGATCATCCGCACGATCGCTTTCGCTCCGTCCGTCTGGGCGAATTCGCGCCGCTGGAGGCGATTCCGGGGGTGCAATGGATCAGCCTGCAAAAAGGGGCCGGCCAGCACGAGCTGGCTGCCGGCTCCGCGCTGCCGCTCGTCGATCTGGGCGGGGAGCTGGATGTCGGCAAGGGCGCATTCATGGATACGGCCGCGGTAATCAAGCATTTGGACCTGGTGATCACGGTCGATACGTCGATTGCCCACCTGGCCGGCGGATTGGGGGCCAAGGTCTGGGTCGCGCTACAGCTTTCGCCCGATTGGCGCTGGCTGAATCGAGGCTCGACAACCGCCTGGTATCCGTCGATGCGGCTGTTTCGTCAGCAGACGTTCGATTGCTGGCCGCCGGTGTTTCAAGAAATGGCCAAGGAGCTGAAGCGCTTGGTCGCTGAACCGCGCGCATGAAAATGAGCCCGGGGCTCGTCTGGTGGGTTCAAATTCGCTTGCCGATCGGGTATCATGCACGGCGGAACAGCTTCTTTGATTGTGCTCGGAATAAGAATGGCAATCCGTCGGCCGCTGGTTTAACCACGGCCTCGACGCTGATACCGGCACCAGAATTGAAACACTTCGCATCGAACGCATAGGAGTGCGCAATGTTCGTGCTTCGCCACAGGCAAGTCGCGGTTCCCGCTTGGGGATTCGTGGCGGCGATATCGTTGTTTTCCGTTGTGTCTTCTCCAGGCTTGGCGGCCGATCCGCCGGCCAAAGCGCCTTCGGCCGCTGAAGAACGGTTGAGGGAGGCGATTAAGAAGGCGGCATCGGCTCCGGCGAAGCCGGCAACTCCGCCGGCGGAGGCCGCGCCAGCCGAAGCGGCTCAACCGCAAGAGCCCGCGGCGAAGGAGGCCTTGCCAGAAGACCCGGCCGCCGCCGAGGCGGCTCGCCGCGCCGCGGCGCGCGAGGAAATGATCAAGAAGCTCGATCCCAAGCTGGTCGAGCAGTATCGGCGCAGCCAAAAGGCCGCGGCGCCGGCATCGCCTGGTGCAAAGCAGGCCCCGCCCCAAGCTCCAGCCCGAGCGGTTCCGCCCGACAAGAGCATCACGTTTTCGAAGCACATCGCGGGCATCCTTTGGAAGAACTGCGCGGGTTGTCACCGACCGGGCGAGATCGGCCCGTTTTCGTTGTTGGAGTATGCGGATGCGTCGAAACGAGCGGCCTTTATCGCCGAGGTGACTGCCAGCCGGCGGATGCCCCCGTGGAAAGCCGAGCCCGGTTTTGGCAAATTTCGCGACGAGCGGCGGCTCACGGACCGGGAGATCGAAATGCTGGCCCAATGGGCCCAGAACGAAGCGCCGGAGGGAGATCCCAGCGAGCTGCCGAAGCGCCCCGAGTTTTCCGACGGCTGGCAATTGGGCAAGCCCGACTTGGAGTTGAAGATGGCCAAGCCATTCGCGGTGCCGGCCGACGGGCCCGACATTTACCGCTGCTTCGTCATTCCGATTCCGCTGGATAAGGACAAGATGGTTCGGGCCGTCGAGTTTCGGCCGGGCAATCACAGCCTGGTACACCACGCGATCATGTTTCTCGACGCCTCCGGGGCGGGACGCCGCAAGGACGCCAAGGACGAAGAGCAAGGTTTCGAGAGCTTTGGCGGTCCGGGTATCCAGCCCACGGGCGGCCTGGGGGCCTGGACACCAGGCGCCATGCCCGCGAGTTGCCCGACGGCATCGTCAAGTATCTCAAGAAGGGAAGCGATCTGGTTCTCCAGATCCACTACCATCCGAACGGCAAGCCGCAAGAGGACCAATCGACCGTCGGCGTGTATTTTTCCGACAAGCCGACGAAAAAGATGGTGACTGGCATTGCCGTGGCCCAGCCGGGGCTTGTGATTCCCGCCAGCGCGGTGCGCACCGAGATCCAGGCTGAGTGCCATCCGATTCCTTGCGACGTTCACGTGTTGGGCATCACGCCGCATATGCACAACCTGGGCCGGGAGGTGAAAGTCACGGCCACGCAGCCGGGGAGCGAGGAGGAGATTCCGCTGATCTGGATCAAGGATTGGGACTTCAACTGGCAAGGACAGTATCAGTTTGAGTCTCCGGTCCGCTTGCCGAAGGGCTCGGTGATCAAGATGCTCTCGATTTACGACAATTCGGCCGAGAATCCGAAGAATCCCAATGACCCGCCGGTGGATGTGAAATGGGGGGAGCAGACCAACGACGAAATGTGTCTGTGCGGCGTGCAGGTGTTCACCGAGAAGCCGAGCGATCTGCGGCTGATTGCCGCGATGAAGGGCAACGAAATGGGGGCTGGGCTGGAAGGGGGCGTTCCGGGCCTGCCGATCCGGCGGTCGACGGTTGCCAAGAAAGCAGCCGGTAAGGATGACGACAAGCTCGGCGCTAAAACGGGCTACGACCCCGGAAAGCGCGGCAAGAAAGAAGACCCGTTTGGCGAAGACGGCATCGCCATCCCCGACGAGGAGCAGCCCAAGCGTTTGTTGACTCGCTTCGACACGGACAAGAACGGCAAACTGACGCGCAAGGAAGTCAACAAAATGCCCTCGGGCTTGCAGCCATACGCGGTGCGCGTGCTGCTGAAGAAGTGACGGTAGTTTGGGATCCTCGCCGTTTGGCGTCCGCGATTGGCAACAGTAGCGAGTTGAACGCCGCTGGGCAGGCGGTTAGCATGCGACTGAGCTAGTAACCTCCCGTCCGCCGCACGGCTCCCAAGGCACGATGTCGCGACCCCTGATATTCCTGGCGGCTTTAACCTGCGCCTGCGCCGCACACTCGGCCGCCGACGAGGTCGACGCGTGGCTGGCCACGATTGCCCAGGCAGGTCCCCAAGGTGCTGGCTCGGTCGCGGCACGCGCGGCCAGCGAATCGCTTGCTCAACAAGACGCCGGAATTTTGCCGCGACTCTTGCGGGCGATGGAAACGGACAATCCCGTGGCGGCGAATTGGGGCCGTTCGGCCTTCGAAGCCATCGTGCGTCGAGAACGCTCCTCTGCCGCGCCGAAGTTCCCCTTGGCGGAGCTTAAGGAATTTGTCACCGACGCTGGTCGAGCGGGCCGGGTTCGCCGGCTGGCGCTCGCCTTGTGCGAACAACTCGAGCCCGGCTACTCGAAACGTGTCGTGGCCCAAATGCTGGCCGACCCGGAGTTTCGCGAGGACGCCGTCGACATGGCGCTATCCGCCGGGCAGCAGGCGTTGGAAGCTGGCGATTCGGAGACGGCCCGCGAACAATTTCACCTGGCCTTCGAGCATGCCCGCGACGGCGGGCAAGCGCAGCGTGCCGCCGGAAAGCTGACGGGTCTGGGAGAACAGGCTGATATTGCCGGCCATTTGGGACTGGTGATCGACTGGTGGTTGATCGGTCCGTTCGATGCTCCGCTCACCAGCGGCTATGCCCGCGAGTTTCTGCCGCACGATCGGGTCGACCTGGCCGGCCGTTACGTCGGGCAAGACGGGCGAGAGATCGGTTGGGCGCGGCATCGCACGGCCGATGCGCTGGGCCTGGTCAATTTGCGCAAGCCATCGCGCCGGCCAAGGAGGCCGTGGGCTATGCCTACGCGGAGCTGAACTCGCCTCGAGATCAGGCCGGTCAGATGCGCTGCGGCGCGGACGACAATTGCACGGTCTGGCTCAACGGCGAGAAGGTGTTTGGCCGCGAGCAGTGGCTCAATGGTACGCGTTTCGACCGCTTCACGGCGCCCGTGCGACTGCGGAGCGGAGTGAATCAACTGCTGGTCAAGATTTGCCAAGGGCCCCAGCACAAGGATCCGCAGGTGCCCAACAACTGGTCGCTGCAATTGCGGTTTTGCGATGCCGACGGAAAGGGTTTGCCGCTGAGCGTTGCGCCGGACGAAGCCGCGGAGGCGCGGAAATAATGCGATCCTTGGCGATAGCTCTTCGACTCCCTGGATTGGCTGGTTTTTTCCTGGCGGTCGCGATCGGCGCTGTCCCATCGCTGGGGGTGTCGGCGCGGGCCGAGGACTGGCCCGGCTGGCGCGGACCGTCGCGCGACGGAACGACGACCGATCGGGCGCGCCGGTAAGCTGGTCGGCCGAGAGCGGCGTGCAGTGGAAGACGCCGTTGCCCGGCTCGGGAATTTCGAATCCCATCGTGTGGGACGATTGGGTCGTGTGCACGAGTTCCGACGGCGCGCGGCAGCAAGACCTGCACGTGGTATGTCTCGACCGGCATTCGGGCCGCGAGCGATGGCACGCGCGGCTGTGGGGCACCTCGCCCACGTTGTATCACGAAACGAAAAGCAGCATGGCCAGCCCCTCGCCGATTACCGATGGCCGTCACGTCTACGCGTTCTTCGGCAGTGGCGACGTCTTTTGTCTCGACCTCAACGGCGGCCTCGTGTGGCAGCGCGTCACTGGCCGCCGAGTACGGCGCTTTCGAGAATCGCTTTGCCGCCTCGAGTTCGCCGCTGTTGTTCGAAGACACGCTGATCGTGCAGTGCGACCACTACGGCTCGTCGTACTTGCTGGCGATCGACAAGCACACGGGGGCCAACCGCTGGAAGACCGACCGGCCCGAGGTTTGGCTTTCGTGGTCGTCGCCCGTGATCGTTGCCGCGGATGCGGCGGGCCCGTTGGAACTTATCGTTTGCGGCTCGGAAAAGATGGATGCGTTCGATCCGACGAGCGGGCGCAAACTTTGGACGCTCACGGGCATGCGCGCGAATGTATTCCCACGCCCGTGGTCGGCGGCGGGTTGATTTATGCCACCAGCGGACCGAATGGTTCAACGTACGCGGTGCGGCCTGGCGGGCGAGGAGATGTCAGCGAGTCGCACGTCGTCTGGAGCAGCAATCGCGGCAATCCCTTCGTCCCTTCGGCAATCCTGGTGGGGGACTACTATTATCTCGTGGACGACCACGGTATCGGCACGTGTCTGGCCGCCGCAAACGGCAAAACGGTTTGGAAGAAGCGCTTCGGCGGAGAATTCACGGCGTCGCCGGTGGCGGCCGAAGGACGGGTGTACTTCATGAACGAAGCGGGTTCGACGCTGGTGATTCGCGCCGACAGTCCGCGCTACGAGGAGCTATCGCGCAATGCCATCGACGAGCCGGTGTTCGCCTCGGCGGCGATCGCGCACGGGCATTTTTTCCTGCGCAGCGCGCGGCACCTGTGGTGTCTGGGGAGCGGTGAATCGGCCGGTGTGCAGTCGACCGGCGACCAATCAACGCGGTGAGTGATTTGCCTCACCCCGAGCACGGGGAGAGGGAGAAGAAGGCTATCGCGCTGGCGTGGAAGCTTCCCCGCTTGGCACGACAAACGTCTTGAACCCGGGCGATTCGAGGATCTCCGGCTCGCCGTCGGTGGGGCGGACGATGAACGCCTCGGCGCCGGGCGTGGATGCAATCAACGCCAGCGCGGCTTTCGGTCCCAGGACACTGGCGGCGGTGTCCAAGCTGTCGGCCGTCAGGCAATCGCGCGCGATCACGGCCACGCCGACTCGATCCGTCACGCCCAAGCCGGTACGCGGGTCGACGATATGCGAATAGCGCACGCCATCGATGACGACGTGCTGGAACGCGTCGCCGGCGGTGGTCACGGCGGCGTTTGCCAGCAGAATCCGTCGCGTGGGAGTGCCGTCGGTCGAGAGGGGCATCACGTCGATCGTCCACGCCTGCTTGCCGGGGGGCGGATCGCCCACGGCGATATCGCCGCTGGCATCGACGAGCACTCGCCTCAAGCCGCGCTGGCGGAGTAGTTTCATGGTTTCGTCGACAGCGTATCCCATGGCGATTCCGCCCAAGTCGAGCCGCATGTTCGGCCGCAACAAGCGAGCCGTGCGGGCACGGGGGTCGAGCTTCAAGTATCGGTAGCCAACCGCGGCGCGGGCTTCGGCGAGCCGCTCGGGCGTCGGCATTTCGCCACTACGGCGCGCACGGCGCCACAAACGCACATATGGCCCGACGGTGACATCGAAAGCGCCGCCGGTCTGTTTGGCCAGGGACTGCGAGCAGGCCAGCACGTTCCACAGGTCTTCGCTGACGGGGATCTCCTTCGACGTGGGGGCGGAGCGACTGAGGCGACTTAATTCGCTTTCGGAGTCGTAGTCACTGAGCACGCGATTGAGGGCTTCGACGCGGGAAAATGCGGCGTCGAAGGCGTGGTTTGCAGTCGCCGAATCGGGCGCGTACAATAGGATTTTGAACGGCACGCCCATCTGGGGCCGAGTCGACTCGAATCGCTCGAGCCGGGGCTCCGCGGCCACGGCGCAGATCCGCAACAATCGGCCCCAGAGACATTCCCACCAGAGCTAATCCACACACCGCCAGGCGACACACCGCGGCGCGGGGCCGGCGTGGCACTCGGGGCGCGCAGCGGGTGGTCTCCAGACTGAGCCGTTTGATTCGTCGGAAGTTTATATGTTTCATGCTTCGAAGGATTCCTCCATGTCTAGCGTAACCACGCCGCGGTTCGCCACGCAAACGTCGTCGGCGCGCTTTCCAATGGTCCTCGCGTGTTTGGCGATCGCGGTCGGCGTTTTGGCGATTCGAATGACCGTGGCCGCCGACGCGCCCAAGTCGCCGGACGACGTCAAGGACGCCGCCGCCAAGACCGCGGCCGAGATGAAGCCGTATACCGAGGTGATCGCCAATGGCGACGTTTCGTTCGACATGGTGCCGATTCCGGGCGGCAAATTCATGATGGGCAGCCCGGACAGCGAGCCCAACCGCAAGGACGATGAGGGACCGCAGCACGAAGTCGAGATCGAACCGTTCTGGATGGGTAAATGCGAAGTCACGTGGGACGAGTACGAGGTGTGGATGTTCAGCATCGACGTTCAGCGTCGCGAGCTGAACAAAGTCGAGGCCACGGACCGCGAAAAGGTGGCCGACGCCGTGACGCGGCCGACCAAGCCGTATACGGACATGACGTTCGGCATGGGCAAGGAGGGCTATCCGGCAATTTGCATGACGCAACTGGCGGCCAAGACATATTGTAAATGGCTGAGTGCCAAGACGGGGCGTTATTACCGGCTGCCGACCGAAGCCGAGTGGGAATATGCCTGCCGCGCTGGCACCAAGACGGCCTATTCGTTCGGCGATGGGACCGATACATTGGCCGAATATGCCTGGGATTTTGACAACAGCGAGGAGAAGTACCACAAGGTCGGCACGAAGAAGCCCAACCCCTGGGGGTTGCACGACATGCACGGCAATGTGGCCGAATGGACGCTGGATCAGTATATTCCCGATTACTACGGACAGTTTGCCGGCAAGACTGCCAAGTCGCCCTTGGCGCTTCCCAACCGGTTGTATCCCCAGGCGGTGCGCGGCGGCTCCTGGGACGATGATCCCGAGGCGCTGTGCAGCGCGGCGCGGCGTGGCTCGAGCAAGGATTGGAAACAACAAGACCCACAATTGCCCCAGAGTATCTGGTACTTTACCGACGCGTTGTTCTTGGGATTTCGCGTCGTGCGTCCTCTCGTCGAGCCCAGCGAGGCCGAGAAGGCAAAAACCTGGAATGCCGGGGCCAACGAATAGCACGTGTTTTAAGGATCTTTGGCCGGCGTACCGGCTGTAGCATCTGGCCGGCGTACCGGCTGTAATATTTGGCCGGCATACCGGCTGTTTCGCCCAACAGTATTTTCTTACCTACGGAGGCCGACCATGAGTGAACCCTCTCAAGCGGGCTCGACCCGGCTGATTTCCGCTTCGCGCCGCGATTTTCTCAAAGGGTCGACGGCCGCTCTGGTCGGCGGAGCCTTGGTCGGCACGCTGCCGCTGGCGCGGGCCGCGCATGCCACGGGCGACGACGAAATCAAGATCGCGCTGATCGGCTGCGGCGGGCGCGGCAGCGGAGCGGCCAAACAGGCGCTGTCCACGCAGGGCAAGGTCAAATTGATCGCGATGGCCGATGTGTTTCGCGATCGCTTGGACGGCAGCTATCAGCAGCTCATGGCGCAGGGCGAGTTGAAGGGTCGCATCGACGTACCGGAGGATCGCAAGTTCGACGGTTTTGACGCCTATCAAAAGGCAATCGACGCCGGTCCGGACCTGGTGATCCTGGCCACTCCGCCCGGTTTCCGGCCGATCCACTTCGAGGCGGCGGTCAAGGCCGGCAAACATGTGTTCATGGAAAAACCGGTTGCGACCGATGCGGCCGGCGTGCGCCGGGTATTGGCCGCGGCCCAAGAGTCGATCAAGAAGGATTTGGCGGTCGGCGTGGGGCTGCAACGCCGTCACGAGGCCAAGTACCTGGAGACGATCAAACGGCTGCAGGACGGCGCCATCGGCGACATCGTTTCGACGCGCGCCTATTGGAACGGTTCGACGCCTTGGGTTCACACTCGCGCCGACCTGGAACAAAAGTATGGCCGGAAGCTGAGCGAAATGGAGTATCAGCTCCGCAATTGGTACTACTTCACCTGGATCTGCGGAGATCACATTGTCGAGCAGCATATCCACAACATGGATGTGATCAATTGGCTTAAGGGGGGCTATCCCGTTCGCGCCAACGGCATGGGCGGTTGCGAAGTCCGCAAAGGGAAGGACTACGGCGAAACGTTCGATCACCACGCCGTCGAGTTCGAATATGCCGACGGCACGCGGATGTTCAGTCAGTGCCGACACATTCCCAACTGTTGGAATAGCGTCTCGGAACATGCCCAGGGCACCAAGGGGGTCGCGACGATCAGCGACGGCTCGATCAAGCCCAACAGCGGCGAGGCCTGGCGCTATCGGGGAGCGAAGCCCGATCCCTATCAGGTCGAGCACGACGATCTGTTCGCCAGCATTCGCGCGGGCAATCCGATCAACGAGGCCGAGGCCGGCGCCAAGAGCACGATGACGGCCATTTTGGGTCGGATGTGCACGTACTCCGGCAAAGTGCTGGGGTGGGACGAAGCGATTAACTCGCAGATCAGTTTGGCGCCCGACGAATTCTCGCTGGCCGCCACGCCCAAGTCGTTGCCCGATGCCAACGGCCTGTATCAGTTGCCGGTGCCGGGATTGACCAAGGTCGTGTAAAGCCGCCGGCGAAGGACGACGAGAAGTGCCAATACAACAAGGCCGGCCGCGAACCAAAGCGGCCGGCCTTGTTGCTGCGCGGCTGGCGCGATTGTGTCGGCTGCGCGGCGCCGCGGGGCGCTCAAAACGACCATCATGGCCGGAACATTTTGCCCCCGTGGAATATTTTTAAGGTACGTTTCTATTGCCCGGCACTCCAGAGCGCGAGGTGCGGTCGGGGGCGTCTCAGTTTATTTCGCGCGCGCCGTTTTTCCAGCTTAAGAGCCGAATTCCAGCGATGATCAAGCCAGCGACCTATAAGAATTCGCGACGCGGGATCGTGGCCACGGAAGCCGCGGTCGTGATGCCGTTCTTGGTCATCACGATGTTCGGCATGTGGGAAGTGGGACGGCTGATCCAGGTAAATCAAATTGTGGTCAATTCCGCACGCGAGGGCGCCCGTCTGGCCGCCGGCGCCTACGTGAACGGAACGCCGGTGACCAGGCCCATGGTGCAACAGGCGGTGCGCGATTACATGCGCGCGAGCGGACTTCCGGCCGCGGCCTACAACGGGGCCACGATTACGCTGACCTGCCTGGCGTCGCCCAGTTGGGTCAATCCGTCGGACGCGCTTCCGCTGGACCGTTTTACCATTCAAGTGACGATTCCGACCGGCGCGGCCTTCAACAGCATGCTCTGGTCGCTGGTCACGCGATTGACCTCGGTCAATCAGATGTCGGTGACCGTGGCCTGGGTTTCCTGCACGGATGCCAAAATTGCCGTTAGCACGCAACTGCCTTATTAGTTCCATCGCATGCCGACATTCAAGAACCACGCACGAGCAGGACAACGACGCCGCGGGGCCTCGGCGGTCGAGGCGGCGCTGGTGTTGCCGATGGTCGTCATTTTCTTGTTCGGCATTATGGAATACGGCCGTTATGTGATGACTTTGCAGATGATGACCAACGCGGCCCGCGAAGGAGCGCACTACGCCCTGACGCACACGCAGCCGGTAACGATTGCCGGCACGACGTACGGCAACGCGACCAGCGACGTGACGAATATCATCAACAAGGCGCTGGTGGGCCACTCGCTATCGGGGCAAAACGTGCAGATCTATGCGGCGGACAGTCTGGGGAACAACGCCGGACTTTGGACCGACACGCAGGTCGGCCAGTCGGTGTGCGTCCGGATCACGGGCAACTATCGGATGCTGTTGGCCAGCATGTTTTATTTGCCGTCGAATATTCCGGTCGTGGCCCAATGTGTGATGCGCAGCGAGAGCAATTAGCAACTACGAAGCGAGTCAGCAAACAGGTGGACAGCGCCATGAAAAGCTCCAAACGAACAAATCGATCGAAACGGCGAAACGGCGTCGTGCTCGTGTTGGTGTTGGTCCTGCTCATTACGCTGATGACGTTCGTGGCCCTGGCCGTCGATTTGGGGATGCTCGCTGTGGCGCGCACCCAGTGCCAGGACGCGGCCGACTCAGCCGCCATGGCCGGCGCCCGGCGCTAAACGGCAATGCCTCGAACAACAACAACTACGCCAACGCGACGCCGGCGGCGTTGCAAGCAGCCACGGGCAACGTGGTGCTCTCCAGCACGATTCAATCGAGCCAGGTGGCGATCGATATCGGCCGCTATGTGTACGTGCCCGCCAACTTGCGTTTCGAGGGGCAATTTCCCGGGCCGTCCACGGAAAACTGGAGTATGGCGCGGGCCACGATTTCGACGAATATCGGCACGCAATTGCCTTTTGCCAAGGTGTTCAGTTTCGCCGGCGTGAATCTGCAGGCCGTGGCCACGGCCGCTCACCGTCCGCGCGATATCGCGATTGTTTTGGACTACTCGGGCTCGATGCGGTATGCCAGTCTGCTGGGAGAACCGACCTCGGGCAATCGTTCGTCGAACAATCCCGACAGCGTCTTTCCGACGTTCGGCCACTATTCAGCCACCAGCACGGCGGCCTTGCAAGCGACGTCGTTCACCTCGCCCACCGACCCGGCCAATATCACGACCACGACCAGCGACGGGCGCGCGCCCCGATCATCGAGGATTTTTATACCGATTCGGGTGGCACGCGGGCATTTTATCCGGCCTCGACCAGTTACTCGACGACGCCCGGCGGCGACAACTACCTGAAGCAGAGCAACAACTCGAGCAGCACGTATGCCTCGACTGCCGCGCAAGTTCTGAATATCAGTTCGCCGAGCAACAGCACGCCGCGTCACGCTTTTGAGACCAACGGCGGCTACGACTACAGCACGCTGCAAAATGTGCCGACTTTCGCCGGCTATACGATGGGGCCGCGCTATTGGGGCAAGACGTTTTTCATCTGGCCGCCGGACCCACGGTCGACGGCGGACTGGCGTAAACTGTATTTCCAGTATCCCAGTTCGACGACGCCCATGGACGACAATTCCCGGTTGTGGAATAGCTCGGGCAACTGGCTGGCGCCCAGCAGTACAACCTACAAAATCAACTATTCGGCGATCTTGAATTTCATCAAGAACGTGGGGCCCAATCCGTTTCCCTCGCGGCTGCAATCGGGGCGGATTTTGTACTACGACGCGATTCCCAACAGCATCTCTTCCTCGTATCCGCCTTCGAACTTGAATGAGCGGTTCTGGAAGGACTATATCGACTACTGCCTGGGCCTAGTGCAGACGGGTTCGAACAGTTGGCTGATCATCTCCGGCGGCACTCAAGGTCTGGCCGGGTATGGCACCGACTACTCCTGGGGCACGGTCAAAATCACGCCCCTTAGCAGCTTGACCGCCAACCCCAAGCCTTACATGCACTACGCCGACAACCCGAAGCGACCGCGCACGCATTTCTGGTTCGGGCCGATGAGCATGATCGACTTTTTGGGCAACTACAATCTGTGGAGTCAGGTTAGTCCTTCCAATTCGCGGTTCTGCTGGTGGCCGGGCACGTGCCACGAAGCCCCCATGTATGCCTGCAAATTGGGTATTCGCGCGGCTTTAACCGACGTGGAGACCAACCATCCGAATGACCTGGTCACCATGATCGACTTCAGCGTGCCGGAGGGTTCGGCCGGGGACGGCGGGCGTTTCAATCGGCCTCGGGTCGGCTTGAGTCGCGCTTACACGAACATGCAGGAATCGCTGTGGTATCCTCCCGAAACGATCGGCAACAGCGGCGCCACGGTGCGTCCGTATGATTCCGATAATCTCGAAGTGCCGCGCGCGATGGGGGGCACCTGCTACGCGATGGGGCTGATGCTGGCGTACAACCAGTTCAGCGCCAACACGTCCTTGAAAAACTACAATCCGGCCCAACCGGCCGGAGACGCCGGCGGAAACGGGCGACGCGGGCGCAGAAAATCGTGATTTTCGAAACCGACGGCGCGCCGAACACCACTGCCAGTGCCACGCTCAATAATTTGGGCACCGCCAATAGCTATTATCGGATTCGCTACAACAGCTCGAGCCCGGGCAGCAGCGAATTTCCCTCCGGACTCAATGGCTATACCGACAATTCGTCGTCGGTGACGACGCCGCTCTATGCGCTGTGCACTCAGCTAGCGGCGCTCGACACGGCTAGCCCGCCGGGACATTCGACGCCGTCGAAGCCCGCGCAGATTCATTGCATCGGGTTTGGGCCGGTGTTTGCACCGGGATCTTCGTCGGCGTCGGCGGCGACCGCGACCTTGAATCAAATGCAGATTCGCGGCAACGTCACCGACGGCATGCCGTCGTACAAAATCGTTTATGGGACCGAGGCGAGCGTCGTCACCGACCTGCAGACAGCCTTTACGCAGATTCTGCAAAGCGGCGTACAGATCTCGCTGATCCAATAGGACTCGATTAACAGGACTCTCGGAATATGGATGTTCGCAGTAAGCCGCAACCGGCGGCCGTGTTCGAAAAGGTCACGAAAGTTTATCGTGTCGGATGGGGCTCGCGCCGGATCACGGCCCTGGACCAGGTGAGCTTGACCGTTCCGGCGGGCGAAGTCTTCGGACTCATCGGCCCCAACCGCTCGGGCAAGACCACGCTCGTCAAGGTGCTGCTATCGATTTGTCGAGCCACGGACGGTCGCGTGATGCGGTTGGGGGCTCCCTTGTCCGAGCGCGGCACGCTGGCGCGGGTTGGATACGTCCACGAGAACCCGTCTTTTCCCCGTTATCTCACGGCGCGGCAGCTTGTCGAAGGCTTCGGGCAGTTGTCGGGAATCGGCACGCGGGAAGCTCGATTGCGTAGCGCGGAATTGCTCGATCGCGTCGGGCTGGCGGACCGCAGCCGCGAGGCCATCGCGGGATTCAGCAAGGGCATGCTGCAACGCCTGGCGCTGGCGCAGGCCTTGGTCAATGATCCTGAATTGCTGGTGCTTGACGAGCCCTCCGAGGGCATGGATATGCCCGCCCGGCGACTGTTGGCCGAAGTTATTTGCCAGCGCCGAGAAGCGGGTCGCAGCGTGATCCTGGTCTCGCATGCCTTGGCCGAGGTCGCCCGACTGTGCGATCAGATCGCGGTGTTACGCGCCGGACGCGTGGTCTATACGGGTCGAGTCGAGGACCTGGCCTCCGAATCGGTCGGGTCGGAGCACCCTGGGTTCGAGTCGGCCCTGGAGCCGCTTTATGAAGGAGCGCTGGCATGAGGAATTCACCGGTTTTCGCGACGTTCGTTTATCTCCTGCGCGACACGTTTCGGCAATCGCGCGCTCATGGAATTCTTTGGGTCCTGCTGGTCGCCAGCGTGCTGTCGATCGGGGTTTGCCTGAGCATTCGCGCGGACGGTCGTCCGACGCTATATCAAGGCGAAGAGCCCCCTGACTTTATTTCGCGGCGCCATCCCGATGCTCAAAATGCCGAAAAGCTGAAATCATCGGGCGTGATCGTGGCCGACGGCGATTTTTCGCTGGCGTTTGGCGCGATCCAAGTCCCGCTGGCCCGCGACACCCAATCGGCGATTCATTTTTTCGAGCTCATCCTGGCCGGCGGCGTGGCCGGCACGTTGGGCCTGCTGCTGACCTTGATCTGGACGGCCGGCTTTCTGCCCAGCTTTTTGGAGGGTGGCAACATCAGCGTGCTGCTGGCCAAGCCCGCGCCGCGATGGTCGCTGATCCTGGGTAAATACCTGGGAGTCTTGTGTTTCGTTTTGGCCAACGCGACTTTCTTCGTGGCGGGGACCTGGCTGGCGATCGGAGTGCGGACCGGGTTCTGGGATCCGACGTACCTGCTGTGCATTCCGCTGCTGCTGTTGCAGTTTTCGATCTTCTTCGGTTTTTCGGTGTTGCTGGCCGTCTGCACGCGTAATGCCGTGGTGTGCGTCTTTGGCTCGATCCTGTTCTGGTGCGTGGCCTGGAGCATGAATTTCGGCCGTCACGCGTTCATGACCTCGACGGACCTGGTTTCCGAGACTTTGCGTTCGTCGTACCTTAGCGCAATCATCGATTTCGGGTATTGGGTATTGCCCAAGCCGGCCGACCTGGGAATGCTGTTGTTCGGATCGCTGGGCGCGGGCAACGATTTTGGCCAGGCCTTCGACATCAGCGTGCTCCAGGCGCACGGATTCTCGATGACGCTCTCGGTGCTCAGCTCGCTGGCTTTTGCCGCGGTCGTGCTATTTGCCTCGGCGCGCACGTTTCAGGCGACGGACTATTAACGGTCCTTTCGCGAGCCGGCTGGGGCGGTGACCAACTACGAGTTCACCTCGGCGACGGTCGCGCGTATACTGGGCGGCGACCCTATCCGTGCCAGCGCACCGCTTGAGCAGTTCGTTTTGCTGTCGAGCCGGGTCGCGTGACGGAATTGCGAGGAGCGAATGCCGTCATCCCCCGTTGAAGGTGTGCCGAATCCGGCTGGCTGCGACGCCCCCACTCTGGCCCGCGGAATTGGACTCGTTCAAGCCACGTCGCTCAACGTGGCCAACATGGTGGGCGTGGGCCCGTTCATCACGATTCCGCTGTTCGTGGCTTCGATGGGCGGCCCGCAAGCCATGGTGGGCTGGATCGTGGCGGCCGTGCTGGTTCTTTGCGATGGCCTGGTTTGGAGCGAACTGGGGGCGGCGATGCCCGGCAGCGGCGGCACGTATCATTTTCTGCGCGAGATATATGGCCGCTATCCGTTGGGCCGGGTGGTCGCGTTTTTGTTCATCTGGCAGTTTCTGATCAGCGGCACGCTCGAGCTGGCCTCGGGCTATATCGGCGCGAGCGACTACCTGGGCTATGCGTTGCCGGGGCTGCAGAGCCAATTCGCCGAGTGGGGAATCCCGCATGGTTTGAATGTTTGCGCGGCGGCTACCGCCCTGCTGGTCAGCATCGCGTTGTGTCGCCACGTCAGTTCGCTGGCCTGGTTGGCCGTGGTTCTTTGCGCGGCGCTTTGATCACGACGTTCACGGTCATCATCGCGGGCATCATGAACTTCGATGCCTCGCTGATCGAGTTTCCGCCCGACGCCTTCCGCATGGACCGCATGTTCATGACCGGCCTGGGCGGCGCCATGTTGATCGCCATTTACGACTACCTGGGCTATTACAACGTCTGCCATATGGGCGATGAAGTGATCGCGCCGGAAAAGAACATTCCCCGCGCGGTGATCTTGTCGGTGCTGATCGTGGCGGGGATTTACCTGACGATGAATATCGCCATCCTGGGCGTGGTGCCCTGGCAGCAGGCGGCCAAGAGTGAGAACATCGCGGCCGATTTCATGGAGAAGTTGTACGGCCGGCAGGTCGCCGTCGGTTTCGCCTACTTCATCATCTGGACGGCGCTGGCCTCGACGTTCGTGATGACGATGGGATATTCGCGCATCTTGTACGCCGCGGCCCGCAATGGGGATTTCTTTCAGGTGTTCGCCTACCTGCACCCGCGCGGGCGGTATCCGACCGTGGCGCTGCTGTCGTTGGGAACGCTAACGGCCGTGTTTTGTTTTTTCCCGTTGCAGGCGGTGATCGAGGCCGCCGTGATCGTGCGGATTTTTGTGCAGTTTTTGGGACAGATATTCGGGTTGCACCTGTTGCACACGACGCGGCCCGACGTGCGGTTGCCGTTTCGGATGTGGTTCTATCCCCTGCCCAGCCTGATCGCCGTGACTGGTTGGGTGTTTATCCTGGTCGCCAGGCAGGAGTACTTGGTGCCGGCCGGCGTGGTGCTGGCTTCGGGGGCGCTCGTTTACCCGCTGTGGCGACACATTGTCGGCGGGACGCCAACAGTCGACAAGAGTTGACGCCCGGCCCGGAGGCTTCGCTTCTTCCATCAACTTTGGTAGATTGGTTGTCGGGCGCGACGTGATCGCCGGCCAAAGCCCGCCCCAGGATTCCCGCCGAGGGTCTCGCGCCATGCCGCCCGTTGCCTGTGCCGGACCGATCCATCGCCGCGAGTTCTTACGCGCGGGCACGTTGGCACTGGGCGGACTTTCCCTGGCTGACCTGCTTGCCGCTCGGGCGTCGGCTCAAGCCAATAGCGATACGTCGGTGATCCTGTTTTGGATGTGGGGCGGCCCCAGTCAACTCGAGACCTATGACTGCAAGCCCGATGCGCCGAGCGAATATCGCGGGCCGCTACGTCCGATCAAGACCACCGTGCCGGGCATGGACATTTGCGAGGTCTTTCCGCTGCAGGCCAAGCTGGGCCACCGCATTTCGCTGGTTCGATCATTGCACCATCAGATGTCGTCGCACAACGACGGCTCGATCGAGTTGCTGACCGGCAAGACGCCGGCCAAGGAAGACGTTACTTCGACAGCCAAAAGCGACCATCCCGATTTCGGCATGATTGCCAGCCGGTTGCGGGGAACGATCTCCAGCGGTCTGCCGCAATATGTCGGCATCCCGCGCGTGCCGTTCATGGTGCAGCCGACGTACTTGGGCATGACGCATTCGGGGTTTGCCGCCGGCGATCCCTCGGCGCAGAACTTCCGTCCGCCGAATTTGTCGCTTGATGCGGGCATCGACGGCTCGCGATTGGGCGACCGCCGCGGCCTGGTTGGCCAGTTGGATCGCTACCGTCGTGCGCAGGACTTGCACGGGGCGCTGGAGGCCACCGACCAGTTTCGCGATCAGGCCTTTCAACTACTGACCAGTCGTGCCGTGGCCGATGCCTTTGCGATCGACAAGGAAACGCCCGAGCTGCGCGATCGGTATGGGCGGCATCTGTGGGGCCAGAGTTGTCTCTTGGCGCGCCGATTGGCCGAGGCCGGAGCGAGCGTCATTACGATCGACGCCCTTTCGCCGGTTCCGGGGAACCCGATTTATTTCAGTTGGGACGACCATTCGAACCCGGCCACGGGCTGGAATCTGGAGGGCGCGATGCGGTGGCGAGCGCCGTTCATGGATCAGGGGCTGTCCGCGCTGATCGAGGACATCTACGCCCGTGGATTGGACCGCAAGATCATGGTCGTGGCAGTGGGTGAATTCGGCCGCACGCCGCGCCTTGCCAATCCCCAGGGAGTGCTAGGCCGCGACCACTGGCCGGCGGCGCAATCGGCGCTGATATCGGGCGGCGGGTTGCGGATGGGACAGGTCGTTGGCGCGACGACCGCCAAGGCCGAATACCCCGTCGAGCGGCCGCTAACGCCCAAGGATCTGCTGGCCACGATCTATCGCCACCTGGGAATCGATTATCGCTCGACGATCAATGACTTCACCGGCCGGCCGGTGCATGTTCTGTCGGAAGGCGAGCCGATCCGGGAACTGATCTGAGTCGTTGGGCGGCAAAGTTAGCCTGGCGCGCTTCGGCCCGTTTAGAACATCCGGCGATATTCAACCCGGAACAGGTCGCTGTACCAACGGTCGCCGGTCATCGCGATGCCCGCACCCGCGTACAGCGAGCCCTGGTTGTGCGTGAAGCGGAAGCCCGGCTTGACGTTGACGACCGTAAAGCCGTCGGGAATCGGGGTTCCCTGGATACCCGCGCCGACTTCGCCCGGCGCGGTGAACTTGCCGTTGAACACGCTCCAGCCGACGAATTCCGTCACGGCGGTGACGCGCCATCCGTTGGCGATGTAGGGATTGAGCGGACTTGAGCCGTTCGAGTTATAGATGTCGTATCCGAGTCCCGCGCCATAGCGAAGGATATTACCGGCGTAGTCGGTGCCGTCGACCGGAATCCAATAGCGAAGTTCGCCCTGGAAGTAGGCGCGGCTGTTCAACCGCCGCAAGTACAGAAGACCCGGTTCGAGGCTGGTGTGATGCGTGCCCAAGCCGCGGTGCGAGTCGCCCGTGGGAATGTACGTCTTGAACTGGAACGTCAGGTATTGGCACTCGTCGGTGTGCAAGGCGTATTTGAAGCCCGCGATGGTATCGCCCAAGCCGCCGTTCTTGACGATGGTGGTGCCGCCACCGCCGTCGGGAAAGAAGATGTCGGTTCGCTGGATGGCCAGCTCAGCGAAAATCGACAAGCGGGGCGCCAACATCCACTCCAAGTAAAACGAGCCGACCTGATAGTTGGCTGAGTTCGGTGAAATACCCGTCGGCGTGTCCACACCCGGGCCGCCGGCCAAGGCATATTTGGCGTAAAAGAATTCGGCCAGGTCGGGGTGCGGATTGTTGACCGCCACGTCGTACCGAGCGCGGAACCAGTTAGCAACGACCGGATTGTCGATGTATCCGCCGATGGCGTCGTTGACCGTCAGCGTGTCGGAACCCAGGCCGCCGAATTGTTCGGACTGCAAATTGGCGCCTTCGAGCGGCTGACTATCGAAGGGTTGGCCGTCGGTCGCCCGGGCCGAATCGTCGCCTGGCTGGCCCATGTCGGACTGACCTTGCGAACTATAGCCATCGGGATTGCACGGGCAAGGCGTGGGGCAATAAGGTCGATTGTAGCCGACCAGTTGCAGCGTCTCGCCCTGGGTGGGGTTCAGATACGCGCCGATTCCGGCGAACGACAACAGGCTGGGACGGTCGCCGGCCAGCGCGCCGGGAGTGGCCGCGGAAGTCGCGACGGCAAAACTCGCCGCCAGCGCGACCTTACGTAACAATGGAATTGAGCAACGGCCCGCCATGCCATCCTCCCTGATCGTTCGTTGCCGAGGCCTCCCCAGCATCGTCGCCAAGCTAGCACGATGCAGCCAAACGAAGCCTCTCATGATTCGTATCGACTGGCCAAGTTCACGCCGTGCAGTGAATTGTCTCGGCCGATGGCGCACTTGGGACGGGTGGCGGGCAGTTTTGCGCGTGTTGGCGCAAACAAGGCAGACTTTGCGGACGCGGCCCCCCGCCGGCAATTTGAGAATCGCGGGTCAGTTGACTCCAGCCGGCTTTGCCAGCACCAGCGAGCGGAGCGACTCGGGCACTTGCGGCACGTATCGAAAAGTCGCTCCGTATTTTTCCCGAACGCGCTCGGAATCTCGCGATACGGCCGTCTCGATTTCGCCCAACCGCGTGGCCTCGGGGACGGCGTTGTCGAACGCGACCAACAGCCGGGCATCGGCCGGTGCCGCCTCGTTGCCCAGCCAGGCATAGCGCAAAGCCGCCATTTGCGGCTCGTTGGGCCAGGCCATCGCGGTGGGAAAGCCTTGGGCCGGGTCGCCGGCCTGCATTTGCCGCTGAACGTCGAGCAGGAACAACTGCGCGCCGGGCACGCTCGTGAATCGTTCGGAGAGATCGCGACCGCTGACGGCCGACGACCGCGTGTCCGGATCGAATTGGCTTTGACTGGTCAACAAGTAGAACTGCCCTCGATCGTCGACCGATTCCTGCCCCCGGTAGTAAACCATGACTACGTCGGCGCCGGCGTCGACCGGGTCGCCCACGCGAAGATGGATTCGCTCCAACTGCGCGGTGATTCGACCGCGATTCACGTACCCGCTGACCAGGTAGAGCCAACCTTTGGCGAATGCCGGGGTCGCTATCTGGTCCCCCGCCATGCGCCGACCGCGCACGGCGCGCAGAGCGAGAGTCTCCAATTGTTTCGTGTCTTTTTCGCCGACTCCCACGACCAGCAGGTGCAATCGCTGGCGCTCGTCGGGCTTGGTGCAGCCGACCTTGAAATCCAAGCGGCAATCGGCCGCCCGCGCAACGCCAGGCAGCCGCACCGAAATCTCGTTCTCGCCGGCCCGATTCAACCGGATCTTGGCTCGCCAGGACCACTCCAGACCGGGCGAACTCGGCGCCTTGAGCGGCACGGGCTGTTGCAAGAATCCGTTCACCCAGACCTGGACGACCGAGACGCGATTCTGCTGCTGGGTCGCGGCATCGGGCCAGCGGACGCGACCGTGCAGCCACAGGCTGCTCTCGGGCGAAGCATTGACAAATCGCAGCAGCCCGCCTTCGAGCAACTCGGGAACGAGCGCTTCGTCGGCGTCGCGCGTGGGTTGCAGACGGTCGACGACCACTTCGACCGGCTTGCGGACATAGGTGACGACACGCTCGGCCTGACTTTCGCCGCCATCGTTGATCGCGACCAGTCGTAAGACGTTGTCGCGCGGTCGCAGCTTGACATGCGCGGCGCCTTCGAGTCGAAAGCCGGCCGTTTTTTGTCCCGCGCTCGGTTCGTTGGCGACTTGTTTGTCGACGTCGATCGTGGCGACGGTCTCCGGGCCGGATCGCAGTTCCACTCGCTTCAGCCGGCTGGTGGATTGAATGGCGAAACGAACGTCGAGATCGGGCGTTTCGACCGTGCGATCTGCCGCCGGGGACAGGAATTCGATCTCGGCCCGCGGCGGCGGCGGAAGCATGACCTGCACCTGCGCGGTCTTGGTCAAGACCGACCAGCCGTCGGCATTTCGGGCCAGCGGTCGAATCTCGTTCATTCCTTGCGTAAGCGGCACATCGCGGGCGACGACTTTCCACCGCGAAGCCTCGGGCGCTTTGCGCTCGATGGTCACCGAATCCGGCGAAAGATCCCAGTCATTGATTCGCAAAGCCGAAGGTTTCAGATCGACGGGCGACTCGACCACGAAACTGATCTCGACCAAGGGCGCGTCGACGACCGGCGGAGCAGTTAGCTCCACGATCTGCGGCGGCCGAAGGTAACGGACGCGAACCGCGTCGGCATGCGCCTGCGCACCCAAGCGTTTGAGAGTTGGGCCTCGATTCGATTCTCGCCGTTGGCCAACTCGGCTTCGATGGAAAAGGTCTCGCCGGCGGCGTCGACGGTGGGCGACCCTTTCAGCGGCGCGCCATTGATCAGAACCGTGATTTGAAAGGGATGTTTCTCGGGCACGGGACCGATTCGCCCGCTGATGGTGACGCGTCGCGCGTCGCGGCCCTCGATCAGTTCCGCGCCGTCGTTGGGCGCGATGAGGAAAACCTCGCCCAGTCGCGGCCGATAATCAACGCTCAGACTGACCGCGGTACCGACGCTCCGCTCGGACTGGGCCGAGACGCGCAGTGGTTGCAAGCCCGGCTCAAGCGTTACGGGCTGATCGACTTCGAGCTTCGTCTGCGTGCCCTTCTGGAACCCGGATAATGCTTGCTGCTTGTCGCCCCGACTCCAGGCGGCATCAACCAGGGGCTTATCGGCCTTGATTGTTCCCCGCAGACGAACCGCGGGAGCGTCTACAACGATCGGGGCGCCCAAATCGCTGGCCAGGGGATGACTGATTGCGCCGTCGGCCGTCACTAGGTCGATCCGCAAGTCTGGCGGCGGCGTGGCCTCGGGATTGAACGTAATGCGGCGCACGACGATGGTTCGCTCGTGGTCCTTGTCGGCCGCGTCGGCGGCGGCATTGACCGCCGACAGCGTGATGGTGTTATCGCCGGGTTGCAGTTCGACGGCTTGTTCGACAGCCAATCGGCCCTGGCCCGCCAACTGCTTCGTTGCGACCTGTTTCGATCCGGCCGTGTGCGTGAACCGCACTTCGAGGGGGGCCGAATCGCCTTCGCGCGATTGCACGATCGCGGCAACCTTCAACGCGGCATCCTTGACGATCGTGTGCTCGGCGGCGGGGCGCACGTCGGCGATCTCGGGCGACGGCGGCCGATACTCGATCGAAAACCGCTCGTGAAATTCTTGCGGTTCGACTTCGGCTGTCGTCACAGACAGTAGAACGTCGACTGGTTTGCGCTGGCGGCGCAGGTTCGGCAAGGCCGCCGCCCAGACCTGACGCGAGAGGGCGCCAAGCGGGCCGGTTTCTCGTCGTCGATGCGGTAAGAGACCGAGGCGACTTGATCCGTAGCCAGGCCGCGAATTTCCAGTTCCAGCGCGGCCGATCGCCCGCCGACGCGAACCGACCCGCCATCGTTGACCAGCACCGCTTCTTGCCCCGGCTGCCTCAGGCGAATGCTCATGGCCGGACGATCAAGCGGCTTGGGTTTGTCGTCGGGCAGACTTCCCGCGCTCAACAAATGTTCGACCAAACCTTCGCGGCGCAGATGTTGGTATTCGTCGGCGGTGGCGAAGCGAACGGGCTGGTTCAGCGACGGGGCATTGAAGTGCCAACCGAGCAGTTGTTCGGTCGGGCCGCCGCTCGATTCGTAAGGGCCCAAGGGGCTCCATCCGATCCAGCCTGCCGGTTGGCCGCGCGTGACGAACAGCGTGACCAGCGGCTTGCGTTCATCGGCGCCTTGCGTCACGGCGAGTTGAATCGTTTCGGCAGGTCGTTCGCCGCGCTGGCGAGCCACGGCGATCGACTCGCCGGGCTTGCGCCGCGAAACTTGCAGATAGAAATCGACGAGCGAAGCGAACGGCTCGCTGCGCCCCGCGCGAACCCAGCCGACCAGGCGGTCGCCCACGGCCAGTTGTTCGCGATGGGGGCTGTCCGTGGCGAGGTCGGCAACCACGAGCGATTGGCCTTGCGGTTGGAATACGACGCCGGCCAGTGCGCCCCGCGCGGCGACGACACTGTCCACGTCGGCAAGGTTCCAGACGCATACCGTGCGGTCTCCGGCCGTCGAGGCCAACAGCCGCCCGTCGTCGGACAGGGCCAGGTGTTCGATCGCCGCGACGTGACCCGATAGCTCGCGAACCACGGCGCCGGTCGTGGCGTCGAAAAGTTCCAATAGCGGCTGGCCAAGCTGGTGCGTGGCGACGGCCAACAGCGGACCAGCCGGCGCGGGTCGGGGCACGACGGCATAGGCCGTCAGGTCGCGACCCGCGGGCAGTGAGATCGGTCGCAAGGCGCGGGGGCCCTGGCAGAGCGTTATGGTTGTTGGTGTGTTCTTAGGGCTGAGCGCGTTTGGCCCAGTCACTTCGACGCGCACTGTCCCGAGCGGAGCCTGCACGAGTTGCCATCCCGCTGTGCGCTCGGTAATGCCGCGCCGCTGGGGATCAAATACGAGATCTCCCTCGATGATGTTGGATAGCGCGGCGCCGATGTCGGGCTTGGGCCGCTGGCTGAGCAGAATGCCCAGCGTGCCTTCTTTTCTGACGAAGCTTATGGCGTGCGCCGAAATTCCCTCGCCCCGGAGCATGTTGGCGCGGGCTTTACCGTTTGCCAGATCGCGGGCGGCGAACGTGGCGATTTCGTGCGTGTGGTTGCCGGCCACGGCTAACCGGCCGCCGGCCGCCGTGAGCGACGGAAGCACGCCGGCGCCGTCCCACAGCGCGAGGTCGACTTGCGGCAGCAGACGAAAGCTCGCCAGGTCCACGATCTTCAGTCGCACGGTATTGTCCGCGTCGCCCGGCTTGACCAGCACGGCTGCCCGATCGACGCGTCCGCCATCGGCCGATGCGAATAGCGAGATGGCGCGCGGCACTTCGCGGCCGGCAAGAGTCAGTTGCCGCTCAACAGTGGCCGTGTCCCCTGCCCCAGCGACATTCCACAGTTTCAGGCGGCCGGTGCTGCCGGTGACGATTCGGTTTCCGTCGGCCCACCAGGCCGCCGTGTTGTTGTACTGTCCATCCGCGCTTGTGCTCACTCGATTTGTTTCCACGTTCCAAATCCGCAACGACCGGCCGGCGTCTCCCCAGGCGATGGCCACGCGCAGTTGGTTCGGCGCTGCGCCGGCGTGCCAGGCCGCGATGCTGGGTCGCGTGGCGACATTCGGCAGCATCACGCCCCCAAGATAACTCCCACGAGGCGCAGTCCCAGGCGCGCACCGCGCCGGCGAAACGCTGGGCCTTGTCGTCCCACTCCTGGCCGGCCGAGATCAGAATCGACGCCTTCCCGCTCATGGCGGGCGCGAAGGCCAGGGCCACGACTGGCGCCGTGTGTCCCCGCAACAAGCGGACCGCGCGAGTCCGGGTGTTGAACAAGTAGATCGTGCCCTGATCCTGCCGCATCGAGGCGCTCATCGTGCCCGCGGCCGGAACCTTCCAGCCCGGGTGCCGCAGGTCGCTGGCGCCGCGAACCATGCCGCGTCCGGCGGTCGCCAGCCACATGCCGTCGGGCGACACGGCCACGGCGTTGATCACGCCCTCCAGCGCCGGACCGATCGGCACGCGGTAGGTTCCGCCCGGATCCAACACGAATTGATTCGACTGCGCATTCCAGTTCCAGGCGCGCACGACTTTGTCCCAGCCGCCGGCATAGAGCGTGCTGCCCTGGGGATTGAACGCCACGCCGCTCACGAAGCTGGTCGGGCCGCCAGCTTCGAGCCGCATGATGGGCATCGCATCGGCGGCCGGCGACGGGGCCGCCTCTTGGCCGAACGACCAGCGCGACGCGTATGTCAGAGCGGCGAGGGCAAGGATGACAACGGCCGACTTCCGCCCTGAGTCGATCATGGCAAATCCTCGAATTTCAGCGCCACGCGGAAACTGATATCGCAGTCCGACTCGGTCACGCGCCTGGCCTCGTCGAGCGAGCGATCGTCCAGATCCTGGAATCGCAAAGGTTCGGGATTCATGAAACTGCGGCCGCGCAGAATGATGCTCATCAATTCGTCGGGTTTGTCGGGGGAGAAGACTTCGGTAGCGTCGCGCGGACTGCTGGTCCACTCGCTGCCGTTGCCGGCCATGTCGCGACAGCCGAAGGGAGGCGCTGACGTCGTGCGTGGCGCTGCCCGCGGCGAGGGGCCCCTCGGCACCGCGATCGACGGCGACCTGTTCGTTGGGCGGACGGTTCGGATCGAGCGGTTCGCGGAACGGTCCGCCGGCTGGAGTGGGATCGCTGGGGGTCGCCAGGGCAAATCGCCCGGCCGCCTCGTCCCATTGCTCGACGCTGGGCAATTGGCCGCCCAGCCAGCGCGCGCACAGCGCCGCCTCGACGCACGTGACACGAAACACGGGAAAGAAGTCGCGTCCCTCGACGCCCAGGTCTTGCTTGCGGGCGCACGCGCCCAGCCTCCAACGAGAGGTCGCCACGGCGGCGGGATTGGCTTCGGCGAAGCGTGCGAAGACGTCGTTCGAGACCTTATTTTCCATCATGTAGAACGTGCCGGCTTTTCGCCCATTGATCAATTGAAACGGCACGTGCAGACCGTGCCGTTCGCAGATAATCTGGTCCGGGCAATTGTGCCCGTGAACGTCGACCATCTGGGCATCGGGCGCGGCGACAAACCCCTCGGGCAAGACGAGCGGCTTCGGGCTCGACAGTTTCCATTGCAGCGCGAGCGCGCTGGGAATCAAGGCCAATAGCGCGGCCGCGGCGACCCATCGCAGCCACGCGCGGCGTGGAGCGCGGCCGGAGGGATGGACGGCCTCGCGCAGCGCCGCCACGAATTCCACGGTGGACGCATAACGATCCGACGGCCGCCGTGCCGTGGCCCGCTTGACGACGTCTCGCTCCCGGCTGGTCAAGCGTGACACGTCGATCTTGCCGGTCAGATGCGCTTGAATGACCGTATGCGCGGTCGAATTCGGCGGGAATGGCAGCACGCCGGTGCGGAGTTCCAGATAGCTCATGGCCAGCGAGTATTGATCGGTCGAGGGGCTGGGAAAGTTCGACTCGATCATTTCCGGGGCGGCGTAGACCGGGCTCAAGGCCAGCGAGGTGCTGCGAAGATTGTCGACCTCGCGGGCCAGCCCAAAATCACATACTTGCGCGGCGTCTCCCACGATCAGGATATTCGGCGGCTTGATATCGCAGTGCTGAATGGCCTTCGGGCCCGATCCGAACTCGTGGCGGGGACTGTTTAGATAGTCGATCGCGCGGGCAGCGTCGTGCATGTACTTGAGCAGTTCCTCGACTGGGATTCCGGTGAGCCCTTGCGTGCGACATTCTTCCAACCGGTCGGCGAGGCTTTTGTGCCCCAGCCCCATGGCGATCACCAGTTCGGCTGGCTCCGGACGGGGGACGAACTCGACAGTGGCCGTGGTGAGGGTGCCGCTGAGACCGCGAATCGCTTCGCCGCCGATTTCGTCGAAGGCGGATTCTTGCAGGATTTCTCCCTGCTCATTCTTCAGCCAGATGGCCAGGATGGGGACCAGGTTCGGATACTGGATGCGCTTGACCAGCTTGAGCGAGTTGAACTCCTTGAGCGCGCCCTTCATTCCCAGGTTGTTGATTTTGAGGGCGACCTCGGTCCCGCCGGGCGCGGTAGCTTTCCAGACTTCGCCAAAGCCGCCGCTGCCCAGGAACGCCGTGAGGCGATAGCCCGGCACCGGCTCGTCGCCGACTTGGTAACTGCGGATCTTGCTCATGGCCATCTGGAAGGCGAAGGCGGTGCGGGGCCGCGAGTTCGTTGGCGCGGCTAGCTGCGCCGCGAAAACCATGATACTTGAGAAACGGGGCAACGTACACGCGAGTTGCGGCGAGAGCTCGCCGGGTCCGTCGCCTGAAGAACTCGCTCAATCGCCGCGCCGCTCGGCCAGATCATTCAGCAGTAGATCGAGCAAGTCCTCATCCAGTTCATTCGACTGGTGGTCGACGGCTTGGCGCGATTCAAGGCAAGTTGGCTCCGACGTGGGAAGCCGCTCGGAAGCGTGTGGCTCGCGCGGAACGTCGAGGGGCCGTCGTCCCGCTTTGGCATTGCGGTCGGTGGACGACTGCCGGCCGGCCGTGACGGCCGCGGCGATCGAGACGGCCGGCACGGCTTCCTCGGCTGAACCTTGGTCGGCTAGAACCTCCGCCGGCGGCACATCGAGGTTCAGAAACTTCACCGCGGTAAGCGGGTTCGTCGCGCCAAAGCGGGCGATGTTTTCGTCGAGGGAATTGACCCGACCATCTCGATTGAAATCGTAGAGATTCGTGATCGAAAGATTGCTGATCGGATTCGGATTGGCGCTGCGCCGGCTTCGTCGAGTGCGTTGACCAATACGTATTTCGTCGTGTCGCCGGCGCCGGTATCCCCCGCGGCATTGCCGAAATAAAAGGATTCGCTCGACGTCAGCCTCGTGTTCGAGTTGGCCGCGATCGTGACTTCCAGCCACTGGTTTTGAATGGCCCCGTCGGCCCAAACCAGTTCGATGCGATCGGATCCGCTGACGCCGCTTTGTCCGTAGACGGTCACTGACAGGGGCGCTGGCGCCGCTGCCCAGTCGGCGGGCGAATTGTTGTTGCCGACGCGGAAGATGAAATCGTCGGCGGTGATGCCGCCGTGCACGCCGGCCAGGTCGATGCTGATTCCGTTAATGCCTTTGTCGTAGCTGGTAATGTTGTCGAAGGTCGCCAGGCCGGCTCCGACGACAAGCGGCGCTTTGTCGATCGCGATGGCGTCGGCGTCGGCATGGCCGGAGGGGCGCGGCTGGTAATCGTCGAATTTCGAGTTGTTGTAGAAGGCGGCGCTCTGGACGACCGCGGCAGGATCCTCGGTTACATAGGCCTCGGTGCCCGTGGTGGACGTGTACGCCGCCCTCCGGACCGGAACCGCTGCCGCCGTCGACCTTGATGCTCGTGGAATCCTGAATGTATAGATCGCTTGCAAGGCCGGTGGGCGCGGTCACGTTGAACGTGCAGTTCACGATTTCCGCCGAACCATGATTCCAAGTCCATACGCCTGCTGTTTGGAAGGAATTCGCGTCGCCCGTCACGTTTACCGTACAGTTGTAAAGGCCCACGAATCCGCTGCGCGCATTGACGCCATTGGAAATATGGGCGGGAATCGAGGAAGGTTGCGAGACTGTGATCGTCGAGTTGTACAGCTTGACCGTTTGTGGGTTCAGGCCCGAGCCAAGGACGGCGATGGCATCGTAACGGGTGTTGATGTCGACATCGTAGCCATAGATCGTGTAATTGAAGACCTGGCCGGTCCAAATGAAAATGCCATCGCTGTCGCCGATAATCTTAAGGCGGCGCAGATAAGCCGTGACGTCTTCCGTAGGGCCCCCCTGCATGCCGACCAACGGCTGGTACAGCCCGTTGGTGAGCGAGCCTTCCAGAGTCAGGTCCTGAATCACGGACTCGTTGTTGAGCGTGAACGTGGCGGCGCCGTCGTTGCCTTGTGGACAACTGCTGGAGATCTTGGTGAGCTCCTTACCGGCGCCGGTCACCGTGAGGCGATCGGGAAACTCGACGTGTTCGAGCTCACCCATCGCGAACGTGAATGGGCCGAGGATGATCTCGTCGAAGTCTTGCGCGGCGGCTAGCCGCCGTGCGCAGCGCGGCGCCGCGGTCCTCGTCGGTGTCGGCGGCTGGTGGAAAGCTTTGCACCAGCAAGCCGTGCCGATACAGGCCGATCTGATCGTCGAGCGAAGTGAGCGGCGTGGCAATTTCGCCGCCGACCGATGCAGCGTCGGGCGATAGGGGCACCGGCGGCGGCACTTCCAACGGGGCCACGCTCAACAGCCGGCGATCTTCCAATACTTCGCAAGCCAGCCGGGCTCGCATGTCGCGCGGCAGTTGCGGGGTAGCACGATGGGACGTCACGAACCGCATGCACTTTTCCTGGAGGAGCGAAGGGGGAGTCGAGTCTGCCGGAAACCGTGCGCCGAGACAGGCCAGGATTCGTCACCGGCGGTCTGCCAGGCGAAGCATTCGGCGAGGGAACCAGCTTCGCATTTCCCGCACTTTCCAGACTAACATTCCGGGGGCCGAATTGCTATCAAGAAAATTCCGGCAAATTACCCCGGCAATTTGAAGCGGCGAGGGGGCGAGCGAGTACGGTCGGGTCGGCATCGCGCTCGGATCGTCTCCTCATCGCACGATTGTTTCCAAGTTGGCCCGTCGTCGGCCTGGACTCGCAGAGCCGGAAATCACTAGCATGGCACACGCTAGGAAAGCCCGACGGAGGAATTCGTGCATTGTCGCCCCATGAGATTCCATCCGCCGGTGCGAGCGCCGCTTGGCCTGCTCGATCGCTGCACGCCACGGCCTGGACGCTGTTGTCGGCCGTCGGTTTTTGCTTGTTGTTCCCCGTGGTGCTGCTGCGCGGTATGTCGCTCGATGGCATTACCTATGCCACAATCGCGCAACCTGGCGGTTGGCATCGGCGATGTTTGGCATCCCTACTACACAGCGACCTTGCTCCATCCGTTTCGCGAACAGCCGCCGCTGGCCTTCCTGCTGGAAGGACAGTTTTTCAAGGTCCTCGGCGACCGGTGGTGGGTCGAGCGGCTGTATTCCGTGCTGACGGTCATACCAACGGCGGGAGTGCTGGTCTTGATTTGGCGGCGGTTGCTGGCCGGCGCGGCTCCGTGGCAACGATTCTCTTGGCTGCCAATCTTGTTCTGGATGGCGATCCCTTCCTGGTTCTGGATCTATCGGCACAACTATCTGGAAAACACGCTGGGCATGTTCACGGCATTGGCCGTCTATTCGTCGCTACGGGCCGCGGATGAGCGGCGCTGGATGCCAGCCTGGATAATCTTGTCGGCTGCCGCCGTCGTTGCCGCGGTGGGGACAAAGGGGCCGGTGGGGTTGTTTCCGGCCGTAACCCCCGCAATCGCCTGGCTTACGTTACGACGTACCAGCTTTGCCCGGGCGATTGGCATGCAGATTGGCCTTCTGGCGTCTCTGGCGCTATTGGCCGCGGCGGTTTGGTCGCATCCGCCGGCTCGGGAGTTTGGTTCGGCGTATTACGAACAACAGGTGCGACACAGCTTGCAAGGCGCGCGGGAAACGATCGACTCGTTGTGGGGGCGATATTATCTGGCCTGGGCTTTGGTGTTCGATCTGGGGTGGACGTTCGCGGTGGCGGCCGGGCTGGTTGCGTGGGGGCGCCGACGCGACAAGGAAGCATGCGCGGAAGGTCGTAACCGGGGCAGCGGGGAAAAGATCGCTGTTCGAGGCCGGGCCAGCTTTTGCCTGTTGACCGCGCTGGCCGGTTCGCTGCCGATTATGATCAGTCCCAAGCAGTCGGCCTACTATGCGGCGCCGTCCTGGCCTTTTTTCTGCATGGCGCTGGCATTGTGGTGTTTGCCGGCGGTGGCGGGCCTGGCGCAGGCTTGGACGGCTCGCGATAGTTTTCCGCGGACTTCCCGCCGTCTGAGGATGGCGGCGATTGTTTCGGCGTTGTTGGCCGTCGGGCTTTCGCCGCTGTGGTATGGACGTCCGCTGCGAGACGCGCGTCTGATGCAGGAAGTCGACCAGATCGCGGCGCTTGCCGGTCCGCGCGACAAAATCGTGATGGGGCCAGGGGTTGATGCCGAATGGTCGCTGCGGGCGTATCTGTACCGCGGGCACTACATTTCGCTACAGCCCGCGAGCGCCGGGGGTGGCTATCGGCTGGAGTTGGCGGAGCTTGTGGACTCGGGCACTCCGGGCTACGTGCTCCAGGATTCGGGCCTGACGTTGTTTCGACTGTACCGCCGCCAGGATGTCGCGGCCGCGGCTGGCACGGCGCCCGCACCTCGATAAGGAATTTCCCGCCCGCAGCCGCGCTGCTGGCATGCTAGCGAGGCATTGAGGCGTCGTTTTACGGTCGTGCCCTTTGGAAAGCGGGCCTGACATCGAACGGCAGAATGGGCTTGTCCGTCGGCAGAGACTTCGATAAAGTCCCGCCCTCTTCACTTCTCGACTCCGGCGTCTTCGGAGAATTGTGTCATGTATCGCGTCAGCGCACGTCTTGTTCTTGCCGTGGCCATTGCCGCAACCGTTGCCGGCCGTTCATCGGCGAATGACGACGAAATCGAACCGTTTGCCGAGGACTCGAGCCTCACGGCCGAATTCATCGTTCGCGGACAAAGCCCCGCGCCCACGCAACTGCGCGTTGCCCAGGGAATGACGCCGACGCCGGACGTGTACTACACGCCGGGTGCGACCAATATTTGCCCGCCGGGCGGTTCGGTTTGCCTGCCCCCGATGGATCCCTATCAGGGCGGCGCGTGTGCTCCGAATTGCCAATGGCAGCCGTTTCACTTTGGCTTGTTCGGAGAATTCCTCTACTTGCAGGCTCGCAACGCCGACGTGCCCTTTGCGGTTCCGCAGGATGGAATCGTGCTGCCCGGCTCATCGCCGGTGGGCGCCGCGGGCGTGGCCGATCCTGGATTCAGTCCCGGATTTCGCGCTGGCGCCTACTTCGCAATGGGTCCGGACGCCCGCGTGATCGGCACGTACACCTGGTTTTCCAGTTCCACCGACACCACGGTCAATGTCGGAGCGCCGAACGTGATCAACCCGCTGGTGCTGTTCCCGGGCACTTTCAACGCCGGTTTCACGGCCCAGCAAGCCTCGTCGAGCTACGACGTTAATTTTCAGTACATCGACGTTGACTACCAGGTTGTGGCCGATTGCTGCAACACGTACTGGTGGGCCTACTCGGGCGGTGCACGCTACGCCCGGCTCGTGCAGGATTTTAACGCCTCGTTCCCGTTTGCTCCGCCCGACGGATCCACGTCGCTGTCGACGAGCACAAGCTTCGAGGGCGTCGGCCCCCGCGCGGGGTTGGAGGGGGAACGCGTCTTGTTCCCCAGTTGCGGTTTGCGGGCCTATGGAAAAAGCTCGGCCAGCTTCCTGGTGGGCAAGTTCAACAACTCGTATTTCCAATCGAACCAGTTCAACGGCACCGAGGCCAACACCTCGCTGAAGCAGGATAGGATCGTGCCGATCCTGGACTTCGAACTGGGCCTGGCATGGGTTAGCCCGCGCGAGCATTTTCGCATTTCGGCCGGCTACCTGGTCTCGGCCTGGTTCAATTCGATCACGACGGAATCTTGGATCGACTCGGTGCAAAATCGAGGCTATCAGCCGGGGGCCAACACCGTGACGTTTGACGGTCTGACGGCGCGTGGCGAGGTCCGCTTCTAGAGCCGCGGACAAAACACTCCCCAGCCGGGCGGGTCGAGCTTCAGGCTGCCGTGTCGGTCCCCCCAAACTTGGATGGCTGGTTTGAGCCGTGTCCGGCCGTTAAAGTCGGCCTTTGACGGCATTTCTTGCCGGCGCTTCCCATGTCTGCCAAGGTCCCCCGCCTGCTTGATCGTAGCTGCTTGACTCCCCTCTGAGTCCCAACTAGCCTAGCCCCTTGGATATAAGGTGCTTGAACCGTGCTGGGCGGCTGCGCGGGTCGCATTCGACGTGCCCGTGTTGCCTGGCTAATTGGTCTCTGAGGGGGGTATTGCCGTGGGTCGTCTAGCTGGCATTTTGCGCCAATGTTCTCCATTCGCTCCGCGTCGCCCGGGCCGGCCGGCCCATGCCGCGCTCCGCTTGCGCTTGCATCTGGAGCCGCTCGAACAACGAGCCCTGCTCTCGGTCACGCAGAGCGGAGATGTGCTGAATATCATCGGGGACACCGACTACCTGAATGAAAGCGACGTCATTCAGATCGTCCGCGACGCAGGCGACAATTCAAAGATCGACGTCACGCTCAATGGCGTCGATTTCGGCCCCTTTAGCGGAATCAATCAAATCAACGTTGTCGGAATGGGCGGAAACGACGTCCTGCAAGTCGACAGCTCGCAGGGCCTGATCGGTGTCGAGCGCGGAATCTTCTACGACGGCGGCGGGGGATTCGACAGGCTCGAACTGTTGCAAACCGAGGGCGATACGCAGATCAACGACTCCTACTCGGTCGGTCCCAACAACGGCATGGGCACCAGCGTAATTGCCGGCCCCAGCGGCACGCAAAGCGTCTATTTCGAAAACATCGAACCGGTGGTGGACCTGGTGCCGGCCGCCGTGCTGAACATTAACGCCACGAATTCGGACAATGCGATCAATTATTCGCAGGGCTCGGTCCCGACGCGTGGTCTGGTGACGATCGATAATCAGGAAACGATCGAGTTTTCTGGAAAAACCAGCTTGATCATCAACGGGTTGAACGGCAGCGATTCGTTCAATCTGAACAATTCCGCGACGCCCACGGGCCTGACAAGCATCACGATCAACGGCGGCGATCCGACGGCCGGCAGCGATACCTTGATCGTCAATGGCACGACCGGGGCCGATACGATCACCTATCACCCGGACAACATCGATTCCGGAAGCGTTACCGTCAATGCGCTGCCCGCGATCGGGTTCGACGCGATTGAAAACCTGATCGTCAATGGACGTGGCGGCGGAGACGCGCTGACGCTGGATTCGACGGTCATCGACGGCACGCTCGTGTTTACGCCCGGGTCGGCCTTTGACGCCGGTCGGCTCGATTTTCAAGCCGACAGCGCCGACTTCGCCTTGGCCCCGGCGTTGCAGTTCCTGGGGTTGGGCTCGGGGGGCAGCTTTTCACTGATTGACACGGGGGACACGTTTGACGATTTCGTCTATCGCGGCACCGACTTGAGCGACCGTTTCACGGTCACCCACGTCAACGCAACTACCGACCGTATCGCGCTGAACAACCGGCTGCCGGTCAATATCTCGCAGATCCTGACGCTGACGCTCGCCGGGTTGGCGGGCGATGACGTCTTCAACATTCCAGGCAATACCGTGGTGACGGGGATTGTCGTGGACGGCGGCGATCCATCGGCCAGCGATATCGTGACTCTGACAGGCGCGACCGACGCCGTGACCGTCAGCCTGGCCGATGACGCGTTGTCATCGCCGACGAACACTGTCGTGACCGGCTATGGCGTTCCCGTGACGTTGATTGGCGTGGAAGTCGCAAACCTGGACGCCGCCAGCAACGCGCTCAATGCCGTGGGCACGTCGCGCAACGATTCATTCATCTATACGCCAACTGATCTGTCCGCCGGCAAGTTTCAAGAGGCGAGCATCAACACGGTGTTCAATTTCACCAACGTCACGGGAGCATTCACCGTTTTCGGCGGCACGGGACTGCTGGCCGACACGCTGACGGTCCGCGGCTCCAACATTGCCGATATTTTTACAATCGACGCGGCGGTGCGCACCGCGCAGGTCGGCGCGCTAAAAACCGTCACGCTCAACAACAATGTCGAAGTCTTGAACGCCGAAGGCCTTGGCGGGGACGACACGTTCAACGTGGCGCCGGCGGTCGGTCCGGGTTTCAGCTTGCAGAATCTACTGATCAATATCGACGGCGGCGATCCGCAAGCCAGCGATCGGCTGGTCATTGCCGCTCCTGGCGGGGGAGTGATGCCGGCCACGCAATTCGTGTTTATCAACAAGGGGCGCAATCCGGACTCGGGCACGGTGCGCGTGATCGACGCCACGACGCAATTCCCCGACGTCTCGTATCGGAACGTCGAAGTTGTTTCGGCCAACGTGTCGGGCGGCGGATTGACGCCGAATTTGATTGTCATGGGGCCGGACATGAACGAGCCCAACGAATTCCTGGGCACGGCCACGTTTTTGGGGTCGGGCCCGAACCTGCAAATTCAGCACGCCTCGATCTATCCCAATAACAACGGCGTCGCGCCGGATCAGGATTTCTACCGCGTCGTGGCGGCGCAAACCGGCACGCTCGATTTCCAAGTGTATTTTCGTCGCTTGGATCCGGCCATTATTTCCGGCCAGGGAACTTTGCTCGTGCAGGTGATGGATTCGGCCGGCGCCGTCATCGGCTCGGCTGGGGTGGGCGTGGCGCAGGTTTTCGGAGCGGCCGGGGTTACTGGCGACGCGCGAGTGCGCATTCCGGTCGTGGCCGGACAGAATTACTATCTCCGCGTGGTGGGCATCACCACTGATGGGCCGTTTTCGCCAGTCATCAACGCGTATGACGCCACGATCATCAACACTCCGGCGCCGCTGCCGTTCGATCTGGCCCTGTCGCGCAGCGTGCCGCCGGAAATCGCGGGCAGCCCAGATACGGGCGACCTGCCGACCGACGCGACCAACAGCGACAGCGGAAGAACACAGTTCGACAACACGAGCTTCACGAATCTTCCGACGATTTATTTGCGGCTCAATGACGGCACGCTGCTCAACGACTTGCCGGGCAACGACACGCCCGACTCGCCGCCGGCCGGCGTGATTCCCATTCCCTTCCAGGGCCCCGGCGGCACGCCCGACCCGGGCTATCGCGTGGCGATTTTCGACGGCAACAATTCGCAAACGCCGGTCGGCTTTGCGACGCAAGTGCCGGGCTTTCCAGGATTGTATACCTACACGTTCACGACGCCCTTGGCCGACGGCCTGCACCACATCAATGCGGCAGTGCAGATGGTCGATCCGCGCGTCGACACGCACCAGACCGGATTCGGCGCGTTCAGCGCGCATTCGCTGGAGCTGATCATCGACACGGCTCCGCCGCCGTTGACGTTTACCGGCGTTCACGCTTCCAGCGACTCGGGCACGGTCGGCGATGGAATCACGAACAATACCTTGCCGCTCTTTTATGGGACGGCCGAGGCCAACGCGATCATTCGCCTGTTCGTGCAAGTTCCAGGGGCCGAGGGCCCGGTCAACGTTCCGATTGGGCTCACCGTGGCGATTCCCCTGGACGGCACCAACGCCTTTCCGGTTGGCAGTTGGGGACTGGTCTCGAACGTGGATCTCAACGACCCGATTTTAGGGCTGCCGCTCGACGGCGTGCGGCACCTGTTTGCCACGGCCGAGGATCTCGCCGGAAATGTATCGGACACCGTGGCTTTCGACATGTTCCTTGATACTCAGGGTCCGCAGGTGACCGGCGTGTTTATTACCAACTCGCCGGGGTACAACTTGTTTGGCCTCAAGCCGAACAATGCGCCGCAGGGCCCCACGCCGCTGGTCAACAGCTTGACGATCAATTTGCAGGATCTGCCGGAAGAGGATGCCGCCTTCTTGCGCAACGCGATCGACTCGGGCATTGCCTCGACGCCGGGAGTGATCAGCTTGCGGGGAGATCAGAACGGCCTGATCGCCATCAGCCAGATCATTGTCACCAACAATCCGCCGGTCGCGGGCGTGGTTCCGACCGCCTCGATCGAACTACGGTTTTCCTCTGCGCTACCCGACGATCGCTTTACGCTGACGGTTTCCGACGCCATCGTCGATTTGGCCGGCAATCATCTGGACGGGGAGAGCAACGCCAGCGAGCCGCAGAATGTGCCGACTTTCCCCAGCGGCGACCATGTGCGCGGCGGATCGTTTGTCGCACGCTTTACGGTCGATTCGCGCCCGGAGATCGGGTTCTATGCCGGCTTGCACGTCGTGGCCGATATCAACGGCAACGGAATCCTGGATCTGGCGAATACGGATGCCACGAATCGGGACTTGATGTTCCAGTTTGGCGAGGTGAGCGATCAGCGATTCGCCGGCAAGCTTTCGCCGGTCCTGCTGCCGGGCTTCGATGTGCTGGCGGCGTATGGCCAGATCAACGGCACGTATCGTTTCCTGATCGACTTTAATGGCAACGGCGCGTTCGACGCCGGAGAGTCGATCACCAGCCCGGTGCAAGTGAGCGCCCTGGCCGTGGCCGGCGATTTCGACAAGGCCTCGGCCGGCGACGAGATTGCGCTGTTCACCGGCACGACCTGGTACATCTTGACTTCGGGGTTGGGTGGCGTGGCGTCGTCGTTCAGCGGAGCGAGTGCCGGATATCCGCTGGCGGGTGATTTCGACGGCGACGGCAACGTCGATTTGGCGACCTACCAGAACGACAAGTTCTCCTTCGATTTTGGACCGTCGTTTGGCGGCGTGGGGGCGCAGATCGCGTTTGGCGCTCCCGGCACGAAGGAACGGGCCGTGGCCGCCGACATGGACGGCGACGGCATCACGGACATCGGTCTGTGGATTCCGAACACGGGAACCGACCTGGGCACGGCCGAGTGGCGGTTCTTGATTTCCAACGATTTCACGGGCAACAAGCGGATGGCCGGCACGGTCAATACGCTCAACCATCCCTTTAGTCCCGTGCCGCTGGGGGCGGATTTGGCATATCGGTTCGGCGATTCCACGTCGCTGCCGATCGTAGGCAACTTCGATCCGCCCATCGCCACTCCGGCCGTCGCGCAAAGTTCGGCGACGGGATCGGCAACGCCGGCCGCCGCGCTGTCCACGAACCAGAAGCTCGTGACCTCGATGTATTACGACATTCTGGGTCGTGCGCCCGATGCCGCGGGCCTGAGTCACTACACGGCGCAACTCGATGCCGGGGTTGCGCGAGACGCGATCGCCCAGACGATGTTGAATTCGGCGGAGCGGTTTGGCAATGTCGTCGACCAGATGTACGACACGTACTTGCATCGCAAAGCCGACGCGGCCGGACGCGCCTACTGGGTTGGCGTGCTGCTGAACGGCGGAAACGAAGACACGGTTGCCAGTAGCTTCATGTTGTCGAGCGAATACGCGTCGATGCACGTCGGCAATCAGGAATTCGTCAAGGCCTTGTATCGCGACGTGTTGGGTCGCGCTCCTGACGCGGCCGGGCAGGCCGCGCATCTGGCGGCGTTGGCGGGGGGACAAACGCGAGCCCAGTTGGTTGCCGCCTTCCTGGGGTCGGACGAGCGCTATCACCGCGTGGTTGACCAGCTTTACCTGCAGTTTTATCAGCGGCACGCCGACCTGACCGGCATGGCCTGGCACGCCTCGAAGCTCAAGTCGGGCGACCAGACCGTGCGCGGCTTGGCGCAAGCTTTTGTCGCCGCCGACGAGTTCTTTGCGCAACTTTAAGCCTGGCGGCCGTCAGCCTTCGCCACACGCGCGAGCTGCCCGCGGGGGCGGTTTTGGCTTGCTCGGGGCGTGAACCGGGGATATACCTGAACGGCATTGCGCTTTATGGTCGGCCAACTTGCGCCGAGCCTGCTGGTCATCGCGGCGTGGGAGCATCATAATCAACCCGATGGTAAATCCTTCCGGACCACGGCGCGATGCAACTTCCGCTCGAGGTTTCACGCTCGTGGAACTTCTCGTGGTCATCGCCATCATCGGCGTGTTGATCGCGGTTCTGCTGCCGGCCATTCAGGCGGCGCGAGAAAGCGCGCGACGCACGTCGTGTATCAACAATCTCAAGCAAATCGGCATCGCAGCCAACAACTTCCACAACAACTACCGGGCCTTTCCGGTTGGCGCCGATTCGAAGGAGTGGCCCGAATCGAAGTTTAATCCCTGGACATTTTATCGCTGGTCGTCGCTGGCGCATCTGACGCCATTCCTGGAAGAGACGAACGCCCGCGGCATGTTGGATTTCAACGTGCCGTTGTACAAGGGAGTCAGCGCCGAAGTTCCCGCGGTGAACGTGGAGGGCGTGAAGTTGATGGTCTCGGTGTTTCTCTGCCCGAGCGATCATGGCGAACGAATCAACAAGGCATTTGGCCCCACGAACTACGCGGCCTGCGCCGGCAGCGGCGGCGGCGGCGGTTCGCCGATCAACGCCGACGGCGTGTTTTTCGTGAACTCGCGGACTCGAATGAACAAGATCACCGACGGCACGAGCCACACGGCGCTGTTCTCGGAGAGCCTGTTGGGAAATCCCGACGGCTCGCCCCTGATGCGCGACGTGCAACTGGACTACAAGTTTACGCTCAGCGCGCCGTTGACCGACGACCGCTGCTCGAGCACATTGCAATGGAATCTTCAAAATGGCCGCGGCTTTGCCTGGGTCAGTGGCGAGATGCGCTGCGCTTTGTATAACCACTATTACCGCCCTAACGAACGGACCCCCGACTGCATGGGCAGCTCGTTCGGCGACGTCAAAGTGATCTTCACCCCCTACGGATGGCGCGCGGCACGGAGCAAGCATCCGGGCGGCGTGAATTTGCTGCTGGCCGACGGGGCGGTGCGTTTCGTCGTGGACGGCGTCGACGGCGCGCTCTGGCAGGCGCTCTCGACGCGTGGCAACGGCGAGGTAATCGAGAATTGGGAGTGATCGCTCTCCGGGGCGCCGACGTGGATTGACTTCGTCGGGACGGCCGCGGCCGATCGGATGTTCCGCCGAGGCTGGCATCGCTGAAGGAAATCCACGTGCCGTCAACGACTGGAATGAAGCCCGGCGGATTCTATGACGAACACTCGTCGGGGCAACGCTCGTCGATCGAGATCTTGCTGCCTTGGGTCGAAGAGGCCGCGCGGGCCGCTAAGCTGCCGGACACGGCTACGCCGATTACGATCGTCGACTACGGGTGCTCCGAAGGGCGCAATTCGCTGCTGGTCTTGGGGCGGGCAGCCGAAGTGCTGCACGAACGGGAGCCCGGTCGTTCGATTTGCCCCGTGTTCAGTGATTTGGCCAGCAACAATTTCAACGCGGTGCTGGCCAACTTGAAGGCCGGCGGTCAATTGGCCGGCGACCGGGCCGATTTCTACCCACTCGTGGCGGGCGGATCGTTTTATGGTCCCTTGCTGCCGCCGGCATCGGTGCATCTGGGCGTGACGTTCAACGCTGTTTGTTGGCTCGATACGCTGCCCAGCGAACCGATCCCGGACTTTATTATCTACCCGGGGCACTCGCCGCACCGGCCCGATGTGACGATTTCGCCCGCCGCGGTGCGCGCCTTTCTCCGGCAAGCCGAGCTCGACCTGCACACGTTTCTCTCGCACCGCGCCCGCGAGCTTGCCTCGGGCGCCCGATTGCTCGTTGCCATGCCCGGGCGCAACGAGCGGTATTGGACGGGGGGCGGCATTTACGATTTGCTGCACGATGCCTGCATGGCGCAGGTGCGCGAGGGCAAGCTCGATGGGCAGGCCTATCGAGACACGGTGATGCCGGTTTATTTTCGCTCGCTCGAAGAAGTGTTGCATCCCGTGCAAGCCGCGGATTCGCCGCTGGCTTCGGCATTTGCCGTCGAGAAAGTCGAATGCCACGAAGTCCCCACTCCGTTTGTCGTCGAGTTTCGAAAGACCGACAATTTGGATCGCTATGCCGAACAGTATGTGGGTTTCGTGCAGGCTTTCTCCGAACCGATTTTGCGGGCCGGCCTGGAGGCGGCCAGCGGCGCAGCGCGGTGGCGGCGGTTTACGAGCGCGCCAAGGAGTTGCTCAAGGCCAATCCCGAGGGCTACCCGTTTCACTATATCGAGATCGCCGTGTTGTTGGCGCGACGCTAGTGTACTGACTACGCTTATTTGTCGGGTGGCACGGGCATCTTGCCCGTGAAAAGTGCCTGCACTGGCAAGATGCCAGTGCCACCCGGCGGATGACAATTAAGAACTGTCAGTCCACTAGGTTACCGAAGCCGCGTGCCTATCGGGTCTCGCCGGCTGGCGGCGGTTCGGCCGACGTGTGCGGCCGAGCGGGCAAATCGGGCGAAACCAGTTTCAAACCGACAATGCCGGCGATGATCAGCGCCACGCAGGCCAATCGCGAGGGAGTGGCTGATTCGCCGAACATGGCGATGCCCAACAGCACGGTCCCCAAAGCCCCCGTGCCCGTCCAGACGGCGTAAGCGGTGCCGAGCGGGAGGCTCTTGAGTGAGATGCCAAGCAAGGTCAGGCTGATGGCCATAGCAATGACCGTGGCCACCGACGGCCAAAAACGCGACAGTCCGTCGCTCATCTTCAGGCCGACAGCCCATCCGACCTCGAACAGGCCGGCCAGAAACAAAACAGTCCATGCCACGTGCCACCTCGCTTCCAGGAGTTTCGCGGTTGTGCGAAATGGTAGCCCATCGATCGCGCGCGGGCAACGCGCGCGACGACGTGGGGGTTTTGACGATGCGCGACGACGGTCTAGAATTCGTGCAGGCGCGTTTCCGCGACGCAAGTGAACAGTTCGGTACCGCTTTCGCTTTGGCGAGTTTTCGTGCATGGCCGTTTTTCACGCCTGTCCACACTGTCGGACGCTGCTGCAGATCCCCGCAGGGTGCGATGGTCAATCGGCCCGCTGTCCGAGCTGCCTGGCCGCCTTCGTGATTCCGGGCACGGCCGTCGAGGAGTTGACGGCGCCGATTTGCGCCGTGGAGGCGCCGGTGGCCGGGCAAGTGACCGACGCCGACCTCGAGCGGGCCAGGCAGCGCTTCACGCAGGTGACGGCCGAGAACGTGGGACTGCAAGTGGATTTGTCGCGGCTGAAGCGCCGCCGGCAACGTTGTTCGGCCAGTCTGTCGTCGCTGGAATTGTTTCAGTCCACCCGGCAAACGCTCGATCACACGTTCGGTCGCAACGGCGGGCTGCTGGTCGCCGCTACCCTGGCGCCGGCCGTGTTGGTGTTGTTGGCCATTCCGTTCTCGCCGTCGGCCTTGGGTTATCTGCTCATCATTCTGATCGGAATTAGCCTGGCGGGCCTGGCATACCTGCCCTTCTCGTTCTATCCGGAGGACGAAGTGCTGGCGGCGGCCATACCGCGCGCGATCGATCGGCTCAAGGAGGCGACGGTTGCCTATGATCGGTTGTCCGCCGAGGAAGCCTCGCAACGCGAACAAGTCACGGCGGCGCGGGCCGAATATGACCGGATCAAAGCCGCCTTGGCCAGCCGTCTACACTGGCTGCGAACCTGTCGCTGGCAGGAAATGACGGGACGGAATTTCGCCAACTTCCTGGGGCTGGCGCTGGAAGAACATGGCTACGAGGTCGAAAGATCCGCCGGCTCCGACGAGCTCGGCGTCGATCTGCTGGCCGGCCGCGATGGCAAACGCGTGGCGGTGCGCGCCGACGGACACGTCGATGCGGCGGCTGACGTCGACGCCGTGCAACAAGCGCGGTCGACGATGGCGAGTCAGAAATGTCAATCGTGCGCGGTGGTCACGAATTCTCGTTTCACGGCGCCGGCCCGCGAGTTGGCCGAACGGGTTGGCTGCAAACTCATCGACGGATCGCAGATCCCCGACCTGATCGAAGGCCGGATCGTGCTGTAAGCCGGCGGTTCCGGCTTGGGTTCCATGGCACGGGGCGGCTACAATAGCCGCTCGCGCCGAGTGGTTCTGGCGCAGCTCGATACAACGTCTCTCGGCGCCCCCTCGCGTGACGAGCCCAGACAGCAGTAACGCGATCATTCAGCCGGCTGGAGCCAGCGGGCCGAGTTACACGCTTGTGCAACTCGTGGCCTATTTTCTCAAGCTCGGCACGCTGGGCTTTGGCGGACCCGTAGCGCTGGTGGGCTACATGCACCGCGAGTTGGTCGAGGGGCGCGGGTGGATCTCCGAGGCCGAGTACAAGGAGGGGATCACGCTGGCCCAGTTGGCGCCCGGACCGTTGGCGGCGCAACTGGCCATCTACCTGGGCTACGTTCACCATGGTGTGTGGGGGGCGACGCTCGTGGGCGTGGCGTTCACCTTGCCCTCGTTCGTGATGGTGGTGGCGTTGGGTTGGGCCTATCAGGCGTACGGCGGCCTTGCGTGGATGCAGGCTGTCTTCTACGGGGTCGGCGCTTGCGTGATTGGAATCATCACGTATAGCGCCTACCAGCTCACCCGGCGAACCATCGGCAGCAGCCGGCTGTTGTGGCCGATCTGGCTGGCCAGTGCCGTATGCACGGCAGTGATGGAAACCGAATACGTTGCTTTCTTCCTGTTGGCCGGCGCGTTGGTGTGGTCGGCGCGCGGCCGGCCGGGTCCGCCACGCATACAACCGGTCTCGGCGGCCGCGTTATTGCCGCTGGCGGCCGTGTTTGGCGTCGAGGTCAGCCGCGAGACGCAGACCCGATGGGATATCGTGCTGTTCTTCGCGAAGGCCGGCGCGTTCGTTTTCGGCAGCGGTCTGGCCATCGTGCCGTTTCTGTATAGCGGCGTGGTGCATGAGTATGGCTGGTTGGACGAGCGCCAGTTTCTCGACGCGGTGGCCGTGGCCATGATCACGCCCGGCCCGGTGGTCATCACGGTCGGCTTCATCGGCTTTCTGGTCGACGGTTTGGGCGGGGCGACGCTGGCCTCGGTGGCCACTTTTTTGCCCTGCTACTTGTTCACGATCATTCCCGCCCCGTATTTCAAGAAATACGGCAGCCGGCCGGGCATCGTGAATTTCGTGGACGGGGTCACGGCGGCGGCGATCGGCGCCATCGCCGGGGCGGTCGTGGTGCTGGGGCGGCGGACGATTCTGGACGATGCTTGGCAACCGCTGTGGCCCAAGGTGCTGATTTTGTTGGTCACGCTGGGGCTGCTGACCAGCGGTCGCAAAATTCCCGAGCCGGTCATCGTGTTGATCGCCGCGCTCGTGGGCCTGGTCGTATTTCCTTACGTCGCGGGCTGAAAACGGGCGCCGCGTCCGACCGCGGACGCGACTTGTGGCGCGGACGAGGGGCGATCATAGTTTCCTACGGCCCCGCGGCCGTTGCCCCGCCCTGCCCTTTGCGAGTTCGCACATGTCCGATCGAAAACGAACTGATGGCGTGGATTTTCCGGAAACTTCCGGGCCGGCCCGCGTGCCGCGGCGGCGAGTTTTGAAGCTTCTTTCGGGGATCGGCGTGGGCGGCAGCGTGTTTCGCCGCGCCCTGGCAGCGCAGGTCGAATCGGCCGGCGCCGTTACGGCGGAGATGATCGAGCAGGCCGAATGGATTTCCGGAGTGTCGCTCGCCGCGGAAGATCGCGAGCGGGCGGCGCGGGACCTGACGCGGGCGCTGGCTGGTTTCGAGAAATTGCGGGCAGTCAAGCTCGACAATAGCATCGCGCCGGCACTGCAATTCAATCCGGCGCCCCGAGCTGTGGCGGCAGAAGTCAACGAAGGGCGCGGCCTGGCACGGTTCGCCGAGAGCCCGGCAGTCGAGCGGCCGGAGTCGGACGACGATTTGGCGTTCATGAGCGTTACGGCGCTGGCGGCGCTGGTGCGGACACGGCGAGTGTCGTCCACGGAGCTGACGCGGCTGTATCTCGAGCGATTGCGGCGCTACGACCCGGTCTTGCGTTGCGTGGTGACGTACACCGAGGAAATAGCGCTCAAGCAGGCGGCGCGAGCGGATCGCGAGATCGCGGCCGGGCAATATCGCGGTCCTTTGCATGGAATTCCCTGGGCGCGAAAGACCTGATCGCGTGGCCCGGCTACCCGACCACCTGGGGCGCGACTCCGTTCAAGGATCAGGCGATCGACACCAAGGCCACGGTGGCGGCACGGTTGGAAGACGCCGGCGCGGTCCTGATCGCCAAGCTTTCGCTGGGGGCGCTGGCGCAGAACGACCGCTGGTTTGGCGGCATGACGCGCAATCCCTGGAACCCGCGACAAGGATCCAGCGGCTCGTCGGCCGGAAGCGCCTCGGCCACGGCCGCCGGGCTCGTGGGTTTTGCCCTGGGGAGTGAAACCCTGGGCAGCATTGTCTCGCCCTGCACCCGCTGCGGCGTCACTGGACTGCGTCCGACCTTCGGGCGCGTCAGCCGTCACGGCTGCATGTCGCTGGCCTGGAGCATGGACAAGATTGGTCCCATCACGCCGCGCGGCGGAAGACTGCGCGGTGGTGCTGGCCGCGATTCACGGCCACGACGGGCTGGACCCAACCGCCGTCGATCGAGCGTTCGACTGGCCGACGAGGCGAAATCTGGACACGTTTCGAATCGGTTATGTGGAAGACAATCTACCCATCGAGAAACGGAACGAGCTGCAAGTGCTGCGCGAACTGGGCGCGCGGCTCGTGCCGATCAAGCTGCCGTCGAAATATCCGATCACGGCGCTGACGATGATTCTCGACACCGAGGCCGCGGCGGTGTTCGACGAGTTGACCCGACAGGGAATTACCGAGGGCTTGAACGATTGGCCGCGGACTTTCCGCCGCGGGCAATTCGTGCCGGCCGTGGAGTATCTACGCGCCAATCGCGTTCGCACGCTGTTGATGCGCGAGATGGAGGAAGTCATGTCCGGGATCGATCTGTACGTGGGCGGAAACGATTTGGTGCTAACGAATTTGACCGGACATCCCACGGTGGTATTGCCCAACGGCACGCGCACTGCGCGACGGGGTGCAGACGCCCCGGGGCCTGACCTTCACCGGCCAACTATTCGGCGAGGCGGAGCTTCTGCACGTGGCAGGGGCCTATCAGCGAGCAACGGGCTTTCATCTGCTGCGACCGCCAATGGACCGGATACTGGCGGAAGGAGAAGAGTCCGCGGATTCGAAGAATTGAGCCATTCTGCTGGAATCGGTGTTCTCGGGACATGCCGGGCCGACAAGGATGGACCGGCGGCGTAGAATGGAGGAGCCGCATGAGAGTCGTCCAGAGATAACTCGCGCATGATCCCGTTCTCGATCCTCGACCTGAGCCCCATTGCGCAGGGCAAGACCGCGGCCGACGCGCTGGCCAATTCGCTCGACCTGGCCCGGCACGCGGAGACTTGGGGCTACCGGCGGTTTTGGCTAGCCGAGCATCACAACATGACGGGGATCGCCTGTGCGGCCACGGCGGTTGTGATTGGCCACGTGGCCGGCGGCACGCGAACGATTCGCGTCGGCGCGGGGGGAGTGATGCTGCCGAATCACTCGCCGCTGGTCATCGCCGAACAGTTTGGGACTCTGGCGTCGCTCTATCCGGGTCGAATCGACCTGGGACTGGGGCGAGCGCCGGGCACCGACGGATTGACGGCCCGCGCGCTGCGTCGCGGCGCGGCCGAGAGCGCCGATCAATTTCCGCGCGACGTGCTGGAATTGCAACGCTATTTCGAGCCGGCCGAGCCGAATCAGAAGGTGCAGGCGGTACCGGGCGCGGGACTGCGGGTGCCGATCTGGCTATTGGGTTCGAGCTTGTTCAGCGCGCAGTTGGCGGCGGCGCTGGGGCTGCCGCTGGCGTTTGCTTCGCATTTCGCGCCCGATGCCATGCTGCAAGCGCTTGATATTTATCGCACGACGTTTCAGCCGTCAGAACAACTTGCAGGGCCGCACGCCATGCTGGGCGTGAACGTCTTTGCGGCCGACACCGATGCCGAAGCCAGGCGACAATTCACGACATTGCAACAGGCATTTACGAATCTACACCGCGGCACTCCGGGACAAGTGCCGCCGCCGATTGACGATATCGACGCGTACTGGTCGGCGAGCGAGAAATTCGGAGTCGAGCGCTCGCTTCTCTACTCGTTCGTCGGTTCGTCGTCCACGGTCGAGCGCGGTTTGCGCGCGTTTGTGAAGGCGACGCAGCCGGACGAGTTGATTCTGACCGGACATTTTCATGATCACGCGGCGCGGCTGCGCTCATTTGAAATCGCCAGCCAGGTCCGCGACAGTCTTGCCGAAGGAAAGGAGCTGACGCAATGCTCTTGAAAAAATTCAATTTCAAGACGGAAGTGCTGGAGTCGACCGAACCGGTGTTGGTCGACTTTTGGGCCGAGTGGTGCGGGCCTTGCCGGGCCATGAATCCCACGCTCGAATCGCTGGCCAAGGACTTCAAGGTCGTGAAAGTCAACGTCGACACCAACCAGTCGCTGGCTGGTCGCTACCAGGTCTCGTCGATTCCGGCGTTGATGATCTTTAAGAACGGCCAGATCGTGGGGCAACACCTGGGCATTACGCCGGAGGCGACCCTGCGGGCGGAACTCGAACGATTGCGCGACTGATCACGCGCCCAGCTCGGAAAGACCGACGCGGGCGAGCACGCGGCTAGTTCGAGGCCGCGGCGGTGCTGGGTGCGCCGAGGTATTTTCCATACCAATTCAAATACCGCTCGGCTCGATCCTTCTGATAGCTGGGCCGGCTGATATCGTGGAACTGGCCGGGGTAGATAATCAATTGCGTGTCGAGTCCCAGGCTGCTTAGCGCCTGGTACATCTGCTCGGAGCTCAGCAGCGGCACGTTGAAATCCTTCTCGCCGCAGAGGAACAAAGTGGGCGTGACGATGCGATCGGCGTGCAAAAACGGGTACGAGACGCGCATCCAGGCCTCGGGGTTGGCCCAAGGCGCGCCGAGCTCGGCTTCGTATTCGCGGATATACATGTCGGTGCCGTAATTGGCCAGCATGTTCGAGGTGCCGGCTCCGCTGACGGCCGCCTTGAAACGCGTGTCGCTGGCGATCACATAGTTGGTCAACATGGCCCCATAGCTCCAGCCGCCGACGCCAAGGCGCTTCGGATCGGCCAGCCCCCGGGCCACGACGTGATCGACGGCGGCCAGGACGTCGGTCCGATCGAGATTACCCCAATCGGCATAGATGGCCTTGGAGAAGGCCTGCCCCCGGCCCGAGCTGCCGCGAGGATTGGCCGCCACGACGAGATATCCGCGCGCGGCGTACAACTGCCAGTCGAGATAAAGCTCGTTGCCGAACTGCCCGACCGGCCCGCCGTGAATTCGTAAGATCGTGGGGTATTTCTTGCCAGCCTGGTAATCAAGCGGCTTGACCATGAAGCCATGGATCTCGGTGCCGTCGGCGCTTTTGAAGCTGATTTCCTCGAGGGGCGACAATTTCAGTTGTGCGAACAACGCGTCGTTTTGTCTCGACAAGGATCGCGGCGCGGACTCAAGGGCGTAGACTTCGGCAGGATGGAGCGGCGTGTTGTCCAAGATGGCAATCTTGCCGTCGGCCGCCAGGTCGAAACCGATTGTGCCGCGCCGGCCGGCAAGGAGTCGTTCGATCTTGCCGTCGGCCAGCGCGACCTTGGCGAGGTGCCGGTTGCCGTCGTCCTCAAGAATGCAGTAGATCGCCTTGCCATCTGCCGACCAGCGCGGTTGCGCGATGTTACGGTCCAGCTTGGGAGTGAGGAGTTTGGCGGCGCCTCCAGCGGCCGGGATGACCGCCAACTGATGCGTGGCATAGAAGATCAGTTTGCTCTCGCCGCCCTGCAAATATGCGATGGTCCGGCCATCGGGGCTCCAGGCCGGACGACTCTGCCAGTCGGGATCGCAGTCGGCGCCCTCGAACGTAGTGAGCTGCCGCGGCGTGGCGCCCAGCTTAGCTTCAATCACGTAGATGTCGTGATTCAGGTGGCGGTCGAAATCGGCTCCGCGCTTGCTGACAAAGGCGATCGACGAGCCGTCGGGGCTCCACGATGGCAGCGATTCGTGATATTTGCCCGGCGTCAGACACTCCGCCTTCCGCGTTGCCAGGTCGAACAGGAACAAGTGCTGTCGCTTGCCGTCCAGGTAGCCGGATTTGTCTTCCTTGAAGTAAAACCGATCGATGACGATGGGCCGGGGAGCTTTTTTCTCCGCTGTTTTTGCCTCGCCTGTCGCGGCGTCCGGATCGGGGTCCTGCACGACGAGCACGAGTCGTTTGCCGTCGGGGGACCAGACGTAATCGCTGACGCCTCCCTTGACGTCCGTGAGCTTCGCGGCTTCGCCGCCGGCGCGATTCAGCAGCCATACCTGCTCGCCGGCCGCGTCATTGGCGCGGCCGGAGAGAAAGGCCAGGTACTGGCCGTCGGGACTCCAGCGGGCGTGGTGCTCGTTTTCGGGACCGTGGGTCAGTTGAATCGAAGTCTCGCCGTCCCAACTGGTCATCCACACATCGCTCGTCTGTTTGTCGCGCTTCATGTCGCAGGCTCGCACCGTATAGGCGACCCACGCGCCCTCGGGCGAGATTTGCGGATCGGACACTTTCCGCAAGGCCAGCAGATCGTCGATCGCGACGGGGCGTTTTTCCGCCGAGCCCGTACCTTCAGCGGAGATGGCCGGAAGAATCAGGCAACATGACACAATTGCGGCGGCGACGACAAGGCGGGTGAACATTGTGGAATTCATCGCTCGAAGGTTGTGGGTTGGCGTGCAAAAAGTCGACTACATTCTATTTTAACAACGTCATACCGCGGCCCGCACGCCGACCTCGTCGAGGTGTCGCAGCAAGTCGGCCGGGTCTTGATAGACTCGATAGGCGCCGGCTCGTTCCAGTTCGTCTTGACCGTATCCGCCCGAGAGCAATCCCACTCCCAGCGCTCGGGCGCGGCGGGCGGCAAGCAAATCCCAAACGCTGTCGCCCACGACCACCGAATCGGCGATGGGCACGCCCAGCCGCTCGGCCGCGGCCAGGAACAAATCGGGATCGGGCTTGGCATGGTCCACCTGGTCGCGGGTGATGATTGGCACGCCGGGCGGAACGTTCAGCATCTCCAGCGTCGGGCGGGCGCTCTCGATCTTGCCGCTGGTGGCGATGGCCCAGGGCACTTTGGCGGCGGAGAGATAGGCGAGCAATTCGCGGGCGCCGGGTAACGGGCAGACTTGCGAGGCCATGCGAGCATAGGCCTCGGCATGCAAGCGGCTCAAATGCGAGGCCTCTTCGGCCGTCACGGCATGACCGGTCTCACGGAGAATGGCATTGGCCATCAGCCCGCCGCTCATGCCGATGCGGCGATGCACGGTCCACACGGCCAGCTCGACGCCGATTTTGGCCATGGCCTCGCGCCAGGCCAACACGTGCTGATACACGCTGTCGACCAGCGTTCCGTCGAGATCGAATAGAAAAGCCGTGCGGCTGCGATCTCCGCGGCCTGTCGCGCGTTCGCTCATGGGTAGTCTCTGACGGTAGACGTAAGGACGCAGTGTATCGCGGGGGCCAGCCCCTCGATTGGATCGCGCGGTCGGCCAGCCCTGCTCCCCCTGCAATTCTGACGCATTGCCGCATGAGTTCAAGGCCGGTCGAAGGTCGATTGCGCGAGGCTCGTCGGTCGGTCATCCCTGGTCGAACGGGTGACGTATGAGTTCGACATCCGGGGCGATAGCCGGAACCTGGTCGAGCAGCGGCGCCGGTAGACCGCGCAGGTAACGGTCGAAGAAGGCTCGCGTATACTCGCGAATCAATTGCATCGCCCGAACGCGGTTCTGTCGGGTTTCGTCACTTTGGCCGCTCTCGAGCAGCAGGATGTCGCTAAAGCTTTCGTGGACGATCCCAGGCGTTGCGAACGTGACGTCGTAACTATCGGCCTTAACGCTTTGGCAGAGATCCTCGCGCACCGCTCGTAGCTCTTCCTCTAAATCCCTGCCCGGAGTTTGCAGCAGCGCCAGGTACCGCGATATCCCCCGCCGCGGCACCCTGAGAGCGTATTGCAACATGATTGGCAGCACCAGGGTACTCCCGTCCGGCTTTTTCTCGACGGTCATCGTTCGGCCGAATCCGTCGAGCAACTGCGCAGGCCTTCGGTCTTCGATCGAGCTGGCAGGTTCGGGCGGCGATTCGTGCGCCGAACGAGTGTCCCAACACGCCCAAGCGCGCCAGGTCGAGCCGCCCTTTGAACGGGCCGGACAATTCGCCGCTCTCAAGCCGCGAAACCTGATCGATCGCGAAAACGGCATCCTGGCCGCACGCGTCCACGACGGAGCGTTCGAATTCCCGGGTTTCGTCGGGGCTCCGCGGTCGAGCCCAGGTTGATTCAGAGAAACGGGTCATATGCCCGTCGGGAAAACGGACCGCGAAGGCGATCGAGGGCAAGTCGATGCCGACGATGACATAGCCGTGGCTCGCCAGGTCTTCGGCCAACATGCTGTAGCCGAGAACATTGAATCGCAAACCGTGAAAGAGAAGCAGCACGGGATACTTGTCCGCGCTCGAGAGAAGATCGGCATTTTCAACAGCATGGGTTTGCGCCGTGCCAAGAGCATCGTAGAAAGCGCCAACCTCCTGCTTAAGATTCTTCTCCCCGAAGGCGGCTTCGATCGCGCGGAATTGGGGCATGTAGGTCGCCGTCGGCGCGGCGGCGCGCGGGTTGGCCGGATACCAGACGTGGGCCATGAGTTCGCGTTTGACGGCCGCTGCAGGCTTCGCACTGGGGAGCGGCTCCGTCCAATGATACGAGATTCTGCCGATCGACAGCGGGCCCGTCGGGGGAAGCAGCTGGGGCGGAGCCGACTGGCAGGTGGTCGGCAGCGTGCCGACGATCGCGGCGGCAAGGCAACGCAGTGAGAATCTTGAGGTCGGTCGATTCATGGCCTGCCCCTTAATCATGGCGCGTTCCGAGTGTGACGAAAACTTCACACCAGTTGGTATTCGCGGCATCGAGCGAGATCTTGGGCGACTGCGGTCGACGGAAGCTAGCGCGGCGGCTAGGATAGCCCGAGCGATAGCCAGGCCGTACGGCGGCCGTGCCGTTTGGCAGTCTAACAGCCCTCGAGCGCGATGCCATGCCCGCCACTCCGTCGAACTCTCCCGAAACAGCGGCCGCAAGCGCTCCTGGCGGTGCCGATTCCAACAGCGGGCAAATCGGCATGGCCGCGGCCGTTTCGATTGGCATCGGCGGCATGGTCGGCGCCGGAATTTTCTCCATCCTGGGAGTCGTGGCCGAGGCAGCCGGCAGCGCCATGTGGCTGGCCTTTGCCATTGGCGGCGTCGTCGCGCTGTTGTCGACGTATTCGTATGCCAAGCTGGGCGCGACGTTTCCCTCCGCCGGCGGCGCCGTGCATTTTCTGGTCAAGGGCTATGGCGACGGTATTTTGGCCGGTGGCATCAATCTGTTCATGTGGGCCGGCTACATTATTTCCTTGGCCCTGTATGCGTCGGCCTTTGGCAGCTATGCGGCGACATTCGTGACCGAGAAGCCCGCGCCGCTGTTGCTCAAGTCGTTGGCGGTCGGATCGGTCTTGCTGCTGACGGTGGTGAACGCTTTCGGCGCGAAGATGATGGGCGCTCGGAGACGCTGATCGTGGCCATCAAGGTCGCCATCCTGGTGCTGTTCGCCGCCGTTGGACTGTGGTTCATCGAACCGGCCAATCTCACGCCAACGGAGTGGCCCGATATCCGTTCGATTTTATACGGCTCGGGAGTGTTGTTCATCGGCTACGAAGGTTTCGGCCTGGTGACCAATGCCGCCGGCGACATGCGCAACCTGCGCTGGATGTTGCCGCGGGCTTTATATACCAGCGTGATTATCGTCATCGTGATCTATCTGACGGTGTCTCTGACCGTCAGCGGCAATCTCACGACGGCTGAAATCGCCTCGGCGCGCGACTATGCGCTGGCCGAAGCCGCGCGGCCGTTCCTGGGTCAGTTCGGATTCCGGCTGATCGCCATCGCGGCGCTGTTTTCCACCGCCTCGGCGATTAACGCGACGCTGTTTGGTTCGGCCAATGTGTGTTACATGATCGCCCGCGACGGCGAGCTGCCCTCGGACCTTTCTCGCACCGAATGGAAACAGGCCAGCGGCGGTCTGCTGCTGACCGCGGGCCTGGTCGTGCTGGTGACGTTGTCGTTCGATCTATCGGGCATCGCCATGATGGGTAGCGCGGCATTCTTGCTGGTCTATGCCGCGGTCAACGCCGGCCACTTGCGCGTGCTCAAGCAAACCGGTGCCAATGCCGCGATCGTGTGGCTGTCGCTCGTAACTTGTCTGGCGATGTTTGCCATTTTGAGTCATTACACCTACCAGCAGCAGCCGGCGGCGATCACGGCGCTGGTGATCATCCTGGCGGCGTCGTTCCTGGCCGAGTGGGCTTATCGCCGTCCGACGGGGCGAACGCTCAAGGATACGCCCTAGAAGCGGTTTAAAAGCCACGCCCGGAGAAGGGGACTCCGGCGGTTTCGAAACCGCTTCTAGTGCGTGTCGCACTGACCTTTGGCGTCTGCATAGCGACTTTCAACGCAAATCCGACGAAATACCCGCTACGAAGTCGCGACACGTGCCCTAAGGCGTCGCTGAATCGCGGCTCGTCATCGAGCGTCGGCCGTGGCGAGATTTGGCAGCAGTCCGCGATGGGTCGATTCGTCCGGGTCGCGCAGCAGGCCCCAGCGACTGGCTTGCCAGGCTTGCCGGGTGTGGACTTCCAAGGCCGTCAGCCAGCCGTGCCGCCAGCAGGCCGTGTCGATGCAAGCCGCGAAGCCCAGGTCCAGAATCTCGGAATTGCGCTGTTCCGTGTGGCCCACGAAGACGGGCTTGCCCGAGAAGTGCGGACGCATTTGCGTCGGATCGAACAGCGCCAGCGCAGTTGATAATCGGGCTGCAGGTTCATGGGGACGTCGGGCAGGTAGTTGGCGTGCGTGAATATGAACTGATCGGTTTCGTGGTAGTCGCGACAACTTTCCAGCAATTGCCAATGCTCCGCGGGAATGTTCTTGATGCGGGCCCCGAAAAAGTAGGAGGTCAGGGTGGCGATTCCGCCGCAATTCTCCCAATAGCGAAGTGCCGGCTCGCTGTCGCGTGCCGCGAGCATCATCTCTTCGTGATTGCCGCGGATGACAATGACCTGGCAACGGCTTTGAATTTCGAGCAGGCGATCGAGCACATCGCGGGTATCGCGGCCCTGATCGACCAGATCACCCAGGAAGACCAATTGATCGCTGGGACGGGGGTCGATGGCGCCCAGAATGGCATCGAGCGCGTGGACGCAGCCGTGGACATCGCCGATCGCGATCAGTCGGGGAAGACTAGGGGTCATGGGTCGGTACTGAGATGAAGGTCGCGAGTCAGGTCCGCCGCCGCATAAGTATGGTCGCGCCGCCAGCGAACGCAAGCAGTCCGCCTATTTGCAAAGCACGGAGGGCGCGTGGCCGGGCGAAACCCGGCTTCCACTGCTAGCGGGTGTTTGCTACAAGTTTCGTCGGTTGGAACCGGGGCCGGAGGTCCCTGACTATCGCCGGCACTACCCCTTTTCAGGCAAGGATTGCCCCCATGTGCGCGCGACGAATTCGTGCGGTCGTTTGGCAATTGGCGGTCGCGGCGTCGCTGTGGTCCGTGATGGCCAAGGCCCCTGCTCAACAGCCCGAGTTGGTTTTGCAGTCGGGTCATGCCTCGCCCGTCAATGCGGTCTCGTTCAGCCCCGATGGCAAACTGCTGGCCAGCGGCAGCGGCGAACACTGGTCGCTGGTGGAGAAAAACGTCATCAAGCTGTGGGACGTGGCATCGGGCATGGAATTGCGGACCTTCGTGTATCGCGAGCCGGTCTCTTGGCTCGGGTTCAGCAACGACGGCCGCACGCTTGTCGCCTTGGGCTCCTCGGGCTTTGTGCCAGGAAAGACGCAGGCCTGGAATGTGGCCACGGGCGCCGAGGTGACGCCGGCGCCGCAACAAGCGGACTGTTTTAGCAGCGCCGCGAGCGGCGACGATGCAATGGCCGCCGAGATCGACGGAAAGACGATCAAGCTCCGCGACCTGGCCGGCGGAAAGTTGATCCGCACTTTGGCCAGCCGCACGTCGGACTTTCAAAAAGCCATGTTCAGCCCCGACAACGCGATTCTGGCCTGCGGCGGCGAGCGATTTTCGATTCGCCTGTGGGATTTGAGGTCTGGCGTGCTGCGCACGTTGGAAGGTCATACCGATATGCCGATCGTCGCCGATTTCAGCCCCGATAGCCGGTTGTTCGCCAGCGGCGGTCGCGACCTGACCGTGCGCCTGTGGGACTCGGCGAGTGGTCGCGAGGTCAAAACGTTGACGGGACACACGGGCCAATACATCAAGGGAATGCATTTCAGCCCGAATGGAAAGACCCTATTGAGCTTCGACAAAGCCGGTTTCAAATTGTGGGAGGTGGCGACGGGTCGCGAGTTGGTCTCGGCGGCCGGAGACCATGATGATGCATATCGTTATGTTATTTTCAGTCCGAGGGGCGATCTGCTGGCGGCCGTAACGGTCGAGGGCATCAAATTGTGGGCGGCTGACACCGGACGGGAGCTGCGCTTGCTGAGCGGCAAGGGCGGGTCACTCGAGTTCAGCCCCGACGGTCAATTGCTCCTGGCCCACGGACTCTCGAACGTCGGTTTGTGGCATGCGCAGAGTGGCCGACAGTTGGCGTCGGTGCAACCCAGCGCGAAGGGCGAGAGTTTTACCGATGTAGCGTTCATCCGCTGGGCCTTCAGTCCCGATTCACGCCATCTGGCGTTCAGTGAATACGACTCGCGCGACGGTTTCGACGCCTGGCGGCTCTATCTGCACGACACCGTCACGGGCGAACGGCTGCGAACGATCGAACCGGAGCACAAGGACGTCGACGCATATGGGCGGATCGCATTCAGCGGCGACAGCCGGCAGATTCGATTTGACTCGGGGAGCGGGTTGGTGGCCTGGAACGTCGTCGACGGGCGCCCCGTTGAGCTGGCGGCCGGCGAAACATTGGCCGAGGAAATTTCGAGCGCGCCCTACCATTTCGGCTTCGGCAATAGCGGCGAGCTCGACCTGTACGATGCGAAGACGAACCGCAAAGTTGTGTCGCTGGTGGGCATCGACGAAAAAGATTGGCTGGTCGCGACCGAAGAGGGGTTCTTTGATGGATCTCCAAACGCCTGGAAACAGATCTACTGGCGTTTCAACAACGACACGTTCAATCATGTTCCGCTGGAGGCATTTTTCAACGAGTTTTTTCATCCCGGTTTACTGCAGGATGTGCTCTCGGGACGGCGCCCGCGGCGCCGATGGGAAAGGCCTGTCTCGCGTTGACCGTCGCCAGCCGCGATTGACGCTGGCGATCGCGGGGGCGACCGGCGATGCCGACGGCATTTATGAGCAGCGCATGGTGACCTTACGATTAGAGGTCGAGGATAGCACCGAACCAGCCGCGCGGCCCGAACACCCACGGGGGAGCGGAGCCCGGGATGTGCGATTGTTCCGCAACGGCGCGCTTGTGAAGACTTGGCGCGGCGACGCGTTTGCGTTGGGCGGCAAGGATGGCTGCAAACAAATTCCGGCCCGAGGTGCGAAGCAGCCGCGGCGCGTGCAGTGCGAGGTCACGTTGCCGGTCGTCGCCGGCAGCAACGAGTTCACGGCCTATGCCTTTAACGACGCCAATGTGAAAAGCGGCGACGCGAACCTCGCGGTGACCGGCGCCGAAAGCCTCCGCCGCGGCGCCACGCTGCACATCCTGGCCGTGGGCGTCGACAAACACCAGGACAGCCGCTTCGACTTGCATTTTGCCGTGGCCGACGCTCGGGGATTTGTTTCCGAGGTCAAGCGGCAGCAGGAGGCCCTGGCGCACTTCGCGCGAATCGACACGACGCTCATCTCGGACGAGGATGCCACGAAACGCAACATCGTCACGGCGCTGGGAGAGCTCTCCGGCTCGGCCCAGCCAGAGGATACCGTGATGATCTACTTTGCCGGCCATGGCACGGCTCAGCACAATCGATTCTATTTGATTCCCCACGACACGGGGCTGGTCAAGAATCGGCCGGACGGCGGCGAGGCGCCGATCGAAAAGGTGCTGCGCAACAGCATTTCCGATCGTGAGCTCGAGAGGGCTTTCGAACGTGTCGATGCCGGGCAAATCGTGCTGGTGATCGACGCATGCCACTCGGGCCAGGCCCTGGACGCCGAGGAAAAGCGGCGCGGTCCAATGAACTCGAAAGGACTGGCCCAGTTAGCCTATGAAAAAGGCATCTATGTACTGACCGCCTCGCAGAGCTTCCAGGCGGCGCTGGAAGTCTCGAAGCTGGGGCACGGACTGTTGACCTATGCGCTGGTCGAAGAGGGCCTGAAACAGGCGGCGGCCGACGCCGAGCCGCGTGACCATCGAATTCTACTGAGCGAGTGGCTGGACTATGCGACTCGCCGGGTACCGCAAATGCAGGTGCAAGAGGTCCAAGCGGCTCGCGATGCCGGGACGGTGCTGGAATTTGCCGAGGGAAGCGCGAGTCATCCGACCGAGTTGCGTCTGTCTCAAAGTCCGCGCGTGTTCTATCGGCGCGACTGGGACCATAGCCCTTTGATCATGGCGACTTCGCAGACGGGCCCCTCCTCGCCGGCGGATGGACCCGCGCCGATTGCCGCCGACGCCGCTCCGACGAACCTCGCGCGACCGCTAAACGTGGCGCTGGCCGCTCGGACGGTGATGGATGAACCATTGCCGGCGGCGGTTCGCCAGCAGTGGCTAAACAAGCTCGACAAGATGGCCCGCGGCGAGACGCCGTTGCTGGAAGTGGTCGACGATGAGAGGCAGGCCGATTGGCTCATCTACGTGGCGGCCGCAGCGCGTGTGGACGTGGTGTTTCTGGCCCCGGCCGGCGGCGGGCCCGAACGGCCGGCCGATGCCTCTTGGCCGATTTCGCCCCCCGGCGACCAGGCCCTCGGGTGGCTCCGCCAGGAGTTCGAGCGCATCGCGCACACGTCGGACACAAGCGGATCAGGAAGCGACGGCCAACAACGCTCGGTCCTGGGAGTCTTTCGCAAGGGACCGGTTGAAGACGCCAAGGCCGAGATCGTCGAGGAGCAAAGCGGCATCTATCACACGCCTAATCGGACGCAGGCCGTGCTGGGCACGTATGGGAAACTGGTCGCGGGAAATCGACTCTTGGGCCGCCTGGCCCGCTTCGAGCATCGCGGGGCGATCAATCAACTCGAGCGCGTGCGGCGATTTGTCACCGTGCAACGGCAAGGACACGGCAGCGGAAAGGATTTTCTCTCGCTGGTCGGCAACCGCCAGGCGTGGCAGATCGTGGATCTCGGGGCCCAGGCGTCCGGCAGCCGGCAGAACGAAGTGGCGTTCGAAATCGTCGGACTGCGGCTCGATCAAAGCGATGCCATCAAGGCCTTGAATGCCGACGCCGACGCGCTCGGCTACTTCGACTATCTGGTCAAGCAGAAGGAGGTGCCCTGCGTGGTGTTAGAGAACCTGGTGTTCACCAGCTACGCGGCCGCGCAGGCCAAAACGCTCAACCTTGCCGGGCAGGCAAAAACCGCGCTTACGCCCGACTCGGTGGGCGGACGGCTCGAATCGCAGCGAACGACGTTCACCCGCTTCACGTCGCCGGTGGTGCGTTGTTACCAGGTGTACCAGGTCAAGCTCGATCAAAATCGGGTTGTGGAACTGGTGTCGCTGGCGCCGTAGCGGCCGACCGCGAAATTCTCTGTCCCGTGCCAGAAACCGGGGCTCTAGCGAATCTTGTCCAGCGCTTCACGGCCGGGCATGCCAATTGCGATGCCCAGCTCGCGGGCCTTGGGCGTCAGTGCCGTGACCTTTGATTCGAGCATGCCGTCGATTCTGGCGGCCGGGATGATGACGCAGGCCTCACCGGTCTTTTCGAACATCTCGACATTGAGATAGGGGCAGGCCGCGATCCCGCGCGAACCCTTCACCAAGAGCAGCGTTTGCGCGAGCGGGATCTCGTGCCGTTCCAGCCCGTTCCAAAATGGATCGGCCGCTGGCTCAGCGCCAGCCACATTGGTCGTTTCGAGATCGGCAGCTTTGGGGCCGATCTTCGCCTCGACAGTGTGCGGCTCCGCTGGGGGCGCCGGAGCGCAGCCGGCGCAGACGCATAGGGCGAGCCCGAGCATCCAAGCGAGTTCACTGAAACAGGGCTTCATAGAGGCCTCGAATTAGTTGACGAATTGGCACCGCCGCCATGGACGGCGGCGACAACAGGCAAAGGTGGCCGGAATTCTACCGTGGCTGCCTGACAGGTTTCGATCCTAGGTACTGTCGGCGGAGATCACAAGGCGGCGGGCGGTTATCGGGGTTGGATTTCGGCCGAGCAAGATGGAACCGACCCGCTTCTGTTGACCTCGCTGGCGAGCAAGTAGAATGAGACGTTCAGATCGTCGCGCGGATACTTGGGAAGGACATGAAACGTGACTTTGGCGAATGATCCACGCGCGGCGCAACGTCTCAATGGTCGGTTTGCGTACGCGATTGCAGTCGTGGCGGTCCTGGCCGCGGCCGGAATCCGCTGGCTGCTAAACCCGGTTTTTGGAGATACGGTCCCCTATATCACGTTTTTTCTTGGCGTCACGATCGCGGCGTGGTACGGAGGCACGCGGCCCGCGCTTTTGGCGGCCGTGGTCGGCGCCTTTCTTGCTCGGATCCTCTTTATTCCTCCGCGGTTTTCGTTGGCGCTTGAGAGCGGCGCGGATTTAGTGAGTCTCTTGGTGTTTCTGGCCAACTGCGTCGCCATCGCCTATTTAGGCGGGAAAATGCGAACGGCGGAGCAGGTCGCGCGGCGGCGAGAATCGTTGTTGAAGGTAACTTTAACTAGCATCGGAGATGCCGTCGTCACGACCGACGTCCATGAGAAGGTGACGATGATCAACTCCGTCGGATGTCAATTGACTGGCTGGAGCGAATCGGAAGCCATCGGGCGGTCGTTCCGAGAGATTGTGCGCCTGATTAACGAAGAAACGCGCGAGCCGGTCGAAAATCCTGTGAGCAAGGTGCTGTCCGAAGGCCGTGTCATCGGGCTGGCCAATCACACGATCCCGGTTGCACGCGACGGCACGGAGCTGTCGATTGACGACAGTGCGGCGCCCATTCGCGACGCGCAAGGCGTCGTGGTCGGCGTGGTGTTGGTGTTTCGGGATGTTACTGAACGCAATCGGGATGAAATGGCGAGCCGGCGGCTGGCGGCCATTATCGAATCGTCCGATGACGCGATTATCGCGAAGAATCTCGACGGAATCATCACGAGTTGGAACCAGGGCGCCGAGCGGATCTTTGGCTACACCAGCGACGAGGTGGTGGGGCAGCCGATTCTACGGCTCATTCCCGGAGAGCGTGCGGCCGAGGAAAAAGACATTCTCGACCGCCTGCGTCGCGGCGAGCGGATTGAACACTACGAGACAGTGCGGATCGCCAAGGACGGACGAATGCTGGACATTTCGCTGTCAATCGCGCCCTTGCGGGACGCGAAGGGGAACGTCGTCGGGGCATCAAAGATCGCGCGCGACATCACGGCGCCAAGCAAGCGGACATCGCCTGGCGCGAAAGCGAGCGCCGATTTTCGTCGTTCATGCAGGCCCTGCCTGGTTTGGCCTGGATCAAGGATAAATGCGGCCGTTACTTGTTCGTGAACGACGCGGCGCAAAGGCCGTTCGGCATGGCGCGCGAGGATCTCTACGGCAAGACGGACGACGATCTATTTCCGCCCCAGACGGCGGCCCAATTCAAACGGAATGATCAACGCGCATTGACATCGGAACATGGCATCGAAGTGATTGAGGAATTGCAGCACGCCGACGGCGTCCATTATTCGATTGTGAGCAAGTTTCCAATTCCGGGCGCCGATGGCGAAGCTGTCAACGTAGGCGGAATTGCGGTCGACATCACCGAGCGCATGAAGGCCGAGGAAGCGCTCAAGACGGCGGATCGCCGGAAGGACGAATTCCTGGCGACGCTGGCCCACGAGTTGCGCAATCCCCTGGCGCCGGTTCGCAATGCCGTGCAGGTATTGCGCATGGCCGACGGAGATGGAGAGATGTCGCGAGCGGCCATCGAGATGATCGAGCGACAGTCGAGTCAGATGGTCCGGTTGATCGACGATCTTCTGGATGTGAGTCGTATCAGCCGGGGTAAAATCACGCTTCGCAAGGAGCAGGTCGAATTGACGGCGGTGGTCCAACAGGCCATCGAAGCTGCCCAACCATTGTTTGCCGAAGAAAATCAACAACTGACGGTCGATATTTCCAAGGATCCGATCTATCTGGCAGCCGATTCGATACGCCTGGCTCAAGTCGTCGGCAATTTGCTGAATAACGCCTGTAAATTTACGCCGCGAGGCGGGCGGGTCCACGTTTCCGTCGAACAACTGGATTCGCAGGCCGTGGTCCGCGTCCGCGACAGCGGTATCGGCATTGCCGCCGACCAATTGCCCGGCATATTCGAGATGTTCTCGCAAGTCGACACGTCGCTTGAGCGAACCCGGCAAGGATTGGGCATTGGATTGAACCTCGTAAAAACGCTTGTTGAAATGCACGGCGGGACGGTCGAGGCCCAGAGCGAGGGCGAGGGCCGGGGTAGCGTGTTCACGGTTTGCTTGCCCGTCATCGCGGCCGGCGGCGCGACGACGCTGGGCATCTCTGGCGAGGCGCCGGTCGCGGCGGGTTTGCTGCGCATTCTGGTGGTCGACGACAATCAGGATTCGGCCCGCAGCCTGGCACAATTGCTCAAGCACGTGGGGCACACCGTGCAGATGGCACATGATGGTCTGGAGGCCGTCGAGGCCGCGGGGCCATTTCAGCCCGATGTGGTGCTTTTGGATATCGGCCTGCCCAAGCTGAATGGCTACGAAGCGGCGCCGCTGATTCGACGAAAATGTTCGGGTCGAAAGCTGGTCGTGGTGGCACTGACCGGCTGGGGCCAGCAGGATGATCGCCGCCGCTCCGAGGAAGCCGGCTTTGACGAACATATGGTCAAACCGGTGGACTTCGCCGAACTTATGAAGTTGCTCGGCCGGATCGGGGCCTCCGACGGTGACGGGAAATCCTAGCCAGCGGGGGCTGGAAGCGCGGCACGCGGGCGGTCTAAAATGGAAACGCGTTTGGCCGCCGCGCATGTTTCGCTGATCAATGTGGCCTACAGGGGATTGATCCATGGCCCGCACGTCCTGGCTGGCGGTGTTGATTCTGGGCCTCTGCCTTTCGCGACAGGCGCGTTCCGACGAAGCGGCCGTCATTCCCCAAGCGACCACCGAGGAAATTCAACAGACAGTCGATCGCGCCATCGGATATTTACAAACCGAGAGCGCGGACTGGCTGAACACACGCGGATGCGCGGCCTGTCATCATGCGGGGATGCCCTTTTGGGCGCTCGGCGAAGCCGAGAGTCAGGGCTACGCGATCGACAAGAAATACCTGGACGATAAGATCGAGTCGTTATTGGGCAGCAAGGAAAAATTGCTGTCCTCGAAGATCTTCCCAAATCCGGCCGATCCGCCCGACCCACGGCCCCAGGGTCGTGGGCTGAACATGGGGCTCCCCTTCCTGGCCGTCGCCGCGCGATCGCTATCCTCGCTCGAAGAAGGACAGAAACAAAGCTTGAAGCTGATCGCCGAGGAGATCGTCGCGAAGCAACAACCCGACGGATCCTGGGAGTTCTTTGCCACGCTCAGACGGCCGCCGATCAACGAGAGCCAGACCACCGACGCGGCCTGGATCATCATGGCGCTGGAAGGAGAAACCGGGCCCGACGCGCCGGAGCCGCAGCGAGCGGCGCTGACCCGAGCGATCGCCTGGCTCGAGGCGGCCAAGCCGTCAGAGCTCCATCAAGACAAGGCCCTCAAGGTGCTCTTGGCGGCTCGCGCCGGCAAGCCGCGCGAAGCGATGCAAATCACGATTGACGAATTGCTGGCACTACAACGCCCCGACGGCGGCTGGAGCCAAACCGTGCCGGAACCGAAGAGCGATGCGTTTGCCACCGGGCAGACCTTGTATGTCCTAGCGCTCGCCGGCTACACGGCGGAAAGCCCCGAGATCAAACGCGGAATTGATTTCCTGGTCGCGACGCAGGCAGCGGATGGCAGTTGGCCGATGATTTCACGATCGACCCCTGATGGCTCGCCCGGGAGCTCGAAGCTTCTGACGCCGATCAACTGCGCCGCCAGTTCCTGGGCCACGCTTGGCCTGGCGAGCCTCGTGCCGAAGAGGCATTAGCGCGGATGACAACCCGCCGCCGCAGATTGGCTCGGCCCTCAATTATCTTTCTCTTCAGGTCCAGAGCAACGATTCACTTTACCGGGAGCACTGAGTGATGATTCAATTTCGGCGGAGTCTGTTATTGGTGACCATCGTTCTTGTTGGTTCGACGATCGTCATGCCGACGACGCCTTGCTTGAGGGCTCGGGCCGATTCCGCGAAATCGCAAAACCAACCGGAGCCGGTCGAGAAGAGCATGCACGAGTTCATGGAATACTTCTTCCAGCCGACGTACAAGCGATTGCATCAGTCGATGGCCGGTGAGCCGGCGGATAATAACGCCTGGAAGCGGATCAAGGCCGACGCCTTGATCTTGGCCGAGGGGGGAAATCTCTTGTTGCTTCGCGCTCCGAAGGAAGACGCCGAGGACTGGGGCGCACACAGTTCCGCCGTGAGGGAACAGGCGGGCGGGGTCTATGCATCCGCCAGGAAAAAGGACTACCAATCCGCTCGGCAACACTACGAAGTGATGCTGAAGAAATGCAACGCCTGCCACGACCAGTTCGCCAAGGGAGAGCACCAACTCTCACCGTAATGCACTGACTACGCTTATTTGTCGGGTGCCACGCTTGCGCTCGCGCAAGCATGCTCACGCGGCGTGGGCATGGCACCCAAGATCTACATACCGGCCGGGCGTGACATTGATGCGTAGTCAGTCCAGTAGGGCGATTGCGGATACATGCCCGCGGTTGGCCGCTCGTGCAAAAAGCCAAGGCCGATGGCCCGGCTGTTCCGTAGCAGGGAATGAAGCAACAAGGCTACTCGGGCAACGGCAGCTCGTGCCGCGAGTCGGAGAGCCGCGTCCAGGCCGGATCGACCACGCGAAAATCGCAGGCCGAACAGCGAAACGACTCCCAGCACGGAATGGGGCGATCGAGGAGCGAATAGTCCGGATCGAATATGTTTCCCAAAGGTGCGTAATGCGGCAATGCCAGGGGGTCGAATATCTTGCCGCGATCGACGGCGCTCGTGCAGGCGTAGACATCACCGAGGTCATCGACGTTGATGCGACGCGACCCGGCGGCACAGAAAATCGGCAGTCGGCCGCTCGGCAAACTGGTCGCGCCTGCCTGCTTATCGCGCGAGGTCTCGTAGAAATGCGGTTGCTCGAACGAATATGGTGAAACTTCGCGCAGGCTTTCGGTGAGATCGGCCGCGACGTCAATCCAATGGCGCATGTGGTGCAGCATCGCCTGGTCGCGGGGCATGGCGTCGTCGTCGGCCGGCACATAAGGGTCGAAGCTCAGCGATACACCCAGATCGCGACAGCGGGCGACCACTTCGCCGGCCAAGGGAAGGTTGAGCGGATAGAGCACCATCTCGGTCACCAGGTTGCGATAGCCAGCACGCTTCAGCGCGGCCAGTTTGGCGAAGAACGTCTCCACGGGGACTTGCGTCGGGTGCAAACTAAAAATCAGCTTATGAAAACGGTTGGGGCGGACGTATTCCAGAAACCGCTCGATCACCAGCGCTTTGCCCAAATTGGAGTTCATCACGAGCGCGATTTCGGGATCGAGCAACGCAATCAGTTCCGGCAGTTTTTTATAGAGGCTTGGTTCGCCGCCGGTCAGATGCAACTCGCGGGCGCAGCCGCTGGATGCTGTCGACCCACGTTTGGGGCTCGATCCGGTTGATCCGACCGTGTCGATAACGATCGGCCGCCACCTCCTGCCAGCAATAGGCGCAGGTGAGATTGCACTTCCAGGTGATGAACCATTGGATGCTCAGGTCGATGCTCTTGGCTAGTTCCATGGCGCGCCGCTCATTGGCTGCTATTTCGCGTTCGCCGTCGCCGCACGAGCGCAGGCCCATGAAGTCGTAGAAGTCGCGTCGCGCGACGGCCGATTCCACGCCCAACGGAATGGTCGACGTGAAATGGATCGTGCGACTTCGGCCCAGCACGGCTCGCGGGATGGCCAGTGAATGCGAGCGCCGTCCGCCGGGCAATACGCGGCCGGCCAGCGAGAAATCATCACACCGATAGACGATCTCGCCGCCCTGCTCGCTATGAGCTACATAGATCACGTCGACATATGCATAGGCGCCGGCGCCTGGAACGCTTGCCAGGCGCAACTCGCCGGCAGATCCCTGGCCGCCGACCGCGAGGTGAACCTCGACACGGCCGTCGTGCGGGGGCAACGCCGCCGAGAGCGGCTGTTGATTGTTTGAGAGCGCACGCAGAGTCATGAATAAGGCCCTGGCTAGTTGCAGCGGCGGCCGCGCCGCCGCGCAACATGGCACAGAATGGCGGGGCCGTACAAGATCACTTTTTGCACGGGGTACGGAGGCGATTGCTTTTCGCGGGAGCGAAGCACGCAGCGAGTGCGCACCATGCTCGGCACACCAAACTACCCCCGCGACCAAAAGGTCGATGGTGACCGAGTGGTTCTAGCCGACTAGCGCGCAATCTGTCCCAAAACAGGTTCGACTTCCAGCTTGTCTCAGAAACCGCAAAACGGTTGAATTGAGGGACCTCAGTTGAGTCCGCCGGGTCGGGCTCCCTTGGACACTTTGAAGAGCCGCACGCGCTCCTTGGGCACCGGACTCCACAGATCGGAGTCAAAAAATGTTGCCTGGCCGTCGAACTTGCGCTTGAAGCCCCCGGCGGCGAGCACGTGGCTGCCATCGGGTGAAAAGATGGCCCGGGCGGCAAAACCCTCGCCGGCGACCTGATCCAGCTCGATGCCTTGCTCGGCGTCCCACAACCGGATGCTTCCGTCGAAACTGGCCGAGACGAGATACTTTCCGTCCGGCGAGTAATCGAGGCCGAAAACGGAATACGTATGACCCTTCAGTTCGCGCAACTGGCGCCCGGTGGCAAGGTCCCATTCGTAGATTGGGTTGTCATCAAGGGGTGTAAAGTTGAGGTGCAACAACGGGCCCACCGGATCTCCGCCCACGCCCGTGGCCACTCGTTGTCCGTCAGGTGAAATGGCCAACGCGTAGGGCACCGCGGCGTGCTCGATCTCGCGGACGAGCTTGCCCGTCGCGGCATCCCACAAGCGCAGCTTCTTGTCGGCGCAATTGACGGCCAGCAGTCGGCCGTCCGGCGACCATTTCAGTGCGGAGAGCATATTGGGATGCGGCATGCGGAACTGCTCCTCGCCCGACTCGACGTTGAATATACAGGCGTCCTTATCTTCGCCGGTGGTGGCTAGCTTGGCGCCGTCGTGCGAGAACTCGAGCGCGACGACTTGCCGGCCTTGCACCATTTCGCGGATCACCGAGCCATCGGCCAGGTCGATGTACTGGACGGTTTTGCCTTGCGAAAGGGCACAGGCCGCGCGACGACCATCGGGAGACGTGGCCAACGACCAGGCGCTAACGGGAAATTGTCGTGCCTCGTCGGTGCCTGTATCCCACAGTTCGACGCGGCGGCTCCCCAGTCCGCCCCCGAGCAGCGCGGATCGCCCGTCGGGCAGAAACGCCATGTTGAAGGTCTCGTGGCCGGGATCGTGAGTTCGCACAAGCTCGAGCCAGGCCTGACGTCCTTGCACGGCCAGGGGCGGCCGGATGTTGCTGTTGCGCGAGGCGGCGAAAGCCAGGTATTTTCCGTCGGGAGACCAGGCGGCTTCTCGATTGTCCCCTTCTTGCCCGGCGATCAGTTCGGCGGGTTTCTCGCCGTCGACCGGCAATAAGTACAACTGTTGGCGTTGGCTGCCGTCATCCCGAATGCTGATGGCCAACACGTTTTCAGTCGGCGACCAGGCCACGCTCTCGAGATTGCCTCGCAGCCGCGTGGTGACATTCTTGTCCGGCGCATCGGCATGAACCAAAACCAACTCGCGCCCACCGTTTCGCTCGATGATGGCGGCCAGGCGGTTGCCGTCCGGCGACCAATCGAATCCGTCGGTGGCGACAATCTTTTGACCGCTTGGGAATATGTCGCTGGGCTTGGAATCACTCATGTCCAGGATTCGCAGCGACGTGCCGGCCAGAGCGATCCGGCTTCCGTCGGGCGACCAGCGCGGCGCCAGCCCCTCGACAAGCCGCACGCGTCCCTTGCCGTCGACATTTTCAACCCAGGCGTCGGCCGCAATCCTCGGGTCTCTTGCCTCGTTCTTTTGAAACGCCAACTGCTTGTCATCGGGCGACCAGCTTGGCATGGCCCCTTCGCCCAGATCGAGCAAGTTCTTGCCGTCCGCGCCGATCGTAAACAAGCGAGTCTTGCCACCCTGCCGGGCATCGAAGGCCAACCGCTGGCCGTCGTGCGACCAGCGAGGATTTCCCAGCCAGGGAAAATCCTTCAGGCTGGCCACCTGCCGCACGTCCGTGCCATCTCGCCGCATGACGAAGATCGATCGCGCTTCGTCCTGCGCGGCTCGAGCGGCGGTGGTGGAAAACAAGACGAGGGCCAGCAGGCCCGGCAGTCCAAGGTTCCGGTTGCGGCAAGAGGACTCGATGAACGGCGGGACATGAATTGGCTGCATCGAAGTACCTTTCTCTCGCGAGTGGCGGACCGTGGCAAATCCCTACAGCTCGATATCAGGTTATCCCCCGTTGGTGGCCGACGCAACAAATTCCGTTGCCACTCGAAGCGTAGAATTCTCCCCTGCGGTCGTCGAACCGCGCGAGTCGTCACGACTGCGTACACGCCGCCCGCCGGAATTTGAGACGACTGGCACGACGTTGATATGACTCTAGGATGGCTGGTTGAAGCCCGCGGCACGCGTCGCCCGGCCGGTGGCGTTACGTCCGAGCTTGCGATGGCTGTGGCTTAATCGGCGCCGGATGCTGATCTCAAGCGCAGGATGCGAAACAGGCTGTAGAAACCAACCAGCAGAATCAGCGCGACTAATCCACCGAGGCAGATTGCCACAACGAGAAATCCCATTGCTTCACGATGCGCTGCATGGATTGCCGATTCGGAATGCTCCTTCAACCGGTCTGAAAACGAGGCAAGTCCTTCGGCATATTCCTTCTTGTTGCGTTGGTATTTGTCGCCGTTCAGCAGTTTCCAAGCCGCGTCTAGTTGCCGTTGACGTACCAACGCGAAAGCCTGGTCTTCCAACTCCACCAGTGCCCGATTCGCATCATCAACACCGGTCAATTCCACCTTCGCGTCGGGAACCAGCTGCGAGGCCTGATCGATGGCGGTGTCCAACTCGGGCAAGAACTGTCGATAACGTTCCTCCCAGCGTGGCTCGCCGGTAACGGCGGCGAGCGAACAGGAGTCGGTCAATACTTCATCCAGATAGCGGATCTGTCCTCGCAAGTCTTGGACGCGCATGTCGCGGTGTTGAATTGCTTCGATCACGCGATAGTTACGATACGTCGTCCAGGCCATGACGCCCGCCAGAATTGCCAACATGACCACGCCTCCCACGGCGAGTGACGTTGGCAGCGGATTGCGTCGCGCCCAACTGACCAGTTGTTCAACTGGCGTAGCCGCGCGGGCGGTGATGGGCTCGCCCCTCAAGAAGCGGCGCAAATCCTCCGCCAGGTCTGCGGCGGTCTGGTAACGATTGGCTGGCGACTTTTCTAAACACTTCAGGCAAATGGTGTCGAGGTCGCGTGGGCAGGAGGGGCGCAGGCGTCGAATCGGAACCGGCACGCCGTTGATCACTAATTGCAGCGACTCGGCGGTTGAGGATCCTTCGAAGGGGGTCTTGCCGGTAAGCAGACGGTAAAAAATAGCTCCCAAGGCGTAGATATCGACCGCGGGCGTCGCGTCGCGAGTGTGGCCGCTGGCCTGCTCGGGCGACATGTAGCCGATACTTCCCATCACAGACACGGTTCTGGTGTGGCTGTCATCCTCGCCGACCTTTTTGGCCAATCCGAAATCCGTGATTTTCGGCTCGCCGTGTTCGTCAAAGAGAATATTACCGGGCTTGAGATCACGGTGAATCACGAGCGCTCGATGTGCGTGGTCCATGGCCTCGGCGAGCTTTGCGAGCAACTCGGCGGCTTCGTGCGGCGCCAGCGGCGACTGGGCGACACGTTCTTCCAGACTGCCGCCAGGGCAATACTCCAATGCCAGAAACGGCAGCCCTTCATCCGAGCCCACTTCATAGATTTGGACGAAATTCTGGTGTTTGAGCCGTGCGACGGCTTCGGCCTCGGTTTGAAATCGAGCCAGCTCGACTGCACCCGCGTGACCGCCTGCGAGAATGACCTTAAGGGCTACGGTGCGCTTCAGCCGCAGGTCTTGCGCCTGGTAGACGACCCCCATGCCGCCGCGACCGATCTCGTCCAGTACCTCGTAGGATGCGATTCGCTTGGGTTTCTTTTCCGTCCGATTGCTCTTCGCGGAGCCCGCCGCAAGGTCGCTCTGGATTGCTCCGGATGCATCCCCAATGGTCGGCGCTGGCGTCGACGAGGTTTCGCCCTGGTCGCCATAGTCTACCGTGACATCCGGACGCACCGTTCGATGGGCGGGAGAAGGATCAGATGTCATTTTGTGAACGCGCGATTTTTGAGCAAGAAAGAGCAACCAACAAATGCGGGACCCGTCGGTGTGCGTCACGAAACTGAGCGCCGCAACCGACGAAGACCTTTTCGATCGATCTATCTAATCGACGGCCTTGACTTCGGGAATGTGCCAGGTGCCGTCAATGATCGAAGGATCGGTTTGCTTTGGCCAATAGAGCCGCAGCATCAGGATGAACTTGTCCGGCGGGGCCGGAAGCCAGTTCGATTCCTTTTCCGCACCCGGACTCTCGTGCTGAATGTACAGGTCGACCGAGCCGTCTGCGTTTGCCATGAGGTTCTGGCGGGCACTGATGCTCTGCCGGTCGATGGGATTGCGCACGAAGAAATAGTCCTTGTCGTACATCGTGAGCGACCAGAATCCGTGCACTGGGGGGAGTTGTCCCTTCGGGAAATGCATCCGGTATTTCTTCGCCCCGGTGTACGATTCCAAAGCGTTCGGCCCTTCGGAGGTGGGATAGACGGCGTCCTGGGGCAGATTAGCGCCCAGGCCGATGGCAGTGATGAGGCGCGTTGGATGTAATTCGCGCCGTAGTTGCCTGTCTTAGTCGTAAAGTGCCAGCCGTTCTCCAGCTTCATGTCTCCGGATGCGATTCCTTCTTTCATCCATTGCATGATTTTTTCGGTGGCCCTCTTGGGGACTGTTGACAACGCCTCTTTCGCGATCTTGCCAAGCTTGCCGCTATCGAACGGTTGGCCAGGAACGATACCGATCTTGGCCATCTTCGCCAGCATTGGTTTGTCTGAACCGGCCGGAGGATTGTCCTTCATCAGCTTCGCGAGCAGATTGAAATAGTCGTCCACGCTCAACGAATTGACTTGTTCCCGCACGGCGGTTTTCATGTCGATGCTCGCATCAACGTTGCCAGCGGGAGCCGTGTAGGTTTTGCCGTAGGAACTGAGCGGCACAAGCGAGATTTCGTCCTGTAGCTTGTGAACGGCCGCATAGTCCTCGGGCGTGCCTGTGCAATAGATCCGCCCTAGCAACCAGACGAGAGCGGTCGGGGACTTGTACTGCTTGACTCCGTCTGGCAGTTTGCCAGTCCAGCCGGGGCCCGTGATGGCGTACTTCTGCGGACCGGTGCCCGTAGTGCGTTTGCCAGGCACTTCGAAGACGTTCGTCCAGCCATCAAGCATCGGGAATAAAGAATAGCGGTCCCGCACGTCGGGCAAGCTCAACACCCAAGGCTCTTTGCGGACGTTCAGCCATGCGGTCGTGTAGAGGGTGTCGGCATTGGGGGCGGTCACATCGCGGAACGCGGCGCGGGATACTCGCGCATCCGAATAAACTGCCCCATCGGAGCGCGCGTGCCGCTGGGTTTCTCGACATTGGTCATAACGCGGCGGGTCATTTCCATGGTGACCAGCGGGTAACCATAAATGTAGGCCTCGATGGCGTCCGGCAGGGCCTCGAAGACGGGTTCCTTGGCCGAGGTGGCTTGAAAATCAGCGGCTACGATTACCGGGGCAAGCCCAAGAATCAAGGCTCTTTGCATGCAGAATCGAATGTTCATAAGGATGTGGCTGCCTCTTATCGGTCGATTAGTGATGTTTTGCTCGTTCGATTGCAAAGCGCGGGATAGCACAGCGGGACGGACCAAATCACGTCCGATAGTATCAAGTCTGCCTCCACGATAGCTGACGCTCTGTGTCGCTCGACGCCGCACGGCCTAAATGCCAAAGAATCGACCGTGAGTCAGTTGACTCGTCGATCAACGTCCCATCAGTCCTTCATGGAAGGGCGCGCAGCGAGTGACATTCAGTGGCCGCTCGGGGACTCGAACCCCGACGCCTTTCGGCACAAGATCCTAAATCTTGCGTGTCTGCCAATTTCACCAAGCGGCCAAGCCCGTTCCTAAGTCCAGCGCGTCTGCCAATTCCGCCACTCTCGCTTGTGGTTATCCAGAAACAGTCTGAGGGCGATCGGTGAAAGCGTCAAGAGATCGCCCTGGAGTCGCGCGGCCGCTGCGAACAGCGAGGCAGTGCCGGCAGGCGCGAGGTCGATTTTCACGCGGGCGAGGTGCGGGCCGGGCCGGCTGAAAGGGCCGTTGGGTCTTCGTCCAGGACACGGCCGGCTTAGTTTGGCGAGAAAACAGCAGAAAATCTTTGACGGTCCGGTCGAGGCTGTTATAGTGACCCAAAGGTGGTGTTTTGGTTGGTTGCTTTGGCAGCCAGTCGTGCGACAGCGTCATGGCCATTGATACGGTAAGCGCAAACCTTGTCATGCACAGGAGCGACGCTCATGGTCCGGAACGCTCGGCTGCTAACTTTGGGCCTGTTTGTCCTTCTGATTAGCATTGCGGGGGCGAAGTCGCACGCCGGGCATTTCGAGGTGCTGCACTGGTTTGCCGGCGGCGCTAACGACGGCGCCGTTCCGTATGGGCCGTTGGACACCGACGGCACGACATTGTACGGCGCGTCGTACAGTGGAGGTGTGACCGGATTTGGCGCCGTGTACTCCATGGGCGCCAACGGCACCGGATTCAATCTGCTGGCTTCGATGGCCAGCAATGGCGGCACCGCCAACAATCCGCTGGGCGGGGTCTCGCTGCTGGGCTCCACGTTGTACGGTACCTCGTACTACGGAGGCGTTGGCCCATTCGGAGGCTATGGCACTGTTTTCGCCGTCAACACCGATGGCAGCAACATGCACGATTTTCACGCCTTCACGAGCACCGAGGGAAGCAAGCCCGACACGCCGCTGTTCCGCTCGGGTTCCGCCCTGTATGGCACGGTTCCCAAAAGCGAAAGCGACAATCATTTTGGCTCGGTGTTCAAAGTCGACGGCTCCGGATTTCAAGTATTACAAAACTTCACCGGCGGCGCCAGCGATGGCGGTGGGCCGAAAAATGTCAGCGTCATCGGTTCGCAGATCTACGGCTCGAATTCCAGCCAGATTTTCACGATGAATCTCAACGGCAGCAATTTTCAGTTATTGGACGTGCCCGCCGCGGCCGGCCCGTTGATGGCGATCGATTCGACTGTTTTCGGGCTTGGGAAATCGCCAGCTACCTTCGGCGGCGACAATGCACTGTTCTCGATGGACCTGGACGGTAATGGGCTGCAAATACTTCACGAATTCCACGGCGGCGCCAATGACGGCAAGGTGCCAGTGGGCAACATGATCGTCCTCGGCGGCGACATCTACGGCGTTACCAGCCAGGGGGCGCAAGTAATCGCGGTACGCTGTGGACGATTCACCCCGATGGAACCGGCTTTCAGGTTCTCCATTCGTTCTTGGGCGGAGCGTCCGATGGGGCCGGACCGCTGGGGCTGACCTTGATCGGTTCGACGCTCTACGGCCAGACCCTGGGCGGAGGACCGACCGGCCAAGGGACGATTTATTCGTTCGCCGTGCCCGAGCCGACGTCGATTGCCTTGTGGGCCATCGGCATGTTGGGGGTCGCCTTCCACGGTTGGCGAAAGCGACGCAGCACGGCGTAGAGGATCGATCGCCTTAACGCCGATCATTCACAAAATGCAGCGCATTCTGCTGCGTTGAAGCAGCCGCGTCGAAGCGGCCCTAGCGTGAAGTCGAGCGTGACGGCTCGCTGGTGTCGACGCTGCGCAGGCCCGTGCGAGTGTCGTTTTCGCCGTTTTCCGGGCGGACGCAAATCGGCTCGCAGATTTCCATCGGAGGGCCGGGCTGACAGCAGGGCGCGGCTGGCTGGCAGCATGGCGCGGTTTGGCACGGCACCGGAGCAAAACCGGGCCAGGGCTTGCACAGCCCGCCGCGAGTCGGCGGCGGCAGATGCCAGCCTTGGCAGCCGACCGCTCCGGCCAAAAGCAACAGAATGGTCACGCTCACGCCGCGGCGGTTTCGTGCGATGGTTTGCATGCCAGTTCTATCGGGCTCGCGCGCTGGAAAAAATTTGCCGCGCGTTCAAAAAAAGGATTCAAGCGCCTGCATGGGTCGTGTCGCTCGCGGAGAGACTCGCAGTCGTGAGCAATGCAGTTGCTCGAAGAGGCGCTTTATGTGGAAGGTTCCAGTCGCGCTCCCTGCGTGCGTCTGGAATTTGCTTGTGTTTGTCGGCGTTTCCGATTATCCTCACGGCATACCCCTTCCAGGTTCTGGTGCCGCTCGCCGACTTATCGTGCGTCTGAGCTTCTGATCGCGGCGCCCGCTGGCTCGTCCATTTCTGGGCGCATGCATCGCGCCGCTTGGCGCCAGCATTTCCAGTTCCAACTGTTTGACTTGATCCCCGTCCCGGCCCAGGCACCAGGAGAGACTTCATTGAGCCCCGCTATCCGAGCCTTTGTCATTTGTATTGCCCTGCAATTCGTTTCCTCCGCATCGCTCGAAGCCGCGCCGCTGGCCGCATTCCGGCTGCAAGTGGAAGATTTAAGCGACAATCCAATTACAACCGTCAATGTCAATCAGGACTTTCAGTTGGCTGCTTACGTCGAGGACATCCGCGACCCGTCGGTGCGGTTTCCGGGCGTATGGGCGGCGTTTATGGATGTGACCTATGAGGCGGGGCGGGTGTCGATTCCGTCGCTGCCGTCGATAAACCCGAACCCGGGCGATCCTGGAAACTTTGGCGACCCTGGAATCGATTGGGGAAGCTATTTCGCTCTTGGCTTGCGGTACGGCGACCTGGCCACGCCGGGACTGATCGAGGGAGCCGGTTCCGCCTCTTTGGCCAGCGAGGAGTCGGGACTCGGCGAAGCACTGTTGTGGAAAATCACGATGCATGGGATTGCCTTGGGGACGGCGGTCTTCAGTCCGACGTTCGACGCGAACATCGATCACGACTCATCGTTCATCGATCCCTCCGATGCGCTGGCAGTCGACCAGATTCTGTACATCGGCGATAGCGTACAGATCGTGCCCGAGCCGTCGAGTCTGGCCCTGGCCATGCTGGGCGTCTTTGGCATCTTGGCAATCGCGCGGCGAAAACGTCGTGTATGTGGATTCCGATTGCTGGCCGAATGAAGTGCCCCCGCACACGGGAGGGGGAGCCGTGCGGCGCCGATTCGACGCGGCAAATTCGTTGACATTCGCCCAGCGATCGGTCAATTTGGTTCGGGCGGCTGTCGGAACTTGCATCCCGCGACTTTATTCTTCTCGAAGAGGGCCCGCGTTATGAACCGTGTGTCACATGCTCCGCTGGTGGCCGCCGTGCTGGGGACCCTGATGTTCGCATACTTCACATCCGCCGCGCGAACCGTGGGCGCGGCGGGCTACGACCGTCCCACGAAAAACGCCACGCAAAGCCGCTCGGTCGTGGTAGCCGAACACGGCATCGTTGCCGCGAGCCAGCCGCTGGCGGCGCAGGCTGGTCTGGACATTCTCAAGCGGGGCGGCACTGCCGCCGACGCCGCCATTGCGACTAGCGCCATGCTGGGCCTGACCGAACCGATGAGCTGCGGCATCGGCGGAGACGTGTTCGCGATCTACTGGGACAACAAAACCAAAAAACTATACGGTCTGAACGGCAGCGGTCGCAGTCCCTATGCTTTGAACCGCGACGTGTTCAAGCAGAAGGGGCTCAAGAGCATTCCGGGCCAGGGACTGTTGTGCTGGAGCGTGCCTGGCTGCGTCGCGGGTTGGGAAGATCTGCGCGGCCGCTTCGGCAACAAGTCGATGGCCGAGATTCTGGAGCCGGCGATTGCCTATGCCGAGGGAGGATTTCCGGTCAGCGAAGTGATCGCCGTGTATTGGAAGGCCACGGCCGCGGGATTGAAGAAACATCCGGACACGGCCAAGACGTTTCTCCCCGCCGGCCACCCGCCGGCCGAGGGCGAAATGTTTCGCAATCCGAACCTGGCGGCCAGCTATCGGGCGATCGCGGCCGATCCTGCGTCGTTCTATAAGGGCGCCATCGCGCAGAAGATTGTCTCGTTCAGCGAGGCCAATGGGGGCTATTTTTCGCTGAAGGACCTGGCCGACCACAAGAGCGATTGGGTCGAGCCGGTGTCGACGAACTACCGCGGCTACGACGTGTGGGAGCTGCCGCCGAACGGGCAGGGAATCGCGGCCTTGCAGATACTGAACCTGATCGAGCCCTACGACATTCGCAAAATGGGGCGCGGCAGCGCCGAGTGGTTCCACCTGTTCATCGAGGCCAAGAAGCTGGCCTTCGCCGATCGGGCCAAGTTCTATGCCGATCCGGCGTTTGGCAAGCTGCCCACGGCCGAGCTGATTTCCAAGGAATATGCCGCCAATCGCGGCACGCTGTTGAGCATGGACGTGGCCGCGCGGGACGTTCCGCCCGGCAACCCGCTGCTCGCGCACGGCGACACGATTTACCTGACGGTTGTCGACAAGGACCACAATTGCTGCTCGTTTATCCAGAGCAATTTCGGCGCGTTTGGCTCGTTCGTGGTTCCCGGCGACGTGGGCTTTGTCATCCAGAATCGCGGTCAGTTGTTCGCCTTGGACGACACGCACTTGAATCGGCTTGAGCCGCACAAACGGCCCTTCCACACGATCATCCCGGCCATGGTCACGAAGGATGGCAAACCGTGGTTGTCGTTTGGCGTGATGGGGGGCGACATGCAGGCGCAAGGGCACGTGCAGATTCTGGTCGACCTGATCGACTTCGACATGAACTTGCAGGAAGCGGGCGACGAAGCGCGGGTGCGCCACGATGGCAGCGCCGAGCCGACGGGCGAGCCGGCCCAGCCGAACGGTGGCGAAGTTTTCGTCGAGCCGTTGGTGCCGCGCGAAGTCGTGGCGGCGCTGGCCAAGAAGGGTCACAAAGTCGAAGCGACCCGCGGCGCCGGCATGGGCGGATTTCAGGGCATCCTGATCGACCCCAAAAACGGAGTGCTGCACGGCGCGACCGAGCCGCGCAAGGACGGCGCCGCCGTCGGGTATTAAGAGTCGGCCGCTAATTCGGCGCCTGCAATTTTGCAAGCCCCCAGGTTGCTTGCAACTTCGCAAGGTGCCGCGGGGCGCGCCGATCATCCCGCTTGCTCGCGCCCTCTGTCTCGCTCATAAGTGGCATCCGCGGGGCAATTTCTGGCGCGGGGGCCTGTTGCGGCGAGACCTTTCCAATTATTCTGGAACTGACGACGGCGGGAAGCTGTCCGTCAAACTCGAGCAGTATTGCCGCTCGAGCCAAGCCGTTTTGTTTCCGCATGACGGAGGGATGTCATCAATGGCCCAATATTTCTTATTGTTGGCAGGCTTGCTGTTCGTACCCGACCCGACGCAGACGTTCGAGGTCGTTTCTTACCAGCAAGATGGTTCCCGGATGGCGGCGGCCCGGGTGAAGAATTGGAAAAGCGGCTATGACCAGCCCGGCCCGGCGGTCAGCGGCACGGGAACGCTGACCGCGGTCAGCGGTCGCGAGGGGTTGGTGCTGACGGCCGCCCATCTGTTCGAAGGCGCGATCGGCCCGGTGACGGTCGAGTTTAAGGACGGGCAGATCTCTGGCGCCCGCATTCTGGCCATCGACCGCACGTTGGACGTCGCCGCGCTGTGGATATACGCTCCCAAGGGGATTCGCCCCGTGCCCATCGCCGATCACGATCCGCAACTGGGCGAGCGAGTCGAGATTTGGGGCTATGGACCCAAGCGTTTCCGTTCGTTCGTGGCCCGGGTGGCCAAGCCCATTCCGCTCGAAGGGGACGTGCCCGAGACGTTGGTCGCGGCCCAGGGGATCGAAAACAAGCAGGTGACGATCCCCGGCGACAGTGGCGGGCCGATCGTCAGCGACGGCCGCATCGTGGCGGTTCACTGGGGTTATCGGGGGGGCGAGGACGATCCCCGCCGTTGCGTCCACGCGCTGGGCTGCGGCAAACTGCGCGACTGGCTCAAAACCGAGCTGACGCCGTCGATTTGGCGGACCGTGGCGTTTGCGCATTCGCGCCGTTTGGCAAGGCTGTTGAACCGAGGGGTCGCCCCTGCCATTGCCGAGCGGCACGTCTATTTCATCCGCTTCCAGACGTGCATCAGGCGGCCGGGCTTGCCGGTGGTGACAAAGTCAATGGGCCGCGGCTCGTTGGGAGCGGCGAACGAGACGGTGAAGGTTTCGTCCTCGAATTTGTAGATGCCTTTGACCGTCTTGCCGGCGAAGCGGCCCATGGTGTCGGTGGCGTTGATCGAGCGCGGCTTTTCCAGCGGATTGACCGTGTGCGTGCCGCGAATCGTCTCGTCGCCCAGCTTCACCACGTGGCTGTTGCCCTCCAGCGTCAGCTTGGCGGTGCGCACGATCTCGGGCGGAATCGGTTTGCCGGCTTCCTCGCCGCGGACCATAAAATAGGTTCCCGAGAGTTTCTTGAGCTCTTCCTGAGCCGGTTGTTCCTGGGCCACCGCGGCGGCGGGCGCGGCCAGGGCTAGCGCGGCGAAAAGCAAAGCGAATCGGGTCTTCATGGTTGTCGCTCCTGAAGGGAAGAAGAAGGTTTTAGGCCCGCGCTAGTCCGCGGCCCGCATTTCAATCGTCGGTTCGCCGCGCCGGCCGCGCGGGCTTTTGGCGCCGGGCAATGGATGCGGAATGCCCCGGTCGTCGGCATGCGCCACGCGCGTGTCCCAGGCCACGAGGCCCTGCTTGTCGAGCGTAAGGCCGAGCAGCCAGCCGCTGCGGCACGGCCCTTCGTCGAAACCGTCGAACACGAAGTTGCCCAGGCTGTAGACGATCAGACGGCCCTTGTAATACTCGGCGCCTTGCGTGATGTGCGGATGGCCGCCCACGACGACGTCGGCCCCGGCGTCGATCATCACGCGTGAAAAGGTGCGCTGTCGTTCGTTCGGCTCGGGCTCTTCCTCGTAGCCCCAATGCATGTAGGGTATGACCAGGTCGGCTTTGTACTTGGAGCGGGCCAGGCCGATGTCCTCGACCACCTGCGCGTCGACGCTCCAGGCAACTCCCGCGCGGGTATCGGTGGCGGCGAACGAACGGGGCTTGAACTCGTTGTAGCCCAGGATCGCGATCCGCAGGCCCTTGAGCTCGACCACGAGCGGCACGCGGGCCGCGGCCAGGTTCCGCCCGCCACCGAAGTACTTGAGACCGGCCGATTCCAACCGCCCGCACTGTTCGACCAGGGCCTCGGGGCCGAAATCGCCCGAGTGGTTGTTGGCCACGCCGACGGCATCGAAGTAGCGCTGCACGAGCGGGATCGCCCGCACGTCGGCGCGAAAGTTGTAGGGCTTGTCGACCGGTTGGCCGCCGGTGGCCACGACGCACTCCAGGTTGCCGATCGTGAAGTCGGCACGGGTGAGCGTGTCGGCGAAGGCGGCAAAGGGATCGACTCCGTTGACCAGTTCCTTGCCGGGTCCGTCGTCGAGCATGATGTCGCCGGCGAAGACCAGGCGGACGGTGGCGGATGGTTCCTCGGCGGCGGGCAGTTGTCCGGCAGCGAAGCTTGCCGCCAGGCAAGCGATCAGGATCATCGCGAAATCGGAAAGTGGTTTCATGGATTGACGAACCGCGTTGTGTGGTTGCCGAAGCATTGTTCAAGTCGAGATCACGAGGCGGCAAAGCGAACCTCGCCCGCGGCCAGTCTGTCGCAATGGGCCGGGAAATGCAAGCAAGGCAAAGACGTCTGTCGGTGGCCACGATAACCGGTCGTCGTGACGTCGCAAGCGCCGGCACTCGAAATACGAAAGCGGATAGCCACGGAGGTCTCCGAGGACACCGAGGGGGGGAATCAGGACAATACCTCTGTGTTCTCAGCGGCCTCCGTGGCCAAACTTCAAATTCGTGTTCGGGCGGCCGGCGGGCGGAGGCGCGACGGGACGCGCGACGCAACGCCGGGCAACGCCCGACTCAAGATCGGCCCACAAGGGCATCGCGAGCAGAGCACTGGCAAAGCCAGTGGCACCCGGAGCACGCATTAACCGGGGGCCCTGCCGTGCAACGCGCGGCTCTGAAGGCTGGGTGACGAGTGACGGCCGAGCAGCTAACGATTGTAGCGGTGCTGACCAAATCCTTGATCGCGCTGGCAGCTTATTTCCGACGATCGCTTAAAGCACGAGCAAAACGCCAACTCGATGTTTCAGGAGTTGAAATATGTTTCGGCATTCCTGGAAGGCTGCGCTTCTCGCCGTCGCCCTTTCGTGCCTGGTCCAAGACGCCCAGGCCTCGGGCCGTAAGTCTTCCGGACCCTATCGCCGCAAACCAGTCGCGGAGTATTTGGTTGGCGGATACGGCCCTGGACCGTTCGGCAAGGGGGATTTTGTGTACGCCGGCTACTCGAGTTACAACTACCAGGCCCAAACGCGGGTTCGGCATCGGTAACGCCGCTTGCCAGAGATCAGGCAGCGGTTGAAGCATCTGACGCGCGAACCTTTTTATCCACGCGACAAGCCCTCGCTGGCGCGTTGAGTTTGTGTTCTCGGCAATTCTGGAATGCCGAGGCATGACCTACGGAACTTGGGTCTTCTTCCAGGACGGCGCAGGCTTTCGCAATAGCAAACGGCCGAAACCATGCTTCAGTCCTATACGCAGTTTTTAGACCGTCAATGGTCGCAGTCCGAGAAAAGAAAGGGATTACGTGCCGTTCTACTAGAGACCTAATCTGCGCAGATCGGTCCTCGTCGGAAGTGGATACATCTTCGAGGTCCAACAGTCGCGCGATTTGCTTTTTGTCTTCTTCGACGACGTCGCTCAAGCGGCAACGAATGTGACATTGGTTTTCCGGTGGGGCGTTGACGTCGCCCAATGTCCTTAGCCACAGTGCGACGTTGATATAGAATTGCTGGCCGTAGTTGGATTTTTGAAGATTCAGTACGGCGATCACGTCTGCACTGGACCGATACCATGTATCTGACTTCTTCTTGAAGCCAGCAGCCTTCAGGACTTGTCCAAGGGCGCCACTAATGATTTTGGGTTGGCTCATGGTCAGTGTGTCCGTACCTTACCGGTGAATGGCATTCCGTATATCTCTTCCAGTTCATTGAGGTATTGCTTCAGTTGCTTCATGCCCTCACTGATAGCACGAGGATTCTTTGGTTTCAACACCAGTACATGGCTCCTTTCGCGGTTAACTTCATCAGGTCGCCTTCCACTTGGCAGCCCAATAAGTCATGGCTCGACATGCCAAGCGAACATGTTGGAGGCCAGCCCAGTAGGTCATGCCTCGGCATGACAAGCAAGCATGTTGGCGCTGTGTTTCGAGCGAGGCAAGGTCCGTCGAGGAGGCGCGCGAACAAGGTATTCAAAGGACAGGCCCTCGCTGGCGCTTTGGGTTTGTGGTCTCAGGCGATTCCGTCATGCCGAGGCATGACCTACGGGACTATGCGATTTGGCGCAGCCTGACGTTTTCGAAACCCAGTTGGCCGCGCCAGAATCGCGAGCTTCCAAGCAGGTCCCACATGGCGGTGCTCCGCGCAGGGTTGTCGGGCCCGTCGGTTATCAGGTACGCGCCGCGGCGAGGCTGGTTGGCCTGCAATTGCGTCAGGCACGTTTCGATCGAAGTCGACAGCCTTTCCATCATCGCGGCATCGAACTGACAAAGCGGGGGGCGAATGTGAATCACATAGTCCGCTCCCGAGTTTTCAAAACGGCTTAACGCCGTGCGCACCGGATAGACGTCCACGAGGTCGTTTGTCACCGGCGATTCGTCGGCCGCGATATCTGGCTGGGCTAGGTCGTCGAATTCGGCCGCAATCCAGCTCCAATCCGACGAACCACTCGGTAAGCTGACTTCGACCGATGCGGCGCGAAAGCCCGACTCGCGAGCCAGTTGTTGGAGCGCCAATTCGACGAGCCGCGACTGACGAAACAGGACGGGCTGCGGGAACGGTTCTCCATCGACGAGTTCGACTGATTGCCCCAGCGGCAGCGCGAGTTGGACGTAAAAGCAGACCTTCTTTCGCCGGCGTCCGGGCCACGCGGCCAGCGTCTCGCGCAAACGATCGAACGCCAGATGATCGCCGTCCGCCATCTCGACCAGCACCCACACCTGGGCGTCTTGGCGGCCGACTCGCTGCAGGGCGGTCGTGATGGGCCGGATGATGAAGCGGGCTGCCGTGGCATCTATCACGATCGGACCTCCATACCGTGGGTGAAGGCGGTCAGCATGAATATTATTATAGCGAAGGATCGTTTAGGTAATCTGCTTGTCAACGCGCTAACGGTTCACGACAATGCCACGGTTCGAACCGCTCTTATAGTTATAGAACTACGTACCCAAAAGCCTCGCTTCCCGCGCCCCATGCTTGCCAAGCTCCGCACGTTTTCGCTGTTGGGGATCGAGGCGTTGCCGGTCGAGGTGGAGGTCGATGTCTCGCCCGGGGCGCTGCCAAAGACCGTGCTGGTCGGGCTGCCCGAGGCCGCGGTCAAGGAGAGCACGCACCGCGTGGAGCGGGCGATGGTCAACTCGGGTTTCATGCGGCCCGACGATCGGATCGTGATCAATCTGGCGCCGGCCGAGTTGCCCAAGCAGGCGGCGTCGTTCGATCTGCCGATCACGCTGGGGATGCTGGCCGGCAGCGGGCAGATCGCCAGCGAGTTGTTCGATCGCTATGCCGTGGTCGGCGAGCTGGCCTTGGACGGCACGACCCGGCCGACGCGCGGGGCGCTGTCGATCGCGATTGCCGCGGCGAAACAAGAGGGGCTGCGGGGACTGGTGGTGCCGTCGGAGAGCGCGGCGGAAGCGGCCGTGGTCGAGGGCATCGAGGTGATCGCCGTATCGAGCCTGGCCCAGGCCGTGGCGTTTTTCACCGGCGCGATCGAGATCGATCCCACGCCGCCGCGGCTGAATGAATGGTTCCAGGAATATGCGAATTACGACGTCGACTTTGCCGACGTCCGCGGCCAGGAGATGGCCAAGCGCGCAATCACGATCGCCGCGGCCGGCAGTCACAATATTTTGATGCTCGGCCCGCCCGGCTCGGGCAAGACGATGCTGGCCAAGCGCGTGCCGACGATTTTGCCGCAGTTGACTTCCGGCGAGTCGATCGAGACCACGCGGATTTATAGCGCCATGGGTTTGCTCAAGCCGGGGCAGCCGCTGCTGGCCACGCGGCCCTATCGGGCGCCGCATCACACGATCAGCGATGCCGGGCTGGTCGGCGGCGGATCGGTGCCCGCGCCGGGCGAGATCAGCCTGAGCCACAATGGGGTGTTGTTTCTGGACGAGTTGCCGGAGTTCAATCGCCGCACGCTGGAGGTGTTGCGGCAGCCGCTGGAGGACGGCACGGTGACGATTTCGCGGGCCCTGTCGAGCACGACGTTTCCGGCCAGTTTCATGTTGATCGCGGCGTTGAACCCCTGCCCTTGCGGCTATCGCAACGATCCGCGCCGCGATTGCCACTGCACGGTGCCGCAGATCGAGCGGTATATGTCGAAGATCAGCGGCCCTTTACTTGATCGGATCGACATTCATATCGAAGTGCCGGCCGTGCCGTTTCGCGAGTTGGCCGGCTCAACGCCGGGCACGTCGAGCGCGACGATGCGCGAGAGCGTGGTGGCGGCGCGCGAAATTCAACAGAAGCGATTTGCCGGCACGCCCACGCGGCAGAACGGCCACATGACGCATCGCCAAATACGCAGCTACTGCCAGTTGGATGACGCGGGCATGAACCTGTTGCGGGCGACGATGACCGAGCTGGGGCTGTCGGCGCGGGCGCACGACAAGATTTTGCGGCTGGCCCGGACGATTGCGGACCTGGACGCTAGCGCCGCGATCTCGCCGATGCACGTCAGCGAGGCGATCAATTACCGGATGTTGGACCGGAATCTGTGGAGCTGACGGGGCGGCGGCTGGGGTGTTTCGCGCCAAACGATTTTTGGCATAATTCGGTCCTTTCGGTCCGGGGCGGTGTTATACTAGCCGACGTCCCGATTCTGACATGCCCCGATCCTGAAATGCCGCCCCCCTTGCCGGAGTCATTCGGATGAAGCAATTCGATACGCGCAGCTGGCTTGCTCCCTTTCGTTCGAGCCGCGCGAGCGGATCTGGCAAGGAGACGGGCCGCTGGTATCATCCGCGACTGGAGTCGCTGGAAAACCGCTGTTTGTTGTCGATTGCGCCGTCGAGCGTCGTCGGGCGGTTCACGTTTTACGACCACTCGCGCTATGACGGCAACGTGGCGGGGATCAGCGCCAGCGACGACAACGCGATCGCTAGCGATAAGAGCGCTTTGCTGAGCGGCGCCGGCGCGGCCACGTTCGCCAACGTCACCAGCTACAGCAAGGGCATCAACGGGATCATGGTGGATATCACCGGTTCGCATCCGGGGATTACCGCCGCCGATTTCACGTTTCGAGTGGGTAACGATAACGGGCCGGCGAACTGGGGCACGGCGCCGGCGCCGGCATCGGTGAGCGTGCGCGCGGGGGCCGGCACGAGCGGATCGGACCGGGTCGAGATCGTTTGGACCGACGGCGCGATCACGAAGAAATGGCTGGAGGTGATCGTCGCCGCCAACAAGAACACGGGGCTGGCGCAGTCGGACGTGTTCTTTTTCGGCAACGCGGTGGGGGACAGCGGATCGGGCGACACGGCGACCTATGCACTTGTCAACTCAATTGATGAGGCCGCCGTTCGAGCACATCCGCAGCTCGTCGCTAACAACATTCCGCTCACGAATGTCTACGACTTCAGCCGTGATGGCGGAGTGAACGTGATTGACGAGAGCATCGCGAGGCTCAATGGGACGAATCCCAGCACGGCCGTCAAATACATCAGCGCGCCGGCAGTGTCTCCGCCGGCGCCGAGCGCCGGCCTGGCCAACGACACGGGCCCCAGCGGCAGCGACGGCGTTACCTCGGACCCGACGGTCGCCGGCACGCTGACCCACGCCAATCCTTTGATCAGCTTCGTGGCGGGGCTGAACGGCGGACCGGTGAGCACCGACGTGCTGCCGCTGTTGCAGCCGGGAGGGGCGTTCACGCTCAGCGAGGCATTTCTAACGACGTTGGCCGGCGGTTCATTGCCCGACGGGGTCTACACGCTGCATTTGCAAGCCACGGATTCGGCGGGGCTGAGCGGGGCCGTGCACGTCACATTTACGCTCAGTCGCTCGGTCACGCCGCCGGCCTTGCCGGATTTGATCGCGGCGGACGACTCGGGCACGAGCAATAGCGACGACGTCACCAACGTCAACACGCCGCGGATCGACGTGACCGCCGTGCCGGGCGCGTTCATTCGATTGTTCGTGGACAATGTCGAGGTGGCGCAAGGCACGGCGACTCCCACCGTGCAATTCACGCTACCGCTGTTGGCCGACGGCTTGCACGACATCAAGGCGGTCGCCGACAACGGCGTTAGCACGGCCCCCTCGCCAATCTTGACGATCGACGTGCGGACCGTGGCGCCCACGATCAGCTTGTCGTCCGTGGTGCCGTTCACCGACGACGTTACGCCGCATCTGACCGTCAATAGCAGCGTCGGCGGACTCGTGCGGCTGGATGTCGATATCAACAACGATGGCGATTTCGCCGATGCCGGCGAGCTGGCCAGAACGACGACGTCGACGTTCAACGGCAGCGCGTTCTTCCAACTGACGCCCGCCTTGCCGCTGAACATGCTGGGTTCGGACTACGTCGTGCAATTGCGGGCCCGGGTTACCGACGTCGCGGGCAACGAGGGCATCAGCGCGCTTGAGTCGCTGCGCATCGATACCTTGGGCAGCAGCGCGCTAGAGACCTACGTGCAGGCCGACGACTACACGGCGACTGAATATAACCCCGGCTCGCCGGTTAACTTTGCCGGCGGGAAAATGTACGTGCTGGATCTGAAAAGCCAAACCTGGCGCTCCCTGGCCGACCTCGACAAGCCCGAGTGGCACCACTGGCTGCGGGTGTACGTGCCGGATGGCGCGATCAGCACGACGGCGCTGCTGTCGATCGGATCTGGGTCGAACAGCGCCAGTCCCAATCTGTCGCCTAACACGACCCTGACCGCGCTGGCCACGCAATTGGGCAGCGTGATCGTCGAATTGCCCACGGTGCCGAATCAACCGCTGCTATTTGACGCCGATCCGCTGCAAGAGAGTCGCACGGAGGACGAGATTATCGCGTATACGTTCGACCAGTTCCGTCAGCACCTGGGCGATCCGGGCAACGAGACCTGGCCGGCACTGTTGGCGATGACCAAGAGCGCCGTGTCGGCAATGAACGCGACGCAAGACCTGATCGCCCGGCCGGACGTGAACGGCGCGGCGGTGAACGACTTCATCGTCACGGGTTTTTCCAAGCGCGGTTGGACGACCTGGTTGACGGCCGCCAGCGACGACCGGGTGAAGGCGATCATTCCCGGCGTGATCGACGTGCTGAACATGGACGAGCAGATGATGCATCATTACGCCTACTACAACGGCGTGACAAACGGCACGGTGGAGGGCTTTTCTGAACAGATTCAAGATTACGTCGGTTATGACATCATCCAAAACGTGTTGGACGACGCGGGCCAGGCACTGGGGCGGATCGTCGACCCGTATCGATATCTCAATAACGGCCGCTTCGACGACATGCCGAAGTTGATCTTGAACGCATCGGGGGATGAGTTTTTCGTCCCTGATTCGTCGCAATACTATTTCAGCGATCTGCCCGGCACGCAGAACTACTTGCGATACTTTCCCAACTCGGGGCACGGCTTGCCGTCGGCGGGGGTTGCCACCAGTACGGCTTCGTTTTTTGACGCGGTCGTCAACAATCGTGCGCTGCCGCAATATAGCTGGACGGTGCAGCAAAGCGGAGCGATCCGCCTGCAGACGACCACCGTGCCCACGAGCGTCGTGATGTGGCAGGCCACGAATCCGGTCGAGCGCGATTTCCGCAAGGGCTACAATCCTTCGATCATTTGGACCAGCACTCCGATCACTCCCGCCGGAAACGTCTACATCGCGGATCCCTCGACGCCGAGCACCGGCGCCACGGCATTCTTTATCGAGATGACGTATCCCAGCGGCATACCGGGCAATCCGTATATCTTCACGACCGAAATCAAGGTGAAGAGCAACATACCGCTGGCCGACTGGCCGTATTACATGCCGCCGGCTTCGCCGGGTCCGTTGACTGCCCAGGCCGCTCCGCTGACTGCCGTAGTCGCGACGGACGAGCCTGGCTTGGCGGCCGTAGCGTCGGGAATTGCCGTGTTGGCCGCCGATGGCGGGCCGACGGCCGAAGCGGCGCCGGCAATGATGGCCGATACTTCGGTGGCGGCAGCCGTCGCCGCCGAGGAGGAAACCGATTACATCGCCACCACCGACTGGCCCTGGGCGGACGAGAGCAGCGACGACTCGGTGCTGGAAGACGAAGAAGCGGTCGACCTGGCCTTGAGTTCGCTGGGCGAGGTCGAGTTTGTCTGACGTTTCAATCAGGCCCGCGTTTCAATCAAGCTCGCCCAGCCGGCGGATCAGGCGAACAGCTCGGGCACGATCTTGGCCTTGGTCACGTCGGCGTCGGTGAGACTGGCGGCGCGGCCTTCGTGCTGATGGGTCAAGCGGCGGTGATCGAGCCCCAGGGAGTGCAACAGCGAGGCGTGCAGATCGTGAACCGTGACCACGTCGCGCACCGCCTCGTAGCCGAAGTCATCGGTAGCGCCGTGAACGTAGCCGGGCTTGAATCCGCCGCCGGCCAACCATAGCGAGAATCCGCGGCGATTGTGGTCGCGACCGTCGGCGCCTTGCGAAATCGGCAAACGACCGAACTCGCCGGTCCACATCACGATCGTCGAATCGAGCAGCCCGCGGCGTTTCAGATCCTGGACCAGCGCGGCGCTAGGCTGATCGGTCATGGAGCAGAGTCCCTTGAGGCTTTCGGCATTGCGGCTGTGGGTGTCCCAGGGCTGCGACTTCAAGAAGATCTGCACGAAGCGCACCCCCTGCTCCACCAGTCGCCGCGCGAGCAGGCAGCGCGTGCCATACTCGGCCGTGGTCGGATGATCCAGACCATACAAGGCCCGGGTCTCGGCGGTCTCGTCGGAAAGATCGAGCACGCCAGGCACCGCGGTCTGCATGCGGGCGGCCGTTTCGAAATTCGTCAGCCGCGCCGAGAGCTCTGAATTCTCGGGGTGTCGCTGCAAGTGGGCGCGGTTGAGCTGTTCGAGAAAGCGAAGCTGACCGCGCCGCGCCTCGGGCGAAACACCCTCGGGGGTTCGCAGGTTCAATACGGGCGACTTGCCCGAGCGAAACGGCGTGCCCTGGTAGACGGCCGGGAGCCATCCGGCGGTCCAGTTGCGCTCGCCATCGACCGGCAAGCCGCCAGGATCGGACAACACGACGTACGACGGCAGATTGCGATTCTCCGATCCCAGGGCATACGTGACCCACGAGCCCCAGCTCGGCATGCCGGCGAAGAAGCGGCCGCTGTGAATCAGCCGCAAGGCCGACTCGTGGTCGACGCTTTCGGTGTTCATCGAACGGATGAGCGTCAGGTCGTCGGCCATGCGGCCGGTGTGGGGCAACAACTCGCAGAGTTCCATGCCCGAACCGCCGTGCCGCGTGAACTTGAACGGCGAACCGAGCACGTTGCCTTTTTGCTTGTCGAAGTGCGTTTCCAAATCCCCGGCCGGATAGGGCTGACCGTGGTACTTGTTGAGCTGGGGCTTGGGGTCGAACAGGTCCATCTGGCTGGGACCGCCGTGCTGAAACAGGCAGATGACCGCCTTGGCGCGCGGGCTTATCGTGGCGGCGGCGCGGCCCGGGGCCTCGGCGGCACGCGCGCGGACGCCGAATCGGCTGCCAGGTGCGCCAGCGCCAGCCCTCCCAGCGACCCGGCATAGTGGCCGAGAAAAACGCGCCGGGACAACGCGTTCGCTGGTTCGCTGAAATGGTCCAGGTGCGAATTCATAGGGGCTTGTCTACTCCACGTATAAAAACGCGTTGCTCGCCAACAGCATCTGGCAGAAGTCGGTCCAGGCGCGCGAGTCGGCTTCCGCGGCCTGGTAGTTCTCGCGCTGCGTCTGCAAAAACTCGAGCGACGCGGCCATTTGGGCGGCATCCGGCGCTCGCGGCAAACGCCAACAAATACGCGCGCGAGACGCGAGCCTCCGCCGCGGGGCCCGCTTCGGAAGCCAGGCGGGCGGCGAAGTGGCCGGCCTGGGCGACGACAAACTCGGCGTTGAGCAGGCTCAACGATTGCAGCGGCATGGTCGACGCCGGACGTTGAATGCAGTTGAAGACGATCGTGGGCGAGTCGAACACGCCCAGGAAACTCATGGTCTGGGTGCGGCGCTGCTGCAAATAGATGGACCGCCGCAGGGCGCCGGGCGCGTCGCCGCGCACCAATACCTCGCCAAACTCGTCGCGCGTGGTGGGAACATAGGGGCCGCCAAAGCGGCGATCCAACTGGCCGCTGACGGCCAGCATGGCGTCGCGCAGCGATTCGGCGTCGAGCCGGCGCAACGCGATAGCGCCATAGCAGACGATTGTCGGGATCGACGCGGTACGACTTTTCGTCGAGACCGCCGGAGCTGCCGGTAAGCGGCCGAGCCGCATGATCATGCGGTGCATGTGCTTGGTGCTCCAGCCGGAGCGTATAAACTCGGCCGCCAGATATTCGAGCAATTGCTCGTGCGAGGGCGGAGCGCCGCTGGTGCCGAGATTTTCGGTCGACGCGACAATGCCGGCGCCGAAGTGGTGCTGCCAAATGCGATTCACCTGCACCCGAGCCAAGAGGGCCGCGGGACGGGAATTGGGTCGTGTCAGCCAGCGTGCCCAGGCCAGTCGTCGGCCGCTGGAGTTGGCCTCCGGCCAGGGCTCCTTGACCACGAGCGGGCTGTCGGGATCGTCGAGCGCGGTCAGCGGCGCGGGTTCGACCTTTTCGCCGGGCGAGCCATAGTTGCCGCGCTCGAGCAGGAACACGTCGGCCGGCTTGGCGCCGCGATCGGTGACCCAGGCGATTTTGCCGGGCTTTTCACCGCGGGTCTTCTCCTTGGCGGCGATGGCCTCGCGCAAGTTTTGCTGGCGGGCTCGAATCGCCTCGATTTGTTCCTTTTGCCGCGTCTTGCGGTTGATCGCGTGTCGCTCGATCGATCAGGACGTTGTCGACGGCGAAGCTGCGCCCGCAGCAATACTCGAAGCCGAAACCGCCGGCCGGCAGATCCTCGGCGGCGAGCGTGATGGTTTTTTCCTCGGCCACGCGATCGACCAGGTGCTCCAACAGAAACTGGTTCTTTCCACTGGTTCGTGATTCGCACGCCGTAGTTGTGCCCGCGGCGGTATTTGCCGCTTCCCAGGTCGCCGGCGTGCCGGACGTCGCCGCCCGGGTAGTCGACGTGCACGGCAGCGCCGCCGGCCGGGTTTCCGTCGAGCAGCACGTTGCCGCCCGCGGTGGGACTGTTGTCGTCGAAGTCGTGCAAGGCAATCAAATAAGCGATGCGGGCGGCCGGCGAGCCATCCGACGCCTTGTCGTCAACCAGATCAAACGTGGCCTGGATCCATTGCCCCTCGCCATCCGGAGTCCAGTCGAACGAGCCGCGCGTGCACAGCCAGCGGTCGCCCGCGGAGCCGCTTTCGACGATTCGCAGCGTGCCGTCTTGCCGCGCCGCGGCGGGCGCCTGCAGAGCATCCAGCCGAACCGGCGGCTCGCCGGCGGGCGTGTCATCGCCCGGCGCCGTGTTGCTCCAGGCTTCGGCCAGCGGCGGTCCGCCCGGCTCGAACTCGTCGCGAAATAGCGTGCGGCTGGGCAGCGGATGGTCGCGCATCCACCCTTCAAACTCGACTTTCAGCGCGGCGATTTCCTCGGTCGTTCGCCGGTCGTGGGCCTCCCACCGCGCCAACTCGCCCGGCAGGTGCGCGTAGACGAACCGCTCGTTGGGCTTGAGCCAGTTTTGAATGTCGAAGGCCGGATAAAAGACGGACTGCAGGCGGTAATAGTCGCGCTGCGAAATCGGCTCGAACTTGTGATCGTGGCACTTGGCGCATTGCATGGTCAGCCCCAGCAGCGACGAGGCCACGATCTGCGTCGCCGACTCCAGCGCGAAGTAGCGGTCGACGCGAACCTCCTCGGCGTTGCCGTCGCTTTCGCCGGAGCCGTCCTGCCCGTTGCGCAAAAAGTGCGTCGCTTCGAGCAGGGAGATGATTTCGGGCGTGGCCTCCCGGCCCGGTCGTGAATCGGGCGAGCTCGTCGCCGGCCAACTGTTCGACGACAAAACGATCGAACGGCTTGTCTTCGTTCAACGCGCGCACGACGTAGTCGCGATATCGATAGGCCAGCGGGCGATCGGTGTCGGCATTGAAATAGCCGTTCGAGTCGGCATAGCCGGCGGCGTCCAGCCAATATTTGCCCCACCGCTCGCCATAATGGGGCGAGGCAAGGTACCGCTCGACCATGGCGTCGTAGGCGGTGGCGGACGGATCGGATTGGAAGGCTTCGATCTCCTCGGGCGTGGGGGGCAGACCGGTGAGATCGAAACTAACGCGGCGAATCAGCGTGGCCCGATCGGCTTCGCCATGGGGAGTTAGGGCTTTTTGTTCGAGCCGCGCCGCCAGGAAGCGGTCGATAGCGCTGGGCGCGATGGCCGGGTCGGCGATCGCCGGCGCGGACGGCGATTTCAAGCGGTCGAAGGCCCAATGATCGCTGGCCGGCGGAGCGCCCGATGGGAAGGCGGGCAGCCCCACGGCGCCGCTGGCAATCCACTGCTTGATGGCGGCTTTTTCCTCGGCGGGCAAGGGATCGTCAGGGGGCATCTCGTCGGCTTCGACACGCTGCCACAGCAGACTGCCGGCGGGGTTTGCCGAGGCAACCAGCTCGCCGCTTTCGCCCCCCCGGGCCAGTCCGCCGGGCGTGCTCAGATTCAGTTTGGCTTCCTGCTTGGCCGGCCCATGACACTTGACGCAGCGGGCTTTGAGCAGTGGCAGAATGTCGCCGGCCAATTGCGGATCGCCGGCACGAGAGCGAGGCGATTCCAGCAGCATCGCGACGGCAATCAGTGCGATCCAGAAACTAGCGACCCGCATCGCCCGACCTCGTGCCCGGTGGCAGTTTGAGACGTCAGGCTAGTATAACCGGCCGCCGATGGGTTGAGGCAGGCCCCGGGGGGATTTTCCAGCGGCAAACTAGGGTGCGATCGGCGATCCCTGGGGAGACGATTGGGCGACGGGGAGTCGAACAGTCCGCAGCTCCTTGAGCGGGCTTTGGGAGTCGAGGTCATCAAGGATCAACCAGTTACGGTCGGCCGACCACTTCATCTCAATATCCCGGGCGAAGGCCTCGGGCGCCGCTGTCTTTACGGTTTGTGTTTTGTCGTTGGATTTTTTTCCGTTTACAAGCCTTTGCACCATCTGGTCGAGCGCCTTGGTGGTCAACGCTTGGCGCACCACCACGCGATGGGCACGAACAGCCAGGGTCGGGTCACCCTCGATCGCGGGCGGAGCCAAGGCCAGTTCGGCGGCCGTGGCATGGGGACGGTGCAATACGATGTCCACGTGCTTAGGCGTGGAGCTGAATCGGACCACCGCCGCTGCCCCCTCGACATCGAGATGCAGATCTCGCGTGCCTTCGAGCAAGACCTTTTCCATCCGGGCGACGGTCAATTGCACTTCTTTGTCAAACTCGGCGCGAATGCGGTCGGCGGCATGCCGCGAAGCAATTGCATCGGCCTCGGGGCGCATCTCGGCGCTGCGGCGCCAAGCGATTCGCTCGGCCAATCGGCCGCGCAGACCCGGCAAGGTGGTGTCGATATTCGTAGTTACTGAGTGCGTGAGGGCCTGGGTGACGGTCGGCGTCGATCGCATGCCATCGGCGGTCAGCGTGAGCTGCTTCGTGGCGCGAAACGGTGTTTTGGCCCAGCCATGAAGCACCACGGGACCGTTTTCGCCCCGCGTCCGCGAATTTACCGTGCCGGCAAAAACGACGTCGAACACGGCTTGATTCGGATTCGATTGCAGGCTCAGTGTCGTCGTGGCCAGGGTGCCGCGCCTGCCCGTGGATGCTCGTGCCCAGAATGCTATCGACGATGTCGTGGTTCCGGTTGACCGAGCGTTCGATGTTCTGCTCGAGCAATCGGAGGGAGATCCGGATGTGTACCAGGTCGGCCGGCATCACGTCGGGCGTCGGCGCCAGCAACGGAAAGGTGGGCCCCGTGGATGCGCGTTGCTGATCGGGTGAGGACCCGGCGCCTGTTGGCAGTTTCAGAATGTTCAAGAACCCGCCCATAATGGGCAGCTTGCCGTTGGTGAGCAAACCGTCGGCAGGCGCGGTTCGCGTGATTGGCCGGCGAACGACGTGGCGGCGGGGCGTTTTTAATCGGGCCAGGTACGATTGGTCCGTTTCGCTGAGTTCCGAGACCGCGACGACGGCCAACTTGCCGTTCGGTTTTTGCAGTCTGGCCTTTCCGTCGTGGACTTCGAGCAAAGTTGCCCGAGCAGTGCGGGTGCCGGTCTTATTCGTCCAGGTTCGCGGTTCGGACGAAGCGTGCGAGTTGTCCTCGGAATCGATTACGTTGACGGGTGGCTCGGCTTGCGACATGGTCGCGGTCGCCCACACGAGCGCGGCGCAAAACATCCCTACAACGACGTGCATAAACCACCTTCTTCTCGGATGCCCCGAATGCGTTGGCACCATGAAAGCAAAGCGCGTGCCGTTGGATTGCACATGGCAAAAACGGCTAAAAACCACTGGACAATTGCAGCGATTGAACTCGCTGGGACGTGTGTGCGTTCAAAATGGTCGGAATTGCATCCAACGACTGGGATCGCGAAATTTGTAACGATCTCGCTCGTTTAGGGGAGGCGCGTACGAGGGAAAAGCGCCCCCTTTTCACCGTGCGGCGATGAGCTATTCTTTTGCTAGTTAGCCACGCGGCTCCCAAATCGTCGATCTAACTGTTCGACTACAGAACCCCGGAGAATCGTCACAATGTTGTGCGCTCGAACCGCTTTTATTTTCGTCGTCGCGACAGCCGTGTTGATGATCGGCAGGGGAACCTGGGCGGCCGAGCCGGGTCCGGTCGACAAGGACGCGCCGGAACAATTCACCAAGACGGAATCGGGACTGAAGTATCGCATCCGCCGCAAGTCGGACGGCGACAAGCCGAAGAAGTCCAGCACGGTGACGGTTCACTACCGGGGTTGGCTCGACGACGGCAAGGAGTTCGACAGCTCGTATAAGAGGAATGATCCGGCGACGTTCCCTTTGAACCAGGTTATCTCAGGCTGGACCGAAGGCTTGCAACTGGTTGGCAAGGGGGGAATGATCGAGCTCGAGATTCCGTCGGAGTTGGCCTACGGCGCCGCCGGAAGACCGGGCGCCATTCCGCCGAACGCGCAGCTTCACTTCCTGGTCGAGTTGATCGAGATCGAGTAGCGCGCCGGTGAGCCCGGGTTGCGACTTGAGAACGGATCTGGCGCCAACGAAGCCGGTCGGCGGAATGCCAGCGGCCGCGAGTTAGCCGAACAGTTCGAGGATCGGCCGGCCCTCGCAGACGCGAATTGGGCGGCCGACTCGGTCGGCGACCGTCGTCTGCGGGGCCACTCCCAGAGCGTGGTAAAGCGTGGCGGCATAGTCTTGCGGGCTGACGGCCGATTCGACCGGATGGGCGGCATGCTTGTCGCTTTTGCCGAAGACGGCGCCGCCGCGAATGCCGCCGCCTGCCAGCAGGCCGCTATAGCAGAACGGCCAATGAGCGCGGCCTCCGCCTCCGCCGCCGGGGTCGATCTGCGGGCGACGGCCGAACTCGCCGACCCAGGCCACGATCGTGTCGTCGAGCATGCCGCGCTGGTCCAGGTCTTCCAACAAGGCTGAGAGGGCCTGATCGGCCGGCGGGATAAGATCGTCCTTGAGCCGCGAAAAATTCGCGCCGTGCGTATCCCAGAAATTCCGACCGTCGTTGTGCCAATTGACGCTCACCAGCGGAACGCCCCGTTCGGCCAGCCGCCGGGCCATCAAAACACATTGACCGTGGATGTTGCGGCCGTAGCGGTCACGCACGGCGGCCGGTTCTTGCGAGAGGTCGAATGCCAGGCGTGAACTCTCCGAACCCAGCAAATCGAACGCTCGTTGTTTGAGTCCCGTCAGCCCGGCGCCGGCAAGTTCAACCCGAGAGCGGTCGATCTCCTTGAGCAGTTGCTGCCGTGATTCCATCCGGTCGAGGGTAATGCCGTCGCGGAGGCCCAACTCCTGCACTTTCCAGTCCGCTTGGCTGGGATCGCCGGTCACGACCATGGGATCGTATTTGCGTCCCAGCCAGCCGCCATTTTGTCCCGGAGCGCGGCCGCCGGGGGCCGCCGGGTGGAGCGCCATCCAGGGCAAGGTGACGAACGGCGGCAGCGTGCCCGAGCCGCCCCGCAATCGGGCGAGCATCGAACCCATGTGCGGAGTATCGCGATCGCTGGGGGGCGCGGCGTCGCTTTTGAGCGTGGGGGCCAAATGGCCGGTGAGCGTCATGTGGCCGCTCGACAGATGCGCCGGATCGTCGTGGCAAAGCGAGCGGACGATGGCCAGCTTGTCGGTGAGCGACGCGAGCCGCTGAAAATGCTCGCTGATGGCGATGCCCGGCACTCGGGTCGAAATCGGCTGAAACGAGCCGCGGATTTCCTCGGGCGCCTCGGGCTTGGGGTCGAACGTGTCGAGCTGGCTGGGGCCGCCCCACATGAACAGAAATATGCAGCGCTTGGCGCGGCCGAAGCCGGCTGGCATCGGGGCGGAGTTGGAACTCGCCGAGGCCGCCTGGGCCTGCGCGTCCCAGAGTTGCGAGAGCCCCAGGCCCAGAAATCCTAATCCGCCGGCCTGCAAGATCTGGCGGCGATTGAAGGACCGCGCCGCCTGGCGGCGCAGGTCGGCACAGGGCATGGTTCCCAGGGGGCGTGCGACAGCGTTGCGATCGTGTCGAGTCATGGCGGGCGTGCTTTGAGCTTGGGGCGGGGTCGCCGACGAATGTTTGATCGTTAATCGCACAGGCGTCGGCGAACGCATCGGCGTGGGTTCATGTATTGTAAGCATGCACGGCCCGCAATTACCAGCCGAGAATGGCAGCTCTTTGAGACATCGTGGCACACCTTTAACCGCCGCCGAGGGCACGATAGATTCTAGTTTCCCAGCGTGCGGAGCTCGCGCTGGCAATCATTTCGATCATTTATGGAGCGACTATGGACCTGTCGTACGATCCTCGGGAAGCGGTGAAGCGACTGTGCCGCGCCGATCGGGTGTTGGCGGGCGTGATCAAACAGGCCGGGCCGTTCACGCACGTGCCGGAGAAGATGCAAAGCCCCTTCCAGGCGCTCATGCGGGCAATCGTCTATCAGCAGCTCAACGGCAAGGCGGCCTCGACGATCCTGGGGCGCGTGATGGATTTGTATCCGCGCGGAGGGTTGAAGGCCGAGGCCATTCTGGCCACGCCCGACGAGAAGCTGCGCGGGGCCGGCTTGTCGCGCAGCAAAGTGCTGGCGCTTAAGGATTTGGCCGCCAAAACGCTCGACTCGACCGTGCCGACCTTGGCGCAACTGAAGAAGATGGACGACGCGGAGATTGTCTCCCGACTGGTGCAGGTCCGGGGCATCGGCCCCTGGTCGGTCGAGATGTTGCTGATCTTTCGCCTGGGACGTCCGGACGTGTTGCCGGTCAGCGACTTCGGCGTGCGGACCGGTTTCATGCTGACCTACGGCACGGCGAAGCTGCCTGCCGCGAAGGAGATGATGGAACACGCCGAGTGCTGGCGGCCGTTTCGCTCGGTTGCCAGTTGGTACATGTGGCGGGCCGTGGATTTGGCGCGCAATGAGTCGCTTGCTGCCAAAGCCAAGCCGGTCACTCGGGGACGGAAAAAAGCATCGACGGGCTGAGTGGCCGCCGCGCGAGGTCTGGTCCTTCGATGTCGATCTGCAAGGTTTTGTCGGCGAGGCTGAAGTAGTAGATCGTAAAGGCAAGCGGGTGGAGTCCCCGGGCCAGGGCCACTTTGCCCGAGCGCTCGCGCTTGCTGCCCTGGCTTTCGACAATCTCCTGGCCATCGATGACTAACCGCCCTCGCGGCGAGCAGCGAAGCGTGAAGGTGTAGATGCCGTCGGCGGGAATCTCGATCAGGCCGGTGTAGTGAAAGCCGAACTGGTCCTCGCGGCCGCGCGGAGACAGGTCGAGCACAGCGCCGCTGCCGGTGGCCGTTGGCATTGCCGATTCGACATTTGCCAGATCATCGGTCAAGCGGCCTTCGCCCTTGACTGGGTCGCCGTCGAGCTGCTCTAAGTACCGGTAGCGGAGTCCCGGTTTCGCGCGCTCGACTTTGGCTGCCCCGTGCATGGTCAGGTGCAACAGCCGGGCGTTGCGGACGTGGCTGGCGCGATCGCCGGAGAACGCGGTTGCGCGGACCATTGCCGGACGGTCGAGCGTAAACGGGCCGGAGTAGCGAAGCGACTTGCGAGTCGGCTGGGTTTCGTCGAGGGTGTAAAAGATGTCGACGCCGGGAGTCGCCGAGGCGATCGAGACGGTCGTGGCGCCGACGAAGGCGTCGCCGGCCGACGAGGAGACCGCGGGCGGATCGATCCAAGGCTCGGCTTTGGTAGGATCGGTGACGTTCAGGTATTCCTCGATGTCGGTGTAGCCGTCGCGATCGGTGTCGCTCGTGCTCGCATCGGCCGCGCGGGGATCGAGACCGTACCGCTTCTCCCAAGCGTCGGGCATGCCGTCGGCGTCGGTGTCGGGCGGAGCCTCTCCGGCTGCCAACTGGGGCCATCCGCCGACGTCGGTTTGTGAATTGATCAATTGGCCGAGCTTAAGCTTGATCTGCGCGAGGACGCGGCGATCAACAGCGTCGCGCTCGGGCAGCACCGCGCCGCATTGTTGCAGGATACTTTGGAAGGCATCGCTTGCGGTTTCGGTCGTCACGGTATTGGTGGGGAACGGTTGATTCGCGCGAAGGGCAGTGACGGTTTTCTCGTGCGTGGCGCCGGCGGCGGACTTGATGAGGAGCCAATTATCCGCCGTCCCCGCTGGGAAGCCGGCGAACTCGTTGCCTGCGAGGTAGTATCGTTGCCGCAAGCCGCCGGGGCTAAAGGCCAGGTCTTTCTGTTTCGAGTAATCGGCGGGTTGCAGGTAGTTGCCGATGTAGTTCATCTGCAATCGCTCCGGACCGCTGTAGCCGGCACGGTCGCCCCAGGCGGCGATCACGTTGTTGCGGAAGTCCAACAGCACGTCCCCGCCGCGCGGATTGCGGCTGCGGTGATAAGCATAGACGTTGTGGTGGTAGGTGATCTCGCCCGGGCCGCTGATGAGCGATCCGTAGCCGTGCGAGCCTTTATGATGCACCGAGTTATTCAGGCTCTCGGTGATCAGGCACCAGCCGACCGTGACATTGGCGGAGCTGCCGTTGGTGGAGATCGTCTCATCGATGCCCCAACTGGCCGAACAGTGGTCGAGAATGACGTCCTGCTCGCGGCAACTGATGGCGTCGAGCTCGCGCCCTTGCACGTCGCCGGGGCGGACGCGCAAGTGGCGGATGATGACCTGCGGAGCCTGGATCTTGAGCGAAGCGTTCTTGAGACAGATGCCGCCGCCGGGGGCCGATTGGCCGGCGACCGTGACAAACGGCTCGGTGATATCGAGATCCGATTTGAGTTCGATGGTGCCGCCGACGCGAAACACGATCGTGCGCGGGCCGGGGGTCTTGACGGCGGCGCGCAGGCTGCCGGCAATCGGCTTGCCCCCCTTTGGGTCGTAGTCGTCCAGCGTGGTCACGGCCAGGATTTGTCCGCCCCGGCCGCCGCGGGTATAGGCCCCGGCCCCTTCGGCACCTGGAAATGCCGGAAAGAGTTTCTGATCGAATGCGCCGGCCAGTGCGGCTACCGTCGATGCGATCCAAAAGAATATCGACAGAGCCACGGCCCGCGGCCCGACCAGGAAGCAAGATAACATCGGATGAAATCGCCCGGGTTTGCGGGCGGTGCAATGGGAGCGGAAGATTGAAACAGTGGGGTCGCGTCAGGCGAGCATTTTTTGCACGACGTTGCCCTCGACGTCGGTGAGGCGGAAGTCGCGCCCCTGAAATCGGTAGGTGAGCTTCTTGTGGTCCAGGCCCAGCAAATGCAGGATCGTGGCTTGTAGATCGTGAACGTGAACGCGGTCGTCGACGGCGTAGTAGCCCAATTCGTCGGTGGCGCCGATGGTTTGTCCGCCGCGGATGCCGCCGCCGGCCAGCCACATCGTGTAGCCGTCGACGTGATGGTCGCGCCCCACCAGGTCGCGCGGTTCGCCCATCGGCGTGCGGCCGAATTCGCCCCCCCAGACGACGATCGTGTCGTCGAGCATGCCTCGTTCTTTCAGGTCGGCGATCAAGGCCGCCGCCGGGCGGTCGACCTCCTGGCAGCGATCGTCGAGCGGCTTGCCCAAGTGGGTGTCGGGGTTGCCGTGGTGGTCCCAATCGGTGTGATAGAGCTGAACGAAGCGCACGCCGCGCTCCACCAGCCGCCTGGCGAGCAAGCAGTTGTTGGCGAACGAAGGCTTGCCCGGCTCGGCGCCGTAGGACTTGAGCGTGGCGGCGGTCTCGCCCGACAGGTCGATCAGTTCCGGAGCGCTCGATTGCATGCGATAGGCCATCTCATACGCCGAAATGCGGGTGGCGATTTCCGGATCGCCGACGGCGGCCAACCGCTCGGCATTCAAGCGGCCGACAGTGGCGAAGAATTCGGCCTGGCGCGAGCGGTCGACGCCCGGCGGATTGGCCAGGTTCAAGATTGGCTCCGGGCCGGACAAGAACGGCACGCCCTGGTAGGCCGTGGGGAGGAAGCCGCTGCCCCAGAGCGGATTGCCGCCGCGCGGACCGCGGGCCCGATTGCAACACGACGAAACCGGGTAGATCGCGCGACTCGCTGCCGATGCCGTAAGTGAGCCAGGCGCCCATGCTGGGCAGGCCGAAGCGGCTGGAGCCGGTGTTGACGAACAGCTTGGCGGGCCCGTGATTGAAGACGTCGGTGACCATGCTTTTGACGATGCATACGTCGTCGACCACGGTGGCCAGGTGCGGCAGCAGCTCGCTGAGTTCGGCGCCCGATTGGCCGTGGCGGGCGAACTTGCGGCGAGTGCCCAAAAGCTTGGCGTCCCCCTTGATGAACGCGAATCGCTTGTTCTTGGTGTACGAGGGGGGCACGACCTGGCCATCGAGCTCTTGCAGCTTGGGTTTGTAGTCGAACAGGTCCAATTGGCTGGGACCGCCAGCCATGAACAGAAAGATGACGCGCTCGCGCGGGCGCGAAGTGCGGCGCTCGCGGCGCCAGGGGGTCGTGCAGCCAGGGAAGATCGCTCGCGCCGTGCGCCTCGTCGGCCAACAGCGAGCCCAGGGCGATCGAGCCCAAGCCCATGCCGCATTGGGCGAAGAAGTGCCGCCGCGTGGTGCCCAACAGACGGGCTCGATCGAGATTGGTTGCCTCTTGCATGGCCTTATTCTCGCGTGATGAATTCGTCGAGATTCAACAACACCCGGGCCACCATGGTCCAGGCCGCGGCGCGGGCTCGCTGGTCGCTCGTCATGTCACGGCCCGGAGCAACCTGGGCGGCGTCTTCCGGGGCCGCCTCGAAACGAGCCCGCTGGCTGCCGAGATACTCGGCCAGGCTGACATATTCGGCGGTCGACGGTTCGCGGGCCAGGCAGCGGCGAAACGCCGTCCGCAGCCGTTGGGCGTCATCGAGTTGGGTGTCGTCAAGCTGGGTGGCACAAAGCTGGGCGGCAAAGCCCTGGGCGATCTCGTAGAAGGCGAGATCGTTGGCGATCGTCAGCGCTTGCAGCGGAGTGTTCGATCGCGGGCGTCGGGTGCAGGCCACGACGGCGTCGGGGGCATCGAATGTTTTCAGGAAAGGATACGGGCTGCTGCGCCAGAAATAGGTATACATGCCGCGGCGATAGCGCTCGGCGTCTTTGTTCTCGCCCCAGAACTTGACCTGCTGGGTGAAGCGGTAGATTCCCGGCGGTTGCGGCGGGTAAACGCCGGGGCCGCCCAGTTCGTCGGTGAGCAGACCGCTAGAGGCCAGGGCCGAGTCGCGAATGGTTTCGGCCTCGAGCCGCAATCGCTGCTGGCGACCGAGCAACTTGTTATAGGGATCGGCGGCGGCCAGGTCGGCGCGCATGCGCGACGACTGGCGATAGGTGGCGCTGGTCACGATGCGGCGATGCATCGATTTCAGGCTCCATCCGTCGGCCACGAACCGCCGGGCCAGCCAGTCGAGCAGTTCGGGATGGCTGGGCCGATCGCCCTGCAAGCCGAAATCGTTTTCGGTGACGACCAGACCCTGGCCAAAGTAATGTTGCCAAATGCGATTGACCGTCACACGCGGAGTCAGCGGATTGTTGGGATCGACCAGCCAACGAGCGAAGTCCAGGCGGTCTGGCTGGGCGCCGCGAGAGGCGATTGGCGGCAGCACGGCCGGAATGCCCGGCTTGACGGCCGCGCCCGGATTCAGAAAGTCGCCCCGCATGTGGATGTGAGTTTCACGCGGCTCCTGGCGCTGGCGAATGACCAGCGTGGTCGTGACCGCGGCGGCCATTTGCTTGCGGCTCTGTTCCAATTCGGCAATTCGCGTCGCCAGCGGCACGCGTTCGGGATCGACTTTTTGATACTCGAGCTTGATCGCGCTGTTTTGCGCGTCGGTTCTTTGTGCGGCAGGCACGGCCAGGGCGTCGCGAACTTCGGCTGGGAGTTTGAGCACTTCGCCGTCGGCGGCAGTGGCCGAAATCCGGAACCGTCCCAACAAGTAACGCGGCTTTGCGTAGCGCTGGTCGAGGACGAGCGTCAGCTTGCCATCGGCGGCGGGCATTAGTTCGCGGAGGTAGAAAATGGCTGTTCGCGATACGTTGGCATTGGCCGGGGCCGAGATATTCCAGCCGGTCTTCGGGTCTCCGTCGACTGCCAGGGCCACGGCGCCGTTTTCGCCGGAGTGATCGGCCCAGGTGTCGCCCCAGGCCAATCGTGTTTCGGCCGCGTCGGAACCAGAGGAGCCAACGGACCCGGAAATCTCGCTCAAGACAAAGTTGCCGTTCCTGGCCAGTCCGGGGCCCTGCTTGGGAAGACTTTCGTGCGGCAGCAGTTCGAGCCGCAGCGCGCTGATGGCGTGGCCCGGCAGTTGGGCCGACAGCGTGTAGGCGGCATTCTTCGGAATCGTGCCGCCGGCCAGCAGCGAGCCGTCCTCGAGTTTCGTGAACGTAACTCCCTCGGCCGATTCGGCGGTCGCGTCGAGCACCGTCCAAGGTTGCTCGAGCCGCCCGGCGAATTTGGATTCCCACAGGGCCTGTCGGCCGCCCGAGTTGGCGTCGACCTCGGCCAGGCGTTTGTTCGATTGGGCGATCTCGGCCTCCAGCGCCGGCAGTTCCTTGGACTGTTGGTCGGTCGGCACGCTCAGGGTCGGCTCGTCGGCATTATTGAAGATCGCGAAAAGCTGATAGAACTCGCGCTGCGAAATGGGATCGTACTTATGATCGTGACAGCGGGCGCAGCCCAGGGTCAGCCCCAGGAAGGCAGCGCCGGTGGTGCTGACCCGATCGACCACGGCCTCGACACGGAACTGCTCGGGATCAGTGCCCCCCTCCTCGTTCACCAGGGTATTGCGATGGAAGCCGGTGGCGATCATCTGATCCACGGTGGCGCCGTCCAGCATGTCCCCGGCCAGTTGCTCAACTGTGAATTGGTCGAACGGCAGATCACGATTCAAGGCGCCGATGACCCAATCGCGATACTTCCAGATCGAGCGTCCGCCGTCGATCGTGTAGCCGTTGGAATCGGCGTAGCGAGCCACGTCGAGCCAATGTCGTCCCCAACGCTCTCCATAGTGAGGCGAGGCGAGCAGCCGATCGACCAGCCGCTCGTAAGCGTCGTCCCCGCGGTCGGCCAGAAACCGGTCAACTTCCCCAACCGTTGGCGGCAAGCCCAGCAGATCGAGGCTCAAGCGGCGGATGAGCGTGGCTCTGTCGGCCTCGGGCGATGGCTGCAGACCGGCCGCTTCGAGCCGGGCCAAGATAAACGCGTCGATGGGACCGCGCGGCCAATCGCCGCGGTTCACCGGCGGCGGAGCCGGATCGGCAACGGGCTGAAACGACCAATGATCCGCGCGGCGTGCCGTGACCACCGGGGCGCTTCGACCGGCAGCGACGCGCCCTGGTCGATCCAGCGGGCGAGCAGTTCGATTTCGGCCGGTTCGAGAGGTTTGCCCTCGGGGGGCATCTTCGAGATCTCGTCGCTGCCGCCCCGCACCGCTCGCACGAGCAGGCTTTCGCTGGCTTTGCCGGCGACAATCGCGGGTCCGCTGTTGCCGCCATTCAAGATCGTGGCGCCGCTGTCCAGCCGCAAGCCCGACTCTTGCTTGGCCGCCGCGTGGCACTCAAAACAGTGCGCCGCCAGAATGGGCCGGACGTCGCGCGTGAAATCGACCGGATCGGCGGCCCTGATGGGGCTAGCGACCGACCAGACCAGGCACGCCACGACGCACGTCGCCACGGCCAAGCGCCGCGGCGCCTTTGCCGCGGCGTGGCGGGGCAAGTCGAGTCGCGGTTTGATTCGCAGGGCGGGTGTCATAGGCGCGGAATCGGGAGGGATTTCGACCAGGCCAGCGCAATCCTTGGATGCAAATCATCATAAGCTACAGCGGGGCCGCTGAGAACACGCGCCAAGGGCTGCACTGCCCGGGTAGAAAAGCCGCCCGCACGGTTCAAGGAATGCTCAATCTCGCCAGGACAACAGCCTGTCCGAGGGCCGTGATCCGTTCGAAATCGTCGGCCGCGATGACCGTCAACCGCTGGGCGAGTTCCAACGTTTCCAGGGCCGTGGCATAGGCGGTGGCCAACGGCGCCGCGGCGCAGAGCACGAGCGGAGTGGTCAAGGGTCGTGGTTGTTTCAGGTATGCCAATTCGCTGCCAATGAGGACACCGCTGAGAAACGCGCGGTTGGACGTCTCCGATTGGGCCGCGAGCAACTGCCGGGTGCGAACCTGGAACAGGGCCGCCGAGAGGGGAAGTTGGGCGGCCTGTCGAACACCGTCACAAAACGCGACACGCCACTGGTCGGTCGCAAATAGCGACGGGTTCACATCGTGCGACACCGAGTGCCGCAGGATGCTGTGCTCGGCCAGCACTTCGAAGAGTTCGCCGGTCATGAAGGTCTGAAAAACGTCGAGCCGGCCCGCAACGATTCGCAGATGCTTGGAGTGCGTGCCCGGCATGATGACAAGCGAGCCGGCCTTTGCGCTGGCGGTTTCAGGCAACTGAAAAAGGCCCAGGGCTTGGGTTTCCTCGCCGCGCAAAACGTCGTGGCCGGTGGCGGCGCCGGAGATCAATGCCAGCCGCCGGGCCGGAAAGCCCTCGGGGCGCGGCAATTCTTGCCAAATCAGTCCGTCGCCATCCAATTTCAGCGGCAGGCGGGCGTAGGGCAATTCCTGCCAACCGATCGAAGAGCTAGCCATGCCCGAGATCACGAGGCTCAAGTCATCGAGCGGCTGGGGGAGCTTGGCGGCCAGGCGGCCAATCGCACGGGCCAGAACCGCGGCGAAGCGGGCCGGGCGGTTGGCGGCGGTCGATCCGGCGGCCAGGCGCGCGGCGCCGTCGGGGGATTCGATTTCAGCCAAAACCCGGCAATCTGGCAGACCCACGACCCGCAGCCGCAGGCGCGTCGTCCCCCAGTCGCAACTGACAAAAAAGTGGCTCAATTTCTATAAAAACCTTGGATCGCGGGTCGGTTGCGACATGAATTCCAGACATTCGCCCAAGCTGCCTGGTTTGTCGGGCCGGGTGCCGGGCTTGCCTTTTCGACAGGTATTTGGCAAAAGCTGCCGAAACTTTGACCACCGGTGCGGGTATGAATACTGATGGAATCGTTACTGAACGCTGGCGAATCGTCAAACCGGAGGGCGTTTGCCTTGGTTGGAGTCTCAGAAAACGAGATCGGCGGATCACGGCGGCCGGGCTTCACGCTAGTCGAATTGCTGGTCGTGATTGCCATTATGTCGATGCTGTTGGGGTTGCTGTTGCCGGCCGTGCAATATGCTCGGTCGACGGCGCGGCGGACGCAATGCCTTTCGCAATTGCACAACATCGGCATCGCCATGGAAAGCTATATGGATGCCCACGGGGAGCGGTCGAAGTATCCCGACTGCGCCCGGCTTCCCAGTTTGACGCCGGATCGGCCCAAGCTGGTAAAGACGTTGGGGCCCTATATGGAGAACGAGGAGACCGTTTTCCGCTGCCCGGGGGATGACGCCTTTTATCGCGATCAGAATCTCGCGCGAGCATCGCTACCGCCCGAGAACATTAGCTACTTCGAGAAGGAGGGCATCAGTTACGAATATCCGGACTCACAATTGGCAAAAAAGACACGCCAAAAGGTAATGGAGAAGCGAAGCAGCACGACGGTCATCATCTCCAACGACTACGAGACGTTTCACGGACCGGACGGAGAGCCCGGCTCACGTTGTTTTGTGTTTGCGGACGGTCATTCCGATGCGTCGTAATTTCAATCCCAGCTGGTGAAAGAATCGCCATGAATAATACCAGACCTTTGCGACGTCCGGTCGCTAGCAGTCGCGGCACGAAAAAGAGCGAGAGCAACTCCGGCGGCAAAGCCAAGTGGTTGGTTTTGGCGCTTTTGGTTTTGCTGTTCTCCGGGCTGGGCGCATGGGCCATGAGTTCAGGCGAAGATCCGCAAGTGGCCAAGGTGCAGGCCTTGCGCGAGCAGCTAGAAGCCGCGCCGGAGGCGCAGCGACGCGAGTTGTGGGGCCAGGTGCGGGAGGAGATGCGAAAATTGCCGGAAGAAGCGCGCGAGGCCCTCTTCGAGGACCGGCGGAAGGAATGGGAAGCCCGCGAAAACAAGCAAATGCAAGAGTTCTTCTCGAAGACCCGCGCCGAACAAATCGCGATGATCGATAAGCAAATCGACGAGTCGGAAAAGCGGCGCGTTGAGCGGGAACGACGCCGAGCTCAGGGCGGGCAGGCCAACCGCCAGGGCGGCGGGCCAGGTCGCGGCGGGCCGGGTGGCGGTGGCTGGGGCGGCGGTGGTCGCGGCGGCCGAGGCGTGACCGATCCGGCAGCACGGATGGATCGAACCCGGAACTATCTCGACAAGACCACGCCCGAAAGCCGCGCCCAACGCTCGGAATATCGGCGGATGATGGACGACCGCCGGCAAGCTCGAGGGTTGCAACCTTCGGGGCGCAATCGCTAACGCGAGCGATCGGCCCCACGGGTCGAGCCTTGGCGGTTCGCATGCAATCGCTGCCAGCTTGGCTTTCGGCTTGGCGCGTACTCAGACGCTCGTGTGCCGCATGGGAAGCGTCGAATGGATGCAGTTGACCCATATTGCAGGGGTCGATAGACTCCCGACCCTTGTAGGACATGTGCTGGATCGCACACGTTGTTTTGGCTTTTCGAAATGGATTTCACTGAGGACGAGAAATGAAGTTTTTCATGTTCTTGGCAGCGTTGGCTGTGGTTGGACTGGTCGTCACCGGCGCCATCAAGTTTCAGCGGTCGGACAACACGATCTCGATACAGATCGATCGAGCCAAGGTTCGCGAAGAGGCCAAGATCGTGGTCGACAAGAGCAAGAATGTGCTGCGCGAGGCGGGCAGCGCCTTGAAAGAATCGCACAGCGAGACGGAAGTTAAATAAGCCGCCAGCCTGAACTCGGCCGCGGGGCGGTGATTCGCCCCAGGCCGGCGAAATACAAGGCTCGCCCTGGAGTCTCGGCCTTGAGCCCGGGCCCTGGGAGCCATTGCGCCCGTAAAAAGTACGGCGCCAGTGGTGGTTTCCCGTTGCTTCTCGGAGTATCCTGTCCGCAGTCGCTGTCCCGGCGTTCGAGGGACACGACGCGGCGCTCGACAACCAGGATTCGCCGAACCAAGGGGCTGCCAATGACGATTTCCACACCGAGACGGCATGCGCGATCGGCAAGCGAATCGCGAACGTTGCGTCTGGAACCGCTTGAAGATCGGCGGTTGTTGACCGCCTTGCCCTGGCACAACGCCACGATTCCAACGGACGTTAACGGCAGCGGCAAACTCACGCCGACCGATGCCGTGGCCGTGATCAGCGATCTGCTGGTCAACGGTGCGCGGGCCGTGCCAGACGACGCAGGTACGCCGCTGTTCTACGTCGACACGAACGGCGACAACATGGTGACGCCGCGCGATGCATTGCTCGTCATTCGGCACCTGCTCTCGCCCCCTACCGCGACGCTTTCGACGCTGGTGCCCTTCAGCATCGACCGCACGCCAATCATCACGGTCGCGGCCACGAGCGAGGCCGAATTGAACGATACGCCCGTTACGGTTGACGTCGATCTGAATAACGACGGCGATTTCTCCGACGAAGCGGAAATGGGCTACAGCCAGGCGGTGGTGTATAACGGCAGCGCGCGGCTGACGCTGCCGGAACTGCCCGCGCCGCCCCCGTCGGGAACGTACTCGATCCGGCTGCGGGCCCGCTTCACCGATCCCGACGGCATCAGCGCCGTCAGCCCGGTCGAACCGCTGATCATCGACACGGCAATGTCGACGGCGCTATCGGACTACGTGCATGCGGCCGATGCGTCGTACCAGTACACGCTGGACAGAACCGTGGACCATACCGATTCCGCACTTGGCCCATACATGTATTACGCCCTGAAAATGACCAGCCAGACCTGGCGGTCGGAGACGGACGTCAACAAACCGTTATGGCAGCATTGGGTGGACGTGATCGTTCCGGCCGGGGAGTTGCAGACCACGGCACTGCTGTTTATTACCGGGGGGAACAATAATCTTGGCGACGCCCCCACCGACGCCGACGCCGCGCTGGTGCAGGTGGCCGAAGCCACTGGCAGCGTGGTGGTGGTGTTGCACACCGTGCCGAACGAACCGGTGATTTTCACCGACGAGACGGGAAACCGCTCGGAGGACGAAATCATCGCCTACACGTTCAACCAGTACATGCAACATCTGGGCGAGCCGGGCAACGAGACCTGGCCGCTATTGGTCGCCATGGCCAAAGCCGCGGTGCGCGCCATGGACACGGCCCAGGACTTCGTGCCCCAGGTGGCCGACGTTGAAATCAACGATTTTGTCGTCACCGGCTATTCCAAGCGCGGCTGGACGACCTGGCTGACCGCGGCGGTGGACGACCGGGTGCGCGGCATTATTCCGGGCGTGTTCGACAATCCCGATCAGGGACCGCAGATGGTCCACCACTACGAGGTCTACGGCTTCTTTTCCGAAGCCGTGCAAGACTACAACGATCTGCAGATTTTCGATCGCATCATGACCCCCGAGGGACAGCAGCTCTCGAGGATCGTGGATCCCTACCGCTATTTCAACAACGGGCGATTCGAGATTCCCAAGCTCATTTTGAATTCGGCCGGCGACGAGTTCTTTGTCTCCGACTCGGCCCAGTTTTATTTCCACGACTTGCCAGGGCAGGACAACTACCTGCGTTATTTCCCGAATACGGGGCATGGGTTGGACGCCAGCGCGATCACGAGCACGATCACGTTTTACTATGCGATTCTCAACGGCAGCCCGCTGCCGAAGTTTTCCTGGACAATCGAGCCGGACGGCGCGATCGACGCGGAAACGGTCGACACGCCGATCGAAGTGCGGATGTGGCAGGCCACGAATCCGACGGCGCGCGATTTCCGCCACGCTTTCCACCCGGAAATCACGTGGGAGAGCACCGTGCTCACGGCCGAGAACGGCGTGTATATCGCCGATCCGCCGATGCCGGACTCGGGCGCCACCGCATACTTTATCGAGTTCACCTATCCCAGCGATTTGCCGGGCATGCCCTATAAGTTCACGACCGAGATCTGGGTCAAATCCACGCTGCCGCTGTACGACTGGCCTTTTGAATCGGGCTTTCCCGATCCGCTCGTGGCCACGGCCGAGGCGGCGGTGGCTTCGGGCTTGTCGATCCAGGCGGTCGCGACGCCCGCGGCGGAGCCGAGCGCGGTTCCCCTGGCGGCGATCATCGACAGTGCTATCGCTGTCGCGGCGTCGCCGGCAGCCGCGGCTGCGAGCGTCGAGCAAGCCGCCGACAATATTGCCGGCGAGTTGGGCGCCGATCCCGAGGGCACCGACGCGCTGCTTGCCGACTCTCTGTTTGCCGACGCCGCGTTCGAGCGCGAGCTCGAAGCGCTGACGGCGTAAATGCCGCGCGATTTTCGGTTAGCGAAATCGGGCGCTGGCGGCCGCGCTCGAATTGCTCGGTCGCGGACGAGATGCCGCTCGACGACCGAGCAGGCTTCCGTTGCCAGAATCTCGATGGCCTGCGGGCCGAGCGTTACAATGGATCGTAGCGGGCCTGGAGCGGTCCCAGGCCTGGCCGCGAAAGCGATCGACGGTTTTGTTTTATGGTTGAGAGGCAGCGACGATGCCTAAAAAGGTTCTCTTTCCGACAGACTACTCGGAAGCGAGCAACGCCGCCCTGCGGCACGCCGTTTCCATTGCCCGACAATCCGAGGCATTGTTGCTGGTCGTCCATGTCGAGCCCAACGGTCTGTCGCTCGGCGCGACGTCGACGTCGGACTCGATCGCTCAACAGGAAGCCGACCTGGTTACGCTGCTAAGCTCGGTCACCAGCGGCGAGGAAAAGCCCATTTCGCACGAATTTCGCGTGTTGCGCGGCGACGCGGCCAGCGAGATCGTGCGCGTGGCCGAGGAGGAGCAGGTCGAGCTGATTATCATGGCCACGAGCGGGCGTGCCAGCCTGCGGCACTTTTTTCTGGGCAGCGTTGCCGACGCCGTAACGCGCAAGGCCAACTGCCCGGTGTTGAACATCAAACAGCCGTCGCGCGGCGGTGGAAGCGGCGATTCGCCGGGCGAAACGCGAGCGGAAGCCCAGGCGACCGCCGAACTGGGCGGCGTCGTATTCTCGGAGGAGATCGGCGAAGCGCATTCGGGACGCTTCGACTCGATGGAGCTATTGACGCGGGCGGTGGACGCGCGAGCCACGGACGTTCACATCGATCCGCTGGGGGACGATTTCGAAGTTCGCTTGCGGATCGACGGCCGGTTGGAACATTTTCGCCGTCTGTCCCACGACGTCGGCCACGCGCTGGTCACGCAGTTGAAAGTCTTGGCCGAGTTGGACATCGCCGACCCGTTTCGGCCCGGCGAGGGGCGGATCACGCCCGGCGAACCGATCGACAATTACGAAGTGCGCTTGACCAAGCTGCCGGTGTTGGGAGGCGATGCGATTGCCCTGCGGCTGTTGAACCGCGACCGTCTGTTGCGTCCGCTGGATAGTCTGGGACTGACGAGCGAGTCGCTCACGCGGCTGCAGGATATGCTGCGACTGGGCGAAGGCGTGGTGCTGGTCACCGGACCTGCCGGATCGGGCAAGACGACCACGGCCTACTCGATGGCCTATGCGATGGACGATGGCCACCGCAACGTCGTCACGGTCGAAGACCCGCCCGAGTATCGCATTCCCACGTTTCGGCAAATGTCGGTTGACTCTCGGCACGAAATCACGATGAGCAAAGGGCTGCGGACCTTGTTGCGGATGGATCCGGACGTCGTGATCGTGGGCGAGATCCGCGATGCCGAAACCGCCGAAATCGCGATGCGCGCGGCCAGCTCGGGCAAATACGTGTTCACGACGCTGCACACGCGCGATGTGGCCGCGACCGTCACGGCCCTGCGCGATCTGCACATCGACAACCGCTCGCTGGCCGGCAACCTGACCGGCATCATCTCGCAGCGGCTGGTGCGGCGGCTTTGTCCGAATTGCCGGCGGATGCAACCGATCGAGCCAGGCGAACGGGATTTGTTCCAGCAGGAAGGCGTCGAAGCGCCGGAAGAATTGCCCAAGGCGGTCGGCTGCCCACAGTGCCGTAACGTGGGCTATCGCGAACGGACCGGCATTTTCGAGGTCGTGCTGCCGAACCGTCTCATTCGCGAAGCCGTCGAACAGGGCGCCTCGGAAGACGATCTGCGGGATCTCTTGCGCAAGCACGGCACGCGCAGCCTGCTGGCCGACGCCTATGCGAAGGTTCGCGAGGGCATCATATCGCTGGAAGAGGCTCGCTCGATGAGCTGGGTGCATTTCAAGGAATAGCCGCCGGCGTCTATCGGCGAACGGCCCGGCGTCGCCGCCGTCCCGCTTCGATCAACCCGAAGCCCGCAAGCGCGAACAATGCCAGGGTCCCTGGCTCGGGCACGGCGTTAATGATTACGTCGTCCAGGATCAATTCGGTCGTGAAGTTCGATCCGCCGTAGGGGCTCAGATCGAAATGTCCCCAGTTGAGGAAGTTAATGTCGACCGGCAAGAGCGGGTTGAGCGGCGTGAATGAGAACTCGTAGAGATGCGAAACGCCGAAGCCGTTGCCGATGCCGTTGGGCACCGTGAGCCATTGAATCGGATCGCCGGCGAGCACGTTCGTGAGTTGCAGACCGAAAATGCCGCGCTCGGTGAATTGTTGCCCGTTGACGGCCCCCTCGCCCGAGACCCAGAACGAAAAGTTGTAGGCCGGCGAGGGAGTGGCGGGCGTGTTGATCGACTGCGTCAAGATGACCGGCGCGGCTGAGTAGAAGTTCGTGAACGACGGCGGCGCGGGGAACGAGACCGTGCCGTTGGGATGGAACGTGGGAGGCTGGCTGACGAGCACCGGAGCGCCATTGCCGAAGTAAAGCGCGGCGTCTCCATCGGGCAGGCCGTCGCTGCCTTGGATGGACTGTGGAAGCGTGGCGTCGTTGCCCCACAGGGCATACGAAGAAGCGGTACCGGAACTAGTCCAACCGGGCGGCACGGCATAGGGAGTCAGCGCGGTTCCGGTGGCCCAATACAATAAGTTGGCCGTCCCGTCCGGCGGCCTGCCTGTTTCGAAGCTGCCGTTTGTGACCAGATTGCCGGCATGAGTCGTGCCCAGGCTGCTGCCGATTGTGAGCGAGGCTTGCGCATCGCCCATGCATCCCAGCACGAAACTGAAACAGACGCAGGCGCGAAAAAACCATGGAGCCGACTTCATGAGACTCTCCCGAAAATGTGTTAGCGACCGATCACTGGCGTTTCCTTGAATCGCGACGGAATTTGACGACGCGGCAGTTGCGGGAACACGCTGGCCCCTGGCCGCTGGCCCCGATTCTAGCCACGCCGCGGGGGCGCCACAGCTAGCGCCAAACACTTTTTTGGGGTTTTTTCGTGGAAGAGGGTGGCCCGGTCCAATGGCGATTCCACGATCGCGGCAGGTCGACTCGTCGGGAGCGATCGGCAATCGCGTTGTCGGACAACCGCGAACCTGGCGCCTGCGTTCAGATGGGCGCTAAGGCTGGGCGGGGCTCGCCTTCGCGGTCCCCGGCGGCACGGCGAAATTGCCGGCCAGGTTGTGCCACACGCTGTGCACGTGGTTGGCCAGGTTGCCGGCGGCGTCGGGCTGGGTGTTGTTGAACTCGATCAGAAACGACGTGCCCTGGATGCGGTAGTCGTGCCCGGCGCCGGGCTTGTCGGGGCCCGCCCAGCAGAATTTGATTTCGTCGTAGCCGTTCTTTTCGATTGCGGCGAGCCGCTCCTTGGCCAGGTCGGCAGGCAGGTTGTTGGCATATTCCTCGATGAGCGCTCGCAGGATCTTGACCTGATCGGGCGTCATCTCGCTGGCGGCCAAGCCAGTCGCCGGCGAAATCGGCGGCGAGGGAAGGCCCGCGTCGCGCACGTCGCTGGGGGCCTTGGCGGCGACGACGGTTTTTTCGCGTTGCGCGTCATCGAGCGACGCGAGGAGTTGATAGGCTAATTCTTCTTCCTTGGCCAGAACGCGCAGGCCCTTTTTGAATTCGGGGCCGTAATCCGCCATGAGCACGCCGGGATTGGCGCCCATGAAGGTGGGAGTCGACGAAACGACCTTGTTGTCGGCCACCACAAAGTTGAGCGAGAGGTGATGCCCCTCGATGCTCAAGCCCCAGCGGCCAACCGCGCCTGGTTCGCCGAACAGGGTGAAAAAGTAACGCTCGGGGTCTCTCAGCGGCGCGCCGGTCTTGCTCTTTTCCAGCTCGCGCAAGATCGATTCCAACTGCATGATCTTGGTGGCTTTGCCGTAGCCGACTTCGCTCAGCGCGGCGCCGAACAGGGCCAGCGCGGCGTCGCGCTCTTGCGGAGACATCTCCTTGATCTGCAATCCCTTGCGGGTCGGCTTGGGGATGAAGTGCCAGTCCAACCGCTGGGGCGAGTCGTAGGCCATCAGCGCCTTGGCGCGGTTCGCGTCGCTCAAGCTCTTCACGAAACGATCGGCCGCCTTGCTCATGTCGACGCCGGTGGCCGTGACGCGGAGGTAGCCGAATCCGGCAGCCACCAGGAGCATGGGCATCAACAGCGCCAGTAGCCAACGTCGATTTTTCATGGGAGGTGTCGATTCCTGAATACTAGAGTTCCGCCGTCCAGCCCGACCGTCGATGGTCAGCCCGGCACAGTATAGCAGCCGGGTTTTGCTGGTGCGACGACCCTAGCCGCGCGAATTTACTGGTCGCCGCTGTGTTGGTGGTCGATGGCCTGAAGATCGGCGGCATGATCGTCGCTATTGTTTTGGTCCACGCGGTGGTGGCCGCCATCGATATGCACGTGCGTCTTTGGCAAAGCCTCGATCAGGTGGGTGATCGCCGCGTCGCTGGCCCGAATGCCGTCGAGATACAGCGATTCGAGCCCGCTCAGGGGGTGCAGATGTTCGAGGCCCGCGTCGCCAACCGGCGCGCCGATCAAGTGTAGATGCCGCAGGTTCGGAAGGTCTTTCAGGGGCGCGAGTCCGGCATCGGTAACATTGGGGCTCATCAGTCGCACTTGTTCGAGTCGTTCGAAGCGACACAGGCGTGCCAGGCCGGCGTCGGTGAGCGAGGTGTCGGAAAGATTGATGCGCAGCAGTTTTTCTTCGAGTCCGTCCAACTGGTCCAGGTCGGCATCGCGCAAGGGCGCGTGATCGAGCCGAATCGTATCGCTTTTGCCGTCGCGCACCGCTTGGGCCTGCTCGGCCAGACTGGCCTCGGGCGCGAGGGCGGGTACGCTTTGCTCGCGCGATTCCGAAACGCAAGCGGGAATCGAGATCGCCAAACACGCCGCCGCGAGCACGCCAAGAAAGCGGACGAGCAGGGAACGTTTCCGCGTGGCAGGGGTTTTTAACATGGAACGGTTGATCGTACTTGACGCGCTGGCGGTTAGCGTGGCGATTTGCGACAACTGGGGCAGGTCATTTTATAGCGAGTCAAGCCGGCGGCGCTGGTTTGCCGAAGCGACATCACATTGCCGCAGCGCGGGCAATACTCGGCCGCCCCGCCCTGCTCGCCGCGATCGTCCCGCGATTGGCACTCGACACACAACCGGGTGTCGGGAAAGACCTCCAATCGTTCGCGCGGGATCGGCCGCTGGCAGCCCTGGCAAACTCGGGCCATGCCCCAGGCTTCGTCGTCCGCTTCCTCGGCCAGAACCCGGCTGGCTCGCACGACGAGTCCCTTCGCCTGGCAATCGGGGCACTCGAAGCGATCGATCGCGCTACGGAACAATTCAGCGATCAGCTCGGGATCGGGCTCGGTATCGCGCTTGGCCATTTTGACCTTGCGCAACCAGCCGAGCATCGCGCCGGGCCCGCAGATCTCGGTCCACGGGCATTGCGTGCAGGCGAGTTCGAGGGTCGTGAGCATGAGAGTAGCCGCGAGGACGCCAGTGGTATCGGGACGAGTTGTTCAACAGTGCTCGCTCCGCCGACAGGTGGCGGGCAGGCGGGCAGCAAATTATACTTCCCAGGGCCCACCGCCGGCAGTCGAACCCGGCGCCAATCGTCTTTTGATGAAACCAGCAAGGAGTCGCGACGATGTCCATTCCAACCAAGTCCATCCCACGACGCGCGTTTTTGGAGTCGGCCGCCGTGCTGGCCGGAGCCACGATGGCCGGTGCTCGGCAGGTCTCGGGCGCAACCGACGACAACGCCACGCTGGGCAAGACTCCCCATACGCGATTTGCCGTCAACGTGGAGATGTGGTGGAAGAAGCTGCCGTTTTTGGAACGGATCAAAAGTGCCGCGGCGCTCGGGTTTCCGGCGGTCGAGTTCTGGCCTTACGAGGGCAAGGATATCGATGCCACGATCAAGCTGTGCGACGAGTTGAATATCGCGATCGCGCAATTCACCGCCTGGGGCTTTACGCCGGGTATGAATGACCCCAAGAACCACGACAAGCTCGTGAAGAAAATCGAAGAAGCCTGCCAGGTCGCCAAGCGCCTGAACTGCACGAAAATGTGCGTCGTGGGGGGCAACGATCAGCCGGGCATGACCCAGGAGCAGATGCACGAGAACATCATCACCGGCTTGAAGAAAGTCGCGCCGATCGCCGAAGCCAATCGCGTGATGTTGATCTTGGAACCCATGAACATTCGCGTCGACCACAAGGGGCACTGCCTGTACGGCTCGCCCGCCGCCGTCAAGATTTGCCGCGAGGTGGGCTCGAAGTACGTGAAGATCAATTGGGATCTGTATCACATGCACATCAGCGAAGGCGATTTGTGCGGGCACTTGAAGGAAGGCTTTGACCAGGTCGGGTATCTGCAACTGGCCGATCACCCCGGGCGCCATGAGCCGGGCACGGGCGAGATCTTTTATCCGCGCGTCCTGCGACAGGCGTATGAACTAGGTTATCGCGACTTCGTGGGCTTGGAATGCACGCCGGCCGGCACGGAACTGGCCGCGGCCCAGGCAGTGGCCAAGGCGGATATCTGGTAAACGGATCATTGGAAACGTGGCATGCCCGGCGAACCGGCTTTTTCGATCATTGATGCTTGGGCCAATCCGCCGTTCGCGGACATGGACGATCATCTGCCCGAGATCAAGGCGTTGTTCCGGCGCAGCGGAGCCGAGAAACAACGTGAAGTCGACCCGAGCGCGGCGGACCTGGTGGCCGCGATGGACGCGGCGGGGATCGAGCGGCTGTGTCTAACGAGTTGGACTCGGCCGGGTTGCGAGATTGCATCGAACGATCGCATCGCCGCGTATATCCGCGATTATCCCACTCGGTTTGTCGGCGTCGCGGGGGTCGATCTCAAACACCCGGTGCAAGCCGTGCGCGAGCTGGACCGGGCCGTACGCGAGCTGGGGTTCAAGGCCTTGCGCGTGATTCCCTGGCTGTGGGAGCTTCCGCCCAACGACAAGTTGTACTACCCGCTATTCGTCAAATGCATCGAGCTCGATATCCCATTCTGCACGCAGGTGGGACACACCGGACCGCTGATGCCCTCGGAAACCGGGCGGCCGATTCCGTATATCGACGAGATCGCGCTGGTGTTCCCGGAACTCAAGATCGTGGGCGGACACATCGGCTATCCATGGACGGATGAGATGATTGCCGTCAGTTGGAAGCACGAGAATGTGTATATCGACACCAGCGCCTACTTGCCGCGCTATTACCCGTCGCAGCTTTTGCACTACATGAACAGCTACGGCCGGGACAAGGTGCTGTTCGGCACGAATTTCCCGATGCTTGCGTTGGCCGATTGTGTGAAGCAGGCATTGGCGCTGGAGCTCAAGCCCGAGGCGAAGGCCGGTTTTCTGGCGGGCAACGCGCGGCGCGTGTTCAAGATCGACTAGATGTGGCCAAAGGAATGACTTGCGGCTCAGACTTGCGGTTCAGACGCCGCTCTCGATCTTGTCCCAGTCGATGTTCGACGGGTCGACAATGCGGGGTAGATCGGCCTGCATGGCCTCGGGATATTTCTGCGCAGCGCCGGTGTTGAAGATCACGACCCGCTCGTCGGGCTTGATCCAGTTTTCGGCCGTCAGTTTTTCCAGCGCGCCGATGCAGGCCGCTGTCTCGGGGCAGATCGCCAGCCCCTCGCTTTGCATGCCGAGTGCCATCCACTCGCGCAACCGCGCCTCCTGGACGGCCACGGCCCGACCGCCGCTGGCGCGGACGGCGTCGAGGATCATGAAATCGCCGACGGCGGCCGGCACGCGAATGCCGCTGGCGATGGTCGCGGCGCCGGCAAACGGCTCGGCGAAGCGCTCGCCGCGGTCGAAGGCGCGCACGATCGGCGCGCAGCCATCCGACTGCACCGCCACCATCCGCGGCCGCTTCTGGTCGTCGAGCCAGCCCAATTCGGCCAACTCGTCGAAGGCTTTCCACATGCCGATCAGGCCGGTGCCGCCGCCAGTTGGATACAGAATCACGTCGGGCAGCCGCCAGTTCAATTGCTCGGCCAGTTCCAGGCCCATCGTCTTCTTGCCTTCGATTCGATAGGGCTCTTTGAGCGTGGAGACGTCGAACCAGCCCATCCGCTCGCGCCCCTCGCGGACGATGCGGCCGCAGTCGGTGATCAGTCCGGGCACGAGAAATGTCTTGGCGCCGGCCAGGTGACATTCGTATTGATTGATCGCCGGGGTGTCGTCGGGCATGAACACGAATGCCTCGATGCCAGCGCGAGCGGCATACGCGGCCAAGGCGCCGCCCGCGTTGCCGGCCGTGGGAATGGCCAGACGACGCAGTCCGAACTGGGCTGCCATGGTGACGGCCATTGCCAGCCCCCGGCTTTTGAAGCTGCCGGTGGGAAGGCGCGACTCGTCCTTGACCCACAGGTTGGTCAGGCCGAATTTCGAGCCCAGGCGGGGACAGGCGACCAGCGGCGTGACGGTTTCGCCGAGCGAAACGACTTGCTTCTCGTCGGCGTAAGGGAGCAGCTCGCGGTACTTCCAGAGCGATGCCGGCCGGGCCGTGAGCTCGTCGCGCGAGACCGCTCGCTTTACGGCCGGCAAGTCATATCGCACCCATAGCGGCCGGTCTTTGTGCAGGGTTTGCGGGATTCCGGCTGGCAGGTGCGTGCCGTCGAGGCGCGCTTTCCAGGTGGGTTACGAAGCTGGGCATCGGATGCGGGAGGTCCAGGTGGTTTGCGGGGGCGAACTTAAGGACAATTCTTTTGATAGAATTGCTCAGTGTATCGCGAAGTTTGCCATTTGGACATTCAACCGACCGTCTGCCGGTTTGCGAGTACGACGCCGAGGCCAGCATGTGGGGACGCCAATCGAAAACAAGCACCAGCAGTCGTTGCGCCCGCCGTTTTTTTCTATTAACGCAAATTGTCGGCCGAGTGTGTGGCGAAGCGCTTCGCGGACGACTGTTTCGCATTCCTAAAGAGAGAGTTCCATGGCGAAATATCTAATCTCATTTCCAAGCGCGGCGATGGTCGTGCCCGATGGTGAAATGGAGGCGGTTGGTCGCGACGCACACGCGGTGATCGAAGAAGCCAAAGCCGCCGGCGTTTATGTATTCGCCGGCGGTATCGACGAAGCGGTTCCGCCGGTGCTCGTTTCGGCCGAGGGCACGTTCTCCGCAGGCGGATACTCGTGGGCGCCTCCGCTCAATGGCGGCTTCACAGTGCTCGAACTACCCTCTCGCGAAGAGGCAATCGCCTGGGCCGCGCGGATCGCGAAGGCCTGCCGCTGCCAGCAAGAGCTACGCGTGTTCGGACTCGATCCGGCTTCTTAGGGTCGATGGCACCGCTCGAGCAGTGGCGCCATGTGCAAATCGGCCGCCCTCGGAATCGAGTCGCGACTGGACGCGTCCCCTTTTCTTCTCAGTGATGTCCGAATTTCCGCCCCACCGCGCGCTAGACGTGAGGGGCCGCCTAGTTACAATGGTGGCTAGACCGAGCCTGGATCAGTTCCAGGCTCTCAGCCCATATGGGAAATGTCGGATAAAATGCTTTCGGGAAACGTGCAATTGGTCAAGAGCGATCGATACATACTAGTAGCTGCGCACCTCGTAGTAATAGTCATCCTGGAATTCGTAGCCGCAACGTCACATGCGTCACAAACCCGGACAATTGAAGTGCCGTTGACCGGTCGGGTGGTCGATGCGGGGTCGGATGGCTTTAATGCCGACTTGCGCGTAAGCGGACTGTTTGTGGTGCCCCAAATCGACGCAACAAAATTCCACCTAACTGGGATAACAGCGTCGCTTACTGGTGCGGCTGGTGGAGCATTTTGGAGAGACCGGCCATTCGATGGCAACGCAAATAATCCCCCAGGAGGAACCTGGATAGAAGTATCTATTGAAAACGTTTTTTTTGACCACGTTGATTCTCCTGAACTACCGCCAGGTGCGAGTAGCCAAGCGCTACTTGTAGAGTACCAATCGCTACCTTTGCCCGCATTTGCCGCTTTCCCTGTCCAGTCCTTTGAATTTCCAGGGTCTCAGCACGATTTGATTTTCTACATGAGTGGGGAAAGCTGGGCCATTCGAAGCTATGACGGCCTCTCGGGCGGAGCCCTTGCATTTTTCCGAGATCCGATTCTGAACTTGACGTATTCCTTCGATCCCTTAGTACCTGATTATAGTGATTCCGATCTTCCGACAGTGGGCGCACCGCAGCCATGGGTCGAATCAACGTACATTCCCGGGGAACAAACAGAGGTTCCCCCAGGGCTTGTGCCTTCTTACGTCTTAGTTCCAGAGCCGACCACATTGTTGTTGGCTGCGCTTGCGGTGCCGGCACTTGCGCTTTCTCGTTTCCTCCGTGGCGGTCGAAAAAGGCACACGGTTTCTACGGTACAGCAAAGGAAGGGAAAAGGTGACGCGACTGTCGCGTCTTCTTTTTGCCCTCGAACCTAGAACGGCACGGTGGGGTCTGAGTGGTCGGCCGTGCCGGCCAAGGGGAGGGGCGACCGCCGAGAAAAACTCGCCTTGACCCGCTGAGCGTGGGGGGAGTAGACTACTTACCGATAAGTAAACACCGCTCCCGGTACTCAAGCACCCCTCGAATCACTCGGTTTCGCTCCGCATGCCCCCCTCGCTCGCCGAGAACGCGATTGCCAACAAGCTGCTCGAGGCCGCGGTGCGGCTGTTCGCGCACAAGGGCTATCCGGCCACGTCAACGCGCGAAATTGTCGAAGCGGCCGGCGTGACCAAGCCCATGCTCTATTACTACTTCCAGAGCAAGGAGGGGCTGCTGGCGGCGGCGCTTGCGCATTTCATGAATGCGTTTCACGAGCGGCTGCGACAAGTGGTCGCCGACGAGCACGAACCTTACGAGCAACTGGTCGAGCTGGTCTGGGCGCATCTGGATTTCTGTCAGGAACACAAGCCGCTGGCGCGGCTGTTCTATGCCCTGTACTTCGGCCCCGACGATCAGAAGGGGCTCGTGGATCTGAATCAATACACCGAACCGGGTCACGAATTGTTGATGCGGGGCGTAACCCGGGCGCTGGAGGCTCGGCTGGTGCGCGCTGGCTGCGAAGCCGAATTGGGCATGGCCTTGCACGGCATGATCAACATTTGGGTGATGGCGGCGCTGAATGAGGAAATGTCACTGGACCACGAATTGGCCCGGCGCATTGTCGACGACTTGTTGCGCGGGTTTCGGAAAATCTAGATTCATCGCCGGCATTGGGACCGGACATTTATGCACGAATTGTTGAACACGAATCGAGCGATCACTTACGGCACTAGCTTGTTGTGTTTGGGCCTGGTTTTGCTGGGATGCAACAAAGAGCGCGAGGCCTTGCCACCGGCGGCCGATGGCGGCGCGCAAGCGTCCGCGGCGATCAAGGTCACGGTCCAACCAGTCACGTTCCGCTCGGTGCAGCGGACCGTCGGCGTGGTCGGCACGCTGCACGGATACGAGGAGATTTCGCTGGGGGCCAAGGTCGAGGGACGAGTGCGGAAGATCACCCACGACGTGGCCGATCGGGTGAAACCGGGCGAGATTCTGTTGGAAATCGATCCGACGGACTATCAACTCAACATGCGGCAGGCGCAGCGGGCGCTGCAGGTTGAGTTGGCCAAATTGGGTCTGGACGAGTCGCCCCTCGGCAAGGTCGACGTCACGCGAGTTCCCACGGTGGTGCAGGCTCAACTGCGGCGCGACAATGCGCAAAAGCGGATGGAACGTGCCAAGACCCTGGTCGAGCGCAAGGCCAGCGCCGAGGAAGAACTTTCAGAGAAATTGTCCGAGTTTCGCGTGGCCCAGGCGGAATACGACAACCAGGTGATGCTGGCCAAGGCCGACATCGCTTCGATCCAGGTCAAGAACGAGGCGCTATCGATCGCCAAGCAGCAGTTGCTCGATACGATCGTTCGCGTTCCCGAGCCCAGCCAGCCAATCCCCGGACTGGAACAGGGAGCGATGTATGCGATCACCAGCCGCGCCGTGGCCGAGGGCAGCTATGTCAAGCCCGGCGCCGACGTGTTCAAGATCGTGATCGAAAGTCCGCTGAAGTTTCGCGGTCGTGTGCCGGAGCGCAAGACGAGCGAGGTCAAGCTGGGACAAAGGGCCGAGGTCTACACGGCCGCCTATCCCCGCGCATTTCCGGGCGAAGTGACGCGAATCAATCCCTCGATCGATCCCGAGACGCGGACGTTCGAAGTGGAAATCCTCGTCCCCAACACGCAAAGCGAGTTGAAGCCCGGCGGATTTGCCAAGACCGCGATCATGACCGAGATCGACGAGCGGGCGGCGACCGTGCCGCTCGAGGCGCCGGTGCAGGTGGCGGGCGTGACCAAAATCTTTCTGGTCGAGGAAGGCCATGCCAAGGAAGTACAAGTGACGCTGGGAGTGCAAGGCAGCGATTGGGTCGAAATCGCGACGCCCCAGTTGCCCGCCGATGCGCAGGTCGTGACCAGCGGCCAGACGGCGATTGCCGATCGCTCGGCCGTCGCGGTGCGCGACGTCGCGCTCCCCGCCGCGGGGAACAGCGCACCGTCGACGGCATCCGGCGCGGGCGACGTTTCCGCGGCGCCGATGGCTCGCAGAGAGAAGACGCCGTGAACATTTCCGAGATTTGTATTCGCCGGCCGGTCTTTACCTGGGTGCTGGTCGCCATTCCGGTGGTGATGGGGGCGGTTTCTTATTTTGATCTGGGGATCGACCTGTTTCCGAAGGTCGATTTCCCCGTGGTGTCGGTCACGGCGACGCTGCCCGGCACCAGCCCCGAGGAGATGGAAAAGAGCGTTACCCGGCACATCGAGGAGGCGATCAACACGGTCTCGGGCGTGGACGAATTGCACTCCACGGTTCGCGAGGGAATGACCTCGATCGTGGCGCAGTTCGTACTGGAGAAGAACGGCGACGTGGCGGCGCAGGAGGTGCGCGACAAGATCTCGTCGATCATGAAGCAGCTACCCACTGGCATCGAACCGCCGCTGGTCGACAAATTCGACTTCGATTCGGCCCCGATCATGACCATCGGCGTGTCTGGGCGTCGCGACGTGCGCGAAGTCACGGACATCGCGAAACGCGAGATTCAGGAAGTGCTGCCCAAGGTGCCCGGCATCGGCCGGGTCTTTCTAACCGGCGGCCGCACCCGGGCGATCAACATCATTCTCGACATCCACCAGTTGATTTCCTATGGCTTGAGCGTCGAGGACGTGCGCCAGGCCTTGCTAACGCAACATCTCGAGGTGCCAGGCGGAATCGTGAAACAGGGCCCTCGAGAGCTGGTGTTGCGGACGCTGGGGCGGCTGACGACGGCCGCCGAGTTCGAGCAGTTGATCGTCACCAACCGCGACGGCTACCCGATCCGCGTTAGCGACGTGGGCCGGGCCGAGGATTCGATCGAGGAACCGCGCGGATTGACGCGGATGGACGGCGAGAACGCCGTCAGCCTGTTCATTCAGAAACAATCGGGCACCAACACGGTCAAAGTGGCCGACGGCGTCGAGAAGCTGCTCAAAACGATCGCCAAGCGGCTGCCGTCGGACATGCGCATCGAAATTGTCAACGACCAGTCGCGCTTCGTGCGCAAGAGCATGGAGGAAGTCAAATTCCACCTGTTGCTGGCCGGCGTGCTGGTGTCGCTGACGATATTGCTCTTCATCCGCGACTGGCGGACCACGCTGATCGCGACGCTGGCGATTCCCACCTCGATCGTGCCCACGTTTCTGTTCATGAGCTACATGGGCTTTACGCTCAACAACATCACGATGCTGGCCTTGATCCTGGCGATTGGCATTGTAATCGACGACGCCGTGGTGGTGCACGAGAACATCTTCCGCCACATGGAAGAGGGCGGACTGGACGCCATGGCCGCGGCCCGCAAGGGGACCAAGGAAATCGCGCTGGCCGTGCTGGCGACCAGCCTGTCGCTGGTGGTTATCTTTCTGCCCGTGGCTTTCATGGGCGGAATGGTGGGCCGGTTCTTCAGCAGCTTTGGCTATACCGTGGCCTTTGCGATCATGATGAGCCTGTTCGTCTCGTTCACGCTCACGCCGATGCTCTGCTCGCGGTTCCTCAAGTTGGAGCCGTCGAAATCGGGGCACGCCAAATCCAAGGACGGCTACGTCTACCGCTCGATCGATTGGGCGTATGGCAAATCGCTGCGGTTGGCGCTGCGGTTTCGCGTCGTGGTGGTGCTGGTCTGCGTGGGTGTGGTGTTTTCGACGGGGCCGATCGCTCGGATGATGGGGGTCAACCTGGTGCCGCGCGACGACCAGAGTGAGTTTCAAGTCACGATCATCACGCCCGAGGGATACACGCTGGAGCGGGCCGACGCGCTGTTCAGCGAGATCGAGGGTCGACTGAGCAAGCTGCCGGGCGTGACGAACCGCTTTACCGTGATCGGCGAGAACAGCAACTCGGCTGGCAAGGGCCAGGGAGACGTCACGCGAGGTTCGATCTACCTGCGGCTGAAAGACCTCGAGGATCGCGAATATACGCAGTTCGACGTCATGGAGCGGGCCCGAACGATCTTGAAGGATTATCCCGATTTGCGCTCGGCCGTGTCGGACGTGTCGTCGATTCAGGCGGCCGGACAGGATAACCGGGTGTTTCAACTGCTGCTGTCGGGGCCGGAGTTGAGCAAGCTGGCCGAGTATTCCGAAATCCTGATTCAAAAATTGCGGCAGGTGCCGGGGCTGACCGACGTCGACACGACGCTTTCGCTCCGCAAGCCGGAGGTGCAGGTCTCGATCGATCGCGAGCGGGCCAGCGACCTGGGGATTCCGGTGCAGACGATCGCCAACACGCTCAACGTGCTGGTGGGCGGCCAGCCGATTTCGCGCTTTGCCGAGGGGACCGAGCAATACGACATCTGGCTGCGAGCCGACAAACAGTATCGCGGCAACCCGCAGACGCTCGATCTGCTGAGCGTGCCGTCGCCCAAGGTGGGGCTGGTCGAGCTCAGCAGTCTGGCGAAGGTGACCGAGTCGCGCGGGCCCAGCCAGATCAACCGTTTCAACCGCCAGCGCACGGTCACGATTCTGGCCAATCCCGAGCGCGTTTCGTTGATCGAGGTCACGCAATCGGCGAGGAAGATTCTGGAAGAGCTCGACCTGCCGCCGCAGTACGAGGCCGAGTTTTCGGGCCAGACCAAGACGCTGGGCGAGACGGCCTATTATTTTGTCGTGGCGCTGGTGCTGAGCATTTTGTTCATGTACCTGATTCTGGCGGCCCAGTTCGAGAGTTGGATGAATCCGCTGGCTATTTTGGCGGCGTTGCCGGTAACGATTCCCTTTGGGCTGTTGTCGCTGGTATTGTTTCGGCAACCGATGGATCTGTATGCCATGTTCGGCCTGTTCATGCTGGTCGGCATCGTGAAGAAGAACGGCATTCTGCAGGTCGATAAGACCAACGAATTGCGCCGCCTGGGCATGGAGCGCGACGAGGCGATCTTGGAGGCCAACCACACTCGGCTGCGGCCGATTCTCATGACCACGATGATGTTGATCGCGGCCATGGTGCCGATCGCCTTGGGACAAGGGCCCGGCGCGGGCGCCCGCGCCAGCATGGCCAAGGTCATCATTGGCGGCCAAATGCTGAGCCTGCTGCTGGCTCTGCTCGTGACTCCGGTGACGTATTCGCTCTTGGATAGCTTTACGGGCCTGTTCCGCCGCAAGCGGCCGAAACCGGCGACCGCCCTGGTGGCGCGAGTTGGTGGCCGCGGTGGAGTAAGGCGCCAAAGCGGATTTTGGAAAGGGGCTGCTGTCCCTCCCGTCTTTCGTCACGAGGAAGGGAATCGTCAGGCGACGGAGCCGACCAATGCGGTTGTCTGCGCGATTCTTACTGCCGCGAGGTTCGGCCGCGACGGTGGCGTTGTTGGTCGCGCAAATAGACTGAGCTCAGCTCGAATCCGACTCTTTGGCGCAGCCCGTATCGACCGGCACTAAAAGTGCATGGGGCTTTGGCCGGCCCTCTTCAATTCCCCAGGGGGACGCATCCATGCCAAGGAGCCGGTCATGCAAATCAAGACCCTTTTTCCAGTGTTGTTGCTAACTTTTCCGACGCTGCTTGCGGCGGCCCAGACGGTGGGCGTCGGTCGCGGGGCCGCTGGACCGGCCGCTGCCAATCCGAATGCATCGCAGCCTCTTCGACCGGCTGCCGCTCCTAACAACGGGCCTCGAAACCAACTCTCCGGTCAGGCTCGCAAACAATCCAACGTGGCGCCGGGGCAATCACCCCTCCAGCCGAACCCCAATTCCGGAGCAGGGATCGGCCAAAACCAGGATGGTAATCAAGCCCAAAACCAAATCGGCGTTGTCGGCGGCGGCAACGCGGACTCGTTGATCGTGAATTGGCTGGCGGTCGTCGTGCAGAATCGCTTGAATCTTTCCCAGATGGCGCAACAAAGAGACTCAAAGCGACGTCGTTCGGCAGTTCGCATCCCGGTCCGTGGAACTCGACAATCAATTCCTGCAGCTATTGAATCAAGCGGGGAATAATCAAGGACCGTTGAACAGCAGTGGGCTCGGTGGCGGCGCCGGGAACTCGAATCAAGCCCAGCAGGCGGCTGGCGCCGCGGCGAGCGGCGCGAGTTCGAATCACCCGGAGCGAGCGCCCGCGACTCCGGGGGCATTGCCGGCGGTTGCCAGTTCCGGGCGCAGAATACGAAGCAGAGCACGAATCCGTCTCGGAACCAGAACGGGATTGGCGCGGGCGGCGCAATCCAGAATGCCGCGGGAAACAATGCCTCGGAAAGTGGCATCAACGGCGCGACGAGCGACTTGACCAGCAACACGGGGCCAGGCGCCGGCGGGAATGCGGCAATGGCCACTGGCGCGGATCTGCTGATGGAACTGCAAAATCTGGGAGTCAACCTCGACCAGGCCTATCTTGGAATTCAGCTTGCGCAAGACGTCGACATGCTGGCAACCTTGAGCGCGCTTGGGCAATCGGCGTCTCCAAATTTGCAGCAAGCGCTTTCACAAGCACTTCAATTCCGCCAACAACAGGTTCGCCAGGCCGTGATGTTGTTAAGGCAACTGGCGGGTGGCCAAGGCACGACGGGGGGACAAGTGCCTCGGAATATTCGCCAATGATCAAGTGGCCGTTATGTGGGTCTCTTCAGCCTGAACTTTTTCGAAAAGCGAACCAAGATGAAACTTCACCGACGATTAAGCATGGTTTTGGCCCTCATGGCCTTGTTGGCAGGTCCTAGCCACAACCGAGCCGATGAGCCGACCGGCAAATCCGACGCCGTGGCGATCAAGGAATCGCTTGGTTTTACTTTCGCTGATAATGAACAAGGGCGCGTGACCGTGGCGGAGGTGTCACGCGGAGGACCCGCCGAAAAGGCCGGCCTGCAAGCCGGAGATGTGATCGTGACGGCCGATGACAAGACCTTGCTTTCGGGCGCGAGCTTGGGCCATGTTCTGCGAGCTCGTAAGTTGTCCGAGCCCGTATTATTCAAAGTCGATCGCGATGGACAACACCTGAATATTGGTTTGCGGCCAACCCGCCGCGAGACGATTGAATCGCTGCCGACTTCTCCGGGAAAGGAAACCGGGATGTTCGGCATGTTTGTCATCGAGGACGACAAGGGTCGTGTCGTGGCGACCAAGGTGACGCCGCAGAGCCCAGCAGCCGACGCAGGTTTGAAGCAGGGAGACATGATCGTCTCGGTCGGAAGCTTTACTCCGACTTCGCTGACTCATTTGGCGAATCATATCCGAGAGTTGGACCAAACCGGAAAAACTGGACAAGAATTGACTATTGGGATTATTCGCGGCGATAAGAGCCAAACGGTGCGGCTGGCCCTGCCCGCGACACGCGGCCGCGGAGGTCCGAAGGCGAAGCCTCCGGCTGCATCCGGTTTGGCGGTGGCACGGTTGCTTCCGCTCGACACGGCGCAAATGCCAGAAGCCGTCGTCTTTGTGACCCTGCAGGATGAAACGTCAGCGACGCAGGTGCGGGTGAGCGGCAAGGGCCTTTCCCCCGGATTGTATCGGCTTACGATTCGTGAATATGGCGACGTCGGCGATGCTCTTCACGACTCGGCCGGCGAGGTGTTTCCTCCCGCTAACGGCCGGCGCGATTCAGCGGATGATCGATCTCCGGGCGAACTTGGAACCGTGGAAGTTAAGGAAGACGGGACCATACTGAATCAATCCTCGATAAAGGACTTACGATTGGCCGGACCGAACTCGGTTCTCGGGCGAGCCATTCTTGTTCATTTCGGCAGCGACTCGGACAGTCAGCCGATTGCCGGAGGCGTTATCGGTTTAGCGAACCCCGCCCGAGCCCAAGACCCGGCAATGGCCGGAGCGCGGGAAGGGAATTAGCGGTTCCATAAATGTAAGGGTAAATTCTCAAGCGGCCGGAGTGTTGGAACTTGCGGGCGTCGAGTAGTGGCCAGGGGGACGCGGTGATTGTAGAATCGCCGTCGGATTCACTGGCCGCGGGACCGACGCATGCTTGCCGTACACATCTTCCGCCGCGCAACGCCGGCGCTCGTCGCAGCGGCCTTGCTTGGTTGCCTGGCCTTGCGGGCGGCCACGGCCGACGAGACACCGGGCGAGCGCCGCTTGCTCTACGTCGCCGTGCCGGGGGTGCGCGATTATCTCGAGTATGGCGGCCACGGATTGCTGGTGTTCGATATCGATGACGGACACAAATTCGTCAAACGCATCCCGACCAAGGGTGTCGACGAGACGGGCCGGCCGCTGAACGTCAAAGGCATTTGCGCCGACGCCCGCACGGGCCGGCTGTACATCAGCACGATCAAGCAGTTGATGTGTCTCGACCTGGCCAGCGAGAAGGTCCTGTGGGAAAGGAAGTACGACGCCGGCTGCGACCGGATGTCGATCACGCCCGACGGCACGACCATCTTCCTGCCTTCGTTGGAGGGTCCGCACTGGTACGTCGTCGACGCCGAGGACGGCAAAGTCAGGGACAAGGTCGTGACCGATTCGGGTGCGCACAACACGATTTGCGGTCCGAGCGGAAAGTTTGCCTATCTTGCCGGGTTAAAATCGCCGCTACTGCGCGTCGTGGATACCTCGGACTTGAGCGTCAAGACGGTCGGGCCGTTCAGCGCCAGCGTGCGGCCGTTTACCGTCAACGGGCGCGAGACCTTATGCTTCGTGAACGTCAATGACCTGTTGGGCTTCGAGGTCGGCGACCTCGCCAGCGGCGAGAAGTTGTGCAGCGTTACGGTCGAGGGATTTCAGAAGGGACCGACCAAGCGGCACGGCTGTCCCAGCCACGGGGTTGGATTGACGCCGGACGAGAAAGAACTGTGGCTGACCGACGCCGCCAACAGCCGCTTGCATATCTTCGACGCCACGCTGATGCCGCCCAAGCAGCTTGAGAGCATCGAACTCGGCGATCAGCCGGGCTGGGTCACGTTCAGCATCGACGGCCGCTACGCTTATCCTTCGACGGGCGACGTGATCGATGCCGAGTCGCGCAAGATCGTGGCCCGGTTGTCCGACGAGAAAAACCGCGCCGTGCAGAGCGAAAAGATGATGGAGATCGACTGGCGCGGCCAGCGGGTTGTGCGGGCGGGCGACCAGTTCGGCCTGGGCCGCGTGATCGGCAAGCCAAAATAGCTCTTCGTTGCTGCTAGCTCGCGGGCCGGGGCTCAATTAGACTAAGGGCCTGTCCGAGAACTGTCCCCGACAGAGCTCGGATAGGCTCTAATACGATTAAGGACCTTCCCCCCTGCCAACCCGCCTTCCGAAATCGATCCACAGGAGTGCTCACATGAGCGAGACCAGCGCCCGCGTCAGTTCCCGTCGCGAATTCCTGCACAACACCGGACGCCTGGCGGCGGCCACCGCCCTGACGTCGATGGTGGTGCCCAAGGTACACGCGGCCGAGGACAATACGATTCAGGTGGCGCTGGTGGGTTGCGGCGGACGAGGGGGCGGAGCGGCGAACGACGCGCTGAGCGTGCAGAACGGACCGATCAAGCTGGTCGCCATGGCCGATGTTTTTCCCGAGCGTTTGGCCGGCGCCTACAACGGGCTCAACCAGCGGCACAGCGAGCGGATGGACGTGCCCGAGGATCGCAAGTTCATTGGTTTTGATGCGTATCAAAAGGCGATGGACTGTCTGCGGCCGGGCGACGTCGCCATTTTTGCCACGCCGCCGGCGTTTCGCTGGGTTCACTTCACCTATGCGATTCAAAAAGGCCTGAACGTCTTCATGGAGAAGCCGGTTACGGTCGACGGCCCCACCTCGCGCAAGATGCTGGCCCTGGCGGCCGAGTCGCAAAAGAAGAATCTCAAGGTCGGCGTCGGTCTGATGTGCCGCCACTGCAAGGCCCGGGGAGAACTGTTTGACCGGATTCAAAATGACGAGATCGGCCAGATCACGCTGTTGCGGGCCTATCGCATGCACCCGCCGGTCGGCTCGGCCTTTACCAAGGCCAAGCCCGCGGGCGAAAACGAATTGATGTGGCAGATCAAGAATTTCCACAGCTTTTTGTGGGCCAGCGGCGGCTGCTACAGCGACTTTTTGATCCACAACCTCGACGAGTGCTGCTGGATGAAGAATGCCTGGCCGGTCGAGGCCCAGGCGCTGGGGGGCGCCACTATCGGGGCGACAACATCGACCAGAACTTCGACGTCTATGCCGTCGAATACACGTTTGCCGACGGCGCCAAGCTGTTGCTCGACGGACGGGTGATGACCGGCTGCCACCAGGAATTTGCCAGCTACGCGCACGGCACCAAGGGCGCCGCCACGATTTCGCAATCGTCCCACGCTCCCAGCAAGTGCAAGATCTTCCGCAACCAGCTCATCAAGCCGCGCGGCGGCGACGTGGTCTGGGCGGCGCAGCAGCCCGAGCCGAACCCCTACCAGTTGGAATGGAACGACCTGATCGACGCCATCCGCACGGACAAGCCTTACAACGAGGCGCAGCGCGGCACCGAGGCCAGTCTGGTCACGTCGATGGGGCGCATGGCCGCGCACACTGGCCGCGTCGTGACATTCGACGAAATGCTCGACTGCGACCACGAGTTCGCGCCCGACGTCGATAAACTGACGCTCAACGGCCCGGCGCCCATCCAAGCCGGATCCGACGGCAGATACTCGGTGCCCCAGCCGGGCGTGACGACCAAACGCGAATATGCCTGAGGCGGGAACCTGTTTCGCGCGGATCCGAGGAATTGACGAATCCCATGACTGACGGCAAGCCGATCGACCACAACCTCGAATTCCTGTCGGTGTTGGGGCTGACGCAGCCCGTGACGGTCGAAGACGTCAAGCAGGCGTACCTCGAAAAGGCCAAGACCTGCGCACCCGGATCGGGGCGGCGACAAGGAGGGCTTTGTCCGATTGCAGCAGGCCTTCGAGCAGGCCACGGAATATGCGACGTTCAAGGCGGGGCGGATGCAATGGCTGACTCGCTGGGTCGAGCAATATGCCGAGCAGCAACAGGCCATCGATGAGATCAAGGCCCTGGGCGGAGTCGTCGAGGTGCAGGCCGACAACGCGCTGACCCGGTCGATCGGGCCGGATTTCGCCACGGTGCTCGATCGCGTCGTGAAGATCCACCTGGCCGGCGCGGGAATCGATGACCAGGTGCTATCGAGCATAACCAGCCAGCGGCGGGTTCTGGCCGGGCTGCGGCAGCTCGAGCTGATCGACACGGCGGTCACTTCCGCGGGCCTGCATCACTTGCAGGTTTTCGAGAGTTTGCAGGAGCTGAATCTAAGCGGCACGCAAGTCAGCCCGGATGGGCTCGAGACGCTACTGGCCGATCTTCCCCGTCTCGAGAAGTTGGATTTGTCGCGGACCGGCATCGGCTGGTGGGCGCTGGCGAAGCTGCGTCTTGCGCGGCGCGATTTGAAGGTCGTGGGTTAGGGGATGCTGCGTCCCTTTCCGCTGCGGCTGGCCGACCATTGCCGGGCGCGGGATGGTAGAATCAGGTGAGGTCAAACCGTTAGACGCCTAACCTCCGCGGGGAGTTTCACATGGGACGTTGGAAAGTCAAGCTGACCTCGGACTATGTGGGCGGAATTGTCGCTGGGATCGGCATGGGGCTGGCTTTCTGCCCGCTGCTGCTCAGGTTTATTTCCGCCGATCCGCGATGGCTGAGCTGGTTGGGGGTGATGCTGGCGATCGGCGGAGCGTTTTTTGTCCGGTGGACGCAAGGTCGTGGCGTCCCAAAAGGTACGGTTATACGGCAGCCAGCCAGGATCCCGTGATGAGCGAAGGCCCGTTCCCTCACGTCAGCCCCGCGCGGACATGCGCGGCGTTTTTGCTGTTCGTGGCACTGGGGCCCGAACCGGTTTGGTTGAGCCTTCGCATTCGCCCGCCAGCGCCCGATCCGGGAATGGGCACGAGCGTGGCGGCTTTGATCGTGTGGCCCGAGCGTATGCTCCTCGAATTCCCGCGCATCTAGTTGCCGCTCGATACAATTCGGAGACGAAGATCCCATGCGACTTTCGACGATCGCTTTGGTGGTTCTCATCGCGGCGGTGTTTGGGTGCCTGATGGCCGCCAGAGATGCATTCGACAACATTTGGCTGCGAGCGTTGATCGCGGCCATCGCGTTTGGAGGTTCCGCGATTGCGATCGGCTGGCTATACCAGCGCCGCGAAGTTAAAAACTAGCGATCGCGATTGCATCGAAAACGGCGAGAGGCGAATCATTAGTATTCAGGACTCGGCGCAGTGCCCTCGCGCTAATCAGTGATGTCCCCTTTCCGTCTCCAGTCCAGTAGGTCAGGCCAGCGGCAGCCACAGGCCTGACCTACGGGACTCCGTCAATGATGCGGATTTCGCCGGTATAATGACCACTTATGAGTGACGCCCTCAAACCTCGACGCAATTGGCTCCGGTTCAGCCTGGGAACGCTATTCACCGTCTTTACGGTTCTGTGCGTCATTATCGGAGTTCAAGCCAATCGTGCGGCGAAGCAACGTCGCGCGGTTGAATTGATTCAAAGGTATGGCGGCACCGTTGGCTACCTGCATCAGCGCTGGGGTGAGGGAGTTCTAAGTGGCTTCGATTCTCGGATTGAGCCCTCGGCACCGCTGTGGCTTCGTCAACTATTGGGCGACGATTATTTCGTCTCGGTGGCCGAAGTGTGGCTATACACTCGCCACGTATCGAAAGGCACACAAACGTCACCTGAGCACATGTCCCATGCGGAAATCGCGCTGCTCGCCGATCTCCCCTGGCTTGAACGCGTAGACTTAACTGCTGTCCCGCTCACGGACGACGATCTCTACCACTTTCGTCGTTTGACCAATCTGGAAAAGCTGGAAGTTGACGGATCGAGTTTTTCGGATGCAGGCTTAAAACATCTTGGTAACCTGACACGATTGAAGTATCTTTCTTTTGTCGGCGTGACAGATGATTCCTCGACCAGCAGGCCTACGATCACTGACAAAGGACTTTTATATCTCAAAGACCTACGACGGTTGGAGCACTTGCAGTTTGGGTATACACAGATCACGGATGACGGCATGTTCCAGTTGGCAAACCTCAAGAATATCGAGTCAGTAGGCGTCTATTTTGCTCCAGGCACCGTCGTGAAGCTAACGTGGTTGACGCAGTGGCCCAAGTTGACGAGCGTCATTCTAGGAAGAATGCAGGTCAGTGATGAAGGTTGGGCAACACTGAGTTCGATTAAGGGGCTGGACTTTGTTGCGTTGGAGGATGCGACAATAAGTGACGAGGGATTGCAACGCCTCAGTGCATTGCCGAGTTTGACGACGCTCTTGGTGGGACGATCACCAATTTCTGGTGTTGGCTTGGACGGCTTCGCAGCCCTGGAACACCTTGAACTTTCAGGTCCGTCCGCGTCTGACGAGACGTTGGCGTATGTCGGACAATTGCACAAGCTGAAATTCCTCACTCTAAATGGTTCGACCGTAACTGATGCCGGACTCGATAAACTCAAACCTCTCCAGAAGCTTTGTTCCTTGGACCTTTCACAGACGCAGGTAACAGATGCCGGCTTAGCGAAGCTCGTCGGCTTTCCAGAGTTGGCTTACATCTACTTAGAGCACACAGCGGTCACGGACGCTGGACTGGCATATTTGCAAAAGTTGCCCCTTGTATCGGTGGTCCTTGACGGAAGTCAAGTGACGGAGGCTGCGGCCGAGACAATGCGGAAGTCGACCGGGGCCGAAGTTTACACCGACGCACATCCCTTTCGGCAATGATGCGAAATCAGGCACGCGGAGTCACCTCGGCGGCCTGGGCCCACTACCCGCCGACACTTCTGTGGACACGCCCGCGGGGGCGGAATAAGCTAGGGGATTGGTCACTGCGTTCGCGGTGATTCGTTCGACTGCGCCCCGGTTCGGGGCGACGCCTCGTTCCGGTGCCCATGAGCGCTAAAAAAACCATCTCGCGCGGCATTTTCTGGCTGGCGTCGCTGTTGTTTTTTGTTTCCGGGGGCACCGGCCTGGCTTACCAGGTCGTGTGGTTCAAGCGGTTTTCGCACGTTTGGGGCAGCTCGAGCCTGGCCTTTGCCGCGGTGGGCGGCTCGTTTTTGTTTGGGCTCGGGCTGGGAGCCTATTTGCTGGGTCGGGTGGCCGATCGGCGCCGCTGCCGCTGCGCTGGTACGGTTTCTGCGAGCTGGCGATCGGAGCGTTGGCGCTGGTGATTCCCTTCGAGATCGCCGGCCTGGTCAATGCCTCGGTGGGCCTGTACTCGGTCATACCCGAGCAGCCGCTGTGGCGGTTCCTGATTCAGTTTTGCATCACGCTGGTCGTCATCGGGCCGCCGTGCGCGCTGATGGGGGGCACGCTGCCGCTGTTGATCCGGCAGTTGACCTCGCGCGACGGCAGCCTGGACCAGGCGACAGGTTGGTTGTATGCGATCAATACGTTCGGCGCGGCGCTGGGCTGTTACCTGACCGGGTTTCATCTGCTGCCGTCGTTGGGATTGCTGGCGACCAACAACCTGGCCGCGGCCGTGAATATCACGATCGGTGCGATTTCGATTTTCGTCGCCAGCGGGCTGCGAGTTCAAACGCCGGCGCGCAAGGGCCCGGCGGCAGTTGCCGAGAGTGCCACGAGCGGTCGAGCCGGCATGGCGCTTGCGCGGCTATACCTGGCCACGGCGCTGACCGGCTGCGCGGCGCTGGTGCTGGAAATGACCTGGACCCGGCAGTTGGCGCTCGTTTTGGGCGGCTCGACGTATGCCTTCACGGCGACGCTGTTCGTCGTGCTGGTGGGGATCGCGCTGGGCAGTTTGATCTATCACTGGACATTGCGCGAGGCCGAGCCCGCCTGGCGTGTGGCGCTTGTGATTATCGGCATCCTGGCATTGACGACGCTGGCGGGCAAGCTGGCCCTGCCCTGGCTGACGCTGGCCGTAGCGCCGGACAGTGTGCGGGAGTTGCGCGGCAGCCAGCTTTGGAACGGATTGATCTCGGTCGGGGTGAGCGCGGTGCTCGAACTGCTGCCGGCGATTTCGATGGGGCTGTTGTTCCCGCTGTTCGTGCGGATGACGCAAGCCGGCGCCGAGCGCGTAGGCGCCGCGGTCGGCAATATCTATGCCTGGAACACGCTGGGCTCGATCGCCGGGGCGAGCCTGACGGCGCTGTTGCTGTTTCCGACGATCGGAACGGCCGGGGCCATGGCGCTGGCGGTCGCGCTGTACCTGGTGGCGCTGCTGGCCGTGATTCCCTGGCAGGGAAAAGCCGACTTTGCCTGGGCCGGCGGCGCCGCGATCGCCGGCGCGGCGATTGTCGCGGTGCTGGCACAACCGATCGATCCGCGCCTGACCAACCTGGGGCTGTATATCTACGGCGACGCGGTGCCCACGCAGGCCGGCCCCGATTGGATGTCGACCATCACGCCCCTGTATTTCAAGGAAGGCGCGTCGTCCAACGTGCTGGTCAATTCCGAGGCCTCGGGCGTTTTGAGCCTGCGGGTTAACGGCAAAGTCGACGCCAGCAACGGCGGAGATATGACCACGCAGTTGGGCCTGGCCTATTTTCCCCGCTTGTTCAAGCCCGACGCCAAGGAGGTGCTCGTCATCGGCTTCGGCAGCGGTTGCACATCGGGCGCGAGTTTGTTGTTTCCCGGCACGCGGGTCACGTGTTGCGAGATCGAGCCAGCCGTGTATGGCGCGAGCGGCGAGTTTGCCGACTATAATCACCGCCCGCAAGAAAAGAGCCGAGCGTGGCTCGAGGCTCGCAATGCCGAGCTTCCCCAGAGCGAGCGGCTTTCGCCCGAGCAAATTGACGCGGCCGCCCGCTTCTCGATGGTGTTTGGCGACGGTCGGACGGCGATTCAGGGCGCGGACCGCAAATACGACCTGATCATTTCAGAGCCGTCGAATCCCTGGCTGGCGGGCGTTTCGAACCTGTTCACGCAAGAGTTCTTTCGCGCCGTGCGCGAGCGATTGACCGACGACGGGGTGTTGGCCCAGTGGATTCAAACCTACAACTTCACGCTCAGCGACTACTTGATGATTGTGCGCACGCTGCGGTCGGAGTTTCCGCACTTCGGCGTTGTTTTGTGCGCCAATGGGCTGGATACCGTGCTGTTGGCGTCGAACCGCCCGCTGCGACCCCGGCCGGAGCAACTCGCGGCCCTGCAAAAAGTGGTGGATGCCAGCCCGGAAATCCTGGGCGATTTCAAACGCTGGTTTGGCAAGACCGACGTGCGAAAGTTGCTGGTGGAGAATTACCAATTGGGCGAGGAGCAATTCGACAAGTTGCTCGCGCGCGATTCATCGCGCGAGCTCAACACCGATTTGCATTTGCGACTCGAGTTCGATGCTCCCTTGCACTTGTTTCGCCAGCCGTCGCTGCAAGATAGCGCCACCGTGGCGCTGTTGGCCGCGGTTGATCCAAAATGGATGGAGCAAATGGCGGCGGAACTCGGCTTAACCGGACAGTCGAAGGAGTTTCAGTTGCTCATCGGCGAGCATTTCCTGCGTCGGGCCACGAATCCCTCGGTTGTGCCCCGCGCAGCAGCTCGACCTGCAGCGCGCGGCCACGGCGCTAGAGGCGGTTTTGGCGATCGATCCGAAATCGGCGTCGGCGCATCGACTGTTGGCTCAGGCTCGCTCGCTGCAGAAGCGAACGGATGAAGTGGTGAAGCACTACACGGAATTGATTCGCCTGGAGCCCGACGATGCGCCCGCGCACGCCGAACTGGCGCAGAACCTGGTGAGGCAAAAGAAGTCCGCGGAGGCGGCGGCTCATTTTCGCGAGGCGTTGCGGTTGCGGCCCGAAGTCAGCGCGAAGTCAGGGAACATCGCCTGGGCGAACAACCTGGCTTGGATCATGGCCACGAATCCGGACGCGAAGCTGCGCAACGGCGCCGAAGCGGTCGCCCTGGCCCGACAGGCGTGCGAGGCGGTCAAGTACAAGGACCCGTCGCTGCTCGACACGCTGGCGGCGGCGCTGGCCGAGGCCGGACAGTTCGACGAGGCGATCAAAGTCTCGAAGCAGCAGATTGACCTGGTCGCGGGGCAGCAAAAGACGATCGACGAGGCGAACGCGCGCATCGCGCTGTACCGCGCGTCGCAGCCGTTTCGCGAACCGTAGCACGCGGAGGCACGGTCCGCGGTAAGATCGAAGCGCGGCATGCTTGCCGTCGAACGCGGACTTGCTCTATAACTGGCGATCAAACCCGATTGTCGTCCCCCACTAGTGGACTGAATACGCATCAATGTCACGCCCGGCCGGTATGTAAACTTTGGGTGCCATGCTCACGCCGCGTGAGCATGCTTGCGTGAGCGCAAGCATGGCGCCGACAAATTTGCCTTGTCGGTCCACAAGGTTGTTGGAGAGCAACTTGCATGGCACGTATCGCGCCAGTGTCGATCGCCGAGGCGCCACCGCTGGCGCGGGCCGAGTTGGAACGGCAGGTCGCCGCGCATGGTCGGGTGACCAACATGAAATGCACGTTGGCTCGATCACCGGCGGCACTGACCGCGCTGATGCAATGGTACGCGCTTTATGACGCGGTGGCGCCCGTGCTGGGACTGCGCGGGACCACGCTGTTCGTGCACGCCATCTCGGCCGAGACCGATTGCCTGGTCTGCTCCACGTTTTTTCGGCGCTGGCTTACGGAGCAAGGCGAAGATCCGGATGCGCTGGTGCTGGACGATCGCGAGCAAGCGCTAGTGGACTATGGGCGGCAGTTGGCCATCGATGCCCATCGCGTTTCCGATCAGCTTTTCGCGAACCTGGCGAGCTGGCTGACAGACGAGCAGATCGTCGCGCTGACGGCCTTTGGCGGCATGATGATCGCCACGAACGTGTTCAACAACGCCCTGCAAGTCGATCTGGACGGATATCTCGAGCCGTTTCGCAAAAGCCAGGCACATGCGCCGCTGAAGGCCGGACGGAGAGACGCATGAGCGAATTCTCGGGACGCGTGGCCCTGGTGACCGGCGCGGCGAATGGCCAGGGGCGGGCGAGCGCCTTGGCCCTGGCGCACGAAGGGGCGAATATCGCGGCGCTCGACGTGGCCCGGCCGTTGAGCTATCCCGGCTATGGGATGGGAACCGGCGAGGCGCTCGATTCTCTGATCGCCGAGTGCCGGGCGCTGGGCGTCGAAGCGCTGCCGCTTACGGCGGATGTGCGCGACGACCACGCGGTTGGCGCGGCGGTGGAACAGGCCGCGGCTCGCTGGGGCCGGGTCGATATCTTGTTCAACAATGCCGGCATTTGCGCGTATGGCCTGGCGCACGAGCTGACCGAAGAAGCCTGGGACGCGATGCTGGACATCAATCTCAAGGGGGCCTGGATCACGGCCAGGCATGTCATTCCGCACATGATCGCCCAAAAGTCGGGCGTGATCCTCAACAATTCCTCGATCGCCGGCTTGCGCGGCATGGCGCGGTTGAGCCATTATGCGGCATCGAAGTGGGGGCTGGTCGGTCTGACCAAGTCGTGGGCCATCGAACTGGCGCCCTACAACGTGCGCGTAATCTCGATCCACCCCACGGGCGTCAATACGCCGATGAACGATGGACTGGCGGCGCTCGAAGGGGCGACGCCCAAGGAAATCGCCGAGCGGTCGGCGGGCAATCTATTGGATGTGCCCTGGATCGAACCGGAAGATGTCGCGGCCGCCGTCGTGTACCTGGCGTCGGATCGGGCGCGTTTCGTCACCGGTTCGCAGTTCGTGCTCGATGCCGGGTTGCTGTCGCGGTAAAAGCAGTTTCGAAACCACGCCCGGAGAAAGGGACAGTCCCATTTTGTTCCGAGGACTGCGCAAAAATAGGGACAGTCCCCGGCGGTTTCGAAACCGGTTCTAGGGCGGCGCAAGCTACTTCTTGGCCGCCGGACGGCAATAGGACAGTGTCAACAGCGCATAGCCGGTCACCAGGTTCGGATCGCCTTCCATCCAACGGCTGTCCTTGTTGATCCACGATCCGTCGGGCTGCTGGCGGCGAACCAATTCGGCCGCCAGCTCCTGGCGCCAGTGATGCACGTTGCCCTCGGCGTCGGTGATCGTGTCCTGGCCCGTGGCGTCGAGCGCCTTGGCGAACAGGTGGTAGTAGTAATAGAGGCCGGCTTCGCCGAGTCCGGGATTTTCGGTGAGCGTGTAGTGCTTGCGGGCCCAATCGAGCGCCGCCTTGACGCGCGGGTCGTCGGCGGTCAGTCCCGCGAAGAGCATGCTCTTCAGCCCGGCGTAGGACATCGAGCCGTAACTGCGCAGTCCGCCATTGGCGGTTTTTCCGGCGGGGCTGCTGCCGCCGCCGGCCGGCGTGTAATAGAACCCGCCGTCGGGATCCTTGGCGGCAAAGGCCGTTGTGTTGTATTCGGTTTCCAGGTTCTGGCAGCGCGAGACGAAAATCAGCGCCCGCTTCACGGCTTCGTCGTCGGGCCCGTCGCCGGCGGCTTCGAGCGCTTCCATCAGAAAATGGGTATTCGACAAGTCGGGCCGGCCCGCGCCACCGTAGCCGACGCCGCCATATTCCACGTCACTGGGCTTGCGTCCCTCGGCTCCGTCGATCTGCAACCCCTTGAGATACTTGTCGGCGTTTTTGAGAATCGTGTCGTAGCGGCCCTTGACGTTGGCTTCCGAGAAACACATCACGGCCAGGCAGGTTTCGTAGTTCTGGATTCGCGACTTCGGGTCGTAGACGCCGCCGTTCGGCTGCACAAAGCCCTCGAGGTATTTGAGTCCCTTGGCCACCAGCGGGTCGTCGACGGTGCGGCCGTTGCGCAGGACGGCTGCCGTGACGATGGCCGTGATGCCGGGCCCAATCTTTGGAGTGAAGGCGCCCTCGTCGGTCTGCCCCTGGGCGCGCAAATGTTCGATTGCCTTTTGCACGGCGGCTTCGGCCTCCCCTCCCAACTCGGCCTTGGGTTTCTCATCGGCCGCCTGGGCGACGGCGATCGCCAGCAACACGATGAGGCTGGACAGGGCTAAGCGCCGCGGGTGGTGTTTGGCGTTCAGCATGAGACTCCACTCCCAGTGAGACGGTTGACATGCCCTCGATCCCTCAATTGTAGCTCACGTGCGATTTCTGTCGCGGTCGTGACGATCGATTGGAGCTGCGGGTGGCGCTGCGATGCAAGTCACGTGCCGGGTCAAAGAACAGGCAGAGGCAGGTGCATTCGCCCTCGTCGCGGACCACGACGGACCGGCCGCGGCGAGATTTTCGCCTCGAACGGTGAAAAAATCGCCCACGCGCCCGTCAGTTGAGCGGCGCCGGGGAGGCTGGCACGGCGCTTGACAGTCGTGCCGCCAGGTTACAAGTTGTCTATTTCGTGCAAGAGTCTCCCTTTCCACGCAGGGTCTATCGATGAAAACCGCGGCGATGCTTGCCATTGTGATTGTCTCGGGCTGGGCTGAATGGCTCTCGGCCGCGGACGCCGCACGCCCGAACGTGCTGTTCATTGCCGTCGACGATCTCAACCACTGGGTCGGCTACCTGGGACGTAATCGCCAGACGGCGACTCCGAATATCGACCGGCTGGCGGCGCACGGCGTGCGCTTCACACGCAGCTATTGCGCCGCGCCGGTTTGCAATCCCTCGCGGGCGTCGCTGATGTCGGGCTTGCGACCCTTCACGACGGGCGTTTACGAGAACGACGACGACTGGCGGACGGTCATCCCGCCGGAGAAGTCGTTGGTGAGCGCGTTTCGCCAGGCCGGCTATTACACGGCCGGCGCCGGCAAGATTTATCACGAAGCTTACCCCCGGCGGAGTGAATGGGACGATTATCTCGAAACCGCCGGCAAAGATCCGCAACCGCAAGGCTCGACTGGCGTGGGGGGCATTCGGTTCGCGCCGTTGGACTGTCGCGATGAGGATTTGCGAGAGTGGAAAATCGTGGGCTACGGCATCGAACAATTGCAAAAGCGGCACGAAAAGCCCTTTCTGCTGACCATTGGTCTGCACAAGCCGCACATGCCTTGGAACGTGCCGCGGAAGTATTTCGATCAGCACCCGCTGGCTTCGATCGAGTTACCCAAGGTGCAGCCGGATGATCTCGACGACATTCCGCCCTCGGGCATCGCGATGGCCAAGCGCCAGGGCGACCATCGGGCGATGGTCGAATCGGGGCGTTGGAAAGAAGCCGTGCAGGCATACCTGGCGGCGATCACCTATGCCGACGCGATGATCGGCCGTTTGGTCGACGCGCTCGATAAGAGCGAGTACCGCGATAACACGATCATTGTTTTGTGGGGCGACCACGGTTGGCACTTGGGCGAAAAGGAGCATTGGCGGAAATTTGCCCTGTGGGAAGAGGCGACCCGCGCGCCGTTGATTTGGGTCGTGCCGGGAGTGACGAAGGCGGGGGGCGTGTGCGAGCGGACCGTCGACTTCATGTCGATCTATCCGACGCTCACGGACCTGGCCGGCATTGCAACGCCCGCGCACGTGGAGGGGAAGAGCATTCGCGCACTGCTGGCCGATCCGGCCGCGCCCTGGAGCCCACCGGCGCTCACGACGTTTCGCTACAACAACCACGCGGTGCGCAGCGAGGGCTGGCGATATATTCGCTATGCCAATGGCGACGAGGAATTGTACGACGAGGGGGCGGACCCGTACGAATGGACGAACCTCGCCCAGCAGCCAAAGTTTGCCGACAAGAAGTCGGAGTTGGCAAAGTACTTGCCGGCCGAAAATGCCAAGGACGTCGCGGACGCGTCCGCCAGGCCGCGAGCGGCGAAGCGGAAGCGGCGGGCTCAATAAGCTGAGGCTATCGGGTGATCTCGCTGACCAGTTTGCCTTGGATCACGGTGCCCAGGCAGTGCGTGGTGTACTCGAACGGGTCGCCGTCGTAGATCGCGATGTCGCCATCCTTGCCCAGCTCCAACGAGCCGACGCGATTGTCGACGCCCAGGATTTTGGCGGCGTCGATCGTGATGGTCCGCAAGGCCTGGTCGAACGAAAGCCCATTGGCGGCCGCCACGGCGGCCTCGAACAACACCACGCGGGTTTTGGGCACGTAGGCCTCGAAGCCGCTTTGCAGCGCGACCGGCACGCCCGCGGCGACCAGCTTGGAGGCGGTTTCGAAACTCAGGTTCTCCTGTTCACCGATTGAGCGCTGCATCGTGGGATGTACGATCACGGGCACGCCGGCCGCCTTGATATCGTCAACGAGCAGATAGGCCTCGGCGGCGCCGTCGAGCCAGATCTTGATGTTGAATTCCTTGGCCAACCGCAGTGCGCTGGCGATATCCTGAGCCCGATGCGTGGTGATCATCAGCGGTTGCTCGCCGGAGAGCACGCGTCCCAACGTTTCCAGTCGCAAGTCGCGGGCAACCGGCTCGGCTTTTTCAGCCGCCGCGGCTCGTCGCTGTTTTTCCTGATACTCGCGGGCCTTGATCATCTCGGCGCGGAGCATGGCCATGGTTTTGCCGCGGGTGCCCGGCGATTTGCCGGTGGTCTTTTGCGCGGCAGGTCCAATCGTGGCGGCCACGGCGCGGGCCTCGACGATTACGGCGACGTTGGCTGTGCGGCCGGCCGTTTTGGCAATCAGCGTTTGGCCGGACATCAATTCGCCGGGAGCGTGCCCGGCATGGACAGTCGTCACGCCGAAGCTGCGAATCCAATCGATCAATTCTTCCTGGGCGTTGTAGGCGTCGATGGCCCGCAGCTCGGGCTGGATCGGGGAGGAACGCTCGAACTGATCTTGATCGTGCGGGATGTTGAGTATGCCGGAGAAGCCGACCGTGCTGTGCGCGTCCACCAGGCCCGGGGTGGCCACGGCCGCTTCGAGCACGCGGAACCCCTGCGGCACGGTTATTTGATCGGCACGGCCGATGGCCGTGATCTTGCCGTCCTGAACGACGATCATGCCGTTGTCGATGGGCGCGCCGGCCATGGTGTGGACGGTCTTGGCCTTGACGGCGATTTGCGCCGTCGCGAGCGGCGCGGCCGTCACGGTCGTGGCGGCCAGGGCGATCCAAATTCCGATTCGAAGATGGGTCATTTCGCACCCCCGATTTCAAAGTTGTCGAAGCAGCAGAGATAGGGGGACTGATCGTATCCGGCGCCGTAGCCGCCGACGGCATAGAGCCGGTCGCTGGGGTCGTTGCGGTCGAAGACCTTCACGCCCTCGACCCAGGTCTCGAGCGTTTTGCAGTACACGCTCAGGGGATCGCCTTCGAGGATCGCGAAATCCGCATCCTTGCCGACCTTCAGCGAGCCAATGCGATCTTGCAGGTCGAGCATCTCGGCGCCGGCCAGCGTGAGAGCCTTCAGCGCACCGGCGCGGGACATGCCGGCCCGCACGGCCAGGGCCGCGCTGCGGCGGAACAGCCGCGAATCGGTAATCCAATCGTCGGTGTGGAAGCCAACCAGCACGCCCGCCTTTTCCAGGATGCCGCCGGTCTCGAAACGCGAATAGCGAGCTTCGAGCTTGCCACCCGGCGAATCGATCACGATGACCGAGCAGGGAAACTTGCCCGCGGCGATTTCGTCGGCCACTTTCCAGCCGTCGCTGACGTGGTGCAGCACGACGCGTAGCCCAAACTCGCGGGCCAGCCGCATCACGGTCATGATGTCGTCGTGGCGGTGCGTGTGGTGATGCACCATGCGCTTGCCCTGCAGGGCTTCGACGAGCGACTTCCAGATGCAAGTCGCGGGGGGGGATCTTGCTGGCGTCGCCGGCGGCGCGGGAGATCTTATCCTGATACTCGCGGGCCTTGATGTATTGCTCGCGAACCAGGAAGGCGCTCTTGCCGCGGGTGCCGGGAAATGGCGAGTCGCGCATCGAGTTGGTGCCGTTGGCCATTTTCAATCCGCCGGCCGGATTTCCGGCCGCGTCGAGCATGAAGAAGTGATCGATTTTCTTGGGCTTGGGGTTGAGCCGCAGCTTGACGTACACGGTCTGGCCGCTGATCAGGTGACCGGAGCCGGGCATGATGTTGAGCGTGGTGAGTCCGCCGGCCACGGCTCGTTTGAAGCCCGGGTCGTGCACGTTCAGCGAATCGTAGATCCGCACCCCCGGCTGGATCGGCCCGCTGCCGTCGGCCCCCCCTGCCCCGCCGATATGGCTGTGGGAACAAACCAGGCCGGGCATGATCGTGCGGCCGGCGACGTCGACGCGCTCGGCATTGGCGGGAATCTGCACGGCATCGGCAGCGCCGACGGCCGTGATCTTTCCCTTTTCGACGATCAGCACGCCGTTGGCGATTTCGTCGCCCTCGATGGGGATCAACTTCGCGCCGACAAAGGCCCGGGGACGATCGTCGGCCCGGGCCGTGGTGGCGATTAGCAACAGACAGCCAACGAGAAACCGCTCGACGAGGTGACGCATGGAAGCTCCCTGGTGATTCTCAAAGTCGCGAGCCGGGCACCCTGGACCGCCCTGCAAGCAGCGGCTGTGGGTAATTTAGGCTGATTTGTTGTCCAGTATAGCCGGCCCCGCGGCCTCTCGCTAACGGGCCGGATGGCCTGCGGGGTCGTCGGGGGTTCAGGCGGCAAAAAACACGGGGAATTTGGCGACCGCGAGCGGTCGTTCCCGCAAAGTCGGCGAGGGAGAGGCGCCACTGCGAGGAATTTCAAAAGGCGGCCGTAACATTTCCCACCGGCTTACGCCCAATTACCACAGAACGGTGCTCAGTAAGGCCCGCCAAAAACCTCCTGCCTCGAAAGGACCTCGACCATGACCCTCCTGCTCAACACTCTCCGCCGTGCAATTTTGGTGGCCCTCGTCAGCGGCACCCTGGCCCCGGTCAGCGTGTATGCCAAGGGCGAAAAGCAACATCATCAATCGAATCATAATGGCTCGAATCGATCGGCCCCCTCGATGAACCACATGTCGAGCCAAAAGCCGGCCTTCAACCCGATGTCCGGTTCCATGCACCGCTCCCCGAACAAACCGGCTCTGCAGTCGCAGTTTCCGATGAAGCACGCGCAAGCCAACCCTCTTCAGACCAGGCAGTCGCAGTTCCCGATGAAGCACGCGCAATCCAACCCCCTCCAGACCAGGCAGTCCCAGTTCCCGATGAAACAGCTTCAGACCAAGCAGTCACAGTTCCCGATGCAGGTCGGCGCCAAGACGTTCAGCCCGTCGAACGGCAACACGGGCATCACGGGCAAGGGCTTCCCGACCCGCCTGGGAGCAAACGTGCCGCCCGCCGGCGATCCGACCAAGGCCACTCCAAGACAGCCGCGGCTCGATCGTCAGGCACTGCGCGACAAGTTCAAAGTCGCCCAGAACGGCACGCTCAACCCCTCGAAGTTCCAGGGTCTTTCAATCGGCCCCGGCAAAGATGCTCCGCCGATCGAACCGCCGACCGGCAAGACGACCTCGGGCGGCGGTTTGCAAATCGACACGTCGAAGCCATTCCCTGTGCAACTGCCGACCACCGGCAACACGAATACGACTCCGGATCCGAACATCGGCGGCGTCGTGACCGGCAAGAAGCTTCCCGGCGGTGCTGGCAGCCGGATCGGCGACCCCTGGAACACGGGTAACGGACACGGGGGACCGGTGACGACCACGCCGAACCCCACCACGCCCCCGGCACCGACGACCCCGCCAGCTCCCACGACGCCTCCGGCGCCAACCACGCCGCCGATGCCCAACACCCCGCCAGCTCCGCCGATGGGAGACAACGGCAACGGCGGACACCACGACCATGGCGGACTTGGCCGGGCGGTGCAAATCGGCACGATGATTGGTGCGATGGTTGCCAATCGCCAGGCCAGCTACGGCGGCTACGGCGGTGGGTATCCGGTAGCTCCCGCGGCCCCGGTTTACTACGCCGAACCGGCTCCCGCCTACCAGGCACCCGTGGCCACTGGCAGCGTAGACCTGGTGTTGGAGGATGCCAAGCTGTTCCAGCCGGCGACACCGGTGGCCGGACCGGCTTACATCGTGCGGTTCCGCAATCAAGGATTGGCAGCGGCGCCCGGGTTTGTCGTGGCGGCCGTGGCTTCGGCCGATGGCCAGTATCGGGAAAACGCACCCAAGGCCGTGCTCGAAGTGCCGGGCCTGGCGGCTGGTGAATCGCGAGATGTCGTGCTTCGCCTGCCCAAGAGCGACGAAGCCTACCTGATCCTGATGGTCGATGCCAACGGGTCGGTCAGCGAGTCGGACAAAACCAACAACAGTGCCGTCGTGGAGCGGACGGCACTCTAAGCAGCAGGACTTTGGCTTTTCACCAAGGGCCGCGGCATCCGTCTGACGGGTGCCGCGGTTTTTTTGTCGCCCATGCGTACCTCTCCCGAGGGATTTTTTGCACTTTTCGTGAAGGGACGATGGCCGACACGGTTTTGTCGGCGAGATTCGGGCACTCCTCTTTCCCGCCCGCGCGAGCATTTTCTTGCGCATGCTTGTCGATTCGCGGTTTTCTCGTTCGACTAAGGGGCAGAGGCGGAAAACAGACTCAGGCCGATGCCCTTGAACGAAGGAGAAATAACCGTGTCGATCCAACTTATCACGCCGTTTCTGTGGTTCGATACACAGGCCGAGGAGGCGGCGGCCTTTTATACGTCGATCTTTCCCAACTCGAAGATTGGCAAAGTAGCCCGTTACGGCGAGGCCGGGCCCGGGCCGGTCGGGTCGGTGATGACCGTCGAATTTCAACTGAACGGTCAAACGTTTGTCGGGCTCAACGGCGGGCCGCTCTTCAAATTCAGCGAGGCAGTTTCGTTCGTCGTGAACTGTGAGACGCAGCAGGAGATCGACAAGTACTGGAACGATCTATCCGCCGGGAGTGGCGAGGGGCAGTGCGGCTGGCTGAAGGACAAGTTCGGCGTGTCGTGGCAGATCGTTCCGACCGTGCTTGGCAAGCTGATGGGGGGCCCCGATCCGAAAAAGTCCGGGCGAGTGACGAAGGCATTGATGACGATGAAGAAGCTCGACCTGCCGCGCTGCAACGGGCTTACGACGAAGGCTAAAGCGACCTTTAACTCGAACGAGACCATTCGAACTCACGACCTTTTAATCTCTCTTTCAAGGAGGCACCTGATGAGCAAGTCACCGCAACCGATTCCGCCTGGCCACGAGAACCTGATTCCGCACCTGGTGTGCGATCCCTGTAGCGAGGCGATCGAATTTTACAAGAAGGCCTTTGGCGCCGAGGAACTGCACCATATGACGGAGCCGGGGGGCAAGCGAATCATGCACGCGGCGCTTCGCATCGGAAACAGCTTTGTGTTCATGAACGATGACTTTCCGGAAGCTTGCGGCGGCAAATCGATGTCGCCCAAGGCCCTGAAAGGCACGCCCGTGACATTGCACCGTTATGTCGAGAATTGCGATGCCGCGATCAAGCGGGCCTTGGATGCCGGCGCCACGGTGATGATGCCCGCGGCGGACATGTTTTGGGGCGACCGCTATGGCATTGTGACCGATCCGTTCGGCCACAACTGGGCCTTCGCGACGCACATCAAGGACCTCACGCCCGCGCAAATCGAGGAGGGTATGAAGGAGGCTTGCGCTCCGAGTACCTAGCGGGAACCAGCCTGGTCTGGGGCCATGGCGACTGAAGCGGCGCCCCTGATCGTTCTCAAACAGATAAATTTCGCCGACCCTTCGGCGGCAATGGACCTTCGGGATACGTCTCGACGGTCCATTGGCGTTTGGCGTTCGTTGGAATCGCCAGGGCGACGACCGTTGCCCGGGTATGATCATGCGCACGAATCGATTTCGCCCGGGCACATCGATGACAATGGTTTCGCGTTTAGACAACCATTGTTCGCCTGTCTTTACGAAGACCATGTTGGCGGCTGAGCCGCATCGCGAACTGCGACACGTTTTGCAACCTGTCGAGCGCTTTCTGATAGACTCCAGGTAGGGCCGGCTGAATCCAGTCGAAAGGTCAACGCGCCATTCAAGCGGTGCGATATCCCAACTCACTTCACGTCTCGGGGGTATCCGATCGCTCACTGTTTTTCACCACTTCCTCAATTGCAGGAGCCGTGCCATGTGTGCCCTACATCGTCGCGCGTTTACCGTCGTGGAATTGTTGGTGGTTGTCATCATTCTTGCGATCGCGATTGCCTTGTTGCTTCCCGCCGTGCAATCGGCGCGAGGCGGTGCGCCGATCTAGCTATTACTCGGAAGGAGTTCGCGTGCACATGGAAGACCAGCCGGCGGCGGTTGCGCAATCGCCCGCGCGCGTGCAGGCGTTTTCCGCCGAGGTAACCTTGACTCCGCGGCTAAGCGTGGGGACCGTTACGGCGGAATCGATCTACGAGGCTCGATTCGTGGGCAAGCTCCAGGCCTCGCACCCGGCGACGCAGGCGGGACGCTGCGAAATTAGTCTGCCGCTGCCACCACAAATCATTTCCCTGGCCGATCTGTCGATTACGGTCGACGGCAAGCCCAGCGAGGAGTCCGTATCGCTGTGTACGGGCAAGCTGATTTGGCAGGGCGAGTTGCCGGCAGAGCCAACCACGATCGACGTCGAGTATAGCGCCGTTGGAAAGGGATTGTTCGAGTTGGCGGTCGCCTCCGGCGGCATTCTCGATCACTACGACGTCACCCTGATCGCGAGCGGCTCCGACGTGCGGCAGTTGGAATTGTCGCTGCAGCCGACCAGCATCGATTGGGGCGCCGGCTCCAGCACATATCGCTGGAAATACGACCGGTTGTTGTTTGGCCAGCCGGTGCGAGTGGACGTGCTGGGGATCGCTCCCATCGATCGGCTTGGCGAACTCACCTGGCTGGGGCCCATGAGCGTAATTGCTTTCGGGCTGCTGATTGGATTGATCGTGCAGTCCTTTTCCGTATCTCGCTTCGACGTCTGGATGCTGCTCTTAACCGTTGGAACGTTTGCCGGCGCCTATCCGCTGATGTACTTTGCTCAAGAGTACATCGCCTTGGGACCCGCGGTGGTTCTTTCCGCGGCCGTCGCGATTGCGATCATCGGGTTGCGGGCCGTGACGTTGCTCGGCCTGTGGCGCGGCATATTCGGCGTCGTCCTGCCCGCGGCCGCGATCATGTCGATCACGCTGTTGGCGGCCATCTGGACGCCTCTGCAGGGTATTTTACTGACGTCCGAAGCGCTCGGCTTTTTCATCGCGACCATGATGCTCATGCCGAAGGTCAACGCGGCATCCACTCGATTCTGGGCGTTCGCGCGAGATCCGGCGGCGGCGGCCGGGCCGGCGTGAAGTCTCTGCTCTGCAAACCGCCGGGCCCGCGCGCATACTCGGTCCGAAGGGTAATGAGTTTTTTGGTGTCGCGGGCCTGGTGTGTTATGCTGCCCGGTCGTTCATCCGAGTCGAGAGGACATGACTGGAAATGAAGACCGCGGGTTCCATATCTCGGCGCGATTGGCTCGGCCGCGTGGCGAGTGCGGGAGCCGTGCTGGGCAGTTCCACGATCTGGCAACGAACAACTATGGCCGCGGACGACACGAAGTTGAGGATCATCGACCCGCACGTTCACGTCTGGACGCACGAGGCGCGCTATCCCTGGTCGCCCGATCTGGCCGAACCGCCGAAGGAAGACGCCCTGCCCGAGACGTTGCTGGGGTTGATGCAAGAGCACGGCGTCGAAAAGACCGTGATCGTGCACGTCATCTACTATCGCTGGGATTGCCGCTATGCGGCCGATTGCGTTCGCGCGCATCCGGAGAAGTTCATGGGCGTGTGTCGCGTCGATCCGCGGGCGGACAACGCCGCGGCCGAGGTTGAGCGATGGATGACGGCTGGCTTTCACGGCGTGCGGCTCAGCCCGTTTTCCGGGCCGTCGGGAGATTGGATTAACGATCGACCGCAAATGGATGCGATCTGGGGTCGGGCCGCGGAGTTGAAAATTCCGGTCTGCGTACTGTGTGACACCGCGCGGTTGCCGGACGTGGAAAAAGTCGTCGAGCGCTTTGGCGATCGTGTCGACGTGTGCATCGACCATATGTCGGACTGCCCGATCGACCGACCGGCCGAACTGGCCAAGCTGACTGCCCTGGCTCGCTATCCGCGGGTGTTCGTCAAGATCAGCCATTTGTGGTCGCTGTCGCGCGAAGCGTATCCGTATCGCGACACGCATGCCATGGTGCGCCGACAGTACGACGCCTTTGGCCCCCAGCGGCTGATGTGGGGCTCCGACTGGCCGGCGGTCGAGCCGTATTGCGGATATGGCCGGGCCGTGTCGCTGTATCGCGATGAGATCAAGTTCTTCAACGATGAAGATCGGCGCTGGATAATGGGCGCGACGGCGCTGAAACTGTGGCCATTTTCGCCAAAGACTTGAGTGCGGACGATATTCGGAATTTTGGAGGATGCCGTCCATGACATGCAGCTCTCGTCGGATGTTTTTGCAGTCGGCCACGACGGCCACATTGGCCGCGACCGGGCTCGGCCCGATCCTCCGCCCGGCGCAAGCCGCGGAAGCGAGCAAGCCGCGCGAGAGGCCGAATATCCTCTACGGTTTGTCGACCGGATCGTGGGGACGGGTGGCGCCGCTCGGTCGGCCCTTGCCGCTGTTGCAGGTTTTGGATGAGACGGCGGCCGCCGGGTTCAATGGCGTGCGGATTACCGGTTTTCCATCGATGCTCGAGCAAAATGGCCTCTCCGTCGAGCAATATGGCGACGAGCTCGCGAAGCGGGGATTGAAATTCTCCACCGTGTCGTTCGGAGGCGATTACCACGACCCTCAGAAGCACGATGAGATTCGTTCCCGCGCGCGCGAGGCTTTAGCTGCCCACAAACGCTTTGGCGCGTCGGCAATGGTTTTCTTTCCTCCGTCGGTCGTGCCGCCCAGCGAAGAGGCCGAATCCCTGCGAACGTCGTTCCAGTTCATCAACGAGTTGGGAAGGATGGCGGTTGAGGAATTCGGCGTGCGAATGGGGCTGCACAATCACACCGACTCCGGCATCGAAAACCAGCGGCAGGTGGACCGTTTTCTGGACGGTACGGACCCGCGCCACGTGTTTTGCGCTTGGGATACGGCGCACTTGCTGCTGGGCGGATGCGACGTGCAGGCGACCTTCAAGAAATCGATCGACCGCATCGTGTACACGGATTTCAAGGATGCGACGCTGATGCCGACGAGCGAGGATTACGTCGCTCCCAACGGCGAGCGGTTCGCCGGCGACTCGCACCAAGGCCGTTTCTTCAATTCGATGCTCGAGCTCGGCCGCGGACAGATCGACTTCGTTGCGTTGTTGCGCATGCTCGCGGCGCGGAAATATCATGGCTGGATCAATCACGACCTGGACACGATTCGCGTGTCGATCGCCGAGAGCTGGCGGGTTTCGATGGGCTATGTCGAGTCGAAGCTGGACCCGGTCTACCAATAGGCCCGTCGGTTCGCGAGCAGCCTGCTGGTGAAATCAACGGGCTGCTAGGACGAGACGTCCGCCGTCGAGCGGGCCTTGTCGACCTCGGCCGACATGCGGCCGACGAGCATCAGGCCCCACATTTTCCAATCCGCGATCAGCGACCAAAGCGGATACTTGAACGTGGCGGGGCGATTCTTCTCGATCGCGAAGTGACCGATCCAGGCAAATCCGTAGCCGATGATCGGCGCCGCCAACAGCAGCCACGGGTTATAAAAAGCCCCGGCGAGCAATGCCACGATTGCCAGGGTGCTACCGAAAAAATGCAAATTTCGGCACGCCGGGCGCGAGTGCTCGCGCACGTAAAAGGGCCAAAACTCGGCGAAGCTGCGATAGCCGTCATCGCTCATGGCAATACCTTACACGCTGAGCGACGGTGGATTAAGTGGGCCTGCGCGAAAACGCGAGGACCGAGCGGTCGCGCCGCACGCGCCTGGCGCGGTGGCCACGGGGCGCGCTTTCGACGGGGTTGGACGGCTCGAAAACCCATTTTGGACAGGGATTGAAAGACGCCTATCCCAAGGCTGGAAAATCCTTCCCAAATAGCCTGGAATTGTTAGTTCGTTTATATGCCCAAGTTGGGAAAAGGGCGTGGGGAACTGGGAAAAATATGCGGCTCGAACTGTTGACAGGGATTATTCGGCTGGTTAGCCTAACTACTCGAATTGATTGCTGCGCAGCGTCAATCTTGCTCGGTCGGTTGGAAAGACACACACCTCTTTTCACCGCAATGTGTTCCACGAAGCGGTACTGTGCCCGCACAGTAGCCGCCGGGGACTGTTTTGCCGCAAATATTGCATTTTCATGAGGACACAACGATGAAGAAGTTTGCTATTGCTTGCGCCGCGTTGGTTGTTGTTGCCAGCATGGCGGTCTCGGCCTCGGCCGCTGACGCTATTTCGAAGTCGACTCTGAGCAGCATGGGCTTCGGCAGCATGCAGCAGATCTCGGACACTGACGGCCTGGCCATTCGTGGCAAGGGAACTTACGCCAGCGTTTGGGGCGAGAGCACCGCTAATTTCAAGGGTCAGACCTCGACCAACGGCTACCAGGCCGGAGCCAGCCACAAGCACGGCAGCTCGATGCCCAGGGCGCCAACCTGAGCGTAGCCGGCACCGTCAAGGTCCATTACAACGGCAACGGCCTGTCGGTCCGCGCTAACCTCGGCGTCGCCGGTGGTTTCTCGGCCGCCTCGGCTCACTAAGCCGGTTTGATAACCAAGGGTAGTCGAGCAATCGTCCACCCCGCGAAACGAAGCGGCCCTGCCACCGAATTTTCGGAGGCAGGGCCGCTGTTTTTTTAGCTCAACTGAGATCAACTCGAACGGCCTAGTACATGATACCGGCGCCGATGTTGAATCCGATCAGATCGAACAACATGTTTCCAGCGTTCGCAGTCGCCGTGGCGGCAGTGCCGTTGGGAATGACGTTGACGAACGACGTGCTCGTGGCATTGACGCCCGTATTCACATCCCAGTACTGATATTCCAGGGCGGTTCGCACGAACACGCGACCGGGCAGGCACTGCAGGCAAGCGTCCCACTGCAGACCGAGCTGAACCTCGGCGATAAACAGGTCACCGTTGCCCTTGGCGGCGGCGCCATTGACAGAAGTCAGCGTATTGACGCCATCGATGCTCGTGGCCTGGGTCTGCACGGCATCGGAGCCGTGGCCCCACAGGAATGAGTAACGGTTGGCAAAGAACAGCTTGACGGGCGAGTCGTCGCACCAGATCGGCCGCATGCCCAGCAATCCGAAGGTGATGCCCGTGCCGTTGAACTGTTGTCCGGCAAAGCTGGACGTGGACAGGCTGGGGCCGCCGAAGGAATTGGTGGCGATCAGGTTGCGGTCGTTGTTGATCGACGCATAGCGGAGACCGCCGAAGCCGTACATATCCCAATTGCAGCAGCAGAATCGGCGCCTGGGCTTCGAGATCGGCCGTGTAGGCGCGAAACCCGTCGAACCCTCGCACGCCGAAGTTGGCGCTTCCGGGCAGAGACGGCGAGAAGGTGGAGCCCCAGTTGGACGCATACCAGTAGCGTCCGACCAGGCCCCAGCGTTCGCCCTGCACGCCGAACGTGATTCGCGGCGCCGCGATCAACGAACCCTCGGCGGATCCGTTGGCGGTGTTCGAGAGGATCGTCTCGGTGCCAAGGGTATTCGTCAACGTATTACGCAGGAACGAGCGGTTGAACTGCGGCCAGAAGAACGTTCCTTCCACGCCGACGATCCACTGAAAGCCCGGCGTGCAGCACGATTCGCAGCAGCCGCCGGTGCCGCAGGGCGAGACAATGGCATTGCTTGAAGGCGCGGGAGCCACCTGCGGCGGCGCCGGATCTTCCCAGCGGCTCACGGCCGCTTGCAGGATCGGTGATTGATCCTCGGCCGTCTCGGTAGACACTGAATCGGCAAAAGTAAACGCCGGCGATGCGCAATCCTGACGCGGTCGCAAGCACGCACAACCATTTCTTACTTGTCTTCATATCTCCCCCTCCAGGTAGAGAATGTACAGTCGGTGCCAACCACGACGGCCGGCGGTTTGTCTGGGTCTGACGGACCGGAAGTGAAACGAACGGACAGGCCAGAAATGGCCACGGGGACTTGACTGGTTTACTAGCGGGTTTTCTTGCGGACGCTGTCGAAGGCTTGCGGGGCGCTAGTCGCCACCGCACTTTTCGTTGCAGGTGTCATCGTCAGCACGAACGGAGAAATTCATACGACCGGGCCGTGTCGATTCCACAGTTACAACCGATAGGCTCGTGGAAACCCGAACGACCGTCAGAACCGTCAAGGTTTCACGCCGCGCGACATGCTATCGGGTGATTGCCGGGGGCTGGAAGCTGCCCGCGCCGCGGCGGGCCGCGCCCATATCACATGCCTTAAGCCAAAGCGGCATCGCCGCTTGTGCGCGGTATCCCAGGACGCATGCGTGCCGCGGAGACCTTTCGAAAACCGGCCAAAAGACTCGCTGGGACAATGGGGAGCTTGGGTAGAAAGTTCCGGATGTCGGCATTGGTCTCATTGTAAGGGAAGTACTGGTCGATCCGAATATACACATCCGGTTACTTTATCCGGCTGCCACGAGGCGGCTGGCGGTGGGGGGAGGCGTCATGCACGAGCCAAGTCTGGCGAAACTCGATCGATGGTCGCGCTGTGCGAGACCGTATCTGGTCGCGCTGGCGTTCGCACTGTTGACCGTTCCCGGCCTGGCGACGGTACGCGGCGACGAACAGTGGACGACTTCCCGCTTGCCGCCGGTCGTGGACAACAATGTGCCGCCGGCCGTAGATGCCAATAGCGAGACGGCTCCCGTGGCGGGCTTCACCGCTCGCAGCAAGGCCTTGTTCCCCATCAGCCGATGGAGGCGGCAGCCGCAGGGCGTTCAGCCGATGCCCGCGCCCGCTTCATCATCCCTATTGTCGCCAAACGTCGCCGCGGCGCCCCAGGGTGTCCTCTCCACGACGGATTCGGCCGTTCAGCTCGCCAGTTTGCAAGAGCCGGCGACCAAGCCAACGGCCCTGGCCAAAGTGCCGGAGGTTCCGGATAAGACCGATGAAGGAAAGGCCGGCGATAGCGACGATGCGAAAGCCGACGCGGTGGCGCAGAGAAAGGAAGGCCAGGAGCCGATTACGCTGGGCCGCAAGCCGGAATCTTACGCCTTGCAGTTTTTGCGCACGCAGGATGTCTTGCTGGCTGAAGGCGCCTGGCAATTTGACACGGGACTCGTGTACACGCTGTTCGAGAATAACTTTCCGGTCCCGGTCATCGACCCAAATTCCGGCGATATTGTCGACGTAACCAGCGGCCAGGTGCGGCGACGGCTGCTTTATACGCCGCTAGCCACCCGTTATGGGTTGACGCGCAATATTCAAGTGTTCGCCAACTTGCCGATGGGTTATTCAAATACGCAAATCTCGACGTTTGGAGTCAGCGATTCGACCAATCGCGGCGGCATTGGCGACCTGACGGCAGGCGCGAGTTTTCACTTGCTGAAAAGCGAGGACCAATTGCCCGACGTGATCTTGACCATGGACTTTACCGCGCCCACGGGCGTGTTCAGCACGCCGATTTTCGGTCAGGTGCCGGGCTCGAACCTGGGGCAAGGTTTTTGGGCCATGTCGGGTTCGCTGCTGTTCATTCACCGGTACGATCCGATTATCGTGTTTTATGGCGGCGGGATCCGCCATCTATTCGAACGCGAGTTCAACGGAGTGTTGTTCTCGCCGGGCGAGCAGATTCTCTATCAGTTCGGCGTCGGTTTCTCGGTCAACGACCGTGTGACCCTGAGCACGGCGTTCCAGGGCTTCTATATCACGAATACGCAGCTCGATAACCAGACGGTCGACGGCACGAACCTGGAGCCTATCAGTCTGCGGTTTGCCGCCACGATTGCCCGCAACTGCCGAATCATCGAGCCGTTCGTGGCGATCGGGGCGACCCACTCGGCGCCGGCCGTGAACTTTGGCCTGATCGTCACCTTGTATTAGTGGAAACGCTGAATGCTGCCCGCGCCGCTCTCGTCGATCGTGCCGTGCCAGGCTTGCCGCGTCGTTTTGCTGGCATTGCTTTCGTGGGCGCGATGCGCGTTGGCCGAAGCGGGCGAACGAGCGCCGGTTCGCGATCCCCATCGAATCATTTACGAACACGTTTGGAGTTATAAGGAACTCGCGCAGCGACAGATCGTCATGCAGCAGTTCGATTTCTCCTGCGGCGCGGCGGTGCTGGCGACCGTGGCTCGCTACTACTGGGGCGACAAGGCCACCGAGGAGCAGTTTCTCGACCTGTTGCCCAAGCTGAAGCTGTCGGAAGTCCAATTGAAGGACCGCATCGAAAACGGATTAACGCTCACCGACCTGCGCGACATGGCCAACCTGGCCGGTTACCAGGCGACGATGGGCAAGGTGAAGCTCGATGAATTGCGGCAAAGTCGCGTGCCGGTGATCGTGGGCGTCACGGTCAATGAGCATGACCACTTCGTGGTGTTTCGCGGCGTCGACCGCCGGTATGCCTACCTGGCCGATCCGATCCGGGGCAATGTGCGAACGCCGATCCCCGATTTTCTGAAGCAATGGCAGAAGAATGCGATTCTTGTGATTGCCAAGCCCAATGCCAAGGTGAAAGACATCAACCCGATGGGCGTGCGCGAAAGCGAAATCGTCCGCGGAGCGCTCAACGACCAGACGGTCCGACGCAACTACTTGGGGGTGCCGACCGTGAATCCGCTACGCGTCGCGCCGTAGCGATGCCGCGATTCGCGGAGAGACGCCGCACCGAAGGGCAATGGTGTCAAAAAATCGTGTCAAACCTTGACGATCACGGGGACTATGACTCGTGGCGCGATAAAACACGCGTTGCAGCCCGCAAATTCCGAATGAATTAACACGCAGTGGGGCTTCGCGCCGCTCAACTGGCAGTTTGCCGGTTTAGCGCCGCGCGATGTGCTTGCCGAATCCCGCAACCCGTCTAACGAGCGAAGAATTCCGATGGCATACCAAAAATCAACAGGCTGGGCGGCCCTGGGCGCCGCGATTCTTTTGGCGCCTCTGTCGCAATCGTTGCTGGCGGATGGCGTCTCGCCGGCGGCGCCGGGCTCGAGCCCGGTGTTTGTCACGCGGCCAGCGCCGGCTCCCGCTCCCGCTCGACCCGTGCAGCCGGCCGCGGCATCCGCGCCGACTCAGCAGGCCGGCGCGGTCATCATCTACTTGCCAGCGGGCTCGCAGCCTTTGGATCTCCAAGCACTCTTGGCTGGCGCTTCGACCCCGCCAGCCGCCGCGGGACGGCAACCAGGACCGAGGCCCGAGCAGTTCGCTCCGGCGCGACCCAGCGGCCCTGCATTGCTCCCGCAACCCAGGCCGGCGGCGCCCGCACCCGCCCCTGGGTTGCCGGCGGTGGGTGGGGTGTCCCAGCCGCCGCAATGGACACCTCATGCCGGTCAGGCGACTAGCTTTGTGACGAATCCGCCGCCGCGCGTGGTTCCGGCCAGCGCTCCGGTGGCGCAGCCGCCGCTCGATGCGTCAGCTCAGTCGAGCGAACCCCGGCAGCGCGCGTTGATTCCGGCTTCGTCGCTACCGCTCAAGATCAATGAATCGGAATCGTCACGAGGATTCTTCGAATGGCCCGAGGGCATGCGGGCCAAGCCGGAGGAAGCCGCCCCGGCTCCGCAATCGCCGATTGCCCAGCGGACCAGGGCTATTTTCCGAGCCCTCAGATTCCGAAGTCTGGTGGCGAGAACGCGTCGCTTCAGCCGGCCGTTGCCGAGGCAGCCGAAGCTGCGCCGCGTTCTCGAGCACTGTTTGGCCAGCGCAACGAAGCCCCGGTCGCCGCGCCGCCCGCGGCGGTTCAGCCGGCCGCGGTGGCGACGGCCACCAGCGTTGGTCCCTATGCGCCCGAGCCGCCACGCATCCAGTCGAACTCGCAGGCGCCGATTTCGGTTCTCGCCGTGCCTGCGCCGCCGGTCCAGGCTCAAGCCGCGCCGCCGGTCCAAAACGTGCAGCCTCGGAACTCTCAAGGTCGGGCCCTGTTTGCTAAACCGATCGACGATCGTCCGGCGGTTCTGGCGGTCGCGGAGCAGATTCTGGGACCGAACGTGTTACCAACCAATCCGGGCGCCTCGGGGGCGACGGCACAAGCAATCGCCAGAGAATCGGCTGGGCCGTCGGAACGGCCGAGGTCGAAGGCGCTACTCCCCAAATCGCTATTTGCCCGCCCGAAGCCTGGCGCTCCGCCCGAGCCCGATCCGATCAAAAAATATCTGCCGACGAACTATCCCACGGCCGGGTCGCCACGGGTGGCTAGCGCAGCACCGCAGGCCGTTCATCCGGGCACGGCGCCCGCCGCGGCGACTGCGTCGGCACGGCCCGGGCGTTCGAGGGCCCTGTTTCCGATCAAGTTCTTCTCGCACCAAGCGGAGCCAGATCCCCTGGTGGCCGCGTCGAACGGCGAGCAAGAGTCGACCGTGAGCCAAACTCCAACCCTGGCGGCCGCGCCAAAGGAAGTCGCGGGCGACATCGTCCGGCCCGAGTTGCAACCGATGCCGGCCGTCGCCCCGGGAACTTCGATCGCTACGATGTCCGAAGTCGATTCGAACGGCGACAATACAAGTGTCGCGTCGAAATCGCCTGATGCAGCGACAAGCGCCGCGAGCGACTGGCGCCCGAGCAAGCGACGTCGCAAGCCCGCGGCAATGCAAAAGGCCAAGGAATCCAAGATCGACAACACAGAACTGGCGGAAAACGGGGAACCGACATCCCGAGCGGCTTCTCGAGACCAGTCCGAGCAGTCGGAGAATCGTGCTGGCGAGGCGATTGTGAAGATCGAGCGGGCGATCAAGCCGACTCCGGCCGTGATCGTGCCGCTTGCCGACCCGCTGCCCGCCGCTCCGTCTCCGGCGGCCGACCGCGACGGCGAGACCCCGCTGAACAATGCGCGCAATATCGACACGGCGGTGAAGCGTTCGAGCGCCATCGAGCCGGAAAGTGATGCACCGTCCCCGGCCGTGGCGACTGACACGCCGCAAAAGCGGCGCCCGGTGATTATCCGCCCGGAGAAACTCGACGCAGTCACTTCCCATCGCTCAAACCCCGTGCGGATTGTCCGCGGTGATTCGGAGTCGCAACCCGGACCAGTTGCCGATGTCAGCGACGACGAAGAGGGGGCCGAACCGGCAGAAGCGGTGGTGTCCGGCCCCGCCAAAACGGCGAGATCACCCCGGTCGGCTACTCGCGGATTCGATCCCAATGTCGGTCGACGCAATCCTCTGCGGTAATTGCAACAGCGCCCACGCGGCAAGCGACCTGTGCGTGTCGCATTCTCGTGGCCAGCGTCTAGCCTGTCAGACGCCGCTTTGTTGACGGCTCGGGGCGCGTAGTAGCATAATCGCCACTTCGGCGGATCGAGGCCGCGGGCAGCCGGCGGGGCTGGTAGCGTCTGCCAACCGTTTTGGCCGGATTCGGCTTGCCAGGGTGGTGATAAAATGCCGTTTTTCGTTCGCGCCTGCTTGTGCCTGCTCGTATCGCTCGCGGCGCCGTTCGGCGCGACGGCGGACGAATGGAAGGCCGGGCTGGCCAAGGTGGTCATAACGCCCGACGAGGCCACCTGGCTAAGCGGCTACAGCAGTCGAACGGAACCGGCCGAAGGCAAGGTTCACGACTTGTATGCCAAGGCGATCGCCATCGAGGGCCCGGATCGCACCAGGCTGGTCCTGATCACGATGGATCTGGGATCGATCAGTCCGCGCATGACGGAGCGCGTTTCCAAGTTGGTCAGTCGCCGATTCAGTCTTCCGCGTGCCAACCTGGTGCTGAATTGCTCGCACACGCACTGCGCTCCGGAGGTCGCGGCCGAACGACGGGTGTTCCACAACCTGTCCGACGCCGAGGAAGCCAAGCTCGCGGCCTACATCGAGCAACTGATCGCGAAACTCGCGGACCTGGTTGGCGCGGCATTAGATGACCTGCGACCGGCTCGGCTGACGGTCGGTAAGTCTTCGGCCGCATTCGCATTTAACCGCCGGCATCCCAGCGGCATCGACGAGACGGGCGTGACCGACCGCGAGACGCCCGTGCTACGCGTAACCGACCTCGACGGTAACTTACGGGGCATTTTGTTCGGATACGCCTGCCACAACACCACGCTGGCGTTTCAACAGTATTGTGGCGACTACGCCGGCTTTGCCCAACAAGAATTGGAATCGCGTCATCCGGACGCGATCGCGATGTTCGTCATGGGCTGCGGCGGAGACCAGAATCCGCAGCCGCGACACGGACCGCTGGGCCTGGAGCACGCCCGGAGTCACGGCACGGAGCTGGCCGACGCGGTTGAAAAGGCCTTGGCTGGCGGCGGGACGGAGTTGCACGGCGAGCTGCGCGTGGCTTTTGAAGTCGTCTCGCTGAACTTGGAGCCGCTGCCGGCAGTCGAACAGCTTCGTCGCGACGCGGAAACCGGCTCCGAACATGCGCGGCGGAAGGCGGCCTATTTATTGAAGATCATTGATGGCGGCGGGCAGGTGCCGCTCACGCAGCCGTGTCCGTTGCACGTGGCGAAGATCGGCGACGAACTGTTAATGATCTTTATCAGCGGAGAGACAGTCGTGGACTACTCACTGGCTTGCAAGCGGAAATTCGCGGGGCCGGCGGTATGGGTCGCCGGTTATTGCGACGACGTCTTCGCCTATTTGCCATCGCGTCGCGTGCTGTTGGAGGGCGGTTACGAGGGCCGTAACGGCATCGTGCATCAATTAACCGCCACGCCCTTCTTGCCGAGCGTGGAAGATCGGGTCATGCACGGCATCGAGCGGCTGGTCGCGCGGGTCAACGCCGCGCCGTGAATTGGGTTCGCTAGCAAGGGAGTGCGGATTGCGATGGGTTATGTCTATCTCGCCGTGGCGATTCTGGCCGAAGTGATCGCCACGACCGCGCTCAAGCGAACCGAACAGTTCACGCGGTTGTGGCCCAGTCTGATCGTGGCGGTCGGATATATGGTCGCGTTCTACTTTCTCACGCTGGTTTTGGACCGGATGAGCGTGGGCGTGGTGTATGCGATGTGGTCGGGGCTGGGAATCGTGCTGGTCACGATTGTCGCCGCGGTTTTGTATCGCGAGCGGCCCGATGCCACGGCGATCGTGGGCATGGCGCTGATCGTGGCCGGGGTGCTGCTGATGAACCTGTTTTCCAAGACGGTGAGCCACTAGTCGGATAGGCGCACCAGGGCAATTGCCGCCGCCGCGCCGTCGATCAGTCGCCCTTGAATTCCGCGGCAAAGGCCTTGGCGTTCAATTCCTCGCCCGTGGCATGCTTGGTCAGTGCGTTCCAGCTCAGACGCGCGCCGGGCTCGAAAACGCGCTGTTTCATGTACTTCCCCACGTCCTTGTTGTCGATGTAATACGCGCTGGGCGGATCCGTCGAGTGCAGCACTTCGCGGGCGATCGTCGCGTGAACCTGGCAGGCGAAGAGCTGACCCATCATGTAGTTGTGGTAGTAGGCCGGCGCGCTGACGATGTGGATTTTGCTGGCGTAGTCGGGGCCGTTCGGACCGGACGGCCGTTTGACCAGCTGGTAGCGCTCAACCATGTCCCACCACAGCTTGTTGAGATCCTGATTGGGATTGTCATACAGCTCCTTCTCGAACCGCAGCATCACCTGGCACCAGCGCGAAAAAATCAGTAGCTGATTGCGGCGCATCTTCGCGCCGGTCTCGCTGTAGGCCTTGGCGTCGGGCACGGAGACTCCCATCGCGACCAGCCATTCACCGCTCTTCGAGAACCGCTCGAACATCATGGCCACGCCTTCGGTGGTCAGGATGTGCGAATTGGTGCGCAGGGTATAGGGCAGGCTGGCGGGGATGAACTTGCTGCTGTAGACCGAGTGGCCCAGCTCGTGCAGCATCGTGCCCATCCAGTACTCGTTCGGCACGATATTGGCCAACACGCGCACGTCCCCGTCGCGATCGATGTCGGTGCAGAAGGCATGCGGGCTCTTGCCCGGCTTTTCGTAGAGGTCGCTGCGCTCGATCACGTCGTCGATCGGCAGGCCGATTCCGTCGTAGAATTTGCGGCACAGTTTCAGAATGTCGGCATTGGCGAACACCGAGTCGAGGTTGGTGCTGAAAATGGCCGGCGATTCCTGGAAGAACGGGTCGTGGTAGTGCCAGGGCTGAAGTTCGTCGACGCCGATCGAAAAATCGGCGGCCAGCCGGGTGTCGATCTCGGCTTTGGCGGCGGCAAACGGCCCGCGCGTCAGTTCATCGAGCTCGTCGAACAACTTGAGCACCTGCGCCTGGTCTTGTTCGTTGAGATACAGCTGCATGACGTGATAGTTCTTGAACCCCAACTTGCGGGCGGCTTCGTTTCGCAGAAACACCAGCTGTTTCAAGTCGGCTTCAACCGCCTTGCCCACCCCCTTGCTCGACTCCCAGACGGCTTGCCGCTCTTTGGAATCCTTGGATTCCTTGAGGATCTTGCGGACCTGGCTGTCGGGTATCTCGCGGCCGTCGAGCTTGGCGCGGTAGACATTGAAGGCCTTTTCGATTTCGTTGGCCTTGGACGTGATTCGATTGAGCAAGCCGGGGTCGACCTGCTTTTCCAAGTACAGGCGATAAAGCACGTCGATCTCGCGGGCGAGCGTGGCGTCGGTGAGCCTGGCGGAGTGCAGGGCCTTGAGCTCGGCAAACCGGTTGCGATCGGACAGTGCCTGGTCGAATCGATTCTGGGCTTCGACCTTGGCGGCGAACGCTTCGTCCTTGCCGGTCGTGTTGGCATCCCACCAGGCCAGGTTCAAGGCGATTTCCAGCGGACGCACCACGGAATCGTGCGTGGCGATGAATCCTCGGGCGGCGACATCGGGGCTGGCACTGACGGCCTTTGGCTGTGCCATCGCCAGGCTCGGTAGCGCCAGTGTCATGATTGCCAATGCCAATGCGGCGAGCCGCGACAGCCGTTTGCTGTTCATCGTTGCGATTCCCTGGGGACGGTGAGTCGTTTGGAAAGCCATTCTATTTCGCCGCGGTTGCGTCGGTCGCGCTCAGCACGGGGAGTAATACGCGCGAAGGTTTTGCCGCGCTGTGGTGTACGGTATTGCGCGCCTTGGGCGCCTGGTCGTAACTGGCCAACGGGGCCCAGGTGTTCGAATGCGGCTCGAATCGGGGCGAGTTGCTGCTGCTGATGTGGATCGCGATCTTGTGCCCCCGGTTGAAGGCGTTCGCGGTGGACCACAGATCGACCTGGATCGGGTACGGCTTGTCTTTTTCGGCACGCACCATGCGGTTGAACCCCTCGCGAAATCGCAGCCGAAGTCCCTGATCGAGCAGCAAGGCCTCGTAACCGTTCGGATAGACGTCGACGAGTTTTACCATGAAATCCGTATCTTCGGCGTCGGTGCTGACGATCAAATCGACCAGGATTTGCCCCGCGACTTCCACCGGTTCGGCGAGCGGCTCGGTTTCGAACTTTAGCACATCGCCACGGCCGCTGACCGCCCGCTGGTCCATTGGCCCGAGCGGCAAAAGCAGATTATTGCCGCCGACGGTCGGCACGGGATCCTGGGGATCGTACACAAACGAATCCGAGGCCTCCGAGGAACTGGCATCCGCGGCGGGCAGTTGCGTCGTCAATTTGCCCCCCGCGGCGAGATAATAAGACCGCACGTCGGACTTCGGCGGCCAAGCGTCGACGGAGCGCCACTGATTTCCCGGCGCGGCGGCATCCATGGTGTCGCCCATCATGTAGTAACGAACGGCCGGCTCGCGTTCCACGCCGTTATCGACGTCCTTGAGCCAATGATCGAACCAGCGGAACGCCAGCCCGGAATCCTTGAGGCCGGCATCCTCCGGATATTTCAAGTCGCCGGCCAGGCGGCCGTGTCCAAAGGCGCCCATGATCAGTTTCTGGTTTCCTCGCGCCGGAGAGGCGCCCAGATTCTGCAAGCCGACGAAGCAATCGATGTTGCCCTGGCTGAAGATGTCGTACCAGCCGCCAATGTTGACCGTGGGAGTCTTGATCTTGGCGAAATAGTTGTGAATGTCGCGCTGGCGGAATGAGTCGTCGTAAACGCGATGGATCGGGCGCGGCACGTCGGCCGGAGGCACGCCCTGGCGGCGCAGCCATTCCTCGTTCAAGTTCTTCAGGAAGATTCCGCCCGGATAGCCCGAGTTGTGATAGGAGCTGCCGTGCGCGACGGTGACGACGTTGCAAACCAGGTGCGGGGCGCCGGACATGGCGGCATGGTTGGCCGTGATGCCGGTGGCCGAACCGCCGATCATGCCGACCTTGCCATTGCACCAAGGCTGGGCGGCGGCCCACTCGACCGTGTCGTAGCCGTCTTCCATGTCGTCGATAAACGCGCGGTACACTCCCTGGCTGCCGAACTTGCCGCGGCAATCCTGCACGATGCGCACGTATCCGCGCCGACCGTACTCGGCCTCTTGTTTCTCGCGCTCTTCGGCTTTCCCTTTTCCGTAAGGAGTGCGCGTCAGCACCACCGGCCAGGGACCGTCGCCGGGGGGCAGGAAAACATTGGTCGCCAGTTGCACGCCATCGCGCATCGGCACCATTATCTCGCGAGACTCGGCCAGCACCGAAGCGGAAAGGCACGCCCCGAGAAGGAATGCCACGGCGGCAATCGAGCAAATTCGCTTGGAAACTGATTGGCCGACCATTGACATCCTCCCGCCGACATGGACGTTTGAGTTCGAAGAAATCCCAGGAAACGCGGACGTTGGTCCGCAGCCGCTTGTGGGCTGGGGGCGATTATCCCCCTGCCGCCGCCCAGGGTCAATAAAGCCGCTTCACGGCGCGGGCGACGGGGCCGAAATCCGCGCGCTGGCATGGTAAGATTGACGCGGGCGGTGCATCGTCGCGGCCGCGCAAAATGGCTTTCGCGCTCGGCGAGATACTTAATTGTGGCAGTCCAACGCTGGGAAAATCGGAGTCCGACCGTGCACGTTCGAGTTCTTGCCGTCCTTGGTTTCGCACTTGCGTTGATTTCCCGCCTTAGCCTGGCGGCCGACGAGGCGGCTCCCCCCCGCGTCACCGTCATCAAGGCCGGTCGGCTGTTCGCGGGCGACGGCGAGACGTATCAAACGAACGTCGCCATCACGATCGAGGGCCCGCGGATCAAGTCCGTGGTTCCGTTGGCCGAGGCCAAAATACCCGAGGGCGCCCAGGTCATTGATCTGAGCAATGCGACGGTGCTGCCCGGGCTGATCGATTGCCACACGCACCTCAGCGGTCGGGCCGACCGGTACGATGAAATCAATATCTTCAAGAGCACCCCCTATCACAGCGCCTTTGCCGCGGTGGTGCATGCCCGTAAAACGCTGGAGGCCGGGTTCACGTCGGTTCGCGACGTGGGATCGCGGGCGTTTCTGGCGGTCGATCTGCGCGACTCGATCGCCGAGGGATTTGTCGTCGGACCGCGCGTGGTGGCCAGCGGGCCGGGTATTTCGATGACCGGCGGTCACGGCGACTTGAACCGATTCGCTCCCCAGGTGCGCGTGACGACGTTTCCCGACGAGCGGGATTTTCGCATCGCCGACGGGCCGGATCAGATGCGGCAGGTCGTGCGGGCGCAGATCAAGCACGGGGTTGATCTGATCAAGGTCCATGCGTCGGGCGGAGTGCTGTCGCGCGGCGACACGCCGGGGGCCGCGCAGTTCACGGTCGAAGAGCTGAAGGCCGCCGTGGACGAGGCTCACGCCGCGGGGCGCAAGGTAGCAGCCCACGCCCACGGCACGCAGGGAATCAAGAACGCGTTGGTGGCGGGAGTCGACTCGATCGAGCACGGCAGTCTGATCGACGACGAAGGCATTCAGATGATGCTCAAGCAAGACACGTGGCTGGTGTCCGACATTTACAACGACGACTACCTGCTGGGCAAAGCGGCGGAGCTGAAGCTTCCGCAGGAGTTCATCGACAAGGAACGTGCCATCGGTCAGCTGCAGCGGGACAATTTCGCGCGAGCGGTGAAGGCCGGCGTGAAAGTGGCGTTTGGAACCGATGCGGGCGTGTATCCGCACGGCGACAATGCGAAGCAGTTCTTCTACATGGTCAAGTATGGACTGACGCCGGCGCGCGCGATTCGCTCGGCGACGTCCGACGCCGCCGAATTGCTGGGGCGATCGAAGGACGTGGGTCGCGCCGTTCCTGGATTGCTGGCCGACCTGGTTGCCGTGGGCGGAGATCCGCTGGCCGACGTGCGGACACTGGAATCGATCGGGTTCGTGATGAAAGACGGGGTGGTTATCAAAGATAGTTTGAGTTCGCGCGAAGCCGCGCCGCCGCAGGCCCAAGCCGCCTATTCACCTGACGAAGATGCCAAGCCGTTCGGCATTGATCGGCTGCCGCCGCTAACGACCTCTCGTGTCGTGGGTTCGCCCGATCCGCCGTTGCCGTACCGAACGAAGCGCGTTTACGCGAAGTTGAAGCTTTCTTCTCCGCTCAACGTGGTTCGGCAGCCGGAGAGCGACAAACTGCTGACGATCACGCACGACAACGCCAGCGGCCCTTCGAGTATTGTGCGGTTTGACGATTACGCGGACGCTGCGACCGCCGAGCCGGTCTTGCGGCTCGATAGCACGGCGTACGACCTGACGTTTCATCCTGATTTCAAGAACAACGGTTATCTGTACGTGGGCAATAATGGCCCGGTGGCCGAGGGGCCGAAAAAGAAGGCCACGCGCGTGACTCGCTATACGATGAGTCGAGACGCGGCGCGAACGATCGAACCAGCCTCGGCGCTGGTGATCATCGAGTGGCCCTCGGACGGCCACAACGGCGGCGCGGTGGCCTTTGGCGCCGACGGCATGCTCTATGTCACCTCGGGCGATGGATCGTCCGATTCCGACACCGACCTGGTGGGTCAGGATCTGAGTGTTTTGACGGCCAAGGTGCTGCGGATCGACGTGGATCATCCCTCGGCCGGGCAGAACTATGCGACGCCGGCGGACAATCCCTTCGTCGCGACGGCTGACGCCCGAGGCGAAACGTGGGCTTATGGCCTGCGCAATCCGTGGCGAATCACCGTCGACAGCCAGACGGGTCACGTTTGGGTCGGCGACAATGGTCAGGATTTGTGGGAACTGGGGCATCTGGTGCGCAAAGGCGACAACTATGGCTGGAGCGTGTTGGAAGGGAGCCACGACTTTTATCTCGATCGCCAGCTGGGCCCCACACCTTTTGTGAAGCCCACGATCGAGCACCATCACTCGGTCGCGCGCTCGCTGACCGGCGGAATCGTTTACTACGGCGACAAGCTGCCGGAACTGCGCGGAGCCTATGTATACGGCGACTACTCGACCGGCAAGATTTGGGCCATCAAGCACGACGGTCAACAAATGCTTTGGCACCGCGAGATTGCCGATACGAATTTGCAGATAACCGGCTTTGGCGGGAATGCACAGGGCGAGTTGCTGGTCGTCGACTACCGGCCCGAAGGGCAAGGCGGCTTTTATGCGCTCGAGCCGACGCCAAGCGACTCGCCGGCGCCGCCCTTCCCCACACGACTGAGCGAGACCGGGCTGTTCAAGTCGCTCAACCCGCTGGTGCCGGCCGACGGATTGATTCCTTACTCGGTCAACGCGCCGCTGTGGTCGGATGGCGCCGATAAGCTGCGCTACCTCGCGATTCCCGCGGAAGACGGCAAAACGCCGAAGATTGAATTCACGGCGGCACGGGGCTGGAACTTTCCCGAGCGGACCGTGCTGGTCAAATCGTTCGCCCTGGACGGCCAGGCCGGTCATTCCGCCAGCCACCGCTGGATCGAAACTCGGCTACTCACGCGCCAGCAAGGCGAATGGATCGGCTATAGCTATCGCTGGAACGACCAGCAGACCGAAGCGGAACTAGTGTCCGCCGCAGGAAGCGATGGCGATTTCGCCATTCTCGATGCGGACGAAAATCCTTCCGGTACGTGGCGGCGACAGGCCTGGCACTTTCCCAGCCGGGCCGAGTGCATGGTTTGTCACAGCCGCGCGGCCAACTATGTGCTGGGGCTGACGACGTTGCAGATGAACCGAGACCACGATTATGGCGGCGTGGTCGACAACCAATTGCGCACGCTGGCGCATTTGGGCCTGATCGAGTTAACGAAAGCGCCCGCGGAGCACGCCAAATTGGCGGATCCCCACGACGCCAGCGCCGAGCTCGACGCGCGGGCCCGATCGTACTTGCACGCCAACTGTTCGAGTTGCCACGTGTCGGCCGGCGGAGGAAATGCCGCCATCGAATTGGAGTTCACGATGCCGCGCGAGAAAATGAATGCGATCGACGTCGCTCCGCTGCATCATGCCTATGCCCTGCCGGACGCCCGCTTAATTGCGCCGGGGGCGCCCGAGCGACTCGGTTCTGCTGGAGCGGGTCGCGCGGCACGGGGCCGGCCGGATGCCCCCGTTGTCGACGTCGGTGGTCGACAAACGGGCCGTGGCGCTATTGACCGAGTGGATTCGGCAAATGAAGCCCGCGCCGCCGGTCGCGGCCTCCGCCGAATAGCGGGCCTATCGGCTTAGGTGAACCAGAATCGTTTTCCCTGCCGGAAGGCTTCGACGCCCGCCCGCGTGCTGTCGCTGCGCATGACCGGATGCAGGCTCCGCGATTCCAATTCGAGCGCCGCATCGAGCGGCAGGTGTGCGCCCTCGAGGGCCGAGTTCAGATCGGTCAACAGGCAATCGCGAGGTTGCTGGCAAATCTGGCGGGCCATCGACATTGCCCGTTCGAGCCCGCCGCCGGTTGGCACGATTTCCCAAACCAGTCCCAACTGATAGGCCCGCTGGGCGTCGATGCGCTGTCCGGTGATGATCAAGGGGAGCGCCGAGCCCCAGCCGATCAATCGCGGCAAGTAGACGGTTCCGCCGTCGACCAGCGGAACTCCCCAGCGGCGGCAGGCCACGGAAAAGTTGGCCTGCGGCTCCGCGAGTCGAATATGTCCGTGGCAGAACAGCTCCAGGCCGCCGGCGTAGGTGTATCCTTGCGACACGGTGATCACCGGCTTCTTCTGCACGATTCGCGTGCCGCCCATCGGGCCGGTGCCGTGTTTGACAAAGGCGTCGATCTCTTCGTTTGTCGCGTTCAAGTGGGCGAGACCATTGAGGCCGGTCAGATCGGCCCCGGAGCAAAACGCGTGTTCGCCGGCCCCGTGCAGGATCGCCACGGTGAGCGAATCGTCATCGCGAAAGTGACGCCAGGCTTCCAGCAGCAGCAGCGCCGTCTCGCGATTGACCGCGTTGTGCACCGCGGGCCGATTGATCGTGATCTGTAAAATGCCGCCGCCATCGACTTCGTGGCGAGCGAGTAACAGGGGTTCGTTCTCGGAGGAGGCACCAGGCATTGTTCGATACTCCAGGGTCAGTTGCACGATCAATGGCGGTTGATTTTACGCGAAACGTCTGACACGATGTAGCGGCCATGTTTGCCCCGATGCGGATTATCGACTTGAGCGTTCCCTTGGCGCATCAGGCTCGCAGCGAGCCGATGCCAGCCGACATTCGCTATGTCACGCACGAGGCCGAGGGGCGCGAGCAAATGGAGCGGCTGTTGGGGCGTGCGCCGGAAGACCTGGTCTATTCGGGCGGCCTGGGCTGGGCGATCGAGGAAGTTCGGGCGATCACGCACACGGGAACCCACGTTGACGCCCCGTATCATTACGGCGCCCACCAGCGAGGGCCGGCCGGCGCGCACGATCGACCAGGTGCCGCTCGAGTGGTGCTTCGCTCCCGGCGTGGTGCTGGACATGCGGCACAGGACCGCCGGACAATTGATCGACGTCGATGATCTGACGGCGGCGCTGCGGGCGATCGACTACCGGTTGCAACCGCTCGACATCGTGCTGATCCATACCGGAGCCGACAAGCGTCTGGGCACGGCCGATTACTTCGCGCAGCCCGGGCTGGGCCGCGACAGCACTCTGTGGCTGGTCGAGCAAGGCGTCAAGGTGATCGGCATCGACGCCTACACGCTCGACCGGCCATTTTCCGACATGATGGCCGACTACCAGCGGACCGGCGATGGGCGCTATATCTGGCCCGCGCACTTCGCGGGCATTACGCGCGAGTATTGCCAGATCGAAAAGCTGGCGAACCTCGACCAGCTTCCGCGGCCGCACGGGTTTTACGTCTCGTGCCTGCCGGTGAAGATCGAGCGCGCCAGCGCCGCCTGGTGCCGTGCGGTGGCGCTAGTGCCGACGTCGTAAGTTCCCGAGAGTGTCACTTCTCGTCCGCGGCCGTCCCTACAACTTGTAACCCTCGCGATAGGTCGGCGTGATGACTTCGGCGACCTCGGGCGCGTTGGTGGCTTTCAGGTTCTTGGCGTCCCATTCGATTTTCTTGCCCGGCGAGCCGGGCTCGGCGGCGGCCCAGACGGCCAGATTGCCCAGCAAAATCGTTTCGGTCAGCGGACCGGCATAGTTGGGAAAGTTTGAGTGCCGCCGGCGGACCGCCCTTGATGGCCTTGGCGAATTCGGTGAAGTGCCCCGGCGATTGCTCGTACTCGGCCTTGATGTCGTTGGCGCCGGCAAACAGCTTGTAACCGCGCTCGCAATAATCGCCGGCGGCCAACAACTTGCCCTTCTCGCCGATCAACAACACGCCGGTTTTGGGAATTTGCAGAGCGTCGAACAATTCGCCCGGCGGTTTCTTGCCGCCGTCGTACCAGGTCATGGTGAGCGCCGGGCGGTCGGCATTGGCGGGGAAGTCGTAGTTGATGATCGACCACTTGGGGTAACTGTCGCGATTGTGTCCCGCCGTTTCGGCTTGCACTCCAGTGGGGTCGCGCAGATCGAGGGCCATGTACGGCATGTTCACCGTGTGGCAAGCCATGTCGCCCAAGGCGCCGGAACCAAAGTCCCACCAGCCGCGCCAGGCGTGCGGGTGGTAGCCGGGGGCGTAGGGGCGAGACGGCGCGGGGCCGAGCCACAAATCCCAATGCACGTTGGGAGGAATGGCGCCTTCGGAAGGCCGTGGATTGCCCTGAGCCCAGGTCGGCCGGTTTGTCCACACGTGTACTTCCTTGACATTGCCGATCACTCCGGCGCGAACCACCGCGGCCGTTTTGCGGAGCGGCGGAAACGAAGTGCCTTGGTTGCCCATTTGCGTGGCGACGTTCATTTCGCGAGCAATTTCGCCCAACTTGCGGGCTTCGGAGATCGTGCGCGTCAGCGGCTTTTGCGTGTAGCATCCCTTGCCCATCCGCATGGCCGTGGCCGTGGCGGTTCCATGCATGTGGTCGGGAATGCTCACGGTCACCGCATCGATCGATTTGCCCATCTCGTCGAGCATCTTGCGAAAGTCGTTGTAGCGGGCGGCGCTGGGAAAGCTCTTGTCGCCCGCCTTGGCCAGGGTGTTGTCGTCGATATCGCAGATCGCCACGATGTCGCCGTGGCGTTTGGCATCGCCCGAATCGGACGTCCCCTTGCCCCCCACTCCGATGCAGGCGAAGCGAATCCGCTCGTTGGGCGAGTTGCTGTCCTCGGCCGCCGCCGTGCCGGACACGAACACGCCCACGCCCGTTAGTGCCGTGGCTCGCAGGAAACGTCGTCGATCGGTCAAATAAGACATGGCAAACGGCTCCGGAGGGATATCAACAACAGCGGCTTTGACGCCGGCCCACTGGTTAGACGATAATCTGTCGGACCACGACCTGCAAATCCTGTTGGGGCCCCAGCGCGAGGGTCATTGACCCTGATGGACGTTCGATCCGGCCTATCCTTCTGGCGAGCTCGGGCCTCGCGGCCAACCGGACTGATCTCGAGCGAGGGGGATGCCCGCTGTGAAATAGTCGTGCTCGGCGGCGGGGTCACCGGCGCGTTGGTCGCGCTCTCATTGACGCGAGCCGGGGTGGACACCGTGCTAGTCGATCGGGGCGAGCCCGCCGCGGGAAGCACCGCCGCCAGTACCGGACTTTTGCAATATGAAGTCGATGTTCACCTGTCTGATCTGGCTGAGCTGGTCGGCGAGGAAAAGGCCGTGCACGCCTATCGGCGCGGGCTGACGGCCGTGGACGACTTGGAGGAGATTTGCTCCGGCTTGGACGACGAGTGCGGATTCAGCCGCCGCCCGAGCTTGTACTTTGCCAGCCATTGGTGGCACGTGCGAAGGCTGCGACGGGAATATGAATTCCGCCGTGCGCATGGCTTCGACGTTGAGTGGCTAACGAAAAGTGAATTGGCGGAAATTTCGTCGATTCCGACGTGCGCGGCCATTCGTTCGGTGGGCGATGCCCAAGTCGATCCGTATCGTTTCACCTTGGCCGTGCTTCGCAAGGCGCAGGCCAATGGGATGCGCTTGTACAGCGACTCACGCGTGGCGAGCATCGAAGAGGAACACGGCGAGGTGCGCGTCAGCACGTCACGGGGCGTTGTGTCGGCAGGCCGGATTGTCTATGCGACCGGATACGAAGCGCAAGACCAGCTGGGCAAAAAAGTCGGCTCGTTGCACAGCACCTATGCCGTTACCAGCCAGCCCCTGACCGAGTTCGACGGCTGGCCGGAAGGCTGTTTGTTGTGGGAAACCGCCCGCCCCTATTTTTACGCACGACAAACCGACGACGGTCGCGCCATGATCGGCGGGGGCGACACGATGTTTTCGAACGATCATAAACGCGATGGGCTGGTCGAGCGGAAAATCGACAAGCTCGTCGCGCGCTTCCGCACGATGTTTCCCGCGATCTCGATCGAGCCGGCCTTTGCCTGGGCCGGCACGTTCGGTGAAACCGAGGACGGACTGGCTTACATCGGACAACCGACCGGTCGTCCCCGGGCCTATTTCGCGCTGGGCTATGGCGGCAACGGCATTACGTTCAGCGCGATCGCGGCGCGGTTGATCACCGACCTTTATCTGGGGCGACCGAACGCCGACGCACCCGTGTTTGCTTTCGATCGCTAGCCGCGTTCGAATGGGGGCTCTTGACGGAAACCGGTTCCAACGGCGTCTCGGCCGGGCCCGCCAAGACCTGGCCGTCCGGTTTGAAGCGAGAACCGTGGCACGGGCAATCCCACGTCCGTTCCGCGGTATTCCAATGCACGAGGCATCCCATGTGCGTGCAGACGGCGGAGACGATCGTCGTCTTTCCGTGCTCGTCGCGCGAGCAGGCGACTCGCTCGCCGTCGAGCTTAAGGACCTTGCCCTCGCCGGGGGCAACGTCGTCGATGGAATCCGCCTCGGCATGGCTCAGGCGGTCGTGCAGCAGATAGTACGGGAAATCGAAGTTCTCCTTCAAGTAGTCCCAGGCGCCGCGAAGTTTCTTGCGGCTGACCGAGAACAAGTCTTGCCAAGGATTGTCGCGACCTAGCACCCAGTCGGTCGCCATCATGGCCCCCAACGTGCCGAATGTCATTCCGTTGCCCGAAAAACCCGTGGCCACGAATTGCCGCTCGGCCGTTTCGCCGATGTACGGCAGACCATCGTGGGTTTCCACCACCTGACCGCTCCAGCGGTGATCGATGCGAGCAGCGGGCACGATCTTGTGCAGCACCTCCTGCAAACGCCGGAAACGATCCTCGGTGTCGTCCGCTTGTCCCGTCTTGTGATCGAGGCCGCCGAAAATGACGTAATCCGATGACCGATGCGCGTTGACCCGCAAATAGAAATAAGGATTGCTTGTGTCCCAGAATTCCGCCTCGGGCAAGCTTCCCTGGGGCACCTTCGCGCCCACGACATAGGACGAATAGGGAGCTAACTTGGTTTGAAACATCGCGGCACTAAGCAGCCCCGTATTTCCCATCAGCGGCACATGAGTCGCGATCACGACGTGTTCGGCCGAAATCCAATGCCCGTTCGCTTTGACACGCAAGGGATCGGTCTCCATTTCGGCGGCTTCCGAGTTCTCGAAAATCGCGCTGCCATCTCCGTCGATGGCACGGGCCAAACTAGCCAGGTACGAGAGCGGTTGAATCCGGGCCTGATTCGCGAATCGAATGCCCGGTTTCTCCACAACCGGCACGACTCGCACGAACGAAGCGGCGAAGCCGAGTTCGCGGGCAAGATCGGCATCCTTTTGCAATTCCTCCGTTTCGTCATCATCGCTCAGTAGCGACGCATGAAGAAACCCAGGCACGCGACGAAAGTCGCAATCGATTCCTTCCCGGGAAACGATCGCCTCGATGGACGAGATGGCGGCCACGCCTCCTTGCCACGCCAATCGGGCCGACTCCTTGCCGAAACTCTTGACGAGATCGTGAAGCCGGGAATCGGTCACATAGGCCAAATGGGCCGAGGTCTGTCCCGTGTCGCCGGCGCCGAGGTGGTCGCGTTCGAGAACGCAGGCGGTCTTGCCCGATTTCTTCAACAGATAGGCGGCCGTCAGGCCCGTGATTCCACCTCCGACAATCACGACGTCGAATTTTCGTGCATTCGCAACGGAGGCATAGTGAGGCAGCTTCGTTTGTCGCCACAGCGGTGTGGTATCCATGGGAGTGTTCTCGCGGTGCAAAGGCCAATGAGCGGGAAGAAGGGCGCCCGCCTTTGCCGGCGGCGGCCGGCGCTCTTCGGATGTTCTCGTCGGATGTTGAAGAGCATGTTTCGCGCCACATTGCGCGCTTTCTGGGCCATTCGCGCGCGAACTGTGGCATGCGAGGCTGCGCCATCGGTCAAGCCTGGAAGGTACGAGGATACCCTGGTCGGTTGAAAGGCCGCTTGATCGCGATCTGATCACAATGTGCGGGCGACCGGGCGATGGCTAGTCGAAATCGGCCAGCAGCGAGTCCAGCAGCTCGTCGTCCAGACCCAGGGCATCCGCCGCGGCATCGAACTTCTGTAGCAAGGCTTGAGTGGCCGGCATGTTGACGTCGTGCAGGTGCTGGAACAACTTGGCCGGGGCGCCCGAATTCAGGTCGACGCTATCCAGCCGGTTCAAAATCCACCTCGGCAGGCCAGCCGGGGCGGCCGTGGGCGCCGAGGCCGTCAAGGCCGAAGCCACGCCGCTGTCGCCAGAGGCACTGTCTCCCGCAACCAAGGGGCTGACATCGCCGCCGTCGGCCTCGGGGGCCGCCGGAGCCGTGGTGAGGTTGAGGTACTTGAGCGTGGTTGACGGGTTGGTGCCGTTCAAACGAGCGGCACTTTCATCGACCACGTTCACGCTGGCATTGCGACCCACGTCGTAGACGTTCGTGATCGGAATGTTCGCGTTCACCAAGGCGTTGTTGGCCCGGATGGCGGCCTCATCGAGCGAATTGACCAGCGAGTTGGATCCCGTATCGCCGGTGCCGGTATTTCCCGGAGCATTGCCGAAGAAGAACGCGTCGGCCTGACCCGCCGGATAGCCGGCCTTCTGCGGCAGACCCGTGTTGTCGGTGGCCAAGGTAATGACCTCGAGCCACTGCTTGAACGGAGCACCGGTGTTCCAGATGATCTCGACGCGATCCGAGCCGCTGACGCCGGCCCCAGCCCGCACCGAGATGCTGGTAGGAGCATTGGCCGTGGTCCACAAACCGGGCGAGTTGTTGTTGCCGACGCGGAAGATGAAATCGGCGGCGGTAATCGTGCCGTGGGGCCCGGCGATATCGACCATGATGCCGTTGATCCCCTTGGTGTAGCTGGAGACGTTGGCAAACGTGGCTGCGCCGGCATCTTCCCAGAGGTAGGCTGTCTTGTCGGTGGCGATGGCCGCGTCGTCGAACGAATTGATCGCCAGATCGTTGTGGTCATAACGAGTCGACGTGCCGGAGCCGTTGTAGAACAGCTGGCGGCCAATAATCATAGAAGGACTCAACACGGTGAGCGTAGTGGGCGGCGACACCGATACCGTCTCGCCATCACCAGCTTGCACGCGCACGTTGCTGACGCTTCCAGGCGCAATGCCCAAGACGGCACGCTGCGCGGCCGTAACCGTGGGGGTGACCCCCAACGCGTCGCCAAAAATGTCATCGCCGTTGATATCCCACGAATACGAGAGGATGTCGACGGGCCCTGGGTCGGCGGACGCCGATGCGTCGAGGAATAGGTCGTCGCCGGGAGCGATCGAGTACGGACCGCCGGCATCGGCGGTGGGGGCCACGTTGTTGATCGTTAGCAGCGTGGCGGCCGAATCGACCGTGTGCCCATAACCGTCCTGCACGCGAACGGCGACGTCGCGAGTAGCCAAACCATTGTTGATCCCGAGTGCGACAAGCTGCGCCCAGCTTACAGCGGGCGAACTGCCAACCGCATCGCCAAACGCGCCGTCGCCATTAATGTCCCAACTGTAGGTCAGGGGCCCCGTGCCCAAAGCCGAGGCGTTCAGGTTTAACAAATCGCCTTCGGCGATCGTGTAGGGGCCGCCCGCGCTGACGTTGGTGGGAACGACAGCATAGGTAACGGTCAACATCGGTCGGTTGGCGATGGTCGCCGCCTCGCTGGAATCGAACCACCAACCGTCGGTTTGGCCGGCGACGGGAGGGAATCCCGAACTCGAACCAGGCCTGATGGCCCATCCTCGGAGGCTGAGAGAATTATCGTTGGACCAGAGTTGGACGTCAGTGGTGACATCGAATGTCACCAAGGCCCCTGCCGTATTGGGGCCGACGACACTCGCGGTCGACGTGGATGCCGATTCGGTGTCGTCGTAAGAGATGCCGCTGGAGAGTGAGTTCCAAGTGGCCGACTCGTCCCAGGTCGCGATCATGCGGTGCAGGTTAAACGTGGAAGCGCTGACGTCGCCACTGGCGGTGCCGGTGCGAACTGAAAGAATCGCCGACAAGATTGTAGCACCGTCAGGAATGGGGCCTCCGCTGCGCGAACCTGATGGAGAGTCGAACAACGCGTCAAAGCGAATCAATCCCGTGACCACTTGTGCATTGGTTTCGGCGGTGCCGAGATCATCGTCGCCGTCCGCATTTACTTTGACATTCGTACCCTGCACGGTGCCAGCCGCATCTTCGTGAAGGTAGGTGTCTTTCGTGCCCGAATAGCCGTTATTGCCGTCCTGGAATGCGACGATGGCGGGCAGCGACGTGTCGACGAGAACGCTAATCGTCGTGGGCGCCAGAGAATTGTTTGCCAAATCCTCGATCAGCGACGACAGGGAGACCGCGTAGCTACCATCGCCGAAACTAGCGCCAACCGGCGGCAAGGGAGCCAGGGTGATGACATCGGTGAGACTGTCGTATGCAAACGTGTAGTCAATACCGGCTACAAGCGGAATCGAGTCTCGCGAGACGTTTATCGCGGACGACACCACGCTGGCATCGTCCACTCCATCGCCAATATCAGTCAAGTGGATCTGAAGGTGTGCCGGCGCGGTGCTCAGAGTCAATTGGTTCGCCGCCGGATTCTGATCCGTGATTCCGTTGTCCAGGGGCACCGACATGACCGCAATGGGCGCCGTCGTATCGGGCGGAGGCGGGCCGATCGTGAAGCTGTCAAGCACTTCCCCAAGAGTATTGACGTAGCTGTAAGTCAGCGTCGTTGGCGTAACGTCCACTTTGCCAAACCCGTACTGCGCGGCCACGCTTGTGTTCGAATCCAACGCCTTCGCCAGGTACGTGCCGGCGAAGGTCGCATCGGTAGCGCCGTAGCCGATGCCGACGCCGCCAACGCCCTGGACGACCAGGGGCAGGCCCGCCCCCTTGGCGTAATTGTTGTCGGTGTCCAGCACATACGTGGCCGTCGCGCCGCTGTGGCCTGTCAGGGGGTAACTGCGCTGGTAGTTGTGCGCGTGACCGGCCAGCAGCAAGTCGACGGCCATGCCGCCAGGGCCGTGCCCAAGCCGGGAAACAACCTGGTCGTAGTAGTAGTCGTCGGGAGTATGCTCCGTGTGTCCGCCCAGCGAGGTGATCGGATGGTGACCGAAGACAACGACCCACGTGGGCGGATTAGGGCGCGCTCGGGCGGCCGTGATGTCGGCAACCGCCCAATCCAGTTGCTTGTTGAGCGCTACGGCGTTTTGCCAGTTGTTCGTATCGAATGTCAGGAAATGAACCGAGCCGTAATCGTAGGAATAATTCTCCTCGGCCTGCACATCGGCGTCGAACACGAGGCTCGCCGGGCTGGTGACACCTTGCACGGGAATGGGCATGGAGTAGTTTTCTCGCGCCGCCTGGCCGCTGAGATAACCCACGTCATGATTACCGAAGGCGAAGTAATCGATGTGTGTCTTGTTGTAGGTCGTCAACGACGCGTTTTTCGAAGGATCGAGTCGCAGATCGTATTCTGCGTGGGTGCCAGAGCTGTAGACGTTGTCGCCTAAGAGTAACGAAAAGGCAGGGTCAATCAGGTTGATGCGATTCTGCACTGCGATGAAATTCGTGGGAGGATCGCCCGAAGCCGAATCGCCGTAAGTCACGAACGTGAAATCGCTCTGGTCGTCGGAGCCGAGCCGCGTGTGAAACGTATCCTGGTACGTCGCGATCGGACTGCCGTCGCGCACATGCGTGATCAAGTAGTCGTAGTCGTCGTTGAAGCTCAGGCCAGTCAGTGTGGCCGAGTGGTTGATTCGCACGCCTGGGCCATCGTCGACACCCGTGTTCATGTCCGCATTCAAAGTCACATTGCTCCAATTTAGGTCCCCCGTGAGGCGAACCTGAGCGGTAAATGCGTCGGTGCCTTGCGTACCGGTTGTTTGCCAAATTAGCTCGGCCTGATCGAGGCCGCTGCCATAGCCGGTCAGCGGCGCGTTTCCCAACTGCAGATAGGGCGTGTGATTGACCGTAAAGGACAGCATGCGGCGATCTTCCAGCGGCTCAAGACAGAGTTGCCTCGAGGCCGGTCGCACGGGTGTCGGCAAAGGCGCTGGATGGCGCCGAGGATTGGATTTTGAAAAACGCAAGTGCCGACTCCAGAAGGATAGCAACGGAGACCCAGACTCCCCACAGACAAACGAGTGGAACTTCAAGCCAGACTGAGAGCATCCTGGCCGCTAAGCAACCCAAACCGTGATCGTGGGGCCGATGTGCACGGTGTCGGTCCGCCTTCCGTAAACCGTATTTTTGCCCTGGCGATTATACCGTGATCGCAACGCGACCAACACGTTGCTTAATTGGGGAACTCCCGACCTTGGCCTCCCCCCTATTGCTGTGCCGCTCTGTCTTTCGGCCGGCCGCGGCAGGTCCGCACATACGGGACTACCGCGTGCGGCTCTTTATCCTGGTGAGCTGAACGCATGACGGTCCGCGATGCTCAATCGCGCTCAAACGGGCATCGATCAGGAGAATCGACCAAGCGCGTCGAGAAGGGCTCACGTGAGAATGCGATGGTCACGACGAAAATCGGTGAATGCGCATTGTCAATAAGGGGCCGTTCGCCATCCCGTTGTACAGGAACATGAGGAGACGCCGGCGCGGTGGGCAGCGCCCATGATGCAAATGCTATCTACAGCCCCAGACCGGCCAGGAGCGCGTCCAGCAGTTCGTCGTCCAGGCCCAGGGTGTCCGCCGCGGCGTCGAACTTCTCTAGCAGGGGTCGCGAGCGCGGCGTGTTGGCGTCGTGCAGGTGCTGGAACAACCTGGCCGGGGCGCGGGAATTCAGGTCGACGCTATCGAGTCGGCTCGAAATCCACCTCGGCAGGCTGACCGGGGCACTCGTTGACGCCGTAACCGTCAAAGCTGAAGCCACGCCGCTGTCGCCAGAGGCGCTATCGTCAGCAACCAACGGGCTGACATCGCCAGCGCCGTCTTCGTCGACAGTGACGCCGTCGGCCTCGGGAGCCGCCGGAGAAGTAGTGAGGTTGAGGTACTTGAGCGTGGTCGACGGGTTGGTGCCATTCAAACGAGCGGCACTTTCATCGATTACGTTCACGCTGGCATTGCGACCCACGTCGTAGACGTTCGTAATCGGAATGTTCGCGCTCACCAAGGCGTTGTTGGCCCGGATGGCGGCCTCGTCGAGAGAATTGACCAGCGAGTTGGACCCCGTATCGCCTGTGCCGGTGTTTCCCGGCGCGTTGCCAAAGAAGAATGCGTCAGCCTGACCCGCCGGGTAGCCTGCCTTCTGGGCCAGGCCTGTGTTGGCATTGGCCAAGGTAATGACCTCAAGCCACTGCCCGAACGGCGCCGCAGCGCCGTTCCAGATGATCTCGACGCGATCCGAGCCACTGACTCCGGCTCCGGCCCGCACCGAAACGCTGGCCGGCGCATTGGCCGTACCCCATGTGCCGGGCGAGTTGTTGTTGCCGACGCGGAAAATGAAGTCGGCGGCCGTAATTGTGCCGTGCGTACCGGCGACGTCGACCATGACGCCGTTGATGCCCTTGGTGTAGCTGCTGACGTTGGCGAACGTGGCTGCGCCGGCATCTTCCCAGAGGTACGCCGTCTTGTCGGTGGCGATTGCAAGGTCGTCGAACGAATTGATCGCCAGATCGTTGTGATCATAGCGCGTCGAGGTGCCCGAGCCGTTGTAGAACAGGAACTGACCGACGATTTGCGAGTTTGTCGCACCGGAAGTATAGGTGAATTGGCTGGTCGCCGGCGCGGACGTGCCGTAGGGAGTTTTGACCGTGACCGACACCGGACCGGCCGCGTGCGGGGGCGACGTAGCGACGAGTTGGGTGTCGGAGAGGATCGTGACGTTCGTCGCCAACGATGATCCAAAGCGGACCTCGAGCTGGCCGGCGGCGCCGGAAAAGTTCAGGCCGTTGATCGTGACGGCCGTTCCGCCGGCGGTCGAGCCGGACGTCTGGCCGAGAGTTGTCAGTCGCGGCGAAAGATCGACCGCCTCGAAATTGCTGCCGAGTATCTGGCCCAAGTCGTGCAGGTCGTCGTCGTCCCAGCGCGGAGACGGGGCGCCGCTCAGGTACCAACTGCTGCCGTTATCGGCGACGATCATTCCATAATCCTTCAAGGCCTGCAGGATCACGCGGTTGGCCGCCGAATATCCGGAGATGTCGAAGCTCTGTTTGAGACGGAACCGCTCTCCCATGCGAGGATAGGCGGTATTGTTGACTCCCGCCTGATGCGACGCCGGGAAAACATAAGAGTTGCGCGACCTCGGCACGGTAAATCGCAGCGCGTGGTCGATCATGCCCTGATCGAGCACTTCGTCGACGCGGACCAGCCCCGGCAAGATCGGCAAGCCCGCGGCGTCGGCCGAGGTGAAACCGGGCGTGCGAAACGAGTTTTGCGTCATGTCCCATACCGCCTCGGAGTCGGCATGCCATTGGCCGTCGCCGGTCTCCGATGGCCGGTGCACGTTAAACAACTCATACGCCTTGTTGTGATCCTGATCGTAAACAATCAGGTGGCGGTCGCCGTCGTTGTCTTGCGAAGGGAGAGGGTCGCCTTCGATGGGCGCGTCGGGCGGAATCGGCACGGGATCGTGATCGCTTTCGTCGGGATAAGCGTCGATGACGACGTTCACGGTCGGTTGATTGCCCGAAACGATCACGTAGGGGATTCCGATGTATCCGCCTTCGTAAATCGTGCCGAAGTCGGGATGCAGTGAGACCGAAGCGCCGATGCTGCCGACCAGGGTTGCCGAGTTGGTCGCCACGGGGGCGGCGTCGACGCGCTGGTTCCAGGGACTGTTGTCGGGAAAGAGCTGATTTCCCGCCAAAGTCATCAGGGCCCGGTCTTCCAGGCTTTCGAGAGACAGCAAGCGCGGACGAACACGTTTCGACTTTGCGCTCGCGCGAGTGCGAAACCGTTCCTCGGCGGGTGAGAGACCCGCCAGGTTGGATGTTTGACATGGATTGACCGGGCGAAATGAGACTCTGCCCCGTTCCGTGGTCGCAGTGCGGGCCGGCCCGTCAACTTTCCCCGATGCGCCGTCTACAGTATATCGGTCAGATGCGATTCGCCTAGGCAGCCGCGAGCGGATTGTCCGAATCTCGCGCGCGATCAACGTGCGTCTTCGGTCAGGCGCCCCGGCTCGCGCACGCCGGCGCCGACCCGGCCCGAGAGCGAGTCGCCCAAATCGGCGCGTGCTTGCTCCGCCAGCGCCAGCAATCGCTTGACAACTTCAGGGTGCTGGGCGGCGATGTTCTTGGTCTCGCTGATGTCGGCATCGAGATCGTACAACTCGGGCACGGTGACCTTGCTTTGGTCGTAGTTGACGGGCCGGCCATCGCGCCCGCCGCTTCGACCGTTGAGGGTGCGGTAGGCGTGGGGCAGGTAGAGCTTCATGTTTCCGCTGAGGACGCCCTGAAGTTCGTTGTCGGCGTAGTAAAAGAAATAGGCTTCATGCGGGTTCTTCGCCTCGGGATCGCCGGCCAGTATGGGCCAGATGTCGAGCCCGTCGATTTTGTGGTCCGGCAGCGGGGCTCCGACCAGGTTGGCGATTGTGGGAAACAAGTCGATCGTCATGGCTGGCGTTCGGCAAACGACGCCGGGGGGAATCTTGCCGGGCCAGCGGGCCACGAACGGCTCGCGGACGCCTCCCTCCCAACTCGTGCCCTTGCCTTCGCGCAAGGGACCGGCCGATCCGGCGTGATTTCCGTAGCTGAGCCAGGGGCCATTGTCGGAGGTGAAGATAACCAAAGTGCGCTCATCGAGCCCGTTCTTCTTGATTGCTGCCAGGATCTGTCCCACCGACCAATCGATTTCTTGAATGACATCGCCATACAATCCTTGCGACGAGCTGCCCCGAAACTTTTCACTGACGTGTAGAGGCACGTGCGGCATGCTGTGTGCGACGTAGAGGAAGAACGGCCGTTGTTTGTTGCGCTCGATGAAGTCGACGGCGTGTTCAGCGTACCAAGTGGTGAGTTGAGATTGTTCTTTCGAGGTTACCTCGGCGATCTTGACCTGGTCTCCTTCGATCAAGGGCAAGTTCGGGTAGCCTTGCTTCTTGCGTTCGGCTTTGGCATTTGTCAGGGCCGGATGGTAGGGCCACATGTCGTTCGAGTAAGGCAGTCCAAAATACTCGTCGAAGCCGTGTCGCGTGGGCAGGAATCGGGGCGCATCGCCGAGGTGCCATTTGCCGAAGATGGCCGTGGCATAGTCGCGCTGCTTGACCAGTTCGGCGAGGGTCATTTCGCCGTCGCCGATGCCGACTTTCGACTTTGGCCCGAGTGCTCCCTTGATGCCCACGCGATTGGGATAACAGCCCGTCAGCAGCGCAGTGCGCGAGGCCGAGCAGACGGCTTGGGCCGAGTAGAATTGCGTCAGGCGGATGCCTTCGGCGGCCATGCGGTCGAGGTGCGGCGTGACGAAACCCTGGGCGCCAAAAACGCCTACGTCGCCATAGCCCAGGTCGTCGCAGAAAATCAAGACGATATTGGGCGGCGGCGATTCATCGGCGGCCAGGGCGACGGCGCCGAACTGCGCCAACCAGGCCAGCGCCAGGACTCTGGCCGCAAACTTGACACGCGCCAATCGGCCCGCTCGAATGATCCCGCCTCGAATGTGGCATGCGTCGGTCATGGTGAGTTCTTCCGGCCTGGGAGAGTTGAGTGTTCGTTCCCGGAATATCTTCGACCCGAAAATATCGTGGGTCAACCCCGCGGTGTACGATCCTCGGGCAAAGACGCGAGATCGACGAGCGCCGCGCCGTGGGCGGCGGCGTTTTTGGCGATCCTTGCCGTTCTATTCTCGATCGTGTCGGCACGAGTGTCGGCGCAGGACGGCGCTCCCGCCGCGTCGGGGATCCAACACGCCGATGATCTGGTACGGTGTCGAAACGGCGTGGTCGTCAGCGTCAGCCAGCCGGCCTCGCAGGCGGGGCTGCAATCGCTGCGGCGAAATGGCTCAGCCGTGGATGCCGCGGTGGCCACGGCATTTGCCTTGGCGGTGACGTACCCGGCGGCCGGCAATATCGGCGGCGGAGGATACATGCTGCTCGTGCCTCCAGACGGCGAGGGGAGCACCGTTTTCGATTTTCGCGAAACGGCTCCCGCGGCGGCGACGGTCGATATGTTCGTCCAAGAGGCGGCGCGCACTCCGCATCGGCGCGTGGGAGTTCCGGGCACGGTGCGCGGCCTGGCAATGGCCCACGAGCGATTTGGACGACTGCCATGGCGAGACCTGATCGCGCCGGCCGTGACGTTGGCCCGCGAAGGATTTGCCATCGACGGCCATTTGGCAGTCGATCTCAATGAAGTGCTGGGGCGATCGGACAAGGTTCAATTCGCCGGGCTGCATCGCACCTATGCCCGCGCCGATGGCAAACCGTGGCGGGCCGGCGACCGGCTGGTGCAGCGGGAACTGGCGGACGTTTTGGCGGCGATTGCCGAGCGGGGACCCGACGGTTTTTATCGTGGTCCCGTGGCGGAGTTAATCGCCGCCGAGATGCGCCGCGGGGGCGGTCTGATGACGGCCGACGATCTTGCCGGATATCGTCCCATCGAACGCGAACCGCTGAGGGCGACGTATCGCGATTGCGAGATTCTGGCCGTTCCGCCCTCCTCCTCGGGGGGCACGACCTTGTCCCTTGCTCTCAATATGCTGGAAACATTCGACCTTCGCTCGCACGGCCGCTGGTCGCCCGACACCCTGCACTTGATGATCGAATGCATGCGGCGGGCATATCGGGAGCGGGCTTGCTACCTGGGCGATCCCAGCTGGACGGAGATTCCCTCGCGCCTATTGGAAAAGCAGTACGCCCGCGAATTGGCCGCCGGCATCGATCCGCGGCGGGCCACGCCGAGCATCGAGCTGGCTGGCGACATACCGATTGCCCCGGAAAGCCGGCAGACCACGCATCTCTCGGTGGTCGATCGGCAGGGCGTCGCGGTGAGTTTGACGTATACGCTGGAGCAGAGCTTCGGCAGCCGCGTGGTCGTCGCGGGGGGCGGGTTTCTGCTCAATGACGAGATGAATGATTTCAACTGGTTGCCGGGCGTGACGAATCGAGAAGGACGCATCGGCACGCCGCCGAATCAAATCGCGCCCGGCAAACGGATGCTCAGTTCAATGTGTCCGACCGTCATTCGCCGCGGCGGCCGGACGCTGCTGGTGACGGGGAGTCCCGGGGGCAGGACGATCATCAACACCGTGCTGTGCATGGTGGTGAACGTGGTTGACTTCGAGATGGAGATTCGCCAGGCGGTCGATGCGCCACGGCTGCACCAGCCGTGGTTTCCGGATCAGGTGCGCCTGGAGCCGGCGCTGGTCAAGGATTTCGCGAACGTCGTCGAACAACTCCGACAGCGAGGGCACGTGATCGCCGACAAGAGCGAATCGCAGGGAGACGCGCACAGTGTGTGGATCGATCCGCGCAGCGGCGAGCTCGTGGGGGCCGCCGATCGCCGCAAGAGCGGCAGCGCCGCGGGGTTTTGATGCCCCGTTCGCTTGCATCCATGATTATCCGTCGGCGCGGAGCGGCACGGTGAATAGCAACCGAACTAACTGGTCGATCGAGGTGGGCTTGGTCAGGTGGTGGTGAAAGCCCGCCTCAACGGCTCGGCGGCGATCTTCCTCTTGTCCATAGCCGGTCAGTGCCACGAGCGTGATCTGTCGAAGCTCGTCATGCGTGCGGAGTTGCCGGGCGACTTCGTACCCATTCATGCCAGGCATTGCGATATCGAGGAACACGACATTGGGCCGCTTCGCCAGCACGAGCTCGATGGCCGAGGGGCCGTCGTGGGCGATATGCACTTCTTGTCCGATGTTTTCGAGCATCATTGCCAGCGTGTTGGCCGAGGGCGCCACGTCGTCGACGACAACGATGTGGTGCCTGGGCAGCCCGTCAGCCTGTGAGGCTGGCCCGTGCCGCGCGGCATCGACTACGCCGATTGATGTATTTTCCGCGACCGGCAAGCGGACAACGAATTCGCTTCCGTTGCCCGGGCCATCGCTATAGGCCTCGACGGAACCGCCGTGCAGTTCGACGAGTCGCTTGACCAGTGTCAGACCCAGTCCGAGGCCGCCGAAGGCCCGGTCCAGCGTCTGATCGACCTGCTCAAACATTTCGAAGATTTGGGCCAGCATGTGCCTGGGAATTCCCGGACCGTTGTCTCGGACGCTCACCAGGGCTTCGTTTCCGCGCCGCCAGGCAGTGATCGCGATTTTCCCGTCGCGGCCCGTGTATTTGGCGGCGTTTTGCAGCAGGTTGCCCAGGGTTTGCGTCAGCCGGGCGACATCGCCGTGCACGATCAGCGGTTCGTCGGGCAAATTGACCGTCAGCTCGTGCGCGCGAGATTCGATCATCGGCTGAATGGCCTCGACGGCGCCGGCGACGACGGTGCCAAGATCCACGAGCTGCGGCCGCAGTTGAATCTTCCCGCGCGTAATGCGAGAAACATCCATCAAGTCGTCGATCAGGCGAATCATCTGCTGTACCTGCCGTTCCATCATGGCTCGCAGCTCGTCCATTTGTTCGCGGTCGTTCTCGACGGCCGGCCAAAGTTGCAGAGCATTGCTGATCGGCGCAATCGGATTGCGCAGTTCGTGTGCCAGCGTGGCCAGGAATTCGTCCTTGCGACGATCGGCGTCGCGCAGCGCTTCCTCCATCTGCAGCCGCTCGCTGATGTCGGTATTGGTGCCGAACCAGCGCACGATTTCACCCCGATCGTTGCGGATCGGAACCGCCAGCGACAGGTGCCAGCGCATGACCCCGTCATGACGGCGGAGCGGGAAGGTTGCTTCCCAGGGTTTTCCCGAAGCCAGCGCCGCCTTCCATCCCTCTAAAACCCGGGGCAATTCATCCGGATCGTGCGCGGATTGCCAGCCCCAGCCTTCCATCTGCTCGGGCGTGGTGCCGGTGAAATCGTACCAGCGCTGGTTGTACCACACGATGTGTCCGTCCGGCCGGGTCATCCATGCCAATTGTGGGATCGAATCGACAAGCGTATGGAATTGCTCTTCGCTTTCCTTGAGTGCCAGCGAGTGGCGCAGTAATTCGGCTTCCTGGGCCTTTCTTTCGGTAATCTCTCGAAAGACTAGAATCGTGCCGGTTACGTCGCCGCCCAGGTTGCGGATCGGAGCGGCGCTATCGTCGATGGGCCATTCCGGGCCGTCCTTGGCGATCAGAATCGTATGATTGGCGAGCCCGACAATGCGGCCCTCGCGCAGCGCGCGCAGCGCGGGGTTTTCGACCGTGGCTCGGGTCTCCTCGTTGACGATGCGGAAAACTTCTTGCAAAGGATGGCTAGCGGCCTCGTCACGCGACCAACCGGTGAGTTTTTCCGCCACGGGATTCATGAACACCACCTTGGCATCGGCATCGGTCGAGATAACTCCATCGCCAATGCTGATCAATGTGGCGTGCAGCAGCTCGCGCTGTTCGTGTATTGCCACCGCGGAACGCGCCAATCCCTGGCCGTACTTGCGCAGCAGCCACAAGAACGCCGCCAAGGCGGCGATCGCGGCTGTTGAAGTGATGCCAACATTCAAGATCGCAGCGCGAAAAATCGACGTGTATTCCTGCTCGCGATCGGCGAGCAGCCGGCGTTCGTCGTCTTTCATCTCATCGACGAGCGCTCGGATCTGGTCCATCAGCCGCTTCGGCGACCCGGACGTAATGAGCTGCCGTGCCGCCTCGCGGTCTCCCTGTTCGACCGAGGTGATGTTTTTCGCCAACAACTCCAGACGTTGTTGGCTCAACTCCTTTAGACGCGACAATCGTTCGAGTTGAACGGGGTTGTCGTTGATCAATTGGCCAAGGCGATCGATATTCGCTTGCGCTTGAGGAAGGGCCGCACGGTAGGGCTCGAGATAGTTCGGATCGGCAGTGATCAGGTAGCCTCGCTGGCCAGTTTCGGTATCGACGACAGCCGAGACGATTGCCTCGAGCGACTCCAGGACCTCGTGTGTGTGCGCGACCCAAAAGGCATGCTCGTGTAATTGTCTGATTTGCCAATACGCCAGACCGCCGTTGATCAAGAGAAGGCCCAATAGCAGGCCGATCGAGAGATAGAGCCAAGTGCGCAAGGCGGACGTCATTTGAGTGGGAATTATCAGTGGCGAGCTGGACGCGGCTGCGGGTGGCGGCATGGCACCACGACAGAGCGTCGATTATTGCCCAGCTGTCATCGGCACGCCAGAGTACTTGCCAGATACCGCCAGGCAAGGCGGACACCCGCATCGCCGCACTCGAAGCAGTCAGCCCGCATTAGTCCGAGCACCCCGAAACCGCATCGTTGCTTATTGGCTATGGTCCGGTTGATGACCGAATGGCTCGATTCCAACCAGGGCGCATTCACAACGACCAATATAACCCCAGAGTTTGCGGTTCTTGCTGCTCGGCCGGCGGCGGCACGGCAAGTGCATTCACATGCTTCTAGGGAATTGTCCTGGCTATAAGACATTCCTTCTTTTCGTTTTATCGGACGCACTCAAGACTCGAGGCCAATCGCATGGGGACCATTCTATTGATCATTTTGGTGTTGATCCTACTAGGATCCGTACCGGCCTGGCCCCACAGCCGCAGCTGGGGTTATGCCCCGACTGGCGGCATCGGCCTGATTCTCGTCATTGTGTTGATCCTGGTACTTATGGGGCGAATTTAGCCGAGCTCTGAGTTTGGCCGCGGGTTTTGACGACAAGGTATGAGGATTGCATCGCCGGACAGCTGGGCTGGGTTAAACCGGTCTTGCTTATATTGGGTGTCAAATTCGGCCGGATTTCCCCCAAAGGGGATTCACGCTAGACTTCGGACGAGTGAGTACGCTATGAACGAACAGGACCATTCGCCCGAGGTGGAAAAAGTCAGGGGGACGTTTCAACAGGCCTCGTCCACCAGGGAGGACGCCGAATCGAAACGGACCGGCCAACACGCGACGCCTTGCTGCACCGAAAATAATCCGCCGCCGTTCGACTATCAGCGATCGGTCAACCGGCTCGGTGGCGACGCCGTTCTGTTCCGAGAAATCGTGGAACTTTTCCTGGAAGACGCCCCGGCCCTGTTGGTGCAGGCCCATCGGTCACTGGGCGCGGGCGATGCCCCGACGTTGGGACGATCCGCCCATAGCCTCAAGGGCCTGGCCGCCAATTTGGACGCCCTGGCCGTCGTATCGGCAGCTCAAAGCATCGAGCAATACGCCGAGCAACACGATTTGAGCCTGGCCGGGGCCTGTTTGCCGGAACTCGCCAAGCGATTGCAGGTCCTGCAGTCCGCGCTGACCAGTTTTTTGGCCGACGATAAGGCCCGATAGCGCGGCGAGATGACGTCGCTAGCTCAACCGTCCGAATGGCGGACCACTTAAATCGATTTGGCCAAAGCGGTTGGAGCGGCCGCCTCGCCGACCGTGCGATTCAGTCGATTCCGGTAGCCTATCGCGGCAAGTTGACGCAGTTGGTCGACGGCCTGGGCGAGGGTCGTGACCATGAGATCGGCGCCTGATTGCTGCAGTTTCTTTTGCTGCCGCGAGGTATCTCCCGCCTCGTTCCACAGTCCTACTAGAATCTTATGATCGGGAAACCGGGGCCGCAGTTTCTTGCAGAGGTAGCGGGCATGAAGCATCGCCGAAGGGGGGACTGCCGACACGCAAATCGCGTCGAAATCCTGGTTGTTGGCGAAGTCAACGCGCTCGTTGACCAAAGCCGTTGAGGGAACCAGCTCGGCAATGTGGCCTAAACCGCGCCACAAGCGGCAAACGACTTGAGCGGCGATTTCGTCGGCCTCGTCGTGCGCCGGCAGGCACAGAATTCGATAGACCGGGGGGCGGCGCTCGCGTCGGCATCGGCCGGCGTTTTGGCGGGCACATCAGGCAGTTCTTCGACCAATTCGCGCAGCGACCGCATGAGAAACGCATGCGTTTCCGGCTCCAAGGCGTTCTCGCGGCGATCCTGTTCGACGAGTTGCAACGTCGACAGCAGCACGTCGTCGCCGACGGCGACCGCATCGTGTGCTTTTTGATAATCCTCGACGACGTCGCTGGCCTCGTCGAAGTCAAACGCCAGCAAACGTTGATACACCTTGTGGCCAGGCGGCAGCGCGGGCTGATCGCTGATCAATATGTTGAGGAAATTGAGCTGCGGCACGTACCTCGCCCACGCCGTCAGGCAAACCGTCAGGGGCGTCGCCAGAACCAGCCCCACGCCGCCCCACAGCCAGGTCCAAAAGAATGCCGACAGGATGATGCCGACGCTCGACAACCCGGTTGATGCCCCATAGAGCCACGGTTCGAGCACGTTGCCGGTGATTAGTTCCAGGATGACATACATGCCCACGATGGCGATGCTCGCGCTCCAATTATCGAACACCACCATCGACAGCGCCACCGGGAGCAACGCGGCCATCCACGGTCCGACGAACGGCACGAAGCGAGCGACAAACGCCAGCAGGCCCCACAAGGCGGCATTGGGCATCTGCAGCGCCAATAAGCCGAGCGTTACCGCGCCGCCGTACAAGGCATTGATCAAAACCTGCATCCGCAAATACCTGCCGACGCGGTGCGACGCGTCGTCGAGCAAGTGGGTCGTTTCGCGGAGTTTGTTTTGTCCGAGCAATACGATGGCGCGATTTCGCAGGTCCTCGCGTTCGATCAGCATGAATACGACAAAGATGGTCACGATGCCGGCGGTTGCAAAGGGGCTCAGGACAGGGCCCAGCCAATCGCGAACGATGGCCAGGGGCGACGTTGTTGTATTGACCACGCGAACCGGTATTGGGCGTTGCGCGACAGCGGGCGCCTTGCGTTTGCCGTCTTCTGTCGGAGTCGCGGCCCCTCCGCTGGCCGCGTCGGCAGCCACGCCCGCCCCTGTGTCCTCGGAGAACACCTGGTCGGAGAATTCGTCCACCGACGTGGCCAGGCGGCCCAAAAATGGCCTGATCTCGGTCCGCACCTGGCGAACCTTCTCGCGAAAGCGGCTCTGATACTCGGGCAACTCGTACGTTACTTGCAGCAATTGGGCGGAGAAGACGACGATCACCGCGGCCAGGCCGGAAAAGGCCACCATCACGACCGCCGCCACGGCGGGAATGCGTGGCATCCCCCACCCTTCCAACCGCGAGACAATCGGGGCCAGCAAAAAGCTGACCAAGATCGCTAGTGCCAACGGGAGCAGGATCGCTTGGGCCAGGTAGAGCGTTGCGATCACCAGCGCAAAGGTCACGATGGTCAGCAGACGCGACAAGGCGACGTGAGCCGGAAGGGTTGGCATACTGGAATCCGAAGGAAATATCGCGAGGCGGAACCGATCCAGTGACACTCGATATCGAAACCGGACCCGATCCGCTTGCCCCGTGTCCAGGGCCGCGGCCAGCATGCATTCTACCTACCTTATTCGTCGACAGTAGGCCCCGGCTCGCAAGTGGCGAGCAGCGCCGCTCCGAGCAGTTCGAGCCGCAAGATGTGATTTCGCGCCCGCAGCCTACGCTCGCCAGGCGACCAGGTTTGACGGATTTGAGCCATGCGTTGGCGAATCTGACGAGGTGACGGTTGAGTGGACGCTTCGTTCAGTTTCTTGCGGTTATCCGTGGTGACGGTTGATAACACGGAATTCCTCCTTCGGCAGTCGAGCGCCGGTGATGGTCTGGTTGTCCAAAAGTCGCGGAACATTGCTTTGGTCGGCGATAAGTGCAAATGACGTGCCGTTACCGTGGCGCAGATGGAGGACGCGGCCGGGCCCGGGAGGCCTCCGGCGGTGTAGCGAGATTGGAATCGAGCACAACGAGTTGGTTCACCAAAGATCCCACTTCCTCAACCCGAGCAGCAATGACCTGCGCCAATTGCTTCATATGGAAAGAGGTTACGCGGCCACTGAGGGTCAATACGCCGTCGGCGTAGGCGCATTCGATGGCCCGCAGATCCGGATACGAACTGTCTTGCAGGCGCTGCCGCGCAAGGCCAGCGATATTCGGAGTCGAATCGGACGAGGACTGGTGAACGACAGTGGAAAGATCGGGAGAACGCATCATGCGGCGCCTTCTGCAAATATTCGCGAGTTTGCGGGACGGTTTTTCAAAATCGCCCGCCGTCAGCCACTACCATTGCCTGGCGAGCGGACAGGATGGCCCGCTTACCAGGGCTTCAACTTCCAGCCAAGCACGAAACCGACACCAAAGCACCACAAGGCGCAGACCTCGGGCCGCTCCTGGGCGTATTCCTTGCAATACTTCACCAAATCATCAATCGGACGCTTTAGCTCCGCGTCTTCCTTGGTCGTTGCCAGTGTGGCCCGGCGCGTTTGAGTGGTTGCCATCAGTGAATGTCTCCTAGAAGAGCTATCAGGTTGTTACGTTTGTCGGTTTCGATCGGGTGCGCTTGTCGAGCGAGTCAGGAGTCGCTTGACTCGATTGAAATTCTGGTCGAACTCGTCTTTCGATCGGGCGAACATCGGCGGCCGGTTGCGCCAGCGCAGCCGTATTCCCCACAGCAGACCGCCGGCGCCCGCTAGTCCGATCGCCGTCGCGGCCAGATAGCCGGCGTACTGCGGCCACCCGGCCAATTCCACCAGGAGGTACGCCACGGTTATCAAGCCCACGATAACCGAGCCCAACACCAGTCCCGCCACAACGACAAGGACCGCGATCGGCCATACCAGCTCGCGCAGCGCGGCGCGGGCATCGAGCGCGAACAACTGCGCCTGCAGCTCGCCGAGGACCGCGATGTCGTGTGCCAGCCCGCGCATGCCGTGCTCCGGCGGCGAGAAGCCATTGCTCGTGGTTTTTGTGCGATCGTTCATCGGCGTTTCATCAGCCATCCGATGGTGGCTCCTCCGCATAGGGCCAAGATCAAGCTCGTTCCAGGGTGCGCGGCGACCCAGTCGTGGCTGGCCGTGCAGGCCGCGGCGAGCGCGTGTTGGGCTTTTTCTCCCATGCCCGCCGAGCGCGCACTGTTCTGTGCGTCCGCCGCTCCCCGGGCTAATGCCGCTTCGGAGCCCCCGCTCGATAATCGATCAAGCTTGATCATGGATGGAGTCGCTTGGGAACTTGGATTGCCGTTGATATTCAATCTGCCAGGCATACGAAGAGTCGATTAGGGGTGTCGTGACGAAACCGGCTCCGTGGTCGGCGAATCGGCCTCCGCGTTCGGAGTGCCGCCGCGCTGTTGCCAAAGTCGCGTGACCTCGCGGGTCACCATGGGCAACCCATTGCTAATTGCCAAGCGTGCCGCCGTGCCTAGTAATTGCCGAGCCAACGAACCTTGCGACGTTGTCTTCACCGTCACCCGACCGAGAGGGCGATTCTCTTCGTCCACGGCCACCGAGGGCGCTCGTTTAGCGGGCACCACCAAATAGCCCAGGGCCGCCGCCGCCGCCAGCGCGAGACCTGGATATTTGCGAACGTGATATCGCCAATCGGTCATCTCGCGAGCATGGTTCAACACCTCCGTGGTGTTGGCGTCCAAGTTGCGGCGCATCTCGGCCATCTCCCGACGGATTTCCTCGGCTTGATGGTCGTGATCCATGTTTCGCGACGCTCCATGCCCACCTGCTTCGCGCGGGCGAAGCAGGGAACTCGGGTTGAAATTCAGCGATTCCGCAGCACGAGGCCCACCACGGCTCCAACGACGACCCCCAGGCCAAATGCCACCGCGACCGACTCGGCCGGGCGCTGTTGGACCATGCTCTCGGCCTGCTCGTATCCTTTGCGGAGCGACTCGCCGACATAGTCCGAGGCGCACTGCATTTCGTCGGTGGCCTCGGCGCCGTATTCGCGCGCCGTTTCTGCGGCGCGGGATGTGGCCGATGCGCCAGCCTCGACGGCTTGGGTTAGAAAACGTTCAATTTTGTCACGGGCTTCGCCGGTTCGTTTCTGAATCGCGCCGACCAGCTGGTCGCCCTTGCCCTTGAGCGTTTCCAGATCTTCGTCGGTCATTTGGCCCCACTTCTCGCGGACCTTACCCTTGATCTGATTCCAATTTCCTTCCAACGCTTGTTGGTTCAACATGCTGTCGACTCCTTGTGACTGGTGGTCCGCTGCTGGCCTTTCGGCGGCGCTGCATGCGCCCGAGATTCGAGGACCATGGCAAAGGCCCTCGTCATGTCGTAAAGCAAATGGCATGCCCCTCAACGGTCTCGACCGACAATCCTGAGGCATGTGCTACTCAATAGCGTACCGCGCGAAGCGGCGCCGGGAATTTCCGAAAGCGAGGGTTATGCGGGCGAAGTTGTAAGGTGTTGGCATGCAGCCGGATACACTTCGGCGCCGAGGCCGCGTTGGCCCCCCCTGTGCCGCAATCACCGCACCACCCGATCGACAGCTCGCCTCTGCGATCGGCCCCCTCGTGGACCGTGGAATCGAGCATTGGGGGGATACGCACAGTTCTTGTGTGCGAATCGCTGCCGGTCAGACTGAACGGACTTGAATCGCCCGGGGCGCGGCAAGACACCACCGGCGGTCGCGGCATCGTCGTGCGCCACGCGGCAGGCCCGGGGCTCTCCTAGCTGGCCGCTTCTTCGACCGAGACGACCTGACCAATGGAAAGGTGCAGAGCTCGAATTTTGTTCCGCAGGCTGCCGCGAGTGATTCCGAGCATCTTGGCGGCGACCGATTGATTGCCGCCGGTTTCACGAAGCACGCGCATCAGCAGGTATCGTTCGACCATTTGCAACGTCTCGGCATGCAGATCGTGGCTCGAGGCCGCCAGTCGCCGATCGATAAACGCCGCCAGGTCGCTGCGGGGAAGCTGATCGGCGGCGCTGTCGTTAGGTTCCGCGATTTCAGGATCGTCGTGGCACGGCTGATGGTCGTTTCGCAGGTTGAAGCAACTGACCTCGGGCAGGCAGTCCTTGGTGATGACCGTGCCGGTGGCGTTTATCAATGACTGTTTGAGCACGCTTTCCAGCTCGCGCACGTTGCCCGGCCAGTCGTAATTGTGCAGGGCCTCCATGGCGTCTGGCGCGATGTTGGTGACGTTCTTTCCCATCCGCTTACTGTATTGCACGAGGAAGTGGTCGACCAGGAGCTTGAGGTCGCCATCGCGATCGCGCAGCCGGGGCAAGCAGATCAAGAACCCCTTGAGGCGATACAGCAAATCCTCGCGAAATTTCTCCTCCCGCACCAGGCCGTCCAAATCACGGTTTGTCGCGGCGATAATCCGCACGTCGGTCGTGATGGTTTGATTTCCGCCAACGCGCTCGAACTTCTGTTCTTGCAGCAGGCGCAGGATTTTGCTCTGCAACAGCGGCGGCATGTCGCCAATCTCGTCGAGAAAAATCGTGCCGCCGGTGCACTGCTCGAACTTGCCCACGCGGCGCGCATCGGCCCCGGTAAACGATCCCTTTTCGTGACCGAAAAACTCGCTTTCGAGCAAGGTTTCGGGAATGGCCGCGCAATTGACGGCCAGAAACGGCCCATCGGCGCGACTGCTGTGTTGATAAATGGCCCGGGCCACCAATTCCTTGCCGGTGCCGCTGTCGCCTTGAATCAAGACGGTGACATCCTGCGGCGCCACTCGACCGATGGCCTTGAAGACAACCTGCATCGCCTGGCTCTGACCAAGCATGCTGTCGGCGCCATTTTCGGAAGACTTCTCGTGGCTGACCGTGACAGGCGTGTTCATCAGTCGCCGCATCTCGGCGGCGCAGCTTGATCAGGTCGATTAATTTCGCCTTCTCGAGCGGTTTCTGCACATAGTCATAAGCGCCAAGTTTCATGGACTCGATCGCCATTTCGCTGCTGCCGTGACCGGTCATGAAGATCACGGGCAGCTTGCCGTCGACTTGGCGAACGGCAGCGTAGGCATCGAGCCCGGATAATTCCGGGAGCATGATGTCCAGCAGCAGCACGTCGGGCCGCTCGCGACGAATGGCTTCGAGCCCGTCAGCGGCCGAAGCGGCGGTCACGACCTGGACGTCTGAATTCTCGAACCACCGAGTGATCAGGTGCAAAACGGTTCGGTCGTCGTCGATGGCGAGAATCTTGCTCATGTTCGTCTTGGGGTTTTACTGTGCTGCTTGGCCGCGGTACCGGCCGAACCACGCGGAACGGCCTATTATCATACAGCCAATGGGGACTCACAAGCTAACGAGAATCGAGCTAGTGAGATGGTTTTGCCGAATAACCTACCGCCGCACAACAAAACTGATGCCTCCATGACATTCGATTCGTCAACGTCAGTCGGTCCGGGGGAGGGGTGGCCCTTGCGGGCCACCTTCGTCCCAAGCGGGCGTGATCGGCATTCAACGGTCAGGCCACGGGCCGTCGCATCGTGCCGCTCAACAGGCTGAGCACGAACAACACCAGGAAGATGAAAAACAGGACCTTGGCGGCTGTGTATGCCATGCCGCCAATCACGCCGAAGCCCAATGCGCCCGCGATCAACGCGATTACCAAAAATACGATTGTCCAATACAACATGGCATAGCTCCTTATTGAGCGGGTTTGAATTCCATCAGGGCAACTCGGCCGCGGGACTCGTGGCTGGCGATTCAGCCGCTTTCCGCGTTCAACCGTTCGGGGTATAGGGCACGTTGCGTGCCAATCCCTCGCAAGGGGCTTGAAAAGGGGACTTTGGCACGGCTCGTACGGGGCCCCCAGCAACGAATCGAAAGCAAGTAGCGGCGGAAGGTTCTGCCGTGTCGACTAGTCCTTTGGGACGGTCACCAAACCCAGCACGGAGCGCTAGCAAAGTGCCGCTTTCAATTCCAGGGTGGCGCATCCATCCGGTGGCTGCTCGGCGACCATCATGGGAGGATTACGATCAAGTAACCTTTTGGGATTGGCACCGTCGGCTCTTAAAGCCTTATATCACCGCCAGAACATACCGAGCCAGCGCGGCATCAGACTTGCTTAAGTTACGGTTAGGTCCGACCTCGCCGAGCGGCCTTATGGATTCCGGCCGAAGCCCAAGCTGCACTTGCTATTGCCCCTGGGGAACCAACCCACTTATCTGTGTTCCCGTGTCTTCGCCAGTCTCGCAGTCCTGCCACATCTATCCCGTTGCGACGCATGTTCGAAAGCCCAAAAAACTTTGGAGACAGCGCGGATGGCGGGGGCGGGGATGGGATTGGCGTTGGTTCGCCGCAAATCCGCGAATCGGCAGCCGATGAAACGGGCCGAGCGATGCTTGACGGCGCCCCCAGTGAATTGCTCGCGAACGTAAGTCATGAGCTGCGGACGCCAATGAACTCGATTTTGGGAATGCTCGAGCTGTCGCTAGGCGAGCAGCTCGAAGACTCGGTGCGCGAATATCTGGGGACGGCGCACGGTTCGGCGCAAAGACTCTTGGTTCTTTTGAATGACTTGCTCGATTATTCTCATCTTCATCTAAAACCCCTGCCGCTCGACCTGGCGCCGTTTGATGTTCGAGAGACGGTGTCCTTGGGTGTGGAGGAGTTTGCTCGCCAGGCTCGCGAGAAGCATCTATCCTTTGAGTGCCTGATCCACGAGGGAGTTCCCCCGAAACTGATAGGCGATGCGCGGCGGCTGCGGCAGATTGTGGCGAACCTGACGAGCAATGCCGTCAAGTTTACGGAATCGGGCGGCATCAAGGTCCATCTCAGCGTTCGGTCGCGCGACTCGGTGTCGGCCGACATCGTGCTGGTCGTCGGAGATACCGGCATCGGCATCGCCGAGGCGGACCAGCGTCGCATCTTCGAGCCCTTTACCCAAGTCGATACCTCGACGACGCGGAGGTTTCCCGGCGCGGGACTGGGACTGAACATCGCGGACGAACTCACAAAACGCATGAACGGCCGGCTGTGGGTCCAGAGCCAGTTGGGGCACGGGGCGCGCTTCTTCTGCGAATTGAGCCTGAAATTGCCGACGGAGCGGCCAGACGCGATCGATAGGAATCTTCTCGTATCGGAACTGACCGGACCATCGGCTGTCGCGCCATCGCAACCGCTGCGCATCCTCGTGGCCGAGGACACGCCGGCGAATCAAAAGGTAGTGCGGGCCCTGTTGAGCAAGTACGGTCACGTCGTCGAGGTGGCACACAATGGCGCGGAGGCCGTCGAGCTGCTGCGCAAAAACCCGTTCGACGTCGTATTGATGGACGTGCAAATGCCATTGATGGATGGCTTGCAAGCGACCGCCGCGATTCGCCAGCTTCCACAACCCGAAAAGGCGGCGATACCGATCATTGCCATGACGGCTCAGGCGATGCCCGGGGATCGTGGCAAGTGCCTGGCGGCGGGAATGAGCGATTATCTGCCGAAGCCGTTCGATGCAACCAAATTACTGCGGTGCGTCGAGTACTACGGCGGGAGCGAAAATCTAGCGACGCGGCGCCGCGGGCACTAGCCTGGCCGCGCTAAACTCATTCAGGTTTGCTCAGCCCAACAGGCGGGCGAACTCTTCGTTAACCTTGCGATAGCATTCGCAAGCGAGCCTTTCCAAGCCTTCGCGATCGAGAACCCGGATCGCGCCGCGGCTATTGTTCACCAGCCCCTTTTCGTGAAGCGGACCAAGTACCTCCGAGACCGTCGCGCGGCGCACCCCGAGCATGATCGCCAGAAACTCATGGGTCAGGGGCATGGAGTCGGAGTCGGTTCGGTCGTGCGTCATCAACAGCCACCGGCAACACCGCTGTTGAACGGTATGCAGTCCGTTGCAGGCTACTGAATAGGATACTTGTGTTTGATAGGCGGTCGCATAGAGCAACAACACACGACGTAGCGGCGTGGCGGGACCGGCCTCGTGCTTCAGGACATCAGCATCCATGCACAGCGCGTCGCCGGGTATCTGGATGATGACCTCGTTGGGCGACGTGTCCGCGCCAAGCAAGACGCTCAGGCCGACGACGCCTTCTCGCCCGATGGTCGCGACCTCGATCGCACTACCGTCGTCCATCACCGTTAGCGCCGAAGCGGTGCCGGAGTTGGGGAAGTAAACCAACTTAATCGGCGCCCGCGCGGCATAGAGAACTTGTTTGAATTCGAGTTTGACTGGACGCATGCAAGCCAAAAGGCGTTGCGCTTCGGCGAGCGGCAATCGAGCCAATAACTGGTTCGTGGAAGGCGATGACATCGATGGTTCCCCTCAGTGTGCCAAACGGACCACCAAGGGCACCGGGAGCGCATCTCCCGTTTCGTACCAATGTCAGAGGTGATTTTTATGGATCAAGAGACAGCGACGGCAGCCGTTGTTCGAGCGTCGCCACGCACAGCCTAGCGTAATCACGCATTCGGAAGAGTACGTTACCGTACCATGCCCCTGACTGAATAACCATAGCCTGATAATGTCGCGGCGGCGGTCGAAGGGCGGACCAGTCCAATGGGAAACCTCGTTCGGCTGGCGGAGTCGAATTCAGATTGACGCCTTCCCGCCCGGCGCACAGCAGCACTCGAGCATGCATGCCAGCGAACGCCGGGCGAGGGCAGGCTTCAGAACCTATTTCACGGCCTTAGTCCGGACTTCGGTTCGTTCGTGGGCATAGTACTTGTCGATCTTGTCGGTCCAATGTGGGTCGGCGAAGTTGGGCCAATCCGACTGGTTAAAGCCAGGCGCCGCATCGAGCTTTTCCTTGGGCATGTCGAGCACGAAAAATTGCTCGTCCTTGCCGTGGTCGAATGCCAACTGGCTGTATGGCACCGCGAACAACTTGTCGCCCACGCCCAAGATGCCGCCCACGCTCAACGCAACATAAGCGATCTTGCCGTTTTCGACATTGATCACCAGATCATTCACCGAACCGAGTTTTTCGCCCTGCTTGTTGCGCACATTCAGGCCCATCAGCTTGCTGGCTTGAAAGGTCTTGGCAACGAGGACTTTCGAGTTTGGCTGAGCCGGCTCTGCGGCCCGCGCACCGACGGTCGCCATCAAAATCAACCCAATCGTCAACAGTCCCAATACTCCTCTTCTTGTCGTTCCCATGATGGGATCCCCCTTCTGTAAGACGTGGAAATTCAATGCTCGGAATCGAGCATGAACAAGTTTCATGCAGGAATGGTGCCACTTGCGTCGGATCCAGATTGGCGCCCGACGAGAGTGAATCTGGCGAGGAAATGGCCGTGAAATAGAGATGGAAGCGGGTCGGCGGGGCAGCCGAAAACGCCAGCCTGATCGGTTCGAGATCAGTCCGCTCTATGGCACGACGCTATGGCACAACCCGGGCCGTGGAACCTGACGTAGCTCGCCGTGGGGGGCGTTACTTTGCCCGCCGCGTCCGCGCATGCCTTTAATTTCGCGCACGATGACAGCTAGCTCGTCCAAATCGCCGCTTTCGAAGTGAAGCGGAACCTGCACGACTTGCATCGCGGTTGGCTTTTTGATCGTCACCGTGCTCTCCAGCGACGGGGTGCCAAAGACGGTGAATTCCCGGCCGGTGAGCTGATCGACGGCGATAATCACGTCGGCCTCGGCCAACATGGCCCGATTAGCTTCGTCGAGTTTCGAGCCCAGGGCGTCGATGGGCAGAACTTTCATGGGTCGCCTCGCCTGAAATGAAGTGTGCGATCGGTGATGTCGCGCACCCGACTGGTCAGCTTACCACGCGGCCGCGTCTTTTCAAACTTTCGCGCGGCTCGCCGATCTGGAGTGTGGGGGCTAACCCCAGAGCCAGCGAAGAACCATCAGCAAGCACACGATGACGCCCAACACGATCCACCACGGCTTGCGGCCGGCCGGCGCGTCTTCGGCCGAAAGGTACTGTTCGCAATAGGGACAACGCTGGGCGTCTTCGTGGATTTCGCGTCGACAATAGGGGCACGGCGCGGTTGGCTCGTCGTCGTCCGAGTCGTCAAAGTCCTGCTCGGGATCGTCGTAGTCGTCCATATCGGCTTGTAGTCGGCCGTGTTCTGTCCGGTGGGCGATTTAGACCACGCGCGCCTGGCCCCGGGCTGAAACTACTCGCCCGCCAGCAGCCGGGCAAGCTGCGCGATATCGACCGGCTTGACGAGATGATGGTCGATACCCGCCTGTCGCGATCGGACACGGTCCTCGTCGCGGCCGTGTCCGGTGACGGCGATCATGAGCACCGAGCCAAACGTCGGATGCCGCCGGACGGCCTGGGCGACTTCGTGTCCACTCAAACCCGGCAGATTGAGATCCAGCACGATCGCGTGGGGACGAAACTCGTCGAGGCAATCCAGGGCACTGGGACCGTCGACGGCCGTGCGAACGGTGTGGCCCTTGAGCGATAGCAGTTTCTGCATGATCAAGGCGTTGTCGGCGCTGTCGTCGACGACGAGAACTCGCTCGACAGGTTCCCGAGGGTTGCTCATGCAGGAAGTCTAGCGAGTGGCCGCCGGGGCAGCAAGACAAGGGGATTGCCAGGCGAAGATCTTGCGGACGACATGCCTTCGTCCGGACGATCCTGGCGCTGGGCGCCCGCCCTCCCTGCCCTTCCAACCCGAGGCGACTCTTCGGGTGCAAGCACGAAAAAAGCCCAGTAGGTCATGCCTTGGCATGACATGAACCCTTGTCGACGCTGCTTGTCATGCCAAGGCATGAACTACTGGACTGGGAACGCCGTTCCGATGCGAGGCGATTGCGTGGCGGGAAGCACGAAAAAAGCCGCGCGGCGAAGGGCGGAATCGGCCCTCCGGCGGCGGCTGTGCGATAAGCGGCAAGCGAATAGGCGTTAGCTCAGTGCCTTGGCGATTTTCGCGCGGCGGGTCTTGCGACGGGCTTTACGCTTGGCGACGCGCTCCTTGACGTTCGCGATCACGCCCTCGATCGCCTCGACGATCGGTCCCGACTTCTTCTTGGGAGCCGCCTTCTTCGTGGTCTTCTTCGCCGTCTTCTTCTTGACGGCCTTCTTGGTCGTCTTCACGGTCTTGGTTTTGGCCACCTTCTTTTTCGCCGCCTTCTTCTTAGCCATGAGGTCCTCCTTGGACTATTGAGACAAGCTTGCCAGCGGGCAACATGCGCGCGTGGTTTGTTGAATCGCACTTCGATCTTACAGACGGCGTGGAGGAAACGCCAGAGCGGCGCGCGTTGCGACGCCTTCGACTCGCGACGTTAGCGCCTTCGCCCGGGCGCGCACTCGGCTTGCGCGTGGGCCGGGTCGTCGGGCCAGGCGTGCTTGGGATAACGCCGCTTGAGATCCTTGCGGACTTGCTCGTAGGTGTTGGCCCAGAAGCTGGCCAGGTCGTCGGTGACTTGTTGCGGGCGCATGTTGGGAGCGAGCAAGTGCAGCACGAGACGCACGCGCCCGCCGGCCACGCGCGGCGTTTCCGCCAGACCGTAGAGCTCTTGAATTCGCACGGCCATCGCGGGGGGCTTGCCGATCGAATAATCGATGGCGATTTGGCTGCCGCTGGGCACGCGCAAGCGCGGGGGAGCTTCGCGCTCGAGCATCGCCAGTTGCCGCGCGGTGAGCCGGCCTTGCAACAGCGGCAACACCGGTTTCCTTCGCAAATCCTCGAACGAAACGCATCCCTGGCATAATTCCGGCAAGAGGCTGTTGGGATCTTCGGCGGCCCAGGATGGCCAGTCCAGCTCGGGCAGATGCCGCCGCAAGAGTTCGACGCGGGCCAGGAAACTTTGCGCGTCGGCGTCGAACCATTGGGACGGCTCCAGGCGAGCCGCCGCTTCGCCGGCCAAGATGGCGGCAGCGTCGGCCCCCGGCGGAATGCCCGTTGGCGATTCGTCGATGACGAGATCCTCGAACCGAGTGCGGCGAATCGCCAGCACGCGCTGCCGCTCGGAGTCGAATTCCAGTTCGGTGCTCACCTGCAATTGCTCGGCGGGGAGCCAATCGCGCTCGACGGCCGAGGCCTGACGCACCAGGGCCTCGGACCGGCCGATTTCTTGCAGATCGACGCAGACGAATAATTCGGATTCGACCACCGCGCTTTCCGGCGCCAGGCAAACGCCGCGGCCGCCGACCATCCCCGCCCGGCGACTTCCGGCCGCGCGGCGGCGCGCCAGGCGATCGGGGTAGGCGGTCAACAAGGCCCGGCGCACGGCTTCGTCGGCGGAGGTTGGTTGCTCGGACTGCTCGTCGGGCGGTTCGTGATCGAGCAGGCGCAGCAACTGGTCGCGGGCTCTCAGGATGAATCGCGCCGCGTTTCGATTGATCTGAGCGCCGGCCGGGCTTCGATCGCCACCGCGCTGGAATTCCTCGATGATCGCCATGCGATCGAGGACGTCGGAGGCGGACCAGTGCTCGAGCGGCTGCTGCCGCCGCTGGTCATGTCGCAGGGGATCGCGTTCGGAGAGCATGGCCGCCGCCAGCGCCGCTTCGCTGGAATACCCCGCCGCATGGCCGGCCAGCAGCAAGCGAGCGATGCGAGGATGCACCGGCAGCCGCACCATCTGGCGGCCCAACGGCGTCAGGCCCGCGAGGCCGATCGCGCCCAAACGCCTCAATAATATCTCGGCCCGGCGGAGCGATTCGGCGGGCGGCGACTCGAACCAGGCGAACCGCCCCGGGTCGGCCTCGCCCCAGTGCAACAACTCGAGCACCGGACCGGACAAATCCACGCGGAAAACCTCGGGAGTTTCGAAGTCGGCCATGCCTTGCTGTTCGCGCTCGGTCCACAGTCGCAGGCAGATCCCCGGGCCGGTGCGTCCCGCGCGGCCGGCTCGTTGTTCGGCCGCTGCCCGCGAGATGCGACAGAGTTCCAGTCGATTGAGCCCCAGAGCCGGGTCGAATTGTTGCTGGCGTGCCAGACCGCTGTCGACCACGGCCGTGACTCCGTCGATCGTGATCGACGTTTCGGCCACGTTCGTGGCCAACACCACCTTGCGCTGTGCGCTGGGTTGCAAAACGGCCTGTTGCTCCGAGAGGGGCAGCTCGCCGTGCAGGGGCATAATTACGACGCCGCTTGCCGCATCCAGGGTCTCCAATTGTCGCTGCGCACGCCAGATTTCGCGCTGGCCGGGAAGAAACACCAGCACGTGCCCCGCGGTTTGCGCAGCAGCTTCGGCCACGGCTTCAGCGGCGAGCGCTTCGAGCGGCTCGCCGGGGGCATGTCGCTGGTAGCGGATGTCTACCGGAAACAATCGGCCTTCGCTTTCCAGCGATGGACAATCGCCCAGAAAGCGCGCCACGGGACCAGCCGCCAGCGTGGCCGACATGACGACGATTTTCAGCTCGGGCCTTAGCTCGAGCTGCGTACGTCGAACGATCGCCAGCGCCAAATCCAGGTTCAGGCTGCGCTCGTGGAATTCGTCGAACACCACGCAGCCAACGTCTTCCAGGAACGGATCGTCCTGCAGGCGCCGTAACAGCATGCCGTCGGTCATTACCAGGATCCGAGTTCGCGGACCCGCGCGACGTTCAAAGCGGACCTGATAGCCGGTCTCCTCGCCCAGCCTGGTGCCGCGCTCGCTGGCGATCCGCTCGGCCGCGGCCCGGGCGGCCAGCCGTCTGGGTTGCAGCAGAACGAGGCTCTTCTTGCCGATCAGGCCGGAATCTAGCAAGGCGGGCGCCACGCGCGTGGTCTTGCCGGCTCCAGGCGGAGCACGCAGCACCAGACAGTTCGCTCGGCCGAGCGTGGCCGCCAGCTCGGGCAGCAAGGCGTCGATCGGAAGCGGCGCTAGACTCAACGCCAGGACCTTTGGAAAGCGATTCGAATCGATTGACGGTCCGCGGCGACAGCGCCGGAGACCGGTGGGATTCTACTGCGCCCAACGAACGTGGCGAGAGATCGGGGAGGAGCAAAACGAAAACGCCCGCGGTTTCCAGGGGGAAACAGAAGCTTCCTCTAGAGCAAAGGATTGCCCAGCTACTCGGCAGGAACTGCTCGCCGAACGGGCTACGGTCCCAATAAAACCACGACCCCCAGCACGATTCCTATGCCGGCCAGGGTGATTCCAGCGACCATTAGTGAGGCGATTTTGTCAGCTTTCCGCTGTTCTGGAACTTGTTGTGCCATCGCTATGCTTCTCGGGTGAGAGATATCACGATGACTTTCCAGGGCATGTTGCGTGCCAATCGCGGACGACCCGCGTCTGGTAACCCGCTAACGATATGTTCGGACCGGAAAGGTGACGGAGTTGTAATAATCGCGGCGTCGGCAGCGGGGGCCGGCGAAGGTCTGGCTGATGAAGCCGCGGCGATCACTAAGCGGCGAGCGTTCGCTTGTCGTGCAACGCAGTCGATTGCAACAGCACGCAACCCTGGGAGATCTTGGGTTCGCCGGGGTTTCCGACCGCCGCCGTGGGACAGGCGATGGTGCCGTGCAGGCCGTGCCACAGATGTTTGAGGGCAAACGGGATCGAGCTGGAACTCAAGTTGCCGACACGGCTGGTCAGGCCGTTGGCCGTTTCGGCGCGAATTCCGATATCTTCCAGCTTCATGGCGGTCAGCCGCACGATCGCGGCGCCAGCCTGGTGCGGCACGACGCGGGCCACGTCCTCGGCGCGCAGGTGCGCGGCCGACAGCGACTTGGCCAGCGCGTCGGACATGGCTCGCGGAGCCGCGTCGGCGATGCCCATGCCGTCCAGCGAAAACACCAGCCGTCGCGAAGTCCGCAACTGTCCGCCATCTTCGGTCGGTGACAGAACGTTGTCTCGCAGGTGAAATTGAAAGAAGACGCCACTGGCGGGCTGTTGTTCGGCGCTGGCCGTGAGCAGGCGAAAGTGCGTCGGATAGCGCCGACTGTCAGTGCGGGCCACGAGCGTGGCGGTGGCCATGTCGCCGAACAGCGGCCCCGTCTGCTTGCACTCATAGTCCGTGATGCGGCTGATGCGGCCGGCCGTGATCACCAGCGCGAACTGATCGGGTCCGAGGTTTAATGCCGGCAACGTGTGACGCAGCAAGATCGACATAGCTTTGGCATAGCCGGCGCAAAACCAGTTGATGCCGATGACGGGTCCGGCTGCCAGTCCCAGTCGCCGCGCGAATCGCTCGGCGGCGAGTTGGATGGATTCTTCGCGAGCGTGCTGGTCGCCCAGGTGCTTTCGCGCCACGGAGACGGGCACGAACGAGGGCGAAACGAACACGATCGCGGCACAATTTTGCAGGTCGCAACCCGTTTCGCGTTGCAGATTATTCGTGACCCGGACGGCCATCGTGACTTCGTCTTCCGACGAGACCGGCCGCTCCTCGGTGCCCGTGTGCTTGACGAATTTGCGCCGATCGTGCCGCCGAACCAGTCGTTACCCAGCCGCCAGGCGGGCTCGTAGGTGGTAATGGCGGAAATGCCGAAGCTCGTCGAAGCGTTCGTGTTCACGGCTCGATCGCCCATATTGCTTGCCAAGGGCCGCGGTACTCGGGGACTTCAACTATGGATTGATCGACCGGCGAGGCGTCGGGACTCTGGGCCGATTCGCCGCGGGCCAAGCCTTTGCCGCGGAGGTACCTACTATTGGTGTAATCGGTAGATACAACGGGATCGCTAGAGTCAAAAACTGGGGCGCCGGGGCCGTTTTTGAAGCGGAAGTGGCCGCAGATACCGCCGAGGGCCCCGGGGCCCGCGGTGTTTGGGGGGTCTTGGGTGGCGGAACTCGTGCCGAGGGGCTGGCGGCTTAGCCGCGGTCTTGCGGAGCCACGAATCGGGTCATGATCAAACCGGCGATCAACCACACCGAAAAATCATATACCGCCTGATAGATCTTCCAAGCCGCGGGAATCTGCCACCAGACTATCTCGCCCCCGTCAATCGCGATCGTGGCCGTCAGTCCGACCAGCACGATCAGTTTCACCCGGTCGGCGAACTTGGGAAAGGCGTCAGCGCATTGCCTCAGAAACAACGTGATGAGAACGACGACCGCCAGATTTAGGAGAAAACCTTGAATCATGATCGACGGCGCGAACATCGGCCGGCCGTCGACGGCGAGCATGTGCACGAAGGCGACTGGTCCTTCATCGAACGCTCGGCGAATGGTCTTTTCGTCGTTCTCAAAACTGGGAACATAGTAAGTGCCGTTAAACGGAAAATGTTCGCGCAGCGCGGCTCGCGCCCCTGCTCGTCGGCCGGTTGTTGCCAGACGAGCGTACGGTAAGGGCCCAACCCCCAGTAGAGAAATCCCCACGCGTATAGCACGAAGCACGACAGCACGACGCCGGCGACGAGACGTTTCATGGCAATTCCTATGTAAAGCGGTTGGCGAAGCGAGCTGGATTACGCGTCCTCCCGCGCGGGCTCGGACAGGAACGCACGCCAGGGAGCCCAGTAGTATTTTTCCCAACCCTGACTGACCCCGGCGAAGTCCTCGTCGGGTACGTTGATCTGCACCAGCTCGATGCGGGCGCCGTTTTGCTCGGCGTAAAAAGAAAGCACGAGGACCGAATCGACCGCGTCGGCGGGCCAGTTTTTGGAGCGCCAGGTTTGAACAATCAATCGTTTGGGCTCAAGATGCAGTATGATGCCCAAGAGCATACCATCGAAGGTGCTGAACGCTGCGCCCGCGCGAGGCTCGACGACGGCCGGCCTTCCGGTGAAGGCCGAATGCGACTCGGCATCGAGGTACATATCGAAAAGCTTGTCCGGGGCGGCGACAAACGACGCGGCAAGCATCAAGCTCTTGGGCATGCTCGCGAACCTTTTTTCTTCAAGGAGCCGGTATTATGAGCGATCATCCGACGCGGTCAATCAAACGCACGATCTTCGGTCTCTTGGCGGCGGCATGCTTTGTTCTGTTCAGCGGCGGCGAAGTTCGTGGCGAAAACAAATCGTCGGCCGCGATTCCGGCCGTGGGAGATAAGGCGCCCGACTTCACGCTCCAGGATCTGGATGACAAGCCGATCACCTTGTCCAAGCTGACGGGCGATTCGTCGGTCGTGCTGGTCATGTTGCGAGGATTCCCCGGATACCAGTGTCCGATTTGTTCCGTTCAGATGGGCGGATTGATCGGTCGCGCGGCCGATTTCGGCAAGGCCAACGCCAAGGTCGTGATGATCTATCCGGGGCCGGCTGACAAGCTAACCCAGCGGGCCAAGGAGTTCGTCAAGAGCAAGACGCTCCCGGAGAATTTCGCGTTCGTCACCGACCCGGACTACAAGGTCACGGAGGCGTACGGTCTGCGTTGGGACGCGGTGAGAGAGACGGCATATCCGTCGACCTTCGTAATCGATCCGGAGGGCATCGTGCGGTTTTCCAAAGTGAGCAAGACGCACGGCGATCGCGCGAACCCGAAGGACATCTTGCAGGCGCTGGCCAGCGAGAAATAATCGCCGGCCGAACGAGTCGCCCGGGCACTCGCGGCCTGGAGCCATGGCGGCTCGACGAGATATTTGCAGTCGGTCTACCAGGTCTGTTCGTTATGCGGCCGGCGTTTTTGCGAGATCCAGACCGAGAGACCGATCAGCGCGCAGGCCGCCAACACGAGGCCGGAGGGCTCGGGCACGATCGAGACGCGGCCTAGCACGACGACGTGCGGTATCGGATCCGACACTGTTATTGAAGTCGGCGGTCGAAAAATCTTGCAAGGGAACCTGGCCGAACGGAATCGAATAGGCAAAGGTCGGCACGGCCGCGATTGTATCGATCACGTCCATGCCATTGCCAAGCACTTGACCGAAGACGGCGTAGCCGCCCCCATTCGACGGGCCGAGCAGGGTTGAGTTGTCGTGGGTGTTGAAGTACCACTGGCTTGTCGCGCTGTTGGGGCCGATGGCACGCGCCATGGCGATCGTGCCCCGCGAGTTGGGGTGAGAATACTCGAGCGGAATCATCGGATCCGCGCTGGTCGTGACGGCGGTGGCCGACGCGGTAAATCCGCCGCCCTGTACGACTCCCAGCCCGGTATCGACGCGATGGATCATCGTGTCGTCGTAGCGACCGCCGGTCACATAGCTCAGGAAATTCGCGACCGTGAGCGGGGCTTCGGCATCGAACAACTCGACCTGGACGGAGCCAAAGTTCGTGAAATCGAAGCTGACGATGGTGCCGGCCTCTACGGCAGGAGTCGATGAGATCGCTGCCACGGCAAGCAGCACGGACGCGAGCGCCCGGCAAGAGGGGTTGTTTCGACGGATCATGGTCATGGGATAGTCCGAGCAAGTCCTTCACAATCGCGCCGCGGTCGAGATGTCTGACGATGGCCTGCCCTATCTGTACAGGCCGAGAACGCGCTCGCGGCGCAACGTGTAATCTAGGAGCTGTTTGGCACGAAAGCGATTGCGAGACGCCAGACCGCCGGCACGCGAAGGACTGCTAGCGATTCTTTGCGCTCCGTCGAATGCGGTTCAATTCCGCGATAACCTCAGTCTGCCGTTCCAGAAGATCATTGAATTGCTGGTCGCAGCCGGCAATTGGAGTTGGATAGCTCCGTATTTCATCGTAGAGCCGCCGTTTTTCGGCCTCCAAGAACTTTTCGCGATCGTAAGACTCTGATTCGCTCATGCCGATAGTATAGCCGAGCCGGAAGTCGTGCTCAGCGCGGCCGCCACCAGTACCGGCTCAAGTATGGGCGAAGCGAGGAGGCGGCAAACAATTGGTCCAGAATTGGCGCGGTACTCGCGCGGGGCGTGGCCGGCATGGTATCCTGAGACTCGCGGCGGAAACGCTTGCTTTGACCAGCACATTCCGACTGGAAACGATAGCGGAGACATCATGCGACGCTTGATTGCGGTGCTGGGCCTGGGCGGAGGGTTGCTGGGGCTCGCGATGAGCGGCAGCGCGGCGGCCGAGGATAAGAAGGAGCCGCCGAAGCGACCTCCGAACGTGGTCGTGATCTTCGCGGATGACCTTGGCTACGGCGACCTGGCGTGCTTTGGGCACCCGACGATCAAGACCCCGAACCTCGATCGAATGGCCAGCGAAGGATTGCGCCTGACGCAGTTCTATGTGGCGGAGTGCGTCTGCACGCCGAGCCGGGCCGGATTGCTCACCGGGCGGTTGCCGATTCGCAACGGCATGTGCAGCGACACGCGTCGCGTGCTGTTTGTCGACTCGCTCGGCGGCCTGCCCGCCGAGGAAGTGACGATGGCCGAATCGCTGAAGGCCAAGGATTATGCCACGGCATGCGTGGGCAAGTGGCATCTGGGGCACTTGCCGCGGTTTTTGCCGACGACACAGGGCTTCGATTCGTATTTCGGAATTCCTTATAGCAACGACATGAAGCCGACGCTGCTGTTGCGCGGCGATGAAGTCGTGGAAAATCCCGTCGATCAGACCACGCTGACGGCCCGCTACACCAGCGAGGCGGTGGGATTCATTCGCCGGAACCGCGACCGGCCATTCTTCCTCTACATGGCGCACAATTTTCCGCACACGCCGCTGTTCGCGTCCGATAAGTTCAAAGGCAAGAGCCGCCGCGGGTTGTATGGCGACGTGGTTGAGGAGCTTGATGCCAGCGTGGGCGAAGTTCTGGCGACGATCCGAGAGTTGAAGTTGGCGGAAGACACGTTGGTGGTGTTCACGAGCGACAACGGGCCCTGGTTGATCAAGAATCAGGACGGCGGATCGGCCGGGCTGCTGCGGGGCGGCAAGGGGAGCACGTGGGAGGGGGGCATGCGCGAGCCGGCGATCGCCTGGTGGCCGGCGACGATTTCCCCAGGCCGCGTTTCGGCGGAGCTTGCCTCGACGACGGACCTGCTGGCCACGGTCTGCGCGATCGTCGACGTGCCGCTGCCGACGGATCGGACGCTCGACTCGCTCGACCTGCGGCCGGTGCTGCTGCGAACGGGAGACAGCCCGCGAAAATCGCTGTTGTATTATCGCGGGCGGAAGCTGATGGCCGCGCGGCTCGGGCCGTGGAAGGCGCACTTTCAAACGCAGGCCGGCTATGGGCAGCCCAAGCCCGAGCTGCACGATCCGCCGCTGTTGTTCAACCTCGACGTGGACCCATCGGAGAAGTACGACCTGGCGAAGGACCACGCGGAGGTGATCGAGGATATTCGCAAATTGGTGGCCGAGCACGAGGCGGGACTTGTCGCCCCGCCGTCGCAGTTGGAACTGCGGTAGAAGCCATCGAAGTGCAAGTCGCCGGCTGCCGCTGGCAGTTGTTTCGCCGTGTGGGAGTTGATCTCGTCGAGCGTTCGCCCGCGCGTATCGTCTACTCCTTCTTCAAGTGCTCGTCGAAAAAGGCCATCGTCGAGCTCAGCGTGCGACGCATCTCCCCGCCCTGCCAGCCGTGCCCCGCGCCCAAGAGCATTTCGACTCGCCCCGGCACTCCTGCGTTTGTCAGCGCGGTGGTGATTTGGAAAGCCTGGTCGTAGGAGACAAGCGGATCCTTGGTGCCGAAGAAACACAGGATGGGGGCATCGCCCTTGTTGAGGTACGTGATGGGAGAAGCAAGGCGACATTCCGCTTGCTTCTCTTTGGGATCGCCGCCCAGGAAAGCTTCGAGAATTTGCGTCTGCGTGTCGGTATAGTCTTCTCGGGCCAGGTTGACCGGTCCGACGAAGCTGACGACGGCTTGCACCTTGCTGGGCTGCTCGGGGTTGCCGCCGTCGCCTTCCATGGCATCGGCCGAGTCCAGCGCGCCGAGCATCATGGACAAATGCCCGCCGGCCGAAATGCCCATCGCGCCGATTCGCTTGGGATCGATGTGCAATTCATCGGCGTGCGCCCGCAGAACAGCGCACCGCGCATTTGGCGTCTTCGATTTGTGCCGGGAAGCGGTGTTTGGGGGCAAAGCGATAACTGATCGTTGCCGCGACGTAGCCATGCGCCGCGGCATCCTTGGCGATCGAAGCCATGTCTTGGCGCTTACCGGCCATCCAGCCGCCGCCATGAATGACGACTACGGCCGGCACGGCATGATCCAGCCCCTTGGGGCTTGCCAGGTCGAGTTTCAATTCCTCGCCCGCGATGGTCGCGTAGGTGATATCCGGCTTGTAATCGACCGCGGCCTGTTCGGCGGCCGACAGGGCCGTGGGAATGCTCCACGCCACGATCGCGGCAACTCCAAAGATGCTAGAGCGATTTCGACGCATGGCTTTCACTCCGGACTGTTGATGGAAGGCAAAATGCTCGGGGCCTATTGTACCTTTCCTGCCGGCGTGAACCAGCTTTTTGGGTCGGCGTCCGACCACTCGGGAACAGCCGGCTCGACGACCCTGATCCGAGAGCTGTTCAAACAGGGACGCCAGCTCGAAAGTGTGGGCAAAAAAAGCAAATTGCCACGTGCTTTGGTGCGGGAGCATCGCTTGACCCGCGGGGGAAGTTCACTATAGTTCGTCCTCCCATCGCAACGTGGTTCACACGGAGGTAAACCCAATGCACATCCGCCCGGCGCTCGCTTCTACCGCATTGGTCGTTGTATCGCTGCTGTCACGTTCGGCTGTCGGAGATGACGCCGCCACGACCAACGCAATGGCGCAAGCTAGCAACGTGTCCGCCGGCACCTCCGAAGTAGGGCAACCGGCCTCCCAGCCAAACGAGAGTGTTGCGGATGTGAAGCTGGTTTCCGGTTCGGAGGCGACGTCCCCCGCTGTCGCGGGCGCCGCCACCCTGGCCCATGAAAACGGGGCGGAAAAACCGCCCACCGCGGCCGAAAGGATCGCCAAGCTCGAAACATCGCTCGAAACGGACCAAGGTCGGCTCAAGGAATTGGACTCGAGCTTGAATTCGCCGGACAGCGCATATGCCAAGGCCGACGCCACGTTTCGCGAGCTCGACGCACAAAAGACAGCGTTGCGGCAGAAACTCACGGAACTGGAATCGGCGGGCAAGTCGGAGGAGCTATCGCAGTTGCAGACGGAGTCGGCGAACCTGGAGCGAAAATGGACATTGGCCAAGGAACGGTTTGATCTGGCGATCAGCGAGCGAAAGGCCATGCAGGAGAGCGTGACGACGCTGCAACGAAAGTTGGAGAGCGACCGTGCCTCGATTCTCAGACTAAAGAACGCCGACGAGCCGCAACCCGGGCCCGCTCCGCCCGCCGGAGAGCCGCAGGCGGCGCCGCCCGCGCCCGCGATGCTCTCGTCGCAGGCTGCTCCGAACGGGGCTCCGCAGGCCGCGCCGCTTGCGTTGACTCCGGATCCGGCGTCCGGCGGATCGACTCCACCGGTTGCCGAGGCGCCGCAATCGCCCGCGACGAGCGTCGAAGCGGCGCCGGTCGCGCCGGTCAAAGTCACGAAGGAGTTGGCCGCCGCGAACGAAGTCGCTCAAAAGAGCCATGCCGTGGCCAAAGCGGCCGAAGACGACGCGAAGACGATTACGGACCGGATCGAAATCTTCGCCAAGGACATCTCACTGCAACGTCAACTTCGGGACACGGCTCGAAAGAGCGTCGACAACTCTGAAAAAACCTTGCAAAACCTCAACGAGGAGCTGTTTCGCAAGCTGATGGCTGGCGAGAGTATCGCCGAGGTGCGAAAGCAGATTGAGGAGGCCACCGAGCGCCTGCACGAGAATCGCGTCAAGTCGCGGGATATCAGTACGCGCCTCGATGAATTGCAATCGCAATTCGCACACCTGCAATCCGAGAAGCTGGCGGCGGCGGTCGACGTGGCAAGCAAACGAGAAGACGCCGAACGCGCCCAAGCGATTGTCGAAAAGCTCAAGAATCCGTTCACCGCGCAACTTATTGCAATGGCTTCTCGACCACGGTCCAAAAATCGCGACCATTCTCGCGGCGCTGGCGCTATTCACCTGGCTGTCGCGAATCTGCGAGTCGCGTCTGGTCGAGCTAACCGCCAAGCGGGGCCGGCGCGGAAGCCGAGACGAGCGCGAAAATCGGGCCAAGACGCTGCTTGGCGTGTTTCGCAACGTTGCCAACATCGGGATTATCGCGGGCGGCGGCATCATGATTCTCGACGAGGTCGGCGTGCCCGTCGCTCCGATCATCGGAGGCGCCGCCGTGTTTGGCTTGGCGGTCGCGTTCGGTGCTCAAACGCTGATCAAGGACTATTTCGTCGGCTTCATGGTCCTGCTGGAGCAGCAGTACCTGGTCAACGACGTGATCGAGATTGGCTCGATCAAGGGCCAGGTCGAGCGCGTTTCGTTGCGGATTACCGTGTTGCGCGATCTTGAAGGACGCGTGCACTTCGTGCCCCACAATCAGATCAACACCGTGACCAATCTTACGCACGGTTGGTCGCGGGCCGTGTTCGACATTGGAGTTGCCTACAAAGAGAGTGTCGACCACGTTATCGAGGTGTTGACGGCGCTGGCCACGGACTTGCGGCGCGACGACGCTTTCAAGCTCCTGATATTGAGCGAGCCCGTCATGCTGGGCGTTGATTCGCTGGGGGATTCCGCGGTGGTCATCAAATTCTACATCCAGACGCGGCCGTTGCAGCAGTGGACGGTGAAGCGCGAGATGCTTCGCCGGATCAAGAACGAGTTCGATCGGTTGGGGATCGAGATTCCTTTCCCGCACATGACGATCTATCGTGGCGCGACCCAGGCAGCCGGTCAGATCGATGGCAACCAGTCCGGCCATTGGCCGAATCGCGATGCCGCGTGAGGGAACGCGGGGCGATGGGCGCCGTGTGCCTGGTTCGGCAAGCGACTGATCGCATGCTGGTTGAGTTCCGCTTCGCGGGAACCGCGAAAGAACGCGACGTCCCAGCACTGGCGCGTGCTGACCGTAGTGGGCTAAGAAGTCCGGGGCCATTAGCCAATCGCGGGCAAGGGCCGCGTGTCGCGTCCGTCGTGGCAAAGCAACAAGCTGCCGCAGGGCGTCCGGCTATGCTCGTGCGATAGCGGGCTGAGTGTGCTTTCGCTTCCAAGTCCAAGAGGCCAAGCCGGCCAGCCCGAGCGCGGCGAGGACGAAGGTGGAGGGCTCGGGGACGGTTGCCACGCGGAAGCCGATGGTGTTGGATTCAATCACCGGCGAATGGGCAGTCGGCTGCGCGATGCCCTCATTGGTGCCGGTAAATCGATTCCAATCGCCACCAGCCGTGCCCCTTGAGGGTGAAGAAAAACGATCCTGTACCCATTCTGTTACATTGCCCGCTTGGTCGAATGTGCCGTAAAAGCTGCTCGCCTGAACGTATGCTCCAGCGTCGGTCAGATAGTAGGAATTCGGATTATAGACTAGCGATCCCGTAACGGCATACCCGTCATTATAGCCGGTCGTGTTCGGATCATTTCTGAACCAGTTTCCGATTTGCGACGGAAGTGGCGTAGCCGTGCCTGGAGGTGGGGCCGAGAATGCGTCGTTTATATGGGCGTCCTTAAACGGAAGGCCCCAGTAGCCATCAGGTTCACCTCCCTGCGCGGTGGGTTGATAATAGCCAGCTTTGTACCATTCGTTAATGGTAGGAATAAACCATTGAGCATCAGCATTCCGCGCGATAGGCGACACCAAGTCTGCGGCCGACGTAGCACCATCGAGGGTGTACGCTCCGCGTTCCGTCGTGGCGGCATTTTGCGCGCCGGTCGGCTGGCCGTTGTTTAGCCAGTTAGAAAATCGTGCTGCATCGCCCCATCCAACGTACGTTACCGGGGCGTTGGGCGAGTCGATCGCGCTATAGCTGAAGCTTCCCGCCGGGCCACTCCCGCGATTCGCGAGATATTCAGATCGGTGCCCATTGCTGGATTGTAGAGATCGTAGGTATCGGTGGCCGCCACGGCATTAAGAAACGCCGTATATTGGCCCACGGTCACCTCGGTCTTGCCAATCGCGTATGTGTAGTCGACCGCGCCGTACGAGTGACCATTCGGGTCGCCCAGGTTGCCCGGATTTCCAACGGGCACCGTGTCAATCGTGATTGCTCTCAATTGACCGAGAGAGAGGGCCAATAAAACCAAGGCGATGAGGGCGCGTGTCAGCATGATACAGAATCTCCAAAGTGATTATCGTAAATCCCCAATCGCGACGGACACGGGCGCAATCGGGGAGCCGCAGTTAGAAGGTCAAACGCAGGTCGGTCGTTTGGCTAGCGGCACTCGGGACAGAGGGGGCGGAAGGCCACCTAAGAATAGTTGCCGGCTAGCCGGGATGCAACTATTTCGGCACTCCGGCCCGATTCAGCCGGCCAACCGCGTCAAAAAGTCAACTGTCGAGCCCAACCATGCCCCCATCCTTCAAACTGGCTGCCGAAGAGCGGCAGCTACTCCGCGATATCGTGGCCGGGCTAAAGGGCGACGAACGGCAGCGGTAATCCGCCCGCGTGCGCAGTATCCTTTGCCGTCTGAATCCCGACTTCCGCGCCGCGGACAACTCCAAGAAAGCGGCGCGGGAGCGTGCGACCTATCACGCCGACATTGAAGCCGGTCGACGCAAGGGCGCGGAGAAATCGCGACGGCGGGCGGGCAACACTAAGAACGCTTCCGCCGCCAGCTCCCAGCGGCCACGCCGATGAATCCGAAAGCGGCTAGGGCCAGGGTCGAGGGCTCGGGCACCATGGCGATCTTGGATGACAGGCCTGACAAAGGCGCCCAAAACGATTCGGAGTGGCTCAGTAGAAAACTTCGACGCATAAGAGAATCATGACGTTGTGGGTCAGGGCCATCAAGCGGAGGTCGCGGCATTGGGCTTGGTAGGTACGGCCGCGGACGTAAGCGCCTTGGCGGCGCTTGATCATCGACATCACGGTCTCGACCTGTGCACGGCGGTGGTATCGCGAGTCATCGAAGCGGGTTTGCATCAGCCGTCGATAACGTCCGCGGGCGGGCTTGTCGGTGGGACGGCCATGCCTGGCCGGAATCAGCGTCCGCACGCCGCACTGCTCGCGGGCGAAGCGGTGATTGGCTTCCGAATCATAACCGGCATCGGCCGCCAGGCACTCCAGCAACATCGACCGCAAGGCGCCAGAGAGCAACGGCACGAGTTCATCGACGTCGGGACGCGGACCGCGACCGACACCGATCGCCAGAATGAAATGGCAGCTCGTGTCGCACACCAGGCCGAGCTTTGCAAAGCGATGATAGACCACGGTTTTCCAGGGCAAGTTGACGCGGTGGCGACGCCGAACGAAGTAGCCGCTGGCCGCCGTGCATTCCAAGCCGGTCGAGTCGACGGCGGACGAAGCAACCCGACGGCGGCGGCCATAATGCAGTTGAATCGTGCTTTCCAGCAGCCGCCGCGCGGGCTCGGAGGCGAGTAGATGCCGGCTGGCCTTCTGCAACGTCGTGAAGTGCGGCACGCTATCCAGCCTGAGCACTTTACGCAGTTCAGGATGGTCGGCCAGGTGCGCGACGACGCCTCGATAGTCCGTCTTCAAAAAGTTCTTCAGCACCAAACAAGCGAACAGTTGATGCTGCGTGAACTTCTTGGGACTATTCGGATGTGTGTAGAATGGCAGCACTCGCTGCGCCGCTTCCAACGCCGCCCTCGCCACGGCCTTCGGTGATTTGCTCGTGCGTGCCACATCCCCAGTACGCACACGAGCGAGCTAGCAGGCTAAGCCAGCAGGGGAGTTTTCTTCAGAGCCATTCGGAGTAACTTCGATTGTGTCCAATGCCCGACAATCCGAGAGTGAACGTTTCCAGGTAGCCAATGTATTTTGTCGCGTCGCCGCTGAGATCGATCAGGTCCAAGGTGTACGTGGCGCCAACCGTTAATGGAATGGGAAGCGAAAGGCCGGCGGCCGATAGCTTCAACTCGCGGACGTCGAAGAAAGGGGCGAAGCTTACCTGTCCTAACAGCGGCAGGGTCGCGAGATTGATATCATCCGAACGGAAGATGACGCCGGCGGTGCCGGAAAAGGTCTGCGGATATCCTGATCGGAGTTCGATCCTCGCATGCTGCCACAAATCGGCAAGCCCGAAACCGGCCTGCGGCGAATTTGGCGTCGCCACCAGGATCGAGGCGTCCTGGAGCATTGCGGCATCGGCGACAAATGTTTCGCCGATGCCGTTAAGATCATTTCGAGTCCCTACCGCGTTGGGCGACAAGGTGCGTGAATCAATCACCGATCCGGCCAGATAGGGCAGCTCAGACAGCGAAAACGCCAGGCACAAAAGCAATCTTAGATATCTCACGGGTATGAGCCTTTCACGATGGGTGGAAATGCGTGCCGAAACGCACGTGATGCCAAAGCGGGCCGCAAAAAGAAGCTCAAACGAATCGAACCAAGACGTTTGGCGAGCGGCACCAGGGTCAATAGAGATGAAAACCGCCTCAAGCGTATCAAGCCAAAAACTGGAAAACAAGCCAATCGCCGCGAGGACGTAGCTGGAAGGGCACAGGGCCGGGCGCGAGCCGCCGGGTCTGTCAGACGCCCTGAACGCCCAGGGTCGAATGCGGGCGGTTATTCATCAGGCATGCTTCGAGTCGCTCGTCACCGGCAAACGTGCTCGATTTCAAAGGCATGGTCAGCGAGCCGGCGGCCTACTCCAATCCCAAATCGGCGAGGAATTCGTCGAGCAGTTCGTCGTCGAGACCCATGGTGTCGGCCGCGGCATCGAGTTTTTGTAGCAAGGCTCGGGTGCCCGGCGTGTTAACGTCGTGCAAGTGCTGGAACAGCTTGGCCGGGCGCCCGAATTCAGGTCGACGCTATCGAGTCGGCTGGAAATCCACCTCGGCAGGCTGACCGGGGCACTCGTTGGCGCCGTAACCGTCAAGGCCGAGGCCACGCCGCTGTCTCCAGCAACCAACGGGCTGACATCGGCAGCGCCGTCTTCGTCGCCAAAGACTCCCTCGGCCTCGGGGGCCGCCGGAGCGGTGGTGAGGTTGAGGTACTTGAGCGTGGTCGACGGGTTGGTGCCGTTCAAACGAGCGGCGCTTTCATCGATCACGTTCACGCTGGCATTGCGACCCACGTCGTAGACGTTCGTGATCGGAATGTTCGCGCTCACCAAGGCGTTGTTGGCTCGGATGGCCGCCTCGTCGAGCGAATTGACCAGCGAGTTGGACCCCGTATCGCCGGTGCCGGTATTTCCCGGCGCGTTGCCAAAGAAGAACGCGTCGCCCTGACCGGACGGATAGCCGGCCTTCTGAGCCAGGCCCGTGTTGGCGTTGGCCAAGGTAATGACCTCGAGCCACTGCCCAAACGGCGCCGCAGCGCCGTTCCAGATGATCTCGACGCGATCCGAACCACTGACTCCGGCCCCAGCTCGCACCGAGACGCTGCTGGGAGCGTTGGCCGTGGTCCACAAGCCGGGCGAGTTGTTGTTGCCCACGCGGAAGATGAAGTCGGCGGCCGTGATGTTCGGGTGTGAACCCGAGATATCCACCATGATGCCATTAATCCCCTTGGTGTAGCTGGAGACGTTGGCAAACGTGGCTGCGCCGGCGTCTTCCCAGAGATAGGCAGTCTTGTCGGTGGCGATGGCCAAGTCGTCGAGCGAATTGATCGCCAGATCGTTATGGTCGTAGCGCGTCGACGTGCCCGACTCGTTGTAGAACAACTGTCGGCCCACAATCGCGTCAGGAGGCGTGGACGTGTCGACGGCCGCTTGCAAGGGATTCCTGGTCAGTGCGTCATTCCGCTCGGCGTCGGCCACGGTGAGACCGGGGCCACTGTAGTAAATCGCCCGCCGTCCAGTCAGATAATTCGTGCTGCCGGCGGCCGCGTCGGTGGACTGCAGGTTTTTCAGCCAAGGTCCGCCCTGCCCCCACGACTCACTATCTCCGCTCACTTGCACGTCCGATGCGGGCGGAGTCGTGTCGTCCAGGTAATATGACGTGGCCGAGTAGCCCGTCAGATTAGTCGCGAGCACATGCGACTGCGAAATCGATCCTTGCGTACCCGTGAGCATTTCCCATTGGATGAGTCCGGTGGCCACGGTGTCGGGATTGCCGTCGACGAGGACGCCCGCCAAATTCAAATCGTTGTAGTAGTACATGCCATTGGCGGCGGCGTTGTAGTCGAACAGGTCCATCGTGCCAGGGATCGCGTGCACGCGCAGATACGTAATGACGTCCTCACGCTGCTCGTAATAGAGTTCCTCTCGCTGCGTGTAGGGTCCGCTGTTCGCGCCGACCCAGGAGCGAATCGCGCGCACGGGCCCGCTTTTATTGATGACGAATGCGCCCTCGCCGTTGGAGAACGTGTCTTCGGTCCGAGCATTCACTCCGGGCGCGAACTGAAAGCGATGACGGTCGAGCAGATCGACCCCAGTGCCTGCATTGATGCGGAGTTCGTCCGTGACCCATCGGTCCGAAAAATGCCGCCCGTAATACGCGGTTTCGATCGTGCTGTTTTCGGGGTTGGGGCCGTTCGATCGATTGTAGTTCGTTTTGTAGTCCCCATTGCCGACCAAGAGATTAAACTGATAGTCGACATAGCTGACGCCGGCGCCTGGACTGATTGCACCCGACGTGCGACGGAAGAGATAAACCCATCCGGCCTGGCCCACATCGACCGGATCTGAAACGCGAATCTCCAATCGCGACGCCGCGTCGACATCGGCCGGCGCCGATTGCGAGCTTGGAACCCGGCCGCCGGTGTCCTTGGCCATAAACACGATTTCGTCGTTGGCGTCGAGTGTCGGGTCCGGATCGGCGCCGACAAACGTGTTTGGGTCCGTGTAGGTCAGGATCGTTTGATTTGGCGTAGCAAGCGTTTGACCATAGATCTGATACATCGTGACCATGGCGCGTTCGTCGACTTGCACCGGCACTTGCTGCCAGCCGGAACCCGTGTCGCGAAATGCGACCAGGTCGTCGGGCGCGATTCCCGTCAGGCTGGGCACGTCGTTGCCGGTAAAGACGACCGGGTCGGCCGGCCGGTTGAGCGTGCCTGGTTGTGACACCGACAACAAGACGCGGGTTTCCAGATGTTCGACGACTAATGAGCGATGACGACCGGCATCGCGGTCAATGCTCGGCCAGTGTGGCGACTTGGATCGCCGAAGCGGATTTTTCACGGGACCAACTTCCTGCATTTTGATTGGATCGAGTCAGGGCAAAGCACTGCAGCAAGCTGGGGTCTCAACTCGCCAACAAGCCGATTGTAATTGGCCGCACAGTGTCCCGCTATCGTTCGGGGGGGCGCTAGCCTCGGACGCACGTCGCGGCATCCTTCCATGATTCGCGCGGATCCTCGGCGATCCGGAATCACGAACCGCCGAGTTCCATCAACTGCCAGCCGGCAGCCAGCCATTCGCTAACCGAGCGGTCGTGTTGCTCCGAACCAGCGGCGCCGGTGCTCGCCACGATCGCCAAGAGCGAACGCGCTCGCTATGCCCAGCACAACTGGCCGGGCAGATTCGCCGGCCCGGCGAGCGTCGGCTGAAAGCCGTGGCACAAAAAGATATGCAGCAAGCCCTAGACTGATCTGTCGAGCCAGGATGCTTCCGGACTGACAGACGTTCTCAACGAGAAAACAACTCGCAAGGTCAATCTGGCGGCGGCGGTTTCTTGGCGACGCGGCATAAGCGACGAACGCTAAGCCGCATCCGGTTGGTCCATCGGTCGGTGGGCGCGCTAAGGCATGAGCAGGGCCCATAGATAGCCAACAAAGCTCGGAGACCTAACGCCAATCGATCTAAAACAGCGACGCTGGATGCGAGCCGCCTGAATATCGTGCCCCAAGATTTTTCGGACGGGCCGACTGAGGCTATTTCGAAAGACACGGCGGGCTTGCCAGAATCCCAATTGGCCGCCATTCTCGCGCCGCGCGATCGACGGCGATCATCGCGCCGATCATTGCGTGCAGGGCGAGATAGAATTCCAGATCCCCCGGCGCGGAAACGTTTTGCATCCGGCGGCTTGCCGCGGCACAGTTGTCGTCGCAGACGTCCTCCAAAGCCAACCACATCTGGTGCAACGGCGTTGTGTGGTCTGGCGGCAAGGTTAGTGCATGCCGACAGACAGCGATCCGCTCGTCATCTCGTCCCAAAGTTGCGAGGCTGTAAGCTAAGTTGATCAGTTGCCATGGCTTTAGATCGGCCCGCTCCCGCCAATCCGCCTGAAACGCGCAAGCCTTTTTGTATTTCGTTCCGATCATCAGGGCTCGTCCAACGAGAGCCCACAATTCAGTGTCTTCGGTTATTTGAGCCGGGCATTCCTGCAACAGCTTTCGAATCTGCCGGAAATAACGCCATCTCGATAACCGACCGTTCGACCTGAGGAGGATCGTATCGAGTCGTTCCAGAAATACCAAACACGCGCGATTCCAATGCCGCGGCCAATCGCGCAACTGGTAGAGACCTTTGCGGACCCGTTTCCACTCGCGAGCTTCCATGCATAACACGGCCCATGCCGCTGCCGTGTGCGGAGTGACCGTCTCATCGGCGAAGGCAGCTTCGAGCGTGGTCCGAGCCACGCGCTGCCACCTCCGGGCGGTCATCGCCGCGACTGCCGCGTGCAACGGAGTCGGGTCATCGACCTGTTCCGCGCAAAGGCTCTTAAGGGTCGCACACGCGGTGGCCTGGTCGCCAGTTTGTGCGGCCAGCATGACGCGCTGAGACAGAACCGTGGGCCGATCGAGAAACGGCTCGATGAGATCGATTATTCTGGCGGCCTCGTCGACGTCGTTGTCGGACAGGTGAAGGTCCATGAGCGAATGAAACGCGGGCGCGTGTTTTGGATCAAGGTCCAACACGCGGCGAAAGGCCTGTTTTGCGCCGGTGCGATCCCCGGCCATTGTTTTTGCGATGCCCAGATAGTTATGGGCCGAAGCGTCGCGAGGAGAAGTTCTCGCGAGAGCCTCGGCCGCGGCGACGCACTCGGCTCGCTCGTTTGCCTTATCGTGCCAAAGCATGAGGTTGTACCAGCCCCAGGCATACAGCGGATCCTCTTGGACAATCGCCTTCATCCTCTCGACGCCGGTCGGCAGATCGCCCTGCAGCGACAAGATCCACGCGGCCCGGCCGCGTAACTGCAGCGGCGCTCGATCGCCGAAGACCGGAGGGTGGCACGCGGATAGGGCTGCTTCGAAATGGCCGGCTTCGGCCAATACCGTAGCTTTGAGATCGTAGGTGTCGGTTCCACGCGGATCCAATTCAATCGCGCGATCTAAGGCCGCAAGCTGTTCATCGAGGCGCTCCGGCCTCACCAAACTGCGAGCCAGAGTGAGCCACGATCGTGCTTCAAGCGGCCGGAGTCGGGCTAGTGCGCGCCCTGTGTTTCCACAAAATCATCCCGCCCAAACGCGGCGGCGCATCCGCGCATGGCTTCCCAACCGCGATCGAACGCGGGATTTACCGTCACCGACCGCGCGAATTCTTTCAGCGCCTCATCCGCCATCGATCGTCGCCAGAAATGCAGCCCGAGGCTTTCGTAATTGATTGGCTCAAGCGGCTCGCGAGCAATTGCCTGGTCGAGCAGCTCGCGAGCGCGAACGATTTCTCCGTGCTGCTCGTGGACTTCCGATAGTTGCCGTATCGCCATGGACCACTGCGGATTGATGGCACAGGCGCGCCCAGCGACTCAACCTGGCCGGCAAAGTCGTTGCGATCTCGGTGCACATTTGCCAAATCGCACCAGGCGCCGGCAATCAGGGGGAATCTATCGCACGCTTGCCGCGCAAGATCGAGCGCAGCGTCGGCTTCGCCGCGCGTGCGAAGGGCATGAATCAACGCGGACCAGGCGTGCCATAGATCGGGACGAGCTTCCCAGGCCTCGCGTAAAGTGGATAGCAACAACTCCGGCTCACAAGCCACTTGAGCAAGTTCGGCAAAGGCAAGCAGCCCGTCGCCGTAGTTGACTTGTCGTACCAGCTCGGAACGAACTTGTTGAAAACTTTCTCTTCGCTCGGCGGGCGATTCGCACAAGGCGAACAATTGTCTCATGGCCCATTGATTGTCGATGCTCAGCCGCAATGCGTGGCGATAGGCGGTCTTGGCCGCTGCATCGCGGCCGGATTCCTGCTCAATCAATCCCCGCACCACATAATTCGCCGAATCGTGCGGGTCACATTGAATGGCAATCTCGATTTCAGCTTGCGCGGCCGAAGGTTTCTGCTCGGAACATAGACAGATCGCCATTTCTCGCCGCGCCCAGGCGTCGGAGGGGTCAATGCGGATAAGCCCGTGCAATATCGCGCGGCGTACATCCGACCTTTCATTGCGAGCCCACTCTGCCCATAACCGGTGCAATCCATAGTGACTGGGATATCGTCCGGCGGCCCGCTGCAAATGCTCGATCGCCGCGGCGACACTGGCGGTTTCAGCCAGCAACTGAGCGACGGCGGCGTGCGCATCCATCGAGAGCGGATCGAGGTTGAGAACTTCTTGCCACTCGTGCAAGGACTGCGGCAATTCCCCACTCGCCCGAGCCACGTTCGCGGCCGTGCGCCGCCACTCGCCGCGGTGCGATTGGCTTTTGATGGAAGCAAGAATTTCGGCCGCGCGATCGATTTCGCCAGCCCGGGGCAATGCTTCAGCCACAGCTAGTTTTAGATCGATGTCATCCGGACGACCAGCTAGAGCGGCCTCGAGCACCTGCAGGCCCTCCGGCATACGATCCAAGTCGCAATACGCCGCAAACAAAGTCAACGACGGTCGCCCGGAGTGTGCGCCGAACTGCCCCACACGTCGGTTCAAGAACGCAATGGCCTCGTCGGTCCGTCTTACCGCCCGTGTAGCCCGAAAGTAAGACCAGGCCAATTGTTCGTCTTTGTCTTCCAGGCAAGCGGCGATGCGGTAAAGTTCGACGGCCTCTTCCAGCTTACGTTGAATGAAACGGATTACGGCCAGATCAAAGTACGCGCGGGCCATCGATGGGTTGCGGCGCAACACGTTGCGGATCAGGTGCACCGCCTTTCGATGCTGTCGTGCGTCGACGCTGATCTCCTCGGCGTATTGCAGGCGGAATATCGTGTCTAGTTCAGGGCGTTTAATCAGATCACTCAAGACCTGCAAGCGGGCCTCGCGTCGATCGAGTTGCCGCAAACTGGAGATCTTTGACGTTTGCTGAACGGGATCGCCAGGATAAAGCGACAAGAGCCGATTCGTCGTTTTCAGAAGCGCGCTTTCGTTCTTGTCATAAACCGCAATCATGCGACGCGCCGTCAACACCAGGCGATGACCGTGCTGAGCCGAGTACATCTTTCTATAGATCGCGAGTGCGTCATCACGACGGTGTTCGAGCAAGAGCCGCTGTAATGCGTATACCTGGTCGTACAGCACTTGATCGGGTAGCTCAAGACCGTCGAAGAGCCCGCACTTGTCGCTTGGCACAAACGCCATCCCGCGCGGACCTGTCGAGTGGTATCGCGCAAGAAAAGTATCGGCCATATACTCGTTATAGTTTCTGGCGGATGGGTCGCGCACGAGGAGGGAACGATAGCGGCTGTCGTAGCCGATGACGGCTTGCAAGTGGGCGTAAGTGGGTTCGACAGTCGTCAGCGTAAAGGGAATACCGCGATCGATTAGCGCGACGGCGCTCTCCCAGGTAACCGTAAACTCTCGCGCTACCCAGCCATTCTCTTCGACCCATTGGCGCTCCCTGACGGGTGGTGTTCCGTCGTAGCAGATTTCCTCGGCCAGTTCCAAATGGTCGGCGGGCATCTGCCAAAAATGACTGATGGCGGTCAGCGTCGCTGGCGAACAGGTCATTCGGCTTTGTCGAACGAACCCAACCGGCAACTGCACTCGCTGGCCTATTGGATTTCCATCGGCAAGGGTGCGTCGAAGATTGTCGAAGAACGGATCGTCCAATTGCCGGGCCAATGCCAGGGCTTCTGAATATTCGCCGCAAACGTAGGCAAGGTGAGTCCGCCGTGCCAAGATTTGCTTGGCCGCTGGCGTTTCTAGCATGGGATATCGATCGGTGATTTCGGCGTAAACCCGCCGAGCGGAAGCGTCGTCCCCGATTTCGTGGTGCAGCTCCGCAAGTTGTAGAAGGACATGGATACTTTCCAAACGTGTCGAGGCCGCGGCAAGGAGTTCTCGTGCTTCGTAATCCCTACCAGCACGCTGTAAAAGGTGGGCCGCCCACATGACCCCCGAATGCAGCCACGGCTCTATGGTCAGCGACTCCTGCGCTTTGGCCAACGCTTCCGCGTGGCGATCCTCCATTTCCAGCACACTGCTGTATTCAACCGTTAGCCACGCGTCATTGGGTGAGATTAAGGCCGCTTGTTGAATGCAATCATGGGCCGTATTGAAGTCGCGAAACTTCGCCGCTAGACGCCCTTTAAGGCCGAGCCAATGAGCTCGCAGCTGCCGTGGGGAGCTCTCGATCGGCGCCTCGTTGAGGAACTGCCATGCGGCATACGGACCCCAGCGTTCCAGTAACGTGTATCCGAAGTGATAGCAGGCATCGGGATCGAGGCGATCCGCGCCAGGCTTTGACGCGCAAGCAATTCGCGAGTCGAGACGCATTCAGATTCCCAGCAAGGCGGCTGGCCAGTACCAGACCAGATGTTCCCGGCCAATCGGAGAATCTGCCAAGACGCTTGCCCGCCTCGTAGGCCTGCAGGAACTGGCCTTGATCGTAGAGTTCGCGGACTTCAGCGAGCTCGGATACCGGCGCCATGGGGGGCCCGCCTCACGATGGTTATCGTTTGATAGTGCAGAGCAGTTAATTTTAGCGTGCCGGTCGACGGATGCGCAAGGAAAGGCTATTGAAGACACAACGATCGAGCTGGGCTTTAGGCTGGGAAAATATGGACAAGACGACGATTGGCATCAAGTCCGCGGAAAAATTGCCGGCTAATCTAACCTCGCGCCAACGGGCCGCCAGTTACTGGCGGAGCCGCCTCACGTTGTCTGTGCCTGGATTGGCAACAGCGAGACCGTGGCGAAGAAGCAATACCGGCAAGTGACCGATGAGCATTTCGCGCGGGGCGTTAGGCGAGACCCATTTTACGACCCATTCAGCCGCGATCTGGAGCAATTCTGAGCCGACAGCAGAAACGGTCACCCCCGCAAAACGCGGGAACGATTGTGAATTGCCGGTACTTGTCAGCCTGCGAAGCTCCCCGTAAACAACGAGGCCTCACCTGTGGCCGACGCTTTCATCACTATTCCACAATCGAATGAGCCGATGGCGATTTTCACTACAACGGCATCAAAGGAAGTTGGGGTTAATAAGGTCGTTCAATTTGATTTCACCAATACCCTTCATCCAGTAATCTTGGGCTTTTGGTAGCGGACCGAGGTCGGGGTCAAACTTCCGGTCCTTCATTTCGAGCATCGCGGCGTGAATGGTATTGGTTGGGCGTGGCCCGTCGCCCGCATGAGGAAACTCCTTGGTGCCGCCCTGAACGTCATAGAATTTCGGATAGAACGGGTGCCACTCGTAACGATCCTGGAACCACACGCTAACAATGTCCCGACTAAAATCGACTGCATAATCTACCCGATCAATGCTGCCAAAAGCCAACCGAAAATCATCTGACGGCTTATGTTCAATTATGTTAGAAGGCCCATCGCCGTATTCTCCTTGGCCAAAGGTAAAGTGACCTGACACAACGGGTTGCTTAAGTTTTGGAAAAATCGCTTTTATGAGGCGACGTCGAATTCCCGGATCAAGTCGCAACCAGCGGGTGATATTCGCATCTTCGATGAAGTCAGCACCAGTACCGTCCAGATACCATTGGGCATGTAATTTACCTAGCGACGATCCTCCCCAAATAAAAGTTGCCATAGCGCCGTTCATAATGGAGTCGACGCATTTTTCCGGGGAGGGATTCTTCTGGCACGCGCTCGTTGCGAAACCAGCGTACATCGTGGAGTCTGGGTCTTTTCCATGTTTGTTATTTGGATGTTTTTGGATTTCCTTCCAGCGAAGTTTCGCATCCTTCGTAAGCAGATTCGGATCATGGTTGTGCGCCACACCCGGGAAGAAATCGGGACGGCCAAAATGTTTGACAACCACTACTTCGATCGATTGCTGCTCAGATCTTCCGTCCGCCCCTGGCGCCGTGGTCACTGTCAGTTTGGAAATTCCTAACTCCGGCCCACTCTTGATCTCAAAAGTTTGAGATGCGTTTGTCACCGGAACACGCAGGCTAGTGCCGGTCAAAGGAGCCGGATTCTTGATCGCAATCAGCGGAAGTCGTTGCTTAACGTCAACGTCTACGAACAAATTACCATCCGGCGGTGCCGCATTCAGCACCTGAATCTTGCCCGTCTGATTTGCTTTTAGACTCAAGACAATATTTGAATTCGGATCGGGTGGATTGGGGACCGGAAGCACCCGCGGCGCACCGACGCCCCCGGCGCCGATAGCAAAGTTCAATTGCGGGAGTGGAGGGACGCTGATAGCTCGCTGAACGGCGGCGGTCCGGAACGGGCGCCTTGTCGCGTTCGACAGGGGCACTATCTGGAGCGGACCCTGCGGACGCAACTCCAGGGCGAGCAGCTCATCGTCGAGGCTGGCCATCGTCATCTTGCCGACGATGTTGTCGGCTTGTGTTTGATAGCTCGTATTGATGATGTTCCGCTTCCTTTTGTAGGCCAGAACTGCGGCTGCCGTCGCCGGTCCATATTGTCCGTCGGCAGCGATCTTGGCGCCGTCGAGCTGGATCAGCGCGGTCTGAATTTTGCGGACGTGCTCGCCACTGTCGCCCTGCTTGATATGTGCCGGGTCCGACGTGGCGGCTGCTTCGAGTTTCGGATCGTCTTTGAATAGTTGAGATCGAAGTGGCATACGCAGTTCCTGTTCGCAAATTTCAAGGAAATCGACAGAACAACTCGGGCTCTTTTCGTCGAACGTTTACCGGCGTGCCCAATCATCCCACGGGTTCGACATTGGACACCCGCTTGATTTCGGCGTCCACCGAAAAGTGTCAGTACGGCTCGATCCCTACCGGCCTGTTCAATCCTGTGCTGAGTGACGGATTCATTGCGGACCCCGTGATGGCGTTGTACTCACCCACGACACCCGAGTCATTGTTGGTTACATAAAGAAGTCCGTTGGAGATAGCGAGCCCAAGCGGGCCGTCCAATCCAGCGACGAATGAGGCGTTGATGGTCGCGCGCCTGTTACGGCATCGTATTCGGAAACTACGTCATTTGTCAGGCTTGCGACGAGACGATGTCCACGATCGACAACAATGCCGGTCAACTGTGCCGCCAGGAGCCGAAACCAAAAAAGCATTGACGGCAGCTCCAGAGCTGATGTCGTACTCACCAACCCCGTCAGCGGTTGTGACAAACAAGTGCGAGCCTGACACAGCGATTCCGCTCGGCAGGTTCAGCCCCGATACCAAGGCGGAGTTGATCGACGCTCCCGAAAGACTGTACTCGCCGACCGTGCCGGCGTTCTGATTGGCGACAAAGAGGTGCGCACGGGCGTGACGCGTGAAACCAACGGCGGCTGCACCGATGGTCAAGGCGATAGCAAGTGCTTTCATCGACGGTACCGTTCGGATTGAGAGACAGCAATGATACTAGAACGAACGGGGCTGGCAATCCAGGGATTTGGAACACCAAAAGAGTCAAGCACAAGCCTGGATTTTACGTGAAGCCACTGGCGGCTGAACGCTTGGCGGTGCTGGCGGGACAGTGGCTTGCTGGCAGTTCGCGAAGGAGTAGAGCGTCAGAGCTGCTAGGCAATTGGGAAGGGTGCCCACAGCGACCTTCGCTTGGCGACGGGCGCAGTCTGGCGGGATGGGTTCATGCGGCAAGCGAAAGGGACGGGTCTGCCTATTAACCTACACGGTCGGAGTTGTGCTTGACGAAAGCAGGCCGCCGAAAGGGATCGGGCTGGTAACTCCGAGAGGGCTGGTAACCAGAGATTCGGAGAGTTTTGGACCGAGATTCCGGGGTGCGGAAGGGACCTTCAAGGTTCCTTTCGGTCCCTAGTTGCTCTCTCTCGAAATGGAGATCTCGGGATCTGCGCCGGGTACGTCGCAAGTCCGTAGCGGAAGGGCCAAAAGGCAAAAACGCCGAGAGCGGGAAATCTCGGCGCGTACTGGCAACTGGCGGGCCGCGATAGTTCGCGGCGACGGAGAAAGCTCCCCCGGTAGGACTCGTACTACCTGCGGATTCCACGGAGGAAACGGCAAGTTTCTGCAAAGGGGACGCGCGTGACGATGCGGCCACCGACAGTGCCGCGACAATGTGGAACGAGTTGCCCGAGGCGATGCGGAATTTGCTGGTCAATGCGCTGCAAGCGTCTGCCCACCCTTCAGGTTTTCGCAGTCCGGGATAAAATGCCAGCGCCCGGGCGATCGACCCTCTCGTTGTGGTGGACCGCCCGAAAACCAGTTGCCGTGCTTGCGGGCTTGATCACCCGCCAGGCCGGCCGTGGGCGCGGCCCTGTAACCCCGCCTCCACGGCCGGCCGGCTCGGCTGAACGAAAGGTTACAAACTCATGGATGATCGCCTGCGCCGCGCAAGGGCCGCAAGACGAAGGTCGCCGGCAAGAAGGTCCCCCCGAAGAAGCCGAGTTCATCGCGCAACGTGGCGGCCGGCTTGTTGGCGAGATTGGGCTCGCCACCCAGGCGCGGAAGTCCGCTTGCTGTTAGAAGAGCAATGGCAGAGACCGTGGGAATCTATCGAAGACCCGCTTGATTCGATGGAGGCGGTTATGCTCTGCATGGTCGAAAATCTTGGGGTCTTCGATTACCTGCGGACCCAGGATCTATGTGATCAAAACCGACCAATCATCGTCCGCAATCTCCAAATCTCCAACTCGCTCACAGTGGCGTATCTTGGACGGCTTGGCGCCGTCGTGGAGGAGTTAAATCGTACGCACGGAATCGTTGGGGTTTCATTGGGCGAATTCGACGAAGAGTCGTACACGCGTTTGGTGGGCAAACTTTTCCACAGAAATCGTTACCGCATCATCGCGTGGTCGGAGGCGACGCCTCCTCCGTACCTCGGGGCACCTTCCGACGTATATTCGATCGCCGAGGACTGGAACGCGCTTCGCACACGCATTCCCGACCTCGGTGACACCTTGCGCCCTTCCCTGCTGCGTACGCGGCTCAAATGCGAATTCCGCTTTACACGCGATCGCCTGACCGACGAAATGGAGGGCCCCGAAAGTCCCTCCCAATGGGCAAAGCGATTCGACGTATCAACCACGACGTTCACGCGCATGGTGAAAGCCAGAATCCTTCGTGTGCGGAAACTCTCTACGAAACGGATTCTTATCAACAGCGCCGACGTAAGACAGCATGAAAAAACTTAGGCGCGAAGTCGCCACCAAGTCGCCACGAAGTAATCATTTCGCTTCAAATCACCTCGCAGTCGGTTTTGGCACTGGACCGCCAATAGTCCGCTCGTAAAGTGCGGGCATGGAACACGCGACCGGCGAGATTCTTCTAACGGACGGCGAAGCGGCGAGGCTCTTGCGGCTTCTCCGCACACGGCTTGTCCGAATGGCGCGCGCTGGCGAGGTGCCGTGCGTCATCCTGCCCGACGGCGAAATTCGCTTTTCGCGCGACGATCTAATTCGATGGGTCGAGACATACCGACGCCCGGCCCAGACGAACGACCAGGTGAGCGATGGCGAGGTGGCCCAATGATTGGAATCGCCACGAAAACGCCGGGATGCGAGTTTGCCGAGCCCATTCTTGTTTCGGTGGACCAAGCCGCAACGTGGCTGGGGCTTTCCACTCGAACGCTTTTTCGGTTGCACCAAGCCGGCGAGATCCCATGCGTACGACCCACGCCGGGCAGAGTGCTATTCTCGCCGGATGATCTGCGGGCCTTCAAGGCCTCGACGAGCGCCGGCCGCAGGCGAAAACGAGCGGAATCGAACAGTCCGTTAACGACGACTGCCGGCAGTCACCGCTCTGAGCCCATCCTTGTTTCGGTCGACCAGGCCGCTTGGTTATTGAGCTTCTCCGTTCGGACACTGTTTCGGCTGTACAAAGCCGGCGAAATCCCATGCGTTCGCCCGACACCAGGCAGAGTACTTTTTTCATTGGACGATTTGCGGGCCTGGGCGGAGACACGAAGGGAATGGAGGGGCTGAGCCACGCCGTGATGCAATAGCGCGGCACAACTACCCGAAAGAACCACCGCGGGCTAGGCCGGAGTGCCTGCCCGCTTTTGAAACCACAGATAGAAGTTCAAGGATGATCCCCAACCCGACGACACGCACAGGGCAGCCATCCGGGGCCGGTGACGAATTTCTGGGCCCCGCGATCCTGCGTAACTGGAAAACCAAAAAGGGGGCGCACCCTCGATTACATCATCGTGGGCGCGTGGATGTGGCTAATGCGCGCTGGCAAAGGTTTTCCGTGCGAAGTCGAATTCCGCCTGGCTGACCTGGGGCGATTCTTCGGCCGGGAGCATCACGACTCGCCAAGCGAGTGGGTCGCCACGATGGTTGCCGAGGGGCTGGCCGAGCGATTGCTAGCCAAGCGAGGTCGCGGCGGCTACTGCGCTCTGAGGATGCTCGATCCCTACGAGGTGGCGGAGTTCGGCATCAACCGGCCTGAGCCCCAGCGTGAGTTCGAGTGTTTCCACGAGGCCGACGTCGTGCCGATGCCAACGCTGGCGCAGAGAAATGCGCAGAGCGATGGGGTTTTGGCACTCGACCCCGAAAAAATTGCTGACGCCGCAGGGGGCCCCCTGTCGGCGCTATTGGACGCTCTACGCCCGCACCTCGGCGCCGACCGCGTCGAGGTGTGGCTAGAGCATTCCCGGTTGGACTTGGGCGCGTCGCAACTGCTGCTGGGCAATCGTGGCGCGTATTTCTACGTGAACGGACCAGACGGCCAGGCAATCCGTGCGGCGGTGCGCGATGCGGCCCGCGCGTTGGAGCTGACCGAGGATCTGGCAATCGGTTTTGACGCGTCGATTCCGCCGCCAGCTAAATCCCATTCAAGTGCGCAGTTCTCTGCGCAGAGCGATGGGATTAGCCCCCCCAGCAAGCAAGCCAGCCTTCTTGCTTATAGAACCCCTACTAAGGGTTCTATAAGCAAGCAAGCAAGCCAGCCGGTTTCAATTTTGGATTTTTGGAACGAGGAACGGTTGGGGCCAAAGCCGGCGATCATCGCTCAGGCCGAGGCCCTGTACAACGCGATCGGCGACGACTCGATGCTCCGCGGGACGGCGATCCATGCCGTCGTGCTGGTCGACACGGGCGCGATGACACAAGCCGAGATTGACTCGCTGGTCGTCGACCGCCCTTGCGATTTCAACGTCGCGCTCAAGGCGGCCGCCGGCAACCACCACCTGTGGATTGGCCGGCTGCGCAGCCTGGTCCGTTCGCGCTATGGCTTGCCCTGGAAAGATCGCTGGGACAAACCACGCACGCCGAGGAGAGCACGATGAACTCAAACGCAATTCTGCGGATGGTGCACAGCAGGCAACCGCCGGAGGAGATCTCCGACCGGGGGTTTGCAGACTTCGAATTACCGCACCTGCGGTCGGGCTTGTTGAGTCACGAGGATGCGGAACTGTTTTCGTTCATTCATCAATGGAGCGACGCCGAACGGCAGGCGTACATCGCCGAGGGAGAGACGCCATGCTGATTCTCAACCAGTTCGCTTTCCAAGCAAACGGCGACGACATCGCGGCGGCCTGCAAGCAGTACGAGGGCTTTTGTCATGCTCTGGCGCCGGGTGACTTCAGCGCGATCAACGTTGAGGTTCTGGCCGCATCTCGTTTGCCAGAGCATTTCAGCACGTACGCCTCGGGCGGGTGCTTAGCTTTCACTTGGGAGCATGCTGACCTCATCACGTCGCCAGGCAGAGCAGAGCGGTGCGCGACGATGATCCTGAACGATGCGGAGATACTCTCGTGCGTCGAAGATGAAGCCAAACAGGCGGGCAGGCGTTTTGCTACCGGAAGCGAACTGGAAGCGGCTTTCGGGGCTTCGGTTTTACACGAAATGGTTCACATGATTCTGGCACCTGAGCATCCGCCCCAAGTGGCGCCACCGCTGGCCAATTATTTCGCTTCGACGTTTAGGGCGCAAGCCGAACAGGGCGCGAAATATCTCAAGGCCGTCCTCCCGAGCCCTGGTTTCAACACGGTTCGGATTTCTTGAGAGTATCGTGTCACGTTGTGCACCGCGCTCGGCAAAAGAGACACTTTTTACCGTTGACTCGTATGGGTGGCGGGCCATTTTATGGGCTGTCGTCATTCGAGGAGTATCAATGCGCTATTGGCAGCGAGCCGGCCGCTTTTGCGCACGCGCGACTCCGCGACCTTGTGCAGCACGTTCCAATGCCCCACGCTTTTTCCGAATTATTTCAGAACGACTGCCAACGTTGGTTGGCTCAACAAAGGAGAACCTGATCGATGTCAAAAGTGCTTGAGGCCTTGCAGATGGCGTCCCTGAACGCCTTACGTGAATTGGCATATGAAATAGCAAGCAACGACTTGACCGACGGCTCGGCAATTCTCAGCCGTTTGGCAGCTGCCGGCGCGACGCGGCAAGAGCTCGACGGTGAAGTGAAGCGGGCGGAAACGATCTTGAAGGTGCGGTCGCTTCGGAGCCAGGCCGAGAGCATGCAGCCCGAAGTCGACCGACTGATAGCCGCATCGAAACAGGCCAACGCCGACATGGAAGCCCTGGCGGTGCGCCATGCTGCCGAATTGGCGGCCGCACAAGAGGCCCAAAGAGTTGCTTCCAGCGCCGAAGGACAGACATCGCAAAGGCAAATGCACTTAGTAAACGAAGCACGTCGGCTCGAACTGCAGTTGTCGGCGCCGGCGACGGCAGAGGAAGTGCGTGTGGCCAACAAGCGACAAGCGGCAACGGCGCTCGCCATGCACGAAGCTGATCATGCCGCTCGGCTTGATCAGGCTCGAAAGGAGAGAGCCGCAGTGGCAGCTCGGGCGGAAGCGGAAAGGTCAAAGGTGAAAACTGCTACGTCCGCATGATCGACTGCCCCGTCGCGCGTCTCCCGGCCTTCCTCCGTGGGCCATTGAGAGCGCGACGGGGCTCCCATGCTTGCCAGCATTTAGCTTGTCTTGAAAGGATTCGATCGATGCAAATTACAGATTGGTCTGTGCGCACGATGAAGACGCTCAGCGGCATAGTAGGCCAAACGGCCATCCAACCGACCCCCGCCAAGACGCCACTTTCGCGCGGTGTGCACATCAAGGCGGCGAGAGAGAATTGGGGCACGATCTATTTTGGTTTCTCAAACGCGGTAACGAATCACGGCGACGCTACCGCTTCGGATGGCTCGCCGCTGGAATTCGGCGAGACCGTCGACGTCGAGCTTGGCGACCTGTCTGATCTATGGTTGATCGGATCGGAACCAAACCAGGTGTATTACCTCCTTTACCGCTAGCCTCCGACCTTGCCGGCCTCTCCCTCCCCTCCCCCCTTGGGTCCTCCGCTGGTGGGTGGGGGGAGGCCGGGGTGCGGGGAAGCCCGTTTGGCGCACGACTGGCAAATTTTTTTTCTTGTTCTTCTTCATCATGTTTCGAGAACCGGGCGATGGACGCTCTAACTGACCAAGGGCTGTGCGCCAGTCTTCAAATCGACGCGAAACAGTTGATGCAGTGGCTCCGCGAAGGTCTGCCATGCGTGGGTCGCGGCAAGCGGCGTCGCTTCGATGCGGCGGCCGTGCGCGACTGGCTGTTGGCGAATGGCAAGGCCGAGCCCGCGCCAAATGATGTGACATCGCCCGCGCCGCGCGACCAGCCCGTCGCCAACACTATTGGGCAAGTCGCGCAGTACTTCGGCGTGACCGAACGAGCCGTACGGTATTGGATCAACGAGGGGATGCCCGGCAAAGCCGGCCGGCCGGGCACGAAAGAGGGGCAATTTCCGCTGTTCGATATCGAGGACTGGCGAGCAGGCCGGAGAATGCGCCACGTTTCAACTGACGAAGACACCAAGCACCAAGCACAGGCTCGGCTGTTGGGCATTCGCGCGGAGCTGCTCGCCCACGACTTGCAACAGTCTCTCGAGAACCTGGTCGACGTCGACCAGGTGACGCGCCTCTGGTTGCGATTCATGCAAGAGGCCAAGTCGCAATTGCTGTACTTGCCGGCGGCGATCGCCAAGGCCTTGCCGAACGAGCTGGGGCCCAAGGTCCGCAAACAAGCCCGCGGTGTTGCGCCGTCAGGTCGATCGCGTTCGTAAGACGTTAGAGCTGTACTTAACAGGCACTGAGGACCTTGAACCCATTCTTTTACCAGACTCGCCGCAGTTGACCGCCCAGAAGATCGAGACCGCGGCCGGCGGCCGGAAGGAGCCCAAGTGAACATCCCCGTCATGACAATCGACAAGGCGGCGGCTCGCAAAGCGTTCCTCGAATATCGCGACGCCGTTCGGGCCCGGCACAGCAAAGAGGACGAGGCGATCATGCGCGGCTATTGCCAAATGTCGCGCGGCAAGCAGTTGATCGACCTGCACGAGGTCATGCGAGCCACCGGCGTCGATGAGCTGAATCGCCCGAAGCTTGCCATCGTCCGTGCTGACGCCAGGTGGTGCTTTTACGAGTGCTATTCGGTGCCACAGTTCCGGGCGACTGATCGCAGATTTGGCTATGGCACCAAGTCGATGCAGGTGAACCTGCCCGAAAACTTCTTCCCCAGGCTCTGGCAGGAATCACGGCGCAACAACACGCTTCGCGCCGTCGTGCCGATCATCCCGCCGGCACTGCGGCCGGCCCACGCACTGTCGAACTACCACATCCTTTGGGAGGCCGAATGGGAAGTGGTACCCACGGACCCGATACTCTTGAAACACGTCGGAGGGGCACTGTACGCCGTCCTGGCGTCGTGGGATCTGACGCCGCTGGAGAGATCTGTTCTCTCCGGACGGTTGACCAATAGCTGAAGCGAGAGGAATCCATGCGAGTTGAACGAGTCGAACAGGACATCAGGTACGAGTTGGCCAGGATCGAATCACGCCTGGCCTGGCTGACGACCGAGCTGGCCCGCGTCCAAGGGCAGCGCGACAGCCTGGTTGCGGAATTGAGCGACCTGCAAGGTGCACACGACCAACGTTTCGCCGGCGTTCGATAACGCCCGGACGTGTGGCGAGGCCTTGAAAGCAAATTCAACAATTCAGGTGTGACGATGAGCGGACTCGACAAAAACGAGTGGGTAGCGGCCGCAGATGTCGTCGCCATTTTCGCGGCAATGCGCGACGTCGGGCTCGAACACCTGGAGAAGGTAGCCGCGGACCTACGCCCTAAGTGTTCAACCGCCGATCGGCCCGCGCTCGAAGCCTGGATCGCAGAAATGGCGAACGGTTTTCGCGTGGACTATGAGCGGCAGGTCGAGAAACTTCGCGAGAGTGTCAATCTGCCGCACGAAAGGAATTGAACAAGGAGCGCAAGAATGGCTGACATCGAACTCAATATGAGCAGCGACTCAAAGAAGATCCTCGCCGAATACGACAAACTCTATCGCGCCAACGTCAAGCTGAGCGAGCAGAATCAGAAACTGGCGTCGGATTCAAAAAAGCACCACGAGGACGAGAAGAGCTTCATTAGCGAGCAGGTTGGCGGATTGAAGAGCATGGCGCTAGGATACGTGACGGTTGAAAGAGGAATCGAGGCGGTCACCGAGGGCATCCACAAGCTGCAAGAAAAGGCCCGCGAAGCGTGGCAGGACGCTGCGAAAGTCAATTTAGAGTTCACCAAACTGGCGGCGAGCGGCAGTAAGGGCCAGCAGGCGAGTCACCTTTACGAGAGCCTGGAATCGATTCACGGAATCAAGAAAACCGACAAGCTGGCGATGTCTCGTGCGTCGAGGCGGCCGCGCCTGAAATGACCATCGACGATCAGAGGCGCATTATCGAGGCGTACAAACCCCTAGCGCAAATGGGGGTCGGGGAAGAAATTCTGACCAATAAGGTTCAGCTCGCCGGCAAGCTGCGAACGATGAAACGAGATCTGTCGCCGGAGGACGCCGCCAATTTGTCCGAGCAGTTGTACGGCATGATGGGCGAGAGCGCCCAGAAAATGGAATCGATCAGGGCAATCACACCGGTCAAGAAGCTGATCGATGCGGGCAGAATGTCCGAAACGCGGGCTCTGGGCCTAAGCGTCGCCGCACACCGCGACGCGATGGATCCGACCGCACTGCGCGAGTACGCCACTTCACTGGACAAGGAATATGATCGGCCCACCGGGCAACCGAAAACCTTGATGGCCCAGAAGGCTTACAGCGGGCAACTGGCGCTCTCGAACGCAAAGACAGTCGAGGAACGCGAGTCTCTGTTAGCGAACAACGAAGACGCCCAACTGGCTGCCTGGGGTGACCAACGAGATGCAGTTTTGAGAATGCTGGCTGCCGGCCCGCTGCGCGAAAAACAGTTGCTCCAATACAACGACAAGGTCGGCGGTCTCAAGGGCGCGATTGCCCGCACGGCACATTCGCTCGGCGTGCCCGAGGCCGGACGAGAAGCGGAAGTGAACTATAAGCTCGCGGCGCAACGGGAACTGAACCAAGAACAACTTGGCGAAACGGTGGGGGCCAATCAACGAGCACTGCAACATTGGAATGCGGCCCATGACAAAGACCAGGACCCTTTACAGTACTTTGTCGATGAGCCGATCTTCGCCGCCAGGAGGTTTGCCGCCTGGATGGGTGGCGATGCGGCGCCAGCGGCTACAGCGCTGCGCTTCTTCGGAGGCGATGCGGCCAGGTCGTTTGAATCGGGCGAGAGCAGAATTCACGACCACCAGCCCACCGTCGAGGCGATTAAGGCGCTTCACGAGGAGGTAAAGAAGGGGAACGAGGAACGGCGTAGCGGCCGCCACGCCGCGGCCCACGTGGGCGATACTAACGAGCCTTAGAAGCCATCGGCGGCGCGTCGGCCCGCTGGGGCCCGGCAGATCTTTGACAATTCGGTGCGTCGCGGTTGCGGAAAGCTAAACCGCCGCGCGCGGAGGGGACGTCTCCATTCTCACCAAGGTAGATTCACTGGAATCTCCTCAGCAGCTGCGATCGAGAGTGCCACCTTCGGTTTCAACCTGCCCTTCAGAAATTGAAGTATCCCATCGCGTTCATCCGTTGTGACTCGGGCCCAAGTGGTGAATAAGCCCAGGTTGGCAAATTTCTGAATGCCAGGATCGGTTCGGCATTGCGAAAGTCTTTCGCGAATTGCACCTTTGCCAATTGCAACGGTCGATGGAACTGTGCCGCCATGCCAAATGATGTAGACCCCCTCAAGCCCGTCGAAATGGGAATGTTGTAGGCTGACAGTTGACAGAGGGCACCATGCGTCGCCCTGGCATTTAGTCCACGAAACGTTCATCGTTCTCAATTCTCCCCGGCAGCGGGCCGATTACCCAAGCGACTCAGGCTATCACTTCTGGTTCGTCCGTAGATGGCAATAACGTCGGCTGGCCAGCACCTGTTTCCGGCACAGCAAAGTATTTTTGCGGCATGCCTTGGCAAGTTTCCGCTAGCTTCACAAATGTATCCTTTACATCACCGTCGGGACAATGGGCATTGACGAGCGTGTGGAGCTGATTCTGCTGGTGCCGCGCTTTCTGGAGCATCGTTCGGTTGCCGCTATCGAGCAGCGACTCTCGGGCTCGGACTCATCGCTGTAATCATGTTCGTCAGATAGAAGAATACGTTATCCATTGACTCGGCTAGTCGCCGGCATGTGGCAGGCGAAGCCAGCGAGAAAAATCTTCCGTAGTCAATTTCGAGTGAAACATACTCCGCCACGTTTGAGCTATTGGAATGCAACGCCTCCAAAGCATGGGAGAATTTTTCCTTGGCCGCCTTCCTGTCGGCTCCTTTTTTGCCGGCACATCAAACGATGATGATGTGAGCATTTGTGCGTTCACAAATTCGGATCGCAGCAGCTCGAATTCTTGAGCGAATCCCTGGAGACGTTCGTGAATGCTGCTGCTGAAAAGCCGTTGAACGTGGTATGCGAGCCGAAACGACGTCGCTTTTGCGATGATAATGCCCATCGTAAACAGTCCGAACAAAACCTCCAGACACGCAATCACTCTCGACCAACCAATGGGGAAAATGTCGCCGTAGCCAAGCGATGACACGGTTACCAAGCTGAAGTACAGTGCGTCCCAAAAAGTTACCCGGTTGTCGCGAGTTACGATTCCATCATCTGGGCAGAGGCCGTGATACAGCAGGGCGCAGACCAAAACCACTCCCACGAAAATCATCGCATACAATTGAGCCGACACGTCTTCAATTAGAAAGACAGCAGCTCGCTGAAGCAGTCTAACGCGACGATCGGCTTTCATTCGGGAAGTCGGTTTGCTCGTAGGTGACCCGCAATTTGAGGCATTGGCGCAAACAGCGCGAAGCGAATGCCTTTGGCTAGGTAAGCAATATGCACGATTCACGCGGCACATACAATAACTGATTTGGTCCACTTGTTTCTCTCGATCATTTCCTGCACCCGCGCACGCCGGGCCATTTTGGCCTCGACCCACTGGGGTCGGGCCCATCAAATCGCGGTGCGTTCCGCTGTCGGAAGTGGCGAGCTAGCCAACTGGTGGTGCGGACCGCCACGCCGCTTTCGACTCGGGAACGATGGGTATTCGCCCGGCAGTGCCACCGAAGACCTGATAGACAAAGTTGGTCGGGTCCGGCGTCGAACTTGCCATCAAGCTCGGTGTGGCCGAATTCGTCCGTGATGACGACTCGCTCTTGCAAGCCTCTCTCGATGCGAACAATTAAGCGGCCGCGGCGTAGCGATCTACCAAAATGGCTCCCCGTCGGTCATGTCTGGCCATGCAAGCCGTTTTCGGCCATTGCTGAGCGATAACGCCGACGCTGCCCAGCGGATTGTTGTAACGTACCGGGCTCTGTTGCTGCCGAGCAAGTGCCCGATTTTTTCACCGAATACCGCGTGCAACTTTTTCGGAATTTCAAGCGACTGACAATGAGAGCTAATCGAATGATCGCCGTCAAACGTTGTAATGCGAAAGTGGTGTGCGAATCGATTTCGAATTGTGCCAATGCGAGCCAAGTCCGCGAGAATCGTGGGACCGAAAAATCCGAGACAATACGCCAAGTGGCATTGGTTCGCAAAGCTCAGAGCCCCACCATGGCGATCCGTTCCAAGAATCTGATCGGCGCTCTTGCCAGTGGCAAATAGGCGTTCAGTGATTTCTTGTCTTAGTCGGCCTTCCAGGAATGCACCCGCGACAATTGCTAGCCCCCGGTCAGTCTGAGTATTCACCTCTCGAAGGAAAGTGGTAATCTCATCCATTGGTGTGCCGTGCGCGAATTCGATGCCAGTTAGCGATCCAAGTCGATGCTCGGCGTCCCTAAGTTGCTCATCCATTCCTAAACGTCCTTTTGAATCGTTTTCAGCCGGTGGAAGCCGACGGTCGGGCACAAGTATACTGCCGCCACGATGGACCTTACCACCTAGCGCGGGTACGTGCTTACGCAAGCGCTTTGTGCGCTCACCAAGAACGGCCTCGGCCGAACAGGCCGGCGACGTCCAAGAAATCCTCCTGAGCCAACTCGTTGCAGCCTGCGGACAAGCGAGCCGATTTTGCGAGGACCGGGATTTTTCGCCCGAGATTCGGCGGCGCCCGAGGTAAAGTCGACTTCGTTGGAAATGAAAACGGCTCGATCGAGTGCTGATAACACTCAACCGAGCCTGAACAACCGAACCTGGTTCAGAGGTTCCGATGTCTGGTTCCACTCTACAGCGTCGACCCACGGCCCGCCAGTTGGCCCAGGCTGTGGCCGAGGTCCGTTATCTCGAGCGGGAGAAGCGGGCACACGCCAACGACGTGCGGCAAACGGCCTGGTGCCATTACAACGGCCAGCGGCCGGGCGTGTGGCCCTTCTGGCGGCATGGTTTCGCGGCCGTGTTCGGCAAGCGCGTCGAGCGCTCCGATTTCACGGCGATCCCCGGCTACGATTCGCTGGCCCAGGAAATGGCCGCGATTTTCCCCGAGTACTCGGACGAGAGCGGTTGCGAGCGACTTTGGGATTTCCTGCTCTCGCCCTACGAAAAGATCCCGCCGCGTGCCGACGTGGTGCATGAGGCCAGGCGTTTGCTCCGCGATCGCCGCCGGCAGCCGGCCGCCGAAGTGTGCAACGATCCGTTCTGACCAATGGTGCCCATCATGTTTCAACTCGCCAAGGATCGACCGAAACCAAAGCCGATGCAATTCGAGAACAACGTCGCGCGGCAACGCGTGCTGCTGGCCGGCATGGACTGCCTGGCCGGCCAGCTCGATTTGTTCGCCACCGATGGGCCGAGGCCTGCACCGCCAGTTCTGTCGAGTGCCGCGGAGCTCGCCGGCGATGACGATGGTTGATCGACCCTCGTTATTTGCGACGTTGCGGACCGCCACGTCGTTTTCGACGGTGGTCGACCCTCGTCAGTTTTGGCGTCAGCGGCCGCAGCTCGCCTCGGCGCCGCAAGCGAGGCGGCCGACGGTCCGAGGTCGCGGCCACGCCATTCCCACCGATGCCGGCCGAGGGATTTTCTTGGGCGAGCTGATTGGCAAACCACCTCGCCTGCGGTAAACTGCCGACGTCAAAGCTTGCTGCACGTTGAGAGTCAAAACAATGTTGAAAAAAAGAGCCCTGGCCCGTGCGCTTGCGCGACACCCAAGAGGTGCTTCGGCACTTTCAAGGGCCGCAAGGCGGTCTCAACGCCGCCTGACAGCGAGTTCACGGGCTGGGGCTGTTTGTTGCGCCGTGCCCTTCTGGCCGGCACACGAAAGGTGGTTGCCATGCCACGAACTTTCCAGGCCCCCCTACCTCCGCCTGCACCTGCGGTGACCGATCCGCTCGAACTTCTCTATCGAGGTTTCTTGGAGAGGATGAGGGGCGAGGCAGCGCAATCCTGCGCCACCCCCGCCCGGCCAAGTTATTCCCGCTCGCGGCGATGGGCTCTCGCCCAGGATGTCCCTTTCCGAGTTCTATTGTGCGTTCTACAAGCCGGCCCGCCTGGTGCCGCGTGGGACTGCGAAGAAGTGTTTTAAGGAATACGAGCAAAGCCTGACGTTCTGGAGGCGATTCACCGGCGATCCGCCAATTGAGGAAATCGACGATCTGACCCTGGCTCGCTTTCTCGACGGTTTGAAACAGCTTCCTGGACTAGCACCGCGGGGCCATGCAACTTTTGCCAATCGCGGCGATGGCCGATTGTTGCGCGCGCTGGGCAACAATCCTGCGGGCTTAACTTCGCGCGAACTGGCCAGCATGAGCGGGTTGCGCTTCGGTGGCAGTAGTCTTGAGTTTTACCTGGGGAAACTGAAACGCGAGGGGTTTGTCGCGGGGACGAATCGAAAATACGTCATCACGCAGACCGGTTTGAAGGCGCTGGTAACATTCGGGCGACCCGAGCAACAATTGCCCCGGTTGTCCCCCAACACCATCGTGAAGCATTGCGTTCACATTCAGGCAATTCTCGATCGGACCGGGCCACGATCGCGCGACGTTCGCGATGGCCAAGGACTGCGGAGTGACGTGCCGTACCTTCCCCGACCCCGCGCGGCGCAAACCGCCAGTCGATGGTTTTACGCTTGACGAGCTCAGCAAGTTGTTGGCGGCCTGCCACGCGGCCGCGGCTCCGGCGGCCCTCAGTCATGCGGCACGCGAAACCTGGTGGCAAACGCTGATCCTGGTCGCCTACAACACCGGCTTGCGGATTGGCTCGCTGATGGCGCTCGAATGGGAAATGCTCAGCGACAACAGCGAGTGGGTTCGAGTGCCGGTCAAGGGCGGCGACACAAAAAGCGTGTTTGTCAACGTCCATGCTCGGGCGGCCTTGAATACCATGCGAGCGCTGTCCGAGGAAGGCTCGAAACGCATTTGGTATTGGCCACATAATTTTGAATGGCTCGACGAGCAACGACGGAGAATTCTCCAGGCCAGCGGGCTGCCGTTCGAACGACGGCTCGGCTTCCACGCCATCCGCAAAGCAATGTGTACCGAGGCAAGCCGGATCGATCCGCTGGCCGCGAGCATGCAGGCGGGCCACTCCGACATGCGCATGACCATGCAGCACTATATCAATCCAAGCCGCGCGGCGACGGCGGTTTCCGAATTGCCTCAGCCAAAGTGGTTCCGGCGACGCGGCGCGGAGCACGCCCAAGCCAAGCGGCGGCAAAAGCCGCCGGAGCGCCCTCTAAGGACTGACGGTACATTCGGAAGTTTGTCACAATCCGACTCGTATTTGTTGCGCCGTGCCTCTGGTCGGCCCACGAAAGGATATGCCATGTCGCGTTCTCAAAAAGGGGCTCTGGTCGCGCCTCGGTCCACCCAACTTGTTTCGGCTGACGAAATGCTGGAGGCTTTCAGCTCGGCGCTGATCGAAAAAATGTTGAAGGTCAGGACGGTGCCGGCCAGCGATGGCCCGAAAACCGCCTTGCCGCCGAAGGGTTCGCTATCGCGCCAGATGACGCTCAGTCAGTTCTACGAGGCTTATTACAAGCCCGTGCGACTCGAGGCCCGCGGGGCGGCGGTACGGAATATCGAGGCCATCGAGCAAAGCCTCGGTTACTGGAAGCGATTTACCGGCGATCCACCCATCGAAGCGATTGATGAGTTGACCACCCTTGCATTCCTCAATGGCTTGGGAAAACTCCAGGGTCGGAACCCACGTGGGCCTTCATCGTTTGGAAATCGTGGCGATGGGAGAATGCTTCGCACGCTCGGCAAGTATCCCGGCGGACTCAGCGCCGAAAAGTTGTGCAAGGCCAGCGGTCTGCGACTCGGAGGCAGTTCGTTTCAATTCAACTTGGAGCGGCTTCGCCGTGAAGGATTTGTGAGCGGCGATCGCGACGGCATTGTGCTGACTCAGACAGGGCGCATTGCCTTGGCCGAGCTGGGCGCCGAGAAAACTGTACCGCTCTCTCCCAATACCATCCGAAAACACTGCACACATTTGCAGGGCATACTCGACCGCACCGGGCCGCGGTCACGCGAGGTGCGTGACGGCCAAGGGCTACTCGCGGAAGTTCCCTACTTGAGCCGACCGCGGGGCGCAACAAGCCAGCAGTCGACGGCTTTACATTGAAGGAAATCGGCCAGATCTTGGCAGCGTGCCATACCGCCACGGTTCCGGCCAGGTTGGCGCCTGAGAAACGAACGATCTGGTGGCAATCGCTCTTTCTGTTTCTGTACAACACGGGGTTGCGAATTGGCTCTGCGACGATCCTGGAATGGTCGATGGTCGAGGGGGAATGGTTGAAAGTGCCGGTCAAAGGCGGTGACACAAAGCGACTGTTCGTCAACGCCTTTGCTCAGAGCGCACTGTGCGAGATGCGCAAGATTTCTGGAAGGTCGCGACGGATTTGGGACTGGCCTCACGATCAAAACTGGATGCAGGAGCATCGTCGACGAATCTTCGCCGCGGCTGGGCTGCCCTGGGAGCGTCGCTTTGGATTTCACGCCATTCGCAAAGCAATGTGCACCGAGGCGTCGCGAATCGACCCCTTGGCCGCGAGCCTGCAAGCCGGCCACACGGACATGAGGACGACCATGCAACACTACATCAACCCCGAACGGATGGCCGCTGGGTTGGCGCAGCTCCCGCAACCGGAGCCCGTTCGCGTTCGAAAATCCTGAAAGTCAACCAGCCGCGTTGAGCATTAACTGAGTTCAATCGGACGTTTGTCACAGCGGGTCTCTAAATGTCGCGGGCGCGATCGGGCGGGGCCGCTCTACGCGGCCTCGTCCGGCGTTCGCGCGGGCCGCGAGAAAATCCACAGGAGTGTCGAAGGTTTAACCCAGCTTTGTCACAAGGGGTGTCTAAGCGGCGGAGGGCGATCGGGCGGGGCTGCCTTGTGTGGCCCCGTCCGACGCTCGCCTCGATCGACGTCGGATCCCCACGGCGGAATTGACGGTGGTGGCCACGTCGCCCACGACGATGCCGCCGGCGGCGAGCCAGGTGAAACTGACAACCAGGTCAGGAGGAGCCAAAAAAATGATCATCGCGATTTTCGAGAAGGAGCGGGCGGAACACTTCATTGACGCCTTGAACCACGGTAAACCTATTCAACCGCCCGAAGGTGGCGGCTGGCACGGCGCCGACATGCTGGCTCTGGCCGGCGCTCTCTACGCGGCGGCGTACAGCCAGGGACCGGATGCGTTTCGGTACATGGGGCAAGAGCTCAAACACATGAACGCCGAACAGCGAGAAGCCTGCCTGGCCGGATTTGGTTTCGGACTACACCATGCGATCGAGTTTTGCCAGCACTTGACGGGCCTTGTCATCGATGGAGATTTCGACGCCCAATACGATCCTTACGTCGAGGCGGTGCTCGACGTCGATCAGGACGGAAACCTCGAAACGCAACCGATCGACGGCTTTCGGCGCCCGCCAGGTAGCGATCCAGAGAACAACTGATTGGAGCCTCGGACCATGATCGAAGTGCGATTGTCGAAAGCTCGAGCGGATTACTTTGTCGCTTGCTTTGAACTCAATTTACCAATCGAACCGCCGCCAGACGGTTGGACTTCCGACGAGCTGCTCGCTCTGGCTGGCGCCGCGATTGCCATGGACCGAAGCGCTCGGAGCGCCGTGGACCTGGCGGTCCCAGACGAGTCGTCGCCTGAGCCTTCTGAGGAGGAATGGCGGAACTACCGGGAAACCAAACGCGACGTCTTGAGTGCGGTCGAGTTTTACGGAGACCTCTTCGATTGGGCAATTCTTCGCCATTGGCACCTGCGCTTCGAAGAAGATGTCCACTGCCGCGTGCGCGGCGAGATTTTCACCAAGGTAATCGTTGAACAATTCAATGGTGAGAAGCCAGGCGGCGGCCGCGCGTAAACACGCCCGGCCGGGATCGTCATCAATGACGATGGTCAATCGAAACGCGTTGTGGGCGAACAGAGTTTTCAAAAAGGGGGGGAGCATGGCTACGATTTCGAGCGATAGGGAAGGCCGTCGCCGGCTGTTGTTCGTCGACGCCACCGGCAAGCGACGTTCGATCAAACTGGGCAAGATGCCAAAGAAAACGGCAGACGGGATCAAGGCCCGCGTCGAGCACATCAACGCGGCCAACATTTCTCAGGACGCGATTGACGGGCAGACGGCGGCGTGGCTCGCCAAATGCGAGGGATGGTTATATCGCAAACTGGCCCGCGCCGGCCTCGTGGCGGATCGTTCCGACAAGCCGACCAATCCGACACTGGAGGCCTTCCTGACGTCGTACATCGACGGCAGGCACGGTTTGAAGCCGAACACGCTGGCCCATCTCAAGCGTGCCAAGGGTGACCTGGTAAAGCATTTCGGAGCCGATCGGCGATTGGACACGATCACGGCCGCGGACGCCGACGCATTCCGGCTCGGACTGATAAAAAGGCCGCTCGCCGATAACACGGTGCGGCGCATTTGCGGTCGCGCCAAACAGTTCTTCGGCCAGGCCGTGTGCGCAAGATGCTCGCCGACAGTCCCTTCGCTGAAATGAAGGACGTCAACGTAAGGGCCAACAAGGATCGCGAAGTGTTTATAACGCGAGACGACGCTCAGCAGGTGCTCGATGCGTGCCCCGATGCCGAATGGCGGCTTATTTTCGCGCTCTGCCGATTCGGCGGCCTGCGCTGCCCATCCGAAGTGCTGGCGCTGCGCTGGTCAGACGTCGATTGGGAGCGCGGTCGGCTGCGCGTGCGTAGCCCCAAGACTGAGCGCCACGAAAGGGGCGCCAGCCGCGTTATTCCCTTGTTCCCCGAATTGCGGCCGCACCTTGAGGATGCGTTTGAATTGGCCCAGCCAGGGGCCCAGTTCATGGTGACACGTTACCGCATGGCCAACGCCAACCTGCGGACCCAATTCAATCGGATCGTTCGTAGGGCGGCCCTGGAGCCCTGGCAAAAGCCCTTCCAGAATCTTCGATCAACGCGCGAAACGGAACTGGCCGAGACCTTCCCGATTCACGTCGTCTGCGCCTGGATCGGCAATAGCCCGACGATCGCGGCCAAGCATTATTTGCAGGTCACCGACGAACATTTCGACCGGGCCCAAAAAAAAGGTACGCGCAATTGGACGTGCGCCGCAGCGGAAATGGCCGGCAAGGACTGCCAGGAGGCGACACGCGAAAGCGAAAACCGCGAAATGTCCGAGGATGACGAGGGGTGGCAACCTATGGCAGAACTCAAAGCTCCCCCGGTAGGACTCGAACCTACGACAAGCCGGTTAACAGCCGGCTGCTCTACCAACTGAGCTACAGGGGAGTGCGAAGGAACTATCCTAATTTCTCATGGCGAACGTGACAAGGCGGTCGAAACCTCGGCGCGGCCTGGGGCTTGCCCACGAGCGGAAAACATCCATGGCGACCGGGGGATTCGCCGGCACGTCCCGCGCATTCCCTGCGAACCCGCCGAAGAATAGCTCGCCGGCGGGGCCGCGGCTTTTGGACAACCCGGGATTTGAGTGGTACTATTACGTGAGCCTTGCCGACTGGGCAAGTTCTCTGGCCGGGCGCTCTCTCGCCCAGGCGAACGAATGGATGCTGGCGCTCGAAAAGGACCGGAAATTGGATCCGGTGGACGAGCTGCCCCAGATGCCCTGACGGACGAATATTATGGATATACCAGATTCGCGGGTCCAAGACGGCCGTTGCCGCGTGGCAATTGAACGTGTCATGCCGTCGGTGGACTGTGGCCGTTTCCCGATCAAGCGCAGCGCCGGCGGTCGCGTCGTGGTGACGGCCAACGTGATGGGCGATGGCCACGACGTGGTGCGCGCGAACTTGCTCACGCGCAAGCAAGGCGAAAGCAACTGGCGGCACCGGCCCATGGAAGCGCTGGGCAACGACGAGTGGCGCGCCGAATTCGAGACCCCCGAAGTGGGCCGTTTCGAATACGCGGTACTGGGCTGGATCGACGCCTTCGAAACCTGGCTGCGCGATTTGCGCAAGCGAATTGCCGCCGGCCAGAACGTGACGGTCGATCTGCAAATTGGCGCCAAGCTGGTTGGCCAGGCCGCCCAGCGCGCGGCCGAGCCCGATGGAGCGAAGCTAGGCGATTGGCAAAAGCGACTCACTTCCGAAAGCGATACGGCCGACGCACTGCTGGCTCAGATGGGCGAACTGGCCGAGCTGGTCGAGCGCAACGAGGATCATGGCCTGGCGACGCAAAGCGATTCGCTGCCGCTGGTCGTGGATCGCAAGCGGGCCGCCTTTAGCGCCTGGTATGAACTGTTCCCCCGCTCGTGCGCGGCCGAGGCCGGCCGACACGGCACGCTCGTCGACGTCATCGGCTGGCTGCCCCGATTGGCTGAGATGGGTTTCGACGTGTTGTACCTTCCGCCGATTCATCCCATCGGCCAGACATTTCGCAAGGGCAAGAACAACGCCGTGGTCGCCGCGGCGGACGACGACGGCTGTCCTTGGGCGATCGGTTCCGGCGAGGGGGGCCACCGGGCAATTCATCGCCAGTTGGGCACTTTGGCCGATCTGCACAAACTCATCGCGGCCGCCGGCGAGCATGACATGGATGTGGCGCTCGACATCGCGTTTCAATGTTCGCCCGATCATCCCTACGTCAGCGAGCATCCGCAGTGGTTTCGCCAGCGTCCGGACGGAACGGTGCAATATGCCGAAAATCCGCCCAAGAAATATCAGGATATTTATCCGTTCGATTTCGAAACCTCCGACTGGCGGGCGCTGTGGCGCGAGTTGACCGATGTGGTGCTGTACTGGTGCAACCAGGGGGTGCGCGTGTTTCGCGTCGACAACCCACACACCAAGCCGTTCGGCTTCTGGGAGTTCTTGATCGGCGAAGTGAAGGCGCAGTTCCCTGAGACGATTTTCCTTTCCGAAGCCTTTACCCGACCCAAGGTGATGTACCGGCTTGCCAAATTGGGATTCAGCCAGTCCTACACGTATTTCACCTGGCGGGTTTCGAAAGCCGAGCTGACCGAATACCTGACCGAGTTGACGCAGACCGAGGTGCGGGAGTTTTTTCGGCCCAACTTGTGGCCCAACACGCCCGATATCCTGCCCGAGCATTTGCAAACCGGCGGGCGGGCGGCATTCGCGGCCCGGTTCGTGCTGGCGGCCACGCTGGGCGCGAACTACGGCATCTATGGACCGGCTTACGAGACGCTCGAGAACCGTCCGCGGGAATCGGGCAGCGAGGAATATCTCGACTCGGAGAAATTTCAGATCCGCAAATGGGATTTCGACCGGCCCGACGATCTTCGCCAGCTATTTACCGCGGTCAATCGGGCCCGGCGGGAGCACGCAGCGCTACAAACGAACATGCACCTGCGGTTTCACCCGGTCGACAACGAGCAACTGATTTGCTACAGCAAACAAAGCCCGGACGGAAAAGGCCTGGTTTTGGTGGTCGTGAACTTGAATTTTCACGAATTGGAGCGAGGATTCATCGAACTGCCGCTGGCCGAGCTGGGGCTGGATCCAGCTCGGGCCTACCAGCTCCACGATTTGCTGGCCGGCACGACGTTTGCTTGGCAGGGCGAACGCAACTACGTGGAACTGGATCCGCGGCAGTCGAGCGCGCACTTGTTTCGCGTTGAACAAGTCTGAAGTTCGTCCCCTCAATGGCGGCGGGGCGGCGGCAAGGAGGATCGTGTGTCGGATATCGTGGATGCGCATGCTGGCTCGGAAGTGCCGCGACTCGAGTGTCCCGCGGGCTGGGACTGGGATCGAGCCATCGGCGGCGACCTGCAAGGCCCGCTCGAGGCGGCGATTGCGCGGCGGATTGTATCGCGGCGCTGGTTCGGCGCAAAAGCGCGGACCATTGGCGGCTTGCGGATTGTCGAAGCCATCGCGGTCTCGCCCGACACGCGGCTGTTGCTGGTTGAAATCGAATTTGCCACCGGCCCCAGCGAGGTCTATCAGGTGCCGCTCGGTTACCTCGCGCCCGAGCGGGCGGAGCAAATCGCCGCGGTCGACGCTGATCAGACCTGGGCCCATGTGCGGCTGGGGGGCGCGGGGCCGACGGGGCTGCTTGTCGATCCGCTGGCCGACGCCGATTTCTGCCGAACGCTCCTGGCGATGGTGACATCGCGGACGCGGCTGCCGGGCGCGCGTGGCGAAGTGTCGACCTGGCAAACCGCCGCGTTCAGCACGCTGGCCGATCAGCCCGAGCAGCATCTTTCGCCGCGCCTGCTCGAAGCAGAACAGAGTAACAGCTCGGTGATGTTTGGCGAACATTTGATTCTCAAGCTCTATCGCCGCGTGGAGAGGGGAACGAATCCGGACGTGGAAATCGGCGCGTATCTCACCGAGCGCGGTTTTGCGCACACCGCGGCGCTGGCCGGCGCGATCGAATACCGCCGCCCGGGCGAGCCGCCCTGGACGCTTGCAGCATTGCAAGCCTTTGTTCCCAATCAGGGAGACGCCTGGCGGCACATGCTCGCGCGCGTGGATGAGTTTCTTGCCAGCACGATGGCTCTGCCGGACGAAGCCAGTCAACCATTGCAACAACAGGGCGATCGCCCGCAACAGCTCACGCGACGGCCGATACCGCCGGTCGTCTGGCAGTTGCTGGGGCAGTCGCTGAACGACGCCGAGTTGCTGGGCACGCGGACCGCGGAAATGCACCTGGCCCTGTCGAGCGAGACCGACCAAGCTGACTTTGCTCCCGAGCGGTTTACCAGGCTCGATCAAGTGCGGTGGTGCGACGATGCCGCGGCCTTTAGCGCCGAGACGTTCGCTCTGCTGCGAAAGCAACTGCCAGGATTGAATGCCGCGGTGGGGGACTTAGGGACCCGGGCTTTGGCGCTGGAGCCGTCTCGCCTGGAACAATTGCGCCGAACGGCGACCGAGCCCATTCACGCCGCCAAGATTCGCTGCCACGGCGACTATCACCTGGGGCAGGTGCTTGTCGCGGGTGACGACTTCGTCATCATCGATTTCGAGGGGGAACCCAGTCGTCCGCTCAGCCAGCGCCGCCAGAAGTTGCTGGCCTTGCGAGACGTGGCAGGCATGATTCGTTCCTTCCATTATGCGGCCTGTGCCGGCGCCGCCAGCATGATCGAACGGTCGACCGTCGACCGAGACCGCACGCATCGACTGGCGCACGATTGGTACCTGTGGATGAGCGCCGGCTTTCTGGGTGCCTATCTGCGGGTGGCCGACGGCGGCGACTTTCCTGCCGAGCGCGGAGGATGAATTTGATCGCTTGTTGGATGCGTGCTTGCTGGAGAAGGCCGTCTACGAGTTGCGCTACGAGTTGAACAATCGGCCGGATTGGATTTATTTACCGCTCGGGGCGCTGGTCGAATTGCTGGCGCCCGGACAATGATCTCGGAGGCTCGAGTATTGGCCGACATGCTTCGCGGCGGGGAGCCATGACCGTGGACGATGCTTCTGGCTTCCGCCGGCCGATCGGCGCGATTCGCCAACCGAATGGTGACACGACGTTTACCGTTTGGGCGCCGGAGGTCCGTTCGATTGCTTTGAAGCTCGTCGACGGTGCTCGGGCAGTGGCGATGGCGCCGCTTGGCGAGGGATATTTGGGGGCGACCGTGCATGGTCTGGCGCCAGGAGCTCGCTACTTCTATCGCCTGAACGGTGCGGTGGACCGACCCGATCCTGCTTCGCGGTTCCAGCCCGAGGGCGTGCATGGCCCATCGGCCGTCACTGATGGCGAGTTCGCCTGGACGGACCACAACTGGCGTGGCCGGGCCTGGGAAGATTTCGTGATCTACGAATCGCACGTGGGCACGTTCAGCGCCGCTGGCACGTTCGAGGCCATGATCGAACATCTCGACGAACTGGCCAGTCTGGGCGTGACGGCCATCCAGCTATTGCCCGTGGCGCAGTTTCCGGGCGCTCGCAATTGGGGATATGACGGGGTGCATCCCTATGCGCCGCAGAACACGTATGGCGGACCGCGGGGTCTGAAGTCGTTGGTCGATGCCTGCCACGCGCGGTCGTTGGCGGTTGTGTTGGACGTGGTCTACAACCATCTTGGGCCGGAGGGAAATTACCTGGCCGAGTTTGGTCCTTATTTCACCTGGCGTCATCGCACGGGCTGGGGCCCGGCGATCAACTTCGACGGTCCGGCGAGCGACGCGGTTCGCGATTTTTTTATCGGCAACGCCGTTTACTGGCTGAGCGAGTTTCATATCGATGCCTTGCGGCTCGACGCGACACATGCCATCTACGACGAATCGGCGCGGCCGCTGCTCGGCGAATTGGCCGATGCCGTGCGCGAGTGCGGCCGCCGCCTGAACCGCCGGGTGTTCACGATCGCGGAACATCACAGCAACGACCCGCGCGTGGTGCGATCGTCGCAGGCGGGCGGCTATGGGCTCGACGCGCTACTGCTGGACGATTTTCAACACTCGCTGCAAGCGCTGCTGACCGGCGAGCGAGCGGCCTATTGCAGCGATTTCGGGCGGCTGTCCGATTTTTCAAAGGCTTACAAGAGCGGCTTCGTATTGACCGGGCAGCATTCCCACTATCGAGGATGCCGCTGGGGAACCAGTTCGGCCGATGTTTCCGCCGATCGATTCGTGGCCTTCGCCGCCAATCACGATACGGTCGGCAATCGGCCCGGGGGCGATCGCCTGGGACGGCTCCTCGATTTCGACGAGCTCAAGCTGATCGCCGCGGCCACGATTCTGTCGCCGACGATTCCGCTACTTTTCATGGGCGAGGAATACGACGAGCCGGCGCCGTTCTATTACTTCACGAGTCATATCGATCCCCAGTTGGCCGCGGCGGTGCGCGGGTCGCGAGCGCGAATACGCCGAACATGGCTGGCCGGCCGGGGCGGCCGACCCGCAATCGCCCGATACGTTCGAGGGATCGAAGCTGAATCGCTCGCTGGCCGCCGGCGGGCGTCACGGCATTCTGTGGCGGTTCTATCAGGAATTGCTTCGCTTGCGTCGTGAAACTGCGGCGATCCGCCAGCCGGCACGCGACCAGGCGAGCGTGACGATACTGGAGAGCCAGCGTGTGTTGATCGCCCGGCGGCAAACCGAGGGACAGGCAGTGTTCCTGTGCTGGAACTTTGGCGACTCGCCGCTGAACCTGGCGGACCTAATTCCGAGCGAAATTGCATGGCGGGTGCTGCTCGATTCGTCCGAGCCCCGCTGGGTAACAGGCGACCATGTCGAAGAAACCACTTCGCCCCGCCCAGCCCCGGCGATCGTCAGACCGAAATCGTGCGTGCTGCTGGCGAGTTAAGCGGCCAGGCAGCAGTTTGGTCGACACGATGATTCGCTACGCCAGAATCTCGCTGACGACGTTGCCGTGCACGTCGGTCAGGCGGAAGTCGCGACCCTGCGAGCGATAGGTCAGCCGCTTGTGGTCCAGGCCCAGCAAGTGCAGGATCGTGGCTTGGATGTCGTGCACGTGAACGGGTCGCTCGGCAATATGAAAACCCAGTTCGTCGGTCGCTCCGAGCGTGAGTCCCGACTTCACTCCGCCGCCGGCCAGCCACATGGTAAAGGCCTGCGGATGATGATCGCGCCCCAGTTTGCGGCCCAGCGTGGCGTTCGATTCGACCATTGGCGTGCGACCGAATTCGCCGCCCCAAACGACCAGCGTGTCGTCCAACAGGCCGCGCTGCTTGAGATCCTTGATCAAGGCGGCGCACGGCTTGTCGGTCAGTCCGCATTGCGTTCGCACGCCCCCTTCGACGTCGCTGTGATGGTCCCAGGCTTCGTGAAACACGTTGACGAATCGCACGCCGCGTTCCACCAGCCGTCGGGCGAGCAAGCAGTTGTTGGCGTACGATGCCTTGCCCGGCTCGGCGCCGTACATGTCCAGGGTCGCCTGGCTCTCGTCGGAAATGTTCATCAACTCCGGGGCCGAGCTTTGCAGGCGATAGGCCATTTCATAGGCGGAAATGCGCGAAGCGATCTCGCTATCGCCCAGCAGGTCGAGCCGCCGTTGGTTCATTCGCACGACCAGGTCGATCGTGTCGCGCTGCGTGCGGGCATCGATGCCCGCTGGGCTGGACACGTTCAGGATCGGATCGCCCTTGGCACGCAGCGGCACGCCGGCGAACGCAGTGGGCAGAAAACCGCTGCCCCAGTTGGCCACGCCGCCGCTGTTACCGCCGCTGGGCAAGACGACGAATGCGGGGAGGTTCTCTGATTCGCTGCCGATGCCGTACGAAACCCATGAGCCGAGGCACGGCCGCCCGGGGAGCGATCCGCCGGTGTTCATGAACAATTGCGCCGGTGCATGATTGAACTGCTCGGTGTGCATGCTCTTGACGATCGTCAGTTCGTCGGCGACCTCGGCCAGCCCGGGAATGATCTCGGACAGCTCGGCCCCCGACTGGCCGTGCCGCGCGAACTTGAACCGCGGGGCCAACAGCCGGGCGTCGCGGCGAATGAACGCATAGCGCTGTCCGCGGACGATCTCGGCCGGGATCGGCTGGCCGTCGTGCTTCGCGAGCTCTGGTTTGTAGTCGAACAGGTCGAGCTGACTGGGAGCTCCGGCCATGAACAGGTAGATCACGCGCTTGGCGCGCGGAGCGTAATGGGCCGGTCGATTGTCAGTTGGACTGATCGCAGTCGCGCCTTGCACCCAGCGAGACCGCGCGGCCGCTTCGCCGGCCAGCAGCGAAGCCAACGCCACCCGACCCAAGGCGATGCCGGATTGGCCGAAGAAATGCCGTCGCGTGATGTCGCGAACCCGTTGGTCGAGCGAATTCATGGCAGGTTCTCTCATTGCTTGCTGATGAACTCGTCGAGATTGGTAATCGCGCGGGCAACGAGCGTCCAGGCGGCCAGATCGACCGCGGGCTCGCCCCCCGCAATCGCCGCGGCGCTGGCCGAGTCGGTGGCCAAGCGACTGCGCTGGCTTTCGAAAAACGCGGTCAGCTCGTGCAGTTCGTCGTCGGTTGGTTCGCGCGTCAGGCATAAGCGGAACAACAACCGGGCCCGCTGGTTCGTATCGCCGCCATCGAGCATCGCGCGGCGAGCCAGGGCCTGCGACGTCTCGACAAACGCGCCGTCGTTCAGCAGCGTCAAGGCTTGCAGCGGCGTGTTCGATCGCTCGCGACGCACCATACAGGTCTCGCCGCTGGGGGCGTCGAACGTGCTGAAGGCCGCATAGGGACTGGTGCGCTTGCTATAAGTGTATAAGCCACGACGAAACCGGTCGGCGCCCTGGCTGGTCGGCCAACCGCCGCCTCCGCCGTAGGCCAGTTCGGTGACGCCCGCCGGCTGCGGCGGATAGACGCTCGCGCCCCCTAGCCGCTCGCAGAGCAATCCGCTCGCGCCGAGCGCCAGGTCGCGGACCATTTCGGCGTCGACGCGCAGGCGCGGGCCGCGAGCCAGTAAGATATTGTCCGGATCGTGCCCGCGGGCCAGTGGCGTTACGGCCGACGACTGGCGATACGTGGCGCTGGTGGCGATCAAGCGATGCATCTGCTTGAACGACCAGCCGCGATCCATGAACTCGCAGGCCAGAAAGTCGAGCAACGCGGGGTGCGATGGCGCCTCGCCGCGGACGCCAAAGTCTTCGGTCGTTCGCACCAATCCCCGGCCGAAGAATTGCTGCCAGTGTCGATTCATCGTGACCCGCGCGACAAGCGGATTGCGGCGATCGACCAGCCAGCGCGCAAGCGCCAGCCGGTTGGCCGGTCCGGCGGGGAGCGGATGCAACACGGACGGCACGGCGCCGGTGATCGGATCGCGCGGGCTGAGGAACTCGCCGCGATGCGCCAGCCGCGTCACGCGGGCGTGCTTAGGCTCGCGCTCGCACATCACCAACGTGGTCGGCTGGGAGGGCAACTCGGAGCGGAGCTTGACGATTTGCTGATTCAGTTCAGCCAGTTCCGGAGCGATCGACAGGTAATAGGCTTTGAGCGCGGCGAGTTGCTCGGCCGTGCGATCGCTGGGCACAAGGGCCAGGATGGCCTCGACCTCGGCCGGCAAATCGACTGCCTTGAGTCCCGAGTCGCCCGAGACCGCCAACCGAAAGCGGCCGATCGTCATCTGGTGGATGTAGCGCTGCTGGAGCGTCACGCGCAGCTGGACGCCGGCACTGTTGTCGAGCGGCTGTGCCAGGCGAAACACGGCCTGGTGGGGTTGGCCCGTGCGCCCCTTGATGGACCAGCCGGTGTCGAGATCGCCGTCAATGGCCAGCGCCGCCGAGGTCTTTTCCGCGGCATGACTGTGGCTCGCGTCGGCCAGCGCGATCGCCGCCGGCTGTTCCGTGCCGGCGGTCAACGCGGCCAGCGAAAACTCGCCGAGTAGAAAGTCTCCCTCGGAAAACAGCGGCGCCCGGCCGGGGCCATGCTGGGGCAGGCTTTCGTGCGGCAGCACTTCCAGGCGAATCGCCGAGACGCGCGGCAAATCGGCAACCAACTCGACCACGTAGGTGTCCTGATTCGGCTTGTCGCCGCTGGCGAGCACGGATTGATCGGCCAGCACGGTCATGGTCGCGTGGCCGGTCGAAACCGCGCTCGAGGGAGTGACGAACGTCCAATGTTGCGCGCTGCTGCCGACCGTCTCGCACCAGGCGGCGAACTTCGACTCGTCGAACTGCCCCCTGGCCTGCTCCTGCAAATCGGCGATGCGACGTTCGATCGCAGCCCGCGCGCAAGTGACGTCGGGCTGGGGCACTTCCATCTCCGGTTCGTCCGCGTTGTTCAGCATCGCGAACAGTTGATAGTATTCGCGCTGCGTGATCGGATCGAATTTGTGGTTGTGGCACTGGGCGCAGCCGACGGTCAGTCCCAGCCACACGGCGCCGGTGGTGCCGACCCGATCGACCATCGACTGAAAGCGGAATTCCTCGACGTCGATGCCCCCCTCTTCGTTGACCATCGTGTTGCGATGAAACCCCGTGGCCGTCCGGGTGTCGACGTCGGCCCCCGGCACGAGGTCGCCGGCGATCTGCTCGACGGTGAAGCGGTCGAACGGCATGTCGGCATTCAACGCCCGCACCACCCAATCGCGATACGGCCACATCGAGCGGGGACGGTCTTTTTCGTAACCGTTGGTGTCGGAATAGCGGGCCAGGTCCAGCCAGATCCGGGCCCAGCGCTCGCCGTAATGGGGCGAGGCCAAGAGGCGATCGACCAAGTGCTCGTAAGCGTCGGGACGCGTGTCGGCGGCAAACTGGTCGGCTTCCTCGGGCGTGGGCAACAAGCCGATCAAGTCGAGATACACGCGCCGTGCGAGCGTGAGCCGATCTGCCGGCGGCGCAGGCTCAAGCAGTGTGCCACTATTGGACGACTCGCGCTCCAGCCGGGCTAGCACGAACGCGTCGATGGGATTGTCTGGCCAGGCGGGATTATTGACGGTGCCTTTTACGGCGGGAATCGCCGGACGCAGCGGCGGCACGAGGGACCAATGGGTCTCGACTCGCGCGCCGTCGGCGATCCAGCGGCGCAGGAGTGTTTTTTGTTCGGCCGTGAGTTTTTTGTTGCTCTCGACCGGCGGCATCCGCTCGGCTTCGTCGGCGGCGTCGATGCGGGCGAGCAGCTCGCTCCCGTCGGGCTGGCCCGGGACGATGGCTCGCTTGCCCGATTCGGCGGGTTGAGTCGCGGCTTCCAACAGGTCGAGCCGCAGGCCGGCCTGGCGCTCGCCTTCGTCGGGGCCATGACAGGCGAAGCAGTTGTTGGCGAGGATGGGCCGAATGTCGCGGTTGTAGTCGACCGCCGCCAGCTCGGTGGCCCCGGCCCACAGCGACCCGCTCAGCAGGCACGCGCCGGCCAGCAGGATCATTCGCAGCTTGGGGCCAGGGGGTTGCATGGGGGCGTCGACGTCGGCCGGTGGGATTCAGGCGGGGAAAGGCTGCTGGAATTAGCCAGCCTTCCAGTATACCCATCCTATTTCCCGCCGCGCGTCCGTGTCCAGCAGGTAGAGCCGGCTGCCCTTTCGATCGACATACCCACCGCGAATTGGCACAACAAATAAGGGCTTACGCCAACTTGGACGTAAGCCCTCTTGTTAACTCACTGCCGAAGACAGGACTTGAACCTGCACCCGGTTACCCGGACTAGCTCCTGAGGCTAGCGCGTCTGCCAATTCCGCCACTTCGGCTCAAGATGACTTTATAGGAGTTCGACCGCTGGAGTTCAAGGCTCGATGGCGCTTGGGCGCGCGGGTCGAGAATTCACGCACGACTTGCTCGACGGAACGGCACGGCCCTACACTAAAGGCTAAACCCTGCACGGTCCCAGAAGGGGACAGTCCCATTTTTCTCGCCGACCATCCTACGGATGGTGCCCGTCGAAAAATTGGGACAGTCCCCGACCGTTGGAAGCATCGAAAACGGGGACAGTCCCCGATTGTTCTTCGGCCAATTCAACCGCGGAGTTCGCATGGCGAGCATCGTATTTCGCTGTCCTCACTGCGCGGGCACGTTTCCGGTCGAGTCGCGGCCGAGCCAGCAGCAGGTCAATTGCACCCATTGCCGGGGGCTGGTGACGATTCCGGCCACGGCCGTGGGCCGCGCCGGCCGGCAAGCCAAGCGGGCCGCCGAGTGCGATTCCGCAGGTCACGCCGGTCAATCCCAAGCTGGTCAAGCCGCCGCCGGTTTTCGAGGTCGAGCCGGACTCGCCGCTCAAGATCGAGCGGCCGACGGCCGTGCCCACCATTCCGATGTTGACCACGCCGCTGAATGAACTGTCGATTCACGAAGTGCTCAAGCACGGCCGGGCCCACAAGGTGAGCGATATTCACGTCGCGCCGGTGCGCCGGTGTTGTTTCGCATCGCCAGCAAGCTGGTTCCGGCCACGGGCAAGATCCTGACCTCGAAGCAGAGCGAGCGGCTGTCGCTGGAGTTGTTGACCGAGGCCCAACAGCAGCAGTTCCACGCGAATCTCGATTACGACTTCATGGCCATCGACGACTACGGCCGCTACCGGGTGAACGTGGGGTATTTCGATGGCGACATCGGCACCGTGATTCGCATTTTGGCGCAGCGGCCCAAGACCCTGGGCGAGTTGCGGCTGCCCGAGATCGTCAAGACCCTGGCCCAGGCGACCAAGGGGCTGGTGCTGCTCACCGGCAGCGCCAGCCAGGGCAAGACCACGACGATGACGGCCATTATCGACGAAATCAACTCGAATCAGCCGCGGCACGTGATTACGATCGAAGACCCGATCGAATACCTGCACACCAACAAGATGGGGCTGGTTCGCCAGCGCCAGGCGGGGCGCGACACCAAGGATTTTCACAGCGGCCTGCGGGCGGCGCTGCGGCAAAACCCGGACGTGGTCTCGATCGGCGAGATGCGCGATTTCGAGACGATCAAGATCGCGCTGACCGCGGCCGAAACCGGCTGCCTGGTGCTGTCGACGCTGCACATCATGTCGATCGACAAGATCATCGAGCGGCTGTTGAGCTTCACGCCGTCGGAGGACGAAGGCCACATTCGCTACGTGCTGGCCGACACGCTGGTGGGAGTGATTCACCAGGAGCTCGTGCCCACGCGCGACGGCGGCAAACGCGTGGCTTGCGAGATCTTGATCGTCAACCAGGCCACGAAGCACATCATCCGCAACCGAGGCACGTTCTTTCTTAGGAACGTGATCACGACGGGACGCAAGTTCGGCATGGTCGCGATGCAGACGTCGCTTGAGCAACTCGTGGCCGAGGGCGCGATCTCGCCCGAGACCATGCACGAAGTGATGGTGAACTATCGCTAGCGCGAACCGGGCGGGCCGAGTCTAGCGGACCGTTGACAAAATCGACCGGCTGTTAGCCGTGCAGCCCGGGCCTGTATTGCATCTTGCGGGCTTTTTTGCGAGCCATGTGCTCCGCCTTGTGCGCGCAACGCGGGGTGGTCTTTTTTCGGATAGTGCGGGGCTTTGGCTTGGGCCAGGCTCGGTCCAACGACGGCCAAGGCCACCACGGCCACGAACATCCGCAGGGCAAACTTTCTCATCACATTCTCCAAAGGCAAATGGGCGACGTCGGCTGCCAAAATAGCACGCCGCGAGTCGCTTCTCTAGTACTCCGCCCGGCTGTCACCGAAAGCGGGCGGTTTTCAGCATGCCGCAAGCCATTGGGCTAAATCGGCTTGCACCGGGGGTTCCTTGATCTTCCATGCCGCGGCCGCACGCCACGGGCACGGAATACCAGGCGTAGGGACCGCCGATTCGTTACAGCCCTTATGGGTCGACCCGCGGGCCGCCGACAAACGGCCGGTCAGGCGAGGCTTATCAGAGAATCAGATATCCACCAGCTTCATGATCCCCAGGCGGATCGCGCCCTTCACGTCATCGGGCTTCTTGCCGATCGCGGCCAGGATTTCGTGGATCAGCTTTGGCTCGAAGGTGTCGAGCTCGGGCGTGCCAACGTCGGGCGTGTCCGGATCGGTGATGAAGATGCAGCCGTTGGTTTGCTCCTGCTTATGGATGTCGACCCAGCCTCGCTTTTTCATGCCGTCGTCGACGACAAGCCCCAAGTACGGCACGAGAAAGTGGGTATTCCTGTAGATCGAGACTTCCTTGTTGTTCCAGGCATTGTAGATATCGTTGGCCGTGCGCACGCTCCAGCGCCCTGGGATTTGGAGCGGTCGAATCAGGAACACGGCGCGTATCAGCTTTCCGTTGGCATCGAAAACCGCCATCAAATCGTTGTAGTCGTAGAGATTCACGGTTTTCTTCTTGTCGGTCGACTCGCCTCCGGAGGAGATATTACCGGCGTCTTTGGTCGCGAAGTACGACGACATGAATCCCTCGGCGCCGCCGCGAATAATGAAGAACTGGATTTTTTTGGCCGAAAGCGCTGACCGTTGCCTTGCCTCGCGAGGCGATCCGGATCAGCTCCTTCAGGTAGGCGGCGTTGGTCACGTTGACCTCGCTGCCGCGCTTGTAGTCGTCGCCAATGATCTGCAGGTCGATGTCGCGCTTGCGGGCGGCCTCGGGGGCCAGGGAGTAGATATGGTCGCGGTCGTAGGCCGTTTTTGCCGCATCGAGATTTCTTAGCAGCAGCTCGCCTAAATCCCCAGGCCCGGGCGGAGTGGTTCGCGTGCGGCACGACGTACCGCCATCGATCCAGTTTTCGCCAACGCGCTGGCTGCACAGCGGTCCTGGGGGTCGCTTGCCCATGATGGCACCTTTTCAAGGAAGTTTGACCTGATTGCTTCGACGAAAACAGCCGCTTGTAAGGACTCGCCCGAGATCCCGGAGAATTATAGTATCCGCCTTGGTGGTGGAAACCCGAACGCGAGCGTCGTTACCTACCTAAGCGTAGGGAGGGCCAATATGTTACTTCTCGACGGCTGTTCGTCCCCAGGCATCGTCAGGGACCGGGACCGGCTCCCGGCCGGCCCGGGTAATCAAGGCTCGCAACGTGGCCTCGTCGAGGTCCGTGGGAAAGAAGTGCACTGAAGCGTCCATGAGCGACGTGTCGAAGCCCCCCTCGAAGAACCCGCCCAGGTCGGGCAACGGCTTGTCGGGGTCGTAGGCAATGTCCTCGGGCTTGGTCCAGGAAATGTTTCGCTTCGCCTCGACCACACCGATCGTCTTCGACGTGCCATCGATGATATTGCGAATCTTGGGGGGCGGCTGATCGGGGTCGAACACCGTACCGGGACCAACGAACAGGAAGTACCCGCAGTCCTTGCTCGGCTGTTCGCCGGGCACGCTGAACACGTCGGCCGCCTCATCGATCAATTTCAAGTTGTCCGGGCTGTCCCACGGCTCGTCCATCTTGTAGCGGTCGTAGACGTTCTTCTTGCCCACTTCCATGTAGGGGAGCAACTCCAATCGCCAACTGTGCGGCGTTTTTCCGTCAGGCCCCATGACCACGGCTGGAGGAAAATGCTTGTGCGTATCGTGGTAGTTGAGCATGGCGATCGCGATTTGCTTGAGCTTGTTCTGCGACTGAGCTCGATAGGACGCCGCGCGGGCCGGGCCGACGGCTGCGGCCATTTCAGTTCCCAGGTCGGCGCCGACCAGCGTGCGCGAGCGGACGGTCGTGCCGCTGGCGTCAATCTGAGTGCTGTCGAGCAGCCGCAAGGCGATCCGTGACATGACGTCCATCGGCTGACGTTGCGAGACCGTCTGAATCTCGGTCCGACTGACGTCCAAACCACGTTGAACGAGACTGCCGATCGCTTGCGCGTCTTGCGTCGTGCGACAAGCAACCGTGCCGGTCACCTGAAACGCGCTGGCGACTTCTTCGCCCTTGAAGAAGGCCGAATCGGCGTGATCGGTGACCGTTGGCTTGGCTTCGGGCGTACTGCGATAGATTTCGTCCGCCATCGGCTGCATCGCAACCGCGCTGATATAGGCCGCCGCCGCGCGCCGGCGACCTGCTGCCACTTGTCGGCCCAGGCGGGCTGATTCACCGGGCCGCGCAGCGAGAATGTATCGCCGACATGATCCTTCGTCGTGATCACGATCGTGCGATCGTCGGGAAGCCAATACTCGGCAAATGCCCGGGGCCGCGGCTCTTTGGCCCGAAACGCCGGCTGACCGTTCACGACGGCGCCCTGGGTCGGACCGATGAGGTTCGCCGTCAGCTTGCTCCAGTCGTGGGGTTTGTGGCTCCGCAGCATCAACAGCGTCCAGGGCTGATTCTCTCGAGACGGCGCATCTCCGCTGGCGACGAATTTGAATTCCTCGAGTTCATCGATCCGGACGCCGAGCCGCTCCAAGAGCTTCGCGGCGTCGATTGCTTTCTTCACGCCTTGCAGACTTTTCAGGTTCCCCAACTCGGCGGGCCGCAAGGCCAGCACGAACAGCGCGTCGTTCGGCACGAAGTCGAGATTCATCGGCGCGCCACTCGTTTTGGCCGCCGCCGCCGCTGCCTCGGGCTCGGCAGCGCTGGCCAGGCGATCGTCGCCGGGACCGCGCAATCCGGCAATCCCGCAGGCGGTCAGGCCCAGTATGAGCGCCATCGCTGCGCCGGGAGATCGAAACGGAACGGCTGGGAAGTTGACGTTGGCGGTGCAACATTTCGATTCTCCTCATCAAGGTTCCACGTGTGGGCAGAAACGGCCGGGCCGCCCAGGAGACCGGCGGGGCGTCGTGGCGAATTGCCATCTGGGCCAAAGTGGTCAGATACACCTGGCGTCCGCCGGCGAGCTCGGCGCCGCAAACATCGGCGGCCATATCTTGTTCGAGTCGCAAGCGGCGAGCCATCCAGTGCACCAGCGGATTGTAGAAATGCAGGGCCACGCCAAACTGCGCCACGAGCCAGGCCGCGAAGTCGCCGCGAGCGACGTGCGACACCTCGTGGGCCAACACGGCCCGCAGCTCGCCCGGCGTCCAATCGCGCCAGTCGCCGGGCAGCACGATCATCGGCCGCAGCGAACCGACCGTCAGCGGCGAACACGACACGCTGACTTCCCGAAGCTCGATCGGCCGGCGACAATCGAGCTCGCCGCGCAGGTCGTCGAGCATTTCCAAAACCGCCGCGTCCGATACGGCGCGGGCAAGCGTTCGATAATGGCCGACAGCGGAGACCGCGATCACCAATCGCGCCAGGCCAATCGCCCAACCGGCGGAAACCACGAGGGCCAGCCAGTGCGCCCAGCTCCACGCGATGGCTGTATCGGTTTCGTTCTCGGGGCGTGCGGATCGAAACGCATCCCAAAAGGCCCGCCAATCGCGACCGGCGCTTGACCCTACTGGCGAACCGTCCACGGTCGTGGAATTGGCGGCGACCGATGGATTTCCCGAATCCCCCGCTGTGGCGATCGGCCCCGAGGCTTGGTTCGCGGTTTCGTTATTCTCGGTCGAAGCGATCGCGATGGACCGGGTCGGCTGCTGGCCCAGGGACCACCAATGCGGCCAGGGGGACAGACCGACGGCGGAAACCACGACGGTCGTCGCCAGCACGGCGGTTGCGGCCCAAGCGCCGGCGGCCGGACTATGGCGCCGCACGACCAGATACAACACCATGCCCGCCAGGCAGACGAGACTCACTTGCGCGGCCGTCCACACCAGATACAGTCCCAGCGCGGTCATGTTTGGTTCTCCCGCAGAATTTGTTCGAGTCGAGCCCGTTCTTTGGCGGTCAGCTTCTTGTCTTCCATCAACCGCACGAGCAGTTGCTCTCGCGAGCCGTGGAACACCTGGTCCATCAGATCGCTGAGCAGGCGGCGCGAGACATCCTCGTAGGATCGGACGGCGCGAAAGCCGAAGGGGCGCTGGTCGGTCGTCGGTTTCAAGAAAGACTTGTCGCACAGAATGCGGATTAGCGTGGCCACGGTTGTGTACGCCCGGTCGAGCCCGCCGCGGGCCAAGGCGTCGGCGCCTCCTGAGCCGTGAGTTCGCCGTGCTTCCAGAACACCTTCATCACTTCCAACTCGCGGCCGGTGAGTTCTTTGGCCGATGGTCTTGCCATGCCGGCATGCTCCGAGATATCGTTATTTGGTTATTTAGATTTGGTTTTATAGAACCGAGAGAGTTTTGTCAACGAAAGCGGGACCATTTTTTTCGGCACCGTCGCACGAATTCTTGTGACGATGCCCGCCGGGCTCCCGTGTTGGCGGATGCTGTCGCTGGCTTGCATAATAAACCGGCCGCCAGAATGAAGTCGGCTTGCGCCAGGCGCGCGAGGAGATTCCAAGATCGGGTGTAACGCGAGCGAAGACTCTAAGAGAAGTAGGCGTAAGCGCCGCAACAACCTGGGTCCGACGTCGATCGATTGTCGTTTAAGAGAGCTTATTGGTATGACTACCACGAAGAGACGGAACCGGTTGACCGCGCCGACGCGCGCGATGGTCGCGGCGCTGTTGTTGAGCACGACGGTCGTGGCAGGCGCCCAGGCCGTCCATGCCGATTCGCCCCCTAGCTGGCGCGAGGTGGACGCCGTGTTCGACGCCTGGAATCGCTGGGACTCGCCAGGCGCGGCACTGGCAGTGGCGCGAGACGGCAAGGTGATTTACACGCGTGGGTATGGGAGTGCCCATCTGGAATATCCCATTCCGATCACGCCGGCCACGATTTTTCACGTGGCCTCGGTCTCTAAGCAGTTTACCTGCTTCGCCGTAATCCTCCTGGCCGAAGAAGGAAAGCTCTCGCTCGACGATGACATTCGCAAGCACCTGCAGGAGATGCCAGATTTTGGCACGGCGATCACGATTCGGCAGTTGATGCACCACACCAGCGGGTTGCGAGACCAGTGGCAGCTATTGGCAATTGCCGGCTGGCGCATGGACGACGTGATCACGCGCGATCACATTATGAAATTGGTGCGAAAGCAAAGGGATCTCAATTTTACGCCGGGCAGCGAACACCTGTACTCGAACACCGGCTACACCTTGCTAGCCGAGATCGTGGCCCGAGTGAGCGGCAAATCGTTTGCCGAGTTCACCGAGGAGCGAATCTTCAAGCCTCTGGGCATGAGCAGCACCCACTTTCACGACGACCACGAACACATCGTACCGGGCCGCGCGTACTCGTATTCCAAAGGCGAAAAGGGCTACCGCAACAGCGTGTTGTCGTTCGCGAACGTCGGGGCGACGAGCTTGTTCAGCACGGCCGAAGACCTGAGTCGATGGCTTGCGAATCTCGACGATGGCCGCGTTGGAGGCGAAGCGGTGATTCGTCAGATGCACCAGCGCGGCAAGCTCTCCAGCGGCAAAGAGCTTTCGTACGCCAGCGGCTTGACGTACTCCGAGAGTCGTGGGTTGGAGTATGTCGGGCACGACGGCTCGGATGCCGGATATCGAAGCTCCGCGCTGCGCGTGCCCAAGCATCGCCTGAGCGTCGTCGTGCTCAGTAACGTGGGGACCTTCAATCCGAACACGGCGGCCAAGCGCGTGGCCGAGATTGTGTTGGCCGATCAGTTGTGCGCCAAAGAAAGCACAAGGAGCTCAAGCGAATCCCGATGGAGAGAGTGAGGACGTCCTCGAGGGCCTCGCGGGCGATTCCATGCAGGAGCCGGCCCACAGCCGTGCCGGCGCGCTTGCGGGCTCGGCGGCCCTGGCCGACGACGAAGCGGCCGAGAAGGAGAAGACGCCCCAAAAACCCCCAGTGGACTTAAACGCGTACGTTGGCAGCTATTACAGTCCGGAGCTCGAAACGACGTACACGATCGAACTTCGAGACGGTAAGCTAGTCGCTTGCCACCAGCGGCATCCTGACGTCGTACTGCGACCGTTATCGGCAGACAAGTTCATTGCCAGCGCGTTTTATTTTCCCAATGCGCAGTTTGAGCGGGATGATGAAGGGCACGTGCGCGGATTGCGGCTGAATGGGATGCGCGTGCGAAACCTGGTCTTCCAACGGGAGCCTGACGGCCAGCACGGGACGCAATCCCCGCAAGGCCATCCGAGTGGAGATCGATGAGCGCGCGAGCGTTCGCGGAAGCCGCTGGTGGGGAGGCTCTTTGCTCAGGCTCGAAGCAATCTAAGCGTGATGATGGGCCAAGGCTGGGGTCGTTAGCACATTGCCGCTGACTTACTTTTTGATTCTGCCAGACGCGGGCGGCAGAGGTGAGGCCACGGCCGGCGAAGCGGCTTCCTTGAGGTGTTTTGCGAGCGGGATGTCGTAGTACGCGGCGCCTGCCGATTGGAACCTGCCGTCGACCCGTTGAGTGAGGACCCGAATAATCGCCTGGTCCGCCTGTTCCTTGCGGAGTTGGATTTGTCCCACGCGCTTGCCGTCGGCGGTCGGCTTAAGCTCGAGCCGCCCTTTGACGTCGTATCTCTGGGAGGACTGCGTTGAGTTCTTCTTGTCCAACACGGCCAGGCTGATTGAGTGGATGGGTTTGAGGCGTCCTTCGTCGGCGAGCGTGAATTTGACGGTGAGCATGTCGGAGCCGGCGTCTTCCGCGTCGATCTGGTACTTCAGCCCCCACTCGTCTTTCGATGGCCCAAGTGCAAAGTAGATCGCCCAGGCCCGTGCGGATATGAGCGCGACAGCCGCGAAGGCCATCAGGCCTATCGCCAATCGAAACCGTTGAATGCTCATAGCACAGTCCCTTCCTGGTGGGCGGAATACAGATTGTCCGAAGCGATCGCCGGCGACTCGGTTCGGTTTCACTCAAGAGGCGGGGCTATTCAAGCGATTCACGCCGATTTGGACAAGATCAATCCGCGAGCATGCGGTGTGCGATAGCGGCCCGACCCCAGCAGGCGCTTCAGTATTTGGCACTGCCGCTCTTGGCGATGAATGCCGAAGCCCTTTTTCGGTGACGGTGGGGATGGGTAGCGGGGGAAGGGCAGCCGAATCATGCCCCAGGTGCTGATGGAGCTGATGCGGTACGAGAACATCGAGACGACGATGACGTTCTTTGTCGGGCGAACTGCCCAGGCCAAGGCCGACGCGCTGTGGCAGGCCCACTTTGAGCACACTTCCAGCAGCAACGCTTTTGGCAACATTGACCGCGATCTGCACGCGGAGAGACTTGCCGGGTTCGGCCTAATTTTAAGCCTCTAAAGGCTTTCTCAAATAGCGGCGCAGGGATTCGAACCCCGGACACGCGGATTATGATTCCGCTGCTCTAACCAACTGAGCTACGCCGCCAAAGTGTTTTTGGGTGGCTTCACGCTTTTCGGGATCGGGCCATGCGACTGGCCGGCACGGGCTGCGCCGGACGTCACCCAACTGGAAGCGGAAAAACGCCAAAACATCCGCCGAAATTATAGCATCGGCTGGCGGCACTCAAAAGGCCTCTGAATCCTCGCCGCCCGTGGGTGCAATGCGGCGATATTCTCGCGCGATTCACCCGCGTCGCCACGCTATTCGATTCTGTCCTCAAGACGTTCGGCGTGCAGGTGCGGCAGATGCTTTTTGCAATAATAACGCCGCTCGCCGCCCGCCGTGTCGCCTGCAGCGTTGCCCGCGCTACCCTGACTTTCGAAGCCTTGGTTGACGAAGGTCTCGGTCGGAACTCCGCAGATCGCGCAGACGTGAGTTTCGGAATCGGTCATCCTGTCTCCTCAAAGTTCGAGAGGTCAAGCGGCCGACTGCCGTCCGGTGGGCGCCGCCGCAACCGCGCACGGGAGAGTCTAGTCGAAATCGAGCCTCAATTCATCGACAGACGTAATACCCGGACCCAACCCAACATCGGCCGAGCGATTTAGCGAACCCATCGAGCGACGTCGGACGGGGAGCAGCTGGCGCTAAAAAAGAACGGCCCCAGCCAATCCCGAGCACGAGATGACTCTGATCGCCGTGGATTGCTTCCTGCAGTTCGGCGTTAGTGCCGTTATTGGCCTGGGGCCTTGGGGTTCATTAAAGCGAACTTTCCTGGATTGTATAGGGCCACCATGTTATTTTCCCCACTTTTGGGTACCCGTGAATCGACTAACGGAAGATATGGGCCCCCTGCCCCGACGAGCCTGCGCATGTGTGGAGCTTCGGGCGACAACGAAGGCCCACAAGGGGCGCGACCGCCGAGACTATATTGAAGGGATTGTTCGAAGCGCAAAATGGACCACGCCATGGGATTCCACGATCACTTTTCGCGACAGGCGGCGGACTATACGCAGTTTCGCCCCCGCTATCCGCGCGAACTGTTCGAGTACCTGGCGTCGTTGGTCGAGTGCCATCGGCGAGCCTGGGACTGTGGCTGCGGAAACGGACAGGCAGCGGCCGATCTGACGGCGGTTTTCGACGAAGTCGTGGCCACCGACCCCAGCGTTCGCCAAATTGCGCAGGCCCGGCCCGTGCCGCGCGTCAGCTACCTGGTTGCGACGGCTGAAAATTCGCCGCTGGAATCGCATTCGATCGATTTGATCGCGGTTGCCCAGGCATTGCACTGGTTCGATCTGCCCCGTTTTTATGCCGAGACGCGCCGCGTGGGCCGCGGCGGGAGCGTTCTGGCCGCCTGGTGCTACGGCCTGGCTACGATCTCTCCGGCCGTGGATCGCGTGATCGCATATTTGTACGAGGATATCTTGGGGCCCTATTGGCCGCCCGAGCGCAAGCTGATCGAGGAGCGGTACGCAAGCTTGCCATTTCCATTCGAGGAATTGGCCGCTCCGCACCTCGAGAATCTGGCCCGGTGGAACCTGGCGGAACTGCTGGGCTATCTTAGAACGTGGTCCAGCGTAGCGCGATACATCGAATCGCGTGGGGCCGATCCGCTTGAGCTCGTGACGGCCGACCTGGCCGCGGCCTGGGGCGAGACGACGACCCTTGCGGTTCGCTGGCCTTTGTGGATGCGCGTGGGACGCATCGATTGACCAATTCAGGGCGTGTCGGCGCCCATTTTTGCTTCAACTCGTCCGCTTGCGTCGCTGGTAATCGAGCCATGATCACGCCTTCTGAAGCTTTGGACATGGCCGTGTCGCACGAACGGCAAGGTCGCGTGAGCGAAGCGGAGGCGATTTATCGGCAGGTCATTCAGGCGGATCCCGCGAACGCCGAAGCCCTCTACTTGTGGGGACAACTGGAACATCGCCGGCGTCGTCACCAGCAGGCGTCGGAGCTGCTGAATCGAGCAATCGCGATCGAGCCCGAGCAGGCAGTTTTCCATCAAGCACTCGGCGAATCGCTGCGGGCGATGCAACTCCTGGAGCCGGCCGTCGCGGCGTTTCGGGCGGCAATATCGATCGACGCGGACTGCGCCTTGGCCTATTTCAATCTAGCCGCGGCCCTGCAATCGCTCGGGCGGAATGACGAAGCCGAAAGGGCGTTGCGGCAGGCGGTGTCGATCAGGCCTGACTTTGTCGAAGCGCACAACAATCTTGGCAACGCTCTGCGCAACGCGGGGCGATGGGAAGAGGCCATCGCGACCTATCAGCGGGCGATCGAACTCAACGGCCAATACGCCGCGGCCTATTTCAATCTCGGCGGCACTTTAAAACGCTGCGGCCGACTGGCAGAGGCGCTAGTCGCTTATCAACACGTGGTTCGCATCCAGCCCGGCGACTTCGAGGCTTGGACAAACCTGGGGGCCGTGCACAACGACATGGGGAACGTGGCCGAGGCGATCGCGGCTTGCCGGAAAGCAATCGAGCTGAACCCTGGAGCTTATGCGGCCCATGGCAATCTGGGCGTTTGTTGGCAATCGCTAGGCCGGTTGGATGAGGCGATCGATGCCTATCGCACGGCGACCCGCCTGTCTCCCGACAATGCCTCCCAGCACAGCAATCTCTTGTACGCCCTTAACTACCATCCGGAGTTGGATCCCGCCTCGATTTTTTCCGAGCATCGGGCCTGGGCTGAGCGGCACGCCGATCCGCTCACAGCCGCCAGCGGCGGGCACGGCAACGATCGCACGCCTGATCGGCGACTACGAGTTGGCTATGTTTCATCGCACTTTCGCGGTCACGCGGTCAATGCCTTCACCGAGGGAATCCTCGGGGCTCACGATCACACGGTCGTCGAAGTCTTCTGTTACAGCGACGTCTCGCCGGCGTTATGCGACGACGTCACCGCGAGGTTGCAGGCCCATGCCGATGTTTGGCGCAACATCGCCAACCGCGGCGATCAGGAGGTCAGCGAAATCGTACGGCAGGACCAGATCGATATCCTGGTTGATCTGACGGGCCATATTGGCGGCAATCGCCTGCTGGTTTTCGCGCAAGCCGGACCCGATCCAAGTGACCTATATCGGCTATCAAAACACGACCGGGATGAAGGCGATGGACTATCGCCTGACCGACGCGTGGTCTGATCCGCCGGGAATGACGGATCGCTTCCACACGGAATCCCTGGTGCGAATTCCGGGCGGATTTTTTTGCTATCGCCCGTGGGACGACGCCCCTCGAGTCGCACCGCCGCCGGCGATCGCTAACGGCGCGGTCACGTTTGGCTCGTTCAACAATTTTGCGAAAATAACGCCGAGGGTGCTCGCCGCTTGGGCCAAAATTCTCTCAAGAGTGCCCGATTCTCGCTTGCTGCTGCTGGCCCCTGTGACCGACACGCTCAGTGCGTATGTCGCTTCTGAGTTCGAAAGCGCGGGCGTCTCCAGTTCGCGGGTGGAACTGTGCGATCGACGGCCTCTGGGAGAGTACTTAAAACTCATTAACCGGGCCGACATCGCGCTGGATCCGTTTCCGTTTAACGGCCACACGACGACATGCGACGCGCTTTGGCAAGGCCTGGGCGTGGTGTCGCTGGCGGGCGACGGCTATGCTTCCCGTTTCGGTTCGAGTGCACTTAAGACGTTGGAGCTCGACGATTTGATCGCTTCGACGCCGGAACAATACGTCTCGATTGCGGTGCGGTTGGCCAACGATCGAGCGCGGCTGGCGCGCTGCGCGGCGAATTGCGCGAGCGCATGCGCCGTTCCGCACTGCTTGACGCGGCCGGCTTTACCCGCAAGGTGGAAACTGCCTATCGCGCCATGTGGCATGGCTGGTGCGCGGGCAATACGCCAGCGAGTGTCGCCGCCCGATACGAGGCATCTGATTTATGACGACGCGCGACGAAGCACTGAACCTGGCGATCCATCATCAACGCAGCGGCCAACTGGCCGAAGCCGAACGGATTTATCGCCAAGTTTTGGCCGCGGAGCCAGACAATCCGCAGGCGTTGCACTTACTGGGCTTGTTGGCGTTGCAGGCCCGGCAGTTCGACGTGGCCATCGGCCTATTCGGTCGTGCGATTGGCCGCGACAGAGGCCAGGCCGTGTTTCATGCCAACCTGGGCGAAGCGCTACGGCACGCGGGCCGCCTGGACGAGGCGATCGCCGCGTATTGCACAGCGCTGGCGATGCAGCCGGGCGTGGCGCAGATCCACGTCATGTTGGCTGGCGCGTTGCTGTCGGCCGGACAAACGGACGAGGCGATCGCCAACTTACGCGAGGCTCTGCGGATCGCGCCGGAGGACAATCAGGCCCGGGCGCGGCTGGGGCACGCCTTGCACGAGCGGGGCCAATTGAACGACGCCGAGAGCTGTTTCCGCCACGTACTGGGCGGCGAACCGCGTTCGGCCGAAGCACATTTCAACCTCGCCGGCGTGCTACAGTCCCAAGCCCGGCACGAAGAAGCCGCGGCAACGTACCGCGCGGTTTTGGAATTGAGCCCCGATACGGTGGAAGCCCATAACAATTTGGGCGCATTGCTGCGTTCGCGCGGCGAGCTGGCGGAAGCCGCGACGCACTTCGAGCACGCGATTCGAATTCAGCCCGACTACGCGCCGGCACTGGTCAATCTCGGCTTGATTCGCGAAATCCAGCGGCAGCTTCCGGCGGCGGCCGAATGTTTTCGCGCGGCGCTATCGGCCGATCCGAATTGCTTGCTGGCGGCACACGAGTTTGGGGGCAGTGATGCACAAGCTTGGCCGTACGGCCGAGGCGATTGCCTGTTATCGCGGTGGACTTTGCGTCGATCCGGGTGATGCGGCGGCCCGGTTGGGCCTGGCATGCGCTCTGGAGTCGCAGGGCGATCTGCCCTCGGCGCTCGTCGAGTTCGAGCAACTCGCCGGCATGCAGCCGGACAATGCCGAAACACAGGCCCGATTGGGGGTGGTGCTGCACAAAATGGATCGGGTCGACGACGCCGTGGAGGCATTTCGCCGTTCGACGCAACTGCGGCCCGACTATGCGCCGGCACAGAACAACCTCGCCGCCTGCCTGCACGCGCGGACAAATCGAAGAGGCGCTACCTCATTCTCGTCGCGCGGTGGAGTTGGCCCCCGGCAATTCGTTTTTTCACTCCAACCTCGTGCATGCGCTCGACTACGCGCCGGACATTGATGCACGCGCGATTTTCGAGGAGCACGTCCGTTGGGGACGCCGTTACGCGGACCCCTTGCTGGGAACGGCAAGCCAGAGTGCCATTGACCGCGATCCGTCGCGCGTCTGCGCGTGGGCTATGTTTCGCCCAATTTTCGCGAGCAAGCGATCAGCATTTTCACGGAACCGATTTTCGACTTTCACGATCACCGCGCGTTCGAAATCGTCTGTTATAGCGACGTCAAACGACCGGACGCCGCGACCGCTCGTTTCCGCATGGCGGCGGATCGATGGGTCGACACAGGCGGCTTGACCGACGCCGCGCTGGCCGGGGAGATCGCGGCGGACGGCATCGATATTCTGGTGGATCTCACCGGGCATTTGGATGGTCATCGCCTGTTGGCGTTCGCCCGTAAGCCAGCTCCCGTTCAAGTGACGTATATTGGCTATCAGAACACGACGGGCATGAGGGCCATGGACTATCGTCTCACGGATGCATGGTCCGATCCGCCGGGTACGACCGATCGATTTCATACCGAACAGTTGTGGCGATTGCCGCGGGCGTTTTTCTGCTATCGTCCCTTAAACGAAGCCCCAGCCGTGAATGCGGCGCCGGTCGAGTCCGCGGGGCGAATAACGTTCGGATCCTTCAATAAAATCGCCAAGTTCAACGTCCCAATGCTGTCCAGTTGGGCCAGAATACTCGCGCGCGTGCCGAACTCCCGGTTGATTGTGCTGGCCGAGCGAAGCGACAACGCCGTCGAGCGCGCGCGGGCCTTGTTTGCTGAACACGGCGTGGCGCCCGGCCGGGTCGAGTTCGTGGGCAAACGAACTCGCGGCCGATACCTGCAATTGCATCACGAAGTCGACATTGCGTTGGACACGTTTCCCTTTAACGGTCATACGACGGTTTGCGAAGCACTCTGGATGGGCGTGCCCGTGGTCGTGCTGGCTGAAGATACTTACGTCACGCGATTTGGCGGCAGCGCCCTGGTGAACGTCGGCTTGCCAGAGTTGATCGCCGCCACGGCCGACGAATACATCGAAATCGCCGTGCAGCTGGCCGGCGACGTGGATCGACTGCGGGTGCTGCGGGCTGGGCTGCGAGAGCGTATGGAGACCTCGCCGCTATTGGATGGCGCCGGATTCACTAGAGATTTGGAAGCGGCGTACCGCGAAATGTGGTCGCGTTGGTGCACCGGCCGGGCGGTTTGATGATAGTAGCAAGACCATGTTAAACGTAGCGGAAGCACTGGCCCTGGGGACTCGCCATCATCAGGCCGGCCAACTGGCCGAGGCGGAGCGAGTCTATCGCCAGATTTTGGCGGCCCAGCCCGATCACGCGCAGCGCGCTGCACAACCTGGGCGCTTTGGCATTGCAGGCCGGACATCTTCCCGATGCGATCGATTTGATTGGCCGTGCCATTCGCCACGATCGCGGCCAGGCGGCCTTCCATGCGAACTTGGGCGAGGCTCTGCGGCGAACCGGCAACTTGAGGGAGGCGATTTCGTGCTTTCGGGCTGCGATCGCGATCGAGCCGGGAGCGTCTCAGATTCACGCGATGCTCGGCGCCGCGTTGCACGCCGTCGGCGACCTGGACGCCGCGGCAACGGCGCTAGGCGATGCATTGCGGCTCGCGCCCGAAGCAGCCCAACCGCGCGTGCAACTCGGCCGAGTGCTCCAAGACCAAGGAAAAGCGGCCGAGGCCGAGGCCTGTTATCGCCAGGCTCTACAAATAGATCCGGGCCATGCTTCGACGATCTACAATCTGGCCACGCTGTTACAGGGCCAAGGTCGCCTGCCCGAGGCGATTGCCGCTTACCAGGAGGTCGTTCGACTCGATCCGGCGAACTTTTCCGCGCACAACAATCTGGCGGTCGCACTGCGCGACCAAACGCGCCATCACGAGGCTATCGTGCATTGCCGCACCGCGATTGAGCTGAACCCGACGTTTAGCGAATTGCACCGCAACCTGGCCGGGTGTTATCGGGCGTCGGGCGAGATCGATCTGGCCGTCGACGCCGCGCGGCGAGCCGTCGAACTGCAACCCGACTCGGCTCGCGGGCACAATGACCTGGCGAGCTTGCTTCACCTGCGCGGGCAGATCGAGGAGGCACTGCCCCATTTTCGCCGAGGCGTGGAGTTGGCGCCCGACGACTCGTTCTTGCGGGCCAATTTCGCCCATGCGCTCAACTACGCACCGCGCGTCGATGCCCAGGCGAGTTATGCCGAGCACGTCAGCTGGGCGGTTCGGCATGCTGAGGGCAAATTGCCGGTGCCAAGGCCGGACGCCGGTCGCACGCCGGGGCGGCGACTACGGATTGGCTACGTGTCGGCGCATTTCCGGGAGCATGCAATCGCGGTGTTCAGCGAACCAATCGTCACTTCGCACGACCATGATCAATTCGAGGTCGTGTGCTATAGCGACGTGAAACAGCCCGATGCCGCCACGGCCCGCTTTCGTTCGGCCGCGGATCGCTGGGTGAACACCGCCAGTCTGACCGACGCGGAATTGGCTCAACAAATTGCGGCCGATCGCGTCGACATCCTGGTCGATCTTGCCGGACACCTGGAACCCAACCGGCTCATGGCGTTTGCCAATCGGCCGGCGCCGATTCAGGTGACGTATCTCGGCTATCAAAACACGACTGGCATGCGAGCCATGGGTTATCGGCTGACCGACGAGTGGAGCGATCCGCCGGGGCGGACCGATCGCTACTACACCGAGAAGCTCGTACGGCTACCGCGAGCGTTTTTTTGTTACAAGCCGTGGGACGACGCGCCCGCGGTCAACAAACCGCCGGCCCTCGCGGCGGGCCATGTCACATTTGGCTCGTTCAATAAATTGGCCAAGATCACGACCGAAGTGCTCGCCACTTGGGCGCGCATTCTGGCGGCGACTCCCGGGTCGCGGTTGCTGATGCTAGTCGAGCCTAGTAACCTGGCGATTAAACGGATCCGAGGGGTATTCGCCGACCACGGCGTCGCGGGCGAGCGTGTTGACTTCGTGGCAAAACGGCCGCGAGCCCAATATTTGCAATTGCACCATCAGGTCGATATCGCGCTCGATGCATTTCCATTCAATGGTCATACGACGGTATGCGAGGCTCTGTGGATGGGCGTGCCGGTGGTCGTTCTGGCCGGCGAGACGTATGTATCGCGTTTTGGCGGCAGCGCGCTGGTGAATCTCAACCTGCACGAGTTGCTTGCCGCTTCGCCGGAGCAATACGTCGAAATCGCCAGGCAATTGGCCGCGGATCAGGAGCGACTACAGGCCTTACGCGCGGGGCTCCGAGATCGCATGTTGGCATCGCCGCTGCTGGACGCGGCGGGTTTCACGCGCCGTCTCGAAACCGCCTACCGACAAATGTGGTCGGACTGGTGCTCCGGACCCGCGATGTGACGATAATAGCAAGATCATGTTCAATGTCTCGGAAACACTCGCTCAGGGCATCCGCCACCATCAGGCCGGCCAATTGGCCGAAGCCGAGCGGGTCTATCGGCAGGTCCTGGCCGCCAGCCCCGACCATCCGCAGGCGTTGCATTGGTTGGGAAAACTGGCGACACAGTCGGGCCGATTCGAGGAGGCCGTGCGATTGTTGCACAGCCGGTCCGGTTGGATCCTTCTCAAGCCGCCTTTCAAGTTAGCCTTGGCGACGCCCAACGTCGCGCGGGCAATATCGCGGCCGCGACGACTTGCTACCGCGAGGCAATTGCCAGGGACCCCAATCTGCCGGGCGCGCACAGCCAACTGGGAGTCCTGCTTTTTCAGCAAGGACAATTGCGCGACGCGGCCGATAGTTTCTCCGCGGCATTGAGGCTCCGCCCCGATGACTCGCAGGCCCATGCCAATTTGGGGCGAGTGCGATTCGACGAGGGAGACCTTGCCGGAGCCGAGGCATGTTTTCGGTCGGCCTTGGCCACGGCGCCGCAAAGCGCGCGTTCCTACGACAATTTGGGGTCCGTCCTCCAGGCCGCCGGAAAAGCGGACGAAGCGATCGCGTGCTATCGCCGAGCGCTTGAGCTGAGCGCCGACGACGTGTTCGCACACCAGAATCTGGGGACTCTCCTAGTTTCGCGTGGCGAACTGAAGCCGGCCGAATTGCATTTGCAACGGGCGGCGTCGCTGGAGCCGCGTTCGGCGGCGGCGCGATTTCACTTGGGAGCCCTGTATCGAGCTTCGAACGACCCCGACGCGGCAGCCAAGGAGTTGCGCGTGGCGATCGGCTTGGAGCCGCGGTTGATTCAAGCCCATAATTTATTGGGCGCGGTGCTCTTGCAGCAGAACAAGCTGGACGAAGCGCGAGCGGCATTTCGGGCCGCCCTTGAAATCGACCCGTCTTCCTCCGAGGTGTACAACAACTTGGGGCTGCTCGAAAAGGCCGCCGGTCGATGGAGGGAGGCCGCCGGTTTTTTCGATCGTGCCGTGCACCTCGCTCCCAACGATTTCGAAATCCACTTGAACTTCGCGGCCGCCTTGGGCGAACAGGGGCGCATGGACGAAGGCATCGCCGAATGTCGCCGAGCGTTGGAACTGAATCCGCTCAGTGCGGCGGCGCACAATAACCTGGGGACCTTGTTGCAGGTCCTCGGACAGGTCGACGAAGCGATTGTCAGCTACCGCCGGGCGGTCGAGCGCAACCCAGAGGATCCCCGCGCTCACAGCAACCTGTTGTATGCGCTCAATTTTCAGCCTGGACTGGATCCACGTGCGGTTTTCGGGGAGCATCGGGAGTGGAGCCGGCGACACGCCGAGCCCCTCGCCGTCGAAAGTCGCCCTCACGCCAACGACCGCACGCCGGGCCGCCGGTTGCGAGTTGGGTATGTTTCGCCCCATTTCTTCGCTCACGCCGTCAACTCATTCGTCGAGCCGATCTTGGCGGCTCATGATCCGGCGGTCTGCGAGGTGTATTGCTACAGTGACGTGATCATAAAAGATGAAACGACCGACAGGTTGCGTCAGCATGCCGATCACTGGCGAGACGTCGTCGGCGAGGGCGATAGCCAAGTCGCCGACCTGATCCGGAAAGATCGAATCGATATCCTGGTCGATCTGACAGGCCACATATCGTCCGGCAGCCGGTTGCTGGCTTTTGCCCGTCGTCCGGCCCCGGTGCAAGTCACGTACATCGGCTATCAGAACACGATAGGCATGCCGGCGATGAACTATCGGCTCTCCGACGCTTGGGCCGATCCGCCCGGCGCGACCGACGAGCTGTACACGGAGCGGCTGATTCGATTGCCGCGCACTTTTTTCTGTTATCTGGCTCCGGCCGAGGCTCCGCCCATCGATTCCTTGCCGGCCGATAGCGCGAAGGGGGTAACCTTCGGTTTCTTCAATAACTTTGCGAAAGTGTCGCCGGTCGTTCTGGCGGCTTGGGCCGAGATCCTGACAAACCTGCCGAATTCGCGGCTGCTCGTGCTCGCTCCTTCCGCCGCCTCGTTGCGACGGCGCGTCGTCGAGGCGTTCGAGCGAGGCGGAATCAATTCCCAGCGACTGGAGTTGGTTGCGAGGAAGCCCTATCGAGACTATCTGCGACTCATCCAGACAGTCGACTTGGCGCTCGACGCCTTTCCGTTTAACGGTCACACGACGACGTGCGATGCACTGTGGATGGGCGTTCCGACCGTGATGCTGGCTGGTGAAACGTACGCCTCCCGGTTCGGCGGCACGGCGCTATTGAACCTACAATTACAGGATTTCATCACCGACACGCCGCGACAATACGTCGAGCGGGCCATCCAAATGGGCAGCGACCTGTCCCGATTGCGCGAGCTTCGCGCAACCCTGCGGCAACGCATGTTGGCATCGCCGCTGCTGGACGCGGCGGGTTTCACGCGCCGTCTCGAAACCGCCTACCGACAAATGTGGTCGGACTGGTGTGAACAACGCGGGAGAGGCGAAATTTGATGAATAATCTTGCCGAGGCCCTCGCGCAAGCGGCGCTCCACGAAAAGGCCGGCCGTTGGGTCGACGCCGAGCGGACGTATCGCGAGGCGTTGAAGAGGTGGCCGCAAAGCGCCGAGGTGCCGCACCGGCTGGGAAACCTGTCGCTGCGCACGGCGACTTCAGCGGCGCCGCCGATTGCTTCGAACGTGCGATTCGTGCTGACGGCAGCCGGGCCGGCTATCATTTCAGTCTGGGAGAAGCCCATCGACGGGGAGGCGCTTCGCGCCGGCCCAGGCGGCATACGATCGCGCGATCGCGCTGGACCCAAATCTGGCGATGGCTCATACCAACCTGGGAATCATTCATTACCAACTATCGGATGTTTCGAGAGCCGCGGCTTGCTTTGCCCAGGCCGTTCGAATCAATCCGGCCAATGCCCAGGCATGGGCCAATCTTGGCCGCGCCGAATTCGACCTGGGCCAGCTTGACGAGGCCGAGAGCTCGTTTCGTCGCGAGGTCGAGTTAAGGCCCGATAACTCGCGAGCGCACTACAACGTGGGAAGCGTGCTGCAAGCCGCCGGCCGCCTTCAAGAGGCGTGCGATAGCTTTCGTCGGGCTCTGGCGGTGAATCCCGACGACGCCGAGTCGCACAACAATCTGGGCGATGTGCTCAATGCGCTGCACTTGCCGGCCGAGGCCGAGTCGCACTTTCGCCACGCGATCCGCGCTGCGCCGCAATTCGCGGCGGCCTACAACAATTTGGCCTTATCGCTGCGCGACCAGCAGCGGTACCACGAAGCCATCGAGCTGTGTCGCGCGGCGACGGCGTTGAATCCCAACTTCGCCGAGGCCCGCTTGAATCTGGCCGGTCTGTTGCAGGCGTCGAGGCAGGTGGACGAGGCGGTGATGGAGTGCGAGCGGGCGATTGCGCTGCGGCCGGCGCTGGCCATGGCGCATAATAATCTCGGAAGCTGCCTGCACGCGCGGGGCCAGATCGAAGACGCTCTGCCCTGTTTTCGCCGTGCCGTGGAGCTATCTCCCGAAGACGGGTTCTTGCGATCGAACCTGGCAGCACGCGCTCGACTATGCGCCGGATTAGACGCCCAAACGATATTCGAGGCGCACCGGTATTGGGGAGAACATTTCGCCGACACGCTGCCGCCGGTGGCACTTTTGCCCGTCGATCGTTCGCCGACGCGGCGATTGCGGGTCGGTTATGTTTCAGCCTATTTTCGAGAGCACGCCATCAGCGTGTTTACCGAGCCGCTGTTAGCGGCCCACGATCATGGCGATTTCGAAGTCTGCTGTTATAGCGACGTCCGCCAGGGCGACGCCGTGACCGAGCGCTTTCGGGCGGCGGCCGATCTCTGGGTCGATACCGCCACGATGGACGACCGGGCGCTAGCCGCGCGGATTGCCGCCGATGGTGTTGACATCCTGGTCGATCTCACGGGCCACTTGGAGGGCCACCGGTTGCTGGCATTTGCACGCAAGCCCGCGCCGGTCCAGGTCACGTACATCGGCTATCAAAACACGACTGGCATGCGGGCCATGGACTATCGGCTGACCGATGAATGGAGCGATCCGCCGGGCACGACCGATCGGTTTTACACCGAGAGGCTAGTCCGGCTGCCGCGGGCGTTCTTCTGCTATCGGCCCATGGACGAGGCGCCGCCGGTGAGTGCGCTGCCGGCGCTCGCGACCGGTGGCGTCACGTTTGGTTCCTTCAACAAGCTGGCCAAGATCACGCGCGAAGTGCTGGGCGCCTGGGCGCGGATCATGGCCCGCACTCCGAACTCGCGGCTGATGGTGCTGGCCGATCCCAGTCAAGATGCCCTGAGGCGCATGCGTTCGGCGCTTGCTGACGCGGGCGTGGCCGGCGAGCGATTGGAGTTCGTCGGCAAGCGGCCGCGCCGCGCATACTTGGAATTGCATCAGCAGGTGGATATCGCGCTGGACACGTTCCCTTTTAATGGCCACACGACCCTCTGCGAGGCGTTGTGGATGGGCGTGCCGGTGGTCGCGCTGGCCGGCGAGACGTATGTATCGCGTTTTGGCGGCAGCGCTCTGGTGAACCTGGACCTGACGGAATTGATCGCACATTCGCTCGAAGCTTATGTCGAGACGGCGGTGCAACTGGCCGAGGACATCGGGCGCCTGCAATCGTTGCGGGCCGGCCTGCGCGAGCGAATACTGGCTTCGCCGCTGCTGGATGCCGCGGGGTTCACGGTCCGTTTGGAAGCGGCCTATCGGCGGATGTGGGCCGACTGGTGTTCAGGCCCAATCTGACGAGAATGAACAGGATATGTTGAACGTCGGGGAAGCACTGACGCTGGGTACACGCCATCATCAGGCCGGCCAACTGGCCGAAGCCGAGCGGATTTATCGCCAGGTGTTGGCCGCCGAGCCCGACAATCCGCAGGCGTTGCACTTGCTGGGCTTGTTGGCGATGCAGGGGCGCCAGTTCGACGTGGCCATCGGGCTGATCGGCCGGGCAATCGGCCGGGACCGGCGCCAGGCGGCGTTTCATGCCAACCTGGGCGAGGCGCTGCGGCACGCGGGACGCTTGGACGATGCGATCGCCGCGTATCGCACGGCGCTGGCGATTCAGCCCGGCGTGGCGCAGATCCACGTCATGTTGGCCGGTGCGTTGCTGTCGGCCGGACAAGCGGAAGAGGCGATCGCCAACTTACGGGAGGCCCTGCGGATTTCGCCCGAGGACAACCAGGCACGCGCACGGTTGGGGCATGCGTTGCACGAACGGGGACAATTGAACGATGCCGAGGCGTGCTTCCGCCGCGTGCTTCGCGGCGAACCCCGTTCGGCCGAAGCACACTTCAACCTCGCCGGCGTGCTCCAGACGCAAGCCAAGCACGACGAAGCCGCGGCGATGTATCGCGAGGCACTCGCGATCGATCCGGCCCTGGCCAACGCGCACAATAACCTTGGCACGATTCTCAAGGACCGGGGTCTGGCGGCCGAGGCGATCGAGGAGTTCCAATCCGCGCTAAGCCTTCAAGCAAATCATGCCGCGGCTCTGACCAATTTGGGATTGATCTTCGAAAGCCGAAATGAGCCCTCCGCCGCAATCGACTACTATCGCGCAGCCGCCGAAGCCGATCCTCGTTCGACCGTGGCTCGCTACGGCCTGGGCGCGATGCTCTCGCGGCAGGGTCTCGGCGACTCGGCCCTCGATTGTTTTCGACAAGCATTACAGATCGACGCCAACTGCGTGGCCGCGCATTTGGGCATGAGCCAGGTCTGGCAATCGCGGGGGCAATGGGAAGCGGCAATTGTCTGCTGCGAACGAGCCATTCAAATCGATCCCAACAGCGCCGAGGCGTACAGCAACCTGGGAATGGCTTTGAGCGACCACGGGCGCCGCGATGAAGCGATCCGTTGTTTGGAACGCGCCATCGAGATCAAACCGGATTTCGCTTTGGCACATGGCAACCTGGCCGTCGCGTTGCAGGCCTTGGGACGCCTGGGCGATGCCGCCGCCGAGCATCGCCGGGCGGTGGAGTTGGCCCCGGATAACTCGGGGTTGCACAGTAATTTTTTGTATTTGCTCAATTACGATCCTGCCTACGACCTGCAAACGGTGTTTCGCGAGCATCGGGCCTGGGGAGAACGTCATGCCGATCCCCTCTTGGCGCAGGCCGCTCCTCATTTGAACGATCGCTCGCCGAGTCGGCGATTGCGACTTGGCTATGTGTCTCCGCACTTCATGGCGCACGCGGTCAATTTCTTCGTCGAGCCGATCCTGGCCGCGCATGACCGAGCGCGGTTCGAGATCACTTGTTACTCGGATGTGGCAATTGAAGACGACACCACCGGGCGGCTGCGGGGCTTTGCCGATCGCTGGCGAACGACCGTTTATCTCTCCGACGAGCAACTGGCTCAGCAAGTTCGACAAGATGAGATCGACATTCTGATTGACCTGACGGGTCACATCAGCGGCGGCAAGCGGATGCTGTTGTTCGGCGCAAGCCCGCGCCGATCCAGGTAACGTATATCGGCTATCAGAACACGACCGGCATGCAGGCGATGGACTATCGGCTGACCGACGAATGGAGCGATCCGCCGGGCACGACCGAGCGGCTCCATACCGAGAAACTCGTGCGGCTGCCGACGGCTTTTTTTTGCTACTTACCGTCGCCCGAGGCCCCGCTGCCGACACCGTCGCCCGCCGCGCGAGCAGGCTATGTCACTTTCGGCTCGTTCAATAACTTTGCCAAGGTCACGCCGGAAGTACTGGCCACCTGGGCGACGATTCTTGACCGGGTTCCCCAATCGCGGTTGCTCATCCTGGGCGATATGGCTGTCTCGCTGCGTGAACGGGTTTTGCGATTATTTGCCGACCGCGGGATCGCGAGCGATCGCCTCGAGTTGGTCCATCGCCTGCCGCGCGACAAGTACCTGGAACTCATCAATCGGGTCGACATCGCGCTCGATCCTTTTCCCTTCAACGGCCACACCACGACCTGCGACTGTCTCTGGCAGGGCGTGCCGATTATTACCCTGGCGGGCGATTCGTATGTCTCGCGCTTCGGAAGCAGCGGCCACCGCGTTTTGGGGCTCGACGCGTTGATCGCCCGCACGAGCGAGCAATACGTCGAAATTGCCGCGTCGTTGGCCGGCGATTTGCCTCGTCTGACGGCGCTTCGCGAGAGCTTGCGGAGGCGGATGGCGGCGTCGCCGCTCGTGGATTTCGCGGGGTTCACGCGGCATCTCGAGGCAGCCTACCGGGAAATGTGGACCCGGTGGCTCCATGGGTCGGCCGGGACCTAACGTGGCGAGCCGCGAGTATCCACGCCGCCACCCCCGAACCCACTGGAAACTTCGCCGGCCAAAAAGTCCAGAAAAATTGCTCGCATTTAGTTGGGGGACATGCTTTAATGGCCCCGCGGCGGAACAGGCCCGGAGACAATAAGAGGCGTACATATCGGCAAACCAAACGGAACGTGAAGAACTCTCCCCCCAGGAGTTTTTCGTGGCTACGGTTGCTGAGACGCTCATACAGGCGAAGACCCTTCATTGCGCCGGACAACTGCAGGATGCCGAGCGTTCGTACGCCGGCGTCGTGCGTGTTGATCCGAACAACGTTGAAGCCCATTTTCTGCTTGGCATCGCCCGACATGCCCTGGGCAAGCTGCCCGAGGCGGCCGCGAGCCTCTCCGACGCGATTCGTCTCTGTCCTGCGCCACGCCGAAGCGCATCATCGGCTGGCGCTGTCCTGGCGGAGCAGGGCCAATTGGACGCTGCGATTCCCTGCTTTCAAGAAGCCGCGCGACTGAATCCTCAGTGTGCCGACACGGCCAGAAACCTTCGCCATGCGTTGGCGATTCGCGATCATATGGCGGCATGCAAGCTGGCGGGCGAGGGACGCTTCGAGGAGGCAGTCACCTGGTTTCGCCGAGCCGTGGGGCAAAAGCCCGACTACGTCGAGGCGCACAACAACCTGGCAATCGTGCTGGCCGAACAGGGCAAGTTTTACGAGGCCGCCGTCCAACTTCGCCAGGCGCTGCAACTGGCGCCGGATTTCGCCGACGCGCACACCAATCTGGGCGTGGTGTTGGCCGAGCAAAATCAGTTGCAGCAGGCCCTGGCCTGCCACCGCCGTGCGCTCGAACTCAAGCCGCGAGACGCCGAGGCGCACAATAATCTGGGCAATGTGCTCGAGCAACTCGGGCAGCTCGCCGAGGCGCTGCGCCGTTTCGACGAATCGCTGGAACTGAGACCGGACTGCGCCGAAACGCACTACAACCGCGGCAATGTTCTGAAACGGCTGGAGCGATTCAACGAGGCCGCCTCGTGTTACCGCCGCGCGCTGGAATTGAAGCCGGAGTGCGCTGCCGCGCTGAATAACCTGGGCACCGTTCTCGAAAAGCAGGATCGTTTCGACGAGGCGCTCTGCTGTTTCCGTCGGGCGGCCGAGCTCAAACCCGACTATGCCGACGTTCAATTCAATCTCGGTGTCGCGCTGGAACGGCAAGGTTGCCTGGAGGAAGCGGCGGCCTGCTATATGCAAGCGGTCGAACTCAAGCCGATGGATGCCGAGGCACACAACAATCTGGGCTTCGTGCTCGGCAAACAGGGCCGCCTGGACGATGCCGTCGGTTGGCTGCGCCAGGCCTTGCGGCTCAAACCCGAGTTCGCCGAGGCCCATAATAATCTGGGGTTCATATTGGAAAAGCAGGGGTTGCTCGACGAAGCAGCCGGCCGCTTCTCTCGGGCGTTGGAACTGAAGCCCGGATTCGCTGAAGCGTTCAATAACCTGGGGTTCACGCTGGAAAAACAGGGCAAGCTCGACGACGCGATCGATTGCTATCGGCGTGCAATCGCCCTCCATTCGGATCTGGCCCAGGCGCATACGAACTGCGGATTCGCGCTACTGCGGCGGGGTGACTTTTTGGAGGGCTGGACCGAACATGAATGGCGCTTGAAGCGCCAGGGCATGGAGGAAGAAGATTTTTCGCTATCGCGTTGGAAGTCGTGCGACCTGGCCGGCAAGACGGTTCTACTGCACGCCGAACAGGGCCTTGGCGACACGTTGCAGTTCGTGCGTTACGCGGAACTTGTGAAGCATCGCGGCGCCAAGGTTTTCGTGGAGTGTCCCAAGCCGCTCGCGCGGCTGATTGCCAGTTGCCCGGGGGTCGACGCGGTTATCGCCGTCGGCGAGGAGCGTCCGCCGTTCGACGTGCATATTCCGTTGTTGAGTTTGAGTGCTGTTTTTGGCACCACGCCGGAAAACATTCCCGCCAACGTACCGTATCTGTCGCCGGCCGAAGACGCGGAGATTTCCGCGCTCAAAGAATTGGACCAAGATGCGTCGTTCAAGATCGGCATCGCATGGCAGGGCAGCCGGACGAATCTCGCCGACTCGGTTCGCTCGATACCACTGATGGAGTTCGCGCCGCTGGCGGCGCTCTCGGGCGTGCGGCTTTACAGTCTGCAAATGGGGGACGGCCGCGAGCAGTTGCGGGCCGTGAGCCGCAAATGGCCGGTCGTGGACCTTGGCGAAAAGCTAGGAGACTTCAACCAGACCGGCGCCATCATGCGCAAACTGGATTTGATCGTCAGTTGCGACTCGGCGCCGGCCCATTTGGCAGGCGCAATTGGGGCGCCGGTGTGGGTGGCTCTGGCTTACGTGGCCGATTGGCGGTGGCTCGTCGGGCGGGACGACACTCCCTGGTATCCAACCATGCGCTTGTTTCGGCAAAATCGAGCCGGAAACTGGCCGGAGGTATTCCGGCGAATCGCCGCGGAAATCGGGGAAATGACACGGGCAGCCAATTCGCGCCGGCGAGTCACAGCGGAATGACCGGGGCGCGAGAGAACAACTCAGAATTCTCGCTTACGCCTCGTCGGCTTCGACCAGCTCTTGCAGTTCGCACCAGCGCTCCTCGATGGGGGTCAACTCCTGGGCGATCGCCGTGACCTCCGTGTGCAATCGCACGGCTTCGGCCGGATCGGTCGCTTCCAGGAGTTGGGCGTTGAGCTCGCGCTTCCGCTGGTCGAGTCGCGCAATGCTCCGTTCGAGCGCGGTCACTTCCTTGCGCAGTTCTCGCTGCTGTTGCGCCTGTTGCTTTCGATCGAGGCGCGGCGCGGGGGGCCGAGATTTGCCAGGCGATTGTTTGGCCGATTGCTCCCGTTCGCCGTCGTCGATTTCCTTGTTGACGTAGTACAAATACGCGTCGTAATCGCCCCGATAGTTGACGACGCGGCCGGCCCGCACTTCAACTACGGCCGTGGCCACGCGCTTCATGAAGTGCCGGTCGTGGCTGGTGAACAGCACGGTGCCTTTGTAGGAGTTGAGCGCTTCGGCCAGGGCGTCGACCGTGTCGACGTCCAAATGGTTGCCCGGTTCGTCGAGCACCAGCACGTTGTAGTTGCTAAGCAATAGCGCCGCGAGACACAACCTCGCGCGCTCGCCGCCACTGAGCACCGAAATCGACTTGTTCACGTGCTCGCCGCGAAACAGGAAGCTGCCGGCGAGGTCCAGGATGGCTTGAGTTTTGGTGCCTGGCGCGGCCGAGTACTCCAAGTGTTCGAGCACGGTTCGCTTTTCGGGCAAGCTGGTGTACACGTGCTGGGCGTACACGCCGATCTCGCAGCCGTATCCCCAGCGCATCTGGCCGGCCAGCGGGGTCAACGACGAGACGACGGTGCGCAGAAAGGTCGTTTTTCCCTGGCCGTTGTCTCCGACCAGCGCCATGCGCGTGCCATGTTCGATCTCGACGTCGATGCCGCGTGCCACTTCGTAATCGGGATATCCGATCGCCAGGTCAAGACAGCGCAGTGCCGGCCCCTTGCGGGGCTCGACCAGGGGAGTGCGAATGCGAACCTGCGGTTCGGGGGTCGCCAGCTCGATCTCTTCGAGCTTTTCGAGTTGTTTGCCCTTGCTGCGGGCGCGCGAAGCCGTGCTGGCCCGTGCGCGGTTTTTGTCGATGAAGGTCTCCAGGTGGCGGCGTTTGGTGAGGATGGCGGCGCTGGCGCGTTCCTCGTGTTCGCGGCGTTCACGTTGATACTCAAGAAACGCGTCGACCGGACCGGGAAACAAAGTCAACTTGCCGCGCGACAGCTCGAGGGTCTGGCTGCAGGTGGCGCCGAAAAAAGCCCGGTCGTGCGAGACGATCAAGCAGGCCTGGCGAAAGTCCCGCAGGAAATGCTCCAGCAGGATCTGAGTGCGCAGGTCGAGAAAGTTCGTCGGCTCGTCGAGAAGCAGCAGATTGGGATCGTGCAACAACAGGGCCGCCAGCTTGACCCGCGTCTGCCATCCGCCGGAAAGTTTTTGCAGCGGGCCGTCGAGGTAGGCGCCTTTCAACTCGAAACGTCCGGCGACCTCGCCGCACTTCCAATCGGGCTGACCGCTGTCGCGCATCAGGAACTCGAGCACCGTCTCGCCCGGCAGGAACGGGTCGTGTTGACGCAGATAGCCCAGGCGCAGTTTGGGGTGCCGAACGACCTCTCCCTTGTCCAACTCCTCGTCGCCCAGCAGCACCCGACACAAGGTTGACTTGCCGGCGCCGTTGCGGCCGATGAAGCCGATCTTGTGCGCGTCGGTCAGTGTCATTTCGGCGCCGTCGAGCAGGGCCTGGTGGCCGTAGCTCTTGTGGGCATCGAGAAGTTGCAACAGCACGGCCATCGTCCGCGTTCCTGACGTCTGGGGATTCGAGCGGCTGCGCGAGCCGCGTAGGGAGAAAAATAATTCAGGCCGGTTTCGGCGTAAAGGTTAAACGGGCGGACTTGTCGCGATGTCACAAAAGAAGGGACGCGATCCTGCCACGGCGGCAAGATCGCGTCCCTCGGGTCTTTCGCATCGGGCGGCAATTTGGGCCGCCGTCGTTCACCGAGACATGGTTACTTCAGGATCTTGCCGGTGTCGGCGAGGATGCTCTTGATTTCGCTCTCGCTCAATCCGCCGGCGCCGACCGCGTGGCTGGCAGCGACCTTGCCGTCGCGATAAATCGTCACCGTGACTTCGGCATCGGGATTGATATTGAACTCGGCAGGACCGTTTTCGTTGTCCTGCGGAACGACCAAGGCCACGTTCTCAACCTGGTTCTTGGCGGCGAATTCCTTCGCGACGCTCTTCAACTCGGCCGGATCTTTGCCCAGCAGGTTGACGAACGACGACAGCTTCTGGTCCGAGTTTTTGGCCACGTGCTTGTCCAATTCCTTGACGAGCTTCGCCAGCGAATTGTCGGCTTTGCGAGCAAAGACCATTACGACCGGCTTCTTGCCCAGCATGCAGCGATAGCAGAAGTTGGCGCCGACTTCCTTGCCATCGTTGACCGCTCCGCCGCACTTTTCGACGTCAAACGCTCCGACCAGATCGCCGGGCTGCAAACCGCTCTTCAATTCGGCAGCACGAACGACGGTGATGCCGGCCAAAAGCATGGCGGCGAAACCCAAAATGACTGAAGCTTTCATCGTGCGAACTCCTCCTAGGTACATGATAGATCAAAGTCCGAATAACCCGCGGTCGCTCGGCTGTACGTAATGAGCCGGCAGTTGGTTCATTGACTCACCTGGTCCGATCGCGGGAAAAGTCGCATCGGGTACAGGGCCACCGGCACGCGAGGCCTACGAATCCTGGTTCGAGCCGGTCCCGCTGGGCGTTATTCTAGGCCACGCGCGGTGCCGCGGCCAGATGGGAGCGCGGCTGGAATCGCATTTTTTCGCAGCTTCTTATGTGTTCACAACTTCCTAACACAATTAACGTTAGGTTTGACGCGCGAATGCTTTGCCTTGCTTGCCCTCACTAGCTAAATTGAGGCCAGCGCTCCGCCGCTGAGCCGATGCGCGACGCGGCCCAGCGTCGGACAATCATCAGCCGCGGGCTGTTCTTTTGACGCGGATCGAAAAACAGTTGAGGAACTTCTGCCGTGAAATTTGCCATCGCCCTCGTCTGGCTGCTTTGCGTTCCGGGACTCGCGAGGGCCGGCGATAACGAACTCACCGAGCAGGAAAAGCGAGACGGTTGGCTTTTGCTGTTCGATGGACACTCGCTAACGGGCTGGACCACGAGCAGTCAGAAGCCCAGCAATCGGCCGGTCGAGGACAACTGCATTAATCCCCACAAATGCGGCGGATACATGATGATTCACGAGCGGCCCTGGTCTAATTTTATTCTGGCGCTCGATTTCAAAATCGCCCCCGGCTGCAACAGCGGTGTCTTTGTGCGCACTTTTCCGCTCACGCCTCGGCCCGGCAAAGACGTGGGCTACAACGGCCTGGAAGTGGCGATCGACGACACGAGCACCGCCGGCTTTCACGACACCGGCGCTATTTACGACCTCGTCAAGCCGCGCAAGGCCGCCGCTCGGCCGGCGGAACAATGGAACCACATGCAGATCACGTGCGACAAGAACCGGTTGGCGGTGGAGTTGAACGGCGTCGCGGTTTCGGAATTGGACCTCGATCAATGGCCGGAAAAGAACAAGCGACCCGACGGCAGCAGCCATAAATTCGACGTGGCCTTCAAGGACCACCCGCGACAGGGCTACATCGGGCTGCAAGACCACGGCGGCGAATGCTGGTTCAAGAACATCAAGCTGAAGCCGCTGGACAAGTAGGACATCGCCCTCTGCCGCGACTATACTGTTAGATGCTCGAATACGAGATGCCCGCCCCGTTTACCCGCCTCGAACCGCCCAGGTCCATCATGCCAAGCGTGCGGCGATTGCTGAGCGGAATCGCACTAACGCTGCTGGTGCTCGGCCATCTAGCGGCCCAGTTGTTTGCCGACGAACCTGCCGCCGGGCCGCCGCCGGTGGATTTCATCCGCGAGATACGGCCGATCCTGGCCGCGCATTGTCATGCGTGTCACGCCGGCAAACGCCAAGAAGGCGGGCTGCGACTCAACACGCGAGACTCAGCCCTGGCCGGGGGCGATTCGGGCCACAAAGCAATCGTGCCGTCCGATCCCAAGGCCAGCCGGCTGTTGCGGGCGATTGACGGCACGGATCCCGATTTGCGCATGCCGCCCGAGGGCGAGGGCGAGCCGCTCAGCGCCGAGGAAGTGGCGTTGATTGCCCGCTGGATAAGCGAGGGAGCCAACTGGCCGGAAACGGCCGAATCAACGCCCGATCGCGCGGATCATTGGGCCTGGCGCAAACCGAAGCAGGCCCCCTTGCCGCAAGTTCAACGGGCCGATTGGTCTCGCCAGCCGCTCGATTACTTTGTGCTTGGGCGGCTGGAGCAAGCGAAATTAGCGCCGGCGCCCGAGGCGAGCCGCCATCTGCTGGTGCGCCGGGTGTATTTGGATCTCATCGGACTGCCGCCAACTCCGGCCGAGGTCGATGCGTTCGTGAATGACCAGGCGGCAGGCGCGTATGAGCGGATGGTCGATCGTGTGCTGGCCGAACCGGCGTATGGAGAGAGATGGGCCCGGGTGTGGCTCGACCTGGCCCGCTATGCCGACTCGAAAGGATATGGCTCGGATCCGCTGCGCACGATCTGGCGGTATCGCGATTGGGTGATCGAGGCATTTAATCGCAATCTGCCTTACGATCAGTTCACCGTCGAGCAACTGGCCGGCGATTTGCTGCCCAATCCCACGCCGGATCAAATTCTGGCCACGGCATTCCATCGCAATACGATGGCCAACGACGAAGGGGGCACCGACGACGAGGAGTTTCGCGTGGCGGCCGTCAAGGATCGCATCGAGACCACGATGCAAGTCTGGATGGGGCTGACGATGGGCTGCGCCAAGTGCCACAGCCACAAGTTCGATCCGATTAGCCAACGCGAGTACTATCAAGCCTACGCCCTGTTCGATCAGACCGAAGACGCCGACCGGGGCGACGAGGCGCCGCTGGCGCCGACGCCCACGCTGCGCGATCGGCGAATGCTGGCCGAGCGACACGCTCAAATCTCCGCGATTCAAGCGCAGCTGGAAACGCCGCCATCCCAAATCGAAGCCGAGCTGGCCGCCTGGGAGCAGGCCGTGCGCGAACAGTCAGCAAGTTGGAAGCCGCTCGTGCTATCGGCCGCGGCGGACGGCGGAGTGACGTTCGAGTCGCTGCCCGATGGTTCGCTGCGGGCCGGCGGCGCCAATCCGGATAAGACAAACTATCGCCTGGAGACTGTCAGTTCGACTGGGCCGATCACAGCGCTACGGCTGGAAGCGCTGCCCGACGACACATTGCCGCAATCGGGTCCGGGCCGCGCGGCGGGCAACTTCGTGCTCAACGAGTTGCGCGTGGCTGCAGCGCCGCTTGTTCCCAAGCCAATCGTCGGACGGTACGTCCGTATCGAGATACCGGGAACGCAGAAAATCCTCTCGCTGGCCGAGGTGCAGGTTTTTTCCGGAGGCCAGAACGTGGCGCCCTCCGGCAAGGCATCGCAATCGAGCATGTACGGGGACGCGATCGCCCAGCGAGCGATCGACAATAACACTGACGGCAACTACGACAAGCAATCGGTCACGCATACGGCCGACGGCGATAACCCCTGGTGGGAGGTCGACCTGGGCCGCACCGTCGAGCTCGATCGCATCGTGGTTTGGAACCGCACGGACAATAATTTGCAATCGCGATTGAAAGATTTTCGCGTGACTGTGCTGGTAGAATCGCGTGAACCCGTCTGGCAGCGCACCGTCGCGGACCCGCCCAAGGCCGAAGCCCAGTTCGATCTCTTGGAACCGACACGGGTTGAACTGGCGGACGCGTCGGCCGACTTTGCGCAGGCCAATTGGCCGATCGAGCGCACGATCGACGGCAGCGAAGCGGCCGACTCCGGTTGGGCGATCAGCCCACAGGTCGGCAAGCCGCACCAGGCGGCATTTCGATTCCGCCGGCCGCTGGCATTCGAAGGCGGAGCGAAGCTCAAGCTGACGCTTGTGCAATCCTATGGCGGGCAACATACGCTGGGTCGTTTCCGCGTTTCGGCGACCGACGTCGCGGCCCCATTCGCCGCGATTCCCGCGGGCGTGCAAGAGATTTTGGCGGTTGAGCCCCAATCGAGGACTTCCGAGCAGTCGGCGGAATTGGCCCGATACTACTGGTCGCAATCGCCGGCCACCGCGGCCCTGCGCGACCGCCTGGTCAAGTTGACGGCCGAGATCAAGGAAATTGAAAAACAGATTCCCATGACGCCCGTCATGCGCGAGTTGCCGGCCGATAAGCGTCGCGTGACGCACACGATGATCAAAGGCAACTTCCGCGTGCCGGGCGACGTCGTGACCCCGGCGCTGCCTGCCGCGTTCCACCGGTTGCCCGCGGGGGCCGAGTTGAATCGCTTGGGTCTGGCTCGCTGGCTGATGGATCGAGACAACCCGTTGACGGCGCGAGTGATGGTCAATCGACTTTGGGCCCAATTGTTTGGCATCGGACTGGTGGCCACGCAGGAGGACTTTGGCACGCAAGGGGTTCCGCCCACGCATCCGGAGTTGTTGGATTGGCTGGCCGTCGAGTTCATGGAGAGCGGTTGGGATATCAAAGCCTTGCTGCGGCAATTGGTTACTTCGGCTACGTATCGTCAATCGTCGACCCCCGCGCCGAGGCGCTCGCGCGGGATCCGAACAATCTCTTTTTGGCGCACGGACCCCGGTTTCGCCTGGAGGCGGAAGTCGTGCGCGACCAGACGCTGGCGATCGCGGGCCTGCTGAGCCGCAAGCAAGGGGGCGCGTCGGTCTATCCGCCGCAACCGCCGAACTTGTGGCGAGCAGCGTTCAACGGGCAGCGAACCTGGGCCACCAGCAGCGGAGAAGATCGATATCGTCGCGGCTTGTATACCTACTGGCGGCGGACCGTGCCGTATCCTTCGATGGCGGTCTTTGATGCGCCCAGCCGCGAAATCTGCTCGTTGCGGCGGATCTCGACCAACACGCCCCTACAGGCGTTCGTGACGATGAATGATCCGGTGTATGTTGAGGCCGCGCAAAGCCTGGCGCGGCGCATCGTAGGCGAAGGCGGGCCAACTTCGACCGCGGCGCCGCGTGGGCGTTGAATTTGGCGTTGTGCCGCCCGCCGCGGGACGAGCAAGTCGCCCAGATTGTGTCGCTGTACGACGATGAGCTTGAGTATTATCGGAAGAATCCCGAGGCAGCGGTCCAACTGGCCACCGACCCGCTGGGACCGCTGCCGGCCGGATATGATGCCAGTGAGTTGGCGGCCTGGACGGTGGTGGCCAACGTGATATTGAACCTGGACGGCGTGTTGACCAAGCGATAGGGCACGGCGAGGACATGATGATGAACCTGCATTTCGAGCAAGCCCGACTCAACACGCGCCGCCACTTCCTCAAACATTGCCAGGTCGGGTTGGGGGCCATGGCGCTCTCGTCGCTGTTGGATCGCCCCACGCTAGGGCAGACGGCCGGCGAATCGATCAATCCGCTGGCGACCCGGGCGGCGCAGTTCGCTCCCCGGGCCAAGAGCGTTATTTACCTGCACATGTCCGGCTCGCCGCCGCAGCAAGAGCTGTTCGATTGGAAGCCGAAGCTGGTCGAACACAACATGCAGCCTTGTCCCGACGAACTGTTAAAGAACCAGCGGTTCGCCTTCATCAAGGGACATCCCAAGCTGCTGGGCACTCCCTACAAATTCAGCCAGCATGGCGGCAGCGGGGCCTGGATTTCGGAATTGCTGCCGAACATCGCCGGCATTGTGGACGAGATGGCCATCATCAAATCAATGCGGACCGACGAGTTCAACCACGCGCCCGCGGAGTTGTTCTTGCACACCGGTTCGGCGCGCTCGGGCGGGGCCTCGATTGGCTCGTGGGTCACGTACGGCTTGGGCTCCGAGAACCAGGATCTGCCCGGTTTCGTGGTCTTGCTCAGCGGCGGCACCGATCCTAGCGGCGGCAAGAGCGTGTGGGGGAGCGGCTTTCTGCCCTCGGTTTTTCAGGGCGTGCAATGTCGCAGTGAGGGAGAACCGATCCTGTATGTCTCGGATCCCAAGGGCATGTCGCGCGACGTGCGGCGGCGCAGCCTGGACGCACTCTCGCAGTTGAACGCGCTGGAGCTGAAGGAATTCGGCGATCCGGAGACGCTGACGCGCATCGCGCAGTATGAGCTGGCCTATCGGATGCAGATCTCGGTGCCCAGCGTGATGGATATCTCGCAAGAGCCCAAGCACGTGCTCGAGGCCTATGCCGCCAGGCCAGGCGCCGGCTCGTTCGCCAACAACTGCCTGCAAGCCCGGCGGCTGGTCGAGCGGGGCGTGCGCTATGTGCAGTTATTCGACTGGGGTTGGGACATCCACGGCACCGGGGCGGGCGATGACATCGTCACGGCACTGCCGAAAAAATGTAAAGAGGTCGACCAGCCGATCGCCGCGCTGGTGAAAGATCTCAAGCAGCGAGGCCTGCTCGACGAAACCCTGATTGTGTGGGGCGGAGAGTTCGGCCGCACGCCGATGAACGAGGAGCGCGCCGGCTCCAAGTTTTTGGGGCGCGATCACCACCCGCACTGCTTTACCATTTGGATGGCCGGCGGCGGCGTCAAGCCGGGAATCGTGTTCGGCGAAACGGACGACTTCAGCTATTACGTGACCCGGGACGAAATGCCCGTCTTCGACCTGCAGGCCACGATCCTGCACTTGTTAGGTCTTGACCCGCACAAGCTAGCCTATCGCTACCAGGGTTTGAACCAGCGGCTGATCGGGCCGACCGAGAAACCCCGCGTGCGGCACGAGCTACTGGCCTGAGGTGGCGGGGCCGCAGACGGGTCGAAGGGAGCGGCAAGTCTCTGCGAGACCTTTGCACAACGACATCTAGCCTATTCTTCGACGGCCGGCCACCCTTCCCATTTCTCCAATAAGGCGGGCTAGCCTAACGGGATGCCGGCAAGGGAATGGCGGTTCGTATTTGCGCAGGCCCGGGGGTGACAAATCCGGTCTAGGAGGTCTCGGGGCTTTTCGGCTATGATCCCGCCCGCACGCTATCAGGGCCAGGATGGCTCGGTTAGCCATACATCGTTGCCAAGTCAGCCGAACAAGGGGATCCAGCATGAAAGTCGGTTTGCTTCTCGTCCTTATTGTGGCCTTCGGTGCCACGCAATCCAGCGCACAAGAACGCGGCGCTCGCAAGAGTGAGCTCAAGACTCTGCGGGAGAAGGCCAGCTACAGCTTCGGCATGACCATGGGCAATGGACTCAAGAAGCAGTCGGTCGACATCGACATCGACCTGTTGGTGCAAGGACTCCGCGACGCGACCAGTGGCGGCAAATTAGCGCTCACCGAGGAGCAGGCGTTCCAAGCCATGGAGGCCTTCGAAAAAGATGTGACGGCGAAACGGGGCGAAGACTCGAAGCGGTTTCTGGTCGACAACAAGAAGCGGCCCGGCGTGAAGGTGACGCCCAGCGGCTTGCAGTACAAGATTCTCAAGGTCGGCAAGGGCCCCAAGCCGAAAGACGATGACGTCGTGACCGTCAACTACCGTGCCAGCTTCATCAACGGCACCGAATTCGAGGCGAGTGCCGGCAAGCCCTTCACCACGCCGGTCAACCAGGTTATCCCCGGCTGGCAGGAAGCGCTCAAGTTGATGGAAGTCGGCTCGAAGTGGCAACTGTACATTCCGCCCGACCTGGCTTACGGCGAGCAAGGTTCGGCGCCGGCGATTGGCCCGAACACGACGTTGATCTTCGAGCTCGAATTGCTGGAAATCGGCAAGCCGAGCGTCGGTCGAACCAAGAGCGCGCCGCTTAAGTAGCGACGCGGCAGGTTAGGGCCCCGGGAGGACGAGCCGGCTATTCGCCGTCGTCCTGGGCCCGAATCGAGCGCACAGCGGCCGGCACGACTTCGACGTTCCGCACGCGTCCCTCGCCTTCGACTTCCAACTGCAAGGGGCCGCTGGCTTCGGTGACCAAGCGGCGAAACTCCTCGCCGTTGGCGAATTCGCGCCCATCGACGCGATAGATTCGCTCGTTGACGCGCAGTCCGGCCAGATCGGCCGGCGAGCCGTTGACGACTCGATTAATGATGACGGCTTGAGGCTCGGCTTCGTCGGTGCGCCAAGAAATTCCCAATCGCACCGGCTCGCCCGGCAAGTTTAAGGTCACCTCTAGCGGTTCGTCCTGGCCGGCTCGCTCGATCGAAGCCGTAACCGGCCCCGCGGCGGCCAGGACATTGACCAGAAACTGTGCGGCGTCGGTGACGTCGGCGCCGTCGAACTTCAACACGCGGTCGCCGGTCCGGATGCCGGCCCGATCGGCGGCCGAGCCGGCGCTTACATTGTTGACAATAACGCGGCCATCGACGGCGGCCTTGCCGTCAATGCGCACTCCCAATCGCCCCGGCGGCGAGGGGAGTCCGCGCTCGCGGGTTTGTTGCTCGAAGCGCGTCTCAGAGCGCGACTGGCCGCGAAATCCCCCGAGGCTGGGAGCATCCGCGAGTTCCACCAGCACGTTGAACATCAGCTGCGCGATTTGTTTCAGGCCTTCGGTGTTGATCTTGTCGGCGTCGTCGCTGGGACGATGGTAGTCGTCGTGCAAACCGGTGTGCAGCATCAGCACCGGAACGTTCCGCGAGTAAAACGCCCAATGGTCGCTATCGCCTTTCATTTCCCAACTGAAATCGAGCAGCAATTGCGAGGGATCGTTCTGGCGGCTCACCAGACGTCGCAAGCCGGCGCTGGTGCGGGTGCCATAGACGACCGCCCGCGAGTTTCGCAGCCGGCCGATCATGTCGACGTTGAACATGATCGCCACGCGATTGAGCGGCACGGTGGGTTCTTCGAGCCAGTGCTTGGAGCCCAACAGTCCTTTTTCCTCGCCGTCCCAGAAAGCGAACAAGATCGATCGCCGGGGCCTTTCGGGCAAAAGCGTGAGCGCCTGGGCCACTTCGAGCAATCCGGCCACGCCGCTGGCGTTGTCGTCGGCGCCATTGTGGATCCGGCCAATCGGACCGTAGCTATTGCGGCTCGAACCGTAGCCGACGTGGTCGTAGTGCGCCGAGATCACGATCACCTGGTTGGCCAACTCTGGGTCGCGGCCCGGTGCATAGGCGAGGATATTGGTGTAGTTGCCGAAATTCTGATAGTAGCTGTTTTTGTTTCCGCCTCCTTCCAGCCCCATTTTCTTGAGCCGCTCGATGACGTAGATGCCGGCGGCCCGATTGCCGCGCGTGCCGGATTCCCGGCCTTCGAACGTGTCGTCGGCCAAGGCGCCGACGTCATCCTTGAGCTCTTGCGAGGTGATCGACAGCAAAGCCGCCATGCGAGCATTGGTCTCGGCCGCGTCGGTCGCGACTGCCGGGCCGAGTAACAACGTGGCCGCGGCGACGATGGAATGGAACCGCTTCATATCGGCTTGGACTTTCGAAATTCCGTGGGGAGGGATCAAACGGGTGCTCGGCACGGGAGTTGCCCCTGCCTCGCCGTGCCAGCCTCGCGTTGAACGTACCAGTATCAAGATATCGACATTTGCCGTTCTTAGTCGAGGCGTGTCGTGGCCGCGGCTGTGCAAATTGCCGTGCAAGCGGGCAGATTGTGCATGATAATTTGGCTGGCGCGCAAATGCCGAACGACGCGACCGTGGCGGATCGCCCGAGGACGCGGGCGGGGTGACAAGTGCCCCCTAGTCGATCGCACGCCGGCGCTGTTACATTTTGTGCCGAGACTCCTTGCCCGATGCCCCAGATAAATGAGAAGGCCGAACACGTTATGACAAAGGCTATCCGGAAGCTGCTGGTCGCGAATCGCAGCGAAATCGCCATCCGCGTGTTCCGCACGGCCCACGAGCTCGGGATCCGCACGGTTGCCATCTATTCGCACGAGGATCGCTATGCCCTGCATCGGTTTAAGGCGGATGAAGCCTACCAGGTGGGCCATGCCGGCGAGCCGATCAGGACGTACCTCGACGTGGAGGGAATTCTGGACGTGGCACGGCAGTGCGGGGCCGACGCCATCCACCCCGGCTACGGATTTCTGTCGGAGAATCCGGCCCTGGCCCGGGCCTGCCGCGAAGCCGGAATTATCTTTTGCGGCCCGCCGCCGGAGACCTTGGAAAAACTGGGCGATAAGATCGAAGCCCGGGCCATCGCCGATGCGGCCAAAGCGCCGATTTTGTCGGGTAGCAGCGAGCCACTGTCGGATATTGGGGCGGCAAAACAACTCGCCGAAAAATTAGGCTACCCCGTTCTGCTCAAAGCGGCCAAGGGAGGCGGCGGCCGCGGTATGCGAGTCGTCAACGAGCCGGATCAACTGGCCTCGTCGATCGAGCAGGCGCAACGCGAGTCGCAGGCCGCGTTTGGGAGCTCGGACGTCTTTTTGGAAAAATACATTCAGCGCCCCCGCCATATCGAGGTGCAACTGATCGGCGACCAGCACGGAAACCTCGTTCATTTGCATGAGCGGGATTGCTCCGTCCAACGGCGCTATCAGAAAGTGGTCGAGATCGCGCCAGCGCTCAACCTCGACCCCAAGCTGCGCGACGACATTTGCGACGCGGCCCTGCGCATCGGGCGGGCGGTGCGTTATGAGAGTGCCGGAACAGTCGAGTTTCTGGTCGATGCCGACACCGGAAAATACTACTTCATCGAGGTCAATCCGCGGATTCAGGTCGAGCACACTGTGACCGAGGCCGTCACGGGCGTCGACGTCGTGAAATGCCAGATCCTGGTGGCCGAGGGACGCGCGCTTTCGGATCCCGAAATCGGTTTGGCGAGCCAGGCTGACGTGCGTACGTACGGATATGCCTTGCAGTGTCGCGTTACGACCGAGGATCCGGAAAACCGGTTCCTGCCCGACTACGGTCGCATTGCCCACTATCGCTCGGCCGGCGGCATGGGGGTACGGCTCGACGCCGGGACGGCCTTCTCGGGCGCGGTGGTGACGCCGTTTTACGATTCGTTGCTGGTCAAAGTGACGGCCTGGGGGCCCCGTTTTACCGACGCGGCCCGTCGCATGGAGCGGGGACTGGCGGAATTCCGCATCCGAGGCGTCAAAACCAATATCCCTTTTCTGATCAATCTGGTAACGCACCCCAAGTTCATCGCTGGCGGTTTTACCACGAAATTCATCGACGAGGCTCCCGAGCTGTTCGACTTCGTGCCCCGCCAGGATCGTGCAACCAAGCTCTTTGCCTACCTGGCCGAAGTGATCGTCAACGGCCATCCGCTGGTCAAGACACGGCCGGCCAAGGTGCGGCGTACGCCGGCGCCGGTGCCTTCGCTGCAGCACACGCACGAGATTCCGCCCGGCACTCGGCAAAAGCTGCTGGAGCTGGGGCCCGAGGGGTTTTGCAAATGGGTGCTGGGACAGAAGCGGCTGCTGATCACCGACACAACGTTTCGCGACGCCCACCAGTCGTTGCTGGCCACCCGGGTGCGGACCTACGACATGCTGGCGATCGCCGAGACCTACGCTCGCACCTGCCCGGAGATGTTCTCGATCGAGATGTGGGGCGGCGCCACGTTCGACACGTCGATGCGCTTTCTCAAGGAATGCCCCTGGCAGCGGCTGACCGAGCTGCGCGAGAAGATCCCCAATATCCTGTTTCAGATGTTGCTGCGGGCCTCGAACGCGCTGGGATATGCCAACTACCCGGATAACGTGGTCAAGGCGTTTGTGCAGGAGTCGGCGCAAGCTGGAATCGACCTGTTCCGAATCTTCGATTCGTTGAACTGGGTGCCGAACATGAAGGTGGCGATGGACGCCGTGCTCAAAAGCGGCGCCCTGTGCGAGGCGGCCATCTGTTACACGGGCGATATCCTCGATCCGTCGCGCTCGAAGTACGACCTGAAGTATTATGTCGAGCTCGCCAAGGAATTCGAGAAGATGGGGGCCCATATCCTGGCGATCAAGGATATGGCCGGACTCTGCAAGCCTTACGCCGCCGAAAAACTGGTGCGCACGCTCAAACAAGAGATCGGGATCCCCATCCATTTCCATACGCACGACACCAGCGGCGTGCAGGCCGGGGCGATTCTCAAGGCGGCCGAAGGCGATGTGGATATTGCCGACGCGGCCATGGCCTCGATGTCGGGCCTGACATCGCAGCCCAATTTGAACTCGGTTGTCGAATCGTTGCGATTCACGGAGCGCGACACCGGGCTGAAGTTCGAGAATCTGCAAGCGATTGCTCGCTACTGGGAGGCCGTACGCGAGTTCTACGCGCCGTTCGAGACCGGCATGATGGCCAGCACGGCCGACGTGTTCACCAACGAAATCCCCGGCGGGCAATACACGAATCTCTATCAGCAGGCGCAAGCCGTGGGCCTGGGTCCGCGTTGGCCTGACATCTGCCGCATGTACGCCCAGGTGAACGAGCTCTTTGGCGACATCGTCAAGGTCACTCCGTCGTCCAAGGCCGTGGGCGACATGGCCCTGTTTCTGATCACGAACGACCTTTCGATCGACGACGTGCTGGACACGAAGCGCGAGCTGGCCTTTCCAGAGTCGGTCGTCGATTTGATCTCCGGCCGCATGGGCCAGCCGCCCGGCGGCTTTCCGCCCAAGGTCATCCAGCGCGTGTTGCGGGGCCAGCCGGCGCAGACCGACCGTCCCGGGGCGAATCTGCCGGCGGTCGACTTCAAGGCCGTTACCGCCGAGCTGCAAAGCAAGCTGGGCCGCGAGCCAAAACGCCAGGAAATCCTGTCCTACCTGCTCTATCCCAAAGTGTTCACGGAATTCGAGGCCCATCAGCACACCTATGCCGACGTGGGAATTCTGCCCACCGATGTTTTCTTTTACGGTCAGGAGCCGGGGCAGGAGGTCGCTGTCGAAATCGAACCCGGCAAGACCTTGATCGTCAAGTTCCTGACCGTGGGCGATCCGCATCCCGATGGCCGCCGCACGGTGTTCTTCGAACTCAACGGCCAGCCGCGCAGCATTAACGTGCGCGACTTATCGCTTGAGCCCGAGGAGAAATCGCGGGTGAAGGCCGACAGGGATGACCCCAAGCAGGTCGGCGCTCCAATGCCGGGGCTGGTCGTGACCGTCTCGGTCAAGCTGGGCGACAAAGTGCCTGCCGGTCAGAAGCTGCTTTCGCTGGAAGCCATGAAAATGGAAACCACGCTGTACGCGGAGCAGGCGGGCAAGGTTGTCGAACTGCTGGTCAAGCCGGGCACGCAAGTCGATGCCAACGATTTGCTGTTGCGGCTGGAGTAAGGGCGACTGCCGGCCAGGATTATCGCCGCAAGTCCACGGCAAAATTCGTCGGCGCCGCGACCGTTTGCAACGGCGCGAACGCCGCGTGATTGCTTCGCAGCGCGCATACGGGTAGTATGCAAAACCCAGATAGGAATCGACGGTGCCGGAATTGGCCGGCATGATGAAATTGCCTTGTCCGAATAGCGCCAGCTTCTCGGTCAAGGGGACAAAAATCTCGGAACCGAAGACAAACGTGTTATGTAAGGGTGGCAAATCGCCCAGCACGCCGTTCGCCTGGGCATGGCCGTTGGCCAAACCGCCCCAAAACGTGGTTTGCACGCCATTGTTCCACTCGTACTTCCAATAGCCGCTGGTCTGCGTGATTGGAACCAAGGTAATCGGTATCGCGCCGTAGTGCCCGTGATCATCGTGGCCGCTGATGGCCGACCAAACGCCCAGCGTGCTGCGACCGGTCACTCGATAGCCGACGTTCAGCCGCCACTGGCCGAGACTGAACTTGTCGTAGTAATCTTCGGCCAGGAAATCGTACGCCGCGCCCCAGATCAGTCCGCGCTCGCTGCGCTGGAACAGTCCCAAGGTCGTATAGCTCTGGGTGCGCCCCGTCGAACCCTGAGTGCGCTGGATGACTTGCACGGCGTCGCCAGTGGCATCGATGGCTGTTCCGATTTGCGCCAAGGCCCCAAGATCGGACCAAGGGAATGCCCCAATTCACCGAGGCCCGGCCGCCAAATTGGGCGTTGATTCCAAAGTCTTGTGGTTGCTTCGAACCGTCGAGGCCGAGAAATCCGGAGACGTTGTCGAACAGCCCCTCGCACTCTCGGGCCCGATCGTAGCTCAGGCAGTCACACTCGGAAGCTCCGCTCAACAGCATGCCATTTTCGAGCGAGACAATTTGGCCTTGCCCGGCGGAGGAGACGATTTTCTCGAATGGGTGATTCCGCTGAATCACCGAAGGCAAGCGAAGGATCCCGGCTTCGGAGTCCTCCGCCTGGGATACGGCCGGCGAGATCGCCAATAACGCGAATACCAGGATTGACCGGTAAAAGGCGCTGCCGCAACGGAGTCGTGTCACGGTCCGTCGCGGCAGGTTCAGATCAAAACTCATGCATCCATCCTGGACCTGTCACTAACGCCGCTTCCTTGCAGCCACAACGCTTAGGTCGGCTGTGGCGACGCACTGACGGGCATTTTCCCGAATCGGCTCCGGTTGTAACGGCTGAAGCGACTATTTCGCCTGGAGTCCCCCCTCCCTTCCGGCGTTCGGACGCCGCTCAATGGCTGGACCCCTTCGTGTACTTGCCAGGAAAACACATGACTCGGACGATTCAGCACGATCAGGCCGCCCGGTGGCATAGAGTTCCAATGGTCTTTGGCACTGTCCCGACCCGCGGTCCACTCGAGAATCACCATGTCAACGTCATCTCGCGTCTGCGGCGAGGCCTGCCCGCCATGCGACCTGCCGGCGGTCAATGAACGGCTTATTGACGCAACGGAAATTCGTCTCTCCGAGATCATCAGCGCGCTGTCGGTGGCGCTGGATATCACGCAGGGCCAGCCCGAGGGCCACTGCATGCGCAACGCACTAATTGGCATGCGCTTGGCCGATGAGCTACAGCTGGCGACGTCCGATTGCTCTGCCCTTTATTATGCCTTGTTGCTCAAGGACCTGGGTTGCTCGAGCAATGCGGCCAAGATGACGTACCTCTTCGGCACGGATGACCACCAGGTAAAACGCGCGGGCAAGGTCGTCGATTGGACGAAGAACGGTCCCAAATTCAAGTACGCTTGGGATCAGTGTGCGGTGGGCGGTTCGACCCTCGACAAATTACTGCGGCTGGCCGCCATGGCGCGGGGCGGAGAAGCGGGCGCCCGAAAAATCGTCGAGGTTCGTTGCGAGCGAGGAGCCGACATCGCTCGTCAACTGCGATTTCCCGAGACGACCGCGGAGGCCATTCTTGTTCTCGACGAACACTGGGACGGGCGTGGCCATCCGCGCGGGCTCAAGGGCCAGGAAATTCCTTTGCTCGGCCGAATCTGCTGTCTGGCACAAACCGTTGAAATCTTCCATAGCACCTACGGGCTGGAATCGGCCCTGGAAATGGCCAGGCAACGTCGAGGCGCGTGGTTCGATCCGCAACTTGTCGATGCCCTGCTGTCGTTCGCGGGTGAACAGACCTTTTGGCGTCGGTTGCACTGCGATGATTTAATGAGCGAGTTGAGCGGCTGGGAGCCAAAAGATTCCGTCTTGCTGGCCGACGAGGCTTGTTTGGACCGCGTGGCCGCGGCGTTTGCAAGGATCGTCGACGCCAAGTCTCCCTGGACCTTCCAGCACTCGACCCGCGTGTCTGAGATTGCCGTGGGAGTTTCCCAGCAGTTCGGATGCGCGCCCGAGGTGCAGCGCGACATTCGTCGCGCTGGCTTGCTGCACGACATCGGAAAGCTAGGCGTATCGAACTTGATTCTGGACAAGCCGGGCAAGCCGACCGCGGACGAGTTCGTCGAGATTCGCAAGCATCCGGATTGGTCTCAACAGATCTTGGAACGGGTGCCGGCCTTTCGCAAGCTAGCCGACGTAGCCAGTGCGCACCACGAACGACTCGACGGTCACGGCTATCATCGCCGGCTGGACCAGACTTCGCTCCCCTGGATTGCACGGGTCCTGGCGGTTTCCGACGTGTACGAGGCCTTGTCCGCCAAGCGACCCTATCGTGAAGCCCTGCCAGAATCCAGGATTGAAGAGATCATGTCGCGCGATTCCGGTCCGGGATTCGATCCGGATTGCCTGGCGGCCTTCCGTCGCTGGCACGACGGCAACACGCTTGCTTCCCGCGTGGACGCGCAAATGCAAGAAGTTGATCGCCTGCTGGCGGAAATTCGCACATAATTTGCCCTGTCGGAAGTCGCCTTGGCTTCCATCGGTTCGGCCTTCAAATCGCTCGATCTCGACGGAAACTCGTTTGAAACGGCAGCCGTTTCCGCTGACGCCTCGCTTGTGTTAAGCTCGTTACCGACTCGCCAAGCCGATCGCCGGGCGATCGAACGTAACGGCGGCCAGGAAGCAGCGAACCGAGACAAGGCGCCATGAGAATCACCCAGGTCATCTGCCAGATCCTTCGCATCAAGAACGTAACGGCCAAGACGGCCTCGAGCCAAGACGCGGTAATCGTCCGCGTGCGCACCGACACCGGGCTGGAAGGCATCGGCGAGGCCGACGCCTCGCCCGAGGTCATCAAGGCGATTGTCGACGCGCCGTTCAGCCACAACATCGCCTGTGGATTGCGCGAGATCGTTGTGGGCGAGAACCCGCTCGAGACCGAGCGACTATGGCAGAAAATGTATCGCCGCACGATGTACTTCGGCCGCACTTCGGTGGGGATCGCGGCCATGGGCGCCGTCGATATGGCGCTATGGGACCTGAAAGGCAAGCATTACGGCGATCCGATCCATCGGCTGCTGGGCGGCAAGCAACACGGCAAGATCAAGGCATATGCCTCGATCCTGTTCGGACGGGACGGGCGCGAGACGGCCGACATCGCCCGCCGCTGGCGCGCCGCGGGTTACCAGGCCATCAAGTTCGGTTGGGAGCCAATGGGCCAAAGCGAGGCGCTCGACATCGAGCTGGTGCAGGGCGCCCGCGAAGGGATTGGCGATGGCACGCTGTTGATCGACGCCGGCTGCGTGTGGGATGCCCGCACGGCGCTGCGGCGGGCGCATGCCTTCGCCCAGTTCAATATCGAATGGCTCGAAGAGCCCTTGCGCGAGGATGACATCGACGGCTATGTGTGGCTGCGCGACCGGTCGCCGGTGCCGATTGCCTCGGGCGAGGGCGAATGCGGCCGAGAGGCCTTTCGACCATGGATCGATCGCCACGCCTTGGACGTCTATCAGGTTGACTTGTCGCGCAACGGCTTCACCGAGGCGGCTTATATCCGCGCGCGTGTCGAAGAGCGCGGCGCCCGGCTGTGCAATCACTGCTATACCAGTCCGTTGACCGTCGCCGCCAGCCTGCACTGGCTGAGCACGTGTCGCGACGCGTTTATCTTCGAGGACTGTGTCGAGGATTCGCCGCTGCGACATGAGTTGACTCACGAGAAAGTGCAGGCGGCTGACGGTTGGATCTCCGTGCCGGACGGTCCGGGCTTGGGCGTGACACTGGACGAGAAGTTCGTCAAATCGCACCTGATCAGCGAGTCGGGGTGAACGCCGGTGACGCACGTCGACACTCCGCAATCGTACTGCCAAGGCGCTATCGCGAGGCGCGATATCACTCCGCCGGTGGGCATTTACCACCGCATGTGGGGCGCGGCCACGCACGACCGCTCCACGGGGATTCACCGCTCGCTGTTGGCTACGGCGCTGGTGTTGGCGCCGACGGAGGCAGGCGATGGCAAGCCCCCGGCGCCCTCGCAGGTGCTGGTCAGCATCGACCACTGCCTGTTGTGGAACGACGAAATGCGGGCGCTACGCGATCACGTCGCGCGGCGGACCGGCATCGGGCTCGACCAACTACACATTACCTGCTCGCACACCCACGCCGCGGGGCTGATGGATCCGAGCCGGGCGAATCTGCCTGGCGGCGATTTGATCGCTCCGTATCTCGAGTTCATGGCCGAGGCAGTCGCCGCCGCCGTCTGCGAGGCGATGGCGTCGATCGGGCCGTTGGCAATTGTCTATGGCCAGGGACGCTCCTCGCTGGCCCGCCATCGAGACTACTGGGACGCCGCAAACCAGCTTTACGTTTGCGGCTTCAATCCCGATGGTGCGGCGGATGACACCCTTTTAGTGGCCCGGCTGAGTGATGTCGACGGGAACACCGTGGCCACGGTCGTCAATTATGCCTGTCATCCCACTACGCTGGCCTGGGACAACACCCTGATCAGTCCCGACTTTGTCGGCGCGATGCGCGAAGTTGTGGAAGGCGCGACGTGCGCCCCGTGCCTGTTTCTGCAAGGCGCCTCGGGCGACTTGGGCCCGCGCGATGGTTATGTCGGGGACACACGCGTGGCCGACCGTAACGGGCGCGAGTTAGGCTACGCGGCGCTGGCGGCGCTAGAGTCGCTCGACGGGCCGGGCCAGCGATTCGAGTATGCCGGGCCCGTCGTGTCCGGCGCCACGATCGGCACCTGGAAGCACGTGCCGCTGCCAGAATCCGATTTGCGCGGCAAGCATCGCTGGCATTGCCAGTCGGCGGCGATCGATTTGGCATATCGGCCCGATCTCCCCACGCGCGAAGAAACCCAGTCGCGGCTGAATCGATGGCAGGATGACGAGCGAGCCGCGCTGGCCGCGGGCGATGAGCTCAAAGCCCGCGATTGCCGGGCTCAGGTCGAACGCATGCAGAGGCAATTGTCTCGGTTGCAGTCGCTGCCGCCCGGCGATCACGTGCCGCTCGTGGCTTCCATCTGGCGAATGGGGGACGCGATTTGGGTTTCGTTGCAAGGCGAACACTACAGCCTGCTCCAAAAAGCGCTTCGCCAACGTTTTGCCAATCATCCCCTCATTATTTGCACGGTCACCAACGGCTGGCTGCCGGGCTACGTGCCAACGGCCGACACCTACGGCAAAGGCATCTACCAGGAGTCGGTCGCCATCGTCGCGCCCGGCTCGCTGGAACGGTTGATCGATGTTCTGGGCGATCAAATCGAGGCTTGCCTGAAGGCCGACGGGACGGAATGCCGCGAGGTTCCCCGGCGATGAGCATCGAACAGATCCAATCGGCCATTGACCCGCTTCGCTCGGCACTTTTGGAGCACCCTATCTATCGGCGGATTTCCGACCGCGCGGCCTTGCGGACATTCATGGAGCATCATGTTTTTGCCGTGTGGGACTTCATGTCCTTGCTCAAGGCCTTGCAACGGCAAATCTGCTGCGTTTCGGTGCCTTGGCTGCCGAATGCGGACGCCCTTGGCAGCCGTTTCATCAACGAGATCGTGCTGGGCGAAGAGAGCGACGAAGACGGGCATGGCGGCTATGCCAGCCACTTCGACCTCTACCACCAGGCGATGACAACCTTTGGCGCTTCGACCGATAAGATCGACCGGTTTGTCGGCCATTTACGGGAAGGGCTTTCGCTTCACCAGGCGCTTCGAAGCGCGCAAGTCGGCCAGCCGATTCAATCGTTTGTCGAGCACACGTTCGCGATCATCGAGAGCAATGATTTGTGCGGCATGGCTGCGGCGTTCACTTTCGGCCGAGAAGACCTTCTGCCGGCCGTGTTTGAAAGGATCGTCGATGAAATCGACCGCGAGACCCTCGGAGGCTTGGGCGAGTTCAAGCATTACTTGCAGCGACACGTCGAATTGGACAGCGGCGAACATGGGCCGATGGCACTTCGCCTGGTAGCCGACCTTTGCGGCGACGATCGGGCCAAATGGGATATTGCCCGCCGGGCAGCTGTTGCGGCGCTAGAGTCGCGATTGCAGTTGTGGGATGCCATCGACGCGAGGCTGGCGGACGTCTCCGAGCAAGCGGAACGCAAATAGTCTTCATTCCGCGGGGAGCGATGCTTGACGTCTTACGGTTGACGAATCGGGGAATTGCCGCCCTAATTGAATGACGCGATACAAATTGAGCTCACACATATCGATTGGACCCCCATATTGGAGAGTCAGGCATGGCTAAAACGGATATCACGCGCGACGAGTTGATCAAGGCACTGAATGAGGATCTGGCCCGCGAGTATCAGGCGATCATCGCCTACATCAATTACAGCCAGGTGCTCAAGGGCGCCGAGTACATGAACATCGCCAAGGAACTGGAGGTTCATGCCGGCGAGGAATTGGCGCACGCGCTGCAAATCGCCAAGCAGATCGACTACCTGGGCGGAATGCCGACCGTCACGCCCTTGAAGGTGAAAACCTCGGACAAGGCCAAGGACATGCTGCGGTTCGACCTGGACAACGAGCTGGAAACGATCGCTCATTATCGCAAGCGGATCCGCGACGCCGAAGCGCTGGGCGAATACGCGTTGTGCGAAGTGCTGCGCGACATCACGAAACAAGAACAAGAGCACGCCATCGACCTGGCGACGGCGCTGGGCATTGAAGTTCCGCCGATTCCGGAGGTTTAGGCCCCGCAGCCAAACACGCCGTGCACGAACGAGCAGAGGGCGCACGAACCACAATCCCAATCAGGTTCTTGAACTAATGCGTTGGCGCCATAAGCATTCGACACTAACAATAGTTGGCCAGGTCGATTTACGACCGATGCCGTAAATCTGTTCCGACGCGTTTTCTGAGATACCGGGAATCAAGGCGATCATGTGCTGCGATCTTGAATTTGATCGCCGACAACTAGAGCGACAGTTAGCACGAAGAACTCAGATGCGAACAACAATTGCCTGCTGCCTGGCTATCAGTGGGGTTTGGCTCTGCCTGGCGAGCGACGCGCTGGCGCAAAAGAAGGAGTCGCTGCCCGATTGGAAGCCAGATGGGGCGGTCGTGGCCAGGCTCGGCGAACGGTATCAAGATGCGCGTATCAGCATCCGGCCACCGAGCGGCCTCCGGAAGGCGAATCGGCCAGATCCACCAGAACTGGCGGCGCGCGGAGTTTTTAGTTACGGTTGGACACCAGGCGGGGTCGTCCAAAGCACAAAGAACCTTTCGGTTACCTTGACTCCTTTTGCCAGGCCATCGACGGACGCATTGGACAAAACCGTGCAAGGAATGCAGAACACCATTCAGTCCGGCCTTGAAGATGTACAATTCGGCGAAGTTCAACGTGGGCGATTTGGCAGCATAGAAGCTCGCTCAGGCACGTTCACAGCTTTGATAGCAGGTGACAGAATCATTGCCTACTATCTCATTGGCATCGATAAGAGCGGCTCATTTTCCGTCACCGCGATGCTGCCCTACTCTGAAGCAACGCCCGAAGAGACTGCGGCAATGAAGGCGTCGATGCTTACGTTCCACCGGCCTGACTCAGCACAACCTTAATCGCAGATCGAATAGGAACAAAGAAGGACACCCCTGATTGTAAGTCCCCTCCTAAATTCCCCCCGCGAACCGTTCGCCTAGCGAATGCAGGTTGTCCCGCAGTTCCACGCGCTGCCAATCATTCATCGCCAACAACTGCACCGTGGCGCGGCCGGATGCCGTTCGACCAACGATCAGCGTGCCTTGCCAGACGAAATGATCTGCCCATCTATCGCGACGGGGATGGTACAGCGCAACTAGCTGCCCGCTTTCGGGGTCAAGGCCGGCAATATTCGGCCCCTTGTGGAAATTGCAAAAACTGCAAGCCAGCGCCAGATTCTCCGGTTCACTGGAGCCGCCATGCTGGCGAGCGATGACGTGCTCGACGTGGAAGCGCGCGAACCGTGAGGCCGCTTGCGGCAGTCGGCAGTATTCGCACGCGTCGTCGGCTCGACTGCGCACCCGTTCCCGCAAGTCTTGGTCCATTGCTAGGTTTTGCGCAGCAGGGCGCGTGCCTTGGCCTGCAAGACGGCAATAACGTCGATGGCGTGCAGATAGCCGGCATACTCTTCGCGCTCTTCATCGGTCAGCAAGCCGTCGGTGGAGCGCTGGGCAAGATAGTCGATGCGGTCTTGCATGGTGTCGTCCGCGCGCAAATCCGCCAGCTTGGCCGCGACGTCGAGAGACAGACAACCGGCGAACGGTTCCAGCAGTCGGTCAAGATGAATGGCTGACGTGCTCATATGCCCAATTGTACTCCGTGCGGCCCATCGAAGCACGGGCGTTTTTTTTGCAGCCACGTAGGGGACCGACTCTCCTGTTTTGTCGAGTGCGGCGGGTGGATTGTGCACCCGTGGTTCTGCACTGCTGGGCAAGCCAGCAGTGGCACCCTGCATGACGGAATAGCGTAGTCGGTCCGGATCGGGTATGCCGGCTTTTACGCAATGACTTCCTTGACCACGCGGCCGGCGACGTCGGTCAGGCGGAAGTCGCGGCCGTTGGAGCGATAGGTAAGTTTTTCGTGGTCGATGCCGAGCAGGTGCAGGATCGTGGCGTGCAGGTCGTTGATGCTGACCCGATCGGTGACGGCTTTGTGGCCGATGTCGTCGGTGGCGCCATAGTGTACGCCCCCTTTCGCGCCGCCGCCGGCCATCCAGGTGGTGAAAGCGTGTGGATTGTGGTCGCGGCCCGTGCCACCTTTTTGCACGATCGGCAGGCGGCCGAATTCGCCGTTCCAAATCACCAGCGTCGAGTCGAGCAGGCCGCGCTCGTTGAGATCGGTTAGCAGGGCGCCAATTGGTATATCGGTCTCGCCGGCGAACTGCCGATGGTTCTGCTCGATGTTCGCATGCCCGTCCCAACTCCGTTCGTTTTCCATTCCGCCGGAGTAGATCTGCACAAACCGCACGCCGCGCTCGACCAGCCGCCGGGCCGTGAGCACCTGCCGGGCGAAGTGCGTGCACTTGGGGTTGTCGATGCCGTACATCTCGCGGATATGTGCCGGCTCGCCGTCGATGGCCAAAGCGTCGGGCGCTGCCATTTGCATACGATAGGCCAACTCGAAGCTCTCGATGCGAGCCGCCAGATCGGCATCGTGCGATTGCGGCTGCCGCTTGTTGAGCTCTCTGAGCAAGTCGAGTTGGGCGACTTGCTGGGCGTCGGTCATGTCCTCGCGGCGATACAGATTGTTGATCGGCGCGCCCTGGGCGTTGAGCGCCGTGCCCTGGAACACGCCGGGCAAAAAACCGGCGCCCCAATTCTGGGCGTGTCCCTTGGGCAATCCGCGGCCCAGGGTGTCGTACATCGTAATGAAGCCCGGCAGGTTCTGATTCTCCGTGCCCAGGCCGTACGTCACCCAGGCGCCCATGCAGGGAAAACCCATCCGGCTCATGCCGGTGTTGATCTCGAACAGCGCGGGCGAGTGGTTGTTGGTCTTGGTAAAGCAAGAGTGGATAAACGCCATCCGGTCGACGTGCTCGGCCATCTTCGGAAAGATTTCCGAAACCCAGGCGCCCGACTGCCCATGCTGGGCGAACTGGAAGGGGGACTTCATCAGCGGGCCGACCTGGTCGGTGAAGAAACCGGTGTTCTTGTCGAAGCCGTCCAGGTCCTGGCCGTCACGCTTGGCCAGTTCGGGCTTGTAGTCCCAGGTGTCGACCTGGCTGGGCCCGCCGTTCATGAACAGCCAGATGACGCTTTTGGCCTTGGCGGGGAAATGGCCCGCCCGCGGGGCCATGGGGTTCAGCGACAGATCGGCCGTGGCCGCGTTGGCCGGCGCCAAAAGGCCTTGCTCTTGCAACAAGGCCGCCAAAGCCAGCATTCCGCAGCCCGAGCCGGCACGGGCCAAAAACTCGCGCCGCGAGCCAATCGCCGCGTTTGGCGCTCCGAAGTGGTGCGGAAGATTCATGTCCGTGCCCCTGTTTCGGTTTGGTCGATTTAGTCGATGTAAATGAACTCGTTCAATCCGAACAGCACCTGGCAGAAATCGGCCAGGGCCAATTCGCGAGCGTTGTTCTTGCCGGCCGCCTCGTAGGATGCCGCGGCCTGGCGCAAGAAGCCCAGCGAAAGGTTTAGCTCGTCGCTGTCGACCTCGCGAGCCAGCGCCGTCAGGTAGGCGCTGCGAATCGCCTGCTCGTCGGTGACGCTGTCGCTGGCGAGCAACCGCTTGGCAAACCTCGCGGCGTAACCGTGTATCTGCTTGTTGTTGAGGATCGCCAAGGCTTGCGGCGCCACGATCGTCGCGGCGCGCTGGCCAAGACCTTGCAGCGAGTCGGGAGCGTCGAACAACATCATGCTGGGGACGAGTTGGCTGCGCTTGATGGTGAAGTAGATGCTTCGTCGTCGTTGCGCTTCGTCGAGCGTGCCGGGGCCAAACATCCGTTCGTCCAGTTCGCCGCTGGCGGCCAACATGGCGTCGCGAATGGCCTCGGCTTCCAAGCGACGGCGCGATTGTCGCCACAGCAGGCGATTTTCGGGATCGGCCTCGGCCCGCTCGGGGTCGCTGAGCGTCGATTGCATGTACGCGCTGCTGGTCATGATCAGCTTGTGCAGGTCCTTGAGCCGCCAGCCGCCGGCGATTAATTGCTCGGCCAGATAGTCGAGCAACTCGGGGTGCGTGGGGGGCTGTCCGGCGGCGCCAAAATCGCTCGGGGTGGCCACCAGTCCGCGACCAAAGTGGTGCAACCACAGCCGATTGACGGCCACGCGGGCCAGCAAATGACCGGCGCCGCATTGCGTATCGGTGATCCACTCGGCCAGGGCCCGGCGGCGATAGCTGGTTCGCGCGCCCTCGGGAGGCGCGGTCTGCCAGTGTTTTTCACCGTCGGGCGCGTTGACCAACACCCGCAGGAATCCTTGCGGCGCTTCGCCGACTTTCTGGTTGAGATCTCCCCGCTTGAGAAAGAATGTCTTCTCGAAAAAGTCGGCCCCTTGCGTGTGCAGGCGGATCGCCGGAACTCCCTCGCTGGCGATTAACACCTTGGTCAGCTTGGGCTTGGGGACCAACTTGAGATGATCCTCGACGGCGGTGTGCAGCTTTTGCCAATCGGCGTCGTGCGTTTTGTGCCACTGGGCGAGGATTGCAAGTGTCGCCTCGGTGCGATCCTGGGGCGGCGTGCTCAACGCCTGATTTGTCTCTTCAACGCTTAGCTCGATGGCCTCGTCGCCATCCGGCCCGACCGGCCGCTGGGCAGTGCTGACGGCCAGTCGCACGCGGCCCAGGTTATGCCCGGCGTTGTTTTCGAACTTCAAGATGAACGTGAGCGTCGTGCCCTTGGCGCCGGCGATCGGCGTTTCCAACTCGAAGCTCGCCGCCTGGCGCTTGCCGACTTCCGGATCGACCGCCCAGGCACTGGTCTTGTTGTCGTCGATCGCTCCGGCCACGGGCAGGTCTTTTTGCTGGAACGTCGCCGTGGCATTGCCGATTTTCACCGCAGCGCGGGGCCAGCCGTGCCTTGCGGCGCGGCCCACAATTGAAAATCGGAGAGGGCAAAATTCCCGTTGGGCGCTCGTCCGGGACCGCCCTTGGGCAGCGACTCGTCGGCGAGCGCCTCGAGACGCACGGCCGTGATGCCCTGGGCCTTGGTTGAAACAACGAACGTGTACACGTCGTGCGACGCGTTCTTGCCGCTGGCCAGGTACGACCCATCTTCCTGGCGGGCGAAGGTGGCGTCGCCGTCGGACTTGCTGGACTGCGGCTCGACGATCAGCCATTTCGCGGTGACGGGCTTGAAATCCTTGGCCAGCCAGGCGTCGCGCCGCGCGGGCAATTCCTGGGACTCAAAACTGGCCAAGGCCTCGGCCAGCGGCGCGTGGTCGCGTTCAAACGACGCCTTGGCGTCGCGATACACCTCGGGATGAGAATCGAGCTCGACCTCGCTACGCACCGTGGTGGTGAACGTCGACAGCAGCCGGTAATAGTCGCTTTGCGAAATGGGGTCGAACTTGTGATCGTGGCAACGTGCGCAGCCGACGGTGAGCCCCAACATGGCGGTGCCCACCGTGGCGGCCATATCATCCAACTCGTCGTAGCGTTCCTTCTCGACCTGGTTAGCCGTGATTTGCGTGGCATGCGTGCCGGCGGCCAGAAAACCCGTGGCCATGAGCGCCAGGTTATTGTCCGGCTCGATTTCGTCACCAGCCAGTTGAAGCTTGACGAAGCGATCGTAGGGCATGTCCTCGTTCAAGGCTTGGATGACAAAATCGCGATAGTGATAAGCCGATGGCCGATCGTAGTCTTGTTCGTAGCCGTGGCTCTCGGCGAATCGGGCCAGGTCGAGCCAGTGCCGCGCCCAGCGTTCGCCGTAATGCGCGCTGGCCAACAGCGAGTCGAGCAAGCGGTCGTAAGCGCCGGGCGAATCATCGGTCACGAACGCCTCGACCTCGGCAGTTGTCGGGGGCAAGCCCGTCAGATCGAAGCAGGCCCGGCGAATCAGCTTGCGGCGATCGGCCGGAGAGTTCGGAGCGATGCCCTGACGCTCAAGCGGCGCCAGCACAAACCGGTCCAGCGGCGTCCGGCACCAGGCTTCGTTTTTGACCGCTGGCGGCTGCGACTTCGCAAGCGGCCGGAACGACCAGAACTGGCGGTCAGCCTCCGTGATGGGTTTTGCCACGAGCGTTGCGGCCGCTTCGACCAACGGTTTGTCGTAGGCCGCGCCGCTGGCGATCCAGGCTTCGATTTGCTCGATCGCCGCCCCGGGCAGCTTGTCCCCCTCGGCCGGCATGTGCGGTTCATCTTCGTGGCGAATGAGCCGCAACAGCCGGCTTTCGGCCGGTTTGCCCACCACGATCGCCGGGCCTTGCTCGCCCCCCTTGATCAGGCCCTCGCGAGTCGAGAGATCGAATTCGCCGCTGGTCTTCTCACCGCCGTGACACTGGAGGCAATTCCGCACCAGCAAATCGCGCACGTCAGTCTTGAATAGCTCGACGCTACGAGCCATTTGGGCGGCATGATCGGCCGGTAATTCGCCGGCCCAAGTGACAGTGCCGCCGAGCGTTACAAGTACGGCGACGACTTTGGCCAATGATCGGGCCATGGCGCGCTGCCAAAATGCCGCCGTGCTTGACGACTCTCCATAGTGCCGCATCGTGTGAGCACTCCTAGCCCGAAAATCGGTAACCCAACCGCGTGGGTTCAGCTACCATTTCCCATCAAGCGCAGGCTCGTGTCAAGGGCCGGGACAGCCGCCGCGGGGCCGCCGCAAGCGGGGGTCAGCGAGATGCGGTGCTGGCGAGGCGTGTGCTGACTTGCGAAGCGAATCGAAACTAGGTGTGGTAATCGGCATTTAGCCGCACGTATTCGGCGGTCAGGTCGGTCGTCCAAAAACGAATTCGCCCGTCCCCCTCGCCGAAACGGAGCACGATTGCGGTGTCGCGGTTTTCGCGGATCGAGGCCGAAACTTGCTCGGCGTTGAAATCCACCGGCGCGCCTCGCTCGTACAACAAGAAACCGTTGATGGTCAGGTCGACCTTGGTCGGGTCGAATTCGATGCCCGCGTAGCCGGCCGCCGAGACGACGCGTCCCCAGTTGGGGTCGGCCCCGGCCACGGCCGTTTTGACCAGGGGGCTGTCGGCCACGGTCCGCGCGATCTGCCTGGCGGCGGCCATCGTGGCGCAGCCAGTAACGTCGAGCGTGATCAAGTGCGAGGCGCCTTCGCCGTCGGCGGGAATCGCCCGGGCCAGCTCTCCGCAGGTTTCTCGAAGCGCATTGCGAAACGCGGCCAGATCGGCGCCGGCAAGCGGCGCTCCGCCGGCCGCGCCGTTGGCCAACAGCAACACGGTGTCGTTCGTGCTCATGTGGCCGTCGACGCTGATGCAGTTGAACGATTCGTCGACCACGGCCGACAAGGCCTCCTGGGCGCTGGCGACGTCGAGCGGAGCGTCGGTCAGCACGAGTCCCAGCATCGTGGCCATGTTGGGCCCGATCATGGCGGCGCCCTTGGCCATGCCCGTAATTTGAATGTCGCGTCCGCCGAGTTTCAGACGTCGCCCGGCCAACTTGTGGACCGAATCGGTGGTCAACATGCCGCGCGCCGCGGCTACGAGGGCGTCGTCGCTGGATTGGAGTTCCTTGGCGGCCGATTGAATTCCCGGCAGGATCTTCTCCATCGGCAGAAACGCCCCGATGATGCCCGTCGAAAGGACCAGGGCCTGCGTTTCCTTGGCGCCGCAAACGGACGCCGCGGTGCGGGCCATCTCCTCGGCATCCCGCAGGCCTCGATCGCCGGTGCAGGCGTTGGCATTGCCCGAATTGATCACGACGGCCCGGATGTCGGCCGCGGGAGTGCGCGCGCGATCCAACGCCACGGGCGCGGCGAACACGCGGTTTTGCGTGTACACGCCGGCCGCCACGGCCGCTTGATCCGACACGATCAGCGACAGGTCGAGTTTCGACGTATTGCGTTTGACGCCGCAATAGACGCCCGAGAGACGATAGCCTTGAGGAACGGCAATGGACATGGAACCGAATCTACCCGTGGTTTGAAGTTGCCAGAAGCCAATGGAAACGAGCCGCCGTTGCTCCGAAGCCGTTGCGCTCAGAGCGCCATGGTCTCGGCGAAACCGTGCATCAGGTTGAAGTTCTGCACCGCGGCGCCCGACGCGCCCTTGATCAGATTGTCCAGGCAGCTGATCGTGATCAGCCGTCCGCGAACAACGCGCACCGTAATGTCGCAAAAGTTGGTATCGCGCGTGTCCTTGCTGCCGGGCAAGTGATTGACGACGCGGACAAAAGGTTCGTCGGAATAAAACTTTCGGATGGCGTCCAAGGCCCGCTCTTCGCTCAGGTCGGTCAGCGGCTGGGAGTAAATGGTGGAGAGAATGCCCCGATCCATCGGCACCAGGTGCGGCGTGAAAATTACTTCCACGGCCTGGCCGCTCGCCCGGCTGAGGATCTGTTCGATTTCCGGAGTGTGTCGATGCCGCCCGACGTTATACGCCGAGATGCTCTCGTTGCACTCGGGAAAGTGCGTGGTGAGCTTGGGTGTGCGACCCGCGCCCGATACGCCGCTCTTGGAGTCGATAATAATTTTGCGCGGAGCGATCAGCCCCGCTTTCACCAGGGGCGCAAGCGGCAGGATGGCGGAAGTCGGGTAGCAGCCCGGATTGGCCACCAGCCGCGCCTCGCGAATCTGGTCGCGAAACAGTTCGGGCAGCCCGTAAACGACGTTGCCGAGACGTTCGCCGTCGGCGTGTTTCTGGTCGTACCATTGCAGGTAGGAATCGGGGCTATTGAGTCGATAATCGGCGCTCAGGTCGACGACCCGCAGGCCCGCGTCGAGCAACTTGGGGACCAGCGCCGAGGTAACTCCGTGCGGCAGGCAACTGAACGCAAAGTCGGCGCGGGCCGCGATCTCCGCGGGCGTTAGATCGGCCATGTTCAAATCCATGCGGCCGGCCAACTGCGGATGCACCGAAGCCACGTGCGGATTGCCCTCGCTGCGGCTGGTCAGGGCCGTGATCTCTACCTCCGGGTGGCGCAGCAGGATCTTGATCAATTCCAGAGCCGTGTAGCCGGTGGCTCCGATGATGGCGACACGAATCATGGGCGGTTGGGCTCGCGGCGATGAATAAGAATGGCGAGAAATCGGCCGTTTTTTGGCAAGCGCGACAGTATATCGCAACGCCCGAGGATTCGCTACGCCGCTGGTGCGTCGGACCGGTTGAAGCAAGACGCGGCCGGCGTCTACGGGGTTCGCTCTTTTTCGCCAGCGGCACGCCATCCGAGGGCGTCGATGCGACGAAACTCTGCCTGTATGTCGTCTCCCTCGTAAAACGAAAGCCAACCGCGCAGACGCTGCGTTTGTCCCACCGCACAATCAGGAAACTTCGGATCGGAGTGCAAGCACGGGCAGCGGGGATTGGACCATGCGCGATGGCGAGGCTCCCAAGCCGAGATGACCCACCGCCGACCGTCGCGCGAGCGGCAGGCGGCATAGGGAGACGAAAACACTTTGTTATCGACCGTTTGGTCTTCGAAGCCGGCGGCGCCCTTGAGCATGACGCAGTTTTGTACGCGCAAGTCCGATAGCGCGTGCTCGCTGCCGTTGGTCAGCCACATTTCCATCCGCACGGCCTCGGGCGAAGGAGTCACCTTGGTGCCAAAACGAATTCCGTTTGGCAAGCGGCGCTCGAAATCCAGCGAGCCATCTTCGTGGCGATTCCACTCTAGCTTTTCCAGCTCCGTGTGTTGCTTGCTCCAGATCGTGGGCACGTGCGTGTGCGCCAGATAGGTCAGACCCAAGTTCGACCAGATCGCCTCGGGAATGTCCGCCACGACGTAGCTCCGTTCGTCCCAGGGGGTGAACACGCTGATCTTGGTTTCGCGTTGCGGCCGGATCGCGCCCTCGAGAAAGCCGATCCGGGGATGCCTGCCGCCCGGATACGGCAACACGCGCAGTGGATCGCCGTCGCGGCGGGGCGGTTTCCGATCCGGCGTAATCTGGAATCGTTCAACGGCCGCCGCGATTTCCGGCGGCGAAAGACCGGTCGCCAGCGCAATCTCGTCGGGCGAAAAATGATGGCCCCAGATCATGTTCTCGAGCCAATATCGCAGTTCGACGTCATCGGAGGGTTTGCGTGCCTCCGACGCTTGAGCCGTGTCTTCGACTTCGGCCGTGGCCAGGCGGCCTTGCGCGAACATCATTCCGGACCAGCAGACGACCCAAACCGCGAGCTTCGAAAAAGCGACAAACGACTCATGCCGGCCATTCATGTGGTCCTACTCCCGCCAGGATTGGTGGTTGCTCGCGACGCCACGCGGCTCGCAAGTTCACGCGCCATGCGCTCGAAAACGTCGGACCAGTCGGCCAACTGCGTCTGGCGAAACAACCGCATGGTCGGATACCAGGGGGTGTCATCGCGCGCGAGCAGCCAACGCCAATCGGGAGCCACGCTCAGGGCGACCCACACCGGCACGCCCAGCGCCCCGCCAGATGCGCGATGGAGGTGTCGGAGGTGATTACCAGGTCTAGCGAGGCCATGATTGCCGAGGTGTCCATGAACGCATTGCCCTCGGCGTCCATCTCGTCCGCCCAGGAAATCATCGGCAAGGATTCGTTTTCAGCGGAGACCGACTCGGCACGGTCCTGCTGTTGCAAGCGAATCAGTCGCACGCCCGGCACTCGCGCCAGCGGCGCGAATTCGGCCAACGCGATCGATCGAAAACGATCGGAGTAAAAAGCCGGATTGCCCTGCCAAGCCACGCCAACTTTGACGCCCTCGACCGTCGCCAGCCGGACTCGCCACTTTTCGACCAGGCCCGCATCGGCGCGCAGATAGGGCGTGCTCGCCGGTATGGTTTCGACTCGGGTCTCGAATATCTCCGGCAAGCTGGCCAGTGAGCATTGCCAGTCCGCGGCTAGCAGCGGCTCGTCCTGGGCAATCGGATCGACGAAGCCGGAGCAAGCGAGAATCGGCAGCAGGGCGCGAGGGACCACGGTGACCACGTTTGGCACTCGCTCTAGGACCAAGGGCACGTAGCGCATGAACTGAAACGTGTCACCCAAACCTTGTTCGGCATACAGCAGCAGACGTCGGCGGCCATCGGCTTCGCCGCGCCACTCGGCGCCGCCAGACTTTGGCTCGGATGGCCGCGCATGCGCATTCGCCAACGGTACTCGGACCAGCCGCGCTCGTAGTCTCCCTGTAGCAGCAACAGTCGGGCCAGGTTGTAGTGGGCCTCGACATAGTCGGGAACGATCCGCAGGGCCTGTTCGAAGTGGCCTCGCGCGGCGGCGAATTGCCCCTGGATTTGTAGCGCCAGGGCCAGGTTATTGTGTGCTTCGGAGAAATCGGGCGCAGGCGCCAGCGCCTGTTGATAGCAGAGGACGGCTTCGCTCAGTTGCCCGAGCGCGCGATGGGCTTCGCCCAGGTTCGAATGAAAACCGGGCTGGGTCGGATCGATGGCGATGGCACGCTGAACCAGCGAAATTGCCTCCCGCGGTCGGCCGGATTGCAGGGCGACCACGCCCAGCAGGTGCAGCGCGGGGGCATGGGCGGGCGCGACTTCGAGAATCTGCCGGTAGATCGCTTCGGCCGCGTCCACTCGCCCCGCCTGGTGATGGCCCAGCGCCGCTCGAAAGGCGTCATCGATCGTGGCCATGTTGCTGCCGGGGCGGCCGTGGCTAAGGTTTGGCAAAGCAATAGAGCGCTTTTTCCGTGCGGATGTAAACCCGGCCATCGGCAATCACGGGAGTTGCCGCGATCCGTTCGCCAAAATCGTGCGACGAGACGATTTCGAGCGACCGGCCGGCTTCGATCATCGTCACCACCCCGCCTCCACTGGCCACGATGATTTTGCCGTCGCCGCCGACGGGCGAGGCGTAGAAGTTCCCCTCGCCGCGAGCCCGGCCCTGTTTGATCAGCTTGCCGGTTTGAGCGTCGAGTATCGTGACAATGCCGCCATCCTTGACCAAATACACACTGCCCCGATAGACCAAAGGGCTGGCGACGTATGGCAGCCCGCGCTTGTACTCCCACACGACGCTCGGCGGCCCCCCCTGCTCCGCCGGGCGCAGTGCGACCAACGTGTTTTGCGCCAGCTCGAAAATGCGCGCGTACTGATTCCATTCGGACTCGTCGAGCGCTTGATCGCCATCGAGATCGATGCGAAAGAACCGGGTGCGGACTTCGCCGGCCGGGAGTTCGGCGTTTTCCAGCTTGTTATTCTTGTTCTTGTCCCACAGCCCGAGCGCCGTGGCCCAGGGCTCCATGCCGATACGGGCGTCGGTGTCGCCGCCGGGCGACCAGGTGCAGACGTAGAGCAGGCCATTGGACTTGGCTGGGGTGGTGTTGACGATTCGCGCGAAGCCATCGAGCGACCACAGCAGGCGACCATCGGCCAGATCGTAGCCGACCAACTGCAAAGCGCCCGAGACGACGAGCTGCTTCTTGCCGTCGACCTCCCACACCACGGGGGTGGAATAACTGCGTGTGAAGCCCTCGCGCGGCGTCTGCCAGGTGGTATGACCGTCGTCCTGGCGCACGGCGAGAAGATAGCTATCGCGGTCGTGATCCTCGTTGAGAATCACCTTGCCGTCGACCAGGATGGGCGAGCTGGCCGAGCCGAACTCGTCGCGAAACGGCCCCAGCTTTTTCGACCACAGCGGCGTGCCGTCGAGGCCGTAGCACAACAGGCCATAGCTGCCGAAGAACGAGACGACACGCCGACCGTCGGCCGCGACGCTGGGGGCGGCCGGGCTCCCCTCGCCATGCACCTTTTCCAACTGCTCGGCGCGAACGGCTTGCTTCCAAAGCACCTTGCCGTCGGTGCGGTCCAGGCAGATCGTGATCAGTTCACGATCTTCGTGCGCCGTAAGAAAGATTCGATTGCCGACGATCGTCGGTGTCGAATGGCCCGGCGGCAAATTCGCCTTCCAGGCCAGCTCGTCGCCGTCCCAAGAGGTCGGCAACGCTTGTTCGTCGTTGGCGGCCAGCCCGCTATCGTGGCGAAAATAGACGGGCGACTGAGCGAGCGCGGCGCCGCACGTCAAAAAGACCACAAGCGCCAAGCCAGCCGCGGCCGCGATGCGAGTGCGATTCATGGGGATTCCGACCGCGCTAGCGGACGCTGAGGTCTTGCGAGGCGTTGATCGAGGAATCGGGTACGGGGCCCAGGCCCAGCAACTTCAGGGCCAGATTTCCGCCGTCGCCGTTGCGAATCGGCTGCTGCTTTGAGTCGCTGTAGTCGGGCCGAGTCGATTGGGGATCAACTCGCGAGGATGAATTCTTGGCGTACAGATCGCCGGTTCCGACGCCCGCGCCCCAGACGTAAAACGGAATCGTGTAATTGAGCGGATTGGTGTTGAAACCGTGGTCGAGTCCCTTGCCGCCGTGGTCGGCCGAGATGATGATCGCGGTTTTGCCCTTGAACCGCTCATCGGTAGTCACGAGGTCGTAAATCCGAGCGAGATAGCCGTCAACCGCCACGAGGGCCTGGATGTATTCCGGGCTGCCCCAGGTCTTGCTGTGGCCGGCCGTGTCGGCATCGTGAAAGTGCACGAAGCTGTAGTTGAACGGATTGGCCTTCATCTCGGCAATGAAGCGATCGGTGAGCGCGGCAGCGTCACCATCCTTGACGTACAAGTCGATCTTGTCGCGACCGTTGTCGGCGCCCACGGTGTCGGGCGCGCCGTTGCGGCCGTCGTACGACTGGTCGTAGAGCACGAATTTGCTCTTTGATGCGAACATGCAAGTCCGCAGGCCGTTGTCGTGCGCCACGTCAAACGTGCTCTTCACGTAGTCGTGGCGATTGTTGTGCAGGGTTTTGTCGCGTGGATCGGTGTTGATCGTCCAGGTATGACCGGCCACGGCCGACGGATTGGCCGTGCGATCTTTCACGGGGCGGCCCGTGACCATGCAAGTGTGATTGGGCAGGGTGATGGTGTAGTCGAAATCGGTACGGGCATTGTTGGTCCAAGCGCCCTCGGACTGTAGACGCTTGAAAGTCGGAACCTGCCCGGCATCGATCAGGCCCTGCAAGTAGCCGGCCCCCATGCCGTCGACGCTGATTTGGATCACGTACTCGGCATCGCCGGCCGCCCAGGCGAAATTTGCGGCCACGAATGCCAACGCCAGCGCGACACTGCTCGAACGCAAGAGCCTCATTCCAGAATCCTTCATGCAAAATTGGTCGGGGATATTTCGAGGGGCGATTCCCGCCCGCAAGGGGGCGGAACAATCGCCGAGTCCATCTTACGACGCCGCGGCTCAGGCTTCCACTCCACGCGGCACGGCCCAGTGGCCTTCGCGATACTTACGGCGAACCAGGCTGGCGGCGTCGGCATTGTTCGTAATCCGCTCGGTTTGCGGGTCGAAGTGGATCGGTCCGGCCACGCGCGTGGCGATATTACCCAGGTGGCACAACGCGCTCGAATGGTGGTTGATCTCGATGTCGGCGTGCGACTTTCCGCCGCCGCGAACGCAGTCGATGAAGTCCTGGTGATGGGCCGCCAGGTCGGGCTCGCCGGTGGAAACTTCCTCGATCAGCTTGTTTCGCGGGCCGAAGATCTTGTAGCCGCCCCGCTTGCCCAAGATCATCATGCCCTGGGTGCCGTAGAAGGCGTTGCCGTTCTCATACCCTTCCTGCACGTAAGGAGACCAGATGCGCTGCTCGAAAATGAGCTGCCGTTTGTGGCCGACTTTTCCGTCGCCCGGATACTCGAACACGACATATTGCGTGTCGGGAAACTGCTGGTCGTCGTCGAAGAAATATTTTCCGCCCAGGGCCACGACGCTCGAGGGATGCGTGTCGACGCCCAGGCCCCAACAGGCGATGTCGATGTCGTGCACTCCGTCGTTGCCCATGTCGCCGGCCCCGAAGTTGTACCACCAGCGCCAGATGCCGGGCAGCAAGTTCGTCTGGTACGGCACTTCGGGCGCCGGTCCCAACCACAGATCGTAGTCCAAGGTCGACGGCGGATCGCTGGGCTTGGCGCGGCCGATCGAGTTGCGCCGCTGGCTGTTCCAGGCTTTCGAGACCAGCACATCGCCGATCGCGCCGCCGTGCAGTTTTTCCATGGCCTGGCGAACATGGGCCGTCGAGCGGCTTTGCGTGCCGACCTGCACGACGCGCTTATTGCGGTGTGCCGCCTCGATCATCAATCGCCCCTCGCGAATGTTGTGCGCAGGGCTTTTCGACGTAAACGTGCTTGCCGGCATCGCAAGCCAGGATCGTGGCCGGGCCATGCCAGTGATCGGGGGTGGCGATCCACACGGCATCGACGCTTTTGTCGTCCAAAACCTGCCGCAGGTCCTTCACGGACTTGGGCGCCGCGCCGCTCAGTTTTTCCGCCGTCGCCACCGCCGTCGCCAGACGGGTTTCGTCGACGTCGCACAAATAGGCCAGCCGCACTTGCTTGTTCTGGGCCAACAGCTTCAAGTGATTGGTCCCCATGCCACCGGGGCCGATGATGGCCACGACCAGTCGCTCGTTGGCGTCGGCCGCGTGCGCGACGCCGCCCATGGCCAGCATCGTGGCCGCCACGGTTCCCTGGCCCGTGCGTTTGAGAAACTCACGGCGATCGGTGTTGGACATAGTTCGAGCCTCCTTTGGTTGCGTTCTGATTATGCAGGGCCGCGCGGGCCGGGCCGTCATCGAGCAGGAATTTGCGCCACGAACTCGATCGTGGCGTAAAACTGAAAATCGGCATTCTTCTTTTTCGCGAATCCGTGGCCTTCGTCCTCGGCCATCAGGTACCAGACCGGGGTGTTGCCCTTGCGCACCGTTTCGATCATCTGCTGCGATTCACTGAGCGGCACGCGCGGGTCGTTCTTGCCTTGCACGACGAACAACGGTTTTTTGATGTCGGCCGAGTGGTTCAAGGGAGCGATCTTCTCCAGAAACTCGCGCATCTTGGGATCGCGCTCGTCGCCGTACTCGACGCGCCTCAGATCGCGGCGATAGCTTTCGGTGCGTTCCAGGAAGGTCACCAGGTTCGAGATCCCCACCACGTCGAGCGAACAGCGGATCCGATCGTTGTAGCGCGTGGCCACGGCCAGCGTCATGTGCCCGCCATAGCTGCCGCCGGTGACCATGATGCGCGAGGCATCCAAGTCGTCGCGCGACTTGATCCAATCCAGCAGCGCGCCGATGTCCTTGTACGAATCCTCGCGCAAGAATCCGTTATCGAGTTTGAGGTAGGACTTTCCATAGCCCGAGGAGCCGCGAATGTTCGGATACAAAATCGCGATGCCCATTTCATTCAGGAAGTAGTTGTTGCGTCCCAGGAAGATCGGCCGCGACTGGCCCTCGGGACCACCGTGGATGTTGATGATCACCGGGCGCTTGCCGGCAAATCGCGGGGGCGGGTTATATAGAAAACCGGAGATCTCGCGATCATCAAAGCTCTTCCAATGCACGAGCTTGGGCTCGACGAACTGCTCCGCGTTCAAACCGCCGGTCTCGCTGGCGGTCCAACGCTCGACTTTGCCGCTCTCGACGTCGAGCGAATAGACATCGGCCGGACTGCGGGCCGAGGTCACGACAAACCCCAACTCGCGATTGTTCTCCCGCCATTGCACGCTGCCGATGACGCCGGTCGGTAGCGTGGGCACCGGCAATTGCTTGCGGGTCGCGGTGTCGAGCAAGCGCAAACGGCTGATGCCATTCTCGTTGGCGACAAAGGCGATGCGCTTGCCGTCGAAGCTCAACTTCGCGTTTTCGATATCCCAGGGTATGTCCTGGGTCAGGTAGGCGTGATCCTTGGATTGCAGATCGACATAGGCCAGGCGGGCGAATTCGCTGTCGCGATCGGTGATGACAAAGATGCCCTTGCCGTCCTTGCTGAAAGCCACCGGATCGTAAGCGATTTTTTCGGCGCTGCCCTTCGGCGTGAACAGCGTTTTTTGACCCGTGGCAGTGTCGAAAAGCCAAAGATAACTCTCGTTGATCGAGACATATTCCAAGACGAGCAACTGTTTGTCGCCGGGCGACCAATCGGCCACGCTCCAGCCGCCCCCCTGGTTCTCGCACAGCAGCTTGTCGCTGCCGGGCTCTGCCGGGTTCATCAGATACGTGTCGACATCGGCGCGGTTGCGCCGGGTCGAGCCATAGGCAATGCGGTCGCCGGCATTCGACCAGCGTCCGCCCGTATTTCGGCTCTTGCCGTCGGTCAGCAGCGTCGCTTCGCCGTTGGCGGGTTCGAAGCGATAGAATTGAAAGAATTCATTGCCACCGCGATCCTTGCTGAGGATGAAGAAATTACCCTCTTTCGGATGGTACGAGGCGCCCGCGACTCGATCGTGGAAGAACGTCAACTGGCGACGGTCGCCCATCGGGGCGGCGACGTGATGCACCTGCACGGTGTCGGCGAAGCGGGTGCCGATCAACATCTCGCGCCGCGTGGGATGCCAGTCCAGCAAGTCAGCGGAACGATATTCGGTGTAGCGGCTGGCCCGTTCGGCGGTGGCGACCGGAATCGGCGGCAAGCCTTCGACCACCAGGTTCTCGCCGGGCGCGAACACGTCGGGCTGCTGGGCCACGGCCGGCAGGCACCCGAGCCACCAGAGACAGGCCGCGCAAAACGTTGCCGAGGGGCGGATTTTCAGGGCGCGGTTCATCAGGGCACGCTTGGACATGGCGCGGGGCCTCCCAGTCATCGCCGATTCGGTTTTCGCATGGCCCGACAGCGCTTGGGCCGGAGCGTTGAGCTTACGTCTGAGGGAAGCAAGACGCAATGGTCTGTGATAGCCGGCCGTCGATTCGCCATGTCCGCGCTAGCAATCGGGGGCAAAGATTTACAATCCTCGCGGTGCCAACTATGTTAGGAAATTCCGGCCCGGCCGGTCTGCCTTCTGTCCCCCCAGTGCGGCCCGTTGCAGGCGAGCACTTTTTCGACCAGCGAAACGCGGCTGCCGTTCGGCGGCGAACCATTCCATAAGGAACCTCTCGATGAAGCGGATCTTGACCATTCTTTGCTTGTGTCTGTTGCCGGCCCTTTCCGCGCTCGGCGAGGAAAACAGCTTCAAAGTCGGCTTCGCGAAGCGAGACATTACGCCGCAAGCTCCCACGCCGATGTGGGGCTATGGCGCCCGGCACGCGGCCCTGTCGCAAGGAGTGCTGGATCCGCTCATGGCCAAGGCCGTGGTGATCGAGGCTGGCAACGACCGGCTGGCGATCGTGGGACTCGATATCGGTCGCGGCCCGACCGGGCCGATGATGGAACAAATTCGCAAGGAGGTGGCCGACAAGGCGGGGGTGCAAACGGTGATGATCAGCGGCAGCCATTCGCACCACGGTCCGGTTATCGAATTGACTGACCGCGAGGGATTCGGCAAGGGGCGATTCGACGATGCCGTGGCCTACAGCAAGCGGCTGCCCGAACTGCTCATCGAAGCCATCGTCGAGGCGAAAGACAATTTGCAACCGGCCATGATCGGAGTGGCCAAGAAGGACCTAGATCTGAATCGCAATCGGCATACCAAGCAAACGATCAAGCCCACCGACCCGATGCTGGCCGTGATTCGCTTCGACTCGCTCGACGGCAAGCCGCTGGCCGTGGTGGCCAATTTCGCGGCCCACCCGGTGACGTTGCCCGGCGAGGTGCTCAAGTTCTCGCCCGACTATCCCGGAGCGCTGCAGGATCGGGTCGAGAGTGCGCTCAAGACCAACTGTGTGTTCATGCAGGGCGCCGCGGGGGACATGAGCCCCAACCGAGGCAGTCTGGATACGAAGGCCTATGGCGAAGTATTGGGGGACCAGGTGGTGGCACTGGCTCAATCGGTGGAAACCAAATCGCCCAAGGAACCCTCGATCAAGAGCAAGGTGAATCGCTTTAAGTTCGGCAGCCGGGTCGACTTCTCGAACCCGCTGTTGGTCAAAGGTTTCGAGCGGGCGTTTTTTCCGGAACTAGTCGCCAACTTCGTGGCCGAGTTCAAAGGCGGAGTCGAGCCCGAAATGACCACCGTGTTGCTCAACGGAGACCTGGCGCTGGTGGGAGGCTCGGGCGAGTTCTTTTGCAACCACGCGAACCGGCTGAAGCAACGGGCTTATATCCCCGACACACTGTTCTTCGGCTACTGCAACGGCCACAACATGTATTTCCCGACGATCGAAGCGGCCTCCGAGGGAGGTTATGGCGGCGATCCCACGGTGTCGCCCGTGCAGGTCGGCGCCGGCGAGCAGATGATGAACCAGGCGCTCATCAACCTGTACACCATGTTGGCGAAGTTCCCGCCCGACACGGCTGATTGAGCCGGCCGCGAGCCCGATCATGGAATTCGAAGTGCGGCTGGCCAGGCTCGAAGATCGGGCCGTGCTGGAGACATTGATCGCCCGCAGCGCGCGTGGTCTGGGGGTGCCTGACTACACGCCCGAGCAAATCGAGGCGGCACTGCGGGGGGCGTTTGGGGTCGACACCGAGTTGATTCAGGACGGCACGTATTTCGTCATCGAAGGCGATGCGAAGATCGTGGCCTGTGGCGGTTGGAGCCGCCGCGCGACGCTGTTCGGCGGCGACGCACACGCCGATCGCAGCTCTCGACTCCTCGATCCGGGCACGGAAGCGGCCCGGATCCGCGCGTTTTTCGTCGATCCGGACTATGCCCGGCACGGTCTGGGCCGCACGTTGCTAGAGCATTGCACCGCGGCCGCGAGGGCTGCGGGATTTGGCAGCCTGGAATTGATGGCCACGCTTCCCGGCCAGCGGCTGTACTCCCGCTACGGGTTCGTCCCCCAGGAGTCGGAAAACTTCGAGCTGTCGCCGGGGGTCTTCGTTCCGTTCGTGCCGATGCGAAGGGAGCTTGGATAGACCGAACGGGTCGCGCTGCCGCTTGCCCTGGAGGTGAGGAGCGGCAAATGAACAAGGGCGCTCCCTGAGGCAGGAAGCGCCCTTGGCCGAATTGCGCAGGCGATCGCCGGAATGCTAGGAGCGCGCTTGATCGTGCTGTGCGTTGCGGGGCGGAGCCTCGCTTCGATCGATCGGATGGTCCTTTTTACCAACCCGCAAATGTTCCGCCAGGATGACTTGCTTGTCTCCCATTTTGACCGGAACACCGGTCACGGAGACGCGATCGCCCTCGTGCAGCTTGACATCCAGTTGGTCGGCGGCGCCTAAATCGAGGAGACGCTTGGAGCCATTTTTATCGGCGAGAATCGCCAATTGATGCTTCACGCCCCGAACGTTTTCCTGCCGTATTCCCGCGATCTCTCCCTTAAAGCTGCGGCCGTTTCGATCGATGTCAAGGGTTTGATCACCGACCCGCGCGTGGTCGGCAATCAGGACCTTGTGGCTGCCGATCTTTACCATCGGACCATGGGCCGACATGTGATCGCCGGCCTGCAAATCCAGCCCAACGATTCGATTTGTCGGTCCCAGGTCGACGAAATACTCGCCACCTTCAAGTCCCACGAGCAAGTGTTCGGAGGTCCCGACGTTCACGCGTTTGGTCTTCTCGACGGTGCCGCTAATGCGGCGGCTTCGCGAGGTTTGAGCGAGATTCTGGGCTGACTTGGCGCCCACACGCTTGCCCTCCTCGTTCAGGCTATAGAAGCCTACGGCATCGAACGTGCCGTCGCCGTCTCGGTCGATTCCGTAGGTGTAGGCATCGTAGTAGCCGTCGCCATCGAAATCGTAATAGCCGTAGGCCACGTCGCGGCCGGTGTCTTGACGCGCGTTGAAATTGGCGTAGCTGGGCCGATAGTCGTAGTAGTCATAGAACCAATCGTTGTTTTTTGCGTTGTTGTTTCTTGCGGTGTCGTTCTTCGAGTGACCGCTGGCCGACCGGCTGTCGTATCCGTACCAGTTATCGTTGTCCTCGTCGCTGCCGGTGTCCTGAGACGCGGAATAGGTCTCATCATCCCGGCGTCCGGCAACTTCATCGGTGGGATTGTAGTCATTCCCGTCAAACCATTCGCTGATATCGTACCAGGCGTCGTCCTCGTAGTAGGGTGTGTTGTGGTCCCACTCCGCGGCCCGCGCGGCGGATAACTGGATGACGGCGAGCGCTCCGCACGCGACGGCCAGAGATTTCCATGAACTTCTCATCGGTGAAACTCCTCCATAGAGATGGATGATACAAGACGATCCGAGTCATCGATACTCGGTGGCAAAACGATCCACTTCTTCTTCCGCACGTTGCTTTTCGTATCCGTATTTCTCTTGTACTTTGCCGACGAGTTGTTCGCGACGACCGGAAATCTGGTCGAGCTCGTCGTCGGTCAACTCGCCCCACTTTTCCTTGACCTTTCCTTTAGCTTGCTTCCACTGTCCTTTGATCTGATCCCAATTCATCGAAATGTCCTCCGTTAACTGGCGGTGAAAATGAAACCCCCAGCGAAGCTCATCGAGAGCTCTCCGTGAGTTGAGAGCTCCCCGTGAGTTGAACGGCGCCGGGCAAGAAAATCGTTCAACCGGGGGAGCGGGTCGAAGCCCGCCCCGGCCGAAGAGACTGCCGTCAGGTGATGGTTTTCGCGCCCACCACTCCGAGAACCAGCAGAATCAAGAACAAAACCGCGAAAATACCGAACAAGATTTTCGCGATCGAGGCTGCTCCGGCGGCGATCCCGCCGAATCCCAGCGCGCCCGCAATGATTGCTATCACAAACGCGATAAACGCCCACCACAGCAAGTTCATGATTGGCTCCTTTCTAGATTTGGATCAGGGCTGTGAGTTGATGAATAATGGTTCTTGCAGAATACATGCCATCGAGCCATTTTCTTTGGCGCGGCACCGCGCTGCGAAATACTTTGGGTCGCGCGGGAGACCGCCATCAATCGACTTTCGTCATTCATGCAACCACAACGGTCGCGAAAGAACGCGAGTATTTTTTGCGGGCCAATTCGAGCGAATAGCGGGTGTGGTCACCGGGATCCCGCCCTAGCCACTCCGGACGTCTGATTGGCGGCCCGATCCGCGCCGCTTTTTGCGGAGCCCGAAAATGTCTATCCGGCACCATCCTTGCAGCGTCGCAAACCGTCGTGTTTGAATTTCTGGACCCGTGCTGGGGTCCGCCTTTTTTTCACTGGAGGATGATCATGAACAATCGATGGAACATCTGTGTGTCGGTAGTGGCCGCGCTGGCACTTTGCTCCGCGACGCGGGCGTTTAGCGACCAGGACAGCAATTCGGCGGATAGATCGCAAAAGCAGTCGTCTCGAAATTCGTCGGCGACAACGCGGGGGGAACGGCTGATTGACGAGTTCGATCAGAATAACGACGGCGTGCTCAGCCGCTCGGAACTGCCGCGACGGTTGCGAGCACAATTCAGCCAGCTCGATCGAGACGGAGACGGCCATTTGACGGCAAGCGAGCTGCAACGGCGGCAAGCCGCCGGCCAGCGCGGCCGGCATGTGCCGGCGGAATTCATCTACATCTGGGTGGCGGACGAGGGCAATGGCCAGTTGTCGCTGGATGAATTGCAAAGAGCTTACGGCACGCTACGCGAAATTGACGAGAACAATGACGGTCAATTGAGTAGAAGCGAGCTACGCGACCGCCGCGAACAACTGCAAGCACGCTGGAGCCGCAACCTGGTCAACCGGCTGGATGAAAACGACGATGGCAAAATCAGCCAGGACGAGGCACGCCAGACTTTGCTCGGACAGCGATTCGACGAGATCGATCGCGATGGCGACGGTTTCGTCTCGCGACAAGAGCTGCAACAATGTCTCTCTGGTCGCGAAAGCGGACAAGGCCAGAAGGATCAGGAGGTGCGCACCGGCGATCGCGAGGATTCACGGAGCGATGACGACTCGGATCAGGAATAGGAGTTCCCGTCGAGGTAAAAAGGGGACCATGGCGGCGCGAAGCCATGGTCCCCTTCTTATTGCTTCCAACGAGCCTAGCTGCGTGTCGCGCTGAAATTTGGCCTCCGCACAGTGACTTTCCACGCGAAGTCCGACGAGAATACCCGCTACAAGGTCGCGAGATGTGCACTAATGCGCTATTTGGCCGGCAGATCAAAATAGCGCACCGCGCTCGAATCGTGATCGCCATTTTCGTCTTCGGGGGCGATCAGCAGGCGGTCGCCAACGAATTCGGCAATTTCAATCTTGCCTTGAGGGTCGGTGACGAGAAACTCGGCCGGGTGGACGAACACGATATAGACGCCGTTTTCGCGCGAGCGGGCTTGAAGAATCGGATCGTTACTCTTGGCGCCGAACATGCCCCCGGACGGACAGATCAAAAAGTCGGCGCCCGCGCTGCAGAACCTTTTGACAATCGTGGGATCCCTGCGGTCGGCGCAAATCATGACTCCCAGCTTGCCGTAGGGAGTCTGGAAAACCGGCGAGGAATTGCCCGGGGTGTTGCGCACCAGCTCGTGTTCCAACTTCTGCTTGCGGTACTTGCCGACGAGCTGGCCCTGGGGATCGAACAACACGGCCGTGTTGTAGCGCGACTCGCCGTCGGCCTCGAGCATGCCACAAAGCAAGTGGATGTCGAGCTCGTCGGCCAGTTTGGCGAGCTTCCGACAATATTCGCCTTCGGGAATCGATTCGCCCAGCGCGCGATAGGTATCGAGCGGAATCGACTTGTCGGCGATCGCGTAGCCATCGAGAAAACACTCGGTTGTGCAGACGATTTTCGCGCCGCCGGCGGCCGCCTGGCGAATCGCCGGCTCGGCGCGGCGGAAATTGGCCTGCTTGTCGCCGCGAATCCACTTCAGCACGATGCCCGCCACGCGCACCGTGTGTGGCGGACCCTGCGGCGGGGCAGCGGGCAGCCGCGGAGTGAAACACAACAGGGCCATGAGCAAGATCGCGATCCGCGCGGACCGAAACAGCCGGGCGGATGCCGGCGTCCCACATCCTGTCTTACAAGGCGATTGCATAGTGCCGCCCCCCTCGATTTTTCGAATCGGTGCGGGCTCGATGATATTCCATTTGTATCGCCAGGCAAAATCTCGCGGGGGCGGCCGGTTGAATCGTTGAAAATAATGCTTTGTGGCGGGCCCGGCGGCGGGTTAGAATCACACGCACGAGGAGCTTGCCTTCTTGTTTGCCCCCCAGGCTTGTGGCTGTCGCGCCTCCCGAGGATCCCTTCGATGCAACGCAACCGGAAAGCTGTCTATTCGTCCCTGCTGCTGGCCCTCGCGATTTTCCAGGCCTCTTCGGCCTGGGCCGCGGATCCGATTCGCTGGAAATTCAAGGAAGGCCAGTCGCTCAATTATGTGCTGGAGCGCGGCGCCGAGGGCAAGGTGAACCTGACCGGCGCCGAGTTTGCCTTCAAGATGGGCATGGCCTTCGACACGACCTGGCAGGTCAAGAGCGTCGCCGCCGATGGCACCGCCTCGGTCGAGCAAACGGTCGACCGGATTCAAATCAACATGAGTTCCCCCCTGGCCGGCACGATGGCCTATGACTCGAAAAACTCGGAAAAGCCAGCCGCCGGGCCGGTGTGGGCCATGCTGGAGCCGGTCGTGACGGGCATGCTGGGCCAGACCTTCAAGGTCAAGATCTCGCCGCTGGGGGCCGTGAGCGACATTGAACTGCCCGCCAAACTCACGGAGAGTTTTGCCAAGCAAAAGGTCGGCCAGAACCGGCAAGCCGGGCTGGGAATCGGCGGCAATGCATTCAGCGAAAAGGGAGTCAAGGAATTGCTCACCCGCGCGGTCGTGCCGCTGCCAGAAACAAGCGACGAGGACGCGGCCTGGTCGCAAAGCTTTGCCAACGTGATCCCGTTTATTGGCACGCAGACCACCGAGGTGAGCTTCTCGCTGGCTGGAAACGAAAAGGTTGACGGCAAAGACTTGGTCAAGATCGAGACGGCCACGGAGCTGACCTTCGAGCCAGCCGACGATGCTCGGGCCGAATTGGAGATTACGGACCAGGAAGGTTCGGGCGTTTTTTACTTTGATGCCGCAGCGGGCTACATGATCAGCGCCACCGGCAAACAATCGTCGGCGATGGAAATGTCGGGACCGCAGGAGATGACGCAGGAGATCAAGGAAACTTCGAGCATTCGGCTGGGCAAGAGCCCTGATAAGGCCCCTGCCGCGGCGAGTGACGCCAAGCCAGCGGCCAAGTGAGCCATGAAACGTGAGAGCCCCGCGAGTCTCACGACTCGCGGGGCTCTCCACTTGCCCCCACCCCCCAGGTGGGTTTTCACATGGTCTCGATTGTCTCTACTTCGGGACCGCCATTGACTTCTTGGCGACCCTTTACTTTTGAGCTACCGGTCCGCCGCCTTCGACCATCAGCCGGGCGATTTGCTCCAGCAACCTGGCGGCCTCGGGCGGAAACGCGCCGGCCTCGGCGCTCCAGAAATTAACGGTGGCACGATGGCCGTCGAGCTCGACCGGCACGTGCATACTCGATTGAATGTCCTTGCGAGCCATGTTCATCATGACCGAACCCTTGGTCTGGCCCATTTGCTGATTAACCACGGTTTTGTCGCCCAAGGCGTAGTCGGCCAGCGACTGACCGGCCGTCTTGATGACCGTCGAGCGACTTCGCAGCGACGTCTTCAACCCCAGGCGTTCTTGCAGCATCTTCAGCCGCAGCTTATCGCCATCGACCGTGGTGATGCAGACGCGATCCAACTGCGGAACCAGTTCGAATAACTGCCACACGAAGCGCTCGAATGTCTTGTCATTCTTCAGCGCGCCGCGGGCCATGGCCTTTAGTTGGTCGTCGACCTGGATGGTGTCGGCCTCGGCCATGAACTCCTTGACCCGCAAGGCCGATGCCGTGGCGGGCTGGGTGAGATCCTGATCGGCAAACGACATCTCGAACCACCCGAACATCATCTCTTCCCAGGTTTGTTCGCCCCAGGTGACTTCCTTGGTCGGGTCGGGATTGGCCATGTTATCGGCCGAATTGTCGAAATGCGCGACACAATGCATCTTCGTGCCCTTGGGCAATACTCGCGGCTCGGCTAATTGATACGTGGTTTGCCAGCCAAAATCGTAGCGCGGCACCCACAACAGCGTTTCCTTCTTGCCGTCGGGATAGATCAGCTCGTAGCGAAAATCCTTGCCGCGCACGTGCATGTGCGGCGAGATCGACAACAGCAAAGCCTTCTGGCGGAAAACGAATTCCGACTCTACCTCATAGTTCGGATCGTTGGGCGGAATCTTGAAAGTGAAATTACCCGCGTTCTGCACGGCGACTTCCTTCTTGACCGTTTTGGGATCGGCGAACTTGAAGCCGACGTAGCTGCGGTCCTTCTGCGCGGTGCCGTTCGGAGTGTAGTGCATCTCGAACAGCAGCTTGGTCCCCTTCTGCACGTAGCGGGCCAACCCGTCCTCGAGAACCTGCGGACGCAAGCCCGGAGCAAAAGCGCCCAGCCAATTCGTGCGCAGCCGGCCCGCCTGGCCGCTGGGAGTCACGCCCGGGGGCACCAGGTACACGATGATGTGGTGCACCACCGACGGATTGCCGGGAACGCATTCCATGGCCTTGACCCATTTGTCCTCGGTCCAACCGGGATCGACGACAAACCGCTGGTATTCGACCGTGCCTTCCGCCGGTACGTCCCAAGGCTTGTCGGCCATGTACACCACGGCATCGGGCGAGGGGATTTTCCAACCTTCGGCAAATTGCGGGGCCGCAGGCAGATCCTTGGGATCGCCCTCGGGAGCGCCGGCCTCGACCCACTTGTAGATCAGTTCCTTGTCGCTGTCGCTCAAGCGCGCGTCGTTGCTGAAGTGCCCGATCTTGGGATCGGCGTGCCAGGGAGGCATGCGCTGTTCCTGCACGACTTCGCGGATCATCTCGGCCCAGCCGGCCGCGTCTTCATACGACGTCAACGAGAAGGGAGCAATCTGGCCCTCGCGATGACAGTAGACGCAGTTCTGATTGAACACCGCGGCAATATGCTTGGTGTAAGTGACGTCGGCCTTGGCATCGGGTGTTCGAACCCGGCCGATGCGACAACCCTGGCTGGCAATCTGCGGCGTGCTGACGGTCTTGCCGGCCAGCACTTCGCCGAGCGCGACCGCCAGGTCGCGACGCTTGGGCGTGTCTTGTTGGTAGGCCACGCCCTTGTCGAAGAATCCATACTGATCGTCAATCCGGCCCCAGTATCGCACGACCCGATCGGAGTCGAGCACGAACGCCTCGGGCGTTCGCACGGCGCCCAACTGGTCGGCGATCACGTTGCCCGTGTCCTTGACGAACGGGAATTCGATTTTATTTTGCTGGGCGTAGTGCCCCAATTCCGTGACGGAATCCTGTTGATTGGAATCGACGGCGATGAAGGCTACTCCGCGGTCCTTATACTCGGCGGCCATCTGCACCAAACGCGGCGCGTAGAGCTTGGCTTGTGGGCATTCCGTGCCCAGAAAGACCACGACGATTGCCTTGCTGTCGGCAAAATCCTGGAGCGAGACTTCCTTGCCGCGAAAATCGCGAGCCGAAAAATTCTCGATCTTCTTGCCGATTGGCGACGCGTCGCCCGCTACGGCCGGCACGGCGCCAACCAGCAAGGCCAGCATCGCCCAGGCCGCAAACACCGTTTTCGTCATCTTCGAATCCTCCATTTGCGTGCGAAGTGCGCGTCGTACGATTCCGCCTAGCTTTCCGTGGATGGTTCCCATGCCGGCGGCGTGTCCACGCCTAAGTAGCTCAAGAACGCTCGGGCCAATTCCTCGGCCAATTGTTCCGGGGTCAATTTGATAGTGCTGCGTTGAAAATCGGAGAACAACGTCGCCTGGTCCAGCGTGTCGAACGTCATTCGCAAGGCGAAGTCGACGGCCAGCACGGGATCGGGATGCCGGATCTCGCCGCGGCGGGCCATGAGCAGTTCAATCAGCTTTTCGGAGATCGAGCGAGAAAGACTGCTGCCGCGCTCGGCGAATTGATGGTCGGTGCTGCCGCGCACGATAAAGGCGCGAATCAGCCCCCGCTTGTGATGGTAAACGTGCACCAGGAACGGCATCACGTTGGAGAGGATCTCGCCGATCGTGGTGCCTTCCCAACGCAGCGCGTCCAGTGCCGCCTCGGTCGTGGCCATGGCCTGATCGCAAAATCGCTCGTGCAGGCAGGCCAACAGCGAATCCTTGTCGTTGAAGCGGGCATACATCGCGCCGACCGAGGACTTGCCGCGACGTACGATTTCGGAAACCGTGGCATTGTCGAAGCCGCGCTCGGAGATGACTTCCTCGGCCGCATCCAGGATGCGTTCGAGCGTCTCCTGGCTGCGCGCCTGGTGCGTTGGCTTGACCCACTCGACTCGGTTGAGCGTATTGGACACGGATAGACCTGACGGCGATGCGATTGAAGCAGAATCCGCGTTCTAGTTAGCTATACCCGAGGAGAACCCGCGGGGTTTTTGATTTCCTGAATTAGAATTCTTATTCTATTTCTAACCGCCGGGACGAGTCCTGTCAAGCAAAACCGAGGTGATTTGGTTCGAGCTGCTGGAGGAATGCGGGGACTGGGAAGAGCCAGACGGCGACCAATGCCCTGTTCCGCCGGGTATTCGGCCCGAGTTCGAACCAATTGAGCGGTATCGTGCGGTCGGCCGGCTACTTACTTGCCGCTGCGACGCTCGCGGGCATAGCGCACCCGGCAGCCAATCGCCGGGGCTTCGGTCGTCTGCGGGGATCGGCCGGCCAAGACCGCCTCGACGGCCGGTTCGAGATATTGGTTCTTCACCGCGTCGACCTGGCTGCTGTCGTCCATGCCACCCATGTAGACGACTGTTCGCTGCCGATCGAGAACAAAGAATTCGGGGGTAAAGGCGGCGCCAAAAGCCTTGCCGATCTGCTGGGTTTCGTCATACAGGTAGGGAAAATCGAATCCCTTGGCTTGGGCCCGTTCTTTCATCTTCGGCAGCCGGTCCTCGGGCAACGTGTTCACGTTGATCGCCACGAGTCCGACTTTGCCGCCGGGGCCGGCAAACTTCTTGGAGAAGCTCAGGATGCGGTCTTCATAGTCGGTCGCCACGGGGCAGCTATTGCACGTGAAGACCACGACGACCAGCTCTTTGTCGACCAGGTCCGTGAGCGAATGCCGCTTGCCGTCGATTCCCTCGAGTTCGGTCCAGGCCGGCGCCTTGTCACCTATTTTGAGCACGGGGTTGTACTTGCCCGCCACGGCGCTTGCGCACGAGAGCGAAACGACAGCCAGGACGACGGCACTTCGAATCATGGTCGGCTCCTCTTGCGGCGCGGGCTCAAGATCGACTTCCAGCGTTTTTGAGCTTAATCCAAGCCATCGATCGGGGTCAACTCACCGGTCGGCGCCTGAGAGTAACGGGCCGAGTCATCGTCGGTCGACAATTTCCCATCTGGCAGTGCAAAAAACTTGCCATACGATATCTCCGCCGCTCATAATCGCCGGCTGCGACGAGTCGATTGTCAATCATTTCCACGCGGAGGTCGACCGATGCGTCAGGCAACAAATATTTCTTCGTTCACTCGGCTGGTCGCTCTGGCCATCGTGCTTTCGGCCAGTTTGGCGCTGGCCGCCATCGAGCCGACTCATGGCACGTTTACCGCCTCGGACGGCGTGAAGATCCATTACCTGGAAACCGGCAAGGGAACGCCGGTCGTGCTTATTCACGGCTACACGGGCACGGCCGAGGGAAACTGGTTTTCCAACGGCGTAGCCGAGGCTTTGGCAAAAAACCATCGCGTCGTGGCGATCGACTGTCGCGGTCACGGCAAGAGTGAAAAGCCGAAGGAGCCAGCCAAATACGGCCCGCAAATGGCCAAGGACGTGCTGGAGCTGATGGATCATTTAAAGATCGAAAAAGCCCACGTGCACGGCTACTCGATGGGCGGTTTCATCGTTACGCAATTGTTGGCCATGAAGCCCGAGCGCTTCATCACGGCTTCCTATGGTGGCTCGGGCGTGCCCGAGGTTGAAGACAATTACAAAGGCGAAGTTCCCCCGGACGAACCGGGTCCCGATCCGCAGGAAGAGGAAGCCAGCCGCAAATTGGGCACCCACCCTGAGCGTGACCCTGAGGCCCTGGCCGCGGTGCGGCAGTATCCCTGGAAGGCCAGCGAGCGAGGCAAGATCGACTTGACCAAGATTCACATTCCCGTGCTGGCGATCAACGGCCAGTTCGACGGCCCCAACGCCAAGACCCATCGGATGAAACGCGAACTGGCCAATTTCACAGCCGTCGTGCTGCCTGGCAAATCGCATTTGACCGCGATCATGGCCGGCTACATCCCAAAGCTCTACATCGATTCGTTGGTGAAGTTCATCAACGACAACGATGCATCGTGAGTCCCATTCGATTCTCACGGAGTCGCGCGTATGAGCGAAGTGCACCGGATGGCCAAGCAATTGCAGCGCACGTTTCAAGGTCGTGCGTTTCATGGTCCGGCCGTCGAAGAGGCATTGGCGGGCGTCACGGCCAAGGATGCCGCTTCGCGCTCGTCGGGCGCGGCCCATAGCATCTGGGAGATCGTCGAGCATATCACAGTCTGGCAAGACGCCGTGCGGCGCTGGTTGCAAGGCGATCCGCGCCGCCCCAGCGACGCGGAGGACTGGCCCGCGATCAAGAACACCAGCGAAGCCGCCTGGCAAGACACGCTGCGTCGGGCGCATCAGTCGAATGACGAATTGCGCGACGTGGTGATGGCGCTCGACGAATCGCGGCTCGACGAGCCGATGCTGGAGGGAATGCCCAAGGTTTACGTCGCGCTGTACGGCATCGTCGAGCACAACACTTACCACGCCGGCCAGATTTCGCTCTTGAAAAGGCTGGCCAGATCACCAGCCCGGTAGGGATAATCGCGGCGTTTCCCCTCGCGCCAAGACCGGTTAGAATGTCCCGTTATGGACCGGACGAGCCAGCAGCCCACTCAGCATGCCTTTCGCTTCCTGAACGCGCGCGAGCACGAAGGGCTGCGCGTCATCAGTCGGCGCAGCGTGCTCAAAGCGGGTCTGGCCGGCATGGCGGGCCTTTCGATGGCGGATTTGTTGCGGCTGCGCAGCCAGGCAGCGACCGCCGGCACGCCAATGCCCGGCGGCAAGAGCGTTATCCTGCTGTGGATGACCGGCGGCCCGAGCCACATCGATACCTGGGACGTCAAGCCCGACGCGCCACGAGAAATCCGCGGACCGTTCTCCACGATTCGGACGAAGCTGCCGGGCGTATTGCTTTGCGAGTATCTGCCCAAGCAAGCCGCGATGATGGACAAGTTCACTATCATCCGCTCGGTGGATGCCCGATTCAGCAACCACGAGCCGAACCAGGTTTTTCAGACTGGCAATCGCGAGGCCGCGCCCCGGGTAAATAGTGAAGGGGACAAGTTTCCGGCGATCGCATCGATCGTGGCCCGACAGCGCGCAAGCGCCAATCCCGCGATGCCGCAAAGCGTGGTGCTCAATATGCAGAGTCGCTCGCACGTGGCCTGGGGCGGCTACCTGGGCAAGCAATTCGATCCGTTCCTGGGCAACCAGGCCAGCTCGCTGTTCAAGCTGCCGCGCGGCCTGGACCAGGATCGCATCAGCTCGCGACAAACGTTGCAGCAGCAATTCGACCGCTTGCGCCGCGACTTGGATTTATCCGGGTCGATGGTTGCCAAGGACCGCTTTGACCAGCAGGCCGTCGACATCGTGGCCGGCAGCCAGGCGCAGGCCGTGTTCGATCTTTCTCGGGAGGCCCCCGCCGTGCGCGAGCGGTATGGCGACCACAACTGGTGCCAGCAAGCCTTGCTCGCGCACCGTTTGGTCGAGGCCGGCGTCAGCTTCGTCACGATCGACCTGAGCAATCATCCTTCGAGTGGCACGTGGGATACGCACGGCGACAACATTCCGCCTTACGGCGGTATCTGGAACGGGCTGCGGCCGCTGTTGCCGGTTTTCGATCACCTGCTCACCACGCTGGTAGCCGATCTCGACGAGCGAGGGCTGCTCGATGACGTGCTGGTGATCGCGATGGGCGAATTCGGCCGCACGCCCAAGCTGGGCACGCAAGGCAGCACCGACGGTCGCGATCATTGGCCCGTGGTAATGTCGATGACCCTGGCCGGCGGCGGCATGCGACACGGGCAAGTCATTGGCGCCAGCGAACGCGACGGCGGGCAGATCAAGGAGCGGCCTGTCACGCCGGGCGACCTGGCCGCCACGATCTATCACCACATGGGCGTGCCGCTGGACGGCACGTATCTTGATGCCCGCGGCCGGCCGAGATACTACGTCGAGCACGGCGATCCGATTCGCGAGCTGATCTGAAAGTCGCAGGCACTCGGCGTGTACCTGCGACTTGTTTGATGCCGTTGGCGTCCAAACCCGCTTGTCCGCGGCGCGAACGGCTGCCTATACTTCAATTAGTCAGGCCCCGGCGCTACCTGCAGGTTTTCTTGAGCGCAAGCAGGCTTTCGACGCACCCGATGATGAGCAACGGCAAGCTGCGGCGACAGATCACTTTCGAAGCCGCGCGGCTGATCTTGATCCGCCAAGAGTCGGAATACTACCGGGCCAAGATGACGGCCGCCCGGCGGCTGGGCCAGCGGCGCGTGAAATACGCCGATCTGCCGACAAACCGCGAAATTCGCGACGAAATCCAATCGCTGGCGCGGATCGGCAATGCGCATGTCGCGGGCAACGGGCGTGAAGAGGGCGAGCCGGTCGGCCACAACGCGCATCTCGATCGCTTTGGCATGTACCGCATGTTGCTCGTGCCGTTGGAAACGGTCTTGCAGAGTCCCGAGCGGCATCCCGAGGGAGACGCTCTGTACCACAGTCTGCAGGTCTTCGACCTGCGCGCAACGCCCTGCCTTACGACGAGGAGCTGCAGGTCGCGGCACTGTTGCACGACGTAGGCAAGGCGATCGACCCGCGCGATCACATCGTCGCGGCGCTCGAAGCGCTCGAAGGTCACATTACCGAGCGGACTGCCTGGTTCATATTGCATCACGCCGACGCGGCGGCGCTGCGCGAAGGAACGCTGGGGGTTCGTGCCCGCCGACGATTGGAAGCGGCCGACGATTTCGAGGAGCTGATGCTTTTGCGAGATTGCGATCTGCAAGGGCGAAAGCGGGGAGTGCCTGTACCCGACGTCGACGACGCCATCGAGCACTTGCGGGCCATGTCGAGCGAGAACGGGGCGCCAGAGAACGGCAGTTCCTAGCCGAAGATGCGGTCGCGCTTGGCCTTGTTGTAGGCCAGCTTCTCGGCGGTAGTCATGGTGCTGAAATCGGGAAGCGCCTCGAGCGTTGTCGAATTGTGCGGCTTGTCGTGGCAGTGACAGGCATTGGGATCGGTGCCGCCGCAACCGCAGTCGTGCTTGGCGGCCGCAGCAGAACCCGGCTTGACCAACTTCTTATTCGCATGACCCGGCATGGCTCCCGGCACGCTGACGGTACTCGTTCCGCCGTAGCTCATCACGCCGCTTTGCAACTGCATGTCGTCGGCCAGAGGACGTTGCGGCTTGATCCTGAGCCGCTCGAGCACAGCATGGTAGGCCCGCACGGCCTCCTCGGGCGAGATTTCGCCATCGACGATCCGTCTGAGGAACTCGACGAATGCCAACTGGCACTCGGCATTGTTGATTTTGCGGCCGAACAGGGCTGCTCGAGCGCCGTACTTCTGAGCCTCGGCGATCAGCTTGAAAGCGTCGTAGGTCGTGCCGGCGCCGCCGCCTAGAATGCCCACGATCAGGTGGGGGTCGTAGGCCACGAGCTCTTCCATCGAGCGCGGGCCGTGATAGACGATCTTCAAAAAGATCGGCCGGCCCGCCGTCGCGACTCCGGCCAGGGTGCGGGCAATCGAGTCGTTGACGAATTGCGGCGTGCTCTCGGCCGACAGTCCCTGCGGCGCATTGGGATCGAACACTTCCAGAAAGTGCCGAAAGCCTTTACGCTCCGCCTCGTCGCGAAACTGGCGGTAGGCTTCGAGCGCGACCAGGTCATCTTCCAGCCGGTTGTTGAACGTCACGCTGTACAGGCCCAAGTTCGCCCCGCGGGCCCGCTCGTCGGGGGCGCAGTCGACGTGGCCGCATTGAATGTGATCGAGCGTCGCCGTGCGGAACGGCTTCGACGGCTCGGCGATGTAGCGGCCGTGGCGGACCGCGAAAATATCACTGGCGTCGTTTGCCCGGGCCGCCGGAGTGACGTGGCTGGTTTCGAACAGCCGCTCGCCAATGGCCAGCGCGTCGTTGGTGCTGGCGGACATGAGCATGATGTCGATCAGGCCCTGCCGCGTCACCTGGCGAATCGCGTCGCGATATTCCTCCAGCGTGCGCATGCGGCCCTCGCCGGCGTGCATCTCGGGCGACTTGCCGGGCGAGCCGATGCCAAAGGCCATGTCGGCGTCTTTGGCGTCGGCCAAAATGAATTCCTTCGAGCCCGACGGGTCGGCATGAATGGCGGCCAGCTTGCGATCGAGAGATTTCTGCATCGGCTATTTCCCCGCCTTGAGTCGGTCGAGCACGGCGTCGATGGTCTGGCGCAACACCTGGCCGCTTTTTCGCAGGGCTTGCGTTTCCTTGGGCCACAGCTCGATCTCGTGCGTGGCCATCACGCCGCCGGCCCCGACAACCGTGGGCACGCTCAGAGCCACGTCGCGGATTCCGTAGCAGCCGCGTTGCACGCTCGACACCGGCAAAATCGCGCGGCGATCGAGTGCGATCGCTTCGATCACTTCCTGAATGGCCAGACCGACGGCGAAGCCGGCGCCCCCTTTTTCTTGATCACTTCCGCGCCCGAGCCTTTGGTGCGGGTGAACAATTCGCTGGCCAGGTGCGGGTTCCAGCCGGGAAATTTTTCCAGGGGCAAGCCCGCGACCGTGGCGCTCGACCAGATCGGCACCATGCTGTCGCCGTGCTCGCCCAGGATCAGGGCCTTGACCTGCGTGGGCGCGGCCGACAATTGCTGGGCTATCAAGGCTCGAAAGCGAATCGTGTCCAACTGTGTTCCCAAACCCAACACGCGCGAAGGCGGCAGTTCCAGCCGCTCGGCGGCCAGGTACGTCAGCACGTCGACCGGGTTGGAAACGACCAGCACCGTGGCGTCGCGCTTGTGTCCGGCCCGTTGAATGTCGGCCAGGATGCCCAAGAACAAGTCCACATTGCGATTGATCAGGTCCAGGCGGCTCTCGTCCGGCTTGCGCCGCAGCCCGGCCGTGATGCAGATCAGGTCGCTGGTGGGAATATGCTCGTAGCCGCCGGAGGTGATCACCTGGTCGGCCATCAGGCTGGCGCCGTGCAATAGATCGAGCGCCTGGCCGGAGGCCATATCGGCGTTCGCGTCTAACAGCGCCAGACTCGCGCACGACCTTGCCAGTTTGCAAGGCAAATGCCGTGCACGACCCGACCAGTCCGCCGCCGCCAATAATACTGACTTTCATGGGGATCTTTCTGTGACGTGGATTATTTTCCGGCGAGCGCGGCCATGACGCGCTCGGTGATGGTTTTGATCAGGGCTTCCTGGTCCGGACTGCCATTGCTCGCGGCGGGCGACGCAGTCGACTTGGCGCCGCCGGGCCGCATCGAGGGAGGAGCCTCGAACGCGCGGCGCTCGATGCCGTTTTCCTTCCAGCTATCGCGGAACACGTCGTTAGCGCAGATGTCGCAGTTTTCCATCCCTTTTTCCAGCCGCGCGTCCTTGTAGCCCCACTTGGTTTTCAGGTCCAACAGCTCGCGCTCCTTGGTCTCGGTGAAATAGTTCACGCGGCCCAGGTCGCGCGAGAGCATCAGGATGCGGCAATAGGCGTCCAGGATCTCGGTCCACCAATAGGCCTTTTCCACGGTCTCGCCGAAGCTGACCGTGCCGTGATTGGCCAGGATGATGACATTGCTTTTCTTCACGAACGGCAAGATGGTGTCGGCAAAGGCCTGGCCGCCGGGGGTTTCATATTTCGTGATCGGCACGTCGCCCAGAAACACTTCGACCTCGGGCAAGACGCACTGCGGAATCGGCTCGCGGGCCACGGCAAAGGCCGTCGCGTGGGGCGGATGGCAATGCACGACGCTCTTCACGTCGGGCCGCTCGTTCATGATCGCCAGGTGCAACAGCACTTCGCTGGTTCGCTTGCGCTTGCCGCTGAGCTGTTTGCCTTCCATGTCGCAGGTGCACAGATCCTCGGGCTTCAGGAAGCCCTTGGAGACCATCGTGGGCGTGCACAAGACTTCGTTCTTTCCCAGCCGGAAGCTGATATTGCCGTCGTTGCCGGCCGCGAATCCCTTGTTGTAGATCCGCCGACCGATGTCGCAGATCTCGAGCTTGAGTTGGTGTACGTTGTTCATTTCAATTCCCTTGGAGTCCGACTGTCGGTTTTTGTTCTGTATTTGCTATTCGTTCACGCGGGCAATTTGGATGTCGTCGAGGATCGCGGCGTTGTACGCGTCGATCGGCTTGATGAGCGGCAGAAACGGCTGCGCGGCCTCGCCCCCTTCGCTAATCGCGATGCGGCTGCCGATGCCGGCGCCCAGGTCGTCGTACACGACCAACTCTTCGCCAGCGGGCTCGCCGCCGCCGGACAACTCGGCCAACGTCAGCGGGATCGCCAGACGATACGCGCCGCCGCCCAAGGCGGGATGAGCCCGGTTGAGCGTGACTGTTCCTATGATTTCGCCGATTCGCATGCGGGATTCCTCGTGGAACTCGGCGCCGCCGGGCGCCGTTAGTTCAAACGTTCTCCAAACACCCTGGGTCGCTCGGGCCGGCCCGCGCGGGTCAGTTCCCGCGCCAATTGTCTCAGTTCGAAAACACTTCGCCCTCGCGGGTCGATCACCAACACGTTGGCGGCGATCGTCGCCACGGCCTCACGCGCGGCTGTCGCCGAGTAGGCCAACACGGCTCGTACGCCCCTCTGGCGGTTCGCCAGACACGTCGCCGCCGCCGGCGCGTCGGTAAGCAGCAGTCCCCACTTCTTATCCACGACGACCCTGCGGGTTAGCGTATCGACGGCCTTGGTCAGTTCCGTTTCGGCGATGCGTTCGACCGCGACTCCCTCGCCCGCTAGCGCCGTCGCCAGGTGCGTGGGTTCGAACGTCGTCTCGGCGGTCGCCAACACCACACTTGCCTCTTGCTTTTTCACACCGCCGGTCGCCGAAGCCACGGCCACAGCGAAGCGGCGAAGTTCGTCGCGGGCCGCCGGAGTGAACACGGCTCCTCGCGGGACGACCAATCGCGACACGTCTTTCAATTTTCCTTCCACTTCGGCCAGGCTGACCACTTTGCTGGTGAGCACCAGCGTTTGCCCTGACTCGTGCTTTTCCGTTTCGCCATGGCTTGTTCCGCGAGCCGCCGCCCGGTTCAACTCGCCGAGCACGGCGCGAACCATCCGTTCCACCTCGGCCCGCCTCGACGAATTCGACCCCGTGAGCGCCATGTCAATCCTGTATTCCCAGCACACTCCACCGCACCGGCGTGGTGTCGCTCTGCAACAGTGCCCGGGTTCCCTTGCCATCGCTGGAAAGGATTACGCGTTGGCCGGCGCCGGCGCCCATGGCGTCGACCGCGATCACCGGCTCGCCGTCGGGCGAGACCCCGTCGCGACCGTAGAACTGCACGACCAGCAGCTTCCATCCCGCGAGGGACGAATGCTTGACGGTCGAGTTCGCTGTTCCCACTACCACGCCCAATTGCATTGCAGTCGCTCGGAGTTGTCTTGCTTGTTACTTGCCCAGAATCCGCAAATCGTCGATCAACGAGCAGCGTCGCTCGCGTGTGAAGGTCAAGGGCGTCGTGACTCCCTCGCCGGTCGGCGTGGCGATGGAAAACGACAAATAGCCCTCGCCGCCCAAACCCAACGCGGCCATGCACGGCCCGTTCTTGACGAACAGCGTCGTGTCCAGGGCGCGGCCCATCTTGGTCATGTTGCGCACGTTGTTCGAGTGGATGATGCTCGTGTGACGAAAGCCGTGCTCGTATTGCTTGGCCTTGGCGATCGCCTCGTCGACGTCGCGGACGCGAACGAACGGCACGAAGGGCATCATCTGTTCGACGGGAACGAACGGGTTGAACTCGTCCGTCTCGCCGAACACCAGTTCGGTCGTGTCGGGCACGCGTTTGCCGGCGGCTTTGGCCAGCACGGCGGCGTCCTGTCCGATGAAGTCCTTGGCTGCCACCTGGTGCTTGTGATCCCCCTCGCCCACCTCGGCAATTGCGACTTTGGTCAGGGCGTCGATTTCACGCGTGTTCAACCTTGCCGCACCGGCACGCTCCATGGCGGCCATCATGGCGTCGAACACTTGAGCAACGACGAATACTTCCTTTTCGGCGATGCACAGCAGGTTGTTGTCGTAGGCCCCGCCCTGGATAATCGCGCGGGCCGCCCGATCCAGGTCGGCCGTTTCGTCGACCACGACCGGCGGGTTTCCCGGGCCGGCCACGATAGCCCGTTTGCTCGATTTCATCGCCGCTCGGGCGACGGCCGGACCGCCGGTAACGCAAATCAGCTTGACGCCGCGGTGATTGAAAATTGCGTCGGCCGATTCGATGGTCGGCTCGGCAATGACGCAAATCAGGTTGTCGATGCCCAGGTCGCGATAGATGGCCTGGTTGAATCGGCGCACGCCCTCGGCGGCGACTCGCTTACCGCTGGGATGCGGGTTGACGACCAACGTGTTGCCGCCGGCGATCATGCTCACGGCGTTGCCGGTGATCGTGGGCAGCGAGTGGGTCACGGGGGTAATGGCACCGATGACGCCGAACGGGGCGTGTTCGATGACGGCCAGCCCGTTGTCGCCGCTAAAGACCTCGCTGCGCATGAACTCGACGCCCGGCGTGCGCTCGCCGAGGGTCTTGAGCTTTTCGATCTTGTGCACCAGCCGGCCGATGCCGGTTTCCTCCATCTCCATCGTGCCCAGCTCGACACACTGTTCGATCGAGATGCGGCGAATGTGGTCGATGATCCGCTTGCGATCGGCAATCGTCCGCTCGCTGAGCTGCTCGAAGGCTTCCGTGGCGGCCGCCACGGCCTCGTCAACGCACGTGAAGATTCCGTGCCGGCCCGCGTAGCCGCGTCCATTGCTGCTGGGAGGGGCTGTGCCCATTCGGGTCAGCACTTGTTCGACGACGCTACGAATCAGTTCTTCGGTGGCTTGCATCGGTTTGTCGGTTTCCTGCTTGAGTTGTGTTGGTTAGGCGTCCGTCACGTGCGACCCAAAGTGGGCGAAGTCCGTTCTAAGCACGCGCTGTCGCGGTTGAAGACGCAGTTCTGATCCACGTATACCGTGTCGATCAGGCCGACGATCACCGTGTCGATCGGCAGGTTCTTGGTTTCGGGTGTGAGTCGGGCGCTCGAGCCTTGTGTAATGAGCACGTATTCCCCTTCGCCGGCGCCGACCGTGTCGACCGCCACGAAGGTGCGGCCGGTGGCCACGAGGGATTTGCGATCCGCGGGATCGATGCGATAGGGCTCGACCACGAGCAGCTTGTGGCCGACCATCGTGTCGACCTTCTGCGTGGCCACGAGCGAGCCGGTTACCTTGGCAACGAACATGGTTATGGACCTTTGCTTTCCAGAAGTTGCTTGGTTTGTCGCGCCACGATCAGCTCTTCGTTGGTCGGCACGACCCAGATCTGGGTGCGACTTTCGGCGGCGTGGATCGGGCTTTCGCCCTTGGCCCGGGCATTGGCGGCCGGATCGAGCACGATGCCCAACTCGGCCAGGTTCTCGGTCACGGCCGCGCGAATGTTGACTCCGTTTTCGCCGATGCCGCCGGTGAACGTGATCGCATCGGCGCCTCCTAGCTCGACCAGCATGGCCCCCAGCGAGTGGCGAATGTCGGACGTGAAGACGTCCAGCGCCAAACGTGCCCGCTGGTTGCCCTCGGCGGCAGCTTGCTCCAGGTCTCGCACGTCGCCGCTGACGCCGCTCAGTCCCAACAGGCCGCTGCGCTCGGCCAGATCTTGCAATACCTGCTCGAGCGTTTGCCCGGTGTGCTTCATGATCACCGGGATGGCGAAGGGGTCGAAATCGCCCGCTCGATTGTTGTGGGCGATTCCCGACTGCGGGCTCATTCCCATCGAGGTGGCCACGCTCTTGCCGCCACGAATCGCGCACAGCGAGTTCGATCCGCCCAAGTGGCAGGAAATCACGCGCAGATCATCGCGCCCCAAAAGCTCTGCCATTCGGGTTGCGATATAGCGATGGCTGGCGCCATGAAAGCCCCACCGTTTGATGTGGAACTGCTCGGCCCAGGCATGGGGCGCCGGGTAATAGCGATTGCGATCGGGAACGGTCGCGTGAAAACCGGTCTCGAATGCCGCCACCAACGGAATTTGCGGCAGCTTTTCGCTCAGCAGACGCATGGCCGCGATATACGGCGGATTATGCGCCGGCGCGACGTCACTCATCTCTTCCATGGCGGCAAGCACCTCGGGTGTCACCCGCTGCACGCCGCTAATCCGCCCGGCGTGCACGGCCTTGAACCCGATGGCAGTTACTTCCGAGGCATCCTTCAGGCAACCGACCTCCGGATCGGTTAACTGGTCCAGGCATTGTCGAACGGCCGCGGCATGGTCGGCCACATGCGCCGTCAATTCGCGACGTTCCGGGCCAATTTCGACCGTGCAACGACTTTCGCTGGAACCGATCCGTTCGATACCGCCGCGCGCAAGCTGGCGCTGGTCGGCCATTTCGAACAGCCGGTACTTGAAGCTCGTCGAACCGAGATTGGCGACCAGGACCTTCATCCCACCCTCGTCCTTCCGTTAGGGAATCGTGCGCAGCGGAGCGATTCCGCCGCCGCACCGAGACTTACGACAGGTAAGCCGCGACCAGGCCTTCGGACGGACGGGGAATAATGTGGCTGGCGACCAACTCGCCGACCTGCGAGGCCGCCGCGGCGCCGGCTTCGACCGCCGCACGCACGCTGCCCACGTCGCCGCGCACGACGGTCGTGACGTACGCGCCGCCGATGGAAATACGCTTCACGATTTCGACGTTGGCGGCTTTGGCCATGGCGTCGGTGGCTTCGACCAGGGCGATCAGGCCCTTGGTTTCAATCATTCCAATTGCATTCATGATAGGTAGATTTCCTTGTGAAGTTGAAAAATGGTTGTTGCTGTCCGCGCTCTACTTCGCCAGCTTTCGCGACTCGGGAATGACGATACCCAGATCGTCGTGCGGGCGAGGAATTACCTGCACGCCCACGACTTCGCCGATACGGCCCGCGGCGGCGGCGCCGGCGTCGGTGGCGGCTTTGACCGCGGCCACGTCACCGGTCACAAACGCGGTGACCAAACCGCTGCCAACCTTGTCCCAGCCGTGGAACTGCACGTTGGCGGCCTTCATCATTGCGTCGCTGGCTTCGACCAGGGCGATGAACCCCTTGGTCTCGATCATGCCCAGCGCTTCGACGTTCTTTGCCATGAAATACTCTCCGAAAAAAGGGGGAAACGAGTGACTTCGTACGCAGTCTTCCAGTGGTCTCTTATTGAATTCGTTTAACGCTGCCGCAGCAATTCGATCTTCGTGGCCCGATCCAGATCGGCCGCATTGCCCTCGTCGGTGTCCAAGTGCACTTCGAGCTTGCTGGTCTTGTCGGCTCGCACGAGCAAGTTCTCCAGGATCAGCGAGCAAGCGCTTTCGATTCGCAGGCTCATGCGGTCGCCGTTTTTGACGCCGTAGTGGGCGGCATGTTCGAGGTTCATGTGCACGTGCCGCTCGGCGCGAATCACGCCTTCGGACAGTTCCACGACGCCGTTGGGCCCAACCAGCACGCACGAGGCGCTGCCGGCGATGTCGCCGCTGGCTCGCACGGGCGCGTCGATGCCCAGCGAGATCGCGTCGGTGAACGCGAGTTCGACCTGGCTTTTGGGACGCGTCGGCCCCAGCACGCGCACCGAGGGGAGCATCCGCCGCTTGGGACCGACAACCATCACGGTCTCCTCGGCCGCAAAAAAACCATCTTGATACAGGGGCTTCATCACGGTCAATTTGTGGCCGCGTCCGAACAGCGTCTCCACGTGCTCGTCGGTCAAATGCAAGTGCCGCGCGGAGATACTGACCACGAGCTCCGGGGTTGCGCGGCCGCGAGCCAAGCTGCGAGGTCAGCGTGCCGGAGACGACTTCGCGGACGATCCGTTCGACGGCCTGACGGTCAAGTACTGCGGGCATGATTATCGTGCTTTAGTTGAAAGCCAAACGGTTTGGGAATTCCGGGGTCAAGCGTCCGCCTTGGCGGCCACGTGCAGTTGCACTCCGGCCTCGGTGGCTCGGTCGCGCCAGGCAGCGGGAATGTCGTGATCGACGACCAGGTGGTGGATGTCGCCCAGCGCACACAAATGGGCCAGGCTCTGGCGGCCGAACTTGGTGCTATCGGCAACGACAATGACTTCGTCGGCGGCACGCATCATGGCCTGCTCGGTCTCGATCAATAGCAGGTTGTTGTTGAAAAAGCCCCGCTCGTTGATGCCCGAAACGCTCAAGATCGTGCGGCGGACGTTGAGCCGCTCGAGCATCTGATTCGCATAAGGACCGAGCGCCACGCCGGTCCGCGGATAGACGTATCCGCCGACAATCACCAGATCGTTATTGGCATTCGATGCGAACAAATTAGCAACCGGGAGCGAGTTTGTGACAATTTGCAATCGACGACCTACCAACAGTCGGGCGACTTCGTAGGTTGTGCTGCCGCCGTCGAGCAACACCGCGTCACCGTCTTCCACCAGCTTGACCGCCTCTTCCGCGATGGACCGCTTCTTGTCCCACTGGGCCGGCTGACGTTCGTCAAAGTGAGGCAGTTTCGGAGACGGCCCGGTATAAAAAACGCCGCCGTGGGTGCGCTTGGCGCTGCCCACATCCTCCAGAAAATCCAGGTCGCGACGGATCGTGGATTCGGAGACCTTAGCTCGTCGGCCAGCTCCGGTAGCGAAGCAAAGCCCCGCGACCGCACCATTTCGAGCAACTGATTGCGTCGTTCTTCGACCAGCACAGTGGCAGGACCCTATCGCAGGATTCCATCTAATCGCCATATTCTATCTAATTATGGCAGCTATATTGTCACACTTCAACTATATCTTGCATTTTACTGAGAGATATCTACCATCTACGTGAATGGATTATCCCACGCTGCGAGTAAGTTCTTTTCGTTAAATGACTTGCATCCTTGAAATGGGGGCCGTTCCCGGCTAAACAGGCTTGTGCCCTCACATGACAAGCTGAAAGAATCGCGCCTCCATGGCCCTGATCTTGCAATTGACGAAGAAGCTGTTGGAACCGCCCCTGGTCATTCCCGTCGAAGGCGTTCGGCTGCGGCACTATCAGGGGGCGACGGATGCCGAAATCTGGCTCGAATTGCGGCGGCGCGCCTTTGCCCGCCAGAAACTGGGAGTCGGCAATTGGAACACCGACGACTTTGCCCGCGAGTTCCTGCAAAAGCCCTGGTGGCAGCCCGAAGCCATGTGGTTCGCTGAAGCAGTGACCCCGCCGCTGGCTGTCTCGGCCGTCGGGACGGTCACGTTGGCACGTCGGGGCGATGCGGCCGAGTCGCGGCCGGCGGTTCACTGGTTGGCGGTGCTGCCCAGTTGGCGGCGACGCGGCGTGGGGCGATTGCTCATTACGAGCCTGGAAGCGGCGGTGTGGGAAAGTGGTCAGCGGCAGGTGTGGCTGGAAACGCATGCTCAATGGAGCGAGGCGGCCAGGCTCTACGAATCGCTTGGATATGGGCCGGCCTGACCAGCCGATGAACGAACAGCCACGCGGCGCCCTTCGACCGAAACTTTGCCGCTGCCCAACAACCGCAGTGCCTCGGGATAGGCCGCGCATTCGGCCTGAAAGACCCGCGCTGCCAGCGTGTCGGGAGTATCGTCGTCCAGCACGGGCACGACCTTCTGCAAGATGATCGGTCCGTGGTCGTACTGGTTATCGACGAAATGTACCGTGCAGCCGCTGATCTTGGCGCCGTATTCGAGCACGGCCTCGTGGACGTGGTGTCCGTAGAAACCCCGGCCACAAAATGCGGGGATCAAAGCCGGGTGGATGTTGAGCACACGGTTTTCGAAATCCTGCGGAATCGGCAAGTATGTGAGAAAACCTCCCATAACGACCCAATCGGCGTCCGCGGCACGGCAGGCGTCGAAGACCGCGGCGCTGTAGGCGTCGTCGGTGGAGAATGTTTTGCGATCGATCGTGCGGGTCGCGATACCGGCGGCTTCGGCAATCGCTAGTCCGCGCGCCTTGGGATTGCTCGACACAACCAACAGGATGTCGGCGGCGAGCTGCCTGGCGGCGATTTTCTCCAGCAGGTTCTTGAGCGTGGTGCCGCCGCCCGAGATGAGCACGATCAGCCGCAATTTGCCGGGCCCCTGGGAGTTGCTCAAGTGGTCACCACCTGGACGTAGAGCCTCGCCCGAATGGAGCCGATTTTCAGTTCCGTCGCAGCGACGCCGGGCAACGAACCCAATACGATCTGGGTGGCGAGCGTTTCGCGGCAGATATAGTCGGCATGACGGGTCACGGCGGCTGCCAGCGCCGCGTCGTCGGTTTCCAATGCCACGCTGATCCGATCGGTGTAGGCGCAGGCCATTTCCTTGCGCTGCGTCTGAATGGCGTGAACAACTTCCCGCGCGAGTCCTTCGGCCAACAAGGATTCGTCCAGTTCGGTCGAAAGCACCACGACGCAGGCGGCGCCCTGGGCGGCCGCCCAACCCGGCTTGGCCTGCAAACGGATTTGCAGATCCAGCGCGTCGAGCGGCACGTCGCCGCCCGGCAAAGGCAGCGTCACGACCTGCTCGGCCTCCAAGCGGGCCAACAGGCGCTGGCGTCGGCGGCGGCTAGCGCCGCTTTCAACTCGCCTAACTGCTTTCCCAAGCGAGGCCCTAACCGCTTGAGGTCCGGCAGCACGGTGTAGGAGATATATTGATCGGCCTTCTCGGCGAATTCGACCTGACGGACGTTTAATTCCTCGGCAATCAACGACGAGTGTTCTTGCAACCACTTTTGGTGTTTTCGATCGACGAGAATGACTTCCACCTTGGCCAGCGGTTGGCGTACCTTTAGTTTCGCGCCCATCCGGGCCGAGCGGCCCAGCGAGACAATCTCGCGGACCAGGTTCATTCGCTCCGAAAGGGGCACGTCGATGGCCGCCAGGTCCGGCTGCGGAAAGTCGGTCAAGTGGACGCTTTGCCGCACCTTGGAAGCCATCTCCGCCACGGCCAGGTTCTGCCAGATCGATTCCGACAGGAACGGCACGAACGGCGCCACCATTTTGCTGGTCGTGAGCAGGCACTCGTACAGCGTCCAATAGGCATCGAGCTTGTCGGGAGCGATTTTGTCCTCGCTCCAAAAACGGTCGCGGCTGCGACGCACGTACCAGTTGCTCAAGGCATCTACAAACGCCGTAATCTGCCCGCAAGCGGCGAAATTGTCGTAGGCATCCATGTGCTCGATCACCGAGCGAAGCGTGCTGTTCAACTCGCTCAGGATCCAGCGATCCAGTTCCGACCGTTGGGCCAAAGGGCGATAGGTCCGGGCGACGGACAATTCGCGCGACGAAAGTTGATCGACTTTGTCACCCAGCGCGGCAGCCGGATCGAACTCGTCGATGTTGGCATAGATTACAAAGAAACTATAGACGTTCCACAGTCGCAGCAGGAACTCGGGAATGCTGTCCTTGATCGCCTGTTCGTTGTAGCGGATCGACGTCCAAGGGGGCTGATTGGCGAAGAAATACCAGCGCAGGGCATCGGCCCCGTAGCGGTCGAAGATTTCGTTGGGCTCACGATAATTGCGCTTGCTCTTGGACATCTTCTGCCCGTCTTCGCCGAGCATCAGCCCCAGCACGATGCAGTTTTTGAACGGGTGCGGCCACGCATGCGGCGGGCGGTCGGGATCGGTCGAAGTCTCGTCGCCGAACAGCAGCGTACTGACGGCCAACTGGCTGTAGAACCAGCCGCGCGTCTGGTCGATCGCCTCGCTGATGAAGTCGGCCGGAAACTGCTCGGCGAATCGTTCGCGGCCCTGGTGCGGATAGCCCCATTGGGCAAACGGCATGGCACCGGAATCGAACCAGCCGTCGATCACCTCGCTGACGCGGTGCATGCGACCGCCGGAGTCGAACGGCGAGGCATACGTGACCGCGTCGATATACGGCTTGTGCACCTTGAGGTGTTCCGACAGATCGGGATTGGCGGCCTTGGCCTTGCCCCAGATCTCGGTCCCCCGCACGGCCGGCTTGGCCAGCAGCTCGCTATAGCTGCCGACGGCCTCGGCACGGCCCGTTTTGTCGCAAACCCAAATCGGCAGCGGAGTGCCCCAGTAGCGCTCGCGCGACAGGGCCCAATCGACGTTCGTCTCCAGGAAGTTGCCGAATCGCCCGTCGCGGATATGCTCGGGCAACCAATTAATCTGGCGGTTATTGGCCAGCATGCGGTCCTTGAACTCGGTCGTGCGAATAAACCAACTCTGCCGGGGATATTGAATCAGGGGGTCTTCGTCGGCCCGCCAGCAGAACGGGTATTCGTGCAGGTATTGTTCCTGATGGAACAACAGTCCGCGGCGCCGCAGCTCGCGCGAGATATCCTTGTCGGCTTCCTTGACCCAGCGGCCCTGGTAGTCGGGCGCTTCGGCCGTGAACTTGCCATCCGGCGCGACGGCGCAAATCAGTTGCGGCCCCTGCTCGTCGACAAAGCGATTCCGCTCGGCGGTCAAAACGTCGTAGTCCACCTCGCCAAAGGCGGGCGCCTGATGGACCACGCCCGTGCCGCTGTCGGTGGTGACAAACGTCGCCGGCACAATTCGCCAAGCGACATGCTGTTTTTCGCCGAAGCGCAGCGTGCCGATCGTGTCGCCAGCGGACTTGTAATAGTAGTCGAATGGCGGCCGATAACGGCGGCCGATCAACTCTTTGCCCGAGAGCGTGCCGACCGTCTTTAGTTCCTGGCCGGCCTTGGCGGCGACCTGCTCGACCAGCGCCGAGGCGAGGATGAGCTTTCGGCCCTCGGCCTCCTCGACAATGGAATATTCCAATTCCGGATGCACGGCGGCGAATTGATTGCTCGGCAGAGTCCAGGGCGTGGTGGTCCATACCAGCAGCGACGTGTCGGGCTCGTCCACGAGCGGAAATCGCACGTACACGCTCGGGTCGGCCACTTCGCGGTAGCCCTGCCCCACTTCACCCGAGCTGAGCGCGGTGCCTCCTTGTGCCCACCACCATACGATCTTGTGGCCCTGATAGAGCAACCCACGATCGAACAGGTTCTTGAGCGCCCACCAGACGCTTTCGATGTAGGTCTGGTGATAGGTGACATAGGCATCGTTCAAATCGATCCAAAAGGCGAGCCGCTCGGTGAGCCGTTCCCACTCTTGCGTGTAGCGAAACACGCTTTCCAGGCAGCGATGGATGAACGGCTCGACGCCGTAGCGCTCGATCTCTTCCTTGGAGTGGATGCCGAGTTCCTTGGAGACCTCGACTTCGACCGGCAAACCATGCGTATCCCAGCCAGCCTTGCGCTGGCACAGGTAACCGCGCATCGTGCGGTAGCGAGGAAACAGGTCCTTGATCGCCCGGGTCAGGCAGTGCCCCGGGTGCGGCAGCCCGTTGGCCGTCGGCGGTCCCTCGTAGAACACGAACCGCTCGGCGCCGGCTCGTTGGGCCAGCGATTTCTCGTAGATTTTCTCGGTCTTCCAAAACTCACCGATCTGGGCCTCCAGAGCAGGAAACCGGACCGACGCTTCAACGGGACGAAACATCATGCATGCCAATCGACACAGTGGCTGAACGAGCGAAACAGGACACCAAGTAGACCAATTGAATGCCCGCTTTTCAATTGGCAGTGGCGCACCGCGGCGGCCAACGCGCACGTTCGCCTCGACAGTTTCCGGCGTTCCAGATACGTTTAAGCCCTTTGCAGACACACTCCACGACCGTGGCGTTCGCCGCATGTCCACGCCCACGACACAATCCGCCGCCAAACAATCCCTTCCTCGATCGGATTCGCAGGCGCTGCGCGAACAGTTGGACATGCTGGCAGCTCTGGCAAATCGTTGCACCAGGTCGGTCTGTCGGCGCATCGGGTTGAGGACACGCTCGGACGAGCCGCCGCCTGCCAGGGAACACCGCTGCACGTTTTTTCGCTTCCAACCGGACTCATGCTTTCGGTCGATGCACGGCCGACTCCGGTTACGCTGCTGCTGCGCGTTGCGCCGGGAACGGTTCACCTGGAGCAACTGTCGAAGCTGTCGGCCATTTCGCGGCGGATTGCCCAGGGACTGCTCGGCGCCGGGCCCGCTCGCGGCCAAATCGAACAAGTCATGCGGGTGCCGGCCCGCTGGGGCCGACTGGCGACGGTGCTGGCCTACCTGCTCAGCGGCGGAGCATTTGCCGTGTTTTTCGGCGGCGCGGTCCCCGAGGTGATTACCGGCACGATCGTGGGCCTGGCCGTCGGATTGTTGTCGGTCGTAACGCAACAGTGGCGCCTGTCGCGGATGCTTTTCGAGGCGGCGGCCGCAGCCGTTGCCGCCGCGATCGCCAACGTCGCCGCCACGCTCTACACCCCGTTCGCGGAGTGGATTCCCTTGGCTTCAGGCCTGATCATCCTGCTGCCGGGGTTGGCGCTGGTCGATGCGATCGAGGAATTGGCCCATGTGCACCTGACTTCCGGATCGGCCCGGCTGGCGGGCGTGGGAGCGGTATTATTGGCCATGACGTTTGGCGCCTTGCTGGGACTGGTGTTGATCAACACGACGGCGCCGGACCTGGAGGAATCGCATTTCGCGGGTTTAGGAAACGCATACATGGCCGTGGCGCTCGTGGCCGTGGCGATCGGCTCGACGATTCGCTTTCGCGCCGCGCGGTCGACGTGTGGGTGGCGTTGGCGGCGTCTGCCATGGCGCTGTTGGGCGCCAAGCTGGGCGCCTACTGGCTGGGCCCGTTTGCGGGGCCGTTTTTGGCGGCTTTCCTGTTGGGGGCCTCGGCCAACGGCTATGCGCGAGTCTCCGGTCAGCCAGCTCAGTTGTTTACCGTGCCGGGGCTGGCCCTGCTCGTGCCGGGTTCGTTTGGCGTGCGCAGCATGGGGGCGCTGCTGAGCGAAGAGACGGCCGTGGGCGTCGACACGGCGTTTCACATGTTTCTCGCGGCGATGGCTCTGGTGACCGGGCTATTGATCGCCAACTCGATGTTCCGCCAACGCGACGCGGGCATCTAGGTATTCATGCCGCGCATGCCTCAACGTAGCCGCGGTCCGGCCGCGATGATTTCGACAAGTTGGTTGGTCAGCGTGATCAATTCATCGGCGTTGCGCGCGCCGGCGCAATTCTGGCTCGTCCGGTTCCCCATGGATCGGGCACCCCCGCACGAGCATCGTGCCGATATCGCAAACGCCGTAGTAGACTGCCACCGCGTTGTCGCAAAATGCGACGACCTCGCGCTGGAGATCATAGGCCGTTATGGCGGCATTGAGATAGGCCGATGCCTCGATGAGAGCCGTGCGGTAGTCCGGGTGTGCGTGAATCGAATGGCCGTAACGGCGGTCGAAGGCATTGGCCGCGCCGCGGACGGCGATCATGATGCGATCCACGAGCGAGCGCAGGGGATGGCTAAAGGCGATGTCGGCATAGTCGTTGGGGCTCAGGTACGCGTCGACCGCCGCTCCCACGGCGCCGCAGTTGGTATGGCCCAGTACGACCGTGGCTTTCAGACTGTCGCCCAAATGCCGCACGGCGTAATCGAAGCTTCCCAGGCATTCAGTGCCCAGCACGTTGCCCGCGATCCGCACGACGAACAGATCGTTGAAACTTTGATCGAAGATCGACTCGATCGGCACGCGGGCGTCGGAACAACCCAGCACGAGCGCGAACGGAGCCTGATCGTTGGGAGTGCCCGGGAAAAACGGCAGCCCCAAGGCGACCAGATCGACGGGCACGACCGTTTGCTGCGGCGCGGCGACGTCGCCGAGGGCGGCCTGCTGCATCTGACGAATCTGATCGATCAGGCGGCGATTGCCGCTAACGAGCTCGCGGATCGCGGCATCGGCATCGGCGGGCCGGGAGATCGTGATCGGACGAAAGGGGTCGTAGTGGTAGATGAGCTCCAACGAAACGTCCTCCCTCCTCGAACTGCCCCCGCGAGTCACGCGCCGGCGGTGGGGGTCGTCAATCTTAACCATCTGGTGGCCAGCGGTGCCATGCGAAGATCTCGCGATTTCGTCGCCGCGAATTGCCGCCGGTGAGCGGTCGCGGGCGCGCGGCTTGAAAGCCGCTCTGGCATGGTGCAGAATAGGGGGACTTGCCGACGGCGCGCTTTACACGGAGTACCTTCCAGGCGAAACTTTTCGCCCGTGAAAGCGGACAGCAAACCCGCGACGCCGCGCGGAATCGACCCGGCCAGGCCTTCGATGCCGAGCGTACTCTCGTCGCCCCTCCTTTCGCAGGACCCCATGCCCGTGAGCAGTCCCACCCGGTTGACCTGTTTTGGATTACTAACTCTTAGTCTGGCGCTGCTGGCCACGCTGTTGTGCCCTCCGCCTAAGGGCCATGCCGCCGAACCGCCGAAGCTGACGCTCGAGAAAGGCAACGCGATCGCCATCATCGGCAATACGCTGGCCGATCGCATGCAGCACTTCGGCCACTTCGAGACGCTGCTGCAGAGCCGCTTTCCCGGCCACGAACTGGTCGTGCGAAACCTGGGCTTTTCGGGGGACGAATTGAACCTCCGCCTCCGCTCGGCGGGCTTCGGCAGCCCGGACGAACACCTAACGGCGGTGAAGGCGGACGTGGTTCTGGCGTTCTTCGGCTACAACGAGTCGTACGCCGGCGCCGCGGGGCTGACCAAGTTCCGCCAGGAGTTGGCGGATTTCATCAAGCATACGCTGGGGCAAAAATACAACGGCAAGACGGCGCCAAAGCTGGTGATCTTCTCGCCGATCGCGCACGAGGACGTCGAGGACCCGAACCTGCCCGACGGCAAGGAAAACAACGCGCGGATCGGCATGTACACGATCGCCATGTCGGAAGTGGCCCGCGAACAGGGGGTCCCGTTTGTCGATCTCTATGCTCCCAGCCTGCGGCTATACGACCAGAATGAACGGGTGTTGACGATCAACGGCGTTCACTTGAATCAATACGGCGACCGCCAACTGGCCGAAGTGATCGACCGCGAGCTATTCGGCCGCCGGGGCGGCGCGTCGTTTGACGACGGCCAATTGGAGAATCTGCGGCAGTCCGTAGTCGACAAGAATTTCACCTGGTTCGAGCGCTATCGCACGACCGACGGCTATTCCATTTTCGGCGGCCGGGCGGATTTGAAGTTCGTCGCCGGCCAGACCAATCGCGAGGTCATGCAGCGCGAGATGGAAGTGCTGGATGTCATGACGGCCAACCGCGATCGGCGGATTTGGGCGCTCGCCGGGGGCAGCGAACTGAAGATCGACGACAGTAACACCCCGCCGTTCGTGGAAGTTGTCACCAACAAGCCCGGACCATTGCCCGGAGGCAAGCACGTCATCGTCGGCGGCGAAGAAGCCATCGGCAAGATGACCGTGGGCAAGGGCTTGAAAGTCACGCTCGTGGCCGACGAAGCCATGTTCCCCGAGCTGGTCAACCCCGTGCAGATGGCGTTCGACACCAAAGGCCGGCTGTGGGTCGCCGCCTGGCAGAGCTATCCGCACTGGAAGCCCAAGGAGGAAATGAACGATAAACTATTGATTCTCGAGGATACCGATGGCGACGGCCGCGCCGATAAGTGCATCACCTTCGCCGACCACCTGCACAATCCGACCGGATTCGAGTTTTGGGAGGACGGCGTGCTGGTGGCCATGGCGCCCGATCTGCTGTACATCCGGGACACCAACGGCGACGGCAAGGCCGACTCGCGCGAGCGGGTTCTGAGCGGGCTGGACTCGGCCGACACGCACCACACGTCCAACAGCTTTACGTTTGATCCCGGCGGCGCCCTGTATTTCCAGGAAGGCACGTTCCACCACTCCCAGGTCGAGACGCCCTACGCGCCCTCGTTGCGGCTGGCGAATGCGGGCGTGTTTCGCTACGAGCCGCGGGCACAAAAGCTGGACGCTTACGTTTCGTACGGCTTCGCGAATCCGCACGGACATGCCTTCGACTATTGGGGGCAAGATATCGTCGTCGACGGCACTGGAGCGAATCCCTACCACGCGGCGCTATTCTCGGGCCACGTCGATTTTCCCAACAAGCACCCCTCCGCGCCGCAGGTCTACAAGCCGCGCACGCGCCCCTGCCCCGCGATCGAGTATCTTTCCAGCCGGCACTTTCCCGACGACATGCAGGGCAATTTACTGGTCGGCAACGTGATCGGCTTTCAGGGCATCCTGCGCTACAAGGTGTTCGATAAGGGAGCCAGTTTCTCGGCCACCGAAGAGGAGCCGATTCTGTCGTCGAGCGATCCGAACTTTCGGCCCGCGGACATGGAAATCGGCCCTGACGGCGCATTGTACTTCACCGACTGGCACAATCCGATCATCGGCCACATGCAACACAATTTGCGCGATCCGAGCCGGGGCCGCACTTGGGGCCGGGTGTATCGCGTCACGGCCGAGGGACGGCCGCTCGTGGAACCGGCCAAGATTGCCGCCGAGCCGGTCGACAAGTTGCTCGAACTGCTGAAGGACCCCGACGGACGCGTGCGGTATCGCGTGAAGATCGAACTCAGCGGCAACAAAACCGACGAGGTGATTCCCGCCGTCGACGCCTGGGTCAAACGACTCGACGAGAAAGATCCGCGACACGAGCACGACTTGCTCGAAGCCCTGTGGGTCAAACAGCACCACAACGTGGTCGACGCCGCACTGTTGGAGCGCGTGCTCGCGTCGTCTGACTTTCACGCCCGTGCAGCGGCGACGCGAGTGTTGTGCTATTGGCGCGATCGCGTTTCCGATCCGCTCGGCCGATTGCGAACTCTGGCCGCCGACGATCATCCCCGCGTGCGGCTCGAGGCGGTGCGCGCCGCCAGTTTTTTCACCGAGCCCGAGGCGGTTGAAGTCGCCGTGATTTCGGCCCAACATCCGACCGACGAATATTTGGACTATGTTCGCAGAGAAACCCTAAAAACGCTCGATCCGTACTGGAAAAAGGCGATCGAGGCGGGCCAGGAAGTGGCCATGACTACCGCCGCAGGGGCGCGCTATCTGCTCGGACACATCAGCAATGACCAACTGCTTAAGCGCCAGCGCGGCCGCGATGTCTGCCTGGAGATGCTCCAGCGGCCCGGCCTGCTCGATGAAGACCGCCGCCAGGCCGTACAGGCGATTGCCCGGTTCGATGACAAGAAAGAGCTCGACGTCATCATCGAGACGATCCATTCGCTCGACGAATCGCAGGGCAATGTCGACACGAGCGTTGTCTTCGACCTGGTGCGCCAACTCACTTCTCGAAATGCCGCCGAACTGAGCTCCGCCCGCGCGGAACTGGAAAAACTGGCAGCGAGCGGCCGGCAGCCGATTTTGCGGCAGATCGGCTTCGCTTCACTGATCGGCGTCGACAAGTCGCCCGAGCGGGCCTGGCAGTTGGCCAGCCGATCGGCCGCTTCGCTCGCCGATCTGGTCGAAAGCGTGCCGCTGGTGGCCGATTCCAGTTTGCGGGCGCAACTTTATCCCCATTTGGAACCGCTGTTGAGCGGCTTGCCCGACGCGCTTTCGAGCGGCAGCAAACCGCCGACCACGGCCGGGCGATACGTGCGCATCGAACTGCCCCATAGGGGCACGCTGACCTTGGCCGAAGTTGAAGTCGCCAGCGGCGGACGCAACGTGGCGCGGCAAGGTCGCGCGACGCAAAAGAATACGAGCAACGGCGGCGATGCGCGCCGCGCGATCGACGGCAATACCAGCGGCCAGTTCGGCGATGGCGGCCAAACACACAGCGAGGAAAACACGGGCAAGCCGTGGTGGGAGGTGGATCTGGGCGCGATGCTGCCGATCGAGTCGGTCGTGGTCTACAATCGCACGGACGGCAGTCTCGGCCGGCGGCTCGACGGATTCTCGCTCGTGGTGCTCGACGACGCCCGCAAGGAAGTCTTTCGCCGGGACGGAATCGAGGCTCCACGCACGAGCGTGCAAGTGCAAGTTGGTCAGGCGGATCCGTCCGTCGCGCTGCGCCACGCGGCGATGCTGGCCATGACGCACGTTCGCGGTCAGGAAGCCAAGGCATTTGACGCGATTGCGCCGTTTGTCGGCAAAGACTCCGACCGGGCGGCGGCGATCCGCGCGCTGAAGCATATCGGTCGCAAGGATTGGCCCAAGGACCAGGCCCGGCCGCTATTGAACACCGTGCTGGAGGCGATTCGACGGATTCCCACCGACCAACGCACAACGCCCGATGCGCTGGATGCCCTGGAGTTTGCCGATTCGCTGGCCTCGCTGCTGCCGGCCGCCGAAGCCAAGAAGACGCGCACCGAGTTGGGCGAGCTGGGGGTGCGCGTGATTCGCGTGGGCACGCTGTTCGAGCGGATGTCGTACGACGTCGATACGATCGCCGTTCGGGCCGGCAAGCCGGTGGAGTTTATTTTCGAGAATTCGGACCTGATGCCGCATAACTTCGTGATCGCCAAGAGCGGTTCACTGGAAGAACTAGGTTTGATGGCGGAGGAAACCGCTCAGCAGCCGGGCGCCGCGGCACGAAATTATGTTCCGCAGTCCGACAAGGTGCTGCTGGCCAGCACCCTATTGCAGCCGCGCAGCACGGAAAAGCTGAGCTTCGTCGCGCCGACGGCGCCGGGCGTTTATCCCTACGTCTGCACTTATCCCGGTCATTGGCGGCGGATGTACGGCGCGCTGTATGTCGTCGCGGATCTGGATGCTTATCTGGAAAACCCCGAACGCTATCTGGCCGCGCATCCGCTGGAGATCAAGGACGCACTGTTGAAAGATCGTCGCCCGCGCACGGAGTGGACACTTGAGGATCTGGCCGGCGCGGTGGCAGACTTGAAGGCGGACCGTTCGTACGGCAGCGGCAAGCAGATATTCACCGTGGCCAATTGCGTGGCCTGCCACAAAATGGACGGCGTCGGCACCGCGATCGGGCCCGAGTTGACGAAGCTCGACGAGAAGATGCATGCGGCCGACGTGCTCAAGGAATTGCTCGATCCGTCGGCCCGGATCAATGAAAAGTTTCAGACCTATGTCTTCGAGCTGGAAAACGGCCAGGTGGTCACGGGTCTGGTGCTGGAAGAAACGCCCGAGCGGATCAAGGTGATCGAGAACCCGCTAGCGAAGGCAGATGCAGTCGTGCTCAGGCCTTCGGACGTCTCCAGCCGCAAGAAATTAAATTCGTCGATTATGCCCAAGGGCTTGCTCGACAAGCTTTCGCGCGACGAGATTTTGGACCTGATCGCCTATGTCCTGGCCCGGGGCAACCCCGAGGCCTCGGCGTTTCGGGGCGGCCATCAACACGGTCATTAGGGCGGGCGCCATGTAATTCCGAGTCGCAGGAGAATTCACAAATGGCCTACCAATTCCCGCCGGATGTCGAAAGGCTAATGCGCGAGCACATGGCTTCGGGGTGCTATGCTTCCGAGGACGAGGTGCTCCGTGACGCGTTGCAGACGCTTGGTGAATTTGTCCACTCCAAAGCAGAGGCCGACGAGGAATACCGTCAGGCCGTCGACGCCGTGCGTAAGGGCATTGCCAACGCTGACGCCGGACGAACGCGACAATTGCGCGATATCATTGATGACATTGACCGAAAGGCGCGATTGAGACCGAGTCGTGAGGTTCACGGTTGTTCTCACCGACCGAGCCATCAGCGATCTGGTAAATGCTTGAGGGTACATCAGACAAACGGCCCCTGAAGCAGCCGATCCGTTGGTACGACAGTTTTCTGGTGTCGGCAAACGACGCTGGACCAGTCGATACGTTGTCGACAGTTTTTGGTGCGCTTCTGTGCCTGGAAGAGAACCCAGAGGCCCGATCAGTGTCGCCTGAAAACGAAGAGTTCGATTTCGAGCTGCGACAATTCCTTTTTCGGACAAAGTCGCGACTGGCAAATCGGGCATTGTTTAGGATCGGCGGCGGGGACAGCCATTGATTACCAGGGACGAACATTTAGAACGTGGGGCGTGGCTGCATGCCCATCCATGTTTCCCGCAGCTGGCTCACTTCAAATACTGATCGAACCACGCCCACACGATCGGATACTGCTGCATGATCGTCGGCCACCAGGAGTGACCGCCGCCGGGCTGCACGATCAATTTGACCGGCAAGCCGACTTCCTCGTACTTGGCCTTGAGAATTTCCGATTGCTGCAGGGGCACGGTCTTGTCCTTGTCGCCGTGGAGCAACAAGAGCGGCGGATCGTCGGGCGTGACCTGATAGATCGGCGAAACGGCCTTGAGTTGCGACTCGAGATCAGTCAACTTTCCGAACATTCCTTGAAAGAAGCCGGGCCGGGCGGCCTCGATCGTGCGATAGCCGCCCGCCGTGCCCCAATTGATCATGTCGGTCGGCGGAAACCAGGAGACGATGGCCTGCGTGCGGCAGCTCTCGCGTTCGATCGGATCGGGCGAGTCCGGCTTGCCGTCGTCTCCGGTCAAACCGACCATCAATGCCAGGTGGCCGCCGGAGGAGCCGCTGGTGATGCCCAGGTGCGCCGGGTCGACTTCGTAGTCGCGTGCCCGATTACGCACGAAGCGGACCGAGCGGCGAATGTCTTCGATCATCTCGGGCACGAAATAGCGCGGGCGCTGCCGTGCCGGGCGACGAACAGCGTGTAGCCGCCGCTCAACAGACCTTGAACCCAATGGTCTTTTTCGCGGCGCACGTTTTCCTCGGCGACGTTCGATTTTGACGAGCGCCAACTGCCGCTGGAAACGAGAATGATGCCCAAGTGCTTGGGATCCTTCTCCGGAATCAGCACGTCGAGCGTCAGTCCCAGACCGTCCTTATGACCATAGACCACGTCGGGAATCGTGCGATAGGCCGGTGGCGTTTCGCCGCGAGCGCTCGTGCCGATCGCCAGCGACACGAAGAATAGACCGGCCAGGGCCCGCTTGCCAAAGCGAACCGCACGAAACACGCCGTTGAAGATCATCGCTAAAACCCTCTTTCTCTGTTGGAATTTGACGTAACGAGATTAGAGCCGCCAGCAGGAGGCCGAGCAATTGCCAGTGTTCAAGCCACGATTTCTCGAATCACTTGTCCATGCACGTCGGTCAGTCGGCGGTCGATGCCGTTGTGGCGGACGGTGAGCCGCTCGTGGTCGATGCCCAGCAGGTGCAGAGCCGTGGCGTGCAGATCGTAGCAGTAGGTCGGCTTGTCGACGGCCTTGTACGACCACTGGTCGCTGGCGCCGTAGGTCACTCCGCCCTTGATGCCGCCCCCGGCCAGCCAGGAGGTGAACGCGAACGGGTTGTGGTCGCGCCCTTGGCCCCCTGGCTGCAAGGCATGCGGCCGAATTCCGTGGTCCAGATGACCAGCGTGTCGTCCAACATGCCGCGGGCCTTGAGATCCTTGATGAGCGCCGCCGCCGGCTGGTCCATGCTGCGTCCCATTTCGCCGTGGTCGCGGGCCAGGTCCTCGTGACTGTCCCAATTGCGCCGTGGAAAGCCGTTGTCCGCGCCGCTCCAGATCTGCACGAACCGCACGCCCCGTTCCAGCAGCCGCCGCGCCAGCAGGCAATTGCGACCGAAATCCTCGGTGATTTTTTCGTCGAGCCCGTACATCTTGCGGGCCTGCTCGGTTTCGCTCGAGAGGTCCAGCACGGCCGGGGCGCTCAATTGCAGCCGCGCGGCCAGTTCGTACGAAGCGATGCGGGCGTCGAGTCGCGAGTCACCCTCGCGGCCTTGCATGTGTTGTTCGTTCAATTGCTTGAGCAGTTGCAGAGCCTCGCTCTCGCTGTCGAGGGTAATGAATTTGGCGCCCGGGGGCGGAAACAAATCGGCGATCGGGTTGGCGGCCGACGGGCGAATCAACGTCCCTTGGTGCGCGGCCGGCAGAAAACCGGTGCTCCAATTGCCGGGGCCATTCGGCGGAAAACCGCGCGCATCGGGCAGCACGACAAAGGCCGGCAGGTCGTCGGTCATGCTTCCCAGACCATAACTGACCCAGGCGCCCATGCTGGGAAAGCCCGGCAGCACGAAGCCCGTGTTCTGCATGAAGGTTGCCGGTCCGTGCACGTTCGACTTCGAGACCATCGAGTGGATAAACGCGATGTCGTCGACGCAGGTGGCCAGATGCGGCACCAGGTCGCTCATCCATTTGCCGCTCTGCCCGTGTTGCTTCCACGCCCAAGGGCTGGCCATGCAATTGCCGGGGCTGCTCTGAAACAACTCAACCTTTTCGCCCGGATCCCACGGCTGGCCGTTGTGCGCGATCAGTTCGGGCTTGTAGTCGAACATGTCGCACTGACTGGCGGCGCCGGACATGAAGAACTGCACGACGCGACGCGCCTTGGGAGCATGATGCAGCCCGCCATGCGATTTTGCGTTGGCATCAGCGGCCTGGGCCTGGCCCAACAATCCGCCCTCGACCAGCAACTGCGCAAGGGCGATGCCTCCCAGTCCGCCGCCCGAGTTCCACAGAAAGTCGCGTCGGCTGATCTGGCGGAGCGGCGGATACGTTTGTTTTCGCGGCATCAACGAAGTTCAATCAAAGAAATGGCCATCAGTCGACGAACACAAACTCGTTGCAGTTGAAAATCACGCGGCAGGCGGCCGCCAGCGAACACCGCTCGGCATACTCAGCCAACGCCGAGCGTTCGCGATCCGTCGGCTGCCGCCCCAGTGCCAGCAGGTAGGCCGCTTCGATCTGGCCCCGCACGTCGGGAGCCATCGATTGCAGGCGAGCCGCAAAGTGCTCGGCCTGGCGCGTGGCCAGCGGATTGTTCAGTAGCGCCAGCGCCTGAATCGCCGTCAACGTGGTATTGCGCTTGGGCGTCATGATCGAGGGATCGGCGCAGTCGAGGCACTCCATGAACGGATCGGGAACGCTACGCACCAGAAATCGGTAGACGCTGCGCCGCAGGCTGCGCGGGTCGTCGACGTCGAATCGTGCGTAGTCGTAGATCGGCGAGTGGTCGTCCTTGAAGAAGAATTGCTGCACCGAGGGACCGCCCATCGAAAGGTCCAGCTTGCCGGCGACGGCCAGCATGGCATCGCGAATGCACTCGGCGTCGAGCCGCTGGCGATTCATCCTCCAGAGAAACCGATTGCCAGAGTCCAGACGCGCAAATTGCGCGTTGTTGGCCGACGACTGTCGATAGACGGCGCTCGTGACCAGCAGGCGGTGCAATTTTTTGAGCGAATGGCCGTTGTCGATAAACCAGCCGGCCAGCCATTCCAGCAGTTCGGGGTGCGTCGGCGGCGAACCCATGCGGCCGAAGTCGTTGGGGGTGTCGACCAATCCCTGCCCAAAGTGATATTGCCAGACCCGATTCACGATCGACCGCCGCACCAGCGCGTTGCGCCGATCACTCAACCAATGGGCCAGCGCCGCGCGCCGCTGAGCCTCGTTGTTCGCGTCGGCCAATTCGAATTGCGAGGGCGGCCCCTGCACGCAGGCCACGCCGGCAGGCGAAACGAGCTGTTGCGGACTGCGGACATCTCCCCGATCCAAGAGGTAGATCGGGCGGGGGCTCGAAGCGGGCGAAAAGGCATGTTGCGGATCGAACCGGCTGGCGGCGGCGTACACCATCTTTCTGGCTGGCAGCGCGGCCAGTCGGCTTTCGACATCCAGCAATTCCAACTCGCGCGCGGCGATCCGCGCCGGTTCCGAGCCATCGACCGAAAGCGTCGTCAGCGCGGCTTCGATTTCCGCTCGCCGCGCCAGCAGCGCACGCGACTGCCGCGCAGTATTGGCGTCGGGCTCATAGGGGCGGTCCGCCCGCTCGATGCCGGCAAACACGGCCTGCAACGCGTAATAGTCTTGTTGGCGGATGGGATCGAATTTGTGGTCGTGGCAGCGGGCACAATGAACCGTCAAGCTGACGAACGTCGACATGGTCTCGGCCACCATGTCGTCGCGGTCATTCGAGCGTGCGATATCCTTGTCGACCGTTCCCTCGCGAAGTTCCGCGTGGCCGACAAAATCCCAAGGCCCTGCGGCGATGAAACCAGTGGCGGTCACGGCCCGCGGATCATCGGGATATAACACATCGCCGGCGATTTGCTCCTCGACGAATTGGTCGTAGGGTTTGTCGCGGTTCAGGCTGTCGATTACATAGTCGCGATAGGGCCAGGCGTTGGGCCGCGGCTTGTCCTTGTCGTAGCCGTGCGACTCGCCAAAGTGCACGATATCCAACCAATACCGCCCCCAGCGTTCGCCGTAGCGGGGCGAAGCCAACAGCCGATCGACCAGGTTCTCGTAAGCATCGGCGCTGCTGTCGTTAACGAACGCGTCGATCTCCTCGGGCGATGGCGGCAGGCCGTGCAGGTCGTAACTGAGACGGCGGAGGAGCGTGCGGCGATCGGCCTCGGCCGAGGGCGCCAGTTGCTCCCGCCGCAATCGCTCTAGAATAAACGCGTCAACGGAAGTGCGAACCCAAGGATCGTCGATTTTCGGCACCGTGACTTGGGCCAGCGGCACAAGCGACCACCAATTGCCGTCAACCGACCGTTTGTCGCGCAGCTTTAGTTCCGTTGGCCAATTGGCCCCGTCGGCAATCCAGCGGCGCACCGCGACAACCTCGGCCGCCGACAGTGCCTTTGCGTCCTTGGGCATTTCGGGCTTTTCGCCCGAGATGTACTCGACGAGCAAACTTTCATCGGGCTTGCCGGACAGCCAGGCGGCGCCGCTGTCGCCGCCGGCCAAGGCCGACCGTGACGTCGTCAGATCCAGGCCCCCCTTGGGCTTTTCGCCTTGATGGCAACCGACGCAATGACGCTCAAGGATCGGGGCGACCTGGTCGCGAAAAAAGGCCAAATCGTCGGCGACGGCCGCGGCGGCTAGCGAGCAAAACGCGATGGCGGTCATGGCGAAACGTGGCATGCTGCTAGTATAACAACCGAGCGGCGCGTAGCGCAGAAAGTGCCCTTTCGCGTCAGCGTGCCCCCAAGTGCTCGCCAAACGATTCGAGGAGCCGATCGATGCGACACGTGTTGATTACCACCGAAGCCCTGCGAGAAAAGCCGGGGCCGCACCTCGATCTATTGGCCGCGGCCGGCTTCTCGGCTCAATACCCGAAAAAAATCCTGCTGCAGACCGAGGAAGACACGCTCGAGGCCCTGGCCGGTTACGTCGCGGTGATCGCCGGCAGCGAGCCCTACACCGATCGCGTGTTGGCCGACTTGCCGCTGTTGCGCGTCATCTCGCGAAACGGCGTGGGATACGACTGTATTGACGTGCCGGCCGCCACGCGCCGCGGCGTGGCCGTGGCGATCACGCCCGAGGGCAATCACCAGGCCGTGGCCGAGCACGCGATGAGTCTGATGTTGGCCGTGGCCCGCGGAATTGTGCGCGGCGCCGTCGATACGCGGCAGGGTCACTGGCGGCGGCGCTCGGTCGCCATTCCGCTCCGCGATCGGACGTTGGGAATCGTGGGGCTGGGCCGGATCGGCCGCAGCGTGGCACGCCGCGCCGCGGCGTTTGGAATGCGTTTGATCGCCTGCGACGAGCAGCCCAATCGCGAGTTCGCCGACGAACACCGGATCGAACTGGTGGACTTCAACACGCTGCTGTCGTGCGCCGACTTTGTCACGCTGCACGCGCCGATGACAGACCGCACGCGGCACATGATCAATCGCGATTCGCTTGCCCGAATGAAACCGGGAAGCGTGTTGGTCAACACCGCCCGAGGCGGCTTGATTGACGAAGCCGATTTGTTCGACGCACTGCAATCGGGTCATCTGGCCGGCGCGGGCTTGGACGTGCTGACCGTCGAGCCGCCGCCTGCCGACGATCCGCTGCTGGCGCTGGACAATGTCATTGTCACGCCGCACGTGGCTGCTTTCGACGCCAGCGCGCTGGAAGACATGGCGATCGGGGCGGCCCGCAATATTGTCGACCTGTTCGCCGGGCGCTGGCCGGACGGGTCGATCGTCAACTGCGACGTGAAACCCGCCTGGATCGGCTAGAGATACCGGCCGCCGTGCCATCCGTGCCGGCTGGCGCGGCCGACGATTGCTCGGTACAATGGAACCATCGAGATTTCCCCCCACGCGTCAGACCGCCGAGAGTACCCATGCGCATCTTGTCTTTTGTCTTAACGGCACTTCTGACGGTAACGACGGCGGCCCGCGGCGGCGAGAATTGGCCGCAATTCCGCGGACCCGGCGGCCATGGCGTCTCGCACGGAACCGGATTGCCGCTCACCTGGAGCGAAAGCGAACACGTCGCCTGGAAGACCGCAATCCATGGCCGCGGTTGGTCGTCACCGGTGATCTGGGGCAACCAGGTCTGGATGACCACGGCAACCGAGGACGGCACGCTGTTGTACGCCGTGTGCGTGGATCGCCAGAGCGGCCAGATCATTCACGACAAACTGGTGTTCGAAATCGAGGACCCGCAGTACTGCTACCCACTGAACAGCTACGCTTCGCCGACGCCGTTTGTCGAAGAAGGCCGCGTGTACGTGCACTTCGGCGTTCACGGCACGGCCTGTTTAGACACGGCCAACGCGGAAGTGTTGTGGACGCGGCAAGACCTGAAGTGCTATCACCACCGTGGGCCGGCCTCGTCCCCCATCGTGCACGGCAATCTGCTGTTCGTGGCGTTCGATGGTTTCGACGTTCAATTCGTGGTGGCCCTCGACAAGACAACCGGAAAAACCGTCTGGCAGCGCGACCGCAACATCGATTATGGCACCGAGGATGGCGACGCCAAGAAGGCGTTCGGCACGGCCAAGGTGATCGTGGTCGATGGCCAGGAGCAGTTGATCTATCCTAGCGCCGGCGCGACGATCGCCTATGAGCCGCAAACGGGCGAGGAAATCTGGCGCGTTCGGCACGGGGGCATGAATGCCTGCGCCCCGCCGATCTTTGCCGATGGAAAGCTGTTTCTAAATACGGCCTCCGGCGGCTGGAAGCTGTTCGCCATGCAAGTTGGCGGGCGAGGCGACGTGACCAACACGGCCGTCGAGTGGAAGTGCGACAAGGGCGTGCCGGCGCGTTCCTCGCCGCTGTTGGTGGGCGACTTGATTTTCATGGTCAGCGATGCCGGCGTCGCTTCGGTGGTGGAAGCGAAGACGGGCAAGCCCGTTCACCAGCGTCGTCTCTCGGGCGAGTTTTCCACCTCGCCCCTGTATGCCGACGGGCGGGTGTATCTCTCGAACCAGGAGGGATCGTCGTTCGTGCTTTCCGCCGATCGAAAACTCGAGTTGCTGGCGACCAACAAGCTCGACGACGGCACGATGGCCTCGCCGGCGGTCTACGACAAGGCGATTTACCTGCGCACCAAAACGCACCTGTATCGGCTCGAGTAGAATTCCGGCACGTTGTGGCAGGTTTAGTTAGGTTCGACCGCTGAGCTTGAGCAACGAGAGGGGCCGAAATGCTCGTCCCCAATTGAAGCGAGACCGCCAGACGCGCTAACGTCGGACGGTCTCTGACAACGTTTGGACTTGCCTAGTCCGTGGCTTTTTTCGGAAAGGCATAGACACCACTCTGGGAGACGGATAGCCCGCCCCCATGCGCAGCCCAACACGCTGCTAGTCCACTCCAGAACTGTGTGGTGCTAGAATACGGAAATGAGGAACGAACGCACACCTAATCCACGATTGATTACTCCGCAGTTTTCAATTGCGCGGCTTCTCGCTGCCGTTGGCCTTAAAGCCGCAACCAATTCGCCAGAGGTGCACGGAAATGTCGGACACTTCGGGTGAATTAACTTCTGACAAAGACCTCTTTGTGCGAGCCGTCGAAAGCGCCCAGAAACTTATCGAATCTGGTCGATGCGCGGACGCCGAGGAGGCAATGGAAGAAGTTTTCGCGCTGGTCATGAAAATTGCGGAGCAAGATGAGTCGCCCGACTGGCAGCTTGTCGTCGAGGCAAGTGAACATGAGGCGGCATTGAACTACGCTGGCGTGGAGGCAGCCCATCTCAAGCGGCTTGCGCTGGCAGAAAGCGATCAAGACGCACGGAGTGCGCATGTTGACCTGGCAAGTCTCTACGTCGCCCTAAACCGACACGACGAAGCGATCCGTCACGCGCAGCAGGCAACGTCTGCCGCTCGCAAATTCGATTTTCCGTTAGTCACGTCGATGGCCTTGCGGTTCGAGGGGGCTACGTACTTGCGAGTTAGCCGCGTGAGCGACGCGGAAAGATGCTTTGTGGAAGCAATAGGGGTGCTCGATGCCGATGACCCCGCTTACGGACAAGTGCGTGCCGCATTGTTGACGCAGATGGCGGACTGTGCAGTACATAGCGGGCAGTGCGACTCGGCAATGGAATATCTCGAAACGGCCGACGTGCTGTTGCGGCCGTTGCAACCGATGCTTTCTGCTGCTGGAGTTCAATCAGACCTAGCAAATTGGTGGGCGACGACCGCGAGACTTCGATTGCTCCTCGGCCAAAATGATGAGGCCGTCGTCGCGTGGCAAGAAGCCATATTGCTCGCGCGGCACGTCGCGGAATTGCCGCAGTGTCAGGGGCTCGATACCCGATTGAATGTAGCTACGATGCTCCACCATTATGGGCAGTCGATGAAGAAGATCGGCAAGGATAACGCTGCTCAGGAGGCGCTAGCTGAATCTCTACAAATCGTCGGCGACTTGGGCCTGCCGCCACAGCAGCATTACGATTGCGTGTCGATGATACGAAAGTAATGAGAGCCAGCCTGTCTCTCCCAATCAAGCCCCACCGTTTTGTGTGCCATAGGGCTACGTTTTGGAAAAGTGGAATCTATTTCTGGTTGGGCGACCCTTACTTCTCTGCACCCACCGCGAGCTGTGTGGGAGGGGGGTGGTAAATGTAGACGAAATGAAAAAGCCACCCTACATGATTGGCAACGGAGTCGCGCATAACCTTTGATGGCAATAAACTTTGACGAGTTCGTAATTGCACGATTTGATTTGCGCACCTGTATCGGCTCGAGCAGTGACGACGGCGGTTACGGCTTGATCCAGCGGACGCGGTGATTGTTGGTATCGCCGATATAGACTCCGCCGCCAGGCGCAAGACCGATGCCGTGCGGACGATCGACTTTGGCCGACAGCGCCGATCCCTTTTCAATGGCAAAGCCGCGCGACTTCGGCCCGCCGCCGGCAATCGTCATGATCTGCCCGCTGGCGGTGTCGATGCGGCGGATGGCTTGATTCTCCGAATCGGCGACGTACACGATGCCGTCGGTCGTGGCGGCAATTCCCTTGGGTCCGTTGAAGGTCGCCGATTTGGCGAGTCCGCCGTCGCCCGAGTAACCAGGCTCGCCGGTGCCGGCGACATGGTGGATCGTGCCGTCGTCCAAATCCATCCGCCACACGCTATTGCCCTCGCGCAGGGCGATCCACAGCGTGCGGCCAGCCACGGAGAGGGCTCGCGGGCCAAGAATCGGCCGACCCCGCGCCTTTGAGCCATCGGTTGGCAATTCGAGCGCCCCGTTGCCGGCGATCGAGGTGATGCGGCCGGTCTTGGTGTCGATGCGGCGAATGCGATGATTGCCGATGTCGGCCACGTACAGATTATCGCGATCGTCGAAAGCGATGCTGTGCGGCTGACGAAATTGAGCGTGGCGCGCGTCGCCGTGGTCGCCGCCAAAGCCGTCGCGCGGGTTGCCGGCCACGGTCGAGATCATGCCACTGGCGACATCGACGCGACGGATGAGGTGGTTTTGCATTTCGACGAAATACATATTTCCGTCGCTATCAAAGCGAATTTCATAAGGCTCGTTGAGCAGCGCCCGCGTGGCGACTCCTCCGTCTCCGGCATACCCTTTGACGCCGCTGCCGGCCACGCTCGCGATCTTGCCGTTGGCAGGATCAAGCCGCAGGACGCGGTGCTGGCCAACCGAAGTGATGTACAGCTTTCCGTCGGGGCCCATTTGCACGCCGAACGGCAAATCAACGGCGACATCCAACGCGAACGCCTCGTCGCCTGGGAATGCCCCAGGTTTTCCGTTGCCAGCAATCGTCTCGATCGTCCATTCGGCGTGCGCCGTGCCCGCCAGCGCGGCCAGCAACAGCGTGGCGGCCAATTGGGAGCAAAGTCGCACAATCCGTGGGATACGTCTCATGAAGTTTCTCTTCGCATCAAAGGTCATTGATTGCACCACTCGCAAATGGTCGCCGGCTATTGTAATTGAATTCCGCGCTTGCGCGACTGTCCACCCGTGACCGGTGCCCGGCAGCCCCGAGTTGCACGTCGCGTTCCCCCGGCGCACAATGGCCAACGGCATTCGCCGCCCCGACAATTGATTCGCCCGACACTTCCCTCGCGAGAAAGCTCCCATGCACAACGTCAGGAAGGAAACCGAAATAGCGCGATCGGCCATGAAAGTTGTCGTGGTGCTTGCCGCGGCAATACTGGCGCTTCAGCCCGAGATTGCACGAGCGCAGGCCGGCCTTGGCGGCGTGAATGGCAGCCAGGTGTTTGATTTTCGCCGGATTGGCGAAAATCAGAAGGAGCCGCTGAAGGTGAACGAAGCGATCTATCAGGCGATCGGCTTCGGAAACACGTTCCTGATCACGACTCCCGAGGGCAATGCCATCGTCGATACGTCGGCCGCCGGCACTGCCAATCGCCACCACGACTTGTTGAGCAAGGTCAGCGCGGGCGCGATTCGCTATATCATCCTGACGCACGGACACGGCGACCACACCGGCGGCGTGCACCTGTGGAAGCAAGACGGCACGCAGATTATCACGCAGCGCAACTTTCCCTCGTTCTGCGACTACCAGGAGCGACTGGCCGGCTACTTCGCCCGCGCCAATGCTGCCCAATTCAATCTGGACGAAGCCCGTTTGCGCAGCCTGTATCAATCGCCCAACAATCGTGTCGAGCCGACGGTCACGTTTGCCGACCGGCACGACTTGGAACTGGGGGAACTCAAGGTCGAGATTTTCCACACGCCGGGCGAGACTCCCGACGCGCTGACGGTCTGGCTGCCCAAGTACAAGGCCGCGTTCGTGGGCGATAATTTTTACGATTCGTTCCCGAATATCTACACGCTGCGCGGCACGCCGCCGCGCTGGGCGCTCGAATACATCGCTTCGATCAATAAGGTCCTGGAGCTGGAGCCCGAAATCGTACTGCCCAGCCACGGACTGCCGATCAAGGGACACGACGAGATCGTCCGGCGGCTCACCCGCTACCGCGATGCCATCCAATACGTCCACGATGCGACGGTGCGCGGCATGAACGAGGGCAAGGACGTGTTCACATTGATGCGCGAAATCAAACTGCCCTCGGAGTTGGAGCTGGGCGAAAGCTATGGCAAGGTGGCATGGAGCGTCCGCGGCATTTATGAAGGCTACGTGGGCTGGTTCGATCTGAACCCGGCGACGATGTACGCGGCCGCTCCCACCGTGGCCGACAAGGACCTGGTCGAGCTGGCCGGCGGGCCCGCGGCCGTGGCCGCAAAATCGAGCCAGGTCACGCGCGCGGGCGATCCGGTGCGCGGGCTGCGTTTGGCCGATGCGGCGTTGGCGGCCGAGGCGAGCAATCGCGAGGCGCTGGCGGCGAAGCTGCTGGCGCTGGAAGCCCTGCAGGCGCAGACGCGAAACGGGTTGGAGCACGCCTGGTTGGGCTATGGAATTCGAGGCGTCCAGAAGACGCTCGGCGTTGGGGCGGAAAAACCGGCCGCGAAATAATCCAGAGGCTACTTTCCAGTAGCTGGCTCAATGCGCAGCACCGCCGTGACCGGGTAGTGGTCCGAGGGATAGCGGCCGTCGCGGTTCGTGTAATCGATTCCGGCCTCGATTGGCGTCGCCTGGGGCGAGGCGAAGATGAAGTCGATCCGCCGCCCGCCGCGCTTGCCCGAAAAATTGTGGAACGTGGCTTCCTCGGGCTCTTGAGTCGGATGCAGGACGCGAAATACGTCGCGAAGCAGCGGCGCCTCGCTGGTCGACGCCAGCGTGCGGTAGCCCTCGTGATCTTCGGTGATGTTCAAATCGCCCGTGACAATCGCCACGCTATCGGGCACATGCTCGGAAATCCAGCGGCGGATGATTTTGGCCGATTCGACCCGGGCCTGGTTGCCGCGGTGGTCCCAGTGCGTGTTTAGGTAACAAATCTCGCGGCCGCCGTTAGCCTTGTCGCGCAGCCGTGCCCAGGTGGCGATCCTGGGCAACGAGCTGTCCCAGCTTTTGCTGCCAACTTTGTCCGGCGTCTCGCTCAACCAAAAGGTGCCCGAGTCGATGAGATCGAAGCGGGCCGTTTTGAACATCAGAGCCGAAAACTCTCCCTGGCGTTTGCCATCGTCGCGGCCCACGCCCACCAGCGTCGAGCCGGGCAGGTTCTCGGCGAGAAAGTCGGCTTGCACGGCCAGGGTTTCCTGCGTGCCAAGCAGGTCGGGGTCGAACTTGCGAATGGCTTCCAACAGCACGTCTTTGCGACCGGGCCAGGAATTCTCTCCATCGGCGGCGGTCGCATAGCGGAGGTTAAAGGTCATGACGCGCAGCAACGAGTCGGCCGCCGCGGCCGGAGTCGCGGCCAGGAGAAACGCGAGCGAAAGCGACAGAACTTGAACCCTATTCGGCGTGGGCATGCTCGGCTCCGGATGACTCGCGATTGACTCGATAGGAAAAAACGCCAGCCCAACGCTCAGCCTTCGGCCACGTCGACGTACACCTTTAGCGCCGAGGTGTCGTTGACCAACGTGCTCATCATTTGCTGGTAGTTTTCCAGGCCGCGGATGGGTGTCGTCAAAATCCGAGAGATTACGCCGGGATACATCACCTCGCCCAAGGCGAGGTCCTTGATGCCAATCTCGAAATGTTCGCGGTTGGCATTAACCGATCCTAGCAGCAGTTTGTTGCCCAGCACCCAATCGAGATTCACCTTGTCCGAGGGGACCTCGACGTGCTGGAGTCCACCGGTCACGCTGGTCCATACCAGCACGCCGTTATGTCCTAACAGTTGCATGCAGCCGAATGCCACGGCACTAGAGCCGGTGGCGTCGACGATGAGATCGGCCTTGCCGACCTTGGCGGCCAGTTCGCTGAGTGGAGTTTGTTTGGTGCTGATGTAGTGGGCCCCGAGCGATTCAACCAGTTCGGCCTTGAGCGACGGCGCCTCGCCGCGAGCCAGCGTGTAGACCTCCAGACCGCGCAGTCGCAACACCAGCGTGCTGAGCAGACCGATCTGACCGGCGCCCATCACATAGGCGATTTTCGGCCGCCACACGCGCAGCCGGCGCTGGACCTCGAAGGCCTGTTGCACGGCCTTGGCAGCGCAGCTCATGGGCTCGACGAGCACGTGCAGATGTTTCAATCCGACGGGCATGCGCACGATGAACTCGGCATCGTCCACGTAGTGCTCGGTCAGAAAGCCGTGCAACAGGTTGATGCCGCGCTCGAAATAGATCTCATCGCTCGTCATGTCCGACGTGCCGATCTGGTCGTAGATCGAACCGCCGGGGCGACGCACCGTCGCGGTCACATAGTCGCCGGGCTTGACGTGCCGAACGTTTGGCCCGACGGCCTCGACCACGCCGAACGACTCGTGACCCAGGACGAGGAAATCGTAGCCCGGCGGCGCCGCGCCGTATTTGGCCTCGTTGATTTCGCGATCGGTGGCGTCGACGCCAACTTTCAACACCCGCACCAAGACGCCTCGCCCGCCGGGAACGTCGTTCACATTCGGCTTTGGCAGCTCGGCCAGGTGCACGCTATTGGGTTTTCCCGGAGTGACGGCAACAGCTTTCATGGTCGATATTTCTGGTCGTTGAAAGTCAAAGAAGCGCGGCCGGCTCGATGGGCCTGAAGTGCCAGGCCGGCCACGAAAAACATCGCGTGCTTTCGGCGCCGCGAAAAACGGCGTATCAGGCGGCGGAAGCGACCACCTGCGCCCATCAGCCTAGCCGCTGGCCCGCCGGTGTCAACGCGTGCCGCCGTCGGCGGCGCTCGGGTTCGTCTCGACTTTCGCGGCCCGGATCGTTAGGTTTGTAGCGATTGAATCTGGTTCGATTCACTCTCACGCAAAAGGTGCCCCATGGCAAATACCACGATTGGACTAGGGGCCGTGTTGTGCGCCATCGGCCTGTGGGGCTATTTCGGCTCCGCCTCGGAAAATCCGAGCATGACGGCGCTGATTCCGTTCTTCTTTGGCGTGATCCTGGTCATTTGCGGTTTGATCGCGCGAGTCGATCGATTCCGCATGCACGCGATGCACGTCGCGGTGCTCGCCAGCTTGATCGGATTCATCGCCGCCGCGGGGCGCGGCGTGCCGAAGCTCGGCATGCTGGTCTCGGACATTCCAGACGGTGAAAAACGCCCCGTGCGATTGATCATGCTGATGGCTCTGGTCTGCCTGATCCATGTGGTTTTCAGCATCGTGTCGTTCATCAAGGCGCGCCGGCGGCGCACGCAGTCCGCAGGCGCTTCGGCCTAGGCGATGGAACTTTTCTGGCAAGAGCTGACCTCCGACTGGCCCGAGTTGGGTCACTTTCTGACCTTGTTGCTGCGCCTGATCCTGGCGGCGCTGGTAGGCGCTTTGCCGGGGCTGCAGCGCGAGATGAAGGGCGTGCCCGCGGGGTTGCGCACGCACATGCTGGTGTCGATGGGTTCGGCGATCTTCGTGTTAGCAGCACTTGAATCGGGCGCGAGCGTTGGAGACACGACGCGTGTCATTCAAGGCCTGGCCACGGGAATTGGTTTCGTTGGCGCCGGCGCGATATTGAAATCGGCCAGCCGCGGCGAGATTCATGGGCTGACCACGGCCGCCAACATCTGGCTGACCGCCGGTCTGGGAACCGCCGTGGGAATGGGACGTCTTTGGCTGGCCCTGTTGGGCAGCGTGTTGGCTTTTTGCGTGTTGGCGTTGTCCAACATCGACGCGAATATCACGGGCGGAAAGCCCCCTTCCACGTACAACGATCATCCGCGCGACCCACGTTAACGCAGTGAGGCGGCTCAGGCCGACTCGAAAACGCCCTAGCGCGCCTCGGACCCCGGATGATACGTACTCTTGGCGTGCGCCAGCACGTCGGACCAATCGAACCAGGCCGGCTTGAACTCTCGTTTCGAGTACAGTTCGGCCTGGTCCATGAAGTGCGGCGATTTGGGATCCGAGCTTTGCCCGAATTGCAAGATCGTCGAGGCTTGCACCTTGTCGCCGAATTCGTACACGCCGATGAAGGACCCGCCGACGACGCCAAACTGGTACTTGTGTTTGGCGGTCGGCGGCGCGTAATAGGTGTTGAAGACCACGCCCAGCGGTCCTGGCGCACCGGCACAGGGCAGACTGGGAGCCGAATCGGAAAAGGGAATCAGCGCGGGATCGGCATAGTTGGCGTGCCGCTGCATGCGGCTGATGTCGCCCCACTTCACCTTCCAGTCGCCATAGAACGCCTGGAGCTTGCCGGCCGCGGTCACGAGCGCCTGAAAGCGGGCCGCGGGATTGTCGACGAACTCGGCCTTGAGCGTCTCGACCGGGTAGCCGCGCCCGTACATCTCTTCATACCACTGGGCGCACAGAGTGGTCTGGGTCGAATCGATCGCCGAGCGGCAATCCCAGTCGAGCAAATGGTCGAGATACGGTTTACACTTCGCCGCCAGGGCGGAATCGGCTTTGTCGAGCGCCTTGTGCTCGATTGCCATACGCGGCAGGTTCACCAGCGGCCAATACAGCGTCGTATCCCAGGCGGCCCGCTTCCAGTCGTCATAAGAAATGTCCCGCATGTCCCGCAGCAACATCCGCGACACCTTGGCGCGGCGCTTGTCGTCGAAGCGGTCCTCGATCATGTAGGCCGGAAAATCGCCGATCGAGGGATTGCCCTCGTCGGTGGTGAAGAACGGCGTGGAATTGCAATTCTGCACGTAGCCCGACTCGGGATTGAGGATCTGCGGCAGATCGGCAAAGGCATGGACGCCCTGCCACTCGGTGCGCGGGTCGGAACCGTCGACCGGCTTGGTCCAGTCGAAGCTGGGGTCGCGCTTCGGAATGGCGCCGTTGTAAACGTAGAAAATATTTCCTTGATTGTCCGCGTAGCAGGTGTTGAACATTTGCAGATTCAACTCGGCCATCGCGGCCCGCCAGTCGGCCAGGGTGCGTGCCTTGGTCATCTTCAGCGCTTGCCGCAGGCGGCTGCCCTCGGTCAGTCGCGAAATCCGCACCGCCATCATTCGCCCGTCGGCGCTTTTGCCCATGATGGGACCGTGATGCGTCTTGCGCAACGTGTAGGTTTTGTCTTCCAGTCCCTTGTCCGTCTTGACCTTGATCGTTTCCTTCCACTCGGTCGCCTGGCGATATCCGTCGCCGTAGCGGTAATTCAATTTGTTGTTCGGATCGTCGAACTTCTCCAGCCAGACGTCGCCCACGTCCGGGTCGTTGACCGTATGCGACCAGCCGAGGACGTCGTTGTGCCCCATGGTCAACAGGGGGCCGCCGAAAAAGCTCGAGCCGGCGAAATTCAATCCTTCGCCGCTCTTCAGATGGCCCTCGTAGAACTGGCCGTAGCCGAACCAGGGCTGATGCGGGTTGGCAAACAGCATGGCTTTTCCCGACTTCGTGCGGCTGGGGCCGATGGCCCAGGCGTTTGAGCCCGTGGCGGCTTCAATCTCCTCGGCCACCTTGCGCACTCCCGACTTCGGTGCGTGGGTCTTGCCGAACATGAACTCGAGCAGCACGTGGCGCTCGTAGGCCAGCACGTGCCAGGGTTCGAACTTCGTGATCAGGCGTGGCTTGAACTGCGGATGCTTGGCCAGGTAGTAATTCAGGCCGGCCGTATAGCCCTCGCAGATGGCCTTGAGCGACGGTTCCATCTTGGCATAGTCCGCCTCGGCCTGGCGCGGGATTTCGAACGAGCGATTCAACAGGTCCGAGTCGAGACCCTTGTCTCCGTACAATTCGGCATAGCGACCCAAGCTGGCGACGTACGTGTCTTCGACTTGCCAGAAGTAGTCTTCGGCCTGGCAATAGCCAAACCCGAAGCAAACGCTGGCGTCGGTGGGGCCTTCGATATGCGGCACGCCCCATTCGTCGCGGCGAATCGTGACCTGGGCCGCCAGTTTATCTCCCGCCTCGTCGGCCCGGCACACCGGCATCGCCATCGCCAACGTCACCGACCAAGCCATCAGACCGCTGGAGGAAAAAATGCTGCGTAGGCGCCACATGGCTCGGCACTCCTTGAAAGCTATTCGAGATAAAGACGTGAGGGAATGTTGGTCTAGCTTGCCATGCCCGGCGGGGCTTTGCAACTAGCAAGGGCTTTTTGCCGCATGCGTCGGACGTCGTTTGTCGCTCGCGGACCTATCGGGCGATGCCGATCCGAGTTTCTGCGCCAGATTGCGCGGGCCGGAAAGGATCGCCAGCCGCCCGTTGTCGACCCAGATTCCGCCCGCCGAGCGAAAGCCGTTGTCCCTGGGTAGCTTCAATTTCTGCTGGGCCAGCTTTTGCAGCAATTTGTCGGGGGCTTCGTCGAATTGCACGCGGAACAGATCGACGATGTCCTGGCCGGCCGAGTTTGTATTGAGCCCCAGCAGGAACAATCCGCCCTGTGCGTCGGCAACCAGGTTGACGGCCTGGTACGTGTCAAATCGTGCGTCCGGCGCCAATCGCTCGTCTTGGCCGAATCAACCCGCCAGCGGGCATGGAACTTGAAGCGACATGCCGGATCGGAAAGGGGGAGCTGGGGCGCCAAATAAAAGTCGACCGCGCGGCTATCCCAATTGGCCACCGCCAGCACGTGGTCGTGGCCGCGCCGCACCAACCCCACCGCGCCCGACGTTAGGTCCTTGGGCGCGCCAGAGCGCGAGATGGTCAGGTGTTTTAGTTGCACGGGGGCTTCGGCCGTCGCGACGTCCCAGAACTGGACCTCGGATCGCGTCTTGTTTTGATTGTCTTCCAAGCCCACTGCCAGAACGTCGCCGAGTAACTGAATTCCTCCGGCGTGCCGCAGCGGGGGCGAGCGGCCGTCGCTGGGAAATTCTTGATAGCCCACGACGCGTCCCGGCCGGCTGAAGTCAGGCACGAACTCAACGATCAAGAGATAGGCAACCGTATCCGAATCGTGCGTCAGGTACGCAAGGTTCCGATTACCGGCTGCGTCAAATCGGACTTGGATTCCCTGCAAGTGGCCGCCACGGGGCAGCATGGTTTCGCCAAGCGTGAAACCGACAGATTCGCTCGTCGATGGCAGCTTATCGAATGCCGAGACGACGCCGGCGAGTAATGGCGCGGGCTTCGCTGGCGCGGGTTCGCCGCCGCAGGCGAATAAAGGCACGGCGAACAATAATCCAGCCGCGAGCGACCAGTGCGTTAATCGCCGGGTGGCGCCCATGCAAAGCATAAACAGGCCTTTTCATTGTTGATGCCGCGTGGCGACAGAGCGATAGGCCGCCCGGCCGCGGCGCTTGACACATTCTGGTTGCTGGCTCCATGATTGTCGACTACAGCAATTAGAAATGCGCATGGCGGTTATTCATGAGTGCTCTGGTCGGTGGAATCGAGGCTGGTGGAACAAAGTTTGTTTGCGCCGTGGGAAGCGGTCCCGACGACGTCCGCGAACTGCTGCGCGTTCCCACGACCACGCCGCAAGAAACTCTCGCGCGCTGCGTGGAATTCTTCGAAGCCCAGCGCAGCAAACTCGGGCCGCTGGCGGCCATCGGCATCGCCTCGTTCGGTCCGATCGATCCCAAGCCGGGATCTCCCACGTATGGCTATATCACTTCCACGCCCAAGCCCGGCTGGGGCAACACCGATTTCGCCGGCGCCGTCGCCCGGGGTCTGAGGGTGCCGGTCGGATTCGACACCGACGTCAACGTGGCGGCACTGGGCGAGTGTCGCTGGGGAGCGGGCCAAGGACTCGAGAATTTGATTTATTTGACGATCGGCACCGGCATCGGCGGCGGCGGACTGGTCAACGGAAAACTGATGCACGGACTGGTGCATCCCGAGATGGGGCATATCCGCGTGCCGCACGACCTGGCGGCCGATCCTTACCCTGGCCATTGCCCCTACCATGGCGATTGTCTCGAAGGCCTGGCCTGCGGCCCGGCGCTGAACGAGCGCTGGAAAAAACCCAGCCAGTACCTGCCGGCCGATCACCCGGCCTGGGCGCTGGAAGCCGAATATCTCGCCTGGGCGCTGGTCAACATTATTTGCACGTTATCGCCGGAACGCATCATCCTGGGCGGCGGCGTGATGGCCAACACGCAACTGTTTCCGCTGATCCGCGCCCGCGTGCAGCAATTGCTCAATGGCTACGTCCAATCGCCGGCGATTCAAACGGGCATCGAGCAGTACATTGTACCCACCGGCTTGGGCGATCGCTCCGGCGTGCTCGGCGCGTTCGCGCTGGCGCAGCAGATTGCCGTATGAAGAACCGGGGATAACTGGCTCGCGCTGTCGGGCTGACGCAATCACACCGAAAACTTGATGCCCTGCGCAAGCGGCAGTTCCGAGGAGTAGTTGATCGTGTTGGTGGCCCGCCGCATGTAGGCCTTCCACGAGTCGGAGCCCGACTCGCGACCGCCGCCGGTCTCTTTCTCGCCTCCGAACGCGCCGCCGATCTCGGCGCCGCTGGTGCCAATGTTCACGTTTACGATGCCACAGTCCGAGCCCGCGGCCGAGCAGAACCACTCGGCCTCGCGAACATCGTTGGTGAAGATGGCCGAGGCCAAGCCTTGCGGCACGCCGTTGTGGATGGCAATTGCTTCGTCGAGCGAATCGTAGCGCATGAAATACAAGATCGGGGCGAACGTCTCGCGCTGGACGATCGGCGCCGAGGCGTCGATCTCGACGATCGCCGGCCGCACGTAAGCGCCACCGGCCGGAACGCCCTCGGTGACGCGACCGCCGCCATGCACCCGGCCGCCTTGTTTCCGCGCCAGGTCCAGAGCGGCGGCCATCGCGTCGGCGGCGTGTTGGTCGATGAGCGGACCCACCAAAGTGCCGGCATCCAGTGGACTGCCGATCGGCAGCCTTTCGAACACCGCCAACAGCCGAGCCAATAAATCGTCGGCCAGCGAGCGATGAACGATCAGGCGTCGCAGCGTCGTGCAGCGCTGGCCGCAGGTGCCGGCCGCGGCGAACACAACCGCGCGCAACACCAATTCGAGATCGGCCGAAGGTGCTACGATCGCCCCGTTGTTTCCGCCCAACTCCAGCAAGCTGCGTCCCAACCGGCCGGCGACGGTTTGAGCCACGGCACGTCCCATCGCGACCGACCCGGTCGCGGAAATCAGCGGCAGGTCACTCGAGCCGGCGATGGCTTGTCCCACGTCGGCGCCCGTGCCGATCACGAGGTTCACGACCCCGTTGGGAACGTGCGGCAAATCGGCCAGCACGTCCAGGACAATCTGGTGGCACGCAATCGCACACAGAGGCGTTTTTTCGGATGGCTTCCAGACCAACGTGTCGCCGCAGACCAACGCGAGCATCGCATTCCAGGCCCAGACCGCGACGGGAAAGTTGAAAGCCGAAATGACCCCAACGGGACCGAGCGGGTGCCATTGTTCGGCCAGGCGATGGGCCGGGCGCTCGCTGGCAATCGAGAGGCCGTAGAGCTGGCGGCTGAGTCCCACGGCAAAATCGCAAACGTCGATCATCTCTTGAACTTCGCCGGCGGCTTCAGCCAGGATCTTGCCCGACTCGAGCGTCACGAGCATCGCCAGATCGGCCTTGCGCTCGCGCAGCCGCTGGCCGATCAGTCGAACGACTTCTCCCCTAACGGGCGGCGGCACGACGCGCCACTGCGAGAATGCCTGCCGCGCCGATTCGACCGCTCCTGCGACATCCGCGGCTCCGGCCGACGCGAAGCGGGCCAGCTCCGCGCCGTCGACCGGGCTGTGCACGACCAACTCCGCGCCGCTGCCAGCCGACCATTCGGTTCCGCGGGCCACGGCCGCCGGACGACCGACTCCCAATCGCTCGAACAAGCCGTCAGGCTGGCGTGTCATGATCGATCTCCATAAAATCGCCCACGCCCATATAGCGGCTGTAAATGTTCGAGCCCTTGTAGTGCTGGCCGAAGCGGTTGTTGAGAAAGTCGTCCAGTTCGACTTGCTCTTGCCGCACCAGCCCCTGTCCGGAGAATTTGCCCTCGGCATGCAAATCGACCACAGCACACACGCCGGCGGCGGTCGTGATCTGAATCGCGCTCCAGGGCTCGTTGTTAATCGTTTGTCCGTAAATCTTGCGGGCGTCGCTGATCTGGACCAGTTGCCCGTTGCGCGTACCCGAGGCCGTGCAAAAGATCACGACCACGTCCTGAAACGTCACTGGAATGGCGTTTTCGAGAATGTCCTTCAGCATGCCGCGGCGTTGTCCCAAACGCAGTTCGTTGATCAAGAACGCCATGTAGTCGCGGTGCCCCTGATAGCGAATCGTCTTGTAGTTCAGCTCTCGCACCTGGCTGTCGAGGGTGTCGCACAGGGTGCCCAGGCCGCCGGAAGTATTGAAGGCCTCGTAGCGCACGCCATCGAGCGAAAAATGTTCGACGCCCTCGAGCGGCAAGACATCGATCCGCCGGCCGTCGTGAATCGCTTCGCAGGGATTGCAATACTCATTGATCAACCCGTCGGTCGACCAGGTCAGGTTGTACGTCAAGACATTCGTGGGAAACTGCGGCAGCGCGCCAACCCGCATGTGGACCGTGTCGAGCGATTCGAACGCCTCGGTCAGGCGATGCGCCACGATCGAAACGAATCCGGGAGCCAAGCCGCATTGCGGCATGAAGATCTGTCCAGGGCGTGCCGAGTCGGCGATTTCCCGCACACGGCGCGTGGTGGCGATATCCTCGGTTAAATCAAAGTAACTGGCTCCTGAAACCAGCGCCGCGTGCGCCACGATTGGGTTGTGCAAATAACTGAGAGCCGAAATCACGGTGTCGCGACCGGCCAGCGCGCGAGCCAGTTGCTGCGGGTCGCCGGCATCGACCAGTACGGTTTCGACCTTGTTTTGCTTGCCGATGCGCGCAAGCGACAGCGGATCGGCGTCGCCCACCAGCACGTCGTAGCCCTCGCTGGCGGACAGCAAGCGCAATCATGCGGCCGATCTTTCCCGCGCCCAGCAGCAGCACTTTATGCATGACGGCACCTGGCAACAACACCGAATTCGAGAGGCAATTGCCGGTCGCCGAGGTGAATACCTCCGCACGTTCCCGTCCGGCATGGGAATTATACGCCACGGGACGAATTGGACGACCCATGCACATCTTCGCTATAGACCGCACAGCTTGCGCAACTTGCCCTACTGGGCGCCAGTGAGTTCGGCTTGCGACGCCGCGGGCGATTCGCATACAAAAGGCAAAGACAAGCCACTTTGACACTCGAGGGAGCGGTCCATGCACGCGCGATACCTGGCGGCGATCTTGCTAGCGGCCACGACGGGCGCTTCGCTCGCACTTGCGGACGACGGGCAGAAGCCGACGATAAGCCAGAGCGTTGTGCAATTTGTTCCACGGGCGGACGAGGCCTGCCTGCCGCCACAATTCCGCCTGGCGCCGCACAGCTTCGCTTGCCAAAGCGTTTCGGTGCCGACCTCCGCATCGGTAATGCGGATCTCGAAGGTCACCTTCCCCTCGCCGCTGGTGACCCCTCACCAGAACAACAACACGGTGCACTGCGAATACTTCTGTCCCACGGCGGCGGGAAAGAAGCCGGCCGTGATCGTGTTGCATATCTTGGGAGGCGACTTCGACCTGGCGCGAATCTTTTGCCGCGCGCTGGCGAGTCGGGGCGTGGCGGCGCTTTTTTTGAAGATGCCTTACTACGGCGAGCGGCGTCAAAACGACTCGCCCACGCGGATGATTTCGATGGATCCCGAGGAGACGGTGCGCGGCATGACGCAGGCCGTGTTGGATATTCGCCAGGCCGCCAGTTGGCTGGCCGTGCAGCAGGATGTCGACCCCGAACAATTGGGCATCATGGGCATCAGCCTGGGCGGCATCACCGGCGCATTGGCGGCGGGCATGGAACCGCGATTTTCCAAGGTCTGCTTGCTGCTGGCCGGCGGCGACATGGGGGAAGTGGCCTGGACCTCGACCGAAATGGCCCCCTTGCGCAAGCGCTGGGACGAGTCGGGGCGCACGAAGGAAGAATTGTTCGCCGCCTTGAAGGTCATCGACCCGGTGACGTATGTCCGGCCCCAAGCCGGTCGCAAAGTCCTGATGCTCAACGCCAGCCAGGACGAAGTAATACCTCCGGCCTGTACCCGCGCGCTTCGCGCGCGTTTGGCGAGCCGGAAATCGTGTGGTGGAACGCGGGCCATTACTCGGCCATTCGCTACCTGGGGAGCGGACTGGCGCGCGTGGTGGAATTCTTCGAGCCGGCGCCGACGATTCAGAGCACGGCAAAATAATTCTCGACGGCGAAATCCATCGCGTCGTTGGTCATTTCCGGCTTGCGTGTCTCGAACAGACACATGTTGCGCACCTGCATTAGCAAGTCGCGCGGCTGGCAACAGCGCATCGGGCGCCCGATCGGACGATAGTGGGTCTCGAGCAGATAAGTCACGGTCTCGTCGACATACTCGAAGCCCAGGATGGGTGCCATCATCTTGAACAGGTCACGAAATTCTTCCTCCGACGGATCGCTGATCTCGATTTTGTAGGGAATTCGCCGCAAGAAGGCGTCGTCGACCAGGTCTTTCGGCTCGAGATTGGTCGAAAAGATCACGAGTTGATCGAACGGAACCTCGATCTTCTTGCCGTTGGCCAGGTTCAAGTAATCGTGCCGCTTTTCCAGGGGAACGATCCAGCGGTTGAGCAATTCGTCGGTGCTCATCCGCTGACGCCCGAAGTCGTCGATCACCAGCGTGCCGCAATTGCTCTTCAACTGCACGGGCGCCTCGCTGATGCCGGTCGAGGTATTGAGCGTGACTTCCAGATTGGCCATCGTCAATTCACCGCCCACCACGACGGTCGGACGACGGATGCGCAGCCAACGCTTGTCGATGTGGCTCTCTTCCAAGAGCCCGCTGCCGGCCTCGAGCGGCGCCATTTCGTGCGCATTGGGGTCGTAGAGCCGGATGATTTCGCCGTCGATACCGATTGCCCGCGGAATCCAAATGAATTCGCCAAAGGCCTTGGTCACGCGCTCGGCGATGCTCGTTTTGCCGTTTCCGGCCGCTCCGAACAAGAACAGGCCCCGCCCCGAGTTGATGGCCGGCCCCAAACGGCGCAACATGCGCGGATTAATCAGCAAGTCCTGGAAGGCGACCTTGAGTGCATCGACCGTCGGGTGTTGCTGGGTCAACGATTGTTTCGCCACGGCGGCGACGTAGTCCTTGAGCGAGACCGGCGCCGCGCCGAAGTAGGTGCAGTGGTCGGCCAGCCGTCGGGCCCGTTCGCGGCCGATGTCGGTTAGCTGGTATAAATAGTCGTTCATCGGCGCCGAGCCTTTGTGAACGACAAGCTGATCGTTCTTCATGTTTCGCAACAACTCGTCGACAATGCGAAACGGCAGCTTGATGTGATCGCTGACCTGGCGGCCGGTCACGTCTCCGCGCGACAGCATTAGCTTCAGAAACAGACCTTCGACGGCGCTGGGGGTCAGTTGCGCCTCTTCGAGAGATGTCGGCTCGATCGGCACGAACTCGTCCGGGCCCGTGGGCGCCGCGGCTGGGGCAGCCGGGGCTTCCCCCGTGTTGGTCATGTCCCGCAATCGCTCCAGCAACTCGTCGAGCTTTTCCGCCCCGCGATTTCCGCCGGCGGCATGCTGCGGCTGCGAGGCGGCCACCGCGGCCCAGGAGTTGGAATCGGCGGAGGTTCCCTGTCCTGCCAGACGGGCCAGTAGACTGTCGTTCGCGAGGTCGGCCATTAGCGTTGGGCCCATGAAGATCGACGGATGTATACACGGCATCGCAAACCTAGGTCACGTTGCCGCCCCGGTCAAACCGCGTCTATCCGGGCCGTGGTGCTCGCCAGGGATTGCTTTTTCTTAAGCAGCGCCCGTCGTCGGCGAGCCGCTTCCGCCACGGCAGACAGGGGCCGAAGAATTCGGTACAATTCGGGCCTGTTGCCGAGGCCGCGTGGGCAAAGATATCCGGCGGAACGTGGCGGGATCCGCACGCCTCGGCAATCTGACCATCCCCTGGAATTCAATCTCAAGGCAACGAACGAATGACTGCCAAGCGTGAGTCCAATCCCTTCTCCGCCCGTGAACGTTTCGAGACCGGTTCCGGCCAGGCCAGCCTGTATCGCATTGCGAAGTTAGAGTCGCTGGGCCTGGGAAAAATCGACAAGCTGCCGTTCTCGATTCGGATCTTGCTCGAATCGGCCCTGCGCAACTGCGACGGTTTCGCGGTCCACGAGCAGGACGTGAAGAATCTGGCCGGCTGGAACGCCGCCGCTCCCCTGCAGGTCGAGATTCCGTTCCATCCCACGCGGGTCTTGTTGCAAGACTTCACCGGCGTGCCGGCCGTGGTCGACCTGGCCGCGATGCGGGCCGCCATGAAGCGATTGGGCGGCGACCCCAAGAAGATCAACCCGCTGATCCCCGTCGACCTGGTCATCGACCACTCGGTTCAAGTAGATGCTTTTAACAGCGCCGCGGCCCTGGGTGAAAATGTCGATCTGGAATACGAGCGAAACCGCGAACGGTACGAGTTTCTGCGCTGGGGACAAAAGGCATTCGATAACTTCCGCGTGGTGCCGCCTTCGGTCGGCATCGTGCATCAAGTAAATCTGGAGTATCTGGCCAAGGGCGTCTTCCTGCGCGGCGATAAGAACGACCCGCTGGCCGTGCCCGATACGCTGGTCGGCACCGACAGCCATACGACGATGATCAACGGCCTGGGCGTGTTGGGCTGGGGAGTGGGAGGCATCGAAGCCGAGGCCGTCATGCTCGGCCAGCCGCTGTACATGCTGATGCCCGAGGTCGTGGGCTTCAAAATCTCCGGCCAGTTGCCCGCCGGAGCGACGGCGACCGACCTGGTGCTGACCGTGACGCAAATCTTGCGCAAACAGGGCGTGGTGGGCAAGTTTGTCGAGTTCTTTGGGCCGGGCGTGTCGAACATGTCGCTGCCCGACCGGGCCACGATCGGCAACATGGCCCCCGAGTACGGCGCCACGATGGGCTTTTTCCCGGTGGACGGCGAGACGCTGGCGTATCTGCGGCGCACCGGTCGCACCAAGGCGGAAGTCGACCTGGTCGAGCGATATACGAAGGAACAGCAGCTTTTCCGCACCGACGACGGACCCGAGCCAGAGTTCACCAAGTTGATCTCGCTCGACATGAGCACGGTCGAGCCCAGCCTGGCCGGCCCCAAGCGGCCGCAAGACCTGGTCCCGCTGCGCAGCATGCAGACCTCGTTTCGCAAGTCGCTGACTTCTCCGGTCACGGAGCGCGGCTTCGCCCTGGACGAGGAGGGGCTGAAGCGCACGGGGAACGTGATCGACAATGGCCACAGCTCGACCATCGGTCACGGCGCCGTGGTCATCGCGGCGATTACCAGTTGCACCAATACGAGCAATCCCTCGGTGATGGTCGCCGCCGGTCTGTTGGCCAAGAAGGCGCAGGCCAAGGGGCTCAAGTCGAAGTCGCACGTCAAAACCAGCCTGGCGCCCGGTTCGCGGGTAGTGACCGACTACCTTGACAAGGCGGGGCTGACGGCGCCGCTCGAATCGCTTGGCTTTTTCACGGTCGGCTACGGCTGCACGACCTGCATCGGCAACAGCGGCCCCCTGCCCGAGGCCGTGGCCCAGGCCGTGACCGATGGCGACCTGGTGGCGGCGGCCGTGCTGAGCGGCAACCGCAACTTCGAGGGCCGCATCAATCCGTTGGTCAAAGCCAATTACCTGGCCAGCCCGCCGCTGGTGGTTGCCTATGCCCTGGCCGGCACGACCGACATCGATCTGGTCAACGAGCCGCTGGGCCAGGACAAGAACTCGCAGGACGTTTATCTCAAGGACATTTGGCCCACGGCCGCGGAGGTCGAGAGCACGATTGCCGCTTGTGTTTTGCCCGAGATGTTCCAGTCGCGTTATGCCAACGTGATGACTTCGAATGAAAAGTGGAACGAGTTGCCGACCAGCGAAGGCGCTCTCTACAACTGGGATCCCAAGAGCACCTACATCCAGGAGCCGCCGTTCCTGGTCGGCCTGGCACCGAGCCTTCGCCGATTCGGCCGCTCAGCGGAGCGCGCGTGTTGGCCATGCTGGGCGACATGGTCACGACCGACCACATTTCTCCGGCCGGTTCGATCGCGGTCAAAAGCCCCGCCGGGCGGTATTTGATGGAGCACGGCGTCGATCCGCGCGATTTCAACAGCTATGGTTCGCGCCGCGGCAACGATCGGGTGATGACGCCCGGCACGCTGGCCAATATCCGGATTCGCAACTTCCTGGCGCCCGGCACCGAGGGAGGAGTTACTCGCCACTTGCCCGACGGGCAGTTGATGAGCATTTACGACGCGGCCATGCTCTACAAGAATGAAAATGTGCCGCTCGTGATCCTGGCCGGCGCGGAGTATGGCGCGGGCAGCAGTCGCGACTGGGCCGCCAAGGGCACCATGCTCTTGGGAGTGCGGGCCGTCCTGGCCGTCAGCTTCGAGCGCATCCATCGCAGCAACCTGGTGGGGATGGGCGTGTTGCCCCTGGAATTTCCCACAGGCGAGACCTGGCAATCGCTTTGCCTCACGGGCGAGGAAGTGTTCGAGATCCACGGGCTCGACGACAGTCTGCAAACCGGCGCCATGCTGGAGGTGTCGGCTCGGGCACCCAACGGCACAAGTAAGAAATTCACCTGCCGCTGCCGCATCGATACGCCGGTCGAGCTGGAATACTATCGCAACGGCGGCATCTTGCAGACCGTATTGCGAAAGTTATCGACCAGCTAAGGCGTCATTGTTGCCGGCCAACTAACTTCGCGCCGCGGAGAAATGGCTAGCGGTGCTGGGCCAATTCCTGGCCCACCTGCTCCAGGTTGGCCTGGTAATAGGCAATGGCTTCGCGCGGATTCAGATTGAACAGCGCGCGGCCGTCGGTGGCCCAGGCGCCTTTTTCGAGGCGGAACACGGCGGTCGCGGCCCGCAGGTTGCCAACCGCCTCGACTTCCTCCATGCCGCCGCCTTCAATGGCCTCGAAACCGATGGTCACGCTCACATAGGCCGACAGCTCGCCGCTTTGGCGATGGCGGGCGTAAATCACGTCGTCGTCGAAGTCACAGCGAACCCATTCCAGTCCGCGCGGTTTGCCGCTTTGGCCGGCCAGCCGTTGGAAGCGCGCTTCGAGGTGCTCGCGGTGGCGGTGAAAGTCGCGGCGGGCCTTGGCCAATTCGTTCTCGCGCATCGCTGCTCGAACTGGACGCCAGGCCGCGAGCGCAATCACCAGCGCCACGATCGACGCGACGAGAGGGACCGCCCACCATGCAGACATGCCGCTCTCCTCGTATTCCTGCAAGGGAGAATGGAAGGGATACTCTGAATTCTAATCGGTGTCGCGAAACTGACAAGCAAATGTGCGATTATTCGCAGACTGCACCGCTCGATGGCGGACATTCCTACTGGTAGCCTCGTTCGCGGGCCGGGGCCTGCATTCGGGGGCCCCTATCCACCAGCCGGGGCTGTGATATCATAACCCCCTATCCGCAGCCGCACCCCGCTTGGGTGCGACCGGGCAATCGAGTCGTGTTTACGTAGTGGAGAGTCGTCGCATGCCGCTAGGCAAAATCAAGAAGCTGGTCGCTGACAAGGGTTTTGGATTCATTCAAACCGATTCCGGCACCGACATTTTTTTCCATCACTCGACCGTGGCCGATCAGGGCTTCGACAGCTTGTCCGAAGGACAGCAGGTCGAATACACCGTCGAGCAGGGCCAGTCGTCCAAGGGCAAAGGCCCCCGGGCCGGGTCGGTGACCCCCGCCTGAATCGGCGCTTGGCTTGACGGCCAGGCTGCCGCGCGTCCCATCGGTTTCGCTATCTCCGAGTGGGGTGCTGCGCACGTGCTGGTCGCTGGCGTATGCATGACCCGTTAACTAGTTAGCCTCAAGCGGCTTCGGGTCCGGTGACCTGGGAGCACCCATCGTGCCAATTCTCGGTGCACACATGTCGATTGCCGGCGGCTACTATCGGGCCGTCGAGATCGCCCACGAGCGCGGCTGCGACTGCGTGCAGTTGTTCACCAAGAACAACAACCAGTGGCGCGCAAAGGACCTGACCGACGAAGATGCTGAGAAGTTTCAAGAGGCGCTTCTGCGGCTGGGCATCGGGCATGCGATCGCGCACGACTCGTACCTGATCAACCTGGCGAGTCCCGACGACGAACTGTGGGAAAAATCGGTCGAGGCGTTTTGCGTCGAGCTACTGCGGGCGGAAAAACTGGGTATTCGTTACGTCGTCACCCACCCCGGCGCTTTTACGACGAGTTCGGAGCAAGAGGGACTGAAGCGGATCGTCGCGGCGCTTGATGTGGTACATCGCCGCACGGCCGGAATCGCGGCCCGCACGCTGTTGGAAAACACGGCGGGTCAGGGAAGCTGCCTGGGCTGGCGGTTCGAACATCTGGCCGCGATTATCGAGGGTGTGGCCGAACCAGATCGCGTGGGCGTGTGCATCGACACTTGCCACGCGTTTGCCGCCGGATATCCGCTGGCGACGGAACAGGAGTACGCGGACACGATTGGACAATTGGACCGTCTGGTGGGGCTGGAGCACGTCAAGGCATTTCACCTCAACGACAGCAAGCAGCCGCTCGGCTCGCGCGTCGATCGCCACGAGCACATCGGTCGCGGACAGATGGGGCTGGAACCGTTTCGGAATTTGCTGAGTGATCCGCGGTTTAGCCAGACGCCCATGTACCTTGAAACCGCCAAGGAACAGGAAAACGGCGAGGAGATGGACGTCGTGAATCTCCGCACGCTGCGCGGGCTGATCCGTAAGCCGTCAGAGTCGAAACGCAAGCCGAAGGCGCGATCATAGTTGTGGTCCAAGCACTGGCAAGATGCCAGTGCCACCGAATCGCAATCCCTTGGCGCCGCCTAATTCTTCCGCGCTCGAACCAGCAGCACGGGAATGTCGGTACGGTGCCGGACTTCATTGGCAACGCTGCCCAGAATCAAATCGCCGAGCAAGCGGTGGCCGTGCGTCGACATGGCAATCAAATCGCAGCCCTGACTCTCGGCGACAGCCAGAATATGCTCGGCCGGTTCGCCGCAAGCCAAAACCGTGTCGACTTCGAAGCCCTCGGCGGCCAACTCGGCCTGGCGCTTCGCCAGATACGCGCGATCTTCGCGCATCTCCTCCGATTCATCCAAACCAAGCTGCTCCTGGTTGCGGGCCACGAAGCCGTCGGCCACGTGGACCAGGGTCAGCCGGCCGCCGGTCAGCCGTGCCAGCCCGCGAATATGGGCCAGAATGGCCGCGTCCGAGGGAGAGTTGTCCAATGGAATCAGAATATGTTGATACACGGGGCTGGTATCTCTGCCGGGACGGGCGAATGCGAAACCTAAACCGAACTGCCGAAAAAGATCTCGGTCAGCAGATAGAGGTTCAATGATATGATCACGAACGTCACGATCCAAGCCAGGGTTGCGAGACCAAGGCGATTGGCGAATCGCCCCATCTTGCGTCGATCCGATGTAAACATCACCAGCGGCACAACCGCGAAGCTCAATTGCATCGAGAGGATGACCTGGCTCAGCACCAACAACTGACCGACTCCCTGGTCGCCATACATGATCGCCACGACCACGGCCGGCACGATGGCGACCATCCGGGTCAGCAAGCGGCGAACCCAGGGGCGCAGCCGTAGATCGAGAAATCCCTCCATGACGATTTGCCCGGCCATCGTGCCGGTCAGCGTCGAATTCTGCCCCGAGGCCAGTAGGGCCAGCGCGAAGACCGTGCTGGCGAACGGCGCGCCCAAGGTGGGGGTGAGCAGTTTGTAGGCGTCGCCAATATCGGCCACGTCCGAGTTTTCGGTGCCGAAGAACGTGGCGGCGCTGACGATCAGAATTGCCGCGTTGATGAAGAAGGCGAACAGCAAGGCGACCGTGGAATCGATCGTGGCGAACCGGACCGCCATGGCCTTGCCCTCGTCGGTTCGCTCGAAGGCCCGTGTCTGCACGATGCTCGAGTGCAAATACAAGTTGTGCGGCATGACCGTGGCGCCCAGAATTCCGATCGCCACGTAGAGCATTTCGGGGTTGTAGACGATCTCGGGCCGGGGAATCAGGCCCGCCAGGAGCGGAAACAATTCGGGCCGCGAGGCCACGATTTCGTAGGCGAAGCACGCGCCGATCACCATGATGAGGCTGGCGACCAGCGCTTCGATGTAACGGAATCCCTTATTCTGCAGGAACAGTACGATGACAACGTCGAGCGCCGTCAGCACCACGCCCACGACGACCGGGATGCCGAACAACAGATTCAGCGCGATGGCCGAACCGATGACTTCGGCCAGGTCGCATGCCGCGATTGCGATTTCGCAGATGACCCACAAGAAGAGCCCGACGGGGCGCGTGTAATGATCGCGACAGGCCTGTGCCAGGTCGCGCCCAGTCACCACGCCAAGCTTGAGCGATAGATGTTGCAGCAGGATGGCCATCAGGTTCGAGATCAACACGACGCTCAGCAGCGTGTAGCCGAACTTGGCGCCGCCGGCCAAATCGGTGGCCCAGTTGCCCGGATCCATGTAGCCCACGGCCACCATCATGCCGGGGCCAGAAAACGCCAGCAGCTTCCGCCAGAATCCTTGCCGCGACACGGGTATCGTGGCATAGACCTCGGGCAGCGAATGCGTGGTTGCCGCCTTGCGCCATCCTGTCTGGCGCAAGCGATTTAGCGCTTCGTCAGGACCGTCGGATTGAGAGGCGGCGTTCTTCATGGGTGCCGTGTGCGAAAAACTGAATTGTCGGCCGCGAGTGCGCGGGCAACGATCGACCAGTACCGGATTATTACTTCATTCGACCCGTTTTTTCAATATCACAAACTAATATTTTGGCCAACAAAAACCATGAGAACCGCTGGCAGCTCTGCCGCCGAGGTACACCGGGATTGGGCAGCTTTGGAAAAATTGGGGGAATTACCCCGGTTATGCGTGCGGATCGACCTCACCTGGACAACAGAAGTTCCTTTGTCATTTGCAGTTCTGAAAAGTTGACTTCGCCCAATCCACCGGTAAATTTATGGGTAGGACGATCTCTAGGCGCTTGCTTTCCTATCAAAAACGGGTTGCCACCGTGGGTTTGACGTATTTCAAGCGCTTTCGCATGGAAATCGACCTGACGGGACGCGTGCTGCGCGGCCCTGAATTGCCCACCGAATACCAGCTGCTGGCGTGGGACGATGCTCTGCTGGAATCGCACGCGGAAACGAAGTATCACAGCTTTCGATCGGAGATCGATGCCAACGTGTTTCCCTGCCTGGGCGATTGGGCCGGATGTCACCGGCTGATGAACGAGATTCGCGGCAAGCAAGGTTTTCTGCCCGAAGCGACCTGGCTTGTGACGCGCCTAGCGGACGACGGCACGAGCGAGTATTGCGGCACGATCCAAGGAATTCGCGATTACGCCGGCTTGGGCGCAATTCAAAATCTGGGAGTCACGCCCGAGCACCGCGGCCGGCACTTGGGCAGTTGCCTGTTGGTCAAGGCCCTGCAGGGATTTCGCAGCGCCGGAATTCGCCGAGCTTTTTTGGAAGTTACGGCCCAGAACGAGGGCGCCATCCGTCTCTATCAGCGGTTGGGATTTGCCAAGGCTCGCACGGTCTACAAGGCCGTCGAGGTTGCGTACTCTTGAACGGTTGGTTACGTTCAGCCGAGTATCGTAACTTGCTTACATCGGCAGCCCAGGAGTCGCACGTGACGCAGCCAATCCTTTCGCACGCCTACGACAACGGCCTGGTTCTGGTCGCCGAGCCGATGATGTCGCTGGAATCGGCCGCGTTCACGTTCATGGTCCCCGCCGGCTGCGCGCTCGATCCCGACGATCGCCTGGGCCTCAGCTCGTTCACCTGCGAAATGTCGTTGCGCGGCTCGGGCAAGCGCGACAGCCGTCAGTTTATTCAAGACCTGGAAAACCTGGGCATCGAGCGCGGTGAGAGCGTTTCAATCAGCCACAGCAGCTTTAGCGGCGCCACGCTGGCCGCCAATCTGCTTCCAGGTCTGAGCATTTTCGCCGACTTGCTGCGGCGCCCCCATTTTCCGGACGACCAGCTCGAAGCCGCGCGACTGGTGGCGCTGCAAGAGCTGATTGCGATCGAAGACGAGCCGGGCCAGAAAGTCATGCTCGAGCTGCGCCGCCGGCAATATCCCCAGCCCTGGGGCCGATCGAGCCACGGCCAACGCGAGGCGCTGGAAGCAATCGAGTTGTCCGAACTGCGCGAGTATCATGCCAGGAACTATCACCCGAACGGAACGATCCTGGGCGTGGCCGGGCATTTCGACTGGGAACAACTCAAGGACCGAGTCGGCGAATTGTTCGACGATTGGAAACCGGGCGACTCGGGCGAACCCAAGACGGGCCAGGCCTTGCCCAAGCGCGAGCACCTGGCCCACGAATCGAACCAGACGCAGATCGGCATCGGCTTCGACAGTCTGCCCTATCGCCATCCCGACTATTTCCAGGCCTGGGGCGCGATTGGAGTTCTGAGCGGCGGAATGAGCTCGCGACTGTTCACCGAGGTCCGCGAGAAGCGCGGACTTTGTTATAGCGTCTATGCCACGATGCACACCCTACGCGACCGGGGCAGCGTGTTGTGCTACGCCGGCACCAGCGCCGAACGGGCGCAAGAAACCTTGGACGTGACCTTGGCCGAACTGGTACGCCTGGCCGCGGGAATCGAAGAAGGCGAATTGTCGCGTCTGAAGGCCCGCATCAAGAGCAGTCTGATCATGCAGCAGGAGTCGAGCTCGTCGCGCTCCGGCGCGATTGCCCGCGATTGGTATCACTTGGGCCGCGTGCGGCCGTTGGACGAGGTGAGCAAGCTGTTGGACGCGCTGACGTGCCAGAGCATTAACTCGTTTTTGGCGAAAAATCCGCCGCACGACTTCACGATCGTCACGCTCGGGCCGCAACCGCTGGAGGTACCCGTTGGAATTTCATAAGCATCAGCTTGCCAATGGCATGCAGATCGTGGCTGAATGCAATACCGAGGCGCATTCGACCGCGATGGGCTTTTTCGTGCAGACCGGTTCGCGCGACGAGACCGACGAGGTTTCCGGCGTCAGTCATTTTCTCGAGCACATGATGTTCAAAGGCACTCCGACGCGGAGCGCCGACGACGTGAATCGCGAGTTCGACGAGATGGGGGCGCACTACAACGCTTTCACCAGCGAGGAGCACACGGTCTATTACGCGGCCGTGTTGCCGGAATACCAGACCAGCGCCGTCGAGCTGCTGGCCGATATCATCCGCCCGTCGCTGCGCGAGGAAGACTTCAACACCGAAAAACAGGTGATCATCGAAGAGATCCGCATGTACGAGGATCAACCGCCCTTTGGCGCGGATGACAAATGCAAGGCGGCCTATTTTCAGTCGCATCCGCTGGGCCGCAGCGTGCTGGGAACGATTCAGAGCATCACCGATCTGCCTGTCGAGGCGATGCGCGACTATTTCCTGCGGCGATACTCGCCGGGCAACATCACCCTGGTCGGGTCGGGCCGGATCGACTTTGCCGGACTGGTTGAAGCCGCCGAGCGGATCTGCGGCGCGTGGCAACCCGTCGCGAGCGCGCGCGATGTTTCGCCCGCCGAACCGCACAGCAGCTTTCTGTGCCTGCACAAGGAAACGGCCGCCCTGGAATACGTCATTCAACTGGCGCTCGGACCCGGGGCGACCGACGGCGATCGTTACGCCGCCAAAATCCTGGCGACCGTGCTGGGCGACGATTCGGGGAGCCGGCTGTATTGGGCCCTGGTTGACTCCGGGCTGGCCGAGCAGGCCAGTCTCAGCCATCACGACTATCAAGGGGCCGGGCTGTTCATGACCTACATGAGCTGCGCCGCCGAGGCCGCGCAGGCCAACATGGAGCAGATCGCCGCCATCTATCGGCAGGCCGAGCGCGAAGGCATTACGAGCGCCGAGTTGGCACAAGCCAAGAGCAAGATCAACTCGCGCGTCGTGCTGGGCAGCGAACGGCCCCGCGGCCGGCTGTTCACGGTCGGCGGCAATTGGATTCAGCGCCGCGAATATCGCACGGTCAAAAGCGACCTGGAAGCGATCGACGCCGTGACCCAGGACCAGCTCGAGGCCGTGTTGGCCCGCTATCCGTTGTCGGTCAACACGACCTTGGCGATCGGCCCGGCCGAGAAGCTGGCAGCGCCTGCATAGGCGCGAGTGACCGACCGGGCCGCGCATTTCGCCATCGCGCGCCGCTTTCGACCATCGATTCGTCGCCGTGCGCCCCCAATTGAGGACCAGGACCGGATATCCTACAATCGGCCCATTCATCCAATCATTCCGGAGACGTCGACATGGAACGCACGCTGATTCTGCTCAAGCCCGACTGCATTCAACGCCGCCTGGCCGGCCGCGTGTTGAGTCGGTTCGAAGATAAAGGTTTCAATATCGTGGCCCTGAAGATGATGCGCATTACGCCGGCGCTGGCCAAGCAGCACTATGCCGAGCACGTCGAAAAGGGCTGGTACCCGACGTTGGAAAAGTTCATTACCGGCGGTCCGATCGTGGCCGCGATTGTCGAGGGATTGGAGAGCATTCGCGTGGTCCGCGACATGCTGGGCGCCACCAGCGGCCTGAAAGCCGCGGCCGGCACGATTCGCGGCGACTTCAGCTCCAGTCGGCAGATGAACCTGGTCCACGCCTCGGACGGGCCGGAAGCGGCCCAGCGCGAAATCGCCTTGTATTTCAAGTCGGAAGAAATCTGCGAGTTCGAGCCAACGATCACTCCCTGGCTGCGCGGGCGACGAGACGTAGAGCCGAAGTTCGACGGCCGGCGGCATCACTCCGCCGTCAATCTGCCCGCCGGCGTGTGCGCACGAAGCTCGGCAATCATGTCGCGCGTGGCGGCTTCGACCGCCTCTTGCCAGCGGCTGGCGCCAAACTTGTCGGCGTACTCGCGCCGTGCGTGCGCGAAGATAATGCCGCGAGAGTTGTTGACGATTGCGCCCAAGCCGTGCTCGTCAAACGCCCCGGCCACGTCGTGCGCGCCGGCCCCCTGGCTGCCATAGCCCGGCACCAGGAACCAGGTGTTCGGCATCTCCGCGCGCAATGTAACGGTGTGCTCGGGATACGTCGCGCCGACGACGGCCCCCACGATTCCGTAGCCGCACTGGCCGATCGTTTGTTTGGCAACACTTTGCACATAGGCCGCGACGTGGCGATAGATCGGTCGGCCGTCGGCGACGAGATCTTGAAACATGCCGCCGCCAGGGTTGGACGTCTTGACCAGCACGAACAGGCCCGCCCCGCGCTGCTGGGCGACCTCAACGAACGGCTGCAGGCTATCCTCGCCCAGGTAGGGACTGACCGTCAGGGCGTCGGCCCCCCAGGCGCTGGCCGGCGGCGCGCCCAGATAGCCCTCGGCATAGGCCGTGGCCGTGGAGCCGATGTCGTTGCGCTTGCCGTCGAGAATGACCAGCAGCCCCTTGGATCGCGCGTAGTCGATCACCAGACCGAGTACGATCATGCCCGGCGGGCCCAGTTGCTCGAAAAAGGCGGCCTGCGGCTTGACCGCCGGCACGAGCTCGGCCGCGACGTCGATCACACCCTGGCAAAAGCGCAGATACTGCACTGGCGCGCCGGGACCCATCGGTCGCGTCGCCGTCGGTCTTCAATCCTTCGGGCAGTTGTTCGTAGCGCGGATCCAGACCGACCAACACGGGATTGCCGCAACGGCGGACGGCATCCGCCAGCCGATCGGCGAAGTTGGGCGGTCGAATGTGTGGGTTGTCGCCGCCGTTAGCCGAGTTGGAACTCTTGGACGCATTCACCCCGACTGGCTCCTTTTGCTGATCGCTTCGAATTCGATGCGGGCGCGTCGTCGCACGCTAAAACGCGGCTCTTCGTGCGCATTGTGCATCGTATCCGGCCGCCGGCTTGCGTGGGAGTGGCGTTGAAAGGCCCGGGGGAATGTGCGATACTGCTGGGCCGCCCGGCTTTTGGAACAAGGGAGTCGTTTGCGGCATTACGGGGCGTGGCGCAGCTTGGCTAGCGCGTCTGACTGGGGGTCAGAAGGTCGCAGGTTCAAATCCTGTCGCCCCGACTCAGAAAGGCTTACTGTGACGAGAGTTACGGTGAGCCTTTTTTGATGCGCAAGCGGCCGAAATGTTTGGTGCTACGCCCGTGCTACGCGGGGGAGAATTTCGCGGACAGCGCATAGAAAAGCCCACGCGACATTGCCGGCGGGCGCGTTCTACTTCATCAGCTACAGGGAATGTTCCTCGGACACCATCAGCTTGGCGTCGCCGACGATCTTGTCTTTTAGCACGACGTTGATTCGCTTGATAAGCGGCAGCAAATCTTTCACCTTGATGTCGGTTCGGAACCGCAGCACCGGCACTACTCCGTGTTCTTTGGCGTATCGTTTGACCGCCTCGGGCGTGTGGCCTTCGCCCAGGATCGAGCGGTCCACCGCCAAAAGGTACACGGTCGGCGCGAACTTGCCGTCCCTTTCAGGCTCGTCGTAGATGTCAACGCCAACCGGATGGTATCCCGCCGGCACGTGAATTTGATCCGGTTTGAAGTCGGTCCAGATCGCTATCCCGTTGAAGCCGTCAACGCCGATGGTCCCCTTCAAATCGCCATATTGAGTGATCGCCTTTGCTTCGCGTGACATTGCTGCCCCTTCCTTTCAAAATCGGTCCACCAGATTCCCCCAGGAATCGCGTTAACGCCCCGCGACGTGCTCTAGGTCATCGGGCCTAGCAGTGCGTCTACGGGGCTGCTAGGCGTTGGGGTTAGTTGCGCGACTGTTTCGGCGTCGACCGCGTAGACACGCCCGGCTTGGCTTCCAACCCGTCGAAAACAGATTCCATCATCAGATCCTCAATGCACTCGTCATACTCAGGGCGATAATCGGCGGCTGGTAGCGATTCGGCCCACTCCATCATGTGATCCAGCACTTCTCGTCCGGTGCTGTACTTCGCTCTCGCCTCGCTCAACTTCGCCTCGAAAATTCCCTGTGCTTCGTCCATCGCTCATCCCTCCTATGGTTCGTGATACCGCTCGCCATTGTCCACGCAAGGCCCGAATTTTCCAGCCCCCGAAAAGCCCCCGCCCCCGGGCCGGCCTATCTCGGCGCCGAGGGACAGGGGGTGAAGTCGCCGGCGTGTTTCCACTCACGTCGGCCTCGTTGTCATCCGATTGCCGGCGGCAATGCCGTCGACCGTTTCAGGAATCTTGGGTCGAGGTAGTGACGTGCCGCCAGTTCCGGGGAACGATGCCCAAGGAACTGTGACGCACTCCCCGGCGTTGACGCCTCGCACCACGTCGCCCCGCTCTTTCTGAGCCACTTGATCGAGCCGGGCAGCTTGGCCCGAAAGGTCAAAAACTTGAACTCGTCCTGGATGGTCCGCCGATTGAGCACTCCCCCGAAGATATACTTCCGGCTCGCGGCCCCAATGGCGTCAACTGCGGCGATGGCCTCGGGTGGAAGTCGGCAGTCGATCGGCTTGCCGGTCTTGTGCTGGACCACGGTAAACCGTCCGTCGGCCATGATCGCGGATCGCTCGATCAACAGCATGTCGGACAGCCGCAAGCCGCTGTTGTAGTTCACCAAAATCCACGCGACCCACCAGTCAGCCCGCTTGATCCCTCGGGCGTGTGATCGACCGCGCCACGTTCCGGTTAGCGCGGCCGCCGTATCCAACAGGGCCTTTAGCTGCTCGGCACTCCAGCACTGGGGAATCTTGGTTGGGGTCTTGATCTTCCGCACTCGCCGCGGGAATGCGTTCGTTATCGACTGCTCGAATGCCGCACGCCAAAGCGTCATAAGGCCCCGGCGTTTGCTCTTGATCGACTGGCGGGATAGCTCCGTCCCCGTCTGTAGCGACATGAGCCAGCGGTTCACAGTATCGTCGGCCATATCCTCGATGATGGCCACGCGACCGAGGTACTTTTCAAAACTGTCGATGATGTAGCCGTGTTGGCGGATGGTCCCCGGCTCTAGGTCGCGTTGGAGCGCGAAATGCTCGGTCAAGAATTCTCGGATTGGCATTGTGGGGCTGCTCAATTGGCACCTCCAATCTTTCCCGGTGTGAATAACAGGTCGGCAGCCTGCGGCGGCTGTGCGATTCTCGGGTCGATGTACTTTTCCGTGACCTTGCGGCTGGAGTGGTCGAGTAGCGCCGTGGCGATGCCAGGGCTGGCCGCTTCGGCGTGACTGGCGGTGGAACGTCGCATCCGGTGGAACTTCGATCGACGGTCGTTGGGCATCCCCAGCGATCCCAAAAGTTTGCCGTACTTGATCCACAGCCCCCCACGATCGCCCTGCCACGGGAACACTAGCGGTCGCTTGGGCTCGACGATCCGCCCCAGGGCTTCGATGGCCTCGGGCGGCAGTCTTGTTGCCTTGTCGCGCTTGCGGCCTTTACGGGCGGCAGCAGGCACAATCAACCACGAACTTTGCAAGTCGACGTCGCTCCAACGCAATTCGAGGATCGCCGATATCCGCTCGCCCGTGAAAAACAAAACCCAATGCAGGGCCAGCCACCAGTCGGCAGCCGGCATCCCGCAGATTTTGCCGGGCACGGTTTCCAAGCCAGTGAATAGCTTGTCCAGGTCACTCCGCAGCCAAGCCTTTGGCGTCGAGTCTGGCGCTTGCGGACGCGGCATGGTGGGCCATTCCCGAACCAGATTACGCCGACACGCCCCGCGCCAGAGTGCCGCAAGCTGGTCAAACTCCTTGCAAATCGTGTGGGGCGATAACCCACGCTCGACAAGCGAGTGCAAGTAGTCGGCCAACGTGCGGTCGGTGAAGTCGGACAGCATCGGCTCGCGTCCAAGGAACTGACCGAAGCCGCGAATCGTGCGCTGATACAGACGGTGCGTGTGGGGCGAACGCGACCGAATGCGCATTGGAAAGTAATCGGACAAATAGAACCACCGCACCGAGGCCTCGACGGGCACTTCGGTTTCCCACTTCGGCGTCGCATCGAACGGTCGAGCCTTTCGGGGAACTGGCACGGTTACGAAACGAGCCTGGATCGCCGCTCGCCAGATTGTCCGCAGTCGGTTGTGAGTGTCTTGCACGCTGCCTGTCGTGTAGTGCTCGCGCAACCACGCGACGAACGCGGTGTAATTCGGCGGAGTCAGGTCGGCCAGCAGCGCCGTCCGCCCCAGGAACTTTCCAAGTCGGTTTGTTGCCGAAATATAATCTCGCATTCGGGCACAGCGAAAACCACGCTTGCCCGTGCGTCCAATGAACTCGCGTAGGGTGGTGGGTGCGCTCAAAGGGCACCCCCTTTCACGTCGACGATGCGAGCGGTTTCGTCGAATCCATAGACGGCCTGGACTGGCACGGCCCATGTTCGCACGCGGCCCCGCTTGTTGGCCCGCTTGAGCGATTCCACATTGCTGTCGATGACGTCGCGCAGCACGGGCGGCAAGTCGCGGGCAATGCTCCAAAGAATCGTGAACCGTCCGCCAATCAATGGCGGCACGGCGTCGACGCTGGGCGGTATCCACTTGGAGTCACGACGGGCACGCCACATGAGCATCCCGAAGCACAATTCGCCCTGGACGGGCTCGCGTCGGACGGGCAGCGTCGGATTGATAGCGGCGAGGTGTTGTTCGAGGCGATTCATGCTGACACCGCCTTTCGTCGAGCCTTTGGAAATGTGCCCAGCACCTTGATCGACAGCTTGTGAATAACGGCCCTCGATTCGACCCCAAAGGGCGGCTTGTTGTACTTGCTCGCGATTCGATGCGCCGTCGCAAACCTGATCCCAACTCCTAACTCTCCAACGGGCTTTCCATCCTTCACAATCAGCACGGCATAGCGATCGGTGAATACGGGCCTGGAAACGGCACGACGGCGGGGACTGGTTGCGGTTGCCATACGGGGCATCCTTTCGGCGCCGGCCAGAGAGGCACGGCGCAAAATGATCCCCCGCGTCTGAACTCGGTCCTACGTGGTGTTGAGGCCACGTTGCGGGCCTTGAACTGCCGAAGCAATTCTTGGCTGACGCCCAAGGCGCAGACGGGGGGGATGGTTTTCTCAACATAGAATTTAGGATCAACAAGGGTTTAGGAGCGGTCAATTTACCACGGCCGGGGCGGGTTGCAATCCCGATCCAGCAGTTTTCCGTGGCAGCATTCGGCCGCTGGGGTTATGCTGGTTGCCAGGGGGCAATCCATATGAGACCCGATGAAGTGGCATTCTGTTGTGGCGCTGGCTCGCTGCTGCTGGTCGCCGGCTTGGTGCTCGGTCGAGTATCGGGGGCGATGAAACGGCGGGACGTCGGCCGCTGGCAACTGTCGCTCAAGGAATTGATCTTCGTTACGATGCTGGCCGCGTTCTGCATCCGGTATCTGGCCGAAGTTCCTTGGGTAATCGGGCTCGAAAGAATCAGGCAACTCCTATGAACCGTCGCGCGTTCACGCTAATAGAAATGCTGGTCGCGCTTGCGGCCACGCTGATAATGATGGGCGCCACGGTCACGCTGTTCGGCGTCATCGTCGATAGCGTCTCGGGCAGCCGCGCGCTGTTGGAGATTTCCGACAAGCTCCGCGCCACGCGCAACCGCATTCAAGCCGACTTGCAAGGCGCGACGGCCACGATGAAGCCGCCGCTCCGTCCCGAGAATGACGAAGGCTATCTGGAGCTGATCGAGGGGGCAAACTTTGACGGCAATCCGAATGCCGTTCCACCGCCCCCAGGACAACCGCAGTTGAATGGCCTATTCGGCGATACTGACGATGTGCTGCTGCTCACCGTGCGAAGTCGCGGGGAACCATTTATCGGCAAGGCGTTGACGTCGCCCAATGGCACCGTCGAATCACAGACCGCCGAAGTGGCGTACTTCCTTGTGCAAGATGGCCCGATTATCGACGCGACAGCAACCCCGGCTCCGCTTCGATTGTTCACGCTCTACCGGCGGGCCATGCCGGTGTATCAACCAACAACGTGGACGCTTCCAGCCACTGTCGGGCTGCCGTTCTATCTCAATTGCGATGTCTCGTCCCGCTATGACACGGTGAGCGGAACCCGCATCGCCAACACGCTCGGCGACTTGACGAAACCAGAGAACCGCTTCAACCGCAATCAATTGGCATTTCCGCAAAAGTTCCTGCTGCCGATCCCGCCGTTCGCCTCGCCGCGACTGGGCGACGATATCCTGATGACGAACGTGCTGGCGTTCGACGTGCAGGTTTATGATCCGGCGCACCGGTGTTTCTGTCCTCGGGCGGCATCGCTGTTGAGCCACGCGACCAAGGCTATCAAAGTTTGCTGGGCGGTGCCCCCACAGCTTTCGGGGCCTATGCCGATCTTGGATATGCGCCAGGATATGCGGCATCCGGCACCAACCCGGTCTCGTTGTTCAATCTCGCACCTAATCCGAAGTGCGGAACCGCGATCCGGCCCTATGTCTACGATACTTGGTCGTTGCATTACGAGAACGATGGGATAGATCAAGACGGAGCTTGGGGGGCTGATTCTGGAACTGACGGCCTAGCCAACGGAAATGAGGCGTCTGGACTGGAAACGGTGGATGACATTGGCGAGCGTGATACGCTGCCACCTTACTCGGCTCAGCTCCGCGGCGTGCGAATCACGATTCGGGTTTATGAGCCGTCGAGTTTGCAGGTTCGACAAGTGACGATCGTTCAAGATTTTCTACCGGAATGATCGCGGTCCACTTCCCGAGCGGGCATGATTGGTCCGCCCAAGCCAGCTTGCTGATATACCCCTTCTCTCGTTTCACGACACAGCCGCAATCGGGATGCGTGCAAGTTCCGATCAGCGGTGTGACCTCGCTGGGCTTGAATAGCTCACAGGCAAGGCAAATCGCATGACGCGCGTCAATCTCTGCTTGCGAACACGTTGGACTGCCATTCATGGCGTGTCCAATAGCGGCCTTCCCGAAATTCCGAAGTCGGCGGAGTATTCGTGGCGAATTTGGCGCGGGTTCGGCTGGCGGTCTCTGTCTGCAATTCATTCGCGAGTCGCGTGACCGTGCTCGCGTTCCGCAGACCGGGCAAGTCAAGTCGTCGTTATTGAAGTCACAATCCATCTTATAGCATCGACAAGGTTGCCGTGGTTCCGGTAGCCGTACAAATTCCAGTTCCCGATGTGTAGCTACACGCAACGCCGCTGTCGGCTTCGCAATCTAGCTTTGTCGCTTGATTAGCAGATGTCCACGTGAGCGTCTGCGTTGCTAACGTAGGAATCTTGTGATCCGTGAGGCGCACCGACCAGTTGTAATTGGACCCAGACTTGTTCGTCTGGGCGAAAATGTATTTGTACCCGCAGACAGTCGAAGGGAATTCATACATCCATATGCACGTGTCGGCCGAAATCCTTGCGTATAGGGTCAGGATGTACGGCGTTGAGTTGAGGGTACTACACGATCCGCAACTTCCGCTCGTCAAGCCAGCGAACACAACCTCTAGATGCTCGTGCATTGTTTCGGAATCAAGGCAGTACGCACAATCAATGCACGGCACGCATAACGTATCCGAACCATCGGCGCGAAAACTGTCGAAAAGGATCGCGGCTGAAACGGTCGCCCCGGTCCCCAGGCCGACATACTTGCTCGTCGGCGGATCCTTAAGCACCGTTACTGCTGGACCGTCGCCCGAAATTGGAACTGGGAATGTGTCGCCCGCGCTCGCCCAAAGGTGGCCGGTCACAGCATCATAACAAACACTGACCGGCCCAAGGCTTGCATAGGGATATTCAACAAGCACGGTCTCCACACCGGCGATCCGCTCAATGAGCCTGATGACCGTACTGGCCCCACTGATCCACTCGAATTCACCAGCCCAATAGTTATCGATGTCGACATAGTTTATAAGAATCCGGTGGACGCTTGGAACAGTCGCCGCGCCCATATTGAGCGTCACCTTTACACCCTCACTGCCGTATGGCGTGTTGCACTTAATGACCGCGTTCGTCGTCGATATCGACAACTTGCTGCTTGCAATTGACCAGTCACCAGCAACTTCCGTCCAGCCGCAATTACTTCCAGTGTTGACGTCGGTTGAATCTGTTCTGTCGAATGTGTCCAGCGCCGCGTTGCACGAGCAGACCGGACAATCAACTTTCGGATTCGAGTATGTTCCGAAATCGAATCCGTGTTCATAATCGAAGTCATCAAACAGAATCGACGATGTAAGGGCTCCGGTTCCGAGGGCGGATTGTTGATGGTCAATTATTGTTGTCGTTACTGAGTAAGTCGCACTCGCGCCAGTAACGCTATCCCTGATGTGAAAGGCTCCATTTCCATAGCACGCCATCAGGCTATACGGCGTTGCGATTGAGAAACTTTGAACCGTGGTCACAAGGTTCGTCTCGACGCCACCTACTCGCTTCACGAGTCGCAAGAATCCCCCGGCCCCAAAATGAATCAGGCCATACCAGTAGTTCGAGGCATCCTTATATTTGACGATCAACTTGGCCTGATCGTCTGACGTGGCGGCCGTGACCTTGGCAGATATACGCGCTTCGGAATTTCCCGAAGTGTCGGCAGTATCGCAAATCGCGATCGCATTCGCCGAAGTGACCTTGAGTTGATTCGACAGAATCTCCCACGAGCCGCTTGATTCCGTCCAGCTAGTGACCGTATCGGGCGAGACGATGCCGGTCGAGATATCCGAATTGTCCGCCCGCGTGAATGTGTCGCTGGCGATCTTGCACTTCTTGCAGCAGCCGCAGCCTGGCGAGAACATATTCATTGCTTTGCGCACCACACCGCGTTGGCTTCGCTGGCGGCTTGCACGTCGCGGGCGATGATCTGTTTCAGGACTTCACGGTCGGCCCGGCATTGCGGGCTATGCGCTCGGCCCTCTAGTCGCTCAAAATAGGCGACTTCGCCGTCGGCCATGCCGACCAACAGGTCCAGCAGTTTTTCGATTGTCGCTTCGATTCGGTCCAGGCGTTGCTCAGGTGTCACTGTCTAATCCTCGTTTGGGTTGAATGGAGTTTATCTCGCCGCGACATAGCGCGAACTGTCCGCGCCCGCGACGTCGAGTAGTTGGTTTTGCAATTGGTCGCGCTGCCCCTCGACCCGTGCTACTTCACGAGCGAGCCAGGCGAGCCGACCTTGGAGTTTATTCAGCTCGTGCCGCAGTGCTTTTTCGTCGCTCATAGTCACTCCGCGGCACGCACATTGATTGCGCACGGCCCCCTGTCTGTTGGTTCCAAGGAATACTCGACGCGCAGCCCCACGAGCCTGTCGCCCCAGTTGAGACCGACGAGCGAAGTGGCATGCACGAAAACGTCCTTGCCGCTGCCGTCGCTTGGAGAAATGAATCCGTACCCCTTGTCGGTTTTAATCGCCTTGATGTGTCCGAACATTATTCCACGCTCTCTTGTCATGCGACTAACACCGCTTCGTAGGCCGCGTTCTTTGACCGAACCGCATCGGCCAACTTGCTTTTGAGTCGTTCCTTTTCGGAGTCCGTCGACGCGGAAACGATTGATGACTGGATCCGCTCAATCTCCGCTGCCGCGGCGTCATACTCGGCAACAGCCTTGCGGTCGAACCCACTGGCGAACAATTCGGCACGGGCCGATTCGACTTGGGGGCTAAGATCCTTGATTTCCTCCAGAACAGCGTGATGATCGTTCGCAGCCTCGATTGCGCCCGTTTAAGTTCAGCGATATCATTTGCCAAACCGGCTTCGATGGCCTGGATTGCGGCACGGGCTTGCGGTGCGCATGATTCCAGGTCTTTGTATTTCGCAATCGTCGCCAAGCGTTCATTACAAAACCGCCGGGCTTCCACTCGCGCCGCCAGTTCCTTGGCCGTGCGCCCCATCGCAGCCAGCCGGCCGGCCAGGTCATCGGCCGAGTGTGTTTCGCCAAGAGCGATGGCTCGCACCAATTGGTCAAAGTCGCGCTCGCGCTGCTCGTTTTGCTGTTGTTCGCGGCTCAGTAAATCTTCGATAGCGTTGGTCATCGTTCCTCGTCCTCGTTTTGTCGGGTCAATTGATCGAAACGGAAAATGGCGGCAACTGCGATTAAATCTTCGAGTGTGCGCACCCGCGGCCGTGTAGATGGAAACGATTTCGTCGGCGGTGTAATTGCCGCGAACCGTTCCGGCAGCCATGTCATCGACCAGCCGGCGATAGTTCGCTTTGGCCGCCTCGGTCGGCTTACTAGGCTTTTCCGCAAGGGCAGCGACAAACTCATACTTGGACCCCTCGGGGGGCGGCACGGCAAAAATCTGAGGGTATGGTTTGGCAATCATTTTCGAGCCTCTTTTGTTGCTGGATATGAATTCACTTGTCGCCTTCGTTGGCTTTTCGTTCGGCGAGCGGACGAACTTCCACCGCGATGAACTCCGACGCCTTGAGGGCCAGCTCAAGCGCTCGACGCTCGCGCATGTTCAACGCGATAGCTTCTCGCAATCTGCTGGGCTGCGGAACGACGTTGATAATTTCGGCGGTCGTCATTTGTGTTTCCTCCACTGCTTCGAGTATCCCTCACGAATGTTGCGAAAATGTTGCGGTCTTATCCCGGCCCCTCGATCAATTGCAAGTAGTCCCGTCGAACTCGGATCCTGAATGGTAGAGCGTGCCACTTGAACCACGAATTCGCGCGCACGGCGTGCGGCGCATACAAGTGGCGTTCGTGCATTGCGTCCAACTCGAACACGCTACCGGCGAGTCTGTTCAGCGGCTCGGCTCGGCTCGGGCTGTACCACAGTGCCTTGACCAGTCGCCACGCTGTAGGCGAAAGACCCTGATACAAGCGGTCCTGCCAAACGAACGAATCCGGTTCAATTGGTCCGTCGATTTCCGTTGTCGTTACGGGCGTTTCCATCGCCATGACTAGTTTCCCCTAGCAGCCGCTTGCATCGTGCTCATGCTCACAACTTTGCGTTGAACCTTCTCGCCGAGGATCCGCATTCCGCCGAACGAAGCACCGACGCAAGCCATTGCCGTGGCATCGAGGTAGTGGTTATCGTCGCGACGTTTCACCCATCCGGCCTTGGTGCCTTTCCCGGGCTCGAACTTCTCCACCCAGATTTCCGCCTCGATGTGGCGGCAAAAATCCTTGTGTTCTAGCGCTAGCTCGGGCTTCCAAATTGCCAGCGATCCACGGCGATGGTTGCCGTTGTCGTCCAGGGTCGGGGTCAAGAATCGCTGGTGAACGAATCGCTTCCAGTAGTCGGCGTCAAACTCGTAAAGCCAGATATCTTGCCACTCGTCCCGTTGGCGGACGCGCGAACTGAATTCACCAATCTTGCGATCGGCCGATGCCTTGCCAGGATGAAAGGGTGAACTGCCACGACCGCGGGCGAATCCCTTTGCCGGAACGTAGACAGCTCGACCCACTTGCCTGTGGAACTGGTAAACCGCCCGCTGATGCAAACCGGATGACGAGTCAATCAGAACGAACTTGGGCTCGACGATTTCCCCGCCTTGGGCCAGGAAGGGCGAATGTTCCCAGCGGTCCCGCAATGTCGCCAACGCGTCGAGGATGGATTCTTCCAACGACAGTTTGACTTGATCCTCGGGACTTTGCCCCTTCATGTGATGGGCGCCGTAATCCACCACGTAGCCGGCCGCGTTGGCATCGAACGCGACAGCCACCCAATGCGTCCAGTATTTTGCAATGTCGACGCCAATTGCCAGCACGCCATTGGCGATCGGCACCGTGCCGCGTGGCCAGCCGTGCAACCGGGTCGCGACCAGCGCCGCGGTCAAGCCGGATTCTTGCGGTCCAGATTCTGCCGGCGGTTCGTTCTGGTACTCCGTGGCGAAATGATCCCAGCCACGATCGGCAATCAGGTTGTAGCAAGCCTGGAGCGCGGACACTTCCGACGGCTCGCCGTCATCGAGCAAACGGCTGTCAAACCGATACGGATTCGAGATAAGCGAACCGGCATCCATCTCGGCCCGGCGGTCCAGGTAGAATTTGTGGGCCACGCGTGCATCGGGGTCGTTATCGGCACGGGCTTTCCGCAGTTCGATGTATTGATCCCAAAGCGCCTCGGCGTCGGGTTTGCGATCCATCAGTTTATGGCGTTGGCCACGCCACGATGGTTTCTGCTTTCGATCGGTGAACGTTGCCGCCACGCACGAGGGGTTAATCAGCGAACAGAGCATCAGCCGGGCAATCGTCTTGTCTGGGCCTGCCAGGCCGCCGATATCTTCCTCGATGATGCGTTCGCGGGTGGCTGTCTGGAGCGCACTGGCGGCACTCTCGCGATCGTCGACGTCATCCATGATTGCCAAGTCGGGGCGGCGGTTGCGCACCGAATAGCCTCTGATAGCGCCCTCGATGCCCAAGCTGGCCGTGATCTGCCCGCGAGCCGACGATTCGATATCAGTCGGCCAGCCGTTTTCCCAAAGCAGTTCACTCGGGATGGTCGGCATGATGATGCACTCCTCGCCCCATTCGAGGTGCGTCGGTTGCATGAATGCCGTCTGTTGCCGGGCCCGGCTGGACCACCCGCCGATAGCCAGAATCGGTTCGACCACCTCGGGAAAGTCTTCGGCCAGGAACACGCTATCGCGTATCGCCTCTTTCAGATTCTTCAGTTCCCGGTTCGCCCGCGGGCCGCTCTTGGACACGATCAGCGGGAAGTCGAGCTTGCCTTGCAACTCCAACAGCAAGGCCACGAACAGCGCGGTCCTAGTCTTGCCGTCGCCACGGGGGCCAGCGATTGCCAAGTCACCGCCGTTGCGGGCAACGTGCTCGATGGCGTCGATCATCTGCCGGCGGCCGGGCGTGCAAGGCTGGTAGAAGATCCTGGGGAAGTAGGTCGGCAGGAACAGGTACGGATCAGCCAAGCAGTCCCGGCGGCGGTTCGGTTCGGCCGGTGGTGCGATGCGTAGGTCGCGCTCCTCAGCCCGTTGCTTGCGTTTCTTGTCGGCCTCGTCTGCTCGTTTGGTCATCATGCTCCTGGGGCGAATTCAGTCGCCGTAAGTCCCTGGAATCGTTTCTGAAACAGCTTCAACTTTTCGGACGTAAGTGTTGGTAGATAACGAGTTATGGTTTCAGGGGTGCGGATGGTATTTTGGGTAAGGCACTGGTGCGGAATGTCGTCGCCGTAAGTCGTTACTGGGCCTCACTTGCAGCCAGACGGAAAAACTTCTGGAAACGATGGCGGTTCTTGCTACCGCTCTGGGGGTTTATGGGGAAGGACCCGCAGCCCGCGCAGCTTGCCAATTGCCCCAACGTCTCGCAGTCTCGTGGGTTGCCGTATCGGGGCTGATCGCTGCCGTGGTGGTCATAGTGGGGGCGGCTCGATGCCTGACTCCCAGGGGTCAAAGGTGGTTTCCCCCGAACCACCCCCAAGCCCCCGAAGGGGTTCAGAACATTCCAACTGTTCACGCGCACGCGCGTACGTAATGTGGGAAAGTGGTTCGGGGGCTTCGGGGTTACGGGCTTTTACTTCGGGGGTTACTTGGGGGTTACTTGGGGCGCTTGGGGTTTCCGAGGAAAACGCATACTCGGCCCGCGACCGATACTGTTCGTCGATCGATTCGCGCCGCTCGATCCTTACGTTGTCGATTGCAATCTCGTCATTCCCCTTAAACTGCCGGGCCAGCTTGGCGCCCAGCTTTCGAGTCGCTTTGAGCCAAGCGTCGTGGTCGTCAGTGTCGGAATCCTCATCCTCGATGCCGGCCTCGGTCACGATCGGCAGCAGTTGATTCGCCCGCAGCCAATGACCAGCACGCTTGGCCTTGAGCACGGCCAGCGCCACGTCTCGCAGCCAGGTGAGGCCCGGCGAAGATATCCGCTCCTGCGCCGCCCGATGGCCTTGTAGCAAGTCACCCGCGCCCAGGATGTCAGCCGCGATGTAGCCCAGCACTCGGGCCCAGCGGCGGAAGTCGTGATTGACCGATTCGAGTTGCGGCTTGCCCCGGGTGTGCCATTCCCGAATGACCGAGAACACCGCCCCGAGGTATCGCGGCTGATTGCCCCGAACATGATCGAGCAAGTCGCCTTCCGGGTAGCTTCGGAAAACGTGCCCCTCGGGCTGCTTTAGGATTCGCACGCAACTTGATCGGTTTGCCAAGTCGATCGGCATCTCCGCCCGGTTCGACGTCATCGCCACCACGATTCGCCGTGGGTCGATTTCCAGGGGCGATCCATACGGCACGCGGGCCGCATAGCTATCCTCGGTCAAGAAACTTTCCAGCCCGGGCAGGTCGAGCCGTCCGCGGAAGTTATCGAAACTCACGAACGACGCACCGGCCACGAGCTTGGAATCGAACGACTCTTGAACCGAACCAACGCCCCCGGTTCGTTGTGTGACGGTGCGTTGCGCGGAGTTGTAGACGGCGGCCGTGATCTTGAGCCGATAGCCCTTACCGCTTTGGCTCTGGTCCGCTTCGGCCAGGTCGACGGGTGAGCGTCCCTTGAGCAAACCCGAGAACACGAGCGCGGGCGTGATGATCGCGGCCAGTGCTCGGGCCTTATCGCCGGAAGTCGCAAACTTGTATTCGTCGACCAGCCCAGACAACAGCCGCACGGCAGATTGCAGGTCCACTTCGTCAACCGGCTGTCCACCGGCCAAAATCTTGCTGTCGCGGTCGAATCCGCAAATCTGGACTAGCTGGCCCCCACGTTCCACCAGCACCGGGCATCGAGTCAGAACCTCGATTGCCGGCAAGGCCTCGGCCAGTGCTGCCGATTCGAGAATTGCCTTCGCTGTCGATTCAGAACAGATAGCCGGAACTATCTCGAAGCCTTCCTCGGTCTTGCGCATTTTCACGAGCCGCGCCACGCGCTCGAAGTCGCTACACATTGCAGCCGGTCGTGCTACCTTCAACTGCGGTTGATTGTTCTCGTCATTGACCAGACGAACGACGGCGCCGCCGCGCGAGAAGAATTCCCCGGTCGCGGCCATCAGCTCTCCCAGCGCCTTCGCGGTCGCGGTGATCGTGACGCCACCGCCGGGCAGTTGCACGTCGGGTAGTTCGGCGGCTTGCTCGTCCGAACTTATAACCGTTATAAGTTGCTCGCCGTCGTGCGATTGATCCCCAAATTCTTTGGGGGAACCACTTTTCCGGTTCGAGGTTGCAACCGTTGCAAGGTGATTCCGCAACTTCGTCCCACGCTCACCGGCTTGCTTGTCCGCTTCGTCGAGTTTGCGGCGCAGTCGCTTCTCATCCCAGGGCGGGTCGCAAGTCAGATTCCAATCGCAAAACAGCGGCCACGCTTCGTTCGGTGTCAGATCGAAGTCGAGCACGAGCACGCAAGCGACGTGAAAGGTGCGATCGTCGCCGTGCTGCCCCTCGATGGCGCCGGGCATTTTCGCCAGATAGCGCCGGGCCTGCTCAATCTTGCTGTCGGCACTTGCGGGAACATTAGCTCGCGGCGGCGGTGCCGGCGGTTCAGGCTTGTTCGCTTCCAAGATCCTGCGCAACACTAAATCAGGCAATGGAGCAAGATCGCAATCATCGGGCGATACGATCCACTCGCGGGCCGTGCCGTCGGTGTTCGCACTCGGCGGAAACAAACTATGCGCACCCTTGCCATTGGCCCCGACGCGAATCCCCAGCCCATCAAAATTAATGACCGCCTTATTCGGAACTGCTAACACTTCCGACCATGCGAAAAGTCGATGGATTCCCCGGCGGCTCTTGAACGACGGAGTGCGCGGAATATCGCAGCCGTCGAATAGTTTCTGGAATGCTTGCTCTTGCTCCGCGTCGTCCGCTTCGATGTCGATGCATGAGCCGGGCCCGAACCGCACGCCGACATTCAACGCCGGTTGCCGCGTGAATTCAGCCAGCACCTCGCCGGGCGAGTATTGCTTTGTCTGCCACTCATCGGCAATCGGCGCTTTCATATCCTTGCCCGCGCAGAGCGTTATCGGCCAGCCGCGTTGCAAGTAGTCCAGTGCTGCGTTTTGGATATTCACAGTTGAGCCCTAGAAGGGGATTCCATCGTCATCAGGAATATCACGCGCTGGTGCCGAAGTTTCCGCCGCCGGCTCCGCTCGTTTCGCCGGTGCCGACAGTAGTTGCATCCGCTCGCCGATAACCTTGAGCTTCGACTGTTTCTTGCCGTCACGCTCCCAGGTGTCGAGCTTGAGTCGACCCTCGATCAAACATGGTGCCCCACGTTTTAGATATTCGCTCGCCACCTCGGCAGTGCGACCCCATAGCGTCACGTCAACGAACGTTGTTTCCTCGATCCACTCGCCCGAGGTGTCCTTACGCTTGTCATTGATGGCAAGCCCGACTTCGGCAACGGCCGTGCCACTCGGGATGTAACGCAACTCGGGGTCGCGGGTCACGTTGCCGATCAAAATCACGCGATTGAAACTAGCCACTGACTTGCTCCGATTGATTGAGTAAAGTCCGCAACTCGCGATACCTTCGACGTGCTGCGCAAAACAAGAAACGTGCGGTGGCGGATTCTGCCGCCTCTCGATTGCCCGCGCACAGAATTGGAATTCCCGCGGCCATCCAGCCCAGCGTCGAGCCGGTGACGCTCGCGGGCGTGATCTGACTACGCCACTCGCCGTTGAGTAAGTCGGCCCAGCTCGCCTCGATGACGAGCAAGTAAGACTCGATGGACCGGGCACGCATCAGCCGGCGTTCAAATACTTCCCGGCCGTTGCCGCATGACGCGACAAAATCGGCGAGTGACTTTCGCTCAACTCCGATTCGCGATTCCTGCCCCGGCACTGAATAATCAAACAGGTCGAGCGTAGCGCGAACGGTTTTGATGCCTGGAAACTGATACGGCAATTGCTCGCGGGAATCGTATGCGATTGTCAAATCACTCAACCGGAAGTCGGCGCGCATGGTGATCGTTTGCATCAGCCGGCGCCCCGCTCATGGATGGACAGCAAGTGGTCGCGAATCGTATCGACGAACGGGGCGAGCGCCGGATTCTGCCGAATTAGTTGCATGAATCGCAACGTGGCCACAGTCCAGCGTCCACGAACGGCGGCGGAATCCTCGGTCTTGGGCGGGTTGCCGACAAAATCCTCAAGCCAAATCAACCGGTGCTCGATGGCAGCCGCTTCGCGGAATCGAGCGTGCAAGTCGCGACGGCGTTGCGGCGTAATCGCAACGTCGGGGAATTGAAGGGCGGGCGCGTTCGTGGTATCGTAAGTACTCATGAATTTCGCCTTCGGCTCGCCACCTTTTCCGGGGTTCGGCGGGCCGTTGGCGTTCTCGGGGATTAGCTTTCCGAATTGCCGCCGACTACACGCGATTCGATGAATCGCTCCAAGTCGGATCGGCGATAGCGCACGGATCGCCCGATCTTGACCACGGAAAGAGGATAGCGGCCCGTGCAGAGCCAAGCCGCCAAGGTTTGTGGCTTGATGGCGAGAAATTCGGCAGCCTGCTCGCGAGTGAGCAAGTCAGAAGTAATCGCGGTCGTCATGCGTGCACCTTTGCTGTGAGTGAAGGAACTCAGCGAACAAAAGTCACTCTAGAACCGCTCCGCGATACGTCAACGCAGCGGAATCAGGTACATGCTACCGGTAGCAATGACGGTCAAAGTAGTTGAAAAAACGGCTGCTAAATTGCCTGTCTTAACGTGGCGACCGTGGTTTGCGGCCCCCTTTCTTCACCTTGCGGACGGGCTTCGCGGGCTTCGGTTCGGCGGCCTCGATCATGGCTTGCACGGTGTTGTCGACGGACTGCCGCACCGGCGTCATCGTCAAGCGCGAATAGACTTGAGTAGCCTTGTGGTCCCGATGCCCCAGACTCGCGCCGATAACCTGTAGGCTTGCCCCGGCGATCGCCTGCCAACTCCCCAGTGATCGGCGCAGGTCATGTGGTCGCAAGTTGTCGATCTTGCTCGCCTCAACTACACGCGCCCACGATTTCCGCGGGTCGACGATATGGCCCATCTTACTGGCGGCGGGGAATACGTAGGGCGAGTCATTCCGTTCGGCTTCGGGTATCGCTTCCTGTCTGGTCCGAAGAATGGCCACGGCCGGGGGCGGCAGCACGACCGCGACGGGGCGCTTGTTCTTCGTTTGCTCGCCGCTCAGCAGCCAAAAGCCTCGATCTAGGTCCAGGTCGGACCACGCCATGCACGCGATTGTGCCGCGGCGGGCGCCAGTGAATAGGCACAACAACCAAAAGTCGGTCCAGGGGGCCGGCTCTGCTTTGATAGCCTCGAAGAATGGGCGCATCTCGTCAGTCTGTAAGAATCGTTCGCGCGACTGCTCGGCGAATCGCTCGACGCCTATACATGGGTTTGCACCCTTGTGACCGATCTTGTCGGCCTTGCCGAACATGGCACGCAACAAGGCCAACACGCGATTGGCAGTATAGTGGCCGTGGTCCTTTCCGAGCTTGGCGTGCAATGTCTCAACGTCTGCCTTGTGGATCGCGGCCAAATCGCGATTCCGCCACGCCCCGAGATACTTTTGAAACTGCCACTGGTCGGCCTGCCAGGTTTTCTTACGGGCCTTTGCGTGTTCTAGCCAGTAGTCGAACAGCCCTTGCAAATTCTGCTGGTGGCGTGCGGCAAGCCTCGTTTCGTGGGGATCTTCGCCCCGGTCGATTGCGGCGTTGTAGGCACGCGCGGCCTTGCGGGCGTTTTCCACGGTCATATCGGGCCAGGCCCCGAGCCGATATCGAACTGGGCGGCCCTTAGCCCGTCCGTAACGGTAAAAGGTTTTCGCACCGGTCGTGGTGACGCACAGCGCGAGATTCGCCTGCACGGCATCGTAGTGATAGACGCGATCGCTCGCGGTCGGTGCTTTCAGGGCCTCGATGGCCCGTTTTGTGAAAGTGAACTTGCCGGGCTTTAGCTGTGATTTTGTGGTGACCAATGGTACCCCCTTGGCGCTTCTGATTTTCGGCCTGAGTTGTCCGTGCTACGCTCGTGCTACGGCCTGTGTCAAACCGCATCAATTTCGGCGTAGCACGATCAAGCTGCAATTTACGGTAAATACCGTGACAGTACAACTATATCAACCGCCGTCAATCAGAGAGGATACCCCCGGAAACTGACTGGGGGTCAGAAGGTCGCAGGTTCAAATCCTGTCGCCCCGACTTGAAATAGAAACGGTTCGTCGCAATAAACTGCGGTGAGCAGTTTCTTGTTTTATAGATAGAGTTTACGGTTAGGTTTCGGGGGAACCGCTTGGTTCAAATGATCGAAAGTGCTAAGTGCGTCAGTAGGACCCTTTACTGCAACTCGTTGTTCTGCAACAAGTTGTTGAGTTCAAATCCCGTCGCCAGTTTTTCCGCGAATCCAAAACATTGTTCGTGTGTTTGTAGCGGCAACACGTTAAGGCGTAGGTGGGAAATGCTCGACGTGCGATTCGCCATTGCGCCCGAAGTAGATGACGCGGCGTCCGGTAATCTGAACGAAGTAGCCAACGCATCCGGCGGCCATCGTCTTGCGTATAAAATCGAGGTAGGTGTGCTCATTCCGCTGACTCTGGCGAACGGCGGCCTCCACGGTGGATGCCGTAAACTCGACCGCCGTAGCATGAGGCGGGTGGGGCGTGGCGACCACCGTGGTATCGCCATCCGGTAAATAATAAGTGATTTCCTGACGACTATAGTCAGCGTGATATCTTTCCACACCCAGTTGGGCGAGCCTTCCAACAATTTCAGGAAAGGCGAGTTCCCCGCTGAGAGCTCCTTTGGCACATCTCTCAATGACCTGTATTTGTCCTGCGTTCATCGTTTTTCCTTCATAATTTGTAAGATGAAATTCAAGCAACTGGCATGTCTTTCCATTCGTGCCGACGCACAATGTCGTGAAGCAAGTTCACCAGCCGCGTTTGCTCCTCCGAGTTCAGATGACCAAAGAACTCGCGATCGTTCTCGTCGGCAAGCCCAGCCAAGATCGGCACGAGTCGCTTTCCTGCTGCGGTGAGTTCAACTGTCTGGTAACGCCGGTCGCCATCTGACGACGAACGCAAGACCAGCTTTTTTCGGCAGAGCCGTTCGACAAGCTTGGAGACGGCTCCTCGCGTCATTCCCACCGCATCCGCAATCTGGCTCGGATTGGCAGATCCCGCATCGTACATTTTTCGCAACAGCACCCACTCGGCGACCGTGACGCCTCGAATCTCGACCTTCTGGGCGAAGGCATGGGAAACATGGTTCGAGACGAACCGCAGCCAATAGCCGACATGTCTTTCTAGTTCACTGACTTGGATGTTCTTCGCCATGTGCATTTCTTAAAGTGATGAGCTTATCCGTGCCAACTGGGCCAGCTCGTCGTCCAATTCTTTGAGTCCTCGCTCAAAGACTTCGTCCGGCATACCGGCAGGCTTTTCGAGCGTCATGAGGAATACGGAGCCGGTCGAAGTAGAAACGACACGGGCAGGCACAGTCCATTTTCCTTCTTGGGCGTCAATGAAGTCGTGGTCGAGTGTGCCATGGGTTTCAACGCCATGAATATGTAGGACGCCCGGCCCACGCGGCGTTTGAATCTCCCAGCGATTCTTGCCAAGAGGCTTAGATACCAAAATGTTGCAAATGGCCCACCGCGGCCATTCCCCGCCGTCGGCAAGTAGCTTCCAGGCCGCTTGCTGAGAACAAGCGAGAGAAATCGATTTGGTGACAATCATGAGAACGACTCCTAACATAGTTTCCTAGTAAACTATAGGGATGGTCGGAGGAGTTGTCAACAGCCAAGTTGAAGGCACACTTTCGTCGCTTTACCGGAAGGGATATGAAAGAAAGAGCTAGTTTTTCAGGCAGAATGCGGTCAGAGCCTTAGATTCCTGACGTTGGCTCACGCGACGGCGAATTCGTATGCGGCTGTCACAATCCTTTGCCTCGCGTGTCCAAGGAGCTGATGCCTAACCTGGTTCCACCTCCCTCGCTACTGGGCGATTACCATAGGACATTCATAAAAAGTTCAAATCGTCCGCCGCCCTAGTCTGAGTTGGCCACGCACTATGCGGCCAAATCCGCCATAAGTGGTTCAGCGGACAAAGCTATCGCTCGCGGCCACGCTCGAACGCCGAACAGGAAAAGTCCTAACGGTGTCTTGTCGCCCCGACTCATCACAACATCAAGTCCCGTCGTTGGTTGCGAATGCGACTGGCGACGGGATTTGAACTTTCTTGTCGTCTTGCGATGTCTGACACTATGATTTGGCAAGAATTTCGTACTTTGTGCAATTGGTCGTGAGCTTTCCAATGCCAAGCCTAAAATCGGTGATCCAGCGCCTACGAGCGAACGATGCCAGTTGCGACCACTGGCTCTACATTAAAGGCGATGCAAAAGATCTATCACTCGACACCGAATCCGATCTAGGCTGTCCGGAGTTTAACGAAGAAACTGACGAAGAGATCGATCCACTCGGTTTTTTCGAACGTGGATTAAAGTCCACAATCGATAAAGAAACGGTTGATGCGTGTATCGAGTGGGCTGATCGTCTCGCAGCAAAATCCGACGATGCGGCAGTCGCAGAGGTCATCCGGTATTACATTCGGTTCGATGCTTGGCCCGCAACGCTCAACGCACCCGATCCACCTCCGGCTGAGGAGATCATGCGACGGCTCGATCGAGAGTTCTGCGATAAGCTTGGCATGGAGGATGCAACAGCACGATGCCAAAGTGAAGGGTGTAGTCGCGGTACTGTCAAACTTAGCGCCTTTTGCCGGCGCCACCACTTTGAGAATATTCGCCGTCGCCCTTATCCATTCGACGACTGACAAGAGAATTCTGACCGCTGTCCTGTTAACGCGAGTACTCGACTCTCGGTATTCGGCCTTTATCGCCGTCTTCGGCCATTCGCTTACGCTTTGCCAGAAAGTTCAAATCGTCCCGTCGCCCTGGCGAGCGTCGGCCAAGCCCTAAACTGCCAAATCCGCAATCAGTGGTTCAGCGGCCAAGACTATCGGCCGTCGCCACGTGCGAACGCCGAACAAGAAAAGTCCTAACGGTGTCCTGTCGCCCCGATTTTTTCGGCCGGAGGGCCGAAAAAATAGAGCAGGTGAGCAGTGGAAGAGGAGAGCAGGAGAACGACGGACGAAGGCAGGGAGCCCCTTGATTCGACCACACTCCTGCGGTCGCCTGCTCACCTGATCCCCCTGCTCATTCGGCGAGACATGCCATGGCATTCATGTTCGAGAAGCTGGAGGTCTATCAGAAGGCCGTCGCGCTGGCTGATGAAGTCGCAGCGCTCACGCAGAAGTTTCCTCGCGGCTACTACTTCCCGAGCGATCAGCTCGATCGCGCCGCGCTGTGCGATGGACGTGCTGAAGTGCATCGCGTGACTTAGGCCACGGGGGTACCACCTCGCTCAAGCGCTTGACCATCCATGTCACATCGGCCGCCTGTTTGACCGCGCGGTCAAAGGTACCAGCGTGAGTGAACCAGCGCACGCGACAACCCGTTTCGCGATGCGCTCGGATCAGCGAAGAACCAAACGGCAACTGCCCTCGGAACTTCCGCGCGGTCTCCGACGACTCGTGTCCAAACTCTTGAGCGCCGGTACATCGCCGGCGCTCCGAGGTCGAGCGACTCCGCTCAAACCTCCGCGAGTTCTTGGCGGTGGTAGCTCGGCGGCACGATGGCCAGCACGTGGTAAACACGACGCTGGAGAACGCCTTTGGCCGTGAGTGACCCGATCAGTTTGGCCGACTCGACCAGGCTGATGCCCAGGCCTTGGCCGAGTTCCACGGCGGTCGGGCGCGGTCCCGCAGCCGGTGAAACTCCAACACGAATTGATATGCCTCCCACTGCCGATTCGTGAACGCAACCTGGCGAGTTTCCGCGATCATGACGACCACCACTACTAGACGTGTTCTTGCCCAATCACCGAGGGCAAAAAAACGGGGTTCCGCGGCCAAACGACGGCCGTTTAGGTACGTGCCAGCATGAATGGCTATACTGTACAAAAGAACATGTTGTCGCGTCAAGCGGATTCAGCAGCGTGGAAAAGGGCATTGCACGCACAATGGGCCGATGTCGCCCTAAGTGATTCAACGACCGTGACTTGTGCGTGTCGCACCGACATTTGGCACCCGCATACCGACTATCAACTCAAAATCCGACGAGATATCCGCTAAAAGGTCGCGAAACGTGCTCTATAACCCTTGGCCTGCCTGCCGCGCAAGACACCGTAAGTTCTAACCATGGCCTTATCATAGGGCCGATTCGATCGCGTCGACTTAAACGTGTTTGCTGGGTCATCGAGATAGTGACCTGACTTTCCTCGAACGCACCCAAGTCGATCACAGTGGTCGGTCTCGTCGGCGACCCAGCGGCGTTCAGCCCGAGTCACCCGGCGTCGAAAGTCATGACTTCGGCTTCGGCCGCTGGTCGACCCGCTCGCGGCTGATGGCCGGGCGGTTCGCCTTACGTCCCGCCCGAGCGCCACCGATCGACGGAAATCGCTGTGCGGGATCGATCCACATCGGGCCCGGCCGTCGCATTGCACCCGCCCCTGAATATCAACTCTGAGATTGATATTGCCCGAATCGACGCGCGCGGCTTGAATAGGCCGCTGGATGGGCACGAGCCAAGGCGCTGACGCCCGGAATAGGCCCGCGCTCCCGCATATTTAAAAGGTGGACATGCAATGAATATTCGAATATCACGCGTCGCTACGGGCTTCTTGGTTGTCGCGGCAATCGTCCTGATGTCGGACCGCAGTTGGGCGATACGACATGGGCTTGCTCCCTCGAAAGACGAGTGGAAATTGAAGTACGACGTGGCGGTGGAAGACACGGGCAGCGACACGTTGACCATCGTGTTTACGCTCGCCGACGAAGGGAGACTAAAACCCATCTATTCAATCGACCTGGTTGCGTTCAGCAAGCAGACGGACAATCAGGGCGGCCGCTCGTATGACGTGATGGAGCCCATCAAGTTGAAACCGACCCAAGATGGCAAACGCGCGGGGAAAGTGCAACTACGCAAGGAATTTGTCGACCGCGCCAAGATTCGGATCATCACCCTCACGGTCGACGGCCAGCGACAGCCGTCCGGTGGAGTGTTTTACGACATTCCGATTGCCAAGTACTTGAATAAAGCCCCGGCGGACACTTCGCCGCTAGCGTCACCGCCAAGAGCGAACGCCATTAAGTAAATGAACGGCGCGTGCTCGTCACCGAGCATGTTGCCGTCATTTTTCGTCCGCCGACCGGAGGCGCCATTGCCCGAGAGGGCCCTCGACGCAACTGTGCGCCCTTGGGGGTTGCCTGGCCGCCTTCACGACGCACAAAGCTCGAACATGCCACGAGCAAATGCGTGCTTCCGTCACGACTCCGTGCTAAGATCGTGCCCGGATTGAATTGCCCCGCCACAGGCAGTTCAGTCACGGCGCTTTTGATTTTGGTCTTTGGCGGAGCTATTCAGATGGACAAGTTCGACGATTTTCTTTCGCGGCACCGTGATCTGACGCGACGGTATTTTATTAAGTTGGGGATGGCGGGACTGGCCATGCCCACCCTGCTGAACTCGATATCCGGCGCGCGTGCCGCCACGGGCGGATCGCTGCTTCCGAGTGCCGAGGAAAAGGCCAAGCGGTTTGGCAGCTACTTGACACCCGACGCGCTGTTTGCCGATGTTTCGCGCGGCGATCCGCTACCGCACGAACTGCCGGAGGAGAAGAAGACCGAGGTCGGTATGACGCGCGATACGTGGCGGTTGGAGGTGATCTCCGACCCCGACCATCCCGTGCGGCTGCGAAGTCCGCTCACCAAGAAAGACAACTCGGCAATCGACTTCAAGGCGCTGCTGGCCTTGGGCGAGAAGCACGCCGTGCGATTCCCGAAGATCATGACTTGTCTGAATCTCGGCTGCCCGCTGGGGATGGGAATCTGGGAAGGCGTGCCGCTGCGCGAAGTGGTGTGGATGACCCAGCCGCGCGAGGACACGCGGCGAGTATTTTTCTACGGCTACCACAACGACGATCCGAAGCAAATGTTCCGCAGCTCACTGCCGATCGGCCGCGTGCTGGAAGACTACTTCGATTTGCCGCCGATCATTTTGTGTTACAAGCTGAATGGCCAGAGGCTTAGCAGCCAACGCGGCGGACCGGTGCGCGTCGTCGTGCCCGAGGCCTACGGCTTCAAATCGGTGAAATGGGTGTCGCACGTCGTGCTCACGAATCTGTTTCATGCCAACGACACGTACGCCGAGCAAGGCAACGACATCGACAGCCCGATGAAAACGTTTGCCGCCACGATTGCCGCGCCGCGAAAAATCAAGGCCGGCGAGCCCTTTGCGCTGACCGGCCACGCGCAAGTGGGGATCAGCGGGCTCAGTAAAGTGCAAGTGTCGGCCGAGCTGCGCGGCACGAAGCGGACGAACGATCCTAATTTCACCACGGCGCCTTGGGTGGATATGGAGATTCTATCGGCGCCCGAGACCTGGGGCGGCGGCCTGCCCGACGACAAGATTCCGCCGGGCACTTACGGGTTCGACCAGGAGACGGGGCGGCCCATTGCCTGGCCGATGCGTCTGTGTGCCGCCCATTGGGCCGGCGTCCATCCCGGTTTGCCGGCGGGGGCCTACAACTTCCGCTGCCGGGCCGTCGATGGTCGCGGGTTCGCCCAGCCGATGCCCCGTCCCTTTCGCAAGAGTGGCAGCATCACGATCGAGCAGTTTGCCTTGGACGTGACGTAGGCCTGGCAGGCGGGTCGGGAACGGGCAGCCGCGGTTTGGCCAAAGCCGGTCACGTCTCGCCTAACTCAAATTTTCTGGCCGGAACTGCTGGACATCCCGTACCGGATGCCGACAATCTAGACTTTGGTTCGTTCAACTCACTAGCCATTCGGCTGAGCAACAATCGGAAAAGCCGCGCACAGCAAGTGACGGCTTGAATCGTTGAGCCTAACAGCCTGATCGATGTATTCTCGATATTCGCCCATTCACTCGTGCATCTCCAGCGAGCCAGGCTCCTAGATTGATGATGAACGCCTATTCGGTTTCAGTGGCAGCCAGTGTCGCCTTGTTCTTCGGAATGTTGGCCTTCGCGTATGTGGGCCATCGCGCCGGACGGCGCCGGCTGCAAGAAGATCCTGACGCGAAGGAACTGAGCACGGGCACCATAGACGCCGCGGTACTGAGCCTGCTGGGGCTGTTGATCGCCTTCACGTTTACCGGCGCCTACGCCCGATTCGACACGCGACGTCAACTGGTCGTCGATGAAACGAATGCCATCAGCACGGCCTATCTGCGGCTGGACCTGTTGCCCTCGGAATCGCAGGCGGGGCTGCGAGAGAAGTTTCGCGAGTACGTCACCTCGCGGTATGAACTTTGGCTGAAGCTATCCGATCGCGAGGCCGCGCTGGAGGAGTACGGGCGCTCTGCTAATTTGCAGAATGAAATTTGGTCCCAGGCAATTGCCGCCAGCGCGGGCAGCGAGTGGCAATCGGCCCGACTGCTCCTGCTTCCGGCGCTGAACGAAATGATCGACATCACAACCACGCGGCTAGCGGCGATGCAAACGCATCCTCCGCTGATTATCTTTTTACTGCTGGGCGCGTTGTCGCTTGTTTCCGCCTGGCTGTCTGGCTACGCCATGGCCAAGTCGTCTCGGATCGCCACGGCCCACGTGGTTGGCTTTGCCGCCGTCGCATCAATAGCCGTGTATGTGATTCTTGACATCGAGTACCCACGTTTCGGGCTGGTGCGGTTGGACGCACCGCAGCGGTTGTTGTCCGATTTAAGAGAACAAATTGACTAGGGTTGTGTTCGCGGTCGTCGTTTTGGCGCCCCGCCGACTAAACCGTCATTCTGAGGAGTGAAGCTATGAAGAACCACACCCGGCTGAGTACCTTCGTTTGCGTCGGAATCGGAGCACTATTGGGCTATGCCGCCACGTCGGCGAAATGGAATCCGGTTGGGCAGGCGATTGCCAGTCCAACCGCTCGGACCGCCGATGTATTGCACGGAGCGACGGCGCCGCCGACAGCCCGTAGCGAGGGAGTTGAGAAACGCGAACCGTTCACACTAGCCGCGTTCAATCAGAATGCCGCCGCCAAGTCAAAAGCAAAGGGAAAGAAGCCGAACATCCTTGTCATCTGGGGCGACGACATCGGCACTTGGAATATCAGCCATAACAACCGCGGCATGATGGGTTACCAAACGCCCAACATCGACCGGATCGCGCGAGAGGGCGTTGCCTTCACGGACTATTACGGGCAACAAAGCTGCACGGCTGGCCGTGCCGCATTCCTGGGAGGAAACGTGCCGGTGCGCACCGGCATGACCAAGGTGGGCTTGCCCGGAGCGAAGGAGGGCTGGCAAAAAACAGACGTGACCATTGCCACGGTCATGAAGAGCCTCGGCTATGCCACCGGCCAATTCGGCAAGAATCATCAGGGCGACCGCGACGAGCACCTTCCCACAATGCACGGTTTCGACGAGTTCTTCGGAAATCTCTATCACTTGAACGCCGAGGAAGAGCCCGAGAACGAAGACTATCCGAAGAATCCCGAGTTCCGCAAGCGTTTCGGACCGCGCGGCGTGCTCAAGTGCAAGGCCGACGGCAAGGGCGGTCAGACGATCGAGGACACCGGCCCGCTGACCAAGAAGCGGATGGAGACGATCGACGAGGAAACGCTGGCGGCGGCCAAGGACTATATCAATCGCCAACACAAATCGGATCAGCCGTTTTTCTGCTGGTGGAACGCCACTCGCATGCACTTCCGCACGCACGTTAAGCCGGAGAACCGCGGCAAGAGCGGACAGGACGAATACGGCGACGGTATGGTGGAGCACGACGGCCACGTCGGCCAACTGCTCAAACTGCTTGACGACTTGGGCATTGCCGACGACACGATCGTGTTCTACTCGACCGACAACGGGCCGCACTACAACACCTGGCCCGACGCCGGCACGACCCCTTTCCGTAGCGAGAAGAACTCGAATTGGGAAGGCGCCTACCGCGTGCCGGCCTTCATCCGTTGGACCGGGCATTTCCCGGCGGGCGTAACGCTGAACGGAATCGTGGCCCACGAAGACTGGCTGCCCACGTTCGCCGCCACTGCCGGCGCAACCGACATCAAGGAAAAGCTGGCCAAGGGAGTGGAGCTGAACGGCCGAAAGTATCGCAACTACATCGACGGCCTCAACCAACTCGATTACCTGAGCGGAAAGGCGAAAGAGCCGGGGCGAAAAGAGTTCATCTACGTCAACGACGACGGTCAGATTGTCGCCATGCGGTACGACGCTTGGAAGGCGGTCTTCCTCGAAAATCGCGGGGAGGCGTTCGGCGTGTGGCGCGAGCCGTTCACGCAATTGCGCGTGCCGCTGTTGTTCAACCTCCGCCGCGACCCGTTCGAGAAGTCTCAGCACAATTCCAACACGTACAACGATTGGTTCCTCGATCGCGTGTTCATAATGGTGCCGTTGCAACAGGTTGCGGGAAAATTCCTGATGTCCATGAAGGAATATCCGCCGAGCCAGACGCCGGGTTCATTCAACCTGGAAAAGATCCAGAAAACGATCGAGGAGAGCGCTGGCGGCCGATAAATCCGCTTTGTTTCCCGAGGAACGGCACTCGACGGCTCGCCTGATTGCGCGGCGTCTCGCTGCTCGCCAGTTGGAAATACATACTTGGGAGCTAACACGATGCAAACGCGATCGAAGACCTTCGCCGTCGCAGTCCTGGCCGCCGTTGGATTGATCACCTATGTAATTACGGTCTCGAACCGGCTTAACGCCGTCTTTGCCGACGAGGCGGGGTCTGAAACTTCCATAGCCCGCACGGGCGTGGTGCTGCCGCTGCCTCCGGCGCCGTTCAAGGGCCAAATTGCGGTACGCGCGAAGGATTCCGTGCCCGACTTCCCGCGGCCCGTGCAAGCTCCGAAAGGTGCGCCTAATATCCTGCTCGTTCTGCTGGATGACGTGGGCTACGGCGCCGCCAACACGTTCGGCGGGCCATGCAATACTCCAACCCTCAGCCGGCTCGCCGAACGAGGGTTGAAGTACAACCATTTCCATACCACGGCGCTCTGCAGCCCCACGCGGGCCGCACTCCTGACCGGCCGCAATCATCACTCCGCGCATACCGCTTGCATCATGGAAGCCGGCACGGGCTTTCCCGGGTACGACACGTTAATGGGCCGCGACACGGCCACGGTCGCCGAAATCCTGAAGCAGTCGGGTTACGGCACCGCCTGGTTTGGCAAGAATCGCAACGTGCCGGACTGGGAAACCAGCCAGGCCGGACCGTTCGACCGCTGGCCGACGGGTCTCGGGTTCGACCATTTCTACGGCTTCATCGGCGGCGACACGAGCCAATGGCGGCCGAACGTCACCGAAGGAACCAAGCCAATTGAACCCTATCTGGGCAATCCCGACTACAACTTCGATTACGACATTGCGGACCAGGCCATCCGCTGGATCAGCATGCAAAAGACGGTGGCCCCGGACAAGCCGTTTTTCTGTTACTACGCTCCTGGCGCCGCGCACGCCCCCG
>CAWBTK010000004.1:0-13249 GCA_963791755.1 uncultured Planctomycetaceae bacterium
ACCAAGGGAGAAGGGGAGGGCGAACCTCCCGCCGCCAGCTTACCTGCCGCTGCGGCAAATAGATATGGCCGCCGCAGGCTACACCGGCAGCATTTTCTTGCCCGGGCGCATCTAACGAGTTACACTTGATTGCGGTTCGCAGACGGAGAAATCTACCATGAACGATGCCATTCAGTTTCATTCGCGCGTTGGCGACGATGGTATCTTGAACCTGCAAGTGAATCTCGGCCAACAAGAGGCCAAGAAGGATGTCGTCGTGACGGTCGAGCCACTGGGTGCCGGTGAACTGCCAAAGCAACCCGCCGATTTAGGTTGGCCCGAGTTCGTTGAACGGACATACGGATCGTGCGCCGGGCAGGGGCTGGAGCGTCACTCGGAGGGTGAGGTCGAAGCACGCGAGCCCATCGAATGAAGTGGCTGCTCGACACGAACGCGTGCATCCGCTATCTCAACGGTCGTTCCGACAAATTACGAGTTCGTTTCGATGCAGCGAACCCGGCGCATCTCCGCGTTTGTTCGGTCGTGAAGGCCGAGCTATACTTTGGAGCTGCGTTGGCCAATGACCCGGCGGAGACGCTTGCAAATCAAATATTATTTCTCTCGCGCTTTGAATCTCTCCCGTTCGACGATTCCGCCGCAGAAGCCTACGCGGGGATACGATCTGACCTCACATGCCGAGGTTTGATCATCGGCCCCAACGACTTGATGATTGCCGCGATCTGTCTCGCCAACGACGTGACACTTGTAACGCACAATGTAAATGAGTTCGGCCGCGTGGCGAACCTGTCCTACGAAGACTGGGAGTGCTAGTTGGGGCGATGATGTAATCCATAGCTGGATGTATTCCATGAAATTCCGAATCTAGAATTGCGGAGTTGACGATCAATGAAGAAGTCCATGCGGAATACGGTTTTGTTATTGACGCTGGTGTCGCTCTTGACTCTCATTGGCCCGGCGAACGCCGCCGAGCGTCGGGCAGGGCCGCCGACGCGCGATCCGCACACGCCTGGGTATGTCGAAGCAATCGAGCTCCCGGATGGCGATGTGCCGCCTGTCGACGCCGAGGGGAATTTCATCGTCGGGCCGACGCATCGCCCGGCGCCGGAGATGACGGTCCGAGAGGGAGTGCCGCAAGGAAAAGTCTTCGAGTTCACGATGAAGTCGGCGGATAGCAAAATCTATCCCGGCATCGCGCGGGAGCCCGGCACGTTTGGCAAGGTCGATCCGGCGGAACCGGCGAAGCTCATCGTGACCACCAGCCACCCGGCTCCCTACACGCGGCGCGTGTCGGTCTATGTTCCGCAGCAATATGTGCCTGGCACCGCTGCACCCTTCATTGTCGGTGCGGACGGTCCCGACAAACTGCTGTTCACCGCGCTCGACACCTTAATTGCCGAGAAGCGAGTACCCGCGATGGTGGCGATCTCGATCGCCAACGGTAGCGGCGACGCCCAAGGCAGTCAGCGCGGCTTGGAATACGACACGATGTCGGGCCGCTACGCCGAGTTCGTCGAGACCGAAGTGCTGCCGATGGTGGAAGAAAAGTGCAACGTCAAGTTGACCAAGGATCCAGAAGCCCGAGCCACGATGGGCTGCAGCTCGGGTGCGTCCTGCGCCTTGGCGATGGCTTGGTACCGACCCGATTTGTACCACCGCGTGCTCTCCTATTCCGGCACGTACGTGAACCAGCAATGGCCGCCGAACGCGGAGACGCCGCATGGCGCATGGGGATTTCACGAGAGCATCATCCCCAATAGCCCAGTGAAACCTATCAGAATCTGGTTGGAAGTCGGCGACCGCGACCTCTTCAATCCCAACCTCATGCGCGACCACATGCACGATTGGGTCGAGGCGAACGAGCGGATGGCCAAAGTGCTAGCGGATAAGGGCTACCCCTACCAATTCGTCTTCGTTCGCAACGCCACCCACTGCGACGGCGCGATGAAGCAGCAGACTTTGCCGCAAGCCCTAGAGTGGCTCTGGCAGGGGTATTCCGCAAACGACACCGATAACCATCGCGCTGACAATTAACCAACGGCATGCGCGTGCTCTGCTGTTCGAGGGATCAGTGGGCCACCAAACAGAGTTCGACTCGCGGGCCGCAGCGCCCACGACGCGACAACGACCAGCAAAATGATTAGAGGCACCACGATTTTTCCCGCCGGGTCGCCCACGGCCGCATGCGATGCCGCAGCGCCCGTGAGGTTGAAAAACATTCCCGCGTAGGCCCATTCTTTCACCAGCGGCAGACGTGGCGCGAGAACCACCGCGCCACCGAGCAGTTTCCAAACTCCCAGGATCACGGCGAAATAGGCTGGGTAACCGAGTAGCGTCATGCCTTCCATGACGAAGCTCGGCGCAACACATCGGCGACTCCGCCAGAAAGGAATACGAATGCAGTCAGCACCGTTGTCAGCCAGTAAAACGCGTTGCGTAATTTCATAGGGTTCACTTCGATCCAAAGAAGGGTTAGGGCAGCGATAAAGTCAGATGGATCACCGTCCTTCGACGTGTCCGCGCAGCAGCTGCATCAGCCATGGCCAGCCCTGATAGGAGTTGCGGAGGCGCTCGGTCAGCCCGGAGTGGGTCAGTCGCAGCGATGTCGTTCCGTCGTGTTCCGTGAGCTCGAAACGCACGATCGTAATTGGCTCATCGTCCTTGGACCAGGTGAACTCGAGCAGTCGCGGCCGGTCCACCAATCGATATTCGCCGCGAATCGTGAATGATTTGCCCTCCTGAGCTGTCCCCTGCATATTCCACGTACCGCCCGGTCGCAGGTCGGACTCCATGCTGGTCGTCTGGAACTTCCCAGCGACGCCCCACCATTGGACGCGCTGTGCCGGCTCGACGATCGCGTCGAACACCCGCTCCGCCGAGGCGTGAATGCTGATCTCCTGAACAATCGTGTCGCTCGCGGTGGTGGTCATGGCTTCTCCTCGATGAACTGTTTGAGATTCTGTAAGCTCTCGTTCCAGAAGGCTTCGTACTCGCGCAGCCAGTCGTTCACGGCGCGGAGCGGTTTGGCGTTGAGCTCGCAAATGCGCGTCGTGCCACACTTTCGCGTGACCACGAGCCCCGCGGTGCGGAGCAGTCGCAAGTGCTTCGAGATCGCCGGCCGGCTGATGCGGAAGTTGGTGGCGATGTTTCCGACAGGCTGGCCGCCGGACCGGAGCAGCCGGAGGATTTCCCTCCGCGTGGGATCCGCGATGGCTCGAAAAACGGCTTCAGCAGGTTTGCGGCTTTTGGTAACCATGTGGTTACTTAATATGTAACCGATTGGTTACGGTTCGTCAAGCATATTTTTTGCTAAGCTGGCACTGCTGTCCATCTTGGGCGGCCCTGACAATTGCGAACCGCTTCACACCGACATTTGTCTACCCAGCTGTCCTGACATAGGATGGGAGTTCGCAGACGAGGCAGCAGCAGGGGCAAGATGGACATGGAACGGGAGGCAATCGACCTGGGGCAAATGCGTCGCCGCGAACGCTTGGTGCTGTTCATCCTGGCCGCCGTCCAGTTCACGACGATCGTCGACTTCATGATCGTCATGCCGCTCGGGCCCCAGCTGATGCGGACGCTCCACATCGGGCCGGCACAGTTCGGCCTGATTGTGTCCTCTTACACCTTCGCCGCCGGGGCGGCGGGGCTGGTCGCCTCGAGTATCGTCGACCGTTTTGCCCGACGGACCACCTTCGTCGCGTTGTACGCCGGATTCCTGCTCGGCACCGTGTGTTGCGCAGTTGCGCCGAATTACCAAACGCTGGTCCTGGCCCGCATCGTGACCGGTGCGTTTGGTGGCGTGCTGGGTGGGTTGGCGCTGGCGATCATTGGCGACGTGTTTCCCGAAAACCGCCGTGGTCGCGCCACCGGTTCGCTGATGACCGGCTTCGCGCTGGCGTCGGTCGCTGGGGTGCCCTTCGGCCTGTATCTCGGCACCAAGTATGGCTGGCATGTCCCGTTCGTCGTTCTGGCCATCGGTGGAATCCCGGCCCTCCTGCTCGCACCGTTTGCGCTACCGCCGCTCAACGGACACATCGGCAAGTCGCACACGCACCCTCTGCGTTCGATCGTCGAGACCTTCTCGCACGCCAATCATCTGAACGCCTTCGCCCTGATTATCGCGTTGATGGTTGGCAGTTTTACGGTGTTTCCGTATCTGAGTCCCTATTTGGTGGCAAACGTCGGCATGACCGAGGAGCAGCTGCCCTGGGTGTATATCGCTGGCGGAGGATTGACGCTGTTTGCTGCGCCGATCGTCGGGCGTCTGGCAGATCGTTTTGGAAAGTTAGTAGTGTTTCGCCGGATCATTCCGATCTCGGTCGTGCTGCTACTCGTGATCACCAATCTGCCGCCCGTTCCACTGCAGATTGCCGTCGCTGTGTTCGGCGCCCTCATGGTATTTAATGTGGGCCGCATGATTTGCGCGATGGCGATGGTCACCAGCAGCGTCGAACAGCGTCGACGGGGTGCCTTCCTCAGCGCCAACTCTTCCGTTCAGCATATGGCCAGTGGTCTCGGGGCCTACCTTGGCGGACTCGTGGTCACGCAGTTGCCAAACGGACAGATTGGCAACTTTTGGATCGTCGGCCTGATCGCCGCGGGTTCGACGCTGCTGAGTCTGTGGCTCGCGGGCCGCGTGCGCGTCGCTTACGACGAGTCGCTGGTGGGGGCCGAGGCGATCAGCCTGGCCGTCGCCGCGGAAGCCAGCGTCGACGCCGGCGAGCCAATGGTCAGCAGCGAAATCGGTGCGTAGTTTCTCGCGCCTCTATTGCGTGCTAGTGGCCGTAGATTACCCCCCACGCCACGTCGAGCGCCATCACGACCAGCAACACTCCGAACGCGACTTCGAGCGCCCGCGCACTCAGCCGATTGGCAGTCCATACGCCCAGCGGCACGGTCGCCAGCACGCAAGGCGTCATCACCAACAGGGCGAACGGGTCGACGTAGCCAATAAACCGCGCCGGCAATCCCGCGGCGTCCCAACCCGTCACCACAAAACCGATCGTCGCCAGCACACTGACCACCAAACCGCCGACGCTCGACACGGCGACCGCGCGATGGATCGGATAGCGAAACGCGGTGAGCATCGGCGTGGCGAACGTACCGCCGACGATGCCGACCATCGGCGAAAGGACGCCGATACCCCACGCCAACAGCGCGAGGACCGGCCGCGACGGCAGGTGCGCTTGCGGATTTTCGCTCTCGGCAGTGGCCGACTTCGCGCGCGGCACCAGCATTCGCACGGCCGCAATGAACACAACGAATGCAAATAAGCTGGCGAGCACCCGACCAGAAAGAAATCGCGTCCCCAAGATCCCCACGACAACGCCCACGCCCAGCGGCGGCAGCCACGTCCAGAGCAGATTACCGTCGAGGTTGCCCGCCTTCTGCTGACTCCGCGACGCCGAAAGCGAGGTGGGCACCGCGACCGCCAACGATGTCCCCGCCGCCACATGCATCACCAGCGCAGCCGGCACGCCGAGCGCGGGAAGCAGATGTAAAAAGATCGGGATCCGCAGCAGCCCACCGCCGATCCCGAACAGTCCCGAGGCATACCCCGAAAGTAACCCCACCGCAGCAAACATTAATCCATCAAACAGCACCCCGAACTCCTATCGTTTGGCGTCATTTAGCGGCGGAGCTTGCCTGTGTGCTCCGCACGGCTACCTCCGGTTCACCCGCGGACCACATAGTGGTCGCACGTTGTCTCGATCTCTATCCGATCGCCCCGCGAATGCTTGTCGAATACGCGCCAATAGCGGATCGAGCGGCATCGGAGCCAGGTGCTCGGCCAGCAAGAAGCGAATCAACTTCAGCCGATTCTGCTCCGTATCGACAAAGCTGAGGCGATACGGCACCAATTCCATTTCGTAGGACACATTCAATCGCGCAAGTGCGGCCGCAACATCCTCCGAGATGTTGTAGGGAATTTCGCGCCCCAACCCGCCAAACCCCGTCGCCCAGAACTCGAAGAGCGCGTTGGTGCGGCCGGCGATCGCCAGGAGCAGCATCCCGCCGGGAGCGATCGCCGCAACCAACCGCTGCAAATGCATCTCCACATCCGGCACATAATAGAACACATGATTCGCCACGACGATGTCAAACGCGGCGGCAACTCCGTCGGCCAAACTCGCCGACGCCTCGATCGGACTGCGTGCCAACTTTGCCAATCGCTCCACAGCCAGCTTGCGCACTTCCGCCGCCGGTTCGACCAGCGTCAGCTCCAGCCGATCCGACGACCAGCCGGTTTGCTCGATGAACCGCGCCGTAAACGTCCCCGATCCGCAGCCGAAGTCGAGCATCCGCACCACTTCACTCCGCGGCGTCCAATCCTTGAGTCGTTGCAAGTACGCCTGCGTGTCCGCTTCCGCTTCAGTCGAATGCGTCTCAAAGAAGACGTAATCGTCGGCGATCGTTCCAAAATCCTTGGCCGGGTCTTTGCTCATGGCCGTAAATACTTCGCGTAAATCTGCTCGTACTCGCCGCTGGCTCGCAGCTGTTTGAGCCCCGCATTGAAATCGTCGCGCACCTGCTCGCTCTTGAAGCTGATGCGAAACTTCGTGTCGGCCGAAAAAATCTTGTGCTCCACCAGCGGCGCTTTCGTGTCGACCTCGCCGGAGAGCTCCTGAGTAAACCACTTCATCACCGCCACGTCGATCACAATTACCTCGGCCTCCCCCTTCCAAAACATCTCGACTTGGTCACTTTGATTGGCGATTTCGCGGTACTTATCGCGATAGGGAGCTTTTACGTCGGGCGAGAAGAGCGCCGCAAATTTCGGCCCCAAGTCTTCGTAGGCATTCTCCCAGGCCACGATCGTTTTACCTTTCAAGTCCTCGATCGAGTCGATCTTAAGACCCGCGCTCTGCCTGGTGAGCGCGGCGTTGTGAAACGTGATGTACTCGTCGGAATAGAACGAGCCGTTGTCCAGTTTGGTGACGGTCGCCGCCGCATCGACGCCCTCCCAGCTCACCGCATCGGCCAGCTCGCCATAGGGCATCTGCCGCACGGTGAACTTGTAACCCTTCGGCGCAAGTGCCGCCCGCACGATCTCGATCTCGATCCCCGTCTTCCCTTCATCCATTACATAGGGCGGCGCGTCGAGGGAAAATGCGATCACCAGTTCTTCGGCCTGAGTGCGTGAGGCCACCGGCACCGCGAGCCATCCCAAGAGTCCCAGCACCAGGACGATTCGAGTATCCATAAACATCCTCCGCGGAAAGAAGGCATTGATATCTTACGGGGATTGCCTGAGCGTCGCAATTACAACGGCTCGTCGATCGACAGAACCGCCGACCGTTTCATAAACTTTCCACAAACGCCAGCGCTTCTTCAAAGTGGGCCTGCAGGCGCAAGAACTCCCGCCGGTCGCCGCCGCGATCGGGATGCAGCGTCTTCACTTTGCGGCGATACGCGGCGAGCACGTCGTCCGCCGTGCAGGGCATCACCAGGCCCAGCGCGATGATGCACCGCGGCGTGTTCTTCCGCATCCACTCCGGCAGTTCCGAGCGATAGCCGGTCACCACCATGATCGCCCGCCGCAACGATCGCAGATACGCCCGGTAGTCGAGCACCATGAACACATAGCCGAGAATCGGCACGCCAAACGCGATCGAGCGCGTACCAGAACATGGCGGCGAAATCGATCCCGTCCGGCCAGGGTTTTGATTGGCAAAGCAACAAGATGGAGTCGAATGAACTCATGACAAACCGATCATCCGCGATCACTGTGCCAATCACTCCGGCAGCTCGCTGAGAATCTCCGCCTTCAGTTTATCGGAGATATAGAAACCGCATAGCTGCAAGTCGTCAATTGCTTGCTTCAGCTCCACGAGTCTACGACGGGCCGCAATTTTTAGCACGCCGAGTGTGCCAATTACGGTAATTTGTTGCTGCTCGGCGATCGTCCGCGCCCCCCAGTCATCAATGATCAAATAGTCGGCGTGCAGTTCGAGCGCCAATGCAATCGCCTGCAATTCGCCGTCGCCAAAGTCGCCGGTCGCAACGATGGGATGACTGGGTGTCCGGATGTGGAGCCAGTCGGGCGGGTTGCCGATGAAATCACATGCTGCCTGCGGAGTCGCAGTTCGACTCAATTCGGCAGCGACGGCGTTCGGCACAACCACGCTCTCGAAAATTGCAGGCAGAAGATCGATCCGACCAATCAAGCACAAATAGCGGATCGGCGAGGTGTCCGAAATTACGATCACTGCGGACTATTCCTTGGGAAATAGTCGATTGATCGTACGCACATCGGCCCGGTAGGCTTCCAAGCCATAGTTTTGCGGCACGCCCTGATCAGCAAGCCACTGTTGGGCCTCGATCACACCCATGCTTAGCGTCTTGGCCAACCCGCCGATGCTAATCTGGCCACGACGATACGCATCCACCAGCAGCGACTGCTTGGCAGCTTGACCAAGATCGCCAAGGGCGACTTGAAGATGCTTTTCGACTCCGCTGGGCAAGTCAAAAGATACGGACATGGTGTGCTCCAAAATGGCTCTGCCCAATTATACCATCCGCTCCATCAAAAACCGAGCCGGTGTAGCCGAAAACTACGCCGCCCCATGCAATGCCACATCCATTCCTTCGCCGAAGTAATACTTGCGGGCTTCGGGGTTGTTAAGCACTTCGCGCGGGCGGCCGTGGCAGAGGACCTGGCCGGCGCGGATCACGTAGCTGCGGTCCGTGATTTCGAGCGTCTCGCGGACCTGATGGTCGGTGATCAGGATTGCGATCCCGCGCTCGCGCAGCTCGCGGATGATGCCTTGGATGTTGTCGATCGTCACGGGGTCGATGCCGGTGAACGGTTCGTCCAACAGGATAATCTTTGGATCCGACACCAGCGAGCGGGCGATCTCGAGCCGCCGCCGCTCGCCGCCCGAGAGCGACAAAGCTTTTGCCTTGCGGAGCTTCGTGATGCCAAATTGATCGAGCAGCTCGTCGCAGCGGCGGTTCCGCGTGCGGCGATCCATGCCGAGCATCTCCATCACGCCCAGCAAATTCTTGGCCACCGAGAGCTTGCGAAAGACGCTCGACTCCTGAGCCAGATACCCCATGCCCCCTTCCTTGGCGCGGCGAAACATGGGCCAGTTGGTCACGTCATGACCCGAGAGCGTCACCGTCCCCGCATCGGGATCGATCATCCCGCAAGCCATGCGGAACGTCGTCGTTTTCCCGGCGCCATTGGGACCCAAGAGCCCGACGATTTCGCCCGGCGACACTTCAAAGTCGACGCCATCGACCACACGACGACTGCCGTAAGATTTCACCAACCCGCGAACGGTCAACAATGACACGGAAACGTCCTCCATGACGGGAAGTCGAGAGACTAGAGTCAAGAGTCCAGAGCCAGAGGACTAATCTGGCTCTCGACTCTCGACTCTCGACTCGTGACTCACCTAACTATCCTCATATCCTCAACATTCGGGAACAGCGGGAACGGAATCGGGGTGCCCGGGATGCGGTTCCAGGAATGGGGCCAATACACACACAGCGCCTTGCCGATTAACAGCTGCCGCTCGAGATACGAACCGCCCGGCTGACCGCCGGTGCGCGAATCGCCGCTGAGCCAAAGCCGGGCGTCCGAACTCGCCGGGCTGTTGTCGCCCATCACAAAAAACTGATCCCCGGTGAGCGGGAACTCGACGTGGTTGCGTTCCCGAAATCGCTCCCACAGCGACGGATTGCGCGGCATCTCAAACAGTTCGGGGCTAAAGGGGCGCGTGAAATCGCTAATGATGTTGTCCCGTCTGGGCTCGCGATAGCTGTCGGCCGCATAATAAATGTCCCGCCACAGCTGCAACCGCGAAACCACCAACTTCGCACCGCGGGCGCCGATCGCCGCCGGCGCCAAATCGCCCGGATCCGATTCGCTGGTTCGCGGGATGATCTCCTGCCGGCTGCCCCAAACTTCGTCGGCACTGTACTCGGTCGTGGCATCGAACTCCACCAGCGTTCCATCGACCCACAATCGCAGCTGATCGTCCACGTTGGAAAAGGCCACGCGATATGTACCGGGATGTTTGAGCGCCGTGTCCGCCGCCGGCGCGAATCCGGCCAGCCCGCCGGCACCGAGCACGGCCCGGCCGCTGGCCAAGTCGATGGTGGCCGTGAATCGCTTGCCCGCTTCGACCAGCTCAAGGATCAATTCCCCCTTGGCATCTTCGACGTCGACGTTGGCCTCGACCATCAGGTCGCCGACCCAATGCATACCGAGGTACTGCAGGTCGACGCTGAGATTGCCGTGGCGTTTGATCGAATAGTCTGAAACGCGCGAGTTATAGGCGTTGAAATCGGTCACGAGTTGCGGCCGGGCCTGCTCACCGGGCTGCGGTGTGTCTGGCGGGCCGTTCTGCGCTGCAATCGTGTAGTTCTCGACCTGTCGCCAGTCGTCGTAGGTCGGGATCGTGTGCCAATAGCGGAGCCAGGCAGTTTCTCCCACGGGCGCGTCGACGCTGTACGCGCTGGGCCACGGTCAAATCGTTCCCTCCGTCGATCTTTGCCTCCGTCTTCCAGCCGTCGGCGGCCTTGTCCGCCTGCCAACGCAACGGCCAGCCCGCCTGGTACAGCTCGACCGGATCGTAGTTCGTATCGTGTACCAATTGCCGCATTGCCAGCTGTACTTCGGGCGGCTTTCTTGCAATCGAAAAATCCGCGTCACTCGGGTCCTTATTCGTGGCGGTGAACAGGTCGCCCTGGAAGACGCGAATTGTCTCGCCCGGCAAACCCACCAACCGCTTGATGTAGTTTATCTGCGCATTGCCGGGAAACTTGAACACGACCACGTCCCAACGGCTCGGATCGCTGATTGTGTAGACGTACTTGTTCACCAGGATCCGATCGCCATTGTATTTCTTCTGCGTCGCGACGTTTCCCTCATCTTCGAGCTCGGCCGCATCAATCGGCAGATTGGGCTGCATCGGATTGACGTAACGACAGTTGGGACACATCCCGGCCAGGCAGCTGGTTGTCGAGAGTTGGTTTTGTAAGTCGAGCGACTTGTTCAGAGTCATCCCGGGCTGTCTCAGCTGCGCTTGCATCGCTCGGGCCTCGTCGCCATTCTCCTCGCTCGAATTGACCTGGAACCGATGGCCACACTTGATGCAGTCGAGGTCCTTGTGGGCGCCCATCAGCGTCGGAGCCATCGAGCCGGTCGGAATCACGAATGCCTCGGCCTCGAACGTGCGAAACAAAAACGCCAGCACAAACGCGATCACGATCGACTCGACCGTCTCACGAATCGCGTGCGGCGACGACGCCTTGGGAGCAGGTGTGGTCGGCAGCTGCGGATAAGCGTCGCGGGGATTGGGTGTTTTCTTCGTCTTGGCCATTAGTAATTCATTTTGGAGCTGGATCGCACGGGTACCATTATTGACAACGCTATCACCCAGAGAGTTGTTCGCCGCAGGAAGGCGAATATAGCCGAAGTTCCTATTGGGGGAAACGCAGGCTCGCCCCTGCCCGCACCTTCGATTCAACCGCTAGCGAACGCCCAGCGGCCTGCCGACCAGCAGTTCCGCGTCCAGGGCCGGTCCACCGGGCCAGTTGCGGCTGTCGTCCGAAATCTCGGCATTGTCCCCCAAGACAAAGTATTCCTCCGGGCCGAGTCGCCACCCCTCGCTGAGCCGGTCGTGGTCGCCATAGCGGAGCCCGTACTGCAATTCGTGCGGCACCGCGACAGGCTTGCCATCGATCCGCAACTCGCCGCTGGCGAGCGCGACAGTCTCGCCGGGCAATCCGACGATTCGCTTCACACACAGTTCTGTCTCGTCCGTCGGCGAGCGAAACACGACAACTTCCCACCGCCGCGGCGATCGAAACGCAAACGCCATCCGGTCCACCAACAGCCGGTCGCCCGTGAGAGCGTGCGATACAACTTTTTCCGAGAGTCGGCCGCAACTCGGGCACTCGGCCGCCATCTCCGCTGACGTTTGATCGAGCCCCACGGAAAACAACTGCTGGCAGCCGTCGCAGCGATATTCGAGATGCGGGCCGTTGAGCGTCGGTGCCATCGAGCTGCCAGCTACCGTCACTGGCACTACCAGCCCCATCAGCAGCCAGGTGTGCATCACCAGCGCCACTAGGAAAACCCCGACCGCCAGCCGGCAGATGGATCGGAGGGATGAATGGCACATGCCGCAACTCGCCAATTTCTCTACGAAACCAAGTGACTCGAAAACCTCGCGGCCGCCCGCTACAATGCTCCCTACCGCCCCGCGGTCGCCAGGAAGGCGCTCGATGGATTCTACCACTTCGACGCGACTTGACGAACCGAAAGAAACGCCATGACGAAGCACACCCAGCGTTTATCTGCGGCCATCGTCTGCCTCTCCGCCGGACTCTTTGCACCGGCTGCCCTCTCTGCCAGTGCCGAGACCGCTGAGACTCCGCCAGCAACCATCGAACCGCTGAAGATCGCGTCGCCCGACGGCAAGATTGAAGCGACCATTGTCGTTGACGGTCCACTGACCTATTCCGTTACGGTCGACGGACAGCCGATCATCACCGATGCGCGGCTCGGCCTGAAGCTGCACGAAGGTACCACGCTTGGCGCCGACGTCGAACTCGCCAGCTCTTCCACTCGCAGCGAAGACTCGACATGGGAAAATCCGCTCGGCAAACGGCGACATCGTCCACAATCATTTTCGTGAGCTGACGATTCTTTTGCGCGAGCGCTCGGCCCGCGATCGAACGTTTCAGTTGGTCGTCCGCACTTTTGACGACGGCGTGGCCTTTCGTTACGTGCTCCTGTCGCAGCCGGGGTTGCGCAACTTCGTGCTCGACCAGGATTTGACCGAGTTTCGCTTTCCGGCGGACGCGACCTGCTATGCCGGCGAGGATGAGAAGGGCGTCCGTTCGTCGCAGGAATGGGAGTTTCGCCGGCAGCAGCTGTCCGAGATCACGCCCGACGCGTTCAAGGGTTTGCCCGTGCTCGTCGAAACTCCAGTCGCTTGGGTTGCGATCGCCGAAGCCGACCTGCTCGATTGGTCCGGCATGTGGATCGGCGGCAAGCAGCAGGTAGAAGTCGCCGACGCGGACACTGCCGCTGCCACCGTCGCTGCCACCGTCGTCCCGCCATCGCCCGCCGTGACACTCGTCGCCAAGCTCGCGCCGCGACTCGACGGCGAGGGACTCGTGAAGGCAGCCACGCCGCACTCCTCCTCGTGGCGGGTGCTGATGATCGGTCGCCAGCCGGGCCGGCTCATCGAAAGCGAGATTATTCACAATCTCAGCACGCCTTCAAAGC
>CAWBTK010000005.1:0-2147009 GCA_963791755.1 uncultured Planctomycetaceae bacterium
CCAGCCGATGCCCCGTCCCTTTCGCAAGAGTGGCAGCATCACGATCGAGCAGTTTGCCTTGGACGTGACGTAGGCCTGGCAGGCGGGTCGGGAACGGGCAGCCGCGGTTTGGCCAAAGCCGGTCACGTCTCGCCTAACTCAAATTTTCTGGCCGGAACTGCTGGACATCCCGTACCGGATGCCGACAATCTAGACTTTGGTTCGTTCAACTCACTAGCCATTCGGCTGAGCAACAATCGGAAAAGCCGCGCACAGCAAGTGACGGCTTGAATCGTTGAGCCTAACAGCCTGATCGATGTATTCTCGATATTCGCCCATTCACTCGTGCATCTCCAGCGAGCCAGGCTCCTAGATTGATGATGAACGCCTATTCGGTTTCAGTGGCAGCCAGTGTCGCCTTGTTCTTCGGAATGTTGGCCTTCGCGTATGTGGGCCATCGCGCCGGACGGCGCCGGCTGCAAGAAGATCCTGACGCGAAGGAACTGAGCACGGGCACCATAGACGCCGCGGTACTGAGCCTGCTGGGGCTGTTGATCGCCTTCACGTTTACCGGCGCCTACGCCCGATTCGACACGCGACGTCAACTGGTCGTCGATGAAACGAATGCCATCAGCACGGCCTATCTGCGGCTGGACCTGTTGCCCTCGGAATCGCAGGCGGGGCTGCGAGAGAAGTTTCGCGAGTACGTCACCTCGCGGTATGAACTTTGGCTGAAGCTATCCGATCGCGAGGCCGCGCTGGAGGAGTACGGGCGCTCTGCTAATTTGCAGAATGAAATTTGGTCCCAGGCAATTGCCGCCAGCGCGGGCAGCGAGTGGCAATCGGCCCGACTGCTCCTGCTTCCGGCGCTGAACGAAATGATCGACATCACAACCACGCGGCTAGCGGCGATGCAAACGCATCCTCCGCTGATTATCTTTTTACTGCTGGGCGCGTTGTCGCTTGTTTCCGCCTGGCTGTCTGGCTACGCCATGGCCAAGTCGTCTCGGATCGCCACGGCCCACGTGGTTGGCTTTGCCGCCGTCGCATCAATAGCCGTGTATGTGATTCTTGACATCGAGTACCCACGTTTCGGGCTGGTGCGGTTGGACGCACCGCAGCGGTTGTTGTCCGATTTAAGAGAACAAATTGACTAGGGTTGTGTTCGCGGTCGTCGTTTTGGCGCCCCGCCGACTAAACCGTCATTCTGAGGAGTGAAGCTATGAAGAACCACACCCGGCTGAGTACCTTCGTTTGCGTCGGAATCGGAGCACTATTGGGCTATGCCGCCACGTCGGCGAAATGGAATCCGGTTGGGCAGGCGATTGCCAGTCCAACCGCTCGGACCGCCGATGTATTGCACGGAGCGACGGCGCCGCCGACAGCCCGTAGCGAGGGAGTTGAGAAACGCGAACCGTTCACACTAGCCGCGTTCAATCAGAATGCCGCCGCCAAGTCAAAAGCAAAGGGAAAGAAGCCGAACATCCTCGTCATCTGGGGCGACGACATCGGCACTTGGAATATCAGCCATAACAATCGCGGCATGATGGGTTACAAAACGCCCAACATCGACCGGCTCGCGCGAGAAGGCGTTGCCTTCACGGACTATTATGGGCAACAAAGTTGCACGGCCGGCCGTGCCGCATTCCTCGGTGGAAACGTGCCGGTGCGCACCGGCATGACCAAAGTCGGCATGCCCGGAGCGAAGGAGGGCTGGCAAAAGACAGACGTGACCATTGCCACGGTCATGAAGAGCCTCGGCTATGCCACCGGCCAATTCGGCAAGAATCATCAGGGCGACCGCGACGAGCACCTTCCCACAATGCACGGTTTCGACGAGTTCTTCGGAAATCTCTATCACCTGAACGCCGAGGAAGAGCCCGAGAACGAAGACTATCCGAAGAATCCCGAGTTCCGCAAGCGTTTCGGACCGCGCGGCGTGCTCAAGTGCAAGGCCGACGGCAAGGGCGGTCAGACGATCGAGGACACCGGCCCGCTGACCAAGAAGCGGATGGAGACGATCGACGAGGAAACGCTGGCGGCGGCCAAGGACTATATCAATCGCCAACACAAATCGGATCAGCCGTTTTTCTGCTGGTGGAACGCCACTCGGATGCACTTCCGCACGCACGTTAAGCCGGAGAACCGCGGCAAGAGCGGACAGGACGAATACGGCGACGGCATGGTGGAGCACGACGGCCACGTCGGCCAACTGCTCAAACTGCTTGACGACTTGGGCATTGCCGACAACACGATCGTGTTCTACTCGACCGACAACGGGCCGCACTACAACACCTGGCCCGACGCCGGCACGACCCCTTTCCGTAGCGAGAAGAACTCGAATTGGGAAGGCGCCTACCGCGTGCCGGCCTTCATCCGTTGGACCGGGCATTTCCCGGCGGGCGTAACGCTCAACGGAATCGTGGCCCACGAAGACTGGCTGCCCACGTTCGCCGCCACTGCCGGCGCAACCGACATCAAGGAAAAGCTGGCCAAGGGAGTGGAGCTGAACGGCCGAAAGTATCGCAACTACATCGACGGCCTCAACCAACTCGATTACCTGAGCGGAAAGGCGAAAGAGCCGGGGCGAAAGGAGTTCATCTACGTCAACGACGACGGTCAGATTGTCGCCATGCGGTACGACGCTTGGAAGGCGGTCTTCCTCGAAAATCGCGGGGAGGCGTTCGGCGTGTGGCGCGAGCCGTTCACGCAATTGCGCGTGCCGCTGTTGTTCAACCTCCGCCGCGACCCGTTCGAGAAGTCTCAGCACAATTCCAACACGTACAACGATTGGTTCCTCGATCGCGTGTTCATAATGGTGCCGTTGCAACAGGTTGCGGGAAAATTCCTGATGTCCATGAAGGAATATCCGCCGAGCCAGACGCCGGGTTCATTCAACCTGGAAAAGATCCAGAAAACGATCGAGGAGAGCGCTGGCGGCCGATAAATCCGCTTTGTTTCCCGAGGAACGGCACTCGACGGCTCGCCTGATTGCGCGGCGTCTCGCGCTGTCGCCCAGTTGGAAATACATACTTGGGAGCTAACACGATGCAAACGCGATCGAAGACCTTCGCCGTCGCAGTCCTGGCCGCCGTTGGATTGATCACCTATGTAATTACGGTCTCGAACCGGCTTAACGCCGTCTTTGCCGACGAGGCGGGGTCTGAAACTTCCATAGCCCGCACGGGCGTGGTGCTGCCGCTGCCTCCGGCGCCGTTCAAGGGCCAAATTGCCGTGCGGGCGAAGGATTCCGTGCCCGACTTCCCGCAGCCCGTGCAAGCTCCGAAAGGCGCGCCTAATATCCTGCTCGTTCTGCTGGATGACGTGGGCTACGGCGCCGCCAGCACGTTCGGCGGGCCATGCAATACTCCAACCCTCACGCCGGCTCGCCGAACGAGGGTTGAAGTACAACCATTTCCATACCACGGCGCTCTGCAGCCCCACGCGGGCCGCACTCCTGACCGGCCGCAATCACCACTCCGCCCATACCGCTTGCATCATGGAAGCCGGCACGGGCTTTCCCGGGTACGACACGTTAATGGGCCGCGACACGGCCACGGTCGCCGAAATCCTGAAGCAGTCGGGTTACGGCACCGCCTGGTTTGGCAAGAATCACAACGTGCCGGACTGGGAAACCAGCCAGGCCGGACCGTTCGACCGCTGGCCGACGGGTCTCGGGTTCGACCATTTCTACGGCTTCATCGGCGGCGACACGAGCCAATGGCGGCCGAACGTCACCGAAGGAACCAAGCCAATTGAACCCTATCTGGGCAATCCCGACTACAACTTCGATTACGACATTGCGGACCAGGCCATCCAGCTGGATCAGCATGCAGAAGACGGTGGCCCCGGACAAGCCGTTCTTCTGTTACTACGCTCCTGGCGCCACGCACGCCCCGCACCATCCCAAGCAAGAGTGGATTGCGAAGTACAAGGGAAAGTTCGACCAAGGATGGGACAAGGTGCGCGAGGAGACTTTCGCACGCCAGAAGAAGCTGGGCGTCATTCCGGCCGACGCCAAGCTGACGCCGCGCGCCCCGGCAGTGCAAGCCTGGGACGACTGCACGCCCGAAGAGAAGAACGTGTTTGCTCGCTTCATGGAGGTCTACGCCGCTTACCTCGAACAGACCGACTACAACGTCGGCCGCGTCGTGGAAGCCGTCGAGGACTTGGGGCAACTCGATAACACGCTCGTCATCTACATCGTCGGCGACAACGGCGCCAGCGCCGAAGGCAGCTTGCAGGGCTTGCTCAACGAGATGACATTCTTCAACGGCGAAGTCGAGAACCTCAAGGAGGTGCTGCGACGGGCGGACGAAATCGGCTCGTGGAAGACCTATAACCACTACCCCGTGGGCTGGGCCCACGCGATGTGCACGCCATTCCAATGGACAAAGCAGATCGCCAGCCACTATGGCGGCACTCGCAACGGCATGGTGATTTCGTGGCCGCGGGGCATTCCGTCCCAGGGGGAGCTGCGCACCCAATGGCACCACTGCATCGACATCGCTCCGACGCTGCTGGAAGTGGCCCGCTTGCAACAGCCCGTCTCCGTGAACGGGGTGTCCCAGAAACCGATCGAAGGCGTGAGCATGGCCTACTCGTTCGATGACGCCAAAGCCACGAGCACCCGTCGGACGCAGTACTTCGAGATGTTTTGCAACTCGGCGATTTACCACGACGGCTGGGTCGCATGCACCACGCCGCCATTGCCCCCTTGGAACCCGAGTGGTTCCGACAAGGACTTCATCACCGAGTACAACTGGGAGCTGTACAATGTTTCGAGAGATTTCTCGCAGGCCGACGATCTCGCCAAGAAGATGCCCGACAAGCTGCGCGAGATGAAGCTCCTGTTCTTCGCCGAGGCCGCGAAATACAACGTGCTGCCGTTCGACAACAGCAAGACGAGCAGGCTCGATCCGGCGATTCGGCCCAGCCTGACCCGTGGCCGAAAGTCGTTCGACTATTTCCAAGGCCAGATCCGGATCCCCGAGGGGGCCAGCCCGGATATCAAGAATAAGTCGTGGTCGATCACGGCCCAGGTCGATGTCAAGGCGAACGCCTCGGGCATGATCGTCACCCAGGGCGGGCTGTTCGCCGGCTGGGCGTTGTACCTGAGCAAAGGGAAGCCTGTTTTTCATTACAACTATGTCGACGTGGCCCACTATGAAGTGGCCGGCAACAGCGCGCTGGCTCCCGGAAAACACACGATCAAGATGGACTTCGCCTACGATGGCGGCGGTATCGGCAAGGGAGGCGCCGCCACGCTCACGGTCGACGGCAAGCAAGTCGGCAAGGGCCGTATCGAGAAGACCATTCCACTGCGCATCACGCTGGACGAAAGCCTGGACGTGGGTTCGGACGCCGGCACTCCCGTTAACCTGAACTTACGACGTCCCCTTCGAATTCACGGGCAAGATCAGCAAAGTGACCATTGATCTGAAGCAATAACGAGCCGGAGCCGGCCTTGGCCAACAGGCGTCTCGCTGGCGGCAACGTACGTTGGCGAACGACGACCGGATCACATCATATTTCGTATTCGGGTAATTCAAAATCGTCCCGCAGGTCGCGCCCGATGAAGTAGTCGGCAACCGGAGGAATTGCAAGAAGCTTCGTCACCTGAGCGCGAAACCATATGCCGAACCGAGTTCTTGGAGCAAAAGCCGAGGCGAAGTTTCTCGCCGACTTCTGTTTGCGTTCGATAAACGGACGTAGTCGCTGCTCTTGCCGACGAAAGGCCAACGCAAAGTCATCTCCCGCGCGGCTTAGCTCGCCGGCCAGAACAAACGCTTCGGCCATGGCCAGCCCGGTCCCCTCGCCCGCCAGCAGCGATACGCACGAAGCGGCGTCGCCGACAAGCATCACGCGTCCTTTCGACCAGGAGTCGATGCGAATCTGGCTCACGCGGTCGAAGTAGATCTCGTCGACTCGATCCATGGCGCTAAGAATTTGCGGGCATTCCCAGCCCGCGCTGTCAAAGACTTTGTGCAACAGTGCCTTGCGCTGCGCAGTGTCCCCGGGCTCGGCCCCATCGAGGAGGTCGTCCGTGCAGATGAACAGGAACATCGTCTTGTCGTCTCGCAGCGAGAACCGCGAGACGTGCCGCCCGGGCCGAGCATAGCTAACGTAGACCAGCTCTTCGCGCGGTCGGTAGCCGACGACCTCGAAGGCGGCCACGCTGTATCCCAGCCGCGCCTCGAATTGGCTTTCGGGTCCGAACACGAGCTCACGCACTTTGGAGTGCAATCCGTCGGCGCCGATCACCAGGTCGAAGTCTCGCGACGGACCGTGGGCGAAGGAGACATGCACGCCCCCGGCGTGCTCGCGAATGGCCGAGACGCTGTTGCCAAAAATGGCCTCGACGCGTTTTTCGACGCTCCGATAGATCTCCGCGGCGAGGTCTCCGCGCCGCAGGCTCGTGAACCGGTCCTTGACCATCCGACGAATCGTCTCGACGGAGATTCCGCCCGTCGTTTTGCCATGGTCGTCGACGAGACGCACTTTTTGAACTGAATAGCCGGCCTCAAGCAATCTGGGAAGAATTCCCATCCGTTCCGCGATCGAGTAGCCGACACCCCAAAAATCGACGATATAGCCGCCGGTGCGAAAGCGAGGAGCCTGCTCGACAATCGTGACCCAGTGTCCGCCGCGCAGCAGCCAAAAAGCCAAGGCCGGACCGGCTATCCCCGCGCCGCTAATTAGGATGTTCATTGGATTGTCCCAGCCATTTTCAATCGGACGGTCGTTGCGGACGAGCGAAGCGCCCGCGCTCGGTCTCCGGTTCGTTTGGGCGGGCCGTGCGAATCGCACGTATAAGCCGTCAGTAAAATGTAGCAACCGACGTACCTAATCGGCCCGTTTTTTCGCAGGACTTTCCCAAGTTCGACCGAGATTTCGGTTGTCGACAATTCAGGGTATACTTCCGTGACGCTCGTAACCGCCATGTTCCGCGCCGGTGGCGCGCGTCTGGGATGCACTTTGTGCGATACTTTGGGTCCAGTCTAACCATTGTCTTCGTCTTAGTGCTCGCCGAGGCGCGTCGGGCCGAGGCGATTCCGACCGACGAGCTGCTCAATTCACTGCGGCCGACCGCCGATGTCAACGACTTCGCCGGCCTGCTGTCGCCAGCCGAGAAGTCCGCGCTCGAACAGCGCTGCCGACAACTGCGCGAGCGGACGGGCGCCGAGTTGGCCGTCGTCACGCTCCAATCGCTCCGCGGCGGTCAAATCGACGACTTTGCCAGCAAGTTGTTCGCCCGCTGGGGTATCGGCCAAAACGAAAAGAAAAATGGATTGCTCCTGCTGGTCGCGATGGACGAACATCTGTCGAGGATCGAGGTCGGCTACGGCTTGGAGCCGATCATTCCCGACGTGCTGGCCGCGCGCATCCTGCATCATGAGCTGCGCCCCCGTTTCCGCCGGCAGCAATATGCCGAGGGCCTGTCCGCCGCCGTCAATGCCCTGTGTGAACTGGTCGAACGCGGCGAACCGGCCGATCGGGAGGCGCTAAAAGACCGCAATGCTAACGATGGCACGTTTCTGGCGATCGTCTTCTTGACGGGTTTCGTGATGGTCGGGTCGCTGATCGGCGGCATCGGACTGGGGGCGCGCATCCCGCCGATACTGCTTTTTGGCCTGGCCTTCGCCGGCCTGCCGATGTTACTGGGAATGGCGATCGCCTGGCCGAGGGCTCCTTTGCTGCAAGTGCCCATCTCGCTTATGACCGCGGCATTGGGTTATTATCTGGCGCGTCACGGCGGCGACATCGGTCGCGGCGGCAAGTCGCGCCGCTCGTCGGGCGATTCGAACTGGAACTGGGGCGGATTCAGCGGCTCTAGCGGCGGGGGCTGGAGTTCGAGCGGCGGAGGCTTTTCACAGGACTGGGGCGGGTTCAGCGGCGGGTCCTCCGGTGGCGGCGGAGCCAGCAGCAGTTGGTAGACTGCTTAAGCCTCGGCCAAGCATGGCAAACACAAACAAGACGACCATGACTCCTGAACAACTGGCAGCGCGACTCGGCGAAGCCATTCCAGACAACCTCAAATCGGTCGTACTGTACGGGTCGGCGGCGGCGGGCGACTTCGTCCCCGGAGCGTCGAATTATAACGTGCTCCTGCTGCTCGATCCCTTGACCAGCGCGGCGCTCGACGCGATCGCTCCGGCATTCGTCCCTTGGACGCGCGGCGGACATCCGCTGCCGCTGATCTTCACGCCCGAGGGGCTCGCGTCGTCGGCCGATGCCTTTCCGATCGAACTGCTCGATATCCAGCAGTCGCGGCGCGTGTTGTGGGGTGCGGACCCGTTAGCCCAGATGCGCATCCGGCCGGAACACTTGAGATTGCAGGTTGAACGCGAGTTGACCGGCAAGCTGCTCTCCTTGCGTGGAAAATACCTGCTTGCCACGGGAAACACCGCCGCCGTCACGGAGTTGATGCTGCTTTCCCTGTCGACGATCCTCGTGCTTTTCCGAGCGGCGCTGCGCCTATACCAGGATGATGTTCCGGCCCGGAAACTCGAAGCCCTGCACGCGTTGCGCGGGCACGTCGAGTTCGACGCCGTGCCATTCGAAAAACTGTTCGAGATGAAACAGAAGCCGCCTAAATCGCATGATCCCTGTGCGGTCGCGTTCGAGTCGTACCTAAAAGCTATCGAAACGGTCGTGAGCGCCGTCAACTTATATTCTCAATCACCAAGGAGTGACGCATGAGCACCGAACCAGCCACCCCAGCGCCCGCTCGCGGACGCGGCCTTATCGCGCTAATCGGGATAGTCGGGCTATTGATCGTGCTGGCGATTTGGTTTGTCAGCACGGGAAATCGACTGGTCGCGCTGCAGGAGAACGTCAACACGGCCTGGGCGCAGGTCGAGACCGTGTTGCAGCGCCGATTTGACCTGATTCCCAACCTGGTCAACACGGTCAAAGGCTATGCGGAACACGAAAAGGAGATTCTAGAGGAAGTGACCCGGCTGCGCAGCCAATGGGGCCAGGCAAAGACGGTCGACGAGAAAGCAAAGGTGGGTTCCGAACTCGAAGGAGTCTTGTCGCGATTGCTGGTCGTGTCGGAAAACTATCCGGATTTGAAGGCGAACCAGAACTTCCGCGATTTGCAGGTGGAGCTATCCGGCACGGAAAATCGCGTGGCCGTGGAACGCCAACGATACAACGAAGTCGTGCGAACCTATAACACGGCCGTGCGCCAGTTTCCCGCTAGCCTGGTCGCGAGCTTTCGCGGGTTCACCACCGACAAGCCCTATTTCGAAGGCTCGCCAACGGCGCAAGAAGCGCCCAAAGTGGACTTTTCGAAATCGTAGAACGAGATATGCGCTCGGGATGGCCCAGGAGTTCGTCCTATGGCTGCCGACGACCCGCGAAATGGTGCCCGATCGAGTCTTGTGCACGCCTGGATCACGGGTTGGACGCTCGCTCGCGAGACCGCGCCGCCGGTGCCTGTCGAGGGCGGGTTTCGGGTCGACGTCGGTTGGCCTCGGCAGCGAGTGCGGTACGTGTTTCCTCGTTGTTGTGCCGAGTTGCGGCGATTGGCGGAGACGATCAGCGAGCCTTGGGTGTTTTTGAAAGTCTGTGAAAGCCCCGCGGAGATGCGCGAGCTATTGCCGCCCCGCTGGATCGTCCAGCCCGTCGGCTTCATGATGACGCGCACGGGCCCGCTGGACTCGCCACGCCGGTCGGTTCCTCGGGGATACTCGCTGGGAGTTGATGAAAGGGCGTCGGTTCCACTCGCCACGGTCGTTAGCATCGCCGGCGACGTGGTTGCCAGCGGCCGAGTCGCGGTTGTGGGCAAAAGCGCCATCTACGATCGGATCGAGACAGCTCCAAACCACCGCCGTCGCGGACTCGGCCGCGCATTAGTTGGCGCGCTAGGCGAAGTCGCCCAAGCTCGGGCGCGAGCGACGGGGTCCTAGTCGCCACCCAAGATGGGCGGGCACTCTACGAGGCGCTGGGTTGGCGGCTATGCTCGCTCTATACCACGGCAGCGATTCCCGCGGACGAACAGGCCTGAGAGTCCAATCCGCGGCGGCGATGCCACAAATGCGCGTGCCGCGATTTTTTGTCCAACCCGAACCGGTTCGTGCGAGATCAACGCGCCGGTCGCTGTGCTTTTCTTGGAATCCACACAAGGTGGAAATCTTCCCCCCATTAGTAGTCGCGCGCAGCGCGAATCTCCCTTCCCGCGGGTGGGTAGGCGGCCAGAAACGGTCCATTTCCGAAAAAAGCCCGTGAATTGACGTCAACGGCGCTGACTTTGCAAGGGGCCCAGACGCGAGCAATTGCTCCGCGATGTACGCGGCGCATATTGCGCACCGTCGTGAAATGACACACCTGGGAAACGAACAACACACTTTTGAGGAGCATGCGATGATGCTACGCAACTTAGTTGCAAGCGGCCTGGCCGTGATTGTCTTGGTTTATGGCCCCGCGCCGCGCGGGCCGGTTTTACGGCACAATCGGGATTGGACACGATTAACAACACCGACAACCCTCCTTCCGGCGCCGATCCCGGCGACGCATTCGAAGTGCCCGCGGGCACATTCGCGTCCTATTTGCCCGACTCTCCCAGCGATCCCCAGATCACGGGCGGCGACCTTGGCAACTTCGGCTACACGCTAAACGGAACGGTCACGTCGGTGGCAGGCAACGTCGTGGATTACGTGGGGCTGTACGAAATCTTTTATAATCTCGACGGCAACGATACCCGCGATCCGGGAGACCTGCGCGTCTCGTCCGGAACGTTCACGGCGGAAGCCACCTTTACCGCGTTGAACACCGCCCTGTTCTCGGGCACGCTGATGCAAACGTTGGGTCCGGAGAATCCAGCGTTCGCCGATTTGAGTTACGGAGGTAGCCCGGCGACTTTTCTCGGCAATTACATCGGCAATCCGACGAATCCGCTAACCGGCACGCTGGAATCGACATTGCGGCAAAACGGACTGGTTCCCGAGCCGAGTTCATGGGCCCTCTTGAGCCTGGCAATTTTGGGATTGGCGTGGTTCGGCCGCGCGAATCGCCGACGTTCCGCCCGCGTATCGCAATAGCCGTTGGCGGCCGAGACACGACTTAGAAGCACGCACGCGCCGGCGGCAGAAAATGGTCGTCGGCGCGTGCGTTGTCGCTTCGCCGACTTGCTTTTGACTGGTCGCAATCCGGATAATGGACTGGGGGCGATTGGCCTTTGAGTGAGGGGGGGCGGATGCAACAGTCGTTCTTACTGAGGACCGCGATTTTAATCGCGGCCATTTTGAGCGGTCCAACTGCGATCGCACAGTTCTATCAGTCGCGGCCGCTCCCTGCGCCACCGCCGCCCGCGCTCAATCACATCGGAGTTCCCAGACAAGGCCTGCCGGCGCTTCGAGTTCAGCAATTTCAGGCGGCATCCCCAGCGCCCCCTGCCCCAGCCAATCATGTTCCCGGCCAGGTGTCGAACATTCGACCGCTGCCGGAAGGTCGCGTGTTTTGGTACATTCCCTGGCGAGTTCGACGCCGGTGGTAGGAGTTTGCTGACGCGCGCACTTGGAAAACACCTTGGTCACCGGCGGCGGCCTCGTTCGATCGTGCGTATTTCATAAAAATAGCCGCTCGCAATGGCGTGCAGTCGTGTCCCAACACACTCGAAATCAGCGGCAAAGGCGACCGTATTCATGAATCGCGATCATACTTCCGCAATGAACGAACCGGCGACAGCCAGCCTTCCCTCGGTGTTTGACGATGGCGACGTTTACGATCTGGTGCTGAAAGACATCCCATACGGGCTTGACTTTTACGTTGCCCTGGCCCGGAACGCGAACGGCCCGGTGCTGGATATTGCCTGCGGCACTGGCCGAATCCTGTTGCCTTGTCTTCAAGCGGGCGTTGACATTGAAGGACTCGATCTATTCGAGCCGATGCTCCGCACGCTGCGCTCGAAGGCAAGTAATTTGGGCCTTGCCCCGCGACTGCATCGGGCGGATATGAGCGACTTTTCGCTGCCGAGGCGCTATGCGCTAATCATGATCCCGTTTAATGCCATTATTCACAACATGACGCAAGACTCGCAGATTCGCTGTTTGCAGCTTTGCCGCGAACATCTTTTGCCGGAAGGAAAGCTCGTGTTCGACACTTTCTTTCCATCGCTCGAAATCATCGGCTCGCCGCAAAACACGCGCGTGCTTGAGGGAGAAATGCGGCATCCTCAAACCGGTCTGCCGATTCGGTTATACGACACTCGCAGTTTCGACCGCGTTGCCCAGGAACAGCACTCGTTCAATGAAATCGAGCTGTTGGCGGCCGACGGCAGCGTGCAAGAAGTCCATCGCTCGGAAATCCGCTCGCGGTATATCTACAAGCACGAAATGTCGCTGCTGCTGCGCGCCGCGGGCTTCGCGCGGTGGGAAATCGACGGTGACTTCGAGCATCGTCCTTTGACGCGAGAAAGCGATGCCATGATCGTAACCGCTTGGGCTTGATGAGTCGCTTGACGATTCCGGTCGCTTGCGACGCGTCGCACTTTAGCGCGGCACGTCTTCAATCGGATTCACGTTGCGATAGGTTCGCGCCAAGGCGCCCAGTACAAGCCATGCTAACATTGACGGCCCCAGGACCATGCCGGCCGCGAACACCGCGAACGTGTCGATGGCGGCGCCGGTCCGGCTCTCGATCGCCCGCGCCAATGCCGTGGCCGCGAAGCCCCATGCTGACACCGCCGCTACTCCACCGGCGAACAGCAGGCCCTTGGCCGTAAAGGTCAGCATTGTTCGCAGAAATATCTCCAGTCCCTCCTGTTGCACGCGATATGGGTACAGCAGGTAGATGAGATTATCCAATCCGAATACCAGGGCGTTCAGTGGAATCATCACCAGTGTGGCCGTGATTAGCGAGTGCAGCGGAAGGCCGCGGGCGATGACCGCGAATGCCAACACGCAGACTTGAAACAGGCTGGCGATCAAGACCGGCGCGATCAGCTGGCCGAATACCGCCGCCGCGGGAGAAATCGGCAGCCCCTTGAGCGTGGCCAACCGATCGAGGTCGCGGCGAAAATCATATCGCAGCGCCGTGGGAAGAAGCAGGAACGTGTAGAACGCCAGAGTTCCGATCGTCGCCACCAGCGCAATTGTCGGATCGGCAACCAGGAACACCGGCAAACAGGCTAGGATGGCCGGAGCAATCATCGCCGTCAACAGACTGCCACGGTACCGCGCGGCGCCGACGAGCTGCCGCCAGGCCAGCGCGCCCGCACCGCCCCAGCGTGGGATGCGCCGCAGCCGCAACCGAGGTTCGCGCGGCCGCGTCGCTTTCCGCTCCACGACCGTCGAGCGCGCGATCTGTGGTTCTGCCGATACGGCGGCGCCGCAGCTATATTCGCGTCTTTCTCGTTGAGCGCGCCGGCGCACGGTGGCCGAGTACAGTGCGATGACGGCGCCAGCCAGCCCCAACACGGCCGCCAGGGTAGCCCCAGCCAGCCCGAGATTGGTCGGCGTGACACGCTCGGCCAGGATCAGATCGACGACCGGCCGAAAGGGCAGCGCCGCATAGCCGAAGACGGAATGGTCGAGTTCCACCAGTGCGTCCAGAACTCGCTGGCGAGCGTCTTCCTCGGAATTCATTACAACGCCAGAAGCGGCCTGGCGAACGATCACGGCCGCGGCGGCGAGCCCTCCGGTCACCAGTCCCCCGACCACTGCCGCGCGATAGGCCAGGAACTCGATCCGGCCCATGCCCCAGGTGGCGATGTCGATCGCCATCCGCAGCAATTCGAGCATGAGCATTGCCAGCAGCAGGCCGGCCAGCCCCAATGGCACGCAGCGCAAGTCGGGCAATAACAGTACGGTGAAAAGCGCCGCCTTGAGAGCGGTCGTGACGGTGACCGAAGCCAACTGATAGGCCACCAGGTCGCGCGAACGCAAAGGCATCGCGGCCAATAGCCCGCGCTCGGCAGGGGTCCACTCGAATGGCGTATCCGGGCGAAAAAATGCCGCTTTGGCAAAATGCCAGGCGGCGTACGCCACCAGGCTCAGGGACAATAGTGCCCGCAGCGTCTGGGGCGAGGCCGCTTCGCGCAGCCAGATGGTGATGGCCGCGTTGCCCAGCCACACAAGCGCCAGGACGGCGGCAATCGACGTTAGGATCAATCGCCTGGGCTGGCGGATCCGAGCCCAAATGCGACGCGCCCGCCCGCCGCTTTGCAGCCGCAGCAGTTGCACGGTCGCCGGATGAAACACGCTGGATATCATGACGAAGTCGCGGCGAAGAAGATATCCTCGAGACTCGCGTCCGCGTCGACGTGTTCGTAGCTGGCGCGCAGCGCGTCGATCGGTCCGAAAAACCGCTGGACGCCGCCTGTGAGGATCAACACGTGCGTACACAAGTCCTCGACCATGGCCAGCATGTGCGAGCTGATGACCACGGCCGCGCCCGCACAGCGCGCTCGCGCAGCGATCGCTTGAAGACGCGGATTCCCTGCGGATCCAAGCCGGTCAGGGGTTCGTCGAACAAGATCGCTTGCGGATCGTGCAGATAGCCGCAGCAGATGGCGAGCTTTTGTCGCATCCCGCGCGAAAGGCTGCTGGCCGGCGTGCGCATTTTTGACGTCAACTCGAATTGATCGAGCAGCCCCAAGGACTTGGCGCGAGCGTCGCTCACTCGATAGACGCTCGCGTAGAACGACAAGTGTTCTTCGACCGTCAGGTCGTGAAACAGGGGCGCCTCATCGGGCACGAAAGCGAGTCGCGACTTGGCGGCGATCGGGTCGTTTTCGACGTCGAAGCCCGCGACGGACAATCGCCCCTGGCTGGCCGGAATAATGCCGGCGATGGCGCGCATCGTCGTCGTCTTTCCGGCGCCGTTGGGCCCAATGATGGCCAGCAACTGGCCGGGCTCAACGCAAAAGCTAATTCCACGGACCGCGACGTGGCCGGCAAATGCCTTGTGAAAATCGACGACTTCAATCAAGGGATGTTCCTGGCGAAAGAAAGGCCCGCGCATCGAACGCCGGCGAAAAGTCGCCGCTCGATTCGTGGCATTGCAAGTCTACGCCGCGTCCGAAGGGCATTTGACCCGACAAGGCAAACCGGCATGGCACTGGCCCGAGCAGGATATGCCGAGGGCGACGATTGTGCGGGCTGTCACTCGCGAAAGTCGCGTCGATATTCGGCGTACCAACTCACCTGCCGCGATCGACAAGGCGATTTTCGAGCACTTCGATCGCTTCCTGATAGACCCGCGAGACGCGCTCGCGCTGCGATGGCTCGGTGAATACCGCCTGAGATTGAATCTTCTCCCAGTCTGATTTCATTTGCGCCACGAGTTCGGCGCCCGTTGTCGCATCGAACACCCCGTCGCCATTCTGCTCGACGTAGATAGGACTCGTGTGCCCGAACAACGACTCGCCAAATTCGTTCCGCGCCACCGGTTCCTGCAACTGCGGATCGTCGCTAACCGGCGGCGGCGGGGTCCGCAGGGCCAGCCAGCATGGGGCGTCGATTGGGAGCGGCAGATCGATGGCCGCGACAAAATGCTCTCCCTGTTTTTCACTTTGGGCTTTGGCGACGACACGGCCGTTTTCCACGACTTCGATTCTTTTGAAGTCCGTTCGGCCGACGGCGCGGCCGCGAGCCGTCAGCGTGGCTGGTTCCGACAAATTGATCACGCTGCCGATCGGCTTATCCGCAACCGTCCACTCGAGCAAGGGGCCGTTGGTGATCACCGACTTTCCCTCAGCCAGCCGGTCGAGCCATTCTCGCGGCGTGATGGGCCGGTCCGTGGCGACGTAGGTGCGTGAAAAGTCGTAGATGAACCAGTCGGTGCCCGTCGAGAAGGGGACGTGCAGTCCCAGATTGAGATAACGATAGTACGAGTCTTTGTAGCTGCCTCGCGAGCCGCCGTCGAAAATATTGTTGGCATGCACCCGGCCGGTGATCCAATTGGGAATATCCTCGAAGCCGAACGCATTGTGGGCCCAGATCACTTTTCCGCCGCCGCGGCGCACCTCGTCGATTCCTTCTTGCAGCGGCGGAGCGTCGGCGCCGGTCTTTGCGATGCCTGGTCCGATGCTCACCGGTTGGATGACGTAGGGAATATCCAACAGCAGGATATGTCCGTAGCCTTCGCCGTGCGAACCGAAGTTGTGTCGCTGTTCCTGGCCATGGCCCCAGTGCACATGATCGTGCGATAGTTTCTCCAGATCGCGACGGGTGTATTTGTTGCTGGTATATTCGAGATCGGATCCGGCCCGTTCGAGATACGACAAGAATACGACATCGAGCCCATCGGCTAGAGCCACCTCCTTGAGATACCGATCGGCCTGCTGCCTGCTGAGCTTCATCAGATGCAAGTGCGTGTTGCCGGCCACCTGGTCGTGATCGCGCGCGCGGTAGAAGCGCGACAGCGGAACTTGCAGCGTGCCGCGCGAGCGGCCGGTCAAGTCGACACTTTGCCGGCTAAGCTCGGTTTCCAGACCGGAGAGACCACGCACCTCGAGCTTCTCGGCGGGCACGATGACCTCCATGGGTTTGGCCAACACCCACCATTCGTGAATCGGCCCTTTCTGTTCGATACCTTTGCCGCGATTGACGAGTTCGGCCAGCTCGACCAATTCGCCGCTCGCATCCCGCACTTGCACGATCCCCGGCTGCGGCGCCACGGTCTTTTGGTCAACCAGCGAAATCGTCAGCTTGCAAGTGGCCGCGTATGTCTTGCGCGGGGCCACCGCGATCGCAATCGGGCGCCGCGGCGGCCGCGTTGGCTCGTGGGCAAAGGCGAAATCATGCATAGCGCAGGCACACAGGAGCCACGCACAGATTTTCGGCACGTATCTACGACGCCAACAGTTAGTCGCACGCGTTTCTGCGAGCATGGATGATCGAACCCCAGACTCGTCACCAAACCACACCAACCGCAACGATTCTAGCCCGGCTGCCATCCGACGCACACTTTTTTCCGGTCGATTCGGCGAGTTAACCGGCCGACGGGAGCTATTGCCATCTAGTTTCGCGAGCTAACCTTTCCCCAGGACGCCAGCGTGTCGTCGAGACTGGCGGGCAGGCCGGCCGGGTCGAAAGCAATCGCCACGTTGAAACTCAAAGTTGGGCGAGTACCGCGGGAGCAGGACCGTGAGCGCAGCAAGAGCATCGGCGGCCATCGTTCATCAGGTGCCACCGGCGGCAAAAGACTGGTTTGTCGAGTGGCAGCGAAACATCACGACCGTTGCCGAACGATTTGCCGGCTACCAGGGAACCGACGTCTATCCGCCGGCCAGCGAGCAGAGCAACGAATGGGTGTCCGTCATTCATTTCGAGAATGACGATTCGCTGGAGCGCTGGTTGAACTCGCCGGCGCGGGCCGAGTGCGTGGACAAGCTGCGGGCCGAAGTAGGCGAGTTCGAGCTTAAGAAACGCTCCGGCGGCTTCAGCGCCTGGTTCGCCGGCCTCGATGCTCCCCCGGATACCGTGCCGTCGTGGAAGATGGCGACGACCGTGCTGCTGGGCCTTTATCCGACAGTCATGCTGCTAACGATCTTCGTCGGCCCCTACACCTCCTGGATGGGAGCTTCCTACTCGATGTTGATCGGCAACGCGCTGAGCGTCTCGATCCTGCAATGGATCGTCGTGCCGATTCTGATGAAGCCGCTCGCAGGCTGGCTCAAGGCCCGGCCCGATCGCTGGGCGCTGTCTTTTGGCGGGCTCGGCGTGCTGCTTGGGCTGTTGGTCGCGATTGCCGCCGCCTTGCGTCCCGTGACGGGATAGGCCACGACGTTAACGACTGACAACGCCCTGGCCGCAAGAGTCGGCCGGCAGATGCGCCGCGATTGTCAGGGTGGCGATCCGCCGCGCGATATCGATCGTCTCGCGCTTGCCGGTGACCAGCCGCGTCACGTACGCGCCTTCCATGATCATGCACATTTCTTGCGCCAACTGTCGTGGCTCGGTCGCGTTGGCCTCGCCGGCCAATACCGTGACGATGTCTTCGATGGCCTGTTTGTTTCGCGACGCCGCCAAATGCGCGGGCTCGTGCGGAAGTGGAAACTCCATGGCGGCATTGATGAAGATGCAGCCCTGATAGTCATCCGATTCGATAATGTCCTCGACCACGTCGAAAACCGCGTGCAGTTGTCCGACCGGCGTGGGCCCGCCGCAATCGCGAATCATCGTGCGGAGCTTATCCTGAAACCAGCAGTTTTGCATTTCGAGAGCGGCCAGCATCAGGTCCTCCTTGCTCTCGAAATGTTTGTAGAAGGCGGTTTTGCTAATCTCCACGTCGTTCAGGATCTGGTCGAGCCCCACGGACCGAAAACCGTCGCGATAAAAGCGGCGAATCGCGGCCTCCACGAGTCGTTGCGGCGTGGGCGTTTTCATCGGCATTTTCGCCAGAATAAGTCAGCGCTGGTTGACCACAAGTAAACCGGCAAGTTTACCACAAGTCAACTGCACGCCTCTTCCAATGGCCGCATAATCTCGATGTGGCGGCACAACGGACCTGTTGAGGACTGGCTGGGAGGAAATTGGCAATGATGGGAACAACGATCGACCGCACGGTATTGAGCGATCTCAGTTGGTGGCATTGGGCGGCGACAATTCCGCTTCTTGCTCTTTATCTAAGCGGCCACGGGGTTGCAATCGTGATCGCGATTGGTCTTTGCGCTATCGTCGGCATGTTCTACTTGTTGCGACTCAAGCGGCTCCGACCGTTTCCCGTGCAGGTAAGAGCCTCCTATCTGCTGTTGCTGGTCGCGGGCCTTGTCGACGGCCTGCATTGGCTGCATGAGGTGCAACTTGTCGGCACTTCAACGATGGTTGCCATGGGCTATTGTCCGTTGGCTCGCCTGCTCTCGCTAGCGTCTTGGAACCGCTCCGAACCGCTCACCCGCTCGCGGTGTTGGTCAGTCCTGGTCAGTGGTCCGTATTTTGGTGGACTGTTTCGCCTGCCGCACGCGGCGGCAGCGCTTCATTCACCGCCATCGAGCGGCTGCTGCTCGATGAAATCCACCCCAGTTCATTCCGAGGCATCTGACCGCTGCTCGACACGTCGCGGGGTTGTATCGTGGATGCCACTGGCGAGCGACCATTCCCGTCAACCAACGGCCAGATAACCCTTGCGCGTTATATGGGGCAGACACATCAAACTGGTTCTACGGTCGAGCGACTCGTGGCAACACTTCCTCGCTAACACACGCCGATAGGAGGAAAACGTACTCGCACGTTGGATGCTATTACACTCATGGATGGTATATTATGCGGCGCCTTTCGCTTCTGGCTGGGTTCACCTGGGCAGTCTTGACGTTTACGTTGACTGCGCGGGCGGAAAGCTATCTTACCGATTTCCTTGCTGACGACACTTCGTCGCGGGCCGTCACCGAGCCCTGCGAGTCGTGCGATTGCCTCGCCGAGCCAAACGAATGCTGCGATTGCTTTAACGACCGCCGGCGAGTCTTGGGCATGCTGCCCAGCGATCATTGCTTCGATCGCTTCATCAGCCCTATTTCGAACCCGTTCTTCTTCGAAGATCCTCGCTCGTTGACCGAAGCGCGGGGCATCTTTATCGACAATGCCTTGCCCAACACGCTCGGTACGGGCGACGCGCAGGTGTGGGCCGGTCAACTTCGCGGCCGCCTGACCGATCAACTGAGCGTCATTGCTCCGCGGTTGGCTTACTGGCAAGTCAACTCCGCCGGCGGCGGCAACCCGCGTGGATTCATGGCAGCGCCGGTGGGCTTCAAATACAACTTCGTTCGTGACGTGGAACGGCAATTGTTGATTTCCGGCGGCATCACGTACTTCATTCCCGCCACGGACCCGAACCTTCCGCCCCCGGGAACCGGCGATTTTCATTTCTTCGTCACCGGCGGAGCGCAAATCTACGATCGAGGCCATTGGCTCAGCGGCACGGGTTTCCGGATTCCCACGAGCAGCATTTGGGGCACGCAGCTTTGGTACTGGTCCAATCAATGGGATTACGAACTGCCCGGACACATTTACCCGCTGGTGGGCGTGAACTGGTTTCACTGGATGAACAGCAGCTCGACCGGCTTCACTGGTCCGATCACCGGTCTGGACCTGCTTAATCTGCCGGCCGGCGGAGTGGCCGGCAGCAATGTCGTGACCGGCGTGGCCGGGCTGAAGTGGAAGCCGAGCGGCCACGTGGAGGTGGGTGGCGGCTATGAATTCCCGCTCACGCAGAACCGCGACATCCTGAACAATCGACTGTATTTTGACATGATACTTCGCTACTAGGCGGCGGTACACGGTTGTCCGGACGGCCGCACTGCCTGCGCAGCTACCCCAATGCACAGTTCCGCCGACGCGGTTGGCGCAACGCGGACAAAGATTCGACCTAATGGATATGTCTTTCCCAGGTCGGATTCGGCGGTCGCTGGGCCGCCTCATTGTGAGAGCGATTACGCCGGGGGCGTTTTTGTTGTGCTGCGCGTGTTGCTTGCCGCAGGCCGCGGCGCAGCCCCGCGGGCTGTTCGGGCCGCGGCCCGAAACCGACGCGGAGTTGGAGACCGACCGCGATGCCTTCACGCCGGCGACCAGCACGGTCGGAACCGGCCAAAGGGTTGTCGAGTCGTCCTATTCCTACATCGACAACCGCACGGCGCCGGACACCAATAGCGTTCCCGAGTTGCTGGTGCGTTGGGGAATCTCGCGGCGGGTTGAGCTGCGCGTCGGCTGGAACTACGAGGCCGGCGGCGGCGGCGATGTCATTTCGTCGGACGAAAGTGCCGAGGGAGTCGACACCAACGCGTTCTCGATCGAGACGCGCACGCTCTACGGCATCAAGGCCACTGTGACCGAGCAGAGCGGCTGGACCCCGCGAAGCTGCCTGATTCTCGAAGGCTTCACCCCAACCAGCGGCGAAGTCATGGCCACGCAACTCGTGGCCACCTACGCCATGGGCTGGGAAATGCCGAACCGCTGGCGATTGGAGTCGTCGTTGCGGTACGGCACCGGCGCCAACGCCGTCGATTCGTCAAACCGCTGGGGACCGTCGATCGTGCTGCGGATGCCGATCGACGATCGCTGGAATACGCACGTGGAATACTTTGGCGTGTTTTCGCAGGGCCTTACCGATGACACCGGCGCGGCCTACGTCAGTCCCGGCACCCATTATCTGATCACGCCCAACTTGGAACTGGGTATTCGGCTTGGCTGGGGAGTGACGCACGACGCGGGCAATTTTTTTACCAACCTGGGTTTCGGCTGGCGCTTTTAGCGCCTGGCGAAGTCGGCGACTCACCTCGAACCGTGCTCAGGCATCTCCAGTCTTTTGGACAGGAACAGCACGCCGCCGGCCTGGGCCTCGTGAACGGATTGCGTGAAACCGCTTGACTGGTAGACGCCCCGGGCCCGGTGGTTGTTTTCCTGCACTTCGAGCGTCAGCTTGCAGCAGCCCAGGTCGCGGGCCTTGCGCTCGACTTCGGCCAGCAGTCGGCGGCCGATCCCGCGTCCGCGAAAGTCGGGCAGGACCGCCAGGTCGTGAATATTGACGAGCGGCAGCGCCGCGAAGGTCGAGAAGCCGACGAAGCACACGGCGATGCCGATCGGCCGCTGTTCGTCGTAAGCCAGAAAGATGAGCGTCGTCGGATGCTCTCGCAGTCCGGGGATCAAACGCCGCAAGTTCTCGGCGGGCAACGATTGCCCGGCGCCCATCGGATCTTGAGCATAGGCATTGACCAGTTCCAAGACGGCGCGCTGGTGATCCTCTCGGTCCAGATCGGCTTCGACGATTTCGATGTTTCTCACGTTCAATGTCTCGGTGCGTGATGGGTAAACCGCTAGCAACTCAACCGCCGCGGCGGGGGCCATTCTGCCGACCGTCCAGTCCGGCGGTCAAGGATGAACAACAAACACGCGGCCTCGCGATAAAAACCTCAAACGGTGGTCGCAACGCCAGATCGGGACGCCTATAACTGAAGGGTTGAGGTCGATCGATTCAACCAGCAACGCACACGCTCCGGAGAGAGGATCCATGTCCAGTGTCCGCCCGACTTCGTCCGACAGACCGACAGGGCTTTTGATCGCCAGGTTCGCGCGCGTGGGCCTGCTGCTGGGTTGCTCGGCCTCGACGATCGCCTGGGCCGCCGAACCCACGTCGCTGGACGACCTGCGAATCAACCAATTGCAGTACATTGGCACGCACAACAGCTACCACATTCGCATTCCGGGCAAATCCAAGCGGGAAGTGCCGGAATGGAATTACAACCACGCGCCGCTCGACGTGCAACTGGATCGCGGCGTGCGAAGCTTTGAGCTGGATCTACACTACAAGGACGGCGAGTTCGAGGTGTTTCACGTGCCGATCCTGGACGAGGGCACAACCTGTCGCAAGCTGAGCGACGCCCTGGCGACGGTCCGCCAGTGGTCCGACGCCCATGCCAACCACGTGCCCATCTCCTTCCTGTTCGAATTGAAGAAAGAAGGGCCGGGCCTCGACCGGCGCATCCGCGAGGTCGATGCCGAAGGGTTCGACCGTTTGGACCAGGTTCTCTGTGCGGGCTTTCCAGCCGAACGGCGCATCACGCCCGACGATGTCCGCGGCAAAGCCGACACGCTGCGCGAGGCGGTGACGTCGCGAGGCTGGCCAACCCTGGGCGCGAGTCGCGGCAAGGTGCTGTTCATCTTGCACGACGACGGCCGCAAGCGCGAGCTCTACACCCACGACCATCCTTCGCTCCGCGGGCGGGCGATGTTCGTGCGCTCCGACGACACGCGCGACGACGCGGCCACGCTCGTGCTCGACAATCCACGCTCGGAGTTGGTCGGAAAAATGGCCAAGGCAGGCTACTTTATTCGCACCCGGGCCGACGCCGATCTGCGCGGCAACCTGGCCGACAATGAGGCTCGCCGCGACGCGGCGCTGGCCAGCGGTGCGCAGATCCTGAGCACCGACTTTCCCGCCGGCGAGGCGCAAGCGGAGACCGGCTACGTGGTCGAGTTCCCGGACGCGGCCCAAGCACGCGTCAATCCGGTCAGCGGCCCGCCGAATCTGGCCGGACGGGCGGTCGGACCGTAGCGTGTCTTTTCGATAAAGGGAATTGGCTTGCGGGCCGCGCGGACGGCTGGCGATAATGTGCTCGCCAGTTTGGTCCAAGCAACTCACACTCGCGGGGTCCTCCAATGTCGATGTCACGTCGTACGGTATTGAAGGCAGGCGCGGGATTGACGGTTTCTCCCGCGGTGTTGGCCATGTGCGGCTCGGCGGCCGGCGCGGCCGATCCCTACGCCGATGCCCGACTCGTTGCCGGCCAGCCGCCGAAGATCGAGCCCGGCGCGTTTACGATCGCGGTGCTGCCGGACACGCAGAACTATAGCGAGCGATATCCGCAGACCTACCTGGCCCAGACGACTTGGATCGTCGAGAATCGCCAGGACCGGAACATTTCCTGCGTGCTGCACCTGGGAGACATCACGAACAACAACGCGACCGCTGAATGGGAAAATGCCAGCAAGGCGATGCGCGTGCTAGACGGCAAGCTGCCTTATTTTCTCGTGCCGGGCAATCACGATTACAGCGCCGGCGGAAGCTGCAGGGATCGCACGACGTTGCTGAACGACTATTTCCCGGTCGGACAAATGCGCGAGTCCGCCAATTTCGGCGGCGTGTACGACAAGGAGCCGGAGAGACTGGAAAACAGCTTCCACCTGTTTTCGGCCGAGGGGCGAAAGTTCCTGGTTTTGGCGCTTGAGTTTGGTCCCCGGCGCGACGTCGTCCGTTGGGCCAACGAAGTCGCCGCCCGGCATAAAGACCGCTCGGTGATTCTGATCACTCACGCTTACATGTACTTCGACGACACGCGATACGACTGGAAGAAGTTTGGCGACAAGCAGTCCTGGAATCCGCACAACTACGCTGTCGCCCGTGCGACGACCGACGACGTTTCCGATGGCGAGGAGCTTTGGGAGAACCTGGTAAGCCGGCACGACAACTTTATCTTGACCCTCAACGGCCATGTGTTGAACGACGGCCTGGGCCGCACGACGACCGCCACGCCCTCGGGCCGCGACATCCATCAAATGCTCGTAAACTTTCAAATGAGGCCCAAGGGGGGCGACGGTTGGCTCCGTCTACTGGAATTCCGTCGCGATGGAAGAAGCGTCCAGGTATACGACTACTCGCCCACGCGCGACGAGCGCAACGAGTCGCCGCAGAATCAGTTCGCGATGACGCTGGCTCCGGCTCCGCCAGCGTAACGGGACTCGGCTCTCGACCGGCCTTTTGCGGCGGGCGCCAGCCACCGTGCATGCACCGCACGACGGGCCAATCCTGTACATTTGGCCACTCGTGGCGTAAAATGCGGAGAAGAACCTTTGCATTCACGCAAATTCTAACGTCGCCCCGGCGGGCCTGTTGGGATGGTCACTTATCTGTCCAATGCCGAGATCGCCCTAGCGCTCGACGAGATGGCCGAGCTGCTGAAACTCCGGGGCGACAACCCCTACCGCGTGGCGGCCTACCGCCGCGCTGCACTCGCCATTCGCCGCTCCGGCCAATCACTTGCCGGAGTCTTCGAACGCGACGGAGTGCGGGGCTTGGAACAAATGCCGGCCATTGGAACTTCTCTGGCCCGCAAGATCGCCGAGATGCTGCGGCATGGAGAGTCGAAGGCGCTCAAACGCCTGCGCGGTAAGCACGAGCGGGAGGACCTTTTGATCACGCTGCCCACGGTCGGCAAGCAGCTGGCCGGGCGAATCCGCTCCAGCTTGGGCAGCGCCTCGCTCGAGGAAATTCTGGCTGCCGCCGAGGATGGCCGGCTGCGGCGCATTGAGGGGCTGGGCCGCAAACGGGTGGAGGCGATCCGCGATAGTCTTCTGGCGCGATTGGGCCAGAGCGCCCGAGTGCGCCGCAAGGCACGGACAAACTCCCCCTGCTCGATCGAACTGTTGCTCGAAATCGACCGCGAATACCGCGATCTGGCCGCGGCCAATCGACTTCCGAGGGCGGCGCCGCGGCGCTTCAATCCCACCGGCGCCGCGTGGTTGCCGATCCTGCGGCTCACGCGTCACGGCCGTCACTATTCGGCTCACTTTGCCAACACCGCGAATAGCCACCAATTCGGCCACCTGCGCGACTGGGTCGTGATCCGCTCGGAGGACAAAGACGCCTTTGGCCTGTGGACCGTGGTCACGGCTGCCCGTGGCGAGTGTCGCGGTCGCCGGGTCGTCAAAGGTCGGGAGCGCGAATGCCAGGACTACTACCGATCGGCCAAGACCACCCAACTGTGCCTGCCCTTGGCGCCGTCCCCTCCACGGCCGGTTCAGGACTTTCCACCGCGGCGAATTGTCCGATAATGGCGCCACGGCCGCCGGGCCGCGGGCGAGCATGGGTTTGCCAGCTCCGCGCGGCGTTCAACTGATCAAAATCAAAAGGACACTTTCATGCGAATCCATGTGCTCGTGACCATCGCCCTCCTGTTGTTCGGCTCCTTGGGGTGCGATCGAAAGCCGGCGAACAAGGTTGACGTCGAAAACCCCGGCATCAAGATCGAAGCGCCAGGGGTCCAAGTCGACGTCAACGACACCGGGGGAGTCAAAGTGGAGACCCCGGGCGTCCACGTCGACACCGAACCGGCCGATGGTTCGGACGTGAAGGTGGATGTCGAGCGGGCCAAGTAGGGTGTTGCGGCCCGACTCCGGAATGGAGGGCGCGCAGACGAGTTGTCGCATCAATGGAACGCTCGTCTTTGCCCTTTTAGCCTCTGGCGCTGGGGGGGCACGGGCCGTGCCCGTGAGTTTTGTGTTCGTTTGCTTGACGACCGGCAGGCGCCCATCGACAATTGCGGCAGTTCGCCCGCGCCGGCATACATGCGCATCGCCTTCGTTTGCCACTTGAGCCCGCGCGCTTCGTTCGATTCCTGCCGCCGCGAAAGGATCCACGGATGTCATTTCCGCTCTATCGCATTGAAGACTCGCGGCGCATGGGGCGCCGTTCTTTTGTCGCGCTCACCAGTTCACTAATGACGGCGGCGGCCTGGTCGTCGCGTGCTTTTGGTCGCGTGCTTTCGCAGCCGAAATTTTCGGACAATCCGTTCCAACTCGGCGTGGCCTCGGGCGACCCGCGACCCGATAGCGTTGTGATCTGGACGCGGCTGGCGCCGAAGCCCACCGAAGGGGGCGGCGCCGGCCGAACCGATCGAGGTCTCCTGGCAGGTGGCCGATGACGAGCAGATGACCAAGATCGTCCAGAAAGGAACGACGGTCGCCGTGCCCGACTGGGCACACAGCGTGCACGTCGAAGTCGAGGGTTTGCAGCCGGACCGCTGGTATTGGTATCAGTTCCGCGCCGGCGGCGAAGTCAGCCCCAAGGCGCGCATGCGCACCATGCCCGAGACTGAGAAGCTGGCCGATCGCCTGCGGTTCGCGTTCGCCTCGTGTCAGCACTTCGAGACGGGGTTGTACACCGCCTACGAACACATGCTGCGCGAAAACGTGGACCTCGTGATCCACCTAGGCGACTATATCTACGAGGGTCCGGGCCGCGACAAGTTGGTGCGGCGACACATTGGTCCGCACCTCAACACGCTGGAAGACTACCGCAACCGCCACGCGCAATATCGAACCGATCCGGCATTGCAAGCCATGCACCACGCCGCGCCCTGGATCGTGACCTGGGACGACCACGAGGTGGAAAACAACTACGCCGGCCTCACGCCGCAGGAATCGGCGCATAGCACGACCGAACAGTTTCGCGCGCAACGGGCCTGCGGTTACAAGGCCTACTATGAGCACATGCCGCTACGCCGCGGCTCGCTGCCCAACGGCCCCGACATGCCGCTGTTTCGTCGCATCGCGTTCGGCAAGTTGGCCGATTTTTATGTCCTCGATACCCGGCAGTACCGCACCGATCAGCCCTACGGCGACGGCGTCAAGCCGCCCGGCCCCGACGTGGATAATCCGCAAGCCACGATTCTGGGCGAGGGACAGCGGAAGTGGCTGCTTGACGGATTAACGGAGTCGACCGCGAAGTGGAACGTGCTGGCCCAGCAGGTGATGGTCGCGCGGGTGGACCTGACCCTGGGCGACGCGGTCGGCTACAGCATGGACAAGTGGACGGGCTATGAAGCGGACCGCCGTCGGCTGCTGAAACACTTGCACGACCGAAAGATCGTGAATCCCGTGGTCTTGACCGGCGATATCCACAACAACTGGGCCAACGAACTAATCGCCGATTTCGACAAGCTCGAGTCGGCCGTCGTCGGCGCGGAGTTTGTCGGAACCTCGATTAGCTCGAGCGGTGACGGTTATCGCGAACCGCCGAACCTTTCCGAGCGGATGGCGGAAAACCCCTGCGTCAAGTTCTTCAACAACGAGCGGGGCTACGTCGTCTGCGAGGTCACGCCCAAGCAATGGCGCACGGATTATCGCACGATCGAGTACGTGACCCGGCCCGGCGTGCCGCTCAACACGCTGCGCCACGTACGTGCTGGAAGACGGCAAGTCGACGCTAAACAGGGCGTGATTCGCCGAGCAAGCCCGCAGCCTGTCTCTTAGCCGCTCTTGATGCGGGCGTGCTTGGTCGTAGAGCACACGTCCACCACGCGGCCAGTGTCGGACAGGGCCACGTGAAACCGTTCGCGTCCCTCGACCCGATGAACCGAGAGGTGGTAGGCCTCGTCGGTCACCGCCAGGTACGGCCGCTTGGCCGGGGTGTCCGGACGGCGAATCTTGCCCCAGGAACCGTCGCCCAGATAAAGCACGCCCTTGGGGTCGTGCCGGCCGTCGAGCAGTGGGTGCGAGCGCTTGTAGGCGTGGTCGTGGTGCTCGAAGACGGCGTCGACGTTGTAGCGCTCGAACAGGGGAGACCAATACCGCCGATTGTCCGCGCCGGTTCCGGCCTCGGCCTCGTTGCCGGTGAAAACGCGCACCGAGGGATATGCCGGCACGTGATTGAACACGAACACGCTGGGCTTGTCCTCGCGATCTTTCAGCGTCTTGGCCAGCCAATCGGTCTGGTCCCCCTTGATCGGCGAGGTGTGGTTCGTGTCGAGCAGCACCAGCGACAAGTAATCGCCAAAGTCGAGGCAAGCGTAGCCGGTGTCGGGGAACAGGCCGTCGAAGATTGCATAGAAGAACGGAGCGGCCTGGCGGGTTTTGCCGTAGCTGCCATCGACTTCGTGATTGCCGATACAGCCCAAGAGCGGAATCATGCGTTTGCGATCATCGCGCAAGTCGCGCGAGTAGTTCGAAAGAAACTCGATAAAGGGGGCCGGGGCCCGGCCGTTTTCGTAGGCGATATCGCCGCCGATGACCACGAACATCGGCGACTGGGCGGCCGCCATGCGATTCGTCTGCACCGGGTGCGGGCCGATGCCGGAGTCGCCTCCGGACACAAAATGGATCGCGTTGGTCGCCTTGGCCGGCATCGTGCGAAATCGCTGCTCCGCCGAATCCAGCCCGACGCGAAATACGTATTCCGAGTCGGGCTCCAGACCCGACAGCTCGGCCCTCAAGATCGAGTGCTCGGTCATGGGGAACGGGTGCGCCGTCGCGGGCTTCACTCGCCAGGCATCGCTGCCTTGCCTGGCAAACCAAATGGGCCGCTCGACGGAATCCCTTTCCGAGCCCAACCATTGCACCGTCATAGTCGTCGTGGGATCGCGCTGCCACGTCAAGAACAGCGCTCGCGGGTCGTACGTCGGATCCTTGGCGAACGAGGGAGCGGGGAGCGCGTCGTCGCCAAACACGACCGAAGCATAGCCGCCGGCCAGCAGCAAGGACGTGGATTGCAGGAACTTTCGTCGATCGAAAGGGTGCATGGGAAATCTCGCTTCGAGCAAGGGCGCGTCGGAACGGACCGGGGTGACGACGGCAATCTTGGTTTCCCGCGGCCATCGGCAACCGTTGGCCGCCGCGGGGGCGGCTGCAATTCTAATCGGCCCAGGCTCGCTCCGCACGGGGGATATCCATCAAAACATGCCCGTGGCCGGCGCCCGTTACGGTCCGGACTTCCATCGATCGGCGAAGGCGGAGAACCAATCGTCGTCCAAGTCCGCAGAGTCAAACGCCGAATCGAGCGCGGCCAGAATCGCACGCCCGCGCGGCGTGGTTCCGTGGGCCCAGTGCATCAATTGGCTGGCGACCTTCAGCCCGCCGGAAAATGATTCACAGTTAGTGCCAGCAACCGGCGAATCCAAAGTAGCGGCGGTAGTGACGCCCGCCGGCGACGAGGTCGCGACCAAAGCGGAGGCAATGGCGCCGTCGTCGCTTTCAGGCGCTAGCGGCGGGCTGGCAAGGTTTAAATACTTGAGCGCGGTCGCCGGATTGGTGCCGTTCAAACGCGCGGCACTTTCATCGACCACGTTCACGCTGGCGTTGCGACCCACGTCGTAGACGTTCGTGATCGGAATGTTCGCGCTCACCAAGGCGTTGTTAGCCCGAATGGCCGCCTCGTCGAGCGAATTGACCAGCGAGTTGGACGCCGTATCGCCGGTGCCGGTGTTTCCAGGAGCGTTGCCGAAGAAGAACACGTCGCCCTGCCCGGCCGGATAGCCGGCCTTTTGCGGCATGTTCGTCGTCCCGTTCGCAAGGGTGATGACCTCCAGCCATTGCTTGAACGGCGCGCCGGTCGTCCAGACAAATTCAATGCGGTCAGCGCCGCGGTAACCAGCCCCAGCCCGGACGGACATGCTCGTGGGCGCATTGGCCGTGGCCCAGGTGCTGGGCGAGTTATTGTTGCCGACCCGAAACACGAAATCCGAGAGCGACAGGGCACCGTGGGGCCCTGCCAGATCGACCATGACGCCGTTAATGCCCTTCGTATAGCTGGACACATTGGCGAAGGTCGCCTGACCGACGCCGGGTAGGTAGGCACTCTTGTCGGAGGCGATTGCCAGGTCGTCAGCAGCGTTAATTGCCGGGTCGTTGTTGTCGTAACGGGTCGACGTGCCGGACTGATTGTAAAACAGCAATCGTCGCACGTTTAAGTTATCGACTCGGGTCAGCGTCACGTCGTTGCCGTCACCGCCGACGTACGACAAGCGAAATGGGATCGTGTTGATCGTGTAAATGTCCCCTTCGGGCGAATCGGCAAATGTGCCCACCACCGCATCGACGCCATCGTTATCGATGATCTTGAACGAATCGCCGATCGCCGGAGTGAACCCACGGGTGATGGTCAATGTGCCCCCGAGAGTCACAGTGCCCTGCACGGAGATCTGATCGTACTGGGTGACGGGGGTGAGGCCATTGAGATTGACCGAATAGTTGCCGGCCGCTGTTTGCGAATAACTCCCTGAAAAATTGATTGTTCCCAGGAAGGTGGGCGACACGCCTGGGAGAACACTCGATGGATTGATAAAGTTGCCTTGCACGGTGCCGCCATTCCCGATGAGCGTGCCAGGGCTGTTCAATTGTATGGTGGCGCCCGAGATGACGCCGGCCGAATTAGCCGTCAGGAATACTCCGGTGAAATTGGCGGTCGCGGGTGTCAGATTGGCCGTTCCGCCGTTTGCCACCACCAGCGACGATTGCTGATTGGGGTCGTTGACGGTCGTTAACCCGGTTAGATTCAGCACGCTTGATGCCCCGTCGGCCAAGAAATGAAGGCCAACGGCCGTGGTACTAGTCAGCCCCGATAACTTTACGGTTCCGCCCGTCTGGGCATAGACGTTGACGGCGCCGTTGGTGCCGGTCAGGGATGTCAAGTTCGGAACGTCGATTTTGGCATTAGCGCCGCTGGCACTAAATTGAGTCACGCTGAATGCACCTTCGGCGTAAGAAGTAACGCCGGTTAGCGTGAGTATTCCATTGGCGTTGGCGGTGAGTGACGACCGATCGATATTCGTCAGCGTCGGCAAGGACGCCGTCATATTCGTGACCACGATGTTCCCGCCGGAATAGGTCGCGAATACCGGAGCCGTCAGCGTGCCGCCATTAGCCAGCGTCAACAAGCCTTGCGATGCGGGGTCGTTGACGCTCGTGAGGGCTGTCAGGTTCAGGACACTGGTCGCCCCATCGGCCAAGAAATGCAGGCCAACGGCCGTGGTACTCGCCAGTGCCGATAGCTTTACGGTTCCGCCCGCCTGGGCATAGATGTTCACGGCGCCATTGGTGCCGGTCAGGGATGTCAAGTTCGGAACGTCGATCTTGGCATTAGCGCCGCTGGCACTAAATTGAGTCACGCTGAATGCACCTTCGGCGTAAGAGGTAACGCCGGCTAGCGTGAGTATTCCATTGGCGTTGGCGGTAAGCGACGACCGATCGATATTCGTCAGCGTCGGCAAGGACGCCGTCATATTCGTGACCACGATGTTCCCGCCGGAATAGGTTGCGAATACCGGAGCCGTCAGCGTGGCGCCATTGGCCAGCGTCAACAAGCCTTGCGATGCGGGGTCGTTGACGCTCGTGAGGGCTGTCAGGTTCAGGACACTGGTCGCCCCGTCGGCCAAGAAATGAAGGCCAACGGCCGTGGTACTCGCCAATGCCGATAGCTTTACGGTTCCGCCCGCCTGGGCATAGATGTTCACGGCGCCATTGGTGCCGGTCATGGAAGTCAAGTTCGGAACGTCGATCTTGGCATTGGCGCCGTTGGCAAGAAACTGAGTAACGTTGAACGCGGCTTCAGCATAGGACGTAATCCCGGCCAGCGTCAGAATCCCGTTGGCATTGGCGTACAACGACGACCGATCGATATTCGTCAGCGTCGGCAACGACACCGTCATATTCGTGACCACGATCGAGCCGCCGGAATAGGTTGCCAGCACCGGAGCCGTCAGCGTGCCGCCGTTGGCCAGTGTCAGCGAGCCCTGTAGTGAAGCATCGTTGACGCTCGTGAGGGCCGTCAGGTTCAATACACTGGTCGCCCCGTCGGCCAAGAAATGAAGGCCGGTGGCCGTGGTGCTCGCCAGGGCCGATAGCTTTACGGTTCCGCCCGTCTGGGCATAGACGTTCACGGCGCCGTTGGTGCCGGTCATGGAAGTCAAGTTTGGAAGGTCGATCTTGGCATTAGCGCCATTGGCACTGAATTGGGTCACATTGAACGCAGCTTCTGCATACGACGTCACGCCGGCCAGCGTGAGAATCCCATTGGCATTGGCGAACAAATACGACCTGTCGATATTCGTCAGAGTCGGCAACGACGCCGTCATATTCGTGACCACGATATTCCCGCCGGAATAGGTCGCAAACACTGGAGCCGTCAGCGTGCCGCCATTGGCCAGCGTCAGCGAACCCTGCAATGAAGCATCGTTGACGCTGGTGAGGGCAGTCAGATTCAATACGCTGGCCGCACCGTCCGCCTGGAAATGAAGGCCGGTGGCCGTGGTACTAGCCAGTGCCGGCAGTTTTACCGTCCCGCCTGCCTGAGCGTAGACATTCACGCCGCCGTTGGTGCCGGTCATGGAGGTTACGCCAGACAGGTCAATCTGGCTCCCGGCGCCGTTGGCAATGAACTGAGTTACGTTGAATGGTATTTCGGCGTACGACGTTGCAAGCGAAAGATTGAGCTGTCCGCCGGCGCTGGCAAACAGGTTCGCGCCGTCGATGGTCGTGGCGCCGCTGGCCGTAAACGTCGCGGTCGGGCCATTGGCGGTCAAGTTCGCGCCCGAGCCGATCGTGAAGCTGGCACTGACGGTCGACGCGCCGTTGGTCACTTGAAAACTGCCGCCGGAGATCACCAGGTTCTCCGCCGACGTCAAACTTCGAATGATCGTATTGCCGCTGGCGTGCGTGACGGTGATCAATCCGACAACGTTGATCGTGACGTCATCGGCGGCTCCGGGCAGGGCGTTGCCGCTCCAGTTGATCGGGTCGCTCCAATTCGTGCCGTCGCCGCCGCCATCCCAACTGACGGCGGATAGCAATTGACGGCTTTCAAGAGGCTCGACGCGTAAGCGACGGCCCAGGACGGCCGAGGCCGCCAAAGGCCACGCCGAGTGCTTCCTTGATTTGCGATCTCGCTTTTGAGCTGCTTGTGACGACCGCTTGTCATATCGCATCGGCGTGCCTCCAAAGGTGCTACAAGACCATGTCGAAGTGCGAATTCAGCGTCCCCCTCTAACCGGGTGCCGCGCAATACAAAAAAGTGTAACAAGTGGATCATCGCTGTGAAGAAGCATTGCCCGCTGACACGAAATCTGAATAAAACGACGGGCCGCCGCACTAAGATATTGCGCGGCCATCACTTAGCGCCGCACCGGGCAAGGAGTGGGCTTCAATCAACCGCCATGATTTTGGTGGTCGAGCAGGAAATCCTGGTGCTCTTCGTCCAAAATGCGACGGCTAGATCGTCGCCCACGGCAAGTTAGGCCCCCGCACGCGCGGATGACGTTGGGGCTCCGTAAGAAATAAGAAGTAGAAGAAGTGTGTGCCATCACGGCGCAATCGTCGTGTGGGTCGATCATTTGGCCCCGCCCATGAGCGACGTCTCGACCAATCTTCTTCGAATCCGCGCCACTTCGGCTTATCGATGACGACCTTTAATCAAATCGCCAAGCAAGTCATCGTCCAACTCCGATGTCTCACCGGTCCGGTCCAGCAGGGACAAAAGCGCGCCCTCGTGTGGCATTCCCGCGCGCCCAAACGAGTTGTTGCGGCATGGCGGTCACCGGCGCCGCCATCGAGTCCGTTTCACCTGGGTAGCTGGTGGTAACGCTCTGGGAACTCATCGGCGTCGGCGTCGGCACGGTCAGGGCCGAAGCCACGCCCCCGTCGCTTTCGGGCGCCAGCGGCGGGTTGGCAAGGTTTAAATACTTGAGCGCGGTCGCCGGATTGGTGCCGTTCAAGCGAGCGGCACTTTCATCGACCACGTTCACGCTGGCATTGCGACCGACGTCGTAGACGTTCGTGATCGGAATGTTTGCGCTCACCAAGGCGTTGTGGGCCCGGATGGCGGCTTCGTCAAGAGAATTGACCAGCGAGTTGGACGCAGTATCGCCGGTGCCGGTGTTTCCGGGAGCGTTGCCGAAGAAGAACACGTCGCCCTGCCCGACCGGATAACCGGCCTTTTGGGTCAGACCCGTGTTTCCGTTGGCCAGCACGATCACTTCGAGCCATTTTTTCAGGATAGCGCCGTTGGCCCAAATGATCTCGACGCGATCCGAACCGCCGACTCCCGCGCCGGCTCTGACGGAAATGCTGGTCGGGGCCGCGGCCGTGCCCCAGGTGCTGGGCGAGTTATTGTTGCCGACGCGAAAGACAAAATCGGACGCCGAGATCGTGCCGTGCGCGCCGGCCAGGTCGATCATGATGCCGTTGATGCCCTTGGTGTAGCTGGAGACGTTGGCGAACGTGGCCGCGCTGACGCCATCGGGCAGGTAGGCGGATTTGTCCGTGGCAATCGCGTTGTCGTCGAGCGAGTTGATGGCCGCGTCATTGCCGTCGTAGCGCACCGTGGCGCCGCCGGTGCCTGACTCGTTGTAAAACAGATGGCGATCAACGACGACCGACGTCTGCGAGGCGACGAATGCCAGCCCTGTCGGGAGCCCCAAACCCGAGACCAACGGTCCGCCCATTTGCAAGCCGGTCGTGACGTTGAACTTGAGCACCGCTCCGTTGTTGTTGTGATCCGGCGAGGCGCCCACCAAGACGTTGCCGTCGTGATCATAAATCATCGAGGTCGGCTGCGCCGGATTGCCCAGCGCGTCGCCGGTGCCGAACGGCGCCGACAGGTTCATGAACGGCGCCAGCGTGTCGGTCGCCAGCGTGTAATAGAGCACCTGGTGGTGCTGGAGCGGTTCGCCGCCGTTGTTGCCATTGTCGAAGTCAGCAATCAACAGGTCGCCGTTCGGGCGCACCAAGATCGACGAGGGGTTTTGGTTGCCGTCGCTGCTGTCGATCAGCACCGTGGGAGCAAAGTTGTTCGCGCCGTCGTAACGGATCACGCTCTTATTATCGAAACCGCCCACGATCAAGTCGCCATCGTCGGGAGCAAACGCGATTCCCGTCGGCTGATAGGTGAGGAAGAGCGAGCCGGTCGGGTCCCATTGTTGACCGACGTTCGCCGTATTGAATTTCAAGACCGCGTCCGAACCCAAATCACCAACATATAGGGAACCATTGGCATCGAAGGCCAACGTTCCGGGTGCATAAATCGGCGCGGCGACCGCATCATCCGCTCCGAGCACGTCGAGAAACGTGCTGTCGGCCGCATAGTGGAGCACTTTGCCCGTGAACAGACTGCTCACGTAGAACGTGCCGTCTGGCGCGGTTGCGATTCCTTGCGCCACGAACAAGTCGTTAGGGCCGAAACCGCCGGCAATTCCGCCCGGCACTGGCGTGTGGGTGACATCGTTATACCGAGTCACGTACTCGCCGCCGGTGTCTTCGAACCCGCTGACCAGAAGATCCGTAGCCGAGAGCATTTTGCGATCTTCGAGCGATTCGATTCTCGGTCGAAAGGAATTTGCGGAGCGCAAAGAGCGAGCGGGAGAACTGGATGCATTGCGACTGCGGTACGATTTCGGTTTCATCATCGGTGTTCCAGCGAAGGTGTGACGTTGAATGGTTGGCAGGTGGCGGGGCAATCGGCACGATCAACGGCAACGCGTGTCGGTTGGTCAGTCGACCGATTGGACAATTGTCGGTGGCCGCGAATTCAGGGTTATGCCAGGAGGCCGGCGGCAATCCACGGACTCACAAGTCTGCTCGAAACTTCGCAAATCGAAGCGCCTGGGCCAACTTGGCGGGTTGCCGGGTTGACGTGATCCTAGTCACCCAACACGGGGGACGCAAGTTATGACGACCCCCAATCCAGGGCTGAAATCGCCCCTTTATTGCCGGAATTGGCCGAAATGCGAACGGACTGCCAGAGTGCGCAACACAACCCGATTGCGGTGGCGTCGAGAGCCCGAACAACGCGCCGCCGCGCCGCCGGACTTGCAGCGTGACGAATCCAGCGCTCACATTCGAGCAAACGGGGCCGATTGCAGCCGAATTCCGAAATCGATCGAACGCAAATCGATGTCCCGCGTGATGCTGATGTCTCGCGGAGCCCGCGTCGTCTGCACCATGGCCGCGGGCAACGACAAGCGGACCCGATAAGTGCCCAGGTCCAAGTCCTTGAACGAGTAGCTTCCGTCGCGCCCGGTAACGGTCGTCGCGATCACATTGTCGTCGGCGTCCAGCAATTGCACGGTGATGCCCCGCAATGGCGACTCGCGACGGTCTTGCCTCCCGTTCGCGTTCGAGTCCAGGAACACCTGGCCGGAGATCGACGGCGTGAAGAAAAACACGTTCGGCTGCAAATTCTTGGTCGTCGTGTTCAGGCGAATAATGTCGGCCAGGCTCGTCGATAGCACGCCGCGCAGCTCCGTCGCGCTTAGATCGCGCTGATACCAGAACCGGTCGCCATCGCGCAATCGCGTGAATTGATCGACCAAGATTTTGGACAGCAGCGGCCCGACACTCGCGCCGCGCAAGTGGTCTTCTGCCAGCGCGCCGACCCACAGATCGATGTTATTAACATCCCCGTAGGCGGCTTGCAGGGCCTGCTGCGTGGGGACATCGCTCGTGATCTGCGAGAAGCGCGTCACCGGCTGCAACCCATACGCGACTCTCACGGCGTTGTAATCGGCCAGACCATGATCGCGTCCGCGCTGAATATTCAGCGCCGCCAGATCCATGCCGCCCGACCCCGGGGGACCAAACAGGAAGTTGCGCACTTCGTCGACAATGTGAACATCCACTTCCTGCGCCACGTCGGAGGCCAAGTACTTGAAGACGCCGTCGATCCCGGTTTCCTTGAGCAGGGAGGGATTGAAGAACGTGTCGCGCAGTTCCACGTCGTCATGCACGGGAAGACCCTGGTTGTCGAGAAACTCCACATCATTGCCCAGCAGACTGTGACCCAGCCGAAAGGCCGCCGTGGAAAACTCGTTGGCAATGCCGGGATTCACCCGCGGGTTGTAGCCTCGATACGACGGCAGCGCGCCGGCTCCCAACAGCGCGGGCAAAAACTCGTTGTAAGTGATTGCTTGCAGCTCGCCGATCACGATTCGCCGAGCTTGCTGATAGATTTGCTCGTCGGTCCAAGTGGGATTCAAGGCCGCGTACTTGTCGGCCAAACGATTGTGTTCGCGCACGAACAGCGTCTGAATCGCCGTCAGCTCGATGTTCTCATTGGCCCGAGCGTCGCCCGCGACGAATAGCGACTCAGCCGGAAGTCCGAGGGCATTGTCGTTCGCAAGTCCCATGGTATTGAGCGGCAGCAGATCCCCGGCGCTGGTCTTGAGGCGACCGCCCGAGAAGGTGCGCAGCGCCGCGGCGCGTGTTGCGTCGGATCCGTAGACCTGCGAGCCGTCGATGAAGGCCGTGATCACGTTGATCTGTTGCCGCGGATTGGCGGCGCTAGTGCCGGTTGAGGAGTCGTATATCGAACGGCTCATCGGCATGGTTTGTGTTCCGGTGCCCTGCGGATCGAAATAGGAATCGCCGCTTGGAATGGCAACCGGCATTGACTCGGCGGGGTTGCCGCCGGGCGTCAGATCGATATCGTGGTCCAGGAACTGTCCCCACACGTAGATAAACGCCGACATCCCGCGATCGTTGAGCCCCTGGTCCGTTTGCGCCACCACGAGATCGCTGATCGCGCGAGCGCTTGCGCGATCAGCGCCCGCCGGTGCGTTGGCTCCGTCGGCGTACTCGGCCGGAGCGAGTCGCAGCAATTGTTCGCCGGCGCTCCCCCAGTCAGGATGCGAAAGATTGTTATTCGAGCCGTCAATGGCGCACAGGTCGGCGGCCAGCATCGTCCGCTGCTCCAGCGATTCCAAATGAAACCTTCGCCGCGAGAGAGCCGGCTGCTGAGCGAGAAAATCCCACGACCAGGGCGCGCGAGAGCGCGTAGCTGCACGTAGTGCACACATGACTCGCCTCTTTCGAGTAAAGAGCTCTTGCCGGTTCCGGCGGCAAGGGGGGATGGGACGCGCACCCCGCCGAACGACCTCAATAGCGCGAAGGCCAATGAAAACCGTCAGAAGCGAGGCGCGACCGTAGCCGGTATTTTAACACCTTTCGAAATTTTTCAAGGAATCTTTCTAGTGGTTGCTACACAACCCGCCGGAAGGGGACAGAAACGTTATTTTACTCGTAAAATCAGGGTGGATAAACCTCGATACAACACAATTCGATTAGGGCACCCAGGCCCGTCAGAACCGCCACTAGACTGCAATAATCCTTGACAAAATTTTCGCAATTCAAAAGTCACTAGAACGTCGGCCACCGCGCTCGACGGGCAGCGGACTCCCAATCGTTTGACACACAACTGGCAGCCAACTACGGTGGAACCGCACGCCCGGGCGGCGTGGCCTATCGCTTCGAGAAAGGCGGGCTCGACGCCCCGGTTTCATTCGCCACGGGAGGGCCGCCGCTGCCGTTTAATTCGTAAGGCGCTCCGTGGTTTTTCCTCTCCCTCTCACGCCGTTCGAAAGGTATTACCTCTCGGACGACAGCCGCCGCTATCCCACGACCTTCCCTGTCGAGCTGCGATTTGCCGGGCGTCTTTCGCGTGAGCCATTTCTGCGGGCCATCGAACAAGCCATCCAGCGACATCCACTGTTGGGCGCGCTCGTGTCGCACTCGGGTCTGTCTCCCAAGTGGGTCGCCGGTCCGTCGGAGTCCGCCTGGGTCGATTGGTCGGACGCCGCGGCGCCAATCACGCATCCACGAGGAGAATACATCGACCTCGCTGTCGAGCGCGGCATGCGCGTCTCGGGTGCGCGCCAGCGACCAGTCGGCCCGCGTTTTGTTTCAGTTCCACCACTCCTGTTGCGACGGATTGGCTTCGACCCAGTTCCTCGACGACGTGCTGGTGCTCTATGCCTCGGCCGTTGGCGATTGCTCGCAGGCGCCCGCACTCGCGCCGGTGCGCGTGGAGCGATTGCGCGATCGAGCGGCAGTCGATCTGAGCGGCGCACAGCCGGGCTTTCGCGCTTTCGTTCGCGATATCGTGATAACGCTATATGTCTGGGCGCGCATCTTGTTTCGCCGCGTGGCGATTGTCGAGGCGCCGTGTCACTCCGACCAGCACGGCTCGGCGTCTTCCACCGCGGCGCCGCCCGAGGAAGTGGAAATCCTGAATTTCCAACAACACGAGCTGGCGGTCGCGGAAGCCGAGGCCTATCGCCAGGCCGCCACCCAGCGGGCCGTGGCGCAGAACGACCTGATGATTCGCGACCTAATGCTGGCAATTGACGATTGGAACCGGCTGCAACGCGCCCACCCGGCGCGGCCTGCCGCGTGAATGTGCCGGTCAACGTGCGCGGCCGCGAAGGGGCCGACATTCCTGCCTCGAACCGGCTGGGCTTCGCCTTCGTGACCGTCAGTCCGCGTGAATTCGCCGATCGCGAAAAGCTACTGCGAATCATCCACGCGCAGACCGAACAAATCAAGCAATGGAAGTTGGCGCTTTACTTCTTGGGCGGCTTGGGCCTGGCCACGATCATTCCCGGCGCGGTGCCAGCCAGCTTGCGATGGAAGAAATCATTCGCCACGGTCGTGCTGAGCAACATCGGCCGGCTGATGGCTCAGTCGCGTCTGCCACGCAGCGGAGACCGGCTGGTCTGCGGCAACGTGGTGCTGGAAAACATCACCGGCGCGCCGCCCATTCGACGCAACACGCGAGCCGCGCTGATCGTTGGAGAATACGGCGGCAGGACGACGATCTCGCTCCGCTGCGAACCACGCCTGTTCAGCGCCGCTGACACCCGAGGCGCTGCTGGATAGGTATGTCGCGCAACTGCGCGAAACGGCAGCCAGGGCGGTCAGCCAGAACGCGGAAGAAGCCGAGTCGAATCAAACGTGAACCGCCGCGCCGCCGTCGACCGTGAGGACTTCGCCCTGTACCAGGTCGCTGAGCGGGCTGCTGAGAAATAGCACCGCGTCGGCCACGTCGGCCGCCGTGAGCATCCGGTCGCCCATCATGGCCTTGTCCTTGCGGGCCTCGAACATGCGGTCCGCGAAGGGAATTCGCCGTGTGGAGTCGGTATCCACGAGCCCCGCTTTCACGACGTTGACGTTGATTCCCTTGTCGCCCACTTCCAGCGTCAAATGCCGGGCCAGGCTCTCGAGTGCCGCCTTCGAGCTGCCGATCAGCCCGTAGAACGGCAAGGCAATGTCCGACCCATGGCTCGACAGGGCAATGACCTTCGAGCGGCCCTCGTGCTCTTTGCGCAAGCAACTTTACCGAGGCCTGCACCAGGTACAGCAAGGCCAACACGTTGGTGTCATATGCCGCATGGAAGTTTCGAGCCGTTGCCGCTAAGAGCGGTCGAAATCCGCCCGTGGCGGCGTTGCTGACCACGATGTCCAACCGTCCGAACGTCTGGCCGACGAACTCGATCATCGATTCGATGTCGTCCTTCTCGCTCACGTCAGCCTTGACCACGGCGGCGTTGCGGCCCATCGCTTGAATCTCCGCCGCCACGCCGTCAGCCGCGGTTTGCGACGTGACGTAATTCAACACCACGTCGGCGCCGGCCTCCGCCAGTCGCAGCGCGCACGCACGGCCAATGCCTCGAGATCCGCCGGTTACTAGCGCAACTCGCCCGGTCAAGTCAATCATGATTGCTCTCTCTCAACAATTCGAAGGGTAATGATTCTGAGAACCGGCCGGCCGATCGGCAACCGCCAGCGCCGCGACGTGCGCGTCGACGCGCCAACATTGCAGTCGTCGCACGCCGAAAGATGCCGCGCCGCCTGGCTCGCCGGCCGACACAATTTCGATGCTACGCGGGGCGAAACCCTGGCTGGTGGGGCATGCCTTGAAGACCGCCTCCTTCATGGCCCACAATCGCTCTGCCCCGTGACCATGGCTCGGCAGCGCCGCCAGCCACCGCCGCTCGGCGGCCGAAAAACACCAGGCGAGCGACTCGCCCCGGCACTCCCCGGAGCAGACCAAATCCACGCCCACGCTGGCGTCCGCCGCCACGGCCGCCAGCACGCCCCGGCTGGAGTGTGCGATCGAAAGTCCCCAAGCGAGTTCCTGGCCGCACACCGACACGCGCGGTCGCACGCCCAGGCGATTCGTGGCCGATCGCGATTCGATGTGAATGTCCGCCGGCGACTCGATGTCATTGCCGCCGTCGCTCAAACAGGCCAGCAACAGCTGTTTGGCCAGGACGCGTCCGGCCAACCAGGTCGTTTGCCGCTGGCGCGAGCGCATGGCTGTCCAGACCCGATGTTCGGCCGGCGATAACCACCGGCTGGCGGATTGCCGATCGCTCGGCAGATCGCCGAGGGCACGGTAACGGCATTGAATCGATGAAACCATCGCTTATCGGTCTCCTCCGCCAAGGAGCACCGTGCGATATCCGACGGCATCCAGAATCGGCTGATTGTCTTCGCCGTACAAGGTGAAGTCGAACAAGCTGTGCCGATCCTTGCGGCCCCGAAAATACATTTGCACCAGGCACTTCTCGCCGGACCGGGGCGCGCGACCACCGCAAGAGCTCAAATTCGTAGGGCACCTCAATGGCGCCGCCAAATTGCAGATACAGATAACTCCCGCACGCGACCTCGCAAGCGTCGAGCACCGCCATCGGCAGCAGCCAGCCCTCTTTCGGGCGCGGGCCGGCCAGCTCGGCGGCGGCCGGCGCCAAAATCTTGCCCCAGCCTCCCTCGTACACATAACCAACTTCCTTCAGGCACCGCAGCGGAGGACCATGCTGCAATAGCACGTTGTCCGAATAGGCATAAGGGTACCAACCCAGGGGCGGCGAAGTGGGCGGCCCTGCCACGATCGGTTCGACCGAGGTCGAAACCACGGCCTCGATCAGCCGCTTCGCCGGGTCGATCACGCGGCCCTGGCGATCGCGAACCTCGGTCGTCAACACGCAGGCCAGGCCATCGCCGCCGGCAGTGGCCGTGACCGTGGCGGTGATCGTGTTGTCGCTCGGAAAGGCCAGCCCGTTGACCACGCGCACGTTGCGCAGCTCGAAAATATCCCGCTCACCGCCCACCGCCCGAGCAACCTCGGCGAGCGCCTCGATGCCAACGACGGCCGGCAGGAACGGCTTGCTCTTGAGGCGATGTTCGACGAGGAAAGGATCCTGCTTGGGATCCAAGACGATTTGCGCCGTCGCTCCGCCGCCTGCATCCTTCACCAGACCGGCCAGTAGAGGACCAGCCGCCGAGCTCGCCGCGGTCGCCGGCGTGCCGCGTGACATCGGCACGTGCGCCAAGGGAGCGTCGGGCCGCTCGAACTCGTAGGTATAGAACGCGCGCTCGAAGAAACCATCGCTGATCAGAACTTCACTCTCGGGCAGTCCCCGTTCCAATTCCTCGGCCAGGTGCACCACGCCCTCGGCCGGCGCAATGAAATCCATCTTGAACGTGTTTTTGTTGATGCCAACCGAATCGGTCATCACGGCCATGCCCACCTCGCTCCAGGTCTGCCAATGCAGCGTAGCGGTGCGGACTTCCGGGCGACGCTCGCGAAACCAGCCACCCAGCTTGCCGAGCATGGCATTGGCCGCGGCATAGTCGCTCCAGCCGTTGCCGCCGAAGCAACCGCTGAGCGAGCCGAACGACACGAAATACTTGAGCGGGTCGTTGCGCGTCAGATGCATGAGTGCTAGCGTGCCCTCGACCTTGGGTCCCATCACGCGGCGCACGCTGTCGTCCGGCGCGGTGCCGAAGCGAAATTGCTTGGCATAGCCGGCCCCATGCACGATACCTTCGATCGGACCGTCGGCGGCGCGAACTCGCTGGAGCACGGCGGCGAGTTGCCCGGCGTCGGCCACGTCGCACTCGTGGTACGTCGCCTTCACGCCGGCCGCGCGAAACTTCTCGAGACTTTGTTCGATCTCGCGATCTTTCCGCACGCGGTCCCACTCCGCGGCCGGAGATCGGCCCGCCTCAATAGCCTCGCGCACGATCGCGGACTTGAGCGACTTGAATTCCTCGTCGGTGCAGTTGCGCCAGGCGGCATCGGGGCGTGGCGCGGGGCTTTTGCCCAGCAGGTGCAGCCGGACGCCGAAGCGTCGTCCCAGTTCCAACGCGGCAGCCGCCGTGATCCCCCGGGCGCCCCCCGTCACGATCCAGGTGCCACCTTCGATGCGTGGGCCCGTGGGGAGTTCACTCACCGGTTGCCGTCGCGTGGCGACCGTGCGACGCACTCCGCCCGACCAGGCGACCTCGACCTCGGGACCGCCGTTTTGCAGCTCTCGACAGACCGCTAGCGCCAACGCCGCCGGCGGTTCGTCGGCCGGGGCATCGACTACCTTGATCGTAAACCGTGAGTGTTGATAGCGCTCGTCTTCGACGTAGATCGATTTGAGCATGCCGACCAGGGCGCCCCCCTCGGGGGCGGGCACGTGGGAGCCGAATCCGAAATCCCCACCTAGGGATGTAACGGCCACGATCGTGCAGGGCGCGGTCGCCGGGCTCTTCGCGATCAATTGAAAAAAACGTTGGGTGACGAGATACGGGATATACACGCCCCGCTCGACGCGCTGCGCGACGCTCGTGGGATCGTCGAGTTGCGTCCCCGCCTCCACGTCGTGCGCCGACATGAGCACGAGGCATCGCGCCGGAGAGGCGCGCCACGCTTCTTCCAGAGCCGTGCAAGCGGCCGCCGCATCGTCGACAACCGGCAAGCGGTGCACCTTAACGCCGCTGGCGGACAATTGCTCGGTCAAGGCGCGGGCATCTGCATTGTCGCCCAAGAGTAGAAGCTCGGCCGGCAATGCCCGCGGATTCTCGGTAGCCAGCGGAGCATCGACCATCCTCAGCAGGACGCGGTCGGCGACGTTAGCCGCTTTTTTTTTCCGCGCTCCCGGCACTCCCAAGAGCTCGTCGCTCTTGAGAATGTCATCGACGTTCTTGGGATAAAACCGCTGATGGTACTCCCAGTCGGTGATCAGCACTTCGCAGTCGGCCGATTGCGTGTACAACTCTCGCAGCAGGTGCCGCACGCCGACGCGACTGGGCATTAGCACCAGGCGGTTGGCCTTGAGCATCGTGGCCGTCTCCGGCCGCGAGGCCATGCCCAGTTCGTCCCAAGGGTGCCAGTGAAAGCCCACCGCGTGGCACTCGGGCCGCTCGGTGCGATACCAGGAGACCATCTTGCACAGCATGTCGCTGGCCGCCGAATAGTCGGTTTGCCCGTTGCCACCCAGACGCCCGCTGGTGGAACCGAACCCGATGAAATGCCGCACTGGATCTTGTCGAGTCAGAGCCATCAGGTTGTACGCGCCTGCGATCTTGGCGCCATTGGTGGCCGCCACGCCGTCGCGGGTCTTTTTCTCCACGCGCGTGGCCTGTTCGATGCCCGCCCCGTGCAGGATGCCTTCGATCGGACCATCGGCCTTGCGAACTTCGTCGAACACGCGGGCCAGGGCCGCGCGATCGGCCACGTCGCAGGCGTGATAGGTGCAAGATACGCCGGCCTCGGCAAACGCCCGCAGATTGCGGTCGATCTCAATGGCCTTCACGATTTTGGCCCAGGCATCGCTTGGTTTTTCGCCTCTCGCGCGGGCGTCGATCATAACCTTGGATCGCAGCGCGGCCGTGCCAGCTTCGTCGAGATTGCGCCAGGCCGGATCGATCCGCGGAGGCCGGCTCATGCCGATCAAGTGCAGCTTCAGGCCAAACCGTTTGCCCAATTCCAATCCGCACACCGCCGTGATACCCCGCGCGCCGCCGGTCAGCACCCAAGTGCCGCCGGGGCGAATGGAACTGTGCAGTTCGAGCGGCGCCGCGACCGGCAGGGCCACCTGACCGTAGCGCTGTCCACCGACAAAGGAAATCTCGTAGTCGTTCGTGCCTCCGGCCAACTCGCGGACGATATTGGCCGCCAGCGAGTCAACCGGCTCGTCGGCAGGCGCGTCGATGGCCTTGGCGAGCAACCGCTTGAAGCCGCGCATGATCGCGCACTCGAGGAATAGCCCCTTGACGAAACCGGTCAGAAAACCGGACTCCGGCGACGTCACATTGCCGGAGAATCCAAAATCGCCCCCCAGGTCAACGGCCGCCACGACACTGCAGTCGTCCATTGCTCCGGCTTCGCCGGCGATCTGCAACATGCGCTGTGCGACGAAAAACGGCACGATCGCTCGCCGCTCGAACAGCCGGTCCCATTGATCCGCTTGTGTTCGATCGACGACCTGACCGTCGCGATGCGACGTGATAAACAAGTGCCGGATCGAGTGCTCTCTGGCGGCTCGTTCGAATTCCGCGACGGCGGCCTCGGGCGAAGACTCATCGTGCAGCCGCACGACGGTCGCGCCGCCTGCTTCAAGCCGTCGCTGGAGCGCTTCGGCCAACGGTCCTTGGCCTTGAATCGCCGCCGCTCCCTTCCACTCGGGAAAATCGGCCGGCGGAGTTTGCCAGGGAAATGGCCGGACTCGCATGACGAATCGCATGTTCTCGCCTTCCGTGGCGTCGACAACCAGGTCATCGCTGCCGGCGACATTCGTCGCTGGCGGCGCGGCTGGCGCGGCAACCCTTTCGCGTTCCGCAGGGGCATTCGGCAGCAGGGCCCCGACGTGAACCCGCTCGCGCACGGCGCCGCAATCGACAAGCAGATCGCCGCGCGCGGCATCGACGACGGTCAACACGCGCATGGTTCCCTTAGCGGGCATTTCGGCCAAGGCCGCCAGCAATTCGCCGCCGTCGCGCGGAGCGCGTGGCCCGGCCAAACGCTGTTCGATCCAGGCCAGCCGCGACACCGAATCGGTCGGGGCCGGCGCGGCACTGGTCTGCAACAGGCAATGATTCGTGGCCACGAGCGGGTCGCGTCCGTTTCGCACGGCCACGCTCGCGCCGTTATGCTCCGCGGCGTACACTCGACTTTCGCCCTGGTGGCTGAGGCAAGCCGTCCATCCGCGCGGCGAATGGACGCTTTGCAGATCGGCCGCCGCCCGCTCCAACGCTCCGCTTCGAGCAAGCAGGCCGTCGATGCGCAACGGCGAACCGCCGCGCGAAGCGCCGTTGTCGCCGGCGCCGGCATTGAGGACCACTCCGGCCGAAGCGGCCAGGCCGTTGCCGTTCAGACCGACCAGGCTGCCGGCGATTCCGGCAAACGTCACCGTCGCGCAGGTCCAACCCTCGGCCGGCTCGCGAACCACGATGAAGGGAGATAGCATCTCGACCAGCGCGGGCGGCAGCGTCAAGTCGCCCACCAAGGCATGCAACACGTTGGAGCCGGTCGGGCTTTTGGCGACCGTGGCCACTTGTGCGCAATTGGCGGCCAGGTCGTTGAACACGGCCAGGTTCAGCGCCGCCAGATTGCCCAACGGAACCCCGACCGCGTCGGCCATGCCGCGCAGCTCTTCGAGTTGATTCGCCGTGAAGAATGTCTCGGGGCGAGTGCGCGCTTCCCGCGGAATCGGCAACTCGCTCCAGTCGCCATCCGTCAAATCAGCGACTCGTCGCAGGAGGCGATTGATCTCCGTTTTTTTTTCCAACCCGTGCTGTTGCCCCATTTCATAGGGCGTGCCGCGGAGATGGAGCATGTCGACCTTAATCGCCGTTTGGGGCGTGGATGCCGCGGCGGTCAAGCCAGCGGCCGTGGAGGCAACCGGCGTAACGGGCTCCGCGGTGTCTGCCGATGTCGTGGCGGCTGCGGCGGCCGGCGCAGCGCCTTTCTGCGGCAGCGTCGCCAGGAAGTTGACGATGTGCCGTAGCGTCGGGAAATCGTCCAGCGTCAGGCTCTCCGCGCCGCTAATGTTCGTCAGTGGCGTGACGTCGAAGTATTCCTGCAGCTCGCCGAACATCTGGGCTTTCTTGATGCTGTCGATGCCCAAGTCGGCTTCCAAGTCGGCGTCCAACTCAACCACTTCGGGCGGATAGCCCGTCTGCTCGACGACAAAAGTGACCAGGAATTTTTCCAACTCTGTCACGTCGAGCGTCTGGCCAGCCGCTGACGAAGGCGCAAGGGCGGGCGCCGCCTCACGAGGCGCCGGGGCTGGTGCGGGCGCGGCGGGCTGTGTGGCAATGGGCGGAACTGGTGTGGAGGCCGCGGCAGGCGCGCTGGGAGCGGCGGGAATATCGGGCGAAGAAACTCCCTTTTGTGGCAGCGTGGCCAGGAAGTTGACAATGTGCCGAAGCGTTGGAAAGTCATCCAGCGTCAGGCTCTCGGCGCCGCTCATGTTCGTCAGCGGCGTGACGTCGAAGTACTCTTGCAGCTCGCCGAACATCTGGGCCTTCTTGATGCTGTCGATGCCCAGGTCGGCTTCCAGGTCGGCGTCCAATTCGACCACTTCGGGCGGATAGCCGGTCTGCTCGACGACAAAGTTCACCAAGAACTTTTCCAGCTCCGAAACGTCCAGACTCGGGCCAGGCGTGGCGGCGGCCGGCTGGGGCGAGACGACGGCAGTGGGAGCTGCGGGCGCCGCGACTGGCGCCGGCCGGGCCGGGGCGGTCGCGGAGGGAGCCGCCGCGGGCTGCGGCGCGGCGGCGGCGTTCGACTTCTGTGGCAACGCGGCCAGGAAGTTCACGATATGTCGCAACGTCGGGAAATCGTCCAGCGTCAGGCTCTCCGCGCCGGTCATGTTCGCCAGCGGCGTGACGTCGAAATATTCTTGCAGCTCGCCGAACATCTGGGCCTTCTTGATGCTGTCGATGCCCAGGTCGGCTTCCAGATCGGCATCCAACTCCACGACTTCCGGCGGATAGCCTGTCTGCTCGACAACAAAATTCACCAGGAACTTTTCCAGCTCGGCCAGGTTCGCCGTCGGAACCTCGGCCCGGACGGTCGCCGTGGCCGGCGCGGGGGAGGCTGCGATGCGACCGCGGGCTGGGGCGCGGGCGCTGGAGTCGGTGCCGGGCGCACTGGCGCCGGCGCGGGCGCTGGATCCGCCGAGGGCGGCGGAGTAACCGCGGCTGCCTGGGTCGGTCGAGTGGTTTTCGAGGGCGTGCGACCGCTGGCGCTTTCGCGCATCTTCTCGCGACGCCGCGCCGTGGCATCGAAATGCCAGATCTGCCCCGGCCGCCTGGCCGCCGGCGCGATGGATTGAGCCGTTGGTCGTTCGGGCGCCGGCCGTTTCGCGGCAGATCGCGGGCGATCGAGCGCTCCGCAGGCATTCCAACAGGGCCTGCACGCGCACGATCTGTTCCACGCCTGGTCGCGACGGATTGTCGCAGGCGATGCCGGCCAGTTCGGCGGCGGGAAGGATGCGCCGGTTAAGCCGCGTCAGAGCCTGTTGCGGACCGACCTCGACGAACACGGTCGGCGCCTCGGCGGCGAGCTTGCGAATCAGGTCGGCATAGCGAACCGGCGTGGTCAGGTGCGCCACCAGGTTGCCGCCGATCTCGCCGGGATCGCGAATCAGCTCGTTGTTCGCCACGCTATAGGTCGGCACGAGCGGCGCGGCGAACGACTCTCGCCTGGAGATGATCCGTTGAAATTGCGCGGCCGCTTCTTGCATCAGCGGCGTATGGAACGGGCTGGGCACGTTGGCAGCTGCGCGTCTCGATACAGCCCCTCTTGCAGCAGCGGTTCCAGACTCGGCAAGCGCCGGCAAGCGTGCCGCCGACGACGGTTTGATCGGGGGCGTTGTGATTGGCCACGTACACCGGACCGCCAGCGCGGCGAGGCCAGTTGAGCAATGATCTCGGGGTCGCGGTCGTGGCCAGCATGCCGCCTAGTCCGCCGGGCTGGCGTCGATCGAGTCGCAACGGCGGCGGGTCACGCGAATCGCTTGTTCGAGATCCCAGGCGTCGGCCGCCAACAGCGCCGGCGTATTCGCCATAGCTGTGTCCGGCGACGGCAGTCGGGCTCAATGCCGCGATCGCGAAAGCGCGGCCAGCACCAGCACGTCGGCCAACAGCATCGAGATCTGCGTGGTCCATACGTCCTTGCCCAACGGCGACGACTCGTCCCAGGCCAGTTGCGCCCAGGTCGGAAAGCCCGAGCCGCGACATGACGGCGTCGATCGTCCGCTGCCGCTGGGCGACCGCCGGAACGTCGGCTACCAGTTGCCGCAGCATGCCGGTGTACTGCGAGCCCTGGCCCGGGAACAAGAACACGATGCGGGTGTCGGGATTGGCCTGCGCGATAGAAGATGCCCTGCTGCTCGAGCACGGTTTGCGCGCGGGATTATCAAGCTGCTTGACGGCGGTCGCCAGGCGAGTGCTCGAGCGTGGCCGGCGATGTCGGCCACGATTGCCAGCCGAAACCGGTCGGCCGCGCCGAAACGACGCCGGCTGGAAGCGTCAAAGGCCTGAGCATCGGCCAGCGCCGCTTCGACGGCTGTCGCAAGCGTGGCGGGATCAGCGGCGCCAAATCGGCAGGTCTGCCAGGCTGTTGACGCGGGCGCCGGTTGCGCGGTGCCGGCAGCGCGCTCGGCGGGGGCCGGCGGCTCGACTTGAGGGCGTGTGGCGGTCGCCGTCGCACGGAGCGGCTCGGGGGCGGGCGAGGCGGGTCGAGGCGCGGCGGCCGGCGTCGCCGCAGCCGTCGGCGCGGAACCCTTCGGAGGCAGCTTGGCCAGGAAATTCACGATATGCCGCAGCGTGGGAAAGTCGTCGAGCGTCAAGTTCTCCACGCCCTCGGTGGCGGTAGCGGCGTGACGTCGAAGTACTCTTGCAGCTCGCCGAACATCTGGGCCTTCTTGATGCTGTCGATGCCCAGGTCGGCTTCCAGATCGGCATCCAGCTCCACGACTTCCGGCGGATAGCCGGTCTGCTCGACGACAAAATTGACCAGGAACTTTTCGAGCTCCGCCAATTCCAGACCGGCCGCAGGAGTGCGGCTGTGGCAGGCGACGGTGCCGCGGCGGGCGGCGCTGGGCAATCGGCTGCGGCGCCGGCGCGGCGACTTGCTGAGCGGCGATTGGCGGCGCGGGGTGCGACTGCTGGCGCGGTCGCAGCAGTTTGTGCCGTGCGTCTTCTGCGGCAAGGCCGCCAGGAAATTGACGATGTGCCGCAGCGTGGGAAAGTCGTCGAGCGTCAGATTGTCCGGTCATGTTCCACGGCGTGACGTCGAAGTATTCCTGCAACTCGCCGAACATCTGGGCCTTCTTGATGCTGTCGATGCCCAGGTCGGCTTCCAGATCGGCGTCCAACTCGACGACTTCGGGCGGATAGCCGGTTTGCTCGACGACGAAGTTCACCAGGAACTTCTCCAGCTCCGGCAATTCTAGGTTCGTTACTGCCACAGCAGCAGCCGGCGCTGTTGGCAATGCTGGGCTCGGTAGCGTGCGCGGCGCGGCAGCGGCCGCTTGCGCCGGGCGCGGTTACGGCCGACTCGGCTGCCCGTACTCGAGAACCACGTGATAGGCCAGCCCGCGCGAGCACGTGCCCACGGCGGCCAGGCGGCGGCCGTCGGCCGTGGTGGCGTTCGACGCGGCGCGAGCGGCCGGGGCCTGCAGCACGCCGCGATTGCTCGGCCACCGCGGCCGAAGGATTGTCGAGACCCAAAGCCGGCGGCAACTCGCCGTGGCTGACTTCGAGGATTGCCTTGAGCAGCGAGACGAATGACGAAGCTCCCACCGTGTTGCCGATCTGGCCGACCGCGGAACTGATCATGAGCGGATGTTGCCGCGCCGTCTTGCCCATAGACGTTAGCCGCGGCACGAACTTCGGCAGCCGTATCTTGTTGCGTTCGCTCAGCGCGTCGAGTTCCAGCACGGCCACGTCAGCCGGCCGCAAGGCCGGATCCGCGAACGACCGTCCATCGCCTCTTGCAGGGCCTCGCCCGAGGAGTTGTGTCGTGCGCCGCGCCCACGCCGCGCAACACCGCGTGAATGCGATCGCCGTCGCGCTCGAGCATCGGCCAGCCGCTTGAGCAGCACGACCACCACGCCTTCGCCCGGCACCTGTCCGTTGGGCGCCGCATCGAGCGGCGAACGGGGCGAGCCCTCGGCCAATTGGCCGGTCACCGCCAGGTTCTCATAGAACGGCCAGCCCATGCGGCGTCTGGCCGGCCGCGCAGATCATCAGATCGCAGTCGCGGGCCAGCAGCATGTCGACGCTGATCGACAGCGCGGCCAGGCCCGAGATTCGCCGACGTCGATCGCGGCCGCGCCGCCCATCAGGTTCCAGGTCTTGCCGATCCGCGAGGCCAGCGAGCTGGTGCTGAAACTGCCGGTTTCGTCGATCAGGGCCGGCCAACGCTTGAGCAATAAGGCCTCGGAATAATCGTTGCCCGACTTTTTCCGCCTGCTCGGGCTGAAAGCCGCGCTGCGTGAGCAAGTCTTCGATATGCCGCTCCAACTCGGGCAACCGCAGGCCAACTTGCAACTGGCAGGAGAAATCGCCGCCGAACTCGGTCCCGACCACCACGCCCACGTTCTCGCGGTTGAACGGTCGCTTGTCGTAGCCGGCGTCTTGCATCGCCTGGTCGGCCGCTTCGAGCAGCATGAACTGCAGCGGATCGGCCTGGGCCACTTGCTTGGGAGGAACCTTGTGCCGCTTCCAGTCGTATTCGAAATCGGTGACGAAGCCGCCCACGAGCTTGGCCGGGTCGGGAACGGCTGCGTTGCCGAACTTAAAGGCGAGTTCGTTTCTTGGCCCGCTCCAGCGGCAGCGGCACCTTGGGGTCGCGGGCCGAGTCCAGCAGATTCCAGAACTCAGTCGGGTTCGCAGGCGCCGGGCAGCACGCAACCCAGGCCGATCACGGCGATCGCCTCTTCGTCGGCCGAAGCGGCAGGCTCGATCGTGGCCAGGCATGGCGCGGCCAACGCGCGGCTCGCTTCGGTGAACTCGTCGAGCACGCAAGTGCATGTTCAATCCGCCGATGCCGAAGGCATTGCACCCCCGCTCGTCGCGCGGCTTGCCGTCGGCGCGCTTGGGCCAGGGCCACGGCCGTGGTCGGCACGAACACCGGAGCATTGGCCCAATCGATATTCGGATTGAGCTCACGGATGTTGATGGCCGGCGGGATGATTTCGTTGCTGCATCGCCAGACACGGTCTTGATCACGCCGGCGATGCCGGCCGTTTCCAGCGTGTGGCCGATGTTGGCTTTGACGCTCGTGATCGGAATGCTTCTTGCCGGCTGGAAATTGCTTGCCGAGCAATTCGTTCAGCGTGTTGAGCTCGGTGGCGTCGCCCAGCTTGGTGGCCGTGGCGTGGGCCTCAAGGTATTCGATGTCGCCCATTGTCCAGCCCGCCCCGATAGGCGCGCTGCATGGCCTTGATCTGGCCCTCCTTCCGCGGCGCCCACAGGCTCTTTCCGCGGCCGTCGGACGACACGCCAAGGCCGCGAATCACCGACCAGATGCGGTCTCCGTCGTCCAGCGCGCGATCGAGCGTTTTCATGACCAGCGCCACGTAACCCTCGCCGCACACGATACCGTCGGCTTCGGAGTCGAACGGACGCGTGCCGGTCGAGCTCATGGCCCGGGCATGCGAGAACAGCACCAGCGTGTCGCCCTTGCAGTCCGATGCGCCGCCGACGATGGCCATGTCGACGTGCCCAACTGCAAAGCCCGCGCGCCGAATAGCATGGCCTGCAACGACGAGGCGCATGCCGAGTTGATTGCCAGGTAGGGCCCGGTCAAGCCGAAGGCTTTGCTGATCACCCCGGCCACGAGGCTCGAAGACACGTCGGGCGCGTCGGCCGTGCGCGGCGTTACACCGCTGGAGACCCGGGCCGACGAGCTCGTCGATCACGGACTGCTGGTCGGCCGTCGAGAGAGTGTGGAACGTCGGGCACTTCGTGCAAAAACTCGGCGGCCCTCGCATGCAACTGAAGTAGGTATAATCGCCTGCCAGCGAGCTGCCCTGGGCGTGACCAATGTACACGCCCGTGTTGCGATTCTTGACGTTAAACGGGTCCATGCCCGCGTCGCGCAGCGCCTCGGCGGCCGTGTCGCACATCAGCAAGTGGACGTTGTCGATCGACTGCGACCAGCGCCGGGTCGATCGGGCAGCGGGCGTGGTCGAACTGGCGGCTGCGTGACGAGTCGCGCCGAGCTTCGAGTAGGTCTTGCCGCGCACCCCGACCTCGGGGTCGTAGTACATGTCCTGATCGAGCCGGTCGGGCGGCAGTTCGACGACCGCGCTGCGGCCCTCGATGAGTAACTGCCAGTACTGGTCGAGATTGTCCGCCCCAGGCAGGCGGCAGGCCATGCCCACGATGGCCAGCGGAACTTGAAAGGCTGCGTTGTGGTCGTCCATGTGGGTGATTCACTCGCAATTTGCTGAAGCTAAAGGATTCACCCTCCTTGGTTCGATCTCGCGACCGGGACGCATTACCTCCGTGCCTCTATTGTCAATCGCGCGACTCGACATCCGCTTCACGATCGCTTGAAAATCAAACGCGAGGGCGGATCGACGCGAATGACGCGGTCTAATTCATTACAGGCGTTGCTCCGGCGGCGCCAGCGCCGCGGGAAATCATTTGTTCCAAAACATCCACCAGTCGTTCCGGGCTTTCACCGGCCGTGGTCACGACCAGCAAACCCGAATTGATCGCTTCCTGGACGCTCAGTTCGCCGGCCGCCAATGCGCCAAACGTCGCCGCGGTCAGGTAATAACCGGGCCCGTCGTCATCCGGCAGGCCGCGCTGGATCGCGCACAACTGCTCGCCATCGAGTTGCAACTGCCACTGGCCGCCGCCAGGTCCGTTGACCTGCAGCCCCACGGTCGGGCCGTTTGTGGTCGACGCGATGGCGTCGCCGCCGCCGGACAAGCCGTCCAAATAATCGGCCGCGTCGAAATCCGCGGTGAACTGCTCGTGCCGTGGATGCATGAAGTTTCGCTCCACCGGATAGCGGGAGACGCGCATCAAGACCTCATAGCTCATGTCGGGGCACGGCAGATGCGGCAGCGCCGCCAGCGTGTTGGTGAGGTCGAACTTGGGGTCGTCGCGCCAATGCGATTGATAGATCAACATGTACTCGTAAAACAGGCCTTCGATCGCTTTCAGCTCGTCTTCGGTGATCGAGGTCGCCAGTTGCTTGGGATAGTGCCGCTCGATGGCGTCGCGGACCACTAGTTGCACCTCGGAAACGGGCACGGGCTTAGGCGAAGCAAGGTGGTACGTCTGGCCGTGGTGTTCCGGATGCGTAACGAGATACGAAATCGCCGCCGCCAGCCAATCGACCGGCACCAGGTTCTTGCCCTCGTCGCCCTTGAGTCCCAGCTTGGCGAAGAACCGTTCGCTCATTTGCGACACCGGCACGCGGCCGGCCATGGCATGTGCCAATTGCAGCGGCAGATAAAAGCCATGAAAGCTCGTGACGTAGCCGGTCTTCGAGTCTCCTACCACGCTGGCAGGACGGTAGAAGGTTTTCTCGACCAGGAAGTCATCGGCGCGGATCAGCTTTTCGGCTTCCAGCTTGCTCTTTTCGTAGACGTTGCCCAGCGTCTGGCCCAGGTCGATCTCGCTCTCCAGGATGCGGCCCTGCCGCAAACCGCAGATATAGGCCGTCGATACGTGATGGATGCGGCGGATCCCGGTCGAGCGGCACATGGCCAGCAGGTTGCGAGTGCCCTCGATATTCGTCAAAAACGGCTCGCCGTTCTTGTCTTCGCGAAACGTCATGCTGGCGGCACAGCTCAACAACGTGTCGCAGTGCTGGGCGAGCCAGTCGCGCTGGGCCGAATCGATGACAACTTCGGGACGGCGCAGATCCCCTTCGATCACGACCGGACGCGGAAGCGCCCGGCCGGCAATTTCCTCCCAATGCCGCATGATCCCTTCCAGCGCGGCCGGTCCCTTGCCCGGTCGAACCATGACCGCCAGGGGAACCTCGGCGGCCAGCAACTCCTTCACGAGGTAGCGGCCAACCAGTCCCGTTGCGCCTGTCAAAAAGAGATATTTCATGCGGTCAAATCTCTGGGGGACTCGTTTGACGCGACGGGCGGCGGGAATTGTGCTAGCACGGCAGACACAGGGTGCCAGCGATCCGATGCAAAAGTCCAATTCTAATGAGGGCTACTTTTCATGTCAACCTAGGTCAAATACACAGCTTATGACTACTGAGCCATCTTTGACGGCGGTCAAAAACAGGCCTCAATTTTCGACACAAAATGCCCGCGTTCGAGCCCCCAAAAGGTGACCGGCCAAGCAGCAAAAAGAGGGCCACCGATGATCGAAATGCCTCTGGGGACCAAAAGATCAAGAGAAGGACGTACAGTTTCCCCGCCGCTCGTTGCTTGCTAGCGTAGAAAGGTTCCTCTTTTGCCCGATCCAGGGCACGGCGGATGTGCGATCCGAAGGTCGTGCCGTTTTATATCCTCCCGAAATTCGTGACGAGCGATGGCCAAGGTGTTCGACAAGATGGCGTCGCTCGCTGGGTTCACGCCCGACGACTTGGACGAGTTCCTGGCGATCGCCGCTGAACTCCCTCCGGCGGAAGTCGGCGCGGTATTGGGCTATTTGCTCGGGCGACTGAACGCCGACGACGCCGCGGCCTTCGTGTCGGTCGTGCGCGCCCAGCACGCATTGCGACGAGTGAACCTGCCCGATGGCCGGCTTGCGATCAACATCGTCGGCACCGGTGGCGGCCCGTCGACGTTTAATATCACCACGGCGGTGACATTCGTCGTGGCGGCCGCAGGGGTCACGGTCATCAAGACCGGGTCGAATGCTTACCGTGGCAAATCTGGGTTCGCCGACGTCGCCGCCCGCTTGGGCACGCTCAAGGTCGCGATGCCCTGGGATCGAATCGAGACGATTGCCCGCGAGGTGGGCATCGTGTTTGTTCCGCCGGCCTATCACGCGCCCGTGCTCGGTCGTTTGGCCGAGCTGCTTACGCCGGCAGTCTATCGAAACGCGGCCGGCTATCTGAACAAATTGGGACCGCTCTTGTCGCCGATCCAAGTCGATTATCGATTTTTCGGCGCTCATTCGACATCCTGCCTGGAAATGCTGGCCGGCGCGTGTCAAAGTCTGGGCGACGTGCCAACGACCTTGGTTTCCGGCGCCGACCGGCTGGACGAAGTCTCGACAATGGCGGCCACGCAAGTATGTGACCTGGCGACTGATGGCAGTCGACGAGACAGCACGCTCGATCCATTAGCGTTCGGCATCCGGGCGCCTTTGCTCGATGATCTCGCCGGCCAGGAAGTCGCCGCCGCGGCCGAATGTTGCGAGCGCCTGCTGGGTGGCGAGGGAACGGGGGCGCAAAACGACATCGTGGCCCTGAACGCGGGACTGGTGTTGAACAAGGTCGGAAAAGCCGACAGTCTGGAAGACGGTTACGGCCAGGCACTGGAAATCCTGCGCGCGGGACGGCGCTACGGAAACTGCGCGCCTGCGCGAGCGAGTCTGGAACCATGGCTGACGCGTTTAGCCGGGCAATTCGAGCACAATCGGCCCGCGGCCACTTGGCAGTGATCGCCGAAATCAAAGCCCGCGCCGCGCTCGGCGAGGACCTGCTGCGCGGACGTCCCGCGGCGGAAATTGCCCGCGTTTATCGCGCGGCCGGAGCCACGGCCGTGTCGGTCGTGACCAGTTCGATCTTTGGCGGAACCACGCGGATGTTGGCTGAGGTTCATGCCGCCGAGTTGGGGCTGCCAATCCTGCGAAAAGACAAGATCTCGACCGAAAAGGCCATCGAGGCGTCGAAGAGCCTGGGCGCCTCGGCCGTGCTGCTGGTATTGCCTCTATTGGGCATCGAGCGTTTGACCGCGCTGTTGCAAGCGGCCAACCAGCTCGGCGTCGAACCATTCGTCGAGGTCGCCACGCGCGACGAAATCGAACAAGTCCGCGCGGTTCATCAGGGCATCATCGCGATCAACAACGCCGATATCGCCACCGGAGAGATCACGGGGGAAGGGATCGTGCGCAGCGTCGCGTTGATCGACCGTGCCGATCCGCGCGTGTGGATCAGCGCCAGTCGCGTCCATGGTCCGGACGACGCCAGGGCACTGGCCAGAGCCGGCTTCGACGGCATCTTGATCGGCACACAACTTCTGTTGGCCGAGGATCTCCGATCCGAAACGGCCCGCATCGTGGCCGCTGCCGACACATCGCCCGCGCGACGCAACAGCCGGCCACTGGTGAAGATTTGTGGGGTCACGAACGAGGCCGAAGTCGAATGCCTGGAACGGATGGGAGTCGATCTCTTCGGGCTGGTTGTCGGCGTGCCCTCGCCGTGGACACTGCCTGTGGAACGGGCAAGGGAGCTTGCCGTTTCGCGGAAGGGCCCGATTCGCCCCACGCTCGTCACGGCCGCCGCATCAACCGAAAAACTCGCCGCCATGGTGCGGGACATCGGCGCCGAGCCGTTCAACTGGGGTCCGGCAACTCACCGCGTCGAGTCGCCGAATTGCGCGGCAAGTTCGGCCACGACGAATTGCTGATCGTGCTGGAACTTGCTTACGCCGAAGGCCGCTTCGCTGGAGAAGACCGCCTTGCCGAGTACCTCGACGCCGGGGCCGATTTGATCCTCCTTGATCGACGGAAAAACTCAGCAACCGGCCAGGCCGAATCACATGCCACGATTCCAGCGGCCGACTTGCTCGGCTTTCGCGAGCGCCATCCCGACGTGCCAGTGCTGGTAGCAGGCGGAGTTTCGTCCACCAATGCCCAACAGTTGCTGGCCGCGAGCGGCGCGGTCGGCATCGACGTTTGTTCGTCGGTGCGGAAAGGCGATGCGATCGCGGAGGAACTGGTTGCCGGACTTCTCAAGCAAGTTTCCGGCGAGTAACAACATGCCTGGCGGCTCGTCACCATCGCTGCGGGATTTTTTGACTGCGTCGCCGCAGGGCAATCAGGTCATCGCCTATTTGACTCTCGGCGATCCGAGCGAGGGGTTTGTCGAACTGGCCGACGAATTGCTAGCCGCAGGCGCGTTGACTCTCGAGCTCGGCTTTCCGCACGCCAAGGCGCTGGAGGGCAAAACTCTCCTGGCCTCGCACCATCGGGCCCTGGCGGCTGGCATCGACGCCAACCGCGCCATGGCCCTGCTGGGCGAAGTTGCAGCGCGGCACTCTGCCGTGCCGCTGGTGGCCGTGGTGCAGTGGCAAGCGATCGAAGATCCACCAGTCGCCGCGAGCTTTCTCGATGCCTTGGCGGCCGCCGGCGCCGCGGCCCTGTTGCCCGTTGGCATCCCGATGTGGCAATGCCCGGCATTCTCGGCCAGCGCGGCGGAGCGCGGGCTGCAAACCGTGCTGGCCTGTCCCAGCGATGCGTCGCGAAAACTTCGCGATTTGGCGCTGCGCTACTGCACCGGATGCCTGTATGTGCCGCGGGCGCGCATGACCGGCACGGCGCCCGCGTCGAGCAACACGGCCGAGTTCTGCGGAGCCGTCGCGGCGGAAACGGACCTGCCCATGATCGTCGGCGTGGGCGTGAAGTCGGCCGTCGACGTGGCCGAGATCTGCGCCTCACCGGCCAAGGCCGCCGCCGTGGGTAGTGCGCTGGTCGACCATGTCGTGCAGGGCGGCGCCGCGGGCGACTTTATTCGCCAACTGCTGGGGCGCTGACGGCGACGTTCACAGGCGCCTGTGGCGTCGGCACGCGGGGCGTCGGCTCGACGGGCACGAACTCGCGCTTCGGGTCTCGTGCGACGCGGCTGACGACGGTCCGCGGATCGTGGTTCCACAGAATCCACCAGCCCTCGTCGGCGGCACGGCCCAGCAGCTCGGGTTTGCAGCGCCGCGTGTCGACCGGGTAGGTGTCATAGGCCAGGTGCCACATGCGTCGCATGTGAGCCGTCGACGGACAAATGTCGCCCAAGTATGCCGCCGTCTGTCCGCCCGACTCGAAGAACAGCGCCATGTGCCCGCGCGTGTGTCCGCCTGTGACGTGGCATCGCAAACCGGGCACGATCTCGTGGCCGTGATCGACGACCATCATCAGCCCGGCTTCGTAGAGCGGCAGAATGTCGTCCATCGGATAGGCGGTGGTCAGTTCGGGACTTCCGCCGGTGGCATCCTCCCACTCCGATCGGCCGACGAGGTGCCGAGCCCGCGGAAAGATCGGCACGCGGCGTTTCTGCGCGTCGAATCGCGTGGCGCCGCAAACATGGTCGAAATGCAAGTGGCTGAAGACCAGCGTGTCGACTTCCTCGGGCGCGACGCCCAGCGCGTGGAGGCTTTCCACCAGCGGTTCGCCCGATTCCATCCGATAGAACTTACGGTCCAGCGGCGAAAACTTCCCGCCGTAACCGGTGTCGATCAATACGGTGTGCGTGCCGTCGCGCGCCAGCACGCAATTATTGGCGCAGGCGATGCGGTTCGACGCGTCGGGCGCGACGACGCCGCCCCACAACGAACGAGGCACGACGCCGAACATAACCCCGCCGTCGAGCCAGAACGTGCCTCCGTTGATCATGTCGATTTGCCAGTTGCCTACATGCATGATGTCAATCTCGTCGGCATGTTAGGGCAACTCGTCGCGCAAAATCTTTCCGGCCGGCGAACGGGGCAGGCTGGGCAGCGGAAGAATGCGCTCGGGCCGTTTGTAGTACACCAGGTTCTTCTCGCAATGCGTTCGAATCGTGGCCGGATCGAAACCTTCCTCGAGCACCACCGCCGCCTTGATGAATTGGCCGCCGCTGGCGCGGCGCGCCGGCGTAGACCTTGACTTCCAATACGCCCGGCAGCGCCGCGATGACTTCCTCGACTTCGACGGGAATCACTTTCAGCCCCTCGACGTTGATCACGTCGGCCTCGCGTCCCATCAGGTGGATGCGGCCGGCCGAGTCGATCTTCGCCAGATCCCCGGTGGAGAACCAGCCGTTGTCGAGCGGCGACGTATCGATTGTATCCTCGCCCAGGTAGCCCGACATCATCGAGCTGGAGCGGATGTACAACTGCCCCACGCCGGGCGGGGCCTCGGCGCCGTCCCCTCGGGGTCGCACTTGGGCCTCGACGCCTTGCATTGCCGGGCCCACGCAACCGCCAAGCGCCTGCTCGTCGCTGGCCAGCGCCACGGTAATGCCGCCGGTTTCGGTGGTTCCGTAAAGCGGACGCACGGCGATTCCGCTCTTGGCCAGAAAGCGACTGGCCGTTCGCTCCGACAACGGCGAGCCGGCCGAGAGCACGGTCCGCACCGCTCCACGCAAGCGATCGCCGGCGCCGAACATCAGCACGTCGAGCATGGCTGGAACCGCGGGCAAGATCGTGACGCGCTCCTGCGTCAGGGCCTGAAACACGCGGCCGGCTTGAAAGCCGCGCATCGAGACCACGCGCGCGCCGCTCAACAGCGGCACCATCACGCACATTCCATAGGCATAGGCATGGCACATGGGAGAGACGGCCGCAATCGTATCCTCGGCAGTGACGCCAATCGTCTCGATATAGTGCCGGGCTTCTTCCGTGGCCGCTCGGCCTGGGCGAACGGCCACTTTGGGCAGGCCCGTGGTGCCGGAAGTTGGGTGCAGCGGCACCCCGGGCAAGTCGGCATATTGAGTGCTAAACCCGGGCAACGACGGATCGACCCGCGCGACGGTCAGTTCGATCCAGTCGACGGAGTCGAGCTGGCCGGCGGGCAAGCCCTCGGCCGCCAAGTCCGCCGCGGAACATTCGTTCGTGAGCACCAACCGCGCCCCGTAACGCAGGGCCGTGCGTTTCAGTTCGGCCGCGGGTGTTTTGCCGTGCAATAACAACGGAGATCCGCCGACACTGAGCACGGCCACGAGCGTGGCAATGAATTCGGGTCCGTTGGCGATCGCAAGAATCGCGCGCTGGCCGAGGGCCAAACCTTCGCGCCGCAGGGCGCGGGCCAAGAGGTCCTGGCCGCCGCGCAGGGCGTCGGCCGAAATCACGCGGGACGAGTCCAAATCCACGATCTCGCCGCGATAGCCGGCGGCGGCGTCCAAAATCGCGAGAGGCGACAGGTCCATTCTTAAGCCAGAAGGGTAGCCCGCGCACCGTCTTCGATGCGCTCCAGCACCGTGGCCACATCCTGTCGCGTATGGGCGGTGGAGAAGAAGAGCGGTTCGAACTGATTGGGATGGAAGTAAACACCCGGCGCTGCAAGTGGTGCTGGAAGCGGATGTACTTGTCGAAATCGCAGTGGCGGCGGATGTCTCGATAGCTGCGGATGGGCTCCACGTCGCCGTCGGTCAAGATCATCGAGATCATCGGCCCGACGTGGTTGATCTGGTGCGGAACGCCCAAGCGCGAGAACACCTCGTGAACGCCCTCGGCGAATTCACCGGAGACCGCGTTCAGTCGATCGTAGATGGCCGCACTGTCGCGCAGAATTTCATCGAGCACGGCGTCGGCCGCGGCCATGACCAGCGCGTTGCCGGAATAGACGCCGCCATGAAACAGCCGCCCCTCGACGATTGACTGCATGATTTCGCGCGTGCTGCCCAAGGCCGAGATCGGATAGCCGCCGCCAAGAGCCTTGCTCAGAATCGTGATATCGGCCTCGACGCCAAACCGCTCCTGCGCACCGCCGGCGGCGACTCGCATGCCGGTGATCACCTCGTCGAAGATCAACAGCGCGCCATACTCGTGCGTCAGCGCGCGGGCGATTTCCAAAAAGTCATCATGGGGTGCGATAACGCCAGCGTTGCCCATCACCGGCTCCATGATCACGGCCGCCACGTCATCGGCATGATCGCGCAGGCACGCTTCCAGGGCCTCTGGCGAATTCCACGGACAAATCAACACGTCGACCGGAGCGCCGTTCATGCCCAACGTGCCGGGCATCGCCGGGCCGTAGGAGCCCTCGGGCAGGTCCTCGAGCGGAGCGTGGTAACGGTTGAAGATGTTATCGCTCGAACCGTGGTAGTGTCCCTCGAAGGCGATGATGTAGCGCCGTTCGGTGAATACCCGGGCCAGTCGCAGCGCGGCGACGATCGCCTCGGTGCCGGTGCTGGAAAATCGCAGCAATTCAATGTGCGGATAGAGTTGCTTGACCTTCTCGGCAACGCGCACCGACAACTCGGCCGGGAAGCCAAGCTGGCTGCCGCTTTCGGTGACTTGGCGCACCACGGCATCGACAATGGGGGCCGGGCGATGGCCAAAGATGAGCGGCCCGTAGGCCATGTTCAGGTCGATGTGCTCCTGCCCGTCAACGTCCCAGACGCGAGAACCTTCACCCCGCACCGCGACCAGTGGCAAGTGATAGGGCAACACGCGCATCGTGCTATTGTCGCCGCCAGCAATGCTGGCGCGAGCCCGTTCGAGGAGCATTTCCGACTTCGTTGCCGGGTGAACTCGTCCGTTAGTCGTCTGAATCATGTACCGGCTGCCCTTCCCCAAAGACCGCCCAGATGTCGGATCTATAAAAGCCGAGTCAAATCGTCCAAACACCTCATCTAACGCATATCTCCAAGGCACATCATTATGGTTTCGTGGCATCTAGTGTCAAGCGGCAACGATTAGCCCGACTGGCGAGATGCGGTAAATTTTGCGGCTTTTCCCTCGACAGGGGGCCTACCGCGTCTGCTGCGTGGCGCGACTTCGCAGCAAGCTCTGTGCCGTGGGGTCGCGAAAGATTTCAACGAGGTGGGCAAGTTCCAACTTCAAGCCTTCTTCCAGCGTGCATGTGGATCCGGTGTCCATCAACTTCTCCGCGAGACGCAGTGCCAGCGGAGATTTGTTGGCCGCTTGCTTCGCGGCTCGCTCGATCGCCGCATTGCCCATCGTGTCGGCGCGTCCGGTGAGTAGATCGTCGACTCGCAAGCGACTAAAAAAGTCCGCCAGTGACGTGTGTTCCGAGGTCATGGCCGGGCGCGGATCGCAGGCCGCTCGTCCAAGGGCTAGCGAGGCGCAGAAGTCGAGCAGTCGCTCGCGATCGACGACTTGCGAAAGCAGTCCAATTTTCCACGCGTCGGCCGCCGAGAGAATCTTGCCCGTGTAGATCAACCATTTCGCCGTGCCGATTCCCAGCTTCCGACTACCGCGTTGCGTGCCGCCCAGCCCCGGGTAGATTCCCAATGAACCCTCGGGCAAGGCGAAGCTGGCTTGCGGAGTGGCCACCACGTAGTCGCAGGCCAGGGCGATCTCGGTGCCGGCGCCCCAGGCCGCTCCCTCCACCCGCGCCACGACGGTCTTGGGGCAGTTGTCAATTGCGTTGACTAGCCGTTGTCCGGCGGCGGTGAACTTCAGAATCCGGTCGATGCCCTCGTCGGACGACAAATTGCGAACAAAAAAATCGATGTCCGCGCCGACCACGAAAGCCTTGCCCGCGCCGGCCAGGACAACGCCCTGGACGGCCGGATCGGCGACGGCCTTCGCTAGCGCCAGCTCAAGCTGGTGCACGACCGCCGGATTGATGCTGTTGAGCGCCGCCGGGCGATCGATCGTGATCGTCGCGACCGCGTGGTCGATACTGAAATGAACCAGCGGTGAGGCGGAAGCCATTAGCACGTGCCTCGCATGCGTTATTCGTAGGCGATCGCCGCCAGCACGTTCAGCCGCGCGGCCCTGCGACCGGGCGACCAGGCGGCCAACACGGTAATGACCAGGCAACCGCCTGCCGTGAGCGCCACGAGCCACGTATGAAACGCGAACGGCACGGACTGCCCCAACAGCGGCTCATTGCACAGATGGATGACCCATGCCGTTGTGGCGCCAGCGATCGCGCCCAACAGGGCCCCCAATATGCCCAATAGCAACGCTTCACAGAAAATCAATTTGCGCACCTGACGGCGCGTCATGCCGATGACGCGCAACAGTCCCAACTCGCGCGTTTGCTCGAGCACGCTCATGGTCAGCGTGTTGGCCACGGCCACGCCGCCAATCACGAATCCGACGGCGACCAGGCCCCACAGCGCGCCGACAATGCCATCGATCAGGGCGTCCAACTGCCGCCGCAAATCGACGAACGAGCGAATTACCAGTCCATGCTCCCGCGCCATCGGCCGCAGGGCATCGATGAGCGGTTCGATCGCCACCTCGGGCTTGGGCTGTACGATGTAAACGCCTGGGGGACCGAGTGAAATCAGCCTGGCCGCGGCGGACCGGTCCAAGAACACGACCAGGCCACCCAGCGAATAATCGCGGACGACGGCTCCCACCCGCACGGACAGCACGCGGCCTTGCAACTCCAATCGCAGCGAGTCTCCCTCGTGCAGCTTGAGCTTCTTGGCCAACACGCTGCCGACGGTCGCGTCGCCGGCGGCCAAACGGGCGCGAACTTGCGGCTCTTCGTCGTCGGGAATCGACCAGGGAAGTTCCACCCCTGGCGGAAAATCGCGCACGATGCATCCGGCCGGCAAACCGCCTGCGCGGGCGCTGAAATGTCGCAGCTCGACGACGCTCTTCACTCCTGGCTGGGCGAGTATCGCGTCTTTCACCGCCCGGCCTTCGCCGGTCTCACCCATGCCCTCGGCGGCGCCCCCCATCAAGAAAATATCGCCCGACATCGTGCGACGATACCAATCTCGCACGTCGTTCACGTTGTTCAAAATGGCATTGCCCATGCCCAGACTCGTGCTCACGGCGGCCACGAGCACTCCGGTAGTGAGTGCCGACCGCGTGGGACGTTCGAGCAGTTGTTCGGCCGCGAAGTCCCCTTCCACGTTGGCCCAGGGCGCGATCAGCCGCGAAATTAACCGCACAACCGGTCCGAGAAACACGGGAATGACGGCAATGAACCCCACCAACATCAGCACACCCGAGGGTATTGCGGCCTCGGGCGAAATTCGCTCGAACACCACGGCCAAGAGCAACACAGCGGCAGTCAGCCACATGGTCACCCCCAGCACGACAGCCCAGAGCGGAAACCGTTCGCCGCGGCGCACCTCGGTGTCCCCCAGCGCCTCGACGGGCGAAACGCGTCCCGATTGCAGCGCCGGCACGAGCGAGGCCAGGCAGGCCACCAACGGACCGGCAACTAGCGCGGTGGGCAACGTCCAGGAGGCGAGCTCCGGGCGAGCCGCGTCGCCAGGAACAAGCTGGGCCATGACTTCTTCCAGTCCGCGTCCGAAGGCCAATCCTAACGGCACGCCGATGACGGCGCCGATCAATCCCAGGCAAAGCCCCTCCATCAAATGCAAACGGACGAGTTGTTTGGACGTAACACCCAGCACGCGCAGCACGGCGACGTCGCGACGGCGCTCGCCGAAATTCATTCGTAGCGTATTGAGAATAATGAATGCCGCCATTGCCATGGTCAGCGCACCGGCAAATCGTAACCCCAGTTCTGTGGAACGGAGGATGCTATCGGCCAGTTCCATCTGGTCGACCGGAGCTTGCACGGTCCAGCCGGCGGGCAATCTCGCGGCCACCGCCGTTTTTATGCGGGCCCGATCGTCGCTCGAAGCAATCAGCAGGCGAATCCGGTCCGCGCGGCCTTCCAGTTCGAAATATTCCTGCACGGCGGACAAGGGAAATACCAGCGTGGCCGCCGGATCCAATTCGCGCAGCGACGCCGCGGTGACAATACCCACCACTCGGGCCGAGCGCGGACCGCGCCGCGTCAGGATAATCACTCGATCGTCCAGCTGGGCCCCCAAGCCATCGGCCACTTCCTTGGCGATCATGGCTTCGTCGGGCGCCTGGCATTTGCGGCCCTGTTCGATTTCGAGCGACTGCCAGATGCGCTCGTCGTCGATTGGAAGCCCCGCCAACACGGCGCGGAACCGTTTGCCCTTGATGCGTGCCAGCGTGCCGCGCGTCACGATGGGGACCACGGCCCGGATTCCAGGAATGTCCGCCAGATTCGGCGCCTCGTCAAGTTCGATGCGGCCGCCCGTGGCAGAGAGAATCTCTAGCGACGGCGGCCCCTCGACCGCCTGGATTAGCTTGCGATATCCCAGCCGTACGCTGGACTGCGCCAGTGCGACGCCAAATACCGCGGCCACGGCGATTGCCACGCTGAGCACGGAAAACACGGTGCGAGCCGGGCGCTGGCGCCATTGTCGGGCGATGACGTGCAGAAGATTCATCGCGGGCGTTCCGCCATGTGTTCCCGTGCGACCTGTTGGGTCGCTCTCTCGGGTATCTCCAACGACCAGGCCGTCGCGCATCGAGACGATATGATCGGCCTGCTCGGCCAGGTTGCCATCGTGCGTCACCATGACCACGGTTTGCCCGCCGTTGGCACATTCGCGCAGCAATGTCAAAATCGCCTGCCCATTGACGCTGTCCAAAGCGCCGGTCGGTTCGTCGGCCAGCAACACGGCGGGGTGGATCACCAAGGCGCGCGCGATAGCCACCCGTTGTTGTTCGCCGCCGGAGAGTTCGTGCGGATACTGGGCGATGCGCGGGAGCATGTCGACCCGTTGTAATTCGTCCAGCGCCCGCTTGCTGGCCGCGGCCCGGCTGATGCCATCGATGCGCAGCGGCAACGCGACGTTTTCCAGGGCCGACAATGTCGGCAGCAGGTTGATGCGCTGAAACACGAAGCCTAGCCGCCGCCGTCGCACGATGCTGCGTTCGGTGTCGTCCAGCCCGCCGAGATCCTTTCCGTCGAGCAGGACCTGGCCGGACGTGGGCGAATCGATGCCGCCCAATAGATGCAGAAGCGTGCTCTTGCCGCAGCCCGATGGTCCCATGATCGCCAGAAACTCGCCGGGCTCGACGCGCACGTCGACCCCGCGCAACGCCTGCACGCGCACGCGTCCGTGCGGACTGTATTCCTTGTAAACTTGATTCGCTTCCAGGATTGGCATCGGATATTCCGCGAACTTTTTCACTGACACGCTGCGCCGGACGAGGCAGCCTATGATATCCATGCTGTCAGGCATCGACCATGCACACAAGGGCCGCGCACGAAGGCAAGCGGCGTTTTTATCGCGAAAACCGTGCCATTTCCACGGCGCGGAATGTGCACAGCAGAGTCATGAGTCGGGGCTTCAATCCTTGCTTGAGCTAAAGGACGTACGCATAATGGGAAGCTTCCACGTCTACGACCGGGATATCAACAGGGAACGAATCGTTTTGCAAACTCGACCTCGATCGCTTTTCGATCGTTCCATTCTGGCGACCGCGGCCCAAGTTGCTCTGCTGGCGATTGCGGCAACCGTTGGGATTTCGCCCGTACGTTCCGCCGAGCCCGCGGGATTCCTGTCGCGGGCGCCGGGCCAGGCTTGTCTGGCGGCCTATTCGCAAGAGGTTTCCGCGACCTGCGCGGCGTTTCAGAACATCGCCCTTGGCAAAAGCCTTGCCGGGCCGGACTTCGCGCCTTTAATCAAGGAACTTCAACGACTCGATTGGGCCAGTCCGCTGCACCTGCGCCCCGCGTTTGGTTTCGATTGGGCCGATCTTGCGGCAGTGCGCGATCCGGGCGGAATCGTGATCTTCCGCCTGGGCGACAACACCGCGGGCGCCGCCTGGGTTTTCACTCCGGCCTCGCCGGTCGACAACCAGCCAGCGCTACTTGCCGCCGCATCGCGTTACTTCACGGGCCGCGGCTATCGCACAACGACCGAACAACGCCCGCGCGGAACATTGACGCTGCTAGTGCCGCGCGACGCGAAGTCGGGCTCTGCGCGTGCAATGTTTGTCGGCCAAGGGTTTTACGGGGCCGCAAATACACAAGCCGCGGCCGAGGCGATCCTGAACGTCGCGCCGAGACTTCGCTGGCCCAACAACCGGCGATCAAGGAAGCCGAGCTGGCCGAACAGGACGGCGTCGAGTCGTCGTCGGACGTGAATTTCCGCATGCGTCCGCTCGAGCTTCATGACCTGTTGGCCACGAGCGCGAACAAGCGCCGATGCGAAGAAAGAAGAAGCCGCGAAACGCCGATCGGACCAGGAAGAGAGATCGGCGAAGTTGCACCGTCTCGGCCTGGATGCGCTGGCGGCCGTGGGCGGACGCGTGCGGTTCGCTCCCGGCGAAGCGATCGAGTGGCAAGTTGCCGCCGGAGCGCATGCTCCCGGACCGTACCGCGGCATTATGCGTTTGTTCTCGCTGGAGTCGGGCCCCATGCAAGCCATCCCCGCATGGGTTCCCAGCGACGCCGTCAGCGTGGCCATGTGGCGTTGGGATTTCGTTCTGGCGATGAAGGGTTTTGGCACGTTGTATGACGAAGCCAACGAGCCGGGTCCTGACGGCGAAGGAATGTTCGAAGACATGCTCGACGCCCTGCGGGACGATCCGGAAGGCGTACACGTCGACTTGCGTCGCGACGTGTTCGACCAGGTGCTGAGCGAGATGCTGCGAGTCACGACAGCGGAAGCCCCGGCCGGAGCGGACCAGCCCCCTGCCCTGCACTCTCTATTCGTCGCGCCGGTGCGCGACCTGGCTAAAGTGCGCGATACTTTCGCCAGGTTTTATAAAGACGATGCCAAGGTGCGCCGCACCCGCGTGGGGGATTTTGACGTTTGGTCGGTCGACAAGGGGGGCTCCCTGTTTGTCGAGGGAGAGAGCGATTCGCTCGTCACCGTCCGGGCCCTGGCGGTGGGCGAGGGCAAGCTGTTCTTCAGCACGGATACCGATCTGCTCACATTAGCCCTGAAGCCGGCGGCGGGGAGCTCGCTCGGCGAGAGTCCGGCATGGGCACGGCTTTTGGACGATATCAAGGCGCATCAGGGCGCGTCCGCCGCGTTCCGGTCGCTCGTGCGGCTGGGCGTGTCGCTGGAGGGGGCCTATTACACCGCCACGGCCAATTCCCCTCAGGAAAAAGACCCGCTCGGCGCTCGGCTGTGGCGACTGTTGATGTTTGGCACAAACCAGGATTCGGCCGATTTGCCCCGCGCTGGCCCCAAAGTATGATCGAGTTCGCGACGCGCTTCCTCCGGCGGCCACCGTGGTGTCGCGAAGCGAGGGCGGCTGGACACTGCGTCTGGTCGTGCTCGCTCCCAATGCCGAATCTTCTCGCTAGAAAAAGCCCACATGCTCTACCGCTTTCCGCCGGCTCGCGCCGCGCATCGAAAACTCGTGGCCGGCATCGCGATGGCGTCGATGCTTTTCACCGCATCGGCCTACGCGCAGGTCGACACCGCGGCCGCGCCGAGGCCCGCGCCGCCCTTCGCGAGGTGCACAACACGTATGGCCAATTTCCCGCCTGGGAACCTTGGCTTCGGCAGCCGGCGATCGAAGCCATCGAATATGAACTTCAAATCGGAGATCGGGCCGAGCCTCAAGCGCTCGTTGAAGTTGCCGAACAACTGCGCAAGGGAAGCGAATCGTTTTTCAAGCCCGCCGTATTCCAACGCCTGGCCGCGGCCCTTGAGACCCGCGCCGGCGAACTCGCGCCGTTGCCTCCGGCCGATTGGGCGGCCGCTTGTCGCGCGGCGGCCGAGCGATTTTCTACCGTCGAACCCGACGATCTGCTGCGCGCTCGGCCGGCGCTCATTGAACGGCTCGATTCCTTGGAGCGGCGGCTCCCCGGCCTGCGAACCGCGGGCAATGAATGGCGCGAATTCCTCTATTGGCCCGAGACACGCTGGCTAACGACCTCCGACTCGATTGACGCGACGACGCTGGATCGATTGGAAATACGCTGGCGCAGAGCGCCGACACTGTGGTCCGACCTCCGGTTGGTCGAGGCGTCGTTGGCCGTGCAATCGTTCATCTGCCTGATGCGGGCGCACTTGACGCACGAATCGCAGGAAGCGCATTGCGCCGCCTGGCTGGAATTGGCCGATCTGCTGGCGGCGGGCAACGACTCGTCCCAACCTGCGCCCGATCGGATTGCCTTGGCCCTCACCGGGCGCGAGCGATTGGGACAATCGTCCCCGCTGACCGCCTCGATACGCCGCGAGTTGTCGCGGCCGAATATCGTGCTGCGGGCCCGCACGGGCTGGCTGGAAGCGAGGTTCGCCCAATCGGTCAACGAAACTTTCGACGTCAACGACGTATTCGCCGGCGCGCAGCATCGGGTCGGGCACGCTGACGGCTAAGACAAGCTGCCAGATTTTGCCGTCGACCACCTTGGGTCATTGGGTGCTGCGAATCGAGGGCGACTCGAAGTCGGCGACGACCGGCGGCGCCGACCGCGTGAGCGTCAGCAGCCATGCGACCACGCGAATCCGCGGCGAGAAGCCGCTGACGATCGGCGCGCGGCGTGTTGGCCGGCCCGGCAACCGCCAGCGCCACGACCACGATCGTCTACGACCGGATCGACGCCGAGGGAATTCGCCGCCGCCGCAGCGAAGCGGTTCGGCAAACCCATGCGCGGAGGGGCGAAGCCGAGGCTCAAGCATCGGCCAAGGCCAAAGCTTCCGTCATCGAACGCATGAACGAACAGGGATCGCGCTTGGCCGCGGAGCTCAGCCGCCCCTACCGCGAACGATTGCGCGATCCGCAATTGGACGCCAATCGCATGCCTCCGGAAGTGCGCGTGCGGACGAACAAGGATCACATGCGTTGGGAATGCCGACTTGAGGCGCCCAGTCAGTTCGCGGCCGCTAGCACGCCAGATGACTTTTTGCCCGAGACGGATGTCGTGATGAGCTTCGCGGCATCGGCCCTGGAAGAACAAAGCGTCGTCGTGCTGGGAGGGCGGCAACTTACGGCCGACGAATTAGTCAAGGAGTTGGGCGGATTATTCGGCGATCCCTCGACCGACTCGGCCGGCGAGCAAGACTTTCGCGTCGAGTTCGCCCCCCGGCCCTGCGACATCCAGATCGAAGGCGGGCAACTACGAGCGCGATTCTACATGGCCGCGTTCGCCTCGGCCGACGTGGAATATCCGCCCATGACGGTCGAGGCGGTTTATGCCGTGCAACAGAAGGACGAAGGGTTGGCCCTGGTGCAACAAGGAAAACTGCAAGTCAAACCGCCGGCCACGGCCGACGGCGCGTCGCCCGTTAGCAGCGGACGACAACAGACCTTGCGCTTGGGGGCCGAGCGCAAATTGAACAAGGCTCTGGCCAAGGAATTCTTCTGGAGCGGCCCGCCCGTGCCCGGCTCGGCGGACAAAGACGCCAAAATGCGCGTCCGCGGCGCCCAGGCCGAACACGGCTGGCTGCAAGTGGCCTTAAGCCAGGATTGACACGCGGCAGATCGGTCAGGGACCGCCGGTGCCCTTATCGTCGGGCGAATCGGCGGCCGGATCGAAAGCTGGCGTATCACCCTGCGTGCCGGTTGGCCCGGCGCCCTCGCCCCCGCTGCCGCCGGAAACTTCCGAGTCACCCACGCCCATGTCGAGCGGTTCGCCGCCGCGATTGCAGCCGCCAAGCGACAGCAATAAGCCCAGTCCGAAGGTCAGTATCAAGCTTCGCATGTTTCACTCCAGGAATGTTTCTTGTTGAGTTGAATGGTTAACGGTTGAGGTCCAGCGTACTGACGCGAATGTGCAACGCTCGCGAAGGTCATTCCAGTCCATCTCGGCATTCTATCCCTCGGGCAACGGCTCGACGACCGCGGTCACCACCGGCTGCCGCCGAGGTTCGACCGCTTGCTTCGGCCGATCCGTTTTTCCGCCGGTCACGAACCGCTCGATCACATAATAGAAAACGGGCGTCAGCAGCAACCCGAAGGCCGTCACGCCGAGCATGCCGCTGAACACCGCGACGCCCAAAGTCCGTCGCATCTCGGCGCCGGCCCCACTGGCCACGACCAGGGGCGCGACTCCCAGAATGAAAGCAAACGACGTCATGATGATCGGCCGCAAGCGGGCCTTGCAGGCCGCGATCGTGGCTTCGAATGGCGTGACGCCCTCGACCCGTTGCGCCTCGCGCGCGAACTCGACAACCAGAATCGCGTTTTTGCTAGCCAGTCCAACCAACACGATAAATCCGACCTGCACGAAGATGTTGATATCCATCTTGGCCAGCGCCACGCCCGCAACGGCCGATAACAAACACATCGGCACGACCAACAGCACGGCCAGCGGCAGCGACCAGCTCTCGTATTGCGCGGCCAGCACCAGAAACACCAATACGACGGCTCCGAGAAAAGCGAAAATGGCCGTGCTGCCAGCCATCTTTTCCATGTAGGTCAACTCGGTCCATTCATAGGCCATCCCCTCGATCAGGTCTTCGTCCGCGAGCGCCTCCATTGTGCTGATGACCTGCCCGCTGCTGACACCGGGCAACCAGCCGCCGTTGAGCGCCGCGGCGGTATGCATGTTATAGCGAGACAACATGACCGGGCCGCTCGAATCGCGAATATCGGCCACCGTGCCCAAGGGCACCATCTGCCCGCCGGCGCCGCGTACGCGCAGTTGCTTGACGCCGTCGGCCGTCATGCGATACGGGGCCTCGGCCTGCACGTTGACCTGCCAGGTGCGGCCAAAAAGATTGAAGTCGTTGACGTAATATCCGCCCAGGTAGAATTGCAGCGTGTCGAACACCTCGCTGAGCGGCACGCCCATCATCTTGCACTTCGAGCGGTTCACGTCGACGAACAATTGCGGGGTGTCGGCGCGAAACGTGTTGATGACGCCCACGATTCCCGGCTGAAGGTTGGCCTGCTCGGCGAGATTGTCGGCCTGTCCCTGCAGCGCGTCGAGACCGGTGTCGCTCAGGTCCTCGATCATCAGCTTGAATCCGCCCGCGTTGCCCAAGCCCTCGACCGGGGGCGCGTTGAAGACCGCCACTTGGGCTTCCTGCACTTCGCGATACGCTCGCCTGCGCAGTTTTTCGGCGATCGAGTCGGCGTCCAATCCCGCCCCGTGGCGGTCGTGAAACGGCTCGAGCACGACGAACATCGAGGCGAAGTTGGAACTGATGGCATTCAACACGAACGACTGACCGGGAATCGAGACCGTGTGAGCGACCCCTTCCAGTTCGTGGGCGATGTTGGCGACGGTTTCGGATACCGCCTTGGTGCGCTCGAGCGACGAGGAGTCAGGCAGTTGAATGTTGACGACCAGGTAGCCTTTGTCCTGCGGCGGAATAAAGCCGGTGGGCACGCTGGTCAGACCAAAATAGGTCAGGCCGATCAGTCCAACGTAAACCAGCAACACGATCGCGCTTAAGCGCAGCAGCTTGGCGACGGTCCAGCCGTAGGCTTGCGTAATCCAATCGAAGACGCGATTGAACTTTTTGAAAAAGCCCCCCAAGATCCAATTGACCGGCCGGGTGACGAACACTCCCCCCGCGGCCGCCGGCAAAAAGAACAAGGCGTGCACGGCCCAGGCTTTCCAGGCTGGCTCCAAACCGGCCAGGCCAACCAGCGGCGCGACAACCGGCTCGACCAGCGCTACCGAGATCCAGCCGGCCACCAGCGCCACGCCCCACCAGGGCAGCGCCTCGTGGCCTTCCATGTGTCCGGCGGCGGAGATTTTGCGATGCTTAAAAATGCCCGCGGCCCGCGCGGGGGTCATGGTCATGGCGTTGGTGGCCGATAGCAGCATCGACACGGCGATCGTCAGCGCGAACTGCCTGTAGAACTGTCCGGAAATCCCGGCGATGAATGCACTGGGCAGAAAAACAGCGCACAGCACCAGCGTGATGGCGATAATTGGGCCCGTGATCTCGTGCATGGCGGTGATCGTGGCTTCGCGCACGCTCAATCCCTTGGCCAGCCAGCGCTCGATGTTCTCCAAGACCACGATGGCGTCATCGACCACGATTCCAATGGCCAGCACCAGGCCGAACATCGTCAGATTATTGAGCGTGAAGCCCATCAAGAGCATGATGGCGAACGTGCCGATCAGCGACACGGCCACGTCAATCAAAGGCAGGATCACGCTCCGCCAGTCTTGTAAAAACAAGAGCACGACGATCGCCACCAGGATGACCGCGTCGCGCAGGGTCTTGAAAACCTCGGCGATCGATTCCCGCACGAACGGCGTGGTGTCGTAGACAATCGCGTACTCCATCCCGCGGGTGAATCGCTTTTGCTTGAGCTCCTTCATCTTCGCCTGAATCAGCTCGGCCGTGTCGAGGGCATTGGTGCCGGGCTGCTGGAACATGGCCAGTCCCACCGACGGCTTGCCGTCCAAGCGACAGGCGACATCCTGGTTCTTGGCCGCTAGCTCGACCCGAGCCACGTCCTTGAGCCGCGTGACTTCGCCCCCTTCGCCGGCCTTGATGATGATCTCGCCGAACTGTTCCGGCTCTTGCAAGCGGCCCAGCGTGGTCATCGTGTATTGAAAATCCAGGCCCGAGGGCACCGGCGGCTGGCCAAGTTGCCCGGCCGCGACCTGCACGTTTTGTTCGCGCAGCGCGCGAACGATGTCGCCGGCCGTCAGGTTGCGCGAAGCCAGCCGATTCGGGTCGAGCCACACCCGCATGCTATAGTCTTGCTGACCGAGCAGGCTGATATCGCCCACGCCCTCGATGCGGGCCAACTCGTCGCGGACCTGAATCGTGGCGAAGTTCGAAAGCTGGAGCTGATCGAAATAGGGCTTGTTCGTTTCCGGATCGTCGGCCGAGAACAGATTCACGACCAGAAGGATGCTGGGCGAGCGCTTCTTGACGATCACGCCGGTGGCCTTGACCACATCGGGCAAAGTGGGCATGGCCTGCGAGACGCGGTTTTGCACCAACACCTGGGCCATGTCCAGACTGGTGCCCAGCTTGAACGTGACCGTCAGGTTGTAGGTGCCGTCGTTCGTGCATTGCGAAGACATATACATCATGTCTTCCACGCCGTTGACCTGCTGCTCGATGGGCGCCGCCACGGTGTCGGCCACGACGCGGGCGCTGGCGCCGGCATATTGGCAGCTGACTTGCACCGTGGGGGGAGTGATGTCGGGAAACTGCGCGATGGGAAGGAAACGGATCGCGGCCAGTCCGGCCAATACGATCACGATCGAAATTACCCAGGCGAGAACCGGACGGTCGATGAAAAACCGGGCCACGTGTAAGCTTCCTGACTGGGTCCGTTTTTTCGACCGCGAAGACTAATTGGCGACGACCGTCTTGCCGGCGCCGGTCGAGGCCGTGGCTTCGACGGTCTGCGGATCGACCGTCACGCCCGGCCGCACGCGTTGCAAGCCATTGACGATTACGCGATCGGTGGCCGTGAGCCCGTCGAGCACGACGCGCATGTGTTCCTGCAGCACGCCAAGCGTTACCGGACGTTCGACAACTTTATTCTGCGCGTCGACGACGAATACGTACTTTCGCCCCTGCGCGGCGCCGATCGCCCGCTCGTTGATCGCCAGGGCCTTGTATGGTTTTCCCAGGGGCATTTCGATCCTGGCGTGCAGCCCGGGCGACAGGGCCTCTTTCGGATTGGGAAACACGGCCCGGATTTTCAAAGTCCCCGTGCTGGAGTCGATGCGGTTCTCGATAAAGTCGATTGTGCCTTCGTACGGGTAGCCTTTATCGATGTCGAGCGCCAGGTGGACCTTGACGTGTCCTTCGCGCCGACTGTAGTTTGCCCTCGCGGATTAACTGCCGAACTTTCAAGACAGTCGGCTCGTCGACGTCGAAATACGCGTAGATCGGGTCGATCGAAACGATCGTGGTCAGCAAGGTTTCGTTGGCCGCCACCAGGTTGCCCTCGGTGACCAACCGGCGGCTGATGCGACCGCTGATGGGCGCTTTGATCGCGGCGAAGTGCAGATTGAGATCGGCCTGTTCGACCGCGGCCTCTTTTGCCTTGACGTCGGCGGCGGCCTCGTTGCGTTCGGCCGCAACCTTGTCATATTCCTGCTGCGAGATGGTGCGCTTCGGCAGCAAGGTCTCGGCCCGGGCCAAATCGGCATCCAGCCGCTTGAGCAGGGCCTGACTGCGCGTCAATTCGGCCTTCGACTGATCGAGCGTGGCTTGATACGGCCGGGGATCGATCAGAAACAAGGGAGCGCCTTCCTTGACGTCCTCCCCATCTTGAAAATAAATCTTGCTCAGGTATCCGGTGACGCGCGAGCGGACGTCGACCTCGGAGACGGCCGCCGTGTAGCCCTCGAAATAATACTTGTCGACGACCTCCATTTCGACCGGATGACTGACGGTCACGATTGGCGCCATGCGCACCGGCGCCTGGGGGGCCTGCTTGCCGCAGCCGGCCAGCAGAGCGCACAGACACGCGACGGGCCACGAGCGAATCACGCCGGACAATAATGGGCTTTTCAATCGAGTCATACGAGACAAGTCTAGCTCACGAACCTTTCTCGGCGGCTTCGAAATCGGCCTTGGCCTTGGCCTCCTGGGCGCTGGAAACATCGGGGTTGGGCGTGGCGTCGCCGGCCTCTTGACCCATGATCCAGCGGATACCGCCCAGCATCGATTCCAGGTACTTGGGGTTCGTCCAGACTTCCTCGCGATGGCCCAGACTCATGTGCATGACCTTGCCGTCGCCGTAGTTTTTCACCCACGCGATCGGCACCTGGTACGGCTTCTTGAGCCGGGTCTTGGCCATGTTCAGGCTCATCAGCACGTGAACTTTTTCCGGCTGCCAATGCTTAAACTGATAGATCTCGTCTTGAATCTCGAATTCCCCTCCCCAGGGCTTGCTGACCGGATGGTCCTGGTCGTGCACGGTGACCGTTACCTTTTCGTTCGAGCCCCAAGGGTGGCCGTTGAACGTGCCGCCGAGCATTTCCCAATACGGTTCGTAGTTGTGGTAGGTGTCGGCAGCCGAGTGAGCGCCGATGAATCCGTGCCCCTTCTGCTTAACCCACACGTTGAACAAATAGTCGCGCACATCATCGGCAAACGGCAGATCGAGCGTGGTGTAGAACATCACGATGTCGTAGTTATCCAGCTGCTCCTTGGTGATCTTGCTGGCATCTTGCGTGCAATCGACACGGAACAAGTTGCTGGAGATTCCCAAGTCGGTCATGGCCCGTTCGGCGGGCGACAATTGACCTTCCTTGCGCGTGACGGCGCCATGGCGAAAGCCGGCGCTTTGCGTGAGCATTAGAATCCGCGCGGTCTTTTTCGGCGCGTCGTCGCCGCGGGCGATCGAAACCACGAACATTGTGCAGGTCACCAGGCAAGCGGCGACGGCGAGTCGTCTGCAAATCACGGGAGTGCTCCTTGGACTTCGGTTGCGGGGCTTGGTTGACAGCGATTATTCGACCATTCCGGCCCGATTGACGCAACCAGCGGCAGACACGAACTTATCGGCGAGGGCACGAGTTAAGCACTTTCACGGCCCCGACGGAAGCGGGGCGGCGGGGCTTGCTGCTCGTCGATTTCTTCCTCGACGTCCTCCTCCTCGCCCTCCTCCGCATCGTCGTCATCTTCCAGCTCGCTGTCTTCCAGGTCGCTGTCTTCCAATTCCGAGTCGTCGTCGGCCTCGTGGTCCAGTTCGCCGGAGGCAAAGGCGTCTTCCTCTTCCTCGTCGTCGACCTGCGGAGTCGAACGCTTGCCAACCGTCAGCACGCGCCCGGAACGCGGCGTGGGGGGCGGAGCCGGCGCCGCATCTTTCTGGCCGTTCATCTCGGCCCATTGCTCGACGGTCAACAAGACTTCGCGCGCCTGCGAGCCGTTGTAGTCGCCGACGATCCCGTCTTCGGCCATGTAATCAACCAACCGCGCGGCCCGGCCGTAGCCGATGCCCAATGCGCGTTGCAGCAGCGACACGCTGCCGCGCCCCTCGCGCACCACGACGTCGACGGCCGCTTCGTAGAGCTCATCGCGGTTCGGTAACTTGCCCCCTTCGGCCGCCGCCGGATCGGCGGCTTTGAGTTGCACCAGCTCCTTGACGAACTGTTGTTCCGTCGTGCCCACGACGTCGACGATGGCATTGATCTCGTCGTCACTGACGTAGGTGCCTTGCCCGCGCAACAGCGTGCTCGTGCCGGGCCAAAGGAACAACATATCGCCGTTGCCCAGCAGTTTGTCGGCGCCCATTTCATCCAACACCACCCGGCTGTCCGTGCGGCTGGCGACCTGGAAGGCGATGCGCGCGGGCAGGTTCGACTTGATCAAACCGGTGATCACGTCGACCGTCGGCTTTTGCGTGGCAAGCACCAGGTGGATACCGACCGCCCGGCTCTTCTGCGCCAGACGAATGATGTGCTGCTCCACTTCCTTGGCGGCGGTCATCATCAGGTCGGCCATCTCGTCGGCCACGATCACGATGTAAGGCAGGCTGACGGGGATGTTGCGGCGCTCCTCGTCGTCCTCGGGCTGCAAGCGATCCATCAACTCTTCTTCGCCGAGCTGATTGTAAACGCCGATGTGCCGCACTCCGGCGCGGGCCAAAAGGGCATACCGCTCTTCCATCTTCTCCACGGCCCAGGCCAGAATGGCTTCGGCCTTGCGCATGTCGGTCACGACCGGGTGCATCAGGTGCGGCAGCTTCTTGTAGCAGCTCAATTCGACCATCTTGGGATCGATCATCAACATCCGCACTTCGTCGGGGCGGCGCGTCATCAGCATCGACACGATGATCGAGTTCAGGCACACGCTCTTGCCCGTTCCGGTGCGACCGGCAATCAACAAGTGCGGCAACGTCGTGAGATCGACCACCATCGGCTTGCCCGAGACGTCCTTGCCCAAGTAGATCGGAATGCGCATTTTCTGCGCCGTGCCGTTGGCTTCTTCGATGACTTCGCGGATGCGAACCAGGTGCCGCTCGGTATTGGGTATTTCGATGCCCACCGTGTTCTTGCCGGGTATTGGCGCCACGATGCGCACGCTCGGCACGCGCAAGGCAATCGCCAGATCGTCGGCCAGACTGGTAATCTTCGACAGCCGCAGTCCGGCTTCGAGCTCGACTTCGAACTGCGCGATCACTGGCCCGGTCTCGATCTCGACAACCTTGACCCGGAAGCCGAAGTTGAGAAACGTCTTCTCCAGAATCTTGGCCTGCCGACGGACTTCTTGCTCGTGCTCCTCGTAGTGAATCTCCTCGCCTTCCAGCAGCAGGTCGATCGACGGCAACTCGTACTGCTGAGCCTCCTCGGCGCGGCTGGCCGCGTCCAATTCCGCCATCACGGCTTCGCGCTCGCTCTTCTTGGGGCGTTTCAGCCGCGGTCCGGCGGCGGGCTCTTCCTGCCTGGCCGCCTCGTCCGAGTCCTCTGCTGTCTCGTCCGCTTCGCTCGCCTCGGCGTCCGAACCTTCGATTTCATCGTCGGTTTCGATCTCGGCCTTCTTGGCCGGCGGCGACGACTTGCCGCTGATGCGAATCGAAGGCTCCGCTTCATCATCGGTTTCGACTTGTTCATCCAGATCGGTGCGCGCGCCGCGACGCTGCTTGGGCACGGCGGCGGACCTGGCGGTCGTCAGTCGCACGCGGGAAAGCGCCGCGCCGGGAGTGGCCAGCACGCGAATGAACAACGTCGGCAATAGGTATTCGGTGCATAGCAGCAACCCGCCGATGAGCATGCTGATCGTCAGCACGTAACTGCCCGCGCTGGCAAAGTGCATCTCTAGAAAACCACGGCCCGCCGCGCCCAGGTATCCCCCCGGTCCGATGACAGGCCCCGGCGACCAGCCGTTGGCCACCAGCGCCATAAGGGTCGACAAGGCCACGAACGACAGTGTCCACCCGATGGCCCTGAGCACGGGCTCGGATATCGGCCGCCGCGCTAGCAACCAACTGTCAACCACGACTAGCGAGGCGAGCAGGTACCAGGCCGAGATGCCGCAGGCCTGAAACACCACGTCGGCCACGATCGCCCCGGAACGGCCGCAGGCGTTGGGCGTGTGCGCCCGCGGCGGATAGACCAGCGCATCGAGCGAGTCGGCCGGGTCATAGGTAAATAATGACAGTCCGAGAAACGCGCACAGCGCCAACAGCGCGAGCGCCAGCAGATCGAGTTTCACGTTGCGTCGTTCGGCCATAATCGCTTGGCGGTGGTCCATTTTCGCGGGTCCCGGAGATTCGGAACCTGCTCAAGCGGGGGCGTCGCCGCCCCTGGGGAAATCCATCTCGTGGCTGTCGTTCGGGTTGGTCGCCCCTCAAGGGCGCAGTTCGGCAGGGTGTCGCAAAGCGGATGCTTGCTCCACTGGAAAGCCTAGCACGCGCTTCGTCGACGCGCCGCTTGGACGAGGGTTTTCCCGCCCTTGCGCGGGTGCGAGTAAACGATCGCAACGAATGTAGCGATCCTAGCGGGATGCCAGGTACTTGACCGGCGTGTATTGCCCGTCGTCGCGGCGGCGTACGATGGCCGCCAGGCGCCCCGAAGCATCGAGAGCCGCGACATCGCCAGCAACGACCGAGCCGTCCAGGGATAGCTGCCCCGCGTCAATCGCCAGCCCGTTGGCAAGTCGGGCCAGTCCCTCGGCCGAAACTCGGCGCTCGGGCATCAGCCCGCGCACCGCCAACACCGCGGGCAACAGGCGCTCGTCGATATTCTCCCGCGAAAGGTCGTTCGGAGCGATCGCCCGATCGAGCGTAAACGGCCCAATCGCCGTCCGCACCAGTGCCGACATCACGGCGGTGGTGCCAACCATTTCGGCCAGGTCGCGGCCCAGCGAGCGGATGTACGTTCCCGACCCGCAATCCACGTCACAACACAATTCCGGATACTCGTATCGCGTGATGGCAATGCGATGGATTTGCACGGGTCTGGCCGCCAGCTCAACCGCCTCGCCAGCGCGAGCTAGCGCATAAGCCCGGCGGCCGGCAACCTTCAATGCCGAGAAGGCCGGCGGGCGCTGCAGCGTCTCGCCCGCCAGTTGCAAGGCCGCCTGTTCGAGTGCCGCGAGGGTCGGTCGCGGAGCGTCGTCGTGGAACGTCATGTCACCTTCGACGTCCTCGGTCGTGCTCGAGCGGCCCAACAGAAACGTGGCCTGATAGGTTTTGGGCATCGACTGAACGTATTCGACCAACCGGGTCGCGGCGCCAATGCCGACCACGAGCACTCCCGAGGCCAGCGGGTCGAGCGTGCCGGCGTGTCCTACCTTGGCCGGCTTGACGAGGCGAACGACCTGGTCCACCGCGCGGCGCGACGTCGCGCCCGGGGGTTTATCGAGGATGATCAGCCCGTAAAGCGACATGGTAGATGCTAACAACCGCGAATTTCGAAGTCGTACAGATCCGCGATCTCCTTCGCGCTTTTGCGATCCATCTGGCTAAAGCGGCGATACAGGGCGTCGACGTCGTCCACGCCCAGCGAGGCCAGCACGCGAAATTTGTGTTCCAACAGCCCGGCCAAGTTGCCACTGGTGTTGCGGGCGTGCCCCTCGGGATACATCACCAGTCCGCTGGAGAGCCGGCCCAGGTCGGCATGCTCGATTTCGAGCGTGGTAGGAATGCCGTCGGGATACTTATCGTCATATTCCTTGCCCCCATGGCGAAATTCGATCCGGTCCATGATCGAGCGCGTGAGCGGGTCGAACAGACTCGACTCGTCGTAGTCGGCCGGAACGAGCATCAATTCGCGCCAACCCGACTGGCGCTGGCGAATCGCCTTGCGCATGAGCGTGGCAATGATGTAGATCATCGAGTGATCGGCGCTCTGGCGGGTGCGCGGATCGCGCTTGGCCGGATCGCCGATGATTCCGAACGCGGGCTCGTAGATCGTGATCCGCATCGATTTGAGCTTCGCCGCGTCGACGACCAGTTGCGGATACCGATCGAGCAGGTTCAACAGACCCTGGATGGCGCCGGCCGACTGGTGTTCGTACAGCCCCAGCTTGAAGTGCATGCCCATGATGGCGAAATCATCGCCGCCGGCCCCCAGCGTGAGATCGAAGGGGCTGGAATGTTTATCCGGGGGCTTCTCGAATAGGCAGAAGATGGCCTCGGGATTGCGAAAGATGTCGGCCGGCCCCACGAACCCGCGCATCGCGCGCATCGCGCTGAGCACGGCGACCTCGGCACTGATGGCCGCCGAGGCGCCCTTGGAATCCGAAAGCTGCTTGCCTGCGCGAATCGCGCGAAACGGAATGTAATGCGCAACCACCAGCCCGATGGCCGATTCGATCTGCTCGGCCGTGGCTCCCATCGCGGCGCCGAAGGTGGCGGCCGAGCCGATTGCGCCGTGGACGACGTGGTCGATCTTGTAGTTTTTCAGGGCAAACACTTCGGCCAGACGGCCGCGGATTTCGTCCAACAGGATCATGGCTTGCAGGGTCTGCCGGCCATCCAACCCACGGATTTGTGCTGCCGCCACGGCCACGGGGTAGAAGTCGTTGTGGCCGAACTCGCCGCGCATGGCGCCGCGGGCCGGGTTGTAGCCGAAATTCGTGCCGTTGGAGTCCCATTCGCGGACCGCCGAGCTGTTGGCCACGACGGCCTTCTCGGGCTTGACCCGCACGCGTGAACCAAACAGCGTCGCGCCATCGGCGGGCGTCTGGCAAACGTACTCCAGCGCTTCGGCCCGCAGCACCTGGGGAGCGTTGGCGCGGCAGGCCAAGGCCGAAACGCCGCAGGCGATGCTGTCCAGGTGGAATTGCTCGACGCGCCGCAAGACACTTTCGTCCGGTTGGCCCAGCTTGCCGCCCAGAAAATCGATCGCGTACTGCCCGATTCCACGCGCCTGATTCTCGCCGCGCGGTAAGACCACGAATTCGTTCGACACGCGAAATATCCCCGCTGAGAAGTTTCCAGTTACCTCACTCGCGCCGCTCGCAAGCGCCCTGGCAATCTACCGCCGCGACGCGCGGATTGTAAACCCGCGCCCGCTGTCCCGGCAGCAACGCGGCAACCGCCGGAATCGCTGGTTTTGCGCCGCCGCCGATGCTACGATTGATGCTGCGGTTTCTCGGAAACCGTCGTTCCTTCTCCCAGCGGCCTGAGCCAGCATGCAGTTCGAGCAACTCGGTCCTTATCGCCTGGGCAAAAAGTTGGGGCAAGGCGGCATGGGGGCCGTTTATGCCGGCATCGACCAGGAAACCGGCGCCGCGGCGGCGATCAAGGTGCTATCCCCAACGCTCGCCGCCGAAGAAGGATTTCGCGTCCGCTTCGAGGCCGAAATCGAGTCGCTCAAAAAGCTCAATCACCCGCACATCGTGCGGCTCCATGGTTACGGCGAGCAGGCCGGCACGCTCTTCTATGCCATGGAACTGGTCGAGGGCACGAGCCTGGAGGACGAATTGCGGGCCGGGCGACGATTCGATTGGCGCGAAGTCACGACGATCGCCATTAAACTCTGCCGAGCGCTGAAACATGCTCACGATCACGGTGTCATCCATCGCGATCTCAAGCCGGCCAACTTGTTGCTGACCCCGGACGGCGACGTCAAGCTCTCGGACTTCGGCATCGCGCGGCTGTTCGGCAACACCCGGCTTACGTCCGATGGCGGCGTGTTGGGGACGGCCGAATACATGGCCCCCGAGCAGGCCGAGGGGCGGACCGTGACCGACCGCTGCGACCAATACAGCCTGGGCGGAGTTCTCTACGCCTTGCTGGCCGGTCGGCCGCCGTTTCGCGCCAAGTCGCTTGTCGAAATGTTGCAACTCCAGCGCTATGCCGAGCCCGAGCCAGTCACGCGATTCGCGCCCCAAACGCCCGCCGAATTGACGCGGATCATCCATCAGCTCTTGGCAAAAGATCCCCAAGACCGCTTCGTCAACACGCTCATTCTGTCGCGCAGCCTGGAAGCAATGGAGCGTGGGCTGTCGATTTCGCTTACGCGCGGCGATGACTTCGTGCTCTCGAATCCCGCCGCAAGCGACACCGGACACGATACGGGGCAATCGTCGGCCAGCCAGCTTCCGCCCACCTTGACCCCCACGCAATTGGCAGGCGTGATGGGATCTTCGGCCGGGTCGCCGGAGGACGTGCAACTGACCGAGGCGACCATGGCTTACGCTCCGCCGACGGAAAAGCGTCCCGTGGAGATTGAGCCCCAGCAAACACCGGATACGTCGGTCGGCCGGTTCACCAAGGTCGAGAGCCGCGGCGACGAGACTTCCAGCGCCTGGGCGGAAATCCTCCACGGTTTGTTGGCGCCCCAGACAGTGGCCCTGTTGGGCGGACTAATGTTCGTCGTGCTCGGCGGATGGTATCTCATGCAACCGGCAACGCCCGACAGCCTGTATCGGAAAATCGAAGCAGCCGCGGCCGATGGCGACGTCGAAAGCTTGCGGGCCGCGCGACCGCAGATCGAGGACTTTCTGGCTCGCTTTCCCGACGAACCGCGCGCCGAAAGCGTGCGCGGCATGCAAGATGACCTCAAACAGTCGCACCCGATTCAGCGGGCATACGTCGAGGCTAAGCGCTACGTGCTGATCGATCCGGAAATGGCGCTGGCGAAGTTCTCGGCCATGATCGACGTGTACGACGACGCGACCGACTCGGACGTCGCGAAACAATACGTCAAACGAGCCCGGCAGCAGCGAGACCGTTTGCAAAAACAGATCGACGGCTACGCGCCCGAGGGCCGCAAACTGGTCGAATCGCGGATCGAGCGAGCTGCTGAAGTCGCGGCCGAAAACCCCACGCTGGCGCGGCGAATTTACCTGGGCGTCATCGAACTCTACGGCGAAAAGCCCTGGGCCGCCGACCTGGTCGCCAAAGCCCGGGCGGCCCTGAGCGCCGCCGATGAACCGACGGCCAGCGCTCGATGAATGTCGACGAGGCGGCCGGCCTTCGCTCGCGGCAATTCCATGCGTCGGCGACTTGAACTATAAATGGAGCTATGTCGAAACCCAGCAGACCCCCAGGCCCCGCGTTTCCCACGACCCGCATGCGCCGTCTGCGCCATCACCCGGCCGTGCGGAGCCTGGTTCAGGAAACTCGGCTGTCGCCGGCCAATCTGATTCTGCCGCTATTTGTCCGTCCGGGGCGCAACGCGCGGCAGCCGATCGGCTCGATGCCAGGCCACTTCCAGATTTCGCCCGATCAGCTTCCAGGGGAAATCGAGGAGGTCCAGCGGCTGGGCTTGGGCGGCGTGATCCTGTTCGGCATACCCGACGCGAAAGACGCGCTGGGCAGTGAGTCGACCGAGGCCGGCGGAATCGTGCAACGGGCCATCGAAACGGCCAAGAAGACCGCGCCGGGCGTGCTCGTGATCACGGACGTCTGTTTTTGCGAATACACCGATCACGGCCACTGCGGCGCGGTCAACGACCGCACCGGCCGCCCCGACGTCGACAACGACGCCACGTTGGAACTGATCGCCAATCAAGCGCTCAGCCATGCCCGGGCCGGGGCCGACCTGGTGGCTCCCAGCGGAATGATGGACGGCATGGTCGGCGCGATCCGCGAGCGGCTGGACGGCGCGGGCTTTTCGCACCTGCCGATCATGAGTTACGCGGCCAAATATGCCAGCGCTTTCTACGGTCCCTTTCGTGAAGCGGCCGAAAGCGCTCCGCAATTCGGCGACCGGCGCGGTTACCAGATGGATCCCGCCGCCGGCGCGGCCCAGGCCTTGCGCGAGGTGGAGCTCGACCTGGCCGAAGGCGCCGACATTGTCATGGTCAAACCGGCCCTGGCCTATCTCGACATTCTCCGCGACGTCAGCGGGCATTTTCCCGGAGTGCCATTGGCTGCTTACAATGTGTCGGGCGAATTCAGCATGATTAAAGCGGCCGCCGAAAAGGGCTGGATCGACGAGCGAGCCACGGCGCTCGAGACACTCGTTGCCATGCGGCGCGCGGCGCCGGGATTCTGCTGACCTATTGGGCCAAGGATGCCGCCCGCTGGTTGGCCTGATATTGGCGGCCGATTAAAACGCGGCAAAAATCGGCCGCCAATTGCTGCGCATCGCTGACTGTCCAGACTGCTGGAAAGCCCCCAAAAACCCCGCCGCAGCTACGGTAATTCAAATGGCCGACATGCCTTCGGATCCCGATCCCAACTCCGCCGCCCGAACGCGCAGCCGTGCCGCCTTTCAACGCGCCTGTCGGCTAATGCCCGGCGGCGTCAATAGTCCGGCGCGGGCGTTTGGCGGCGTGGGAGGCGAGCCAGTCTTTTTCCAGCGCGGCGAGGGCGCTTATCTGTATGACATCGATGGAAATCGATACACCGACTACATCGGATCCTGGGGCGTGATGATCTTAGGCCACAATCACCCGCAGGTCGTCGAGGCAATTCGCGAGGCCGCCGGAAGAGGCACCAGTTTTGGAGCGCCCACCGAAGCCGAAAGCCAACTGGCCGAATTGATCGTCGAGGCCGTGCCGAGCATCGAGAAAGTCCGCCTGGTCAACTCGGGCACCGAGGCCACGATGAGCGCCATTCGGTTGGCCCGGGGATTTACCGGGCGCGACGTCATCATCAAATTCGCTGGAAATTACCACGGGCATGTCGACAGCCTGCTGGTCGCGGCCGGCAGCGCGGCGGCCACGCTGGGAGTGCCCAACTCGCCCGGCGTCACCGAGGGCACGGCGCGCGATACGCTGGTGCTGCCCTACAACGACCCAGCCGCCCTGCAAGCCGCGTTCGATCGTGAGGGTTCGCGAATTGCCGGAGTCATCTTTGAGCCCGTCGTGGGCAACATGGGTTGCGTCGTTCCCTCGAAGGCTTTTCTCGAGGCACTTGAGCGACTGCCGCGCGAGCATGGCGCACTGTTGATTTGCGATGAAGTGATCACGGGGTTTCGCGTGGCCTACGGCGGGGCCCAGTCGCTTTGGACTATTCGACCCGATATCACGACCCTGGGAAAAATATTGGGAGGCGGATTGCCGATCGGCGCCTACGGCGGTCGGTCCGAGGTGATGAACCACGTTTTGCCCGCGGGCAAGGTTTTTCAGGCCGGCACGCTGAGCGGCAACCCGCTGGCCACGGCGGCCGGAATCGCCACGCTCTCGATCCTGCGGCGGGATCCGCCCTACGCGCGACTGGAACAACTCGGCGCGCGATTAGCCGCCGGACTGGAGACCGTCGCCGGGAAGGTTGAAATTCCACATTCCGCGGCGCGGGTGGGGAGCATGATGACGCTGTTCTTCAACTCCCAGCAGGTGACCGGTTGGGAGATCGCCAGCCACTCGGACGTCCAGCGATACGCCCGTTTTTTTTGGGAATTGATCGCTCGGGGAGTCTATTGGCCCTGCAGCCAGTTCGAAGCCCTGTTCGTCTCGACCGCTCACACGGAAGGCGATATCGACGCCACGATTTTGGCCGCGAGCGAGGCAATGGCTCGCCTGGCGGCCGCCGCGAACGCCTGAATCCGCGGGCCTCAACGCCCACGCCCACGGTGGAAATTCATGGCACTTTGGCCACCCGTCTCGCGACTTCCGGGGCATGCCACCGATGGGGAGTACGATGCATACTGAGCAACTAGGCCAATCGAAGGCCGGCGGCTAAGTCGCATGGGGCCGGCCAGTTGCGCCATTGGAGGCGACGCCGGGCTGTATTTAGGAAAAAGGAAAAATTCTTCTGGGGAAACTTGCAAGTTGTAGGGGTCGTGACTATATTCGGGAGGTTAATGCGTAGCTTCGTAGCTAAGCAACCAAGCCAGCTTCACTGTTTTTTTCTTTAAGGAGACCGCTAATGCGTATGAGTACAAAGGGTGGTGCTACGCCGCGCGATCGGCGTCTAGATCGCGGAAAGGTGGCGATTGCTGCACTCGCAGCTCTCTTCTTGTTCGCCACGAATGCCAAGGCCAACATCGTCGAGTTCAAAGTGGACCAGGCGAACAGCTTCTTGCAGGTTACTACCAAGCTGGTGGGACCCGCTCTGGGCGGCAGCAAGACCGGCGTGCCGCAGTACGGCACGGCTGGAGTCCTTGGATCGGGTTCGGACATTACGTCGTTTTTTGGCAGCATGTATGTCGACATTCAGGACACGACCATTCAGCTTCTGCCGGGCGCATACATCAGTGCCGCGGTGGGCGCTCCTGGCGCACCCTCGATGGCTTTCCCAGGTGGCGAGCCGGGGCTTTACTCCCCGTATGATCCCGTGATCAACGATCCGAGCAGTGCCGTTCCGGGCTTCAATCCGAATAGCAACTACGGCACCGCCGTACCCGCGATCGGTTTGGTAGCCGTGCAGTACAATCTGCGGATTGACAACGGCTACACGGGCTTCCCGTCGACGCCGATGTCCTTGGCTGGCGACAACTTTAACCTCGGCGGCCAGGCCATGAGCTTCTCGGCTGGTCGTCAAGCCTTTATCTCGTCGTTGGGCAACGACACGGGCGACCTGATCAACGATCCGTTCTTCTTCTTCGGATCGGCCGGTAGCGACATCGGCAGCGTCCAATATGACATGGACGGGACCACCGTATTGAGCCTGACCCTGCCGGTGCACTCGTCCTACAGTTTTGTGGTCACCAATGACTTCGGCGGTATCAGCCAGTTTTCCGATGTTACCGGCCTACTGACCCTCGTCGCGGCGGTACCCGAGCCGGGTACGATGACGCTGTTTGGTCTGGGCATCGTTGGCCTGTTCAGCTATGCCTGGCGGACTCGCCGCCGCAAGGCCTAGTCCTTGCTTGTTAGAATTGAATAAACCTTGAGAATTTAAAGAGCAGTGAAGCTCACCACCCACTCCGAGCCCCCGATATGACATCGGGGGCTCGGATTATTTTGCGCCCTGCTTTTTCCGGAAAAGAAGCGCTAAACGCCCTTGGCGTCCCACTTCTCTTCGGCCGCCGTGCGGCGAAAATACTGGGGCACGAGCTCGAACGGGCTGACCCCCTGGCCCGCCAGCGCGAACCGCTGCACGAGTTGGCCGACGCTCCCGGCCGTCGGGGCCCACAGCGCCCGCTCGACGACGTTCACGCCCGGCGCTAAGGCACCGAGGTGTTTTTCCAGGCCCGCGCCGGTCAGGGCGACTCCCTGCGGCAAGCTTGCCAGCCACGCCGCGGCCGAGACGATGCGCGTGGTTTCGACTCCCTCGAGGCTGCCATCCGGCAGCCGGCGAAAATCCGCCACGAATAGCTCGCCACGCTGGGCGTCGAGCGCGGCCGAAACGCTCTCGAAATCGCGCGGCGCTCGCGAGGCGATCGCCAGGAGCGAATGAACGCCGATCGCCTGGCAGCCGACCGCGTAGGCAAATGTCTTGGCCGTGGTGACGCCGATCCGCAGCCCGGTGAACGAGCCCGGGCCGCTGGCCACGGCCACCAGTTCGACGTCGGCGGGGCGCCAGCCGGCCTGCTTGAGTAGCTGGTCAATCCCCGGCGCGAGCGTTTGGGCGCTGCGGCGCGTGGTGTCGAGTTCCAACTCGGCGATGATCCGCTCGTCATCCAACAGCGCGACGGAGCCGGCCGCCGCGATGGTTTCCAAGGACAAGATTCGCATGATACAACCCGCCAGTTTTCTCGATCGACTTGCAACTCATCCACCTGATTGACGGCTAGCAGGTACTCTCGCCGCTTTTAAGTTCGTTGGCAAGTCGCTTTCACTGTCATCGCCACGTCGTCGAACCCATATACGCGTGTCGCGAGACTTGTATCGGCGAGCGTTGATCCGTTATACTCGTGAGCGACCTGCCCCCCTGCTTCGTCTGACGAACTGCCCGCCACGCCAGGGAGTCGTGTATTCATGGCCGACTCGAACCGACTTTCGCCGCACGACCAGGCGCACCAGCTCGGCACGGCCGGCAATCCCATGCTGCCCGTCGGGCGCGATCTGATTCGTGTCGGCTCGCGGCGCTGGTTTTTGCAGACCGGCTTGTCGGGGCTGGCCGGTTTGTCGCTGGCCCATACGCTTGGGCAAACTTCGCTGGCTGCGGGCACAGGCAACGCCGACAAGAAGGCCGTGATCCTGTTCTGGCTCTCGGGCGGACCCAGCCACATCGACATGTGGGACCCCAAGCCCAATGCGCCCACGGAAATTCGCGGGCCCTACCGGGCTATCTCGACCCGCGTGCCGGGCATTCAGGTTTGCGAGCACCTGCCGCTGCAAGCGAAGATCATGGACAAGCTGTCCATCATCCGCTCAGTCGATTGCACGGCCAGCAACCACACGCCGATCACCTTTCAAGCCGGCAACGCGCTGGCCCGACGCACCGACGACGGCAACGACGGCGGCGGATATCCCTCGATGGGTTCGATCGCCGCCAAGTTCCGCGGCGCCAATCGCCCGGGAATGCCCCCGTTTGTCGGCCTGGCCGAATCGTGGAAGGCCGACGTGTGGGGCGCTGGAAACATGGGCTATGAATTCGAGCCGGTCAAAGGTAATGAACTGCCCGGAAAACTGGCGCTGCCCCAGGGCATCGACGTGGCCCGGCTGCAAAATCGCCAGGAGCTTCGTCGCCAGTTCGACGGCCTGGGCCGGGCGCTGGAGCGGACGCAATCGATGACGCCGACCGACCGCTACACGAAAATGGCCTACGACATGGTCGTCTCGGGGCAAGTTCAGCAGGCATTCGACATCGCGCGGGAGACCGATGCCATGCGCGACGCCTACGGCCGCGCGAGCATCGGCGAAAAGGCGTTGCTCGCCCGGCGGCTGGTCGAGTCGGGCGTGACGTTCGTGCTGGTGAGCGGAGCGTGGGGTTACTTCGATCACCACGGCGACGAGGTGAAATGGGGCGGAATCGAAAAAGGGTTGACCCCGCTGTTGCCGAGCGTCGATCGGGCCATGTATTCCCTGGTTACCGATCTGGCCGACCGGGGACTGTTGGATTCGACCTTGGTGCTGATGATGGGGGAATTCGGACGCTCGCCCGTGATGACCAAAACGGCCGGCCGCGAACACTGGACCAACGTGATGTCGATGCTGGTGGCCGGCGGCGGGCTGCCCAGCGGTCAAACCATCGGCAGCACCGACGACAAGGGCTTCGGAATCAAGGAGGGGCGCGTAACGCCCGCCGACCTGGCCGCCACGACTTTCCGACACCTGGGCATCGACCTGGAAGCCCAGTGGATCAATCCCCAGGGGCGGCCCATTCCGATCGTGACCGAGGGCGGCAGTCCGATTCCGGGTTTGAGCTAGAGCCGAGGGGCGATGAAGAAGTTCTTGAAGCGTGGTCTGGCGATTCTGGCCACGGCCGTTCTGGCGCTAGTGATCGCGATCACGCTGCTGGGCGCACTCTATCGCCCCGACGTCAGCATCCCCGCGGGATTCACGGGACAGCACGTCACGGTTCTCGGCAATCCGCTCCGCTACGTTCAGCGGGGCGCCGGCCCGGATATCTTGCTGATCCACGGAAGTCCCGGCTCGATCGAAGACTGGGACACCGTGATCGATGAGCTTGCCAAGGACTATCGGGTCACGGCGTACGATCGGCCGGGGCACGGCTACAGCGGATCGTCGGGAAATCGGTACACGTACGACTATCATGCCGACGTGGCGTTGGCCTTGATCGAGGCGCTCAAATTGCACGACGTCGTGGTGGTGGGCCATTCTTTCGGCGGCACGACGGCTCTGGCAATTGCGCTGCGAAATTCTCCGGCGGTGAAGAAGGTCGTAGTCTTGGATAGCGCCGCCTATCGACCCCAGGATTCGCCCAGTGGCTTGTATCGGTTGCTCGCGATCCCCGGTTTTGGGACGGGGGTGGCCCGCTTGATCGGCCCTAACCTGGCGCCGACGAAGATTCGCCAGGGTCTTGCGGCGCAGTTCCCCGGCGATCCACCGCCGGATGACTTTGTCGAAAAACGGGTCGCGATTTGGAAACAGCCCAAAGTCACGACGTCCGTGGCCCATGAAGCGCTGGTTGCGGCGCCGGAAATGGCGGCCATGAGTCCGAAATACAAGGACATTTCCTGTCCCACCTTCATCGCCTCGGCAGCCGACAATCCCTTTCGCCGCGAGACGTCCGAGCGGCTCCAGCGGGAAATTCCGGGTTGCGAGTTGCTGCTATTAAGCGACACGGGTCATTACATTCAAGTCGAAGAGGCCGGTGAAGTGATCGATTGGATTCGCAAGGCGGCCGGCCCGTCCGCGGCCGAGGCCCCGCCCGAGGCGGCGACGACGACTTCCGCCGAGCCGCAGCCGAGCGGGTCGAGCCAGTAAGGCGCGCACCCGCTGCCGGCGAAATCCATTGCCGGGCGGAAAGTCTACGGCCGTCCCAGCAGCCGCTTAGCTTCGCCGAGCAGAAATTTGGCGTCGGAGAACGGCTCGGGACCAATGTCGTGCCAGCGCACCATGCCCTCGGCATCGACGAGAAACGTGCCGTGCAGGGGCATGTTTTCGAAGTCGTCGTAGGCGCGGTAGGACTTGAAAACCGTCAGTGCGGGATCCGCCGCCAGCGGGAAATCGACCGCTTCGGCGGCCGATAGTTTGGCCAGCGAGGCGGACAGCGAATCGACGGGCTCGGTGCTGATCGCCACAATCGATATGCCCGCGGCGCGATACTCACGCTCTAGCGCCGCGAACTTGTGAACCTGCTCGACGCAATGCAGGCAGCCCGAGCCGAGATAGAAAATCATCACGACGGGCTTGCCGCGGTACTGGTCAAGCGAAACGGGTTTGCCATCGGCGCCCACGAGCGACCAACTGGTAGCCGGCGTCGGCTGCCAGCGAAACGGTCCCAGGCTGGCCAGATCCGGGCGTTGTCCGACGTCGGACCCCGCCTCGCGCGAACCGCGCCAGTCAGCCGGCCAACCTAACTCGGCGGCAATCGGCGCCAGCCGCTGCATTACCGCCGAATCCAGGTCGGCAAACGCGGCCAGCGGACGCAGTTTGGAAAACTCGGCTTGCGATTCGGTCTTCTTGCCCGCGCGATGCAAGACTTCCACCAGCACGGCCAGCGGGTAGACCTCCCCCGGTCCCTTTTCCACCGCCGCTCGGGCCAGCGTTTCCGCCTGGGCATGATCGCCGGCAAGCGAAAACGCGCGAGCCAGGTGGTCCTTGCGAACCGTGTCGACTTCCTTGACCTTCTCGAACTCCGCGCGCGCGGCCTCGGACTTGCCGTCGGCCAAGGCGGCGTAACCTTGCAGTTCGGCCACGGTGCGTTCGAACTGGCGAACGCCCGCGGCGTGCGAGGCCAGCACGTCGGCCATGGCTTTGGCGACGTCGGCTTCCGATTTTTTCTCCTGCCGGGCCTTCGTCTCGGCCTCGTCGGCCAACTTGTAGCGGGCGGTGCGTTTCTCTTTCAACAACTCATCGGCAACGGCCAGCTGCTTTTGCCCCTCGGCGAGCTTTCCCTGGCCAAACCAGGCCAGCCCCAGCAGCCTGGCCCGCTTCAGTTTCTCTTCCGGAGTGGCCGGCGTTTCAAAGTAGGGGGTGCCCTGATAGGCCACGATTTCCGGCCAGCATTCGTATTGCGAAAGCACCTCGACCAATCGCTTCAGCCCATAGCCGGCGCTCGTGCCGCTGCGCTCGGCCGTGTTGAACTTCGGATGCCGGGGTAGATCGATCATGTTCGTGGCCAGGTCGATCGCATCGTGAACGCGTCCGACGAGGGCCAGGTCGCGGATCAGCCATTCGTTATTGTGCGCGTAGTTGTGAATCTGGTCGGGCAACACGCCGTCGCGCATCATGTGCGCGTGATCGACCCGCGCCGAGGCCTCCTGCTGCCAGGCCGCGTCGGCATAGCGGTGCAGCTTCGAGAAGGTGTGACCCGGCATATGCCACATGTGAGCGATCATGGGCGATGTCTGGCCGCACAGCGACGCCGAGACCAGGGCCCGGGCCGGCTTCTCCTCGTCCCACAGGTGAATGCGATAGTGATGGGCCGGATGCATGGGACTGGCCGCCAGGATTTGATCCAGCAGCGCATCGACGGCCTGATGGCTGGAGATCGGCAATTGCTTTTTGCTCTCCGTCATCCAACTGCCATTTTTCCAGATCTGAAAGACGAGAAACGCCCTGGCCTCGACGTCGTTGGGATCGGCTTGCACGAGCGATTCGAGGTCGCGAATGTATTTGCGTCGCCGTTCGACGGTGTCCTTGCCTTCGTACGAGGCGGCCAGGGCCTCGATCCAAGCGATTTCACGCGGTGTGGCGGCGGCTTTCTTGGCCACGGCCTTGGCGATAAAGCTCTTGGCTCGCTTCTCGTTGTTGATGTTGGCCATGGCCAGACCCCAGTGGGCCATGGCGCAATCGGGATCCAGTTTAAGCACTTGGCGAAACGACCGCTCTGCCTCGAAGTACCAGAATCCATGCAGCTGGCCGACGCCCTGATCGAAGAACTGCTGTGCGAGCGGATCTTTCGTTGTGACGGGAAAATGCACGCCGCCGGTGGCGGCGGTCGAGCCCGCGGAACCCATCAGATAAGCCCGCTGTCGCGGCCCTTCGTCAAAAGCCTCGCCGTGCATCGAATGGCCGGGGAGGATCTCGGCTGGCTCGGCGGCGGGTTTATCGGTCTTCTCGGCCTTTTCGGCGGCCGCTATCGTCGGCGGATCGGCCTTGGGCACGGGGTTGGGGATTTCGGCTTTCGGCGCTTCCGTTTTAGCGGCGGCCGTGGGCGGCAAATTCTTCGCGTCCCCCTCGGCCAGGGAAACTCGTCCAGAGACGTAGAATAGGATGAGGGTCGCCAAGGCGGCGCGGTGCGAAATGGGCATTCGTGACCTCACGGCGGCAGGAAAGCGTGACCAATGGATCAACCTTAACGAGCCGTTCGGGCGAAAGCAACAAACGGCTCTCGAGCGCGGCGAAGCAGACGATTCGAAAGGAAAAAACTCATGGGAATCCTGGACCGCTTTCGACTCGACGGCAAGCGGCTGCTGATTACCGGGGGCAGTCGCGGCTTGGGACGCGAAATGGCGTTGGCAATCGCCGATGCGGGCGCCGATGTCGTCCTCGTGGCTCGTGGTCGAGAGGGTCTCGACGAGGCGGCCGATGAAATTCGCCGTCTGGGGCGGCAGGCCTTTGCCCTCGAAGCGGACGTCGGCCAACCCGAGGCCTGCCAGGCCGCCTGCGAACAGGCGCTTGCCGATTTTGGCCCCATCGACATCCTGATCAACAACGTCGGTGGCCGCCGATATAGCGATCCCACCGACCAATTGTCGCTGGAGAGGTGGGAGGAAATCCTGCGGCTGAATCTGACCAGCACGTTTCTCTGCACGCAGATCATTGGGAGCCAAATGTTGGCGCGCGGACGCGGCGGGCGGATCATCAACATTGCCTCGATGTCCGGCCTGATTGTCAATCGAGGCATCGGCGGGCGGACCTACGAGACGGCCAAGGCCGCCGTCATTCACTTCACTCGCGCCACGGCCGCCGACTGGGCTCCCAGCGGCGTGACGGTCAACGCGATCTGCCCGGGCTTTTTCATGACCGAGCCGAATCAACGGTGGGCGATCGAACACCCCAAGCTTTTCGAAATGTACAAGGACCAGATACCACTGGGGGACTTTGGCCAGGCCGAGGACCTTGGCCCATTGGCCGTCTATCTGGCCAGCGACGCCTCGCGATATGTCACGGGCGCCGCCATTACGATCGACGGCGGCTATACGCTCTGGTAAACGCGGCGTTGGCGAGCGGCTGCGGGCGGTCGCATGGTCCGTGCCGGCAGCATACAATGGGCCGGTCCCGCGTGCCGGCCACGGCGCGAGAATTCACACCCCTGATCGGCCCATCCCAGGAGCGTTATCCATGAGTTTCCGCCGCCACGGTATTGCGATTGCGTTGGTCAGTTTGCTCGCTTGCGTCCATTTTGGATTCGGCGCTCAAGGGGCCCTCGCGGCCGACGACGGCAAGTTGCGAATCGTATGCTTCGGCGCGCATCCGGACGACGCGGAGTTCAAGGCCGGCGGCGTGGCCGCCAAGTGGGCGGCGCTGGGGCATCACGTGAAGTTCGTCTCGGTCACCAACGGCGACATCGGCCATTGGCAAATGGCGGGCGGCCCGCTGGCCCAGCGCCGCGCCGCCGAAGTGAAGCAAGCCGCCAAGGTGCTGGGCATCGAAAGCGAAGTGCTCGATATCCACGACGGCGAGTTGCTTCCCACGCTCGAAAACCGCCGCGCGATCACGCGCGTGATTCGCGACTGGAAGGCCGACGTGGTGATGTCGCACCGTCCGAACGATTACCATCCCGACCATCGGTACACGGGCGTGCTGGTGCAGGATGCGGCGTTCATGGTCACCGTACCTTTCTTTTGTCCCGACACTCCGCCGCTGGTGAAGAACCCGGCGTTCTTCTATTACTCCGATGGATTCATGAAGCCCAATCCGTTCACGGCCGACGTGATCGTGGCCATCGACGACGTACTGGACAAGAAGCTCGAAGCGGTCCACTCGCTGCCCTCGCAGGTGTACGAAGGCGGCGCGTCGGGTTCCGAAGCATTCGTCGCCGACATTCCCAAGGACGAAGCCGGCCGCCGGGCCTGGGCGCTCAAGGTACACGGAGGCCGCTACGCCGCCGTGGCCGATCGATTTCGCGACGCCCTGGTGAAATGGTACGGCCCCGAGCGGGGCAAAGCCGCCAAATATGCCGAGGCCTTCGAGATCTGCGAATACGGCGCAAGCCCAGCGACGAGGAATTGAAGAAGTTGTTTCCGTTCTTCAGCCCGTAGTCGTGGTTTCGACTACCGTCGCACGCCACGGGTCGCGGGATTACCTCCGACCGGCGCGCGGCTGGTTGCCGGGGCCGCCGGACCGCGACGGTTGATCGCGTCCAAAATGGCGGGCGTGATGTCATTGCCGCGCTGGTAGACGATCGGTTTTTGAATTTCGGCCAAGATCGCGCGGGCATTGGTCAGATCGGGAGGCGTGGGGTCCAGTCGCAAGATGAGCTGCTCGCCATTGGCCTGGGCATGCCGGGCCATCTCTAGCTTGAGTTCTTGCAGCATCGAGTACACGATCTTGGTCTCTTGCTCGCGTGTCTCGTCGTTGACTTTCTTGCCGTGCAATTCGAAATCGGCCCGCAGAGCGAGCACCTTTTGTTCCATTTCCTTGCGCTCCGGGCTGCCCGGCGGCAGCTTGCGTGCTTCCTCGGTGATTCGATTGCCTGCCTCGCCCTCTTTTTTCAACGCCTCGCCTTTGGCCACGTATTCGGCCCGCAGGGCGTCCATGGATTGCTTGAGCCGGGTCGAGTGCTGAGCGATCGCGCTCATGTCAACCAATGCGGTCTTGGTGCGTGCCGGGGACGAAGCCGTCGGGCGTTGCGCGACAAGCTGGGATACCGCGACGAGTCCGACGCCGCCGGCAAGGATAAACGAAACGACCAGAGAGGTTCGCATAGCCGGGCACTCCTTGCTCGGGCAGACCGATGGAATTCAAATGCGGAGGGGGCGGAGGATCCTTCTCGCGGCCCGTCCTACGAAGGGCGGTATTGTGCTGAGGTTGCCCCCCCAGGTAAAGGCCAATCCGGCCGGTGTTGCTTGCCCACCCTGTTTTTTCGCTGTCCGAGCCGGGGAGGTCGGCCGTCCGGCTAGTCTGGCGACACAAGTCCAGCTCAACAGCGGCGTTAAAGACTGGTCGAAGTCCCGCAAAGTGTGTTGTCCTGGTTGAACCCGGCGGCGAATTCGATACGCTGTAGGCATGCCTGCCCCATTTCTCGTCTTCGGTGCGGGCGAGCCCAGGGCTCGTTTACAACTCTCGCAATAGAGCAACAGCCAAGCGCCGTCGCACGGAAGCCTTCAGGCGACCCTCGATGCGAGCACGGCGCCCCTTGTAGCAACCACACACATGTCCCAAGCTGCCGCGGCCGCAAATAGTTACGACGAATTTCCCTATCCTAGCGAGCCGCAGCCGCACGCGCATCCCGACCGGTTGGCTACCATCGCCCGCCTGTTCGGCATGCGACCCCAGGCAATCGACTGCTGCCGCGTGCTTGAATTGGGCTGCGGCACGGGCGGCAACCTGATTCCGATGGCCGAACGACACCCCGGCAGCTCGTTCGTGGGGATCGACTATTCGCTCAGCCAAATCGAGGCCGGCCGCGAGGCAGTCCGGGCTTTGGAGCTGGAGAACATCGAGCTGAGGCACCTGGATATCCTTGCTGCCGGCGGCCAGTTGGGAGAGTACGACTACATCATTTGCCACGGCGTGTACTCATGGGTCACCCCCGAGTTGCAACAAAAACTGCTCGATCTTTGCCAGGCATGCCTTGCACCGCAGGGGGTGGCATACATCAGCTACAACGCTTACCCGGCCTGGCATCTGCGGAGCGTCGTTCGGGAGCTGGCGCTCAACGGAATATCGCTGTCGGAGCGTCCGCCGGAGCGCGTGCGGCAGTTGCGCCGCGCACTGACTTTCCTGGGCGGGGCCTTGAACGACGAGACCACGCCCTATGCCAAGTTCATGAAAGACGACTTCGAGTTTGTTTTCGGCCAACCTGACAACTATTTGTTTCACGAGTATTTCGAAGACGAGAACAACCCGCTGTACTTCTACCAGTTCGCCGAGCGGGCCGCGGCCCATAAGTTGCAATATCTTGGCGACGCCATCTTGCCAACGATGTTCCCGGCCAACTTGGGTCTGGCGGCCGAGAGAAACATGGCCCCCTTCTCGACCGACGTGATCTCGGCCGAACAACACATGGACGCGCTACGCAGCCGCTCGTTTCGACAGACGCTGCTGTGCCACGACGGAGTCGCGCTGAAGCGGCACTTGGGGCTCGCCAGCCTCGAGGGTCTGTACCTGGCCGGTGAGTTGCGTCCGGAGAATCCGCTGCCGAATTTGAAATCGTCGGCGAGCGAACGATTTATCGCGCCCTCGGGCGCTACCGTGGGCAGCCCCGCGCCGGCGGTCAAAGCCGCCTTGCAGCACTTGAGTTCGATCTGGCCCCGTTCCGTATCGCTCGAGGAACTCGTGGCCGGCGCGGCTGCGCTGTTGGGGACCCAGGGTGTGCCGGCGACGATTTCTGCGCTGGACCGCCAAAGCTTGGGCGACAATTTGGTGCAATGCCTCGTCGCCGGCCTGGTCGAGGCCCGCTCGGCCCCCGATTCATTTGTCACCACCGTCAGCGAGCGGCCCTGCACAAGCCGGATCGCCCGTGTTCAGGCCCGGACGAGTGGTCAAGTCAATAATCGCCGCCACGAAGTGGTGGCGCTGGACGATGTCTCGCAGAACACCCTAGCCCAACTCGATGGCCAGCGCGACCGCGCGGAACTGCTGCGGATATTGCGCGAATCGATGGAGTCGGGGCGGTTGTCGATATTCAAGGACGGCGTGCCGGTCGGCCGCGCTGAAGTCGCCGACGGAATTCTGGAACAGGCGCTTGAGCAATGCCTGTCGAAGCTAGCGGCCAAGGCGTTGCTGATCGCGTAAAACACTTTTTTCCGGTTGAGACCATCGTGCCACACGACCCGGCCCAGCGTTACGACGACGTTCCCTATCCCACTCAGCCATCGCCGGGCTCGCACCCCGAACGCCTGGCAACGATCGCCGCCATGCGCGGAATGACGCCGCGCGACGTGACACAAGCCCGGGTCTTGGAACTGGGGTGCGCCACGGGTGAAAACCTGCTGCCGATGGCCGAGCGCCATCCGGCGGCGAGTTTTTTGGGAATCGATTTCTCGGCCAGACAGGTCGACCGGGCGACTCGCAACGCCGTCGAAGCGGGGATTTCCAACGTCGAGTTCCGCAAGCTCGACATCGACCGATTGCCGGCCGACTTAGGCACGTTCGATTACATCATCGCGCACGACGTGTACTCGCTGGTGAGCGAACCGACCCGCGACAAACTCCTGGCGGCCTGCCAGGGCCACTTGGCGCCGCAGGGAATCGCCTACGTCAGCTATAACACCTACCCGGGTTGGCACGTCCACGACATGTTCCGTGCCCTGATGTTGTACGAAGGACGCGACGCGAACACGACGCCCGAGCGCGTGATCGCCGCGCGGCGTCTTTTGAACTTCATGAATGACTCGCTGGCGGCGGAGAATCCCTTCACTTCCACCGTCAAGGAGCAGTTGGGTCCGTTAATGGCACGCAGTGACGCCCAACTTCTGCACGAATATCTGGCGGAAGTGAGCCAGCCGGTTTACTTCCGGCAGTTCGCGGCCCATGCCAGGCGACACCGGCTTGAGCTGGCTGGCGATGTGTCGTTGGGCATTCGCTATGCCGACTACCTGGGAGCCGAGGCCGAGCAAAGTCTAAGCGAAATCACTACGGATCTGGTCCAGAAAGAACAGTTTCGCGACATCGTGCGGAATCGCGCGACGCGGCAAACGCTGCTCTGCCATCGCGATGTCGAGTTGGCGAGGACCTTGCGACCGGAACTGGCCAGGAGCATGTACTTTTCGGCCGCCTTGACGTCCGAAACGCCGAACGTCAGTCCGCGCTCAAGCGCCGTCGAGCGTTTTTTGGCCCCCAACGGATTGCGAATCTCGACGGCCGTGCCGATCATCAAGGCCGCGCTTCAACACCTGGGCACGATCTGGCCAAGCTATGCGTCGTTCGACGAGCTCGTCGACGCCGCCTGTGCCCTGCTCGAGGTACCGGTGGAGAAACGGGGCGATGTCCCGCCCAGCGAGGTGGAGCGGCTGCAAGAGAACCTGGTGCAATGCTGCGCGGGCGGGATCGCCGAAATGCACCATCATCGCCAAACGTTCGTGTCCAAGTTGTCCGAGCGACCGACAGTCGGCCGCTTGGCACGGTGGCAGGCGGCGCGCGGAAACATGCTGACCAATCGCTGGCACGATTCGGTGCGGATCGACGAAATCGAGCGACACGTCGTGCAATTGCTCGACGGCTCGCGCGACCAGCCCCAACTGCTCGACGCTCTGACCGGGCTGGCGGCCGAAGGCCGATTTGTCATTGTCGAGCATGGCCGCGTGGTCGGCGCCGACGAGGCCCGTCGCACGCTCGGAATTGTCTTGCCCGAGGCGCTCGAGCGTCTGGCTCGCCATGGGCTTTTGATCAGCTAGGACGACCCGACCCCGCACGCCGGCTCAACCGCCCAGCGCCGCCAGGGCCAGGCCCGGAAGTTTCCAGACCGACGGACTGCCGTAGAGCGCGAGCACTTTCCAGGCGATTGGCTCGGGATTGCGGTGCGTGGGAAACCAAAACGGCTTGGGGGAGATGACGATCGGACCGTCGAGCACGGTCTTCTCCACGCCTTCCAGGTTGAATGTATTGTGTACCGTGCCGATTCCGCTCTGGGCGTCGGCCAGCGTGCCGCTGGGATAGCCGCCCCAAGGGGGACTCATCATGGCGTAGACCAGGGCCGGCCAATGGTTCACGCCCACGGCGCCGTATCGTAAATCGGCCAGGCACTTTTGGAAGAATTCCTCGCCGCCGGCGGCACGGCGAAAGCTCGGATGCACGGTCACGGCCGCGGCCAGCGTGCCCCATAACTGATCGTTGGCGAATTCAACCGCCTGGCTGAGAAACGCCCGTGCGTCCGAAACGTCCAATGTCGTTTCGCCGCACACGCACACGAACGATTCCTCGCGAAACAGAAGCGGCGACGTGGCCGGGTCGGCGTCGCGCACAAGCGTCCAGGGCAACTCGCCGCCGGCGCCCGCTGGCTTCGGCTGGCCGGTAAATTGGCAATACCGTTCCTGTGCACCGGGATAATACGCCACGCGGGGCGGAACCTTGGCCAGCACTTCGTCGAGCAGGTCCAGGAAGCGTTGACGCTGCGGCCAGCTTTTCGAGGTCACGATCATTTTCGTGGCCACGCAGTTGAACGACGCGTTGTTCGTGATCGAGGCGGCCACGCTTTCCGCCTGGAAACGCAATTGCTTCTCGCTGTAGTCGCCGGGCACCACGATCCAAGGGCTCACATTCCCCAGCTCGCTGGTGATCGGTTTTTTGAAGACCGGATCGTTCTCGCGCTTCCGCCGCTGGCGCTCCTCGCCCGCGGGACCCCAGACAATGGCGTCGTGCGAATGGATCGAGCCGGTGATATGGGCTTCTTCGACCTGCGCGCTGGCCAGCGCCGCGGCGCCGGTCTCCGCCCCGCCGTAAACGATGCGCACAAAGCCCAAATCAATCAAGCGGGCGAACAGCCGCTGGAAGATCGGCCCCAGATATTCGTTGACGGGGTTCATCTTCAGCAAGACCACGTGGCCCTCTTGAAAGATCTTCGAGATCGCGTCGGTCGGCGGAATGCTCGACACGTTGCCGGCGCCCAGCACGAGCACGGTGCGAGCCGGTTGCGGATTTTTGATGCGCTCGCCGAGGCGCTCAAGGTCCTGCCGCGTGACGCTCGGCCTGAGCCAACTGATGGCCTTGAAGCCCGCGAACACGATCGGATCGAAAAGTCCCTTGACCGGCACGACCTGCACGCCCAGATTGCCGCGCGGACCTTCGATCGGCGGCGCGGGCAGCGCGATCTTGCCGGTTTTCTCTAGCGACTGATAATTCTGCACCAGCAGCCGCAGATGCCGCGCCGTCGCCACGGGACCGGCCGCGACTTCCTCGGCCCGCAGCGGGCTGCCGGAGGGAATTCGCTTGGCCTCGCAGGCGGCTTCCACCCATTCGTGAGCCAGTTGCAACACGCGCGCCAGGCAGTCTTCAATCAGCGCCCGGCGCTCGGCGAGCGATAGCTTGGTCAGCTTCGATTTCGAGGCCGATAGATCGGCGATCGCGCGATCGATGTCCGCGGTCGGCGAGGGCGATTGTTTGAGCGTCAGGGTTGACATGCTGCACCTTTTTGCTCTTTGGCGGCGGCTGATTGTTTCTCGGGCACGTGGCTCATGATCCATTCGCTCAAGGCGCAAATCGTCAAACTCGGATTCACGCTCAGATTGACCGGCACCACCGAGCCATCGGCGACATAAAAGTTATCATATCCAAACACCCGACCCAAGCGGTCGATCACGCCTCGCGAGCGGTCGGCGGCCATTGGGCATCCGCCCAGAATATGGGCCGTGGACGTCAAATTGAGCGCCACTTCGCCGATGCCGCTCGACGTATCCCCGTCCATCTTGGCGGCCAGCCGATCGGCAACGGCGTTTGCGATGGGAAAGTACTTGGGCACCTTTTCCGGCGAATCCCACACGGAATCGACCCGTTTTTTAAATGGCCAAAACCAACGGCGCCGCAGACTCAGACTCATGTGGTTGGGAACGGTCTGCATGACCAACAGAATGCCGGTCCGCCGGGCCCAGCCGAACGGATTGCAAAGCCGCAGGAACTTGAGCGGGCGCCGCATGATCTCGGCGACCAGGCGGATGGGTCGCGGCCACGGCGGACCGCCCCCCACCATCACGGTCAGCAGCAGCGACATGAAATCCTGGCCGCGGCCGTAGCGGACCATCTCGATGTGCGTGTCGTCGTCCGGGTGGAAGCCGCTGGCGATGGCGATTCCGCGCGAGTAGTCGACGTCGCGGCGACGGCTGGTGGCTGCCACCAGCGCCTCGCTGTTGGTCCGCACGAACGTGCCCAAGCAATCGGACAATCTTGCCAGCGAGCCACGCGCTTTGCATTTGAGCAATAGCGGCACCGTGCCCAGCACTCCGCCGGACATCACGACTCCTCGGGCTCGAAACGTGCGCCGCCGCTTGAAGAGCCAGTCCGTTATTTTGCGGGTCTCCACGGCATAACCACCGTCGGGCAATTCACGAATATCGAGCACGTCGCTCTCGGCGATGACCTGCGCCCCGAGCCCTTCGGCAAGATAGAGATAGTTCTTGTCCAGCGTGTTCTTGGCGTTGTGGCGGCAGCCCACCATGCAGCCGCCGCACGTCGTACAACCCGCGCGCTCCGGACCCCGGCCGTCAAAATAGGGATCGGGCACGGTGCGGCCGGGCTCTCCAAAATACACGCCAACTTGAGTGGGGTGATACGTGTCGCCGCGCCCCATCTCGACGGCGACCTCACGAAGCATGTCGTCAGTCTCGGTGGGACAAATGGCGGTCGTCACTCCGAGCATCCGCTGTGCCGTGGCATAGTGCGGGGCCAGGTCGCGCTGCCAATCGCCCAGTTCGCGCCAGCGGGGGTCTTCGAAGACTCGTTGCGGCGGAATCAGCAGGGTATTCGCGTAAACCAGGCTGCCTCCTCCCACGCCGCAGCCGTGCAGAATCATCACGTCGCGCAGCACCGTGATCGCCTGGATGCCGAAACAGCGCACCAGCGGGGCCCACAGGTACTTTCGCACGTTCCAATTGGTTTTAGGGAAGTCCTCGGTGCGCCAGCGGCGGCCCCGCTCGACGACCCCGACCGAGTAGCCCTTTTCGGCCAGCCGCAGCGCCGAAACACTGCCGCCGAACCCGGAACCGATGACCAGGTAGTCGAAATCGAATTGCTCGCCGCCCGTTGCCATGCGGTCCAGTGTAACCGTCGGCGATCGAAATCCCACCGCTTCGTCGCCTCCGTTCCTTGAATTCCATCGAGTCCGCCGGGTTAGTATTCGACGGCTCGCGGAGCTAAAATGGGGCGATTCGCCGAGGAGAGAAAGAGAAGATGTCCTATTCCAGCACGGTTCGCGACAGCAGATATAACTTCGCGGACTTGCGCGAGTTGCTGGCCAAGGCCAACGAAGAGAAGTCCGGCGACACGCTGGCTGGCATCGCCGCCACGAGCCAGCGCGAGAGGGTCGCCGCGAAACGAGCCCTGGCCGAGGTCCTCCTCAGCGAATTCGCCGACAAGCCGCTCCTCGAACCCGAATGCGATGAAGTCAGCCGGCTGCTGCTCGAGACTCATGATCTCGCGCGCTTTGCCCAGCTATCCTCGCTGGCGGTCGGCGAGTTTCGCGAGTTCCTGTTGGACGACGCGACTGACGGCGAACTGCTGGGCCAACTGCACGACGCGATTCTGCCCGAGATGGCAGCCGCCGTGGCCAAGCTGATGAGCAACAAGGACCTGGTGCTCGTCGCGAGCAAGATTCGCAACGTCACGCGGCTGCGCAACACGATGGGGCAGCGCGGCGTGCTGGGGATGCGCGTGCAGCCGAATCATCCGGCCGACGACCTGGGCGGAATCCTGTTGTCGGCCGTCGAAGGCCTGCTATATGGCTGCGGCGACGCCGTGATCGGCGTCAACCCGGCCATTGAATCGGTCGATACGGTGTCGGTGATTCTGCGCGGTCTCGATCGCTTGATTTCCGTCTGCGGCGCTCCCACGCAGCACTGTTGCCTGGCTCACATCACGACCCAGTTGGCGGCTCTGGAGCGCGGGCGCCGGTCGATTTGTTGTTTCAGTCGCTGGCCGGAACCGAGGCCGCCAACAAGAGTTTCGGCATTAGCGCCGAGATGATTCGCCAAGGACGCGAACAGGTCCTGGAGCACCATCGCGGCCGCGACGTGGCCTGGGTCGGCGACAACGTCATGTATTTCGAAACCGGACAGGGCAGCGCCCTGTCGGCCGACGCACACCACGGCATCGATCAATTGACGCTCGAAGCGCGGGCATATGGCCTGGCCCGGATCTACAAACCGTTTCTGGTCAACAGCGTGGTCGGGTTCATCGGGCCGGAGTATCTGTACGATGAAAGGCAGATCATTCGCGCCGGGCTGGAGGACCATTTCATGGGCAAGCTACTCGGGCTGCCGATGGGCTGCGACGTTTGCTACACGAACCACGCGGTGGCCGACCAGAATTCGGCCGACAACCTGTTGCTGTTGTTGACGGCCGCTGGCTGTAATTACTTCATGGGCGTGCCCTGTTCCGACGACGTGATGCTGGGCTACCAATCGACCAGTTACCACGACGGCGCGGCGATGCGGCAGCTGTTTGGATTGCAGCCCGCGCCCGAGTTTCTGGCATGGCTCGAAGATCGCGGAATCCTTTGCGATGGACGGCTCGCGCCGGCCGGCTCAGCCGAAAATCCGCTACTGACGCATCTGCAAGCCGTGTTGAACGATCCCCTGGCCACGGCTTGAGTTCCCTTGGATGGCACGCGACGACGGCAACGACCGAACCGACCACCCCGCCCTGCCCTCGGCGGTCGACGGCGCCTTGGCCGCGGCGCTCGACGCGTTGCGATTGCGGACACCGGCCCGATTGCTGGTCGGTCGAGCCGGTGCGTCGTATCGGACCGAAACCCAGCTCGTTTTGCGCGAAGATCATGCGGCCGCCGTCGATGCCGTGCAGGCCGAGCTGGACCTGGCCCGCGATCTTGGCGCCGAGCTGGTCGCGCGATTTGGCTTGTTCGAAGTCACGACCGCCGCCGCCGACAAAGCGCAGTTCCTCCAAAAACCCGAACTGGGCCGAAAACTGAACTCGCAAGCACGGGCCACAATCGCGAGTCGATGCCCTACTGGCGTGGAACTGCAAGTTGTGATCGGCGACGGATTGTCGGCGGCGGCCGTCGCGGCGCAAGTGCCGGCGCTGCTGCCGCTCTTGGAAGCTGGCGCCAAACGGCGCGATTGGACGTTCGGCCAGCCCTTTGCCGTTCACCATTGCCGCGTGGGCGTGCTCAACGATCTGGGCGCCGTACTGGACGCAACGGTGATCGTGCTCTTGATTGGCGAGCGACCCGGATTGGCCTCGGCCGAGAGTCTGTCGGCCTACATGGCCTTCCGCCCTCGCCCAGGGCATACCGACGCCGAGCGGAACCTGATTTCGAATATCCATTCCCGCGGCATCGGTCCGCGCGCGGCCGCCGAGCGCATTTTGGCGCTTGCCGAGCAGATGCGCGCGGCGCAAACCAGCGGCGTGACGATCAAAGAGCATTTGGCGGCGGTGGCGACGGCGGTGTCAAATAATCAACGTTTGTCGTAAATCGTTGCACGCGCGTCGTAGATTGCACTTGGAGCGGCGTCTTCAATTCACCACATTTCGCAGCGGCAAGCCCAACAGCGCCCGGCGACAGGACTCCGTGCCCTTGAGACGCATGTCGAGCAGGCCTTCCTCGCTGTAAAACGCCGTGTGCGGGTTGACGATCAATCGATGATAGGCCGGATGGCTGGGATCGCGCCAAGCCACCAGCAGCGGATGATCGTCCGACGGCGGCTCGATCTCCAGCACGTCGATGCCGGCCCCGGCCAGTTGTCCACTACGCAGCGCGTCGGGAATAGCCGTCACGTCGACCACGGCGCCGCGGGCCGTGTTGACCAGAAACGACCCACGCTTCATTTTGGCGATCGTTTGGGCATTGAGCATGTGGTGCGTCTCGGGGGTCGACGGGCAGTGCATGCTCACCACGTGGGCTTCGGCCAGAAGTTCCTCGAGTGTCTCGGCGCGGCGCACGCCCAGTGACTTGTCGCGCCCGTCGGGGGCATAAGGATCGTAAAACAGGACGTCCATGCCCAGCGACTTGGCCCGCAGTGCCGCGGCCCCGCCGATGCGCCCCAAGCCGACGATGCCAAACACCCGCCCGCGCAGCCGCCAGACAGGCATGCCCTGCGTATAGAGCCATTCGCCTTGCCGGTCGCGCAGCCGCGAGTTGAACAGCGTGATGCCGCGCGCGAGCGACAGCATCATGCCGATTGCGGTGTCGGCCACTTCCTCGGTGCCATAGTCGGGCACGTTGGCCACGGCGATACCGCGCTGCCGGGCCAGCCGCCAATCGACGTTGTCGTAGCCCACGCCGCAGCGGACGATGATTTTGCAATGTTTCAGTCGATCGATGGTCTGCGACGTGATGGAAACGGTGTGATACATCATGATCGCGTCGGCGTCTTCGATCTGGCCGGCCAGTTCGTCCTCGGTTGAGGCGTCGAGAGCAACGATGTCGGCAATCTCTCCCAAAATGCGCCGCTCCGCCTCCAGCGGTCCGGCGATAAAATCGGTAATCACGACTCGCATACGCTCACTCATCGGCAGGGTTCCTGTCTGTGCGGCACGGTGCGCCCAGGCGGCACTGGCTCGCGAAACGCTTGAAACTTGGCGCGGAGGGAAGAACGAGCGAGTTTAGCGGACGGCAAGACGGGCGCAAAGTGGCGAATGCGACAACCGGCGACCGGCAGCCGCGGGGCGGCATTCGTCCGCGCGTCACGGCCGATTTCAAGTGCTGGTTAACGCACAAAAATCCTTGCATTGGAGCATGTTGTGCGCCATAATCGACCTCGATCCCCAGGGCGCCATCGACCCCGCACTCGGCTGCGTCCCCTGCCAAATGCACACCCCCAAACGCAGACGCGCGCTGGCGGACGGCGCGTGACATCGAATGCCTGTTTGAGTTGACCGCGAGTCGTGTTACGCCGCTGGCGAACATCAAACGCACTCTTCGGGTATTCGCAAGGTTTCCAACCCTCGATCCATCTGGTGATTCATGAAGAATCCAAGGTCTACCATGCGCACGACGACGATCCAGTTCACTCGCCGCGCTCTCCAGGCCGTGGCGGCCTTTAGCCTCCTCTGGCTGGCGCTACCGGCCGTGGCCCAGTCGCTGCCGGTGGCTCGGCTGTTTTCGGTCTTTCCGCCGGGCGCAAACAAGGCGCAACCATCGATGTCGCGATTGCGGGAATCGACCTGGAGGGTGTTTCGCAATTGCATTTCTCCACCCCGGGCATTACGGCCGCGCAAAAAACCGTCCCGCCCGGGCTGGGCGAGACGACGCCGCAGCCGGCCGCGGGTCAATTCACGATCCAAGTAGCCGCCGATGCCAAGCCCGGCATTTGCGAAGTGCGGGCCATCGGCAAGTACGGCGTGTCCAACCCGCGCTCGTTCGTCGTCGGCACGCAGGCCGAGGCGGTCGAGGCCGAACCGAACAACACTCCCGACAAGGCGACCGAAGTGCCGCTGGGCACGACCGTCAACTGCGCAGTCCAACGGGGCCACGGACCAGGACTTTTTCAAGTTCACCGCCACGAAGGGACAACGGATCATCATCGATTGCTGGGCCTACCGCATCGATTCGCGGATGGATCCGACGTTGGTTCTATACGACGCGGCCGGCAAGGAGTTGGACCGCAATCGCGACATGAACCGCCGCGATCCGCTGTTGGATTTCACCGTGCCGGTCGACGGCGTGTACTATGTCGAGGTCCACGATTTTCTTTATGCCGGCAATAACGAATACTTTTACCGCCTGTCGATCGGTCCGTCGGCCTACCTGGATTTTGTGTTTCCGCCGTCGGGCCAGCCGGGAACGACCTCGGCCTACACCCTGTATGGCCGCAATCTGCCGGGCGGTCAGCCCAGCACGGTCATCTCGGCCGATGGAAAGCCGCTGGATAGTTTGAGCGTGCAGATTGCGCTGCCGGCCGACGGCAGTTTGCAGAGTCTGGATATCGGCAGCGTGATCGAGCCCGAGGAGTCGGGCATCGACGGGCTGGCCTATCGTTTGGAAACGCCGCAAGGCTTGACCAACTCGGTGCCGCTGGGTTTCGCGACCGCCGCGGTGGTGCCCGAGCAGGAACCGAACGACGAACCGGCGCAGCGCAAGCCGTCACGGCCCCCTGCGAATTCGTGGGCCAGTTCTATCCGCAGACGGATCGCGATTGGGTCACGCTCCAGTGCAAGGCCGGCGAAGCCCTGTGGCTGGAAGTGTTCTCGCAGCGTCTCGGGCTGCCGACCGATCCGTATCTGCTCGTGCAACAGGTGACCAAGAACGACAAGGGCGAGGAACAAGTCAAGGATCTGCAAGGCGTCGACGACTACCTGGAAGATCCCCCCGGCCCGGGTCGCCGGGGCATGAGTGTTTACGACATGAAGACCGACGACCCGGCAGTGCGATTTGTCGCGCCGGCCGACGGCACGTACCGAATCCTGGTGCGCAATTTGTCGAACTACTCAAAGCCCGACCCGCGTTTTGTCTATCGCCTGGCGATTCATCCCAGCAAGCCCGATTTTCGCATCGTGGCCAAGCCCCGCTTGCTGCCGTTCAGCCCCGACCCGAACCAGAATCCGCCGACCGTGTGGAGCCCGCTGTTGCGCAAAGGCGGCTCTGAGCTGATCGACGTGATGGTGTTTCGTGGCGAGGGATTTGACGGCGAAGCGCAGGTTTCGGTTGATGGCCTGCCCGCGGGCGTCACTTCGGCGCCCGTGACGATCGGTGCCGGCCAGAACGTGGGCGTGGTGGTGTTGACGGCGGCAGAGAACGCGGCCGAATCGATGAGCCTGATCACGATCCTGGGCAAGGCGAAGATCGGCGGAGTGGATGTCGTGCGGCCCGCGCGGACGGCCACGATGGTCTGGGGCGGACTGCTGAACCAGGTGACTCCGCGCACGCGTTTGGCCCGCAACCTGGCCGTGGCCGTGAGCGGCAGCGAGACGGCGCCGTTTTTCGTCGATGCCGGCGCCAACACGGTTTTGGAAATGTGCAAGGCCGGCAAAGTGCAAGTCCCGCTCAAGCTAATTCGCCGCGGCGAATTCAAGGGAGACGTGGTCCTGGCGCCTTCGTCGCTGCCGCCGAACGTGCGACCCGCGACGGTAACTCTGGACGCCAAGACCGAGGCCGGCAACCTGGAGATCGCGATTCCGCCGAACGCGCCGGTCGGCACCTACACGTTCGCCATATTGGGCACGACGCAAGTCAGTTACTCGCGCAATCCCGAGGCGGTGAAGACGGCGACGGATCGCAAGGCCGCGGTCGACAAGATCGTGGCGGACCTGGCAGCCGCGGCCAAGGCCGCTAGTGAGGCCAAGGCCGCCGCCGAGAAGAAATCGACCGAGCTGGCCGCCGCCACGCAGAAGGCGCGCGAGTTGGCCCTGGCCGCGGACAAAGCGGCGCAAGACGCCGCGGCGCAAGCCAAGGCCGCCGCGGAGGCGAAGGTCGCGGCCGACAAGGCCATGGCCGAAGCGGAAGCCCAGGCGAAGGCCGCGGCCGAGGCGAAAGCCGCGGCCGACAAGCAGATGGCCGAGGCCGAAGCCAGCGTCAAATCGGCAACCGCCGTGCAGCAAACGGTCGACAAAGCCGTGACCGATGCCACGAACCAGGCCAAGCCCAAGAATGTTAGCCTGGCCGCGCCCTCTCCGACGGTGACGCTCAAGATCACGGCCGCGCCGATCACGATGAACGCCATGCCGCCAGGCGCCGTCAAGGCCGGCGCAACGCTGGAAGTTCCCGTGACGATCACCCGGCTGTATGGATATGCGGATGCCGTGCAGCTCAAAGTGCAAGTGCCCGAGGCGGCCAAGGGCCTGAAGGTCGCGGAGGTGACCATTCCCGCCGGCCAGTCGACCGGCAAACTGGTGGTGGAAGCCGCGGCTGATGCCGCGGCCGGCGCCCATGCGTTGGCCGTGCAAGCCATTTCAAAGTTCAATGGCCAGGAATTGTCGGTGGCCGAAAACGTGACCGTCACGGTGGAAGCCCCGGCGGCAAAATAGCCGCCGCGAACTTTCGAGCTTCGCCAACCAGGTGCGACTCACAATCCGAACGCGCTGGTATGCGGCACGGGAAATTCGTCGCTGTAGGGCTTGTTTTCCGGGCTCGAGCACCAGGGATACCGGCTTCCCAGCGGAGCGTCGCGAAAGCTCCAAGAGCGATTCTTGCGCCACTGCTCGCGCTGCTTCGTATCGACGATCAGCATGTAATTCGTGACCTCGATGCCCGAAATCGAGCTAGCGAAATACGGAGTGACGGGGCAGACAAATAGCGGCGGGCGATTGCTGGCGGCCTCGAGATTTCGCTTCGCTGTAAAGAGCGCGTTCGTGTCGAACGTATTCGCCAGAACGTTCTCCTCCATGTACGGCAACAGCGCCAGCGCCCAACCGCTGGGCCGATTCTCGTAAGGAGGAAATGGCACGAAGCCGCGGTACAAATCCGTGTACGTGTTCATGGCCAGCGAGAGCTGGTGGATATTGCTGTCACAGGCAGTCTTGTGTGCTTCCTGCAAAACCATGTGGATCGCCGGGAACAACAAGCCCATCATGATGGTGATGATCGCCAGCACGATGATCAGTTCGAGCAGGGTCACGCCCCGCCGCCGCAGCGCGAAGCCGTTGCTCGTGAAGCGCTGCCTCCGCACGTCGCCATCCGCCATGGGTCTAGTGCTCCCTTGTGCGCGTACGAGCCACCCCGTTCCGCTTTGACGATAACCCGAAGCGGCGCAAAAGCCAAGAAAATCTCGCGGGCTGTTTACTTGTCCAGCAATCCGCGGCCGCGCATCCAGTCGATGGCGCGATCGGGCCAGCTTGAAACCGCCGGCACTCCCGCGGCAAGCCCCAGACCGTGCCTGCCCTTTTCGAAGATATGCAGCTCGGCCGGCACCTTAGCCTTGCGCAGGGCCAGATAAAACAACACGCTATTCTCCGGCGGCACGCCCGCATCGGCATCGGTGTGCCACAAGAACGTGGGCGGCGTATCGGGCGTCACTTGCAGCTCATTGGAAAGGCTCTCGACCAGCTTCGGATCGGGGTTCTCGCCGAGCAGGTTCTTTTTCGATCCCTGATGTGTGCTCGGAGCGGTCAGCGAAATGACGGGATAGCACAGGATCATGAAATCGGGACGGCAACTGACCCGTTCAATCTTGTCGTCGGCCGCGGCATTGCCCTTGTCGAAATGCGTGCCCGCGGAGGAGGCCAAATGCCCGCCCGCCGAAAAGCCAAGAATGCCGATCCGCTCGGGATTGACGTGAAACTCGGCGGCGCGGGCCCGCACGGTGCGAATCGCGCGTTGGGCGTCGCTCAAAGGCGCCGGGTGCGCATAACCGGACCCTTTGTGGCGATACTTGAGGACGAAGGCGGCCACGCCGTGGTCATTGAGCCACTTGCCGACGTCGATTCCCTCGTATCCCATCGCCAGCCCGCCGTATCCGCCGCCCGGGCAAACGACAACCGCCGCGCCGGTGGCCTTGTCGGCCGGCGGCAAGCTGATCGCAAGCGTGGGCTTGTCGTCGTCCGAGTCTCCCTTGGCGCCGGCGCGCCGGCAGGCCAGAGCAATTCGACTTTTGATTCGCCGCGAACTGTCGTGGGCGACGCGACTGCCAACACCGCCAGTGCGACGCCAAGTGCCAAAGTACGCATAAGTTGCTCGATCTCCCCGGGCGCGAAGCCGCGTGCCATCGCATTAATTCTTGAGAACGTCTACTTTTTCACCGTGGTGAGTTTGTCTTCTGGAAACGTGGTCAGCACCAGATCCTTGAAGTGCACTTCCTGCGGCACCTTGTTCGAGTGCAGCTGCAAGCCGATGGGCGCCTCCTTGATTCGATCCGGTTCGGGATCGCGCCAGTCGAGCACTTCCACGCCATTGACCGCTAGGCGAACACGATTGCCCTGCGCGAGAATCTCCAGGTCATTCCAGTCGTGTTGCTTGCCCACTTTCTTGGCCGGCTCGCCCGAGGGAGGCAGCCCATTGCGTCCAAAAAGATCGTGCATGCCCCACCCGCTGGGAAACATCACCAGGTGCCCGGCATAGGTATACGGGTCGCCCTTGTCCGGCGCGTTGCGGCCCCAAAAGGCGATGCCCGAGTGCATTTCGGATCGAACCAGCTTGACAGTCGCCAAGAGGCGAAAGTCCGAAAAGTTGCGTTCCGTCATCAAGTAGGTGCTGACCGGGACTGGTTCGCTATTCTTGCCCACGATCACGCCGTCCTCGACGGACCACAGCTTTTCGTTGCCGCGCCAGCCGTCGAGGTTCTTGCCGTTGAACAGTTTGATCGTCTCGGACGTGCCGGTTTTGGGCGGAACGACCGGAGCGTCGTCGGCGTGAGCGACTGCAGACGCAGCCAGCGCGATCGTCGCCAACGCCACGGTAACGCAACGGAAATACAGATTGGCGACGTGTCCGCCAGCGGGAATCGAGTTCGACGGTGTGCCCTTAATGGTCTTGCCTGGCATGTTGACGGCTCCTGGATGTGAAAACGCGACCGGCCACGAACTCCACCCCGTCGCTGGGCCGAACAGCGTGCCCAGATCGTAACCCCGCGGCGAGGCAGCGACAAGTTTTTCGCGCGAACGGTGCATTCCGGCTTGCTACCGGGCCGGGTCAAACAGCAGTGGAAAGAACTGGCCCTGCATTTTCTCGCCCTTAAAAATGCGGGGCACGCCGTGCAACAGCTCGTCGTTCGATTCCGACAGTACGCCGTCGCGAAACACGTTGATCACCGTGGCTCGCCGCGGTCCATCGGTCGAATTCTCGTATGACCCGTGCACCATCAGCGGATGATGGAACGAACATTCGCCCTTTTTGAGCTCAATGGCAACCGGCTTGAATTGTGCCTTTTGCTCGTCGGAAAGCACGGTTTGAATGGCGTCCATGTCGCCGGCCAGGCCCGTGACGGGCAGCAATTGCCAGCGGTGGCTGCCGGGAATGTATTGCAGGCAGCCGTTGTCGCGCGTGGCATCGTCCAGGCCGATCCAACAAGTCAGATGCGCCATCGGACGGGTGCGCGTCCAGTAGGAGTAATCCTGATGCCAGGCGACCACGCCGCCGTGTCCGGCGGGCTTGCAAAACAGCTGATCGTGCCAGAATCGGACGGCGCCACCCAGGAGTTGGCTGGCCGGCACGGTAAAGGCCGGATGCCAGAGAATATCGTGAAATCCGGCGCAATCCGCCAGGCGCCCAGGGCATGGAACAGCACGCGCGACGGATCGACCGACTCGTTCGAGTTGTATTCGTAAAACAGTTGCTTCGCAGGCCCTTCGGCCGCGACGAGATCCTGCAGTTCGTCGCGCAGGTTGTCGACCTGGCGGTCGCTCAGAATTCGCACGCCGCTCAGATAGCCGTGCTCATCGAAAAAATCCAACTGCTCCTGGCTGAGGCGATACTTCCGCAAGTCTTCGCCGCGGGCAGCATCCAGCAGCGTGCCAATCGGTTCGTGTCGCATCGAGAGATCGGCCACCATCAAGATTCCTCCGCGCGGCCGGCGCTAGTGTCCGGCCAATAGCTTAACCAGGTCCAGGCTGCTGATGATTCCGACCGGGCGGTCGTCCTCGACGACAATCACGCGATGGATATGCAGGCGGATCATGGCCTCGGCCACTTCGTTGACCGGTGTGTCGCAAGCGCATGTGACCGGTTGGTCGTGCATCGCATCTTTAACTTTCAGGTCGCCGATCATACGTTGAAACCCGTGAAACTCGCCTGGTTTCACATGCTGAAAACCGTCCGCCTGGTCTGGCCAGGACAATTGATCGCTCACCTGCCCATCCAGGGAGCTCATCAGAACCTGGATGCGCGCGATGTCGCTGCGACTGAGCACGCCCACCAGACGTCCGTCGTCCACGACCGGCACGCCGCCGATGCGATGCTCGATCAACAGGGCGTCAGCCTCGGCCAAAGGTTGTCCGCTGGTGGCGCTGATCAACATCCGAGTCATGATCTCCCCGGCCCGAATGGATCGAATGTCGGTTGACATGGTGTTCCTTCGTCGATGGTCTGGTAACGAAAAATCGCGAGGGCGTCGGCAAGCGCGACGCCCTCGACGATTCTCCAGATTATGTCCTGCTCGCACGTTTGAGGCCAGCGGCCCGAAGCGACTCTGGATTGATTGAGCCAAGAGTCGCTTCGAGCAGGCTGACACGTGCTTTTGTTAAAATCAGGAGGCCACTTCCAGCTTTCCCAAATCCCGCGGCGTCGGGTGTTCCAGGGACGATTCGCGTGCCGGCTTGATTGGTCCAGAATTCAGGGCGCCACCCCTAAGGATCCTTGACCACTTTGGCCACGGGAAGGTGCGGCCGCAGGGAGTTCAAGCGACTGGCGAGCTTCTCCGGAGGCAAGTATCCGTCGATCCGATCCAGAATGACGGCCTGGGGCGAAATTACAAAGGTGCTGGGGTAGGCCGAGACCCGGAGATCCTTGAGTAGTTGCGATTTCCCGCCCCCGTCGATAACCAGCGGGACGAACGACTGGTTGACGGCTCCGGCCACGGCGATGTCATTGTACGTGCGTTCCTTCATCTGGACGCAATAAAAGCAGCTTTCGCGCGTGACGAAGACCAGCAATGGTCGCCCATGCTCTTGCGTGATCTTCCAAGCGCTTTCCACGTTGTCGTGCCATGCAACTTTGGTCGCGTCGGCGGCAATGGCTGGCGCTATGAGCGCCAGACAGAGCGAGGCCGAACGTCCGAGGAGTGCAAATGAATTCACTGGTTACCTCCCAAATAGGTGATGGGATTCAGTCACCACCAATATCGAACCGGCGCGGTTCGCAAGCGCAGCGGAAGGGAATCTTTTTGCACGAAATTCGCCGCCGCGCCGCTAGTGGCGCGGACTGTCCGACGCGGGCTCGATCGATCGCTTGTAGCGAGCGCGGAAAGATCACCGGTCAGGACGGGCGACGACAGGCGGCACGTCGCATCGCGACAGGAAAACCGCGCGGATGCGCCAGCGCGGCGCAATAAAAAAGGCGGCGTGCCGTTTCCCGGGTCGGCACGCCGCCGCGAGCTCCCCACGAGCTCGCTACTCGATGATCGATCAAATTGTTCGCGCGTCAGGCGGCGTGTAGCTTACGATCCCCTAGGTGGAGACAAACGCCATCATGGAATGATGGTCCAGGGCGATTCGACCAAGCGGCGGCGGAAACGGGCCGTCGAGGTTCGGATACACGTCGTTCGGACTCGCTTGCCGAGTATCCAACAACACGCGCCAGGTGATCGGCTTGACCAGCTTGGGCAGAAGAAACTCCTGCGGCTGCCGGCCCGCGTGGTACATCACCAAAACGTGCCGCGGCGCGGGTTGGCTGGGCTCTGCCGGAGGCGCGGAAAAAAAGCAAGTCAAACTCGAGCCCTCGCCCGACCAATTCATCTTCTTTCCGTCGGGACCGAACCACATCACGTCGGGCAACTCGCCCGGGCGGCTCGGCTCGCCGTTCAAAAAATCGACTCGCCGCACCGCGGGCTGAGTGCGGCGAAAGTCGATCAGGGACTTACAGAAATTCACCAGGCCCGCATTCTTCTCAACCAGTTTCCAATCGAACCAACTCAGCGCATTGTCCTGGCAATAGGCGTTGTTGTTGCCGCGTTGCGTGCGGCGACATTCGTCGCCGGAGAGCAACATGGGAACGCCCTGGCTAAGGAACAACGTGGCCAGAAAGTTCTTGATCTGACGCAAACGCAAAGCTTCGATTTCGGGGCGTCGCGTGGGCCCCTCGACTCCGTAATTGGAGCTGAAATTATTGGAGTCGCCGTCTCGATTTCCCTCCTCATTGGCCTCGTTGTGCTTCTCGACGTACGACACCATGTCGTTTAGCGGGAATCCGTCATGCGAGGTAATAAAGTTGATGCTGTGATACGGCTGCCGGCCGCCGGCCTGGTAGAGATCGCTCGATCCGGCCAGCCGCGTCGCCAATGGCGGCGTCATGCCCGAGTCACCGCGCCAAAACTGCCGCACGTCGTCGCGATAGCGCCCGTTCCATTCCGCCCAGCGAAGCTGGGCGAAGGAACCAACCTGGTAGGCGCCCGAAGCATCCCACGCCTCGGCGATGATCTTGCTGTCGGCCAGCAGCGGATCCTCGGCAATGGTTTCGACAACCGGCGGGTTGGGCAGGATCTCGCCGTTGCGGTCGCGGCTGAGAATCGAGGCCAGATCGAACCGAAAGCCGTCAACGTGGTAGTTGTGTACCCAATGCCGCAAACACAAGAAGATCATTTCGCGCACGATCGGGTGATTGCCGTTGATCGTGTTGCCGCAGCCGGAATAGTTTTTGTAATACGTGCCGCCCCCCTCGAGCATGTAGTAGACCTGGTTCTCCAGTCCCTTGAAGCTGAGCGTGGGTCCGAGCTCGTTGCCCTCGGCCGTGTGATTGAACACCACGTCGAGAATCACTTCGATGCCCGCCTGGTGCAGGGCGCGCACCATCTGCTTGAATTCGTTGACCTGACAGCCGGGCTCGGTGCCGGCCGCGTAGCCGCGATGCGGCGAAAAGAAAGCCAGCGAGTCGTAACCCCAATAGTTCGGCCGGCTCTTGCGCTCGCCCCAAAATCCGTTGATGGGAAACTCGTGCACCGGCATCAGCTCGACGGCCGTCACGCCCAGCGACTTCAAGTACGGAATCTTGTCGATAATTCCCAGGTACGTGCCCGGGTGTTCCACGCCGCTGGAAGAAGCACGGGTAAAACCTCGGACGTGCATCTCATAGATCACGGTTTCCGACAAATCGCGCCGCAAATGCCGGTCGCCCTGCCAATCAAACCGGTCATCGACCACCACGCACTTGGGCGGACGAATCAGGCCGTCGTCGGCCGGCAGAAAATTGCCTGCCAGGGCCCGCGCATACGGATCAATCAGCCGCGCCGAGCGGTCAAACCGCTGGCCCCGCTCCGGATCGTAAGGGCCGTCGGCCTGCAGGTGATAGAGCTGTCCGGCGCCGATGCCGGGCACGAAAACGCTCCAGATATCTCCCCAGCGGTCGTTGGACCGATCGAATACGATCACTTCCGACGGTTCGCGGTCCGCGACGTCGTCGTACAGCAAGACGCGCATATCCGTGGCGGAGCGACTGAAAATAACGAACTGCACGCCCTGGTCGTGCAGAATCGCGCCGTAGGGCAGCGGATGGCTAAATTGAAGAGCTGGGTGACGATGCAACATCAGCATGAAGGGGCACTCGGTCGTTCATCAGAGGTGATCTGGGTTCGCTTCTCGCAAACATACCACCAGGGGAACGTCGTGAGCCTTAAACAGAGGAAGGAAAGTTCGAAATTCACCAGGCCGCGCGCCGCAGGCGCAGTTTCTCTTGGTCGTCTTGACTCGCGAAGGATTGCGTGCGATGACGGCCGTAAGCATCGTAGCCGTGGCGCTTGCGCACGACACGCGCCCTGCCGCGCCGCCACGCGCAAGTCCCTCTCTCATTTTTTCACGGCCGGCACTCGCCGATTTCGGCCTATTCGTGGCGAAATTTGGCGTGGCAGGCGTCGCAACTTTGTGTCAGTCGCTTCATCGCCGTAGCGACCTGCGCCTGATCTTGTGCATGAACGGCAGAGTTTACCTCACCGGCCGCATCACGCATCTGAATGCACAGTTGGACCCATCGCTCGACGTCCGCCGGCGTCTTGGCGGGTTCGGGATCGAGCAAGGACGCCTGCGCGATGGCGGCCAGCGCCGCCGACTGACCGGCCGTTTGCGCGGCCTGACGCGCCAGGCGATTGGGCTCCACTCCCCGCTTCAATCCCGTGTGGACCAGTGGCACGGCTTTCATCAGCGCGCTCAGAGAAGCCGCCTTCTCCCATTTCACTCCTTCGCCACTCCCCTCGGTGGCCGCGCGGGCGCGCTTGACGCCCTCGAGAGCCGCACCGGCTTGCTGGGCATTTTCGCCGGCATTCGACAACTCTTGCGCCGATTTGAGCAGCGCCGCGGCGCCGGGCTTGAGCGGGTGCTGCTCGTCGTGCACGGCCAACATCAGCGCCAGCGCCGCCAACGTATTGGCGTCCTTCAACGTTCGGCTTTGCTTCGCCAGATCGAAATCCGCCGGATCGGCGAGCGACTCGCTGATTCGTCCGATGTAAAAATCGACCTGTTGAATCAGGTCCTTGGCCGGCGCGAAGCTTGAAATCTTGGGAATCTCGGGCGGTTGAGACAGCAGAGGCAGCGTCGCGACGCAGACGCCCACAACCGCCAGCGCCCCCACCACCCTGCGAATCGGCAAGTTGCTCATACGATACTTTTCCAGCACCAGTTGGTATGCCGTGCACCCGGCGAAAACGTTCGGTTCGTCGATTCGACGAAATCCGCGCCGCAACCAGCTTACTCGACCGGCAAGCGGGCAAACAAGTCGCCCAAGTACGGTTCGTAGTGCCTCCAACGACCAACCGAGCTCGAGTAAATCGGCTGCCGCACTTGCATGGCACTAGCTGTCCGCACCGCCCGTGGACTCCGATGAAACTCCAGGCAGGCCGGATTCCATTCCAACTGACAAGCGGCCACCAGTTCCCGCGCCACTCCCTCCAAGTCCGACACCGTGCGCTCGTACCGAATCTCGTGCAAAACCACCGGCAAAACCGCGCACCAATGGCTCATCATTCGCAAGTGTTGCGAAAAACGAGAGGCAATATGCTCGACATCTCGGGCCCAATCCACCAGCTCGAACTCGGTAAGCCAGCACGACAAGGCGACGTCGCGCAAATCACGCCGGCAATAAATGAACGTGGCCCGCGGAAACAACGCCGCCAGCAGCCCGATCAACTGGTAATTCTGCGGGGATTTGTCGACAATTCGAGGGGTGCTGCCGCCATCAAAGGCCCGCAGCCCGTCCAGGTGCCGGGCAGCCAATCGCGAAATCGATCCCGAGTCCAATTTGCCGACGCAATCCAGCGGCGAGCCGGCGCCGCGGACCGTCATGGGAATGGCCTCGAACGTTTGCGGGCCCAGGAACAATTCGCCAGCCCCGTAAACGTCCGGGTGGCTTGCCAGGATTTGTTCTACCAGGCTCGTGCCGGAACGAGGCAATCCGAACACGAAGACCGGCCGTTGGGTGGTTAATCCGGCCCCTTTGATTCGCGTAAAAAAATCGGCATCGAAGGCCCGCAACACTCCGTCGACGAACCGCGCAGTGCTCCGCGGGGCCGTGTTCACGCCCGCTGCGCCGAAGCCGAAAGTCATACGTCAATGCGTTCGCTCGTCGCGAATACTCCGCGGCCTCGGCGTATTGGCCGCGAGCGTCCAGCACATGCGTTAATGCGAACAGCAGGTGCGCCCGCGACTCGTCGTCCATTTGAGGGCTGGCGACATGGACCTTTAAGACCTCGAAATCACTTGGGGGCAATTTCGCGCCCAGCAAGAACGCCAAAGCGCCGTAGGGGCCCGACGCTTCTGGCCGCAGACGTTGCGACGCACGGATCGCCGCCTCGGCCTGATCCTTGTCTCCCAAATCCTTGTAGAGATTTCCCAAACGATCGTAGGCTTCGGACAGATCCGGCTGCAATCGCAGGGCCTCGCGATAGTGTTCGGCCGCTGCCTCGCTTTGGCGCTGTTTTTCCAGCGCCTGGCCCACGACGACGTGGCCGCGCGCTGCGGGGCGGAATCTTGGCCAGCGCGCTCCAACATTTCGCGGCCTCTAGCGGGTCTTGTCGTCGCTCGTGCAACTTGGCCAATTGTTGTAAATACACCGGATTCTCCGGTTCCAGCGTCAGGGCCGTTGTCAAACGGCGCAAAGCGTCGTCAAGCTGCCCGGACTGCTCCAGCACGAGGGCCAGGTTGGCATGCGCCAAAGCCATCTGCGGGTCCAACGCAATGGCTTGCAGATACGAGGCCTGGGCCTCTGCCAGGCGACCGAGACCATGCAGCGCATTGCCTAAATTGCGGTGCAATTCAGCAGCCCCCGGCGACGCTTGCACGGCCAACTGTAAGTGCGGCAGTGCCTCGGCTGGCCGCGAAAGCTCCAACAACAGCCGGCCCAGACTGATGCGACCCCGAATAAAGTTGGGGTCCAGCGCGACGACTTGCTGCAAATAGCCGAGTGCTTCCTCAATCCGCCCCAATCCCCGTACCGCCAGCCCCAGCGTGCACAGCGCCTCGCGCGGATCGGCCGACAGGGCCAGTGCCGCGCGACAATTCGCCTCGGACGCTTCGAACTGGCTCAAGCCCCGCTGCGACTCGGCCAGGCTTACGAGAAATGCGGCCGTTTGTGGCTCCAGAGCAACGGCGCGCGAGAAAAACTCGACAGCCTCCGCGTATCGATTTTGCTGGTGCCGCGTGATGCCCAGCAAGTGCCAGGCGACGGCATTTCCCGGCTCCTGCGCTACAAGCGCCTCATAGAGCGGGATTGCCTCGGCCAGTCTGCCCGCCCGGTGGGCCGCCAGCGCTGTTGTCAATGAATCTTGCATAAAATCGCAATCGAAGCGGCTTGGAGCGACCATTCGGCCCCAGGTTCCACAAGGCCCTCGAGCACCCGGCGCGGCACACTCTCTGCTCGCGCGAAAGACACCGCCGACGTCGAATTCGACGACGCACGCGAGCTTGCGCGCTCCATTGTGATCTTGGTCTTCGACGAACGGAACTGTCAACTCACGTTCGGCGCGATTCGCCCCTGTTTTTTGGGCATTTTCGACGATTTTTGCATGCGGCATCCGGCGCTCCGCGGCAGCGGTTTTCGAGCGCCTCTCGCCGTTGCTCTCGATCGGCTGAGGTTGCTTCCAGACACGAGTACGAGAAAAACGACTGTGGGCGCCATCCTCTCAGCGTTAGCGGACCCGCGAGCGGACTCGGAAGACGCACCCGGGGAAAATACTCGGTTTTTTTGAAATTTTTTTCCCGAAGCTAGTTGACATTGCAGTTAGCTGCGGGTTCAATGTGGAGAACGAGACGGGATAGATAATCCGTTCAGTCAGAACAGATTTTCCCATCCGTGCATTCGCTTCCATCGTTTCGCGTTACCAGGTGTCTCCCGATCGCCATCTTCCAAATCCCTTGGTAGGAGCCTCGCATGAATCGCAAATCTCTCTTCGGCCGCCTTTCGGCTTCAACGATTGTAAGCCGACCAGCCGAGCGCCAATCATATTTTCGTTTGCAGCTCGAGCCGCTCGAAGACAGAAAGCTGCTCACGGTGGCGACCACCTACGTTAACGACAACTGGTACGATACGTCGACCACCGATGGTATTGTCCGCCCTGGCGACGGGATGATAAACCTGAATGACACGATTAATCCTGGCGCCATCTTCGGGACGTACGGCACCAGCGCGTTCGGTCTCGCCACGAAATGGAACGGCGGGTCGATCTCAAGTAACCCAACTAACTATTCGACGACCGCCTACCAGACGATTCATGCCGCCATTCAGGGCACGAACCTGCTGAATGGCTCGGTCGATATTCTTGAAGGAACGTACAAAGAGTCGGACATCGTCATCGATCGCCCGCTGGCCTTTACCGGTGCCGGCAAGACCGGCGCCACCCGCACGCTGATCATTCCGGAAGACACCGCGACTTCGGCGCTTGATGATTCGCAGGATTTCCCCGCCGGCATTCGCGAAGGCATCATCATTTATTCGCCCGACGTGACGGTCAGCAACATCGCGCTAGACGGCAACGGCAATGCGACGACCACCGCCAATGCCGGCCACACGCTCAACTACCACCAGGGCATCACAACGCTGTACGATCCGTCCATCGGAACGTACAGCTCGCTGCGTGACGGAAACCTGATTCCAAAGCGCTTGGGAAATCCGGTCGACTCTGTCGCGACTCGCACCCGGGCCAACATTGCCGTGCAGGATGTCGCGGTCAGCAATGTCTACTTTCACGGCATTACGCTGTCGGCTCTTGCCGGCGAACAGTGGGGCACCAACAACGGCGCGGGCCAGAACGTTGATCGGGCGATCGTGACGAACGTCGGCGACGTCGACGGACTGCACACTCAAAACGAAAAACATGTCGGTATCTTGATTCAGAACGTCGACAACGGCCCGTTCGGCGCCCCGGCCGACGGTAACATCCGCTACTCGACCGTCACCAACGCCGGCACCGGCATCAAGACCGGCGTTTTTGGCACCGCAAGTTACAATTCGCAAGCCGCTGCCCGCATCCGTGCCGGCATGATCCAGAACACCGTCATCGACGCCGTCAAACGCGGATATGAGATGGACTTTATGGACGGCAGCGAAGGCCTTCGTGGCAACGTCGCCACGTTTAACAACCTCAGCAACAATGCCGAAGGCGTCTACCTCAACCACTCGCGAGCCCTGCTCACCGGCTTTGTGATCAATGGCGCCAAGGTCGGTATCCATGTTCAGAACACGCCGCTCACCGGATCGGAAGTCGTGATCCTGGGCATCGGCGGTAACATCTTTACGGGCCCCGGCACGGGCGTCGCCGGCTCGGTCGGTCTGTTGATCGACAACTCGGCCTCCGAGTCCGACTCGTCCCGCGTCATGCTGGGTTCCGGCACGACGATCTCGGGATACCAGACTGGCGTTCGGGCCGAGCAAGTCGTACCCGACACCGTGGCCACCGACGGGTCTGGTCATACGGCCAGCCGTATCGAACTCGACATGGCCAATCCTAGCTTCGGCGTCAATGGCACCGGCATCGTGTTGGGCAACGGCGCAACCATGTTCGGCAACTATAGCGGCACCTCGTCGTTGACGACCACCGGCAGTGCCATCGTTTCGCCGGGATATCCCAACTGGGCCAACTATGCTTACCTGGTGCCCGGCAATACAGGAAAGGACCAGAATCCCAGCACGGAGAATTCGCCGGCATTCTTGGCGCCCCCAACTTCCGACGTCATTAATACCGGTTCCGTCGCCCTCAACAGCGCGACTACGTTCACGCCGTTGCTCACGAATCAAGCGGGTACCACCCCGCTGTTCAATTTCAACGCGGCTTTGAACTTCCCGTTTGCGTTGGTTCCCGACGCGCCGAACGAAGCCTTGGTGCCCAGCCCCAACGGCGTGCTCTTCAACTGGTACGGTAACCTGACCCAGGACGGCTCGGGCACGATCGTCTTGGGCGGTACGGCCACGAACGGCAAGGGTTTGGACTACGCCTTTGCTGGAAACAACAGCGGCCCGATCCCGAATACGACTCCCACCCTGTATCAACTCCAGGGAACCGACATCAGCAACCGCACGACGCTGAATATCGTGGCCAAGAAACTGGCCACTAACCAGGCCGAGACCATTGGTATCGGTTTGTTCGACGTTCGCGGAAATGCCAACTTGTGGACGTTCAAGATGGCGGACCTCAGTTCGACCGCCTACACCACGCTCAAGGTCAACCTGCTCGCGCCGTCGATCGACTTGACCGGGCCGGACAGCCATATCGACTTGACGAAGATTGCCGGCTGGGTGTTTGGTGGCGATCAGGGCGCGGTCAACGGAAATCAGAACGTGCCCCTCGGTTTCATTGTCGACGACATGTACGCCGACAGCATCGGCAGTTCGCAGTTGAATGTGACCGGAAGCGTGAACCTGGGATTGTCTACGTTGAATCTGTCAGCGTCGCCAACCTTCGTGCCTTCCGCCGGCCAGCAGTTCGTCATCGTCAACAACGATGGTGCGGACGCGGTCACCAGTTCGTTCGCCGGATTTGCTCAGGGTTCGACCACCGTCATTGGCGGCCATACGTTCTCGATCAGCTACACTGGCGGAACCGGAAACGACGTAGTCCTGACCGAAGAGTCCCCGATTCTGGACCTCAACGGCGCCAGCGCCGGCACCGGATTCACAAACGATTGGTCGAAGATCCTTGCCGCACCGGTCGACATCACGGCTTCATCCGCCGCGACGGTCAACGATGGCGGCGGCACGCTGGTCTCGCTGTCCGCCCAGATTACCAACTGGCACACCGGCGACATCCTGTTGGCCACGCCTCCCGGCGGCAGCGGCATCACCGCCAGTTGGAACGCCGGCACCAATACTTTGCAGCTCACCGGCTCGTCGAGCGCGGCCAACTACCAGACGGCTCTACGCTCCATCAAGTACAACAACTCGGCCGGCGGCGCTGGCGTCAGCCCGGTCAATATCACCGTCACGGCCAGCGACGGCACGTACACCAGCGCCCCGGTGCTGGCGACGATTACCGATCCGGCTCCGCAGCTCGATTTGAACGGCGCGACGGGTGGCACGGGCGGTCAAGCGGCCTGGACTGTCGGCGCCGGCGCGGTCAATATTACCGAGGTCGATGCGACCGTTACCGACGCCGACGACACGACCCTGGCCTCGATGACCGCCACGATCACCGTTGGGGTGAATATCAACAATTCGCTCACGTTCGATACCACCGGAACTTCGATTACCGGTACCTACAATGCCGGTACCAGCGTATTGAGCCTCACCGGCACGGATACGATTGACCACTATCAGCAAGTTCTGCGCACGATTAAGTACAACAACAGTGGCGACCCGGGCGTGAACGAAATTCGCGTCAGCTTCGTCGCCAGCGACGGCGTCGTGACCGGACCGGCGCAACTGTCGATCATCACCGTCAACCTGCCCTTGGTCGTCGACCTCGCGGGCACGGCCGGCTTGGACAACACGACGAGCTGGGTCAACAACGGTCCGATCAACATCGCCGATATCTCTTCGGCAATCGTGACGGACACCGTCGACGGGTCGCCCGATAACATCGTGATTACGATCACCAATCCGCACGCCGGCGACATCCTGACCGCCACGGACTCCGGTGGCGTCACGTCGTCGTGGGACGCGACTAGCAACACGATGACTCTCACCGGCAATGTGGCGGCCGCCAATTATCAAACTGTGTTGAGAACGGTCAAGTACAACAACACATTCGGCGGGCCGGGTGTTTCGGTCAACGTCGGCACGGTGAACATTAACGTCGTCGGGCACAGCGGAGCCGTGACTTCGCGCACCGCGGTGTCGCACATTGTCGTTCCACCAGTGATCGATCTCAACGGCACGACTGGCGTTCAGTCCGCCGGCAACGGCTTCAACGCGACCTGGTCGAACAGCGGTTCGATCAGCATCACCGATACCGATGCAACCGTGATTTCGCCGGGGCGGCCGAACTTGATCTACATGACGGTCAAGATCACCCAAAACGGCACCAACGGCATCACCGAGTTCCATACCGGCGACGTGCTGACCGCCAGCACGGCGGGCTTGCCGATTACGCAGACGTACAGCAACGGCGTGTTGACCCTCACGGGCGAAGCCACGCCGGCCCAGTACCAACAGGTATTGCGTACCATCAAGTACAACAATACCAATGGCGGTCCCGGCGCCGGGGCTCAAATCTTTGTCGAATTCCTGACCGATGACGACGACCACAAGAGCACCGTGTCCACTTCGACGATCACGATTAGCGTCCCGTTGTCGGTCGACCTCAACGGCCCGTCCGGCGGAACCGGCTTCATCAACAACGTCAGCCCTTGGACGACGTCCGGATCGCCTCAGGCTCCGTTGAGCGCGACAACCGCTCGAGTTACCGACACGGGCGGCACCGATTACACCACAGCCACGGGTCGAAACCTGACCTCGATGACTGCGACGATCGGCACCGACCTGGCCAAGAGCGGCGGCGTGCATCAGGGGGACATCCTGACGGCGACCAGCTTGGTCGGCGGCATCACCCAGAGCTACAACGCGCTGACCGGCGTGTTGACCCTCACCGGCAACAGCTCCTCGGCCAACTACCAGACCGTGTTGCGGAGCATTCGCTACGACAACAGCAGCGCGTTTGGCGGACCGGGCGCCGACTTCGTGTATATCTGGTTCGTGGGCGTGGACACGCTCAATATTCACAGCAACGCCGCGCTGGGACAACTCGATATCAACTCGAAGGAGAATATCGACCTGAATGGACCGGCGGTGGGTAGTGACTACGCCACCACCTGGACCAACTCCGGTCCGGTCAATCTGACCACCAACGATGCCACGGTGAAGGACGGCGATCGGGCTTACCTGACGTCGATGACCGTCAACATCGGCAATCCGCACGCGGGGGACGGGCTCTCGGCGATCGTCACCGGCACGAACATCGACGTCCAGGGGATTGGCTCCACGCAGTTGGTCTTCAACGCCAAGCCGCCGCTCAATACCGATGAGTTGGTGAACTGGCAGACGGTTCTGCGTAGCGTCCAATACTTCAATACCTTGGGCGGTCCAGGAGTGGGTCAGGTCTTTATTGACTTTGACTACACCGACAGCTTCGCGGCGGTCGGCACCACTCGAACCACGACCGTCAACATTAACGTTGTGTCTAATCAACCACCCGCCCTCGACTTGAATGGCGGCGTGGCGGGCACGGGCTTTGGCTCGACGTGGACCAATACCGGGGCCGTCAACATCACCGACGCGGCTGTCGCTGCCGTCACCGATTCGGACAGCGCCAACCTGGCCTCGATCACGGCCACGATTACCGGCGGCGCAAACGCCAACAATGTGCTGTCGGCTACCACCACCGGCACGTCGATCTCGGCGAGCTACAACGCCGGGTCTGGCGTCTTGACCCTCTCGGGTTCGGACACCTTGGCTCACTACCAGCAAGTTTTGCGAACTGTCAAGTACAACAATACCGCCGGTGGACCGGGCGCGGGCCCGGTGACGGTCAGCTTCGTCGCCAATGACGGTGCTCTCAACAGCACGCCCGTCGTGGCCACGATTTCGACCCGCACGGCTTCCGTTGCCAAACAGTTGCTGTTCTACAACCAGTCCGGCACGTCGACTCGTTATGACCACAACGATCTGGCGATCAACTCGTTCGACGACTTGGCCATCGCCACCGACAAGACGGCCTACACGTGGGAGAATCCGGGTGCGGCCACGTTTGCCAACGTCTCCAGCTACACCAAGGGGATCAACGGCATCATGGTCGATATCGCCGGGCCCCACGGCACGATTACCGCCGCCGATTTCATCTTCCGCGTTGGTAATAACAACTCGCCCGGTTTGTGGACCACGGCCAATGCTCCTACCAGCATCTCGGTGCGGGCTGGGGCCGGCGTCAGCGGCTCGGATCGCGTCGAGATCATCTGGAACACCGGTGCTCCGTTCAAGCAGTGGCTCGAGGTCATTACCTTGGCCACCGACAACACGGGTCTGCCGCAGAAGGCCGGCTATCCGGCGGGTCAGGCCGACGCGTTCTTCTTCGGCAATGCTCCGGGAAATACCGGCACCGGCGATACGGGATCCAACTCGCTGGTCAATTCGCTCGATGAGGCCGCCATCCGGGCCAACAACGCCTTGGTGAACGCGAACATTCCGATCACGAACGTCTACGACGTGGGTCGCAATGCCAGCGTGAACGTGGTCGATGAAAGTGCCGCTCGTTTGAACGGCACCAACCCGTCGACCACGCTCAAGTACCTCAACCTCACCACGGCTCCGGCGGCCCCCGAGGCCGACGGCGGCGATGTCAGCCCCTTGGTTGCGGGAGACAGTGCCTCTGGCGACAGCGGCGTGGCTTCGGCCTTGACGGCCTCGGCGCCGACGGCCGCCCCGGCTGGCCTGCCAAGGTGGATTTTGAACCGGCTGGATAGCGTCGACCTGAATTCGGGCACCCCGGCCAAGTTGTTCCAGCACCTGCACGACGTCAACATGCCGGCCACTCGAGCCTTGCTACAGAAGTTCGATGCCGCGGCGGATGCCCTGGGTCTGGACGACGAGCTGCTGGACTCGCTGCTGGCCGATTTGGGATTGGAATAGTCGGTCCTGACCGCCCTGCAGAGGGGCAGGGAGTTGAGTAGAATTTTCCAGAGATTTCGATTGCAAAAAGGAAAGTGCTAATTACAATAAAGTCCAACATTGAGTTTTAAGGGGCTTCGTCCCCTATTGGGTGGCTTAGATGACAAGGATGTCCCAAGGTTTTGTGTGACGGCGAGGGATCGGGGATTGACGTTCAGTCCAACCCGCGCCATGAAGTGAACAACGTGAAAATAAATCCAAAAAGGAGCGCGTGTATGCAACGAACAGTTGGTTTATCTCTTGCCATCCTGCTCTGCCTGACGGCAGTTGCCCAGGCTGTGCCTACAGTTGTGGTTGGCAATCACATCTTGCAGCCGAATATGGCGGGCCAGACGATTCAGATCAGCGTGAGCGGCATTGTCCCCAATGCCACCACGAGCCCAGCCGACGACAGCAATGTGAACGGTGGGTTGTTTTCCTTTTCTGTGGACGGCGGCGGACCGAATTACGGCAATCCGGCCGGCCCGATCATTACCAACATGGACTTCTTGTCGGGTCCCACCATTTGGGTAGCCCCGAGCACTCCGTCCGGTATTGGTACTCCGGCTGACTACTACGACCCCAGCAACCAGTTGGCTAGCTCTGGCTTCCTGACGCTGTCAAATGGTTTCGTTAACGTCACCGGCGGTTTGCTGGTCACGTTGACGATTGACACGACCGGCTTTGGTCCGGGCGTGCACGGCTTGGAGATGATTAGCCTTGCTTTGGAAGACCAGACCGGTGTGACGCAGTTCACCGGTGGTAACAGCGTGCAGGACATCACCAACGGCCAGATCACCATCGTCCCCGAGCCTAGCTCGGTGGTCCTTGGCTTGTTCGCGGTCGCCGGTTTGGGCGCTGTTGCAATCCGCAAGCGTCGTGCCCGTCGTGCCTAAACGGCCGACTGGTATTATGTAGTAACGAATTGAAGCCGCACGTGGAGAAATCCACGTGCGGTTTTTTTATTGCGCTGGCGGTCGCTTTGGCTGTCAATGTCCGCAAGCCGCTAATGATCCGACTCGGCCGGCTCCTCGTAGTCGACCGCGTCGGCGTCGACCGGGGCCGCGTAGTCGTCCAGTTCGGACATCTCCGGCGCCAGCGTGGGCGTCATTTGCGTGTCGACGCTGTCGTCCATGGGTTCGAAGACCGAACCGCGGCGAGCGCCGAAGTTGCAATTCGGCCCGTTGGGGCCCTCGACCGGACTGCAATAGTCGAAAGGGGTTTGGCACATGGCACAGCCGGCCAGCGCGGCGAAAAGCGCCAGCCCGACCAGGGCCGAACAGCGACGTATCATCTGAGGCTCCTCGACTGTTTCCACCGAGTACCAGGCCGCTTGGCTGAAGCCCGCCGTGCTTCCGGAATCGAAGCGTCCGGCGCTGGCGAAGTGCTAGCGACGGCACCTGGCCAGTCGCAACAACCTGTACCGAATAGGACGGTTGTTATCATCGGCAAATCGGTACTCAAGAATTGGAATAACTTCGCCGATTTGCCCAAACTCGTCGTGCGAGCCTGAAATGGCCGATGCGAGCCGGCCCGAAGCGAGGCCGTCGGCGGAAGCGCCCCTAGCGGCGCCAACCGGTTCGGCCAACAGAAGATAGGTGAATCCGGCCTGGGCGGCATGGCTCCAGCCGGCGTCGGACCGGGGGGCGGTGGGAGCGGCTGGCGATGCCGGGCCAGGGGCGTGGCGGCTGGCAGGGCAATTGAAATAGAATGTGCTGGCGACGCCACCGCCTGCCGCGTCCTCGCACCACAGCCGATCGCTGCCGTTCTGGATGCGATTCAGCATCAAAGCAGCCCGATAAGTCGGATCGCGCGCCAACAAAAAATCATCGCGCCGCTGCCAACCGGTGGCCACGGCCCAATAGTCGCCCACGGCCGTCCAGCGGACGACTGCCGGGGCCAGGGCAAGCAACCCGGCCGCGATGCAAATCATTGCGGTCGCCAGTCGTGGCAGTCTCGCTGTCTCGTGCCAGGCCCAGGCCGCCAGAAGCGCGGCGAGCGGAATCAGCGGCGACCACCAGCGACCCGGCCAGGGACTCACGAGCGACAAGGCGATATACGCGATCGCAACGCCCATCACCAGGCTGAGGCCGCGCAAACGGCGAGCGGCCAGCAACAGTCCCAGGGCCAGCAGGATCAAGGGGCCCAGGTGGCGCGGCGATCGAATGCAGGGATTGCCTTTCCGCCGAACGATTCAGGAAAAAGCCAAGAAAGAACAGCCAGGGTCCGGCCGTGACAAGCGTGACGCCTAAGAACGTTCGGCCGGCCTCGGCGAACTCTCGACGCGACTCGCTTGCGGAACCGTAAACGTACGCACCGACGAGGCCCAGGGCCGCGGCGAAGGCAAGTCCAGCGGGCATCGTGGCGATGGCTCCGCCCAGCATCAGGCCACCTGCGATTGGCCAGCCAGTCATCTCCAGATGAACCACGATCCGACCAAGAGCCGCCAGGGCGAGCGCACAGAAGACCGCCAGGCCGAGGTCCGCCAGCGGCAGGCCCAATTGATACTGGACTCCCGGGCAGAGCAGCGCCAGGCAGCCGGCGAACCGAGCGTAGCCGGAGGGCAGAAACTCTTGCGCCGCGAGCACGGTGGCCAAGGCCATCAGCACGCCGATTCCCCAATGGACCAGCGCGGCCGCCACCGGGCCGTCCAGCGCCAGGGCACAGACATACCACATTTGGACCAGGTTTGGCGGCGCCGAGCCAACGAAAAGCCCCCCGGAAAAACCGTGCTCCAGCAGCATCTCCTTGGGTAGTGCCAAGGAGCCGGAGATCACCTCCGCCGACGTTGTGGGAGCCAAAGCCACCACAAGCGAGAACAACAAGACGAGCCCCGCGAGCAGGGCCGCGAAGAGGCTTCCCCGTGGCGGCGGCGAGGAAGGCGGTGCGCATTCGTTCGCGGTGGCCGCTGAGATGAAATGCCCGGTGTCGGCGGCGAGATAGATACAGGCCAGTTCGACCAAGGTCCAGAAATTGGCGGCGAGCGTTATTCCGGCGATTACCGGGGAGTAGACCCAGCCGGCCGCGGCCAGCACCAGCAACAGGGTGCCCCCGCACGCCAACCCCAGGGCCACGCTCCAGACGGTGACGAACAAAGGGTCGGCCCGCGGTAGCTTCAGCTGCCGCAACACCGGCCTTCCGAAGCCAAAAGCCGCGCCGCCTAGAGCGGTCGCCACGGCAATTGACCACAAGATTTCGCAGATGGCTTGCGGCGAAGGCACGATTCGAGATCTCGGAGAATGCGGGCGTGGCTTGGAGTGAGTCGCCGCGCCAACAGGATCAATAGCCCTCGATCGTCCACCAGCTCCAAAATGCAAAGTAGGACGCGGTCACGGCCAGCACCCAGGCGATCAAAGCCCAAGACACGTAAGCCGTCGCTCCGGACCTGGCCGGCGGCTGGTCGGAGCGATTCAACAGCGCGGCCGCCACGGCGCGACGGGCCATTGTCAGTCCGCGCGAACGATGGGCGGAGGCTGGACGGTCTTCCCGTACCGGCGCAATCATGCGTGAGGCTCCCTCGACAAAGCCCGCTCGAATGCGGCATGGCCCATCGGACCCTTTCCTGCCGCCCGATCGGGCGGCAGTCCGTTCGAGGGGCGCAGCAACGTGAGCAGATCTTCGAAACGATTCAGGTGGACGTCGGCCGTTGTGGGCTCGTGAAAATTAAAGGCCACGGTCCTGAGGCCGGCAGCCTGGGCGCCGGCCAAATGGGCTCGCTCGTGCCCTACGTAGACCACGTCGCAGGCAGGCAGCGCCAAGTGGTCAAGCATGGCGGCATAGCACTGGCCGGCGGGCTGGGAGTACTCGATCTCCAAGGAGGAGAGCACGGCCTGGAACCGGCCCGACAGGCCGAGCCGATCCAACAGCTCGCTCGTTTTGACGGCCGGATGCGGAGCGTCGGACCAGGCCAGCAACGGCAGACCACGGTCGGAAAGTCGCGTTAGCGTCTTGACCACGCCCGGCAATGCCCGCAGATTGTGCTCGAGCGACTGCCGTTGCACGCGGCTGGCGGCCTCGATCTCATCGACCTGCGCCCAGGAGAATCCCCAAGCGAGCAGGAACGACTGCAAGGCCTCGGTCGGCTCGCGGCGACCACGATGGACCTCGACCAGATAGTTCGCGTCCCAGTCGCGGAGAAAATCGACCGGGTCGCTGGAGAAACCCATCCCCGAGACAAGTCGCAGCAACCACCGCCGCCAAAGCGTGGCGTCGTAAATCACATCGGGCACGTCGATGATGAGGGCCCTAACGGGAGCCGACTCGCAAGCCGCGGTCAAACCCGGTGGAAACCAGTTAGCCGGACGATCTTGATTCATTTCGATTCCATTCAGCCGGCTTCCTTGCCAGCCGCCCGTGCGCGAGCCTGCACGCCGCAGTGCGTTTGCTAAACGACGGCCTTGGCCCGATTCAGCAGCGCCATGCGTTGGCGCAAGGCCGGTTGATGGTCGAGCAGATCGGCGATCCGTTGCCAATCCCACTCGTCCGATCCCAGCGCCTCGTAGATGACCTGGGCATGTTCCCAGTCTTCCTCGAAATCGATCTTCAACCTCAAATCCTCGCGATCCAGCTCGGCCGGCAGCGGGATCAGCCGCACGTTAAACAACTCGGGATGGGCGTAGAGGTAGGAGGTGACATGCTCGCGGTCCGCGATCCGCTGTGCCTCGAGGTTGGCACGCCGCAACGCGTCGGCCGAGCACCATTCGGCCAGCAATCCGACGGGAGTCAGGATCGCCGGGCGTCCGTCGGCTCCGCGGTAGCTGATGTAGTCGCAGTTGGGATGGGCGTCGGCGGTGCTGACGAGTCGGTCGATCAGCACCGGATCGACAAACGGGTGGTCGGCGCAAACGCGCACCGCGGCGCGAGCCCTGAACTGGTCAAGCGTGGCAGCAAAGCGCGGCTAGCGGATCGTTGGCGGCCGGCGCGAAGACCGAAACATCCGGCGGCACGAGCGCCCGCACCACGGGCACGTGGCAGGGATCGCCGACCAGTGCCACGACTCCATCGAGCCGCTGGCAGTCCGTGACTCGGCGCACGGCCCATTCCAGCAGCGACTTGCCGCCCAGCTTGCGACCGATCTTGGATTCGACTTCTCCGTGTCCCAAGCGAACTTCGACGATTCCCAACGTGTTAAGCATATAGTGCGGCCTCGATTCCTTTCTCCGATAGCGTCGCGGATGATGTCACTTGCCCCGAGCGGGCGGAGTCTAGCAACTATCGTCAAACGAGGTCAATACAAAGCGTTGGCCGTGGCCGAGACGTTTGGGACGAGGGCGCCGCGGCGCAGTTGCTGCGCTCAGGAGAATCCGTCGCTAGCAACCGCGGGCGTGAATGGGGGGTTCCCAAGCGGTCAATCACGAACGAGGGAATCCGTCTTGGACCGCGCCGACCGGGCAGCTACAATTCGCCCCCTGCCAGCAATGGCCGACGCGACTCCATTCTTCATCAGGCAAGGAGGCCGAAAGTGGAGCGAATATTGATTACCGGAGTCGACCACGCGCTGGGCGCCAATCTCGCGCTCCAGTGGGCCGGCCGCGCGGAAGTGATGGGGTTATACGGCCGACACGCGGTCGCCTCCGCGGCGATCGGAACGGCCGCTTGGGACGGGGCCGATCTGGCGGCATTCGCCGGTATCTGCGCGGCGTGGCAACCGCGATGGATCGTGCACTGTGGACCGCTTTCGGCCGCAAGCTGGGACCCCGTCGACCGCGCTTTGGATGCCAAGGACGAACCACAGGTCGTCGCTAAACTGGCGGCGATCGCACACGAGTCGGGCGCCCGACTGACAGTACTTTCCAGCGACGTGGTCTTCGCCGGGCCGCGGATGTTTCATGAGGAGACGTTTCCGACCGGGAATACGACGCCCCGGGCCGTGCTGACCAGGAATATGGAACGGGCTTTAGAGGACAGCGGCGCCCTCGTCGTGCGGACGCACGCATTCGGCTGGAGCCCCGTGGCCGCTCAAGCGGGATTTGCCGAGCTGACGGCCCGTAGTCTGGCCACCGGCCAGGCTCTGGCGGCTGACGGGCGGCGCTATGCCACGCCGATCTTGGCGACCGACCTTGCCGAGTTATTGTGGCGAGCCCACGAGCTGCGGCTATGTGGCCTTTATCACCTGGCGGGCGCAGAACGGACCAGCGCCTTTCGATTTGCGTCGGAATTGGCCGCGGCATTGGACCTGGATCAGCCCTCGGGCAGTTCCTCGTCGCAGCCGAACGGCGCGGAACACGAGGAAACCTCACTTAACAGCCGCCGAGCCCGTCGCGCTTTGGAGCGAGCCACGCCGCTGTTGAGTGAGTGCCTGCGTCGATTCGCCGCGCAGGCCGAGAACGGCTGGCGGCAAGCGTGGAGTTCGAGCGCTGGACCGACATTGCAGCACGAAGTGGCCGCGTAATGAACTCCGGCCGAGCCCGCACACGGCCCGGCAGTTCGAGAAGGAATTTGCCTCCCCGCTAACCGTGGGGAAGCCCCAGCAGTTCATACAGCCGCGGATCGGCGAGCGAGCTCGCGATGAGGGCCGCGCCGCTGAAGTCGTGGCGCAGGCTCGTGCCGCCGGGCACGGCCACCGCGATGGCCCCGGCCGCGACCGCGGCCCGGCAGCCGTTGGCGCTGTCTTCCAACACCAGCAACCGGGCCGGATCGACGCCGAAAAGCCGCGCGGCGAGAAGATAAATCTCGGGATGCGGCTTGCCTTGCTCGATGTCCTCCGCGGTCAGGATGAATTCGAAGCGCGGCGCGAGCTCGAATCGCGAGAGCACGTCGCGGACAAAGTCGGGACCGCTGCTGGTGGCGATGGCCTTGGGCACGCCGGCCCGCTCCAACTCGGCCAACAGCGGCAACAGTCCGGGCATCAGGGCCAGTTGCTCGTCCAATAGCGTGGCGAAGATCTCGTCGGTTTCGGCGGCCAACTGCTCGACCGAGCAGTCGAGTTCGTGGGCGTCGATCATCAATTGCAGCGCCACGCTGGCAGGTCGCCCCATCATCGCGTCCAGCAGTTCCGCGGTAAACTCGCGGCCGCGGCGGCGGAGCATTTCGCCTCCGACTTGCTGATAGAGTTCCTCGGTATTGAACATCAAGCCGTCGAGATCGAAGGCGACGGCGGCGGGCCGGGACATGCGGTTCAAGCGGTTGTGGAGGATCGAGTCAGAGCAAATCGACGGACGGTAGTCTACCGCGCCGCCTGGCAACGTGCTTTTTTTTGATGGCACGATGTCGACGATCGGCGACAGGGAATACTTCCGCAAACCGCACGAAGGCAGCCTAACGGCTCTCCTACACCGCTTCCGCGGGTTCATAGCTCTTTCGCGGGGGGCCATGTATGCCCCGGTTTCAGCATAGGCATATTCCCTTGTTCATTTGACCAGGCCGAATGCCGGCGTAGGGTTAGTCAGATGCTTCCAAAAATGCGCACCATTCGCCGGTTTCTCTGCTGCGAAGATGGCCCCTCGGCCGTCGAATACGCGGTCGTGCTCAGCGTTATCTCGGCGCTAGGCATGGCAGGCGCCCGATCCGTCGGCATGGGCGTGTCGTCAACATTTACGAAGATCGCGGGCTCCGTGGACAGTGGCGGCGGAGGCGGTAGCGCCAGCTCAGGCAGCGCCAGTTCAGGTAGCGCAAGCTTCGGGTAGCGCAAGCTCGGGTAGCGCCAGTTCGGGTAGCGCAGCTCGGGTAGCGCCAGTTCGGGTAGCGCCAGTTCGGGCAACTCCGGCGGCGGCAAAGGAAGCGGAAATAGCGGCGGGAATGGAGGCAAGGGGGGCGGCCAGGGGAGAGGCAACGGCAGTTGACATTGCGGAGGCGAACAAAATGGCAGTCTACAAAAGGCGACAGTTGCTGATTGACCCCAAGGTCCAAGGGTCGCTTATCCGGCGTGTCGTGATCTATTGGCTCAGTTGCGTCGGCACGGTCGAATTCCTCGCGCTCACTTGGGATATCGCCACAGGACCCGAGCAGCAAAGCTTTTTCGCGTATTTTCAAAACCATGACTGGCAAGCCGTCGGCGTCCGGCTGTTGATCAGTTCCTTTCTGCTGATCCCGATTACGTATGACATGCTGCGATTGAGTAACCGCTTTGCCGGTCCGGTCTATCGCATGCGCCGGATACTGCGAAAAGTGGCAACCGAGGGAATCGTGGAAGGGGTTCACTTGCGCGAAGATGATTACTGGCACGAATTTGCAGAGGATCTGAATGCGGCTCTTAGCCGGCTTTCGAATCGGGACGCCGACCCGGAGAACGCCGCCGGTTCATCGTTGCCCAGAGAAGTCTCGGCGGCGCCTTAGTTTGCAGCTTCCCGGTGTCTTGCTTGCGATGCCTCCGGTCGTCCAGACCATTTCCAAAAGCCATGCGGTAGCATCGCAATCTGAAACGCCGATCGCTATCGAAGGACAGCCGCCGGAAGCACGCCCCATCGGCGCCATCTCCAAGCCAGCGTCAGGCCGCGCGTCGCGAATACGTCAGGGCACGGTTTCCCGCACGGGGACCAAGCTCGATTGATCGCCGGGTGGAGATCCAGACAGTTCGGCGATCGAGGCTTCGCGCTTGCCCAGGCGCCGGCGTAGTGACCGATAATTCGAATACGCCGCAACCAAGGCCCGGCTCCAGAAGCCGTCGAGCGACACCACGACGCGCTCAATCCCGTAGGAGTCCGTGGCCCAGGCCCGAGTGGCCCGGCTGCTGGGCCCCAGAAAATCGAACCATCTGGTTTGCTCGTCATCATGGAACCGCTCGATCAGGGCGCGTGGCAGCGATTGCCCCGGGCTGAGCAAAGCGAACTTTTCGTCGTAGCCCACCTTGGGCGAGCAATAGACGCCCTTGGCGCGCCAGCCATATTCGAATGCGGCCGGCACCGTGTCGAGTTCCAAACAGTTGATGCTCAACTGCCCCCACGCCGCCAATTGGCGGGCCTGGCAAAGATAGAACTCCCAAATGCCGGGCACGTTGAACACGGCGCTATTCGCCTGTCCTTTCCAACCGCTGGCTTCAACGGCGAAACAGGTGCGCAAAAGCGGCTCGACCCGAGCCGGCGACAAATCGTCGTAGCGGGCAAGCTCGAACGATCCCACTCGCGCCGCGCGGACCGCGGCCTGGCGCATGTGTTTGCGATGGTTCGGCGAACGGGCGGCGAAGTATTCGTCCCAACCGTTCTCAATGCGGACCGCGTCGACGCCGAAACGACTGGCGCGAACGACCGCACGGCCCTGGTTTTGACAAGCGGCCAAAAACTCCTGCCAACGACGCGCGCCGGCGGGCACCGCGTCCAGCCACAGCAGCGGCCACTCGCATTGCCGCACGGCGTGCAACAATACGTTGCAAATCTCGCGTTGGTCTTCGCCGGCATCGACGAGCAGGTCTCCAGCCGGGGACCAGGCATTGGTCGGCAATTGCCCCAGCATGATCCCTCGCCGTCGCCCAGCCATCAACGGCAGACCCGCGACCAGTTGACCGTCGCGCTCGACGGTCAGCGCCAAGAACGACTGGCCGCGGGCAAAGCACTCGCACCACAATGCCAACAATTCGGCGCGAACTGTCGGTAGCGCATTCTCGCTGCGCCACCAGAGATCGTCCCAGGCCGGCGCGGCACGGCGCAGCGCGTCCCAGGAGTTCAATCGTTTGACAACCAGACCGGCCAAGCGTGCGACCTCGCGCGAGGAGGGAATTCCACGATCCAAGCATGGCATTTTTTAAGCCCGTGCGCCGGCCAGCCCAGGCTTGCCGGCGCATCGTGGAATATCGGCAGTGCCGCTTTAACCGGAGGCGGTTGGGACAGACCCACCCGGTGCGCTTCCCTGACAAGCCGGGCTACAGCCGACAATCATCCAGGCTGGCGACCAATTCGGCCAGAACCATACTCGTGGCCCCCCAGATTCGCTCGGCCTGCCAGCGGTAACAGGGGGCGAAAAATGAGATCCCGCCGACATTGCGCTCCAGTCGGCCCGAATTGGCGGGGTCGAACAGGTGCTCGAGCGGCACTTCAAGCAGGCGATCGACTTCGCGAGGATTGGGGCTCCAGTGGGGCGGAGCATCGACGGCACCCACCCAGGGAGCAATTTGGTAATTGCTGGCGAACAGGTACAACGGCGAGAGCTGACCCAGCACTTCGATCGAGTCGGCCGGCGCGCCCAGCTCCTCGGAGAATTCACGAAGCGCCGCCTGCCGACTATCCTCGCCAGCCTCGATCAGCCCGCCCGGCAAGCTGACCTGGCCAGCGTGGTCCGGCATGTCGGCGCTTCGCAATGTGAGCGGCAGGTGCCATTGCCCCTGGTGAGGATAGAGCAAAATCAAGACGGCCGCCGGCCGGGCGCGACGGCGCCGGTCCAAGATGGCGCCCGAAGCTGAGTTCCGGCTGATAGCGCGCCTGTGCGGCCCAACCGGGCAGGGGTTGCCGCAAACGGGCAGCCAATTGCATGGGCAAGTCGGCATTCAAGCTCTTCGGCGCCTCGACGTTTTAGGCCATCGCACGACGGAAACCAGCCGCGTTATCTTATCGCCAAGGGTCATCAGCGAAAAGAACACCGCGCGGCCACGGGGAAACGCGACGCATCGCCGACAATGCTAGCGCGGGGCGGCGGCGTTGTTGTTGTCTTTTTCGGCCGCCGCGTCGCGCAAGCGGTAGATGGCCACGCTGGGGTTGATCGGCCCGACGCGGGGCAGATTCAGCGCCGGGTAAGCCGTGGTGATCACATAATCGGCTCCAAATTCCGCGCCCAGTTCGCGCAGCCCGCGGACCCCAGCTCGGCCAATGAGTTGCGCCAGATCGAGGTGCTACCGGGCGGCATGCCGTGAATCAGGTCGTTGCGGCGCCGCCACTCGACGATCCCGGGGGCGTCTTGCGGAATATCCTTGCGATTGACCACCTCGGCCCGACCGGCATACCAACGAAACGTTTGCGACAGGCGAGGCGTAAGAAACACGGCAGCGGGAGGCGTTTCGGCGGCGGCCCACTGACACGATTCGCGCCAGGCGGCGACGTTCGCGATGGCGGCATCGGCCGGAGGGCGAGGATCGAGATGCCGCCGCCACATGGTTTCGCCCAATTGGCAACCGACGATCAGTAGCGCACATGTCACGCCAGCGGCGTGCCAGGACGGTCGCGCGGCCTGCCACCGATAGACGATGGCCGACAGCACAAGCGCCGCGCCCAGCGGCACCATCACGTCGGACGTGCGGAACCAATAATACCTGAGTAGCGCGGCCGCCAGATCGGCGTGCATCGGCGCGAGCAGCCCGATCAACATTCCGATCGCGGAAATTCCGACCGCCGCGGCCACGAAAGTGCGCAGCCGCTGGAAGCCACGATTCGACGGAGCAAAATAGACCAGCCCGGCGAGCGCCGCAATCAACAACAGATGTCGCAAGACAAACAGCGGCGGAAATCGCTGGGGCAACAGGTGGTGGTAGAGCCGGTCGAAGACATAAATCCGGTTCGCTTCGGCGACAACGTCGGAAGGAATTCCGCGTGTCAACGCCAAGGCGGGCAACAAGCCCGGCAGCGCCAGCAGCAAACCGCCGGCCAGGGGAAGCACGAGCCGGCTGAGCGGCGGCCGGTCGGGACTGGCGAGCCATACGACCATCGTGGCCACCACGGCCCAACCTCCGACGATGACATGCATCGCTGAAGCAGCGCCGAACAGCAACAGGGCTCGGCCCCAGCGATCGTGTAGGAGCTGTTCTAGCCCAAAGAACACCAGCGCGTAGGCAAAGCCCTTGGCTTCCACGCCGCCGATGACCCATTCGCCGGCCATGTGCAGCCGGTCGTTGAACGCGACGAAAAGCCCTGCCGACAGCACCGCGTACCAGGCGGCCGGAACGAGCGCCGCGCTCAGCCGTCGCCAGGCCCAGGCCAAAAACAGCCAAGTGGCGATCCGCCCGCACCAGGCTAACGCCGGCAGCGAGAGCCATTGCGACAACCAGCCGACGGTCCAGTAGAAAACCTGGTGCGCGTCAGCCGAGTTACAAAAAAAATCATTCGCGCACCAGCCGGCGTCCCAATAGTGCCTGGCCTTGCTCAGGTAGTGCGGTTCGTTCACCTCCGGCGCGGCCCAGCCGCCCTGGATGAAGAAAATCAGAAAAATGAGCGTAACTTCGCCGAAGGCCGGCCAACGAGAGGACCGGTCGCGTGGCCATTCGGAATCGTCGACCGCCGAACTGTGCATAACGACTCTCAGACTAATCTGGTCTCGTCGGAATAACCAGTCCGCCCCTTGCGTCGGCCTTCACTGGCCCCCTATATTCGCACAGGAATCCATTGTTTTGGCTCGCAGGTATCGATATGTCACAGCCTTCGCCCGGTCAACGTTTGCGCGACGCGGTAGCCGATTCCACGATCCAAGTGCCCGGAGCGTTTAATGCGCTGGTCGGGCGGCTGATCGAGCAATCGGGCTACGACGCGGCTTATTTCTCGGGCGCGGCATTTTCAGCCGGCACGCTGGGCTTGCCCGACGTGGGGTTGTTCACGCTGACTGAATTGGCCCAGCACACGGCATATCTGACGCGGCAGGTCACGATTCCGGTGATTGTCGACGCCGACACGGGTTTTGGCGAAGCCGTGAACGTCGAGCGCACGATTGTCGAACTCGAGGCGGCCGGCGCCGCCGCCATTCAGTTGGAAGACCAGGTGTTGCCGAAGCGTTGCGGCCACCTTTCCGGCAAGAGCCTGGTCGAGCCCGAGGCCATGTGCGCCAAGCTGCGCGCCGCCGCCGCCGCGCGATCGGACCCAGGCCTGGTGCTGCTGGCGCGTACCGATTCACGGGCCTCGCTGGGGCTCAACGAGCGCGATCGAGCGCGCCAAGCGGTACCTCGACGCGGGAGCCGATTGGATTTTTCCCGAGGCGCTGGCCGACGCCAAGGAATTCGAGCAGTTCGCCCGCGCCGTCGACGCGCCGCTGGTGGCCAACATGACCGAGTTCGGCAAGAGTCCGCTCTTGCCGTTGGACGCCTTGGCCGAGATGGGGTATGCCGCGGTGCTGTACCCGGTGACACTCTTGCGCACGGCGATGAAAGCGGTGGAGGCGGCCCTGGCCGTGATTGCCACCGAGGGAACACAGGCCGAATTACTCGACCTGATGCAATCCCGCCAGGAGCTTTATGATTTGCTAGGATACAGCGATTACGAGGCTCGCGATCGGGAATACTTCACCGGTTCCGAGCCGGGGTAGCCGCGCACGGTTTCCGGCGCGCACAAACGCGACGATTTCAGCAGAGGACATTCATGGCGGAACCAATTTACAGTCCAGGTTTGGAAGGCGTGATCGCGGGCGAAACCGCCATTAGCACGATCGCCGGCGGCTTGCAGTATCGTGGATATTCAATCGAGGACTTGGGCGAGCACGCGACGTTCGAGGAAGTTGCGTACTTGCTGCTGCATGGCGAGTTGCCCAAGACGGCCGAGCTGGCGGACTTCCGCGAGCGATTGAACGCGAGTGCCAAGATTCCCGATGCCTTGGTTGACTTTCTCGGCAAGATTCCCGGCGGCACGCCCATGATGGATATCCTGCGCACCGGCGCCAGCGCCCTGGCGCATTGGGATCCCGACGCGGCCGACGGTAGCCATGCCGCCAATTTGCGCAAGGCCGAGCACCTGCTGGCCCAATTGCCGATCGTGATGGCGGCTCGCTACCGGCTGGCGAAGCGACAAAAGCCGGTGGCGTACGATCCGCGACTTTCGCTGGCCGGCAACATCCTGTGGATGCTCTTCGAAAAGCCGCCCAGCGAACGACTCACCAAGGCCATGGACGTTTCGCTGATCTTGTATGCCGAACACGAATACAACGCTTCGACGTTTGCAGCGCGCGTGGTTTGCTCGACGTTGTCGGACATGCATTCGGCCATCACCGCGGCCATCGGCGCGCTCAAGGGCCCGCTGCACGGCGGCGCCAACGAAGCCGTGATGGAGGTGCTCAAGGAAGTGGGCACCGCCCAGCGAGCCGAGGCCTGGATTCGCGATGCCTTGGCCAACAAGCGGCGGATCATGGGTTTCGGCCATCGCGTGTACAAGACGGGCGATCCCCGGGCCGCGTATCTGCGCACGCTTGTGCGGCGAACTGGCGGCCGAAACCGGCAACCAGGACATGGAGGCCATGGCCGATACGATCGAGACGATTGTCCGCAACGAGAAAAAGCTGCCGCCGAATCTGGATTGGCCCAGTGCCCGGCTGTATCACTACATGGGGTTGGACGTCGATCTGTATACGCCGCTGTTCGTGCTAAGCCGCGTCACGGGCTGGGCCGCGCACGTCATCGAACAGCTCGACAACAATCGCCTGATTCGCCCGCGGGCGAACTACACGGGTCCGCCTCCGCGCAAGTGGACGCCGATTGCGCAACGATAACTTAGATCGCCAGCTCGCGACCCGCGCCCTGGGCCCGGGCCAATTCGAGTAACTTACCGCCCAGCGCCACGTCTTCGATCGCCAGGCCAACCGACTTGAAGATCGCGATGCTCTCGCGCGTATTGCGTCCCGTGGCGCGGCCCGTGACGACATCGGCCAAATCGACGGCTCGCGACCAGTCGAAGACGCCTTTCTCCAACGAATCGACAAAGTCGCCCGCCTCGTTCTGGCAGGCCTTGACGCTGTCGCAGACGATGTTGTCTGCCCGGCGAATGACGGTCGAATCGATCTCGGCTTTGTTCAGCCAATTCGAGCCGACGGCGCACACGAGCGTTCCCTCGGCCAGCCAGGCGCCGTCAAAGACCGGTTCGCGGCTCGTGGTGGCCGTCATCACAATCGGCAGATCCTCGGCGGCTTCCTGCGGCCGGTCGACCGCGCGGACCTCGATACCGAGTTGCGCCGACATGCGGCTGGCAAATTCGTCGCGCTTCTGTTCGTTGCGACTATACACATAGGCAGCCTGGATCGCGCGCACGCGAGCAATGGCCTCGAGCTGGGTTTGCGCCTGCCATCCGGCCCCGAACAGGCCCACTTCTGTGGCGTCGGCCAGCGCCATCGCCGCGGCGGCCACGCCCGAGGCGGCGCCGGTTCGCAGTTGGCCCAGCCGATCCGCTTCGATCAGAGCGATCAGCGCTCCGGTTGCGTCGTACAATCCCAGGTGGAAGAGCGCCCGCTTGCGGGTCGTGGTGTAGTTTTTCCAACCCACTAGCCCCAGGTAGCCTGCCGCGGCGCTCATCGAGTGCAGGATGATGCCAGGCGATTGTGCCCGGGTGCGGGGCACATTCTCGGCCTCACCGGCAGCCAGGCGGCGGAAGGCCTCGGCGCAAACCTCGATCGCCGCCTCCATGTCCAGCAACCGCGTCACGTCGGCTTCCGTGAGATACAAGACGGACATGATCGACCTCGCGGGGACGATTGGTTTCGGCGGAATTTTTTCAGCCGCCCGCTAGCGCCGCTGGTTTATTCTATCCGTTTTCAAGCGCCGAGATGCGCTTGAAGTCATCCTTGAGCGAGCGGTACAGGTCTTGATAGATCGGAAACGCCGCGTCGTGTTTTTTCGAGGCCTGCTTGTTGGGAGCCGTTTGCTTGACCACGCGAATCGTGGCCTCGCAGGCTTCCTCCACGTTTTTGAACGCTCCCGCCCCCACCGCAGCCAACAGGGCCACGCCATAGGCGGGCCCTTCCTCGGCGTTCAGCGTGACAACCTTCTGGCCGAATACATCGGCCTGAATCTGACGCCAGAGTTGGCTTTTCGATCCGCCCCCCGAAGCTCGAATCTGCCGCACGGGCACGCCCAACTCCTGGATAATGGCCAGGCTGTCGCGCATCGCGTAGCTGACCCCTTCGAGCACGGAGCGCACCATGTGCCCGCGCGTGTGCGCCAGCGTGAGCCCAATGAAACAGGCGCGAGCATCGGGGTCGGCGTGTGGCGTGCGCTCGCCGGAAAGATAGGGCAGAAAGAACAGCCCCTCGGATCCGGAGGCGATTTTTGCGGCCTCGGCCGTGAGGGAGTCGTAGGGGTCGATTTTCGATTTTTTCCCGGACGCGATTTCGGCCTGGCAAAGCTGGTTGCGAAACCATTGCAAGGAACCGCCCCCCGAGAGGCTGACGCCCATCATGTGCCATTTGCCGTGCACCGCGTGGCAGAAAGTATGCAACCGCCCGGCGGGATCGACTTGCACGGTATCGCTGTGGACGAACATGATTCCCGAGGTTCCGATCGACGTCGACAGCGTGCCGCGACTGACCACGCCGTTTCCCACGGCATTGGCCGCGCAGTCCCCTGCCCCGCCCACGACCACGCAATCGGTCGACAACCCCAGCGCGCGAGCCGCGTCCTTGGTCAGTTTGCCGGTCACTTCCTCGCTCTCGTAACAGTCCGCCAACAGCGAGCGATCCAACTCCAGCTTGCCCAGCAATTCGCCCGACCAGTCGCGCCGCGCCACGTCGAGCAGCAACATGCCGCTGGCGTCGCTGACGTCGGTCGCGAACTCGCCGGTCATTCGCCGCCGCACGTCGTCCTTGGGGAGTAGCACCTTGACGGTCTTGTCGAAGTGCCGGGGCTCGCGATTGCGCAGCCACAAAATTTTCGGCGCCGTGAAACCGGTGAGCGCGGGATTGGCGACCATGCGGATCAATTCGCTACGGCCTCCGGCGCGCCGTTCCAACTCGTCGCATTCGGCCGCGGTGCGCTGATCGTTCCACAGCAGCGCGCGGCGAATGACGCGGTTCTGCTTGTCGAGAAACACCGACCCGTGCATCTGTCCAGACAGGCCGATGGCCTTGACATCCGCTGCCTTGAGCTTGCCTTTTTTGACGACCGCGCGGATCGTCTTGACCGTCGCCTGCCACCAATCCTCCGGATCCTGTTCGCTCCACAGGGGCTTGGGATGATATGAGGGATAGAGGCTGGTCGATTCGGCCAGGATCTTTCCGCGCTGGTCGATGGCCAGTGTTTTGGTGCCCGAGGTGCCGATGTCGATGCCGAGAAAAATGCTCATGGTGTCGGCGCAACTGCCTGGTTTCGGGGAGAAAAAGCTCGGTAAGTGAGGCGGATTGTAACCCGGCCGCCACGCGACTGGCAACCGCCGGTCCGGACGCGCCGCGAGCCGATTGACCGGGGCCGTACCGGGTCTCTAGGATGCAATCTCCGGCTGTCCAAAAGGCGAGCGCTCGCCGAATTCGCCGCGAGGCTCCGTGCCGCGGCCATCGGAAGCCACGCCCGTGGAAACACCTCGAGGAAGTATGTCACGTACGCATTTTTTGTCCGGTCATCCCTTGATGTGGATCGGGCTGGCGGTCCTGTCGCTGTTCGCATCGACGGTCTCGGGCTGCGCCAACTCTCAAGAGCCGGCGAGCGAGGCCGAAACGGCGGCACGACCCCACGTGGAGCTAAGACTTCTCGTGATCGACGACCCGCCGATGGCCGCGGCCATCGAGCGACTGCGCGCCGAGTGGCAAGCGCGAACCGGCGCGGCGATTGTCCTCGCGCAGCTCACCAGCGAGGAGCTGCTCGCTGCCGGCAACCTGGGCGGCGGCGCCGACGCCGTAATCTACCCCTCGGGAAAGTTGGGGCTGCTGGCCGAGCGGGACTGGATCGTGCCCTTGCCGGCCGATTATGCCACGAGCCGTACGTTGGCCTGGGCCGATACGTTCGAGCTGTTGCAAGTGGCCGAGACGCGTTGGGGCCAGAGCCCCTTTGCCGTTCCGTTCGGTTCCACTTTGTTGACGTGCTACTATCGAGGCGACTTGTTCGAGCGCTTTCACAAGCGCCCGCCCACGACGTGGCAGGAGTACCAGTCGCTCGTCGAGTTCTTCGCGAAACCGGAAAACTTGCCGGGCGTCGAACTGCCAGCCGGTTGGTCGGCCACGCTCGAACCACTGGCAAACGGCTGGGCCGGACGCGTTCTGTTGGCCCGCGCGGCGGCCTATGCCCGGCATCGCGACCATTACTCGGCGCTGTTCAACATCGACAGCATGCAACCGCTCGTCGCCGCGGCGCCGTTCGTTCGCGCGCTCGATGAGCTGGTCGCGGCGGCCCGGCTATCGCCCGAAAATCGTTTGGAACTCGATCCGCATGGCGCGCGGCAAGCCTTTTTGGCCGGCCGCGCGGCGCTGGCACTGGCCGTGCCCGGGCATTCGGCGGCCGATGCGACCACCGAAAGCCGGCCGATGCCGGACTTGGGATTTGCCGAACTACCTGGTTCGCGAGAGGTCTATAACACGGCCGGCAGTCGCTGGGAAAATCGTAAGTCCGAGGAGAGCGTGCATGTGCCGCTATTATGTTTCGCCGGCCGACTCGGGTCGGTGACGAAGGAAACGAAGCAGGGCGACGCCGCGCTGCAGTTGCTGGCCTGGCTGTCGGGCCGCGAATGGGGCGCCACGGTCAGCAGCGCCAGCGCCGCCACCACGCTCTATCGCCGCAGCCAAATGCGCGCACCAAGACCTTGGCTGGATCCGCAAACCGACCAGCAAGCAGCCGCTCAATATGCGACCGCCATCCGCGATGGGTTCAGTCGACAGGCCTATCTGTTCGCCCTGCGAATCCCGGGCGAAGAGAAGTATCTGGCGGCACTGGATGCCGCGGTTCATCAGGCCGTGAGAGGCGAGAAATCGGCGGCGGACGCACTGAGCACGGCGGCCGGAGAATGGAGTCAAATCACGGCAGAACTGGGGCTCGACGCACAGCGAGCTGCCTATCGCGCAAGCGTGGGCCTGGAACCGTAAGCTTGTCGGCAACGCGGCGAAGCGGCATGCATCACGGTTGTTTCAGGACTCGCGTTCGCCTGGACAACCGGCGCCTTCGATTTTAGAATGCATCAACCGCTTGGGGCGGTAGCTCAATTGGGAGAGCGCTGCGTTCGCAATGCAGAGGTCGAGGGTTCGACTCCCTTCCGCTCCACTTGATGTAAGTCTTGCCGAAATCTCACGTTAGATTCCCTGCCGATGGTCGGCAGTGCGGCCTGTTTTCCGAGAGCCTGGGGATTATTTTAATCCCTTCGTTCCTTTGAAAGGGGTTGCACCATGCCGTCTTTCCTCCAAAGTCCCATCGTATCGGCGTCACAAGCCATCCGGCCGCGCTTGTCAAGCACAAGGGCGCGGTCTATTACATCGGCCGGTATGGCACAAAGGCCAGCGAGGCAGAATACGCCCGCCTGATTGCGCAATGGTCGGCCGGCGATTCCGAGTGTCCTGTCGAGGTCCGCGACGAGATCACGATCGTTGAAATGCTCGTCGCCTATTTGCCGCCATGCCCATCGCCATTACCGCAAGGATGGTCGTCCTACCGACGAACTCACGAACATCAAAAGCGCAATTCGTCGTTGCCTACGCATGACCGGCGGCTGCAATTCGCTCAACACTAGCGATGGCGCACCCGAGCCGCGAGCGCGGCGGCGGACGACGCAAAGCAACCGTAGGCCGATCTGCCAAAGGGTAAAGGCCCTTCAGTCCTCGGAAACCGTGAACCGCCCCTGTCCCGCGGCTTCGACAAGAAACTGCTCGCCATTTCTCGGGTGAAAGGTGCGCTTGCCAACGGCTTGCGTGGGGCGAGATTCATCGCCCGAGCGGAACTCGAGTGTGCCGGGTCGACAGCGTTCGTGCGTGCGCGAATACCTGGGCGGCAGAGTAAAGTGCTGATCGGCAAGGACGTAATTGATGGCGTCATTGCTCTCGTTGGTTATGGAAAACTCGATACGCTTCGAGCGCGGCCGGCCGAACATCTGCACCGCGTAAAATACTCCCGTCTCGTCGCTCTGGGCCACGCCCACGCCCGTTTCGACCACGTCGGAATCGAGCATGTTTCGGCGGTGGGGTGGTGAATGGCGCCATCCGTCAACCAGCGTTTCCACGAGTTGGTCGGTGGAAAAGCCCCGCGAATTAAAGTCGTAAGCAATGTTCTCGGCGATGATGCAGTACTCGTAGCCTTGTTGCTCCGCGCGATCTCGTGGTCGATTGCCGTCCGCTTCGTGTCCATAGCGATCGGTGCGTGCCATGTACTGGGCAAAACGCCGGGCCGCGGCCGATAGCTCCGGAGAAATACTCAGTTCGCCGCGATCATGTTGCTGGCGAAAACGATTGGTTGCCTGAACAATTCCTCGCGAGGCCTCGTGGATTCGCGGAGATCGTTCAGGCCGGTAATGCTCCACAAGCGGCTGCACCTTGATCGTCTCGGCCTCGTGCTCCGAGGCGGTTTGGGCCCAGCAGACGCCGGTACAGAGATGAAAGATCGTCGCGGTTAACAGAATTTTAGTAGGCGACATCGCAAGACACTCCGGGGGCCCAATGTGGTCCCGGGTCATTGAGGCATACGCCGTGCCAAACGGCCGTTCTTAGGGTCCCTGATTCAGGCGCGCTTCGTGAGAGAGAGCAGAATGATGGAATAGCCCCGAAATGGCATTGGAATTGCGGCATTAAACGCTCCACCCAGTCGGCCCCAGGTCATGACCCTTTTATCTTTGCGCGCGATGGTTAAGAAATGTCCGTATCCGCTGTCAATCACGATCGGAATAAGCGGTTGACGGGGCAGGTTTCGCGCGTCTTCGGGCGGAGGTTCGCCATTTCCGTCGCCGTGGCGGCCGCGCTGTTGCTCGTGGCGCTGGCCGTCTACACGATTACGGCCTGGCTGCTGTTCTTTGCGGCGATTCTGTTCGCAATTCTACTGCGAAGTTTAAGCGATCAATTGGCGGAGGCCACGCCGCTGGGGCCAGGCTGGGCCCTTACCGCCACCGTCGCGGTTCTCTTGATTGCCGCGGGACTTCTCACGTGGCTGCTCGCGGCCCGGGTCGAAACCCAAATCAACGATTTGTCCGACCAACTCTCGCGCGGCGCGGAACGAGTGCAAGCTTACCTGGCCGATCGAGCCTGGGGCCAACAACTGGGTACCGAGCTCGGCGAGATCCGACACGTGTTAACGTCGGGCGGAATCTTGGGAAATATCGGCGGCATGGTCTCCAGCTCGCTCGGCGCCGCGGTCAACGTGCTAATTATCTTTTTTCTCGGACTCTACCTGGCGATCAATCCCCGGCTGTACATGAACGGATTCCTGCATTTGATTCCACAACGTGGCCGTGAGCGGGCTCGCCAGCTGCTCGGGTCCCTTTTGACGACGCTTCGCTGGTGGCTGGTCGGCAGATTCCTGTCGATGCTCGAGGTCGGCGTGCTGACGGCCATCGGGCTGTGGCTGATCGGCGTGCCGTTGCCGATCGTACTTGGGGTGCTGACGGGACTCATGAATTTCGTGCCCAATTTAGGTCCCATCCTCGCCACCGCGCTGACCGGATTAGTCGGACTGTCGGTCAGCCCCCTGGTTGCTCTGTATGCGATTGTCGCGCAGTGCGTGATCGGTTGCTTCGACGGATTCGTGGTGACTCCGCTCATTCAGCAGCGCACGGTCTCCTTGCCAGCGGGCATTATCCTGGGAGCTCAAGTGCTGATTGGAATTCTGCTGGGAGGTCTCGGCGTCTTGCTCGCCACGCCCTTGGCTGCCGTGATTTACGTGATCGTCAGGAAACTTTACGTGGCCGATTTCCTGGGCGATGAAGTGTGAACCGAGCAACGTTCGCTGAGCCATTGCCGACGACTGTTTTTCGTTTCAGGTGCCCACCATGGCTATTTACGGGCTTTTGCTGCTGGTACCGATCTCCCTGGCGCTCGCTTATTTGACGGAAGTGTCGTCGCTGTGGGTGTTCGTCACCGCCGGCCTGGCAATCGTGCCCCTGGCCGATGGGATTCGCCGAGCCACCGAACAGCTGGCCCGACTGTCCGGGCCCGCGATCGGAGGCCTGTTGAACGTCACGTTCGGGAATGCCACCGAGTTCATCCTGGCGCTATTCGTTTTGGCGGCCGGACATCCTGGCGTGGTCAAGGGCCAAATCACCGGCTCGATTATTGGAAACAGCCTGCTGGGACTCGGCCTGGCGATCCTGGTGGGAACTTGGGGGCGCGAACGGCTGACATTTCAGCGCCGCCGCGCGGGACTGCTCTCGAGTCTGCTGTTTCTCGCGGTGATCGGGCTGTTGGTGCCGGCCCTGTTCGACTACACCGAACGAACCAGCGCCGGCGCTTCGGATACCAGCGATCTGGATGAGCGCCTCAGCCTGTGTGTTTCGATCGTGCTCATCATGCTCTATATGGCAAACTTGTTCTACACGCTGCTGACGCATCGCGACGTCTTCAAGATTGATGGACAGACGCAACCGGCGAAATGGTCCATCGGCAAGGCACTGGGGGTGCTGGGGGTCGCGACGGCGCTCTCGGCCGTCAAAGCGCACCTGGTGTCGCAAGCGCTCGAAGAAACCGCCGAGACGATCAACGTCACGCCGTTTTTTTTGGGAGTGACCGTGCTATCCGTCATCGGCAACGCCGGAGAATATGTGGCCGCGGTCTATTTCGCGCGACAGCAGCAGATGACCATGTCCTTGAGCATCACGATTGGATCCACGATTCAGGTGGCCATCTTAGTCGCGCCGCTGCTGGTGTTGATCTCGTTCTTCATGACGACCCCCATGAATCTGATCTTCGACAACCCGCTGGAACTGATCTCGATCGCCGCGGTCGCGCTAATCATCAACGCAATTTCTCAGGATGGCGAGACAACCTGGTTTGAAGCGGTGATGCTGCTGTCGATTTACACAATTTTAGGTTTCGCCTTCTTCTTCGTGACCTCCTGAGAAACCTTCCGAAAGCCATGCCGCGAATGCCCCGGAATCGCGGCAGCGTCAGCCGAAGGCCCGCGTGGCCGTTCAGGCCGAGTGGGGGGTCGAGGTCGCTCAAAGACGAGTGGAAGGCGCCTTCCGCCAACGGCAGAACGCTGATGCTACCGTCGGTTTCCAGCACGACGGCATGCTTGTCCAGATCCGCGCCCCCCGGGAGCGGGCCGCTTGGCGGACCTCGGGTTCCGTGACGCGCTGCGAACGCATGGCAGGATGCAGGAACTCGCCTCGGTACATCAGCAGCGTCGGTTCGCGCTTCGCCAGGCGGCGGATCATGCCCGAGCGAACCGAAAGTCAGGTAACGGCGAACAGCAGCCAGATCAGCATCGCCATGGCGAAGACTCCTTCCAACGCCGCCCCCAGCCCCGTTCGACTCAGGCTTTCCCATCCGTTGAAATGGAGGTTAAACCGCTTGAGCATTGTCGCCAGCCGCCGCCGCCCGTTGGGTAGCTAGTCGCGTGCCGGAGAATCGAGTGGGAGTGGCGCGCCTGGATAAATTGTTCAATTCGCCGAACGTTGGCGGAATTCAGCACGGGGTGGCACGATAGATGCTCGCACGATTTGGCAGCGCGTTTCCACAGGCCGCTACCAAGGAATTTAGTTCATCATGTCGGCGGAAGAACGACGCAAAGAGATCACCTCCTGGCCACAGCTGCTCAAGGCCACTGCCGTTGCGTGGTGGGAGGACGACGTGCAGCGGCTGGGGGCGTCTCTGGCGTTTTACATGATCTTTGCCGTCGCCCCCTTGCTCGTATTCGCTCTTTCGCTCGCGGGGCTGCTCTATGGCCGCGATGCGGCCGAAGGCCAGTTGGCGCATCAATTAGAAGCGGCCATGGGAAAGCAAGCGGCCGGCGCGCTCCAGTCGCTTCTAGCGACTTCGCATTCGAGCGGCCAGGGACCGCTGGCCACGACTCTCTCGGTGATCGCGCTCTTCGTGGGGGCGTCAGCCGCTTTTACCGAATTGCGGGCCGGTCTGAATCGAATCTGGAATGTTCGCCCGGATCCCTCGGCGCCTTGGTGGTTGTTTCTGAAGCATCGCGCCCTGGCCTTTGCGTTGGTGCTTTTCGTTGGAGTTTTGTTTCTAGCCCTGCTGTTTGCCGGTTCAGCCGTCTTGACGGCCTGGAACTCGTGGGCGGCCGACATGCCATTTTCGGCCACGATCGCCGCGTGGCTGAACTACCTCGTGACGGCTGCCGTGGAAACGATTCTGTTCGCCGCTATCTTTCGCTACCTTCCCGACGGGTCGGTCGACTGGAAGGACGTATTGCTCGGCGCAGTTCGTCACGTCGCTCTTGATTGGGTTGGGCAACGTGCTCATCGGCCTCTATTTCAAATACAGCGTCGTGGGCTCAACTTACGGAGCGGCGGGCTCGCTGATGGTCCTGCTGCTGTGGATTTACTATTCCGCACAAGTGATGTATCTAGGAGCCGAATTCACGGAAAATTATGCGCGTTTTCGCGGTCAATCGATCGATCCCGACCATTACGCCGGCCCCGTGCGAGACACGGTCCAATCGGGTGCAACGGGCAATGCAAGGCATTGAGTAAATCGAGCCGCCACCGGACCGGCCGGCGGGCTCTTCAAGAGTTGAATACGATTCACAATGCGATCAACGCCAGGTTGCTCTCCGGATCGAAACGCCTGCAAAGATGCGCCGGCGATTCGACTAGCACGACTTCGAGCGTGGGACGGACGTGGGCTTCGAGCAAGTGTCCGCCCCGCGTTGTCCCGTCGGCGCGGCCTACGACAAGATGGGCGTGGACCTTGGGCTGATCCTCTTCATCTCGCGATACATCTCCGACCAAGGCCAGAACCTCGACCTGTTCATTCAAAGGAATTCTCTTGTAGTCCTTTTTCTGCCAGTCGAAATAACCGAGTACCACGTCCTCGAGCGCCCCAATCGCGGTGAAATGTGCCGCTGCCAGGCGATGTTCTTTCGCGAACTTACCCAGCCCTCTGGCTACTTCGTCTCCCTTGTCAAAGATCAAGGCAAAGGTCCTCTGCCCATCGTGTTCATGAATCTGCTGGCTTTTCATCGTGGCAGTTCCCCCAAAAGGTTGTCTAAATGGGCTGGCGACTGAATCAGAAAAAAAGTCATGAGCTCGGGTAGGCCACCGTGCTCATGAGCGCATTTTCGGCTTGCCGAGAATCCAGGCGAGTATGCTGGACCACGATCGGCACATCCGATTCGATCAAGCTGGCATAATCCGTGTCGCGGGGAATCGCCTGGGGATCGCGAAAGTCGTTGAATCGCACGTGCCGCGTTCGCCGAGCCGGCACCGTCAATTGATAAGGACCGACCGGCTCGCGATCCGCGAAAAACACCGTGATGGTCACATGAGCCACCTCGTCCGACGCGTTCAGCAGACACGCTGCTTCATGGCTCGTCATTTGCGGCGCGGGTCCATGACTTTCAGCGGGAATATACCCTTCGGCGATTGCCCATCGCTGTCGCCCGATCGGAGTACCCATGGCGATCTCCTCTTCAAGTATTGGCCGCATGGCGCCGAGCCAGTTGCAGCACGTCGGCCAAGTGCATGGCGCACCGCGAAGTCGCCTGGCTGATTTGCTGTTGGCAGCTGAAGCCGTCTGCGATGATCAGTGTGTCTGGGCTCGCCTGGCGGACGCTCGGCAACAGCGCGCGTTCTCCGCAAGCCATGGACACGTCGTAGTGGTTTCCTCGCTCGAAACCGAACGAGCCGGCCATTCCGCAGCAGCCTGGTTCGGGAGCTTCGAAATCGATTCCCATCCGGCCGAGAATCGCCTGTTCGTCTTTCATGCCGATGATCGACTTGTGATGGCAATGACCATGCACCAGAGCCTTGCGCTCCAGCGTGGCCGGTTGGTAACCCTTGAGCTGGCAATTGAGAAACTCGCTCAGCAGATAGGATTGATCGTGCAGACGCTTGGCGTCCTGCTCGGCGGGAAGCAAGTTGGTCAGCTCGTCACGGAAGACCGCCAGGCAGCTGGGCTCAAGTCCCACGACCGGAATTCCAGCCTGAATCTGAGGACGCAGATTATCGAGCACGTCTCGTAGCAGTCGTTTGGCCGTGTCCAGCATACCGAAGTCATAAAGAGGCCTGCCGCAGCAAAGCGGCCGCGGTGGAATCGAGACCTCGCATCCGGCCGCTTCCAATACCTCGACGGCCGCGATGCAAGTCTCCGGATGAAAAAAATTATTGAACGTATCGGGCCAAAGAATCACTTTGGTCTTGCCCGTGGCCCGCTTGGGGCGGCGGCTGAACCACTGCCGAAACGTATTCCGAGCAAATGGCGGCATCTTTCGCCGCGAGTCGATCCCGCCGAGCCACTTGGCGATTCCGCTTAGGCCGGGTGTCTGACTGAAGAAGTTGGCAGCCATTGGCAAGTGCGACGCCAGCCGCGCCCACCAGTAGATCCACCCCATGGAATACGCATAGCGCGGCCGCAGACGGCCCTGGTAGTAATGCGACAAGAATTCGGCCTTGTAAGTGGCCATATCCACGTTGACCGGGCATTCGCCTTTGCAGCCCTTGCAGGCCAGGCAAAGATCCAGCGCATCTTTTACCGGTTCGCTCTTCCAGCCCCGGCTCAGCACTTCTCCGTTCATCATCTCGAACAGCAAGCGTGCGCGCCCGCGGGTAGAATCCTTCTCCTCGCGAGTCACCTGATAACTCGGACACATGACTTGTCCGCCGCTCTTTCGACATTCCCCAACTCCCACACATCGCAGGGCGGCGCGGGCAAAGGAATTCCTGTCCTCCGGAAACTGGAAATGCGTCGCCGGTTGAGGAGGATTATAGTCAGGACCAAGTCGCAGGTTTTCGTCCACGCGATAGGCGTCGATTTTCTTGCCCGGGTTCATTCGCCCGTGCGGATCCCAGATCGCCTTGAATTCGCGAAACGCCTGATAGAGCGGCTCGCCGAACATTTTGGCCAGGTATTGGCCCCGCGCCTGGCCGTCGCCATGCTCGCCCGACAAGGATCCCCCATAGGCAACTACAAGATCCGTCGCCTCGTCGAGAAAACGCTTGAATTTCTCGATGCCGTCGGCCGTGTACAGGTCGAAGCCCGCGCGGCAGTGCACGCATCCCTGGCCAAAATGGCCATAGAGCGAAGGATGATAGTCATACTTGTCAAACAGCTTGCGCAGCGCGGGCAAGTAGTCGGCGATTTGCTGTACGGGTACGGCCGAGTCTTCCCAGCCGGGCCACGCATCCGGGCGCCCTGGCACCCAGGCTGTCGAGCCCAGGCCCCCTTCGCGCACTTCCCAGATCATCTTTTCCTTCTTGGGATCGTCCATCAGTTTCATGTTTGGCGCATCATCATGTTTCTCGAAGCGCCTTCATGCAGCGCCGCGCCTGGTCGTCCGCATCGTCCTTGCTGTCGCCGCCGAATTCGACGAGCAGAAATCCCTTGCCCTCGGGCAACAGCGCCAAGTCGGCCGTTTTATCGCCTTTCAGTTTGACGAACTTGAACAGCAAGTGATCGAACCCCTCCAGCGCCGTGGGTTCAAACTCCAGAATCTCGGTCAAGTGAGTGCAGGCTTGAAAGACGTCGGGATAGCCCAGCACCAGCAGCGATCGCGCCGCCGGAGCCGGCACCAGGTGTAATGTCGCTTCCAGAATCGTGACCAACGTGCCTTCCGAGCCCACCAGCGATCGCGCGACATGAAAGCCGTTTTCGGGCAGGAGCGAATCCAGGTTATAGCCGGACACGCGACGCGGCAATTGCGGGAAACGTCGGCGGATTTCGTCGGCGTACTTGTCTCGAAAAGCTTTCAAGCGGGAATAAATCGCCCCCCGCCGGCCGCCGCCCTGAATGATCGCCTCGAGTTGCTCCGGCGTGGTCTGGCCGACGCGCAGTCGCAATCCGTCGTAAGTGAGAACCTCCAACTCGTGGCAGTTGTCGGCGGTTCTCAGGCCGCGGTCGTGCTTCGCGCACAATAGCGAATGTGCCCCGCAGGAATCATTTCCGAGCATGCCGCCGAGCGTGCAATGATTGTGGGTCGACGGATCGGGACCGAACGTAAGTCCTTGTTCTCCCGCCTGGTGCCGCAGATCGTCCAAGACACAGCCAGGCTGCACGGTGCCTAATTGGTTCGCGGCGTCGATTTGGACCACACCGCGCAGGTACTTGGAAAAATCCACCACGACGGCCACGTTGCAGCACTGTCCGGCGAGGCTCGTGCCCCCGCCGCGCGACAAGATCGGCGCTTGAAAGCGATGAGCAATCGCGACCGTCTCGACGACGTCTTCGATGCTGCGGGGCACCACGACGCCAATTGGGACCTGTCGATAATTCGAACCGTCGGTGGCATACAATGCCCGACTACCGGCGTCGAAGCGAACTTCGCCCGAGGTTCTGCGGCGCAATTCGGCTTCCAACTCGACGATCTGGTCCTGCTGAATCGTCAATCGGCTATCGTCGACGCGCAGCCGCTCGAACCGCTTTTCTTCGTTCGTTTGTCTTAAGACAGGCAGAGTCGTCATGATTTTCCCAGTTGCGGTCAAACTCCCTCGTTGGTCCAAGCCAAATAGTGTTGCGCGTCGCTTTCCTTGAGTTCCAGGCCAATCCCAGGTCTTGTGAGATCCGGTGACAGACAGCCGTCCACCGGCTCGCGGAAACCGTCAAACAGCATCCGCTCGATGCGCGCGTGGTCATGGAAATATTCGAGGTGCCGCAAGCTCCTCGTCGCGCAGGCAACGTGGATGTGCAAGGACGGCGCGCAATGGCCCGATAACGACAGCGAACGAGCCGAGCATAGCGGGTCGACCTGAAGAAACCCGGTGAACCCGGCGCAGCGGCTGGCATCCGCCTGCAACACGTCAACGGCCCCGGCCTCCAGCATTCGCCGAAAGTAAGGCAAGTCATAGCCATACTCACCAGCAGCGATTTCCATGCCCGCCGGCGCCCGGTCGCGAAGCAGCCTCAGTCCCTCGAGGTCGTCGGAGGAAACCGGCTCCTCGAACCACTTCACTTGCAGGTCCGCGAACGACTCGGCGAAAGCGAGCGCCTGCTTTCGTGAGTAAGCTCCATTCGCGTCCACGAACAACTCGACGTCAGGACCAATCGCCTCGCGAGCCGCCCGCACTCGGCCCCGGTCTTGCTCCGGGTGGCTGCCGATCTTCATCTTTACGCGGCCGATCCCGGCCTCGGCCCATCCGGACAGCTGCTCTTGCAGTTGACTCCGCGTATAGGAGGTGAAGCCGCCGCTACCATAAACGGGCACTCGCTCGCGAGCCGCGCCGAATAGGGACACCAGCGGCAGTCCGATGATTCGCGCTTTCAGATCCCATAGCGCCGTGTCAACCGCCGCAATTCCCATCGAGGCGATGCCCGGCCGCCCCAAGTTGCGAATTGCCCGGACCATTGACTCCCAGGCCGTGGGCGTCGCCAGCGCGTCGCAATCCTCGATCGCCGGAGCCAACACCTCATCGATCAGCCTGGCGGTCGCGAGATCCGCGTACGTATACCCCAAACCAACATAGTCCGCGGCATGCGCCAGCACGCAAACCATCACGGTATGGTCCCAGGCGATTGTTCCGTCCGCTTCAGGAAGATCGGTGGGAACGCGGTAGGCGGCAACGTCGAGTTTTGCGATCTTGACGTCGGTCAAAGCGCTGGTTGCCATGGCGATCTGCCCTCAGACGACTTCGCGAATCCTGTCTTCAAGAACAGTTTTGAGAATTGACTTGCTGTACTTCTCGCCGCGCACCAGCGACTTGGCGAACTGCCAGGCCTGATCGAGCGTGGCATGGCCGGGCATGGCCGGTTCGTTGGGATCCACCACGGCTTCAATCAACACCGGACCCGGGTGCGCCATTGCTTCACTCAATACCGCCTCGACCTTGGTCGGGTCGTCGACGGTAAATCCTGCCGCGCCGCAGGCCCGGGCGTAGGCGGCAAAGTCGATCGGTTGCAAATCGACGCCAAATTCCGGATTCCCTTCGAACACCATCTGTTCCCACTTGATTTGCCCCAGCGTATTGTTCTTGATCACGATGACCTTGACCGGCAACTTGTGCTTGACCAGCGTGGCTACTTCGCCGAGCATCATGGTCAGCCCGCCGTCGCCCACTAGCGCCACTACCTGGCGATCGGGATACGCGATGGCCGCGGCCACGGCATAGGGCAATCCGTTGCCCATCGTGGCCAACAGGCCGGAGGCCGAGAACATCATTTCCTCCTTGATGTCGATGTAACGGGCTGCCCACGTGGTCACTGTGCCGCAGTCGGAGGCGATGATGGCGTTCGGGGCCAAGAACTTGTTCAAGGCGTGCGTTACCACTTGCGGTTTGAGCGGCATGTCCATGCGACTGGCGCGAGTCGCGAGGAGTTCCTTCCAGCCCTTCATTCCCTCTTGTGCCGATTCCAGAAAACTACGGTCTTGTTTGCGTTCGACCAGCGGCAGCAGCGCCCGCAAAACTCGCCCGCATTCTCCGACCAGGCCCACGTCGGCCGGGTGCCGCAGCCCGACCCTCGCCGGATCGATTTCGATCTGCACGCATTGGTCCTGACCCGGCTTGGGATAGAATTCCATATAGGGAAAGCTGCTGCCCAAAATCACCAGCGTGTCGCAGCCGCGCATCACGTCTTGCGAAGGCGCCGTTCCGAGCAGGCCCAGGCCGCCGGTCGTGTAGGGACTGTCGTCAGGCAAGACTGCCTTGCCGAGCAGCGCCTTGACGACCGGAGCAGCGGCTTTGTCGGCTAGTTCCAACAACTCCGCGCGGCATTCCAGCGCACCGCGGCCCGCTAAGATCGCCACTTTCTTGCCGCCGTTGATAATGTCGGCCGCCTGCTGCAGTAGCGTGTTCGACGGCAGCATCATGGCCGGGGCGATCTGATCTCCGCTGTGGGTCGCGATGTTCGCCTTGGATCGCGGAGACTCGGCGCCATTCCAGTCCTGGACATCCTTGGGAATGCACAGATGAGCGACACCCCGATGCGCGGTGGCTGCACGGACCGCCTCATCGACCGCGTTGTGCACGTGAGCCGGTCCTGAAATTCGTTCGTTGTAAACCGCGACATCCATGAAGACTTTCGTCAGGTCGACATCTTGCTGGTAGTGGGTGCCGATCAAATCATGAAACGTGTGGCCTGTAATCGCCAGTACTCGTTGGCCGTCGCACTTGGCGTCATAAAGACCGTTGAGAAGATGGATGCCTCCCGGGCCGGAAGTGGCCAGGCAGACGCCCAGCCGACCGGTGTACTTGGCATAACCGCAGGCGGCAAAGGCGGCCGCCTCCTCATGTCGGACCTGGACGAATCGGATCGTGTCTTGCCGGGTTCTCAGGGCTTCGAAGATGCCGTTTATTCCATCGCCGGGAAAACCAAAAATAGTGTCCACTCCCCAATGAATGAGCCGGTCAACCAGCAGTTCCGCAGCGACTTTGCCCATGATCCGGGTCCTCGACAATAAAAGACAGGAACCGCGGGCGGTCTCGCGGCTCAAGGATTGAATGTTTTTCCACTACTCGCCCGTGTGGCTCGACGCGCGAGCCACGGCCTGTTCCGCCTCGTGCCAGAATCGCTGATCGCGAAGACATGCGGTGTCCACACAAGGGTGGAAGGCCTCCGTCAAAATACCGTTGCAGATCGTGAACCAGACGTCACTATCCGCGCCGATGGCAGTCCCGACGCCCGTCTTTGGGGCCGGCGCCAAAAGGCCGACGCGCCCGGCGCACCGGGCGCTTGACGTGCGGTCCAGTGGGGTGCTCGGTTCCCGGCCGCTTCAGGTTTACGTTGGAACTGCCCGTGTGGAGCGTTCATGATGTGAACCTTGTCTGCCGCTCACGGCTTGCCGCCTGACCCGAAGGGCGGCGTTTTTTTGCCAACGGCTCTTCGGTCGAAAGGGATTGTCCGATCGCCGCGAGCCCCAGCAATCCAGCGACACCTGTCACACCGCCGACGATCGAACGGGTCCAGAACTTCCCGCTCTTGCTGGTCAGGGCGCCCATGCGCCGGCGGCAACGGCCGTAAGCATCAGACCAACGCGGTGCTGGCTGGCCCAAAACTGCAAGCTGTTCGGATGCGCCCGGTCGTCGAAATCTCCCCGCGCACCGTAGTCGACCTCCTGGTCGACCGGCTCGTAGAGATTATTCTCCCGCCCGGCGTCTCGACGACCGTCATACTGCTGCGAGTCATAACCGTGCTGAGCCAAATAGCGGTCACCGAATCCGGGCGCCACCTTGTTGCCCTCGACGACCACCACCGTGGAAGCCCCCACGAACCACTCGCGCCGGTAATGATGTGCGGCGTGATAAATTGCCGCGGCCGCCACTTCCGGTTGGAAAATCGGCGGAACCGGTTGCGGCTTGCGCGGAAGCCGGCTCTTCACCCAATCGAACTGGGGAGTGTTCAACGCCGGCATCTGCACGATGGTGATGCGAACATTGCTTTGGTCGTGCAGCAGCTCGCACCGCACGGACTCCGTAAAACCCTGAATCGCGTGCTTCGCTCCGCAGTATGCCGACTGCAAGGGAATGCCTCGATAGGCAATGCCGAACCCACCTGGATAATCGTGCCGCGGTCGCGCGGCAGCATCCGTTTGAGCGCGGCCAGCGTGCCATGCACGAAACCCAGGTAAGTCACTTCCGTAACTCGCTTGTAATCGGCGGCGGTCATCTCCCGGGCCGGCGAAAAGACCGAGCACATGGCGTCGTTGATCCACGCGTCGATCGGGCCCAGCTGGCTTTCAACAGCGTCGGCTGCCGCTTCTACTTCGTCGGCACTGGACACGTCGGTCGGCACAACCAGAGCCTTTCCTCCAAGCGATTCGACGTCGCGTCGAGCACCCTCCAGTCCGGCACGACCGCGGGCGAGCAGCGCGACGCTCGCCCCCCGGCGGGCAAACTCGCGCGCGGTCGCTCGACCCACGCCGGCCGAGGCGCCTGTAATCACTACGACTTGCCGGCGATTGTTTGCCATCTGCTGCCATCCTCACGGGTCACGAAGGAGATTGCATTTGGCGTTGCAAAGCCTGTTCCCAACGGGCGCGGTCGCGTCGCGCGCTACGCGCGTGAATGTTGGGCAGGGCGCGTGCGCGACGGTTCGCAGGCCGCCGGAAGTCCGAGTCATACGTTCGCTTCAGACGATTAATCGCGTTGAGACCGCTGCCGCGTTTATCGGATAATTAATTTTTCGTCAGCGTGAAATGCAAGCGGTAGTTCGTGTGTTCCGGTTGTTCGCGATCGGGTCGCGATGAGCGGATGGCGTTCATGGCCGCGCGTGGAAACCAGTCAAGCGCGTTTTTGAAAGCGCGGGAGCTTTTAACGCCTCGTTCCATGAGACTTTCTTTTTGCGGTCTTGGCCTTCCCATGTTTCGAAGCAGAATTTCCAAACTCGACGAAAAAATACGACGCACCTGGATGGCGAGGTTCACTCCCTAAGATTTGCCGACAGATCCGTTCAGCCGTTGCCAGGTCTCCCGACGCGTTGGCGGCCGATGCTGCTTGAAAAGCTTCAACCACGGCAAATAGATCTCCCTAAAGCATCGTCCGGATCGCGAAGCGCGCCGCCCCGAAAACCCTGCCAGCGCGGTTACGGCGTCCCGGCCGCCCGTGCCGCGCAGTTACTACTCGAACGAAGCGGAATCCTTGACCAGCCATTTCTCGCCGCCGACTTCGACCACGTCGTCCGGGGCCAGCTTTCGGCGCCGACGCGTTTCCACCTCGCCGTTCACTTTGACGTCTCCGCCCTGGATCATCACCTTGGCATGGCCGCCGGTCTCGGCAATCGAACTCAATTTCAGAAACTGATCGAGGCAAAGGCCTCGCGCCTTGGGAACGGTCTCGTCGCTGGACACGAATATTCTCGATGAAGAGGGAGAGGGAACTAGGCCGTCGTCTCCGCCAAAAGCGGTAACAGATCTTTCTCGATGCGCTCGGCGCCGGCATTGGGCGCATACCGTGCTTTCACAGCCCCGTGGCGATCGATCAGGAACTTGGTGAAATTCCATTTGATCGCCTTGCTGAACAGCATGCCGCGGCGAGCGGACTTCAAGAAATCGTAGAGCGGATGCGCCGCGGCTCCATTGACCTTGATCTTGGCAAACAGCGGAAACGTCACGTCGTACTTGAGCCGGCAAAACTGCTTGATTTCGGCCTCATCGCCCGGCTCTTGATGACCAAACTGATCGCAGGGAAATCCCAAAACCGCAAAGCCCTCGGCTCGATGCCTTCGAAACAGCGCCTCGAGTTCGGCGTATTGTGGCGTGAACCCGCACTGGCTCGCCACGTTGACGATCAACAACGCCTGGCCCCGGTAGGCATCGAGCGACTGCTTGTGGCCGTCGATGGTCGTGACCTGAAAGTCGTACAGACTTGTCATCTCTTCTCTCTCGGGATAGATCTGGACATTATAACGGCCAGTCGCCCGGGCTTGCGTGGTCGCCGAAGCCCGCTCGGTCGGGCTGCCAGTAAGGCTCAAACCTGGCCTGCGTGGTTCCAATTCCACCATATTCCTGACGATTAAGCGGTATGAGAGCGATGGCACGCAATATGCAATACCCTTTGGCATGAATCGATTAGGCATGAATCGATCGACTTCGGCAACGCCGAAAGTCGCCGCTGGTCAAAAATTCTCTCAACCGAGGAGCATTGAAATGGAAATGGTCATGCAGGGTCCGGTGGTAATCGCGGCGGCAGGCTATTCATTGGTCTATTTGTTGGCTGGCGGCGGCTTTTTTGGCGCGCTAGTCATCTTCGTCGTTGCTAAAATGCTGGGCAAGTAGGCTCCGCACCGGCTCGACTGAGCCGCCGAGTGCGGTAAGCAAGACAGCATTACCGCACTCGGCGCCGGGGCGAAATTATACGGCGGCGCCCAACGGCCAATACAGGTCTAATCGACAGATGGGCTTGACCGAGTACCGCCGCAAACGCGACTTCAATGTCACTTCCGAGCCGCGCGGCAGCAAAGCCACCTCCAAGGCGCGGCTCGGTTTCGTCATCCAGAAACACGCCGCATCTCATTTGCACTACGACTTCCGCTTGGAACTCGGCGGCGTGCTTTTGAGTTGGGCCGTGCCCAAGGGCCCATCGCTCGATCCGGCCGTCAAAAGATTGGCGATGCGTGTCGAGGATCACCCTGTTGAATATGGGAGCTTCGAAGGCATCATACCCAAAGGGGAATATGGAGGAGGCACCGTCCTGCTTTGGGACCGCGGAACCTGGGAGCCGATTGGGGACGCCAAGAAAGGACTTCAGGAGGGTAGCCTGAAGTTCACTCTCCACGGCGAGAAATTGCACGGCGGCTGGATGCTTGTCCGGCGCGGGGGCAAACATGGCGACCCGGACGAGCGACACTGGTTCTTGTTCAAAGAGCGTGACGAATTCGCCGACGCCTCGTCGGACGTGACCTCCACGATGCCCCTGAGCGTCGCCACGGGCCGTGACTTAAGCGAGATCGCCCGCAGCGCCGATCGCGTCTGGGGCCCGAACGGTGAGGTTGCCGGCGGGCGAAAGATCAAAGCCGAAAGCGTAAAGTCAACGGCCGGTCCCAAGCGGCCTGGCACCAAGCCACCGTCAGCGATGACGACCACGGCACGCGCTAAAACGGCGAGCCGAACACGTGCCTCCCTTAAAGGAGCGAGCAAGAAAGCCAAGGACAGCAAGAGCGAAGTTGCCGGAGTGGAACTTTCGCATCCGGGAAAGATCCTCTATCCGGGCGATGACATTACTAAACTTGATCTGGCTCAGTACTACCAGCAAGCCGCGGATTGGATGCTGCCGCTGGTGGCCGATCGGTTGATTTCGCTGGTGCGGTGCCCGGCCGGCAGCGGCCAAAAATGCTTCTTCCAAAAACACCCTGGCGAGGGCGGTTTCGGTGGTCTTCGTCGCTACGCGGTGCGCGAGAAGGCCGGTACCGAAGAGTATCTGGTCCTTGGCGGCGTCTCGGACCTCATTTCGCTGGTTCAAATGAGCGTACTCGAGATTCATGTGTGGGGATCACGGGCCGATCGGATCGAGAAGCCCGATCGGCTTATTTTTGATCTCGACCCTGGCGAAGACGTCGAATGGCCGCGCGTCGTTGTGGCGGCCAAGGAAGTACGACTCCTGCTCGAAGAACTGGGACTCGAGTCGTTTCTGAAAACGACCGGCGGCAAGGGATTGCACATCGTCGTGCCCATTCAGCGGCGCACGAGCTGGGAAGACGCTAAAGCATTCTGCCGAGCCGTTGCCGACTTGATGGTCGCCGCGGCGCCCGACCGATACATCGCCACGATGAGCAAAGCTGCCCGCAAGGGAAAAATATTCGTCGATTACCTGCGGAACGATCGCGGGGCCACGTCCGTCGCGCCCTATTCGACGCGGGCTCGCAAGGGCGCCACCGTTAGCGTTCCGATTGCGTGGGATGAATTGAACGCTCGTCTGCGTTCAGACCATTTCACGGTCGACAACGTGCCCGCGCGGCTGGCCAAACTGAAAAGAGACCCCTGGGCTGACCTGCCGAACGTGCGGCAGTCGATTACCGCCTCGATGGTTCGGCGGCTGAAGCTATCGTAGCTCCGTTTTGGTCTCGTCGTGTCGTGAAATGAAACAGGTCGCGCGCGACGCACGCCGTCATCCAAACGGTTGACCTCGGGCTCTGAAAGACGCCCACCCCGCAGAGTATTTCTCTCACCCTGATGCTGGCAAGGCCCCTCCTTTGACGCGGACACCCCTCGCCTTGCCCAACCTGCGCGGGCGCGACCAGACCGACAATTTCCCTGCCAACGATGAACCAGCACCACAGTCCTGGCAGACCCCGGCCTGATGGGAAAGTCCCGTGGCGGGGGCGAGTCGCGACGTTGCCCGCCTCGCACTAACACTTGGCATGAGGGTTGCACTGTACAGGCTTATGATCCCGTGCGGAGCTCGGCGTCAAATAGGTTCTGTAAGGCCTCGACAACGTTCATAAGGAGCAACTTAAGATGGTCAATCAACAAACCCTTGCCGGCAACTGGAACGAGCTTCGTGGGAAGCTGCAACAGAAATGGGGCAAATTGACGGACGATGACCTGCGTGCATTCAACGGCAACGTCGACCAGTTGGTCGGGCGCATCCAGCAAAAGACTGGCGAGTCGCGCCAGGCGATCGAGTCGTTCCTCGACCAGCTTTCCGCCGAAGGTTCCGGTATTGCCGCGACGGTGCGTGACACGATTCACCAAGGAGCCGCCCAAATAAGCGAAGCAGCGAATCAGGGTTATCGCTCGATGCAACGGTCATACGATGAAGCTGAACGCATCGTGCAAGATCGCCCCGGTGAATCACTCGCCATGGCGTTTGGCTTGGGCATGATGACCGGATTAGGGCTGATGCTGTTATTCCGCGAGCCTCTTCGTGAAGCGACTCGCGACGATTCAACCTCGGCCCGCGTGGCGCGGCAGATCCGCGACAGCCTTGCAGCTGTGATGCCTGAATCGTTCACTCGGCGCGGTTAATTGGTCAGCACTTCCCCACTCAAGGCACAAAAAAGGAGATCCTCTATGTCGACTGTACCGTCTCGGAACGCTGCGTTGAAGATCCGCAATAAGCAGCAAACGGAGAGCCCCAGCGAAATCACGCAGGACATCATTGATGCGATGCTCAAGTACAGCAAAGAAAAGCCGGCGGCGGCCGGGTTGATCTGCTTGGGTGTGGGCTTCGTGCTCGGCTGGAAGCTAAAGCCTTGGTGATTCGCGCGTGCAATTGAGCAGGTACGTGCGGTGGGAAAATCTATTGACGCTTGGGCTAATCGCGCAATCGCGGTCGGAAATTGTCGTCTCGCCGAAGCGTTTGCGGGCCGTCCGCGATGCTAGCAGGGCTGGGGCTGTGGGTGTGGACTTGTCTCCTTGCGTCCATTGGGCCTATATTTCCCGCGCGACAACGCGGTGGTGGTATCTGCGGTTTACGGATACGAATGGATGCGATATCCCAGAGCGATCGAGGTGCTTCGATCCCAGGGGCCGTGGGGCTTCGCGCGAACCGCGCTGGTGCACCTCGCGGATCGAGCAAAAATCCGGCTCCGTCCAGCACGTTTTGCCGAGCTGGCTAATCGTCGCCGGGCCGGCCGCGAGTTGCGTCTCAAATCGCGCATCCTGCGGGCCACGCCCTGCGAAATCACGATCGAGAGCACGACCTTCTGCAACTTGCGGTGCGTGATGTGCGAACATTCCCAGGATGGAATGGTCGTCCGGCGGCACTTTCCCGAGCATCTCGTCGAGCGGCTCGCGCCGTTCCTGGCCGCGGCGTCTCGGTTTCAATTGCACAGCCTGGGCGAGCCGCTGATGTCGCCGGCCTTTTGGAAGATCCTGGAGCGGATCACGGCCGTGCATCGGGGCAAGCCGGAAATCTCGTTCAATTCGAACGGCTTGCTGCTGTCCGAGAAACACATTGCTCGACTGCTGGCTTCGAAGCTGCGAGAAATCAATATTTCGTTCGACGCCGCCACGGCCGAGACGTACGAAAGAATTCGCGGAGGCGACTTCGACCAGCTCGTGGCCAACGTCGGCAGCCTGGTCCGCGCCCGGGCGGCGGCCGGCCGTGCGGATTTCAAGATCATCCTGAACATGACGTTGATGCGAGCCAACATCGAGGAACTTCCCCAGTTTGTTCGCCTCGCCCACCGCCTGGGCGCCGATGAAGTGAGCTTTTGGGGATTAAACGAAGGGGAAAATTACGAGCGGCCGGATTGGGTCGTCGACACGGGGGACTGGCAATTCTCGTATCCTCACGAGAGCCCGCGGCATTATCCCAACCTGTTTGCCGGGAAAGTACGCGAAGCCGTGGCCGTGGCCCGCGAGTTGAACATGCCGCTGGATGAGGAATTCAAGAAGAAGGGCATCGTCGCGGGCGATGGACCGCGCGTTGATCGGGACTATCGCCCGCGGGCGACTTCATCGGTTCAGGTAACTTCGATCGGTCCGCGTCTCGACTTGCCAACGGCGACTGTGGACAACCCGCCCGCCCCGGCGCGGCCGCTTGTGCAACTCAATTCGGCCCAAGACACGCGTTCCGTGACCGGCGAAACGCGACGCGTCGACGTTGCCAGCGGCATACCGGCTCCCAAGAGTGCCACGATCTCGAAGTGCGAGGCTCCTTGGCGCTGGCTGGTGGTCAACAATCGCGGCGACTGCTTGCCATGTTGTTACTTGCAGGGCACGGTCGGAAATCTGGAGCGGCAGACGGTCGAGGAAATCTGGAACGGTCCGCCCATGCAGGAACTTCGCGAGTCGATCGCCGGCGGCGAGGTACATCCTCTGTGCCAAGGCGCTTCGTGCCGCTATGTCCGCGGCGCGGGCGAAGTCGAACTCGCGCCCGAGACGCGTTGAAATCCGGCGGCCGACCGCGCATCTCGACGGGAGAGGCGCCCTTCTGTTACGATTGACCGACCACGATCATTCGTCCCCGGTTGCTAGCTCGCTAGCCGCCAAACCAAGGAGTGCCAAGTATGGGTGCCAATCGCGCCGGAGTGAACCTTCGCAAGAAGCGGAAACGCCATATCAAGAACATGCAAACCCAGGACGCCGCCTTGCTGCGGGCCGAACAAGCCAAGACCAAGCCGGCCGCCGCCAAGAAGGCCAAGGCCGAATAGCGTCTCGCGGCATGCTGCAGCGCGAGTCGGGCTAGTGCTTATAAATCTTGTGCTGCGGGCGGCCCGACAGGATTTGCTCTTTGCCCCAGTTGGTGACGTCGCGAAAGGCCTGGCTTTGGATGAAGCCGGTGAAGGCCGCTTCATCCGACCACTCGCTAGTGATCATGTACGAGGCATCGTCGGCGACGTCCTTCCAGAGCGTCGAACTGGTGTGGCCGGCCGCCGCCTTGAGGGCCTCGAGGACCGCCGCGAATTTATCCTCAAACTCTTGCTGCTTGCCGGGCAGCACGTGGTAGTTCATGCCAACTGTGATCATGTTCGATTGGTTCCGCTAGGATTTGGGACACAACGTCTGATTTAACCGGCCTACAGTCTAACACATTGCGGCAGATTGGCGGCCGCATTTTTCCACCGCGCCGCGTGCTGGAAAAGTGGCAAACGTGCCGGTTTCGCGGTAATATCGCGCACATGAATCCCATGCTCATTTTGATCGCTTGGTGGACGTGTCTTGCGTCATTATTGGCCGCCGACCCGTCAACGATGATTCGCGGGCGCATTGTGGACCCGCAGGGTCAACCCATTGCCGGCGCGGATGTCGATTTCATTTGGCGATCCAACGGTTCGGGCCGAGACAATCTCGACCGGCTACTGGATCTACAGATCGAAGCCAACCGCAGAGAGTTCTGGGGCCACTTAGGAGAAATGGCGCCGGGGCGAGCAACCGAAAAGGGGGAGATACGGCGAACAGGCGCGGACGGACGTTTTTCGCTGTCGATCCAGGAGGCGCCGGCTTTCACCTTGGTGGCCATGGACCGCGACCGAAAACGGGGCGGACTCATTGTCATTCCCAAGAACTACGACGGCCGGGACCTGGAGATTCGCTTAGGCCCGTTGGTGTGCGTGCGCGGATCGTTTGCTGCTCCGGCATCTGGCGATCATCGGCTTGGCTGGACGTGTGCCGAAATCTCGGTGCCGGACGACCCCGAGCGCCCCGCCGGTTATACGCGGCTGACCGGTTGCGGTTCCTTCGAGGGCCAATTCTTGCTGCGGTTGCCCGCCGGTCGGTACTACCTGCACGCCTACAACGACGATCCGGATTGGCCGCTGGAACTGGCGCCTCCGCGGGTATTGTTGCTTTCGGCGGATGACACCGATCTGGACTTGGGCGAGATTAGACTGACTGAGACGCAGCCCGTTCGCTTCAAAGAGCGGCAGGCTCGCCGGCAGGGAACGCTGGGTGACTACCGCAAACACTTCGGCAAACAGCCGCCCCGCTGGCACGCCACCGACGCCCGCGGCGTCAATAAGGACGTGGAGCTCTCCGCGTTTAAGGGCAAGTGGCTGCTATTGGACTTTTGGGGACTGAGTTGCTCGGTTTGCCTGCGCAAGACCATTCCGGAGTTGATTGCTTTCTATGACGATCATGCGGCCGATCGCGACCGCTTCGAAATTCTTTCGATCTGCATCGATCCAGACGGCGAGCTGCATTCCATGGCAGATTTAGATCGCCAATTGCAGCCGTTCATCAAGCATGTTTGGCGCGGCAAGACGCTCCCCTTCCCGGTCCTGCTCGACAGCACTTTCGAAACCTGGCAGAACTTCGGCATTCCAGGCTTGGGATTCGAATTGCTCATCGATCCCGACGGCAATCTGGTCGAAGGCGACCGCCACACGCTGGCGGAAAAGCTCAAGCAGTGAACCGTTCACGTTTCTGAAGCGCTCTCCGCCGCGTCGAGATCCGCCATTCGGGCCGCGTAGCGAGCCACAACCGCCCCCACGATGCCGCCGGCAATCACGTCGCTCACGAAGTGGTAATTCATTGCCACCAGGCTCGCGAGCATCGGCAGACAGACGATCGCATAGAGCAGGCGGAAGCGCGGCACGGCGATCCACCACACGCCGACGAAACCGAAGATTCTCGCGGCGTGGCCCGAGGGAAAACTTCCCCGGTCGTCTCCGGCCTGGAAAGGATGAAAGCCATAGACGCCATTGCCGATCAGCGAAGGATTGTTGTCGAACCACGTCTCGGGCCAATATCGGCCGCACAAATCGCCCAATGACGTGCGGAACTCATCGGCCACGATCAAGCTCAGGCAGGCCACGAATAGCGCACGTTGGCAGTGCGGCAGCGGTCCCCAGGCGCGACGAATCATCAACAGCGCCAGCACCAGGGGCGACCAGCTCTGGACGATCGGCGGAGGATACGTGAGCCATTTGAAGAACAGGATCTTCTCCACGTGGCGGTCGTGCACAAAAAACGCCACCGGCCGATCGACCCATTGATAACAAATCGCGATCGCCACCACTCCCGCCGCCAGCGTCGCGAGCGAATCCATGAGTAGCGTGCGATAGTCGCGCGGCCGAGTCATCAATTGGGAGGCGCCAGCAGGCCAAGGGACAGGGAATTCGTAACCGGAATACCCGCGTGCGCTTCTTTTACACTACGCGGCCTCCTGGGTGAAGCCGAGCGCGAGCGCCACTTCTAAGCGATCTCGGCGGAGTCCTGCGCGGCTGAATCGAGGCGCGGCAGTTTATCGGGATTGCGAATGACGTAACAGACGGCGATGCGGCCGTCGACGACGTCCAACGTCAACACATTGACCACCTGGTTGCCGAGTGTCGCCATGACGCCGGGCTGGCCGTTGACGACCACTCGGCGAAATTGCAGGCCCGGAGGTGATTTCTTGAGCACGCCGAGGAATAGTCGACCCACGCGGTCGGCGCCGCGAATCGGAACCAGGGCCGCCGACACCTTGCCCCCGCCGTCGGAATAGAGCACCGCGTCGGCAGCCAGCAGGTCGACCAGCCGATGGAGTTCGCCGCTGGCGCAGGCTTCGAGAAACGCGGTCGTGATCCGCTCGGCCTCGTCCGGTTTGGCGTCGAATCGCGGTCGCCCCGCGCGTAGGTGCGTTTGCGCTCGGCTCACCAGTTGCCGGCAGTTGTCCGCCGATTTGTCGAGAATCGTGGCGATCTCGTCGTATTCGAAGTCAAACGTTCGACGCAGCAAATAGGCCGCCCGTTCCTGCGGAGTCAGCGTCTCCAGCGCAATCAAAAATGCCAGCGACAGCGACTCGGCCAGCTCGGCGCTGGCTTGCCGAGGGTGCGCCATCCGCGACAACTGGTTCCGGAAGCCAAGGGCCGACATAGGTTTCTTTGCGGGCTTCGATCGCGCGTCGCTGGTCGATGCACAGTCGCGTAACGACCGAGGTCAAATAGGCTCGCGGCGAGTGGACCGTGGCGCGTTCCTGGCGACTCCATCGCAAGTAAGCTTCCTGGAGGACATCGTCCGAGTCGCTGAGAGAACCCAGCATGCGATATGCAAGTCGGCTCAGGTCACGACGATGTTCCTCGAATATCGGATCACGCTCGGGCATGGGATTTCCTCGCATCAGGCCGCGGCGATGCCTGGTCGAGGCAAGCCAGCGCTCGCTCCGCGGCCGCCTGCGCGCTGGCCACGGCCGCGTCGGCCAGATGTCCTTTGTCGCCGACCCAATCGCCCGCCAGATAGACCCCGGGGTATTCGTTCAGCTCAACGCCGGGACGTCCCGAATACCCTCGGTCGGCCGCGGTTGGCAGCGCCTCACAGCTTATCAGGCTCGGCAAGAATCGGCGGGCCACGACATACTCCGTCCAGCCCGGCTGCATCCGCTCCATCACAGCCTCCAATTCAGCCTCTACGGCCTTGGCGGATGACGTATTTTCGGAGTTTAGATACTTCATGACATGAATCACCTCGATGCCCGGCTCGGCCAGTCGGGCCGCGCCGGAATGCACGGAAAAATACGTCGGCTGATCCAAACCGAGCGCGAATCGGGCGGCGGGGCGCGGCAGCCGACGGAGCGCCACGTCGAGGCATGCCGCGCGGACCACCAGGCGGCGCTTCTGCCAGCAGACCAACGGGGAGTCGTCGGAGAGGCCCATCAATTGGCAGACCGTTTTCGGGTCGACCGCCAGAATAACCGCCTGGGCTTCGAGTGACTGCCCGTTGGACAGCCGCACGTCGATGCGCGGACCGAGGTTGATCGATCGCACGGCGGCGCCAACGCGCACTTCGCCGCCGTGCCTTCCGATTGCGTCACTCAAGCCATCCACCAGCGATTGCCAGCCGCCGTCGATATACCACACGTTGCCGACGATCGCGCTTTTGAGCTGTTCAAGCCCCACCGCCGCCGACAGTCGATCGTGGTCGGCAACGTAGGTGCTGACGCGAAACAAGGCGCCCAGCATCTTCGCCAGGTTGCCGTGGCCGGCCGTCTGCTCGATCCACGTCGACATTGGCACACACTCAAGACCCCGCGTGTCGAGCCGCGGCAGGGTTGTGAACAGTTTTGCGAGTCCATACTTCTCGCGTAGCGTTAACATCCTCGATGTCACAAGCTGGCCAAGGCCGGTGGGCAACGGGTAGCCGCGGGCGGCGGCCAGGAGCCGCGCATTGCCGGGTCGGGGGAAATGGCCGCTGAACGCGACCCCCAAATCCTTGAGGATCCGTTGCCCGGCGCCGCGACAGTAGAGCGCGTGGCCGCCGAGATTGAAGTGCGCTCCCTGGATCACTTGCGTCGCAGCGCGGCCGCCCAACCCGGCAGCGCCTTCAAGCACCAGGACTCGATGGCCCCGGCGGGCCACCAGCGCCGCGGCGGTCAAACCGGCCAGGCCGCCCCCGACAACGATTACATCCCGAGACTCCCCGGCGGGCTGGTTATCATCGATCATGGTCCTTGCTCCTGAAATTGACGGCCCGGTGCTTCCGCCATGATTGACGGATTCCACGGGCGTTTTGTGACAGGGAGGCGCGCGTTTTCTCGCACGGCGACTATTCTAATCGTCGATCATCAGCCGCGGGAAAGGAAATGTGGGCGCGGCGAGGCCGAAGGGCGCAGAAAAAGACCCCATCTCACGGGAGATGGGGTCTTCGCTTGACTCGTAACGCGACGCGAGGGTCGTTTACTTGGTCGCCGGGGGGTTGTCGCCGCTGGTCTCGACCGCGTGCGTGTCGGTCGTGGTCGTGGTGCCTTCCGGCGTCGTGACGGTCGTCTCTTTCTTGACTTCCGTCTTTTTGTCGCAACCGGTCAACGGCATGGCCAGACCCAAAATCACGCACAGCGCAAAAAAACGATTCATCGAATATGTCTCCTGAAGTGAAATCTCGAAACGCGAGCGGGCACGTCCGACTCACGCCTGATGGGCGCCCATGGTGTGGGGGACCTAGCAATCCTAGGTCATGCCCAGCCTGGTCCGCGAGACTGTTACGCAACTGGCGCGCCACAGAAAAAAAGGGGCAAAAACCTCGAATCCCCGGTCGCCGCGGGACCAGGTCGGCGTTCCCGCGACCAGTCGCGGGGTCACCCCCTGACTGCCCCAAAAGGATTAGGTCCTACGAGACGGACCATCGGGCGTAGATGCCAGGAGCGCGGAAAAGTCGTCGGGCGGGCGCTCAGCCCTCACCCCCTTCGTCCGTGAGCAGGGCGCCCTGCAATAGATCGATCTCTTTCTTGCCATGTTCGTCGATCTTGTCGAGCAGTTTCAGAAAATCGGCGCACACGGCGTCGAAGCCGTCGTGGTCAGTGGTCTCTTGCCGCCGCAGCCGCCCCATCATGCCGCGCAGTGCCGTGCGAAACTGAGCATGTTCGCGGCGCAATACCTCTACCTCGTCCTTGAGTTCGGGGCGGGAGTCGAGCACAACGCGCATATAGCCGTCGGATTCCTCCAATTCCATCAAGTGTTTGAGATGGCGTTTGAACGAGTCGCCCACGAATCGCAGGCTTTCCAGCTTTCTCTTGAAATCGACCCCCTGATACTCCCACCCGATCGTGGCCCGCAGGGCGCTGGTCACGTGGGCCAGAGTTTCGTGTTCGACGAGCAACTGTTGTCGAATGGCAAACTGATCCATGACCGGCTCCTGTGAAACGGCATAACCCCACCCCACCCAATTCTACGGCGCGACGCTGCCCAGCGGCGCCGCTGGACACGGTTTCTTGCAGTCGTTTTTTTAGTGCGCGCCGCGGCTGGGACACCTGGGGGCCAGGACCAAAGCCGCATCCGTGCACGGCGCCCGAGATGGTGGACTGGCATCGGCGCATGGTTATACTATGGGCCTGCCGTTGCACGCCAGCGATTCCCACCCTTCGAGCCAATCAGGAGGCCGCCGGACATGCTGAGCATTCTGGGCCGCCGCGGCCGGCTATGCGATGGCGTCAGTCGCCGGGAGTTGATGCGAATCGGCGCCCTGTCGTTGTTTGGCGGCATGACCTGGCCGAAGTTGTTGCAGGCCAAAGAGGCCTCGTCGTCGGCCGACAAGCCTCGCGGCCCGGCCAAGAGCGTGATCCTGTTTAACTTGTTGGGCGGTCCCAGTCACATGGACATGTTCGACATGAAACCGGATGCGCCGGCCGAGATCCGCGGCGAATTCCGACCCATCGCCAGTTCGCTGCCCGGCTTGTCGGTTTGCGAGCACTTGCCGCGCACTTCTCGTTGGATGCACCGCGCCAGCCTGATTCGCACCGTCACGCACAACTACAACGCCCACAATCCCCTGGCCATGCTGACCGGGTACACCGGCGGCGACAACGCGCAGGTGCAGGCCAAGAATACTGATCCGCCGGATATCGGCGCGATCTGCCAGTATCTGCAAATGGGTCCGCGGACGTGCCCGGGGCGGTTTGCATGCCCTGTTATCCCGGCTGGGGCGAGGGCATTCGGCGTCCCGGCCCCTACGGCGGATATCTGGGACGCCAGTACGACCCTTTTTTCTCGCTCTGCAAGCCTTCGTTCGATCGTGCGCCGCGGGTGCCGAATTATGATCCAGTACGCCCCATCGGCCAGCCCCTGATGCCGTCACTGGACGCCTTGCCCGACATGACGATCAACCGGCTCGACGCACGGCGCTCGTTGGCGCGGCAGTTGGACGATCGGTTTCGCGAGTTGAATGCTTCTCGCGCGATCGACACGATGAGCCGTCATGCGCAGCAGGCCTTTTCGCTGCTTTCATCGAGCAAAACCCGCGAGGCCTTCGACCTTTCGCGGGAAAGCGATGCCACGCGCGACCGTTACGGTCGAAATCTGAGCGGTTCCAGCTTGTTGACCGCCCGGCGATTGGTCGAAGCCGGGGTCACGTTCGTCAGCGTGCATGCCGAAATATTCGGAGCCAACGGCCATTCGTACGACATGCACGAAAACAACTTCGGCATGCTCAAAGACGAGAATCTGCCGATCCTGGATAGCGCTTATCCGGCCCTGATTCAAGACCTGGACGATCGCGGACTGCTGGATTCGACGCTGGTGGTCGTGATGGGCGAAATGGGGCGCAGTCCTCGCGTCAACGCCAAGGCCGGCCGCGACCACTGGCCGCAATGCGGATTTAGCCTGTTGACCGGAGGGGGCGTACGCCAGGGAATGATCCATGGCGCCACCGACAAGCACGCAGCCTATCCCACTCGGGACCCCGTCTCGCCGGGCGACGTCGTGGCCACGATCTATCACCTGTTGGGGGTGGACCCGCGGATGACCGTTCCCGATCTGGCCGGTCGCCCGATGATGATCGCCCACGGCGGATCGCCAATCGAGGGCGTGATTGCCTGACGAACCCTGCCCGCGAGTACTCCAGAGCGCAAAAAACAGCGGACCCAAGGATTGCTCCCGGGCCCGCCGGCTGTTTTCGTCAGGGGTCAACTCGATCGCAATCAGGCCGCTTGAGCACGGCGGCGCTTGCGGATAGCGAGCACCACGGTGCCCATCAAGCCCAGGGCGCCAAGCGTCAGCGTGCTCGGCTCCGGCACGAGCACATCGGGAGCCAGGCTAATCACGCCCGTCGTGCTGCCGTTGATGACCGACGCCGTCGTGAAGGTATACTTCGTGGCATTGGTTTGAATCACCATCAACCGCGATGTCATGCCGGGGGCCAATGCTCCGAAACTGGTAAGTATGTTGGGGATGGGCGTGGGGAAACTGAAGCCCACGACATCTCCCAGCGGATTACGATCGATGAACGTCGGCTCCAGCCCGGCGGATAGCGAGGAGTAGCTGGCGTCGGTGGAGAAGCTCTGGAAGCTCGAAACCGTCAGACGATGCAACTCGTGCGTGCTGAGCGGATTGTTCACTAGCAAATACGTGAACGTCAGGGCCGTCGGACCAAACGGATTGGTGGAATCGCCGTCGTATACGCTCGAGGTCAATGTGCCCGTGTATCCGGGAGCGGCAAAAAATACCGCGCCGGTGGTGAACAACTGGTTCGATAACGCGTCGGGTTTAGCCTCGGCGGCCGCGGCGATGGCGGTACCGGCGGTTATGGGCGCGGCGTACGCCAAGGCGGTGGTCAGTTGGTGCGCGGCGACGATCGTCGCGACCACTAGTATCTTCGTGAAAACGCCGTTGCGATATGCTGCTTTCAACACTCGCATGTCTCCTTGATAAAATCCAATGCACGCGAAGAATCGGTGCAAGTCGGAGACGCGAGTGACAAAACGCCGTTCGATTGCGCAGTCAAATGCCGGTTCGTTCAAAACCGGATCGATTGCTCCCATCCTGTTCGTTGAGTCGCACGACGCAGTCTTGCATCAGAGCGAGTCGGATGGGCGAGCGGCGGACTGAATGTCCGCAGGGTCCGCTAACACCGAATTGTTCATGAGCGCATCAACCTTCAGGTTGACGGTCGACTCATGTTCGCGTGCATTAGCGGGCCAGGTCAGAAGGTTGCTTAATCTCAACACAGTTTATCCGGGCTAATCCGGCTGTCAAGCAAATCGCGCACGATTTTTTCGATTCCTGCCAAGTTTTTCGACTTTGACGATTCTAGGCCGTTCGATCTGTAGGCTGCGCTGGGAAAAAGTCGATATTCGGCGATGCCGGAGGGCGCGCGAGGCAGGCAGTTTGAGTTGCTGCCAAGGAGACTAACAGATTCCATTAAGTCATTATATTACATCAACTTACGTAAACACAACACAGCGATCGTCGGCCGTCTATGCCCCCGATATCGCGTCGAGCCGACGGAGTGCCGCCCCCATGTCGACTGCTAATCTACGCAAAGCCGCGGTCCTGTTGCGCAGTCTTCCACGGCAGCAGGCGGCCGATCTCGTCGATCAGCTCGATCCGCCCCAGATGGAATCGCTGGCGCAGGAACTGGCCAAAAACTGTCCCGTCACGGCCGCCGAGCGATATGCCGTGTCCCACGAGTTGTTCGCCGCGACCGGCGCGGAGTCGGCACTTGCGCCTCAGCTGGCAAGGCCCGAAGCGGCGAAGAATCCTCCGCCGCTGGCCGCGCTGGCCGACGTCGATAGCCAGGTTCTCTGCAAGGCCCTCGTCGCGGAGCATCCTCAGACAATCGCGCTGGTCCTGTCACATCGTCCCGCCCCGCAAGCCGCGCAGATCATTGCGCGACTGGCTCCAGCGCTGGCGCAAACCGTCGTCCGCCGCCTGGCGACGATTGGCCCGGTGAACGATGACATCTGCGCGGACGTCGAGCGTGAATTGTTGCGACGCGTCTCGCGTCTCGCGCGGCGGTGAGCTTGCAGGCGTGCCGCGCGGGCGCGCGATCAATCGTGTCGGGCCAGGTCGATCGTCCCGCACGCCGCCCCTCCCGTGCCCCCACGCTGTTTGCTAGCATTGCGCACTTCTGGTTCGGAGGATGCAATGCAATCCACACCCATGATGAAACAGTATCAGGACGCCAAGGCGGCTTGCCCGGATGCGCTTTTGCTGTTTCGCATGGGCGACTTCTACGAAATGTTTCACGATGACGCCAACACGGCGGCCCGCGTGCTGGGTCTGGCGCTGACCAGCCGGGACAAGGGTGAAAATGCGACGCCGATGGCCGGCTTTCCCTATCATCAATTGGAAAGCTACCTCGGCAAGCTAATCGCCGCTGGACTGCGCGTCGCCATCTGCGACCAGGTTGAGGACGCCCGGCAGGCGAAAGGACTCGTGCGCCGCGAGGTCACGCGAATCGTCACCGCCGGCACGGTCACCGACGACGCCCTGCTCGACCCCCGCGCGAGCAACTACCTGGCCGCCGTCGTGATGGCGCCCGGCGCCGTGGGCCTGGCTTGGGTCGAGTTGTCGACCGGGCGATTTCAAGCCGCCTGCGTGCCGCCCGCGCGCTTGGGGGACGAACTGGCGCGGATCGATCCGGCGGAATGCCTGCTCGGCGAGGACACCGAGCTGCCCGCCCGGCTCGCTTGCGCCGCGACGGATGCTGACCCGGCGGGCGGCCTGGACCTTTTCGGCCGAAACGGCCCGCGACGTTTTAAACAGTCACTTCGGCACCGCCACGCTCGAGGGATTCGGTTTCGACGACATCGACCTGCCGGCCGTGCGCGCGCCGGCGCCGTATTGGGCTATCTGGTCGAAACACAAAAAGCCTCGCTGGGGCACATCGATCGGCTGACGCATTATGCCGCCGGAAATGCCTTGGAAATCGACGCGGCCACGCGCCGCAGCCTCGAGATCACGCACACACTGCGCGAGGGGCGCCGCGAGGGCTCGCTGCTGGGCGTCATGGATCGCACGCTCACCGCGATGGGTTCGCGGATGCTGGCCGACTGGCTGGCCAACCCGTTGACCGAGATCGACCGCATCGAGCGCCGGCTGGAGGCCGTGGCCGAACTGGTCGCCGAGCCGCCGCTGGCCTTGGCCCTGGCCGAGCAGCTCCGCTCGATTTACGATCTCCAGCGGCTGCTGGCCCGTGTCACGACGGGACGCGCGAGCCCGCGCGATTTGAGTTTCGTCTGCCGCACGCTGGCCCGCATTCCGCAGATCAAAGCCAAGATCACGGCCCGCAAGAGCGCTCTGCTCGCCGAGCTCGAAGAGCGGCTCGATCTGTGTTGCGAACTGCGCGGCGGGCTGGAAAAGGCATTGGCCGACGAGTGTCCGCTGTCGAGCCGTGACGGCGGATTCGTGCGCGACGGTTTTTCGGCCGAGCTCGACGCGCTGCGCGAGTTGACCAGCGGCGGCAAGCAATGGATCGCCGGCTATCAGGCCACCGAGAGCGAGCGATCTGGCATTGCCAACCTCAAGGTCGGATTCAATAAGGTTTTTGGCTACTATCTGGAGATTTCGCATGCGCACAGCGCGAAGATTCCGGCCCACTACATTCGCAAACAGACGGTCAAAAACGCCGAACGCTACATCACCCCGGAACTGAAAGAGCACGAAGAGCACGTGCTCGCGGCCGACGAAAAATCGCGCGACTTGGAATATGCCCTGTTCTGCGAATTGCGCGAACGAGTGGCCGCCTGCACGTCGCGATTGCAGGCCACCGCGGCGGTGCTGGCCGAGTTGGACGTGCTGGTGGCGCTGGCCGATTTGGCCCGCCATCGCGGCTATTGCCGGCCGCGGGTAGTGGCCGAGCCGATCCTGCAAATCGACGATGGACGGCATCCCGTGCTCGACGCCCTGCACGAGCCAGGGCTCGTTTGTTCCCAACGACGCGCGTCTGGGGGGCGACGACGGCTTTTCGCTATTGATCACCGGGCCCAACATGGCCGGCAAGAGCACATTCATCCGGCAAGTAGCGCTCATCACGCTCATGGCCCAGGTCGGCAGCTTCGTGCCCGCGCGGGCCGCGGTCATCGGCGCCGCCGACCGCATCTTCGCGCGGGTCGGCGCCAGCGACGAATTGTCCCGCGGGCAAAGCACGTTCATGGTCGAAATGACCGAAACGGCCCGCATCCTCAACACGGCCACGCCGCGAAGCCTCGTGATCCTGGACGAGATCGGCCGCGGCACCAGCACCTACGACGGGCTGTCGCTGGCTTGGAGCGTGGTCGAGCACCTGCACGATCGCATCGGCTGCCGCACGCTGTTCGCCACGCACTACCACGAACTGACCACGCTGGCCGCCTCGCTGCCGGGCTTGCGCAACTACAACGTGGCCGTGCGCGAATGGCAGGACAGCGTCGTGTTCCTGCACAAGATCCTGCCGGGGGCGGCCGACAAAAGCTACGGCATTCACGTGGCACGCCTGGCCGGCGTGCCGCGCGAAGTCGTGGAACGGGCCAAGCAAATCCTGGCGCAGTTGGAGAACGAGCATCTCGACAGCAACGGCCACGCCAAGATAGCCGGCCGGGGCCGCAAACTACGCACCGCCGACTTGCAACTCTCGTTGTTCGCGGCCGAGGAGCATCCGTTGCTGGTGGAACTTCGCGACCTGGCCCTCGACGAGACCACTCCCCGCACGGCCCTCGACTGGCTGGCGAACTGGCAGTCGCGGCTTAAGGATGGTTCGTAGCAACGACGGAGTTGCGACAGCTTCGGCCATCGCGTGAAATCCGTTGGGCTTCGCACGTCTTGCGATTGCCCGATTACGGCACACGGCGTGTGCCTACTACGTTGAATCGGCAGCCGGACTATTCGGGCAAGCTGGCGTAGACGTAGGCGCCGTCTTGCTTGGTCGACTCCATCGGCTCGATGACGGCGTCGACTTTGTCATCGAACAGATCGCCGATCAGCAGATCGGTCAGCTCGCCCTTGAGATGCGGATACTGCTTGACGAAGCGGCCAAAGCTAAAGCCGTTGTAGAACTCGCACACCAACCGCCGCATGCGGTCCATGCCCTGGCTGAACTCGGAGGTCCAGCAGCCCAGTTGCGCGGCGGACGTGTCGCCTTTGTCCAAGGCGTCGGCCACTGCGTCGGCTGCCAGTTGGCCGCTCTTGAGCGCCAAAAGCACGCCCGACGAGTAAAGCGGATCGAGGAATCCAAACGCATCGCCGACCAGCACCCAGCCGTCGCCGGCGGCCTGCCGCGCGCGATAGGAGTAATCCTTGGTGGCGTAGAAGCCGGTGACGCGTTTGCCGATCGAAACCCGCTCTTTGACCGCCGGACAGCGATCGAGTTCTTCCTGATAAATCGTCTCGTGATCGCCGCGGCCATTGAACAGATAGTCAAAGGACGACACGACTCCCACGCTGACGATGTTGTTGTGCAGCGGGATATACCAGAACCAACCCTTCTTGCCGGCGGTCTGCAAGACGAGCGTGGCCCCTTCGTCGCGGCCCTGGTCGCGGTAGGCCCCCTCGAAGTAAGTCCACACCGCGCCCTTCTTCAACTCGGGATCGGCAACGCGCAGCTTGAAGCGGTTCGAGATCATCGCGCTTTGTCCGCTGGCGTCGATCACGACCTTGGCCCGCACTTCGCGCTCCGTGCCATCCTCTTGCTGGATCCTTAATCCGACGGCCCGCTCCCCCGAAAAGAGCACCTCGAGCACGCGCACACCCTCATGCGCCAGCACGCCGTGTTCGCGCGCGTTGTCGAGCATCATTTTGTCGAACTCACTGCGGAGCACCTGCCAGGTTTGCGAACATTCGTGCGGCTTGTGCTCCATGAAGTAGAACGGCTCGGACAGCCGGCCGCTCGAGCCCACAAACTGCACGCTGTGTTTCTTGACGAAGGGGCTGGCCTTCATCTTCTCCAGCATGTTCAGCCGCTTGAGCACCCAATACGTCTCGGGAATCAGCGACTCGCCGATATGAAAGCGAGGAAAGTGCTCGCGCTCGAACAGTTCGACCCGATAGCCGCGCTGGGCAATCAACGTGGAGACCGTCGCGCCCGCGGGGCCGCCGCCGATCACCGCCACATCCGTTTCGAGCACATCGCTCATGGAATGGACCTCCTCGGGCAAGATTTTGGACCCAATTGCCTGCGGCGCGGGGGGCACCGCGCTCGCGCCGCCCACTGTCAAAATATTAATCCGCCGAACAACAGTTGTCCAGACAAGTGTCTTTGCCGCGGAACGGGAAATTGGTCGGCAAAGCGACAGCGCCCCGCCAAGGGCCCATTCAGAGCGGCAGCGCCCCGCCAAGGGCCCATTCAGAAACGCTTGCCTGCGAGAACGCCAGCCAGCGCGCCCCGCAGACGCGCCGATACGCCTCACTGGCCATCACAATCGACGTCGTCAGGGAGCCGGCATTGAAGGCGATCGTGGGCTGATCGCACAGGGCCGGATCGACCCACAATTCGAGCGGCAATACCGGCGGACCAAACGGCGGCACGCTCCCCGGCGCCAAGCCGGTGAGCTCCAGCAATTCATCGGGGCTGGCGAACCGCATTTTCTTGAGTCCCAACTCACGTTTGATCGCCTGGGAGTCGGCTTTGCGGTCAGCCGGCAGCACGAACAGGCGAAACTGATCGTCGGTCTTGATCACCAGCGCCTTGGCGCCAATCGACAGCGCTTCGCCGCGGGCCCGGGCGGAATCGGCCGAGGTTCGCGTCGGCTCGTGCTGCTTTTCGACGAACTCCACGCCGCCGGAGCGTAGAAAATCGCGAATCGCGTCCAACACCGCTGGCTCGCTCATGGCACCCCACGTTTGCGTGCTATTTGTTCGCGCTGGGCGGGTCCCAAATCGTGGCGACGATGTAGCGAGTCACCTTGGGGTCGTCGTTCCAGTAATAGACGGTCACGACTTTGCCATCGGGGCGCAACACGCCTGCGCGGGTATCCCAGGTCGCGGCCCCCGCCGTCGGCGCGAAGGATGATTTCATCGCCCCAGGTTTTCCCCTCGTCGCCGCTGATTCTGGCACGCATGCCGAAGGGCGTTGCCCGCACGCCGTAGGTAATCGCGATGCGCCCGTCCTTGAGCCGCAACATCGCCGCCGGATTCCCCTCGCCGGTGTCCGGCACTGGCGTGCTCCGCAACGCCCAGTCATGTCCATCATCCCCGGAATAGTAAGCGTCGATCCAGCTCGCTTTCTCCTCTGGCAAGCGCACGCGGATCGCCGACAAGAACCCATGCTCGCCGACCCGCACGGTCGAGGGCATGATGGCATATCCCTTGGGCTCTGGACCGATCCAGCCCATGAACGTCCAGCTTTTTCCGCCATCGACCGTCCGGGCGCAAAACGGCCGCCCCTCGCGACCGTCCGGCTTCGACGCGGTCGAGAAGACCGTGCAATCGTGCTTGCCGTTGACGATGTAATCCGTGCGGCAGGCGACTCCCTTCAGTCCGAGCAACGGAAACTTGTAGGGACCTTGCCAATTGTGGCCGCGATCGTTGGAGACATAGAAACGCGACTGGCCGCCGTGGTTGTCGCTCATTCGCAGGGTCATGGCGAAGTCGGGATGCGTGAAGTCGATGCCGCCGGGACAGTCGGTCCACTGCCGATCCACGACCCGCGGCAATTCCGTGCCGTGCAGGCCATCGCCGCGCGGGATGAGCACCCCCTTTTCAGCCGGGTTCTCGATCTTCCAGGTCAGACCGCCGTCGAGGCTGCGAGCCAGCAAATGTTCCTCGGGCTGGTCGTGATCGATAGCATGCCGCGCAGGCCCGTTGTCTTTGTAGTATCCGGCGCTGAAACCGACCAGCAACTCATTGCCCCAGTTCCACATGCCGTGATTGGCCGGCCAGCCGCCAAAGCGTCCCGGTTCGCGATAAACCACGACGTTTTCCACCTCAATCGCCCAGGTCGCACTCGACCCGAGCGCGAGCAATGCGACGCAGGCCAGCAATAAACGACTTCGCATGCAACGATCCCTTCTAGGAGAATAAAAGGACGAAACGGCCCGCGCCGAGGGTCGCCATGATAATGGTCGACTCGGCCGGGGGAGTCAACTAACGCCCGCGAAACCGCCAGCGCGGCAGGCCTCGACGCCGTTGGGTGGGTGAAGCCATCTTGCTCACAGCCAACTCAGTCGGAGCGGCGGCGAGATTCCGATCGGCGAAATCGAGGTACAGGAGCCAATCGAAATCGGTCAGGGCGTGCTTGCCTTCACGAATGTGATATCCGATCGAGCCGCCGGCCGACTGATTCAAAGGCGGCGGTTCCGCCAGGCCCAGGCCCTGCTTGCCCAGTAGCCGATAGACGCTGTCGGCGCCCACGGCCGCCAGGAACTCGCCCCGCGGATCCGCCCAGCCGTCATCCCGCGCGCTGGCGACATACACGGGCCGCGGCGCAATCAGGGCAATCAACTCGTGTTGATCGACCGGCAGTTGGTCCTCGCGGTTGTCGTATTTCGAAAAGTTCTCGCAAAACCAATGTGGAAAGGCGTGATTGATTCGCTTGACCGTCTCGCCGAACTTCCGCCGGCTTAGCGCCGCGCCGCCGCAACCCGAGTCGTTCGAAATAACCAGTGCGAATCGCTGGTCCTCGGCGCCGGCCCATACGCGCGGTCTTGCCCATGCGCGAATGGCCAATGACGGCTACGCGGTGCGCGTCGATATTGCGATCGTAGTAAAAGTAGTCGAGCGTCCGACTCAAACCCCAAGCCCAAGTGGCGATCGCGCCCGGCTCCTCGGGCCCCGGCGGGCCAACGCGGCCGGGATACAAATGCGACAGCACTCCTTCGCGGAACTTCAACTTATCGTCAGGACAAAAATCCTTGGCGTCCAACGTGGCAATTGCATAGCCGCGCTCCAGAATGGTCTCCAGCAGCCGCGTGCCAGGCAGCGGACGACCGACCTCCGCTTCCAAAAGCTTCCCCGGCACCGCTTCGGCGGCGGCCGTATCGAACAAGTGCATGCCCACGAACGCGGGCGCCGGTCCAGCGCCGCGCGGGGTGATCAAGTGAATGGCGAAACCCGGAAAGGAATCGCGGCGGTCGAAAAAGTCGACTTGAATCCGTTTGCGCCGGCCCTTGCCGCCTAGGATCTCGCGACTCTCGGTTACGCGGAAACGCATGCCGATCGAGTCGTTCGGACGCCGCCCATAAACTTGCGACTCGAACAGTTGCAGGATCTCGCCGCGCCGCTCGTTGCGCCACATCGCAGCGCTGGAAACCGGGCGCCCATCCTGCATGATCAACGGATCGGGGAGCGTATACGACTGGACTTTCGACTCGTCATAGTTGAATTGCTCATCCTGCCCGCGTGCCGTCGCGGCCAGCGCCAGGGCTGCCATCGCCGCACAGGTCAATCGATGCCAGGGGAGAAATGTCTTGCTCGACAGTTGCCGAATGGAATTCCGCATCATGGTGAATAAATTGATCAGAGGGTGGAGGGATGGATCGCCCGGCGTGGCGGGACGGCTATAATGGGCCCGCGGTGCCGCGTGTCAATCGGGCCGCGTCCATTCTGATCCAAGTTGGGAGCCGTGTCATGATCGAAGTCGAGCATCGAGGCGCGGTTTCCGTGCTGCGCATGGCCCGTGGCAAGGGAAACTCGCTGAATCTCGATTTGCTCTCCGCCCTGGCCGAGAAACTGGACTCGCTGGAGCGGGGGTCGGCGGCGCGGCGGTCATAACTGGCCAGGGAAGCGTGTTCGGCGCCGGCGTCGACCTGCAGGAACTCCTGGCCGGGGGCGAGGACTATATCCGCCGTTTCTTGCCATTGATGGTCGACGTGTTCCAGCGCTTGGCCACGTTTCCCAAGCCGCTGGTCGCGGCCGTCAATGGCCATGCCATCGCCGGCGGCGCCATCATCATGCTGGCTTGCGATCTGCGGTTGTTGGCCTCGGGCACCGCGCGGATCGGGCTCAGCGAGATTCAAGTGGGGGTCTTATTTCCCTCCTGGGCTTTGGAAATCGCACGACACGCGACCCCGCCGGAACATTTCTCCGAGTTGATTTGCACCGGCCGGACCTGGCAACCCGACGATGCCTTGGCGCGCGGCCTGGTCGACGCGCTGGCTGCTCCCGACGAGCTTTTGGATCGCGCCTGCGCGGCGGCAGCGGAATTGGGCGACCTGGACCCGGCGACTTTCACCACGACTAAACTCGCGGTGCGGCGACCGCTGATCGAGTCGGCCGTACGTCTTCGAGGCGGCGACGGCGCGATTGTCGACTCCTGGTGTGCGCCGGAAACATTGGCACGGATTGCGGCCTTCGTCGAGCGGACCATCAAACGCAAAGCCTAACGGCAAGACGTGCTTTTTTCGCCGCTCGCGAGAAACGAGGAACAACGACCGATGACAAGACTTTCGACCGCCGCGCTGTTCGTGTGTTGGATTGCCGCGTCGCGGGCCGGCGCGGCGGACGACACCGTGCGATTCGCGAGCCAGCCGGATCGACTGGAAATCACGGTCGGCAACGCGCCGATGGCGACATACGTTTTTCGCGACGACAAAATCCTGCGACCCTACTTTGCTCATCTCCATTCCCCCAACGGCCCGCAGGTCACTCGCAACCACCCGCCCGTTGCCGGTGTCGATGCCTCGGATCACGACACTATGCATCCCGGACTATGGCTGGCATTTGGCGACCTATCAGGGGCCGATTTTTGGCGCAACAAGGCCAAGGTCGAGCACGTCGAGTTTGTGTCCGCGCCGCACGCCAGCGGCAACGTCGGCACCTTCGCGGTCCGCAATCGCTATGTTCGCGATGGCGACACGATTTGCGAGGAGATTTGCAAAGTTACGATCGCTGTCCGGGCCAGCGGTTATTGGCTGGTGCTCGATTCGCGATTCTCGGGCGCTGACGATTTCTATTTTGGCGACCAGGAGGAAATGGGGCTTGGCGTTCGCGTGGCGACGCCGCTGGCCGTCAAAAATGGCGGAACACTGGTTAATAGCGAGGGGCGAAGCGGCGAGAAGCAAGTCTGGGGGCGCCAGGCCAATTGGTGCGACTACAGCGGCACGATTGACGGTCAGCCGGTTGGCGTGACCTTGATCCCGGATCCCGGCAACTTCGGCCGTTCATGGTTCCATGCCCGCGATTACGGATTCGTGGCGGCGAATCCCTTTGGCCGTCAGGCCTTTACCAAGGGCGAAAAAAGCCGGGTGGACGTCCGCGCGGGCGAGTCGCTGCGACTGCGTTTCGCGGTGCGCCTGCACGCCGCCGGCGGCGACTTGTCCGCCGCCTACAACGAAGCCTTGGCCTTGATGGCCGAGCCACACTGAACCCCCTCGCGGCCGGCTGGCCTGGAAAGAGACGCAAGAACATGACGGATCGCGAGCAACCGCCGAACGGATTGGATCCGCGCACTTACCTGGCGGCCGAACGCACGCTGTTGGCCTGGATTCGCACCGGGCTGGCCATGATGGGGTTCGGCTTTGTCGTGGCCCGATTTGGATTGTTTCTGCGCGAGTTGGCCGCGGCGGAACATGCCCCGCCGGAGCAACGGCTGACGGCCTCGCTGTGGTTTGGCACGACGCTCGTCGTGTTGGGCGTGGCCGTCAACGTTTGCGCCGCGTTGCAACACATGAGCACCCTGCGCAGGCTTGCGGCTGGCCGGCCGATCGATGGTCGGCGTCTGTCGCTGGCGACGATCACGGCCATGTCGCTGGCGGTCTTGGGTTTGCTGATGGCAATATTTTTGGGAAGTCAGTCGCGATGATTGACATGTTCGCTCAAAACCTTGGAACAGGTGCACGATGATGCAAATGACTTTGGTACGAAGAATCGCTTTTGTGGCTTTTGCCGCCTGGCTCGCTTCGTCGGCCGGCTGGTCGCGGGGCGACGATTGGCCTCAGTGGCGCGGACCGACACGCGACGGCGTGTGGCGCGAAGACGGATTGCTCGACAAGTTCGCAGATACACAACTCAAAGTGAGTTGGCGCCAGCCGATTGCCAGCGGCTACAGCGGGCCCACCGTGGCCGAGGGTCGCGTGTACGTCACCGACCGGGTGGTCGAACCGAAGCAAGTCGAACGCGTTCACTGCTTCGACAGCAAAAGCGGTGAACCGCTATGGAATCACAGTTACGATTGCACCTACCGTGACGTCGGTTACACGGCCGGCCCCCGCGCGAGCGTCTCGGTCGACGACGGCCGCGCTTATTCCTTGGGGTCGATGGGTGATTTCTTTTGTTTTGACGCCGCCAGCGGCAAAGTGCTATGGAACAAGGACCTCAATGCCGAATACAAGATTCGCATGCCAATCTGGGGCATCGCGGCGTCCCCCTTGGTCGAAAATGACCTGGTGATCGTGCAGGTCGGCGGAGAAGGCGCCTGCCTGGTCGCCTTCGACAAGCGCACCGGCGCCGAAGCCTGGCGCGCGCTCGACGATCAGGCGTCGTATTCCGCGCCGATCATGATCGAACAAGCCGGACGCCGCGTGCTCGTTTGCTGGACCGGCGACAGCGTGGTGGGAATGGACGCCAAGACGGGCAAGGTTTTTTGGCAGTTTCCCTTCAAGCCGGCCAAGATGGTCATCAACGTCGCCACGCCGGTGTTCGAGAAGAACCGCCTGTTCTTCACGAGCTTCTACGATGGGTCGCTGATGTTGGCGGTTTCGCCCGACAAGCTCGAGGTTGAATCGTTGTGGCGGCGCATGGGCGCGACGAGCAGCACACCGACGGACTGCATTCGATCATCAGCACCCCGTACCTCAAGGACGACGCTGTCTATGGGGTCGACAGTTACGGCGAATTCCGCTGCCTGGATGCCAAGACCGGCGAGCGCGTCTGGGAGAGCTTGCAGCCGACTCCGAAGTCGCGCTGGAGCACGATTCACATGGTCCAAAACGGCCCGCGGACGTGGATGTTCAACGAACGCGGCGAGTTGATCATCGCGACCCTTTCGCCGCACGGCTATGAAGAACTGAGTCGCGCGAAGTTGATTGCGCCCACCAAGGTGCAGCTAGCGCAGCGCGGCGGCGTCTGCTGGTCGCATCCGGCATTCGCCGACCGGCATGTGTTTGCCCGCAATGACGAGGAGCTGGTCTCGGCGAGTCTCGCGGCGGGCGAGAATTGATCGACGTTGATACATGCAAACTCGCAAGAACGATAACTCGCAAGAACGATGTGGAACAATAGGAGAATTAGGCAGCCGGCGGACTCAGGAACTTCCGGATTGACGGGATGTTCGGTTTCGTTACAATCTCAGGCGGTTTAGAAGGCGCCCGCTCACGAGGGGTTAACGAAGTCTGAGCGCTGGCTGCGCATTCCCAAGTAAAAAATTCGAAGCGCGGACAGGGTTCAAGCAAGCAGGGAACGCTTAGCATGAACGTCCACCGGCATGCCGCGGGTGTCGTCGTTCAAGCGCCGGCGAAGTTGAATCTCTTTTTCGAGATTCTTGCCAAGCGCAACGACGGATACCATGAGATCGAAACGCTCATGGTGCCGATCGGTTTGTACGACACCCTGGCGGCCACGAGCGAACCGGATGGCCAGGTGCGCGTCGCTTGCCGTTGGGCGCAGCGCGGCGCGGAAGCGACTCTCGGCCAGCTGCCGCCCGAAGAAGAAAACCTGGCTACCCGCGCCGTGTTGCTTTTGCGACGCACTCTGGGCGTGGCCCACGGGCTGGCCATCGACCTGGTGAAGCGCATTCCCTCGGCCGCCGGGCTGGGGGGCGGCTCGAGCGACGCGGCAGCCGCGCTGTTGGCGGCCAACGCGCTCTGGAATCTCGGCCTGCCGTTGGCGGCCTTGCAGGAGATCGCCGCGGAATTGGGGAGCGACGTACCCTTTTTCCTGGGTCGCGGCGCCGCCGTGTGTCGCGGCCGCGGCGAGCGCATCGAACCGTTCTCGGGGGCCGAGGCGCTCGCTTTCGTGCTGGTTCGACCTCCCCAGGGACTTGCCACGGCAAAGGTCTATGCCAATTGCAGCGTGCCAACGGCGCCGCGATCGATCGATCCGCTCATGGCGGCGTTGCGGTCTGGCGACTCGCGGACCCTGGCTCGTTCGACGCACAATCGACTGGAGGAGGCCGCCGAGCCGCTGTCGCCTTGGATTTCCCGTTTACGAAATGAGTTCGCCAGCCAGGATTGCCTGGCGGCTCGGATGAGCGGCAGCGGGACCGCCTATTTCGGAATTTGCCGGCATGCGCTTCACGCACGGCGCGTCGCGCGACGATTACAGGCCCGAAACATCGGGCACGTCTATGCCGTGTGTTCGAGCAACTAACGCCCATTTCGCAAGGAGAATGGCCGTGGAAATCACCGAGGTCCGCATCAAGCTCATGGAAGAGTCCAGCGAACGGCTGCAGGCGTTCTGCTCGATCACGTTCGACAACAGTTTCGTAATTCGCGATTTGAAGATCATCGACGGCTCGAACGGACCGTTCGTGGCGATGCCGAGCCGCAAGCTCACGGCGCACTGCCCGCAGTGCGGCTGCAAAAACCACTTACGCGCCGCGCATTGCAACCAATGTGGCGGCCGGCTGGCCGACGATCGCTCGGTGAAAGACGAGGACGGCCGCGCCAAACTCTATGCAGACATCGCCCACCCCATCAATTCCTCCTGCCGCGAGATGATCCAGGATCGCGTCATCCGCGAATTTCAGGCCGAGCTAGGCCGCTCGAAACTGCCGGGCTACAAATCGAGCTACGACGACTACGATTCGGAAGACGCGGTCGCGACCACGTCGCAATCCCATGGCAAGGACTCGACCATCAAGCGCGACAAGACGCAGGTGCAACCGCCGGAGACGCACCCCCGCGGCCCGCATACGGTGCCGAACAATGTCGACCACCGCGGCGGGAGGCGCGGCGCCGCCCAACAGGAAAACAAACGCGACGGTTTTGGCGCGGGCATTTTCTAGGAGTCCTCGCCGCTTCACACTTCTCGATCCGGGCCGCCGGCCGTGGCGGTCGCAGCGGTGCCGATCTTTTTGCCGCATGGCGCGGTTGCGCCAATCGTCGCGAATGTGCGACTCTCGAGGCCCGTGGGGCCGGGCAAACCGTGTGTTGCCAAAAAACAACACGTCGCGTTTGCACATCGTTGGGCGTGGGGTATGGTTGCTTATCCTACCTTTCGCGCCTCGAGCGCGAAATCGAGTTCCCGCCCGGAGAGAGAATCATGCGTAAATTGCTCGTTCTGTCGTTTCTAGGAATTGCCGCCGGCGCCGCGGGCTGCACGCGCGGACCTTGCGGCGAGAGCTGGCTACCCAAATGCTCATTGTTCGGCGCTGGCCGACAAAACTACCAGAGCTATCAACAACCGGCCCAATGTTGCGACCCTTGTGGCGGCGCTGGCGGCGGGATGATTTCCGGCGGAGAGATGATGATGTCGCCGGCCCCCGTGATGCAACAGGCCCCCTGCTGCCAATAAACCGGGCTTCGGTTTGAAACCTGAAGCGTCTGGGCTATGCGAAATAGCCGACCGCGTTGCGAAACACGCGCAACCCGTCTTCCGCGTCCGCCGGCGGTCGACGGGTCCAGCGCGGGTGTTGCGTTGGATCGACGTGCCGCTCGGGATGGGGCATCAGTCCGCAGACGCGGCCTGTTTCGTCGCAAACTCCCGCGACATCTCCCCACGAGCCATTTGGATTGTCCGGATAGGCCACGCCGGGCGCGGCCGTAATGGGCTCGTCGGCCATTCCGCGGGTTCCATAGCGAAGCACGATCTGACCGTTCCGCGCCAACTCGTTTAGCGCCTGTTCGGAGCGCGGAGCAAAGCGGCCCTCGGCGTGCGCCACCGGCAGATACATTGAATCGATGCCGGCGAAGAAGATCGACTTCGACCCGCAGGTGTACAACGGCACCCAGCGATCCTCGAACTTGCCCGACTGATTCCAAGCCAGCGTGGCCGTGGCCGAGCAATCGGACTCGAGCGGCAACAGCAAGCCGCTTTTGAGCAGGATCTGAAATCCGTTGCAGATGCCCAGGATCAACTTTCCGGCGGCCTTGAACTCCTCGAGACAACCGGCCAGGTGGTGCCGGATTTGATTTCCCAGGATGCGGCCGGCGGCCACGTCGTCTCCGTAGCTGAACCCGCCCGGCAGGCAGATGACTTGATACTGCAAGAGTTTCCGCGGCGAATCGAGCAACACGTTAACGTGCAGCCGCTCCACCAGGCCGCCAACCAACTCGAAGGCATAGGCGGCCTCGGCGTCGCAGTTGGTGCCAGGAGCTCGTAAAATTAAAATGCGCGGCTGAGCCATGATCGGTTTGACCCCCGGGCGGTCAATGTCTCCTTAGTTCCAATCGAGCGGAGCTTGCCACGCGGCCTTCAGGCTTCCCACGTCGGCGGTCAGCACCGTGCTTCCGCCCGAGACGATCTCCAGTCTTGCGGTTTCCGTAACCTGACCGATTCGCGCGTGCGGCACGCCGGCCAGGTGCTTTTCGAAGTCGGCGGCCGACCGCGGCGGAACTTCGCACAGGAACCGCGTGTTCGATTCCGAGAAGAGCAAGGTCGCGTCCAGCGAATTCTCCGCCGGCAAGCGATGCGACACGAGCGCCAGATCGAACTTCGCGCCGAGTCCGCCAGCCAGGGCCATTTCCGCCGCGGCCGCGGCCAACCCGCCCTCGCTCAAATCGTGGCAGGCTCGCACGACTCCCGCGGCGATCGCCCGATGCAGGGCGGCGAATGTATGCTTGGCAATTTTCGCGTCGACTTTCGGCACCTGTCCGCCGGCCAGGCCGTGAACTTTCGCGAAGTGCGACCCGCCCAATTCGTCCTTCGTTTCTCCGACCAGGTAGATCAAGTTTTCAGCCTGCTTAAGGTCCATGCTGACGGCCCGCGAGACATCGTCGATCTGTCCTAGCGCGCTAATCAACAGCGACGGCGGCACGCTGATCGATTGAGTCTGGCCGGCCGCGTCGACGAAGCGAAACTCGTTGTTCAAGCTGTCCTTGCCGCTGATAAACGGCGTTGCCAACTCGATGGCCAGGTCGTGGCAAGCAAGCGCGGCCCGCACGAGCGAACCCAGCGTGTTCGGCCGATCGGTATTGCCCCAGCAAAAATTGTCGAGGATCGCGATCCTGGCCGGATCGGCCCCCACGGCGACGCAATTGCGCATCGCCTCGTCGATGGCGCTAGCGGCCATGTGATAGGTATCGAAGTCGCCATAGTTCGGGTTCATGCCGCACGCCACGACAATGCCCCGCCGCGACTCCAGCACCGGCCGTACGACGGCCGCGTCGCTGGGTCCGTCGTTGTTCGCGCCCACCAGCGGCTTGATTACGCTGCCGCCTTGCACTTCGTGATCGTACTGGCGAATGACCCAATGCTTGCTGGCCACGTTGAGCGAGCCCAGGATTTTGTGCAATGTGCTCGCATGATCGGCGCCGCCGGCGGCGATCGACAGGGCGGTCTCCGCCGGCGGCTCGATAGACCGCCTCGCGCACCACGGGCGGGCGTCCGCCGTGCAGGAACTGCATCGGCAAATCGGCCACCTGGCGTCCCTCGTAGGTCAGTCGCAGTCGGCCGGTGGGAAGGTACTTGCCGATAATCGTCGCCTCGACCCCCTCGGAGGCCGACAGCGCCGAAAACTCGTCCCACTGGTCGTCGCCGACAGCCAGCACCATCCGCTCCTGGGCTTCGGAAATCCAGATCTCGGTATAGGACAGGCCCTCGTACTTCACCGGCGCCCGTTCTAACCACACTTCGGCGCCGATGTGCTCTCCCATCTCGCCGACAGCGCTGGAAAAGCCGCCGGCCCCGCAGTCGGTGATGGCATGAAAAAGTCCGCGATCGCGGGCTTGCAGGATGACGTCGACGACCATCTTTTCGGTGATCGCGTTGCCGATCTGCACGGCGCCGCCGGAAAGACTTTCGCTTTGGTGCGTGAGCTCCGCCGAGCTGAACGTGGCGCCGTGAATGCCGTCGCGGCCGGTGCGCCCGCCGACGGCCACGATGTAATCGCCCGGCGCGGTTCCTTGAACGACTTGTCGTGCGGAATCAAACCGACGTTGCCACAGAACACCAACGGGTTGCCAAGGTAACGAGGATCGAAATAGATCGCGCCGTTGACCGTGGGAATACCCATTCGGTTGCCGTAATCGCGCACGCCGGCGACGACCCCCTGCATGACGCGCCGCGGGTGAAGCGCCCCGGCCGGCACGCTTGCGACCGGGGTATCGGGCGGAGCGAAGCAAAACACGTCGGTATTGCAGATCGGCTTGGCGCCCATGCCGGTGCCCAACGAGTCGCGGATGACGCCGCCCATGCCCGTGTTGGCGCCGCCGTAGGGTTCGAGCGCCGAGGGATGATTGTGCGTTTCGACCTTGAAGACAACATTGTGCGCTTCGTCAAAGCGAATGACTCCCGCGTTGTCGGAAAACACGCTCACACACCAGTCGTCGGCGCCGAGCGATTTGCGAATTGCGCTAGTCGCCGCGAAGATCGTCTCCTTGAGCATGTTTTGAAACGTGCGCGAGCCGTCGGGCCCGGAATACGTGATTCGCCCCGCCAGGGTTTTGTGGCTGCAGTGCTCGCTCCACGTCTGCGCCACGGTCTCCAACTCAACGTCGGTCGGGTCGCGTCCGATCTTGCGAAAGTGATCCTGGATCGTGCGCATCTCCGCCAGCGACAAGTAAAGTTGTCCCTGCCGGCTTAAAAGCATCAGGCCATCGTCGTCAAGCGAACCCAGCGGGACCGTGACCAGCTCGAACTGATAGGACGAGCCGAGCTCCAGCCGGTCGAACGTGATCGGCCCAACGACGACCTGCTCGATGGCGTCGTTAGCCAGCACGTTCTTGCAGAGCCGCTGCAACGGATCGGCCGGCAGATCGGCGATCCACACCTTGCGCAGGGTGCGCACGGCATCGACCGATATTTCGAGATCCGCGATCGCGGCCAGCGCGCTCTGGGCCACGGGATCCATCACTCCTGGCTTGGGCAGCACGTGCACGACCTGCCAACCGCGTGCGTCGCCAACGCTCGAGGCGAAAGCGAGCGACGGGTCGGATAACCGCGCGTCGCCAATGGGGGCGATGACGGGGCGCTCGACGACCCCATCGACCAGCAATTCGCGTGCGATGCGCCTCCACTTGCGCCAGATCGAGGTTGCCTTGCAACAGATAACCGTGTGCCGCGACAACCCCCAGATGTTCGCCCAGCCCGAGTTCGGCGGCGGCCGATTTCACGGCCAGCGAGGCCCGATCCGGCTCGCCGGGCGCAGGGTAAATGTCAACTTCCCACAGCATCTCGAATGGCCCGTCCGTGGTTGCTAGCGTTTCTGATAGCCTACGAATTGCATCCACGATCGGCAACCCGTAATGCCGCTCGTCGCCGACAGCCGCCCGAGCCGATTCACTCGTTGCTCGCCGCGTTTCTAGTGACGAGCCTCCGTACCGCATCCGGCGACCGAGACGGCCTTTGTGGTATGCCAGAGTCGCTTCTAGTCCGGCAGGCTGAAATGGTTGCCGCGCGCCCAGGGAACCAGTAGGCTTGGAGCGGCAAAGGCATCCGGAATCGAGCGAGTTGTAGGTTTACAGCCCATTCTTATAGAGGCACCGCGATGAAACGTTTGACGAACATCTTGGCCCTCGGTCTGTTGGCTCTGGTACCGGCGGCGGCCATGGGCGAAACGTCCTCGGAAACCATTTCGTTCAAGGACCCAGTCGGTGACGATCATGGCCCCGGGGGCTATACCTATCCGACCGACGAGGTTTACACCCCGGGCTCGTTCGATCTCACCGATTTCAAGGTGACGAAAAAGGGCGACCGCGTGACGTTTGAGGTCGCCGTCAACGCTCCGCTCCGAGACCCCTGGGGATTGCGATCCGGCTTCTCGCTGCAAATGGTTTTCATATTCATTCAGACCGACAACCGCCAGGGCAATGGTTTTGTCGAAGCCGTGCCGGGACTAAACGTAAAATTCGATCAGAGCGATGCCTGGGACAAACTCGTGATCCTTTCGCCGCAGCCGGCCGTGCGTGTTGAGGCGGAAATCGAACAGAAGGTCGATCGCGATCAACAATCGTCGATCATCGTGCCCGACCGCGCCAAAGGAACCGGCCATACGATTTCGGCCAGCGTGGACCTTGCTCAGCTAGGCGGCGGCGATCCGGCCAAATGGGGGTACCAGGTCGTCATCCAGTCGAACGAGGGCTTTCCCGAAAACCGAGACCTGTTGACGCGCAGGGTCAATGAAGTCGCCGTTCAGCATCGATTCGGCGGCGGCAACGACGACGATTGCGATCCGCACGTGATCGACCTGCTGGCCGGCAAGGCCACCGGCGCCGCCGACGAGGTCAAATTGCAGCACGAGATGCTGCACTATGTCTGCAACCCCGACGGCAGTTCGAAAAAGATGGCCGTGCTGAAGATGGTTCGCAAGTAGGCGGGTAATTCTTCAACTTCCCACTTCGTCGCGGATACGCTTGGCCTCGGTCAACATTCGCTCGAGCTCCGCGCTGTCGCCGGCGGAGAGCGCCTGCTGCCATTCCGACAGGCGTGTCGAAAGCTGCTTTAAGCAGGTCGACAGGTTGTCGCGGTTGGCTAACATGATTTGCCGCCACAAAGCCGGGTCGCCGGCCGCGATGCGCGTCGTATCCTGCCAGCCGCTGCCGGTCAGCGAAACGTACTCCTCGGGCGTCGAACCGGCGATGGCCGCTGCCACCAGGTGCGGCAAGTGACTCGTTGCGGCCACGGCCCGGTCGTGTTCCTCGGGGGACATTTCGCGCACTTTCGCGCCCAGCGCTTTCCAAAACTCGACGATCGCGCGCAAATCCTCGTCCCGCGTGTTGGCTGAAGGCGTAACGACTACCGTGCGGTTGACGAACAGATCGGCCGTTGCGTGTTCGGGCCCCGATTTCTCGTTGCCCGCCAGGGGATGGCTGCCGATAAAGCGTACTTGGCGGTTCCACCCGGGCTCGGCCGACGCCGCGTCCAGGTCTCGCACGATGTCGCGCTTCGTGCTGCCGACGTCGGTGATGAGCGTGCCCGGGCGGCAGAGCGGATTGATCGTGCGGGCCAAATCGGCAATGAGCGCGACCGGCGCGCAGAGGACTACCAGATCGGCCTGGGCCACGGCCGCTTTCGCGTCCGCGGCGATTTCCGTGATCGCTCCCCGGCGTCGCGCCGTTTCCAGCGTGGCGGCCCGCGAGCCGAAACCCACAATCGAGCGGGCCAGCTTACGACTGCCGAGCGCCAGGCCAAGCGATCCCCCGATCAGACCAACGCCGGCGATGGCGACACAATTCAATTCTTTCATGGCCTGGCCGGTTACGAGCATTGCCGCCGTCCAGAATACGACGACGCATTGTCGCCGCAACGGCAGAGCAGGAATTGTAACAGAAGCCCTCGGAACTTGAAGGCTGTGGGGAGCGGGCGATCGGCGACGTTGCTCGGCCGACGAGTATTCCCCGCCCGCCGCAGCGGGTAAGCTACAAGGCGGGCAGCGCACAGACACTTCGAGTGAATCGACACATGCTAGGCGAACCACGGATCGGCCTGAAGCCGTTGGCGGCCCTTTGTCGGCGGCTGGCGATTTCGCTAGGCGCGGGGGTCGACGTGCGCACCGTCTGGACGCGCGAGGCGGCCAGCGCCCACGGCGTGGGCCGGCGGCAAATGGCGAAAATCAGCCAGGGCGTTGCCAACGGCGTGTCGATGAGCGATTCGATGAAGAGAACCGGCAAGTACTTTCCCGAGTTCTTCCGGGAGATCATTCGCGTCGGCGAGGAAAGCGGCCACTTGCCCGAGGTTTGCCGCCAATTGGCCACCCACTACGAGCACCAGCTCAAGATGCGGCGAGCGCTGTTCGCCTCGCTCACCTGGCCGCTGGTCGAACTGACGCTGGCCCTGACGGTCGTGGGGATCGTGATTTGGGTGATGGGCGCCATTCCGCAATTGGCGAAGAACAAAGTCGACTTGTTTGGCTTCGGACTGATCGGCAACCAAGGTCTGTTGATTTATCTGCTGCTGTTGGGGGCCTGCGGAGCGGCCGGTTTCTTTGCGTACAGGGCCATGTTGCGCGGGGCCCTGTGGACGGCGACCGTGCAACGCGTGTTGATGCGGCTGCCGCAGTTGGGCCGCGCGCTCGAGACCTTGGCGCTCGCCCGGCTGGCCTGGGCCATGCACGTCACGCTCAACTCGGGCATGGAAATCAAGTCGGCCTTGCGGATGTCGTTGTCGAGCACGCAGAACGTGATCTACAAGCAGCATATTCCCGCGGTCGTGGCCGCCATCGGCGCCGGCCAGGAGGTTCACGAGGCGTTTCGCGAAACGCGGGTTTTTCCGGCGGGCTTTCTCGATGCCGTGCAGGTGGGCGAGGAGAGCGGCCAGCTGGTGGAGTCGATGGGCAACTTGTCGGTCCAGTATCAGGACGAAGCCCGCACGGCGATGAACACGATCACCGTGCTGATCGGCGTGGCGGTGACGGCCTTGATTGCCGGGTTGATCATTTTCTTGATCTTCCGCGTGTTCGGCTTTTACCTCGGCACGATCAACGACGCGTTGAATACCCGCTGAGGGGGTCGCACCGCGGCGTCTACCGAGAGCTGAACCGACGCGCCTGCTCGACGATGTCGAGTCCCGCCAGTTCGTTCCAGGCGGTCAAGAAGCGCGAGAACATACCGCCTGGCGAACCGCTGCCGATCGGCTGGCCGTTGATCCGCACCACCGGCAACATGCAGGGGGAAGTGCTGGTGAGAAAAATCTCGCTGGCAGCCAGGCAATCATCCAGGGTCAAGTCGCGTTGCGTGCAGCGTACGCCCAGCTTTTCAGCCAATCCGGTCAGAACGCCCAGGCTGATGCCCGGCAGAATTTTCTCGATTGGCGGAATGAGAAGCTCCCCCCGCTGGTCGCACAAAACGATGTTGGCGGTCGTGGCCTCGGTGACATAACCCTCGTCGTCGGTCATCAAGGCACGGCTGCCAGGAATGCGCGATCCGCGCCTGACGATCGGCCAGGTAATAGTGCATGCGGCTGCGGCACTTCAGTTCCGGCGGCCAGCAGCGCGCCGAGACTTGCACCACGTCGGTGGTGGCCATCGAATCACCGCTGTTGTATTTATCCGCCCACTGACCGAAACGCAGCGGCAGCGTGTGCAGGCAAACCGTGGGAGAGGTCGCAGCTCCGGTCAGATCGTACAGGCCCGGCGTGACAAACATGGTCAGTCCCAAATCATCGTCCGGGGCCAACAGCGCGTGATTCGCGGCGGCCAGTTCCTGGGCGATCTCGGCCAACCGCTGGAGGCTCACGCCCGGGTCGACACCCACCAGTTCCAGCGACCGGGCCAGCCGCTCGATGTGGGCCTCGAGCTGAAACAGCTTGCCGCCGAAGGTTCGCAATTGCTCGGCCACGGTCGTGCCCTGCACGAAACCGCCGTCCCATACCGATACCGTGGCCTGCGAGGCGGGCAAGAAGCGACCATTCAAGTAGGCTTGCGGTTCGGCCATGATCGATGAGGAGGCGAGAGCCCCATTTAGTCCGTGGAATGGGTCGGCGTCGCCCAGCGCTTGCCCTGCCAGGTGTCGCGACGGGCAAACTCGGCGTCCAAGGCCAACCGCACGGCCGGTTTGTCCAGGCACCAGGCCGGGCCGATAAAATAATCGCTGGGAGCGTCGCCGCTGATGCGCTCGATGATCGTGCTGGGAGGCAGAAACTCCAAGAAATCGACGACCGTCTCGATATACTCGTCGCGTTCCATCAGCGTGACCTCGCCCCGCGCCACCTGATCCGCCAGCGGCGTGTTGCGCACCGCGTACAAGTTGTGAATCTTGACCGCGTCCAGCTCCAACCGGGCCAGCTCGCGCGCGGTGGCCAGCATGCACTGGCGCGTTTCGCCGGGCAAGCCCAGCATCACGTGCGCGCAAATCTCAAACCCGCGATGCCGGCTGCGGGCCATCGCGTCGAGGAACGCGTCGTGGTGATGGCCCCGATTCATCCAATCCAACGAACGATCGTGAATCGTTTGCATGCCGTATTCGACCGACAGGTACGTGCGAGCGGCGATCTCGCCGAGCAAGTCGAGCACGTCGTCGCCGACGCAGTCGGGGCGTGTGCCGATGGCCAGCCCGACCACGTCCGGATGGGACAGCGCCTCTTCGTAGACTTCGCGCAGCCGTGGAATCGGCGCGTGCGTGTTCGTGGCCGGTTGGAAATAGGCCAGGAATTGATCGACTCGCTGATAGCGGCGGCGAAGCTGGCGAATGCCCTCGTCGATCTGATCGCGGATGCCCTGCCGAGGAAGTCGGCGGCTGGGGCTGAAACTGCGATTGTCACAGAACGTGCACCCCCCCACCGCCACCGTGCCATCGACATTCGGGCAAGTAAAGCGTGCGTCGACACTGACCTTCTGGACACGGGCGCCGAAGCGATGCCGCAGAAAGTGACCGTAGCGATAGTAGCGCAGTCCGGCAGCCGACCAGTCGAATTGCGTGGTTGTTGTCACGAAGGGGCGCCAGGTGTCAAAAACGGGCCGATGCGGCCGACGGCAAATCAGCGGAAACTCTTGGCGGAGGGCCGCTTTGAGTCAATTTTGGTTGACTAGAAAATAACCGCTACGTACACTAAAATTTGCTTGAAGGCGTGCCAGCCGACCGATCATAAGTCCTTTCCACCACCGTCACAAGAGAAGATGCACTGAACATGCACGGCGAACTGATCCCGGTGGGGGGCGGCGACCCAATTCCGCTGCTGAAGAAAAACTTGCTCGTGGGGCGTCGCGAAAGCTGCGATATCGTCCTGCGATTTTCCAACGTCTCGGCCCATCATTGCCAGCTCACGTGCAATGGCGGTTACTGGTACGTCAAGGATCTACAAAGCCGTAACGGAATCAAGGTCAACGGCTCGCGCGTCTCCGAGAAGCGGTTGGATCCCGGCGACGAATTGTCGATCGCCAAGCACAGCTACGACGTGCGGTACTCGCCGCACGATCTGGGCGCCGTGGGGCCGCCGCCGGTGGATGATCAAACGGCCGACGTCATGAAACAATCGCTGCTGGAGCGGGCGGGCCTGGAGTTCAAGAGCAGCAAGCCGCAAAGCAATGCTCCGAAAGAGCCCAGGACCGGCCGTTTCGACGTGCTGGACGACAGCGCCGGTCAGATCAAGGATTCGAATCGACCCGTCTGATCGCGGGAACGCGGAGCAGCATCGCAAACCTCTATGACTTGGAACGAGCCTTTTTGAACACGCCGAGGCAAATTGCATTCGTTGGGCTTGGACCCAGCAATTAATGGCTGACAAAAAGAAGCACAAACTTCGCGCCGAGTTCCGGAAGAATCGCTCCGGACGTGCTCGCTCCGACGATTGGACGCGTCGTTTCCACGCCGACGGCGGCGACGCCAGCGACGAGTCGGTGGCCGACGAGCGCATCAGCGGCAAGGGCGACATCAATCGCAAGCGGACCGTGGTCGGCGCCGTGGCCGCCGACACCGAGGACGGGTTCAGCGTCGTGCCCGACGTGGATCTCTCGACGGTCAAGCGGGGCCGGGCCTTGGCCGTGCAGGGGCTGTTGAGCACGGTGGAAGCCGACGATGGCTCGATCTATTCTTGCGCCACGCGGCGGTTGCTCAAGACGCTGGCCACCGACCAGCGCCACGTGGTCGCGGCCGGAGACGTCGTGTTGTTCCGGCCCGCCGCCAATCAGGAAGGAATCATCGAGCGGGTCGAGCCGCGCAAGACCGTGCTCAGCCGCGCCATCCGCGGTCGTCGCCAGATCATCGTCACCAACGTCGATCAATTGCTCATCGTCGGTAGCGCCGCCGAGCCTTACCTCAAGCCGAATTTGATCGACCGTTTCCTGATTAGCGCCCACAAGAACGGCCTACGGCCGATTATCTGCATCAACAAAATCGACCTGGTCGAGCCGGCCTCGCTCGCGCCGCTCGTCGGCGTCTACAGTCAAATGGGCTACCAGGTTCTGCTGCTCTCGTCGGTCACCGGTTGCGGCATCGATCGCTTGCGGCGCGTGATGTCGGGACGGGCCAGCGTCGTCGCCGGGCAAAGCGGCGTGGGGAAGTCGTCGCTGGTCAATGCCGTCGATCCGGCCTTGCGGCTGCGCGTCAGCGCCGTCAGCGCCGAAAGCCAGAAGGGCCGGCACACGACCTCCACCGCGAGGCTGTGGCCGCTGGCCTGCGGCGGCTATGTGGTCGACACGCCTGGGATCCGGCAGTTTCAACTTTGGGACGTGATTCCGGCCGAGGTGGCCGGCTACTATCGCGACTTGCGGCCCTATATCAATCATTGCAATTTTCCAAACTGCACGCACACGCACGAACAGGGCTGCGCCGTCAAAGATGCGGTCGCCGATGGCTGGCTCGACCTGCGGCGCTACGAGGGTTATTGCCACTTGATCGCCGGAGAGATGGAATGACGAACCCGGCTGCTTGCCCGATTGTCTGCTTGGGTGGAGGGGGCGCCGCGGGCGATAGCTGCCACGGTCGATTTCCGGCTGAAATAACCCGCGTTGCCGGCCAGGGGCGGATTCGAATCGACCCCTGGGGGCCAGGAAAGCGTATGATGACATGGGAGTGTATCCCCTCTTCACTTAGGAGGAATTAATCGCCAGTGACAGAAATGAACCGCGTAGAGAGTGTCGCCAGCGAGGCGGCCATTCTGGTGGGAGTCTTGCTTCCGAACCACCAAATCCACGGCGACCCGCTCGAGGAGTTGCAAGGATTGGCGACGACCGCCGGCTCGCGGATTGTCGGCCAATTGACCCAGCGCCGGCAAACGCCCGACGTCACCGCCTATCTTGGCAAGGGCAAGGTCGAAGAGCTCAAGCGGATGGCCGCCGCCTCGGACGCGGACGTCATTATATTCGACAATGACCTGTCGCCCGCGCAGACTCGCAATCTGGAAGAAGTCACCGGCGTAAAGGTGCTGGATCGCAGCGAGCTGATTCTCGACATTTTCGCCAGCCGAGCGCAGACCATTCAGGCCCGCCTGGCGGTCGAGTTGGCGCAGCTGCAATATTCGCTGCCGCGGCTCAAGCAAATGTGGAATCACTTGTCGCGGCTCAAGATGGGCATCGGCATGCGCGGTCCCGGCGAAAAGCAGTTGGAAGTCGACCGTCGGCTCGTCGAAAAGCGAATCGCCGATCTCCGCGCCGAATTGAAGCTGATCGAGCGTCGTAAGGAACGCGAAGTCGCGGCCCGGCACGATCGAATGACCGTGTCGCTCGTCGGCTATACGAACGCTGGCAAAAGCACGCTGCTCAATCGGCTCACCGGCTCCGACGTGCTGACGGAGAACCGCCTGTTTGCCACGCTCGACACGCGAACGCGGCGCTGGCAACTGCCCGGCTGGGGACCGGTGCTGTTGAGCGACACCGTCGGTTTTATTCGCGACTTGCCGCATCATCTCATCGCCAGTTTCAAAGCCACCTTGGAAGAGTCGCGACAGGCCGATCTGCTGCTGCATGTCGCCGACGCCAGCAATCCGGCCGCGCTCGACCAGATCAAGGTCGTATACCATGTGCTCGAGGAACTGGGCATCCAGGCCAAGGACACCCTGTTGGTGCTCAACAAGATCGACGCGGTCGACCACGCTCAAAAATCCACGCTGCTGTCGCGCTATCCGCATGCCTTGCCAATCAGCGCCCACACGGGCCAGGGAGTCGACCAGTTGGCCGCCGCGGTCAGCCAGGCCTTGAGCCATGGGTTTCTGGACGTTGACGTGGAAACAAGCGTCGACAATGGTCGCTTGTTAGCCCTGCTAGCCAATCACGGCGAAGTGCTTTCTAAGCGATTTACCGACACTCGGGTAATCGTTCACTGCCGCATTCCCGAACGGGCACTCAGTCACATGCTGGGCCCCGATACGATGATTCGACCCCACGGCCGGCCCGAGGCCCACGAGACCAACGGCGACGGTCAGGCAACACTAGCCGCGCTCTCTTCGCAAAACGGCAGCGCCAATATCAACGCCAAGACCAACGGCAAATCGAGCCACTAGCGGATTTGGCCCGAACGGGTGCCCCATGTCGAGCCGCTCGATCGCTGGTTGTCGCGCGCTCTTGACCGGCGGATCGAGCGGCATTGGCCGCGCGCTTGCGAGCGATCTGGTCGCCGCCGGCGCCCGTGTGCTCGTGGTCGCCAGGCGCGCCGAGCGACTCGCGGATTTGGCCGCCAACGCCGTCGATGCGCCAGGCCAACTCGAAGTCCATGCCGGTGACATCACTTCGCCCGACGTACGCTCGGCGGTCGTCCAGCGCATGGTCCAACTTTTTGGCGGCATGGACTTGCTCATCAACAATGCGGGCATCGGCGCGGCGGGGCTCTTCAGCGAGGCCGCGCCCGAGCGGTTGCGGCAGGTGATGGAAGTCAATTTTTTTGCCGCGACCGAGATGATTCGCGTCAGCTTGCCGCTGTTGAGGGGCGGCAATCGGCCGATGATCGTCAACGTCGGTTCGATCCTGGGACACCGGGGCATTCCAGGATCCGCCGAGTACTGCGCCAGCAAGTTCGCCCTGCAAGGATTCAGTGAATCGCTGCGCGCGGAGTCGCGCGGCGACGGCATCGACGTGCTGGTCGTCAGCCCCGGCACGACGCGAACCGAATTCTTCGATCGGTCGATCGACGCCGAGAAGCATCGCCGCCCAAACCGCCGCGGCGTCGAACCCGCGCTGGTTGCGCGGCGGACCATCGCCGCCATTCGGCGCGGCAAGCACGAGATAGTCGTGGGGGGCTCCGCAAAGCTCTTGGTATGGGCAAACAGGCTCGCTCCGCGACTGGTGGACGCCATTTTGGCCCGATATGGGTAGCCGATCACTCGCTCTAGAGTATTGTTCCGGAGTCCCGCCGGGAGGCTGACAAGCGGAATTCTTTCCGTTATCCTGGTATTAACAACCATCGCCTGGCCTGATCCAACCCGAGGGAGAGTCTCTGATGCGCACGCGACGCCAGTTCCTTGAAGATTCCATGTTCGCCGCCGCGGCAGCGGTTGCGGCCGGTTCCGCCGATACGCTGCTGGCGGCTGATGAAAAGCCGGGCAGCAAGAGCCCGAATGAAAAGATCGGCGTGGCCGTCGTCGGCACCGGCGGACGGGGCAAGGATCACCTGGGCGCTTTTTCCAACCGATCCGACACTGAAATTCTGTACGTCGTCGACGTCGACGCGGGCCGCGCCAAGGGCCAGGCCGAGGCCGTCGCCAAGAAGCAGGGTCGCGAGCCGAAGATCGTCACCGACATGCGCGAGGCCTTCGACGACAAGTCCGTCGAGATCGTCACCACGGCCACGCCTAACCATTGGCATGCCCTGGTGAGCATCTGGGCCATTCAGGCCGGCAAGGACGTGTATGTCGAGAAGCCGGTCAGCCACAACGTCAGCGAGGGTCGGCGGATCGTCGAGGCCGCTCGCAAGTACAATCGCATCTGCCAGACGGGCACGCAGTGCCGTTCGACCAAAGGCATGCGCGACGCGATGCAGTACCTGCACGACGGCAAGATCGGCAAAATCAAGGTCGCCCGTGGTTTGTGCTACAAGCGGCGCCCGTCGATCGGTCCGCTGGGCAACTACCCGATCCCCAAGGGCGTGAACTACGACCTGTGGCTGGGCCCCGCGCAGATACGCACCGCTGACGCGCAGGAATTTGCACTACGATTGGCACATGCAGACTCCCTACGGCAACGGCGACTTGGGCAACCAGGGCATTCACCAGATGGACCTGTGCCGCTGGGGACTGGGCGTCGACAAGCTGAGCAACTGGGTGTTGAGCTACGGCGGACGCCTGGGATATGAAGACGCCGGCGACGCGGCCAACACGCAGATGATCATCCACGATTACGGCGATTCCGCCTTGGTCTTCGAAGTCCGCGGCCTGCCGACCGAACCCTATCGCAATGCCAACGTGGGCGTAATCTTCGAAGGCGCCGACGGCTACCTGGTCATGACCAGCTACAGCGAGGGCGCTGCTTTCGATCCGGATGGAAAGGTCGTACAGGAATTCAAGGGTGGCGGCGACCACTACGGCAACTTCCTCGAAGCCGTCCGCAGCCGCAACCACGAAGACCTGCATGCCGACATCCTGGAAGGACATTTGTCCAGCGCGCTTTGCCACTTGGGCAATATCTCCTATCGGCTGGGCAAACAAATGTCGGTCGACGAAGTCAAGGAACAGCTCAAGGGCGTCTCCAGTCCCGAGCATTTGCAGGACACCTACGGGCGATTCACCCAGCACCTGCAAGACAATAAGCTCGACCTGGGAACCACAAAGCTGGCTTGGGGCGAGAAATTGGCCATCGATACCGCCAACGAGCGGTTCATCGACAACGCGGCGGCCGACGCGTTGCTGACGCGCGAGTATCGTGCGCCGTTCATCGTGCCCGCGGCCGGCCAGGTGTAATTCACACGTCCCGCATTGCCAACGAGTTTCGCGAGGGCATCCGACTTTTCGAGGCGGATGCCCTCGCTCGTTTTGATCGTGGAATCGCTCCCTTCTTTCAAGCTTGATTCGATATGCCGGCCGACCTCGGGTTCGATATCCTGATCGAGGACGACGCCGTGCTGGCGGTGGCCAAGCCCTCGGGCATTGCCACCCAGGCGCCCGCGGGAATCGATAGCCTGGAAGTAAGAATCAAGCGATACCTGGCGCCCCCCGGCGAAGAACCTTCCGCGGTCTACCTGGGCATTCCGCATCGGCTCGACCGGCCGGCGTCGGGAGCCATCGTGTTCGCCAAGACGCGCCGCGCGGCCCGGCAACTCTCTCGACAATTCGAGCGAAGAACCGTCAAGAAGACCTATTGGGTTTGCGTCGAGCGGATCGTCGAGCCATTGGCCGGCACATGGACCGACTACTTGCAAAAAATCTACGGCCAGCCGCGCGACCTCGGTAGTGGACCCCACGTTGCCCGGCGCCCAGGAGGCCATCCTGACCTACCGCACGATCGGCTATCACCGGGCCGGCTCGTGGCTCGAAATCGAATTGCAGACCGGTCGCACGCACCAGATTCGCGTGCAGGCCGCCACGCGCGGGCACCCGGTGTTGGGCGACACGCATTACGGATCGCAAATACGCTTCGGGCCGCAATACGAAGACGAGCGGCTGCGCCCGATCGCGCTGCACGCTCGCTGGCTCGAGTTTACGCATCCGACGACGCGCGAAACGAGGACAGCGATCGCTTCGCTGCCGACGGAATGGAATGATCTGGAACTCACGTCGGCCGGTTAGCGACGCGATCCGGTATCAGCTTGGCTGCTCAGACTTCCAGACCCAGATAGGCGAGGAAGTTCCACAGCCAAGGCTGCGTCCAAGGATTCCAAGTCGGATAGCTGACCGACATCACCGAGAGCACCAGCAGCACCAGCGCCACGGCTCTGCCGAGACGCCAGTTGGCCAGGCGATCGGCGGCCGGCAGCAGCGCCACGAGCCACAGCGGCGCGAACCAGAACATCCAGCGAAATCCGCTGGTCATGCCGCCGTAGTTGCGATCCGCCTGCGGCCGCGAGAGGTAGAAGCCCAGGCACACGACGGAAAGCGCCGCGATGAACAGTGCCAACTCCTTCTGGCCCCCCCGCCACAGCAACACCAGTCCCCAGACGCTTAAGATCCAAACCGGCGTGAGCGAAAACACGCCGTGGTGGCCGACCGTGGCGTGCAGCACGTACTTCGCGACCGACGGCTCTCCGCGATCGATGCCCACCGGATTGCGCCAGTAGCTGTCGCGCACCTTGCCGTCGCGCAAGTAGGAGTAGTCGTACCAATTATCATCGGGGTTCGAACCACCACGGTGCATGTAGGGTGGCCGCAGGCTATCGTGAGCGATGTAGTTGGTTCCAAACGCCGCGGCCGCCACAACGGCCGCCGCCGGCATAAAGCCCAGCAGCGTTTGCCGGGGGACTTTCCACAGCTAGCGCCGCGCCCAGCGCGACGCACAGCGACAGGGCCGGCAACTCGTTGGTGACGGCCAAGGCGGCAAAGAAACCGGCCACGGCGAAATACCGCAACTCACGATGATCGTCATACCACACGCGCACCGCGGCATAGACGGCAATCGTCACGCAAACCGCCGCCGGCCCGTGATTGTTGATCGAGACCACGAACGTGGTCAGAAACGTGCCAAATGACGCCGCGGCCATCATGTACAAGCGAGCCCAGTCGGTTTTTCCAAATCGATCGGCCAGCCGCCCCAGGAGATAGAAATAGACGAGCATCGGCAGCACGTTGATCGTCACCAGCATGAACCGCCCGATCTCGTAGGGATACTCGGCCAGAGTGGCGCCGGTCACCCGATGGATTAGCCAGTACTCGCCGGCCATCAGCGTCGCGAACAACGGCGGCTTGCTGGAATACAGGTGCTCGACGCCCTCGCGGTCGCGGTGCTTGACCATGTCGATCGTGTCCCAACCTCGCTGGGCCACGATGTCGTCGATGGCATAGGTTCCATGCTCGACCAGCGAGCGGGTCGTGGCCCAACGACTGCGGTCGTTGGCGCTGAGAAACGGCCGCGAGCGGCTCCAGTCGCTGCGTCCCTCGCGGTGCAGGTGGCTTTCCAGGGCCCCCATGTCGACCGAGTTGACGGCCATGATGCGCCCCAGCATCGCGCCCATCGTCAGGGCGACTAGAATTGCGTAGATGCTCCAGCGGAGCTCGCGCGAGGAGAAATCGAGTTGATTCATGGGGCAATCGGGGTCCGGTCGGCCGCTTGGCCCGCGCGTTCGGCAATGGAATAGGTATCGGCGTCGCGCAGTTGATAGGCCGTGATGAGTTCCGCCAAAAACCCGATCGACATCAGCTGCCCGCCCAGCAGCAGCGCCCCCAGCGAATACAACACGGCCGGGCGCTCGTGCAACGGCATCAGGTTCCAATCGGGATTCAACTGGCCGACGACCCAATAGACCGCCAGGTACAACATTCCCAACCCGCCGAGCACGAACGAAATCAGGCCGAACGTCCCCAGCACGTGTTGCGGCCGCTGGTTGAACCCCGTCAGGAACTTCACGGTCAACAGATCGAGAAAACCTTTCACGACGCGCCGCGCTCCGTATTTAGAGTGCCCGAATTTTCTGGCCCGGTGTCGCACGACGACCTCACCCACTGAAAAACCGCGTGCCGCGGCCAACACCGGCACGAAGCGGTGCAGCTCGCCATATAACCGCACTTCTTTCAACACTTCGGCGCGGTAGCACTTCATACCGCAATTGTGGTCGTGCAGCCGCACGCCGGTCAGCCAACTCACCAGGCCATTGAACACGCGCGAGGCGAACACCTTGTTCCAGGGATCGTTGCGGACTTCCTTCCAGCCGCTGACTACGTCGAGCGGGCTGGCGATGGCAGCCAGAAAGCGAGGAATCTCGCGCGGGTCATCCTGCAAGTCGGCGTCGAGCGTCATGACCAGTTCGCCGCTGGCGGCGTCGAAGCCCGCGGACAGAGCGGCCGCCTTGCCAAAATTTCGTCGAAAGCGAATACCCCGCACGCGAGAATCTTCGCTTGCCAATGCCTGGATGACTGTCCACGATCCGTCGGTCGAGCCGTCGTCAACAAACACGATGTCCAGATCATACCCGTTGGCCAAGGCGACCTCGACCAACTCGCGATGCAAATCCGCTAGACTTTCGCGTTCATCCTTGACGGGTATGACAATCGATAGCATGCGCGGGCAACTGGTGTGAGACGAGTGATACCGGCAAACGAAACAAGAGGCGAGATTGCTGGCGAGGCGTCGCGGGAGCGACCGTGGTCTGGCCGCGCCGCGCTACGGATGCATCGACGCGGTCAATTCCGATTCGATGGCCGCGACAGGCTCGCGCAGCCGCCGCCAGCCCGCAACATATAGGATAATCGAAATTGCCAGCTCCGACATCAGCAACACGAGTCGGAAAATAACGGCGGAAATCATGCCGATTGCCGCGCCATATTGGGGTTCGATCAACTCGCCGGAAACCCATTCCCGCATGAATAATCCGCCGGGTATTTGCGATAGAAAGCCGGCGACGACCCCCAACGCCACAGCGGTCGTGTGCAGCGAGAGCTCGTGGAACGGCCCTTCGTCGAGAGCGCCCATGGATCGCAACACGGCCCACAGCGCCATCCCCTGCAAGACCCACCCCAATGCCATGCCGGCCCAGCCCAGGGCCCGCACGCGCAATTCGATGCGTCGAAAGCGGGCGCCGGCCGTGGGATTGAGCTTGCCCACGCGCAGCACATGGATCAGCCATTGGAAAATCGACGGCACGGTGGGAATGCCCAGCAGGAACGTCGAACCCACGGCCGTGAGAATCAAAATCACCTGGTCCCGATGCCAGATCAACAGCACAAACGCCGCCATCGCCGAGCCCACGGCGAGCATGGTCAGCGTCTCGAAAAACACGCTGGCGGCCACCACCGTGTTCTCCACGCTCCGCTCGCGCAGCAGCGTGCGCCGCAGCAGGATCACCATCCACTTTCCCGGAACATACTTGCCCAATTGCGAAATGTAATACGCTCGTAGCGATTCACCGAACTTGACCTGCTGGCCGGTGCGCCGTAACACGACATACCAAAAAACGGCCGAGGGAAAGCACCCGGCCAGATACAGCACGCCAGAGAGCACAAGCCACCACGGCTCGACGTGCCAACTGTGTCCGTTGAGCGACTGGTTGCCGCTGGCAAACGCCGCGTAGATGAACCAGCCGAGCAGCACGCAGACTGCCAGCTTGGCGATGCCGATGATCCAGCGGGTCCATTTCCGGCGCTCGGGAGTCACGTGGTTTCTCGCAATTCTGCTTGTCCGCGATTCACGCCCGCGGGCACGATGTCGATTGCTCGGCCCAGGTGCCTGGGCACTTCGGCATCCAGGGCATCCCGGGTTATGATTTCGGTCCGATATTGTGTCGCCCTGGCCATCCTGACACAAGACGAATCGCGCCGGCGGTCGAATCGCGACATTCGCCGAAAATCGAGCGAAGCGACGACTGATAGCGGTACGCCGGATGGCGCCGGGCCACGGCCGCGGGGTCTTGGCGAAAGGCAGTTTGCCGGGCTAGGATGATCGGCTGACATACCCGCCATGCCGTCTTGGGGAGCACCCGCCATGACTTCGCTTCTCCTGCTGATTACCACTGCCGCCCTGGGCATCGAGGTCGGTTGGGAGCCGCTGCCCGAAGGCGGACACGAATACACCATTCAGATCGAGCCGCAATTGCTGGATGTCCTGGCGCACGGCGAGGACGAGATATTCAGCGATGTTCCTCCGGAGTTGGATGTGCGGCGCTATCGCCTAATGGTCGGCACCGGCAAGTTGGCTCGCGTCATGGCGCGCCCGGTAGATACGCAGGAAAGCTCGATTGCAACTCGCCAGGCGCACGACGTGCAGCCCAGCGAGCCGCAGCTTCCGCTCCCCGCCGGCGCTCCACCCGTAACCGAGCCCCCGTCGGCCGTCGATTCTCATTCTACACCGCGGGATTCGCTGTTGGACGAACAGCCAGTCGAGAACGACCCCGAACAACCCCGACTGCCGGACCTGGGACAAGGCGCCGGGACGCCCAAGAAGGCCGCCGACGAGCAACCTTCCCTGGCGGTCGAGGCCAACAAGGTCGCCTCCGATGCCGCGACCGCCGAACCGGCCAAACCTTGGCTGGCATTTGTCGCGGTCATGGCCTTCCTGTGCTGCTCGCTGGGGGCGAATCTTTACCTGGGTTGGGCGGCCTGGGACGCCCGCAGTCGCTACCGCGAGGCCGTGGCCCGATTCCGTCCGGCGGCGTCTTGAGGCGATCACGACGCCACATGGCGAGGGCAAGTCGAGCGGGCATCACCGAAGTTGGCCGCGGCTCTCGGAATCCGTCATGTCTTGTTTGCCTCCAAGAACGAGTCGCGTCCTTGTTTCCACCAGGCCGGTTTCCAATTCGGGCACGGGGGCATTCGCGCCGCCGGAGTCGACGCGACGGAGAAACTCGCGAATGGTGGCCAGGTAGGCTTCCGGCTCCTCGAGTTGCGGCGTGTGCGAGCTGTGGGGAAAGACGGCGAGCCGCGAGCGCCGCACCTGGCGCTGGAAGAACTCGGTCGAATCAGGCGTCGCAAAATCGAATTGGCCGCAGGTAAAGAGCGTCGGCTGCTTGATCTGCGACAAGCGAGTGCTGATATCGTAGCCCCGTAACGCGCCAGTGCAGACAAAGGGACTGGGGCCCCACTGAGTGCCGTAGATTCCGTAGCCGATGCCAGCGAAAGCGCGCATCAGCGAACTCGGCAAGGGCTGGCAACGGCAAAAGTGCCGCCGATGGTAGGTTCGTACCGCGGCTTGATACGTCGGACTATTGACCACGCCTTCGGCCATGGCCTGGGCTAGGAGTTTTTGGAAGTCTTCCGGCAACTGCGAGCGCAGCCGCTCGCCGTCGGCCATCCAGCGCGGCATGCTCAGGCAAGGGCTGGCCAGCGTCAGGCTGGCGATGCCGCTATCGCCCTCAAGGGCATGCTCCACGGCGAGCGCTGCTCCGGTAGCGTGTCCGAACAAATGCACTCGCTTCAAGCCGAGCGCCTCGCGCACCTTGCGCAAGTCCTGCACCATCCGCTCCACGCTCGAAAAATGACCATCGGTGGGAGGCTCGGAACGGCCGCAGCCAACCTGATCGTAAAACACGATCGGGCGCTCATCGGCCAGCGCGGCGAGGCTTTCCAAATAGTCGTGAGGCAACCCGGGACCACCGTTGAGCACGAGCAAGGGAATGCCACGGGCATTGCCGACGGTTTGATACCAGACGCGACTACCGGGCACCGGCACGAAGCCTTCGGAGCGCGACAGTGACACGCGAGGCTTCTCGGACGCGGCCGTCGGACGCGGTTTATCGAGTTGTGGGCGACGGTCGATCGGCTCGGGAAGTCGCAGCTTCTTCACATGATGCGGCGCCTCGGCAGGCTTTCCGTCGGCCAGCTCCCCCTTGAAATAAAACTTTTGCCAGGCCTGCCGAATCGTCTGCCGGTCACCGGCGCGGACGTTGACGCGAAACAGGTCGCGCCGCTCGCGCCATTCACGAAACTGCCCGGCCAACTCCAGATCCGATTCGAGCAGATGGATCTCCGGAGTGGTTTCCTCGAGAACCTGCGCGACGACGGGAACGATGCGGCAGAAGGGCTCGTCCTTTTCAAACCGCACGGCGCCAGGCCGCGTGAACTGCCAATTCATCGTGAACGGAAAAGGGAGCCAATCGGATTCGACCACGCCAGACAAGGGGCTGATGCCGTCCTTGGGCAGGTTCAGCGGGCCGGTGGCCAGCATGTGCCAGCCCGGGTCGGTGCGAAAAATGTAACCCGTGCTGAATGTGACGATGCCAGCGGAGAAATTCGATTCGACGAAGCTGGCAAACGGATTTTCGCCGTGACACTCAATGCGGATATCGGATTTTTCCGGTCCGCCGTTCCAATGCAGAGTGAACGAGGCTGGGGACAGCAATTCCCAGCCGTAAGCATTGGCCGTAGCGAGCGGCAGGCAACGATGCGCGTTTGCCAGGGCGTCCATCCAAGCACGATCGCGACGCGCAGGGACAAGCCTGGGAGGATTCGACTCGACGGGAAAACAGTTAAGCTTCAAGGAATGCCTACAACGCTTGTTCCAATGGTTGATACTACTCACACTCTCCGATGTAGACCACTCGATTGCGCGTTGTGGCAATTGCACGGTGGCGCAAGACGCCTGGCTGACAAGCCGAGGCAACATGAAGAAGCACGCATGAATCGGCGAATTCATGCGGCCGATACCCCGCGCCAGACGTGTGCGTGGCGCGCCAGCACGGCTTCGTGAGCGACTGTCTTGAAAAACGGAATCACGATGACCACACCCGCCATGGTGAGGGGAATGCCGACGAACGTCCGGCCGATCGAGAATCTCCCTGAGGGCCGCGATTCAAAACTCGAGCGCGCGAAAGGCGCGCAGCCCGATCGCCATCGGCAGCAGCGTGGCGACGAGTCCGACGGCGGAAGCGGCGGCGGTGCCGGCCAGCAGCCCCAACCGCACCCAGTAAAGGTCCCCCTCGCTTTGCAACACCGATAGGTAAAAATGCGTGGGCAGCGCCGTCAGCAGCACGATCAGAATAATATACGTGGCGCTCACGACCAGGCTTAACGTGCCGCCAAAGCCCGCGGCGATTTTCGACGGCGACTCCTCGCGCAAATCGGGCATTTTCGCGCCCAAACCGACCGCGATTCCCGATAGTCCAATGCACAGCAGCGCGCAGACGAGTTGATGAATCGCCATCACCAGCGGCGAGATCGAGAGCATCGCGTCGCTGAGCAAAATCAGCAGGCAGCAGGGAATGGCCGATCCGGCGGCGGCGAATACAAACTTGCCCCACAAGATCGAGTCGCGCCGCACCGGCAACATACTGAGGATCCAGAACCGTCGACCCTCGAGGCTGAGCATCGGAAAGATAAACCGCGTCGTGAAGGTGGACAAAATCAGTCCGACCACGGCCAGGTTCAGGAAGCTGATCATGTTCACCCAAGCCATGTAGTTCACGTCGTAGCTGAAGCGGCGAATGTTGGCGAAATACAACGCCAGCAGGCCGAAGAAAATGATGAACTGCGACCATTGCACCGGGTCGCGGCGGAACAACCGCAGGTCTTTGACGATCAACAATCGCAACTGAGGCGATAACAGCCACGAGCAGCGCATCACGAGCTGGTCGATCCAAAACCGCTTACCGGGCCGCCTGCGGGCCCGGTCGGTACGCAGTTCGCTGTAGCTGACGCGATAGATCCGCGCGCTCAAACCGATCAACAAAACCCGCAGCAACAGCGCGTTCGAAATCAGCAGCGACAAAAACAACAGGCTCTCGGCCCAGGAACCCGCCGCGGAATCCGTGCGGGCCGCTTCGAGCAATCCGGAACTCAACCACCAGCTCGGCAGCAGTCGATGCTCGCTGAACTGCAAGCGTCCTAAAATCTCCTGAAACCACACGGGAGTCAGCAGATTGGCCTCGGTCTTCTTCAACAGCGACCAGCAAAGCAGCACGACTCCGAAGATGACCAGCAGGACGAACCCCGCCACGAAGTGCCGACGAATCCGCGCAAGCGATGGACGAAGACCATGCACGCAATCGCGCCGATGCCTCCGGGAATGTAGATAAAGGCGGCCATGAACGGCAGCAGCAGCGCGAAGTAATACCACGACGCGCCCGTTTGAACGCCGTGGGCCACGAGCATTGGGCTGCCCAACAACACAAAGCCCCAACTGCTGAAGACAATCGCCTCTTGGAATTTGTGGAGAACGATCCGCTCCGGTCGCACGGGCGTGGTCAGCAGAAACTCGGCCTCCGAGGAGCAGTACAAACCGCTGTACAGGATGATGGCCGAGGAAAACGTCAGCATCATCATCAACGAGGCAAAAAACACGTTGTAAATCGCCTGTACCGTCTGTGCGTGCGTGACCGGGTGCCCGATCGTCGAGGCCAGAAAATCAAAGCCGCCGCTGAACAGGTAAAACAGCCCGTACCAGAACACCAGGCTCAAGAGGATAACCAGAGTGACCCGCAGCCGGGCCGTCTCCATCGCTTGGCGCACGGTGGTCGAAAGCATCTTGACGCGAACTCGCCACAGCAGCCTGGCCTCGGCGCTGGGCGAAAGTTGCGGCACGCCGTCCGCGATCGGAGTCGGAGTAATGACTGCTTCGACGGGAATGCTCACGGCTCGCGACCCTCGACGTACAATTCGTCGCGCGGGCCGGCGGGACGTCGTTCGCCCGCGGGTAAATCTTCGTCGCCGGCGGTAAAGCTCAGATACAAGTGCTCGAGCGAGGTCTCATGCGTCGACAGCGTTTCGCGCAACTCGTCCAGCGTTCCCAGGAATTGGAGTTGTCCGTGGGCCACGATGCCGACGCGGTCGGCAATCTCCTCGGCGATCGACAGCAAGTGCGTCGACATGAAAATTGTCTGTCCGGCGGCCGCTTTGGCCCGCAGCAGATCCTTCACCAGCCGCACGCTGCGCGGGTCCAGCCCCACCATCGGCTCGTCGATTACCAGAACCTTCGGATCGTGCAGCATGGCCGCGGCGAAGGCGAGGCGCTGCTTCATGCCGTGCGAGTAACTTTCAGTCAGGTCCTCGACAAAATCGTGCAGGCGAAAATCGTCGACCTGCTGGGCGATGCGGCCCCGCAGCTCTCTCGGATCCAGGCCGTACATCTCGCCGATGAATTGAAGAAATTCCACGCCGGACAGCTTGTCGTATAGATACGGCACGTCGGGCACATAGCCCAGCAGGCGATTCGCGGCGCTGTTGTTCGCGGCGACGTCGTGGCCGCACAGGCGTATCGTGCCGCTGCTGGGCCGCAGCAATCCGACGATCATCTTGATCGTCGTCGTCTTGCCGGCGCCGTTCGGGCCGAGAAACGCAAACAGTTCTCCGCTGGGGATCTCGAGGCTCAGGTCCGACACCGCGACCTTCGTGCCGTATCGGCGCGTGACGTGCTCGAATTGAATCATGCGCGGAAACTCAATTGACGTGTCAAAATCGAACGCGGCGAAGGCGGCTATCTAGGAAGCGTCGTCCCCGTGCAGACGATGCAGCAGTTGCTTGGCGCGTAGGCCGGGTAGACTTTGGGACCAATCCTCTCCCAGTTCCTCGTTGACAATGCGCGCGTCGGCGTCACGAAGACGAATGAAATGCAAATGCGAGCGAAAGATGGCGACTTCTTGACGCAAGACGACTCCTTGCCGATCGACCCAAACACGTCCGCGTATTTCGCTGCCGGCCTGGCCCGATCCGGAATCGCCGCGATAGACGATGACTCGGCACGGGCGAGCCTGTCCGCCCCAGGTCAGCGTGTCCTCGCGCTCGACGATCGCCTGCAGGATTTCGATCGGGCTGCTCGGCGAGCGAAAGGGACTGTACAGCGGCACGGTCCAGCTCTGTCCGGTGCGCAGGCCGGGCATGCGCACGTGCGGCGAAAGTTCATCACTCATGAGCGAGTTGGGCGGCAGGTGCCGCTCCAGCTTATACGGCAAATCACCCGACTGCACCGACAGGCGCAGCGTGGAACTTTCGATTTGTCCCTGGACTTTGATGGCATCGACGATGTCTGCCACGCGCACGCGCGACTCGAACTCGACCAGGCGTCCCAGCGGGTCGATCACCAGGCGACTTTTCTTCTCGATGTCCAACTCCTCGAGATCGTTGAACACCGGTTTGAGTACGGCGCCCAGCCAGCCGGGCGCCAACTCCTCCCACGGCAACTCACAAAGATAAACCCGGCTGTAGAGATCCGTGATGCCGTCCTTGCGACGAACAGTCTTGTTCGCCGCCCAGCCGATTGGCTTGTTCTGCAAATGGATGCTCCAGCAGACTGGCAGTTCGTCGCTGGTTTCTCGCAGAATCGAAGCGTAGTTGGGCGGCTCGCCAACCCGCAGCGGCGGAAGGATCTTGGAAACCACGAGCCAGCCCATGGTCGTGCACCAAAACAAGACCACGACCACGTTGAATTGCAGATTACCCATTGCTTACGAGCAGAATCGGTTCCGGAACGATTGCGCGGCTTTTTGGGTGAAAGCGACTTGTTCACTCAGTTTATCCCATTTGCCGCCCCGTAGCGAGTCGGGGGGCTTCGGGCCCAAGAAAGACTCGCGGCCAATCCGCGGCGCCTTTGCAGTCGGCGCAACCCGCCATGTCCGAACCTCGCTGGGACGAAGGGCGTCCAATGCACTGTACCGTGCGGCTGTCCGGTGGCCGCCGCGCTGGGCTAAGGCGAGCCGAATATCACAGGCCGCGGAGCGTGAACCCCCAACATGTACGGCCCGAGGGCATTGTGATTTCTTTCACAATTCAACCGCTAGCTCTCGGGCTTGTAATCCAATTCTAATTGATACGGCACGCTCAATAGCGTACGATGACAGCTCGTTAGAAATGCGGGCAAAGGTAAATGGAGGTGCCACGATGTCGAAGTCAACATACTTCGTGCAGGAGTGCCCTACTTGCGGCCGCAGCTTGCAAGTTCGCGTCGAATATCTAGGCCGACAGGTCGTGTGTCAGCATTGCCACGGTCGGTTTGAGGCCTGCGACGCAACGAGCGTTCTGCCCACCCATGCACAGCCGGGCTCGGATTTGCTCCGTCGCGCCGACCAGTTGTTGGATTCCGCGCGGCAGCGCCATCGCCCCGTGGCCTAAACCTCTCGGCGCCTCCGATCGCTTTTGTGCGGCCAGCAACTTATCGCGGGGCTAACGACGCCAGGTCGTGAAAGAATTCGGGGTAGGTCTTGGCCGTGCACGCCGGGTCGGTGATTACGACGCCGGGGATCTTGAGGCCAGCCAGGGCCAGGCTCATCGCCATCCGGTGATCATCGTACGTTTCGATTGTCGCGCCATGCAAAGGACCCGGCACGATCCGCAACCCATCGGCAAACTCCTCGACCATGCCGCCGAGCTTGCGCAGCTCCGTGGCGAGCGCGGCGATACGGTCGGTTTCCTTGTGGCGAATGTGAGCCACGCGGCGAATGTGCGTGGGACCGTCGGCAAACAGGGCCACGACTCCCAGACTCGGGACCGTGTCGCTGATGGCATTCATGTCCACGTCAATTCCGCGCAGCGGGCCGCCGACGACCGTTATTCCGGCGCCGTCGTCGACGACCTGGCAGCCCATTCGCGCAAGACAATCGCAGAAAGCCACGTCCCCCTGCAGGCTCGTTCGATTCAATCCCTCCACGCGCACTCGACCGCCGGTGATTGCCGCCGCGGCCCAGAAATAACTAGCCGCCGAAGCGTCGGGCTCGATGTCGTATTCGCGGCCCACATAGCCGCTCAGCGGCACCGTGAACCGCCGACCATCTTCGCTCGTTTCCACGCGACCGCCAAAAGCCTCGATCACGGCGATCGTCATCGCCACGTAAGGTTTGGAGACCAGGTCTCCCTCGATCTCGATCACCACCGCGTCGGATGCAGTCCCGGCCGAAGCGCAGGGTGAAACCATCAAGACGGCGCTTAAGTATTGACTCGAAATATCGCCGCGCATCCGCGTCCGGCCCGCGCAAACCATCGGCATGCATGATAACCGGCGGACATCCGCTGCGGGTCTCGCTCTCGGCGCGCACGCCCAACTCGACGAGCGCGTTCAGCAGATCTTGAATCGGGCGCTCGTGCATCCGCCTGGTGCCGTGCAGTCGAAACGTTCCGTGGCCCAAGGCCGTCAGCGCCGTTAGAAAGCGGACCGTGGTGCCACTGTTGGCCACGTACAAGTCGGCCGACGTGACGGCGATCCGTCCGCCGCAGCCGGTCACGTCGAGCGTTCGCTCACCTTGCTTTTCGCCGATCGCGATCCCCAGCGAGCGCAAGGCCTCGATCATCACTTGCGTGTCCTCGCTCGTCAGAACGCCGCGCAGCTTCGAGGGGCCCTTAGCAAGTGCCGCGCAAACCAGCGCCCGATTCGTCAGGCTCTTGGAGCCCGGCGGCCGAATGCTGGAGTTTAGCGGCCGGGCGACCGGATGAATCTCAATACTCGACGACACGGTGGCACTCGCTCGAGGAGAGGCCTGAAGGGCCCGATCCGATTTGTCCGATTCAAGGGGAACGTCAGGGCGCCGCGATCTTCCACAAAAACTTGTCGCTGCGGACGTAGAGCGCACCGTCGGCGATGGCCGGCGAGCTTTGGATCGAGCCCTCGAACTGGCCCTTGCCCACGATCTCTCCGCGACTTCCGTCGGCGCTAACTTCGACGACTTGCGCCGCCCCCTTATACCCTACGCAATACAGTCGATTCGCCACCAGCGTCGGTGTTCCCCAGAACTCGCCGTCGAGCCTCACCCGCCAGCGCACCTGGCCGTCGGCCGTGTTGGCGCATACCAGCACTCCGGCGCGGTTGACGGCAAACAGGTTGTCGCCATCGACGATCGTGCTGGCCGCGCCCGGTTGCAGCGTGGGCGCGTTCCAAAGGATTTCCGGCTCCGGGCTGGCAGGCTTGAGCGCCGTCATCCCTTTGGACGCGACATAGACCACCCCGTTCGACGCCGTCGCCGAGGATATTCCATCGCAAGCCGTCTTGTAGGCCCAAAGCTGTTTGCCCGTAGCCGGGTCGTGGGCCGTTAACTGCGTGGGAGATTGCAGTAGCACCGCGTCGTCGGCCGGCGTGGCGCCGCGCATCACGGCCGGCGACGACCAACTAGCTTCGCGCGGTCGCGGAATTCGCCAACGGGTCTCGCCCGTTCGCTTGTCGACGGCCGTGGCGAACGAGTCGCCCTGACATTCGACCTGGGCAATCACGACGTCCCCGACCACGATTGGCGATGACGACATGCCCGTATCATTGGCCGCTTGCGGAAAGTCGTATGCCAATCCGCGCAGCCATTTCAGATTGCCGTCCAAATCCAAACAAACCAGGTCATTGGATGAATAGAACGCGAAAACCAACTCGCCGTCGCTGGCCGGGGTGGGAGCCGCGTTGGCGCTGCTGGGATGACTCAGCGTGCGGCCCGTGGCCCAGAACTGCCGCTCCCAAAGGCGTTCGCCAGTCGCCACGTCGAAGCACAGCACGTGCAGGCGGTCTTGCTTGACGCCGCTCGAGCAGGTGACGATCACCTTTTTGCCGACGACGATTGGGCTCGACGGACCTCGACCTGGCAACTCGACTTTCCAGGCGATATTTTCGGTATCGCTCCAGTGCGTTGGCGGAGCGGCGTCGCGACTGACACTATTGCTGCTGGCGCCGCGAAATTGCGGCCAGTCGGCGGCGCCGAAGGCGCCTACCAGGACGATACAAGCCAGCGCCGCCACGCCGGTCGAGATAAAATGCTTGAAACGAGCCACTCGATTACTCCTTCGAAAGTTTCGCGGTGGTTTGATTCTGCGGCGCTCGCGGCGCGGCACGATCGGTCGCCAGCACCGCCCCACCGGTCGGGTCGCAAACACGCAACTGAAATTTCCAATCCTGGGCCCAGTCTTCCTTCTGCTCGTTCTGGCAGATCTTGAGCAGGATCAGGTTTCGCCCGGGCTTGAGCTCCCCGGCGCCGACATATTGATCCATCGTGCCGTTGGCATGATACGCCTCGGCCGACGTCAATAACTTGCCGTTGAGCCAGATCTTGATGGCGCACTCCGAACCCATTCGCAACTCGATTGGTTCGGCCCGGGCGGCGTTGAACTCCGCCGCGGCATAGGCCACGGCCCCCATGTGCTTGCCAAGGGCCTTGTTCAAATCGACCTGGCCATATTCATCGTCGCTGTGGTGCTCGACCCAGCGAACTTCGCCCTCTTGCCCGGGATAGTGGCCTGCAATGTCGACGCCAGCTTCGGGCGGATAAGCAACGTCGAAGCCCTTGCCCTGGTGATTGTCGAATGGGCCAATGAGCTGCCAATCCTGAATGAAGCCGAAATGCCGCGCCAGATCGACGGTCTGACCGAGTTTTTGCAAGGCGTCGATGATGACTTTCAGTTGGTCCAAGTCCCGGGCCGAGACCAATGCCTTGCGATACGTCTTCATGGCCGAGTCCTTGTCGCCTTCACCGTCCGACTTTTCGGCCGCCGTGAGCAACCGTGCCACGGCGTCGCGGCGCAGCTCGAGGCTGGGATCGTCGAGCATTCCAGGTATCAGCCGGTCGGCGGCGGTCGCATCGGCCCGCGCGATCCACTCATAGGCCAGCCGCCGGGCCCGCTGATCGTGCTGTTTGTGGTTGAGAAATTCCTCGAGCCTGGCGATGGGCAGCGTGCCTTTGTCTTGCACCTGGCGCTCGGCCACGGCATCGACCGCCGCCCGCAGCCAGTTGGCGGCCAGCGGCCCAGCTCCGTCCATGGCGGTCAAAATGGTCGGCAGTTGTTCGGCGCTGGCGCGGGAGACGATTTCGGCCCAGGCCTGCGTGGCAGCGCGATTGCCTTTGCCCTCGCGGTCCACCTGCCGCAAAACCTGGATCGAGGGCCTCAACTCCGATTGGGCCATCGCCCGGCCACTCAAGCACAGACACGCCAGTCCCAGCAGTACGACCATCCTCATGCCGAGTTCTCCAATAAGTCTTCAGCGGTTCTCACGCCCGAGGGGGCACAATCGAGGCCGTTGCTTGTCACGCGCCGCCCATCGGCCATGCTGGAGCCATTGTAGTGAAGGGAAAGCCGCAGGGGAAACCACGTTGGCGACCAAGGGTCCGAACGGCAGAACCTGCCAAAAGTGCCGTACATTGTCGTTTGCAGCTGGACTACAATACTCAGGTATCAGGCTAATCGCGCGTGTGCGCGATTGCCTTTCCACGGAAACGCGAGCATCGTGCACATGCGACAGGTCAAGGGTGGCGGCGGATGGCCGGCGGTCTGGTATACGCTGCGCAAGGCACGCGAGGTGGGGGGCATTCTAAAACTGTGGAAGGCGATGCGCTCGAAAAATGCCTGCAAGACATGCGCCCTGGGCATGGGCGGACAGGCCGGCGGCATGGTGAACGAAGCGGGACATTTTCCCGAGGTTTGCAAAAAATCGCTGCAAGCCATGGCCTCCGACATGCAGGGGGCCGTCCGCAATGAGTTCTTCGAGACCTATTCGCTCCCGCAGCTGCAGGCCTTTTCGCCGCGCGAATTGGAGAGCTGCGGACGGCTGACCACGCCCCTGATTCTTTCGGCGGGCGAGCAGTATTACCGTCCGATTAGTTGGGAGGAAGCGCTGACGCGCATCGCCGGCAAGCTTGGCCAGACCGCGCCCCGCGAGACCTTCTGGTATTTCAGCGGTCGCAGCTCGAACGAAGCCGGCTTTTTGCTCCAACTATTCGCCCGGCTGTACGGCACGAATAACGTCAACAATTGCAGCTACTACTGCCATCAGGCCAGCGGCGTGGGGCTGACGAACGCAATTGGCGTGGGCACGGCCACCGTCTCGCTGGCCGACGTCGAAGCGGCCGACCTTGTGTTTGTCATTGGCGGAAACCCGGCCAGCAACCATCCGCGGCTGATGCGAACCCTGATGCAAACCCGGCGCCAAGGCGGCAAGGTGATCGTCGTCAATCCGGTGATCGAGACCGGCATGGTCCAGTTCGGCGTGCCCAGCGACGTCCGCAGTTTGCTGTTTGGTTCGCAGATCGCGAGCCTGTATGTCCAGCCCGACATCGGCGGCGATCTGGCTTTGTTGACCGGCATCGCGAAACGAATCGAAGAGATGGGCGCGGTTGATCTGGCCTTCCTCAATGAACATTGCAGCGGCTGGGAACAGCTCCAATCGCATTTACGGTCGCTCAGTTGGGAGGAAATCTGCGGCAAGTCGGGCGTTGAGCGGGCTCAAATCGACGAGATTGCGTCCCGCTACGCCGCCGCCAAGAACGTGGTATTTAGTTGGACGATGGGCATCACGCATCACGTGCACGGCGTGGCCAATGTGCATGCGATCGCGAACCTGGCTTTGATGCGCGGCATGGTCGGCCGGCCCGCCGCCGGATTGATGCCCATTCGCGGTCACTCCAACGTGCAAGGGATGGGATCCGTCGGCGTGACCCCGAAGCTCAAGGACGCCATTTTCCAGCGGTTGCAATCGCATTTCGGCGTCGAGCTGCCTAGCGACCCGGGCCTGGACACAATGGGTTGCATGGAAGCCGCAGCCGACGGAGCGCTGAAGGTTGGATTCTGCCTGGGCGGAAATTTGTATGGATCGAATCCCGACGCGACCTACGCTGCCCGTGCGTTGAAACAACTCGACTTGTTGGTTTATCTGAATACGACGCATGAACACCGGCCACGCCCACGGCCTGGCCAAGGAGACGATCATTCTGCCGGTGCTTGCGCGCGACGAGGAGCCGCAGCCGACAACGCAGGAGTCGATGTTCAGCTACGTGCGGCTGAGCGACGGCGGTCCGGCTCGCCACGCCGGGCCCCGTAGCGAGATCGAAATCGTGGCCGACCTTGCGGCCCGCGTGTTGGGTGACGACGGCCCCGTGGCCTGGCGTGAAATGTGCCAGACCGGTCTCATTCGCGCGGCGATCGCCAAGATCGTGCCGGGTTGGGAAAAGATCGGCGACATCGACCGCACCAAACAAGAGTTTCCAATCACGGGGCGGCGTCTCGACACGCCGCGGTTTCCAACCTCCAGCGGCCGCGCGAACTTGCTCGTCGATCCCCTGCCCGAGGCCAGTTGCGGCGCCGGCGAGCTACGCTTGATGACGGTCCGCAGCGAGGGTCAGTTCAACACGGTCGTGTACGAAGAGTACGACTTGTATCGGGGCCAGGATCGGCGCGACATCGTGCTGGTTCATCCCAGCGATCTGGCCCGGCTGGGATTGGCCAGTGAGTCGCGGCTGACGGTGCGCAGCCGGGTAGGCGCGCTAACGAACGTCATCGCAAAAGCTTACGATAAGATCAAGCCGGGCAATGTACTGATGTACTATCCCGAGGCGAACGTGCTGGTGCCGCGCGATCTCGATCCGCTTTCGCGCACCCCGGCGTTCAAAAACGTGCCGGTCACGCTCGAACTGGCGGCTCGCGGTCGGGCGACGCCGTTGCCCGACCGGCGGTTGAACGGGTGCCCGCCGGGGGCCATTCCCCGTCCAGCCGAGACGGCATGAAGGCCTGTTAACGCGGGTTTTGTACGCTACCGGACGACCGGCCACGATAGGCGGGCTAGCATCCCCCCAAAAAGTTCTGATTTCGGCCCGCTTCGATCTGGCCAGCCCCATTTTCTCGTGTAAGATAGCGACGTTCCACGCTTGTGGAATCTTTGGCGAAAGGCATTCATTCGCCTCAGTGCTTAACCATTGCAAAGTTGCGTGCAGGAGTGATTGTGTATGGCGTTGGGTAAGATCAAAAAACTAGTACAGGACAAAGGTTTCGGATTCATTCAAACGGATAGCGGTGAGGACGTGTTCTTTCACCACTCCACCGTCGCCGACATGGGCTTCGACGACCTGACCGAGGGTCAGCGCGTCGAGTACACCGTCGAGCAGGGACAGTCGCCCAAGGGCAAGGGCCCTCGCGCCGCCTCGGTCACTCCCGCCTAGAGGAATTCCCCCCAGGAATCGACCGAACAAATCGAGCGGGCCGGGAAACTTTCCCGGCCCGCTTTTTTTGATTCATCCAAACTGAAAACGAAGCCTCAGAGGCCTTTGCCTTCGGCCGTTGTCGGATCGATGCGGCCTTTGACTTCCGAAATTCGATTGGCCGGAAAGCCGCCGCGTTTGGCATGCTCTTCGATCAACTCTTTGTTGGGCGCCAGGTAGATGCAGTACAGCTTGTCGTCGGTCACGTAGCTTTCGACCCATTGAATTTGCGGGCCAAGGGCCTGCAAGACGCTGCAAGAGGTTTGCGACGCGGCGGTCAATTGTTCCGGGGTGAGGGCGCCCACTCCGGGCATCTCGCGTTCGATCACGTACCTGGGCATCGGTCTTCGCCTCCCAATCAGGGAAAGAGGAAATGGCGCGCTCCAGCACAAGCCCGCCCGTTGTGTTGCCAGCAGGCCGAATTGTGCCGCATGCCGTGCTCGTCCGCAACCAATTCTCGTCGAGTCTATGAGCGCGCCTTGACGGCCTCATCCTTGCCGAACCAGTCCTTCATCTTCGCCCGGGCCTGCTGCTTGACGGCCGGCGTGATATAGACCGCCACCGTGGCAATGGCCAAGGCGAGCACGCCAAGATCGTCGGAGAAGCCCACGATCGGCGTAACATCGAGAATCGCGTCCAGCGGGGAAATGAAATAGCCCAGGGAGGCGATAATCACGCCTTTGGCCCAGGCCGGCGTGTCGGGCTCCTGGGCCGCGTAATAAAGCTGCAAGGCCCGTTCGACGACCTCGGTTCCGGCGCTCTTGGCATACACAACGAGCTTGTCCCAGAACTTCTTCTCGGAGTATTGCCGCGAAAACTCGCTGGCCGGCGGTGGGGGGTCCGAGTCAATCATGGTCGGCGCGATTCCTGGATTGGCGGCGTGTGGGGCGACGGAACGCTAACGATTGACCCCGCACTAGCCCAACTTGCTATCGTCTATTCTATCCAACAAGCCGGGCCGAGATGAGCCTCGATCCCTCCCGGACAGGGACTTTCGTCGGACTTGTCGCAAGCTTCCGACGGGCTTGGTATACTCATCGCCGGCAGCGCTATCCCCCAAAGCCCGGCCGCTTGCGACGTTTTCCAACCAGATAGGCTCCAGTATGCAGGAAGAAACGGTCATGAGATATGTATCCACCGAGCGTTGCCGATTGACACGAATGATGATTGCCGCGGGACTGTTGGCCGCGATGGCTTCGAGCGCTTCGGCTCAAAGCGTCGAAGACGTAATCGCCAAGAACATCAAGGCCCAGGGCGGCCGCGAGGCGCTGTTGGCGCTGAAGGCGATCGAGCGCAAGGGGACCGTCGCCGTGGACGGCTCGTTCGGCCAGATGGAAGGCACCGTCGAAGAGATCCTCATCCCCTGGAAGAAGGCCGTCCGATCGCTCGACCTGGCCGTCTTTCAACAGACGGATGGTTACAACGGCAAGGTCGCCTGGCGCGATGGTATGCAGGGAATCCAGGAAGTCGAAGGCGAAGAGGCCAATCAGATCAAGCAATCGGTCGACGTGAATCCGTTTCTGATGATGGCCGATCGCGGCGCCAAGGCGGAGAAACTGGACGACGAAAAGATCGAGGACGTGGCCTACACGATTGTTCAGCTCACACCCAAGGAACGCCCGCCGATCAAGTTCTTCCTCGATAAGGAAACCGGACTCGTCAAGCGCACCACGCTCAAGCAAAAGAGCCCCCAGTTCGGCGAGGTCGAAGTCGTGGTCGATCTGTCGGGCTACGAAAAATTTGGCGACGTAACGCTGCCGACCAAGAACGCCGTGACGCTGGGCGAGGCCCTCAAGATTGACACCACCTACACCGAGACCAAAGTCGACGGCAAAGTGGACGAAGCGATCTTCGAAATGCCCAAGGCGGAAGCAGAAGCAGAAGCGAAGTAGGATGGCGGTCCGAGAACCGGCGGGGACTTTTCCCTTGACTGAGCCGGTTGTCGGATGGACGTATAGGACGCAACGCAGGCAGGCCATGAGGTTCGATCGATGCTGCGCATCCTCGGTTCTCACAAACGGCTGTGCGACGGGTTTTCGCGACGAGACTTCCTGCAAGCCGGCGGCTTAGGCTTGCTGGGGCTTGGCGCGCAATCGATTCTCGACAAATCGACGGCCGCGAGCGCCGAGGCGGCGGCGCGCGGTCCGTCGTTTGGCCGTGCCAAGCGTTGCGTTTTGCTGTATTTGTACGGCGCCGCAAGCCAAATCGAGACGTTCGATCCCAAGCCCGACGCGCCCAGCGAAGTGCGCGGCGACTTGGGGGTCATTTCGACCAGCGTGCCGGGCATACAGATCGGCGAGTTGCTGCCGCGGGTGGCGAAGATCATCGATCGCGCGACCATCGTGCGATCCATGACGCATCCCTATCCGCTGCACGCCTCGGCGTTCACGCTGACGTCGATTCCCACGATCGACGTGCCGCTTCAGATGAGCCCGCGCGACCCGCGGCATTGGCCGTTTATCGGCTCGGTGGTTGATTTTCTGGCCGACGAGCGGGGCGACCCGCGCCCCCCATCGCGCGCAATATCGGCCTGCCTTGGCGACTCAGCTCCCGGCGTCCCTACGCGGCCGGAGACAACGCCGGGCCGTACGGCGCGTGGCTGGGGCGCGGCTACGATCCGCTTTGGACCGATTTCCAAGGTCGCGGCACGCGCACCTCGACCTACACCTTCGGCGAGCAGACGGTTCGCTGCCAGGATCCTTACGGACCGCTGGAGCCCAACTGCCGCTTTGGGCTTTCCGCCGATGCCCGACTGCCGGAGGGATTGACCCTCGATCGCCTCAACCGCCGTCGATCGCTGCTGGGCCAGTTTGACGACGCGCGGCGCTCTCTGGAATCGAACACGGCCACGCGATCGTTCGACGATTTCCGTCAGCAGGCTTTTTCCTATCTCACCACCAGCGCCCTGGGCGACGCGCTCGACGTGGCCCGCGAGCCGGCAGCGATGCGCGAGCGCTACGGCATGACCCTGTTCGGCCAGGCTTCGCTGGTGGCGCGACGCCTGCTCGAGGCCGGCACGCAGTTTGTCACCGTGCTGTGGGACGAGTTTGAGCTGGTCAACAGCGCGTGGGACACGCACTTCTATCATTACGAGCTGATGCGCGAACAGCTTTGCCCGGGTCTGGACCGCGCGCTCAGTTCGCTGGTGTTGGATCTGGAGGCGCGCGGGATGTTGGACGACACGCTGATCGTCTGCACCACGGAGCACGGGCGGACGCCGAAGCTGGAAAACGTGCCCGGCGGCGGGCGCGGTCATTGGGCCCAGGCCTATTCCACGCTGCTCGTCGGCGGCGGGGTGGCCCGCGGCAAGGTCGTGGGCCGCACCGATCGCATCGCCGGCTCCGTGCAAGATACGCCGATCTCGCCTAAGGACATTCTCGCGACCATGTATCATCTGCTCGGCATCGACCCGCACGCGCTGATTCGCGATCGCCTGGGCCGGCCGATCCCGATTGCCGGCGAAGGCAAAGTGCGGCACGAACTGCTGGCTTGATACTTCTCGGCCGGCGCTTTCTCGGGTTCGTTCGCCAAAACAGGGCGTGTTCAAACCTCCGGGTCGCGGTTATGTTGGACCGCGGCCATGATCCGCATGGCGTTCAAGACTACTGGTGGAGTTGATAAGTGGACCCGCTCGAAAGAATTCGCCCCGGCATGGAAGGCGCCGAAACCACGATTGTGACCCGCGAGATCACGGTCGCGCACTTTCATCCCGGCATGCCCGAGGTCTATGGCACGCCGTTCATGATCTACCTGATGGAGGTCGCCGCCAGCAACGCGATCCAATCGCTGTTGCCGCCGGGTTGGGTCTCGGTGGGGACGGAAGTGAACGTCAAGCACCTGGCAGCAACTCCGATCGGCCGGACGGTGACGGCTCGGGCGCGCGTGGAATCGATGAACGAACGAAGCGTCACTTTTTCGGTCGAGGCCCACGACGGCATCGACCGCATCGGCACGGGCACCCACTCGCGCGCGGCGGTCGATGTGGCGCGATTCGAGCGGCACATCGCGGCCAAACAACAGGCCGCGGACTAGCGGCCACACGAGCGGTTTTTGATTCGCCTCCGCGGTCAGGAGGTCATTCCGTTGCCGGCTCCCCGTCGCTGTCGCCTGTTTCGGGCAATTTATACTTGCCGATACGATCGTTGTGCAGGCTGCCCAAGTAGAGATATCCATCATGTTCCTGGGCGCTGGTGACCGTGTGCAGCCGCTCGCCGCTGGGATCTTGCAAGCTGTCGACGATTTTGCCCGTCTCATCGAGTTGCACGACAAAGGCATAGCGCTCGGGCTTCGGCCAGAAAAAACCGGGCAGCTTCGACAGCGCCTGCTTAATCATCGGTCTCGGCGCCAGCCAATCGGCCATGTCATTCCGCACGGTGAACAACGCCAGCCAAAACGTGCCTCGACCATTCGACGAAATATTGTCGGGATAGCCCGGCAGGTTTTCGACAAACGTATCGGAAGTACCGGCTTTCGGCCCGGCGAGCCAGTAGCGCGTCACGCGATGCCGATAGGTCTCATTCACCAACACAAAATCCTCGTTTTGCGAAAGAGCCACGCCGTTGGCGAAATACAACCCGTCCAGCAGCACCTCGACTTTGCCAGTCGCGGGGTCATATCGTAACAGTCGACCATGCGGCCGGGCTTCGAGCATGTCGTACAGATATTGGCCCAGCCCGAACTTGCTGCTGGCATCCGAGAAATAGACCGCGCCGTCGCGTGCCACGTCCAGGTCGTCGGTGAAGCCGAAATCGACCCCCTCGGCCTCCGTGACCAGCGTGGTGATGGTTTTGTCGGGCGAGATTCGCAGCAGGCCCTTGATCCCGTCGGCGACGAACAGGTTGCCTTCCGCATCCAAGGCCAGGCCCAGCGGACGGCCTCCCGTCTCGGCGAATCGTGTGACACTGCCGTCGGGCTCGACGCGCACCACCCAGCCGTCGGCGGTGCCGGCGTAAATGCGCCCCTCGGCATCCACCTCGACATCCTCGGGACCGTCGACCTGGCCCTGCGCCAGGATTTCGGCCGACTGCAGCCGGTTGTTGGGCAACAGGGGCCCTTCGAGCGCCGGGGCGGCCGGAGGCGTGTACTCGACCGAATCGATCGGCGCCGGCCAAAAGACGAGATAAGCGACCACCAACACGACAACGAGGCCAAACGCTTTCGCGACGCTCCGCCAGAAATACCTTAGCGGTTCGTCGGGTCCCGCTTGATCGCTCGGGGGCGTGGCAACTTCGTCGTGGTCCATCGCAGTCCTCCGCCAGATTAGAATCGCTTGCTCGGGCCGTGTACGATAAGAGTCTAACGGCCCCGTCGTCCTGGCCCAACTCGATTACGCCAAAAAATGTTTACATGACTTTTTAGGAGCCGCCGAATGCTGCCGTCGCGTAGCGCCGTCGACGCCAATTGTGAGCAAGGCATCCAGCGGCGAGATTTCATCCGCCGTTCGCTCGCGGCGGCAGCGACCGCCGGCGCCCAGGCCGCCGTTGCCTCGGGCCCACTCGTCGCCAGCGAGCCATCAACCAACACGGCCGAACCGATGCACAAAGTCGTCGACAGCCACCAGCACCTCTGGGACCTGAAAAAGTTTCGGCTGCCGTGGACGGCAGCCACACCCGCGCTCGCGCGCGATTTCTCGATGCGAGACTACCTGGCCGCCACGGCGGGCATTCCGATTGTCAAAAGCGTTTATCTGGAAGTCGACGTCGAGCCCGGCCAACAACAGGCCGAGGCCGAATATATCGCGGAGCTTTGCCGCCGAGGCGAAGGCCCCCTGGCCGCCGCCGTCATCTCGGGCCGACCGGCCGCCGAAGGGTTTCGCGATTACATCACACCCTTCAAGGAACACCGCCACATTCGCGGCCTGCGGCAAGTACTGCACAGCGAATCGACTCCGCCGGGCTATTGCCTGCAAAAGCCGTTTATCGCCGGCATTCAACTCTTGGGAGAACTGGGCCTGAGTTTCGACATCTGCATCCGGGCCGCCGAGCTGCCCGACGCCGCGCGTTTGATCGACGCCTGCCCCGCCACGTGGTTCATCCTTGACCATTGCGGCAACGCGAACTTGCAAGCGGCCGACCAGTCGGCCTGGCGGCGCGACATCGCCGCCGTCGCTCAAAGAAAGAACGTGGTGGTGAAAGTTTCGGGAATTATCGCTTCGGCCACCCCCGGCAAGTGGACGACCGACGACCTGGCGCCGATCGTCAACCACACGCTGGACGTGTTCGGCCCGGACCGGGTAATGTTCGGCGGCGACTGGCCGGTGTGCAACCTGGGCGCGAGCTATCGGGCCTGGTACGACGCGCTGCGAGAGATCGTGCGCGAGCGCCCTGACGATCAGCAGGGCCGCCTGTTCCACGACAACGCAGTGCGGTATTATCGACTGGCGTGAGGCCAGCCGATCGGAACGGCTAAATGTGGTTGTTCATGGGATTGGCATATTCCGTCACGCCGTCGGCCCATTGCGGGACGTTGTCGGCCAGGTGCTGGGCCAGGATGTCGATGTTCGTGGCGGTCAGCGTGGTGGTCGAGCTGATCGTAGCGGCCGCGAGCCCGCCGCCGCCGTCCTTGCCATGCAGTTTGGCATCGCCCCAGCGAAGTTTGTTGTGCATGGCTTCGTGAAACACGATCGCCGCCAGGTCGCCGGACAGATCCGTGCCCTTGATGGCTTCTTGCACGTAGACTTCGCTGCCGACCGGAGTGCCCACGTCGGGAAACGTAATACCCGCCTCCGTGCCGGCGCCCTTCGAGCCTTGCATGTGCTTGATCACGCTGTCCGACGCGTTGCGCACGAAATAGATGATCAATTCGGTGTTCGTCACCGTAGGCACCGCGTCGGTCCAAACGACGTCGGCCGAAGTCAGTTTCGCGCCCTTGTTATATTTCGCATCATAAGCCATTACGATCTGCGTGAAGAATCCGCTGGTGCCGCCCAACAGGGCCGTGACCTTCTTCTGCGTTGCATCGTCCACCGCCTTTCCTAAGTTCACGAGCACAACTTTATAACCCAACGCTCCACCTTTCAAAAAACGATGACGGGCCGACGTGCCTGTGCGTCGGCCCCTGGCTGCCCAATGTGTCGACTTGTCCAATGTGTCGACTTAATAGTCCGGTTATCGTGCCGCCCGGCGGTTTGTTTACCGAATTCCCAACTTTTTTCCAGGGCTTGGCCCGCGCGGCGGCCCGTGCCAGAAACCGCTTGTACTTCTCAACTTCGGCGGTATTCCTAGCTTCGCGCCACGGTCGCCGTGCGTTAAAATGCGGCCCGCCAATCAACCGAATCCTGACGTTTCTTGGAGATACGCATGTTAACCCGGCTTTTATTGTTTGCCATTCTTGGTCTGGCCATCGGCAAGGCGTCGCAAGGCGCTGAGCAGAAAAAACTCCCCCGCTGCTTTCTCGACATCACCGCCGACGGCAAGAAGCTGGGCCGGATCGTCATCGAGCTACGGGCCGACGTGGTGCCCAAGACGGCCGAGAACTTCCGAGCCCTGTGCACCGGCGAAAAAGGCTTCGGCTACAAGGGTAGCCCGTTTCACCGCGTCATCACGGACTTCATGTGCCAGGGGGGTGACTTCACTCGCCAAAACGGCACCGGCGGCAAATCGATCTACGGCGAGAAGTTCGCCGACGAGAACTTTAAGCTCAAGCACACCGGCCCGGGCGTTCTGAGCATGGCCAATGCCGGCCCGAACACCAACGGCTCGCAATTCTTTCTGTGCACGGTGCCGACCCCCTGGCTCGACGGCAAGCACGTGGTTTTCGGCCAGGTGGTCGAGGGCATGGACGTGGTCAAAAAGATTGAGAGCCTGGGCTCGCAGTCGGGCCAGACGAGTGCCAAAATCGTCGTCGCCGATTGTGGCGAAGTCCAATAAGGCCGACGGAATCGGTCACAGGAAAGCATACAGGGCGGGCGATTGCGCACTGGACTGGCGCAATCGCCCTGCTTGCTTGATCCACTGGCGGCAGTGGCTTAACTCCCTTTGCCGTTTTGCTGCAAACGCTGGGCGGTCTTTTCGGCCTCGCGCATCACGCGCAAGAGGTTTCCGCCCAGGATCTTGTGGATATCCGGCTCGCTGTAGCCCCGATCGAGCAATCCTTGCGTGATTCGGGGATACGTGCTCACGTCTTCGAGCTGCGCCGGCAGCTTATCCACGCCGTCGAAATCGGAACCGATGCCGACGTGATCGACGCCCGCCACTTTCGCGATATGGTCGATATGATCGAGCACGATGTGGATCGTGCCCGGGTCCATCGGGTTCTTGAGCGACCAGGCTCGCATCTCCGCGCGAATCGCCGCGGTGTCCTTGCCATGTTTGGCCCGCAGTTCCCGGTATAGCGGCATCGCTTTCTTGCCCAGTTCCGCGGCCGAGGGCACGACAAATCCGGAATAGAAATTCACCATCACGACACCGCCCTTTTCGGCAGTCATCTTCAACACTTCGTCCGGCACGTTGCGCGGGTGATCCGCAATGGCTCGCGCCGAGGAGTGTGAAAAGATGACCGGGGCCTGGCTGATCCGCAGAGCGTGCTGCATGGTGGCGACCGAGACGTGCGAGATATCAACCAGCATGCCCAGGCGGTTCATTTCCCGGACGACTTCCTCGCCGAAGGGGCTCAAGCCGGCGTGCCGCTGGGTATCGGTCGCCGAGTCGGCCCAATCGAGCGTGTCGGAATGAGTCAGCGTCATGTAGCGCGCGCCCTGCTTGTAGAGTTCGCGCAGCACGTTCAGCGAATTCTCGATCGAGTGCCCGCCTTCGACTCCGATCAGCGACGCGATTTTGCCTGCCGCGCAAATCCTTTCGATGTCGTCGACCGAACCGGCGAATTCGAACACATCGGGATAACGCTGGATCATCGCCTTGACCAGCGCGATCTGTTCCAGGGTTGTCGACAGCGCCTTGCCGTCGGCGCTAGTGCTGGCTGGCACGTAGACAGACCAGAACTGCGCTTTGACGCCGCCGGAGCGCAGCCGCGGAATGTCGGTGTCCAGCTTCGGCTGCGACTGCGAAATGTCCAGCTTTTCGAAGCCAGGCGACCCCTGCTCACGAATTTTCCACGGCAAGTCATTATGGCCGTCGATGAGCGTGGCGCGGGCATGAATCTCGCGAGCCCGATCGCTGACGATAATTTCGCCGCGAGCTGCTGGCTTGTCGCTGGCGGGCGCCTGTGCGAGCAGCCGATTAGGCGGCGGAGACAACAAGCAACAGGCGACGACAACGACGATCAAGCCGCGAAGCGATACGTCAGCCATGTGACAACCTCATTTCAATCCGAAAGGACAACAACTATAAATCCGTTTCCACGGTGGCCAACCCCCTCCCCAAGCCGCTTATGATCGCATCCCGCGACGGTGAGGCTAGAGACCCGCCGCGGGCGACGTTGCCGACGGCACGCCGGTCTGGGCGTGCACGGCAGACCGGGAAATGGTAGGTTGTTTCGACCGGCTCCCCCCGTGTCGAGCCAGTCATGGCAACTATCGAAATTTGAAGGACTTCCACTCATGCGAACGATCGCCCTGGCGGGAACGATACTTTTGATGGCGGCGATGGCCCGTGGGGCCGACGAAAAAACGGCCACGCCCGAGCTGCAAAATTGGGGACAATGGCGCGGACCGCTGGCCAACGGCGTGGCGCCGCTTGGCAACCCGCCCACGAATTGGGACGAGAACACGAATATCAAGTGGAAGGTCAAGATCCCGGGCAAGAGCACGGCCTCGCCAATCGTATGGGGTGATCAAATCATCCTCACCACCGCCATCAAGACCGATCGCGAAATCGAGCTGCCGCCCCCGCCGGCCGATCCGCCCAAGAATCCGTTCAACATCCAGCGGCCCAAGAACTTTTATCAGTTCGTCGTCATGTCGGTCGACCGCCGCACGGGCCAGACCCTGTGGCAACAAAGCGTCAAGGAAGAAGTCCCGCACGAAGGTCATCATCCCGACGCCAGCTTCGCCTCGGCCTCGCCCATGACCGACGGCAAACAGATTTATGTTTCGTTTGGCTCGCGCGGCGTGTATTGCTTCGACATGGCCGGCAACCAGAAATGGACCCGCGACCTGGGCAAGATGATGATCTACAACACGTTTGGCGAGGGCTCGTCGCCCGTCGTGCATGGCGACTCGCGTCGTGCTCAACTGGGACCACCAAGGGGGCTCGTTCATCACGCTGCTCGACGCCCGCACGGGCGAAACCAAATGGAAAGTCGATCGCGACGAGAACACCTCGTGGGCCACGCCGCTGGTGGTCGATCATGCCGGTCGCACGCAGGTGATCGTCAACGGCACCAAGCGGGTGCGTAGCTACGACCTGACGACGGGCGACGTGATTTGGGAATGCGGCGGACAAGTGCTGGCGGCGATTCCCTGCCCCGTCAGCGACGGAAATCTGGTATTCGCCATGACCGGATACACGGGCAATGCGCTCTATGCGATTCCGCTCGACTCGACCGGCGATATCACCGACACCGACAAGATCGCCTGGAAACGCAAGGAGCCTGGCACGCCTTACGTGCCCTCGCCGCTCTTGTATGGCGAGTCACTGTACTTTACCGGCAGCAACAAGGGCATCTTGTCGGTGCTCGACGCCAAGACGGGCCAGCCCGTGATCGATCGCAAACGGCTGGAGGGCATCGCCAATATTTACGCCTCGCCGGTGGGCGCGGCCGATCGCATTTATTTCACCAGCCGCGAGGGAAACACCGTGGTCCTCAAGCGCGGCGCGGAATTGGAAATCCTAGCCACGAACAAGCTCGACGACCGATTTGACGCGTCGGCCGCCATCGTGGGCAACCAGATCATCCTCCGCGGCAACGAAAATCTGTATTGCATCTCGGCCGATTAGCGGCGCCTTGGCGTTAATCGATTAGTCGGTGCCAGCGGCCCATCCAGTAGGGCAGCAAGATTGCCGCTCCGTCGTCGCGGCTGCGACCTTCGCTGCCCCCGTCCAGCGTGTAGGGATCGCCGTTCCAGCGCATCACGTGCCGCTCGGAGACCGGCAACACCGTGTCACTCTGCGGTCGGCGAAAGCGATTCATGCCCGCAATGACCACGTCGCGGCGATGGCTGTTGTTGACGGTCCAAATCACCGTATCCGTCGGCACGTCGCGCAGCCACTCAAGACACACATCGCGGTCGTACTCCTCGGGAGCGACATAGGCACGATCGGGGCGCTGATCCGGTCGAGTCCATTGGCTGGCCTGCAGCGCCGCGCCGTAAATCAGATTGAACAGCGGGCTATGTTCGGGGCGTTCGATCAGCCACGAGCGCTTGATGCTGGCCAGATAGACCTCGCGCAGCTTGGGCTCTTGCTCGTATATCAACAGCGGATAGTACGACAAGAATGCCAGTTCGTCGTCGCTGTGGTTGACGCGATTAGGGGGCCAAATCTGTTTCTGACCCACGGTGTTGATGTGGTAGCTGTGCTTTTCGACGAGTTCCTTCAGTTTGTCGGTATAGCGCGGCTTGCCGACGATGTGTTCAGCCACTTTCAGGTGCGACAAGACTTCCAGCGAATTAAGCCCGCGGTCGCCGAAGTGCCGCAAGTCGTGATTCAACTTTTCCGGCGACCAGACTCCCCAGGTCGTGGGCGTGCCTGGCGGCCCAACGTAGTGCAGGCCATTGTCCAGAATGTGATCGGTGATTCGCTCCACGTAGGGACGAATTTCCTCCTTCTCTTGCTCGTCGGCGACGACGTCGTAGTAGATCGCGTAGGCGAAATAGTGGCCGACGACTTCGTCGCTCGAGGTGTCTCCCTTCCACCACCAGCGGTTGTCGGCCGAGCGGTGCCACTCGCCGCGATGTTTCTGCGGATCGTCGCTGATCGGAATGATACTGCGGGCGGCAAAGCCGGGGATGCCCGAGACCCGCTCCAGGAACATGATTGCTTCCAGCGAACGGCGGGCGTTTTTCTTGGCGGCCGGGTCGCGGGTAACGCCGTAGCGAAACGCCTCGGCGCCGACATACATACAGGTCCACAATCCATCGTTGTCGTTCGATTCTTGCGGGCGGCCGGTCTCGACCTTGCCGGGCTCCTGCAGGTGCGTGTGCGCCACCAGGCCTTCGCGCAAATGAAACTTTTGCAGCAGGTCGTCGATGTGGTTCATTTTCGCTTCAAGCGATGTGGATCGCTCGACCAGCTTGCCGAACCCCTCCGTGGTTTTGAAGACCACTTCGCCCTGAGGCGTGACAGCCACTTCGAGCACATCGTCGCTGGGCAGCCAGCGGCGCGAGTGGAACAGCCGCCAGCGCAACGCGCCCGGCTCAAGCAACATGAGCCCTCCGCGTGCGCCGGCCCAAACACGGCCGTCCTTGGTGCGCACGCCCGACGTTAACTCGGCGAACGGCGTCGTGGGTTTGTCGTCGGCGAGCGTCTTCAACTCCGCGGCCGATAATCGTTGGCCGCTCGTCGCGGGCAGGGAGGTAACGCCAGCCGGCTCCACGTTCCAAGCCGGATACGAATCGTCGGCGGCAACCAGCGCGGCCAGGCAGCACAGCAGAGCGTGCATGGGAAGGGTCCTCTCGGCGGATACAAGGCGGGATTTACCAGCGGATCAGGCTCGTACGATAGGCTAATCTCCCCATCGGCCCAGGACAAGCGGCGCACGTTGACTGGCGCATCCACACCACATCTTTTGCCGACTTTTTTGTTGACGAGAGCTCGTCATGTAGGGTTTGGCGATAGCTCGAGCAGACACCTTTGGACGACGCGCGTGTGTATCTTCAGAGGCCGAACAGCGACAAAACTACGACATCGAAATCATGGCCATTACGTTTCGCGTCTTCGTCATCAGTTCCCTGGGCAAATCAAACAGCCATGGCCAAGCGCGGATAGCGTGCCAGATTTTCGAGGCAATCGAGGACGCCTTGAAATAGGTATCCTGCCCCTCTTGCATGGCCGCTCAAAAAATGAATAATGAACGAATTGGTTCATTATTCATTCCGCGGAGACCACCCGATGAACCCCGCCACGGCCATCCGTCCCGCCCCGGCGCCCGCGAGTTCGAAAACCTGGCCCGTCGTGCACGGCCACTGGCTTGGCGGTTGCATGGGCCAAGTGCAACGCGAGCCGCTCGCCCTCTATCACAACGCCTGGAAGGAGCACGGCGATTTCGTGAAGCTACGGGCCTTGCCGGGCTTTTACTTCTACCTGCTCACGCATCCCGATGCGGTCGAGCACGTGCTCACTTCGAACCACAAGAACTACCGCAAGCCCGATTCGTTCAACCACTCCATCAACCTGCTGACCGGCAACGGCGTACTCAATAGCGAGGGAGAGGTGTGGCGGCGGCAGCGAAAGTTGATGCAACCGGCATTTCTGAAGAGCTCGGTCGCGCGGATCAGCTCGCATATGGTCGATTCGATCGGTCAATTTATCGAGGAGTGGGAACTTGCCCCCGCGACCCGCGAGCTCGATGTGCTGCCGGAGATGATGCGCCTGGGCCTGCGCATCGCCAGCAATTCGCTGTTGGGCACTGATATCAGCGGCGAGGCCGACTCGATCGGCCAGGCCTATCGCACGGGCTTCGAGTATGTCAGCTTGAAGATGAATGCCCGGCTGTTGTTTCAACCTTTGTGGCTGCCGACCAAGAGAAACCGCGAGTTTCGCGCGGCCAAGGCCCTGTTGGATCGCGTGGTGCTCGAATTGATCGAGCGCCGACGCCACGAACCGCCGCGGAACAACGTGCTCGACCGGCTGTTGGCGGCACAAGACGAAGAGACCGGCCAACGGATGACCGACGAGCAGCTCAAGGACGAGACGATTACTCTGTTGACCGCGGGGCACGAAACGGCCGGCGCCGCGTTGTCTTGGGCCTGGTACCTGTTGGCGAAGAATCCGGCAGCGCAGCAGGATCTCTGCGACCAGGCGAGCGGGCATCTGCGAGGTCGACTGCCGACGGCCGAGGACTTGCCGTCCATTCCATTGGCCACCGCCGTGTTCGAGGAGACCATGCGGCTCTATCCGCCGGCCTGGGGTATGCCACGTGAAACCATCGACGCCGATACTATTTGCGGATATCCGATTCCGGCCAAGGCCACGATCATCTTGATGCAAGACATCGTGCATCGACATCCGGAATTCTGGAACGATCCGGAGCACTTTGATCCGAGCCGCTTCTTGCCGCCGCGCGACGAGGGCCGGCACCGCTACGCCTACTTCCCCTTCGGCGGCGGACCGCGGATTTGCATCGGCAATCACATGGCGATGATCGAAGGGCCGCTGGTGCTGGCCGCCTTGGCCCAGCGATTCGAATTCAGCCTCGTCGCCAACCAGACGGTCGTGCCCGATCCCACGTTCACATTGCGCCCGAAATTCGGCGTGCGAGTGACCGTGAGGAAGAGGCTGGAGACCGGAGGCTAGAGGCTGGAGGAAGTTAAAGGGACCGATGTAGAGGTTCGGTCGCCACTCCATCCCCTAAACCCCAACCCCTAAACCCTGGCCCTCACATGTCCAAAACCGACGCCATCGTCGCCGCCGCGAGCAAACGCTTTCGTTATTACGGAGTCGGCAAGACGACGATGCAAGAAATCGCCGCCGACGCCGGAGTGGCCGTGGGAACGCTGTATTTGTACTTCCACAACAAGGACGACCTGGTCGTCGCCTGCGCCGAAACCTTCATCGAACGACACCGTCGACAGGCTGCCGCCATCCTGGCCTCCGACGTCCCGGCCGACGAGAAGTTACGGCAGTACGTCGTGGCTCGATTTCGCGAGGCCGACGACGTGCGCACCAGTTCGCCTCACGCCGCCGAAATCGAACGGGCCGTATTGCGGGTGAAGCCCGATCGGATCCGCGACGAGGGGATGATGATGTGGCAGACGGTTTGCGAGATCCTCAAGATCGGCGTCCAACGGCGAGTCTTCTCGATTGCCAACGTCGAGCAGGATGCCAAGATCTTGATGTATGCGATTGCCCCTTTTTTTCCCGGCGCCCTGGTCGATCCGGTTTTTATCCCCACCGAGAAGGATCTGGCTGAAGTCTTGCACTGGTTCCTGCGCACCTGGCAAACGAGGCCGACGGCAAAAAAGACGCCCCGCGTCTCGGCAAAGCCCACCAGGCGAACCCGGCGCCGGCCGCGCGTGTCGTAGCAACCAACGCCTTAACGCCTTTTAACTTCGCTCGGAGAAACGCCATGGCTGCGCCGGCAAGCGTGCCAATGTACATCGTCGACGCATTCACGGACCGCCCCTTTTCCGGCAATCCCGCGGCCGTCTGCCTGCCCGACGAATGGCCCGCCGACGCTTGGCTACACGCGGTGGCGGCCGAGATGAATTTGTCCGAGACCGCGTTTCTGGTCTCGAACGGCGAGGGGTTCGACCTGCGCTGGCTCACGCCGCAGGTCGAGGTCGACCTGTGCGGCCATGCCACGCTGGCCTCGGCATTCGTGCTCTGGCATAGCCGCCGAGCGCCAATCGATCGGCCCATCAATTTCAACACGCGCAGCGGCACGCTCTCGGCCGCGCGGCGTGGCGAGGCGATCGAACTGGATTTTCCCTTGCAGTCGGCCAGCGAGACGGCCCCTCCGCCCGGGCTGCTCGAGGCACTGGGCGCCGAACCGTCTTTCGTCGGCAAAGGAGCCTACGACTATCTCGTTGAGGTCGCATCGGAAGCGGCGTTGCGAGCGCTCTCGCCCGACTTCCGAGCACTATCGAGCGTGCCGGTTCGCGGAGTGATCGTCACGGCGCGCTCGGAGAACCCGCAATACGATTTCGTCTCGCGCTTTTTTGCCCCCGCCTCTGGCATTGACGAGGACCCGGTGACCGGCTCGGCACATTGCGCGTTGGCATCGCATTGGCGCAACCGCACGGGAAAAAGCGAGTTTAGGGCCTATCAGGCCTCGGCGCGGGGCGGTTCGATCGGCGTGCGAATCGACGGCGAGCGGGTGGCGCTCACCGGCCAGGCCACTCTGGTTGTCGAGGGCCAACTGCTCGCCCGCGGCGGATGACGCCGAGCGAGCAAAAAAACGGACGCTCGCGCTGCGACCGGCCTGTTGTCAGGAGCTATAGTTGTAGGTGCCAATTCCAGAGTCGATCGAAAGTCACCTTCCCCAGCCCCTGCCGGTAGCAAATACGTGGATGTTTTTCAGGCCCTCGTCCTGGGCATCGTACAGGGCCTGACCGAGTTTCTGCCCATCAGCAGCTCGGGCCATCTGCGCATCGTGCCCGCGCTGTTGGGGTGGGAAGATCCGGGCGCGGCTTTCACGGCCGTGATTCAGATCGGCACTCTGGCCGCCGTATTGACCTATTTTCGCCAGGACCTGGTTCGAATTGGGCGAGCCTGGTTCCGATCGCTGGCCGGCGGCGCATCCAAGGGAGATCTCGACGCGCGGATGGGCTGGATGATGATCGTCGGCACGTTGCCGATCGTGATTTGCGGCCTGGCATTCAAGGATCAGATTGAAACCAGTCTCCGTTCCTTGTACGTGGTGGCGACTGCCTTGATCGGTTTGGCGGTCGTGCTGGCAGTGGCCGAGGTTTGGGTGCGGGCACGGCAGCGGCGCGGAATCGCGGAGAAACATCTCGATCAAATCACCTGGGGCGACGCCGTGTTCACCGGCCTGGCGCAGGCCCTGGCCTTGATTCCCGGTTCGTCGCGCTCCGGCGTGACGATCACGGCGGGATTGTTCGCCGGCATGTCGCGGGAAACGGCGGCCCGATTTTCTTTTTTGTTGTCCTTGCCGTCGGTTTTCGCGGCCGGAGCCTATCAACTCTACAAGGCCCGCGGCGAGCTATTGGCCACGGGGCAGGATGCCGCCGCGCTGGTTGTCGCAACGGTCGCCTCGCTCATCGTTGGATATCTCTCGATCGTGTTTTTGCTGGCCTTTTTGCGGACGCACACGATGTACGTCTTCGTGGCCTACCGGCTGTTGCTGGGTGGATTGATCTACTACTGGCTCAGCGTGGGCGTGCTTGGCTCTTGAGCGACCGTGACCACGTTTGTTCCTCTTAGGGCCATTCCCCAGGCGCTTAAGTTCGGTTGACGCGCGGGCCGATCTGCTATAATTGAGTATCTGCCAGACTTTTGCGAATCTTTCGGGGGCGAACTGGGTTCGACCGGATAGCGGAAGTGTGGGTGGCGTGCCGTGGTTGGTCAGTGGGCCACGTTAAAAGCTGACCAATATCTTCAATTGCCGAAGATAGCTTTGCTTTGGCTGCCTAGAGATAGGTAACCCGAGTTGCGGGCTTTAGTCGGAGAGGCCCAAAAACTCGTCACCAAATCCGAATCGCTTTGGGTCATTGCTGGGCACGCCCGAGGCTAAAAACCGTTCCCGGCTGGCCTGCCAGGCACCTCGTCGGTTAGGGGTCGGCAGGCGAGACGCGTAAATGATCCGACTACGCACGTAGAAGCCCCCATGGAAATATCGCGGGACGCGGGTTCGATTCCCGCCGCCTCCACTTTTGACGATCGTCGTCAGACGACGAAAACTCGCGACAACCCCTGTCACCAACAGGGGTTGTTTCGTTTGGTGGCCACATTTCTCCAGTGCCACTAGCTGCCCCATTGTGACAGCTTGAGACACCTCGTTCACTCCCATTCCGCTCCCCAGCATCGTCTATGTTGGCAGCGGCCGCATCGCGGGCGACACTTGTCCCCTCCGATCCGGATCAGGCCGTCGCATCCGTTAGTGAAGTGCTTGGCGAATACCCGGCAATGTTCGAACAGTACTGGCTTGGCGGAATGTGCGCTAAACTAGGCCTCGCGACTGTTGAGGATGGGGACCTTGAGCTGGTTCAATCGTTGCTAAACTGGATGCAGGAGCAGCGGGCCGACTTCGCGAACACGTTTCGCGATTTGTCGTCGGAGGAGTTACCTGCTGGAGAAAGGTATGGAAGTGCAGCCTTCCAGAACTGGCATTCGAAATGGCAACAGCGTCTCGCGCGAAAAGCGGCCGGGCAATCTGACGTATGCCGCAATGAAGGAAGTAAACCCCGCCGTCATTCCGCGAAACCATCGCGTTGAAGAGGCACTCGCCGCCGCGGAACAGGACGATGACTTATCAGTACTCCATCGTTTGCTGGCGGTGTTAGCGACTCCGTATGAATCGGCACACGACTTTGAATCTTATCGAGAGCCTCAGCCAGACGAGTGTGGCTATCGTACTTTTTGTGGGACCTAACCCTGCAGACGGCTTCGCTGAGACCACTGTCCCTCGGCCCGAAAGACGATGGGGCGATGAAGGCCAAAATCTTACCTGCCTCTGCTGGCCCGATTTCAATGAGGCCCGTAGAGCTGGTGGACCACGGCGAGGAAGTACTCTGATCGCGATCGCTATTCACCCCCTGCCATGGTCCAAAGATTCATGACCCCCATCACCTCGGGAAGATGTCGTGCACTTGGCCAATGTGGACGCTCGCTCGCAAGTAATGCTGGAGCGAGCACCTGTAAACTCCAGGAAATGCATTCACCAAGGTCAGCGTCGGCTGAAGCGGTGGCTAACCACTCCGCAATTTCAGGGTGATCGGTCAGAAAGGTATCCCAATCACTTCGCGTCCAAGACGTGTGCTCAACTGCGGCGGCGGTCAAAGCACCGAGTGCGGTAAGTTCTAATCGCGATGCCAGGGTTGGAGCCGACGCGCCCACTATCGCCGCACCAATTAGCACCAGGGCCGCTCGATTCGCGGGACTTTCGGCGCCCAGCGCCTGATCGCATTCGATCGCAGATTTTGGCAACATCATCCCCAAACATAAGAGGGCCGGTCCCGCAAGTCGCCAATCGGAATGTTGAGCAGATTCCAACAACAGTTTTGGTTCAAGGGAATTACGCGCATCTTTAGCCTCTATAAGCAAACCGGCCAAAGCGCATGCTGCCGCATATCGAACTGGATATCCGGCATTCTTTGTCCCAGCGGCAAACTGTGAGTCATTCAGCCATGAAGTAAATGGCGTGCCATCCTCTTCCCCGAGGTAAGTCGATATGCTGCGGGTGGCGTGATAACGAACGAACACATCGTCGCAGCGGTCAGTTCCCTCCTCAATGAAATCGACAATCGTTTGGTATTCCTCCAACGAGAGTTGCCGCATGTTTCCCAAAGCTTCCGCGGCAGCCCGAGCGACCTTGTATTGCGGTCCACCAACTGCCGCTTCTTTCATCAGACCGCCTTGGGCATTACTGTTGCGAGGGTCGTCGAGCAATGTGATCAACGCAGGGACACCTTCTGCCCACTTGTAGAATCCGATGATTTCAGCCAAGGTTTTTTTGACCGGCCCTGAGCGATCCTGGTGCATCGCGATAATCGCGGTTTGTTCTTCGATGTCGGCACGAGTCGCGAGGGCCACCATTGCATGGCGCCGCACACGGTAGTCAGCGTCTTCTAGATTTTTCCGGAGCTCTGGACGGATTTCCGTTAGTAGTTCGTGTCGAGCGATCCAACTTGCATGTTGGCGAACAACTCTATCGTCGTTGGTCAGAAGGGATCTGATTGTCTCAGCTCTCGCAACGCCGCGGTTCAACAAGATTGCACAAGCTCGTAGAGCGACGGCCGCTAATTCCGATTCAGCTAATTCGCCGAGAAACTCGTCTGTCAGAGAATCATGGGTCAACTCATCATCATCATCATTCTGCATTGCCTGACAAAAGGTCCATTCGTCTTCGTTAAGCAATGCCGTGGCAGTGCTGTGAATGGCTTCGGCTTGTTTCGAATCGGAATCAAGGTTTAGCAGAGTAGTGGCGATCATCAGCCGCTTGTCAGCAGAGAGTGCCCGAGCGATCGGTAGAAACTGCGTATCCCATTCCTCGTCTTCTAAAGTCGCCGAGATCGCAGTAATCAGTTCGCGCAAATGTTCGGGAGCAACAGAGGTCGTTTCATCAAGCAGAACTGGCTTCAATACGCTTACACGGAGCTTTCCCGCGACTCCCCAGGCCACGCGTCTGTCGTAATCTGTCGACGCGGTCCACGCGGCTTGAAACTCGTCTGCCTTGTCGGTCGACATGAGAGATTTTATCCACGCTTGCTTAAGGTCGTCGCTGCGGGGATGTGCGAGAATCCAGGTGTAACCATCTGTCCGACGACGGTGGTTCACTATGCGACTGAGCGCTTGCTCAGATGCAAAGTAGTTTTCACCCGGTTGTTCGAAGATGTGATTCGACTCAAGGGCGTCCAACTCTCCCTGTTCCGCTTGCCTGTGCCGTTCCGTTATGTCTGCATGTGATTCGGACGCCGCGTCATGAGCCGAAAACGCCGCTGCTAAAAGCCGATCGTACGGCGGCGATTGCTGTCTGAGTGCACCAGCGAGGAGCACGTCGCTGGCACTGCTCCCGCGCTCAAGGGCTTTCTCATAGGCCTTTTCAAACTCTGCGGAAAAGTCCCACTTCAGCTTATTGGCAATGAAATCGATAAAACTCGCGCCGTACTCGTACAGGGCACTATCAGGCAAGCCTTCTTGAATGAACCTCACAGCGCACTGCCGAGCTTCGGCAGACGTTGAAACGGACGCGGCTTCCTGCTCAGTCCAGGTCGGTGCCTGCCAATTGTCCATGAACCCTTGAGACCCGCGTCGTGTCGACAGCGCCCGAATGAGCATGCTAACCGGGTCCGAGCCGTTAGAAAGTTCTGCGACATCACGCATTCGGTCCGCAAAGTCTTGTGGTTCAGCCTCATTGCATCGCTGCACAACAAACTGATTGATGCTGTCACGCACTGCGTTCGGAATCGGGAGTTTCCTAGAAACAAGTTTTCGGGCAGCAGCGGTGGCGACTTTCAGTTCGCCCGCAGCTACCATGCCATTCAGCGCAGCGATGATCGCGTCCTCCGCAATCGTTTTAGTCGTGTTGTCCGTAAACAAGGACTCCAGCCCTTGAATCTGAGTTGGGTGGGCGGTCACCTTTGTTTCTCTAGAATCGAACCATCCCGAGGAAAGCAACTTGCCTAGCAGTCCCCTTGGATCCAAGTCCCCAGCAGCCGCGCCACCCTGAATGGCAAACTCTCTTAAACGTGTTGCGCTCTGTTGCGAGACACCGCCAAGCATGAAGCTGAGCCACAAGAGTGCGGCGGAGCTTACGGCAGTACGACCACCTTCTTTGACCTCCTTAGCCAAAGTGTGGCCGATGAAGTCGACCTGTGAGTCGGCAATTGCGACGTCAATGTCCGGCAAAGTGCTCGACCCTTCAATGCGGGCCAACAGCATTGTGAGCGCGTACGGATTGCGGATTTGCTTCAGGATTTGCTCGATATGGCGATTTACGTAATCGCGATGCCCGGGGCCGAATGACGCTGTGCGTCTGTGGACGATTTGCACTAGTGCGGCGTTGTCATACTCAGCTTCGGTCACTGAGACGATCGACGTATCTACAATATGCAGTGGCTTTGGACCAAACGCTTCTTGCGCCACCCCAGTTCTCGACGTGATCAAGAATCTCTTTGTAGGACTAGCTCGATCTAAAAGCTTGGGTAGCTCTTTGACCCAAGCGGCGGCGTGCTGTTCAACGCGATAATTACCCCACGGGTCATCGAGATAGAAAACGGTCTTATGAGGATCATCAAGAAAGTCATCGAGACTTCTGGGCGCGAGACATCAACCGTCACAACGTCAAAATCGTCCAGACTGAGATCATAAAGTAGGCGTCTGGCCACAAGTGATTTCCCGGAGCCAGGTGTACCGGCAATCAGAAGACGATTTTTATCTGCCAATTGAGCCGAAAGCCTGCTGAAATTGAGTGGTTCGACGTGTCGGGCGACAATTGAGTCATCAGGGAAGCCGTGGTTGGCTCGAATCGTCTCAACCAGTTCCTCTCGTGGCAAATCGCTCGCCCGTTGGCCCAGCAAACGCTGACGCACGCTCTCCTTCAATGTCTTTATGCACTTCGCAACGTGCCGAGATGGGACGTGAGCCACCGCCGTAAGTGTGTCCTTAATGCGCGCGTACAGCAGATCTTCGCCGAGCTGTGCGAGAATTCCAATTCGCGGTGCTAACGCATCCTCTCCCGTACATTTGTCGGGCAATTTCGTAGCACCCGAGGCATCGCCAAGTTCCTTAATGGAAAATGGTTTTAGATCGGAGTTGATCTGCGCATCCGTGATAAGTACAAAAGCCGCTTCTGGAGTATTCTGCAAATACTCCAGCGGCCAAATCCGGCCTTTGGTGTCAGAAGTCGTTGCAGCAGTGTCTCCTGTCGTTTTGCAGAGTACATTCCGAAAACCGGCGGGCGTCCACTGATCTGAACGGCGTAGTTTAATTTGAACTTGGATTTCTTGCGCGGCGACCTTTAGTTTCAGAACGGAGCTGGCGTTTTCGGGATCGACCTTTTCGAGCGTAGCAGCGATGTCTTCGCCGCTCGCCGCTTCAACTGTGATACGCTCCGCAACCTGTCGGCTTAGCATCAAATCGAGAGCGACATACACGGTTGCAAGAATCTGGTATTCATATCCTTGATACGGAGCTACTCCCAACCCTTGAACTGCTTTTGCCACAATCGCGCCCCCTGATTTTTTTCATGTAATTTCGTCCTGTGCGGCTTGGAACTGATCCGAACAGGATCCAATGCACATTACGTCATTTGAATTGCGAGCACTATTATAGCGGATTTCAGAGGAATTGAGGCGATCACTCGCGTCCATCGGTTGAGTATGCAGAGACTCATCAGCAGTGGTGCTTTTCAGAACAGGCGGCGTTCAACTTGATTTCCGAAAACGGTCCATCCTGGCTCGTGCACCTCGGCCCTTCCAAACAGTTCCAGAAACGGCGTTGGGCTTACTCGCTCGACCAGCAATCGAATAGCCTCTGGCTTGCGGCTGTGGATTGTGCGGCGACATCGCAGCCAACTGGCTACCGAGTGATCAAGGAACCGAAGTTTGCCTCGAACTCCGAGCAGCAGCATTTCGTGCGAAACCCGCCAGTAGTTGCCCACGCCGATTTTGTCTTTCACCCAGACAAAACTTGACTTGTATTGGAACCCCCATTCCTCCATAACGCGCAGTGCATCGGGCAGCAGCGGGACCGTCGCCCATAAATGCAGGTGGGCATTCTCCGCCGAGAGTTCTCGGACCGGCAGTGAGCATATCTGACGAAGGCTCAGAGTCGGATAATGATTCACGGCCGCAGCCCTCGAATAGACTTTCTTGTATGTCCAAGCCGGATCGGCGTAGATTGTGGGAAATCTAACTTCGCTCGCCGTGAGCATCGATAGGTCCCGTACGGTCTCGGGGATGCGGACCGCGGTGGGCTCTTTTTGCGAGACCGAAAATGGAATGGCCATGTCAGCCCACTCCTATCTCGGCCGCAACTGATTTAGCTATCTCATTGCTAGCTTCGCGATGATGCGAGGGCACAACGAGCTGTTCCGTGGAGACAAGAGCCTTGTCGCATCGCGGGCAAGTTAATATGCGCTCGACAGCGAAGAACTTTGCCCCACATTTGCAGACGAAGTAAAATCGTAAATGCTCACCACTCATCGCATATCTCCCCCGTCGCGAGGAAGGGCGGCGTCGACGAGCGTAAAGATTGCTTCGCAGATATGCGGTGGAAGCCGTTGCCAATGCTCGGCTAGGTAGCGGATCGATGGAGTCAGATTGGCTGCATCGGCCGCCATTTAGTGACAGTTGCAGTCACTCGTTCGCTCCCAGGATGCTGTCGGTGCATTTGTGTGTTTTGCTAAGTCATTTGCTAGATCGCCGTTAAGCAGATTTCGATTCGGGTTCGATTCCCGCCGCCTCCATAAGGACGATTTGCGAGTCTCTCGCAAGTCGTCCTTTTTTTTCGCGATTAATGACTCCCTGTCGTCGGGAGGTCGTTGGTGAACGACTTTTTTCTGATTTCCAGCAGCATTCAAGAAATTCCAAGCGCCAATTCTCTTACATCCGCGAACACTCCCGCCGCAGGTAGGGCAGATCGACCGCGATCTTGGTCCCCTCGCCCGGAGCGCTCTCAATCGTACATTGCCCTCCCGCAATTCGCGCGCGGTTCCCGATGCCGCTCAACCCGTGGGTTCCGCCGATTTTCTTGGACGGCGTGAATCCGATTCCCCAATCTCGAATTTCTAGGTGTATCCGATCTCCGCGGCGTTCCAACGTGATTTGTGCCTTGCCGCTTTGGCTGTGCTTGTTAATGTTTGTTAGCGATTCTTGCGTGACCCGATAGAGAGTTTCCTCGAGGCGAGGCGCCATCCGCCCCAGACCTGGATCCTTGATGAACTGAATCGGCAAATCCGGCCGCTCCGCCTCTCGGATTAGCTGCTCGATCGCGGCCACGACTCCCCAATCATCGAGCACGGGCGTCCGAATCCCGTTAATCAATCGTCGGCCCTCGGCCACGGCCATCCGCAAGATTTCGACGACTGGCTGGATTTTCGCCGCGTCTGTTTCGGATTCCAGCTGATGCCGAACGCCTTCCAATTGCATCAGCGCGCCGGTGACATATTGCACGAGACCGTCATGGATTTCAGACGACACGAGTTGTCGTTCTTGGTCCTGAAATTCAACGGTGTGGCGGAGCATTTCCTGTTCGGCGGCAAGCAAATTAGCCGCCTTTCGGCGCTCGGTGACGTCAATCGATATGCCCCCGATTCCGGTCACGTTGCCGCGGGCGTCTTTAATCGGAAATTTCACGGTGACGAAAATCGTCGGATCGTCGCCATAGGGCGCCGGGTCCTCGATCTCAATGACTTTGCCGGTGCGCACAACTTCCTGATCGATTTCGAGGAACTTATCGGCGATGCTCCGCGACATGTGGGGAGAACGGCTTGCAGAGAGTAATTCTTCGTTCGTGAGTCCCGCGATCTCGTCATTCGAAACGCCATAGAGTTGTTCCCAACCCCGATTGACCAAGACGTAACGACCTTGCCGGTCTTTGAGCGAGACCACCGCCGGAGTGTTGTCCAGTATTCCACGCAAGCGTGCTTCGCTGTCGCGAATGAGATCCTCGGCCGCTTTGCGGTCGGAGATGTCGGTGGACATTCCACCGATGGCGACCACCGCTCCATTCGCATCCTTAACGGGGAACTTGACCGAGACATAGGTGTGCGGACCGTCATCGTGCGGCACAACTTCCTCGAATTCCAAAGGTTGCCCGGTTTCCCTTACCTGCCGATCGTTGGCCTGGAGCTTCTCGACAACATGGCTGGGAAAGACGTCGGCGTCGGTCTTCCCGAAAATCTGCTGCTGCGTGGCATTGAACAGTTCCTCGTATCGCCTGTTAACCATCAGATACCGGCCCTGCAAATCCTTGAGGTAGATCACGGCCGAGGAGTTGTCCATCATGGCACGAAGACGTGTCTCGCTGTTACGAACGATTTCCTCGGCGGCGTTGCGGTCGGTAATGTCTGTCGAAATACCTCCAATGGCAATCACGGCCCCGTGTGCATCCGTGATGGGGAACTTGACCGCGACATAGGTGTGGGGGCCGTCCTTGTGCGGCACAACCTCCTCGAACTCCAAGGGCATTCCGGTTTCCTTCACTTGCCGGTCGTGAGCATGAATCTTTGCCACGACGTCACTCGGAAAAATATCCGCGTCGGTTTTCCCGATGAATTGTTCCTGAGTGACCTTCAGCAGTTCCTCGAATCGCTTGTTAATCATCAAAAACCGGCCCTGCAAATCCTTGAGGTAGATCACCGCCGAGGCGTTGTCCATGATGGCCTGAAGGCGACTTTCGCCGGCTCGAATTGTCTCCTCGGCCTGCTTTCTGTCGGTAATATCGAAAGCAGTGCCGATCAGGCGAACAGCTCGACGATCGGGCTTCTCGCCCTCGAACAGAACTTGTCCCCTGGCGATAAACCAATGGACGGAGTCATCAGGCCATACAACCCGACATTCGACTTCGTAAACGCCGTCACCGAGGGGATCAAACGCCTTTTGAATTGCTTCATTGACTCGCTCCCGATCTTCCGGGTGAACACGGTCGCGGAACGATACATTGGTAACGTCGGAATCGGCGGGCAGACCGAGCATCTGCTTGGCGCGACCGGACCATCGCTGTTCGCCGGTGACGGGATTGAACTCCCAAGTGCCCAGGTCGGCGGCCTCGATGGCCTGGCGAACTCGTTCCTCTTGCTCCCGAAGTTCCGTCTCGGCTTGTTCGCGCCGTTGCATTTCCGCGGCCAGTAGCTCGCGCTGTCTTCGTTCGGACACCTCTGCGTTTTTTCGCTCCCTGACTTCCTTTTCCAGCTCTCGCTGTCGTTCTTCTGCTCGTCGACGAGCGGCATGCAGGATCCCTGCGCCCCAACTTGTCAATCCGCCGACCGCCAGGAACGTTACCATGCGTACCTGGCGGTCAATCGTAAAGTCTTCCAAGCCCCCTTCGCTGTAATAAAACTCCAAAAGCAATCCCGTGTTGAATGCCGTGGCGAACAGCCCGGCCTTCGCCCCTCCGAAGCCCGCCGCCAGAATCACCGCCAGAGTCGACGGTAAGACTCTGGGACTAAAATCGAAAATCGGGATGAGCACGAAACTGCGCAGCGCCGCCATCGCGAGTGTCGCCAGCAGGGCAACGATGAACGCTCGAAAAGTTGACCTTAACTGCTTCATTTCGGGAGGCCGATGGAGCGAGGTGAGATCCGCCGCGATGCACCAGCAGCGATTCTACCTGAACCCAATTGCGTATCCCAGCAACGCACGCAACTGCCGACGGCGCGACGGCGAAGCTGGGCGGGCAGCGCCGAACCCGGTTGGCGCCGGCGGGACATATCGTTGAAGCCGCCAGGCCCGCGTTCGCTCCGGGGGACCGAGACGGGTTGAAAGAGCAATGCGGTTCGGTGTGAACGGCCGAACGTGCGAGCCCTAGGGAAGACTGCGTATTCCCGAGACGAACAGAATCTACCTGGACCGCAGGCTGGTTTTATGAACTGGCTCGATCCGATTTCCAACCGACTCGACTTGCTTGCCCAGGCTTTCGAAGCCTTTGCCGACTTCGTCGACGCCGTAGCCCATTCCCTCAACAAGTTTGCCGGAGATCAAGCGCACGTCTTTGACCGCCGTTTGCGTTGCCGTGTGGACTTCCTGCCCGCTAAGCCGGGCAGCATGCTCCAAATTGTCGGCTGCCGCCCGCAGTTGCTTTCCAGTTCGCTCCCGTTGCTTTTGCAGCCATAACCGCTGAGCCATCAGGTAATGGTGTCGAGACAGCCTCTGGAGGGCAACGGCCGAGGGATGGTCGAGCTCTTCCACCGACTTGACCTTTCCGCTCTCGACGCGATGCGCCAAGGAATCCAGCTCGTCGGCCGAACGATTGAGTTGGGGTTTCGTGGCCTCGTCGGCTTGATTCGACGTGATTCGCAAGTTTGCCGCTGCCTTGCGCAGTCGTTTGGCGGCCGCCCCAAGATCGACCGTCAAGAACGATTGCCTGGCCATGCCCAGTTGCTCGCTCGGTTCGTCTGTCATGTTGTCCCAATGGTCTTCATAGATGAAGAACGAACCTCGCGAAGGTTCAGGCGTAACCGCTGTCGATTGCGGCTCGTCCGCGCACGCAGCGCCGCTCAACAGATTCAGAACCACAACTACGAGTAAGTAATTGCTTCGTGACATTGCTGCTCCTTGCAGGCGACTGGCTTCGGACTGGTCAGACGTGAAACGGAACGACGATAAGACACTCCAAAAAACGTGTCAATCGCGAACCCAGTGAGCTAGCAAAGGGGCTCCGGAAAAGTGAGCGATGGAGCACACCTTACTGTGCGGACCGCTTCAACCTCGCCCCCGCAGCATGCCCTCCCAGTAAAGTCGCGGCAGCGCGTACGCCTTCAACAGGTACATCGAAAGGCGTTCCTTCGACTGATCGAAGGGAAAGGTCTCTTGAGGCGTTCCCTCGTAGTCGAACTCGGCCAGGACCAGCTTTCCGTAGCCGGTGACAAGCGGACACGAGGTGTAGCCGTCGTATTTGGCCCGCAGCGGTTCCCCGCGGATGGCGGACACGAGGTTTTGCACCAGCACCGGAGCTTGCTTGCGAATCGCCGCTCCGGTCTTCGAGGTGGGCAAGCCGCTGCAATCGCCAATGGGAAAAACGTTGGGAAACCTGGGATGCTGCAGGGTGTACTTGTCGACCTCCACCCAGCCCGCCTCGTTCGCCAAAGGGCTCGACTTGATGACGTCCGGGGCGCTCATCGGCGGCGTGACGTGGATCATGTCGAACGGAATCGTGATCCGTTCGCTGCGTGTCGAGGTTCTCGAACACGGCCTCCTTCGGTTTCCGGCTTGAGTTCCGCCAGATTGAGTTTGAAGCGAACGTCGATCGCCTTTCGCCTGGCAACGTGTTCCAAGGTCTTGCGATACTTCTCCACGGCGAACAACGATCCCTGCGCCGAGGCGAAGATGACGCTGTGACTTCTCACGCACTCCGGATCGACGGAAGTGATCGTCGGCCAGATACATGATCTTCTGCGGCGCTCCGCCGCACTTAATCGCCGTATTGGGCATCGTGAATAGCGCCGTACCACCTTGGAAATTGCGCACGCACTCCCAGGTGTAGTCGACCTGTTGATAGGAATAATTGCTGCAGATCTGTTGGCGTCCGATGCCCTCGATTAAGCCCGGTATCTTTCCCCAATCGATCTGAATCCCCAGTCCGACGACCAGGAAGTCGTAGCCAATGCGCCGTCCTTCCCGGGTTACGATGTAGTTTTGCTCGGGATGGAACTCGGCGACATGCTCGCGAATCCAATCCGCCCCCTGGGGAATGAATGCCGATTCGGCGCGCTCGCTCTGTTCCTTGGGAAACACTCCCGCGCCGACCAGAGTCCAGAGCGGTTGGTAGTAATGCTTCGAGGATGGCTCGACGATGGCCACGTCGTAGGCCTTGAGCTTGCGGCGCAGTCGGGCGGCCACGGTGATGCCGGCCGTGCCGCCGCCAAGGATCAGAACCTGGTAATGGTCTTTACGCGGAGTCTCGTACATGGCTCGAAATCCCCCGATATTTGCTCACGAAGATCAATCGCCTGGCTAGTGGATCGAAAGATAGGCGTAACCATCCTGCTGTTTGTTGGCGTTGACGGTCATGGCCGACACAGCTACGGAGACGTCGCCGGCCACGTCCGCGAGAGCAAACTTGTTGCGGGCCAGGGACTGACCGCACACAAAGACCTCGACGCCGCACGACTTCAGCTCGTGGATCAACTCCAGGTTGGGATTTCTCTCGTGGGCCGGCATGTTTCGCGTAGGCCGAATCGCTAAGCGCCGCTTTGGTGGCCGCGCCGTGCAGCACCAGGGCGAGCTTTACATCCGCCGGCTTGAAGCCTGCCTCGGCGTTGAGATTCAAGTAGCGGGCCACGCTTTCGAGCCCTTTGTTCGGCTCGTCGGGTTTGCTGTCGGCCGTGATGTCGAAGACGATCTTGGTGCCGCGTCGTGGCGGCTCGGCGGCGTCGGGAAGTCGGACGATTCCGCCGTAATGGGCCACTTGCGGAAAGAAAAACGGGGAATCGTCGACCGTTGCCCCGCCGGCCGCCACGGAAGTTAGTCCCACGATCACCCATGACACACCACGCATGGCCTCGCTCCTACTGCCAAAGAGTGCGAAACATGACGAACAAAGCGACCAGGACAATCGCTGCCGCAAAAACTCTCTGAAGGGTTGGGCCGGCCAGCCGCTGGGCAAGCCCACTGCCGGCAAACAATCCCGGCGATGCTCCCGATGGTGAACACTCCGGCCGTGGACAAGGTGAGATCCTTGCCCGCCAACAGATGGCTTGCCGTGCCCGAGGCGCTGATCAGGGTGATGACCAAGAGCGACGTGCCGATGGCCCGCTGCATCCCCATGCCGCTGAACATCACCAGCGCCGGCACGATGATGAACCCGCCTCCCACGCCAAACAGTCCCGACAGCACGCCCGCGCCCAAGCCAACGATGCCCAGCAGCATGGCGCACTGCGAGGTCAGGCGGAGTTTGCCTTCGGGATCGCGCCGACACGTGGGCCCCGCGTTGTCGTCCATGATGATCGGCAAGCTGAGCCGCTGAATCCGCGGCCTTGCGCCACATTCGCACGGCGATCACGAGCATGAGCACGGCAAACAAGCCGAGCAGCACGGCCTCGGGAATGCGATCGGCCAACATCGCTCCCACCGGCGCACCGATCATGCCGGCCACGGCAAACAGCAATCCGGTGGGAAACTCGACCATGCCGCTCCGCGCCCGTTGCACAAAGCCGACCAGCGACGTGGCTCCCACGGTCAGCAGCGACACGCCGACTGCTTCGCGGGCCGGCACGCCCAATCCATAGACGAGCAGCGGCACGGCGAAGATCGCGCCGCCTCCCCCGGTCAGCCCGAGGGAGAATCCCACCAAGGCTCCGAATAGTAAGGTGAGGAGTGCAACACGCGACGTCCTTTCGCCGTGACCGAACTGCGCTAGACTGCCGCGCCGGTGGTCGACTTCGACTTGCACGGGCAGCTTGGAAGCCGCCCAGGCTTTGAAGCCGCCGACCAGATCGAGCACGTTCGGCGCGTCCTGCTTGCGCCAGCAAGCTGGCCGCGATCGCGGAGCGATAGCCGCCTTCGCAATGCACGACGACCGGGCGATCCTTCGCGAATCTCGGCCAGCGCGCTCCCGCAAGTGATTCAGCGGAATGTTCAGGCTGCCGGCGATATGACCGGCTTGCCCACTCTTTCTCGCTGCGCACGTCCACGACGGTCGGCGCGGCGGCTGCGGCCAGTTGCTCGGCCAGCGCCACGGCCGTGATGCGGTCGATCTTGCGCGACCAGGTCTGGTCGATCTCCAGGCGTCCATGCCATCGCGCAGGTAGCCGGCGACATTGTCAAAGCCGATGCGTCCCAATCGCATCACCGCTTCTTCTTCCTTGCCGGCTTCGGCGATGACGACGATGGGATGCTCATGATTGAGCACGATTCCGCACCAGGTGGCGTACTTTCCCTGGATGCCGATGTTGATCGCGCCGGCCAGATGGGCCCCCTCGAAGTCGATGGCCTCGCGGACATCGAGCAGTTGTGCGCCCTGGTTCTTGAGCCGCAGCACTTCCTCGACGCGAGCGGACGCATTCAGCGATTCCGACAGCGTCGCCTCCAGATTCGGGACGTTCCTGGCGATTCAGGATGGCGTCGTGGACGAAGTAGCTCGGCGCTTCCGGCTGCTCGGCGGTGACGATCCGCTTGAAGTCCTCGCGGCTCATCGGCTGCAGGGCGTAGTTGAACTGTCTTCTGCTCGCCGATCGTGGAGACCGTTTCCTTGCTCAGGTTCTTGCCGCACATCGAGCCCGCGCCGTGGGCCGGATAGACGAGCGTCTCGTCGGGCAGCTTCACGAGCTTGTTCGTGAGCGAGTCGTACAGCATGTCGGCCAGTTCGTCGGCCGTCACGCCGATCGACGCGAGCAGGTCGGGCCGACCCACGTCGCCGATGAACAGCGTATCGCCGGTCAGCACGGCCATGCGGCCGTGTCGCTCTTGGCGAGGTCGAAGACCAGGATCGAAATGCCTTCGGGCGTATGGCCGGGCGTTTCCAGAATCTGCGAAGCGCACATCGCCAAACTCGATCCGATCGCCATCCTTGACCTTGGTCTGCGTGGAACTCTGGCTTCGGCACGCTGCGCCGAGATAGATCTTCGCGCCAGCCTTGTTCCGCAGTTCGATGTGGCCGGCGAGGAAGTCGGCATGAAAGTGGGTGAGGAAGACGTACTTGATTCGCAGTAGCCGCCCGCTTCGCGTCGCGCAGATGTATTGCTCGACGTCGCGCTGGGGATCGACCACGACCGCGGTGTTGCGTTTTCTCGTCGGTGATCGAGATACGACGCGTGCGACAGACAGCCGAGATAGTATTGTTTGAGAATCATGATCGTTGCTCCTAATCGGATAGGTGGTTTTGCTGTCGTGCGACGCGTTCCGTCAGCGTCCTGAAACTCGATTCGTGCGGAATCAACCGCAGCAGGATGTCGGTGATTCGGCGGCCGGTTTCGCGGGGCCAGCCGCGCGGTTCGTGGTCGGCGCTTGCGGAACCTTGTTCCAGGGCATCCGCGCGAGCAGCATTCCCATGCCGCAGGTGTCGGTGATTCCGGCGAACACCAGCCCCGCTCCGACGAAAGCCGCCAGTCCGATCCAATAGGGGCTGACGAAGGCGCCGAGCGCCGATCCGAGGACGACCAGGGACCCGGCGGCGATGCGTACCTGCCGTTCCAGCGACATGGCCTGTTGGCCGCGGACGACCGGCAATCCCGCCTGGTCCCAGGCCTGCGTGCCTCCTTCCACGTTGACCACGTTCGTATACCTGCCGCCAGAAGCTTTTCGCATGCCTGTTTGCCGCGACTCCCCGATCGGCAAATCACGTACAGCGGCTCCGACGAGCCGTTCCGTCCGGCCGCGACTTGCGTCGCGTCCAACTGATCGAGCGGCACGTTCCGGGCAAAGCCCACATGGACCTCGCGGAACTCGACGGGCGTGCGCACATCGATGAGTTCGACGACCGGCCGGCTTGGACCCTGTCATGCAACTGCTTCGGGGAAATGGTGGTGACGCTCATGACTTCCTCCCGTTCAGACATAAGATATATAGTTCGATACGTCGGAAACTATCGATATGTTCAGGAAAAAAAGATCACCCTATCGACTCGCGGTCGCGACGCCGAAGCGGTCCTCGACGCACTTGAGAATGCTCTTCAGATGCGGCTCGGCGACTCGGTAAAACACCTTGCGCCCCTCCTTCTCGCTGGTGAGAAATCCGCATCGCTGCATCAGCCGCAGATGCTCCGACGCCATCGCGCTGGGCAGTTCGCAGGCTTCGGCCAGTTCGCTGACGGTGTAGTCTCCCTGAAGCAGCATCTGCACCATCCGCAACCGATGCGGATGGGCCAGCGTCCGCAGACATTCCGCCGCCTCGCCCAGGGCGTCCAACTCGGTTAGTCGCAATTTCACGGCACTCATGGCTCATTCTCCTCCTATAGTTCAATATATCGGAATATTCCGACCTGTCAACCAGTTTTTTTTAACTCCAATCGTTGGAATGTGCTTTCACTTTGCCAGGGAATTACGAGCCGCTATTTTTCGAGCCGAAGTGCGAAATTTCTTTTGACCCGCTCGCCAACGGGCGTTGGTGCGTCTGGCGTCGAGCTGATCGCACGCCAGTCACCCGTCGCGGCGACCTGCCGCATTCACCCAATACCAAATGGAACTCCGTAGCCTCCAAAATTGGGGCAAGTGCCTCCCAGAATGCAAGCGGGGCCGTGTCGCGCAAGAAGAATAAAAATAAAGTAGCGCCGCTGGGCGGCACACACTTTGCAATGCTCGGATTCATTCGCAAGCGAACAAGTGTGCCCGGCGTCGTACTCAACCAAGGGGGATCGATCATGTATCACCATGTCAAAAAGCTCATGTACACCGTGAACGTCGGCGATCCGGATCCCCGTTTTGGAAATATGCTCCTCGAGCAATTTGGCGGCGCCAATGGCGAACTGGCCGCGGCCATGCAGTATTCAATTCAGGGCTTGAACTGCGACGATCCGCAGCGCAAGGATCTGTTAATGGACATCGGCACGGAAGAGTTGAGCCATCTGGAGATCGTGGGAGCATTGGCCCGTTTGCATTTGAAGCCTATGAAAAAAGACCGCGAGGCCGCCGAGGCGGACCCGTTGGTGGCGATTGCCGGTGGCGGAGGCGTAACGTTGTGCAACTCGATGGGCAGCGCCTGGACGGCCGACTATTTGAAAGTCACCGGCGAGCTCGACGTGGACTTGCGCAGCAATATCGCGGCCGAGGCGCGGGCCAAGATCGTCTACGAACGGCTCATCGACTTCTGCGACGACGCGGGCACCAAAGATGCACTCCAGTTCCTCATGACGCGGGAAATTACGCATATGAAGGCGTTCATGCTCGCGCTGGAGAGCATGGGCAAGCCGGCGCTTTCGATCGGCCAGATTCCTCCCACGGCCGGCGTCGTCGACCAATACTACAACGATTCGACGGGCGAAGGAGACGAAGGCGAAGTCGACGCCCGCGGCCCCTGGAATCAAGGAAATGGATGGAAATTCGTCGATTCGCCAGCCCTCAACGGCGGGAAAACTCCGGCCGCAAAGCACGGCTAACCACCGATCAAGGTTTGGAAAATCGGATCCCATTGGGCTCGGTTTTAGTCTCGCTATTGGCATCTGCAAATCCCAGGGAGGCCTTGGTTTGTTGCATCGGACTCGCCGCCATCGCAGCACCTTCGTCGGGCTCGGATTGTTGCTGTTCGTAACTACCATGCCGCTTGCGCACGCGCAGGAGGAGACTCCGCCTGCCGCCAGCCCGGCCGCCGGCAAGGAACAGTTACCGCCGGCCAAGGCGGTTTCGGTCGAGCCTCAGGCCCGCGACGAAGAAATCAGCCGGCGACTCGAAAAGATTCTCGAGGCGACCGGTTGGTACGAGGATCCCCGGGTGCGCGTGGATGAGGGAGTCGTGTTTTTGCACGGCGTTGCCCGCGATCCGACCCACCTGAGTTGGGCGAGCCAACTGGCCACCAGCACGCAGGATGTGGTGGCGGTCGTGAACAAAATGGAGATCGCCAAACCGCGGATGCTTGATCTTCGCCCCGCCTTCCAGGGCCTGGTTGAGCTGTGGTCCGAAATGCTGCGGCTTTCGCCGTACATCTTGTTCGGCATTTTGATCCTGTTGGTGACCTTGCTGGCCGCCCGTTGGACAAACCGCCTGTCGCGACGGCTGTTTCTCCGCCGCTTGGAGGTGCCGCTGTTGCGCGACGTCATCGCCCGCGGCTTTGCGCTACTCGTCTTTCTGATCGGACTTTACATTGTTCTCAGAGTCAGCGGGCTCTCGCGGTTGGCGCTCTCCGTGCTCGGCGGCACCGGGTTGATCGGATTGATCATCGGTATCGCGTTTCGGGACATCGCCGAGAATTTTCTAGCCAGCATTCTCTTGAGCGTGCAGCGCCCTTTTCGCAACGGCGATCTGGTGCAAATCGACGATGTGATCGGAACCGTGGAGCGCCTGACCGTGCGGACGACCATTCTTATGACTCCGGAAGGCAATCATTTACAGATTCCCAATGCCACGGTCTACAAGGCCGTGATCCGTAACTTCACCAGCAATCCCAATCGGCGCGACGACTTTGTGGTCGGTATCAGCTATGACGCCCCAATTACCGAGGCCCAAAACATCGCCCTTAAAGTTCTGGCGGATCACCCGGCCGTGCTCCGCGATCCCGAACCTTGGGTCCTGGTCGATCAACTGGGTGCGGCCACGGTCGACTTGCGGATTTACTTTTGGCTGGACGGGGTCGAGCACAGTCAACCGAAGGTTCGTTCGTCGGTGATCCGACTCATCAAAAGCGCCTTCGAAGAAGCCGGCATCGGCATTCCCGACACGGCGCGCGAGATCGTGTTCCCCTCGGGCGTTCCCATTCATATGACCGAGCGAAATGGCCGGCACGAATTGAACGCCAAACCCGTCGGGAAGGAGAGAAATCGCGATGGCGACGCGCGACGCAGGCCGCCCGCCGAGCCGGTGGTCACGCGGGCCGAGGGCGGACTAGGCAGCGAGGCGGGTGAAATCGAGGAACAATCGCGCCACGCCCGCTCGCCAGAGCCGGGCGTCGACCTTTTGCCAAAACAGCCGGCAACATCAGACAAGCCAGAATAAACTCGACCAGTTGGGCTTCGGCCGAAGAGAATTTTCGACGAGGCTATTTCCCCAGGCGACTTTCAATCGCCGCGACGAGTTCCGCGGCCGACGGTCGGGCGACAATACGCGTGGGGCGGTGTAGCCAGCGCACCGTGCCGCTGCCGTCGACCAGTACGATCGTCGGAGCGACCGTGTCGCCGCCATCGGGCGCAACGCCCCGATTGATCAGGTCGATGGCGTTCGACAATTCCCGTTTCTCGTCGGAGACCACCGTCAGACTCGGAAAATCTCGCTTGGTTTCGGCCGCCGACGGCACATCCTCGATCGAGACCACAACCACCTTCGCGCCGATCCGCTGAAAGTCCTCGTCGTGGTTGTCCAGTTCCCGGAGCTGCGTCATGCAAAACGGACACCAGCGCCCTTGAAAGAACACCATGGCGGTCATGGGCCGATCGCGAAAATACGACTCGTCGATTTCCGTGCCGTCAGACATCGTGGCATGAAACGCGGGCAGCGGGCTGCCTTCGGCGATCGGGCCGGAATATCGCGGCAAGACCGTCAGCCCCAACAGGAAATACCACTCCAGGCAAGCCAGCCCCACGCATAAAACGACAACCCCGACTCGCCACCATCGACGCGGTCGCCCCAGCGCATAGAGGGCGGTCAGCGCGGCGATGGTGCCCCCAATCGGCACGTACCAGGGGGTCACGAGAATGTGCGCCGCGAACGCCTGGGCGAAAAAGACCGGGATCAGAAGGATGGCAATCGCCGCCGCGCTCCAGAACAAAAGCCGGGAACCGCCGCGTCCCACATCGGTCGCCGCGCCGGATGAATCGGTTGTCGCCGTGGTCGTGCTCATGATTGTGCTCTTGGAAAGTTGCCAGGTCGATCCGCGGCCATCAATATAGAGTCGGCGCCGGCCCCCTTCAATGCGGCCCTACTCGGCCGGCTTTTCCGGAACCTGGTCCGCCGCCAACTCGCCCACGTGCAGATCGCCGTAGATCACCCGATATTTCTCAGACCCCTCGGGCTTGTACCACAGCAGCATCTTGTCGGCATCGCCCAGCTTAATGTTCTCGGGACGATAAACGTATTGGTCCTTGTATTGAAGCACGAACGTCATGCCACCCATCACGGTTTGCACAAGCTGGATGTATTTGGGGTCGGTAAACGAGCCGGGTTTCTTGAACTGCTCGGTTTTGAGCTGTTTGTCGTAGTCGGCCCAGTCATCGAGCTTGAGCGGGAACGTGCCGCCCGTGGCCTCGGCATACAGCCGCAGTAGTTTCACGAACGACTCTTCGGACGTGGCCGCTTCCAACTGTCCCTCGGTCACCTTGTAATCGACCGGCGGCTTGAGGCTGAACAGGGCATCGTCCAGCGGCGTGTCGAACACAAAATCGCTCATCGTAACCGTCATTTCTTTGTCGCCCGCGCGTTGCGTGTGCTCAATGACCAGGGGCTGCCCGGTTTGGGGGTCGACCCACACCGTAGACATCACGCCGTTCTGCTGCGCACGAAAGCCCTGGGCTTCGATGTCGCCAATTTTCTTTTTACCCACGGGCTCGCCCTTTTCCTTGGCCAGTTTCTTGAATTTCTCGAACCCTGAGAACTCGAACGTGTGATCGTTCTTCTGCTTGAAATCGACCACCTGTGGTCCGGGCTGAAACGTGCCCGTTGTCTTCGGTTTGGACTTGGCTTTCGACTTGGAGAAATAGGCCGTCTTGGTCGCCGCATCGAGGTAGAGAGCCGTCGCGGGGTCACCGTCCATGATCGAAATAAGTCCGTTGCTGGTCTCCATCCGCATGTGACTGGGAACCTTCAGCCACGTACGCGAGGTCAACGGCACTTGGACGTCCTTGCCCGAGATCGTCGTGCGATAAGTGAGGGTCCGCGCGTCGCGCAGCCTGGCCGCCACGTCGGCCCAGGCGACCGGCGGACCGACCGAAGTCATCGAACCCACATACACGAGCCCGCCCAGGGCGAGCAGCACCGCGGCGGCAAGGGGAATTGCCAATCGCATCGTTCGTCTCCTCACGAAAGACCAAGGGGGTTGTTCATACTCGGCGTTCAAAGCGGACAGAGTGCGGGCCATGATTTCCTCCGATGGCCCCACCGGGATTGGCTCGCCGCGCAAGGCGGCCTCTGCACGCGAAAGCACTTCGTCAGAAGGATCGATAGGCTGAGTCATGACGTCTCCTTTTGCGGCGCGTTCACCTGTGATCGAGCCGCCAGCAATCGCGCCAATTTCGCGCAGGCGCGATGGATCAACACACCGACTCGGCTGGTCGAGATTCTCAGCTCGTCGGCAATTTCTTGGTACGACCACTGTTCCAGGCAATGCAGACAAAACAGTTCGGCCTGTTGCGGCGGAATCTTCGCCAGCGCGGCACGCAACAGTTCGGCCAACTCGCGTTCCTCGACCCGCTCGATCGGCGACACGCCGCCTGCGAGCGCTGCCACATCCGTGTCTTGCTCGCGGTCCCGCCGTCGTCGACGTTGTCGCAATCGGTCCACAGCCCGAGCGGCCGCCAGGCGCCGCAACAGCGCGGGCCACTGGCGCACGACCTGGCGGCGAGAAACATTCAAGGCGGCCAGGCAGGCCTCTTGAAAACATTCGTCGGCGTCGGCCCGATTGCCCACGATGCGATACGCGGCGCGCCACGCGGCCGGTCCGTCGCGGCTCAGGATCTCCGGCCAATCCGGCATCGGCATCTCCCGAACAAGTTGATTCACACCCGACTAGTCGTTCCCGAGGGCGATCTTATTACACCCGGTCGGAAAAACCATGGCGAGTCGAAGCGCGCCCCCGAAGGACCTCGAGTCGCCCGCATGCAGCGAGTGGCACTGGCATCTTGCCAGTGTTTTGAGTGGTGGCCAGGGATTGCACTGGCAAAATGCCAGTGCCACGGGGTGCATTGCCACCGTCTACAGAGCCGCGCGCACGCGAATCTGATCGGCCAGCGCGTACTCGACGAGCCGCGCCGCGGCGTCGTCGTAGGTTTTGATGGGGTCGCGCTCCAGCGGCTCAACCAGGTAAACCAGCCGCAATAGGTCGCCCCGCGAAGAGAAATGGGGGGCGACGCCCGCAAAGCCAAATCCCTCGGCCTCGATCGCCTCGGCGACCAGCGGAGTCGCCGGATCCGCCAAGGGTAAGTCGACAAACACAACGGCCGCGCCCGATCGCTCAACCAGGTCGCGCGCGGCGTGACGCACCGCGTGGACCGTGTCCGCGCCAATCACGTCGGCCCGCAGCATGCCACGAGACGCGTTCGGCTCCATCCTCACTGCCAGGGTGCCGTGGCCCGAGGCGCTGGCGCCGGCCGCGAATTGCACGGGGCAGCCGAGACGCTCGTAGATCTCGGCGATCATGTTTCGGTGACGCTCGGGCACATGGACCGTGCGCTCCACGGGGGGCGAAAGCCAATGGAAATAGAGCAGGCAGGTGACACGCTGCGGCTGCTGGAGGGAGATTCCCTTGAACTCCTCGGTTTTGGGCGAGATGCCCAGATCCACGCCGGTCAAGTGGCCGCCGTGATCGACATTCGATTTTTGCGTCATCGTATGGACAGCCACGGCGTCGGCATACCAGCCCACGAGGTCCGACTTCTTGGCTTCGGCCAGCACGGCCTCTTTCATGCGATTCAGCAGCCCACGGCCGCGGTGCGCCGGGTCGACCACCGCCTGGCCCGTTTCGGCCACGGGGCCGTCCTGGTTCTTCTCCAGGGCATAGTGACCGACGATCGAACCGTCGGCGGCCTGCGCCACGATCGACTCGACGGCTCCAGAAGCGTTCTGCGCCGCGACTCGCTCGGGATAATACACGTCGGAGTTGAAATAGGTGTTGCCATATGCTCGGTACATCAACTGCGAGACTTGCACCGCCTCGTCCTCGCGCAACCGCCGAATCTCGTACTCCTGCTCGGGCGCCAGCGGCGCATCGTCACGAAACGGCGCGATTGCCCCGCTGTCGGCCTGCTCGGTGACATGGGTCACGTGCAGCCACTTGCGGATCTGCAAGGCCTTGCCCTCGGGGCCATAAGCCAGCCAATGCACTTCATCGACCAGCCCCGAGGTAGAACAGCCGAACAGCGCGCGTGGGCCCTGCGGCGAATGCAACTGCCGCTCCAGCAGTTCGACGTCGCGGGGAATTCCGAAATCGCGCACGGTGATTTCCAGCTTGCCTTGCTGCTCCCGAATCGCGAGCTTGACGGAGCCCTGTTCGCCCGGTCGATAGGCATGCTCCACTGCGTCCTGAACGGCGCCCGCGACCAATGTTTCGAGTTCCTTGGCCTGCACGGGACTCAGCGGAAGTTGGCGCAGCGTCTCCCCGACCAAGGCTCGCGCGCCTCCGAGAACCCGAGACTCATTGCTGACGACAAGTTCGAGTTGCATGGGAAGCAGGAAGGCCTGAGGCGGCGTAAAAAACCGAGACCGGAACTATTGTAGCGGCCTGGTTCACGGTTGCGGAGCTTCGCCCCTTGGTCGCGGACTGACGTCGGTGAAGGGACGAGAGCCCGCGAAGACCGGCTCGACCTTGCGGAAATCGGCCGTGCGATAGACCTTTTCACTGCCGTCGCAAAAATAGAACTGGCCGTCGGGGCCGCATGCCAGTCCTTGAATCTTGTAGCCGTCCGCCGTCGCGAACCGCTCGGGTTCGCTGCCCGCAAGCTTGAGGATGCGGCTGGGAGTTTCGAGCGTCGCCAGATAAAAGACGCCGTCGCGAACGGCGAATGTGCCCCACCAATTGCCGCCAACGTCCGACTGTCGAATCGCGGCAATCTCGCTGGGCTGGCCGGCCCAAATGTCGCGTCGATAAATCTTCCCATCGGCCAAGGGCTCGCCGTTTTGGGGCGTGGGCACGACGCTGAAATAGACCGTATGCTCCTCGTCGGAGCACGCCAGATCGCGAACCTGGCCGGCGAACTCGAAACTCACGACCTCGTTTCGCCCATCCAGCAGATGTATGACATACCCATCCAAACCGCTGGCGAAATAGACCTTGCCGTCCGGCCCTACGGCGACCTGCCCAAGCTTCATCGCCGCTCGCGGAAACGCCTGGTTCACGGTGACTTCGCGGCGATGAAGCAGCCGCTCGGGCGCGCCCGTGCGCGCGAACCACAACTGACCTGGAAACGAGCGCCCGTCGGTCAAATACAAATCTTCGTCCGCCACGGCGGACAGCGCCACTCCCTGGCTCGACAGCGCCAGCGCCAAACAAAAACAGCCACGCAGAAATCGGGCGCCGCGCATCTTTCGTCTCCGGAACTTGACGCAATGGCACTCGTGCCCGCGCTCGACGTTGGCGCGCATTCCACGACTTCCAGCGAAAGTCTAGCTCACGATGGGGCCGCGAAAACGTCGCAAGAATGGCCAAAAACAGCTCGGCTTTCGGCCCAAATGCCTGACCGTGGGCGACGACGATTGCCGCCAGGATTACGGCATTGAGTAAAAGCCCGAGCCGGCCCGCTTGATCTTGCCCGACTTGACCAGTTCGTCCCACACGCCTCGCGGGAACTGGTCCGGCGGAACGATGCCCGCGATCGTCGATTTCTGGCCGGAGCTCATCGGCCCCCGGCCGATTTGCGACTCTTGATCCAGGCGTGTGAGCTTCCAGCGCTTTTTGAAGGCGTTGTACGCGCTTTTCAGCAACTCGGGCGGAAACGGTATGGGCTCAGCGTCCGGGGCGGGAGGCGTTGTCGAGTCGTCGGTCATGGTCGTGGCTCCGCGATGATATTCGGGCGATGGTTCGTATCGCTCTCGCGCTACGAATCGCGATGGACGGTGCTGGGAGAAAACGCCGGCAGGCAAACCGCGATGTATTCGGCCCCGTGCGGGCCGGGCGTGCTGTACCGCACCCATTCGCCCGCGTTGACGATGATCGCCTGGCCAGCCAGGACTTCGAACTCCTGGCCCTTGAGTTTCACCTGCAGCGTACCGGACAGCACCACGGTGTATTCGTCAAACTCGGGAGTTTGCCCTGGTTCGCTCCAGCCCGAAGGGCTTTTCATGCGGGCAATGCTGAGCGCTTCGGTCTGCGAATTGACTCGCCCAATGAACTCTTCGATGAGCTTGGGCGGTTCCCCGGCGGCTTCGATCCGGGTCGGCTTTTGAATGAGTCGGGCCATGAAATTGCCTGGGCCTGGAAATGGAACCGATTAGGCGGTCAAGGCGTCCGATGCCCAGACTCCCGGCATCGGCCGCGATGTGTGCCATTGCCCAGTTCTACTCGATTGCGCGGGCGACCTTCAAGCCGTTTTCCGACGCCGGGTCGCGAACCAACAGGCTATAGAGAGCCGGAATGATGAAAAGCGTCATGAGCGTGCTGCTGATGACACCCCCGATCACGACCGTGGCCAGCGGACGCTGCACTTCGGCGCCCATTCCCGAACTGAGCGCCATCGGCGCGAAACCCACGGAGGCTACCAGGGCGGTCATCATCACGGTTCGCAGCCGGGTCATGGCGGCCGTCGTGATGGCCGCGGAAGGCGCGAACCCCTCGCGCAGCAAATCGCGAAACGCCGAGACAAACACCATGCTGTTAAGCACCGAGACGCCCGAAAGGGTAATAAAGCCCACGGCGGCCGAGATCGAGATCGGCATTTCGCGGAACCACAACAGGGCGATGCCGCCAATGCACGCCAGAGGTACGCTCGCGAACACGCAGGCCGTGTCGGTCACATTTCGATACGTGATGTACAAAAGCACAATGATCAGGCACAACGCCAGCGGCACGACGATCATCAATCGCTTCTGGGCCCGTTGCATGTTCTCGAACTGGCCGCCCCACTCGATCGTAAAGCCAGGCGGAATGGCGACTGTTCCGTTGACTTTCTGCTGGGCCTCGGCAATAAAACTGCCCACGTCCCGGCCGCGCACGTTGCACTGAACGGTCAATCGCCGCTTGCTCCACTCGCGCGAGATCATCTTTGGCCCCTCGACCTTGCGCACGTCGGCCAACAACGATAGCGGAAGCCGTTCATTGGTGGGCGCGAGCAATTCGATATCGGCGATCGCCTGAGGGCTATCGCGCATCGCTTCAGGTAGCCGGGCGGTGAGCGGAAAGCGAAGCTGGCCCTCGACCACTTCGCCCAAGTGCTTGCCGCTGACGGTCTCGACCAGGTCCAACACGCCGCGAACCGAGACCCCGTAGCGGGCAATGTCTTCCTGGTCGACCTTGATCTGCAGGATTGGCTGCCCCTTGATTTGTTCGGTGGCCAGATCGACGCAGCCCGGTACCTGGCCCAAAGCTCGTTCCAACTCGCGGCCGGTGGCGACCAGCGTGTCGATGTCGTCGCCGAATAATTTCAGCGCCACGTCGGCCCGCACGCCGGACACCATTTCGTTGATGCGCTGTTCGATGGGCTGCGTGAGCCAAACGGTCTGTCCGGGAAAGCGCCCCACGACGTCTTGCATCAGGTCGAGCAAGTCGGCCTGCGACTTGGCCGCGGTCCACTGTTCCCGTGGCTTGAGCGAGACGAAAATCTCGGAAATCATGACGTCGCCCGCGTCGGTCGCCACCTCCGGCGCCCCCATGCGGCTCCAGACGTGCGAGATCTCATCCGGGAAATGCTCGAGCAGCAGTTGTTCCATCCGCGTGTTGATCGCAATCGACTCTTTGAGGTGCGTGCCGGCGGGCCGCAAAATGCCGACCACGACATCCCCCTCGGAAAGCCGCGGAACGAACTCAGTGCCCATCGACAGCGCGATCAGGGCCGCCGTCGCCAGTCCGCCGACCGTGACAGCCAGCACGGGCATTTTGAATTGCAAAATGCGATTCAAGACCGGCTCGTAGAGTCGCTTCGCGATTCGCACGATGAGGGGATCGGTCTCGTCGATCTTGCGCGGCAGCAGCAAGCTGGCCAAGACCGGCATCAGGGTCAACGATAGGATGAGCGAGCCGATCAACACGAAAATCACGGTCCACGCCATCGGGCGAAACATCCGCCCCTCGACCCCCTCCAGGCTGAGAATCGGCAGGTACACGATCATGATGATCAACTGGCCAAACGTGGTCGGCTGGCGGACCTCGATCGTGGCGTCGCGCACCAGCTCGCGGTCGATGTCGCCGTGATGGGCAACGCGGCGCAAGATGCTTTCGACCACAACCAGCGAACTGTCGACGACGATGCCGAAATCGATCGCGCCCAGGCTCAGCAGCGTGCCGGCGATGCCCATTTGCAGCATGCCCGAAAACGCGAATAGCATCGAGAGTGGAATGGCCAGGGCCACGATCAGGCCGGCCCGCAGATTGCCCAAAAAGATGAACACGATGGCCGTGACCAGCAGCGCCCCGTCGAACAGGTTGCTGCGCACGGTGGCGATCACCTGGTCGACCAGGCGCGTGCGGTCGTAGACGGCCGTGACTTCGACGTCGGGAGGCAGCGTGGCCTTGACTTCTTCGAGGCGGTCCTTGAGCCGTTGCGTGACGGCATAGCTGTTTTCACCCATCAACATGAAGCCCAGCCCCAGGACGACCTCGCCCTGGCCGTTGGCCGTCACGGCGCCCTTGCGGAGTTGATGTCCGATCGTGACGTCGGCCACGTCCATAACTCGAATCGGAACGCCTTCGACCGCCGCGACGACGATATTCTCGATCTGTTCGACGGTCGAGGTGCGGCCGACCCCTTGCACGAGCAGCATTTCGCCGGTCTGGTTCTCGTTGATGTTGCCGCCGCCCACGTTGAGATTGTTCAGCCTCACCGCGTCGACCAGCGTGTCAAAGGCCACGGCGTGCCGCAGCAGCGCGCACCGGGTCGACGCGAATCTGATATTCTTTTTCCAGGCCGCCCCACGAGTTGACCTCGGCCACACCGCTCACCGATCGCATTTTCGGCTTCACAACCCAGTCGTGCATGGTGCGCAGCTCGGTCATGCTGCGCGTCTTGCTCGACAGCGTGTAATGGAACACTTCCCCCAATCCGGTGGCCACCGGTCCCATCGTGGGGCGTTCGATGCCTTCGGGCACTTCCACGCGATTCAATCGCTCGGCAATCTGCTGTCGGGCCAGGTAGATGTTCGTGCCATCGCGAAACGTGGCAATAACCGCCGACGCCCCGAACTGGGACACCGAGCGAACCTCCTCCAGTCCGCCAATGCCGCTGATCGCCAATTCCACCGGAAACGTGATCAGCCGCTCGATCTCCTCGGGCACCAGGGCCGGCGCCGGAGTGTTGATCTGCACTTGCACCGGGGTGGTATCGGGAAAAGCGTCGAAGTTGAGCGAGCGACCGGAAAAGACGCCCAGGATGGACACCAAAACCGCGATCGCGATCACCAGCCAACGATTGTCGAGCGACCAGATGATGATCCGAGAAGCCATCGAGATTGGAAGCTGAAAATGTGCGGCGGGTTAGGCGAGGGACAATGGCGGGCAGTCCATTGGGTTTGTGCCCCAGCGGCACCTTTGGTTTTCGGGTCTGCGGGGCGAGCGGCCAACGGCCTTAGGCGGGGATCATGGAGGGCCGTTCATCGCCGTGCGGCTCAGCTCGGCTTTCAGGATATGGCTGCCATCGACGGCAACGGCGTCGTTGGCCGAAAGATCATCGAGAATTTCCGTGAATTCATCCGTTACGATACCCAGTTGCACGCGGCGCGGAGCGAACGTTTGTGCGTCCGTTTGCACGAACACGACGTGGCTGTCGCCATTCCACTGCACCGCCTTGGTCGGCACAGTCAGGGCTGCTGGGTTCTTCTCGATTTCGATCAGACCAACCCCGAATAAGTTGGCCCGCAGTTCGCGTCTTCCAGTCGGCGTTCCGTCGTCGTTGGGCACATGGGGGTTTTCAACCTCGCAGCGCACTTCGACGGTCCGCGTCCTCGGATCGACGGCCGTGCTCATCCACGAAATTGCTCCGCTGCCGGTCGAGTTCCCGGCATTGAACGACACTGTTTGTCCAATTTCCAAATCGTGGCTGTCCTGCTCGCGGACGTTGAGCAAAATCCACATCTTCGACACGTCGGCGACTTCGAAGTACGTCTCGCCGGGCGACACCACCTCGCCGATCGTCAAATCGCGATTGATGACCAACCCGTCGAAGGGCGCGTGGATCGGCAGCAAGCTGGCGCTGATGGATTCCGGATTGAGACGCGAAACGAGCGACTCCGGCAAACCCAGGAACTTGACTCGTGTCTCCAGATCGCTCTCCGACAGTTTCTGGCATTCGTCCAAGTCGATCGGCAAGCCCATGCTGACCAGGGCTTGATGGGCGTTGAACAATTCGACGCGCGCTTTGCGCAGATTGTTCTCGGCGGCGTGAACTTGCTTAAGCGAGACTTCGCCCTTGGCCAGCGACTGCAACGGCTCATAAATTTTCTGGCTCAGCTGCACGTCGGCGATCGAGTGCAAAAAACTCGCCTTGGCCTGGCCCAGTGCCGGCGAATCAATGATCGCCAGCACGTCGCCGCGGCGGACGGTTTCTCCCAGTCGCTTTTCGATCCGCCACACGGTGCCACTGACGCGAACCGACAATTGCGCATGTCGCGACGGATCGTAAACGACGGTGCCCGGCGCGCTCACTTGCCGCGACAGGGGTCGCTGACTGGCCTGCTCCACGGTAATGCCCATCTCGCCGATCGAGTTACTGGTCGGAAACTTGATGGGGGCCAGCGCGCCGCTGCTGGCCGCGGGCTCGCTTGGGACGGGCGCCGTGGCGGCCTCGTGCGACGGCGGTGCGACGTGGCCACGGGCGGCATGGCCAAAATCGCTATCCGCGTGCGCCGAGGAAAGCTGCCAATGGTTTTTGTGTCCCCAGAGCCCCATGGCGGCTAGCGCCGCAATCACGCTCAACTGAAACACTTGTTTGCCAAAGTGGCCGCGAAAATCGGCCACGCGCATCAGAATGGTGGACATGGTACGGGCTCCATTGTCGATCGCTTTTTGCCGGTCCGCCCGAACCGTTCACTTCATTCGAGTATAGCCGCCATCTGGCACGATCCAAGGGCGCGTTGGAAAAAAAACCGTCCGAAACGCAATTCTCCGACCAAATCGCGGAGGAAAAAACGGCCAGCAAGCCTGGACATCGCGCGTCGTTCGAACGCCGCGGCGGCGATGTCGTTGTCGGACTGGCCGAAGCGGCCGTGGGTCGCCCGCGGCAAGTTGCACTCAGTGCCGCCCCATTTGCACCGCCCTTCAACGCGGCGGCCAAATTTGTCATAATGGCCAGTTGAGCCGGCCAAACCGCGATTGGCAAACGCGGTGTAGCGTACGATTCCAAAAGGGAAGCAATGTTCAAGAATTTGAATCCGGAGGCGCTGGGCATCTCAGCCCGGGATAGTGAACTTATCGAGTTGGTTTTATCACACGGGTTCAAGGGACTGGATTTAGACCTGGTCGCATTGGCCGAACAAGTGAAGACCCAAGGTTGGGATAAGGCGTCGCGGCTGATCACCAGCGCGCGGCTAAAGATCGGCAGCTTTCGCTTGCCGGTTCGCTGGCACGACGACTCGCCCGACTACAAAGTCGACTTGGCACAGTTGCCCGCCCTGGCCGAAATCGCCGCCAAACTGGGCTGCACCCGGGCCACGACCACGATCGAGGCCGGCAGCGACGCGCGTCCCTATCATCAGAATTTCGAATTCCACCGCCAGCGACTGGCGGAAATCGCCGCTCTGCTCGCAGCCCACAAGATTCGCTTGGGAATCGATTTCATCGCGCCGGTCCATTATCGGGCCGAGCATCGTTTCCAATTCATGCAGACGTTCGACGAGGTATTGCTGCTGTTGCGTAGCACCGACTCGACCAATGTCGGATTGGCGCTCGACACCTGGCATTGGCATTTGGGCGGCGGCAAGATCGACCAACTGCGTGCGCTGTCGGCCGATCGTATCGTCACCGTCACACTGGCGGATGCTCCGGCCGAGGAGAACGCCGAAACCGCTCGCTTCGAGTCGCGCCGCTTGGGCATCGAAAACGGAGCGATCGATTTGCCCGGGGTGTTGGCGGCACTAGCGGAAATGCGATACGACGGACCCGTGACCCCCGCGCCAGACAAAAGTCAATTCGGCGGCATTTCTCGCGACAAACTGGTCAAGGCCGTGGCGGCCGCCTTGGACCAGATCTGGAAGGCAGCCGGCCTGAGCCCGGCCGGAAAATTGTTGGCGGCGCCGAGTACGGGTTGAGGATTGGGGGTCTAGGGTTGGGGATTGGAGGCTGGTGACGAAAAACGCACTCCGCTGTCGCCAACCCAGGGCGCGAGCCGTTGACTTGCTTTCGCTTGCGTCTTTTCCCTCCCGAACGCCAGGCCCCAACACCCAACCCCCACCATGTTCCACTACGACCGCGGACTGAAGCTCACGAAAGCCGATTTGGCGATTGATTTTCGCCGTCGACAGCCGCGGGCTTTTGTATCGCACGCCGCACGCCGACCACATGGCTCGGCACGAGTACGCGCTGTGCACGCCGGCCACGGCGGCGTTGTACCGTTTCCGGTACGGCCATCGGCCGACGCACGACATGCCCTATGGCGAGTCGCTCGACTGGGGCGGTATGCGATTGACGACCTATCCAGCCGGACATTGTCTGGGATCGGCCATGCTGCTGGCCGAAGACGGCGAGCAATCGCTGCTCTATACGGGCGACTTCAAGCTCGGCGAAAGCGCGACCGCCGCCCGAGCCGAGTTGCCGCAAGCCGACGTGCTGGTAATCGAGAGCACCTACGGCAACCCATTATATCGCCATCCACCGCGGGCACAGGTGCTCGATCAGTTGTTCACGCTTGTGCGCAAGGCCATCGACGGGGGATTTACGCCCGTCGTCGAAGCCTACGTACTGGGCAAGGGACAAGAGGTCACGCGGCTGCTCACCGCGGCCGGTTTCCCCGTGCTGCAGCACCCGAAGATGTATGAAGTCAGCCAGGTCTATCGCGCCTGCGGCGTCGACCTGGGCGATTGCCACTTGTATGTCGACAAGCCGCTGCCGGGGCACGTCGTGGTCGTGCCGCCGCGCATGCACCGCCGCGGGGCGGTTGCCAGGTTTGAAAAAAACCGTCACGTTCGCCGTCACCGGCTGGGCCATGCACGAACGCACGCGCGGCCGGCTGGGAGTCGACCATGCCGTGCCGCTGTCGGACCATGCCGACTATGACGAATTGTTCGAGGCGGTCGAGCGAGTCGCGCCCAAAGTCATCTACTGCACGCATGGTCCGGTCAGTTTCGTCGAGTGCCTGCGTGCCGCCGGCCACAACGCCCATCCGCTCGACCGCTCGCAAGAAGAGCCGGTCGTCGCCGCGGCCGCCGAGCAACTGCGGCTGTTTTAGCCATCCGGCTTTGGATGGGGTGGCCCCCGCTACTTCGTCGTCAGCGGAATCACGCCGTTCCAGTTTTCCGGCGGCGTGCGGTTGTGCTGAGCGATGAACACCGTGAGAAAATCCTTCACGCGATCGTCGGCCGGCACGCGGTGCAGCCGCTCGAAGGCCTGCGGCCAGCGTCCGGCGATCAGGTCGTCCAGCGCCTGTTCGTAGTCGGCGATGTTCTGCGTCCGTCAACTCGGGATAATCGGCGACCGGCGGCAGCAGCTCGGTAACTTCCAATTTGCGGTCCAAGCCAAACGGTTTGACCACGGCCACGCGCCGCAGCCGGCCTAGCTTGGGCGAAAGCTGGTTCCGCAGCACGACGGCCGTGCGCTCGTCGATCAGGATCGGCGCGTGCAGCAGTCTTGGTCATGCCCTCCAGCCGCGAGGCCAGGTTCACCACCGGTCCGAAGACGGTGACCTTCACCTGGTCGACCGTGCCGATCTTGCCGGCCACGGCGCGGCCCGTGGCGATGCCGATGCCGACGCGAAAATCGGCCAGCGGATCGTCGGGCCGCAGGGCCGTGGCGGCAAACTCGGCGCGGATCGCCAGCGCCGCCAGGCAGGCTCGCACCGGCGGCGTCGGGCTGGGCCAACGGCCATCCCCAAAAGCCCATGGCCGCGTCGCCGTGAAAATCGCCCAGCACGCCCCCCTGCTCGCGAATCTGGTGCGTCGTCACGCCCAGCGCCTGGCTGACGCGATTCAACAGTCCCAGCAGATCTTCGGCCGAGCGCTCCGAGTGCCGCGCAAAGCCGCGCAGATCGCAGAACAGCACGGAGACCTCGGTCTCGCGCGGCGCCAGCACGACTTCCGGATCGACGCCCTGCAACGCCTCGAGCACGACCGGCGAAAAGAACTGGCTCAGTCCGGCCCGTTGGCGTTCGAACATCCGCACGTCGCGCAGGGCGCCGAGCGTCGTGGCGGCCAGTTCGGTGAATTTCAAATCGTCGCGCAGGTCGCTAGGGTCGGAAACATCCAGCGGGCGTCGTGCGGTCGTCGTTGAAGCGGCCGGCCACGTAAATGCCCCAGCCCTGGCAGGCCTTGCCGCCCACCGGCGTGCAAAAGGCCCAATCGACGCCCTGGCTGAGCGTGAACGCCGAACTGCCCGCCGCATCGGCCGCGTTCCAAACGTGCAGCACGCTTTCGCCGCGCCGAATGGCGTCCAGGATCAGCCGCTCGCTCGGTTGAAAGTCGCCGCCCATCATCACGCGCCGATCCCAATGCAACACGTCGATCCTGGGCCGCTGGTCCTCGGGATGCTTGACCATCACCAGCGCCGCGGCTCCGGCCCGCGGCAAGCCGGCCAGCAGCAAGTTGACCAGCCGCACCGGAAAGCTCCGCGTCGCTGCTGGCTCCGGCGATCACCTCGGGCAGCCGGCCCAGGACGTCGATATGCGGCCCGGCGTGGCGGAACTGCATGTTCTGCAGATACTGCGAGCTGAACGTCTGTTGTTGCACCGGCATGCGGCACGTCGAGCGAAACGTTCACCCGCTCGTCGGTCAGCGTGAAGATGGTTTCGCCGATCACGAAGTGTTCGCCCGGAACGATGTCGAACTCCGCGGCGGGCCGTCCCTTGACGAAGATCGGATTGCGAGCGCCGGGCAATTGGCGCACCTTCAGACGCTTTCCGTCCCAGCGAATCTCGGCGTGCTGGCGCGAGACGCGATCATCCCAGGAGGTGGGCCAGCAATGCAGCGCGCGACCGAGCGTGACGGGCCGGTCCACGAGCAGCGTGCGCCGCCAGCGATGTTGCGAGTCGGCCCCCTGGGCAATCAGATCGGCCACGGTCGGCTCCCGGTATGCGGCGTCGAATCGCCCTGGCTCCCGCTCACGTGCCGGGTTCCTCGCCGGTGGTCGCTCGCGGCGCGCCGCGGGCTGGTTCGCGCAACGATCGGATGACGAACGCCCACAACACGGCCGAAAGTCCCGCGATCAGGGCCACGGCCACCAGGCTGCTGCGCGAACAAGCTGCTCCTGAGCCGGGCCAGGGTGTTGCCGATCGCGCCTTCGTACGATTCCTGCACGATCACGATCCAGCCGGTGTAGCCGTCGCGGATGCTGACGCTCTGCTGCTTGGCCAGCCAATGCTTGTCGTATTCCTTGCCCTCGGGATCCTTCGCCAGGGGATCCACGTAGTTCTCCTCCTTGGTCTCGGTGTCGGGCAGGTCTTCCTCGCGCAAGCGATAGGTCTGAAACCGATCGGGCACGTTCTCCTGGTCTTCCAGGAATTTGTCGAACAGAGGGTGCTGCAGGATCAGCCCCTTGTTCGGCCCGTCGCGCCAATCGACGAGCACGGCAAACTGCCGCTTCTTTTCCTGCATCTTCACGAAGCGATGCACGTCGACCGAGAGGCCGATGATGCCCAGGAACCTGCGGAACGTTGGGCTCGTCCTCATCGGTCATGACCGGCGTCGAAATGGTCACTGTCCAGCGATCATTGACCTGGCTGTAAAAGACGGCCGAAAGATTCGTCTCCTTGATATGATCCTCGGGCTTGGGGCGCCAGGTCTCGGGAAAGTCCTCAACGCGACCGTGGAAGTAAGTGCGCCACGCAAAGTTCTTGCCCACCGTGTCCTCGGCCGGCGCTCGCGCCAGCTGCAAGCCCGACGGATCCAAGACGAACCAACTGGCCACGTTCGGCTCATCGGGGTCCTGCAACAGGGTCTCGACCCGCTCCTGCAATTCTTGCCGCGCCGGGGCTGGCCACGAACTCGGTCCGCAGTTGTTCGCGCGTCGGACCGGTGATTTGCGGGTCGTTCAGTTGCCGGCGAAGCTCGGCCATCTCGGGGTTGTCGATGGTCGTTTGCAACAGGCTCTGAAAACGATAGCTGGCCGCCATTTCCTCGACCGCTCGATAGTAGATCTCCAACTCGTTGGTGACGGTCTTGGCGACATACTTGGCGGCAAACGAGTTGCTGTCCAAGGCCCTCGCCCGCAGAGCGTCGTCGGAACTGTTCATCGCTGTCTCGAACCAGCTCCAGGCAAAGACCGACATCACGGCCAACAGCAAGGCCGGCGCCACGAAGCCCAACAGCACCAGCGGCCGCCGGGCGCGGCGCCGATCGCGCGCGTTCAGCGCGTCCAGCACTTCCTGCACGTTGGCATATCGATGCATCACGATTGGGCGCCAGGCATCCGTCGATGATATCGGCCAACTCCCGATCGACGCCGCGAATCTGCCGATGATTGGCCGGCCGCGGCGAGGTCTCGATCAGCTGTCGATATTGGCACAGCCGTTCTTCGAGATCGGTCGCGGTTTCGAACTCGGTCACCGCCGCGGCGTTGCGATGGGGGGGCGAGCCGGTGAGCATGGAGTACAGCAGCGAACCCAATGCGTAGACGTCCCAGCGCACGTCGGGCACGGCCTGCAAATCGGCTTGCTCCGGCGCCATGTAAAACAGCGTCCCCAGGGCCGGGGTCTGCTCGTGCGAGAGGCGCGATTGGCCAAAATCGGCCAGCCGCGGGCGGCTGTCCTGGTCCAGTAGAACGTTGGCCGGCTTCAGATCGCAGTGCAACACGCCTTTGCCGTGCGCGTGCAGCAAGCCCACGGCCACCTCGCGAAACAGCGCCACGGCTTCGCGCGGCGGCAGACGTCCCTCGCGCCGCTGCAAGTCCTCGAGCGACCCGTTTTCGACGTACTCCATCACGTAATACGGCGGATTGGCATCCCAACCCACGTCGAGCAACTGCACGACGTAGCGGTCGGCCGAGAGAAATGCCAGCTTTTCGACTTCGCGCGACAAGATCGACCAGTCGAGCCCGCCCGTGTGTGCGTAGAACTTGATCGCTACTTGCCGACCCGTGTTGCGATCGATGGCCACCCACACCTCGCCATACGCGCCGCCCCCCAAGAACTTGCGCGGCTCGTAGCCGGGCACCTGCGTGGGCGGGCGAGAAGGCGTCAGGCTCAGCGATTGGGCCCGTTGCTGCTCGTCGCTGGTCTGCTGTTGCGTGTGGTTAAAGTCCATCGACCGTCACAGGCTCAGAGGGCGGGGGGCCAACCTGCTTTATAGTGTTCGCGCGCGATGCCATGCAAATCTTACCTCTCGCCCCAGCGCCGAAGATGCCGGACTTTCCGGTCGTGCCGACCCCCACTTGGGCATGGCTCCGGCTGGCGGCGATCAATCACAGGTGCATTCAAGCCATTTGCACCGAGCGGCTTATCGCCCCCGCGGCCACGAGAACAACCGGATCCAGTTTCCGTCAGGGTCGGCCGTGTTGGCCTCGCGCAGGCCCTCGAGATCCCGCTTGGGGTGTGAAATGACCGATCCGGCCGCTTCCAGTCGGGCACACGTCTTGCGCACGTCGCTCACTTCAAAGGCCAGGCTGATTCGCCGAGAAGCCTCGCCGCCGTCCAACCGTGACAAAAGCGCGATCCGAGTGTCGCCGGCCTCGACCAGGGCGTAGCCATCGTCGATCACGCGCACCAGCACCCGCAAACCGAGGACTTCGCGGTACCACTGCACCATGCGCTCCCAGTTTTGCGTGCGAAGCTCGATGCAATACAGGCTCGGCGACTCACGCCGACGAAGGTCTCTAGCCATTTACGAGGGTTCCTAAAGTGCACCGCGCCTGGGCCGCGACCTGATCGCGCTAATCACCCCCGACGAGTCGCGAACTTGGGTCCGCCGGCCGGGGTCAAAAACCCTGAGCGGGCGGCGGTCAGAAGTCTCGCCGGCATCGCCTTTTGTGGCGTGCCATCGCGGCCTTCGGCATTGCCGCACGAGGCCACGAATCCGTCGCCGCCAAACGACTCGCCGCGATAGCTGACATTGACCACAACTCCCATTGCACTAGAATGTTGCGATTCTTCCCGGGAATTGCAAGACGACTATGAGTTCGACCAGTCGCTCGGCCAGCGCCACGCCATCCTCCATGAGCTCTCCCCCGAAACGCCTGGCATGCACGAGGCCTCGCGGCGCGAGAAGCTTCGTAAGATTCGCGAGTTGGGAATCGACCCCTGGGGCGTTCGCTTTGACGACCAAATGCCGATCTCCGAGATCCGCGCCCGCGAGGGTGAAATCCGCGTTGAGCCGATTCCCGCCGGCTCGGACCAGCGCGAGCCCACGCAACATGGTCCGCGCGTGCGTGCCGCCGGCCGCATCGTGCTGCAGCGCAAAAAGGGCAAGCTGAATTTCGTCGACATCCGCGACCGCACGGGACAGATCCAGTTGTTCATCGGCCGCTCGCAAGTGGGCGAGGACAACTGGGCACTGGCCGAGTGTTTCGACCTGGGCGACCTGGTCGGCGTCGACGGCATGCTGAAGCGAACCAAGACCGGCGAATTGACGATTTTCGCCGAGAAGCTGCATTTTCTCACCAAGTCGATCGAACCGCCCCCCGACAAGCACCACGGCTTGACCGATCCTGAGTTGCGGCAGCGGATGCGCTACCTCGATCTGGCGTATGGCGATGGGGTGCTACCGCGGTTCTTGAATCGCTCGGCCATCGTTTCCTCGATTCGCAAGACGCTCGCGGATCAGGGTTTTATCGAGGTCGAAGGCCCGACGCTGCACGCCATCGCCGGCGGCGCCGCGGCCCGGCCCTTCAAAACCCATCACAATGCGCTGAACATGCCGCTGTTCATGCGGATCGCGCTGGAGCTGCACCTGAAACGGTTGCTGGTGGGCGGATTCGAACGCGTTTTCGAACTGGGCCGCGTCTTCCGCAACGAAGGTGTCAGCCCGCGGCATAATCCCGAGTTCACCATGCTCGAGGCCTACCAGGCCTATGGCGACTATCGCACGATGATGGATTTGACCGAACGGATCGTGCTCGGCGCGATCGCCGCGACCGGCCAGGGAAACCGCCTGGCTTGGGGCGATGCGACGATCGACTTCACGCCCCCCTTCGCGCGGCATACGTACGACGAATTGTTCTCCCGGCACACGGGCGTGGCGGCCGACGACGCGCCAGCCATCGCGAAGCTGGCCGGCGAAATCGGTCTGGACACGGCCGGCAAGCATCCCGACGTCATCAAGAGCGAGGTTTTCGAGGCCCGGGTCGAAGATCAGCTCAAGGGCCCCGTGTTCGTCATGGACTATCCGGCCAGCATCTGCCCGCTGACCAAGCGCAAGGCGGCCGACCCGGCGGTGGCCGAGCGATTCGAGTTGTACGTCGAGGGCATGGAAATCGCCAACGCCTACACCGAGCTGAACGATCCCGATTTGCAAGAAGAACTTTTCCGCACGCAGTTGGCCGGTCAGCGCGAGGAAGACTCGATGGCCAAGATGGATCACGATTTCATCCGCGCCTGCGACACGGAATGCCCCCGGCCGGCGGCTTGGGCCTGGGCATCGACCGGCTGGTGATGCTGCTGACCGGCAGCCAGACGATTCGCGACGTCATCTTGTTTCCCTTGTTACGCATGGAAGATCACGAGCGCTCAGCCGCGCCGACCGCGCGGTCGCCCGAGACGCGAACGTCTCGATCGTCCGCCGAGTTTCCACATACGACAGCCAAAGGATTGGCCATGTACAAGCTCCTGCTCTGCTGGCGGTATCTGCGAACACGCTATATCGCGTTGGCGTCGATCATCAGCGTCACGCTGGGCGTGGCCACGATGATCGTGGTCAACAGCGTCATGGAAGGCTTCACCTGCGAAATGCAAACGCGTATCCACGGCATTCTTTCCGACGTGGTGTTCGAGAGCCATTCGCTCGAAGGCTTTCCCGATCCGCAGGCCCACATGGATCGGATTCGCGAAGTGGCCGGCGAATATATTGCCGGCATGACCCCCACCGTGGCGATTCCGGCCATGATGGTCTACGACGTGAACGGCCAATGGCGAACGCAGCAAGTGACGTTCATCGGCGTGGACGAGGCGACCCACGGCCAGGTGAGCGATTTCAATCGCTACTTGCAGCACCCGGAAAACCGCAAGCAGCTCAGTTTCGAATTGCGCGACGGCGGCTACGACACGATCGATCATCAGGCGACCGACAAGTCGCGTCCGCGCGAGCGGATGGAGTTCGCTGGCTGGAAGTACCGTCGCGTGAAAGCCCAGTTCGAGGCCGATGCGCATGCTCAAGCGCCGCCGCCGGAACAACCGCCGGTCGCAGCCGGTGCTGAGCCTCCTCCGGAGGAAGTCGTACACGAGGGATTCGTCTACCGCCGAATCGAGAAAGCAGACGCCGAGTCCGGCGAGCCCGTTGACAAGGCCGGGGAGGATGCCGAAAAACCGGTCAATTTATTTGCCACGCACGGGCCCCCCGCGCACCAATTCGATCCGGCCCGTGAGACGCACACCGGCGTCGTGATGGGAATCGCCCTGGCCAGTTTTCCGGGCCGTGACGGAAGTCTGCGGTTTCTCGTGTTGCCGGGGGACGATATCAAAGTCACCGTTCCCACCGCGGGCACGCCCCCCAAGGCGGCCAGCGACACGTTCACGGTCGTCGACTTCTACGAAAGCAAGATGAGCGAGTACGACGCCAACTTCGTGTTCCTGCCGATCCGCAAGCTGCAAGAGATGCGGGGCATGATCGATCCGCAAACCGGCATCGGCCGGGCCACCTCGATTCAGATCAAGCTGCACGACGACGCCGACGGCCGCAAAGTTCGCGATTTGATCCAAGCCGCTTTCCCGCCCGAGATGTACGGAGTGCAAACCTGGCGCGACAAGCAAGGCCCTCTGTTGGCCGCGGTGCACCTCGAAACCGCGATCCTGAACGTTCTGTTGTTCATGATCATCGCCGTGGCCGGTTTCGGCATTCTTGCGATTTTCTACATGATCGTCGTGGAGAAGACTCGCGATATCGGCATCCTCAAATCGCTCGGAGCGCACAGCGGCGGGATCATGGGCGTGTTCCTGGCCTATGGACTTTCGCTCGGCGTGGTGGGCTCTGGCGCCGGGCTGGTCCTGGGCCTGCTGTTCGTCGCCAACATCAACGCGATCGCCGACGTGCTCGCCAAAATCATGGGCCAAGAAGTATTCGACCCGACGATTTACTATTTCCAGCAAATCCCCACGATCGTCGAGCCGTTTACCGTTTCCTGGATCGTGGCCGGCGCGATCCTGATCGCCGTCGGGGCCAGCATCTTGCCGGCCCGGCGCGCGGCGTGCTTACATCCCGTGGAGGCTCTCCGCTATGAGTAACGCTTTTCGAACGAGCGTCCCACGACCTCGCCACGACACGACAGCTCTCGACGGACCGCGAACGTCGCTAACCGACGATGGCAGCGGGAAAGCCGGAGGCTCGGCGCACCTGGCGGCGCGGCGGCTGCGAAAACGATACCACAAGGGGCGCGTCGAGATCCCCGTGCTCCGCGGCGTCGACCTGGAAGTCCGCCGCGGCGAGTTCCTGTCGATCATTGGCCAAAGCGGGTCGGGCAAAAGCACCCTGTTGCACCTACTGGGCACGCTCGACGCGCCCGACGAGGGCGAAGTTCTCTTTCAAGGGCGGCGAATCGACAACCTCCCGCCCCGCCAGTGCGATCTGTTGCGCAACAAAGATTTCGGCATGATCTTTCAGTTCTATCACTTGCTGCCCGAATTGAGCGCGCTGGAAAACGTGCTCGCGCCGCTGCTGATCGCCGAGGGGGTATGGAGTTATTTTCGCCACCGCAAAACTCACCTCGAACGGGCCAGTCACCTGCTCGACATGGTCGGACTGTCACACCGGCTGAAGCACAAGCCGCGCGAGCTGTCCGGCGGTGAAATGCAAAGGGCTGCTATCGCGCGGGCCTTGATCGCCGAACCCGAGGTTTTGCTGGCGGATGAACCCACGGGCAACCTGGATAGCGGCACGGGGGAGGAAATCCTGCGAATCCTGCGAACCTTGAACGACACGCAGAATCTCACTATAGTCATGGTGACGCACGACCGCGCCATTGCCGCCCAAGCCGACCGCACGGTTCGCTTGGCGCAGGGCCAGGTTGAGGTCGTGTAGAGACCGGTTTATCGAGTCATAGCTCGGGCCGGGCCGGTCAGATCGACCTGTCTATTTGAACATTCTTGGCGGAGGTCGCGTTGTCCATTCAATCCCCCACCTCTCGCCCCAACGCGCCGGAAGGCAAGAGCCAGGACGCCCAGGCCTTCAAGATCTGGATCAACGGCACGCTGTTCGAAAAACAAGACGCCAAAGTCAGCGTCTACGACCACGGGCTGTTGTACGGCGATGGCGTGTTCGAGGGGTTGCGCAGCTACGGCGGCAACGTGTTTCGCTTGGACGAGCACCTCACGCGGCTGTGGAATTCCGCCAAGGCAATCCTCTTGGAAATCCCCATCTCGCGCGAAGAGATGGCCCGGGCCGTCAATGAGACGCTCAAGGCCAACGGGTTGAAGGATGCCTACATCCGCCTGCTCGTGACCCGCGGCGCCGGCACTCTGGGACTCGACCCGAACCGCACGGCCAACCCGCAAGTGATCGTCATCACGGATCACATCACGGTCTATCCCGAGGATTTATATCGCCAGGGCTTGGAGATCATCACGGCCAGCACCCTGCGCAACCATCCGGCGGCGCTGAATCCGCGAATCAAGTCGCTCAACTACCTGAACAATATTCTGGCCAAGATCGAGGCGCAACAAGCCGGCTGCATGGAAGCCCTGATGCTCAACCACAAGGGCGAGGTTGCCGAGTGCACGGCCGATAATATCTTCCTGGTGCGCGACGGCGTGCTGCTCACTCCCCCGACCGACGCGGGCGTGCTGGAAGGAATCACGCGGCAGGCCGTGATCGAATTGGCGCGGGCTTCGGGGCACGAAGTACGCGAAGTATCGTTGACGCGCCACGACGTGTACATCGCCGACGAGTGCTTTCTGACCGGCACGGCCGTCGAGGTTATCGCCGTGGTTAAGGTCGATAGCCGCAAGATCGGCTCCGGCGTGCCGGGCCCGATCACGCGCGACCTGAAAGATCGCTTTCACACGCTCACGCGCAGCTAATCCGCCGAACGCGTCGAGGTTTGTTGCGGTCCAAATGGCGACGCGAGTCGCGCGGCGGGGCAGCCCGCGCGTTGCGCGTCCCGCTTAGCCGACAATCGCGGCGATCCCCACGAACTTGCCGCCGCTGATATACCACCCGTCGCCGCACGGTTGGCACCACATGATGTTGGTGCGAACGCGGATCGAGTAACCTTGTTCGCTCGAGATCGTGATCTCGACGTTGCCGTCCGGCAGATCGACGTTGTGGATCAGTCCGATGCCGGACGAGGATATCTCGCGGCTAAATGCCGAGTAGCGGTGGCCGTCGTCAACTTCGATTGTCACGGGGCGAAAGAACGCGTGACGCACGTCGCGCCGACGGTCTTTGTTTTCCCTGCTTCGTGCCTCGACAATCAGCTGATAAATTGCTTTACCAGCCGAAGTCTCCTCATTCTTTTCCGTCTTGGTTGCCATGAAAATAAATCCCCTTGCCTTTGTGATATGCCCCCAGGGACCGCTTACAAACATAGGCCGAACTGGCGGCAGTCAACCGCCCAGGGACAGTTCGCTCGACGGTGCATCCGGCAAGGAATCGGGCCAGGTTGAGGTGCGAAACAATGCGGAGGTGCGAAACACCCGTGATTCTCCACATTCTCGAAGCCGGCGAGGATGGTTTTCCACCGCGGACCGCCGGATATGCCATCCCGGCCGGTTATTCGCAAGACTCCGGGTTGAGCCCCCAGAAAAGGGCCCTCCCTTCACCTTTTTCGTCGGCCGCTCGGGCACTTTCTACGCTCGGGCACTTTCGCCGCATGAGACGCCTACGCCGGAATCCGGCGCAACATTGGCAGACCCACGAGTACACTAGCTCGACGGCACGCTCGCCTCTTAGAATCACGGATCCCGCCGGTATCCGCGACGCAACGCATCGATCGAAACCGCAATGAACATCGAGTTGAACAGCTTCGCATGGATGCGTCAGACTCTTTATACAGCCGTCGTCGCCGACGTCCTTGACGCACTCGGCCATCGCGAACAAGTTGCCAACGGCGCGTGGCAACGCACCAGCGGCGTGGGACTGCTTGTCGGTCGGGCCAGGACAACGCTGTGGGAAGAGATCGACCAGATCGATCCGCGGCCTTACGAACTTGAGTTGCAAGCCGTCGACGCCTGCCTCGCCGACGACGTGCTGGTCGCCGCCGCGGCGGGTTCGATGCGATCCGGCATTTGGGGAGAACTGCTTTCGACGGCCGCCGCCAATCGGGGCTGTGTCGGCGCTGGTTGACGGCGCGGTCCGCGACACCGCGCAAATGAACGCCCTGGGCTTTTCGACCTTCGCCCGCGGCATGTGCCCGCGCGACAGCTTGCATCGCCAGCGGGTGACGGCCGTTGACGTGCCCGTTGTCATCGGCGGAGTGCGAATCGAAGCTGGCGACCTCGTGTTTGCCGATGACGACGGGGTCGTCGTCGTTCCGCGTGCCGTGGAACAGGCGGCCCTCGCCCAAGCCTGGGACAAGGTGAGCGCCGAGAACCGCGTCCGAGACGAGATTCGAGCGGGCGCGAGCGCCACGGAAGTTTTTCGCAAGTATGGAGTCCTTTGATGCGAGTCGGGATCATCGGTCTGCAACACGAATCGAACACGTTTTTGCGGGCGCCCACCACCCTGACCGACTTCGAGCAGGGCGCCCTGTTGACGGGCGAGGCAATTCGGCGCGAATACGGCAACGCCTTTCACGAAGTCGGCGGATTCTTCGAGGGTCTCGCTTCGGAGAAGATCGAAGCAGTGCCGATTTTTTTCGCCTGGGCCCTGCCCGGCGGCATCGTCGAGGCACGCACCCTGGAAAACCTGCTGCAACGCATGCTCGTCGAGCTGAAAGCGGCCGCGGCGCTCGATGGCTTGCTCGTGGCGCCGCATGGCGCGGGTGTCGCGGAAAACGCACCGGATATGGACGGTGCCTGGCTCCGTGAAGTGCGTTCGCGCGTCGGCCCGACCATGCCGATCGTCGGCACGCTCGATCCCCATGCCAACTTGACCGAAGCCATGGTTCGCGCGACTGACTTTCTCGTCGCTTATCGCACCAACCCGCACCTGGACCAGCGCGACCGCGGTCGCGACGCGGCCCGCGTGATCGGGCGGATGCTGCGTCATGAAATTCGTCCCACCCAAGCCGCCGCCTTTCCGCCGTTGGCGATCAATATCGAGCGGCAGAGCACGGCCAACTCTCCCTGCAAGGAATGTTACGAAGCGCTCGACGACATGCTCGACGACCGGCGGCTGCTGTCGAACAGCCTGCTGCTCGGCTTTCCCTATGCCGACGTGCCCGAGATGGGCACGAGCGTGCTGGTGATCACGAACGACGAACCGGAGCTCGCGCGAACATTCGCCGACGACTTTGCCGATTACCTACGGCTGCGGGCGGAAGACTTCGCCGGTCAGTTCATCGAAGTGCCCGCGGCGATTGAAATCGCCGTGAACTCGCCTGGCCCAGTGTGTCTGCTCGACATGGGGGATAACGTCGGCGGCGGCGCCGGGCGATGGAACCGTGCTCATCGAAGCGCTCTGCAAACACGAGGTCGCATCGGCCTTCGTCTGCCTTCACGATCCGGCGTCGGTTCAACAGGCGCTCAAAGCGGGCATCGGAGCGACGGTGGCCCTGGAAATGGGGGGCAAAACCGATCCTCGCCAGGGCGCGCCGCTGACGGCGACGGTTCGTGTGCGCGGTCTCTACGACGGCCATTTCAGCGAGCACGAGCCGCGGCATGGCGGCAGAACCGATTACGACATGGGGGCCACGGCTGTGGTCCAAATGCTCCAGGGCCCCACCGTGATGCTTACCTCGCGACGGATCGCGCCGTTCAGTCTCGAACAGCTTCGCTCCTGCAACGTCGATCCGCGCGACTACCAGATCATCATTGCCAAGGGCGTGCATGCGCCCGCCGCCGCTTACGCGCCGGTCTGCTCCACTCTGATTCGCGTCAACACTCCGGGAGTCACGACCGCCGACATTACGCGGCTCGACTATCGAAACCGCCGAAGGCCGATGGCACCATTCGAGGAAGTGTAGCACTCGGCCGAAGAAACCGTTCAAGCCAACGCCGCGCGGGTCCGCTGCACCAAGCCATTGTCGGCGCCGCCGGAGCCGCGCAGATTGAACACGCTGGAAGCCAAAAACCGTGCGCGCTACGCGGGCGAGACGTTGTGATAGTCCTCGAGCACCGCGGAACTAAACTTGTAGTCGTGGGCATTGCTGCCCTTGAGGAAGATCAACAACCGGGCCGAGTCGGCAAACTCGATCGGCTCCGGATTGGTCTGCAAATATGCCAGAGTTTTTCCCGCGGCTTTCATCTTGTCGCGGCTGACCTCGGCAAAGATTTCTTCCAAGGCTTTCGGGCCGGCGGATTCGAGCGCCACCGGCGACAGTTCGTCGAGCTTTCGTTCCGGAACGTTGCCGCCCATCGCCTGGCGAAACATCGACAAGAACGCGGCATTCTGCAAGAGCAACATCCGTCGCGTGTCGTCGCTGGCCGAGGTGTTCCAGGCATATCGCAAGGCATTGGTGGTAGTCACGGCGTGCAGCGCCACGATTCCCGGCCGGCGCACCAGCAATTCGCCGGCCCCAATAAACAGCGCGTCCCAGATCGCCTGGGGGGCTACTTCACGATTCAACAACTCGACGACCTTCTCCGACGCCTCGTCCTCGCTGCCTTGCCGAAGCGCGGCCAGCATGTCGAGCGTCGCCGCCGAGTCGATCTTGCCTTCGAGCCACTCGGGCCGAATCTTCTGAGCCCGTTCGACGTTGTGCCGCCAGGGGCGATCGGCCGTGGCGTCGCGCGTCGCCGGGCTCTCGCCCTCATGATTGAGCAATGCATAGGCAAGCGACCGCAGAATGGGCTCGGCGTGCTGATGGCCTATGCAATTCAGCGTGCGCAGACTGTTGGCCACGAAAATCGCCTTGTGACCGATCGAGCGAAAATCGCGGGCGCCGTAGCGGAACATGAGTTCGAAGATTTCGTTGACCCCGCCCGTTCGCGCCAGGCCCGCGGCCGCGGCATCCGTGGCGGCGACATCCCAACGGTCCATGGCGTCAGTGAAGGCCGCCTTGGCCTTGCTGGCGCGGGGCACGAGCGATTCATCCGCCGGCGCCATCGTCCAGTCGCCTTCGCGCTTATCGGCCGCCTGGGAGTCCTTGAAGTGGTCCAAGGCCCAGAAAATCGGCAACCAGCGGTGCTCGTCCGGCGATGCCATGCTGGCGATGTGCGCCGAGTTCACCACCAACACCGCGTGGAACTTGAAGCCCACCTCGGGCCGCGGTTGTATGTTGCGAACACCGGCCAGCAGCAAAGCGGCCAACAGATCGCGATAGCTCAAACCGGCGTGAATCCGCGCGGCCACTTCCTCCAGCAGTTTATCGCGGGGCGTGTCTTCCAGCAGCCGCACGACCGGCTCGATTTCCGGATCCAGTTGCACGCGCTCGGGCGTACCTTGGGTTTCCTGGGCCGTGACTCGCCGAAGCCGTCCGAGAAAAGCCAAATCGCCCAGCCCGACCGCCGCTCCGGTCGCCGCCGCGTTCTGCAAAAACCGCCGCCGCGAATTACCCGTGAACATGGCACCGCCCTCCGCGTTGGATCGCCTGAAAGTTCAAGAGTCGCACCCGGGGGCCATTATACCGGTCGCGGCCGGCCGTGCATCACGAGTTCCGCTGACCGGCCAACCGAGTTGCCTCGGCGCCAGGCCGATTCAACGCCGGATTTGATCGGCCGAGGCCCCTAGTACATGGTCGCAATTCTGCTGGACGGCGGCCGCGCAGCGCGCGAGAATAGACGCTTCCCGATCTGGCCGCCAGGTTTGTTAGCGACCTGTGGCAGACACCTTGTCCGCACCAACCGCCCGTGAAAAAAAAGAAGCCAACGACTGAATCTCGTCAACCGCGCCGCCAGCGTCCGACTGGGCGACGCTGGACCTCGTGGGCCTGGTCGGTCGCGATCGGCGCCATCGTCGGTGGCGTGTTTGGCCTGAGCATATGGCGGGTGGAAGAATCCGTCGCCACGGTTCCGCCGCCGAAGCTGAACGCAACGTCGCCTCCGGGGCCGGCGCCCGAGGGCATGGCCTGGGTTCCCGGCGGCTGGTATTGGATGGGAGACAATGAATTCAACGACGCTCAGCCGGAGCACTTAACTTATGTCGATGGCTTCTGGATCGACAAGCACGAAGTGACCAACGCCGAGTTCGCGAAGTTTGTCGCGGCAACCGGATACAAAACCGTCGCCGAGTTGCCTCCCAAACAGGAGGATTTTCCCGATGCGTCGCCTGAAGCGCTCGTGGCTGGCTCGATCGTTTTTAGTCCTCCGGATCACGAGGTGCCGCTCAACGACCATTTGCAATGGTGGGCCTATGTGCCGGGCGCCAGTTGGCGACACCCCGAAGGCCCGCAGAGCAACATCGACGACCGGCAGAATCATCCGGCGGTCCACATCGCCTGGACCGACGCCATGGCCTACGCCGATTGGGCCGGCAAGCGTCTGCCGCGCGAAGCGGAGTGGGAACTGGCCGCCCGCGGCGGCTTGGACCGAGAGCCCTTTTGTTGGGGGAATGAGTTGCGCCCCAAGGATCGTTGGCAATCGAATATCTGGCAGGGAACCTTTCCGGTCCGCAACACGGCCGGCGACGGCTTTAGCGCGACAGCACCGGTCGGATCGTTCGCACCCAACGGCTATGGACTATTCGACATGAGCGGCAACGTCTGGGAATGGTGTTCCGACTGGTACCGCCCGGACTATTATCAGAAAAGCGTCGAGAAGAATCCGGCGGGGCCGGAATCGAGCTTCGACCCGTTGGAGCCGGGAATGCCGAAACGCGTGCAGCGTGGCGGGTCGTTCATGTGCAACGATTCGTACTGCAAGCGCTATGTGCCAGGCGCCCGCGGCAAAGGCGAGCCAAGCAGCGCCGCCGGCCACGTCGGTTTTCGCTGTGTCAAAGACGCTACCCAATAGTGTCCGGGGTCAAATAAGCACCGCATGAACGAAACGTTCGTCGAAATACCGCTGGACGATCGGCGGCACCCGCACACCGACGAGTTTTCGTTCGTGCTCAAGCCATCGGGCGCGCGCGGCATCGGAGTCTTCGCGACCCACGGGATCGCCCAGGGTTCGCCATTGCGGCTGTTCCCCGACGGCGCGACTCGCGTATTCTCGCACGACGAACTGCAGCACGACCCCCGGCTCAAAAGGTTCTGCCAGTTCTATGGCGTGGATATCGGACCGGGCTGCTCGGTGGCGCCTGATTTCGGCCGCATGTCGGTGGGCTGGTTCCTGAATCACTCGGACTCTCCCAACGCCCGCCGTGACGAGAAGTGGGACTATTTCGCCAGTCGCGACATCGCGGCGGGCGAGGAAGTGACGATCGACTATCGCGACTTGTGAACCGCCGGCCGCCAGGGTCGGTTGATCCGAACGCTTGACATTGCCGTCGAGAAGCAGTACTTTGCAATACAAAGCTACCGACGCTCCCGGGAGGCTGCCGCGCCATGGAACTTCGTGAGGCCCTCACGCAAATCGCCGAAATCCGTCGCCAGATGGCCAAAAGCGACGTGTTTCGCGGCTATCGCTCGGCGCCGGTCGCTTTCTCGGGGATTTTGGCCCTGGTGGCGGCCGCGGCGCAGCGCCGGCTGGTCGCCGACCCCATGCAAGACATCGGCGTCTATCTCTCGCTGTGGATCGGCATGGCCGTGCTCAGCGTGGCGGCGGTAGCCGTCGAAATGACGGTCCGCACCTATTGGACGCAAGATCGCGCGCACCTGGAGCCAACCTGGCTGGCGGTCGAACAGTTCCTGCCGGCCATGATCGCCGGGGTGCTGGTCACGGTCGTGCTCGTGCGCCAGTCGCCCGACCAGATCGCCCTGCTGCCGGGGCTGTGGCTGATCTTGTTCAGCCTGGCAATTTTCGCCTCCGCGCGGCTGCTGCCGCGGCCGATCGTCTTGATCGGGGCGTTTTATCTCTGCTCGGGCATTACCGTGCTGATTTGGGCGCGAGACGCCTACTCGCTCGAGCCCTGGTGCATGGGTTTGCCGTTTGGAATCGGCCAGCTCGTGGCCGCGGGAATTCTGTATTGGACCCTGGAGCGACGTGCATGAGCTTGCGCCGATCGAAAGCGTCGAAGTCCGAGGCCCCCTTCGCCTACGAAGGGCTCGAACGCGTGATTCATGAAAAAGCGCGACTGGGTATCCTGGCCTCACTGGCCACGCATCGCGAAGGTTTGGCCTTCGGCGATCTGAAGCAACTTTGTGCGCTGACCGACGGAAATCTGAATCGCCATCTGCAAGTGCTGCAAGAGGCCGCCCTGGTAGAGATTCGCAAGGAGAGTGCCCGCAATCGCCCCCAGACGTTATGCCAACTCACGCCGTTGGGCCGCCGCCGCTTCGAGGAATACATCAGCGTGCTGGAGCAAGTCGTGGGCGACGCTTTGGAAGCGTCGCAGAGCGAAACCACTGGGGCCAAACGCCTGCCGCCGGGCTGGTCTCCCGCATAATTCCGCCATGAATCGACAGCGATGATCTTGCTGAACCAACTCATGACCCTTGCCGCCGCCACGATGAGTCACTCCATCCTCGATTCGTGCCAGCAACGACAAGCGCGGAGGCCCTTTTTTTCGAGCCGAACTTTGCACTACAAAGTAACTCCCGGGAGCGATTGCCATGCAGCGATTTGATGTCGTCGTCGTGGGCGCCGGGTTGGCCGGTCTGCAATGCACGAGGCTCTTGGCCGGTCACGGCCTGTCGGTGCTGTTGGTCGATCGCAAACAGTCGCTGGAACAAGGCGTGCACACCACCGGTATCTTCGTCCGCCGCTCGCTCGAGGATTTCTCCCTGCCCCCGGCGTTTCTGGGCCCGCCGATCCGCCACGTCACGCTCTACTCGCCCGCGCGTCGACAATTGCAACTGGAAAGCCCCCACGACGAATTTCGCATTGGCCACATGGGTCCGCTCTACGCCCGACTGCTCAAGGACTGCCAGGCGGCCGGCGCTCAGTGGCGCAGCGCCTCGACGTACCTGGGTAGCGGGCCCGCGCCGGGCGGATCGCACGTGCGATTGAGTGTCGGCGGCCAGAGCGACACGGTCTTCGCCCGCTATCTGGTGGCTGCCGACGGCGCCGCCTCGCGCGTGGCCGGCGACCTGGGGTTGGACGCGAATCGCCGCTGGATCGTGGGCGTGGAGGAAGTTTTTTCCGGCGCCCTCTCTCGGGGCCGCCGCGGCTGCACGCCTTTTTGGATCATCGCCTGGCGCCCGGCTACATCGCCTGGGTCGCCGAAGATGGCCAGGCCGTGCACGTCGGCGTCGGCGGCTACGCGGCCGGTTTTCAGCCGGCGGCGGCGTTGCATCAATTCCGCTCCAGCCTCGGCCGCCTGATACCTTTGGAAAATGCCCGTCTGGTCGAGCGCCGCGGCGGGCGAATTCCAGTGGGAGGAATCCTTCCCAACGTGGTCAATGCGCGCGGACTGGCCATTGGTGACGCCGCCGGCGCCGTATCGCCGCTGACAGCCGGCGGGCTCGATCCCTGTCTGCGGCTGAGCGAATTGGCCGCCAAGGTGATTTGGAAATACCTGACCAGCGGCGATCTCGCACACCTGGCGGCCTACGATGGCCGCCTATTTCGCCGCCGGTTTCTCGCGCGGCGGGCGCTGCGCACGGCCTATTCCTGGGCCGGCTTCAACCCGGTTCTGGAAACCGCCTGCGGAGCGCTGCGTCTGCCTTGGTGCAAAGGCATCGCCGAGCGCGTCTTCTTTGGCCGTGGATCGTTTCCGGATGTACTGACGCCCGAGCGTTCGCGGCCGGTCGTCGTTACGACGTCGGCATCAAACGGCAAGGCCCAAAAGGCGCAAGCCGTCCCGGTGAATTAGCGATTCGATGGCCTGTTCGTCGAGCCAGGGCAAGGCCGTGCCAGCGAGCACCGCGTTGAGCGACCGGATGTCTTCGGTCGAGGCGTCATGAAGCGAGTTTGCCGTGACGAAGCGGAAAACACGGCAAAAAACATACCCCGGCGCGGGGAGGTGTCGAGCCCGCGCGCCGGGGCTCCCTGGTAGACAGCCTCGGGCATTCTGCTGTCAGGTCACATGAATTTCGTTGGCCGATCGGTTCCCTTGGATCGACGTGGCGGAAATTCCACGGCCGAGAGTTCTCAATCACCGAGAACGTCAGCCGCGGCATCTCTCCCGGATATATATCCGCCGGGGATCGCGAAAGTTTCGTCGTGGGAGGCAAAATTAATTTCCGCCCCGCCAATGGGACCTCCCGCTTTGCGCAGCCTTCGCGGTCGGACGCGTCGCCGTGGTGCGAATGCCCCACTGGAGCCATAACGACAGCCGCAATGCGGGAGGACGGCCCGGCGGCTATAATCGTTTCGGTCCGTATCTCCCCCTGTGAGCCAGTCCTTGGAAACGTCCCGACCGATCATGCCACCACGCACCCACTTGTTCCGCCGCCGCGACGTGCTTCGCGCTGGCAGCCTGGGGCTATTTGGCCTGGGAATGAACGACTTGCTGCGCGGCCGGCGCAGGGAGCCGAAGCCCAGCGGCCAGCCAGCTTTGGCCGCGCCAAGAGCTGCATTTTGTTGTTCATGTGGGGCGGCCCCGCGCATCAGGACACCTGGGACCTCAAACCGCTTGCTCCGGCCGAAATGCGGGGCGAATTCAAACCCATCGCCACCAAGGTGCCTGGCATCCATATTTGCGAGCACCTGGAGCAACTTGCCCAGCGCACGGACAAATTGGCGATCGTGCGCTCGATGACACATACGGACGTCAATCATTTGACCTCCACGCACTTTCTGCTGACCGGCCAGCCGCCGCCGACCGCGCCCGACTTGCGCGGCGACTGGCCGCACATCGGCGCCGTGCTGTCACGGCTGGGTCGCGGCCGCGACCCGCTACCGCCGTTTGTTTCGCTGCGGCCCAAGCTAGATAACGACGTGCCCCGATTTGTCGAGCAATGCCACGGCCAATCGGCCGGGTGGCTGGGGCAGGCGTTCGATCCGCTATCGATCGACGCGAATCCGGCTGGCGCCGATTACCGCGTCGGCGACTTCAACCTCCCGCCCGAGATTTCCGTTGCCCGACTCGACAGCCGCCGGGCCCTGTTGGCCGACTTGAACCGACAATTGCGCGTGCAAGGCGACCGGGCGGCGGCGACGATGGAAAAACATGTCGAGCGGGCCTTCGATATATTGAACTCGGCGACCGGGGCCGGCGCCTTCGATCTCACGCAAGAGCCGCCCGGCGTGCGCGAGCGTTATGGGCTCAACCCGCACGGGCAGTCGGTCCTGCAAGCCCGACGCCTGGTCGAGCGGGGCGTGCCGCTGGTGACCGTCTTCTGGCCCAGCGACGGCATCAAGAACGTCAGCGTCTACTGGGACACGCACAATCGCAACTTCGTCGATCTGCGCGAGCGGTTGATACCGCCGGCCGATCGGGCCTTCTCGGCATTGCTCGACGATTTGCAAGAGCGGGGCATGCTCGATGAAACACTGGTCGTATGGACCGGCGAGTTCGGCCGCACGCCGCGCGTCGGACAGCGCAATAGCGATGCCGGCGCCGGACGCGACGGCCGCGACCACTGGCCGGGATGTTTTACGTCCGTGTTGGCCGGCGGCGGAGTGCAAGGCGGCCAGGTCTATGGCTCGTCGGATCGTTATGCCGCGTTTCCGGCCTCGAACCCCGTAGCGCCGGTTGACCTCGTGGCGACCGCTTATCATCTGCTGGGAGTGGACGAGCACCTGGCGCTTCCCGACCAGCAGGGACGCCCCCTGGTGATTTGTCCAGGCACGCCCATCCGGCAGCTGATGGCCTAGGCTGGCCGACTCGATCGCGGCCTACTGGTTTTCGATCCGCACGCCAGCGCCCTTAAGGGCCGCGATCTGTTCGGATTTGGCCGCATCGGAAAGCGGATTGCCCTCGAGATACAGCCGTAGGAACGGCGCAAAGTTCTTGCGTCCCTCGGCGTCGGCCTTGGCCGCGGCGACCAACGCCCCCAGATCCTCGATCTTGTTCCGCTCCACCAGCAGCATGCTTTGCGGCGGGTGTTGCGTGGCGGGCGAAATATCCTCGATCGCGTTGTCGCTCAACTTCAAGATCGAAAACCGCGCGATGCCCCCCAGCGGCTTGATGTTCGTGATCTTATTCTTGGCCAGGTCCAGCGACGAGAGTCCGGCTAATCCGGCCAACGGCGCCAGCTCCTCGATCTGGTTCTCGGCCAGGTACAAGGCCGACAATTTCGTCATAGCGCTCAGCGGCTGCAGAGCCCGAATCTGGTTGCCCGACAGGTTGAGGTATTGCAGCTTGTTGAGGTCCATCAGCGGAGTCAGATCGGCGATCTTGTTTTGCGCGGCGCTCAGAGATTGCAGCAGGACCAAGGTACGGATCGGCCCCAGGTCCGAGATCTCGTTGTTCGAGACGTCCAGCAGCAGCAAGTTAGTGCATTTTTCCAAGCCCGACAGATTCTGGATCTTGCGTCCCTTGGCTTCGAGCGTGGAGATCTTGCGCAGGTCGTCGTCGGTTAGTTCCTCGGCGTTGTTCTTTTTTTCGAAGACCAGCGCGCGCAAGGCCGCTTCCAGGTTCTTGTCGGGAAAGACGACGGCGCGGGCCGATTGGGCCAACGCGAGCACGGCGGCCGGAGCCAAGGCCGCGATCGCGAGCATCCGAACGGTGTGGTGGCGCATGGCGGGGAATCCTGGTGTTAGGTTCGTCGATGATTTCGTGGATGGCATTTCGTGGATGGCGCGGCGGAAATTCGCGCCGGCGGGCCCCTTCAGCGGAAAACCTATTTTAATTCGGCGGCGGCCACGACCAAGGGGCTGATTGACGGCCCGGGGCGATTATTATTCCTTGCGGCGCGCAGCCGGCGGGGCTATTTTGAGGGTCAGACGCGGCACGACTCGAGCCTGGGCATCTCGCCCACGAATATATCAGGGAAACACGTTTCATGACCCGACTTGCATTCATCGTGTTCGGCGTGGCCTTCTTCCTCGCTGGCCCGGCTTTGCACAGCACCTGGGCGGATCCGCCCGCCAAGGAAGCTCCCGGCAAGAGCCTGTTCGACGGCAAGAGCCTGGACGGCTGGAAAAAGACCGAGTTTGGCGGCGAAGCCGACGTCGAGGTCAAGGACGGCCGCATCGTGATGCTGGCCGGAAATCCCATGACCGGCATCACTTGGACCCGCGAGTTTCCGAAAACGAACTACGAAGTCTCGCTCGAAGCGATGCGCGTCGACGGCAGCGACTTTTTCTGCGGGCTGACATTTCCCGTCGGCGACGATCCATGCAGCTTTATCGTCGGCGGCTGGGGGGGCGGCGTCGTGGGCCTGTCGAGCATCGACGGCAGTGACGCCTCGGAAAATGAGACCACCAGGTACCAGGAGTTCGAGAGCGGTCGCTGGCATAAGATCCGCGTCCGTGTCACGAAAGACAAGATTCAAGCCTGGCTCGATGCCCAACAAATGGTCGACCTGGAACTCGCCGACCACCGGATCTCGATCCGCCCGGAGGTCGAGCTCTCTCGGCCGCTGGGGGTCTCGTGCTTTTCGACGACCGCGGCGCTGCGCGACATCCGGGTGCGCTCGCTGGGCGCGAACAAGCCCTAGTCGCGATTAAAGCTCCCATGGCGATCTTCGCCTAGCGCTTGCGTCCGGTGAACAAGATGTTGGCCACGGCGATGCTGGCGCCGCATTTGCCCAGCACAAGTCTTGCCAGGCTCTTCATCTTGCCCCCCAGTCCGCGACCCGCGAATTGCACGAACGCGGTCCTGGTACACGTGATCGGATCGAAATAAGGCGCCAGCTCGCCGCGCATCTTCGCCAGGTCGAACGACGTGGTGTGTCCCCAGCGATGAAAAACTTGCTGGCACTTCGGACAAATCGCGAGATTGTTCTCCAACACCTCCTGGTACGGAACCGTGCCCAGCAGATATCCGCCTGGCTTCAGCACGCGCTGGATTTCCTCCAGACCGCGGGCCCGTTGCGAATCGGTGAGATGCTCGAACACTTCCGAGGCCACGACACAATCGAACTGCCCGTCGGAAAATGGCATGGCTTCGATCCGTCCGGTCTGAGCCGCGATTCCCGCCGCGACCAATGCCGCCACACTCTCGCTACTGGGGTCCAATGCATGAACGATCCAGCCGCGCGACTGCGCTGTTCGCTCCAGGTGCCCGTCGCCAATTCCAATATTCAACACAGTCGGCCGGGATGTTTTGACGAGTCGGCCGACGGCGCGGACTAGATGATCGAGCCGCGCGTGGGACCCATCAAAGACGCTTTGGTCTCGATTCTGGAAATAATTCCAGATCGGATCGTGCAGGGTAGCATTTTCGTCCGTCATGCGGTCCCCGGTCGCGCCCCTGCGACCGGCTCGATGTGTGGCTTGGTGGGTGAGCAGCGGGCAGCACTCTTCTCCGAGCAGCAGCCAATATACAGAGGCGTCATCTAGTTGGGCAGCCGCTGGATTTTCGTGCTCTCAACACTAAATCGGCCGTTTTTTCTGCCATTGGCACAGCCATTGCAGAAATGCACCGGCATGGCGTTTATTGCGAAAAAGACACCGCCAGGCACCCGGCCATCGGGCCGCAATTCGTGCGACGGCGGGTTTACGTGCTAGGTTTTCAGGAGCCATCGGGCTTATTTGGACACCTTTCGTCCGGGAGGCATCCCATGATTCGCGATCGTCGTACGGCCAACACACGGTTACGCCTGGAACAATTGGAACCCAGAGCCATGCTCGCGGCGGATCTATTCGCGGCCGCCGATCTGCTTCCTAGCAATCCGCAAGGCAGCAGCGACATGGCTGGCGGCGGCTTTCCTGGACAGGTGTCGGCCGTGGCCGCCGCGGCGGCGGGCTTCGTCAACAACTCGGCGATAACTTCCGTGTCCGGCTCAAACCCCAGCACCAATAGCGTCGACTCGACCAATGCCGTGTTGACGGCGCCCATGGGCGCTCCGGCCGCCACGACCGGCGTCGGGCAAATGACGATTACCACCGGCGCCAACACCAACGGCATCGGCAGTTTCGCCACCGCGACAGCCGGATTTGCCTCGGAAGTGGGCGGCCGCAGCTAACCGTTTACTTCGGCATCGACTAGCACGATCGACGCGCCGCGATTATTCGGCGCGACGATTTCCACGTCGTTTCCCGCTGGCAATAAATCGGCCAGCCGCGATCGAAGCGCTCGCGCTGCATTCTCATTGTCGGTTAGCGCAAAAACGGTCGGACCCCATGAGGTCTGGCCGACGCCTCGCACGCCTTGCTGGCGAAGCCTGGCGACCAATCGTTCGATTTCGGCTCCCGCGAACGGTCCCCCTTGCCGTGCGGCGAAGCACATTCCGGCCGCATGGCCAAATCGGTACAGGCTATCGCTAAATCGTTCAAAATGGCCCTCTCGGGCCGCCGGCAAGAGTTCCTCCTCGACTTCCTTCCATAACCGCTCGGTCGTCGCCAGCGGCACGGCCGGCAGATCGTGAAAGGCTGCGCATCTCGTCCTCGCCCGACAAGCCACATTGATCGCCGGAACGGATTAAGACGAAACGCCACTCGGCAGGCAGTTCCACGCGACACTCCAGCGGCGAGAGTCGTTCGCCCGCGAGCTTTCCGCGCTCCACCAGCAATCCGCCCAAGGCGAAACCGTGGCTTCCAATGGCCGAAACGCGCACCACGCCCGGAGAGCAGCGCCAAAGCTTCCGCCTCCAAGCGATCGCCGCCCAAAAAAGTGTGCAAGCCCGCGCACACCGAGAGGGCCAACTGCGTGCCAACGCCCAGGCCGACGTGCTGTCGCGGAGCCGTCACGACTTGCACCCGGCAGGCTGGCAGTGCGGCATCGCCTCGCACTTGCCCGAACCGCCGGGCCGTCTCCAACACGCGCTCGGCCAATGGCCCTTCGGCCGTGAAACGGTCGGCCGGTTCAATCCGCAGCTTCACGGTCCCCTGCCCCACCATCGCGCCGACGCCGCCAAACTGCCGCCTGCCCGGTTGCGCGAACGAGAACATGCCGAAATGCAATCGGCTGGAAGCGTGAACCTCGACAACGGTAACCGGCATGAATCAAAACCCGAGGCTTTCGGCAATCGCCCGCGCTGGTCGTACGATTTTGTTGCTAAGACTTCGTCACTTTTTCGTCCGGCGCGAGCGCGTCACCCGGGCGACAACGCGCGCGAACATAATCGTGCAAGAAAGAAAAGGCCCGCTGCTCGGCCGCGCCGCCGGTTTTTCGGACCGGGACAATCAGGCGCTCGAATTCCGAGAGTATTTCGGCGGCGGGCAGAAACTCGGTTCGCGTGGCCAGAATGGCGGCCTCGAGAACGGCATGCTTGGCTCGGTTAAATCCAAAGAAATCCCGCAGCCGACCCGCGGCCATGACTTCGCAGCGGATCTCGGTGGGGTCATTGCGATCGTCCAGCGCCGCCACTTGCAGAGCATACCAACGACAAGCTCGGGCCAAAATCCAGCCCTCGACCTCAGGAACGCTGAACATCTCGGGCAGCGGATCGAGTTTGCCGATGGCGGCATGCGCAATCATTTCCGCGTCGTCGGTGACGTGAAACACTCCCTGCCCGCTGCGCTTCAAATTGCGATAAGTAGTCGAACTGCGATACGGCCGCAACACGAACCGGTCGAGCGACTCGTCGACACGCGGCCCCATCGGCGAGATATTCACCGATCCGTCCTCGTTCAGCGTGGTGACAATGCCTTCCAGAATCACAACTGTCCGACTCCCATTGATCAAAATGTCACGGGCACGCTCGGCAATGGCGCTGCGACAACTGGCGGCTCGTCGCGCTCGCCAGCCATGCGCGGGGCATCAATTATCGGAAGCCCGGCCAACCGCAAGAATCCCGCGAGCAGGTCGTATCCGAGGTCGGTCAGAATCGATTCCGGATGGAACTGCAATCCGACCAGACACTTCGATCGATGTCTCAGTGCCATGATTGTACCGTCGGCGGTCCAGGCGGATACTTCCAACTCGTCGGGCAGGGTTTCGCGCTCGACGGCGAGCGAATGGTAGCGGCAACCGACGATCGGACTGGGCAAGCCAGCGAACACGCCTCGGCCGTCATGAAAAATCGGCGACGTGCGGCCGTGCACCGGTTCGGCCGCGCGCGACGCGACCGCCAAGCGCCGCGCCAATGGCCTGGTGCCCCAGACAAATCCCCAGGATCGGCACCCTGCCGGCCAGTTCTCGCACGACCTCCATGCTGCAACCCGCCTCTCGAGGGGTGCACGGACCGGGCGAAAGCACCACGGCGGCCGGTGCAAGCGCCGCTACTTGCCGGGCATCGATGGCGTCGTTGCGCACGACGCGCGTATTCTGCCCCAGTCGCTCGAAATAGCGGGCCAGGTTGAACACAAAACTATCGTAATTGTCGATCAGCAGAATCATGGTCGGTTTCGAGCACTCACCTTAAAACGGTCACACTCATTCCGTGCCAGATGCTTCCAAAGCTCGCAGCAGGCCCGTGGCTTTGTGCCAGGTCTCCTCATATTCGCGCTCGCATACCGATTGTGCCACGATACCGCCTCCCACCGGGGCCTGCCACCATCCGCCCGCAGCCGTGATCGTACGAATCAAAATACTGGTGTCCATCGAGCCGTCAAAACCCAGGTAGCCAAGCGCGCCGCAGTACGCGCCGCGGGCCGTGGGCTCCAACTCGGCAATGATCTGCATGGCCCGTACCTTCGGTGCGCCGGTGATTGACCCGCCCGGAAACGAGGCCTGCAACAAGTCGAGCGCCGTGCGCCCTTTGGCCAGTTCGCCGCACACGGCCGAAACCAGGTGTTGCACGAACTCGTAGCTCTCGAGTCGGCAAAGCTGCGTCACCCGCACGCTATCGGCCCGGCACACGCGCGACAAGTCGTTGCGCAACAGGTCGACGATCATCACGTTCTCGGCCCGATCCTTCTCGTTTTGCAACAATTCATCGCCGGCATACAAATCGGCCTCCGGCCGCGCGGTCCGCTGCCGCGTGCCCTTGATCGGACGGGCTTCGACCCGCCGGTCCTGAACCTTGAGAAACCGCTCGGGCGAGGCGCTGACAATCTGAGTCGCGCCCAGATCGAAGTAGCCGGCGAACGTGGCCGGATTGCAGCGACGAAGACGCAAATACAACGAAACCGCGTCGTCGTGGGCTCGGTACAGCAGCCGCTGTGCGATGTTGACCTGAAATATATCGCCGGCATGGATGTACTCGATCGCCCGCCGCACTGTCGACAGATAATCCTCGGCCGAAAAGTTGCTGGTCAAACCCGCGGGTCCGGGCACGGGGAATTGCGGCGCGAGATCGCTCTTCAACATCAGCCGCGGCGGTACCGGCCGGCGCACCGGAATCGGCAACGTGCCGTCCAGCCAGCCGCGCATTTGGGCGAGCCGCTCGGCAGCACGACGGCGCCGCGCACCCGCGTCGACCTCGGGGAAGCCCTGCGAGATGATCCAAGCCCGATTTAACACATGGTCGATCGCCAGCACCACGTCATACAATCCGATCGCCAGGGCCGGCGTTTGAAATTCGTCGAAACTCGGGCGCGGCACGCATTCCAGCGATCGCCCCAAGTCGTAGCCCAACAGACCGGCGGCGCCGCACTGAAACGGCGGCAGCCCTTCGATCGTGCTGGTCCGCCAGGGCGCGATACGTCGCCGCAGCTCGGCCAACGCGTCGCAGCCATCGGCGGGCAATTCGAAGTAATCGAACGGATCAACCGCCAGGAACGAATGGCGGCCCAAGGTCGGTTCGCGCCGCGCTATCGAGAAACAGGCAGTGCGACAATCCGGCCAGTCGTGTGAACAGCGATTCGGCGTCGTGCGCGACATCGCTATCCGCGCTTTGCCAGGCGCGACGAGTCCGCCTTCGTCGGTTTCGATGAGCGTATCGGTCTCGAACACGGCGATCCTTGAGTTAAATGATGAGCTGCTACGCCGGCTCTTCCGGCAAGGCGGCTGTCGGACGCTGGGGCGACGCTTTGCCCCGCTCCAGGCGATGGTGGTCCTCGCCGCGCGTCAGAAACCCCCAATCGAGCGCCTCATCCTGGCGATAGTCCTTGCCCAGCGTAAGCGCCGTGACTGCCTTGGCCAACTCATAGCCCAAGTAAAAAGCATGGGCCGGGTCGATTTCGCGCGAAGCCTGTCGCTGGCACTCGGCAAACAGCGCAAACGGGTCCGCGTCGCTCGCGTGCAATCCGGCCGTCACGGCGTGCAGCTTGCCATCTTCGGCGAAAAGCCGGTAATTGGGGTCCTTGATCTCGCCGGCCAGCCGGTCGAGGGCCTGTGGGCCGTGGCGCATCACCGTCGGATCGCGCAGCATGACCAACCGCGGTTCGAGCCGCTTGGGGAGCGTGTGGTGTCGCTCGGCATAGTACACCAGCCGTCGCGCCAAGTCGCACTCGCGCACGCTCGTACGCGCCCAGTTGATCACTTCGGTCGTCAGCACGTTGCGAATTCCCAACTCCTGGCAGAACCCCAGCAGCAGCACGTTGATCGGCCCCGAGTCGGCATCGGTCAACTCGGTCAAATTGCCGATGCCCATCATCATCTCGGCGTCCGGATAGCGGCGGCGCGCGTCGAGGTATCGTCCCAGGCTGGCGGCGAAGCCAAAGCCGATCGGTTCCAGAATCGGATCGATCACCAACGGGACGTTCCGTGCGGCCAGAAACTCGATCGTTTCGTCGAGGCCGGCCAGGCTGGCCGGATCGTCCGGCACCACGACCACGCGACAGTTCCAATCGGCGGCAGCCTGGCGATTGCCGGAATTGACGCTCAATACGAGTTCCGCCCCGGAGCGAACTGCCGCTTCGATCTCGCGGACGTTCATGCTGTCGATCGAGACGCGATGTCCGGCCGCGACCAGCGCCGCCACGGCTTCGCCCACGCCCGACCAGGTTTCGCCCGGATCGCAGCCCACGTCGATCATGTCGGCGCCCTCGGCGCGCAGCCGATCAGCCTCGAGAAGCAGCGCGTCGAGCGTCATTTGCGGCACGTGGTTGATTTCGGCCAGGATTCGAATGTCGTAGGCCCCGTAGTCGGCGGCGACGGCCGAGTCGCCGAAGAACTCGCGTAGCTTTCGCAAGTCACGCGGCCCGCGTTCAACCGGCAGGCGCACGGCTTGCTCGACGACTTGCAATTCGCCCTGGCAATACCCGGGCAACAATACGCGGGTCGCCTGTGCCGGAACGTGCAGCTTGGGAGCGATCCAATCGGTCGTCATCAGCGCCGCGACCGTGATGCCCAAGACTTCGATCGAGTAATCGAATCCGCGCGGGGGGCCAGCTCCGCGAGCACCTCGCGCAACGAGAACTCGGCCAGTCGGCCCGTGACAAAGTGGATATGTGCGCGCATGTTTGACCGTCACGCGAGTAAACGGCTATTTCAACCCGCCGTTGATGGCCACGGTCTGGGCTGTCACGAAACTGGCTGCCGGCGAAGCCAGGTAGCGCACGGCGGCCGCCACGTCGGCGGGCGTTCCCCAGCGTGCCAACAGCGATTGATCGTGCGCCAGGTCCTGCCAATACTGCGAGGCCGAATCTCCCCATTTGGTTTTGATCCACCCCGGCGCGACGCAATTGACGCGCACTTCGGCGCGCAAGGAAAAGGCCAGACTCTTTGAAAATGCCATCACGGCGCCTTTGGTGGCCGAGAACAACTCGCCGCTGTCGCCGGCCAGTCCGTGCTCGGCCCGGTCCCATCCCATGTTGATAATCGCGCCAGAACCTCGCGCTTTCATCCGCGCTCCGACGGAGCGCGACAAGGCGATCGTGGCCGCGACGTCGACACGCCATAGCTCGTCCAGCTTTCGCTCGAAGCTCCAGGCGCCCGGCTCGCCGGTCAGCACGTCGGCCCCGGCATTGTTGACCCACACGTCGACCGCCCCCCGCCAACCCCAGGCCCGCTCGACGAATCCGGCGTGCGAGGCGGCATCCGCCAGGTCGCACAGAACCATTTCGGCGGCGACGCCCAGGTCTCGCGCGGCTTGGACCACCTGTTCGGCGGCCGCTCGCGAGCGTCGGGCATGGACGAAAACGTTGCCGCCGGCCGAGGCCAACTCAAGCGCAATGGCCCGGCCAATGCCGCTGGAAGAGCCGGTGACGACAACGGTTAGGCCGTCGAGTTCCCGGGAGGCTTGTCGAGACATGAAGTTACCGCCGCGCACCGTTCGAGCCCGAGAGTCGCTACGTTCGTTTTAGCCGGGCCGATGGATGCCAGCAAGGCAGGCGGGGCAAGTTAATTCGATCGAAAAAGCTAGTAAACTTCAGCGGTCGGGACGACGTATTATAAAGGCGGGCCCTGGTCCGATGGCCGGCCCCCCCGTTCCGCTTTCGCTTCCGCCCCCAGCGAGGATCCGCCGCAGGATGTCGAGCAATCTGCTGGATCGCCTGGGATCGACCGCGTTCGCCTTTCGCGGTTACAACGTCACCAATTTGGGCCGCAGCAGCGAATTGCTGGCTCACCCGGCGTATGGCCCCGTGCTCGCGCGCTTTCTGGACGAAGCCAGCCAGATCTGCGCCAACGCGGTCTCGCTGCCGGTCGACCTGGTGGCCCGGGTCCGAGAAAATCGCGAGACCACGCTCGAAACCTACCACGAGGCGCTGGCGCTGATCGTGGCCGTCGAGCTGGCGCAAATTCGCATGCTCGAGGAGTTCTTTGATATCCGCCTGTCGCGGGCCCGCATGGTGTATGGCTACAGCCTGGGTGAGTTGGCCGCCGTGATCGCGGCCGGCGTGTTCGAAATGCGCGACTGCGCTGCAACTGCCTCTGGCCGTGTCGGCCGATTGCGTGGCGCTAGCGGCCAACGTAACGATGGGCGTGTTGTTTTCCCGAGGCCCCTTGCTGGACTTCGAGGAAGTGAAGCGACTGTGCTTGCGAATCAACGCGGAAGGCCAAGGCGTGATCGGCATTTCCGCGTTCCTCGCGCCCAACACGGTGTTGCTATTGGGTCAGAACGGCACGATCGATCGCTTCTCCCAGGAAATGCACGACGTGTTTCCGGCCCGCGTGTACTTGCGAAAGAATCACGATCCCTGGCCCCCGGTGCACACGCCCCTGGTGTGGCAAAGGAACATTCCCAACCGCGTGGGCATGCTCGCCCATACGCTGCCGGGCGGCTTCACGAAGCCCAACCCGCCGATCTTTTCCCTCGTGACCGGCAAGGCCAGCTACACCGACTACAACGCCCGCGAAATCCTCGTGCAATGGATCGACCATCCCCAGCGGCTGTGGGACGCGGTTTACGAAACGCTGGCCATCGGCATCGAAACCGTGATCCACGTGGGCCCGGCGCCGAATCTGATTCCGGCCACGTACAATCGACTGCGCGACAACGTGCAGGCCCAACTCACCGGCAACTCGCTCAATAGCATGGGACTGCGGGCGATGGCCCGGGCCGTGCGGCGGCCTTGGCTGACGGCGCTACTGCCCTCGCGAACGGCCCTGCTGCGAGCGCCGACCGTGGCGCATGTCATTCTCGAGGACTGGCTACTCGCGCAGCCTGTCAAGTAAACGGCCGTGGGCCAGAGAACTCCCGGGTCAAGGCGTCGCCGTGGGAAGCTCGTAACAGGCCGCTTCTTGCTCGGTCCGGACCAGCAGTTTGTGGCCGCTTAGCGCCGGGCAGTTCCAGCTTTGGCCGCTGACAGCCGTGAATCGGGTCAGTTCCTTGAATGCCTCGGGACTGGCTTCCACCAGCGCCACGTCCCCCTGCTCCGACTGCACCAGCAGCAAGTCGCCGACGAGCAAGAGTTGGCCGTGACCGAACTTGCCCTTCTTCCATTTCTTGGCCCCGCTGGCAACGTCGATGCACGACAGAATTCCCTCGTCCAGGCCATAGACAAATCCGTCGCGGACGACCGCGTTGGTCATCTTGGTTTTCATGTTATTGTTGCGCCACACCTGCTCGACCGACCAATTGTCGCCGTCGCGCTTGATTTGCCACAGCGCGCTGCCCACGCCGTAGCCCTTGGACATCAGCACCCGGTCTTCACCGACCGCCAGCGGCTGCGAAACATTGGGCGAGGGAACGTCCTTGTCCGGCCAGACGTGCTGCCAAAGAATGTGCCCGTCGGCCGGATCGTGGGATGATACGGTCTGCTGGTTCACGATCACGACTTGCGGAACACCACAGAGCGTCAGCAGCGTGGGAGAACTGTACGACGAAGCGTCGTCGCCGGCGGTCCACAGCAACTTTCCATCCAGCTTGTCGTAAGCCACGAGCGACTTGCCGTCTCGCCCGCCGGCGCTGACGATGACTGAGTTTTCGTAAACGAGCGGCGAGCTGCTCTTGCCCCACTGCGGCAATTGAGCGCCGTTCTCGGCGACAATGTCGTGTTCCCAAATCGGCTTGCCCGTCTCGCCCTCCAGGCATGCCAAATGCCCCAGCGCACCCAGGGCATAGACTTTGCCGTCGTGAATCGTCGGAGTTGCGCGGGGCCCGACTCCGGCCAGCGCCTCGCTGAATCGCCTGGGCGTGGCATATTCCCAGCGCAGCTTACCGGTCGCCACTTCATAGCAGGTGACTGCCTCCTCGTTGCCGTCCTCGCCGCGCTGCTCTTGCGTGACGGCATACGGACCGACGACGGCAAAGCTGGACCAGGCAGCCCCGATGGGCTGTCGCCAAAGCTGCTTGGGCGGCTGCTGTGACCAGTCTCGAGCGAGATCGGTCGTGGCGAGCGTGGCGCGGCGCCCCGGCCCCAGAAACTCGGGAAAATCGTCCTCAGATACGGCCGTCAAATCGGTTCTGGTTTCGCTGGCTTGCGGCAACTCGGCGCCGCCAGCCAACGAGCGCGCACGCGGGGCACGATGTCGCCGGTGAATCCCTCGATCTTGAACGCGGCCGAGAGGGCGACGAATGCCGCCACGACAACCACCGCCGCGCCGAAGCGGGCTCGCCGCGAAAGGGGCGAAAAGAACAAAAACCAAATCGACAACGCGATCAGCGACACGCCGATGATGATCACGCGAGCCAGAAAGGGCGTCAGGAATTTCGCCAGCCGAGACGCCGCCGGCGACAGGGCGTCCACGTTCTCGATCATCTCCAGCGCGATCACGCCCAGCACTGCCAGCACGATCACGGCGATCGGAAACCAGTAGCGATTCGGTCCCGCGTTATTGGCGCCAGGCGCCCCGGGCTCAACCGGCGAATCATCGGACATGGCACTCACCCACCTTGAACCAGGCGTTTCGAGACGCGTAACGACGACCCGCGGCACGCTCCGACGACCAATTACGGCGTTCGACTCGTGACTTCGACCAGATGCCAGCCGAATTGCGTCTTCACCGGACCCTGCACCTGGCCGACCGGGGCGCTGAACACGACACGGTCGAACTCGGGCACCATCTGGCCGGGAGAAAACTCGCCCAGCGCGCCCCCTTGCGCTTCGAGGGACAAGACGAATGCTTGCCGGCCAACGCAGCGAAGTCGGCTCCCTCTTCGATCTGCGTTTTCAGGTCTTCGCAGGCTTCCTTGGAATCGACAAGAATATGACGGGCGGACGCTTTGGGCATGGTGGGCTCCTTAATCAAGATACACGCAAAAGGGGCGGCGAACCGGGGACCTAACGGGTTGTCGCCCCGCGCTCGTTTTGGCCGAGCGTTTTTAAATGGGCATACAGGTCGCTCAAGTCCTGATCCGAAAGCGTATCCAACAAACCGGTCGGCATCAACGACATTGAACTCGGACGCACTGACGATTGCTCGACGTCCGTCACGCGCACCGTGGTGTCCGGGCCGGTTTGCAGAAGCGTGCCCTCGGGCGACTCGTAAACGATCAGACCATGATACACCTGTCCGGAGCTGGTGGCGATAAGCGTGGTCCGATACGCCGGAGAAACCTCCAAGTTCGGGTCGATGATGGCCGTGAATAAATCGTCGCGAGAAAGTCGCGAGATGGCCCCTTTCAGCTCCGGCCCCAGATGGCCGCTCGCCTGGTGGCAGCGATGACAGGAACGGCGTTCGTAAACCACCCGTCCCCGCGCGGCGTCTCCGGCAACCCAATCGATCGCCGCCAGCCGTTTCTTCCAGGTCTCGGCATTGGCGCTGGTGCTGGCGTTCAACTTCTCCGCCTCGGCAGGATAATAGCGATCGAACAGTTCGAACCACCCGACGTAAGCCCGCGACGGGTCCGGATCGAGATCCACGTCCGAGTTCTCTTCGGTCCAAAAGTTGAGAAGCCGCAATAGCGATTCGCGCGGCTCGGTGTTCTTCGGCACGGCGCAAGCTTGCTTCAGCGCCCGCAAACCCGCGGCCAATTCCGGCGTCGAACAATTTAATCCCAAGGCGACTAGTGCCCGCGCCGCGGCGGTCACGACCGCCGGCTGCGGCGACGACAACGCCTCAACGTACCGGGCCCGGTCCTCGGGCCGTGGATGCGGGGCCAGGGCCATCACGGCCGCATCGCGCAACTCGCCATCGTCCCACTGGGCGCGCAGCAGAGGCAGCGATTCCTCTTCCGGCAATCGGCCCACCAAGGCGATCAAGTCCGCCGTCGGCGGCTGCTCACTCTTTTTCGCCCGCGTCCACAGCAGTCGCGTCGCCGCTTGCTTCAACTCCGCGGGCAATCGCTCGACAAACAGCGTATGCTCGACATGGCCGAACTCGTCGCTGGCCAGAATCGCCGCTGGCAAGTTGCGATCGCGGCGGGTCAGCTCCTCGAACACCTCGCCCGCCCGAAACGGCCAGTTGCGGCTGGCAAACGCGCCGGCCCGGTCGAGCTTGCCGTGCAGCCGCAGCAGGCATTCGGCCGTGGCGCGCGTCACTTCCGCCGTGCGTGGGCCCCGCAGCAGCGACGCCACGATAAGGTAATGGAAGTCGTCCTCGAGCGAACTATCGGCCGTCCATTTCCGCGCCAGCTCCGTCAACAACCGCGGGTCGTCGGCGTGTAACATGCCCAACAACCGCGCGAGTTCGCGATTCAGCTCCGAATCGGGCGTGGGAAACTTGGGCGCCAGTGCCTTGACGATCGAAGCGCGCAACGGTTCGTCCAGCGGCGAGGATGAATTGGCCGCATACCCGCTATAGACTTCGGCCTGATCTGGCGCGGTGCGCACGTCGCCCAGAGCAAGTTCGAGTAACCGGACAATCTCGAGCTGCGTGCGCGGATCGTCCGCGGTCTTGTCGAACAATTCCAGGCACGTGGCCACTCGAGCGGGATCCAATCGTGCGGCCGTCTGAGCATCGCCCACCGCCGGCTGATCGATCCAAAGTTGCGCGAGGCGTAAAGGAATCGCATCGGACCGAATCCTCGTCTTGGCAAGGAAGGCGCGATAGCTGGCCTGGCCCGAGCCCCGTGCGGCGGCAATGGCCGAGGCGCGCACGCGCCGGTCGCTCGCGCCCAGTCCAGCGGTCCAATCCGGCTGATCGCCCGAGCGGGGATCGACAGCGGCGCTTGTATTGAGAGCTTCCCAACTGGCCCGTTCAACGCGTGGATCCTTATCCGAGGTCATGCGCGCCAAAATCGCGACCGCCGTCGGTGAATCGGGCCCCCGACCCAGGGCCCAGGCGACGCGTGCCCGAACCTCGGGCGGAGCCGACGAGGCCCACGTGGCCGCGCGGGCCGGATCCAAGCCCGCGAACAACTCCACCTGCACTTCGACCGCACGCACGCGAGCCGCGGGCGACAGCTTCGTGTTGCCGACCGCCGCTTCGAAGTCGTTCTTGCCCAGTTGCCGGGCCAACGGCGCCCAGCGGGCACGCGACCAACTCGCCAGCGGCTGATCGGCCTCAAGCACCGCTGCCAGCGGCGAGGTCGCCGGAGTGATTGTGAGCTTGGGGCGATAGCTGACGCGAAATACGCTGCCGCGAGTCCGCCGACCGCCGATCGCGACAAACAGATCGCCAGCCGGACCGATGGCCAGATCGCAGGGGGCAAAACCCAAATCCCCCTCGGTCTGCATGAACACTTCAAGCTTGCTGGATACGGTCGATCCAGCTTCTTCGAGCGGAAAATAATACACGCGGCCAAACGTCCAGCAGGCCGCGAACAGGCCGCCGCGGTAGTGCGGCGGGAAAGCGCGGTGGCGATAAGCCGACACGCCCGTCGGCGAGCCACGCCCAATCTCGACCACCCGCTCCACGTTGTCGAAAAACGAAGCCGGTCGATTCCAACCGCGCGCCCAGCCGGCGAGCAGCCAGCCATGTTCCATGCCCTGGGCCACGTCAAACAGCCGCGTCGGCGCATACCAGGGCAAATGATGATCGCGTTCGCCGTCGGAGTCGACCGTGAGCAGATGCCCGGCCGCGTCGAAGTCGATGTCGTAAGGATTGCGAAACCCGTCGGCAAACACGTCGAGCGGCTGCCCGGCGGCGGAAAATCGCACGATGCCCCCGGAGCGTGGCTGGGTGACGGGAGAGGTCGCAACGTTGATCAGTTTTTCCGTGATGCCGGCGTCGTTTCCGCACACCAGGTAGTAACAGCCGTCGGGTCCGCGAATCAGGCCGTTGGCCCCATGCTCGGGATGTCGCAACGCCGTCCAGACCTCCGGCTCGCCATCGGCCGCGCCGTCGTCGTCGGTGTCGCGCAATCGCATCACCGAGTTATCGCCGGTGCAAATCAGGTCGGGCCCATCGAAGTACATACCGTGCGCGCCGCTGGCCGGCACGGACGAAAACAGCGTCGCTCGATCGGCCCGTCCGTCGCCGTCGGTGTCGTGCAATGTTTTGACGTAGCCGGCGCCGGCCACCACGACTCGCCCCTTGGCGTCGACGGTCATCGAGTAGATGTCGTGCGCCAACTCGTCGTCGGCATAGAGCGAGACCTCGAACCCCGGCGGCACGCGGATTCCCGCTTCTTCGGCCAGAGGCGCCGCGCCGAAACCGAACGCCGACATTGCAACCACACAAAACACTCGGAATCGGACCATCGGCGAGAGTCCCAGGGCGGAGAATTTGGCAAGCAGAACGTGCTGTTCATGCTAGCCCGAGGCCTGCCTGAGAACAATTGCCCCGAGGTCGTGCTAAACCGCGCGAAATGCGCGTCAGCCGCGGATCGAGACGCCCCAGCCCACTCCGCGGCGCGGATAGGGACGATAATAATAGGGGTACGGAGGGCCGTAATAATACGGCGGCGGCACCAGATAAGGGTCGGGAACCATCACCGGCGCCGGCGCGTAAGCCGCCGGATACGCCGCAGCCGGCGGCGGAGCCTGCATGATCTGCACCACGCGCGGACTGACGCGCTGCTGCTGCAATACGATCAGATCCATGGCTCGCAGCGGCGCGGCCATGCCGTGATTCTGCACGTGCGTGACAATCACATCTTCGGACACACCGGCCCGGGTCATGGCAATGACGTCGTCCATCGAGACCGCGCCAGCGGGCGCCGGGCGACCGAGGCGAGCTTCGATTTCGGCCCGATTGCGCGCTTCGATGTCGTCGAGACTGCCGCCGACCGCCGCGCCGGACAGGGCGCCGACGCCCGCCCCGATCGCGGCCCCCGCGCCCGTGTTACCCACCGCATTGCCCACCAGGGCCCCCAGGCCAGCGCCCGTCACGCCGCCAACCAGCGCGCCTTGGTCCGATCGGTACGGCGAGTTGCAGCCCGGCGAAACGGCAAGAAATAACAGCGCGACGAGCGTGAGTGCGATGGAATTACGGCAGGGCATGAAACACCTTCCTGGGCGAGTGTCGCCACGGTGTCGGGGACGGAGGACAAACTAGCGCGTGGATATCTGGCAAGCACGAAAGCCGGGGCGGAATGGTCCGAGAATTCGTCCCACGCGTCAAGAGAAGCTTGGCGGCACTGTATCAGGTCTAATTTCGACCAGTCCGCCATCCGGGTGCTGGCGATGCATCGCGCCGCGATAGCATCGGGACCGCAACTCCGAAAAGGCCGGGGACTGTCCCGATTTTGCGAAGTCCGCGCAGCAAAATGGGACTGTCCCCTTCGCTCGGACCGATGGGCACCAAACCAGCCTTTAAGGATGTTCGGACCGCCACTGACCCCACTTCTTCAGCGCCTCGTCGCGGTGCGCCGGATCGTTGAAGATCAACGTCGCCACCTGAAACAGCGTGGTGGCATTCGGCTGCGCTGATTGAAATCCATAGTCGCGCAAATTCTGGCCCGTCAGGTGCACGGCCACGGCCAAGGCAATGTCGCGAATTTGCAAATCGACCTGGCGGGGGGGATTGTTGGCCTGAAAGGTGCCACAACTCGTCTTGTCCGACAGTAGCCGCTCGATCATCGGCAATTCGTCCTTGCCGCCGAAACGGCCGGCGATCAAGATCGCGTATTGTCGCGTGTTCGAGTGGTTGTGCTCGTCGCCCAGCACGCGAGTGGCCAGCAGCAGCGCTTCGCTCTTGAGCTCATAGGCCGCCGCGAAGAGCAAGTTCTGTACGGTTGCCGTGGGGCTGGCGTCCTTGACCACCCAGCGGCCTAGCAATTTTTTCAGCATCGGCGACCAGACGCCGCTGACGGCATTCTTTTGAAACACCGGCTGGTAGATCATCCAGGCATAGACCTGCACGCCCAACTGCTCGTCGATGCTCACCTCGGGCGAGCCGCCCACCAGCAGCATGCTGGCCACCGTGCCCAGTGAGATCAACCCTTCCCGAGGGCTTTGCATCGCCTGCTGGCTGATCGACTGACAACGCGCGACGACCGCTTCGCCGGCTGTCTTGGGATCCTTGGAAAAAGCCTCGATCAGCTCCGGTTCGGCACGCTGCATCTCGACAAAGATTTGCCGCGACAAGCGGCCGGAACCAAACAGCGCCACGAACTGCTCCCAGCCCGGCAGCGTTTGCTTGCGCGAGCCGTCGTAGTCGGCCAAAAATGCTTCCAGCCGGTCGCGAAAGTCGGCCTCGGAAACCGCGGCCAACACCGCTCGCGCGCGAACCCGCACCTCGGCGTCGGCGCTGTTACTGGCTTCAACCAGGGCCGCGCGGCCCGCAATGCCCAGTTCCACCAACTCGCGGGTGGCCCGTTCGCGCTCGGCGAATGACGACGATCCCAATTGGTTGACCAGCCGCGCAATCCGGTCCATCGAAGCGGACTCGACGGCCGTTGACTCGCTGGCGGGCGAATCGGCCGGGGCGATACCGGCGCTTGCTAAAGATGCCGCAAACGGCAGGAACAGGGAGAACACGAACAAGACAAGCGCGCGTGTCAGACCGAGAGGGCGTGTCCGAGAATTCATCTGCGCTGCTCCCACGATTGGCCCCGGCTAGTGAACTTCCTCCACCCCCGCACGCGACACGCGGTCAAATCGGCTCGCCGCTAAGCAAGCTCGCCATCGACCGACCGTGCCCTGGGGGTGGCACGCAACCGCCTCGCAACCTCCGACCGAGCCTGGGCCAACACCCGTATTGTACCGGGGCGTGCAAGTTAGAGTCTAGATTAGTCCTCCCGAGCCGGCGGTTGCCGGCAGGTACCGCACATGCATCCGGAGTTCTTCCGGTGCCGGCAAAGTCGTGACAAACCGCACGTCGGGCGCCGGCGACGTGGAAGCGGCGGACGAGTCGATATCATCAGTTTTTTGGCCGTCGCTAGACAAAAGCGCGCCCCTAGCGGATCAGATTGGCAGAGAGGAAGCGCTGGATGGCTGGAGAGTCCCCACCCCAGTTCGATGCTCCGCGGTTCGAACGCTTAATCGCCGAGGATCGAGCCGCGCTCGTGGCGATCGCCCACGCGGTCGTGCGCGATCCGCACGAGGCCGAGGACGTTGTGCAAGAGACGGTCGCCGCCGTGTGGCAGCGGCTGCCGGCGATCTCCCCGGACAAGGTCCACCATTATCTTTGCCGGGCGATTCGTCAGAACGCCAGAAAGCGAAAGGCTCGGCGCCGTGAACACGCGGCCCTGGAAGGAATCGTCGGGGCGGCCGAGGTCGAAAATCGCGCGGCCGCCGCGCTGGTCGACCCGTTCGACCTCGACGAGGCAATCCGTTCGCTTCCGCTGTCGCAGCGCAACGTCATTCGCATGAAATACTACCTGGGCATGACCTTCGGCCAGATCGGCGTTTCGCTGTCGATCTCGTCGCACACCGCGGCCAGCCGCTGCCGCTATGCGATCGCGAAACTAAAGCGACTTTTAACCCGCTAGCTAATTGCCCCCACAGGAGATTTGTTCCATGAACGATCCATTGCCTGCAAAGTGTCCGCCGGCCGACAGCCGGACCACCGCCTTGGTTTACGAAAAATCGCTTGCCGTTCGCGGCATGATTTGCGGAGTGCTGATGCTCCTGGGCAGCCCGTTCTTCGTGTTGGCTTTTCACGAGACGGTCGATTCGGTTGGCAAGCCCAATCTGTGGGCCGCGATGTTTCCCGATTGGGTGGCGGCGGCCATGCTGTGCATTGGCATGGTTGGCGGCGTATTAACGATCGTGCTCTCCGTCCTGTTCGGCCTCTTGATCCCATCGCGCGTCACGCGCGAGGGCATGGGGGCGACGGACGGCGCGAGCCTCCCCGACCCGAAGCGGATCGACTAAAGCCCGCAAGCGGGCGATCACGAATCACTGCGGCGGCGAACATCCGTCGGGCCGAAACTGTCCACCTCGCATGTCCCCTTGAAGAAATGCCCCTAACCGGGGATACTACAGGCCACGAGCACCCCTAGCTCAATTGGATAGAGCATCGGTCTACGGAACCGAAGGTTAGTGGTTCGAGCCCACTGGGGTGTACTGGCCCGGGGGGCGGTTGAGAGATCGCCGCCGCCCGGGCTTTTCCTTGCGCTGGCGCTCGCAATGCGAAGGTGTCCCTGCAAAACGCTCTGTCTTGGCTTCCGTGGCAAAATGCCGGCTTTGGGCGGTCGAAAGGCCTATGGTCGCTCCTCAAGGGCGCCCAAAAAGGGCCTGACAGGCGGTCCAAACAGACGCCGTCTTGCCCGGCCTACCCAAGCGAGCTAGGCTTATGGTAGATGCGAGCCAACCACCTCATCGTCGTCGTCTTGGCCCTCAACACGCTGCTCATGGGCGTGCCCGCTCGACAACACTCCCATGCCGCCGGGGATCAACCCCACAGCCACGGTCACGGCCAGCGGCACCAGCAAGAGGAGGACGGCGTGGGCTCGTCAGTCGCCCACATGCACGTGACGCTGTTTGGGGTCGAGTTCACGCTGCCGGCCGAAACGTCTGACGATGACTCGCACGAAGGCCGGGCCACGTTCCTGGTGACCGCCCCGCCGACCATCGACGCCAACCAGGCATCGAATTTCGCCTGGTTCGCTCAGCCGGTGCTGGACGCTGGCCAGACGGCGCAGGCTGCGCCCGCCTTCCGCTCGATTACCGCCAGCGCGGCCCCACTGTGTGACAGTGCGCGCGACGAGCGCAGCGGCGTGCTGTTGATCTGATCTTCTCGCGGCTTCTCCGCTTGGTCTCCGCGGCTTCGGCATTTGGCTGTTTGCGCGCCGGACTGACAAAGACCTTTGGTATTTAGCTCCATTTAGTCTAGCCGCCTCATGCCAAGCCCTGGGGGGCCATGGCACGAGGCGAAAGAAGAACGCACTTTCCTGATGGGGAACCTAGGCGTGACCAGATCCACCAGTGTAATGCTCGGACGACCGTCATGGTCGAATTCCATTCTGGCTGTTGTCGGCCTGGCGGTCGCGGCCGCTCTTATCGCGATTGCAGCAGCGGGCTGGTGGTTGGCCGGCGGAACTTCCTCCGCGACCGTTGCCACAAGCGCGGCGGGCGATTCGACGACGTCGCCGGCCGGCGAAAACGAAGTGCGTCTAACAAGCGCTAAACTCGCCGCCGCGAACTTGCACGTCAGCCCCGCGCGTGTCCGCACGTTGCAAGAATCGCGGCGCGTGCCCGGCACCATCGGCTACAACACGACGCGGAGGCTGGAGGTGAAGCTCCCGGCCAGCGGCGTCGTCAAACAAGTGATCGCCCAACCGGGGCAACTTGTCCAGGCTGGCGACAAACTGGCGCTTTTAACCAGCATGGAAGTTGGATCGGCGCGGGACGAAGTGCTCAGCGCCGAAGCTGCCGCCGAACTGGCGCGGAAGGAAAGCGAATGGGCCACGCAAATCGCCGAAAACTTGGACGAATTGCTCGGCGCCCTGAACGACCGACTGGGGCTGAAGAAAGTGGAGGAAATGTTCGACCACAAAATCCTCGGCACGCACCGCGATCAAATCGTGTCGGCCTATTCAAAGCTCTTGCTGGCCGAGAAGACGGCCGAGAGCACCGACACGGCGGCCGCCGACGGCGCGATCGCGGGCCTCATTGTCCGTCAGCGACGAAGCGCGCGAAGTGGCCGCGGCCGGCTTTCAAAGTGCTTGCGAAGAGTCGAGATTCAAGGCCCTGCAGGAGAAACTCCGCACACAGGCCGCCCTGGAACATGCCGAGCGACAGGTCGCCATGAAAAAGCGCAATTTGGCAGTCCTCTTGGGCCCGTTTTCAGAAATCTCGTCGGCAGGCGGCAACGACGGAATCTGCGAACTCGCGCTGCGCGCTCCGGTTGAGGGCGTGATCGAGGAGCGGCTGGTGGCCGACGGAGCCCATATCGTGCCTTCGCAGTTGTTGTACGTCATCGCGAATACCGGCACCTTGCGCGTCTCGGCCCAGATCTATGAACGGGAATGGGCCTTGCTGAATGCAAACAAGGTTACCGAGGTCGTGGTCGAATCGCCGTCGGTTCCCGACTATCAGATTTCGGCCAAGGTGCTCTATGTCTCGGTCAGCGTCTCTCCGACGTCGCACGCCGTGCCGCTGGTGGCGGAAATTCCGAACGAGGAAGGGCGATTCAAGCCGGGAATGTTCGCGTGGGTGGAGGTGCCGGTGGGCGAAGCCTTCGAGGCGCTGGCCGTGCCCAGTTCCGCCGTCACGCGTCACGAACAAAGACCTTTCGTGTTCGTCGAGGCCCGGCCCGGCGTGTATCGCAAAGTGGACGTCGTCGTGGGTCGCGAAACGCCCAAGTGGATCGAGATCAAGCACGGCCTTGAAGCCGGGCAAAACGTGGTTGATGCAGGCGTATTTCTACTGAAGAGCGAACTGTTGCTCGTCGGCGAGGAATCGTGATTCTCGGCAGTACCAGCTAAATCGCTTGGAGCAAGCGCGATGTTATCCGCGGTGATCGATTTTTCGCTACAGAACCGATTTCTGGTTCTGACGTTGGTCTTGCTGATGGCGGTGGGCGGAGTTTACTCGGCCCTCACGATTCCGATCGACGCCGTTCCGGATATGACCAACGTCCAGGTGCAGGTCATCACCAAAGCCGGTTCGCTGTCGCCGTTGGAGGTTGAGCGCTACGTCACCTATCCGGTGGAGCAGACGATGAACGGTCTGCCGCGCGTGCAAGAGATCCGCAGCGTGTCGAAGTTTGGACTGTCGGTGGTAACCATTGTTTTTCTGGAAGGGACGGACATCTATCGGTCGCGACAACTGGTCAGCGAGCGGCTTGGCGACGCCCGGGAACGCGTGCTTCAAGGGTATGGCAGCCCGTCCCTGGGAGTGCTCACGACGGCGCTGGGGGAAGTGCTGCAGTTCGAAGTGCGCGGCGAAGGTTACACGCCCATGGAACTTCGCACGATGCTCGAGTGGGAGATCGCGCCGCAAATGCGGCAAGTGCCGGGCGTCACCGAAATCAACGTTCACGGCGGCTTCTACAAGACGTTCGAAGTGACCATCGATCCCGACCGATTGTCGGCCCATGGAGTGGCCTTGGGGGAAATGTTTGACGCGCTCGCTCGCAATAATTCCAGCACGGGCGGCGGCTATGTCGTCCATTTTGGCGAGCAGCGATTTATCCGCGGGCGAGGCCTCCTCAAAGACGTGTCGGACATCGAACGAGTCGTGATCCGTCAGGATAACCAGGGCGTTCCTCTACTGGTGCAGGACGTGGCCACCGTGTCGATCGAGCCCATGACGCGCAAGGCGCCGTCACGCGAGACGGCCGGGGCGAAGCCGTGACCGGCATGGTCATGATGCTGTTGGGCGAAAACTCGCGTACCGTCGTGCAACATGCCAAAACTCGCCTGAAGGAAATCGAGGCCACGCTGCCCAAGGGCGTGACGCTGGAAGTGATCTACGACCGGGCCCATCTCATTGAGCGCACGCTCGATACGGTGCTGCACAACCTGGTCGAGGGTGGCGCGCTCGTGGTTGTCGTGCTGCTGTTGCTATTGGGGAGTATTCGCGCCGGTCTGATCGTGGCCTTGGCCATTCCCTTGTCGATGCTTTTTGCCACCAGCGCCATGGGGGCGGCCAGCATCACCGCCAGCCTGATGAGCCTGGGGGCGATCGACTTTGGGTTGATCGTCGACAGCTCGGTCATCATGGTCGAGAACTGCATTTCACGCCTGTCACACAACCAGGGCGCACGGCCGCATCGCGACGTGATCCGCGACGCGGCAATTGAGGTCCGTAAACCGACGATGTTCGGCGAGTTAATCATCGCGGTCGTCTATCTGCCGATCTTGGCGCTGCAAGGCACCGAGGGAAAGCTCTTTCGACCGATGGCGCTCACCGTGCTGTTTGCCTTGGGCGGCTCGCTGATACTATCCCTCACGTTGATGCCCGTCTTGGCCTCGATGTTCTTGCCGAAAGTCCCCAAGGAAAAAGAGCCGTTTTTGATCCGCCTGATCAAGGGGGCATATCGACCGTTGGTGGCGCGCACCGTTGCCTGGCCGTTGCTCACGGTCGGCCTGGCCGTGACGCTGCTGGCCGTCAGTGTGCCGGTCGCGCTGCATTTGGGCGCGGAATTCATGCCCAGACTGGACGAAGGCGACCTGTTGATCGAAGCGGTGCGTCTGCCCAGCGCCACGCTGGAAGGCTCGATCGCCATGTCGACCCAGATCGAGAAGGTATTGTTGAAATTTCCCGAAGTGAAGACGGTTTTCTGTAAGACCGGACGTCCGGAAATTGCCAACGACGTGATGGGAGTGCATCAGACTGATGTCTGGGTGATTCTGAAGACCGTTGACGAGTGGCCCAAGAAGAAATCGCGAGTCGAACTCATCGACGAGATGTCGGCTGCCTTGAACGACCAGGTGCCGGGTGTCAAGTTCGGCTTCAGCCAGCCGATCCAAATGCGCGTGGACGAACTGGTGGCGGGAGTCAAGGCGGACGTGGCCGTGTTGATCTATGGCGATGATTTGGCGGTGCTGGGTCGCAAAGGCAAGGAAATCGAGCAACTGCTCAGCACCATCAAGGGCGCTGCCGATGTGAAAGCGGATTACCAGGCAAACATTCCGACGATGCGAGTGGACATCAAGCCCGAGCGCCTGGCAGTCTACGGCATCGATTCCTCCGAAGTTATGAGTGCCGTCGAGACGGCCGGCGGACGACAGGTCGGACAGGTGCTGCAGGGCGCGCACGCTTTCCCATCATCGTGCGCTATCCGAAGCAGTGGCGCGAAAATGCGTATCTCTTCGAGCAGATTCCGGTCAGCGAGGTCAATGGCCAACAGGTGCCGCTGGGCGAGCTCGCCGATATCACCGTCGAGGAGACGCCGCCGGGTATCGACCACGAAGCCATGCGCCGTCGCACCTATGTATCCATCAATGTCCGCGGGCGCAACGTGGCCAGTTTCGTTTACGAGGCCCAGCGAGCCATCGCCGAACACGTGAAGATGCCGGCCGGTTATCGCATCGAGTGGGGTGGCGACTTCGAAAATCTGCGATCGGCGAGCTTGCGGCTGACCCTGATCACGCCGCTTGTGCTGTTATTGATCTTCTTGCTGCTCTATAGCACGTTCAACTCAACGCGCCTCGCCCTGCTGATCTTTCTTGCGGTGCCGATCGCCGCCTCCGGCGGGATTTTCGCGCTGGCGTTGCGTGGCATGCCGTTTAGCATTTCGGCCGGCGTCGGATTTATCGCTCTGTTTGGCGTGGCCGTGCTCAACGGTCTGGTCTGGGTGAGCGCCGCCGAGAACTTGCGCCACCGCGGCGTCGAGATTCACCAAGTCGCCAGCGAAACGGCGGTCGCGCGGCTCCGACCCGTGCTCATGACGGCACTGGTAGCCAGCTTGGGCTTCTTGCCCATGGCTCTTTCGACCACCGCCGGAGCCGAAATCCAACGCCCACTGGCTTCGGTCGTCATCGGCGGACTGATCACGGCCACGATGCTGACGGCATTTGTCTTGCCGGCCATTTACCCGTGGTTCGCGCCGAAAACCTTGGACGAACATGGCCCGTGAAGGGCAACAGGCGAACCCGCAACCGACATGATCGGCGGACTGATTAGCTCAACGCTGCTCGACCGGCTCGTATGGCCCGCGCAATTCTAAAGGTTCGGCCGCAAAGCATAGTTCGCGCGGCGGCGGCCAATACCACGCGGCGGCCGTTACTTGTCCTTGGGCGCCGAGGCGAGAAACTCGTCCACGCGCTCGCGCTCGCGGGCCGTGAGCTTGCCGACGCGGGCATAGACCGTGATCAAGTGGTTGTAATAACTGGCGGCGCCGCCGGTCTGGCCGGCCGCGGCAAGTTCCTTGAGCTTCGCGATTCGGGTCGCATCCTTCGTGGCTTCTTCCATGCCAACCATTCTAGCAACGGTCGACTCGAAGGATATTCGCAATTCGTCACGCCCGTCTTTAACCCGGCGCGGCATTTAGCTCGCGGCGGCCGCGGTCGCGCTGCAGCGCGACAACTGGCAGCCGCCGGGTCGACATATCGCTCATTTTCCGCACGAAATCGCGCTCTGGCGCAAACATCGCGCATCGTGCCACGCAAAAGCCGACGCTTCTTATGTTATGCGTCGCAGTCGTTCGCTACGGGCGCAACCACGGCATACCGCCGCCGCGCTGGCGAAAAATTCGGGTCGGCAACGTCAACGATCATGGATTGATCGCCGCGGAGATAGGCCTCCAATCGGTCGAACGGCAGCAGCGACACCAAATCGTCGGACTGCGGGCGGCAGATTTCGTTGACTTTGACGCCTTCGCCATAAAGGCGGTGGATTCTCAACATGTCGTCGCCAGCGCAGTTCGATCCTGATTTTCATAATTATCGTGATCCGGGGCTATGGTTTTGGTGCGTCCCGTTTATCGGCATCGCAACCCGTGCCGCGATACTAGCATCCAAGCGACACTATTCAAATGGGCACTTAGGCGACCATGATCCCTGATGGCCAGGCTGCCAGGCCGATCATCCCGGGGCCAGCAGCGCGTCTGCCCGCACTCATGCCACCTTTGCGGGAATTTGCCAATTTCCGGGTTTACTTCGCTAAAGTGGCATCGTGGCATCCGCCTTGCTAGCATTGCCAGCAGGCACGATCGCATGGCCGGGTCGCACGACTCAGTCCCAGTGGTCACAGGCTTAGAACAGCGCCCAGCTCCCGAATTCGCGAGGTATTCGTCCGATGGTTGCCCGCTCCAGTTGGAAAGGCTTCGTGCGACTGAGTCTGGTCTCGATCCCGGTGCAGGGAATCAACGCGGCCGCTCGCGACGACGGCGAAATCCACTTCCACCAGTTGCACTCAGAATGCCACAATCGCATCAAGTATCAGAAGGTGTGTCCCGTCCATGGCGAAGTGCCGAACGATGAAATCGTAATGGGTTACGAACACGCCAAAGGCGAATACGTCATCGTCGACAAGAGCGAGATCAACAAGCTCCGCACCACCGCGGAAAGCGCGATTACAATCGACACGTTTGTCAGTCCCCATGCGATCGATCCGCGGTTCCTCGAGGGTCGCACCTATTATCTCGTGCCCGACGGCGCCGCCGGCGCGAAGCCCTACGCCGTGTTCCTGCGAGCTCTCGAGGCGGAAAAGAAATGGGCCGTGGGCGAGGCCGTCCTCTTCGGCCGCGAGCAACTCGTGGCGCTGCGCCCCTTGAAGACGTCCTCACGCTGGAAATCCTGCACTACGCCAGTCAACTGAGACAGCCCGCGGAGGTCGTGTCTGGCGGCTCGCTGGAGACTGTCAGCAAAACGGAGTTGGCCCTGGCCAAAAAACTGATCGAGCACTCGACCAGTAAGCATTTCGACATCGATCAGTACGTCGACGACTACGAAGACAAGCTCAAGCAGTTGATTGAAGCCAAAGTCGAGGGCCGCGAGATCGTCGGCCCGCAAATCGACGAGCAAGCCCCGGTGATCAACCTGATGGACGCGCTGCGCAAGAGCGTCGCCCAGGCCGGCGGTCGTTCCAAACGGCGCGCGGCGCCGGCTCGGCCCACGACCCGGCAGCGCTCGGGCCGGCGAAAAAGCGCGGGTTAGGGCTGGCAATTATCGGTTTTTTTTCGCGGTTCAACGCATCTCGGCAAACGCGCCGGATTTCCCCTCTTGAAAGGTGGCGGGGGCCGTTTGCATACTGGGAACAGTCGGGATTACGCTTCGCCGGACACTGCCGGCCAGGAGCGATGGCCCTCTAGTGAATTGGTCAGGTTTTTCGAGAGCGGGTTCAGCGGGCAGTGAAGCGTTTCATCTCCGTCTTGCAGCGTCGACCGATTGAGTTCCCCGATACTCAGGTCGATGTTTTTGCGCTCATCGAGCCGCTATTCCTCATCGAAACGCATATGGCGTTCGAGGAACGAGGCGACCTGTTCGGACTGGCCCGGTCGTTGCCCAGGGGTTTCGTGGCCGCGGAAATCGGCAGCTTCCTGGCGCCAGCACGGCGTTTCTGGCCGCGGCCGCTACGCTCAAGCAGGGGCACGTGCATGCCGTGGATACCTGGCAAAATGACGCCATGTCGGACGAGCCGGTCGAGGACACGTTCGAGCGTTTCCTGGAAAACACCCGTCGCTTTCGCGACGTCATCAGCGTGCATCGCGGCCGTGCTTCGGACATGAAACACGAAGTGCCCGCCCTGGATCTGCTGTTTATCGACGGCGACCATTCCTACGAGGGAACGAAAGCCGATCTGCTCGACTATGCTCCCAAGATCAAGGCGGGCGGATTTCTGGTGTTGCACGATTTCTTCGACGAACCCGTGCGACGCGCTCTCGCCGACGCGCTGCCAGCGGGTTCGTACGTCGAGCGCGGCGGAACGGGCTCGATGAAGGTATTCTCCATCGCGAGACGTTGACTCCGGCGTTTGCATCGCGCCAGCGTGGGACCACGCAACGGCGCATCTCCTCGCGCGAAGTCGATCCTCGTTAGTTCGCCTGCGCCTTGCGTCCCCTGCCCCACACGGCCTGGCCCGGTTTGGCGCCCGTGTGTTCCCCGTCGGACAGAACTTGCGTGCCGTTGACGAACACGTGTGACATTCCAGTCGCATATTGATGCGGTTCGGCAAACGTGGCGTGGTCGCGAATCTTGGCCGGATCGAATACGACCACATCGGCGAAATACTCGGGTTTGAGCAGGCCCCGGTCCCTCAGGCCCAGATTCGCGGCGGGCAGCCCCGCCAGCTTGTGGATGGCCGCTTCCAACGGAATGACCTTTTCCTCGCGAACATACTTGCCCAACAACCGCGCAAAATTGCCGTACGCGCGGGGGTGCGGGTGCGAAAGCAGGAAAGCTCCTTCGGGAGCTTCCGACGCCGAGTCGGAACAAAAACTGACCCACGGCAAAGCCACGTTACGCCGCACGTCCTCTTCTTGCATCATGAAATAAACCGTGTCCACGCGGCTGTTGTCTTCAATCACCAGGTCCATGGCCGTCTCTTCGGGCGAAGTGCCGCGGCGTTCGGCCACTTCGGCCAGTGTCTTGCCCGTCAGGTGCTTGAGCGCCGGATTCTTGAAGCCCACCAGCAGCACGCGCTCGGGCGAGCCGGCGGCCAAAAGGAGGTTCTCCCATTTGTCTGTTTTCGTGCGCATTTCTTCGACCACGCGCTTGCGCGTGTCGGGGTCGCGCATACGGGCGATCCATTTTCGCAGCCCCCCTCCTGCACCCAGGGCGGCATCGCGCCGTCGAGTCCCGTCGCTCCGGCGGTGTACAAATACATGTCCGCGGTAATGCGCGTGCCCGCGGCCCTGGCGGCCTCGACCAGGTCGACGACTCGCTGCCGTTTATGCCAATTGTCCTGGCCGGCAGCCTTGAGGTGATAAATCTCGGCCGGCAGCCGGGCCTCGCGCGCGATGGCAATCAATTCCTCGACCGCCTCGGTCAACTGGTTGCCTTCGCTGCGGATGTGCGAGATATACATGCCTTGATATTCCGAGGCGACTTTACAAAGCTCGGTGAGCTCATGCGTGTCGGCGTAAAATGCCGGCGCGTAGATCAGCGACGATCCCACGCCCAGTGCTCCCTCTTGCATGGATTGGCGCACCAGATCCCTCATCTGCGACAACTCGGCCTCGCTGGGCCGACGGTCCTCGTAGCCCAAGACATGGATCCGCACCGTCGTGGCGCCCACGAACGATGCCACGTTCGCCGACGTGCCGCTTTGAACCAAATGCGCCAAGTACTCGCCCAGCGTGGTCCAGGGAATTTCGAATTTGATGTCGCCTTGCGCCGCGAGCATGTCCTGCTTCATGCGCGCGTTGAGCGGCCCCATCGAAATCCCCTCGCCGAAAATCTCGAGCGTCACGCCCTGGCGAATGTCGCTTTGCGAACGGCCGTCGGCCAACAGCGAAGTCGTCGCCCAACTGAGCATGTTGATAAAGCCGGGCGCCACGGCCATCCCTCGGGCGTCGATTTGCCGTTTCGCGCCGGCCTGTCCCAGATCGCCCACGGCCGCGATCCGCTGGCCGCTGATGGCCACGTCGGCCACCTTGCCCGCGGCGCCGCTGCCGTCGTAGACCGTTCCGCCGCGAATAATCAAATCGTACGTCGGCGGTTCATTTGCCCGCGCGTTGGCCGGCGCTGTTTGTTGCGCCAACCCGTTTAGAGGAAACACCGTCAGCCAAACTAGCAGGATCGCGGGCACGCGAAACATGGCGCAAATCTCCGGGGCAGGATGCGAAACGGCGTGGCGTCATGGCCGGCCCTACTATAGCAGACGGCGCCGCCGGGTGGTCCGACCAGGCCGCTGAATCCGATCGCGTGTCTCCGTGCCGACTCGACCGGAGAGAAGCGGGGACAGGGTTTTTGCCGACTTTGAAATGGGCGTGCAGCAACTCCCAGTCGATAACCAGCTTGCCGCCGGTCGAGACATGTTGCTCGGCCCAGCTCATGTCGCCTCGGTGGCCGCGCTTGCGTCGATGATTTCCGCCTCGGCTCCCAGAAAAGTAACGGAGCCATTCGTGACATCGTACATTGCGCCAACGATCGCGATGCGACCTTCGCGCTCCAGTCTGGCTAGCGTTTGACTTTGTTGCAGGATGGCAGCCACGGTTCGCAGTACGTTCAAGCGGGCCACCTCGTCGATAAGGTCCTGACGTTGCGTGCCGGACGCCTGGGCGAGGCGCCGCGCCGCCTGTGGATCGATCGCTTCCTGAATGTCTTGCAGCAGGAATTCTACGTGCTGGCAGCCAGTGGCCTCGGCGACCGACTTGCTGCTATTCACTAAATCGACTGCGGCGGTCACCGCCCCGCAACGCGTATGCCCCAGCACCAGCACTAGTTTGGCGCGGGCCACGGCACAGGCATACTCAATGCTTCCCAGCACTTTACGGCTGAGAATGTTGCCAGCCACCCGCACACTGAAAATATCTCCCACGCCGGCGTCGAAGATCAACTCGGCCGGACTGCGCGAATCGATGCATCCCAGCACGACGGCCAGCGGATGCTGTCCTTGCGCCGTGGCGCTGAGCTGGCGGTTGGCGATCCGCGTCAGCTGGTGGTCGGTGCGAAAGCGATTGTGCCCATCTTTCAGGATTTGCAGCACTTGCGCGGGTGTAAGGGCGTCTTGCAGTTCCCGCGTCGAGTAATCGACGTACTGGATATCGTCTTGCAGCGAGTACTTATTGCGAAAGCCGATAAAGCTGACCTCGATACCACGGGCGCGTGCCTTGTGGTCCTTGAAGTCACGAATCAGCGAGAGCACGTCGGGGTCGATGTAGTCGGTGCTTTGTGCATCAAGTAAAACCTGCCCGCCGCGCGGCACTTTGTCGAGCACCTTGGCCAGCGCCGCGCGGTTCAGGAAACTTACCTGGTTAGCCAACTCGATATGCAGCACGTCGCCACCCAGATGCTTCTCGACAAATCGCCTCACCGGCCGTCGCAAGTTACTGTTGAGAATGAAGCTCAGGCTGACCACCATGCCCATCAATACGCCGACAAGCAAGTCGGTAAAGACGATTGCCAACACGGTGACTGCAAATGGGATGAATTGGTAACGGCCCTGTTTCCACATTTGACGCACCAGCTCCGGGCTGGCGAGCTTGATGCCGGTAAACACGAGAATGGCTGCCAGGGATGAAAGTGGGATAAGGTTCAGCCAGGTGGGAAGCAACATCACGCAAACGAGTATCAGGATGCCATGGACGATCGTCGAAAGTTTGGTTTGTGACCCGGCATTGATATTGACCGAGCTGCGGACGACGACCGACGCGATCGGAATGCCCCCCAGAAATCCCACCACGATATTGCCCACGCCCTGGGCAACTAACTCGCGGCTGGGAGGCGAGGTACGCTGCTTGGGATCGATTTTGTCCACAGCCTCCACGTTCAACAGAGTCTCCAGTGAGGTCACTAAAGCAACACCGAGCGCCGCCATATAGATCGCCGGGTTCAGCCAGTGCGAGAAGTCGGGCAACCTCAAAAAACTGCTAAATTCGGCCAGGCTCCCTGCAACTGGCACTTGCACCAGATGCGACGCCTGAATCAGCCACGGCCCTCCGACGCGTTGAAAGACAAGGCACATTCCCACGCCAAGCAGCACGACAATCAGGGGAGCAGGCACCGGCGACTTCTTCAGCCACTTGCTGCGGTTCCATACCAATAGCAGGATGATCGAGACGACTCCCACCGCGGCCGCGCCTGGGTGCACGTCGTACAGCAACTCGCCCAATTCCGAAAATGTGTTCTCGTGATCCGGCTGGATGAAGGCCATTTCACCGTCGGGGTCGGCGTCATGACCGAACATGTGAGGTATCTGCTTCAGGATCAACAGCACGCCAATCGCCGCCAGCAATCCCTTGATGACGCTGGACGGAAAGAAGGCGGCGATGAACCCCGCGCGGGCGATCCCCAGCGCAATCTGTATGGCGCCCGCGATCACCACGGCCAGCAAGAAAGCCTCGAAGGATCCCAACGTCACCAACTGTGCGGACACGACGGCGATATAGGCCGGCGACGGGCCGCTCACGCTGGTATGCGAGCCGCTGATGATGCCCACCAGAATGCCACCGACAATGCCGGCCAGCAATCCGGAGAAAAGCGGGACGTTGCACGCCAACGCCACGCCCAGACACAGCGGTAACGCAAGGAAAAAAACCACCAGACCCGCGGACAGGTCGCGCAATCGTTCCGTATGGAATGCTTCGTGAAATGTTCATCGCAGATTCCTTACCTGACGCTTCCAAATGACTTGAGCCCTGGAACCAATCCAGGCATTTCGAACGGCATCTATGTGCGTGATGGCCGAGAATTCGCGCGCGACTTACGACCGCGGAGCAGCTCAATGGCGTTGCCGCAACCGGTGGATTGGCGCGCGCGCAAGGAATCACGCCCAGGAACCTTGGTTGAATCAAATCAACAAGGGCGCGTTCAGGCCATTGGCGAGCTTGTGGCCAATGGGGGAGGTCCGGATCCGCGCTTCACGACATCCGCTCAATCGGCGGTCGGAAGCAAAAGAAGCGTGGATCGCGAGCGAGCGAACTCCGCTAGCATACACACGGCGAATCCGCGAACTGCTCTGCGAAAGGTCGAAGGCACATACCGCTTCGACCGGCTCGACCTCCTCGGCGTCGGAGAAATCCGAACGCAAGGTACCCGGCGGCCCCGCCAGGAACATCAGGGCCAGAAAGGCCCACGACAAAATACGCTTCAAAGACGGCGGCATCTGGGCTCCGCGAAATCTCGCTGGCAAGTCGGTGAGGCCGAAAAATTTAGCCTTGGCAGACGCATCGCGTCCCTTTCGATATTGCCTGAAACCGCGCATCGAGTCAAGGCAGCTTCGGCTCAGCCATCGCGCGGCATCCCGTAATTAGCGTTACGCGTCCCGCGATCACTTTGTTCGGTCGCCGAAGCGGCTGGCGGCGATTAGACTGGACGAATGGGACTGCACGTTCACCATTTCCCGTTCCCTCGCGCTCGGACGGCCTGTTTCGCGGCGGTGCTGTGGGCGATTTGTTCGCAGGCGATCGCGGCGGACCGTGTCCCGCTGTTTCTCTATCCGCAGGACCACCTGGCCGATGTTCGCTGGCCGTCACACGCGGTCGTCGCCATGCCGCGGGGCGCGGTCAAGCCGGGCGAACATTTGTACTTGCTGGAAAACGGCGAGCCGGTCGTGTCGCAGGTTGAAGTCGCGGCCCGCTGGCCCGACAAATCGCCCAAGTGGATCCACGCCTACGCATCGTTCCGATATGTCGGCGGGAAACCGGCTCAATACCTGTTAGTCCACGATCCAAAGCCGCCGTTGCAACCGCCGGCGTCGTTGCTGAACGTGAGCGATACGCCACAAGGAATCGCCATCGACACCGGCGCGATCAAGCTTGCTATTCCGCGCCCCTTTGTCGGCATCTCCCGGGCCGAGTTCCAGGGCCAGGTGTTGCTGGATGGACAAGGCGGTCCGAGCTTTGTCGACGATCGTGGCATTGCCTGGCACGCCCGCTATGACGACAAGGCCGAGATCGTCGTCGAACAGCAGGGACCGGCGCAGGTCACGATCAAGGCCTCTGGCTGGTATCAAACCGAGGAGCGGCGAGTGGAACCGTTTTGCCGCTTCACGACCCGGATAACAGCATTCGCCGGTTCGGCGATCGTCAAGTTCGATCATGCCACGATCTTTGCCGCGGACATGCGCGAGCACGGTATTTCCGAGCTGGCGTTCAAGTTTTCGATTCCAGCGGTCCAATCGTTCACTTCGGCCGCCACCGACGAAGCCGGCGCAGTGCGGCCGCTGGGCGGAAAGCTTGGCGAGACTGGCGGCGAGCACTGGTTGGCGCAGCTTTCCTCGCACCAGCTTGTCTCGCTGGCCGAAGGCGCCTCGGCTCCGAGCGATTCGGCAGGCAAACTGCGACAAAGCGCCGGATGGTTTCAGCGCCAGAGCAGCGCGCATCGCGTCGTGCTGTTGACGAAGGACTTTTGGCAAAAATATCCCAAGGAGGTCAAGGTCGGCCGCGACGAATTGACCTACTACGCCTGGCCCCGGCACGGAGAGTTGGCACTCCCCGACGCCAGCGCCACGCGGCCCGAGGGAGTGTACAAGTTCCAATGCTTCTTGACGGGCCGATTATTGGACGGGCGGCTTCCCAACGATTATTTCAGCGCCTTGGAAAGCCAGACCGATACCACCGAATGCAAGCCGCAATACGCGCGGGCCGCCAACCTTGAAGGCGTGGCGATTCACAACGAGTTTGCTCTGGCATTCGTTCCCTCGGGCGACGTAACGGCCGGCGACGCGTACGTGGCGGGCTTGCAAAAACTATATACCGACAGTCCGATCGCCCGAGTCAGCCAGGCCCGCTTCGCCAGTTCGGGCGTGCTGGGACCCGTCGCGCCATCTGGCCGTGCATTCCCCGGGGTCGAGCGCACCGTGCGCGACGGAATGTTGGGATACGCGCGTTCGATCGAGCGCTACGGCGACTATGGCTGGTCGATTTACGGCAACACGCACCACGAAGAGCTGATGAATCCGCAAGCGGCCGGCGTGCCGGGCGGTCGGCCGTCGCTGCACCGCGTGTGGAACAACAATCACTACCAACACGTCAGCACCTCGTGGCGACTGTTCGCCTTGCACGGTGATTTCAAGCTGCTCACCTGGGCTCGCACGGCAACCGACAATTACTGCAGCATCGGACAGGTTCGCTACGACGCCCTGCGCGGTCGAACCGACGGCAAGGGCCAGCATCATCCCGGGCCGGCTACCAAGTATCACAATCCTGGCGCCTTCTACCATTGCAAGGCGTTTGTTCCCTGGGGCGGACGCGACTACGGCATGGACGCCAACGACGTCGATGCGGCGCTCACTGGGCATTGGCCCGATCCTTCGGGATTGCTCTTTGCCTGGCTGTTCGATGCTGATCGCTGGGCCAAGGACGGATACGAGCTATGGCTCAAGAACGTCAAATTGCCGACCGGCAGCGCCCGCCGCGAAATCAATACCACGCTGGTACACGCCCTGACAGCCTATGAATATCAGCCCACTCCCCAGATCCTGGCCGCCATCAAGGGTATGATCGAGGGACTAACAAGCATACCGATTCTGAAACAGCAGCCCGGGCCGATTTGGGAGCCCACCTGGCTGTCGCGCTATCACGAGATGTTTCCGGAAGACAAGCGGTTCGTCAAGTATCTGATCGACAGCGCCGACGCCGTGGGCGTAGAGGTCGAGAGCATCTGGTCGCTGGCCTTGAGCGCGACGGCCTATCGAATTACGAAGAATGAAAAGTATCTGCGACGACACGCGGGCACTTTGGCGCGCATTGAGCGGCAGGTATTCTACGATCCGCAAGCCGACAAACGGTGGGATCAGTACGGCTTTGGTCCCGGCCCCGCGCACGACGGACACTTCATGCTGCAATGGCACCGCTTTGCCGCGGCGCTGGCGGAGGCCAAGATCGAGTCGCTGCCGCCGCCGGCCGAATCGGGACAATACTTTTGCGGCGTGACCCGTTGGGATAATCCTGACGACATCAAAGCCCGCGGCGGCAGAATCCTGATCCTGCGCGACGGCTCTGCCGACAAGCTGACGCTCGACGCCACGACTTTGTCCGGCGGCGCGGTGACGGCCACGTCGTTCGAGTTACTGGCTCCGCAAGACCGTTCGCTGCTGAGCATCGCCCGACTGCCGATGTCCGCCGCCGCCCCGCAAACAACCGTCGCAACTCGGCCCTCGACCTGGCAGGTGTTTCGCGAGGAGTATCCAACTCCCGCTGGTCCCGCGGGCTTGTATACGGCGCACATTGGCAGCGGCGCGATAGGCCTCTTCCAACCGATCAGTACTCAGCCCGAGTGTCAGGTGTTGCGCAGCTCGAAACCGACCGACTGGCCCGAGCCGAGCTGGCAATTGACCAAGTTCACGCACGGTTTTCTCGTGCCGCTGGCGCACGGCAAGATCGAGTTGACCTTCACGGCGATGGGCGAGCGCGACGGTTCGCAAGTTTCGATCGCCGCGGCGGGAAACAAGCCCATCCTGGCACGCTACCTGCGCGCGGCGAATCGGTCAGCGTGACGTTGAACGCCGGCGGCGACGATCCGGGGCCCTGGCTATTGGATGCATTCTCCGATCACAGCGGATTCATCCGCCTGTCGATCGATTCGGCGGCGGCCGAACCCCTGCTCTACGGCCACAAGCTGGAAGACGTTCTGCTGATACGCGATAAGCTCGGCAAGGCGCCGCGCGGGAGCCTAAGACCGTGGGTGACTCGATCGTCGACGATTTCGACAAGCGCCTGACACCCGACGAACGAGCCATCGTCGCAACGGCCCAATCGTTCGGCCGCGAGGTCGTCGCGCCCAACTGCGCCCAGTGGGAGGCGGAACGCCGCTATCCGCGCGAGGCGATCGTCGCCGCTTGCGCCGCGGGCCTGGGCGCCATCGAACTCGGCGCCGAGTTTGGCGGGAGGGGACTGCGCTTCTCAGCCAAACTGCGGGCCGTGGAAGAACTGGCCAAACACGATTTCGCGTTCGCCTTCGCACTGGTGAACCACCACAATGCCCTGCAACGCATCTCCCACTGCGCACCGCCCGTCGCAAGCCGGCTCGTACCGCTGTTGATCACGGGCGAGCAGATCGGTTGTTCGGCCTATACCGAGCCCGGCCACGGCAGCGATTTGGCGGCATTGGAGACCTCGGCCGCAAAGGTCGATGGCGGCTGGATTCTCGATGGCCAGAAGTGTTGGATCACCGGCGCGGCGGTGGCCGACGTCTTCATCGTGCTCGCGCAGACGAATGCGGCCCTGGGTCCAAACGGCATTGCCTCGTTCGTCGTCGAGGCCCGGAGCCCTGGCTTCGCGCACAAGCGGATGCTCAGTTGCACGTGGCATTCGCGATGGGCGTCGGCGGTTTTCGACTCGAGCATTATTTTGCCGACGACGAGGCACTGCTCGCGGCGCCGGGAGCCGGCTTCAAACAATCGCTTTCGGGCATCAACGGCGCACGGGCCTACGTGGCCGCGATGTGCGCGGGCATGCTCGATTCGGCATTGGAAGAAGCGGTCCGCGGGGCCTCGGCTCGCCACGCGTTCGGGCAGCCGGTGATCGATTTTCAGGGGCTGCGTTGGTCGCTGGTCGATGTCGAAACCGACCTGGCGGCTTTGCGGCTGTTGGCCTACCGGGCGGCCGCGCAAATTGACGAAGGCATCCCTGCCGCCGAAGCCGCCGCCCGGGCCAAGAAATTCGCCGGCGACAGGGCCCTGGGACACGTGGCAGCTTGCCTGCAGGCACTGGGCGCTCGCGGGTTGCGGGCTGACGTTCCGATGATGCGACATCTGGCCGCCGCCAAGATCGCCTGCTTCACCGACGGCACGACCGAGATGATGAACGAGCGGCTGGGCAAGCTGATGGTACGACGCTACCTGCCCAGCTAGCCGCATCGGTCGAGCCATGACTGCTATCGCTCCATGCAGCGCGTTTGCTTCCAGCCGGTGGAGGACGAAGAATAAGCCGGAAGTGTCAATTCGCCGTCGCCGCGGTCTGCAGCGCCGTCTATACCGAAAACAACGATTGCGACGGTCGTCGATCCCACCCGAGTAGAGACCGGGCCGCTTTAGCTTGCCTTGCGCGGAGCGTGCGCAATACTTCCTCTACCGTGAACGACCATCGTGCTCGATCGTTGCAATTCCGACGTTAAGGAGTATTCCATGCTTGCTGTTTGGCGCCGTCCGCTCGTGTTTGGTTGGCTTGCGGTTCTGGCGCTGGCGGGCTCGCGGTCAGCCGCCGCCGAGCCGGCACCGCCAAGGAGGCTGGCGCCAAGGTCGAGCAGAAGCTCACTTCGCGGTCGCGTCCCGAATCGGCGCCGCTGTCGGCGACGCCCCTGAAGCATCCGCTCAATTCCGTGATTACCTACGCGCGGGGCGAGCAGGAATACCTCCAAAAAACGCTGCACGATTTCAGTTGCCGGCTGGTCAAGCGCAAGCGCATCGAAGGGTTCTTGCAAGATTACGAATACATCAATATGTGGGTCCGCGAGGAAGCCCGCCAGGACAATCGCGTCACTCAGCCGATGAGCATCTATCTCGAGTTCCTCGGACCGCAGAAGGTCGCCGGCCGCCGGGTGTTATTCATCGAGGGCGAGAACGACGGCAAGATGATGGTCCGCAACGGCGGCAAGCACTTCGACTACGTAACGGTTAACATCGCCCCGGATAGCGACAGCGCACGCGAGGAAAGCCTGGTGCCGATTACTCAAAGCGGCTTCAACCGCGTGCTGGCCCAGATGATCGACGTGCTGGAACGACACCGCAAAGCCGATCCCAGCGGCACAAACACGCAAGTGAAGCGGATCGTGGGAGCGAAAATCAACAAGCGTCCGGCCAGCGTGATTCACATCGTGCATCCGCAAAAGCAGGCGGGGCTCGAATTCCACGAAGCCAACGTCTTTGTCGACGACGAGCTGCGCAGTGCCGGTGCGCGTCGACTTCTCGCTATGGCCGAGCCGGGCCAACCAGAAGCCGCCGTTGGCCGCCGAGTATACCTACACCGACTTGCGGCTCAATCCGAACTTGCCCGACAGCACGTTCAGCCCGGCACGGCTCAAGAGTTCTCGCTGACCTCGGACGGCGCCGGCGCGCTCGCGGCTTCGCGGCGGCACCAGTCGACCCACATCCGCCGATATTCGCGCTCCAGGTTTCGCGTGAAGCCCTCGTAGTCGGCCAAGGGACTGCCGGCGATGCGCCTCGCAATTCGCCGCGCAAGGCCTGAAGCCGCGGTCGATCGCCAGCCAATTGCACGGCCCGCTCGACATATTCCTCGACCGAGCGCGTGATCAAATCCTCCAGCCCCACATTGGTCAGCACGCTGCCGCCAAATCGCGACGCGTACACGTCCCCCTCAAGCATCACCACGGGCACACCCATCCAAATCGCGTCGCAGGTGGTGGTGTGGCCATTGAACGGAAATGGGTCCAGCGCGATATCCGCCTGTCCTACCAGCTTCAGATAATCCTGCCGCCAGCACTTGTCGAACAACTCGATGCGGTCCGGTTCAATCCCGCGGCCGGCCGCCTGTTCCTTCAAACGCTTTTCGAGATATCCGCCGCGGTAGGCCAACACCATCAGGCGCGAGCGGGGCACGCGCAGAAAGGATCGTCAGCCAGGCATCCATCACCTCCGGCATCACCTTCGCGTAATTGTTGAACGAGCCGAACGTAACGTAACCGTGTTCGAACGCGGGCAAGGGACTGACGTCCGGCGTCTCGAACGGCTGATAACAAAAAAAGGCTCGCGGCATACGCACGAGCTTTTCGGTATACAGCGAGTCGGCCGCTCCGGGCGGATCGGCCCGATCGTCCGTCAGCCGATAGTCCATCGCCGACATGCCGGTCGTATTCTGGTAGCCGATATACGTGACCTGCACCGGCGCCGGCTTGCGCAAAAACCAGCAGCCGGGTGCGACCCATGTGGCCGCTCAGATCGACCAGGATGTCGATGCGATCCTCGCGCACCAAACCAGCGATCTCCGCGTCCGACTTCCAGCTCACGTCGCGCCAGTGGTCGACGACTTTTTTCAGTCGCTCGGTCGTGGCGTCCGGCTGCAGCACGCTTGAGTAGCAAAACACCTCGAACTTCTCATGGTCGTGCGCGGTCAGGATCGGCTCGACGAAGAAGTTCACCGCGTGCTCGTGAAAGTGGGGCGAGACATAGCCGATCCGCAGCCGCCGTTCGCTCGTGCGGTCGTTTTCATGCGGCGCCGCGCTACGCGTGAGCGGTTCCGCGTGCCCCTCCGCCCACTCAACGTGCTCTTCGAACAACTTTCTGGTATCGTAACCGCTGATGAAATTAAGCGCGTACAATAGATTGCTGTGCTCGACCGAACTGGTCGGCCGCAGAGCCAGCACTTTGCGGTAACACGCGATGGCCTCGTCCGCCCGACCTTGCGCGTGTAAGGCGATGGCCATGTTTCCGAACAACGTGCCGCTGGTCGAGCCTAGTTCGAAGCCTTGACGACAAAACTCGAGCGCCTCGTCGGGCTGTCCGGCCTCGTTGTAAATGACGGCCAGTCGCGCATACGCCTCGGGATAGTTGGGTTGCAGGCGCAAAGCCTCTTGAAACGCCGCCGCCGACTCGTTGCGCAGGGTAGCGCGACGCCAGCACGCAGCCGCGATTGAAGTGCGCAATCGCGGATTTCGGATTCGCGGCCACGGCCCGATCGAAACAGGCCAGTGCCTGGTCGAAACGTCCCTGACTTTGCAGCAACGTTCCGTATCCCAGCAGAGCCTCGAAATGGTCCGGTTTGCGGCCCAGTACGTCGCGATAAGCGGCCTCGGCCCCGGCCACTTCGCCCCGCACGACCGCGACGTTCGCCAGGTTGCACCGTGCTTCGTCAAAATCCGGCCGCAATCGCAGCGCGTGTTCGTAACAGGCCGCTGCCCCGGCCCAATCCAGAATTCCCTTGCGAGCGTTACCGAGGTTGAAATGCAGATCCGCCGCTTCGGGCCGCAACCGCACCGCGTGCTGCAGCTCGTCGATTGCCTCGGCGTAACACTCCAGGTCCACCAGCGCCGCCGCCAGATTGCCGATCGCCTCGACATAGTTGGGTTGATAACGCAACGCCGCGCGATACGCTTCGATGGCCTCGTCCGACTTGCCTTGAGCGCACAACAAATTGCCGAGATTATTGCGTGCCGCGACCATCTCGGGCTGAAAGCGAATCGCCAGCTCGTAGTGACGTCTCGCCTCGGACGGATCGCTGGCCGACAACACCAGTCCCAGGTTGTAGTGCGCGGCGGCGAAGGTCGACTCCAGCCACAAGGCCTTTTCGTAGCTGGACCGCGCGTCGGCCAGTCGTCCCAACGACCGAAACACTTCCCCCAGATTGTTGTGATAAATCGGCTGGCCGCCGTCGATGTCGATGGCCTGCTGGATCTGATCGATTGCCAGTTCGTGCCGCCCGGCCTGATAGGCGAGCAAACCTAGCAGGTGCAAGGCGTCGGCGTTGCGCGGCTCGATCTCCAAAACTTGCCGATATAGCTGCTCGGCCTGGAGCAACTGTCCAGTCTGATGCAGTTGCATCGCCGTGCGTATCGAGTCGGCGGCCGAAGCCATGGCGAACGCCCCGAAAACCCGGTGAAGAATTGCCCAGCGAAACCGCGTCAGACAGGAGGCTTTCCTACAAGTTTCGCACAAATTCGGCTTGAAACAACCGGCCGCCCCGAGTTCCAGGGCTCACTTGCCCGCCCCACGCCGTGGCGGTGTTAGCCGTCGCTCCGGTCAAACTATTCGCGATGCGGCTATTCCGGCTGGGCAATTTAGGCGAGAGCCAGACGGCGCGGCATCTCGCGCGGCGGCGTTATCCACCCGCAAAAACGTACACGAATCGAAGCAGCGACTCCGATAGAAAGACTTATATCGACTTAACGGATTGGACCGTGCGAGCGTGCCTAATCCAGACTTCAGCCGCCTCGCGGAGTTTTTCGAACATGAAGCTGCTGCACGTGGGAATCGCGATTGTTGTCATTGTCGTCGGCTCGGCCCGGCTATTGCCGGCCCAGTTGCTGGTTCCCGGCACCGGCCAGCGCATGGTCAAGGTGGGCGACGATTTCGAGGAACCCAACTGGAACTACGTTTTCAACAATCCCAAGAGCAGCGACGAACAAGACAAGCAACAACGACTCCCGGCGGGCCGCTCGGCCAACGGCCGCTGGTACGAGGGGGTGATGCGCGGTCACCCCGACGTCATCCGCCGCGTGCCCACGCCCGAGGGCGGCATCGAGGGGAGCGAAGGCGCACTGCTGATGGTGTCGCGGCAAACCGGCATCCCCGGCTCCTACAGCCGCACGATGCAGCAAGACGACCTGATCGTCGACGTGCAATCGCGACTGGGCTACTCGATTCCCGTGTCTTGGTCGCCGAACGTCGTGGTGCGCGTGTACCTGCCTCCCTTCGAGGAGTGGGAGCGCCGCACGGGGCCCTCGTTCGGATTCCGCGCCGCCTGCGATACGCATCGCATGAAGCCCAATAAGAAAAGCAAATCTCGCTGGGGCGGCGGGGGCGGCCGTTCGTGGCAGCAAGACACGTATTGGCCCGGACTGTTCATCCAGTTCCATCGGGGCGACGGCAAAAGCGTCGAGGACTCGGCGTCGCTCAGCGTTCGGGCCGGCCCGAGCGGCCAGGATTTCGTCGGACCCAAGATCAAGGAATTGGGCTGGTGGACCCTGGGCATGTCGTTCACGCCCGACGGCCGGGTACACTATTCGCGCGGCCCGGCGTCGAGGATCTCACGGCCGAGGACCACATTACGTCGCAGAATCCGTACGGCTTTCACTGCGAACGGCTCGACACGTTTTTTTTCAACGTCGTCAGCGGCGACAACGGAAACTGGTCGACCCCCTGGATCATCGACGACCCGATGTTGTACTACACGCGCCGCTAGCCTCAGCTTCGCGCGGCGGCTTTTCAACGGGCTGCTAGAGCAGCTGGACGGCCAAGGCCGACGCGTCCATGTGCACCGATTGGTTCCGCCCATTGGCCTTGGCGCGATACAGCGCCAAGTCGGCATTGTGCAGGAAATCCAGGCAACTGCTCTCGCGAACTGGCACGCACGTGGTAACGCCCAGGCTGATCGTGACGTGCGTAGTGACCTGTGAATGCGGATGGTGAATCCGCAAACGTTCGATTCCGCGGCGGATTTCCTCGGCAATCCAGATCGAGGCGTGCAAGTCGGTATCCGGCAGGATCACCGCGAATTCCTCGCCGCCATAGCGGGCCACGATATCGCCCGCCCTGCCCACGCTGTTCTGAATGGCGCCGGCAATCGCTCGCAGACAATCGTCACCGGCCAGGTGCCCCAGTTCGTCGTTGTATTGCTTGAACAAGTCGACATCGATCAGCAAGAGCGACAGCGGCAGTTGACAGCGCTCGTGGCGCCGCCATTCCTCCTCGAGGATCACGTCGAAGCTACGCCGGTTCGCGATGCCGGTTAAACCATCGAGCGTGGCCTGCAGTTCCAGCGAGCGGTTGGCCTCGTGAAGCGACTTTTGCACGTTGAGCTCAATGTTCTTCAATAGATTGACCAGGATATAAACGCACGCCAACAATCCCACCAAACCCGTGAATTGCAGGAACCGCATACCGGACGGCGAGACCTCGTTCGGGCACCGATAACCCAGCGCCTGCCAGAAGGCGAAACCGGCAATCGTCAACGCACTGTAAACGGTCCAGTAGAACCCGGCCCGCGTGCCGCACATCAATACGGCCAGGATGGGAATCGAGGCATACCACACCATGACCGGCGCGCCGGCGCCGCCAGTCATGCAAGCCACTCCCGTGTAGACGTACCAGGCAGCGGCCGTCAGCAACCCGCCGCATAACGCCGGCGACTTGCCGCGCCGTAAAAGGGTCAGGCTGCCAATCAGCAGCACTCCCCCCGAAAAGATGATGTTGGCGCAGGCTGTGCCCGCCCAGCAGGTCGTAAATGATGCCGAAAATCGGCACCCAGATCAGCATCGCCAGGTGCAGCGCCGCCACGCGGTTCGCCTGGCGCAAAACCGTCGCATCCTGCCGGAACTCCGGCGGGAGCAATTCATTCCAGAGCGAACGAAAGAAGAGCGCCACCGGTCCGCTTGCTCGCAGGGGGCCTTCGAAATCGAATCAATTCCACCAGTAAAAAGCTTAGGTCATTTCTGGGGCGAAAGACCCAGGGAGTGGAAGCGCTTCGCAGGCAGGGTGAGCTCCGCCGCGCCGAGCGCGGCCGGGTATCGGCCCGGCGCCAAGGCCGCGCGCAGAAATGCGCATGGAAAGCGGGATCCCGGTCCGCAGAGCCGGCACATTCGTTCCAGTCCGTTCGACCGGATCGCACAGCGTCGCAAGTCAAGCCGACTCACGAGTCCTACTCTTACGGCTTCATTTTTTTTCGGCCTTGATCGGCGGCCAGAGGACCCAATCTCCGTCATAGTCCGTGCCGTCGGTTCGCCCCTGGTCTTCGGCCGAGACCTGACCAAACCGGGTGACAATAGCCGAATCAGGATCCACCGCCTGCCGGCCGCCGTCGTCGTCGCGGTCCGCGCCAATGCTATACACGACGGCCTGACCTTCGCGCACCGCATAGCGCAGCGGTTTCCCGTCGGCCCGGTCGGGCGGCACGGCGGGCAACAAATCGGGCACGAGTTGATCCAATCGCTCGGGCCATTGGCCGTGTCTGCGTTTCCATAGAGTCAGCGCGATGGCGACTTCCGCGCCGTCGCGGAGCTGAATCGTGCGTTCGGCGGCGTTGAACACCGCATCGATCGCCGGCAATAATAGCGAGGGCAACCAATAGCGCCATGGCTTGGATCGAGCTATTGGGCGGCCCGATCCCGTGTTTCTCCAAAAGGTCATGATCCGATTTCTCCCAGAGCCATGGCGGTCCCTGATGCACCGCAATCATCTCGTCGAGAATAACGTGATAGACATCGTGATTCTCCTTACGACTTCCGACCACCGCCGCCACGCCCGGACTAAGGACCTTGGCGAATATGGCCGGGGCGCTTGCGTCTTCAATTGGGTGAAGCAAGTTGGTGATACTCGCGCGCGGGCGCTTAGGCCGGACAGCAATTTGACTCCCTCGGGCGTGATGCGTCCGTCGCCATTTCCGTCGTCGGTAAACGCCCGTTGTACTATGTCGTTGAACGTCATGGATTCTGAACTGAGATCGACGGAGATCGTTCCGTCGCGGAAAGCGGCAATGCGGTGCGCCATATCGCGCAATTGCGCTTCGGTGAACACGGTCGGCGAGTCCGCCAGAATCCCGCGGACGGTATCCATGGCAACGCCAAAAATCGCGATGCCGACCAATTGATCGACCACAAAAGCGTTGGGCTGGAACAACTGCTCGCCGAGCGACACCAGCGCGGTCAAATCCGCCAAAGCCCTTGCGCCGTCACCAGTGACTATGGCCACTTTCGCATCCGCCGCCAGATAACGCGCGACGTTACGCATTTCTTGGATGGCCGGCAACAAGGCTGCGATCAATTCCTCGTTTTCGTCAGCGGATTGCTCGGAGAAAATCGTATCTTTTCCCGTAGTGGCCAACTCGGCCGCGCGATCCGCCGGATCGCCCAGTAGCCAGCCCAGGTGCCGGCGTTTGGCGCCCTCACGAATCAGCATCAGCGACGGCTGATGCCGCTCTAGCATCTCGACTCCCTTTGTCCAATCCTTGCCGTTTGGGCCGTCCTCCATCCAGTCGGGATCCATATAATCCTTGCCGAACTTGAACATCGCTTCGCGATACAGGGGCCACGCTCGATCAGACTCATCAAAGCGGCGAGCGGCGTTGATCTCGTGCCAATAGTTGTGGGCAATTTCTGGCTTGCCGAGATAGAACCTCGCGGCCAGAACCGAATACACCAATAGCACCGTGGCTAGCGTCGCGAACAGAAGTCGAATGCCGAAGCGCCAGGTTCGCCACCACAGCGGCCGATTTCGCAATTTGGCGCGGCGGATCAAGCACGCCGCCTGTTCCGTGGGACCAAAGTCCTCGGCCAGTTCGTCGGCAGTGCGGCCCGCGGCCAGGCCGTCGGAAAAGTGCCCGATCAGTTCGCGCGCCACGTCGCTTTTTTCGCGCCGCCATAAGCGAGTGCGGCGACACACCGTGTAAATCAATTGCGATATCGGCGCCGGCAGATTCGCGGCGGCAATCTCGCGGCGGATATCCAGCCGCGCTGACAACTGCCCTCGTAGCGCATCGCTTACCGGCGTGTAATAGGCCCGTTGCAGCCAACTGGCCGCCGTCGGGTCGAATTCTTTCTCGGCTGACATGTCTAGCGCCTCGATCGGTACCCTGCACTGTCCGTTCGTTCCGCCTTGGTTTTCCCCGGCCGATTCGTCAACCTGTCGCTCCGCCGAGCGTTGGCTGTAACACCCCCAGGCCGCGCATAGCGCGTTCGACGGCTCGCCACTGGGCCGTGTCGTGCGCCAGGCGTTTCTTGCCCTTGGCGGTCAGCGCGTAGTATTTTCTCGGCCGGGCGGCCGTCGCGTCGCGCCATTCGGCCTTGACCAGGCCCTGGGCTTCCAGGTTATAGAGCAAGGGATAGAGGGTCGATTGCCCCATGTCCAGCACGCCATCGGTGGACCGCGACAGGGCCTCGACCAGTTCGTATCCGTATTTCGATCCGCTTTCCAGCAACTTCAACACGGCGACCGGTCCGGCGCCACGCATCAGTTCTCGTTCGATTCGCACGACTGCATCCTCCCCGACGCAACATGATCTCACATACTATGTGTAACATAGCAAAGAGCGACGGCGACGTCAAACTGATCCTCAATCTCTTCTCCTCTCCCCTGGCGGGAGAGGATGGCGAGAGGGCCGGCGCGAAGCGTCCGTTCCACGAGCGAGGTGAGGGGGAGTGCACGGCGCCGCGGACATCGTCTCGACTAGAGGCGGTCTCAAAACTGCCGGGGACTGTCCCGATTTTGCGCAGTCCTCGCAGCAAAACGGGACTGTCCCCTTCTCCGGACGTGGTTTTGAAACCACTTCCAGTTAAAGGCGACGCATGCGCGATTCCCCCCTCACCCCGGCCCTCTCCCGCAAGGGGAGAGGGAGGTAGAACTGGCAGCTTGCCGAGCGCGGGTCGCAACTCTTACAATGCCAGGCGCGGGGCCGAGGCGGCACTTCACCCGCCCGACGCCACCAATCCCATCAACCAACCAGCGCAACCAATAGCTTCCAGGAGGTTCTCATGGCCACCATCACGAAGACCGCTCGCGGGCCCCAGATTCGGCAAACGCAATGCTTCATTGGCGGCCAATGGGTTCCCTCGGCCAGTGGAAAAACCTTCGATACGATCAACCCGGCCACCGAAGAGGTGATTACCCAGGTCGCCGAGGGAGACGCCGCCGACGTCGATCGGGCCGTCAAAGCTGCCCGCGAGGCCTTCGACAAGGGGCCCTGGCGCAAAATGGACGCCCGCGAACGCGGCCGCCTGATGCACAAGCTGGCCGACCTGATCGAGGACGAAATCGACGAGCTGGCTCAGCTCGAAACACTGGACAACGGCAAGCCAATCCGCGAGTCGCGCCACGGCGATCTGCCGCTGACGATCGATTGCCTGCGGTATTACGCCGGCTTTGCCGACAAGATTCATGGCCAGACGATCCCCATCCGTGGCAATTACTTTTGCTACACCAAGCGCGAGCCGGTGGGCGTGGTCGGGCAGATCATTCCCTGGAATTTCCCCATGCTGATGACGGCCTGGAAATGGGGACCCGCCTTGGCCGCCGGCTGCACGATCGTGATGAAGCCGGCCGAGCAGACGCCGCTGACTTGCCTCCGCATGGCCCGGCTGGCGCAGAAGGCGGGCATTCCCGACGGCGTCATTAACATCGTGCCGGGCTTTGGTCCCACGGCCGGCGCCGCGGTGGTCAAGCATCCGGGCGTCGACAAGGTGGCCTTCACCGGCGAATACAAGACCGCGCAAATCATCATGCGCGACGCCAGCCAGACGCTCAAACGGCTGACCTTCGAGCTCGGCGGCAAGAGCCCCAACATTGTCTTCGCCGATGCCGATCTCGACGCCGCGGCCCAAGGCGCACACGTCGGACTGTACCTGAATCAGGGCCAGTGCTGCTGCGCCGGCAGCCGATTGTTCGTGCAGGAGAAGGTCCACGATAAGTTCGTCGAAAAACTGACCGCCATGAACAAGGCCCGCAAAGTGGGCGATCCGTTCGACCCCGCGACCGAGCAAGGCCCGCAGGTCGATAAGGCACAGTTCGACAAGATCATGCACTACGTCGACCTGGGCAAGAAGGAGGGCGCCAAGTGCGTCACCGGCGGCACTCGGGTTGGCGATCGAGGTTATTTCATCGAGCCGACATTGTTCGACGGCGTGAAAGACACGATGTCGATCGCCCAGGACGAAATCTTTGGCCCCGTGCTCTCGGTGTTCACGTTCAAGGACGTCGACGAAGTGATCGAGCGTGGCAACAGCACTTTTTACGGACTCGCAGCGGCCGTCTGGACCCGCGACATCGGCAAGGCCCATCGCCTGGCCAATTCGCTACGGGCCGGCACCGTGTGGGTCAATTGCTACGACGTGTTCGACACGGCCGCCCCGTTCGGCGGTTTCAAGATGTCGGGCATCGGCCGCGAACTGGGCGAAGAGGGTTTGAAAGCCTACACCGAGAACAAGACGGTTACGGTGAGCTTGGATTAGTTACCGCCTCAATGGACTTCTGGCTGGTGGAATTATGACACCTAAAATTACCGCTGAAATGCGGACAGCGTTGGAGACCCAGCCGGGCCGGCCAGTGCAGGTCGAGGACGAACAGACTCGCAAAGTCTACCTGCTGATCGATGCCGAGAGCGGTCGGGCATTGGCGGAGCAATGGATTCGCGACCAGCTGAAAGTCGGGTTCGATGCGGCGGCACGTGGAGAGGTGGTGACTTTTGATACGGACGCGATTAAGGCCGAGGGCCGCCAGCGGCACGGGTCCAACTAATGACTCGCGTCGACTTAAGTTCGCCGGCGAGGCGCGATCTCGATGCCATTTGGGATTACGTCGCCCGCGACAATGCTGCCGCGGCCGATCGTTTGATTGACGAGATTTACCAGCACTGCCACACGTACGCTACTCAGCCTGCGGCGGGGACGCCTGCCGACCAATTCCAAGTGGGCCTGCGATTTTTCGCCTACGGGAGTTACGTGGTCTTTTACCGGGCCGAAGACGATGGCATGCTCGTAATTCGCATTATCCACGGCGCTCGGAATCTTGACGTCATTTTTAATTTCGACGCTTAAGCGCTTATGGATTAGAGACCCTATGAGCGAAGGCACCAAGAGACCCTGCCTTGTTCTTTCTATTGGCCTAGCGTGTCAGATCAGCGCAATTATGCTGTTCGTCGGCTCCTGGGCTATTGTTTATCTCGTCCAATCTTCCAAAGTGGACTCTGAGCTTCTGGGGATCGCCGCCTACTTCTGTAGTGCGATTCCGATCGTCCCAGCAGTCCTCTTTGTCATCGGTAGCGGCTTAATTGTTTTTGGTGCCGGTGTCGTTTGGCTTAACCGACGAAATGCAAAATTCCCGGATTGAACGGATCGACTCCCGTCATCCCGGTCGATTTGACAACCCGCGCACGGGCCGTAAAATGCCCTTTCTTTTCGATCGAGCGCGGGCAAAAAGCGAATGGCGAAAACGACTTACAAGGATGCCGGGGTGGACCTTGAGGTCTACCGCCAGTCGATGGCCCGGCTTCCGCGGCTCTTGCACCGCACCTACAGCCCGCGCGTGATTCCCAACGATGGCGGCTTCGCCGGGCTGTTTCAGCTCGACTTCGCCAGTGCGCTTTTTGCCCGCAAGTACCAGGACCCGGTGCTGGTCTCCTGCACCGACGGGGTGGGCACGAAGCTCAAAGTGGCCCAGTTGGTCGGGGCCCATCACACGGTCGGCATCGACCTGGTGGCGATGAGCGTCAACGACGCCATCTGCTGCGGCGCCGAGCCGCTGTTCTTCCTCGACTACGTGGCCATGTCGCACGACGATCCGACGCTGCTTGAGCAAATCGTCGAGGGTATTTCCGACGGCTGCCTGGACGCCGATTGCGCGCTGCTGGGGGGCGAGACCGCGATCATGCCCGACCTCTATGCCCGCGGCGACTACGACCTGGCCGGCTTCTGCGTGGCCGTGGCCGAGCGCAAACGGCTGATCGACGGCCGCTCGATTTCCCCCGGCGACGTTATTTTGGGTGTCGCTTCCAGCGGTCTGCATTCCAACGGCTATAGCCTGGCCCGCAAGGTGGTGTTCGACATCGCGGGCCTGGCGGTCAACGAGCCGGTCGATGAGTTGGGCACGACGGTCGGCCAGGCACTGATCGAGCCGACGCGCATTTACGTCCGCGCGGTACGGCGCATCCTGGGTTATTACCGCGTCAAGAAGGTCGTGCACGGCATCGCCCACATCACCGGCGGCGGCCTGCACGAGAACCTGGCGCGTATTCTGCCCAGCGGAATTCGGGTCACGATCGATCGGGGCAGTTGGAGCGCCCCGCCCGTCTTCGCCTGGCTGGCCCAACTCGGCGAGATCGAGCCAGACGAAATGGATCGCGTGTTCAACATGGGCATCGGCCTGGCCATGGTCGTCAGCCCTCACTACGCCGAAAGCATTCGCCACCAGTTGGCCGACAGCGGCTTGGAAAGCTGGATCATCGGCCGCACCTCGGCCGGCGAGCGCGGGGTCGAGTGGGCCACTTAGCCGCCGCCTGCCGACTACTTCATCGCGGCGGTCAGCGATCTACTCCCCTGCTTCGACGGCCCGGCCTGTTGGATGGCCTTCAGTACTTGCTGCTTCGTGATCACGTCGCGCAGCACGATCGGCGGGCGCGATCCGTCGGCCGGAAACACGGCCAGCACCGGAATCGAGGCGCTCTTGAGCGTTTCCAGCATGTTCTTGATCTCGGGCGATTCCTCGGTCCAATCGGCCAGCATCGGCACGACTTTGTTCTCGGAAATCGCGTCGCGGACTTCCTTGGTCTCGATGGCCAAAAACAGATTCGCCTTGCAGGTCAGGCACCAATCGGCCGTGAAGTCGATCAGCACCGTGTTGCCTTCGCTGGTCAGCCTGGCCAGCTGGCTGGGCGAAAACTTTTGCCAGGGGATGATCGACTCGTGCGGCACCAGCCAGGTAAATGCCACCCAAGTGACCAGCCCGGCGACCAGCGCGCCTTGCGTCCAGGCCTTCACCCGCCGCGCGAGGGTCTCGACGAGCGACGTCCGCCCAATCCACCAGCACCCCGCCCACAGCCCGACCATCATGGCGAACGTGGGCACGAGATAGTCTTTCTTGATGATGCCGAACAGGAACACGATCGTGAACAGCATCACGAAGCCCATCATGTGCTTGAACGTATCCATCCAAGCGCCAGGCTTGGGCAGATAGCGAATCAGCTTAGGAAAGGCGCCGATCAGCAGGTACGGCGACGACATGCCCAGTCCAATGCAGCCGAAGATCAGAAACGTGACCTGCGGCGGCTGATTCAGCGTGTAGCCGAAGACCGGGCCTAGCGCGGGACCGCTGCAGGGCGTCGCCAGCACCGTCGTCAGCGCGCCTTTGACGAAGGCGCCGACGGCCCCCTCGTGCGAAGCCACTTCCGCCGCGGCGCCGGAACCGACGAAACCGGGAATCGGAATCTCCCACACTCCCAGGAAACTAAGCGCGAAAACAAACACGATAGCCACCATCACGACGTTGAACGTGGTCGAGCTGAATTGCTCGCCCCAGCCCAGGTTTTGCTCGCGCAAGCCCAGGCTGACTCCGGCCGCCAGCGAGGCCAACACCATGAACACCGACAGCGTGCCCAGGGCATACCAGATGTTGAGCATCAAGATCTGCTTGCGATTGCGTCCCGCTTGCTCGGCAAACGAGAGAATCTTCAGCCCGATCACCGGCAGCACGCAGGGCATGAAGTTCAAGATGAATCCGCCCAACAGGCTGGCCAGAATCACCATCGGCAGCGACGAGAACTCGGACTGCTCGACCACCGGCTCGACAGCTGCGATGGCCGGCGCGGAGCTGGCAATCGCCGCGGCCGCCTTGCTGGCCTCGGCATAGCGGGCGTCGCCGAACGAAAGCGGCACGGCGCCGGCGACCGTCGGACCGACCTTGATCGTGCCCGAAAAACGAGCCCCGCGCGGCAAATCGCAGCGCACATCGAGACAAGTTTGATAGCCGATCAACCCCTCGATCGAATAATCGCCCGGCTTGGCGTCCTTGGGAATCTCGATCGGCGTGGTCCAGGTCACTCGGTCGGCATGGTAGTGCTGCGGCGGCGCGCCCGGCACGTCGTTGGCCACGATCTTGGCCGGTTCGCTGGCCGTCGTCGGTCCGGTCCGAAAGCCCGAGGTGTTGGTCAGGGCAATCAGCGTCGGCTTATATCCCAGGCTGCCCGAGTCGTCGCGCGCGAATTCATAAATGTGCCAGCCTTTGGGCATTTCGGCGGTCAACTGCAACCGCACCGTGCCGCCGGGTTCGACACTCGCCGGCTCCAATTGGCCGCGAATCGTGGCGTGGATGTTTGGGTGGGAATAGATCCCCTTGACCGGAGTGCTGCTCGGATTGGAGGGCGCCGCGGTCACGACACCGGCCGTGAACGGAAATGCCGTCGGATTCAAGCAGCTATGGTCGTTGCAGACCTGAATGCGTGCCCGTCCCGAGACTTTGAGTTTCCGCACGTCGACGCCGGGCCGAATTTCGAGCGGGACCTGCCAGGTGACGCTGCCCGAGTGCGTCTCAAATTCATGGCCGTCCTTGATGGCCATTTTTGGCGGCAAATTCGGCCGGAAATCTCCGGCCAGCCGGTAGTCGTCCGACGGATCAATCGTAATTTGAGTGGGAGTGGCAAGAACCGGCTTCTGTGTGAGTGCGTAGGCATACCAGGGAGACGCGATGTCGGCGGTTACCGACAAGGTGGCGGTCCGAGGAGATGCCGCGGCAGTTTCGGCCGACACTCTGACCTCGGCGGATACGGTGACGACCGATTCGGGCCCCCCCAGGTCAAAGCCGCCTGCCGGTGGAACCAACGCTTTGCCGCTGAGAATGTCGATCTGGGCCGACGCCGGAATCGTCGTGCCAAGAAGCCAAAAGCAGGCGAGCAACAGCGACCACAAAGGGCGGTGGGCGGTTCGGGACATGCCTCTTATATCCTTGTCCGGCAAGATATTAAGGTAGAGGGCCACATTTTAGCGTCACGCGCATTCGTGGGTCAACGTCGCACGAGCGTCCGGCCATCCGGCGCTGGACTATACGCCGCGCAAGCACCAGATGTTCAACGACTTTCGACACTAGAAACCATACTTTTATCCGTCCAACGTTTCGTGCAGCCGCCCGAGGCGCGTCAAAAACTCGTCCACCCGCGACAAAACAGCATCGGGATCGCCAAACTGCCGCCCCTCGAGGAAGATCCATTGCAGCCATTGGATGCCCGCCAGCAGCACCGTGCCGCGGTCAAATGCCGTCACGAGCAGGCGCTCGTCGTCCGACAAGGGCCGCACGGTGGCATAGGCCGCCAGGCCGTGCGCCCAATCGCCACGATCATCCAGCGCCAGGCTACCCAGCAGTCGGGCCACGTCGGCAGCGACATTCTCGGGCCGCATCGAGCCAAAATCGACAATGCCGCTGACTCGGTCACCCTCGTACAAAATGTGTGCGTGCCAGACGTCACGAATGCACGGCTGCAACGAGACCCGCAAACCGGTGGCCGATTCAATCTCGGGAAGCAGCTTCGGCGCCACCTCGGCGAACAAGCGGAGCAACCGGCTCGCTCGGCCCGCCATTTCGGGCCAGCCTCCTCCGTCCAGTGCGCCGGCCAGTTCGGCCGCGCCTCCGCCAAGCAGTCCTCGCAGGCGTTCATTCCGCTCGGCCATGCCCGGCGATGCCAGCGGGTTGGCCTCTGGCAGGGGAAACGAGCTGGCAGCCTGGTGAAATCGCGCCAAAGCAGTCATCGCCGCCTCCAACTTGCGGGGACTCGGCTGAGTCCGATAGCTGGCGGTGCCGGGCAACCAGGGCGCCAGTTCCCAAAAGTGTCCTTCGTGCCAGACATAGCCGTGATGGTGCCGGGTTTCCAGCGGCAAGGCGACGTCGTGGAATCCCTCCTGGTCGACGTGCCAGAGCACGGCTTGAATAAACTCCAATCGCTGCTGGCTGGGGTGCCCAGCGGGCCATCGGCGCAAGCACAGCGGACCGCGCTGGCTGGCAATCCGCCACAGTCCGGCCCCGCTAAAGCTCAAAGGCGCGGCGAACAGTTCGATGGCCCGCGGGCTGCACTCGTCGGGGTAGAGCCGCAGGATCCGCTCGATTTTTGCGTGCTGGGCCATCGATTGATTTCTCGCCAGTCGCGCGGAAAACCGTGCGCCACGCTCATGATCGTCATGTATAATACAATCGCCCTCCCAGAGGATGGAATTCGGCCAATCGTTCGGAAAAGTGACCCCGCCGAGCCGCCATCCGCCCGCAACCATTGCCCTTCAGGCAGACTTTTGGGAATTAGTGAGATTGGGCTATATTTAACGCGGTTAAGGCCGTGCGCGAGTGAACCTGGAACGGCACTGCCCCGGATCCTCGATCGCCTCTGGTTACCGTCCTTGCGCGAGAGAAAATTACGATGAATCGCCGCTTTACTACCTTGTCGTGCGTGTTGAGCCTGGCCGTTATATCCACTTGGAGCGGCGTCGCCCGGGGCGATGAAGCCGCCAAGCCGCAAGCCGCCGACACGACCCCGCCTGCCGCGGCCGCGACCACCCCCGCCGCCACTCCGGCCGCCGCGACGCCAGCCGCCAAGCCGGCCTCGAAGTATCCGGCCTACGCCGACGTCGTGAAGGACTTCGAGAGCATCGATGGCCTGGTGCCCATGAAGCGCAAGGGCAACCGGCTGCTGGCCGAGCTGAGTAGCAGCCACATGAATCACGATTACATCGTGTTGATCTCGATCGCCAAGGGCATCGGCCGCGGCCTGGTGCTGGGGGGCATGACCTGGCAGTCGGGCGACGACTGGATCTGGCAGTTTCGCAAGGTCGACGACCGCATTCAAATCGTGCGGCGCAACGTGCGCTTCACGGCCGCCAAGGGCGATCCCCAGTCAAAGGCCATTGATACGGCCTACACCGACAGCGTGTTGTTCAGTCTGCCGATCCTCACGGTCAGCCCCAGCGGCGCCAGCGTGGTCGACTTCAGCCCGGTGTTCATGAGCGACCTGCCGCAAATCTCGTCGGTGCTGCCAGGTTTCTCCTTTTCGGAAAACAAGTCCACTTGGGCGGCCGTCAAGGGCTTCCCCAATAACATCGAACTGGAAGTGGCGGCCACGTACGCCTCCAGCGGCATGCAGGATATCGACTCGATCGCCGATAGCCGCGGCGCGACGATCAACGTCCATTACTCGATCAGCGCCGTGCCGCAAACCGGCTATCAGCCGCGCTTGGCCGACGATCGGGTCGGTTACTTCCTGACGGTCGTCAAGGACTGGTCGCGCAAGAGCGATGACGACCGTTTCGTGCGTTACATCACGCGTTGGGATTTGCAAAAGGCCGATTCCACGGCCGAGCTTTCGCCCCCCAAGAAACCGATTATCTTCTACCTGGAAAAGACCATTCCCTTCATCTATCGCAAGCCGATTCGCGAGGGCATTGCCGAATGGAACAAGGCCTTCGAAAAGGCCGGCTTCGCCAATGCCATCGAGGTCCGCCAACAGGAAGACAAGGACGACTGGGATCCGGAAGATATCCGCTACAACACGTTTCGCTGGATCACCTCGGGCGCGGGTTTCGCCATGGGCCCCTCGCGCGTGAATCCGAACACCGGGCAAATCCTCGACGCTGACGTTATTTTCGATGCCGACTTCCTGCAATTCTGGAAGCAGGAATACGAGAACTTCACGCCCGAAAGCGTGGCGGCCATGACCGGCGGCCCCTTGGACCTGAAGAGCTATCAGGAAGAGTCGCGCAAGCTTGGCCATCGGCACGGCATCGGCTGCGAGCTGAGCCATGGACTGGGCCGCGAGTTGGCCTTTGGCTCGGCCGTTTTGTCCGCTCGCACATCGAGCCCCGCGGAACGCGAAAAACTGATCATGCAGGGCCTCAAGGAAGTGACCATGCACGAGATCGGCCACACGCTGGGGCTGCGGCACAACTTCAAATCGAGCACCATGCTCACGATCGACGAGATGAACGATACGGCCAAGACCCGCGACACCGGGCTGACCGGTTCGGTGATGGACTATGCCCCCGCCAACATCATGCCCAAGGACCTGGCCCAGGGCGATTATTTTTCGGCCACGATCGGCCCCTACGATTACTGGGCCATCGAGTACGGCTACAAGCCGTTCTCCGGCGGCACCGAGGGCGAAGTCGCGGAATTGAAGAAGATCGCCGCCCGCAGCGCCGATCCGACGTTGGCCTATGCCACGGACGAAGACACGCGCGGCATCGATCCCGATCCGTTGTCGAATCGCTACGACATGGGCAAAGATCCCATCGCCTATGCCAAGATTCGCGCTCAGTTGATCGCCGAACAATGGCCCAAGGTCATCGAAGAGACAGCCAAGCCGGGTGAGGGCTATCAAAAGGTCCGCCAGGTTTTCGGCGTTTTGCTGGGCAACCACGGCCGAGCGATGCACTTTGTCTCGCGGTTCGTCGGCGGCGTCTACGTGAGCCGCGCTCGACAAGGGCGATGCCAACGCCAAGGCCCCCTACGTCGTGGTCGAGCCGGCCAAGCAGCGCGAGGCGCTGGCGCTGGTCGAAGACCAGGTGTTCAGCGACAAGCCGTTCAGTTTTCCGCCAGAGCTCTACGGATACCTGGCCTCGACGCGCTGGTCGCACTGGGGTTCGCAGCTTCCCTTGCGCCGGACTTTCCGGTCCATGAAGTGATTTCGATGTGGCAAGACCGCATTTTGGCGCAGATATTGTCGCCCTTGACGCTTGAGCGACTGCACGACACCGAACTGCAATTGCCCCCCGATCAGGATGCGCTGACCACGCCCGAGCTGCTCCATCGGCTCACCAGCGCGATCTTTTCCGAAGTCGACAAAATGCCCGAGGCCGACTACACCAACCGTAAGCCGGCGATCAGCAGCCTGCGCCGCAACTTGCAGCGCTCGTATCTGAAGCGATTGTCGAACCTGGCGATGGGCGACAGCGGCGCGCCGAAGATTGCCAAACCGTCGCCTACTCCGAGCTGGCGGGGCTCGAGGGCCGCATCAACAACCTGCTCAAGACGAACACGAAGCTGGACACCTACAGTCGGGCCCATCTCGAGGAATCCGCCAGCCGGATCCACAAAGTGCTCGACGCGAGGCTGACCTTGGCCAGCCCGTGACCCAAGGAAGGGGCTCGACGATGAAAATGGTGTTGGCCATCATTCAACCCACCAAGCTCACCACGGTGCGCGAGGCGCTGGCCAAGATCGGCGTCACGCGGATGACGGTCTGCGACGCCCAAGGCCACGGTCGCCAGCGCGGACGGACCGAGTATTATCGGGGTACCGAGTACAAAACCAACCTGCTGCGCAAAATCGCCCTGGAAATCGTGGTCAACGACGACTTTCTGGAGCGCACCATCGAAACCCTTTCCCATGTCGCGCGAACCGGGCCTGAAGGCACGATCGGCGACGGCAAGATCTTTATCATGCCGACCGAGGTGGCCATCGACATCGGCAGCCAGGCGCTCGGTCCCGAGGCCGTGTAGCCCCCCCCTCACCATATCGGATGGACCAGGCCTAACGGACGGACCCGGGCGAAATCGAATGGCAGTCCTGGCGCTGATTTCGGATCTAATGATGCAATCGCAGGTGACCGGCGCCGCCACGCGAGCCGCTGCCCGGCTCAAAATCGCGACCAGCGGCGAGGCGCTGCTGGACGAAGCCGCCAAGGACCCACCGCGGTTGGTGATCGTGGATCTGTCGCACCCCGGGCTTCATGTCAATGAATTGTTCGGCCGGCTGAAGGCGTTACTGCCCTCCGGATCGACGACGCTGGCTTTTGGACCGCACGTCCACGCGGCCCGCCTGGCCGAGGCCGCTCAAGCCGGCTGCGACACGGTCATCTCGCGCGGGCAGTTTCACGCCCAGATGGACGCGATACTCAAGCGCTACGCCGAGTAAACGGTTTGATTTGCTAAGAGTCGTCGCCGACCGCCTCCGGATCTTCGGCCGTCGCGGGCACGCCATCGGGACCCGTCTTGAGCGATGGCAGGCCGTGCAACTCCTGCTCCTCGGGCAGAAAGACTTCGTCGATCTCGGTGGCATCGACCAGGCGCCTGAGCAGAAAATAGATCACGGTCGTGGCGGACCAGAAGTAGCTGAAGATAAAGCCAAACGCAACGGTGCGCAGGCAGTTGTTCCAGAACTCGACGAGGCCCGCGCCGAAGTTGCCGAGTTGGCCTAGATCGTCCCGCGCCAGCACGGCATCGAGCTGCGCCGTGCCGCTGCCCCAACTGACGGCCCAGCGCGTGAGCCCGAAAATCCAACTCGCAAACAGCGACACCAGCAACCAACCCAGCACGCCAATCAGGGCGGCGATAACGGCATAGCCCAGATAGCGGAGCGGACGCTGATAAACGTAAGAGTAGGAATGGCTCAGCGCGCCGAATGAATCCGTGCCCTCGGCACTAATCGCGCCCCACATCAAGGGCCAGCCAAAGAACAGTCCGATCAAGAGAAACGCCATCATGAAACCGCCCAACAACACGAGCGGCCAAAGGATTCCGGCCGCCAGGATGCCGACGCCCGAGCGCATCGCCAGCCCGAGCAGTGCCAGGAACGCCGCCGACATGAACGTGCCCACGATGGGAAACAAGGGCGCCACGAAATAGGCCCCCAGCCGCGATCGGACGAATCCCGCCAGTTTCGACCAGGACTGGTTCTCTTCTCGCGCGATTGCCACGGCCGCCTGTCGCGTGATCGCGCCGCCAAAGAACGACCAGACCACAAGGCTCCACAAGGCGCAGGAAAACAAATAAGTGAATCCCGCGAACGTGGGCGCTTCGTACATTTGCCGGAACGGACGGCTGATTTCGCTCCAAGCCATCAACAGGGGGCTTTGCCGCCACCAGGCATCGATGTCACTCAGTTCGTCCACCGGTGGAGGCGGAGGCAGCGGCAACTCCCAGGGCCAAATGTCGTTGTGCGCGATTTGGGCCTGCAGGAGCGGGTTTTCCGGGTGGGTAAAAATCGCTCCGCAGACGCGCCATCCGGCCGCCGTGCCGGCAATCGCGATCGCCGCCAAAAGCAAAGCGCGAAAGTTCAACGCCAGCCTCAACGCCGAGAACAAACGCAACGAGGGAAACACTTCCAACCACGCGATCGAGCGAAGCGCCTGTCGATCCTCAGCCATGTCCGCTACTCCCTGCGTTCTCGAAGTGCCCTAGGTGGCGGCAATTATACGGATTATGCAACTGGGCAAGAATAGGGAATCAGGGGAAAATGGCTGACGTCGGCGACACGAGAATGCGCGCCCTCGTGAACGGCACGGATCGTCCGCAAGACGGTTCACGCCGACACGCGGTCGTCATTCGTCTGGATCGTCCTCGATCTTGCGCGGTCCCTTGTCCTCGTCGGGATCATCGACCGGCATCGTGATCTCTTCGTTCAACCAGCGCCCCAGGTCGATGCGCCGGCAGCGCTCGCTGCAAAACGGCATCGCGCCGCTGGCCGCGGGATCGAACTGCGTTTTGCAGGTAGGACAGGTTGCTTTTGCCATGAGTGCAATCGCGCGGCATGATCCGCCGGCAGCGGCCTACTTGTCGGACGACTTAGGTTTCTTCGAGCGATCGCCGGCCGGATTGTCGCTTTTCGGCGCAGCCGCCGCACTGTCGCCGCTCTTGGACGAACCACTGTCGCCGCCAGATGGCTTGTCGCCGCTCGATGCCTTATCGGCGCTGGCGGCCTTTTTGTACGAGTCGCTGCGATAGTCGGTCGTATAGAACCCCGAGCCCTTGAACATCACCGCGGCACCGGTGCCGAACAGGCGCCTGAGCTTCATTTTCTTGCACTTGGGGCACTTGCGATGAAGCGGATCATTTATCGACTGGAACAACTCGAATTTATGGCCACAGCCGTCGCACAGGTAATCGTAGGTTGGCATGAAGCCGGGTTCCTCAAGGTCGCTGGGGTTCGAAGGCCGCCGCCGGATCAGCCGGAGTGCGGCTCGGGCGAAGTGGAAACAATGACTTGCGCCGGCCGAACCACGCGGTCGTGCAATCGGTAGCCGTCTTGCGCCACCAAAATTACCGTGCCCGGCGGATACGCATCCGAGGGCTGCTGCGAAATGGCCTGATGATATGTCGGATCGAACGGCTGGTGCAGCGCGTCGATCCGCTGGCAGTCGTGCTTGGCAAGCGCCGCGATCAGGCTTTGGGCGACCATTTTCACCCCGTCCAGCAGACCGCGATCGCCCGAGGATTTTTCGGCGGCCGCGATGGCGCGGTGCAGGTTGTCCAGCACCGGCAGCAAATCGGCCAGCAGCGGCAGCATGCTATACCGCCGATCATCTTCCATTTCGCGGCGCAAGCGCTTGCGGACATTGTCGAACTCGGCCTGACAACGCAAGACGCGATCATTGGCGTCATCCAAGTCGGCGCGCAATTTCGTGATTTCCGCTTCGCCGGCCTCAAGGGCCGCGGCGGTTGACATATCGATCGCCTCGGCCGCCCCGGGCTGGGGTTGCCGGGCAGGATCATTGTTCGGCTTGGACATGATGGTCGACCTCCGTCCTCGTTAAATCAGCTCTCGCCGAAATATTCTCGCAGTTTCTCAAAGAAGCTTTTGCGGTGCGGGCTGACTTCCGCGTGCTCTTGCTCGGCCAGTTGCCGCAGCAGTTCCTCTTGTTGCGGATTCAGCGACTTGGGCACCTCGATGTTGACTTGCACCAACAGATCGCCGACGCCGCTGCCCCGCGGACTCGGAACCCCCTTGCCGCGCAGCTTGAAGACTTCTCCGGTTTGCGTTCCGGCCGGCACCTTAAGTTCATGCGGCCCATCGAGCGTGGGGATTTCCACCTTCGCGCCCAGCGCCGCCTGCGAGTAGGTGATCGGCATCCGCACGATCAAATGCTGCCCTTCGCGCTGAAACAGCGAATGTTCCTTGACCTTAATAAAGCAATAGCAGTCGCCGCGCGGGCCGCCGTTGGGGCTCGGCTCGCCCTCGCCGGGCAATCGCACCCGCATCTGGTCGTCGATGCCCGCGGGGATCTGCACCTCGCGGGTCACGCGCGTGCGAATAAACCCCGTCGCGCGGCACTTCGTGCAAGGATCCTTGACGATCGACCCGGCTCCGCGGCAGGAGGGACACGTCGTCTGCACGCGGAAAATCCCGCTGCTTTGCAGCACCTGGCCGCGGCCGCCGCAATACTGGCACGTTGCGCGGGTCGAACCCGGCTTGGCGCCCGAACCGCTACAGGTCGCGCAGATCTCGTGGCGTTCGAACTCGACTCGCTTGTTCACGCCGCGCACGGCTTCGAGTAGCTCTAGCGTGACGTCGCAGCGAACGTCGCCCCCCTTGTTCGCCCGCCGCCGCCCACCGCCAAACAAGTCGCCGAAGGCGCTATCGCCGAAAATGTCGCCGAAGGCCGAGAAGATATCATTGACGTCGTTGAATTCGCGTCCCTGGGCTCCGCCCAGGCCGGCATGGCCGAAACGGTCGTAGCGTGCCCGTTTGTCGGCATCGCCCAAGACCTCGAAGGCCTCGGCGCATTCCTTGAACAGCACCACCGTCTCTTCGTCGCCGGGGTTCTTGTCAGGATGATACTTGATCGCAAGTTTGCGATAGGCGTCGGCAATGACCTTTTCCGAGGCCGATCGCTCGACGCCGAGCACCGCATAGTAATCGCGTTTGCCGGCCATTTTCACCATGGCATGAAATCGAATCGACTTGTCGCGTCTCGCCTGTGAATTATAGTGCGCGAGCCAAACGGCGTATGCAGCAAATCGTCGGCACACGAACGCCGCGCCACGGCGGGTCGAATCGCTCTCCAAGTCTTGTTGCGCGAATTCCCAAAAACTGCTGAGCCGCCCGCCGATTTTCTGCGCCGCGAACGGGCCACCTCAGTGAACTGAAGTGGCCCGTGGCGCGAAGCATTTCCCTTGGTCAAGTCCGCTCTAGCGAATGCTGCCTTCGACGCGGTTTTTGGCTTTGTCGTCCTTGTCCAGCGTCGTTACCAGCGCCTCGGTTGTCAGCATGAGTCCGGCGATGCTGGCGGCGTTGCTCAAGGCACTGCGCACCACTTTGACCGGGTCGATGATGCCGGCCTTGACCATGTCGACGTATTTGCCGGCGTTGGCGTCGTAGCCCGTGTTCGTGGGCTTCTGGCTCACTTCGTCCACGACGACCGAGCCGTCAATGCCGCAGTTGTCCGCGATTTGCTTCATGGGAGCACTCAAGGCGTGCAATACGATGTCGACGCCGATCTTCTCGTCCCCCTTGCAGTGCGAGCGGACGGCCTCGACCACTTCGCTACATCGCAGCAGCGCCACTCCGCCGCCCGGCAAAATGCCTTCCTCGACCGCGGCACGCGTGGCATGGAGGGCATCTTCCACGCGGGCCTTCTTTTGCTTCATGTCGCTCTCGGTGCCGGCGCCGACCGAAATAATCGCCACGCCGCCGGTCAGCTTGGCCAGCCGCTCTTGGAACTTTTCCTTGTCGTAATCGCTCTCGGTGGCATCGATCTGATTGCGAATCTGCTGGATGCGATTCTGGATCTCGGCCGGCTTGCCAGCGCCCTTGACCAAGGTCGTGGTCTCCTTGTCGACCGTGATTTGCTTCGCCCGGCCCAAGTGCTCCAAGCCGAGGTTCTCGAGCTTCAGTCCCAAGTCCTCGCTAATCAGGGTGCCAGCCGTCAACACGGCGATGTCGCCCAACATGGCCTTGCGGCGATCGCCAAAACCAGGGGCCTTGACGGCACAAATATTCAACACGCCGCGCAACTTATTGACGACCAGCGTGGTCAAGGCTTCGCCGTCCACGTCCTCGGCAATGATCAACAGCGGTTTGCCCGAGTGAGCCACCTTCTCCAGCAGCGGCACCAGCTCGCGCAGGTTGCTGACCTTCTTCTCGTGGATCAGGATCAGCGCGTCTTCCAACTGGCAATCCATTTCCGAGGGACGATTGATGAAGTACGGCGAAATGTAGCCCTTGTCGAACTGCATACCCTCGACCAGTTCCTTGGTCGTTTCGGTGGTCTTGCCCTCTTCGACCGTGATCACGCCGTCCTTGCCGACCTTCTCCATGACGTCGGCCAACAGAGAGCCGATCTCCGGGTCGTTGTTGGCGCTGATCGAGCCGACTTGCGCGATTTCTTCCTTGCTCGAAACAGGCTTGGCCATCGCGTGCAACTTCTCGATCGCCGCGGCCACGGCCTTCTCGATTCCGCGGCGGACCGCCATCGGATTGCTGCCGGCCGCGATGTTGCGCGTGCCTTCCTTGAAGATGGCCCGGGCCAGCACGGTCGCGGTGGTCGTGCCGTCGCCGGCAATATCCGAAGTCTTCGAGGCGACTTCGTTGACCAGCTTGGCGCCCATGTTCTCGAATCGGTCTTCCAATTCGATTTCCTTGCTGACCGTCACCCCGTCCTTGGTAACCGTCGGGCCGCCAAACGACTTGTCGATGATCACGTTGCGACCCGTCGGGCCCATCGTGACGGCGACCGCGTCGGCCAATTTTTCAACCCCGCGCAACATCTTGGCACGGGCTGTATCTTCGAAAAGTAATTGCTTTGCCACGGTGGCGGTCCCTCTTGAGTCGTTAGTGGTTCGTTGAATGTCCGCTGGTCGCCCCGCGGCGCCCCTTGTGGTTCAGGACTCTCGCGGCGGGACTTCGCTGTGTTCGTCTCTTGCGATTAAAGAACCTTGGCCAGGATATCGGTCTCGCGCAGGATCTTGATTTCCTTGCCCGCGACTTCGATTTCCGTGCCCGAGTACTTGCCGTAGATCACGACATCGCCCACGCCGACCGACAATTGGCCGCGGCTGCCGTTGTCCAACAGTTTGCCGGGGCCGATGGAAATCACCTTGCCGCGCTGCGGCTTTTCCTTGGCCGTATCGGGCAACACGATGCCGCCGGCGGTGCGCTCTTCGGCTTCCTGGGGTTCCACGACAACACGGTCGTCCAGCGGTCGCAAACGTACATTGGCCATGATTATGGGATCCTTATTTTGAAGTCTTGTGTGTGTTGAATTTCGCGATTGAGTGTTGATTGGCTACGAATCGCCGCGGCTTACATCATGCCGCCCATGCCACCCATGCCGCCCATACCCATGCCACCCATTCCGCCGCCCATTCCTCCCATGCCACCCATGCCGTGGTCATGGTGATCGTGGTCGCCGGCTTCTTCCTCGCTCGGCATTTCCGTGATCAGCGATTCGGTGGTGAGCAGCAGAGCCGCCACGCTGGCAGCGTTGTGCAGCGCCGTGCGGACGACCTTGGCCGGGTCAATGATTCCCGCCGCGACCAAATCGCAGTAGGTGTCTTTGTCCGCGTCGTAACCTTCATTCTTGTTCTTGAGTTGCCGCACGCGGTTGACGACCACGGCGCCGTCGTGACCTGCGTTTTCGGCAATCATTCGGAGCGGGTAATCGAGCACGTTGCGAATAATCTCGGCGCCGTGTTTCTCGTCCCCCTTGAGTTGCAGCTTCTCGAGCTTATCCAAGGCGCTTTCGGCCCGGATTAGCGCCACGCCGCCGCCCGGAACAATGCCCTCTTCGAGCGCCGCCTGGGTGGCAGCCTTGGCATCTTCGAGCAGAGCCTTGCGCTCCTTCATTTCCGTTTCGGTGGCGGCCCCGCAATTGATCTGGGCCACGCCGCCGGCCAGCTTCGCCAGCCGCTCTTGCAGCTTCTCGCGATCGTACTCGCTGTCGGTGACCTCGATCTCCTTGCGGATCTGTTCGGCCCGACCGTCGATGGCCTCTTTCTTGCCGGCCCCGCCGATGATCGTGGTGTTTTCGGCCGTAATCGTCACTTTCTTCGCTCGGCCCAGATCGGCCAGCTTGACCGCGTCGAGCGAAATGCCGAGATCCTTGAAGATCGCGGTGCCGCCGGTGAGGATGGCCAGGTCGCCGAGCATCGCCTTGCGACGGTCGCCGTAGCCGGGCGCCTTGACCGCGCAGACGTTCAAAATGCCCCGCATCTTGTTGACCACGAGCGTCGCCAAGGCCTCGCCCTCGACATCTTCGGCGATGATCAGCAGCGGTTTGTTGGCCTTGCTCACGGCCTCGAGAATTGGCACCAGGTTCTTGGCCGCCGAGATTTTCTCCTCGTAGATCAAGACCAGCGTGTTTTCCAGCTCGACGGTTTGCGTCTCCGGGTCGGTGACGAAGTGCGGCGAGAGAAAGCCGCGGTCGAATTGCATGCCCTCGACGACTTCGACGTAGGTCTCGTTCTGTCGGCCTTCCTCGACCGTGATCACGCCGTCCTTGCCGACTTTCAGAAACGCGTCGGCCAGCACGCTGCCAATCGTCGGGTCGTTATTCCCCGCGATGGTGGCGACTTGCATGATCTCTTTCTTGCTTTTCTCGTTGATCGGCGTGGCCATCTTGGCGATCGCTTCGCTGACCGCGTCGGTCGCCTTGGCGATTCCGCGCGACAGAGCCATGGGGTCGGCTCCGGCGGCGATCATTTTCAGGCCTTCCTTGAAGATGGCCTCGGCCAGCACGGTCGCGGTGGTGGTACCGTCGCCAGCAACGTCGTTGGTCTTGCTGGCGGCTTCCTTGATGAGCTGCGCGCCCAGGTTCTCGAAAGGATCTTCCAGTTCGACGTTTTCGGCCACGGTCACGCCGTCTTTAGTGACCTTGGGCGACCCCCAACCCTTGTCGAGCACCGCGTTGCGGCCCCGCGGCCCCAGGGTGCTGCGTACGGCTCGCGCCAATTTACTGGCGCCGGCGGCCAGTGCCCGGCGTGCCTCTTCGTCAAAGACCATCTGTTTTGCCACGCGGAAATCCTCCTATAGCGGTCGTGTCTCGGCGAGTCGCCCTGTCCTGAAATCGGAGAGGACCAGACTGGCCGCGCGAATTTGGTTTGTATGGGGCCGTTGCCGGGCAAAATGAGCCACAATTGGCAGCCCAATGCCTGCACCGACCTCCCTCTAAGCAACGGACGTGCCAACGACCTCGCTTAGTGCGTAAGCGTCTAAAATAAAACGACTTATGCAATGAAACCAATTCAATGCCCGCGGCCCAGGGACCCGCGCGATGCCATTTTGGCAGAGGAAGCCCATTCGACCAACGAGAGGCGGCTGCCAGGAACGACCAGCGCGCAGCCGGTCGAGTACAGGCTACGGCGTGAAAGACTCCTCGCCGCTTAACCCCAGGGCAAAGCCCGCCAACAAATCGGCCGCGCGATCGATATCGTCCAGCGAGATCATTTCAACCGGACTGTGCATGTAACGGTTTGGAACGCTGACCAACCCCGTGGCAACGCCCCCGCGGCTGGTCTGAATCGTGTTGGCATCGGTCGGAGTGGCCCGACCGCTGGCCGCGATCTGGTAGGGCACATCGCCGGCCGCCGCTGTCTCCATCAGCCGCGCGACGACAAGCGGGTTCATGTTCGGGCCCCGAAAAATGACCGGGCCCTTGCCCAGGCACACGTCCCCTTCCTGCTTTTTGTCGATCGTGGGGCAATCCGTGGCGTGTGTTACGTCGATGGCGATTCCGACGTGTGGATTCACGCCGTAGGTGCTGGTCGTGGCGCCCCGCAGCCCGATTTCTTCCTGCACGGTCGAAACGGCGAATAGCGCGCAGCGGAGCTGCTTGCCTTGCGTTCGCCGCAGCGCCTCGATCGCCACCCACAAGCCGGCCTTGTCGTCCATCGCCGGAGAGCTGGCAAAGTTGTTGCGCATGGTGTGCATTCCCAGCTCCAGCGTCACGGGGTCGCCCACGGATACAAGCGCCGCTGCTTCCGCCTTGTCCCTGGCGCCGATATCCAGCCACAGATCCTTGAGCTTGGGGACTTGCTTGCGTTCGTCATCAGTCAACAGATGAATTGGTTTCCGCGCGATGGCGCCGAATATCGGGCCATCGGCGCTCCACACCGTCAGGCGTTGGCCCACCAGCACAATCGGGTCCCAACCGCCGATCGGCTGCACGTACAAAAACCCGTCGGCGTCGATGTATTGCACCAAAAAGCCAATCTGATCGCAGTGGCCGGCAAACATCACGCGCAGCCGAGCTCCCGGGTTGCATGCGGCGATCACATTGCCGTGGACGTCGGTGGTGACCTCGTCGGCGAAACCGGCGACATATTCACGTACGATTTTCTGTACCGGTTGCTCGTAGCCCGAGGGGCTGGGCGTTTCCAGCAGACGACGGAAGAATTCTAAACTCTCAGCGTTCATGATTGGCGGGCCATCCGGTGGTGTTCAAACTTCTGCAAAGCCGGCGTCACTGTATCGCAGGTATTCGCCCGATCGCAAGAGTGGCGAGGCTTTGATCAGTGCGCAGCAAAAAGGCCCACGAGCGAACCGGTGGGCCTTTCGATTGATTCGGATTTCGCCGCGGATTATTTGCGGCGGCGGCGGGCGAAATACAGCAAGCCCAGCACACCGCTGGCCAGCATGAAAACGCTGCTGGGCTCCGGCACGGGAACGATCTGGGCGATGCCCGTCATCCCAACCGAGTCCTGACCGCCAGTCAATGAGAATCCAACCGTAACGGAAAGGGTCGTCCAAGGACCCGCCGGACCTGGTTGCGGGCCAGCCGAAAACGAAAACGGATACGTCGTGGGTGCGGCAGGGCCACCGCTTACGATACCGCCGATATCCACACCCATATTTGTCGTTGGTGCGCCGACATCGGAAATCTGCAGAAAGGCGGCCGTCGGTGTCATCGTGACCCCGTTGCCCGAGAAATCCGTTAAGCCACCGGAGACAGATGCATCGACCTGAGTCGGCGATGCGCCAACAATGATCGGAGTCGAGAAGAAGAAGCCAAAAATGCTCGGAGCGCCGAAATCGGTTACGCCAATCGTATACGAAATCGTCGGATCAGGATCCAGAACGCCTGAAATGGTTACGTGGGTACCGTCTTCACCAGTCCATTCGTAGCCAGTGAAGTTATCGATACTCGAATTCCAGGTGCCGAATCCATAGAGACCCAACTCCGAGTTGTAGTCGATCGGAACCGACCATTCATTGCCGTCGACGCTCATCGCGCCGGTGGCCTGGATTGCGACGGCCAGCGCCTTGGAGGCAGAGAATGCAACAACGAGCGACAAAACGAAAACTGGATAACGCATTCGATTCACCGCCGCGTTGAAAAATTTGGTTTGAACTTTAGGTTTGGTAGTCAGGTTCATGAGCAGTTCCCCATTCAAAGATGTCGCAACCAACTCACGAAAACTTGGGATCCCATTCCCGCCCCCTAACGGAGCGGGCGCCCATTCAAACGCTCAGGATAACCCGGGCCGGGAAAAAAGCAAGTAATTCTCAAAAATTTCTGGAAATACCTTTCGCGACTGCCGCGGCTTAAAAAACTCGTCCGGGGCGTCGCTCCTCAACATCGGCCGACATCCCCGCCTGGCAACGCCAACGGCCGACCGCCAGAAGCCTCGTTGTTGCGTCCTAAACTTCTATCAGGTCGAACCTTGACGCCACGGCCGCCCTCGTCCTAACATGAGCGATTCGCCTATCCGGTCCGAGCTTTTCCCCATGCCGCCCATTAAGGTAGCCATCGTCGGACTCGGAACCGTGGGCACCGGCGTGGCCCGCTTGTTGCTCGAGCACGGGGACCGAATTGCCCGCCATTCCGGCCGCAGGATGCTGCTGTCGCAAGCGGTCGTGAGCGATCTGCGTAAAAAGCGCGAAATCGCCCTGCCCGCCGGCGTCTTGTCCGACAATCTCAAGCGAATCACCGAGGATCCGGAAATCTCGGTCGTGGCCGTGCTGTTGGGCGGTCTCGAGCCGGCGCGCTCAATCGTTCTCGATCTGCTGGCCAGCGGCAAGGACATCGTCACGGCCAACAAGGCCCTGCTGGCCGCGCATGGACCCGAGCTATTCGACCGGGCTCGCGAGCTGGGTCGTTCGATCGCCTTCGAGGCCTCGGTGGCCGGCGGCATTCCCATCGTGGCCAGTATCAGCCAATGCCTTTCGGCCAACCAAATCCAATCGATCCACGCGATTCTCAACGGCACCAGCAACTACATACTCACGCAGATGGAGGTCCACGGCGCCTCCTATGCCGACGCCGTGCGCAACGCGCAGCGGCTGGGCTTTGCCGAAGCCGATCCGACGATGGACGTCGATGGCAGCGACGCCGCCCAGAAGCTGGCCATCCTGGCCCACCTGGCATTCGGCGCGCGAGTTACTTGGAGCGACATTCCGCGACAAGGCATCGACAAGCTGGAGCTGGCCGATCTGAAATACGCCAAGGAGCTCGGCTATCGGATCAAGCTATTGGCCGTCGCGCAACTGACGCCGGGCGGCTTGGAACTGCACGTCTCGCCGACGCTGGTGAAGTTGGGCGCCCCATTGGCCGAGGTGCGCGGCGCTTACAATGCGATCAGCGTGGTGGGCGACGCCGTCGGCCGCGTCTTCTTTTCCGGCCTGGGCGCCGGTCAGATGCCCACGGCTTCGGCCGTCGTGGCCGATCTGATCGATACGGTCGTGGGTCGTTCGGCGATTACCTTTCGGACTCTGGAGCTGTGGTCCGATCGCGAAACGAGCGTTGCAACTGGCGACTATGGCAACGTGTCGGGCCGCTACTACCTGCGATTCAACGTGGCCGATCAACCCAGCGTGCTGGCGGAGATCGCCGGCTTGCTGGGATTGCAAAACATTTCGATCGCCTCGGTTATCCAGCACGAGGCGGAAGAAGGTAACCAGGGCGTTGTCCCGCTGGTCATCATGACGCACAATACGACCGAGGGCGCCATGGGCCGGGCGCTAGCGGCCATCGACCGATTGTCGTTCATGCGCGGCCCCAGCATGCGAATGCGCGTGCGCGACTAGTACGCATTCGCGCCAATGGCCGACCCGCCTCTTCACACATGAAGTCACGATGAAATACGCACTGGTTATCCCCGACGGCTGTGCCGACGAGCCCCAGGAATCGCTGGGCGGCAAAACGCCGCTGGCCGCCGCCGACACGCCGTCGATGGACGCTGTGGCAGCCCGTGGCGTCGTGGGCCGGGCGAACCATGTTCCGGCCCATCTTCCCCCGGGCTCGGACGTCGCCAACTTGAGTCTCCTGGGCTACAACCCCAACGAGTACTTCACCGGCCGCGCGCCCTTGGAAGCCGCCGCCCAAGGCATTCAACTTGCCCCCGGCGACTGCGCAATTCGCTGCAACCTGGTGACGATCGAAGACCAGACGATGCGCGATTTCACGGCCGACCATATCTCGAGCGAGGAAGCCGCCGAACTGCTGGCCACGCTGCAATCGCGACTGGGCGGCGCCAATCTGGAGTTCGTGCCGGGCGTCAGCTATCGAAACCTGCTCATCTATCGCGGCCAGGGGGCGCCGCGCCCTTTACGGCCGACACTCGGGCCACGCCGCCGCACGACCTCACCGACAAATCCGTGTTGGACGACTATCCGCGCGGTCCTGGCAGCACGTTTTTGAATCAATTGATGACCGAAAGTATCGCCATTTTTGCCGACCACCCGGTCAACGTTCGCCGCCGCCAACAGGGCCGTCTGCCGGCCACGAACGTCTGGCTGTGGGGACAAGGCAGCGCGCCCAGCGTGCCGCCATTTGCCGAGCTCTACGGCAAGAGCGGCGCCATGATCACGGCCGTCGACCTGTTGCGCGGCCTGGCGAAGCTGATCGGCTGGCGGACGATCGAGGTCGCTGGCGCGACCGGCTACTTGGACACCGACTACGCCGCCAAAGGCCGCGCCGCGATCGGCGCGATCGGCGAAACGGATTTTATCTGCGTGCACGTCGAGGCGCCGGACGAAGCCTCGCACGAGGGCAACGTGCAGGCCAAGGTCAAAGCCCTCGAGGAAATCGACCGACACATCGTTGGACCGCTCCACCAGGCTCTGGCCGCGCAGGGAGAGTATCGCCTGATGGTCAGTCCCGATCATCCCACTCCGCTGCGCACCAAGACACATAGCCACGGCGCCGTGCCATTCGCCATGGCCGGCGCCGGAATTGCGCCCGACAAGTTTACAACCTACGACGAAACTGCCGCCGCCGAGTCGCGAACCGCCTTCGAAGAGGGCTGGAAACTAATGCGGCATTTTTTGGGAACGTCGTGACGTTCCGGCGCACACGAGCGACCGCAAGATAGTCATCAAGCTACGAGGAATACCGAGTCCATGCCCCTGATCGTGCAGAAATTCGGCGGCACCAGCGTCGCCGACAGTCAGAAGATTTTGGCCGCCGCCCGAAAAGCGGTCCGCGCCCAGCAAGAAGGCAACCAGGTCGTCATGGTCGTTAGCGCCATGGGACACAACACGGACTTGCTGATCGACCTGGCCGGCCAGATCACCGATCAGCCGCCGGCTCGCGAGATGGACATGCTGCTCTCGACCGGCGAGCAAGTGAGCGTGGCGCTGATGGCCATGGCCATCCACTCGCTGGGGCACGAGGCCATCAGCCTCACCGGAGCTCAGATCGGCATCAAAACCGACAGCACCCACACCAAGGCACGTATCCAGTCGATTTCGACCGAGCGCGATGCGCCGCGCCTTGTCCGAAGGCAAGATCGTGATTGCCGCCGGTTTCCAGGGTATCGACGAGGATTTCAACATCACCACGCTGGGCCGCGGCGGCAGCGATACCACGGCCGTGGCCCTGGCGGCCGTGTTGGCGGCCGATGCCTGCGAAATCTACACCGACGTCGACGGCGTCTACACGACCGATCCCCGCGTTCTGCCGGAAGCCCGGCACATTGCCCGGGTCAGCTACGACGAGATGCTCGAACTGGCCAGTCTCGGCGCGGGCGTGATGCACAACCGCTCAATCGAGTTCGCCAAGAAATTCTCCGTGCCGATTCACGTTCGCACCAGTTTTAGCGACGTGCCGGGCACGATGATCACCGCCCTGCCCGAGGCCGAGGAGCAGGCCGTGGGCGGAGCGGCGCTGGCCAAAAACGAAGCCCGCGTGACCATCCTGGCCGTGCCCGACAAGCCGGGCACGAGCCTGGAGATTTTCTCGAAGATCGCCGGCCAGGCGATTTCCGTGGACATGATCGTGCAGAACGTCGGCGCCGACGGCATCGCCGACATTTCCTTCAGCGTGCTGACCGACGACTTGCGCCAAACGCTCAAGGCGGTCGAAGCCGCGGCGGCCGAACTGGGCGCCGAAGGCGTGGCCCACGACGACGCGGTGGCCAAGATCTCGGTCGTGGGCCTGGGAATGGCCAGGCAAACCGGCGTGGCTCGAAAAATGTTTCGGGCTTTGGCCGACGCGAAGGTCAATATCCTGATGATCACGACCAGCGAAATCAAAATCTCGGTGCTCGTGGCCCGCGACGAGGCCGTGACGGCGCTGCGCGCCGTGCACCAGGCGTTTGGCCTGCACCAGGCGCCGCAATCCACGGCAAAATCGGGCTCGCCCGCGGCGTCATCGTCCTTAGCCGCCGCCAAGCAGGCCAGCGATGCCGTGGCCGTGGTGGCTCGGCTGCAAAAGATGGAAGAGCTGACGATCGACGACATCGCGCTCGATGAAACGCAGGCGCGGCTGACCGTCAGCGGCGTGGCCGATCAGCCGGGCATTGCCGCGGCCGTGTTCGAGGCCGTGGCCGACTGCGGTATTTTCGTCGACATGATCGTGCAAAGCTACGGCCGCGAGGGCAAAGCCAAGCTCAGCTTCACCGTGCCGCAGAAACAATATCAACAGTGCCTGGATCTGCTCAAGTCGTTGGCCGAGCGGATCCATTGCGGCCCCATCACGGGCAGCCCGCAGGTCGCGAAACTCTCGGTCTCGGGCATCGGCCTGCGCAGCCACACCGAGGTGGCGATTCGCACCTTCCGCTGCCTGGCGACCGCGGGCATCAACGTCGATATGATCAGCACCAGCGAAGTCCGCGTAAACGTCGTCGTCGACGGCAAGCAGGGCAAGAAGGCGCTGGCTTGCCTGCAAGAAGTCTTTCAAGACGCGCGACAATAAGCTCGCCCGCCGACGCCCCGCATCTTCGATCGCGACTGCGGACCCCTTACCGCGTCTCGGCCGGCTCCTCGGCCCCTTCTTCGATGCGCTCGAAGACAAACTCCTCATCGCGATAGTCGATCCGCACGGTTACGCCTTCGCCGAATCGCCCCTTAAGGATCTCGGAAGCCAGCGGATTCTGGATCTGCTGCTGAATCACGCGCTTGAGCGGTCGCGCGCCATAGGTCGGGTCGTAACCGTCGCGGGCGATCGCATCGAGCGCCGCCTCGGTCACGTCCAGACGCATTTCGTGCGCTTCCAACTGTTTGGCCAGGTGCTGGACCTGTAGGCCGACGATCTTGCGAATTTGCGTGCGATCCAACGGATGGAAAATGATCGTCTCGTCGACGCGGTTGAGGAACTCGGGCAAGAAATGGGTTTGCAGCGCACCGCGAACCGCTTCGCGCGTCTCCTCCTCGCTGCCGCCCTCTTGCGAAATCTGCTGAATCAACTGGCTGCCGATGTTCGAGGTCATCACGATGATCGTGTTGGTGAAATCCACGGTGCGCCCGTGACTGTCGGTCAGCCGGCCGTCGTCGAGGACCTGCAGCAGCACGTTGAACACATCGCGATGCGCCTTTTCGATTTCATCCAACAGCACGACGCTGTAAGGCCGACGACGCACGGCTTCGGTCAGTCGCCCGCCCTCTTCATAGCCCACGTAGCCCGGGGGCGCGCCGATCAAACGGCTCACCGTGTGCCGCTCCATGAATTCGCTCATGTCGACGCGAACCATGGCGTTTTCGTCGTCGAACAGCACCTCGGCCAGGGCCTTGCACAATTCCGTTTTGCCCACGCCCGTGGGGCCCAGGAAGATGAACGAGCCGATGGGCCGATTCGGATCCTGCAAGCCGGAGCGGTTCCGCCGAACCGCGTTCGCCACCGCGGCCACGGCCTCGTCCTGGCCAATCACGCGCTGATGCAGCCGTTCTTCCAGAACTAGCAGCTTGGCACGCTCGGTCTCCATCATGCGGGTCACGGGAATGCCGGTCCAGGCGCTGACGACCTCGGCGATTTCCTCGGGTCCGACTTCCTGACGCAACAGCCGACGCGTGGTGGTCTCGCTCGGGGCGGGCTCGGCGGTTTCGGCTTGCTCGACACGCTGCGCCAGTTTGCGACGCTCGTTGTCCAGCTCGTACAGTTGCTGATACTCTTGCTCGCCGACCATCTGACCGGTGCCCTGCTTCTCTCGGATGGCCGTATTGAGCTTTTCGAATTTCAGTTCGGCCTCGGCCAGTTTGCCGCGAACTTCCTGGACGTTGCCCAGCCCCAGTTTTTCGCCTTCCCATTGCTCGCGCAGATCGGCCAGCCGAGCCCGCAGGTCGCGCATCTCGTCTTCGATTTCGGCCAACCGGTCCTGGGCATGTTCCTCGGTCTCCTCGGCTAATTGCCGGGCGGCCAGTTCCAATTGAGTCAGGCGGCGCTGCACCTGGTCGATTTCGCTGGGCACGCTTTCCAACTCCATGGCCAGCCGGCTCATGGCCTCGTCCATCAGGTCGATTGCCTTATCCGGCAGAAACCGGTCGGTGATGTAGCGATACGAAAGCTTGGCCGCGGCGACCAGGGCCGAGTCCTTGATTTTGACCCCTTTGTGATGCGCCTCGTACCGCGGCTTCAGTCCGCGCAAAATGGCGATCGTGTCTTCGACGCTGGGCTCGTTCACATAAATCGGCTGAAAGCGGCGTTCCAGCGCCGCGTCTTTTTCAATGTGCTTGCGATATTCGTCCAGCGTTGTGGCGCCAATACAGCGCAGCTCGCCGCGGGCCAGGGCCGGTTTCAGCAAGTTTGCCGCATCACTGCCCCCCTCGGCCGCGCCGGCGCCGATGACCGTGTGCAACTCGTCAATGAACAGGATGACATTGCCGCCGGCGTCCTGCACTTCGCGGAGCACGGCCTTGAGCCGTTCCTCGAACTCGCCGCGAAACTTGGTGCCGGCGATCAAGGCTCCCAGGTCCAGCGCGATCACGCGGCGGTTCTTCAGGCTCAGCGGCACGTCGCCCTGCACGATTCGTAGAGCCAAGCCCTCGGCGATCGCCGTCTTGCCGACGCCCGGCTCGCCGATCAGCACCGGGTTGTTCTTGGTGCGCCGCGACAACACCTGGATGACGCGACGAATTTCCTGGTCTCGGCCGATCACCGGATCGAGCTTGCCCCGGCTGGCCCGTTCGACCAGATCGATGCCGTACTTTTGCAGGGCCTGGAATTTGTCTTCGGGCGTCTGATCCGACACGCGCGAGCTGCCACGCACCGCCTGCAGCGCCTTGAGCAACACCGCCTCGTCGATGGCGTTGAGCTTCAAAACGCTCTTGGCCTTGGTGTCGACCTGGGCCAGCGCCAGCAGCAAGTGTTCGGTCGAGACGAATTCGTCCTTCATCGATTCGGCCAGCTTCTGGGCCGCTTCGATCACCTTCACTGTGCTGTCGCCCAACTGCGGCTGAGCGCCGCCGGAGATCTTGGGCAAATGGCCCAGTTCGGCGTCGACGATCTTTTCGAGCTGAGCCCGATTGACGCCGATCTTTTCCAAAATCGGCCGCACGACGCCTTCGTGCTCGGCCAACAAGGCCGCCAGCAAATGCAGGGCCTCGATCTGCGGATTGCCGCGATCGGCGGCCAGCGTTTGGGCGCGCTGCAGCGCTTCTTGAGCCTTGATGGTCAGCTTATCGAATCGGATTGCCATAAATGCCCTGTTTCCACCCTGGCATGTCTAGGCTGCCGCCACGCGAGCGGCGACGGCAATGCGCCGGAAGGCCAGCCAGGACGAAAGGGGCCTTCCGGCGCCACGAAGTTACTTGCGGCGCGCTTGGCAACCAGCGCTCCAACGGTTTGCCGTGCGGTCGTTACTCTTTGACCTCGAACTCGGCGTCGACTACTTCCTCGTCGCCCGGCTTTTTGCCGTCGCCGGCCGCCTGGGCTCCGCCGCCGGCGGCTTGTTGCGACTGGTAGAGCAACTTGCTCAGCGCCTGCGAAGCTTGCTCGAGTTCGGCCACGGCGCTCTTGATGGCATCGACGTTTTCGCCCTTGGCAGCTTCGCGAACTTTATTGATCGCGGCTTCCAACGGCGCCTTGTCGGTGTCCTTCAATTTGTCGGCGTTCTCCTTGATCAGCTTCTCGACCTGATAGGCCATCGAGTCCGCCTGATTGCGCTGCTCGGCCAGTTGCCGCTTCTTCTTGTCCTCGTCGGCGTGCAACTCGGCGTCCTTGCGCATCTTCTGAATCTCGGCCTCGGTCAGGCCGCTCGATTGCTCGATCCGCACGGTTTGTTCCTTGCCCGTGCCAAGCTCCTTGGCCGCCACGTTCAAGATGCCGTTGGCGTCGATGTCGAACTTGACTTCGATTTGCGGAATGCCGCGCGGGGACGGCGGAATACCTTCCAGGTTGAACTGCCCGAGCAGCCGGTTGTCGTTGGCCATCTCGCGTTCGCCCTGGAAGACCCGAATCGTCACGGCCGTCTGGCCGTCGGCGGCGGTGCTGAAGGTCTGCTTGCGTTCGGCCGGAATTGTCGTGTTCTTCTCGACCAGGCGCGTCATGACGCCACCCTCGGTCTCGATGCCCAGCGACAGCGGAGTGACATCGAGCAGCAAGATGTCCTGGACTTCGCCGGCCAGAACGCCGCCCTGAATCGCGGCGCCGATGGCCACGACTTCGTCCGGATTCACGCCCTTGTGCGGCTCCTTGCCGAACATCTTCGTGACCAGCTCTTGCACCTTGGGAATTCGCGTCGAACCGCCCACGAGCACGACTTCGTCGATTTCGCTGGTCTGCAGCTTGGCATCCTTCATGGCTTGTTCCAGCGGTCCGCGGCAGCGATCGATCAGATGATCGACCAGTTGCTCGAACTTGCTGCGAGTGATGCTCATCTGCAAGTGCTTGGGACCGTTGGCGTCGGCCGTGATGAACGGCAGGTTGATATCGGACGTGCTGGCCGAGCTCAATTCCTTTTTGGCCTTTTCGCAGGCCTCCTGCAATCGCTGCAGCGCCATCGTGTCCTTGCGCAGATCGATGCCGGACTCTTTTTTGAACTCGTCAGCCACGTAATTGATCAGCACCTGGTCGAAATCGTCGCCGCCCAAGTGCGTATCGCCGTTGGTGCTGATGACGCGAAACACGCCATCGGCCACTTCCAGCACCGATACGTCGAACGTTCCGCCGCCCAAATCGAAGACCACGATCTTCTCGTGTTCCTTGCGGTCCAGGCCATAGGCCAGCGCCGCGGCGGTCGGCTCGTTGATGATCCGCGCCACTTCCAAGCCCGCGATCTGGCCGGCGTCCTTCGTGGCCTGCCGCTGGGCGTCGTTGAAGTAAGCCGGCACCGTGATCACGGCCTTGTTGACCTTGTATCCCAGGTAGGCTTCGGCGGCTTCCTTCAGCTTGCGGACGATCAGCGCCGAGATTTCCGACGGGGTGTAATCCTTGCCGCCGACACGGACCTTCACATAGTCATCGGCGCCCCCCACGACCTCGTAGGGGACGATCTTCTCTTCCGACTGGACCTCATTGTGACGACGTCCCATGAATCGCTTGATCGAGTAGATCGTGCGCTTGGGGTTGGTCACGGCCTGACGGCGCGCCAAGTCGCCGACCAGCACATCGCCCTTGTCGGTAAACGCCACGACGCTCGGCGTCAGGCGGTTGCCCTCCTGGTTGGGAATAACCTTGGCTTCCTTGCCCTCCATGACGGCGACTACCGAGTTGGTGGTGCCTAAGTCGATGCCGATAATCTTTTCACCGCGAGCCATTGAATGCTCCTTTCGCCGTTATGAACGCGGCTCTTCCGCCCCCGACGATGGCTCGTCGGACGGCCGCCGCGAAAAATAGTCGAATATCTTTGGTCGTAATTGAGTGGACGTAATTGAGTTGAGGTCGCACGACGCGCGTGCCATACCGGCGCACGCCGCTCGTAGTGGGACACTCTTAGCAAAGAATATGCCGCTCTCGGGACGCGCGACGGGATGTTTCCGGAAATAATTGACACCGAACGACTTAATAGCTGTCATCTCGGTGAAAATCCGCCTCGGTGGAAAGAGGGTTATCCACCCGGGCTGCCTTTTTGGCACGCTCGAAAACGAGCGATGCGCGCTCCTGCCAAACTGACAGGAGCTACAACTTCAACGCCGATGGGCCGCCGCCCGACGTCTCTTCTTGAAGCCGCGCAGCACAATCGTTTCCAGCGGCGCATACCCTCCGGAAATCGTCCAGGAAGGCCCCTGGCAAGCTCGCATCGGGTCGGAGGCCATCGCTTCTATTCCCTATACTTACTAGTCCTGGGCCGATAGCTTGACACCCCGATTTGACCCAAGTACAAGGTGTGTCAACTGTTTACCAGCTTGCCGGCCACTCTGTCCGGCGACCCCCGGACGATTCGTTGAGCGGCGCGATTTATGGCCAAAGAGAAGGCGGCAAAACGGGGAGCCAGCACTGCCGGCTCGCGCACGCCCACGATCGCCTCGTTGCGGGCCAAGATCGATCGGGTTGACCAGGAGCTCGTCCGGCTGATGAACGATCGGGCCCAACTGGCCCTGGAGATCGGAAAGGTCAAAAACAGCACGGGGGTCTCGGCCTACGCGCCAGCCCGCGAGGACGAGGTGCTCAGCCGCGTGCTCTCGCTCAGCAAGGGGCCGCTATCGGATCGTTGCGTGCGGGCCGTTTTCCGCGAGATTATCAGCGGCTCCAGGTCCTTGGAAAAGGAGCTGCGAGTGGCCTATTTAGGCCCGGCCTATAGCTACAGCCACCTGGCCGCGATCCATCGTTTCGGGCAAAGCGTGGAGCTGGTGCCGGTCTCGAATATCGCGGCGGTTTTCGAGGAGATCAATCGCCGCCACGCCGACTTTGGGCTGGTGCCGATCGAAAACTCGACCGACGGCCGCGTGGCCGACACGCTGGACATGTTTGCCCGCCTGCCGGCTCGTATTTGCGGCGAAGTGCAACTGCGAATCCATCACAATCTCCTCGGCCGCTGCTCGCGCGGCGAGGTCGAGGAGGTGTACAGCAAGCCGCAAGCCCTGTCGCAATGCCGCAATTGGCTCGCCAAGCACCTGCCTGGCGCGCGAATGGTTGAAGTCACGAGCACCTCGACGGCGGCCCAACTCGCCCAGGACAAAGCCGGCGCCGCGGCCATCGCCAGCCTGCAGGCCGGCGTGCATTACGGGCTGGACGTGCTGGCGGCCGACATCGAAGACAACAAGGGCAACCTCACGCGGTTCGCGGTCATTAGCGACGAAACCGGACCCCGAACCGGCAACGACAAGTGCGCGCTGATGTTCGAGGTGGCGCATCAGCCCGGCTCGCTGGCCGATGCCATGAACGTCTTCAAGAAAAATCGATTGAATTTGACTTGGATCGAGTCCTTTCCGATCGCCCGGCCCGAGGGTGGCTACATGTTCTTCGTCGAGCTCGAGGGTCACGAGGAAGATCCACGCGTACGGCGCGCGATCGCGGCCCTGGAGCGGAAGGCCGTTCGACTGGAAGTCCTGGGATCCTACGCCAAGATGGCCCCCGTCGAGTGAAGGTTCGATCCCCCGCTCGAATAGTTGCCGAAGCGCGACCCGCCCCCGTCGAACTCCAGCCGCTCCTCGGGTAAACTGTCGTGCGCACCACTGGCGAGCGATCGCGCTGGCAAGTTCCGCCGCCGTGTCTCAATGCACACCTTAAATTACTGGTTCAATCTCAAGAGACTCCCGTGATCATCATCCTCAAAGCAGGCTCTTCCGACGCACAGATCGACCACGTCATTGCCCGCGTCGAGTCGCTCGGCCTCAAAGCGCACCTGAGCCGCGGCACGTATCGCACCATCATCGGGGTCATTGGCGACGAGTCGATATTCGAGCCCAGCGCGTTTCAGGCCATGCCCTACGTGGCCGACGTCATTCGCGTGTTACCGGCCTATAAACTGGCCAGCAACGAAGCGCATCCCGAGCCCAGCGTGGTCGACGTCAGCGGCGTCAAAGTCGGCGGCGGCAACCTGGCGATGATCGCCGGACCGTGCGCCATCGAAAGCGAACAGCGCATGGATGCGATCGCCTCCTCGGTCCGCGCTTCCGGCGCCAACATCCTCCGCGGCGGGGCCTACAAGCCGCGCACCAGTCCCTACGCCTATCAGGGAATGGGAGAAGACGGTTTGAAAATCCTCCGCGACGTGGGCCGCAAATACGGCATGCCCGTGGTGACCGAGGTCATGGACCCGCGCCGCGTCGAGGTCGTCGAGCGCTATACGGACATGATCCAGATCGGCGCCCGCAACATGCAAAACTTCACGCTGCTGACCGAAGTGGGCAGCACCAAGAAGCCGGTCTTGCTCAAACGCGGGATGAGCGCCACGGTGGTCGACCTGTTGATGAGCGCCGAATACATCCTGTCGCAGGGCAATCCCAACGTCGTGCTTTGCGAGCGCGGAGTGAAGGGCTTCGACCCGGCCACGCGCAACCTGTTCGACGTGGCGGCAGTGCCGGCCTGTAAGGGACTGTCGCACCTGCCGATCATCGTCGATCCCAGTCACGCCACCGGCCGGCCCGACCTCATTCCGGCTTGCGCGCTCGCGGGCATCGCTGCCGGGGCCGACGGCGTGCACATTGAGGTCCACAACTGCCCGGAAGAAGCCATGTCCGACGGCCCCCAGGCTTTGCTGCCCGAGCAGTACCAGAAACTCGCCGCCCAAATCGCCGCCATGGCGGACCTGTTGGGCAAAACGATCACGCACGCCAAGCAAGGAAAATCATGAGACGTCCCTTCATCGCCGGCAACTGGAAAATGAACCTCGATCGCTCCGGCGCCGTGGCCTTGGCTGCGGCCGTGGCCGCGCGGGCTGGCGAGTTTCCGGACGTCGATCTGGCGGTTTTTCCGCCGGCCGTCTATCTGGATGCGGTTCGCACTGCCATCGCCGGATCGGCCCTGGCCCACGGTGCGCAGAACATGTCGTGCCAACCCGATGGCGCCTTCACGGGCGAGACCAGCGCGGCCATGCTCGTCGATCTAGGCTGCCGCTATGTGATCTTGGGACACAGCGAGCGGCGGCACATCTTCAAGGAGACCGACGAAAATGTGAACGCCAAGACGCTGGCGGCACTGGCGGCCGGATTGACGCCGATCGTGTGCGTGGGCGAGCTCTTGGCCGAACGCGAGGCCGACCAGACCGCCGCGGTCATCCGCCGGCAATTCGACGGCTCCCTGGGCAACCTGTCCGAACAGCAAATTCGGGGCGTGGTTATCGCCTATGAGCCCGTTTGGGCCATCGGAACCGGCAAGGTGGCCTCGCCGGAGCAGGCCGAAGCCGTGCATATGGATCTTCGCAAGATCCTGGCCGAGCGTTACAATGTGCCCACGGCCGAGGGCCTTCGAATCCTGTACGGCGGCAGTGTGAAGGCCAGTAACGCCGTCGAACTGCTAGCCAAGCCCAACGTGGACGGCGCCCTGGTGGGCGGGGCGAGTCTCAAGGCCGACGAATTCCTGGGCATCGCCGCCGGCTGCCGTCGCTCGTAACCTACCGATCAATTTCCAGGGAGTTTTCTCCGCCAAAGAGAAAGACTGATAAAGCCATGTTGAACGGATTGCTGATGACGCTCTTGCTTGTGACCGCCGTGTTCTTGATCTTGCTGGTCCTGATCCAGCGCGGCCGCGGAGGCGGGCTGGCCGGAGCATTCGGCGGCTTGGGCGGACAAAGCGCCTTCGGCACCAAGGCCGGCGACCTGTTCACCCGAATTACAATCGGCGTGGCGGCTTTTTGGATCGTGCTGTGCGCTGTTTCCGTCAAGTTGCTCAACGAAAGTAGTCCGCTCGCGCCGAACCTGGGTCAAAATACCACGGTGCTGCCTTCCGGCTCGGCCAGCGGAAGCGCCGAGGAGGTGCCCGGCGCCGCCGGAGGCGCGAAGGCCGCGGCCACCAAAGCCGACGCGACCAAAGACGCGGTGCCCAAGACCGACGCTGGCAAGGAAGCGGCCAAGGTCGAGACCGCGCCAGCAAGCTCCGCGCCCGCCGCCGCTCCTGAATCAGCCGCCCCGGCGAGCGACGCCAAATCCGATCCAGCCAAGTAAATTTCAGCCTCAAGCTCGGTCGCGCATTACCCTCCCTAGTTCGTGCGGACCCCAGCCGGCGGCAACAGTCGTACAGGAGAATCGCTCCCTTGTTGCTGAGCATGACCGGCTTTGGTGAGGCGCATCGCAAAGATTCGCAGTTGTCCGTCTCGATCGAGGCGCGCACAATCAACAGCCGCTATTTCAAGCTCGTGATCCGCTGCAGCGACAGCTACGGCACGCTCGAACCGCAAATCGAAAGTCTCGTGCGGCAACACGTCAAGCGCGGCACGATCCAGGTTACCCTGCGCGTTGATCGAGCCCGCGCCAGCGACGACTATCGCGTCAACGCCGCGGTGCTGGGCGGATACCGAGATCAGCTCGAGGAATTGCGCAAGCGCTGGAAGCTGCCGGACCCGATCGGGCTGGAAGCGCTGTTGACCCTGCCGGGCGCAATCAGCGAAACGGCCGGCGCCGAGCTCGACGCGGCGGCCGATTGGCCCATCGTCAGCGAAACCCTTTCCGCCGCCATGCAGAACATGGACGCGATGCGTGCCGAGGAAGGCCGCGCCATGGCCGCGGACCTGGCGGTCAATGTCGCGACGATTGCGCGGGAGCTCGACGCGATCGAGGTTCTGGCGCCGCAAGTCGGCGAATCGTATCGCGGCCGCTTGACCGAGCGATTGACCAAGACGCTGGCCGAGTACCAGGTCACGCTCGAACCAGGCGACCTGATTCGCGAGATCAGCATTTTCGCCGAGCGCAGCGACATCTCGGAGGAAATCGTGCGGCTGCGCAGCCACCTGGAGCAATTCTCCAGCACGCTCGACCTGGCGGAAAGCTCGGGCCGCAAGCTCGAATTCCTGACGCAGGAAATGTCGCGCGAGACCAATACCATCGGTTCCAAGGCCAATGACGTGCAGATCTCGCGGCACGTCATCGAGATCAAGGCGGCGATCGAGCGAATTCGCGAAATGATCCAGAACGTGGAGTGAAGCCGCGCTTCGACCGTTGGTCGCGCGCTTGCAAGGCTTGCACCCAAAATGGCCATGAACCCAACGACCGACGGCAGATTGATCGTCATTTCCGGCCCCTCGGGCGCCGGCAAGACGACGCTTCTCAAGCGGCTCTTCGAGCGCTGCCCGGAGCTGTCGGTCAGCGTTTCGGCCACGACCCGGCCGGCGCGGCAGGGCGAACGCGACGGTGTCGACTACCACTTTCTAAGCGGTGAGGAGTTCCAGCGGCGGCGAGCAGCCGGCGAATTCCTGGAATGCCACGAGGTTTTCGGCCGCGGACACTGGTATGGCACGCTCGTCGGCGAGGTCACCCCTAGCCTCCAGGCCGGCAAGTCGATAGTCTTAGAGATTGACGTCCAGGGCGCCATGGAGGTCGTCGAGCGGTATCCTCAAGCGCTGACCATCTTTGTGCATCCCAGTTCCCGCGACGAGTTGGAACGCCGCCTGCGCGGCCGGGGTAGTGAAAGCGAGGAGGCAATCCAGCGCCGGCTGGAGGTAGCCCGCCGCGAGCTGGCCTGCTCCGATCGCTATCAGCACCAGGTGGTTAACGACGACGTGGACCGGGCCGTCCAAGAGATTTGCGACATCATCCGTTCCCCAAAAGGGTAAATCCATGCTCGATGAGCTGCGTGAAGAAGCGATTGTGAACAAGGTCGGCGGACGGTTCAAATTGTCGACGCTGATCCAAAAACGGCTGGTGGCGCTCAACGCCGGCAGCCGGCCGTTGGTCGACATCAAAACCGACAACAAGCTGGAAATCGTGATCCAGGAAATCATTCAAGACAAGATCTACCTCGACGCATCCGCGCAGATCAAGATCACCGGCCAGGAGTCGGGCGGACCGCCGGAGCTAGACCTGACGAATCTATGAGCCCGCGCGAAATCGTGGTTGGCTGTAGCGGCGGTATCGCGGCGTATAAAACGGCCGCGCTCGTCAGCCAATTGGTGCAACAGGGACACGGCGTCTCGGTCGTCATGACCGCCGCTGCCCGCGAGTTCATCGGACCGGCCACATTTGCCGCGCTCACCGGGCGACCCGTCCTGGAACGGGTTTTCGAAGAGCACGCCCATCCGCTCGGCGCTCACATCGAGTTGGCCCAGCGCGGCCACCTGTTGTGCATCGCCCCGGCAACGGCCAACCTGCTGGCCAAGGCCGCCACCGGAATCGCCGACGACTTGCTCAGCACGCTGATCTTGAGTTTTACCGGGCCGGTGTTGATGGCGCCGGCCATGAACTGCGAAATGTGGGAAAAGCCGGTCGTGCAGCGCAATGTCGGGCAGCTGCGCCGCGACGGCATTCACTTTATCGATCCCGAGGAAGGCTGGCTCAGTTGCCGGCAACGCGGCGTGGGACGCATGGCCGCGCCGGAAAACATCCTCTCGGCCATCGAGTCCCTGCTCGAGCGGCCGCACGTGGTGTGATCTCGAATTGAAGGCTGGAGTCTAATCGTCGGGGACTGTCCCGATTTTTCGGTCGAGCACCGTCCGCGGGATGGTCGGGAAGAAAAATGGGACTGTCCCCCTCTCTCCCTGGGCGATTACTGGCACCGTGACCGGCGGGCAAATCCCTTGGCGCGCATCCTCATCACGTCTGGCCCCACTCGGCAATACATCGATCCAGTTCGGTATTTGACGAACGCTTCCAGCGGTCGCATGGGCAAAGCCCTCGCCGAGGCCGCGATCGCGCTCGGTCACGACGTAACGATCGTCAGCGGCCCGGTGGACGTTGTGTACCCAGCCGCGGCCCGTGTCGTGCCGGTGATTTCCACCGAGGACATGCTGGCCGAAGCGGAGCGCATCTTTCCTCACTGCGACGGCTTAATTGGCGTGGCCGCGCCGAGCGATTACCGTCCGGTGATGGTCGCGCCGAACAAGATCGCCAAGACGGGCGAACCGCTCGAACTCCGCCTGGTCGAAACGGCCGACGTCGTGGCCACGCTCGGCGCCAAGAAGACCCACCAATGGCTGGTCGGTTTCGCGCTAGAGACCGAAGACCACCGCCTGCGGGCCTTGGCCAAGCTGGAAAAAAAGCACTGCGATTTAATGGTGCTCAACGGGCCCGAGGCCATGCACTCTCTCGACAACACCGTCGAGATCATGGACCGCGAGGGCAATGTCATCGAAAGCCTGCAAGGCCTCAAGGAAGATGTGGCCCGCGGCATCTTCGCGGTCATCAATGAGCGCCTGATTCGACGGGGATAATTCGCCGGCGGCTCAAATAGTACGCCCTCACTCCGGCTTGCTCACCGGCAGCGGCACGTCGCGAAACACGAGTTCCAGATTGCGCCGCGCCCGTAGCCGCGGATAGTGAAGTTTAGCGCTGACTGGTTTGCTGTCCGGCGACTCGCCCACGTAGGTCACCTTGAACTGCACGCCCCGCTCGGTCAGTGCATGGGCCTGGCCTTGCAGGCGGAACGGGCGACCTTGGGCGTCAGTCAGCTCGACTTCATACTCCTGGAACAAGACTTCCAGCGGATCGGGCATCGCCATGTCGCGCACGATATTGATCGTCAGGATGTACTTGGCGCCGGATTGCCATTCCAACGACTCAATCTTCACGGCCAGGTCGTCTTGCGAATAAAGCTTTCCGGCGGCCGGCTCGGGCATTTCCAGCACCGCCGGCTCTCCCACCGCGATCAATTCCCAGCGGATGGAGAATTTTTCCAGCGTTCGGGCCGTGACGCTCACCGGGTTCAATTTCAGCGTGGCCGTCACCTGCCGCAAACCTCGACTCGTGGCGTTCCAACCGCCGCCCGCGGGCTGCGCCGCCGAAACCACGATCTGGTTATCGGTCACGGCCTCGACCAACTCCGGATGCGTGGCATAGCCCACGATGCGAAAGCGATCTTCCCAACAGAATTGCAAATTGAATTGAAAGTTGTGGTTCAGCTCGGCCTTCTGGTCCTCGTAGTTCAACTCCTCGATGAACATCCGCCGTGCGCCCGTGATCTGGGCGCGCACCGGACCGGCATAAGCGCGCGGATAGTTGCCCGGCGACCCGGCGCTCACCACGATGCCCGGCGTGTGCATGTCGTAGTGCGGGCGGACACGATTTTGGGTTTGCCGGCACACGTCGTCCACGGCCTGCCAGTAGCCAAACGACGTGTAATCCACGTCCAGCTTCTTGTCGGCGAAACTGCCGTAAGGGTCGCCGATATGAACGTGGTTGCCCGATTGGGTTGCGAGCGCTTGCAGGATTTTGGAAGCCGATTCCTGCTCGGCGCGCACCTGCACGCGTCCGGCCGCCCACAGGTCCTCGATCTTCAGCCGCTCGAGCAATCGCCTGGCCCGCAGCCGCACTTCGAGGTCGTCGCTCGTTAGCGCGGCTTCCAGCTGGGTGCGGCCCTCGGCGCCGATTTTAGAAAGCTCGTCGTCGGCCGCCTGGCGTTTGTTGAAGTCGCTGGCCGCCAGATCGCGAATCAAGCGCGCCACGCGAACCTCGCCCCGTTCGCCCGGCTCGGCCCCGACCGCCAAGCCGGCGATCAAAGCCACTAGTGCCATACCCGGCATGCCGAAGCGGCAGCCCCCGAGAGCCGTCCAATCCATGGATCTGTCTCCGGCGGAATTCGCGAGCGCGCGGACAAAAATGGCTTCCTGCCTGGGGCGCGCGGGACAAGGCATGGGCAAGCACCCACGCCGTGTGTATCTTGGCGACAAGGTGCTTCCGAGCGCCAAAACGCTCAAACCGTACGAAAACCCGGGCAACGGGTCAATCCCGCTCCACTGTGCAGGCGCTGCCACCATGCTGCCACCCTCGGACGAACGCGTCGATTGCTTGAGCGTGGGCATCCTCGTGGCCGACCACCTTTGCGATCCCATCGAGCATGCACCGGCGGCTGGCGAACTCGTGCTCTGCCCTCGGCTTTCGCTGTCGATCGGTGGCTGCGCCGCCAACGTGGCGATCGACCTGGCACGCCTGGGGGTGAGCGTCGGGGTCGTGGGCTGCGTGGGTCAGGATTATTTCGGCCGGTTCATACTCGACACGCTGTCCGCGGCCGGCATTGGCATCGGGGACGTTCGCCAGTTGCCCGACGCTGAAACTTCCGGCACGCTGATCATCAACGTCCGCGGCGAGGACCGTCGTTTCATTCACTCGCCGGGAGCCAATGCCTACCTGCAAGCGGCCGATATTCCGCTGGCGCGCGTACGCGCTGCGAAAATCCTGTACGTGGGCGGTTACCACCTGATGCCGTCACTCGAGGGCGAGCCGCTGGCGGCTCTGTTTCGCCAGGCCCGGGCCTGGGGAGTCAAAACCGTCCTGGATATCGTCATGCCGAGCGCCGGCGCTGATTGGGACCAACTCTCTGGCGTGTTGGCCGAGACCGACGTCTTCTTGCCCAATTCCGACGAGGCGGCGGTGCTCACCGGCCTGGACGATCCATTGGCTCAGGCCGAGCGGCTTTCCGAAGCCGTGGCCGGCGCGGCCGTGATTACCTGCGGCGGTCAGGGAACCATCGTCGTCGCCGGGCGCGAGCGGTTGCGGGCGGCGGTGCACGAGGTCGAGTACCGCGGCGGCACCGGCGCGGGCGATGCCTTCGACGCCGGCTTTATCACCGGTTTGCTATTGGGCGAGGATCTCGCCGGCTGCGTGCGCTGGGGCAGCGCCGTCGGCGCCAGTTGCGTCCGGTCCATCAGCGCCACCGAAAGCGTCTTCACGCGCGACGAAGCCCGGCAATTCATGCGCGAGCGACCGCTGTACGTCGAGCGGTTCTAGCTCGCCCGGTCGCGCCGATTGCGCGGGCGGAACGGGTCGAATTCTACCAGTCGCGCGGGCTGTTGCGCCGCAGCGCGGCGCCGCCCAGGATTCGGCGCCCGACGGCCGCTTGCGCGACGCATCGTGACCTACGTTTTCGATACGCGGAATTGCGGTTGAAAGAGGCGGATATTGCCCGCAATCACGAGTTAATGTCCGATCTCTTGGAAACTGCCAAAAGCGAGAATGATGATGAAATTCGTTAAGCAATGTCAACGCTTCCTGAGCTCCGAAGAAGGTCCGACCGCCGTGGAATATGCCGTGATGCTGGCCTTGATTGTGATTGTTTGCCTGGCCTCGATTCGCACGATCGGCACCAACGCCTCGACCACGTTCACACGCGCGGCCAACTCGATCGCCAGCTAACTGGATCGCCCCCGCGCCGCCGGAGGTGCGCCTCCCGGCAAGAAAGTTCGACGCTTCCAACGCTACGCAAGACTTGGTCTCGATTCTGTCGCCCGGGCAGGGGCTCGCAGCCAATTTCGCCCGCGCGGCGTCCCCTTTCAGGAGGGCTCGACTGTGCGACTGACACCACGCAAGCGCTACCTGGTTGATTCGAAGTTGCAGGGCGCGTTATCGATGCGCACCGTGGGCTACTGGTGCTTCTGCGTCCTGGCCACCGGCCTGATCCTGTTGTGCTGGGAAGTCGCCACAGGGCCGCACCGCCCCTTCCTTTCGTACTTCAGCATGCACGAAATCGTGCAACGGCACGGCGCCGTCGCGTTGGCTTCGATCCTGCTGTTGCCGATCCTGCTGTTGGACGTGTTGATCACCACCAACCGCTTTGCGGGACCGATTTATCGGATGCGGCGCTCGATGCGGGCGTTGGCCGCCGGAGAACACGTGCAGCCGATCACGTTCCGCGATGGCGATTTCTGGCACGAAGTTGCCGACGAGTTCAACGCCGTGGCCGCTTACGTCGAAGGGTTGAAGCCCGGAACGACCGAGCCGGCGACGCCTCTTGGCGGCGACGTGGAATTCGAGCCGCTCAATCGCCGCTAACCATAACCGACTCCGCCTGATTCCGTCGTGCGATGCTGGGGGCCCTGCCAGTCGAGCCCGTGCCGCCCGGCCGACGCTAGCGTTCGGCGCCAAGCTGTCCGCCCATCCCCCCAGCGCCAACGCTGACTGGGGCAGCCACATCGTGGCTCAGCGACTCATTCCGGAAGACCCACCCCGAGGGCCCACGGGTCGGGCTCTGGGGATGATGTCGATCCTGCGGAATTCGGCCGTCGCTTTCTGACGATGGCAGGGAACATGACCCGAGCGGATTCCCGAGGTCGGCGATTTGTCGGCCCTGCACGGTGAACCAACTTGCTTTGTATTCTATCTTTTCTGTGAGCACCGGTTGTAAGCTACCGGCCGCTCGCGTCGACTCTTGAAGCCGCCGGGTAAGAGACTCCACCTCGCGGCTGATTTGATCACTCGCATCGTAGGAGGTCCGTCATGAAGCATTTCATCAATCGGCTGCGGAATTTCATGGGTTGCGAAGCGGGACCCGCCGCCGTTGAATACGCAGTAATGTTGGCTCTGATCGTGCTGGTCAGCCTGGCCGCGATTCGTACGGTCGGAAACAATTCGAAAAGGACGTTCAAACGGGTCGCGAACTCGATTGCCAGTTAGCCCTTCTAGCCCTTCGACCGCGTGCCACGGGCACGAGTTGACAGGAGATTTAACGCGGCCTATGCTGGCAGCGTAGGCATATATCGCAAAAAACTGGCTAAAACGATGTTCGTCCCGGGTCGCCAAAATCGCGAAATCTCCGCCGCACGGCTTGCGGTTGGCGTGATTATTATTCGCGAAGGGCGGCCCTAGGGCGAGCTGGTTTCGACCGCTCAACTTCAGCCCTGAGGCCGCCAGGCCCCAGGGCTTATTTTTTTGTACTACCCCTTTTCTCGAATTCGGACCGAAGCCATGCGTCGCATCCAAATCTACGACACGACCCTGCGGGATGGCAGCCAGGGCGAGGGAGTCAATTTCTCGCTCCAGGACAAACTGCTGATCACCGAACGCCTCGACAGCCTGGGCTTCGACTATGTCGAAGGCGGCTTCCCCGCGTCGAACGAAAAGGACGCCCAATACTTCCAACGCGTCGCCGGCCTGAATTTGAAGAATATCAAGGTATGCGCTTTCGGCATGACCCGCCGACGCGGCATTCGCGCCGAGGAAGACCCAGGTATACGGGCTTTGCTGGAGGCAAACACCAAGGTCATCACGCTGGTCGGCAAGACCTCGGCCTTTCACGTCACCGAAGTGCTGCGGGCCTCGCTGGAAGAAAACTTGGCGATGATCGCCGACAGCGTCCGCCATCTTTGCGAATCGGGCCGAGAGGTCATCTACGACGCCGAGCATTTCTTCGACGGCTGGAAGTTGAATCCCGAGTATGCCCTGGCGACCGTACGTTCCGCGGCCGAAGCCGGCGCGAGCCTGGTCGTGATGTGCGACACCAATGGCGGAACGATGCCCGAGGAAATCGCCGATTTGACGCGCGATTGTCTGTCTAAGCTGAGCGTGCCCGTTGGTATCCACACGCACAACGACTGTGAGTTGGCCGTGGCCAATAGCCTGGCGTCGATCGACGCCGGCGCGGTGCAGGTGCAGGGCACAATCAACGGACTGGGCGAACGCTGCGGCAATGCGGACCTGATTTCCGTGATTGCGAACCTGGGGGTCAAGAAACGGGGCTATGCCGCGCTCGACGAGGGCGCGATCGAGCACCTCACCGAATTGTCGCGGTTTGTTTACGAGACCGCCAACCTCCGCATGCCCCCCAACCAACCGTTCGTCGGTCAAAGCGCGTTCGCCCACAAGGGCGGCATGCACGTGCATGCTGTCGCCCGCGCTTCGGCCAGCTATGAGCACATCGCGCCCGAGCGCGTCGGCAACGAGCGCCGCATTCTGGTCAGCGAGCTGTCGGGTCGCTCGAACATCAAGGCCGCCGTCGGCGGCCAGGACATCGGCGACGACCCGAAACAGATGGACAAAATCCTGGCCCGCGTCGTCGAGTTGGAAAACCAGGGCTATCAGTTCGAGGCCGCCCAGGGCTCGTTTGACCTATTGGTGCGAAAGTGCGTCGGCACGTATCGACCGCACTTCGAGCGGATGAACTTCCGGGTCAATGTCGAGACGGACTCGGCCGGCAACGTCATCACCGAGGCCACGGTCAAACTGCGCGTCGATGGCCGCCTGCGACACGAGGTGGCCGAAGGGGACGGTCCGGTCAATGCCCTGGATGCCGCCTTGCGCAAGGCCCTTGACGACGATTTTCCGAACCTGGCCCAGATGCACCTTGTCGATTACAAGGTGCGAGTGATCAACTCCGAGGCGGGCACCGCCGCCGGGGTGCGCGTGGTCATCGAAAGCCGCGACCAGGACGAGGTCTGGGGCACGGTGGGAGTGAGCGAGAATATCATCGAGGCCAGTTGGATCGCCCTGGTCGACAGCTTCGAATACAAGCTCTACAAGGACGAAAGCGGCAAGAATTCGGCCGACCAGGCCCGGCCCGCGAAAGTCACGAGCTAGCGGCCCCAGCCGACCGCGCCGCGGCGTCGTTTGTCGTCGCGCAGGGCAGTGCGGCCTGTTGGATCGCCCCGCTCGCCGCTAAAATCTCGTTTTGACCGCGACGATCGCGCCGAACGCGGATTCAACCGTTCACTTTCCTCGGAATTTCCTGATGGCAACCGATCTGGCGGCTAACGAGCTGCCCAAGCAATACGATCACGACAAGGCGCAGAGCCGCTGGTATCCGTTCTGGAAGGATCGCGGCTACTTTCACAGCGAGCCCGACGACCGCGAGCCCTACACAATCGTCATCCCGCCCCCCAACGTGACCGGGGCACTGCATCTGGGTCACGCCCTGAATAACACGCTGCAGGACATTCTCATTCGCTGGCGACGGATGCAGGGCTACAACACCCTGTGGATGCCCGGCACCGACCATGCCGGCATTGCCACGCAGGCCGTCGTCGAGCGCCGCATATTCGACGAGGAGAAGAAGACGCGCCACGACCTGGGCCGCGAGGCGCTGGTCGCGAGAATCTGGCAGTGGAAAGACCAGTACGAAAAACGGATCCTCGGCCAACTGGCACAACTCGGTTGTAGCTGCGATTGGCAGCGCACGCGTTTCACGTTCGACGCGCAGTGCGCCCGGGCCGTGCGCCATACGTTTTTCGGGCTGTTCAAGGCCGGGCTCATCTATCGCGGTAAGCGGTTGGTGAATTGGGACACCACGTTGCAGACGGCCGTCAGCGACGACGAAGTATTTCACGAGACCGTGGCCGGCCATTTCTGGCACTTGCGCTATCCGATCATCGATCCCCAGCCGGGCGAGCCGGCTTTCGTGTCGATCGCCACCACGCGGCCCGAAACCATGCTCGGCGATACGGCCGTGGCCGTGCATCCCGACCCCGAGTCGGCGTTGGCGGCGGCCGAAGCGGAGTTGCAAACCAAATTGTCCGAAGCGGGCGACAAGGACCAGCCGGCCCTGCGCGCCCAACTCGATGAACTTGCCGAGCGGCGTCGCACGCTCCTGCCGGGCCTCGTCTTGCTGCGCGACATGGCGATTGCCGGTCGCAAGGTACGGCTGCCCCTGGTGAATCGCGAGATTCCGCTCGTAGCCGATGTGTGGGCCAAGCCCGAGTTGGGCAGCGGCTGCGTCAAAATCACGCCGGCGCACGATCCCAACGACTACGACGTCGCCAAGCGGCAGAACCTGCCGCTGGTCAATATCCTCAATCCCGAAGGAACCCTGAACGACAACGCCGGGCCGTACAAAGGTCTCAATATATTTAAGGCGCGAGACCGCGTCGTGGCCGATCTCGAAGCGCTGGGCCTGTTGGAAAAAGTCGAGGATCGCGAGATCGAATTGGCCCATTCGGACCGCACGAAAACGCCGATCGAACCTTATCTGGCCGACCAATGGTTCGTGAAGATGGATCAACTGGCCCAGAGTGCCATGGACGCTGTGAGCGACGGTCGGGTGAAGATCGTGCCGGCCCGCTATGCGCGCGGATACCTGGATTGGCTGAGCGAAAAGCGCGACTGGCCGGTCAGCCGTCAGTTGTGGTGGGGACACCGCATTCCGATCTGGTACGCGCCCACGGCCAGCGAGCAGGATTTGCAGCGAGCGTTCGCCGGTCGCACCGACGTCGTTTGGCGGCGTGACGAAGCCAACCAGGGTTGGCTGATCTCGGCCGAGGAAGACGATCTGGCCGAGGACGCAATTCCCGGACATCGGCTCACTCAGGATGTCGACGTATTGGATACCTGGTTCAGTTCGGCGCTGTGGCCGCACTCGACCCTGGGTTGGCCCAACGACACGCCCGAGCTGCGCTATTACTATCCCACTAGTACGCTGGTGACGAATCGCGACATCATGACACTGTGGGTCGCGCGGATGGTGCTCACCGGGCTATTCAATGTGGGCGACGTACCGTTTCGCGAGGTGTACATCCACCCCAAAATCCTGGACGGTTACGGCGAAGGCATGTCGAAGTCGAAGGGCAACGGCGTGGATCCGCTCGACGTGATCGAAAACGTCGGCGCCGACTCGCTGCGCTTCAGCCTGGCCTACCTCACGACCGAGACGCAAGACGTGCGGATGCCGGTCGAATTCGAGTGCCCCCACTGCCGCGCGCATTTGGAACAAACCAAGAAGAACCGCGTGCTGCCGCGCATCGACTGCAAGAAGTGCGGCCAGCCTTTCTCGACCCAATGGGCCGAGAAACCGGCCGACGTGGCGCTGTGCGCGGCGCCGTGGTCAGCGAGCGATTCGAGTTGGGCCGAAATTTCTGCAACAAGCTGTGGAACGCCTCGCGGTTCGCCCTCATGAATCTCGAGGGCTATACGCCCGGGCCCGTCGACCCGAAAGATCTGGCGATTGAAGACCGCTGGATCTTGAGCCGGCTGTCGACGGTCACGGCCGAAACGACCGCCGCGCTCGAGGCCTATCGCTATGCCGATGCGGCCCGCGTGTTATATGACTTTGCCTGGAACGAGTTTTGCAGCTTCTATGTCGAGATGGCCAAGGGCCGTCTGCAGGATCCGGCCGAGCGCGCCACGGCGCAGCGCGTGCTGGCCGCGACGCTCGACACGCTGGTGCGGCTGTTGCACCCCATGATCCCGTTCATCACCGAGGAAGTCTGGCAGTTATTGGGGCAGACGGCGGCGGAGCGCGGATTGACCGAGCTCGAAGCGCCGGCCGAGAGCATCATGATCGCTCCCTGGCCAGTCGCCGACCACTCTCGGCAAGACGCCCAGATCGAAGCTCGCTTCGCTCGCTTCCAGGAGGTTTTGAGCGGCTTGCGCGAAGTGCGCAGCCGGCAGAATATACCGCCCAAAACCGAGATGCGCTTTAGCGTGCGCTGCGATGCCGCGACCGCCGAGTTGCTGCGCCCGATGGAGTCGTATTTCGAGGCCATGGCGGGCGCCAAGGCAACAGCCTGGGGCGAAACAACCGCCCCGCCGGCCACCAGCGCCAACTTCATGGTCTCCGGGGCCGAAGTCTTCGTCGATCTGGCCGGCCTGATCGACATTGAAGCCGAAATCGGCCGCAAGACCAAGGAGCTGGCCCGGTTGGCGGGCGCTATCGCCGGTAAAGAACGGCAGCTTGCCAACGCCAGTTTCGTCGAGCGGGCCCCGGCCGACGTTATCGAGAAAGAGCGTGCGGCCTTAGCACAGCTTCAACAGCAACATTCCGCTGCCGAAGCCACGCTCAAGGCACTCGAATCGACACGCCCATAGCCGCTTGTTGTCCAAGAAATAGACACTCCCGCGGCGCAACCATTCCGTCAATTTACCGGCGACCGCCAGGGCGTTGGCATTCTTTTTGCCTCCTCTAGCCGACCCATGCTCGGGAGACCTATAATCGACCCTGCACGTCTCGCGTTCGTGGAATTCGTCAATCTCAGGGGGCCCGTATGCCGGTCCACATGGAGCTGTCGCGGATTATCATCAGCGAAATCAACGACCAACAAGTCATCTATCTCAAGGAAGTCGACGGCGAGCGCACGTTTCCGATTTTGATCGGGATATTCGAGGCCACGAGCATCGATCGCCGCGTCAAACAGTACCACTCGCCCCGGCCGCTGACGCACGACTTGCTGGTGAGCATCGTCGAGAATCTGGGGGCCGAGCTGCAAGACGTCGTGATCAGCGAGCTCAAGGACCACACCTACTTCGCCAAGCTGCGCATGCGCAACGAGGGCGAGCTCATTGAAATCGACGCCCGGCCTTCCGACGCGATCGCCGTGGCTGTCACCTGCGATCCACAACTGCCGATTTACGTATCCGAGGAAGTGCTCAACGACGTGCTGGGCGAATAATTAAGCCGCCAGACTTACAATCGACCCCATCAACGAGGAGTGAATCATGTCGCGACTTGCCACGCTGCTCTTGGCTGTCTCGCTCGTCTGTGCCGTGGGCGCGGGCTTCGCCGTGGCCGCCGACGAAAAAATCGACGTCACGGGAACCTGGAACGTCGAAATCGAAATCGCGGGCCAGTCGGGAACGCCGGTCTTCACCTTCAAGCAGGAAGGCGAAAAACTGTCCGGCAAATACATGGGACAATTCGGCGACGCCGACCTAACCGGCACGCTCAAGGGCAACGCAATCGAGTTCTCCTTCGAGGCCCAGGGCGCGAAGATCGTCTACAAGGGCACGGTCGACAAAGACACGATGAAGGGCCAGGCCGACTATGCGGGCCAGGCAATGGGCGACTGGAAAGCCAAAAAGAAGGCCGCCTGACCCAACCGGACTCCGTACGAATCCTGCCGCGAGCCCGTGACCGATTGCGGCCTCCTTCTCCTGCAACTGAAAGCCCAATAGCCGTGATCTCTCGCCGATTCGCCCTCGCCGGATTGTTGTTCGCGGCACTGAACCTGTCCAGGGCCGGATATGCCCGCGGCGACGACGCTTCGATCGAATTCGACGGCGCGCAGGGACCGGGCCAAGGCAAGCACATTGTGCTGGTCAGCGGCGACGAGGAATATCGCTCCGAGGAGGCGCTGCCGCAACTGGCCAAAATCCTGGCCAAGCGGCACGGTTTCAAATGCACGGTTTTGTTTGCCATCGATCGTCATGATGGGACGATCAATCCCAACGAGCGCGATAATATCCCGGGATTGGAAGCGCTGCGCAAGGCCGACCTGCTGGTGTTGTTCACGCGCTTCCGCGAATTGCCTGACGACCAGATGCGCGAGATCGTCGACTATGTCGAGTCGGGGCGACCCGTGATCGGCATGCGGACCGCCACGCACGCGTTTGCTCCCAAGGCCGACACCACGTTCGCCCGCTATGGCTGGCAGAGCAAGCAGTGGGACGGCGGGTTTGGGCGGCAAGTTTTGGGCGAGACCTGGATTAACCACCACGGCCAACACGGACGACAGAGCACGCGCGGCTTGATCGCGCCGGGCGCCAAAGAACATCCCGTCTTGCGCGGCATCGCCGATGGCGACATCTGGGGACCGACCGACGTCTATACCGTGCGCCTACCGCTCGGCGGCGACAGCCAGCCGCTGGTGCTGGGCCAGGTGCTCTCGGGCATGAAGCCCGAGGACAGTCCGGTCGTGGGCAAGCAAAACGACCCGATGATGCCCGTGGCCTGGGTCAAGTCATACGCCTCGCCCGCGGGCAAATCGGCGCGGGTTTTTGCAACCACGATGGGCGCTTCGCAAGACCTGGCCAACGAGGGAGTCCGCCGGCTGCTGGTCAATGCCTGCTATTGGGCAGTCGGGCTCGAGGATCGCATTGATCCGCGGGCGAACGTCGAGCTGGTTGGCGAGTACCACCCCACCCCCTTTGGTTTCGGCACCTTCGTCAAAGGCGTGAAACCGGCGGATCTGGCCGACGGCAAATAATTCGCCCTCCGCGGCATGTGCCATCCCGCCAGCATCGCCTCCCCTGTGGTCGCATCCGTCGGCCGGCGAGGCTATAACCGAGTTATTGGGTCGTTCCCATGGCCTCGTCGTCAGGCGAAAGGCTCGGACCGTGATAGCCGTGCTAAAACTCGCTCCGAGCAATCTCCGCGCCACCTCGCGCCGAAGTCTGGCCGCATTCACGCTGGTCGAACTTCTGGTGGTGATCGCCATCGTGGGCGTGTTGGTGGCCTTGCTATTGCCGGCCGTGCAGGCCGCGCGCGAAGCCAGCCGCCGCAGCTCGTGCGTCAACAATCTGAAACAATTGGGCATCGCGCTGCAAAGCTTCCACGCCGCGCATCGCCGGTTTCCGGCCGGGCGTGGCGGACCGGCCCCGCTGGTATTTTCCCCGCAGGCCTTCCTGCTGCCCTACGTCGAAGAAGGTTCGCTCGAGGGCCAGATCGACTTCATGTCCTCGCCGACCAACCTGGTCATCGCCGGCGTCTCGTATAGCGGCAACGCGAACAGCCAGGCCGCCTCGCAGGTCGTGCGCGTGCTGATGTGCCCCAGCGACGTCGCCGAGGGACGAGTGCCCGGTTCGACCTTTGGCGGCACGAACTATGTCGCCAATGCCGGCAGCGGCACGTTGAACAACGGCAGCCTGAACAATGCCGACGGCGTGTTCTACATCACGTCCAAGGTCGATTTCAGGATGATTACCGACGGCTCGACCTACACCGTGGCCTTCAGCGAACGGCAACTCGGCAACGGCCTGCCACAGACCTTCGTCAGCAACGAGCGCAATCAATTAGCGATCTGGGAAGTAAACAACTCCGTCAGTTTCGGCCCCACGCCTTGCGAATCGTCGACCGCGGGCAGTTGGTACAACCAGCGGAGCGCCAAGTGGATTCTAGGCAACTACGGCAACACGCTCTACAACCACTGCTATCTGCCCAACTCGGAAAAATGGGACTGCATGAACCTGCCCCAGCAAATGGCGCTCATGACGGCCCGCAGCAACCACGTGGGCGGAGTGAATGTCTCGTTCTGCGACGGTAGCGTGCGATTCGTCGACGATGAAGTGCGGATCGAAGTGTCGCGCGCGATTGCCACGCGCGCGGGCAGCGAGCCGCCGGAGACCCTTTGACGCTCAACGCCACAAGTGAAACGAGCGCTACGGCTCGATCTTCTTGATTGCCCCTTCCACCGGGCTTTTGGCCCCCTCGGTGTACTTGGCGCCCGTCAGCTCGTACGCTTTCTCCGCGCGTAGTTTGAGCCGCTTGAGCGCCTCGGGGAATTGATCTTCCTCGAAGTTTTCATCGCAAAACGTGCAGCAGCTTTCGAACGTGTATCCCAACCGCTTCCACTGCGTCATTCCGCCGGGCGTGATCTCGTCGGTCACCGGGCACCAGATCGTGCTCATCGATTGGCAAAAATTGTTGATGTAGCGCTGCTTCTCGGCGGCCTTCGCGTATTTGGCCGGGTCTTTGAGAAACTTTTCCTGGGCGTCGGGCTTGCTGCCGCGATACTTCACGCCCTCATATTCCCAAGTCGGCAGTTTCGGATCGGACGGCTCGAGATAAACCGGGCACAAATCGACCGACTTCTGCTTCTCCGAGATTTTCACCTTGTCCAACATGACGGCATCGGGCGGCAATTGGCCCAGCGCCGGCACGGCAATCACCACGAACAAAGCCACCAGTATCCACCGCGAACCCCAAATCATCGCTGTCTCCTTCTTGTGGCGCCGAATATCACGCCCATTGTACCACGGAACCGTCGGCAACTATTCGCTCAGGCTGACGGCGACCAGCTTCCGGTCTTGCGTCGCCAACACGATATACTGCTTGCCGCCGGCCAGATAGGTCATCGGCGTGCCGCTGGGGGGCGCCGAAATGGCAATTTCGGCCACCACCTTGCCGCTGGCCTTGTCGAAAGCCCGCAGCACGCTGGCGCCGCCACCACCGCGAGCGCCGCGACCGCCACCCCCCTGCCCCACGAACAGCAGCGTCTTGGTCATCAGCGGGCCGCCACCGCCGGAGCCCAGCGGCCCCACGTCTTTGCCGGCGATCTCGCTGATTTTTTCCCGAGGTCCGTCACCGTGCGGAATCATCCAGGCATGATCGCCCGTATTCAGGTCGATCGCCGTGATGCGACCGTATGGCGGCTTGAACAACGGCAGGCCGCGGGGGCCGATCACCGGCGCGCCAAAACCCCCGCCCCCACGGATAAAGTCCAAATTCGATCGGGCCGCGTCGGGCTTGATAAGCTGCACGGAAATCGGCATCGAGATCGACGGAATCACGAGCAAGCCCGAGTCCGGATCGAATGCCGCGCCCCACCAGTTGGCGCCGCCCGCCCAGCCGGGCATGTTCAACGTGCCCTTCTCGGTTGGCGGCGTGAACAGCGGACCGTGGTCATACTTGTTCAAAATCTCCAAGGCTTCGGCCCGCAGCTCGGGCGTAAAGTCGATCAGGTTTTCCTCGGTCGAGCCCTGCAATTCATAAGGCGCCGGCTTGGTCGGGAACGGTTGCGTGGGCGAAGTCTTTTCGCCCGGCACCGTCGATTGCGGCACGGGCCGCTCCTCGATCGGCCACACCGGTTTTCCGGTCACGCGGTCGAAGACAAACGTAAAGCCGGTCTTCGTGATTTGCGCCACGGCCTTGATCGGCTTGCCGTCGACCTTGATTTCGCACAACACCGGCGCGCCCGGCAGGTCATAGTCCCATAGCCCGTGATGCACCGTCTGAAAATGCCAGACGCGTTTGCCGGTCGTGACATCGACGCACACCAGCGACTCGGCGAACAGCCCGTCGCCCAGGCGATGTCCGCCATACCAATCGTTCGTGGGCGTGCTCATCGGCAGGTACACGTAGCCCAGCTCTTCGTCCGTGCTCATCAGCGTCCAGACGTTGGCATTGCCCGTGTACTTCCAAGAGTCGTTTTCCCAGGTGTCGTTGCCGAACTCGCCGGCCTGCGGAATGGCGTGAAAAATCCAGGCCGGCTTGCCGGTCCGCAAGTTGAAGGCCTGCACGTCGCCACGCGGCGCTTCCTTGTTTTGCGGCCCATCGGAAATCGACGAACCCACGATCACCACGTCGCGGCAGATGACCGGCGGCGAGGTCATTGTGAAATTGCGGGCGTTGACGGCCCGCGGAATCGCCGCGGCCAGATTCACGCGACCGCCTTCGCCAAACTCGCTGACGGTTTTTCCGGTTTTGGCGTCGACGCAGTACAGATAAGCGTCGTGCGCGGCCAGATACAATCGCTCCTGGCCCCCGTCGGTCCAATAAGCCAATCCGCGGTGCACGAAGCCCAAATTCGTCGGATGGCCGGCCTTGTAACTTTCCGGATTGAAGACCCAGAGTTCCTTGCCGGTAGCGCCGTCGATGGCCGAAATCTGTGCCAGCGAACTGGTGGCATACAGCGTGCCGCCAATGGCCAGCGGCGTGGTTTCGAAGGCGAACGAACCCAGGGACCGGTTCTTGGCTTGCAGCGGAATGTCGGGCGAGTCCCAAGTCCAAGCGACCTTGGCCTTGCCCACGTTCTCGGCGGTAATTTGATCGAGCGAGGAGTATTTGGTGCTGCCGGCGTCGCCGCCGTAGTAGCGCCAATCGCCGGCCGGCACTTTCTGCTGGGCATGGCCCAGCGAGGCGCCCAGCGACGTCAATAAAAATGCGATCAGGAGTGCCGCGATTCGCGAATTGCCGGCCATGTTTTTGCCATCCTGGTGGTTAAGACGTGGTTTCTTGGGCGAATGCCTGGGAATCGCCCGATTATGACCGACCGGCAAATGACGTTCAACACGCCATTTTTTGAGAACGGCAGAAATCTCGGATCGTGCGGGAATGCCTCGCGGCGGACCGCCCCGAACTGAGCGATTTCGCGCACGCGGGCCAGGTCGTGCGCCCTATTTTTTCTCCGGCTGCCAGATGGTCAGCGTATGCCCCGAACCGGCCTTGGCCTCGAAATCACTGGGCCGGGGTTTACCCGGCGAGGCGTTGCAGATTTTCACGGTATCGCCGTCAAACTCGTAGATGCCGAGGAGCGGTTTCGATGGGTCGGCCGCCGACGACGAGTCGATCGTTTTGGGCATTGCCGAGGGATCGAGCTGAAACGTTCCCTTGAAGATCGGCTTGCTGTAGCGGGCCACCTGGTACTTGTTGCCTTCGACCGTGCGAAACAGCGCCTGGGCCTCCTCGTCCGGATATTTCATGCCGTTGAAGGTCATCGACAGCACCATCCAGTCCCCCTGCATTCTTTTCAGGTCGTCCGTGTCGGCGGCCTCGCGTGGCGCGGCAACGGCAGACACCGTCGCGGCCAAAGCCAAGATGCATTGCATCGAAAGATTTTTTTTCACGATTCCGCTCCTTCCTCGGCCAGTGAAACGCAGATCATTTCCTTGTCATTCCGCGCGAACACACAGCGATCGGCAAACGCCGGATGCGACCACACAATGTCGCGGCCCCGCGCGAACCCGACCGGATCGAGCACGTGGGCCCGATCGATTTCCTTGTAACCCTCGGGCGAGAGATCCGCCAGGATCAGGTCCCCCTGGTCGTTGAACATGACGTAGCGATCCCCCTGGGGGACAATGAACGCGGTTCCGCAGTCGGTTTTCTTTCCGGCAATCGGCGCATAGGTCTGCCATTGTTGCTTGCCGGAATCGTTCTTAAAGCAGCGCAGCTCGCCCAGGGCGCCGACCGCATATCCGTATCCGTCCTTGAACACCGGAGTGGCCATCATCGCGTGCGCACCGTCGGGAAATATCGGGGTATTGCTCTTGCCCTTCCAGACGACCGAAGGTCCCTTGTCGGCGTCCACTTTCAACATCATGGGTCCGTGATAGAACGTTGAAATGAACAACATCCCGTCGGCCTGCTTGACCGTGATGATATTCACGGCCGGGCGTTGCGTGGGCACTCCCAACGGATACTCTTGTTTCCAAAGCTGCTCGCCCGTGGCCGGGTCGAGGCCATGGATCGCCTCGGATAGCCAGATGATCAACTGCCGCTTGCCGCCGATTTCATAAATCATCGGAGGGCTGTATCCCACCTCGGCCGTCGACAAGGCCCGCCAGACTTCCTCGCCCGTGTTCTTGTTGAACGCGGCGACAGCGCTGCCTTCACCCCCCACCAGGCAATACAGCAACTCGCCGTCCACCAGCGGATGCGCGGCATAGCCCCAGACCGGCGGCTCGGTCTTGTATTGGAGGACCAGGTTCTTGCTCCACAAGACCTTGCCGTCGGCCGCATCGAGCTGCGCCAAGTCTCCCATCGCGCCGAGCATGTAAACGCGATCCTTTTCCACCAGCGGCGTTGTGCGCGGGCCAGTCGGATACGAAATTGTGTATGGGCATTCATACTCGTGCTTCCACACGAGCTTGCCGTCGCTGGCATCGCAACACACGAGCCGCTCGCTGCCGGGGATTCCCTTGCGCATCGCGCGAAGCGGTTCTCCCTGGTCGTCGGTGGCACGGGCGAAGTCCATGACAAACACCCGGCCGCCGGCCACGGCCGGACCGCTATAGCCCGTGCCCAGCGGCACGCGCCACAGTACCTTGGGACCGCCGTCGGGAAACTTCTTGAGCAAGCCCGTCTCGCGCCACACGCCGTCGCGCACTGGACCCATCCACTGCGGCCAGTCATCGGCAACGGCTGTAGCGGCCGAGGCGATCAAGATGCTCAACGCCCATCCCCACGCGAGACTCGTCCGAAAGGTGTCAGCTCGGCGCATCGAAGTTCTCCTGGACCTGGTATACCAAGTGTGTTTACCTGTAAACGAAGTTGCATCGCGACCGACCGCGCTTTGAACCGGGCGCGGTTTTACAGGGCTAATCGGGTAACTAGCATAGCGGATTCTTCCGTGACCTCCCAGCAAGTGAATGACATCTCCCAGGACCCGGCTGGTTTGTGCGGCGCGGACGCCCCAAGCGCGCGGCTCATGGAAATGGGATTCCAGGCTGACGTCAGCGCAATCAAGACTCACAAACGCGACGGCCGTCGCGACCGTTAATCTGCCTGATACCAGCGCTGCCGCGCCCTAGCCAATAAGGTTGACAAACCCCGAATAAGCGTCAATGCTTACTAACATCAGGCGCCACCCGTCCCGCGGGCGCGTGTGGCGGCTTCGCGGTATCTTCGGGTAGACCCGCGGACGGCCCCGGCTTCAGGCAGCGGAGCCGACTCCCGCGCCGATTGGCCGCGCGACATACCTATCGCTTTCGATCGGACGGCCCTGCCCGCGAGTTTCCACTTATGGCGGCGATTCTCGGGATTTCGGCGTTCTATCACGATTCGGCGGCCGCGCTGGTCGTCGACGGCAAGATCGTGGCCGCCGCGCAGGAAGAGCGCTTCACGCGCAAGAAGCACGACTACAACTTTCCCACGCACGCCATCGAATATTGCCTGTCCGAGGCGGGGCTCAAGGCAGCCGAGCTCGACTAGGTCGGCTTTTACGACAAGCCGCTGTTGAAGTTCGAGCGGCTGCTGGAGACGTACCTGGCCTATGCCCCGGCGGGCTTCCGTTCGTTTTGCAAGGCGATGCCGCTGTGGCTCCGAGAGAAGCTGTTCATGCCGCGGATGATGTCCGAGGGTCTGGGCGGCGAGTACAAGCGACGGTTCGTCTTCACCGAACATCACGAGTCGCACGCCGCCAGCGCGTTCTTTCCCTCGCCGTTTGACGAGGCCGCCATCCTGACGCTGGACGGCGTCGGCGAATGGGCCACGGCCAGCTTCGGCCACGGCCGCGGCAATCGCATCGAGCTGACGCACGAACTCGCGTTCCCGCATTCGCTGGGCCTGCTGTATTCGGCCTTCACCTACTACACGGGCTTCCGGGTCAACAGCGGCGAATACAAGCTGATGGGCCTGGCGCCCTACGGCGAGCCGAAGTACGCACGGCTTGATCTCTCGAGCATCTGATGGACCTGAAGGACGACGGCTCGTTCCGCATGGACATGTCGTACTTCAATTACTGCCAGGGGCTGACGATGACCTCGGAGAAGTTTCACCGGCTGTTCGGCGGACCGCCGCGCGAAGCCGAGTCGCCGCGTGACCCAGCGCGAGATGGACCTGGCCGCGTCGATCCAGGCGGTGACCGAAGAAATCATGCTCCGCACGGCGCGGCACGTCCACCGACTGACCGGCGCTGAAGAACCTGGTGCCTGGCCGGCGGCGTGGCGCTGAATTGCGTGGGCAACGGCCGGATCCTTCGCGAAGGGCCGTTCGAGAACATCTGGATTCAACCGGCCGCCGGCGACGCCGGCGGGGCGCTGGGCGTCGCGCTGTTCATTCTGGCACCAACTGCTCGACAACCCGCGCACGCCTCGCCCGGCGACAGCCAACAGGGCTCGCTGCTGGGCCCGCAGTTCACCGACGACCAGATCGAGCGGTTTCTCGATCAGCGCCGGGGCCAAGTACGCTATGCGATTTCGGACGAGGACGCGCTGTGCGACGAGGTCGCGCGACTGCTTGGCCGAGGAGAAAGTCGTCGGCTGGTTCAGGGCCGGATGGAGTTCGGCCCGCGGGCCTGGGCAGCCGCAGCATTCTTGGCGACGCCCGCAGCACGAAGATGCAGTCGGTGATGAACCTGAAGATCAAGTTCCGCGAGTCGTTCCGCCCGTTTGCGCCCGCCGTGCTGCGGGAGCACGTCGACGAGTACTTCGAGATGCGACCCGCTCGAGGACAGCCCCTACATGCTGCTGGTGGCGCCGGTGCGCGAGGAAAAGCGATTGCATGTCGACGGGGCCGGCCGAGCGGCCTGGAAGGCATCGAGAAGCTGAAGGTGCCGCGCAGCGTCGTGCCGGCGATCACGCACGTCGATTATTCGGCCCGCGTGCAAACGGTCGATCCCCAGCGCCACGGCCGGTATTACAAGCTGCTGAAGGCATTCGAGCGGCAAACCGGCTGCCCGGTGCTTGATCAACACCAGCTTCAACGTTCGCGGCGAGCCGATCGTCTGCACGCCCGAGGACGCCTACCGCTGTTTCCTGGGCACGAACATGGACGTGCTGGTGTTGGAGAACTTCGTGCTCAAGAAGGATGACCAGCGACTGTTAAGCGAGGCCGATGCCGAGGCCTACCTTGCCCAGTTCCAACTCGATTAACGACCCGAGCCATGCACCAACTCAATCTCAAGCCGCGCGACAAGACCCTTAAGGAATTTGCCGAGTTCGGCATGTTCATCCTGGGACTTGTCGCGGCCCCCTGGCTGCTCTATCGTGGCCAGACGACGGCGGCAGTTGTCCTGTGGGCAACAGCCATCGCGTTGCGAGCCTTGGCTTTTGTGAATCCCCAGTGGGTCAAGTGGCCGTTCGTCGTCCTGAGCGTGATCACCTGGCCGATTGGTTTCGTAGTTTCGCACCTGGCCCTGTTCGGCATTTACTACCTGATCTTCACCCCCGTGGCGCTCGTCTTTCGTCTCTTGGGCCGCGACGCTCTCAAGCGCAAATTAGACCGACAGGCGACGAGCTACTGGGAAGCGTATAATCCGAACCGCGGCGCGGCGCGCTACCTGAGACAGTTCTAGGGAGCCCGCGACTTGCTGCCGCTTGCGAGCATGCCTCGCGGAATGAACGACTTCCAGCACGGCTCGCACCTGGCATCGCAAAGCGCTTCACGGCAAAGACCATGAGTAAACCCAAGGATAAGCCTGACTTCGAAAAAATGGGCGACGAGCCTCAGCCCGGCCTGGCCTCCGAGTTCATTGACTTCCTGTCACACAACAAGAAATGGTGGTTGCTGCCGATCCTGCTGGTCGTGGGCCTGGTCGGCCTGTTGGCTGTTTTCGCCAGCAGCGGCGCCGCTCCGTTTATCTACACGCTGTTCTAGCGGTCGTCATGACAACGATCGACCGCCAGGGACGTGTCGTCGGACAATTCTATCCCAGCGACGAGAACCTCGCGCGCCTGGAAAAACTGCTGGCGGAACCGTAGTTTTACGCTATTGGGCAGCTTTTCCTGGTCCGCCAAAGCGAATCCAAATACGGGCCAAACCGTGCTTGCCGACAAGCCGTATAGTTAGCATACTGCCTGCCATCTTCCCATAGTTCTTCGAGGACCCCGATGCGACACGATCGATTCGTCACACTGTCGGCCGCCTGCCTGCTCGCGGTGCTGCTGAACGCCAACCTATCTCCGGCCGCCGAGAAAACCCTATCCAGCGGCATCGACCGCTCGGCGTTCGACACCTCGGTCAAGCCGGGCGAGGACTTCTTCCGTTACGTAAACGGCGAGTGGATCAAACACAATCCGATCCCGCCCGAGTACGGCCGCTGGGGATCGTTTCCGAAACTGCGCGACGACAACCTGTTGGCCCTGCGGGAGATTCTGGACAACCTGGCCCAGCAAGACCCCGCCAAAAGCAACAAACCGCTCGACGACAATCGTCGCAAGCTGCGCGACTTCTATCGCACCGCCATGGACGAGGCCCAGCTTGACAAGCTGGGTGTGTCGCCGCTGGCCGACGAACTGGCGCGCATCGCGAAAATCGAAAACCGCGACGATCTGATCGCCGAGATCGGCCGCCAACGGGCCGACGGACGCTCGGCCTTGTTTCTGTTCTATGTCAGCCCGGACGAGAAACAGAGCGACACGAACGCCGCGCATCTGCGGCAAGGCGGCCTCGGACTGCCAGAACGGGACTATTACCTGGGCACGACGGACGACTCGAAACGCATCCGCGGCGAGTATCGCAAGCACGTGGCCAAGATGCTGGAACTGCTGGGCGACAAGCCCGCCGACGCCGAAGCGGGCGCCGACGCCGTGCTCAAGCTGGAAACCCAGTTGGCCGAGGCATCGCGCACGCCCGTCCAACTGCGCGACCGCGAGGCGCAATACAACAAAAAGACCATGGCCGAACTGACGACGCTTGCGTCGAACGTGAATTGGCCGACCTACTGGAAGGCCATCGACGTTGGCGACTGGCCCAACGTCATCGTGGGCCAGCCCGAGTTCTTCGCGCGCGTCAGCGAGCTGCTGGATTCGGCCTCGCCGGCCGAGTGGCGCAGTTATTTGCGCTGGCACCTGGTGCACAACATGGCCCCCTACCTGAGCAGCGACGTGGAGCGCGAGGACTTTCGCTTCTACAACACCGTGTTGCGAGGCGTGACCGAGATGCAGCCGCGCTGGAAACGGGCCATTCGCACGATCGACGCCCAGATGGGCGAGGCGCTCGGCCAACTGTACGTCGAAAAATACTTCACACCCGCCGCCAAGCAGCGCATGGACGAACTGGTCAAGAACCTCACGATCGCCTATCGCCAGCGGATCGAGTCGCGCGATTGGATGGGAAGCGAGACCAAGAAACAGGCGCTGGTAAAACTGGCCGCGGTCATGCCCAAGATCGGCTATCCCGACAAGTGGCGGGATTATTCGGACCTGAACATCGCCGCCGATTCGTACGCCGGCAACGTCATGCGGGCCGAGGCGTTCGAGTCGCGCTACCGGCTGTCAAAGCTCGGCAAGCCGGTCGATCGACAGGAATGGCACATGACTCCGCCGACGGTCAACGCGTATTACAATTCGACGATGAACGAAATCGTATTCCCCGCCGGCATTTTGCAGCCGCCGTTTTTCGATCCGACGGCCGACGACGCCGTGAACTATGGCGGCATCGGGGCCGTGATCGGCCACGAGATCAGCCACGGCTTTGACGACCAGGGCAGCCGCTCCGACGCCCAGGGCAACCTGAAAAACTGGTGGACCGACGAGGACCGCGCGCGGTTCAATGCCCTGACCGACAAGCTGGCGAAACAATACGACGCTTGCGTGGCCGTCGACGATCTGCACGTCAACGGGCGTTTGACCTTGGGTGAGAATATCGCCGACTTGGGCGGCGTGGCGATTGCCTATGCCGCCTACCAGCAGTCACTTGGCGGCAAGCCGGCGCCGGTCATCGATGGCTTTACCGGCGCCCAGCGATTCTTTATCGGCTACGCGCAGGTCTGGCGCGGATCGATTCGCGACGCCGAGCAGCGGCTGCTGTTGCGTACCGACCCGCACTCGCCGATGCAGTTTCGCACGATGGTGCCCTTGTCCAACATCGAGGCCTTCTACGAAGCCTTCGACATCAAGCCGGGCAGCGCCATGTACCGGCCCCCCGCGGAGCGCGTGGAAGTGTGGTGAGCCAGCCCAAGTGGCACTGGCGTTTTGCCAGTAAATAGATCTTTCACGGGCAAGTCCGAAACCGGAGCCGGCCTAGCGGTCGCTGACGCGCAGTTGCCAGCGGTCGATGATGATCTCGGCGCCCGGCGTCAGATTGCGCAGCTTGGCCGCGATCATGTTCTTCTCGGAGACCGTGGCCTTTTTCAGCCGTTTGCTGAGTTGTTCGAGCTTGCGGCGACGGTGACGGCGGCGCTTGATTTCCTTGGCTCGTTCGCTGATACCACCCAAAGTGCGACTCCTGTGCGAAAAACGCTCGCGGCTGCTGGCTGCTGGCTGCTCCGACTTGGAGCGTAAGGGGTTGTTTTTAGCAGTTGCCCGCGGGCTCGTCAAACGCAGGCAGCCGCTAGTTCGGGAGCGGCACCTGGCTCGGACTGGCCAGATAACCCACCAAATCGCGCACTTCGTCGGGCGAAAGCGACGACAGCAAACCGTCGGGCATCATCGAATTGGCCGTCTCCCGGCGGGTTTCGATCTCGCTCTTGGGCACCACGACCAATTCGGTGGCAGTTTGCACTCGAATCGCGTTATCGTCCTCGCCTTTCACGATCCCGCTGAGCACGCGGCCGTCGTTGGTCACGATCTGGTGCATTTGATAATCCTTGGCCAACACGGCACTCGGATCGAGCACGTTCGAGAGCACGTAGTCCAGGTTGTTCCGCTGCGAACCGGTCAATTCCGGGCCGATCTTACCGCCGGCGTCGAACAGCGTATGGCACGCGGCGCAAGTCTTGGCAAACACGAACCGACCTCGCGAGCGATCGGCGCTTGCCAGCACGTCGCCTGTCAGCCGCTTTTTGTACTCGGCGATCAAGACAGCGCGATCGGCCGCCGTGGGCCGCGCCGCGCCCCAGACCTTGCCCAGTCGCTCGTCGACTTGGGGGTTGGCCAGACTTTGCAATTGTTGCACGTGAAAGGCCGAGACATCGCCGCGCGGGATGACGCCTTGATCAACGGCTTCCAATAGCCCGAGCACCAGTTGGCCCGCGATGCCAACGCGGCGATCGCCTCCTGCCGCGCTGGCAGATCGAAACTGGAATAGTGCGTCAAAATGGCTCGCGGCGTGTCGTCGTCGTTGTACCCGGCCAACGCCCGCAGGACCGCCAGACGAACTTGCGGGTCGGCCAAGAGCGGCCGTAACACGCCGGGCAGTTGGGCGACCTTCGACTGCGCCAGCGCCGCGATGGCCTCGGAGCGCACGGCCGAATCCGCCTTGGCGTCGCCGACAATCTGCTCTAACTCGGCAACGGCCTGCCGCTCGCCGAAGATCAGCGACAGCAACATCGCCTGCCGCCGGACGGCGGAATTCTGGCTCGCCGCCAAGTCACGGCTCAGCTCCGACCAGCCGGCCGGCGCGGCGACCCGGCGACGTCCGCCCAGGGCCTGATGGATGCCCTGCAAAAAGTCCTCGCGCGTCGCGTCGTCCGCTTTCCTGACGGCTCCGACCAAAGCGACAAGCGCTACCGGGTCCGCCCCGACTGCCAATCGCCTGGCAATGTACTGCCGCACCAGCGGAATCTTCGCCTTGGCCGCTAGCCGCAGCGCTCGCGGCGTGTCCGATGTAACAAGCGGCTCGATGGCATACCAGTTCATCAGCGCCAGATTCGTGTCGGCCGCGTCTTCAGTGCGGGCCGCGAGTTCGGCGGCAACCGTCCACCGCTGGAGCGGTTGCAATCGCTGCAAGCCCGAAGCCAGCGCCAGCCGCACCCAGGCCGACGGGTCGTTTCTCGCCAAATCGGCCATGCGAGCCAACACGCGCGGCGAAGCCTCGCGATCCTCGAGTTCCAACTGGACCGCCCAGCCCCGCACCACGTCGTGTGGGCTATCCATCAGTTCCAATAACAGGGCTCCATTGGCGGCCCCGATGGCTCGCAACGCCCACAGCAACTGCAATTTGCCGACGTCGCTCGACTCTTGCGCATCATTTTCGCCAGCGGCTCCGCGTCGATCCGATTTTCGGCAACCCGCTCTTGCAGAATTCGGCGGGCATGGCGGCCGATCCATTGATTCTTGTGCCGAACAAGCTCCATCAGCTCGACGTTGCCCTTTTTCGACAGGTCCATCCGCCAGGGTTTGGTCGCGCCGTGCGTAATCTTGTAGATCCGCCCGTTGGTGCGATCGACGACCTCGTAGTTATGGCATTCGCCCGTATCGGTCCAATCGCTGACGAACACTCCGCCGTCGGGTCCATACTTGACTGTCATCCCCCGGAACCAGGGATCGCCCGCGAGCAGGAAATCGTCGGCGTGCCGCGCTACGTAGCCCGAGGCTTGCCGCTCAAGCGCGTCGCGGTTTACCCGGTTGCCGTGAACATTGCACATGAAAATCTGGTTGCGATACTCCTCCGGCCAGTTGTCCCCCAGGTAGACCATCGCGCCCACGTGGGCGTGTCCGCCACCCTGGGCGTCGTGGCGATCTCCGCCGCGGGCTTCCTCCAGGGGCCGCCGGCCCAATGGATGTGATCCGCCGAGCTACCCATCAGGGAGTACGAGTGCGGATTGAAATCCTCGCCGAACATGCGCTGAAATCGAGCCCCGGGCACGACGTGCCACAGGTGCTGAATCACGCAGTTCGTGATGAACGTCTGGCCGTACTGATCGAAATCGAGACCCCAGGGGTTGGTCGTTCCATGGGCCACGACTTCGAAGACTTCGCGCGTGGGATGATACCGCCACACGCCACAGTTCATCGCCGTGCGCTGGGCATCGGGAGTTCCGGGCTTGCCGAGACGCGAGTTTGAAAGAATCCCGTTGCAGCCGTAAAGCCAGCCGTCGACGCCCCAAGCCAAGGAACTGCTGACGTTGTGCCTGCGCCGAAAGGTCCCAGCCATCGAGCTTCACCACGGGCTCGCCATCGGGCACGTCGTCGGCGTTGGCGTCGGGCACGAACACCAGATTCGGTGTCGAGCACAGCCACACGCCGCCGAATCCCCACTCGATGCCCGACAGGTTGCTGCCGTTTTCCAGAAACACCTTGCGCTCGTCGAAGCGGCCATCGCCGTCACGATCCTCGAAGAATCAACACGCGATCTTTCTTCTCGTCCTTCCAGCCCGGATAGGAATGGTTTTCGACCACCCACAAGCGGCCGCGATCGTCGAACGTAAACGCGATCGGTTGCACGACGTCGGGCTCGCCGGCGAATAACGTGGCCTGAAAGCCCGCGGGCAGCTTGAATCGTTTGGTCGCCTCGGCAAGCGGCGCCGGACCGTCTTCGGCCAGGGCCGCCCTGGCACATAAAACCAACGACACAATCACCAGCCGGCGAAAAACCATGTGCGACCTCGATTACCAAACCAGGAAAACGAGCGGTTGCCTCGCGGCAAGCGTCCGAGTTTGAGAATACGCAACCGCCCGCGCCAAAACTAGTGCCTAGCGGCGCTCCTCCGACCGTCGAGCAACCGGCTCGACCAACAGCGCCAGAATCACTTGCGCATACAGCCGGTGGCCGAAATCGCTGGGGTGATTCACCCCATTGCCGGTCAGGTCCACCTCGCGCTTCCGCTTGAGCAGTTCCTGCCACAGACCGGTCATATCGGCCAGCGCCACGCCGGGACCCGTGAGCGATGCCAGTGCGTCGCGATATTTCGGGAACATCTCGCGCGGCGTATGCACCCAATCGGCATTGCCCAACATCGGCGCCACGAGAATGACTTCAATATCCGCATTGCTATTGTGAATTTTCTCGAGCATCGCGGCGATCGCCGCACGAAATCCATCGGGATTGCGACCTCCGACGTCGTTCATCCCGTAGGCGATGACCACCAGATCGGGCCGCGTCGCCAGCAGGGCATCCAAATCCTTCAGTCCTTGCCCGACGCTCCAACCTCCGATCGCCCGGTTGTTCAATTCCACTTCCGTCGCATACGTCTGTCGAAGCTGCGCGGCGACCAGATCGGGATAGGGCGGCATCCACGGCGGGGCCTGACTATAGCCCGAGGCGTTGTAGCCCTGGGAGATGCTGTCGCCGCTGATCGCCAGATTTAACCTCTTGTGTCCGCGCAGTCGAGCAAGCGTCTTGGCAAGTTTGTCACCGGCAAAGCGGGGCGCCGACGGCCAGGGAGCCGAAGCATGTTTATAAGTGACTTCCACTTGCTGATCGTGAAACCAGTGGCCGTTGTCGAACAGCACGTGGCGCGAGGGATCGCCCGTCTTGTAGGGAATGCTGCGCGGCGCCCGTCCTTCGGCGGAAACAATTCATCCGCCATCAGGCGGGGAATGGCCGACGCGGCGGTCAGAACCAATCCTTGCTTGTCGGCCGCCAGTTCGAAGTCGCGACCCGACTGAAACATCGCCCGGCCATCGGCGCGATGCACGGCCAGAAGCTCCTCGACTGGAAACAGAAGCTTGCCCAGCGCCGCGCCGCCGGCGGTGTCTTGAATGAATACCACGCTCTCGCGATAAACCGTGTCAGTTCGCCAAGGCGGTTCCAGCAAGTGCAACTCCGGAAGCATCTTTTCGACGGGCATTCGAATCGCACCCGCATCGACAGCATTCGGCTCGGAACCGAGCGTCGAAGCGCTCGCGTAGATCGCGGCCGCGCACGTCAGCGCCACGCTCAAAAACCAACTGGATGTCCGTTGAAACCTGGCACTCACCTGCTCGTCACCTCCGCCGAAAATTATCAACTCCGCCGCTGGGCCGCTCGCGCCGCGGGCGGCAATTCCTCAATCGAATGTCACGATCCTGAACCACGCCGCCGCTCCAGTCAAATCCTAAAACGGGCAGGCCGCGTTCCAGGTCATGCGGCCGCGGCCACGAGGATGATCCAGCGACAGGCGTTCCGCGTGCAACAGCAGCCGAGGAGACATCGCGCGGACTTCTGCGGGGGCGTACAAGTTGTCGCCAAGAATCGGATATTCCAACGTCGCCAGGTGCAGCCGTATTTGGTGCGATCGGCCCGTGATCGGTTTGATTTCCAGCCGGCTCCGGTCGGCCGACGATTCAATCACGCGCCAGTCGGTCCGCGCCTCTCGTCCATGGACTCGATCGACCATGTGCCGCGGAGGCCGATCGAAATCCTTGCAAAGCGGCAGGTCGATCGTGCCGGACGTTGATCCCGGTCGCCCGAAGACCACGGCCACGTAATACTTCTCCACCGCGCGAGCGGCAAATTGACGGCTCAACGTGCGCTGCGTGTCGATGTCGAGCGCCATCACCATCAGGCCCGACGTGTCACGGTCCAAGCGATGCACGACGAGCGCCCCGGGGAAATCGCGCTCGCACGGGCGCTGAGACAATCCTGCAACTCCACGCCGCGGCCGGGCACGGCCAATAGACCGCTGGGCTTGTCGAACACGATCAAGCAATCGTCGCGATAGACAATGTCGCACATGGAGAGTCGGGCTTTCGAAGCCGGACGTCAGCGGGCGCTCTTGCCCTGGACGGGAAGCCACTCCCACAGACTCTCATAGCTGTCCGCCGCGCGGATCGCGGCCAACAGATCGTCTCGCGTGCCTTCGGCCGTGCGACCTTCGTGCTGGATCGAGATGGTGCGCTCATTGGCGCTGACGTCCAAATCTCCCAGTTCGCTCTTGCGGCCAAACTTTTCCACGATGGCCGTCTTCACGGCAACCGCGGCGTAATCAATATCTCGGGCCATATGCCTCGTACCTTCTTCACGTGAAAGAGCGCACATTTCGTGCACGTGCACGGATCCATGCGCGCTCGCTTGAAGCCTATCCAAGCTTGCCGGGGCGCGGCGAAGCAACGTCGCTTCGCACGCTCCCTTGCCGGTTATCGCATGCGCGGCGAAAACCTGATTTTTGGGACGCAACCCGCGCGGCCCGCGACGTCTGGCGAGGATTCACCTCGCCACGCCGAACCTGTCGCGACCTTGGCTTTGCGATTGCGTCAAACGCAAACGCAGCAAAAGCAAACGTCGCGCCGCTGGTCGATTGTCAGCAAGTTCCCAGCGGAACCCCCTCGGCGTTGTCGACCTCCGCTTCCAGCATGGCAAGCTCGGCCAACTGGTTGGGTCGAAAGCGGGCCATGTCATGCGCGCCCGCTCGCGTCACCCCCTGAGCAATCAAGTCTACCAGGAGATCGGCCGGCATGCGGTCCTTATCTTGCTGGTCGAGCCGGATTTTTCCAGTCAGGGCCAGATGTCCCAGGTGCACCGGACGCAGCCGGGCCCGATCCGATTCGTCGAGCAGTATTTTGCCCGTGATCGCCAGCACGAACAAATAGTCGGGCGTCAGGCGACCCCGTTCCGCCGGTGTCAATTGAATCTCGTCCCCCGCGACCATTCGGTAAAGTTGGTTTGCCGACGCGCTCTCTCGTTCGCTTCCCATGTCCGTTCCCCCTCCGTGATTGCTCAATCTTCGACCACGCTGGAACTTCGCGACCCACGGCATTGGGCGTCCGACGAATCCAACGGCGTCTAGAACGTAGTCTGAACCGGTGTCCGCGACCAGACCGCAAATCTGCTGCCGCGGGGTATCTTTTATCGAGTTGGCAGTCTGCCAACCTGGAAAAACACCGAAAATCGCCGGATTTTTCCCGTTGGTGCTCGGGGCTCGCATGTGCCCGCTCTGTGCGTCGCCCGGTCCAAACAGCCACAATAGTGGGCACTCTCGCGACATTTACCACCAGATTGCCACCAGCGGACGGCCCCAAAACCTGCTACACTAAAGGCCTTTGGTCCAGCGGACGAAAACCGCCTCGCCCAGCGTCGGAGAGCAAAACCATGAAGCCGTGCAAGTCTTGCCGTTTGGAGATGGATCGCGGGGCCGCCACTCAGTCGGTCCATAATCTGGAAAAGTTGCTGAAAGTCCATGGCTTTGCCGCCAAGATGATCCACGACGTCGCGGTTTCCCTCGGGCCGCTGTGCGAGAAGTGCCTGAAGAATTGGGCCAAGGAACTCCGCTCCAACTAGACCCACCCAGCCAAAACCAGGCGGCCTACCGATGGTCAAAATCCAGATCGAAATCCTGGGTGAGATCCTGCAAGTGCGAGATCGCAGCTCGGGCACGACGGCGCAGCTCTACCCGGGCCAGGTCTTCCGCACCCAGGACGTGCCGCTTAGTTACGACGAACTGCGGGGCATGGGCAATGGCACACACCTGCTGAAAACGAAGAAAGTCGCGCCGCCGAGCGACGAATAGAAGCGCCCGGCCTCAACTCGCCATCGGACAAGTTTGACCACGGACGTTCAACCTGAGGCGATTCGACCCCTCGTGAGTGCCACGGGTTCTTCCCACGTTTTTTCGCCCGGCCCCAACGCCAATTCCGTTCGGGCCGCTGATGGCAGTCTGCTGACCGCGCCGCCGGGTTGGGTGTTGCTGCCGCCGGGGGACGCGGCGCTGACTCGTCGAGTGAAGGCTGCCGGCCAACATTGGGTGGTGCAAGAGAAACACGGCCGAAAGATCTTCTCCCGCGGAGTTTGGGCCCCGGCCGCGGTTGTCGAACGTATCCGCGTCGAACTGGCCGCCGAGCGAGCAACCGAAGACTACGCCCGACGCAAGCAATCGGCCGGCCGACGCCGCGATGCCGCTCAAACCGAATACGTCGAGGATTTTCACTCCGCCGTACTCGCCTTCTTGAATTTCGCCGCACCCCACGTCGATCTCGCTCGTCGCCTGGCGCGGGCCGTCGCCGACCACGCCACGCCTGTCGGCAGCGGGACAGTCGCCAGGACCAAGCGCATCCCCCTGGAGCAACGAGCCGAGGCCGCCGTGATCGCCTGGATGCGGCACGAGACCACGGCCTACGATTCGATGGCGATCGCCCGGGTCAAAGGAAAGCGCCGTGAAACGCGGCGCCTGTTGGCGCGACGATCCAAAGAGCTGCTCGCCCGCTATCGTCGTGGAGAATCGCCGGCCGCCGACTGTCCGCTCCGGCAGGCCCTGGCTCGCCGAGTTACGATGTAAGCGGCCGTCTCGAAGCCTTGGCGGACTGGCACCCTACGAAACGGCACCAAACGCGTCCCAAAAAACGCCGCAACACGCATGGCCAATACCAAACGAGTCACCACGCGGCAAATCGCGGCCCTCACGCCGTTCGTGCGGATCTTCGAGATCATGGGCTTTCAGTGCGGCCAGTGCCCGCAGTCGGAACCCGACTCGCCGCACGCCTCGATCATTCCCGGTTTTGGCGAGAACGACCCCGTGGCCGACTTCGTCCAGGCGCTGCACGAACACGACTGGATCGAGGCGCTGGATTGGCGTGACTGGCAGGCTGAGGCGGCCCGCTACGGGGCTTCGCCCAATCTGGTGGCCGCGGCCGACGCCGAAACGATCCGCAAGCTGCTCTCCAGCCACATCCGTCGGGACCGCGATTGTCACGGTCACCTGGCCGCGCAGTTCGAGAGCGGCCACATCTTGGCGCTGCTGCGCCGGCTCGAGGCAATCGCAACCGCGCAGTCACCGACGCGGCGCGAGAGCCGGCGGTGATCCGCCTCGATTGCGAAGATTCAACCGCGGCGATTCGACTGCGTAGATTCAACCGCGGCGCTTTTGCCGTGGCGGCCCGATTGCCGACGTCGGCGCGCAGCTCCGCATCGTCGCTACCTGGCGCAAAACGCGATGGCTTGATACAGCGGCGTGCCTGGGCTTTCGGCGCCCGCGGTCTTAGACCGGCTTGACGTTCTCGGCACACGGACCCTTGGGGCCACGGCCTTCGGTGAAGGACACCTTCTGGCCTTCGTGCAGGTCATCGAAACTGACGCCCTGAACGTTCGACGAATGAAAGAAGAGATCCTTTTCGGCTCCGGTCTTGATGAATCCGAAACCCTTGTCCGTCAATTTCTTAATGCTGCCTTCGGCCATTGCTGTACTACCCGCGAAATTTTTCCTAGGAGACATCGCCGAGAGACCAACAGCGGCCGCCCGGTCGTCATCCTTTGGTAGGAAGTCTACCCGTTTGTCATGCCATCACGCAAGTGGGTCTGAATGCACGGGAACTCATATAGTTGACATCCGTACACTATCTGGATAAGATTCTGAAACCGCTGAACTCGAGGGCCATGTGATGCACGCGATTTCGAATCTGCTCCGGACCGAGGAGCCGCGAGGCGATTGGGAGAGCCCCGAGGGGGCCGTTCGCCAAATTGGCGAGATCCTGCCGCTGGTCATGGCCCGCTATCAGCTCGCCTCGATGGACGGGGCTGGCGACGCGGCGGACGAATTCTCGATTTGAGTCCATTTTCCACTCTGTCACGGAGGACTGCACGATGCTGGTGCTATCGCGAAGAAAAGGGGAATCGATCGTCATCGACGGCTCGATCAAGCTGTCGGTGATCGAAGTGCGCGGCAATCAGGTGCGCCTGGGAGTCGCGGCTCCCGAGAACGTCCACGCTGCGCCGTGGCGAACTGACTGCCAACGCGGAACCCACGCCCGGCCGAAAACTGGCTGGGCACGTTCGGCCGCCGCATGCCAAACTCGCCAGCGCCTAATACGCCAGCGCATGATAGACCGCGGCCTGGTGCGCCGGCGCTTGCGCATGGGCTGGTTGCTCGAGCGTTGTTGGACGGGTCCGGCTATTTGGACTTCTCGAAGTGCGAGGTCGCCGAATAGCCGCAGCCTTTGCACTCGATGCAATATTGCCCCGGCCGCTCGCGCACGATCACGCCCACGACCGGTCGATTGCAACACCCGCATCGCGTGAGCACGGCCATCTTCCCGGCGAGTTGACACGACGACGCATGTTTGTCTTGTCGCGTGTTGCGGCGATTCGCGGCTCCCATCGTTTCGTCCTCCATGCCTTGGTGGTGCAATTCCAGCGGCACACTATCGTCAAAGCGTGCTGGAGTTGTCAACGCTGCTAGCAAGCGATGGTGAGAATTCGCGGTCACGGCTCGCGACCCGTGCGTCACTGCTTCTCGGCGGCAGGTTGCTGGCGGTATCCCGCAGTGCGTTAACGGTTGCGGCGGATACTTGGGAAATCGCGCGTCGGACTGCGACAAACCACACAGCAGAAAGCGCGAGCCCTTGGCGGAAACAATTTCCCGCACATGCCGACACGTTTCGCACAGGCTGGTTGCCATCGTCACAGGCTGGTTGCCATCGTCATAGTGCCGCCGCCGATTGGACTTGAAAAGCCGGCCCCTTTTCTGCGCCTCGGCGACCACGATACGCGTTCGACGGCCGCCCTTCAAGGATTCAAGCGCGTCGCTCGGTCGAGCCAACAACGTCGGTTTGCGGCCCGCGCCCGTGGTGGTAGACTTGAACCGCGGGCTGACGACCGGTGCGCCCGACGTATGGTAACGCATGGTAATGTGCCCAGCGCGGCGATCGACAACTTTGATTTCGGATGGGTGGCCGAGTGGTCTAAGGCGGCGGTCTTGAAAACCGCTGTACGGGAAACCGTACCGGGGGTTCGAATCCCTCCCCATCCGCTTTTCTCGCTGGTGGCCAACGAACTACATTCGATCGACAAAACGAGCCGATAAACTTCCGCCGCTTGCGGCTGCTGGTAATTGACCGCTCGCGGCGGTCGATTAGACTCAACGCAGTTTAGCCCGGCACACCAATCCGCTTTCTTGGGAAATACCGCTCGTGAGACGAATCCACCGATGGTTTTTCGCGTTGGCGATTGTTTTTGTCGTCGCTGACGCGGCGATCGCCGAGGCTGGCTGGCTAGGCGATACCGTGACCGTCGATTGGTACGTGCCGGACAACGCGACCGTGATCGAAACGCATAACGTCGTGGTGGGCGCAGGCGTGGAACTTCCCTTCGGCAGCCTGGCGAACGGCCCCATCATTGCCATCGACTTGTCCGATACTCAGTTGCAGTTCAGCGCCAGCAGCCTTTCGATCTTCACCGCCGTTCCAGTCAACGGGTTCAAGTTCTCCGATACCTTCAACGCCATTCCCGACATCAGCGGCGTTAGCCTGGGAGCCATGAGCGGCGGCGTGACCGGGTTGACCGTCAGCGATTTGAGCTTCGACGCGAACTCGGTTTTCGTCAACCTCGAGGGAGTTACCGCGGCCGGCGCCGGCGACTTCTGGACGCTGAAAGTCGAGTTCGTGCCCGAGCCGGGCTCGATCGTATTGGCCCTTTCGTGCCTCGTGATCGTGCCGCTACTGCGCCGACGATGGCGATAGCGCCGCGGCCTACTTCAATCGAAGCCAAACAGAGCGATCGCTCACGTGCCGCGCCGGCTCGGCGTCCGTTTCGGCAATCAAGAGCACGCGCAGCCGCTCGGCCAGCTCAAAGCCGCCCCGCTCGCGATAGCGCACGCCCTGACCCGGGGTCGTCTCGAAAGCCAACTCCAGCCGCAAGACGTCCTGGCGGTCGTACAGCCGCAGCGTCGCCTGGCCCAGCGATCGATCGGCAGGGCTGTGCGACACGAGCAAGATGTGACGATCGACGTGCAACCACTCGGCGAACTCGGGCGCAAATTCCTCTAGCTCGCTCAAATCGTAGTATCCCAGCAAGGCGGTCAACGAGCCGCGCGTCGTGCGCAAGATGCGGAAATCAGACGCGGCCTTGGCGGCGTCGGCCAGCGACACCACGCCCTGCCGCTCGCGCGGCGCCAAATCGGCCAGCGCTCGCCCCGCCGGCGGCAGATCGTCCAGCACTTCGACGATCCTTTGCTGCGCTTGTTCGTCGATCCAACCGGCCGTTTTGGCTTGCTCCAGGCGCCTTGCGGCAATCGAACGACTGAATGCTTCGTACGACAAAAGCGGCGTGCGATCGACTTCGCCCGGTGGCTTGACGACTCCCAGCGGACGGTCCAGGAACACGGCCATTCCCAGTTCGCGCGCCTCCGCCGGTTGTTCCAGGTCGTGAAAACTCCGCGCCAGTACCCAGCGGGCGGATTCGTTCAAGATGTCGGTTAGCGGGCGTCCCTCGTACAGACGGCGCGAGCGCCGCGCCGCTTGCAGAATCTGATCCTCGGGCACGCGTGCGAAGTCGCCGGGCAGAACCCGCGCATTTTCGCCCATCGACGTGGGAGCGTCGGGCACGCGGTGCCCTTCGTAGCTGACCCGCACCAGGCAAGCCTGGCGCAGTGCTCGACGCCGCCGCCGCCCGAGTGCCTGTCCGTCAAGCAAGCCTGCCGAGTCGTCCCAAAACAGCTCCGGATGGCGATCGATGAGATGCAAATAAGCGATCAGCAGAGCGTCGAGAAACAACGCGTCGGGATAATTGGCCCCGAAGTTATGAAACACGCTCAGGTCGAACGCGGTGAGGTGCCGGCACAAGTGCCGCAGCATATAGCCGATCGTGTCGACCGTTTCCGCTGCGTCGGCCTCTCCCCGCGCGGCAAGATCCAGCAACACGCCGACAAGCGCATCGACATAGCCGGTGTACGGCGACAGCACGGCCGAATTGAACAGCGCGCGAAACAGGGCGCTTCGCCAGCCGGGCTCCTCCCGGTGCTGCGGACTTCCTTCTCGTAAAACCTCGGCGATCGAGAGGGCGGCTTCCGGCGGCGTGGCGCGCAAAGTGAATTCCAACACCTTGGAAAGCTCGCCGATCGAGAGGTCTCCTTGCATGGCCGCGCGTAGAAACTCCCGCGGATCGTCCGCCGGGCGATCCGCCTCCGCCAGGCCCGGCAGATAAGCCATCTGCCCCAGCGAAAAAGCCGGCAGCGGCGATTCGAGCGACGTAATCGGCAATCGGCTGGTGCCGATCACGGCCAAGTACAGGGCCTGTCTCAGCTCACCTCCGAGATCGTCGGGCGTGATGGCCGCCAGGTCAATCGTCGCCACGAGCTCCGCGACCCATTTCTGCGCCTCGCGGCTCAAGATCACGCCGGGGGCATCCTCGTAAGCTTCGAAGCCGTGAGTGAGAATCCGCCGCACGACATAGATTTTTGACAATGCCCCTTGCCAGCGAACGGACGCCAGCGGCGTCTCGGCCGGCTGCGAGCTGTCGTCGAGATACACATTCCAGGTTTCGAACTCCTCCGTGCGGCGCGTGTGCGATTCGGCCAGCAAATGGCCGTGAAATATCTCCCAGATAGCCGTCTCGCACGCGACGTGTTCGACGCGCAGTCGCTTGTCGGCGGCGACAAAGAAACGACCGACGACCAGCGCGCGAGCGACCTGCTCACGAACCGCTTCCGACGCTATCGCCGGTTGCTCAATCACGGTCAACCTTTGGGGCGGATCGTGCCCAACCGCCCTCCCAGCAAGACCACGGCATCGACCGCGGCCGCGATCTCCACCAGTTCTCCGTCCAGCGGCGAATCGATCGCGGTCACGGCCTTGTCGGTCTCGACTTCGACGACCGCCTCGCCCGCCGTCACCGTATCGCCGACTTGTTTGAGCCATTGGACCACGCGGGCTTCGGTCACCGTCAAGTCCTGGTTCGGCATCACCAGCGCCACGCCGGCCACCTTCGAAGGCGTCTCGCTTGTCGTGGCGCAAACGGTCGGCTGAACGACTCCTGCTGGCCGCGACTCGGCGGCTCTTGTGCGGCCTCTTACGCCCACGAGTCGTCTGGGAATCTCGGGCTTGCCGGACACCACGGCCTTGGCCGCCGAGATGATGCGATCAACCGACACCACCACGGCGTTTTCATGCGCCGGGCTGAAGGGATGACCGACCGGATCGGTATGCAGCCGTCCAACGGGCGAATACAAACTCTCGAAGGCGTGCTCCATCGCCACGGCGGCAATCTCCGCGCCCAAACCGCACATGGCAAACCCCTCGTCGACGACCAGCAAGCGGCCGGTTTTGGCGACGCTTTCGACAATCGTCTCCACGTCCAACGGCACGATCGTTCGCAAGTCCACGATTTCGCACGAAACGCCCTCGCCGGCCAGCCGCTGGGCCGCCTCCAGGCAGCGATGCACTGGCGAGCCGCAAGACACAATCGTCAGGTCCGTGCCTTCGCGAACCACGCTGGCCAGGCCAAACGGCACGAAGTGCTCGCCAACGGGCACCGGGCCCTTCGACGAGAATAGCGACTTGGGCTCCAAGAAAATCACGGGATCGGCTGCCCGCAGGCGCGGTTTTGAACAGCCCCTTGGCGTCGGCCGGGTTCGAGGGAATCACCACGATCAGCCCCGGACAATGGGCCCAAATCGGATGGTAGCTGCCGCTATGGTGCGGTCCGGTGTTCTTGATTGTTCCCCAGGCGGCCCGCACGATCATTGGCACGCTGGTCTGCCCGTTGCTCATGTAGCGCAGCTTGGCGGCTTGTTCGATCAACTGCGAGGCGGCCTCGAACATGAAGTCGGCAAACATCACGTCGGCCACGGCTCGGCATCCGCTCGCCGCCGCGCCGGCGGCGGCGCCGGTGAAACCGAGTTCGCAAATGGGCGTGTCGATCAGCCGCTCGGCGACCAAATTCCTGCCACAGTCCCTTGGTGTGCGCGAAGCTGCCGCCGCGCTCGCCGGTCCCCTCGCCCATGTAGATGATGTTTTTGTCGCGGCGCATTTCCTCGGCGATGCCGTCGCGAACCGCTTCCAGCCAGGTCTGCACCCGGGTTTCAGCCGTCGGCCGCTGCCGGCTCGAGCGGCGGATGGAGCGGCTCGGCCCACACGTGGTCGTTCGCCGTGGCCGGGTCGGGCTGCGGCGAGCGACGAGCAAAGTCGACGGCCGCCGTCATCGTGTTTTCCACCCGCCGATCGATCTCGTCGAGTTCCACGGCCGTCGTCGCGTGCCGGTCGCAATCAGCTTTTCGCGAAACGTGGCGATCGGGCAGCGCGCCAGCCAATGGTCGAGTTCTTCCTGTGTTCGGTACGTGCCGGTGAGCGGATCGCCTTCATGATGGCCGACGACCCGATAGGTCTTGGCTTCGATCAAGGTCGGTCCGTGCCCGGCGCGGGCCCGCTCGATGGCCTGTCCCGCGGCGCGCATGCACGGCCAGCACGTCGTTGCCGTCGACGGCGACGCCCGGAATTCCGTAGGCGGCCGCCTTGCTGGCGACTTCGGTATTGAGCGTGGCCATCGACAGCGGCGTGGCCGTGGCGTATTGATTGTTCTCGCAGACAAACACGACCGGGGGCTCGCTGCACGCCGGCGAAATTGAGCGATTCGTGAAACGCCGCCATGATTGACCGCCCCGTCGCCAAAGAACGCCACGGCAACCTGGTCGGTGCCGCGGGTCCGCGCGCTCAAACCCAGGCCGACCGTCGCCGGCAGCCCGCCGCCGACAAATCCGTTGGTGCCGAACAGGCCGGCTCGAAGCTTGATAGAGATGCATGCTGCCGCCCCGCCCGCCGCAACAGCCGCCGGCCTTGCCGTACAGCTCGGCCAAGACTTCGGCGGGCAGCAACTCCCTTGGCCAATGCGTGGCCGTGGCCGCGGTGCGTGCTGGTCACCCAGTCGTCGCGTCGCAGATGGGCGCAAACGCCCACGGCCGTGGCTTCTTCGCCGACGTACAGATGGATGAACCCGGGCATCTCTCCCTTGCGATAGACGTCCTGCGCCGTCAACTCAAAGCGGCGGATCAGCATCATCTGCTCGGTACAAGTCGAGCAGGCGCGGCTTGTCGAGATCGGTTCGATGGGAATCTCCCGGTCGGAAGGATGCGCGATGGCGTTCATGGTCGGTCACCCGAGTGATGCTTCGTCTCTACAAAGCGATTGTACGCAGAACGTCGGCCATCACGACCATGCTGATGCCGATAAAAAAGATTCCACAGCAGAGCACGCCCAATTGCAGCACCAGGTGCGGCTGCAAAGGCTTGGGCATCAGCGCCATGATTGGCATACAGCGCGTGCAGTGCTGAGAAGCCCAGCGCCACATTTCCCAGCACGGCGCCGACTTTGGCGATATCCAAGGCGGGCAGCCGCCACAGCACGAACAGGCCCCACACGGCGTAAACGCTCATGATGCCGTAGTAAACGATTCGCACGCGAGTGCCGCCCAGCTCCTTGGCCGCGGCTGCTGGCGGTCCAGATGATGTCGGTCCAACGCCGGGCGATCTGGTCGCCGACGCTGATTTGGCCCGGCGCCAGCACCAGGAAGCCGCACAGCAAAGTCAGCGTCCAGAACAGCCCGCCATAGTTCGGATAGCGCATCGCGATTCCCTCGGCGGTCATCGCCGCCACGCGGTCGCCCGCCACGGTGGCGTTGCGAATGAACTGCAGCGACAACATGCAGGGCAGCGCCATGCCGACGAACGAGGCCGTCATCCACACGCACGTCTGGTCGCGAAGGATGTGCCGCATCCAGCCCTTCCAGCGCTGGAGATTCGTGGCGTCGACCGGAAACACCTCGCCCACGTGCGACAACGAAATCGGCAACCCGCCCATGGCGCTGGGAATCGCGCCGACGCGGGCCCCCATGCCCCAGCCCTTGTCGCGGCGTATAATTGGAAAACAGCGTATTGGCCAATCCTCCCGAGCCGGCGATGGCCGCGAACGCCACCAGCGTGAACCAATCCAACTGCGGCAAACTGCCGTGCTTGCGGATGTAATGGAACAGGCTCTTGTGTTCCACCCCCTCGTGGCGGATCAGCTCGCTCAATTGTCGCGCGATATTCAACTGGCACGTCCTCGATCGTCGCGTAAGTCTTCGACTTTCCGCCCGGGTCGGTGATGGTGAATTCGGCCGGATGCCAACCGTCGTCCACCGTCCCGCGACTGCTCAACTCGGCGCCGCTCTCCGTGCGGGTGCGAAAAAAGTACTCGCCCGGCCGCAACATCGACTCGGCCAGACGCTGCAAGCGGTCGCGCGTGGCTTGCTCGGCCTCGGTCAGTTCCTTCTTCCTCGCCTCGCCGTTGATGCGAAAGTCTCCGATCATGGTGCCCCGGGATTCTTTCGTTCCCTTGATCAAATAGCTCGATGCCGTCCTCTTCGACCGATAGCGCGAAATGGCGGTCGACGAGGATCGTATCAGCCCGTTGCGGATAATCACCGAAACGAAAGAACCCGGTTGCCACTTCCCAGCCCACTCGGGGCGAAACCATGAACCAGGTCAGCACGGCCAAGTAACCCAACACCAGCACAAGCTTGACGCTCATGATCTTTTCCAGCATCCGATACACGGTGCCGCCAAAGATCAGCGGAACAAAACACAGGATGAAGATCGCGAACCCTAAACCTCGCACCAGTTGGCTCTCGGTCAGCAGGGTGCCCGCGATGCGCAGGCTGTTGTCGCCCGGCAGGTGCCCCAGGATGGTCGCCGCCAAGGGAATCGCCGCGTTCGAGGCGTTGTACGGCCAGATCGAGGCAATATCCAAAATCAGGTACACCGGAATCCAATACCGGGGACCCGGCCGCGTGCGCAATCCGCCCACGATAATCGGCTCGCCGCAGTAAACCGTGTAGCGCATCATCATCAGGTTGCAAAACACCTGTAGGATGATGCTGATCGAGGCCAGCCACAGAATCGTGCCGCCGTACTGCGCGCTGACGGCCGGTCCGAACAGCCACTCGCCCGACCCAACCGACGTGCCAGCCAATACCACTCCGGGGCCCAGCAATCCAATCCAAAGCCGCCAGCCAGGCGCGGGCGGGCGAGGCAAATCTCCAACCCGCCAAGGCGCCAACAATCCGGCCGGAACAGTCGCGGGCGTCGCGGCGGATGGTTGAGAATCAGTCGGCATGAGCAAGTCGGCGCTTAGTCGAGTGGCAGCGCGCAACTTGCCCGCACACTCGCGCAGGGGTCCGGTGTGCGATTCGCCGCCACGAATTGCCAGCCAATCTAATGGCGCGCCGAGGCGCTCGCAAGCAATTCCTTATTTCGTCGCGCTTAGCGGTGAGGCGAGCAGCGAATCGAGCTTGCCTGCTTGCGAACCGGCGCCCGAGCTAGGATAATTGGTTGCAGCCCTCCCACACCCTCTCGCCCAGCCCGAATCGCACGCATCGCCTATGCTCACCCGACCTGCCAAGCTACGCCTCGCCGCACGCTTCTCCGCGACACGGGTCTCCATTCACTCCCCGGTTTTGCAAATCACGATCGGCGTTTGGCTGGCCTGTGCGTTGCTGTCGACAACTTGCGCGGGCGCCGCCGAGCCCGACGCAATGCAGGCGCTGGCTGGCCAATACACGGACCAGATTCGCCCGCTCGTCGCACGTCATTGTCTCGAGTGCCACTCAACCTCGGCCAAGGAAGGCGAATTGGATCTGGAGCGCTTCGCCAGGCTGGAAGACATTCGTTCGGCAACCAAAGTCTGGCTCAAAGTCGCCGAAATGCTCGACAACGGCGAGATGCCCCCCAAGGACGCCGAGCCGCTGCCGCCCGACGAAAGGAAGCTGCTGCGCGGCTGGATTCAGAGTTTTCTCGACGCCGAGGCCCTGGCCAGCGCCGGAGACCCCGGACCGGTCGTGTTGCGGCGACTGAGCAATGCCGAATACACGTACACCGTGCGGGATTTGACCGGCGTGCCGCTGAGCCCGGCTCGCGAGTTTCCCGGCGACAGTGCGGCCGGCGAGGGATTTACCAACGCCGGCAATGCCCTGGTCATGTCCCCCTCCTTGTTGACCAAATACCTCGACGCCGGGAAGGAAATCGCTCGCCACGCCATACTGCTGCCCGATGGTTTCCGCTTTTCTCCCAATACCACGCGCCGCGATTGGGCCAACGACATCCTGGCCCAGATTCGAGGAACCTATTTGCGATACACCGACGCCCGCGGCAGCACGTCGGTCAAGTTGCAAGGTTTGGAGTGGGAATCGAACGATGCCGGGCGGCTGCCACTGGAAAAATATCTAGCGGCCACGCTCATCGACCGTGAAGCGCTGGCAAGCGGCAAGAAGACTCTCGACGCCGTGGCACAAGCGCGCGGCCTGAACGCCAAGTATCTTGGCGGTCTATGGAAGATGTTGCACGGCGATCAGCCGTCGCAACTGCTCGACGAAGTTCGCGCCCTTTGGCGCGCGGCACCGACCGACGGCGCCGCGGCGCTGGCGAAAGAGATCGCCCAGTGGCAAGCGGCGCTAACGCGCTTTCAGAGCGTCGGCCACATGAAATCGTGGATGGTGCCGGTCAATCCGGTCGTTTCCAGCCAAGATGTCCGCTTTAAAGTACCCACGCCCGCCGACGACGCCCCGGTCTCGCTATTCCTCACAGTCGGCGAGGCCGGCGACGGCCCGACCAACGACCTGGTCGTGTGGCGACAGCCGCGGCTCGTGGCGCCGGGCCGGCGCGATCTGCCGCTGCGCGACGTGCGCGGATTCATCGCCGAGATGACGGCTCGCCGCGGGCCCACCCTGGCATCGACCGCCAAGGCCCTGATGGCCGCCGACGAGGCAAGCCGCGCCGCCGGTCAGGTCGATCGGGCGGAGCTCGCGCGAAAATACGATGTCGATCCGCAAACACTCTCCGCATGGTTGGACTACCTGGGAATCAGCACGGCCGCGGCGGCCACGCTCGACCACATGAGCCAGCCGATCACAAAAGCCTCGGGATACGACTTCGTGCAGGGCTGGGGCAAGCCGGAAACGCCCAGCCTGATGGCCAACTCGTCCGACAAACACGTGCGCATTCCCGGCAATCTGAAACCGCACGGCGTGGTGGTCCATCCCACGCCCACGCTGCAAACGGCCGTCGGCTGGCAAAGTCCCCTGGCCGCGTCGTTGCGCATCGAGGGTCGTGTTACGCACGCGCATCCGGAGTGCGGCAACGGCGTGACCTGGACACTCGAACTGCGACGCGGCAACATGCGGCAACGATTGGCGGCCGGGATCGCACAGGGCGGGAAACCGGTCGAAATTGGACCGCTGGCGAATGTTGCGGTCCACCCGGGCGATTTAATCTCGCTGTTGATCGGGCCGCGCGACGGCAACCACGCCTGTGACTTGACCGATCTCGAACTAACGCTGACCGACGCCGCCGAGGGACGCGTCTGGAGCCTCACCGGCGACATATCAAGCGACGTCCTGGCCGCGAACCCCCATGCGGACCGCTTTGGCAACAAGGAGGTCTGGCACTTCTATACCGAAGCGATTCAAGCCGGCAACGCGCATCCTTTGGTGCCCGCCGGATCGCTCTTGGCAAGCTGGCTGGGCGCCAGCGACGCGGAGGCGAAGCAAAAACTGGCTCAAGAAGTGCAATCGCTGCTCACCGGACCACGCCCGACGGATGCCAAGCATCCCGACGCCGTGCTGCATCGCCAACTGGTTTCGCTGGCCGGCCCGTTGTTCGCCGGCGCTCGCACGCCAAGCGGATCGAAACGACCAGCAGCAATATCCGACGGCGACGACTGGGGCCTCGATCCGACACTGTTTGGCCGTCATCCCGCTGGCGCCGCGGCGAGCGTCGACGAGGCGAGCCTGTGCGTACAAGCGCCCAGCGTGGTCGAAGTCCGTCTGCCGGCCGAGTTGCTCGTCGATTGCGAATTGGTGGCCACCGTGGAGCTAGAGCCACAAACGGGCGCCGAGGGAAGCGTGCAGGCGAGTGTCTCAACCGCTCGTCCCAAGTCGCTGGCTGGCTTGCGGTCTGACCTGCCCGTGTTGACCGCCGAGAGTAGCGCGGCGCGAAAACGGTTCGAGCAGGCTTGCAACGACTTTCGTGATTGGTTCCCAGCGGCCCTGTGCTACGTTCGCATCGTGCCGGTCGATGAGGTCGTGACCCTGACGCTCTTTCATCGCGAAGATGAGCCGCTGTGCCGCCTGATGCTCAACGCCGAGGAAAAAGCCGCTCTCGACCGACTGTGGGACGAATTGCACTTTGTCAGCGGCGACGCCCTGACGTTGGTCGATGCCTTCGCCCAGCTCATGGAATATGCCACGCAAGACAGCGATCCCAAACTGTTCGAGCCTTACCGCAAGCCGATCCAGGAAGCGGCCGCGGCCTATCGACAGGCCCTGCTCGACTCCGAGCCGCGCCAAGTCGAGGCGCTCATCGACTTTGCCGCACGCGCCTATCGCCGCGATCTGACGCAGAGCGAGCGAGCCGAATTGCGGCAGCTATACGACAAACTGCGGGCCCAGGAACTACCGCATGAAGATGCCTGGCGATTCACGCTGGCCCGCGTGTTCGTCTCGCCGGCATTCTTGTATCGGCTCGAACGGGCCGCCCCCGGCGCCGAGGCCGCGCCGGTCTCCGACTCGGAGCTAGCCAGCCGCTTGAGTTATTTCCTCTGGTCGTCGACGCCCGACGCGGGCCTGCTCGAGTTGGCGCGCGCCGGACGGTTGCACGATCCCGACGTGCTGGCCGCCGAAGCGAGGCGGATGCTGAGCGACGAGCGCGTCCGGCGACTGGCAACCGAGTTCGCTTGCCAGTGGCTGCAGATCTACGACTTCGACACGTTGGATGAAAAAAGCGAGAGTCATTTCCCGACTTTTCGCGGCCTCCGCGGCGACATGTACGAGGAGGCAATTCGCTTTTTCACCGACCTGTTCCAGCGCGACGCCTCGGTGCTGAGCATCTTCAATGCCGACCATGCATTCGTCAACGAGGCGCTGGCCGCGCACTACGGCATTTCGGGCGTGAGCGGGCCCGAGTGGCGGCGAGTGGAGGGCACGGGCCACCACGGACGCGGCGGCGTATTGGGAATGGCGGCGGTGCTGGCCAAGCAATCGGGCGCTTCGCGGACCAGCCCCACGTTGCGCGGCACTTGGGTGTCGGACGTCGTATTGGGCGAGAAGCTGCCGAAACCGCCCAAGGACGTCCCGCAATTGCCCGAAGATGAAACGGCGATCAAAGATCTGACGGTTCGTCAGTTAGTCGAAAAACACAGCAGCGACCCGCGCTGCGCCAAGTGCCACGTGCGCGTCGATCCGATGGGTTTCGCGCTGGAACGCTTCGATCCGATCGGACGACGGCGCGACAAGGACCTGGCCGACCGGGCGATCGACTCGCGCGCAACGCTGGCCGACGGCACGGTCTTCGACGACATGCAGGGATTGCGAGATTATCTGCTCAACACCCGGGGAGAGGCCGTGCTGCGGCAGTTTTGTCGCAAGCTGCTGGGCTATGCGCTGGGGCGCGGCGTGCAGCTTTCCGACGAGCCGTTGCTCAAGGAAATGCAAGAATCCCTGGCCCAGAACGACTATCGTTTTTCGGCGGCAGTGGTCAGAATCGTTCGCAGTCGCCAGTTTCGCGAGATCCGCGGCAAGGACTCGCGATTTGCTGAAGCCGAGTAACTTCGTAAAATCATCCGATAGCGCTATCACTCCTGAACCGAAGCCCACCAGCGGCATTGCGAGGAACACCATGCAAAGTCATCAATTTGCCCGACGAACGTTTTTGCGCGGAGTCGGCGTGTCGATGGCCCTGCCCTGGCTGGAATCGCTTTCCGTCTGGGGCGATGTCGCGCAACCAACCGGCGCCTCGAGCGAAGCGCCCGTACGAATGGCCGTCTTGTTCGCGGGCAACGGCTTCCACGGCAAGGAGTGGTGGGCCAAGGGCGCCGGCCGCGAGATGGAACTGGGACAAGTGTTGGCCCCAGTCGCCGAGTTCCGTGAGAGAATGCTCTTCGTGCGGGGACTGCACAATGCCGAGGCGCTCAAGGGAAACATCCATAGCTCGCAGACGGGTAATTTACTGTCCGGCGCACCGCTGGCCTCGGGGGGCGATATCCGCTCCGGAACCAGCATGGACCAGGTCATCGCCCAGCAACAGGGCCAGAGCACGAAGGTCTCCAGCCTGGTATTGGGCTGCGAAAAATCGAACCCCTCGGTCCACAAGAACTATTCGATGCTCTACAGCTCGCACATCTCGTGGAGCTCGCCCACGACGCCTACTCCGCTCGAACTGTATCCTGCGCTGGCCTTTGATCGGCTGTTCAAGGACGAGGTGCAAAAAGGCGACAAGAGCGTGCTCGACGCCGTGCTCGGCGACGCCACCGACATTCGCCGCCAGATCAGCACGGCCGATCAGCGCAAGCTGGACGAATATCTCGACTCGGTGCGCGACGTCGAACAGCGCATCGAACAGGCCGGCAAGAAAGGGGAACTCCAGGGCTGGCGGCCGACGCTCACGGCCCCGAACGTGCCCCGGCCCGCCGACGGAATTCCGCAGGATATTGGCGAGCACATGCGGCTGATGTGCGACATCCTGGTGCTCGGTTTCCAAACCGACACCACCCGGGTCTGCTCGCTCAAATTGAACAATGACCACAGCTCGCTGCGGTTTCCCAACCTGGGCGTGGACTACATGATCCACCACTTGCTCTCGCACTCCGACACCGCCGACTGGCTGAAGGTGAACCAGTTTTTCCTCCAACAAGTGGCCTACATTGCCCGCAAGCTGGACGCAATCTCCGAGGGAGAGCGAACGGCGCTCGACAATTCGATGATCCTGTTCTGCTCGAGCATGATGACCGGCAGCCACGACGCCACGCAGTTGCCCGTGGTCGTGCTGGGAGGCGGCGGCGGCAAGCTGCAAACCGGCCGGGTGCTCGATTACCAGGGGCGCGATAGCCGCAAGATGTGCAGCCTGTACTTGTCGCTGATGGACAAGGCCGGCGTGCGTCTCAAGCAATTTGGCGATGCCACCGAGCGGCTGGCCGAAGTGTAAGCAGGCGATTGTCGCCGTTTCGCGGCTTTCGCTTCCGTCCGACTGGCCTTCGTACTTTCCCCACCAACTCTCCGCGTCAAAGCCCGATGAAAATCATTCGTTATCGCGACAGTCAGAACCAAATTCACTTTGCTGCCCAGCAGGGCGATGGCTCCAATCGCCTGATCGCGGGCGATATTTTCGGCAGCTTCGAGGTCACCGACCATCCGGCAGACGTGCGAAAACTGCTGGCGCCAATCGTGCCCACCGGCATTCTGTGCATCGGGCTGAACTATCGCCGCCATGCGGCCGAAGGCGGCGCGCCGACGCCCAAGTGGCCCGTGCTGTTCATGAAAACGATCAGCTCGGTGCAAAACCCGGACGACCCGATTCAGTTGCCCCGCCACCTGCGCAGCAACGAAGTCGACTACGAGTGCGAGTTGGCCGTCGTCATTGGCCGCGCGGCCAAAAACGTGCCGAAAGAGCGGGCCCTGGAATACGTGCTGGGATATACCTGCGCCAACGACGTCAGCGCCCGCGACTGGCAGAAGGAATTTGGCGGCAGCCAATGGTGCCGCGGCAAGACCTTCGACACGTTTTGCCCGCTGGGCCCTTGCCTGGTTACGGCCGACGAACTGACCCAGCCGAATGCGCTGAAGATTCGCACCGTGCTCAATGGCGAGGTGATGCAAGACTGGAACACCGACGACATGATTTTCGACGTGCCGACGCTCATCGAGTTTCTCAGCGGCAGCACCACGCTGCTGCCCGGCACCGTCATCCTCACCGGCACGCCGCACGGCGTGGGCATGGCCCGAAAACCGCCCGTCTGGCTCAAGGCCGGCGATCGGCTCACGATAGAAATCGAGAAGATCGGCTCGCTGACCAATCCCGTCGTGGACGAAGCGAATTAACCCTCGGGATCCCGCGGCCAGGCGGCTCTTTCAGCGGCGCACTTCGGGCTACCTGAATGGCGGGCGGCAAAGTATCCTAGGGGGCGGGTTCACCGGCAAGCGCTCGTGCGCGGTCCGTGAATGGCGGCACCTAGGGCGGAGATTCACCAGGCATGAACCGAAAGAGTCGATCGATCAATCTACCCCGCGCATTTCTGCGCCAGTGCCGCAAAACCATGTTCGCCATGAAGGTGGCCGACTCCTCCGGCATGCGGATGACCGGAGGCAGTTTGCTGATGCGCACGCTGATCTTTCGCCGCTTGCTCTTGCGAAACGTCCTTGCGGCCGACGAACGCTTCGTGGGCTTGCTGATTCCGCCCTCGGGCGGTGGAATCCTGGCCAATACCGCGGTGACCCTATCGGGCCGCGTCGCCGTGAATCTGAACTACACCGTTTCGTCCGACATCTTGAACTACTGCATCCAGCAGTGCGGCATACGCCACGTGCTGACCAGCCGGCGGTTCATGGAACGGGTCAACTTCAAGCTCAATGCCGAGCTGATCTACCTGGAGGATTTTCGCGAACAAGTCACCCTGGCCGACAAGCTCGTGGCCGCGATCGACGCCTACGCCGTGCCGGTGACCGTGCTTGAGCGCTGGCTTGGCCTGCACAAGATTCGGCTCGATGACTTGATGACGATCATCTATACCTCGGGCTCCACCGGCAAGCCCAAGGGCGTGATGCTCAGCTATGACAACGTCGGCACGAACGTAACGGGAATTGAAGACAACTTGCAGCTTGGCTCGCGCGACACGCTGTGCGGAATTCTGCCGCTGTTTCACTCGATGGGTTTTACCATCGGCATGTGGGCCGTGCTGGCCACCGGAGTCAAGGGAGCCTATCACTTCAGCCCGCTGGATGCCAAGGTGATCGGCAAGATGTGCAAGGAGCACGGCATCACGATTATCGTGACGACCCCCACATTTTTGCGGTCTTACTTGCGGCGCTGCACAAAGGAGGAATTCGCGAAACTGAACCTCGTCGTGACGGGCGCGGAAAAGCTGCCGGGCGATCTGCTCAGTGCGTTCGAGAAGCAATTCAACGTCCGTCCGATGGAAGGCTACGGCACAACCGAGCTTTCGCCGGTCGTGTCCGTGAACGTCCCGCCCGAGCGCAACGGCGGCTCCAACGCGATGGAACGCGTGGGCACGGTCGGCCGGCCGATTCCCGGCGTGCAGGCGAAGATCGTCGATTACGAAACTGGAAAGGATCTGCCCGTCGGCGAGGCGGGAATGCTCTTGATCAAGGGACCCAACGTCATGCAGGGCTATTTCCAAATGCCCGAAAAAACCGCCAAGGTCTTGCGCGACGGCTGGTATACCACGGGCGACATGGCGCTGTTAGATAACGAGGGGTTCATTCACATCACGGGTCGCGTCAGCCGCTTTTCCAAAATCGGCGGAGAGATGGTGCCGCACATCCACGTCGAGGAGATCCTGCAACGGATCATGTCCGACGACGACGAAAAAGTGGCCGTCGCCGTCACCTCGGTGCCCGACGAGCGCAAGGGCGAACGGCTGATCGTCTTTCACCTGCCCTCGGACAAGAGCATCGACCAGGTCCTGAAGGAGCTCACCGCCGCCGGGCTGCCCAATCTGTGGATTCCCTCACCTGACAGTTTCTTTCAGGTGGAACAAATTCCGCTGCTGGGAACCGGCAAGCTCGATCTGCAAGCCGTCAAGGAATTGGCCAAGACGAAAGTCGCCGAAGTCGCGGCCGGCAAGCAGCGTAGCGGATCGAACTGACTTCGGGCCAGCACGCGCGCGTCAACGCCGCCGGGGCGCAATTCGTTTCTCGCCGCTGGGAGTCGCCGGGGCCGCTGCCGAGGCCTGGATGGCGTCGCGCTCCCGAGCCTTCTGCCCCACTTCCACCGACAACTCGGAGAAGCGGTCTCGCACCTCAGGCTCCACGTTGGTGAGTTTCTCGGCCAGCCGGCACATGCCGCCGGGATTGGACTCGGCCGTGCGCGAGACAGTGCCCAAGAAACCGGCCGTCTCGACAAAGTTGTAATCGGCCGAGCGATGCACCAGCAGTTGCAAGGTCTTCGCCAGCAGTTCGACCCCGGCATGGTCGATTTGAATGAACGTGTCCATCCGACTCGTGACGTGATATCGACCGTCCGTTTCGCGCATGTAGCCGCTTTTGAGCACGAGCACGCACTTGGCTTGCACCGGACGATTGAACAGCGGTCCGTCGTACGAGCCTTCGGCATAGATCACGTGCGTGTCGTGGTCCGCGTAGCAAAACCGCACTTCGCACAGCGTGCCCGCGCCGTCGCTGGCCCGAAAGGTGTCGGCGCCGGTGCGCGATAGCGCCACGTTGCTGATCTTCATCACTTCCCAAATGTTGACCACCACCTCGGGATGGCGAACCAGGAACAAGTACAAATCCGGATCGCAGGGAGTCACCTGAATCGGCAGCCGCCGGTAGATGCTGGCATGCGCCATCGCCGAACGTATCTTTTCGGTCATTGCGGGCGCAATCTTATCGTAGGGAATCGAACGAATCGCCTCGTCCCGCGCCGCGCGGCTGGATGTCGCCTGGTTCGGGCTGGCCGCCTGTGAACTACCGGCGCTCGCCAGCACGATGCAAGCCAACGCTAGCCATAATTCCCACGAACGGCGCCGCCCGCCGATGGTGGGCCGCTGTCGGCACTCGGCATTCGCGCCAGCACGCTCGAGATCAGGTCGCCTTGGCATAGTTCCCCCTGAGCCAAATCCCCCCACTTACCGCCGAGCCGCGCACGATTGCCGCGCGAGGCGCCGGTGGTTGCCCTAGTCGGCTCTGCCGACGTTAGAAGTTTTTCGGCTCAGGGAAGCGGCCGAGGCGAGGGAAAGTTTTCGGCCTCGCGCATGCTAGCTGCCAGCATGCAGCCAAGGAAGGGATTCGGGCGTGGCAATTCACGCCCCGCGGCGGCGAAAGGGACGACCGCACACGTGGACATGTCGCGCCATCAAGAGACAGTGCCGGCAAGAAAGAGCGCCGGCGATCAAGGCGAACTATCGCCGCTGGACGTCGACCAGCGTCACGTGCTGCACATTGATGTGCTCGCGCTGCAAGTCGGTGCGATAGCCCCGCTGTCCGTTGACGCCGATTTGCTTGTCGACGTACGGGCGCAGATTGACGCCCGGTGCGGGCGTAATGAACGAGACCACGGCGTTCGAGGCGTCGATCAGCGCGAACTGCGGCGCTCCGGGACGCTGGGAGATAACCGGGGCCAGTCGCCCCACGCCGTCGAAACGCGGGTCCACGACCGCTCGCGGCGCGGCGCCAACGCCGCCTCCGTCCGAACCGGCCACGGCCGTCGCATCGGGATTACGAATCGCGTCGTGCCGCCGCTTGATGTCCTCGAAGCGACCCAATTTGTCGACCAGTTGCCGCGCTCGACCACGCTCGGCGGGCGTTTGCCCTGCGCGAGCAAGGTATTGGCCCGCTCGTAGAGCGGACCAAACGACCAGGTCGAGATTTCTTCCACGACCATGGCCGACAATTCCAGATCGATACGGTCCATCTCGCGCTGCCGCCCGCTTTCGTTGGTGATATCCGCGGGCCGTGCCTGGCGGGTGGCAATGCGCGGTTCGCGATCGGTTTTCTGCGCACCGCTGGCCAGCCGCACGCCGTCAAGACGATCGGATGCGTCGTCGGCCAGTTCGCTCTCGCCGGCCGCTTCGCGCTCGTCGCGGGCCAGGTCCTCGGGCAACTCGGAATCGACAAATTTGGAAAACACCCAGCGAAACTCGCCGGCAGGCGGAGCAATCTTGCACCAGGGCGAATCGGTCGCCGGAGCATCGAGCAACTCGACTTGCTCGCCCTTCTCCAATCGCACCTGGATCACGTCGCGCACGTCGCTGAACGTGCTGCCCACTCGCGCCACGACCCGGCTGCTGTTGACGACCGCCAGCCGATCCTCGGTCGGATCGAGATGCCGTGTCGAGACCCAGCTAAAACTTTGCCGCGGCGGGCGGATCGCCAGCCAACCGCCCGGATCGTGACGATAGACCTCGATCTTCTCGCCCTTTTGCAGCTTGTCGGTCGGATAGTAATCGCGGCCCGGGCCGCTGCGCACATAGACGTCGGCCGAGTTGACATAGGCCACGTAGGGAAACTCAACGGCCAGCACCGCGCCCAACGGGCACGTCGTCAGAATCGCCGCGAAAAAATAGCGCCACGCCATACGTGAACTCCTGGACGCACCGATGTCCGGGAAACGGAGAAGGGAGAAAAATTGGCGGTGGCTTGTAGCGGAATGGGCCAGGCCGAGCAAGACCATTCGACCGGCCGGCTGCTAGCTATCGCGCCGCTTCTCCAGCACCACCACATTGCCCACGTCGTTGTATTCAACCCGGGACATGTAATTGCGCATCAGCATGATGCCGCGGCCGCTGGGAACATCGATGCGGTCGGGGTCGGTGCAGTCGGGCACGGCCTCGGGATCGAAGCCCGGCCCCTGGTCGGCAACCTTGATCCACACGCCGTCCTTGGTCGATTTGCACAACACGTGGACCTGCTTGGTCTTGTCCAGGCGGTTGCCGTGCTTGATGGCGTTGACCACGGCCTCTTCCAGCGCCAGGCGCAGACCGAACATGTCGCGCGAGCTCCACGACTCGCCCTCCAGTCGGGACAGCAATTCCTCAAGCACGCGGTGACCCGCGTCGAGTTCGCTTTGGATCGTGTGTTCGATCGTCCATGCCGTGAATGGTTGTGACATGTCTTACCGCGTACCCAAACCTCGCGACCACGCGACGGCCGCTCGTCATGCCAAGGCTAACTGCCGGTTCAAGTCCAGGGGTGTTTTTGTCGAGAGGGCCACGAAATGCACACAGCGGGCCATTGACGAGCGCGACGGAGAAAGGATGCGGAGATGGTCTCGCGATAGATGCCTCTGTCGCGCGATTAGAAACTTGCCAATGCGTCGGCTTCGTCGTCTTTAATATCGAACAACTTATTCAATTTCGTGATCGCGAAGACCTCGTAAATTTCGGGACGGATATTGCTGAGCTTGAGCTTGCCGCCGTGCGCTTTGACGCGCTTGTCGAGCGTGATCAGCTTGCCCAGCGCGGCGCTGGAAAGAAATTCGACGGAAGAAAAATTGAGCAACAGGTTGCTATGGTTCTCGTCCTCGATCAACTGGAACAACTCTTGTCCCAGCTCTTGGATATTCGCTTCGTCGAGAATCTTGCGGTCCACGAATCGAACGACCGTCACGTCGCCGACCTGATTCAACTGCAATCGCCGAAGAACGGCCATCAATCGTACTCCTGTTGCAAGACACCCGCGGCGATATCTTCGAGGGGCCAGTCGACACAAGTCGGCCGCTCGCACCATCTTCCAATGGAATCGCCGCTACCGCAAGCTTTTTATGATAGTCCTGCCCAGCCGAGTGTCAAGCGAAGCGGCTTCCGAGTAGTGATGCACTTTGAAATATTTTCGGCACGAATGGTAGTCGCCGAAATTAAAGAAGCAAATCGGGCAAGACTCGCAGGCCGGGTGACAGGATCAGATCATTCCTCTGGATTAGGATGGCATGCCTGCGAGTCCGATAAACCTACATCTATTGCGGACCTCAAAAACACTTCAAGCCCCGGTCGGCAATTGCGAAAATGCAAGCGGTTCAGAGTATCACGCGATTGCGCTACGAGTGGCGAGATAAGCGAATAGCAAAACGAACTATTCATATTGCGAACACCAGCGAAATCTAACACGACCTCTTCCTCGCTATTTTCCAGCGATTGTTGCAGCGATGTTCGTAGCTCAGCGGCCTTTGTCGAGTCCGAGCAAAACGAACCGAAGTGGCCAAAAATATGCACGGTGACACTCATGTAAACTGTGCTCCATGCGCGTCGCCGCTAAGCAGGCGTGCACGTTGTTTCGCGTCTTGTAGGAGGGCAAAGAAATTCATCACGCGATCCCTCGGGAAGGAAAGTTCGCATAACGTGCCATCGAACCCCGCCCCATTCGGAAGTCTATGTTTGTTTCTATTTTGGACTACTCCATGGTTGGAAATCAATGAAAATCCGCCCCCGGACGCAGCCGCCAAGTCCCGCAAAAGAGTCAAACCGACCCCTGCGTTAACCGGGCCTCCGCCCCATGCCGTGGAAAGGTGTGACTTGCTGGACACTCTGGGCTCAAGGGCTTTCAAAACGGCCCCCAAATCATCCATACCATCATAGCAGTGTGGCGAGCCTGCATCTAGGAAGCTCTGGCGTATACCGATCCCGCAATCGGCAATTGCCAGCCTGGTAACCCGATTCGTCGGAATAAACTGCGCAGACATAAAACCCGCGCCACGAGAATGCTGGAGGACGTTAAGTGCCAATTCTGAGATTGCATACTCAACGCAATCGAATGGCCCGCTTCGCTCTGGTTCAACGAAATCAGCATAGTCTGGCGCGATGCATGTCGCGGCCGCGGTTGCGAGCTTTGCCACGTCAGATTCTGCGTCAAAGCCCACCCGCTGCATCGCAACGAAACGTCCCGTTGAGTCTCGCCTTTTGAATGCCTCGGGAATTTGGATTCCACAGGACGAGAACAGGTTCATTCGTTGGAGATACTGAAACGCCGTGCATTCGTGATGGTGCGAGAAGAATATTTGCTTGCCTTGTCGCAGCCATCCGTGCACTTTTGCTGTCAGTCCGACAATCGCGCCAGGCGTAAAAAATCGAACCTGAATGAAATCCAGACGGATTAAATCGTGACTATTGCCCTCGCCCAATGCGGCTAGAAACAACGGGAGCGTCCCGTCGCCGACGGATACTGGCAGAGTTATCACGCATGCCACGGTCTGCCTCGCCTATTAAGAATACCGCTTGGCTTGTTGTAGCGGTGGACTTGGAGTGCATCAAGGCTTTCACTGCATCGCCTTATCGAACAATTCTTCCAAAGTCCAAACATCGTTGGGTGACATATGCCGACCGCTTGCCGATCGCGTAACTGGCGATCAGCTAGGTGTCGGTATCCAAGGCGACGTAGACGAACTGGTCGCCAATCGTTGGATCTGCGCTAGAGAGGGGCACCCGCGCCTGTTTCTTCTGAACGTAGGTCCAAATTTCGTCGCACTGAATGTGACGCAACGATAGGTCGCGCATCCGTTCGTCTAGCAACGACTGGCAGGCATTGCCGAGCCGGACCAAGATTCGTAAGCACGTCCGCAAGTTGACGCCAGTGATCCGGCTTATCGACCACACGCTGTTTCCTTCGACCAGTAGCTGCACAACCGCAATCTGTTTTTCTTTGTTCAGCACGCTAGCCATTTGATCCCCCTTTGACTTGGGCGGCTTCGCGTGCAAGAACGGCTTTGTGAGGATCAGTCTGGCGTAGCCGCCGGATGTTCTTGCCCCCAGTACGTCCTTCAACAAGCCCTTTCCTTCAACAAGCCCTGGGGTTTTTTGTTGGGCTCACGGCTCCCAACTCTATTTATTGTATACAATAAATCATGGACCACAAGGACAAACCGGGTTGCCAACAAAGATTTTCTGTGTACGATAATTGCATGGCAAAAACTCGTGGCCGCCCCAAGAACGACCCTGCGGTCAATCTCTCTCAATTGGTCACGTTCCGGCTAACCGAGGCCGAGGCGGAGCAATGCGCAAAGGCTGCGATCCGTGCAAAGCTCAGCTTGCGGGAATGGCTGCGGGACAGGGCCGCAAAGGTCGCCAAACGCGAGTCCAAGCGGGACTAGCGGAGAATGGGGCAATCGAACCCGGTTCGGCATACGCCGACCCCTAGCGGAGCTTATAAGAACCCTGCTTCGCCAAGACGCGGGCCGCTCTCCAGCAAGCAGCGGCCCGATGCCAATAACGGCAATATATATTCATGGTGAAGGCGATATTAGCGAAATAAAACAGATAAATCTGAGCAATAGAAATAGCACGGTCCTATTGCAACCGTGCTTGTGACTGCTATAGTTATTTTCAGTAGGAGGGGCTGGAAGGCCGCGTCGCTTTTGGAAGGCGAGCCCGGGTGTCGGCCCGGAATTAACGCGGTACGCGCACAGCGCCAACCGGCCGTTCCAGCTCCCTGATATTGTCCGAGCCTCTGCACGGCCGGATTAGTTGTTGGTGTCACCCCCATGACCTGGAACTCGCACTCGTCCAGTTGCGGTTTTCTCCAATCGACCAGAATTAACCAAGTTGTGGATCGTATTGAAGAGGGTTCGGCGAGGATCGATCGCTGCCGTGGCGACTCGATCTATTAGGGCATTGACGATCTCTACGGGCCGGAGTGCACCGCGAGCGTGTTCCATATAATGGAGGACCGCATCAGTGGCCCCCAGCCGCACTCCGTTTGCTACGACTGAGGCATGACCATTGATATGTCCTCGGCCATTCGGCGCATGATCATTCGGTTCATCGACCGTGATCAGCGATCCGTATTCGCTCCCCAGTATATCCTCTCGCAACGCCTCAAGCATTTCGATTTTGGCTTGAATTAACGGCACTTGAGCCTGCTGCGCACGAATTTCTTCTTGTGTCACTTCGAGCTGGTGCTTAAGCGAACTGAGGCGACGATCGAGAAAGTCGATGGCTTGCATGACCATAATTTTGGCGGTACGTGCCAGAAAGTCAAGGCTCAAACTTGAGCGATGTGGTCATACAATTTGGCTATGCCTTCCTTGGCATCCCATGCAACGCAGCTTAACAATATTACCAGACTGCTAGCACGACGAGCAGTGCTAGCGGTGATAGTGCTTGTCCCACATCTATGGCGCGGAAGTCGCGCGAGATCGACGCGGTTTGGTAGCGAGAAGAGTTTTGCTGCGACTGCCCCGGCGGTGAACCTTTGGCAGCGTGGCCACGTCGGCGCATTGTGCCCGGCACATTGCGAGCCCGCAGGCACCCTCTAAACTATTCACGACCGTCCCATCGCAGCCTTGGACCCAGGAGCACTCGCCAATGCCGTCCCCCCGCTATCCAACCGATCGACCATCCACCCAAGCGATCGTCGACGAAGTCACCTATTTTGTCGAGCAGTACAAGGCCGTCTCGTGTGACATCGTCCAAGAATTGCTTGGCGATGCTCGCTTTGAATTGCTCATGCGCGACAAGGTGCGAGGAAAGGGCGCAGTCGACGGCATGATCTATCCGTGGAATGTGGTTGACTAACTGCTGTTGCCAGAGCCTCCCGTCGTCAAAGACGAACGCCAAGACTCATCTGAGGCCTGGCGAGCAAACAGATAATTCCGTGCCAAATTCAACGCGAGGCGATTTCAAAGTACATCACTACCGGCTTCCGGGCACCCTGATTGCTAGGAACTGATTAACGCCTGTTTTGTCAGGGCCTTGGCGAGCGGATCGGCGTCGGCCGCGCATAGCCCCAAGTGCGTGTGCCGCCGCCAACCTTCGGCATATTCGTAACGACCCGACATGCGGCCCACTTCGCGCATCAGGTCCCGCATCGTCTCGATGTAGGAGTTCAAACCCTGGCTCGTGTCCAGCCATTGCTGCTGGCTCTGATGACAAGCCAGCATCGCGGCCTTTTGTTCCATGACCGCGCCCACGTCGACGAACAGGCCGGGCCGAACCGCCTGCCCCAACGGATCGCGGTTGCCATGCGGTTGGGCATGATAAATCGTCACGTTCTGCTCGACCGGCGGCCGGGGTGGAATGGTCGGATAGTTGGGCATGCCGCGGGCGAACGCCGCCGTCACCGCCAGGCGGCAGGCATTCATGTGGTCCTCCATGTAGTCGCTCGGCGAGTGAACCAGCAAGATCTCGGGCGATACCTCGCGCATCACCGCCGCCAGTTTCTTGAGCGTCTCGTCGTTGTAGAAAATCTCAAGATCGTTGACCAGGCTGGGATGAAACTCCGCGCCGATGCTGTCCGCAGCCGCGATCGCCTCTTTCTCGCGGGCGATCGCCGTGTGCTCCGCGCTCAGCTCGTTCGAGCCGCAGCAGCCATTGGCAATGTTCATGTAATGAATCTCGTAGCCAGCCTGGGCCAACAAGATCAGCGTGCCGGCCATCACGAACTCGATGTCGTCCGGGTGGGCGGCCACGGCAAAAGCCCGTCTCTTAGTCGCGGTCATCACGCTGGCTCCCTCATGACTCGATCGCGGGACTTCTAGTGCATCTCGGCCGCGCACACTCCAATGCCGCCGCGAAAGAAATTGAATTGCACGTTCGGATGGTCGGCCAACAGCGACATGGGCACCGCGCTGTCCGGAATCCGCCTCGAGATCATCAGCGTCGTCAGTCGCTGGCCGAACGGATTGTCGTGCGCTCCGGCGTGCCAGATCGAAACCTTCTCGGCTTTCCAGGTCTCCAGCGGACCGACCGTAATCGCGTGGGTCGGAATGTTCGTCACCACCCCGCCGCCGCTGGTTCGCGCGTTTTGAATCAGCGTCATCGGGTGCAGCTCAACCAGCCGCGTCCCCAGCCGCCGATATTCCTCGGGCGATGGCGGCGCATCCTGAAAAGCGCCGCCGCGGCGCGGAGGATCGTTGAACGCCCAATGTTTCACTTCCCCCTGCCCGCCTTGCATGACCTTGCACCGCGCCTGGTCGAAACTGCGGCTGTACGCGGCCGAATCGATGCCGGGAAAATGCATCTGCCGCTCGATCATCCGCAACTCGGGGCGAATCCGATTGAAGCACAGTTCGCGATCGGCCCGCGCAAAGCTCAGCTCAAAGCTCTCGGGCGCCTCGCGGCCATCGATGGCCCATTCGTCCATGCCCCAGAAATGGCAGTGCCGTAGATTCAAATTCAGTTCGTTCACCAGCCGGGCCACGAGCGGCAACTGTTCGGTGGGTCCGATCGGCCCGCAAATGCCCGCCGGTCGGTCCTCGGTCGCCGCCTGCCAGGAGGTGATATACTCCAACGCCTCGGCCAGGTAGAAATCCTCCAAGGTGTCGTAAAACTTGACCGCGAAACCTTCGCGGCCCAGCGCCAACAAGTCCTCGGCCGAAAGCCGCGCGGCATCATCCAGGATCTCGCGATCCAAGGTCGTATAGTCCCACCAATCGGGCGCAATCTTGCTCAACGATCGCACGAACGTATCTCCGCATTCTTTGGCACAAATCGTCCCCAGTCGCCCGGTTTTCGCGAGCAATTCGTTGGCAGTTTAACAGATTGACGCGTGGCATCCATGGCCCCCCAGGTGCGAGACGGACCGAAATCCGGGGCCAACTTTCGCTCGAAGAGGATGGATTATTCGCGAGCAATGACGTAAGACTATTGGTAGTAGGGTTGAGGGACGAGCCAGTACCGTTTTTTGGAACTCACACGACAGGAGTACAGTCATGTCGATCCGCCGATGGACGTTGTGTTTTGCGTCGCTCGCGTGCCTGCTGGCTGTCGCGAGCAGTGGCCATTCGTACGCGGCCGACGACGAGCCCGCCAAGAAAACGGACAAGCCGGCCGCCGCGGCAAAAGACGACAAGGACGACGCGGCTGAGGACGCCAAGGATCCCTACGCATTGCCCGAGGGGGGCGTCAAGGAATTGCTGGCCTTCGTCAAGCAGACGATGTCCGTTCGGCCCAAGACGCAGCAGGAAGCGGTTCAACTTCGCTTGAAGGGCATTCCCGCCATGAAGGCCGCCGCGGAAAAGATCATGGAGATCGCCAAGGACGAAGACAAACAACTCGAAGGCTTTGAGACGGTCGAGCCTTTGCTGCTGTACCTCCGCGCAGGAGACGCGAACCGGCTCACCGGCCGATCGGGCCAAGCTGCTGGCCGATATCAAGACCTACCTCTCGAACACCGAGACCCCCTCGCCCTACGCCATCATGGCCGCCACGCAAATCGCCTCGGGATTGGAATACGGCGGCCAGCCCGAGCTCGCGGCCGACGCATATCGCGACATTGGCGGAATCCTGTCGCGCAATAAGAATCCGCAACTCGCCAAGACCGGCGAGAAACTGGAAGGCGCCGCGCGACGCATGGCCCTGATGGGCAACACGATGGAAGTCAGCGGCACCGAAATGGACGGCTCGAAGTTCGACTGGGCCAAGTATCGCGGCAAGGTCGTGCTCGTCGACTTCTGGGCAACCTGGTGCGGCCCCTGCCGGCAGGAATTGCCAAACGTGAAAAAGAATTACGAGTTGTATCACGACAAGGGCTTCGAAGTCGTCGGCATCAGCCTGGATAACGACCGCTCGGCGCTCGAGAAGTTTCTCGAAACGGAGCAAAACCCCTGGATCACGCTCTACGACGGTCCCTGGAACGACAACGCCGTGGCCACGTACTACGGCGTCATGGGCATACCGACCGTGATTCTGGTCGACAAGGAAGGCAAGGTCGTGAGCACGCATGCCCGTGGCCCGGAGCTCGGCAAGCAACTGGCGGCCCTGCTCGGGCCTGCCGAGGACGCCGAAGATGCCAAGTCCGATAAGGACGAAGCCAAGACGGAATAGTTCGAAACCAAGACCAAATAGCGCAATTCGCCGGAGCCGAGCCTACGTCGACCAGGCCCGGTCGATAATGGCCGCGCAATCGACCTCCGGCGGCAACGTGCCTAGCACGCGCCAGGCCGTCGGGCGCGAGCCGCGAGGCGCAAAAGCCCGCCGCCACGAAAGCCGGCGAATGCCGCAGCATGAGCGATCCCTGCAGGGCCAGCGCCAGTCGCTCCACCAGCCGCCGCGCCTGGCCCGCGTCGGCCGCCATTGTCTGCCATTGATTCTTGAGCGCCGTGACGAAGCGATCGAACCGCTCGTCGCGACCGCGCCCCAGGTCGATCTCGGCCAGCAAGGCATCCATCGTCTGCGGCTCGCTCACGATCGCCCGCAACACGTCCAGACAAATCACGTTCCCCGAGCCCTCCCAGATCGAGTTCAGCGGCGACTCGCGGAACAGCCGAGGCATGCACGAGTCCTCGACGAACCCGTTGCCCCCCAGGCATTCGAGCGCCTCGCCCACGTGGGCCGCGGCCCGCTTGCAAACCCAATACTTGGCCACCGCCGTGGCAATGCGGCGAAACCGCGCCTCGCCGTCGTCCGACTGGTCGTAAGCCCGGGCCAGTCGCATCGCCAGCACGGTGGCAGCCTCCGATTCAATTGCCAGGTCCGCCAACACGTTTCGCATCAGCGGTTGTTCGACCAGCGGCAGGCCAAAAGCCGCACGATGCCGGGCATGATGCGTGGCTTGCACCACGGCCTGGCGCATCATGCCGCTGCCGCCCAGGGTGCAGTCGAGCCGAGTGTGGTTGACCATTTCCAAAATCGTCCGCACGCCGCGACCTTCCTCGCCGACCAGCGTCGCCTGGGTATCGTCGAATTCGACTTCGCTCGAGGCGTTCGAGCGATTTCCCAGCTTGTTCTTCAGCCGCTGCAAGAAAAAGTTATTCCGCGAGCCCTCGCGAGTCCAACGCGGCACCAAAAAACAAGACAAGCCGCCAGGCGCCTGGGCGAGAACCAAAAACGCGTCGCACATCGGCGCCGAGCAAAACCACTTATGCCCCGTGATCCGATATTCCGCGCCGGGGCCCCCGCGCCCTACGGCCGTCGCGCGGGTTGTATTGGCGCGGACGTCCGATCCGCCTTGCTTTTCCGTCATTGCCATGCCTAGCAGCGCGCCCGACTTTTCCGCCGCCGGAAGAAAGCGCTCGTCGTACTCCGTGCTGGCGATGCGGGGCTCCCATTCGGCGGCCACTTCCGCCTGCCGACGCAGCGTCGGCACGGCGGCATAGGTCATCGAGATCGGGCAACTGTGCCCCGCCTCGTTTTCTCCGGCCATGCGAAACGGCGCCGCGCGCGCTACATGGCCGCCGGCGCGCTGTTCGCGCCAGGGCAGATTGTGCAGGCCAAACTCCACTGAAAGTCGCATGAGCGAATGCCAGGCCGGGTGGAAACGCACCTCGTCGATCCGCCGGCCCCGAGCGTCGTGCGTATGCAGCACGGGCGGATTACTGTTGGCGTCGGCTCCCCAGCCAATCGCTTTCTCATCGCCCAGGATCTGCCCCAGCCGCCGCGCCGCGTCGCCGATCCAACCGGCCCCTTCCCGCTCGGTGGCCTCGACGAGGGCCCGGTCGCTGGTGAAGAGGTTGTAGCCCGCGAGCGGCGGAACCTGGTTTTGGACATCGTGCGTTGGCATCGTCTGATCCGCCTGAATTCCGGGAAGCGAGTGACTCGGCCGCGTGCTTTGCGGCAATTCCCAGCCTATCAATTCGCCGCGTTGGCACAACTGTTTCGCTCGGTGGCGAAACTGAAATAATCGGGCGGACTCGCATCGCCCCACCCCGGACGTTGCCCGATCGAAACGCCCCCGACCGACGATGTTGTCGTTTCGCGACGCCGAATCAAAAAAACCCCGCGATTTACCGGTTTTTTGTCCATGGCACGCTGGCTGCTAAATGCCTTCCTCCGTTGTGACCATTTGTGATTCGACATTTTTTCGACACCCTGAGGAACCTCCTACGATGAACGTGCGAATTCTTACTGCTGCTACGGTTGTGTTGGCCAGCTTTGCCGCCGTGGCTTCGGCCGCCGACGTTTCCAAGTCGACTCTCAACGGCATGGGCTTCGGCAACATGCAGAAAATGACCGACACCGATGGCCTGGCCATTCGCGGCAAGGGCACCAGCGCCAGCGTGTGGGGCGAGAGCAGCGTCGCTTTCAAGGGCCAAACCGCCATCAACGGCTACCAGGCCGCGGCCAGCCACCACAGCAGCGCTTCGAGCGCTCAGGGCAAGAACCTGAGCTTCGGTGGCATCACCAAGATCCACTACAACAGCAATGGTCTGTCGGTCCGCGCCAACCTCGGCGTCGCCGGTGGTTTCTCGTCGGCTTCGGCTCACTAAGCAAGAGCGAGCCTAGTTGAAACATCGCAGGCCCGACTCTCGGACCTCGAACTCAACCCACGCGGCCCTGTCGCCAAACCTTGGCGGCAGGGCCGTTTCTTTTTATCCCCACGACGGCTAAACCGCCACAATCCCCAGTCAACTGAAGAACACGCGCTCGGCGGTCTTTTCCAAAATCCACCGTTTGTCGCCGGCCGACAGAAATTCCAGCCGCTCGCGCACAAGGTCGATCGAATCACGATACGTGTGGCCGGGGTTTACCTGAAACGGGCAATCCGAAGCCCACATCAGCCGCTCGGGCCCGAACGCGTCGAGCAAACGGCGAATCATCGGGCCCAGGTCCGTGTAAGGCGGTTTCTTGCGACCCAGCGCGTAGAACGCCGACACCTTGACGCAGGCAAGCTTGTGCCGCGCCAGCCGGCACAGGTTGTCGACGTCGCTGTCGCGAATGGTGCCGTCCATGCCGATCCGTGCGAAATGGTCGATCACCAAGGTCGTTGCGGGATACTTCTGGCACATCTTGTCCAGCGGCCCGAGCGCCTCGGGATTCACTAGCGCGCACATGGCCAGCCGCTCGTCGGCGCCGACTTTCCACATCCGGGCCATTCCCTCGCTCGACAGCCAATCGCCGACGGCGCGTTCGGCCGGATGAATGCGAAAGCCGCGCACGCCCTGTTTCTTTAAATCCCGCATCGTGTCGCGCAGCCCGGCCGCGTGCTCGTCAATGACCGCGACGCCCGAGAACACGCCGGGGAAATCGCGAATCGCATCGAGCATGTAGCGGTTATCGAAGCCGTAATAGCTCATCTGAATCAGCACGACGCGATTCACTCCGCAGGGCCGCGCCTGGGCGAATAACTGCTCGGGAGTGAAGCTGGCCGGCTTCATCTGGGCCGGCGTATAGGGCGCGGCCAAGGGATAGCGCTGGACATCGGGCGTCCACACATGCACGTGCGCGTCGATCGCTCCTTCCATGCGGCTGTCCTTCTGTTCCTTGTTGGCCTGCGCCAAGGCCGCGTTTCCGACCCACGGCGCCAGCGCCACGCCGGCCGCCGATTGTTTCAAAAGTTCGCGCCGCGTGATACGCCCGGGCGTTCGTTGATCGTTCATCATGATGGATTCCAATGCGGCCTACAAAGCTGCTTCTCAGTGCCTGCGAGGTTACCCTTGGTGGAAACGACCCGCAAGCAGCGTTGGGAGAAAGAAAATGACTGAAGCAAAAAGAAGCAAGAAAGGGGACGCGACTCGAATCGCATTATCGAGCTGCGTCCCCTTTTTCTTGGCCTTTTTCTTGGCGGCCAACGACCATCGATCAGATATCCAGCTTGAGCAGGAAATCGTCGAGCGATTGCCGCAGCCGGGTCTCTTCGGCCGAGAGGCTTCGAACTTCACCGCTCATCTTCTCGACGGCATCCTCCTGGGCGCCAAACTTCTGCACGTAGCGCTTGTAAAGATCCGTGTTGCGCTCCAACTGGCCCATGTTCTGGCGAATGCGGTCCTGCTCCCGGCCGATCACGACGATCTGCTCTTCGAGTTGAGCCCGCTCCTTCACAACCTTCTCCAACGCCTGCTTGCGCTTCACGACCTCCTGCAGCGCGGCCTTTGCCGCCGGGCTGATCTCCTTCTGGTTGATGTAGAACAGCACCGTGTTGTCGTCCAGGTTCGACAGGGCCAACGACTGGCTGGCGATCTGCTCTTCCTCGACTTTCAAAGTGGTGGGCTTGCCCGGCTCGGCCTTGACGGCAAAGCGATACATGTCGCGGGTCTTTTCGCTGGGCTCCTTGGGCGAGACCAGTTTCCACGTCGAATCGACCGGCAGCTCGACGAGCACGGTCTTGGCCTTGGTGTCCGAATTCTTGATCGTATAGGTATGCACGCGGGTGTACTTGTTGCTGACCAACATCGTGCCCTTGATCAATTTCACGCTCAGCAATCGCTCCGGCTGGCCCTTGGTCTCGGGCGCGACTTCCGTCTTCAGGTCCAGGGCGTAGCTGATCAACCGCTCGCCCTTGGGGGCGATGTCCTCGATCTTGGCGTCGCCGGCATAGGCGCCGCCGTCGAACACCGTGATCGGCCCCTGCATCAGGTGCAAGTCGGTCGAGTTCACCAGTTTCAAGCCGTTGAGCGGATGCTTGGCTTGCACGGCCTGGTTGTAGATCGAGACCTTCTCACCCTCGACCGTCTCGTTAACGATCGGCAACATGGCCGACTTTTGCCGCGCCAGCGTCACCGGCGTGCCGATCACGTATTGAAACAACTCGCCCACTTCTCCCGCCGCGGCCGAGGAAACGGCATTGCGAACAAATTCGCCGCCAAGAGATTCAGCAACCGGCGCGGCCGCCAGCGCAGGCGCGGCGGCGTCCGCGAGCACTCCCCCACCCATGCCAGCTTTCATCCTGGCACGCGCGTTTCGCACAGCCGCCTGGCCCGGCGCGTCGCGCTGTGCCAGTCCCACCTGTTGTTCCACGGCGCCCAGCAAGTCGGCCCCATACGATTGCGGTCTTAGCGATGAAAACAGATTCAACTTCTCCTCGGGCCTCTGGGCATACAGCGGCTCGTAAAGATCCATCGTGAACGAAATCGGCCGGCCGCTCACCAGCGTCAGCGCCACGTTGTCCCAATCCGACTCGGTCGTGTTCTCGACGATGGCCCAACCTTGCAGATAGGGCGCCTCCTTGTCCGACAGTACCAGCCGATAACTGGTCTTCCAGACCGGCGTGGCCTGGATGTAGCCCACGCGGACCGGCCGTTTGCCCTGGCCCAGCATGTTCAGGCTGACCGTCTTCTTGTCGGTGTTGTGCCCCGTGGCCAGCACGGCCAGCGCCTGCCGCAGTTCGGCATCCAGCTTTTCGTCGACCAGCTTGATCCGCCCGATCGAATCCATCGGCACGCTGCGAAGCCCGGCGTCAGTCAGCAAGTTCAAGTATTCGATCTCAACCACGTCATGGTCCTTGCCCACTTCCTTCTTGCGCTTTTCGACCCCCAGCAGCACGCCGCTGATGGCCGTGGGCGCGTCGATTTGCACGCTCTGCCCGCGAACCTGGTCCAGGATCTGGCCCAGCGTGGGATTGGCCGTCAGATCGATCGAGAATGTCTTGAGCGTTTTGGTAATCGGGTCGCGAGAGCCGTAGGTAACGGTCGAAATCTTTCCGCCCCCGCGATCCTCCAGGATCATGCTCTTGAGCAAGTCGTTGATCTCGTCGACCCGAAATCGCAAGTCGATTTTGGCGTCGCCTTCGACGTTGCCGCGATGCTCGAAGTAGCCCACGCCAGAGTTGAACATCACGACCTTGTTGAGGGGCAGGACCTCGGCCTGTTCTTTTTTGTCGGCTTCCTGCTGGGCCAGTACCAACGAGACGGACAAACCGCACCAGCCAACGGCCAATAGGGTCCGCATCAGGCCGCCAAACGTGGGAATAAACCCAGTCGCATGAGTAAACATCGTTCTGTCGCTCCGGTTGTCAGGGTGCCGAAAGGCCAAATCTCTGAACGCCTGGAAGTGCCCCCTCTCGGGCAATTCTAGCTTTTTGGACGCTGGGGGCAGCGAGAAAGTTCCCCCGCGGGCGGGAACAAAAGACTAAAAAATTCAGCACGCCGAGCCGCCCGACTTGCCGGCTCCGGCCAGATTACCGCGATGCCAGGTACACGCGCATGGTTTCCGCTGCGGATATCCCGGCCAACGAGAAAAAGAACACGCCGGCAGCCGCTAATCCGATGCAGGCGAACCAACCGGGCCTGAGCGGCTTCGGCAGCAGCGTCAGGTTGATCACCAGGGTATGGAAGCAACTGAATCCCAAGGCGAAGTTCATGATGTTCGTAGCGATCGTCAACAGCGCCAGCGGCTTGCTCGTCGAAAGCAGGAACAGACCAAGCGTCATGTAAGCGACCAGCACGCTGAAGTACAGCGTCTTGATGTGCTTGGGATCCCAAGAACGTAAGATCCGGCTCGACGTCCAAACCACGTCGACCCAGCGGCGGATGATGCCGTCGGCCGACGTGGCCATGGCCGGGCCCAAGACCAGGAAACCGCAGAGCAGCGTCATGTACCACATGGTCGAGCCAGCCGTCGATCCCCACGCCGTGGCCACCGCATTCTCGACGCCGTCGGCCGTCATGCCCGCCGCGTACCACTGGCTGACCTCGGTGCCGCGGCGCAGGAACTGCACCGACAGCATGCTGGGCAGCGCCATGCCCAGGAAGCAGGCTGGCATCCAAATGACCAGTTGATCGCGCAGCACGTGCCGCACCCAGTGCCGCCAGCGCGCGAGCGAATCCTTGGTGACGTGAAATACCATGCCCACGTGCGACAGCTCGATGTTGTGTCCGCCGATGACGCTGGGAATCGCGCCCACGTGATGTCCCATGCCCCAGCCCTAGTCGCGTGTGTAGTTGCTGATCGGTGCGTTCGACAATCCTCCGCAGCCGGCGATGGCGGCAAACGCCGCCAGCAGCGCGATCGTGCTGAAGTCGATCGTGGGCATGCCCCGCCCCGAGGCCAACGACAGGAACACGTTCTCCGTGGCGTCCCCGTCGCGAACGCCGTCGCCGTCAATGTCCTCGAATTTGTCCGGCTTGCCGTCGCCGTTGACATCGGCCCAAGTTTCGGGCTTGCCGTCGCCGTCGGAGTCGATCGTGGGCTTGAAGCGCCGGCTCGACGACGTCCAAGTGACCGTCGCCGTCCCAATCTTCGCCGGGATCGAGCTGCGCCGTTGCCGTTGGCGTCTTCTCCGCGTTGCACCGGCACGGTGCCGAATCGGACGAAGCCGGTCAGAATCTCGCGCCAGGTGTCGGCGCTGGAAAAGAAAATCGCCACGAACAGCAAGAAGCCCAACACGGTCACGATCTTGAACGACATGACCAGCTTGAGCGTGTTGTAGATCTTGCCGCCGAAGATCAAGGGCAGCATCGCCACCAGAAAGACGCCAATGCCCAGCCCGCGCACCAGCGATTCCTCGTCGGGCCCCGAGGGAATGCGCCCCAAATAAACCGCCGCCAGCGGCGTGGCCGCGTTGGCGGCCAGGTAGGGAAACACGGCGCCAAAGTCGAGCAGCAGGTACATGAACAGCCAGAACCGTGGCCCGGGCAAGGTGCGAAACTTGCCCGTGAAAATCGGCTCGCCCGTGTACAGCGCGTAGCGGCTGATCTCGAGGTTGTAGAACACCTGGCCGAGGATGCTGAGCGTGGCCAGCCACATCAGCGCGCCGCCGTAGCGGGCCGTCACGGCCGGCCCGGCCAGCCATTCGCCGCCGCCGATCGCCGAGCCGCCGACCAACAAACCCGGCCCGAGCATCGCGAACCAGTTCTTCCAGGTAAACGTGGGCGCGTCGATCAACCGGCCGACATTCCACTGCGGCATCTCGTGCGAGCCGGGCCAGGGAGCGTCGGGCGTGGCGGAATCCCCCGCCGAGGGCGCGGTCGTTGATGAGGCCATGCGGAAATCCCCGAGCGTGGTCCGGCCGGTTCCCAAGAGCACGCGCCGCGGGTCGCATCAGCCCCCGCCGAGAGCTCTACCAATCACGTGTATAACCGGCCGTCCAGCCGCCGTCCACCGTCAGCACGGCGCCGTTGATATACCCAGCCTCGGGCGAGACGAGAAACGTGACCGCGTGGGCAATTTCCTCCGGCGTGCCCGGCCGGCCCAGCGGCACGTGCGAGAGCAGGCTCTTGGCGATTTCGGTCTTTTCTCCCTCCGCGCCGTAGAACAGCGCCCGAGTGCCGCGCGTGATGATCGAGCCCGGCGCCACGCAATTGGTCAGTATCCGCGCGGCCCCAACTCCAGAGCCATCGAGCGCGTGAGGTTCACCACGCCCGCCTTGGCCGCGACATAGGCGCTTTGCAGCCTGAGCGGCACCAGCCCCGCAACCGAGGCGATGTTCACGATCCGGCCGCCCCCCTGCTCGATCATCCGCGGCACGATGGCCTGCGAAACGACGAACACGCCGGTCAGGTCAACCCGCAGAATGCGGTCCCAGTCATCCCGCGAATATTCGTGGATCGGCCGGCGGTCCTTGAGCGTGTTGATGCCGGCATTGTTGACCAGGATCGTGACCGGGCCGAGCTGATGCAGGATTTCTTCCTGAACCTCGGCCAGGCGCACACCGTCGGCAACGTCGCCGGCCAGCGCGATCGCGCGGCGCCCTTGTGCGCCGAGCTCGGCGGCGGCGATGTCGGCGGCGTCTTGTTCCAGGTCGAGTATCGCCACCGACGCGCCGTTGCCGGCCAGGCTCTCGGAAATGGCCCGACCGATACCCTGCGCCCCGCCAGTCACCAGCGCCACTTGTCCCTTCAGATCGACTTGCATCGAGTATGTATCCTTCCGCGGAGTTATCAATCGCGCGACGGGAGAATTCAAGAGAAGCCAGCCGGCCGACGAGCCGTCAACGGTGCGAGCGCTCCATGCCGAAGTTGAGCTTCAACTGCGGATCTTTTTCCGACTCGGGATTCAGTTCCTTGAAGAGCAAGCTGGGTTGAATGTCGCGATTGTGCTGGTACTTCTCGCTGGCATATTCGGTGATCGGGCCGCTGATCTCATGATAAAAAATCTGGCAGATCGGCACGCCGGGATAAATCCGCACCGGCTGCACGGCGAACATCTCCAGAGTCCAGTAGCCGCAGAAACCCACGTCGCCGAACCCGGCCGTGACGTGGACGAACAGGCCCAGCCGGCCGACCGACGAGCGACCCTCGATCATGGGCACCAGTTCGTGCGTTTCGGTCCGCTCGACCGTGCGGCCCAAGTAAAGCTGGCTGGGGCCCAGCACCAGTCCCTCGGGCGGAATCGTGATCCGCCGCACGCGATTGGCCTTGGCCATGTCGAGCACAACCTCCTCGTAGGTCATCAGCTCGTTGTGCAGCGTGAGGTTGTAGCTGTTGGGATTGAGATTCGCCTCGTTATACGGATCGATGACGATATTCCCGCCCAGGTTTTTGCGAATTTGATGGCCGGAGAGAATCATGGTCGCTCACAACGAAGTAATGGCAAGGGACTGGTTAATCGACAGCGGATCGATCCGCCACTCCAATTCTCGGACAGACTTCGGCCAGCGAGCACCGTTCGCAACGCGGCTTGCGCGCCAGGCAAATTTGCCGGCCATGGGCAATCAGGCGATGGCTGAAATCGATCCACTCGCGTTTCGGCAACTGGGCCATCAGGTCGCGCTCGATCTTGACCGCGTCGGTTTCCCGGGTCAGCCCCAGCCGCCGGCTGAGCCGCGTGACGTGCGTGTCGACGACCACGCCGCTGGGAATTCCAAAGGCGGTTCCCAACACCACGTTGGCCGTCTTGCGCCCGACGCCGCGCAGTTTCACCAGCGACTCCAGATCGCGCGGCACTTGCCCGCCGTGCTTTTCCACCAGGTCGGCGCAGCGCTCTTGATGCTCTTGGCCTTCATGCGAAAAAAGCCCGTGCTCTGAATCGCCCGTTCCAGGTCGGCCAGCGGCGCCGCCGCAAAGGCCGCCGCGCTTCGATATTTGCGAAACAGGTCCTTGGTCACGATGTTCACCCGCGTGTCGGTACACTGGGCCGAAAGTATCGTGGCCACGAGCAGTTCGAGCGGGGTCTTGAACTCGAGCGCGCAGTGAACCTCGGGATAGGCCGCCTTCAACCGGCGTAGCACACGGCTGGCGTGGCGTTTTGCGTCGGCGGTCGCGACCATGCGGAGCCTGGCGGTTTGGGACAAGATAAGGACGCCTTCGCGACACGAAACCCCGGGGGTCGGTCCCGTCGCGACAGGGCTAATTCTCCCGCAGTTCCGCGCAGACTGTCAAGTGTGCGGCGTCGCACCGCACCGAGCGACATTCAAGCGGCCGTGAATCGAAACAGCGACTTTGCGTTCGCCCGGGTTTGAGCGGCAAAGTCGGCCGCGCTCACTCCGCGAACCTCCGCCAGGCACGCGGCCGTGTGAACCAAATTCGCCGGCTCATTCCGCTTGCCGCGCAGCGGTTGGGGCGAAAGATAGGGGCTATCGGTCTCCACCAGAATGCGATCGGCCGGAACCGTCGCCGCGACGGCCCGCAGCGCGTCGGACTTTTTGAACGTCACCATGCCCGCAAAGCTGATGTAGAGCCCCAACTCGACGCACTCGGCCGCCGTCTCGGCCGTGCCGGTAAACGAGTGCATCACACCCGCCAGCGGGCCGCGCTGCCGGGCCTCGCGCAACATGGCCAGCACGTCAGCATCGCTCTCGCGCGTGTGAACGATGAAAGGCAATTGGCGCTCTTGCGACAAGCGCAAATGACGGTCGAAATAGTCCTGCTGCACCTCGAACGGCGCGTAGTCCCAATGCCGATCCAGGCCAGTCTCGCCCAGGGCCACCACGCGCGGCGCCGAGGCGAGCTCGACAATCCGCTCCCAGTCGCCCGCTTCGACCGCGGCGGTGTAATTGGGCTGTATGCCCACGGCGGCCAGCACGCTCGCATGCGCCCCGGCCAGGGCCACCGCCGCCGCGCTCGATGCGGCGGTCACGCCGACCGTCACGATGGTCTCGATTCCGGCCGCCGACGCGCGCGCGATCACGGCCTCGCGATCGTCGTTAAATTCTTCCTGGTCCAGATGAGCGTGGGTGTCGACCAGAGACATGAGACCACCCTTATCGACGACGACCCGGCGGTTATTCGCCTCGGAAGCGTGCCACGGGCGACAAGCGACGGTTAGGAGCCGTGTTTCGTCAGATGGCCGGCCAACTCTTCCAGCGATTCCAGGTGGCCGCGCGCGGAGCCTAGCGCCTCCTCGGCCAAGGCGGCCGCCTCACGATCGTTCTTGATATCCGCGACGCACTGTTCCAGGGCCGCGACGTCATCTTTCTGGCAATTGACCAGCTTGACAATCAAATAGTCCAGCCCCAGATCGTGCGTGTCCGGAAAATCCAACGGGTATTCGCCCATGTCGATCGGGCCAGTTTTCAGAATGTACTCGGCGACGCGGTTGGCCAACTGCTTCTGATCCTCAACGATGTGCCCCAGCGTGGCCACGGCCTTTTCATCGCCGCGGTGTGTCCACGGACAGGCAAACGTCAAGTACATCGGCAGCGAACGATAAATGATCGTCAGCAGCCGGTTGAGCGTCTGATAGGTGTCGAGCTGGTCCATGCGTTGCTTTGCCGGGTCGTTGAAAAAATACTTCCGCTACGCTCCGCCGTCTCCAACTCAGAATAGTTGGCTGGCGGCGCCCGTGGCAAGTTCCGCCAAACGGTTCCACCAGATGCCCAAGAAGACCAGCGGCAGCGTGACCAGCACGACGTACGTGCCCGGCACGAACGAGATCGGTTCCGCGATCCGATTCTCGGGCTCGGGATCGATCGTCATGATCTTCACGACCCGCAGATAATAAACCAGGCTGATCGCGGTGTTCAACCCCGCGACAACCAGCACGATCCACAGTTGAGACTGCACCAGGTAGTAGAAAATTTGCAATTTGCCGACAAAGCCCGCCAGAGGCGGCAGCCCGATCAGGCTAATCAGGATCGTGGAAAAGCAAACCGCGATGATCGGCGAGCGGCGGATCAGGCCGGCATAGTCGGCGATTTCCTCGCTGTGCAGCGTATTGCGCAGGAAGGCCACGATCGCGAATGCCCCCAGGTTCATGAACAAATACACGCCGGCATAAAATGCCATCGAGCCAATCGCGGCGCTGGCGGCCTGCGGGTCACTGTCGGCCAGCAGCATCGCCGCCGGCACCGGCATCATCATGTATCCGGCCTGCGCAATCGTCGAATAGGCCAACAGTCGCTTGATATTCGTCTGGCCATACGCCGCCAGGTTGCCGAACGTGCAGGTAATGATCGCCACGAAGGCCAAAAGCTGCGCGATAAAACCACGGGCCGGCGCCAAAGCCTGGTTCTGTTCGGCCCGGGTCATTGGCGGCGCCGCATCGTCGGCCTTGCGAACCGTCACCGGGGGCGCGATTGCCGGCGCGTCCGCTGAGCCGGGCGCTTCGTGCGGCGCATCGGCCACGCTCAGCACGGCCATCGTCTGTTCCGGCGGCGCCTGGGCCGAAACATAGCCCAATCCAATCGCGACTCGAGCCAACAGGGCGAGTGCCGCGGCCTTGGACGCCACGGACAGGAACGCGTTGACTTCGGCGCTCGCGCCCTCGAATACGTCGGGGCACCAAAAATGGAACGGCACGGCGGCCAGTTTGAACGCGATGCCGACCATGACCATGATTCCGCCCAGGGCCAGCACCATGTGCGTGTCGCGGGCCAGTTCATAGTTCGCCGGCTGCAGCAATTCGGCCAAGCGGATCGCCATGGTGGGCATGTGCACCGAACCCAGCACGCCGGCCAGCAGGCTGATGCCGTAGAGCATGATGCCGGCCGCCCCCGCGCCGTAGACGGCGTATTTCAGCGCTGCTTCGCTGCTCTGGCGGCGGCCCTTGATCAATCCGGCCAAGGCATAGGACGGCACGCTCGCCATCTCCACGCCCAGAAACACGATCAACATATGATTCGCCGAGGCCATCAGGCACATGCCCAGCGTGGCGCCCAGCACCAGGCAGTACACGTCGGGCGCGGCATCGCGATCGGGCACCCCCGAGATGCGAGTGAAGATCGCGAACGCCACGGCGAAGAAAAACAGCAGCGTGCGGAAATAGACCGTGAACGAGTCGTAAACCAACAGGCCCGTAAAAAGCTCGCTGGGACGCTCGACCGGCGTGTGCCAGGGTCCGGCCAGGTACAGCGCCACGGCCGATCCGGCCAGCATCACGTAAAACGAATCGATGCGGCTGGTCAGGCCCGGTATCCGCAGCAACAAGATGAGCACGATCGTGACGCACAGCACCAGCTCGCCTTGAAAGCCGGCGGTGCTGGCCAGGGTGTCGCTGACTAACGAATGCGTGAGGTCGTAAAAGGTCACGGTAGTGGTCGTTTCTTGCCTTGCGTGCCGCCGGGGAGTTTACCCGGCGAGGGTTTGATCGTTACTGGCCGCCCGGGATCGATTGCGCTGCGACGGCGGCCTCGAACGGCGGCGCCGGGAATTGTGCCACGTCTCGCCGCGGCGCTTGCTCGTCGATCCGGGTCCAAGCCGCCAGGTCGTCGACCGTGCGATCGACGCTGGGCGTCATGTAGCGGAACACGGCCTGCGGATACACGCCCAGGAAAATCGCCAGGGCCAACAGCGGCGTGGCGATCGCCAGTTCGCGCTTGGTAATCGGATACAGGTGATCGCCGTGCGGGCCCTTGTATTCGGGTCCCAAGTAGACGCGTTGCAGCGTCCACAAGATGTATGCCGCGGTAATGATCACCACCGAGGCCGAAATGACGGCCAGTGCCCGGCTATAGTTCCAGACCGAGAGCGTCACCAACACCTCGCCGATAAACCCGCACAAACCAGGCAGGCCCAAGCCGGCGAAGAAAATGCCGATCGCCAGGCCCGAGTAAACCGGCATCTTTGCGAACAGGCCGCCGAACTGATTGAGATTGCGATGATGCACGCGGTCGTAGACGACGCCGACCAGAAAGAACATGCCGGGCGAGCTGATGCCGTGGGCCACCATCTGGAACATGGCGCCGTTCATACCCATCTTCCAGGCGTCGGTGTTGAACTGCTGCCCGTCGACGCTCCACATTCCCAAGCTCCAAACGCCGATGCCCAGCACGACGTAGCCCATGTGGCTCACCGAGCTGTAGGCCACCAGCCGCTTGAAGTCCTTTTGGGCCAGGGCCGCAAAGCCGCCGTAGACCATGCTCACCACGCCCAGGGCGCAGACGAAATAGGCCAGATCATAGGCCGCCTGCGGACAGATCGGGTAGCAGATCCGCAGGATGCCGTAGCCGCCAAGTTTCAAGAGCACGCCGGCCAGGATCATCGAGATCGGCGTCGGCGCCTCGACGTGCGCGTCGGGCAGCCAGGTGTGCAGCGGCACCGAGGGCACCTTGATGATAAAACCCAACAGCAGCAGCAGAAAAGCCCACCATTGCAGGCTCTTGCCGAACAACATCGATTCGCTGAACGCTTTCGTGTGCTGTCCGAGTTGCTGCATGGCCAGGATATTGAACGTGTGCACGGCATTGGGCTGGGCGCGAATCGCGGCGATTTCTTCGGCCTGCGCCGCGGCGTCCACGTGCGAACTAACCGCGTGGGCCGCGATCAATTGCTCGTCGCTTAGCTGCTTGAGATCGCTGGCGAAGTACAACATCAAAATCGCGATCAGCATGAACACGCCGCCGAGCAGCGTGTAGAGGAAGAACTTGATGGCGGCATACTCGCGCCGCGGACCTCCCCACACGCCAATCAAGAAATACATCGGCAGCAGCATCACTTCCCAGAACACGTAGAACAGGAAGAAATCGAGCGACAGAAACACGCCCAGGATGCCGGTTTCGAGAATCAAGAACAGGATGCAATAAGCCTTCACGTGCTTGTTGATCGGCCAACTGGCGGCCATCGAGAGCATCGTAATCAAGGTCGTGATCAGCACCAGCGGAAAGCTGATGCCGTCGACGCCCATGAAGTAGCGGATATTGAAGGTCGGGATCCAATCGATCGAGAACACCTTCTGCATTTCCGCGACCGAAATGTCGAACTGCCAGCCGTCTCCCTGCGAGGGCAGCGCCATGATCGCCGTGATCGCGAACACGACGGCGGTGACCGCCAGCGTAAACCACTTCATGGCCTCGGTCTGCTCGCGCGGGAAGAACGCCAAGGCCAGCGCTCCGGCCGATGGCAAGAAGACGACAAGGCTCAACAGCATGACGTAGGTCGATTCCATGGTCGCGATCTTCCGAAAATAAGTGGTGCCGTTTGCCGGCCGTTGGACTCTTCAGTGCGGTCGCCCGAGCTCGTGGCTCAAGGCGCCGCCAGGGTATTCTTCAAATAAAACGTGACCAGCACGAAGATGGCCACGGTGCCAATCACGATAAACATGACGTATTGCCGCAGTTTGCCGGTCTCCGCGCCGTGCAGCCACTCGCCGAAACCGAAAATCCACCGCGACACGAAGTTCACAATCCCGTCGACGAAATAGCGGTCGATCAAGTCGTCCAGCGTGGCCACCATCCGCACTGCCGCGGCCAGGTTATCGATGAATCCGTCGATCACCTTCTTGTCGAACTCGGCGATGCGCCGCGACACGAATAGCACCGGCTGGATGAACACGGCGTTGTACAATTCGTCGAAATACCATTTGTGCCAGAGGAACTCGTAAATCGGGCGGAAATGGTTGCGCACTTCGCGCGGGTCGAGCACGCGCACGCCATAAAACAACACGGCCAGCAAAAAGCCCGACAGCGCCGTGCCGGTGGCCCACAGCGTGGCCGGAACGTGAACGTGATCCAGATGCGAGTCGTGCTCGTTCGGATGCACCAGACTCGGCAACAGCTTGCCGTGCGTTTCGGCCAGAATGCCCGCCGGCCGGGCCTGCTCCAACAGCGGCTGCACGCCGAAACCAAAGACACTCCAGCCGGCCCCAATCGCGAACACCGACAACAGGACCAGCGGATAGTACATGATCCGCGGCGACTCGTGGGCATGGTCGTAAATGTGACGATCGCGCGGTTCGCCGGCAAACGTCATGAACCACAATCGGAACATGTAAAACGCGGTGATCGCGGCGCCGCCGGCCGCCACGAAAAATAAAAACGCGAATTGCGGGTTGGCCAACTTGAAGCTCAGCGCCTGCGCGAGAATCGCGTCCTTCGAATAGTGGCCGCTGAAGGCCAGGTAAATCGAAAACGGCACGCCGGCCCCCATGATCGCCAAACAGCCGACCAGCATGGTATAGGCCGTCCAGGGCATCTTTTTGCGCAACCCGCCCATCCGGGTCATGTCGTTCGTGTGGCAGGCATGGATCACCGACCCGGAGCACATGAACAACAAGCTCTTGAAGAAAGCGTGCGTGACCAGGTGGAACATGCCGGCAGCCCAGCCCCCCACGCCCAAGGCCAGCATCATGTAGCCCAACTGGCTCACGGTCGAATAGGCCAGCACGCGTTTGATGTCCGTGGCGGTGATGGCGATCGTGGCCGCGATGAACAGCGTGATACAGCCGATGATCGCGATCACGAGCAACACTTCCGGCGCGAACACCGGATAAAAACGCCCAACTAGATACACGCCGGCGGCGACCATCGTCGCCGAGTGCACCAGCGCGCTCACCGGCGTGGGGCCTTCCATCGCATCGGGCAACCACACGTGCAGCGGGAACTGGGCGCTTTTGCCCACGCAACCGCAAAAAATGCCCAGGCCCGCGATCACTAGCAGCCAGTAGGGATCTTGCCCCGGCGGCGTGGCGCGGACCATGCCCTCGGGCACGTGCAGGGCATAGCCGTTCTCCTCGGTGCGCACCTGGCTGAAAATTCCCCGCTCCGAAGCCTCGATCGAGCGGCTCTGGTCGTAGTCGATGTCGCCAAAGTTGAACGTGCCCAGGCTCGTGATCAAGGCCATCAGACCGATGATCATGCCGAAGTCGCCGACGCGATTGACGATGAATGCCTTGTTCGCCGCGGTCGAGGCACTGTGCCGCTCGTAGTAAAACCCAATCAGAAAGTAGGAGCAGATACCCACCAGTTCCCAAAACACGAACACCATCGCCACGTTGCCGGCGATGACGATACCCAACATGCTGAAGCAAAACAGCGACAGGTACTGAAAAAACCGGGAGAAGCGCCCTGGACGATGCAGATGGCCGCCGTGCACGTGTACCTCATGGTCGGTCACTTCGTGCAACTCGTCGTGCATGTATCCGATTGCGTAAAAATGGATGCACGTGGCGATCAGCGTGACCATCGAGAACATCAACAGCGTCAACGAGTCGATGTAATAGCCAATCGTTAGCCGCAGCGATCCGAATTTGCCCAGCGTGTACCAGTCGCCCGTGATGGGCTTGACCATCAGGGCATTGCCATGCGGCGTTTCCGTGTGGGCGAGTTCGGCAACAGCAGGCTCATCATGGGCGGGCGCCGCGTGATCGGCCGCTTCCGCGCCTCGGCGCCGGCGGCCTCGTGTCCGTGATCGGCGGACGCATGATGCTCCGGCTCGGGCACGCCGTTGGCCGGCAGCCACACGAGCAGAAGTGCAAACAGCGAGATCGCGCAGGAAGTGCCAATGGCGGCGGTCGCCAGGTAGCCGGCGTACTTGCCGGCCTTGCCCATCCGCGGTCCAAAAAACAGGATCAGCACGAACGAGGCCAGAGGGATAAGCCAGGCCGCGGCCAACAGCGTCGGTAGTGTCGAGACAGGTGCCATCAGCCTTTGAGCTCGTCTGCCTGGTCGACGTCGACCGTCGAGTGGTTGTTGTAAAAATTCAGCGTAATCGCCAGGGCCACAGCGGCTTCGGCTGCCGCCAGCACGATGACGAACAGCGCCACTAACTGGCCGTCCAACCCGATTCCGACCACGCCCGGCCGCAGATACTGACTGCCGAAGGCCACGAAATTGACGTTCGCGCCGTTGAGCACCAGTTCGATGCCCATCAGCACGCCCAGCGCGTTCCGCTTGGTGGCCATGCACACCGCGCCGGCCACGAACATGACCGCGCCCACCATCAGGTAGTGCGAAACGCTCACCGGTTCAGTCAGAAGATTCATGTCACTGTCACTGCAAGGAGTTTGGCGCCGTCGTCAAGTCGGGCGCCGTCAAGGAGTTTGGCCCGGACCGCTTCGCATGCGTTTCTTCGGACGGGCCAAATACGCGGCCCCGATCAATACGACCAACAGGTGCATCGACACGATTTCGAACGGCAGCAGATAGCCCGACATGCCGGCCCGCTGCACGGGGTCCGTCTCGGTCAGGGTATCGACGCGGGCACCGAACAGCGCCATGCCCAAACGCGTGGCCGTTACCTGCGCCTCGGCGCGATCTCGCGCGGGCGATTCCAGGCGCCGACACTGCCCGCCGCCGAGAGCAGCACGACCAATAGCGAGCCGCCCACGAACGCACCCAAAATCCACTCGCCGGCCGAAGTTTTCATCGAGATGAAAGGCCCCTTGGCCGTGAGCATGACGCCGAAAATGAGCAGCACCAGCGTGCCGCCGACGTAGATCATCAGTTGCATGGCGGCCACGAAATCGGCCCCCGCCAGAAAAAACAAGCCCGAAGTCGCCGCCAACGCAATGATCAGGTAGAAGGCCATCCGCACCACGTTGCTCGTCACCACCACGGCCACCGAGAAGCCGCAGGCCACGAGACTGAACAGCAGAAAGAAAACCGAATGCCAGTTAATGGTTGTCACGCGAGTCACCTTGCTGTTGGGCGGTCACTTCAGCCACGCTCGCGGCGCGCGGACTCGGGCGATCGGCGTTTTCGGGGTTGGGCGCGAGCACCGTCTGCCCCTCATGAACCCGGGCATATCCGTTGTGGAGCAGCAAGCCGCCGGGAAACCAATACGTCCACAACACGGCGCCCAGAAACATCACGGCCGCGATCGGCGTGCAGTACTTCAAGCAAGTGGTCATCACCTGGTCGATGCGAAGCCGCGGCAAGGTCCAGCGAACCCACATCATAAACGTCACGCCAAAGATGCACTTGCCGACGAAATTGACCATTCCCAGGAAATTGCCGGCATAGTGCAACAGCGGATTCGTGGCGTCGGCCAACCCCAGAAAATGCGTGATCGGGATCGGGCCATTCCAACCGCCGAAGAACAGAATGGCGGCCAGGCCGCTGACGGCGAACATCGAACCGTACTCGGCCATGAAGAAGATACTCCACCGCAGGCCCGAGTATTCGGTATGGAAGCCGGCCACCAGCTCGCTTTCGGCCTCGGCCAAATCGAACGGCGCCCGATTGACGCTCGCCGTGGCACAGGTGAAATACACCCAAAAGGTAATGAACGTGAACGGATCGTGAAACACGAACCAATTCGTGAACCAACCGGCTTGCATCTCGCCAATCGAAGTCAGGTCCATCGTGCCGGCGATCAACACCGGCACCACAACGCACATTCCCAGCGGCACTTCGTAGCTCACGACCTGGGCCGCTTCGCGCATCGCGCCGAACAACGACCACTTCGAGGCCGAAGAGTAACCGGCCAGGATCACGCCGAAAATCTCCAGACCGATCACGGCGATGATGAAGAACACGGCCACGTTGAGCCGCGCCGCGACCCAGCCCATGGCAAACGGCAGCGCCAGGTAGCCGGCAAACGACGCGCAAAAGCTCACATAGGGGGCCAGGCGAAACAGCATCGCGTCTGCGCCGTCCGGCATCAGGTCTTCTTTCGTGACCAGTTTGATGCCGTCGGCCAGCGTCTGCAACCAGCCGAATTTGCCCCCCACGCGCGTCGGGCCGAGGCGATCTTGAATCCGTCCCGAGACTTTCCGCTCCAGCCAGATGAAGACCAACGCGCCTACGGCGACGACATTGATCAGGATGAAGGCCTGCACCAGCGCGGCGACGAGATAGGCCAGTTCGGGAGCCAGATATCCTTTGAGAAATTCAGCCACCGATTGCCCGTCCTAATTGAAACGGAAACGCTCTCGAGAACCCGCCCATCGCCTTGCTTCGCTGCCGGCCGCTCAAGTGTCGCGAAGCTGGAAAACGCGGCGTGATAGCGGACGTCAGAAGATCGTGAAATATCGCACAAACCACCCTGGATCGACAAGCCCCTTGAAAGCCAGTTTTTCCATCCCGCGCTTTACCAAAGCGCGCCGCCGGCGAGACGGGAGCGAAATCGACCCCGATTTTAGCGGTCGATCTCTCCCATAACGATGTCGAGCGAGCCCACGATGGCCGGCACGTCGGCGATCAGACAGCCGCGACACAATTCATGCGTCACCGACAAATTGCAAAACGAACTGCTGCGGGCCCGGGCGCGCCACGGAATGGCGCCGCCGCCGTTGCTGACGATGTAAAAGCCCATCTGGCCCGCGGAGCCTCGGTCTCCATGTAGGCCTCGCCCTTGGGGAGCTTTTCGGTCAGCTTGACCGGCTCGCCGTGCGATCCGCTCGACATGCGATAAAAATCCATCGCCTGCCGCACCAGGTCCATCGACTGCATGACTTCCAACATCCGCACGTAAAACCGGTGCCAACAGTCGCCCAGCACGGCCGAGCCGGGCACCGGCGGATAGTCGCGATCCTTCGGATAATGTCCGTCGCGCTCGACAATCACCTCGAAGGCGTAGCCATCGTACATCTCGGTATAGCGCTGCTCGCCGTCGCGGCGCAAATCGTAGTCGACGCCGCTGCCGCGCAACACGGGGCCCGTGCAGCCATAGTCGATTGCCATTTCGGGCGACAGAATTCCGATTCCGGCCGTGCGCCGCACGAAGATCGAATTCGTGGTCAGCAGCGCGTGATACTCAACGATCACCGGCTCCAACTCGGCCAGAAACCGTTCGCACTTCTCCATCCACTGGGGCGGCAGATCGGCCGTCGCGCCGCCGACCGTGATATAGCTATACGTCAGCCGCGCTCCGCAGACCTCCTCGAACAAGTCGAGGATCTTCTCGCGCTCGCGAAACGCGTACAAGAACGGGCTGAACGTCCCCAGATCCAAGCCATACGCGCCCATGCCCACCAGGTGGCTGGCGATCCGATTCAACTCAACGATCATCACCCGCAAGTGACGAGCCTTGGGCGGCAGCTCCAGGTTGAGCAGCTTTTCCACGACCAGCGACCAGCCGAGATTCATGTTCATGCCGGCCAGGTAGTCCATCCGGTCGGTGTACGGAATCCACTGCCGCGGCGTGAGGTTTTCGCCGATCTTCTCGGCGAAGCGGTGCAAGTAGCCGATATGCGGCGTGACTTCGGAGACCACTTCGCCGTCGGTTCGCAGCACCAGCCGCAGCACGCCGTGCGTGCTCGGATGCTGTGGACCCATATTGACCAGCATCTCATCGGTTCGAACGTCGAACTCAATAATGCGGGGATCGTCGGTTTGCGTCGCCATATACGGTAAGCCAGGGAAGGTACAGGATACGATCGGAGTCGCTAACGGCCGCGGATGCCGTGATATTCCAGCGGCATTTCATAATCCTTTCGCAGCGGATGTCCGACCCAGTCCTCGGGACACAAAATCCGCCGCAAATCGGGGTGGCTGGTAAAGCGAACGCCCGACAAGTCGAAAACTTCGCGCTCGTGCCAGTTGGCCGTGCTCCAAATGCCGGCAACCGACTGAACCTCGGGCAATTGCCCGGGCGTGTCATTCTTCCAACGCGGCAAGATGACCTTCAGCACCAGGCTGGTTTTGTATTTCAAGCTCGAAAGGTGGTACACGACTTCCATGTGCGGCTGCCAGTCGGTCTTGGCGGCCTTCTTGGCGTCGGGCTCGAAATAGTCCACGCCCGAGATGCAATTGAGCATGTCAAAACGCAGGTCGGGTTCGTCGCGCAGGTACGTGGCCACTTCCACCAGTCCATTGGGCGCGACCTCGACCCAGGGATCCGTGGCCGTCAAATTCGCGCCGGCGATCCGCTCGCCAAAACGGCTCTTCAATCGATCGAGAAACGCCTGGCCGCTCATGAAGTCTTTTCGCACCCCTCGAATAAATTAAAAGCCGTCAGGCGGGCCCTGACACCAGCGCCGCCGGCTCCATGGCCAATCAAGCCACGATGGCGGTTTCTTCCTCGACCACGGGACTCGAGCGCGACGGACGCATCGCCCGCTCCTTGCTCGCGCGCGGACCCAGTCCAGGTCTCCGCGTTTCCAGACATAGGCGAAGCCAACTAATAGCACCGCAAAGAAAACCAGGATGTCGACGATCGAAATCTTCGCCAGCGTGCGGGCCAAATCCTCGACCGCCAGGTTGCCGCGCTGTTCGACCGACAGGCCGCGGGCGTCTCGGCCAATTCTTCCCTGAGCGGAGGCACCGTCGGATGATCGATGCCCAACTCTTGAATGATCGCCGAGGCGTCGGGGTTCAATTGCCCCTGTGCCGTGACTTTGGGCACGTTGGGGTCCATCAAGTGCGTGGCCTTGCCATACACCGTGGCCCAGGGAAAAAAGAACGCGACTTCGACGTCGAAGATGATGAACAGCAGCGCGACGACATAGAACCGCAGATCGAACTGCACGAAGCTCGAACCGATCGTCGGCTCGCCGCACTCGTAGACTTCCAGCTTTTCCGCGTTGGGAGCGTAGGGCCGCAGAAACCGGCCGACAAACAGCGTGGCGAACAGAAATAAAAAGCCGAACACCGCGAAGAGCGCCAGATATGCCACGATCGCTGTGGGAGAGGCCATGATCGCGATTGCTTTCCTTGCCAGTTGGCGAAATTACCGCGCTCCGAGCTCATCGCATGGGACCTGCGAATCGGCCCATCGAACCCGGAACCAGCACCATGAAAAGGTGCATTGTAAGAAGGAAGCCGCCGTGCTGGCAAGCCGGTCGCCGCCGCGACTCGCGCTACAGCGTTTCACCCGGCGTGGGATCGGAGTCCCCCGCGGGGTCATCGTGGGCCACGCTGCCGGCGGTGAGCGATTGGCGGCCGCGAAAACCGGCATCCAACTCGTGCCAGTGCAGCACTTCCGCCTCTCCCAGCTTCCAGCACAGGAACACCACGCGGTCGTCCATCATCGAAGGAAAATCGACCAGCCCCTCCGGGCCGCTCTTGGGCTCAACCCCCAGCTCGCGCAGCTCATCGACGTACGACTGCAATTGTTCGCTGTCCTTTTCCAGTTCTTCCTCGATCTGGGCCAGCTCTTCCGAATAGGGATCCTTCGGCCGGCCTCGCACCGGCCGACAGCAGGGCCAATCGCTCGCGCCGCTCGAACACTTCACGCGACAACCGCACCAGGTCGGCCGTGATCGCACGGACCAACGGCAACACGGCATTGGCCTGCTCGACGGTGAACAACTTGCTGGGGCGGTAGGGTTCGGTGCTCATCGTACGAGTCTCGCTAGGGTTTGCGCCGCGTCTTGGCGACGCCGTTTCTTTGCCGCACCATCTTTTTTTCGCTGCACCGGCTCCTACTGATTCGGTCCGCCATGAACGGGCTCGACAATCACCTTCGACGCCGCCACGGCGGTGGGATTGAGAGTCGACGCGCCCCAAGCCACGTCCACCGGCATGCGGGCAAAGTCGACCAGGCAACCGTCCCGGTTGTAACAACTCAGGTCGTGCGTCGCGCCCATGAATATACAGTCGACCGGACATGGTTCGACGCACAAGGCGCAAAACATGCATTTCGAATAATCGATCGTGAAACCCGTGATTTTGAATCCCTTGCCGTTGGTCACCCGCTCTTTGCCGATGTAGATGCAATCCACCGGGCAGGCCTTGGCGCACTGGTCACAGGCAATACACGTCGTCAGGTCATAGCGGTGAAAACCCCGGTAGCGAGCGGCCACGGGCACCGGCAATTCGGGATACTCGAACCGCTCGGTAAACGTGCCGCGGTCCGGCCGATATGTGATCAGCCAATAGCGCATCGTGATCCACATGCCATAGGCGACGGTATATACCGCATCCCAAACATTGTGCAGCCATCGGCCCATCGCGAATCTCGTTTCTGCGTCGCCCTTAAGCACTCCGAAAGGAGCCCGGCCGCGCTCTCAAAAATTGCCGGCGCTAACCTGGCGCCGACTTTTGATTATATAGCAGCCCCGGGCTCCGCAAGCGATGTTGCACCCAAGCATCACTCGACCGCGCGGCCGTCGCATACGCCACCCCGCCAACGTCCGATGATTACGCGGAAATTCGCCGAGATTTGAGCGCTGTTGCCATTCCCACGCGCTGCGCCGGTTGCAACGTTCTCGCGCTCGGTTTGAGCACGTGAGAGAACGCGCAATATCGCGATCGAGATCATTCTGCCGCGCATTCGTGGTTGGCACTCGTCGCAATTGGCAATTTAGCAATGGGGAACAATCGGCTTGCGCAGTTGTAATTGGACCAGCGTTCGGATGGCTCACCGCGGTCGAGCCGCCGCGCCCCTGAAAATGGTCCCCTTGAAACGTCGCGACTCGTGTCGCGAGACAGAGCCCGTGCCTCACAACCGACTTCCGGGGCAGATCGCGTGATCGTTTTCCCAAAACCGCACAGGTATTTATAAGTGGTACTAATAACCCAGCGATTTTCTTCCCCTGTGCGCGACTGCTGTGCGAACCGCGGTCTGCCACCAGAACCGCCAGCCGATCTTGAGCTAGCGATCGTTGGTCGCGACCCTGCATGCGTCAGACGCACACCGCTTAAATCAATACTGGAACACTCGTTATGACGTCCACGCCCAGAGCCGGTACCATCGATCACCGGCCACGGTGCCCCCGCTTCAAGAGCGAGCGAGCCCCACATCTTGTGTTGTCCGCTTTTGAAATATCCAAGAAATACTGCCGTGGCTCATTCAGAAAGCTTGACTCTGCAAGGCGACTTCGTAGAGTGAATGGTAGCTAAAAGCTCGAACGAGGGCATTTAACCCCCCTTAGGTTGGGGGATCAGTCCGAAGGATTTCCGGACCGCGTGTGGACACGCGTGACGGACGCGGGGGTGGAGACAAAAGGAAGCCCCGCGACAACCATCGAAGGAATGGCCATGTTGGTACTATCTCGCAAGAAGAACGAGAGTATTGTCATCAACAATGACATCACGATCGTCGTCGTGGAGATCCGCGGCGACAAAGTCCGGCTGGGAGTGGAAGCTCCCAAGGAAGTGCCGGTCCATCGTCGCGAGGTGTACGACGCGATCCGCCGCAGTGACCTGTCAGTCGGCAACGGCGACATGCCAGTCGGCGACGGGCCGGTCCGCGAGGCGGACAAGAACGGTGCGGCCGGCGATACCTGATCGTTCTTTATCATCCCACGTTCACTCGCATCCGTCGGCGCACCGAATGCGCCGCGCCTGGCGGCTCGGCCAGTTCGTTGAGTCATTCCTCACGATGCACGCATTGCCCGGATGCACGCATTCGATTGCCTCGCTCGACGGCTACCGCGTGCTCGGGCATCCACTTGACGAATTGGCTGCCGGAGCATTATACACCGTTACGGCATCGGCCAGTTGCGCCATCGCCCGCTCGCTGGCCCCGTCGTCTAGCCTGGTCTAGGACACCGGCCTTTCACGCCGATAACACGGGTTCAAATCCCGTCGGGGTCACTTTTTTTCGTCACGAGAGTGTTGCGCCGGCGAATCACCTTGCGGCGCGAGCGCTCGCGGTTTCATCTCGCCTTCCAGGATTCACGCGCTTGGCACCGCCCTACGACGCCGTCCTGGTCGTTTCTTTCGGCGGGCCGGAAGGCCCCGCCGACGTCCTGCCGTTCCTCGAGAACGTGCTGCGCGGCAAGAACGTGCCCCGCGAGCGGATGCTCGAAGTCGCCGAAGCACTACCAGCATTTCGGCGGCGTGAGTCCGCTCAATGCCCAAACTCGGCAATTGGTCGCCGCGCTCCGCGGAAGCGCTGTCGCGCACGGGCCGCGGTTGCCTGTCTATTGGGGCAATCGCAACTGGCATCCGCTGCTGCCCGATACGCTCGTTCAAATGGCCAACGATGGCGTTCGCCACGCGCTGGCGTTTTTCACGTCGGCCTACAGCTCCTACTCCGGCTGCCGGCAATACCGCGAAGACATCGACCGGGCGAGGCAACAAGTCGGCCCCGCGGCCCCCACGGTCGACAAACTACGCGTGTTCTTCAACCATCCAGGGTTCATCGAGCCGATCGTGGAGCGCGTCCGCGACGGCGCTCGACCAGATTCCGCCGCCGCGGCGGGCCGCGGCGCAGGTGGTCTACACCGCCCACAGCATTCCCATGACCATGGCCGACGGTTGCCGCTACGCCGACCAATTGGCCGAAGCCGCGCGGCTGGTGTCCGGCCGGCCTCGAGTTGCCCGAGTATCGCGTCGCCTTCCAAAGCCGTAGCGGACCGCCGCAATCAGCCCTGGCTCGCGCCCGACATTCTGCGATGCGATTCGCGATCTGCATGGCACCGAGGGGGTTCGCGACCTCGTGATCGCGCCGATCGGGTTTCTTTCCGACCACGTCGAGATCCTCTACGACCTCGATATTGAGGCCCAAAATCTCTGCGACGAGTTGGGTCTCAACATGGTCCGCGCCGCGACCGTGGGCTGTCATCCACAGTTCATCGAGATGATCCGCGAGCTGATCGAGGAGCGCCTCGGTCTGGTCGAACCCCGCTGGCTGGGAACGTTCGGCCCGAGCCACGACGTCTGTCCGGTGGACTGCTGCCCGCTCGGACCGACTCGCGCTCGATAATTCCTACTCGCGCTCGATGATCATCGCCACGGCGTTTCCGCCGCCCAGGCACAGCGACGCCAGTCCGCGCTTCAATCCCCGCTCGGCCAGCGTGTGGAGCAACGTGACCAGCACCCGCGCACCGCTGGCTCCAATCGGATGTCCCAGCGCGATCGCGCCGCCACGGACGTTCGTTTTGGCCGGATCGGCTTCCAGCGGCCGCATGCAGGCCAACGATTGCGCGGCGAATGCCTCGTTCAGCTCGATCAGGTCGATATCCGCCAGCGTCATCCCGGCCTTCGCCAGCACTTTTTGCACGGCCGTCACCGGCGCAATGAAGATTTCCTTGGGCGCCACGCCGCTGGTGGCGCTGGCCACGATGCGGGCTTTCAGCGGCGAACGGCTTTCGCGGGCAATCGCCTCGTTGACGACCACCAACGCGGCCGCTCCGTCGCTAATCTGCGAGGCATTGCCCGCCGTGACCGTGCCCTCCTTGCCGAACGAGGGCCGCAACTTTGCCAAACCCTCGATCGTGCTGTCGGGCCGGGGCCCCTCGTCCTGGCTCACCACCACGTCGGCCTTGCCGCCGGTAATCGTCACCGGCACGATCTCTTCTCGGCTCGCGGCCGACGCCGCCACGGCGCGGCGATGGCTTTCGACGGCAAAGGCGTCTTGATCGGCCCGCGAAACGCCGCGCGACTGGGCGATGTAATCGGCCTCGGCCCCCATCGCCATATCCTCGAACGCGCACCACAACCCGTCGTAGAGCATCGAGTCGCGAATCTGCTGATCGCCGAATTTCCAGCCCGCACGCGCGCCGGAAATCAGAAACGGAGCCCGGCTCATGCTCTCCATGCCGCCGGCCACGACGGCCTGCGCGTCGCCGGCGCGAATGGCCTGGTCGGCCAGCATCACGGCCTTCAGGCCCGAGCCGCACATCTTGTTGATCGTCAGCGCCGCGATCGTGTCGGGCAAGCCGCCGTACAGGGCCGCCTGCCTCGCGGGCGCCTGCCCCAAACCGGCGGCCAGCACGTTGCCCATGATCACTTCGTCAATCGCGTCGGCGGGCAGGCCCGATCGGCGAATCGCCTCGGCCACGGCCGCCGCGCCCAGTCGCGGGGCAGGCACGCTGGACAAAACGCCCAGAAGCTTGCCAATGGGAGTGCGACAGCCGGCGATAATATAGGAAGAGCTCATGGAAGTATTATAGGCAATCGAGATTCGAGAAGCACGGAACCGAAGTACGCAGCGTGGGCCGCCATCGGCCGCCACCATGGCAGTCTACCGCCGGGATTTTCCGGCCGCCAGCCTGGCCCGCGCTCCAGGCGGATTGCCTTTGGCGACAAAGCCAGTACGATATCGTCGAGGCGCGAAATCAGGACCTCTCCAAATGCGCCAAATCGTTCTCTCAATCACGCAGGAAGCACGATGACACCGGACCAGCTCATGGACCCCCAAGAACTCAAGAAATCCATTCGCGAGCAGGCCCACGCCAACCGGCAAGCTCAGAGCGAAAAGGAAGCACTCAGCCAGAAAATCTGCGAGACTTTTGCCGCCTTGGCGGAATTCGCCGCCGCGAAAACAGTCATGGTCTATATCGACGTCCGCACCGAGGTTCGCACCCGGCACTACCTGCCCGCGCTGCTCAACTCGGGCAAGCGCATCGTCGTGCCCTATTGCGTTGACAAGGAATTGGAGTTGTTCCTGCTGGACGACATGGATGAGCTGGCCATCGGCATGTACAAGATCCTCGAGCCCAAGACCGAACTGCGCGAGCTGGCCGCCAAAAAGGTCGACGTCAAAGAGCTCGATCTGATCATGGTCCCTGGCGTGGCTTTCGACCGCCGCGGGGCCCGCATGGGCCACGGGTTCGGCTATTACGACAAGCTGCTCGAACACGCCCGGCCCGATGCGCCGCTGGTGGCATTGGCCTTTGAGTGCCAGCTTTTCCCGGAGATTCCCACGCAGGCGCACGACGTGTTCATGGACAAGATCGTCACCGAACAGGCCATCTATCCGGGGAAGGGGCGATAACGCGTGGCAACTCCTCGTCATGCCGAGGTGGAGGATACCTACGCCGAAGCCTTCCGCAGCATTTACGCCGAGTTTCTCATCACGGCCCGCGATCGCAAGTGGCTCGAACATGCCCTGGCGGCGGCCACCGGCAATGCGTCCAGCACGATCATGTGCGACTGCGAGGCGGGGCTCGACCGCTACGTCGGCCCCGGCGGCGACGCGTCATTCGCCACTCCCGACGGCCGCCCCGGCGCGATCGTGCAGTTGCACGTGCCCCGCTTTCGCAAGGACCGCCGCGAGGCGCTCGAGCGTGCCCTGCTGGTGCGCATCAGCCAGAACGTGCTCACCTGCCCCACCACCGCCTGCTTCAACCTGATCGAGAGCGAGGACTTCTACAAGCTCGGCCGCAAGTTGGCCTTCTTCGGCGACGGACACCAGTTTCGCGACGCGGCGTTTCGATCGGCCCGTGTGGGTCGTGCCGATCCTGGGCGGAGAATTCGTCATCGATCGCCGCTTCGGCTATCGCGATGGCCTGATGGGCGGAAACCTGTGGTTCATGGGCCGCGACGTGGATTCGGCGCTGTTGGCCGCCGAACGGGCCCAAGCGGCGGCCGCCGACATGCCCGACGTGATCACGCCCTTTCCCGGCGGCATCGCCGCCAGCGGTTCGAAGGCCGGCAGCCGCTATTCGTTTTCGATCGCCAGCACGTTCGCCGAGTATTGTCCTACGCTCCGCGACAAGTTGGGCGACAAGAGCCGATTGCCCGAGGGCGTGGCATCGGTCATGGAAGTGATCATCAACGGCCGCGACCTGGCCTCGATCGCGGCCGCCACGCACCGCGCGATTGCAGCTTCGGTCGATACCCCGGGCCTCGTGAGAATATCGGCCGGCAACTACGAGGGCCGCCTGGGCAAGAGTTTTATTTACCTGCATCCCGAGCGCCAGCCGGCCTAAATCGGTGCCCTGGCTGGCTTGTACTGCGCGTTTTCAACTCGTGCCAATGCTGGCTTGTCCGCGGCGTCGTCGTCCGGTGCCACTGCCGGCTTGTCCAGCAGTGCTCCTACGCGGTACGCTTGCAGCAAGATTTCCGAGTAGCCGCTCGTTCCGCCCCCGAAGTGCAATATTGCGCAATACTCTTCTTGCCCGCGCTCGCGATTGCCACGATCGCCTTGTTCGTCGCTCTGCTCGCGTGGTCCTATGTCACCGGCGGAATCGTTCACGTATTGTTCCATTCCGGCGACTCGGCCGAGGAAAAAGTCGCGGCGCTCCGCGCGTTTTTCAATCAATTCGGCGTGGCCGCGCCGCTGGCCTACCTCGGTTTCGTGACGATGGAAGTCGTCGTCGCACCCATTCCCGGTACGATGCTCTACGCGCCCGGCGGTGTCCTGTTCGGAGGCTTCTGGGGCGGGCTGCTTTCGCTGTCTGGCAATGTGATTGGCGCGGGGATCGCCTGCCAGTTGATGCGGGTCCTGCTTGGCGGTCGCGCCGAACACTACCTGGCTCGTTCGGCCCTGGCGCCCTACGAGGCGCATATCATCCGTCGCGGTGCGTGGGTCGTTTTTCTGTTGCGCGTCAACCCGCTAACGTCATCGGACCTGGTCTCTTACGCGGCCGGTTTGACGCAGTTGTCCGTCTGGAAATTGATGCTGGGCACGCTGGCCGGCATGGCGCCGCTTTGCTTCGCACAGTCCTACCTGGCCGAGGGACTTCTGACCGCATTCCCGCTGTTGATTTACCCGCTGCTGGCGGCGTGTGTCGTCTATGGCCTGGTCGTGGTCTGGGTGCTGAGTCGCCTCTTGAGACAGCAGACCGCGAACTAAGCCACTCGTTCCCGCGACGGCGATGGTTTTTGGGGACGTTTTCGCCAGCTCCGCCCCAGGTGGCAAACCGCCCGCTCGGGGGTTAGCATAAAGATTCGCGTCCGGCGAGCAGAGCGCACAAGGAACAAACTTCGAGGCACTGCCAACATGGCGGAAGTTGCGACCACGGCCAAACGCATCATCGGCAATGTCGAAACCGCGATCGTCGGCAAGCGATCGCAGATCGTGCTGTCGCTGGTCTCCTGGTTTTGCGAAGGCCACATTCTGTTGGAAGACGTGCCCGGCGTGGCCAAAACCATGCTCGCCCGGGCATTGGCCGCCAGCGTGGGCTGCTCGTTCAAACGCATCCAGTGCACGCCCGATCTGCTGCCGACCGACGTGACGGGCGCGTCGATCTTTAACCCGAAAACCACCGATTTCGAGTTCCGCCCGGGACCAATTTTCGCCCAGATCGTGCTGGCCGACGAAATCAATCGGACCACGCCTCGCACCCAGTCGGCGCTCTTGGAAGCAATGGGCGAGGGGCGTGTCTCGGTCGATGGCACGACGCACGACTTGCAGCGCCCCTTTCTGGTGATCGGCACCCAAAACCCGGTCGACCACGAAGGCACGTTCCCGTTGCCCGAGGCGCAACTCGATCGCTTTCTGGTCCGCTTCAGCCTGGGCTATCCCAGCATGGACCAGGAGCTCAAGATGCTCGAAATGCTTGAGCACGGCCATCCGCTCGACAAATTGCAGCCAGTCGTCACCGCGGCCGACCTGGTGGCCTGTCAGCGCGCGGTGCGCGATGTGCACGTCGACGACAAGGTGCGCCGCTACCTCATGCAAATCGTCCACGAGACCCGCACGCACGACGACTTGAGCCTGGGCGCCAGCCCGCGGGCTTCGCTCGCCCTGTTTCGCACCGGTCAGGCGATGGCGGCCATCCTCGGACGCAGCTTCGTGCTGCCCGACGACGTGAAGCGCGTGGCCCCGGCCGTGCTCACGCACCGTCTCATCGTGCGACCCGAAAGCCGGCTGCGCAAGGTGACCTCGGCGGCGGTCGTCGAAGAAATTCTCAGCGAGATTCCCGTGCCCACCATGCCCGCCGAAGCGCGGGTCTGATGAAAACGACGATGCCATGAAAGCGCGATTGTCATGAAATGGTTCTTGGGCGCCGCGTTGTTGCTCGTCGTCGCCCTTGTCTTCCGCGTGGGCCTGGTGGCCTATGCCATGTACACGCTCTTGGGCGTGATGCTCGTCAGCCGCTTCCTGGCCCGCACCTGGTCGGAACATCTCACGGCTCGCCGGGAGTGCAATCGCCTGAGTGCCAACGTCGGCGAGACGGTGGCCGTGGTGATCACGATCGAGAACAAGGGCTCGCTGCCGGTGGCCTGGCTGCTGGTCGAGGACCTGCTGCCGCGACACGCCCTGATCTACGAACCGCCCAACTTGCGCGTCAGCGGCAAGCGATTGCATCTGGCGATGTTCAAACGCCGCGGACGAAAGACGATTCATTATCAACTGACCTGCAACCGCCGCGGCTATTACCAGGTCGGTCCGCTGGTCCTGGAGACCGGCGACTTGTTCGGTCTCCACAGACGCTATCGCGTGGCCACGGAGCCGCATTTCCTGCTGGTCTATCCACAAGTGCAGCCACTCGAGGGCTTCGACATCGCCTCGCGTCGCCCGATCGGCGAAGTGCGGATGAGTTACCGCCTGTTCGAGGATCCGACTCGCGTCGCCGGAGTGCGGCGCTACGAAGCCGGCGATCCGCTCAACCGGGTCCACTGGCGGGCCACGGCGCGCACTGGTGTGTTGCACAGCAAGGTCTACGAACCCTCGACCGTGGCCGGCGCGACCGTGCTTTTGGATTTTCACACGGGAGCATTCGACGAGCGTCACGAACCCTACCGCTCGGAGTTGGCCGTCACGGCCGCCGCTTCGCTGGCCAACGCCGTGTTTCAAATGGGCCAGCAAGTCGGACTCGTGACCAACGGCCGCGACGCCGCCGACCGCATTCGCCAGGAAGGCTGGGATTTCGACATCCGCAGCCGCAGCGCCGCGCAACAGGCCGCCGGCATGTTGGCCACGAGCGACCGGCTGCGCCCGCTGGTGGTCGAAACGCGCCGTGGGCCGGAGCAACTGATGCGAATTCTGGAAACGCTGGCCCGGGTCGAGCCGACCGACGGACTGAACCTGGCGCAGCTGGTGACCGAAGCGGCCAGCCGCTTGCCGCGCGACGCCACCGTGGTCCCCATATTGACCGCCGTGTCGGTCGAAACGGCCACGGCCCTGGGCAGCCTCCGCCGCCGCGGCTTTGCCGTCACGGCGATTCTCAATATTTTCGAAGAACGCGAGTTCGCCGAAGCGGCCGGCAAGCTACTGGAAGAACGAATCGAGTCTCGACACCTGAAAGATGAAACGGCCGTCGGCACGATCTGCCGGGCCTTCGTGACCCACTAAAAGCTTGTTTCAAAACCGCCGGGGACTGTCCCAATTTTGCGACGGGCGCCATCCCCAGGATGGTTGCGGAGTAAAATGGGGCGATCCTCGTTCTCCCAGGCGGTTTTGAAACAGCTCGTTAACGACGCCTATGGCACGCAAACTCCACCAGACCATGGCCGACTACGTCGTGATCGCCATCAGCCCGGCGCTGATCATGGCGCTGGTCGGCAGCCTGGTGTTCTTCCTGCTGGGGGTTTTCTACCAGGGACAGTTCCAGGAGCGCCTGCATTGGGTCATGGCCTGCTTCGTGTTCGCGGCCGTGCTGATCAGCCGCATCGCGATCGAGGAGGGTTTCGAGCGGGCCGCGCCGTTCGGCGCGGCGCTAGCCATCGTGGTCGGAATCGCCGCCAACAAGTTCATGGATTTTCAGGGCGGCTGGATCGACCACTTCAGTTGGATTATCAATTGGTCGCTGATCGCCCTGGTCTGGTGGTGCGCGCATCGGCTGACCTGGGACTGCACCGTAATCGACGACGATCAGGACTCCTCGGGCGAGGGCCTGTTGCAAACCGCCGGGCTGGAAAAGTCCGCCGCGGACGATCCCGACCGCGCCGCCGAGCGCCGGCTAGAGGGCACGAGCTCGCGAGACGTGCCGCGCGGTTTCTGGCAGCGCTACGTCGAGCACCAGCGCCGGCCGCACGCCCCGGGCGTGTGGGTCGTGTACTTCTCGCTCGCCGCGCTGCCCCTGTTCGGCATCGGCCAGTGGCTGATACCCGAGAGCGACTTGGCGGGCCGCCGCCATGCCTTTTGGCTCCTCTGCCTGTACGTCGGCAGCGGCATGGGCCTGCTGCTCACGACCAGCTTCCTGGGTTTGCGACGCTACCTGCGGCAACGGCGCATCGAGATGCCGACCCTGATGGCCAACCTCTGGCTGGGCACCGGCGCCGTCGTGATCGGAATTCTGCTGGTCCTCGCCGCCCTGCTGCCCCGTCCCAGCGCCGAGTATGCGATCTCCGAGCTTCCCTTCACCGTGGGCTCGCCCGAGCAGAACCGCTCGAAATCGCCGAGTGTGCCTCGCGAAGGGACGAAAGACGAGGAGCCCGGCACGGCGCCCGATCAGCAGCCGCAAGACGAAAGCCAACAAGAACAATCCGACGACGCGGATTCCTCAAAGTCGGACGACGAAAAGGCCTCTGACGGCAGCCACGCACAGCACGAGAAACAATCCTCGTCCGGGTCATCCAAGCAAACCGATGAAAAGGGATCGCCCTCGCAGCGAGACAAGGGTCAAGACAAGCAAGCCAACGGTAAGGGCAAACAGCCGTCGTCCGAGAAAGGGCAAAGCTCGCAGAAATCAACCAGTTCAAATGACAAGTCTCAAAGCAAAGACGACGACCAGAAATTGCCGTCGCAGGCCAGGGCCGATTCCTCGAAGGAAAACGAACCCGATTCGAAATCACCGCAGGACGACAAACGGAGCGACATCGAGCGTTTCACGGATTCGAAGTCACACCCGGCCGAGGCGGAGATGAAGGCGGTCGGCCAGGCTGCCGCAACACTCAGTCGCATAGTTGTTACGCTGATCCAATGGGCCATCTATGTCGTCGTCGCGCTGGCGGCCCTGTACGCCTGCTGGCGATTTCGGGCCGAGATCCTGGCGGCCTGGCGCAGCTTTCTGGCCGAGTGGCGTGAGTTCTGGAATCGGTTCTTCGGCGTCAAACGCCCGCGCGCCGCCGCCGGCGATGCGGCCTCGCTCGACATCCCCCCTGCCCCTTTCTCCAGCTATGCCGATCCGTTCGCCACGAACATTGCCGGCCGCTACTCGATGACCGAACTGGTGCGCTACACGTTCGAGGCATTCGAGGCCTGGTCGCGCGAACACGGCTGTCCGCGCCACGCCGACCAGACTCCGCACGAACTGGCCCGCGACGTCAGCAAGCTCAACGCCTTTATTTCCGTCGACGCCCGCAACCTGGCCGAGCTCTACTCCCGCGCCGCCTACGCCCGCGGCGAGCTCTCGCCCGCCGCCGCCGATCAACTCCGCGAGCTGTGGCGCAAGATGCGGCAAACGATGGCAACTTCAATCCCCGACGACGATTCGTAAAAAGGTGTCAGGAACCTTTAATGAAAAGGTTCCTGACACCTTTTAGAGACTCCAATCATTATGGGTCGCACACGATCATAGGACACCACATTTCGCCGCCAAGTTGACAGAACAGCCCCGCGCACGGGAAAATAGTGTTGTCGTGCTCCGCCGGGCCGCGCTGTTGGTTCACTGGCCCCGGCTCGAACAGCACCACTGAAGAGGCCGTCCTTGCGATCGCGTTTTCCCATCCTCCTGGTCGCCTGCATCATCGGCGCTTCGTGTGCCGCATCGATCGGCGTCGCCCAAGCCGCCGACCATATCCGCGACTTCACCAAGGCCAAGAAATCGCTGCAACAACAATTGCGCAGCAAGCAGCCCGACATGCGGGCGTCGGCGATCGCGCAGCTCGGTCAGTTTCCCATTGCCGATGCCGTGCGGCTGGTTCACGGCGGGCTGTCCGACGCCGACGAAAAGGTGCGCGAAGCGGCCTACGACTCGCTGCTCAAAGAGAGCGACAAGCAGGAAGTCTGCGACACGCTGTTGGTCATCGCCAAGAAGGACCTGAATCGCCCCGACGGAGGGCTGGCGGCGGCTCCTTCGCTGGCCGTGCTGCTGTCGTCGAACCTGCCCAGCGTGCGCCGTGACGCGCTCGCGTTTGTCGACGACGCCGTGGCTTCGTCCAAGAACGGGGTCGAGGTGCTCGTCACGCTGGCCGATGAGCTGGGCGCGCACCATTCGGTCGCCGACGTCGAGCCGCTCGCGCGACTGTCGAAGACAAAGACCTTTGCCGGCCACTTTGGGCTCCGCCGCGCGGTGGTGGCCGCGCTAGCCAAAATCCCCGACCGCCAGGCCCTGGGCGCGATCATCGAAATGCTCGACCAGCTTGGCGGCGAGGACGGCGCCGACGCGGTCGAGCACCTGACGCAAGTCACCGATCAGATTTTTGGCGCCAACGCGGAAGCCTGGGGGCGCTGGTGGGAGGACAACCGCGACTCGTTCGAGTATCCCACCCGCAGCGTCCAATCTCCCTATCGCCAGGCCATCATCGAAGGCGCCACCGGCAACTATTACGGCCTGCCGTTGTTCGCGCAGCGGATGGTCTTCGTGCTGGACACTTCGGCCAGCATGAACGGCCAGCGTATCGACGCGGCCAAGCGCGAGCTGATTCGCGCCATTAGCGGCCTGCCCGAACATGCCTATTTTGGCATCGTGGTCTTCAACAGCACGGTGACGCCGTGGCAGCGACAACTCGTGGCCGCCACCGACGCCACCAAAAAAGCGGCCGTTCACTTTGTCAACTCCCAGGGCACGCACTTCTTCACCGCCTCGTACGACGCGCTCGAAGGAGCCATGCAGTTCGACACCGAGGCCATCTACTTCCTATCGGATGGCGCTCCCTATGGGGGCAAAATCGCCGCGCCGGTCGATATCGTGGCGGCCATCACGGCGGTCAACAAGACGCGCCGTATCAGCATCTACACGATCGGCATCGGCGCCGGAATTCCCGGCGGTCCGCTGGACATGTTCCTCAAGACCCTGGCCGAAAAGAACCTGGGCCTCTACCGCCGCGTCGACGGCTAGAGCGATTCAACCCGATCGCGCGCCGCTTGACCGCGATTGGCCAGCGCCGTTCGCACCATCCGATCAATGAACTCGTCGTAGCCGATTCCCGCGACCGCCAATGCCGGGGCGAACCCGGCCGCCGGCCCAATGTCGGGGTTCGCGTTCACCTCCAGCACGAAGATCTGCCCCCGGGCGTCCATCCGCAGATCGACCCGCGCATAGTCGCGGCAGCCCGTCAGGCGGAAGGCGGCCACGGCCAACTCCTCGATCCGCCGCGCGGTGGCAGCGTCAACCCGCGCGGGACACCGGACCGGCGTGGTTTCGTCGTCGGAACTGCCGGGCGCCCACTTGGCGTCGTAGGTCACGATCTGCCAGCCCTTGTCGCCCGGGCCCGAGAATTCGATCTCCGCCACGGCGAGGCACTCGGGCTCATCCAGCGCCATCACCGCGGCGTTGAATTCGCGACCCACGATGAACTGCTCGACGAGCGTGGCGCCATAGCGACCTAGCACATGCTCGATCCGCCGCGCCAGCGGCTCCCATTCCGTCACAACGCTGTCGGAGTCGACTCCCAAGCTCGCGTCCTCGTGTGCCGGCTTCACGATCGCCGGCCCCTCGGCCAGTAGCCGCGCAGGGCACTTTCGTTGAGCGGCTCTCCCGGCCGAATCAGCAGGAACTTCGCGGTGGGCAACCCCGCGCCCAGCAGCAGCCACTTGGTCCGCGCCTTGTCGCGTACCAGGCTCAGACACTCCGCTGGGCAGCCGGTCAGCGGATGGCCCAACAACTCGATCAGGCCCGCAACTTCCGGTTCGCCGCGGCTGACCCCGCCCAGGCCCTCGAAAAGATTGAACACGACGTCGGCCCGGCCGAGGCCGGACAGGGCGTCCAACAGGTTGCTGGTGTCGGATGCCAGGCCCAGCTTGCGGACGACATGGCCGTGGGCCAACAGCGCGGTCGACACCGACTCGACCGAATCCAAGACGCCCAACTCGGCGGCCCAGTCGGGATCGTCGGCCGCCAGCGCCGGTTCGTTGTAGAGGATCAGAACTTCCAAGGGATTTTTCCGGCGGCGAGGGTAAAGGAGCGGGGACAAGCGGGACGATCAACCGACGAGCGACGGTTCGGAAACCAGATTCAAACGCTCGGTCGCCGCCTGCAGGATACGCGCGATCAGCTCAGGATATTCGATGCCGACGTACCCGGCCAGCAATACAAGGTCTCCGGAAACCGGCGACAGGCCCGGCAGCGGATTGACCTCTAGAAAATACGGCACTCCGTCGCGCAGCCGAAAATCGACCCGCGCCACGTCGCGACATCCTAGCGCCCGCCAACACCGCAGCGCCGCCTCGCGAACGGCGTCGGTGTCCGAGGGGCTCAATTGGGCCGGACAATCATAGCGCGCCCGCCGCCGCCAATCGCGCTTGACTTCGAGGCTGTATACGAATGGCCCGGCCTCTTGCATGCGGGGTAGCACGCGCATGATGCCAATTACTTCCGCCGGCCGATTGCCGACAACCCCCACGGTCAACTCGTCGCCGTCGATGAACTCCTCGACCAAGATCGGCTGTTTGTAAGCGAGAAAAAGCCGCTCAAGCGCCGGTCGCAACGCTCGAACGTCGGCAATCAGGCTGCTGGCCAGAATCCCCTTGCTCGAGCCCTCGTAAGCCGGCTTGACGAAAACCGGATATCGAAGCGCGGCCAGTTGCTGTCGATGGGCCGCCCAATCGCCGTCGAACAGCACCCACTCGGGCGTGGCCACTCCGCTGTCGGCGACCAGCCGTTTGGCACAGTCCTTGTCCAGCGTGGCGGCCAGGGTCAACGGGTCGGAACCCGTATAGGGAATGTCGAACATTTCCAGCACGGCAGGCACGCGCGCCTCGCGGCTGCGACCGCCCCCCTGCCCTTCCGCGATGTTCCACACCAGGTCCACCCGGGGACCGTCGAGCAGACGACGCAACAGCGGCTCGCCATAGCCGAGCAATTCCACTTCGTGCCCCAGATTCGTCAATGCCTCGGCCACGGCGGAAATCGTCTCGGGCGAATCGAACTCCTCTTGCTCGTCGTCGACGACATGCGATGAACCGGCATCGACCTGGCCGGTCGCCGTGGGCTGCCGAAGGTTGAACGTCAGGCCGATTTTCAAGCGATGTTTCCTCCGCTTTAGCGCAAACGCGCGGGCCCGTCGCATTGGCGGCGGGCCCGCGACATCGTTATTTCGCCTTGGGCAATCGGACCCACGCGGGTCGCGGGGTTTCGACCGGTTCCTGGTGTTGGTAGCCGTTCATTTGAATGACGTCCGCGACGGTCGGCTCGGCCGCCTGCGAAGCAGCCGTCTCCTGCCGCGCGCGAGCCGTGGAACGCCATCGGGAACCAGCACGTCGCGCGTTCCGCTCAACAACGAACTGACGCCGATGGTCGCGTAGCCGCGGTCGGCCGCCTCGGGCCGATCTTCCGGAGCATAACGAAACAACAGACCTTCGTAATTCCGCAGGATCACGGCATTGTCCGAAGCCGAGACCAGGTAGTTGGGCATCACGGGGATTTTTCCCGCGCCGTGCAAGCCGTCGACCACGTAGGTCGGCACGGCCAGGCCCGAGACATGGCCCCGCAATCCCTCGATGATTTCCAACCCCTTCCAGATCGAAGTCCGAAAGTGTCCGGCGCCGGTCACCGGGTCGCAATGGAACAGGTAATACGGCCGCACCTTGATCCGCAGCAACCCACGCACCAATTGCCGCATCGTTGCCACCGAGTCATTCACGCCCTTGAGCAGCACCGCGTGGCTGTTGACGGGCATGCCCGCGTTGATCAGGTTGCGACAGGCTGTCGCCGCGGCTGGGGTAATTTCGCGGGGGTGATTGAAATGCGTTTGGATCCAGATCTTGCCGGCCTGTTTCAGCATGTCGATCAAATCGAGATCGAACAGCCGTTGCGGCAACGTGACCGGCACCCGGGTTCCCAGGCGAATCACGTCCACGTGGTCAATGTCGGCCAGTTCGGTGATAAACCACCGCAAGCGTCCCACCGGCAAGGAGAGCGGATCGCCGCCGGAAAAAACCACGTCGCGGATTTCGCGGTGCTCGCGCACGTACTGAATCATCCGCTGATCGTTGTGGCTGGGCGCGTCCCAGCCGTCGCGATCCATGGTCACCCGCTTGCGCGTGCAAAACCGGCAGTACATCGTGCAGACGTGCGTGGCGACCAGCAACACGCGGTCGGGATAGCGATGCGTAAGTCCGGGGACTGGCGAGTCCTTGTCCTCTTCCAACGGATCTTCCAACTCGACGCCGGCGGTGCTCGATTGCTCCAATGTCGAGGGGAGCGATTGCAGGCCGATGGGGTCCAACGGATCGTCGACGTTGATCAGCGAGAAGTAATAGGGCGGGATCGCCAGCTTATACTTCTGTTCGAGACTTTCCAGGGCGGCAAGCTCCTGGGGGCCGTAAGAAAAAAACTCGGCCAACTGAGAAGTTGTGCGAATGGCATTCTGCATCTGCCATCGCCAGTCGTCCCATTGTTCGTCGGGGACGTCATTCCATTTCGGGTGGCGGCGAGGCGTACCAGGAGGCTCCTCACTATCCTCCGGCAGCGAACTGCTCTCGGGCACCGCAATGGAAGCGGCTTCAATACGGTTCATGTGCGGCGAATCCCTCCACTCGTGTTGATCCATCGAGCCTAGGCGTCGGGCAGCCCCGTTGCACCGCCTAAACTCGCGTGCTTATACCAGCTATCGCCAAAGTCGACAAGCAGTCTCTGACGCCCGATCGGCATTTTTCTTACCCGCTGAGTATTATTCGGCGTCGCGCGAAACCGACAAGTGCGCCGCCCCGCCGCGATCCAAAGAAAAATCAGTTCGTGGCCGACCCCGCGCGACCACCCAGCGGCGACAACTCGAAACGAACCCCGCGCTCCGCGTCAAGCGAATCGCTTGCCAGGGCCAAGCGGCGTCCACTATGATCGGGGCCAAACCTAGCGCGAGGCTCGGCGATTCATAGCGTCTCGCCCGCAAAGTCTCAAGAGCGATTTCGCAATCCCTCCCCTCACGGACCCATCCCATGCCAGCCATGCCCAGCGGCGCCCAACGCCTCACCGTGACCCAATGGTTGATCGTTTCGTTGGCCGCCATCGGCTTTGCCTTCGACATCTACGAACTGCTGATGATGCCGCTGATCATCAAGGACGTGATCACCGACCTGACCGGTTTCAAACCCGGCAGCGATGAATTTATTCGCTGGGCTTCGCTGATTTTCTACGCGCCGGCCTTTGCCGGAGGTCTTTTCGGCCTGTTGGGCGGTTATTTGACCGATCGTCTAGGACGCCGCCGCGTGCTGACCTGGAGCATCCTGATTTACGCCCTGTCGGCCTTCGCGGCCGGCTTTTCCACGTCGATCGAGATGTTTCTGGTCCTCCGCTGCACCACGTTCATCGGCGTCTGCATCGAGTTCGTGGCCGCCGTCGCCTGGCTGGCCGAATTGTTCCCCGACCCTCGCCAGCGCGAAAACGTGCTGGGCTATACGCAGGCTTTTTCCTCCCTGGGCGGGCTGATGGTCGCCGGCGTATTCGGGCTGATCGTCTCCTACGGCCACAACCTGCCGCTGATTGAGCTGCCCTCCTGGCTCGGTTTCCTGGGCGAGATCCACCAGCCACAAGCCGCCTGGCGCTACACGCTCATGTCGGGCCTGATCCCGGCCCTGCCGCTGATCGCGATCCGGCCGTTTTTGCCCGAATCGCCGGTCTGGTCCCAGAAACGGGCCGCCGGCACGCTCCACCGCCCCAGCGTCGCCGAATTGTTCTCGCCCAAGTTTCGCCGCACGACGATCGTCACCACAATCATGTTCGCCTGCAGCTACGGCGCCGCCTTCGGCGCCATCCAGCAAATTCCGCAGATCATCCCCGGCGTGCCCGACGTGGCCGCGGCCACGGCCGATAAGCCGGTGCCCGCCCAAAAGGCCTATCAAAATCAGACGGCCGCCTTCGTCAACAAGGTGCAGGAAGTCGGCGGGCTGTTCGGCCGCTTCGCACTGGCCATCCTGGCGGTGCGCGTCGTCAGCCGGCGGAGCCTGCTGCGGATCTTTCAAATTCCGGGCCTGATTGCCGTCCCAGTCATTTTTGCCGTGGCGCCGCTCTACAGCCTCAATGCCCTCACGGTCGGCGCATTCATCGCCGGCTTTTTCACGGTCGCCCAATTCAGCTTTTGGGGCAACTACCTGCCCCGGGTCTACCCGGTCCATCTGCGCGGCACGGGCGAGGGCTTCGCCGCCAATATCGGCGGGCGGATGATCGGCACCTCCTTCGCCGCGGTCACCACCGTGCTGAGCAAATACGTACCGGGTGAATCCCCCGCGCTGCGACTGGCCTATGCCGCCGCCGGCGTCGGGCTGTTCGTCTACCTGGTCGGCAGCATCGCCTGCTTCTGGCTGCCGGAGCCCCGCGAAGGCGACTTGGCCGAAGACTAGGCTTTAGTTAGCTCAGCATTCCGCGGGCGTCGATCTTGAAGGCCTCCAGCCGGCCCTCCTCGTCGCGCCACCAGACTGTGTCCTGCAGATTGACGCACGGGCAGATGTGGTTCGGAATCACGGTCACTCGCTCGCCAATCTGCGGAGCCCGCTCACATTTTCGGATATCGATCTGTCCGTGCTCTTCGGTGAGCCGCGTAATGCGGGCATCGGGATACTCGACCACGTGTCCGTATCCGCTCTCGGGAGCTGGCCCAAACACGTCGCTGGTCAGGGTTTTGCTGCCCGCGTCGATGACTACCTGCCCCGGCACGGCGGTGCTGACCACCGTGCAAACGATGTTCGCGGCACAGTCTTCCAGGCTGCAAAAGCCCCCGCGAACCATGTTCATGTCGTTGTAGATGTACGTGCCGGGTCGAATCTCGGTGTACTCGGGAATCTGATGCGACTGATAAGCCGTCGGCGTGGACCCGCCCGAAACGATGCGGGCTTGCAGACCGTGATCGGCCCATACCTTGAGCGTCTCGGCCAGCTTGTCGGAGACTGCCAATAATTCCGCCTCCTGTTTCCCCGGCGGAGAAATGATATGCCCAGGGTAGCAAAACAATCCGTCGAGCCGCAGACCCGGCGTGGCGTCGACATATTGGGCCAACTTGAGCGCCTCGGAAACGGTTTGCAGTCCCGTGCGGCCCATGCCCACGTCGAGATCGACCAGAATGCCGATCGTGGCGCTATGCCGGTTGGCGGCGTCGGCTAGCGCCTTGGCGCATTGCTTGGAATCGGCGGCGACTCGAATCGTCCCATGAGCCGCCAATTGGACCAGCCGGCCGGTCCGCGCCGGATCGACCGCCGGATAAGCCAACAGCACGTCGTCGGCCACTTCGGCCATCAGCTCCACTTCGCCGACTTTCGCGGCAGTCAGGCCGATAGCGCCTGCCGACATTTGCAAAGCGCCCATCTGACGCGATTTGTGCGTTTTAGTATGCGGGCGGACGTCCAGCTCGTGATCGGCGGCGTATGTCGCCATCCGCTCGATGTTGCGAAACACGGTCTTGGCGTCGATTACTAGCGCCGGAGTGGCAGATGGATCCATGCGTGCGGCCTTTGGCGGATTTCTCGAGCGGTCGGACTAGCCGGGCGTCAGAGCAATGTACCTGCCGACCGCGCCCCTGTCACTCGCCGCGACGCTGTCACTTGCCGCGCACTTCGTCGTACTCCAACAACTTGAAGTCCTCGACGCGCGGCACGTCATGCAGACGGTCGGTCATTTTGTAGAGCGTGATCAGGGCCTCGTCGGTCAGCCGCTCGCCGGCCCCCGGCTCGACATAAGTGGCGGTCTTGCCGCCGTAGCCGCCCGCGGCCGCATCCCGCAACGTCGGAAAATAAGCGTGGTAGCCGTGCGTGTAGCCGACCAGAAAACTGTTCTTCACCGGCGAGCGGGTTTTGATCGCCGTTTGAAACTCGACGAAAAGCTCTCCCGGCATTCCCACCAGGGCGATGTCGTCGTCGATCAGCAGCGTCGTCAACGTGCACTGCACACGATTGTTCTTCACGGTCTTGGAAATGTAATTGTCGAACCGCGGACCATAGGCCTTGCTCAAGACCGCGCGGACTTCCGGATCCTCCAAATCCCATCGGGCTCGGACCGGAATCACGCGAGCTTCGTATTGGATCGACGGATGGGCCGGCACGGCGGTGACGGTCTCGCGAGCCGTCTTGACCAGCAGCTCGCCCAGCGTGCGGCCCATCTTGCGCATTTCCTCGACGCCACCTTGATCCAGCGGCGTCTTATCCATGTACGGGTTGATGTTGCCGCAGCCGCCTTGCAGGAAAAGGCACTTGGTCTTTAGTTCGCTTTCGACCGTCGCACAGGCCGCTCCCACGTAGTCGGCGCTGTATTGATAGTTGTCGCCCCCCATCACAACCGGGTGGCAAGCGTAGTTAAACAGCACGGCCAGCACGCTGCCGTCGGCCCGATCGAGCCGAATGGTGGCATACTCGGGATCGACCGGTTCGGTCTTCTCGTGATTTGGATTGCGCCACTGCATGGCCACGCGGCCGTCCGGCAGGTACTTGCGGCGATTATGGGCCAGGTCGGCCGTGCCGCGTCCCACGCCAATCTTCACCGGCACAAGCTCGCCCGCCGCCTGGCAAATAATCTCCGCGATCTGACGGCCCACCTTTTCGGCATACGGATTGGGACTGTCGGGCGTCGACTCCATCGCCGGAGCATGGTGCGTGTGGCTGGCTGTGATAAACAGGTTCGACACGCCGCAACGCGACTTCGTTTCGTCGCGAATCTTGGCCAGCACGGCCTCCTCGGGCGTGCGCCCCAGGTCGAGCGTGACAATCGCCGCCGACTGGTCGCCCGCGCAGCACCACGGCCTTGGCCATCAGCGGGTCAAGTGTGCCCGTGGCGCCATGGGTACGGTTGCTATAGCCCCACAACATCAGCCCCGGCTCGGGAGTGATATCGACCGTGGCCACGCCGGCCATCAGCGGACCGTCGGCGGCAGCCGGCGCCGTCAACGACAACACCGCGGACGCGAAAACTGCAAACCCCGTCATGGCGCGATACATCGAAGCTTCTCCTTGGGTACAGTCTAACGGCTTACTTATCCTCGGGCTTGATGCCCATGCCCGCGCGATTCGGATAGGCCGGCCGCTTGGGTCGTGCCGGCGGAGCCCGCTTGAGCTCGTCGAGCATGTGGTCGATCGCGGCGTCGAGCTGCGGGTCGCGGTCGCCGGTCATGCGGGCCGGATCGTCGACCACTTCAATATCGGGGTCGACGCCGTGCCCTTCAATGCCCCAAGTGCCGTCGGTCTCATAGAAAGCGAACGTGGGCACCGTGACCTGACCCCCGTCGATCAACAGCGGATTGCCCGAGATGCCCACCAGGCCGCCCCAGGTGCGGGTTCCGATCAGCTTTCCCAGTCCGGCCTGGCGGAAGTACGCCGGAAACGCGTCGCCCCCCGAGCCGGCCAGGCCGTTGATGAGCATGCACTTGGGGCCTTGCAGAGCATCTGGCGGCCAGGTCATATCGTCGCCGTCGCGGCGGGCCCAGTAGTTCGTCACGGGCCGGTTGAGCAGTTCAATAAACCGGGTCGGGATCTGGCCGCCCCCATTCCAGCGTTCGTCGACAATCAGGGCGTCGAGGTTGGTCTGGCCGTAGAATTGGCGGAACAGCTCGTTCTGGCCGTTAATGCCGGTATCCGGCACGTGCAGATAACCAACTCGCCCGCCGGTCTTTTCGGCGACATGCGCCCGATTCCGCTCGATCCAGGCCCGATAACGCAAATCGCTCTCGCTGGCCAGCGGCACGACGATCAACTCACGGGCGCGGTCGTCGATCTTGGGCTTGCGCGCTGACTTGAATCGTGACGGTCTTGCCGGCCAGGTTCTGAAACGCGGCCCAGGGGTCTTTCTCCGCGTCCAGCGGCAGCCCGTTGACGGCCAGCAGGTACTCTCCCTCCTTGACATTGACGCCGGGCTGACTGAGCGGCCCGCGGGCATCGACGTCCCAGGGCCCGCCCTCATAAATCTTGACGATGCGGTAAGCGCCGTCGTGCAGTTCGTAATCGGCGCCCAGCAGCCCCACCGAGACGCTCTCCGGCTTCTCCATGTCGCCGCCGGTCCGGGCATAGGTATGCCCGACGTTCAGCTCCGAGATCATCTCGCCGATCACATACTGCACGTCCTCGCGCGACGTGCAGTCTTCCAGAACAACCTTGTAGCGGTCGTAAACCTGCGGCCAATCGACGCCGTGCATCGTGGGATCGTAGAAATAATCTCGCTGCAGGCGCCAGGCCTCGCGCAACATCTGCCGCCACTCGGCGCGGGGATCGATCGTGGTTTGCAGACCCTTGGTGGCCAGGGTCTTGTCGAATTTCTGGTCGGCCTTGGCGTCGACAACCGCGTAGCTCTCGCCGCGTCGCACCAGCAATTTTTTGCCGTCGGCCGAAAGCGAGAAGCCGCTCGCCTTGTCCAAAACCGTCTGTTCTTGCTTTTCGTCGGCCTTGATGTCGAGAATCTTGATCGCCGCCTCTTCGCCCGCGCCGCGCGGCGGTCGGCTGACGTACAAGAGCTTGCCGTCCTCGCTCACTTCCAAGCCGGTAAAATTGCCGGCCTTGACCGGCAACACGATCGCGCGGCGCTCGAAGCCGTCTAGCTCGATCTTGATTGGCTTGACTTCGGCCTTCTTGTCGTCGGTCTTGTCTTTGCCGTCTTCTGATTTCTTGTCAACGTCGTCCTTCTTTTCTTCCTTCTTGGCGTCTTTGTCCTTGTCTTTTTCCTTCTCCGCCTCGCCCGGTTTCGACCATTTCTCCTCGTCGCTCTTGGGAGGCTTCGGCACGCCGACCTCCGCCCGTAGCGGAACCGCCAGCAGCACGTCGGTGCTCGTGTAGACGAACGTCGTGCCCACGTCTTCGTACGTGGGCGACGTGAAGCGGCGATTGCTGGCGAAGAACAAGTAATCGCCCTTGCGGTCGAATACCGGCCAACTGTCGTTGAACCGTCCGCCAGTGACCTGGTGCGCCTTGCCGCCGGCGATGTCATACAGCCAGACGGACGAACGTCGCCGGTCGCCGTCTTTCGTATAGGTCAGCCAGAGGGAATCGTGCGACCAGCGCACGCGCGGCTGTTCGGCGGTTGGATGCGTGTCGATCTTTTTGGTCTCGCCGTCGAGCGTGTGCAAAAAAATCGCGCCGCTCTTGTCGGTGAACACCAGGTGCTTCGAGTTCGGCGACCACGTCGGATCGTAACGAAAAACCGCGCCGTCCTTCGTCAGTTGCTTGGACGGCTGGCTGCCGTCGGATTGCACGATGCACAGCTCATATTCGCCGCTGGCGTCGCAGAAGTACGCGATCCAGCGGCCGTCCGGGCTCCAGGACGGATCGCGCTCGGCCACGCCGTCGGTCCGCGTCAGATTGCGCGGCGAACCGTGCTCCGCCGGCACCGTCCAGATATCACCCCGCGCTTCGAACACGGCCCGTTTGCCCGAGGCGGAAATTCCCGAGGCCATGATGTCCTTGCTCGCGTCGATCGCGCGGGGGCGAATCTTGGGACGGTCGCCGGGAATGGTCACGCTGACGGCGCGCGGCTCGCGGGCATCCAACTCCAAAAGATACAACGTCGATCCGTTCTGGAAAACGATCTCGCCCTGGTCCTTCGCGCCCGGCCCCATCGACGGCCAGCGGACGTCGTAGTCCTTGAACTTCGTGATCTCTTGCCTGGCGCCGCTCTCGGTGTCATACGACCACAAATTCAGCCGATGGCTCTCGCCCGCGTCCGACAGGTAATAAACCGTCTTACCGTGCCACATCGGCAGCGTGTCGGTCCCCTCCCATTCGGTGATCCGCTTGGACGTATGATCCTTGAGATCGAACAGCCAAATGTCCGTGGCCATGCCGCCCCGGTAGCGCTTCCACGTGCGGGTGTCGGTCGAGTGCGGCGTGTAGGCCAGCGTGCGGCCGTCGCTGCTGATCGCTCCGTTGGCGCCGTAGGGCACCGGCAATTTCCGCGGCAAGCCCCCCTTGGCATCCACCTCGTACAGTTCCGTCTGCCGCGGTAGGTTACTCAGCCCATTGGTCGAGAACAGCAACCGCCCGTCGGCGGTCCAATCGCACAGCGTCTCGCCGGCCGGATGATGCGTGACGCGAGTGGGCGATCCTCCGTCGATTGGAATCGTGTACAAGTCCTGGTTTCCGTCGTAGTTGGCCACGAAGGCAATCGTTTTGCCGTCGGCGCTGAACTTGGGGTGCAACTCCTGCCCGGCCGGTCCGGATAGTGGCAGCGCCGTGCCTCCCTCGCGCGGCACCAGCCACAGGTCATTGGCGTACAAAAACACGATCCGATCGCGGCTCACGTCCGGATAGCGGAGCATCGAGGGATGTGGCGTTAGCGCCGCCTCGGCCTTGGCGGGAGCTTCGTCGGCTCGAAGCCCCGCCGCGCCCAGCCCCGCGACCGCGATGATGAAGAACGCCCAATACGGCCAGCCCAGTTCGCGAGTTCGTGGATGGCAATGCATGGTGAGCCTCGATGGTGCTGATTTGTCGGTGAAATCTGGAGCGCGTCGGCACTGCGTATGCCACACAGTGTTCTTGAGTTTCGCGCCGAATGCAAGACGCGCGTCGCGTTGCATCCAGTCGACGAAAAAAGCCGGGGCGGCCTGATGACCGCCCCGGCCGATTTAACACGGGTACGAAGAAAACTCGGGACGCAGGGCTATTTGGCCGACGCCTGAGCCTGATCCTTCGGCGCCGTCATGATCTGAGCCACGCCGGCCAGCAGGGCCTGCGCCGGCGGCGGGAACGCGCCGGCGTCGGTGCTCCAGAAGTTGACCGTCACGCGCTGGCCCTTGATCTCGGCCGGCACGTGCATGCTCGACTTGATGCCCCGTTTGGCCATCGTCTCGAAGGCCTTTCCATGGGCCTTGCTGAGATCGTTGTTCACTACCGGCGTCGAACCGGCGGCATACTCGGCCAGGCTTTCGCCCTTGGCGTCGACCGTGGGCAACGGCGTGTAGATGCTCTCACGCGGCGGACCGTTCTTGGCCGCCTTCTTCTTGGCCTCGGCAATCAGCTTTTCGACTTCTTCCTCGCCGCCTTGTTTTTCGCCATTCGAGTCGCGGTCGACCTGTCGCTCGGACATCGGGCCCATCAATTCGACGAGCTTGCCGTCCTTGACCGTGGTGATGTCGACCCGGTCGATCTGCGGCGCCATGGTCCGCAGGATGAAGCCGAACTGGCGGAAGATTTGCGGATCGGCAAGCGCCATGTAAGCGCCGACCTTCACGTTGTCGTCCGGCTCGCCCTTGGTGGCGGCCATGATTACGCCGAACTGCTCGATACGCGTCAGCGGCGTGATCTTCTTCGCCGGATCCTGCCGGTCTTCCTTGGCCGACGTTGATTCGAAGAAGCCGATCATCATTTCCTCGAACGTCTGATCGCCAAAGCGAACGGCTGCCTTGGGATCGGGGTTATTGAGATTGTCTTCCGAGTTATCGAACTTCGCGAAGCATTCCAGCAGCGTGCCGCGTGGCATGAACTTGGGTTCGCTCAGGCGATAGCTCGTCTGCCAGCCAAAATCATAGCGTGGCACGTCAAGCAGCACTTCGCGGCGGCCATCAGGGTACACGGCCTCGTAACGGAACGCCTTGCCGCGCAGATGCATGTGCGGCATCAATGTCAGCAGCAGCGTGTCGTCCTTGAAGATGTAACGGGCCTTGACGGCGAAATCATCCTCTCCCGGCGGAATCTCAAAGACCGCGTTCACGGCGCTCGAAACCCGGACTTCCTTCTTCACGTCCTTGGGATCGGCAAACACGAAACCGCAATAGCTGCGATCCTTCTGCTCCGTTCCGGTCGGCGTGTAGTGCATCTGGAAAATCAACTTCGAACCAGCCGGCACGAATTGGGCCAGTCCCGTCGGCAACGGCTCGGGCCGCAGTCCGGGAGCATAAGCGCCCAGGTACGAGTTGTCGGTGCCGATGCCGCCCCCCATGTTGCCGTCCGGAGGAATCACGAACAGCAAAATATGGTGCACGACCGAGGGATTGCCCGGACGCGGCTCGATGGCCTTGATCCACTTGTCTTCCTTCCAGCCCGGATCGACCACGAACATCTGGTACGGCAGCACGCCGGTGGCTTGCACGTCGAACGGCTTGTCCGCCATGTAAATCACTTGTTCAGGCTTGGGAATCATCCAGCCTTCGGCAAACTTGGGCGGCTCGGGCAGATCCTTGGGGTTGCCCTCGGGCGCGCCATTGGCGACCCACTTGGAGATCGTGGCCTTGTCGGCATCGCTCAGTCGCGCGTCGTTCTTGAAGTGGCCGAATTTCTGATCCGCGTGCCAGGGAGGCATCCGCTCCGCTTGCACGACTTCCTCGATCATGCCCGCCCAACCCGCGACCTCGTCGTAGCTCGTCAACGTAAAGGGAGCGATCTGGCCCTCGCGGTGGCAGAACACGCAGTTGGCGTTCATGATCCGCGCGATTTGCTTACTGTAGGTCACCTCGCTATCGGCCACCGGCTTCAAGTCGCGGCCGATCAAGCAACCAGGCGGCGTGGTCTCGGCCGTGGCCACCTGCTTGCCAGCCAGCACCGCGTCGATCGCCGTGGCCAGATCGCGCTCGGTGGCGGCGGGCTTGACGTAGTTGCTATTGGATTTGAAACCGTATTGATCGTCGATGCGGCCGCGATAGCGAATCGCGTGCTGCGCGTCCAGCACGACGACCTCGGGAGTTCGCGTGGCGCCCGCCTTGTCGGCGACGGTCTGATTCAGATCCTTGAGAATCGGAAACCCGATTTCATGCACCCGCGCGAACGAGGCGATCTCGGTCACGGCATCCTGACGATTCGAGTCGATCCCCAGGAATACCACGCCCTTGTCGGCGTATTGCTTCGCCATCTCGGCGAGTCGGGGAGCATAGAGCTTCGCCAGCGGGCATTCCGTGCCTAGAAATGCCAGCACCACGATCTTGTCCTTGCCGATCTCGTCGAGCGAGTACGGCTGGCCGTGGAAATCACGGAGCGTGAAATTGTCGACTTTTTTTCCGATGGGTGTCTTTGGCGTCTCGGCAAGGGCCGCCGTCGTCGACAGGGCAGCCAGCACCGCCAGCGCAATTGCTTTGGCTTGCATACAAAAACCTCACGGTTAACGGAGAAGGACGGATTCGTGGCCAGGGAGCGATACGGTTGGGCACACGCTGGGGGGAGGTGCGGGTGTCAGTTTACTCGAAAATCCTCTGCGATTCCAGTTCGGTTCGTGCGGGCAAAACTCGGCCCCGCCACACAAAAAGGGATTCGCCTCCCGCCGCGCATTCTTGGCTCGACCCAGCAAGGGATTTGTGAGCGGTTCATGAGCGCGGGTCGCGGACCGGCGCGTTCAGTCCGCCGGCGGGCGTCATTTGCCGATGCAGAAGCGGCTAAACACGCGATCCAGAATATCATCGGTGTAGACAGCCCCCACGACTTTTCCCAAGTCGGCGAGCGCCGAACGCAGCTCGGCGGCGATCAACTCTTCACCGGCCGCTGACTCGGCCAGCAGCCTGGCCCGCTCGAGCGATTCGCCCGCCTCGCGCAGACTTTCGCCGCATCGCTCGGCCGACCATGCCGCCACCGAGTTGCCGCGCTCGATTTCCAGCAGGGCATCTCGCAGCGCGTCGCGTAGCTCGACGATGCCCGCGCCCGTCAGGGCGCTGGTCTTGATTGCAACAGCCGGAAAATCTCGGCCGGCATCCTCGCGCGCGACTCGGTCGCTTTTGGTCAAGATGACAATCTGACCGTCACGCTGGTTCGCGGCCAGTTGGGCTCGTTCCCACGCGTCTGCCGGGCGGCTCGCGTCGAGACACAACACGCGGAGATCCGCATCCTGTCGCTGCTCGGCGGCCAGCGTGGCGGCCCGCCGGCCGATGGCCGTTTGTCGTCCCGCGCTCTCCACGCCAGCCGTGTCGATCAATTGGCATTGCACGCTTCCCAAATCAAGCGTGGCCGTCAGGTAATCGCGCGTCGTGCCCGGCGCGGCGCTGACCAGGGCCACGCCGCCCGTCAAGCAATTGAAGAGACTGCTCTTGCCGACATTCGCCGCGCCGCTCAGCACCACCCGGGGCAGGTCGTCGCCGCGAGATCGCGTTGCGAGCTGGTCGATCAACCGCGCGATCTGCTCGGCGGCATTGGCCAACTGTCGCTGCAATTCCTCGGGCGTGACGAACTGAATGTCTTCCTCCACGAAATCGAGCCCCGCCTCGAGATGCGCGAGCAAATCCAACAGCGTGCCGCGCAACCGATCGAGCGGCCGCGCCAGGCCTCCGGCCAGTTGCTCAAGCGCTGTGCGAAACTGCTCGTCCGAACGCGCGTCGATGACTCCCAGCACGGCCTCGGCCTGGGTCAGATCCAATCGTCCGGCCAGGAACGCCCGCAGCGTGAATTCGCCCGGCTCGGCCAGCCGCGCGCCGGCCATGCACACGGTTCGCACAAGTGCCGACAACAGCGGCGGCGAACCAATCGTGTGGATTTCGGCCGCGTCCTGCCGCGTGTAGCTGCGCCCCCCGGGCCAGAGATACACGTCCGCCTCGAGCACCACGCGCGACTGGTCGAGCGATACCGTTCCGGCTAGCGCCGTGGCCGTGCGCACCTGATCCAAGGAAGTCGCCGCGGAGCATCGAAAGCATCGCCCGAGAACCGCGATCGTGTCGGGACCGCTCAAGCGAACAATACCACGCGCCGCGCCCGCCGGCGCCGAGGCGATCGCACAAATCGTATCATCGGTGTGATACATGCACGTGCCGCCTGCACGCGACCGCTACTTGCGACCGCGCTGGCGCTTCTTGTTGGACGCCGAGCCGTTCGAGCCGTTCGACGTGCTGGTCGACAGGGCGCCGACGCGCCAGAACCGCCCAGTGGGACGGCCGCCTTTGGCAGCAGCTTGCGTTCGGCGATTCCCCAAATGCTCGAAGCGATGAAATACAGGCACAAGCCGCTGGCCACCCGGTAGAACATGATACCCATGAAAATCATCATGTACTGCATCATCTTCTGTTGCATGGCGGCCTGCTCGTCGGCCGGCGGCGGCATGAACATCTTTTGCTGCCAGATGAACAGCCCGATGGTCAACAGCGGGAAGACATTCAGATAAGGCCCCAGGGCGAAAAAGCCCGTGCCCTGGGTGATGAACTCCGGCATCAAACTCGTCCAGTTCCACAACATGTCAGGCGCGGCCAGATTCGAGGCCCAGCGAATGTTCTCGCTGAACAGCGGCGCCTGCCGCAACTCGACGTCGACCATCAGCGAGCGGTACAAGCCGACAAAGATCGGCAATTGCACGAATGCCAGCAGGCAGCCGCCCACCGGGTTGTAGTTGTGCTGCCGAAACAGCTCCTGCGTGGCCTTGGTCTTCTTTTCCGGTTCGTTCTTGAACTTCTCGTTGATTCGCTTCAGCTCGGGCTGCAACTCCTGCATTTTCTGCGCGCCCAGTGCCTGCTTGCGGCTAAGCGGGAACATGCACCCGCGCACCAGCACCGTGAGCATGATGATCGCGATGCCGTAGTTGCCCACCACGTAGTGAAACGCGTGCAGCACAGCCAGCATGGGCCGGGCAACGATGCCAAACCAGCCGTAGTAAACCAGCTCGCTCAGCGAGACATCCGTGCCCGGCGCGACGTAGTGTTCGAGCAAACCGGGCGCTTGGGCCCCGCGAATATCTGAAAGCGATGCGCCAGCGGATCGCCGTTGGGAGCCAGTTCCTGCGTCGTGCTGTCCAGTCGGAACGACACGTTCAATAATTTCAGGTTCCCCTTCTCCTCGGGAATCGCGCCGACGCGAATCGGCTCGACTTTGGCGAACAACACGTCGCCCGGCTTGGGCTTTTGCGGAATCACGGCCGAGGCGAAATACTGCGCGTCGACGGCGCTGTAGTAGAGCGGCGAATCGACCCAACCGCCCTTGAAGTCGGGGGCCACGATCTCGGCCGGCGTGACCTGCGTGGTTTTGCCCCCTTGAAACCGGGCGATAATGTCCCGCAAGCCGGCGGCCGAAAACATCGAGCCCTGGCTGACCTTATTCGCGTACCAGGCGCCCTCGATCGGCAGCCCAGTGGGACCCTCCAGGCGATACGCCACCTGGCGAACCGGCCCGCCCGTGTTCAGAACTTTAACGTCCAGCCAGATGTGATACGCCGGGAAATCGGGGTTGGCCATCTGGTCGGCCGGCACCTTTTCCAATTGATACGTCTTTTCGATCTCGAGCCCCCACTTCGGCACCCGCTTCTTGAATGTCACCGAATCCTGGCTGGCCGCGGCGACTTCCCATTCCGAGCCATATAGGTTCAGTCCCGCCAATTCGACGCTCTCCGGCGGAATCGTCTGATCATCGATCTGCTGGATCGTGAGCAAAAATGAAAACGGGTCGTGCTTGTCGGGGCGCACCAGGTCGACCGGCTTGCTATCGAATTCGGGACGAATCACTTCCAATGGCCGTCGGCCCAGCGTGGCGGTCAAATCCTGCGCGGCGCCGTCCCGTTCAATCCCCACCTTGATTGCCTGAAACGGCTCGGTCTCTTTGAGCAATTGCTCCAGCTCCAGCGCGCTGCCGACTTTCTTGTCGCCCAGCATCAGGATTACGTCTCCCGCGCGCATTCCAGCCAATGCCGCCGGAGTGCCCGCTCCCACGATTCGCGCGACGGCGCCGCGGCCGCCGGGCCCATCGTCGGGCGCCAGGTGTGCCAGGTAACCGCTACGATCCTCGAGCTCGCGATAGCGAGGGCTGCTCAATTCCAGCCGTTCGACGGCCGCGCCGCGATTGGTCAACGTGACCAACATGCGGTAGGGATCCTGCGGATCGGCGGATCCCAGAGTAACCCATTGCGGTGCGATCGCCGGTTCGGTGTCTTCGTCGGCCGCCGGTTTGTCGGGCGCGGCATCGAGCCGCGGCTCCGCGCGATTGTCCTTCGCCTCGCCCTCGGCCGAGTTTGCCTGGGGCTTCTCGGCCACGGCCTTGTCTCCCGCGGCCGCGTCCCCCTTGGCTTTGCCGGGCTCCGCCTTGGCGAGCGCGACCTTCTTGGCATCGGCCTCCACCACAGGCGGAGGCGCGAAGAAGAACGAATAGATAATCTGATTGGCCACGAAGATGGCGGCCACCAGGATGGCAAACAGTGTAAAGCGTCTATCCACGAATTCCCTGTCCTTCGACGCCGCTCGTGCGGCGATTCAAATCAATGGCTGGCGGGCGGCTCGGCAAAGCCCGCGCGTTCCGCCGCTCGAACACTGCCCGGACCCGACCGGCGGCGGCAAAACGGTCTATTACGTATTGTTGGCCAATTGTCGGCTCTTGCAATGCCAACCGAGTGTCGCCAGCCGGCTTCGTTTCGGCGTTTGCCCCTCGCCAATGGCCTTGCGATTGCCGGCTTTACGTTCCGGCGAATGGCACATCCCACGCTGCCGCGGGTGGAAAAGAACGCCCCTTGCCACGCGAAAGCGTGAAAATGCGGCGGGTTGGCCGGGCCGTCCACCAGCCGCCCGCGGGAAAATTCCCCCGCTTACCGCCCCTCGCGCAGTCGATCACCCAGGAAATTATCCAACTCCGGGGTGTCGTAGATTTTCTTGATCGTCTTCTCCAAGTCGTACGCGACGCGGCGAAAATTCAGTACGCCGTCTTCCAGCACGACATAACAAGAGCGCGGGTCGCCGTCGCGAGGCTGCCCCACCGAACCCACATTGACCATCGTCTTTTCGTCGGTCAGACGGTAGGTGTAGTTCACTTCCTCGGGGCTGATGAAGTTCATGCTCTGGGTAAAGATACCCGGCACGTGGGTATGCCCCTGAAAGCAATGGTGCTCGATCAGGCTGAAGATTTTTTCCATCTTGCGCTGATTGTAGATGTCTTCAGGAAAGACATATTCATTGAGCGGATTGCGGGCCGAACCGTGCACGTACAAAAAGCCGTTCTCGCGGCGGTTGCGGGGCAGTTCGCCCAGGAAGTCCCAGCGCTTGGCGTTGTCGGCCGGATTGCCGCGGGGATTTTCCAGTTGATCGCGCGTCCAGAAAATCGCCCGCTCGGCGCCGGTGTTGAATCCCTCGGGATCGAACAGCGCGCCTTGGTCGTGATTGCCCAGCAGGCACACGTCGCAGCTGCATCACCAGGTCGATGCACTCGCGCGGATTCGGCCCATAGCCGATGATGTCGCCCAGGCAATACATTTCGGTGATGCCCTGCTGCTGGATATCCGCGAAAACAGCCTCGAAGGCTTCGAGGTTGCTATGGATATCACTGATCAGTGCGCGCTTCACGCCTGGCTCGATTCACGCCAAAAGGCGTTGCAGCCCCGTTCGGCGCCGCGGCGAGGCACAGCGAAGGGGGTAAAAACAGGGGACGACCGATACGTAACCGTTGAGTTTAAAAGGCCCCTTTTACATGGTCAAGTCGCTTTTGTCGCTTGGGCTTGTGACGGATGCGGCCTGGGGACTAATCGCGGCCCAAACCGCCCGCGGCCAAAGTCGTCGCACAATCAGGAAGAACTCCCACGAAACGGCCCGCGCCAAGGTCGGCCTTAACCGGGCTCGGCCCGCCAGGCGAAATGGAGACCCTCGAGGATTCGCTAACCCCCGGGGCGCTTCATCGCCAGGCTATGCAGGATCAGCACGCCGCCAGTCGACATCAGGGCGAAGCCCAGCCAGGTCGGCGGGTGCATGGTTCGGCGGGGCGTCGGACCCAAAGCCGGCATGAACGGCCGCACGCTGCCGTTGGCGTCGGCCACCGTGGGAGTGATGCGTTCGGCGATAAACCGGCTGGCTTTCTCGTTCAGAACGTACGACTCGACCATCCGGATTTGCAGACCCAACAGCAGTAGGATCAATCCGAGAATGAAAAACTGATTGCGGTTGAATTCCACGGGCATCCCTCAGTCGGACAACACTTCCACGCAACCGAGCCCTGGCACGGCGGCCGGACGTGTCCGTATTAGCTATCGGGTCGTTATTATGTCTTACTTCAAGCGGCAGGCCGGGATAGCGATTATGCCGCACGCAAAAGCTTTGCGCCGGCCGCATCCGCGCTCGCCGATTTGCCCAACTCGTGCTCCTGGCATAAACACTCAAACCCCCAGTGGCGATTGTAGGGGGTGTGCCGGTCGGCCGATTGCCAAGCGGGAGCTTGGGCTCCCTTGGAACGGGGTGCCGAAGGCGCTGCCCTGTCGACTTGCTTGCCCAGGCCGACCAGCCCGGGGGGTCCCTTGTCACAAACCGTCGGATCGTGTCTGCTTGCCTGACGGCGACGACGGGGCCAGGGCGGCCGTCGTTGGCGTTCCCCGCCGCGATTCCGCGCGTTTCCCCACTGCCCGGCAGTTTGAAGAGTCGTAAGTCGCATGTTGGCACGCGTCTGGTATGTGCTCGCCCAAACCATCACGCGCTGGTCGCGCAACGACGGGAACTTGCTGGCGGCGTCGATGTCGTATTACGCCGCGCTGTCGTTCTTTCCCCTGCTGCTGGTGCTGATCAACGTGCTGGGATTTGCCCTCGAGTTTTCCGCCAGCGCCCAGAACGTGCAAACCCAGTTGATCGAGTTCCTCTCGAACAACACGAACCCCTCGCTCGCCAACGAAGTGAACAATATCGTAGCCCAAGTGCGAACCCGCGCTGGGATACTCGCCCTGGGTTTGGTTGACGTTCCTCGTCGGCGCGATCGGCATCTTTTCCCAATTGGAAGCCGCCTTCGATCGGCTCTGGCACGACACGACGCCGCACGAGCACGGTATTTGGGCCGCCGTGCAAAACGCGCTCTGGAACCGACTCAAGGCGTTCTTAACCCTCATTGGCCTGGGTATCCTGATCATCGTGTCGTTCGTCATCGGGCTGATCTTCACGGCCGTCCGCACCTGGGCCGAGGATTTGTCGTGGGCCGGACAACTGGTCGGCAACGGTTCGTTCTGGCACTTGAGCCAATTGGCGCTGAGCACGGCCCTCAACGCACTGGTCTTGAGCCTGGTCTTCAAAATGATTCCACGCGCAAGCGTTCGTTATTTACATTCCGTCTGCGTGGGCATCTTGATCGCCGTCATCTGGCAGTTGGGCAGCCAGGTCGTGTCCCGCTTCATCGTCGGCGGCAACTACTCGGCCTACGGCGTCGTGGGCTCGTTCATCGCCATGATGCTCTGGGTCTACTATGCCAGCATCCTGCTGTTGTTCGGCGCCCAAATGGTGCAGGTCCTTGGCCACCCGAACAATAACAACAACGGGAACAATAACGGCGGCGACAAGAATTCGCAGGCCAAGCAGCCACCCGCGGCCGCCGCTCCGCCGGCAGCCCCACCTCCGGCGACAGTTTCCGCTCCGCCGGCTGTTCCCAACCCGTCACCGAAATCCTGAGCTTCCGGACACGCCATCGGCCGCCGCCCTGATTTTGGCTCAATCGAATCCCGCCATTTCGACTTGTCGCAGGGTAAAGTAGATTGGTGGCGTTTGGCTTTGCCTTTCGGCACCACGACCCGAGGCAGCCTCCCCAGAGCGAGCGACGCAATGGCTGACGTGCAGTGGTACTACGCGCGAAACGATCAGCAGTTCGGGCCGGTCTCGGCCGCCGAACTCAAGCAACTGGCCAACGATGGCAAATTGTCGCCGGACGATTTGCTGTGGCGCGAGGGCATGGAGTCTTGGAATACCGCCATCAACCTGCGCGGCTTGTTCTCGGACGACACGCCCCCAGGCAAAGGCCTGGCCGAACCCATGCTCGCGCCGCCGCGCACCGACGCCGGGCGCGGATCCGCCCGACAGCAGCCCAGCGGCGCGGCGTCGCCGGTTCCGGCATCGTTGCGGTCGCTATTGCGCACCACGCAGATCATTCTGTGGACGATCTGCGTGTTGGTCGTATTGGCCGGAGTGATCCTGTTCACGCGCGCCTTCCTGAGCACGAACGAACCGAGCGAACAGGCCGCGGCCGGCGCCATCTTCTCGACGTTCTTTATCGCCGCCTATGTCCTGGCGCGGACCGGCGAGAAGTTATCGCGTTTACTGCTGGCCGCCTCGCGGCGTCGATCGCGCTAGACAATTGACTCGCGGCATTGGTTCAACGTCCGGTGCCACTGCGGGCTTGTTCAGCAGTGCTTCCCTCGGCACAACCCCGGTGCCGAATCTTGCTGACTCGCGTGGCAACTGGCAATCGTCGACACTCGTTGAGATGCACCGCACATCGACCGCTGGCGACGCCATCGTTTTCCTCAGGCCGTCAATTCTTCAAGCGCCGCGGCAAAGGCGCCATACGCTCCTTCGCCGAACAACACGAAACGCACCAATTCGAGCGTGGGATCTTCCTCCAAAAAACGCTTCGTCGTGGCCAACGCAATGCGGCTGGCCTGATCGATCGGATAACCGTACACGCCGCAACCCAGCGCCGGCAGCGCAAGTTGCCGACAATTGTGCTCGGAAGCCAACTCGCACGAGCGGCTAAAGGCGCTTGCGAGCAGCTCGCCCTCGCCCTTCAACCCTCCCTTCCACACCGGGGCCACGGCATGAATCACGTACCGCGCCGCCAGGTTTCCGGCCGTGGTAATCACGGCCGAACCCGTGGGACAGCCCTCAGGGTAGCGGGCCATGGTCTCGGCCATGATGGCCGGCCCGCCCCGGCGGTGGATCGCCCCGTCCACCCCGCCGCCCCCGGCCAGATGGCTGTTGGCCGCGTTCACAATCGCGTCGACCTGCTGCTGGGTAATATCTCCCTGCGTGAGTTCCAGCGCCCGGCCGTGTATGCTGACTTGCATGATCGTCCTCAAGGCAATTCTCAATTTCCCAACTTCCGGCAATTCTATGCGACGACACTTGAGACTGCACGCCGCGGCAACCCTGCGCACGTTCGCCCTGGGACTGGCATTATGCGGCGTTGCGGAATCGATGCCGCCGCTGGACGCGCGCGATATCCACGTCAGCAACCTGGGCGGCGATGATCGCTCCGATGGATCCAGCTTGCGGCCCGCGATCGCGCGCGGCGGACCGGTGCGCACAATCGCCAAGGCCCTGCGATTGGCCGAGGCCGGAGATCGCATCCTGCTGGCCAAGACCCCCGAGCCGTACCGCGAGAGTCTCAGCCTCACCGGCTCCAAGCACAGCGGCTCGCCGCTGGGTCCGCTGGTCATCGAAGGCAATGGCGCCGTTTTGGACGGCAGCGCGGCGGTGCCCGACGACGCCTGGCGGCATTTCGTGGGGGACGTCTTTTATTACGAGCCGGCCGGAATGGGTTACCAGCAGTTGTTTCTTCCCGGCGGCGCGGCCGCTCGCCATCCGCTCGATCGCTCGACGCTTGGCCTTCCGCCGCTTGAGCCACTGGAATGGTGCTTCACGGCTGGCCGCATGTATTTTCGCGTCGAGTCTGGGCGGCTGCCGCAGTCTTATCGCGCGGCCTGTTGCGGGCTGCGCACCGGCGTGACGCTGTATCATGTCCGCGACGTGGTGATTCGCAACCTGGTCGTACAGGGTTTTCAATTTGACGGGATCGCGGCCAGCGACGCGGTCCGCGACGCCCGGCTGGAAGGCGTGACGGCGCGCGCCAATGGTCGTGCCGGCGTCAGCGTCAGCGGCGCTTCGACCGTCGAACTCGACGGTTGCGTGTTGGGCGACAATGGCGACAGCCAACTGCGCACCGAGGATTCGACCCTGACTTTCATTCGCTCAAGCCGCCTGATCGACGGCGCGGCACCGGCCATCGAAAGCACCGGCGGGCGAATCGTGTGGAACCCGGCGCCGGCCTATTAGCCGCCGTAAAACGGCAAGTCGACGTGCTTTGCGTCTCCGATGGCCGACCTCGAACGCCTTGACACGACAATCGCGTCCGTGATAATCTTCTCTGCTCGGACGCGGGGGATTAGCTCAGTTGGGAGAGCGTCTGGCTGGCAGCCAGAAGGTCAGCGGTTCGAGCCCGCTATCCTCCACTAGATAATGGCTTGCTGTGACGAAAGTTATGGCGAGCCTTTTTTCTTGCGCGGTGCTTGAAAATGGCTCGGCGCCAAGCCCGTGCTAGGAATCGCGAAACCAGGCACTTTGACGGAATTCTTCTGCTCGCCCGGATCGCATTTGTCCTGCCCAAAGGCATCGATGTTAGGGGGCATCGCCGGAACGCGGCCGACACGATTCTGTTGGGGCGATCCATTGACGTCCGAACGGAAGTTTGGGTCGATTCCCGGTGCGGAAGAAGCGCGCGGTTTCGGCGCTCTAGAAGATTTTCGGTTTTTGCGCGTCCGGTCTGGCCTCGTTTCGGCACCTTAGGGAATAGGAGATGGCCTGCGCATGCCATTTCTTACGCAAGCCTGGTTATCCTTCCAGGCTGAAGCGGTCTCGGGGCCTGCTCGGGCATCTCGCAAGGGACGAGCAGGCCCTTTTTTCGTGGGAGACACACGCGCCGATTTAGCGAGCGGCGAGCGCCCCAGATGAATGCGCGTGGCAAGTCTAACCGACTTGTAATCTGTGAGTCGTCGATCACGTACTGACGGCAACGTGCCGATCTGCTTTAATTGGAATTGCGTCGCGCCAACGGTGGCCCGGCGCTCACTTCTCCAACTCGATGGGGCAGGACCATGCACCGGAACGCAGACTCCTTCGACCATCCGCCGGCGATCTCCGCTTTTGAGCTAGCGGCTGTCGCGCGTCGACTCGAACTACTGGATGCGCGCCTGGCGAGACTGAAACGCGCGGGCCGTTCAGGGATTAACGCAACCAATAAGTCCGTCGCGATTCGGCGTGAGATGCTGCAACTTTTGCGGCAAGCGGGCGTGGAAACAGTTTCGCCGTTCCCAGGATAGTCCTCTTTCCAAAAAGGCATTCTTGTACGGAGCGCAGTCATGGCCGGAACAGTCACGACAAAGCGGCAGGAGCTTCGCGAACAGTACCAAAGATTACACGAGGAAACAGTCCGGATCGAACTCGATGCGCGAGCCCTGCACCTTGAACCCGAGCAAGTCGATCCAAACTACCGCGAGCTTTGTGATCAACTCAAGCTGGCCGCGCTGAGTGTTGTGCGGTTCGATAAGTGACCCTGAATCTTTCTCGTTGTGTTGTGCGGCGGAACGTACCCAGCCCCTGAAGCTAGCCAAGGCAGTCTCCAAACGGCGACAAGGGCTTCAGGGGTTGGGAGTCATTTTTCATTTTTGCGCTCGCCGGGGTGCCTGCCTATAAGGCAATGCGCTCGGGCGCCTGCTCGTCGAGTAACCGTGAGGCGAGCAGGCCCCTTTTTTAACGATCCGCCACTTTAGTTGTAGCGGTCGGGCAGACCTGGCCGATCACAAGAGATAGTAGGCGTGCCGCCAAGCAATGGCCTACTCCAATCCGAGGGCCTGCGCGAGTCCGGTGGGGACCCGTGCGGGCCTTTATTTTTTCAACCCCGGGACCTGGCCGCGCCGATATCGGGATTGTGGGCCCCAAGGATGGGAATAGCCGCCCTCGTCACCCGCTCGGCGCCTGGTCATCGAGCGGGTTTTTTTGCGGCCAGGGCCTTTCGCCCGACCCTTTCGCGCGGCCGACCGTTGTCGAATTCCAGTCGCCGACACGAAAAATTCTTGCCTCTTGGCCGAGTACCTTGCGGTCTCGTAATCACTTAAAGAGGCGGGTAGTCGATTACAGTTCAAGCACAGCGAACTGGGCGCAACGGTCTGGTGCGCTAAGAAGCCCACCGGCGCCATGACGGCACCCGTGGGCTTTAAGCGTTTTGACCGCGCTGCGGCCCTCGCGCACGATCGCTCCGCACGCGCCGGATTGTTACAAACCCAGCAGCCATTGCGCGGCATAGCCAAACGCCACCGCAACCCCGATCGACAACAGCCCCACCAGCGACATTCTCAAACAGCCCGCGGGGGCGCTCGCCCCCGGTGCTGCTTCTTGCTTGTTTTCTTCGCCCATCATGCACCTCGGAATTCCATGATCGAGTATGCGCGGCGCGACCGCCAATCAACAAGATGGGATCGCTTGCCGTGCTTGCCGAATGAATTAACGCGCCTCGGGGCGGTCGATTCAAACTTGCACTCGAATGAATTGCGATTGCAGCGTCTGGCGCGATAAGAAAATCGACGAACCAGGGCGAGAAGAAGCCAAAAAGCAACCGCGAATCGCGCGACCGGCCTCTGCCGCGCTACCGCCAACGCACGGTTTGAGAGCGACGCACCAGCCCACGGATTCCGAAGCGGTTGCACTCACGTTGGCGAACGGCTGCGAGTGATCGCAAAGGGCCGTGCGGCGTTCGGCTGTCGAGTCGCCACACGAAACAGCCGCGGCAATCCCATTGGAACCGACCAGCGCCACGGCAAGAGCTATTGCAGCGTAATGTCGCATGGGCATGGATTGTGTCCGAACGACGGCCGCGCGTCCAGCCGTCCCTTCCGCCGGAGCTTCTGTCACGCGCGGCCGACCGCGGCTTATCGTGACGCGTCGTTGTCGTGCCCGGGAATGACCGCACTACAATGCGGGGCGATGCTCGCCCGGTCGATGCAAAACAGCCTGAACACACAACCGTCGAAAGTCGGCGGGCAAAATCGGCTGCGGTGGCTCGGAATTGAAATGCGGGGTTTAAGCGATCAAAGAACTCGTAAATCGTGGCCCGGCCGGTAAGCGGGGCATCGGCCCCAGCAACAATCGCCGGCACAATTCTCTTGCATTAGCGCTGGCACCCGCTAAATTGCAGGTGGCGCACGTACCCGCTCCGGTGGGCACGTTCGGAATAGATGATATTCGGGATTCTTGGCTTGCGAGGGCAACGCGAGCTACCCGGCGCTACTTCTTTATTCTCTTCATTTTCGTTATTCGCAAGGGAGCAGGCTATGTTTACGGACCTATTGGTCACCAGGGGACCTGCGCGTTGATAGTTGTGTTGGGCGTGGCGCTCTTTGCTCCGCATTGCGCGTCAGCAGACACAGTTTATGTGGCGAACGCCTCCGATAGCACCATCGCGAGTTTTGACGCCAGCGGCGTCAGTTCGATCTTCGCCAACACCGGATTGGACCACCCAGTCGGCATGGCCTTCGACAGCGCAGGAAATCTCTACGCATCTAACGCCGCCGGTAACACGATCACGAGATTCACGCCGGGCGGCGTCAGTTCCGTCTTCGCAATCACAGGAGGGGGTCCTTACGGCCTAGCCTTCGACAGTGCCGGCAACCTCTATGCAGCCGATGCCCGCGACAACATTGTCCAAGAATTCACTCCAGGCGGCGTTGGCTCCGTTTTTGCCGATACCGACTTGAACAGTCCAAGAGGCCTTGCCTTCGACACCACCGGCAATCTCTATGTCGCCAATTTTTTCGCTAACACGATTCAGAAATTCACTCCCGGCGGCGTCGCCTCAGTTTTTGCAAACACCGGGTTGGACCATCCGGGCGGTCTTGCCTTCGACAGTACCGGTAACCTCTATGTGGCCAGCTACAGTGCCAACACGATCATGAAGTTCACGCCGGAAGGCGTCGGCTCAGTTTTTGCGAACACCGGGTTGAACAATCCTACCGGTCTTGCCTTCGACAGTGCGGGCAACCTCTATGCCGCCAACTACACCGGCAATACGATCATGAAGTTTACGACGGAAGGCGCCGGCTCAGTTTTTGCGAATACCGGGTTGAGTGGTCCCGCACATATTGCGATTCTGCGCGTACCCGAGCCCTCCAGTGTCGTCCTCGCCGCGCTTGGCGTAGCTGGCCTAGCGGCCTATGGCTGGCGGAAGCGTCGTCGGAATTCGCTTGACCATTCCTAGGTTCGATGGCATGATAAATCCATCGCGACTCATCCGGCGATAGCCGGTTTGTGTTCATCCCCGGACCTGTCGTTGCCCAATTTCAGGTCCGGGGTTTTTCTTGCGCAACTCGCGCCGCGGCGGCATCGCTTTCCGCAACCCCCGATGGCCCGGTACGTTTTGAGACTCATTCCCCCCCTTCGAATTCAGCCAGCTGGCAGGCAAACGCCACGGCACGCACCGCGGGGCTAAAGCCGGAGCGGTGCGCAGGTCGATACAAGCGATACAACGATGCCCCTCGGGCATTCCCCTCAATACCCACCCACACCAGCCGCATCGGCCCTGCCGCACCGCGCGGTCCCCGCGAATTGCCGCTAAGCGGTTGCCTGCCCAGGCCGCACGCCGTCCCCTCCCACACTTGCCAGGAGCGCGTCATGAGAAACCTATTGCGAGCCGTCCTCTGCGCTGCGTTCGTGTTGGGCATGGCCACTCCCAGCGAGGCCATCATCTGTTGCCTGGTCAACAAGATCGTCGAGTGCCCGCCGATCCGCAAAGCGCGAAACGAGTGCCGGGCCAAGAAAGCGGCCAAGAAGATGCAGGTCAAGCAGCCACTCTGCGATCGTCTCAAGGGCTTGCTGGAATGCGGTTGCGACTGTGATTGCGAGTGTGCGTCGGAGTGCAATTGCAACTGAGCCGACTTCCCTGCCGCGGTCGTCGCCCAGCATCCTTCGTTATCGTTGTTCGCCCTTCTTGGGAATTTTTGATCCGGGCCCATGGATCCTTGCATCCATCCACTGGGTGCCGTCGGGAATCCGCAGCTCAAAGAGAGACTTCGACAACTCGGGGTTGATCTGTAACTTACTGACCGTGAACTTGATGTCTGGCGCCGCCGGCCGGCCTTGCTCAAGAACCGCTGTAAAGGGAAACCACCGCACCTTATTCGTCCGCTCGTCGACAACGTCGCGATACTCCAAGACTTTGACGTGTTGCTTCCAATCCGGCCAGGTTGTGGTTTCCGCGTCCTGGGTAATCAACAACTCGCGGGGCAAGAACCCGTGGGTCGGATCGAGGAGAGTGTCGACCCGGTATCGCGTCTTTGCCCTCGTTTCATCCATATTTTGATCCCTGCCGTTCGAGCCGACATCGCGGGCCACCAGTCGATAAAGGATTGTCTCCCCGTCCGCCTTTTCGTGCGATAGTTCGATGTCGGCCAGCCGGAGCACGTTGACAACCGAGCGACGAAGGTTGCTCAGATCCGTTCCGAGGAACGCATCAGGCGTCAATAAAGGGAATTCTTGTTCGGCGTCCATCTGCACCGTGGTGTTCTCCAACTGCTCGCCTGCGGGAAGCAGCAGCACTCGGTACCCGAAAACCGTGTCGCCGTCATATAAAGTTCGCGATTCTCCAGATCCTTCGTCGATCTGGTTGGCCAAAAACCACTTCTTCCCCGCGCGGGCAAAGCGACGTTTGGAGACCGTTGTGGGGGCGGACTCGTCCTTCCCCAGGAATTCGATCTGGTATTCGCAGTACAGCGATTCGATCGTGCTAAGTTGTTCGGCCAAACGATCGACGAGTTCCAGCGATGAGTATTGACCACTTCCGTCGTCGGCAACAGCCTCTTGAGCGATTGCCCTGGATGGTGTCAGCAGCCACACGCCCAGGCTCGGAGAGATCAACGCCGCCGCGAGCAAGATTCTGAAACACGACGGTCGAACTCGCACCATGACACGATTCCTTATTTCGACGGTTACCTTGTAGCTAAGGATCGAAAAAGTCCGAGGCTCGCGGTTGCCGCCATTGTAACAACGGGCGCCCCAAGCGGCCCCTCACATGCCAGGAAGCACAACGTCAATTCATGTTGCGGGTCTTCCCGTGGCACTTGTTCCTGAGCCCTCCATCATTCCTTTCACCGCCGCTCATCGAATTGCTTATCGGCCGCCGGCGGATGCAGTGAGCCGGGCTTCGCGCTGGAGTATACTTGCTCCGTGAGCATAGGCTGCTCATCATATAACATCACGCTCTGACCCTGAAGGAAGAACGCTTGGCGAATCCAATTGTCCCGACAAACCGTGCATTTGCAGTTGCCTCCGGATTGATTCCGTTCCGCGGAACGCAACGAACATTTTATTTTTCCGATACACGACTCGGACGAATGATCGCTCAGAAGGTTCTGTCCGGCATCAGTTATCCAGATCTAGGGTTCCTAAGAGACGTGCGCACGATTGTCGACATCGGCGCAAATATCGGCGCCAGCACCCTGTATTTCGCCGAAAAACATCCGCAGGCCCGCATTCTGGCCTTTGAACCATTTCTCGAAAGTTATGAATTGCTGGTTCGCAACGTGCAGGGATTGCCTCAAATCAGCACGTTTAACCTGGGGCTCTTCGACCGAGACAAACAGGTCCCACTCCGCTTGGGCCTCCAGGATTCCGTGACCAATTCCATTGGCGTCGGTCGTGAAACGTCCAACGATAAACACGTGCCCATAAATCTGCGCGATGCCCGTACCGTCCTCACTGAACTGGGAGTCTCGGAGGTCGACATCCTTAAAGTGGACACGGAAGGTTGTGAATTACCCATTTTCCGTTCGTTGTCGGCGTTGGCCGCACGCGCTGGAGTGATTTACATCGAGTTCCACCATGAAGCAGACCGGAGAGAGATCGACAGGATGCTAAGTCCGACGCATGTGCTAGTCTTGGGCCAAATCACTTCTCCGCATCGCGGCGAACTCAGCTACGCCCTGCGCGAGCTTGTTCCGCCGGACGTCAACGCCATGGCAATCGTGCTGTAGTGGCAACAGTCGCGGTGAGCGACTACCTCGACTAGCGGCAATACCCAGTCCGTCCGGGTGATTGAGCGTCGACTTTCCGCGGATAGATTAACGGCCTACCTGGTGGCACGAGCGCCAGTTTATCCAATACCCCGGGGCGCCGTTGATTAGCGTTGCGGCCCCCGGGGCTTTTCATGCGCCGACCCGCGGCCCGCTTCACTTTCTCGCACGCCGCAACCGCTTCATCAGATTATCAGCGAAAAACGCTTGACGCGACCAGCGGATCGGCTTAGCCTTACGGGTGTTACGCGACCTTTCCAATCCAAGCTGCCGTTGGCTGACTTCGGGCTAATGACCTCTTAATTTGCGAGCCCCGCTCGCCGGACCTGCGACCATCGGTCGCGTTCGGCGATGCCCCTTCTTCGCGGCTCCGCATGTTCACAGTTACGTTCACCTTTCCCGCCGTGCGTTGCTGCGCACCCGGGGGCGCCGTCTGAGTTTGCCCGGAACAGAAACAAAAAGAGAGCGGCCGGCCACGAGCCAGCCAACCCATCGCATGATAAATCCTCGAAACAAGCGAAGCGCGTCGATTTTGTTGGCGGCCGCCGGGTGCGCTTGGCTCTGCGCGCCGTCTCGTTGGCCATCGATATCCAAGGCGTGCTGCCGGCATCGGTCGACCAGCCGGCCGTCAATGCCCTGGTTCAGCCGTTGAGCGGCGGCAATCCGTACATGTTCGACTTGGGTCTCGGCTTGCGGACTTTCAACATCCCGGTGTTTTTGGACACCGGCACCAGCGGCGTCGTGATCAGCGCCAGCACGGCCAGTTTATGGGAAGTGCCGCTTACGCCTGGAGTCACGTTCGGCGATACGGCGGTCGGAGGAACGACGGACTTTAGCGTCACGCAGGCACTCAATATTCGCGTGGCGCCGTCCTATGCCGAAGACGTCGACAACCTGGCCACGTTCAACACCGTCTATAACCAGGTTTATCCCAATGTGCGGATTCAAGCCGGGCCCAACAGTTTCGATCCCGATCAACTCAGCTTCGACGTGTTCGGCATGCCGCTCTTGATGGGCAATACCATGGTCTCCGACGCCCGCGGTCTCAACGACGGCACGGATTTCTTGCGCACCTACATCTACGATCCGAACAACCCTGGTGCGACGCCGGGCGTACCCGCCACGAGCCATCACGTGGCGCTGAGCTATGGCGATTTTTCCCGGTTCACCTCGCTGACCCCCGACAATGCGGCCCCGCCCGCGTTTGCGCACAACCCGTTCATCGGCCCCAATCCGTTCGCCCCGGCGGCTGCCGCGGGCCAGGACGCCCAGCCGCAGGTCGCTCCGCCTGAGCCGCCCGGCATCAGCGTCGGCTATAACGGCTTTCACACCGGCGGAAGTTTCCTGTTCGATTCGGGAGCACAAGTCTCGTTCATCTCTTCCACTCTGGCCGAAAATCTGCACATCCACTATCAGGGCTTAGGCACCGACCATCCGCTGTTGATCGATGACGAGGGCACGCCGATACCCAATCAGTTCTTCATTCCGGTTCAAGGCATCTCGAGCACGGTAACCGTGGCGGGCTTCTATCTCGACGACCTGGTGTTGCACACGATCGAAGGCAGCGCGGACGACGCCGATCCCAACAACCTGCGATACCTCGGCGCTCCGGTTGTCGTGTTTGATATTTCGATCGAGGACCGTAATACCGGGGAATTCTTCACGTTGGATGGCGTCTTCGGAACCAACTACCTATTCGCCAGTCAGCGAGAGACCGGCTTCGGCGAAATCCGTTCGGGCGCGTATAACTTCGTAACGTTCGACGAGCCGAACGGTATTCTGGGGCTCGACGTGATCGGCGTCCCCGAACCCTCGAGCTTCGTGCTGGCCGCGCTCGGCCTTGTTGGCTTGGGCGCCTGGGGCTGGCGGCGAAGGGGCACACGGCTCGCTAAATAGCGACTTGCGTCGCTATTTAGTCATCGCATCCATGCGACGTCGCGGCCTGTTGATAAAATCAACAGGCTGCTAGCCCGTTCTTCCGATCGGTCTTCGAGAGCAACTGTTCATCCGCCGCTCCGCGGCATGGGGAATTTTTCGCGAGCCTTGCTCCATTCGCTCACTTCGCGTTGCGCGTTTCCGCAATCCCGCGTACTTCTGCGCGATCTTGCTGCACGCGGCCACGGTCCGACATTCGCCCCCTCGACCCCGGCCTTGTCCGCGCAAAGTAGCCGTGGATTGCGACATTCGTTTCGCTTGAGTCAGTTGCCGCGAATCACAAGAGAACCACTCGGGTTTGTGGGCTTTTTGCGCGACAACGTTACGGCTTCGTTATTTTCGTTTCGATGGCTGTCCGCGCGACACTCGCTATGCATTCCGGGGATTAATCCAGCGGGAACAGAAGTCTCGCGCGCGACAACCTCGCGATGAGAGACCCGAAAAGCGGCAAGATCGTATGAATGTACAGATGGAGTTCACCGCCGATACGGCCGTGAAAGTTGCCGAATACTTCGAGAAGAGTGGCTACGTCGCGGAAGCCAACCGGCTCTGGGTGGCTATCAATCACGTGGCCGCATACAACTGCGATCTTCGCGCGAAGTTGGGCGACACCATTTTTGAATCTCGCGGAGGACATTTCGAGCGTGGCACGCTCCTTCGGTCGCGTTTCCTTCTTCACCTGATGTCCATCTCACACCCCACGCGGAGATTGGTCGACGCATATTTCGACAACCTACAGCGCCTGTTGCGGGGTCGACCGAAGCTCGCCCAGCCGGGCAGCGTAGTGCTGGGGCTCGGCACGGGCCGCTGCGGTTCGACAACCCTCTCGGCCGCGTTTGCACTTCGGCCCGACGTCTGCTCGACGCATGAGAATCCGCCTCTCATCTTCTGGGATCCCGTCGAGGAGCAGGTGCGATTCCATTGCGACCGTTTGCGGATTCTAGTCGATTATTTCCCACTGGTGTTCGATGCGGCCCACTGGTGGCTCAACGCGGCTCCGCGCAGTTCTGCATGAATTTCCCACGTCCAAGTTGATCGGACTGGTGCGCGAGACCGAAACGTGCGTGCAATCCTTGCTCAAGTTTCAAGGCCGCGGAATGGGATCCATGAACAACTGGGCGCCGCCCGAGAACGGCGTCTGGAGACCCGCGCCCTGGGATCCGACCTATCCCAAATATCCCTTGCCCGCTGGCATCGCGCCCGGCACTGACCAGGCTTACGCCACGAAGCAGATGATGATCACGCGTTATGTCACCGAATACAACCAATCGCTGAGCGCGCTGGCCGCGGCACAAGCGGCCCGCGTGATGCTCATACGTACCGAAGCGCTCAATGACGAGACAACGGCGGCTCGCTTGCGAATGTTCGTGGGCCAGAAAATCACCATGCCTTCGAGACCATTGAACGTCGGCAATAACGCGGAAGGCGCCCAACCGGACTTCTGGTACTAGCCGCGCGGCGTTGGACGATCCAAGCGTCTCCGCGGGGCTTCTCCTCGACTGGTCTACTTGCCCTTGCCGCGCGTATGGAATTCGTAAATGACGTCGTCCAGCGGCACGCCCCACTTGCTCTGAAAGTTCTTAAAGCTAGGGCTATTGAGCCCCAATCGATAGTCATGGTTCGGCTCCAGCGATACTGGCAAGGTGCAGGTCAAACCATCGGCCGACCAGTGTGCCTCTTTCCCATCGGCACTTTGCTGGGGAAAATTCGGTCCGCTGCCGGTCCATGACATACCGTCACTCATCGGCATATCGAACGTCGCAACCAGTTCCGTCGTCGCCGGATCGACGTCCTTGGCTCCGTTGGCCGGCGAGAGCTTGACGAGCTTCGGCCCTCGCGCGCGGGCTTTCAATTCCTCCGTGGCCCCGGCCGTCGTGAAGTAAATCGCCGAGACCGGCGCGGGCATGCCCGACTTGTCGCTGAAATTCTTGAAACTCGGCGCGTTGATGCCGACGCGATAGAACGTGGCTTTCTCGAGCTTCACCGGCAGGACGCAAGTGCGGGCGTTGATCCACCTGGCCTGGCGCGCTTCGTCGATCGGCGGCATCAGCGGCGGGCCGCCCGTCCAACTCATGCCCCGGCCCATGTCGCGGTCGAACGTCACGCTGATCTCGCGGAGTTTGGGGTCGACATCCACGTCGCCCGTGGCCGGCGACGTCTTGACGATTTGGGGCGGCCCCGATTTCGATGCCTCTTCGGCGGCATCGGCCGCCGGCAGGGCATCGACTCCCACCGCTCCAAAACCCATCGGCACGAACGCCATCGCAATCGCGGCCCAATACAACCGACCCCGCCAATCGAACGATCGCTTCTTCGGCTCGAAGTTCATGATCTCCTCCATTCGGTTTTGCAACTTTGCCCCCGGTTCGAAAACTCCCACCAGGCTCCCGGCCGCCAGCGACCGGGCGCGTGACTGTGTCAATACGCTCAAAATCGATTGCCCATACAAGTCCGGCGAAATGCGTCCCGTTCGTAGCACCAGGTCGTCGCACACGCATTCGCGCTGGTGACGAATTTCGCGGTTGGCCCACCACACGAACGGATGAAACCAAAACACGCTTTGGACGGCTACCTGCAGCCAACCGACCCACGTGTCGCGGCGTTGCCAATGCACCAGTTCGTGCGCCAATACGGTGCGCAATTCCGCGGGGCCGAGCTTTTCGACCAGCATCTCGCTGAGCACGATGCGCGGCCGCACGGCGCCGAACAAAAAACGGGCTGGTTAGCGATCGCGTGACCAGCATGTCTGGCGCCCGGCGGAGCTTCAGCTCGATCGCCACTTGCTCGAGCGCCACTCGCAGCGGCCCCTCGTCGATCAAACGCGCCGCGCGCGTCATGTGTTCGATCTTGGCGTAGCGCACACCCACCACGACCCAAAACATCAGCCCGCCGGCGGCCCAGGCCAAAAGCGCCAGCGCGGCCGGCGATAGTCGTTCGTCTTCGCCGCTGGTCAGGTCAGCATCAGCCGCTTCGGGCGGACTTTCGAGAGCGGCTTCGTCGCCGTCCGCGGCGTTTTCCAGCGGCGGCGCGAATGCCGCAAGTCGCTCCGTTCCGAGCACGGTCCAACCGGTCCTGGCGGCGATCGGCTGCAGGCCCCAACTGCCGACACTCCAGGGGCGCTCAAGCCGGGGGGCAAGAATGCCTTGACGAGCACCAGCAGCCACAGCGCATAGCGCAACCGCGGCGAGAGATTTCGCGCGAAGTGGCATGCCACGCCGATGATGCAAGCAAATAGAGCCAGTTGCCAACTCGACTCGACGATCCACGCCAGCCAACGCATCGAAAATTGATTGAAGTGATTCACGGCGTCACCTAATCGCGTGGGACGTTTTTGCGCTTCTCGTTCAACAGTCGCCTGAGCTGCTTGATGTCGGCGTCCGAGAGATCGGCCTCTTCGATGAACTGAGCCAGAATCGGCGAACACGCCTCGCTGGCCAGCTTCGCGAACACGCTGCGGACCTCGTCGCGGGTCATGTCCTGCCGATCGACCACGGGCCGGTAGAGATAGGAATTGCCGACCTGGTCATACGCCAGGGCTTCCTTGGCCACCAACCGCGACAAGAGCGTCTTGACGGTTTTGTAGGCCCAGCCACGCCGCTTCGGCAGTCGGGCAAAGACGTCGCGCACCGCCAGCGGGCCGAACTCCCAAAAGATCTTCATCACTTCCCACTCGGCCGCCGAGAGGGCCGCGGCCGGTCGATCGTCTGCCATTTGGAAACTTCCTGCGGGCTGGGTAGCGTGTCGATTGACCTCGTGTCACGCCAATAGACTACATATGTAATCCATTGTCAACAGGCAGGCAAATTCGTTTCCCCAAAAAAGAGGGAAAGCTCCCGCTCGCAGATCTCGCTGCCGGTTCGGCGCAGCATCGGGAGGAAACTCGCGGTTGCGGGTCCCACGCATCGACATTCCGTATTCCGCGTGAGGTAGGGGCGCGAGAAGAGGGACGGGGGCGCCAAAGCGGCGCAGGCGCGCGACGGATTCTGGCGCGCCATTGCGGCCCGCACTACGCTCGCTTTGCCGAATCGCTCGCGCGCCTCACAGGAGCTGTCCGCCATCGCAAGGAAAGCGAACTTTTGCGAGGCGCGCGATCCGCGGGCCGCCTTAGGCCTTGACCATCTCGCGACAAGCCTTCTCGCATTCGCGACATTCCTCGGCGCACTCCGCCATCATCTTGTCGCTCGAGAACTTTTCACATTCGGCACCGCACTTGGCGCAGGCATCGGCACAGGCCATGCAAATAATCTTCGTGAAGGCCCCGCCTCGGGCAACGATCCGCGCGGCGGCCGTGCAAATGTCGGCACAATCCTGGCACGTCTGCAACGTTGCCATGTGCTCCTTCTTGCCGGCCGCGAGCAACATCGCGCAGTGCTGGGCACAAGCGTCACACTCGCGCTGACACTCGTTGCAAGCTTCCGCGCATTCCTCGAGCGAATCGTCGTGCTTGTGGCCGCCGGATTTGTTGTCGTCGGCCCGGGCCATCGTTCCCATGGCGCCCAGGGCCAGCGCGGAAATTCCCGTAATCCCGAATTCTCGCCGTCCGATCATGGCAAATCTCCTCATCAAGTCTGCAGAAATTGGATTGTCATTGCCAAAAAACTACTCGTCCAACCTACCGTAGCCGACCTGAGCATTGAAATGATTTCCGCTCAATCGCGCTGATGCTTGCGAAACCAGGGAGCCGCTGCCGCCTCGACGCCGGAAACTCTCGCAAATCACCCAAATGCCCCATCCACCGAAGCCAAGGACAGTTGTCGCGGTGGAGCCTTGTTACAAGTGCACCTGCCGTGCCATCCCCTGAAACTCGCTGGCCAAGGATTCCCAGCACGCAATTTGGACCCTGCCACGCATCAAACCCGGGGAAATCGGGCGAGCCGGCCGAACAGACAGGCGCATTATGCTGCCCGGATGACGGCAAATCCTTTGATCATCAATACATTGACGATTGCCCCCCAGACGGCTAAGCTATCTTTGAGAGTCGGTCGATAGATTAACGGTTACAAGTCCGCTGTCCTCGACTATAAAAAAGCCCTGACACAAACGACGCCGAGAAGGGGCCACTCAGCGACATGCCGAGTGGCTTTTTTGTTTTCGGTGCATTTTGCCTCGCGGCGAGCAACCGGCCCGCCGCGGTTCAACGAGTTCTCGGAAATCCACGCTTAACCCTGGGAGTGATGATGGTTTACATGACGGTTCGAGATCGCGAGTCCATTCAAGAAGCCGTGCGGCGCTTTCGCAAGCTCGTCGAGCGGAGCGGCAAGAAGAAAGAGATGCGCAAGCGCGAATATTACGTGAAGCCCAGCGAAACGATTCGCCACGATCGCGAGCGCACTGTTCGCCGCGCCCAGGCTCGCAAGCTCGAAGGATTGTAGACCGAATCCACTTCGCCGCGGGAAGCGGCTCGAGGTGAGAGCGGCCGAGCGCGGATCAGGCGCGGCGCGCGATGTGCGCGGTTGGCCTACCGCGGTCTCAACGTTCGCGACCCGCGAACGCCACCCCTTCCGTCGCGCGTTGCGTCATACCCATGCACGCAGGGCCTGGCGATGTCCAGCCAACCCAGGGCCCCCTGGTGCTTTCTTCCCGCCCCCCCGCCTACTAGAATGGCGACTCGCGCGGCATTGGCCTTGGCCCGCCGCGTTGCGAATCGAATCACCTCAGTCTGGAGTTGGCACGAATGACGCCTGCGAACAAGCCGGGGGAACCGGCGATGAGCGAGATCGCGACCCCGGCCGCCGAAGTCGGCATCATGCCCATGGACTTGGGCATTCGCACCAAGTTGTCCATCATGATGTTTCTCCAGTATTTCACCTGGGGCGTTTGGTTCGTCACCTTGGGAACCTACCTCAGCCAGACGCTGAAGTTTCCCGACGATCGTATCAACCTGGCGTATGCGGCTTCGCCGATTGGCGCCATGATCGCCCCGTTTTTCGTGGGCATGATCGCCGATCGATTCTTCGCCACGCAACACATTCTGGCCGTGTTGCACCTGGTTGGCGCGGCGCTGTTGTTCGGCGCGACGCAAGTCGACACATTCACCGCTTTCTTCCCGCTGATCCTGCTGTACTTCTTGTGCTACATGCCGACGCTGGCGCTGACCAATTCCATCTCCTTCAGTCACATGAGCAATCCGGAACGCCAATTCCCCGGCATTCGCGTGTTGGGCACGATCGGCTGGATCGCGGCCGGACTGCTGATCGGCTCGATGGGGATCGAAAATCGCAGCTTGCCGCTGCAATTCGGCGCCATCGCATCGGCCATACTCGGCATCTACTGCCTGTCGCTGCCCCACACGCCGCCGGCCAATGCGAACGCGCGCGTGACGATTCGCGACGTGTTGGGGCTGGACGCACTGAGCCTGATGAAGAACTGGTCGTTCGCGGTATTCGTCATCGGGTCGTTTTTGATCTGCATTCCGCTGCAGTTCTATTACGGCGCGACGAACCTGTTTCTCAACGAGATCAAGTTCCCCAGCCCGGCCGCCACGATGACCATCGGCCAGATGTCCGAAATCTTCTTCATGCTGGTCATGCCGCTGTTCTTCGTGCGGCTAGGGGTCAAGTACATGTTGTTGGTCGGCATGCTGGCCTGGGCCTTGCGCTATGTGCTGTTTGCCCTGGGCGACGTGGGCTCGGGCGCGTGGATGCTCTACCTGGGCATCGCCCTGCACGGAATTTGCTACGACTTCTTTTTCGTGACCGGCTATATTTACGTCGACAAGAAGGCCTCGGACTCGATCCGCGCCTCGGCCCAGGGGTTCATCACGTTTGTCACCTGGGGCGTGGGAGGACTGATTGGCTCGCTGCTTTGGGGTCCGGTCGCCAAGTACTGCAAGCTCGGCCCGGAGTCGGATTCGCCGCACGACTGGTACACGTTTTGGATGGTGCCCGCCGTGTTCGCGGCGGCGGTGGCGATTTTGTTCGCGCTGACCTTCTTCGACACCGCCAACGCGCCTCACGGCGAACAAACCTCGCGCTAACGTGCCGACTCTGTCAATTGCGCGCGCGAACCGGCAGTGCCGCAATTTCCAGGAATTCCGCCTTTGCCGGCGGGCCATCCGCCCGGCATCCGCTGGCGAACGTCGCTAAGCTAGGCTTGAATGTCCCCGGCCCGCGTCATGCACCGGGTAGAATTCCTCCCTGCAAAAGCGACCCTTTGCATGTCTCCCTTGGCCGAACTCGCCAGTCCGCAACCGCTCTCGCGCCTGCACGCCCGGATTCTGCTGGCGCTGTTTGCCGCGCTTGCGATCTTCCTGGTCGGCGTGACGCTCTCGCCGCTCAAAAGCGGATTTGCCGACGCGCCGGACCGCGGTCCCGGAGACATCGCCTTATACCGGGCGGAAGTCGATCGCATCCGAGCCGGCCAATCGTATTACGACGCGGCCGCCGCCGAGCTTCCGGCGCGAGGCTATCCCACGCATAGCGTGTTCAACTGGCGAACGCCGCTGCCGGTCTGGCTGATCGGAGTTTTGCCCGACGTCACGGCCGGAAAAGTGCTGCTCGGGCGCCGCGGCAATCGCGCTGGTGTGCCTAAGCTTTCATCTCCTGGCCGACGAGGCGGGCCTGCGCGCGGCTTACCTGGCCGTGGCGCTGCTCAGCGGTGCGCTATTGCCCTGCATGCTGGGCGATCTGGCGGTGATGTCCGAGCTTTGGGCGGGCGTTTTTATTGCCTTGTCGACCGTGTGCTACGGCGTCAAGCGACCACTGGCCGGTGTTATGGCCGGAATGGCGGCGCTGTTTTTTCGCGAACTGGCCGCTCCCTATTGTGTGCTGTGCGTCGTGCTGGCGGTCGGCGAACGGCGGTATCGCGAGCTGGCCTGGTGGGGTCTTGGATTGGCGGCCTACGCGATCTTTTTCGCGGCGCACGTCTGGCAGGTTCTGCCCCGCGCCGGCAGTGAAGATCTGACCCAGGTCCGCGGCTGGATTCGCTTCGGCGGCGCCGGCTTCTTGATCTCGACCGCGCAGATGAATGCCTACCTGCTACTCCTGCCGCAGTGGATTACGGCCCTGTACCTGGCCGGCGTGTTGTTGAGTTCGTCGATGTGGAACTCGATCGCCGGGCGGCGTGTCGGTCTGACGATCGTCATCTATGCGATCGCCTTTAGCGCGGTTGGCAACGACTTCAACCAGTATTGGGGCTCGATCACGGCGCCGCTGTATTGCCTGGCGATCGGACGATTGCCGACGGCACTACGGCAACTTTGGACGGCGGCACAATTCACGACTCTCGCTCCGCGCCCGGTCGCCGCCAGCTAGGGCACGTCTCGCGACCGTGTAGCGAGTATTTCGTCGGATTTCGCGTTGAAAGTCGCTATTCGGACGCCAAATGTCAGTGCGACACGCACTAGCCTGGCGGATTGGCGAATTCGTAATCGCGCGTTCGATCGCCCGCGATCAGCGAACTTCGGACGGCTCGCTCGCAATCGTTTCGCGCAGCTTGAGCAATTCGTTCGATTCGTCGAGCAACCGCCGGTAGGCGGCGTCTTCCGATTCCGTCGCCAGGTTCGAGCGCCGTTCGGCCGTGACCTGGTCGCCGACGGTGCGGTCGACGAGATACAAAGGCCGCCCGCGAACCTGGTCGTAGATCCGCGCCACGTATTCGCCCAGCATGCTGATGCCCAGCGAATTGACGGCGCCGAAAAAACTGGCGATCAACACATAGGAAGTCCAGCCAGGCACCGCCAGATCGGTGAACAACCGGCAGAACAACGAGAATAGGCTGAGGCAAAAGAAGACGGCAAGCGCCGTGTAGCCGATCAGCGAAAACACGGCCAGCGGAAACGTGGAGAACGAAAAGATGGCCGTCTTGGCCAGCTTCCACAGTCCCCACAACGAGACCCGCGGGCGACCGTCGTAACGCGCATCGCGGCGAACCTCGATGCCGATTTGTTTGAATCCGACCCACGATCGCAGGCCAGGCAAGTATCGATCGCGCTCGCCCAGTTGCACAATCTCACGCACCACGCGGCCGTCGATCAAGCTGAAGTTACCGGCGTCGATCGGAATATGCGTGTTGGCGATCGCCGAGAGCGTGCGATGAAAACCGGCGAACATCCACCGCTTCCAGAATTGTTCGCGGCGGTGGCTGCGCACGGCATACACCACGTCGTATCCGGCCTGCCATTGCAGCAGGAACCGGGGCAATGCCTCGGGAGCATCCTGTAAGTCGCTATCCATCAGCAATACCACGTGGCCGCGCGCGTGTGCCAGACCAGCCTGCACGGCCGCCTGGTGACCAAAATTGCGAGTCAGGTGCACCACGCGCACCTGCGGGTGATCCGCCGTCAGCTCATCGAGCAGCTTTGCGCTGCCGTCGTTCGAGCCGTCGTCGACAAAGATGATCTCCTGCCGGGCGCCGGTCTTGAGAATGGCATCGCGTACGCGGCCAAACAATCGCGGCAGCCCGCCGACTTCGTTGTAAACCGGCAGCACGGCGCTGATCAGGAGCTGGTCGACAGGCGGGCGCGGCATGAATTCAGCGGTCCTTGGTCGGAGTCGGTCCGTCGGCCACGGCCGCGCACGACAAGCGCGTAGCGGCACACAATAAAGGCTAGGCCAAAGGCCGAAATTAGGTACCCGCTTGCCAGGCTTCGTGGGCGGAAATCGAACGCCACGCGCCGCCTGCCCGCTTCGACCACACAGCCCAGAAAATCACCGCTAACCCGCACGATCGGCACAGCCGCTCCGTCGATGGTCGCCACCCAGCCGGCATCATAACTTTCGGTCGTAACCAGCAACTGCCGGCCGGGAGCCGAGGTTTCGACTTCGATTTGACCCGGCGAATCCACCACGGCCCGCGCGTGGCCCGGCTCCGACACTGGCAACGAGAGCGGCGTGTCGACGACGGCCGCGTCCAGGCCCAGTCGTTCCAGATCGGTCAGTCGCCCGCTCTCATCAAGGCGGCTGATCAAACGTACGCGAGGCGCGCTCGCTTCGAGTCGCAGCCAGCGGCGCGGCACGTCTTGTTTCGAGGCCGCCTCCCAAACCCACTCGACGCCACCCAGTCGCAGCGCGGTCGGCTCGCGATAGTCGAGCTGTTTGGCGGGCTCTAAACCGGCATAGCCGTCGATGCGCCGCACTCCGGCCAGCAACATCCGATCGCCGGTCCTGAACCCGCCGATATTTCGCGCCGCGACGCGGCCACGCACATCGCCGGGCGGTCGCGACGTGCCTTCAACAAACTCGCGCAGTTCGGCGGTGCGACCAACGACCGAGTAGCTCAAACCGTAACTGCCCAGGTCGATCGCCGTCAGTACCACCAGTGCCACGGCAGCCCAACTCGCCCCCCGCTCCGCCAGAACCACCAATCCGACTGCGCAACCGATCAGCAGCGGACCGCACCACACCAGCGGCGCCGTCGAGACATAAGCCGGCCAAACCAACGGGCCTGCCACGGCCAAGACAACGCTCGCCAGCACGGCAGCCCATAGAGTTCGCGGCGCTCGCCGTGGCTCGCGTCCCTTGCGTTCGCACATGTTCTCCCACAGCAGGCAAAACGCCACGGCAGCCGCGACCGCCACGCACAGCGCGATCAGGACGGTTCCGCGACAAGGGAAGCGAAATCGATTGACCAGCGGCAACCAAGACTGCATCTGATACAAAGGACCATGCTCGCCGGCCGCCAAAAGTAGCCCCAGCGCAGTGCAAACCGCCACCGCGAGCAACAGCGGCCGAAACCGTCCCCACTCGCCTCTCCGCGCGAACAGCCACAGGCACAGCACCAACGGCACGGCTCCGAAGTACATTCCCAGTTCGTGCGTGTTTTGACCGACCACGCGGGTCCGAAACAGGTACGGCGCGACCAGTTGCACAAGATTCAAGGGATGCAACGAGCCGGTGTTCGCAAACGACTCGTCGGCAACTTCTCGCACCGAAGTCGAAAGCGCCGTCGCGGTCGGCAGCCATTGGACCGCGCCGATCGCGCCCCCCAGGGCCACGGCCGCCACGATCCAGGCGGCACGGCGCCAGGGCAACGAACTACCCCAGATTCGCCAGCCGACAAACGCCCCTTCGGCCAACAGCGAAAACCAAACGTACTGCGGATAGCCCAACAGCAGTTGCGAAGCCGTGAGCAGGCCGATTGCCAACTCCGCGGCGGCTCGCTTGTGCTTGCTGGCGCTTCGCAGCGCCACATCGATGGCCCACAACAGCCAGGGAATATGCGCCACGACCGCGATCGCATTCGGATGCACAAAGTGCAACAAACTGAAACCGCTAAAACTAAACGCCAAAGCGCCATACCACGCGGCCGGCCCGGCCCCCACGATTCGCCGCAAGAACAGGAACATGCCGGCGAACATCAGCGGATAGCTCGCCAACAGCTCCACATCGAAAGCCGCGCCCAGTGGCAGCGCGCGATAGAGCAGCTGGTGCCAGGGATGGTACGCCCCCAGTTGCCCCTCGCCGGTCAGGTAGAAACCGCCAAACAGGCTGGGCATCCAGTCATAGGCTTCGCCCCGCGCCAATTGCTCGGCGTAAAAACTCCGGATCGGCAGATGGAACTCGCCCAGGTCGTCGGCCACGTAAACGCGTCCCAACCAGAACGGCGCGGCCAGCACGGCAAAAACCGCCAGCGCCGACAGTTTGATCCACGCCGTCAGGTTCCGATCGGCGCCGACCTCGGCGGATGTAGGCTCGGTGGCACGAACAGGTTCGAGTGCGGCAATGCTCATCGCGTGCGGCGCCTGGTTGCCTAGGTGACTAGCGCGCCATTGCCGCGCAAGTCGCGCAACTGCGGAGCGTCAATGAGCGAGAATGGAGAAACGACCGTCTGCCACCGTTCTCCCCGCTGCTCGATACAACGATCCTCGACCGGGCCCAGGCGATCGGCGGCCAACTTCAGGTAGCTGATCCGCGCGGGATCGAAGCCCATGATTCGTCCCAGCGTCGCGTCGACGGCGGTCGAGTTCGTGCCGATCACCAGCAGACCCATCGGCTTGGCGCTGCCCATGATCGGGCCGTCCCCTTCCATGGCGAGAATGCCGTCGACAATCGCGATGGTCTTGGGCAGCGCGGCATTGATGTCGAAAATGGTCTCGGGGATGCCGGCATAGTGCAACACATTCTTGGGCCACCCATACTTGATGCCCGGAATGACCCCATACAGATTCTTCAGCGCGCCGGTGTATCCAACCCAGTGATGCGTCTTCATCTTGGGCATCGAGACGATCAGATCGGCCTCGAGGACCTGCCGCGGAAAATAAAACCCGGGCAAGTGACTGGCCCGCCCGGCGTTGTCGAGCCATCCGACCTGGCTGTAGTTCAAATCGGCGAAGTCCAGCCGTGTATTGTCCAGCGCGTCCTGCACGCCCGACTCGACCAGCGCCATCTCGGTATCGCGCATGTGGCCTGGCCCCTCGCCCACCAGCACCCGCGCTCCCCAACCGCGGAACACCTCGGCGGCCGCCACGATCACGGCCGGATTTGTCGTCAATTGCGGCGATTGGCGCGTCGGCTCGACCAGGTTCGGCTTGAGCAACACGGTCTTGCCGGCCACGAGCGCCGGATCGAACCCCGTGGCGATCAACCCGTCGCGGATGGTTTGTTCGATCGGGCCGTCGTAGCGTTGATTGCGCGCACGAAGACCGGCGCGGTCATTTGCATGGCCCGGCGCACCAGCGGCCACGCCACCAATCCGGCGATTGCGGCTCCGCCGCCAATGAGCAGCGCGCGGCGGTCCATCTGCTTTTCCGGCTCGTGAAATGTCTGCGGCTCGGTCACGGCTTAAACTCCGTTCGGCGTCGAAAAGGCTGCGGTGCGCACGCGGGGAATCAACGGACACTGGCGGCCCATCGCGGCCAGCGCCAATAGTGCCAGCTTGTAGCCGGCGGCGTCGCGATTCAGCACGCGCTGGCCGGCCCTGGACAGCCATTGGTCGGCTCCGGCCGGAACTCGCTGCCAGGCAGCCAGCCCCATCAAGGCATAACACAGCGAATCGGTGGTGGTTCGTTCGCCGACTTCACGCTGCAAGTATCCGACCGACGCCTCGATGCGCGGCGTCCGCTCGCTGCAGCCGGAGAGCGCCAAAAGACACATGCCGGTCGGCTGGATGTGCGCTCGCAATTGCTGCCCGAAGACCACGGTATTGCCGTAATTGCATCCGCCGTTGGGCAACAGCCGGTCGTGCAACAACCGCCCCGCCTCCACAGCGCGTGCATGGGTGCCGTGCCCGGTGTGTTCGAGCGCCAACAGGTTGATCGCCGTGGGCTCCAGCCAGGAATGCGTTCCCTCGACCCAGGGCCACCCGCGCAGCGAAGTATCGTGACCGCTCCAATCGCCGCGCTCGATCGAAACTCCCTGCACGTGCAGCATCCAATCGATTCCGCGTTCAAGCGCCCCCGCGTAGCGATCGCTGGCCGACGGAGAGTCTTGGGCCGCCTGCCAGGCCAACACCGCCAATCCTGTCGGCCAGCCGGGAGTGTTATGTGTCGCATCGATGCCGACGCTGCCGTCGGGCGACTGCAAATCGGCAAGCCAGTCGAGTCGCGCTTTGGCCGCCGCCCCACGCCCATGGGCCAATAGCGCCAAGGCCGCCATCGAGGCCGGCTCGCTGGCCGTTTCACCTCCGGCGTGATAACTCGACGACGGCGTCGACTCCAGCCGCGCGAGCACGTCGTCTAACGAATCCATACAAGGCTTCCAATCGTCACAATCGGTGTGAGCTGGACTTGGGCGGAGTTCATGGGCGGGAAACGAACGCCGCGCGGGGTGTCGCGGCTTAAAAATCATAGCTTCGGATCGAGGGCTCGCAAAAATTGCGGGAAAACACCCCGCCCGCCTCGACCTTCAATAGATTCGTTTCGGCCTATGTTTTCTAGCGTCGATTCGCTGTCGCGCTCGCCCGGCCCGTCCGATATGCCCCGCTAATCTGTTAAACGCAGGCAATCCGTGTCCAGTTCAGCCACCATGCCCCTGCCCGCGCCCCCGCTCGTGGGTCGCCATGCCCAATCGGCGAGGACCGGCTGGCTGGTCTTCAACGGCACGGTGCTGTTGATCGTGGCGGTGGCGCTGCGTGCCTGGCACTTGGGAAATATTCCGGGCGTCAACGGCGACGAGGCCTGGTCGGGCGTTCAAGCGGCTCGTCTCCTGGCGGGCGAAAGCGTCGCCTGGCGCACGCCCCATGGGAACCCCCTCAATCTGTTCTTGGTTCTCCCGTTGGCGGCCCTGCAAGCCATTTTTCCACCCTCGTTCACGCTGTTGCGACTGCCCTCGCTCGCCAGCGGACTGGCGGCACTACTGGCCAATTATCTGCTTTGCCGTCGGGCATTCGATTCGCGCACCGCCACAATCTCGACCTTGTTCCTCGCGCTGTTGCCGATCGACATCGCCTACAGCCGCTTCGCCTGGGACGCAAGTCAGAGTCTCCTTGCCACGCTGTTTGTCTTATATCTTCCGATCGCTCATTGCCGTCGTCGTGGCGACACCGCGTCGCTCAGCGGTTGGGCGATGCTGGCCCTGGCGCTGGCCATTTACATCCACCCCACGAACGTTTTTTGGCGCCACTGCTGGTGATCCCCGTGCTTTTGGCCCGACGCGGGCAAATCGGCGAAGTGCTGCGCAACACCGAAATTCCAGCCCGTTCTTCGTTTTTCGCGGCCATTGCCGCGATCAGCCTGGCCACGGTCTACCTCGCCTGGCAAGCCATCAGCCGCGGCTTTGCACATTTGCACGGCCCGGGCGACATTTCGGCATTCGCTGTCCAATACGTGCGGTTGTTCTCCGGCACGACCATCTACGAGTTCATCGCCGGAACCAACTCGGCCGCGTCAGATGCAAGCAGTTACGACTGGCTCCCGACCGCCTGCGACCTGGTCTTCGCCGCCGTCGGCGCCGTCGCGCTGGCTGGAATGGCCCAGCGCATCAAGCACAAACCCACGGCCGGCGACCGGCGCTGGTCTGGGGCTGGTTGGTGATGCTGGGCGGATACTTCCTGATTGCCGGTCCGGGCGCCATCACGCCCCATCATGAGCGCTACGGAGTGTGCCTGATCGCGCCGGCCGCGCTGGTCTTGTGCGCGGTATGGGCTGGTGGCTGGAACCGCGCCACTCGCGGAGTCGTGGCGCGGCGGTCGCGCTGGCGGCTACCGCATGGCTCTGGCCTGTAACGTTCTATCTAGGATATTTCGCGTTCATCCAACAGACCGGCGGGCAGTCGCATCGCACGTTCCGCACGGCTTCGGTCGAGCCCAAGCAGCAGGCGTACGAACTCATCCGCGCCGAGAGCGGCCCGGCCGAGCCCATCACCGTTGTTTGCCAGGACTGGTGGTGCTATTGGCCGATTGCGTACCTGGCAACCGGCGACGCCAATGTGCGCGTGATGACCCGGCAGGAATGGAACGAACGAGCGGAAGCCGGCCAGAGCTTCTGGAAGGATCCTGCGTGGTTTGTCGAATTTGCGGGCACTCCCGAGGAGCGAGCGACCGAGCGACAATTGAAGTCCGCGCACGCAACGGCGGCAATTCACACGATCCGCGATTACGCCGGCCGTCCGTTATTGTCGCTATTTGCCCCGCCGGAAAATTCCTCGCGGAATTATTAAAGCCCGCGGTTTGACAATCCGAGAAACCGACCTACTTATTGAATACGGAGGTGCCGAGCGAAAGCAACGCACGTCCGAGATGTCCCTGGCGGACATCGCACGAGAGTCACCTTTCGCGGGGCCGGTTTCCCGGCGCAATACAATTCGCCGGTCGGCAATGCGAAAAGCTCGCGTGGAGGCCTGCAGCTTCTAGTCAATCGAACTTCGGCGAGAACGCAACCCTTACGTAACGTCCGACGGGCGTGACGCAGGGCGAAACGGAATCGCCGAGCAGAACTCGAGCGGCGTGCAAACGACGCTCGCGGTGTTCGAGAGACAGAGGCGATTGTCACTGATTAGGGGCTTTGGAGACTGCCGAGCAGGCGAGCGCGGATCCGCGAGGATTGGCGTTGCAGACGACAAAGCCCCCCAGACACTTTACGGGCGTACGGCACGATATTCGTTTATCCACCGCAACGACCGCAACCGGAGGATTCCATGAAGAGCCTTACCAAGAAGATGCAACGTTTCCTCGCTTCGGAAGATGGGCCCACCGCGGTCGAATACGCCGTGATGCTCGCCCTGATTGTCATCGTGTGCTTGACCGCGATTAACTCGATCGGGCAGAACGCCAAGACGACGTTCACCAACGTCGCCGGCTCGATCGCCAGCTAGTCGACCCCGGCCCGCCCCCTGGGCTCGCCGAGGCCGACCGCGCCAGGCCCGCGAGAAAACCACGAGACATCTGCCCCTCGGCTTGCACGCTTCGTGCGGGCCGAGGGGTTTTTTCGTGGAGCGCACCCCCCGCCGCGAAACTCGCCGCGGCGGATATTTTTTGCGCACGCCGCAACCTCGGCCTAAACGGCATGCTAGGTTTTCCTTGGAGCGGGGCACCGCTCGGCATTCGACTTATCAATTTACCGGCAAGACGTTGAGAATAAGCCATGTATCCCGTACTACCCGCCGAACTCGTGCTGGCTGCTTTGCAGTTCGTCTGCTACTTCTTCACGGCCATGGCCGTATTGTTTGGCCTCGCGATGGCGCGATAAGCGGCGAACGGCTGGCCACGGAACAAAACCAAACACTCTGAAAATCAAGGAAGTTGGGGATGATCGACTCGGCAATCTTCGGCGAACATTTGAACCAGAATTGGCCCTTTTGGCTGGTGACCATCACACTTGTCGTGGCCGCCGTCATCGACGGCTACAAGTTGAAGGTGCCCAATTGGATCACCTTTCCCATGATCATCAGCGGCTGGATTATCAGCACCGTTTCATTCGGCTGGGTAGGCCTCGGCTGGAGCCTGTTGGGCACCTTGGTCGGACTGGCCCTGTTGTTGCCCGCTTATGCCATCGGCGGCATGGGCGCGGGCGACGTCAAACTTCTGGCCGGCGTCGGTGCTTGGGTTGGCGCCACCATCACGCTCTATGCCTTCTGCGTCTCGGCGTTCGTCGGCGGCGCGATTGCCGTGCTGATGGTGTTGTCGCGGCGCGCCTGGAACAAGCACTATTATCAATTCTGGACCATCTGGAACGAAGTCGTCACGATCCGCGATCCCGAAAAACTGTCGGTCATCGCAGCCGAACGAAAAAGCTCGATGCTGCTGTTGCCCTACGGGATCCCAATCGCGATCGGCACGATCGGATACTTTGCCTACAGCGGCATGCTGTTATAGCGGCGGTTGCTCGCCTGTCCTCCTTGGGCGGGGTACCGCGTGGGAACCGCGACCGGCGGACTTGCCGGCAAGAAGGTGCCAGCAGCGCGAGACTCACCGCAATCCGTGGGGTGAGCCATGTAATTTCCCGCCCCTGGCGGGAGGTATTTGAGCCCCGATTCCGCGGCCATACAAATCCGCAAGATCCTTGTCGGCAACGAGATACCTCGCAAGCCGCACGCGCAAAGTCAAGCCACTCCCCGACTGAACCAAATCGTTCGCGGCCGGACTATTGTGCGGCACGTCATTTCTATTCCTTTTTTGTCAAGTTTACTGGCTGCCGACGCCAATGTTTCTACATGAAACGACGAGGACGGCTGGCGGCGGCACGCGCCCATCGAATTGCTAGCCGCCGAGTCGACTCAGGCAGCGGTGGCCGAACGTCCGGGAGAGGTTCATGCGTTCCAAATCGATCATCTTACTGGTACTGGCGTTAGGCTGCGGCCTGGTGGCCTCGATTGGCATCAGCCAATACATGGAGGCCCGGCACACGGCGACTGACCAAGGCGAGCGGCAGCCGGTCTTCGTGGCCATGACCGACATCGCCGCCAACGAGGAGATGACGGCGCAAAACATCAAGCTCGAGGAATGGCCGAAGAACATCATTCCGGCCGGTGCGCTGACGAAGCTGGAAGAAGTCGAACACAAGCGCTGCCGCATGAAGTTGTACGCCGGCGAGCCGATTTTGTCGTCGAAGCTGCTGGGCGCTAGCGACTCGGTCGGCGCGGCGAAGGATATTCCGCCCGGATATCGCGTCGTCCACGTCAAGGTCGACTCGGCGACCGGGTCGAGCAATCTGATTCTTCCCGGCGACCGCGTGGACGTCATCGTCTTCCGGCAACCGAACAACAACATGAACGCCACCGCGGCTAAAATCGTGTTGCAAGACATCAAGGTCTTTGCCGTCGACACGCAAACCGAAAACGCATTTGCCCAGGCCAAGAGCGAGCAAACCGAGCCGGTGGCCGCCAAAACCATCGCCGTGCTCGTAACTCCCGAACAGGCCGTTATCCTGCACGCCGCCACGGAAATGGGCGGATCGGTGCGGCTCGTCTTGCGCAATCCCGACGACAACAAACACGTCACGTCGCAAGGCGCCACGTTGGGAGACATTTTCGGACCCGATCATTTCTCGAGTCGCGATGCCGAGAGGCAAGCTCCAGAAAGCTCGGACAGGCCCAACAAGGAAGAGAAGACCAGTCTCACCGATTGGCTGAACAAGCAAAAAGGCATGCAACCGGCCAAGGCGCCGGAGGCGCCTCCACGAAGAATGATCGTGATGTTGGGATCCCAGTTGACCGAAGTCGACATTCCCGGCAATGGCGAATTGCCGACGAATCAGCCCACCCAAGGCTCGGCTCCGGGCGGACCGCAATCCGGGGGCGTTATGCCCGGAGACGAAGGCCCGGGCCTCGACGGCGCGGGCGATGACGAATCCGGCGGCCAGGACGTGCCGACGCCGCCGGAACCGCAAGCGGAAGGCGAGGCTTCGGAGGAATCTTCGAGTGGGTAGTCGAAACGCCGCGACACGAGCCAGGATGGCACGTGCGCGACGTGGAGAATGCGGCAGGGAACGCCGCTTTTAATTCGCGGGCCGCTACCTGGGCGGACATCGCCGGACTAACAAGGATGTTTAGGATGGTTGTCAATCGACTCGCTTCGTTCTTTGGCCTTCGAGTGGTCGCCGCCGCCGCAATCATCGCGCTGGCCGCCGGGACATTCGCGCAAGACGCTCCCCCGGCAGTGCCCCCCGTGGTGCAAAAAATCACGGCGGATAACACCAAGGTCGAGATGACCGTCAACGCCAGCCGCATTCTGACGATGGACGATCCCATTCCGCGGCGCAGGTCGGGAACCCCGACTTGTTGGATTTCACCGTGCTCTCGGAAAACCAGGTGCAACTGCACGCCAAAAAAGCCGGTATGACGACCATTAACTTGTGGAACGACAAGGATGAAATTCACTCCGTCGACGTGGTCGTGCTGGGCGACGTCCGCGAACTCGACAACTTGATTCGCGACCAGTTTCCCACCGCCGCCGTGCGGCTCACGCCCACGTCCGCCTCGTCGCTGTTGCTCTCGGGCTACGTCGATCGAAGCGAGTACGTGAATCGCATCGTGACGCTCGCCCAGGAGTATTACCCGAAGGTGATCAACAACATGATCGTCGGCGGGTCGCAGCAGGTGCTGCTGCACGTGCAGCGTGATGGAAGTCTCGCGCACGAATCTCAAGTCGCTCGGATTCGACTTCGCCAACTTTTCAGGGGCCGACTTCTTCGGGTCGAGCGCTAGCGGCATCATCAACAAGGCCAATCCCACGGCCGGGCTGTTCCGCACCGCCGGATCGTTGACCACCAACGGCCAGGAAACGATCCAGTTCGGCATCGTCAACGATCCCAGCGGCTTTGTCGGCTTTCTCGAAGCTCTCAAACGCGAGAACCTGTTGAAGGTCTTGGCGGAACCCAACCTCGTCACGGTCAGCGGCCGCCCGGCCAGCTACCTCGTCGGTGGCCAGGTGCCTTACCCACAACCGACGGGCTTCGGCAATATCTCGATTAACTTCAAGCCGTTTGGCACGCAGATCGACTTCGTGCCCATCGTGCTGGGCAATGGCGGCGTGCGACTGGAAGTGCGGCCGCAGGTCAGCGAGTTGGATCGCACGATCGGCGTTTCGATTAACGGCACCACGGTGCCTGGATTTCGCGAGCGTATGGTCGATACCGGCGTCGAGTTGAAATTCGGTCAGACGCTCGCGATCGCCGGCCTGTTGCAACAGCGCGTGGAAATGGAAAAACGGGGCCTGCCGTACCTGATGGATGTGCCCTACCTGGGGATGCTTTTCTCCCGCAAGATCAGCACGGTCAATGAAGTGGAACTGCTGATCGTGGTTCGACCCGAATTGGTCGAGGCGATGGACCCCGATCAAGTGCCGGCCTGCGGCCCCGGCACAACTCGATGAGCCCCGACGACTGCGACTTTTACTGGCGGGGTTACATGGAAGTGCCCGTCAAACCGCAAGGCCCCGGTCCAGGACCCGGCCCCGGCGGCGTCATGCCGGCGCCCGAGCAGGTACTTCCGCCCAGCCCGACGCCGTCGGCCGAGGAGATGCCCCGAGCCCAAGCGCCGCGCGAGGCGGCCGCGCGGTCGTTGTCAGCGATCGTCCGGCCACGCCGCGCGTGGCCAGCAACAGCGCGCGCCGCGCCGCCACCGGGCCGAATGCGGCCCGATCGCGATCCTACAACCCCTCCAATCCGCAAGGTCGTACGCCACCCCAGGCCGCGAATTCCGGCGGCTCGCCCCCGGGGTTCATCGGACCCATTGGTTATGACGTAAGAAACTAAGAGCCGCGAATTCAGTGTGCAAGCGCACGGCGCAAACCAATTAGCCACGATTGACCGCAAGCGCGGTTTCGAGGCGGGAAGCCGGTTCGGCGAGATACCATGAGTAATGTGCTTCGTTTAGCCATTGTTGATCCGGTCGATGCCTCGCGCAATGCGCTCAAATCCACGCTGCTGGGCATGGACATGGTGTGGCTCGAAGCCGAGTGCTCGCGCTACGAGTTCTTTTCCGACGTGGTCTCGCAGACCCACCCCGATATCGGCATCGTCTCGCTCAATCACAATCCCGAAAAGGCCCTGCAACTCGTCGCTCAACTACAGGAGACGTCGCCGCAGTGCAGCGTGGTCGTGGTCAGTTCGTCGACCGACGGCAATCTGATCTTGCGGGCCATGCGGGCCGGGGTCAAGGAGTTCCTTCCCCAGCCGGTTCGCATCGAGGACCTGGTGGCCGCGCTGGAGCGGATCGGCAGTCAACGCTTCGGAACCGGCGACAGCAAAACGCGAGGCAGCACGGTGATCGCCGTGGCCGGGGCCACCGGAGGCGTCGGCACCACCAGCCTGGCCGTCAACTTGGGGTGCATCCTGGCCGCCGATCCCCGCAAGACCGTGGCGCTGGTCGATATCGACTTGTGCTTGGGCGATGCCGACGTGTTCCTCGACACGATTCCCGACTACACGCTGGTCGACGTCGCTCAGAACGTGACGCGCCTGGATTTCACGCTGCTCAAGCGATCGCTCACCAAGCATTCCTCTGGACTCTACCTGTTGCCGCGCCCGGTGCAGTTGGAAGACATGGCTTTAATCAAGCCCGACGATTTGCGACGCGTGATCGGATTGCTCAAGGCGACGTTCACGCATCTGATCATCGATTGTTCCAAGGGATACAGCGCAATCGACATGGTGGCCTTGGAAATGGCCAATCACATCCTCCTGGTCACGCAGTTGGACCTGCCCTGTCTGCGGAACGTGGTGCGGCTAATGATGTCGTTCGGACAGATGGAGGCCATCAAGGACAAGATCAAGATCGTGGTCAATCGGGTCGGCCTCGATAACCACATCGGCTTGAAAAAGGCCCAGGAAACGATCGGCCGCGAGATCTTCTGGCAGCTCCCGAACGATTACCGGGTGATGGTCGAGGTCCGCAACAATGGCGTGCCGCTGATCGAACAGGCCCCCAAGGCCGCGATCACGCAATCCATCATTTCCCTGGCCGAGGCGCTGACCAAGGACGGCGCCGGCGCGGTGTCCGGCGGCGACCCCAACAAGACCACCACGGTCGAAAGGTTACTGAACCTGTGGCCCGGCCGCGCCAAGGGCGCCGCCAAGCAGCCGGCTCCGAAGCAGCCGACTCCGTAACCGCCGACGCCCCCCGGGGCGATCTTCCGGTCGCTGGCGCATCCGGCACGGCCTTCACTTCTGGCACATCCGCGCGTGCCATTCATGGCCCTGGCTCTCGCGTAGCATGGGTTAAACAAGCCCGGCGAACTGCGAGCTATATTTCTACGGGGAAATCTCCGAGGACTTTGCGCCCGGAGTTCCCCCCGATCGACTTGTTTTTTCCCACGACGGTGTGCGACACCGCCGCTCTCAACGTCAGGACGGACCATGAAGACGCCCACGCTACGAACGACCGAAGACGCCAAATCGGTGGAATTCGAGAATCTCAAGCGACGTATCCACGGCAAGCTGGTGGACAAACTGGATTTGACGCGGGTGGGAGAGCTCGAAGGCGACGTGCTGCGCCGCGAGATCCGTCTGGTCGTTGAGCATTTGTGCGACACCGAGGACACGCTGCTCAATCGCACCGAGCGCGAACGATTGGTCGACGAGGTGCTCGACGAAACGTTCGGCCTTGGCCCGCTCGAACTGCTGCTCAAGGACAACTCGATCAACGACATCCTCATCAACGGCCCCAAAAGCATCTATGTCGAGCGCCGCGGCAAGATGGAGAAGACCACGGTTCAGTTTCGCGACAACAACCACTTGATGCAGATTATCGATCGCATCGTGTCGAAAGTCGGACGGCGCGTGGACGAAGTCTGCCCGATGGTCGACGCGCGACTTCAAGACGGATCCCGCGTGAACGCCATCATTCCGCCGCTGGCTTTGGACGGCGCCTGCGTCTCGATTCGTCGATTCGGCGCCAATCCGCTTAAGCTCGAGGACTTGCTCAACTACAAGGCCTTCACTCCCGAAATGGTGATGCTGCTCGAGGGCGCCATCAAGGCCCGGCTGAACATCGTCATCTCGGGCGGCACCGGTTCGGGTAAGACCACGCTGCTCAACACGCTGTCGAGCTTCATTTCGAACTCCGACCGTATCGTCACCATCGAGGACGCGGCCGAGCTCCAGTTGCAGCAAGACCACGTCGTGCGCCTGGAAACACGCCCGCCGAATATCGAAGGCAAAGGCGCCATTACCGCCACCGACCTGGTCCGCAATGCCCTGCGTATGCGGCCCGAGCGAATCATCATCGGCGAGTGCCGCGGTCCGGAAACGCTCGACATGTTGCAGGCCATGAACACCGGTCACGAAGGTTCGCTGACCACGATCCATGCCAACACGCCGCGCGACGCCGTGGCGCGCATGGAAACCATGATCACGATGGCCGGCTTCGAATTGCCGCTCAAGGCCTTGCGACAGCAGATTGCCAGCGCCGTCGACTTGATCGTGCAGGCCAACCGGCTACAAGGCGGTCCGCGAAAGATCACGCACATCACCGAAATCCTGGGAATGGAACAGGACACGATCGTGATGCAGGATATTTACCACTACGAGAAGGAAGGCATCGACGAAAGCGGACGTGCGTTCGGGCGGTTTGAGGCCACTGGCGTGCGTCCCAACTTCATGGACCGGCTGGAGGCGGCCGGCGTGCGGTTGCCGTCGAGCGCCTTCCGGCAACGCGTCATGCTGGAAGACTGACCTCGAGCTCCCTTTACCTTCGAACACGGCTCCAAGGCGTGGATGGTGCAATGAGTCTCTTGTTGATTCAGATCGTGGCGTTCGTCGGAGTAGCCGCTTTTGTCGGCGGCCTGGCGATGCTCTTTACCGGCTCGAAGGAATCCGAGGTCGAGGACCGTCTGGCCATGCTGACCGGTTCGGTCAGCGGTAAACATGCCAAGGAGGCCCTGCTCAAGGGCAGCGTGCTGGCGCATCCGTTCGAGAGCACGCAAAGCCTGTTCATGACCAAGCTGGCCAGGATGGGCAATCTCCAACTGCTCTTCGATCAGGCCGATACGACGCTCACCCCGACCCAGTTTTTCGGCATCTCGGCCATCATGGCCGTCGTCGGCATGTTCATTCCCGTATTGGCCGGCATGCACGCCAGCATCGCGCTGCCCATGGGTTTGATCCTGGCAGTCTTGCCGCTCATGTGGCTGTTGCTTCGCCGCCGCAGGAGATTTCGCCAGTTTGCCAAGCAAATGCCCAACGCGCTGGAGTTGATCTCGCGCGCCTGCGCGCCGGCCATAGTCTGGCCTCCGGGATCAGCCTGGTCTCCGAAGAGATGCGGGCGCCGATCAACAAGGAGTTCAACCGCGTCTTCGAGGAACAGAACCTGGGCATTCCGCTGGAACAATCGCTCGATAACTTGACGGATCGGATCCCCAACCTCGATCTGCGGTTCTTCGCCACGGCCGTGATCTTGCAGCGTCAAACGGGCGGTGATCTGGCCGAGATTCTCGACAAGATCGGCTATCTCGTGCGCGAACGTTTCAAGATCTGGGGCCAGGTACAGGCCCTCACCGGCGAAGGCCGCCTGTCGGGCATCGTGCTGTTGGCGCTGCCGCCGGTCTTGTTTCTGGCGGTCTACCGCCTGAATCCCGATTACGTCATGCCGCTGTTCACCGATCCGATGGGGCGTCAGATGCTGGCCGGCGCCGTGGTCATGCAGTTATTGGGCGCGATCGTGATCAAGAAAATCATCAACATCAAGGTGTAGGCCATGTTTCCGCTGGCAATCGTCTCGCTGACCAAGCTGCTACCATTCGCGATCTTCGGGCTATTCGCCGTCGCGGCGTGGATGGTTCTGGAAACGCTGGGCGCGCGCAAGCAGCGCGCCGAGGAACGGCTCGACGAGCTGCGCAATCCGTCGGCCCGCCGCCGCGACGAGCAGGCGTCGCCGGTCAAGAAAGGAGCCACGGTCGGACGCGTGCTGTCCAAGGCCTCGCCGATGGCCAAACCGCTGCAACCCAAATCGGCCGAAGAGGAGAGCAAGCTCAAGCGACGACTCAGCGAGGCGGGTTTTCGCGCCGAAAACTCGGTCGGCGTGTTCCTGGGGCTCAAGTTTATCGGCCTGATCGTGGGACTCACGATCAGCGGCGCCACGTCGTTGGCCTTGTCGAGCTTTACGCAGTCGGCCTTGATCTATTCGGTCGTCGTTAGCGCGGCCATGTTTTATCTGCCGGACGCCGTCGTCTGGCTGATCGCCAAGCATCGCAAGGATTCGATCTTCCTGGGATTGCCCGACGTGCTCGACCTGCTTGTCGTGTGCGTCGAGGCCGGCCTCGGATTGGACCAGGCCATGCGCAAGGTCAGCGAGGAAATGAAGAAGTCGGCGCGGACCGTTTCCGAGGAATTCTCGCTGTGCAACTTCCAGCTTCAGATGGGACGCGCCCGCAACGAGGTGCTGCAAGACCTTGGCAATCGCACCGGCGTCGACGACTTGCGCAGCCTGGCGGCCATCTTGATCCAGGCCGACAAGTTCGGTTCCAGCATTGCCCAGGCGCTGCGCGTGCAGAGCGATTCGATGCGCACCCGCCGCCGTCAGTTGGCCGAGGAAAAGGCGGCCAAGACGGCCGTCAAGCTAATTTTCCCGCTCGTGATTTTTATCTTTCCGGCCATCTTCGTGGTGCTCGTGGGACCGGCTGCTATCACCATCGTCAACGAGATGTTCCCGATGATGGCAGGGACGAAATAGGGCAACGCTGGCAAAGTTGGCCGATCGTTCAGGTTCCGCCCACAGTTCTCCGCGGTTCTCGTCGATAGATCACGATGAGACGTTGCTACCAGACTTTCCGGTACGCGCGTCATCCTGGGTGACCATCGGAGGGAGCTGATGTTTCGCTACGGTCCGGCCTTATTCGTGCTCTGGACAGTTCTGCTATCGGCCTCCGCCGCTGAAGCCCAATGGTTCAGCAATTTCCGAGCCGACGTCAAACGCGGGTACAGGCGCAACAATGCCTGGCCCGAGCCGTTCATCTGGGGCGACCGCGAGGCCGTCATTACGCCCTTTTCCATCCAGGTCGCCAATGGATGGCGGCGGCAGAATCTGCTGTCGGACTACCACTTCAACGACGAAAACCCGAAATTGAACCTGGCCGGCGAAACGAAACTGCGGTACATCCTCACGCAGATGCCCCCCAACCGCCGCACGATCTTCGTGCAGCGCGGATTCACTCCCGACGTCACCAGCCTGCGGATCGAGATGGTGCAGCGAGCGGCCGGCCGCATGGTGCCAGCTGGCTACGCGGTCGACATCGTCGAATCCGACCTGCCCAACGATGGCTGGCCGGCGGATGCCGTCGACGCTATCGCCCGGCGTTGGGATGCCACGCGTCCCGACCCCCGACTTTCCAACGCCTCGGGTGGCGACGGCAGCGGCGGCAGCGGCGGCAGTGGAAAGTGACCCACCCCGACGAGTTGCTAGCGGCCCAGCCGGTGCGTACCGAAATCGTTTCCATTGCAGGTTCACCGGCTATTTGGTCGATGCAGAACAATACGGCTCAAAGGGATTTGAGTCGCTAGCCCCCTTCCCTCATTCGCATGACGCGAGGACTTCTTGTGGGAAAACAGTTGTTGTACTCCCTGGCGATTGCAGCCAGCCTGCCGGTCCTAGCCAGCGGGTGTGCTTCGTCCACGAAGTATCCAGGACAACCGAGCTTCATGCAGAAGGTCGGCACGAGCGTCAAGAGCGGCTCGTCGAAAGTCGCCGCCGCGCTCTCGCCGAATCGCGACAACACCGACGGCGCCACGCAATCGCCCAACGGAAAGCCCGGGCCCGGCGTGTACGTGGCGATGGCTCAAATCAGCGAACGTGGGCAGAACTTCACGGAGGCCGAGGCGCAATACAAAAAAGCCCTGTCGATGGATTCCAGCCACTTGGGTGCCATGGTCGGCATGGCGCATCTCGAAGACCGTCGCGGCCATCTGGAAGCCGCCACGAAGCTCTACCTCAAGGCGGCCAAGAAACATCCCAAGGACGCCTCGGTGCACAACGACCTGGGCTTGTGCTACCACCGCCGCGGCATGCTGCCCGAAGCCACCAAGTCGCTCGAGCGGGCCGTCAAGCTGCAGGGCGAGAGCAAGCTGTACCGCAATAACCTGGCGGCCGTGCTCGTCGAGCGCGGCATGACCAAGGAAGCCCTGAACGAATTGATCGTCGCTCACGGCGAATCGGTAGGCCACTACAACCTCGCCTACTTGCTGGAACAGAAGGCGGACCACAAGACCGCGCTCACGCACTTCCAGGTCGCGGCTCAAAAAGATCCCTCGCTGCTGGCCGCCCAGCAATGGGTGGCCCGGCTATCGACTCCCGAAGGCCAAGGCGGCACACAGTATGCCGCCGCGCCGCAGTATCCGCGCCGCAATATGCTCCGCCGGCCGAGGCTGCGCTGCCGCCGGAACCGAGCCAATCGGGATTCGTGCAAGCCAGCGGCGTCAGTCCCGAGGGCCAGTATCCGGCCTATGGGCCGGGTTCGATCCGAGGCATGCAATATCCTCAACCGCGCGGCAACGAAGGAACCGGCGACGCTCTGCCGCCGACCCCCGCCACGACGCGTTTGCCTGGCGTCGCCCCTGGCCGCGGCTAGTCGGCGACCGTGGTTGATGACGCGTTCTACCAGGCGCGGCCGTTCTTGCTCGTGCCGCAAATGAACACGTCGAGCCCTAGGCCTTCGGCCATGGCGGCTTTGCCGTACATCGCTCGATCGGCATCGGCGGCGCTTGCGGCATAAGCGACCTGGATGTGATTGGCCTTGTGCCTTGCCATCATCTGGTCTCGCGAAACGCCATAGGTGACCGCGTGCATGATGGGCCACTGCGGGGTCGTGGCTTGCCAGCGCCGCTCGGTTTCTTCCGCCGGCAGGTCGACAACCCCGGCCCGGCCCAGGTCCATGCACAGCCGGCCTCCCTCGACATAAATCCGCGACCACACGATCTCGCCCGGTTTCGAAATTCCCTTCAACGTCCCTCCGCCCGAGGGAAAATACATCGGCGGTTGTCGCTCGCTCGTGGCCCCCTTCCATCCGCCGACAAAATGCTCCGGCGGCGCCGATCCGCTGATCAGCAAGACCCACACATAGTCGGACACCGTGCCCGAGCGATCCCAATCGCCCCAGCGCAGATCGTGCAGCGTGTTTTCGACCGGCTGGCCCATTGCCTTGTGAACGCGATAGGTCATCAACCCGTCGAGTCCGGCGCACTCGTCGACTTCGTTGAAATGCGGCAGCGGCTCGCCCTCGTAGAGCACGCGACTGTTGTCGCGACTTCGCACCGGCGGCCGGTCGGTATTGTTCAGAGTTCCCTCGACCAGGTCGCTGGCCGGCAACAGATCCTTCAAGCCCTGCTGGTATTGGATTCCGATCGTATGGCAGCCGAAATCGTCGGCCAAACGCAGCGCGGCGATATACATCTTGCACTGTTTCAGAATCTGTTCGTCGGTCAAATCCTCGGCATGTTTCTTGCCGGTGACGAATTTCAATCCGCGCGCTTCCATCCAGCTTCGCACGGCCCGTGCCTCGTCGTCGGAGACTTGCGTTGTTTCGAAGTACAGCGCCGACTGGCTGAGCCGCTCCTTGAACACTCCGGTCGCGTGCAGCAGATCGTCGGGAATGATCGCGTTGAACATTCCCATGCATCCTTCGTCGAAAACGCCCATGATCGCCTTTTCTCGCCGCAACTGCTCGGCCAGCGCGGCTCCTAGTCGTCGTTCCTTGCCGGGCACGTCGATGTCCTTCCAGCGCCGCACGTGATCGGTCTTATGCTTGACGACCCCCTTATCGAGCCACCGCGCCAAATCGCGAGCGAACGGCTTGTCGGTGAAATCCTCGCTCCATAGCGTCGAGTATTTGCGTCCGGCCTTGGTCAGCGAGCCGTTGAGATTGAGCATGCCAACCAACCCCGGCCATGTGCCCGACCAGTTGGCCACCGTCACCAGCGGTCCGCGGTGGCTCACCAGGCCGCACAGCACGTGGTGCGAGTATTGCCACACCGCCTCGGCCACGATCAGGCGGGCGTCCGGGTCGATCTCGGAGAAAACCTGCATGCCTTCCTTCTGAGAGCTGATAAAGCCATGCTTCTCGCCCGGCTTATAGGCGTGGCCGCGCACCAACTCATAGCCTGCCGCCGAAACGGCTCGCGACAGCGCCTGTTCCATCTCTTCCTGCGCGGGCCAGCACTTTTGATTGGCCGACAGCCGCAAATCGCCGCTGGCCACGAGCACGACCTGGTTCTTCTTGGTTTTCTTGGGCTTGGAAGCGGTCGGAAGCCGATAGTTCGCCATTCAATTGCACTCCACAAGAGCAGTTCAAGGATGCGTTACACGCTTAGTCGACCAATCGACGCGCCCAAGCGGCATCCCGGCGCTGGAAGCCGGGGGATGAAACCCTAGTCCGAGACGATCTCCACCTGGCCCCAATAGGCCGCGTCGCGCCTGCCGTCGCGCGAGCCGCCGACCAGCTCGATCTTTGCCGTCGTGCCGGCCAGCCCGCTAAGATCCAACGAGATGGTGCGCCACGACGGTTGCGCGTCGTCCGCTCCGCCGACCAGCGACTGATGGAGCCCCTTGCCGTTGGCTCGCACAGCCAGATTCCATCCGCCGCCCGCCTCGTGCGACACGGACAATACGAGCCGCGTTCGCTTGCCTTGGGGCACGTCGAAAGTGCCTCGCAGTACGCAAGGCTCCTGGCGACTGACGGGTCGTGTCCGCAGCACCCCCTCGCGGCCGGCCTGTTCAGCCACGATTGCCACTCCGCCCTTTCCAGCCTTCGCGGTCGTGAATCCTGGCGCAATTTGGCCGACCAGTTCGGCGAATTTCGCCGGGTCGGAAGTCTCGCGAGGCTCGACGGTCCGTGTTCCCGGCAATTGCCGCGCGGACGGATCGCCCGGCGGTTTATCCAGCGTGAGAAAGGCGAACAAGTCGGCCAATTCCTGCGGCTTCAGTTGCTTCTCCAACTCCTCCGGCATCAGCGACAGCCGGCTGGTCGTCGTCTCCTCGACGTCGGCCCCCGCGACGGTTTCCAGCTTGCCGCCCTGTGTCTTGAGCACGATCCGCTCGGGACTCTCCTCGGCGACCAGACCCGTGAGCACGCGGCCATCCGTCGTCACCACCGTGCGAGCCTGATACGACGCGCCAATGACCAGGCTGGGATCGAAAACGTTCGACAACAATTGCTCGAACGAGTTGCGGCCGTTGAGCGTGATGTCGGGACCCACATCATGACCCTCGCCGTAGATCTTGTGGCACTGGCCGCAAAGCCGTTTGTAAACCTCCTGCCCCGTGCGGGCGTCGCCCGGCGTGCGCCGCAAGAAGGTGCGCATCTGGGCGATCACCTCTTCCCGTTTCGGGTCGCGGTCGCCGCGCACCGAGCCCCAGCGGGCTTTGACCTTCTCGGCCAGCGAGTCGTCGCCTCCGACCAGCAGCTGCCGCACCTGGTTGGCGTTGAGCGCCGCGGCGGGAATCTCCTGACGGCCGATCGCGTCCAAAAGTTGTTCGGCCCAAATCCGCCGCTCGGTCAGCAGCTCGATGGCCTTGGGCCGCAGCTCCGGCTCCAGCCTGCCATAATTGGCCAAGACGACTTGTGCCACCCACGGAGATTCCAGACGAGCCATCGATCCCAGGGCCGCGGCCCGCAACTCGACCGGGCTACCTTGTTCGTCGGCCAGCAGTTCCGCCACGGATTTCTCTAGCGTGGGGTCGGCCGCCGCCACCAATGCCGACAAGGCCCGAGCACGCCGCGCCGCCGGCTGATCAGCGGCGGAAAAATACGCCCGCACGGCATCCAGGGCCCGCGGATCGCGCCAGGTCGCGGCCAAAAAGGCAGCGTCGGGAAACAGCGCATCGTCAGTCGGACCGGCCAGGATTTTGCCCACCAGCGGATCGAGCCGAGGCCGCAGTTGAGCCAACCGATCGGCGGCGATCTCGTGGTTCTCGAGCTTGCCGGTCAGTGCCGCCAGACACTTTTGCAGCAACACCGGATCGCTGTTGGCCTCGGCCGTTAGCATGGCAACGAGCGCCGCGATCGGTTCCGGATGGCGTCCGCCCAGCAGGCGATCGATCACGCGCGGCATGAGCGATCCGACGGCGGCCGACTGCTTGGCGCTATCCGCCTGAATCAGCTCGAGGTACTGCTGCCCATGCTCCTCCAACATTGGATGCAGGTTTTGCCATACTACGTGCGGAATCAGTTTGTCGTCGCCGCTGCGCACCAATACGTCGACCAGCGTCGGCAGCGCCGCCGCGCCGTACAACTTGCGCACCGCGACAGCCACCTGCAGACGCACTTCCGCGGCGGGATCGGCGCTCATCGACACGGCCTTCGCGCGCCAGCGGCGAAAGGTTCGCCGAATCTCCGGCCGCGCGAACGCCCCAAGCGCGAAAACCCGCGTCCGTATGATTCAATAGTGTCAAATGAAACTCGCTCGACAATGCGCCGCCCCCCACCAGCGCCCACAGGGCGTGCAGCCGAGTCTTGCGCGCGGCCGATTCGTCGCCGACCAGTTGTTCGAGCTTGACGCGCACCGACGAGCTGGAACGCTCGGATAACAAACGCTGGGCGATATCGCGGAAATAGACGTTGGGACTCGCCAGCCGCGCGATCAATTGCTCGTCGGTTTCCGCGGCCAGGTTGAAATGGCCGGCTCGGGGAGTGTCGCGGTAGCGAACCCGGTACAGACGGCCCTTGAGGCGATCAATTCCCGGCGAATCTCGCCGAGCATCTTGATAACAGTGATAACGATCGTACCAATCCAGAATGTACAGGCAGCCGTCTGGGCCGGTCTTTTGCACAACGGGCATGAACCAGGCGTCGTTGGCCGTGAGAAAATCCGGCGCCGGCGTGCCCCGGTAGGTAGCGCCGTGACGCGACAGCACGTCCACATTGATCGCGCCGCCGTGCACGTTGCCCATGTACAGCCGCTCGCGATATTCCGCCGGATAAGCATCGCTATCGAAGAAATGAATTCCGCAGTAAGCGGCCTTCTGATGCTTGTGCTCGACGATCGAGCCCATCGGCCAGGTGTGAGGCGGGTACGGACCGCCTTGGCGAATATAGTAGCCGCTCTCGGCCAGGTGCCAGAGATGGTCGATCACGCAAGCGCTGACAAAAGCGTTGCCCTCGGTGTCCCAAGCCACGCCCCAGGGATTGCTCGTGCCCTCGGCAAACAATTGAAATTCCCGCGTGCGCGGATGAATGCGAAACAGCGCACAGGTAAAGTCGAATTGTTTGCCCGCTTGCGACACTCGGCTTTGGTTGAAGACGCCGTTGAGACCATACAGCCAGCCGTCGGGGCCCCAGGTCAACGAGTTGGGCAATTCGTGCGTGTCGTCGCGTCCAAAACCCGTGACCACAACTTCTTGCTTGTCCGCCTTGCCGTCGCCGTCGCTGTCTTGAAGAAACAAGATATCCGGCGAGTTGGCCACCCAGACTCCGCCATACCCCACCGCGATGCCCGAGGGAATATTCAAGCCCTCGGCGAAAACCGATATCTTGTCTGCCGTGCCGTCCGAGTCCGTGTCTTCCAGTATCTTGATCCGGTCGCGCCCGGGCCCGCTCTCCAAGCGCGGGTACTCAAGGCTTTCGGTAATCCAAATTCGGCCACGCTCGTCGAAAGTCATCGCCACCGGGTTGACGATGTCGGGCTCGCCCGCCACCAGTTCGACCGTGAAGCCCTCGGGCACGGTCATTTTCCGAATCGCCTCGGCGGGCGAAAGCGGCGGCCCCGGCGGCTTGTCCTGGGCATGCGGGATCACTTCGGCCGGAGTCGCCGGCAGGACAATCGCCTGGCCCGCGAATGACAACCCTAGCGAAAGAATCGCGGTAAAACGCCAAAATCGTGTCATGCTGCCTGCCTGGGATTCCAACGAAGCGAATCGGTCGCGCTTGAGGCGCGGCACGTGAAAGCGTTGATTATGGACAGCGGTCGAATGACCCGCAACTGGCCTCGGGGGCGGGCCTTGCGGCGGCCGATCGCTTGACATCGGCGGCAAGCCGGGCACAGAATCAGGGTAGCCACACTTCTTCCCGTCCGCTTCCTCGTCAAGGAATTACGCACGATGCGACCATCACGACTCGGTTTCCCGATCGGCGGCGCCCTGGCGGTGATTTGCCTGGCGAGCATGCTGCTCGGCTGCGGCACCTCGGAATACAACCGCCTGGCTTCGAAACGGGTGGCTAACCTGCGCGGCGAACAGAAGTTTCGGACCTTATTTGCCCCCACTCAAATTGGCGATACCCCGGTGCGGATTCGCTTGCCGATGGTCTTTCAAGAGTCGTATGTCGAGGGCAGTAAGCACAAGGTAGATGGCGGACCGATCGCCGAGGATCGCTTGCAGCCGCCGTTCTTGAAATTACCTGGATTCAAAATCTGCTACGAGAGCGTTGCCTTCGACCAGACGCCGAACAATCGATACCCCTTCTATTGCTATCTCGCGGCTCTTCCTGGCAATCCGGGCGACGCCGAAAACCTGGCCAGGGAGTTGCAAGCCAAACTGAAGGAAACGTTCAAGGACGCCCCCGACCAGTGGGAAACCGTTGACGTCGAATCGCCGTCTGGAAATCCCATCCAATGGAAAAAGATTCGCGTCGAAGGCGAGCAGCCATTCCATTACGTGGAAAGAGCCAAGCCCATCAGCGGGAATCTGCCGGGGATGTTCGAATTGTGGATGTGCGAAAAGGACAACTACACGGTGCTCGTCGGCTGGCGTGTGCCCACGATAGTTCAGGGTCCTTCGACGGGTCCCATTCCAACCAGCCTCGAGGCTTTGCTGACGGCTCCGAAGGGCAACCTGAAGTTGGATCTGGCGACAATGCCCGCCCTGACGGCCGGCACGATCGTGATCGACGAGCAGGCCTTGGCTAACAAAGGTTGAATAGCCCCTCGCGATCAGGCAGCGATCGCCGGTGCTCCCGCGCCGGCTAACTTGCCGCCAGCGGCGGCGCGCGATAGACTTTTCGTCGCACCTTGCCGATCGTCCCGCCTCGCGCTCCACATCCTCCAGAGGAGCGCTCGCCCGCCTCGCATAAAATTCGAAAGGCTCTCATGATTCGATTCCTTGCGCTGCTTCCGCCGTGCTTGCTCTTGGCGGTCTGCTGGATGCCGGCCAATGCCGCCGACAAGCGCCCCGCCAAGACAGTCGCTCCGGCCCAATGGCGACAGTGGCGGGGCGAAAACCGTGACGGCGCCTCGACCGAAACCGGATTGCTCGACCAATGGCCGGCCGCTGGGCCGCCGCTGGCGTGGAAGGCGACCGGCTTGGGCCGAGGCTTTTCCAGCCTATCGATCGCAGGCGGCCGCATCTTCACGATGGGCGACCGGGATCAAGGACAATTCGTGATCGCCTTGAATCTCGCCGACGGCAAGGAACTTTGGGCCACTCGGATCGGCGACGTCTGGGAACCGCAAGGCTATGCCGGGCCCCGCTGCACTCCTACCGTTGACGGAGCGCTCGTGTATGCCACCGGCCCGCACGGCGACCTCGTGTGTCTCGAATGCGCAAGCGGCAAGGAAGTCTGGCACCGCAACATGGCCGCCGACTTTCACGGCCGCATGCATTCCGGCTGGGGTTTCAGCGAATCGCCGTTGGTGGATCAGGATCGCCTGGTTTGCACGCCTGGAGGCGCCGACGCGGCGATCGTTGCGCTCGACAAAAAGACCGGCGCGGAAATCTGGCGGGCCGCGATTCCTGACCTCGGCAATCAGGGCGGCGACGGAGCGGCCTACTCGTCGATCGTCATTGGCAACGGCGGCGGAGTGAAACAGTACGTGCAACTGATGGGACGCGGAGTCGTGGCCATCGCCGCCAAGGACGGCAAATTCTTGTGGGGCTACAACCGCGTGGCCAATGGCACCGCTAACGTGCCCACGCCGCTGGTGCACGGCAACTATGTCTTCTGCTCGTCAGGCTACCAGACCGGCGCCGCACTGCTCGAGCTAAGCGCCAAACCGGGCGGCGGCGTCGATGCCCGCGAGGTTTACTTTCTCGACGGCAAGGAGTTTCAAAATCACCACGGCGGGATGATCTTGCTGGGCAACTATATCTATGCCGGCCACGGTCACAATGCCGGCGCGCCGACGTGTCTGGAATGGAAGACGGGCAAGACCGTCTGGCGGCACAACCGCGGGCCGGGCACCGGATCGGCGGCGATCGCCTATGCCGATGGCAATTTGTATTTCCGCTTCGAAAACGGAGTGATGGCCTTGATCGGCGCCACTCCGCAAGGCTACGAGGAAAAAGGCCAGTTCAAGATTCCCGGAGTCGAACAACCCAGCTGGTCGCATCCGGTCATCGCCGGCGGCCGGCTCTATCTGCGCGAACAAGACGAGCTGCTGTGCTACGAACTGCGGCCGTAATCGCCTGATCTGGCAACTAGGGATCGATGCGGTACAGGTGAGTGTCGGTCCGCAGCACGAGCGAATCGCCAACCACCGCGGGCGAAGCCATGAAGCGGCCCGTTAGCTTGTTGGCCGCCAACTCCCGATACTCGCGGCCCGACGCGAACACGATCGTCCGCCCGTCTTCGTCGCAGCAATAAATCCGTCCGTCCACGGCGATCGGCGAGGCCGAAAAATTGCCCCCCAGCCGCTGGCGATAATGCTGCTTGCCGCCGCGCATGTCCAAGCAAGTGAGCACGCCCACGTCGCTGATCAGATAAAGCTCGTCGCCAACCACCAGCGGCGAAGGCTTGGTCGGAACGCTCTTGTCGGTTTTCCAGGCCAGGCCGCTCGTCGTGAGATCACCGCTGCCCTGCGGGCGAATCGCCAATAGCTGCGGCAGCATGAAGCCCGTCGAGACGATCACCAGACCATGATCGTACACGGGCCGCGGCGCTACCGAGAATCCGGGATGCTTGACCGTCCAGATCTCTTCTCCCGTCCGCGGATCATAGGCATAGACCCACTCGGCGCCGACCATGATCGCCAGGTCGCGGTCGTCGACGCGGATCACAAGCGGCGTGACAAACGACTTCTTCTGATCGGGGGCCTTGTCGATGACGCCCGAGCGGTTGGTTTTCCAGGCGAGTTGCCCGGTCTTCTTATCGAGCGCGGCGGCGTATTGCACGTCGGTGCCGTCGCAGCAGAACAACAGCAGATCCTCGAACAACGCCGGCGAACTGCCCGGGCCGACCTGGTGGTCGACCACAAGATCGTGGTTCTGCCAAATCATCTGCGCGGTTGCGGCATCGAGACAGGCCGTTCCCATGGCGCCAAAATGCACGTAGACGCGCCCCTTCTCGAGCACGGGAGTCGGCGACGCGTAGCTGTTCGTGGCGTGTTTTTCGATCGGCTTGTCGCGGCGAAACACCTCGACGTCGTGCAGCAGTCGCCCGCTCTTGAAATCGACGCACACGGCCCGCAGCGAACGGCCCTCGTCCGTGGCGGTGGTCATCCACACGCGACCGTCCATCACGATCGGAGACGACCAACCTTGGCCGGGGATCTCGGTTTTCCAGGCCACGTTTTGCGACTCGCTCCACGTGAGCGGCAAGCCCGTGGAATCGGAATGGCCTTGTCCGTCGGGCCCGCGAAATTGCGGCCAGTCTTCGCCGGCCAGCGCGATTGAAACGAAATAGAACCAGGCCAACAGGGTCGCGCGCGCGTTCAACATGCAATTTCCTCGAGCAAACAACACGATTCAGTGAGTCCCCCAGCATAGTTTTGCCACACGTCGACCGTCAACTCGGCGCGGTTGTCAACAAAAAAAGCGGGCCGAAGCGTTGAATGCCTCGGCCCGCTCGCAATCTCGCAAGGTTCAAGTGGACTACGTGTTGTTGATGCTGTTGAACAATTCGTAGGCCTGGTCTCGCATCAGCTTCTCGGCGGTGCTCAGCGAACTGTCGCCAGTCGTGTTCCACAGAACTCCGTTCTTGGCACGCAGGTTCGTCCGCTGCAACAATTCCAGGGCCGTGATCACCGAATTATTATCGACGCCGAACGCCGCGCCGTCGGTTCCGACATTCACGGTCGAGCCGCCCAGCCCATTGGCCGAGACGGCAAATCCGTAGCTCGCCGCGACATTGCCAGCCAGCCCCGAGTTCGTGACATAGATGGACAAGGCCAGGGCCATTGTCTGAGCATCGAGTTTCTTGGAGGCCGTCGAGAACAGGCCCTGGTAGAACGATGCTACTTGCGCGTTCGTCTTGCCTGCCAGGTTGTTGCTGCCGGCGTTGGCGCCGTACATATTATTGAAGTTCGTGGCCAGCCAATTGCCCAGCGTCTTCGAGCTCGACGAGCCGTTGAGGGCCTTGATCAGCGCCTGGCCCTGGCTGCCGTTCCAGTAGGCGATCGTGGCCGTTTGATTGCCGGTGTAGGCGGCGCCGGCCACCTGCTTCTCGCCGAAGTTGTAGTTCAGCCCCACGTCATCCGCGCCGACGACGATCCCGCTGAACTTGTCGTTCTTCTTGGTGCCGCCCAGCGAGCCGATGGTGTCGGCCCCATCGCTATACGCGACGTACTGCGTTTCTTGAATGCAGTAGGTGCCCGCCGGCAGGTTATCGAACAGGTACATGCCATCGGTGTCCGTTAGCGCCGATTGGCTGATCGACTTGCCGCCGGTGGTCGTTCCAGTCAGCTTGATCAGCACGCCGGCCGAGACCCGCTCGTTGATGTCGATCATTCCGTTGTTGTTGGCATCGATATAGACCACGCCCGACAGCCGAGCGCCGTCGGTGAGCACCGCGTGGGTTCCGTCGTTGTCGGCGCTGATCAAGCGAGATTGGGCCGAGTAGAAGATGTTGCTGCCTTCCGGACCGAAGTGATCGATCGCCGAGCCGCACACGAAGTCGATCTGGTAGAAGCTATGCGGAATCGTGACCGTCAGCGTGTAGTCGCCGGGCCCGAAAACGCCCGTGTCGATGTCAAAGATCTGTTGCAAACCCGCCTGCGCGGCCACGAACGTGGGCCCGGGCGCCGTGTAGCTTACCAAGGTAAACCGATGGGGTTCCTGTCCGGCTGGTACGGTGAACGACACTTGAACCGTATCGCCTTCGTTGGTGTTGCCTCGCAGATCACTCACATACGTCGTGCCGTTGATTACGTAGACCACGTTGCACAACGACTCGTCGCACTTCTCGGCGTTAGCGAAGTTATTTCCCGTCGACACTCCGCCTGCCGCCAGGTTCACCGTGTATTTATCGCTCAGGGTCGGCGCCGTGCGCACATAACCCGTCGGCACCACCTCGCGAACGTAGTAGGTTCCGGCTGACAGGTCGGTGAACGAATAGGCCCCGCTTGGCCCGGTAATTACATACGGCTCGTTCGTGTTCCAGGATCCGTTGTTGTTCGAATCCAGATAGATCTTCACGCCGGCCATCGGCGTGTCGTCGACGGTCAGTCCATTGCCGGTCACGTCGAGATACTTCGTGCCGCCAATGCTGCCCCCGAGCTTCTTGTCGTTGTACGTGACATAGATTGTCTCGCCGGCGGACAAATCGAGCGTCGCCGTGCTGCCCAGGCTGCTGCTGTTGCCGCTCGGATCGACGATCGTGATGCCGGTCAGACTCCAACCCGCCGGCACCAATTCCGCCACAGTGTAGCTGCCCGGCAATAGCGCCTGATCGTTCGGCGCCGCAGCGTCCGTCAGACCGAAGCCCGTGTATCCCGTGCCCGTGGTGCTGAAGTTGAAGTTCGTCGGATCGCCCGACGGATTCGTCACCTTGTCGACCACGATGTGGCCTAGCTTCGTGTCGGTGAACGTGATCGTGATCGTTTCGCCGGCAGCCAGATCGAGCGTGGCCGTATTGCCCAGGCTGGTGCTATTGCCCGAGGGATCCACGATCACGATGCTGGCCAGCGCCCAACCGGCCGGCACCAATTCCGCCACCGTGTAGATGCCCGGCAACAGCGCCTGATCGTTGGGCGTGTCGGCGTCGGTCAGCCCGAAGCCGGCATAGCCCGTGCCCGTGGTGCTGAAGCTGAAGCTGGTCGGATCGCCGGCCGGATTCGTCACCTTGTCGACGACGATGTGGCCAAGTTGGGTGTCGGTGAACGTCACGTGGATCGTCTCGCCCGGCGCCAATTCCAACGTGGCCGTGCCGTCCAAGCTGGTGCTGTCGCCGGTGGGATCGACGATCGTGAGGTTGCTCAAGGCCCAGCCGGCCGGAACCAATTCGGCCACCGTGTACGTTCCCGGCGCCAGCAGCTGATCGTTGGGTGCGTCGGCGTCGGTGAGCCCGAAGCCCGCGTAGCCGGCGCCCGTGGTGCTGAAGTTGAAGCTCGTTGGATCGCCCGCGGGATTAGTGACCTTGTCGACCACAATGTGCCCGGGCAGCCGATCGATGACGCCGATATCGCCCTTGGCGCCGCCGGTGAAGTCGACCGTGAAATCGTTATTGAACGTCGAGTGCTCGCTCGTCACCGTGATGCCGATATCCTTGCCAGACCAGTACGACGCCAGGTAGCCCCCGGTGGGCGTGAAGCGGAAGTCGTATTGATCGGTGGCGCCCACCTCCAAGAAACCAAAACCGGTCACTTCGCCCGTCAGCAAAACGCCGCTGAAGTTGTCGGCCAGCGTGAGCGGGTTGTTGTCCAGGTCGACGTTGCCGTAGATGACCAGGTCGTCGCCGGCCGTGCCGCCAATCAAATTGCCGCTGTTATCGATCAGCACGTGAAGATTCACGGTGCGCGGATCCAATGCCGAGGGATTCGTCACCGGGCGGGTGGGCGTCGCCAACGACTCGCGAAACGACAGCGGCGTCGCCGTGATGTCGAACGCTTCGGTCGTGGCCGTATAGTGCGTCACGCCGTTGCTGTCGTAGGTGAACTTAGGAATCTGCGGAACGATCCCCAGCAACGTCAGCATGCGCCTGCTTTCCAATGGTTCGCAGCCCAGCCGCGCGGCCTGCGAATGTTGGCGCGATCGTTGCGGGACGGCCTTACGACGCCAGAATTTGTTCCATTGCAGCAGACTCATGGTGCTTCTCCGATAACGTGCGATGACTCAAAAAAATGACTTACGGTATGTTTAAGCGCATGCCTAGGCGGCGCGCAATTCGGTCTCGTGAGCGCGCATCCTTTACGCCTGTTCTTTGTTCCGGGCTGTGGCGGGGGACCCAAGGGGGCTGTCGCGGACGCGGATATTCCGGGCGGATATTTTGAGGAAGGTAGGCTGTCGGCTGGATTAACGATCTCGTCTAAGTGTCGGTCGGTCGGTTGGATTCTCGAATGGGAAAGTCGATGGAAAACTGCCCGCTAGCGGACGCGACGCGCGCGCGGCGCAGCCGCCAGGCAAGCGGCACCAGTGCCAAGCCCAGCAGCACGGCGGACGAGGGCTCTGGAACGTTGGGATTGGCCATCGGGAAAGTGTCCGACAGGCCGGTCAAACCGCTGTTGGCAAACGCGGAAGTGAACACTCCGGTGAACGGCGGCATGCCCGAAGCATTGCCGATGTTCATGATGATGCCGGCCGTGTCATCGACGTAGTAAGGCGCGTGCAAAGCGCCGCCGGTCACGTTGACCACGAATTCGAAGATGCTGCCTTCGCCCAAAGCCGGATTGAACGGAGGCACGGGATCTTGAAAACCAAAATCCGTGATATCGCCCTGCAACAACAGTCCGCTGTACACGGGGCCGTCAAAAGTATCGCCGGAAATGCTCACCGAGCCGCTGACCACCGCGCCGGTCGCGCGCATGACGGTCATCGACAGGCTGAACGAGCTGTTGAAAATGAATTGCGAATTGACGTCCAATTCGTCGGGCTCGCCCGTGACGGTGAGCGTGCCGGTCAGCGGGTTGGCGTCGAGCGTGTAGGAGACCGACGAGTAATGCGTCGTCACGTCCCCCGGGTGCGTCGAGGTCAAGTTGAGTGGCGCGGCACTGGAGGAATTCGCACATGTCGCGACACCCAACAACGCACAGGCGACCCTCACCCATCGAGTGAATCGCCGCCAGCCATTCAAACGCAACATCGGCAATCTCCTTCAGAATTCGCGCAGTAGCAACTCAATGGATGCGGGATCCAACGCACGGATTTCAGGCCTACTATACTCACTTAGCGGGGTCTGTCAACGAGTTTTTCTAAAATCTAATCATTTTGAAATAGAACCAATGGGACGGCGTATATCGCCTCATCCCCTTGCAGGCATTGGGCTTTCGCATTACGCTTGCGGCACCAACTGTCATCCCGGTTGTTGGAGCCCCCCATGCAGCGTCCCCCAGAACCCAATTCCCAGCAACGCGCCGAGACGGCCCCGCCCAGCACCCGCTATAGCTGGGCCGTGGTCGGAATGCTGTGGTTTATCTGCTTTTTCAACTACGCCGACCGCCAGGCGATCTTCTCGGTCTTTCCTATCCTCGAGCAAGAGTTCGGCTTTACCAAGGAGCAACTGGGCATGATCGGCTCGGCGTTCGCCGCCGTATACGGTCTGACCGCTCCCTTGGCCGGACAGATTAGCGACGGCGCATCGCGAAAGCTGGTCATCTTGGGAGGCCTCTACATCTGGAGCGTCGTCACCGGGTTTACAGCCGTGTGCAGTAAAGTCTGGCAGTTCGTGCTGGTGCGAGGCGCCGAGGGCCTGGGCGAGACCGTCTACTTCCCGGCCTCCATGTCGCTCATCAGCGACTACCACTCCAAGCGCACACGATCGCGGGCCATGGGCCTTCATCAAACCAGCGTCTATGCCGGAACGATCGGCGGCGGCGCGCTGGCCGGCTGGATGGGCCAGCACTACGGCTGGCAAGCCCCATTCATTTTCCTGGGCGTCGCGGGCGTCGTGCTGGGTATCGTGCTGGCCGTCTTCATTCGGGAGCCGCAGCGCGACGAAGCAGAACGCCGCGAGTCGGGCGTGGCCGCCGACGAGCCTGTCGCGCCTCCGGTGCCGATTGCGGAGTTCCTGCGCGGCCTGGTATCGACTCCCACGGCCTTGCTGTTGATTCTTGGTTTCCTGGGTGCGAATTCCGTGGGCATGGTCTTTCTGACTTGGATGCCCACGTTCATGCACGAGAAATTCGAGCTCAGCCTGACACAGGCCGCGCTGACCGCCACGCTTTATTTGCAAGTCGGCAGCATGGTGGGGTCGCTGCTCGGCGGCGTTATGGCCGACGGTTTGCGCAAGCACACTCGCGGGGGTCGGATGTTCGTGCAGGCGATGGGCGCCCTGTGCGGGGCGCCGTTCGTCTATCTGTGTGGAATCACCACGGACCTGGACTCCGTGAAGCTGGGACTGGTCGCGCTGGGCCTATGCAAGGGCGTTTACGATTCGAACATCTGGGCCTCGCTGTACGACGTCGTTCCCCCTTCGCGGCGCAGCACGTCGGTGGGCCTGATGAACATGATCGGCTGGAGCGGCGGCGCGGTGCTGGCTGTCGTCGTCGGCCGAGTCGTCGACCAGGGAACGCCCATGAGCGTGGCGATTGCCTGGACGGCGGCGATCTACCTGGCCGTCGCGATCGTGCTGTTTAGCGCCGGCGCTCTGGTGCCGCGCAAGCCAGCCGGCTCGTTGGCCGAGGATGCATGATCCGACCCCGGGCGACGTGCCGACGCTGCGATGCTCAGTGAAAATCTCTTGATTGCGAACCCAACCCGGCCAGCGCGTCGGAGAGATCTTCCAGCTTGTTGACCAGCACGTGAATGACTTTGTCCTGCCGCTGGAGCCGACCGCTGGCAATGTAAGCCGCCGCCGTGCGGGCCACGCGATAAAAACGCTGCCAGACATCCTGCCGAATGATGAGATTCACCGTGCCGGTCTCGTCTTCGAGCGTCACGAACGTGATCCCCTTGGCCGTGCCAGGGCGCTGCCGCACCAGCACGATGCCCGCCACGCGCACGGCGCGGTCGGCCGGGTGCTCGGTCAAACCCTCGGCCGGCACAATTCCCAACTCGTTCAATCGGCCGCGATGAACCTCCAGCGGATGGGCCCGCAGCGACAAGCCGGCCGTGCGATAATCGGCCACGATCTCCTCCTGCAACTCGAGCGGCACTAGCGCGGGCGCCGCCTCGTCCTCCTCGGTCGCTTGATCGAACAGCGGCATCGCCCGGGCCTTTTTTTCCTCCGCCAGCGCCCGCCACAGCGCCCCGCGGCGATCCATCCGCAGCGACGAAAACGCGTCGGCCCCGGCCAGCCGCACGACGACCGCCCGGCTCAGCCGCGTGCGATTCACGAATTCCTCCCAACTGCCAAACGGCCCCTCGTCGCGGGCCCGCTCGATCGTGCGGGCATGGACTTCCGATAAGCCCGAGATCATTCGCATCCCCAGCCTGAGCGCGCCGGTTTCCAACGTGCAATCCCAGCGGCTGGCGTTCACATCCACGCCATGCACCACGACACCGTGGTCGTGCGCGCATCGCACCAGTTGAGCCGGAGCATAAAAACCCATCGGCTGGCTGTTGATCAGCGAAGCCACGAACGCGGCCGGATAATAAAACTTGAGCCAGGCCGAAACGTAGACCAACAGCGCGAAGCTGGCGGCGTGCGACTCGGGAAAACCGTATTCGCCGAAACCGCTGATCTGCCGAAACACCCCCTCGGCGAATTCCAGCGACAGCCCCTTGGCTTGCATGCCGTCGAGCAGCTTCTTGCGGAACTGGTCGATGATGCCCGGACGGCGCCAAGCCCCCATCGCGCGGCGCAGTTGATCGGCCTCGCCGGGAGTAAAGCCCGCGGCCACCACGGCCAGCCGCATGGCTTGCTCCTGGAACAGCGGCACTCCCAGGGTGCGGGTGAGCACCTCGCGAATCTCGTCGTTCGGATACGTCACCGGCTCCTCGCCCGCCCGGCGGCGCAGATAAGGATGCACCATGTTTCCCTGGATCGGACCAGGCCGGACCAGCGCCACCTCGATCACCAGGTCGTAAAAATTCCGCGGCTTCAGGCGCGGCAACATGCTCATCTGCGCCCGACTTTCGATCTGGAACACGCCCATCGTGTCGGCCTCGACGATCATCTCGTAGACTTTCGGATCCTCCTCGGGAACGGAAGCCAGGCTCAGCCGCCGGCCGGTGTGCTCGTGGACCAGGGCGAAACATTTGCGAATCGCGCTCAGCATGCCCAGCGACAGGCAATCGACCTTCAAAATACCCAGCTCGTCCAAATCGTCTTTGTCCCACTCGATGACCGTGCGCCCCTCCATGGCGGCGTTTTCGATCGGCACCAACTCGCACAGCGGCCCGCGCGTCATCACCATGCCGCCGACGTGCTGCCCCAAATGCCGCGGAAAGCCGACCAGTTCGCCCACCAGCCCCACCAGTCGCTGGCCCAGAAACGACTCGGGATCGATCGAGGCCTCGCGGCAGCGCTGGTCCAACTGCGCGTCGAGATGATGCCCTTCCAGTCCTTTAGCCAAGGCATCCACCCGATCGAGCGACAGTCCCAACGCCTTGCCCACGTCGCGCACCGCCGAGCGCGGGCGATACGTAATCACCTCGGCCGTCATGCCAGCCCGCTCGCGGCCGTATTTTTCGTACAGGTATTGCAGCACCTCCTCGCGCCGCTCGTGTTCGAAGTCGATATCGATGTCGGGCGCCTCGTTGCGCTCGCGGCTCACGAAGCGCTCGAACAACACCTCCATCCGGTCCGGGTCGACCGCCGTCACCCCCAGGCAATAACACACGGCCGAGTTGGCCGCCGAGCCCCGCCCCTGACACAAAATGCCGCGCCGCCGCGCAAAGCGCACCATGTCGAAGACCGTCAGAAAATAAGCCTCGTAGCGCAGCTCCGCGATCAGCCGCAGCTCGTGCTCCACCAGTGCGCGGACTTTTTCCGGCACGCCCCCGGGATAACGCTTGTCCGCGCCGGCCCAGGTGAGTCGCGTCAGGTAGTCGAGCGGGGTTTCGCCCTCGGGCGCCAGTTCCTCGGGATATTCGTAGCGCAACTCGGCCAGCGAGAACGTCGAGCGCTCGGCGATTTCGCAAGTTCGGGCGATCGCGCCGGGCGCGGCGGCAAAACGCTCGGCCATTTCCGCGGGCGATTTCAAATACCGCTCGGCATTGGGAAACAGCTTCTCGCCGGCCGCCGACACGCTCACCCCCAGGCGAATCGCGGTGATCGCATCCTGCAAGGCCAGCCGCCCGCGGGCGTGATAATGCACGTCGCCGGCCGCAACCAGCGGCGCCCGCGCCCGCTTCGACAGCTCCAACAACCGAGCCAACTCGCTCGGGTCGTCCGGTCCCTTGGCCAACTCGGCCACAAGATAACACCGATCAGAAAACAACTCGCGATAGCGCGCGTGCGCGCCTGCAAATGCCGCTCGGCCGCATGATCTTTTTCGCCGCGCGAGTCCCGTGGCAGCATTCCGCACAACAGTCCCGCCGAGTACTGGGCCAATTCGTCGAAGGTCAGATGGAATTCCCCCTTGGGCGCTTGCCGCCGGCCGCGGGTGATCAACCGCGCCAAGCGGCCGTACGAAGCCCGATCCGTGGTCCACAGCAGCACCGGCGGAGCATCGAGCAGGTGGATCTCGGCGCCGATGATCAGCTTGAGCTCCAATTGCCGCGCGGCCGCATGCGCCCGCACCACCCCGGCCAGGCTGTTGCGGTCGGTGATCGCCAGCCCGGCCAGCCCCAACTGCGCGGCCCGCAATGCCAACTCGTCGGGATGCGACGCGCCTTCGAGAAACGAGAAATTGGTTTTGCAGTGCAGCTCGACATAGCGCGGACCGCGGGCGGGCGCCACCGTGGGCGGCTCGACGAGCCGCGGCCGTTTGCTGGAAATTGGAGGATCGGGCATGGCAAGCTTGATTAAGTGACTAGCCGAGAACTGTTGAGACCTGATCGGCTCTGCATAAAACCTCAGATGTCACCCGCGCGGGTGCCACTGCCAGCAGTGGCACTCTCCGTTCGCCTTTGCGTGTAACTCTTCAAGCAAACTCTCCGTGCAAAAACCACGCGCCGCTGGTCAACTCGCGAAACAGCCAATAGCGCTCGCCGCCGCCGGTCTCCACCTGGTAGTAGTCGCGGCGCACGCAGCGCGTGCGCCACCAGCCGGTCTCGATCCGCTCCGGACCCCAACAGCGCACGATCCGCTCGTCGCGTCCCGCCAGGCGCACCCGCGCCGGCGGCCCGTCGGGGGCCACCGACAAAACCGTCAGCCGCCGCGGCTCGCGCTCCAGATAAAAAGGCCGATCGCCGCAAGTCGCCTCGATCGGCGAGGGCGCCGCCGCCCGACTCCGCGACACCCGACGCGACCCGCGCTTGGGCCGCGCGGCCAGGCTCGCCAGCGGCACGTACTGACAGACAAACTCCGGCTGCGCGCTGGCCAACAGCCACGGCCGCACCACGGCCCGCGCGCCCAGCCGATTGCTGAGCCGATCGACCAAGGCCGCCAGCGCCCGGGGGGCGTCGCGATTTTGCTGCTCCTGGGAATCGGCGAAAAACATCTCCTGCTGCTGAAACTCCAGCCGATCCTCGGCCAGCACCGTCGCCCGAATCGCCGCCACCGGCTCGCGAAATCGCAGTTGTTCGAGTTTCAACCGCACCAGCTCGCCCACGTGCCGCGGGCTGGCGCTCGCGCGAAACAAACCCACCACGAAGCGATCGGCCCCCTGCCGCTCATATTCAAAACGGCACTCCAGCCGCAATATTCCCAGCCGCTGGCGCACCAGCGCCCCGCAAGCGCGAGTCACTAGCTCCGCAAGCGCGAACTCGATCATCTCCTGCCGCGCGGTCGGATGCTCGAATGGCCAGTCAAATTCCCGCTCCGCCGCCACCCCCCGCGCAACCAGGGCCTCGGGCGCCGTGCCGCGGGCCCGGTCGAGTTGTTCGAGCACCCGCGGGCCGAAGCGGGCCAACAGCGTCGAGCGCGGCAATGCCGCGATCTGCTCGATCCGCCGCACTCCCAAATCAGCCAACAGCGCGCACGTCGCTTCCGGCAGACGCAAGGCTTCGGCCGGCAAGGGCGCGAGCCGCGACCACGATTCTCCCGCCGGCACCACCACGGGCACGCGCAGGGCCGCCAAAATGGCCGCCGTGTCCGGCGCTTCGCTCCGACACTGTAGATCGGCAAAGTGCACCAGCGCCCAAGCCGCGCCCAGCGTGTCGGCCAGCGCCACCCGAACCGCCAACCCGCGCCCCGGAACGCCCGCGCCACGCGCCGGGCCAAAGCCCCCTCACCGCCGAACAGTTTGGCCAGCCCCGTCACGTCCAGCAGCAAACTCTCCGGCTCTTCGGCGTCTTCCAAGGCCACCGACGGGCTGAACTGCTGACACCACTCGGCCAACTCCCCCAGCGCCAGCCGATCGGCCAGCGGATCGGCCAGTTCCATGTGCAATGTCGATGGCTTTTGCGCCTCCGGCGATTCGCCGTGCGCATACTCGACCAGCGAGACCGCCTCGGCCAGCGGCATGCCCGCTCGAATTCCCGATTTACCTCGCGCGTCGCCACTCCACACCGAAGCGGCCGCGCTGGCCAGGTGAGGGCAATATGCCACCACGCGGGCAGCCGTCCCGCCCTGTAACCGATAGAGCAACACCGGCCGCGACTTAAGCTCCCCGCGCGCGGCGGCGAGTCTTTGCAGAGGCCAATGGGGAAACCAGATGCATAGTGCCCTTTTCATGTCGCATGCTCCCTGGCTCGTCGCCCGCTGCCCTGTTGAATTCTGCCCCCTTGTGTCTCGTCGGTTCGCCGTCGCGCTCGGCAAGCTCGATCTCAACGGCCGCGCCGCGCGCCCGCCCCGGGCGCGCACCAATTCCACGCGCAGCCGCCGTGCGGAACCCAGCCGCCCGCCGGCCGGCAGCGGCGACACGGCCAGCCGCAAGTCGGCCCAAGAGGGTTCGTCGCGCGCCGCTTCCGAGCGCACCAGCAATCCCAACGCGCCGCCGGTTTCGGCCGCCAATTGCCAACGCCTTTGCGTGTGCGCGTCGGCCGACTCCGGACAGCACCACACCGCCGCCACGCCCCGCCAGCGCAGCGTCTGGTCCAGGGCCCAGGCATGGTCCGCGTCGTTCTCGGGCCGCACCACGATCAGCCGCCGCGGATCGATCCCCAAACTCACCGCCGCCGGCGGATAAAACAGCCCGCGACGATCCACCACCACTAGCGCCCCGCCCTCGCGCGCCGCCTGAGCGGCCACCGCCAGGGCCAAGGCCGCCGCCCCGCTCCCCGCGCCGGCCAGCCACTCGACGAGCGATCCGCGTCGAAATCCCCCCTCGGGCAACAGGTGATCCAGGGCCGCATGTCCGCTGGAAACCAGCGCCTCGGCTGCCGGCCGGCGGCTGCCTTCGATGGCGCGCACCTGCTCGGCGAGCGATTGAACAACTGCGGCGATTTCCCGCGAATGGAGGGGTCCGGCCATGCTAGCACTCCCAGGTCTTCGGTTAGTGTACATACGTACATTTATATCGGCAAGACGACCCCCAATCCTTTTCACGAAAAGGGCATAAGCTCGAAAGCGCGAGCGCAGAAAACGGTCAACTCGGACAAGCGTCAGTCCAGTAGGTCACGCTTTAGCGTGACACAGAACAACTGATGGTGCTTCCGTTATGTCAACGCATGACTTACCGGACTGGACGAATGAAAGTCGGGAAGTTGGTGCAGGAGAAATAACTCCCCGCTGCTAGAATTCCGGACTTAAACCGACACGAGGAAGGAATCCGCTGCCCTCCGATCGTCGCTCGTTTCGAGCCACTCAACCTCGCCGCCCCCACTCAACATGGACGAAGATCGATTGATGCGCTGGCAGGTCGGGGCCGACGTGGCCATCGCCGCCTTTACGTTCGTGCTGCTCGCCGTCTCCGGATTTCAAGGATGGCTGCTAAAAGAATCCGTGGACCTCGCCCGCAATACCTCGGAGAAACAGTTGCGGGCCTATGTCGTCTGCGCCGGCGGCGAGATGACCGATGCCCTCGCCACCAACACGTCGCTCACGATCACCGCCAAGAACACCGGCCAGACGCCAGCCCGCGACGTGACCATGCTCACGCAAATCACGATTCGAGATCCCCACTGGAACGGGCCGTTCGAACTGGACTCGGAGGCGGCCAGCATGTCGGTGCTGGGCCCCGGCATGGAACTGGAAAACTCCAAGACATTTGAAGTCCCGGAGGAAATGAGAAAGCTGCTGAACGAAGGCAAGAAAGTCATCTGGATCTGGGGCACGGTGCGCTACAAGGACGTGTTCGGCGTCGACCGCTACACCAATTTCCGCTTTCTCGAAGGAGGCGCCAATGGCTTCCACGCCGGCACGGCGCTGACCTTCTCCACCGACGGCAATGACGCCAACTAGCAGTCGTCCCGGCTCCCGAGTTTCTGCCTGTCCGGGTGCCACTACTGGCCCCGCCCAGCAGTGTTCTCTGTTGCACAAACCTCGACGCTCGAACGAGCCCGCTCGTGCGACAGACCGGCAATCGTGGCAATCCGAACTTAGCCAACCTAATCGTCAAGATCGACGCTCTCGATGCGGCCACTGATCAATGATTCAGGCTGCAAGGGTGGCTCAAAAAAGAGCACTGCTGGACAAGCCAGACAGTGGCACCCAGGAAACGCAATCCAGAGCGCCGCCGCTTACCCGCCCGCCATCGCTTCCAACTCTTCCCAGCGGGCATACAGTCGGTTCAATTCCGCCTGCATGGCTTCCAGCTCCTGGCAACAGGCCCGCAGCTTGACATGGTCCGATATGATCTCGGGCTCTTCCATCCGCTGTTGCTTGTCGATCAGCGATTGCTCGAGTTCGTGGATCCGCGCCTCCATGCCTTGCAGCTCGCGCTGCTCCTGGTAGCTCAGCCGCTTCGAGCCGCCGGGCGTCTTTTTTTTCGGGGCCGCGGCCGCCGCCGGCGCTTTGACCGGCTCCGGCATCCGCTGGCGATTCTCCCGCGCCGCCTGCCACTGCGCCAGATCGGCATACGTGCCCACGCCGTCGGCGCCGTCCAGCGACAGGATCACGTTGGTCACGCGATCGAGCAAATAACGATCGTGCGTCACCAGCACGATCGCGCCGGCGAATTCCGTCAGACTGTCTTCCAACACCTCGAGCGAGGCAATGTCCAGGTCGTTTGTTGGCTCGTCCAACAGCAGCAAATCGGCCGGCTCGAGCATCAGCCGCGCGATCAGCACCCGCGCCTGCTCCCCGCCCGAAAGTCCGCCGACGGGGCGCGAAAGCTGCTCGGGCTGGAACAGAAACTGCTTGGCCCAGGCCACGACGTGCATCGTGCGGCCTTGATAGACCACGTTTTCGCCGTTCGGCGACAGCGCATTGCGCAACGTCTGCGTGGGATCGAGCTGCTGGCGGTTTTGATCGAACAGCACGGTCTTCAAATCAAACGCCCGTTCGATCGTGCCGGCGTCGGCCGCCAGTTGTCCGGTCAGCAATTTGAGCAGCGTCGACTTGCCGCAGCCGTTTTTGCCCAGCAATCCAATCTTGATGCCCGGGGCCAACGTCAGATCGACGCCGCTGAACAATTGCCGCCCGCCCAATTGCTTGGCCAGCCCCTTGGCCACGAGCAGTTGATTGGCTTTGCGGCCGGTCGCCGAAAAGTCGATGTCGACCGCCCGGTTCTGCGCATTGCGAAAGCTGACCTCGGCCAGCTTGCCCTTGAGACTTTCGGCTTGCTTGATCCGCGAGACGCTCTTGGTCGTGCGGGCCTTGGGGCCGCGCTTCAGCCATTCGATTTCGCGGCGGACCTTGTTCGCCAGCACGCTCTGCTGTTGCGCCTGCCCAGCCAGGAATTCCTCGCGCTTGGCCAGAAAGTCGGCATACGACCCGTCGACCGTGAAGAAGCCCTGCGGATAACAGCGGTTGATCTCGACCACGCGCCGCGTCACGTTCTGCAAAAAATACCGGTCGTGGCTGACCAGCAAAAACGCGAACGGCGCATCGCCCAGCAGCTTCTCCAGCCACAGGATGCCTTCGATATCCAAGTGGTTCGTCGGCTCGTCGAACAACACCACGTCGGGCTCGACAATCAACTGCCGGGCGATGGCCAGCCGCTTCAGCCAACCGCCCGAGAGCGTGCCGGCCCGCTGGTCGCGATCGGCGAAATCCATCTTCGCCAAAATGGCGGCCACGCGGACATGCTGTTCGTTCTCGTCCAGGTGCAAGTCAGCCAGCGCCGAGAGCAGCACCTGTTCGATCGTTTCGCCCGGCTCGAAGCGGTCATCCTGCGGCACGTAGCCCAGCCGCGCCCTTGCGCCAGCGAGCGCGTTCCGGCATCGGGCTCCACGACTCCGGCCAGGATCTTGAGCAACGTGCTCTTGCCCGAGCCGTTGGGGCCGATCATCCCCAACCGCTCGCCGTCGACCAGATCCAGCGAAATCTCCGTAAACAACGGGCGCTCGCCAAACGACTTGGCCAGCGACTGTCCACTCAATACAAGAGCCATGCAAAACCAATAGCGGGACGAATCGAAGGGGCGCTCCGAGAAACGTCTCGCAGCGGGAGACCGTCCATTCTAGCAGAACGACAGCTTTAGACAGTCCCCGACAACTTCTTGATGCGACCGCTCACCCGGCAGGATCGAAATAGCGCAAGCCCTTGGCGTTGACCTTGCGTTTGAACACTTTGTTCGTGCAGGTGACATACATCGTGTCCAGCGCCGGTCCGGCAAATACGACATTGGCCAGCCAGGCGTTTTGCGGCTTGTTGATCAGACCGCAAAAGCGCCCGGTCGGATCCAACACTTGCAAGCCCAGGTGTGAGGTGACATACACCCGGCCGGCCGCGTCGATCGCCATGCCATCAGCGCCGCTGTCGATTTTTCCGGTGGGACAGCGCAGGGTGTAGTAAGGCTGTTTGAATTTCAATCCGCCGTCGGGCTCGACCCGATACACCCACAGGTTCATGCCCTTCATATCGGCCACGACCAGCGTGCCCTGATCGGGCGTCAGGGCGATGCCGTTGGCATATCCCAGCCCGCGCTCGACAACCCGCTTCTCACCCTTCGGCGAGACATACCAGATCTGTTGATTCTCGGGATCCGTGAAGTAGATGGCCCCCTGCCGATTCACGACCAGGTCGTTGCTCTTGACGTCTTCGGCAATCGGCGTGTCCTTGCCGGCCGAGTCATAGGCCACGATGCGCTTCTTTCCATTCTGGCAACCATACAATCGGCCGTCGGGACCGAACATCAGGCCGTTGGTGCCGAAGCTCTGATCGACGAACACCTCGGCCTTGCCCTGGTCGTTCAGGCGATAGATCTTGCCGCGGAAGACGTCGGTGAAGTACAGATTGCCCTTGGCGTCGACCGCCGGCCCCTCGGTGAAGGCGAAGCCCTCGGCCACCAGCTCCCAGTCCTGGCCGTCGATGAGAATATCGGCCAGCCGCATGTCTTGCGCACGGGCCGGCAACACGGTCAGGCAGCTTGCCGCCAAGAGTCCAACAATCGTTGCTCGCATATCCGCGGTCCTTGAGTTCTAAAGTGTCTGGTCAGCGCCTGGCCAAGAAAATGTCATAGCGAGGGGACAGTCCCCCGAGAGCGAATCACTTCGCCGCCACGGCCGGCACGTCTTTCCACAGCCAACGCAACGACTCGGGCAACAGCGCCCCGCCGTGCTTGCCGTTGTGTCCGCCGTCGCCGTATTCGAACTTGTAATCGTACCCGGCGAATTTCAGCGCCGCGGCCATCTGCTGATTCGCCAGCGGCCAGTTGCCGTGCAGGTTGTCCAAATCGCCCGAGCCATCCTGCATGAAGATACGAATCGGCTTGCGCTCCGTCTTGCGAATCAGCGCGGGATACACGTGCCCGCCGCGAATGTTGGTGAAGCTGCCGACGTGCGAAAGCACCTTGCGAAACGCGTCCGGCCGTTCCCAGGCGACCGTCCAGGCGCAAATGCCGCCCGAGCTGATCCCGCCGATGGCCCGCTCGTTCGCATCGCTGGTGAGCTTGTACAATTTGCCGACCTCCGGCAGAATCTCCTTCAGCAAAAAGTCGGCATACTGCGGGCTGAGCGAGTCGTATTCGAAGCTGCGATTTTGCCGCGGCTTCTCGTCGTCCGAGGCCGCCGGCACCACGCCCGGGTTGATGAAGATGCCGATGATCGGCGGAATCTCCTTCTTGTGGATCAGATTGTCCAGCACGATCGGCACGCGAAAGTCCTTCTTCGGGTCGACGTAGTTCCCGCCATCTTGAAAGACCATCACCGGCGCGGGCCGGGCCGCGTCGTATTGCTTGGGCACATACACCCAATAGTCGCGCTCCGTGCCCGGAAACACCTTGCTGGTCCAATGATATTGAGTGACCGTGCCCTCGGGCACGCCGGCCTGCTTTTGCGAGTCGGGTCCCAAGCGATAATCTTCGGCCGCATGCAAGCTCGCGGAAATCGCGACCCAGGTTGCCAGGACAAGAAGCGTGCGATTCAGTGTCATCGGACGAGAGCCTTTGAGTGGAGTGCCTGTGAGAAGAGGAATGTTCGTTCGTCGTCGTTGATCGGGATTACCTGGCGACCGGCAGGATGTCGAGTCCTGCGCACGCCCAGGTCGAGGCGAAACACGCCCCCCTTGCCCGCCTCGGCGCCAAGGCCGCCGGTGACAAACAATTGATCCAACCGCGGACCGCCGAAAGCCACGTTGCTGGTCGTCACGTTGCCGCCCGGATAGCGCGCCAAAAGCTTACCCTCGGGGCTCAGCACCTGCACCTGTTGCATGCCATAGTGGGCCACGTAAAGGTTTCCGGCATCGTCCAGGCACATGCCGTCGGGCTGGTTGTCGATCTGGCCCGCGGAAGTGTCCTTCTCGGGCAACTCGGCCAGCACCTGGCGCGGTCCGACCTTGCCCGGCGACACCACGTCGTAAACCAGCACGCGGTTTTTCTTGCTCTCGGCCAACAGCAACCGCTTGCCGTCGGGCGTCAGCACGATGCCGTTCGGAAACGCCAGCCCGCTGTCGACCAGGTGCGTCTTGCCTTGGCGGTCCACGTAATGCACCGTGCCGATCGGGTTCACGTCGCTCGACTCGCCCGGATCGCTGAAATAGAAGCCGCCGTTAGCCGTGTCGAGCGTCAGATCGTTCGGGCCGCGCAGCGGCTTGCCGTCGCACTCGCGCGATGCCGGGGCGAGCAGCTTGCCGTCGGCCGTCAGGTGCAGCACCGCATGTTGGCTGGCGTCGCACACCAGGTGCGTTCCATCAGCCAGGATCTTGTGCCCGTTGGGCGAACCGGTTTCGGCCCAGACTTTGTGCTTGCCGTCGAGCGTGAATTGCTCGATCACTTTGCCGTGCGAAACGTATCCGCGACCGCGACGGTCGAACACCACGCCTTCGCAGTAATTGTCGACTTCGAACAGCGGCACGGCCTCGATCGTCGCCGCGTCGGGCAGATCGGCCGCCGTGCTCCCGGCGCTCGCGCGCAACAAACACAAAAGCGGCTATAATCAAGCTAAACGCGACACGATGCATGAAAGGAATCTCCGGGAAACGGACCTCACGCTAAACGGCCCTTCGCCGCCGGGACGGCCCTGGGCAGGTCCAAGCTAACTCGCACAACCACGGCTGGCAAGCGGCCGGCGCTTGCTTTCGGTTGTAGACTTGCTGCAGGCGGCAAGCGGGCCGGCGGATAGCCCGAAACGGAGCTTATTTTGCCCTTTTTCGATCGAGTACGATGCGGCTTCTGAGCTACAACATTCACAAGGGAATCGGCGGCCGCGATCGTCGCTACGACCTGCAACGCATCATCGGCGTGATCGAGGAGGAAAATCCCGATCTGATCTGCCTGCAAGAGGTCGATCGCGAAGTTCGCCGCAGCCGCTTTCACGATCAGCCGCGATTGCTGGCCAAGCACTTTAATGCCGTCGGCTATCTTTGCCAGACCACCGTGCGGCTCAAGACGGGCTGCTATGGCAACGTGATTCTCTCCCGCTGGCCCATCCACTCCTGCCACCAGATCTCGCTGCGATTTGGAATGAAAAAGTCGCGTGGCGCGCAGTTGGTCGTGGTCGATTCGCCCGAGGGGCCGCTGCAACTGGTCCACTGGCACCTGGGGTTGGCCGAGAAGGAGCGACACTGGCAAGTGAATCATCTGCTGACGCATCACGTGCTGCGGCATGCCGATCCGCTGCCGGTGCTCGTGGCCGGCGACTCGAACGATTGGCGCAACACCCTGGCGGCCGGCCCGTTTGCCCGCCACAACTTCTTGCATGCCACGGCGCCGATTTCGCGCTTTCGCACTTTCCCGGCCTACTTCCCGATGGGATCGCTCGACAAGGTCTTCTATCGCGGCAGCGTCTTCGTGCGCCACGCCCGCGTGGTGCGCACGGCGCTGGCCAAACAGGCCTCCGACCACCTGCCCCTGGTCGTCGACTTCCATCTTTCCGAGGCTTACCTGACCGCCGCCAACGGCCAGTCCGACGACGCCCGCGGCCGGCATGGCCACGCCTGAAAAATCCGTTTGTCGGGTCCGATTGTTGTTGCCGGGTGCCACTGCTGGCTCGTCCAGCAGTGTCTTCCCGCTGACCACCGGAGCCCAGTCAAACTCGCATGCGCGGCGAACCCGCAATCGTTGAATTCGGAACGCAGCCACGCCGCCCGAGCTTTGCGGCTGCGATTGATCGGTCGTGATTCTCGCCGCAAGGGTGACGCAAGAAATCGGCGCCAATCACGACGGGCGCTTAATCGCCGGCCAGCGCGTCTTTGATCAGCGCATCCATGTCCAACTCGCCGGTCTCCATCGCGTCGAAGACGCTGTCGCGGTTGATCTTGGAATCGAAGCGGTCGAGCCGCTCAAGAATTTTTTCGATCGCCGCCGGCGGATATCCGCGCTCGGCGAGCCACTGCTGGATTTCGGGTCGATCGGTCGACATGGATGCTTTGGGCCTTGAGACAGGAAATGCGAAGAACAAACAATGAATGATGCGCGATCGCCGCTCACAAATTACGAAGGCAGCTAGCCACAGACGTCACGGAGGACACCGAGAAAGCGTGCTTCTATAACCTCCGTGTTCTCCCTGGCCCTCGCTGTCTCTTACTCTTTGTAAATCGATTCTAGTCGCCGCACGGCGCACAAACAATCGCGACTTTCCTGGCTCAGAACTGCCGTGCGCGGCTTTAACTCGGCCGCCGGCACTTGCTACAATTTCGGCATGAGCCGAAGTCCTGCTACTCGACGATCGACCCCCAGCGCCGCAAATGGCCGCCGGCCACGGGGCCTGACCCTTGTCGAGGTGCTTGTCGTCGTCGCAATTATTGGCGTCCTCGTTGCCCTCTTGTTGCCCGCCGTGCAGGCTGTGCGCGAGGCCGCGCGGTCAACCGAGTGCAAATCGAACCTGCGGCAAATCGGCATCGCCGTTTTGCAGTACTACGACCTCCACCACGGCCGCTTTTTTCTCCACCATCCGTTCGACGCGGACGTCAATTCTCAAGTCGCCGCGTCCGATTCCTTCGCCGAAATCTATTGGGAAGACAAGCTAACCCCGTTCATCTCCTCGCGGCAAGACGCCGACGAGTCGCTCGCCCGGCGCGGCATCGTGGTCGACTTAATCTACCGCTGCCCCACCGACGATTCCGAGCGAACCGCCTTCCTCGACGAAAACGGACAACTCGATGGCATCGTCAATCGGTCCAGTTACCTGCTCAATTCGCAGCTCAGCCATAAGACGCGGCGATACGGCCTGTGGACGTTCACAAAACTTCAGATCAAAGTCGGCACGTCGAAATTCATAACCTTCGCGGAGCGCGATCCCGAGGCCTTCACCGCCCAGTCCGACAACGATCCAAGACAGGATGATTACGACATCTGGCTGGGAACCGTGATCTTCGAACCTTGGCTGGCGACAAAGTCGCCATGCCGACGTGTCAAACTATCTCTATCTAGACGGGCATGTCGATTCGAAGACGTTTCCCGAGGCCGTCACCGATATGTTTCCCGACCGAGTTGTTCTGACCGAAGATGCCAGCTACCCCAACTGACTAATCGCCCTATAGCGTCAGCGTCTCGCCGCCGCGGCCTTGCTGGATCAAGGGAACATACGTCTCCAGCTCGCGGGCCGTGGCCGGATCGGTCAGATCGACCGTGCGCGCCGCTCGGCCGAAAGATAGGCCGCCATCGTCAGCCGCACGATTTCCACGCCGTAGTTCCAATCCAACAGCGCCGGCCGGCCAAGTTGAATCGCCGCCACCGCGTCGTCGTTTTCGTCGCTGTAGCCGTACAAATCAGCCTCGTTGCTTTGCACCGCCAGCAAGCCGCGGCTGGCCTGCGATTTCTCCAAGGCCAGCTCGGCATTGGCTGCCGTGTTCGCGGCGGCGTCGCCGATGAAAATCTCCAGCGGCGAACGTAGCGTGTTCATTTCGAAGGCATAGCCCGGTCCAATTCCGTCGAGCGCCAATCGCAACCCCTGCTTGTCGTACATCCAAGAGACCGTGAACTGGCTTTTCACGTACTGATTCGTCTCGGGATTCTTGTACGTGACCATGCCGGTGGCAAAGTCCTCGGCCGGCGTGCGGTTGTAATCGACGCCATGCGTGTCGAACAATTGCTTCCGCCAGCGCGGCTGGCCCCATTTGAGCAGCGCCAGATCGGCCGACACGCTCTGCGGCACCAGAAAGCGCGGGCCCTTGCCCGGCGGCGTCAGCGCGTACCATCCCACGGCCAGGCAGTGGCAGCCCATGTCGCTCATCACGCCGCCGCCTTGCCGCGTGGGATCCCAGAACCACGGGTTGTGCGGGCCGGCATGCTCCTCGGCCGAGCGAGCCAACAGCGGCGGTCCCATCGCCCGCATGATCGGCTCCAACTGCGTGCGCGTGGCCTGCATCGACTTCATGTGCAGTTGATTCTCGAAGTAGATGTGCGGCAGTCTGGCATCCTCGACCAGCTTGAGCACCCGCCGGGCCTCGGCCAGATTCCGAGCCAAAGGCTTCTCGCAGATGATGCCCTTGAGCGCCGCGCCCGCCTTCACCGCCTGCACGACTTCCTCGACCATTTCGACCCGCGCGAAATTGGGGGCGAAAATCGCGATCACGTCCACATGCGGCGCCATCTCGCTGATCGAGCGAAAAACGCGCCCCTCGCCCAAGCCGTGTTCGCGCACGTAAGCGGCCAGGGCCTCGGGCGGGCGACGCGAGACCAGGCCGGCCACCTCCACGCCGCGAACTTGCCGCAAGGCCCGCAATTGAAAGGCGGAAATAAATCCGCCGCCGACGATGCCATAACGCAAAGGCTTCATGAAAACTCTCGGAAAGTGGTGCGCTTCGTCAACGTGTCTGGTTGTAAAGGACGGAATTCGATTCGGCAACCGTCCCCTCGGGCGACAATGGAAAACGAAGTGGAGCAGCCGGTCTACTACACCCTGTTCAGTAGGTCATGCCTTGGCATGACAGGAATCGTCAACCGGCATAACGTGTCACGCTAAAGCGTGACCTACTGGACTACAGGACTAAACACCGCCCGACTCCCGCAATCGCTCGCGGGCGTGCTCCGCCCAAGCGCCGCGCGGCTCCAACTCAAGATACGTCAACCAGTGCTCGCGGGCTTCCGCCAATCGGTCCAAGTCTTCCAGCGTATCGGCCAGATTGTAATGCGCGTCGGCATAGCGCGGATTGAGCGCCAGCGCACGGTCGTACGCCGCCACGGCCGCCTCGTTGTCCCCCTCGTAGGACAGCACCGTGCCCAAATTATTCCAAGCCTCCCAAAAGTCGGGGTCCAACTCCACGACTTGCCGATACCGCTCGCCCGAGCGCGCGTATTGCCCCAGCGAGTACAACACGTTGGCCAGGTTGAAACAGGTCTCGGCCGAGGGACCGCCGGTCAACAGCGACTGGCGATATGCGTGTTCGGCTTCCGTCCAACTGCCGCGCCTCGGCGGAGGTGCCAAGCGCCAACCATTCATCCGGCGTGTGCACCTCTTGCGCCCAAGGAAGCGAAACGGGCGAAGGATCGGCCGAGACCGCCGAAAAGTCGAACAGCATTTGTCCGCTCGGTTCGGCCAGTTGCCCGCGGTCGAGCCGCACAACCAACCGCGAGCCATGCTCCAACGTCGTCAACTGTGCAAGCGGCGACTCGATGTCGCCCAGCCAGGACCGCATTTGCCGCAGGCTCTGCCGCAATCGGGCCGAGCTCACGCCCGAGCGCGTCAAGTCGCAGAGACTCTTGGCCCCCGCCACCTGGCAAAAGTCGAAATAATGGATCCCGCCCTCGGTGGCCACCGGCTTGATCAGTCCGGCTCGCAGCCACGCGGTCAGCCGCTCGGTCGAGACATCCACGAGTCGCGCCAGCTCGCGCAGCGTCGAGTGCCGCTGGATCAGCCCGCTGGGATACTGCAATCGGGCCAGCAATTCCTCCTCGGGAAGGATGCGAATATCGAAGCCCTGCCTGGCCAGTGCCAGCGCCTTGCGCAAGGTGCGCGTCGGCCGCCCATCGGCCGAAAGCGGCCAGCCGTCGCGACCCACGATCACGATCGTCGGACGCCGGGTCACGGTGCGGGCCAGAATGCCACCATGTGCCTCGATCAATTCGGCCGCTTCGGCGCGGGTCATCGAAGCCAGCCGGCCGGCCACCGCAACGCGCTTTCCTTCCAGCCAACTCGCGGTGCTCAGCGTGCGAACCACGTTGCGACTCCATCGTCATCCTGCGATTGATGCGCTTTGCGCGGCACTCATTAAACCCCAGCCGCGATAGCACTGCAAGCAACGGGGCGGCGCGACAGGATTGATACCCCCTTCTCCCCGAGATTGGTTTTGCTTCGTCCGGCGTGACGACCGATGCAAGTTAAGGGGACAAATCCAACCGGATCCATTGGTCCGGCTTCCCGCTCGTTGGCTTGGGCCGTCTCGCTAGCGGCTCGGCTCCAAAATCACATCGCACAATCGGAGCACCAAGGCGATGATTAGACGCCATCTTGGCCATGGGCCACTCGTTGCTAGCGCCGCTCTGCTGTTTTGCTGCGGCACGATACTGGCCGAGGAGGGGCCATTCCTGCCGGGCCTTGATGCCATTCCAAAATCTCCGCCCTATGTGCCCTACCCGGCCGAGGACAACGCGCCGGCCAAGAGCCGTCGGACATTACGCCCCTTGGGAGGAAGTATGGACCGCCAGCGCTCCGCGAAAGGCGACGCGGCCAGCCGCCCGGCCAGCCAGGATGACACGACGCGGGGCGCCATCAGCGCCAAGTCGCGCTCGGGCGGACACACGCGGACTGTTTCCCGAAAAACCGGCCGACCGGTCCCCGCTCGCGAGAGGTTCGACGAAGGCAGACTCCGATCGTGCTCGATCGCTCGGCCGGTCTCCAGCTGCCGCTCGAAACGCCAGCTCGAATCCACAGGCCGCGCCTCCACACGCGCCGAGCTACGAACGATCCTCGCACGCTCGATCGCGGCTCCCCTGGCGAGCGCCGCGCGCCCGTGGCCGACCCCTGGTCGGCTGGTCGCCAACAGACCGATCCCCGCACGCGTGCCGCTCTTGAGCGAGAGAAAGCCTGGCGAGCCGGACAAAACGCCTCGCCCGCCGCGAACGTCGCGCGCTCCGCGCACCAGTTCCGCGCTGCCGCAAAAATCGCCGTCGCGAACGGTCCCGCTCGGCAGACAATCGAGCAAAACGCCCCCGAATTCATCGCGAACCGGTCAGCCCGCAAGTAGCCGCATCGCCCGCTAAGTTCGGCCGATCGGGAGTCACTGCTGGCTTGTCCAGCAGTGCTGAATTCGCCTTATCCTTGCTGGATGAATTCCCAACTATCGTCGCACCTGCATTAGCGCGGCAACGCACGGCCGGCACTCCCACGAGCGATTCAAAGTCGGATCGATTTCCGCGATTCGACCGCGCTACAAATACCGTTCCAGGATCCGTCGACTGGCGGCGTCCAGTTGACTTACGTCGTCGACCAGGTAGCGAACTCCCTGCGCGTCGATCACTAGCGCGGGATCCCGTTAGCCGGCGAACGTCATCGCTCGTGTTGAGCATGAATCGCGTCGTGCCACGATCGGTTTCGACTTCCCACTGCGTCGGCTCGGTATCGGTCGGAACGCTAAGGATGCGGCGAATCAGCGGCACGAACTCGCGCCGCGCCAAGTCCCGCTCCAGCACGCCGCGCAACTCCGTCGGCAAAGCATTCAGATCGTCGACGAACGCCAATTCGCGTCCCTCGGCATCGCAGATCGAAATCCAGCGATCCGGGTCGGAGATCGGAAACCCGCGCACCGGCTCAACCGCTTCATGGCGCACCCCGTCGGCCCCCACTAGATTCAGCCGTCCAAAAGCATCGTGCGAAAGCACAAAGCCTCCCGCATTGTCGGCGGAATGGTTCGTCACGCCCGCACCCCTTGAGCTTGCCATTGCGATCCTGCTCCTTTGCACCCCTGAAAGATTACATCCGCACCCGGCGGCGGTCACGGTCTCCCGGCTGCGCTCGCGGCCAGTCGCAAATACCCCTGCCCCCTCACGCCGCATTCGCCCGGTTGGAACCTCAGCCAAGGTGCTATCAAAATGACTCAAGTGAGATCATATTGACAACACAATCCGTACTCTAATTACCCCCGAAAACTCTGTTTTTCCAGAATTCGCAGTTTACTCTAGTTTACCGTCATCGCCGAACTCCAACCGCCATTCAGGCTTGAAACTCCCGGTCTGGGCGTAAGTCGCCGGACGCCTGCGGGCCCCGTTTGCCCCGGCACGGTACCTGCTTTATGCCCAGGTGGCGGAATGTGCCGACACGTTCGGTCTATTCCGCCCGGCGCGGGGCACATTCATTACCACCCGCCGCCGGACGATATGAAGTTGATCGGCGTGACTCGACTGGTTTGGCTCCCAAACCATGGGCCCAGCGATCAGCTTGAAGTGACTGGACGGATTCGATCCCCTTGCTTCAGGACATCTGTTCTTTTCGGATGCACTTAAGTAGTTCGACGGTGGCGGAAGCCGTCGAGGGCCGTAGGCGGCACGGGGCGAAAAAGGTTGAGGCACAACCTTGCACAGCATCTGGAGCGTCTGAAGTTTTATGGAAATTCGGAAAGTACTCGCACTGCGCGGCCCGAACATTTGGGCTAATTTCCCGGTGCTGGAAGCCTGGGTCGATCTGAAGGAACTGGCCGACAGGGCATCCGACGAGTTGCCCGGCTTCAACCAACGGCTGACCGCGTGGCTCCCCACGCTGGTCGAACATCGATGCAGCGTCGGCCAGCGCGGCGGCTTCCTCGAGCGGCTGCGGCGAGGAACCTATCTGGGACATATTCTCGAGCACGTCACGCTCGAACTACAAAGTCTCGCCGGCACGCCCGTGGGCTTTGGCCGTGCCCGAGAGACCTCCGAATCCGGCGTCTTTAAAGTCGTCGTCGAATACAAGGAAGAAGAACTGGCCCGCGCCTGCCTGGCCGCCGCTCACGAGTTGTGTCTGGCCGCCATTCACGGCGCCGCGTTCGACGTCGCCGGCGAGATCAAGAAACTCGAATCGCTCGCACACGAAGTGTGTCTCGGTCCCAGCACCGCTTCCATCGTGCGGGCCGCCGAAGCCCGCGGCATTCCGGTCCGCCGTCTGAGCTCGGGCAGCCTGGTGCAGTTGGGCTACGGCTCTCGCCAGCGCAGAATCCTCACCGCCGAAACCGATCGCACCGGCGCCATTGCCGAATCGATCGCCCAGGACAAGGAACTGACCCGCACGCTGCTCGCGCAAGTCGGCGTGCCGGTGCCCGTGCGGCCGCACGGTCGCCGACGCCGAGGACGCCTGGCAGGCGGCGCTGGAAATCGGCGTGCCCGTCGTCGTCAAGCCGCAATACGGCAATCAGGGGCGCGGCGTGGTGACCAACCTGATCACCCGCGAGCAAGTGCTCGCGGCCTATGCCGCGGCGCACGAGGAAAGCTCGCGGATCCTGGTCGAAAAATTCGCCCCCGGCGACGACTATCGCATCCTCGTCGTGGGCGACAAGATGGTCGCCGCCGCCCGACGCGAGCCGGCCCACGTCATGGGCGACGGCTGCTCGACGATCCGCCAATTGGTCGACGAAGTGAACGCCGACCCGCGCCGTAGCGACGATCACGCCACGGTGCTCACGAAAATCAAGCTCGATCCGATCGCCCTGGCCCTGCTGGCCGAGCAAGGATTCACCCCCGAATCGGTTCCCCAGGTCCTGACCCGGGTGCTGATTCGCCGCAACGCGAACTTGAGCACCGGCGGAACCGCGGCCGACGTGACCGATCGGGTGCACCCGGAAGTCGCCGAGCGAGCCGTCGAAGCGGCCAAGATGATCGGCCTGGATATCGCGGGCGTCGACATCGTCGTCGAGGATATCTCCCGGCCGCTCGAGTGCCAAAACGGCGTCATCGTCGAAGTCAACGCCGGCCCCGGACTGCGGATGCACATCCAACCCTCCTCCGGCACGCCCCGCAACGTGGGCGAGGCGATCGTCGATAGCCTGTTTCCGGCCGATCAGACCGGCCGCATTCCGGTCGTGGCCGTCACCGGCGTCAACGGCAAAACGACCACCACGCGCTTCATCGCGCACATCCTCCGCTCGCTGGGCAAAAAGGTCGGAATGACTTGCACCGACGGCATCTTCATCAACGATCGACGCATCGAAGCCGGCGACTGCAGCGGACCGCTCAGCGCGCAGGCCGTGTTGGCCAATCCCATGGTCGATGCCGCCGTGTTGGAAACCGCCCGTGGCGGAATCTTGCGGGCGGGGCTCGGTTTCGACCGCTGCGACGTCGCCGTCGTGACGAATATCGGCGAGGGCGATCACCTGGGCCTTTCCGACATCGAGACCGTCGAGAAGCTGGCGGTCGTGAAGCGCACGATCGTCGATGCCTTGGCCCCCGACGGCACGGCGGTGCTCAAAGCCAATGATCCGCTCGTGGCCGCGATGGCCCGGGGCTGCCGCTCGTCGGTCATATTCTTCGCCCTTCGCGGCGACGAGCCGATGATCGTGTCCCATCGCCGCGTGGGCGGCCGGGCCGTGTTCGTGCGGAACGAAACCGTGATCGTGGCCGAAGGGGACGTCGAAATCCCGTTGGTAGCGCTGGCCAACGTGCCCCTGGCGCACGGCGGCCGCATTGCCTTCCAAGTCGAAAACTGCCTCGCCTCGGCGGCCGCGGCCTGGGCGCTCGGCATTTCGCGCGATGCCATCCGCGCCGGACTGGAATCGTTCGCCGCCGATCTCGAAAAAGTGCCCGGGCGGTTCAACCTGCTGGAAATCGGCGGCGCCACGGTGATCGTCGACTACGGCCACAACGTCTCGGCCCTGTCGGCCTTGATCGAGGCCATCGAACAGTTTCCCCAAGAGCGGCGCACGGTCGTCTATTCGGCCGCCGGCGATCGCCGCGATTGCGACATGATTCGCCAGGGCGAGCTGCTGGGCGACGCCTTCGACCGCGTGATTCTCTATGAAGACCACTACTTGCGCGGCCGGGCCGAGGGCGAGATCATGCGCCTGTTTTGCCAGGGCCTGGACCATGGCCAGCGCGCGACCGACGTCCAGCAATTCAAGGGAAACATCCGCGCCATCGAAAGCGCCTTGCGGCACGTTCGGCCGGGCGAATTGCTCGTCGTGCAGGCCGACAAGATCGACGAAACGATGGAATTCTTGCACAAATTCTTGGCCGCCGGCGACAAGGGACACGAAATCGATCTGGTCGAAGCCCTGGAAACGCCCTCGCCCGAGGCTGGCATTTACTACGCCGCGCAAACCGTCGATTAGAAGCGGTTTCAAAACCGCCGGGGACTGTCCCGATTTTGCGCAGCCCTCGGAGCAAAATGGGACTGTCCCCTTCTCCGGATGCGGTCCCGTGGCACTTGCGCATGTGGCCAGTGCATACACGGACCGGTCGTTGGTACAATTCCGTCCGCTCGGAAACGACCACGGACGAATTGGGCCCGACACCCGTGTTGCAAGATTCTCGCGGATTCATTGCCGCCCTCATTGGCGACGGAAGACCACTGATCGCTTTTACCGGACTGTGCCTGGCGCTCTCCGGCGTGTTCGTGATCTTCCAGGCTGCCACCGGGCACTTTCTGCCGCACGACACCGAATTCCTGCAAATGACGCCGCAGGACTTGTGCCGGGTGAACGAGTGCCGCGTCGTGCATTTCATGGTCCACGATCGCGTCAGCTTCGGCGGCGCCTTGCTGGCCATTGCCGTGCTCTATCTGTGGCTGGCCGAGTTCCCGCTCCGCGCCGGCCGGCCCTGGGCCTGGTGGGCGCTGGCGGCCAGCGGCGTCACGGGCTTCGGCAGCTTCTTGTCGTACCTGGGCTACGGCTATCTCGACACCTGGCACGGGGCGGCCACGCTGGCCCTTTTGCCCTGTTTTCTGCTCGGCCTGGTCCGCTCGCGGCGACTCATCGAAAAAACCGACGGCGGTTGGCGAGCCCTGTTGCGATCAAACGACGATATACCCTGGGCGTCGCGCGCCGGCCTGGGCCGGGCTTGCCTGCTGATGGCCGCGTCGGGAATGATCGGCGGCGGCTCGACCATCCAGGTGATCGGCATGACCAGCGTGTTCGTCGACACCGATCTGGAGTTCATGGGCCTGAGCCGCGCGCAACTCGACTCGATCAGTCCCCGCCTCGTCCCGCTGATCGCGCACGATCGGGCCGGCTTTGGTGGCGCCGTCGTCACCGCCGGCCTGCTCACGGTGGCCTGCGTCTGGTGCGCCCGGCCCTCGCGATCGCTCTGGCAGGCGCTGGCCCTGGGCGGATTCTGCGGCTGGGCGGCCGCGATTTTCGTGCATCCGGCGATCGGCTATACGGACGTCGTACACCTGACGCCGGCCGTGGGCGGCGCACTGCTGTTCGCGCTCGGGCTGGCGCTGCACGCCCCGCGATGCACCAATCGGCCTGACGCACCGTCCGGCCGACACGGCGACTTACATTCGCCAGTTATCCGGCAGCACCGCGCCTTTCTGAATGCAGGCGATGCCGTCGCGAATGACCGCCTCGGGCGTTTCCTCGCTCGTGTCGACGCCCCTGTCGTTGGCGATCCGCACGTTGCGGCCGATGCGGCAGTTCTTGTCGATGATCGCCCCCTCGATCACCGTGCCGGCGCCAATGCCGGCCGGCGGCTGCCCAGACTCCAGGGCCTGCGCCGCCGAGTCGGCCGATTCGTAATCGTCGCTGCCCATGATGATCGAATTGCGAATCGTGACGCCCCGCTCAATATGGCATCGCAGGCCGATCACGCTGTTCTCGATCGTCACGCCATCGGCGATCGAGCAGCCGTCGGCGATCAGGCTCTGGCGAATCGTCGCGCCGTCGAATCGCGAGGGAGGCAGGAATCGGGCCCGGGTGTAAATCGGCGCCGCGCCCACGGCCAGGTCAAACGGGCGGTTCGGCGCCGCCAGCGCCAGGTTCGCATCGTAGAACGAGCGAATCGTGCCGATGTCTTCCCAATACCCGTCGAACAAATGGGTCTGCACCCGGTGCGTGCGCGTGGCGGCCGGAAAGATCTCGCGGCCGAAATCGTGATAGTCGGTCTTTACCAGCAGTTTGACCAGCGCCTCGCGGTTGAACAGATAAATGCCCATGCTGGCCAGGCAATCGCGGCCCTGACTGGGGATTCCACGAGCGTCGATCCAGGCCGGATCGGTCCGCACCATGTCGATTTCCTTGTCCGTCTGCGGCTTCTCCAGAAAGCCCGCCACACGGCCGTTCTCGTCCACCCGCATCAACCCCATGCTTCGCGCCGTCTGCCGATCGACCGGCATGGCGGCGATCGTCACGTCGGCTTTGCTCTCGCGGTGCGAGTCCATCATCTCCTGAAAATTCATCCGATAGAGTTGATCGCCCGAAAGGATCAACACGTGGTCGTATTCGGCCTGGTCGACATAGCGCAGGTTCTGACGCACGGCGTCGGCCGTGCCTTGATACCAGGTGGCGGCGTCCAGGGTTTGCTGCGCGGCCAGGATTTCGACGAAACCGGCGCTAAACTGGTCGAAGGCGTAGGCCCGGCGAATGTGGCGGTGCAGGCTGACGGAATTGAATTGCGTCAGCACGTAGATCTTCGTCAGGCCGCTATTGATGCAGTTCGAGAGCGGAATATCGATCAAGCGATACTTGCCAGCCAGCGGCACGGCCGGCTTCGAACGATATTTCGTCAGCGGATAGAGCCGCGTTCCCCGGCCGCCGCCGAGAACAAACGTCAGAACATTGCGCATGCAGATTCCTTTTCGATGCCGCTTGAAGGGTTCGGTTTCTTGCCTGGTTTTCGGACACGCCCGCCATCGCGCATTGCGTCGCGATTTGCCGCCGCTTTATTTCGTGACGAAGTTGACCATGCGGCCGGGCACGACGACCACTTTGACGACCGTCTGGCCGGAAAGCAAATCGGCGATCCGCGCATCGGCCCGCGCCGCCTCCTCCGTGGCCTCTTTGGTCGCTCCCAGCGGAACCGTGACGCGGGCCCGGAGCTTGCCGTTGATTTGCACCGGAATCTCGACGTTATCCTCGCGAATCGCGGCCGGATCGAACACGGGCCACGGCTCGTAGGCCAGCGTCTTCTCGTGCCCCAGCAGTTGCCACAGTTCCTCGGCCATGTGCGGGGCCAGCGGCGAGACGAGCAGCACCAACTTTTCCATCGCAGCCCGCGGACGCACGTCGCACTTCAGGAAATAGTTGGTGAACTCCATCATCTTGGCGATCGCCGTGTTGAACGACATTCGTTCGAGATCCTGCGTAACGCCCTGAATCGTCTTGTGCAGCACGCGGTTCTGCTCGGCCGACGGTTCGACCCCTTGCACCGCCGGGTTCAGCTCCAACGCTTCGCTGCGTTCGCTGGTGATCATCCGCCACACGCGATCCAAAAATCCGCGCACGCCGTTGACGCCATCCATGCTCCAGGGCTTCGTGGCCTCCAACGGGCCCATGAACATCTCGTACAGCCGCAGAGCGTCGGCGCCGTACTCGCGCACCACGGTGTCGGGGTTGACCACGTTGCCCCGGCTTTTGGACATTTTGTGAGCCCGGCTTTCGAGCCGCACTTCGGGCCGCGCCTTCAGCACGAATACTTCGCCCGACTTTTCCGCCTGGTCGAACGGAACGCGCGCGGCTTTGACCGGCTTGCCCGTCGCCTTTAGCAACAGGTTCGCTTCGTCGCTGGAGTCGATCTCGGCGGCGTTCGCCCACACGCCCTCGACGGTCTGGTAGCCGGTCAATTCCATCTCGCCCAGGATCATGCCCTGGTTGACCAGTTTCTGAAACGGCTCCGCGCAACTCACGTAGCCGCGATCGAACAGCACCTTGTGCCAGAAGCGCGAATAGAGCAGGTGCAACACGGCGTGCTCGGCGCCGCCGATATAAATATCGACCGGCATCCAGGCCTTTTCGATCTGGGGGTCCACGAGCGCACGGCGTTGCGCGGGTCGAGAAACCGCAAGTAATACCAGCACGATCCGGCCCACTGCGGCATGGTGTTGGTTTCGCGCTTGTAGCGGCGGCCGTCGATCGTCTGGTAGAGCCACTCGGCCGGCGCTTGTTCGAGCGGCGGCTCGGGGCTGCCGTGCGATTCGAATTTCTCAAGCGCGGGCAAATCGACCGGCAATTGTTCCGCCGGCACGGTGCGCATCAGCCCGGTGAATTTCCCGTGCGCGTCCAACTCGTGCAGAATGGGAAACGGCTCGCCCCAGAAATGCTGCCGGCTGAACAGCCAATCGCGCAGTTTGTAGTTGACCGCCTGCCGTCCCTGCCCCCGCGCGGCCAGGTCGGCCGTGATCTTCTCTTTCACTTCGTTCGTCGCCAGTCCGTTGTACGGCCCCGAGTTGATCGCGGTCCCGTCGCCGGCGAAAACTGCCTCGCCGGCCAACACCGCATCGCGGTCGACCCCGGCAGCTTCTCCCGGATCGACCACCGGCACGATGGGCAGCGAATATTCCACGGCAAATTCGAAATCGCGCGTATCGTGCGCCGGCACGGCCATGATCGCGCCGGTGCCATAACTGGCCAACACGTAATCGGCAATCCACACCGGCACCGGCCGTGACGTCACCGGGTTGACCGCGAACGAGCCGGTGAACACGCCGGTCTTTTCCTTGGCCAGGTCGGTGCGGTCCAAATCGCTTTTCCGCGCGGCCCGTTCGCAATAGGCCTTCACCGCCGCGGCCTGCTCGGGGCGCGCGAGCCGCTCGACCAGCGGATGCTCCGGCGCGAGCACCATGTACGTCGCGCCGTACAGCGTATCGGGCCGGGTCGTATAAACGCGGATCGCGGCTTCTCCAGCCGCGCGGGGAAATCCCTCGGCCGAGCGCTCGGCGCGCCAGGCATTGACTTCGGCCCCCGACATGCGAACTTGCCCGTCCGGGCCGGCTGTGCCGATGAAAAAATCGACCTCGGCTCCCGTGCTGCGCCCGATCCAATTGCGTTGCAGCGACTTGATGCTCTCCGACCAGTCGAGCGAGTGCAGATCGTTTTCCAGCCGGTCGGCATAGGCCGTGATCCGCAGCATCCACTGCCTAAGCGGCAGCCGCACCACCGGGTGCGAACCCCGTTCGCTCAAACCGCCAATGACTTCCTCGTTGGCCAACACCGTGCCCAGCGCCGGACACCAGTTGACCGGCGCCTCGGACTGATAGGCCAGCCGCTGGCTATCCTGGTAGCGGCGCACCGCCTCGGTCCCGGCGGCCGCGACGTCGGCCGGAATGGGCAGCTCGGCAATCGGCCGGCCGCGCTGCTCGGCTTCGTCAAACCAGGTGTCGAAGAGCACCAGGAAAATCCACTGCGTCCAGCGGAAATACTCCGGATCGGTCGTGGCCAACTCCCGGTCCCAGTCGTAGCTGAAGCCCAGCATCTGCAATTGCCGGCGAAACGTGGCGATGTTTTTTTCGGTCGTGACCCGCGGCGGCGTGCCGGTCTTCTTGGCATGTTGTTCGGCCGGCAGACCAAACGCGTCCCATCCCATCGGGTGCATGACGCTGCGACCGCGCATCCGCTCGAAGCGGCAGATGATGTCGGTCGCCGTGTATCCCTCGGGATGCCCGACGTGCAATCCGTCGCCGCTCGGATAAGGAAACATGTCGAGCACATAGAGCTTGTGGTCGCCCGGCAAGCGTGGCGCGGCGAATGTCTTGTGCTCGGCCCAATAGGCTTGCCACTTAGGCTCGATGACGACGGGATTGTAACGGGGCATGACGCCGGATCTGTTGGAGACTGAAGAATGGGGGAGCGCTCGCTTGCGCCGCACTTGGCGCTTGCTTGCAGAGGCCGGTCAAACGAAATACCAGACCCACCGGAAGTACGCGATTCTACTGCCTGGCGCGCTAGCGGCAAAGGCTAACTCGTTGCCGCCGGTGCGTTTGGGGCGGTCCGGCAAGCTCCGGAACATTGCCCAACGGCGCGCCCGCCGGTACGATGGGCCAAGCCGCCAGCGCGGCGTGTCCGCCGAGTGTTTTCCGATCGAACCCGCGCACCCCAACCGAGTGGCCAACCCATGACACCCTCGATGCCAACGCGCCGCGTCTTCAACCAGCAGACCCTGGGCTCGCTTTTGACATTCTCGCTGGTGGAGACCTTGTTTCGCCACGACCTGCTCGCGGCCGACATCCGCCCCAACGCCGTGCGCTGGCTGGCCGACGTCAACCAGTTGGGTCTCGACCTCAAGGGACAATCGCTCGAGCCGGTAGCCTGGCAAAAGAAGATCGAGGAACTGCTGGCTCAGGCCAGTCTGAGCGACGTGTTGCAACTGATCGACTTCGACCGCCTGACCTCCAATATCAAGTTTGCCGAGCGGGGCGAGCGCAGCCTGCGGTTCAGCTTTCCCAAGGTCGAGGGCGTGCCGAACGAACTGAGCTTCGGCAAGCAAATCTTCGCGCTCAAGAAAGACCGTTCCGTCGTGCCGCACGGCCACAACAACATGGCCACGGCCTTCTTGATTCTTAAGGGCGACCTCCGCGGACGGCACTACGACCGCGTGCAGGATGAGCCCGAGCATATCCTGATCCGCCCCACGGTCGATCGCAAATTCACGTCCGGCGAGTGCTCGACCGTTTCGGATTACAAGGACAACGTTCACTGGTTTCAGGCCGTCAGCGAGACGGCCTTTATCTTCAATTTGCACGTGATGGACACGAACCCCAAGGCCACGCTGCCCACCGGCCGCGTGTATATCGATCCAGAAGGCGAGAAGCTCGCCGGCGGACTGACCCGCGCTCGTCGCATCGGCTACAAGGAAGCCAACCAGTTGTACGGTTGAACCCGCGCGACGTTCGGTCGTGGCAGCACCAGGCTTGGCGCGAACCTCTCGCGGTCGAGGTCATTCGATCAATCCTCTCTCGAACAGCGAGTGGCACAACAATCATGAATCGTCGCACCAATTCGGGCATTTGCCGCCATCCGATTTTCGATCCGCTCTATCTGACGGTCGCCCTGGTCGCCGCCGCGTTGGTTGTCGCCGCGGCACCGCCCGCGCGGCGCAAGTTCGCCTCGAGGCCGAGGCCTTTGCCGGCGAACCGTTTGGAGTGGGCCGCATCACGCTCAGCTCCGGCGGCGAGTTTCGCGTCAACCGCATCCCGCGACCGGGCGGCGGACGCCTCGCGCAGCTGGCAAAAAAAATCGCCGAGCAGGCGGGCACCGGCACCGGCAACCGCGAAACGTTTAACCTCGAAAGCGCCGAGATGGCCTTGAGCGAGAAGTCGGGCCGCGCGTTCTATCCGGTCTTCGAAAAACGCGAACGGCCGATCCTCAAGCAATTCGTCAACACGCCCAGCGCTTCGACGATCTTCTTTCTGTTCCAGGGCGCCGAGCCGCTCGATATCACGGCCTATGTGCCTGGCGCAAGCCATGCGGATCGTGCCGCGCCAGGATCGCGCGGGCTACGATCGGCTGCTGGCGAGCTGGTGGCGCGATTACTCGGCCGCCGCCGACGGTCGCAATGCCGTGAAGGAATATCCGCCGATGGTCGAGGAGTACCTGACCGATACGCTCGCTCGCCGCCTGCGCCTGCCGATCGACCAGCGCCCGCGCGCAGTGAAACGAGCCTGCTGCAAAGCGAGTTGAATTCACTGTTCGAGACGGAAACGGCGCGGCTTGAATGGGCTCAATCGATCCTGCTGGGCGACGTCGCGCACGAGCCGGCCAGCGAGCTGCTCCCCGAGGAACTGCCCGAGCCCAAGCCCGAGTTGCTCAACCCGCCGGCGGCCGACACGCCCATCGAGCCGCTCGCTGCCCAGGTGCCGGTCGAGTGCCTGTACGTTCGCTTCGGCAACTTCGCCAATTTCCTCTGGCTGCGGCACCGCATGGACGACTGGGGGGGCGAGGTTCGCGACATTATTTCCGAGCGCGGGCTCGACTTCGGCCTGAACGATCGCTTCCAGCGGCAGTTGGGCTTGCGCGAAAGCGCCCTGGCCGAGGTGCTAGGCGAACGGGTGATCGCCGACGTGGCCATCATCGGCACCGATGTTTTCGTGCGCGAAGGCGCCGCGATGGGCATGCTGTTCCATGCCAAGAATAATACGGCCCTCTCCGCCGATCTCACGCAGCAGCGGCTCACGGCGCTCAAGGAAGCCAAGGGTGGCAAACAAGAGACGATTACCATCGCTGGGCGCAAGGTGTCGCTGGTCTCGACCCCCGACAATGCCCTGCGTTCGTTTTACGTGGCCGCCGGCGACTTTCATCTGGTCACCACCAGCCGCGCGTTGGTCGAGCTGTTTCTCGCCACCGCCGACGGCAAGCACGAGTCGCTGGCCGCCTCCGACGAATTTCGCATCACCCGCGTCAACGTGCCGCTGGCCGATCAAGACACGATCTTCGCCTATCTCTCGCCGCAGTTCTTTCAGAACCTGTTGAGCCCCCGCTATCAGATCGAGCTCGATCGACGGCTCCGCTCGGCGGTCGAGATGGAATTGGTCGCGATCGCGCAGCTCGCCGCCCGCAGCGAGCACAAGCCGGGCGGAACCATTGCCGAGCTCGTGGCCAGCGACATGCTCCCCGAGGGATTTGGCACGCGCCCGACGGCAGCCGCCTGGAACTCGTTGACGGCGTGGCCTCGGACTCGGTTCGGGGCACTCGCGGGGCCTTCCTGCCCGCTCCCGACGTCGAGATCGGCAAGGTCACGGCCGCCGAGGCAGCGACCTATCGCGATTTCGCGCGCGACTATTCGTCGGCCTGGGGCTCGATGGATCCACTCGTGGCCCGCATCCAGCGCCAGGCACTCCCCGACGGCAAGTTCGAGCGCGTGTCGATCGACATCCAGGCCGCGCCCCTGGCCGAAAAGCACGTCGCGTTGCTCTCCAAATGGCTGGGCGAGCCGACCGATCAGCGCCTGGCCACCGTGCCCGGCAACGCGGTGCAGTTCGAAGCCGTGGTCCGAGGCGGCACGTTCTTCTCCGGCGGAGAACACCACCTTTTCGGCGCCCTGCGCGACGCCGACCCGGCCATCGCGCTCGATCCCGGGGCCAACCTGATCGCCCGCCTGTTCACGTCCCAGTTCCAAGGGCTGCAAGGCTATCTCGGAGCCTGGCCGAATCCCGGCTTTCTGCGTTTGATCGGCGGCGCATCCAACGCCCAGCCCGACGCGGCCGGATACTCGCAACTGCTGACCGGTTTGTGGCGTCGGCAGTTCAACGACTTCACGCTGGTTTCGTTCCACCAGCCGATTCTCGCGCAGATCTCGCCGCAATTGCGCTTCGAGAAAGCGCCTCGCCCGGCCCAGGTCTGGCTCCGCGCCGACGACCTGCTCAACTCGCAACTGGCCGGCCTGCTCAATGCCTACGGCTATCGCCAGGCGAAACAAGTCACCTCCGGCAACGCCCGCTTCATGAACATGCTCAGCGAGCAACTGCACGTGCCCAAGGCCGAGTGCCTGGCCACCGGCGAACGGCTGTTGGGCGGCAAATTCGTCTCGCCGCTGGGCGGCAAATACGAACTGCGCGAGTTCGACTCCGGGCTCCAGACCTGGGTCTCGACGGCCCTGGCCGACAATAAGAACGGGGACCAACCGCCAGACGATTATCAGTTTCCGGCCCTGAACTGGCTGCGCGGCATCGACGCGGAACTCGCGGTTCAAGACGGCCGTCTGGCGGCGCATGCCAACGTGATCATGCCGGTCGAAACCCGCCCGGCGGCATTTCAACTGCCGAGCCTGCCGTTCGGTGTCGGCAAACCGGCCCCTGCTCCGCCTGGCCCCTCGAACGCTAAACCCAAGAGCGCCGCTCCCAAGCCGTCGCCGCCGCGCCCCAGCGCACGGCCCCCAGCACCGTTAAACCGCCCGGCCCGCGAAAGTTCTAACCAAGTCTCGACCAACGAGGAGAAGCGATGATCCGCCCGCTGGCATTGACCTTGTTGCTTGGCTCTGGCACTGCAAACCATTGCCGCCGTGACGCACGGGCCGCCGAGCGGCCAAACGTCGTGCTGATCGCCGTCGACGACATGAACAACGACCTGGGCTGCTATGGCCACCCGCTGGTCAAGTCGCCCCATATCGACCGACTGGCGGCCCGCGGCGTGCGATTCGATCGGGCCTACTGCCAGTACCCGGTTTGCAATCCCTCGCGGGTCTCGATGCTCAGCGGCCTGCGACCCGACACGACGCGGATCATGGACCTGCAAACGCCGCCCCGCACGTACCTGAAAGACGTCGTCTTCATGCCGCAGTATTTCCGCCAGCAGGGCTACTACACGGCCCACGTCGGCAAGATCTTTCACACCGGCGACGCGTTCGAGGATCCGCCGAGTTGGGACCTGAGCATCCGCGAGACCGGCAAGCACCCGCCGGAGTCCGAAGTGCTGCACACGCAAAAAATCTCGCGGCCCGAAAAGTACACGATCGAATGGAGCGTGCTCAAATCGTCCGACGCCGAAACGGCCGACGGGGTCGTGGCCACTGAAGCCAGCAAGCTCGTCGAACAGCGCGCCGCCGATGGCAAACCGTTCTTCGTCGGCGTCGGCTTCCGCCGCCCGCACGCTCCCTACGCCGCGCCCAAGAAGTACTTTGACCTCTACCCTGCCGCGTCGATTCCTCCGCTTGCCGAGCCGGCCGAGCACCTGGGCAAGATTCCGCGGTCGGCCTTCACTTACCCGGCCGGCACGCATCCCGTCTCGGCCAGCGAGCGGCAGCAGGGCGTGGCCGCGTATTACGCCTGCATCTCGTTTGTCGACGCGCAGATCGGCCGAGTCCTGCAAACGCTCGACGACCTGGATCTCTGGAAGAATACGATCGTCGTGTTCTACAGCGATCACGGCTATCACCTGGGCGAGCACGGCGGCATGTGGCACAAGATGTCCGTCTTCGAACAGTCGGCCCGCGTGCCGCTCGTGGTGGCGGCGCCTGGCATCGCGGGCGGCGGAAAGTCGTCTCCGCGGCTCGTTGAGCTAATCGATATTTATCCGACGCTGGTCGACTTGTGCGGTCTTCCATCGGTCGATGGCCTGGAAGGCAAGAGCCTCAAGCCGCTCCTGCAAGATCCCAACCGCCCATGGAGCGAAGCCGCCTACACGCAGGTGCTGCGCGGCGCCGTGCAAGGCCGCAGCGTGCGGACCGAGCGCTGGCGCTACACCGAATGGGACGCAGGCAAGCAAGGCGCCGAACTCTACGACCACCAGGCCGATCCGAATGAATACGTGAACCTGGCCGACGACCCATCGCGAGCCGACGTTCGCGCGCACCTGCGGCAACTGCTGCACGGACAGATAAAGCCGGCCGAAGCGGCGGTCAATTGACCGGCGAACCGGCCTTCGGCTTCGGTAGCGGGCAACCGAAAGAAACCGTCTGGCTCACCTTCGGCGCTTCGCCGGCCAGCACGGCTTCGAGCGCCGCCTCCAGGTCACGTGTCCTGGGCACGTCGCGGCGCTTGCCGTCGCTCGCATAGCGGTCGTCGATTCGCCCGCGATACAAAACTTTGCCCGCCGGCGAGACCACGACGGCCTCGGGCGTAACGCGCACTCCCGCCGCCCCGGCCAGCGTTTGTGCCGGATCGAGCAGGATGCGAAATCGCAGATCATATTCCTTGGCATGCGCGGCGGCCGCCTTGGCCGTCAGCGTCGAGTCGCAATGCACGCCCCAGCAGACAACGCCCCGCGGCGCATATTTGTCCGCCAGCCGTTGCATCGTGGGCGCGTAGCCGTTCGAAACCGGGCACTCCGCGCCGAGAAAGATGACCAAAGCGGCCTTGGCATCCTTCCAGTCCTCGAGTGTCGCGTCGCGATCGTCGACGTCGACCAACTTGAACGGCGAGATCTGCCCCAGGGGGACATCAGCCGCCGTGACCGCGCCAGCGGCGGCGATGATCACCAGCGTGGCAAACAGCTCGTGCATCGCCCGCGCGGCCGTCATTGCGACATCGGCATCGACGACATCGACGTCGTCATCGTGCCCGGCGGCGCGACCTCGCGGTGCCGCAGTTGTTGTTCCCAGAACACGAACTGCGGATCGCCGGCGCGGAAAGCAAAAACGGCGTCGGGCAGCGCGCGGCCGTCCACCACGCGCGAATGCACGCGCACCAGCACGGCGCCGTCGTGACGGCGCTCAACGTCCCAGGCCTGGAGATCTTGCACGATGGACTCTGTTCGCGATTTCGAGGTTGGAGGCTTGTGCCATGCCCGAGGCGCATACTGGCTAGAACCCGGCAGCGCACCGACCGGCGGCAAGGCATCTCATTGTGCCGAAATTGGCCAACAAATTCTAGGCTAATTTCCGCCGGCCGAGCCCCCGGCCAGATTCCTCGAAAAAACCAGCGGCACTCCGCCGCCTGCACGGGGGGGAGTGCCAGCACCAACCCGCCGGCCGCCGACTCAAGCGTGCAAGAGCGACTCGGGGTCGGGCCGTCCGTTTGCGCGCGGCCAGCTGCGCCAGAGTGCGCTCCGTCGCGGCGTGCGGAACCGTCGCTGGCGATCGAATAACTTAACGCTTCCGGCGCCAGCCCCAGGCAGCGAAGCCGGTGAGGGCAAACGCGGCTAGCACCAGGGAACGAGGCTCGGGCACCATTGCTAGACGAAAGCCATTGTTGTAGTCCGAGGCATACGGCAAACTGGCGGCCCGAAGGTCCGACTCGAGGAAGTTTCCGACGGATGTGAATTCAAACGACCCCCCGCGCCTGACTGCATAGGTTGAGGTCCTTCCGAATTCAGGATCGTAACCGAGAAACAGCGTATCGGTCCATTGAAACACGTTGCCCCCCATGTCGAACGCGCCGTAGGGGCTAGTCGTTCCGCTGTAGGCTCCCACATCGGTGAGGCTGCCCACCGCCGAGTTGTAATTTGCATGGTTGGCCAGAGCGGTAGGAGCACTCGCTATCGGAGTGGCGTTGGTACTCGTCGGAAATTGGAAATATGAACTGCCCCCGGCGTTATAATACGCCGCCTTGTACCACTCGTCTTCGCTCGGAAGAAAGATGAGTGCCCCGGGATTCCGGGTGATCGTATCAAAGTTGCTAGGCGTGGGCGTGCCACCCAAGAGTGTGTATGCGCCCGTTTCCGTGCTGGAACTGCCTTGGCCGTTGTTCATCCAGTTGGCGAAGCGCAGGGCGTCATACCAGGTGACATAGTTGACGGGGTGATTCTGCACCGTATGGGGCACCGTGTACTTGAGGCCGTTCGGATTGCCGAGCGCGCGGTTGATTCCACTAGCGGGAGAGTACCACAAACCAAGCGCATTGGCCCCTGTCGGATCGGTGGCATTGAGAAACGCGACATATTGGCTGTTCGTCACGTCATACGTGCTGATGGAGTACGCATGATCGACGGCGCCGTAGGGCGAGTCGGGCAGCGTGTCGGCCGCGTTGGCAGCGTTTCCAACCGGGGACCAAGAGAGCGTGACCGCCCTCGCGTCGGCGACCAGGCCAGCAAGAACAATCGCCGCAAAGGCCAGGTTCTTGTGCACCAGTGTTCTCCGTTCTACTTCGTCTTGGTCTTGTGTCCGGCCGCTTGATCGCCGATGGCGACTATTTGTACACGTACATAGCCGATAGCCTGCGAGCTTAGCGTTTGTCTGTCAACTAAATTCTTCCCAATCGATAACTTTTTGGAGCGGCGCCGCGGACACGAAACCTCGCGAAATCCCGCTGCTTGCCCGCCTCTGGCCATTCCAGCAAACGGCCAGCCGGGAAATACGCGTTCAAGCATGCGCGAGCAATTTGCCTCGCGATGCGCGCTTTGCAGAAGCCGGCGGCGACAAGCTGCGCTCCATCGACAACAACCGGATCTTCGTGCGTTGGCCATCCACGCCCGAGTAGTTGCCTATACTGCCGTCGGAATTGATCACCCGATGGCATGGCACCAGGATCGGAAAGCGGTTCATGGCCATCGTGTTGCCCACGGCGCGCGCCGCCCGCTGCGAGCCGGCCAAGGCGGCCAGTTCGCCATAGCTGCGCGTCTTGCCATAGCCGATCGCGCGGCAGTGCTTGATGACGCGGACTTGAAACGGGGTCAGATGCTCCAGATCGAGCGACACGTCGCGAAAGTCGACCGGCGAGCCCGCGGCATAGTCTCGCAACCGATCGACCAGAGATGGCCACCAATTTCCCGCTTGAACCGGCGCGGAGACGACCGATTCGAGCATCGCCCAGGCGGCCGCGCGGCTGGGATAGCCAAACACGACGCGCTTGATCGTCGAACCCGCGCCAACGACCGCCATCCAACCCAAATCCGTCGCGAACGAGACCACCTGCAACGGGCGCTCGATGGATGACATGCGATTTTTTTCTTTCGCTTGTTTGAGTGCGACGCGTCCGCGCTGGCACGGCTCGACCTTTGACAGCGACAACGGGGTCATTTTATACTGGGGGCTGGCCATCGCAACCTTTTTCTCATTCCGGCCGATTGCTCCACCGGCCATTTGCCACGTCCGGCCAATTCGCCCCACGAAGGACCTTCTTGATGAATCGATATAGTTCATTGAGTGACGATTTCTACGTCAACATGAACCTCAGCACCGAGATGGAGCTGCCCACCAACCGCGAGTCCGTGCTGCTGTTTTTCGAGCGGCTGCAAAAGAAATATCCCACGATGCGGAATTTCTATTGCCGCGAAAAGGGCGACTTCATCCTCGAGGAGGACAAAGACCAGGGCCATTACCGCTGGAGCACGATCGAGGCTCGACGGCTCTGTTCCGGGCAGGTGAACCCCGCCGGGCTGGACGACGCCCTGGAACAGCACATGCTCGTGCTCGATCTGGCCCCCTACATGCTTTCGCTGAGCCCCATCGACTGCGAAGCCATCGACCTGTTGTTCGGCTTCGACTTCACCTATCGGGGCAATCACAACCTGCTGGTGGCCGAGGCCCTGGGACTGAACCCCGGGCTGGAGCGGCTGCTCGATGTGCCGGGCGCGGCGATCGTCAATTACGAGCCCACGATCACGCTGGCGCTCGACGAGGATTGCCGCATGCAATGCCGCTTGAGCATCGAGAACCGCACCAACGCCCTGCAAGTACGCACCGGCGAGTTTCCCGAGGAGCAACTCAGCGTCTACGTCACGGCCCGCCGCTATGGCGCGCTGCCGCCGAACATGACCTTCGTGCAAGTGCTCGAGAGCCTGACTCGCGTCTGCAGCGACATGGTCGACAACTACGTCGCCGACAATGTCCTGCGGCCATTAGCCCGGGCCATCGCCGCCAAGTAACGCGCCGGCCGGCTTTTTCGGGCGCTCACTCCTCGCGGCGCGTCTCGACAGTCACGGCCATCACGACCGGCGCGGTGTTGTCAGGCCCCTTGACCAATTCGATCGAGGCGATCGTCTCGCCCCGCCGCGGCTCGACGCTGAGGTAGCGAATCTGTTGCCCGCGCAACTGAAACGCCAGCCGCGAACCGGGCACGTCGACCGGCCGAATATAATCGGCGAAGTGCACGCCGTTTTCGAGCGGATGATCCTCGCTCGTGCCGTCTGCATAGTGCAATCGCACGATCATCGACACCGTCGGCTTCACTTGCCCGCCGGCATACCCCCAACCGCTCACGCCGCTGAGCAAATGAATCGCCACGGCCGGCGAGTTACACGCCAGCGTAACCGTCTTGGGCATCGTTGGCGGCAGCTTGCCGTGCGGCCCGTATAGTAGCACCACGTTGCGCGTGCGATCTCCCTGGGGATCGACGAGTTGAAATGGTACTCCATTGACATTCTTGGGCGACCAATCGTCGAAGACGAGCCGCTCCGCGAGAGCTTGTTCGTCGTAAAACATCCCCCGCGTGCTGACGGCCGTGGCTGCCTTGCGCAAATCCAACGGCAGAAACCGGCCGCGCCGCGTCAGAAATTCGAGCAAATCGGCCAGCGCTGCCGGCGTGACCTGTTTCTCGAAACCCTCGGGCATGAGCGACTTCTTCGTGGCCGCCAATTCCTCGATGTTCTCGCGCAGCAGGGTCTGCCGCTTGCCGTCAACGGCGATCAACTCGACGGCCGTTTTGGTTTCGCTCGCCAACAGTCCGCTCAGCGATCGGCCGTCGTCGGTCAGCACGGTGTATTGCAGGTAATTGCCCTCCACGCTGCGGCTGGGATCGAGCACGTGCACCAACAGCTCTTGCTTGGGATGCACGGCCATGCCGGTAAGATCCGGCCCGACATTGACCCCCTCGCCGCTGTGCACATGACACTTCGCGCAATGTTCCTTGAACACCGCCCGGCCGCGTTCGGCGTTTCCGCCCGCCAGCACTTGTCGAGATAGTTGTTCGATAACCTTCTGCCGATCGGCGTCCGGCAAGCCGCCCCCCAGGGCCAGCAATCGTTTCGCCCGCTGTGCGGTCTTCGGGTCGGGATGGCCCAGGAGAGATTGTTGCTGTTCGAGAGACAATTCGCCGAACTGAGCGCGACCCGCTTCGATCGTATCCAGTAACGATCCCGTCCAAGCCGTGCGGCTCAACAACACGCGCAAGATCACCGGTCGCACCGCGGGCGTGACGCTCGCCAGGCTTTCGACCAGCAGCGTGCCGGTCTCGGGCGACTCGCTGCCTCCGACGGCTTCGATCAATCCCGCGGCCAGTTCCGCGGAAACGCGCGGCGAGACTTGCGCCAGAATTTTGTCGATGGGCCCGCGAGCTGCCTTGTCGAATTCCACCCATTGCCGCGCGGCACTCACCCGGGCGATATCCGCTTGCGCCGAATCGTTGACGACCTGGAGCCACGCCTGGGCCAACTGCTCGGCATAATCTTTCAGTCGATTGCTCCCCCAACGCTGCCCCAGCGCCACCAGCGGTCCGCGCGCCGCCGGCGATACCCTGGCCACCAGCGCCACGAGCCGCCGCTCCGATTCGCCGCCAAGCGAAACCGGATGGTCCTTGGGCCAGCCCTTGGCGATGCCCAGCACAATCGCCTCGCAAACCGCCGGCTGGGCTTCGCTCAACGCTGCCAACAGCGGCGCGACCTTCTCGACATTCCCTTCGCGTCCCAAATGCTCGGCCACGCGAGCCGTGATTTGCCTAAAACGTGGCTGCCTCGGTGGCGGCTGTCTGGCGATGGCTTCGAGCACCCGCAGATCGTTACGAGCCGCCGCCGCGGTCATTGCGTCGGCCAACCAGCGGTCATCGAGATTGGCTGCTTGGACAAGCGCGCTGGCCACGGCGTTTGCCGACGCTTCGTTGGCCGGCATTTCGCCCAACGCTAAAAACGCCGCCAGGCGAACCTGTGGCTCGGCGTCGCCCGTCACTCCGGCCGCCACCAGTGCCGCAGACGCCTCTGCCGTCCTCGGCAACGCGCAGACCGCATTGCGCCGCACGGCCGCCGATGGATGCCGAAGCGCCACGGCCGCCGCTCGAAATCCTGGCGATTCGGCCGGCTCGAGCGCGCCCAGTCCGGCCAATGTCCACAGCCCATGGATCGCCCCGACGTTGAGCCCCAGTTCATCCTGCGCTTCATCCGCTACCATCGCGATCAATCGCGGCACAATGGCTTGCTTGCCGCGCTCGATGAGCAACCGCTGCGCCGTCAACCGCCAGAACAAGTTATCGCTCGCCAGCGCCGCGACCAGTTGGCTCTCGTCCGCCGGATCGAGCCGATTGATCGGGCTCGGCCGGCTCGGCTTGTAGACCACTCGATAAATACGACCGTGCGTCTTGTCGCGCAGATTGGTTTCGTAGGCGTTGCCCGCGCCGGTCTCGAATCCCTGCGGCGTGGGATTGTGCTGCACGATGTAGTTGTACCAGTCGATCAGCCACACTTGTCCGTCGGGCCCGACCTCGGCGGCGATTGGCGCGGTCCATTCGTCGAAGCTGGCAGCCAGGTTCCAGGAATTGTGCGACACAAAATCAGCGCCACGCGGCTCGATCAAAAACGTCGCCGCCAGGTGGCCGGTGGGATCGGTCACGAAAGCCGCCCGATTCCAATAGTGCCGCGGATAGGTCCGCGCCGTGTACAGCGCGTGTCCGGCCGCGGCCGTGAACCCGCCGTGCCAATCCACTTGCCGCACCTTATCGGTCACCGGGTAGTAGCGATTCCAGGCCGCGATGCTCTCCAGCACCGTCGGCGACCAGCCCCGCACCGCTTCGTAATATCCGGTTGGCGATCGGCATGTAAACGCTGGGGCAGCCGTTGGCCGTCGAGCCGAACAGAAAACCCTCTTCGCTGAACCCCACGCCCCAGGAGTTGTTGTTCGTGCTCCGCAGAAACTCGAGCCGCGAACCATCCGGCAGAAACCGAAAGAAGCCGGTGCGAAAATCGTGATCCTGGCCCCCCACCTTGCCGCGAAAACCCGAGTAGCCGACCATCCCGTAAATCCAGTTATCGAATCCGTACCGCAGATTGCTCGGCCCGGCGTGCGTATCGCGGGTGTTCCAGCCGGTGAACAGTACCTGCCGCTGGTCGGCCCGATCGTCGCCGTCCGTGTCCTTCAAGAACAACGTGTGCGGAGCCTGCTGCACGATCAATCCGCCGCGGCGCAAAGAATGCTGGTCGGAATGCTGAGCTTGTCGGCGAAGATCGTGAACTTGTCGGCTCGACCGTCGCCGTCGGTGTCCTCGCAAATCTTGATCCGGTCGCGCCCCTGCCCCTCGGGCTGAAGCGCATTGGGATAATCGAACGTCTCGGCGATCCACAGCCGGCCACGGTGATCCCAGGTCATGGCAATCGGCTTGGCCACGTCCGGCTCCGCGGCGAACAATTCGAGCGAGAAATCGCTCGACGGCAGAACCATCTGCCGCATCGACTCGGCCGGCTCGAGCGGTTGCTGCATCCGTTCGAGCGGTTCTCCCTGCGCGCCCCACTTCGCGCCCGCCACGTAGTTGGGCAATTTGGCCGGGATGTAAGCAAACGGTTTGGCATCTTGCGGCGGCGCGGGCCGGCTGTCGAAAACCTCGCGCCCGGCGGCCCAGCGAATGCCGCGTTCGACCAGGGCCTGAAAGCCGGGCTCCCCCCAGGTCCGCGCGTCGTGACCATAGGCCGTATAAAACACGCGCCCCCGCCCGTGCCGGCGAACCCAAGTCCAGGGCTCTTGCATGGCCCCCTCGCCGCGCACCTGCAAAACCTCGCGCGACTCGCCGTTGTGATCTCGATGTACGTACGTTTCATCCCAGGTTTTGAACCCCGCCAGGCCCCGAGTGATCGGATGATCGGCCGCCGTGTTGACGGTTTCGAATTCGCCGGTCCCGTGACTGTCAAACTGAGCCCCGACCAGGGCCACGTACTTGGGCGAATTGCGAAAACAAAACAAAGCGCAGTGCAGCGGCACGAAACCCCCGCCCCCGGCGACGTACCCGAGCAGCGCCTGTTCCTGGGCCGGTTCCAACCGATCGATGTTGGCATAAATCACCAGCGCCGCGTAACCGGCCAGCCGGCCGGCCGCCAGATCGGCCAGGTTCTCGGTATAGTCGATCTGAATTCCGCGAGCCGCCATGATCGGAATCATCTGCCGAGCGCGCTCGGCCGGGTGATGCGGCCCCCGGTCGCCGAGGAACAGCACGCGCAACGGCTCCGCGCCGCCCGCCGTCCTCGGCTCCTCGGCCAGCAGCGGCGCACAAAATGCCAAGACCGTCGTAACCATCCATAACGCAACCAACCGACCGCAACGGCGCATCAATGAATTACCCTGGCTGGCAAGCTGGAATGCGGCCGACGAGATGCCCGCCGCTAGGGCGAGTATAACGTCGCCTGTCGGTGCGTTCCAATTCGCGCCCCGCACTAGGCGCGCCGCCGAGAGCCCGCTTCGCGCCGAAATCGCCCGCTAAGGCTTGGCGATCGATGCCTCGTCCACCAGTCGCCGCGCGGCGACCACGTGGGTCACGACCGATTGCATCTGGTTTTCGTCGGCGAACGGCGACAGCACGTACGACTTGAGCGCCACGATCGGGTCGCCAAAATCGTTCTGTCGGTAGCAAGTCGTCAGCGAAATCGCCACTCCCTTTCCGGCCAGGGCCTCGGCGTGCACGCGCTCGAAGATACGTCGGTTGTACTCGTTGTACGCCAACAATTGCTGCCGAAAGTTCTTGTCCCCTCGCTCCAGCTCCTTGACCTGAAACGTATCCACGCCGTCGGGATAGCGCGAAACAGCGTCACCGGCCCGCGGTTGTCGCCGTTGAGCACCGTCAGGTTCGGATGCGATTCGATCATTTCCCGCAGCACTTCGGCCATCTCCACCGCGTGGCCCAACAGCGTGCGATAGCCCTCCTTGCCGAACAGCAACAGGTTGGCCAAGGCCGCCATCGGACCGATAGCGCTGCGCGTGGTTTCCAAGGTGTACATGCCCGGATGATGCTCGCCCGACTGATACAGGTAGGGCATCACTTCGTGTCCGCGGGCGATCGACTCGAAATCGCTCGCATCGCGCACCAACACCAGCGACGAGACATAGGGCGTGTAGCCGGTCTTGTGAAAATCGATGCCGATCGAGTCGGCCAGCGGCAGGTGCACCATCTCGTGCTGCACCGCGGCCAGCGCCCGCACGGTCCGTCCGCGAAAGCCCAGCGGGTTCTCCAAAAAGCTGTAGTCGTTGAACACGCTCCAGGCCCAGCCGATCACGGCGTCGGCGTGCACGTGCGGCAAATACGGCAACGAGAATTCCTCGGCCAGGCGGCGGCGCATGGCGTCGATCGCCCGCAAGTTGTCGACGCCAAACGCATCGGTCGAGCCCATCGTGGCCACGATCGCCGCGATCTTCTTGCCGCTCGCCAGCGCCGCTCGGGCCGCCTGCTCCAGCGCCGCCAGATCGATCGAGTTGTCCAGGTGCGTGGGAATCGAGATCACGTTGTCCTGTCCGATTCCCAGCCAACTCGCCACGGTCAAACACGAGTAGTGGCTCTGGCCCGAGGCCAGAATCACGGTCGGCTCGCTCAATCCCGCGCGAAGCGAGCCGGGCGAGGCTTTTTCCAGCCCGATCTTGACCCCGTACAACATTCCGCCGGTGCCGCCGAAGGTGAACACGCCGCCGGCCCGCTGGGGATCGTAGCCCACGAGCTGGGCCACCATCGCGGTCACGCGCACCTCGGCTTCGGAAAACAGCCGGCCGCTTTCGTCGCTGCACAGGTTCGGATTGTATAACAGCGGCAGCAGCACTCCGATCACGCTGGCGATCGACGGATTCGGCACGACGTTGATCTGACTTTGCGGATGCCCCCAGATGAACATGCCTTGCAAATACGCGACCAGCTCTGGGATCACCGCTTCCAGCACCCGGCCGCCTTCTTCAACCTTGCCCTCTCGAGCCACCGTGTAGTTGGGCTCGGTGGGTCGTCCCAGGATCGGCGCCTGCGATTTGAGTGCGTCGACCTGGTCTAGGGCCCGCAGAATCGAAAACACGACGTACCCGTCGTGAACCGGATTCGAGACCGGCTGCGGAAACGCCTGGCGAAGCGATTCGAGCAATTTCTGGTAATGCACGAAGAACACCTCGCTCAGGTTGCTTGTCGACGTTGGCGAATCTGGTCGACCGTCACCGCCGCGATGATGATCGAACCGATGATGATTTCTTGAATCGGATTGGGCTGCTTGAGCGCCGTGCAACCGCTCGAAATGACCTGCATGATCAGCGCGCCGGTCAACGTGCCCAGAATCGAGCCCCGCCCGCCGCTCAAGCTTCCGCCGCCGATCACTACCGCGGCAATAATCGGCAGCTCCTTGCCGGTGCCGGAAGTCGGGTCGCCCACGGTCAGGCGGCTGAACTGAAACAAGCCGGCCACGCCCACAAACAGGCCCGCGATCGTGTAGACCGCGATCCGCATGGCCGAAACGTTGATGCCGCACAGCCGCGCGGTCGATTCGTTCGAGCCGATCGCGAACACGCGCCGACCGAACACGGTGTAGCGAAGCACGGCCGACACGACGATCGCCAACGCCAGCACTAGCCACACGCCCGGCGCGAACAGCATCCACTCGTGCTGCACGCGCGGGCTGAGCAATTCGCGCATCCAATCGGGCACCTGGTCCGGCATGGGCCGCACCATGGTATTGTTGCCGATGATCTTGGCCAGGCCCAAATAAATCGTCATCGTCCCCAGCGTGACGATAAACGGAACCACGCGCAGCCGGCTGATCAGCGTGCCGTTGCAGAAACCCGCCAGGCAGCCCGTGCCCAGGGCGGCGGCCACGGAAACCGCCGGCGAATAGTTCTCTCGCAGGAACCAGGCCAGCACCGTGGCGCACAGGGCCATGGTCGTGCCGGCCGAGAGATCGATGCCGGCCGAGATGATGATCATCGTCATGCCCAGCGCGGCCACGGCCACGGTGGCCGATTGCACCAGCACGTTCTGGGCGTTTTTCAGCGTCGCGAACCGGCCGCCGTCGGTTTGCAGATTGTCGGCGATCGTGAACACGCCGACCACGAAAACCAGCGCCAAAAACGGCCCCAGCACATTGCGCAGCAGATCGCCGCCACGCTGGGCCAAGGGCAACGACGGTTGCAATTGATTGGATGCCATCACGTCGCTGCTTCCACGCCCAAGGCACAACTCAACAGCGACGACGACGTCCACTGCTCGGCCGGTCGAATTTCGCGCAGTTGGCCGCGCGCCATCACCGCCACTCGATCGCACACGCTGAGTAATTCGGAAAAGTACGAGCTGACGAAGATAATCGCTTTGCCCTCGGCGGCCAATGCCGCCATCAGCCGATAAATCTCGGCCTTGGTGCCCACGTCGATGCCCCGCGTCGGCTCGTCGAGCAACAGCACGTCGGCATCCTGGTGCAGCACCCGCGCCAGGGCCACCTTCTGTTGGTTTCCGCCCGACAGGTGTTCGACCTGCTGCTCGGGCGAGCGGGCCTTGACGCTCAACCGGTTCATCCACTGTTGCACGGCCGCGCGTCGCCGCCGCAAGTTCAGCCATCCCAAGCGGCTGTAAAGGTCCAGCCGGCTGTACGTGACGTTGTCGGCGATCGTTTCGCGCTGCGCCAGCCCCTCGCCCTTGCGATCTTCCGACACCAGTCCCAGCCCGGCCCGGATCCGCGCTCGCGGCGTGGCCCGCGGAATCGTGCCGGCGACGCGCACGGTGCCGCTATGCACCGGATCCAGCGCCAGCAGGCAACGCAACAGCTCGGTCCGACCCGCCCCCACCAGTCCCGCGATTCCCAGAATCTCGCCGCGGCGCAGCTCGAAGGAAACATCCCGGGGCATGTCAGCGCCGGTGAGCGAATCGAGCGACAAGATTACTTCTCCCGGCTGATGCGCGATCTTGGGAAACAGATCCTCCACGTCGCGCCCCACCATCAAGGAGATGATTTGCCTTTCGCTCACGCCGGCCAACAGCCCGCTGCCGGCCGCCGAACCGTCGCGCAGCACGGTGTAGCGATCGGCGATCCGGCGGACTTCCTCGAGGAAGTGGCTGATGTAAATAATCGCGATGCCCGAGCGCTTCAATTTCTCGATGACATGAAACAGGCACTCCACGTCGTGCTGCGTGAGCGAGCTGGTCGGCTCGTCGAAGACGATGACCTTGGCTTCGATGGCCAACGCGCGGACGATCTCGACAACCTGCTGGTCGGCGACGGACAATTCGCCCACCGCCACATCCATTGGCAGATCCGGGCGGCCCAAGAGCAACAGGGCCTCGCGCACGCGCTGCCGCTGGGCGGCGGCGCGGATCACGCCGAAGCTCGCCAGTTCCTCTCCCAACATGACGTTTTCGACCGCGCTCAAGTGCGGCGCCAAATTCAGCTCTTGATAGATCATCGCCACGCCGGCCCGCCGGGCGGCGTGCGGACCCGCCGGCGCATATGCCTGGCCGGCCAGTTCCATCCGACCGCCGTCTGGCGCGATAGCGCCAGAGAGAATCTTCATCAGCGTGCTCTTGCCGGCGCCGTTTTCTCCGATCAGGGCCAGCACCTCGCCGCCGCGAGCCTCGAGCGACACGCCCTCGAGCGCGGGTGGCCCCGAAACTTTTGCTCACGTCGGTCATCCGAAGCAGCACGTCAGGCATGCGATTTCGCGCGGCCTCATTAATTGTTTCAACACCGCCGGGGACTGTCCCGATTTTGCGCACGCGCACCGTCCGCAGGATGGTCGCCCAGCAAAATGGGGACTGTCCCCCTCCACCCCGAAACAGATCCTTAATCGGCCTGTTCGGGATTGAGCAGTTTCTGAATTTCCGGGGCCGTCATGTTCTCCGGCGTGGCCATCACTTCGCCGGTCGGAATGCGGCGCTCGACCTTTTCGCCCCGCAAACTGGCCACCAGCGTCTTCACGCTCTGGTAGCCCATCGCCACGGGATCTTGCAACACCAGGCCGTGGATCTTTGCTTCCGACAAGGCCTGCACCAGTTGCGGACCCGGATCAAAACCAATGAAGATCACCTTGCCGGCCAGGCCCTCGGCCTCGAGCGCCGCCAAGACGCCCATCGTGTCCGGCTCGCAAACGGCGAAAAAGGCGTTGACCTTGTCGCCAAATTGATTGCACAGTTCGAGCGCCTTGTTCTGGGCCTGGATGGCGGTCGTGCCCGAGTATTGGTCGTCCGAAAGCATGACCATGTCGGGAAACTCTTTCTTCAAGGTTTCCAGAAAGCCCTGCTCGCGCGCCTCGGTGCTTTCGCTGCCGACGTTGTACCGCAGCAGAATCACGTTGCCCTTGCCACCGGTGCGCTTGCCGATCTCGCGAGCCGCCAATGCGCCGCCGTTGTAATTGTCGGTGGCCACGTAGCTGACCGTGACGGACTCGTCGGCCAGCCCGCTGTCGAAGATCACGGTGGGAATGCCGGACTGCCGGGCATGTTCCACCGACGGAATGAGCGCCGTCGCGTCCAGCGGCGCCAACACGATGCCGTCGACGTCTTGGGCGACGAAATCCTGGACGACATTAATTTGTCCCTCGCGATCGTTCTCCAGCAAAGCGCCCTTCCACTGAATATCGACGTCAATCCCCTCGTCTTTCAGCTCCCGCGCCGCCTTGAGCGCCCCGGCGTGCACCGACTTCCAAAAGACATGCGTCGTGCCCTTGGGAATCACGGCGATTTTGAACGATGTTTTGTCCCGGCCCGAAACCCCGGCCGCGTCGCCGCCCGGTTCGGAACGATGGCATCCGGCCAGCAGCACGATGGCCCAGAAGACTAGAGCACGGCGGTGCATGCGGAGCGCCCTCGGTGGATGAAAAATCTCTCCCCTCGACCAGCGAATGTTCGCGGGGGGTCGAAGTTCGAGCCGGCCGTCGAATGAAATCAACCGACCGACTGCCAGACAGACTCTACTCAAGCCAGCGGCCCGGCGAAACGCGCGGGCGACGAAAAAACCGAAATGCAACTAACTTCGACGGCCATTGCCGCCGCGCGGCGCACCGCGGCCCGACGAGCGACCTCGGCCGCCTCGCCCTCGCTGCTGGCCGGCCTTGGGATTCTTGGCCCGCGATTCCATGTTCACCGAGACGATGTAGCCGATCGCTTCTTCCCAGGCCGGAATCGCGCGATGGCTATTCTTTTCGCCAACCGAATCCGCCCCTTCGTCGTCATCCCCCATGTCGTCGTCGCCCCCTCCGTCGTCGGACAAGCCGTTGTCCGACATCGAGGCGACGCTATCGTGACGATCGTCGTCATCGAGGTCATGGAGATCGTCGTCGCGGAGATCGTCTTCATCATCGGCATCGGCGGCTCGTGCCGGCGCTCGCGACGCCTCGCTTTTGGCTTCGGGGCCCCGCTCATCGCGGCCGCCGCGACCTCGACCCGAACCACGGCGACGACGGCGCTTGGGTCGACCCTGGCGCTCGGAGTCCTCCCCCGGCGCCGCTTCGGCTGAAGCCGCGTCGGCGAGCGGCACTTCGTCCAACGGGTGGAATTCGTCGCGCTCGACGCTCTCGAATTCGTCGATGCTCGCCTCGAAGGAGATTTCGCCCGCTTCCGAGGCCTCGCCCGTTTCGCCTGCCGCGGACTCGTCGCCGGCCACGCGGTCGCGCTTCGATCGGCGTCCGCCGCGACGGCGGCGACGGCGCTTGCGGCCCGTTCGCTCCTCGGGCGGCTGTGCCGACGCATCGGAAGATTCCTCGCTCTCGGCCGCCTCGGCTTTGAGGATTTCCGCCAACGGGTCTTCGTCGAATAGAAAGTCCGGCTCATCGGCCCGTTCGACGTGCCGCGGCGCTGCTGGAAGCTCGTGTGCCGGCGCCGCATCGCGGCGCTCATCGCGTGCTTGCGGCGCGCGCGGTTGATTCTCGCGCGGAGGCCGTTCGCGGTCGCGGTTTCGGTCGCGACCACGATCTTCAGGCTCGCGCGCTGGCGGCCGACGTCGCTGCTCGGGCTCGTCGCGGCGCGGCGGCGCTTCGCGCTGGGGCGGGGCCGGACGCGAAGGCGGCTCGGCTGGCCGCGATTGAGTCGACGCCGCTTTCGCCGGCGGTGTGGTTGCCGCGGGCGGCGATTCCGTCGGGGTCACTCCCAAAACGCTCGCCAGTTGTCCCCAATCGGTATTGGACTTGGGCGGCGGCGATTTCTTGGGAACGGACGTCGCGGCCGGACGCGCCGCGGCAGGCGGTTTCGCGGCCGGCTTGGGCCCCGCGGCCGGCGCGGTCTCGGGCGGAATTTCGGCTCCCAGATTGGCTGCCAGCGAGTCCCAGTGATTGGAATTGCTCATGAACGAATGTACCAAGGATGACGAGACGCCTCGCGCACGGCGAAAACTACACAAGCCGGCACAAACCCCTAGTATAGAGCCTCTTAGCGAGGGTGGAAAGGCGTCGTGAAAAGGCACTGCGATTGGTCGAGCCCCGCCGCTTGTCCTACAATTGCGCAGTCCCTTGCACCGCCACCAGCCGGCCAACTGACGCACGAAAGAGATTCCCATGGCTGCCACCGACACGGTCCAACGCAGCGAGAGCAACCCGTTTGTCGAGGAAGTTCAGATCTCGGGCCATATCATCGATAGCCTGATTCTGCCCAAGATCCTGGACCTGATCACCGTCGGGGGCGGCACCTTTCGCGTCAAGCGAATCACGATCGGACAGGCCCGGCAGGACCCCAGCTTTGCCCTGGTCGAGGTCAGCGCCCCCTCGTCGCAGGTCCTGGCCGACATCCTGGCACAAATCAGCGACCACGGCGCCGTGCCCACGGCGCTCAAGGATTGCCAATTGGAAGTCGCCGACATGGACGGGGCCTTTCCCGAGGGCTTTTACAGCTCGACCAATCAGCGAACCGAGATTCGCTTCGGCGGAAAGTGGATTCCGGTCGCGCTGCAGGAAATGGATTGCGGCGTCGCCGTCGACCTGGCGGACGGATCCGCCCGCTGCGTGCCGATGAGCGACGTCAAGGCCGGCACGACGTTCGTCGTGGGCCACGCGGGCGTGCGCGTGTTTCCCCGGAGCGCTCGCAAGACCGCCAGGCCTTCGAGTTCATGGGCAGCAGCGTCTCGACCGAAAAGCCCAAGGGGGTCGCCATCCGACAGATCGCCCACGAGCTATTCAGCAACCGGCAAAAAGGGGGCAAGAGCCTGCTGGTCGGCGGCCCGGCAATCGTCCACACCGGCAGCGGCGAACACGTTTGCCGGATGATCCGCGGCGGCTATATCGATCTGCTATTCGCCGGCAACGCCTTGGCCACGCACGACATCGAACAGGCCATCTTCGGCACCAGCCTGGGCGTGCACCTGGACCGAGGGCGATCTGGCCGAGGCCGGGCACGAGCATCACCTGCGAGCCATCAACCGCATCCGCCGCGCCGGCGGCATTCGCCAGGCCGTCGAATCCGGACTGCTCACCTCCGGCATCATGTATGAATGCGTCCGCACGGAACGTCGATTTCCTGCTGGCCGGCAGCATCCGCGACGACGGGCCGCTGCCCGAAGTGATCACCGACGTGCTGGAAGCCCAGCGGCAAATGCGCGAGCGGATCGCAGGGCGTGACGTTTTGCCTGATGATCGCCACCACGCTGCATTCGATCGCCGTCGGCAACTTGCTGCCGGCCTGGGTCAAGGTGGTCTGCGTCGATATCAATCCCTCGACCGTCATCAAGCTCAGCGACCGCGGCTCGTTTCAAACCGTGGGTCTGGTGACCGACGTCGAGCCGTTCCTGCGGGCCCTGGTGCACGAGTTGGATGCGTTGGAGCGGGCCCGATGAGCGCCTCGCAACACGCTCGCGCGGACGCGGCCAGGTTCGATCCGCGGTCGCGGCAGCCGCAGATTCTGATGTGCCCGCCGGACTATTACGGCATCGAGTACGAGATCAATCCCTGGATGAGTCGGCAGAAGCAGGCCGACGCCGCGCAGGCCGCTCGGCAGTGGACCGACTTGCGGAACCTGCTCGAAGACTCGGCGGGCCAGGACTCTTTTGCTCGCCCCGGTCCGCGGACTGCCCGATCTGGTGTTCACGGCCAACGCCGCCCTGGTCTTTCGCGACCAGGCCGTGCTGGCCCGCTTTCGCTATCCGCAGCGGCAAGCCGAGGAGCCGGTCGACGAGGCCTGGCTCGCGGGCGCCGGCTTCACCGTGCGGCGGCTGGCCGAAGGCGTGTTCTTCGAGGGGGCCGGCGACGCGCTGTTTTGCGGCGACACGTTGTTTGCCGGCTATCGCATCCGCAGCGATGTCGGCGGCCACCAACAGATCGGCGAGATGTTCTCGTGCCGCGTGATCCCGCTGGAGTTGGTCGATCCTTACTACTATCACCTCGACACTTGTTTTTGCCCGCTCGCTCCGGGCCGGGCGATTTACTTTCCCGCCGCCTTCGACGACTACGGGCGGCAGGCGCTGGCCGCCAGCGTCGATGAATTGATCGAAGTCGACGAGCAGGAAGCCCGCCGCTTCGCCTGCAACGCCGTGGTGGTCGGCCGCACCGTGGTGACCAACTCGGGCTGTCCACGACTGCACGCCGCGCTCAGGCGAGCGCGGCTTCTCGCCGCGCGAAACGCCGCTCGACGAATTCGTCAAAGCCGGCGGCAGCGCCAAGTGCCTGACCCTGCGACTCGACGGCGAGGACGCCGCCGGCTGGAAGCGCCAGACTGCTTGATCGGTCAGCCCGACCTCCGGCGCCGGTTGCCCCGCTGGCAAAGAGTTTGCTACAATCGCCCGCGTTTGCTAGTTGGCGCGGGGACGGGGCGAATTGCTACAATTGCGGCCGCCGCGGGCCTGGAGCGGTTCCAGTCCCGGTTCAAGCCGAAATTCTCCGTTGGAAGGACCGCGCCATGAAAACGCACCTTTTGTTCGCGCCCGCGCAAAACCAACAGAATCTCTCTCAGGCCCGTCAACTTCCACGACCATCCGCGCGTTGCTCGAGCCGGGCGCGCCTGGCGATGGAAACGCTGGAACCTCGGGCCCTGTTGACCGCCAGCCCAGCCTTCGCGGCGTGCGCCTGGATGGATACGGTGCCCGAGTCGGTTTGGATGGCGACCTGTCACGCGGCCGATTCCACGGCATCTTGTTCGTCGACGGCCGCGGCCGCGTCGGTCGGGGCGACCGACTGCTCAAGCACGATCAAGACCGTGTCGGTCTGCGGTGAGAGTTCGGCCGTGTGCGTCGATTCCCCGACCGATTGCGCGGTGCAAGATGGCAATACCTGTCTGCCGAATTGCAAGCCCAACGATTGTGTCCCCAAAGATTGCACACCCAACGATTGCGTCCCCAGCGACTCCACGCCCAACGATTGCACTCCCTCGCGGACGTGCGATCCGCCGCCGTGCGAGTCCAAGCCCAAGTGCGAGAGCGAGACGCCCAACTGCCCGCAACAAGAATCCATGCAGGCAAAAATCGCCGCGGTCTTGCGGCGGTTCGGCTTCGACTGCAATTTCGACAAGCCCGCAACCGCGGCAAGCAATTGCGATCCGGTCGAGAAATGCGCGACCGTCAAGCGATCGAGCTCATCGTGCGACCCCAATCCGCCGCAACATTGCGGCCAGCCGCAGAGCAATTCGCAACGCTATTGCCCGGACAAAACGGACGTCTGCCGACCGGTCGAACGCTGCCCGTCCGTCCCTGTTGCAACGGCCGCGGCGGTTTGGGCCCGATACCGATAACTCGCACGACAGTGCAATTGGCAGAAACTTCCGCTTGAAATCAGGCCAGCACTTTTGCGACAATCACGCTCAGCCGAATCGGACTGGGCATCGTAGGAGTGCCAGCCACTTTGAGCGGGGCGTTTACGTTTGCCGTGGTTTTTTCTTGGACCACTGCGCGCGAGGGATTCTTCACAAGGGAGTCCCGCGACCCGGCCTTGCCCTCCGTTGATCGCGCGTGTTCTCGCGAGACACGCGCGCTGGACGGTCGACCTGTAGGGGGTGCCGATCGGGTTTGAGCCGGCTTCGACAGCGAGCCCGGAGACGGGGGCAACGTGCTCCGGAACACGCTCGACTGCTTCGCAAGAATCGACCGGTGTTGTCCCGCGGCGTCGTGGCTCCGAGTGCCTCGGACCGAGGCCACCAACTTTCTTTTTTCAAATCAAGAAACGGCCTCGGCAACCAGAGGGGAGCCGCGACGTCCAAATTTTTTCGCGTGCGATCTTGCGCGCGCGCGTGCCGCTGCGCAAGCTGGACGACATAGCTACGCAGGATGAGCCACAGAGGACACAGAGAGCACCGAGGGGGAGTAGGACAAAATCTCGGTGTCCTCGGAGACCTCGGTGGCTACCTGCCTTCGCATTTGGAGAGCCTCGACCGTCCGATGATCACTTCACGGTTTCCAACATCCAGCCGTTGTCCGCCACCGGCATCAAAGGCCGATAGGGGTTGAACCAATCGCACGTCGCCTTGTAGCCCGGGTACCACACGAGGCTAATCGTGAGGTTCCACGATTCCTTGGTGTTGCTAGGAATCGACGCGTCGCTGCGCGGCAGCAGGTAGTTGTACGACGTGGCGATCGCCCACTTGGGCGACAGGGGAACCGTGCCGTCTCCGCCAAAAATGCCATCGCCATGACTGCTGAGCCCGGCCCACGTGCGGACGGTCGAGCCGTTGCAAAACTGATAGCGATAGAAAAGGTTGTATTGGTCGTTGGACTGCCAGGTCACGCTCGGTTGACCGATAAACGCCGGCGCCGCTTGCGTGTCGGACTTGGTGTGCGTCGCGAACCAGAAGCCCAGCTCGTGATGCCGATAGACGTAGCTCAACTCGCCGCGAATCTGCATCAGGTCCATGCTGACGTAAAAATCATCGTGCAGGTAATCGACCACGGCGCCCCCCTGGAATCCTCGCTCGCCCTGCACGCGGCGGAAGAAACCCGAGGTGACGTACAGTTGCGTCCGCTTGCTTCCCAGCGGACCGCTGGTTCCCTCGAAGTCGCTGGCCAGAACCGCTCCGCCCAACTGATATCCAATGCCGTACTTGTTCCAGAACGGCGAACCCCAGTTCACGCCCGCGTGAAAACCAAAGTCGCCGTTGACGCCGTTGTCCGTGGGGCCTTTGAAAGCCTGCTTGCCGGTATACAGAATGAGGTTCTCGCGCATCGCCGGGCTGGCCAGGTAAGTCTGCTTCATGCAGTTGCCGAAGCAGTGCAGCAGGTCGATATAGCATGGACCGCAACGATCGCAGCCGCCGCACGGGCCCATGCCGCCGCACGAGTTGCAACCGCCGGAGTATCCGTCGCCATATTCGTCGAAGTATTCGTCCTCGTAGGAACCATCGCCCGCCGCCTCGCCGCTGAACTCGGAACCCGGCAACGACGAACCGGTGAGATCATCGACCGGCAGTTCGTCCGCGAAGGGCTCGACCGGTCGGCCGGGAGCAATCGACTCGCGGGCCGCGTGCGGAACGCCGCGCTGCACGCGGCTTTGGTATTGAGAAGGAGCGTCGTAGCGCCACTCGCTCGGCCATCCGCCCGCGACCGTCGCGCGGCGCCAGATAACTTCGCTCGTAGCGAGCGCCCGACGGGCCGACCGCCTCGGAAACCGGCATCATGCGCGGCGCCGGATCGGGGCTGGCATAGCTGGGCGCGGCAAAACCCGCCCGCGGCTTCGGCTCATAGCGAAAGCTTTGACCATGGGCGTCGCCCGCGGCCAGCACCGGGAGGAAACTTGCGCACAGCCCAATGGTCAGGCACTTCAATGTCCGGCAATACATAGCAATCCACCTGCTTGCGGAAATCCCCCCTTTCCTTTTGCGCTTCGCAATCGAAGCGCAGTACAGGCTGACCGCAGTTATCGGAATTACGCAGGCGGAACTTCCACTAAAACCGGAAAAGTTTTCGCCAACTACCCAAACTCGTCGACTGGCAGCAGCGCCAGCAGGCCATGCGCGCATAGCGATCGGGCTCGGCGAAAAGCAGCGACCCGCCGAAAAGCCTCAGCCGCTCGAGCTTTGCGCCCGCCCCAGCGCCGCCGTCAGGTCGTCGCGCAGGTCCTCGAACGCTTCGAGTCCCACCGAAAGCCGAACCAGGCCATCGTTGATGCCGTGGGCCAACCGGTCCTTGCGATCGTAGCTAGCATGCGACATCGCCGCCGGCTGTTCGATCAGCGACTCGACCGCCCCCAGGCTGACTGCCAGTCGAAACAGCCGCGTCGACTCAACGACCCGCTTGGCGACCTCGAATCCCCCTTTGACCTCGAAGCTCAGCATCGCTCCGAAGGCGCCGTCCATTTGCCGCCGCGCGACGGCATGGCCCCGATGTTCCGGCCGGCCGGGATAGTAGACCCGCTCGACGCGCGGATCGGCCGCCAACCAATCGGCGATCAGGGCCGCGGTGCGCGATTGTTCGCGGACACGCAATTCCAGCGTCTTCAAGCCTCGCGACGACAGGTACGACTCGAGCGGGGCCATGACGGCGCCGGTGGCGTTTTGAATGAAGTACAGCCGCTCGAACAACTCCCGATTCTTGACCACCAAGGCGCCGCCCAACGCGTCGGTATGCCCGCCGATGTACTTGGTCGCCGAATGCATCACGATATCGGCGCCCAACTCCAGGGGCCGTGTGAGCGCCGGCGTGGCAAACGTGTTGTCGACGCCCAGCAGCGCCCCCGTGCGTGCGCGATCTCGGCACAGGCCGCGATATCGGTAATCGACAACAGCGGATTACCGGGCGACTCGATCCACAACATCTTGGTGTCCGGCGTGAACGCCGCTTCGACCGCTTTCAAGTCGCCGCTGGTCGAGGTGAGCGCGACCCGCACATTGACGCGATCGAGCACCTTGTGCAGCAGCCGATAGGTTCCGCCGTAAATGTCGGATCCGGCCACCACGTGATCGCCGGCTCCCAGCAGCATCATCGCGCAGTGCGTGGCCGCCATCCCCGAGGCAAAGGCCAACGCGCCCGTGCCCGATTCCAGCGAGGCCAGGGTGGTTTCGAAGGCCTTGCGGGTGGGATTGCCGCTGCGCGAATAGTCGAATTCCCCCCACTCGCCGGCGCCGGGCTGCACGAACGTGGTCGCCAGATGAATCGGCCGCACCACGGCGCCAGTTTGCGGGTCGATTTCGTTGCCGTCGTGGATGGCACGCGTGCGAAATTGCATGGGGCTTCGCGCCTTATCGAGAAACTCGTGGGGACGCGCCGGCAGCGCGTCGGGCTATCGCTCCAGCGCCTGCTTCAAATCGGCGATCAAGTCTTCGGGATTTTCAATGCCGCAAGCCAGGCGAATCATATTGTCATGGATGCCGTACTGACGCCGCTCCTCGGGCGTACACTCGTAATAGCTCATGACCAGCGGTTGTTCGATCAACGACTCAACGCCCCCCAGGCTCGGCGCGATGCGCGGAATTCGCACCGCGTCGACCACGGCCGCCGTTTGCCGCCAGTCGGCATCCTTCACCAGAAACGTCACCAGCCCGCCGAAGCCGCGCATCGTGCGCCGCGCCACTTCGTAGTACGGATGGCTCTCGAGCCCGGGGTAGAACACGCGCTCGACGCGCGGGTGAGCATCCAGGAAGCGGGCCACGGCCAGGCCGTTTTCGTTATGCCGCTGCATTCTCAACTCGAACGTTTTCAGGCCCCGCGCCAGCAGGAAGATATTGTGAGGCGAATTGACGCTGCCCATGATGCCGCGCAGCTTGCGGACCGGTTCAATGGCCTCGGCCTTGCCGATGATGACGCCGGCCAACAGGTCGTTGTGACCGGCCAGGTACTTGGTGGCGGAGTGCAAGACATAGTCGACCCCTGCGGCGATCGGCCGCAGGTTGTAGGGCGTGCCGAGCGTGGCGTCGATCAAGGTCTCGACGCCGTGCTTCGCTCCCAGGGCGGCGAAACGCGGCAGATCCACCACGCTCAGATGCGGATTGGTCGGCGATTCGCTGACCAGCAGCCGCGTCCGGGGCGTGATCGCGGCTTCCATCGCGGCATAATCGCAAGCCGGAACTTCTCGCGTCACGACGCCGAACCGCGCCAGGTGCTTTCGGCAGAATTCGCGGCTGCGATGGTAACATTCGTTGAAAAACACGACCTCGTCGCCCGCGCTGAGCTTGGTCATCAGCAGCCCGACGATGGCCGACATGCCGCTGGAAAACAACAGGGCCGATTCGCCTCCTTCCAGCGCGGCGAGCTTGCGCTCGACCACCTTTTCGCTGGGGTTGCCGTAGCGGCCATATTCCTCGCGCGGCAGCTTCTGCTCGATGAAATCAATCACCGAAGCCGTGTCGGGAAACGTGTACGTCGAGGCGCAAAACATCGGATCGGTGATGGCATTGGCGAATTTCTGGCGGTCTTCGCCGGCGTGGACCGAAACGGTCGAGAATCCCGGCGGCGGATTCTTGAGCAAAGGGTCTTCGTGATCGCTCATGGTCGGTTACGCTGGTCGCGTCCTTGGGGGCATTCCGGTGTTGGGTCGATCTCGAGATTCGCACAACCAAAAAAAAAGCCGCGACACTGCCCAAGGCAGTCGCGGCTCACTGTGCAAGTTGAAACTGTGCAAGTTGAAATCGGCCCGGGCAGTCGATGCGCCGGAAACCGATGGCACTTTAGCAGTCAGGCTGCAAGCGGCCGCAAATCCCAGCGTCGCATTCTAACCCGGCCGATTAGCCAATGCAAGCACGCCCCCGCCGATCCGTCGAGTGGCCCGGGAATAAAGCAGCCGTCCGGGCCCTCCTATGGTAGAGGCCAGAGAGTTATCTGGCCTGGACAGGCAAATGCGTTGCTTCGGCGAGTACGAGGCATGCATCGGTTCCACCTGGCGTTCACTTGATCTTAGGAGAAAGCTTCCATGCGAAAGATTGCGACTCTATTACTCGTCGTCAGTATGAGCACTTGTGTAATCGGCTGCCAAGACACGAAGAAGCAGCAAGATGCCGCCGAGGCGGCGAAACATGCCGCCGAAGATGCCAAGGTGGCCGCGGAAAAATCCGCCGACGCGATCAAGGAAGCCGGTGAGAAGGCGGTCGACGCGACCGAGCACGCCGCCGAAGAGGTGAAGGAGGCGGGCGCCGACGCCGTCGAGGCGATCAAGGATGCGGTCCCCAAATAGCGCTCGCTCCTCGGATTTCTCGGTTATCTCACAGCGGGCGAAGGCCGTCACGATCGACGGCCTTCGCCCTTGTTGATCACCGGAACACCGCGCGCTCGGGGCCCGAACGGGTCAAGATTGTCGCGGTGACGGCGAATACGCAATAATGCCATCATGGCGATGGCCAGCGGTCGCGTGCCGCGCCCTCACGGCAAATCCGAGCAACTTTGGCGATGAGTGAAGCGAAAACCGTCAACCGCTGCTACGTCAGCACGACGACGCCGGGCCTGCGATTGGCCGAAATCGTGTATGCCGCCGGAGGTCGTCAGAAGCCGCACCGGCACGTCAACTCGACCATCACATTGATTGTATCGGGCGTGCTCAGGGAAGACGGGCCAAACGGCGATCATTGCGCGGCCGCGGCCAGCGTCGTGTTCAAGCCGGCTGGCACGCTGCACGGCGACGTATTCGGACCCGCCGGCGCTCGCACGTTGCAGATCCGCCTGCCCGCGGCGAATGTTTACGAGCCGTTCTCGTTCGGCTCCGCGGCGGCCCTGGAACGATATCGTTGGGTCGACGGCGGGCCCCTCGCCCGCTCGATCCTGCGCTTGTATCGAGTATTCGCCGATACCGACATTTCCGCTGAGCTGCTGCTTGAAGAGTCCTTGTGTGAAATCGCCGCGATTGCGGGCCAGCCGTCGCCTCAGCGCCCAGTCCGGGATTGTCCCACGTGGATGCACCGGGTGGTGGACCGACTGTCCAACGACTTGTCGACGACGCCGCTTGTGACCGATTTGGCGAATGAGGCCGGCGTTCACCCCGTCTACCTGGCACGGGCATTTCGGCGTCACCAGCGCTGCTCGATCCGTGAATTCCTGCGGCGGCGGCGAGTCGGAGAAGTCTGCCGGCGGCTCGCGAACTCAACCGCGCCGCTGGCCGCGATCGCCCTGGACAGCGGTTTCGCAGACCAGGCGCACCTCTGCCGCGTATTTCGAGCCGAACTTGGGCTGACACCCTCTGCGTATCGCAAGCTGGCACAAGCCCGCTGAGCGATCCGACGAGGTTTCGTTTGTTCAAGACGCGGCCGAGCCGGGCCCTTAGTGTTGCTTGGACGGGGGGCTGCTCGGCGCGGCCGATGGGCTCGCCGAATGGCGGCCCGCTGGCCCGCACATAACCTCTTGGAGACACAACGTGGTCAAACTGCCGTGCCTTTCGATCGCGACGCTGACGATTCTCGCCTCCTTATTGACCGGCACCGTGGCCGAGTGCGCCACGGCAATCGTTCCGGCCGAGTGGCAAGGGCTCCACGACCGTTGGGCCGCCGCGCTCGAGGAATTCAAGGTTCCCGGCATGGCCGTCGCCGTAGTCAAGGATGACCAGGTCGTCTTCCTCGAGGCCTTCGGCATTCGCGATCCCGCCACGTCAGCGCCGGTGGCGGTCGACTCGCCGTTCTATATTGCCTCGAGCACGAAAAGCTTCACCGCCATGGCGGTGGCCATCCTGGTCGACGAAGGCAAGCTGCAATTGGATGAGCCCGTCCAACGCAGTCTGCCACGCGCCGAGTTGGCCGATCCGACAGCGAGCAAGTCGATGACAATCCGCGATTTGCTCGCGCACCGGCTGGGCATCGACAGCGATCGAATCGCGACGTGCGAGGCCTATACGGGACTGATCGATGATGATCGCTACTATCGTTTGCTGAAGCGAGTGAAGCCGTCGGGCCGCTTTCGCTATTCGAACCTGAATTTCACCTTGGCGGGTCGCGTGATCGAGGCGACGAGCAACGTCCCGTGGCAACAATTCATTGCCGATCGAATACTTGCTCCGGCCGGAATGACCCACAGCTATTGCCTGGCCAGCAAGCTCTACGCCGACCCTCTGGCCGCCTTGCCGATCGTCGAAAGCGGCGGAGCCCTGCAAGTCGCCCGCACGCGGAAGACCGATGCCACGATGCACGCCGCCGGCGGCATGGGAAGTAGCGCGGCCGATCTGGCTCGCTGGGTGCGGCTCAATTTGAATTTGGGCACGATCGATGGGAAACGAATCCTGTCGGAGAAGCTGGCCCGCGAAATGCAAAGCCCTCAAATCCGCATCACGTCGGACCAAATCGGAGTGGAAACTTACGAACGAGACGGCTACGGTCTGGGGTGGTTTTTGGGAAGTTATCGCGGGCATCCCGTCGTCCACCACTTTGGCGGCTACACCGGGGCTCGCTGCCACGTGTCGTTCATCCCCGGCCAGAACATCGGCGTGGCCGCCGTGCTCAACTCCTCCGGTCCCGGGACTGGATTGATCGATATCGTGGCCTCCGAAGCGTATGACCGATTGCTCAATCTGTCGGCCGAGGATCACCTGGGCGAATTCGCGAAAAAAGTCGAGCAGGCGCGGAAGCAAGCTGCGCCGCCCCGAGATCGAAGAGCAGCCTCCCACCGCCTCCGACGGCCTGTCGCGACCGATCGAGGCCTATGTCGGAGATTACTACCATGAGGATTTTGGCACGCTAAAGGTCGCTCAGCGCGACGGCGCATTGGTCTTCAGTCTGGGAGCCCATCGGCCAATCGTCACGCGAACGACGACCGACTGCCTGATGGCCAATATCGTTCCCGGCAGTCGCTGCAAGTGCGAATTCGAAATCACGCCCGAGGGTCGCGTGACGTCGCTGTTGGTGCGGGACTTCTTCGGCCCGATCCGCTTTGCTCGACCTTAGCGGGGCGCCGCTGGCGGACCGAGTGCCTCGACGCGTGAAGCCGCTTGGCGCGACGAGAGAGGAAGTGTCCTGGCACTGCCTGGCCGGCCGAGGCAGGTTTGCTGGAAAACGGCTCCATCTCGCGGATTCCCGGCAGGGACCGGGCAATTCTTGAGTCATTTGGCTCGAAATTTGCAAATCTTTTCACCCCTGACATGAACGCGCACGGCATGCTGACTTTACGCGCGGTGCGCTCTGCGCGGGTGTGCGGTTCGCGGCACGGCGACGGCACGCACAGTTTACCTGATCTGTGTTTTGAGATTATTTGACTTTCCTTAGCTGACGGGTAGACTCGATCATGTCCGCCAAAAAGTCATTCAAAGGCAGTTGTTAGAGGCCCCCTTGCGAATGGTCGCGAGTGTGGGCTTTTTGTATTTGCACTTTCCTGTCCTCGTGGCAGAGTAGCAACACCAAACTTTCCTACCAGGGGAAACGGTCATGTTTCGGCTCGGCTTGGTTCTCGCGCTTTCGTGTTGGACGAGCGTGGCTTCCGCACAGCAATGGGCGGAAAAGATGTTCTCGGAACGCAATTTCGACTTCGGCACCGTGGCCCGCGCCGGCAAGGTCGAACACGAGTTTGTGATTACAAACCTGTATAAAGACGACGTCCACATTTCGTCCGTCCGATCGAGCTGTGGCTGCACCCAGCCGCGAATTTCCAAGGACACGCTGAAGTCGCACGAAAAAGGTGCGATCATCGCGGCCTTCAACACCCGCGCCTTTAGCGGCCAGCGCGGCGCGACGGTGACCGTGACGATCGATCGGCCCCAATATGCCGAGATCACGCTGAACGTGAAGGGGTACATCCGCACGGACATCGTCCTCGACCCAAGCCAGGTCAACTTCGGCTCGGTCGCCGAAGGCGAGGCGGCTTCGAAGAAGATTCGCATCGAATACGCCGGCCGCAACGATTGGAAGATAACGGGCACGAACGTCGATTCGCCCTACCTGACCGCCAGCGTCAAGGAAGTATCTCGCTCGGCCGGTCGTGCCAGCTATGAATTGGAAGTCGATTTGAAGGAAGGCGCGCCGGTCGGCTATCTGCAAAACCAGTTGTTCCTGACCACCAACGATCGCCGCGGCACCCATTTTCCCGTGAACGTCGAGGGTTTGATCGTTTCGGAACTCACGGTCAGCCCCAGCTCCGTGATGCTCGGCACGTTGCAACCCGGCCAGAGCATCACCAAGCAAATCGTCGTCAAGGGACTCAAGCCGTTCAAGATCGTCGAGATTCGCTGCGATAACGAAGCGTTCTCCTTCCAGCCGGTCGACGAAGCCAAAACCGTGCATCTGGTGCCGATGACCTTCAAAGCCGGCGAGCCGGGAAAAATCAATCAGAAGATCGAGATCGTCACCGATCTGGGAGAACGCAAATCGGCCGAACTCTCGGCGATCGGCGAAGTGAATCTCCCCTTGGCCGGAAAATAACGGCCGCGAATCTCGCCATCAACCGAACTACCCACAGCCGTGTCGGGCTGGCGGATTTCCGCCGGCCCGATTTTTTTTGCCAGTGTCGCCGCTAGCAAGGAAACTGGCTGATGGGAGTCTGTAGCGATGCTACCGGCCAGCCCATCCGTGCGCGATTGCAACGATCCGCCACGACCAGCGAAGCGGTAGGGGCAAACGTCGGACGTTTCACGATACGTCGGCAAACGTCCGAAAACGTTGAATGCCGAGGCTCCGAATCTCGATCGGCTCACGTCGAACGACTTGCAATTGAATCCCTCGGCCGGCGCCCTGGTCCCTCGCGAGGATTCGCCCCATGCATTCCAAACCGCCTTCCGATCGCGCGCCGAAAGTGCGCGCGACCCTGTACTTGTCCGCCGAGGTGCTCGACGAGGCGCGTAACGCCGCGGTCCACCTGGCCGGCTACCCGGCCCGGCTGACCCTGACCAAGTTGGCGGAGGACGCACTGCGGCGCGAGCTTGCGCGACTGAAGCTCCAATACAACGGGGGCCAAGATTTTCCCGATCGGAGTGAAGACCTTAGGGGGGGACGGCCCATAGCCGCCTAGGAGGCTTTCGATGACACGCGCCACGACCAACACCGCCAAGACGCCGGACCGCGAACATCTGCGCCGGGAATTGCTCAAGTTGATCGTCAAAAACGAGGCCACTCGCCGCGATCCGAGCAAGGCACAATCGAAGTGAAGCGACTGCCCGCTATCGGCATTTGTCTGCTGGCCTTCCTGCCCGGCATCGCGCAGGCGACCGAGCCCTCGGCCGACTGGGGCAACCCGTTTGTCGCGTCCGCGCCCGCTGCTCAGCGATCGGATGGTCGTCCGCCGTTGCCGAACATTCATCCGGCAGTCGCGCGCATCGTGGCTCCGGCCGAAGGCAGCATCTCCTACGGCTCGGGCACACTCGTCTATGTCGACGAGCAGATGGGAATCGTGATCACGAACTGGCACGTCGTCAACGAAGCCACTGCCCCGATCTCGGTTCATTTTCCGGATGGGTTCTATTCGCTCGGCTCGGTGCAACAAGTCGACCGCGACTGGGACCTGGCCGCCATCGCCATTCGCAAACCCAACGTCACTCCCGTCACCTTGGCCAGCCAGGCTCCACGCCCCGGCGAGGTGCTGACAATCGCCGGTTACGGCTCGGGCAACTACCGCGCGGCGAGCGGCCGCTGCACGCAATATGTCGCGCCGGGGACGAGCTTTCCCTATGAAATGGTGGAAGTCGCGGTCTCTGCCCGGCAGGGCGATTCGGGCGGGCCAATCTTCAACGAGCAAGGCGAATTGGCCGGCGTTCTATTCGGCGAAGGCCACGGCCGAACCTCCGGAAGCTATTGCGGCCGCGTGCGGCTGGTTTCTGACGAGTGTGATCCGCGATACGCCCACGACCACGAACATCGCCTCGAATAATGGCATCGCGCCGCTATGCCCCGTTCCGCCCCGCCCCGGCGACCCGGAACCGTCCGCCGAGCGGCAAATCGTGGCATTTGGGCCCGCTTCCAGCCTGGCCGCTCCGGGCGTCGCACGCCACGTCTTCGAGCCTGCGCACGATGCCCCGCCGCCGACCGTCGCCGCGCTTCCTACCGGGACCGTCGAACCTTCGGTGGCCAGCATTGGCTGGCAGGATGTGGCGGGGGAAACACCGGGCGAGCAAGCCAAGTCGGTCTTGGCAATCGTCGGCGCGCTGGCAATCATACTGCACGCCCTGCGGTGGATCGGTGCGGAACGGACGCAAAAGTAGCCACAAGTTCACTGCCAGACGCGCCGGCATGCCCACAATCCGAGAGTTCTTGGCCGGCCGGCCCGCCACTGCTGTAGAATACCAATACTGCCGGCAGTACGGAGCCGCCGCGCGACCGGAGACGGATACCGCGGTCGCGCCCGGTCAGGAAAACAACCAATGACCCGAGCGGTGGACAACGCCCCAATCCAAGGGGCGCCAGGGGCGCTGAGTCCCATGGCGCTTGAGGACGCGCTGCGCGCGGCGGATCCTCGAGCGTTTCTCGTGTCTCCCCGCATTCTTCGGCGTGTGATCAAGCAAGCCACGGGGGTAGGCGGAATTGGGTTACGTGTTCCCCACCGCAAAACCTTCGTGATCGCGCGGGACCGCTTGCTGGCGATCGTGGACCGCGCCGAACTCGATCTGGAGGCCGACGCCGAATTGCCCGAGCAGGTGATCCTGATCGCGAGGCCCTCTCCCGAGGCATTGGCCGAGATTGGCAACGACGAATCGCTGCACAAATTCTGGCGGCAATTGTTTCACGCTCGCGTACACCTGGCGCTCGATCAGTTGACTGCCCAGGGACGCCTGGGAGAGGCCGAAATTCGCCACCGGATCGCGCAAATTGGTCAACTCGAGTTCGCCGAGATTCGCGCCGTCTTGCGACAAGAAGATTATCTGCTCCCCCCAAGAGCGACCATTCGACCTACGTCGAGTTCGCGGCTGTTTACCTGGAGCTGCGATACTTTGTCCCCGGTTTTTTGCGCAGTTACTTTCCCTCGCTGGAAGATCTGCCGGCAATCGAGGAATTGCTGCGTCGCGACGTCGACGGCGAAGGCCTGTTGGCCGCCACTCGACTGGCCGGGGCCACGGATCCTTATGTCGCCTTGGAACTGCCGCGCGCCGAGCGCGCCTTGCTGGCCGATCGCTCCGATGAACCGCGACCAGAGGCCATCGAGCGACGTTTGCCCGCCCGTAAGCGGTCCGATGCGCACGCCGCCCGCCTGGCCGCCCGCGCGGACCGCGTCAGCAAGCCGGGCAATTTGGTGCGGGCAGCGATTTTGCGCACCAGGGCGGCACGTTACGCGAATGGCGAAACCGCCAGCGCAATGCGCGACAAGGCCCGTTCCGAATTGGGCCGTCTGGCGCGGCGCCTGCAAGCGGCGCTCAATTTCACCGACAACGAGGCCGACGAATGGACCCGTTCGTTGGTCTCGCTGCTCGATCAAGCGGCGCGGGGCATTTGGACGCCCGAAGCGCGGATGCTGTACGATCTGCAAAAAGTGTGCGTGGATCACGAGCGCGGAATCTACACGCTCGACGCCATCGGCTGGATTCGCTCGCTGGGCCGTAAGCCGCTTAAGCGTTTTCTGCCGGGCCAGCGCGACGTTTTGATCTCGAAACATTTGCGCGGTGCGGCCCGTCGACTGCCCTCCGCGAAGCTCTCGCATCGCGCTCGAAGCCGTTTGGCGGCGCTGTTGCACTCATCGGTGCATCGGGCCGAAGCGACGCTACGGGCCCGCTTCAAACCGCTGGTTGACCGAGCACTCGACAAGGTCAAGCTGATGCCGCAAAATCCGCCCGAACGAGTGGCGCGGAAGAAACTGGTCGACGAGTTCCTGGACCGGGTCGTGGAGCATGGCTTCTTGTCGATGGGAGATTTTCGCGACACGCTCTCGCGCAACAATCTTAAACTGCCGGACCTGGCCGGCGTGCAGCAGTTCCTGGCTGGCGATCAATTGCTGCAGGCCGATCATCAATTGGCCGCCAGCCTCGACGGAGTCTATCGCGGTGGCGAAATCTACCGCCGCGGACCGCAACGGCTCAGTTCGCTGGCCTTCGGCACTCCCGTCGGCAGGTTCCTCACGCGTTACGTCGCCCTGCCCTTCGGCGGGGCGTTTCTCATGCTCAAGGGGCTGGAGGAAGTCCTGCTCCTGATGCTGCACGTGATGGGCACGGGAGCCGATAGCGCCTGGGCGGGCGTCGGGCGGACGGCACACGCGATGGTCAGTTTGCCTGTCGTGCTGGCCGTGGGGCTCGTCATCTTGGGTTTGCTCTATCACAAGCAGTTCCGCACGTTGTGCGCCGAAGGCCTGTTGTGCGCCGGACGAATCTTGCGGCGAGTGTGCCTGGATCTGCCTGCCCAGGTGTTGCAGCTTCCGCTCGTGCGGCGGATTGTCGCGAGTTGGCAATTCAATGTCTTCAAGCGATACGTGCTCAAGCCGGCCGTGGTTTCGACATTGGCGGCGCCGTTGATTTTCGCGGTATGGGACGCGGAGGTAACGCTGGGCGGATCTCTGTTGATTTTCGTGATCGTCAACATCGTGCTCAACTCGCGGATCGGCCGCAATGTCGACGAGTTAGTCACCGATTGGGTCGCCAACGCCTGGCATCGCATCCGGATTCACGTGTTTGCCGCGCTGTTCCGCATGATCATGGATCTCTTCCACCGAATTCTCGAAACCATCGAGCGGTTCTTATACACCGTCGACGAACTGCTGCGATTTCGCGCTGGCGAGCGAAAATCGGCCACGGTCGTCAAGGCCTGTCTGGGCTCGGTTTGGTTCTTCGTCAACTATGTGATTCGCTTCTGCGTCAACCTGATGATCGAGCCGCAGGTCAACCCGATCAAGCATTTCCCCGTCGTGACGGTTTCGCACAAACTGCTCGTGCCCTTGATTCTGGGACTGCATCATGCCTTGGAAGGTCCGTTGGGCGACGGCTGGGCGTGGACGATTGCCCTCTTTACCCAGTTCCTGCTTCCCGGCATCTGCGGCTTCCTGGTCTGGGAATTGAAGGAAAACTGGCAGCTCTATGCCGCGAACAGGCCGCCCAACTTGCGGCCCGTGATCATCGGCCACCACGGCGAAACCATGTTGCAGTTTCTCAGGCCCGGTTTTCGCTCGGGCACGATTCCCAAACTCTACGCCAAATTGCGGCGCACCGGACGAAAAGCCTTCTGGACGCGCAACTGGAAGGCGTATTCCAAGCATCGCGACGCGCTGCACCACGTTAGCGAGTCGCTGCGCCAGTTTGTCGACCGCGAGCTATTGGAAATACTGCACGAAAGCCGAAGCTGGGCCGACCGTTCGATTACGACGGGCGATATCCACCTGGGCTCGAATCGCATCCTCGTCGAGTTCTACTGCCCCGAACTGGCCGAAGACAGCATGTGGCTGTCGTTTGAAGAGCAATCCGGTTGGCTCGTGGCCGGCATCTATCGTCGCGGCTGGACCGACTCGCTTTCGCTTACCCGTCGGCATACGCTGGCAAGTGCCCTGGCCGGCTTTTACAAGATGGCCGGCGTCGACCTGGTGCGCGAACAGATCGAAGGCCGGCTCGATCCAGCCTGCGCGTGGATACGAGATTACCGACGTGGGGCTGATCGTGTGGCCCGAGCGCGACGGTCCACCGCAAACCTATCCGCTACGGGATTGGCCCGCCTGGGACGCGCGCCGCGATGGCGACACGACCCCCGAGGATCGCGGTCGCTGGGTGTTCGCCGCCACGCCGATCTCCTGGCGGCGGTGGGTCGTCACCTGGGAACTCGATCAGTTGGGCGGCTTTGCCCAGCACCGCGTGATGGAGAACATGCACCTGCTGCCAGGCTGAGTTCTCGCCGCGCTATTTGAGCGAAACCAGATAAGCGATCACGTCGCCCAACTCCTTGGCCGTCAGCGCCTTATCCAAACCCTGGGGCATAATCGACGTTGCGGCGGGCGTCAGCTCGTCGATGTCCTCGCGCTCCACGCGAACCTCGGTCCGCTCCGCTGTGCGCAGATAAATCGCGCTGGCCGTCTCGCGGCTCAGCAGTCCGCTGTGCACTTTGCCATCCGTCGTCACGGCGTTGAAGCTCTCGTAGCCCCGCGCCAGGCTGGCGCTGGGAAACACGATTGCCTCGGCCAGGTCTCGATGGTTGCGAACCTCGCCGATTTTCGAAAGGTCGGGGCCGATCCGCTCCCCCTTATCAGCTACGCGATGGCACGAGGAACAGGCGGCTCGGGCACTGAAGAAGACCGTCTCACCGCGAGCGGCATCGCCGGCGTTGATGGCGTCTGCGAGTGATTCGATTTTATCAGCCCGCTGTTCCTGATCGGCAGTCGACTCGACGACCAGCCCCGCGGCGGCGGCTCGGATCTCGGCCGGGTAGCGCTCGAAGGTGTCGCGCAGCCGATTCGCGGGAATGCCGGCCAGGGCCGGCGCTCTGGCCAGCGATGCCACCAGTGACCGACCGACGGCGCCCTCCATGTCTCCCTGGTAGGCACGCAGGAGCCAGGACAACTCGAGCGGCCCGGAATGTTCGACCAACGGCACGGCCGCTGCTCGCTGCGCGTCGGAAAGTCGAAACGAGCCCAGAGCCTCGGCCGCCGCCAGGCGTTCACGCGGTGGAGCGTCGTCCGAAAATCGCGACTGCAAAAATTCAAAGCCCCGATCCGGCAGCGGCGTGCCCAACTTCGCCGCCGCGCACCAGGCTGCCACGCGCACGTCGGGCGCCTGGCTTTCGTCGAACCCGATCTGCATCAGCCGAGCCGCGAGCGGCTTGGGCTCGAGGCCCGAGGCGGCAATCACGGCCTGTCGCACAATGTCCTTGTCCGCGGCCGCCAGGCAATGCAACACCGCTGGCGACCAAACTCCCGAGGCATTTTCCAACTCGCTGTCGGCGACGACCTCCAATAGCATCAGCCGGGTTTGCTTGGGGGTGTTGCCAAGCAGCGCGTCGACAACGAGCTTCTGCACGGACGGCCGGGCGGAAAGCGCCGAAACCGCGCCGCGCGCTTGCGCCAGTTCCTCGACGGTGGGAGCGGCCGTGGAAAGCCATGTTCCGATCGTGGTCGTCAACGCATCGGCCCAGTCCGGATGCCTGGACAGAATTTCAACAATCGTGCGCATCAACCGCGCATCGTCGGTGGCCAACAGCGGGGCGACCATCTCACGCGTCAAATCTCCCGAATCCATTTGATCGAGCGCCACCAGCGCCCCGCGACGCACATCGGCCTGCGCGTGCGACAATCCGGCGCGCGTGGCCGCAGGATCGTTGATTTCGATCAGCGCATAGATCAGCGAGTGTTCCAGAAACGGGTCCGCCGACTTCTGCAAAGCGCCGAGCAGCGCAGGAACCGCGGCGGCGTTTCGTAATCTTCCCAATGCGGCCGCGGCCTCGCGGCGTATCGCGGGCTCGTCATTGGATAGCATTTCGATCAAGACCAGAATACTCTCGGCATCGCGCAAATCGGAGACCGCGTGCACCGCCGCCTGACGAACCGGCGCTTCATCATCAGCCAGGCCTTGCCGCAAGAGCAATCGCGCGCTCTCGGTGCCGATGCGGGCCAGCGTCCAGATCGCGTTCTGCCGAGTATGATAGTCCGGAACATCAAACATGGCGGTCGCCAGCGAACCCATTGCCGCGTCGCCCCGCGAGACCAGGACTTCGATCGCCCGTTCGGCCACGGCTGGGCGCGGGTCGGCCAATAAATCGGCCATCTCGGTGTCGGAAGTCTTTGCCCAGTCGATTCGCATGCCGTACGGATCCTCGACACGCGCGGCCCCGATCCGTCGAATCCGATAAATCGCCCCGCCGGCCTCGGGTTTGGCGATTTGCGAAGTTGGGCAACCGATATGAAACCAGCCGCCGGTATCAATCACGAGCAGGCTGCCGTCGCCGTCCTGCAGGACATCGGTGGGATGAAAGTCCGAATGCGTCGATTCCAGAAAGTCCTCGTCGGCGCAGGAGAAGCTCGCCCCCTGCCGCGTGAGCACGTGTCGCAGAATCTTGTGGGTATTGAACTGAGCCGAGTACAAGTTGTCGCGATAGTCGTCACCCCAGGCCGTGCCGACAAAGCGAGCCAGTCCCGAGGGGGCCGTCACGCCGAAGCGGCTCAACGCCGGCAGGAAGTCGCCGGTGCGCTTGAACTCGCTCGTGCAGGGATGCTTGCGCGGATAGACGCCGCCAAAAACAAAGTGAACCAGCGCATCGTGGCGCTCGGCGTCCGGATTGTAGAACGTCATTGTACCGATCGTGTCACCTTCGGACGTGAATGCGACTTCCACCGGGTTGTCCATGCCACCGCCACAAAACACTTCGACGTCGCTGCCGTCCGGTCGGCAAGAAAACACGCGGGCGGCCAGCCCCTTACTCGCGGTTTGGCCGGCGGCGTCCTTGAATTCGTGGCCGTGGCGGCCATCGCACCAGGCAATACGGCCGGTCGGCGTGATGAAACAGCCGTGAATATCGGCGGCGTTGCCGATGAATCCGAATTTCTGCACCAATTCCTCGCGACGGTCGGCGACTCCGTCGCCGTTGGTGTCTTCGAGCCGCCAAATGCTCGGCGGGCTGGCGACATACAGCGCGCCGCGAAACCAGGCCGCGCCCTGTGGAAACGTCATCTTGTCGGCGAACACGGTGCTGCGATCGAACTGCCCATCGCCGTCGGTGTCCTCGAGCATCCGGATCTTGTTGGGCAATTGCTCAAGCAGCTTGTCTGCCGGCAGGTTCAGGCCCGCATTGTCGGCCACGAATAGCCGCCCGCGATCGTCGAAACCGGCCATGACCGGATGCTCAACCAGCGGCGCCGCGGCGACCCGCTCGACCGTGAAGCCGTCAGGCACGCGCAACGAAGCCAAAATCGGGTCGGCTTCCGCACCCCATGCCGCAAACCAGGGACAGAGACCGGCCACGAAACCCAACCATTGCCACGCGCCACAAGCTCTTCGACTCATTCCCGGTTCTCCACGCTGTTCGGCATCTGGCCGTTACGAGCAATCCGACTATTATCTTCCGACCCGTGACGGTTGTACAGCGGCGGGGGACTTGTTAGATAAGCTACTCCAAGCCAGTCCGCGCTCACGGCACGTGCGAAATTGCCTTGTAACTCGCGACCAGGAGTTCTTCGAAATGCAACGACTTTCCTGCGGTCCGCTGGTTTACGAGTTCAGCCGTCATCGGGAGCCTCGGTTGCGTATCGAGCCCGGCGAAACCATCGTCGTCGAGAGCGAGGATGCATTCTCCGGTCAAATTCGCGCCGCCGACGACCGCCGCGACAAATCGAAAATGCCGTTCAGCAATCCCCTCACCGGCCCCATCGTCATCGCCGGAGCCGAACCCGGCGACGCGCTGGCCGTCACCATTCAATCCATTCGGCCCACGCGTGGCCACTGCGTGACCCGCACCAGCGACCCGAATCAACTGGCGCAATGGCTGGGCGACGATTGCCCACACGGCACGCACCTTTGCCCAATTGACGACGGCCAGATCAAGTGGAGCGATACACTGTCGATCCCTTACGCACCCATGCTGGGGTGCATCGGCACGGCTCCCGCTTGGGGCGTGCCGACGACCCTGCCGGCCGGACCTCATGGCGGCAACATGGATATCATCGAAGTCTGTCCGGGCAACACCGTCTGCCTGCCGGTGTTCGTACCAGGAGGGTATCTCTATCTGGGTGATGCGCACGCGGCAATGGGCCACGGCGAATTGTCGGCCAGTGGCCTGGAAATGGCCGCGGAAAGCGTCGTCTCCGTCGATCTGCGAAAGCAAAAGTCAATTCCCGGGCCTCGGGTCGAAACGCCAGACGAAATCATGACAATTGTCAGCGGCACTCCGATGGAACGCTCCACGGCGCAGGCCTTTGCTCAACTCATTCTGTGGATGGAATCTGATTTCGGCTGGAATCGCTGGCGGGCTTACGACGTGTTGACCCACGTGGCCCGGATTTCAATCGGCTACTACGGCATCGGCACCGTCGCGGCCAAAATCGCCAGGCGCTATTTGAGCCATGACGCTCGGAACCTTGACGCATAGTCAGCGGCTGGCAACCCAATTTGATTGCGAGCGCTCCTGGGGGGCATTAAAATCTCTGGCGACTTTGGCCATTGTCCCGCTGGCAATCCAAGAGGTTCCCATCATGCGTCGTCTCTTGCCGCTGCTCTATTGTGCCGTGTTCCTGCTCGCCGCCGCGACGCATGTCAATGCCGAAGAAACGGCCCTCGATCGTTATGTCGCCGCGCCAGACGCCGTCTATTCGTGGAAGCTGGCCCACACGATCAAGGGCGAAGGCTACACAACCTATGTGCTCGATCTCACGTCGCAGGCCTGGCGCAGCGAAAAGGACGTCGACCGCCCGGTGTGGAAACATTGGCTTTCGATCGTCAAACCCGATCAGGCCAAACGCAAGACGGCCTTTCTTTTCATTGGCGGCGGTAGCAACCGCGACCAGATGCCGCAGCAGGCCCCGGCGCGGGTCGCCGAGTTGGCGATGTACACCGGCAGCGTCGTGGCCGAATTGGGCACGGTGCCAAACCAGCCGTTGTTTTTTACCGACTCGAAGGAAGAGGGACGCTCCGAAGATAACCTGATTGCCTACACGCGCGTGAAGTACATGGCGACGCGCGACCCCAATTGGCTCGTACGGCTGGCAATGGTCAAAAGCGGCGTCCGGGCGATGGACGCCATGCAAGAATTCCTGGCCAGCGACGCCGGCGGTAAACTGAAGATTGATAGCTTTGTCGTCGCCGGCGGTTCGAAACGCGGCTGGACCACCTGGCTCGTCGGCGTCGTCGATAATCGCGTGATCGCGATCGTTCCGATCGTGATCGACGCGCTCAACTCGGAAGTCATCACGCGGCACCACTTCGAGGCCTACGGCTTCTTTTCGCCGGCGCTGAATGATTACGTTCGCCACGGGCTATTTCCCAACAAAGTCGGCTCTCCCGAATATCGCGAAATCCTGCGGATCGAGGATCCTTACCACTACCGGCATCGGCCGCGGCTCAATATTCCGAAGTTCATCATCAATGCCTCGGGCGACCAGTTCTTCCTGCCGGACAATTCGCAGTTCTATTACGACGAATTGCCCGAGGAAAAACACTTGCGCTACGTTCCCAACGCGAAGCACAATCTCGAGGGAAGCGACGCCCGCGAAAGCCTGGCCGCGTTTTACGAGGCAATTCTCGACGGCACGCCGCGGCCCAAATTCACTTGGAAGAAAGAATCCGACGGCACGCTGCGCGTGACGGTCGAGGACAAGCCGTCGGAAGTCAACCTATGGCAGGCGACAAACCTCAACGCCCGAGATTTTCGGGTCGACACGATCGGCAAGGCTTATACGAGCACATCGCTCGCCCCCGCCGCCGACGGCAGCTACGTCGCCAAAGTCGATAAGCCCAAAAGCGGCTTCACGGCCTTCTTCGTGGAACTCGTATTTCCGACCGGCAAGAAGTACCCATTTAAGTTCACCACGGAGGTCAGCGTGGTGCCAGACGTACTGCCGTTCAAAATGCCCACTGCGGCGAAGTGAACGCGTGCTTCGGTCGTCCATGGCGCGAAGCCCCGACGAGCGCGTCGCTCATTGCTAACCGGAAGCTAATCAAATGCTAACGGGAGGCGAATTCCGCGCACACATCGGACCGCTACAAACTGGGACTTAAGCTGGCTGGCGTCGCCCCTCGGCGATCCGGCATCCCTCGCCTAGGTTCCCAGGAGTTTCGCCAATGTGTCGAATCAAGTGGCTGTTCACGCAGCCGCGGACCGCATGTGTCCGCAAGACATGTCTGCAATTTGCCGCTCTTTCCTTGGCCACCGCCTGTTCAAGCTCGATTGCGGAAGCAACAGTGCTCATCACCGAGTTCAATTCAACGTCCAATGTCGGAAGCTTTGAGTTTGTCGAGTTCACCAATACTGGCAACACGCCAGTCGACATGACCGGCTGGAGCGAAGACGACAGCAATCGCACACCCAACAAGGCGGGCCATATCCTGTCTGCCTTCGGAACCCTGCAGCCGCACGAGTCGGCAATCTTCACCGAAGCCACTCCCGACGCGTTTCGCACCTATTGGTGGGGAAGCGTCGAAGCCGCACCGGCGGGCCTGAAGATCATCGGTCCCTATACCAATGACAATCTGGGCAGTTCCTCCGACGAGATTAATCTGTACGATGCGGCCTCGCAGCTCATCGACCGGCTCACGTACCCCGGCACGCCGCCGGGTGGGACCGGCAATGGCGTCACGCGCAACCCGGGGTCCGACGCCATTCTCGGACTGAACCAAAACGGCAACTGGGTCAATTCGTTTCTCGGTGACGGCTTCGGCTCGTTTCAGGCTGCCGGCAATTCGGCGCTAGTCGGCAATCCAGGCGCCTATCCCGCGGTTCCCGAACCCAGCACGCTCATGCTGGCCCTGTTGGGAGGCGGATCCTTTTGCCTGATGGCACTGAGGCGTCGCCGACTCGGCAAGTGCGTCGCAGTTTAGCAGCGCACCGCATCGTTCAACGTCGGTCGTCGGCGGGCAAAGCGCCGCCCGGCCGAACGACCGGACGCGGCCTGGCTTACGCCCGGATGTCGCCTCGCGCGGCTGCGACCGACGCGGCGCTCACGCTGCCCAACTCGATACACCCAAGCGAGGCTTCAGCGCACGCTTCGTGGCGGCCTACATCCTGTCGCTCAAAAGCCTATCGCGGCAAACTTCCCAGCCGAGTCATTTCACGTCGACTTGCTTGACAAACCCAATGAAATAAAACGAGCCGGGCCGTCGATTCCCTCGACAGTGCCGGCTCGTTGCTTATTTCGGTCCTGATATTTCGCGGTCTCGGCTCGATTCCCTATCGTGCGAGCCTCGCGGGCTTGTCCGCGTGTCACGTGAAAGCATCGGGGGTGGCTTCCGAATCCGCGGCTGTATCCAACAGACGCGGGCTTTCACCCGACACGGCGTACCACTCAGGCACGGCGAAATCGCTTGCGGGCAAGGAACACGGCTACGCCGCCCATCAGCATCAGCAGCACGCTGGCCGGTTCGGGTACGACATAGGCTCCGGGGCTGCCCAGGTCGCCCAGCGCCCCGAGATGCGAGCCAAAGGCATCGCCGTTTACTGCCAACTGCCAGAGGGCAACGTTGTTAGCGCCCAATGCGGCCGGCGAGGACGGGTTGCCGCTTCGATTCTGCGTGCGGATCGTTCCCGGAATGTTCTGATCGCCGAAAGTTAGTCGGTCGATCAACGCCATCGCATTGTCATAGAGATTGATCTCATCATTGCGGCCGAGATTGGCCATATTGCCGCCAATCACCTTGACCGTGCCGGGAAGGCTCCATGACGTACGGAAATCGCTCGCCAAAGCAACTTCGGTCAGAATGACCGATTCACCGGCAGCAACCGTGCCGAACGAGCTTAGGTCTATTGTGCCAGCCAATTCGCTGTCGTCATCATAGCTCCAGCCGGTCATGTCGATTGGCGCCAGTCCCGTGTTGGTAAATTCGATATACTCGCCATCGTTGCCGGAATACATCCATTCCGTAATCTGCATCCCTGCGCGCGCCGAGCTTGCCATCGCACACAGCGAGGCAATGGCGGCTACAGTAAATTTCCATCTCATTCGCGTTTCTCCTTGGTGAACAGCCTCAAGAATCCCTGCGACCGGCGGGCACAACCCGCGCGGGTTCGCTGAGCTTAGAGGCGGCTTGTTAGGAAACATTGAGCGAATTGTGTGGATCAGGCGAGAAAATGATTCGGTCGCGCTTCCCGCGGGCCGAAGACGGCCCGGACGCATCCACCGCGGGGCGCGACATTTGAGCACGGAGGAGAAGGCCCCACGTCTCAGGGGGCGTTGTCCGGCGTGGTGACGCCGTGCTCGCCGCCATTGCTACCGATGCCGACGGCCTGTTTGCGCAAATCGGGCAATTGAACCGCCAGTCCCTTGGCGCGGGTTTGCAGCGCAAATTGAAAGTACTGCAACCGCCGCGCGGGCAGCTTGCGTGCCCATACAAACGTCGTGGTCACCAGCGGCCGAGGCAGGTCGCCGGAATCGACCAACGCGATGATTTCGTCGATGTACTCAAACTCCACCGGGCGGCGAGCCCTGAGCCCTTTTTGTAGTTGGGTCTTCAGGTCCAAGCCGGTCACTCCCCCGGCGGCAACAACCGCCCCTGGGTCGGCCGCTCGCACGGCATTGGCGACAAGCAAGGAAATAATAATGCCCCATGCAATCGAGCGACTGGCCATCGGCTGACCCCATCCAGAAGTGAAAGCGCCGTCGCGCAAGTCGACAGCGGCGGAAAGGGGAAAATTCGAGGGCATGCTTGTAGCTGAGATTAACGTTCCGGGCAAGCTCGATTCCGTGTTCGCTAGCATCGAGGGCTCACCGCTAAGGCCATGGCCGCCGCCTGTCTAAACGGCCAGGCCAGCCGTGATCACGCGACTGCCGCCCCAGGGGTTGCGAAAAGCCCGGACCGGCAGGAAACTTGACGCACCGAACCAAAGTACATCGACAATCTTGTATTCGGGCGAACCCGATCCCGCGCCGTGGCGTCTGTACTCCACCATGCAATCCACCGCCATCCAACCCGCGCGAGCCGGCACGCTTGGCGAACTGCTGCGCATCGCGCTGCCGCTGGTGATCAGTTACGGTTCGACGGCGATGATGTATGTCATCGACCGCATCTTCCTTAGCTGGGACTCGGTCGACTCGATGGCCGCGGCGCTGCCGGCGGGGGTGCTGCATTACAACCTGGCGATCCTGGCCATCGGCACCGTGGCCTATGGAAATGCATTTATCGGTCAGTACGAGGGCGCCGGGCAACACCACCGCGTCGGTCCCGTGGTGTGGCAGGGAATCTATTTTTCGATCGTCGCGGCCGCCCTGATGGTACTTTTTGCACCCTTCGCCTCGTCGATCTTTCGAGCGTTTGGCCACGACGTCGCCGTGCAGGCGTACGAAGCGAGCTACTTCAAGGTGATGTGCCTGGGCACGCTGCCGCTGCTGCTGGACACGGCGCTGTCCTGTTTCTTCAGCGGTCGAGGGCAGACCTTGGTCGTGATGGTGGTCAACACCATCGGCATGTTGATCAACATCGGACTCGATTATCTCTTGATATTCGGCAATTTCGGCTTCCCAAAGCTGGGCATCGACGGGGCGGCCATCGCCACCGTGACGGCCTTTTCAGCGATCACGCTGATGTACGTCGTGGCGATGTGCTGGATGTACCGTCGCGGACCATACCGGCTGTGGGCCGGGCGACGCTTCGATCGCGAGCTGTTCACTCGCCTGTTGCGGTTCGGATTTCCCAGCGGCCTGCAACAGTTTCTCGATGTCGGCTGTTGGACGGTGTTTGTGCAACTGGTGGGAGGATTGGGACGAGAAGAACTCTCGGCGACCAGCCTGGTGTTCAATCTGAATGGCGGTGTATTCATACCGCTTTTGGGCCTGGGAACGGCCGTCACGGTATTGGTTGGCCACCGCATCGGCGAGGGACGTCCCGAGTTGGCGGTGCGCACCACCTGGCTGGCGTTTGGCCTGGCGAGCGGCTACACCCTGTTGTTTTGCGGCGTGTACCTTTTTATGCCCGACGTGATTCTCAAACCGTACGGACTGGCGGAGCGTCCAGAATTGCGCGCGATGGTCGTCACGCTGCTGCGGTTCGTGGCCTTCTACTCGTTTTTCGATTCAATGCTGGTGGTCTTCAACGCGGCCATTCGCGGCGCCGGCGACACGCGCTTCGCCATGACATTCTCGTTCTCAACGGGCTTGCTGCTGTTGGTCTTGCCGACGTACGTGGCCTCGACGATATTTGGCGCCGAAGGTTTTTCGGCGGCATGGTATGCCGTGACGGTATATATCACGGTGCTGGGCCTGGGTTTCATGGCCCGTTTTCAACAAGGCCGTTGGAAGTCAATGCGCGTCATCGAGCCCACGGCGGCGAATATCGACAACTTGCCGGCCAGTGGCGCCCCCGAAGCTGCTGTATCAGCCGGAATCTCCTAGCACCCGGCCTAAGCGGCTTCGCCCGCGGGGTCGCCCTGGATATAGGTGCGCCCACGATATTTCATGGCGACGAAAACATAGACGACGGCGGTAGCCGCCATGAGCCCGGCAAAAAACCAGTAATAATCCGGCCCCGATAAACGCAGGTTCCCCTCTTCATCCTGCAAGAAATAATTGACCATCGCCGTAAACAGGTTGCCGGCCGAATTCGACAACAGAAACAGGGCCATCACGACGGATTTCATTTTGTTGGGCGCTTGCGTGTAGGAAAACTCGAGCCCCGTGATCGATACCATGACTTCGCCGGCGGTCATGATGACGTAGGCCAGCAATTGCCAGACGATGTGCGGCTTTTCGCCGCTCACGATCCAGGTTTCGATGACGGCGCTCACGCAGAACGCGGCGCTGGTCAGGAAGAACCCAATTCCGATCTTGCGCAGCGGCGTGAGTGGAAAGAACCGATGAATCGCCGGATAAATCCCATAGGAAAATAGCGGTATGAACAGCAGGATCAAAATCGGATTCGCGCTATGCGTTTGCGAGGCCTTGAGTTCCCAACCAAAAACGTTCAGGTCCATTTTTGCCGCCTGAAGCACCCACGCCGATCCGGTTTGCTCGTACAACGACCAGAACATGGCCACGAAGACATAGATCAGCGCGATTCGGCCCATCACGGCCAATCCTTCGCGGCTGAACGCGTCTCGCAGAAAACCCAGCCCGCCGGGCGGGATATGCACGAACTTGTTTCGCCCCATCCAGAAAACGATCGTGGCCAAGAGCATGAAGATTCCCGGCACTCCGAAAGCCCACCCAGGTCCATAATCTGCCAACAGGATGGGCGTCAGCATGGTCGAGAAGAACGAACCAAAGTTGATCGAGAAGTAAAACCAGCCGTAGACTTTTTCGAGCAGATGCTTGTTCTGCTCGCCGAACTGATCTCCAACGTTGGCCGACACGCACGGCTTGATGCCGCCGGACCCCAGCGCGATCAAAAGCAGTCCCGCGCCCAGTCCCAATCGCGTGTCGTCCATCGCCAGCACGCCATGCCCCATGCAATAGACAATCGAAAGCCAGAAGATCGTGCGGTACTTCCCCAGCAGCCCGTCTGACAGAATCGCTCCCATCACGGGGAAGAAATAAACCGCCGACACGAACAAGTGATACCAGGCCATCGCGTCGGGCTTGGACATCACTTCCAGCGATCCGCCGGGATTGCGCAAATACTGCGTCATAAACACCACGAGAATGCCGCGCATCCCGTAGTAGCTGAATCGCTCCGCCATTTCGTTGCCGACGATATAGGGCACGCCGGCGGGCATTTTGGTCGAGGGCAACGGCGCGGTCAGATATTTGGAGTTTGCCATCAAGAATTTACTTCCTCGTGGATCCTAAAGGGCCTTCGATTGTCGGCGTGGCGCGAACGTCGCCCACAACGTTCCTTGCCGCACCACATTCATTGATTATCGCCGTCGAGCAATCGCCCCAGACCGCCCAGGATCGAACCTTCCTCCTTGCCGCCCCGGCCCGTTTGAGGCGCGGCCGCCACGATCCGCCCCGCGAGTCGCGAGAACGGCAGCGATTGCAGCCAGACGTCCCCCGGACCGGTGAGCGTAGCCAGGAACAGTCCCTCGCCGCCAAACAGCGTATTCTTGACTCCTCCCACCAGTTCGATGTCGTAGTCGACACTGGGCAACATCGCGACCAGGCATCCGGTATCCACTCGCAGCTTCTCGCCGGCAACCAGCGTGCGTCGCATCAACATTCCCCCCGCGTGCACCAGGGCCACGCCGTCGCCGGTTAGCCGCTGCATGATGAAGCCCTCGCCGCCGAACAATCCCACGCCAATTCGCTTGCGAAAGGCGATGCCGATTTGCGTGCCGTGCGCGGCACAGATGAACGAATCGCGCTGGCAAATCAGCTCGCCACCCAATTCATCCAAGTGCAGCGGCACCACTTTGCCCGGATAGGGCGAGGCAAACGCGACGATCGAGCGACCCGTCGCGGCCACGTTGGTGAAGGTGGTCATGAACAAGGATTCGCCGGTCAACACCCGCTTGCCGGCGGCGGCCACCTTGCTCCAGAATCCTCCCTGCGGCGCCGAGGGGTCGCCGAACACCGTATCCATCTGAATCCCCGCGGTCATATACATCATGCCGCCGGCCTCGGCCAGAACCATCTCGCCCGGATCCAGCGTCACCTCGACGTATTGCATCTCGGACCCGAAAATCTCGTAGTCGATCTCGTCCGAACGGCGGCCGAGCGGCGCGGCCGGCGGCGCGACGCGGACCTGTGACAAAGCGGGTACGTGGCGAGCTTCGATCCAATCGGTCGCGCCAGGACCGTAGACGAAGGTTGTGTCCCCCGACAAGCCGGGCAACTTGCGCCGCAGCTCGTCGAGCGTCATCGGCCCGTAGGACTGTCCATCTTTGGCGTAATACCAGCCGCCAGCGTCAGCCATGGCTCGAATCTCCCCCCTATCGCCCGCGAAAAACTGCCAGGCAAACAACATACCACCGGCCGCCGAACGCGGCCATATCGCTCGTCTGGGTGCTTTCGAGGCCGCGACGCGTGGGCGGCGAGCAACTTCGCGCCTAGAATACACAAGCACGCCAGCCGACCACATAGCCCTCGCACCTCGAGTATCCATGCCCGAGCGACGCAGCCGCTTTCGATTTGCCGAGTACCGCCGACAACTGCGCGTAGGGCGGCGAGACAACCAAAAGTCCGCCGGCGGACTCCCACGCCCGGAGCGCGTGCATCCACGATCGTTTTGGCAACTGTGGTTCGAGTTCTGGGGGCTGTTGAGAGGGCATCGGCTGGCGGTCGTGTTTTCGCTCGGCACCCTGACGATCGCCACGCTGTTGTCGCTCGTGTCTCCGGCCGCCACGAAGCTGATGATCGATAACGTGCTGGATGGCAAGCCACTCGGGCGCCCCTGGTCGATGTTTATCCCCGAACCGGACAGTCGCTTGCAGCTGCTATGGTGGCTGGCCGCGGGCGTCGCGGCGATCTCGCTCGTCGAGACCGCGGTGCGGCTATGGGGACGCTGGTATGCCACGCGCACCGTGACGCGTGTGCAAGTTGCCACCCGACGACGCGCCTTCGAACACGCCGTCCGGCTGCCTCTGCACCGCGTGCATCAACTCAAGAGCGGCGGCGTGGCCAGCATCCTGCGCGACGACGCCGGCAGCATTCCCGAGCTGATCTTCAGCATGCTCTATAACCCCTGGCGAGCAATGATTCAGCTGGCCGGTAGCCTGATCGTTCTAGCAGTGGTCGACTGGCGACTGCTGCTCGGATCGCTGGTTTTGTTCCCGGTGGTTTTCCTGACGCACCGGACTTGGATTTCACGCATTCGCCCTCTGCATCGCGACATTCGACTCGAGCGACAGAGCATCGACTCCAGCGCCACCGAGGCCTTTGCCGGCATGCGCGTCGTGCGCGCCTTTGGCCGGCAACGGAGCGAGGCCAGCCGCTTTACCCGCAGCAACCACTTCATGGCCCGGCAACAATTGCATGCCTGGTGGTGGGCGCGGATCGTGGAAGTCGTGTGGGAGATTATCCTCCCGATGGCCTCGGCCGCGCTGCTGCTCTACGGCGGATCCCGCGTGCTCGAAGGCAAGCTCACGCTGGGCGAGTTGATGATGTTCCTGGTCTATCTGGCAATGCTGCTCAGCCCCCTGGCTGTCCTGGCCAACAGCGCCGCGGCGCTTCAGAGCAGTCTGGCGGGCCTCGATCGCGTGCTCGATTTGTTGGGCGAACCGTTGGAAATGGCCGACGATCCCGAGGCGATAACGGTCCGTAAAGATCAGGTCGAGGGCCGAGTGACGCTGCGCGGCGTGAGCTTCCGTTACCCTGGCTCAAGCGATCCGGTGCTGCACGATATCAATCTCGACATCCAGCCCGGTGAGACCGTGGCCCTGGTCGGCCGCAGTGGGGCTGGAAAAACCACGCTCACGAATCTCGTGGCCCGGTTCTACGACCCAACCGTCGGCACCGTGGAACTCGACGGCGTGGACTTGCGGCGCATTGATGTCGAAAGCTATCGGCGGTTGCTGGGAATTGTCGAGCAAGATGTATTCCTCTTCGATGGCACCGTCTCCGACAACATCGGTTATGCCGTACGCACGGCCACGGCCGAACAGATCGAACGGGCCGCGCGAGCCGCCAACGCCCATGAATTCATCATGGCGCTCGATCTTGGCTACCAGACCATCATCGGCGAACGCGGCGTACGGCTCAGTGGCGGGCAAAGGCAACGAATCGCCATCGCCCGGGCGCTGCTTGCCGATCCAAGGATCCTGATACTGGACGAAGCCACGAGCAACCTGGATAGCGAAAGCGAGCGGTTAATACAACAAAGCCTGCTGACTCTGATGCGCGGCCGCACGTCGTTTGTGATTGCGCACCGCCTCAGCACGATTACCCATGCCGACCGGATCGTCGTACTCGCTGGCGGACGCGTCGTCGAAACCGGCACGCACGAGGAGTTGCTCGCTGGCAGCGGACCCTACCGGCAAATGGTCGAAATTCAGACCCTGGGCAATGGTTCGCTCGTGCCCGATGGAGTCTCGGCGCGGTATCCGAAGCCGGATAACCGGCGCGTTTTTATTCGCGTCATGCCATTGTCGTAAACCCGCGGATCTTGCTTGTCACGCGCTCGCGCGGCTATGATAAGCCGAGCCGCCCGAACGGTTTTCGTTCGCGGAATTCCGCCGTCAGGCACGAGGATTGCCAGCGCAATGGGTTTCCCGGCCAAACGATCCCTGAATTTGCCACCCGCGATTTGTTCGCTGTGGATCGCGGCGGCGCTAATCAGTTCGATCGCGTGGAGCGCCGACCGTGACCCGGTCTTCAAGGAGGGCAAGTGGCCATTTCATCCACCTCGCCGCCCGGCCGTGCCGGAGAGTGCCGAACCGCAGGCCCCCGATCCTGCTTGGATCGTCAATCCGATCGATTCGTTCATCGTAAGTTCGCTCGGTGATCAGGGACTGCGTCCCAATCCACCGGCCGACAAGTTGACTTTATTGCGGCGCGTGACGCTGGACTTGACCGGCCTGGCGCCGACGGCAGACGAGCAACGGGCATTTGTGGCTGACGAAAGCCCTGACGCTTACGAGCGGCTGGTCGATCGACTGCTCGAGTCGCCCCACTATGGCGAGCGGTGGGCCCAGCATTGGCTCGACGTTGTGCGCTACGCCGAGACCGACGGGTTCAAAGAAGATGCGTTTCGACCGAACGCCCACAAGTACCGCGACTACGTCATCAGAGCGTTCAATGCCGACCTGCCGTATGACCAGTTTATTCGCCAACAGTTGGCCGGAGACGAGTTGGAGCCCGACAACCCCGAAGCGCTCGTGGCCACGGGGCTGAACCGTCTGTATCCCGATGAATACAACGCGGCCAATGTCCGCCAGCGCCGGCAAGAGATTCATGACGACTTGACCGAGGCCACGAGCCTGGCGTTCCTGGGGCTGACGATGGGCTGCGCGGCCTGTCACGACCACAAGTTCGATCCGATCTCACAAGTCGATTATTACCGCTTGCAGGCCTTTTTCGCTCCTCTCTTGCCGCGCGACGACTTACCGCTGGGCACGTCGCGCGAAAGCGCGGCTATGCGATCGAGCTAGCCGCTTGGGAAGAGGCCACGCAAACAACTCGCGACGAAATCGAACGCTTGCTGGCTCCCAAGCGCGAGGCGGCGATGCAAGACGCGCTCCAAAAATTCGAACCCGACATTCGCCAGGCCATGGCGACGCCGATTGAGCAGCGCTCGGCCGTGCAGCATCAACTGTGCACGCAGGTAATGAAATATGTCACTCCCAAACTGCAAGAAGTTCCCGAGAAAGGACTGAAAGGTGAGGACAAAGAGCGCTACGAGCAACTCGAACGGCAACTGGACGAGTTTGCGCATCTGAAACCCACGCCTCTTCCCACGGCGATGGCGGTAACCGATGCTTCGGCCGAGGCCCCCGCCACGTTTCGCCTGGCAGTGGGCAATTATCGCAAACCACTCGAGGAAGTACGCCCGGGCTTTCCCGCCTTTCTGGGCCAGAGCGAGCCGGACATCGTCGTCGCCGGCGGCGGACAATCGTCCGGACGCCGCACGGCGTTGGCCAAATGGCTGACTCGACCCGATCATCCGTTGGTTTCGCGCGTGATGGTCAATCGACTTTGGCAGCACCATTTCGGCCGCGGCATCGTGGCAACGCCCAACGATTTTGGCGCGATGGGCGACGCTCCCTCGCATCCTCACCTGCTGGACTGGTTGACGGTCGAGTTTATCGAAAGCGGCTGGCGACTGAAGCCAATGCATCGATTGATGGTCATGTCGGCCACGTATCGCCAGGCCTCGACGATCGATACAAATGACCCACAGCATGCCCTAGCGCTGGAGCGCGACCCGGCAAACCGCTTGCTATGGCACGCTTCTCGTCGGCGGCTGGAAGGCGAAGCCATCCGAGACATCATGTTGCAGGTCGCCAGCCAGCTCAACGGTCAAATGTTTGGGCCCAGCGCCGTCCCGAGTTGCCCTCAGGCGTTGCGGGCAAGGCGGCCTGGAAGGCCGACTCTCGATCCGAAGATCGCAATCGCCGTTCGATTTACGTGATTGCCAAGCGAAATCTCCGCTATCCGCTTTTGGATATTTTCGACTTGCCCGATATGCACAACAGTTGCCCTCGGCGCAGCGCCACCACCACGGCGCCGCAGGCCTTGGCGCTGTTGAATAGCGACTTCACCTTGGCGCTGGCGCAGCAATGGAGCGGCCAATTGCTGATCGAGTACCCAGCGGATCTGGAGTCACTGACCCGCGCTGCCATGACGCAATCGTTCGGCCGTCCGCCATCTGCAAAACAGTTGCGGCTGGCCAGTGAGTTTCTCGCGCATCAGACGGCGGCCATTGCCGCGGCTGGCGATGCTAGTGCCAGCGATATTCTTCCGACTCCGCTAGCCGAGGGCGCGAATCTCGCCGCGGCGGCCGCGGTCGTCGATTTTTGCCACGCGTTGCTGAATTCCAACGAGTTTCTGTATCTCGATTGATTTTGCGCCTCACCCGAACATTCGTCTCGAACCCATGTCGAACCGAACCCTCCACCTGCCATCGACGTCGGTGCGGCACTTCGAGCCGGCCGTGTCGCGCCGCGATTTCCTTTCGCGCTCAGGCGGCGGATTTGGCGCCCTGGCATTGATGTCGCTGTTGGATCGCGAAGCCCGGGCGCTACTGCCGTGCCGACGGCGAACGGCCAGATGGCGGCCCGAGCACCGCACTTCCCGGCGCGGCGCGGAGCGTGATTTGGTGCTTTCTGGACGGCGGCCCAAGCCATCTCGACTTGTTCGATCCCAAGCCGGAGTTGAACAAGTTGGCCGGACAACCGTTACCCGCCAGTTTCACCCGACCGGTGACGGCGATGGGACGCACGGCCTATACGCCTCTCATGGCCACCAGGCGCAAATTCGCCCAGCACGGCCAGGCCGGAACCTGGGTCAGCGATTGGTATCCGCACATCGCCGGTTGCGTCGACGACATTGCGGTGGTGCGAAGTTGCCACGCCGACGGACTGAACCACGTCGGCAGCGTCTGCCAGATGAACACGGGCAGCATTCTTGGCGGACGTCCCTCGCTGGGCTCTTGGTGTTTGTATGGCTTGGGCAGCGAGTGCGAAGATCTGCCCGGCTACGTGGTGCTAACTGACACACAGGACACTCCCCCCGGCGGCAACCGTAACTGGAGCACGGGCTTTATGCCGGCCGCCTTCCAGGGCACGCGATTTCGCGACGGCAAAGTGCCGGTCTTGCACGTTGCCCCGCCGCACGCGTCGAGCGGTAGTCGCCAGCGAAATAAGCTCGACTTTATTCAGCAGCTCAATCGCCAGCATCTCATCGGCCGGGCCGAGGACGACAATCTCGAGGCCCGCATTGCCAGCTACGAGTTGGCTTTTCGCATGCAGGCGGCCGCGCCAGAGGCAATTGATCTGTCCGGCGAAACGGCGGCGACGCGCGAGCTGTATGGATTGGACCAGAAAGACACCGGCAAAAACGGCCGCAACTGTCTGCTGGCACGCCGGCTGGTGGAGCGGGGCGTGCGCTGCGTGCAGTTATACATGGGCTCGGGCAGCAAATGGGACGCCCACTCCGACATGGAAGGCAATCACTCGCTGCACTGCCGCGAAAGCGATCTGCCGATCGCCGGCTTGCTGCGAGACCTCAAGCAGCGCGGCTTGCTGGACAGCACGTTGGTCGTGTGGGGCGGCGAGTTCGGTCGCACACCCATGAGCGAAAGCGGAAATGGCCGCGACCACAACCCCTATGGCTTTACGATCTGGATGGCCGGCGGCGGTATTCGCGGCGGCGTCACTCACGGCGCCACCGACGAAATCGGGCTCTACGCGATCGAAAACAAAGCGCACGTCAACGATATCCATGCCACCATTTTGCACCTTTTGGGGCTCGACCACGAGCAACTCACGCTGCTGCACAATGGTCGGGCCGAACGACTGACCGGAGTTGCGGGCCACGTGATTAACGATATCTTGGCCTAGTCCGATTCAGGGCATTCGCCCGCCTTCCCGCCATTCGAGAACGTCGCCGATGCATTACGATCATCCGCTGTTCGAAAAATACGCCGCCAAGACTCCCGGATCGGCACGGCTCTATCGCCGTGCGGTCGATATCTTTCCCGGTGGAGTGACGCACGACACTCGATATCTGCAACCGCACCCGCTGTACATCGAGCGCGCGGCCGGACCGCACAAATGGGACGTCGACGGCAATCGATATGTCGATTACATCGGCGGCCACGGCGCACTCATCTTGGGGCATAATCATCCCCAGGTGGTCGAGGCCGTGCGCGAACAACTCGCCAAGGGCACGCACTTTGGCGCCGGCCACGCGGTCGAAGTCGAATGGGGCGAGCAGATTCAGCGAATGGTCCCCTGCGCGAGAAGGTGCGCTTCACCGGATCGGGCACCGAATCGACGCTGCTGGCCATTCGCATCGCCAGGGCCTATACCGAGAAGCCCAAAATCCTGCGATTCGCCGGGCATTTCCACGGCTGGCACGATCAGGTGGCCTTCGGCGTCAGCTCGCACTTCGACGGGCCGCCTCCGGCAGGAATCCTGCCGGGCGTGACTTCTCAGGCCGTGCTCTGTCCGCCCAACGACCTCGTGGCCCTCGAGCGACTTCTCGACGAACACGCGGACATTGCGGCCGTCATCCTAGAACCGACCGGGGCCACCTTCGGATCGATGCCGCTGGTTGAGGGGTTCTTGCCCAAGCTGCGCGAGTTGACGACTCGCAAGAACGTGCTGCTCATTTTCGATGAAGTGATTACCGGCTTTCGAGTCTCGCCGGGCGGAGCGCAAAAACACTACGGCGTCACTCCCGACCTGGCCACCTTTGCCAAGATCGTGGCCGGCGGGTTCCCGGGGGGCGCGGTCGCCGGCCGGCGCCACGTCATGGACGTGATGACTCTGCGTCAGGACCGCGAGTGGAATCTACGACATCGCGTTCCGCACCAGGGCACCTTCAATGCCAATCCGATCACGGCCGCGGCCGGACTCGCCACGCTGAAGCTGGTTGCCGACGGCGTCGCCATCGAACAAGCGAACCATGCGGCCCGCTTATTGCGCGAGCGGCTGAACGAGACGATCCGCCAGATGGGAGCTAATTGGATCGCCTACGGCGAATTCTCGGGCTTCCATCTGTTCACCAATCCCCGCGACCGCGACGTGCGCCTGGAAGACATTTATTCAGGGGCAGTCCCGCGCAAGAGCTCAAGGGCCAATCGTCTCCTTCGCTCGTTCATCAATTGCGCTGCGGGCTGATTCTGGGAGGCGCGGATATTTTTCCGTGGCCAGGCGGTTGCGTCTCGGCCGTGCACAGCGAGGAAGACATCGAAGTGACCGCCGCGGCTCTGCGGTCGTGCTTGGAACAATTGCATGCCCCGGCTGCGGATTGAAATCACCACCGACGGTCGGATTGGTTAGGCCGCCTACGATTTGGCGCGATGCCAGACTTCAAGCACCTGGCCGCTGCCAGCCTTCCCGGTAAATTCCTTGGGCCGTTTCTTGTTGGACGACTCCAGGCAAATAGTCAGATCGTCCCCTTCAATCTTGTAGATCACCAGGTAGATCTTGCCCTTGTCCTTGCCGTCGCTGACAACGATGTCGAGCTGTTTGGGATCTTTCGTGGCCTGGAAGTTGTACCAGCCGTGCTCGCTGAACGAGCCGTTTTGAAAATGGTAGTGGGGGCCTTTGACGGTTAGTTTGATCTTGGAAAGTTCCTCGGCGGACGTGGTTTTGCCGTCGGTCTCCATCGAAACCGGTTGCCAGATCCCCTGCCACTTTGCCAGATCCTGTTTGGTCGCTTCCTCCGCGGTTTCGCCCGCGAGGAACAAACCAACCACCATCACGAACGCAAACTCCCACTTCATCTTTGCCTTCCCCCTGGAACCCGGAATCCAACCAAAGTCACAGGTAGTATGGCGACGTGCTTTGGACCTGTAAAGGAGCTCTGGCCCAGCCCGGGGGGCTTCAATTGGCCGGCGTTCGATGGGTTGCCGCGTGGCTGCGCGGCGCATTGTCGTCGGCATCCTCGACAAACGACAGGGCGGCCGAATTGATGCAGAACCGCAAGCCGGTCGGCGGGGGGCCGTCGTCGAAAACGTGCCCCAGATGGCCGTCGCATCGGGCACAACGCACCTCGATCCGCAGCTCGGCCGGATCGCTGCGATCCTCGGCCAACAGAATACAATCTTTGTCGATCACTTGCCAAAAGCTAGGCCAACCCGTGTTTGATTCGAACTTCGTCTGCCAGCTAAAGAGCTCAAGGTCGCAGCAGACGCAGTGATAGCTCCCGTGGCGCTTGTTGTTCCAAAGCTGTCCGCTAAACGGCCGCTCGGTTTCTCCGCGACGCGTGACATTGAACTGCCTCCGCGTCAACTGCCGCTTCCACTCGGCCGTCGTCTTATGAATGGGAACGATCTTCTTGCCCGCCGAATGCCGAATCGACGTGGCCGGTTCCTCGGCATGTGACGAGACGATCAGTCCCCGGTCAACCGAGGCCAGCGCCAGGCCGGACAAAATCGCTAGCATTACCGCGTGACGGTCGAACATGCGAGGAGTACTCCCCCTCTTGCCCTGTTCCACGCACCTGTCGGCAAGGAGGACAGCGTTCCCGCGCTCAAATCAACACAACGTTCCCACGCTGAAACACAAGTTATTATCGCAACCAATCGCCGGAAAGCCACGACAAGCCGGAAAAAAGGCGGTCATCTTCAAGCGATAATGTCGTGAATCACGTTGCCGAATACATCGGTCAGCCGCTCTTCGCGACCCTGATGGAAATAGGTCAGCGCCTCGTGATCCAAACCCAGCAGGGCCAGCACCGTGGCATGCAAATCGTGCAGGTGCACCTTGTTCTCGACGGCGGCGAAGCCGAACTCGTCGGTTTCGCCGTAGGACGTGCCCCCCTTCACGCCGCCGCCCGCCAGCCACATCGTGAAGCCATAGGGATTGTGGTTGCGACCCGGCGCGCCTTCTCCCTCGGCGAACGGCATGCGGCCAAACTCACCGCCCCAAAGCACCAGCGTGCTGTCGAGCAGTCCGCGGCGATCGAGATCCGTCAGCAACGCGGCGATCGGCTGATCGACTTCGGCGCCGTGCTTGCCGTGGTTCTTCTCGACGCTCTCGTGGGCATCCCAGGTGTCTTCCAGGTGTCCGCCGCCCGAATAGAGTTGCACAAAGCGGACTCCCCGCTCGACCAGCCGCCTGGCCACCAGGCAATTGCGACCGAATTCGTCGGTTGGATTGACGCCGACACCGTACATGTCGAGTGTTTGCTGGTCTTCCTTGGCCAGGTCGACCGCCTCGGGCGCCTCGGACTGCATGCGATAGGCCAGCTCGTAGCTTTGAATGCGCGCGGCCAGTTCGGCGCCGCCGGGACGCGCGTCGAGATGCTGCTGGTTCAAGTGCGCCAGCAAGTCGAGTTGCTCGCGCTGTGCGCGGCCGTCAAGCGGCCCGCGCAAATCCAGCACTGGTTCGCCGACCGGCCGAAACAAGGTGCCTGAATAGCTGGCCGGCATGAATCCGCTGGCCCAATTGGGCTGGCCGCTGATCGGGCCGCCCCGTTTGTCCATGATGGTGACGTAGCCAGGCAAGCTCTGATTGGCCGTGCCCAAACCATACACCGCCCAGGACCCAAGCGACGGACGGCCGATGAACGTGCTGCCAGTGTTCATGGCCACCAGGGCCGACCCGTGCGCGTGGCTATCGGTGTGGCACGAGCGCAGCAGAACCAATTTGTCGGCATGCTCGCGCACCCGCGGAAAATAATCCGAGATCATCAGGCCGCTCTGGCCGCCCGGCGCAAACGATCGCCAGGCGGGAGTCAGGAAACCCATCTTGCGATTTCCGGAGTTCGTGAACTGCTTGTCGGCCGGCAGCGGCTGGCCGGCATACCTGGCCAGGCTCGGCTTGTAGTCGAACGTGTCGACGTGACTGGGTCCGCCGTTCATCATCAAAAAGATGCAGCTCTTTGCCTGTGCGCGGAAGTGCGCGGGCCGAGACGCCAGCGGTTCCTCGCCGTGCGCCGTTTCGGCGCGGGCGTGCCGGTTGAAAAAACCGTCGTCAGCCAATAGGCTCGACAGCGCTAGGCCAACGAATCCGGCGCCCATTTCCCACACGAACTCGCGCCGTGACAGGCCGCAGGGAAACAAGCGAGGTCCGCTCGTCTCGCGAAAATCGACGGCTTGACGTCTGGGCTCAGTCGACATAGATGAACTCGTTGGTATTGAACAACACGTGGCACAAACTGGCTAAGGCCCGCTTGTTCAGGTCGGCCTCGCTGCCAGACCCGTCGGCGCTGGGGGCCATCGCGAAGTTGCGCCGCTGAGCGGCCAGGTGCTCAATCGCCGCGGCGCGTTCATCGCTGCTCGGCGCGCGCGAAAGAGCCAACCACCAGGCACGGTCGACCTGGGCCGCCGGGTCGCCGCCGGCTTCGGCAATCACGCGGCCGGCGAACGCGGCACTTTGCTCGTGCACAAACTCATTGTTCAACAAGGCCAGCGCCTGCGGCGCGACAATCGACACGTTGCGCTGGCTACAGGGCTGCGTCGTGTCGCTAAAGTCAAACGTGGTCATCAGCGGCAATAACAGGGACCGCTTGGTCATCATGTAAATACTGCGACGTCGCTGCTCCTCGGGCGTCGATGATCCCCATTCCGCGCCTTTTTTGGACAGCCCCTCCAGCGATTCTCGTGTCGCCCGAGGAAAAAAGCTCGGACCACCGGCCTGCGGATTCAACTGGCCGCTGACGGCCAGCATGCAATCGCGCAGCGGCTCGGACTCGAGCCGGCGGCGTCCGGCTCGCCACCAAAGCTGGTTGGCGAAATCCGCTTGAGAGTACTCGGCATGGTGGTCATGCGTCGAAGACATCTGATAGGTCGTGGACAATAGAATCAGCTTGTGCAGCCGCTTCAATCGCCACTCGCCGTCCATTAGTTCACTTGCCAGCCAATCCAGTAGCTCAGGATGCGTCGGCGCGCTTCCCATTGCGCCGAAATTGTCGGGAGTCCGCACCAGCCCTTCGCCGAAATGATGTTGCCACAGTCGGTTGACCATGACCCGGGCGGTCAGCGGGTTGGTTCGGTCCGTGATCCAATGCGCCAACTGCGTGCGGCGACCCGTCGACGCCGCGCCAGACGCAGGTGGTTCGACCGGGCGGCTGATGACCGGCAACATCGACAGATAACCGGGCGAAACCTTCTCGCCAGGGCTCGTTGGATCGCCGCCTTTCAGCAACCGTACCTCGGGCGGACTCGTGCCGGCATCCGTATACGCCAACAACGGACCTTCCGCCGCCTTGCCGCCGATAAAGAAATTCAGCACCGCGTAATAGTCGGTTTGCGGGATGGGATCGAATTTGTGGTCGTGGCAACGGGCGCATTTGAGCGTCACGGCCAGAAACGTGGTGCTCGTGGCATGAATCAGGTCGTCCAGTTGTTCGTACTTATACTTCAACGGATCGTTGGGCTCGTCGTCGAACGTGCCCACGCGGAGAAATCCCGTCGCGATGCGGGATTGGTCGTCGGCATCGGGCAATTCGTCGCCGGCCAGTTGCTCGAGCACGAACCGGTCGTATGGTTTGTCTTCATTTAAAGAGCGAATGACCCAATCGCGATATTGCCAGGCATTCGGCTTGAGCGCGTCGCGCTCGTAGCCGTTCGTCTCGGCAAAACGCACCAAATCCAACCAGTAGCGGGCCCAGCGCTCGCCATAATGCGGGCTGGCCAGCAGTTCGTCGATCAGCCGCTCGTAAGCATCGCCTCGCGTGTCGGCGACGAATGCTTGCACCGCCTCGGGCGACGGCGGCAATCCCCACAGGTCGAAGTACAACCGCCGGGCCAATCTTGCACGATCAAGCGGCTCGGCCGGACGCCAACCCTTGGCCTCCAGACCGGCCAGGATAAACCGATCCAGCGGCGTCTTGGACCAATTGGTATCTTGGACTGCCGGCAATTCGGGACGAGCCACCCGCGCCAGCGACCACAGCGTGGACTCCGCACCTGTCCCGTGTTCCGCGGCCGGGCAAACCTGAAATGAGGCCATGACCGATAGCCATACGAACGCTCGGCATAGCAGCCCGGCAGCGCCGCCCTCGCCTGCCCTGCCATGTCGTCGATTGTCCGCAGAGTTTGTTCGGCGATGGACCATGGCGGCGACTCAATTCCGTTAGGGGCAAGTCTCGAAAACCAGTCTAAGCCAGCCCGGGCGGGCGTTCAATCGTCGGCGGCGCCTGCAGAGGCACCCGTGGCGCATCGGCGCGGGCCGATGCGTCAATTCGCCGGTGCGGATCGACAAATATCCAGGCCGCCGCGCCGACGAAATAAGCCACCGACGACAGCAGGAAGCTCGACGACCAACCAAATTGCGCGGCCAGACGCACGATCAACGATGCCGCACACGCCGCTCCAATATTGCCGCACATGTTGGCCGCCCCCAATACCGTGCCCGCGTAGACGCCTCCAATATCCTGATAGGTCGACCACAAGGCGCCGAGGGCGAAGTCCCCCAGGAACGACGAGACGATGAGCCAGACGACGATCGCGTTAACGTCTTCCAAGCCGAAACAGATGGCGTAACTAATCGCTGCGCCGCCGTACGAGATCAAGCCAGGAACCCGCCGCCCCCATGTCAAACCGAAGCGACGGACCAGAAAATCGGTCGCTAGTCCGCCCGTCAGGCATCCGGCCATCCCGGCGACGGCAGCCAGGCTGGCCGCGAACCCCGCCGCGACCTCGCACTGGCCATGCACCTGAATCAAAAACGTTGGCAACAACGTGCCCACGAAGATCCAACCCACGTTCACCGCAAAATTGATCAAACCCAAGAGCTGCAAGTCACGACTGGCCGCCAGCGCTCGCGCCGGCAAGGGAAGCGCAATTTCCGCTACATCCTTGGGTGGCGAAAGAGAATCACCGTCGATGAGCTGAATCTCGGCAAGGTTGACGCCCGAGTGAAGCTGCGGCCGGTCGCGAAACCAGCGCCAGAAAAAATACGCCCAGACAAGCCCGAGGCAGCCATATCCAATAAACACGGGACGCCAGCGACCCGACTCCATGCCGCTCAAGGCGAACAGGCGCATCAGGATCGACGTCAGGGCCGGCGCCAAAACTCCGCCGGCCCGACCGCCGAGCGACACGGCGCTGTTGGCGAATCCGCGCCTCTCGAACGGCATCCAACGGCGCAGGAAACTGGCGGTGGTGGCGTAAGCGCCCGCCTGGCCAATACCCAACAGGCGCATGGCCACGAGCGAAACGAGCCCTTCCGCCAACCCCATCCCGGCCATGGCCAGCGACCAGGCCACGACGTAGCCGCTGAGCGCACGTCGTCCGCCCCAGCGGTCCCCCAGCCAGCCGGCGGGAATCTGGCAGAGGGCGTAGCACCAAAAAAAGACGGCCACGGAATCGGCCACCTGGCTGATTTCGAGGTGCAAATCCTGGGCAATCGCCGGCAGCGCCACCGAGATCGCCATCCGATCCAGATAAAGGATCACAGCCATCGCCACCGAGAAACCGAGCACGCCGTAGCGCACGGTTGTCGGGCGCTGGCGGCGCGAGCCGCCCGGTTCGGCTCCGCGATCAGTGTCGGACGAAAGAATCTCCAACGGATACGCCTCGCGACAGATACATTCTGAGAACGACGCTACGCGGCGTTGCGGCACGCGTAGGGCACGGCTAGCATGACAACGATCAAGCTAGCCGCGCGGCCCGCGCGCGGCAAACTGAATCTCGCCTCGAATCTCACCACCATCGGACGCCCTGCCCTCATGTTGATCTTCGACGCGCACTTGGATTTGAGCATGAATGCGCTGGAATGGAACCGCGATCTGACTTGCGATATCAATCACATCCGCGCGCGTGAACAAGGAAAAACCGACAAGCCCGATCGAGGCAATGGCACCGTCTGCTTCGAGGAAATGCGCAAGGGCCAGGTCGGCTTGTGCGTGGCGACCTTGATCGCGCGATACGTAAAGCCGGCCAATCCGTTGCCTGGATTCCACAGCCCCGAAATTGCCTGGGCCCACACGCAGGGGCAACTGGCCTGGTATCGCGCGATGGAAGTTGCCGGTCAGATGACGCAAATCCGCGATGTCGCGGGCCTCGACGCGCCATCTACAGTTGTGGCAGGACCCGCTTCCCAGCGCGCCGATCGGCTACATCCTCAGCCTCGAGGGGGCCGACTCCATCCTGACCCCCTCTCATTTAACTCGGGCATATGAGCAGGGCTTGCGCGATCGGCCCGGCACATTACGGGCCCGGCACGTACGCACAGGGGACTCACGTATCCGGCGGCCTTGGTCCCCGCGGTCGCGAACTATTGGCCGAGATGGAACGATTGGGAATCATCCTCGACGCCACGCATTTGTGCGACGACAGTTTTTGGGAGGCGCTCGATCACTTCCATGGCCCAGTGTGGGCCAGCCACAACAACTGCCGCGCGCTGGTCAACGATACGCGGCAATTCAGCGATGATCAGCTCAGAGCACTCATCGCGCGGGGCGCGGTTATCGGCGGCGCCCTCGACGCCTGGATGATGGTGCCCGGCTGGATTCGAGGATCCACGCGTCCTGAGGAGGCCGGCGTGCGACTCTCACACTTGGTCGATCACATCGATCACGTTTGTCAATTGGCGGGCAACGCGCTGCACAGCGGCATTGGCACCGACCTCGACGGCGGCTTCGGTCGAGAACAGTGTCCAACGGATCTCGATACGATTGCCGACCTGCAAACCATTCCCGCCATGCTCGCCGCGCGAGGCTATCGCGCCGCCGACGTCGCACGCATCATGCACGGGAACTGGATTCGCTTTCTCCGGGACGCATGGCACTGAGCGTCTGCCTGTAGCTTGAGCCTTACAACCATCGGCGAGAGCACCCCGATCCGCCGCACATTAGTTCGTAAAAATAGATAACCGCGCGAAGATGCGTCGTGTTTTGGGGGTTGACAATCGCACCCGTGCGCGGACGATAAATGGAGGTCATGTCTGCAACTTCCCACCTTTTGAGCCCACCCACGTTTGATCGCACGGCCGATCGCCAATCCGGCTCCGACTTTGCTTCTGGAGGCAACTCAATGGATGACGCGCTCTCCCTTCCTCGTCCGATTTCCGGGCAGCTGACCGTTATCGCCCGCGCGGTTTCGGACATTTTGAGCCCCGCGGCATTATCCATCCCCTGCATGCTGCTGGGAGTGCTGGCGAGTGACGTGCCGGGCACCTATCGCTATGCGCTGTTGTACTTTCTCGTGGCGATCCCTTTGCCGGTCGCCTATGTATTTTGGCTTTTGAAGACGGGCCGCGTGACGGACTTTCATCTGCCGAATCGCCGCGATCGAACCGGCCCGTTCTTGGTGAGCATCGCCGCGGCTCTGGCCGCGGCGGCCCTGCTCTATAAGTTTGGCGCTCCGGCGATCTTTCTGGCCCCGGTGGTGATGGGACTCGTGCAAACTGCCGTGCTGTTTTTCATTACGCTCGTCTGGCAAATCAGCATTCACACCGCCACGACGACGGCGTTGGTCACTTTTGCCATCCTGGCCTTAGGCAGCGGGGCCAGCATCCTGGCGTTCTTGGTGCCGCTGGTCATGTGGGCCCGCATTTATCTGGGCCGTCACACACCCGCGCAGGCCGTGGCCGGATCGTTGTTGGGATGCGGCAGCTTCGCCGCCCTGTTCGCACTGCGCGGCATTATCTGGTAGCGCAAAAAAAGGCCGCCCGAAGGCGGCCTTTTGAAAACTGCGCGAGAAACAAATCACCCCGATGGCCTAACGCTGCATTTGCGTGCGTGCTTTCGGTTGTTTGGCTTGGGCGGGCATTTTAGCAGGCTCGGACATGACCTTGGGCATGTCGATCACGACACCCTCGGAATGCGATAGATCGGCTGACTGAGCGACCTTGCCGTCTTCTTTCCACCAGGTCCAGCGACCGGTCGGATTGCCGTGAGCGTACTGACCGGCGATCGACTTCTGGCCGGTGGGATACCACCAGGTCCACGAGCCATCCTGCTTGCCCAGATCGAACTTGCCTTCCAGCGCCTTCTGGCCATTAGAGTGCCACCAGGTGAACTGGCCAACTTGAGCGTCGTGCTCGTAAGTGCCTTCGAGCTGGCGTTGACCGTTGGCATACCACGAAGACCAGGGACCGTGCTTTTCGTCCTTGCCTTGACGGGTGGTTGCGCGGGTCTTGCATTCCCACCAGTCATCGGGCGTCTGTTCCATTTCGCGGGCGAACAAGTACATGCCCTGCGACTTTTTAGCTCCGCCCGTGTGAGTGGCCGTTTTCGAGGCCAGTTTGCGGCCGGCCTGGTAGGTGCTCTTGCTCAGCACGCTGCCGGCAGGTCCGTATTCAATCAATTCACCATCCATGTCGCCGTCGCGATACTGAATCTCACGCATCTTGCGTCCAGTGGAAAACCACCAGGTGGACATGCCGTGTCGGCGTCCCTCGACGAAGTGCCACTGGCTGATCTTGTGTTGCTTGCCGTCATAAATCGTCCAGGCGCCGTCCAGCTGACCGTCTTTGAAAGTGGCTTGTGAAATGAACGGACCGGCAAATTGCTGATACGGCATCTGGGAGAGGAGCTTGGCATCGGCCGCGCCGCGGTACCAACGAACCCAAGTGCCCGTGCGCCGGCCATGCTCGAATTCGCCTTGAGCAACCAGGTTGCCTCGCTCGTCCCAAGTCTTCCACATACCGTGGTTGACGTAGTTGCCGGCCGAATCCTGCGTGACCTCGCGCTCGACACGCACCGTGCCGTTGGCAAACCGTTCCTTGATAACTTCCGTATCGGTGGAAGGCTCGCCGGATTCGTCGGCCGCTTCAGGGCTATAAGCTTCCTCGTCGCTGGCGTCGTCACCGTGTTGGTGATCGCCGTGATCCTCGTCGTGGATGCCGCTTTCCGGTAGCGCGTATTCGTTTGGCATATTGTCGGCATCGGACGAGTCCGAATCGGTCGACTCGCCCTCGTCATATTGCTCGGATTGGAGCGACGCCGGTTCGGCGTCGTCGAACAATTGTTGAGCCCGCGAAGGCGCTGCCGTGAAGGCCAAAGCCAGGCCTAAGGCCATCGAAGACATCCGTGTCAGCGAGCGGACCATGCTGCACTCCTTTTCCTTGTGCCGGACCTAAGGACTGCTCTCGCAGTCATGCAATTCGAAATTTTTTGTTCGCACGCCGGTCCTAGAGGGATGAGCAGCCAAACAATACGAGGCTGCCGATCGGCGCGTTGTATAAGTGCTGCCGGTAGTATCGGCAGAACCAAACGCACTACTTCGGCCGATTCTGTTGATTGTGCATGAAAAAATCCCCCGACCCTGCTATTATTATCCCCCGACAGAGGGTTATCGCCGACCGGAGCTTATCGATTGACGACGCACCATCGACGGCCACACAATGGATCTCGATGAACGCTACTTGCTTATTTCGATCCTCCGCCGCCAGTTTCCGCCCCACCACGGCTGCGCTAGTTGCAGCGGTAGGCCTGCTCGGACTGTTCACCCCGAACCCATGCGCGGGCGTGGAAAAATCAAGCACCAAAGGGGCCGCCTCAGCGCCTGCGAAGTCCGAACCGGCAATGGAACGAAAGGCGGAACCGGCCAATCCCGTGGTACAACTGGTTCGAGACCCGCAAGTTCAGTCCGAGTTGAAATTGAGCGTCCCGCAAATCCAAGCGGTCGATGCGGCCTACGCCGAGATTGAGGAAACTCTTTGGCTGTCGCGCGACGCGTCCGCCGGTCCGGGGTTCGATCGCCGCCAGGAAGCGGCGAGGCAATTCGAACATCAGCTCGCCTCGGTTCTCGATTTGCCGCAGCTAGCTCGGCTGAAACAACTCATGCTGCAGGCGCGCGGCTGGCCCGCGCTGGCCACCGCTGAAATAGCGGGCCCCCTGCAACTCAATGTTGCTCAAATGCGGCAAATCGAGCAAGTCATCGACGCGACAGCGGCGCAAATTCGCAAGACGGCGCTCGAAGGCGGCGGCAACGGTGAAGATCTCGTCACACCGCTGCGCAAGCGAGAAGGCGAATCGATTCAGCAATTGCTGTCTCCTCGCCAGCGGCAAAGCCTGGCCGCGATGGTCGGCGCCGCCTACGATCTTTCCCACGTGCGATCGCTCACGTTTCATGCGCCGGAGTTGAAGGATGTCGAGAGCTGGATCAATTCCAAACCGCTGTCCACGTCGGACCTGCGGGGCAAGGTCGTGGCGTTTCATTTTTGGGCGTTTGGCTGCATCAACTGCGTGCATAACCTGCCGCACTACAATGATTGGCACAAACGATTCAATTCGCGCGGTCTGGTCGTGCTGGGCATGCATACGCCCGAAACCCAGGCCGAGCACGACATTGCCTCGCTCAAGGACAAGATCCGACAGTTCGCGATCCAATATCCCGTGGCGGTCGACCACGAAAACCAGAACTGGAAAGCCTGGGCTAATTCCATGTGGCCCAGTGTTTACCTGGTCGACAAGCGCGGACGCGTGCGGTATTGGTGGTATGGCGAATTGAACTGGCAAGGAGCGGGCGGCGAGAAATTCATGCGACAAAAAATCGACGAACTGCTAGCGGAACGGGAATGAAACGGGCTTGGCGGAGCGACCATTTCCTGAACTTCGGCTCGGTTACGCTAATGTCTCTTTGATCGACACTATGGACCGGAGCGCCACGATGCCCGAGAAATCCAAGCCCACGAAGAAGAAGTCTCCCGCCGCCGCGTCACGTTCGGTCAAAGCCGCCTCGCCATCCGTTCCCAGCAAGCCGGCCGTGCGCCGAAAGTCGCGAAGGCCAAAACTTCACGTCGCAAACCGGCTTTCTACGTCACTCTATCCTGCGCCGCGACGATCTCGCGCGAGAAACCCAAGGACGCCGTCAGCAGCCGAGAATTCCCTTCGTTCGACGAGGCTCGCCAGGCGGCAATTGACGAAATCGTGGCCGCAATCGAAACCGCCGAAGCGCAGCTGCTGTCGCTTAAACGCGCATCGCACTACGAGGATCTGCCCGCCAACGGCGCGGCCGTGTAGCGTTACCTATCCTGTCACTCTCGCGCGGCGCCAGCGGTGCAGCGTGATCGTCCATGAGACGACCATATAGTAGATCGGGTAGAACAGCGACACGAAAGCCAGCGTGCGAACTGGCCCGGCCTCGGCGGCGACGTCCATCTCGGGCAGCCTCCACAGGATCCAAGTCAACAGCACGACCCACACGCCGCCCAGAAAACTGGTCAAGCGGCTGAGCGTCGAGCCACGGCTGGGATAAAGATAATAGCTCGGTACGAACGTCATCACGCTCAGCAGCAGAACGACCGCCGCGGCCAACCACGGCGGAATTTCGAGCGCGTATAGATAGAAAGCCACGATGTTCCAGTAGGACGGAAAGCCGACAAAGTAGCCGTCGGTGGTCTTGGCTGGAATCTGACAAAATCCGTAACCGCTGGCCAGTAGCGCCACGACCAGCAACCACATGCCGGCCGAGGGCAGCAAGTCGGCCCGCCAAATGAGCGCCAAAGGCAGCGCCGTGAAGGTGAGGAAATCAATCAGGTCATCAAGCTTCGCGCCGTCGAAATTCGGCAGCAACTCCTTGACCCGGACGCGGCGGGCCAGCGTGCCGTCGGTGGAATCCACGAGACACGCGACGAGCATGCAGGCAAACGCCCAGCGAAACGAGTTACGGCCGCCTTCGACGACAAAAACGCCCATCGCCGCCGCCAGAACCAATCCCAGCGCCGTATATGCGTGCGCCACCCAGGCCAGCCAAATCTCCGGACGAGCCATCGACGATGTCTCGCCCGAGCGTTTGCCGTTCGCGGCGGTTCGGATGTCTCGGTCAGATCGAATCATGGGGCAGCTCACCGTTCATGCGTCAGCGCATTCTCAAGGATCGCCGCTGGCCGTCGTCCGCTCGGCCGGCTCCGCGGGACTCGGCGGCCTGGGAATCGGCCGCGGCGGATCCCAGCGCGCGGTCAAACGGGAAACGACTCCAAGGAGTAACAGTCCGGCGAGCGCCGACACGGTCCGAACCGGAAACAAGGTAGCATGGCCATTCGCGTCGAACCAGAGGTCGGCGCTGCCTGGCAATATCGGATCAAACAGTTCGCCATAAGAGACCAGTGCCGGTATTGCCAACATCGGCTCTCCACCAGCCAGGCGAATTGCAAGCGAGACGAAGAAGGCCGCAATCGACCCGGTCCGATTGGCGCGCGGATCGAACAGCGCGTAGACGAGCTGCGGAAACAAGATCACAAACACCAGATCGCTCGTGAAAAACCAAAGCTTTTGGACACTCTGCACTCGCAGTGCGATCACGGCCGCCAGGCCGCCTAAAAGAAGGATCGAAACGCGGATCAGCCGCCGCATGTTAACCGCCGAGATTTGCGGCGCCAGCAGCCCTCGACCCACGTTCCAGCTAATCATCGATCCGGCCGACAAGATCGACGCGCTGAAGCTGGAGGTCACGGCGCCGACGATCGCTGTCAAACCGACGATTGCCACAAGCGGAGGCAACGCTTCAGCCAACAACAGCGGTAATGCCATGCTCGGTGAGTCGTGCAGTTGTTGCCGGCCCAGGTCGCTCCAGCCTCCGTAACCGAATGCCGCCAGTCCGAGCAACAACGGCGGCGCCGTAAACACGATCGTCAATAGTCCAGCGGTGAGCGAGTGCCACTGCGCCTTGGCCGGAGTTTGACACGCCTGCACGCGCTGGAAGTAACAGTTCCAGGGAATGCCGCCCAGGGCCAGCATAATCGACAAGTCCCACCAACCGACGATCCGTGGGGCAGTCCAATAACCGTCGGGCGACAGCGGCGGCGCCAAGCGGGCCGCCTCGGCCTGGTGTTCGACATAAAAGGCCCAACAGGCGTCGAAGCCTCCGACCGCATGGAGCGCGAAGGGCAACGCCACAAGCATCCCCAACGGTATCAGCGCAAACTGCACGATGTCGGTATATCCGACACTCCACATGCCGCCCAGCACGGTGTAACTGGTGACCACCGCTGCCGAAAGCAAGATCGAGGTGGTAAGGTCCATGCCCAGCATGACTCCGAACGTCGCGCCGATCGCCACCAGCAACTCGGCGCTCCACAGAACTTCGCCCAGCAAGGCGGGCAGCGCCAGCACGGCAGCCCAATGCCTGCCGAAGCGAGCCGTCAGCGGATCGATCAAGGTCACAAACTCAAGCTGTCGCATGCGACGAGCAAAAAACAGCCCCCCCAGCACCAGGCTGAGACCGAAGAACACTCCGCCCTGCCACCCCGAGGGCAGGCTCGTAAAGACGCCTTCGGCGGTGCCCAGCAAATAGCCGCCGTCGATCCAAGTTGCGGCCATCGTGATCGTGGCCATCCAAAAAGGCATCGAGCGCCCGGCCACCAGCAAATCCGCCGCCGTGCCAAGCTGCCTGCTCCGCGAGGCGCGCCAACCGACGAACAGGAACACGGCATACAGCCCGACCACGGCCGAGATTCCGCCCCAGTTCACTGGACGCATGCGACGCTCCCCAGCGGGCTCGAGTCGCTCCCTGCTCCACAAACTGGCATAGGCCGGGCGGCGACGCTATTCAACCAACGATGTCGACGCCCCGGCCATGGACGATTTGGGCGCTGACGATTCAGTGGAAGCAATCGTCGTTTCAGGGGCTGCGTCCCCCTCCGCCTTCGCCACGGCCTGGGCTGATTCACGGATTTCGAAGAGCAGGCGCGGTCGCATCCGCGCGACGAGACCAGGCGCTTCAATATACCCGGCAAAGGCGTGCCGGCGACCCACGATCGAAGCGGCGTTGAGCTGACTGATCTTGGTCCAGTCGGCGCCGGTAGCCGCCCAAGCGGCCAGGCCGGTATAGCCCAGCGCTTGCTGAGGGCAGCGACGGCCGTAAATCAAGTGATATCGCTTGAGCAGGATATCGCAACTGTTGTTGATTAACAGCATACTGCTGACTTGCGACATCGCCTGGCCGTGGAAGCGGCCAGGCATCAGCCAGTCGTTGTCCAACGCGGCCACGAGCAAGACGACGGGCATCGCCTGGCGCACCGGATGGCTTCGTTCATCGAGCCGACGACCGTCAATCTGCCCGCCGCCGAGCATGTGGAGCGCTCCGGTTACGACGCGCCCCAAAACTGTGTGCCAACAGGCTGACCGGCGTTTCGGGGTCCAATTGATCCAGAAACCAACCCAGGTAATAGCCAGTCGGATTCGTACGGCAGGCTTTTTCTCGGGCATCCTGGACGGGGCCGCGAATAGCATCGCTCGGCCAGGACCAGATAATGAAGCGGACCGGGGTTTCGCCGGCCGAGCGCACCAGCGTGCGATAGGTACGCCAACCCTTCGTAAATGCCTCGTCGCGGTCAATCCGATTACCGTGCACGAAAACGGTCGTGACACTTCCATCGTCGCCGGCCAGCAACTCGGCCAGACTGGAGCGGACCCACGATCGCTCACAGTCGTATCGCCAGTATTTGAGGTTTTGCACTTGCTGCTCGACATTGCAGCCCAGTCCTCGATTACTCACAAGCCACACCTGGTCCTGGGGCCGCGGGCAACATGCCTTTGACGTTGCGGCATGGACCGCCCGCGGAGTCTGGTGGACCACGACGAAGACCAGGCAGAATGTAGCAAGCCGCGCGATGGCGTTGCGGCAAAGCACGCGAGTGCAAAATGAGATCGGTGCGGACATAGGGCGGATTACTGATCAGCGAGGATGACGGCTCAATGGCGCAGCGCGGCGCGATAAAACGAAACGTAACGATTCTTCCGGCAGGCAACTCGCCATCGTCCGGTACAAGTTACGTAAAATGTAGCACCTTTTCGACGTGCAAGAGGCGATTTTGAATCGCGAGGCGAAAAGGCGACGTGTTTTGGTTGCCAGTCGGTCACAGCGTTGTAGAGTTTCACAGCCCAACAGCCCTCGCCATCCACCCCGCCTGCTTTGAGGGAGAATCCCGCCATGAAATGGCTCCTGTTCTTGACCATGCTTTCGACGATCGCGGCCGGATCGACCGGCTGTCGCTCGCGAGGCGCTGCCTGCCGCCCGGCGTGCGTTCCGGCACCTGCCTGCTGCGGCGGTGCGGAAGCCTACTCAACGCCTGGCACCGTGATTACCACGCCCGGGGTAATGCTGCCCCAGGCCACGGGAATTCAAACGGTTGGCCCCGAAACGTATGCTCCGGCGACCGGTCCCTGATCGACCCCAGTTCGCCGATTCCTAACGATCCACCGTCCATCGCGAGAAAGCCACTAACTCAGGTGGCCGCTCGCGATGGACATTCGGATTCTCAATGCCGCCAACTCGTCCCGCGGGCATGATCGGAAGGCGCGTTATAACCGTCTTGTTCCGTGGGGCCCGCTCCCGTGCTTTCCGTCTAGCGATCGGCTCTGCTTCGATTACCATGGAACAAGGGCCTCATGGCCGGCCGGCCCGTTGCGGCAACTAGACCCTTTCCCTCGCACGGAAGCTCGCGATCCTCGATCAGGATACCAGCCCCATGCGTGCGATTCTCGTTCTCTTGATCCTGTTAGTGAATGCCAGCCACGCGTCGGCACAGTTCAAAGAGCCCTTGAGCGACAAGGGACCCAAACTCGGCGGCGAGACCACCCAGCGCATCAAGGTGGGGGTCATCATCAAGGCCACGGGCGGACTGTTCTATCACATTGTCGCCACGGCGCCGGTTCCCACCGATTGGCCGGAGCAGCGGGTGACGATCGTCAAGGAAGATGTCTCGGCGTCGGTCAAAAGCCTGACCTATCGCAACATCAGCGGCGGCGGCGGCCTCAGGCAAATGGTGATCGAGATCCCGCAGCTTCCCTCCGGCCAGGAAGCCCACGCGCTGCTCACTTTCGAAGTGACTCGCAACACGCTATCCGCGCCGACCGACACCAGCATCTACAAGATACCGAAGAAGCTCGATCGCGTGCTTTCGCTCGACGTGGGTCCGAGCCCCTACATCGAAAGCCGCCATCCGAAAGTCGTGGCGGCCGCCAAGGAAGCCGTGGCCGAGAAGGAAACCGATTGGGAGAAAGTCGAAGCCATTTACAACTGGGTTCGCGAGCATGTGGCCTACGCGACCGGTGAACTCAAGGGCGCCGCGCGAGCGCTGCACGACAAGGAAGGCGATACCGACGAGTTGACATCGCTCTTCGTGGCCATGTGCCGGGCCCAAAAGATCCCCGCCCGCACGGTGTTCGTCCTGGGACATTGTTATGCCGAGTTCTACCTCGAGGACGACGACGGAAAGGGACACTGGTTTCCCTGCCAGCCGGCCGGGGTGCGGTCGTTCGCGGCGAGCGACGATCTGCGGCCGATTTTGCAAAAAGGGGACAACTTCAAGAACCCGGAAAACCTCAAGGAGCGGCAACGGTTCGTGACCGAGTATTTCGCCGCCGCGGGCCGTAGCGGCAAACCCGAAGTGCAATTCGTCTCCGAATTGGTCGTCGAGTAACGGGGACCGCGGCACGCAGAGATCTTCGGCTCAATCCACTGATTTCTGGCGTGCGCGTCGCTTCTTTTTCTGGACTCGGTCGGGCGATGCCCCCTCGCGCGGCTGATTCGAAGTCGGCATGAGCGCGCCGGTCGCCTTCCGCCAGGCAACGAGCTTTTCGGAGAGTTGCTTGACCTTCTCGGGATTGGCGCGGCGATGTTCGTCGCTTCGCCCACGTCGTCCTTCAAGTTATAGAGTTCGAAGCGACCGTCTTCGAAATACTCGATCAATTTCCAATCACCCTCGCGAATCGCGCCGGCTGGGCGCGTCCGCCAGGTGCCGCCCCCGGCGCCAAGATATCCGGGAAAGTGCCAGAAGATAGCGTCCCGCTCCCGAGGCGGGCCTGCCGCGCCGGTGAGCAACGTCGCATAGCTTGCCCCGTCGAGCGAGTAATTCTCCGGCGGCGACGATTGCGTGATCTCCAACAGAGTGGGATATAGATCGACCGAAATGATCGGCGAAGCGCATGTCTTTCCAGCTGGGATCGAGCCGGGCATGGCAAAAATATAGGGCACGCGAACTCCGCCTTCGTTGAGCATGCCCTTGCCACCCTTGAGCCGCGAATTATCGGTGATGCTATTGCCCTGGATCCCTTCGCGCTCGTACCCGCCGACGCCGCCATTGTCGCTCGAAAAAATCACGAGCGTATTCTCGGCCAACTTCAGTTCATCCAACAGAGTCACAATGCGGCCCACGCTTTCATCGACGCTTGCGATCATGGCCGCGTAGGTTGGATTGTTGTGGCCGCCGACGGGCGGCTTGGGGCGAAACCGCGAGATGAGTTGCTCTTTGGCTTCGTGAGGACTGTGTACGCCGAAGTGCGGCAAGTACAGGAAAAATGGCTTGTCTTGATGGCGCCGTATAAAATCGACCGCCCGATCGGTAAGAAAATCGGCCAGGTAGGCGCCGCTAGTCATATTCCGTGGGCGGGTCGGTGACAAAATCGAAATGGCGACCCTGCGACGCAATCGCCTCGTCGAAGCCTCGCCGGGCCGGATGGTGCTGGGCGTCGTTACCGAGGTGCCATTTCCCGAACATTCCGGTCGTGTAGCCCGACTGCCGGAGCGCCTGCGCCAGCGTTATTTTTTCCAGCGGCAGGCTCACGACGTTATCGACCGGACGCAACGGCCGGCTTCGCCAGTCGAACCGATCGATGCTGCCGACGGTATACACTCCGGTCCGCGGTCCATATTGACCGCTTAGCAGCGCGGCACGCGTGGGCTGGCAATTCGGCCCGCATGTATACCCATCGGTGAAACGGAGACCCGAAGCGGCCAGGCGGTCGATGTTGGGCGTTTCATAATACTTGCTGCCGTAGCAGGCCAGGTCCGAATAGCCCAGGTCATCGGCCAGGATAAACACGATATTGGGGCGCCGCGGCGGTGCGGCCAGGGCCGCGTTGTCGAACGCGATCGTGCCGCTCACCAACGTTGCAATCACCAGCAAACCGCGCGACCCGAGATGCGCAACTCTGGACGAACGCGCTTCACGAAATCTATCGCTGTCCAACATGTATTACTCCAAGCTGATTTCAATACGAGTGCGGAGCGAGTTCCCCGGCGGCAATACAATCAGGTTCGGATCAATTCCCCGAGACCGTAGCGTGAAGGCGTCGGGAACGGTCGTATAGGGCTCGATACACACCGCCTCGCGATGCGGGGGATTGAAAACCACGCAAGCCGTGAATTGATCGTCGAACGTCATCTTCAGCGTGTGTTTGCCAAGCGGATCGTGAACCGTAGCCGCGGCGCGATGATTTTCGAACTTCACATCTCCGAACACATGATCCAATTTCATCTCGCGGGTGGGCATGCCGCGCGAAAGCTCGTTTACCAAGGGCGGAGTTGATTTTGTGCCAGTGGGAAGCAAACCCTCGAGATCCCAATTACAACCGATCGGCACCGTGACGCGGCAATCGGCGGCGCTTGCGCCTCCGAGCGGAACGCGGAAGTACGGGTGCGTTCCAAAACCAAAAGGGAGGGGTTTGACATCGGGATTCTCGATGTGGTACTCGCTGATCAGTTTTCCGCCGGCCAGTTGATAGTCAGCCGAAATGCGAAAATCAGCCGGCCAACTCTTCAACAGGTCCGGCTCGTCAATCGAGGCCTGAAACTGTCCGCTGGCACGGGTGGCAGATTGCGCCGTCACGCGCCATGGCCGATCCATCACAAACCCATGGATCGCGTTTCCCAAGCCGTCGCCGGCCTGGAGCGCATACGATCGACCCTCGAAGTCGAAGGAAACGCCACGAATGCGACCCGCGAAGGGAAACATCAGCGGAATGCCGCTGCCAGAGGGTCGGCCCGCCCCTTGGTCAAACTCGGGTACGCTCCACAATACTTCCAACGGCGCCGCCAAGGTCGGCGCCATATAGCTAAAGCAATTAAAACCCCTGGCCGGCAGAATTCTGCGCTGGCGCCGGTCGCGGCATCGGTAAGTGAAATCGTTTCTTGGCTCATGGGAGGATCACGCACCAGTCATGCAAAGTTGAAATATCCATTCACGCAGCGCGATCCATTGGAACTGAACTCGCTCCGGAAGCAAGTCCCCCGAACGAACATGGTTACCTCTGATCGGCAACCAATACTGGCGCCGAGCGTTCGACGGCCCGGACCAGTTGCTGAGCTCGCCAGCGTGTGCCGACCATCAGCAGCACGATCATGGCCGCCGTTAACAGCGTTTGGCGAACGAGGCCTGGACGGGCATCGCCCTGAACGACGGCCGAAAGCGAGTGCGCCATAAACAGCACCAAGAGCAACGAAACGCCGAACAGGCTGCTGGCCAGCAGATCGCCTCCAAAGAGCGACTCGCGTGCCGATTCCGACATTTGGAGCGCGACCCACATGCCGATGGGCAGTTGTAGCAACGTGGCGATCAGCGCCAGCCAGGCGCCGTATTGAACAAGCCGTTGCCTCGCGAGGGAATGGCCTGACGTCGGGCCAATCCTTTGCGCCAGAGCCATGAGAACCACGCCAGTGACCGCCATGGAAGATATCCACACATGTGCCACCCGCGACACGACCTCGCCATCCAAGAGCAGTTGCCAGTATCCGGCGCGATCCAGAGGTTCGTCCCCGGTCAGGTTTCGCCGGCTGACAATGGAGATAATAACAAACAGTGCCGGAAAATGCAGCATCAGGTTCGACGACGCCGCCAGTGCCAACAGGCGATGCGGAATTCTCCAGGCGCAGCCGATCCCAAAACCGCACGTAGGCGAGCATGCACGCCAAATAGAAAAACAACTCGGCCAGCCCGAACCACAGGCGACTCGGAGGAATCATGGCCACGGCGCGGAAGTAGTTCCGATCGCCCATCCCCCAAAGCACGGCCAACAGGATCACCCCCAGCGAAACGCCACCAACAAAAGCCGCGGTGGCGAACTGGGCCAGGCGGCGTGCAAGACCGTCGGCGCCAGAATCCTCGACGCGGGCGCCTCGCCACTCGAGCCAGATACAGACCAACGGTCCTGCCATGGCCACGTCAACCAGCAGCAGGTGCAAGGCCAGCAATAAAACCAGGAGAAGATCCAGCACGGCGAGCGTCTCGAGTGAAATCCCCTGGCCCGTGCCGGCCGGCGGGAGCGAGTCCCGCCGGCGGCCGCCACGGACGAAATTAAACCTCGGTCAGCTTGGCCAGGCTCTCCAGCGCCCGTTGCGCGACGGCAATGCCTCCCAACCGATGTGCCAATGCTTTGGCGGCCATCAGATGATCGAGCGACACCGAGTAGGCGGCGGGCGACTTTGCGCGGCCGCTGCCGATCGTCTTGCGCAGCGTACTAACCTGGGCGGATGTCACTTTGATGCCGCGAGAGGCCAGCGTAGCGACCACGTCGCGCGAGCGCGCCTTGGCGCCGAATTCGCCGAACATGGCGCGAATCGCATCGGCTTTGGTGCCCCCCGCGCCGTTCGGGCCGCGCCTGCGAGTCGTCTTGCCGCCCGGCTTGCGACCGTATTTGATCTTATTGATCAGCGCGTCCGACGCCTTCACACCCCGCTCTTGCAAGGCGGCGCGAACGTCTTTCACCGTCGCCTTGGGCTGGACCTTTAAAATCTCTCGAATCACATCACTCTTGCGCGGCGCGGTGGCCGGCGTTCTCTTTTTTGCCAACGTCGTACTCTCCCAAAAAAAACAAGCCTCGAAATATATTCACGACCACCAACGTACCATCGCTAGCGGTATTCCAGGCGACAGACAGTCGGGACAGAAAACGCAAGAATACGAAATCGATCCACGACGGCTTCGTTGTCGGTTGTGTACACGAGCATACGCTTTTACCGCCAAATGTTAAAGTATGTCCGGACGTATTATTTCGATCGAGGGTGTTTTGCAAATGATGTTCAGCGAAGAACTCCTAGCAACCCTACCCTATCAGTGGGGTCGCTCCCGCTGCTTGAATCGGTTGCCGACGATGAAGGTGAAGAGATAGTAATCTTGCTGCACAGCGCATTCCGGTTCGACATCGTCGAGCGAATTCGCGAGAAGAATGAGAATGCGACGCGATGCGACGCGGGGACGGGGCGAGTTACCGGCGGAAACAAGCCGCCAGCTTCCAGGCTATATTTGCCCCCGCGCCGTAATCGATTCACCATCCCCTGGCTTGGAGCGAGGCCAATTCTGAGATAGACTCCTTGGATGCGACGGGGCGATTAGCTCAGTTGGTTAGAGCGCCACGTTTACACCGTGGATGTCGGGGGTTCGAGTCCCTCATCGCCCACTTCCGGCTCGCTAGATTCTAGGTCTTTTGGTTGCGGCCGTCCTCCAGTCGGGTGGCATCGTAACGAATTCGATGCGGACGGCCTCCGTTGGCCATTCACGCCTGGCTATGCAAGGCGACCGCGATCCGGGCAGACTGTCACGCGGCTGTCCCCCCGCACCGCGTGATTCTCGGTACGATCATGTCCCGGTTCTAACGCGAGCACACGCGTCGAGCCGGTCGCCGTAAAGGATCGAATCGCGACTGCTCGCGCTGCCAGCTACCAAGCGGCGGCAGCCTCTGTCATGAGGAACTTACTCGGCCCGCTAGGGGTCTTCCTGCCAATCCGCGCGGCGCGGGAGGGCGATAACTTTGATAATGCGAGTCTTGGCCTCGAATGCTGTGATTCGCCAACCCCATACGGACGATCAGCCTCCTGGTGACCGACGTAGGTCAATCAGAAGAACCGGCCCAAGCGAGGCTCTGCGGAACTAATTGACCAGCGTGCGCGCTGCAACCCTCGTCAAGGAACGACTGGGAATGACTGCTCGCATCAATTCCTGGTCGCGTGGCGTGGCCGTTGCGATCGTGTTCGCTTCGTGGGCGGCTGCGCAGGCTTTCTCCGAGGATACGGCTCCGGACAAGATCGCAACGGAAGCGCCAAGTGAAGCGCGCCCCCTCGCCAGCGGCCTAAACCCGGATATGAAGCTGGAAGACCTCGTCAAACAGGACGTCGTCATCCCAGCCATGAGTACCGTTGTTACAACGGTCGACCGCCAGGTGAAGACGATTGGCCGCTCTCCGGCCGCGGTCTTCGTAATCACGCCGGAAATGATCAAGCGCAGCGGAGTGCGCAATATTCCGGAGGCCCTGCGAATGGCGCCGGGGCTCGACGTGGCGAGAATCGACGCGTCGACCTGGGCCATCAGCTGCGCGGCTTCAACAATCGCTTTGCCAACAAGCTTCTGGTCCAGATCGACGGTCGAGTCGTCTACAACGCGACCTTCGGAGGCGTCTACTGGAACATGCAGGACGTTGTGCTGGCGGACGTAGAGCGGATTGAAGTCATTCGCGGCCCAGGCACGACGGCCTGGGGATCGAACGCCGTCAACGGCATCATTAATGTCATCACGAAGAAGTCCAGCGATACGCAGGGGACGCTCGTTCAGACCGGAGGCGGCGATCAGGAACAGAACTTCAACACCGTTCGCTATGGCGCAAGAAACTCTGAGGACGTGACCTGGCGAGTATACGGCCAACAATTCGACCGCAACCACGGCTGGAGCGACAGCGGCATTCGAGACGATTGGCGCGAGCAGCGCGGTGGCTTCCGCATCGATTACACGCCGACGAAGGACGACACGATCACGCTGCAAGGCGACATCGCCAACGGCTACGCCGGTGAGCGCGTCAATGGTGCAATTCCAAACTTTCCTTACAACGCCACGGTCAACGATCAGGTCCACTTTCCTGCCGGCAATATCTTGCTCCGATACAACCACGTGATCGATAGCGACACGAGCTGGCAGTTCATGTCCTACTTTGACCGCAATAGACAAAACTCCGCGTTCTTTGCACAAACGCGAAACACGTACAACGTCGATTTTCAATATCAATTCAAGCCGGCCGAAAATCACGAGTGCATTGCCGGCGGGTTCTATCGAATCTGCCAGGATTACACGACCGGCAGTTTCTCGGCCAACTTGTCTCCGGAAAGTTATGCCACCCAGTGGGCCAGCGTGTTCGCCCAAGACACGCTGGCGCTGGAACCCGACCGCTGGTACTTCACGCTCGGCACTCGGCTCGAACAAAACTCGTTCGGTCACTTTCAAGTTGAACCTACGGCAAGACTCTTATTCCTGCCCACCGAGAGGGAATCCTTGTGGTGCGCGGTTTCCAGAGCGGTGAGAAATCCGACACGAACCGACACCGACCTGATTAGCAACACGAACCTGACTTCTGGGCAGCCACTATTCGCGACAAATCACGGGCAACCCGATCCGTGCCGGAGAATTTGATTGCCTACGAAGTTGGCTACCGTGCCGCGCCCAGCCGACGATTTCTCGTGGGACATCGCCACATTCATCAATGATCGTACGAAAACCTGGTGGGCGTGGGGCCGATCGGTCCTCCGGTCGTCATGCCGCCGGGACTCGTTTTCTTTCCCGGAATGCTGGCGAACAACCTGCGAGGCCTCAGCTACGGCGCCGAGTTGACCGCCTCGCTATCAGCTATCAGAAACGTGGCGGCTGTTTGGTTCCTATAGTTTATTCGAAGTTCGAATTCGTGGTTCAGACCCGACTTCGATCAACTCGATCAACGGGAGCAGTCCTCACAATCAGGTCTACGTTCGTTCGTCGTGGGACCTGGGACGCGACATTACAGCTGGACTTGATCGGCCGCTACGTGGACCGTCTGACTGCGATCGACGTTCCCAGGTACATCGAAATGGACTGTCGGATCGGTTGGCAAGTCCGCAAAAACCTGGAGTTCAGCCTCGTCGGCCAGAATCTGCTCAACAATCATCACTTGGAATTTGTCGATTTTGTTGGCAGGCGGGCTGGCTTCGACACAAGTGCGTCGCGGCGGCTACGCAATGATTTCCTGGACGTACTAAAACGGGTTACGAATCTAGGTCAGCCAACCCAACGAAAGCAGGCGGTGTGATCGCAGGAAGAGTCACTTCAGAACGCACTACGGCAGCAATCGCCGTCGCCCGGGTCGCGAGACGACTCGGCCGCGTACTGCTGCGCGCGTCCTTAGTGGCTTGCTGCCTGACTGCCGGGCTGGTGCACCCGGCCCGTGCGCAGCAGTCCTCCGATGAGTCCGTCATCAACCGCGAGTATCCGCTGAAGGCCCTGTTTCTCTATAACTTCGGCAGCTACGTCGATTGGCCAGCCGACTCCTTTGCCAGCGACAAATCTCCCTTCGTGATCGGCGTGTTGGGTTCAGCCCCCGTCGAAGAGGTCCTTAAGAATCTGGCGGCGACCAAAACGATAGGCGGCAGAAGGATCGTCGTGGAACAGTTCCGTTCGGCCGCCAACGTTCAGCCGTGTCAGATCCTGTTCGTTGCCCGCAATGTAAGCCGACAGCAACAGAGCGCGGCGTTGGAAAAACTCAAAAACCACCATGTCTTGATTGTGGGTGAATCCGAGGGGTTTGCCGGCCAAGGCGGCAGCGTGAACTTTTTTATCGAATCGAACAAGGTCCGCTTCGAAATCAATCCCGAATCGGCGAAGCAACATCAATTGAAAATCAGCTCGAAGCTACTTTCGCTGGCGAGAATCGTTCAAAGCAATTAACCGCCCACACATTCCACACCCAATCGCTCCCAGATGGCTTACAAGGACTTTACGATCGACGCGAAGCTCATGCTGCTCGTGACGCTAGCGGGCGGCATGGCGCTATTGCTCTCGTGCATCGCATTCGTCATGAATGACGTGTACACAATTCGCTCGTCGATGGTCAAGCAGATGACCGCCTTGGCCACGGTCTTGGGTTCCAACTGCACGGCAGCCTTGAGTTTCCAGGACACGAAGGCGGCAACCGAGGTGCTGAGTTCGCTGCGGCAGCAACCCACGGTCGAATTTGCTTGCATTTACGACGCCTCAGGGACGCTCTTCGCGTCCTATCATCCCGGTGTCGCGAAGTTCCAACCGCCGCGGATGCCGACCGCAATGGGCTACGACTTCGCTGACGGCGGCCACTTGGACGTCGTGCACGAGATCGATCACGAAGGGCAAGTGATCGGCACGATCTACATTCGTACCAGCATGGCCGACTTATACAATCAACTGCTGAGATATGTCAGCATCGCGGCCGTGGTAATGATCGTCTCGCTAGGTTCTTCGATTCTGCTGTCGTCGCGTTTGCAGCGAGCCATTTCCATGCCAATCCTGAATCTGGCCGAGGCCGCGCAACGCGTGTCCGTGGAGCAGGATTATTCGATTCGCGTGACCAAAACCGCAAACGACGAGATTGGCACGCTGTACGACCAGTTTAACGCGATGCTCGGACAGATCCAGCACGCTGAAGGCGTGATTCAGCGTTCGAATGAAGAGTTAGAAAACAGAATCGAGCAGCGAACGGCGGAGCTTTCGCGGGCCAATCAGGATCTCAGTCTCGAAGTGAAAGAGCGTGTTCGAGCCGAGGCAGAGCTCGAGGTTACTCATCAAAAACTAATGGACGCCGCGCGGCGGGCGGGGATGGCCGAAATCGCCACCGGAATCTTGCACAACGTCGGCAACGTGCTCAATACCATCAATGTGTCGGCCAACCTGGCCTCCGACCGAATGCGGCAGTCACGGGTCGGTGATCTGCTCCGCGTGACACAACTTATGGAAAGACACGCACTCGATCTGGGTGCGTATGTCACGACGGATCCTAAAGGCAAACAACTCCCCGGCTTCCTAAATCTGCTGGCGGCCCATTTTCTCGAAGAGCGAGACGAGGTCGTGCAGGAACTTGACCTGTTGGCATCCAAGGTGCATCACGTCAAGACGATTATCGCAACCCAACAGTCCTATGCCGGCGTGTCCGGGGTCATTGAAACCGTCGATCTTGGCGCCACGCTGGACGACGCAATGAAGCTGAATTCGGCAGCATTTGACCGCCATCACATCACCGTCGTGAGGGAATATCAGGACATTCCAAAAGTCCGGTTGGACAAGCAAAAGGTCATGCAGATTTTGTTCAATCTCTTGAACAATGCGCGGGCGGCGCTAACCGAGATACCCGTTCAGAGCGAGCGGAAGCTGATTCTTCGCACTTCTCGCGATAACCAGCAACACGTGTCTATTCACGTCATCGATAACGGCGTGGGAATTCCGCCCGAAAATATTACCCGCATCTTCTCGCACGGCTTCACCACCAAAAAAAACGGTCACGGATTCGGCCTGCATAGTTGCGCCAATGCCGCCACCGAATTGGGCGGCTCCCTCAGTGCTTACAGCGATGGCGCCGGGCAGGGCGCCGAATTTATCCTGTCGCTTCCCTACCATCCCGCATAGGTCAAAGGCGATCCAATGAACCCTGAAACAATGCGCCGCATCCTGCTTGTCGACGATCAGGAGACGATCCACGAAGACTATCGAAAAGTTCTCGGACCGCGACCACAACCGACGGCCGCTTTGGATCAGGCCGCGGCCGACCTGTTCGATGATGGACTCGTGAAGACCGTGGTCTGGGAAGGCTTCGAGCTTGACTCTGCCCTGCAAGGCGAAGAGGGGTTCGCGCGCGTGCGGCGTTCGCTTGACGAAGGACGGCCATATGCGATGGCCTTCGTCGACATTCGCATGCCGCCGGGGTGGGATGGCGTACATACCGTCCGCAAGATGTGGGAAATCGACCCTGAAATACTGATCGTGATCTGTTCGGCCTACTCCGACTACTCTTGGGAAGATATGGTTTCCCAACTCGGTCGAAATGACCGGTTCCTGATCCTCAAAAAACCGTTCGACAATATCGAAGTGCGGCAGTGCGCCATGGTGCTTACCGAACGATGGAGCGTATCGCGGACCGACGTTCTGACGGGATTGCTCAATCGCCGCGCGTTCCAGGGATATGCAAACATGGAGTGGAGTCGCTCGAAGCGGCACCAACTACCGCTGGCGTTCACAATGCTAGATCTCGACTTCTTCAAACAGATCAACGACGAATTTGGACACACCGCGGGCGACATCGTGCTCAAGCTCGTGGCCCGCCAACTGCAAAAGCAGTGTCGAGCAAGTGACTCTGTCTGTCGCTTCGGGGGAGAGGAATTTTGCGTCCTCCTACCGCATACCGACGAGCAAGGCGCCGCCTCGTGGGCCGAACTCGCCCGCCAGGCTATCTCCGCGTTGCCGGCGACGTTCAACGATAAATCCATCCAAGTATCCGCCAGTTTCGGAGTCGCGGCACTGCAGCCGAGTGATGAGCGGCTTGACCTGTTGATCGATCGCGCGGATCAGGCGCTAATCGCCGCTAAATGGGCTGGTCGCAATCGAGTCGTGCGGTCGACGGCCGTGACTGATCGAACGAATACGAAAATCGCCTGCGAGGATGATCCGCATGGCACCCCCACGCGTGCCGGGATGATTCATGGCGCCGAGTCCATTGTCCGTGCGGCGGCCGAGCTGCTGGAGCTCCTTGCCAATCAGGTTGACGACCCTGTGCCAATCGCGATCCAGCAGGTCTGCAGACTAAAGGAGCTGCTTCAGGGCCTTCTGAACAATCTGCAAAGCCAACGCACGCCGGCCATCTTCGACTTCGGGTCGGCGCCCCCCGCCGCCGCACTGAACGCTCCAATTCAGCACTGACCATTCAGCATCACGAAACGAGATCGTCATGGACGTCGAAGAAAATCGTCGGGTCCTGATCATTGATGACAACGAATCGATTCACGCTGATTTTCGGAAGATCATTGGCGGAAACCCAACGTCTGACAAGGCGCTAAACGAGGCCACGGCGGCCTTGTTCAGCGAACCACTGCGACCCGTTCTGCTGCATGCTTCCTTTCAGATCGATTCGGCCCATCAGGGGCAGGAAGGTGTGGCCCTCGTTCAACAGAGTATTGAGCAAAGCCGCCGCTATGCTGTCGCCTTCGTCGACATACGCATGCCGCCGGGCTGGGACGGAATACAAACGGTGCAAAAACTGTGGCAAATCGACAAGGACCTGCAGGTCGTCATCTGCTCGGCGCACTCCGATTATTCCTGGAGCGAAATGATCGCCGCACTGGGCGAGACGGACCGCCTGCTGGTTCTCAAAAAACCATTTGACAATATCGAAGTGCGACAGCTTGCATTCGCGCTCGTGGCAAAATGGAATCTTGCGCGAGCCGCGAAACATACGCTCCAGGAACTTCAGCAAATGGTGCGCGAACAAACGCTGGCCATCAGCCGTGCCCACGAAGAAACGATCTACCGACTGGTCCGCGCGTCGCTCTGCCGAGACGAGGAGACCGGCGCGCATATTCGTCGCGCCGGCTTGTATTGCGAGCAATTGGCAGCGGCCGCCGGATGGAGTGCCAAACGCATCGACCAGATTCGTCTGGCCGCGCCCATGCATGACGTCGGCAAGATTGGCATTCCTGACACGATTCTGCGCAAACCAGGCAAGCTCACTCCCCACGAAACTTCAATCTTGCGAACCCATACTCTGATCGGAGCCAAGATGTTGGCCGGATCCGTCTCGCCCGTGCTGCAATTGGCCGAGCAGATTGCCATGCATCACCACGAACGCTGGGACGGCGCCGGATATCCGTCCGGTCTGGCGGGCCGGCAAATCCCCGAGGCGGCCCGCATGGTCGCGATTGTCGACGTCTACGACGCGCTCAGCCACGACCGCGTCTATCGCAAGGCGCTGCCCGAGGAGACGGTCTTAAAGACGATGACTGACGCCCGCGGAAAGCATTTTGACCCCCGACTCTTCGATATCTTCATGTCTCTGCTTCCGGAAATGCGGGTCATCTCGCAAGCAATCCTTGACGAGCCCGAAGTCCAAAACTTCGATTGGTCACTAGTTTTGGACTCGGCTTCCACAAGGCCCTAAAGTGGAGGCAATTTGCGCTATCGCCTCAACTTGCCGTGTCCGCTAATTGAGCGAGTTTTTCGCCCTGTTTTTCAGGCCCAGAAACTCGGCTATGGCTCTGCACTTGACCCGGCTGCTGGCACGTGGATATGATACTGACTGACCAGTCAGTCCGTCCGTATTCCAGGTGGTTGGCAGATGCCCAAGGAAGCTGAGAAGAGGGTCAAACGCCCGGCTGGCGAAGCCTTGTGGGAGAGTCGCCGGGAGGAGATTCTAACCGAAGCCGCCCGGCTGTTTGCCGAGCGCGGCTACTCGGAGACCGACACACAACTGCTGGCCGAAACCATCGGCGTCGGCAAAGGCACGGTCTATCGCTACTTTCCCAGCAAGCGAGAGTTGTTTCTGGCCGCTGCCGACCGCGTGATGCGGATGATGCGCGAGCGTGTGGACACGCAGGTCAATGCCGTCGAGGACCCGCTCGAGAGAGTCGCCAAGGGGATTGGCGCTTTCTTGGGTTTTTTTGGCGAGCATCCCGAATTCGTGGAACTTCTGATCCAAGAGCGGGCTCAGTTCAAGGACCGCAAGACGCCCACCTTTATTCAGCACCGCATCGTCAACGTCGAGCGCTGGAGGATCCTGTATCGGGGACTGATTACCAGCGGACGCGTGCGTGACGTGCCGGTCGATCGCATCACCGAGGTCATCGGCAATTTGCTATACGGCACGATTTTTACAAACTATTTCAGCGGTCAATCGAAGTCCGTCGAGGCCCAGGCCCAGGATATTTTGGACATTGTCTTCAACGGGATTCTAACGGACGAAGAACGCGCCCGCCGAGGCCAGGCATGAGACTCGAACCGAATCCGTTACCCGAGCGCGAACGCGAGAGTCGCCAGACGTCTGTAATGGCAGGAGACGGGGCCGACATTGCCGAGGGTACGACGGTGACACGATTGTTGCGACGAACGGTCAGCCTGTGGCCGATACTGGCTTGCGCCTTGCTGGCCGGTTGTGTCGAACGAACGCAAGTATCGGCTTCTCCGACCGCGCCGCCCTCCAAGCCAACCGAAGTCATCGTCGAGCGTCCCACGTCCGCGCGAATCACAGACCACGAAGACTTTACCGGCCGCACGGTGGCCACTCGCTACATCGAAATACGAGCCCGAGTTACCGGCTATCTGGAAAAAATCAATTTCAAGGCACAAGAAGGCCGCGACGTCGAAAAGGGCGCCGTTTTGTTCGAGATCGATCCGCGTCCGTACGAATCGGAAGTAGCCCGCGCGCGAGCCAATCTGCTGCAGGCCGAATCGCACTTGAAAAGACTCGAGCTGGACTACAAACGTATTGCCAGGCTCGTGGAGAGCAAATCGGTTACGCGCGAGCAATTCGATCAGGTCTCCGGCGAGCGCAACGAGGGGCTGGCATCGGTGGAAATTGCCAAGGCCAATCTGCAGGCTGCCCAGCTGAATCTGACCTTCACCAAAGTCTTGTCGCCGATTACCGGCCGCGTGAGCCGCACGCAGATCGACGCGGGTAACGTCGTCAAGGCGGACGACACCGTGCTGACCACCGTCGTCGCCATCGATCCCATCTATGCTTATTTCGAAATCGACGAGCGAACGCTGCTGCGCATTCGCCGCTATGCCCAGGAAGCCCGCGATAGCCAGGGCGCCGACGAAGTTCCGGTCGCGATGGGGCTTTCTGACGAAGAGGGCTTTCCGCACCAGGGCACGATCAATTTTCTCGATAATCGACTGGATCCCACGACTGGCACACTGCAAGTGCGCGGCGTGTTCAAAAACCCCAATCGCGTTTTGTCCCCCGGAATGTTCGTGCGGGTCCGGCTGCCGATTGGCGAACCCTATCAGGCCTTGTTGGTGGCCGAGGAGTCGTTGGGAACCGATCAGGGACAGAAGTTCGTCTACGTGGTCGACGCCGAAAACAAAGCGCAGTACCGTCGAATTCAGGTCGGCAAGTTGCAAAATGGGCGGCGCGTCGTGCTCAAGGGCCTGTCGGCCGACGAACAGGTCGTGGTCAGCGGGCTACAGCGGGTGCGACCCGGCGCTGTCGTGCAGCCCAAGATGGCCGCCGCGGCGTCTGAGCAATCGTCGGGCGAGTCATCGGAAGTTGCCGAGGCGCCCGCGACCGAGAAAGAAAGAACTCCGCGGTAGTGCCCGCCACGCCGGCAAGGCTCGTCGGAATGAAGAAATGAGTCGGCCGTGATCTCTCGATTTTTCGTCGATCGTCCGATCTTCGCTTGCGTGCTCTCCATCGCGATCACGCTGGCCGGTGGCATTGCGCTGTTCACGCTGCCTTTGGCGCAGTTTCCCCCCATCTCGCCCCCAAATGTCTCGGTGTCGTGCGTCTATCCGGGGGCGAGCGCCGCGACGTAGCCGGCTCGGTGGCCGCTCCCATCGAACAGGAGGTCAACGGCGTGGAAGGCATGCTCTACATGTCTTCCAGTTGCACCAACGACGGTTCATACAATCTGACCGTCACGTTCAAGCACGGCGTCAATTTGAACATGGCTCAGGTGCTGGTGCAGAATCGCGTCAGCCTGGCGCTGCCAAAGCTGCCCGATGTCATCAAGCAGACCGGCGTCATGGTGCGCAAGCGTTCGCCAGACGTACTGATGGGGGTCGCCATCACGTCGCCCAATGGCACCTACGACCAGCTTTACCTGAGCAACTACACGGTGACTCGAATCAAGGACGAACTGGCGCGCGTGCCGGGCGTGAGCGACATCGGCATGATGGGACAACGCGACTACAGCATGCGTGTCTGGGTCGATCCGTCTAAATTGGCCGAGAGAAACCTGGTGGCTGGCGACGTGGTGCGGGCAATTCGCGAGCAGAATGCACAGGTCGCCGCGGGCGTGATCGGAACCTCGCCGGCCCGCAACGATCAGAAGCTGGAAATCACGCTCAATACGCTGGGCAGGCTGAGCGCCGCCGAGGATTTCGAGAGCATCGTCGTCAAAGTCGGCGAAGAAGGACGGCTCGTGCGGATCAAGGATATCGGTCGGGTCGAACTGGGCGCGAAGAATCAGGACGTCAGCGTCGTGTTCGACGGCAAACCGACCGTGTTCATGCCGATCTTTCAGCTTCCCGATGCCAATGCGCTGGAAACACGCGACCGAGTGATGGCCAAGATGAACGATCTGGCCCGCGATTTCCCAAACGACCTGATCTGGGAAATCAACTTCGATACCACGCCCTACACCAGCGAATCGATCAAGGAAGTGACCAAGACGCTGCGCGACGCGGTCATTCTGGTAGCCCTGGTGGTACTGGTTTTTTTGCAGAATTGGCGGTCCGCCATTATTCCGCTTGTTGCCGTGCCAGTCGCTGTGGTCGGGACATTCGCGGCCATGGCCTTGTTTGGGTTCAGTCTCAATAACCTGACGCTGTTCGGGCTGGTTTTGGCCATTGGCATCGTGGTCGACGACGCAATTGTGGTGGTCGAGGCCGTGGAACACCATATCGAACAGGGAATGGCGCCGCGCGCCGCGACGATCCTGGCCATGCGACAAGTTTCCGGCCCCGTGATTGCCGTGGGCCTGGTACTGAGCGCTGTATTTGTACCTTGCGCCTTTATCAGCGGCATCACCGGTCAGTTTTTCCGACAATTTGCACTGACGATCTCGGTTTCGACGATCATCTCGACCTTTAACTCGCTGACACTCAGTCCGGCGCTTGCCGCCCTGTTACTGCGCCCGCGGAACGAGCGCGTGGCGCCACTGCCGTGGGTGGCCTTTGCATTGGTCGGCGGTTGGCTGGGCTGGGAAATGCTCGCGCCTCGCATGGCCTACCTGGCGGCGCCCGACGGAAACATGGCTACTGCGCTGCCCTGGTTGGCCGCCTTCGCCGGGGCATTGGCCGGTGTGGTCGTGAGTTGGCCGATCAACACAATTCTGACTTGGGGATTTCGAGCCTTCAACCACGGATTTAACTTGCTCGGTCGCCTCTATACCTGGGTCGCCGGCGGTCTGCTGCACGTCAGCGTAATGGTACTTCTGATCTATGGCGCATTGCTTGCGTTAACCTACGGAAAATTCGTCGACACGCCCAAGGGGTTCATTCCCTCGCAAGACATGGGCTATCTGTTGATCAACGTGCAACTGCCGGACTCGGCTTCCTCCGAGCGCACGGCGAGCGTCATTCGTCAGGTCGAGAAAATAGCCGGCGCGACCCCCGGCATCCGGCACGTGACTGGAATCACGGGGCAATCGTTCGCCCTCAACGCAATGGGATCGAATTTCGGATCGCTTTTTATTGGCTTGGATGATTACGGCAAGCGGCGCGATCCGGAGCGATCGAGTTCGAGCATCGTGGCCAAGCTCAATCAGGGGTTCAGCAAGATCACGGGCGCCATGGTGCAGGTTTTCCCGCCGCCGCCGGTGCGCGGCGTGGGGCGGGCGGGCGGCTTTACGCTAGTGGTCGAAGATCGAACCGACGTCGGGCTCACGAACCTGCAAGCCCAGACCGAGGACCTCGTCGCCGAGGGAAACGCAAACCCCTCGCTAACGAACTTGTTCTCGGTGTTTCGCGCGAACGTCCCGATGCTAAAGGTTGAGCCCGACCCGCGAGCTTGCATGGAAAAGGGGGTGAACCTCCGCGATTTTGCCGACACGCTGCAAGTCTACCAGGGATCGCTCTATGTCAATGACTTCAATCTTTTCGGCCGTAGCTGGCAAGTGGTCGTTCAGGCCGAGCACGAGTTTCGCGATCAGGTCGAGGATATCTCGAAGTTCAAAGTGCGCAGTTCGTCGGGCGTGATGGTGCCCATCGGTTCGCTGGCCAGCATTCGGGAAGTCAACGGGCCGCTCGTGCTGACTCGCTACAACATGTATCCGGCGGCTTCGATCACCGGGGCCGGCAAGCCGGGCACCAGTTCTCGCGACGCCATCGAGCTGATGGAGGGCATCGCCAAGACCGCCCTGCCCTCTTCGATGGCGTTCGAGTGGACCGAAATGGCCTATCTCGAACTGATGGCCGGCAATACCGCCATGATCATCTTCGCTCTGGCCGTGGTGATGGTTTTCCTCGTGCTGGCGGCGCAATACGAAAGCTGGTCGCTGCCGATGGCCGTGATCCTGGTCGTGCCGATGTGCCTGCTGAGCGCCATCGTGGGCGTCAACCTGGCCTCGATGGATATCAACATCTTCACGCAGATCGGTTTTGTGGTGCTGGTGGGGCTGGCCAGCAAGAACGCAATTCTGATCGTCGAGTTCGCCAAGATGAAGCGCGAGAGCGGCGAATCGCGCCGCGCCGCCACGCTCGAGGCCTGCCGACTGCGGTTGCGGCCCATCATCATGACTTCGTTTGCCTTTATTCTGGGAGTCGCTCCGCTGATGGTCGCCGAGGGCGCCGGCGCGGAGATGCGGCGTACCCTGGGCACGGCCGTGTTCAGCGGCATGGTGGGCGTCACGCTTTTCGGATTGTTACTTACGCCGGTATTCTTCTTTGCGATCGATTGGTTGAGCGGCACGCCCGTGTTTGCCTCGCGAGTTTCGCACCATATCGGACAGTTCTCGCTCGGTCTGCTGAGCCTGCGTCCGGTGCGACAATTGGCGCATCGCATGTGGAGCCCGCCCAAGCCCCACCTTCCACCGGTCAAACCGCGCGAGCGGGTCATGCAAGACTGAGGCGCCTTTGTTTTCCAATTTCTTCATCAATCGACCGATCTTCGCCTCGGTGCTGTCGATCGTGATCACGCTGGCCGGCGGTATTGCGCTGGTCACGCTGCCCATTGCCCAATATCCCGAGATCGCGCCGCCGACGGTTGAGGTGTCGGCGTCGTATCCGGGCGCAAATGCCAAGGTCGTGGTCGATACGGTTGCCGCTCCCATCGAGCAGCAAGTCAACGGGGTCGAGGACATGTTGTATATGTCCTCGCAATGCACCAACGACGGCAACTACACGTTGACGGTCACCTTTGCCAACGGCGTGGATTTGAACATGGCTCAGGTGCTGGTGCAGAATCGCGTGGCGCTGGCGCAGCCGATTCTGCCGGAGCTGGTGCGCCGCCGCGGCGTGACCGTGAAGAAAAAGTCGCCCAGCGTGTTGATGATCGTTAATCTGTTCTCACCGGAGGGCTCGCGCGACAGCCTTTATTTGAGCAACTACGCCACGATCCAACTCAAGGACGAACTCTCCCGGCTTCCGGGCGTCGGTGATATTACCTATCTCGGCCAGCGCGACTACAGCATGCGGCTGTGGCTCGATCCCGAGAAGATGTCCGCGCCAATTTGTCGGCCAGCGACGTCGTTTCGGCTATCGAGCAGCAGAACACCCAGGTTGCGGCCGGACAGATCGGCCAGCCGCCGGTGAACAAAGGCCAGGTATTTCAATTCACCGTCAGCACGATGGGACGTCTGGCCGATCCCGATCAGTTTGCCGAAATGATCGTGAAAACCGACATCGACGGTCGGCTGGTGCGGTTGCGCGACGTCGCTCGGATTGAATTGGGGGCCCAGGGCTACGATCAATCGTGCAAACTGGACGGCCAGCCTTCTGTGGCCTTGTCGATCTACCAGTTACCGGGATCGAACGCCCTGGAGATCGCCGGCTCGGTGCGCGCCAAGATGCAAGAGCTCAAAGGACGCTTCCCCGACGGCGTCGACTATGCAATCGTCTACGACACCACGCCATTTATAACGGAATCCATCCGCGAGGTTTTCAAAGCTCTCCGCGATGCGGTCATCCTGGTGGCGATTGTGGTGCTCGTGTTCCTGCAGAACTGGCGGTCCGCCATCATCCCCCTGATCGCCGTGCCCGTGGCAATCGTCGGCACGTTCGCGGTCATGGCGGCGATGGGATTCAGTCTGAACAATTTTACCCTCTTCGGACTGGTGCTAGCGATCGGCATCGTCGTCGATGATGCGATCGTCGTGGTCGAAGCGGTCGAGCACCATATCGAACAGGGGCTGTCGCCCCGCGACGCCACGGTCCGCGCCATGAGCCAGGTTTCGGGGCCGGTGATCGCGGTCGGCCTGGTGCTGAGCGCCGTGTTCGTGCCCTGCGCGTTCATCACGGGCATCATGGGACAATTCTTTCGCCAGTTTGCATTGACAATCGCAGTCTCGATGCTGATTTCGACGTTCAATTCGTTGACACTGAGTCCGGCGTTGACGGCTCTGCTTTTGCGTCCCCGCGACAAAGGCGCGGCGCCGCCGCTGCCGTGGCTGGCCTTTGTACTCGCCGGAGCCTGGCTAGGCTGGGAATATCTCACGCCCCAGTTGGCGGACAATCACCTGCCCGGCTGGATCACTGCCGACGCCACGCCGTGGGTCGCCGCGCTGGCTGGCGGCGTGCTGGGGGGAGTTGCGAGTTGGCCAGCGAACCTGTTGCTGCGACTGGCATTTCGCGCTTTTAATCACGCGTTCGATCTGACCGGCCGCCTTTATACCTGGAGCGTCGGCCGGCTGTTGCGCGTGGGAGTGCTGGTTTTGATCGTGTACGGCGGACTGCTTTACCTGACCTACACGCGTTTTGTCGACACGCCCAAAGGATTCATTCCCGCGCAGGACAAAGGCTACTTGCTCGTTAATTTACAATTGCCCGATTCGGCCTCGGTCGGCCGGACCGAGCAGGTCATGCACAAGATCGACGACATAGTTCAGAAGACGCCGGGTGTCCGACATACGGTCTCGATCGCCGGGCAGTCGATCCTGCTCAACGCCAACGCTCCGAACTTTGGCGCGATGTACGTCATGCTCGATGAATTCGACAAACGCCATGCGCCGGAGCTGTCGGGCAACGCGCTGGCGGCAACGTTGCAACGCCGATTGCAGAGAGAAATCTCGGATGCCCTGATCAACGTGCTTGGCGCACCCCCCTTGGAAGGATTGGGCACGGCTGGCGGCTTTAAAGTGATGATCGAAGACCGCGGCAATACGGGGCTCGACTCGCTGCAACTCGTGGCCGATCAAATCGTGGCCAAGGCCGCGGAAACGCCGGGGCTCGAGAGTCCCTTTACCAGTTTTCGGGCCAAGACGCCCTGGCTGTATCTCGACATCGACCGCACCGAAGCCAAGGTCATGGGCGTCTCGATGTCCGAGGTCTTCAACACGCTGCAAGTTTACCTGGGTTCGCTGTATGTGAACGACTTCAATTTGTTCGGCCGCACCTGGCAAGTCAACGTGCAGGCCGACCAGGATTTCCGCGAAGAGGTCGAGAACCTTAAGGCACTGAAGGTCCGAAATGAGCGCGGTAGCATGGTGCCATTGGGAGCATTTCTTTCGGTGCGCGAAGTGACGGGTCCGGTATTGATCGCGAGATACAACATGTACGCGGCGGCGCCGGTCAATTGCAGCCCCGCGCCGGGACTAAGTTCCGGTCAGGCGATCGAACTGTTGGAAGGCGTTGTCCAAAGCGAACTGAATTGGTCGATGCGTTATGAATGGACCGAACTCGCTCTTTTGCAATTGCAAACCGGCGATACGGCCATGCTGGCGCTGATCTTGGCCGTGGTGCTGGTGTTTCTGGTGCTGGCCGCGCAATACGAAAGTTGGGGCCTGCCCCTGGCCGTGATCCTGGTGGTGCCCATGTGTTTGTTGTGCGCGATTACCGCCGTAATTTGGGCCAAAATGGACATCAACATCTTCACCCAAGTGGGATTCGTCGTGCTCATTGGCCTGGCCTGCAAGAACGCGATCCTCGTGGTCGAGTTCGCCCGGGCGCAGCGTGAAGAAGGCAAGAACCGTTACGACGCCACGCTGGCCGCGGTAAGCCTGCGATTGCGCCCGATCATCATGACGTCGTTCGCCTTTATCTTAGGCGTTGTGCCGCTCGTGCTCTCCGAGGGCGCAGGCGCGGAGATGCGGCGCACCCTGGGTACTGCCGTGTTCGGCGGCATGCTGGGAGTGACCTTGTTCGGTATTTTCCTGACGCCGGTCTTCTACTACGTCATTGAATGGGCGGGCGACGCCTGGCGAGGCCGATCAGGGATGCTCGCCGGCCTCGGCACGTGGATTCCGAGACGAGGCGCCCGCGGGTCCGCCACGAAGCCTAAAGCCAGCCCACAACACCGCTTGCCCAAGCAATCGCCGTCGGATTTCGATTCCACATGAACCGCGGGAATCTCGACGAACCCTCCGACCAGCGTACCCGCTAGTGCATTTCGCCCGCGCCGGTGGGCGGATCGCGGTGCCCGTAGAAGCTATAGAACACGGGCATCAGGTTCATCAGCAACAGTGTGGTGATCATTCCTCCCACGACCACGATCGCCAGCGGTTGCTGCGTTTGCGAGCCAATCCGCGTGGAGAAGGCCGCCGGCAACATGCCGAAGATTGCCGTCAGGCAGGTCATCGTCAAGGGTCGAATGCGCTTCTCCATACCGTCTTGCAATGCTTCGGCAAGCGGCATTCCCTGTGCGCGGCGAGAGTTGAAGCCCGAGATCAAAATCAGTCCGTTCATCATGCCCACGCCCAGGATTGAGATCAGCCCCACGCCGGCCGAAATGTTGAAATTCGAACCGGTGAAAATCAATGCCCAGATGCCGCCGATGGCTAACACCACAACGTTAGCGAACACGACAGCTACGTCGAGCGCCGACCCGAGCGCCAGGTAGAGCAACACCACGATCAGCGCGAGTGAAACCAGGACTACGAGGGAAAGGCGGTGGAGGGCTTCGTTCATCTCCTGAAACTCGCCGCTCCATTCAGCGGTATACGGCGCGACAAAGCATTCTTTTGTCGCCTCCTGGGCTTCGGCCACCGCACTGGCCAAATCGCGGTTGCGGACGCTAAATTTGATGGCGATCATTCGCTTGCCCTGCTCGCGGGCGATTGTCGAGGCGCCCGTGCGCGAGAAGCTGGCTTTGTGATCGGGAACGCCCTGTTCGTCGAGGGGTACCACCAGGTCGCGCAATCGTCGGCGAGGCACCACGGCGGCGTCATTGTACGTGGTATTGAAGGCGCTCCCGCTGAGAGCCGGCAAAGGAACGCGCGAGCCGCGCAGGCCCAATTCGGCTCGTGATTCGGAGCGCAGAGGGCTGTCGGCGGTAACCCGGTTCTTGAGCACGTCAACCGGAATGTCGAGGATTTCCTCTTCGCTCTTGCGCAGCCCTTCCGGCCAACGAATCGTGATGTCGAACTTGCGCTCGCCTTCGACCATCTCGGTGAAGGCCTTGCCGCCAACGGCCGTTTGTAGGGCGTCTTGCACCTGCGCGACACTTACGTTCCACATCGCGCACTTCTCGCGATCGATGGCGAATTCGAGATTCGTCTGTCCCTTGATCGGAAAGATGCCGACGCTTTCGATTCCCGGCACGTTCTTCACGCGAGCCCGAACTTGTTTGGCGATGCGCTCCAGTTCGTCCAAATCGGGTCCGAATATCTTGATCGAATTCTCGCCTTTCACCCCCGAGAGCGTTTCCATCACGTTGTCGCGAATCTGCTGGGAGAAGTTCCAGTCCACGCCTGGCACGGCCTGATCCAATTCAGACTGCATGGCGGCCACCAACTCGCTCTTGGAGCGGGCTCGAAGACCCAACCATCTCCGCCAGCCGGTGTTTTCCACGACCTTGGGCCAATCTTCTTCCTGCTTGAGCGGCACCTGGAACTCGGCGTTGTAAAAGCCCGTCGGATCGGTGCCGTCATCCGGGCGACCCATTTGCGACAACACGGCTTTTACTTCGGGATACTTGCGAAGTATCTGTCGCGCGGTGCGTGAGCGGCGGGTGACCTCATCCAACGAAACTTTGACCGGGAACGTGCCGCGGATGTAAATATTGCCTTCTTCCAGGGCCGGCATGAACTCACGCCCCAGGAAAGGCAGCGCCATTCCCGTTCCCGCGATCAAGACCGCAAAACCAGCCAGCGCCCACACGCGGTGATGCAGGGCGGCGTCCAACTGCGCCAGATAGAATCGCTTGAGCGTACGCACCAGGAAGTTATCCTTGGCCTGCGGCAGCTTCTGCATGACCATTTTGCAGAGGACGGGCGACAGGGTCAGGGCGAACAACAGCGCCCCGCCCAGCGCGAACGCGTAGGCGTCGGCCATGGGTCCGAAGATCTGGCCCTCGGGCCCCGTCATCGTAAACAGTGGCAACAGCGCGCAGACGATGATCAACCGAGAAAACACCAGGCTGCGCTGCACTTCGCCGGAAGAGCGCAAGATCCGCTTATCGATCGGCAAATCAGAGTCCTCACCCGAGCTCAGCCGCCTATAGATGGCTTCCACCATAATCACCGACGAATCGACGATGATGCCGAAGTCGACCGCGCCGAGCGACAACAGGTTCGTCGACTTGCCCATCAAGTACAAGGCCGCGAAAGCGAACAGCAAGGCCAAGGGAATGTTGATCGCCACGATGAAGGCGCTGCGCGCATCATTCAAAAAGATGAGCAAGATCAGCACCACAAGCCCGATACCCACCAAGACATTTTCGCGCACCGTGGCCGTTGTTAAGTTGATCAGGTTCGTACGATCGTAGATCGTGTTGAGCGTAACCCCGGGAAGAAGTTGGCCGGGCTGATTCAACTGCTCGACCTTGGCGCGGACATCGGCCAGCGCCGGCAGCGACTTCTCGCCTTTCCGAAGCAGCACAATTCCCTCGACCACGTCCTCCTTGTCGTTCCAGACGCGCTGGCCGTTTTCGACTCGCTGTTCCCCTTTTTCGTCGAGTTTGGGCAAACTGGCCGCGACGCGTCCGGCGCGGGTGTGCGTGCCGACGACGACTCCGCGACGACCATTGGGATCGAGACTCGCGTGGCGGCCCCCCTCGACGACGTCGGCGACCTTGATCGGAACGTTGTTCGTGGCCGACAAGACAATCTGTCGAATCTCGCGAATGCGACGATTTTCCTCGTTTCGCAAGAGCGTGTTGGCAGTCTTGGGATCCATCTTGGCCTTGAGCTGCTGCAGCGGATCCTGTCCGCCGCCGATCAAGCCCAGCCCACGCACCGCCTGCACCGAATCTCCCTGGCGCAGGTAGTCTCCCCCGACGTTTTCATTGCTCTGGGCGACGGCGTTTTCCAGTTGTTCGAAGGTCACGCCATACTGCAAGAGCCGCGCTGGATCGGGCTGAATCTCATAGCGCTTCACCGCGCCGCCGAAGCTGACGACGTCAGCCACCCGCGGCACGCGACGAAAGTCTTTTTCCAACTTCCAATCGTTTAGCGACTTCAGATCGTAGAGCGAATAAACGTCTCGCCCCTCGGCGTCGGTCGGCGCATCGATGATGTAGCGATAGATTTCTCCGGTCGGCGAGGTCGGCGCAATTTCCGGCTTCACACCGGGCGGCAACTCGACCGAATTCAGACGGTTCAATACCTCCAACCGCGCGAAAATAGTCGGCGCCGTAGTCGAACTGGTTGCGAAGATGGGACAATCCGAACAGGCTCTTGCTGCGCGAATAGTCGAGTCCCGGCATGCCTGCCAGGGCGATCTCGAGAGGAATCGTGACCTGTCGCTCGACTTCCTCGGCCGAAGCGCCCGGGTACTGGGCGATGACTTCCACGATCGCGGGAGCCGGATCGGGGTAGGCTTCAACGTTGATATTAAAAAACGCGTAAACGCCGACGGCCGTGATCGTCAACACGCTGAGGATGACGATCAACCGATTCCGCAACGCCCACGCGATCAAACCCTGGACCATGTCTATCCGCCGCGAACCATCAAAGTTCGCATAAACCTGCACATGCCGCGCGCGAGGCGCAGCGAACGCGAAGCAAAGCCTCTAGTTGACGGAAGCAGGAAGCGCGGTAGTAGCCAACTCGTTTTCCAATGCCCCGTCGAGCTCGATACAGCCGGAGATGACGACCCATTCATCCGCCGATAACTTCTCGCAGCCCTTGGACCGCTCTGCATCCGTGGGTTCGGAGCGGATGTAAGCCACATCCGGGCCCCGGCTGACGAGCGCGATGCGCCGACGGGTTACTTCTCTTCCGGTTTCGTCGGCGGCCACGAATACCACGCATTGCGTGCCGTCCTGCACAATGGCCGTATCGGGAACCACAACCTCGCCGGCGGCCGCCGGCAGTTCCACTAGCGCCGTCACGAATTGTCCGGCTCGCAGGCGACCGTCTCGGTTGTCCAACCAACCCATGACCGCTGCTGTGTGTTGGTTCGGATCGACGATATTGCCGATCAATTCGAACGTACCGGGAATTCCCGGGGCGTCGGACTGGGACTTGAGCTGGATCGTCCATTTACGATCTTCGCGCGGCAGCGACTCGAGCATGGGCAAGTCCTCTTCATAAACGTTAGCGATCACGCCCAACTTATCCAAGTCGGCGATTTCGAACAGATCGAGCCCCGTATCAACCATGTCGCCGGCCACGATATTCTTTTCCAACACCACGCCATCGAGCGGACTGCGCACTTCGACTTCGGCCCAGCTTTTGTCGATTGCCAATTCAGAACTTGTATGACCCGGCACCTGGAGGACAGCCTGTCCACGATGAAGCTTCTCAGCCTCCGCGCGTACCGCGTTGATTTCGGTGTCATTGAGCCGCCACGAGCGCAGAGTGCGTTCCAACCTGTCGACTTCGATAATGTCGGCCTCGCACTCGCGTTCGGCCTCTCGCATCTGGCGCCCGGCGACGGTCGCTGCCGGCAGGGCCTGCAAGTTCTTTAGCTGTGCTTGATGCATGTACAGCTTCGAGAGCGCGTCGACCAGGTCGCTCTTCTTCTCACCTACGTCCTTGCTCCAGATGACGGCCAGTAATTGTCCTTTGGCCACACGATCGCCAAGCCGCAGCGGCCGTGGGTCGCCCGAGCCGCCAAGATCGGTTGCGATCGAGGCCACTTCCCCGGGAAACCGGGAATGCACGCGCACCATGCGATTCGAGTCGAGCAGCAAAGAGCCAGAGAGTTTCAATCGGTCGTGGCCGGCGGCGCTAACGACTTTGGCCGTCCGCACCCCCAAGTTGCCAATCAATTGCGGCGTCAGTTCCAGCGTATTAGTCGAACCAGGAACCAGCCGCATGGAAGGCGCCGTGGTAGCGCCGCTCGCGGCGATCGAACGAGCCGCCGGCGAATAGGTCGTGTAAGCTACGATCCCACCCCCGACGCTCAGGCAAAGGCCGACGAAGATCCACTTCCATGCCTTGGAACGCGCCGACACCACTTTGTTCATACAGTTCTCGCGGAGAGATCGCCCGGACTCTCGACTAATCGTCTGGCGAAAGGGCTTGCACCCAAGTTCTACGGACACAACTAGTCCACAGTTCTGCGGTCGCCAGGGAAGCTTACCGCCAATCGAGTGCCGTTGCGCCCTCGATTGGTAGTGCGCATGTCAAGATTATCGCCAAGAAGGGATAATTGCAGAAGAAAGGCGGGGCAAGCTTACGCATTTGTAACGAACTACGGAAAGCGTTCGCTTTGCAACAAGCCCGCGACTTCCGCGGCGGCGGTCCAGAGCGCCGACTGGGCGGTGAGATAGTCGAGATTGGCGCTGAGCAGGGCCCGTTGAGAATTAAGGTAATTCAAGAATTCGGTCTGCCCTTGACGGTAAAGCTGTTCGGAAATGTCTTGCAGCTCAATCGCACTGGGTAACACAGTGCGTTCGAACCGCTCGACCAACTGTCGCGCCGTGATGTACCGTCCAAGAGCTTCGGCCGAGGCATTGGCCAGTTCCATTTCCACGCGATTCAGCTGCGCCACGGCCGCTCCCACGTTGGCTTGTGCGGCCCGAATGTTTCCCTGGTTACGGTTCCAAAGTGGAACGACCATCTGAATCTGATACAACGCCTGTGCTTGCGGGGCCATGGCGCCGGGCTGTTGGTTCTGGTAGCCACCGAGCATGTTCACGTTCGGAAATGGCTCGACAACGGCTCGCCGCAGTGCGACTTGAGTGCGAGCAATTTCCACTTCCGCGCTCTGGGCATTGGCATTGCGGGCAATGACGGTTTGTTGCAGCGCGACGAGATCGTAGTCCGGCAGCGGTTGCCTGAGATCGCCCTCGACCCGCGCAATCGGCATGTCCATTAAGCCCACCGCGGCCGCCAGTTGGCGTTTGGACGTGGCCGCAAGCGTGTAGGCGTTCTTGAGTTCGGCATCCGCCCTGGAGTATTCGATCTGCAGCAAGAGCACGTCTCCGCGCGTGCCGGCTTCAGCCTTCAGCAGTCGCTCGCTGATATCCAGCGAGGTCCGCGCGATCTTGACCATGCTTTCCAGCACACTCGCTCTACGTTCGGCGATCAAGGCGGTATAGAACCGCTGTCTCACGACCGTCAGCACGTCGAAGCGGGCCCGGACCGCCGCCAACTCGGCCTCGCGGGCCAAACGGCTGGCGGCCGCCGTATCCAATCCGATCTTATTTCGAGTGACAAGATCTTGAATCACGTAGGCATTGTATTGCGACTGATTGCCCGCCAACTGAGGGGACGCGGTGCCAAACGTTGGGTTCGGGTAGAGACTCGCCTGCAGAGCTCGGGCACGCGCCGCGGCAGCCTGATTCTCGGCTTCGCGGATCTGCGGGTTATTGGCCAGAGCCAGCGCGGTCAACTCGTCAAGTGTCGTCGCGGGCGGCAAGTTATCCGTGCCCAACGGAATCGGTTCGGGAGCTTGTGGTACGCGCGTCATGTATTGCGGCTGTGTCGCGGCCGAAACCTGTACGCCTTCGAATCGCCGGCGATTTTCGGGCGCCGCTTTCTTAGTGTCGGGCAGTCGCACTAGCGCCGATGTCGGTTTGTTTTGCGGCACCGGTCTGGTTGAGGGGGGAGGCGCCGCCAGTGTCACATTGCATGCCGCCGCGGACCACGCGATCGCCAGGGCGAGCGGGGTTCGCAAAGCGACATCCGAAAGCCGGCTCCCGGGGAGTAGTCGAAGAGGTTTGGCAAACACAGGGTGGGTCTTCCGTACGGAGAGCTGGCGAGGGGACCGCGGCAGGCCGCACTCCCCCTAGATGGGCGAAAAGTAGCGATCACCATTCGCAAAATCGCTACGTTCGTTGACGGCAGCATGGCCGGCGTCTTACTTAGAATCGTTAAGACAGGCACATTCGGTGAATGTATCGTCACCGAGCATCACCCGACCCCTAATCTGCGCTGTTTAACAGAGACTCCGAAGCGCCGCCCCCCACCAACGTCGGGCTCTGAAAGCGACGGCGAGGTCTCTATCAATCGCCCTCGACGCCGCGTATGGTAGATAGGGATTCGGAGCGGGCTGGGCGGCCGCTGAGCGATTCCGATCTTGGAATCGACTTGGAGGAAAGTCCGGGCTCCACAGGACATGGTGGTGGGTAACGCCCACCGGCCGCGAGGCCCGGGAAAGTGCAACAGAAAGCAGACCGCCCCGGAGGGGCTTGCCCCCTCCGGCGGTAAGGGTGAAACGGCGAGGTAAGAGCTCACCAGCGGGCTGGGTGACCAGCCTGGCTAGGCAAACCCCACCAGGAGTAAGGCCAAACAGAAAGGACCGGGGGCAACCCCGGACGGACCGGTCCGGTCCGTTAGTCACTTTCGGGTAGGCCGCTTGAGTTACTGAGCGATCAGTTCCCCAGAGAAATGGCCGCTCCCCCGCGACAGCTTGGCTGCCGCGGGGGTACAGAACCCGGCTTACAGGTCCGCTCCGAATCTCTTTTTGAACCCGATCGCAATGTTAATTTAGGCCGACTGCTTCTCAGCCAGCCCCGTCTCGGCCGGCACCAGCTCGTCGTCGACGACCTGCAGCAGCTTGGAGATGCAGAGCTTGTTCATGCTGGTATGGCGATCGTGAGCTTCGGCCCGCAATGACTCGTGAAGACTCTTCGGCAGCCGAACAGTTATGACTCGCGTGGGCTCACGCGGCCCGCCGGGCAAGTCGGCGTCATTCTCACGCAGCTTTGCCAGCATCTGTTGAATTTTTTGATACTCGGGGGTCTGTTCAAACTGGCTGAGGGCTTCGGGGGAAGAATGAACTTGGCGCACGATTCCATCCACGCCTAGCACTTCGCGAAAGAAGGTGACCCAACTGGGCCGCTGACGGAAAATCTCGTCGGCTACGCGAAAGACATCTTGTCGTTGCTCGTTCATACTCACTCTCCTGCGATCGGGTGTCCAAATAGTCCGAGGCCCACGCTGGCCTCATTGCACGAATCGTACAGGGCGATCAAGACCAGCACGGATGTCATTTCTTTGATAGCACTTACGACACTTGACCAGTACTGCCCGGATTTTGAGCGGACATGCATTCCAATTAAGCACGGCCAGCGTGCACAAAAAACAGGCAGTCGCGTTTTTACCAATCACCAAGTGTCCAGTGATAGCACTCCAAAAAAACTTGAGAAAAAATTGCATCTGCTAGCACAAAGCGCAAGAAAAAGGATCGCCCAAGAGGCTCTGGGGCGATCCGAGAAAATAGGTTATGTGCGTGTACTAGGATAACTCGGTGCGTACGCGCTCGAGCAGCTTCTTCGTCGCCCGAATGCCATCAGGCTCGCTCAATTTCGAGCCTTCATACTCGATTCCCACATAGCCGTGATACCCAGCCGCAAGCACGATTTTCATCATGCGCCGAAAGTCGGTCTTGGTCTCATTGCCGTCGGAATCGAAGTCATGGCTCTTCGCACTGACACCTTTTGCCGCCGGCATCATTTCCTCAACGGCCATGTAGCGATCATAGTCCTGAAAGTTACCGAAGTCTGGCAGTGTACCGCAATTACTCAAATTAACTCCCTTAATGACACCCATCAACCACTTGCCATCGGACGACAACCCGCCGTGGTTCTCCACGATGATATTGAGCCCGTACGGCTTGGCAAATTCCGACAGGCGGCGGAGACCATCGGTTGCTAGCATGGACTGCTCCTCGGGCGTTCCTTTGGAGTACGCGTTCACGCGAATCGAATGGCAGCCGAGGTATTTGGCCGCCTCAACCCAGGGATAGTGGTTCTCAACGGCCTTGGTCCGCTTTGCATTATCGGGATCGCCCAGATAGCCCTCGTTGTCGATCATGATCAGCACGTTCTTGACCCCCTGATCGGCGGCCCGAGATTTCATCTCCGCTAGATACGTCTGATCCTTGGCTTTGTCTTTAAAGAACTGGTTTACATACTCCACTGCGTCGATGCCGTATTCGGTGGTGGCCAGCTGGGCGAAATCCAAATTCTTGAGCTTGCCGGCGAAGAGAGCCTTGTGCAGCGACCATTGAGCCAGTGAGATCTTGAACGCCAGCGGCTTGTCGTCGGCTTGCGATCGATTCTTTAGAAGCACAGCGGCGGCCAGTCCGGCGCCGGTCAGGGCGGTGTGTCGCAAGAATCCCCGGCGATTGGAGGCGGTTTGCATGGTGTGTGGTCCGTTCATAATTGCGATTTTCAGACAAAGCGGCAAAACGAAGGCTCCGGCCGGCGAAAGGGAATTTCAAAAAGGTGCATTCCGGCCTGGGCGAGTAATTTAGTGCAATCCCCGGCGAAAGCAACAACTCGCGTTAGCCGCGGAAATCGGGTCCACGCCGCACCGCTGGTCGTGTTCGCAAGCAAACGATCCCATTAAAAAGCCGTAACCCTAATCCAGTAGAATGGTTAACAGTTTGACGCAGGATGGGTCGCAAGGTTAAAATCAACCAATCGAAACGTGCTCTCGGATTGCAGGCGATCGTGTTGGACGGTCGTTCCACTAGCCTGCGGCAGCGTGGAATCGCGATTGGCCATGTCACACAATTTGCGATGCCGAGGCGATAGGTTCGACGAAGCGCGCCCTGTTCGTCCGCTCGGGACCAAGGACGATGATGAACGAACGATCGAGCCATAAGTCCGGGTCGCCCCTGCCTACGGCCCCTTCGTCGTCTGGCCCTAACACGACTGATAAAGTCCGTGACGAGGGCTCGGGCGCCTCTCCGGCCGGGGATGGGCAAATGACCATCATTTCCTCTCGTCAGCCGCTGCCGCGACTGCCTGTTGGCAGCGAGGACTCGCCGCTCGAGACTCGCAGCCTGTTGGAGGGCGAACAGCTCGGCCAGTTTCTACTTGAGAAGTTTGTCGGCGGCGGCGGCATGGGCGTGGTCTTCCGCGCACTTGACACCACGCTCAACAGGCAAGTCGCCGTCAAAGTGCTGTCGCGCGATCAATCGGCCGACGAGGAAACGCTACGGCGGTTTCGCAACGAAGCCCAGTCGGCCGCCAGGCTTAACCACGAGAATATCGCGCGGGTCCACTACGTCGGCGAAGACCGAGGCGTGCACTATATCGTCTTCGAGTTCATCGAAGGCGTTAACATCCGCGACCTGGTCGAGCATAACGGCCCGCTCCCCTTGGACGACGCCATCAGCTTTACTTACCAAATCGCCCAAGCGCTGGAGCACGCCAGCCAACGTGCGGTCATCCATCGCGACATCAAGCCCTCGAACGTGTTGATCACGCCCGATGGCAAGGCCAAGCTGGTCGACATGGGGCTTGCTCGCCTGAACCAGGTGGCTCATGCCGACAACGATCTGACCGCGAGCGGCGTGACCCTGGGGACGTTCGACTATATCTCGCCGGAACAGGCACGAGACCCCCGCAGCGCCGACGTTCGCAGCGACCTGTATTCGCTAGGGTGTTCCTTTTTTTACATGTTGACGGGGCGCCCGCCGTTTCCAGATGGCACCGTGTTGCAAAAGCTGTTGCAGCACCAGGCCGATCATCCACCAGATCCGCGCAGCGTTCGGCCCGAACTGCCGGCCGAAGTGGCGCGCATTCTGGCTCGGCTGTTGTCGAAGAATCCCGCGCACCGGTATCAACAACCCGAGGAATTGAGCAACGAACTTGTCGCGTTGGGCGACAAATTGGGAATCCAGTTAAACTCGTCTCGAACGCATTGGGCGCCGGCCCGGTCCTTGGGCCCCTTGAACGGGTGGCAACGACATCTGCCTTGGGCAGTTCCATTGACGGTGCTGTTCCTGACGGTCATTGGCTTGGATTTTTATTGGTCGGCCGAGCCAACCGAATTGGTGGGGCCGGCGAATCTACCGGCCGCGGCCGCGCGCATTCCGCGACCCCCGGGCGTTGGCCCCGGGCCTGCCAAGGCGGCTCGTTCGCAGTCTCCGGCCTTGCCTGCACCCTCGGCGCCGGCCGCCGAAACTTTGCGAACACCCGCGATCGACAATAAGCCGGCAGAGGCCGGCCTTGCACCCGGTACAGAATCCGGCGCGAACAAGCCGGAGGAGACGCGCGCGTTTTGGCAACATGTGATCGATCCGTTCGGCACGGGCAGTCTCGAAGCCTTGCGAGCTCGAGTTTCCGAAGCCGCCCGCCGAGCCGCGCAACTCTCCAGGATCGGCCGCCGGAGCGCCCACGACGGAGGGGCCCGCCCCGAATGATGTGGTCCCGCTCGAAACGGCGCTTAGCGTTCCCCCCGCGGCTCCGGAGAATATCTTAATCGTGGGAGATACTGCAGCGGGCCCTAAAACCTACGCCAGCCTGCACGCGGCCTGCAATGACGCCAAAACCGGCGACGTCATCGAGCTTCATTTCGACGGACGCCGACAAGAACGGCCGATCGTCGTATCGAACATCAAACTCACCATCCGCGCCGGCGCTCACTATCAACCCGTGGTGGTGTTTCACCCGGAGCCGGACCTGGTCCCGCTGAAGTATCCAACCACGATGTTGAGCATCGCCGGAGGGCAGTTGTACGTGACCGGTGTGCATTGGGAACTCGACTTGCCGCGAAACGTGCCTTCGGATTGGGCCCTGTTTGAAACTCGCGGTACGGAAGTGCTGCAATTTCAACGTTGCACGTTTACGATTCGCAATGCCTCGCTCGGGCAAACGGCCTACCATGCCGGCGTGGCGTTCTTCGACATCAAGTACCCGGCCGGCGCCAGTGGAATGGGGATGGACGTCGACTCGATGGAACAGCAAATCCTGACGATCAACCTGCAGCACTGCGTTGCCCGGGGCGAGGCTGTCTTCTTGCGAGCCAACGACCTGCAGGCGGTGCGACTCAATTGGGACAACGGGCTGCTTGCCAGTAGCGAGCGTCTGCTCACTACCGCTGGCGGCCCCTCGCAACCGCGGCAACTAGGGCATGTCCAAATCAATTTGCGCCACGTCACTGCCATGGTCCACGGCGGCTTAGCTCTGTTGACCAACAGCGAGGACGCTCCCTATCAACTGCTCACTGAGATCAATTGCGACGACAGCATTGTGGTCTCAACGGCAACGCCGCCCTTGGTCGAACAGCGCGGCTCGAATAGCGTGGAAGAATATCGCGCTCGGCTACAATGGAGCGGCAACCACGACTACTTCGACGGTATCGACGTGTTCTGGCAGATTCAAAATACCGCCGGCCTCTCGGCTCCGAAGCAAATGCGCTTCGACGATTGGCAGACGCATTGGGGAGCACTAAGCCGGTCACAGACGTTCCGCAAGAATCACGAATACTGGCGAAGCTTGCCCGAGCCCGAGCGCCCGTTCCACGCGCATGTGCCCAGCGACTACGAGTTAGACCGAAGCCTGACCAATCCAACGGTGGGGGCGCAAGTGACGGAGCCGACGCCGGTTGCTTGCTGCGACAATTGCCGCCCCTGATATTGACCTCGTTCGACGATGCCAAACCAAAACTGCCTAAAGCCGACGAACCCTCGGATTTGCCGAATTGAGATTTAAGTCGGTGACCGCGCACGACTTAATTTCGACGATTGGCCCGCTCGCTTGACAGCGCCAGAGCCAGTAATTCTACTGGTTCCCAATAGCGGATGCCTACGCGTTCCGTCCCGCCTTTACCCTCGCGCCTTCCCACCTTTCACAGCCAAAACTTCCGCTATCGGGCAGGCCGACATTCTTTGGGAGATTATCGGTTTATGAAGAATCTTTGTTTGTTGACACTGTGCGGGTTTCTGGTGGGCGCCCTGACGTCCAGCGTCAAACCGGTTTTCGGCATCGACGCCTTCAAAAAGGAATTTGTTGCCAAGTACGTCAAGAAGGACCCGACCACCGACGAAGACAAGGCCTTCGCCGCCGCAGTCACCAAGGCGAATTGCAATGTCTGCCACGTCGGCAAGACCAAGAAGGTCCGTAACGAATACGGCAAAGCTCTCGACGAGCTGTTGGATAAGAAGGCCGACATGAAGAACACCGCCAAGATTCAAGAGGCCCTGGACAAGGTTGGGGCCATGAAGTCCGATCCCAAGGACGATGCTTCGCCGACCTTTGGCGAGTTGATCAGCAAAGGCAAGCTACCCGGTGGCGAGCCAACCGGCACGAGCGCGGCCGCCAGCAACTAACCGCCAGCGACCTGATCATGTACTATTGAAGCGGGCCGGGAGAAATTCTCTCGGCCCGTTTTTTCGCGCACGGCCTCTGCACCGTATGCGACTAATCTTTGCTCGCCACATCCCGCGCGAACAAGTCGACGTAGTGGGCCCCTACCCTGCCCTGGCCGTGCTCGACGATTGCTTCGACTCGATGTTTTCCAGGCTCGAGCCGTACCGGCTCGAAGATCGCACGATCAACGTTCGCCGCCAGGGGTAGTGTTCTCTCATTGGGGCCGATGCGAAGATGAACGGAGCGGGCAACTTGCTTGGCCGGCATTCGCACCGTGATGTCGAAGTCGGCGGCCTGCGGCACTTCGACATCCCAATATCCCAGTCCCTCATTGTCCCAACCGGCCCGCGGACCTCGCCAATCCTGCCTGGTCAAGGTCAGCGGATTTTCGTGTTTCGTGCCAACCACGATGCGCGGCACGGGAAAACCGCGCGTGGCGCTCACGTCGGCGAACCAGGCCTGGTAGGCGGATTTCATGTCGTCAGCCAATTGTTTATGACGATCGATGATGTTGTAACGTTCTCCCGGATCGTCGGCCATGTCGTACAAGGACCAAGCCTCGTCAAACTGCCGCGCGTCGCCACGGCCCTCTGGCTGGACCAGTTTGTACCGCGGCCCTCGTATCGCACAAGCGCGAGAAAGTTGCGGGCGATCACCCCGATGCCACTGAAAAAACAACATGCGATCCGGCAATGCCGTTTGTTCCCGCAGCAGAACAGGCAGCAGGTTGATTCCGTCCAGTTTGAGGTCGGCCGGAATCGCCACACGACAAGCTGCCAGCAGCGTGGGAACCACATCTACGTGCGCCGAAACTGCGTCGACCTTGCTGCCGGCTTGAAATCGTCCTGGCCACCTCAGCAGGCAAGGCACGCGGATGCCGCCATCGTATACCGATCCTTTTAGTCCCTTTAGAATTCCGTTGTAGCGACGCATTTGCGGACCGTTATCGGTCAAGAAGACCACAATTGTGTTATCCGCGAGCTTCAGTTCCTCGACCTTTGCCAATAGGCGCCCGATATTGTCGTCGATGTTCGCGACCATTCCGTACAGCTTTGCCGTATCGTCATCCAACGCCAGGTTCTTGTAACGATCGTGATATTCTTTTGGCACTTCGAGCGGAGTATGCGGACAATTGAACGCCAAGTAGGCGAAAAATGGATCGCCGCGGTGCCCATCGATGAACTGAATCGCGGCATCGGTAAAAACATCGCTGCAGTATCCGCGTGACTTGATCTCGCGGCCGTCGAGAGTCAGAACTGGGTCGAAATAACTGTTTCCAGGCGGATCCGAGGGCTGACCGACTCCGCCGCCGCGATGCACCAGCGACTGGGCAAATCCTTGATCGATGGCTCGCGACGGGTAGTTGTCGCCCAGGTGCCATTTGCCAAAGATTCCGGTGCGATAACCGGCCGTCGACAACAGTTCGGCCAGTGTCGTCTCGTCGGCGGCCATCGTCGAGCGGCCTAAATAAGTGTCGATCGCTCCAGTGCGATAGTTGTATCGGCCCGTCAACAGACTGGCACGCGTAGGACTGCACACCGGACTTACATAGAACTGTGTTAGTTCGATGCTTTGGCTAGCCAATCGATCGAGGTGTGGCGTTCTTAGATGCGGATTGCCATGAAAGGCGAAGTCCCCCCAACCCTGGTCGTCCGTCATGATCAAAATGACATTCGGTCGCGCCGATTCAGCTGCCAAGGCCAGGGACTGATCCCAAACCAGAATCGCCACGAACAGTAGACTATGGATGATTCTCATGAGATGTGCCGGGGGAAAGCCGAGGACGTATTCGAACCGGTGCCATTAGCTTAACACACGGCGCGGCAAATCCACACGGTCGCACGCACGGCCTCTTAGCGGATGCCGGCCGGGGATAAGGGAAGCGGACCAGGGTGGCCAAGCCCTTTGAATCGTCGGTCAATCGAAGACCGCCCGGAGGCTTAGCGAACTGCGCCTTCCAGCGGATCCAAGCAGTTGGCGCTGCGCCGCGCCGGCGAGTGTTCGCTCAGTGTTTGTTGCTGAGTAGCCTGGTGCATGCGCCGCAGGATCTTGTAGTCGGAACCGCGCAAATTCGCAGCCGACCATTTGCTTAGGGCCAACTGAAAGAGTCCAGCGCACCTTGAGTGAAATGTTGATTTCCTCTCCGTGCAAGGAACCGAACACGCAGACTTCGCGCGTGTTCTTGGGCGCTTCGCTGGTAATCAAGCAAAGCCCCCCCTCGGAAAAATCACTGACGATGGCCGGCAGTCGAGGTTTGCCCGGCTGCAGCTGGGCTCCCACGTATATGCGGCTACGTTCGCGAACGCTTTTTCGCCGGTTCAACACGCCACTATCGACCCACTGTTGAAATATTCCATCGGTTAGCGGAGTCTTGAACTGGCATCCTAGCAGCCAATCTCCAGCGGGATTAGGTCGCGCCCATTGAATCTCCGCCGCCAACATCAGCGCGGGCTTGAATCGATGGGTGGCCAGCGAAATGCGACAGTCGTATCTCAGTTGCGGCGGCCCGAGGATCAGTAGCTTGGCGCCGGTCTGCGAAATCTCGCGCAATTCGGCCGCGATAGCGTCGAGTGGTTGGGAATCGAACGGCAATATCGCGGCCTGTACCAATTCCACGTTGACCAGTTCGTACGAGCGGTACCGGCGGTCTGTCGGCTGTGTCATCGAAGTCAATACTCCATGCCTGATCTAGCTGAACAACGCGAGCGTCGCGACACCAAAGTCTAGGTCACGGGCATGCAGCATGATCTGGGGCGACACGCCTCATCGCCAGTACAACCCGCCCTCCTAGCGTCTCTTTCCCGGCCTTCGCCATCGTTACGACGTTCGATCATTTCTAGCTGACCAGCGCGCATTTCCCGAAAAAACGTGGACATCGCGCGCGGCAATCCGCAATAATCGACTTCGCTGTCTTTCGAGTGACGGCGGCTTTCGAGTGACAGCGGCAACTGATCATTTCTCAATCTCCTTGCCTTTACGAGGCATGACTCATTATGGCCAATGCTACGGATCCCAGTCCCTGGCCGGTGGTACCGCTGTCAGATCATCAGCGACAATCGCCGAACCAATCCCCCACGGCGCAACAGTTCTCGGATAGCGCGTGGATGCTGAATACGGAAGTCCGAACGGAAGAGGAGTTGGAAACCGTGGAATTGGCGACGGCACTTCGCAACCTGTTCGACAGTGGACGCGACCAGGTGGTTTGGAATCTTTCGCAGCCGAGAAGGATCGGCTCGCCAGGCGGCGAGCAAATCGTCCGTGTCGATCCGCGCCACGAATATGCTTCGGCCGTCGCTCGCTCAATCGGCCCGAAAATTCGGGACGGACAAAGCAATGAGTTGTCTTGGCTGATCATCGTCGATAACGCGATCGACCTGTTCGACGGGGGCATCGAGCAATTACAGTCCGCTCTTGGTCAAGTCCCGCGGGTACTAGTCGTGGCATGCGAGGCGGCGCAGCCAGCAGGTACGACAACACTGGACAGAGACGAAACGACAACGCGCCGAGCCGCGCAAATTAGCGCCCGATTGAATTTCGATTATGTAGGTCCGATCACCTCGCAAGATAACAGCGGCCTGCTTTCGGCGCTCGACAATATCAAGCGCCGTGGTCGTCCCACGCTGTTGCATGTCCGGACGACGACTCTGGCGGGAACCTCGCCCGAAACGCTGCCTGATGAATCAACCAATCCGGCAAAGGTGCGAGACCGAGTTACAACGAAGGACGATTTATTTCGCCAGGTCGCGAGCCGGGAACTCTTCGCGCTGGCACGGCAGGACGCGCGGATCGTGGTCGTCTCGACTGTTCAGGATCCCCTCGTGCTCGATCCATGGCGGACGATGTCCAATCGCCTATTCTCGGTCGACTCGGACGTTCCACACGCGCTCAAGTGGTGTGCCAGCCTGGCGGCCGGCGGCAGCCGACCTTTCGCGTTCGTGGACTGCGAGGAATTGCAAAACAGTTTCGGCGACGTGCGGCAGAGCATCAGCCTTGCGCGGGCGCCCGTAACACTGCTGGTCGAACCTCGGTCAAAATCGGCGGATTCGCGCACCTCGACGTCCGCGGCGATGGCCGGAATTCGGCAGTTGCCAAATACGAGCGTGTTGTCGCCCAAAGACGCCGAGGAATTGCGGCAAATGCTGGCCTGGTCGGCGGCACAAGATGATCCGGCCGTCATCTGGCTGCCGCAGGCCTTCCTGCCCGAATCGCTCTGGCCTAGGGGAGCCGAGATGGTCGGTGGTGGCGCCGAGCACCTGCGCGAGGGCTCGGATGTCGCGATCATAGCCTGGGGACCGATGGTCGCGGCTGCCCAGTCGGCCGCCGAGAATCTGGAACGACAGGGCATTCGCGCCGCGATCGTCAACGCCCGCTTTGCCCAACCCTTAGACATTGATACCCTCGAGCGGGTGGCCGGATCGGCCGGTTGCGTGGTCGTGGTCGACGATGTCGACGCGGGGGGCGGATTCAGTAGCTGGGTCCTCGAGCAACTGCTGCACCTCGGGATTACGCAGCCTGTTTCGATTGTAGCGCCGCAGGAGAGGGTCCCACTCGGGCTTCCGCACGACGTCGAAGAGCAATGCGCCTTGCGCATCGTCGAGTGTTGCCGGTGGATGTCGGCGCCGATCCTGCCGGAAGGATCGATTGTAGGCCCGTCACATTCCGACGATTCGGTCGCTCATCCCCCTGCCAAGGGAAACTGGCTAAGTTTCTTTGGCGGAAACGCTCACCGCATGGCGCGCGAACGCCAGCAAGTCCTTGCCTGGCAACTATCTGCGGATGTCAAGCGTTGGGTCGCTTCCTACGAGAAAGTCGGGGCTCGTGACCTATATTTGTGGAAGTGGTGCATGCACGGCGCGACGATTACGACGCTGCCTTGCGTGTGCGCCAGAATTCCCGCGCATGTGAACGAGACAAAGCTGCTGTCGATCATTTTGTGCGTCTTGCTCGATGACGTTGCCGACCAGCATGGCGATAGCCGCCTGTTGGACAAACTCTTGGAGATGACCTGTTGGGGACCGCCCGGATCATGGAGCGACTTAAGCGATGGCGAACTCGAGCACGCCGAGGTGACGCGAGCCTTGTGGGCCGAATACTGGACGCGAATTGCCAGTTATCCGTGCTACGAGAAGTACGAACCCGTGCTGCGCTTCGATCTGCTGCAGACGTTCAACATGATGCGTTACTCGCACCTGGTCAACGACCGTCCGTATTTGCTGAACATGGTGGAGCACGACCTCTACACGCCACACAACATGATGATGACCAGTTTTGCGGTGCTCGACTTGATGTGCAGTCCCGGATTTCCACAAGCGGAAGTGGCCACGTTACGCGAGATGAATTGGCACGCCCAGTGCATGGGACGCATCGGGAATCTATTGAGCACATGGCGTCGCGAGTTGGCGACCCGCGATTTCACCAGCGGAGTCTTCGCACATGCGATGATGCAAGGCGATTTGACGCTGGACGAACTCGAGCACGGCGACCTGGCCAAGCTCGAGGACACCATTCGCAGCCGCGGCCACGAAGCGCATTTTTATCACAAATGGCTCGAACACCGGCAGCGCTGCCACGAGTGCGCCAGCCGCATTCACTCTCTCGACATGCGAGCAGTCTTGGATGGACACGACCGATTTTTTGCAGCTTACTTGGGAAGTCAGGGTTTGATTTAGTCGGCACAGCCAGGCACTAAATCTTCGCGGCAAATTACGGATTGCGAGTGGCGACGGTCGCCTCTTATATGATCAAAACACGCCTCTTAAAACGATGTCCCGCGCACTACATCCTGGCGATGATGTGCGTTACGCGATTGTTCGCGTTTGTGGGAGGCGCCTTGGTCGTGTTCTACGTCAATATTACGTTCAACATGGCGCTCTACGACCAGCGTCACTTCGAGATCACCGGCATTTGGATCGTCTCCTCCGCGGTGGTGATCACCGTGCTCATGGCTCTCTGGGAAACCCGCGATTTGCGTCGCGTGCTCATCTCCCTGAAGCAGGGTAAGCCGGTTGACCTGGCATTGGCGGTCTCCGCGGGCCGACAGGCGGTGCTATTTCCCGGTCGGCACGCCCTCTACGAAACCATCGTCGATCCCTTGGTAACGGTCGTGCCGCTTTGCATCGCGTTGCACGTCGCCGACGACGCGCCGATGATGGTGATGTTACAAGTCGCCATTGCGGGATTCATGGGCATTTCCGCCTCCATCATGACCACGTTCTTTGTCAGCGAGCATTGGCTGCGGCCGGTGATTCGGCACTTGCTGAATGAAGGAATTCCGATTGCCTATACGCAGCTTCCCGAGTCCAAGATTCGGGCACGAATGACTATCTGTTTTGGACTGACGATCGCCGTGACCGGCCTGATGATCGGCGCGCTAGCCAATCAACGCGCGACGGACATCATCAACTACCCGGAGCGACAGGCCGAGACCGTGGCGAGCCTGCAGAAACACACACTATTGATCATGCTGTTCGCGATATCCCTGGGGTTGTTCCTGGCGCGAATGCTGTCCAACTCGATCGCCAGCCGCGTGCAACTCATGATCGAGGCCATGCGCCAGGTTCAACAAGGCCGCTTGTGCGAGCGGCTGCGCCCGACCGGCAATGACGAGCTCGACATCCTCGCGCGACAGTTCGACGTGATGGTCGAGCAGCTTGACCAGAACGATCAGACCATTCGCGACTTGAATACAGGCCTGGAACGCAAGGTCAAGCATCGCACGCGTCAATTGTCGCGTAGTCGTCGCACGCTTAAGCGTTCGCTCGACAAATTGACGGAACACGATCGGCTGAAAACCGAGTTCTTTTCGAATGTCAGCCACGAACTGCGCACGCCATTGACAATGATCCTGGCGCCGGTCGATCGACTGCTGAATCGCAGCGCCGCGTCGATGCCGCCTGAAGCCAGCAGCATGCTGGAGATGGTTCGCCTCAACGGCTACCGCCTATTGGAACTGATCAATCGGTTGTTGGATTTCTCCAAGCTGGAAGCCGGCCAGATGAAGTTGCAAACCGGCCGACTGGATTTGACCGACCTGGTCGGACAACTGCTGGCGGCCGCCACGCCGCTGGCTCAACAGCGCGGCATCCGCTTGGAAGCCGACTGCGATCCACAGATGCGACCCTTCGGCGCCGACGCGGACAAAGTCGATACGATTATCACAAACTTGATCTCCAATGCGATTAAATTTACGCCCCATGGGGGTACCATTCACGTCGAAACGCATATGGCGGACGATCGAGTGTGGGTTTCGATCACGGATACGGGGATCGGTATCGATGCTTCGCAGTGCGATCGTATTTTCGAGCGGTTCGTGCAGGTCGACGGCTCGTCGTCGCGCGAGTTCAGCGGAACCGGGCTCGGTCTGTCGCTGGTTAAGGGATTAGTCGAGCTGCACGGAGGCGAGATCTACGTGCAAAGCCAATTGGGCAAGGGTTCGCGATTTTGGTTCGACCTGCCCTTGCGGCCGGTTCCGGGCGATGTTCAACAGCGCTCGCCGGGTGAGGCGGAAAAACTCGGTAAGCACTTCGCCGAACTCGACGCCTACGTCGAGCAGTCGGCACAACCCGCCGAGGTCGAGCAATTGGCAGGCAACTATGCCCGCACCATCCTGATCGTCGACGACACGACCGAAATGCGCGTTTTGTTGGGGCAGATTCTGCGCGAACAATACCGCGTGGTCTTCGCCCGCGACGGACAGGAAGGCCTGGAGGTCGCCGCGAGCGAGCATCCGGACCTGATCATTTCCGACGTCATGATGCCGCGCGTCGATGGGCAGGAGTTTTGTCGCCGGATCAAGCAGGATCCCGCGACTTCGCACATTCCGTTCGTCATGTTGACCGCCAAGGCGGAACTGGCCATGAAGATCGGCGGGCTCGACTGCGGAGCCGACGACTATTTAACCAAGCCGTTCGACGAGAAGGAGCTCACCGCGAGGGTTCGCTCACTGCTACGCCTGCGCGGAATGCATCAAGACCTGGATCACCGCAATCGCGAGCTTCGCACCGCCTACAACGACCTGCGATCGTTGCAGAATCAATTGGTTCAGTCCGAGAAAATGAGCTCCCTCGGACAGCTAATCGCGGGATTGGCACACGAGATCAACAATTCGATCAATGCGGTATACAACGGCATCAAGCCAATGTCCGCGAGCATCGGCCGCTTGGAGCGTCTGCTCGGTGACCTGCTGGCGCATCCCGAGTTGGCGGATCAGGAAGCCACGCGGGCGGAAGTCACGGCGCTGTTCAAGAAGATTTTCTCGCTGGCCCGCGTGATCGAAACCGGCGCCTCGCGCACGGCGCGAATCATCGGCGATCTTAAGTCCTTTTCACATCCGGGTAACGAGGGATTCCAGGTCTTCGATCTGCACGAGTCGCTGGATATGTGCTTGAACTTGATATCCAACACGTTGCACGACCGCGTCGAGGTCTATCGCGACTACGGGCAGATCGGCCGCGTCTACGGCCCGAGCGGACAGTTGAACCAGGTGTTCATGAATATTCTCAACAATGCCCAGCAGGCCATCACCGACACTGGCGAAATCCACATCACGACGCGGCAGGACGGCGAATGGGTGAGCATCAGCATTCGGGATACCGGCCCGGGAATTCCCGAGCCTATACGCAATCGCATTTTCGATCCGTTTTTTACCACCAAAGAGCCTGGCCAGGGTACTGGGATGGGCTTGTCCCTCAGCTTTGGTTTGATTTCCAAGTTGGGCGGATCGATCGAGTGTCAGAGCACGGTCGGCCATGGCGCCGAGTTTATTATCCGCTTTCCCTGCGTGGCCGAAGCGCCTCATCAAGATGACGACGATTTGATCTCCGCCGACCTGGCCGCCGAGGGGGTATTCTAATGAAACGCGATATTCTTTACGTCGATGACGAAGCCGAGAACCTGATTGTTTTCGAGGCATCTTTCGATGAATACTTCAACGTCGTTACGGCCGATAGCGCAAAGCAAGCGCTCGCGCTCCTCGAACGGCAAGCATTTCCCGTGGTGATCGCCGATCAACGCATGCCTCGCATGTCGGGGGCCGAGCTTTTCGAAGCCATGCGGCAAAAGTACCCGCACACCAAGCGAGTGATGCTGACTGGCTATGCCGACTCGAAGGCGATGCTCGACGCCATCAACCAAGGTCAGGTCTTTTACTTCATCAAGAAGCCCTGGGAACAGGATCAGGTTTTCTCCACGCTGATCCGCGCGATCGAAGCTTACGACATGTCGATCTCGAACATGGTGTTGCAAGACCGGCTCATAGCGGCCGATCGCTGCGCCACGCTGGGCCGCTCGGCCGCTCAATTGGCGCACGAAATGGGAAACCAGCTTTGCATGTTGCCGCTGCTGGAGTTGATCGAGGATCGCTACGGCGACCAGGAGGACCTGGTCCGCATGGCCGGCTTCGCGCGCACCACTCACGAACGATTGGTGCAAATCATCAACGAAGTCAAGGCGTTTGTTCGGTTCGAGCGCGATGAAGTTGTAACGCAGCGATTGGAATTGTCGGAAGTGGTACACGAGCTGGTTGAGTTTTTGCGCTACGAACGCAGCCTTCCGCTGGAACGTTTCGAAGTCCGCATCGAGGGCCAGTCGAGCGTCAAAGCACACCGCGTTAAGCTTCAACAGGTCTTGTTGAATTTACTTAAAAACGCGGCGCACGCGATTCGCGGTCGCGACGACGGGCGGATCAGCCTGGTGGTCTCGAGCGAGAACAACAACGCCGTGATCACGGTCTCCGACAATGGCTACGGAATGAGTCCCGAAGTGGCGGCGCGCATCTGGGAACCGTTCTTCACCACTAAGGGCGAAGAGGGTACCGGCGTGGGGCTGGACGTCGCCCGGTCGATCATCGAAGCCCACGGCGGTTCGATCGACTGCGACACGGCTCCCGGCGCGGGCGCACGATTCACGATTCGCTTGCCGAAATGGGAGACGGCCCTCAACGACGCTGAAGGCGCCGCGCCTCGCGCTTTGGCCATTGGCGATTGGGGCGCCGCCCCCTGTCCACGCACCAACCCGCACAGTAAGAAACACATGGCCCCTGGGATGGCCCCCGGGACCGCAATTTATGGAGATTCCGCGATGAAGATCTTGCTCGTCAGCCCGCGCGGATTTGCGCCGGCGTCAACATGGCCATCGAGGCGCTCGATCGCGCCATTGCCACCTTCGGCACGCCGTTGTACGTGTTCCACGAGATCGTGCACAATCGGCACGTCGTCGAGGGCTTTCGCCGCAAAGGCGTGGTTTTTGTCGACTCGGTCCACGAGGTTCCGCGTGGCAGCCACTTGATGTATCGCGCCCACGGCATTTCTCCGGCCGTGCAGCGTGAAGCAGAGCAGCGGCAATTGCGTGTCATCGACGCCACTTGCCCGTTGGTGCGCAAGGTGCACCTTGAAGCCGTGCGCTTTGCGCGGCTCGGATATTCGATCGTACTCATCGGTCATCGCGACCATGACGAGGTCGTGGGCACGCTGGGCGAAGCGCCCGACCGCATCACGCTCGTGGAAACTGTTGAGGACGTCGATCGATTGGAGGTCCCGGATCCTGATAAAGTCGCGTACTTGACCCAAACCACGCTTAGCGTCGACGACGCGAATATTCTGATCAATCGACTGCGCGAGCGATTTCCCAACTGCGTGGGCTCACACAAGGAAGACATTTGCTACGCCACGCAAAACCGTCAAGAGGCCCTGAAAGCAGGAGTTGTTCGGGCCGACGTCGTGCTCGTTTTCGGCAGCAAGAACAGCTCGAACAGCATTCGTCTGACCGAAGTCGCCCGCGAATTCGGACGGCCCACGTATCTGATCGACACCCTAAGTGAGATCAATTTGTCCTGGTTTCGTGGCGACGAGACCGTATTGATCACCGCGGGTGCTAGCGCTCCGGAAGAACTGGTCGTTGAGTGTATCGATTATCTAAGCCGCACGTTTGGCGGTAGCGTTGAGCATTTGGCAGTTCGGGAAGAGCACGTCGAGTTTCCGCTGCCGATCGAGGTTCGCTCGCTGCCCGCGGGGACGCACACGCCCGCCGGATCGTGAAATCTGGTCGCTGCTATCGCGATAATTGGCGCTTGCCGTCAAAATTGGACGGAATCCTCTAGTGCGCCCGACGGTCACGACGATCAGAATTCTGACGTTCATATCTGCCGGTTAAATGCGCCGATTTAGGCAGACTTTACCGGATAGCACCGACTCTGCCGCCCATCTATCGGCGGCGCTCAGCGACGGAGCGCGAACCAAATGAGATTGGTCCGATTTCTCGGCCTCACGTTACTGGCCGTCCTATGGTTGCAGCCCTGTCCGGCCTGGGCCGATGGCTTGATCCGCGACGGCTTAGGTCCTATTTCAACGGGACGCGGTGGCACGAATCAAGGATTCGCCGACAACGCCGCGATCATTCTCGACAACCCGGGCTCTCTCGTAAACGTCAAGGGCACCGGTCTGGCTGAGGTGGGCGCCGACACGGTCATCACTTCGGTCGACTATTCGAATTCGTTCAACGATGTGACCAGTAAGATCCGCCCGTTACCTATGCCCATTTTGGGTTATGTGCAAAAGAGCGAGGACTGCCGTTGGGCTTGGGGCATTGGAGCATTTGCCCCTGCTGGCTTCGGCGCATCCTATGGCGATTTGAACAACCCGCTCATCGGCTCGAACTTATACAAATCGATAGGCGGCCTTGCCAAAATCCTGCCGGCGCTGTCCTATCAAGTCAACGACCGGCTGAGCATTGGCGGCAGCGTGGGAATTGGGTTTTGCCACGTGGAACTAGAAGGCCCCTTGTTTGTGCAAACCGGTCCCTTCGCCGGAGTGCCGGCAATCGTCGATTTATCCGCCACGGGTGTGGCGCCGACGGGTTCCGTCGGCATGCAGTATCGAATTTCTGAACGCACCGTGCTGGGAGCCACCTACACCGAGCAGACGAATTTCAATCTGCGCGGCGGTGTGCACGCGACTCTGCTGCCGGGCTTTCCCATCGTCAGTAATTTCGACACCAAGGTTCGCATCAAGTGGCCGCGCTCGGTAGCCGTGGGTCTTAAACACGAGATCTGTCCGCATCACCGCATTTCGGGCGACGTGATTTGGTACGACTGGGCACATGCCTTCGATCAGCTGGGGCTCGAAATGTCCGCTTCGTCAAACCCGTTCATTCCGTCGACGATTCGCGATGTACTTCCCTTCCGGTGGACCGACACCATCTCGATGCGGCTGGGTTATGAATGGATGCCAACCGATCGCGACACGTTCCGCGGCGGCTACGTGTACCACAGCAGCCCGGTGCCCGACTCGACGCTCAATCCGTATACGGACGGCGTATTGAATCACGCCTTCAGCCTGGGATATAGCCGGGGCTTTGAGAAGTTCGCCTTTAACGCGGCCTATCAATACTGCTACGGAAAGCCCCGCCATGTAGGCACCAGTTCGCTGGTGGGAGGCGATTTCGACAACTCGTCGCTCAACGCCCAGGCGCATTTCTTGATGTTCAGCGTGTTGGTACCCTTCTAGCAAGTCGCACTGAGTGCGGATGGATTTTCCAATAAGATGCCGCCCCGGCGAGGTCGGTTTTCCTCTTATGCGTCGTCGCTCGTGCTGCCACCGTGAGACTCCGTTGGTAGAATAAGGGAGTATCACCATCCCGGCCGCCGTTCGCTGGCAAGATGAATATCGACGAATCTCTTCAGGCCGCCCTCGCGCATCACCAGGCCGGGCGATTGCAAGAGGCGGAGCAGATGTACCGCCAAATCTTGCACGTCGACTCGCGGCACGTGCAGACCATTCACCTGCTGGGCGTGTTGGCCTCCCAGACCGGCCGCCAGAGTCTGGCGATTCAGTTGCTTTCCGGCGCGATACGCCTCGATGGCGCGAATGCGGCCTTGCATGTCAATCTCGGCGAGGCCTATCGCGTAGCCGGAGATTTCGACCTGGCCCTGTCTTGCTACACGACTGCCGCGCGGCTCGATCGTCGCATGCCTTATCCGCATTTTTACTTGGGCCTGTTGCACGAACGGCGCGGCGACTTGCAGGCCGCCGCCGAGTGTTACCGCTATGCGGCCTTGCTCAAGCCGGACTATACGCAGGCGCATTTCTCCTTGGGCAATTTGCTGCAAAAAGCCGGCGACTCTCGGGCGGCGATCGCCAGCTTCCAGCGCGCCATCGAGGGAGCGGCAGAGAACAACCCAGGATATTGCGAGTCGCTACTGAAATTGGGCAGCCTGTCTCGTGAACTAGGTCGCGTGGACGACGCGCGCGGATATTTACGCCGCGCCATTCAACTTCGACCGGATGTCGCCGAAGGACACTTCTTCTTGGGTAACCTGGAAGGGGCCGAGGGTAATTGGCCGCTGGCCATCGAATGTTACGAAAACACCGTGCGGCTTAACCCCGGCATGGCCGTGGCCCAGAACAGGCTCGGGGCGGCTCTGCAGACGCAGAAGGATCTGGAGGCGGCGATGACTCACTACCGCATCGCCATTCAGCACCAGCCCAACTACGGCGAAGCTTATTTCAACTTGGGAACGGCGCTGGCCGAATTGGGGCGCATTGATGAAGCGATCGGGCAATACGAATTGGCCGCGCGCCACACTCCCGATTTCATCCCGGCGCATATCAACTTGGGGGCAATCTATCAGGACCGCGGTCAGGAAGAGCGAGCGTTGGAACAGATCAAACGCGCACTGGCTATTGATCCCGACGCCGCCGATCCGCACTTCAACCGCTCGCTGATCTTGCTCCGCCGCGGCGAGCTCACGGCCGGATGGATCGACTATCAGGCACGCCTGCGATTGCCAGGCTTTCCCGTGCGATTACGTGACGAACCGCTGTGGGACGGTGCGTCGATTCTCAGCAAGACGCTGCTGGTGCATGCCGAACAGGGTTTGGGCGACACGATGCAATTCGTCCGCTATCTGGAATTCGCCAAACAACGGGCCAAAAGGGTCATTCTGCAAGTGCAAGACGTGCTGGTTCCCCTATTGAAACAGACTGGCGCCGACGCAACGTTTCGCGATTCGCTTTTTGGATACGACGATCCGCTGCCCTCTTTCGATTTCCAGATTCCGCTGATGAGCTTGCCGGGCCTGGCCGGCACAACCATGGACAACATTCCGTCGCCGATCCCCTACCTGTCGATCGGCGAAGAACTCATCGACAAATGGCGCGGGCGACTCGACGTTATCGACGGTTTACGCGTGGGCATCGTCTGGAAAGGCAGCGATACGCACACGCGTGACCAGGCTCGATCGATTCCCTTGTCCGAATTTGCGAAGTTAGCGAGCATTCCGGGCGTTTCCCTCGTCAGCTTGCAAAAACGCGACGGCTTGGAGCAACTCGACGATATCAACTTCGAAGTGCAACAGCTTGGGGACGATTGGGATCAAGCCGCTGGGCCGTTCGTCGATACGGCAGCCGTCATGGAGAACCTGGACCTGGTCATAACCGCGGATACGGCCGCCGCGCATCTGGCTGGGGCCCTGGGTGTGCCGGTTTGGGTCGCGCTGAGCACGCGAGCAGACTGGCGGTGGGTGCTCGATCGCGATGACACGCCCTGGTACCCGACGATGCGCCTTTTTCGCCAGACGCAACCAGGCGACTGGACCGAGGTTTTTGCCCGTCTCGCCGCTGCACTAACCGGGCTGAAAAACGCGACTGAGCGCTAACCGCGGAAGACTGCCACTTGAAACGGACTACTGCAAGACACGCAGGCGGATGTCTTTGAAATCGAGCCGAGTGCCGTGGTTCTGCAAGCCCACATAGCCCGTGGTGCGAGTAATGCCAGGATGTTCCGCTTCGCGATCTTTGTGCTCATCGAGATTCGCGTCGATGATCGGGATGTCGTTGAGTTTGACTTGCACCTTGCGGCGATCGCACACGATCTGCATCTTCTGCCATTCGCCGGCCTTTTTGCTCGCGCAGTACCTTCGGCGCTGCGATTCCGTACAGACTGCCGCAATACTGAAACGGCTGCAACTTGGCGTACTCGGGGGCGTCGTCGTCGAGAATCTGAACTTCCATGCCTGCGAAGGCCGGGTTGCCCTCGTGCGGGGCCCGTAGGAAGACGCCGCTGTTGCCTCCCGGCGGCACGCGGAACTGCAACTCGATCTCGAAGTTGGCGTAAGGATCGGCGGTCGATAGCCATCCGCCTCCGCCGCCGCTGCAATACAGCATTCCGTCTTCGACCTTCCAGCTATCCATGGGACCATCGATCGCCTTCCAGCCCGAAAGTTCCGCGCCGCCGAACAGCGTCTTCCAATCATCGCACCTGGCACATGGCGCGGCAGCAATCCAGGCAAGGGCCAGTGCGACGGACAAAACAGCGGGACGGCGCATAGTGGATTCTCCAGAGAGCACGAACCAAGGCATGTCTCAGCGGGCAGCGGGCAGGTGTCGAGCCATCTAGCCTAATCGTCGGCAATGGCCCCGGCAACAGGACGCTATTCGGCCTCCATCTCCAATTCGCAAACCGCTACGTTGCCGAAGCATTCGTCGACCTCGATTCGAAGCCGCCCCGGCCGGCGACCCGTGAGGACCGCCAGATCGTCGCTCAGGCGCTGGGCAATATATCGGGCCAGAAGTTCCGAGGTCGTGTTCGGGACCGGCAGCAGAATGCAGTCTCCCCGCGGAAAAACCCAGCGCCGGTCGCGAAATGTCACTTCGACCTCGCGGTCGTTGGGGGCCACGCGGATCAAGGGATGCCCGGTGGGAAGAAGCATGTGGTGGTCGAGTTCGTCAACGATGCCGCGCAACGTATCTCGCAGCGAGATAAAGTCGACGACGTAGTGGTTCTCGTCCAAAGGCCCGCCCACTTCGGCGCTTACCCGATAGTTGTGGCCGTGCAGACGCTCGCAGATGTCGCCGTTGTAGGTGATGAAGTGCCCGGCGCTGAACACTAGGTAGTCTTTGGACATGCGAACGTGAAAGCGCGAAGCCACGGCAATTTCCTGAAGTTCGAGGATCGTTCCGGCGCGAGGCACGCCGAGCACGGCTTGTCACTTTGAATCGATGGTTTCATTCTGCGGCTTTGGTATTCTAGCACGCTTCGGATTCAGTGCGAATCGCGAACAATCAACGAAACCTTTGCGTTTCTACCGAAGACCAGTCAGAATATCCGAGCCCGCATTTTCAGCCAATAACCCAGGAGCACGCATGTCGTTTCATTTGTTCACGGGGACGGACACGTACCTTGTCACACCCGAACTGCGCGACGCGGTGAACGTCGCTTGTGCGCTACAAAAACCGCTGTTGATTCGCGGTGAGCCCGGCACGGGCAAGACCGTGCTTGCCGAGGCAATCGCGGAGAATCTGGGCAAACAGCTTTTGACTTGGAACATCAAGTCGACCAGCAAGGCACAAGAAGGACTCTACGTCTACGACACCGTGCAGCGACTCAACGACGCGCACTTCGGGGACCGGGACATTGGCGACATTCGCCAGTACATCAAGTTAGGGCCCTTGGGCGCGGCACTTCGGGCCCAAGAGCGAGTCGTGCTGTTGATCGATGAGATCGACAAGGCGGACATGGAATTTCCAAATGATCTGCTGCATGAACTCGACCGTATGAGCTTCACCGTTGCAGAGACCGGCGAACACTTCACCGCCGAGCATCGGCCGATCGTGGTCATCACTTCCAACAATGAGAAGGAACTGCCCGACGCCTTTCTGCGTCGTTGCGTTTTCCACTACATCGACTTCCCCGACAAGAAGACCATGACCGACATCGTGCGGGTTCACCACCCCGACGTCGAAGAGGAACTCTTGCGCCAGGTTTTGCTCCGTTTTTACTGGTTGCGCGATCTTCCCGAAGTCCGCAAGCGCCCTCGACCAGCGAGCTGATCGACTGGATTGCGGCGATTCGGCGCGGCGGCATCACTGCCGAAGCGCTCGAAAAAGAGCTGCCGTTCATGGGGGTGTTGATCAAGCGCGAGAACGACATCGAGACGGTGCTGGCAAATCGCCGATTCGGACGCGTCAGCTAGTGCGTGTCGCACTGACAATTGGCGCCCGCAAACCGACTATCAACGCGACATCTGACGAAATACCCGTTAAAAGGTCGCGAAGCGTAAGCTAAAGCGAATGCACTCATGTTCGTCGACTTCTTTTACCACCTCCGCAACTTCGGCTTGAAGGTCTCCAGCACCGAATGGCTGGCGCTGATGCACGCGCTGTGCGAAGGTCACGCCAGGGCCGATCTCAACACGTTTTACCACCTGGCCCGCTGTCTGTTGGTCAAACGCGAATCGGATTACGACACTTACGACCGCGCGTTTGCCTCGTTCTTTGCCGGCATCGAGGAAAGGCCTGACATCAGCGACGAGCTGCTCCAATGGCTCGATGATCCGAAGTTACCGGAAATCAGCGAAACAGACCGGGCGAAGATGCGGGCCTTCGACCTCGACGAGCTTGCCTCACGCTTTCGTGAACTGCTCGCGGAACAGAAGGAGCGCCACGACGGCGGCAACCGCTGGATCGGCACCGGCGGCACATCGCCGTTCGGCCATGGCGGCGAGCATCCGACCGGCGTGCGCGTCGGCGGCGGCGGCGGTGGCAGGTCGGCGATTCAAGTAGCCGGCTCACGGCGGTATCGCAATCTACGCAGCGACCGCATTCTCGACACGCGTCAGATCAACATTGCGCTTCGCCGCTTGAAGCGCCTGGAAAAAGACGAAGGGCCCGAGGAACTGGACCTGGACGACACGATCGACCAAAGCGCCCGCAATGGCGGCGAAATCGAGCTGGTCTTTGGACCGCCGCGACGAAACCGCATCAAGCTGCTGTTATTGATGGACGTTGGGGGCTCGATGGATCCACACACGCACCTGTGCGAACGGCTGTTCAGCGCCGCGCATGCCGCCAACCATTTCAAGAAATTCGAGTTCCGCTTTTTCCACAATTGCGTCTACAAGCGGCTCTACACCGACATGCACCAATTGAAGGGGGACCTGACGAGCGAGATGCTCAAGAAACTGGATCACACCTGGTCGGTTATCTTCGTCGGCGATGCCTGGATGGCCCCGACCGAACTGACCTATAGCGGGGGTGCAATCGGCTTCGACGACCGCAATGCAATCACCGGAATGCAGTGGCTCGAGCGCATCCGGCAGCGGGTGCCGAACTCGATCTGGCTCAACCCCGAGCCAAGCAGCCACTGGAACGAACCGAGCATCCGTCTGATTCGCCGCGTTTTCCCCATGTACGAGCTGACCATCGACGGACTTACCGAGGCCGTCGATGTGCTGCGCGGGACCAGGCCGAATCGGCCGTCGACGAATCCAATAAGGCGGCGAGCCAACTAAGGCACATTTGCAGCATTGGCGAGCGCGGGTCCAGCCGCGGCATACCTCCAGTTGTGTAAGAGCTAATGCGTGACGAGAGCATCGACACGACCACGCGTTTGCAACCGGCGCATTAACGACGATCGTCGCAATCGTACTTCGCCATGCAGCAGCGGCAATCGATCGATCCGCACCTGCAAAAGCCCGATTCCCGGAGCAGCGCCAATCGTCAGCCGTAAGATCGAGTGGCGGAATCACTTACGACCGATTGCCTGGATTCGAATTCCGGCGCCGCGGTTTGACACCCCCCCTTTTTCGCCCGATGATACCGGTGGAGCCGCGCCCAGCAAGGTCAAGCTACGCGTTGCACGGACGAATTACTGACAGACATCCCGGTCGTTTCGCCTTTCGAAGGGGTCTCCAACGATGGATCTGCTGTTTCTTATCTGTGCGATCTTTGGCGGCACGTTTCTAGTGGCTCAGTTCCTGTTGGGCCTTGGGGGCGACTACGAGGGCGGCACTGACGGTGCGGAGGATGCTCCCGATGGCGAAATGCACGACATTGATGGTCACGACGGCGACGCCCATACCGACCACCACAATTCCACCTGGGTTTTCGGCGTACTCACTTTCCGCACGGTGCTTATCGGCCTGACGTTCTTTGGCCTCACCGGCAAGGCGGCCGGCGCCTCGGGCTTCGAGCCGATGCCGACGCTGGCCATTGCCCTCGCCTGCGGGGTGGGAGCCATGTACGGGGTCTATTTTTTAATGCGCGGGCTTCTCAAGCTGACCGCCGATGGCACCGAACGGATCGAACGCGCCATCGGAGAGGAAGGTATGGTTTATTTATCCATACCGGCCAATAACTCGGGAATCGGCAAGGTACACGTGCCGGTACAGAACCGGTTGGTCGAATACGAAGCCATGACCGGCGGCGAGCGATTGCCCACGGGCACGCGAATTGTCGTGGTCGATGTCTTGGGCTCCGACCGCGTTGAAGTAGAACCGATCATCGAACAGGCGAGGAATACCCGTGTTTGATCTCACCCTGCTGGCGGCGCTAAACGAGGCTCTACTGTGGTGGGCGGCAACGCTGGTCGTGCTGGCCTTGATCTTGGTGGGCTTGCTGCGATTTCTCACCACGCGCTACAAGCGCTGCCCGAGCAATCGCGTGCTGGTGATCTACGGACGCGTGGGCGGCGGCAACACGTCCCGTTGCGTGCACGGCGGCGCCAAGTTTGTGTGGCCGTTGTTTCAAGACTATAGCTATCTCAGTCTGGAACCGATTCAGATCGAGATTCCGCTACGCGGAGCGCTCTCGATGGAGAACATCCGGGTCAACGTTCCCAGCGTGTTCACCGTGGCCATCGGCACCAGCCCCGAGGTGATGCAGAACGCGGCGATTCGCTTGCTGGGCCTCAACGGCCAGCAGATTCGCAAGCAGGCCGAGGAAATCATCTTCGGTCAATTGCGTCAAGTGATCGCTTCGATGCGCATCGAGGACATCAATCGCGACCGCGAGACGTTTCTGGAGCATATTCAGAAATCGCTCGAACCGGAGCTCAAGAAAATTGGCCTGGTGCTGATCAACGTAAACATCACCGACATCACCGACGAGTCGGGCTACATCGACGCCATCGGGCAGAAAGCGGCCAGCCAGGCCATTCAACAGGCCCGCGGCGACGTGGCAGATCAGGAGCGGATGGGCGAGACGCGCGTGGCCGAGGCCGAACGCGACCGCACGATCCAGGTGGCCACGGCCAACAAGTTGCGCGACATCGGCATTCGCGAGAACCAGCGCGAGCAGGCCGTGCGGTTGGCCGAATTGGAAAAGGAACAAAAGATCGGCGAACATACGGCCGGATTCGAGCGCGATGCCAACGTGAAAAGCGCCGAGCAAAAGATGCGAGTAGCTCTGGCCGACGCCGACGCCAAGGCCATTCAGGGCGAGAACCAGGCCCAGGCCCTGGTTGCCGCCTCGCAGGCCCAGCTTTTGGTCAAAAAAGCCGAAGCCTATGAGATCGGCGAAAAGCGCAAGCGCGAGGCCGAAGCCGCCGTGCTCGAATCGCAGAACCGCGCCATGGCCAAGGCTGCCTTGGCCGATGCCGAACGCCGAGAAGCCGAACAGCGGGCCGAGGTCGAGGCTCCGGCCAAGGCTCAAAAGGCCCGCATCATCGTCGAAGCCGAAGCCGAAGCCGAGAAGCGCCGTATCGAGGCCGAAGGACAGGCGGCGGCCATATTTGCCAAGCTCGACGCCGAGGCCCGCGGCCAGTACGAGATCCTCGCCAAGAAGGGCGAAGGTCTGAAGCAAATCATCGAGGCTTGTGGCGGCGCGAAGGAGGCTTTCCAGATGCTGATGCTCGAACATCTCGACAACCTGGCCGAGGCCTCGGCCAAGGCCATCTCGAACATCAAATTCGATAAAGTCATCGTCTGGGAAAACGGCGGCCAGAACGGCAAGAGCAACACCGCCAGCTTTCTGCAAAATATAGCCGGGTCACTGCCTCCGATGATGAACGTGCTGAAAGATATCGGCGGCGTGGAACTGCCCGAGTCGCTGATCAAGCTCGGCACCGAAGGCATCTCGCCGGTGGCCAAGCCCACGACCAATGGCGAGGCCGAGCCGGCGACAGCAGCCCACGACGCGGGTCCGCCGCCGCGAAGTTAGGCGATGCACGGAGCGCGTAGTCCACGATTTCGCGTTGATCACTTCACAGGCTCATACCACAGCTCCACCACGCCGTTGTTGAACGCACGGGTATGCGTCAGGTTCAGCGACTGTGCGTCAACCTTCCGCTTGGGGAACAGCGGTATTCCGTCTCCCAGGACAACGGGAATGACGCTCAGCTCCCAGCGATCTACCAGGCCGGCGGCGCGAAAGGCCTCGATCGCCTCGCCGCCCCCCATCAGCCAAATGTCCTTGCCGGTGGCGGCCAGGTCGCGCTTGAGCGTTTCAATCAACCGTCGGAGGTCGCCTTTGAAATGCTCGAAGCCGGCCGGCGACTCCACGCGGACGTTTGCTCGACAGCACGATGCTCCGCTGGTCCGATCCGCCCGGCGGCATGCCCAGCTTGAGCGCCACCTCAAACGTCTTGCGCCCCATTACCGTGGCGCCGATCGTGGCCATAAAGCCGGCAAAATCCATCTCCGGCGAAAAGTAAGCGTCCAGCCACTTCACGCCGCCCCGCTTGTCGGCAATGTAGCCGTCCAGGCTGACGGCCAGAGCCACCCGGACCATCGGCGTTGCCTGCGGTTTGCGGGCGGCCCGTTTCGGTCGCGACGTTTTCGCCGTCAGGCTCGGGCGCTTGGCTGGCGCCTGTTTCTTCTTCACCGCCATATTGTCTTCTCCCGCGGCCTATTAACCAAACTTACTTTCTGAACCGGACGCGAATGCCGGCAACGGACATCCGTTCGGTAAAGGGCACTGGAATAGGCTGCTAAGTCCAGGGCTTAACCAGTCGAAACGGCGGTTTGATTATGCCGTCGCGCAGCGCCACGAACAAACCGGCCGCCACCAGATCGGCCGTAGTGCCGGGATTGCGCTGATGGCCCTTGGCCCGCAGCCAAAAGTCGAGGTCGGCCAGCCCTCGTTGATAGTCTTCGCTTCCAGGCCGACCGGCTCCCAGTACTCTGCCGGCCCTGGCAGCCGCCTCGCGTGCCACTTCGAGCCCACAGCGGCGGGCGATCAAACTGTCGGGAAACTCGCACATCAACTCGACGTGCACTCGAACGATCGCGTCCAACAGCTCCATGCCTGTCTCAAGCTCCCTGGCCAGCCTGGGCACGACAATATTCAGCACGGTGGCAAAGTTCTCTACGTACTGCCGGGCCACCATGTCTCGCTCTGCCGCCATTCGCATGGCGTCGATCAAACTGGGCGGGGCCTCGCCGGCCAGGTCGGCCTTTTCGACTCGGCCCAACCCGCCCGCGTTGGCGTGGCGGATCGCTTGGTATACGTCGCTTGCATCCTGCGCATCGAGATGCCCTAAAACGTCGGCAACGCCCGCGGCCAGGGGCGCCGATCGCGGCACTTTAGCCAGGGGTGCGATTAGCAGAATCGTCCCCAAGTTGGCGTTGGTCGCCACCGCGCGTCGGGTGATCTTCACGGCCGCTAAAACCGTCTGGCCCAGCGGAACACCGGGTGCCTGTTCGAAGATCGGCGCCAGCAGCGTGGCCGACACGACGAAATCGGGGTAGCTCAAATCCTCAAAATCGGCGCCGCGATAAACATTGCCGGGCTTGGGCGCCGTGGCTTCCATGATCGTGGCCAGTGCCGCGCATTGCCCCACGGCCATTAGTGACGCATCGGGTTCCAATGGCCACGAGTTGCTCATCGGCTCGGCAGTGCGTGGTTGGAATCGAGTGCGATGGGGTGCCGCTGGATGAATTGATCCACCAAAGGCACGATTCTCTCGTGGGCATCCTCGACCACATAATGCCCTGCATCGTCCAGGCGATGGACTTCGGCCCGCGGCAAGAATGTCAGAAACCGCTCCAGAAAAAGCGGCGTGAAGCACCAATCGCGCATCCCCCAAATGAACATCCAAGGATGCGCGGCCAATTGACCAAGCCGCTCCTCGATCCCTTGCAATGTCGCATGGCTGGGATGACCGATGGAAAGCGGAATGTCCTCGACAAACCGATAGATGGCCTGCCGATGGTCCCAGTTGTCGTAAGGCGCGAGCAGCCCCGCGCGCACCGCGGGCGTCATTCGCTCGTGATGGCATACGGCCATGTTTAGCGCGGCGCGGGCAAATGCGTTCAGCCCCTGCACGGCCAGCCGGCCTAAAAGAGGTGTCCGGCAGACGCGGATGCGCCAGGGGATTTGCTGGCTACGAAAGGCCGCGGTATTGAATAGCACGAAACGGGCAAATCGCTCCGGACACGCCAGCGACGCGCCCAACCCGATCGGACCTCCCCAATCGTGCGCCAAGAGCGTGACGCGTTTGAGGTCGAGCTTCTCAACCAAGGCCGTTAGATTGTCGATGTGCTGACTCAGTTCGTAGCGGTAATGACGCGGCTTATCGCTCAGTCCGCAGCCGATATGGTCGACGGCAATCAGGCGATACTTGGGCGATAGGGCGCGAATCAGCTCGCGCCAATAGAACGACCAGGTAGGATTTCCATGGACGAGCAGCAGCGTCTCGCCCTGCCCTTCGTCAACGTAGTGATACCTGTGGCCGCCGAGATTCATCTCGTGCGAAGCAAACGGATATAGCGAGCGACAGTCGGTCTCGACAGACATGCGTCGGGATTCGCCGGAAGGAGGGGTCCAAATCAAAGAGCCCCTAATATACTGCTGGCTGGTCCCCATCGGCTAGCGGGCGGCCGAACGGCTGTTCATTGCCCCAGCTCGTCGCCGCGCGACTCAATCGCTATCACTCGATCGGCAGCTCGGCCGGAATGCCCCCTCTGCGCGTGCCCAAATTCCTCCACACCATCGGGTCGATTCCTTCTTCGACAAAATGGGTCGATCCGTCAACCATCGTGGCGACAACGCCTCCCACGTGGGCACTGCGGGCCGTGGCGTAGGAGGTGCCCATAAGTGGCGTCGGATCGGGAGTGCACCCGAACTGGTAAGGTGGCGCGCCCATCGGCGCCGGCACGGGGAAAGGCTCGCAGGAGGCCAGCAAGTCGTCGGCCGTCGTCGCGTTGGGCGGCAGACTGGTCGTAAACGACATGCCTCCCATGCCACCGAGCGTCCACGCGCCGCGCACGTCGCTGGGGCCGGGATAACCCAAGATCTCGCTGGCCAAAATCGTATGCGACATGCCATCGCTGATCGAAACGAGCTTCACTCCCAGTCTGGATCCCATCTTCCAGGTGCCTTTCATCGACGGATCGCCCGCTATCGGCACGACCGGCGCGCCCGCGCCGCACGAACATCAACGATGTCAAATACTCCGGCTTCCGGTAGTCTGCGATACGAGAAGTAGTTTACGCTGCCGAAGTTGCCGACGTAGTTGGCTTTGACGACACCTGTCAAACCCAAAGCACTGAGTCGCGAACCCTCCTCCAACCATTCCGCGCTGGGACAAAAGTAGATCGGCGGCGGCGCTAACGCCCTAATTGGCATGGGGGCCGCGGCGCTGGTGCACTCCTCGCAAACGTTGCCGGCGCTCTCCATGCAGGTTTTGATCAGGTCAAACGAGGTCCGTTCTTCCATATAAGGCATAATCGCGATCGTCCAAGCCGGCCCCTGGCACAACGCGCCCACGCTAATTCCGCCCGCGATGCCAAAGTCGGCCGGGTCGACGCAATTCGGCAAGCCGGGCGGCAGGCATCCGAACGTCGCTTCGTGTTGCTGCATTGCCAGTGCGATCTGGCGGAGGTTGCTGGTGCACTGGTTGCGGCGGGCCGATTCGCGGGCCGCGTTCAACGCAGGTAGCATTAGCGCGATCAATCCGGCGATGATCGCAAGCACGACCAGCAACTCAACGAGTGTGAAACCACGTCGGGGACGACGGCGCGCGATCTGCCGACTCATGAGGTGCCCCGATCTCAAGAAGTGCGAGGGGAAGCCGGTCGCTGGCACACGAACGGAAGTGGTTTGGCCGTCGTTCCTTGTAACTTGGGAGAACGGCCTAGTCAATTGCGGCGCCCGCCTTCGCGGGCCCGTTCACAACGTCGTCCGCTCAGACGTCAATGGAACGCCGGTTTATGCCACTTGTGCCCGATATTTCGAGACCTGGCCGGGCAGTTTCCGGGAGCCGAATGCCGAAGCACGAAAAGCTACCTGCCAAACACGGCATGTGATGGGGTAGAATTCATTAATCGAACCAAACCGCCGCCCCGCGAGTTTCTCGTGATCGAACACGCTTTTCAGGCCGAACACTTCATCAACCGCGAACTGAGTTGGTTGGAGTTTAATGCGCGCGTCTTGGAAGAAGCCGCGGATGAAACCAATCCGCTCTTGGAGCGGGTCAAGTTCTTGTCCATTTTCAGTTCGAATCTGGACGAGTTCTTCATGGTCCGAGTGGCAGGGCTGCGCGAACAGGCGTTTGGCGATGGCGCGCCGCAAGACTACACGCCCGACGGTCTAAGGGCGATCACGCAGCTGCAAAAAGTGGCCAGCAAGACCCAGGACCTTGTGGCGGCGGTGTATTTGTGTTGGAACGAATCGGTTTTGCCGCAGCTGAACCGCGAGGGAATTCACCTCTTGGCCCACGAGGAGTTGGGCAGCGCCGAGCACGAGCGACTCGATCGATTCTTCCGCGATCGGGCTTTCCCGATCTTAACCCCCATGGCAATCGACCCCAGCCATCCTAGTCCGCACTTTCACAATCGGCAGCTCTACCTGGGCGCGATGCTTCGGCGACATCACGGGCTGGGACCGAAAGAACTGTTCGCGGTCGTGCAGCTGCCGCAGATTCTGCCCCGCTTCGTGCCCGTCGGCCTGCCGGAAGAGTCGCGTTTTATTCTGCTCGAGCAGGCCGTGGCCGCTCGGTTGCCGGAACTGTTCGGCGGATTCGACGTCCTGCACTGGACCACGTTCCGCATCACGCGGGACAGCGATATCGAACTGTTGGAGCAAGAATCCGACGACATGCTGCGGCTGATCGAGGAACGGCTCAAGGCTCGACAGCGTGGCGACGCGGTGCGTCTGGAAGTCGCGATCGGGGCCAACGAGGAACTCGTCCGCAAAATCATCGAGGAGGAATCGCTGCGCGACGCCAAGGATACCGCCGGCGATCCCTATAGCGAGGTCTATCGAATTCCCGGTCCACTCGATCTAACCGGGCTGATGGAGTTGTACGAGATCCCGAACCGCGACTATCTGCACGATCCGCCATTTTCGCCGCAACCGCCGCGCGGCCTGCGATCTCGCCGCGGCGAAGATCTGTTCGCGGCCATCGCACAGCGCGACATCCTGTTGCACCATCCGTTCGACTCGTTCGATCCGGTGGTCGAATTCGTCTCGTGCGCGGCCAAGGATCCGAAGGTGCTGGCCATCAAGCAAACGCTTTATCGCATCAGCGGCGACTCGCCGATTACCCGCGCCTTGATGCAGGCCGCCGAAAACGGCAAGCACGTTACCGCGCTGGTGGAACTCAAGGCCCGTTTCGACGAGGCCCGCAATGTCGGCTGGGCCCGCCAAATGGAACGCTCCGGCGTGCACGTCGTGTTCGGTTTTTTGGACCTGAAGACACACTGCAAGCTGTCGCTGGTCGTCCGGCAGGAAGGCAATGCGCTGCGACGTTACATGCACCTGGGCACGGGCAATTACAACCAGACGACCGCGCTGTTGTACACCGACTTCGGGCTGTTCACCGCCGACGAGGATATCGGCGAGGATGCCTCGGCTCTCTTCAATCTGCTCACCGGATATTCGCAGGGGCATGTCTGGAGAAAACTGATCGCCGCGCCCGAGCACATGCACCGCCGAACGCTGGACTTGATCGAAGAACAAACTGAGCGAGCCAAAGCGGGCCGCCCTTCGCGTATCTTCGCGAAGCTCAATGCGCTAGTGGATTACCGTGTCATCGAGGCGCTGTATCGCGCTAGCCAGGCCGGAGTGCCGATCGACCTGATCGTACGCGGCATCTGCGGACTGCGCCCGGGCTTGCCCGGGATTTCGGAAAATATTCGCGTGACCAGTATCGTCGACCGTTTTCTGGAGCATAGCCGGTTGTATGTGTTCAGTCCCGACGACGAGGCGCAGATCTACCTATCGAGCGCCGACTGGATGCCTCGCAATTTCCACCGCCGCGTGGAAGTGATGTTCCCAGTCGAGGATCCGGGACTCAAGCGTCGGATCCTCAAAGAAGTCATTCCCACGTATCTGCGCGACAACACGCGCGCCCGACGGCTGGAGAGCGACGGCAGCTATACGCGCATCCGCCCGCAGCCGGGCGAAACAGCCCATCGCTCGCAGGAAGAATTCCTGTCCATCCGCGCCGGACATGTTCCCGCGGCAGTGGCCGGCGGCGAAAACAACGCCGCGCCTCAGGGCCAGGAACATGGCGTCAAGTCGATGGGGACGAGCGGTTAGCGCACTTCTCGCGACCTTGTAGCGGGTATTTCGTCGGATTTCGCGTTGAAGGTCGCTATGCGGACGCCGAGTGTCCGTGCGACACGTACTAGCCGTCGGCCTCCTCCAGCCTCGAATCTAACTCTTCACTCCATCCGATCAATCGCCACACTGACCAGTTCGTCCAAATTGGGTAGCTTGCGCAAATCGTCGACCACGCGCGGGTGGACAAAGATGCGAACGCGTTTCACGTAGTCGTCGAATTGCATTCCCAGCGCCCGAACCACCGGCGAAATGTCGCCCAGTGCCCGGTATTCTCGTGACTTGGGAAAGTAAACGTCGATGTTGAAATCGACTTCGCGCTGAATGGGCGGGGCATCGAGCAGGATTTCGTGCGGCGCCACGATACGTCCCAGCGCCGTGCTGGCCAGCGTCGATAACTGCTGCGCGCAGGCTGCCAGCCAGGGATACCCGCGCCTGGCCAGCCGCGAATAAATGTCTGGCTGCTCGAAGAGGCTGTACTGAGCCAGTCGTTTGTACAGCCGGCGGTGCGGGCCGAACAGCCCATCAAGCAAGTCGCTCGCCGGTCCAGCCGGAGTAGCCGCTGCCAGTGCCGCGATCATGGGAGCCTCGGACATGCGAAACAGCGAGTCCAGGTCCAACATTCCATGCACTAGATAAAACGCCCGCTGCAACATGGCCGTCGCCGCCCGCACGCCGTGATGCCAATAGACCTCGCTGAACATCACATATCGGGCGAAAACCATCATCTCGGCGGCAGTCTTGCCCTTGTTGGAAATCGCCAGCCCATCGCCCGTCGCGTTCACGCACAGACTGCCAATCAGTCGCCCCTGATCGAAATTTCGGCCATAGGGAACTCCAGCGTGCAAACTGTCGCGGGCCAGGTAATCCATTTTGTCGATATCGATCGGTCCCGAGAGCATGCTGGCCAGCAGGCGCGAGCGGTGATCGCGCGGCTTGCCCGAGAGCAGCGCCACCAGATCGCGCGGCGAGATCCCCCAATCGTCGCGGAGCGCGTCGGCGATTTCGCCTTCCAACAAGAAACTGTTTGCGAACAACTCGTGTTGGGGCACGCTGGGCAAATGCATATCCTCGATCGGATGGCAGAATGGCCAGTGTCCCAGGTCGTGCAGTAGCGACGCGGCGATGAACGTTTCGGCGTCGGATGACGTGATGACGGCTGCAAACCGCTCGTCGTAGGAAAGATGCCGCAAAAACAGCAGCGCCAGGCGGTAAACTCCCAACGAGTGTTCAAAGCGGGTATGAATGGCCGCGGGATATACGAGCGAAACCAATCCCAACTGACTGATCCGGGCCAGCCGGCGGAATTCGCCGCTATCGACGATTGCCCGCACTCGAGGCGTGAGCGGCACGTCGAGCTCTGACGGAATGCGCAACATTCCCTGGCGGCCGTCGAGTGCGGCGACCTCCTCGATATCGCGCAGCTTACTCATGGCACGATCGTCTCGCAACGAAACGGAACAAGGAGCCGCGCGGCTAGGTGGTCGACGCGGCAACGGCCCACAGCGGCGGCATTCCCATCGCGGCGCGTAACAGTAGTGTGACGGCCACGTAAAAGCAGTAATGCATCGCGGCGTTGCCGAAATCGAGATCGAAACACGCAAAGGCCGCGCCCGCTCCTAGCCCGACAAAAATCGGCGCGATAAACAGCCATTGCCAGGCTTCGCCCGTCACGATGCCGTAGGCCGGCAGCGGTGCGTAAGCGCCCCACAACAACGCGTAGGCCAGCCCGCAGAGTCCGGCTCGAATAATCAACGCCGTTCCGCGATACGGTTCCAACTCATCGTCGCGCAGGAACGCATAGCCGGCGAAAGCCAAGGGCCCGGAAATGATCGCGAGGCCGACAATCACGACGGGAACTTTGTTCTCGATGCCGCTGAATCGCACCAATAGCGCGACTACTAGCGTCAGCAGCGCCGAGCCGACGATGCCGGCGATGGCCACCGGCGAAAGTTTAGTCTCGGTGCGCGCGATCGGCTTGCTGACCGGGCGCCCCTTGCTGTCCTTGCCGCCCGAGGCGAACTGCTCTGGCACGTGAACCGTGATTTCCTCAGCCGGAGCCTCGGGCACGGTAATTACGGTCTTGCACTTGGGGCATGGCCCCTTTTTGCCGGCAAACTTTTCGCTAACCGAAAAGCGAGCCTTGCAATTGGGACAGAGAACGGAAATCGGCATGAAAGGACTCGAAACGAAAAGCCGGTATACCAGGCGAACGTGATCGATGGAAACGCGGTGTCCAGTTTCGCACAGGCCGGTTTCAAGTCAAGCGACGTGAGAACCGGAGCGGAACAACCGGACGAAACCAGCAGTTGGACGAGGGCACGCAAGGTCCACCATGCCACGGCAAACCGGCTCACTCATCGTTGGCCAGATCGGCCTCGGTGATCATCGTGAACCGCTTGTTGTCAAGCGTTTCCAGCCCCATCTCGATGTTGTCCACCATCAGGGCCACGGCCGCCCTGCCCCGCGGACGAACTAGCAGGGGATAAGCCTGAATGATATTAACCTCGGCCTGCAATAGCGCCGTGCAGACCTGCAAAAGCGGCTGCTTGCCTTCGGGCAGTTCGACACCGATCAAATCGCTCTCGATCAGGGCCAATCCGGCTCGTTCCAGGATTTCGCGGCCTTGTTCGGGATGGCTCAGCAAGAACCGCACGAATGCGCATTCGGCCGAGTCGTTGATCGAAAGCGCCACGATTTTGACGTTGCTGCCCTCGAAGCGACGGATGACCTCGAGCAATTGGCCGACTCGGTTTTCCATGAAAACGGTGAATTGGCGTATCGACGGGTAATTTCGCCCCCGCATTGTGGAAAAACCCGTGCCAGTTCCTTCACCGATGCTCATTAAACCCACCACGCTCCCGTGCCAGCCTAAGGCTCAGCCGTTCGAACCGCACTCGATTGCCAGCGGTCCCGGCGCAAACTGCCCAACTATAAGGAATTGGATACGTGCCGTCAACGTTCGCTCCGGAAGCCACCGGCAACGGCAATCCCTTGGTTGGCTCGCACATTTCGCTAAGATTGACGCCACTCCATAACGACAATGCTTCCCTCGAACGAGCCGCCATGCTGACCGAGCACGAGATTGAACTGCGCGTCCGCTATCAGGAGACCGACGGACAGGGTCGGCTGCATCACACCAATTTCTTCAACTACTTCGAGATGGGGCGGACCGAGCTGCTCCGCGCCGAGGGTTACACCTACCGCCAGATCGAATCCGAGGGCTGGATGCTGGTCGTATCGGAAATCACCTGCCAATACTACTTGCCGGCCGTGTACGACGACTTGCTGCGTCTGCGGACGACCGTAATTGAGGCCCGTGGAGCGAGGGTAGTCAACGAATACCAGGTCTTCCGTGGTGACACACTTTTGGCCGAAGGGCGCAGCGTCGTGGCCTGCGTGAACCGCGAAGGCCGCGTAACGCGGCTGCCCGAGCGGCTGCTCCTCAATCGAGATCCTAAACGGTAATAGACGCCGGCGCAAGGTCGCAAGCGCGCGGCACGGTGATGTTCCAACCCGGCCGCCAACAATTCATCGATCGTGGGCATCGGAATAGCCTGGTCGCGGGCGAGGTTTTTGCGTTTGCCTCATCGAGTCCGGGTAAGTACCATCGCAGTATAGAAACAATCTATCCCCTTAGAAACGTGCGCCAGTTGAACGGCCCCCAGCCGGCCACCTGCTCGCCCGTCCCACCGGAGTCTCTCGAATGAGCTACCTGGCCACAGCATTCGTGATTGGCTTACTGATTTTCGTGCATGAGCTCGGCCATTTGCTGGCGGCCCATGCCGTGGGCATGCCGGTCGAACGTTTTTCGATTGGCTTTGGCCCAGTCTTGTGGGCGCGCCGCGTGCGTGGTGTCGAGTATTGCGTTTCGCTGATTCCGTTGGGCGGCTACGTCCTGCCGCGCTGCGAGGACGAAGCCGAATTCCTGCGTATCGACCTCTGGCGACGGATTGTGATGTGGCTGGGCGGGCCGTTGGCCAATTTCGCTTTCGCGGCGGTGCTGCTGGCGATTATCAACTGCACGAACGACGGTCCAACGGCTTATGGTCTACTTGTCAGGCCGTGGGTCCAGTTGGTGAGCATGACCGCAAACTTCCTGGCTGCCTTGCCAAGCGTGTTCGCGCATCCCAGCCAGTTATCGGGCATCGTCGGCATTGTTGCCGTCGGCAAATCGGTGATGGAATCCGGCTGGGTGAGCATGCTGAAGTTCGCAGTACTCTTGAACCTCAACCTGGGCGTCTTCAACTTGCTGCCAATCGCGCCGCTCGACGGGGGCAAGATCCTTTGCTCGCTACTGGAAAAGATACATCCCCGCCTGGCGGGTTTGCACAACACCCTGGCCGTCGTGGGATTGGGCTTGCTGCTCTTCCTGATGCTGTATACCACGGTGCTGGACGTAATGCGGCAAATTGCATAGTCCCCCGGGCCGCTGTTCGCCAGCTATCTGCCTCGATCGACGAATCTCACAATGGCCGAAAAGCCGATCCTATTCTTGATGACGGCACCGTAGACAAGGCGACTTAACGGCGAGTCAATACGATCTTCTTGATATCCAATTGACGACGATGCACATCGCCGCAAGCATCGTCATTGTTTTCCGATCCGAGTACAACATTATGGCACTGGGCGGCTTACGAACATGCCGCGAATCCGCGGCACGTAAACTGCTTTGCTAGGAAACAAGGCAAACTCTCGACAGCGGTTAATCGTGCAAAGGAGCGGCCGATGAAACGCATCGCACTAGCACTGATTCTATTGGGCGCCATGCTTTGGGCGGTCCAGCCGGCAATGGCTCACGGCCCGCACTACGGCGTACGCGTCTCTGGCGGTTATGGCGGATACGGACCTTATCGGCCGTACTACCCTGCCCCCTACCCCTATTATGGCCCGGCCTATTATCCGCCGCCGCCGCGAGTGTACTATCCGCCGCCGTATCCGGTGTATCCCGCTCCGGTCGTTGGCGGCTTTTACCGCGGACCCGGCTTTGGGTTTTATTTCGGCGGCCGATAGATTCCCGGTACCGATAAGTCAAGGCTCACGCGCGATGTGGGCGAGCGCGCCGGCCATCAGGGTTGTGCCCCTGCGCGGTTCTCGCGATTGTTGTCCTCGCGTTGTGCCCGATCGATGACTTGGCGTTGCTCGGCCGTGTACAAGTCTTCTGTCGGGACGCGGCGTTTTACCCCGCCCGACATCTGCTCAATGAGGTCCAAAAGCGCCCCCACGATCTTCGGCTCGGCTTCGGTTTCCAAGCCGGCCGTCCGCGCCGGCCATGTCGTATATCCGCCCAAATAATGTTGCTCCGGTGGCGGTATATATCCCTCGGCTCCGTTTGCCAGTTCCAAATTCATCAGCGGCGCGAGCGGCGATTGCGCCTTGAGCTTCAGTCCCGTGATGGCGAATACCTCGTTGGGAATCGCGGTCAGCCCGCCTTCTCCAATTCGAACCGCCTGCAAGACCAGCTCGGCCGATGGGTTGTCTCGCAGCCAGAGAGCCTGCTCGGCGTAGACTTCCGGCAGATCCCTTGGCCGATGGCCATGCCGCTGCTCGTCGATCTGCTGAGCCCACTTCAACCGAGCTGGAGACGGCAAACGCCTGGACAATGTGAGCCGAGCTTCGGCCATCGCCAGTTCCATCTCCGACCGATACGAGATGGACGAGATCGCTCGCAGCGCGATATCTCCCAATTCCCGCGCGTATTGTTCACGTGTGTAGTTGGCTCGCTTGGGTTTTGCATAGTCCATCCAGTGCAGGTCGCCGCTCGTCCCCTGCGACATGATGGCAACGAAAGGCCGCGAGCCCGCCGCACTCGGTCGCGACTGACTCTCCAGATAGCGAGCGAAGTCGCCAAAGTAGTCCGCCGAAAATCCCGCGCCTGCGCCGAAGTAGTGCATCGAGAAATTGGCCAGGACGGAAATTGGTCGTCCGTCGAGCGATCGGATCGAGAGCAGCGTGAGTTGCGGGTCCACCGGTCCCGATGGCCCCACATAGTCTGGATTCTCGTAGCCGGGGTGCATCATGGCCCGCACCGTCTCCTGCCCAAAAGGATCGACGGACGCCTTGTCGGCCCGATGCAGCCACCGTCGACTATGAGTATGCCTCGGCGCACAGGCGACGGCCCAGCCAGCCTCCGCCGGTTCGAGCGCAGCATGGGCTTGTGCGATTCCAGCGGCGACTTGCGGAATGAAAAACTCTACATACCCCGGGTCTTGCGCGATCCCAAGCAATGATCCATCAGGCTGGGCGCGGAGTGGGTATGCGTGGCCGCGATCAGAATGCGATTGGCGGCAACATTCGTTTCGCGCTCCACCCGCTGCTTGATCTTGTCGCACACGTCGCGCGGAATCATGCACGAGTCGACAATCGCAATCGCCAACGTCTCGGCGCCGTCCGACAGCACAAGACAACGGGCATGCAGCGGGTCGTCGACGCGGTTTAGACTTTCCTCCAAAAAACCGCCGTTGCGAATCGCCGGCAAAACCCGCGGCGAGACGTCGACGACGCTGCAACCGGCCTTGAACGTGCCGCCCAAGGCGGTGCCAGTGCTTCCCGCCAATACGAAGCACAACGTGAACCACGCGATCCCGCGGGTCGCTCGCGACGCGAATCGCGGGGGCCTGGCGTATTCGAATACCGCATTTACGTACAAGTGCCCCATGCTCTTCGCTCCGAATAAGTGCGGCGCTCGTTGCGCACGTTTCTAGCAAGAATGACAGAAAGCTCGCTTCACTCAAGCCGGCCCATCGCTTAGAATCCACGCACGACCAATGCTTAAAATCCTGGCCACGAACATCTATCGTGGCCGGTCACCAGCAGGAGCCAAGTATCATGGGAAATAAGGACCGACGCAAAGAAAAGAAGAAGCTGAAACAGCCCAAGGAGGCGCCCAAGACGGCGAGCGGCAATAAAATGGGCGGTCCCCGCCCCACGAAGTAGTCTGCGGCGGCGCAGGCCGACGCTCCGAGGCCAGCCCTTGCGGCGGCGCGCTCAAGCGCGAGCCGCCAGTTCGGCGATAGCCTCGCCGTCGGTCACGATCGGCGTGGGACGTCCGGATCGGTCCGGGATCGTCACGTTACGATAGTCGATTCCCAGGTGTCGGTAGATCGTGGCGAGGAAGTCTTGTGGCCCGACGCGCCGCTCGACGACTTCCTCGCCGCGCCGGTCCGTCGCGCCGATGACCTGCCCGGTGGCGATGCCGCCGCCGGCCCAAATCATCGAATTCGCTTGCGGCCAGTGGTCGCGGCCGGGCTGCACGGTCCCCGCCGCCGCGCTGGCCACTCCGCCGCCGCTACTGGCGACGTGGGAAATCCGGGGCGTGCGCCAAATTCTCCGGTAACAACAACCAGCACCCTCTTGTCCAAGCCCCGATCATAGACGTCTTCGATCAGCGACGAGACGGCCTGATCGAAATACGGCGCGCGAAAACGCAGGGCCTCAAACACATTGTGATTCACGGCGTGGTCGTCCCAATTGGCCACCCGCCCGCAAAGCGGACCGTCGAACGTCGTGGTCACGATCTCGACTCCGGCTTCGACCAGACGCCGGGCCATCAGGCATTGCTGTCCCCACTGATTCATTCCGTACCGCTCGCGCACCTCGGGCCGCTCTTGGGTCAAGTCGAAGGCCTGTGCGGCACGCGGACTGGTCAACAGGCCCATCGCCTGCGCTTCGTACTGATCCATCGCCCGCATCACACCCGAGTCGTCGACGGCGCGACGAAAGCTGTCAAGCGATTGCCGCAGATTGACGCGCCCCTGCAGGCGAACTTGGGCCGCCCCATCGGTCAGGCCGACGTTGGGGACCTTGAATTCGGGCCGACTGGGATCTCCCATCACGGCGAACGGCTCGTACGACGGTCCCAGGTAGGCCGGGCCCGCGATCGTGAAACTGTCATAACGCGTGATCGGATTGACGCCGACATAGCTCGGCAGCTCGGTGGCCTTGCCGGCGCAGATAGTGAGCCACGCTCATCACGTCGGGATACACCGGCACGATCTTGTCCTGCGCATCGGGATCGCCCGAGAGCAACTGCAACGAGCCCGACGGATGGCCGCCTCCGGTGTGCGCCATGGATCGCAACAGCGCGAACTTATCGGCAATGCGGGCCTGTCTCGGCAAGAGCTCGGTTAGCCGGATGCCGGGCGATTTAGTCGAGATGGGCGAAAAAGGCCCCGCATATTCAGAACCAGACTCGGGTTTGGGATCGTAAGTGTCTAAATGGCTGCACCCACCCCGCAGCCAGACAATGATCACGGCCGTGGGAGAGCGAGACAGAGCCGTCGCGGCCTGGGCCTGCAACCTCAGGATCGCCGGCCACGACAAACCGCCGAAACCCGCCAGGCCAACGCGCAGGAATTCACGCCTCGAGGAAACCTGTGCTTGAGCGGATGCCGGTGGGGCCATGTCGCGGGGCAACTTGAGGGCGGGAGGGAAGCGCGGGATGCCTTGGCGACAGCGCCAAGCCACCCGGCAGTATACTCCATCCCGAGCCTCAAATCACGTGTCCCTTAGCCCGCGGCCGGAAGAGCCCTGGGGTCGGACCCGTTGGGCCCGCGGTTCAACTGCCAAGACGATCACGCGGCGACCAGTCGGGCTGAGCGGGATAGTCGTTGCCTTCATCGCCGTTCAGTGGCGGCGGTAGCTCCGCGGAAATGCCGTTACCCGCGCGTTCATTGGCATCTGCCTGGCGCAGCTTGTCCATGAGGGCTACGATATACGGATCGCCCCAAGGCATCAGATCGTGAAAGCCGGCAGTAAAGCGAGAATTCAACGAATTGCGCATGGGAGATACCTCGATCACGGTGCAATGAATGGTTCGTGCCACCCTGCAGCCCTTTCCTGACGGAATTGATGCTTTGATTGGATCCACCCGGCCAAATCGCTATAGAACCGCGAGAGATGCCGGTTGACGGTGAAGTGCTGGCGATCTACCAAGCAATTCGCGGACCAATCGGGCAATTATTGCAGTTCACTCGGTCTCGATGGCGGCGGAACCAAGCCAGAGCAATGATTTAAGGCTGCCTGGCGGGGCCGACCGCGAACTGCGGCTGAAAATGCTAGCGGCCGCATTCCCGGCAAGAATTGCAAATCAGGTGCATGACTTCGATGTCTGGGGCCCCCGTCGAACTACCCTACACGAATAGCTTCGCTAATCGACAAGGCGCCTACCCGGCGTTGGTTTTATCTGCAGCGCCGGGCGCGAGCTTCGCTCGCATGACTTCAACGGCCCTTTGCAACTGTCGGTCGATCTCCACTCGCGTCATCGGCGGCGCAAGCATCGGGGCGGTTTCCGGCGATATCGAAACCGCCGGACGCGGGGTCTGGTCGAGTTTGCGCCTGCGCCCAGAAATTGGCCCGTTGGTTTTCGTCGAGTTTCACCTCGCATCCGGCATCGGGTTTGACCCCCCATTCGTCTCCTTCCTTGCTGGAACTGAGACGATGGATGTTTTTGCCGCTGGGCCTCCAATAACTGGCAATCGTCAGCTTGAGCAGGCTCTTGCCACCCTCCAGCGGAATCACGTTTTGCACCGTGCCCTTGCCCCAGGTGCGTTCGCCAACCACCGTGGCCCGGCCGTGATCTTGCAGGCAGGCCGCCACGATTTCCGCCGCGCTGGCGCTTTTGTCGTTGACGAGCACGACCAGCGGAATTCTTTGATAAGGTCCACGGCCCGTGGCTTCGTAGCGGTTGCGTTCGCGCGCGTCGCGCCCGCGAGTGCTGACGATCAACGAACCGCCGGGAATGAACAGATCGCAAATCTCCTCGCCAGCATTGAGCAATCCGCCTGGGTTATTACGCATGTCCAGAATGACTCCCCGGCATTTGCGTTCGGTGAGCCATTTCATGGCGGCCTCGAACTCGCTGACGGTTGTCTTGCCGAAGGCAGTAACGCGCAAGTACCCAATATGCTCGGGGCCAGGCAGGAAAAAATCCCAACTGCCATCGGCATTGCGTGAGTCACCCAATACCGAATCGGTTTGAATGCGTGCCCGAGTGAGGCTAAAGTCGAGCGCATCGTCGCGGCCCGCTCGGCGCACCGAAAGCGCCACATCCTCCCCCGGCTTGCCCCTGAGCAGTCTCACAATATCTCTGAGCTCAAGGTTCTGCGTGCTACGGCCATCGATGGCGACGATCTTGTCGCCGGCCAGAATGCCGGCTTTGTAGGCCGGTGTGCCCACCAAGGGGCTAACGACGGTGAGCTGCTTATCTTGCCCTTCCAGGGCCAATTCGATGCCAACTCCGCCGTATTCGCCGTCCAGCGATTCCTCGAATTGCGGTGCCTCGGTACGCGTCAAAAATGCCGAGTAGTCGTCCAGACGGCCGACCATGCCATTCAAAGCGCCATCAAACAGATCCTGTTCGCTGACCGGCTCCACGTAATTCCGCTCAATCGTTTCCATGACTTCGGAGAACCAGCGACCGTAACGGTTGTGGTCGGCGCGCTCATAACAGGCCAGCGAAACGACCGCGGCGGCGAAGATAATCCACAGCGTACGGCGCGGCATGCACTCTTCCTCGATTCCACGAAACCCCGCTCGGTCCCTACATATTCATCGTAGCCGCTGATCCGCGACTCGGCAAAGCCGCCCGTGGCAGCGCCGCAATCAATACCGTTGCCGCGGCCGGTCCGATGATCACGGCAAATCCTAACCCGGCGTACTCACGTCCTGGGCCAGAAAGGTCGCCCGATCGATGACATAGGCCGCTAGCGGCGTGGGTTCCAGCTCCGGGTCGCAACCCGGCCGCATGCCGAGACGCTGAATCACGCGTTGCGACGCCCTATTAAGCCGGTCTGTTCGCGCCCACACACGCGACAGTTTCAATGAGCCGAACGCGTAGCTTAGCAAAGCCCTGCAGCCGTCGGTCGCCAAACCGTGCCCCCAGGCCTGCGGGGCTAGCGCGTATAAAATCTCGATTTCCAGACCGGGTGGAATTTCGCGCAAGGCCCAAAAGCCGATCAATTCGTCATCGCCAACGGCCGCCCGCGCGGTCCACAGCCCCAATCCTCGCGTGGCGGCCGAATCCAGAAAATCGCGCAGGACGTCCCTGGCCTGTTGGCGATCGATCGCCGTGTCGTCCCACAGGAACCGCCTCACGTCCGGCAATCGCCACAGATTATGTAGCGCGATCAGATCGCCTGCACGCCCCGGCTGTAGTTCGAGTCGCGATGTGAACAGCGCCCGCATGGCAATCGAATCAGCGCAAGCAGATGAAACCACTAGTTAGCGAGCCGCGTGGCTTAGCAGCCAGTCGATAACATCAATTGGCTGCTAATACTCGTGCGCACGCCGCGCTCGCCCAGTCCGGTCGATTTCCTATTCGCGACCTGCCGCACGGCCCTCGCGGCGATCTCTTCCTTGAGCTTCGCGAGCGCCGCATCAAACGTCAGGGCGCCTAAGTCGCCGTCGATGCGATCGCGGACCGAGACCGTGCCCTGCTCCGCATCGCGCGGGCCGACCACGAACATGTAGGGGACGAGTTCCAATTGTGCATCTCGAATCTTCGAGCCCAACTTCTCGGCGCGAAAATCGCCGCTGACGCGCAATCCGGCAACACGCAGTTTTTGCTCAATGTCTCGGCCATAAGTCTCGGATTTTTCGCTGACGGTCAGAACCCGCACTTGCTCCGGCGCCAGCCACAGTGGAAATGCCCCGGCAAAATGCTCGATTAAGACGCCGACGAAACGCTCTAGCGAGCCCAACGGCGCGCGGTGAATCATGACCGGTTGATGCGGCTGATTGTCGGCGCCGATATATTCCAACCCGAATCGCTCGGCGCTGGGCAAATTGTAGTCAAGCTGCACGGTACCAAGTTGCCACTCCCGGCCCAGACAATCGGAAACGACAAAATCGGCCTTGGGGCCATAAAATGCCGCTTCACCCCGTTCGATATCTAGATGCGGAAGGTTGAGCTTGCCGCAAACCGCTTCCAGCGTGGCCTCGGCCCGCGCCCAGGTCTCGTCGCTGCCCACGTACTTGTCGCTCTTGGGGTCGCGGAAACCCAGCCGCACGCGATAATCGTTCATGCCCAGCGCCGCCAACACCGACTGTGTCATCTCGATGCAGCCGCGGAACTCGTCGCCGACCTGCTCTTCGGTGCAAAATAAGTGGGCGTCGTCCTGGGTAAACCCGCGCACTCGGGTCATGCCGCCTAGCTCGCCCGACTGCTCATAGCGATAGACGGTGCCAAATTCCGCCAACCGCACCGGCAAGTCGCGATAACTGCGCGGCTTCGATTTGTAGATCATGATGTGGTGCGGGCAGTTCATGGGCTTGAGCAAGTACCGCTCGTCTTCCGACATCACGATGGGCTTGAACTGGCTGTCGGCATAGTAGGGAAAGTGGCCGGAGATCTGATACAACTCGACGCGGCCGATGTTCGGCGTGTAAACCGCCTGGTAGCCGCGTTTGGTCAGTTCCTCGCGGATGTAACTCTCTAAAATGCCGCGGATCATTGCCCCCTTGGGCAGCCACAGAATGAGACCCGCCCCGACGAGCGGACTGGTGGCAAACAGTTCCAACTGCTTACCCAGAACGCGGTGGTCGCGACGCTTGGCCTCCTCAACCATTTTCAAATGTTCGTCCAACTCGGCTTGCGAGAACCAGGCGGTGGCATAGAGCCGCTGAAGTTGCTGCCGCGTGGCATCGCCCTTCCAATAGGCGCCCGCGATCGACAGCAGCTTGTAGGCGCCAATCGCTCCGGCACTGGGAATGTGCGGACCGCGGCACAGGTCCAAAAACTCTCCCTGGCGATAAAACGACAGCGTGGCATGATCGGCCAGGCCCTCGTTGATATGCTCGACTTTCAGGCTCTGCCCCAGGTCCTGGCAGATGGCCAGGGCCTTGTCGCGCGGCTCTTCCAGCCGCTCGAAAGGCTCGTCTTGTTTGATGATTTTGGCCATTTCCGCCTCGATGGCGGCAAAATCGTCCTCGGTCAGCGGCCGAGCCAACTCGAAATCGTAATAAAAGCCGTTGTCGGTCGTGGGACCGAAGGCCAGTTGGACGCCTTCGAACAGCCGCATGACGGCCCGGGCCATGACATGCGCGGCGGAGTGCCGCATGACCGCCAGGGCCTCGGGATCCTTCTTGGTCAGCAAGCGCAAGGAGACTTCGCCATCGGCCGGCAGCGGCGTGTTGGCTCCCACAACTTTCCCGTCCACCTGGGCCGCCAGCGTGGCCTTGGCCAGCCCGGGCCCAATCTCGCTGGCCACGTCAATCGGGCGAATCGACCGCGAATATTCACGAACCGAACCGTCCGGCAATTTGACCTTCAACATGCTTTTTCCACTAGCTCCGCTTGATGGATGAGCGCGCTTGCTGGCGGCTCGAAAATTGGGGCGTCGATACAAAGGACGCCCTCGGCGCGGCCCGGGTTCGAGACCGGCGCCGCATCTTGACGCAAAGTATAGACTTCCACGGGCTTGGAGCAAGGCGATCCAGTGCGGCGCGGCCGTCGGGCTCGATCGTTGGGCCTTGACTCGACGCAGTTTTGGCGTCAGATTTGTTGCTTCCGCCCTCGCGACCTGAAAGGCGCGCCGGCGGCAGCGGGCACGCCGTCTTGAACGGGCCGACGGTCGCTCTCAGCGGCGTGCACACACACGAGGGCGATTAGCTCAGTTGGTTAGAGCACTAGCTCGACAAGCTAGGGGTCACAGGTTCGAGTCCTGTATCGCCCACTCAATCCTAGCAAGGACTTACAACTTGCTCGGATCACGTCGAAGGGTCTTGTCCCTGGAATTTGTCCCTGACTTCGCGGAATCCGGTACACAACCGGACCTGTCCCGCGTAATAAGGTGTACACCCAGGGACAAGCACCATGAACACGCCACAAGCCTATTGGAAGAAGTCACACAAGGCATGGTACGCCAACATCGGCGCGCCATCGGCCAAAGGTCATCGCAAGCCCGTCAAGCTGATCGTCGGTCCAGACGATAAGGCAACTCAGAAGCTCGCCGTCGAAGAGCTTTGGCGCAAGCTCGCCGCTGGCGGATTGCCGGAAGGCGTAACGGCCGGCCTGGAATCCGATCCCCTCGTTGCCGACTTGCTGCAACACTTCCTCGATCACCACAGGAAACACTCTAAGCCTGGGACGCTTGAGTTCTACAGGCGTCCGGTGGAAGGCTTCAAGGAATGGGCACCGGCCGCGCTGCGCGTTTCCACGATCAAGGCAGATCACGTCAAGCGTTGGCTTGCCGAGAAGTACCCCCAGGCCAGCGCGGGATACCTTCACAACATCATTCGAGCAATCAAGGCCCCATTCCTCTGGGCATACAACGAGGAAATCACAGAGCGTGTCCCGCTCCGAAAATTGAAGAAACCGCCAGCACAGGCGCGGGACATCGACATCACGCCTGACCAGTGGGAGAAGATCGTCGCCAAAGTCGATGATCCTGAATTCCTGGACATCCTCTGGACGCTGCGGCTGACCGGTTGCCGGCCGCAAGAGCTTCGCCTAGTCGAGAAGCGACACTTCGACGCTGGGCAGGCCGCTTGGGTCTTCCCCGTGGACGAAAGCAAGACGGGGCACCAGACAGGGCAGAAGCGAGTCGTCTTGCTGGAAGGCAATGCGTTGCAGATCACAATGAAGCGCTGCGCTCGCTACCCGGAAGGCCCGTTGTTCCGCAACGAGGATGGCAACGCCTGGAAGAAGCGCCCTTTGGCGGCGCGCTTCAAGCGGCTTGCTACGCATGTCAAGTTTGCCGTCACGGCCTATGCACTGCGGCACGCCTTCGCGACGGACAAGATTCTTGAAGGCGTGGACCTCGTGACGATCGCGACCTTGATGGGACATCGCGACTTGAAGATGCTGCAAAAGCACTATCAGAACGTCAAGAATCGGCCGGAACACTTGCGGAAGGCGTTGCGGAGGAAAGACGATCAGGACGCCGCATAAGCTTCCTCGTCAAGACTCGTTTACGCGAACAGGCCGCTGGATTCCAGCGGCCTGTTTTTATTTGCGGTTTTACTCGTGGGCGTTAAGCTTCTTCTTCACAGCCGTCACAAGTTTATCGATTTTCGTTGCGGCCGAGGCCAGTCGTTCCGGTGGCGTGTTTCCTGCCTTAACGATTACATCCCGAACACCAGCAGCAACGCGCTTGTGCGTGTTGCACGCAGTCGTCTCGTTCTTGGATTCTTGACGGCGCAGAGCGGCGGCAGTTTGCGTGATTCGGAAAAGGTTGGCCGCAAGCTCTTCGCTGCCCGCAAAGTCGAGATAGTGCTGGCTGTTGCCAAGGCCCTTCCTTGCCTGAATCTGGCCTACCGACAGGCCACCATACAAAGCGCTCACTCCGACCCCGTTGAACTTCTTGAAGTCGCTAACACCGACATCGGAGGCAACGCCTTGAAGCTTGTGGTTTTCGGTCGCAACGTCGAATCGGGTCTTGATACGCTTTTCGTCTTCGAGGCGCTGCCGATCAACTTGGAGCGCGAAATAGTTTTGCGCTATCGCCACCGGGGTCTTGTTGGGATCGGCATTGATAGCGATCATCACGGCCGCGTACTTCGACACGAATATCTCGCCGGGGCGATCAAACAAGGTGCCGTCCCGAAAGTGTTCCTTGATTGAGATACCGGCTTTGTCAGCCGAAATTTTGGCGCGGTCAACGGCCTTGTTGATCGACTCCGACTCGTCATAACCCAGCAGACGTTTTAGTTCATCCAGAGACCAATACGGTTCATCGTGGTCGGTCGCGAACTTGGCAAGTTCGAACGGCTGAAAATCCTGGTCGCGCTCTGCGATTAGAGCAGTCACTTCGGCCAGCTTGTCGGTATTGGCCATGATTAGAACCTCCGTGTCTGTCGTCGGACTTATGGTTGCTGCCGTGAACGGAGATTGTACCTGATTTTGGAGAACCTGTGGAGCGGCAAGTTCACGCCGTTCTCTAGTGCTGATAGAATCAGGCTTTGCAGACCCAGGAAGGTTCACGGATGGAAAAGCAGTTGACGTTCAGCGTGTTTCGGAAGATTGATGATGCGCCGGACGTAGCGGTACATGGTCAAGTCTTCACGAAGCCGCATATCGTCGAACTGATGCTTGATCTAGCCGGCTACACTGGCGACCGATCCGTCAGACTACTTGACCCCGGTTGCGGTGCTGGGGCGTTTATGATCGCGGCGGCGTTGCGGCTGATTCGAGCTAGCGGCGTGCCGAAGACGTTCGACGAGGTAGCCGACTGCATTTCCGGCGTGGAGAAGCATTCCGAAGCGGTCGAATCTTGTCGGCAGCAGTTGAAAGCCGCTCTTGTGTCCGAAGGTGTCGCGCCAAAGTTGGCCAACAAGTTGGCGCAACATTGGGTTGTTCAAGACGACTTCCTAGAACTTGACCTAGCTCGCGAGTTCGATCTAGTCATCGGCAACCCACCTTACGTTCGGCAAGAGGCAATTCCAAAAGCCAAGCTTGAGCAGTACCGCGAAGACTTTAATTGCTTCTACGATCGCGCTGACTTGTACGTGGCATTCTTTGAAAAGGGTTTGAAGTTGCTCGCAGACGAAGGGCGACTTGCCTTCATTTGCCCTGACCGGTTCGCAAAGAACAACTACGGCCGAAAGCTCCGCGCGTTCATCGCAGACGAGTTCGCGGTTGAACACGTCCTGGACTTAGCGCAGGCTTCCCCATTCGAGCAGGACGTTACCTGCTATCCCGGAATCTTTGTTCTCAAACGAGGGTCGCGGACGAGGCACGTTGATTACTTCCGATTGACCGAAGCGACAGCGAAGGAATGCGACTACGTTCGCCGAAAGAAGACGAACGGCGTTGTGACCTATCATCGCTATGATTCGTGGTTTGAAGGTGAGCAGCAATGGTCAATCGAATCGCCAAAACACCTTGAGCTATTGCGGCGACTGGAAACCGGTTACATCGCGCTGGGCAACGCGGATTCGGGTTGCCGGGTTGGCATAGGTGTCGCCACGGGCGCGGACAAGGTGTTTATCGTCGATCAGCACACGAACGAGGTTGAAAGCGACCTGTTGATGCCCCTCGTCACAACGAAGGACATTGCATCGGGCGCAATCAAATGGCGCGGTCAGTGCGTCATCAATCCATTTGTCGGCGACACGACAAAACTGATTGACTTAAAGAAGTTCCCGAAGGCCCGCGCCCATTTCCTTGGCGCTCGCAAACTGGTGGAAGGTCGCAACGTCGCGAAGCGCGATCAAACGCGATGGTATCGCACGATTGACCGCATCTACCCAGACTTGCAGAAGCTTCCGAAGCTTTTGATTCCAGACATCAAGGCAGACAACTTGATCGTGCTCGAACCTGGCAAGCTCTATCCCCACCACAACCTTTATTACGTGGCTTCGGAGACTTGGGACTTGCGGGCGCTCCGCACAATCCTTCGCTCGTCTGTTGGAAAGTTCTTTGTCTGGATGTACGGCGTGAAGATGCGCGGCGACTTCCTGCGCTTTCAAGCTCAGTACCTTCGCCGAATTTGCATCCCGCGACTGGATGCGGTGAACAAGCGGGCAATCAAGAAACTGCTATCGGTTGACGCATCGACCGATCAAGACGACGTCGACGACGCCGTTGCCGAATTGTACGGTTTAACCGATGCCGAGATGTTGCTTGCTCGCGGCACGGCGGCCGTTCGGCGACAGCGCTAAACGAACCCGCGAAGCTTCGCGACCTCGACCAGCCGACTGACGAACGGGTGGAAGTCTAAGCGTTCATCAACCTTCGAGAAACTGAATCCCCAGTCTTTGGGCTTTGGATTCTTCTTTAGACGCTTGATCGCGGTAGGAGCGAATGCAATCGCGTCATAATGAAGAGTTGCTTCCTTCTGGTGTTCAGTCGCCAGCAGGTCGATCAAGGAAAGCTCGGACGACGTGATGACGTTCTGCCGTCCACGCGATTTGCCCATTGCTTCCTTGCGATGCTCGTCCAGGTGTGACAACTGAAAGAAGTCGCCACCCTCTTCGATCACGTCAAGGAATGGCGCGACACCCTTGCCCTTGCCGGACTTCGCATCGCCAGCACCGGACCTTCCCTGTTCAGCCAGTCCGCGCGCGACCTTGCCGTCCAACATGAAGAAGAAGAAGCCGAACACGGCCGAGAGCTTGTACAGTCTGAGTATCGCGGAGTCGCCCAGCGCTTCCTCGATTCGATTCGTGAAGTTCCGATAGGCGTTCTGCATACTCTTGATCGAAATGAGAATCTTCGGCTCACCAGTGAGTGGCCAGCACACGTCAAACTTCTTTGTCCGATGCGGCCGAAATCTGATTTGGCGAGGGCCAACGTCGGCTGGATCGACGCCCAGCGCGGCAGCCAGTTGCGCACTCCAAAACGTCTCGAACCCGACGATATGCTTTGCGTCCGTGGTGCCTAGATTGCGATCCTTCAAGGGCTGCTGCGGTTGTCGCCCTTGTCGCTCGTGGAGTTCCTTCATCGATTCGTAATAGGTGCTCCAAAAGGCGGCGCACGCGCCCCCGAATTGATCGTCCGTGGTTCGGTAGGACTTGGGCATGTGATCGCAGGCGGGGCCGATAGGACGAGGCTATCGGCTTTGCATCGGCAGTCCCCACCCTTGGCTGTAACAGTGCGTCGGCCTTGCCGGTTATGACGCCGTGTTGTGTGTTGCTCGTCGCGGCCGAACAGGCGAGCTTGTCAAGCTAGCTAGGCTCCCCGCTCCCGTATTGCGTCGTCCAGGTTCACAACGTCACAACGTCACAATGTCCAGATCACATACGTTGCGTGTTGCTCGCGTGTTGCGGCCGGCCCTGGGGAATTGACGCGGCAGCCGCCGCCAAATTTTTTTACCGTGGGTCGATAGGGCAGCGAGTTGCGTGCCACCGGCACCACCGTCTCGATCGTCAGAATTGACCGATCCGGGTTGCTCGCCTCGTCCCCGCCCTACCGAACCTGTCATACAGGGACACAGAAGGGACACTCAAGCATCTCGTCCCTTATGCGGCAAGGGTTTAGGTGCTGTGCTCACTAGCCTGTCCTGCTAGTGGTCGCTGATCCAGGCACGAGGCACGCGGGACTCGTCCCCGGCAACCTGCACAATCGGTTGTAGGGGTTGTAGCGGTGGTTCGGGCAGGGGCCGGCCTCGTAAAGACAACCGCGTGAAGCGGCGCTTGCAGCGGGCGCGAGGGGACGGATTGTGACCGCGCTTTGATTACGGCGCATTCACGGCGCGCCGTGATCGCGCCGGAAAGAAAAACTGTGAGCGACGGTACACAAGACGCTCCCTCACACGTAATAGCTGGTATGCAGCACATCATCTCAGTCTGGGCCGATACGGATCGCGAGTTAATTCGCTCGCGCTTGGAAGACTTAGGCGGACACGTCCAGGTTGATCGTTGTGGCAACGTGGTGGGACGCTACGTAACGTCAGGCGATCAGCATCGGGCATTCAATTCGCTTCGTTGCTTAATGCGCTACTTGGGCCGTGAATGGAACATGGCGCTGCGCCGGCCCATCCAAGTGTGGATACCTGCTGGCCGTGGAAGGGATCAGTCGATGACGACGGCTACGGTGAGTTCGTGATTGAAGGCGTGACGTACCCCGCTCACCGTGTCGCGTTCGTCATCGCGACCGGCTTAGAAGACGAGGGATGGGAAATTGTGCAGACCTGCAAAGACAAACTATGTCAGAATCCCGCTCACCTGATTGCCAATAGTTAGTCAGTTAGTCAGTTGCTACTAGAGGGGGTTCAGCGCAAGTCCAAATCAGACAAGGCCATACCTCTTATAGTTAGTCAGTTAGTTAGTTAGCCTATGAATCATTTAATACCTGAGAAGGGAATCTGGAAATCGGTCCTATACGTGGATGCCGGAAGAGACTAACTAACTAACTGACTAACTGAGCCTAGTTAAGATGGCCCCGCGCAACACCTTGTAAAACAGTGACGCGGCGAAGGCACTGACTAACTGACTAACTCCGCAGCACGCCCGCGCATCGCGATGGCCGGTTAAGCGCCGACGCGATCACACCTGAACCTCGTCACGTTCGCCAGCGTGACGCCTGCCGTAATCCGATCAAGCACCACGTCAAATCACACCAAGGTATTTTTGCGTTGCGTTAAAACGCCTGCTAGGCGTTCGCGCCTTCCATCGACGCGGTGAACGGAACAATTCTGGAGGATTTTCAGCGGAAGCTGAAAATCTTCTCGTTTTGGCGCAATGGTATCTATTGTCCAGAACAACGCGCAATCTTTGCGCAACAGGCGGTCGAGTCCTGCTGACTCCCGCCGACCCAAGACTCAACTTTCCAGGTGTCGTCATGCTTGAACAATTTCTCCGCGCCGCTGCTGTGCGTCATGCCGGTAGCGCTCTCCCCGTCAAAGACTTGCACAGCGAGTATCTCGCGACTCTCGCAATCTCTGAGCAAGCATGGTGGCCGCGATCCCGATTCGTTACCGAGTCCGCACGCCTTGGGTTTGCGCTGACGCTGCGAGATCGTCGTCAGGCGATCTACTTCGCCGTTCCCAAATCGCCGGCCGCGACTCTCTAAGCCGCCCCTGCCGCACCTTGCACGCTAGCTCCCCGAGGTAAATCCATGCGCCCAGAGCTTCTCCGCGAATTCGTTCGCGATCACTGCCATCTCGCCAACGGACACGCGATCACGTTCGCCGAGTTCCGCCAGCGCTTCCATGCGTGGCTACCGCGCGGCGAGCGCTACCAGTGGACCAACTACCACCTATCTCGACAACTCCGCAACCTGGGCATTCCCGTCGGCGCACGCTCGGCACGCGAAACCTTTCTTGGCAACATTAGCTGGACGCAAGTTCCACCTGCCGGCGAGTTCGTAATGCTCGAAAAGCGTAAGCAACGGAGGCTCGTTCTGTGCAACGCATCCTAGATCGACTTCGCGCCGGCGACGACTTCGCACGACGCGAGTTGGCCGACGAGCTATCCAGCCACTTCGACGACGACTTCGCCCTAGCTGCCTGTATCCATCAACTTGAACATAACGCGATCACTGCCGATGACGTGCCCAAGTTCATTGCAAGAGTTTCTCGACAACGGCCCTTACAAACATGACCCAGGCTCCCTCGTCCCGTTGCGCCATTTTCGCAAGCAGTTCGTCCGTTGGCTGGCTGATCCTGAACTTCAACTGTACTGGTGCCAACATCGACGGATCGAACATGCGCTGGAAGCGGCCGGCTTTCCGATCGGCTACGCGCCTACGAACACACAGGCCGGCCGGACTCACGGTAAGACCGTCGGCGAGTTCGGCGCAACGTGCATCGCAAACATGACTGGCCCTGGATCGCGCTCCATCATCGACCGTCCGCTTGTGTCGGATGGCACCTGGCTTGAGCCTTGCGACTTAAAATAAGCAGCCTTCTGCCCGCATCTCTAAGTTCCCCGCTGGGCAGTGAGGCTCCCCGGTCATCGCTCTCGACCGGGTTTTTAATGCACGACCGGAGACGCGGTCAGCAGCCGGCCGGCAAGCTTCATCCTTGCCGGCCGGCAACCTTACACCGTTCACAAGGTTCTTACTCAGCTTGTGAGCGATGGCCGCTGGCCAGTGGGTTCTGTTGGCGCGGCGCGCCACTGGCCAGCATTTTAGGAGACAACCCATGTCAGTGAATAAAGCCCTCGTCGAGCCGTGCGCCGACGCTGCGCAAAAGACTCCTTTCGCGTGGCATCGGCAATTCACCGGCTTGTGCTGCGAGGCGTATCAGTAGACGAGGCAATCGAATTGCTTCGCAAAAACCAACCTGACCTTTTCTGGAGAACCCAATGAACCCCTTCAATTTCGTGATCCAAGACTTCGGCCTGCACAACCAATTGCAAGGCCAACATGCCGCGCTGTTCGTGGCGATGACCTTTGCAGCGAGCCTATACAGCAGCGGCTACGGCGGCGGCGGTGACTACCGCGCCTATGCCTACGTGATCGACTACTTCGTCAGCACGTTCGGCGCTCAGCATCGGTTCGTTGAATACGTCGCGTTCACCTTCAATGCGAAGGCGAAGCGATGAACAGTCGCGAACGTCGAAAACACCGGGAGAAGATCCGCATTGCGTATGCTCCCGCGAAACCACAACCCAAACCGGAACCGAAAGATGATCGTCGAGAAAAACGATAGTTGGATTGTCCTGGATCAGCGATTCCCGTTCCAGGATGACAAGCAGGCCGCGCTCGTCCGCGCGGAAATGTTCCTTGCTCAAGTGAAAGAACGTCGTGAGAAGCTGTCCGGTCGCAAGCTCGACACAATCCCCGCGCTTTCAAAGCCGCCCGAGAAGCTCGACACCCGAAAGCCGGAAGAGCGAAGCCGCGCAAGGCTGGCGTTGCAAATCGTTCCCGTTCCCTCGTCCGATGTGTCGCCCCCGGCGAACCCCTATCGTCGCGACGTTGCGAAGTTCGTCGGCAAGACCGACACGCGATCGGTTCGCGAGCAGATTAACGACAAGCTCGCGACCGAATGGGATGAAAAGAACAACGCGCAGGAAGCGCAACAGGCGTTCGACAGCGATCCCGCTCGCGTGAAGATCGTCAAGGCGGCAATCGCCCAGCTTGAAATCGTTTCCTGGGGTGCGGAGTACACGGCCGCTGATCTACAGCTTGCCGAGTTTCGAGTTGAGCAGGCCCGCAAGGGTTGCCTTGACCATGCAACCACGCTGTTGAACGAGTTCGCGACTGCGGAGAAGGCGAAGGTCGCAGAGCGGACTGCCGAAGCCAAGCGGCGTTATGAAGAATTCGTTCCGCAAGGTATCGAAGACGACACGCCCGCTCCACGTCGATCGGTCCAGCCTGCTTACTACCCCGAATCGCGAATCGCAAACATGGAACGCGAGAACCCGGAAGAGGCGCGACGGATGCGGGAATCCACCGATGCATGGTTTGCGCGATGATCGAAACCCGTCACCTGGTTGTCGGCAGTGCGCTGATTGGCTTCGTCGCCGCGAAGCTCCCCGTTGCCGGCAAGACCGCGCATACCGCCAAGCTCACGGCGAGCGCCGACAACACCGCTCCCGTGTACATCTCAAACAACCCGCTTGTCAGTTGGACGGGCGACCATGAAGGCTACGCCTTGCATCCCAGTCAGTCTGCTGACTTCGCTGTTGAGACGCTGGGCGACCTGTTCGCGATCAGTTGTGACCTGGACCAAAAACTTTCCTGGGCGATTCTATGAATCTGTCAACTGAACGAAAGCTCGTCTTCAACTTCCCGGTCAAAGGGCTTCGCTATCTTCGCGAAGGGGTGCCACCGGAAGGCGCAGCCTTAATAGGCTACACCGTGGACGCGGAAAACTACTTTGTCCGCCAGTGGTGGTTGTGGCCGATGAACGCCTGGATCGACGGCGTTGAATCCCCGTTCCCACAAGTTGAATGCAAGCTCGTCCAGCCCGCGACGATCAAGCTGAACGTCAGCGCGTTCATCTTTCACCCGGACAGCACCAGGTTGCCAGTGAAAACCAAGCGTCTAGCCGAACGCTGGACCGAGTGGCACAACTCCCGGCCGCACGTCGTGCATTACGAATCGTGGCTCGAAACAATCAAAAGGATTCTATCGTGAGAACTGTATCTGAATTCGCAACCGGCAGTTTCACTGTCGGCACAACCCCTGCACCACTGATCGTCGTTGACGATTTTGGGCTATCATTTCGACCGAAGCACGGAATCAAGATCAGGAACTTACACGGGACCGCGACCGTGTTCGTCGGCGGCAAGAACGGTGTTCCACGGTTCCCGATTCGCCCCGGAACAGCGTCCCCAGACATTGCAATCAACGACCCGCGCAACATCTTGCTCGTCGCAACTGTGGAGGGCGTTGAAGTCAGCTATATAGCAGTCTGACCCTTATTTAGGATGCCTATCCGGGACGCAAATGACTTCCAATAAAGTGGTTACGTGGCCCTAGCCGCAATAGCCTGAATCCGAGACAATTCAGTGTTTGACGCCAAGTTCGAATCCACCGGAGGCGGCCCATGCCCCTACCAAAACCAGTCGGACGACAGAAGGAGGTGCTATACCTACCTGCGGCTGGGCACGTCGCGGTCCTAGGGACGGCGGGTAGCGGCAAAACCACGCTCGCGATCCTCCGCTCAGCCTACTTGGCAACCCCATCCACTGAGCATTGCGGACGAACGCTCCTAGTAACGTTCAATCGTGCATTGGTCACATATCTTCAACACCTTCGGCAAAATCTGGGTGATGTCGTCGTCGAGAACTACCACGCATTTGCTCGCGGGTATCTCGCCTCTAGGGGGGCGATGCCAAATAATTGCATCTGCGACGGCGATCTTCGGAAATCGTGCATTACTGGCGCCGTCGCCGACGTATCATCTCGCTATGAGAAACACGCATTATTTGAGAGGCCGGCATCGTTCTTTTTCGAAGAAATCCGGTGGATCGCGCAGCATGGAATCGCCACCGCCGTCCAATACCAAGAAGCAGAACGGATAGGACGTGGTGGACAATCACTCGCGCGGAACTTGCGTCCCCTCGTATATGAGATCGCGGAAGCATATCGGCGACTGAGAGCCACCGCTGGACGGCTCTACGACTGGGACGACTTGGCGAGTGAGGTTTGTCGTCAATTCGATGGCGACTCCGGCGTCCGCAGGTATCGGCATGTGGTGATCGACGAGGGACAAGATTTTTCTCCGGAAATGATTCGATCGCTCGTCAAGGCTGTTCCGAGTGACGGTTCCCTAACGTTTTTTGGAGATGTCGCCCAACAGATTTACGGGCATAGAATGTCTTGGCGGAGCGCGGGCCTGCGAATCTCTACGCCCTGGCAGTTCAAAGAGAATTATCGCAATTCAAAGCAAATCGCCAAGCTTGGTCTCGCGATTGCGCAGATGCCATACTTCCGTGAAGTCGCGGATATGGTTGAGCCAGTGTCACCAACGGCTGACGGCCCATTGCCAACTATTGTAAAAGTTCAATCCCCTGAACGAGAAATCGCCTTAGTCGTTGAGCAAGCCTGGCAGGCCGCAAAAACACAAACTGTCGGGGTTCTGTTTCGTGATCGCGAGGATGAAAAGAAGGTTTCGGGTAGGCTTCCGCCGGGTTCGATTCAGCTGCATCGGAATATGAAAACCTGGTCGTCCGGACCTGGTGTAAAGTACGGCACCTATCATTCGGCCAAAGGTCTAGAATTCGACACGGTCATTTTGCCTTTTTTGACATTTGACCGTCTGCCGGATCCGGCCGAAGTGACTAGCCTCGGGCGCGAAGACGCCAAGATTGGCGAAGGGCGCCTTCTATATGTTGGAGTTACTCGCGCCAAGAGCCGTTTGATCATGACCTATTGCGGACAGCTTACCGACATGCTGCCCGTCAGCCCCGATCTATATGAAGTGGTTGAGCAATAATGCATCCCATCGCACAACTGGCACAACAGAGGGGAATTACGCGTCTCTGCCATTTCACACCGTCTCGCAATCTCGTGCACATTGCGAGCGATAAGACCGGCATCTTGGCAACAAGTAAACTCCAAGAAGGTGAGCGAGGCGTCTTCACCGCAACCGATTTATCTCGCTATGACAATCGCCCTGGTCATATTTGTTGTTCCATCCAGTACCCAAATGGGTGGTTTTTTTCGAAGGCTCGCGCGGCGGACCGGCTTTTTCAAGATTGGGTTGTCTTACTCTTGAAGCCAGACCACCTATGGAGTTCAGGAACCGAGTTCTGTCCGTGGAATGCGGCAGCCGCATTCGGTTCCACGATTCGCACTGGCGTCAGCGGGTTTAACGCGATGTATGAGCCCGTCGTTTCGCCACCGACTGGCCGGCAGTTTCGCCGAACGCCCCAGCGGCTTGCTAGTTGTCCAACTGACGACCAAGCCGAGGTACTGATTTCAGACGCAATTCCATTAAGCGACGTTTTAGGTGTAGTCGTCCAGGATGAAGTGCAAGCACGAAATGAGCATCTTCGATTTCAGTTGGCACAGATTCCAACTACGCTTGATTTCATTATCGCGCCCAGCTTTTTCGCCAAGTATGAATTAAGTGGCCTGATTAGCCGTGGACTCTGTCCCGCTGAAACGAAATGGAGTCCAACAGAATGACAACGGTTAACAGGGATGCAAAGTCCGTCTCGACTCAAGTTACGCGCCAGAGCGCGGGCGGCATTCCTTGGAGCGGCAATCGGAGACGCACTTGGATGGCCGCAAGAAGAGCGAGCCAAACGGAAAGGTCCGTCCGTAGAGGTTGACCAATCTTTTCGCACTTGGATCAGGCAAGCGGGCGGTCGTTTTTATCCTCACAGTGAGGAAATCGCCGCAGGGAATTACAGTGATGATACGCAACTGATTCTAGCGACTGCACGCAGTCTTCTACACGGCAGCAATTGGTGGGAGCACTTCGCAACACAAGAATTACCAGCCTGGACCGTGTATGAGCGCGGCGGCGGCGGTGCAACAAAGCGTGCGGCGCAGGCTTGGCTGTCCGGCCGGGCACCTTGGGACGGTGACTCTAAATCGCGGCGACAGTACTATGATGCCGGTGGTAACGGTGTTGCAATGCGGATACTCCCCCACGCGGTGCGTGGCGCAGGCAAGCCCGAGTTTGTGGATACGGCAACCAATATTATCGCGGACGGTATCTGCACACATGGTCATCCGCGGGCACTTCTAGGCGCGCTAGCTTACGGATTCGCTGCATGGAATCTGCTTCGACGAGGCGGCACGCTCCCATATGGAGAGCTACTTGAAACCACATTGTCAGCATGCGACTTGTGGGCGGTACTGCCAAAGCTACCGAATCGCTTTGATCAATGGCTCAGCGAGGCAGACATTGCTACGAAGGGAACATATCGAGAGCTGTGGAAGGATACGACAAAGGAGCTGGTTTCGCTGCTGATGACATGCAAAAAGGGCCTAAAGCAGGGCGCACTTGCAATCGATAAAAAAACTATGGATGAGATCGGTTGCTTTGATCGAAAGGTCAACGGTTCCGGGACAATAGCGGCTGCGACAGCTATTTTTCTCGCCTCCCGGTATGCAGTCGATCCAATGCACGGGGTACTCGAAGCTGCTTTTGCGACAGGAGCAGACACGGACACGATCGCATCTATGACTGGGGGCCTCCTTGGCGCCATACATGGCGGAGAATGGCCGGCTGGGTTTCAGTCCGAAGTCCAAGACAGCGAGTATCTGGTCCTCATTGCAACGCAACTTGTGGAAGTGCCGAGTCCAAACGACGGCGCGCCTGCTCATCCAGTTCGAAAGGTCGATCTCGAAAGAAGAATGAAAAAGCTAGGGGCACTTAGTGTTGGCGACAGAGTTGAGCTGGCCGACTCGCGCACAGCGCGATTATCTCAGAAGCAGAACTTGGCTGTAAGTTCGACAAGTATGAGTGCCACTCGCTGGCAAGTGCGGACCGATGATGGTCAGACAATATATATTAAACGATTGTCGCGAAGTGAAAAGGACCGCAAGCAGTCCGCAAAACCAAGTGCTGATCCGAAGCCTCCGATGATCGAGAGTGAAAGAGACCGGAAGCAGGTCCGCAAAACTAGTGTTGATCCGAAGCCGCCAATGATTGAGAAGGTATGGACGATTATTCTCTGCGACAACATCATAAAAGCGCGAGCATTCTATAGCCAAGTCCTGGGCTTGAAATGTGTGCATGAGTCAGCGGAGTTTTTTGGATTCGAGCAGTCAATTGCCTTGGTTCCGAGCGCCAGTATTGTCAACACCGCTCATGCAATGCCGCTATTCGCAAGTCCGGAACGGCCGAGAGCGCTTCTCAGAATGGAAACTGGGCACCTTGAAGAGACATATGCAAAGATCAATAGATTTGGTGCGGCCAAGTGCGGTAAGATTGAGTCCAGGAGCCGAGAAAGAAGCTTTCGCTGCGAAGATCCAGACGGAACTATAATCGAAGTAGTCGAGCGCCGGCCCTGAGTCGAAGAAGAACTCATTGGCGAGATAGCGATTGCCGAATGCCTCGGGTGGGGTGATCGGATCCAATGCGAAGCGCAACGATGGGCCGATTGCAAGGGCGGCCGGCGCTGATAGTTCTCAATCGCCACTTGCCTCTTCGGCCACAGTCTCCCGACACAGTTGATCGAATATCTGATCTGCTCCCCACGCTTGGGCAGCACTATACGCAATACGTCGCCGTTGATGTCCAGTCAACGGCGCGTTCGGCTTGTAGCCAAGGTCGTGGTTTGCCTCAGACCACGAGTGTTGAAACAGCGTCTTGATTTGAAGTTCAAAGAATTCCGGCGCATCCGCTGCTTCAATTCCGTGGCCGAAAAGGTCACTAGGTAGAAACAAGATGTAGTGCTTGCCAACGTAGTCGAATTCTTTGTCCGATTCCGGCTGCACCAGCCTATCTTCAATCGGTGTGAAGTATTCCCTTACGTGGTCTGCAATCCTCTGAACATCCTGTAAGTAGAACGTAACAATTCTGCCGCCGATCTGATCTTGAATTTCATTTAGCGGATCAGCGTACTTGAGATTACCGCCTTCCACCTTTTCGGCTTTCGCGACGAACCGGTCAACGCTCTTCGCCCTCGTAGAGATACGATCAATTCGCGGGACACCAACGAAGTGGCCTTCGATCAATTTTTGCAAGCTTGCAGCAAGTGGTTGCAAGACGTTGTTGTACCTCTGTTCGTATTGCTCGCGAATGCCGCTCATGCCTTAGACTTTCGTATCTTACGATCAACAATGTGGCCCGTTGTTGTGAACTCGACTTCGCCGTCTTCACCCTTTACAGGCCGTTCCTTGAACACCTTCTTGAACTCGCCAGCAGGTGCCATCAGAATTCCACCGTTGCTCAACTCCGTGGATTCAAAGGCGACGTACTTTCGGAATTCGCTTTCTGACAGCGTGAACTTCTCGGTAAACAGATTGTCACTTGGGAGTTGATGCTTGAGTGCCGCAGTTGCCTCGTCAGACAGGCTGTACTGCTTGGCTAGCGAACTCATGCTCACGGACTTTCCCTTCATTTGCGGCGCTAGTCTGGCCGCAGCAAGCAACTCTTCCTTTATATCAAGCGTGTCGGCATCGGCAATCGCCTGCCGCATTGCGTTTGCGAGCCGCTTTGTTCCCGCCGCAGAAGTTGTCTTGAAGTCGGACGCAAGGAAGTCTTTGATCCAGTATTCTGAGAGTGCTAGCATCTTTGCGTTGATCTGTTTATCGATTGCCTTGCCGCTCCAAAAGCCGCTCTTAGTGGAAGGCCCCGAATACACCGCAGCCTTGTAGGCGTTGGCATTCTTCATAAAGACCTTTTCCAAGAACGCGACCGTCAACGTGGATTTCTTTTGCTCCGCAAGAATTCCAACATCGGCCGGAAAGCGCGATAACACGATCTTGTGAGTCGGACCTTCCTTTCCTTCCATGATGAAGAGCAGGCCAAGTCCAGACCGCTTCGTTGTATGACTTTGCAATCGCTCAGCGAACGCGCGTCCAGCAGGAAGCGAGGGCTTGTTGAGATAGGCGAGCACGAGGTCGCGACACTCATTGTTTTGGTTCCCGTCAGCATCATGCCCGAATGCGATGTCAATTGTGCATTCGGTGTCGGCCTTCTCGTAGACGCCGCGAAGCATGTCGTACAGCCGTCCCTCAAGCTTGACGTTCGTTCCGCCAATATCCGGCTGCTCGTCTTCCGACTCGGACTTGGACGGATTTACGAGGTAGCTGTGAATCGCTGTTATCGCCATTGGCTCGCTCGCCTAAAACCTGGACTGGACGCCTACTACCCCCTCATGGTGGCGGTATAGTGAGACAGTTGCAATACGCCGGTTGTAAGTTGTCCCTGGATGTCCCTGGGAATTCGCCGCGTGGCTAATTATCGCAACTTCAACAGGGTATAGCCGAGAGCGGTTTGCCTGTTGCCCAGCAACGAGTTAGACTTGAAATTGTCCGGGCAATTTTCAGGCCCAGACCAATCGACAAGCTAGGGGTCACTGGTTCGAGTCCAGTATCGCCCACTAATGCCGCAAGGGCTTTGGATGCCACCCTTGCATGGGTCCACGCGAGTTGTCACTACATTGGCCACTCCGCGCATATGTATGATTGCAAGCCCCACAGCCTGGACGCGCGGAACGGAACGCGGTCCAATCGGCTGGCGGCGAGTCAAACACGGCCGCGCGGGAACTGAGACGCGCTTATACCTGGTCGCCGTTGGCTGCTGCGCTCCATAAGTCCTGGCGGGGCCGGCGGCGCCACGAACGGCGCGACCGGGGGCTGTTGCCACAGCGGCGGCACGTCTGGCCGGGGCTCTTCACCCACGGGCGCGTAGTTGATGGCCAATCCCACCGCCAACGCGGCCAGCGATCCGCATAGACCGGTGAGCGCCCAACGCAGGCTTTCGTGCCTCCGCCATACCGAGCTGACCGCCGCGATGCTCGCCACAACCAGTCCGCAGGCCGCGATCGGCGCCGCTAACACAGGCAGGAAGAAAAGCAGAAACGAAATCGTCGCCAGCACGACCGATGTCAGGCCAAGAGCGATGGGTGGGACGGATTGTCGCGGCGTGGGCAGCAAAATGGTTTCTCCCAGCGGCTCAATGACCGGGCATTCCAGGAATGAGCCCCCGCGTCGCATAGTCGACGAACGTGAGCGATACGAGAACCGTCAGCCAAAACAGGGCGATGGCCACAATGCCCCAGGTAAGCCGCGGGCTGCCGATCAAGTGCATGAAAAACAACGCTACCAGCGACGCCTTGACCAGGCCGATCGAAAGACCGATCGCAAGATGCCAGGGGCCATCCATGTGCAAGAACGAGGCGGCAACCGTGGCCAGAGTGAGCAGCACCAAGGCCGCGAACACAGACACGTAGGTTCGGGTACCGAAATGCGACGCTTCCATCAGTCCGCTCCTGGAGCTACAAGCCCAATCTCTCGCCAGAATGTGTGCCGAGCAAATACAGCATCGGCAGCAAAAAAATCCACACGATATCGACAAAGTGCCAATAGAGGGCCGTCACGTCCATCGGTGAGTAGTACAGCGGTGAGAAGTGGCCGCGCCGCGCCAGCACCATCATCACCAGGACGGCCCCGATGCCGATCGTCACGTGCAGCGCGTGAATCAGCGTCATGATCCAATAGAACACGAGAAACAACTTGACTTGACCAACTTGCTCGACGGACAGCCCTTCCTTTTGGGTCCACTCTTCGGGCGAGAACTTCCATCCGGGGATCAAGTTCTCTTGATAATCAGTGTAGTATTCGAGGCCCTTGAGCCCGAGGAAGCCTGTGCCCAGCAGCGCCGTGAGCGCCAGACAGACGACCGTGTGCTTGCCGCGTCCCTGCCGCGCGTATTGCAGTGCCAGCACGACGGTCAGACTGCTGGTCAACAGAACGAGCGTATTGATGCCTCCGATGATCCAATTCAGTTTCTCACTGGCCTTTTCGAATGCCGGCCCATAGTAGAATCGATAGACACCCAACGCCGTGAAGATGGCGCCAAAGAACATCACTTCCGTGGCCAGAAAAATCCACATGCCGCTGGCGGCCGCATCGTGTTGCTGGTCCAGGTTCTCGTATTGCTCTTCGAGACGGTCGCGATGCAGCACCGTGTGCTCAAGGGTGCGCCGCTCGGCGGGAGTTAGCAGGGATTCATTAGAGTTCATTCTGGGCCTTCTGCGTATGGTATTCGTACGGGCCGCGTACCACCGTGGGGCTGACTTTGAAATTATCCTTGGGCGGCGGCGACGTCGTTTGCCATTCCAGACCGGTTGCCCGCCAAGGGTTGGCATCCGCGCGACGCCCGTAGTACAGCGACAGTAACAAGTAGCACAGCGGCAGCACGTATCCGACCGAGAGAATCGAAGCGCCGGCCGTGGACAACACGTTCCAAACCTGAAACTCTGGCACGTAGTTGTGATATCGCCGCGGCATTCCGTTGTAGCCGAGCACGAACTGGGGCAGGAAAGTCAGAAAGAAGCCCACGAAGATGATTAGCGCGCTCAGCCGCGACCACCACTGCGAGTAGAGCCGCCCGGTCATTTTTGGCCACCAGTAGTGCAGGCCGGCCATGTAGGCCATGACCATCCCTCCGACCATGATGAAGTGAAAATGGGCGATCACGAAGTACGTATCGTGAACGTGCATGTCCAGGCCCAAGGTGGCCAGGAACAATCCGGTCAAGCCGCCGACGGTAAACAGCGCCACGAATCCCAAAGCGAACAGCATGGGAGTTTCGAATGCAATGGACCCCTTGTAGAGGGTCGCCGTCCAATTGAAAACCTTGATGGCCGACGGCACGGCCACGAGAAAACTCAAACTGGAAAATGCCAGAGCCGCGTAGATCGAGATGCCGGCCACGAACATGTGATGCGCCCAGACCAGGAAACCGAAGAAGGCGATTAGCAGGCTGGCCACGGCCACGAACGTATAACCAAACAATCGTTTGCGGGCGAAGCAGGGGATGATTTCACTGACGATGCCCATGCCAGGCAAGATCATGATGTACACGGCGGGATGCGAATAGAACCAGAACAAGTGCTGGAACAGAAGCGGATCACCGCCCAAGGCGGGGTCGAAGATTCCCACGTGTGAAATGCGCTCGACCACGACCAGCGTTAGCGCCATCGCCAGCACCGGAACCGCCAGCAGAAAAATGACGCTCGTGCCGTAAAGCGTCCAGACAAAGATGGGCAATCGGCCCCAGGTCATGCCCGGGGCCCGCAGCCAGTGGGTGGTGACGATGAAATTCAATCCTGTGAGCAACGAAGAGAATCCCGCGATTACGACCCCGATCATCGTGGGCACGACGTTGTAATGGGACGACCCGGTGCTGTATGGCGTGTAAAAGGTCCAACCGGTGTCCAAACCGCCGGCGATCATGGCGTACAAAGTCCAGGCCGCGCCCAGCATGTACAGATACCAGCTCAACAGATTGATGCGCGGAAATGCCAAATCCTTGGCGCCGATCATCATCGGCAGAACGAAGTTGCCCAGCGCCGCCGGCACGACCGGCACCAGGAAAAAGAAGACCATGATCACGCCGTGCAAAGTGAACAGGCGGTTGTAGGTATCGGCCTCGACCAGACCGCCCTCGGGCGTCAGCAGATTTAGCCGGGCCACGGCGATGGCGAAGCCGCCGATAAAAAACATCACCGTGACCGAAATCAGGTACAGGATGCCGATCCGCTTGTGATCCTTGGTCAGCAGCCATGACACGATGCCGCGACTGACGTTGAGGTAGTTTTCCTCGACCTGCGGCGCGTGGGGACGACGAGCCGGGAGTTCTTCGACGTGCGTGCTCATAGCTTCGGACCCTCCGCGCCGGGCAGTTGCTTGACTTCTTGCTTCGAGTCTTCGATCCGCACCGGAGGCGGATAGCCCTCTACGCGTCGAGGCATATCACCGGTATGCAACGATTGGATGAACGCGATCAGGCGGACCACTTCCTCCTCGCTGATTTGACCGGCAAACGTGGGCATAATCTCCTGATAGCCCGCCACGATCTGAGCTCCGGCGTGCAGGATCGAATCGTGCAGGTACTGCTCGTCCGCGAACGCGGTCTGGCCGTTGGTCAGGTAAACGCGGCCGCCGAAGAGATTCTCAAGCGACGGCGCTCGGGCCTGTGCATCCGCGCTGTGGCAACTCAGACAGCGATATTTCATAAACAGCTTGCGACCTTCGAGCGCCAGCGACCCCTCGGCCGTCGATTCGAGCCAGCGCTGGTAATCGCCCGGTTCCATGGCAACGACCGACCCCCGCATGCTGGCATGAGCCGTGCCGCAGTACTGCGAGCAAAACAGGTGATAGGTGCCGGCCCGCGTGGCTTCGAACCACACGGACGTATACCGAGCGGGCAAAACGTCCATGTGTACGCGAAAGTCGGGCACGAAGAAGCTGTGGATCACGTCTTCGGACGTCAGCAACAGCTTCACCGGCCGGCCAACGGGGACGTGCAGGGTGTTGATCTCGCGCTGGCCCTGGGGATGTTGGAATTTCCACATCCACTGTTTGGCGACCACATACATGACCGCCGCATCGTCCGGCGCGGTGAACGCCCGCACGTAAACGCTCGCGCCCCACAGGAACATCACCGCGAACAAGCCTAGCGGCGACAGAGTCCAAGCCCACTCGAGCCACGGAAGCGACGCCGTGGCGGGCGGAGCATGGCAGTCACCAGCGCGCCGGCGAAAGCGCACCGAAAAATAAATCAGCAGGACTGCAATTAGCAGGCCCACGGCTCCACAGGTTGCCATCAAGAAATAAAAGAGCTGATCGACCTCGTGGGCCGTGGTCGAAGCGGCTCGCGGAAAAATCGCGATGTTCTCGGTCATATCTCGGATCCCTCGGACGACGCGGTCGATGTCTGTGCGCCCATGTCGGAAACCGGTATCACACGCGGCCGCGGCGGCCCATTGCGAAACAGCCGCCAGAGCCCGGCCACGACCACGATCAAGGTCAGCAAGCCACCCAGGCGGACCATCCGCATCACGGCCGCGCCGTATTTGCCCTCGGCCGGATCGTAATGGAAGCAGAACAGCAGCACCTGATCGATCGGCGATCCGATCTGATTGTGCGAGGCCTCGACGAGTCCCAACCGAACGTCGCGAGGCGAAAAATTGATGTCGTAAAAATAGCGCGACACCCGACCGGCGGGAGTTAAGACGACGATCCCACTGGCGTGCGCAATTCGTCGCGCTGCTCGTCGTAACGGAAGCGGAACCCCACCGCGCTGGTTACCGCCTCGATCGCCGCTTGCTCTCCGGTCAAGAAATGCCAGCCATTGGCCGCCCCCGGCCGGCCATAGCGCTTCACGTATGTTTCCTTCTTGGCGGCGGCCAGCTCGGGCGTTTCGCGCGGGTCGAAACTCACCGTCACGACCTCGAACTCTTTGCCCAGGTCAAATGACAGGTCGCACATCGTTTGCGTCAAACCGTTGAGCACGAGATTGCAGAGCATGGGACAACGGTAATAGGCGAGCACCAGGATCACGGGCTTTCCATGAAAGTAATCTTTCAACACAACCGAGTTGCCCGACTCATCGCGAAATCCCAGGTTCAATGGCACCTGTTCATTTAGCCGCTGATCGAAACCCACGCTTTTCAAAATCGGCGGCACAGTCACCTGGGCGCCTGCCGACGCCATGCCGAGTGAAAAAACGATCACGGCTATGGATAGCGTCTTCATTGAGTCCCCCGAAACATTCGGCCGGAATTCGACTCGCCGCTGTTTACCAGGCCCCGGCTTCGGTAACGGCCGGCTTGGTCCTCCGCGCGAATTGGCAGCGTCCCGACGACCAGGTCCATCGCGTCGCGGATGGGAATGTGCACATAACCGGCGTCCGACGTGCGGCCGAAGCGATCGAGCTCTTGCAGATCCTTTAGCTGTAGCCATCGCACGTTGCCCGACTCGATGCCCTGGATGCGATCGAGCTGCTCAAGCCGCGGCTCAGGCGGCAGCGCGACCGGCTGCGCCGATAGCGGTTCACGCGCCTCGTCCAGTGTTTCGGCCCGCGGCTCGGCTTGCCGAAACAGGCGCCACACGAGGGCCAATTGCGCGCCGCCGATCAACAGGGAGACCACGACGAACGCTAAAACGGGCCGAAATCCCACGTCTTGTCTCTCGCGTCGAACGCGAGGATGTTCGATGTTGCCGTCCGCGTGACGGATTATCTCGGGCGGTAACGACGCGTCGCCGGTTTGTTTCGAAAGATCGTCAGCCATTCGAGAAAACCTCCTCCCAGGCCGCTTCTTCCTCGTCACTTCGACGCAGATGCAGGGCCGACGACTCGTTGTAGTCGTATGCCGCCAAAACCGGCAGCGGAGCCAATCGCCAGAGATAGAATGCCAGCCACAATCCTCCCAACGACACCGGCGCGACCAACGACATCCAATGTTCGGTCAGACCAACGGCTTGAAACGGCGGAACGACCTGGTAGTAATCGAACGCCAATTGCATAAGCAAAAGCAATGCCGCGATCGATCCCAGCATGGCTCGACTGCGCTTCGCCGCGCGCCACAGCAGCAGAACCGTGGGCACCGCGAAGTGAAACACGACCAGCACGAGCGCCATCCATTGCCAGCCGTCGCGCAGTCGCGGAACATACCAGACCGCGTCGTAGGGCAGATTCGCGATCCAGCTCAACAGATACTGAAACCAGCACATATACGCCCAAACAATCGTGAAACTAAGCAGCAGGTTGCCGAGATCGTTCATCGTCTTCGGCGCAACCCATTCCGCTAGCGGCGGCCTCCCGGCCAATAGGCACAGACCGACAATCCCCAGCGCCAGCGCCGAAAGCAGTTGTCCAGAGACCATAAGCGGCCCGAAAATGGTCGAGTGAAATACGGGTTGCAAAGCCATCACCCAATCAACGGCGGCGAAATGCATGGTAACGCCGTACAGAAAAAGCCCGACGCCGCTAATTCCGTCCAACCGATTGGCCATGGCGGGATCCTGCGCGTGGTCTTGCCTAAGCGACCAGCGGCTAAGGCCCAGCCCAAGCAATCCCCAGACCGCGAAGTAGCCGATGGCCCGCCCGTAAAAGAACGGCGGATTCATGTAGATGCTCTGTCCGGCAAGCAGTTGGTTGTCCGCCGCGCCAGGCATCGCCCACGGATAGAGATAGCCAATCCCCAGCGCGATCGGCAGAAAACCGAGTGCGACGAGCGGCACCGTGCGAATCGCAGCTTCCAGGAAGCGTCGCACCAAAAATCCCCACGCACCCCCGGTGACGTGATAGATCATCACCAGCGCCATCGAACCCATCGTCAGCCCGAAATAGAACAGCCAGGCCGCCAGGTAGGCGCGGAAGAATTGGGCCGGGTCCACGAGAACGCCGATTACCAGGGCGATACTGCCCAGCAAGCCGAGCGCCAGCGAATTCCCCATCAAGGGCCTGTACCAACCGGCTAGATTTCTGGTTTCGCTGACCACGTCTAGTGCTCCGCCAGTTTCTTTTCAGTTTCCTCCCACTTCCGTCGAAGTGGGTCGGGAAGTTCGTCCTCGGGATAATGCTGGCTCAATTGCAAGGCGCGCACATAAGCCACGATTGCCCAGCGGTCGCGGGTCGGAATCTGCGCGGCATAGGACGGCATCGACCCGTAGCCCTCGGTGATGACGCGAAAGAAGTGGCCGACCGGGGCGCGGCGCAATCGCTCGATGTGGTAGCTCGGCGGCCGACTATAGCCGCGTTCGACGATCTTCCCGCGGCCGGTCCCTAGGGCGTCATGGCACACCGCGCAGTAGATCATGTACCGATTGCGGCCGTGCTCGACGATCTCCCGAGTGACCGGCAGCGGAAATTCGTCGACGACTCCGACAAATGCCGAAGCCTCGGCCGCCAGCGTTTTCTGGGTATTCGTTTCGTCGCCACCCTGGGCGGCCCCATTGTCGCCGGTCTCGGATTCCTGCTCCGCCGGCGGCACACGGCCCGTATACAGTGCGGTGTCCAGCCGCAAGTGTCCACGCGCGACGGTGTTCGGCGGCGGGTGCTGCGCGCTGGTTCCGTCGTCGAAGAACTCACACGCCTGAAAGGCGTCATAGCTGGGTTGCGCCGCCATCTTCTGCTGACAACCGCCAGCCACGAGCGACACGATCAGACAAATCGTGGCCGTGTTACTCTCATTTTGTGCGGCGAAGCGTCTCATGCTATCGGTCTCCCGACTGAGTGGCAGGAATGCGCGGTTCCGGCACGAGCACGGGGTCTGCTTCGGCGCCCGGCATGGGCGGCTCGACCTTCTGTTCGTTGAATACTTCGACGACCTGTCGCTCCGGACACAAATGCCCGAGAAACTCAAACGTCGCCCGCGGGTCGAAACGCGGATCGGTCGCCTCGATGCACAAAAAGAAGCGGTCCTGGCTGGCTCGCTCGAAGCCGGGAGCGTTGAATATCGGGTGATTCGGCCGCGGCAGCCCGTTGAGGAACAACATGCCCAGAAATGCCGACAACGAGGCGATCAGAATCAGGACTTCAAACGACACGGGGATGAACGCGGGCCAGCTATTGAGCGGTCTTCCGCCCGAGTTAAATGGATAGTCGACGACCATCGAGTAATACTGCATCAGGAACCCGACACTGGCTCCCACCGCGGCGCCGCAGAAGACGACCGATGAGATACGGCTTCGCTTCATGCCTAGCGCCGTGGCCAGGCCCTCGACCGGATAGGGTGAATAGGCGTCCATCTCGCGATAACCGGCCTCCCAAGCCGCGCGCGTGGCATGCAGGACCTGCTCGGGCCGAGCGAATTCCGCGAGCAGACCGTACAGCGGGGGCGCGTTCATCGGCCTTCCTCCGGCGCATGAGAATCGGGCAGCAACGTACGCATTTCCGACATCGAAATAATGGGCAGCAGGCGGGTGAATAGCAGGAACGCGGTCAAGAACAACCCGATGGATCCGAAGAACGTCAGGTAGTCGAAGATCGTGGGTCGAAACATGCCCCAGCCCGACGGCAGATAATCGCGATGCAACGTGGTGATAATGATCACGTAGCGTTCCAACCACATTCCCAGCAGGACAGCCAGGGACACGACGAGCAGCCAAAACTCATTTCGTCGGGCCGCGGGAATCCAGAACAACTGGGGAATGATCGTGTTACAAAAGAACACACACCAGGCCAAGGGTGCGTATTCGCCGATGAGACGGTTGGTGTAGACGAAACGCTCCACGTCTTCCTGGCCATACCACGAAAGGAATTGCTCGCTCAAGTATCCGTACGACGTCAGCAGGCTGGTCACGAGCACGATCTTGGCCATCACGCTCAGGTGGTCGACCGTAATCAGGTTTTCCAGCCGATAGATGTGCCGTAGCGGAATGCACAGAACGAGCACCATCGCGAAGCCAGATAATATCGCGCCGGCGACGAAGTACGGCGGAAAGACCGTTTCGTGCCATCCCGGTTCGAGCGACATGGCAAAGTCCGACGAAACGACCGAATGCACCGACACGACCAGCGCCGTCGCCAACCCCGCTAGCAGCAAATAGGCCGTCTCGAATCGTTGCCAATGGCGCGCGGAATTGCGCGAACCAAGTGCGAGAAAGCCATAGGCGACTTGCGCCCGGCGAGTGGTGGCTCGGTCGCGCAGGGTGGCCAAATCCGGGATCATTCCCATGTACCAGAACAAGAGCGAAACCAGAAAATACGTGCTGACCGCGAAGACATCCCAGACTAGCGCGCTGCGGAATTGCGGCCAAAGCTGCATCGTGTTCGGATAGGGGAGCAGCCAAAAGAAGAACCAAGGGCGTCCCAGGTGCAACAAGGGAAACGACGCCGCGCATAACAGCGCGAAAATCGTCATGGCCTCGGCGATGCGATTGATCGACGTGCGCCATTTCTGGTGCAAGAGCAGCAGAATCGCGGAAATCAACGTGCCTGCGTGGCCGATTCCAATCCACCAGACGAAATCGGTGATCGTAAAGCCCCAACCGACTGGGATGTTAATCCCCCATATCCCCACTCCCATGATCAGAAGGTATACGACCACCAATCCGAACACGAGCAGCACCAGATTGCTGAAACCGAACAGCGCATACCATCCGGGGCCGGTGGGCCGATCGAGCACGATTTCGCTGATCTGTTCAGTGATCGACTGGCAGTCCTGATTGCGCGGTGTGTAATCGGGAAAGCCGGGGGGAGGCGGCACGCGATCTTGACGATTGTAGGAAATGCCGGAGGCGTTCACGACTTGCCCCCTTCCAACGCCGGATTTGGATTGCGCAGCTCGGCCAGGTAAGTGGTGCGCGGGACCGTGTTGAGATCCTCCAACAGACCGTAACCGAGCGGCGACTGCTTCCAACTGCGCACCTGGCTCTGGGGATCGTTCATGTCGCCAAAGGCAATCGCCTGTGCCGGGCAGGCCGCCTGGCAGGCCGTGAGAATCTCGCCGTCGCGTATGGGCCTCTCCTCGGTCTGGGAATCGATTTCGGCCTGGCGGATGCGTTGCACGCAATACGTGCACTTCTCCATCACTCCGCGCGAGCGGACGGTAACGTCGGGATTGTATTGCAGTCGCCGGCTGCCCGCGTCAAAGTCGGCATAGGCCAGGAAGTTGAATCGGCGCACCTTATACGGGCAATTGTTCGAGCAAAAGCGCGTGCCCACGCAGCGATTGTAAATCATGTCGTTCAAACCGTCCGCGCTGTGCACTGTTGCCTCGACAGGACACACGTACTCACAGGGCGCGTTTTCGCAGTGCATGCAGGGCAGCGGCTGAAAATGAAATGCGGTCGGATTCTCCGCGGGTCCCTCCAGGTAACGATCCACCCGCAACCAGTGCATCTCGCGGCCGAAAGCGACTTGTTCCTTTCCGACGACGGGAATATTGTTTTCCGCCTGGCAGGCAACGATGCAGGCGTTGCAGCCGATGCAACTTGTCAGATCGATGGCCATCCCCCATTTGTGCGCTGGTTTCGAGTTGTCGGCGCCGTCGTAAAACCTCAGCGGTTCGTCAACGCCGAACGACCTATCTTTCTGTTCCTCGCGTACCCGCTTCATCGCCGACAACGGGTCCTTCTGATAGTCGGCGAGAGTTGTCGAACGGACGATGTCGCGGCCTTCCATCGAATGATGCACTTGCACGCAAGCCACGAGCTCCGACTCCCCCAGGTCGCGCAACTTAAGTCCGGCTGCGAAGAACGGCTCGTTGCTCGTGCGCAGCTGGTAAGCGTCGAAACCGACGCCATTTCCCACGCGTCCGGCATGGCGCCGCCCATTGCCGAGATACACCGTGACGGTACCGTCGGCATGTCCGGGCATGATCCACAAGGGACCGCGCACTTGTCGCTCGCCGATGGTCAATTCCACCAGCGGCATGTGGTAACCGCCATGTTGTCCGCCGTGCGCGTACGTCCCGCGTTTGAGGCCCAGGCGTTCGGCCGTCGCGGGACTCACTATCGCCGCATTGCCCCAGGTGAGCAGCGTGACGGGCTTGGGCAATTCCTGCAGCCAGCCATTGTTGGCGAACTCGCCGTCGCGAACGGTCGGATCCGGCAAGAATGTCAACTCCAAGCAGTCTTCTCGGGCCAGGTCCGTGATTGGCCGTCGGCTTTGGCCAGAGTCCTCGAGCCGCTGTTGCCACTGCTCAACAACGGTTGGAGCCCGCCGCTCGAACGCTGAGTCCGCGACGAACCCGTCGTGCAGGGCAATCTGCCAGCGATCTTCGAACGGTCGATCCGATGGGTCGTCGCTCCATTTCCGGCGCCAATACTGTTTGACGATCTCGAATCCGGGCGCGGCCGACGACGATGTCAAAAGCGCCAACACCTCGTGAGCCGATCTCCCTTGGTACAGCGGCCTGACCAGCGGCTGCACGAGCGACGCGGTTCCGTCGTAGGCGCGCGCGTCCGACCAGGCCTCCAAGAAATGCGTCTCGGGCAAGTGCCAGTGCGAAAGCCTAGACGTTTCGTCCTGATACAAACTCAGGTGCATCGTCAGAGGCACTTTTTTGATCGCCTTGGCGAACGGAACGTCGGCGGATGCGGCGTACGCCGGATTTCCGCCCAGTATTAGCAGGAATTGCACCTCGCCACGTTCCATCTCGGCGGTCAATTCCGCCAACTCGTATTTCGCCCCCGGTGGGTCGATCTCAACGGGCTCGGTGTAGTGAACCGTCTTGCCGATGTTCTCTAGTTTTTCGTTGAGGACGTGCGCCAACAGATGCACGGCCGGCGGCTGTCGCTCCCCGGCGACGACAATCGATTGACCACGGTGTGCCCGCAGGTCGTCAGCCACAGCGTCGATACATTTATCATAAGGGCTTTCCCGTGGCGGGCGGTTTCCTGCTCCCAATCGCGCGGCAAGGCCCTGCGCGAAGTCCTCGACGCGGGAACCGCGCAGCGACAAACGGTGATCGGCCTTGGCGCCGGTGCAGCTTACCGCCGATTCGACCACGTACAGGCGATTCATTTTCGCCTGCCCGGCTTCCGCGGCCGCGGTGTGTACCTTGCGGCGATCGGTGAAGTCGCGCGCGTGGCGCACATGTCCTCGCTCGGCGGCCAGAAAGTCGCAATCGAGCGAAAGAATCACATCGGCGCGCGAGAAATCGCACAACGTCGACAAGCGCTCGCCAAATGCCAATTCGGCTCCCGCGCACGACGATGCCCGGCTGATCGGCTCGAACGAGCACCACCTGGCCAGCGGATAACGGGCCAATACGTCGCTCAATTGGGCACCGAGCGTCGGCGAGATCACCGACGAGGTCAAGATTCGCAGTCCGCGCCCTTGTGCATCGCTTTGTTGTTCCATCGCGGCCCGAATGGCGCGCGTGGCGGCGGCCCAAGTTTGCTCCTGGCCGAGATAAGTGACCGCCTGAGAGCGGTCGGGATCGTAAAGCGTGAGCACTGATGCTTGGTGCAACGCATCGGTTGCGCCCAGGCTGGCGGGATGCGACGGATTGCCTTCCACCTTCGTGGGTCGTCCCATGTGACTTTCCACCAACAGCCCCACGGCATCCCCGGCCACGTCCATCGTGGTGGCAAAGAACAGCGGCCGTCCGGGTATGACACTTTCTGGCGGATCGACGTAAGGAACTATGTCCTCTTCGGGCGCCGGCTCGACCGAGCAGCCCGCTACGCCGGCCAGCGCCAGCGACGCGCCCATCAGCGTCAGGAACTTGCGACGGCTGACCGAATCGTTCCATATGGAGGCGCCGCTGGGAAACTCGCGGCGCAATCCAATCGGCGACGGCGCTCGAATCGGCCGCTTCCTCCAGACTGCGCCAAAACTGCTTGCCGGAGGGAGCGGCGAGTGCCCCGTCAAGGATCGGTAAGCTCGTATTGCCGTGTGGTTTGCAGCTCATCGATGACAGACCGAACAACTGGTGATTTCTGTGGTGGATTTGATCGCGTATTCCGGCACAGTTGCCGGCCGAGCGCCAACTGATCATTGGGCGGTGTGTACTGCATGTCGAAGACGAACTCGCGAGGCCGCAGATGTTTCTCAGGTGCGCGGTGACAATCGAGGCACCATTCCATCAGCAGGCTGGGCACTTGATAGGTAAGAGGCATTCGATTCACTTCTCCGTGGCAGGATGAGCAGCCGACGCCCTTATGCACGTGAATGCTGTGATCAAAATAGACAAAGCCCGGAAGGTTATAGACCCGGTCCCAGTGCAGCGGGCGATTTTTGGCATAGCCTGCGCGCACCGGCGCCAACATTTCGCTGCCCACCCAAATCTGGGAGTGGCAATTCATGCAGGTTTTCGTGGCTGGCATGCCGGCGTACGAGGATGTCTCAACCGACTGATGACAATAGCGGCAATCGATCGCCAGCACGCCCGCGTGGTGCTCGTGGCTGAAGGGGATCGGCTGTTCCCGCACGACTCCGGCATCCGTCCCGTACGACGAACGGACATACATCATGCAGAACCACAACAACAGCGGAATGCCCGTCAGCGCGCAAGAATCGTCACCCTCGACACCGCATTGGCCCAGCGAGGAAAGACTTGCGGCATCAAGATCACTCCGTGGCACGGCGCACAGCGCATCCTTATGGCGTGGGGCACGCCTGGGGCGCTGCGCCGTCTGCAACTCCTTCCATCTCCCTGTCAGGTGGCCGCAGGATGCCCCGCAAAACCTATGCCCAACGAGTGAGCGCGGATCGAGTCGAATTCAATTGGGGTGGCGCCGGCGGTCAGCCAAACGCCCGCGGCAAAACCACCGTCGAAACAATCGAGCGAGGATGTCGGCCGCTTTCACTTTGGGTTTGATTTTGTCCGTTCAGATTGGCAATCGAGCATTTGAGTCCATGCAAGTCAAGTAATTCCCGGAGATCGCGGTCGATGGGAGCTTTCCTAAAGTCCCAGGCAGATCGCCGCGCCGCAGGCGGCCGTCGCGGCGCCGCAAGTCGCATGTGCGTAACGCTCCCATGGCGTCCAAGAAGTGTGAGTCAGCCCGATACAGCACAGTGTTACGACAAAGAGCATCGTACCGATTGTCGCCATTGAAAAAACAGCCGCCACGAGTAAGGCGCTGCCGATACCGCTGGTTGCCGCCGGATACATCAACAGCGGAATCAAGGGCTCGCAGGGACCAAAGACGAATATCAGGAACAAAAGCCACGGCGAAACCGCACCGGCGCCACTTCCCTTATGAACGTGGGCATGTCCGCCCTCGCGATTGTGCGAATGACTCTGCATGGTACCGTCTAAATGCAGGTGGACATGCTCGTGAGGATTGTTGCGCAAAGCGATGCAAACACCCCAAACCATGTAGGCCAGCCCAAAGGTCAACAACAACCAGCCGGCGATGCCCCCGCGCAACTCTTCGATGGCAACCATGCCCGATAACGCGGCGCCGAGCAACAGCCCGCCGATGCCCAGCACGATCGAGGAGGAAACATGGCCGACGCCGCAGCACGCGGTAACTGTCAATGATTTTCGAAGCGACCAGTTTCCAGCACGCGACATGGCCACGAAGGGCAAATAGTGATCAGGCCCCGTAATGGTGTGGAAGAAACCCACGAATGCGGCGGTTGCCACCAGGGCGATTTTCCCGGACTCATCCACGGGTATTGATTCCTTGATCGCCGCCCGGCACAAAATCAGGTTCGTTCGGGAGCGGCGAGTGCTGCACGTTTAGTGCCGAGCGCAAATTGTGCTCGAGATGTCGTGCAGGGAGGAAATGAATTGCGGCACGATGATTGCTGCACCCGATCGCCGTCGCGAATCGGTTATCGATTCGCCTTCGGTCCTCGCTTAATTGGTGCGAGTGCTGAACGACGGACGACCAGAATGGGCGGGAATCGCCCAATCTCGTTGAACAGATTCTTCGGCAGGAGTATAACTCAATAAGTTTTCCAATCCAGGCGGATCGCCATGGAACGTCGCGCGTTGACCCTGCGAGGGATCGTGCAGGGGGTGGGATTTCGCCCCTTTGTCTGCCGCCTCGCACGCCAGTGGAACTTGAGCGGCAACGTGCGAAACGAGGCAGGTTCGCTGCGGATTGAAATCGAAGGGGTTCGCGCTTCGCTGGATCTCTTCTTTGCCGAGTTGGTCACTCGCCCACCACCGCTGGCCGACATTCAAGAGATCGCGTCCACGCCGATAAATCCTTTGGGCGACTCGGGTTTTCGCATACTCACGAGCGCCGTCAGCCGCGCGCCGGACGTGTTTATCTCGCCCGACGTCGCGACCTGTGCGGATTGTCTGCGGGAACTATTCGAACCGACCGATCGCCGCTATCGGTATCCGTTCTTGAACTGCACCAACTGCGGGCCGCGGTTGACAATCGTCGCCGGCGCTCCCTACGACCGCGGGCGAACCACCATGGCAGGATTTGCCATGTGTCGTGAGTGCCGGGACGAGTATGAGAATCCGAATGATCGCCGGTATCACGCGCAACCGACATGCTGTCCCCGCTGTGGGCCGCAATTGGAACTGCTCACGAGCCGGCATTCTCCGATCGCTTCGGCAGACCCGCTGGTTGCTTTTGCCACAAGCCTGCGAGACGGTCGAATCGGCGCTCTCAAGGGACTAGGTGGCTATCACCTGGTCTGTGACGCGACGTGCCAATCAACGGTCGCGGAACTGCGCCGCCGCAAGTCACGCGACGACAAACCGTTGGCGCTGATGGTCGCCAGCCTGGAACACGCCGAAAAGCTGGGCGAAATCAACGCTGCCGAGCGGGAATTGTTAGTTTCGGCGGCCCGTCCGATCGTCTTATTGCGGCGCAAGCACACGGCGGAGAGCGAGCGATTTGTCGCCCGCGGCGTAGCGCCAGGCAATCCGGCGCTGGGCCTCATGTTGCCTTACACACCATTGCATCATCTGCTTTTGGACGCCATGGGCGGGGTTCCCTTGGTGATGACCAGCGGCAACCGCTCGGACGAACCGATTGCCTACGAGGATGGTGCGGCCTTCGAACAATTGGGCGGACATCGCCGACCTATTCCTGCTTCACAATCGTCCGATTCACATTCGATGCGACGATTCCGTGATGCGGGTGATCGATGAACGCCCGTCGCCCATTCGCCGCTCGCGAGGTCTCGCACCCGGTCCCCTGCCACTGCCGGCGCCCTGTTCTTGTCCGATGCTGGCCGTGGGAGGCCAGTTGAAATCGACGTTCGCTCTGGGCCGCGGGCAGGTGGCCATCATCAGCCATCACTTGGGCGATCTCGACGATTACCAGGCTTATCGCGCCTTCGAGCGCGACATTGCGCTCTACGAACAATTGTTCGATACGCAACCGGCGTTAATCGTCCGAGACCTGCACCCCGACTATGCCAGCAGCAGGTATGCGCTGCGCGCGCCGCGTCCGAAAACATTGAGGCCCTGGCCGTGCAGCATCATCACGCCCACGTCGCCGCTTGCATGGCCGAGCACGGTCTCACCGGCGAGGTAATCGGCGTGGCATGGGACGGCACCGGGTTCGGAACCGATGGCGCCATTTGGGGCGGCGAGTTCCTCATCGCCGACTACGCGCACTTCCAACGGGCCGCGCATTTGCGCTACGTCACTTTGCCGGGCGGCGACCAGGCCGTCCGTCATCCCTGGCGAGCTGCGGTTGCTCATGCGATCGACGCCGGCTGCGATGCCCCGCGGCTCGACTCGATTGTCTCGAAGCAAGAGCTACGGACGGTGCGAACAATGATCGAGCGCCGCGTCAATAGTCCTTGGAGTTCCAGTGCGGGCCGATTATTCGACGCCGTGGCCGCGTTGGCGGGCATTCGCTCTAGCGTCACATTCGAAGGCCAGGCGGCCATGGAATTGGAGTGGCTGGCCACCGACGAGCGCCCGGATGGCTCCTATCCGTTCCAACTCGGTCGGTCGTCGGAATCGAGCGAATCACTATGCCTGGAAGTCGATACCCGGCCGCTTATTCGCGCCGTGGCAGACGACGTGCGCCGTGGCGCCGACCGGCAAACGATTGCCCGCCGATTTCAAACGTCGATGGTCGAGATCATCGCGACAGTTTGCCAACAAGTGCGCACCGCGAGTGGACACGATCGCGTGGTGTTGAGTGGCGGAGTGTTTATGAACGTGCTATTGGCGTGCGAGACCTGCCAGCGATTGACGGACGCCGGTTTTCGAGTCTTCCGCCACGAGTTACTGCCGCCAAATGACGGTGGGATTAGCTTGGGGCAATTGGCCCTCGCCGCTGCTCGAATCAATGCGCGATTCGCCCCTGCCGAAGCCAACACGGAAACCAGCTCACGGACATTCGCCGCGATCGCGACACGATGAGGATCGACTGATGTGCTTGGGAATACCCGGAAAAATAACCGAGACCTACACGGAACACGACGTCCCGATGGGCAAGGTCGACTTCGGTGGCGTCTGCAAGCGAGTCTGCCTGGCGCACACGCCTCAGGCCACGATCGGTCAGTACGTGATCGTGCACGTGGGCTTTGCCCTGAATGTGATCGACGAGGACGAGGCCCAGCAGATTTTCACCTACCTCGAGCGGATGGACGAACTGGGAGAACTCAACGAGGAGCCGGAGATACCAGCGAGTTTCGACTAACTTGACACGGCTTACCACAGCGGGAATGCCATGAAGTTCCAAGAAGAGTATCGCGATCCCGTAGCCGCCAAACGGCTGCAGCGGGCCATCGCTGACATCACGACGCGGCCGTGGACGATCATGGAGGTATGTGGCGGCCAAACGCATACGATCGTGAAATATGGGATCGACGAATTGTTGCCCAACGCGATCGAACTCGTTCACGGCCCAGGCTGCCCGGTATGCGTGACACCGCTGGAGTTGATCGACAAGGCGATCGCCATTGCCGCGCGACCGAGCGTCATTTTTTGTTCGTTTGGCGACATGCTGCGAGTGCCCGGGAGCCAGCAGGATCTTTTCGCGGTCAAAGCCGGTGGCGGCGATGTGCGGATTGTCTATTCTCCACTCGATTGCCTCGCGATCGCCGAGAAGAATCCCGAGCGCACCGTGGTGTTTTTCGCCGTCGGCTTTGAAACCACGGCTCCGGCCAACGCAATGGCGGTCTGGCAGGCCAAACGCCGCGGCCTGTCGAACTTCGCCGTGCTGGTCTCACACGTGCTGGTCCCGCCAGCCATTGGGGCGATTCTGTCATCCCCGAACAATCGCGTGCAAGCCTTTCTGGCCGCTGGGCACGTCTGCGCCGTGATGGGCTACGAGGAATACATTCCGTTGGCCGAACAGTACCAGATTCCGATTGTCGTCACCGGCTTTGAGCCGTTGGACTTACTGGAGGGAGTGTACCGATGCGTCAAGATGCTCGAAGCGGGCAGCATCGGCGTCGACAATCAATACGCGCGACTTGTGCGACGCGAGGGCAATACGCCAGCATTAGAACTAATTCGCGAAGTATTTGCCGTGGGGGATCGCAAATGGCGCGGCATCGGAAGCATTCCACAAAGTGGTTTCCATCTAACCAGCGCCTATCGAGAGTTTGACGCGGAACGCCGCTTCGAGGTTGACGGAATGGACGTGCCCGAGTCTGCCGCATGCATCAGTGGCATGATCTTGCAGGGTCGCAAGAAGCCGCATCAGTGCGCGGCGTTCGGCAAAGAGTGCACGCCGGAACACCCCTTGGGAGCCACGATGGTTTCTTCCGAGGGCGCCTGCGCCGCCTATTACCACTATGCACGATATCGACGCACATCCAGCGAACAGTCGGCGGATCCGGATCACGACGGTGCCGAGGCCGTTTATCAAATTGCACAGGTTAGCCATGATTGACGCGATCGAAGTCGACCAACTCGCTTGCCCCGTTCCATTGGCGAATTATCGCCAGGTGTTGCTGGGACACGGCAGCGGTGGCACGATGTCTGCGGAACTCATCCAGCAAGTGTTTCTGCCCGGCTGGCAGAATACGTCGTTGGCGGCCCTGGAAGATCAAGCGACCTTGGACCTCGGAGTGGCGTGGGGTCCGACCAACGGAGTCCGCGCTCCGAGAATTGCCTTTACGACCGACGCATTCGTGGTACGGCCCCTGTTTTTTCCCGGCGGCGACATCGGCAAACTCGCAGTGCATGGCACGGTGAACGACCTGGCGGTAGGCGGCGCGATTCCGCTCTATCTTTCGGCGGCCTTCATTCTCGAGGAGGGACTGCCAATCGACGAATTACGGCGGATCGTGGCCTCGATGCGCCAGGCCTGCCAAGAAGCCGGCGTCGCATTGGTGACCGGCGATACCAAGGTTGTCGATCGAGGCAAGGGAGACGGCGTCTTCATTACAACCTCCGGCGTCGGGATTATGCCCGACCACCGACACTTGTCGATTCACGCGGCCCGGCCGGGAGACCGCATTCTCGTATCGGGCACGATGGGCGATCACGGGATTGCCATCCTGTCGGTGCGCGAGGGCATCGAGTTCGAGACGGTGCTGGAGAGCGATTCGGCGCCTTTGGGCGGATTGACCGAAGCCATGTTGGCAGCTTGTCCCGAGATCCGCTGCATGCGCGATCCCACGCGCGGCGGCCTGGCCAGCACGCTCAACGAGTTGGCCGCCGCGTCGAACGTAGGTATTCGACTCAGCGAAGCGGCAATTCCAATCCGCCGCGAGGTGCACGCGGCATGCGAAATGCTGGGCTTGGATCCGCTGTACGTCGCCAACGAAGGAAAACTGATGGCGGTCGTCCCGCCCGACGACGCGGAGACCGTTTTGGCGGCCATGCGGAATCATCCCTTGGGGAGAGATGCCGTGGAGGTGGGTCAAGTGGTAGAGGACCATGCGGGCCTGGTCATTTTGAAATCGGTGATCGGGGGTGAGCGGGTTGTCTCAATGCTGGCTGGGGAGCAATTGCCGCGGATCTGCTGATACAGGCGATAACACAAAGGCGACGTGCATTGGTGAAACGAGAAAGCACCAAAAACACCGACGACCTGAAGGTCGGCGGCAAAGACGCGGAACCGCGGATGCCGTCGGGGCAGATCCTGCGAAACGAGCTGCGCGAGGCCATCGACGCATTGGATCGCCCGGTTCACGTCCTATTTGTTTCAGGCATTGCGGCGGGACTGGAAATCGGTTTCAGCTTGCTGCTGATGGCCACGATGTGGACCTTGTGCCACGACCAATTGCCGCATCCCGTGACGAGCATGCTGGTGGCAACCATGTACTCGTTTGGATTTATCCTGGTCGTCTTGGGACGATCCGAGTTGTTCACCGAACAAACGAGCCTGGCGGTCATGCCCGTGATCAGCGGCCATGCATCTCCCGTTTCGGCGCTGCGGCTATGGGGCGTGGTCTACGTCGCCAACCTGTCCGGCAGCGCGTTGTTCGCAGCGATGCTCGCATATACGGGACCGAGTTTGGGAATCTTTGATCGCGAAGCGCTGGAGGTCATCGCTCGTCGGATGACGGATCATTCCAGCGGAACCATCCTGCTGAGCGGGATTTTAGCTGGATGGTTGATGGGTCTGTTGAGCTGGCTCGTAGCCGCTGGCCGGGACACGATTAGCCAAATCGTGATCGTGTGGCTGATCACCTCGGCCATTGGGTTATGTGGATTGCATCACGCCGTGCTGGGCAGCACTGAAGTTTTGACGGGGCTGTTCGCATCGAGTTCGATCGGGGCCTCTGATTTCGCTCATTTCTTGTTTTGGACCACGCTAGGAAACACGATTGGCGGTCCCTTGTTCGTGGCAATACTCAAAAGTGGCAACGCAAACTTCAAGGAAGCACGTGGCTAGTTAGTACGAATATTTAAAGGAGAACCATCATGGCCCCGACCCAAACGATGCTTGCCCGGCACACGCCCGCCGTCAAGGAGGTGCACATCGTGTGGCTCACGGCGGGGCTTGGTTGCGATGGCGACTCCGTTTCGATTACCGCCGCGACGCAGCCCAGCATCGAGGATGTCGTGATGGGCAACATTCCCGGACTGCCGAAAGTGCATCTGCATAATCCGGTGCTGGCATATGAAGTCGGCGACGAGTTCATGAACTTCTTCTACCAGGCCGAGAAGGGAGAACTCGACCCTTTCGTGTTGGTTCTCGAAGGCTCGGTGCCCAACGAATCGATCAAGAGCGAGGGATACTGGGCGGCGCAGGGAACCAATAAGACGACCGGCCAGCCAATCACGACCAACGAATGGATCGACCGGCTCGCGCCGAAGGCCTGGGCCGTGGTGACCGCCGGCACCTGCGCAGCTTATGGCGGGATCCATGCCATGGAAGGAAACCCGACCGGCTGCATGGGCCTGGCCGACTACTTGGGTTGGAACTTCAAAGCCAAAAGCGGCCTGCCGATCGTGAACGTGCCCGGGTGTCCGGTGCAGCCAGACAATTTCATGGAGACATTGCTGCAATTGCTATTTTACGCGGCCGGATTGGCCCCGGCGCCGCAGCTCGACGACAAGCTTCGTCCCACATGGCTTTTCGGGGTGACGGTGCACGAGGGTTGCGATCGGGGCGGCTATTACGAGCAAGCTCAGTTCGCGTCGAAGTACGGCCAGCCCGAGTGCCTCGTCAAGCTCGGCTGCTGGGGACCCGTCGTGAATTGCAACGTCACGAAGCGGGGATGGATGGCCGGCATCGGCGGCTGCCCGAACGTGGGCGGAATTTGCATTGGCTGCACCATGCCGGGCTTTCCGGACAAGTTTATGCCCTTCATGGATGAACCGCCCGGCGCACACACGTCTTCGACGGCGATCAGCATTTACGGCCGGCTCATCAAGGCCTTGCGCAATTACACCAACCGCTCCGCCAACAAGGAGCCCAAGTGGCGGCATCGCGAGCCCACGCTAACTACTGGTTACAAACCAACCACGTACGCCCCGGCGAAACGATCTCGATAAGGAGCACGAACCATGGCCATGAGCACCGAACCTCAGCAGCAGTCCGGGGGCAAACAGCGCAATCTTGTAGAAATGTCGTGGGACCCGATCACGCGCATCGTGGGCAGCCTGGGGATCTTCACGAAGATCGACTTCGACAACCGCGAAGTCGTGGAGTGCCATAGCACATCTTCGATCTTCCGCGGCTACAGCGTGTTTATGAAGGGCAAGGATCCTCGCGACGCGCACTTCATCACCAGCCGCATCTGCGGGATTTGCGGCGACAACCACGCCACGTGTTCCATCTACGCGCAGAACATGGCCTATGGCATTCGTCCTCCGGACATCGCCGAATGGATCGTCAATCTCGGCGAGGCGGCCGAGTACATGTTCGACCACAACATCTTTCAAGACAACCTGGTGGGAGTCGACTTCTGCGAGCAGATGGTCAAGGAAACCAATCCCGGCGTCTTGCAAAAAGCCGAGAACACTCCGGCGCCGCACAAGGATGTTCACGGCTACAAGACGATCGCCGACATTATGCGCGCGTTGAACCCCTTCACGGGCGAGTTCTATCGCGAAACGCTGCACGTCAGTCGCTATACGCGGGAGATGTTTTGCCTGATGGAAGGCCGACACGTGCATCCCTCGACACTTTACCCCGGCGGGGTTGGCACCGTGCCATCGGTACAACTCTTTTCCGATTATCTAGTGCGCCTGATGCGCTATATCGAATTCATGAAGCGCGTAGTTCCGCTGCATGACGATCTGTTCGACTTCTTCTACGACGCGCTTCCCGGCTACGAGGAAGTGGGACGGCGACGCATCTTGTTGGGTTGTTGGGGTTCATTCAACGATCCCTACGTGTGTGATTACACCTATAAGAACATGGACAAATGGGGCAACTCCATGTTCGTCACGCCGGGCATCGTTATCGACGGGCAACTGGTCACCACGAACCTGGTCGAAATCAATCTCGGAATCCGCATTCTCCTCGGACATTCGTTTTATGAAGACTGGCAGGAGACCGGCGAAGTGTTCGTGCCCAAGGATCCGCTCGGCAATCCGGTCGACAAGCGGCACCCTTGGAACCAGACAACGGTTCCCAAGCCGCAAAAGCGCGACTTCAACGGCAATTACTCCTGGGTCATGTCGCCGCGCTGGTACGACAAGCGAACCAAGGATCACCTGGCGCTCGATACCGGCGGCGGCCCCATCGCGCGGCTGTGGGCCACGGCCTTGGCCGGCAAAGTCGACATCGGATACGTCAAATCCACCGGACAGAGCGTCAAGATCATGCTGCCGAAGACGGCGCTGATGCCCGAAACAGAGTTCGAATGGAAGATTCCCAAATGGAGCAATGCCATTGAACGTGATCGAGCTCGCACGTACTTTCAAGCATATGCCGCCGCCGCGGCCATGCATTTTGTTGAGAAGGCGTTGGCCGAGGTGCACGCCGGCAGAACGCAGACCTTCACCGAATTCAAGGTTCCCGATGAGGCGATCGGCTGCGGCTTCCACGAGGCAGTCCGCGGCGTGCTGTCACACCACCTCGTAATACGCGACAAGAAAATCGCGAATTATCATCCCTATCCGCCGACGCCCTGGAACGGCAACCCGCGAGACGTCTACGGTACGCCCGGTCCGTACGAGGACGCGATTCAGGGAACGCCGATCTTCGAGGAAAACGGTCCGGACAACTTCAAGGGCATCGATATCATGCGCGCGGTGCGTAGTTTCGATCCCTGCCTGCCTTGCGGGGTTCATATGTACTCGCCGCAAGGAAGGCTGCTGAATGAAACCCGTCACATTCCGACGTACGGCGTGCAGACACATTAAACAACGAGGCTCCCGATGAGCGACGATCACCTTTCAGAATGCGTCGAACGTATCGACGTGCTGTTGAGCAAGGTCGAGGCCTTGCCCGATGTGGCCCTGCGACAAGACGTGCAGGAGATCGTGAAGTGCCTTCTCGCCTATCACGGCGCGGCCGTGGCTCGACTGTTGCGCGTGGCGCTGCATGAATACAAGGACGGGGGGACGCCGCTGGCATCGTTGCTCGTGCAAGACGAACTCGTGGAAAGCCTGTTGCTGCTGCACGGGTTGCACCCGGCCGATCTCGAGACGCGAGTGCACGCGGCGTTGGAACGCGTTCGGCCGCTTTTGCAATCGCACGGCGGCAATGTCGAGTTGGTCGGCATCGAGGAGGACGTGGTTTGTTTGCGATTGCAAGGAAATTGCCATGGTTGCCCCAGTTCCGCGGCCACGGTCAAATCGCGGATCGAGTCGGCCATTTACGAGGCCGCCCCCGAAGTGCGGTCCATCGAAGTCGAGGAACCCGGAGTGTCGTCCATAATCAACGGTTTCGTCGCTATCGAGAAATTGTCGGTTGTTTAGCCACCACAAAAGCCCACCGGCGGACCGGAGCTGTTTATGTCGCAGGCGCTCACGAATTCGCTTGTCCGCCTGCGGACTTTCGCCCAGCGGCCGCGCTCAGCGCATTTACGGTGCGAGTTGTGCGCGAAGCCATTAGCCGCCGAGCACGAGCACGCCGTCGAGACGGCCACGGGCCGACTTTCGTGCTGTTGCGATGCCTGCGCACTGTTGTTTCGCAATCAATCGACTAGTCGATATCGCACCGTTCCGCGCGACGCGTCGATGCTGCCCGACTTTCGCATGACCGATATGCAGTGGGAAAGCCTTTCGATTCCGATCGGCCTGGCGTTTCTATTTCATAGCACCCGCGCCGGCGGTGTCGTGGCCGTCTACCCCAGTCCAGCAGGCGGCACCGAATCGGCGCCCATGAGCGATGCGTGGAACGCCTTGGTCGAGCACAACCCCGTATTGCGGAGTTTCCACCCCGATATCGAAGCATTGCTAGTTTATCGCATCGAGGGGGCTCGCGAGCATTTTCGAGTGCCGATCGACGAGTGCTACAAGCTCGTTGGCCTGGTGCGCTCCAAGTGGCGAGGGTTTACCGGCGGTCTCGAACTGTGGGATGAGATGGCGAGGTTCTTTGACTCCTTGAAATCCCGGTGCCAACGATGATCGATTTGCACTTTAAGGTTCTCGACTGCGAAGCAGTCAAGCTTGCGGCCACTCCGCAGGTCGCTTTCAAGCTACAAGTGGACGCCGCCGAGAGTTGCAAGTTGACGGAGATTCAGTCGGTCATGCTGCGCGTGCAAGTGCGTATCGAGCCGACAAAACGAAGCTACCCAGTCCGTTTCGAGCCCGGCCTTTCCGATTTGTTTGGCGACTCCGCCCGTTGGGGCGCCACCATGCGCAGCTTCCTGTGGACGCACGCCAACGTGCACGTTCCCCCGTTTGTCGGATCGACGACGGTCTCAGTGCCAATCGAGTGCACATACGACTTCAATGTCGCGGCCACGAAGTACTTCTCGTCCTTGGATGAGGGCGAAGTGCCGCTCTGTTTTCTTTTCAGCGGCACGTGCTTCTATCAGACGAATCAGGGCTTGCAGGCGGCGCAGATTTCCTGGGAGCGCGAGGCCGGCTTTCGGCTGCCTGCGCGGATCTGGAAGGCGATGATGAATCATTACTATCCCAATTGCGCATGGCTGTGCCTCGAAAAGGATGTCTTCGATCGTCTGAACGAGTTCAAAGCCCGCCACTCGCTTCCGAATTGGGAGCAGGCGATCAACCAACTGCTGGCACGGGCCGCGGAACCGGCGACGGCGGGGGATTAATGCATGCAAGATGCGACGATCGATCGCTTGATCACTTCGGTGCTCTACGAGGGATATTTGCTGTATCCCTATCGTCCATCGCTCAAAAATATCAAGCGGTGGACGATCGGAACCATCTATCCGGCGCAATCAGCCGAGGTCCGCTCGGGAACAGAGCGAGCCCAAGTGCTCACTCGCATGCTGCTATCCAGTGACGGCTCGGCGATTGTTGGTGGCGAGGTTCGTTTTTTGCACCTGATTGAAAGAACCGTCGGAGACGCGCCGACCGACGGCGGCACCTGGCAAGAGTGCGAGGAGCGGCGCGTCGAGATCCAATCGCGACGAATCGACGAGCTCGCCGTGGGAACGTATCACCAGCAGTTCGCGTTCAACGCGCGCCAATGGCGCGAGGCGCTCGAGCCGCCTGCGCAAGACGACGTCGTTCGATGCCAATCGGCCGTCCTAGGGGTGGTTGACGTCACGGCCAGGCAGGTCAAGGACAATATGTATTTAGTCGCCGTGACACTCAGGAACGAAACGCCCTGCAAACCTCGGCCATCAGCGTCGGCGCGCGACACAGTCGTGTTGCAAGCGTTCGCATCGGCACATTTGATTCTCCGCGTCCGCGGGGGCGAATTCATTTCCCGGATTGATCCGCCCGCCGAATGTGCCGAGTTATGCACGATGGATGCCGCCGATGGACTTTGGCCAGTGCTCCTTGGCGAGCCGGGCGAGCGCAACACGATGCTCTGCTCTCCGATTATTCTTTACGACTACCCAGAAGTTGCCCCGGAGAGCCCGGGCGACTTTTTCGATGGCACGGAAATGGACGAGATGCTGGCCCTTCGCGTCATGACGCTCTCGGACGAAGAAAAGCTGCAAGTGGCGGCGCACGATGCGCGGGGGCGAGCACTATTGCGACGCAGCGACGAAATGACCCAGCGACAAATGGCCCAATTACACGGCGTGACACGATCAATGCGTCCCGTCGAGGAGACGACCGATGGATTTCGAAACGGAAGCTGACAATTCGCGCCGCTTGGAATGCATCCAAGCGGGGCCCTACGAAATTCGCATCGGCGATCGAGTTCGCCTGAGACCTCGGCGCCGGGCCGACGTTATGGACATCGCCCTGCAAGGAAAAGTGGCGACCGTCGAGGCGATCGAGCGAGACTTCGACGATCGCTGCCATCTGGCCGTGGTCGTCGACGACGATCCCGGCGCCGACCTGGGCTATGCCCGACAGGTTGGCCACCGATTTTTTTTCGCGCCGGACGAAGTCGAACCAGTCGACGCAACGAGCGACGAAGGCCGGTCACCAGAAGGGGCCGAGACGTGATAAAGCCGCGCATTCTGATTGCTGGGGTCGGCAACATCTTCCTGGGCGACGACGCGTTTGGCGTCGAGGTAGTCCAAGAACTGTCGAAACGGACACTTCCCCCCCACGTGCAGGTGGTCGACTTTGGAATTCGCGGGCTCGATCTGGCTTATGCTTTGCTCGAAAATTACGAAGCCGTGATCCTGGTCGACGCGGTGCCGCGCGGCGGCGAGCCGGGCCAAGTGTATGTCATCGAGCCCGAGAAGAGCGCCGCGGACAATTCTGGCTCATCGGGTCCGCTTATCGAGACCCACCGCATGGAACCGGCGCGCGTGCTGCAACTCGTCAGCGCGATGGGAGGTCACGTGCACCGGCTCTTGGTCGTGGGCTGCGAGCCGACGCCGCTCGACGAATACAGCGACATTCAACAGGGCCTCAGCGAAGCCGTCCGAGCCGCCGTTCCGCTCGCGCTTGCGTGGATCCTGCGGCTGGTCGATGAACTGACTGCAAGTGGAAAGGAGAAATCCCATGAAGTGGTTGATGCTCGGGGCTGAATATCTGGTTGGCCTCCTGATCCTGCTGGTGGTGCTGCTGTGCATTCTGGTGGCGGCGTTCGTCAGCCTCGCCGAGCTGCCGAGGTATTTTCGCCATATGCATCCCTAGTCGATACAGGCCAAAGCGGCATATCATGCACGAACTATCGATTGCCTTGGGCATCATCGACGTCGCGGCCGAGGAGCTCGAGCGGCAAGGCGGGGGAGAAGTCGTCGCCGTGCATTTGAAGATCGGAGCGCTTTCGGGCGTGGTCAAGGAGGCCTTGCAATCGGCATTCGAACTAGCGCGGGAAGGCTCGGTGCTCAAGGGCGCGGGCCTGTTGTTCGAGGAGGTCCCCGTCGCTGTTTTCTGCGCCGAGTGCAACAGCGAACAGGCCGTCGTATCGCCGTACGAAATGCGCTGTCTTAATTGCGGCACGTATACGTCAAACATCGTCAGAGGTCGCGAACTCGAGATCGTGGCCATGGAGATCGAGTCATGAGCGCCATTGTCGAAACTCGCCTCGTCCAGGTCCGCACCAAGATTCTCAAACACAACGACGTCATCGCCCGCGAGCTACGCGAAACGTTCTCTCGCAGTGGCGTTTACGTGACGAGCCTGGTGTCCAGCCCCGGAACCGGCAAGACGGCCTTTCTGGAGACCACGCTCTCGCGGTTGAAGGACCGTTATCGCGTGGCGGCCCTGGTCGGCGACCTGGCCACTGATAACGACGCCAGGCGACTGGAACGAGCCGGGGTTCCCGTCCGCCAGATTATCACCGGCACGGTGTGCCATCTCGAAGCCGAAATGGTGCGCCGCGCGCTGGCGGGCTGGCAGCTCGACCAGTTGGATTTCCTGTTCCTGGAAAACGTGGGCAACCTGGTGTGTCCGGCGACGTTCGACCTGGGAGAACAATGGCGAGTCGTGCTCTTTTCGGTGACCGAGGGCGAGGACAAGCCGCTTAAGTACCCAACCATTTTCAATACGGCCGACGTCGCCATCATCACCAAGCTCGACCTGGCATCCGCCGTCGAGTGCGACCTGGCGGCGGCTCGCCGCAATATCCACGCGGTTCGTCCTGGAATCGAGATCGTGGAGACTTCGACAAAGACGGGTCAAGGGCTCGGCAAATGGATCGACCTGCTCGAAGGTCGTAGACGCCAGTTGGTGTCGAACGACGATCTATCAGCGAGGAACTCTGCGCCTCCCACACTCTCAACCGAATAGCCAGGCGAACTCCGCCAAGGCCACGCTCCGACGGTCAAGCTCGTGTTGGCCTTCTCCTTCGTGTGACACGAGCCCGTCGACTTTCTCTTCCACTGTGCCTTGCGATATTGCAGGTTTCCGTACAGGTCGGCGCGAGGATAACGACTTTGGCTTCGCTCTCCGGCGAAGCCTTCCCAGGTGCCTATCTTGATATTGCGAGGCCAGACGGGGTGGGCAATTTTTCCTGTGACAAGAGGGCCGCCTGTCGGTAAGATGGCAAACGTTCCAAGACGCACTGCGGTCCGAATAGGGACCGTTGCGTAAAGAATCCGTGCCAGCGGTCGTGAAGTGCCTGCAGCGGTCGGCAGGCAAAGCACTCCCAGGGAGAGACCAACGATCATGAGCTTTCAGTTGAATCTAAACACGGAGACCGTCGACCGGTGCTTTCCGGCTGAACCTTTGTGCCTGGCTCCCAGCGTCAGCATGCGGGAAGCGCTGCGACAGATGCGGGAGCACAATCGCGGCGTGGTTCTGGTGTGCGATTCCGAGAGAATCATCGGCATCTTTACCGAGCGCAACGCGCTGAAAATGATGGCGGCCAGCGCGAGCCTCGACGGGCCCCTGCGACAATTCATGACGCCCGACCCCGTCGTGCTGCATGCCAACGACATGGTCGGCAAGGCCATCTCGACGATGTCGCGCGGCGGGTATCGCCGACTGCCGATTGTGGACGACCTGGGCCGCCCGGCGGGAATCATTACGGCCGAAGGAATCATGCACTATCTGGCCGAGCACTTTCCCCACGTGATTTACAATCTTCCGCCCGAGCCGCATTATTTCACGCAACAGCGCGAAGGCTCCTAGCAAGCCGAGATCGACCATGATTTCTTGCCCCTACTGCGATAGTGAGAATATCGAAGGCGCCGACGCTTGTGCCGAGTGCGGCCAATCGCTCCACGACACGCACCTGGCGCCGCCCCAAAGCGATCTCGAGCACAGCCTGCTGCGCGACCCGATCAGCGCCCTGGCGCCTAAATCACCGATTACGGTAGCCCCATCCAAGCCGGTCGGCGAGGTCATGCGGCTCATGGTGGAACGCAAGATCGGCTGCGTCGTGGTGGTCGAGCTCGATCAACCGATCGGCATCTTCAGCGAGCGCGACGCATTGCGCAAGATCGACCCCGAGGCGCCTGACATTGCCGCGCGTCCGGTGAGCGAGTTCATGACCCCCCGGCCACAAACGCTGGTTGCCGACGCCAAAATCGCTTTCGCGGTGCAGCGGATGGACTTGGGCGGCTACCGCCACCTGCCAGTTGTCGGCGAACGGGGAAGCCTGGTCGGCATCATTTCGGCACGGGACATCCTGCGACATTTGACCGACAACATGGCGAGCTAAGTCGCGCGGGCAATCATTCCCGAGCGGTCGACGGTCCTGCTCGCCGGCTGTATCGGCCCGCAGACTAGCTAATTTAGAGTTACGGTGACCGGTTAAGCGCTCTCAAGCTCGCCAGTTCGGCCTCAAAGGCTGCCTTAGGCATGGCGCCAAAGGCCGGGATCGTGCGCAGGCGCTTTTGACGTGGGATAAATAATCGACATTTCCGGCAATGCGCCATTGATCGCAGGCGGATCACAATCGAGATAACCCTCGTCGATCAACCTGCCAGCGGCCGGCATGATCTGCCCTGCCGACTTGCCGAGATACACGGAAATATCGTCAAGGTTCGGGTGATAATGCCTCTCGACGCCGTCCAGGTACATCACGGCCAGGTCCAGCACGTACGAAAGAATATCCCGCCCGAGACGCGTCAAAGCGTGTGTTGCATGATGCTCGGCGTTTGCAGGTTCCTCCTGCCGGGGCTGACATTCCGAGCAAGGGCTTAGTCCTCCTCCCGTTTGCTCCAGGGCCCAGGCGGCCAATTCATCCGCGTCCAACGAACAGGCTTTGATATGGGCCCCTGTTGTCAGTCGAGCTCGCTTATGAGGCTTAACGACCGAACAGGTCGCGCGGTGTAACACCAGGTGGTTCTTCGTAGGCTTGCGCCGGCAGTCAACAACGAAGCCGTGACGGTGACGAGAGATCCAAGAAATGTAAACGGCGTCATCGTTCAGGATGATCAGCATGGCATTCAATACAACTCCATTCAAAGCGTCAGGCGCCTCACTTCGTTCATTCTCCATTATTCGCGCCGGCCCTGAAAAGTGAAATCCCGGCCTGGGCGAGCATGCCGGGGCGGCCCAGAGAAATTACCCACGTGTCGGGAAATGTTCAGTCGCGTCGCACTACGCGTGGTCGCGGCCACGCGACGATTGATACGCGTTTGCGTGAACACGGAATGAGTCATTTCCTTAAGCCATGCCTGGCAAATTGAAAAGCCGCGAGGCGTTTCCATGGAAAATATCCTCGACTTTCGAATCGCTCAAGCGTAATGACATGGCCGCGATCTTGAGCATGCGCAGCGATTCGTGTCCTACGAGGCTCAGGCCGAGTTTGGCGTAGGGCACCTCCAAATTCGTGTTATCCGACGAAATCCAAAAGAAACTGTCTCCCAGCGCCACGCAGCGACCGAGCATGTGTGAGACGGGAAAGTCCGAGCCGTACAGTACGCGCTCGTGGCCAAAGACGTTGATGATCGCCTCGACGGCGCCCGAATCGGTGACAGCCGAGGTATCGAACCAGACATTCGCGAGTCCGCGTAATGAATGAACTCCCAATATCGTGTGATGCGGATTGAAGCCGCGCGCGGCATGGGCCAGGATCAATCGCATGTTGGGATAGCGCTCGCAGTAGCGGCGGATCGTTTCCTGATTAGCCGCGTCGGCCAACGCCCGCGCGCGGACGATATGCAGCGTGATCGACAGTCCCTCTTCGTGCGCAACGCGAACCTGCGATTCGGGAAGGTATTCTTCAATCCGGGCCTCAAACGTGGGAAGACGCGATGAATAGACGTGGTAGCACTTCAAGCCGACGAACCCGCACTTTCGCACCGTCTCACGGATGAACTCGGGAGCCTGGCTCGGCGTGATCAGCATCTGCCCGCGCGAGCCCGGCCGACCGAGCAGTTGCTGACGCAGGAACTCGTTTTGCGCGTCAACGTCGGCCCCGAGATGAGGAAAGGGGAAAAACAAACCCTCGGTCTTGCGACGGGGAATCAATTGACCGATCGCGTCGTCGAAGGCGTCGCTTCCCGCCACTGCCGGGCCGGACTTGACGAGTGATGGCATCGTGTCCGCGGGAAAATGGTCGGCCCGATACCAATGCGCGTGTGCGTCGAAAATCGCGGGCGGAACAAAACTGTCGAGTTCGCGATCGAACAGTTCGCGGTCCACATCGGTAACCATCCAGTCTTTCATGTCGAACTCCCTTCGAGGCGGACGCGCGCCCAATGCAGGCTCATGCAGTCGGGCGTGCCCGCATACCAAGCCAGCAACAGCCGACCATCGGCCAGCAATTGGATGGCTGGATGGCCGAAGCTCCACTTGGCCATGTCTTCCCAATAAAGTCTAAAGTCGACGTTCTCCCGGCCTTGCGTAATCGCCGCGCGTTCGTCGTGGGTGTAAACCACCAGGCGATCCGCCGCGGGCCAGGTCGAGCCGCTATCGGGCGAACACCAAAGCGTCATCGTTCCTGGCTGGCCGCGGTTCACCACGAACGCCAAGAGTCGGCAAGCGTCGAGCCATAGCGGAGCCGCGATCTGTCCTGGAATTCTTGTGGGCGCGATGGGGGTGGCTGCGATCGCATCGCCTCGCACGGCTCCATGCAGTAGATGAACGTTCAAGTCTTGCTTTTTGGCGAGATCGTGCGTCCAGAACAGAGCAGTGAACTCCCCCGGGGCTGCTCCCGCCGAGAGTCGTTGGTCCCAATAGTAAACCTTGTGTTGGGGATGTTGCGCCACGAGCAGCGGGCGGGAAAAAGTCTCGCCACCGTCGCACGAGAGAACCAGCCACGCTGCGTGTCTCCCAGGGCGCGGGTCGTCGTATTCCTTGAAGCTCTCGAACGGGAAGGCAATCGCGCCGTCCCGCCATCGAATGATGGGGCCGGTCAGAGCGGTGCCCCGGAGTTCGCCCACCGAGAGTTCGCGCCAGTCGCTCCACGTCAGGCCGTCGTCGGTCGAGGCCGACAGTAGTTGCTTTGACTTGAGAATCCCTTCGGTGACTGGATCGAACAGCGGACGATCCGGGTCGCTACGGTCGAACCAGGTGGCAAACAGCAGCAATCGCCCCGGCTCGATCTCGACAAGCTCGGCCGCCCCGAACGATCCTGGGATGTCGTCGATCCGCGGCTCGAATCGACTGGGCAGCAGCTCCCACCGCCGCCCGCCGTCGACGGAGCGGCAACAGCCGGATCGTGCTCGTCGGGGCATGCTTCGCCGGTCCGTTCTGGCAGCCACACAGAATCGTGCCCGAGCGGAGCACGCATAACGACGTGAAGTAGCTGATCCGCTCCTCTGGCGGCTGCTCGAGGGCATTCAGAATCAATCCTCGGTCTTCGATCGCGAACATTCGCCCCTGGCTCCCGATAGCGATTAACGAACGAGACGGCGGAAGGTCTCTTGCTGCACGGGGCACTCCAGCTTCGCTTCGACAGTGTTCGTATCCAACGCGTCGCGGATGATGATGAACGCTTCACGCGCGGCCTCGACTGTCTGCGCCAACTCCGCCTCACCCTGGGCGGCGTTCAAATAGAACGACGCGTAGCCGTGGCAACCACGCTTGGCCATTTCCTGAATAAAAAGCGTCGTGACCTGACTTTGCACCGCCGCATCGGAGGCGGCGAAGTGCAGATATGGATGCACGTCAACCCCCTGACATTTCGCGTCGAGGCCGACATCCTGGGCAACCGCGCTTACGCGCCGTTTCAGTTCCGCGCCGAACCGCCACAACTGATTCGCGACACCGCGGCGGCGTGCCTCGCGAATGGTCGTGAGCGCCGCTCGCAAGCCGATCGTGTCGCTCCAGTACGTGCTGGAGATGAACATCCGCGCGGAAGGTTCCATGACCTCGCGTTTGCCGACGACCGCCGCCATCGGATAGCCGTTTGACAGCGATTTGGCAAACACCGCCACGTCGGGCGTCACGCCGACGTGCTGCTGAGCTCCTCCATTGCCAAATCGCAATCCGGTCGAGACTTCGTCAAAGATAAACACGGCATTGTGCTCGCGTGCGAGTTGGGCCACCGCCGCGAGGTATCCCTCGGCCGGAGCTTCGGAGCGCAGAGGCTCCATGATGACGGCAGCAACTTCGCCCCGATGGCGATCGAGCAATTCACCCAGCGCTCGAATGTCGCCGTAAGCAAACGGCAGCGCCGTGCCAGCCAGCGCCGCGGGCACGCCAATCGCTTCGATCCCAGGAAACAGGTGCGCATCGAGACTGGTCCCTTCCGAGAGATTCGCGGCAAGATACCAGTCGTGCCAGCCGTGATAACCGCAGAACAAAACCTTGTCTCGCCCCGTGACGCCTCGGGCAATTCGTACCGCGATCGCGCAAGCCTCGCCGCCGCACTTCGCGTAACGCACCATTTCGGCGCAGGGAATCGACCGACACAGTTCTTCCGCCAGTTCGAGTTCCAACTCGTGGTTGACGGCAAAGACCGTGCCCCGCGACATTTGATCGCGAACCGCTTCATCCACCACGGGGTCGGCATAGCCGAGCAAGATCGAACCGATGCCGCTCATCCAATCGATGTACTCGAAGCCGTCGACGTCCCAGAACCGCGCGCCGCGGGCTCGTTGGGCATAAATTGGCGAGACTCCGTAGGCCGCACGTTGGGGCCGGCGGCTGACGAGCTGCGTGGCGCCGGGGATGAGCTGCATCGCCCGTTCATAGAGAGCCATTGAACGTGGCACGCGAGTCGTGCAATAAGTCGTGGCCATGATTTGTTCCATTTACGGGAAACGGTTTTCTTGAGTCTCAAGGAAGTCCCGATCCGATCGTCCGGCTAGGGCCAGGCCTTCGTGGCGCGATTCCGTCGGCGAAGCTTGTTCAGATCACAAGTCGCCAGGTCACGAGGCCGTCCAGCCCCCATCGACAACCAGATTGTGTCCCGTCACATAGCTGCTCGCGTCGGATGCCAGGAATATGATCGCTCCCTTAAGCTCTTCGGGCATTCCCATCCTTCCGAGTGGAGATTTCGCCTTCAGTCGATCGATCAGTTCAGCTGAGGCTTGCGGGCCCGGAAACGGACCAGGGCTGAGACAATTTACTCGAACGCCATCCTTCGCCCAGTACACGGCCAGGTGCCGCGCCATCTGAATAATTCCGCCTTTTAGCGCCTGATAGGCAACGGAGCTGGCGGGGCCGATACCCTCATAGACTTCCGGGTAGGAGCTCACCATTCCGTACATCGACCCCATCAGGATAATGCTCGCGCGAGCCTGCCGCCGCGCCGCGCAGTCTCGCACGAGTTTTGAAAGCAAAAAGTAACCGGTCGCGTTGCCAAGTTGCCTGGTGTATTCGGCGGCCGTCACAGTCGTCCAATCGGCGGCAAGCGGTTCGTGGCCGTTGTTGACGAGGATGTCAATCGAGCCGGCCCGTGTCACGGCTTCGTGAAAACTCGCCTCGAGAGCGTCGGGCCACATGTGATCGAGCGCAATGCCGCGGTGCCTGGCCGCGCCAACCTGAGGCAGTGTCCGCGCGACGGCGCTGGCCCGCGCAGCGTCGCGGCTGGTGACCACTACCGATGCGCCGGCTTCGGCCAGCGCGCGACACATCGCCGTTCCGAGGTGCCCGCTGCCGCCAGTGACCAGCGCGACTCGGCCGGCCAGATCGAACAATCGCTGAATGGTCGGTTCAGCGGTCGGGTGGAAATCGCTCATGGAATTCACCGTTTGGCCGCGGTAAGTGACAGCGCGATCAGCGACTGGGCTGCGCGCACTCGAACGTCGAGCGTCGGATCGTCGAGCAGGCCGATCAGTTTGTCCTGGTATTCGAAGCATCGGCTGAAGCCGACACACTCCGCCGACGTCGTTCGCACGGCGGCATCGGCTGAATCGAGATTGCGTCCCAACTCCTCGCGTCCCCTGACATTACCCAGGCTGGCTAGCGCGCTGACGAGGATGGCCCGCGACATGCGGTCGGTCTCCGCGTCCAGCGCGTTTAAGAGCGGCTCAATGTCTTGCTCGCCTCCCAATCGTGCCAACGCGAATGCGACCGTATTGCGAACCAGCCGATCGTCGGACCGCAACCGCTCGCGCAACAGAACCAAGGCGTCCGCATGGCCGCCCCTGGCCAGCGCGGCCGCCGCCATGAGTTGCAGTTGCGGGTTCGCCGTTTGTTCAAACGCCTCGCGGAGCCGGACGCCTTCGCCCGTCTCGGCGAGCTTGTACAAACTTTCCGCCGCGTGAACTCGTCCCTGGGAATGCGAATCTCCCAGGATATAAAACAGCACCGGCAGGCCAGCGCGATCGCCGGCCCTGCATAGTTCGCGAGCCAGTCCACAGCGGCGCTGATCGTCCGCTTCGATGGGAAAGCGATCTCGCAGCGCCGAGATCACCTCGTCTCCGGCGCCGGCCAGCGTCAGCGCCTCGGCCGCATGTATCGAGGGCCAAAACTCGTCCGACTTGATCGCGTCGCGCAGCGTCTTCAGGCAGCGCTCACGGATGGCGGGCGCCAATGGCCGAGGCTGCCGAGGCGTCGGCCCCTCGGCTCGAAGCGACACCGGACCGCACAAGCTGAGCATCCACGCCGTCACCGCAATCAGGTTCGGCCTCATGGACCATCTCCTATTGTTTGCCAGGTGCCGGAGTCAACGCTTGCGAGGGCCGCCAAGTTGACTCGCAGCGTTTGCAGCCCCTCTTTGAGCGAGCACGGTGGCGACGTTCGCTTTACAATGGAATCGAGAAAACTATTCGCCTGCGCCACGAAAGCGGCATCACGGGGCAGCGGTTCGTGAGCCTCGTCGTGCCAGGGATCGTCAGGACTAGTCATCCAACGCCAGCGGTGCTTGTGAGATTCCCAGCGGAATGTGCCGCGCTCGCAAACGACGCTCAGCGTGATTTCATTAGGCGACTGATGCTGATTGAGGCTGTAGCTGGCAAGCACGTCACCGTGCCGCGCGAGCAGATGAGCCGTGTCTTCGACGCTGACGTCCGCGAGCACTCGGTGCGCGGCATCGGCGACGAGTCGGTCGATCGGCCCGACCAGCCACTCGCCCGCGTTCAGCACATGGGTCAGCGCATCCTGAATCGCCCCCCCGCCGGTCGCGCGACTGGCATAGTACGTATCCCGATAGGCGGGTCGATAGGTTGGAAAATTCTGACCGCAGACAGCCACGAGTTCCACCGGCTTGCCGAACCGACCGCTCAGCAGGGCCTCGCGCATCGCTTTTAAGGCCGGAAAGCAACGATAAACGTAAGCCACGGCAACCAGCACGCCGTGCTCCGTGGCGACTTGCGCCAGCCGATGAATGCCGTCGGCGTTCGTGTCCAACGGTTTCTCGATGAGCACGTGGAGGCCGGCCGAGGCCAGGCGTGTGGCGATGTCGAGGTGCAGGTGCGCGGGCGTCGCGATCACGGCCAGATCCGGAGGCGACGCCGAACCGGCATGGGCTTTCAATGCCACGTCAAGGTCGGCAAAGCCCGGCACGTGATACCGCTCGGCAATCGTCGCTCGCAGAGTCGGATCGATTTCGACGAACGATGCCTCGGCGCGCCCTGTCGCCTGGAAACAGCGGAGGTGGCGCTCGCCGATCGACCCGACGCCGACGATGAGGACGTGATGTATGTGACTCATCGTATTTTTACACTCGCATGCACGTCGCACATCGTCCACTCACGTTTTCAGTCCCAATTCATGTTGCTGTTCGTCTTGCCGACGCCAGATACCTTGCGTATGCCGCTGCGTCGCGCTGGCACGAGGCCCCCTTGAACACCATGGCAAACGAACGGCGATGGCGAGTGGCCGACAGATTGGCATCCGCGCGGTGGATCGTCATGCCGTGATGGGCCACCGCGTCGCCCCGCCGGAGCGTGACCGCGACTTCGCGCGTGAAGTCATCCGGCTTGTAGTCGGCGATTCCCTGCGAGAAGCCAAGAATGTTCGATCGCGCGTGCGTCCGGAAGCCGCGTTTGTGCGACCCGGCGACATACCTCAAACAGCCGTTTTCCGCGTCGACGTCGTCGAACGCCAGCCAGATCGTCAGTACGCGGGGCGGCGTGAGACAGAAATAGTAATTGTCCTGATGCGGCGGCGTGACGTGGTTCGTGCCGGGCGGCTTGTTGAACCATTCCGGCTGCTCGACGACCGCCGGTTCGCCGAGCAGCGTCTCGGCCAGGTCCGCCCAGCTCGGATGCCGGCGATACGACTCGAAGTAGGAGTCGCGGCCCATCCGTTGCAATTGCTTGAGCGTCTCTGGCCTGTCGCGGTCGTCGTAAAAGGCGTCGGCGTCGGACAGCTCGGAACAACGTCGCGGACATAGCGGTCGAGGTTCCTCTCAAGTTGTGCCAACTCCTCGAGTGGCAGCAGTTCGCGAATCACGACGAATCCGTCGCGCTCAAAGCAAGATTCGCGATCATTCGGCCCCGCATGAGTCGTTTCTCCCCGCGTGAGAATCAGCAGTGCTTTGCCAGTTCGGCCGCTTCGGCGGCGAGCCGATTGTCGAACGTGAAGCCTAGCGGCGCGTACCGCTCTTGAATCTGTTCCATGCCCTGCTTGACCATGACAAGGTCGCAGCCGTGGCAGATGAATTTGGCCCCCAAGTCGAGCAACTGCTGCGTGTGTTCCGGGCCGCCGCTGACGGTTCCCCACCATTTCCCGGCGTCTTTGGCCGCCTCGGCCACGCGGCGATAGGCGCGCGAGAATCAGCGGATGATCGAACTGGTAGGGAATGCCGGCAGATGACGCTGAAATCGCCGGGACCCAGCATCAGCACGTCGATGCCGGGAACCTGGGCGATGGCCTCGGCCTGCGTCCAGCGCATGCGGCGATTCCAGTTGCGCGACGAGCAGCGTGTGTTCGTTGGCGGCTTTCAAGTAGGGCGGCATTGGCATCGCGCAATAGGGGTTGTCGCCGTTGGCGCCGTCGACGCCGCGTTCGCCCTGCGGAGCGAACTTGGCCCAGCGAACCAGTTCGGCCGCTTCCTCGAGCCGATCTCGCAGCGCGGATACATGATCGCCTGCGCACCGGCTTCCAGCAGCCGCCCCATCCGCATGAACTCTCCCTTGGCGGGGCGGGCGATAATGTCCGATTGCCCGACTCGCGCCGCCCGCATCAGCGTCGCGGCGGTTTCGTCGCTTGTGGCATGATGCTCAAGATCGAGCCAGATGCCGTCGAAGCCCAGCAGGCTGACGAGCTCATACACGCTGGGATCAACGAAATGGCAGCACGTGATCAGGGCTGGCTCGCCCTCTTGCAACTTTGCTTTCACCCGGCTGAATCGCATGCCGCGCTACCTTTCTCGATGGTGTCGAATCGGATCCCTGGGCTTCGATTACGAAGCAATCCCGATCAGCGAACGAATTGCAGCGCATACAAGTCCGCATTTTGCAGTACGAAACGCAATCGCACCGTCTGACCGGCAAGCGACGACACGTCGCTTCCGTTCGGTCCAGATCACGGCCTGCTCGATCGAGTCGCCCGACAGGGCCTGGCAATCCGCCAGGGCAAAGCCAGGCACGGGCTGCCCGGCGGCATCCTGGATTTCGACGCGCAGGCTGCCCTCCGCGCCGGTCGCGATAGTTGATCGCCAGTTCCTTGCCCGCGAATCGCAGCGCGCGAGTGACCATTTCGGCGGTTTCGGCTCCGGCGTGCAGCGATACGAAGCCATCGGTGCGAAATGTGAAGCGCCGCACGCGGCTGCCCGGACCGGCGTAATACGCTTCGGTGGCATAGACCGACAGTTCGCGATCCTGGCCGGGCAGTTGCAGCAGCCCCCAGGTCATGTAGTTGCTGCGATTGCCGTCGCGGTCTTGGGGCGCGGTGATCGGAATCAGCGGTTCGGTCCAACGTTGGAAGTTCAGTCCATCGCGGCTGGTCATCAGGATCGGCTCGACCTGTTCGTGCTTCGGTTGGAAGCGTGTCGGGAATCCGAGGAACAGTTGCGGGCGCGAAAGTAAGGCCGGATGGCGTTTGTGTATAGGTGCTCCGTCGGGGGCATCGCCATATTCAAGAAACACGGGCTCCGTCCAGTTCACAAAGTCCGCGGACGAGGCCGTCATGATGTCTCGCACTCCGGCGCGGCCCTTGCGATGAAAGTCGAGGTAGCGCCTCTGCTGCGGGATGCCAGAAAGCGAGGTTCTGCGAATCAAAATCGCCGTCCGTGATTACCGCTTCTTCGCGCATCAGCGACCAATGGATGCCGTCCGGCGACTTGTAAGCCCGCAGTCCCTTGCCGCCCGAGCGCAGGCTGACCGCCGCCCAGCGCCTTGTAGCGGGCGTCCGCTGAGCAGTCAGGATTGGCGTCCTTGAATGGCGTGAAATTGTGCGTGTCTTCGCCGGCCCAGACGATATTGTTTTCCTTCGATCCGTTGAACTCGAACAGGCCAAGCTTGGGCTTCTGCCACGCGAATGCCGTCGCGGCTCTCGGCGTAGCAGGTGAACTCGGGGTGAGCGGAGTTTTTTGTTTTCTCGTCAAAGTGCGCGCCACGATAATACATGCGAAACCGATCGCCGTCGGCAAATATCGTGTAATAGGCCGAAGTGTTCCCTTCCCAGGGCGCGTCGCACACAATGGCCACGTCCCGCGGCACGGGCCGATGCATCTTCAACTCCGCCCCCTTAATCGTCTCGATCAGAAAGTCATCGACGAACAGCTCTCGGCGGGAGCCAATATCACAAACCGAGCTCGGCAATTGCACCTTCGCCAGGTAGATGCTCGTTTTACCCTCGTGCGACGAGTAATAGCTGACCCACAGCAAGTTCGTCATGCATCACCAGGCCGGCGTAACTTGTGTCGCCGCCGGAGGGCAGCTTGAGGAACTCGGTGAGCTTGCCCGTCTCGGGATTGATCCAGGCGAGCGACGTGCGAGCTCCGCCGTCGTACAGGCGCACCGCCGCCAGAAACCGGCCGTCGGGCAGGCGAATCATATGCGGACCCCCGATCCGCGTGCCCAGGTCCTTCCATTCCCAGTTCGTGTACGGCGGCCGTGAAACGCCGAGCAACCCGTTCTTCGGCTCGCCGTCCCGCCGCAGCAGGCAGTAGGCGGTGTCGCCGTCGAAAACGATCGACGTTTCGTTGGGATAGCCAACGTCAAACAGCCGCTCGACGAGCGTCTCAAATTTCTTGCCGTCGTTGCTGGAGTAGAGCCGTACCGACTGGTCCTTGCCGCAGCCATAGCCGATGCCGTACGCCTTTCCCTTGGTGCCAGGTAACTCGCCACAGCCAAAAATCGGGGTCGCCAATCGGGTGCTTGTCGCTCCAGGCGCGTCCGTCCTTCGAGAACCAGGCGAACGATTGGTGTGTGTGCTTCGACTTGTCGTGCAGTGCCCCGGCTCCGGAGAGCATCAACTGGCCGTCGGGAGTAATCGTGATCTTGGCGTCGCGCAGGTCCGAATCCGGCGAAGTGATCAGCGCCGCGGACTCCCACGTCTCGCCGTCGACCGAAGTGATGACCCGCAGCGAGCCATCGGGAGAGACGTGTTTGCGCCTTCGCGAAAGACGCAGAACCAGCGGTTCTTGAAGCGGACCAGATCGGTGAAAGCATTATGCGGACCCTGGTCCCAGATCTTTCGGACTTCGACGAGCCTGGCCGGTTCCTCGCCGCGGACCAGTCCGACGCCCAGCACCAGCAGAGCGAGTGACAGCAGGCATTTCATAACGTCACCTTGGTGGGTCAATAAAGTCAATCTCGAAACTGAAATGAATACAGATCCGCGTCTTTCACCTCGAAGCGCATTCGCACCGGCTTGCCGGAGAGTGGAGCCAGATCGGAGCTTTTCCTCCAGGTAACGGCGCGGTCCAAATCGTCACCGTAGACTTCGTCGCAGTCGGAGAGCGCATAGCCGGGAAGCGGCCGGCCATCGAGATTCTGAATCTCGACGCGCACAGCGCCGGCGGCCGAAGTCGCGACGTTGATCAGCAATCGTTTCCCGGCGAACGTAAAAGGTTTCGTGATCAGCTCGCCGCCGACCAGGGGGGCATGCAAGGAAACGAACCCGTCGATTCGCAACGTGTAGCGGCGCAAAACGCCACCGGCTTCCTGCAGCGTGCGTTCGGTGACGTAGATTGACAGCTCGGGCGGCGCATCTTCCAGGGCCGATTTTGTCTCGACTAGTCCCCAGTTTTGATACGTGTCGCCGTAGAACCAGCTGTCACGCGTCCGCAGTCCAGGACGCAAGAACGACTCGGGCCAGACCGAAAAATGCGCCCGATCACGGCTGGTGATGAACATCCCGTCGGTGACGGCCGTCCCTTCGCGCGGGGAGTTTTTGCCGCGAACCTGCCGGTAGTCGTAGCGCGGCAGCGCCTTGGCCGACTCGGTCCAGCCGCGGTCGATGTATCGCGTGGGAAAGCCCAGCAACAGGTTCGGCGCGCGATAGTAGGGAGCAATCTGATTCGTATACAGCTCGCTGACGCGGCCAGCCGGATACTTGGCCCCGACAGGGTCTTTCACGTCGGCGCTCTGGCCCTTGCGCCGTCCCAGGTCGACGTTGGCCGAGTAGCTCAGAAACTCGGGCTCGGTCCAATGCAAAAAGTCCCGGGAAGTCGCCGTGCGAATATCGCGGCCGTCGCGGAAATCGCGGTGGTATTCGCGGTACTCGCCCTGCTCGGTATCCCAGAATGCGACATTCTGCGAGTCGAAAGCCCCGACGGTGATGACCGGATCGGGATGCATCAATGCCCAATGGATACCGTCGGTCGACTTGAAGGCGTACAGCCCGTGCTTGCTCCCTCCGACGCCCAGCGCCTTGTACTTCGCATCGCCGTCGCACAGGGGATTCGCGTCGCGAAAAGGTACGAACGCGTGCGCGCCGAGCCCATCCCAAACGATATTGTTCCGCTTGCTTCCGTCCCAGGCGAACAGCCCCAGTTCCGGCTTTGTCCAGTGGATTCCGTCGGGACTCTCGGCATAGCAATACAGATCGCGAGTGTTCGGGCGATCCTTGCCATCCAAATACGAAGCGTGGCTGCCGCGATAGTACATCCGGTACTTGTCGCCGTCCTGAAACACGGTCACGTAATTCGTCGCGTTCCCTTCCCAAGGTTCGTCGGTCACTAGGGCGACATTTTGCGGAACGGGGTGATGCAGCCTAAGTTCTGCCCTGCCGACTAGTCCTTCGACGAGCCAATCGTCGACAAACAATTCGCGCCGCGAACCGATGTCACTTACAGCCGGCATTTCGCCGGCGAGGATTGGTCCGCCACCCGATGCGAGCAATAGCACACACACGAGAGCTCTCACGTCGTCACCTCGATTGATTCGTCTTGATTACGTTTCATCGCGTGTATTAGCGGTACGGATTCCTCAGCGGCTCGGGCCGGGGAGCAAGTCGATGCCCGAATGGTCGGCGCGAATCCAAACGCGGAGCCACCGCAGCGACATGTTCTTTGCGTCCGCTGTGGAATGTCCACCGGTGCCCTGGTCGGTAATTAACAGCGATTGATCGGGCAGTTCCATCGCCTTGCCATATCCGTAGCAATTGTCGACCAGAAAGCCGTGGTCCCTAGCAGGCGCTATCCATGTGCGACCGCCGTCGCTGCTGAAAATCAAGCCGCAAGCCGCCGTGGCCTGGACAATAGGAACCGTGCAAACAAACAAGCGTGCCATCGCCGAGCACGTAGAGACTCGGCGCGAACAACCGCATGCCAAACGTCGCCGGCGCTGTCCAGGTGCGGCCTTGGTCGCGAGACCAGCAGATGTCTCCCTCGGGCCGCGCCATCAAGACCAACTGCCCGTCCGCCAATTGCGCGGCATTTGCTTCGTCCAGGTCGTGGTCGGACTTGATGACGCTCAGAAGCCGCCAAGTCGCTCCACGGTCTCGGCTCGTGAAGACGGCGGCCCGTGCCGGTCCGCCTTGCTTCATCACGCCGCTTATCGTGAGCAGCACGGAGCCATCCTTGAGCATGACAATCGGGCCGTTCGACTCGTCCGCGACGAAGGGGGATGGCGGCCGGATGAGTTGTTTATCCCAGGTCTGGCCGTGGTCGAACGAGCGAATGACGACTGTGCGGTAGGCATTCTCCGGTTGCTTGACGAAGTCGCCAAACTCAGCGCCTGGGTAGGTAAACAACGAGCAGAGCAACGTACCGTCAGACAACTCGACCCACGCTGGGTGCCGGTCGTCATCGGGCGTGTCGAGCAGCGTGACCGGCTTGCTCCAGGTTTTGCCCTCATCGGTCGAGCGCACGGTCATCGCGCGGCCGCCGGTGGGCGCGACAACGTCCGCCGGCAAACCCATTTTGAGGTACGCTTCGATGGTCGCGGGCGAAAATCGCAGCGGCGTGGGTGCCGAGGCGTGCCAATAACCGGCGCTAAAGCCCACCAACCAGTCGCCGGTCTTGAGCCTGACTGGCGAAACCCAACCGACAAAGCCACCATAACCGGGAAAGGGGTTCGGTTGGTTGATCCCTGGACCGATGATCGTGGCGCGGCAGTCCTCTGGCGCATCTTCGATTCGCCGCCTACCACGACTTTCACCACCGAGCTCGGCGTCTCGCTTGCCGCCGAGAGAGACGGACATGTCGCTATGGCCGTGCAGGCCAGAACGACGCCCAGGGCGTTTTGGATCGACGACATCCTCATGTCAGTTGTCCTGATGCTTCAATGGGCCAGATGTCCACCACGCGCCCGTCTTCGTGCACCACGATTTCGCGGTAAAGGTTGCATGTTGTACAAGCATGGCTGGGTATCAAGTGCAAGATTTGACCCAGCTTCCAATCGGGCGCGTTCTTGACGACAGCATGTTCCTCCGAAAGAAAGCTGGCGATCTCGACGTCGGGGTAATCCCGGATCGCCGGGACGCCGAACTCGCTGCCCGCGCCCTTGACTCCAACATCCAGCACGGCTTTGTTCCGATTGGGTCGACTAATAACGCGAACCTGAACCGACAGCGCGATTTCGAACTCGGGCGCAAGCCGCTTGTATTGCCGGTCCATCGTGGCGTACGTTCCCGCCTGGATTTCGTCGACCCCCGCCATCACGCCGGTACAGTCGTAGGTCGCGCTGGAACAACCGCTCACGCACGAGACCGGAATGCTCTCGGCTTCGATCAGCCGGCGGGTATCGATGGCCTGTTGCATTGCCGCGGTTGCCCGCTCGGCACGTTCGGCCCGATCGAGCACGTTGACCAAGTGTCCTTCGTAGGCCTGCAAGCCCACGAAGGACACGCCGGGCAAAGACGTCAATCGCCGTGCAAGTTCGACGGCCGGCGCGCCAGCGGCGACGCCGCAGCGTCCCATGCCAATATCGACTTCAACCAACAAACGGACGACCGATCCGACCGCGGCCGCGGCCTGGGAAATCGCCGCCGCTTGCTGCCAGTCGTCAATCGCAACGCCGATTTGCGACCGTTGAGCCAAACGAGCGAGACGGTCGGCTTTTGCCTCGCCGACGACTTGATTGGCGATGAGCACGTTGTCGAAGCCGTGCTCAACTAACACCTCCGCTTCACGCAACGTGGCGCACGTCATGCCAATCGCCCCGGCGGCTATTTGCCGCCTTGCCAGCGCGACGCACTTGTGGTTCTTAAAGTGCGGACGCAGTCTTGCGGGCGCTCTCGAAAAAAAGCCGCCATTTTCGCCAGATTTCGGTCGCTCGCGGCGCGGTCGAGCATCAGCGTCGGCGTATCGATCTCGGCCAGCGGACGACCTAATCTGGGATCGGGTTCTGTTTGAGGGTCCGCTGGAGCCATCACGTCTTCTCCGTCGCAACGAGTACGGCCACCAGGGCGCTGCCGACAGTCCCCATGGTAACTCCCACCAACAGGGCGCAGGGCATCATCCAGACAAAGCTGACGCCCAGATTCAGGCCCAGGTCTTGTGAATACGCAATTGCCACGGCGGTCGCGATGCTCGCCAGCAGCCCGAGCCAGGCCCCCGCGGCATTCGCCCACGGCACGAAAAGCGCCAGAAAGAACAGCACAAACAACGGCGCGGTCAACAGATTGACGAGCTTGAAGCAACGCTCAACGAGGTTTCCGGCAATGACCATGTTGAGAACGCTCAACCCGATCGCGATCAAGGCCACCAGCCACGTCAGCCGCTTCAGTCGCGCGACGGCTGACGTTTCCGATGACGACACACTCGATCCGCGCGACAGAAAATCCCGCTCCAGTACCGCCGAAGTCGAATTCACGCCTGACGAAAGACTGGAGAGCGCGGCCGAAAGCAGGGCGGCCACGACCAGGCCGGACAAGCCCATCGGCATCTCGGTCATGATAAATCTCGGAAAGAGTTGGTCGCCGACCGAGCCTATCGTCTGGCTGTCGGCCAGTTTCGGCGGATTCGCCCGGTAGTACCCTAGGATCGCCACGCCGGTCAGCGCTAGCAGTAGTGCGACCAGCACGTCGGTTACCTGCGAGACTGCTAAGGTTCGGCGTGCGGACGCAACGTCGCGTGTCGATAGGAAGCGTTGGATCGACATCTGATCGGAGCCATTTGTGCATACGTACCACAAGGTGGTGGAGAGCACCAGAATGCCAAACGACACACGCATATTGGGGTCGAAGCCCCAGCTTGGATCCTGCCAATGGCTGGGCCACTGGCTCGGCCACCACTCGGCGACGCCTCCCATGCGAATCGTGATCACGGCCAACGTCAACGCAGCGCCGGCGAGCATTGTGACCGCCTGGATCGCGTCGGTCGTCACCACGGCTTTAATGCCGCCCAGGGAGGAATAGATCGCGGTGACCACACCGAGCCCGATGCACAACAACGGAGTCCATCGCTCGTCGATTCCCAACAGCGGCACGAGCACGACGTAGCTGGTGGCGAACAGAATCGTCGCCATCCATCCGAACCGCAGCAGCAGAAACACGCCGGCACCCGCCATTCGAATGCTGTTGCCGAGACGCGATTCAAGTATCTCATAAGCGCTCGTGACCGGCTGCCGCATCAAGAACGGAATCAGACCATACCCGACGATCACGAAGATCAAGGGATGGGCCGCGATTTGCGTGATCATCATCGGGCCGTTGCTGATCATTTCGCCGGGCGTGCCAAGGTATGACAAGGTACTGACGAGCGTGGCGAATAGCGAAACTCCGACGGCAATGGGCGACATCCGCCGTCCGCCGAGCAAGTAGTCGTCGGGCGTCTTGTTCCGTCGCGAGAAATACAGCCCGACGCCGAGCATCAGACCGCCGTAAGCGGCAATGACCAGCCAATCCAACCACGACATCCAAATTACTCCGGGCAAGTAGCGCGTCAGTCTCACGGCGCCCGACGGGAACAAATCCTACTTATTGACGATATCGAGGTCAAATCATTACCATTTGTAGCCGGAGGCCTGAATAAATGAGCACTGTGTCACGCACATCGCGACCCGCAACCCAAGTCCACGAGCTCGCCAAGAAGATTCGTCAGCGGATCCAAAGCGCGCAATTGGCCGACGGAAGCTTTTTCATGACCGAGGCCCAGCTTGCCAATGAATATGGCGTTTCGCGCACCGTCGCACGCGAGGCGGTGAGCCGGCTACAAGCCCTGGGGATCCTCGAAGGGCGAAAGCGGAAGGGGCTGCTCGTGCGGCATCCAGATCCGCTACGGTTGCTGTCGACCAGCCTGCCTTCGTTGGCGGCATCCCCCGATGACTGGAGGGAGCTGGCGCAGCTTCGCTACGCCCTCGAGGTGGGAGCGATCGAACTGGTCATTCGCACCGCGACCGACGAACAAATGGAACGACTCGCCGAGATCACGGGGAAAATGGAGCAGGCCCTCCGCGATGACACTCAATCGGCTCGCTCCCTGGGTCTGGATTTGGAGTTCCACGCGCAAATCCTGCAAATGACCGGATCGCGGCTGATCGCGGGCATGCAACAAATCCTGGTGACGTTCTTCCAGATTGCGCCTCATAGCGAGAAAACTCCCGCTTCGGCCGAGCGCATCATCTGGGAGCACCGCGAACTGCTCAACGCCATCCGCGACCGCGACGTCGAACGCGCCCGGGCCATGATCCGATTGCAATTCCGAGCCATGCTGGATTCTCCTTGAACCGCTCGGACCCGGTTCGTACGAATCCGCTCGCGTGCTTCCGGCGACACGCGGCGGCCAGGCATTGTTGGCCGGCCGGCGAGTCAGTATCAGCAAGCACGACGACCGTGTGCCGCAGTGCGTCGAGTTGCTCCAAAATCCGAATGGTTTCGGCTGTGCTCGCCTTCCGCTGGCAGATCGCCGTATACATGCACACGACGCCGCTGTCTCACTGCGCAAGGATCGCGTCGAATTCATTCGCGATGACCCGAACCTTCCAACTCGGCGTGCCGGGCGATCGGCACGGCATCGATCACGGGCGGGGCGAACCCTTGGTTGCTCGGGACAAAACTTACAATTCGCGGCGCTCGCCGCCGGCTCGTCCTGCTGCGGGTGCTGCTCGACGGATTTGGGTCGCCATGCTCGCGTGCCGGCGAAGACCAGACAGCCGTTCGTCGCCGTGTCAAAGCGCAAATGCGATATCGATTCGATTCTTGGATTCGAGATCGGAGAGGGCAAGAAGTGTGCGATTTCGCCCAGTCACTAGCCGCCAACAGCACATCTGAAGCCGGTATCAGCTGCATCCGCCGGAGGTGTCTCTTCGAGCACACTTCGAATGGCGACCGATCAACCACGAGTAACCGATGGGCGGAGTCTTCACTGGCGAGCGGCACCGCGATTGCTCACGAAAGGCCTGGTCCAATGAAACTAGAAACTGGAGCGTGGCATGATTAAGCGGATTCTCGTCGGACTTGGCGGAACACCGTACACACCGTTTGCAATTAAACGGGCCATTGAATTGGCTCGAGCGCATCAGGCCGAGCTAACCGGCGTGACCGTAGTGGACATCCAACGCTTGAGCCGAGTTGGCCCAGTGCCGCTGGGCGCTTCGGCCAGCGCCAAGGAGCTGCGAGACTTTCGTCTTGAGGTCGCCCAGGACCATGTGCGAGAGGCCATCGCACAGTTTGAATCCGCCTGTCGCGACGCCGGGGTATCGCACGGCGTGCGACAGGAAGAAGGGAACCCCTTTACAAGCATGGCCAGCGAGGCGCGGTACCACGACCTGATGATCTTCGGCCTCAAGAGCCTGTTCGAACACGACGTTGTCAGCGATCCGCACGACACGTTGATCCGGCTGGTTGGCGCTGGCGTGCGCCCGATACTGGCGGTTTCTCCCGATGCCAGGCCGATCAAGCGCATATTGATCGCTTACAGCGGTTCGATGGAATCGGCTAAGACGATCAAGTGGTTCGCCCAACTACGACCATGGCCCGATGCGACCCTGCGTGTCGTCACCTTCGACCATCCGGCCAAAGAAGCGGAGCAGCTCGTCGGCGATGCGGCGGAATACTTGCGCAAGCACGGATTTGAACCGGAAGAGGCTTACATGGCCGGTTCGCCCAAGCACGCCCTCTTGCCCTACGCGGTCGAGTGGGGCGCCGACTTGATCGTGGCCGGAAATAGCGCGAAGAGCCTGCTTTTGCGAAGAACGCTCGGGGAAACGGCTCTGAATCTGATCACGAATTCCGATCGCCCCCTGTTTTTGGCTCAATAGCCGCACGCCGCCCGGCCCCGCGATCAATGGCATCACCCATAACCTATCTCGCAGAATTCAACGTCTATGCGCTGGGAGAAACACATCACCTCAGCAAGGACGTCGCCGTGAGGGTCCAAGTCTTGCGCGAAACGTCTTGCGCGAAACGGGCTTGCACTTCGAACTCGGACCGCTCAGCACCGCGATCGAAGGAGACTGGGAGGACGTGCTTCGGGCCATCCGCCAGTGTCATGGCAAGATGCTTGAGAAGCACGCTCGAGTCGTAACGCGGATCACGATTGACGAACGCCCGTGGCGGACAGCACCACCTGAAGGAGATGGTCGCGGCCGTGAAGCAAGAACTAGCCACGCACAAGCACGACGCGGAAATCGAATGCTCACGTCACGATTTCGACTCGTTGTCGCCGGGCAGCCTCGCGGCACTTGTATCTTCGCGGTCAAATGGGAGAATCAACATTTGATGGCCGTCGATCGAGCCGCGCTTACGTGGGAACGATGAACCGGAGACAGCGTTCTTGGACACGCAGACACTCGCCAACGTATTGCGGACGCTGCGGTTCTCCGAGTCGCTGCCGAATCATGTGATCGAGCGGGTCGCCGAACTGGCTTCTCTGCACGGGTATCCCGCCGATACGCTCCTCTTTCGCGAGGGGGCTTCGAACGACTACTTGATGATCATCTCCATCGGACGAGTTGCACTCGATATGCAGGTGCCTGGCCGGGGCAGCGTGCGCATCATGTCGCTGGGGCCCGGCGACGTGGTGGCCTGGTCGGCGCTGCTCGGCGGCGGGCACATGACCACTTCTGCCGTGGCCATGCAGGACACGCAGATTCTGGCCATTCGAGCGGCCGACGCAATTGCGCTCTGCCAGTCCGATCCCGTCTTCGGATATCATCTCATGCTGCAGCTAGCGCAGGCCCTGGCCAATCGGCTCGTGGCCACGAGATTGCAGCTTCTCGATCTGTTCGCCGAGACCGCGCCGGTCGGTCCCCAGGGCCCCGATTGAAGCGACCATTGCAGGGAGGGTTTCCATGACCGCGGCCGCTCGATTGCCTTCTTCGCCCGACGAAAACGTCTTGCTGCTTGCCAAGGAGAAATTTCAGACGCTGCTCGACTTGTTGTGGAACGAGGGTTATCGCGTCATCGGCCCCACCATCTCTCAGGAAGCGATCGTCTACGACGACGTGCGTGTCGTCGAAGATCTGCCGCGCGGCTGGACTGACGAACAGAGCGCCGGCAAGTATCGGCTCAAGCGACGCGACGACGACGCATGGTTCGGCTTCGTCGTCGGACCGCATTCGCCGAAACGCTATTTCTTTCCTCCCCAAGTGGCCGTGGCACAAGCCGACCGCACGCCCGATGGCTGGCAGATGCGCGACGTGCCGGATGACGAGCCGCCGCACGCGCTTCTCGGCCTGCGGGCCTGCGAACTGGCGGCCATTGCCGTGCAGGATCGCACCTTCATGCACGATCGGTACATAGATCCGATCTACCAACGGCGACGCGAGCGGGCGTTCATCGTGGCCGTTAATTGCACCCAGGCGGCCAGCACGTGTTTCTGCACATCGATGAACACCGGCCCGCGTTGCACGCGGGGGTTCGACATCGCGCTCACCGAATTGCCGGATAGTTTCACCGTCGAAGTTGCCACCCCGAAGGGCGCGGACATCGTGTCGCGATTGCCCACCACGACCGCCAGGCCGAAGGCCCTGAAGCAGGCCAATGCCGCCCGGCAGCAGGCGGTCGATCAAATCACGAAGCGGCTCGACACCACCGGCATCCGCGACTTGTTGTTGAGCAATCTGGAACATCCTCGCTGGTCCGAGGTCGCCACGCGATGCTTGTCGTGCACCAACTGCACGATGGTCTGTCCGACTTGTTTTTGCAGTTCCGTCAAGGATGTGAGCGATCTGGACGGTGGTCACGTGGAACGAGAGCGCCAATGGGACACCTGCTTCAACTGGGACTTTAGCTACATGAACGGCGGCGTTGTGAGAAATCAGATTCGCTCGCGCTACCGGCAATGGCTGACACACAAGCTCGGCTCGTGGATCGACCAGTTCGGAGTCTCCGGCTGCGTCGGCTGTGGTCGTTGTATCACCTGGTGTCCCGTGGCCATCGACCTGACCGAGGAGGTTGCCGCCATACGAGAGAATCCCACGTGAGCGCGCATGCATCCCACGCGGTTTCCGAGAACCCTTGGCTGGCCGAGCCGGTTGAAATTGCGGCCATCAGGCCCGAGTTGTCCGGGGTGGCGACCTACCGCCTGCGATTCCGCGATGCGTCGCTCCAACGGCGTTATCGATTTCTCCCGGGCCAATTCAATATGCTGTACCTGCCGGGCGTCGGTGAAATCGCGATCAGCCTAAGCGCCGGCGACGCGCGCCAGGGCACGTGGGACCATACGATTCGCGTGGCCGGCAACGTGACGCGTACGCTGGCCGGATTGGGGACGGGCGGCGTTCTGGGACTTCGCGGTCCTTATGGGTCAAGCTGGCCGCTTGACGAATGCCACGACGCCGACGTGATCCTCGTTGCCGGCGGCATCGGCGTGGCGCCACTGCGTCCGGCGATCTACTCTTGTATCGAGAATCGCAAACGATTCGGTCGCATTTCGTTGCTGTATGGCGCACGGGCGCCCGACATGTTGCTATACTCGCGCGAATACGACGATTGGACGGATCGGGGCGTCGACGTGAATGCCACGGTCGATCGCTCCCGAGAGGGCTGGTCTGGCCACGTGGGTGTCGTGACGCTACTGATTGATCGATTGCGACCGTTCTCGCCGGCCAATTCCGTGTTGTTTCTTTGCGGTCCGGAAGTGATGATGCGCTATACGATCCGCAGCGCTCTGGCACGTGGACTGCGCAAGGATCAGATCTGGTTGTCATTGGAGCGCAACATGCAATGTGCCGTCGGTTTGTGCGGCCATTGCCAGCTCGGACCGGCTTTCGTCTGCAAGGACGGCCCGATCTTTCGCTATGACAAGATCGAGCCATTTCTCGACGTGGAGGCGCTCTGATGCACACTCCACGGTTGGCCGTTTTCAAATTCGCCTCGTGCGATGGTTGCCAGCTTTCTCTCCTGGCCTTGGAGGACGACTTGTTGGCCCTGGCCGGAAAGCTCGACGTGGTCTTTTTTCTTGAAGCCAGCAGTCGAGTCGAACCCGGACCATACGACATCGCACTCGTGGAAGGTTCCATCACTACCGCTGAAGACGCTCAGCGAATTCGGCAAGTCCGACGCGATTCGAAGTTCTTGGTAACGATCGGCGCCTGCGCCACCGCGGGCGGAATTCAAGCGCTGCGAAACTGGGCCGATTCGGAGGAATTCTTGAAAACCGTCTATGCCAAGCCGGACTATATTCAAACGCTTGCCACTTCCACGGCCATTTCCAATCATGTGTCGGTCGACTTCGAGTTGCGGGGATGTCCCATCAATAAACATCAACTGCTCGAGGTTCTGACTTCCTTGTTGGGGGGGCGCCGTCCGCGCACGCCGGCGCATAGCGTGTGCCTGGAGTGCAAACGCCGCGGCACGGTATGCGTTATGGTGGCTCAGGGAATTCCGTGCCTTGGGCCGGTGACACACGACGGGTGCGGCGCGCTCTGTCCCAGTTACAATCGCGGTTGCTATGGATGCTACGGACCTTGCGAGCAACCGAACCTGGAAAGCTTCGGCGATCAATGTCAAGTAATCGGCGTGTCGCGTGAGGCATTGGTTCGCAGCCTGCGCAACAGCTTCAACGGTTATTCCCCCGAGTTCCGAGCCGAGAGCGACCGACTTGCATCCGAAAGGCGTTAGGTCAAGCCAAAGCATGAGCCCCGTCCGAACCATTCACGTGAAAGCAATAACCCGTGTTGAAGGTGAAGGCTCTCTGCGCATCCGCTTGAGTGACGGGCGAATTGACGAAGTTCAGCTCAACATTTTCGAGCCGCCGCGATTGTTCGAGGCGTTGTTGCGGGGACGCTCGCTGGAAGACGTGCCCGACATTACGGCGCGTATTTGCGGCATTTGTCCGGTGGCCTACCAGATGAGTTCGGTTCATGCCCTAGAGGCCGCGCTGGGCGTGCGAGTGACCGGCGAACTGCGGCGATTGCGACGATTACTGTATTGTGGCGAATGGATTGAGAGTCATTCCCTGCACGTCCACATGCTCCACCTGCCGGACTTCCTGGGATATGACAGCGCGCTGGCGATGGCCAGGGACTATCCGGACGCGATCAATCGCGGCCTGGCTCTCAAGAAGCACGGCAACCAGTTGCTTGAAGTGCTCGGCGGCCGGGCGGTGCACCCCGTCAACGTGGCGGTGGGAGGATTCTACAGGCTGCCGCGCCGCGAGGAGTTGGCGAAACTCGCGCCGGATTTCGAGAGGGGATTGCAAGCGGCGATCGACGCCACGCGTTGGGTCGCCGGCTTTGATTTTCCGCCGTTCGAACAGCAATACGATTTCGTGGCTCTCTCTCATCCCGATGAATATGCCCTATGCGAAGGCGCCATTCGCGCCAGCGACGGCCTGGCCATAACGGCGGACCAATTCGAGCAACACTTTCAGGAGCAGCAAGTTCCACATTCAACCGCCTTGCAGTCCGTGCGGCGGGAGACGGGACGGACCTATTTCATGGGGCCGCTGGCCCGTATGAATCACAACCGCGAACAATTGCTGCCCACCGCCCGCCGACTGGCCGACGAGGTCGGATTCGAGCAGCCCTGCGGGAACGTCTTTAAAAGCATCATCGCGAGGAGCATCGAAGTCGTCCAGGCCTACGAAGAGGCCTTGTCGATCCTCAAGGATTATCGCCCGGCCAAAGAGCCGCGCGTCAAGTTCCAATTCAAACAAGCCACGGGCGCCGCGGCCACGGAGGCGCCGCGCGGCCTGCTCTACCATCGCTACGCCATCGACGCGAACGGCCTCGTGACGATGGCGAATATCGTGCCGCCCACTTCGCAAAATCAGAGCCAGATCGAGGTCGATTTGCGAGACTACCTGCCGGCAGTCATCAGTCTGCCCGACGAGCAAGTGGCGCAGGCCTGTCAGCGGCTGGTGCGCTCGTACGATCCGTGCATCAGTTGCGCGACGCACTTTCTCAAGGTCACAGTGGATCGCGGCTGATGATCGATTCTTCACTACTAGTCGGCATCGGCAGCCCTTACGGCGACGATTACGTGGGATGGGAGGTTGCCCGGCGTGTCGCCCAGGTATTCGGAGATTCTCTCGCTGTGCGCTGCGTGCGGTCGCCGGCGGAGTTGTTCGACTTGCTAGAGGGCATCAATGCACTGGAAATCTGCGATGCCGTGGCGAGCGACGCGGCGGTGGGATCGGTCAGTTGTTGGCGATGGCCGGCACCTGAAATTGAGCGCCGCGCCATTCATCGGCAGTCACGACCTGTCGCTGCCCGCCGTGTTAGCGATTGCCGAAGCACTTGGCCGGCTGCCGGCACATGTCCGAATTTGGGGAATAGGGGGCCTGCCCTCCGGAGCGTTGGACTCCATTTCCGCCGCTGCCGCGGCGGCCGTACCCGGAGTTGTCGATCGCATTTGTGGAGTGCTCAAACGTGCATCACAAATCACTGGTGCGTGACTTTGTGGCAGGGTGAATAGCTCGATGCGCCCAGGCCAGCAACGAAATATTGTCAATCCCTTCGCGCACGAGAAACTCGGCGAATTCCGGGTAGCCGCTCGGCGATTGTATTGGAATCGCCGTCAAGTGATTTTCCTGGTTGCCATAAGTAACGTGGAGTCGGACTCAGGCTCGAGATCGAAACCGTAATGCCGGAACACTCGGAGCATGCGGGTGTTGGTTCGTCCGGTAACCCCGTAAATCTCGCGGACCCGGATGCGGTCGGCATGGTCCACGCAATATCGCGTCAACTGGTTGCCCAGCCCTTTCCCCTGCCACGGTTCACCGACGAGCACGGCATACTCGCCGCGCTGCGTGCCAGGTTCGCTCACCAGCCGCGCCACACCCACGAGTTTCTTATTACCGCCGACCTCAGCTTCGGCGACAGCCGTCAGCTCACGATCGTAGTCGACAAAACAGAATCGGATGGCGGCCTCGTGGATGTCCGTTTTGAACATGTACCGGAACCGCTCCCAGAGTGACTCGCTCGAACAACTCGCCAACAACTCGCGCCATAGCGGTTCATCCTCCGGCTTGATTGGCCGCACTACGACGGGCATCCCGTCAGCCAATTGGATCCGCTCGATCAAGTCGTCGGGGTAGGGGCGAATCGCCAGATGGGCATAGGGAAGCGAAGCGGGCCCTTCGAGTTCCGTTCGGTCGACCATCACTCGGGCATCCAGCGCGATCACCTGGTCGTCGCGAACGAGCACCGGATTGGCATCCAGCTCGCCGATCTCTGGAAAATCGGCCACTAGCATCGAGAAACGCAGCAGGATCTCGATCAAGCGATCGACCCGGGCAATTGGCTTGCGCCCGCGATAACCCTTCAGCAGCGGCCAGGCCCGCAACGATTCAAGCATATGCTGGGCCAAACGCTCGTTGAGCGGCGGCAGTCCGAGAGCGGAGTCGCGAAATAATTCGGCGGCAATTCCGCCAATTCCGACCATGATCACGGGGCCAAACACGGGGTCCTTCTTGGCGCCTATGATCAACTCGATCCCGCCTGGCAGACTCACCATGGACTGGACGGAAACGCCACGAATCTCGGCGCCGGGACGCTCCCGGCGGACGCTCGCAAGCATCTCGTCATACGCCTCGCGAACCTGCTCTTCATTGGCCAGGTTAAGTTTCACGCCTCCCACGTCCGTCTTGTGAGTAATCTGTGGCGAAACCACTTTCAGGACGGCTGGAAAACCGATCTCGCGGGCGAGCGTAACGACTTCATCGACGGTGTGGCCCTCGCGCACTTCGGCAACCGGTATTCCATAGGCCGTGAGCAGGGCTTTGGCCTCGGATTCATAGAGTACTTCGCGACCGCCCTCGAATAGCTTCCGCAAGCGGTCGCGCGATCGACGCGGATCGCCGTCAAAATCGAGCGGCACTTCACGCGGAGTTTCGTAAAGCAGTTCCAGATTGCGCCCATAGCGCACCAAATGCATGAACGCGGAAACGGAGTCATTCGGCGTGGCTGCCGTCGGCACCCCGGCCTTGTTCAGGATGTCGACCCCCTCGTGAACCATGCGGCCGCCCATCCAATTGGCCAGGATTGGTTTGTAAGCGTGGCGAGCCACGTCGACCAGCGCCTTGGCTGTGGCCGTGGGATCCGTCATCGCTTGCGGAGTAAGAATCGCCAGCACCGCGTCCACGTCACGGTCGTCCGAAACGATCTGCAATGCCCGGGCGAATCTCTCCGGCGTCGCATCCCCAAGCACGTCGACTGGGTTGCCGTGCGACCAGGACGGCGGAAGCGTCTGGTTGAGTTGCAGCAACGTCGACTCGGAAAGTTGTGCGAGCGTTCCGTTCTTCGAAAGCAGCGAGTCGCAGGCAATCACGCCAGGGCCCCCGGCGTTGGTAACAATCGCCAGACGGTCGCCGCGCACGCGTGGTCCGCGGGCCAACAATTGTGCACAGTCGAACAGGTCATCGACTTCGAAGACGCGTACGATGCCGGCTCGCTCGAAAGCGGCCTCGTAGACGCTGTCGACGCCGGCCATCGCGCCGGTATGTGACGCCGCCGCCTGGGCCGACTGCGGGAAGCGCCCGGCCTTGTAGGCCACGATCGGCTTGCGCCGGGCGCAAGCTCGGGCCGCCGACATGAAGCGCCGAGCGTTTGTGATGGACTCGATGTACAGTATCACGGCATCGGTCGTGCCATCTTCTGCCAAATAGTCCAGCAGGTCGGCCAGGTCAACGTCAAGCATGTTGCCGACCGAGATGAAATGCGAAAACCCTAGCGACTGCTCTCCTGCCCAATCCAACAGGGCCGTGCACAGCGCACCAGATTGCGAGACGAAGGCCACACGGCCCGCCAACGGCATCGACGCCGCGAAGCTCGCGTTGAGCTTCGATTCGGGAACCATCACGCCCAAGCAATTGGGACCGATCACGCGCATTTGGGGAAACGGCGCGCACGCACTTCGCAGCGCTTCGTCCACTTTCCGACCGTCCAGGCCGATTTCGCGAAATCCAGCCGTGAGAATGATCAGTCCGCCGACCCCCGACTCGCCGCACTGGCGCACCAAGTCGGGCACGGTCGCCGACGGGGTACACAGGATCGCGAGATCCACCTTCTCTGGCACCTCCGCAATGCTCCGATGGGCCGCCATTCCTTGCACCGTCGCGTGGTGCGAATTGACCGGAAAGATAGGACCAGAGAACCCGCAGCGCATCAGGTTTTGCAGCGTAACCGAGCCAACTTTTCCGGGCTCATTGCTGGCGCCGATGACCGCGATCGAGCGTGGAGAAAACATTCGGTCGAGTCTTCGCGTCGTCATATCAAGCGCTCTATCACGTTTTGAGAACCAACAATTCGGAAGCATCCCTCCCGCAACCCGCGCGCCGCCAAATCAGCAGCATTTGAAGCGACTCGTGATGTCCCGATGGCGGACGGCCGATTCCTTCGCGAAATCTCATTGAACGAACAAACCTGACCGCTGCTTGACGGAGCGTCGCCGAGCGATTTCGCACGCAATTGGCGTTTTCGCACACATCGGCCTCCAACTCGCGAACAGGAACACCAACCGATTGTCGTTTCCGCTCGAATCGAGCGAATTAATATCCTCGATGATCGCCGAAGCCGGCGCGTTGATCGAGTTTAGGGTATCGCTCCGCTCCCCCGCCAGAGATCTGTTTTGGCAAATTGCGCCGAAGGAGTATCGCACGCGATCGAGCACCGTGATTCGATGGGGCAAGTTGCGATCTCGGCAGATTCTTCGAGACGCAGCCCATGGCGGCCCAGCCAAGGAATAGCCCCCGCTGCTCCGCCGCCAGCCGCCTCACACCCGTCGGCAACAAGATCCAACGCGTTGGCAATCTTTACCGTCTCGGCAAGTAGTCCGTCGGAATTCTTGAATGCCGGTGCGGCAGAGTCTGTAGTTCGGAGCGGTTAGTTGGGGAGAGGATTCGCATCACGACTTGACGGCGCCGAATGGCCGATATGGCTCATAACCACTCATTCATTTGGATGTTTTTGCTCATAGGACGGTAGGATTATGCGGCTCAGGATGGCCATTGCGGTGTGTATTTGGGCGTGCGCCTGGTGTGCACTTACAGCACGCGGTGACGGCTATCTCGCCGCTGCCGGCGACGACGAACCAGCGCTCTGCGGCTCATGTGGCGATTGCGGTTGCGGTTGCGACGACGAGTGTTGCGACAACGGCCTGTGCGGCAAACGCCTATTCGGCCTGTTGTTGCCGAGCGACCATTGTTTCGATCGCTTCATCAGCCCGGTCTCGAATCCATTCTTTTTTGAAGACCCCCGGTCGCTAACCGAAGCGCGCGGCATCTTCATCGATAACAAGTTGCCCAACGCGATCGGCGGACCCGAGGCCCAAATCTGGGCCGCGCAATTCAGGGGCCGAATCACGGAAAACGTAAGCGTTATCGCGCCACGCCTAGCGTATTGGAGTTTTCCCAACGGGGGAACAGACACTCCGATCGGATTCATGTCCGCGCCGGTGGGCGTCAAATACAACTTTGTCCGAGACGTCGAACGGCAGCTGTTGGTATCCGGCGGCATCACTTATTTTATTCCCGGTTCTTCTCGCTCCTATTCCAACTTCGGAGACGGCGACCTTCACTTTTTTCTTACCGGTGGAAAACAGCTTTACGATCATGCTCACTGGCTGAGTGGAACTGGCTTTCGCATTCCGCTGGACAATTCCTGGGGCACGCAAATGTGGTACTGGTCGAACCAGTGGGACTACGAATTGCCCCGACACATCTACCCGCTCGTTGGTTTGAACTGGTATCACTTCATGCGCAGCAGCAACCTGGGGCTGACTGGGCCGATTACGGGACTGGACCTGGTGAACCTGCCGGCCGGAGCCGTTGCCGGTCGCAACGTGGTGACGAGCGTCGTTGGCCTGCGATGGAAGCCCACCGGCAACTTCGAAATGGGTGGTGGCTACGAATTCGCCTTAACCCAGAATGAAGACATTCTGAGCCGTCGCGCCTACGCCGACGTGATCTTCCGCTACTAGCGGGCAGCGCGCTTGCATCAATCTGCGTCTCGAATCGAGCGGTCCATGGCGACGATGCATTTATCGCATAGTGGCCCGAGCGAATCCGCCACGACCGTAAGAGTTTTCGGCAACGCGCCGTGGTGCAACAAGAGATGTTCGAGGCGCGGACGCCATTCCGCGGCTTCTTTGCCGATCATCAGGCATCGGCACGTCTTGCAAATTCGCATAAGTCGATATTGGGCCGCGGGCAATTGATTGTTTCACATCCTTCATACCGCTTCACAATCGGCATTGTCAGCGTTCGGATTGCCTATTGTCCGCGGGCCTTGGCCTGACGGTCGAAGCGTGTGCCGCATTTCGGGCACGCCCAATCGCCCAACGCAAGAACCTCGTTTCGATTCGACGACCGGATTACCGGCAATCCACCGCCGCATTCACGACAAGTGATTTGACCCAGCCCCGTGGAAAACACCGCGATCATGGCCATAGTGACACCGATAACCAGCACGATGACCGCGACCCATAGCACTTCCATCGACGTATCTCCGGACCGCACGAAGACTCGCTTTTCGAAAAGTCTCGCGCGGACACTCGGTTCGCACGGCCCAAAGTCACCGATCGCTCCACGTGAACGGCGCAACTGCCGTTTCGTTTGGTGACGACAACAGGCCGCCACATGCCAGGCAAACGTGCATCTCACCAATCCGTCCATCGGACCGCACGGCCGCGAAGCGTGCAATTCGAGACAAACCGCGATGCCTGCTAAATCGGCAGCGCAAGCGTAGGACGATCGACCACATGATGCTTACCGTTCTGGCGACCTGCGCCAATCGACCGCGCCGTGGCCCGCGACGATACTCAGGCCCACTTGGAGAAATGATCAACTCGCCAGGCGGCAGAACACCTAGCGCTCATTTGAGCTGGAACAGAAATCCCTCTCCCCTGACGGACTAAGTCTATACCGCACTGGTGTGTAAGACAAACGGATTGTTCGTTTCAGTCGGAATCCGAAGCGATATGAATCGCCAAAGGAGCCCCATTCGGTACTCGCGTGCCTGCCGGCAGGACGAGCGCAGAGAAAGCGCGTCGCCGTAATTCTCTCCGCTTGGTGCTCAGGCTTCCTTTCCAACGAGAATCGCGCGGTTCCGGCCGCTGGCGAATTGCACCAGACGAGCTTTGCCCCGTGGCCAGGCGAGGTTTTTCCCTAGTTATTCACGCAATAATCCCACCCACTAACCCGTCGTCGCGCTCTAGGTTTTTCCGGCAGCGAATTGCACGGCATTTCGGCCGGCGCATTCGTTCCTTTGCTCGGACCTGATTCGTTATTTGGCCCGGGAAAGTTTGTGGCGGACGGACGCATGTGGCCTCCGTCAATACGACCGACATTCACGAGGAAAGAAAATGTTGATGAATTACCGATGGTTTTCACTGTGTGTAGTGGCATTGGCTGTTTTTACGGTCGGCGCGACTTTCGCGACTAAAGAAGCCAAAGACGTGACGCACGATGGCGAGGTGGTCAGCATCACGGGCAACAAGCTGGTGATGACGAATCAAGGTGAGAAGGACGGCCAAGAGCATGCTCACATGCTGGCGTCCGACGCCGCACTGACCCTCGACGGGAAAGCCTGCAAGGCCTCGGATCTGAAATCGGGGATGCGGATTCGCGTGACTACGCGAATTGCTGACAAGCGCACGGCGAACCGGGTTGAAGGTCTCGATAAGAACCCGGCCTTCGCGAGCACGCGTCAAGAGGGAATCGTCGTCAGCGTGAACGGCAACAAGCTGGCCATGACGGAGATTCCTGGCAAAGAAGATCGCATCCACATCCTGAGCGCCAACGTGAAAGTCACGTGCGACGGCAAGTCTTGCAAGTCTTCGGACTTGAAGCCGGGCATGAAAATCCGGGTGACCTTGGAAAGCAATTCTCCGTACTCGGCGAGCGAGGTCGAGTCGCTGGACAAGAATCCTGAGTTCCCGACCCTCTAAAGGTTAGACAACGCGTAAGTGCGGCAGCGAAACGGCCGGGTACTGGCCTCGCACCAGTGCCCGGCTGGCTGCCACGGCTGAAGCGCGCCGGCGCTCGACGAAATCGAGGCCGGAAGCGCGGTGTGAGTTGTTTCTTAAGGGAGAACTGCAATGTTGGGCACCGTTCTGATCGTAATTCTTGTTCTGATGCTTTTGGGAGCAATGCCTCGCTGGAACCATAGCAGAAACTGGGGCTACTTCCCCAGTGGCGGGCTGGGACTGTTAGTGCTTGTCTTGCTGGTGCTCGTGCTGATGGGACGAGTCTGAGGACGCGACCGCGCGGCCCTTACATTCCACCCGCGACCGCGAAGAACGCTCTCTCGGACCACGACTTACACGGGCCGGGAATCGGCCGGCGATTGATCCTATTGACGACGTATTGACGAACCACACGGGAGCGGACGGGTAGACCATGAAGACTTCAGCCACCGCGATTCCTGCGCGTGCCGTCCTGCTGATCGAGGACAACCCCACGGACGCAGCGCTAGTAAAACATGCGTTGAGTAATGTCGACAATCCCGGTTACTCCGTTGAGCATGTCACGCAGCTTTCGGATGCCCTGAAGCGTATGAGTCGAGGAGGAATCGACGTCGTGATCCTGGATCTCGCGCTGGCCGATTCGAGCCACCTGGAGACCCTTCAAGCCATGTGCGCCACAGCTCCGATTGTGGTCGTCACTGGGCATGATGATGAGCCGAGGGCCATTGGGCTGCTCCAGCATGGAGCGCAGGACTACTTGCTTAAGCAGGAGATTTCTCCGCAGCTCTTGGCTCGCTCGATTCGTTACGCGATCGAACGTCGCCGGGCAGCGGCACTGGAGTCGCTCAACCAGCAACTGGAGCAAGCCAAATCGTCATTAACGACGGCCGTGCGCGAGCTGGAGCGGACTAATGAGGACCTGGCGCATTTCAGCTATTTCGCCAGCCACGACCTTCAGGAGCCGGTTCGCACAATCAACTACTTTGCCGGACACCTGAAGGACAGCATCGGCGACCGACTTGATGACGACGCCCGCAAGGACTTCTTCTTTATCCTGGACGCTGGACGTCGCATGCAGGCTTTGATTCATTCGCTTCTTACGCTATCCAAGGTCGGTAACGCGGAAATGGAATGGGGACCGGTCGACCTGGAACTGTGCGTGAATGAAGCCGTCGAATGCCTCGCTGCGCGAATTGAAGAATCGCGAGCCGTAATCATTCGCGACTCCTTGCCCGTCGTCACTGGCAATCGGACGCTGTTGGCACAGCTCTATCAGAACTTGATCGGCAACGCGATCAAGTTCACCGCGGACCGACAGCCCATCGTTCATCTCACGGCCGCCCGTAACGGCGAGCAGTGGATTCTTGGCGTCCAAGACAATGGGATCGGAATTGACTCGGATTTTGCCCAGACCATTTTCGCGCCGTTTCAGCGGCTGAATGATCGCGGCAAGTACGAGGGCACTGGGCTAGGCCTCACGATTTGCAAGAAAGTAGTGGATCGCCATGGCGGACGAATCTGGGTGGAGTCAACCCCTGGAGCAGGTGCACATTTCAAGTTCCTGCTGACGGCGCACGATCAGGCCAGGGAGCCGGCGAGCGTCGAAGCTTCGGCTTCTTCACGACCCGAGGTCGCGCGCCTTCTCGCCACCAAGTGGTTCGGCGACGCCCCGACCGCGGGCATCAGAGGGCCGAGTCCTCGAATTCGGCGGGCACTCGTGGAGGCAAAATCATGTCTGATCTAGTGCAACTATTACTTGCCGAAGACGAACCGGCGGACTTTGAAGTGGTCAAGCGGCTGCTGTCCAAGTCGACGCGGTCGCGCTTCGACATTCAATGGGTGCGCACGCTCGAAGACGCGGTCCGCGCAGCTGTCGTCGGAACACTGCTTCGATGTGCTATTACTTGACCTTGGCCTGCCGCGCACGCGTGACCTCGAGGGCCTGGCCCGGATTCAAAGCCTGGATGCCCACATTCCCGTCGTCATCGTGACCGATCGAGACGATGAGGCAGTCGCGCTTCGGGCCCTGCATGTCGGCGCCCAGGATTACTTAATTAAGGGAAGCCTGACGACCGACAGCCTCGTGCGTTCAATCCACTATGCGACCGAGCGGCACAGTCTCGTGCGGCAATTAGTGGAAGCTCAGATCATCCTAAAGAACCGGAACCATCGACTCTCGAAGCTATATCGTACGGCGTACAAGTTCGTGGACAACGTATCGCACGAGTTTCGCACGCCGTTAACGGTAATTAAGGAATACGCAGCGCTCATCCAGGACGGTATTGTCGGGGTCGTGTTGGACGAACAGCGCCAGTTGCTTGCTGTCATCGAGGATCGGGCGGATGATCTAAACAACATGGTGGATGACATGCTCGACGTGAGCAAACTGGAAGCGGGTCTTTTGGGTGTTTATCGCAAGCAATGCAGCGCGGCGGAAATCGTCGCACACGTACGGCCGGCCCTCGAGCGAAAAGCGGCCGCCAAAGCCGTCCAAGTGGACTGGGATGTCCCAATGGACCTTCCTTTGACTTACTGCGATCCCGGCAAGGCGGGACGCGTACTCATCAACCTGACGATCAATGCCATCAAATTCTGCGGTCGTCCCGGCCATGTCCGTCTGAGTTGTCGCAAATGCCAGGATGCGCCCGGCATCGAGTTCAGCGTCAGCGATAACGGGGAGGGAATCAGCGTGGAGAATCAACGGGCGCTTTTTCAACGATTCCGACAACTGAACGAATCGTTTCGGAGCACGACCAAGGGCTTCGGCTTGGGACTGAGCATCGCCAAGGATCTCGTCGAAGCGAACCTTGGCGAGATTCGTGTCGATAGCGAAGCAGGCAGGGGAAGCACGTTCTCCTTCACCTTGCCGCCGGCGGATCCCGCGGTAGTGATGCGACGCTACTTGAATCGCGTCGACAAATTGTGCGATGCCGCGCCATACGTCACGCTCGTCCAGGCTGATATCGAAGAGACGGCCGTCGAATCGTTGGCCGAAGACCTCGATGGATTCCTAAGCGGTCTGCTCCGACACAACGACCTGTCGCTACGCGTCGGGCCGCACCGCTGGTTGATGGCACTATCGATCGCCGACAGCGAATTTCCGGCGTTTCGACAGCGAATTGGGCAGGAGCTCCATGAACTCGGCCGTAATCGTTTGGCTGACCCACTCCCCGAAGTTGAATTCGGGCTTTTAGGGACGTGGGGCGTCCGCAATCACGAACAAATCGTTGGTCGGTTATGCGAAGTCGCGCAGACCGAAAACAGTGATTGTGTTTGACCATTCTATTCGTCTTCCGGACGCGCGAGACTGACTGCGTCACCGCGATTGTCACTCTCGCCAAATCAGGAGCGGGGGCGACCCATTAACGGGCGCAGCACCACGCAAGCATCAACGACGCCGCCGATAGATGCCTTTTCCTCCTGCCACGCCGCACCTTTGTCTCGAAGTGCGCTGGCAATGTGCGAAAGGCCCTACTTCTGTCAGCGACTTTCCTATTGCTCATAAATCGTGGCGTGGCAGGTTTAAGTCAGGAGTGCGTCGTACCTGTTGGCGCGCGGATACCTCCGTCAACCGTCGACAAACCGCGCGACTCAGAACGCAGTGGGGCGAGAAAGGAGGCAAAGATGCCGTCCATGTTCACCCGAGTGTCTTTGACAATTGGCCTTTGCGCTACCTTTCAATTCGCGTGCGCCGCTGAGACGCTGTCGGTGGACGGTGCCCGGGTGTTCGCATACGGCAAGGCGGTCGTCCGGAAGCCAGTCATTACGACAGCTTCGCTGGACCCGGCGGGCGAATTGTTGGCCGCGGGAGGGGACGATGAAAACGTCTTCATTTGGAACGCACGCACTGGCCAGCTCCTGCATCGGCTCGAGGGGCATTCCGATTGGGTGCGATCATTGGCATTTTCCCCGGATGGTCGGATTCTAGCCACGGCCGGCAGCGATCGTCGGGTCATCTTTTGGAATCCCCATGATGGTCGGCAATTGCGGGCCACGGACAAACGCGATCAGGCCATCAGTTCGATCGATTGGAGCCATGATGGCACGATGCTCGCCGTTGCCGGGTTCGAACAGAAGGTCGGTATCTACCAGCCACTGACCGGCAACGAGCGTTTGAACGTGGACGGCAGTTGCTCGGATCTCAGGTCCGTCGTGTTTTCGCCAGATAGCCGGCTCTTGGCAACCGGCGGTGGTGACGGAAAAATCCGGTTGTTCCGCACCAAGGATGGTGCGGTCTACCGTGACATTGTCGCACATCGTCGCCGAATCCGGGCGCTGGCATTCTCGCCTGACGGAGAGTTACTCGCGTCTGCGGGCGACGAGGCTCACATTCGAATCTGGAACGTAGAGCGTGCGGTAGAGGAGTGTTCTTTGCCCGCCAAAGGAAAGATCTTCTCGATCGCCTTCTGCTCTCCAGGGCGGCTGGCCGTCGGAGGCAGCGACAATCTGATCCGACTTTGGGATCTTCGACTGCGTGCACAGATCGCCGAGTTGCGAGGACATCAATCCACTGTCGCCACGGTTAGCTGGGGAAAAGGGTGCCTGGTCTCCGGCGGTTTCGATACGACCGTTCGACTCTGGCCGTTACCGCTGGCGCCGGTTGCCCAAGTCCCGCCAAAAGTTCAGATTCGTTTAAAGCCGGCACTGCCCTAGTGCTTGGTGGAGAGGGCTTATATGTCCAACCGGCGCGTCGTTCTGATCGTTGACGATAACCAAGACATTGTCGTCGCCGCTTCGCTCAGATTGCGAGCGGCAGGCTTCGAGCCCATTTCGGCCCATGACGGAATCGAAGGCATGGCAATCGCCATATTGAAAATGCCAGATGCGATTGTGCTGGATGTGCGAATGCCGATCAAAGACGGGTTAACGGTGCTCGCTGAGCTTCGCCGCCGTCCTGACACAGGCGCGATACCGATCGTCATGCTCTCGGCCAGCATTGTTGATCAACAAGCGGCCTTGGATGCTGGCGCGTCCTTCTTTATCAAAAAGCCGTATGAGGGCGCACAACTCGTAAGGGCGGTGTCGATGGCAATAGCACGAGGGGCGCCGGTTCGTGTGCCTCGGGCGAGTATTCAACGCAACACGATCGTCCGCCATTCCGCTGTGACAATCCGTGCTGCCACGCTCCAACCTGTACCATCAGCTGAGGAAAGTTCATGACAATTCGTGCAAGGACAACTCCAACTGCGGGTGGATGCGGCCCTTTGGACGAGCCGCTGGGAGCGCCGGCATTTGGCTCCTCATCGAGACAACAGACTGAGGTTGTCTCACGGTCGAGCGACTATCCCTTAATGGATGTTGTGTTTGAGATGCTTTCCTCCAACCCCGCCCTGTTTAAGGATGAGCCAGAGGAGTCGCGTCGGACGACGGAGCCGCCGTGGGCGCTCTGCATCGACGATGACGCCGATTATTCACTGGCGCTGAAATTGCGCCTCGAATCGCACGGAGTCGCGGTCGTGCGGGCTTTCGACGGGATGGACGGCTATCGATGTGCCTTCTCTCGGCCCGCGGACGTAATTCTTCTGGACTACGAGCTCCCGAACGGTCAAGGCGACTACGTCCTGCGCCGGCTGCAAGACAACCCTGTTACCAAGTCGCTCCCGGTAATCATGATCTCGGGCCACAGGGACCAGGCCCTGGAGCGACGCATGATGAACCTCGGCGCCGTGAAGTTTCTGCACAAACCTCTGGACTTTGCAGAGTTGCTTGCGGAGCTCGGCAAACATATCGAGGTTGTTTCACGATACGCCCCGGTATGAGACACTCCCGGGAAGCCTTGGGGCAACTAACGAATCGCCGGCGTGCATCCTGAAACCAGCAAGCTGAAACTTCTCGCGGTGCCGTTCGACCACGACATAATTCAGGATACCTCCTTCCGATGGATACACTTTTGCACCTTCCGCAGGCCGGTCTGGCCGGTTTGGAAACGCTACCGTTGCGAGCGCGAATCAAGCGATTGCTCGTAGTGGATGACGACCGCGACATTGTCGCAATTGCCAAAATGGTGCTCGAGATCGCGGGATATGAAGTGCGCACTGCACTTGATGGTCCTGCGGCACTGGCTGCATTTCTTGAGTTTCGACCCCACCTTGTCTTTCTCGACCTGGGTCTGCCAGGCCAGGATGGCTTCGAAGTGACGCGCATGATCCGTCAGTTGCCGGATTCAAAGTCCGTGTTCATCGCGATCGTATCGGGCTACAGCCGGGATACGGACCGCAAAAGAGCGACCGGGGCGGGCGCGAATCACTTTGTCACCAAGCCTGCCAATTTCTTGGCTGTTGTCGCCTTGGCCGAGGCGGCCGCGGCAAGCGAACAATAGAACGGCCGCCGTGCGCTTTCGGAATCGTCCGGGGGACAACGCCCAGGTCAAGGATTGCCCCGGCCCTAGAGCAGATCACTCAAGACTGGAACGCCGCAAAGGATCGGATCATCGACGGGCGGGCTGGATTGGGTTTCCGGCAGTGGGGTCGCTGGCGGGACCGGAAAGGGAATCATTTTCTCCCTGAAGGCGAGATGCACCAAGTCCACTGTTTTATGGACATTCAGTTTCTTCATCAGTCGCGACTTGTGGTTGCCCACCGTACTCGCGCCGATCCCCAGCGTCTTGGCGCATTGTTTCACTGAGCTGCCTTGCGCCAGATTGATCAAGACGTCGGTTTCTCGCGGGGTAAGGCAGGACAAGGGATTCTCATCAACGAGGTTTGGCAATCGCACGCCGTCCGGCGAAAACGCCAATCGCCGCGCGATCCCCTGCGTAAACACCCGATCTCCACGCGCTGCCTGTCGTAACGCGGCATCGATCTCGCTGAACGGTTGCTGCTTGGTCAGATATCCGCGGGCTCCGATCCGCAATGCTTCGCGCACATTCGCATCGATAGAGACATCGTCGAGGATGATCAGTATTGTCCGCGGAAAGCGATCCAGGAGTGTCTTGCCGCCGTAAAAAAAGTTGCTTTCCGATAGCACTTTCATCAGCACGATATTGGGTTCGCATTCCGCCGCGCGTTGTATTGCCTCGGCAATCGTGGCGGCGGTCGCCACGATCTCCATGCCGTCGGAGGCGTCAATTAAGGCCGCCAAGGCAGCTCGAACCAACGCCTGGTCGTCCACCAGTTCCACGCGCAATTTTCCGGAGTATCCGACCATTAAGCGTGTCCGTTTTGTGTGACTAATTCGGGGAATGCAAAACAGCCAGACACGACGTACCGCAGCGATTGTCTGGCAAAGTAGAATTTGATCTCGTCACTGATGCTGCGCAAGGCGGGGAGAGCATGCCCCTCTTACGTGATCCATTACGGTTCGCGTGAGCCCGAACGATCGAGCCCCGCCTCTCCTCGCGCAGATCACACCTCCGTGTCGACGTCCCATGTCGCGGCGTATTCGCACCGATAGTCCGAATACGCTGAGTGTGCTCCGTCATAAATCTCGTGAATCCTCCCATAAACCGCGTGGAAGTAAATCAGAGTTAGCCCTACCGCAATCAGCCTTTTGGTGTAAAGGACGTTTGTCACCGGTCCTTGACCGTCCTGGGCAATCACGGAGAGAGACGGTACTTCGCGCAAACATGACTTCATCCCGCCCCTTGCGCGAGGCAATCCACAATCCAGCACGAACAGAAGGATCGCGAACCGCCTTGACCGAACCGAGGATTGGCGCGATGCTTGAAATGCGGTTACCGGGCTGGACTGACCGGCTGTGTTCCGTCGCGACGGCGACCGATGTGCAATTGCCTTGCTCGGCAAGTTTCTTCGTTTCGACTTCTAAGCCGCCAGACACTCAACACGCTAGTTGATTGCATCGAGTGCGACCATCGGATGGCGACTGGCCTAGTGCTTCTTGGATCTTTTGCAGGCCGACTGGCTTGACGAGGTGATAGTCGAAGCCAGCCTCTCGAGATCGTTGTTGGTCGGATTCCTGTCCGTATCCGGTTAGGGCGATCAGCTTGGTATTATTGTGCTCCGGGGACTGGCGCATCCGTCGAGCGACTTCATAGCCGCTCATGCCTGGCAAGCCGATGTCCAAGAGCACGACCTCGGGATGGTATTCGGCCGCAGCCGCCAAGGCGTCCGGACCGGAGTGAGCGATCCGCACGTCGTGTCCCGAGCGCCTCAAGAGCATGGCAAGACTCTTGGCCGTATCGACAAGATCGTCGACCATCAGGACCCGCAACGGCTGGGCCGGGCCATTCTGTCTGCCGGGACGGGTCAACATGGTCGCCCCCTTGAGCCCCATCGGCGCGGGGGGTCCGGTGACGGCGCCGCGCGGAGCCAATTCAATCCGCTGCGAAGCCGTCGCCTCAATCGGTAGATACACGACGAACTCGCTGCCATGTCCCGTGCCCGCACTGCGCGCCTCGACCGTGCCGCCATGCAGGTCGACAATCGTATGTACCAGAGACAGCCCGATCCCCAGCCCGCCTTGACTTCGGTCGAGCGAAATGTCTCCTTGAAGAAACATGGTGAAGACGTTGGGCAACAACTCGGGGGTGATCCCGATGCCATTGTCTCGCACGCTCACGATCGCCTGGTCGTCCTGTCTTTCGAGCGTCAGCGATATCTGGCCGCCAGTGTCGGTATACTTTGCGGCATTGTGGAGCAGATTGACCATGACTTGCTGCAGACGATCGGGATCGCCCTGCATCACCAGCGGGTCAGGCGGGAACGACACCGACAATTGATGCTTGTGATCGTCGAGGAAGTGGCGAATGGCATGGATCGATTTCTCGACTACCGACCTCAATTCGGCGCGTTGAATATTCAGCCTGATACGCCCCGTCGTGATTCGAGATACTTCCAGCAGATCATCAATGAGTCGAGCCAGGTGCCTCACCTGGCGCTCGATGATGGCGATGGCCTGTACTCCAGATTCGTGGTCGGCGCCAACGCACTGCAGGAGCTCCACCCCTGATAGAATGGGGGCCAGGGGATTCCGCAATTCGTGGGACAGCATCGCCAAAAATTCGTCCTTGCGCTGGCTATTCGCGGCCAACTCATCCGCCTGCCGATGCATGTCTTCTTCGGCCAGTCGAAGCTGGGTAACGTCCTGGAAGGCGAGCAGGATCAATTCGGTTTGGTCAAAGACCCGGCAAGCGTTCAGCGACATGATCTTGTGGCCAATGCCCGGGAACGAATGTTCCACAGTAAAGTCCGTGATGACATGGGAATTGTCGAGGACGGCGTTCAATAACCCCCGTAAATCGGGATGATTCCACTGACCATTCCCCAGGTCGTAGATGAACTGATGCTCCGTCTCTTCCCGTGAGACGGCGAATAACTGATAAAACGACCGACTGGCCATTTTTACTTGAAGCTTTCGATCGAGAACGACAAACGGTTCTCGCAGGGTGTTGGTGATCGCGTTGGCGTAGGACGGGGCGTCGCGCAGCGTGGTTTCCATTTTTTTCTCATGGGTCAGGTCTGCGCATTACCGCCACGAAACCTTGAGAATTCCCTTGGTCGTCACGGAGTGCCGTGACAACGCCGCTGCACCAGAAGCGTCCGCCATCCTTTCGCACGTGCCAACGATCGTCCTTGGCGTGCCCTTGGGTCAATGCCCTCGTCAATTCGGCTTCACTCTGTCCAGCCATGTCCGGCGGGAAGAACCGGGCAAAGGGTTGGCCCAGAACCTCGGTCTCGGTATAGCCCAAGATCTGCTCCGCTCCCCTGTTCCAACTGGCGACGCGCCCCTCGGAATCAAGCATAAAGATGCCGTGATCCTTGACGCTCTCGACCATCATTCGGCATCGCCTTTCGGTATCTCGCAATTGCTTCTCCAGGTCCATGAAGCGCTCCTTCCTATAGTTCATGGAGTAGGGTGGAATCCTCCCACTAGACGTGTGTTAAACCAAGGAGGGAAAGGGTTGTAAATCAGGGTTCGCCCTAGGGCGATCAGAATTTGGCTGTAAGCGCGATGTCCGCGATTGCCAATGCGTTCCAGATTATTGGGGGTCAACACCCGCGTCGAGAACGGCGATTCCGCAGTCCGAGTCGGGAACCCGGCGAAAACACGAGGCCACGTCGCCACGTTACCGAACGGTCACTTCGAACGATTGCAGCAAACGGGCCAGCTGGGCCGCGTTTTCCACGCCCATTTTCTCGAAAACGCGAATCCGGTGGTTGTCGACCGTCTTGGGACTGATGCCGAGGCGGGCGGCGATAGCCTTGGTCGAAAGTCCCACGGCCAAATGCCTCATGACCTCCAACTCGCGGGTGGAAAGCTTGGAGGCCAGACCGTGGACTTCGTCGCGCAAAACCCTGGCGCGGTGCCTTTCCGCGCCGAGATTGATCGCCTCGTTGATCCGTTCCAACATGGCGTGGCCGCTAAACGGCTTTTGGATGAAGTCGATCGCGCCAGCCCGCATCGCTTCGATGGCCATCGGAATTTCCGCGTGCGCGGTGATCAAGATAATCGAAAGACTTGGGGCCTGCGAAGCCAGATACTTTTGCAGTTCAATCCCGCTCATGCCGGGCATGCGGACGTCGAGCACCAGGCAGCCGGGTCGGTCGGTGTCGACGTTGTCGAGGAACTCCTGCGCCGACGCGAAGCTTACCACACGCAAGTTCACGGACCGAACCAGCAGCTCTAACGATCTGCGAACCTCGGGATCATCGTCGACAACGTAGACGGTCGGCGCGACGACTCGCTGCTCAAGACGTTCGCCGGAGGCAGTAAGAGTGGACGTCATGGAGAACTCCTCGTTTTTGGACGGAGAATCTCGCCTAGAGTGGATCCGCCGGCCGTATCAGCCGCTCACCCGAGGGCAATCCACTCGCCCGGCCTGCACATCATATCGACTCGATCGGGTCCCTCCCCAAGGGGGAATAGCACTATGCACATAGGTGAATTTGCTAAGTCGGCTGATGTGTTTCTACCCGGTGCGAAAGGACCGTATCTGGGTATCGAGATTACATTCGTGATGGGACTCTTTCGGCTATGGGCCGTCGCTTGATGCTCTGTGTCGCGGCAGCTCGATCGTAAAAGTACTTCCTTCGTGAACCTGGCTCTGGACAACGATTCTTCCACCGTGCTCTTGGACGATCTTGTGTGCCAGGGGCAATCCCATGCCGGTTCCAGTGCCGTCGCGCCGATTCGTATAAAACGGGTCGAAAATATGCTGTCGTTCCGCATCGCTCATTCCCTGACCGTGATCTTGCACGACAATGCGAACCACGTCGGGGAAGCTGACGGCGCGAACCGTGACCCTTCCGCCAGGTGAACTCGCGTCGATCGCATTGTGAACCAGATTAATGACCGCCCGTTCGATGTCGAGCGCATTGACTGGCACCTCGGGAAGATTTTCATCGAGAATCAGTTCCACATCCACTCCCAGGAGCTTTCCGGAAAGGATTGCCACCTGGCAGGCTTGGCGAACTACGTCGCTGAGGTCACACGGCAATTTATCCGAACGTTCGTCGCGAGCGAGGCGCAAGACGTTTTGTACGATTTGATCGCACCGTTTGAGCGAATCCACGATCGTCGACAGGCATTGGTCGAGCATATCGCCGACGTTGGGCTTATTGATCGTGGCTTGCGCCACTTCAGCCGCCGTCCAGGCGGCGCTCATCGGATTGTTGATTTCGTGGGCAATACCGGCGGCAACCGTGCCTAATGACGCGAGTCGCTCGGCCTGACGCGCGGTACGTTCCGCGATCTTCAAGTCCGTTATGTCGCTGGCAATGCCGGCCAACAGTTCCTTCCGCCCCCGCGCGTCGTCCACGTGAAAACTGCGGTCGCGGATCCAACGAATCGAACCGTCCGGACGAACGATACGGTATTCGTGGTTCCATTGCAGTCCCATTTTAGCCGCCTCAAGCGTGCGCTCGCGATCGTCGACGTGTACCGCTTCCAGCAGCAACATCGGCGGGGAAGACAAGTTCGCTCGCGACCGACCCCAAATCCGTTCGAAGGCGGGGCTGATGTAGTCGAGTCGGTTCGTCCCGGGCTCATGGAACCAAATCACGTCGTGCATGGTCTCGGCGACGAGCCGGAAATTGTCGTCACTAGCCTTGAACGCTTCCTCTCTGCGACGACGCTCCGTGACATCTCGCGAGATAACAACGGCGGCGGTGACCGTGCCGTTAGCCAGCAACGGCGCCGCGTCATTTGCGTAGCGCTTGCCGTCGCGTGACTCGAAGTCGTAACGAACCGACTTACCGGAGGTGAAGACGTCGTCCAGGGCATCGCGCACCGGGGGGTGCTGATCGGCACTGAGCAGCTCATAGATCGACCGACCGACAGCCTGCTCCACGCCCAGAGCCGGATGAGGTTGATTTGCAAACAGCAACCGACCCGAACTGTCGAGCGTCATCACGTAATCGGGAATACTTTCGATCAAGGAGCACCACTTCCGCTCGGAATCGCGCAGCGCAACTTCGGCCAGCTTGCGATTGGTGATGTCCCACGAGAAGAACGCCACGCCGTTGCCCGCCGGAATGGCTATCTGGTGCAGCCAACCTCGAAAGCCAGGCAAGTTCAACTCGACTTCCTCGTTCAACGGTTCGCCAGACTTAGCGACCCTAGTCAGACTTTCCCGAAATCGCTCCATACCGAGGACCGGCTGCATCGCGCTAAGTCGTTGGCCGATCGCCTGTGGGGGTGTCAGGGCGAGCAGTTCCGCACCTCGCTGATTCACGTCGCCTAACAAAAAGTCGACGATCTCACCTTGATTATCGCGGACGCAATCAAGCAGGTAGAACGCCCCGCCCCCTTCGTGGCACGCGGCACGGTAACGCTGGCCAGTGGGATCCAGGTGAATGTCGCCAGGCGGTTGGTCCGCGGACCGCCGACGCGGGACGGATCGCTGCCGTCGTGACGGCGCCACGCGCTCCCCGTTCGTTTCTGCCAGTCGACCACGCGCCTCATTGAGCGCCGCCTCCGTCTCGCGCAAGGACGCTTCCAACTGCATGACGCGAACCGCCGACTCGATCCGCGCCAGCAACGCGGCATTCGGTATCGGCAAATAAACGAAATCGTCGGCGCCCCCCTTCCGTCCCGCGGCCTGCGTTTCGGCGGTCTTCGACCAGGCGGAAACGAGCACAATGTGAATGTGCGTCAATTCGGGGTCGTCTTTGATCGCACGGCAAGCCTCCACGCCGCTAATTCCCGGCAAAACCACGTCGAGCAGCACGATGTCAGGTTTAATGGCCCGGGCTAGCTCCAAGCATTCTTCGCCGGTGCAGGCTTCCGTCACCTCGAACCCCGCCGAGCGAACGAGTCGTGACAGGGCGGACCGCATGTCGGGCGCGTCATCAACCACGAGGAACCGGGGCGCCGGTCGAGTTCGCTGGCCAATGACCGTCATTGTTAACCCTTCTGGAGCTTAGTCGGCAGAGAAAAATAGAACATCGAGCCGTGTCCCAATTTGCTCTCGGCCCAGATCTTGCCGCTGTGCGCCTCGACGATCCTGGCCGAAATAGCCAGCCCCAGTCCGGTGCTTCTTTCTTCGCCAGCGCCTCCGACCTGGCGAGAGCGAAACGGCCGGAATAACTCGCCCATGAACTGAGGGTCAATTCCAGGCCCGTCGTCCTCGACCAGGACTTCCAACCAGTCTCCCCGCGATCTGAAACCGACCGTAACGGTTGACCCCGGCGGAGAAAACTTGATGGCGTTTCCAATCAGATTGTTCAGCACCACGTTGATCTTGGCGCGATCGAGCAGGATTGGAGGCACGCCGCTTTCGAGTCGGGCGACCAATTGCGTTTGTTTGGCGACGGCGCGCGGGCGATTGATGTCAATTTTATAAAGAACGAGCTCTTCCAAGTCGGTCGGCTCGAGTTTCAGAAGGAGATGCCCCGCCTCGATCGCCGAGATATCGAGCAATTCGTCGACCAAATGCGCGGCGAACAAGCCATTGCCATTGATGATTCCCAAGAGCCGGCGATGGTCCTCGGTCAATGTGTTGTCGGGGTCGGCCTCCAGAAACCCACAGTGACTTAGGATCACCGAAAGAGGACTCCGCAGTTCGTGAGCGGCAATGCTCACCCAGAGGCTCTTCTCCTTGCGCAAAATGCCGATTTCGGCGTTCTTTTGTGCTAATTCTCGGCGCGGCGCTCACCAGGTCGCCGTTGATCTGCGACAACTGATCGATCAATCCGGTGGTAAGATCCGGCGGATCGTGGGCCTGGTGAACTATTGCATCAATACCGTCGCGCAAGTTGAGTTCAACAGGCAGATCGCTGGCGTGCAGATGATCGAACACCGAGCAAAGGTCGGTGCGGGTCGCCGCCGCGACTAACAGAACGCGCTCTGCCGCGCGAACCGCGGCGAAATGTAGGAGCACCGGCTGATCGCCAACTCGCACGGTGATCGGCCAATCGAAAACCGAGCCGGCATCCCTCGCGATCGCCAACACACTTTGACACTTCTCGCGGTCGGCAGGGTCCAGCAACTCGGCCAAAGCCACAGGCAGTGGGCGGCCCGAGCAAACTTGAAAGTCGTCCCGCGCCATTCCCACCAATTCGCCGCCGCGACGGCAGAACCAAATGACCGCGGGCACCGGTGCGCCGTGTCGGTCGAGCGGACGATCACTCCAGAATCGACGTCCATCGGGCACACTTCACCGCCTTCAGTAGCGTCCCACTCGTTTCCAAAACCGAAACCATATGCAACGCTCGCACCAAGGTAACGGACCTCCAACGCCTTAAGCAAACGGCTACGCCACTCGCTCGCCAGTTGAAGTCTGACAGGTTGACTGGCAACATCGTGCCGATCATCTTAGCAAATGCCAGGACTCAACTCCACGTTGGCGGAGTGAAAAGCTTTCAGTCCACCATTTTCATTTTCCCATGCACGGTCTGGCGCTCTGGGAACGAGCGACCCCACGACGGAGCAACTCTCCTTACCCCGCACGGATCCCCGGATACTCAACCGGAATTCAGATCCGGGGAAGCTCTCTGTTGGCTGGCCAACCCTTACCCGGGGGACGACCTTTCGCAGGGCTTGTCAGTGCCGGCACCTAGTTTACCGAGGAATCATCAGTGCAATATCAGGAAATTCCCTATTTGGGTCCTATTCCACCCCCCGCAACTAGCAATTTGGGAAGACTGAGGTGGGTGGCGAGCCGCAAAAGGGGCGCAAGAAGAGCACGCGAAATTATTTCGCGCAGTCGTGCGCTAGCATCGGGCGCCTGTTCGCCGGGGTGGTACACTCGTTTAGCTGCCGCGACCACGTCGTCCCAATAGATGGGATTATCCTTCATTTGCTTCTTCGAAAGCAGTTCCGCCTGGTCGAAAAAGTGAGGACTGTTGCGATTGCCGCTGGCCCCGTAAGGCAATAGCGATTTGCTTTTCACCCGATCGCCAAACTCGACGATCGACATGTAACTACTGCCCACTACCGCGTAGTGCTTGTCCACTTTCTTAAGCGGCGGAAGGTAAATCGAGGGCGTGAAATACATGGTAAAAACCACGCCCGGCGGGCCGGGCATGCCGGCGCTCGGCAGGCTGGGCAATGAGTCGTTGAACGGGATGCGATAAAAGTCCGACACGTCGGCGTGCCGCTGCAGGCGATTGGCCTGGCCGTAGGGAACCTTCCAATCACCGTACGTGCCTTTGAGCTTTTGTGCGGCCGTGGCCAGCGCTTTGAATTGCTCGGCCACGTTCGAAATGTATAGCCTCTTGAGTGTCTCGGCCGGGTAGCCAAAGCCGTACAACTCCTCGTACCAGGCTATGCATAACGTGGCTTGGGTCGATTCGACCGAGCCCTTGCAGTCCCAATTCAGCAAGTGCTCGAGATAGGGCGCTACCTGGTCGGCCAATTTGGGATCGGTCGCGCGCAGCCGGGCGAACTCGTCGCGGTAGCGCGGCAACTCGCTCAACGCCCAGTAAATCGTCGTGTCGAACCCCAACTCCTGCAGTCGCTCAAGCGTCAAGTCGTGGGCCTCGCGCAATAACAGCCGCGAAATTTTCGCCCGTCGCTTGTCGTCGTAGCGATCTTCGACCATGTACGTCGGAAAGTCGCCGATCGCCGGACCGGCGTCGTCGGTGGTGGTGTATGGGGTCGAGTTGCAATTCTGGACGTAGCCCGATGCAGGGTTCAAGACCTGCGGCAGTTCGTCGAGGGTATGAATTCCCTGCCACTCGGTGCGCGGGTCGCTGCCGTCGACGGGCTTCGTCCAGTCGAATGAGGGATCGCGCCGCGGGATGATTCCGTTGTAGAGGTAGAAAATGTCGCCGTGTTTGTCGGCGTACACGGTGTTGAATAGTGGCAGCTCGAGCATGGCCATCGCATCGCGAAATTCGGCGAAGTTCGTGGCCATGATCATCCGCCTGCTTTGCCGCGACAACACGGCTTCATAGAGCTTCGCAACCTGGGCGGAGACGTACTGCGTATCATTCAGCTTTTGGACAATAGGACCGTGATGCGTCTTGCGAAAGGTACAGTCAACGGCTTCGAAGCGATTGCCCAGCTTGACCTGGATCGTGTCATTCCATTCGACCGCCTTGCGGTAACCCTCGCCATATCGGTAGTTCAGCGGCTCGTCGGGGTCGTCAAACGTCTCGCGCCACGAGCTGCCGACACTGGGCTCGTTGGTCGTAAAAGCCCAACCACAGTGCTCATTGTGCCCCAGCACGGGCACGGGAGTGCCGAAGAACGAGGCCCCGGTAAAGTTCCATCCCTCGCCGCTGCGCAAATGGGCCTCGTAGAACTGGCCAAAGCCGTAATAAGGCTGATGGGGATTGATAAACAGCATGGCTTTGCCCGAGCGCGTCTTGCTGCCGGCGATCGCCCAAGCGTTGCTGCCGCTGGCGGCTCGCGCTTCGACGTCGAGCTTGCGCTCCTCGAAGCTCGTGGGAATCTTATCGGTTGATACGTGCAGATGTCCGCCGACCAGCTCGAGCGTCGCGGCACGCGCGAAGGCGAGCAAGTACCACGGCTCGATGCGGGCGAGCAACCGCGGCTTGACGGCGGGATGCGTATCGAGGTAGTAGTTGATTCCGGCGGCAAATGCCGCTCCCGCTTCGCGCGGCTGGGGATCGAGCTTGTCGTAGTCTGCCTTCGAGCGCTGCGGAATCTCGAACGCGCGATTGCGCATGTCCTTAGCCAGGAACTGTCGACCGTACAACTCGCAGTAGCGGCCCAGGCCCATTACGTACGAATCTTCAATCTGCCAGAAGTAGTCCTCGGCCTGGCAGTACCCGAAGGCGAACAACACAGCCTTGTCATTAGGCCCGTCGATGTGCGGCATGCCGTATTGATCGCGATAGATCGTCACGCTCCGAGCCAGCTCGTGCGGATCGAGCGCGCTGACAATCTTGTCCTCGGCAGCGGCCGACCCGAGGAAGCACGCCAGGCAACCCACGGCTACCGCCAGCCTCCGAATCGATGGCCGAGATAGAACGCCTGTCATATGCGTGTCCCTCTGAGATAATCGTGATATCAGCGAGCGCCGCTCAGGGTTGATGGCGCCCGTGCGCGTGACGGGGTCGCGCCTGACAAAAATAGCTCGCCGGGCACGATTTCACAAGCGTTCGGGCGGTTCGCGCCTTAGCTGTTTCACGCATCTGCGGCCGATTTCATTCGTTTCCATACTACTTTGGCTCGGAATGGGGGAATCACGGCGTGCCCAAGCCCAGTCGTCGTGCGCGGTCGGGACACAAATCGGGCCAGTTGAATCGCCGCTACCGCCGCCTCCACGATGACGAGGCTCAGCGACAAATGGAGTGTTTGAAATCGGTCCGTGGTCCGGGCGCAACGCAGCCGTCCAGCGTGGTTTCTTGCCCAGGGAGGCCCCCCGCAGATCCAATGCGAACGAGATCCAGAGACACGGGGGGGAAGTAGCCGACGAGCTAGAGATCTGGTTCGCCAGCTGGAAGGCGGGTGCTGCAGGGGCGCGATTGGCACAGTTTTGACACAGTTGACTGTGTCAATCGCGAAACCCTTCCCGAAGTGCTTGAGTTCAAACACCTTGGGAAGGGCTCGCGACAGCCAGCGGAGAGGACAGGATTCGAACCTGCGGACCGGTTACCCGATCACCGATTTAGCAAACCGGCGCTTTCGACCACTCAGCCACCTCTCCGAATGTACACCCGTTCATTGCCTGGCGTGCAGCGACTGGACAACCTATGAATTCTATTTAATCTACTTACCTCCGCAAGAGTGGTTCCGGCATTAAGCCGCGCGATCGGAATGCCGTTGCCCCGGAGTTTTCCCTCGTAACCGGCGTCGCCGCCCAGGTTTCGCCCCCATTCCTGGCCAGCTTGAGCTTGCTGCAAGCGTGGCGTCGATGCGGCAGCCCTTCGGAAGTTGACCATCTTCGCCACTTGTTGTAGCCGACAACTTTGGTGGAAACGGAATCTTCGTTTCAACTGTCACGACCGTTTGATCCGACAAATTCGTTAGCGGCGCGTGCACCGTGCCGGCACTCGAGCGTCGTGGGCCAAACAGGGGGCGACCACCCGGCCCCACGATGCCATTCCAAAGTAAAAGGACCCCGTCATGCGTTACTTTGCCGTTTTGACCGCGATCTGCGGTTTTTGCTTCTCTTCGTGGGCGGCCGCCGCGCCGTTCGACGAGCTAGCGGAGCGGCTAGAGCGATTCGACGAAGGAGACTTGCCCCGCGAAAATCGGCAGTCGGAACGCTTCGCCAGTCAACGGCAGACCCGCACCAGCAAAGCGCAAGCGGCCCCCAACCGCGACAGCGTGCTCCACGGCGATGGCCATTACGATGATCGTGGTTACGATGACGGCCACTTCGACGACGGTCAGTTCGACGATGGCTCGATATGGGACGAATCGTGCGACAGTTGCGGCGGTTGTGCGGGTAACTTGTGCAATTGGGGCAGCTGCAAATGCCATCAGTTTTGGGGCCGAGCCGAGTACTTGCAATGGTGGGTTCGCGGAAGCAGCACGCCGGCCCTGGTTACGACCAGTCCCGATGGCACGCTGCCAGTGTCCGCGGGCATTCTACCCGGCGCCACCGTGCTGTTCGGCAACGACCGAATTAACACGAAGGGCCGCTCGGGCGGGCGTTTTACTCTTGGGTATTGGTTCGATGGCTGCGATTCGATCGGAATTGAAAACACGTTTCTCTTCCTGGGAGATGCCCAGCAAGGGTATTACAACAACTCCAACGGATCGCCGATCCTGGCTCGACCCTTCGTGAATGCAAACAGCGGCGCCCAAGACGCGGTCCTCGTTGCCCTGCCCGGCATCGTGACGGGCAACATCGACGTCACCAGCAGCAGCAAAATCTACGGCAACGAAGTTAATCTGCGCCGCGCGCTCTATATCGACGGTTGCCGGCGCGTCGATCTTTTGGCCGGATACCGCTTCTTTCAGATGTCGGAGCAACTGCGTGTCGATACGAATACGGTCTCGATCGATCCGTCGATCCCCGTTACCGTGGGCACGACGTTCAACATCTTCGACAGCTTCCACACTCGCAGCCAGTTCAACGGCGGCCAACTGGGTATCAACTCCCAGCATTACTTTGGCTGTTGGAGCGTCGACCTGTTGGCCAAAGTCGCGCTTGGCGGCATGACCCAGACGGTCACGATTGACGGGCAAACCATCGTCACGCCCCCGGGCAGCACGTCCTCCACGGCTCGCGGCGGCGTCTTGGCGTTGCCCTCGAACATGGGCCAGTTCACGCGCAGCCGCTTTGCGGTCATTCCCGAGTTCGGCGTCAACTTGCACCGACAACTCAACGCCTGTTGGAAGGTGAACCTGGGCTATTCGTTGATCATCGTGACCAACGTGGTCCGCCCAGGCGACCAGATCGACACGCAGGTCGATCCGAACCAGTTTCCTCCGCCGGCAACAGCTGGCCCGTTCACGTCGCCGGCGTTTGCTTTTCACGATTCAGACATTTGGCTGCAGGGCCTGAACGTGGGCCTGGAATACAACTATTAGGTGCTGCTGGCGGGCCTTACGTCGAGCTTCGAGTTAAGAGTTGGCGCGGGCCTCCTGCCAGTGCGACTCACGATCGATTCAAAAAAAGACGCCGGAGCTTTTCGCTCCGGCGTCTTGGTGTTTGAACGTCTCGGTTTGCATCGGCCGGGCTAGACCGCCAGCCAGTTTCCTTGTTGTTCGAGCGCCGTATCGAGCGGCTCGACGATGCTGACCGTGTCATTGCCGCCGCTGGAAGAGACGGCCTGCACGCGGGCAAAGGCCACGAGTTCCGTCGTCGCGCCCAACTCGTCGGTCAGCGTCACCTGATCTTCGACGGCCTGCAAATGATCGCTCAAGGCCGAATCGTGCAGCGTGGCGGTGTCAGTACCGCCGCCGCCCGTCATCGACAGCGATGCCACGTTGTTGACGGTTACCTTATAGTGGGCTCCGACTAGCGAGCCACTGCCCACGCCCACGTCCGCGACTTCATCGCCGGTCGAACCCGTCACCTTGGCCGTGTCGTGACCGCCGCCGCCGTTGAAGACGATGTCCGTTACGTCGGACGGATTGTAGTGCCGCGTAACGCCGTTGATCGTGACGGTGTTGACGTCACCGGCCACGAACTCAAACTGGTCGTCGCCGCTGGTCCCCTGCACGGTCAGCACGGTTCCGACTTGCTGGAACTGCGCCTCGGCTCCGTTCGTCGCAGCTAACGACGATTGCGGCGTTGCATCGGAATTGGACGTGCTGGTCAGCGGCGAGACCTCGCCGCTGGTCAGGCTGGCCGCCGCGGAATTCGTGGCCGAGTACTTCGACGCCAGGAAGAACCGCTGCGAGATATTCGAGCCCTGCAAACCGATCGAGGCCACGTTGTTATTGGTCGACTGGATGCCGCCCAGTTGCGGAATCGCGAAAGAATAGCCGACCGAGGCGTCGGTTGCCGCCAAGGCCGTTGCGCTCGAACCGGCCGAAATGACCTTCGACTTCGCGTAGCCGGACAATTGCGAGAACGTCACTCGATACGTGCCGGGCTCCAGATCCGTGAACGAGTAGAGACCCGTCGAGGTCGTGGTGAAATTGCGAGTCACAGCCTGGCCGGACACGCTCGAGGTGCCGGTGACGGCCACGTTGACGCCCGCCATACCCATCTCGGCCGCGTCGAGGTCGTTGCCTTGATCCGAGTCGACAAACACTTTGCCGGCGAATGTCGAGAGAGTGAAACTGACGTTGTCGGTGAGTTCGTTTTGGATCGTGCCGATGCCTTGCCCGTCGGCCAACGTGGCGTTTGTCGGACTGGCCAGATTGACCTGGAATGTCTCGTTCGGCTCGACAAACAGGTCGCCGACGACCTTAACAGTGACTGTTTGCGTTCCGACTCCGGGCGCGAACGTCAGTGTGCCGCTAGTAGCCACGTAATCGGAGTTGCCCACGGTTGCCGTGCCGTCGGCCGTGGAGTAGGCCACGGTCACTTGTTGTCCGCTCAGGGCCGATAGCGTGACTTGGAAGACAAAATTAGATTGACCCGAGTCGCCCTCGGCCTGGGAAACGTCGCCAATCGAGATCGTGGGCAACGGATCGTCGTTCAGAATCTGTCCCTGACCCGAGGATTGACCGGAAATGAGGGTCACATTCTGCGGATTGGTGAGGAAGACAGTAAAGGTTTCATTGGCCTCGTTGCGCGTGTCGCCGTTGACCAGAACGGTGATGAATTTCGACGTTTCGCCTGGAGCAAAAGTAAGTCGACCGCTCTGGCCCACGTAGTCGTCGTTGGTGACGTCGGCGGTGCCGTTGGCCGTCGAATAATCGACGGTCACTTCTCGTCCGCTGGCCGCGGTCAATTGAACCGCGAACAAGAATTCCGTGGTTCCGCTGTTGCCTTCGCCCTTGGGTGCGGCGCTGGCGATACCCACTTCGGGCAGCGCGTCGTCGTTCGTGATAGTGCCGATACCCACCAGCGTGCCCGCGGTGACGTTTTCCGGCGCAGTTAGCGTCAGCTTGAAGGTCTCGTCGAGTTCGTTCAGCGTGTCGCCACTGGCCTCAACCGTAATCGTGCGCGACGTCTGTCCGGGCAGGAACGTGATCGAGCCACTGGTGGGAATGTAGTCCAGTCCAGCCACCGTGGCCGTTCCGTCTTCCGTCGTAAACGGCACGACGATTGTCTGTCCGCTGGCGGCGCTCAAGGTGACGGTAAAGGCATAATTGAACTGACCCGAGTTGCCTTCGACGTGCGTCACGTTGTCGATGTTGATCGTCGGCGCGACGTCGTTATCCAGAATCGTGCCGGTGGCAGCGATCTTGTCGTCGACCGGGTTGGCCAACGCGGCGCCCACCGGGTTGGAGAGTTCGAGCTTAAACGTCTCGTTGACTTCATTCAACAGATCCCCGGTGATCAACACCGTGATCTGCTTTTGGGTCTCACCGGGGGCAAAGGTGAGCGTCGAACCGGCGATCGCGGCCAGATCGGCGTTGGTGGTGGTGACGTTGACCGTGGAATAATTTACCGTCACGTTCTGACCGCTGGCCTCCGACAGTTGCACGGTAAACACCATCGCGCTGGTGCCACTGTCGCCTTCGGTGAGGGAGACCTCGTTGGCCACGAAGCTGATGCTGGGCACCTGGTCGTCGTCGACAATCGTGCCAGTCGCGGTCCCCTGAGTGATCGTGGCATTCGTTGCATTGGACAGGTTCAGCAAGAATGTCTCGTTCGCCTCCGACAACGTATCGCCGTTGACTTCGACCGTAATGTTCTGCGTTTGGCGCCATCGGGCAGGAACGTGAGCGTGCCGCTGGTGGGCACATAGTCGCTGGGCGACGTGGCCGTGCCGTTGGCGGTCGAATACTGCACCGTCACGGGAATATCCGTCGTCGCTCCCAGGTCGACGGTAAACACATATTCGGTCAGCCCCGAGTTGCCTTCCGTGTGGGATACGCCTTGCTGCGAGAAGCTGATGTGCGGCCCGTCATCGTTCAATAGCGTCGCCGTGGCCGCTCCGCCCGAGGCATCAAAGTCGACATTGGCGGGCTTGGACAGCAGCAACTGGAACGTCTCGTTCGATTCGTTGACTGCGTCGCCGTGGATCGTGACTGTGACGAATTGCGATTGGGCGCTGCCCGCCGCAAAGGTAAGGGTTCCACTCGTGGCCGTATAGTCAGCCGAACCGCCCGTCGAGACCGCCGTGCCGTCCGCGGTCGTATAGGGGACGACGACTTGCGTGGGACTGGCGGTCGAGAGCGTGACCTCGAAGACCAGGTTATTGTCCGCGTTGCCTTCGAGCTGCGAAACCGCGGCAACGCCCAAGAGCGACACGTCGTCGTTGACGATCGTGCCCACGCCAACCGCGTTGGCGCCCAGCGTCAGTCCGACCGGATTGCTGAGCGTCACGTTAAAGGTCTCGTCGGCCTCGACGGCCGTGTCCCCGACAACTCCAATCGTCACCGACTTGCTGGTCTCGCCCGCGGCGAAGGTCAGCGTGCCAGTCTGAGCGACGAAATCGCCGGCCTGGGTGGTGCCGTTCGACGTCGTGTAGGTCACCTTGGTCGGCGAGTCGCTGGCTTGCGACAGCGTAACGTCAAAAACATAGGGCGTGGTCGGCGAGTTGCCGGTATTGCCTTCGTTGTGCGACACGCTGGGCGTGATCGAAACAATCGGCGGGCCGCTGATTGTGACTGACAGCGGCACGAAGTTAATCTGCGCGGCGGTTAACGCGTCCGCCGGATCGATAAAGGACGACTCATGATCGACGTTGGAATCGAATGACGGGGTGAACGTGACCGTGCCAGCGGCAGAGGCATGCACGGTAATCTTGAATAACAATTCCTCGCCAGGTCCCGATTGAACTGACGCGAGCGATGCCGAACCGATTTCTGATATCTGGCCGGGCGTACCCAGATTGCCAAAACGCAAGCCGTGTTGGAAATAGGGTCCCCATTCAATTCCCAGATCGCCGTTGTTGCCCGGATCGTTGGGGTTCTGCACGTTGGGTGTTGCGGTAATAGAAACCAGCGACGAACTGTACACGACGTTCATGAACGCCGCCCAAACGCCCGGAAATTGCGCGGCGGGATCGCGAATGTCGTTCACCCACGCAACCAACTGAAAGTCGGAGCCCACGGCGACGGTGTCGATGACATTATCGTTCAAATCCTGTGCTTCGAGGCGAAACGTCGCCAACTCCGTACCCACCAGCGGGCTGACGACGGGTTCGCCGCCAGTCGCGGCCGCGGGGTCGGCGGTGATGTCGCTGCCAGGGTCGCTTTGCGGGGCGTCCAGCGTGCTGTACGAAGTCGCCGCCAGCGGAGAGACCGCCGGAGCTGCCGCGCCCGCGTCGGTCGTGGGGCTGCTCGACCGCGAGCACGAGGCCAACATTGACCGCAACGAGAACGACGCTGAGTCCGACTCCCAGGCATTGGCCGAGCCGAGCAAGGCGCTGTCGGCCGAGGCGGGGCTGGCGCTCAACAGGGCCCGCAGCTCCAACTGTTCGAGACCGGCCAGGGGGAATCTGCGATATACCGAGGTCTTGGATCGTTGGGCTTTTCGCGAAGACCGTCGAGAGAGTGCGAAGCGATTGCGTTGCGTCATCTGTGGATTCTCTGTTGCCCTGTGTCTCTGCTAGGTTGCCGGTGTGCCCGCGAAGGTGTCGAGTGTGTCGTGCGACCTGTCGAGCCTGTACGAATGGAAGCCGAAAGCGTCCGTGCTCAGCGAAGGCGTGTCGAGTGAACCGTGTCTACCGATCGAGCGGAGTCGATCCCGACGCGACAAGGTCACCCTGTTCCGACAGGCATTCGCTGCATTGAGTGACGGCAGTGTTCCTTGGCCGGCGGTGGCGCCGGCGAACCTTGGCCGTTAGATAAGATTTGAGACTTGCCCCGAATCTCAGACTACACTAGCGGCGCTCACAATTCAATCAGCCCAAGGGGCGTAAGTTATTCCCCTGGCGGGCTTTTTTCCGCCTTGGGCGAGCGCGAAACGGGGCTGCAATAATTACAGCGGATATGCCCGAATTAGGGAAAGCGCGAAAAAAACGGCCGCCCCCATGGGAGCGGCCGTTTTGAGTTGAAACGCCCAGGTTTGGAACGCCGCTTGGTCAAAGCCCTAGGCCCCGGCCAAGGCAGCCGAGGGCGCGGTCCCAGGCACGCGGCTTAGCGCTGCGGCGCCGGGTTCGGCCGCATGACGCCCGGCATGACCCGCTTTTGGACGTCGGTTTCCAGAACGCCGAAGGCCGCCTCGTGCCGCTGCAGCGACATCTGCAAGGCCGCCATCATGCGCTTGGCCGTGAAGTAGTTCATGACAATCCGCTCGCTGATTTCGATCGCCTCGGTGGGGACGCCCATGGGCTGCATGTTCAGACCAAAGTCGATAATCAGCTCTTCCGGCGTGCCGGTCACGCGACAGAAATTCGAATAGGCCGCGTGAGCCTTCGAGGCGTCGACCGCGACGGGCTGCCGCTGTTGCTGTTGTTCCGGCGCGGGCGTGCTGGCGCTGGGTGCTGGCGCCTTGGGCTCGTCAATTTGGATGTCTTTGGCCAACGCAGTGCTCCTTGTTCGATTGGGGGTCTTCCAGAAGTCCAAAGGTCGGCTGGCAGCGCGAGCGCACGATCCAGTCGCCTTGGAATACTTAATTTACCGCAGAACCCAAGCGGTTCCAAACGGTTTTCTCAAGTTTTCGACGAATTGAGCGCTGCGAGCACGGGGGATGGTCGCACTGGGTGGGGAATAGGAGATGTGAGCAAAGTCCGCAGGTTCGGCGAAGCTTATCAATTGTTCCGAATTGTCTGGAATTATCGTCGCAATCGGTCGAATCGATACACATAGCCGGAGCGCTACATCCGGTATACGCGCAATAGACGGTGCCGACAAAGGGGATGACTGTGAGATTCGCCGCCAGACTCGCCATTGCGATCGCAACGCTGCTTGGCTCCGCGGTACTCTGCTGGGGACAACCGCCAGGGTTCAAACTTGGCCAGGCCCCGGGCAAGAACTCGGCCGTGCCTAAGGCCCGCACGGCAGCGGCGACGGTTCCGGCAGAGCCGGGCGCCGGCGGTATTTGGGTCGACGATGCCGATCAGAACAAGGTGCTCGAGATTCCTTTCAGCGGCGACGCGCCCCCAGTGGACGATATGGGCGGCAGCGACATGTCGGCCGGCGCGGACATGTCCGGAGGCGACGGCCCCTGCCAGTGCGAGGAATGCATGGGCCAGGCCGGCGGCGACCCCGGCCGCCATGGCCACGGTGGATTGGGCAAGCACCTGATCTTCACTGACCTGTGGACCGAGGTCCATTCGCATCGCCGCAGCTGGGTGTCGGTCGATTATTTATCGATGTGGGCCAAAGGCAACCAGGTGCCGGCACTGGTCACGACCAGCCCGTTGGGCACGCCCCAGGCCGAAGCTGGCCGGCTGCCCGTCAGCGCGACGACGTCCATTCTCTACGGTGACGACCGGGTCGACCTCAATCAACGCAACGGCGGCCGACTGAACATCGGCTACTGGCTGGTGGATGGCGAATTCTGGGGCGTGGAAGGGCAGTATTTCGCGCTGCAACCGCAGAACACGCCCTTTCATGCGACGTCGGTTTTCAGCGATGGAATTCAAGCCGGCGATCAGATACTGGCCAGACCTTTTTTCAACGTGGACCCCAACCCGCCCGGTCCGCGGCAGGACGCGGCGATCGTGGCTTTTCCGGATTTCGTGCTGAATCAATCGCAAGGGCCACTCGACGGCACCATCGACATCAAAACGACCAGCAACATTCAGAGCGCCGGCGCCCTGTTGCGAAAGCTGGTCTGGGTCGATTTCGCCAAGCAGTGCCGGGTCGATTTCCTGTTCGGTTATCGGTTTTTTCGGGTGAATGACAGCGTGATCATCCAAGACGAATCAATCTACACGCCCACCAGCGGGCCGATCATCGGGCCGCTACGCTTCGCCAGCGAAGATATCTTCAGCGCGAAGAATATCTTCAATGGCGGTGAACTGGGATTGAAGTATCAACATTACTGTGGTCCGCTGTCGCTCGAGCTGATCGGAAAGTGCGCCTTCGGCAACAATCACCAGAATGTGTACATCAACGGCAGTAACACGTTCAGCGCACGGGCGGTTCTCCCACAACCAGCGTGGGCGGTTTGCTGACCCAACCCACGAATATCGGCACGTACAAACGCGACGTGTTCGCCGTGTTGCCCGAGGCCAACGTCAATCTACGCTTTGATATCACGCGGAACCTGCGAGCCACGATGGGGTACACCTACATCTACACGAACCGCGTGCAGCGCTCGGGCGATGCGATCGACCTCAACGTCAATCCGACGCAAATTGGCGGCACGCTGGATGGTCCGGCTCAGCCGGCATTCGCATTTCGCGACACACCGTTCTGGGTTCACGGCGTGAGCGCGGGCCTGGAATATCGCTGGTAAGCGACCGGCGGCTGGTTTAGAACGCCAACTGGGGCGGAAAGAATTCGCTCCACAGCTCTTCGTAATATGGTCGCAACTTGTCGACATCGGGCCGCTCGGCGCTTTTGGTGTACAGATCGTACGGATTAAAGGCCCGCACGGCGCCAAAATACTTCCGGTCCGCCGCGCTCATCAAATGCTCGTAAGCCCGGTCGCGGTGACAGGGATAAAACGAGTGATAGCGAATCATGTACAAGGCTTCCGGCGGCAAGTAATCCTTGACGACGTGGTACATGTATTCGTCGTGGCCCCAGGACATCAGCACGTTGTCCAGCCCGCAGCCCTCCTCGTAGATGCCGCAAGGCGTCTGATACTCCTCGACCTGGCTGTCAGGATTGGCCGCCAGGAACTCGGAAAACACGATCTTGTCCGAGTACGCGCAACCCACGGGAAACGTATCGCCCACGACGGCCCACTGGGGCTCGCCGAATAGGCACAAGACTTTGCCGAAGTCGTGAATTAGTCCGGTCAGAATAAACCAGCGCGGATGCCCGTCGCGACGAATGGCCTCGGCCGTCTGTAGCAAGTGCTCGATCTGTGCCAGGCTCGTGTCGGGATCGCTACTGTCAACCAGCGTGTTCAGGAATTCGAGCCCATCCCAGAGCCCCATTTTGCGCCTGTTGAGCCGCAGGTAATCGGCCCGCTTCTCCCGCACGAAATCCACCGTCTGATAGCGATGGTTCTGGCGGTAGAATTCCGTGACCTCGGGCTTGGCTTCGGCCCGATAGTCGCGAAACTGCTCCTTGGTTTTAATCGCAGTGGGTCTCGCGGGCTCAGGATAGCGGCGACGCAGATCGTCTTCCCACTGATCCAGATCGCTCAGCGGACCGGACTCGGAAGGGTCAACCATCGAACGTGCTCCTTAAACTCACTTGCCGACTAGTTCGTTAGTTCGCCGCCGGATTGGCTCGCAAGAACGCTTCCAGCCCCGCCAGGTCGTCGGTATTGATCATATCCACTCCGGCGCTTTGCAGCTCGCGCCAAGCGGCAATACTCTCGGGCGTGGCCCAAAATCGAATCCGCCGGCCATGCGAGTGCGCTTTATCGACGGCGTCGGTAAGCTTTTTGCGTTCGGCATCGCCGAGCGGTCCCACGCCCTTCCACTTGAAGTGTGCAGCCCAGCTGTCGCTGACCAGCGGCAACACGTGCACGGGCTGCTCGGAATCCAAGTCGCTCAGCCGACCATCCAGTCCCGCGTAGCGGACTTTTTCCGCCGTCATGGTTCGCGTCGGTCGATTGCCAGAGATCGTCACGTTGACGGCCTTGGTCTCGACTTTGCCGTCGCGCACCGCCGAGATGATGTCCCCGTACTGAGCCAACACTTTGGTCAGAGCCGCATAGGTCGGTTCCGCGGCGCTTTTCAGATCGATCAACAGGTGGAACGCGGGACCGTCGGGATAAACACTGCCGCCCCCTGCGCGAACCCGCGCGAAGCGGCTCAAGATACAATTTCTCCAGCGTGCGCTCCGGCTTAAGCTCGCGCGCTGTATGGCCGACCAACAGTTTACCGTCGACCAGGAAAATGTCGGCCTCGACGCTGGTGAATCCATGGTCGAGCGCATCGAGCAGCGGACGCTCGTGCAAGTAATCGTTGTGAGCATGCGCTTGGGCCAGCGGCGTGACCGGCGCCTTGTCTTCGCCATGGACGGGCGCCGCTCGATGCGAGAACATTGTCGCGGACACGAGTGCCGTCAGAACCAGCGGCGCAACGAACTGCGAGTGAAGCAAGTGCATGGAATGCCTGGCCGGCGGGGTGCAAAGATCCATCGTCATCGCGGCGAATTAGCCACGATTCTAGCACCACGCGATCGCGCTCGACAAGATTCACTCCCCACGACGCCCGAACGCCGAACGGCTTAACGCCCGGGCCTTAGTAGGTCGTGCAGCAGGGATTCGGCTGGCAACAGGGCTGTTGCTGATAGACCGGCGCCGGCTGGGCATAGACTGGAGCCGGCTGCTGGATCATTGGCGCTGCCTGCGGATAAGCCGGCTGGGCGTAGTTGTAGCCGTAATAAGGTCGCCAGCAACCGCTCGAGCCGGTCATGACGATCAAACCTAAACTAATTGCGGCCCATTTCATCGCTTGTTCCCTTCGAAAAACCACCGAACGGTGCGCCGAGATGGGAGGCCAAGTTGGCGCGATTGGCGCGAGCGGGCGGGAACCATACTGGAAGTCCCCACGACGGGTCAAGGGCAGCACGCCAGCCGGCGCACGATCCCCACTGCGCCAATCGGGGGCGAGCGCCGTGGGGGGACATCGCATCATCCCCGACCGTAGACGATCGAACGTGCTAGCGGCTATCGCGCACCGCGATCTTCTTGCTCGACTCGCCGAAAACCTCGCGAAAAAACAACTGCATATGCTGCCATGAGCGGCTGGCAGCCTTGGCGTCGTAGGCCACTCCCTGCGCCTTGTTAGCAGTGCCAGCGGCGGGATTGCTGAAGGTGTGGACCGCCCCGCCATAGGCAATTAGCTCCCAGTCGACTCCGGCGGATCGCATTCCATCCTCCCATGCCTTGACCTGATCGGGCGGAACCAGCGGATCATCGGCACCATGCAGCGCCAGGATCTTGGCCTTGATACGCTTCTTGTCGTCGTCGTTCGGGGCCGTCAGCCCGCCATGAAAAGTAACAACCCCGGCTAGATCGGCGCCGCTGTAGGCCAACTCCAGGCAGCAAGTGCCGCCAAAGCAAAACCCGATGGCTCCGATGCGCTTGCGGTCGACCAGTTCGTTGGCCGCGAGCACGTCGAACGCCGCCTGCGCCCGCTCGCGGAGCACCGGGGTCCCACGCAGTTTTCCGGCCAGCGCGGCGGCTTCTTGCGGCGTCTTCGCCAACACGCCGGCGCCATACATATCGACGGCCAAGGCCACATAACCCATTTCGGCCAGTTGACGGGCCCGCTCCTTGGCATAGTCATTCAGCCCCCACCACTCGTGGACCACCAGCACGCCAGGCCGTTTGCCGCTCGCGGCATCGTCGTAGGCCAGGTAACCTTCGAACTTCACCCCGCCTTGCTCGTATGGGACGGCTTTCGTCACGACTTTGGCTTGAACGTTTACCGCCATCAACACGAGCGGCAAAACAGCGGCGAGATATTTCATGGCGATCGGCTCCGGCGGATGAGTGCACAATTCAGATAGCCTTCCGGTGACAAGTCCCCAGTGTACTGTGGTCGATCGGCGCGAGCCAGCCTTTCGTCGACGTGCGCAACCAACCACTTCTCAATCTCCCAACAACCTCCGAGCGGCGCGAAACACCTCATCGAACATGGGTTCGGTCAACACTCCGGTAAATGTGTTCTGCTGACTCGGATGATAACTGCCCAGCAGCCAATGCCCACTGGCAAACTGCATTTGCGCCGCATGCCCAAATTTAGGCGCGCGGCCCGAGTGCCAACCACGGCGGCGGGCCTCGCCGACACTTACGCGCCAAGCAAGTTGGCCCAGGGCCAGTATCACCTTGACGGGCAACTGGTTGATCGTCTCCTGGAGCCACGGATTGCAGGCGGCCAATTCCTGCGGCAACGGTTTGTTGCCTGGGGGTGCGCAGTGGGCGGCGGCCGTAATGGCGCAGATCCTGCAAACGCAAAGAGTCGTCGCGAGACATCGAGTGGGGCTGACTGGCGAATCCAGCCTTGTGCAGCGCCCGATACAGCCACTCGCCGCTGCGGTCGCCCGTGAACATGCGGCCGGTGCGGTTGGCGCCGTGCGCCGCGGGCGCCAACCCGATAATCAACAGCCGCGCGGCCGGATCGCCAAAGTTAGGCACCGGCCGCCCCCAGTAGGTCTCGCCGCGAAACGCGGCCCGCTTTTCCACGGCAACCTGCCGGCAATGGTCGCGCAGTCGCCAGCAGCGATCGCAGCCGACGATCTCGAGATTCGTGGCTTCCCAGGATGTGGGCCGGCTCAATTCTCGCTTGCCCATGTCGAGCCTTCGCCACTCGCGAGCTGCTGAAAGTTTACGGCTTGAGATAACGGGCCAGAAATGCGTACGTGGCTCGCATCACACGGTCGTGCTCTTTGGGCCAGCCGTGCCCCTCGCCTATCATCAACTCCACGCGACCCGGCACCCCGGCTCTTGTCAGGCTCTCGGCCATTCGAATGGCCTGGTCGTGCGGGACGAGCGGATCCTTGGTGCCTTGAATCAACAGCATCGGCGGATCGCCGGCATTCACATATGTCACCGGCGACGCACGACGCGCGGCCTCTTGTTTTTCGTCCAGCGGCCCGCCAATAAACGTGGCTACGAGCCCCTTCGACGCGGCCGGAAACTCGACCGTCAAATCCGTCGGGCCGGCAAAAGACACGACCGCCTGCACGCGGCTCGACGTCTCGGGCGACCCGCCGTCGCCTTCCAAGCCGTCGGCGGAGTCCATCGCGCCGAGCATCATCGCCAGATGTGCGCCCGCCGATGAGCCCACGACACCGATACGCTGGGGATCGACTTGCAGCTCTTTGGCATTGGCCCGAAACCAGCGCACGGCGCATTTGCAGTCCTCGACTTGTGCCGGAAAGATGTGCTTGGGAGCCAGGCGATAGTTGATCGAGACGGCCACGTATCCGGCGCGTGCCGAATCGCGAATCAGTTTTTCGAATTCATTCTTGCTGCCGCTCCGCCAGGCGCCGCCATGAATCCAGATGATTCCCGCGACCGGCTGAGTCAGGCCTTTTGGCGTCGCCAAATCCAGCGTCAGGTCCTCGCCGCCCGCGGCGCCGTAGACGACGTCCTTGCGGAACTCGATCTCGATTTCTTTAGAACCTGCTTTGAGGTCGTTGATGAGATCGACATCTTCCGCCCACGCCGCCGTCGATTGCGCGAGCATGGCGACCAGCGAAATCAAAGCGAAACAACGGTAAATCCATCGATGGCTCATCGTCGTGATTCCTTGCGGGTGAATGTCGATTTTGTGGTCTGGTTCATTTCACGGTGGCGCTGCGTCCCGCCGCCCAGAACAGGGCGTTGGCGAGCAAACGGCGAAAGCTCTCTTCGGTGAAATCCTGCGGGTGACCGAGCGACGTATAAAAGACTCGCCCCCCCTTGTATTCGCGCGTCCAAGTGATCGGCTCGGTGGCCTCGGGGATTTTGCCCGTCATCAGAACCTGGCAATCGCTGGCCACGCCCGCATTCTTATACAAGCTGCCGACCGAGCGAAACGGGCGCACGCCGGCCAACAGCGGATGATCCTTGGCCGATTCGACGATTTCGATCTCCGTTTCCGGTCCTTCCTTGTAATGTCCCCGATAATTGCCCCCCAGAACTTCCTTGTCCAGATCGAGCCAGGTTTGAATCGCATGGCTGGCCGTGCGCACGCCGACCAAGGGTTTGCCCGACTGGCAATAGCTCTTGATCCGATCGAGTTGCTCGCCCGAGAGTTTCAATCGCCGCGTGAATAGCAGCATCACATCGCAATCGGCCAGGTTCTCCAGGCCACTGAGATGCTCTTCATCCTTGCCCTCGATGAAGGCTCGCGAACATTTCGCCGGATAGTTCGCTTCAAGATACTTCTGAAAACCAGCCAGCGATTCGTTGGACTTGTATTCCAGCGAGCCCGAAACGAGGCACACTTTGAGCGGCTCGGCCGCGCGGGCGCTGCTAAACAAAATCGCGCTAAAGGCGGCAAACAATCCAGCACGAAGGCACCGCCTCGCGCGCGTCAAGTTGGTCATCTCCGCTCTCCACATCATGCGTCCGAAAAATAACTGCGATGCCCGCTGAACACAACGACGAGCAAACCGGCTACGCCAAGATACCGTGAATCACTTCGCCATGCACGTCGGTCAACCGCATATCGCGGCCGCCAAAGCGGTAGGTCAATCGCTTGTGGTCTATGCCGAGCAGGTACAACATCGTGGCGTGCAGGTCGTGGACCTCGACTTTGTCTTCCACGGCGTAATATCCATAGTCGTCGGTGGCGCCATGGATGGTCCCGCCCTTGATACCGCCGCCCGCCAGCCACATGGTAAAGCCGAACGGATTGTGGTCGCGACCGTCGACACCCTGCGCCATCGGCGTGCGGCCGAACTCGCCGCCCCAAATGACCAGCGTCTCGTCCAGCAGTCCGCGGCTCTTGAGATCTTTTAGCAATCCGGCGACGGGCTTGTCGGTGGCTCGCGCGTTGTCGGCGTGTCCCTTGAGCAAGTTGCTGTGCTGGTCCCAGCGGTCGTGACCCAGGTTTTGGCACAGCAATTCGACGAACCGCACGCCCCGCTCCACCAATCGTCGGGCAATCAGGCACTCGCGGCCGAACAGTTCGGTGGCCGGATCATCCAATCCGTACATTCTCCGCGTTGCTTCGCTCTCGCTGCGGAGGTCCATCAGGTCGGGCACGGCGGTCTGCATCCGAAACGCCAGTTCATAGTTGGCGATCGCCGATTCCAACTTGTCGTCAGCGCCTTGGCGTTCGATCGCGCGGCGATCCAGGGCCCGCATCAGATTCAGTTTTTGTTGCTGACCATTGGCCCCGGTCTCGCTCGACGACAGATCGGCCACGGGACTGTCTCCTGGCTGGAACGACGACCCCTGGTGCGTGGCGGGCAAGAATCCACTCTTGAAGCAGTCCCAACCGCCCGGAGGAATCATTCCGCTATTCAGAACGATGAACCCTGGCAAATCCTGGCACGCGCTGCCCAGGCCATAGGTAGCCCAAGCGCCCATGCTTGGGCGGCCCTGTTGTCCGTGCCCGGAGTGGATGAAATAGTTTGCCGTCGTGTGCTCCGAAAAATTGGCCACCATCGACCGCACAATAGCCAGGTCGTCGACGCACGTGGCGACATGCGGAAACAGGTCGCTTACTGGAATGCCACTCTGGCCGTATTGACGAAACGTCCAGGGGCACTGCAACACCTTGCCCACGTTGTCAAACTGCGTGGGCTGGACCTTCATCTTGATCGGTTGGCCATGCTCGCGCGCCAATCGCGGCTTTGGATCGAACGTGTCGACCTGCGATGGCCCGCCGTCCATGAACAGAAAAATGACGCTCTTGGCCTTGGCGGCAAAATGTGGCGCCCGCGGGGCGAAGGGATTGAGCCCCGACTTGGCATCGACCGACGATTCGCCGGGCGTCCAGCCATATGCGGTATTGCCGCTCAATGCGGCCAGTGCCAGCGCGCCGAATCCATTGGCCGAACGGGCGAGCATCTCGCGGCGGGAAAGACTAGCGCTTTGGAAACGGCCGCAATGCATCGAAGCGTTCGCCTTTTGGATAAAACTTTCAGCGGATGCCTAAGGGACGAAGATGAATTCCTTGACATTGAATAGCACGTGGGCCAACTCGGACCAGGCCCGTGGATCGTTCGCTTTGCCGGCGGCAGCATTCAGAAACGCCAACGCGGCCCTTTCCTCGGTCTCGTCGGGCGGCCTGCAAAACGCGTCAAGATACATCGTCCGCACGCGTTCGGCGGACGACCGGTTCACGTCGCCGGCGACTCGCGTGCCCCATCGATCGGACAGCTCGAGCACCAGGGGGTTATTCAACATGGCCAAGGCCTGCGCCGGCACGTTCGACACGCCACGGCGTCCGATCGTCGTAAAGGGCGTGGGATAATCGAATGCCAAAAACATCGGCGTAAGAAAATTTCGCCGCACGGCCAAATAGATGCTGCGCCGTCCATCGCCATCGAGCGGCCCATCGACCGTGGGACGGCCGCGCCCGCTCATGAACGGCGTCAGATGCGGCATCACGCCGGGGCCGTACATGGTTTCTTCAAGGCGTCCCGACACGGCCAGCATGGCATCCCGAATCGCCTCGGCTTCCAGGCGCCGCACTTCCATCCGATGCAGCAGTTTATTCTCAGGATCGGCGCTGTCGGCGTCTGGTTGCAGACGGCTCGACATGCGATACGTGTTGGACAGGACCATCAGGCGGTGCATTTGCTTGAGCGACCACCCGTCGCGTATCAATTGTCCGGCCAGGTAGTCGAGCAACTCGGGATGCGTGGGACGCTGACCCATCACGCCAAAATCGTCGGGCGAACGGACCAGCCCAGCGCCGAAATGGTGATGCCAGAGACGGTTCACGATTACGCGCGCGGGCAAAGGGTTGTCGGGTGCGACGATCGTCCGCGCCAATTCGAGCCGGCCGCTGCCGGTTTGTGTCGGTTCGTGATTGCCGCCGCCAAACACCTCCAGAAATCGCCGCGGGACTACCTCACCCAGGGTCTTGTGACTGCCACGGATGAAGAGTCGCTCGTTCTCGGCGGTGCCGTCGGCCAATGCCATGGCCCGCCTGGGTGGGGCAAGCTGCTTCTCGATTGCACTTTGACGCTCGTTGAGCGCGGCCATTCGCGCGCGGAAAACATCGTCCTTGGCACCGTCGCTGGCGTCGCGCGGAAGATGTTCAATTGCCGCGCACAAGATGTGTGCGCGATCGGCCTGCTCGTCGGGCGTGGCCGGCGTATCGGCTAACCAAGATGCAATGGCCTGTTGAAACACCCGCTGGTAGGCATGCGCGAGCTTTGCAGGCGAAGTAATTGAAGGGTCTTCTAACATCGCCACGATCAAGCGACTGGGTCGCTCGCCCGGCTGGTCGCCATTGCCAAACACAATCTCGTCGACCGCGATGCTGCCGTCGTCATCGTCGACTATCTCGATATAGGCGCGGTGGCCAATCCATTTGTTCACGTCTTGGCCGTGCCAATGTGGCTCGGGGCCTCCGGCGGCGAATTTCAAACCGCCATAAATCGGGTCTTGAATCAGTTGCAGACCATCGACGATCAACCGCACCTGTCCCCCGTCGCCGCGCAGTCGATACCAGATTCGCGGCTTGACGATCTCGAACGTCGGCGATCGAAGCACGCCTCGCAGCTTGCCAGAGAGCAGACCGCTGTGCGCGGTCACATTAGCTGCTAATCGCAGAGATAATGGCGCCGCCGATTTGACATCAGCCCACTGTCCGACCCGAAGCGGACCGGCCGAGAACGCGTCGCCGGTCGCTTGCCAGGGTTTGAAATCGGCACTCTGAAAATCAGCCAGGCTCGGTCCGACGCCGACCCGCCCGGCAACGGTCCGCGCGGTAAGTTGGTTCACCATTGCCTGGCGACGCAAGGAGAAATCGTCAGCCGCGACGTCGGCGGGTTCTTGCGAAAGCACGGCCCAGGGATGAAAAACATCTTCAACCCGGCCAAGCGCCTGTTCGATCAATTGCTTTGACCAACGATCATCGCTCGAACTGTCCGCGGCCAGCAATGACTCGGCCTGTCGCGCGGCGCGCGGCACGAGCGAATCGCGAACCCAAGTTTCGACCGCTTGTTGACGCTGGGCCCGGATCGATCGCAACTGCTCGACCGGTTGACGGCGCGAATCTGGCGAATCAATGAAAGCCTGCTGATAACGGGAGCTCTGCAGGTACCCGGCCAGCGCGTAGTAATCCTTGGTCGAGATCGCGTCGAATTTATGGTCGTGGCAACGGGCACAGCTCACGGTCAGGCCCAGAAATGTCTTGGCTAGCACGTCGATCTGATTGTCAATCCGGTCAGCTTCGTCCTGACGTACGTCGACCGGCGAATGCTTCGCCTCGCCGAAGAAAAAACAACCAGTGGCGATGATCGATTCGTTGAATCCATCCAGCGGATGGCGGCGCGGGCGAGGCAACAAATCTCCGGCCAGATGCTCCACGACAAACTGGTCGTAGGGCAAATCGTTGTTGAAAGCCCGAATCACGTAGTCGCGATAGCGGTACGCGTTGAGCAAGTCGAAGTCGAATTCGTGGCCGCAGGTCTCGGCATAGCGCACCAGGTCCAGCCAATGCCGAGCCCAACGCTCGCCGTAACGCGGAGAAGCCAACAACCGATCGACGACTCTCTCGTAGGCGCCGGGCGCCTCGTCACCCAGGAAGTCCTCGATCTCGGACATCCTCGGCGGCAAGCCGATCAGATCGTAGGTCACGCGCCTAAGCAGCTCATGCTTCGAGGCGCTCGGAGCCGGCGCGAGTCCGGCTGTGCGCAGCCGAGAGAGAATGAATCGGTCAACCGGCGTTTTTACCCAGCGATCGTCGTCCAGGCGTGGCGGAGCCACTTCGGCCAGCGGCTGAAAGCTCCAATGCTTGGCCCGCTCGGACAGGTTAAAGGTCGAAGGGCTATCGGCCGTCGCGACCGGCGCGCTGTCAACTCCCCACGGCGCACCGATGCGAACCCACTCGACCAGCGCGGCAATCTCTTGCGGCGGAAGCTGCGACTTAGGCGGCATCTGGTACGTGTCACCATAGCGAACAGCATCGACCAGCAGGCTTTCTTCCGGTTTTCCCGGAACGACGGCCGGCGCCGTATCGCCCCCGTTGAGCGCGGCAGCGCGGGAGTCGAGCCGTAGGTTTCCCTTTTGCTTTTGTGGCCCATGGCACTCGAAACAACGGGCGGCCAACAACGGCCGGATTGACTTCTCAAAGAACTCCACGCCCGCGGCATCGCTGGAAACCACTGCCAGAGCGGCATTGGCGGGGCGAGCTTCTTGAGCAGACGAGGAACCGACCGCTGACAAAGTGACGAACGTCACAACCGCGAGCCAGGCGCAAGCTGAGAAACACGGCTGCATGGCGATTTTCCAGGCGGGTGGCACGCGTCCAATTTAACGTGCCCGGCGGTTTCGCACGCAAGATTACTCGCGCAAGGCGACTTTGCTCGCGTAGTCGAATATAGTAGCCGGCCCGGCAGGGGTCAACGCGGCGAGCTCTGCCCGGAATTCGGCCGGCGCGAAGGATCGGGCTACAAATACGGCGTGAACAGCCTCGCGACGCCATCGCGGAGTCGAACTGGAATGCTGCGGCCATCCACGTCGGCCAGGGTCACCTGCCGCGCCAGCTTGCGTTTGCCTTCCATCCACAGACAAAGTTCCTCGGCCAGTTCGCAGTCATAACATTCGACGTCAAACTCGAAGTTCAGCCGCAGGCTGCGCGGGTCCCAATTGCCCGAGCCGAACAGGGTCCAAGCACGATCGACCAGCATGAGTTTCGTATGATCGAAAGGCGGCGGCGACATCCAAACCCGGCAACCTCGCTCGAGCACTTGCCAAAGCAGCGCGGTCGAGGCCCACTTAACCAGCGTCAGGTTGTTGGCCTCGGGCAGAATGATATCCACTTCCACTCCGCGCAGGGCCGCGACGTTGAGCGCGGCGATCAGGGAAGCGTCGGGCAGGAAATAGGGGGTTACGATGCAGACCGACGATTGGGCACAGGAAAGCGCTCCCTCCAGCGTCAGACGCAATTTATCGAGATCGCTGTCGGGCCCGGCCGAAATCCCGCGGGCCATGGCCGGGCCGACATCTGCCAATTCCGGAAACCACGTGTCCCCCTGCAAAATTTCGTCCTTGCAAAATGCCCAGTCCTCGGCGAACACTTCTTGCAGGTGCGCGACCGCCGGACCTTCGATGCGAAAGTGATGATCTTCGATCGGATGCTTCGGATGCAGGCTCAGATCGTGTCCCTCGCGAATATTCAGTCCGCCAGTGAAACCCAAGCGGCCATCAGTCACCAGAATCTTGCGGTGATTACGAAGATTCGAGTAGGCGAATCGTCCCGGCACCAAGGTTGGCAAGAAGATCGCAAGCGGCACGCCCGCGGCCTGCAAGCGGCCAACAATCGAGGGAAACGTATAGCGCGCGCCGATCGCATCGATAATGACCCGCACCTGCACGTCGCGAGCAAGCGCGCGCTTCGAGCGCCTCGGCGAACATGGCGCCGGCGCGATCATTGTCGAAGATGTACGTGCTCAGCGCGACCGAACGTTTGGCCTGGTTAATCGCGGCCAGCATTTGCGGATAGGCTTCTTGCCCACCCACTAATTGTTTCACGCGATTCCCACCCAAGAGCGGACGTCCGGTCAACTCGTGAATCAGCCGCTCGAGACTTGTCAGATGCTTCGCACCCGAGGGCAGCGCGGCGAAGGCCCTCCGATCGGTCACATAACGCCCGGCGCTGGCAACTCTCGGGGTCGTGCCGCCGCGCAAATTCAAGGCCCGACGCTGCAGGCGGTTGATGCCCAAAACGGCATACAGCAGCGCACCGAAGATCGGCACCATCAGTACCACGCCAATCCAGCCGATCGCCGCCCGCGTGTCTTTCTTGTACATCACCAGGTGGGCCGAGGCGATTACCATGAGCGACACGTAAGTGACGAAGAAAAGATGCGGCCAAATCCGCCAAAACGTTTCGGCGAGGCTGTTGAGTAATTCCATGAGAATAGGAATCCTGGAGAGTCGCCCGGGAAGCGATTTGGGGCCACCAAGAACAAAAATGAGGGCTCTTTCCGGCCGTTGTCGCCAGGCGAGGGCTTTTCACGCCGGGCGGCCGCACGCACAATATAGAAAGCATCGTGACTGAAGCGACAAGAGCAATCGCCCGCGAACCCGCCTTGCTTGTTTCCCACCCGGCAATTCTCGACGGTTGATCATGAAACACGTCGCCCTATCCATCGTTGTGCTGTGGACCATCCTGCTCGCCGGGCGGCCGTGCCTTGAGGCGGCTGATACCGAGACATTGCCGCCTCCGGCCGAACGGACGGTCGACTTCCATAAGGATATTCTGGCAATCCTGACGAACAGTTGTGCCAAGTGCCACGCCGGCGGCCAACGCAAGGGCGAATTCTCGATCGACACCCGCGAGTCGCTTTTGGCAGGCGGCGAATCGGGCTCGGTGGTCGCGCCCGGCAGAAGCGGCGAAAGTCGACTGGTGGCCCTTGTCGCCGGGTTGGAACCCGACTCGATCATGCCGGCCCAGGGGCCTCGACTCTCTTCGCAACAGGTAGGCCTGCTGCGCGCCTGGATCGACCAGGGATTGCCGTGGGAAGATGGTTTCACGTTCAAAAAGACGGTTTCGGCGCCTCTGGAGCCGCGCCGCGTGACGTTGCCGCCGATTGGCGAAAGCTCGATCGGAGCCAATCCTATCGACCGGCTGTTGGAGCCCTATTTCCAGTCGACCGATTTTGTGCCGGGCGAGGTCGTGGCCGACCGCACATTCTTGCGTCGAGCGAGCATGGACCTGGTGGGGCTGATGCCTACGCCGGACGACCTCGACGCACTGGTCCGCGACACGGCGCCCGACAAGCGGGCGAAGAAAATCCGCGCGTTGCTGGAAAACAACCAGCAGTACGCCACCCACTGGCTGACTTTTTGGAATGACGCGCTGCGCAACGACTACCGCGGCACCGGCTATATCGATGGCGGGCGGTTGCAGATCACCGACTGGCTCGCCGCGGCCTTGGTCGAAAACATGCCCTACGATCGATTCGTACGCGAACTGATCAATCCCACGCCCCAGGCGGCCGGGTTCATCAAGGGCATCGTGTGGCGCGGAGTGGTGAATGCCAGCCAGGCTCCGCCGATGCAGGCGGCTCAGAATGTGTCGCAGGTTTTTCTGGGTATCAACCTCAAGTGCGCCTCGTGTCACGACAGTTTCATCAGCGACTGGAAGCTGACCGACGCGTACGGGCTGGCGGGCATTTTCGCCGACGGCCCGCTGGAGATGCACCGTTGCGACCAGCCCACCGGGCAATTCGCACCCTTGCAGTTTCTCTATCCCGATCTGGGCTCGATCGACTCCCAGGCCCCGACCGCCGAGCGATTGAAGCAATTGTCCGAGGTCATCACGCGGCCCGAGAACGGCCGGCTCGCCAGGACGATCGTCAATCGACTTTGGGCGCGGCTGCTCGGGCGCGGGTTGGTCGAACCGGTCGACGAAATGGACAACCCGCCCTGGAACGCCGACCTGCTCGATTTTCTGGCCACCGATCTCGTCGATCATGGATACGACCTGAAGCACACGCTCGAGCTGATCGCAAGCTCGCGGGCCTATCAACTGCCGCCGCTCGACCTGGCCGAAGATAACCGTCATGACTTTGTTTTTCGCGGTCCCCTGGTGCGGCGATTGTCCGCCGAGCAATTTGTCGATGCCGTGGCGGACCTGGGGGGAGTCGCTTATGCCGCTGCCGCCGCCAAGCCGTCGGCGCTAGCCTCGCACCAATCGCCAGGCGGCCATGCGGGCGCCCGCGCGGCCCTCGTATTCGCCGATCCGCTTCTGGCCGCGCTGGGCCGATCCAACCGCGAACAAGTGGTGACCGATCGCCCGAAGACCGCCACGACGCTGCAAGCGCTGGAACTGACCAACGGCACGCCGTTGGCGACCCTGCTCGAAAAAGGCGGCAAGCAATGGAGCGCCGGAAGCTCGAACCGCCAGCGCTGGTGGCGGCGATCTATCAGGCCGCGCTGCTTCGCACGCCGAGCGACAGCGAACGCTCGCTCACGCTCGAACTATTGGGCGGCGAGCCGGCCGCCGAAGGCATCGAAGATTTGTTGTGGGCCCTGGTGATGTTGCCGGAATTTCAACTTATTTATTGAGTGTGCCGATGAACGACAACCGACGCTCGCAAGATGTGTCCTGGAATCGTCGTGATTTCCTGCGCGGCGCAGCGCCGCCACGCTCTCCGCCTTGGCGGCCGGTTGCCCCGCGCGATCGCGGCGGCCGAGGACGAAAAGATGCGCGCCACGGCCGATACCGTGATCGTGCTTTGGATGGGCGGAGGCATGGCGGCGACCGAAACGTTCGACCCGAAACGGTACACGCCGTTCGAGCCGGGCTTGGAGTCGAATCGCGTGCTAAGCACGTTCGAGTCGATCGACACGGCCGTCGACACGATCAAGATCTCGAAGGGCCTCGAACGAACCGCCGCCGTGATGGATCGGGGAACGCTGATTCGCTCCTACACGGCCGGCGACCTGGGCTTCATCCTGCACTCGCGGCACCAATATCATTGGCACACCGGCTATGCTCCGCCTCAAACGGTGGCCGCACCGCACATCGGCTCGATGATCGCGCGCACGCTCGGCCCGCTCAATCCGGCCGTGCCGGCATTTATCGATATTGGCCAGCGGTTCGACCTGGGAGAAGGCGAAGAACTCAAGGCCTTCCATCAGGCTGGCTTCCTGGGCAGCGAATATGGCCCGTTCTTGATTCCCCAGGCCGACGAAGCCATGGCCAGCGTGCGACCGCCGCGGGGCATGAGTCCCGGTCGATTCGAGAACCGTCACCGGTTTTACAAGAATCTGGCCGCACAGAGTCCGATCGGCAAATTCGGCAGCGATTACCAAAAGGAATCCTTGGTTCGATCGCTGGACAGCGCACACCTATTGCTCAGTTCGCCGGCCGCCAAGGCCTTCGATCTGAGCCTCGAACCCAAGGAAAGCTACGACCGCTACAACACCGGACAATTTGGCTTGGGCTGTCTGCTCGCGCGACGGCTTACCGAAGTGGGCGCACGATTCATCGAAGTGACCACCGAGTACATCCCCTTCAAGAACTGGGACACGCACGACAACGGCCACACCCGGCTAACCGATTTGAAGGCCATGATCGACCCGCCCGTGTCGCAATTGGTGCTCGATCTGGAATCGCGCGGGCTGCTCGATCGCACGCTGATCGTGTTGGCCAGCGAGTTCAGCCGCGACATGATGATCGAGGGCCGGCCCGACAAGCAGGTCAAGGATCAGGTCGAGGTGCCCAAGGTAATCCAAGAGCTCAAATACTACGGCATGCACCGTCACTTTACCGACGCCGGCTGCGTGCTGCTGTTCGGCGGCGGCATGAAGCGGGGCTATTTGCACGGCAAGACGGCCGACGAGCGACCGTGCAAGACGATCGAGGGGCGGGTCGTGATCGAGGACTTGCACGCCACGATTTACCGCGCCCTGGGCATCTCGCCCAAGTTGGCCTACGAGATCGAGCGAAGGCCGTTCTACGTTACGCGCGACGGACTGGGCCAGCCGATTCGCGAAGTGTTCGCCTGATAAAGACGGACCGATTCGAGAAGATACGATCACGAATGCCTTTACTGCATTGCGTAATCGTACATGCGGTAAGTCTTGTCAAGTTTCGCGCCACCTTTTTCAAGGCTGCCGCGCGACAGCGTGTTGGATTCCAACACCCAAGAGAATTCGGCCTCGAGCATGCCCCACTCTTGCATGGGCTTGATCAAGCCGCCCAGCAGCACGACTCCCAATCCCCAGCGCTGATACTCGGGCACCACGTTGATGCTCAAGACGCGCATCTTCGTGATTTCGCGTTTGTTGCGGATCAGGCGCAAGAAACCGAACGGAAACAACCGCCCATTGATCTTTTTAATGCGGGGATTGTAATCGAGCAGCCCCAGGCAGGCCCCGATCGGCTCGCCATCGACCTCGGCTACCACCGCCAGTTCCGGGGCGATCAGGTGTTGCAGCCCTCCGGCCAAAACCTTGATCTCGGCCGGCGACAGCGGCGAGAATCCCCAACTGCCGGCCATGGCGGCGTTGTACACGCGGAGAAACATTTGCACTTCTTCGCGAAACTTGCGCGGGTTCATGGCGCGCACTTTGACGTTGAACCGTTGCTTGGCCTCGTTGCTGATGAAATACAGCTTTTTGTCCAGCTTCGAGACCATGTCGATGTGGCCCCAGAAAGCGTACAGATCCTGCGCCTTGCGGTAGCCCCAATTCTCAAGCAGCTTGCCGTAATAGGGCTTGTTGTAGGTCATCATGAACGTGGGAGGCGAATGAAACCCCTCGACGAGCAGACCGCACTCATAGTTGAGTGAGGGATTTGCCGGCCCCCGAATGGTGTGCACGCCGCGCTCGGCGAGCCAGGACCGCGTGGCATCTAACAGAGCATTGGCGGTTTCCGGATCGTCAATCGATTCGAAAAAGCCGAAAAAGCCCCAGTTCTCGCCGCAGTGCCGGTTGTACGCGCGATTGTGAATGGCGGCCACGCGGCCGCAAACCGCGCCATCGCGCATGGCCAGAAAGGTCTGCACCTCGGCCTCGTCGTGAAACGGATGGCGGCGATAGCCCAGCAACCCGCGCTGCTCCATCAAGATGGGCGGCACCCAATTGGGATCACCCTCGTACAACTTCCACGGGAAATTGACAAATTGTTTCTGATCCCTCCGGGAGCTTACAGCCTTCACAACCACACTTGCCATAATCACCTGACTAACCGGCGCCGAAGGCCCCTGGTCCGCGACCTGGGGAGCCGGTCAATCTATCGATGGCGTCAGGCAGCGTCAAGTTCGTCTCGGCCGCGCACCGATGCATCCGAAAGGCCTTGCCAGCAAACAATCCTGCGTACGCCCGTCAAGGGGTGCACACGCAATAAGCTTGCCTGGTTTGATAGAATAATACTGAACCGCCCAGACGGATAACGTCGTCGGCTGACGGTCCAAGACGCTCGACGTGGAGATGCAACGGATATGGCCTTGGATGCAGCGCAGATCGGACTGGAGCGCACGCTTGACGCTCTACGCACGCTGCTGGCGGATCGCTTCGGCTTGAAGCGGCCGAACGGCATTGCGGCGGACGATCCGCTGTTTGCCGTCGGCGCCGGCCTCACATCGCTCGAAGGGATCGAGTTCTTGTGCGAGGTCGAAAAGCTATTCGGACTGCACATCAAAGACCTGGATTGGTGGGTTTACGAGACCCCCACCTTGGCCGCCGTCGCCCAGTACCTCATCGACCTGACCAACCAGCAGCACGCCGCGTCTCGGCAGCCTACCGTGCATTGATCGACCGGCGGCTACGACGTTGGCAATTGGTGACGCTGACAATCGGTCTTTCCAGCAGGTTCATGGACCTTCGATGCACGGGCGATTCGACCCACCAGACCTTCCCGGCCGGTTCAGACCAAATGACCGTTAGAAATCGGCTCGCGCCGATTCGGTCACGGGCGCCGACGTGGCGGATTCGATCTTAGGCACGGTTCCCGTCTCGGCGGTGGATGCCTCCGGCGAACCAGCGCCTTGCGACGGGTGCCGATCGTTCATCGTGCGAATGACCTGCCGCAGTTCGGTGGCACTCATCCGCCGCACGTTGCCCAATTCGGTCAGCGGCTGCAGGGTGCGCATCGCTCGGTTGAAAGTCGGCTCGAAGGCCAGGATCTCGATGATCCAGTGTCGCATCCGACCGAACGAGACGGCGATCTTGGCCATCTGATCCTGCACGTCGGCCATCAGCTCCAGGTTCTCCGCCGCCTCGGCCAGATTGCGAGTCTGGGAAATGGTCTGATCTTTAAGCGACAGCAATTGCTGCATCCGCTCGCGGGACAACTCGAGATTCGCGCTCTGCGTGTCGAGTTGTTGACGCATGTCGACCAGCCCGTCAAGCGCTGTTTGCGCTTCGGCGGCCTGGCTGCCACGGCATACCAGATCGTCGGCCGTGCTCAACAGCATGTCGGCGGTCGCGCGGGCATCCGCGGCGTGCGAGCCGGCTTGGACTAGCTGGGTCTGGGTTCGCGTCCACTCGCGAACCACGTCCCGAGCTGGCTGCAGATCGGCCGTGTTTTCCAGCACCGATCCCTTCAGATCGACCAGTCCCTCCAGGGCAAACCGAGCGGTTGCGATCTCGGCGGCCTGATTCTCGGTGACGCGTTTCATCGCGATCAGCGAGTTCAGAGTTTGGGCCGCGGCCTGGTTCGATTCGTGTTCGCCGATGAGCCGGCCTTGCAGGGCGTCGATCTCGTCCAGACTGGCATCGGCACTGGCCGTGTTGTCGGCCGAATGGACCAGCCGCTGACGCAATCGGTCGAGTTGGTCAAAGGCCCGGTGGCTGCTCTCGGTGATGTACTGTTGATTGATCAGCCGAGTTTGCAGCATTTGCAGTTCGTTCAGGGCGTCGGCCGCTTCTTCGACGCGCTGACTGTTGGCCAGCAGGCTGTCTTCCAACGTGGACAGCTTTTCCATCACCACCAGGGCCCGCTGGGCGCGATCGGTCTGTTTGCTAAGCCGATCGTGCAAGGCGGCGATTTCGGTGAGCGCCTGGCTGGCCGCGGCGCTCTGGCGACCTTGCTCGGCCAATTGTCCCAACAGCGTGTTGGCGGCGCCTGCGGCGCCCGCTGACCGGTTAATCCGCGGATGCCGGTTTCCAGCGATTGGACTTGCGTCTGCAACAGAGCGATTTGTCGCGAGGTCGGCCGCACGACGGTGAAGTGAATCGCGGCTAGCGCCACTCCGGCGCCGATGGCGAGCATGACCCAGGGAGACGGGTCAAAGCCGAAGAATCGTCGCTCGTTGTCGCCCCAAGTCGAGTTGCTGTTAAAGCTTTGCAAGTTCCACCTCCTGCGGACCGATCTTTCGCCGTGCTCGAAACGTCACGAACCACGCAAGTGACTTCAGCTACGGTATCGGACGACTGACCGCGACCGATCAATCTTTTCCAGCTCGCGCAGTCCAACACAAAAACCCCACTGAATCGGTTTCGAGCGCAGCCTTTACCTGATCGGACCTGGCTGAAAGGTGCCAAACAAAAAACAGCCGCCGAGGTCCTCGCCTCGGGGGGCGGGCCTCGGCGGCTGTCCTTGTGCAATCCCAATGGGAGGTAGTTGCTCACACTGGAAAAGTCGGGCGCTACTCCGCGGCGATCCTAGGCGTCAAGTCTTGCTCGTCCGCTTGATCGTGGAGCGGAATCGAAACGATTTCCCCCGCGTTCAGATTGGCTTGCAACAAGTCCACGCGACGAATTCGGCGGTTGTCGTGCGTGTGGAAGTAGAAACTGCGGTTCTTCGTGTCGCTGGCCGACGTCCACTGCGTGTAGTCGGTCGGCCCCTTGTCGGCCGAGGCCGATCGCACCGCTCCCACAGGAATATCGAATGAATCGAGCACGTGAAATGCCTGGTGGATCGCATCGGCGCCCGTCTCGCCAGGAATGGCCGACGTACTCAGCGCGACCGCCCGCACAAACCGCGAGGGGGGCGTGAAGTCGCCGGGCAGGCCGAACAGGCCGCTGCCTTGCCCCAACGGGCTGAAACGCTCGCCATCGACCGTCGAAGTCAGCACGTTTTTAGGGCTCAAGTCGAGGTAGTTTCGCAGATTGGTCTGGTGCCAGCTAAACTCCGGCGCATTGGTAATCACGCCAATCGCGTTGTCGTATAGATTCAACTTGCCGCCTACGTATTCGATGACCAGCGAATTGCCGCTGGCGTCGTGAATGACGTAGTGCAGCGGCGGAACGGCCTTCCAGGCGGCGAACTCGACGCTGCCCACCTTGATGCCGGCCAATCCCTCGCGGACCTCGTCCACGGTGGAAAAATTCGAAAGAGCCCAGGTAATCACCTCCCAAGGAGCGATCGATCGAGCCTCGTCCTGGACCGAGATTTCTTGAAATTGGGCATAGCCGGGAAACAGGAAAATTCCGCCGGCCAGACCCGCTTCGTTCACGCCATCGGCAATCAGCGACAAGTCCTCGCCGTTCAAGCCGACCAGGGCATATTTCGATTTCCATTCCAACCCCGGGCGCCCGGAGCTTGTCGTGCCGGACATAGCGAATTGCCGTGGTATGATGATCGCCTTGGAATGCAGGTCGATGCCGAATTCCATGGTGCGGGCGTAAACGACGCTGCCGTCGTTCGCTTGCAGACGAATTCCGGTGCAGGCCACGGCGGGCCGCTGGAAGGCCGGAAGGGCGGCGATCACCGCCACGGAAACGATCGCGAGACGAAGGTAGGTTCGCACGGAGAGTTCTCCAAGTATTGTGTCGAAACAGATGGACCGATGGAACGCCGGGTCGAACGACTCGGTCGCGCGCCACACGCGCAGTCACGGCAAGGCTCGACCTATGGCAAGCTTAGGCCAGCGGCCGCAAGTTCAGCGGCGAAAGGATATTCCCGGCGCGACCGTCACAACCCGCACGAAGGAATCGCCGCGAAGTGAGCGATTCGGCCGGGATAAGCGAATCAGGAACGGCCGTATTCGGTCGAATAGCGGCTAAATGCTTCCTGCATGATACTGGGCGTGGCAATGGCTTCTTCAAACTCGTCGACCTCGACCGCTTTTTCCTCCAGCATCTTATAATCTTGGAAAAAGCGGCGGAGCATCGCCAGGCGGTGCGTGGGCAGATCGCCCAGCTTCGCGATCCCCCGGTACTCCGGATCGCCGCAGGCGACCGCCACGATTTTGTGATCCTTCTTGCCCGTGTCGATCATCGTCATCAGTCCGATCGCCCGGGCCTCGACCAGCGTCAACGGCGCCACGGCCTCCTGGCATAAGACCAGCACGTCCAGCGGGTCATCGTCCTCGGCCAGCGTACGCGGAATGAAGCCGTAATTGGCCGGGTAATAGACGGCCGAATAAAGCAGGCGATCAACGCGCAGCAGGCCGGTCTTCTTGTCGAGTTCGTACTTGACGCTCGACCCCATCGGAATTTCGATAACCGTGGTAAACTCGCGAGGAAAATTCTTGCCCGGGTTTACGTCGTGCCAGGGATGCGTCATGAGAACTCTCTTGTCAAAAAAGCGAATGCGTCGAACCCGTGCGCTGTTGAGGGCCCAGGCAAGCATAGCCCACGGATTATGGTTTATTGTCGCAGACAGCGACGGATTGGCAAACCGCAACCGTGGCTGAGTTCCGAAGCCCGCGGGACGAAAGGCCAAGGCCGAAAGCGATTTTCGCCGTCGGTCGGCCGATGGCGAAGTGCGATTGCGGGGCTTGGCGGCCTAAAGCCGGGCTGATACCTTGGGGACTCGTTCTTGGCGTTGGCCCGGCTGACCGCTCGTCTTGCCCGGCGCCGTTGTCGCCCCCCAGAATCCCCCGGGGGTGCATTCAGGCGCGTCCAACAACAACTTCGAGGCTGTAGCTCAGTCGGTAGAGCAACGGACTTTTAATCCGTAGGTCCTGGGTTCGAGTCCCAGCAGCCTCATTTCTTTAAGCCATGAGCGCAGGATGAGTTACGGAGCGGGCGCCGGCGCGCATCGCGCCCAACGGCAGTGCTAGCGAAACTGTTACCGGCGACGGCTATCGTGTATTCACGCCAACCGTCACGCCTTGGTTTGTGGGACGTAGCGCAGCCGGGCCCTGCTTGCGTGGCGCCGGCCGAGCCTTAGGCCCGCTTCTTGTCGAGGCGACCACGCTTGGGTCAAAAGGAGCCAAGCGACTTGAGTTTGTCTCTTAGGGCCAACGCGGATGAATGCGCGGCGTCATGGTGCAGGGCTTGCCGCAGATAGTCCAGGGCGGCCGCGGGATTTTCCTGGTCCACTTCGACGAGTGCCATTTCATAGTAAACCTCGGCCGGTTTGGCGGCGTGCTCAAGCGCCTTCTTGAAATCAGCCATCGCCGCTGCAGATTGCCGCAGCTCGCGACGCACCATGCCGCGGTGGAACCAGGCGACCGATAAGGTTGGATCGAGTTGAATAGCACGCGTGAGGTCGCGTAGCGATTCCGCGGATTCGCCCAGGGCTTGATGGCAAAGTGCGCGGTTGTAGTAACAATGGGCGCTGTCGGGCGAGAGCGCGATGCATACGTCTGACTCGTGGAGGGCCTGTTCAAAGTGTTCGAGGCGATACGCGCACAGGGCCAAATAAAAACGGGGCCAAAATGCATTGGGCTCGGACTGGACCGCGAGCTCGAATTGTTCGGCGGCTTCCTGTAGTTTGTCAGCCCGAAAACGATGACGGCCCATTGCATAATGGTCACCCGCCGTGCGCGGATGCAGCGGCACGACAACCGCGTCGAGGGACCCATTTCCCGAGTACTCCAGCCGTGCCAGGTCGATGGCGAAGCTCTGCCCGCACAAAGCCTCGGCCTGGTTGAGCAATAGATTCGCCTCGCGACGAACCTCCGACTTGTCCGAGGAAGCCAGTTTTGTTTTCAGAGCAGCCCAGGAGGTGACCAATTCGACGAGATCGGACCGAAACGCAGCGCGTTCGGCTGGGTTTGCGGAAGACTCCAAAAGCGGTGCGAGCTTGTCTCGAGCCGACCACAACTTCTCGCAGGCGCCATCGAGTTGTTTTAATTGAGCGAGCGCCACGGAGTCGTAACTGTCGAGAAAACGAATTTGTTCGACCAGGTCATGCACGGCGCGGGCGATTCGCCCACGACGCGCCACAACCATTTGGGCTTCGATGGACTTTTTCAACTCACTTTGACCGGGCAGCCAACGGATGGCTCTCGAACTGGCCTCGAGCTGTTCAAGGGCGACCCCGAATTCGCGATTGTTGATGCTTTGGTTGGCCTGGTCAAATGCCAGGCGGGCTCCGCTGGCCCGATCGCTCCCCAGCAATGCCAAGGAGATTGTCAGAACGGCGCCGACCGTGAACAAGGCCGCCATTCCAGCCAGTGCGTGAGGCTTGCGCCGACGCCACTTTTGCCAGCGCTCTCGCCAGCTTCGGTTTGGCACTCCGACAAGAGGCAGATCGGTCAAGTGGCGGCGCAAATCAGCGGCCAGCTTCGCCGCATCGCTATACCGCTGGGACGTCCCGGCTGCGAGACACTTGTGGATGATGTCCTCCAGACCTCGACTCCCGTTGGGCACGTGCCCGCGCCAATATTCGCGCGAACTCATCTCGTCCGCAGGCGGCAGCCGTCCGGCAAGGGATTCGTACAGGGTCACGCCCAGCGAGTAAATGTCCGAGCGTCGATCGACATCCTGTCGTAGCGTGTGAGATTCGCGGACATCCTCGGCGGCGGCCTCCTGTTCCGGGGACATGTAGCCGCGTGTTCCGCCCATGCGAGGCGGAGGCTGACTGCCCCCCAGCATGACTTCACTCGCGAGATGAAAGTCCAGCAGCATCGGCTGCCCGTCGCTGGCGAGCAATATGTTCGACGGCTTGACGTCCAGATGCACCATTCCGCATTCGTGGGCATGTTGAAGCGCGTCGGCCACGCATGCTCCCAACCAGCAAACGGCCTGCGAATATGTTGCGCGAGAGAAAACCAAGCGCTGGACTGGTCTGACTGGAAGGAATTCCCCGATCACTCCCCGATGCGATTAGAGTTTCGACGATGTTGCGTCCCGAAAGTTGCTCGAAGGGCTTTCCCCTGAATGTTGCCAGCAGGTGGGCCCAGGTGAGCCCGCCCAGATAGGGCATGCACAATGCGCGCAGTTGCTGCTGGGGGAAATCGAGCACGTGATACAAGGGGACGATGTGGGTGTGTTGTAGTCGAGCCAGCGAAAGATGTTCGCCGCCGACGCGCGGCGTCAATTTGACGACCAACAAGCGGTCGGAGAGTGAAGGCTGCCTGGCAAGAAACACCTGGCCGACTGCTCCGCGCCCTAACCGGCGAACCAACTCGAGCTCGCCCAGGCTTTCTCCGGCTTGAGGGTATCGCGGCGCCGGGGATCCGGTATCAATGACGCGGTGGCAATCAAATAATATCCTTAGCGCTTCGCTCCATTGCGGGAACCTCCGACAGATCTCGACGGAGCTAACCTCTTCTCCCAGTTCCAGCCGGAGGCAAATTTCCTCGTAGACGATTTGCACGGCCGTCTCCGCTTGAGCCGCCAAATGCGGATAGCGTATCAGCCATTCCTCGGCCCGGGTGCGAATGCCCTGTTCCCAATCGTTTGCCATCTCGCGCAAGACATCGACTTGGGTACTTCCGATGGAAGGGTCTGGCGGGTGCGCGGCGGCGCTGGCAATGATTGACGTCCGCGGGTCGTTGACGGGGCCGCCCGGGGAACTGCCGCGATTCGCGGGGCTCATCGAATTCGATTCCTTACTGGGCGCTCGTCGCGCTCGACCGCAACTCGGCAATCCGCCGGGCGAGCTCAAAGAGAATTCGTCGCACGCTTCCCTCGTGGAGCTGCGTCTGGGCGGCGATCTCGGCGATCGTCGCGCCTTGCCGCTTGAGCATCAGCAACTTGTAGTGGGCCGGCGGGCACGCATCGATCAATTGCTGCCATAGTTCGTCCGCGTAAAACTCTTCACTTACACGCGGCAAGCGAGTAGCCGGCAATGCGTCGACGCCAGGATCCGGCATCGTGACTTCGCGATCCAACGACGTGCGGTGATGCCGAAATCGATCGATGAATCGATTGCGGGCCATTTTCACCAGGAAGGACCGTAATTGATTGACGTTGTCGAACGACCACTTTCCGTCGCGAAGCCCATCGAGCACGTCGGCCCACACCGATTGCACGACATCCATCGAGTCGAATTTCGTCCGCAAGGCGGTCGACAGGCGGCGGCGCACGACAATTTGCAGGTACGGCTTATAAGCGAGAAAAAACTGCTCGGCGGCTTCGTTGTCGCCGGCGTTAAGTCGCTCGAGCAAACCAGCTAGTGCGTCGTCGTTCATCCGCAGCCAGTGGAGTGTTGCAACTGTGTGAGGATCCAAGTTGATGAGTCGGCCTCCGTTTCCACGGCGGAGCGGGTTTTGGTGCGATGCCGCGCGATGAATGCGCCGCCCAGACCGGCGGCGAGGATCGCCGCGCTTCCCTTGATCCAGGGCTGGAGGCCGTCGTCGCTAAACCAGCCCGCCACTCCGCTGCTCAGGCGATCCACCTCGCCAACCACGTCGGCGATCGCCTGATCGAGTGCGGCGGCGTCAACCGCCAGGTGCCCCAGCAAGCGGGCAGGGCCCGCCAATTGAGGAGCGGCCAACTGCACAATACTTGCACACGAATTGTGGGCGATCGAAAAGGCCGCGGAAACCGCGAAATCGAAATCGTCCGCTTCATTGGCATCGCTCGCGGATCGGGCGTCAGGATTCGCGCGCGAACCGTCGCTGTCGCGCGACCTGCCACGGTGCCCGGTGTCCGATTCAGTCAGGGGATCGAGCGTCCATCCTGACGGCTCGCCGACCGGGCGGCTAATTCCACTGGCGACCGGAGGGGTTGTGAGGAACATCGCCGTGCTCATCGGGCGGGCCGCGTCCGTCGAAGAGCTGATCGGCCTCGTCCGATTCTGCAACGAACCGTCCGACGATTGGACGGACGAATAACCTTCGCCGTTACTATGCAAAAACAAACTGAGTTCCATTCCGTTCGATCGTTGGCCTCTTGCTCCTTCCGGGCCGCCTGGTCCAATTTCGAATTTTTCGTGCGCGTGGACATCGTCGCCGTGCAAGGTGATCTCGTAACTGGACATTTCCGGCAAGGAATCGCGGATGTTGCTCCAGTCGAACAGCAAGCGACGCTGCTCGAAGAAAGTCGCAAAACTGCTGGAGTCGATCGAGGGAACGGCGGTGATCGCTTCCATTGGACGGAGATTAACAATAGGAACCCACCCAGCATCCAGTCGGACTTCGGAAACTCGTATGGCCTCTGGCGACGTTAAGCGGATTGGTCGCTCTGCCGGGCTGTCGGAACCGGCGATTCGGTCGCCCAGGACAATCGGGCTGAGGACGATCGGGTTCGTCTGCAACACGGCCCGCGGGGGGGCGAATTGCGGAGTCTGCGCGGAATCAACCGCGGCTCCGCCCGAGAAGGGGTTGACCGCTAATGCGGCGGCCTCGCGCGGCGCGAAATAAAAGACAGCCTTTTCGACGGGAACCGGCGACATGTCGGGAAGCGCAGGCGCGAAGGCCAGCGGCGCAACGCTCAAAGCGAGCCGATTTTCCAGCGGCTCGAAGCACCGGTAGCGGTGACGCCCCAACCCTTGTCGCATGGGGGTACTCATCTGGATTCCGGAAATGTCGCCATCCCCGCTCGCGCAGCGGAGAGCAATGATCGCGATCGAGACGTGCAGCCTATTTTATGTTAGTTCGCCCTCCGCGGGCGGTCAATCAAGAGCCAATGCGTGGAGGTTGGTCGGCCATCGCGGTTGCCGAATTATTCTTGCCGACCAGCAATTGGTCAGTTGGGCGCCCCAAGGCCGACCGCCCACTGCTCACCCCAATCGTTACATTCGGACCCGCCACGGAACATTATTGCCTCCGCGGCGGCTTCCATTAAACCCGAACGGATCCCTTGGGTTTCGGTGACGGACTTTTTTGCATTTTCCGCGCACGGATTCGGCGCCCTTTCTCGTTCTATATCTTTGGCGGCGTGAGCCAGGCGCCCAGAGGAGAAAGTTCCCAGTTCTGGGGACCCACGGGCAGCGGCGATTAGCGGCCTGGGCCCTGTCGGGCTTCCCATCTCTCCGAAGGCGATCCGAGAGGATCACTATTTAAGTCAGCATCACATGAGACATTCCATGGATTTCTTTCGACGAATCTCAGCGGCACGGAAAAAAAACAAGCGGCCCAGGCGGTCCCCCCGGTTCAGCCGTTGGAATGAGAATGGCGGCCTGTTGTATGAGGCTCTGGAGAGCCGCCATTTACTGACCATTGCGCTGACCCCGATAGTTGGCCCGGATTCCGGATCCGCGTTCGACGTCCCTTCGGGCAAAGACCTGTACGTACCGCTGACGGCGACGGACCCCGGTCAGACGATCACGTATTCCGTCACGAGCAGCAATCCGAGTGTCACGGCCTCGGTGCTGACTGGAAATCCCACGCTACGACTATCCGTCACTGGCGTGGGCTCGGACGGCCAAAGTTTTTCCGGCACGATGACCGTTCAGCTATTCGAGGACCTGGCCCCCGACACGGTTCACGTAATCGAGCAGTTAGTCGAGTCCGGCTTCTATGACAACCTGTCTTTTTATCGCATCGTCCCCACGTTTGTCATCCAGGGCGGAGCCAATAATACCAAAACAGCCGACACCTTTGCTGATGAATTCAACGTGGCGTTGTCTTTCAATAGCCCTGGTTTATTGGCCATGGCGAATCCGGGCACGCCCAATTCGAATACGTCCGAAATATTCATCACGGATATCAATTCTCCGCTGGCCAATCTGCCTCAATACCTCAACTTTCGGCATTCCATCTTTGGTCAACTTACCAGCGGCTTTGATGTCTATAACGAGATTATGAATGCCCAGGGCATCACCAGCACAAATAGCTCGCCGACGACTCCTGTTACGATTACCTCGGCCACGATCATCACCGACACGCAAAACGGGGTCGTGCAGATCTCCGAGAATGCCGGCTTCACCGGCACAACGACAATCACGGTTACGGCAACGTCGACCGACGGCAGTTCCGCGCAGACGTCGTTTACCGCCAACGTGGTGACCGCGACGGCAACGTCCAATAGCCAACCGTTGGTTCTGAACCCCGTGAACGATCTCGTCACCAACCTCAACACCCCGGTCACTTTCCAGCTCACGGCCAGTCAATACAACAACGGCAATCTCACATTCAGTGTCACCGGCGACAGCACGTTTCAAGCCACTCCGTCTAACGTGAGTGTCGTCGTTACGCCCGGCGATGCCGGTACGGCCACAGTGACGCTCACGCCGCTTGCCGGTTTCTCGGGAACCATCGGACTGTTGGCTCATGTGGACGACACGAGCTCGGCCTTTCACAACGCGCAGGCGTTCTCGCTGACGGTCGTGGCGCCGGTCGAAATCCTGTCGGTCACGGACCCGATCAATTCCAGCGACGCTGCCAACGTGACGGCGAGCGGCCGAGGCCAGGTCGGCGCCGGCATATCCCTGGTGGCAGGCGACGGAACGAACAACACCGCTCCGTACACCACCACCGTAGCCAGTGACGGCACGTGGTCCATCTCGGGCATCGACGCAACGCAGTTGGCCGACGGCGTCATTACGTTCACCGTCTCCTCGACCGACTCGGATGGCCAGCCGGTGGAAACCACCTCCACGGCCACGAAAGACACGGTCGCTCCTGCGGTCAATGTGGTCTCCGTCACCAACCCCATCAACGGCGCCAATGCCAATAGCGTGGCGATCAGTGGAGACGGCGAAGTGGGCGCCACGATTTCCGTGGTTGCCGCCACGCTGTCGACGTCTTCGACCACTTACACGACGACCGTCGATGGCAGCGGCCATTGGTCGATTTCCGGCATTGCGACGAGCACGTTGTCCGAGGGAACCATTACATTCCTCGTCACTGCCGCGGATTCTGCAGGCAACACCACAAAGAGCAGCACGACCTCGTTCAAGGACACGCTAGCCCCGCAGGTGGCACTCGATACCGCCACTAATCCAATCAGCATTGCGAACTCAAGTCTCGTATCGGCCAGCGGGACCGCGGAAGCCGGAGCCATCATTTCGGTCGTCGTGAGCGACGGAGTTGCTTCGACCGTCGCAGCGACAACCACCGCCGGAAGCGACGGCGCCTGGTCTGTCAGTGGGATCGATGTCAGCGGGCTTGCCGATGGCGACGTCACCTATACCGCCACCGCGAGCGATGCCGCGGGCAACACTAGTCAAAGCAGCCTGACGGCGGTCAAGGAGACCGTGACGATCACGTTGATAACTAATCCCATAAACGCCGCGAATGCCGGCTCCACCTCCGTCAGCGGAACAGGTCAGGCAGGCGCGACGATCTCGCTCGTCGTCACGGATGGAGCCGTCACGACCAGTGCCTATACGACGACCGTCGGCGAGGGTGACACCTGGTCGATTGCCGGCATCGACGTCACGCACTGGCCGACGGCGACATTGTCTACACCGCCACGGCCAGCTTCGCCAACGATCCTGGCAATTCGGCCCACAGCAGCAAGACTGTCAGCAAAGACACGACACCGCCGACTGTCGGCAATTTGACCACGACGGATCCAATCAACTCTACGAATCAAGGCTCGACATCCATCACGGGGACGTCCGAGCCTGGTGCAACGATTTCGGTTGTCGTAACCGACGGCACCACCACGACTGCTGAGCGAACGGCCGTTGCCGATGCATCCGGCGTCTGGAGTATCAGCGGCATCGACGTTTCGAGCTTGAACGATGGCGCGATCACGTATTCGGTTAGCGCGACGGACACGGCCGGCAACAGCGCGGTGTTTACGCAGCCCGCAAACAAGGACACGGTGGCTCCGGCGATTGCCGTTCTCACGGTCACCAATCCGGTCGGACTGGGCAACTACCTGAGTGCAACGGCCAGCGGCACCGGTGAAGCTGGAGCGACGGTCTCGGTCGTCGTCACGGACGGCGTTCATACGACAATCGCGGTGACGGCCACCGTCGGAATCGACGGCACTTGGACCGCTGCCGGCATCAATCTCAGCAGCCTCACCGATGGAGCAATCACCTATACCGCGACCGCAACGGATGCCAGTCAGAATTCGGCGCAGAGCAGCCTCTCGGCCACCAAGACAACAGTGCGAATCGAATTCGTGACCAATCCCATTGAGATCAGCAACGTCGGCAGCACTTCGGCCAGCGGCACGGGCCAGGTGGGCGCCACCGTAACGCTGGTCGCCTCGGATGGAGTGCACACGACAACGACCTTTCAGACCACGATTGCCGCGGACGGCACGTGGTCCGTTAGCGGCATCGACGTCAGCGCGCTGGATGACGGCACGATTACCTTCACGGCTACCGCCAAGGACGATTTGGGCAATGGCGCCAAGCGAGCCTGACAGCGCCTAAAGTCACGGTCGAGCCGACCGTGTCCGTCACGTTTGTCACAAACCCAATCAACCTCTCGAACGCGACCGCCGTCACCGTCAGCGGCACCGGGGACGTCGGATCGACGGTCGTCGTGACGGGCACCGACGGCACGCACACGACCGCGAGCCAGAGCGAGTCGTGGCTGCCGACGGAACCTGGCAGTTGACCAACATGGACGTCAGCGCATTAAACGACGGCACGATCACCTTCACGGCCACGACAACCAACGCGATTGGACACTCGGCGCAAAGCAGCATTTCCGCAACCAAGAATACCCTCGGCGCTAACAGCCTGTCCGGCCGTGTTTTTGTCGATTCGAATGGAAACGGTCAGTACGACGCGACTGAACCGACGCTCGCCGGTATAACGATCACCGTGACCGGCGTCGACCCGCAAGGAAATCCAATCCCGTCTCAAACCGCGACCACCGACGCGGATGGGACCTATTCTTTTACCAACCTGCCCGCGGGTACATACTCCATTGTCGAGGCGCAGCCGGCGAAGCTCGTGGGCACGGCGGCACATGTTGGAAGTTTGGGGGCGCCGCCGCGCCAACTCGATCTCGGGAATCGTGTTGCCGGGCGGAAGCACGGGTTCCGACTACGATTTCCCCGAGACTGGCCTGGACGTTTCGGTCATCTCGATACGACTCTTTCTGGCGTCGACGCCGCCAGCTCAACAAATATTTGACGACATGCTATCGCAGTACGGCCTTGCCGCGCCTGTTGTTACTTCGATGACTAAAGCAGATGGCGACCCCACGACTGCGGCATCGGTCAACTACACGGTTACCTTCAGTGAAAACGTCACGGGCGTCGATGCCACCGACTTCGCGGCCTATGGGCATTCCGGTGCGTCAATTTCGAGCGTCAGCGGAAGTGGATCTGTATACACGGTCACGGTGGCCACGGGGGGCGGCACAGGGAGTGTCGGCTTGAACCTGGTGGACGACGACTCGATCGTCAGTCAATCGGGCCAGGCTCTTGGCGGCGCCGGAGCCGGCAACGGCGACTTCACAGCCGCCAGTTATACGATTTCGACACAAAGTGTGGATGTGGCCATCACGTCGGTCACGAATCCAATCAATCTCGCCAACCAGACCAATGTCACTGTCAGCGGCACGGGCGAAGTCAACGCGTTTGTCACCCTCATTGCCGGTGATGGCACGAATTCGACCAGCACCACGTACCGCGACCGTTGGCACGGACGGTACCTGGAGCATCACCGGCATCGACGTCAGCGCTCTGGCCGACGGCGAACTGGTATTTACAGCAGCCGCGACCGATAGCACAGGCAACTCGTCCCAAACAACTCACACCGCCACCAAGGATACAACTGCCCCCGCGGTCGCGATTTCGAGCGTAACCAATCCGATCAACGCGGCCAGCGCCGGCCTGGCCACGGCCAGCGGCACCGGAGAAGTGGGCGCGACTATTTCTCTCGTCGCCAGCGATGGCACCAACAATACCGCGGTCCGTACGACGACAGTCGCCAGCGACGGCACCTGGTCGATCTCGGGCATTGACGTGAGTAGTTTGGCCGATGGCACGATTACGTTCACCGTCACTGCCGCCGACGCAGCAGGGAACTCGACCCAGCGCAGCCTCGCTTCGACCAAGGACACTGTCGCTCCGCCCATCGACGTGACGAATGTCACCAGTCCGATCACGATCGCCAACTATCATGCTGCTGAAGCCAGCGGTACCGGCGAAGTCGGCGTTCCCCTTGTCTTGGTGGTCAGCGACGGCACCAACTCCACCACCGGATACACTACCGTCGTCGGCCAGGACGGCACGTGGAGCATCACCGGCATTGACGTCAGTGAACTGGCTGACGGCACGCTTACCTTCACCGTCACAGCCACGGATACGGCCGGCAACACGGCCCAAAGCAGCCTGACCGCCACGAAGGCAACCGTCGTCGTGGTCGCCGTGACCGACCCCATTAACGCCGACGCTTCCACGAACGCTAGTGCCAGTGGCACTGGCCAGGCCGGCGCGACCGTTTCGCTTGTGGCCAGCGATGGATCCAACACCAGTTCCGAGTACAGCACGGTTGTTGGCGAGGATGGCACGTGGAACATCACCGGCATCGACGTCAGCGACCTGGCCGATGGCACGATTACTTTTACGGCAACGGCAACGGACGGTGCCAACAACACGGCTCAGAATAGTCGCACCGCTACCAAGGACACCGTGGCGCCGGCCGTGGCCATCTTGAGCGTGACCGATCCGATTAACGCCGCCGACATTGCGGAGGTCAGTGTCCATGGCACTGGCGAAGCCGGCGCCGTCATCACGCTGGTGGCCAGCGACGGCGATACCTCGACGGCCGAGTATAACGCCACGGTTGCCGAGGACGGCACGTGGAGCATCAGTGGCATCGACGTCAGCGAACTTGCCGACGGCACGCTCACGTTCACTGCCACCGCCGCCGACGCGGCCGGAAACACAGCGCAAACCAGTCTCACCGCGAATAAAGATACGGTCGCGCCAGCCGTCGCGGTAACCAACGTCACCTCGCCAATCACGATTGCCAACCAAAAACAGACTTCGCTTAGTGGCACGGGCGAGGTTGGCGCCACGATTTCCTTAGTCGCCAGCGATGGCACGAACAGCACGATCCCATACGACACGGTTGTCGCCGAGGACGGCACGTGGAGCATCGGCGACATCGATCTAAGCGGCCTGGCAGACGGCACGATCACGTTTACGATTACCGCCACGGACGCCGCCGGCAATCCCGCCCAGACAACTGCCGACGTTACGAAAACAACTGTCGCCGTGACGTTTATTTCGGCGCCGATCAATGCAGAAAGCGCTACCGATACCACGATTAGCGGCACGGGAGAAGTCGGTGCGACGATTGTGGTTGTGGTCACCGACGGCACCAATACGACGGGTGAGTATACCACCGTCATCGGCGAGGAGGGGACCTGGACCATTGCCGGCATCGACGTCAGCGACCTGGCCGATGGCACGATCACTTACCAGGTCACCGCGACCGACGCCGACGAAAATACTGCCGAGACAAGCCGCACGGCCACCAAGGATTCCATCGCGCCAAACGTCGTCATCCTCCCCCTGGCCAATCAGATCAATGCGGCAGGCGCTGGCAGCGTGAGTGTCAGCGGCACCGGTGAAGTCGGCGCTGCGATCTCCCTGGTAGTTACCGATGGCGACACCTCGACGAGTGAGTACACCACGACCATCGGCGAGGACGGCACATGGACCATTGCCGGAATCGACGTCAGCGGCCTGGCCGATGGCACCCTAACGTTCACGGTCACGGCGACCGATGCCGCCGGCAACTCTGCCCAAGACATCACGACCCCGAGCAAAGACACCGAGGCGCCAGCCGTCGCGGTTACTGGCCTGAACAGTCCCATTACGATCGCCGAGCAACACTCCACGACCGCCAGCGGCACGGGCGAGATTGAGGCGACGATTTCACTGGTCGTCAGCGACGGCACGAATTCGACAACCGAATACACGACGGTCGTCGCCGCGGACGGCACCTGGAGCATCAGCGACATCGACGTCGGCGGATTGGTTGACGGCACGCTCACGTATACCGCCACTGCCACCGATGCGGCAGGTAACTCGGCCCAAGGGAGCTTGACGACCATCAAGCAAACCGTCGCAATTACTTTCGTGACCGATCCGATCGACGCCGATCACGCCGCGAGCGTAACCATAAGTGGCACTGGCGAAATTGGCGCGGATATTTCCGTCGTTGCCAGCGATGGCGTCACTGTCAGCGGCGAATACACGACCACGGTTGCGGAAGATGGCACGTGGAGCATCAGCGGCATTGATGTCGCGGCTCTGGCGGACGGCACGCTGACATTTACCGCCACCGCGACGAATGGCTTAAGCGGCACGGCACAAAGCAGCCGAACCGCGGCCAAAGACACGGTTGCCCCGGCCGTTAATATGACGAGCATCACCGATCCGATCACGATCGCCAATCGCCAAGCCATCGAAGTCGGCGGCAGCGGCGAAATCGGCGCCGCCATTTCGCTGGTGGTCAGCGATGGAGCCAATTCTACTACCGAATACACTGCGGTCGTTGGCGAGGACGGCACCTGGAGCATCTCGGATATCGATGTCAGCGACCTGGCCGACGGCACGATTACCTTTACCGCCACGGCCACGGACACGGCCGGCAACACGGCCCAGAGCAGCCTTACCGCGACCAAGGCGACCGTGTTTGTCGCGTCGGTGACCGACCCCATCAACTCTGACAATGCCGCGAGCGTTACTGTCAATGGCACGGGGCAAGTCGGCGCGGCCATCACGCTCGTGGCCAGCGACGGCGCCAACTCCACGACCGAAAACACCACGGTCGTTGGCCAAGACGGCACCTGGAGCATCTCGGATATCGATGTCAGCGAATTGGCCGACGGCACGATTACGTTTACGGCCACGGCAACCGATGACGTCGAAAATACCGCGCAGTCCAGTCTCACCGCCGTTAAAGATACGGTCCCGCCAGTCGAATCGTTGACAAGCACCGGCTTGGCGGACGTCGCGCTTGCCGATGAGGAATCTTGGATCTAGCCAACGGAAAAAAGGACTTTACCGAGCGGGGGCGACCGTCGGGCCGATGCTAGCACGGTCGTGAGCCAAGGACTGTTCGCGCGAGAGCCTCAGGGGGCCGCGTTCCGTCGATTTGCTTGGCTTGGTATCCCGGCAAGCGGCAGGCGCGGCCTCCTGCTTTTCCACGGTCTTCTTACGCCCGCCGGTCTGCCAGCATCGTTCCTTAGGGTGGCTGGCCAATATTAACCCCCAGACAAACTGGCATTGACTCCGTGGTTCAGTCGCGATTATTACCCGGCAACCATATCTGTGGCCCTTGTCCCGCTGACACCCGTGGAGGGTGGGGATACCAGACAGGGTCGAACCTGACAATCGTCGTCGATGTTTTCGGCTGAGGGACCGCCGCCAGTAGATTGCATGTCCTCGGCCCGTGCGACAAGAGGTGCCGCGCGCATTAGCTCGCGAATTGTAATTCATTCCGCCGGACGGCGGCATGGTAGGCATGGTGCGCGTGAAAGCCTTTCCGCTCATCTCTGGTGATCCACGTCGACCGTCGATCAAAAACAGCGAGAACTAGGCATGTATCGCAGACTAAGACCAACTTGCCCGAGCGGTGGTGTTTCAATTACGGACCAACCGAAAGTTGCATTGCGCGACGTCGCGAGGCGCACCTCGGCACTCGGCAAGGTGGCCAAAGTCCTGCGTCGCTGTGCCTTCCTCGCGGTGCTGATTGCCGCCGGCACTCCAGCATTGATGGCCGCCGAAACGTTCAATTCTACCGCTCGTGGAAACCAGACTAACGCCGTGCGGGACCGGTCCGCCGGCCGCCTCGCCAATGAGGAAATGGCGGCAACGCACGCCGAGCCAGATCCTCTCGCCGATGGCACTCTGCCGGAAGGCTTCGAGGGCCAAGAAGAGTACGGCGAATGGGGCGCGGGTCCATTGGGCGGCTGCGACACCTGCGGCGGGGGGCCGATATGCGGATGCCATGCCGGCAGGATTTATGGCAGCGCCGAGGCTTTGCTGTGGTGGGTTCGCGGCAGCGAAACGCCGGCTCTGGTGACCACGAGTCCTTCCGGCACGACAATGGGCGCCGCCGGCGTATTGCCTTCCGCTCAAATATTGTTCGGCGATCAGCGACTGAACGCCGGATCTCGAGGCGGCGGCCGTTTTGCGCTAGGTTACTGGCTCGATTCGTATGGCGTGGGAATCGAGGATATTTTTCTGTTCACGGGAAACTCCGATCAGTCGTTTTCCCTGGCTTCCAATGCCTTCGGCGCGCCGACCATCGCGCGTCCGTTCGTTAATAAGAGCAACTCCGCGCAGGACGCGTTCCTGGTGGCATTTTCCGGAAATCGCAGTGGGTCGATCAACGTTGATACGAGCAGCGCCTTCTATGCCAACGAAGTCAACCTGCGGCGTGCGCTATACGATGATTGTTGTTTGCGGTTCGATATCTTGGTGGGCTATCGGCTCTATCAATTATCCGAAGGACTGAACGTCAGCTCGACCAGTACTTCGCTGACAGGCGATACGCCGCCAACCGGCACGACGCTAGCCGCTCAGGATACGTTCAACACGCGCAATCTCTTCAACGGCGGGCAAATCGGACTGAAATTGCAAGAGACCCACAACCGGTTTTTTTACGATATCGCCGCGAAACTTGCCATTGGCGGTGTGTCACAGCATGTGCAAATCAACGGGGCGACCGTGATCACGCAGCCCGGGGGCCAACCCGTCAATCACACCGGAGGCATTCTGGCGCTTCCGTCCAACATCGGCAACTATAGCGGGACTCGATTTGGCTTCATGCCGGAAATAGCGTTGAACGCGGGCTATCACATCACTCCTCAGTTGAGTGTCACATTTGGATATACCGTGATTTTCCTGACCAACGTGGTGCGTCCCGGCGACCAGATAGACCTCAAGCTCGATCCCGCGCAGTTTCCGCCAGGTCAAGCGGGCACGTCGCCGGTGTTCGCCTTCAACGATTCGAACGTTTGGCTGCAGGGGATGAATCTGGGGATCGAATACAACTATTGAGTTCCGCGAAAAAGCCCTCGTGACCTGAAGACTGATTGGTAGGCTGAGCCCGTTCTCGAAAGCCGGGCTGGCGTTTTATCTGTAGGTCCTGGGGTCGAATCCCAGCAGCCTTATCCTTTGAACCAGCCCGTTCTTGGACACCTCTTAACTGGCTCTTCGGGACGTCCTGCCAGAGGGGCCTCTCAGAAGCAGTTCGTGACACAGGGTCACTGACTCGTCAACGGGCGACCATCGCGAGCTTTGCCGGGCCGGTCTTTCAAATACTCTTGCCCGAGAAGCGTCGTCCGCTCTCTTCCCTCGCGAGCGATGGCTCGCACAATGATAAGTACGTCACGCCGCTTCGGGCTGAGGCGGACTACCAACGACGGCATCGCTCTTCTGACCGGATAGGCGAGTAAACTCTTCCTTCAGTCGGGCCATTTCTTCGTCGGAGAGATTCTCAAGGTCAACCATGCTGTCGCGGGCCCCTTCGAGCGCTCGCAACAGTTCGTCCAACTTGAGATGAATCGCCAGCGCGTCTCGGTTTTGCGTGTTCTGAATCAGGAACACCATCAGGAAAGTAATGATGGTGGTGCTGGTGTTGATTACCAGTTCCCACGAGTCTGAATACTCGTAATAGGGCCCGGCGGCGGCCCAGCCAATGACCAGGCTCAAGGCCAGGCAAAACGCCACTGATGAGCCCATATATTTGGAGGTAACCGTTGCAAACTTCCGAAAACGATCGGTCAGTTTGGTCGTCGGTCGACCAACCTGGTTGTCGAGAACGCTAGTTGCTGTCGCCATGGGGACTCGCTCTCTGATAGTAAGGGGAACATCAAGTTGAAAGCGGCAAATCGTGCCATTTTCCAGGACTTGCGGCGACGACCGGTTTCGCCGCCGCGCGGTTAGTCCGTTTTTCGAATGGCCACTAGATACAATTCGCGTGCCGTCGCTCGACATCGGCCGCCCAATTTGAGCACGACATGCCCCATCGCCTTTTGGGTTCGCCGCGCTAGGCTTGCCCTGGGGGAACTGCCGGTTTTCGGCAGATGCTCGACGTTCGCTCAACGAGCATCGACTACTGCCAGGCTTTCAAGCGTCCGTCGGCCGGTTGCGGAGCAAGGCCGACCAGCTCGCCCGCACGACATTGAAATGAGCAGCGGGGGAGTCGCTTGGTAGCGAGTCGGCGTCAAAAAGTCTGCCGGCCGACGCACCAGCCACGACGACAGGACCGCCGGGAGACGATCCTCGAACCGCCCCCGTCGTCTGTTGATCATTCCGCCGCCTAGAACCGAAAGATCACGTCGGCATACAGCCGGTTGCGGAGGATATCGGTGCGGTTGGTCAGGGGAAACTCGAAACCGGTGCCGATTTCGAAGTTGCCGCTCGGCTTCCACTTCACGCCCACGACCGACGATACGACATTCGTGCCGGCCACGCCGGCGATTGGAATGTTGAGCAGATCGAGCGCCGTGACCGGCGCCCCCAAGTTCAACGTCGAGCTATTCATCCAGTGAAACCAGTTCAGGCCCACTAGCGGATAGATGTGATTCGGAAGTTCATAATCCCACTGGTTCGACCAGTACCAGAGTTGGGTTCCCCAGTTATCGTTGGCCGGCAGCCGAAAGCCGGTGGCGCTGAGCCAGTGACCCCGATCGAAAATCTGCGCCGCCAGTGAGGAACAGATGGAAATCGCCGTCGCCAAAGTTCGAAAATGCCCCGCCCGAGCCCTTGATAAAGTAAGTCATGCCGACCGTCGCCAGCAATTGGCGATCGACGTCGCGATAGAAATTGTATTTCACGCCCACCGGCGACGACAGGAACCCGACCGGCGCGCCGCCGCCCGACTGGTTGACTTGGATGTACCCAAGGCGCGGCGCGATGATGCTGACTCGGTCAGTCACGCGTCCGCGCAACTGTCCGGCGTAAACTTGCAGGTCGCCGTTGCCGATCAGGCCCGGCAGGCTATTCTCGATGAAAATGCCGCGCGCTTCGGTCAGCGAACGAGGATCCTCGAAGAAAAACGGATTCGAAATCGGGCTGATAAAGCTATCAAAGCAATGATCGCTCTGTAATAGGCCCAGGACGCGCGGGCCGCAGTTGCCTTGATCGCAGCACTCCTCGCTGCACGAGTCGAGACATCTGCACGAACCGCTCCCGAGAATCGATTCGGCAGCAGCAGGCTCCGCAACCGCCTCGCTCAGATAGCTCTCCGCGCGAACGGAATGAGACGAAGCCAAACAAAGCCACACCAAGCTCAAGCCCGACAAAACCGTACGCATTGCTGCACCTTTTTTTCCGCGAATCGATCGGGGCCTAGCGATTTCACGCTAGTGCTTTTACTCCTATTCGGCCACGCACGCCGGAAAATGGGGGGGCAATTGATCCAGCGCTGCAACCGGCAGAAAGCCGATTCCCGATAGAATCGTGCGACTTTGGCAGGTCGGAATAGCCCGCTTCGATTACGGGCGGGCAAAGACTTCATTTTCCCACAGTTCCCGTCAAGCGCGGGCGTCCCTGCGCTCCCCGGGCTTTCCGCATAACGTTTGGGAATAATGGGACATTTCTGAGCCTCCGGAAAAAACTCCCAGAATTCCGATCTTCAGAAAACGTCTCGGACTAGCAACTGGAGATGTGCGTAACTAGGGTGGAATAGTAGAGAAGAAACGGCAAGTCACATCTCAAGTAATTCCATCGGAACGTTCCCCTTTCCCCAGAGGCATCGCTCGTGAAGTCACTCCACATTCTTGCGTCGGGCGCTGCGCTGGTGGCGTTTGCCATAGCCAGCCCGACCCACGGCGGCACCATTACCGCCAACTACGGCGCCCTAGGAGGCACAAATTTCGAGTACGTCTCGATGGTCTTTTCCGGCAACTCCTACGCGTTTCCCACCGCCAAGGCGTATGGCATGCGCACCGACGATGCCCCAGCTGGCCCCGGCGTCGACACGCTCGTCGACCACAACTTCGTGGCCTACTGCGTCGAAACCGACCAGGATCTGCAAATCAACGCCTCGAATTTCCACGCCGACGTCCTACCGCTGTTGGGAGCGACGACCCAACTCAGCGGCGCGCCCGGCTCGGGCCCCGTATTCTTCGATTCCACGCGCACTATCATGATGGAACGGCTATGGGGAGGCTTCGAAGGCGCCGTCGTCGATCAACACACCGCGGCCGCCTTTCAATTGGCAGTGTGGGAAGTGGCGTTCGACGTTGACCAGACTCTGGTGGGCGAGGCGTCCCTGCTACACGCTCCGGCGACAGACCTGGCAAATGCCCTATCGGCCGCTTCGATCGCCGAGGGGTGGCTGGCCCAAGTGCGCGACTTGAACGTAGCACTCGCGACGCCTTCGCTGCTGCTGATGACCGACCCTAGCGTGCAGGACCTGATCACGCTGGCGCCCGTGCCGAACATCCCGGAGCCGTCCAGCATTGTGTTGGCGGCGGTCGGGGCCGCGGGCCTATTTGTGAGACGCCGTCGGCGACTGACCTAGTATTCAAACTCGCTTCGACATCCATCTCCCCAGCAACGATTCCGTCGCCTCCTCGTCGGCAACGAATTCGACGCTCGCCTCGTCGGGCGCCGACAATTCAAGTCGTACTAGCCCGTTGTCTGACGATCGGCCGAGTCGCTCGAAGAACGAGGCGAACGCCAGGGCATCGAGCCTCCCGGCTTCGAGATGTTCGTCGATCGAACGGCTCAAGCCCCGCGGCAAGCCAGGTTCGTTCTTGCCAGGTGCGGAAACCGCAAGCGCGGAGGGGATGACTTCATCGGCTGTTTCGTCTGCTTGCGGCGCGGCCGGAGGGCTGCCGATGTTCAAATACTTGAGCACGTTGCTCGGATTCGTGGCGTTTAACCGGGCAATGCTCTGGTCGATCGCATTGACGGCGCCATCCCGATTGAAGTCGTAGATGTTCGTGAGCGGAATGTTGTTCGCCGGCAACTCCCCGTGGGCACGAACTCCAGCTTCGTCGAGTACGTTGACAAGGGCGTTGGTCGGAGTGTTGCCGGAGCCCGTGTCGCCGATGGCATTGCCAAAGAAAAACACGTCCGCCTGGCCAGCGGGCAGTCCGGCGTTCTGTGGCAGACCGGTGTTGGCGTTCGTTTTGGTGATTATTTCCAGCCATTGTTTCTGAATGACGTTGTCGGCCCAGGTTATTTCCACGCGGTCCGAGCCGCTGACTCCCGCGCCGACGCGCACCGACACCGCGCTCGGCGCCGGCCCCGGCGACCAACTGCCAGGCGAGTTATTGTTTCCCACGCGGAAAATAAAATCGGCGGCCGTGATCGTGCCATGATTGCCGGCGATGTCGATCATGACGCCGTTGATGCCTTTCGAGTAGCTTGAAGTATTCGCTTGCGTCGCCTTGCCGGCGCCGGGCAGCAGCGCCGTTTTGTCGGTGGCAATCGCGTCGTCGTCAAGCGCATTGACCGCCGTATTATTGCCGTCATATTTCGAATGATTGTAAAAGAGTTGACGCGAATAGATCGTGGTGGACGAAATGCGATAGATCTCGCCCGTGCCGCCGCGAGCCAGGTAGTACAAGCTTCCGGCCGCGTCGACCTTCAAGTCCACGGCTCCGCCTGTCGTCAGCGTGGCAAAGGCCGTTGAGACGTCGGGCGTGCCGATCGAACCAGGATTTGCCGGATCGAACACGCGAATAAAACCGGCCCCCGCGTCGGCGAAGAAATACTTGCCGGCATAGGCGCTGCCAAACTGGCTATTGGCCGGATAGAACGCTCCGCCCGTGATATCGACCCCCGCGGGGGTCGGAGCGCTCGAACTATGGTCGTAGGCCATTTCCGGATTGCGATAGTTCATCGCCCATGGAGGACCCGAGGACTCGAATCCCTCCCAGACCGGCGCGTTGCTGCCGGCCCAGCCATAGTTGCCCCCCGCCACGCCCAAGTCGATCTCTTCCCAATTGTTCTCGCCGACATCGTTAATGAAGATCTTTCCGGTACCAGGTTGGATGGCAAAGGTGTACGGATTCCGGAATCCGCGAGCCCAGATCGCACCCTGCCAATCCGTGGCGCTGCCGTCGTAGTAGGGATTGTCGGACGGATTCGTTCCGTCGGGGTTCAACCGTAGCATCTTGCCGAACGGCGTGGTCAGAATTTGAGCGACGTGGTTTTCCTGGCCGACGTTGTCATAGTTGTGATCGCCAACCCCCACGTAGAGTTTGCCGTCAGGGCCAAAGTGCACCGCGCCGCCGTTGTGGTTTGTGTTGCCGTCTTCCGCCTCCGGCGGCAGATCGCGGAGGATCAATTCGTTGCCGAAGCTGACATTTCCATTGACGTCGGTCGTGGCCGTGAATCGGCTCAGACGATTATTCGGCGAGTCGCCGGAACCGCTCGACGCACTGGTGTAATACAGGTAGACGTAGTCGACGTTCGAGCCGTCGCCATCGTAGCTCGGGTCGAACGCAATCCCGAGCAAGCCGCGCTCGCCAGCCGAGTTGACTGACAATGTCAACGAGGTGAACGAGCCGCCATTCGCAAGGATCTGTTTCGCGCGGCCCCCCTGCTCCAGCGCGAACAACTGACCCGTCGGCGAAAAATCCATTGCCGTGGGACTCGACAGATCGCTGGCGGTCGTCACCAGCGATTCGGTGAATCCGGCCGGAAGCGTGGTCAATGCCAGGCGTTGCTCGAGCAACTGCACGGCAAGCTGCCGCTGGTTACGGCGGGAGCCGTGCTTCGAGCGGCGTCCACGTGCTGTAGGCTGAGCGGTACTCTTGCGGTTCGATAGGCTGCGGCGCATGGTCAAAGTCTCCTCTGCTGCTGTTCAGTGCGCACAAACCCTACGCGGTAAAAATTAGAATCTCGCTTGTGGCAAATCGCCGTGCAGTGCGAGCGCACGACCGAATGCCCCCGGTTCCGGAACAAGATCAACGTTTTCGCCGGTCTAGCCGACGAACCTCTGGGATCAGTGGAGGATGCCTCGCCTCCAAGAAATGCCGCTCTAGGCGGTGTCGATCCGTTTTTAGCCCCTTGGTCAGGCTATTCGCAATTCACGCAACTTGCAACCAACCGACGACCGTTCGCTCTTCCGCAGAGCAAATCGTGGACCACAGTCGATCAGGAAACGACGGGATTGCGGCGGGGTGCGATTTGATTGCGGGCGAGTTGCGACGGTCGATCATCAATCGACGCCGGCTTATGTGCAAGGTTACTTGGCTTGCGCGTTATCGCAGGCCTCGCGGCGAAGGTGCCTGGGACGAATGACGTTCGAGACGAGACCGACCTTTTCCATTCCGCAAATGAATAGATAGATCGCGTCGAATTCCCACCAGCGGTGGGAGTTCGAGGCGCTGGCCGGGTCTTGGTGATGATTGTTGTGCCAGCCTTCGCCGCTGGAGAGCAGGGCGACAAACCAGTTGTTGCGGCTGTTTTCGCCCGTTTCGTAACTGCGATATCCGTAGAGATGCGTCAACGAATTGACCGACCAACTGATGTGCCACACGCAAACGGTTCGCAGTACAACGCCCCAGGCCAACAGACTGAGACCAAACTGGACCGATCCCGCCCAACCCAGCGACATCGTCCAACCCGCGGCCAGCCCCCCCAGAAAATACAGCAGAGCATGGGCGAGGTAGATCCAGATCGGCAACAGCGTCCGTTCCAGCTTGAGGTAGAACGGATCGCGCAACACGTCGCGGGCAAAACGCTCATAGGCCGAGATGCACCGCACGTCGCGATTCTCAAGCATCAGCCAACCCATGTGGCTCCACAAGAAGCTAACCAGCGGGCTGTGTGGATCGGCCTGGGCGTCGGTATCGTTATGATGGGCCCGGTGTGTTGCTACCCAGCTAGCGGGGGCGTCTTCCATGCAGCACAAGGCCACGGTGACAAAGCATCTCTCCAGCCACAATGGGCACTTGAAGCTTCCATGAGTGAGCAGACGGTGATAGGCGATGTTGATGCCCACGCCACCGTAAAAGTAGATGCCGGCCACTAGAAGCGCGACGCCAGTCCAACTGAATAACCATGGTAAAACTACCGCCAGTGCCAACACGTGCATCGTGGCGATTGGCACCGCATAACGCCACACAATCCGGCTAGTAACCGCCTTGGGACGGGCAAGCGTCCTTGGCGCATGGTCGCTAGCAATCGCCGGAGCCGGCAGCAGAATGTCGCGGGATACCGAGGGAATGATCGAAGGCATGGTCGCATTCAGTTGCGATATCTGGATCGAAAACTGCGACGCGAGAAAGCCGATCTCCGTCGACTCGGCGCGCAAAATCGAGTTGATCGTAAAATCGAAAATAAATCAATGGCAGCTCCCACAAACGTCCACCAGAAATTGGTGGCGAACTGGCGAACTTCGGCCAGTGGTGTAAACCAGAGCGAGTTTCCAGGTGGCAGGCGAATGAGTCTGTGGCCTTTCGATGATCACGGTGGCCGCCAAAAGACCGAGAGAGTTCTTTTCGGTCAGCGTTCACGTATGCCGTCCCCGGACCATTGCGACGAACAAAACTGGCCTATCTCCCAAGGCCGCTGCTCGGATATCCTTCCGCCCGCTATCACCGCCCGCCTGATCACCCGCCGGATAACCAACGCCATGGTGTCGACAATTGCCGTGGGAATTCTCTGGGCCGCCCTGGGTTGGCAGGACGCGAACGCCAGCGCATCGCAGACTGGCTTGTCCTCGTCCGCCCTGCAAACGACCACGATTCAAGAGTCGCCGCCACCCTTGTCAGCCGCGCCGTCTGCCGCCGCGCCGGCTTACGACAGGTCCGCCAATTATGCGCCGTGGATGGCAGCGCATGAAAACCCGTTCAATATCAAGAACCTCGTCCATTGGCTGTTCGACCATGCCACGAAATTAATCACGATCTTAATTGCCACGTTCGGTCTGCACTGGCTGCTCAAGATCGGCTGCCGGCAAATTGCCGCGATCATGGCCCGGGGAGGCAGTCGCGGTACGCAGCGCGAACGCGAGAACCGCGCCGTGACGCTGGTAGGCGTGTTTCGCAATACGGCCTCGCTGGCCATCATCGGCGGCGGAACCCTGATGGCGCTCGACGAGGTCGGCATTCCCATCATGCCGCTAATGGGAGGAGCCGCCGTGCTGGGATTGGCGGTCGCCTTTGGCGCGCAGAACCTGGTGCGCGACTACTTCTCGGGCTTCATGGTCCTGATGGAGGACCAATATGGGATCAACGATGTCGTGCGGATCGGCGACATCTCGGGCGTTGTCGAAAAAATCACGTTGCGCATTACCGTGCTCCGCGACCTGGAAGGAATCGTGCATTTTGTTCCGCACGGCAGCATCACACGGGTCAGCAACCTGACGCACGGGTGGTCGCGGGCCGTGGTCGAAATCAACATCTCGTACCGGGAAGATCCAGACCACGTGATGAAGGTGTTGATGGACGTTGCCAACGAACTGCGCAAGGATCCGGCCTTTGGCCCCCTGATTCTCGACGAGCCGGAAATGCTGGGTGTGGACCGTTTCGGCGACTATTCGATCGTGCTCAAATTCGTGCTCAAGACCCACCCGCTCAAGCGCTGGCCGGTGCGACGCGAGTTGTTGCGACGGATCAAACGTCGCTTCGACGAGCTGGGAATCGAAATTCCGTTTCCTCAGCGCACCGTTTACAACCGACAAGAGGCGGCTCCCGTGGCGCCGGCCGCCGACAAATCGCGCCCCGCCATGTACGGACGCTCGGCGTAACGCGACGCCGAGGGCAAAGCTCATTCCAGCGGCGGCAGCAGATCGGGCTCGACCTGGTAACCCTCGGCCAGGGCGTTGGTCATGTTGAACAGGCCGGCAATGGCCAGGATCTCTCCCAAAGTGTCATTCGGCGTGCCCAGTTTGCGCAGCGCCGCGGTGTGCGAGTTGACACAATAGGCGCAGCCATTGCTCGCCGAGACCGCCAGGGCGATCATTTCCCGCGACCGCGGATCCAACGATGACGTCCGCCCCGCGGCCTCGGGGTGCATCAAACTCTTAAGCGCGGTCCAAACCGCTTCCAACTGCACGGGATTGATCGCCAGCACGCGCCACAAGTTGGGTACGAAGTCGATCCCCTTGGTTTTCTTGATGTCGGCGAAAATCTCAGCGACCTTGCCAGTCGCCGCGTCCTCGGCGACGGGACGCACGGTAGCGATGCGCTTTTCTGACATGGGAAATCTCCAGGACAAAGCGACGGCTTAGTAAGATATTCGGCGCGTTACCGCCCGGCCTACCGCTCTCGTGGGCCGGATTTGAACAGATAAAACAAATACGCAAGGGCCGGAATAAGCAACAGCGATCCCAATCCAACCGTGGCGATCAGCAGCCACAGGATGTTAGCCGGGGCCTTGGCATTCTCGACCGTGATCGTCGGGGGAACCAAGAGCGGATACTGGGCGATTGCCCAGCCCCAAATGACCGCCGTGACGGCCGCCGCAGCCGCCCCCACGGCGATCCGAAATCGCTCGCGGACGAGCGAATCGAGCGACAGGAAGCCAGCCGCCATGGCGCCTGCCACCAGCGGCCACGACCGTCGTCGAAATCCGTCCCACAACTCCGGCGCGTCACTAGCGACGTAGACCACCCCTGCGAGCGACAACAGTCCCATCCAAATTCCAGTCGCGAGCGCACGCTGTCGCCAAATTCGGGTCAACTCGGCGTCGGGCAAATCGCTCGCTTCGCGCGCAAAAAGACGGCCGCGAGGTAGGCACACATCACGACCACGAAAAAACCGCTGAACACGGACATGGGCGAGAGCCAGCCGGTGAGAAAGTTACCGTCGAAATGCCCGTCGTCGGTCAGCATCAGTTTACCGGAGGCCAGCGCCCCGATCGAAGCGCCTAAGAAGAACGGCGCGGCGGTCGAGCCGGCGGCGAAGACGACGCCCCAGGTAAACTCTTGCCGCCGGCTGTCAGTTGAATAGGAGCGCAGCGCGTAGCCGGCGCCGCGAAACACGATGCCCGCCAGCGCGAGCAACAACGGCAGCCACAGAGCCTGGCAAATCGCGGCGAAGGCCGTGGGGAACGCGCCGAATGTGGCCACCAGCACGAAGATCAGCCAGACGTGATTCGCCTCCCACACCGGACCAATCGCCGAATACAGCAGCTTGCGCTCCTTGGGCGAGGCCTGTAGCGCCGTATTGACTTCCCACACTCCGGCCCCGAAGTCGGCGCCGCCGAGCAAAGCATAGATGGTAAGGGCCGCGAACACCACGACCAACAGAATGCTTTCAGGAGCCACGCGCAGTTCTCCGGCAATTCGCGACGAGCCAAAAGACGCAGTACCGCGATGGTGCCCGCGCCAATCGCGCCATAGATCAAGACCGTAGCCAATAACAGCCAGCCCACGTAAGGCGCGGCGTGTCACCATGTCGGCGGTCCGAACAACGCCGTGCACCAGGTATGGTTGGCGACCGACCTCGGTCACGATCCAGCCGGCTTCCAGGGCCACGATCGACAACGGGCCGGCCAACACCAGCAGCCGCAAGAATCTCCGTCCCTCGGGCAGGCTTCGGTGGCGAACCCAGTACCAACCGGCATAGAGTGAAATCCCAAGCAAGTACACGCCGAGACCGACCATGACCTGAAACGCGATGTGCACGGTCGCCACGGGAGGCGTATCGCTGGGTGGAAAGTCGTCGAGTCCCTTGACCACCGCGTTCACGTCTCGATATCCGAGCCAGGAGAGCATGCCCGGTATCTCGATGGCATAGCGAGTAGTGCGCGCTTCGGCGTCGGGTATTCCGCCGATGCGCAAAGGCGCGCGGGCCTCGGTCTGGAATTGTCCTTCCAGGGCGGCCAGTTTGATCGGTTGCGATTGCGCCACGCGCCGCGCGGCCCAATCCCCCACGACGAATTGCACCGGCATCATCACGGCGCCCATCGTCAGCGCCAGAACCATACCGCGGCGACGGTATTCGCTCGGCCCGTCCACCAGCAGCGAACGAGCATAAACCGCGGCCACCATGAAGCCGGCCACAATGTAGGCCGCCACGAGCATATGCGCGGTTTGCGGTCCGGTGGAAGGATTGAGCAATGCCGCCAGCGGCTCGATATCGACGGCGCGCCCATCGACCAGGCGAAATCCACTTGGCGTGCTCATGAAAGAGCTGACCGTCACGACAAACCAGGCCGAGGCGGCGCCGCTGATCGCGATCGGCACGCCGCACCACCAGTGGGTCCATCCGCCGAGCCGGTTCCAGCCGTACAAATAAATACCGACAAAGATCGCCTCCAAGAAAAAAGCAAAGCCTTCCATCGCGAAGGCAAAACCGATCACTGGGCCGAACTGTCGCATGAACTCGGGCCATAGCAGCCCCAATTCGAATGAGAGCACCGTCCCGGAAATGGCGCCCACGGCAAACAACACGGCAAACACGTGGGACCAGCGATGGGCTAGCGCTTTCCAAATCTCGTCGCCGGTGCGCAGGATACGCGCCATTCGGCCGCCAGCAGCAACACCGGCATGCCGATGCCAAATACCGCGAGAATGATGTGCGAGCCCAACGTGAGCGCCATTTGCCACCGCGCCGCCAGCAAGTTGAAGGCGGGATCCGCGGAAGCGAGTAGCACGAGATTCGGCATGGCGGAAGTCTTTCCAAGAATTCCAGCCATTGTAGGCGCAACGGGCAGTAATGCCGAGGGGCCACTCGGGGAACGACCAGCCCAAACTAGCTGATGCGAATCAGGCCGTGAAACGCAACAAGTTCCAATAATTCAGAAACCAGACCACGGCCACGCAAGCGGCAAGCACGAACGTGTAATGCAGTCTGGCGGAAAAGCGCCAATAGTGGTTCTTCCAAGCGAATAGCGCACCGATCAGCACGCACACGGCGAGCCCCGCGAGAATCGGCGAGGCGCGCAGCAGCGATTCCAAAATCGGCGGCATGCCGAACGCGATCTCACGAGGCTCGATCATGGCGATCAGGAACGTCACGACCCACGCCAAGATGGCCAGGCACGCGAGCCAGGCGATCCAACTGGCAACGTGAGAGCCGATTGTCGGATCCGTGTCGACGCCGCGGCCGCCCCGCGTCAGAAAGGCCGCCAGCGGCCAGCCGACTAGCGCCGAGATAAGCAATGCTCCGCAGGCACCCAATAGGGAGAGCGCGAATGTCGGTGTCTGATACCACGCCAGCCGCTCCAGCGGTACGGACGGAAAGCTGCCCACGAAGAGATGCGTAATCCGACCGCTGGGGTCCTCGCGAAATACCAGCTTCTCCTGTCCGTCGACCTCGCTGAAAACGAGCGGTTCGACTTCAACAAACCGCATCGGGGCCGACGACGGTCCCTTGAGCACGAGCGCATCACCGTCCGCCGATACGCCGGCAACCGCGAATAGGGCCCCGAGTTTGGCAGGCGATGTGTAGGAATGGCGAATCATACCGTAGTCGCCCACATAGTGAGCCGCCCGCTCCTGGAAGCCCGGCATCGCTTTTGCGACCGCTGCTTTGGCTGCCGGGTAATAGCGGTCCAGAAAAGCCTCCAGGAGTTGATCGCGAGATCGGCCGGCGGTTTCGGTATTGTACGACACAAACAAACCCGACTGCGACTCCGGCAGCATGACGAGATACGAATGAAACCAGAACGTGTCGCCGCCGTGTTGCACGATCAAGCGACCGTTGTAGTGCATTCGCATGAAGCCATAGGCCATGCCGTCCAACCGTGGATCGGGGGTATAAAGCGGCTCGCGCATGGTCCGCGCCGTCTCAGTCTGCAGGATCCGCGCCGAATCGTACTCGCCGTTTTGCAGGTGCGCGATCATGAACCGCGCCATGTCCGCGGCCGAAGCGCTCATCGACCCGGCGGGGGCTGCCGGAACGTATTCGAACGACTGTTCGGTGAATTGTCCGCGCTCGAACTTGTAGCCCTTGGACATCTCGGGCGGAAGCCCGTCAATCGCAGGCTGGCGAACCGATGTATGCTTCATCCCCAGAGGTTCGAGAATATTCTTCTCGATGTAGTCCTCCCAGGGCACGCCTGCCACCCGAGCGACGATGAGCCCGGCGAGAGCCGTGCCATGATTCGAGTAGGAAGCCAGTTCGCCGGGCGGCCGGACCCGTGTGGGAAAATTGCGCGAGAGTATTTCTTCCAGCGGCGTGGTCGTGTCGGCATCGCGAGCAAACAGGCCAATCACCTGGTCCTCGAGTCCCGGCGTATGTGTCAGTAGATTCTTCAGCGTGATTGGCTGCGAGAAGGTCGACGGAATCTTGAATTCGTCGCCCAGGTACTGATTGACGTCGACATTCAGGTCGAGTTTTCCCTGCTCGACCAGTTGCATGACGGCCGTCCAGGTAAACAGTTTGGAGACCGAGCCGATGCGGAACATCGTCTCGTTGGGATCGACCGGCTTTTTCGCCGCCACGTCGGCGTAGCCGTAGCCTTTGGCGAAAAACGGCTTATTGTCTACTACCACGGAAATTGTCGCTCCGGCGATGTGCTTGTCCTCGAGATGGATCGCCATGATTCCATCGATGAATGCCGCGAGTTCCGCCGCATCATCGGGACCTTCTACGGCCGAGGCGATTTCAGCCGCCGGCGCCTTGACGTCGGCCGGGGGCGCCTCCGCCGTTGCGGGCGGACTGTCAGGCGGGGCTGGCGTTTCCGTCGGCGCTGGCGTTTCGGACGGTGCCGGCGTTTCGGACGGTGCCGGCGTTTCGGACGGTGCCGGCGATTCGGTCGGTGGCGTTTCAGTCGGTGGCGGCGGTTCGGGCGAGGGTTGTGCGTCCTGCAGGGCCCTGGCGATCGTCGTCGACCATAACCCCACCACAAGAACAATCGCGCAGAAACGGCTCCACGGCGCAGGCCGATTCGAACGAGATAACAGCAGCCGTAACCGAGTTCGATTGACGACGATCATCGTCCGTTACTCCCGAGAAGACAACTTCGCCCGCGACAGCCGCCACCCGTTCTTGCAAGACGCAACCGCGGCGCCGCGTCTGATGTCCATTCGGCGGGCGGACCCGATTCTTTGGAGCCACCCGGACTACGTCATTTTTCCTCATCCAGGAGCCGCGACACATAGTCCGCGTAGCGCGCGTGCGGCGATTGGCCCTTGACGGGCGAGCGTCGCAGCCGTGTCCATGCGTCGGCGGCCTTGTCGCCAAGTTCGCCGAGCGCGTTGAGCGCTGAAATCGCGGTGAAAACATCGTTCTGACTCCAATCGGCGGACTTTTCCAATACGCCAATCGCCAGCCCAAGATCCGCCGAATCGCCATATCGCGCCAGGGCTTCGGCCGCTACGATGCGCACATGCGGCGAGGGGTCGGCCAGTTCACTCCGCAAATTATCGCGCCCGCGCTTACTCCCGCCTTTTCGCGCATGAGCAGCCCCAGCGCCCCCCAATAACGCACGGCGCTGTCCGCGTCCTCGAGCGACTTGATCAGTTCGGGCGTGGCATCCGACCGAAGGCTTGAAGCCAGCTCGGCCGTCTTCAGAATCCGCTGGAGTGGATACTTGGACGGGTCGTGCCCCATGTCATAGGGCGTGGAGCCTTCGGACCGCTCGTGGATTTCGCCCTCGGGCAAGAATCCAAGATCGCGAATCGCCAGAGCCAACTCCCGTTGAGCCGACCGCAAACGCGACAGGATCTCCTGATGCGCTGGCGAACCGGCCAGGTTATGGACCTCGTCCGGGTCCTCGTGGAGGTCATACAGTTCCTCCGGCGGCTTCGTGTTCCAAAAGATCTCCTGGGCCGCGTTGAGCTTCCCCTCGCGATGCCACTGCCGCCACACTCGCGTCGTCGGCGTTTGAAACATATAGGCAAGGTACTGACCGTAAACCTTGTGCGGCATGTAATTGCGAATGTAGACGTAGCGGCCGTCAGTCGCCGAGCGGAGCATGTCCTGGCGCTCGTCCATCCGTCCGCGAAATCCATAGATAAACGGTCGCGGTGGCTCGGCAAACGGCCCCAAAAACGCATGGCCTTGCAGCCAGTCGGGCGGCTTAATGCCGGCCAGGCTCAACACGCTGGGAGCAAAATCGACAAAGCTCACCAGGCGATCGGATTTTCCGCCGCTCACATAATCGCTGGGACGAAGATGCTGGAACCGGGTCGGAATGTACACGACCAACGGCACATGGAGCCCGCTGTCGTAGAGCCACCGCTTACTGCGCGGCATCCCCGACCCATGATCGGCGAAGTAGAAGACGATAGTGTCGTCGGCCAGTCCGGCCTTTTCCAATTCGGCCAATCGAGCGCCCGCGTCAGCGTCGGCCGCGGTGACGACATCGTAGTATTGAGCCCAATCGCGGCGCACCTCCGGCGTGTCGGGGTGATACTCCGGCACACGAACGCGCGCCGGATCGTGGACGGCCGTGTGCGGCCGAGCGCGCACTCGGCTCTCGTGGCTTTTCTCTGAATTGAACACGGCAAAAAACGGCTGACCCGCGGGCCGGTTCCGCCAATGTGCGCGTCGCGAAGATTCGTCCCACACCCGCCCGGGTAGGGTCAGGTTATAGTCTTCCTTGGCGTTGTTCGTGCAGTAGTAACCCGCATTGCGCAGCAATTGCGGGAACATTTGCTTGCCCGCCGGAAACGCGACCATGCTTCGCATGTGTTCGCTGCCGGTCGACGAGGCGTACATCCCCGAGATCAACGTGGTGCGAGCCGGTGCGCAGACCGGCGCGTTCGACCAGGCTCGCGTGTAGAGCATCCCCTTGGCCGCCAAAGCGTCGACGTTGGGAGTCGTGGCATACCGATCGCCGTAACATCCCATGTGCGGACCATGGTCCTCGCTCGACAACCAGAGAATGTTGGGCCGGGCGACCGGTTCATCGGCCTTGATCGCTGACGCGCGTGCTGCAAGCGCGATCAATGTCGCGGCGACCAGTGCCACGCGAAAACCGAACGAAGCTCTTTGATCGTTCATCTGTGGCTCGCTTTCGTTCCGGTTCATTTGGCTGGCGGCTTTGCCGATCGGCTGCCCGGACCACGACCGGAAGCATCAGGAGCGTCTTTGTCGGGCACTTTTAATTCGCTGCGCAATCTGGCCAACTCGCTCTCAAGTTGCCGCTGCGCGTCGGCGTGCTCGGACGCGCCGTACACACTTTTCATTTCGCGGGGATCGCTTTGGCGATCGAACAATTCCCAATAGTCGGTGTCCGGACCATAAAAACGAACGAGTTTATAGCGATCGGACACGACTCCGTAGTGCGGTCGGACGTGATGCGGCGTCGGAAACTCGTAATAGTGATAATAAAATGTCTTGCGCCAATCCGCCGGCGTCTGGCCGGTCAACACCCCTCGCAGACTGCGTCCTTGCATGTCCGAGGGGATGGGAATTCCGGCAACGTCCAGAAATGTCTCCGCGAAATCCACGTTCGACACGATGTCGTCATTGACGGTACCGGCCGGAGTCACTCCGGGCCAGCGAATCAACAGGGGCGTGCGCAGCGATTCCTCGAAGATCCAGCGCTTGTCGAACCAGCCGTGTTCGCCCAGAAAAAAACCCTGATCCGAGGCATACACCACGATCGTATTGTCGGCCAGCTTTTCGTCGTCCAGAAATTTGAGCAGGCGGCCGACGCTCTCGTCGACGGCCTTGATCGTGCCCAGGTAATCGTGCATGTAGCGCTGATATTTCCAACGTACCAGGTCGGGGCCGGTTAGCGCCGCCTTGCGGAACTTTTCATTGCGCGGTTCGTAATAGGCGTCCCACTCCTGGCGCTGTTCGGCGGTGAGTTGCGCCGGCGGCTTCAACTTCGAATCTCGGGGCGTCATCGTTTTATCGATGGTCATGTCCTGATCGCGCTCGGCCAGGCCCCGGCCGGCGTAGTCGTCGAACAACGTCGGCGGTTCGGGATAAACCCGATCCGCATCGTGCCCCAGGTGGCGCAACGCGGGTTCCCACTCGCGATGCGGCGCCTTGTGCTGACACATCAACAGGAACGGCTTTTCAGGGTCGCGGTTCTTGAGCCAATCGAGACTGAGATCGGTAATCACGTCGGTCGTGTACCCCTGATGCTCCACGCGCTGACCATTTCGGATCATCGGCGGATTGTAATACACCCCCTGCCCCGGCAAGACGTGCCAGTAGTCGAATCCCGTAGGATCGCTGATTAAGTGCCACTTGCCGATCATGGCCGTGGCATACCCGGCCGCCTGCATGAGCTTGGGAAACGTCGTTTGCGAGCTGTCGAAGCGGCTGTTCGAGTTGTTGTAGAAACCGTTCAGATGCGAATACTTGCCGGTCAAAATCGTGGCCCGGCTGGGCCCGCAAATCGAGTTGGGCACCAGGCAGCGATTGAACAGCATGCCCTCGCGAGCGATACGATCGATATGCGGCGTGTCGAGCAGCTTGCGCGCCTCGTTGTACGCGCTGATCGCCTGCCAACCATGATCGTCGGAAAAAATGAATACAATATTTGGCCGCGTGACCTCGGCTGCCTTCGCGCCGGCCAGCGCCGCGGCCAGCAAGCAGGTTACGGCGCCGATCAACTGACAAGTCCTCAACATTCTGTACCTCATCACAAAAATGGCGCGTCCCATTGCTCGAGATTTGAAGATTCTAATCCTGGTCGTCGCGGCCTGTCGAATTGCTCCCGGGAAAATTCACGGCATGGAGCTGGCCGGGACGGGCATTTCGAAATCGATCGGATCGCCGAATTCCTCGCGGGCCTGGCTCATGAGCTTCTCCAGGCGCATGCGCTCGCTCTGATAACGTTCTAGCTGAGCCAGATTCTCAAGTTCGTCGGGGTCGCGATCCAAATCGAATAACTGCGTGTAATTGCCCCCGGCCGCGCGGTATTGAATCAGTTTCCAGCGCTCGTCGCGAACCATCCGCTGGCAGTCGCGGTATGCGCAAAACAACCAGTCGCGAACCTTCGTCTGCCGCCCATCGACGATCGGCAGCAGGCTTTTTCCCTCGACGACCGCGGGCGGCTTGACGCCGGCCAATTCGCAAATTGTGGGAAACAGATCGAACAGATAGACAAGCGCCGGCGACTTGCCGCATGGAATGCCTGGGCCGGCCAAGACCAAGGGCGACTTGAAGTGCTCGTACAGATTCTGTTTTCCCATCAGGCCGTGGCGTCCACCAACGGCCAGCCCCTGGTCGCTCGTAAGGATAACGACCGTGTTATCCGTCCAGCCACGTTCCTCGAGAACCGCCATCACTCGGCCAAATTCGAAATCCAAATGCGATATCGTGCCATAGTAATCCGCCAGGTGGCGGCGCATCGCCTCGGGCGTGCGGGGATGCGGAGCCAGCAATTCGTCACGGATCTGGAGTTCGCCATTGTCGAATGGATGCCGGGGCATAAAGTTCTTCGACAACGAAAGTTTCGCCGGATCGTATTGCTGCGAGAATGGCTGAGGCGAGACTCGCGGATCGTGCGGCACGGCGGGCGCCAAGTACATGAAGAACGGTCGCCGAGCGTCGTGCCGTCGCAAATAATCAATTGCCGCATCCGCATTCTCGGTTGCCGAGAGTTCCGTGCGGCCAGCTTTTTCCAGATTGACCGCGAATGCCGCGTTGCCGAATGTGCAGGAATTGCCAATCTTGCCGCAATGGAACGTGTCATAACCGGCGTCTGCCAAGAGCGAGGGAAGCAGCGGCACGCCCGGCGGGGCCTGCTTGGAGCGTGGATTGCTCGGTATCCTCCACAACGACCGACCTGTGATGAGCATCGTGCGGCTCGGCAAGCAAACGGCCCCGACCATCGAGCCCATGCAATAGGCGTTCGTGAAATGGAAACCTCGCTTAACCAGGCGATCGAAGTTGGGGGTGTCGATTTCTGGATTTCCCAGCGCGGAGACGGTATCCCACCGCTGATCGTCGGTGAAAACCAAGAGGATATTCGGTCGCGACGGCTCGGCGGCACGCAATGCGCCGGCGGTCAGCAGCAACGCACAACACGCCAACCCGCTCAGTGCCTTATTGAAACTGCTCAAGCCACCACCTGCGTGAATCGAACGTTGCGAATCGAACGCTTGCCATTCTGGCTGCCCAGCGCGCGGCTGGCAACCGGTTGGCCGGCCGTGAGTGGAACGGGCGGGCGGAGTCGGCTACATTGGCGGCCTGACCGCCGGCGGTCGGCTGTCGAACGTGCGAAACTATTGGAACTGGCAGCATGGACAGGGTCTTGATCATTGTCGGCGACGCCACCGAAACCGTGGACACGCTGTACCCCTATTACCGACTGCAAGAAGACGGGTTCGTCCCCGTCGTGGCCGCCCCCGAGCGGCGCCGCTACCAGATGGTGCTGCACGAAGTCAAACCGGGCTGGACGATCACCAAGGAGTGGGAAGGATATACGATTCAGGCCGACGTGGCCTTTTCCGAAGTGAATCCGGATGACTACCGGGGGATTTTCTTTAGCGGCGGCCGGGCGCCCGAGTATCTGCGCGACGACGAGGATCTGCTGAGGATCACACGCCATTTCTTCGACGCCGGCAAACCGATCGCCAGCGTGTGCCACGGCGTTGAAATTCCGGCGCGGGCCGACCGCGTCGCGCGGACGCCGCATGGCAACCGTGCGCAAGTGCAAGTTCGATCTCGAGGTCTGCGGCGGCATATTTGTCGACGAACCGTGCGTCGTCGACGGCAATCTCGTTAGCGGGCGGACATATCACGATCACGGGGCCTATGTCGGTCCTTGGATTCGTCTGCTGCTGGCCGAACGCGCAAAGTGCTCGTCCGCGACCGCCACTACAACCAAGGTCTGACGCCGACCAACAGAAAGTCAGGATGCAACGCATGAGCGCCGACTTGAAGATTCACGCAGCTTCGGACGACGAGCTCGCCGCGGCGCATCGCAATGTTTTCGACATTTGGAGCAAGGGCCTGCCGCTCGAGGATCACGTCCGCTCGCGCCTCAACTCGCCCTCGCATAGCCGGGCGACATGGTTCGTGGGCTCTCTGGACGGCCGAGTCGTCGTTTCGCTGGGCGCCTATCCGTTGACTTTTCACCTCGAGGGCCGTTCGTTGCCAGGCATCGCGATTGGCTCGGTTTACACCTTGGGCGAATTTCGCGGCCGAGGATACGCCGGTCGGCTCTTGGAATGGGTCGAGAACCATGCGCGCGATCGCCATGCAGCGCTCAGCGTGCTGTACTCCGATATCGAGCCGGGCTACTACGCACGTCGCGGCTACCTGCTGTGTCCATCCTGGGTTGGGTGGCTCGATCCGTGCGACGCCGCGCCGCGCCGGCCCATCGACATCGGCTGATCGAGGTGTCGGCCCGGGAACATTTGCCACACCTGGCCAAACTGTATGCAGATTACCACGGGGCTGCCCCGCTTTCGGTCGCCCGAGACGAGGAGTACTGGCAAGCCATTTTGAAAAAATTCGCCGACGACCGTTTTTTTGCGCTGCAAGATTCCAAAGGCCAGTGGTTGGGGTACGTGCGCATTGGCACGAAGGACGGAACCTGGCGCATCACCGATTTTGCCCTGGCCAATCAATCGGATGAACTGGCCGAAGACCTGTACGCGTCGCTGCTGTCGCTAGCGGCGGCCGCCGGCGCGGCACGCGTTGGAGGTTGGCTGCCCGATAGCCCCGCGGCGCGGAAGTTCTTCGAGCTCGAACCGCGCGGCGTCGAAATTACGATGATCAAGCCGCTGGCCGCCGATGTCGCGCTCGGCGACGCCGCGATTGCGAGCACCAGTCGGTTCTGCGAGATCGATCACGTTTGAAATCGGCCGGTGCAATCTCCGCGACTGGGATGAGCGGCCGCGATCACTTCTTGACGCTGCGCGGATTGGCGAGGAAATAGAAATGGCCATCCTCGGCGCCGCCAACGAAGTCGCGCACCCCGTCACCGTCGAAATCGACCGTCGTGGGGCTCACGTCGTGCCCCTCGATGTTCTGTCGGGCAATGGATCCGGAACGTCGAAAAGCCCACTTCCCGTCCCGCTCACCGAGTCCCAAAAGTAAATCGGCATTGGCCGAATTGAGCAAAAGGTCCATCTTTCCGTCGCCGTCCCAATCGACCACGCAAAGCTTGCGCCGTCCGCTGCCGCCGGCCGTGCGCTCATTGAGTCTCAGCGGCTCGCCCGACTCGTCGACGAACACGCGGCGCGGCGGCGCGAGCATGAGCTTTCCATCCTGGCGAGTTCGCTCGTAGAGGGCCAGGTAGCCCTCCGAGTCGAGCATTGCCAGGTCGGCCAATCCATCGGCGTTAAAGTCGAAGACGACCGGCGTGGTGCGCCATTGCGCGGCCAGCTCCGTGGCGCCGGGAGTCCACCAGGTCCACTTCGGCTTGGGTGGGGCACTGGGCCAGGCCACCTCAACGGGCCGCGGCGCGGCCAGTCGTGGCTTGCCCTTAGAGCCCACGTTGCGAAGCCAGCCAACTTTTCCCAGGATCGAATTGAACACGATGTCCAACCGTCCATCGGCGTCCCAGTCGGCCACGGAAAACGTCGTGTAGCCCCACTTCGCTTCGGCCGGACCTTGCACGCCGCCATTCTCGCCTGCCATGATCCGGAACACGCGCCCGTCGGATTCCAATCGCACCGGCGCTGCCCATTTCGGCGCGGCCACGTTCGGCCCGCTAAGGTTTTCGAAAAACTCGATATATCCGGCCGTGTTGCCAGACACGATGTCCGTGTCGCCGTCCTCGTCCCAGTCACAGCCCACCGGCGTGGCCAAGGCGCCACATTTCAGTTCGTCGGCTTGCTGCTGGAAATAGCGCGGCGGTTGAAAACGGGGCGCCCGATCGTCGTCCAGCTTGCCGGTGTTTTCCACGAGCGCCATCCGGCCGTCCTCGTCTCCCACGATCAGGTCCAAGTCGCCATCTCGGTCCCAATCAAACGCGATGGGGACGATCATCTGCAGCTCCATCGCCAGCGGAGCGCCGTCGGGCGCTATCGGCCTGACGCCGGCGGCATAGCTGGGCGCGGTGCGCGTGCCCACGTTTTGGAAATACGTAAACTTGTCGCGGAATTCGCCGCACATCAGATCTAGATCGCCGTCACCATCGAAATCCGCAAAATTCGGACTCGGACAGCCGTAGGTATCGATGTCGCGACCCGCTGCTTGCACGCGCTTCGGCGCCGCGTAGACGGGCCGATCGGTCGTGCCCGTATTTGCCAGCCAGTAGACGAACCCGTGCAACGGCCCGTTGGTCCAGCGGCCGCTGGAGTCGAAGGCATCGTCCCAGCCATAGTCGCTCCAATCCTCGATGCCCACGATCAAATCCAGCGAGCCATCGCCATCGTAGTCGGCATAGCGCCACTGGTTATGGCGAATCTTGTTCTGGCGGCCGCCGGGCGCACCACCAAGCGGCGTGTGAATCGTGTCGGGCGCCGACAGGGGTACGCCGCCGGTCAGGCCGCTGCTAAGAAACTTGGGATATTCGCGACCCGGCGACAGCACGCGCACTTGATCGCCCACATAGCTGGGCATCACGTAGTGCACCGTTTGGCTCAGCCGCCGCGCCGGCTTAAAGATCGGAAATTTCGTGGTCGCGGTATCCCCGGTTTCGTTTTCGAACAACCAGATGCCGTTCGATGGCTTATCGGGACACGAAACAATCAGGTCGAAGTCGCCGTCGCCGTCAGCGTCGCATGGCACGGGCCAAGCCCAAAGTCCGACGCCCAAGTCGACGACCAGGCCAGGGTGGTTGTATCGGAGCCGAGTGAGCTCATCGGCGCGGGCTGCCAGTCCCAACACGACCGAAAAAAATGCCAGCCAGCGGATGCATCGCTTCGGCCCAAGGATCGAATTGCACCGGGTCATTATCAGCTCCGCGCTCGGGGTCTGGATCGGGCCGACTGAACGTTCCCGCGGAGCGCCCCGACTGCCTCTGCCGAGCCCATTATGAAAGCGGGCTCTTGTCGCTTCAATCATGCGATCCGCAAGGTGCTGGCATAACGATTGACAGCTAATGAGCGAGCAATATACTTACCCGTTCTATGTAAGCAGTAAACTCATTGCAATCGGGAATGTCAGCTCATTTTGTTGATGTCAGTCTATCACGTTCGGCATTTTAGGAGGGTTACAAAATGCGTTTAATAAAGAGGATGGGGGCATTCGGCTTGGCAGCGGGCCTCACAGCGACACTCGCCTTGCCAGCTTTCGCCGGACATGGCCGCCATCGCGGCGGTTGCGCTCCGGCGTGCGACGCCGCGCCTTGCACGGCTTCGGCTCCCTGCGAGACGGCGGCACCGCGCCGAAGATGGTGGAAAAGACAATCATGGTGCCCGAAACCGTGACCGAGAACCGCACGGTGCAGTGCACCGAGTACACCCAGGAAACGCGAGAGAAAAAGGTCACCGTGATGACCCGGGTTCCCAAAACCGAAACGGTGACTCGCGAGTACACGGTGCTGGTGCCCAAGACCGAGACCCGCACGGTTTCGTATCCGGTTTGCAAGCCGGTCATGAAGCAGGAGACCGAGACATACAACGTGTGCGTGCCGCATACCGAAACCAAGAGCGGCGTCCGCAAAGTCTGCAAGCAAGTGTCGGTGCCCAAGACCCGCACGGTCACGGTCGATCAAGGTCACTGGGAAACGACCGCTCCGGTCGCCGAGGCCGGCTGTGGCAGCCCCGCGCCTTGCAACGCCGGATGTGGACATCGCCACCGCCGCGGTTGTGGCGGATGCGGCGATTGCGGATCGGGTTGTGCGCCGGTCGCTTGTCGCCATTGGGTTCCGAACCTGGTCGAGAAGGAAGTCGCCTACACGGCCTGTGAAGTCGTGACCGAAGACGTGCCCTACACGTATAACGTCGTGACCATGTCGACTGAGCCCCGCACCCGCACGGTCGATCGCTGCCATTACGTCATGGAGACGCAGACCAAGGAAGTGCCGTACACGCAGTGCGTGGCCGAGAAGAAGACCAAGACGTTCGAGATCCAGACGTACGAATGCGTCCCGACGGAAAAGACGGTCAGCTACACGGTGTGCGTGCCGCATCAGGTCGAAAAGCAGGTGCAGGTGCAGGTCGTGAAGATGGTTCCCAAGACCGTCACCGTGCCCGAGTGCGGCGGATGCGATAGCGCCCCCTGCGGACATGGCCGTCGCTGCCGCGGCTGCTAAGCACGGTTGCGAGCCTGAACCGATTTCATTTCGCAGCACGAAAACGGGCCGGAAGCGGGAAATTGATCTCCGCTTCCGGCCCAATCTTTTTTAGTTCCCGGCGACGCTTCAAGCGGATGTTCTAGCGAACGAGTCCGGCTTCGCGACGGGCCTTTTCGATCCACACTCGGCCACGTCCCTGAACGCGTTCCATCCGCTTGCCCCACTGGGGCACCGCTTCGCGTTTTTCCAGTTCGATGGCCTGTTGCAGCGCTTCGCTGCCGGCCTCGACGCCGTTCAGATCGAACAAGGTCAGGGCTCGGTAATATTGATACATCGCATTGTCGGGCTCTGCCGTCGCGGCGGCCTCGAACGCTTGCAAGGCGTTGGCGAACGATCGGGCTCGAAATGACGCGACACCGGTCTCGAAGCTGGCAGCGCCGCTCGAGGCCGACTGGCTCACCAGGCGATATTGCGGGTTTCCGTTGATGCTGGCCTCGTTCGTGGGCGCCAGGGCGGGCTCCGGAGCGTTGGCGGCCGGACCATCGTAAATCACGTCGCCGCCAACCTGCTCTCCGCCGCTGCAGCCCGAGCAGCCGCCGGCACAGCCGGAGCTGCAACCGTCGCCGCAAGCGCCGGCGCCGCAACCTCCGCAAGAACCGTCGCCGCAACTTCCACAGCCGCCGCCATAGCAACCGTAGCCCATGCCGCAACTGCCATAGCCGCGTCGGGCAGCCTTCTTGGCCCGATGGTTCAAACAGCAACTGTGCCGGGCGGGAGGCGCCAGGCAGGGGGCGATCGTGTATCCGCCAAAGCAATCGCGGGTGCCGCAGCCTCCGGCGATGATCATGCACGGAGCACAAGCCGCGTACGCCGGATAGGCGTATGCCCCGTAGACTTTAGCACGATGATGAAAGCCGGCGTTTGCCGTGCCGCTGCCGGCGACGATCACGACGCTCGACAGAACGGCGGCCAGGGCAATGGATCGATGCATCGCAGAGGGTCCCCAACAAAAGGTTGAATCAGGACGCGCGTCGTCAGACGTCATCGTCCCATTGGGGGTTCGCCCTGAAAATTCACCATAAAAATGCAGGTTGAATCGACTATTCCGAAGCGATGGCATGATCGTATTCGTTTGTCGGCGCGGTTTTACGGGCGCCACGCATGGCGCGGCCTTGGCGCACGGCATTGCCTGGGCGCACGGAACTGCCCGGGCATGAAAAAGTTTTGCACGCCGCCGCCCTTACTGAAAGGGCCGAGGCTGTTCTTGACGCAAACGAACACAAGCAAACACACGCGTGCCTCGGTGCAAGGCACGGCGGCGCACGGGACAATGCCGCCCGACAACGTCTCACCCGAAAAGGGTCAAGCAAGACATCCGCCGGCCCCCGAGCGTTGACCTCGCCCGCAGAGCCCGTCTTGCCGTTGGCGGCTCCTGATTCGGCGCGACCGCGGACCGCCCGCCGGGACTGGCCTGGTCCCTACGGCCCGAACGGAGAGAATGCGACCGGTTTGCAGCGCAAAGCTCGAATGCCTGACCGGGGAAGAACGGCTCCCGGTCCGACCCATAACCACCTATTGCCGCGTCTCAGTCCGAATCAGCTAAGCGGGATTATCGCAAAGGTGTTGGCCTGATTTCTAGTGGGTTTGGCCGGCAGTTTGCTTTCGGACAAAACAGTGCGGCAAAACGATCGGCAAAACACAATAGCGGCAGATCTAACGCCTCATTTGTGGAATATCCGCGAGAGGGCTCGAACCTCTAACCTTCGGCTTCGGAGGCCGACGCTCTATCCAATTGAGCTACGCGGACCAAGTGTCGTCAGTATAACGACTTGGGTCGGCGCGCAAAGTGGCTCATTTTGGCAAGCGGCAGTTTCAAAACCGCCTGGGAGAAGGGGATAGTCCCATTATGCTCCGAGGACTCCGGAGAATTGGGACAGTCCCCGCTGTTTGAAACACAGTGTGTCGCGACAATCACCAGGCGAACTGCACGCCGCCGGAGCCGGCGTGCCAGGCTTGCTGGGTGTTGAACAGCAAATCGTAGTTCGCGAACAGGCTGGCGTTCTGGTTCAGGACATACTGGGTACCGCCGCCGAGCACGGCCCAGTCGCGGCCGAAGTTCAAGCCCCGCGTCGCGAAACTGCTGCCGCCGACGGGCGCGAAGATGGCCGTCAGCGTCGTGTCCGGCTGCAGGAACTCGTGCATCCACACGGCCCGCAACTCGGGCACCCACACGCGGCCCGTGCTGGTGCGCCAGGTTTGCGAGGCCCGCGCCCAACATGCCGCGCAGGGCGTTGGTGTCGACGCCGCCGACGGATTGATTGAGAACGCCGGCACCGGTTTCTGTGAAGCCATTTTGCCGCAGGTAGATGTATTGCAGCGCGGCGTAGGGCTGCAGCATCGTGCGTCCCCACGAGTAGCGGCGGCCGTATTCGAGGTAGGTGCTCGGCTGCCAGCCGCTGTATTCGCCGCGAGCGGTCGCGTTGACGTTGCCGAAAGCGAAGTGTCGCGTTTCGGTGTAGCCAGTGAAGCCGGCGGAGGCGGCGGCCAGGACATAGGCTTTGCCAAAGTCGCGGAGGAAATAGCCGCCGAACAGACCCTGATTGGCCGAGGCGGTTTGCGGCAGGCCGACCAGCGACAAGCCGAGGTGCGAATACGCGCCAAAGAAACCGCAGAGGCTGTTGTCGTCCAACGCGCGTTCCATGGCCATGATCGTGCCGCCCGAGTTGTACGTTCCGCCGGCGGCGTTGCCGTCGGACTGGGCGCTGCCGCCGAAGCCGTATCCCGAGGTCCAGCCGTTCCACGAAGGACGCTGGCTTGCGGCACGGGCGACGAGGTATAGGACGCGGCCCCGGAGGTCGACGGGTTGTAGCTCACCGGCAAGATGTTCGCGCTCGACGACTTGCTGGAATCGGCGCTGGCCCAGTCGCTGTCTTCGCCCGCGCCAATCACGCCGCCAGTCGCATAGGCCGAGCCGACGCGGCGTCGCAGAATCATGTACATGAACGTCGTATCTTGCACGCCAAGCTGGGCGATCGTGCCGTTGACGACGCCCGTCATCTGGTTCAAGGCCACGCGCTGCTCGGAGACCGGCAGGGTCTGCATCTCGTCGAGGATCGTGCGCATCTCGCCGGTTGCGCCGACCGAGATATCATCGAGATAGTCGGCGACTTGCAGCTCGTTGTAGGTCTGGGCAATGGCGGCGAAATCGGTCTGGCCGCCCATCAAGGTGAAAAAGGCAAAGTCGAAGCCGCCGAAACTTTCGTAACCCAGCGCAGCGCTCATCGGCGTCGAAAAGCCGCTGAGCGTAATGCCCGCGTATTGGCCGGAGATGCTGTTGGCCTGCAGGAACGTGTATTTCGTGCCCGCCGTGTAGGTGCCGGGCGCGGCCTGGACGGCGACGGTGCCGCCTTGCAGGCTGGTGGCGCCGTTGACGATCAACAGATCGTTGTTCACGCCGGGGGTCGTGCCGGCATCGTTGATTTCGACCGTTTGGGTTGAGCCGGCAAGGACATCGTAGGTTCCGTTGACTGTCAGCGTGCCGATCGAGTTTCCAGGGCTGACGTTTCCGCCCGAAAAGACGTTGCCGTTAATCGTGCCGTGGCCGCCGAGAGTAGCCCCGGAATAGACATAAGTAATTCCGGTAATCGAACCGTCGATTGCCAATCGCCCGTCGAGGATGCTCGTCGGGCCGAGATAGGTGTTGGTTCCCGACAGCGTAACCGAACCGGCGCCGTCTTTGTTCAGGCTGCCCGAGCCGGTGATGGGGGCCGCGACGGTGCCATTGAAACTCTGGTCGTACGTCAAAATGAAATTATTGGTGATGCTGCTGGCATTCAAGCTGCTGGTTGTTCCGGTCAGGGTTCCTCCGCCGACAAGGATGCTGGCCTGGGAGTTATTGGCGTTGGTCACGGTGACATTTCCCGTGCCCGTTTTCATGAGTTCTCCGGAGCCGGTGATCTGGCCGGCGTAGGTGCCGTCGGTGTTCTGATTGAAGAGAACCTGCGAGCTGTTGGTGATTGCGCCTGCAAGCTGCTGGTATTGCCGATCAGCGTACCGCCGGTGACGGTGGTTCCGCCGATGTAAGAATTGGCGCCGGTGAGGGTCGTGGTTCCGGCGGTTTGCGAGAGGGCGCCGTCTCCAGCGATGGATCCGGAATAAGAGTTCGTCGTGCCGCCAAACGAGGCGGTCACGCCCGACATCAGGTAGAGGTCTTGTCCAGCGGCCTGGCCGGCCGATGCGCCGGAGCCGCCGGCGCCGCCCGCGGTGACACCGTTGCCGCTGGTGGTCGAGTTGAGAATCGTCAGGCTTCCACCTTGGCGAACGAACACGGCGCCGCCGAAACCGCTGCCGCCGTCGCCGCCGTTGACTGAAAAGTCTGCGCCGCCCGCGCCGCCGCCGAAGCCTGGCTGTCCGGGGTTGCTGCCAACTCCGCCACCGCCGCCGCCACCACCGAAGCCGCCGTTGCCGCCCGAGGCGCCGCTCCCCGCGCCGCCGCCGCCGGCGAACTCGCCACCGGCGCCGCCGTTGCCACCAATTCCGCCACCCCCGCCACCGCCGAAGATCAACCCGCCCTGTCCTGATTGCCCGATGTAGCCACCATTACCTCCCAACGGCGCCCCCAGGCCGCCAGAGAGGGCGGACCCCGGCAAACCGCCCAAAATCAGACCGCCGGCGCCACCACCGCCGGCGGAGCCCCCGGCGCCACCCGTGCCCCCCGCGCCGCCGCCGCCACCGCCACCGCCGGCGCCTCGGGCGCCACCGTCGCCGCCAAGGCCGCCACCACCGCCGCCGGTAGACGCAATTCCGCCCCCGCCCGCGCCGCCGACGGCGTTGTTGTTGTTGAAGTTCACATTTTGGATCGTGAGATTAGCGCCGGAATTGACGAACACCGCGCCGCCCGCGCCCAAACCGCCGCCGCCGCGGCCGTTGCCGCCGTCGCCCCCCTCTCCTAGACCGTTTACGATGTTGACGTTCTTTACCAGCCAGTTGCCGGAATAAACAAACAGCACGCGGTGGTTATCGTGCCCGCTGATGGTGACGCCGCCGGCGCCGATGCCGTCGAGCTCGATCGTGGCGGCCGAGTTGTCGAGTTGCGGTAGCGGACTACCGACCTCGATCGTGGAATTGGCGGCCAAGGAAAAGGTGATCGAGTGGCTGCCGGCGCCGGCGGCGTTGGCCTGTTCGATCGCCCACCGCAGCGTGCCGGCGGATCCGTCGTCGGCGGAGCTGCTGACGTCGAACGTCGCGGCCCGCGCCGATTCGTGCAATTGGTCAATCGAGATCGCGACCGCCAACGACAAGAGCAGCGCTGGCAACGAATGCCAGACCTTGCCGCGATCGGCGGCACCTGAGCGGGCCATTTCCATGAATCATCCTTCCGTGGATCGCGTCTACCCGACAAATCGATTGCCCGTGCCTGGACTAAACCAGGCTGCGCGACAAGCAAGGTTCCGCCGCTGGCATCCTTGCGAGCGGATCGGAGGGCCGGAATGCGTCGAGGTGGAATCAGCGCATGTTGGATTCTATTCGACAGCGCCGACCCACGAGTGCAAGAGAAAGACACTAGTCCTTGACGGCGCCAGCCGGCCGCGCGCAGTGCATTTCGGTGGGGCAAATGGCGCGAGCCCGGTGGTGTCGTCCAAATGAGTGGACGCGCGCGGCCTTACAACCGGAATATCCGCGATTATGCGTGCGATCTGCACGGTTCGGCGTCCGCGGCGGCCCATTACGCTCCGTGTGGCTCGCGCTGACGCTCTTTATCCCATGAAGCAGCTTGCCTTTAGGCGAGATCGATTTGGAATGTCCTAGACTTGCATGGGCACGCCCTGCGCGCGAGCATATTTCATTTGACTTGAGAAAAAGCTGCCTTCTGGCATCGCAGTAAACCATGTCCTCTTCCGATCAACGCTCGCTAGACGAACGGCGCGCTTCATTTCGCTGCCCGGTGAGCGATTCGCGCCGCCGCGGACGCCTGCGAATCGGCAAGCGGGAAATTCCGGTCGAGGTCCTGGACGAATCGGCCAGCGGCTACTCGATCGCTTGTAAGCAAACCGAGGACTGCGAAGTTGGCCAGTCGCTGCTGCTGCGCGTCGCATCGACCTGGACCGTTGTGCGGATCATGAATCTGCAAACGAGCGATGGCCAAACGCGCCTGGGTTTGATGCGAGTCAAAGATCTGGAAGCGTCGGACGCCGAGCACAAGTTGGATTTGCGGTTTTCGTTCGACAACCTCAAGCGCCTCGCGCGTGTGCTGGCGCCCCTGAGTCGTCGCGCGGCCGGAATCATCGGGTTGGTCCTGGGCGGAGCGTTCTTGGGGGTTTTGGTGATCGTCGCCTTGGAGCATTCGGCCCCGCTGAAAAGCGCGATCCAGCACGGCGACGAACAGCGACGTATCGAGGACATGACATCGCCCGAGTTGCCGCAGATGGGCGAGCAGCGAACTAGCGATCGCGATTTCGATCGCCGAGAGCGAAAACGATCGGCCGGCAAACCGCCGACGCCCGCGGATCCCCGCGAGAAGTCCACAGCGGCACGCGAAGAGCCTCGCGAGGAAGTCGCGCCGGAAGGGGCGACGCCGGAGCATGTGGTTCGCCATTCGCACCCCGGCCTCTTGCTCAAGCCGGAGATCACCAAGCTGCTGAACCTGACACGCGAACAGATCACGGAACTTCGCAAGTTGTTCGAGGAAACCCGCAGCGCGACGGCCGAATTGCTGGCGAACAACTCCAACCCGTCGCAAGCGCAGCAGGAAATGGCCCTCGAGTTGGGCAAGCGGACCCTGTCCGTGCTGACGCCGGGCCAGCGGCAAACCGTGTCTCAAATGCTATCCGGCATGCGTTCCCGCAGTGGCACGGGCTCGGGCGCCGCCAAGACGCCGGCGCAATAATCGGCGAAGTGTCTGCTTCCCTATTGCTCTGCGTCGGCGCGCTCAGACATCCGCCGGCGCGGGTATCGGCACCGATCCCCGATCGAGTTGATAGGCCCGTAGCGTATCGTAGGAATAAATTGCCACGGCGGTCCAGATACAACCGAGCGCGACCAGCTTGGTTGTGGTGAGCGGCTCGTGAAACAGAAACACAGCCAGTAAGAACTGCACCGTGGGCGCCAAGTACTGTAGAAACCCCAGCGTCGAAAAACGCAATCGTCGGGCGGCCGCGGCAAACAACAGCAGCGGCACGGCGGTCACGACGCCACTTGCGGCCAGTTTCAGGCACGTCGCCGGGTCATCCAGCCTGAACGCGGCCAGGCCGGCGCTTTGCAGGTATGCGATATAGGCCGCGGCGATGGGCAACAGCAGCAAGGTTTCGATAAACAGGCCCAACAGCCCGTCGACGGCCACTTGCTTGCGCAGCAGGCCGTAAAAGGCGAACGACAAAGCCAGCGAAACCGCGATCAACGGCGCCCCCATGATGGCCACGCCCGCGCCGGCCAGCATGATACTCGCGAGTTGCCAGCCGCGCAGGTGTTCCTTGAGAATCGTCACGCCGATGACGACGTTCACCAGCGGATTGAGAAAATAACCCAGGCTGGCTTCGACGACCTGATTGGTCGAGACCGCATAGATGTACACGAACCAATTGAAGCCCAGCAACAAGGTGCTGGCGCTTAGCATGATTAGCGTTTGTCGGGAGGCCAATGCCGCTCGCAGATTCTTCCAGCGACCGAGCAGCGTGACCAGCACCGCCAACAACGCAAACGACCACAACACGCGCTGTGCCAAGACTTCTTCCGGCGAGACGTTTGCGACCAGCTTGAAGTAGAGGGGAATCAGACCCCACAAGCCGTACGACAGGACGCCGTAGATAACTCCCTGGCGAGACTTCTGGCGTTGGAGTTCGTTCATTCGATCGCCGCGGCCTTGCAAATCCGATATTGGGACGCCCGGTGCCCGGCGGTCCGTTGCCTGTCCTCAGCCGGGGCGGTAACAGCAATGCCCGCTCGCGGCCGCATTGCCCACTCCAGACACCCGTAAGCGGAACCAGGTTCGGCGGTTTTGGCGATGCTCACACGATACGCCCGACCAAATTCTCCGTTTGATTTGTTCGCCGGGGCTGGCTGGCGCTCCAAACGGCTCGGCCTGTCTGTTAAGGTAATGTCTAAGGGCGCACCCCGACAATGCCCGCGGCCGACAATGAAACAATCATTTGCAACACGAGATTGAGGAAAGACATGATGCGTTGTGCGATTCGCTCCGCCGCCCTGGCTAGTTTCGTGCTGGCTTTTGCCGGGGCGATTCAGTCGGCCGAGCCCAATGTCGCCAGTGGCCCCGCCGGGGAGCTGCCACGCGGTCTCAATGGCCAGCCCTTGAATCTTGATTTTGAGCGGGGCACGCTCGAGAATTGGGTCGCCTCGGGTGAAGCTTTCGCCGGTCAGCCTGTCGAGGGCGATACCGTTACGGCGCGCGGTCGCGGCATGAAGAGCGATCATGCCGGGCGGTTCTGGGTCGGTGGATTCGAGCGCACCCTTAGCGACCAGCCGCAAGGCACGCTAACCTCCGCGCCGTTCAAGGTATCGCACGTCTTCGCCAGCTTCCGCATTGCCGGCGGATCGAGCCGCGAAACCCGCGTTGAGCTGGTGCGGCAAGACACGGGAAACGTAATTTTCGAGCGATCGGGTGACGACACCGAGACCCTCAAGCCGGTCGTGGTTGATCTTTTTGCTCACCTTGGCAAGGAGATTTTCATTCGCGTGGTGGATGCCAGTAGCTCTGGCTGGGGCCACGTCAATTTTGACGATTTCAAATTTCACGCCACCCGGCCTGAATTTCCGAATGCGGCCAGCCAATCAGTCCCCGACGAATATCCCCTGGCCGGCGCGACGCCCGAGGAAGCAGCGCGGCAGATGGTCGTGCCCGCGGGCTTTCATGTGACCTTGGCTGCCGGCGAGCCCGACGTCATGCAGCCAATCGCGATGGCCATGGACGATCGGGGACGTTTGTGGATCGCCGAGGCCTACACCTATCCGATTCGCGCTCCCGAGGGCAAAGGCAAGGACCGGATCTTGATCTTCGCGGACGCCGATGGCGACGGACGGTTCGAGAGCCGCAAGGTGTTCGTCGAGGGGCTTAACCTGGTGAGCGGCCTGGAGCTGGGCTTCGGAGGCGTGTGGGTCGGCTCAGCGCCGCAACTTCTGTTCATTCCCGACCGCGATGGCGACGACCGGCCCGACGGTCCGCCGGAAGTGCTGCTCGACGGGTGGGGTTTCGAGGACACGCACGAAACGCTCAATACCTTCAGTTGGGGACCCGACGGGTGGCTCTATGGCTGCCACGGAGTGTTCACGCATTCCAAGGTCGGCAAACCGGGCACGCCCGCCGACCAGCGTACGCCGTTGAACGCCGGAATCTGGCGTTACCACCCAACCCGTCACACATTCGAAGTCTTCGCCCACGGCACGAGCAATCCCTGGGGCGTCGATTTCAATGACTACGGCCAGGCCTTTGCCACGGCCTGCGTGATTCCGCATCTATACCACATTATCCAAGGCGGGCGCTACCAGCGGCAGGCGGGCGAGCACTTCAATCGCCATACCTACGACGACATCCAGACCATCGCCGTGCATCGTCACTGGATCGGCGATACACCCCACTCCGGCAATAATCGCTCCGATGCCGCCGGCGGCGGACATGCCCATGCCGGGGCCATGGTCTACCTCGGCGGAAACTGGCCCAAGGAGTACCGCAACCAGATCTTCATGAACAACATCCACGGCCAAAGGATCAACGAGGATCTGTTGAGCCAGAAAGGCTCGGGCTATGTGGGCAACCGGGCCCCCGATTTTTGCCTGACGCGGGATCGCTGGTCGCAGATTTTGAATTTGCAGTACGGACCGGATGGCCAGGTGTACATGATCGACTGGTACGACGCCAACGCCTGTCACCACCGCGATCCCAACGGTCACGATCGCTCGAACGGACGGATTTTCAAAATCTCGCATGAAAGCTCTAAGCCGGTAACCGTCGACCTCGCCAAACTCGACAACGAAGCGCTGGTCGCCTTGCAGTTGGAGCCGAACGATTGGTACGTGCGCCATGCCCGAAGAATTCTGCAAGAGCGCGGAGCCGATTCCGAAACACACCGGCGGCTGGCCGAAATGGCCGCGGCGCATCCCGACGAGACACGCCGCCTCAGGGCCCTGTGGGCGCTGCACGTCAGTGGCGGCTTGAAGGAAGAGTTTGCCCTTTCGGCCTTGCGAAATGACATGGCGCACGTGCGGGCCTGGACGATGCAACTGCTCACAGATGACAGCAGGCATGAATTGTCGTCAGCCGTGCTGACCCAATTGGCGACGATGGCTCGTCAGGACGATTCGCCCGTGGTGCGGCTGTACATCAGTTCGGCTCTGCAACGACTGTCGCCGGAAAAGCGTTGGGAGATATTGCCAGGATTATTGGCGCACTCCGAGGATGTCGGCGATCACAACCTGCCGCTCATGTATTGGTATGCCGCCGAGCCTTTGGCCGAATTGGATGCCGCCCGCGCGATGAAACTGGCGGCCGACGGCAAGATTCCGCTCGTGACGTCATTCATGGCCCGGCGGATCACTAAGATCGGCACGCCCGAAGCGCTCGGCGTGCTCACCGCGCATCTGCGGCAAGTCGACGAAGCGGAGGGCCAATTGTCGATCCTGGCGGCGATCAATGAGGGCCTCAAGGGGCGCCGCCAGGTTCCGACGCCCAAGGGCTGGAGTGCCGTATCGGAGCGGCTGATGAACAGCAAACATCCGAAGGTCAATGCCGAGGCGACTTCACTGGCACTCACTTTTGGCGATCCTGCGGCGCTGGCGAAATTGCGCGGCGTACTCGGCGACGTCAACGGGCCCCTTGGCCCGCGCAGCCAGGCGCTCGATGCGCTGCTGGCCGTGCGCGATCCGCAATTGCCCGCCGAGCTGACCCGACTAATCGCCGAGCCGGCACTGCGAAGCCCCGCGCTGCGCGGCTTGGCTGTGTTCGACAATGCCGAAACGCCGAGCGCCATTCTCGCGGCCTATCCTCAGTTCAGCCTGGAGGAAAAGCGCAACGCGCTCAATACGCTCGCGGCCCGCGTTCCCTACGCGACGGCTCTCTTGGCTGCCGTGGCCGAGAAGAAGATTCCAGCGGCGGATCTTTCGGCCGACCTGGTGCGGCAATTGCGCAACCACAAGGATCCGGCAATCAACGAGCGTATCGGCGAGTTGTGGGGCATCGCCCGCGAATCGAGCGGTGAAAAAGCCAGCCTGATCACAAAATACACGATGCTTGCCAAGCAAAAAAACCCGCCGGTCGACCCCTCTTTGGGCCGCGCCGTGTTCGCCAAGACTTGCCAACAGTGCCACACCCTGTTCGGAACCGGCGGAAAAACCGGCCCCGAGCTCACCGGATCGAACCGGGCCAACCTGGAGTACCTGCTTTCGAATATCCTGGACCCCAGCTCGGTCATGGCCAAGGAATATCAACCCAGCGTGATCGCCACGGACGACGGCCGGATCATCACGGGCATTATCAAGCAACAAGATGCCGACGCCGTGACGGTGCAGACGGCCAACGAACTGGTGATCTTGCCGCGCGGCGAAATCGAGGAGATTCAACTCAGCCAGCAGTCGATGATGCCCGACGACTTGCTCAAGCCGCTCTCGCCCGCTGAAGCGCGATCGCTCATCGCCTACCTGGGCGGTTCGGCGCAGGCGCCCTTGTTGGCCACGGCCGATACGCTGAAGGGATTTTTCAACGGTCGCGACCTGAGCGGATGGCAGGGCAACACCTCGCTGTGGAGTGTGGAGAACGGAGAAATCGTGGGCCGAACTTCCGGTCTCAAGCAGAACGAATTTCTCAAAAACGAATTGATCTTCGGCGACTTCCGCTTTCGCGTCGATGTGCAGTTGGTCGACAACCGGGGCAATAGCGGCATTCAGTTTCGCAGCGAGGCGATGGACGACGGAGTCGTGAAAGGCTATCAGGCGGACATCGGCGAGAACTGGTGGGGCAAGCTCTACGAAGAACATGGCCGCGCACTGTTGTGGCCCAAGAGCGGCGAGCAATTCGTCAAGCCGGGCTGGAACAATTACCAAATCGAAGCCATCGGCGGCCGGGTGCGAACCTGGATCAACGGCCAGTTGTGCGTCGATCTCGACGATCCGGCCGGCGCCAAACGAGGCATCTTCGCCCTGCAACTTCACTCGGGCGGAGCGACCGAGGTACGTTTCAAGAATTTCGAAATCGAATTGGATCCTAAGCCGGCCGATTCAAAATGACCTGTTTGTCCCGGCAATGCCCAGGCACTTTCGAGGGAGTCAGCGACATGCGATACCTCTTGGCAGTTCTGAGCTTGTGCATGACATCGGTAATCGCGAGAGCCGACGAACCGCCGGCGCCGGCCGATGTCGCCGCCACGATTGATCGGGGCCTCGGCTTCCTGGCCAAAGACGCGCTGGCATGGAAGGCCGAGCACAACTGCGTCTCTTGCCATCACGCGGGACTGACCGTCTGGGCAATGCGCGAAGCGAAACAGCGCGGCCATGCCGTCGATGAGCGGGTGCTGGCGGAGTTGACCAAATGGATCGCCGAAGCGGGCGATGGCACGACGAGCCTTCCCCGGCCGGCCGAGGCGCCGCGAGCGCTGAACGAAAAGGCCGTTTCGTTGCTGCTGGCACTGATCGCGAACCCCGAGCCCGACGCGAGCTCGCAGACCGGCATCAAGCTGATGCTGAAGACAGTTCAGGCGGATCAGCTTGTCGATGGCTCGTGGGCGGCCTGGCCTGAAACGCGACCGCCGATGTTCGGTTCCTCGAATGAACGCGCCACGGCCAGCGCCACCTTGGCGCTGTTGCCGCTGGCCGCCGGCAACGAGTCGGCGAAAGTCGCCCGCGACAAAGGCATCCAATGGCTAACCGCGACAACCACCGATGACGACCCGCAGTCAGTCGCGCTGCGGCTCGTGCTCTGGCGACGACTGGGTCTGGACAACGCCGAGTCCGACAAGCTCGCCGCGCGCATCAGCGAGCGTCAAAACGCCGACGGCGGTTGGAGCCAGACGGCCGACATGCGCAGCGACGCCTGGGCCACCGGCCAGGCCCTGTACGCCTTGGCCCACGCTGGGCTCGGACCCAGCGACGCGCGAATCGCGCGGGCGCACGCGTTTCTCGTCAAGACGCAACGCGAGGACGGCTCGTGGCCGATGACATCGCGGCCGACGAAGCCCGGCGGCGAAGGTTCGACGAGCCTGATCCCCATCACCGGCGCGGGCAGCGCGTGGGCCATAATGGGGTTGGCGCGAAGCCGCTGAGCAGCGACATCCGTCCAACGGGTCGGATTGCCGCGTTACAGGCCGGCGGTGTCGGAAGACGTTTCCTCAGTATCGCCGCGGCGCGAAACCGGGTCGGGGGGCCGCACCCAGTGGACCTTGGCGTCGCGCTCCAAGTCGGCCAGCCAGGACCGGTAAATCTCGCTACGCTCCGAGTCGGCCACCGACATGTATCGAGCCGGCGGCTCGGAAGCGAACTCGAGTGCGCAGCTCCTCAGTCGGGCGGTCATAATCGACCAGGCGCACCACGTAATACGTGTCACGCGGTTGGTTGGCGGCCACGCCGATCTCGCCCGGCGACAGCGCGAACACGGCTTTCATGAACGTCTCGCCCGGATACTCGACGCCATCGACGGTGCTTAGCCGCGGCTGCGAATTAAACGGATCTTGCGGCACGTTGCCGGTCGTCAGCCAACTGAAAGGCGCGGTCTCCGTGACTTTCAAATCGGCCTGGCCGGCGAACACCTCGGCCAAAGGCTTCTTCGCAGCCCGAGCCTGGCCGGCCAATTCCTCGGCCCGTTTCTGTGCCAGGTCGCGAGCCTTGATCATCTTCCAAGCGTATACAACCCGATCACGAATCGTGTCCAGCGGCGGTACGAAGGCCGGCTTTTCGTCGGTCTTCCAGAACAGGTAGCCGTTGCCCTCGCCGTCCTGGCCGGCCTCGGGCTTGAACTTCACCAGGTTGTCGGCGAAGGCGAATTCGTTGAAGGGCTCGTTGCGAAAGTCGAACTGAGAGCGGCGGACAGTGCGCTGCACCCCGCCGATGTCGGTCGAGGCGGCCTCGGCGGCGGTGACCATGTCGAGCGACTTGCCTTCGACGTTCTTACTCTTGGCCAGCTCCTCGAACGGAAAGACCGGCGCGGTGGCGGCGTTTGCCTTGGCGTCGGGCCGCGCGGCAAACAGGTCGCGATCGTCCGCGTAGCGGCGCATGGCGGCTTGCAACTCGTCGAAGACCTCGATCATGCGCGTGTTGGCCTTTTCTCCCGCGATCGTGTCGCGAATCGTATCCTGTACCTTTTCCAGGGGTTCGTACTTGATTTCCTCGGCCGGCTTTTCGGCGCTCGCGTCGGCCGGTGCTTCGGTCGTCGCGGCGGGGGCCTCGCCGGCCGTTGGCGATTCGGCGCCCGCCGGAGGTTCCGCGGCCGGTTTTTCAGCCGCTGGCTTTTCCTCGGCGGGCGGCGCGTCGGCCGGCTTTTCCTCCGAGGGCGTCTCCTGACTTACGAGTTGAAAGACGGCGGCGCCGCGCGACGCCTGCGGTTGCGGGGGTTCTTCCGTCTTGGGATCCTCGGCCTTGGGCTCTTCCGTTTTCGGCGATTCCGCTGGGGGTTCTTCGGTCTTGGGTTCGTCCGCCTTGGGCGACTCGGCGGGCTTTTCTTCCGTTTCTTCCGCTGCCGTTCCCTCGGCTGGCTTATCTTCCTGTTTCTCGTCGGCTGAGGCCTTCTCCTTGTCAGCGTCTTCACCCGGCAATTCCACGACGCGGAATTGCGCCTTGTTCTTTTCGTAATACTCGCGGATCTCGGCTTCGGTGACCTGCAACTTGAACTCGTCCTTCAGTTTGGCGAAGTCGGCCTTGAAGTATTGGAAGCTGGCCCGCTTGGGCTCCTTGAAGCCCGGCTCGGGCGAGGCGGGATTGGGAAAGCTATTCTTGTGCAAATCGTAGAACGCGCGCAGTTCCTCGTTCGTCGGTTCGGCCGAGACCTGATCGACGAAGCTGGCCACAGCAAGCGGCAAGGTTTCGGTCTTGGCCTTGCGATTCAATCGTTCGAAATACTCGAACCGCTGCGCCGGCGGGATATCGCGCAGGCTTTGAAAGAAAAGTTGGCTCAACTTGGAGGCCAACATTTCGGTGCGCAGCCCATCAAACAGCCGCGCCGCGCTCACTCGCTGGCGGCCGCCCTGCAACTGATTGATCACGGCCTGCAGGGTATTGCTGTCCAGGCTGTTGTCGGTGATCTGTTTGATCAAGTCGTTGATCGCCGCGTCGCTGACGACCATGCCCATCTGTTCGGCTCTCTTGGCCATCACGAGGGTTTCGACGGCCGCCTCTTCCGGACCGAGCTTCGAGCGGCCCATGAGAGTCTGAAACCAGAACGAATAGAGTTGCTGGGCGGCCTGATCGCGCAAACGCGGATCGATCAAGCCCTTTTCCATCTGTACGAGTACGGTTTGTGTCGTGACGTTCTGTAAAAACCGGCTCACCATCTCGCGCGAGTAGCGCATCGCGTCCAACTCGCCGCCAGTCAGCCCGCCATAGCGCGTCTCGACCACTACGGGATTCTCGGCCTTCGCGCTGCGGCCCACGTACTTCATGACCGGATCGAGGAACACGAAAGCCACCATGGCCGTGATGCCAGCGATGGCCACCAAGACTCGCTGATTTCTGCGGAAAACTGAAAATGGGCTTGCCACCGGAGAGGTCCCTTATGGATTGTCGGGGGCTGCCAAAGTGCTGGCAGCCGCGCCGGCGAAGTTCTGGGATGGAGCGCGAGCCACGCGTTTCGGCCCGCCAGGCGTGGATTGTAGGAGCAGGCCGCGCGACAATGCAATCCCAAAGGAGGACACGGTTTGCCGCGTGGCAGGAGGGCCTTGAGCCGATCGGAACGAAGCGCGGAAATCGCACTTCGATTCATCATCAACGATCCGGATGTCATCGTTCACCGCCGAGCGTGTTCAACACTCACCGAGGAACTCCCGCCGAAGGCGACTTCAGCGATGACGTCGGATCGGACGTGAAATTCGCTTTGGCCATTGGTTGCCCGCGTTCGAAGACGTGTATCAGATGGCATCGACCAACACCCCAACGTTGGGCTGTTTGCCGCTAAGGGAGCGTCGAGAGATTGAACCAGAAACGGCGCATTGCTGAGAGATGGGTAGACTCTGGCGCGACGATCCAGACGGGGGGGTACGTGTCTCAATGGACCGGTTTTGCTTCACCACCGATCATGGACCTGGACGCCCCGCACTCCCCGATAACCGGCATTCGACGAACAGTCGGCCCACGAACATGCCTTGACAGCTCGGGTAGCAGAGCATTAATGAATTGCGCTCCCAGGGCGGGGTTTCACCCACTTTAGGAGGCCCAGCAGTCAGGCTGCAATTGCAAGCTGCCTCCTGGTTTAGGGCGTATTTGTCCGAGTTTTTGGGTCACTTGTCCGCCGGCGGCCGTTTGAACCGGGGTCTTGGGATGGTTTGTATCGTCCCGGTTATTCGGGCCGTTGCCGACCGTGGGCAGACATTCGGTAAAGGCAATCGCGACCAATTTGTTGAATTCTTCGTCGAGAAGGTTCGATGATACAGGTCCACTAAACAACCCAATTTACCAAACGGCGGCGGCATGGCGAAAAAGGCAGCAAAGCGCGACGGCAAATCGCTGGTGATCGTCGAGTCGCCGGCCAAGGCGCGCACGATCAGCAAGTTTCTGGGCAGCGGCTACACGGTCGAGGCCAGCATCGGCCACGTCCGCGATTTGCCGCAAGGGGCCAAGCAGATACCGGCCGAGTATCAAGGGCGAGGATTGGGCCTACCTGGGCGTCAACGTCAACCAGGACTTCGACCCGGTCTACATCATTCCGCCCAGGCAAGACGGCCCAGGTCCGCAAGCTCAAGGGGCTGCTCAAGGACGCCAAGGACCTCTATCTGGCGACGGACGAAGACCGCGAAGGAGAAGCCATCAGTTGGCACTTGCAGCGAGCTGCTGAAGCCCAAGGTGCCGGTGCATCGGCTGGTATTTCACGAAATCACGAAAGAGGCCATCCAAGACGCCCTGGCCGCACCCGCGCAGCATCGACGACGACCTGGTCAAGCGCAAGAAGCGCGGCGCATCATCGACCGGCTGTACGGTTACGAAGTCTCGCCGCTGCTGTGGCGCAAAGTGCGTCCCAAGCTTTCGGCCGGCCGCGTGCAGAGCGTGGCGGTGCGGCTGATCGTCGAGCGCGAGCGGCAGCGCATGGCGTTTCGTATCGGCCACCTACTGGGATCTGCTGGGCACGTTCGCCAAGCCGAGCGGCGAGCAGTTCGCAGGCGGAGCTGGTTTCGGTCGACGGCCGCAAGATTCCCGCCGGCAAGGATTTCGATCCCGCCACCGGCAAGCTCAAGGACGATTCGCTGTTGCTGCTCGACGAGCCGGCCGCGGATCGCTTGACGGAGCGTCTGGCCAAGGCCCAGTTCCGCGTTGCGTCGCTCGAAGACAAGCCGTTCACGTCCAAGCCCTCATCCGCCGTTCACGACCAGCACGCTGCAGCAGGAGGCCAACCGCAAGCTGGGCTTCACCGCCAGGCGCACGATGCAGGCGGCGCAAAGCCTGTACGAAAACGGTCACATCACCTACATGCGTACCGACTCGACCAACCTGGCCAAAGTGGCGATCGAAGCGGCCCGCGAACTGGTGCGATCGCAATATGGCCGCGAGTATCTGCCCGACGGAACCGCGGGTCTATCAAACCAAGGTCAAGAACGCCCAGGAAGCCCACGAAGCGATTCGCCCGGCCGGCCATCCGTTCGCGTTTCCCGAGGCGCTGCGCAGCCAGCTCAACACCGACGAGTTCCGGCTCTACGACCTGATTTGGAAGCGAACCGTCGCCAGCCAGATGGCCGACGCCCGCGGACGCCGCATCACGATCACGGTCGAAGGCGACGGGGCCGTCTTTCAAGTGGGCGGCAAGACGATCGACTTTGCCGGCTATCTGCGGGCCTATGTCGAAGGCAGCGACGATCCCCAAGCCGAGCTGGCCGAACAGGACACCGTGCTGCCCAACGTCGAGGTGGGCGAATCGCTGGCGATGCCGTCAGCTGGACACCAAGAGCCACACCACGCAGCCCCCCGCGCGGTTCAGCGAAGCGTCGCTCACCCGCTCGCTGGAAGAAATGGGCATCGGCCGCCCGAGCACCTACGCCTCGATCATCGATACGATCCTGGCCCGCGAATATGTCTTTAAAAAGGGCAACGCCCTGGTGCCCACCTGGGTCGCGTTTTCCGTGGCCCAACTGCTCACCGATCATCTGCCGAACCTGGTCGACTACAAATTCACCGCCCAGATGGAAGACGACTTGGACGCGATCAGCCGCGGCGAGTCGGGGCACATCGACTTATCTGCACGGCTTTTACTTCGGCAACGGCAAGCCGGGACTGAAGCAACTGCTGGCGAACAAGTCGGAAGAAATCGACGCCCGCGACATCGGCCGCATCCTGATCGGCACAGCCCGAGGGCGGCGAGCCGATTTTCGTCCGCGTGGGCCGCTATGGCCCGTTTCTGGAGCAAGGCGAACGCCGCGGCAGTCTGCGCGACGAAACGCCGCCCGACGAAATGACGGTCGAGCGGCTCGCTGGAAATGCTGGCACAGGCCGCGCAGAGCGAAGAGCCGCTGGGCCATTGCCCCGAGACCGGCAAGCCGGTGTATCTGAAGGTCGGCCGCTTCGGACCGTACGTGCAGCGTGGCACCCAGGAAGACGAAGAGAAGCCCAAGAATGCTTCGCTGCTCAAGGGCATGCGGCCCGAGGACGTGACGCTGGAAGTGGCGCTGCAGCTGCTGTCGCTGCCGCGCGAAGCTGGGCACCGCACCCCGAAAACCGCGCTGCCGATCGTGGCCCACAACGGCCGCTTTGGCCCTTACGTCAAGTGCGGCGAAGAAACCCGCAGCCTGCCGGCGGAGCTTTCGCCAATCGACGTGACGCTCGAACAAGCGCTCGAATTGCTGGCCCAGCCCAAGGCCGCAGCGGCGCGGCTTTGGCGCGCCCAAGGAACCGCTCAAGGTGTTCGACGAGTCGCCGGTGACCGAGACAGAAGATTCAATTGCTCGAAGGGCGCTATGGGCTGTATCTGAACGACGGCGACGACGAACGCCTCGTTGCCCAAGGGCATGGCGGCCGACGGGCTGACCAGGGAGCAGGCTCTTGAGTTGCTCGCCGCTCGGGCCGCAATGGGCCCGCCGAAGAAGAAAGCCTCGCGCCGCAAGAGCGCCCCCACCAAGGCCGTCGAGAAGAAGCCCGCGGCGCCTAAGAACGGCAAGCCGGCCAAGGCGGTGAAGAAGACCGTTAAGAAGCGGACGGCAGCCAAGAAAAAGGTCGCCGGCGACAGAAGACTAACGGCGCGAAGATCTGACCTCGTCGAGCTCGTCGCCGATTTCCTCGATCCTTGCCCTGAGCCAGGGCATAGGCCGTGGCGTGGCTGCGGCAATGCGAGATGCTGATCAGCATCTCGGTGATTCCCAGTTGCTCGACGACGTCGCGGGCCCCGCCTCGCAGTCGCCACGGTGGGCCGTCCGCCCGGCTCGTTGCGGACTTCAATATCGCGCCAACTGATGCCGCGCCGCCAACCGGTGCCAAGGGCCTTGAGCACGGCTTCTTTCGCGGCCCAGCGGCCCGCGTAGTGCTGCGTGGCCAGTTTGCGGCTCTGGCAATACTGAATCTCGTGCTGCGTGTAGACGCGATTGATGAATAGTTCGCCGTGCCGCTCGATCATCTGTGCGATGCGCAGGCATTCGATGATATCGGTGCCAATGCCGATGATGTGTGCCATAACGGGTCTTACGCTTTGTTCGAGGTCGAGTCTTGGCGGCGGCCGACTGCGTAGGCCGTCACGATTGCGGCCGCCGTCGCCGTCAGCAGAGCTTCGAGACACCACCACTCGGGCCGCGAACGAACCCGAGCGCATCAAGTATTCGGAAAACGTCGGCGGGAGCCCGTCGGCATCCAGCGCCGCTGCCGCGAGCGGCCCATGACGCTCCAACTCGCCGGCATATTCCCGCAGGTGGCGTCCATGGCCAATGTAGTCTTGGCCGACGACGGCCAGCAAGCCCCAGACGATCGCAGCCATCACGGCCGTGCGGCGGGCCGGAGCTCTAAGCTCTTTTGAGATTGCCGCCAGAATCGCGCCCAGCCACCGCGCCGACGCCTAGCGGGAATAAGACGGCCGGCGCGAACCCATCTTGTTGGAGCTGAAATGCCGCCCAACTGATCGCCGCCGTCGCCAGGCCGCTCAGCAACGAGCCAGGCCAGCATAACGTTGAAACGGGCTATCCGGAGCCGGAAGCAACTGGACTTGGCTTTCCATGCTTCGTCAACTTCTGGTCTCAGTACGTCAGACCGCAGGCCTTCTTCGCCCGCGCCAGAACCTGCCCCGCTTTCTTGCGGCGCGGACGGCCCCTTCGGCCAGGATTTCGCGGACGCGACTAGGCTCGGCGGCCAAAACCAGCCGCCGTTCGCGGGCTTCGGCAAAGAATCGCTCGGCCGCGTCGGCCAGCGCCTTTTTCACGTCGCCGTAGCCAAAACCGCCGCGGCGATACATGGCGGCCATCGCCTCGCGCTCTTCGTCGAGCGGCCACCAGGGAATACAACTGATACAGGTGGTCCCCCTCCGGCTCCTTGGGCTCTTCCATGGGCCGCGAATCGGTGGTGATCCGCATGATCTTCTTGCGCTGCTGCTTGGGATCCTCGAAAATCTCGAGCGTGTTGTTGTAGCTCTTCGACATTTTTTCGCCGTCGGTGCCGGGCACCTTGGCCGAGGCGTCCAGGATCTTGCCTTTGGGCATCACGAATACCTGGCCGAATTGGTGATTGAAGCTGCCGGCCAAATCGCGGCACACCTCGATGTGCTGCAACTGGTCGTCGCCGACCGGCACGGTGTCGGCGTCGTAGGCCAGAATGTCGGCCGCCATCAAGCACCGGATAGGTGAACAGCCCGGCGTCGGCCGTCAGGCCCTTGGCCTTCTTGTCTTTGTAGGCGTGGCAGCGCTCGAGCAGGCCCATCGGCGTGCCGGTCAGCAGCAGCCAGCAGAGCTCCGAGACCTCGGGCACATCGGATTGCACGAACATCGTGGCGCGCTGGGGATCGAGCCCCAAGGCCAACAGATCGGTAGCGGCATCCAGCGTGTATGCCGCCAATAAAGCCGGATCTCGCACGGTGGTCAGCGCGTGCAGGTTGGCGATGAAGTAGTACGACTCGTCTTCGTTTTGCAAGTCGATGTACTGCCGAATGGCGCCAAAGTAGTTGCCCCAATGGGGACGGCCCGTCGGTTGAATTCCGGAGAGAACGCGCATCGGGTTTCAGCCAGCTTCAGTTCGTGGGTTCGAGTCGGTAACGGAATGGATTCATTCAGCGCGGGTTCGCGACGGCGGCCGAAGGCGGCGTCAATTGTAGCGACCCAACCACCTCGCCGACGCGCGTGGCGCCCAACTCCGCCAGCGCCGCGGGGAGTCGATCGAGCAAGGTCATCGTGGCGGACGGGTTGTAAAAATTGGCCGTGCCGATCTGCACGGCGCTGCAGCCGGCGACGAGAAATTCCATGACATCGTCAATCGTGGCGATTCCGCCGATGCCCACGACGGGAATGTCGACGGCACGCGCCACCTGGTACGCGGCCCGCAGGGCGATGGGCTTGATGGCCGGTCCGCTCAATCCGCCCATGCCGCCTCCCAGCCGAGGCCGCCGCTTGCGCCAGTCGATTGCCATGCCCAGGCAAGTGTTGATGGCCGAGATCGCGTCGGCGCCGCCATCGGCCGCCGCCCGGGCGATTTCAGCGATGTTCGTGACATTCGGGGTCAGTTTTGCCAGAATCGGCAGTCCGGCAGGCGCCCCGCACGCGGCTGACGAGATCGTGACACAGGGCTGGGTCGATGCCAAAATCGACGCCGCCGCTGACGTTCGGGCAGGAGACGTTCAGCTCCAGAGCCGCCACGCCGGTCAGCCCATCGAGCCGCTCGGCCAGCGACACGAATTCGCCCATGTCGTGGCCGGCAATGCTGACCACGATCGCCGTCCCCAGACCGGCCAGGTAGGGCAGATGATGCTCGACGAAGGCTTCCACGCCGTCGTTGTCCAATCCGATCGAGTTGAGCATACCGCCGGAGGTTTCGACGGTGCGCCAGGGGGCATTGCCGCCGCGCGGCTGGGGCGTGATCGTCTTGGGAACAATCGCTCCGAGGCGGCCAAGCTCGACCAGGCCCGCCATCTCGCGCGCATAGCCAAACGTGCCGGAGGCCACCATGATGGGATTGGCAAGCCGCAGGCGGCCCAGGCTGACCGATAAGTCGACGGACGAAGCGTTCACGAAATCAGCCGATTGCCCCAGGCCACAAGAGTCGCGGCGGCAACGTTTTGCCGCACGCCAGTTTCTGCGTGTAATGTATCGGCCACCGAGGGCCCGGGCAATGTGGGCGGCGTGGGTGACTCAATACTGTGGTGCTGAGCTAGATGGAGAAGTCAACCAAGAGGCCGGTCAGCAACCCCGTGGCGGCGAAGCATAAGATGCCGACCGCCTCCATTGTCGTCAGATCATCCAGGCCAGGCACAAGGATTCCGCCAAGCAACGCGCCGATCAGCGTTCCTGTCACTAGAAGCCAGCGGCGTTTAGGGGCGGTCATGGGAGCAGGTTCGTCAATAGATCTCAGGGAAAAACACATCCCATATCAGCAATGCGACCGCAGCGGCGCAGGCTACTTCAGCTTGAAGAAGTCCGCGACAAGGCCGCCGAACAGTCCAAGCATCGTGCCGGACAGAATCCAGACGGCGAAAAGAATCGTTTGACGCTCCATCATCGGACTACTGCCCATTGGCGGAGGCGCCGTCATGGTGGCGAATACCGCTCCGACAATGGTTCCAGTAAGAAGCCAGGGCGTGTGCTTCATAGTTTTGCCAATATCGCCTCGAACAGGTACTGCATCAAAGTTTTGGTGCTGAGATAGGGGCATCTAGGGAAGCTAAAGACAGCCCCTGACGGCGAATATTACCAGAAGGCACCCACTCATCATTAACAGCACCTGTTTTGCAGGCGTCCCACTCCTGTCGGCATGGTGCATCATCCAGAGTCCACATACGATTAATCCGATGTAAACCGGCAACAAGAACATCGAATTTATACGCGACCCGTGTGACGGCGTTTAGGGACAGCGTTTAGGGGCGGTCATGGGATTGCACTAATCGACAAAAATTCTTCGGACGATATAAGCGCCCAGGAAGCACGCCGCGTACATGGTCGTTAGGATCGAAGCCCACAGCAAGCATGCGATAACAAAAACAATGTCAAGTTCACCTCTAGGCGCATTGGCCTCCAAGTACACCATACGTGCAACAAGGGCCAGCATCCCGAGGGGTGCCGACACTACGAATGCCGCTACTCCGTTGCGGAGAATTACGTAGGCAAATGCAGGAATCAGAATCAGGACCAGCAATATAAGCACGGCGGAGACTGTCATTCCCGCATTCTAGCAGGGCGCGGGGCGAGAAACTCGCCCGGCTGGCAGGAAGCCGCGGGACAAGTCAAGCGACTGGGCTGGCGCCTCGCCAGATCGATGCATCCAGCAAAAAAAGCGAGCCGCCCGAATCTCGGACGGCTCGCGATCGTTTCGGCTGTGTTGGTCGAAAACGACGGCTTAAATAATGCCGCCATGCGTGCGATAGGGCGACAAATGGCTCGGTTGATCGAGGAACCAGATGCGCTGCCACTCTTCCAGAATCTGGCGCAGGTTTTCCGACGTAAAGATGAGCTCCTGGGTACGAACAGCCCGGTCGCTTTCGTAGATCGGCAGAATGCAACCTGAACTGGCGCTAAGCGTCAGCCCCAAGATCGCGGCCATCAGTAGCCTGCGCATCACACGACTCCTTCGTGGACCTAGTGGCTCTTCGATGTTCGAGAGAGCTTTCAACGCACCAGTTTGCGAGTCGAATCCGACCCGTTTTGCAGTACGTCGGGGTTATTTTGCGAACAGTTGCGTCAGAACGCGCTTCGAAGCCGACGTGATTGTGCTTCGAATTGGAACTCGGAAACTCGCCGATACACTACAGATTGTTGAGACTTGCGCCGAGGCCAGCTTTCCGCCGGCCACCTGCTTTTTGTCGAATTCTGCCGAGATTGAATACGCCGGGCCCCGGCTAGCTGTTTGCGCCATAGGGCGAACGCCCCATCGGTTCCGAAACCGGACTGCTGTCGGTGCCGCTAGTTTGGGGGACCACGCCATCGCTGCCGGTTCGAGCCCTTTCGGCGGCCGCGGCCGCTTGCCGCTCCAGCTCACGGACGCGTTCTTCCATCTCTTTGCCAGGCTTAAAGGTTACAACGAATTTTTCGGGCACGTAGACCTTGTCCCCAGTTCGAGGGTTGCGTGCTTTGCGTGCGGCCCTTTTCTTGACCTCAAAAACACCGAAATTTCTCAGCTCGATGCGGCGTTCTTCCACCAGGGTTTCCACGATTGCGTCGAAAGTCTTTTGGACGATTTCTTTGGTCTTGAGCTGGGTCAGCCCGATCTCGTCTGAAATGGTTTTAACAATCTCTTTCTTGGTCACGACGCAGTTCTCCTTTGAGAAAAGGGCGGGCGCGAGGCAAAATGACCTCCCTCGACCAGCGCCGTCATGCTCCAAGTGTAGATGGCATAAGAACTACAGTCAAGATCAAACGAACCCTGCGGGGCCCCGCGCAGCATATCCTGCAGCCCGTTGCGTGCCTCGCCAAAACCCTGCGGCGACTCGACAAGTGTTTTGTTATCAATACCTTACATGCCCTGCTCGGACGCGAATTTCGCTGAATTAGCGCAACTGACTACCAAGCAAAGGGTTATTGCGAACAACGTTGCTCGCCACGATCACTCAAGTCGCGCGGTGCGCGGTCCGGTTTGGACGTCGTGTGGGCTATTGATCGGCCATACAACCGTCAAAGTTTAGGCAATCGCCAAACTCTTACCTGAATTGCGCTCGCGATGTCGATGACAGCGCGAGCAAGCCAGCGACTTCAGGCGACTCGAACGGCTCGATGCGAAGCGGCCTCACTAGAGCTTGAAGACCGAGATCTGGTGCAGCACGTGCTCCACGGGATACAGCTTTCCCTGTCCGCTGCCGGGACATACTTCGCACGTCTGCTTCCAGGCTGCTTCCGACTGCACGTTGGATTGCCAGAAGGGCCAGGTTCGGCACTGTCGCGGGCGCCCATTGTAGACGGTGCACTTGCGCGCCTGGGGGTCGAAGAACACGCAATCGCCGTTGTCGTATTCAATCAGGCTTTTGCGGATTCCCACTTTGCGAACGTACTTGGCCTCGAACGCCGCCACGTCCAAGCCAACTTCCTTCGCCAGGGCCGCGATCTCCTCGGCATTCACCCAGACAAAGCCGGGCGCCCCGGTGCAGCAATCGCCGCACTGCGTGCACTCGAATCGAAGTCCCTTTTCGAACCAGGGTTTTTCGTCCATCTCGATATCCGTTTCAATGCAAATTCGAGTGAGGCGCGTGTGAACGTCGTTAGCAACGATCAATCGAAGCTCGCGCTGGCCGCCATCTCGGCCACGGCATGAACCGTCGCGTCGATATCGGCCTCGGTGGTAAACGGGCCAAAGCTGAATCGCACCGTGCCACCTGTCTGGGCAGTTCCCAGCGAGGCATGCATGGCCGGGGCACAATGCAGACCGGCTCGCACCTGAATCCGATGCGCCAGGTCCAAGCTGAGGGCGACTTCCTGGGGATCATAGCCATCCAACACCATACTGACCAGTGGCACGCGCGACCGGGCCGCAGCCGGCCCGAAAATGCGCACGCCGCCAATCGAACGGAATGCGTCCAGCAAGCGATCGGTCAGTCGCTGCCCCTCATGTTCGAGAGTCTCCAGGCCGCGCTGTTCGAGGTAAGCGACGCCCGCTCCCAATCCCAGAATGCCCGGCACGTTGAGATTTCCCGATTCGAATTTTGCCGGCGGCTCGCCGGGTTGCAACGTCAGTTGACTCTCGGTGCCCGTTCCCCCCTGGCGGATGCTGTCGAGCTGCCCAATCGCGCGCGGTCCGATCGCCAAGATGCCGGTACCCAACGGGCCCAACAGCCCTTTATGTCCGGCCGCGGCCAACAGGTCGATTTCCAACTCTCGCACGTCTAACGGCATGTGCCCCAGGGATTGGGCCGCGTCGCATAACACAATTACGTCGGCCTCGTGCGCCAGGCGGGCGATCTCGGCGACCGGCTGGATAGCGCCGGTGACGTTCGAAGCATGGGAAACGGCCACCAAACGCGTGTTGGAGCGTATCGAGCGGCGCACATCTTCTGGGTCGACAAGACCTTGAGCGTCGCAGGCGACTCGCGTGACCGTGATCTGGCCCGCACGCACGAGATGTTCCAAGGGCGCAACACCGAATTGTGCTCGACGTCGGTGGTGACGACGTGGTCGCCGGCGTGCAACAGTCCATGGATCGCGAGGTTCAACGAATCGGTGCCATTCGCGGTGAAGATCAGATGCCCCGGCTCGTCGAGCCCCACGAATCGAGCGATCCGCGCTCGCGTGGCCTCGACTTCGTGCGATACCGCGATGGCTTCGGCGTAGCCGCTTCGTCCGGCCGGTGCGCCGATCCTCCTCTGGTAGTCGTCGACCGCGCGATAGACTTCCTCGGGCTTGGGCCAACTCGTGGCCGCGTTGTCCAAGTAAATGCGACGATTGTCCGCGTTCGGTTGCTGCATGGCCTTGGTCGTCGGCACTCGGTCATCCGCCAATCTGATACATGGCCCGGTCGGGTTTTATAAATGCCTCGCTATCGATGCCATGACCGGCGCGTTTCGCTCCGATGCTGGCGGCCACCAGGGCCGCCAAATCATCGTCCGATCCGCCGCCGCGCAAGATGTCTCGGGCATCCCATTCCTCGGTCGAGAACAAGCAATTGCGCACCCTGCCCTCGGCCGTCAGCCGCAACCTATTGCAATTATGGCAAAAAGGCTGCGTGACCGGGTTGATAAAGCCAATCCGACCGCGACCGTCGGCAAACGCATAGTCGGTGGCCGGCTGGCTGGGGTCCTCGATCGTTTGAGGCACGAGTGGCCCAATCTCGCGCTCCAGGACGTCGCGAATCGCGGCGCCGGACAATACCTGTTCGGTGTCCCAAGTCGCCGTCGGCATCCAGCGGCATGAACTCGATGAATCGCATTTCCATGCCGTGCTCGCGCGAAACGGCCGAGCGGCACGATCTCTTCCTCCGTGATGCCGCGAATCGCGACGGCATTGAGACGGATTTTTTCGAAGCCGACTTTCTGGGCGGCGAAAATGCCCTCGAGCACCTGTTCGAGTCCCTCGCGGCGGGAGATTTTAAAGAACGTTTCCGGACTCAGGCTGTCGAGGCTGATATTCAATCGTTTCAAGCCGGCCCGACGCAGGGCGCTGGCCTGTTGAGCCAGCAACATGCCGTTGGTCGTCATGGCGATGTCGCGCACGCCGGGCACCCGCGCGAGCATCTCCACCAGCACGCTCAGATCGTGGCGAACCAGCGGCTCACCGCCCGTCAGCCGGACCTTGTTGACGCCCATCTCGGCCACGACGCGCACGAAGCGGGCGATCTCCTCGAAATTGAGCAGTTCACGCCGCGGCTTGAAGCGCACGTTCTCGGCGGGCATGCAGTAGAAACAGCGAATGTTGCAACGATCCGTCACGCTCACGCGCAGATTCGTGTGCACCCGGCCAAAGCCGTCGACGAGCGGTTCGCGGCGATTCATGGCGTTCCCATCCACTTTTTTCGCCAGGCCGGATATTCGTTCTTCAACAGGCCCGTCGCATAGGCCCAATACCAGGAGTAGCCCGTGCGCCGCTCCCGTTCCACGTCGGCCAGCCGATAGACCTTTTTGCCGTCGCGATTGGCCATAAAGGGCCGGTTCGTGTCGATCTCGTAGAACCGGGCCCAGATCGGCGATGCCCGCGGATCCTCAACGGCAATCAGATCATCGCGACTGGTGTGATTGCGGTAGCGAATGGTCTCGGCCGGCACACGCTCGATGCGCAAACCCTCGATCTTCGAGCGCTCCAGCCAATCGATGCCGGACAGAATCGCGGTCCGCACCTCGGGACTGGGCTCATCGAGACGCATCAGATACCGCAGAACGCCGACACTTTCGCTGCTGACCAAGGACGGTAGCTCGAAGGTCCGGCCTTGCGTCGGCTCGAGCGTGACGCTGTCGTATTGCGGAGCCCAGGCGGTCAGCTTTCCGTCGACCGTGACTTGCAGCCGCAACAGGCAACGTTCGCCGCGCGCGAGCGCCTCGGCCGCCTTCGCGCGCAATGACTCGTCGACAAAGTCAAATGGCGGCTTCCCGCTCGCGACGCCAGCAAGCGTGCTCAAGACGCCGACCATCACGTCGTCGACGATCGTGATATGCGGATAGTAGCCTTTCGTCGAGGGGTAGGTGTGAGGCCAACCGCCGTTGGCATATTGGGCTCGCAGGATAAAGTCGATCCCCGCGAGCGCCGCGTCGCGATACCGTGTATCACCCGTCCGTTGAAAAGCCTCCGCCAGATACTCGACGACCGTGTACGTCGCGCGATTGTCGAACGACGTGTCGTCGCGACCATGATCGGCGGCCAGCTTTGTCAGTTCCTGGTCGTTGAGGATCCGCAATGGGTCGAAATCCTTCGGCCAGCCGCCGTTGCGCGCTGGTAGCGAAGCAAGTTCTCGGCGATTTCCCGCACCTGGCTGGCGTCATACGACGGATAGCCGTCAGTGCCGCTGCCGTTTTTCCAATGCCGGATGCCATCGCCCAGCCCTTTGATGGAAATCGGTTCGGCGGCATGGAGCGGCCAGACGATGAGCAGGCACGCAAGCGCCGCTAAAGTGCGCGCAACCACCGGCCAGGCGATTTTGCCGGCAAGCCGGCTATTCCAGTGGACGGTCGTCGAATTCATCTTGCCACGTTCCCGTTGAGGTCAACTACCGCCGCGCGTCCGGTTAACTTCATCAAGCGAAACATTCATGCCCGGATGAACCCATTGGCTTTCGCCATCGGCCCAGTTCTCCTTCTTCCAAATTGGCACGATCTCTTTGAGCGTATCGATCAACCACTTGCCGGCTTCGAACGCGGCCTCGCGATGGGCCGTGCTGACGGCGACCGCCACGCTCGCCTGCCCCAAATCGACCCGGCCGACGCGGTGCACGATCGCACAGCCCACCAGTGGCCAGCGCCGGCGGGCCTCGGTCTCCAAGCGGGCCAGCTGCTCGCGCGCCATTTCTCCGTAACATTCATAATCCAGCGCCGCCGTCTGGCGTCCCGCGGTGAACTCACGCGTCGTTCCCAAAAACAGCACCACGGCGCCTGCCTCGTTCGAAGCTACCCTGGCAAGGACAGTCGCGGGGTCGATGGGTTCGCTCGTGATGTCGATCATGAGAGGAAAGGGGGTTGGGGCTTAGGGGCTGGGGGTTGAAACGGATTACAAGCTCGAAACCCTAATCACCCGCCCCCATTCTACCCTCCGCTGACCGGAGGAATGCAAGCCACTTCGCTGCTCTCGAAAATCACGGTATCGTCGCGCGCATAATCGTTTCCGATGGCGAACAATACTTGCGGCAAGACGGCCGCCAGGCCGGGCATCTCGGCGGCTAATCGCTCGCGTAGTTGTGCCACGGTCGCGCCCTCGGGTAGATCTAGCGACAGCGAGTCGCAACCGGCGATATCCTTGGCGACCGCAAACAATCGAACGCAAATTTTCACGTTACCACCAACTCCTCGACCTGAGCCCACAGCAGTTCGGCCACCTCGGGCATCAAACCATAGGCCAGCGCCAACAACTTCACCGGGTGAACCGTGGGCTTGAGCGTCCCTTGTTCCATTTGCATTTTGCAGGCGCTGCACTCGGTGGCGCCAATCTGCAACCGACGACTGCGCAAACTGCCGATCAGAGCGCGGCCGGCGCGGAGGCTGGCACGGTAGTTTTCTCGTTTCAATCCAAACGTGCCCGCCATGCCCGAGCAGCTGTTTTCGGTCCGGTCGACGGCCAGACCGGGTATCAAACGCAGCAAGTTCTCGCCGGGCGAACCGACTTGCAAGGCGCGAACATGGCAGGGCATGTGATAGCCGAGCGTGGCGTTGACGGGCCGCAGGTCGAGCTGTAATTTGCCTCCCTGATGAAGCTTCCACAAGAAAGTGCAGGCCTCGCTCGTGTTGGCCGCCACTAACCGGGCTTCATCGTCGTCGAGCAGCGCCGGATACTCGTGCGTGAGTGCCAGCGCGGCCGACGGTTCGCTGGCCACGATGTGATACCCCTGGCGAACAGCCTCGGCCAACAGCGCCACGTTATGTTCGGCTACTTTCGCGCCGGCCCCAGGGCGCCCAGCGAAATCATCGGCATGCCCGACGATTGTTGAGCCGGATGAACGTAGACGGCCACGGCGTTGTGTTCGAGCACCGCGACCAGCGCTTCGGCGAGTTGCGGATCGTGGTAGTTGGCGTAGGTATCGACGAAATAGAGCACCTTCGTGATATTGCCCCGGCGGGGTCTGGTCAGACGGCGTCGAGCGGCCAAGCGGAGGAAGCTGCGCGTGGCAAATCGCGGCAGCTTGCGTCCCTGGGCGATCCCCATCAGCTTCTCCATCAGCCACCGTGAAGGACCGTTTGTCAGCGCCCGGTTGGAAAGCGGCGCCAACAAGCTGCCCAACCAACTCAAGCGATCGACTCGAGACATCAGCCAATCGCTGGTCGAAAGCCCGTTGATTTGCACGAACGATCCCTTGCCCTCCATCATCAGCTTGGGGATGTCAACCTCGGCCGGGCACTCCAGGCGACACATGTGGCAGTTCACGCACAAATCGGTGACGGCCTTGAACTGATCGCTAGTCAACGTGGCCGGCGGCAACTCGCCGCTTAAGACACTCCGCATCAAATTCGCCTTGGCCCGCGGAGAACTCTCCTCGGCCGGGGCAAAGCGGAAAATGGGGCACATCCGCACGTCGGACAACTGCGATCGACACGCGCCGCAGCCGTTGCAGTCGCGCGCGGTCTGCGCAATCGACTCGCCGGTCCAGTTCAACTGCCAGGTCGTCGGGGCCGCCGGATTCGCCGGCAAAGTCTCCGTCGCGGGCACAACGTCCGCGCCGTTGCCCGCCGGGGCCACGGAAACATGCCGCAGATTGCTGGTCAACAGATCGGCGTCATCACTGACGATCTTACCGGGATTGAAAATGTTGTCGGGATCGAAGATCTGCTTCACTTCCCGAAACACGTCGGCCAACGGTCCGTATTGCCGGCGGATGAACGACGTGCGGCTCAGACCGTCGGCGTGCTCGCCGCTGATGGTTCCGCCCAGGGCCAGCACCTCGTCGTACAAATCCGAGGCCAGCCGCGCCATCCGCGCCACGTCGGCCGGATCGGACAAATCCAGAAACGGTCGCAAGTGCAATTGCCCGTGCCCGGCGTGACCAAAAAGCGACGCAATCACCTGGTGCTGCTTGAGCACGTTCTGCATTCGTACCAGGAATTCGGCGAGCGCCTTGGGTGGCACGGCCAGGTCTTCGATAAACGGCAGCGGGCGCGTCGATCCCTTCATGCGATACAACGTCGGCACGACTTTGTGCGCCAGCCGCCAGTAGAGTTCGACCTCCTCGCGATCCTGCGCTTGCATGGCGTGGAACGCCAATCGCTTTTTCCGCCGCACGCGATCGACGATCTGCGCCAGCTTGTCGCGCACGGCGGCCAGCGTGTCGCCGTCTTGTTCGACCAACAGCGCCGCCTCGGTCTCCGGCGGAATCAGCAAGTCGTACTGCACGGTGCTCTCGCGGGCCAGGCTCAAGTGGCGGCGATCCATCAAATCGCAGGCGCTCGGCTGCAGGGGCAGAACCTCCATCACGGCCTTGGCCGCGCTCTCCAAGCGGTCGAACAGCAGCAGGACGACGCCACGGTGTTTGGGCAGCGGTTGCGTGGCCACGGTCGCCTCGGTAATCAAGGCCAATGTGCCCTCGGAGCCGACCAAAAGCCGCGTCAAATCAAGGTGCTGTCCGTTCAGAACTCCCGCCAATTGATAGCCGCAGCGATTGACCAGGCTTTGGGGCTGGCGGTGGCCGATCAATTGCTCCTCGCGCTCCAGCAGGCCGGCCAAGGATGTGACCAACCGGCCGCGCCGCGAGTCCGGATCGGCCCGGTGCTCATCCAGCGGCTCGCGATTCACCTCGAGCACCTGTCCATCGGCCAAGACAATCTGCAAACTCAACACGTGATTGCGGGCCGAGCCGTACTTGAGCCAGTGGCTTCCGCCGGCATCGATGGCAATCACGCTGCCCATCGTCGTAACGCTGGACATAGCCGGGTCGGGACCAAAATGCCGGCCCGTGGGACGCAACATCTCGTTGAGCTGTGCATGAACGATGCCTGGCTGAATGCGGACGCTGGATTCTGAATTCTCCAGCAGCCGGCGCATATAGCGGGAAAAGTCGAGCACGAGTCCCGGGCCGAGCGACTCGCCGGCCAGCCCGGTGCCGGCCCCGCGCGGATGAATGGGCAGGTGGTTCTCGGCGGCGTATTCGACCGACGCGACGACATCGGCCAAGGTGCGCGGGCGGATCACGGCCAGCGGCTTGATCTCATAGATACTGGCATCGCTGGCGTAGAGCTGCAAGAACACGTCGTCGCAACGGACGTCGCCTTTGACGAGTCCGCGCAGGTCGGCTTGAATTCGCTCCCGTTCCTGATCCATCGCTATCTGACCCCGTTGGGGCGCAATCGAAACATTCGCATCGAGTCAGCTCTAGGCGTGCGGCAACGAAACACCGCCTCAGCGAGCCTGGCCGGCCATGCGAGCCGCCTGTTGCCGGTAACGTTCGTGAGTCTCCAAATTGAATGCGCCGTGCCGCGACATCCCCTCGGCCAGACGATACTGAGCACCGCAGCGATAACACATCAGTGCATCGGGAACGATCAGGTATAGCACCACGTCGACGAGCGCCGTGGCGAACAGGATGGCAAAGGTCGCCAGCAGCATGCTAAAGCCCCAGGCGATCGAACTGCCCACGATGCCCACGACCACGATGGCAACTCCCAATCGCTGCGGAAAATCCTTCCGCACGAACAAATCGGTGCTTGGACATGCCAGACAACGGCATAATACCTGACCGTCGAACGCGTCCGACGGAATCGACATGGCTTGCCGGCAACTAGGGCATTTGAGCGAGTCGTCCGTTGGAGCAACGTCGGCGCGAACGCTCTCGTGACAACGGGGGCATGAAAACGTAACGTTCATAGAATAAGCAGTTACCGCAATTGGGACATTGGTCACGCAGTCGCTGGGAGCCGGCGGCGACCGGCGTGGATTGGAACCGGCCTCGCACTACCCCCGCCGGAGAACGAACAGGCATTCGACGGCAAGCTCGAAATCGCCAAATCCCTGCCTGCTCTCATGATACGAGATGCGCCAGCTGGCGAGAATGACCCCCCTCGGCGCATTTGTGGGGTGAAGTTGGCCACGCCTTCGAGTATTTCGCCCCTTTTTGGCCCCAGTCGATTCGGGTGCTACGAAGCCCGTGAGCACGAGCGTATTGAGATCACCCTCAGAATCCGCCATTGGTCGCAAGTTTGATTGACTTTCTTGCCGATTACACCGATGATTTAAAATGAGGAAGCGAATTCAGTGAATACGATTATCACAAGTTTGATGTCCGTGTTGCTGGTCATCCATGCGATGCTCGGCTGCTGCTGGCATCATGCGCCACGCGTGCCTGCGGCACGACGCCTGTGCAACTCAGACCGCCCACGCGTCGACCTGCTGCCACCACGACGAAGACTCGGAAAATCACGAGGCGCCCGCCGTCCCGTGCGGTTGCAAGATCGAGTGCCACGGCGTTTGCACGTATCTTCCGACTCAAAAGGTCCAAATCGGGGATTCATTGCCGTCGGTTTCCTTTGAGCTGGCGGTCCTGGATCGCGCGGCCGATAGTTTGCATTTACTCGCGGCCTTAGGCGGCCAAGTCGCAAGCAGCGCAATCACTGCGTCGCCACCGTTGCGGCTCCATCTTTTGCATCAAATCCTCTTGATTTGATGGTGTTGCTCCATTGCCGATCCATTTGCGCGGTTCCATGCGCGTAGTGTTCGGCGTTCTGTTTCTCCTGGGCAACAAGTGATTTTCCTTGAGTCTCGTTGCGTCGCGACGAGGAACTCGCTTTCGAGGGCATTGGTATGTCTCAATCCTCAAGCATGCGCCGTGATTTTGCCGCCTCGGCCCCGCCTTCGATGGTCGCCCCCGGCACGGCGTCGCAAAAAGCGGCCGCGGCCCGAGTGTGGTTGCGGCGAGCGGTTCCCACTACCTCCGTCATTGCGATCCTGGTTGGCTTCGCCCTTTGGGGACACAGCACCGATTGGACCTTGCCCAAGTTCTCGACGTTGGTCGGCGGCGGGGGAGCCGCGGCAGAGGACTGGTGCAAAGAGCACAACGTGTCCGAGTCGCAGTGCATCGAGTGCAATTTGACGCTCGTTCCGCGAGACCAAGATTACGGCTGGTGCAAGGAACACGGGGTCGCTCAGTGTCCCTTGCATCATCCGGAAGTTGCACAATTGAAAGAGATTCCGAGCGTTGACCCGGCGCTCTTTGAGCGGGCAAAGCTGGCACTGGCGACATTGCCCAGAAGCGAAAACAATAGCCGCTGCAAACTACACGAGCGGCGGATTCAATTTGCCTCTGTTGACGCGGTCGAAAAGGCAGGCATCGATATTGCCGTGGTGCAACAGCGCCCGATCATCGAGGCGGTGCTCGCGAATGGGGAGATCGTTTACGATGAAACCCGCACGGCCCACCTGGCAAGCCGCGTGACCGGAAATGCGTGGCGCGTGAATAAGCAAGGCGGAGAGCGGGTTCGCAAGGGAGACGTTCTGGCTCTGATTGATGCCGGCGAGGTCGGACGTGCCAAGAGCGATTTCTTGCAGGCGATCGCCCAAGTCCGCCTGAAACAAGTGACCGTGGATCGGTTGCAGCCGCTGGCCAAGGATAGCCTCGTGCCCGGACGGCAGATTCAAGAAGCCGAGTCCGCGTTGCAAGAAGCGCGGATCCGCGTGCGGAGCACTCAGCAGGTATTGGTGAATCTTGGACTGTGGGTGCGGGCAGCGGATTTCGATGATCTGACCACGGATCAGATCGCGGAGCGAATCCATTTTCTGGGTCTGCCGCAGGATATGGCCTCGACCTTGGATCGTGCCACCACGACTTCGAATCTGTTTCCGTTACGATCGCCTCTAGATGGCGTCGTGGTGGACCGAAAGATCGTTGCCGGTGAAGTCGTGGACACAAGCACGACCCTCTTCACGGTGTCCGACGTGAGCAGCATGTGGCTGATGCTGGATGTGCGCCAGGATGATGCGAAGTACCTTTCCCTTGGACAGCCGGTTTTATTCCGCCCGGGAGACAGCAGAGACGAACCGGAAATCAAGGGATCGGTCAGTTGGATCAGCACGTCGGCCGACGCGCAAACTCGGACTGTCAAAGTCCGCGTGGAGCTGCCCAACAGGAACGGACGACTGAGGGCGAATACGTTTGGCGCGGGCCGGATCGTGCTCCGCGAGGAATCCCAGGCCAGCGTGATTCCGACCGAAGCGCTGCACTGGGACGGTTGCTGCAATGTCGTGTTCGTGCGAGACAAGGACTACTTGAAGAAGGACGCCCCCAAGTTCTTCCATATTCGCAAAGTGCGGCCGGGGGTCAAGGAAGGCGAAACGACGGAAGTCATCGCGGGATTACTGCCAGGTGAGGTCATCGCCAGCAAGAATAGCGTCGTGCTCGAAGCGCAATTGCTCAAAAGCAACCTGGGAGCGGGTTGCGGCTGTGCGGACGGTCACTAGCAGCAAGGAAGCCGGGCCATGTTGAATTGGATCATCGACTTCTCGCTCAAACACCGGTTGCTCATCATCCTGGGCGCGGCCGGCTTTGCAGTCTTGGGCGGTCTGTCGCTGCGCTACCTGGATATCGACGCGTTTCCCGATACGACACCCGTTCAAGTCCAGATCAATACCGTCGCGGCGGCGTTGGGACCCGAAGAGGTCGAGCAACGCATCACGTTTCCGATCGAGCAAGCGATCGGAAACTTGCCTGGTTTGGAAAACATGCGTTCCGTCTCGAAATTCGGGTTCTCCCAAGTCGTGGTCACGTTCAGGGACGGAACCGACATTTACTTTGCCAGGCAACTCATCAACGAACGTCTGGGCACGGTGGAACTGTCAACGGGAATTGGCCGCCCCAAGATGGGGCCCGTGGCCACTGGCCTGGGCGAAGTCTTTCACTATGTCGTCACCGGCAAGGGAAACGACATCACGGAGCTGCGCACGATCCACGATTGGATCATCAAGCCGAAAATGCGGACCGTCAAGGGCGCCGCGGAGATCAACAGTTGGGGCGGCTACGAAAAGCAGTACCAGGTGCGGATCAACCCCAATTTGCTCATCAAGTACGGTTTGACATTCGATCAGGTCGTTCGCGCAGTCGAGGATAACAATCGGAATGTAGGCGGCGGCAATGTTCGAGAGGGAACGCAATCGCTGCTCATCCACGGCGTGGGGCGAACCGTCAACATCGACCAGATCAAGGGCATCGTGATTACGGCCAAGGACGGAGTGCCCATTCGTGTCGGCGACGTGGCGGAGGTAATGATTGGTTCCGAGATTCGCCGCGGAGCCGTGACGGCCGACGGCAAAGGCGAAGTGGTGATGGGCCTGGGCTTCATGCTCATGGGCGAGAACACGCATGAAGTCACGTGGGCGATGAAGAATCGGCTGGATCAAATCAAGGCCACACTGCCCGCCAATATTGACGTGCAGGCGGTTTACGATCGGACGGAACTCGTCGATCACGTCATCAAGACCGTGAAAAACAATCTATTCGAGGGCGGCTTGCTTGTCATTGCCGTGCTGTTCGCGTTTCTCGGCAATCTTCGCGCGGCGGTCATCGTAGCCCTGGCGATTCCGCTGTCTATGTTGTTTGCGTTCTCCGGAATGCTGCGGTTCAGCATTGCCGCCAGCTTGTTGAGCCTGGGCGCGATCGATTTCGGCATGATCGTGGACAGCTCGGTGGTCATGATCGAAAACTGCGTGCGGCACGTCGCGCATGGCGACAACCGGGGGCGGTCCATGATCGACGTGGTGCGCGACGCGGCCGTGGAAGTCCGCAAGCCAACCATGTTCGGCGAACTCATCATTATGATCGTCTATCTGCCGATCCTCACTTTGGAAGGGATCGAGGGCAAACTATTCCGCCCGATGGCGCTGACGGTCATCTTTGCCTTGATTGGTTCGATGATTCTGTCGCTGACTCTGATGCCGGTGCTGGCCAGCTTGCTATTGCCACGACACATCGAAGAGCGCGAACCGATGCTGATGCGAATTGCGCATCGCATCCATGCCCCCATTCTGCGGTTCTCGATGAATCACAAGGCGCTCGTCATCGGTTTCGCGGCTTGCGTGCTATTGATCGCCTTTGGTTTGATTGCGCCGAATCTTGGCTCTGAGTTCGTGCCGCGGCTGTCGGAAGGCGCGATCGCCGTCAGCGTGGTGCGATTGACGGGCACCGACTTGGAGGACTCGATCAAGTACAACACGCAAATGGAAAAGGCGGTTCTGGCCGAATTCCCGGCCGAAGTCGAGCATGTTTGGAGCCGCATTGGCACGGCGGAAATCGCCACCGACCCGATGGGCGTCGAGCTAACCGACATGTTTATGACGCTCAAGCCGCGCAAGCAGTGGAAAAGAGCCCGCACCCAGGCCGAACTGACCACGCTGATCGAGAAACACCTCCGCGATTTGCCCGGGCAAAGACTCGCGTTCTTGCAACCCATCGAAATGCGAATGAACGAAATGGCCTCCGGCATTCGCACCGACGTGGCGGTCAAGCTGTACGGAGACGACCTGGACGTGCTGGGAGCCAAGGGCAAGGAGATCGAATCAATTCTTAGTCGCATTCCGGGCAATGCGGACGTGACGACCGAACAGATCACGGGCCAGCCCGTGCTGGAAATCAAGCTCGATCAGCAGCAATTGGCCCGCTTTGGCGTTCCGGCCAAAGTCGTGACCGACATCATTGAGTCGATCGGCAGTAAGCCAGTGGGGGAAGTGATTGAAGGTCAGTTGCGGTTTCCGCTGGTCGTACGACTGCCGGAAGAAATGCGCAGCGGCTCGGCCGGCATTGGCTCGATCCTCATCCCGACCGCCTCGGGCGAGCGGCTGCCGCTTTCACGCCTGGCGGACATTCGCGTGGTTCAAGGTCCGTCCACGATCACGCGCGAGTGGGGGCAGCGGCGAATTACGGTCTCGGCCAATGTGCGCGGTCGCGACGTTGGCAGTTTCGTGGCGGACGCCCAGCAACGAATTAAAGAACAATTGAAGCTGCCGCCCGGCAGGTATTTTTATGAGTTCGGCGGCCAGTTCGAGCACTTACAGCGCGCCAGGACACGGTTGTTAATCGTCGTTCCGCTGGCCGCCGTGCTGATTTTTACGCTGCTCTACCTCACCTACCAGAACCTCGTCGATGCCCTGCGAGTCTTCACCGGGGTGCCGTTTGGCTGGGTTGGAGGAATCTTCGCGCTTTGGTTGCGAGATATGCCGTTCTCAATTTCGGCGGCGATCGGCTTCATCGCGCTATCGGGCGTGGCCGTGCTCGACGATATGATCCTGGTTTCCTATGTGCGCCAATTGCGGCAGAAGGGCTTGGCGTTGGACCAGGCTGTCATGCAGGCGGCGATTACTCGCTTGCGGCCAGTGTTGATGACCACGCTCGTGGCCGCCTTGGGATTCTTGCCGATGGCGTTCAGCACCGGCATGGGAGCGGAGGTCCAACGTCCGCTGGCCACGGTGGTCATCGGCGGAGTCATCGGGGCTATGATCATGTCTCTGCTCGTCCTGCGAGTTTTGTATCTGTTGTTCAAATCACCGTTCAAGCCGCGGCGACAAGAGGTGCTCGAAGATGAACGCCATCTTGCCGCGGTGAAATAGTTCTGTTTGAGAAGGGAGTTTGAAAATGAAGCGTTCGACAGCTTTTCTTGCCCTATCGGTCGTCATCCTGGGATTCGCCGGCTGCGGCAAGTCGGCGGAGATGCCAGCCACGTCCGCGACACAAGTTTCCACGGACAGCCACAGCCACGATGGCTGGTGGTGCAACGAGCACGGCATTCCGGAGGAATCCTGCGCCCTGTGCGACCCCAAGGTGGCCGCCGCGTGTAAGGACAAGGGGGATTGGTGCCGCTACCACGAACTGCCCGACTCGCAGTGTTTTGTCTGCCATCCCGAACATGCCGAAACCTTCGCGGCCCTGTACGAAGCCAAATACGGGCACGCGCCTCCCCCGCGCAAAAACGAACAGACGAACTGACCGCGGATCGGCGCGGCGTGCGGCAGGAACCTGGAGGCGGTGAAGGCCGGCTTGAGGCACTGTCGGCTCCTACCTGCTGCCTTGACACCCCGCGCGGCGGTTGCCTAGCATACGGGCCGTATGGGACGTGGGAGTAATTCGGGCTCCGTCGGCGGCAGCGGCCCGTCTGCGCGAAAGCATGCAGATGGGTTTTTTCGTTGAAGTCGCCTGTCCGGGAGAGAAATCGATCGACTGGGACGTTTAGGCACGGAATATGCCCTCTGACAAACCCTGCAAACCCTTGTTCCACGATCAGCCGCGGCGTCCAAACGACATGAGGGGATTTTGATTACGGCGGGAGTCGGCCTGAGCCTCATTGGCCGCGCAATTGCATTTGGAGATTTCGAGGCGATTGGGTAGTGTGCTCGCCCCGCGTATTCGCCGATAGATGACTTCCTGGTTTGGTGATTTTGCGATGCTAGACATATCCAAGGATGAGAGCGATCTGGAACCCGCGATCGGAAGTCTCAATCTGGGATTCATCGAGGATCTTTACGGCCGTTACTTGCGCGATCCGAATTCGGTTTCGGCGGATTGGCGCCGGTATTTCAAGCGGCTGGGCAACGGCAGCACGACGCCGCCGCGCACGGGACCTTCGTTTCGGCCCTCGAGCGTGTTCAATCCGCCGGGCAGCGCACAACACGACGGCGCGGCCGCCAGCGTGCGCGAATTGGAAATGGCGCTGTTGCAGGACCGCGTCGACCAGTTGATCCGCGCCTACCGGGTGCGCGGACACATGGTGGCCAACATCGATCCGCTGGGCATGCCCCGGCCGCATCTTCCCGAGTTGGATCCGGAGCACTATGGATTCACCGACGCCGACATGGATCGGCCGTTTTCCACCGCCACGATCCGCGGGCCCGATGTGCTGACGTTGCGCACGATTTTAGAGCGGTTGCGCAAAACCTATTGCCGCTCGATCGGCGTGCAGTTCATGCACATGGACGAACTCAGCGTGCGGCAATGGCTGCAGGACCGAATGGAGGGGACCGAAAACCGGCTGTCTCTCTCCAAACAGGAACAACTGCGAATCCTGACGCGACTGACCGACGCCACGATCTTCGAGGAGTTTATTCAGAAGCGCTTTACCGGCGCCAAGAGTTTCTCGCTGGAAGGCGCCGAAAGCTTGATACCGCTGTTGGATTTGACGATCGAAAAGGCCGGCGATCAAGGCATTCGCGAAATCGTGCTGGGCATGGCCCATCGCGGAAGGCTCAACGTGCTCTCGAACATCATGGGCAAGAGCTCGCAGGATATCTTCCGCGAATTCGCCGACATCGATCCCAAGCTGCACCTGGGCCGGGGAGACGTAAAGTATCACTTGGGCTACAGCAGCGACTGGTCGACCGCCGCTCGCCAGAAGGTCCACTTGTCGCTGTGCTTCAACCCTAGCCACCTGGAATTCGTCAGCCCCGTGGCCATCGGCCGCGTGCGGGCCAAGCAGGACCGCGAAGGCGACTACAAGCGCGACCGGATCATGACGCTCTTGATCCACGGCGACGCGGCCTTCGCCGGCGAGGGGATCGTGCAGGAAACGTTCAATCTCAGCCAGCTCGAAGGCTACAAGACCGGCGGCACGATTCACGTCGTCGTGAACAACCAGATCGGTTTCGTGACGTCGCCCGCCGAGGGACGTTCGAGCACATACGCCACCGACGTGGCCAAGATGCTGCAAATTCCTATCTTCCACGTCAATGGCGAAGATCCCGAGGCCGTGGCCTTCGTGGTCCGCCTGGCGATGGACTTTCGCCACGAATTCAAGCGCGACGTCGTGATCGACATGTATTGCTACCGTCGCCGCGGCCACAACGAGGGAGATGAGCCGGCCTTCACCCAACCGGTTCTGTACCGCGCGATCGAAAAGCGGAAGAGCGTTCGCGACAGCTATCTCGATCACCTGCTCAAACTGGGGGAAATCACCCGGGAAGAAGCCGACCGTATCGCCCGCGAACAAACCAAGCAGCTCGACGAGGAGCTGTCGATGGCCCGCAGCGACGAGTACGTCGCGCCCCCCAGGCTCACCCAGGCGTGTGGAAAGGCTATGTGGGCGGCCGCGACGCCGACGTGAAGGAAGTGCCGACGGGGGCCGAAGCGCATCACCTGAGCGAATTGCTGGAAGCGCAAACCCGACTTCCGGCCGACTTCCGACCGCATCCGAAGATCGAACGATTCCTCGAGGCGCGGCGCGAGATGGCCCGCGGCGAGCGACCCTTGGATTGGGCCGCCGGAGAAGCTCTGGCCTTTGCCTCGCTCTTGGACGACGGCTATCGTGTGCGACTGAGCGGCCAGGACAGCACGCGCGGCACGTTCAGCCAGCGACACGCCGTGCTGCACGACTTTCAGGACGGACATCGCTATACGCCATTGGCGCACATCTCGAAAGGACAGGCCCCGGTCGAAATCGTCAACAGTCCGCTCTCCGAAGCTGGAGTGCTGGGCTTCGAATACGGCTATAGTCTCGACTGCCCGAACGGCCTGGTGATGTGGGAAGCGCAGTTCGGCGACTTCGTCAATGCCGCGCAAGTGATCATCGATCAGTTCATCGCCAGCGCCGAAACCAAATGGCGCCGCTTGAGCGGACTGACATTGCTCTTGCCGCACGGATTCGAGGGCATGGGACCGGAGCATTCCTCGGCGCGGTTGGAGCGATTTTTGAATCTGGCGGCCGAATGCAATATCCAGATCATCGTGCCCACCACGCCGGCGCAGTATTTTCACGCCTTGCGGCGGCAAGTGTTGCGTCCTTGGCGCAAGCCGCTGGTCGTGATGACGCCCAAGAGCCTGCTGCGGCATCCCAAGGCGGTTTCGAGTCTCGAGCGCTGCGCGACGGGCCACTTCGAGAAAGTGATACCCGACGTCGCCCCCGATCGGCAGCACGTCGAGGGAGTGTTGATTTGCTGTGGAAAACTGTATTACGAGTTGGAAGCCGAGCGGGAAGAATTGAATCGCCACGACGTGGCCATCTTGCGTATGGATCAGCTCTATCCGCTGCCGATGGAACCGCTCAAAGCGGCACTGGCGCCCTATCAAGACGGAACTCCGGTCTATTGGGTGCAAGAAGAACCCGAGAACATGGGCGCCTGGCGATTCCTGCAGGCCCGCTTCGGCGGCGAGCTATACGACCGGCTGCCCTTCTCGGGCATCTGTCGCCGCGCTTCGCCCAGCCCCGCGACCGGCTCGGCCAGCAGCCATAGAATGGAGCAAAAAGAGCTGCTGATGCAGGCATTTGGCTGCATCTAGGAGCCGACGCGCCAAGAACCTGGTCCCTGGACCGCGGAAAGGCACGAATTGAAGCTTCCGCGGCCGGACCCTACTCACGCGGCGCGGAAGGGGATACAACGGACTGCCAAAATACCCGAGGGGATCCCGCCATTATGGCCGTTGAACTAAAAGTGCCCGCCGTGGGCGAATCGATCACCGAAGTCCAGATCGGCCAGTGGCTCAAGGGCGAGGGCCAGACGGTCGAGAAGGACGAAAACCTCGTCGAAATCGAAACCGACAAGGCCACGGTCGAGATCTCCGCGCCGGTGTCCGGCATGATCTCCAAAGTCTTGAAACGGACCGGCGAGACGGCCACGGTCGGTGAAGTCATCGGTTACATGGAACCCATGGCCGACGGCCCCGCCAAGAGCCAGACCAACGACGAAGCAGCGGCCGCCGCCAAGGCCCAGGCCGCGCAAGTGATTCAAACGCCCAAACCGCGCGCGGAGGCAACGCCGAAATCAGCGCCCCCGCGCCGCGACGGCGAGTCTGGTTCTCGGGCAACCACGTCCCCCGCGCCGATTCAGCGGGCGACCGAGCAGGAACTGGTCGTCAAGGCCAAGGAAGCTGTCGCCGCGCCGCGCGCCATTCAGAAGGTAAAGCCCGCGATTGCGCCTTTTGTGCAGACGACGACCGGCAATCGCCAGGAAGAAGTCGTGCCGATGAGCCCGATTCGCCGCCGCATCGCCCAGCGGCTGGTGGAAGCTCAGCACACCGCGGCGCTGCTGACGACGTTCAACGAAATCGACATGTCCGCGGTTATCGCCCTGCGGAACGAGCACAAGCAAGGGTTTTTCGAGCGTTATGGGGTCAAACTCGGCTTCATGTCGTTCTTCGTGAAGGCCGCAATCGACGCACTCAAGCTGGTGCCCGAGGTCAATGCTTCGATTCGCGATAACGACATCATCTATCACAACTACTTCGATATCGGCATCGCGGTCGGCGGCGGCAAGGGGCTGGTCGTGCCCGTGCTGCGCAATGCCGATCGGCTGAGCTTCGCGGAAATCGAACTGACGATCGCGGACCTGGCCCATCGAGCTCGAGAGAACAGCCTGCAACTGGAGGAACTTCAGGGCGGCACGTTCACGATTTCCAACGGCGGCGTCTATGGCTCGATGTTGTCCACGCCGATCGTCAATCCGCCGCAAAGCGGAATTCTGGGGCTGCACGCCGTGCAGGACCGCCCCGTGGCCCGCGAAGGCCAGGTCGTGATTCGCCCCATGATGTACGTGGCCTTGACCTACGACCATCGCGTCGTCGATGGCCAGGGGGCCGTGACGTTTCTGAAACGCGTCAAGGAAGTGATCGAAGAACCGATGCGGATGCTGGTCGAGATCTGAGGCGCTGCCGGATGGTTCGATCGCATTTCCGACGGCGGCACGCGATCGACGCGGTGGTGGCGTCGATCAGGGAACAGGAGAAACGTCGCTATCGCTTTCGTCCTCTTCAACCTCATCTTCCAAGGATTCGATTTTCTGATGAATTTTCGCCCACTGGGCAATCGGAAAGTCCAGGTTCGATTGCACCGCTTCTAGCTGGCTGCGCGCCTCTTTCAGTTCTTCGTTCACGACTTGCAGAGCCTGTCGGCTGCGATGGTCGATCTTTCGGAAGGCGATAACGAGGATGAACTGGCAGGCCACGAGGCAGCCGGCGCCCAAGTACTCGAGAACCTTAAGGGCGGCCGGCGTGAGCTGGCTCGGGCAAGCGTAGCCAGCCGTCTCGGCCAAGGCAAAAGCCGCCAAGCTCAACAGGCCGACCAGCGTCCAGGATATTCCGGCCCATGGGCCGCACAATAGCAGCGACACGACCGGCAACGTCGCATACCACGTCACCGACGGCGCCGTCCCGCCGCCATTGAAAAGCGCCAAGCCCGTGCAGGCGGCCCACACCAGAAAGCACGTGACGTTGCCACACAAGATGGGCGATGCACCGCGCACAGCGCGATCAGCACGGCGATCGCCGCCAGATTGGCGACCAGTAGAACGCAGGCCGAGGCGGTTGAACCCAGCAAGGGAAACAACCCCATGAAGACGATCCCCCACATCAGCATCGCCGCGGTGAGGGCCGCGCATCGTCTCGCCCTCCGCGACCGCTCGTGGCATTCTTGACGGTCGGGTTGCCAACCCTGGAAAGGTTCACGAACTTTCGGCGATTTCGTGGACCTGTGTGGTGTCATTGAAAAGGCGTACCGTCACTGCAGTTTTTGTTGCGATCGTCTTGGGCACGAATCACAAAAGAACCGGCCAGGCGTGGAGAGACCGCGAGGCGGTTGCGTCGCGACGCGGCGAATCGATTTGCGCGAGAAATGGACCGGAATGGAATCACGCATGGCCGAAAACAGCCGCCGTGCCCCCGAGGCGTAACGACAGATCCAGGCAGCGCGAGACGATGCGATGCGCACGCCGAGGATACTAATTTGAACTCTAGATCAACAACGGCCAAAGTCAAAATGACCCCTAGCCACAGGGGCAAAACGACCAGGTGCGATCCTTGACCGGTCGACGCGTCCGCCGAGCAAGCTCGACCAAGAGACTGGCATTTCCGCGACGCCGGTTGAGAGCGGGCAATGCCGATCGCTCACTGCAGCGTTTCGGCCATCAATCGCGCGATCGCGCGCGAATCGTCCGATCCCTGGCCCGCCAGCATCCTCGCGACATTCTCTCGCATGGCTGGCGGGTGATTCTGTCCCAGCTTCCACTTGCCTTCCAGGCGTTCGATGTCGATCCGAATGCCCACCACCATCTCGGCGAGACGCTCGAAAAACGGCGTGTCGGAAGCGACCGTCCAGGGCGCGGGCATGGATCGCTCATATTTCTCAACCGTGGCCTGCAAGATCCGCGAGATCCCAGGCCTGTCCTCGACAAGCGCACATTTGCCATGGGCATGCACAGCCAGGTAATTCCAGGTTGGCACTACATTGTCGCTGTGATACCAGCTGGGCGAGATATAGGCGTGAGGTCCCGAAAAAATGACCAGCGCCGGCTGTTCGGCCAACTGCCGCCAGTGCGGATTGGCCTTGGCGATATGTCCCACGAGGCAACCCCGCGGGCCGGAATGCGGCTCGACGAGAAAGGGCAAGTGCGTTGCAAACAGGGGCTGCTGGCCGGACGAAACTAGCACGCCGAAACTGTGCGTTTCGATGAACTCGATCAGCTTGTCGCGGTCCGCCTCTTGAAACGCCGAGGGAATGTACATCGATTGATTCGCGCGCTCGCGTGTCCTGGGCCATGTCCGTGAGACTACTGTCCCCAACTGGACAACGCGATCGGCGGCCAAGTTCGCCAGAAGTACAATCCTGGCGTTCGACGTGCTATCTGCGCGGTTTGAGCATCACGATTCCCAAGGGAGGCAGCGTGATGGGAATCGAGTAGGGACGGCCGTCCCAGGGCAAGGCCTCGGCCATCAGCCCCGGCCCATTTCCCAGGTTGCTGCCGCCGTAGTAGGTCGAGTCGCTGTTGTTGATCTCGTCATACCAGCACAACTCGGGCACGCCGAGTCGATGCTGGGTGCGCGGCACCGGCGTGAAATTGCAGGCCACGATCACGTGGTCCTGCGGATTTTTGCGCGCCGCAAAAAGGCCAGCGTGCTCTGCTCGTAGTTATGGCAATCGATCCACTCGAACCCTTGGCTGTCGAAATCGACTTCGTACAAAGCCGGTTCGCTGCGATAGATGCGGTTCAGATCGGCGACATATTTTTGCAAGCCTTGGTGGCTGGACCACTGCAACAGGTCCCACTGCAAATTGCCGTCGTAGTTCCACTCGTTCCACTGCCCGAATTCGCAACCCATGAACTGCAATTTCTTGCCGGGATGGGCGAACATGTAGCCGTACAGCAGCCGCAAGTTGGCGAATTTCTGCCACAGATCGCCGGGCATTTGATCCAGCAGCGAGCCCTTGCCGTGCACGACTTCGTCGTGCGAGAAGGGAAGCACGAAGTTTTCGGTAAAGGCGTAAATCAGGCTGAAGGTCAGTTCGTCGTGGTGGTATTTGCGATGCACCGCGTCGTGCCGCATGTATCGCAACGTATCGTTCATCCACCCCATGTTCCACTTCAGGCTAAAGCCCAACCCGCCCAGGTAGGTCGGCCGCGAAACGCCGGTGAAGGCAGTCGATTCCTCGGCGACAGTCAGCACGCCAGGATGATGCACGTGCGACTGCTCGTTGAATTCCTTGAGCAGCGAGATAGCGCCCAGGTTCTCGCGGCCGCCAAACTCGTTGGGAATCCACTGGCCCGGTCCGCGGCTGTAGTCCAGATAAATCATCGAGGCCACGGCGTCGACGCGCAGACCGTCGATGTGATACTGATCGAACCAGAACAGCCCGTTCGAGATCAGGAAGTTGCGGACTTCGTTGCGCTCATAATTGAAGATCAACGTTCCCCAGTCGGGATGCTCGCCCTGCCGCGGATCGGCATGCTCATAGAGATGCGTGCCGTCGAACATCCGCAGGCCGTGGGCATCGCGGGGGAAATGCGCGGGTACCCAGTCGATGAAGACGCCAATGCCGTTCTGGTGGCAGTGATCGACGAAGTACATGAAGTCATCAGGCGTGCCGTAGCGGCTCGTGACGGCGAAGTAGCCGACTGTCTGGTAGCCCCAGCTGCCGGAGAACGGATGCTCGCTGATCGGCATGAGCTCCAAATGGGTGTAGCCCATCTCGCGGCAGTAATCGACCAATTGGTGCGCCAGGTCGCGATAGTTGAGCCAGCCATTGGGATCGTTTGCCGGACGGCGCCAACTGCCCAGGTGGACTTCATATACCGAGATCGGCGAGTCCAGGCCATTGTTCTTGCGGCGATTGGCCATCCATTCCGCGTCGTTCCACGAATAGCGGTTCAGATCGGCCACTTTCGAGGCCGTGCGCGGCGGCAGCTCGGCGGCGAAGCCGTAGGGATCGGCCTTCTCGACAACCTGGTCGCGGTGACGGACGTGATATTTATAAATCGCCCCATCGGCCAGCCCAGGTACGAACAACTCCCAGATTCCGCTGGGAATATGCTTGCGCATGGCATGGCGGCGTGGATTCCACTCGTTGAAGTCGCCCACGACGCTGATGCCCGTGGCATTCGGGGCCCAGACGGCGAAATTGACGCCGCTAATACCGTCGACGGTGCGTAGTTGCGCGCCGAGCTTGCGGTAGCTGGTCCAATGCTTGCCTTCAGCCAGCAGGTGCAAATCGAAGTCGGACATCAGCGGCGGAAAGGCGTAAGGATCGTGCATCGTGGTTTCGGCCCCCCGCTGGTCGGCGACTCGCAATAAATACTGGTTATTCGCCGCGTTTGATTGCATCGGACAAATTGCCTCATATAAGCCGGCCGGATGGATGCGTCGCATGGGTTGCGGCCGACCATGACCGGGATCGACCACCCAAGCCTGGGCGGAACCCGGTAGGAACGCCCGCACGGCCATCGCCCGCTGTCCGGCAGCCACGATCTCATGCGGCCCTAAAACCTCGAACGGATTCTCGTGATGTCCGTCGAGCAGAGGCCAAACTTGTCCAATTCAACCGTGGTCCGCGTCGTCATCAAAGATACCTCAATTGATTCTCGAATCCCCAGGCGATCGCGTCCAGTCGCTAATCCCCGCATTTCGGGGACCAAATCGCGAAAAAAATAGAGTTTGGGCCTATTGCAGCCAGGGCAGGGGCAACAGCCGGGTACCACATTGGGCGAGTCTCAAGGCCCAGGAGCGTCGCCGTTCGTCCCACCACCGCTCGCAAGCGGCCCAGCGACGCCGTAGACGCCCATTATGCCGGCGACGGCGGGAGACGGTCGTGGAGCCGCCCTGGGTGACGACCGGTTGGGTCGATTCCTGCCCCGCATGTGGCAAATCGAACCGCCACGTGCGGCATTCCAATTGGTGGTAGACCAGGGCCCGATCGACGCGCTGCCACAGGTCGCGATTCTTGACCGGCACCATTTCGCCGAAGTGCTCCCATTGCCAGTCGTTGGCGCGCCACTCCTCCATGCCGTATGTCAGTCCGCGATTGACATACTTGCTGGGCGTGACCAACGTCACGCGAGAGGGCTGCTCGAGCGCCTCGAGCCCACGCACCACGGCCAGCAGCTCCAACCGTTCGCCCTTGGCATTGGGCTCGGCGTCCGCGGCTTCGAGCTGTTCGCCGCCGTCGATCGACTGTAGGACAAACCTCCACTGACCTTGCGACCTTTTCCGGCACGACTCGGAAAACAGCAAGTAATGCGGCGCGGCTACGTTCATAGGGAAGGATTCAGGATGTTCTACGAAGAGCCAAAGGATCTTACTGTCGACTACACTCGGCGACGGCGGGCGCACCTACCCGAGTGGTTTTACTAATCGGCAACCGTCTCGCAGTTCCTCCAGTTTCTCCAGTCGGGAACGAGAATAGTTTCGCGCGATCCTCCGCCTCGGTTACGGACGTAGCGGATTTGTCTGCGGCGGCGGTCTCTTCAGGGGGCGCACGCGGTTAGAGCAACCGCCTTAGATCGCGCTGTGCAACGCCACCACGGTTGGCTTTGCCGCCGCCAGCTCGCGCACCAATCGATGCCAACTTGAAAGCGAGCCGGGCGTTAGACGGCCCAGCACGCGCGGCGTACGGGCGCCGGTGATCGCTGGGACATTCGCGGGCACCTGGTCCAGGTGTAACAAACCCAAAACGGCCACCGCGGCGGCTTGCAGACAGCCGGCAGGAATCCCCAGCTCGCCGGTTTCCAATATGCGACGCTCCGGCGACTGTCGTTCGAATTCGGCCCGCACGGCACCGCTGGCCGCTCCGCAACACAACACGAACTCGTCGACAACCGGCAAAGGCGGTAATTGCGATACGATCTGCCGAACAATCTCCTCGCGCTCCGCCGCGGCCGGGGGAGCGCTTCGACTTTCCTTTTGACGAGGAACCGTGAATGACAATAGACCCGAGGCGCCAGCAACGTCGCGCGAAGCCGGCAACAGCGTCATCCGCGCCGAGGCTTTGCATTCGACGAGCAGCCGTGTTCGCTGCAAATCTCGCAGCAGGATCCAGTACGGGAGAGCGACGAGGGGGCGACCGCGACCATCCTGCGCCAGATCGCGGCCGGAAAAATCGTCGATGACGTTCAATCCCGTCAGATCGGCCAGGCGAGCAGCGTCGCATAATCCGCCGCGGACAGTCAGTCCGCCGGCTTGGCTCCACAGGCCGGGGTCGTCGACGGCCACGGCCAGGATACGGTCCCAGACCGGCGCAATCTGGGCGGCAAACGTGTCCAGTAGCGCGGCCTGACTTTCGGCCAATTGCGCCGCCAGGAGCGGCATTTCGTTCGGCAAAGCGCGCCGTCGACGTAGCAGTCGAGAAAACGAGCGACCGATTGGCGGCGACACGCGCGCGGATCGTGGCAAAGACCTCGGGGCGACTTGCCAGTCCCCGACCCTCCACGCCGATCAGCACCGCGCGCAGCGAACGGCACCCGGCCGCGACGCGCAGTCCAATCACCCAGCGCTTGCGCTCGCACACGGCTCTCAATCGATTCAAGAGCGACACTTCGAGCATCGGACATTCGCGGACCGCTTGCGCAGTCCGAGCCATGGGGCATGATGCGCGTAACCGATTGGCTGGTCCACCCGCGCCGCTCGAGCGCGCGGGCGGACCAGCCGTCTCGATTCCGTCAGGGACCTTTGCCGATGGTCCTCGCTAGCCTAGGCCACGAGCCGCATTTCGGGCACTTCGCCCGTGATGCCGAAAATGAACTCCTCGAAGATTCGCAAGTCCAGCGCCGAGGCCGAATCGCTTTCCGGATGGAACTGCGTGCCGAAAGCCAACCAATCGGTCGTGCTTTCGATGGCCTCGACTACGCCGTCGGGACAGCGGGCCGTGATGCTAAAGCCCGGCGCCACGTCGTCGATCGCCATATGGTGCACGCTATTGACGCGGATTTCGCCGTCGCCGTAAACGCGTTCCATCAGAGAACCCGGCACGACTTCCAATCCGTGGCGATGCGAAGGATCAAGCGGATCCTTGTGCGGCAGCGCCTTGGGAAGATCCTCGGGAATATGCAATAGCAGCGTACCGCCCTGCGAAACATTGAGTAACTGCATTCCCACGCCGATGCCGAATACGGGCATCTGTCGCCTGGCAATCATGTTCATCAGGCGTCGGTCGAACATTTCGCGCCGTTCGTCAAGCGAGCGCACGCTGGGGTGCAGCATATATCCGTCGCGGCGCGGATCCAGATCGGCTCCGCCGACCATCACCACGCCGTCCAGTAAATCCAACAGTCGCTTCAAATCGTCGTCGCTATCAACCGGCGGCAGCACCAGCGGAATTCCGCCGGCCTCCACAATCGAGTCGTAATATCCCGCGCAGACAAACGTAAATGCGGGCGCGTCCTTCTTGGCGGCACGATAGTCAGCATTCAACCCGATAAGTGGCTTCGATCGCATGCGAGCTCTCCTTTTGCGACACGTTCCTTGGTCGCGTTAGAAAAAGGGGCAAACTAGTCGCGAGGCAGCCGAATGGCGGGAGCGCGGCGAGGACCGCAAGAATAGGCAGGCTCCCGGCAATTCCCGGCTCGAATGGTTCGAGCCCGCGGATTTCCGGTCAAGCACACGCCAACATGGACGAGCGAGCATGGTGCATCGTCCTTGATGCCGTCGCTTGAATGTCTGCCGACTTGCCGATCCCCGCTGGGGACCCAACACGCGGCGATTTCCCTATGGTTTAGCTTCGCGAACTCCTCTACGGCTTCCCGCCGTGTTCTCCCCGAAGGGCATGCAAGTCGTCAGCGAGTTTATGACTCGCCGGCGAGATTACAATGACCCCTGCCTATTTTGATCGCTGCCATTCTCGCTAGCACAACATGAGGGCTTGTAGAACTCGTCTCTGAGTGCGATTCAACCTGGGTACATTTCGGCTTTACACGGCTCCCGGCGGCTCTAAGCTAATGGTTGATCCGTCATTTTCCTCCGTAAAAACCAGCGGTTCGCTGCCGATGCGATACAAAAACGTGTGCCTGGAAACGATCGCCTTCACGCTGCCCGAGGAGGTCGTCACCTCGGAGCAGCTCGAGGCTCGCTTGGAGCCGCTCTACAGCCGTCTGCGACTGCCGCAGGGTCGGCTGGAGCTGATGAGCGGCATTCGCGAGCGTCGCTTCTGGGCCCCAGGCACGCTTCCAAGCGAGAAAAGCGTCGAAACGGCCGAGCATGCCATCGCTATCGCGGGTATCGACCGGCAGCAAGTGGGGGCGCTCATCCATGGCTCGGTATGCCGGGATCACCTCGAACCGGCCACGGCCTGCGCCGTGCACCACGGGCTGGGCTTAAGCCCCGACTGCACGATTTACGATGTCTCGAATGCCTGCTTGGGCCTTCTCAACGGCGTCGTGCAGCTGGCCAACATGATCGAACTGGGCCAGATCCGTTACGGGCTGGTTGTGGGCACTGAAACCAGCCGCCCGCTGGTCGAAACCACAATTGCCGCGCTCAATGCCGATCAGACGTTGACGCGCGAGACCGTCAAATCGGCCGTGGCTTCGCTCACAATCGGTTCGGGCAGTGCCGCGATTCTGCTAACCGAGCGACAATCCAGCCGCACGGGCAATCGGCTGCTGGCGGCCACCGGGCGGGCCTATACGGCCGGACACGCCCTGTGCACCAGCGGCCGCGACGAAGCCGTGGCCAGCGGCATGCAGCCGCTCATGCAAACTCACGCCGAACGGCTGATGCACGACGGCGTCCTTGCCGGCGCCGCCACTTATGCAGCCTTGCTGGAAGAGACCGGCTGGTCGCGAGACGACGTGGACAAGACTTTTTGCCATCAGGTCGGCGCCGCGCATCGCAAGTCGCTGCTCGAATCACTCGCGCTCGATCCAGCCGACGACTTTGCCACATACCAGACCTTGGGCAACACCGGGTCGGTGGCGCTTCCCTTGACGATGGCCCTGGGCATCGAGGCGGGCCATCTGCTGCCGAACGATCGGGTCGCACTATTGGGCATCGGATCGGGCATCAACACCCTGATGCTGGCCGTCGAATGGCAGCGCAGCCTGGTGCCGGAGACGGAGAAACGCAGCCGCCCAAAATCGGCGGCGCTGTCGCCGGCGTAGCCTGACACGGGCCGCGCAACGCACGGAACTCTCGTTCGATCTGAAAACACCGCCCTACTCCGGACGCATGGCTCGGCGGACGATATCGCGGTCGAAGTAGTTGGTCGCCATGCCGGCGTCCACCACGATATTCTGCGCGTTGATGCCGCTGGAGCGGGGACTCAACAGAAAAGCCGCCACGGCGGCGGCCTCCTCGGTTTGCACGGCCTGCTTGCGAAGCGTTAGCTGCTCGGCATAGAGATAGGACTCGACATAGCCGGGAATGCCGGCCGAGGCCGAGGTCTTGAGCAGGCCAGGCGCGACGCCGTTGAACCGTACGCGCGAGAAAGCACTGAACGACTTGGCCAAAAAGACCAACGACGAGTCGAGCGCGGCCTTGACCGGCGCCATGTAGCCGTAATTCTCGCTGGCCATGCGCGTGGTCGAGATGGAAATTGCCACGACCGATGCCTCGGGCTCGAAATGCTCACGGAGCGCATTGGCCAGCGCCACCAGAGAGTAGCAAGAAATATCGATCGATCGCAGAAAAGCCGCTCTGGGGGTCTCGTGAAACGGTTGCTGACCGCCGGCATATTCGGCAAACGCGATCGAGTGCACGAGTCCATCGAGCCGGGCATGTTCGCGGCTGACGCTTTCAGCCAACCGCGCGATCTCATCCTCGCGCTCGACGTCGCATACGTGGATCGCGGCCCCCGCGGGCAGAAGCTTCGCCACGCTTTCACGCCGTTCTTGCGAGCGCACGCCGTAGACCACGATGGCGCCCGCTGCTTCCAACAGTTGTGCGATATGAAACGCGACGCTTTTGCGGTTGGCGACCCCCATGACGAGAATTGTCTTGCCGGCCAGCTGCAAAAAATCCATGCGATCACTCCTCGTCAGTTGTGCTCATCCGAGACGTGATCGACGGCCGGCGACGCGCTTAACCCAAGGGCGCCATGGCACAGGTGAATTTGAACCGCGCGGCGGTCTCGCTGCCGCAAGTCACCTTGGCCGTCAGAAACCAGACCTTGGAGACGCGTTCGGTCAATTCAACTTCCATTTCAATTGTTTCGCCCGGGCGAACCATGCGTTTGAATCGCACGTCCTCCAGCTTGGCGGCCACCGGCACGCCCGAATTGACTGGCACGTCCAGCCCCGCCAGGAGCACCGCTCCGGCTTGCATGGCCGCCTCGCACAATAACACGCCGGGCACCAGCGGAAACTGCGGATAATGTCCGGCGAAGAACCATTCGTCGTCGCGAAACGTCTTGCGACAAACAATGCGATGCCCCTCGCGCGAGACGATTTCGTCGAGGAGCAAAAACGGCGGGCGATGCGGAATCGCGGCGTAAATCTCGTCGAGGCTCATAGGGCGGCCGCCACGGGGGGCGTCGAGGAGTCTGCGTTCTTCATCAACCAGGTATCCACGTCGTTGGCCACGATTACCCCGTAGTTCATCGCGCCCAGCCAGCCAGACATAATGATGCCCACGCTGCCGGCATGATATAGCCCGCCGACCTGTTCGGGAATGGCCCTGCTGACCGCCAGGCCCTCGAATTTGGTACCAAAGCTGGCGCCTTCCATATGTCGTGTGTAGTGCCGGAATGTCAACGGGGTCGAAGCCTCGGCGTAGTCCAACTTCTCGCGGATGTCGGGCACGTATTTCGCCAGGGCCGTGACAGTCGTGTCGACCAGATCCTGTTTGCTTGCTTCATATTCTGGCGGTGAAAGACCGGCCCAGTCCTGATAGCGTGCGTTGGTGCTCGAAACGATCAGCGAGCGGTTGCTACCCGGGCGAGTGCGTGGGTAGTAGAAGGAATAGGTGCGGCTCGTGACATCGCGGCTGAGCAGCAAGTCGGTTCGAAATACCGGCGCCGTCGAGCTGAAAAGCAAATCTCCGTTCGATTCATCGAGCTCGGCGCCCGGCTTGAGCGCCATGTAGACCTGGCAACTCGAATTATTCAGCCGTACAGCCTCGGCATCTTCGCAAAACTTGCGGTCGAAGTGCTCTTTGCCGACCAGGTGCAAAACCGTGGCCTTGAGATTGGCGTTGGAAACGACGGCTCCGCAGGCGATGTCGCGGCCATTTACGCGGACGCCCTTGACGCGCCCCCGCTCAACCAGAATCTTTTCCACGTCGCACTTGATTCGCACGTCCACGCCCGAGCGAATCAGTTCGGCGTGCATCAGCTTGATCAGGCGGTCCGTGCCGCCTTGAAACGTGTATACTCCCTTGGACATGAAGTTCGAAAACACGATTCCATAGCTGATCGCCGGATCCTCGAGCGTCGAGCCGTTGGCGTAAGTGATCGGCTCCATCAACAGGCGGATGACGTCCTCGCGACCTGGAAAGAATCGCTCGAATAACTGGCCGACGGTCGTCGATTGGTCGTCGAAAAAATTCATGCCGCGGGCCGTGTCAAAAAATGCCTGCACGGCCTCGGGGGCCACGGCAAATCGCTCGACCAGCAGCCGGGTAAAGTCCTCGCGATTGAACGAGGTGGTTAGCGAGAACATGGGATTGTCGAAGCGGATGTGCTTTAACTGCACGATCGAATCGGCAATCTCCTGGGTCCAGTAGCGGCGACAACTCTTGACCATGCCGACCGGAAAACCATGCAGCGAGATATCGAAGATGTGACCGCCGGGACGTTTGAACCAGGTGGCCATGCCACCCAGCTTGTAGTGCTGTTCGAGAAGCAACACCGACTGGCCGCTACGTGCCAACGTATTGGCCGCCGTCAGTCCGGCCAGGCCGCTGCCGATCACGATGCAGTCGTAGCGGTCGCGGGCGCCTTGTAGAAAATCTTTGGGCATAGTCGAAACCACGTTCGTCGCCGCCGGCTAGTGCGTGTCGCACGAACGTTTGGCGTACGCTCGCCGGAATTCCACACGAAATCTGACGAAGCGGTCGCTACATGTTCGCAAAGCGCGCTCTAGGGTTTGGCGGGCGAGTCCGAATCCTCCTGTCGCATGCCTAACAAGTGTCGGTTGGCCATGGCGATGCCGCTGAACATGGCGCCGATGATGCCCACGAAACCTTGATCGGTTCCGCAGATGAACAAGTTTTTCAGGTGCGTCGTGCCGCTCCAGCGCTTCTCGGGTGCGCCGTAGACCGCGCCGTTCTCGTGTCCGGTAAAACGGCGGATGGTTGTGGGCGTGAACGTGTCGGTCGCCACGACGCGGGGGCGAAAATCGGCCATGAAACGCACGGCGCTCTCGACGATTCGATCGTGCCACATGCGCTTGGTTGCCTGGTAATCCTCGGCTGGCAGCTTTCGCCAGCTGTCGTAATTGGCCAGCGCCGTGACACGAACTAGCCCCTCGCCCAGCGGCTGATCGTATTGAAAATTATTCGGGCAGCAGATGACGCCGCTGCGCACGTCGACCATTTCTTCCGGTTTCTTCCAATGAAATTTTTCGCTGTCGTTGAAAAACACGATCGTGCGGTCGCATCCCAACTCGCGCGGCTCGGCGTCGAGCACCGACAAGCTTTCGACGAAGGAGAGCTGTCCGGCGGCCGGCGCGGGCGCCAGTTGCTCGGCCTCGCACATCCGCATGGTCTCGAACCATCCGGCACTCGACAACACCTGTTCGCCCTCGATGCGCGTGCCATCGTCGAGAATGATGCGCGAGACGCGGCCCTGCTCGACCTCCATCCGCTCGACTCCCGCCCGCAATCGCAACTCGCCCCCCAGTTGCTTGAAGCGGCGCACCAGGTTTTTCAAGATCACGCCGCACGCCAGCCCAGGGTCGGGCAAAGCCCTCCATGAAGATGCTGCGAAACATGATCGAGAACTGGGCGAAGTCCATGTCGTTTTCGCGGGCGCTGCCGTAGAACATCAGCGGGCAAAACAACATGTCGACCAGCAGCGGATCGCGAATGATCTGGCTGACAATCGAGCGGGCCGAACAATTGGCCGCCTGCTCGTTCAAATCGTCGTAGTCGACCACCGTCTCGGCCAGTTTGCGGAAATTGTCCTTTTCGCGCGGGAAGTAGCGATGCACCTCCGAGCGAAAGAACTCGAATTGGTTGTTGAACCGCATGGCGACGCCTGGAAAGGCGATCGTCGAACCGATCTGGGGCGACAGCGAAAAATCATCCCAGCTAAATCGCAACTGCCGCAGCAGCCGAGCGAGCGGGCCTTTGCGCGTGCCCTTGGGGACGTAGTTGGTGACGGCGTGCAGCCCGACGTCATAGTTTCGGCCGCCCAGGCGATAGAACGAGTTCAAACCGCCGACGGTCGTGTGACGCTCGAGAATGCAGACACGCTTGTTGTAATAGGCCAGGCGGATTCCGGCCGCCAGGCCTGACATTCCCGCCCCGATGATGATCGTGTCGTAATTGGACATGGGCCGTTTGACGCAAGAAGACCAGCGAGCGAACGTTTACGAGCGGGTCGGACGCCGAGGCATCGGTCGATTGAAAAGGCTCGGCAGCGACAGGGGGCGGGGTTCGGCCAGAGGCGGCCGGTTTATGCCTTTTCCAGATCCTTCATCAGGGGGGTGAGATATTGTATCGTGCTGTCCATCGTGGCCAGTTGGATGTAATCGTCTTCGGGAATCTGCACGCGATAACGCTTCCGCAATTCCATCACGATATCGAGAAAGTCCATGCTGTCGAGCTCCAGCTGCTCGCGCAGCGCGACGTCGTCCTTCAGGTTACTGAGGTCCTCATCGGGCGCGATACCCTCGAGGATATCAACGACGACTTCTCTGACTTCGGCCGGGGTCATTCCCTGGTGTCTCCCTCTGTTCTCAAACGCGTTTGACGATGACGACTGAATTGATTCCCAACATTCCGAACGAATTGTTCAATATAACGTCCACCCGCTTGCGCTCGCGGGGCTCGCGAATTACAAGACCCGGCATCGCGCAGTCGGGATCGAGCCGGTCGACGTTAATCGTGGCATGGCACACGCCGTCGACAAACGCCGGCAAGTTGCCGCCCAACTCGAGCGCGCCGGCCGCGCCCATCGTGTGTCCGATAAAGCTCTTGGAATTATTGAATAGCGTGTTCGGCGAATCGCCGAACACGCGCCGCAAGGCCGCACACTCCTGGGTGTCGCCGCTGGCGGTGCCCGTGGCATGGGTGCTGACAATGTCCACCTGCTCGGCAGCCAGGCCGGCCCGCCGCAATGCCAACTGCATGCATTCGGCCTGCCGCTCGGCGTTGGGCAAGACGAAATCACTGGCGTCGCTGTTCATGGCGTATCCGGCCAGTTCTCCGTAGATCTTCGCGCCGCGGCGCCGCGCATCGGCGTACCGTTCCAGCACATACAAGCAGCCGCCCTCGGCCACGACGATGCCATTGCGGTCGACGTCGAAAGGCCGGCTGGCCTGCTCGGCGTTGGCATGCGTCGCCAGTGCTCCTTGGCTCTTGAAGCTGGCGAAAATCCCGAACGTATGAATGCTCTCGGAAACCCCGCCCGCGATCGCCACGTCGCACTCGCCCAGCCGCAGCATCTGCGCGCCTTGGATCATGCCAGCGTTGCCGGCGGCGCAGGCCGCGCCCACGGTGTAGTGCGGGCCGGTGATGCCCAGGTTCAACGAGATTTCGCCGGCTGGGTTATTCGCCACGGTGCGCGGATTGTGGTGATGCGACCAGAACTTCGTGTCGTAGTCGAAGCCCTTGAGCTCGTAAATTTCGTTCTCGGTTTCGACGTTGCCATGTTCCGTAACGCCCACATAGATGCCGACCGTGGACTTATCGATGTTGGGCCAGTCGAGGCCCGCGTCGCGAATGGCCTCGTTAGCGCAGTAGATGCCCATGCTGCCGGCGCGGGTGCCGCGGCGCAGATCCTTGCGTTTCTGGTATCGCAACTCGTCGAAGTGGCACACGCCCGCGACCGTCGAGCCGATGTAACGGATTTCGTAAGGCGTGACGCCGCTACGGCCGGCCAGCAGGCTGTCGCGAAATTCGCTGAGCTGATTGCCGTTGGGCGCCGCCAAACCCACGCCGGTGATGACGATCCGCTCCGGCTCGCGCGTTCCTGCGATCATCGTGACGCCGATGTTGGGACTTGGGTATTAAAACCTTTGAAGTTACCGGTTTGTGTCAATCATAGCAAGGCCCCGGTTCGCGGCCAGTGGAAGCTGTTGGCGCCAGTTCTGCTTTGTTTTGCAAAGCGAGCCGCACCGCACAGTGCGTGCCAGTCGACGGGCTATGAAGTCGCGGAACGCAAGCGGGCGCAGCCTGCGACTGGCCGCAGGGTCTCCCCCAGTCGCCGCATTCCCTCGGCGGTGGATACCTGGGCATGATAGCCCAGGTCGCGCCGCGCGGCCGAGATGTCGAAGTAGTGCGACGTGCCTAGTTGAGCCGCTAGAAAGCGCGTCATGCGGGGTTCGCGGCCGATGCTTAACGCCCGGTGCACGGTCTCGAGCACCGCGCCGCGCGCCAAGCCGTGGCAAGCGACACGTGCCGCCGCACCGGAGCCACGCCGGCCAGCGCCAGAATTTCGTCGATCCATTGCCAGCAGTTGACCGGTTCGCCCTGGCTGATGAAATACGGCCGACCGGCGACGGACGCGTTGATTGCCAGCGCATCGGCCGCTTGCAAATGCGCGGCGGCCGCGTTTTCGACATGGACCATGTCGATCAGGTTCGTACCGTCCCCGACGCGGCGCAGCTGCCCGGCTGCGGCACGCGCGATCAATCGAGGCGTGAGATGCGGATCGCGCGAACCCCAAACCAGGTGCGGGCGCAACGCGCAGGTTGCCAATTCGCCGCCATTGGCCGAGAGCACGGCTTGCTCGGCCAGCGCTTTGGTGTGCTGATAATGACATAGCCAGCGCGCCGGATAGGGCGCGCTTTCGTCGACACCCTCCTGCGGCTGGCCGTCGAACGTGACGCTGGGGCTGCTTGAAAAAACCAGTCGCGGCACGCCGTGGTGACGGCATCCTTCGATCACGTGTCGCGTGCCCAGCACGTTGATTTCGAAATAGTCCTTCCAAGGTCCCCAAATGCCTGCCACCGCCGCGGTGTGAAACACGACGTCGACCTCCGCGCAGGCCGCACGTACGGCCGAGGCGTCGCGCAGGTCGCCCCGCACGCACTCGACGCCCAACGCTTCGAGCGCCGGATAATCGCCGCGAGCGAGGCTGCGCACCCGATCGCCACGGGCCACCAATTGTTCGACGATGGACTGTCCGAGAAAGCCTCCGCCGCCGGTCACGAGTGCGAACATCGACGGCTACCCCAGCTTCCTTGCCGCCCAGACGGCCAACTGCTCGCGAAAGATCTTGGCGTTGTGCCGCACATCGACTGGCAGCGACGGGTGCAGAAAAAAATCGTGAATGCCGTGAGTGAGCGGATTACCGTCGGCCAATTGGCTCAATTCGGCCAATAACCGCTCGCGGTTCCGGCGCCCCCGGGGAAGCTTGCCGGGCCAGGGTTCGGCCACGATCACGGGGCGTTGATCTCCCACCGTCCCCACGCCCACCAGCGCGGAACGGAAAATCGCCGGATGCTGATTGAAAATGGCCTCGCAGGGAATCGTGTACATCACGCCGCTTGCCGTTTGCACGCGATGCCCCACGCGACCGCAAAACCAGAAGCGCCCTTGCTCGTCGAAATATCCCGCGTCGCCCATGCGATGCCAAAAGTGCGGTGCGTCGGCAATTTTCGCCAACGAATTAGCTTCGCTCCTGGTTACATAATGCGTCGTCACGACCGGTCCGCGAACGATCAACTCGCCGATCTCCCCCCGCGGCATCTCGACCGCGTCGGCCAGGTTCGCGATCGGACCGTCCACGATCCGAATGACCTTCCACTCGATGCCAGGAAACTTGCGGCCCACGCACGTTCCGCCCCCCAGAGCCCAAAGATGCCGGGTTTCATCCAGCACTTCGCTAGCGCCGATCGACGCCACCGGCAGTGATTCGGTAGCGCCATAGGGTGTGTGTACTTCGCCATGGGGGGCGATGGCCCGTTTCATCCGCTCCAGCACATGCGGCGGCACCGGCGCCCCGGCCGAGAGGACACGCGCCAGCGTGGGCATGGTGACATTTCGCTGTTGGCAATACTGGCCAACCCGATTCCAAATTGCCGGCGAGCCAAAGGCCTGGGTCACTTTCCAATCCTGGACCGCTTCGACAATGTTGCGGGGATCGACTCGAGCCGGACGGCTGGGGTCCATATCGGGGATCACCGTCGTGACGCCGAGCGCGCAATTGAACAGCCCAAACAGTGGGAACCCCGGCAGATCGATCTCGCCAGGACGGATCTGGTAAAAATCGCCCAACTCGGTGACTTGCCGATCGAAATTGCCATGACGATAGAGCACGCCCTTGGGCGGACCGGTGCTGCCGGTGGTGAAGATGATGGCCGCGGCGTCTTCGCCGCGGGTATCGTGGCAGCACGGCGCATCGCTGCCCATCGCACGTAGCTCGTCGAGCGTCAATCCGCTCCAGAACAGTCTGCGGCCGACCGTGACGTTGTAGCGGGCGAGTGGGAACCGCGACCTGAGCAATGTGCGAATCGCCTGCACGATCGGCAGGGCGATGAATCCCTCAGGCTCGGCGTCGGCCAGGCAGCGGATCAGATTCTTGCGGCCCATGCCAGGGTCGACCAGCACGATCACGGCGCCGGCCTTGAACAATGCAAAGACCAGCGAGATGAATTCCATGCTGGGGCGCACCAACAGGGCAAGTCGCATTCCAGGCTGAACTCCCCACCGGCGCAGCCCACTGGCCAGGCGATTGCTGTCGGCCTCGAGCTGACCAAAGGTGGTTGTGTCGTATTGTCTGTGGCCAGCACGATCGCGAGCGCGCGGCACGACCACGGCCAAGGCCTCGGGCATGCGGGCAGCCATCGCCGACAAACGACGGGCCACGTTGATGCCTGTGGGCTCGCTGGTCGTCGCGTTAGTCACGGTGGCGGCATGCGCCATGGCGAACTCGCTTCGTTTCAATTCGCGTGCGTTCCGGCCTCGACCCGCTCGGCCGTATAATCCAAAACTTGTCGGGCAATGTCGACTTGAAGCGTGCGCGAAAGGGCTTGCCAACCGGGCACGGCATTCACTTCCAACGCGTACAGCTTGCCGTCGCGGGCGGGCAACAGGTCGACTCCGGCCACCGGAGCGCCAACTGCATCGACCGCCCGGCGGGCCATGTCGGCCATTTCCTCGTTCAACTCCAAGGGCTCGGCCGTGGCGCCGCGGCTGACGTTGGTCCGCCAATCCAACGGGTTGCGCCGCCGCATACCCCACATTCGCTTCCCGACGACCAGCACACGCAGATCGAATCCATCATGAGGAATGAATTGCTGCACGTAAAGCACCGCGCCCAGTTGGGCCAATAGACTGAATGCCCGCTGGGCGAGCGCTTCGTCATTCAAGCGGGCAATGCCGCGCCCTTCGGCGCCGAAAAGTGGCTTAAGTACCACGTCGCCTCCCAGGGCATGAAAGGCCGCCAGGGCGTCGTCCACGGTTTGGCAAACCACGGTGCGCGGAATTGTCAGGCCCGCGGCGGCCAGCTTCGCGCTGGCCAGGTACTTGTCGACGGCAGCTTCAATCGCCCGGGGCGGATTGATGACCAATTTTCCGGCCGCCTCGATGCGGGCCAGCAAGTCCATGCGAAACACGACTTGTTCCAGCGAGCCCGGCGGCATGGTGCGCACCAAAAGTGCGTCGACGCCGGCCAGGTCCGTGTCGCCGGCGCGAAAGGCCGGGTCCTGGCCGCTGAGATGCGCTCCCAAGGATCGAAATTGCAGCGGCGTAATTTCGTGATATCCCTCGGCCGCGCGGCGGAGGTCCTTGAGATACCAGCTTTCCGGCGAGCAAAGGACGGCAATATGCATGTTCAACACCGATGCCGGACGTCGGGGGACCGCGCTGTGATTAACCTGGAATGGCCGGTGCTACGCCGTAATTTGTCGAATATCGAACGATTCGTGAATCACGCGGGGCAATGTGTGGCCAAAGCGAAAGGAACGTCCCGTGTCCAGGTTCGCGAGCGTCACAACCGCCGGGCTGAACAAGTGCGGATCGATCTTGTAAAAATCCCGGCCGTGCGCTCGAAGATCACGGCGAACGCCTGGCCGTGATCGGGCGAGGCGCCGCTGGGAACGCGCGGGCCGACCGCTTCGAGGCTGGCGTCGTCGCCGCGGACCCACAACACGACCTCGCCGCCATACAACACCGCGTCGTTGGTGCGGCCAATCGCCACCAGATCGTCTCCGGACGCGGGCGGTAAGGGGGCCAGTCCCCAACCGCTGACAATGCGCGTCAAATCAAAGTCCAACTCCAACAACTTGTGCGAGCGCCGTTTCGACGCTACGAGCGACGACTTGCACCGAACCCGCCATGCTGGCAGTCGGGGCGACGAAGAGCATCAAGTTCTTGGCATCCACGCCACAGGCCGTGGCGAGTTCCTGGCAGATCACGTCGCTGGGCAGCTTGCGGCTTTCCAGGATTCCCACGGCGGCATTGGGCCGCTCGCGCATACCAATCCTCGCGAACAGCGGTTCCTTCGCGGCGGCCGCGCGCATCGGACCGGAGCCCATCGCGAAATATCCGTCGCGGGCGATCTGCCAACCGGCATATTGCGAGGCCATGCAGCCGGCCAGGGGATGATCAGTGGCGACCATCACGGCTGGTCCCGGCGGAAATTCGGCCGGCGCCGGTACGAACGTTACCCCGCCCAAGCCAGCCAGACAAATCTCGGCGAGCCGTCTGCCGGCCTCCAATCCGCCGGGGGATTGAATACCACAATCGATTAGCCGTGCGCCGCAGGCGGCCACCTGGACACCCACGCCGAGCAGGTCGCCATCGTCGATGAAATGTTGGCTCAGCTCGGCGGCGCGCGCGTTCAATTTCCATTCAGTCATCGTCTCGCCACTCCGTGCACGATATTCCCGTGGTTTTCATCATGCCTCTCGACGCACAAGCGTGCAATGCCCGCCGCCGCGCGGGTTATTCGGCGAAATTGCGATGCCGGCCGTGGCCCGTTACGCGTGGTCAGGCAAAAGTCGGCGGATTACAATAGTCGCATTGGACACTTTGGCGGATCGAGCGGGAGAGTGCGACGTGGCAAGCTTAACGGTTGAAAACTATGTCAAAACCATCTTCCAAATATGCGTGGCTGGGGATGGTCAGGCCGCCACGGGGCAATTGGCCCAAGCGCTTGCCGTTTCGCCCGGCACCGTGACCAGCATGCTCAAGACCCTCAGCGAAAGCAACCTGGTGGCATACACGCCCTACGAGGGCGTGCGGCTGACGACTGCCGGAAACGCGCTGGCTCTGAGAATCGTGCGGCGCCACCGCCTGATCGAGCTGTTTCTGGTGAAAACGCTGGATCTGACTTGGGACGAAGTCCACGAAGAAGCCGAGAACATGGAGCACGCGGTCAGCGACCGGCTCATCGATCGGATCGACGCCTACCTGGGGCATCCCAAAGCCGATCCACACGGCGACCCGATTCCCCGCTCCGACGGATCTTTCGAAATGCCCGCGAGTCGTTTGCTAGCCGAATGCCAGGTAGGCGATGAGTTTCGGCTGGCCCGCGTGATCGATCAATCGCCCGAGTTTCTTCGCTTCTTGAGCGGCTCGGGGCTGCCCTTGGGTGCCGCCGGCCGGGTTAAGGTCAACGGCGCCGAGGCAGGGATCGTCACCGTGGAAGTCGATGGTCGCGAAACGACGCTAGGCCGCGCCGCGGCGGAAAAGATCCTTGTTACCGAGCCCGATTGAATCGCGGAGCCGTTGTCGTTCCGCCACGAGGACCCGCTATTGGGTCGATCGCGCGTCGGCGGTGGAATAGACGTCGCGTAGCTTCTTCGCGCCCTCGTCGAGCGGCTGCAACTGAATCGTCTTGTCGAGTTCTTCGATGGCTTGCTTGGCCCGCCCGGCCGCACCGTAGTGGAACCCAAGCAGGAAGTGCAGTGCCGGGTCATCCGATTTGGCGTCGCGCGCTTGCTCAAGCGACTTGAGCTGGGCGGCGTACTCGTCCGGATTGCCGTAGAGTTCATCACGTTTCTCGATCACGCTGCCCCACTCGCCCTCGGGCAGAATCTGCATGGCCATCTGCGTGGCGCCTGCCGCGTCCGCGTACTGTCCCTGGGCGAACAGCGACTGAGCCATCAAGAGCAACACGGCCGCATTGCCCGGGTCGTCGACCAAGGCGTGCTGCCAGAGTTGAGCCGCCTCGCGATACTTACCGGCTTTGAACGCCTGCTCGCCAGTGGCCACGAAATCGGCGGCGCTTTGGGCCTCCTCGGCCGAGGGCGCCTGGGTCAAGCGATTGGTAACTTGTGGATCGACCGGGGCGTTTGAGGCCATGGCCGGCGGTGCGACGGCCGTGTCTTGAGCCGGCGCCGGAGTGCGAGCCGGAATGCCCGCCCCCGATGCAAACAGGTCGCGGAGCTTTTGTGCTCCGGTGTCCTGAGGACGCGCGTCGATCGTCGTGTCGAGCTCAGCAACGGCCTGGCGGGGATGGCCCAGAAAGCCGTAGTGATAGCCCAACAGCAAGTTCAGCGCCGGGTTAGGCTGAGCGGCTGTCCGGGAAGCGTTCTCCAAGGCTCGCAACTGCGTGGTGTAGTCTTCGATATTCGGATAATAGTCTGAATAGTTCTTGGCGATCGTGCCCCACTGATCCTGGGGCAGCAACTGCACGGCCATCTGCACGGCGTCGGCAGCCTGATCGTACTCGCCGATTGCGAACATCGATTGTGCCATCAACAGGATGACGTCCGAATTGCGCGGGTTGTCGACCATGGCGTGCTGGCAGAGGCGGATCGCCTCTTCGTACTGGCCCGCCTGGAATGCCGCCAAGGCATCGCCGTAAAAATCTTGCGCGGTCTGGACCTGCTCGGCCGTGGGTACATAGGCCGTCACTTGCTGGGCTGGCACGGAGCTTCCGTAGTAGGTGTTGTAATCTCCGTATCCGTAGCCGTAGCCGCCCCAGTTCCCATAGCCCCAGCCCCATTGCGGCCAACCCCAGCCCCAGCCCCAGCCGCCCCAATTCGAGCCTAAGCCCGGCACGACGCCCCACCAGGGTGAAAAGCTATTGGCGTATCCGTAGCGGTTGAAGTTGCGATGCCAATTGGAGCGTCCCCAGTCATTGCCGTAGTTCTGGTTCCAGTAGTTTCCACGGCCATACTGCCAAGGATTCTGGTTGAGTTGATTGGCGCCGCGATTGACGCTGAAGTTGCGCGACACGAAATCGCGATATCCGGCGGGACGACCGCCGAAATCGCCGTAGCGGGTCGCATGGCTGCGGTTGCCGTCGTGGCTGCGGTCGATCTCGCCACCTCGGTTCCCATCGCGATTGCGATCAACCACGTCCCCACGGCCGCCGCGATTCCGATCTGGGTTCTGACCGCCTTTACGGTCTGCCATCGGGTTTCCGCGTCCGCCGCGATCCGCCCCCGTGCTCCGGTCGCCAGGGCGGTTCATGTTCTCGCGGGTGCGATCGGCGGCCGGATTGCGACTGCCCGGCCGCGCCTGTTCGACGATGCCTGTCGGTGCGCCGGGCCGATTCGCGTTCGTACGATCGACGTTGGTCCGATCAAAGTTCGGGCGATTGACGTTGCGGCGGAGCGCATCTGGCCCCGCAACGGCGGGGTTCTGTGGATTGGGCCTCCGCACGTTGGGAGCCGTCGCGTCGCGCGCGGTCGCGGTCCGCTTGGGTGATCGATTCCCGGCCGGGCAATATTCGGGCGAGTGGCGTCCCGCTGCCGCGCATGCTGGTCCGGAGAATTTGCCTTCGGCCCGCTCTCAGGACGAGCGAACGTCGGTTGCCGGCTCGGCTGCACATTTGGTTTCCGGTTTTGCAACGCGACTGGGGGCTGCGCCGGGCGATTACTCTGCACGGGCGCGCGATTGATGTAAGAGTCGCGGTTCTGGGAGAAGTTACGCATGTTGGGCGTTTGCCGGAGGGCGGCATTGGGCGCTGAAGGGCCCGATGGAACCTGGCGACTGGGCGACGCCTGTGGCCGCGATCGCTGGGGCGGCTGCGCGGCATGCGGCGGTTGTTGGACGGCTCGCGGCGCTTGTTGCACGGCTCGCGGCGGTTGTTGCACGGCTCGCGGCGGTTGTTGCACGGCTCGCGGTGTTTGCTGAACCGCTCGTGGAACATTGGGTGTGTGGGCCGGCGCGGTACGCGGGGCTGTCTGCCGGCCACCGCCACCTTGAGGTCGCTCACTCTTTCTGCCGCCATCGGGCTTGTCACCACCGCGCGATCGATCTCGATCTCGCCCTTGCGCAAAGAGCGGTCCCGATGAAAGGGCGAGGGTCGCGGCTAGAAGCAATGCGACGAATCGAGAGGCTCTAAATGTCATGGTCCGTGCCTTGTCCGCAAGAGGTGTCAAAACCGCGCCAGGGAAAGGGCGAATTTCTGAGTTCACCCACTGTTCGAAGAACGGAGGTGCAAAAAGCACGCCGCTGACTCACGAACTTCGGTGAATGGGGAATTCACCGCCAAAGTCGGATTTGCCGGGACGAATGATCGCCCTCCCAATCCCACCTCGATCGAATGGCGGTCATTGTGATCGCGCTGAGATCGAAGCGACGACATCTGAAAATGAACAAAGACGCCACCGCGTTGGTCGCGGTGACGTCTTCTTCGTTCGATCGAATTGTCGAGCTTAGGTAGCCGCACCAGCGGGCGGCAACGCGGGCGCCGGAGCGTTCTGCCCCGGCACGGCCGCCGGAGCGCCCGGCAGCGGTGGAGCCGCCGGCCCCGATTGTGGCGGCTGTTGCGGGGCCGCGTGAGGACGAGCCGGCATGCCCGCCTGCACGGCAAAAATGTCGCGCAGCTTTTGCGAGCCCAAATCCTGGGGTTGCAAATCCAACGCCTTGTCGAGTTCAACGACGGCGTTCTTCGGATAGCCCAAGTAACCGAAGTGGTAGCCCAACTCGAACCGCAGCGCCGGATCGTCCGGCTTGGCCGTGCGGGCGTTCTCCAATGCCTTGAGCTGTGTCGTGTAGTCGCCGATGTTTCCGTACAACTGCGAGTAGTTCTTCACGACCGAGCCCCATTCGGTCTCTGGCAACATCTGCATCGCCATTTGCACGGAGCCGGCGGCAGCCTCGTATTGACCGGTGGCGAAGAGGGCTTGCGCCATCAAGGCCACGATCGCGCCGTTGTTCGGGTCGTCGACCAGGGCATGCTGCCAGTCGCGAATCGCGGCTTCGTAATTACCCGCGCGAAACGCTTGTTCGCCGAGCAGATCGAATCCGCCCGTGGGTTGCGTCGTGTCGGTTGGCTGAGCCGGCGCCGCTGCGGCAGAGTTGTCGGCGTAGTAAACCGAGTTCGACGTGTAGTTGCTGCCGTAGCCGTATCCGGGATAACCATATCCGCCATAACCGCCATAACCGAGGCCGTAACCTCCGTAGCCGAGGCCATAGCCGCCCCAGCCGCCGTAGCCTAGCCCATAGCCCAGGCCATATCCCAAACCGTAGAGGCCAAACAGACCAAAGCCTGGATAAAAGCCGTAGCCATATCCGCGACCATATCCGCCCCAGCCGCCGTAGCCATAACCCCGGCCATAGCCGCCGTATCCTCGCCCGTAGCCGCCATAGAAGTTGTTGCGGCCCCAATTGTTGCCGTGACCGTAGTTGCTGAAGTTTCCGCGATTGAAGTTGTTGTGGCTGAAATTTCCGTGGTTGAAGCTGCTGGTGTTGAAATTGCCGCGGTTATGCCCAGAGTTCGAAAAGTTGCGCGAGACAAAGCTGTTGCTGCGACCGGCACCGGAAAAGTTGCGGCCGATGTTTCCGCTTCCGGCGCCGCCACGACCGAAGTTTCCGTGGTTGGCGGTGAAGCCCTGGCCGCCGCGCCCTTGGTTGCTGAAATTGCGGTTTACGAAGCTGGAATGGTTGGCCGAGCCAGCACGACTCACGCCGCCGGCGCGCCCCATGTTCGACGAACGTGCCATGGAACCGCCGCGTGACATGGACGGCCCGCGACTTCCGCCGCCGCCGCGGGACATCGACATGGAGGGACCGCGGCTGACACCGCCGCCGCGAGACATCGATCCGCCTCGGGACATCGACATGCCGCCGCCACGGTAACCGCCGCCGCCACCGCCATGGAATCCTCCACCGCCGCCATGAAAGCCGCCGCCACCACCGTGAAAGCCGCCGCCGTGGCCTCCGCCGCCGTGGCCTCCGCCACCGTGGCCTCCGCCACCGTGACCGCCACCTCCACCATGCCCGCCGCCACCTCCACGAGCAAAAACTGGCGCGACTGGCAGCGCCAACGAAACGGCCAAGAACATGGCCAGAACGCGAAATGCGCGAGACTTCATGACGAATACCCCTTTTTGATTGGGGCTCTCAGACTTCGGGGAGCCCGTATTACAAGTCGCCGATTGAATTCTACGCGCAAGTTCGCGACTTCAAGCCCACCAATGGGTTACAATTGCGTTACCTCATGAGATCAGCGGCAATATCGAGGCCGGCCCGTCCCCCTGATCGCGAGACTTCGCCAAACTACGGGGCTTTGACGGAATCGCCGCCACAACGTACAAAGGGCTTCTTGCCGTCCTACGCCTTCGGCCTCCGATGAGAGGCCCTCGCAATGGGGACCTGTGAACCTGGTCAGGGACGAAAGTCAGCAGCCATAAGCAGTCATCTCTTTGTGCGACGGGTCTCTCATCAGATGCCGCGGGTGTAAGCCCGGCGGCAGGCTCGCCCTCTCGATCGAGCATCCATTGCCAGGCTCGGAGAGCCGCTTCGTTCCCGGGTAGCCGCAACAGTCCTTTCCGACTGGCGAACCCTTAACCATTTTGCAATCAGTTGCGCTCGACATGGCAGAGCCGGCAGCCAACAACGCGAACGCCGAGGCGAGCACGGGCCCGTGCGGCGTCCCGGGGAGTACGTGGTCGTCGCGCGACGATACCGCCCCCAGACGTTCGAACAATTGATCGGTCAGGAACACGTGTCCCGGGCCCTGGTGGGGGCGATCGCCAGCAATCGCGTGGGACACGCTTATCTGTTCACGGGGGCACGCGGCGTCGGCAAGACGTCGGCCGCCCGCATTCTGGCCAAGGCCCTGGAATGCGAGCACGGGCCGACCCCCACGCCCTGCAATGTGTGCGACATCTGCCAAAGCATCAGCGCCGGCAGCGACGTCGACGTGCTGGAGATCGACGGCGCCAGCAACCGCGGCATCGACGAGATTCGGCAGTTGCGGCAAAACGTCAACATTCGCCCTAGCCGAGCGCGCTTCAAGATCTACATCATCGATGAAGTGCACATGCTCACGCGCGAGGCTTTTAACGCCTTGCTAAAAACCCTCGAAGAGCCGCCGGAGCACGTGAAGTTTATTTTCTGCACGACCGAAGCATCGAAGATCCCGATCACGATTCTGTCGCGCTGCCAGCGATTTGATTTCGCCGGCATCCACCTGCCGTCGATCGTGGCGCGGCTGGAGCAAATCGTCGCGGCCGAAGGGGTCACGGCCGATCCCGCCGCCTTGGCAATTCTGGCCCGGCGAGCCAACGGCTCGATGCGCGACAGCCAGTCGCTGCTGGAACAACTGTTGGCCTTCGGGGAGAAAAAGATCACGGCTGCCGACGTGCACGCCATGCTCGGCACGGCGGGCGAGGGCCGCCTGGGGGAACTGGTCGGCCACCTGGTCAGCCGCAACGCGGCCGGTGCAATCGCCGAATTGGACGCCGCGTTGGAGGAGGGAGTCGATGTCGGACAACTGCTTGAGCAACTGCTCGGCTATCTGCGAGATTGCATGACGGCCGCCGTCGGCTGCCCGAGCGAGACATTCCTGCACACGTCGCCGGCCGAGCAGGAACAACTCATTCAGACCGGCAAGCAATTGGGCCTGGAAACGATCCTGGCGATCATGCAGATCGTCGATCATACGCTGTCGCGGCTGCGCTATAGCACTCAGAGCCGCACGTTGGCCGAGATGGCGCTGGTACGCATCGCGAATCTCGAAAATCTTGACGATTTGTCCAATTTGATTGCCCAGCTACGTAGCGGCGCACCGCCGCTGGCCGAATCTGCCGGCGCTTCCTCGGTCGGCATGGCAAAAAAAAAAGCTGACCTGATTCCCGGCGGAGCCATCCCCGGCGGCAGTGCAAGCAGCCCGGTCGATAACGGCGCCGTCGAGCCAAGCGCAGCTCGCCCAAAGGGCGCAGCCGAACTAAACGACGAAACGCTTCAGGCGATCTGGAAGGAGACACTGGCGAACCTGTCCGATCTGCTGGCGGAGAACGCGGCGCTGTGCGAGTCGGTCGCTATCCGCGCCCCGGGGCGACTGGTCGTCACCTTCCGCGCGAAGTATACTGCGTGTAAGGCGTTCTGTGAGCGGCCGGAACAACTCGCGAAGCTCGAGACGGCGCTGGGCGAAACAGCGGTCGGACCGATTAAGGTCGAATTTGAGTTGCTGAGGGAAGAACCACAGGCTGCTCCCGCCGCTCGGCGAGGGCCCGGCAATCGGCAACGACTGGCCGAAAAAGCCGAACATCCGCTGGTGCGGCGAGCGACCGAACTTTTCGACGCCCGGCTGGTGCGGATCGAGGAACCCGGGGACAAATAATTCCGCGCGGCGAGTCATCCGGGCGGAGGCGAGTCCATCAATTTTTGGAACCGAAAACCGAAGGGGTCCACGGCGTGTTCAAAGGACTGGGAAACCTGGCCAACCTCGGCTCGCTTTTGAAGCAAGCCCAGCAGATGAGCGGCAGGCTGGCGCAAGTCACCGAGGAACTCAAGGCTCGGCGAGCCACCGGCAGTTCGGGCGGCGGCATGGTGACGGTCGAAGTCAATGGTTTGGGCGACGTGCTGGCCTGTCGGATCGACCCGTCGCTGGTAGCTGCGGGCGATCGCGAACTGATCGAAGACTTGCTGCCTGGGGCTATAAACGAAGCGGTCGCCAAAAGTAAGGCGATGCACGCCGAGGCCATGAAGTCGATGGCCGAGGGGCTCAACGTGCCGGGCTTGGACGGCATGTTAGCTCAGCTAGCGGGAGGCGATCTCGAGAAGCCGGCGTCCTAGATGCGTCCAGGTTGTTCAGCAGCATGGTGAATCGCGCAAGCCGGGTAATAGCCATTGTTAAGTGAATCGGTTACGAAACTGATCGACGAGTTTGCCAAGCTGCCGGGCATCGGCAAAAAGTCCGCCGAGCGGCTGGCCTATCATGTTTTGCGGGCCCATCAATCCGAGGCCGCGGCACTGGCGGACGCTATCCGCAACGTCAAGGAAAACGTGCGCTACTGCCGGAATTGCTATAATCTAACCGAGCAGGACGAGTGTGAGATTTGCCGCGATCCGAAGCGGGACCGCACGCTGCTATGCGTGGTGGAACAACCGCGGGATTTGATCGCGCTGGAACAGCCGGGCACTTATACTGGTCTGTACCACGTCTTGTTGGGGCGAATAGCCCCGCTCGACGGGATTGGACCGGAGCAATTGACGATTGAGGCCTTGATAGAAAGAATTCGTGGAGGTTCGTTTCGAGAGGTCATTATGGCCACTAACCCGACGCTGGAGGGTGATGGCACGGCGCTCTACATATCGAGCTTGTTGGCCGAAATGCCGCTTTCGATCACCCGTTTGGCCAGGGGCATTACCAGCGGTAGTGTGCTAGAATTTGCTAACAAGGAAATTCTGGCCGACGCCCTCGCCGGCCGGCAGAAGTTTTGAGGCTCGTTCGTTTCCCGAGGCCGCGAGGTCCATCCCCGACGACGACATTCGTTTCGTGTGACAACGTTTCAATGCGACCCGCTTTCGATTGCTGATCTCTATGCGACTTTCATTTGGTCAAGAACTGCGGATGGTGCAAAAGCAGGTGCTTGCGCCCCGCATGATCCAGTCGATGGAGATTCTGCAACTGCCGATCATGGCCTTGCAGGAACGGATCGAACAAGAGATCCAGGAAAACCCGGTGCTGGATCTGGGCGAGGACGACATTGAGTTGCCCGAGGAGAATGCGGAGGCCGAGAACCCCAACGCGCCCAGCGAGGAAGAGCGCGAACTGGTCGTTGGCGAAGAAAAGAACAACGAGGAAGACTTCGAACGGCTGCTGAACATGGACGAGGAGTGGCCAGACCACTTCGAGGAGCGCTCTCGACCATCCAGCACCCGCGTCGAGGAAGAAGGCGCTCGCAAGCACGACGCCATGGCCAACATGGTGGCGCGGCCGCAATCGCTGCAAGACTACCTGCACGACCAGTTGGGTTGGTTCAACTTGAGCGCCGAACTGCGCTCGATGTGCGATCGCATCATCTACAATCTCGACGCCAACGGCTATTTGCAATCGCGGCTGGAAGACATCATCGATCCCAACGGTCCGCCCGAGCAATTGGCCTTGGCCCAACAGGCCCTGGCCGTGGTGCAAAAACTAGATCCGCCCGGCGTCGCGGCCCGCGATCTGCGCGAGTGCCTGCTGTTGCAACTCGTTCCGGGCATGCGCTGTTACGAGCAACTGAAGACGCTCATTTCGGTGCACTTGGAAGACATCGAGCACAATCGACTGCCGGTTATCGAGCGCAAGACAGGTTACTCGATTCCGCTCATCCAATTGGCCTTGGGTGAATTGCGTAAACTAAATCCCAAACCGGGCGCGAATTTCTCCGAGGCGTTCGTGCCCAACGTCACCCCCGACGTGTTCGTCGAAATGGGGGACGACGGCAAGTACCACGTGCGACTGGAGGACGGCCGCACACCGACGCTGTACATCAGCGCCTACTATCGCAAGCTACTGACTAGCGGCGAGGCCAATGCCGAGACCCGCGAATACATCAAACGCAAGATCAACTCGGCCCAGTGGCTGATCGAATCGATCGAGCAGCGCCGCAACACGCTAACCCGCGTCGCACAGGCGATTGTCGACCACCAGACCGAGTTTTTGAGCAAGGGGCCGGAGGCCATCGAGCCCTTGAAAATGCAGCAAATCGCCGACAAGGTGGGGGTGCACGTGACCACGGTCAGCCGCGCCGTCGACGACAAGTGGATTCAAAGTCCACGAGGAATCTTCCCGCTCAAGCGGTTCTTCTGCGGCGGCACCGTCAGCGCGGATGGCGAGGAGGTCGCCTGGGACGCGGTGCGGCTCAAGCTGCAGGAAATCATCGACAACGAAAACAAGCAGCATCCGCTATCCGACGACGAACTGGTGCGCGAGTTGGCCAAACACGGCCTGACCGTGGCCCGCCGCACGGTGACCAAGTATCGCAAGGCCATGAACATCGCGAGTTCGCGACAGCGTCGCGATTGGAGCGAGGATCGCAGCGAGGCGGACATTCCGGCCAGGGCCGTCGCGTCCAACGGGATTCACAAAGAGCCTTCGGCGAGTGAACATCAGGCGAACGGATCGCATTTCCCCGACGCGCATGCAATTGGCGACGCGGCCGAGGATGACGAGACGGCATAGCGTGGTCCGGCCTTCTTGCTCGGCTACCCCTCGTGCACTCCAAGCGACTCGATGCGGCGCCCGCGGCGCACCTGTTCGCCGCGGCGGGCCTTGTCGATCAACTGCGCCACGGTCGATACATCCTCCAGGCCGCGTACATAAAAGATGGGGTCGGTCCGGTCGTTCGACGCAATCTTGATCTGGCCCACATTCGTGATTCGATCGAATAAGCCTTGCTCATAGGTCACGTCGTGGATTTCGATCAATTCGATGCGATCCGTGACGCGCGTGAGCACGCCCCGCTGGTGGTAGAACATCTGATTGGTCAATTTGTAATGCACGCCCAACCGCGCGGCCGCCAGCTTGCCCACTAGCACGATCCATAACAGAACCATCACCGCGGCGGGCAGCATCCAATACCAATCTCCCGCTAGCCAAATGCTGGCGCCGATGAGTACGAGGCTGGCGACGCCGGCAAGCACGTAACCGCCGAGCATCGCCTTGGGCGAAAAACTGCCCTCCCAAAGAACTTCTTCGGGCACGTCGTTGCCACGGCTGCGCGAAGACGCGCCATCAGACATTCCGAGCGACGGCTTTTGCCGGGTGGGCGGCGCCGAATCGGCCCCCTCAAGGAGCGGCAATTTGGCGCCGCACTGCGGACAGAACGAAGCGCCGACGGCTGCTTCGACGTTGCAAACTGGGCATTTCATGATCGTGCGATCCTGGCAGTTGGGTCCGCTCGTTCTCCCGTGCACTGGCGGCCATTATAGAGCCGCCGCTGGCGGCGTCACTAGCGGTCGAGCGTGTTTCGCGCGCGACTCGAACAGGCTATTCGTCCGGCACGACCAGATCTTTGCGATATACCCCGGCACAATTTACCGTCTGTTTACTGTCTGTCCGCTGACTGGCTTTGGCGTTCTTGCTATTATGAGAGCCGTCCGCCGTCGACCGCCGCCACGAAGCGTGTCAAAAAACGACCCCCCAGCGCATCCTTGCCATGAAGTGTCCTAGTTGCGGCATCGACAACGATCGCGTCATCGACTCGCGGGCCAGCCACGACGGACTGGCGATTCGCCGCCGCCGCGAATGCCTGGGCTGCCAGGCAAGGTATAACACGTTCGAGCGCGTGGACGACCCTATGCGCTGCCCGTTTTGCCACAACGAGAGCAACCGCGTGCTGGAAACCGAGACCGGCGAAGGCGGTTTCGCGGTCCGCCGCCAGCGCGAATGCCTCTCTTGCCGCCGTCAGTACGCCACGTTCGAGCGGAGCGAGGAACGCACGATCAAAGTCGTCAAGAAGGACGGCACGAGGGCGCCCTTTGACCGGCAAAAGATCCGACAAGGACTGGAAAAGGCCTGTTGGAAGCGGCCGATTAGCGACGAACAAATCGAGGCCATCGTCGTGGCCGTGGAGAACGACGTTCACTCCCGAGCCGAGCCCGAGGTCGAAACGACCTGCCTGGGCGAGCTGGTGATGCAGCACCTGCGCAAGCTGGACCAGGTGGCTTTCGTGCGCTTTGCCAGCGTCTACCGGCAGTTTCAGGACGTGCAAGACTTTGTCGACGAGTTGGACGAAATGCTGGCCAAAGGAAACGTGCCGAAAGGTTGAAGGAGGCTGGAGGCTGGAGGAAAGGGAGACGTTAAAAGCGGCTATCGATTCTCTTTTTCGCCGACTCGTTTGCTTTCTGGCGGCGCTTCGTCGAGTAGGGCTTCGATTTCGCGTAGAAGTTCAGCGCCGTGCGCGTCGAGACGTGCGAGCTTGCCCCGGCGGTCGAGGAGAAACGTCCGCGGCACCGCGTCCACCCCGAATTGGACGGCCAGCGGGTGTCGCATGCCGGCCGTGGACGGCGGATTGTTGAGGACCGGCCAGGGGATTTCCCGTTGCTTGACGAACTGCGCGAGGTTCGCCGTGTCGTCGTCCAGGCTGATTCCGATCACGCGAAACCCGCGATCGCGAAACGTTTGATCGGCGGCCTTCAGGTGCGGAATCTCCGCGACGCACGGCGCGCACCAGGTTGCCCAAAAGTCAACGAGCACTACCTTTCCTCGATAGTCGGACCAATTCAGTTCGCCTCCGCCCACGAGCGGTCCTTCGATCTCAATCGTCCGATCGAACAGTTGCAGCCGCTTTGCCAGGGCGGCCAGATACGCACCAGTTCGCTTCGCGCGGATTGTCTCGGCCGGCAAGCGCCTTGGAAAACTCAGCCGCTGCTCGCAGAGCCAATTGGGGATGACTCCGTTCGAGTTTATCCGGGATTGTCGATGCCAGGCTCATCAACAATTCGTCGGGCTCTGGCAATTCGAGCTGTCCTTGCACCGCTGCCACAATCTCGGCTGCCTCGAGTGTTGGCAGCCGTTCGATTCCCGCCGAGGTCGCGTGTTGCCAGCGATTCCAAATCAAGATGAACTGCGCGCGGCGCGCCAGGCTGGCCCTGGCGTCATTACGCAATGGTTTCGAAGCGCTGACGGCCTGCGTCGCGGCATCCGCGTCGCCCAGCGTGATTAACACCCAGAGGGCCGCCAGTTTCTCTTCGAGAGCCGTTTGTTCCGACGCCGCATCGGGGCTCGCCGCCAGAATTCTGTCGGCCGCGACAACGATCGCACGCTGCTGCGCGGAGAGGAACTGGACCAGTGCGTCGCGCGCGGTACCGTCCGGACGCCGTGACTTGGTCGTTTGGATGAACTCAAGCAATTGCGAAACAGAGCCCGAGGGAACGTCGAACGTGGGGATTTCGTCGGAGAAAGCAGCCGCGGCCAGCCACGCAATCAGCCCGGCTACGAGCGGCGTCAGCCTCCGCGGTCGGTGAGGTTGAAGTTGATTCATCGGTCGCCACGCGAGTTCTGCCACGCTACTGTGCGGCCTTGTTGCCGGCGATGCGCTGAGGTGGCGAACTAAAATCCCACAGCAAAACCGCGCCCTTGCCGCTGGTGGCCAGTGTTTTGCCGTCGGGACTGAAGGCCAGCGTCGTGACGAATCCTTGAGGAGCGACGAGCGTCTCCAAAATCTGGCCACTGGCCAGATCGATCAAATGAATGCGAGGCTGGGGAAGATCGTCTGGCTCGCGCTTTCGCAGTTCTTCTTTGGGAACGACTTGCGTGGGGACGGTTATCCATTTTCCGCCGGGGTGAAACTGAGGTTCTTGCACGAGCGCCCCGGGATTGACGTCGATCATCTTCCAGGTTTTTTGGCCAAGGTCGACGACAATCAGACGTTCGTCCCCGCCACTCGTGCGTGCAAGCGTGCTGGCCACTACGGTCTGGTCGTCGGGCGAAACCTTGACGTATGCAAATCCCTGATCTTTCGCCGGGGAGGGAATCGACAGGATCTCTTTGCCCGAACCGACGTCCCAGAACTTCAGCGCAGCCTCGAAATGCCGCCAGTCGTCCGGCTTGTCATAGACTTGCACGGAGCCAATGAGTATCCGATCGCCCGCGGCGAAGGCGGCTGAATGCGCGCGAATGGGTTTGCCCTCGCTCACCGTGATCTTGCACTTCTCTTCCCACTCGGGCGCTGCAAAGATTCGAATCGATTCGGTATGATTGTCATCGCCCTCCATCGGCACGGCCACGGCAACCAGCCGGCCATCGGATGAAAACGCTCCGGGGCCCGAATTGCCGTCGCCAACCTGGCGGTGTTCGCCCGTCGCCAGGTCCCACAACGTCAAGGCCCTGGGCCGGCTCGTCTCGAACTCGCCGGGTACTTCATCCAGAGTCAGAAAGTATTTTCCGGTGGGCGCCAAGTACATCATGCGAATCCCGCGCGGCGGCGAGTGCTGGTAGGTCCTTAGCAGCTCGCCCGTATCGACGTTCCAAGAACGAATCAAGCTGCCATATTCCACACGGTGCAACGTCTTGCCGTCGCGCTGGAACTTTTCGAACTTGCCTCGACCTTCCTCCCAGGCAAACATGGTTTGCCAATCCGGCGTCAGGGCAAAGTAATTGAACGAGGCCCGTAGTTCGTTGCCCGCCTCCATCGTGGCAAGCCGCTTTCCGCTGGCCAGATCCCAAACGTGCACCACGCCGCCCGGATAGTTTCCGGCGATCAGCCGCTTACCGTCGGGCGAGAAGCGGATGCCAGCGATCGACCCGTCGGGGTGCCTGTGCTCCAGTTTGCTCGCCAGCCGCGGCGAAACCGGCTCGGACGCGGGCCCGGACTTGGGAACAATGATTTCGACTTCGTGCTGCGTCGGCGCCACGAAGACCCCCGGCCAACTCTCCATCGAAATCTCGACCTTGGCTTTCCCCGTTCCGATGCCCTCGGGCACGGCGACGTCGCCGTAAAGATTGACGCCGCAGCAGCGACGAGCCAGATCGTACGATTTGACGACCGGCGGCATCCCGGCCGAAGCCGGCGGAAAGGTGACTTGCAGCTTGGGAACAATCGCCGGCGGAATAAGCTTGGCGAATGCGACGTCGGCCGTTGATCCGGCCCCGATCCCCGGAGTGCCAACCACCAGGTAGACCTCCTCGGTGCGTCCAACCCGCCATCGTTCTCCGGTGCCGGCCAGAGTGACTTCCCAGGGGCCGCCGAAGTGGATGATCGGCGCATCCGCGGGACTGGCGGCGAACTGCAACAGGCCCCGATGATCCCAGGCCATGGCCGACTCAGGCAACCGACCGTCAATGCCGGAGCCAATCAAATTCGGCACGTCGACGTCAACCGCGACCGAACAGGCCCGAAACCTTGGGTTGCTTGCTAGCGCCGCGCGTACGTCGGAATCGGTGTCCTTTAGATGATCGATCTTGAACCACGAGACCCGCAAATCTTTATGGAGCAAAGCCCCGTCGACAATATCGCCGACGGCGAAGTGAAAGACCCCGTCCTCGGGTTTGCTCGATTTAGGATCGGCTTCCAGGCGGTCCTGAGGCTCGGTCAGGTCGCCATTGCCGTTGCGATCGACGTACAACACGCCGCCGTCGCGCACCAGCCACACTCTCTTGGCCGCATCAGGACCAAAAACGAGCAGGCCATATTCCTGGAATTCGCCGCTGAACGCCGGCAGTTTGCCGATCGCGCGGTCGATCGTCTCCAGATCCGCGGCATCGGCTGCGCCAGCCAGACAGAGCAACGCCGTGACGAACGTCTTCCAATGGCACGCGTGTCGCATCGCAATGATCCTCCAGAAAGAGATTCTGTCGGCAGGCACCGCACGATCGTCCGCAGCCGGATTATGGCTACATGTGTAATCACTGTCAAGCATGCACGGGTGTCCAAACCCGCGCCGCGAGGGTAGACTGCCTCCATGCGGATTCCCCATCGACGATTGTCGCCCGCGGCACTGCGGGCCGTTGTCGAGGAATTCGTCACCCGGGATGGCACCGACCACTCGGGTATGCCGCGGCGGATCGATCTCGTGCTGCTACAACTGGCCGCCGGCGGAGTCGAATTACATTTCGACGCGGAGACAGGGACCTGCAATATCGTGCCGGTGACCGGAGGATGGACTCCGATGGCGAGCGATGGGGCGGGGACTCCATAAGACCAAGGAGTCGCGGCGAAGTAAATCTTCAGACAACCGTCGCGTCCGAGAAGCAGCTCGCGCGCGGTGTCGCGTTCGGCTTGCCGAAAAGATAGCCCTGCGAGTAATCGGCGCCGTGCGCGGCCGTCCAATTCCACTCTCCAACGGTTTCAATTCCTTCGGCGACGACCTCGATGCCCAGGTTGTGAGCCGATTCAATCAATTTCCCGACGAGTTCGCCTTTGTAGGGATCGAGATCGATGCCGCGAATTAGAAGCATGTCCAACTTGACGAAATCGGGGCGAAGCAGGCTGAGTAAATTGAGTGAGCTGTACCCGGCGCCCAGGTCGTCCAGGGCGACGCGAAATCCGGCGCGACGATAGTAATCCAGGATCTGCGGCAATCGTTCAAGGTCGGTCACGCGATCGCTTTCGACAACCTCGAACACGAAATTCGCCGGCGGAATATCGGTGTTTTGAATCGCCGCGACGGTACTGCGGAGACAGAACTCGGGATCGTAAATGGATGTCGGATTGAAGTTGACGAATACCGTCGACTTCAGTCCCTGACGATTGGCCGCCGCGATATGTTGCAGCCGCGCCGCACGATCGAGCTGATACATCAAGTCCGCGTCCCGCGCGGCGTCGTACAAGCGATTCGGCCCGACCAGCGAGCCGGCGGAGTCGACGCCTCGCAACAGGCATTCGTACGCGAAGACGTCCTCCGGCGCGTCAGTACGGACAATCGGCTGGAAGTGGGTCGTTAGACGGCGATTTGCAAGCATTTCGACCAACCAGCGGCCCGTCAATCGAGCGATCAAGTGCGTCAGCGACTCGACCAGGCCGAAATCGTGGATTGTCGGCTGACCGCCGCTGGGAAGCAGCAAGTATTTGCACCGGCTCCGCTCGACTTCGCTGAACTCCGTCGCCGCCAAGTCGCGAAGCGTGTCCAACGCCTCCGCCGACACCACGACCGTCATGCAATCGGTCGAAATCTCGGCGACAGCGATGCCGCGTGCGGCGAAGGCCGTTCGCAATTTGCTTTGTGTGTGTCCTAGCGGAGGCCAAAGATAAAGGAGGCCCGTCGTGGGCAGTGGGCCTGGCAATATCTCGCATCCTGGGCAATTCGACATAGCGACCATCCGATTCTTTGGGCGAGAAATGGCGACTGAGAGCTACTAAACCTTACGTCGCGAACGGTGAACTCTCGTCAGCGACTCGGACACAACATGGCAAATCGCCTGCTTCGACTGGCATTTCGTGACGCAAGCATGCAAAAACATTCTCGATAAAGATAAATGCGCCACGGAAACAGCCAAATTCGGAGGATCGCGGCAGTGAAAGTCGGAGCAAGTTTCCGAAATCCGCGGGAAAGTGTGCGGGCACTCCAGCAGCGACGGGAAAAAGTCGCGAGAAAATCTTGTTCTCCTGACACACATCGGATACGCGTTGCTACAATAGCAACCGCCATGAGCCGGTCCCCACCTGCGGGGCAACCCACCTGCGACTTTCCGGACAACGGAGTTCATTGTCCGCTTTGAGTTCGAGTTGGGCTGGCGCAATCGCGCACCGCCTTTGAAAGTGATACCCAAAACCAAACAGGAGAAAAGCTAATGAAGTGGCTAGTTAAGTTCATCGCGTGTGGCGCACTGTTGCTGTTCTTTTCCAGCGGCGCGCAAGCTGCCATCGTCGTCAACGATTTCGGCGCCGGCGATTGGAAATCCTGGGACACGCGAGATACGTCGGGCACTCGCCTGCTGGGTACCAACGACAGCCATCCCGGCTGGCCCGCCGGCGTTTACAGCCCGGCAAACGATCCGCTGATCGAAAAACAAATCATGTTCATGGGCGAAGGCCAGACCGTGGCCGATGCGGCGGGCGGAACGCCCGACCCCAGCCCGGCGGGTTCTTTGGGTGGCCTGGGCTACGTGCGGCTCGACGGCACCAGCAGCAATTCGGGCAAGTCCGACATCAGCTACATCCCTGGCGTCTCGATCGGGGATACCTCCGCACTGCTGGACAATGGCTTCAACGTCGACTATCGGTACTACACCGATAGCAATACGACCAGCCGCACGCCCGGTTTGAACATTGGAATGCTCAACGGCGCATCGCAGGAATACACTTTTAACCACGTGCAGGTTCCCTACACGGCCGACGATTGGAACACGGAAGCTGTCGATAACACGAGCAGCCTCTTTTATCTCTATGGACCCGGCGCACCTGGCGGAACGCTCGGCCAACCCTTGGCGGCATGGGCCTTGGATCCGACGTGGGGCCCCGTGGTATTTGGCGATCCGACCATGTCCATTTATCGCGTCGGTTTCAATATCGGCTCATCGCAGCGCAACGCGCTGATCTACATGGACTGGGTGAGCACGAGCCTGATCGCTGGCGGCCAAGTGAACGATTTTCAGGCCGTTCCCGAACCCAGCAGCATCGTGCTGGCGGGCTTCGGTGCGATCGCGGCCTTGTGTGTCGCGCGGCGCCGCAAGCGCGTGTCCAAGTAATCGGCCAAGACGGCCCCTCGGCCTGACTTGGACTCGATTGAAAAACCAGCGATGCTTTTCGGAGCCCGGCGTAAACCAGATTTGCGCCGGGCTCCGGCAGTTCGTTGGCTCCTCGAGCCTCTTTTTTGGCGATCTCTACCGCGAGCGCGCAAACAGCAACGAGTTTCCGTCGATCGCCCCGCGCCTTCCGCTTCATGTGGCCCGCTCGGGGAGATTGTTGCTCGATGCGGCCGCGGCCGAAATCTACCAATGCTGCAGAACTCCGGCCCAGCCAGAGCTGCCCTTGATGCCCACATCGACCGCGCCGAAGCTGATGCCGTAAGTGCTGGCGGCCTTGGGGGTGCCGGGGTCCCACCAGGGATCGATGATCAGAATGTTTTCGTAGTCGTCGTCGTACCCTACCAGGACAATGGTGTGAATGCCCTGTTGACGCGTGTAATGAAACAGGACCGGTCCCTGATTGGCGAGCATGTCTCGCACATACCCGTACGACGTCGAATCGCGCCCGGAGTGGCCGTACATGTTGTAGGCATAACAGGCGTTACCCCAGTACTTGCGCAACAGCCCGTTTTGATTGCACGTATCCCAAGCCGCTTCGCCAATTTCCCACTTCAGCAAGTTCTCGATGCCACTCTCGGCTTTTTGCGCCCACTGAAACATCATGCGGTAGCCGTGCGCCAGCAGGTGGCCGAAGTATCCTGCGGAATCGGCACCATGGTTTTCATCGGGACTTTAACGATGGCCATTCACATTCCTCCAGAGCATCGCCGTTCTGTAATTCAACTACCAACCAGAGCGAGCGTGGCTTGCTCGGAGATGGCGACCCGGCGCCGAGCCAACAGGCGAAGTCAAGCTCGCCGCGAGCCGGTTACTTGACCGGCCGGGCAATCGAGGTCACGAACTCCTCGAAGACGGCGTCGTACTTTTCACCGTCCTCCTCGAGCACCGTGCAAGAAACGAAGTACCGGTTCTTTCCCGCCTCGACCACATAATCGACCTGCCGCACGGCAATGCCTGGCATCGTGTTCGTGTTAATCAGGCGCATGGCCGGCCGCTTGTCTCGGAGCTGGACAATCTCATTCGAAACAAGCTTAAAGTTCTTCAAGGCTACGGCAAGGTCTCGTTCGTATCGTCGCGCGAGTTCCTTGAGATCGGTCGTACCAGGTTGGTTGGTGACGATGATATTTCGATTCTTGCCGTCGGCCGCGGGCAACACGAGAACGTCATGCGCACCGCGCGGAGGAACAATCACTCGCCATCCCTGGGGAACGACGTACTGATACTGGCCCGTATTGTCCAATTGAGGCCCGGCGGCAAGCGACGGCAGCGCCATCGCGCTGGCAAGCAGAACCGAACTGGCAAGCAGAAATCTCAATTGCATCACTTTGCTGTGTTGGATTAAGGGGTCTATCCGCTCGGCAATAAACAGTCTACCCAGTCGCGCTCCAGGCAATACACACAATCACTTGCGCTGCCGGAAGCGTCCCGCGGAATCGAAGCCATGTGCTCTTAAGCGAAACCGAGACGTACGCCCTCGGAAGCCGTCCAGGGTTTCAAAACGATGATCTTCGCCGGCGATACCACGCAAGTGCAATGAGACCCAAAGCTGCCAGGATGAACGTCGAGGGTTCGGGGACGGCAACCGGCGACTGCCGCACCGTGAACGACGTAATGCCGTCCGGTACGTCAATCGAGAAGTGAAAATAGCCCGCGAAACTCAGGTTGGGCATTACGCCGCCGCTGGCATAAATATCGTCCTCGGCGGCTGTCGCCGATGGGAAAAATCCGGGGGCCGGATTGAAGGACAGCGGCGAATCGAAATCGGGGGCGTCGAAATCGAGTCCATCGCCGCCAGGCGACGCGACGAAGCCGGCATCGTGGCCGAACCCGAGTTCGATATGGTAACTTCCCCAGGCGAGCCCCGTGTTATTGAAGACACCTTCGGTGAAGGCATATTCCGTGACGCCGCCGGTGGCGGTGACATCGAACACAAGATCAACCGGGCCGATCGCCACGTAGTCTTTCTGCGTGACGAAAACGCCGTTCGGCGACAACCCGACGACGTTGTCGTTGTTGGGGGCCGAAGGGGGATTGATGGTCGTGGCGGCCACCGAAGCCACGCCCGAAAACCAACTGAACCCCGTGATTTCACCGGCCCGAAGGCTGGTTGCCATGAAGATGGCGAGCGTCGCCACAGCGTGGCCGACATACCGGTTCGAACGTGTCATTAGCACTCACCTTGTATTAGTTTCGGGTGATTCCGCAATAAGGTTGCTCGCCCGCCCGTGGGGCATCAAAGCGGAACAGATGTCAAGATTGTGACCATAATCGGATCAGTATGGCCAACATTGCACCTCGATGCAACGGTTTGCCGTAGTCTTGGCGTAGTCCTGCTCGCGCAGGGGGATCGCCACGAACTCTGAATCGATCTCGGACTCCATTGGCCCCACGAAGCGAGATCATTTCCGCGCGTGACACGGCCCTGCGCGGAGGCGATAATTTCGGCGCCGTTCGGAAGCCCGAAAATGCCCGACGCCGGAGTGAATCGACCGTGTTTACTTCTCGACGCTTCCAGGGCGGATCCGGGCGTTTCGCTGTTTTGGGGCTGGCCATCGTCATGACGTTCGCGATTGGCTGCGCAGGTTGGCCGCGGCCGATGACGAAGTTTCGGACCAGGCCGCGCAAGCGCCTCGCAAAAAATACGTCGAGGCCGCCGAACAACTGGTCGTCGAGCTGTACGTCCGCGACGTGAAAAAGTCGACCGCGTTCTACGAACAACTCGGTTTCAAGGTCGTGCGGCAGGAGCCTCATTTCGTCGAGCTTGGCTGGGACGACTCGCGGCTTTATCTCGAACAGATCGCCGGCCAGGCCGAACCGCCCACGACTCTCGTGGCCAACGTGCGGATCATGGTGGGCGACGTCGATCGCTACTGGAAGCTGTGCCGGGAAATGAAACTTCCAGTCAAGCGCGAAATTGGCAATCGCTACTATGGTCTCCGCGATTTCACGGTCGTCTCGCCCGACGGAATCGGACTACGCTTTGCCTCGAAGCTCGGCAAAACGGCCGCGCCGTAAGCGGTTGCAGGCGATAACATCTGGCGCGGCAGCCAGTTTTTTTCATCTTGCCCTGCCACGGGCGGTCGCGAACCATTGCCGGCGCTCAATTGTCATTGCCAGCGTGACGGCGGTCGGCAAAAATCGAGTCTAACGGCGGCGGACGAAAAAAGTGGGAACTTGCATGTCAGCGGCAGACTCTTTCGATACATCGTCCGCCAGCCAGCGCCGCGAACGGCTGGTGCTGGCCATTCTGGCCGCCGTGCAGTTCACGACCATCGTCGACTTCATGATCGTCATGCCATTGGGCCCGCAGCTTATGCGGACCCTCGACATCGGCCCCGCCCAGTTCGGCCTGATCGTCTCCTCCTACACCTTTGCGGCTGGCGCCGCGGGACTGGTCGCCTCGTCGATCGTCGACCGCTTCGCCCGCCGCACTACGTTCATGGTGTTGTATTCGGGCTTCCTGCTCGGCACGTTGCTGTGTGCCTTGGCGCCGACATACCACACGCTGGTCGTTGCCCGAATTGTGACTGGCGCCTTCGGCGGCATCCTGGGCGGTCTGTCGATGACAATCGTGGGGGACGTGTTTCCGGAAGAACGCCGCGGCCGCGCGACCGGCTCGCTCATGACTGGATTTTCGCTGGCTTCGGTGGCCGGCGTGCCCTTGGGACTGTTTCTGGGAACCAACTTTGGCTGGCATGTGCCGTTTGTCGCGCTGGTATTGGCCGGAATTCCGGCGCTGGTGCTGACGCCTTTCGCGCTCCCCCGATTGGATGATCACGTCCACGCCTCGCACCCGCACCCTTTGCGGTCGCTGGTTACGACGTTCTCCAGCGGCAACCACCTCAACGCGTTCGCGCTGATCATCATGCTCATGATCGGCGGCTTCACGGTCATGCCCTACCTGAGCGCCTACCTGGTGGCGAACGTCGGCATGAGCGAGCAACAACTGCCGATCATCTACATCGTGGGTGGAGGACTGACTTTGCTGGCCGCGCCCATTATCGGGCGGCTGGCCGACCGGTTCGGAAAGCTGACAATGTTTCGCATCATCGGCCCCTTCTCGGCGCTGCTGCTGCTGGGGATCACGCACCTGCCGCCGGTGTCGGTGGCCTTGGCCGTGGTGGTGTTCGGAGGCGCTGATGGTCTGTAACGTGGGCCGCATGATCGCGGCCATGGCCATGGTCACCAGCAGCGTCGAACCGAACCGGCGCGGCGGATTCATGAGCGCCAATGCCTCGGTACAACACATCGCCGGCGGCGCGGGCGCCTACCTGGGCGGCATTCTGATCAGCCAGTCTCCCGACGGCCAGCTCGAACACTTCGGCACGGTGGGATGGATCGCCGCTGGTTCGGCGATTGTCAGCCTGTGGCTGGCCGGCCGCATCCGCATCATCGACCAGAATGCCCCCTCGGCCGAAGAACTCAGTCTGATTTCCGCGGCCGAAGCTTCTGTCGACGCCGGCGAGCCGCTGCTAGATTGCGTGAACGAAAGCTGAGCGGCCAGCGCGACAAATGGCAGTGATTGTCGCGCTCTTGGTCCGCTATTCAGGATGATTCTCCCTCGCGCCGGTATTCGCGATTGCGGGGAATTCTTTCGTTGCCGGTGCAACCTTTTCCTCGACCGTGGCACTTCTCAGGTATGTTGACGCTCGGCAAGCGGTATCGGAGCCGCGCACGGGCGGCGACGAGGACGGGGCCGGGGAATTGTCAAGCCGGGCGGCGACATGCTTTCGGACGAATTGTTTATCGACCAACTGAAAGCAGGCGAGCCCGCCGCGTACGTGCGATTGGTCGAGCAATTCCAAGGGCCCCTGTATCGTTTTTTCCTTTGCGATCACCGCAACCATCACACTGCCCAGGAACAAACGGCCGAGACGTTCGCACAGCTGGTGCGATCGATGAAGGATATGCGGGGCAGTTGTGAACAACTGCGCGGTTACGTTTTTGCAACCGCCCGTCACGTTCAGTTGCGGCGCTGGCGGAATCGCGGAAAGCAACCGTCCGCGCTTGTCGAAGCAATTGATGTTAGCGACCCCCGGCCATCGCCCCTGACCGTGGCTGCCGATCGCGAGCAGTTGGAGCGGGTACTCCTCGCGATCAGTCAACTCGACAATCCAGGGCGTCACGTGCTGCTACTGAGATTCGTCGAAGGTTGTTCGATTGACGAAGTCGCCGCGGCGATGCAATTGCCCGTCGGCACGGTCAAGAGTCATATCCATCGGAGCAGGGCCCGATTGAAAGAGATCCTTGCGGAAAAGGAATACAAGTCATGAACGACAACCGCGATTCAGTTCCGGAACCGAGCGACGAAACAGCGCTGAACGAGCAGCTTGCCCGCCTGAAGCAATTGCAACCTCCGCTGGAAACGCGGGTCGCCAATCACATCGCGGTTGCCCAGGCGCTCGCCGAGCTGAAGCGGATGCCACATCAATGTCAATTGCCCTGGTGGCGGCGTTCGATTTCGCTGCCCGTTCCAGTTGCGGCCAGCGTGGCCCTGCTGGCGGCAATGTCCTTGGCATCGAGCTTTCGCAATTGGCCAGAAGAGTCACGCATCCACGCGAGTGCGCCGCAGCACGCCGGGCAAAACAACGCGGGCAATCGCGGCGAACACTTGACGGTCGCGAAACATGCGCCAAGGCCCGCGGCCGAATTGCGGTACTACGAAACCGAAACGTACCTCTGCGGAGTCGGCCGGTTGAGCTCCGAGACAGGCTATTTCTACAAGGAACAGAATCATGAATGACGCGAAACTAATTGGCGAATTCGTCCGCCTCATGGCTTTTGCGGCACTGGCAGCGTTCGGTTCAATGCTCCACGGACAAGAACCCAAGTCCGAAGAAACATTCACACACGGGTATTGGGCGGACGCACACGCGTACTCGCTGGTCCCTGGCAAGGAATTGGCGACCTATCACTGGGCGCCCAGCGGCGGCGTGGGGCCGAATGGAACGCTCGCACTTGGCGTTAACGACGGGCAGCACCGATTCAAGGTAACCATCGTGGCAAAGCTCAAATCGCAGCGATTCCTGGCCAAGGTCACGGTGGAACCGAGCGAAGAAGACAACGGCACAAAAGCCCAGGAAATCGACTATGATCTGTCGGACCTGAATCCGCGAACGCTGGAGCTTGCTCGCGACGACGACGGCCGGGTCTATCGGTTCAGCCTCGTGCCGCGGATCGTCGAAAACCCCAAGCCGCGGCAATTCAAAGCCAGCGACCTGCTGCTTGAATACTGGGTGTTTCCTTCCTCGCCGGTGATTCTCAACGATCAGAACTACCTGGGGCGATTGGCGATGAGCAGCGGCCCAATCGCGTGGTGTGACATTCCGGGACTGGCAAAGGTCGAGTTCTCGCTTATGCAACTCAAGGACGCGACGGCATCCGGCACTCTCGAAGACGGCGTGATCAACATCTCGCACGATGGCACGACGCTGCGGATTTCGGATGTAAAAAACGGCCGCAATTCGGATGTGCTGTCGGGCGGCCCCTATCGCGTTTGGGTTCGCTGGACGAAGCCCACTCAGTCGGTCGAGGAATACCGCGAATCGCTGAAGCAGCACCTCGCGTCGCTCAAGAAGCGGATCGGCAGCGGCGACCTATCGTTGCCGGCGGGAACGCTTGAGCGAATCGAGCAGATGAACAATTCCGGTCGGATTGGAATGATCGGCAGCGGCGTGCGTGGTGTCGAAGATGACGACCTCGTGGAAATCGCCGAGTAGTGGATGCCAATTCAGGTTCGAGTTGAGTTGCGCCGGGCCGCGAGCGGCAAACTAGTGCGTGTCGCACTGACATTTCGCGTCCGCAAAGCGACTTTCAACGCGAAATCCTACGAAATACCCGCCGTGAGGTCGCGAGACGTGCCCTACCCGATGCCCGCCACATCGAACAAATAATCGCGTTCGGCGGCCGTCGTTCCGCGCTCGAAGGCAAGCAGCCACTGTTTTTTGTCGACGCCGCCGGCATAGCCGGTGAGTCTGCCATCGGCTCCGATCACGCGGTGGCAGGGGACGATGATCGAGATCGGATTCCGCGCGTTGGCGCCTCCCACGGCGCGCGAGGCAGTCGGCCGGCCGACGCGCTGGGCGAGTTGGGCATAGGTGATCGTCGTGCCGAAGGGAATGCCGACCAGCTCCTGCCACACCCGCTGCTGAAACGGGGTGCCGGCCAGCTTGAGCGGCACGTCGAACTGCTGTCGCTCGCCGGCAAAATACTCGGCGAGTTGCTCGCGGACGGCGGCGAACGGCGCGTCGGCCTGCCGCCACGCCGCGTCGGGGCCGCGCCAGCCTTTGTGCGTCGGCATATACAGCCCGGTGACGAACTGTCCGTCGCCCCGCACGACCATTCGGCCCAACGGAGTATCGAGGTAGCTGTAGCAAGTCGTCGCGGTCATCGTTCGCTCCTCGTCATGATTGGCTTAGGTTGAGAATTTGTCTTCAGGCTCTCCCACAGGTGCATGGCCGCATAGGCCCGCCAGGGTCGCCAGCGCTCGGCCGCCTTTTCGAGCGACCGGGCCGTCTTCAATCGCGAGGCCTTCAGCAGGCCCAGGTCGCCGGCCGGAAAAGCGTCGGGCCAGCGCAGGGCCCGCATCGCGATATACTCGGCAGTCCACGGTCCAATACCGGGAAGCTCGACCAGCCGGGCGACGATCGCCGTTGGGTCAATGCCCGGCTCCAGATCGATCTCGCCTCGGGCGACGACCCGCGCCAGGTTTCGCAGACTCTCGGCCCGCGCGGCGGGCAGGCCCAGACCGGCCAGCGTGGCGGTGCGCGCCGCCGAGATCCCTTCGGCTGTCGGCGCGATCCGGTTCAAGCACGGCAGCGGCGTCTCGATCGCTTCGCCAAACCGCGCGGCGAATCGGCCGGCCAGCGTCGAGGCCCCGCGCACCGATACCTGCTGCCCCAGGATCGCCCGCAGGCTGAGCTCGAACGAATCGAATGCCCCCGGCACGCGCAGCCCGAGCCGCTGCTCGACCCACGACGCCAGCAGCGGATCGAGCGCCAAGTGTCCCGCGATGACGTCGGGCCGGGCATCCAGATCGAACAGATTTCTCAGTCGCACCAGTATCGACGGCAGCACGGGAGCGAGCGCCGTAGCCAGGTCGACCGCCAGCAGATTGCGACCCGGCGGATTCTTACCAGCCCGTCGAGTCTTATCGGCCAGCGACGAAACGCTCAGCCAGCCGCGATGTTGACCAATGCCCACCGTGCGATGATACGCGCCGTCGCTCACGCACTCGACGCCCGGAATGGCCCGCGCCGCCAGGAACCGCAGCAGCGCGTTCCAATCGAGCGGCGGGCGATAGGCGAGCACGAGGCGCAAACAGTCGCTAGCAGCGGCCTTAGTCGAAGATCGCCGCAGCGTACTGGGGGAGAGGCGATAGTGGCTGCGAAACAGGGCATTGAACCGCCGCACGCTTTCGAAGCCGGCCGCAAAGGCAACCTGTACCATCGGGAGTTGCGTTTCGGCGATCAGCCGTTTGGCCAACAGCAGTCGATTCGTTTGCGCGAGTTCGACCGGCGACACGCCCAGCTCCTGGCGCACCGCGCGCCGTAACTGCCGCGAGCTGAGCCCCAAGCTGGCCGCCAGGTCTTCCAGGCTGCCGCCGCTGGCCAGTGCGCCGGCTTCGATCCGCGTCGCCGCGGCCCGGGCGATCGTGCGCGTGCTGTCGATGGGGGCATGGCCCGGCGCGAGTTCCGGGCGGCAACGCAAGCAGGGGCGAAAGCCGGCCTGCTCGGCCAGGGCGGCGCTGCTGAAAAACCGGCAGCGGTCGCGGCCGGGCGTCTTCGCCGTGCACACCGGCCGGCAGTAAATGCCGGTCGTGCGCACGCCGGTGAAAAACACCCCGTCGAAGCGGGCGTCGCGCGCGAGAAGGGCTCGATAACAAACGTCGTCGTCAATCGTCATGCCCGAATTGTAACCGCCGCCGACGACATGGCTGGCCGTTTTCGGACATGGTAAACGGGAAGTTTCGTGGCGGTTCGTCGCGGGTCAATTTCGGGCAGTCCGGCCGATCGCGACCGTGTCAGAGTTCCGGTTCCGCGTTCGAGCGTGCATCGCCGACCTGGCCGACGCGCGCCCGGGCCACGCAGCGCTGTTCAATGCGGCAATGGCCGACGACCGCGACTCAGATAAACGCCGGCGGCGACGGCCAGCGGAATCGTGAGCAAAATCACGACCTTGAACCAGATTGTGTACGGCAGCATCGAAATATTAAAAGCGACGCCGGCCAGCAGCAGCGCCCCCACGACGAGCGCCGCACCGCGGTTGCCCAATCGTCCGGCTATATAGGTGCCGGCCAGGGCCGTGAATCCCCACATCGGGACAACGACCGCCAGCACCCAGTCTGGGTAGCGGGCCACATGTTCGCACATTTGCTCCATGCTGCCGTCGAAATCGGCGGGCAGCGGATGGACGACCGCACTGAACGCTTCCACCGCGATGACCAGGATGAATGCGACCGCCATGCCGGCGATGATCGCGCCGATGCTGCGCAATAGCGTGGCCATCTTGAATTCCCTTGACACGGCCTGATTAAACCGGCTTGCCGCCGAACTCACTCACAATTCTACCCGACTGCAATTTCCGACCGCTACCTCCGGAGCGATCAGTCGAACCCACAAAATGCCCGGCGGCCGGGCCGCATTTGCTACGATCGCAGCCCGTTTGACGTTACAATTCGATGCCAATGCGAGACTTGCCCGGCATTCAACAACGGAGATGGTTCCACATGAATCGCATGTACTGCTTGCCGCGAATCGCCGCGGCAAAGAACGTCGCGCCTGGGGTACACCGCGAGCCAGTGTTGCTGGCCGCTTTTGTCGCGCTCGCGTGCGGCGCGTCGCAGGCCGCCTGGGCCGCGGACAAGCAAGTTCGACCCGCGCCGCATATGCCGGCCCCCAAGTTCGTCCAGACCAACGGCATCCGCATGGCAGTCTACGAGCAGGGCGAAGGCGTGCCGGTCGTTTTGTGCCACGGTTTTCCCGAACTGGCGTTCTCCTGGCGACACCAGGTCAAGGCCCTCAGCGAGGCGGGCTTTCGCGCGATCGCGCCCGATCAGCGCGGGTATGGGCTCACCGACCGCCCCGACGACGTGAAGTCCTATGACATGAAACATCTCTGCGACGACCTGGCCGGCATGCTCGACGCGCTGGCCATCAAGAAGGCCGTATTCTGTGGCCACGATTGGGGCGGCGGCGTCGTTTGGGCCATGGTGCGGCTGCACCCCGATCGATGCCTGGGCGTCATCGGGGTCAATACTCCTTGCCAGCGTCCGCCCGGGCTGGCGCTGAAGACGCCGCCCGAGCCGCCGCTAATCGTGATGTCGCCGAATTATTACGTGATGCAGTTCCAGCAACCGGGCCGCGCCGAGGCGGCTCTCGAGAAGGACGTCCGCAAAACGTTTCGCACGATCCTCACGCGCGGCGATATTTGGAACGTCGAGCGCTTCAAGGCCCTGCCCAAGGACTCGCCCGAGCGGCAGCTGAACCTGCTGGCGATGCTCGATCGCGACAAATTCGAGGGCGAGGCGTTTCTGCCGGACGACGTGATGGACTACTTCGTCGAGACGTTTGAGATAACCGGCTTCACCGGCGGCCTGAATTGGTACCGCAATATTGGCCGCGCTCCGGCGGCGATGGCGGGGGCGAAATGGGAAATCGACGTGCCCTGTCTCTACATCGGCGCCGAGAACGACGTGATCTTGCGGCCATCGTCGGCCGACGGCATGGAGGATTTTATTGCCGACCTGGAGAAGCACACGGTCCAGGATTGCGGTCACTGGACGCAGCAAGAAAAGCCCGACGAAGTCAATCGCGTGATGATCGAATGGCTCAAGCGCAAGTTTCACTGAGCCTGGTTGCCGCGGATTCGCCGGGATCCAGGCTCACGGCTCCGCAAAAACCGTAGCAAGAGGCGGCCGAGAAACGCGCCGCCGGGCTTCCAGGGCAAGGTATACTTTCGGCATGACCAGCCGCACTCACCATTCCGCTCGCGGGTCCGATTCACGATCGGCGGCGAGCACGCCGCGCGACGCCGTGCCCGCCGATCCGCGTAAAAGCAAGCCGTCGCGATCGTACAAAGCCGTGGCCGTCGGAGCGGGCGCCTCGGGGGCGGTGGCGATCGGGGCCGTTGCGATCGGCGCGCTAGCCGTCGGCGCGGTGGCAATCGGAGGCGCTGGCCATCGGCCGCGTGGCCATCAAGCGACTGTCGGTCCGGCGGTCGCAAATCGACCGACTCGAGATCGGCGAACTGGCCGTGCGGCGGTTGCAGGTCGAAGAACTCGTCGTGACGAAGCGCTGTGTGATGCCGGATGAGCATTCCGACAGCGTGTGATGGTGGCGGACTGCGGTTCGTGGACAGTCCCGCAGCTCATACCCGGGCATGGCAAGAATCGCCAACCGGCGTGCTGTAGGACAACGGTGTCTGGCTTCTACTCGCTAAAATGTGCTAAAATCAAAGCATGACCCCGAAGCTAACCAGCGAACAACGACAAGCGATCGACGAGCAACAGCCGGGGCAGCCTGTGTACGTCGTCGACGCGGACACCCAGGAAAAATGGGTACTCGTACCGGATGGCACGTATCAGAAGATTCGGGCACTGCTTGGCGACGATACGTTCGACATTCGGGAAACGTATCCGATGCAGGACCACGTTGCGGCGTCCGCCGGCTGGGATGATCCCGCAATGGACGACTACAACGACTACGACACTCACCGCAAAACCCAATGACGGTCAACCGCGGCGACGTCGTTCTGTTGAACTATCCGTTTAGCTCGGGTCGCGGAGCCAAAGTGCGTCCGGCGTTGGTCGTGCAGAGCGAAAGCAACAATTCGCGACTTACGAATACGATCGTCGCCATGATCACGCGCAGTACGCAGCGGGCACAGCACGAGCCGACCCAATACCTCCTCGACCCCGCGACGCCGGAAGGCAACGCGGCCGGCGTACTTCATCCGTCGGCGATCACGTGCGAGAATCTTCTCACGGTTGAGCAGCAGCTCATTTTTCGCAAGATTGGCAGCTTGTCCGCTGCAGCCATGCAGCAGGTCGATAACTGCTTGAAAGCCGCACTTCAGCTTGCGTAACCGGGCTCTGGCCGTCGCCGGCAATCACCGGTTAATGAGGAGTGAGGGTCGCAAGGTTTACACTCGACAACAGGTTGTTCGTCACCGGAGTTGAGCCGTAGAATAAGCTTGAAACACGTATCGTCGAGAGGCGGCCCATTAAGTTTGGTATTGCGAATCTGGAGTCTGCCGCATGGAAGAAAACCCGTATCGCGGACCAAACTCGGGCGATGTCGGCGGCGAGTCAAAGCCAAAGAGCCGAATCTCGTCAATTCTCAAGCTGCTAACAATTTTGGGCATCATCGCGATTGCGATTGCCTTCATGTTGCCGGCCATGCGAACTTCCAGGCCAGCGGCCCGCCGCAACGCATGTATGAACAGCCTGAAGCAAATCGCGCTGGCGTTGCAATCCTACGAAAACACCTACCACGCGTTTCCGCCCGCGTACACGACGGATGCAGACGGAAAACCGCTGCACAGTTGGCGGACATTGATCCTGCCGTACATCGAGGAAGAGCAACTGTATGAGTCGATTGATCTCGCCAAACCTTGGGACGACCCAGCCAACGCGGAAGCGTGCAAGACCAGGGTGATGGCCTATCAATGCCCTGCGGCACCTGAAGATGACAATCAGACCACCTATTTGGCGATCTTGACGCCTAACAGTTGCTTTCGCGCCACCGAACCCAGAAGTCTTTCCGAAGTCACCGATGGTGAGTCAGAAACGATGATGTTGATTGAAGTGGATTCCGAACACGCGACCCCCTGGATGTCCCCTGTCGATGCCGACGAGAAGTTGGTGTTGGGCATTGGACCGAAGTCAAAGCTCGCTCACGCCGGTGGTACGCATGCGGCCTTTGTCGACGGAACGGTTCGATTCCTTTCTGACGAAATGTCTTCAAGTCAACGTCGCGAGCTGATTTCCATTGCCGGCAACGAAAGCGTGTCTACCGATTAGGCCGAATGACCTTTGTCGAGTACGCCAAATTGTTTGTACCGTCGACTGACGGCACAGCTGAACTCGGCCGTCTCGAACGCCGCTAACGGCACCAGCCAACTCGCCCAGGCCGCGAGCGGATAGCTCCAGGTGCCTCCGACGTCAGTCACAGTGGCGAGCCCACCAATTAGCCTGAGAATCACCGCCGAGCATAACAGGAGAAAGCATCGCCACATCCAGCGGCGATGCTCGGCAAATCGTTTCTTCACCGCGGATCGCCAGCCGAGCAAGGCACAAGTGCCAGTGATAATCGCGAGGACGGAAAACCCAATCGCCGCGACTGCGCCGCTCTCGGCATAGTAGGCCATCCATAACCCGCTTGGAACAAGCAGGAACAAGACAAGGACGATTAGGGACTTCCCAAGCCAACGATGCCACTTCGGAAATCGAATCCGGAACCGTTCACTGATCACAATCATTCCGAGAATGAGCGCGACAGGCCCGGACGCAATATGGGTATAGAAAGCCCTTCCGTAAATGCCTGAAAAGTAGGGCTGGCGTCCGCGCAGAAAAACGGACGCAAAATTTGGCGGGAAGTAATCGCGATATCCAAGTATCACACTCACGGTGACCTTGAGGATCAACAAACCCGCCAGAAGGGTCAGAGCACTTCGCAACTTCGTTGGGCGCGAATCATGCATGTTGCACAGTCTGGCAGATGCCTCGGCATGAGAAGAATCACCAACCGGCGTTCCATGTCACGCTAAAGCGTGACCTACCGCTGCCGCGTCCACCAGCCCCCAACCCCTAAACCCCGACCCCCGCGCCTAATCCTGCCGGCTGACCACCAACTCCGTCAGCGAGACCAGCACGTCGCGGGCCGGGCTGGCGGGGAGATGACGAAGCTCGTCGTGAGCTTGCCGGGCATAATAGAGGGCCTTGTCGCGGGTGTAGGCGAGCGCGTCGCTGCGCTCGAGCCAGACGTTGATCTGCTGCCGGTCGGCACGACTCGGCGAGGAGAGCAGCTCGATCAGTTCGGCCCGTTGCTCGGGGCTGCTGTCGGCCAAGAGGCGGATCAGCGGCAGCGTGGGCTTTTGCTTTTCCAGATCGGTGCCCAGGCTCTTGCCCATCGATTCCTCGTCGCCGACCAGGTCGAGCATGTCGTCGGCGATTTGAAAGGCGATGCCCAGGCTGCGGCCGTAACGATCCAGGGCGTCTTCGACCTGCGGCGCGGCGCCGGCATAGTGCGAGCCTAAGCGGCAGCAGCAGGCGCACAGCTCGGCCGTCTTGGCCTCGATGATCGACAGGTAGTCGGCCTCGGAGAGGGCGAAATTTCCCCGGCTGTGGATCTGCCGCAGCTCGCCGGCGCAGACGATGTTCGTGGCCCGGCCGATGGTCTGGCAGGCGAACGTGGTTTCGAGCGAGCTGGCCAGGTAGAAGGCGTGGGTGAAGAGGAAGTCGCCGACCAGGACGCTGGCCTCGTTGTCGCTGGCGGCGTTGATCGTTTCGCGATGCCGGCGCAGGCTGGCCTCGTCCAGGACGTCGTCGTGGACGAGCGTGGCGGTGTGGATCATTTCGACCACGGCGGCCAGCACCACATGGTCGCGAATGGTCGCGCCGGCGGCCTTGGCCGAGAGCAGCACCAGGGCCGGCCGCAGCCGTTTTCCGCCCAGGCGAAAGGCGTGTTTCACCAGCCGGTCGACGAAGGGGTCGTCGCTCGAGAGTTCGCCGCGAAGCAGTTCCTCGGCCGCCGCCAGTTCAGGGGCGATGGGGGCGTAGAGTCGCTTCCAGTGCCGCGCCAATGCATCCTGCTCGTGGATCGCTTGCTTCATGAACCCTTTCCTTCGCTTAGCCGTTTCGTGTCTCGCAGCGGTGGGAGCCATGCTCACGCCTTGTGAGCATGCTTGCGCGATCGCAAGCATGGCACCCGACCCGATTACTCAACAATGCTTCAAAATCTCGAGACAGTCCCCGGCGGTTTTGAAACACCTTCTTAATTTCATGTCGTCCGTCGATAGTGGCCGCTTTTTCCGCCCGACTTCTCCTCGAGTTGCACGGCTTCAATCACGATGTCGCGATCCACGGCCTTGCACATGTCGTAAATCGCCAGCGCCGCGGCGCTGGCGGCCACCAGCGCTTCCATCTCGACTCCGGTGCGCGCGGTAGCGCGGGCCGTGGCCGCGATGGTGACTACCGCGTCGCCGTCGAAGTCGAAGGCGATTTCGACCGCGTCGAGCGCAATGGTGTGGCAGAGCGGGATCCATTCGCCGGTGCGCTTGGCGGCCATGATGCCGGCCAGGCGGGCCACTTCGAGCACGTCGCCCTTGGCCAGGCGGCCCTGGCGAACCAGTTCGAGCGTGGCGGGCCGCATTCGCACGCGACCGCTGGCCCGTGCGCAGCGCGGGGTGATGGGCTTGGCGCCAACGTCGACCATGCGGCTAGCGCCGGCGGCGTCAAAATGCGTCAGTTCGCTCATGTTCTTGTTCGTGCCCTGACGCTACCCGAGTACCGCGGCGTGCCTGCTTGCGGAACGGCGTCGTGACGGCCGGGGGCATGGCCACGACCGCCCGCACCTTATTCTAAGGCACGCGGCCGCGCCGTCGAGGGGTCTGACGCGGGGAGAAGGCCGTCGCGTGGGCATCGCGAACTCTGCCCGGCAAAGCCCCCTTTGAGCGAAGAGGCCCGACCGGGGGCCGGGGCCCGAGGACCAGCGGGTCGTGATCGAATCAACCGGCTGGGCCAAAGTTCGCCAGGTGCGAAAAAACCGTCGCGGGGGTCATCCGCGACGGGTTGATTGCGAAAAAGCGCTCGTTGGGGAGCTCACCAGGCGAGTGCGGCCGCTTGGGGGCGGTCGCTTACACAAGCTCCTTGCGGGCGCCGATCAGCGTGCGAAGGCGTTCGGCCAACAGGGCGGCGTCGAACGGCTTCTTGAATGTCTCGTTGATGCTGGAACGATCGAAGCTGGTCGAGCTTCCGTCGTCGGGCAACAAGGCAATCAGGATCGTGTCGGCATACTCCGGATTGCGTCGCAGATTCTGGCAGATCTGCAGGGCTTCGACCCGGCCGATCGAGAAATCGACGATGATGCAATCGGGATGGAAGCTTTCGGCCTGGATGCCGGCTTCGAAACCGCTGGCAGCGACCGCGACCTTGAACGAACGGTCCAAGGGCAGTTTTTGCTTGAGGTTTTCGATCAGCACTTGATCCTGACCGACCAGCAGCACCTTGGCCATGGCCTCGTCTTCGAGGTCGCCCAGGGGCATTCCATGCTCTTTCAAAAAGCGGATCAAATATTCACGAGGAATTCGGCGGTCTTGAGAACCCGGAATGCGGTATCCCTTCAGACGACCTGAATCGAACCATTTACTGACAGTACGTGGGGCCACTTTACAGATCTTAGCGACCTGACCCGTTGTGAAGACCTTCATCGCAGGCTCTCCAATTGACTCGCGCTGGTGTGGGAACTCCACTCCGACGGACTAACGCCCGCGGAGCTTGCTTGCCCCTTGCTCATGGCTTGTTACGGCCTTTTGGTCCGATCCTTCGGGCCGGCTGTGGGGTCAACCGGCCGTCCATGAACATCTGGGTCGGGGCTTAACGTTGTAAATCGCTTCGCCGTGGCGTGGTTCAGGTCCTTCTGATCCGAGCCTCAGTAAAGTCATCGGCAGGCCGTCTCATTCAGCCGTCGTCCAAAACTTTGACGCCGCAAAGTTTGCCCAGCATCTGCGGGCACACTTGTTTGACGTGGACGAGCGCTCGAACTTCCGGCCTGAACTAGGTAGCTTGGTGTGGTGGGAACGTGTGGACAGCGCGTGCGAAATTGCTTTCGACCGACAGTCCAATACTGGGCGCACGGCTGCGTCCCGGATGGCAGGTTCCCCCCTGCGATTTGTCGCACCAGCCGTTTTCAGGCTGCTGGCGTAACAAACCTTCCGAAGTTAGTTTCGATTCGCGGAGGGGGGTGACTTTAGAAACTTTCGCCAGTCGTAACGAGCACTCCGGTCTTGGCGCTGGTGACGAACCTGCCTGGCGAGGCGAAAAGGCAATCCGCGTCCGTGCCAACCCATTGTGCGGCTTAGCCTTAACGCCGACGGTTGTGCCGGGTCTAGGGATTGTCCCCGCGGCAGAAAAATAGCGAAGCGACGTGATCCAAGTGCCCCTCGTCCGACGGCAAGAACTTGCCGTTCTATTCCGATTATACGGATTCGAGGTCCCGGAGGGTCGGCCGGCGGCGCGGAGGTTATCCGAAAAGGGCAAGCGAATCGCGCGTTCGCCGACAAGTTCGCCGCCGAACGACTGCAACATCAGGCAGAAGGTCCGCGAACGACCGTATTGACCAGCGTGCCGATGCCGCTGATCGAGATGCTCACCGTGTCGCCCGGCGCCAGCGTAAAGCTGTCGTCGGGCACAATGCCAGTGCCGGTCAGCAGCACCACGCCCTCGGGAAAAGAATTGTCGCGGCCCAGCCAGCCGATCAGATCGTCGAACGTGCGGGCCATTTGCCCCACGGAGGTCGCGCCCTCGAACGCCTTGTCGCCGTTTCGCTCGACCAGCAATCCGATCTCGATTTCCGTCACCGGCGGCATCGCCGCGGCCAGAGTTACCCAAGGCCCCAGCGCGCAGCTTCGGTCGTAGAGCTTAGCCTGGGGCAAATAGAGTGGGTTTTCTCCCTCGATGTCGCGCGAGCTCATGTCGTTGCCCACGCAGAACGCCGCCAACTCGAGCCGCGAGTTGAGCACCAGGGCCAGTTCAGGCTCGGGAACGTTCCAGCGAGCGTCCTGGCGAATGCGGACGGGCTGGCCCGGGTCGGCCACGCGGTGCGGCGTGGCTTTGAAGAACAGCTCGGGCCGCTCGGCGACGTAGACGAGGTCGTAGAACGACGCGGCTCCCTGCGATTCTTCCATCCGCGCCACCTGGCTGCGGCGATAGGTGACTCCGGCCGCCCACACCTCCTGGCGATCGATCGGCGCGAGTAATGCCACGCTGTCGATGCTCTGACGGCTGGGGGCGCCGGCCATCAACTTACGCACGACGGCCGCGGGGTCGGCCGACTGCAAGATATCGAACAGCGAGCGATACTCCGAGGTCGCTGGCAGCGGAGTGACGAACTGGCCCTCGACCAGCGCCACCGCCTGGCTGCCGTCCGGCTGGCGAATCTTTGCCAGTTTCATGATTGATGCCGACCTTGTTAAGCAGAGGGCACGACCAGGTGATGCGCGTACGTTTGCCGGTCTAGATCGATTTCGATCAGACGACCGCCGCGCGGCAACTCGCCATAGGCCGTCCACCCGCTGACTCGGCCGTAGACCAGTTCAACGCCATCCCACGTGCCCTGGAAATCGTTGCGATGATCGTGGCCGCTGAAAATACCCTTGAGCCGGCCGGAACGCTGGAAGGCGGCAAAGGCGTCGCCGCTGTCGGTCTCGTAGCAAATCGATTCTCCAAAGTTGCCGGCGTACCGCTCGGCCGCTCGCAACTTCTCGAATTCCACGACCGGGATATGGATCATCGCCAGCGACGGGCACTGGATTCCCTGCTCGGCATCGCGCCGCATTTGACTTTCGAACCACTGGACCTGTTCGCGGCCGACGTGCTTGACTGGTTTAACGTGTCCGGAATTGAACCCGTATAGCGAGAACTTTGGCTCGCCGCCGGCGGCACTAACCAGGTCCAAGCGAAACGCGTAGTGCGATTGGTCGTCGGAAGTGAACTCGCCGACCGCGGCGTGCTTCATTCTGCCGCGAAAGTCGGCCACCGAGACCGCGCCAATGTCGTGGTTGCCCAGCACGTGCGTCCAAGGCACGTTCAGGTCGTCGAAAAAATCGATCGCCTCGAAGCTGATGCCGGCGCCCTTGTCGTTGTTGATGAAATCGCCCGTGTGCACGAGCAGGTCGGGGCGATGGCGCTCGACCAGCCAGCGGATTTCGTCGAAGCTGCGCTGATCGGCACGCTTGGAGTTGGCGTCGGGATTGCCGAAGTGCGTATCGGTCAATTGCAGAATCCGCACGGGCCGCTTCTGGCCCGGCGAGAACGCCAGTTCGAAACGATCGCTGTCAGTTCGCGGCACGCCGAGCGCCTTGCCGATGGCGTCGGACGGAGCCGACTCGGCCGATTGAGCCGAACACGTCTTCTGGCCGAGCGATACGCCGATGCCGACCGCGCCGGCCGCTTGCAAAAACTCTCGTCGCCGCATGGCAGTAGGTCTCGCTGGGGTGCTAGGGGCGTGCGCGCGCCGCCTGTCGGCGGCAACGCTATGTGAGCCAAATCGTGGCCTCAATGATAGCCGAGCCGGCGCCGTTTCGCCACGCGGCGGCCGAGCGGCCGGAAGCGACTTGCAATTCAATCGTGATGCAATAAGATGCCGAGTTCAGCGGTGAAACTCGCCCGCGCGGCCGAGTTTTCCGCGGCGCCAGGCAAGAATCCATGTCATCCCAGCGGCTACTTTGAATTCAGGAGTTCCATCGCACCATGGGCCATCATCAAACCGCGACGCATCGCCCCGGCAAGCACTCGTATCATCAAATCGGCCTGGTGCGCGGTCAGTTCGGCAATGTTCCGGAGGACGCCTGGCTGGATTGGATCGCCAAAACCGGCTTCGACGGTTGGGAAGAGGCCAGTTGGGAATTGGAGTTGAAGCGCTGCGGCGACGACGCCGGGGCCAAGGCCTACGCCGAAGAGCGCGTCGGCAAAGCCAAGAAGCGTGGGCTTCGAGATTTTTTCGCTCGCCGCCCATCTGCAAGGCCAGGCCCTGGGCGACGAACCCAGCGCCAAGACGATTCAGTTCCTGGGGGGCGAAGCGGTCGAGGCCTATTCCAAGTGGCGCAAGGCCGGTAACAATCCGCCGCGGACCAATCCGTTTTTCGTGCCGGACGACGTCGCCGAAATCGCGCGCGCGCCAGGCCACCGAAGCCCTGGTCAACACAGTTCGATTGGCGCACTTCATCGGCAAGCTCGAAGATCGCGTCGTGCCCGTCTCCGGCTTTGTCGGCTCGCCGGCGCATTGCTGGAGCCATTGGTTCCTGTTCCCGCCACTACCAAGTTCGCTGGGCGGGCACGAAATACCCGACGTGTTCAAGGTGAGCCTCGAACTTTTGGTCGAGCGATTCGCGCCGGTCTTCCAGGCCTGCTTAAAATACGGCACGACCTACGATCTGGAATGCCATCCCAGCGAACGCGCAATGGGCGACATCACTAGCGCCGGCGATTATCTGGCCGCCATGGACGCCGCCGGGTTCGCCAAGGCGGCCGGTTTCAACTTCGACTGTTCGCACATGGAATGGCAGGGCGTTTCGGGCGTCGACTTCATTCGTGCCTACGGCGAGCGGATTCATTGTGCTCATATCAAGGGCGTGCAAGTGGTCGGCGGTTACACCCGCAACGGCCGACTGGGCGGACACCGGCCGATGGGAGACAAGCACAACGGCTGGAACTTCGTGACCGCCGGCACGGCCCGCGACGCCACCAGCACCGAGCAGCTGCTGGTGGAACTGAATCGGGCTGGATTCAGCGGCGGCGTTTCGATCGAATGGGAAGACAACGACGTCGAACAGCACGCCGGCGCTAAGGCCGCCCTGGAAAACCTGCACCGGGCCGACCAACCCCCCAGCGGCATGCGGCACGACGAGCAGCTAAAGGCGTAATCTGGACGCCGCGTTGGGTCCGGAGGAGCGTGGGTTTTTCTTGCAGTTGCTCCAATATCGAGCATACTGGTACGAATAGCGGTAGAAGGGCACGATCCGCCCGCCTCGCCGCGCCTCAAAAACAAGGAATCGCCAGCCATGTCCGACGTCCTCAGCAAACTCGACGGCGGAGAGATCTTGGGGCTGTGCGGGATTCTGCTGGGGATGCTGGGCCTCGTTGGCGGCATCACGGTCGCCATCACCAAGGTCGTCGCGGCCCATTATCGTCGAACTCAGTTGGACGAAATGGAAGCCACGCTCAAGATGGAAATGATCCAACGCGGCATGTCGGCCGGCGAAATCAAGCAGGTGCTGGAAGCCCGGATGGGATCCTCGCGGTCCTCGTCCTTGGGCGAATTATTGGGGTCGCTCCCCGGCGTGCACATGCCGAACGTCTTTGCAAAGGAAGCCAAAAAAGGTTGATCGCCAGTTTGGAGATGACGATGACGCCGCTGCTCGCCAACATGTCCGACGGGATTTTTATCCTGATCGCCATTTCGATCGTGGGCGGATTGCTGATCCCGATCACCGCAATTCTGTCCGACGCGTATCGTAAGATTCAGCGCGACGACATGACCGCGACGCTGAAAATGGAAATGATCCAGCGCGGCATGTCCCCCGAAGACATCGAACGCGTTCTGGCGGCGCGAATGGGCGCTCAACCTTGCCGAAAATCGAATCGCGACTGGCAGTGGTGGAGCGAAGAGCAAAAGTCAAATAGTGGCTAGTGGTCTGTGGCTAGTGGTCGGTAGTTAGCCGAAGACTCCTTCAAATTCGCGGCGGGCGGCCTCCAGTTTTCTTCCGCCAGCCTCCTACTTCGGCCAATATTGTGCCATTTTCTTGCGCAAGAAGCGGGCGCTGCGGTCGAGTTGGTCGATGCCATCCACACCGTCCTCGATGCTGATCCAGCCATCGAAGCCCACGCCGGCCAGGGAGGAGAAAATCGCATCGTAGTCGTTCATTCCCTGGCCGATTTCTCCATGCCGCAGGCGGCTGGCATAGCCCACGCTGTCTTCTTCCTTGCGCAGGTCTTCGATCGTGCCCTCGGCCAGGTAGCGATCGCTGGCATGCATCGTGACGACGCGGTGCTTGACGCGTTCCAATAACTCAAGCGGATCCTCGCCGGCCAGAAAAGTGTTGCTGGGATCGTAATTGACGCCGAAGTTCGGCGAGTCGATCCGCGCGACCAGGTCGCAGAACACATCCATCTTCTGCGCGAACTCGGGATACTGCCAGTAGTTGTCCTTGTAGTGATTTTCGATAATCAGCGTGACGCCGCCAGCCGCGGCGTGCGGCAAGCAAGCTTCGATGCTCTCGGCCGCGTAGCGAATGCCGTCGGCACGCGACACCTCGGGCCGGCGCTGCCCCGAGAGCACCCGGCAGAACTTGCCCCCCAGGGCAACGGTCATGTCGATCCATCCTTTTTCCAAATCGATCTGATGCTGCCGGAAGGTCGGATCGGGATGCGTGAAGTCGGGCGAACAGCAGAGCATCGGAATCGTCAGCCCCTTGTCTTCGACGATCAGGCGCGACTCGGCCCATTTTTTCGGATCCTTGAGCTCCAGGAAACCGCTGTAGAATTCGAGGCCATCGATGTCCAAGGTCGAAGCCAGGTCGACCCACTGGCGAATTGTCATCGATCCTTCGACAACCAGCGGATCCATGTAGGCTTTCGGGAACGCGGCGAGTTGGGGCATGAGTGGACTCTGGGGACTGGGGGCTGGTGGTTGGTTTTTTTACGATCCGCTTGGGCCGTCGGTGTCACGGTTCCTGTTTGAGCTCGATGGTGACCGTCCACTAGCCACTACTGTACTTCTTTAGCCGGATTGCGGCCGATGACGGGGTGTTGCTCCAACTCGAGCACGGTGCCGCTGATCGGCCGGCTCTCATCGCCAATCCAGTACACTGCCGCCGCGGCGATTTCCTCGGGCCGGATCAAACGGCCGGCGGGCGCTTTGGTGCGCGGCACGCGCTCGGGCCAGTCGGGGGGCAATCCGTCGGCAATCTTCTGCTGGTATTCGTTCGGCGTCAGCACCCAGCCGACGTTGAAGTGGTTCACGCGCACCCCGTCGCGGCCCAGCGCATCGGCCAGGTTGCGCGAGAGCGTCATCAAGGCCCCCTTCGAAATCGAATAGGCCAGCAGGTTCGCTTCGCCGCAATACCCGTTGATGGAACCGATGTTGAGCACGCATCCGCCCGTTTGCTTCAAGTGCGGCGCCGCGGCCTTGATCAACAGCAACGGCGCCCGCACGTTCGTGGCCATCAGGCTGTCGAACAGCGCCGCGTCGGTGTTCGCCAGGTTGCTGCGGGTGACCGCCGCCGCGTTGTTCACCAGGCCGTCAAGTCGGCCGAATGCGCGGACCGCGGCGCCGATCATTCGCTCCGGCGCCGCCGGATCGGCGATGTCGTCGACGTGCAGCGCCGCGCGCTCGCCCAACTCGCCCACCAGCGCCTTGCCGCGCTGCTCGTCGCGGCCGTGCACGAGCACACGCGCGCCTTCCGCGACGGCCCGGCGGGCAATGGCCTCGCCGATGCCGGTCGTGCTGCCGGTGATCAGGATGACTTTGTCTTGGAGGCGCATGGCTGATGATGGGGCTGGGGATTGGGTGTTGGAGGGTTGGTGAAGAAAACCACGTCCCAACACCCAACCTCGAACACCCGATCGCTATTCCGGCTTGAGCACGGCTTTGACAATCTGACCCGAGTGCATTTTTTCGAACGCTTCGTGCCAGTCTTCCAGCGGCCAGACTCCGCCGATGATTTTTTGCACATCCAGCGCGCCGCTAGTCAACAGTCGAATCACGCGTTCCCAAATCGGCCAATTGTGGCTGTAGCTGCCGCGGAGCGTGATGTTCTTCTGCACCAGCGGATCGAGCGAATGGCCGTAGGGCAATTTGCCCCAACCGACCTTGGTGACCCAGCCGGCCGGCCGCACGATATCGAGCGCGGTCTTCAGCGTGGCCGAGATGCCGGCCGCGTCGATCACGCCGTCGGCGCCTAGTCCGTCGCCTTGTCGGGCCCACTCCTCCAGACCGCCGACGATCGAAATGCAGCCGAACTGCTCTCCGACTTGCAGCCGGGCGCGATCTCGTTCCAGACCGACCACGGCCACTTCGGCGCCTTGCAGCCGGGCAATTGCCGCGCAAAGCAGTCCGATCGGGCCAGGTCCCAAGACGGCAACGCGATCGCCCGGCTTGACGCTGGAATTCACGACCACGGCGTTATAGGCCACGCAACAAGGCTCGGTCAGACCGGCCTTCTCGAACGGCAACGCATCGGGCAAATGGTGCAGGCAACGGGCCGGCACGCGAACATAGCGGGTCATCGCTCCATTCACGCCATAGCCAAAACCCTTGCGCGTCGGATCGAGGTTGTAAAGGCCCTGTTTCGTCAGCGGGCTTTCCAGGTCGATCACGGCCGCCGTCTCGCTGACGCCGCGGTCTCCTTCGCGCCAGCCTTTGACACGGTCGCCCAATTCAACCACGGTGCCGGCGAATTCGTGTCCCAGCACGACTGGATAATTCACCGGCCAGCTATGTTCGGCGGTCCATTGATGGAGATCGCTGCCGCACACGCCCACGGCCGCCACCTGCAGCAGAACATCGTCGGGCCCGATTTCGGGCCGCGCGATGTCGCGCATCTCGACGTTGAATTTTTCCGGACCGTAGTTGACTACCGCGGCTTGTGTCATTTCTTTTTCCCCACGGCGACATCGCCGTAACTGTGAACTTTGTCGCAAATTAAACGCAGCGAAGCTTCCAGATCGCCCCCGGCGGTCTTGAATGCATCGGCATCGATCGTCAAAGGCGCGCCCAACACGACCAGCGGCGCGCCATATTCGGGCGTCCGTACGGCTTGTTCCAGGCTCAGACCGCCGACGGCCTGCACCGGCACGCTAACCGCCTCGACCACGGCCCGCAACTGATCCAAGGGGCTGGGCATGCGCAGTCCGCGCGCTGCAATGCCGCGTCGCTCGTCGTAGCCGATATGGTGAATCACGAAGTCACAGCCCAGGTCTTCCAGCCAGCGGGATCCGGCGACCATGTCCTCGCAGACCATGTTGTCGCCCATGACCTTGACGCCGAAATCGCGGCCGGCTTTGACGACGCAGCGGATCGTCTCTTCGTGTGCCCGGGCCATGACAACCACGTGCGTGGCGCCGGCCTTGGCCATCATTTCGGCCTCCAGATAGCCGCCGTCCATGGTCTTCAGGTCGGCGACGATGGGCGTGTCTGGAAAGCGCTCGCGCAGCGCCCGCACTCCGTGCATGCCTTCGGCGATGATCAAGGGAGTGCCCGCCTCCAGCCAATCGACGCCGGCCCGGATGGCCAGCTCGGCGGTCTGCAAAGCCTCTTCCTTGGTCGTGATGTCCAGCGAGATTTGTACGATTGGTTTCATCGATTGGAGCATAGGGCTGGGCGAAACGAATTGTCAATCCGCGCCCGGGGCGGGCGTGGAAACCAGGGGTCGAGCAAGCGTTTGGCGATCGATCGGCGGACGTTTGTCCGGACAGGCGGGAGCCGGGGACTTTTCGCCAGCAGCGCGGCCCCTATAATGACAGTTAGTGAAAAGATTCACAAGCACTGCTTGCCCGACGACCGATTCTGCCCCGCATTCTGCCCGCAAGGGGCGTGGTCGAACGGATCGCGTCGAGCTGAGCCGCTCAATCGAGGTACGATGCCGGACATGAACAGCCATCGGAAGCTGCGCGTTGGAGCGGTTAATTACCTGAATACGAAGCCGTTGATTTACGGCTTCGAGCGTCACGCACCGGGCGTGGAACTGGTGCTCGATTTGCCCAGCCGGCTTGCCGACAGTCTGGCGCGAGGCCGGCTGGACGTGGCGTTGATTCCTTCGGTCGAGTTTTTCCTCGACCCCGGTTACTCGGTTATTTCAGATGCCTGTATTGCCTGCCGAGGGCCCGTGTTGAGCGTGAAGCTATTTAGCCGCGGACCGATCGAGTCGATTCGTACCTTGGCGCTGGACGAAGGATCGCGGACCAGCGTGGCGCTGGTGCGCGTCTTGCTGAACGAACGATTCAACGTGCAGCCCCAATTGGAGCGACTGCCGGTCAACGCCACGCTCGACGATGCCGACACCGATGCCGTGTTGTTGATCGGCGATCGGGCCATGCACTCGCCCGCTGGGCGGTTTGAGGTTGTGTGGGACCTGGGCGACGAATGGTGCCGTTGGTCCGAACTTCCGTTTGTATTCGCGATGTGGGTGGCGCGCGGAGGCGCCGAATTGGACGGCCTCGACAGGGCCCTGAGTGAGGCCCGCGACGACGGCCTAGCGCATTTGGACGAGATTGCCGAGCGTGAATCGGCCCCGCTCGGGCTGACGCGGCCGCAATGTGTCTCTTACCTGCGCGACAATCTGCATTTTCATTTGGGCTCGCGCGAGCAACGCGGATTGGAACTGTTTCATAAGAAAGCGGCCCAAATGGGGCTGATACCCAGTGGAGTCGAATTTGGACTCGACGATTGCCAAACTCCTCGATAAGGCCGTCGACGGCGAGCGGCTCGCGCCGGAAGAAGGCCTGCGGTTGCTGGAAAGCCACGACCTGGCCGCGCTGGGTCGCGCGGCCGATGCCGTCACGCGCCGGCTGCATCCCGAGCCATATCGCACTTACAACATCGACCGCAATATCAACTACACGAACATCTGCACGGCGGTGTGCGATTTCTGTGCATTCTTTCGCAAGCCGAAAGACGCCGAAGGATACGTGCTGCCGCGCGACGTGCTGTTGCAAAAGATTCAAGAAACCGTCGACCTGGGCGGAGATCAGATTTTGATGCAGGGCGGGCTGCATCCTGAGTTCGCGCTCCAGTGGTATGAGGAACTGCTGCGGGACATCAAGCATCATTTCCCGCAGGTGAATATTCACGGCTTCAGTCCGCCCGAGATCCATCACTTCACCAAGATTTCCAAGCTGCCGCTGCGAACCGTGCTCGAGCGGCTCCAGGCGGCCGGACTGGGCAGCTTGCCTGGAGGCGGGGCAGAAATCCTGGTCGATCGGGTGCGCAAGGAATTGACACGCGGCAAAGTGCTGACCGACGACTGGTTGAACGTCAACCGCGTGTGGCACGAGCTGGGCGGACGCAGCACCGCGACGATGATGTTTGGCCACGTTGAAACGCTGGCCGAGCGGATCGAGCACCTGGAACGACTGCGGCAGCTTCAGGACGAGACTGGCGGCTTTACCGCCTATATCTGCTGGACTTTCCAGCCCGGCTACGAGATGGCCCATTTGCCGCCGGCCGGTTCGTTCGAGTATTTGAAGACGCAAGCCGTCAGCCGGTTGTATCTGGATAACTTTGCCAACATCCAGTCCAGCTGGGTCACGCAAGGGCTGAAGATTGGCCAGATCGCGCTGCTCTATGGCGCCAATGACATGGGTAGCCTGATGATCGAAGAGAACGTGGTGGCCGCGGCCGGCACGGTACACTATCTGACGCTGGAGGAAATGCGGGGCGCGATCACTGAGCTGGGATATACCCCCCGGCGGCGCAACGTGTTCTATGAACTGGTCGACGAGGCGCCGCTCGAGCCGGCGGCGGCATAAAACGTCGAGGCCACCGCTGGCGATTGCCGCCTGATTCGTCCACGCGCCCGGTGCGATTCGAACGCGTTTTCGCGATTGCTCGCCGGTGCGCCGAATATGTGGTACCCTTGTCGGTATGCGCCAGAGCATGTCAAAGGCATGGTTTCGCGGCGCCAACGGCATAAGCGACACCAGCGGGCCAGCAAGATCCGACAAACCGGCGCTTTCGACTCACGATGATCCATGTCCGCCACCTGACGAAACACTACGCGGACTTCAAGCGAGGGACGATCCACGCGCTGGACGACGTCAGCTTCGACGCGTTGCCCGGCCAGATCTATGGGCTGTTAGGCCCCAACGGCGCCGGCAAGACCACGGTGCTGCGGATCCTGAGCACCGTGCTGCGACCGAGTCGCGGAACCGCGACGGTCAACGGCTACGACGTCGTCACGCAGGCCTCTCTCGTGCGCCGCCAGATCGGTTTCATGTCGGCCAACACGGCCGTCTACGACCGCATGACGGCCTGGGAAATGGTCGAGTACTTCGGCCGTCTGTACGGCATGGCGGCCGAGCCATTGCGTGAGCGGATGGAAGATTTGTTCACGCGACTGCAGATGAACGAGATCCGCGACGTGCTGGGAGCAAAGATGTCGACCGGCATGAAGCAAAAGGTGTCGATCGCGCGGGCCATCGTCCACGATCCGCCGGTGCTGATCTTCGACGAGGCCACGAGCGGGCTCGACGTGCTGGTTGCGCGGGCCTTGCTCAAGACCGTGGCCGAGCTGCGCGATCACGGCAAGTGCGTGGTGTTTTCCACGCATATCATGCGCGAAGCCGAAAAACTCTGCGATCGGATCGCGATCATGCATCGCGGTCATATTTTGGCCGAAGGAACGCTTGAGCGAGCTGCGCGAGCGGCACGCACGAGCACGACTTGGAAGAGCTGTTCTTCCGCTTGATTCAAGATCACGACGAATCGCATTCGCCGGCCAGCCGGCCGCCCTTGGGTTCTCCAGAGGCCGCCAAGCATGAACTGGTCGAACGTCAGATTGATCCTGGGCCGCGAGATTCGCGATCAATTGCGCGATCGTCGCACGCTGTTCATGATCGCGCGTGCTGCCGCTTTTGCTCTATCCGCTGTTGGGAATGAGCTTCTTCCAGGTCACGCAATTCATGCGCGAGCATCCGATTCGGGTGCTGGTGGTCGGCGCGCCCAACAGCCCTGAGTTGCCGCCGTTGATCGAGGACGACCGCTTCGCCAGCGACCTGTTCACGAATCCGAAAACCGCACCGCTACTGCAATTGACGTTGCAACAAGTCTCCAGTCGCCGGGGCGCGATCCGCTGGAACAGGCACGCCGCGATGATGCACGACGGGCCACTACGACATGGTGGTTTATTTTCCGCCGACTTTCCTAGCGCATTCGCGGCATTTCCACGACATCGCTGGTCCGGGATCGAGAGAGCGAGCCGCCGCCGGAAGGCGTGAAATCGCCTTCGGATTCGAAACTGCCGAGCGTCGAGATTTTTCCGAACCTGGCGAAGGACGCCTCGAAAGCGGCCTACCGCCGCGTATTCGAAGTGCTCGATCGGTGGCGCGAGAAGATCGGTCGCGCAGAACCTGCGGGAGAGCCATGTGCCAAGCATTGCCGCCAAGCCGTTCGACATCGCCACGCACGACGTCGCCGAGGCCTGGCAGCACAAGGCGGCCGCCTGGTCCAAAATCTTGCCGTTCGTGTTGTTGATCTGGGCCTTGACCGGCGCGTTCTATCCGGCCATCGATCTGTGTGCGGGCGAAAAGGAGCGCGGCACGCTGGAAACCCTGCTGAGCAGCCCCGCCGAGCGAATCGAAATCGTGTGGGGCAAACTGCTCACGGTCATGATTTTCAGCATGGCCACGGCCATCTTGAATCTGGCCAGCATGGCCATCACCGGGTCGTTCGTGCTGAGCCAATTGCCGAATCTCGGTCCGCCGCCCGGCATGGCGATCGTGTGGCTGCTGATCGCGCTGGTGCCCGTCTCCGCTCTGTTCAGCGCGCTGTGCCTGGCGCTGGCGGCGTTTGCCCGCAGCACCAAGGAAGGGCAGTACTACTTGATGCCGTTGGTGCTGGTGACCATGCCGCTGATCGATCCTGCCGATGGCGCCGGGCGTCGAGCTGAATTTGGGCAACGCCTGATTCCGGTCACGGGCGTGGTCTTGTTGCTGCGGGCCATGCTCGAAGGCAACTATCTGGCCGGCGCTGCCTTACATTCCGATCGTGGGCGCTGTCACGCTGGGTTGCTGCTGGCTGGCGATCCGCTGGGCCACCAACCAGTTCAACACCGAGAGCGTGCTGTTTCGCGAAAGCGAGCGGTGGGACATCAGCCTGTGGGTCAAGCACCTGCTGCGCGACCGCGACGCCACGCCCAGCTTGTCCGAGGCCATGTTCTTGCGGCGTGTTGATCTTGCTGATCCGGTTTTTCATGAGCTTCGCGCTGCCGGTCGCCTGAGACATTTCGCGACTTCGCGGTGCTCGCGGCCGTCACCCAGTTGGTTGTCATTGCCACGCCAGCCCTGCTGATGACCATCATGTTGACTCGCAGCCCGGCGCAGACCCTGCTGCTGCGACGGCCGCCGCTGCTCGCCCTGCTGGCGGCCGGATTGTTAGCGATCGTGCTGCACCCGGCCGTCAATCTGCTGCAGAACATCGTCGTGCGGGTGTATCCCATCAGCGAGCAAATGGCCGAGTTGCTGCAAAGCACTCAAGCTGGCAAAACGACAACATCTGGGTCACGCTGCTGATCGTCGCGGCCCTGCCGGCCATCTGCGAGGAACTGGCTTTCCGGGGTTTCATTCTCTCGGGCTTGCGCCACATGGGCCACAAGTGGACGGCCATTATCATCTCCAGCGTGTTCTTCGGCGCTGCGCACGCCATTTTTCAGCAATCGCTGATTGCTTGCCTGGTGGGCATGATCATCGGCTTCATCGCCATGCAAACTGGCAGCCTGCTGCCCGGCGTGCTGTTTCACATCATTCACAACTCCATGGCCCTGCTGGTCCAGCAATCTGCGCCGGCATTGCGCGGCGAATATGCCTGGCTGAGTTGGCTGATGCGCGACGTCTCGGAGCAAGGCCCCATGTATCCTGGCCCGTGGTGGCGGTGAGCTTGACGGTCGGCGGAGCGCATGCTCTACTGGTTTCACGCCTGCCCTACGCGCGAACGCCCGAAGAGTCGCTGCAGGAGGCCATCGAGCATCAATCGGCCCATTGGCTGCCGGGCTAGGCGACGCTCCAGCGCGGATCGTCGGGGCGCGTGCCGTGAAGCCCTGGAGCGTTGGCCGATGACCGCCGAATCGAAGCCGATCGCATTGCGGGCGCGGTTCGTGTTTCCCGTTGCCGGCTCGCCGATCGCGGGTGGGGCGGTCACGATCCGCGGTTCGAAGATCATCGCCGTGGTCGGCGCCGGCCGCCGGCAGTATCTGTGCGCGACCTGGGCGACGTCGCGATTATTCCCGGGTTAGTCAACGCGCATACGCATCTGGAGTTCAGCGATCTGACCGCGCCGATCGGTCGGCCGGGAATGTCGCTGCCGGATTGGATCGGGCATGTCGTGGCGCACCGGCGAGCGGCCACGGTCGACTCGCAAACGGCTATCTCACAGGGTCTGCGGGAAAGTCTGGTATGCGGCACGACCGCCCTGGGAGAAATTGCCACCGGCGACCCCACACAAATCGCGTCGCGCTACGGCGGCTCACCGATCGCGGCGACCATTTTTCGCGAGTCGATCGCGCCTCGCGACCAGCGCGTGCCGGGAGCCATCGCTGACGCCGAACAGTTTTTGACGACAACGCGGACCTCGGAAAACCTGCGCCCGGCTCTCAGTCCGCATGCGCCCTATACCGTGTATCCGCGCCTGCTTGAGGCAATGGTGGATCTCGCGCGACGATTCGAAACGCCGCTGGCGATGCACCTGGCCGAGTCGCGCGAAGAGTTGGAGTTGCTCGAATCGCGGCACAGGGCCGTTCCGCACCATGCTCGAACGGCTCGACGCCTGGGATCCGGCCGGTAATGCCCGATTTCCGCGGATACTCGATTATCTGGAACGACTGGCCACGGCGCCGCGAGCGCTAGTTATTCACGGCAACTATCTGACCCCCGGAGACATCGAATTCCTGGCGGATCGGTCTGAGCGGACGACTGTTGTTTATTGCCCCCGCACGCATGCCTATTTCGGCCACGACGATTATCCGCTGGCCGATATGCTGGCCGCCGGGGTCGCGATTGCGCTGGGCACCGACAGTCGGGCGTCGAATCCCAACCTCAATCTCCTGGAAGAGATGAAGTTTGCCGTTCGGCGGCATCCGGCTGTCTCGCCCGAGACCATTCTCGCGCTTGGCACTCTGGCAGGCGCCCGGGCCTTGGGTTTGGAGAAGTCCGCCGGTTCGCTCGAGATCGGCAAACAGGCGAGTTTTGTCGTCGTCGGCCGACTGGAGCCGGGCGAGCGAGATCCCTATCAGGCCCTTTTGTCACCGGCGACTCAAGTGATCGACACGTGGATCGACGGTGAATCGGTCAGCAAGGACCAACCGCCGCTTACAGCCGGCAGTTCGTGATCCGCGTTTCCAGAATGGCCGACGCGCCTAGCGATTCGAGCTGCTCCATGATTTCGATCACGTCGCTGCGGCGAACCATCACCCGCACGGCGCACCAGTCGGTGTCTTCCAGGGCACTGACGGTGGGGGAATTGAAACCGGGAGTAATCTTCTCCGCGGCCGGAAGCTTGGCTCGCGGCACGTTGTATTCCAACAACGAATAACTGCGAGCGATGACCACGCCTTCGAGTCGGCGCACGACGCGATCAGCCAACTCGGCATGCCGATTCGCGGGGTTTTGCACCAGGACCGTTTGATAATGACCGATCTCGGACAATATCTTCAAGCGATTCGCCGCCAGCGTGCTGCCCGTTTCGATCAAGTCGACGATGGCGTCGGCAACGCCCAGCGCGATCATGATCTCGACCGAGCCGGACAGGTTCACCAGGTGAACGTCGGCCCGATGTTCTCGCAGGTACGTCTCGGTGACGTGCGGAAAGCTGGTGGCGACGCGACAACCGGCGAGCTGTGCGGGCATCGTGATCTTGCTGTCGTCCGGCACGCACACGGCCAGGCGGCATTGACCGACCCCCAAATCGAGACGATGGACCAGCTCGGCGCCGCTTTCGGCGAGCAGATCGCCGCCGGTAATGCCCATGTCGATCGCGCCCTCGGCGCAGAGCACTGGAATGTCCTCGGTGCGCAGGAACGTAATTTCGAGCGGAAGCTCGCGGCAACGGGCAAACAGGCTGCGCTCCTGTCGGCGAAAGCTGAGACCCGCTTCTTTCAACAGTTCGCCTGCAACGTCGGCCAACCGGCCCTTGCTGGGAATCCCAATTCGCAGATTATTCATGACCCTTTGCCGCATCGCCGCTGGTGCCGCGCGACGCTTTCTCATCCAGACCAGAAATTCCGAAACGCCGCGCCAGCTCCGATTCGACCGCCGACAAGGGAATGTCGCGATATCCCAGCAGCACGAACAGATGATAGATTACGTCGGCGGCCTCGGCGGTAGTATGAGCCTTGCCCTGCTCGCCAGGTTCGTGCGCCGCGGCCACGACCTCGGCCGACTCCTCGATGATTTTGGCACCAATCTTGTCCACGCCGCCGGAAAACAAGCGTGTCGTGTATGATTTTTCCGGGGGATTCGCCTTTCGGTCCTCGATCACGGACATCAACTGGGCAAAAATGGATTTCGGATCGTTCACGCTTGCATAGCCTTGGAAGCGAAGAGCTGGGGGGCGCCGGACCTCTTTCGCAATGTAGGCTTTGGACCGGCGTGTGACAAGGAACCGGAGACCGCTATCGCGGCGATCCCCGCTGTTTCACGGATCACTCTCGCTAACGCTTTGCTGGATTTCGCCTCGATGAGCACTGGCCCCATGGAACCTCGCGACGGTTGGTTTTTGACCGGACCCACGGCCAGCGGCAAGACCGAAATCGGCCTTGAGTTGGCGGAATTGTTGGGAGCCGAAATCGTCTCGCTCGATTCGATGGCCATCTATCGGGGCATGGACATCGGCACCGCCAAGCCCGATCGGCAGCAACGCGGGCGAGTCGCCCATCACCTGCTCGACCTGGTCGATCCCACGCAGGACTATAGCCTGGCCCAGTACATTGCGGCTGCTGAGGAAGTTGTGTGTGAAATCACCGCGCGAGATCGCCCAGCGCTGTTCGTGGGCGGGACACCGCTGTATTTGAAATCGCTGCTGCGGGGAATTTTCTCGGGGCCGCCGGCCGATTGGACCTTGCGAAGTCAATGGCAGGAAGTGCTGGACCGCCAGGGTCCGGAACATTTGCACGCCCGACTCGCGGAGCTGGATCCGCTTTCGGCCCAGCGACTGCACCCGCGCGACACGCGACGCGTGATTCGCGCGCTCGAAGTCTGGGAAAAGACCGGGCAGTCGATCACTGCCCTACAGCAACAGTTTGATCGCGCTCGAGCGGCCGAGTCCTGCCGCGTGTTTGCCCTCGAGTGGCCGCGAGATGAGCTCGCGAGGCGGATCGACGCGCGGGTCGATGCCATGTTCGCCTCCGGCTTCGTCGACGAAGTGCGGCGCCTCGTCGATCGGCATGGTCGCCTCAGCCGCACAGCGTCGCAAGCCGTCGGATACAAGGAAGTGATTCAGCACCTCGACGGCCAGCGAAATCTGCCCGACACGCTCGAACTCGTGAAAACGCGAACGCGTCAATTCGCCAAACGCCAAGGCACCTGGTTTCGCAGCTTGAGCGAGTGCCGGACCGTCAAGCTGACAGGTGCCGTCGATTCGCGCCAAGTCGCGACCGCAATTAGTCGCCTCGATCTGGCGAACTCCTGAAAGAATTCGGGCATCCAGCCCCAGGCGGGATCGGTATCCGATCACCTTCCCCCGCCGGGCGCGTCTAGAGTAAGATAGGCGATTCGTTGTTGGGGAACCCGCTCGCAGCCTTTCATGCGGCAAGGAGATACGGCGTTGCTTCGAACTCATACTTGCGGCCAGTTGCGCTCCGAAAACGTCGGCCAGGAGGTCACGCTTTGCGGCTGGGTCGACAGTTACCGCGACCATGGTGGCGGGATTTTCATCGATCTGCGCGACCGCTATGGCAAAACGCAAATCGTGTTCGCTCCCGAAAGTGGCGCCGAGAACCAGGAGTTGGCTCGCTCGCTCCGTAGCGAGTTCGTGGTTTCGGTGACGGGCAAGGTGGCGCCACGTCCCGACGGCACCGTGAATCCGAAGCTGGCTACCGGAGAAATCGAGGTCCGGCCTTCGCGAATAACGATTCTCAACAAGAGCTTGACGCCCCCTTTTCAACCCGGGGGCAAGGAGCTGCCCAACGAGGATTTGCGACTCAAATATCGCTACCTCGACTTGCGCCGCGGAGAAATGCAGGCCACGCTGCAACTCCGCCACAAAATCGTTCACGGTATGCGCACCTACTTCGATGAGCACGGCTTTCTCGACATCGAGACGCCCATGCTGGGCCGCAGCACGCCCGAGGGCGCACGCGATTACCTGGTGCCCAGCCGCGTGCACAACGGCAAGTTCTACGCGCTGCCGCAGTCGCCGCAACTCTACAAGCAAATCCTGATGATCGCCGGCTACGACCGCTACGTGCAGGTCGCCCGTTGTTTTCGCGACGAAGACCTGCGCGCCGACCGCCAGCCGGAATTCACGCAACTGGACCTCGAAATGTCGTTTGTCGACAGCGACGACATCATCAGCTTGATCGACGGGCTCGTGGCGCGGGTGGCCAAGGAGACTCTGGGCCAGGAGGTCAAGTTGCCACTGCCGCGTATGACGTACGACGAGGCGATGGAGCGGTTTGGCCACGACGCGCCCGACTTGCGCTTCGGCCTGGAACTGATCGGACCTGACCGATCTGGCGAAGGAAGTCGAATTTCGCGTCTTCCGCGCCGCCGCCGACGGTGGCGGGCGGGTGCGCGGCATCAATGCCCAGGGCGCCGCGGCCGCCTACTCGCGCAAGGGAATCGACGAACTGACCAACTACATCGTGCAGGATTTTGGCGCCAAGGGCCTGGCCTGGTTCAAGGTCGAAGACAACGGCACGTTGGCATCGCCGATCGCCAAGAACTTCACGCCCGAGCAACTCGCCAAAATCAGCGAGCGAATGTCCGCCCGGCCGGGCGACTTGTTGCTATTCGTTGCCGACCAGTTCGACGTCACTTGCAAGGCCCTGTATGCCCTGCGCAAGCGATTCGGCGAAGAGCTGAAGCTCTACGACCCGGCGACCAAAAGCTTTTCCTGGATCGTCGAGTTTCCGATGTTTGCCTGGGATGAAGAATCAAATTGCTGGGCGGCGATGCACCACCCGTTTACCGCGCCGCGGCCGCAAGATTTAGAATTCCTGACCAGCGACCCGGGCAAGTGCCGGGCGCAGGCCTACGACCTGGTCATCAACGGCACCGAAGCCGGCGGCGGCACCATCCGAATCCATGATCCCGAGGTGCAGCAGCAGGTCTTTGGCCTCCTGGGTATCACGCCCGAACAAGCACGCGAGCGATTTGGATTTTTGCTCGATGCGTTGGCCTATGGCGCGCCTCCGCACGGCGGAATCGCCTTGGGTATCGATCGCTGGGTAATGCTCTTCGGTCAGTTGGAAAACATCCGCGACTGCATCGCGTTTCCGAAAACCCAGAAGGCGGCCGACCTGATGACCGACGCGCCCGGTTCGGTCGATGCCAAGCAATTGCGTGAATTGGGAATTCAATTGCGGTCGGCCGACCCGTCGCTTCGAAGTTGACCGCTTGCCGCCGGTTCGCGACAATGAGTCGTCCGATGGTGATCGGCTCGGTTTTGATGATTTTCCAAGCGGCCATATAAGGCAGGAGCCTGAAGATGTCCCTTCGTACATGGTGCATTTCGCGGAACTTGACTCTTTGCCTTTTGGCGGCGGTGTGCGGCTGCACGCAAAGCGGACCGCCGCAAGTCGCCAAAACCCCGTCGGCAGCGAGCGAGCCGGCCGAAAATAGCGCGGCCGACCAGGCACCCGTCGCCGTCGATCCCGAGGTACGCCCCGCCACGGCCGAGACCAGGATTCCGTCGGTAGCTGAACCGGCCGCGAAGAGTGAACCGGCCGAGAGTCCGGCGGAAATCGCCAGCCCAGAGCCAGCAAAGTTGACCGATGTCAAGGCGATCGTGCCATTCGGCGAAGTCGCCGACGCGGAGTTGACAATGCCGCGCGTCAGCTTGACTCAAGACCATGCCGATGCTTGCCGCGTCAAAGTCGGAGATCCGTTTCCCGAATCCGAATTGAACGACACGGCCGGTCAGGCACGGCGCCTGTCCGACCTGCGCGGTCAGAAGCTGACCGTCGTTGTCTTCTGGAACGGCAAGAAAGCCAACTCGCGCGAAGAACTGGCCGACTTGGAACCGGCCATCTTGGCCCGGTTCGGCACTGGCGGCGTCGGCATCGTGGGCGTCAATTCGGGCGACGATCCACAACTCGTCGGCGAACTGGCCAAGCAGTCAGGCGCCAGCTTTCCCGTGTTATGCGATCCAGAGCAAAACCTGCTGGCACAAGTTGCGCCCGGCAAAGTCCCGGCGACGTATTTGCTCGACGCCACGGGCAAGGTCCTGTGGTTCGACATCGAATACTCGCGCAGCACGCGGCGAGAACTGGCCGAAGCCATTCGCTACACGCTCTCGCATCCCTAGCGGAACCGCGGGTCACATATCCCCAATAGCTGAAATAAGCGGGGTTGTGCGCGCCTTTGGAATCCCTCGCTCAAGTCGCCTTTGCAAAACGACTTACAGTACATTCGCCGCGTCTCCACGCAATTTGTCGCCGGCGCGCGACCTCCCCGCGTGAGCTAGGCTTCGTTAGTTCCGTTCGTTCTGGGCGGTGGCATTCTTCACTGGCGGGGCCACGGCGGGCCGCTCGCTCATTTCCGGCCTTTTCGACAGGGGTACATCCATGAAGAACGTGGTCTGGCTTTCCTTGGCTAGCGCAATCGTGTTGAGCGTCTCGGCGGAACAAGCGGAGGCCCGAGGCGGCGGTCGAGGCGGCGGTGGCGGTCGAGCAGGCGGAAACTTCTCTGCTGGTCGCGCCGGCAACTCCCTGGGCAACCGCTCGGTCGGAGACCGTTCGCCCGGAGATCGGCAAATTGGAAATCGTGACCTCGGCAACCGGAGTAACCGCGAAGCGGCCGACCGCGCACTTGCGGCCGGCGCCGCCAAGAACACGGGTAAGTTCACGAACAAGACATCGCAGCTCAAAACCAACTATACCGGCAAGAATCAGCCGTTCTCGCCGGCCTGGTACGCCAACCATCCACGTGCCTGGCAAACCGCCAATCCGCATGCCGACGCTTGGGCCGTCGCCTCGCTGGGGGCGGCAGGGGCATGGCTGGGAATCAACGCGTTGGCCGACGACACGGTCTACACTGCTCAGACCGAATCCGACGACGCGACAGACGACAGCCTGACGCAAGAAGGCGAGACCGACTTGCCGGCCGATGACAGTTTCCTGCCCTTGGGCGTGTTCGCGATCGCTCCGCGGCAAGAGACCGACGCCAATGCGATCGTGCAACTGGCAGTCAACCGAGACGGCATCGTGCGCGGCACATACGTCGACCTGTTGACCAACCAGGAGCAATCGATCGAAGGCGCCGTTGACAAGAAGACGCAGCGCGTGGCGTGGCGAGTCGGTGACAACGGATCGGTGACGTTCGATACGCAGCTCTCGAGCCTCACTCAATCGACGGGCTCGCTGACACTGCATTTCGAAAACGGCATGTCGCGAGACTGGACCCTGGCTCGCTTCGATTCCGACAAGCAAGCAGCGCGGTAGTCGCGCGTGGCCAACGAGAAAGAGCCGTGCGACAGCCGCGCTGGCCCCGTGCCGGCGCGGCTGTTCGTTTTTCCGTTAGGACACGGTCTGGATGGTTTGTCCGGGCGTTCACAAACTCAAATTTCACGCGAATTTGCCCCAAAAATGCCGGCGATCGGACGGCCAAACGAGGCGGTCGTTTTTGAGCTAGGTTTGAGGTGATCGCTCGGTGCGCGGGCGAGTTTCAGGAACAAAAATGTACGGCCAAATTTCCCATACTTCCAGACTGCTAGGAAAGGTGTTTTCCATGATGCGAAACTTAGCGTTAACCTTGGCGATGACGGTCGTCTTGGCGCTCGCCGCCAATCAAGTTATGGCTCGTGGCGGCGGCGGACACGGCGGCGGTGGACATCACGGCGGACATCACGCGAGCCATCACAGCAGTCATCACCACAGCAGTCATCACCATAGCGGCCACCATCACGACGCTCACTACGCCCACCACAACCATCCATTCTCGCACGGCTGGGGCCATCGCGGCTGGGGCTGGGGCGGCGGGTGGGGTGGCTGGGGCGGGGGTTGGGGCGGCGGCTGGGGCAATGCCTGGGCTCCGGCCACGCTCGGCGTGGCCGCCGGCTGGCTAGGTGCTGATGCCCTCAATTCAAACGTCGGCGGCTATGCTCCGGTCGATACGGTCTACACCTCCGATGACGGTTCGAACGATGACAATGAGGACGTCGCGGCGCAAGCCGATGACAATGACGATCAGACTGCCGATGCCGAAGAAAACACGGCCGGGGAAAATCAGAATTTGGCCGACGCCGCTCCGCAAGGTCCGCCGCTGTCGGACGCGGCCGCCGCGCTTGCCAAAACCGGCGCCGTCGATCCGCCCAAGGATGCCAAATTGCTGCCGCTGGGCGTGTACTCGATTGCCCCCCAGGGCCACACCGAGGCCAGTGCCATGTTGCAGTTGGCCATCACCAAGGACGGAATTCTCCGCGGCTCGTATTACGATCTGCTGAGCAATGAAGACCATCAGGTCCAAGGCGCCGTCGACAAAAAGACGCAGCGTGTGGCTTGGACCATCGGCCCCAAGGGCAAGGTGCTGTTCGAGACATCGTTGGCCAACTTGACGCAGGACAAGGGGCCGCTGACGGTGCACTACGAGGACGGCGAGTCGCGCCCGTGGACCATCGCTCGCTACGCCAGCGAGGAAGCCGCCAAGGAGGTTGGTGAAAAGGCCGAGGCCGCCGCCAAGAAACCGGCGACCGAGCCGACCGAAGCCAAGACGGGCGAAACGTCGAAATAAGCCTGATATCAACTCCGTGGGACTGAACAGCCGCGCTGGACCGATTCGGCCAGCGCGGCTGTTTTCCGTTGCGGCCACCGTCAAATCGCTCGCTCCGGCGGGTTGACACTCCACACGACGCCCCCGAAGCTAGGATTAGACCAACATAGCAAGGCGTGTCATGGACTGCCGAAGTGTCCGTGTCGCTCTTGGGACGACAAACCAACCATAGCCATCCATTGACCACTTCCATCAAGCAAGCTCTTGAACCGTCCACACAGCTCGCTGCGCCACCGGCCCCCGAGCGGACCGAGCTGCGCGTCGCCTTGGCCCAGATCGCGCCCATGCTGGGCGACCGCCATCGCAACCTGGCTACGCACTTGGGCCAGATCGAAGCTGCCAAGCGCGACCAGGCCGATCTGATCGTGTTTCCCGAGCTCTCGCTGACCGGGTATTTTCTCCGCGACATGGTGCCCGAGGTGGCGCTGAGCCGCGCCAGTGCTGAAATCGCGGAACTTGTCGAAGCCGCCAAGCCGATGGCGATCGTGGCCGGTTTTGTCGAAGAGTCCTCCGGCCACCAGTTCTACAATTCGGCCTGTTACGGCGAAGCCGGCCGGTTGCTGCACGTACACCGCAAGGTTTACCTTCCCACGTACGGGCTTTTCGAGGAACAACGCTACTTTTCGGCCGGAAAGCGATTTCAGGCGTTCGACACGGCTCGCTTCGGTCGTGTGGGCCTGCTCATCTGTGAAGACCTTTGGCATATTTCCTCAGCCACGATTATGCAGGCTGAGGAAGTCGATGTGCTCATCTGTATCACCAACTCGCCGGCCCGAGGCGTTGACAGTCCCCGCATCCGCACGGCCGAAACCTACGAACTACTGGCCCGCACATTCTCGCAATTGATCGGCGCCATGGTGATCGTCGTCAATCGGGTCGGCTTCGAGGATGGGTTGTGCTTTTTTGGTGGCAGTCTGGTCGTCGGATCCGACGGCCGAATTATTGGCGAAGCTCCTCAGTTCGACGAGAGCCTGACGATTATTGCCTGCGACCCGACTGAATTGCGCCGCCAGCGGCTGATTACGCCCCTGGGTCGAGATGAGCAATTGCTGCTGACGATCGAAGAACTGGAACGCATCAAGCGGCGGCGCTATGAAAACTGACTCGGGCCAATCGGCGCTCGCGATCAACGCGCCCCTGGTCGAGGAGATCCTGGTGCGGTTCATCCGCAACGAGATCACCCGCACCGGCTTTCGACGCGTCGTGCTGGGACTGTCCGGCGGCATCGATTCCAGCGTCGTGGCCTACCTGGCGGTCCGCGCGATGGGCGCCGAGAACGTTCTGGCCGTGACCATGCCCTACAAGACCTCGAGCGCGGAAACGCGCGACGACAGCCAGCGCGTCGTGGAGGCCCTGGGCGTGCGGACGCTCGACATTCCAATCACGGCCCAGGTCGACGCCTATTTTGCGACCGTTGGCGAAGCCTCGCGAATGCGCCTGGCCAACAAGTGCGCCCGCGAGCGGATGACCGTGCTCTACGATCAAAGCGCGGCCTTTGAAGGGCTGGTGTTGGGCACGAGCAACAAGACGGAGCTATTGCTCGGCTACGGCACACAGTTCGGCGACCTGGCATCCGCGATTAACCCGGTGGGCGATCTTTATAAAACCCAGCTGCGCTCTCTGGCCGCGCACCTGGGGGTGCCCGGCTCGATCCTGCGAAAACATCCCAGCGGCGACCTGTGGGAAGGGCAAACGGACGAAGGGGAGCTGGGATTCTCGTATTTTGACGTGGATCGCCTCCTGGTGCTGTTGGTCGATCGCCGCTGGCAGCCGGCCCAACTCATTCGGGCCGGCTTCGAACTGGAATTCATCGAACGCGTGCTGCGCATGATTCGCCGCAACCAGTACAAGCGCCGCCTGCCAGTGATCGCCAAGCTGACCGATCGGACGATGGACCGCGATTTTCGCTACCCGCGCGACTGGGGAACTTAAACGAGCGTTTTCATTTCGTTTGCCGTAGCGTGTCGGTCCGGTCTCGGTAGCGGGCGGCTCCAGATCCGCAGTTCCTGGGGATCTTTGTCGGCCCTTGTCCCAGCAGCCAGCCATTGCCCGTCCGGCGAAAAAGCAAGGAAACTGACTTTCGCGCGCAACTGGCCCAAGATAGCGACTTCCTCACCGCTCGACGGACTCCATATCCGCACGAAGCCCTGTTCGTCGCCTGTGGCGATGAGCGGCTCGTCGGGACAAAACGCAACACTTTTGACGCTGCCATGTGATTGAGGACAACTCGACGGGATCGCCAGAGGTTACATCCCAAAACCGCACCACGCGGTCGTCGGCGGCGCTGGCCAATGTGCGCCCGTTTCCGGCAAACGAAAGACAGCACACCCCGGCAGAATGAGCCTCGAAGGTGCGCAGAAGTTTGCCACCTTTCAAATCCCAGAGGTGGATTTCTCCGTTCCCGCCGCGCACTTGCCGCCACATCGCCCGATGGCGTGCAAGCGATACAATGGATCGGCAAGCGATGCTCGCCCAATACCTTTTGAAGTCGTCCGCTCTCGATATCCCAGAGTCGGACAAGATACGGAGCTGCCTGATCGCCGGTCAGTAAGAGCTTTCCGTCAGGCGTAACCAGCAAGGAATCGATAGTGCGCCTCGAAGGTTGCGACGGTCACAAGTGGGTCGATTCCCGCTAGATCGACCTGGAGAGCGGAGAGACGATCGTCTCGAGTCAGGAAAACCCGCGCCCGTGCGGTCGCCAGGTGCGCCGCCGGGTTGGGGGAACCGGTCGGGAGAACCCGCCTGGAGCACGTTTCGAGGTCGAGGATCGAGACGCCCGGTGATGGGCCGGCGAATACCAATTGACGGCTATCCTGAGTGAAGGCTAAAGAGCCGACAGAACCGCCGGATGCGATTTCACGTGAGGGCACGTCGGCGGCAAAGTCCCAAATGCACAACGAGCCCTCGCGCGCTGTGCTTGCCAAATTATTCGCGACCGGCGAGTATGCCAACGAGAGAATTCGACCCTGGTCGCTATCGATGACTCGCACGATGCGATCGTTCTTCCAGTCCCATTCGCGGCAGGATGCCGAAATGATCGCCAAACGCCACGACGGGGTCGTGTGGCGAGAACGAAAGTGCGTCAACGCGTTCGGAGTTGGCCTCGTGCGTGGCGGCGAGACTGCCGTCGGCGACGTTCCAAATCTTGACTGTTCCCGCGGCGCCCGACGTGGCCAAGGCCTGGCTGTCTGGCGAGAACCGAACGCATGTGAGGTGCGTCTGGTCGGGTTCCAAACGCACGAGATCGTTGCCGCCGAAATCCCAAATGCGGACGCTTTCGTCGCTGGAAGCCGTGGCCAAGCGCCGGCCGTCCGGGGAATACGCAAGGAAATTGACCTCGTCGGAATGTCCCGGCCGCATCGCCCAAGCCTGACCGGTCGCCACCTCCCAAACCACGAAAAACTCGCCAGGGAAACCGGCCGCCGCCAAATGGCGACCGTCCGACGACCAGGCCAGACAGTTGATCTGCTGGACGCCAGGTTGTCCCAAGCTGACAACGATCGCTTCTGCTCGACATCCCATAGACGGAGTTTGCCACCGGTTTCAGCCGCGGCGATTGTTTTTCCGTCCGGTGAGTAACCGGCAAAATTGACCTCGCGAACGCCCGAGCGGAGCGTTGCCCGTCGTCGTCCAGTGGCAACTTCCCAGATAGACACTTCCCCATCGCTGCCGGCGGTTACCAAAGTCTGGCCGTCGGGAGAGAACTCGACGGAGTGCACGTGCCCGCGATGGGCCATCAACCGGCGGGGTCGACCGTGGCTTGCGCCGAAAGATATCGCCACAAGAAACCACCGTGCGCTCCTCGGCGGGTGCGTTACGGCCCAACAGATAGCTCGCCTTTCGCACATTCTGTTGTTCCAGCGCCTGATGGGCGGCTTGCAAATCGCTGACATAGATCATCTGTTGGAGTGCTTGCCCGTGCTGCTCCGCTTGCGCCTGTGCCGCTTGTGCGACGTCCAGCGCGCGCCTGATCTGGACAAAATGCCAGGTCGCGCCCGCGGCCATGAGGGCGAGAGCCAACAAGCTGACGGCCATTGCGGCGGCAGCAGCGGGCCGACGCCGCGCTCGTCTGTCAGGTTCGGCCGGCGAATCCCAGCGGTTGTGCCCGGGTAACATCGCCGGCCAAGAATCTGCGCAGGTCGGCGGCCAAGTCGGCGGCCGACGCGTAGCGATCCCGCGGCCGACGCCGCAGACAACGTAGACAAATGGCCTCCAGATCGCGCGGCAGATCGCCATGCCATTCGCAGGGAGCGCGTGGTTCTCCAGCGGCGATCTGACGCAGCAGGTCGGCCTGGCTGTCGGCCACAAACGGCGGTCGGTGTGTGATCAGCTCGTACAAGATCGCACCCAAACCATAAACGTCGGTGGCCGGCCCGAATCGTTCCCGAACTGGCATCGACCTGTTCGGGCGCCATGTAGGCTGGCGTGCCGAGCAACACGCCCGTTCGCGATCGCATGTCCTGGGAATCGACCAGCTTCGCCAGCCCGAAATCGGTGAGCTTGGGAACCATGGCCCCGTCCGGCCCGAAATTCGTACTCGACGAGTCGTCGCCGCTGGCAATCGCCAATGGACCGGGTTCGAGAACCACATTGGCCGGCTTGAGATCGCGATGCAAGATGCCGCGGCGATGAGCATGCTCGACGGCATCGGCCAATTGGGCCATCCATTGTGCGGCGACGCGCGGCGGAATGGACTCCGTAGTCTCGCCCAGCAACGCGGCCAACGACCTGCCTTCGCAGAATGCACTGACGATGTAGCAGACCGGTCCGGACTGATCGACTTCGAGCACGGAAATAATGTTGGCGTGCGTCAGCCGCGCGGCCGCGATACCCTCGCGCAGGAACCGTTTTCGCAGCTCCGACGTGAACAATACGTCCGGATGCGGCGTCTTCAGTGCAACCTGCCGTTGCGCCAGCCGGGTCCCAGGCCAGGAACACGATTCCGTGGGCGCCGCGGCCCAACTCGACAATGATTTCGAACCGCCCAATGCGGCAGCGATCCGGCCCGATGCTTTCAACGGGCCGGAAGGCCGGATCGGCGGAACTTCTCGAGCAACCTTGAACGCGACGCACGCGCTCGATCAGCCGCAGGCATTCCTCGGCTTCGTCGAGCCGCCGCTTAATCTCGGCCCTCGGTTCGACGCCGCCGTTGCCAGGCTCCTGCCGGCTTCGCAAGCGATTGTGGTGCTGCTCGAGCAGTTCCGCGAAACGATCATCCATCGTGCGTCTCTCCAGAGCGCGGTGATTCCGCGCCGAGCTCTCCTTTCAATTGTTCGATCGCTCGCGCCCTATAGTTTTCGTGCCGCTTCGGCGGAACGGCCGAACGCCTCGCCGATTTCCGCGAACGACCGTTCCTCCCAGTTTCGCAGCACGATCACTCGGCGATAATCGCCGGACAAACGGCCCAGCGCCGCGTTGAGACGGGCCGCCTCTTCATCGGCTACGAGTTGACTCCCCGGCGAGGGAACGACAACGTCGACCACGCAACCTAGGTCGGCGTCGCTGAGACCATGATTGAGAGAAACTTCACGGCGGACTTGACGCATCTCGGTCCCCAAAAAGTGCCGACTCACGTCATGCACGTTGTTCAACAGCACGCCCCGCAGCCACGCCAGCAGTTCACTTTCGCTGCTGCCCTGGAACCGATCGAAATTCTTTTTCACCTGCAAGAACGTTTCTTGCACCACGTCGGAGGGGCCGGTCTTTGCCCGCAGTTCCGCCGGCAACACCTGATTGGCCACCATCAGCAAGTACGAGCGGCACTCTCTGAACAAGCGATTGAGGGCTTCTTCGCAACCTTGCCGAGCGGCGGCGATATCGGCGGCGAAAGCGTCACGCGGCACACCGTTGCGAAAATCGCTCATGAGCGTCGCCCTTTCCGAGGAACTCTGCTACTCAGCCGCGCAACCAACGAACGTCCCCTAGCACTCCGAATTGCCTTGCGAACAGCATGTTCGCCGCCCCCCTTGGCGGCTGCAAGTCGGAGTCATGAAATTGTGAAAAAACACGGATTAGCGTCCGCTTTATGGCCCGAATGCAGATGGGGATGATCGCCGATGCAGGGCCATGCCGCACAGGCGAACCGCGCAACGAACAAGTCGACGTGATCGGCAAAAACGGGAAGACGCGTCCGGTTTGGCTGCTCAGGCGCAGTTGGGGGCATGAGGGAGCCTACTTCGTATCTGGACCCACCTCCCGGACGCATTGCCTAGTCGTGCTCGAACGATCGTGCCGCCATTGCACTCCAAAGCGGCGCAACAAAACTCTCCAGCCGAACGGTTCGCACTCCACAGCGAGTTTCTAATCAATCGGTCTAACTAGTGACTGACAGCTCTTCATTCATGGATCGCCTTTTTGGGAGATGACGCCGATGAATAGAACCATTCGCTCCGGTCTCACCGTGGCTTTGCTCCTTTTCTGGCATTTCATAGCACTTCAGCCTGCCGCGGCAAGCGTCATCGTCGGCGGCTGGGATTTGGCGCGCGGGGGGGTCGAAAGCATGAGAGATGCTCCCGAGTTCGCCGCGGCTCGTGCCGGCATCCAGTTAAATTCGCCTGGCGCCATCTTTACGGCCACAAATGAACTAACCGACGCCTACTTGTCCACCATCAATGTCCTCGTGATTGGAGCTCAAAACAGCAATTCGACCGTCACGACGCCACTCTCCGCCTCGGAGCAGGCCGCCTTGTTCAACTTCGTGGTCGCGGGCGGAAACGTCGGAATCATTACGGAACGTGAGCCGCAAGGCGGCCCGAGCGGAGACGCCACTCGGGAAAGCATGATTGACCCATTCGGTATGGACACAGAGGGCGATTCTCACTTCGCCGCACCGCAACATTCGTCAACCCCCTACACCCGACCGCGAACGGACCGTTCGGAGCGATCACGCAATTCGGTCTCGATGCGGCCGGTTGGTATAGCAACCTCGGTCCGTATGCCGTCGCGTTGGCCACGGATGACATCTTCGGCCAGCCGGTCTTGGCCGCGATCGAGCGCGACGCGATCGCGACCGGAAGCGGGCGTGTATTGTTTATCGCCGATGCCAACACGCAAGGTGACGCCGCGCTCAATATCCAGATACTTAACGGCAACAATTTGGCGTATTTGATTCCCGTCCCCGAGCCATCGTCAGGGAAATCCATGGCGCTGTTGGCGGCGATCGGAGCCTTGGCAGTCGGGTATCGGCGTATCCGCCGGACGATGACCAGCGTCGAATCACGCGCTACCGAATCTTGTTTGATTGGGGAAGTCTGCGATCCGGCCTAATGAGATAAATTGAGGATTCATCACCGGAATTCATGCCACTTTGATCCAAACTCTCGAGGGAAAGTGATGTTGCGAGCGTCCATTGCCATAGTCGCCGGATTGTCGATATTGTTTGCGCTAAGCCAGCCTGCCCACGGAGCATCGATCGGCGTGAATTTTGCCACAAATGGGTCCGGCACCAATCTCAATCTAGCTCCCGCTGACGTGACCGGCGTTGTTCCCCAGGCAAACTGGAACAACGCGCAAAACACTTCCCCGTCTTTAACCAATCTTGTGAACGATCAAGGTGGCGGAACAGGCTCTGCCATGACGTGGCCCCATCGTCCAATTTCCACCTTCAGCTCGTTGCCAGCGCCAGCCAATACGTTGCTGGGAGGCGGAATAGACCTGAACGGCACGGCAACTGTAGCGATATCGAACATTCCATACGCGAAGTACGATTTGTATTTGTACTTTTCCGGAACTGCTGCGGGCGACCTCATGGGGCTATATTTTTTGAACGGCCAATCGATAGCAGGCGTTCTCGTTGCGAACCGGACCTCGGGATTCACAACGTTTGTCGATTCTACCGTACCCTTTGGCCCCGGAGGCAATTTCGTGCGGCGCGAAACGTTACTGGTTCCGCTTTGACATTCGGTGGAGTGTTCGACCCAGATTTCATCGTGCCGCTCGACGGGTTTCAAATTGTCGAGGTCCCCGAACCCAGCACGATGGTGCTGGCAGGTCTCGCGCTGACTGGGCTAGCATCTCGTCGCCCCGCCGCCGTCGACATTAGAGGCCCGAGCCTCACTTCGCGTTGGCCCGGTCGACCAGCCCCTGCCAATACGCGCGGGCCTGGTCGTGCAGTTTTGTCACGGCGTCGTGCTCGCCCGGATTGTCGAGCTTCTCGGCCACGGCGACTCGACCAGCCCCTGCCAATACGCGCGGGCCTGATCGTGCAACTTCGTCACGGCGTCGCGTTCGCGCGGATTATCGAGCTTCTCGACCACGGCGCTGTGCGCTCGTTGACCCAGTCGAGAAAGAACTGTGCCGACGACTTGCTGACGCGCGGGTGGTCGCCAATTTCGACGTAATAGGGGGCCGTCGTCGCATAACGATACGTCTCGGGGACGTCGGTGACGGCTCGGATCAGAAACCAGCCGCTCTCGCTGAAGTTCAATAGCGGCAACTTGCCGCCAGTTTGCTCCCATTCGTTGAGCCGCACCTGGTGGGCGATCTCGCCATTCTTGATGATCTCCAAGTACGAGATCTTATCTCGCGTGGAAAGTGACAGCCCAACTTCGAGTTCGATCGTTTCGCCGGCCGGCACTCGGAACACGTGGCCGGGCATCTCGCCTTCGACGTTGGGCCGAATGAGCGGACCGTTGGTCACGGTGACTCGACCGGCGCGAAGCGAATCCCACCATTTTTCGTACGTCAATTCGCCATCCACGTGGACGTAGAGCCGGTTGTAGCCCAGCGGGTTGGCGACCGTGCCCGAGCCGCTGCCGGCCGTGGGGACGACGCGCAGACCGCAATCGAGCAGGTGGTAGTAGATTTTCTCCGACCAGCGGCCGTTCCCCGCGCTGCCGGGAAACAATCGAGTGTCTCGCGGTTTGCCGCTGCCTTCCTTCGTGACGGCACTCTTGCGCTGCAGGTTGCTGTTTGCGATCTGGATCGAGTCGATTTGCCCGGCGGCGACCCATAGCGGCAAATCCCAGCTATAGGCCTCGCGGGCGTCGACCCAGGCCCGCTCGTGCGACCTGGCCTTCGCGATCGTCTCGGACTGCGGCGGAAACTCGGGTTTGAGGATTCCCAGATCCAACGGTTCGTCCAGGTTGAAGAATAACAGGGTACCGCCAGCGCGGGCGTCCATTCCGGCGCCCACATGGTAAAAACGATTGCCGTCGAACTCGACCAACGGGGTCTTGAGCGGGCGCACTTTCGGAAGCAAGTTTTTTCGATTCGGCCAGGTCACTAGCTGCACGACGTGCAAGTCCTCGGCCTGCATCAACAACTCCAAGTCCTTGACCGGCCGTTCGACGTGCAAATCGCCCGACCACCATCCGTCGGCCGCCATGTCGACGAATCGCTTCAGGTCGACCACTTTCGTGTCGTCCGAAAAATTCTGCATCGTAAAGTGACCCAACCGTACCAGGTATTCAGGCCCGCGCTCGATTTCGAACGCATATTCGCCCTCTGGCAGCTTAATCGTGATGGATCCGGAGAAAACGAAGTGGTCGTGATAGAACGGAACCTTGGGCGCCTTGAGCGGTCGCTTGGCGGCGTTGGTCAAGTGCATGCGGCAGGCGATCGGCTCCTTGGTGTCGCGATCGACAACCTCAAGGCGCAACTGCCCCCCCTGCCCCGCCATTGCAACCACGGTTCCCGCCAGCAAGCTCGCGATCCAACCGACAAGTCCGAGTAGTCGGGGTCGACTCTGACGGGCGGACGGGCGCGTCATTGGGTGTGCCACTAGCATGTCACTCGGAAAGAGGTTGGCGAAGAATCGGAAAGCCAAAGTCGACATTTCTCGGTCGAACAACCCTTGGTGAAGCGGCGAATTTCGTCCGACTAAAGCGCCGGCACGGGCTATCTTTCAAATGTAGCATGCGGCAGGCATCCGTCATTTCCCGCATAACCGTGCTGGACCGACCGCCTTGATGCCGCTGGGCCGTCCGCCCTAGAATACAGCACCAGGGCATGGATTCTCCGCGGTCGCAGATCGTCGTCGATTTCGGCATACTTTGCGCGTGAGAGGCCAACACCACGAACACGAACGCCGCAATGGCCGAAGATTACTACAAAACTCTGGGCGTCAGCCGCAATGCTTCGGCGGCCGACATCCAAAAGGCCTATCGCAATCTGGCCCGTAAGTATCACCCCGACATGAACCCCGACGACAAGTCGGCCAAGGGCAAGTTCCAGGAGGTCCAACGGGCCTTCGACGTCCTGAACGACGCCAGCAAGCGTGAACTGTACGACCGTTACGGCAGCTCGTTCGAATCGATGGGCGCCGGCGGTGGCCCTCGCGGCGGCGCGGGCGGCGGTGGCCGGGCCACGTGGGGTGCCAGTCCCGAGGGGGCCGAGGACATCGACTTCAGCCAGCTGTTCGGCGAACGCTTTGGAGGCGGCGGGGGCGGCGAGTCGGCTAGCCCTTTCGGCGATATCTTCACGCAGTTTCGCCGCGCTGGCGGTCGACAGCGGCGCGGTTCGGCGCCGCAGGGCGAGGCGCGGCGCCGATGTTTCGGCCGAGTTGGAAATCGCGTTCACAACGGCGGTACTCGGTGGCGAAGCGCAGATCTCGGTTCGACGTCACACCGGACAGGTCGAGACGCTGAAGGTAAAAATTCCCGCCGGAATCGACGAAGGCAAAAAGATTCGCCTCCGTGGCCAGGGCGAAGCCGTGGCCGGAGGCACCCCGGGCGACATACTAATCACGATCCACGTTGCCCCGCATCCTTGGTTCACGCGGCAAAAAAACAATCTCGAGGTTCGCGTGCCGGTGACGATTGCCGAGGCAGCCGAAGGCGCGAAGGTCGACGTGCCCACGCCTCGCGGCACCATCACGCTGCGCGTGCCGCCGGGCTCTTCGAGCGGCAAGAAGCTGCGCATCAAGGGGCACGGCGTGGCCCCGCGCACTGGCGAGCCGGGCGACTTGTTTGCCCAACTCGAGATCGTGCTGCCAACGGCGCTGGACGAGGAGGCGCTCGAATTGATCAAGAAGCTGGAAGCTCACGCGGAAAGCCTCGCCCCGCAGCATCCCCGGCGAGATTTACGATGGTAGCCGTGGTCCGCGGAGCGACGCTGGCCGGTGCGCCGCTGGCGATGTGGCCACTGGCCGCCGCGAAACAGGCCGAGCCTCTACTGATGCGGCTCGACCCGGCCAACCGGGCCAAGGTGTTGATGGCGCTGTTGGCCCTGGTCCTGGTCGGCGTGGGCCTGGTGGCGTTGGCATGGATTGGCGGACGGCGCCTGCGGCGGGTCATCAAACAACCGCTCAAGCCGGTGCACCGCCTCGAGGACCACTGGTACCGCAAGCCTTTGGCGCCACAAGAGTCGCCGCCGCCAGCGCCCGGCGATTCGGAATGACCCGGCCCATGACTTCCGCGAGATTTCCCGCCCGAGTTCGTCTGCGAAAGCGCGGCGGACTTCGCTCGCGTGTATTTGCGCCGCTGCTCGGTTTCCGATCCGTTGCTGCTGATCTTCGTCGACAGCAACGACTTGGGCCACCCAAGGATCGGCCTTTCGGTATCGCGCAAGGTCGGCGGAGCCGTGCTGCGAAATCGCTGGAAGCGCTCTGCTGCGCGAGGCCTTTCGGCTTTCGCAGAGCCAACTGCCCGCGGGCATCGATATCATTGCCATTCCACGCCCCACGGCCGAGCCCGCGTTGGGTCCACTCCAAGAATCACTGGTGCGGCTGGCAGCCCGGGCGGCGAAGAAACTCGCCAAGGCATAGGTTGGACATTTTGCCACGCCGGTTCGCGACCGGCGGATGGCGGGCCTATAATTCATCCATCCGACGCCGCCAGATGGCGGCTACTTTTCATCGCAACCGGGCTTTTACAATTGTCCCCCGCCATGTCGTTTCTGTGGTCCGCCATTCGTGGATTGCCTGCCTGGCTGCTGGTGGGCACGGTGCGGCTTTACCAGATCGTGTTGAGCCCCTGGTTGGGTCGCAATTGCCGCTACCACCCGACTTGCAGCACCTACATGATCGAGGCGGTGGGCAAGTACGGCTGTTGCGCGGCGGTTGGCGGGGGATCTGCCGCATCGCCCGCTGTCACCCGCTGCATGCAGGCGGATACGACCCGCCGTAGCCCACAAAAGCCGGGACGATCGTGCCGATCTCGGGCGGACCTTGGCGGACCGACGGGCCGACGCATAAACGCCCTTGACGCAGCACGGGCAGCGAACTATTGTTCCGCCCTCGTCAAAAGCTTTTCGGGGAAACTCGTTCGTACGTTTCCCGCGGACGGCACGTCAGGCATCGCCGCACGGATGTACGAGCGGGCCGACGTCGCCGGAATGAACTAACGGAGCAAGGCATGAAGCCTTGCCACGCGTGGCTGATTTGCAGTTTTTTGGCCCTGGGCGGGTGCGCTGCGCCTGCGACTGCGCTCGCAAAGTCCCGAAGCAACTCTCGGACGTGCTGGAATCCAAGACCCGGCTGGTCGGCGAAGTGGCGCGGCCGTTCGGCCATACGCACGTGCAAGTCGAATCCGTGGCCATGGTCACGGGCCTGGACGGCACGGGCGAAGACCCCGCTCCCTCGCCGCAGCGCACCGCCCTGTTGCACGAGCTGCAGACGATTGGCGTGCAGAATCCCAATCAATTGTTGGCCTCGCCCTCGACCGCGCTGGTGCTGGTGCGCGGCTTTTTGCCGCCGGGCGTGCAAAAGGGCGACAAGTTCGACCTGGAAGTGCAGGTACCGTCCCGCAGCGAGACCACGAGCCTGCGCGGCGGCTGGTTGATGGAGACCCGGCTGACCGAAATGGCCGTGCTGGGCGGGCCAGATTCACGAAGGCCATCCCTGGGCCACTGGCGAAGGCCCGGTGCTGGTCGATCCCTCGGCCAGCGGCGAGAAGGACCGTGCGCTGCTGGTGCGCGGACGCGTGCTGGGCGGCGGCACCGCACTCAAGTCGCGCGACATGGGCCTGTTCATCGCTCCAGAGGACAAGTCGGTCCGGTTGGCCGCTCAAATCGGCCAGGCGATCAATCGCCGTTTTCACACGTTCTCCCGCGGCATCAAGCAGGGCGTGGCCAATCCCACGAACCGACGAGCGAATCGATCTGAAGATCCATCCGCGCTACAAAGACAACATCGTCCGCTACATTCGCGTCGTGCGTTCGATTCCGCTCAAGGAGAGTCGCATCGGAGCAGAGCCCTGCGGATCGGCTTGCTCGAGCGGCAACTGCTCGACCCGATCACGGCGGCCACGGCGGCGTTGCGACTGGAAGCGATCGGCCAGGAAGCGATCAATGCCCTGGTCAAGGGCGTGGCGAGCACCGACCCGGAAGTGCGTTTCTACGCGGCCGAAGCCCTGGCCTATCTGGACGACAGCCAGGCGGCCGCGCCGCTTGGCCCGCGCTGCCCGCGAGGAGCCCGCGTTCCGCGCGTATGCCCTGGCCGCCCTGAGCTCGATGGACGACATGGCCGCCCACGACGAGCTGATGAACCTGCTGGAAGTGCCCAGTTCCGAGACTCGCTACGGCGCGTTCCGCGCCCTGTGGGCCATGAACTCGAACGATCCGCTCATCCGCGGCGAAAACCTGGGCGGCCAGTTCGGTTATCACGTGCTGAACACGTCCGGCCCGCCGATGATCCACGTCACGCGCAGCTTCCGCCCCGAAGTGGTGGTGTTTGGCCACGAACAGACGCTCGAGGCCCCGTTCGTGCTCGAAGCCGGCAAGTCGATCCTGGTCAAGGCCACCAGTGGCGATAAGGTGACGGTCAGCAAGTTCGTGGTCGGGCAGCCCGACCAAAAGCGAGTCGTGACCACGAAGGTCGACGAGATCATCCGGGCCATCGTCGAGCTGGGCGGCACGTATCCCGACGTGGTCCAGGCGTTGCAACAGGCCAAGACCTGCCAGCGCGCTGGCCAGCCGCTTCGAGGTCGACGCGCTGCCGGACGGCGACCGTGCCTACCGTCAGCGAGAGGAAATCGCGGCCGACGGCGTCCTGCCGGGCAAAGCGGAAGAGCGGATCGTGGTGGCCAATCCCGCTGCCCGAACTGTTTTCGGCGAAGAAACGCAAGGCAAATCGCTAAGCCTGCACGGCCGCCGCGACCGACGTTTCCGCACGGGAAATCACAGGAAAAACCGGGCCAGCCCCGAAAGCCAGTTCCTTGGTAAAATGGAGTGCCTGTCTGCCACCGTGCAACGACGCCCGGGGGCAGTCGAATCTCCACTTTAGCTGAACTTGTCTCGCCCATGCTCAAGGCGCTCGAACTCGTCGGCTTCAAGAGCTTTGCCGACAAGACTCGGTTCGAGTTCCCGCCGCGGCATCACCGTCGTCGTGGGGCCCAACGGCTCGGGCAAGTCGAACATCGTCGACGCCATCAAGTGGGTGCTCGGCGAGCAGAGCGTCAAGAGCCTGCGCGGCAAGGAGATGGCCGACGTCATCTTCAACGGCTCGGCCACTCGCCGGCCGCTGAACGCCGCCGAAACGACGCTCACCTTCGACAACTCGCAGCATCTGCTGGCCGATCGACACGCCCGAGGTCCACATCACGCGGCGCGTCTATCGCAGCGGCGAGGGCGAATATCTGATCAATCGCCAGCCCTGCCGGCTGCGCGACATCCGCGACCTGTTCGCCGGCACCGGCGTGGCCACCGAAGCCTACAGCGTGATCGAGCAGGGCAAGGTCGACGTGCTGCTGCAATCGTCGCCGCGCGAGCGGCGGCTGATCTTCGAGGAGGCCGCCGGCATCAGCCGCTTCAAGGCCAAGAAGATCGAGGCCCTGCGCCGGCTGGAGCGCGTCGAACAGAACCTGCTGCGGCTCTCGGACATCGTCGACGAGGTCGAAAGCCGCCTGCGCGCCGTGCGGCTGCAGGCCGGCAAGGCCCGCCGCTACAAGGAATACTCCGACCGTCTGCAGGCTCTGCGCACGCAGATCGGCCTGGCCGACTGGCGCAAGCTTTCTGCGCGATTGAGCGAATCGGACGCCGAGGTAACCGCGATTCAGTCGGAAATCGCCGTGCAACTGGCCCAGGCCGATTCGCACGAGGCCCAAGCCGTGGCGCTAGACGGCCAAATCGTGGCGGCCGACGCGGCCACGCGGGCCAGCGAGGGCCGAATCGCGCAGAATCGCGAACGGATTGCGGCCCATGAGTCGGCCATCGAGCATCAACGTCGCACCTGCCTCGATTTGGAGGAGGAGATTGCCCGCTGCCGGCGACAATTGACCTCCATGGGTTTGCGGGCCGGCGACGTCGTTCAACAATTACGCGATATCGTCGCCAACTTGTCGGCGGCCGAATTGCAACATCGCGAGGTCGCGCGGCGGCTGGCCGAGGAAGAACGGGGCCTGACTAAGCTAACGGCCCAAATCGACGAGTTGCGGACCGAAGCCGAGCAATGGCGCGCGGCGCACCTGGATCAGTTGCGCGGCATTGCGGCCCTGGAAAGCCAGATCGTTTCGCTGGAATCGAAAGTCGCCACCACGCGGATGGCGCAAGAACGCGGCGCCAAGCGGCTGGCCGAGCTGATCGCGTCGCGAGACGCGCTGGCCGCCGAGCTCGAGCGGCTGCGAATGAGTACCGATGCCCTGGCGGCGGAGTGCCAAGGGCGGCAATCGCAGCTCGAACAAGCGCAATCGCAACTGGCCGCGTCCCGCCGCGATGCCTCGCTGGCCCGCGATCGCCTGGGACAATTACGCCAAAAACATAGTGGGGCCAGCGAACGGGCCGCGGTGCTCGAAGAATTGGAGAAACGGCTGGAAGGACTCAGCGCGGGCGTCAAACAAGTGCTCACGCAGGCCCAAGGTTCGAAGCAGGGACCGTTTGGGCAAATTCGCGGCCTGGTCGCGGATTTGTTGCACGTGAATTTCGAGACCGCGCCCTTGGTCGAAATCGCGCTTGGCGAAATGGCGCAATGCCTGGTCGTCGCGGGCGGACGCGATTGGGCCAATCAATTGCACGAAGCGGAGTCGTTGGCGGGCCGCGTCGGATTCATCCGGCTCGATACGCCCGCGACCAAGACCCATCTCGATGCCTTGGACCTGCATGGACACGAAGGCGTGCTCGGTCGGGCCGACGAGTTCGTTGAAACGGCTCCCGAATTTGCCGTGCTCGCCAAGCGCCTGCTCGGAAAAACCTGGATCGTCGAAAGCCTGCCCCATGCGTTGGCCCTCTCCGAATCCATCGGGCGCGGGCTGAGCTTTGTAACCCGCGCCGGCGAGATGGTGGCGGCCGATGCCACGCTGTATCTTGGGCCGCGACATACCTCGACCGGGCTGATCTCGCGACGCAGCGAGCTGCGAATCTTGCGACAACAGATCGCGGAAATGGCCGCCGAGATCGAGCGACACGCCACGCTATGTGCCGAATTCGAACAGCAGATCGTCGCTCAAGAACGACAAGTGCAGTCGCTGGCGGCGGAAGCTCGCCAGTTGCACGAGCGGCATCAGCAAGAGCGAATGCGTCGGACGACCGGCGAAGAGCGCCAATCGCAGTTATGCGACCTTTGCGAATCGCTGGCTGCCGAGCTGGCGGCGACGACAACGGAACACGATCGCGCCGCCTCGGTCTTGGCCGAGTCAAAAACTCGATTGACGAAAGTCGCGGGCTCGCAGCGCGAGCTGGAAGCTCGCATGAGCGAGGGCGCTCAGCGGGCCAAGGACCTGGAGCAGGTGCGGCAGCGAACCGGTCGCGAGGCGGCGGCCACGAAGATCGACGTTGTCAAAAGCGAGCAATGGTTATCGCATTTGAAGGCCCAGCAGAGTCAGCTCGAACGCGATCAGCAGGAGCGGGGCCGCACGCTGGCCGACAGCCGATCGCAATTGGCCACCAGCACCGGGCGATTGCGGCAGGCCGAACGCGAAATTCTGGCCGCCGAATCGGAGGTTGCCGAGCTCTATTTACGCAAGGAGCAAGTCGCCGCCGAGGCGGTTCGCCACGTCAGCCAGCGCGACATGTGGCGCGAAAACAAGGTTCAACTCGACGCCGAGTCTCAACGGGCTCGGGCACGAATCCGCAAGCTCGAAGCGCGGCTGCATGCCCGCCAATTAACGGCCAGCGAAGTACGTCTGGAACGAACCGCCCTGGTCGACCGGCTGCGCGAGGATTATGGCATCGAACTGGCCGAACTGGAGCAGGAACCGTCGGCCGAGGAACTGCAAGAGAGAACCGCGGCCGAGAGCGAGATCGCCGACCTGCGAGCCAAGCTCAACAGCATTGGCGGCGTGAATCTCGACGCGTTGGCGGAGTTGGACGAACTCGAGGTCCGCTACAACACCCTCTCGGCGCAGCACGGCGATTTGTCGTCGGCAAAGACCTCGCTGGAGTCGATCATCGGCAAGATCAATGCCGACAGCCGGCGATTGTTCGCCGAAACCCTGGAGGTTGTGCGCGGACATTTCCAGGCGCTATTCCGCAAGCTCTTCGGCGGCGGACAGGCCGATATCGTGCTCGACGAGGGAGTCGACATTCTCGACAGCGGCATCGAGATCGTGGCCCGGCCGCCGGGCAAGGAACCGCGGAATATCTCGCTGTTGAGCGGCGGTGAAAAGACGCTAACCTGCGTCGCCATGCTGCTGGCCATCTTCCGCAGCCGGCCCAGCCCGTTTTGCGTTCTGGACGAAGTCGACGCGGCCTTGGACGAAGCCAACATCGAGCGCTTCATCGGCGTGCTGCAGGAGTTTCTGGCCTGGACGCAGTTCATCGTCGTCACGCACTCCAAAAAAACCATGACTTGCGCCAGCACGCTGTACGGCGTCACTATGGAAGAGTCGGGCGTGTCGAAGCGGGTCTCGGTGCGCTTCGAAGACGTCAGCGAGGACGGCGAGATTCTCAACGTGCGCGACAGCGACGCTCCGCCCGAATCGGGCGACGAGACCCAGGCGGCGTAATTCGGTCGCGATTCGGCAAGCCGGCTCAAAAGCCTGTGAACGGCTGCGGCGTGAAACCGATGATCACGAACGCCAGCGTGAGCCAACCCAGCACGATACGGGGCCGACCCAGCGGTTCTTCGTCGTTCGCCGTCGGCGGGTGGCTCGGTCCCATGAAGGCCAATAGCAACAGCATCAGCGTCCACTGATAGGTGTGCATCAGCGTCATGGCCGCTACGGCTCCAATCAACAGTGCCCAAGCGATGAAGTGCGCCTTGCGCCGCAACATGGCGTATAGAATGTGCCCGCCGTCCAATTGCCCGATCGGCATCAAGTTGAGCGACGTGATCAAGACGCCGACCCATCCGGCATATGCGAACGGATGTAACAGCACATCTTGATGCTCGGGCAAGACGCCAAAGAACTGCCGAACCAAGAACTTGAACAGCAATGGATCGCCCAGCATCCCGACGGGCTGCTTTGGCACGACCGTCGATAGGCTGAGACCCCAGAGTGTAAAGATCATCGCAGGTACGAGTCCGGCCAAGGGTCCGGAAATTCCAATGTCGAACAAGGCCCGACGATTCGTCATCTCGCCGCGTATGCCAATCACGGCGCCCATCGTGCCCAGGGGCGGCGCGGGAATCGGGATGAAGTAGGGCAAGCTGGCCGGAACACGATAACGTCGGGCCTGAATGTAGTGGCCGAACTCGTGGCAGACCAAGGTCAGCATGAGGGCGAACGAATAGGCTGGTCCGCCGATGCCGTACGTCGTGAAACAAGTCAGCAGGAACAACACGGCAGGCAACACGGGAAACGAGCGCGGCGGCACTTCGTCGACCGTCATCGGCGCGATCTCATGCTCAAGCTCAGTCAGCCTCGTCGGTTCCTGATGCCAGGGCTGGTGGTCGGTCGGAAAGCTCATCCAAGCTCCAAGGTGCGCGGGAAAGCGCGAAGTGCCAAATGTTTCCAGAAAACAACGGGCGCGATGGTTTTCAGAGGAATTGTAGGTGCCCGCGTGGTGAGAGCAAACGCGGGTTGCCGCACCGCATTCGGATGCCCCCTGGCGTCCGGGCTTGGAGACGCGACGAAATGCGGCACGTTTGCGGGCAAAACCGTCTAAAACGCGGGTCGTCGGCGGCCGAGCCACGCCGCCCGCCGGCTCGCCGAGCTTCGGTTGACAGGGTCGGCCATGTCAATTACATTTTTCCACTTCCACGGTCCCCGTGGCGGCGGCCCCTGGCTGAGGCCAAATGCGGGGCGCGCGCAAGGGTGTCGTAGGCACAATTGACCAGGGCGCCCGTACGTGTCTGCGACTACCGAATTCTCCGTTGAGGACTCCACCGTCCGTTGAGTTTTCGCTCACGTTGTTTGAGCCGGCCGGCCCGAAATGTCAGGGGCTAAGAGCCGTTCACCGCGAGCGGGACCAGGACGGCTAAGGCGGCTGTTGATGCACGATTGTTGTCTCTCGCGATACACGCGACCTGACGCTGTTGGCCACCAGGCCGACGGGTACCGCATCGCGCCCAAATCTTCGGCCGATCGCCCGAACCGCGTTTTGCTCCTGCCACATCGTCAACCGCCCGGGCTCAACCCAACGTCGTCGCAAGGCTGCCCCAAGTCGCATGACCTGGGGGCACTGGCCGCTCCGCGACGGCGATAACCGCACACTCGAAGAACACCCAAACGTCTAACACAGTACTTGGAGACCTGCCGTGAAATTCTTTCGAAATCTACCGCGCCTGACGACCCGAGCGGTCGTCGGCGCACTGGCACTTTGGCTGCTCTCGGACACGGCCCTGTTGGCCGGCGAGGCCGATCTGGCGATTCCGGATCTGCGCGAAGGCACTTTCACGATCGGCGGCCAGACGATCACCGCCTGGAACCTGCTATTCGGCGGAGCCTGGGTCATCATGGGCACGCTGGGAATCAGCTTGTGGCTGTTCTTTCAAATCAAGGCCCTGCCAGCCCATGAGTCGATGCTGAAGATTTCGGAAATCATTTTTCAAACCTGTAAGACCTATCTCATTCAGCAGGGCAAATTCCTGTTGATGCTGTTCGCGATCATCGCCAGTGCCATGCTGTACTACTTCATGGTGCTGCAGCAGGAACCTCTTGAGACGGCCTTGCTCGTATTGTTTTTCTCGGTGGTTGGCATGTTCGGTTCTTATGCGGTGGCCTGGTATGGCATCCGCATCAATACCTATGCCAACTCACGCACGGCTTTCGCCTCGCTGCGGGGCCGGCCGTGGGACGTGGTGAATATTCCGCTGCGGGCCGGCATGTCAGTCGGATTGTTCTTGATCTCGCTCGAGCTGGTCATGATGGTGATCATTCTCTTGTACGTGGATCGCCAGATCGTCGGCTATTGCTTTCTCGGCTTCGCCATCGGCGAGTCGCTGGGCGCTTCGGCCCTGCGGATCGCCGGCGGTATCTTCACGAAGATCGCCGATATCGGCGCCGACTTGATGAAGATCGTGTTCAACGTGAAGGAAGATGACCCGCGCAATCCGGGCGTGATCGCCGACTGCACGGGCGACAACGCGGGCGACTCGGTCGGCCCCACGGCCGACGGCTTCGAGACGTACGGCGTGACCGGCGTGGCGCTGATCTCGTTCATTACGTTGGCCATTCCACAGGATCAGACCGACTTGCAGGCCAAGCTGATCGTGTGGATCTTCGCCATGCGGTTCTTGATGGACTTCATGTCGGGCGTTTCCTACTTCCTCAATCAGGCGATTTCGGAGAAGCAATACGGCCACTTGAAGGAATTCGACTTCGAACAGCCGCTGACCCGGTTGATCTGGATCGCCTCGGTGCTGTGCATCTCCACGTCGTACTTCATGAGTTGGCTGCTGTTGGCCGATCTCAGCGTGGCCGGCACCGAATGGCCGAAACTGTGGTGGCAGCTTGCCACGATCATCAGCTGCGGCACCCTGGCCGCCGTGTTGATTCCCGAGTTCACCAAGGTCTTTACCAGTTCGCACTCGAAGCACGTGCATGAAATCGTCACTGCCTCGCGTGAAGGCGGCACGTCGCTGACGATTCTTTCCGGCCTCGTGGCCGGTTATTTCAGCGCCTTCTGGATGGGCTTGCTGATCGCAGGCCTGATGGGGACGCGCCTTTTACGTCAGCACCTTGGGACTGGATACGCTGATGCAGGTGTCGCTCGCCCCTGGGGAGCCGCACGTGGGCGTGGGATCGATCTTTGCCTTCGGTCTCGTGGCTTTCGGCTTCTTGTGCATGGGTCCCGTGACCATCGCGGTGGATAGCTATGGTCCCGTGACCGACAACGCGCAGAGCATCTTCGAGCTCTCGCAGATCGAGGCCGTGCCCAATATCCGCGAGAAGATCAAGTCGCAATTCGGATTCGATCCCGACTTCGAAGGCGGCAAGCACTATCTCGAAGCCAACGACTCGGCGGGCAATACGTTTAAAGCCACGGCAAAACCCGTGCTCATCGGCACGGCCGTCGTGGGCGCCACGACGATGATCTTCTCGATCATTCTGCTGTTGGGAAAAGCCGGGTTGCTGCACATCAGCCTTACCGACGCTCCGGTGCTCTTGGGCTTCATCTGCGGCGGCAGCGTGATCTTCTGGTTCTCGGGCGCCTCGATGCAGGCCGTCACGACCGGAGCCTATCGGGCCGTCGAGTTCATCAAGAAGAACCTCGACTCTGACCAAGACCGAGGCCGACATCGAGGACTCGAAAACCGTGGTCCGCATTTGCACCCAATATGCTCAAAAAGGCATGTGGAATATTTTTATCGCGCTGATGGCCATAACTCTGGCCTTCGCGTTCTTCGATCCCAACTTCTTCGTGGCCTATCTGATCTCGATCGCCATTTTCGGATTGTTCCAGGCCATCTCGATGGCCAACTCCGGCGGATCGTGGGATAACGCCAAGAAGTACGTCGAAGTCGACCTGCGCGAAAAAGGCACCGATCTGCATGCGGCCACGGTCGTCGGCGACACGGTGGGCGATCCGTTCAAGGACACGACCTCGGTGGCGCTCAACCCGATTATCAAGTTCTCCACGTTGTTCGGGCTATTGGCCGTCGAAATCGCGGTGAAAATGAAGGAAGCTGCCCATGCGAACTCGACCACCGACTATACCTGGCTGATTGGCCTGGTCATGTTAGCGATCGCCCTGATTTTCGTCTGGCGTTCGTTCTATGCCATGCGAATTCCGGTCGAGGCCGTTCCCAAGCCGGCTCGGCACTAGTTCGTCGGTTCGGAAAAATCTCTCAGATAGCAGGCGGCACGCGAGTGCGCCTGCTATTTTTGTTGGCGGACGCCATTTTCCGGCAGCGGACCGAGAACGGTCTGCTCTGCCCGCTGCCGCGGCTTTGGCTTATATTTGGAATTGATAAACCGCAAACCACAGCCCGCGCCGAGGCCTGTTCACGATGCACGCGATGCCCATAGTTCTGGTAGTCCTGGCTTGCCTGGCCATCGCATTTCGCTTTTACAGCACGTTCCTAGCGGCCAAGGTGGCGGCCCTGGATGATATCGCGCATCACGCCCGCGCACACCTTCAACGACGGCCAGAACTACTATCCCACGCACAAGTGGGTGCTTTTCGGCCACCACTTCGCGGCCATTTCAGGCGCGGGACCGTTGATCGGCCCGGTGCTGGCCATTCAGTTTGGCTACCTGCCGGGGCTGGTGTGGATCGTGGTTGGCGTGTGCCTGGCCGGGGCGGTGCAAGACATGCTGGTGCTGGCCGCCTCGGTCCGCCGTGGGGGCCGGTCCTGGCCGAGATCGCGCGGGCCGAGATCGGCTCGCTGGCCGGCGGGACGGCGTCGATTTCCATTCTGTTCGTCGTCGTGATCGCGCTGTCCGGTCTGGGCGTGGTGGTCGTCAAAGCGTTGGGCGGCGAGGAGATCAAGCTGGCCGCCGGCACGACGTTTGTATTTGCCCAGTAGCGCAGACGCGAAGCTTTGGAGCGACGACGCGCGGCACTACGCCACATTGCCCGCCCAAACGCGAATCGCCTATCCCAACGGCGCCGAACTCGGTGCGCAGCGAGGCATTTTCCGTCTCGCACCCGCGCGACGCCGAGGCGGAAAGCGACATTTCTCATCTGGAGCCGGACGAGGCCCGGGCGATTCGACTTCCCGAGGGCGTCACTCAGGCCGTGGCCGGCAGCTCGTGGGGCACATTCACCATCGCCTGCACCGTGCCGATCGCGCTCGTCGTGGGATTGTATATGTACAAGATCCGCAAGGGGCGCGTCGTCGAGGCCTCGGCGATCGGCGCCGCCGCGGTGCTGGCCGCGACCGTCGCCGGCAACTGGATCCCCGGCTCGGCGCTGGAGCCGTATTTCCAATTGACGCGCAATCAGACAATTCTCGCGATCTGCGGCTACGGCTTTATCGCTTCGGTGTTGCCGGTCTGGCTGCTGTTGTGCCCGCGGGATTATCTGTCGAGCTTTCTGAAGATCGGCACCGTGGCCCTGCTGGTGGGAGCGGTGATCGTGGCCAATCCCGAACTCGAGGCGCCGATGGTCAACGAGCACTTTGCCTCGGGCGGCGGACCCTATTTCAACGGCGCTATCTTTCCGTTTTGCTTCATCTGCATCATGTGCGGGGCGATATCGGGCTTTCACGCGCTGGTGTCTTCCGGCACAACGCCCAAGATGATCTCCAAGGAAAGCGACATCCGCACGATCGGCTACGGCGCGATGTTGATCGAGGGGCTGGTCGGGATCATGGCCCTGATCGCCGCCGCCTCGCTGCCGCAGGGAGATTATTGGGCGATCAACATCGACCTGTCGAAAGTTTCGAAATACGCCGAAACCCTGACGGAAATGGGACGCCGATACCGACAACCTGCCCCAGATCGAACAGCAGGTCGGCGGCGAGTCGCTGCGCGGACGGACCGGCGGGGCCGTTACGTTGGCCGTGGGCATGGCCCAGATTTTTCGCGATGCGATGCAGCGCGTCGCCGGCGACGCGGTAAATCTGGAATCGGTGATCAAATACTGGTACCACTTCGCGATCATGTTCGAGGCTTTGTTCATCCTCACGACGATCGACACCGGCACGCGGATCGCTCGGTTTTTGCTGCAAGAGGCGCTGGGCAAGGTCTATCCGGCGTTCGATCGCACCGATTGGCTGCCAGGGGCCGTGCTGTCGACGGCACTGGTCACCGCGGCCTGGGGCGGATTGATCTGGACCGGCTCGATCGACACGATCTGGCCGATGTTCGGCATCGCCAACCAGATGCTGGCCGTCGTCGCGCTTGACGGTCGTGACCACTGTCATGATCAACGCGGGCCGCGGGCGCTATGCCGCCCTTGACGATTCTGCCCATGATGTTCGTGATCTCTACCACGCTGACGGCCGGCTACCAGATGATCACGGGGCCGTTCGCGGGCATGCTGGCCGACGGCTGGAAGCTGGGGGGAATGAACGCAAAACTGATTCAGGGGCTGCTCAATATCGGCTTCACCGTGTTCGTGATCGGCTCGATGATCGTGATTCTGGCCCAGGCAGTGACACGCTGGGTGCGTGTGGCGCAGTCGCCGCACGCCGTCGTCTCGAACGTCGACTGAGCCCGTACACACGGCCTGGCATTTCCGCGAACACGTCCATGGACGATCTCCGTCAACTGTTGCAACTCGCCACCGAGCAGCAACGCGCCGGCGCCTGGCAGGAAGCCGAAGAAACGCTGCGCCGAATTCTCACGCAGGTCCCGCATGAATCGAGCGTGCGGCATCGATTGGCTTGGATTCTGCAGCAGCGCGGACAGATCGAGGCGGCAATGGACGAATTGGCGATCGCGATCCAGCATCAACCCGCAAGCGCCGCCCTGCACAGCCATCTGGGCAGCCTGCTGCGGCAAGCAGGACGACCCGAGCAAGCCGTGACGCGATTCCGCACCGCCATCGAACTGGAGCCCGATAATTCGATCGCCCATTTCAATCTCGGCAATGCTTACCAGCAATTGGGACGATTTGTCGATGCCGCGGAGAGTTATCGCCATGCGCTTCGCGGAGCGCCGACCGATCCCGACATCTATCTGAACCTTGGGCTCGCTCAAAAAGAACTTGCGCGGTTGGACGAGGCGAGACAATCGCTCGAGCAGGCCCTACGGATCAAGCCCGGCTTCGCCGATGCCTGGATCAACCTGGGTGTCGTCTGGAAAGCCCAAGGTGACATGGAACAAGCCGAGGCATGTTACCGCCGGGCGATTGCGATCAATGGGCGTAGCGCGCTGGCCTGCAACAATCTCGGGTCGTTGTTGCAGGGGCAACACCGCGTCGAGGAGGCCGTCGAATGGCTGGAGAGGGCCTTGAGCCTTCAGCCTAATTATGCCACGGCATACTGCAACCTGGGTGATGCGCGATTGGCCCAAGGCAACACGGCCGCGGCGCTGGCCTGCTTCTCGGCGGCGATTGCGCTCGAAAAAAACGACTCGCTGCGAATCAAGTCGTGTTTGGTGCTGCCCGTTATACTCGGCACGCCCGACCAGATCGAAGCCAGCCGTGCGCGACTGAACGCGGAGCTGGACCGCCTGACCGACGAGCCGCTAAGAGTCAAAGACCCCACGATGGCGATTGGCGTGCCCGCGTTTCATCTGGCCTATCAAGGCCGCAACGAACGGGACACACAGTCCAAGATTGGCCAACTGCTGCATCGCGCAGCGCCGGTGCTCGAATACGTCGCGCCGCATTGCCGGAATCCCCTCGCTCGACCAGTCAGCGGGAAGATCAAGATTGGCTTTCTTTCGCAGAACTTCTACGCGCACACGATCGGCAAGTTAAATCTGGGCCTGATCCAAATGCTGGATCGCGAACGATTCGAAGTGGTTGTATTTCGCTTTCCGCGCAGCGAAGATCCCATGTCGCGGGCGATCGCGATGGCCGCCGACCGCACGATCACGCTGCCGCCGCATCTGCTCGCGGCCCGAGAACAAATCGCCCAGGAGCGGCTCGACGTGCTCCTGTATACCGACGTGGGAATGGACTCGCTCCCCTATTATTTGGCCCACGGCCGGCTCGCGCCGGTGCAGTGCGTCACCTGGGGGCATCCACTGACGACAGGCCTGCCGACGATCGATTACTTCATTTCTTCCGTGGACTTAGAACCCTCGGCGCGGAGGCCCATTACACCGAAAAGCTCGTCAAGCTCCCGCACCTGGCGAATTATTTCTACCGTCCGGAGCCATCGACGAGCGTCAAATCGCGCGTCGATTTTGGCCTCGGCGAGGCCGATCATCCGTATGTCTGCCCGCAGAGCCTGTTCAAACTGCACCCCGACGACGACGCCGTGTTCCGCCAGATCGTCGAGCGCGACCCGCTCGCCCGAATCGTATTGATCGAAGGTCAGCAGCCCGCCTGGGCCGAGTTGCTGCGCGAGCGGTTGTCGCGGACGATGGGCGATGCCAGCCGGCGGGTGCATTTCGTGCCGCGGCAACCGCAGCCCGATTTCCAAAGGCTGTTAGAATTGGCCGACGTCGTTTTGGATCCCCTCCATTTCGGCGGCGGCAACACGAGCTACGAGACCTTTTCGGTTGGCACGCCAATCGTCACGCTGCCCGGCGGCTTTCTGCGCAGTCGGATCACCTATGCCTTGTATCGCTGGATGGGCATCGACGATTGCATCGCCACGGACGCGGCCGATTACGTGGAAAAGGCCGTCCGGCTGGCAACCGATGCCGAGTGGAGGGCGCAAGTGCGGGCGCGCATTCTGGCCGAACACCACAAGCTCTATGAAAATCCGGCCGGAGTCCGCGAGCTCGAGGCGTTCTTGATCCAGGCCGTGGCGGGCCGGTAGCGCGCTGCAAATCGCTACTTGTCCGCCGGCGTGGCGAGCGAGTGCTCTTGCAGTTCGAAGCTTCGCACCGAAAAGCCATTTTCGGTCGCCGCAGTCACGGTGTGCCGGGCAGGAAGGTCAAAGGTCCCAACTCGCGTCCAGCGAGCTTGAACCGTTTCGCTACGCTCCAGGTTGCCGGTCGCGGCGTCCCAATATTGCACCGTGTACGAGTGAGGTAAGACGGCGCCCTCGGCGTTCTTTTCGTTGTCGAGCACCGTAATCGTCATGTTCTTGCCGTCGAGCACCCGATTCACCGAAGCGATCTGCTTGTCCTTGACGCGGTAGCTGGTGGCGAAATGTCCGCCCTCGAATGCCAACAGCCGGCCCAGCGGGTGATCGGTCTGGTCGTCGGCAAACCGCACGTTCGGCATTTCTCTCGCGGAACCGGCGTGCTGACTCACCGCGCGGTGCATCGTGATTGATTCGAGTTGTTCGCGGACCCAGCCCTTCACGGCATCATCGTCGACCAACGCGAGCTTGACGCTGCCGTCGGGAGCCACGGTCACGGTGCCATCAAACGGGCGGCCTTCGATATCGCCCGAGATTTTGGCCGAAAAGCCAGGAAAGTTCTTCCACTGTGCCCGGGCCGCCAGGGCGTCTTCGAACATTTGCACGGCCTCGGCATCGGGCTCGGATGAAGCCAGCGGCCAGGAAAAGGTGAGCGTGGCGAACTCGCGGATTTCCTTGTAACTTTTGTCCTGGTATTCGCCTGACGTGGGATCGGTGTGACGCACGTAGACCGTATACACGCCTGTCGCGGGCGGAGTGAAGCTCGCGCGACCGTCGGCGTCAGCCTTGATCTCCTCACTCGATAGATTGACGTCCACGGTGGTAAACACGGTGTTTGGCATCGGTTTGCCGCCAAGCAGGGCCGTCATCACCACGCGGTCGGGCTCGAACGTGGCCACGATTTCGACGTTCGTGCCTTTGGCGGCCAGGCGGTTAATTTCCGCCGGCTGGCCGGCCACGGCCTTGGAGTAGTGTCGCAACAGAAAAGCCGGCCCAGGCGAGCCGCCCAACACGCCGTAATCGAGCTGCCCAACAACCATTAGCGAGCCCTCGACCGGCAGTCGCCCGCGCAGGCGATCCGACAGGGCTCGCATTTCCAACGGGCGAAACTCTCCGGCGACGGTCTGCAGCCAGTACTTTCCGCCTGCCATCTTGGCGATATAGCGAGGATCGCCGGCATGCGCGTATTCGCTGAAATAAACTTCCGCCGCGCGGCCGCCCTCGGCCGCCGGACAAATCCGAGCGAAGAGAAAGTGGGCCTCGGCCGAACGCGCCGCGGCGACGAGCGCCAGTGTCGCGACAAAAAGGGCACACGTTCGCATAGATCACCTCGCAGCGCAGGATTGATTGGCACGAAATTGCTGGCAATCAGTCTAGAAGACGCCACAGGCCAGTTCAAGCTGGAAGCGAGAGCGACGGCTACTGCGCCTCGGGCGACTGAAAAAAGCGGATGACGGCGCTATTGTCCAGTTCTCCCAGGCCGGCGGCTTCGGCCCATTCGAGCAATTCGCGGTGAACGCTGGAGAGTGGCAGCCGCGCGCCGCTTTCCGCGCCGGCCGCCAAAATTAGCCGCACGTCCTTTAGATGCTGTGAGAGCCGTGCCTGCGGCGCGAAATCGCTCCTCAGCATCTTCTCGCCCTTGGTGTCCATGACCATGGAGTAGGCCGGACTTGCCTTGAGGATCGAAAGCGTGGACGGCAAATCAAGCCCTAGCGAATTTGCCAGCGTCAGCCCCTCGGCCAATACGGCTCGGTTCAATCCCAACACGAGATTGACCACTAGCTTCATCCGCGCACCGCTTCCCCACGGGCCGACGTGGAACACCTCTTTGCCGAAGCAGGAAAGTATCTTGCGGCCCGAAGCGAACGACGCCGTCTCACCGCCGACCATGACGATCGCGCGACCTTCGCGAACCTGCACGCTGGAGCCGGCAATCGTGGCATCGAGAAAGCCGATCCCCTGCCCTGCCAGCTTCGCGCCGCAGGCGGCTGATGACGCCGGATCGCCCGTAGTGGTGTCGATCAGCAAGAGCCCGTCGCGCAGGGCCGGCACTAGCTCGGCGATGACCAGGGTCACAACGTCGGCATCGGGCAGGCTCAGCACGAGCGTGTCGCAATTCCGGGCGATGTCCACCGCGGCGTCGGCCGCGCGGCCGCCTAATTTTACGAATGCATCGCGTCTCTCGGCCGACACATCGTGGCCCAGCACGTCAAAGCCCGCCGCGAGCAATCGCTCCGCCAATGCCGAGCCTAAAAGTCCCAAGCCAATCAGTCCCACACTGCGCACGGCTAGTCCTCTAGTTTCTGGGAGGTTGTGTCCGGCGCGAAACAAATCACGATCATGCCCACGACATAGACCAGGCCCGTGAACATTCCCACGCGGGCGTAGTCGCCGCCAAACAGCCGCATCAGCCCGCCGGCCCCCAACACGCTGGCCGCGGCCAGAATTCGGCCCGAGTTGAATGTCACGCCCGTGCCCGTCGATCGGACCCGCGTGGGAAAAAGCTCGGGCAAGTATAACGGCAGCCATCCGAAATAGGTGACGCCCACAAAGCCCAGCAAAAATGCGAACCAGGCAAACAGGGGATCGCGCAGGATTCAGAAAACTGTAGATGTACGAGCTGATGGCAAACGACGCGAGGCTGATGGCAAAATACGTCAGGCGACGCCCCAACAGGCTGGCGATCCATCCGCCCAACAAGCTACCGAAGATGGCACCGCCGGAGCGGGTCACCTGCGTCCACGCCTTTAAGCGCGGATCGCCCCCGCGGGGCTTTGCCGCGGCTGAATGATTCGCTGCCGGCGTTTCCGCCTTCGCTTCGACGGCCGCGTGATCCGCCGCCTGATCCGCCCAGGGGATCAGCCAGTTGGCATTCGCCGAGGTTCCGATTACCGGAATCGCCCCCAGGCAAATTCCGATCACGGTGCGACTTAACAGCGGAGGTCGCAAGATCTCGCGCATGGGCTGCGACTGACCGCGCTTTTCGACGGTCGAATTATCGAACAGCCAACGCGGCGATTCCGGAAGCGCGAGCAACGCGAACACGCCCAGCAGAGCCGGCGAAGCGCCGACCAAGAGCACCCAGCGCCACGACTCGGGCGTAACTGGCACGACGCAGCAGATCAGCCCCAAGAGCACGAAACCCACGTTAGCCGCCGCGCCCATCAGTCCGGCCAACAGCGGTCGCGACACGTTCGGCAGGGCCTCGACGGCCAGCGACACGGCGTTCGGCCACACGCCCCCCACGCCCAGACAGGCCAGGTACCGCAAAACCAATAGCGTGTAGGGATCTGCGGCGAAATACGAGATGCCCGTCACCAACGAATAGCACAAGATGCTCAGCGCCATGGCCCGCGTGCGGCCGGCACGATCGCCCAGCCAACCAAACAGCCACCCGCCGGTCGCGGCGCCCAGCAGGAACGCGCATTGAAACCAGGCAAACCAATCGCCCACCCGAGCTTCTGCCGAGCCGCTTTGCAACCTGTCGGCGAGCATGTCGAGCATGGCAGGCCGGGCCAGCAGCACGAACGACGAAATCTCGAGCCCGGCAAACATCCAGGCCAGAAAGGCGGCAACCAGCACGGTCCATCGCTGGGCGGCTGAAAGCACGCCGGGCGATGTCGGCGCCAAGTCTGCGCTAGACTCGTTCGTGGGTTCGCCGCGCCGCATCTTTCAGGGTCCCTGGGGAGCAGGAAAAGGAGAGCACTCACAAATTCGAGCCAACAGTGCTGGATCCAATGGACCCGCGGCGGCGTATCCGACCGCTTGCGAAACTTGCACCGGGGTTGCAAAGCCCACGATCGCGCTCGAAACTCCCGGATGACTGAGCGCAAAGCGCACGGCGGCCTCCTCGCGGCTCATTCCGGCGGGCAGCAGCGCCGCCAGGGTTTCGGCGCGCCGCAAGTCGCGTTCGTAGAGGTCCAAGGGAAAGAACGGCGTCTTGAGTGTGTGCGGACTGGGCGGGTTTCCGGCCAGTGCGCCGCCGGCCAACACGCGAATCGCAAATAGCCCCATCCCGCGGGCGCGCAACTTGAAATCAGGTCGCCGTAGTCGACTTCCGAAAAATCGGCGCCAACCGGCTGGCCGGCGCTGGGATTCAAAAGATTATAGGGGATTTGCAGGGTGTCGAACGCACCGCTCTCGATCACCTCCACTAGCGCCGCGGGCTCGCCCAATCCAGTCAGTCCCAATCGCTCGACAAGCCCTCGCTGCTTGAGACGGTCAAGTTCCTCCAGCACGCCGCCGGCGGCCAACACGTGCGCGGGCGAGAGCGACGTGGGCTGCGATCCGGCCTCGGCGGTGATGGAATTGTGAACTTGCAGCAACGCGATCCGCTCCAACCGCAATCGCCGCACGCTGGCCAACACCGATTCGCGCACATGCGAGCCGATTGCGCGGAGCTGGTTCGGCATCAAGCGGACTTTGGTTGCGACGTGAACCTTTTCTTGAGCGCCGAGGTCCGAAAGAATCCGGCCCAGGTTTTCCTCCGACTGGCCGTCGCCGTAGCTGGCCGCCGTGTCGAACCAGTTCACGCCCTGCTCAATCGCCGCCAGCACGGTCTCGCGTTGCGCGGCCTTTCGCTCGCCGGTGAGCAATTGTGATACGGGTCCGGCGCCAAACGAGATTGCCGAAACACGAACGCCGCTCGAGCCTAGATTGCGATATTCCATGCGTTGCAAGTTTGACGGCGGTGGGCGATTGACCACAATCGCCACAGCCTAGCGCAGCGCATCGCAGGCCGCTAGTGCCAACAGCGCCATATTCGAGCCGGCATGCGTCAGAAAATGCTTGCTGTCCTTGTGGAGCGAACGGGTAAACCAGCGGCCGCTGGCCCGTTGATTCGACTTGATCCAAGCGATTCCCCTGCCCAGCCGCGGATCGCCCGCCGAAACGCCCTCGCGTCGGGCCAGGTAGACCGCCAGACCCGTGGCATAGCCATCGCTGGTTTTGAGATCCTGGGGAGAGCCGTCGGCCCGCTGCCAATTGCCCAGCGAGCCCGCGCTCCAACCGCCATCCTCAAGTTGTAACGACAGCAATTGATCGACCAGCGCATGCCGCTCGGCGGGCGAGAGCCAGCCTGCGCGGTAGGTGTCGGCCCAGAGGAGCATCAGCCGATGGTGCAAAGTCGGCATGGGCGTGTTGTTGAGATAGTTCTTGATCTTGGCGATGCCCTCGGTCGCGGCGGGTGTCTGGGCATAACCCTCCGGAGCAATGGAAACGGCCAACGCGGCCATCGTCGCGCCAAACTCGTGATCGCTTTCGAACGGGGGCCAGTCGCAACTGATCCACTCGAAGCCGCCGCCGGCTTGCTGCACGGTCCACATCCGCTCAAGCGCCACTTTAGTCACCGGGTGCAACTTGCCGTTGGTCGCGGCGTCGTTGGCGGCCAAGGTCAGCGCACTCATCACCACCTCGGCGTCCCAGCGGGGACCTTTCTCCGCCCAGCGCTTCGTCACCAGATCTTCGGCGTACTGGCGCACCGAGCAATGCGCTTCGTCGTCGGCGCCCAATGCCGGCCGGACCAGCATGTACAGGTAATTGGTGTGGCAGGTCATGCAGTCCCGCTCTTTTTGCCAGGTGAGCGAGGCGGAATCGAGAAAATGCTTGCCTCGCGCCAGTGAATACTCGCCTGCCAACGGCTCGTCCGGCGAATTGGGCCCAGGATCGACGACGTTGGCCAATGTGACCGAGCCGGCCGCCGAGGCGAGAGCCGTTGGCTCTTCCGCACGCGAAAGCGCGGGAACCAATAACCAGGTTGTCGCTCCAATAGCCATCCAACGCGCTGCAAACATGGCCGAATTCTCCGTATGCACTTTTTTGGTTGGGCCTGGCCGGCGAACGGCTGTCCGAAATATCGTAACGCATGGAACGGCCCGGTGCACGCGGCGGCGGCCAGCCCATTTGAACGAAAAAGGGCCGGCGCCTCACATGAGGACGCCGGCCCATTTGAATCGCTCAGGCCAAACTGAGTGGCGATTTCCGCCACCCGGCGCTATTTGGACGCGCTTTTGACTACGTCGGTGTGCGCCTTGATCGATGAATAAAACCCGAACATCATTTCGTCCCAGGTCTGCTCGCCCCAGGTCACCTCTTGCGACGGATCGGGATTGGCCAAGTTGTCGGCCGAGTTGTCGAACGACGCCGTGCAGATCATGCGGCTGCCGCGGGGCACGAGCCGTGGTTCTTTCAGGTTGTACCACAACTGCCAATTGAAGTCGTAGTGCGGCACGTCCAACAACACCTCGCGCGTGCCGTCCGGCAGTTCCAGTTCGTACTTGAACGACTTGCCCCGCAGGTGCATGTGCGGATTCATACCCAAGATCAGCGTGTCTTTGAGGAACAGCTTGCGGGCCGTGACCTTGTAGTCCGACACCTCGGGAGGAATTCTGAATCCAAGCTCGCCGCAACTTCCGCCCATGACTTCGTGCGTCACCTCGCTGGGATCGGCATACACAAAGCCGACATAGCTGCGATCCTGCTGCTCGGTGCCGTTGGGAGTGTAATGACACTGAAAGATCAGCTTCGAGCCGGCCTTGGCCCGCATGGCTATTCCTTTTTCGAATCGCCGCGGGGTCATACCCGGTGCATAGGCCATTTGTGGCGTGCCGAAGCGATCGCCGCCCGGTTCTTGTATGAACACAATCACGTGATGCACCACGGCCGGATTGCCGCACTTGACGTCGGCTTCCTTGATCCAGCGGTCTTCCTTGAAACCGGGGTCCACTTCGTAGATCTGGTACTGCACGACGCCTTCGGCCGGGACGGTAAAAGGCTTGTCGCTCATGTAAAAGACCTCGTCCGGCTCCGAAATACCCCAGCCCTTGGCATATTGCACCGGCGGCGGCAGATCGCTGGGCGAACCCTCCGGGCAGCCGTTGGCGATCCAGCGATCGATGAGTTGCAATTCGTCTTTCGTGAGGGAAGGATCGTTCTTGAATTGATTGTGCTCCTTGGCCGCAAACCAGGGAGGCATGCGGCGCTCGTTCGTCACCTCGCGAATCATCTCGGCCCAGCCCACCACTTCGTCGTAGCTGGTCAAGCGAGAACGGCGCGATTTGCCCCTCGTGATGGCACTCGACGCAACGATTTTGCAGGATGCGAACGATCTGCTTCGAGTAGGTCACGTCGCCCGACGGTTCCGGTCGCTTCACCCGACCGATCAGGCAGCCCGGCGCTTCGGTCGTCGGCTGACTGACCTCCTTGCCGGCCAGCAGTTCCTCGAGGGCCACCTCGACGTCGCCCCGGGTGGGCTTGGGCTTGCTGAAACCGATGCCATACTGATCGTCCACGCGCCCCCAATAGCGCACGACGCGATCCTGGTCGAGAATGAAAATCTCGGGCGTGCGGACGGCGCCAAAGCGATCGGCAATCATATTGCCGGGGTCCTTGAGAATCGGGAATGGAAAGTTGTGCCGCTGGGCATGCGAAGCGACCTCGGTGATCGAATCCTGCTGATTCGAATTGATGCCAATGAAGGCCACGTTTTTGGACTTCCATTTCTCGGCCAGCTCCGACAACCGTGGAGCGTAGAGGTTCGCCAGCGGGCACTCAATGCCCGTGAACGCCACGACAACGAGCTTCGCCTCCGACCAGTCTTTGAGCGCGCGAGCCCGACCACGAAAATCGTCCAGGGTAAAGTCGTCGATTTTGCGACCGACGCGCGGCTCGTCGGCGCCTGGTGCGTGAGCGGAAAGCGCCAGCGGAAGCACCAGGCTCGCCAGGGCCGCTAACGCGAGGAATCTCGCGGTCGGGCGATTATTACAATGCATCATCGTTCAATCTCCGGTTTTCGTGGTGGACGTCTGTCCGGCCAGTTCGGCGGACAGGTCTTGATCGGCCAGACAAATTTCGAACCAACCGTACATCATTTCTTCCCACGTCTGCGGACCGTAGCGCACTTCCTTGGTGGGATCCGGATTGTTGAGATTGTCCTGCGAATTGTCGAAATGAGCAATGCAGTGCAGCTTCGAGCCCTTGGGCACACGGCGAGGCTCGGCCAGGACGTAGGTCGTCTGCCAGCCAAAATCGTACTGCGGAACGTTGAGCACGGTTTCTTCCTTGCCGTCGGGATCGATGAGCTTATAGACAAAATCCTTGCCGCGCACATGCATGTGCGGCGAAACCGACCAAAGCAGCGAATCGTGCTCGAACTCGTACCACGACTCCACCTGGTGCGCCGCCGCTCCTGGCGGAATGGCGAAGTCATGCGTGCCGCAATGCTGCACCGCCACCTCGCGCTTCACCGTGCGCAGGATCGGCGAACTTGATGCCCACGTAACTACGATCCTCCTGCTGGCTGCCGTTCGGCGTGTAGTGTAACTGGAAAAGCAGCTTGGAACCCTTGGGAATGAAGCGAGCCGTGCCCTTGGGTAAGACCGGCGGTCGCAGGCCCGGCGAGAACGACGCGAACCAATCAAGAGCCGTCTTGGGCAAGTCGGCGCGTATAGTACTTCGAGGCGCCGCGCGGCGGCACAACATACATCACGATATGGTGTACCACGGCCGGGTTGCCGGGCTTGGGCTCCATTGCCGTCACCCACTTATTTTCAGTCCAGCCCGGATCGACGACAAAACTCTGATACGGCACCGTGCCTTCGGCCGGCACCGAAAACGGCTCCCCCATGTAGATCACCTGATCCGGTTCTGGGATCATCCAGCCGGCGGCAAACTTGGGCGGCTCAGGCAGATCGCCCGGATCGCCCTGCGGAGCGCCGGCGGCGACCCAGCGAGCGATCAACTGCTTGTCCTCGTCCGTCAGCCGGCAATCGTTGGCGAACTGGCCGTAGCGCGGATCGGCGTGCCAGGGGGGCATGCGTTGTTCTTGCACCACCTCGTTGATCATCTCGGCCCAGCCGGCGGCGTCCTCATAGTTGGTCAGCGCGAACGGCCCGATCTGTCCTTCGCGATGGCAAAAGACGCAATTCTTGGTTAAGACTCGCGCGATCTGGTTTGAGTACGTAATATCGCTGTCGGGCCGCGGCTTGCGTTGGCGACCGATCAAACAGCCGCTGGCTTCGGTCTCGGCCACGCTCACGGCTTTGCCGGCCAGCAACTCGTCGAGCGCCAGGGCCAGATCTTGCCGCCGCGGCGCCGCCAATTGATAGGCTACGGCCTTGCCGCTGTCGCTGGCCTGGAGCCCATACTGATCATCGATTCGCCCGTGGTAGCGCACGACCCGATCAGCGTCCAGCACGAACACCTCGGGCACGCGCGCCGCGTGCAGTCGGTCGGCCAGCACGTTGCCGGAATCCTTCAAAACTGGAAAGGTCACTCCGTGCAGCCGGGCAAAGTTCTTGAGCTCGGTAATATTGTCTTGGGCATTCGAGCTGACACCCAAGACCGCCACGCCCGAGGCCTCGTACTTCTTCGCCAGCTCGGACAATCGCGGCGCATAGAGCCGGGCTCGAGGGCACTCCGCCCCCAGGAAGGCCAGCACAACCAACTTCTGATTCGCGTAGTCGGCCAGCTGATGCTTTTTACCGTAGATGTCGGCCATGCTAAATTCATCGAGCTTTTGCCCCACCGCGCTGTCCGCGGGCTCGGCCGCACGCGCCGCCAAACCCACGCTGAAGCACGCAACGAAAACGGCGATCATTGAAAGACGGCGTGCGACCATGGCTTCGATCTCCGTTGTGCGCTTACGTGAATAACGCATCGAGCGTGGATTGCAATCGTTGTGGCTGAAAGCAGCGGGCCAGGGCACGGTCCGTCAGTCCCAGACCACGCAGCGAGAACAGCACGGCTTGGTCGGTCAGTTCCCGCTTGCTGCCGGAATACTCGAAGGCCGGCCGCTGGGGCAAATGGCTCAAACGAAGCGCCAGCGCCAACTGCTGCACGAAGCGAAAGCGATGAGCAGGCTCGACCGCCAGTGCCACGACGTCGCCCGCCGCCACGGCTGCATCGTAGCTTTGCACGACGTAGTCCATCCAAGCGGCCGCCGTTTCGGCAAATACCGATCGAGCATGCTGGCCGTCCTCCAACAAACTGCGAAACACCAGCCGTTCGGTTCCGCGCTCGTGGGCCTTGTGGCCGGGAAAGCCGAAGACGATGAAACTAATCGTGGCATAGGTCAAGAGCACAAAACTTTCAGTGCTCGGTTCAAGCGTCGCCAAACGTTCGATCGTCAGCCGCGACGACTCGCGCGCCGCCACGGCAGCCTGATCGTAGAGGGATTGCTTACTGGGAAAGTGTTTGTAGAGCAGCGCCTCGGAAACGCCGGCCGCCAGAGCGATGTCGCGCACCGATGTGCCGCTAAAGCCAGACTTGGCAATAATCGGCGCCGCCGCCCTGAGGATTGCTTGCTTGCGCTCCTCGGCCTTGAGTCGCTTGGGACGTTTGCTGCGGGCGATGCTCATGGACAGTTGACACCTGGTGAACGACCTGGACCGATCAAGTAAGTTAGCGTTCACTCACCATTCAAGTCAAGTTATTCGCGGTACAAAAACGCCCTGCCGGAGAAATCGTTCTCGCGACCCACGCAGTCAGTTGCCGTGTCGCATACCCAACGACCCCGTGCTTTCGCTCGCCGAATTTCGTTGTATGATGACGCGCAAGATGCAATGCAATCGCATGGCGAAGCATGGCAATCGATCCAGTCAACGCATGCACGGATTTAGATGGGTCCATTCGGTCCCGTCGCGGCATTCGCGGTCACATCTGCTTATCAAGCACACAAGCAAAGTCCGGAGAACAACAATGTTCCAAAGTCCAAGAATCCAGACATTCTTCGCCCTAGGCATGGGAGCTTTGCTCGGGTTCGCGGCGACCTCGGGGCGCATCGCACCGCGGACACAGGCCGTTGGCGCCGGGGCGGAGCCGGTCAAGGTGCGCCCGTTCGAGCATGCTGCCCTGCCGCCGACGGAAGCCTGCTGCGTGCAGGCCGGCGCCGTGGGAGATCTATTGGCGGATGCCGGCATCGAAATCGCCCAGGCGCAGGCTGGTCGGGCCAAGAGTAGTGGCGGCAGCGCGAAGAAGCCCAACATCATCTTCATCATGGCCGATGACGTTGGTTGGTTTAATATCGGCGCCTATCACCAGGGGATCATGGCTGGCCGCACGCCAAACCTCGATAAGCTGGCCAGTCAAGGAATTCGCTTCACCGACTACTATGCCGAGGCCAGTTGCACCGCCGGGAGGGCCAACTTCATCACCGGACAGCTCCCGATCCGCACCGGACTGACGACCGTCGGCCAGGCCGGCTCGCCGATTGGAATGCCCGATAAGGCGCCCACGATCGCCACGGCGCTCAAGTCATTAGGCTATGCCACCGGCCAGTTCGGCAAGAACCATCTCGGCGACTTGAACCAGTTTCTGCCGACCGTCCACGGCTTCGACGAATTCTTCGGCTATCTCTATCACCTCGACGCGATGGAAGACCCGGCGCACCGCAACTACCCGCCGGCGCTCAAGGCCACGGTCGGCCCGCGGAACATGATTCATTCGTGGGCCACCGATAAGGACGACCCGACCGTGCAGCCGCGCTGGGGAAAAATTGGCAAGCAGCGGATCGAGGATGCCGGCACGCTTTATCCCGACCGCATGGAGACGGTCGACGACGAAATCCTGAATCTCTCGCTCAAATTTGTGGACAAAGCCCGCCAGGACAACAAGCCCTTCTTCCTGTGGCTCAATCCGACGCGCATGCACGTGATCACGCACCTGTCGGAACGCTATGAATCGATGCGAACCCCCGAGAACGGCTGGAGCATTCAAGAGGCCGGAATGGCGCAGTTGGACGACGTTGTCGGCTCGGTCATGAAGTACTTGAAGGACAATGGGCTGGAGGATGACACGATCCTAGTATTCAGCACCGACAACGGGGCCGAGAACTTCACCTGGCCGGACGGCGGGCAAACTCCCTTTGCCGGCGGCAAGGGGACAGCGTTGGAAGGTGGTTTTCGTGTTCCCGCCATCATCCGCTGGCCAGGCAAGACGCCGGCCGGCAAAGTCGAGAACGGTATTTTCTCGGGACTCGACTGGTTTCCGACATTTCTCGCCGCGGCCGGCAATCCGAACATCGTCGAAGAGTTGAAAAAAGGAAAGAAGCTCGGCGACACCGAGTACAAGGTCCACCTCGATGGCTACAACCAAATGGACCTGATCTCGGGCAAGGGGCCGTCAAAACGCCGGGAGGTCTTCTATTTCACCGAGAGCACGTTGAGCGCCGCGCGGATCAACGACTACAAATACCGCTTCACCGATCAACCGAACGGCTGGCTGGGCGCCACGGAAAAAGTCGACTGGCCGATCCTGGTCAATCTGCGTCTCGATCCGTTTGAGCGCACTGGCATGCCTAATGGCAAATCTGGTTCGCTGGCATATTACAATTGGTTCGCTTACGAGTTCTGGCGATTCGTCTTCGTGCAGCAAGTGGTCGGCAAGGCCGCCGAGAGCTTTGTCGAGTTCCCACCGCTGCAAAAAGGAGCGAGCTTCAATATGGAAGCTCTGAAGGAGATGTTGATAGAAAAAATTAACCATCGCGGCAATTAGCTCGCGGGGGTTGCTCGTTTTCGGACGGCAGCGACACAGGGACGACTTGCCTTGATTGCAATTCACGATGTTGCCGATTGACGATTCGCCCAGCCCCGGGGCTCGGAATCTGGGAAAGGAACATGCAATTGAAGACTTGCCCTGAACCGCGATTTCGCAACGTACCGGTTTTTTGGTCGCTCGCCACAATGTGCTGCGTGGCCTGGTCGGCATCGCCACGGGCGCTGGCGGACGTCAAAGCCGCGCCGCTGAATGTCGTCATGATCGTGGCGGACGATCTCGGCTGGTCGGACCTCGGTTGCTACGGGGCCGATTTGCACGAGACGCCTCATCTCGATCAACTCGCCGCGAGCGCAGTTCGCTTCACCGACGCCTATGCGGCAAGCGTCTGTTCTCCCACCCGGGCCTGCCTGCTCACCGGCAAGCACTATGCCCGGCTGCAGATGACGATTTGGCGCGAGTCGTCGCAAAAGCCGCCTCACGATCGCAAGCTCATTCCGCCGATTGCCGTGGCCAACCTGCCGCACCAAGAGACGACGCTGGCCGAGCTGTTTCGCTCAGCCGGGTATCTCACGGCCCTGGTGGGCAAATGGCATCTGGGCGACGCGCCCTATTATCCCGAGACTCAGGGCTTCGACATCAACATCGGCGGCACCTTGTCGGGCGCTCCGGAAACCTACTTCTTCCCGTACCGCGGCGAAGGACGCTACGAGGGGTTCCGCTACGTCCCGCATCTCGAAGGCGGTCAGGCTGGCGAGTATCTCACTGATCGGCTCACCGACGAAGCGCTGCGAGTGATCGACCGGGCGGGCGATCAACCCTTTTTCTCTACCTGGCGCATCATGCCCCGCACACGCCCATCGAAGCCAAAGCGGAGTTGATCGATCACTACAAGAAAAGACTTAAGCCGGGGCTGCGACACGCAAACGCTGGCTACGCGGCCATGGTGCATAGCGTCGACGAAAGTGTCGGGCGAGTCTTGAAACGACTGGACAGCCGTGGCATCGCCAAGCGCACGGTCGTCGTGTTCGTGTCCGACAATGGCGGTCACGTCGTTCAATTCGACGACTTGCAGATCACGAACAATCTTCCCCTGCGATCCGGCAAGGGCTCGCTCTACGAAGGGGGCATCCGCGTGCCGCTTGTGGTCCGCTGGCCAGGAGTGACGACCGCAGGCGGAGTCTGCCGCGAGCCAGTGTTCGTGGCCGATCTTTACCCAACGCTCGCGGAAATCGCGCACCCCGAGGACGGAAAGGCGAAAAATGATGACTCGGATGGTCTGAGCCTGATGCCATTGCTCAAACAGCCCACGGCCACGCTGGACCGAACCGCGCTCTACTTTCACTACCCGCATTACTATCCCACGACCACGCCGGTCGGAGCGATCCGCGCGGGCGACTGGAAGCTGCTCGAATACTTCGAGGACAACCACACCGAGCTGTACAATCTTCGCGACGATCTGGGGGAAAGCAACGATCTGGCCTCCAAACAATTCGCAAAGGCGAACGAACTGCGTGGTCGGCTGCACGACTGGCGAAAGGCCATCCAAGCGGCTATGCCAACGGCTAATCCAGACTACAGGCCTGACCGCTGAATTCCTCCGCAAGCGCCGGGATGACTCAGTCCGGTATGTCGAGAGGCGCATACTTCGTCAGATATCCTTTCACGCGCAGCTTGCGTGCCGTGTTGGCGCTGCTCATGTACCTCACGGTGCCGTAAATCGGCCGTTCGGGGCCCCAAGCGCGATCGTAGCGTCCCAGGCACCAAAAAATGCCGCTGTTCGAGTTCGGATCCCGTCCATCGAGCGCGTAACGATTGTTCAGCTCGATCATTACCGCCAGGGCGTCGCGCGGCGTGGCGGTCCACTCCAGAATTTTCTTGCCCCACAGCATGCGGAGGTAGTTGTGGATGCGACCTTCGCGGACTAACTGGTTCTGCGCGGCGTTCCACAATCGGTCGTGAGTCCGCGCCGCCGAAAACTCGTCGAGCGAGTACACCGCCGGTCGAGAATCGCCGAGATGCCTATCCAGCGTCGTTTGCGCCCACTCGGGCAGCGACTCATAACGGTCGTAGTCATCGCAATGTGAGGCCATGTTGTAGCCCAATTCGCGCCAAGTGACGAACTGGTCCAGCCAGGACTCGGCGGCGGCGCTAACTCCCCACCAACCCTCGCGTTTTCCGCTCGTCTTTTGGCCGATCCGCTGGGGCGACCAGCGCTCGCGAGCCATCAGTTCGTGAAATATCTCGTGAGGTGAAATATGCCCGAAGTGCAAATAGGCCGACAGCCGGCTGGCGCGTCGTCGTCGGGCTGATTGGCGGCATCGGCGTAGTTTGATATCTGCCGACCGAGGAACTCTCGCAACCGCTTCCTGGCAGCGAGGGGGCCTCCGCGCGGGTCGGTAATTCCCACGGAGTGGTCGATGGACAAATTGGCGAGTTCCGCCGGATTGCCCGACAGTAGCTTGGCAGTCGCGGCGGGCCAACGGCGCAGAATCTCACTCGGCAGCTCTTCGATGGGCGGCAGTTTCGCGCCGGTCAATGGATTCGCCCGCGGAAAGTCTGCCAGGTGCCGCGGTAGTTCCTTTTGCAAGTAGGCTCGAAAGGAAAAGGCCGTGCTGAAGACCCGGTCAGTCGCGGCAAGGGGAAGCAGTCCGTTGGAATCGACCTGCTCCAGATGCACGGAGGTGCGTGCCGCGGCAGCCGCGACCATTCGTGGCAGGAAAAAGGAAGGAAAGTCATCGGTGACAACCACGCATGCCCGGGCGGCGAGCGCCGCGAGCAGGCCCTTGTCGGCGTTGGGGGCCGGCTCGACATAAGGGAAGTAGAGCACGCCTCGATTCTTCGCCGCCGCGACGCGGGCCTGATTTTCGGCCATGCCGTCGATCACAAAGCGGTGCAGGCGATCGCTGGCCCACCGATAGCCCAGGCGCAGCGGTTCGAAAATCACGAGTGGCCGTTTAAGCTCCACGGCCCATTCGATCGCACGCTGCAACGCGAAATTCCAGTCAGTCCGCCGGAAGGCAATCATCCAATAGAGAACGTACTCGCCCGAGGGATTGATGGGCGCCAGGTTGCCAGCTCGAATCCGCGCGGTCGGCACGGCATCCACGGGCGTCGTCGGCCGCGGGGCGTCAGCGGGGTTCATGGGTCGAGGCGGCGCGGCGCGCGCAAGGGTGGCGACGAACGTCACGAGGTGACGCAGCGTGTCGCAGTAGGCCGAGTAGACCATCTGTTGACGGATCTCTTCCGTCAGGGCCCGGCCGCCGACGGCAACCGCGGCGCCCAACTCCGCGGCCGTGTCGTAGAGCCGCGCGTACTCGTCCAGGAATGCCGACGTCGATTCGATGTACGACACGCTGATCCAGAGCAGCTGCGGCCGGTTTTCGCGGACGGCTTCGCCCAGGCTTCCGGCTGGCAGCAGCGTGCCAAGCGAGGTCGCGCGCCAGCCCGCTTCTCGCAGGCAGATCTCGACCATCGTCGTGGGCAACCGGTAGGGATCGTGCTCCAAGGCGCCGCCGATGGCCACCGGCGCAGCGGCCGATGGAGTCGGAAGCGCCAGACGCAGGTCGTGCAGGGTCTTGAGCGCGATTTCGCAGCCACGTCGCTCGCGATAGACGGATAACCTCGCCGCACTCCCAGCCGTCGCCGATGTCGTGGAACGCCGCCGCCAGGACGCGGTCGCAAATGTCGCAGGCAGTTTGTCCGGCCAGATACAAGTCGAACACGATCCGCCGGCATTGATCTTCGTCCCCGGCCAGCAATGCATCGCGGATTTGATCGCGGGCCCGCGCAACACCGTGGCTCCTTGGCCGACCGTCGAGGGAAGCCCCAACAAGTCGGGCCGCAAAGCTTGTGCCCCGATTCGCGGAGGAACTGGACCACATCATCCAGCGCCAAGCGGCGGTGGCCGCCGGCCGTGCGGACGGTGGTCAAAATCCCCGGTCGCACCAGCGTTTCAGCGAGGACTCGCTGACGCCAATGGCCTGGGCAACCTGCTTGGGAGTAATGAGGTGTTTCAAACGACATTTCCAATGATCGATTTGAACGATTATAGGCTCGCCGACGTCCGGACGTCCATCGCTCATTTTCAAGAATTTTCTTCGGTACTTAACGCCATTTACAGCCTGGATTTACGACGGACTCACCTCAATCCCACGTGAACGATTTGAACGATTTTGGTTGACGACCACGATGCGCCGTCGGTATAAATACAGTGAACGATTTGAACGATTTTCAGTCGCGTCAGCAGGATTCGTGCGATGGTACTGCTCAGACGTTCTGCGAGTTCCGGGGAGCGATTCAAACATCACGCTTCGTTCATGTTCCAACGCCGATCGTTCTGAACAAGGAGTGTGTCATGTCCATCACTTTGAAACTGTCCATCGCTGCGATCGCCGTCGCGGCAATCGTGGCCACGAGCCAGGTGGCCGAGGCAGGTGCGAAGATGTCCCGGCACGCACGTCACGAACGGTCGCCCTCAAGAAGGCCGCCAAGTCCGACATCGTGGACACGGCCGTCAGCGCCGGCTCGTTCAAGACGCTGGCCGCCGCGTTGAAGGCGGCCGGGCTTGTGGAAACACTCAAGGGCAAAGGCCCGTTCACCGTCTTCGCTCCCACCGACGAAGCCTTCGCGAAACTGCCGCCGGGCACGGTCGAAGCGCTGCTGCAGGACAAGGACAAGCTGACGGCGATCCTCACCTACCACGTTGTCGCCGGCAACGTGAAGGCCGCCGACGTCGTCAAGCTGAAGTCGGCCAAGACCGTGCAAGGTCAATCCGTGGCGATCGACGCCACCGATGGCGTGAAGATCAACGACGCCAAGGTCGTGAAGGCAGACATCGATTGCGGCAACGGCGTGATCCACGTGATCGACACCGTGCTGCTGCCCAAGGAGTAGGCCGTCTGGCTTCGGGTCACGGCTGGCGAATTGAGCCCAGCCGTGGCCTTTGTTTCAGCACAAGGCGAACGATTGGCCAGGCAGGCTATCGTGATGAACAGGAAGGCTGCCATGCTCGTTTTATCTCGGAAAGTCGGAGAAGCAATTCGTATTGCCAAGGACATCGTGGTCGTCGTCAAGCGGATTAAGGGCGACCGAGTCAGCGTCGGGATCGAAGCTCCGAAGAAGCTTCGAAGTCTTGCGAGGCGAGTTGCAAGACTATCTCCATCGTTGCAGACCGCACGCAACGGTTTTGCGGGCGATCCCGAACGAATGACACAACGATGCACAACGAGCAAGCTTTCGCAGACTCACCGAACGCCTGATCCTGGTGACCGGAGCCACCGGTTATGTCGGGGCTCGGCTGTTGCGTCGCTCTGGAGACGCAGGCATGCGAGTTCGGTGTCTTGCACGTCGACCGGAAATGTTGACTGGGCGAACCGGGGCCAGAACAGAGATTGTGCCCGGCGACGTGCTTGACCCGGACTCGCTCGATCCGAGCGTTGCAGGGCGTGGACACGGCCTATCTACCTGGTCCATTCGATGGGCTCGGCCGGATCGTTCGAGGAGTCAGACCGGCAGGGCGGCATTGAATTTCGCGTCGGCCGCGGCCAAAGCCGGCGTTCGCCGCATTATCTATCTAGGCGGCCTGGGAGACAGCCAACAGCCGCTCTCGGCACATCTCCGCAGCCGGCATGAGGTGGGCGAGATCCTGCGATCAACCGGCGTGCAAGTGATCGAGTTTCGCGCCTCGATTGTGATTGGCTCAGGCAGCCTCTCGTTTGAAATGGTTCGGGCGCTCGTCGAACGGCTGCCGGTCATGATCGCGCCGCGCTGGGTGTCGGTGCTGTCACAGCCGATCGCCGTGTCCGACTTACTGTCGTACCTGGTCGCGGCACTCGACGTCGAGATTTCCGAAAGTCGGGTCTTCGAGATCGGCGGGGCCGATCAAGTGTCGTACGGCGACTTGATGCGCGAGTATGCCCGGCAGCGCGGCCTACGGCGGCTGATCATCCCCGTGCCCGTGTTGACTCCGAGGCTTTCGAGCTTGTGGCTGGGACTCGTGACGCCGCTCTATGCCCGAGTGGGCCGAAAGCTGATCGATAGCATTTGTCATCCCACGGTCGTGCGAGACCACTCGGCTTCCGACGTATTTCCGATCGCTCCCGTGGGTTATCGCGAGGCGATTCGATGCCGCCCTGCGCAACGAGGATCGCGAATATCGCCGAATCGCGCTGGTCCGACGCAATGTCTTCGAGCGGAGCGCGCCGTTCTCGGCTAGCTGGAGGCGCTTTCGGCTCGCGATTCGTCGATTCGCGCACGGTCGAGGTCGATTGTGCACCGGCGCAAGTGTTCGCCGCGGTGCGAGCGGATTGGCGGTCAGACCGGCTGGTACTTCACCAATTGGCTCTGGGGTCTGCGGGGTTTGATGGATCTGGCGATCGGCGGCATCGGGATGCGTCGCGGGCGGCCACATCCCGAGCGGTTGCGAGTGGGAGATACGCTCGATTGTTGGCGCGTCGAGGCAGTGGAACCGGGCCGACGATTGCGGCTGGCCGCGGAAATGAAGTTGCCGGGCAGGGCCTGGCTAGAGTTCGAGGTGACGGGCAAGGAGCCAATCCAGCCAATTGCGCCAGACCGCCACCTTCGATGCGCGAGGCGTGCTTGGCCGGGCCTATTGGTACCTGGTGTACCCGCTGCATCAAGTCGTATTCGCCGGCATGCTCCGTGGCATTGCGGCAGCAAGCCGTCAACGCGGCGCGCGAATCTCGGAAGACTTTCGATCCGACGCGTGCCGGTTCAAGTGCTGATGTTTCTATTGTTCCTGGCCGTTTGCTTTGGCACGGCCGCCCTCGGAGCCCAATGGACCTTCTCGTCAGTGAATGGCTGGTACCAGACCCTGGCCAAGCCGACATGGACGCCGCCCGACTGGGTCTTCGGCCCCGTTTGGAGCGTTCTGTATTTCTTGATGGCCGTGGCTGCCTGGCTGGTGTGGCGGCGGTGCGGCGTGTCCGGGCGCGCGAACGGCGTGGCTCTTGTTCGGAGCTCCAGCTCCTGTTGAACGCTGCCTGGTCTGGCATCTTTTTCGCGTTGCGCAGTCCCGGGGGCGGCGTTCGTCGAGATCGTCTTGCTGTGGACGGCGATTGCGGCAACCACGCTCGCTTTTCGACGCGCTACGCAAGCTGGCCGGCTGGCTGTTCGTGCCGTACTTGTCCTGGAGCTCGTTCGCGGCGTTGCTCAACCTGGCGATCTGGAGGATGAACGCATGAACTCCGCGACGCTCGATAAACGGTCCCAGGGATCGCAATTTTAGAACGTCGACAGATGGATCGGCTTCGATGAAACCGGGCGATCCTAACGACAAGACATGCGTCAACTTCCAGGAGTTCCAATCATGCGCACGACGGCGATTTTGGTTTTGAGCGGTTTGATCGGCGCGGCTGCCGGCAGCCTCTGGGGAATTATCGGGCCCTCGCAGGCATTGGCGGACGAGCCGGCTGATTCGCCGCCGCCGGCGTTGAGCGCGGATAAGGACGCGCCTCCCGACAAGCCCAAGTATCCGCCAGGGTACGTCGAGGAAGGCCCATTGCCCGAGGGCTATCCGCCGCCCAGCGAAGTTGGCCAAGTGGTGGAAAAAAGCTACCCGGCGTGCCGAACCTATTCGGCCGAGGGAAACAGCGCTTTTATGCGATGCTTTACATACCTCAACAAGCAAAAACATGAAATGACGGCGCCGGTCATCATGAATTACAAACACCGCGGCAAGCCGGAAACGTCGAACGAGAATCGCGACTTCCAGGAGATGGATGTCGCTCGGATGCATTTCATCCTGGGAAGTCCATCGCTCGACGAACCGAAGCGCGACGGGGCGGTCGTGGTGGCCGACATGTCAAAACTGCAGGTGCTGAGCGTCGCGGTCCAAGGACCCTTGTCCGACGAAGTGCTCAAGGAATCCGAACAAAGACTCGCGAACGAGATCAACGCTCGCAAGAATTTAAAGATTGTCGGTCCCTACCGGGTCCTCGGTTACAATTCACCGCTCATTCCCAAAGACAAAGCGTTTTGGGAAATCCAGGTTCCGATCGCCCGATCCGCGGGCGAAGCCAACGAAGCCGAGCGCGGAACGCCCGATTAGCCGCGTTTGTCAGGAGTCGAAATATGTTTGGCCGCCGAAGGTTGGATCTCGCGTCCACTGCGTCATTCACCTGTCTGACAATGGCCGTCGTGCTGTTGATTCGGACGATAAACCCGGCGATCGCTCAAGAGACAGCGCCACCGGCGCCTGGCAAGCAAGCGTCGCGATCGGCGTCGGATGCCGGCCCATCGTCGCGCGCGGGCGGCGTGTCGGTCACCCGTGCCGATCTGGCCGCCGCGTATCTACGGCTTGAGCAAGCGTATTTTTCCGATCCGCCGACAGGCGACACGATGGCCACGATTAACAGGGCGTTCGACCAGGCCACTTTGGCTTTCTTCACCGGTCGCAATGCGGAAGCCATTCGCACGATCGACACGCTAACGGAAACGCTCCAGACCAAGAATACTAAAGCGGCCCCACGTGCGGTCGTATCGCTCAAAGTTGCCGTCGAGCCGCCGGTGTGGACGGTCGGCCGGTCGATGAAAGCCATGGCTCGCGTGAGGTCGATTTATGAATGGCCGTCGCCTGATGCGGTCGAACTCAAGTTGCAACTGCGACTCGTCAATTCGGCTGGGCGGACCGCGGCGGAACAGCCCGTCGCAGTGACTGTCGGCGCGGGCCGCCAGGTTGACGCCGAAGTCAGGCTCCAGCCAGCCAATCAAGAATTGAAGCCCGGACTCTATCGGATCGAGCTGGACGACCACCGTGGCCCCGCGGTCATCGTAGGTCGGGTCAACGTGGTTGCGGGAAGATCGCTGGACGAGCAGCGCCTGGCCAACGAAAAGCGGCTCGCTGAAATCGAGCCACGGCATGCCCAGCTTACACAGGCCATGGCCAGTTGCCGAGCGCGCCAATCAGCTCTTGAACGATCGCCCCGCGGAAGCGAATTCCGCGCAATTCCTGGCCGACTTGAACGCGCTAGCGCGCACGAAGTTGCCGCCGAGATCGACATGCTGGCCGGCGGTGAAAACCCCTATTCGCGGCGGCACGATTGTTGGCGCATATTCCAAATGGGAAATCGCCCCATTCCTTTGCGAGTCTACGCCCCGCAATCCACCGCCAACACTCCGCTGCCACTGTTGGTCGTGCTGCACGGCATGGGGGGGACGAGAATATGTTTTTGGAAGCGTATGGCGCGGGCATTATCAAGCGGATTGCCGATGAGCGAGGATTGTTGATCGCGTCTCCATCGACATATGGCTTCGGCAGTGACGTGAAAACATTGGCGCGCTGATCGACGCGTTGAGCGACGACTACCCGATCGATCGCGACCGCGTTTTTCTGTTAGGACATTCGCTGGGCGCCGGCGTTGTCGCCGCGCTGCGCGCGGACACGGCGAAACCGTGGCCGCGGCCTGTTGCATTGCGGGCGGAAACTTTTATGCAAAACCCGGTTCGCCGCCGCTGCTCGTGGTGTCGCCCGAATTGGACGGCGTCGTCTCGCCGAAGTCGTTGCAGGCCTCGGCTCGGAAGGCGGCCGCCGCGGGCATGCCCATAGAAACGAAGATTATGCCCGGCTATGGCCATACGCTCGTCGTCGGTGCCGCCCTGCCCGAGGCCGTCGATTGGCTGTTGCGGCACAGCCGCGCCGAGCGGGAGATACAACCGTCCTCGGATTGATGACATCGCCATGCGGCTCGCTCGCAGAGTCGCGAGGGTGCCGAACGAATTCCGTCATCTGGGAGGTCTGTGTCGACACGGAGTTAGGTGCCGAAACAGCCTTAGGGAGTCAAATTCGCTGAGACTCCGAACCGCGGATCGAACGAGTCGTCAATTTTTCGCGGAAATGCGAAATCCTTGCGGTAGTCGATCGCGATAAAGCGCATCCGTGCCGCGCTGTGCTCGTCCGACTCAGCCGCGTTGTCGAAATCGAGAATGCAGTCTGCCACCGGCGCGGCCAGTTCGGGCTTCAGGTTGTAGACGTAGCCGATCGTCATCCGCGGGATCACCTGCGAGGCGTAGATCTCGCGATAGTCCGACTGCTTGAGACTTCCGTCGGCGAGCATGCTTTCGATCTTGTCGGCCGAAAGCGCCGCGATTTCGAAATCCCCTTGTACCAGCCCGCGAATGGATCGCTTCTGGCCATGGGAAAAGTGGAAGCGGTAGTCGACTCCCGGTAGCAGCCCGGCATCCTGGGACAAGACGGCGACTGCCGCGCGATACCCTGTGATCGAGTCGGGCTGAGTGTACGTTAGATTGTGCCCGCGGACATCGGCGAGGGAGCGGATTGGGCTATTGGCGGCGACGGCGATGACCAGATGGTTACCGCTCGCGCCGGCGTCCGAGCCCAGCGTGGCCACGGGCACGAACCCAGCATTGTTTACCAGGTAAGGCGTGTCCGCGGCGTGCAAGGCGACAACGTGAATCTTGCCGCCCTTGATCGCCTCCACCTCGTCGGCGCTGTTCAGGTAGGGCTGGTGGACGACTTTCTTGCCGGTCTTCTGGCTGAGATATGCTTGAAAGCCGGCCCAGTTGACGCGTCCGTCATCGTCCTCGTCGCCATCATAGTGCGCGACGACAAGCTCGTCGGGGTCGATTAGCTTGCTCGCGTCGGTCGGCGGATCGGCGACGAGTCCGCCGTCGGCATCGACATATCCAGGCGCCAGTCGCTTGGTCACGGTTCGAGCCAGACCGATTTGCGAGAGCAATCGGTCCTGAGAATGCTTCAACGATTCTCGATCCTGAACTGCCTGATACCCCACGCCGGTCAGGATCGAAACCGCGGCTGCCACCGCCAAATACGAAACGCCGCGCCGGATTGACTCTGGTCGGCGCGAAACCTTGCCGTCGTCGTCCGCCGGCAAGGGCATATCCGACGAGCGAGACGATTCACTCATTGCACCACTCCAGGTTCCAGATCGATTGTTGGGGTCAGTCGAGCGCGCTATCGGATCGAAACCAAGGATTATGGAGCTGAAATATTTGTGATTTGTTCATCGTTGGTGTGATTTCCGTTTGGCCCATGGAAATCGTCGGCCGTCAACACATTCGGCACCTATTAATCTAATTCGCTATTCTGTGAACCTGCCGAACTCTTTGGAAGTAGAGGCACACCGGGCAACGTATCCCGTCAGGCACCGTTTCCATCGAGAATCTCACGTCCGAAAGACGGTTTCCAACGCGAGGCCATCGGCTCCGATGCAAAGGCAGCGCAGCGGGCGCACGTGGAGTGTAGCCGCGAGTCGCACGAGTCTCAGCCCGCGCATAAAAAAGCCCCGGAATTGTTAGGGTCCGCGATATTCCGCGAGACGCTGCAAAACCGGGGCATGGGCGGCACAGGACTCGAACCTGTGACTTCCACCGTGTGAGGATGGCGCTCTAACCAACTGAGCTAGCCGCCCGAAGGACTAAGTGCTTGCGGGATGCAGAGTTGCACTCTGTGCAATTCCAGCGATGGCACTAAATCCACTTCGATTCTATCTCTCCGACTACCCTCTCGCAAGGAGCGAAGTTTATCCGTTCAACGACGCAGGTAGCTCTGCAACACCTGAGTTGTCTCGATATCTCTCGCAATGTACAGGCATTCTGTCTTGAAAAGGACCACACGCCCGTCCCGACCTGTCGCAACCTCGACCGGGCAGTCGTAGTGCATAAATTTCGTGTCTCTTAGACCACTCGCGTTCTCAAAGACGATCCAAACTAGAGGAGGACGCTTGGGGACGGTTTTCTTCTTCGTCGTATCCAAATAGAGGAAGAAGCGGCCATTGGGTTCTTCGATTCGAGATGACTCCGCCGACAAGAATCCCAAGCTGTTGATGGCGAATGATTGCTTTACTTCTTCATGTGACATGAGTAGCGGTCGGAAATCGACAGCGAACTCGCCCGCTTCGATGCCTTCGAGAATTGAATCGTTAAATCCACGTGCGAACGCCGCATTCCGTTCGCCAAGTTCCGGCGGAGAACTTAGGGTGGCAATCGGAAGCCCGGTCTGAGGATGGATCTCGTGGCCGATTATGCCAGGTTCAGTCTCTATCCATCGGGGAACACCGTTCGCGATGGCCCCGAGCGCCGCATTCATTCCGTCCCGGTATGCGTCCGCCAATTGCTCGCTCATGTTCGGCGAAGTCCAAATGACCGTGTGGCACTAAATCTGGGTCACTCTGGGATATCTTAGGACAATTCTGGACACGAATTCGGAATATCGAAAACGTAAGAATCACCCAGAAATAGGAGCGATTTGAGCAACATTTGGGACCAACCAACTGAGCTAGCCGCCCGGCTAGCGGTTTATCTTGTCGCGTCCGAACGCACCCGATTAGGTGCGTCCTGGATAGGCAAACAATCAAAACCTCAAGCCCACCAGTTTATCGCCAACGCATTTCGCTTGCAACGAAAGATGGCAAAAACAAAGGCGGACGGTGGTGCCACGGATCCGGCACGCAGACGCTCTACTCCGGTTCTTCGAGGGCCACTCAATCAGAATGGCCGTTGGAGCTGGAAATCTGCAACTCGGAAATGAGCAGCAAGTCGAGCACGCTGTAGTTTTCGTCCGCCTGGAAGAGGATGACGGCACGGCCGGACTGAGACTGAGACTGAGCAACGAAGTCTGGATACAACCTGAAATGCCCGGCCGTTGGCCATCCGCGTCGTGAAGTGGTGGAACGGATGCTGATGCAGCGTCGCGCGGAGTTGATCGGGTGTCATGCGACTACAGCCCGTCCGATGGCGCGGTTCCGCTCCGCTTAAATCGGCGTCGTGGGGCTGTCCGAGTGCTGGGCCGTTTGAATCGGCTCTTGCGTAGGCGGCTCGAACTTGGGAGCCGTCGGTTCGTCGTGATCGTCGGCGTTGTAGCGTTGCGCCACGCGAGATGACGAAGGCTGAGAGTAGGCGGCCGAATCGACTTCGCTCTTGATGTCGTTCAATCCCTTTTTGAACTCCACCAGCCCCTTGCCCAAGGAACGTCCAACCTCGGGAAGCCTTTTGCCGAACAGCAGCACGGCAATCACCAGCACGATCAACATTTCCTGGGGGCCAAGGCCAAACATCACATTACCTCGTCGCTGAATTGAATCCGCTGACTGTTTCCCGCCGAATCATTACGCTGAAAAATCGCTTCGCGATCAAGTCTCGCTCGGCTTGTCCTTTTCCTCTTCGATTCCTTGCACGCCCTTCTTGAACTCAACCACGCCCTGCCCCAGCGAGCGCATCACGCTCGGCAATCGGCTGCCGAACAAAATCAGCACAATGAAGGCGATGATCAACAGCTCTTGCGGGCCGACGCCGAACATCGCGACTACCGGTTGGCTCATGAACACGTTGGCGAACATCGAACCGCCTTGCGTCTGAAGGTGAGAACGGCCGAAGCGGGGGAGTTACGGCTTGCGAAAACTGCCTCGGATCAGTTTTCGGCTCGGTTGCCGACAGGCTTGCGCGCATGCCGGCTTGCTACGTTCAATTCTACTGGCGGGGCCGCTGATGTCAAACCGGCGAGGCCCGCTAGCGCAGACCCTACAACCCGAGGCAAGGTCCGCGCCGGCAACTACTTAGCTCGTCGCTCGCGGCCTGCTGCTTCGACGTATAAGGGCAGGAAGCGATAGTAAACTTCGAGGCACAGCGTGGCCAGGGCCGTGCTGTAAGCGCGTCCGCCGCAGCCTCCCCAGACCGGGTCCGGGTCCCAACTGCCGGCCAGCGTGCCATCGTGACGTTGAGCTGCCAACAGGTTCTTTTGCAGGGCTTCGTTCCAACGCCGCCAAGGCTCACCCTGCATCTGGTACAGGCCCAGCGTGGCATAGTACCAGTAATAGTGATTCGTGCGCCCGGTGCCGGGCGGCTCTTGAAGCACGAAGCTGCTGGCCTCGCTCAGCGTTTGGGGGCTGTCGACAATGCCCAGGAACTGGCGACAGACCAAGGCCTCGGCGGTCATCGAACGGCTGGCGATGGGCCGCGACGGCTGATAGTAGGCCAGCCCGCCATTTCGCCCCGAGGAAACGCTCTTGAGAAATCGCTTAATCCCCTCGCGGGTATCCGGCGGAATGGCGATGCCGGCCAACTCAGCGCTTTTCAGCGCCATCAATTGCCAGCCAAGCTGGCTGGTGTCGCCGGGGTCGCTGGGCATATACCGCCAGCCTCCGGTGACGCGGTCTTGGGCGCGGAGCGTGTAATTGATCGCCCGGCGCACCGCCGGTTGCAGCCTCTCATCGGAAGTCATGGCAAAGGCTTCGCTCAGCGCAAGTTGCCATGGCGTGGCAATACATCCGTTCATAACGATTCGTCGTGGCGCCCAGGCAGCCGTCGGAATCTTGCGTGCTCAACAAGAATTCAAGCCCGCGTCGCACGGTCGTCTGATGCGCACCGCGGAGATGTGTATGCCCGCCCGCCAGAAACGCCAACAGCGCCAGGCCCGTGATGCCCGAATCGGCCTGTGCGCCGGCCGATTGGCGTTCCTCGCCGTCGGCGGCGCGGCCGGCTCCGGCGCCAGAGCGCGAGCGTCCCAACGGCCGCTCGCGCGTTGGTTGGCGGCGAGCCAGGCCAGTCCGGCGGCGACCGCGGTTTCGCTTTCTTGCGTGGCCCCTTCGCCCTGCCCTAGATGGTTGCCGATCCGCTCCCGCATCACGCCCGGCAGCGGTTTCTCCGCTCCCGCGGGCGCCTGCTTACTTAGGGTTCCGCCCGAGATGCTCTTGTCTCCTTGAGCACCGCTGGTGCCCGACGGTCCCGCGACGTTGTCAGCCGGCTTGGCGGGAGCGGGGGCTGGCTCGGCCGGCGGTTGTTCCGGAGGCGGCACCGGTTCGAGATTGTCGCCATCCTTGGATTTCGGCAGCTCGATTGGTTCGCTCGTCGGCGGCGATGGTTTGGCAATGAGTTCGTTGGAAGTCGTCAGCGGAGGCCCAGGCTCTTCGCTCTGGGGGGTTTCGATTGCATGAGCGTCGAGCGGCGCGTCAGGCACGGCAGTCAAGGCTTGCCGCTCGGGCTCGTCGACGGCCGGCAGCGCCGGCGCCGCGGCCAGCGATGGCGCCTCGGTGGTGGACAGCAATTCTTCGGCGCTCGTGGCATCGGCCGCGTCGAGTGAGTCGGTCAGGCTCGAGCGTTCTTCCAACTCTTCGCCGGTGGTTCCGACCAGAGCAACTTGCACTCCCTCGCCCTCGGGCGAGCCGACAGAGGACGTGACGATAGTCACGGTGGTGGCATAGATACCAACCAGCAGATGCGCCAACAGCGACAACACGACGCATTTACCCAGCGGTTGCGATTGTCCCCAACGCGTGCGGATCAACAGCAACAAGGCGACCGTCAAAACGACGAGGCCGACCCACACCACCCAGCGAACCAGCTGCGCGTCCCAAAACACGGCCAACAGGAATAGCGAACTAGCGGCGTGCATGATTCTTTTCCGTGTGGGCCATTTCGACCGAGATGCCCAGATCGGCAATGCCGGCATCCTTGCAGGCGCCTAGTACGTCGGCGATGCGTTGAAACGGCGTGGCCGCGTCGCCCCGAACCAGCACGCCCAGCGCCCGGTATTGGGTTCGGGCGGCCGTCAGCCGTTCGGTTAACTCCCCGATGGAAAGGTCCTTGCGGTCGAGCGTGATGTGGCCGTCTTGATAGACATTGATGACTTTTTTCTCGGGCGCGGCCGTGAGCGCCTGACCCGGCTTCACCTGTGGCAACTTAAGTTGGATCTCACGTTCGGACTCGACGAACTTGGTGCCCACCATGAAAAAGATAATGAGCAGAAACAACACGTCGATCATCGACGTGAGGTTTAGCGTGGGCATCTCGTCGAGTTGTGTTCGAGCCATGATTGCACTGGTGAAGGTGAGGGATGAGAACAAGTAAACTGGACCAGGGCCGAGATCGACTATGCCGCAGCTCCCGGGCGACCCTTGCCTCGCAGTTTGCTTTGACGTTCGTCGTGGATCGCTTCGGCCGAGATCAGCCCCACCAGTTCCTGAGCCAATCCGTCGATGTCCGACAACAATCGCTCGACGCGCCCCAGGAAATACAAATAAATGCACAGTGCGGGAATGGCGATCAACAATCCGGCGGCGGTGGTTAGCATGGCCTCGCTGATGCCGGCGGCCAACAGCTCGGTGCGGCCCATCGCGTCGGCGGTCGAGATGGCGTTGAACAGTCGAATCATGCCGAATACGGTGCCCAGCAATCCCATCAGCGGGCTGATCGTCGCCACGCCATTGAACACGCGGATGTAGCGGCGCAATCCGGACGCGGCCCGTTCGCCGGCGTCGATCACGGTTTGTTCGAGTTCAACAGAGGGCCTTCCCCACTTGCGGACCGCCGCGGCAAATACATCGGCGATCGGACTGCCGTTCTCCTGGCACAGTTCCAGGGCTTGGTCGCGGTCCAGCTTTCCTTCGGCGACCTGGTGCAGGAATCGCTTGACGAAGGGTCGAGGAATCACGCGGCCACGACGCAAACTGATGGCCCGTTCGAACAGGAATACCAGCGTGACGAACGAACAGGCAAACAGCGGCGCCATCATCAGGCCGCCGCTGCGCAGGATATCCAGCAGATTCTTGTAGGAGATCGGCTCAGCGCTTTGCGCCGCGGCCACCGTGGCAGCGTGAGCCTCGGGAGGCTGTGCCGTGAGTCGCGAGACGTCGATGATGGCCAGGACGGCCAGCGCCGCCAGCGCGACGAGCCCCAGACGACGATTGGTTGTTCGGGACATGGCATTCTTCCTTTATAGTCGGGCAAGAATCCGCGCCGGCACTTCGCGCGCCGCGATGCGGTTCATTGCAAATTCACGGGTTTTCGCGCCAGTCGTTTGTTCGCCTCGGCCAACCGCTCGTTGGCCTCGCCGTTGAATTCGCTGGCCGGAAAGTCTTTCAATAATCGTTGATAGACGGCAACAGCCGGTTGCCACTGGCCCAGCGCCTCGTGGCACTTGCCAGCCTGCAAAAGCGCGGCGGATCGCCAGCGAGGGAATGGATACCGCTGGTCGACGCGCAGGTATTCGGTCAATGCCTCGGCATATTTCTCCTGATGAAAGAAACTTTCGCCGATCATCCACTGCGCCATCGCCGCGGTTTGCGTGTTGGCGCCGTTTGGATCGGCAAGCACCTTCGCATAGGATTCCCGAGCCCCCGCGAAGTCGGCTTGTGTCGCCAGTCCGCGACCGATCAAATAATCGACGTCGAACTGTCGATCGAACGTGGGGAATCGCGTCGCGATCGAACGAGCAATTTCCAGGGCTTCGTCCCAACGCTTGAGCTGAGCCAATGCCTGAGCGCGACGCAGCTCGGCCATGGCTGACCAAGTCTCGGGCGCCTCCTTCGTCGCGGCCGCCAGGTCGGTCAACTGCCGGGCGGCCTGCTCGAAGTCACCGCGGCGGTAGCTCGCCTCGGCCCGCAGGTAGGCGGCGGAACGCACCAACTGGCTGTCAGGAAATCGCTCCTCCAGTTGAACCAGCGGCCCGTCAACGGCATCCCATTGTTCTTGTGCGACGGCGATGCGTCCCTTGAGATACAAGGCCTGCGACGCGATCGCCTCCGGCACGCCTGCCTGAGTGATCTCTTCGACCAACAAGGCGGCCTGTGGATAGTCATGCCTGGCGGCGGCGTGTTCCGCCAAGCAGAGCGTCGCCTCCGCTCGATGAATGCTGCGTGGAAAATCTCGCCGCAAGCGAATCAACAACTCATCCGCCGCGGCCGGGTCGTCGGCCTGCCCTAGCAGCCACGCTCGACGGTAGATCGCCGCGTCGAGCTGGGGAAAATCGGCGTGGTGCTCGATCAGCGTGGCATACAGATCAAGGGCTTGTGGGCGTTGTTGCAGCTTTTCGCACAGCAGGCCCGCGCACCAGAGCGCATCGGCGACGCGGTCGCTATCAGGGAAACGGTCGATCACGACACGATACGCGGCCAATGCTGTCTCGTATTGTTCCAGATGCTCGAGCGCGCGTCCGCGCATCAAAGCCGCTTCGGCGGCGCGGGGGCCGGCTGGTTCGAGCCGCAATGCCTCGTCGAACGCCGCTGCCGACTTCTCCCACTGCGAGGCATGGAATTGGCACCATGCCAGTCCCGATAGCCCGCGGGCCCGAATCTCGGGAGGATTGCTCGCGGCGACCAAGCCGGCGAAGGATTCACGCGCCAGCTCAAAGTTTCCGGCCGCGTAGGCCGATTCGGCTATTTCGCAACGGGCCAGGGCCGTTTGCCGCGCCGCGTCGGGCCCATTGCCCAGGGCGACTAGAGTTTGATTGGCGTCTTGCAGCTTGCCGTCCCGGGTCTGGCACTGGGCTAGCAGAGCCCGAGCCTCGGCGAGGCTCTCATTGCCGAGTTTCGCCGCACCCGCGTCGTTGAGCAGCGACTTGATCGAGTCGGCCGCCTCGGAATGCTTTCCGATCGCAAAGAGAGCTTTTGATCTGGCTAACTGCGCGTGGGGTCGTAGCGGGCTTTCCGGAAACCGTTGGATTAATTCATCGGCAATAGCGACGCATTGTTCGCTTTCGTTGCGCCGGACGGCGATGCGTAGCTTCGCGAACAGGCAGTCGTCCGCCGAGGCGCCGCTCGGCCAACGCGCGAGCGCCCGATCAAATTCGGCGGAAGCTTCCGCGAGTTGACCTTCCTCGAGCAGTGCATCGGCGGCATGAAAGGCGAGCGCGGCGTTCAAGCGGTCGTCCGGATCGAGATTTTGCCCGGTGGACAATGTCTTGTAGGCATCGGTCCATGCGCGCCGCTCTTTCTGCGACAGGCCCAACCAGTAACGCGCCTCGACGCGCAGGGCGACGTCCTCGAGCAGGTCGGCCAAAACAGTTTCGGCCTCCGCCGAGCGATGCAACTTGAAGAGAGCATATCCCCGGCCGAGCTTGCCCTTGGCCTGCTGGGCGGCTGGAGCCGGACTTGCCGAGAGCTTTTCGAACGCCGTTAGGGCGGCCGAATAGTTGCCGGCCGCATTTTCCAGATTGCCCAGGCCCAACAGCGCTCTGCCGGCCAGGGGCCCTGCGCCATCGGCAATCTCGCGATAGCCTCGCCGAGCCTCTTCAAGTTGTCCTTGCTGCTCGCGGGCGCGCACAGACCCAAATGGCACTCGTCGGCCAACGGTCCGTCGGCGTAGCGCGCTGCAGCGCGTCGGAAAACAACTGTTCGGCTCGCCGCGTATTGCCCGCCTGAAGTTCGAGGCTGGCCAGGTATGGCAATGCATATCCGTTCAGGTCGTCGTCCGGGTAACGCTTGTGGAAGTCCTGTAAATCGCGATTCGCCGCCGCCAGGTCACCGAGCAGATACGCGGCTTCGCCGCTGCGGAAAAGCGCCTGCCGCGCGAAGCGATGCTCAGGGTTATTTCGCAGCAGCGCGTCGAATTGAGTCCGTGCTTCGGCCAAACGATTGAGCTGTGCCAAAGCCTCGCCGTAGAAGAAGCGCAATTGCGCGGCACGGGCATAGTCGGGATGCGCTGACAGAAGTTTGTCGAAGGCATCGCAAGCCTGCCGCCAATTGGACTGACGGTATTGTTCGGCCGCGGCGGCAAACTGCTCGTCGGGCGTGTCGGCGCGCGCGCCCGCCGTCGAAACAGCGATTGCCAACAGCGCCGGCGCAAGGATTTGCAGAATGAAACGCATAGCGGCGGCGGCCATCGCTCGTATGGGAAGAAGTCCCCCGATTTTCCGCGGCAATAGTACTGGCCTTGGCGAACGGCTCGCAAGGCCGCTTCCGCTGGCAAGCCGCGCGGATTCAAGGTCTCGGCGTGGCGAGCGCGGTGCTAGCCACGCTGGCAACCCGGCCGCCAATGGCCCGCTAGAAATCGGCCGAGGCGCCCGTGTCGACGTTGCCCACCATGTGGAAGTGGTTGTGGTCGACGTAGATCACTTCGCGAGCGTCCTCATCCGTCAACATGTGCGGAATCGGCCAGCCAATGCGTTTGACCTCGGTGTAGTAAACCGTGCACTTGTAGTGTGCGTGATGCTGTTGAGCTGGACCGATCAGCGGGTAGAACCGCGGCGGATCGACGTAATCCGAGATTTTTTCTTTCACGATCCGCACGTTGTTGCGCTGCACTTCGTGCAATAGCGGGAAGCCGCCCTCGACCGGATGAGCCCGTTCGAGCGTTCGCATGATCTCATCATCGCTGGGCGGATCGAGTGCCACGGCCGGACCGCCCGAAGTCAGCGGACCTAGGATGGGGACGCGATCGTAGCGTTCCTTGACCCACCACTCGTCTTCCTTCTTGTCCTGGAAGTACGGGCTGACGGGAATGGGAATGCCGAACACACCCAGGTTCGGACCGGCAACGCCAGCACAGCCCACGCTCGAAAGCAGGACCACGCCCAACAAGATCAGTCCCCATCTACCCCGGCGCTTCGTTGCCATGTCAGAATCCTCGACGGCTTGCTCGCAGATCTTTTCTTGCCCGCGTGACAGCACCGCGCCGCTCACGTCCAGCCGGAAAATGGTCCGCCTTGGTGTCGGTCGAAACCGACGTTAGCCCTAGTTATCGTGTTAGTCTGGGACAAACTTGCGGGTTTTTCCGGATGTGCGGAAAAAATGGCCGGGAAGGCAAAATTGACCGCCTCGGCGATCGCTTCGCGGCGTCAAAAAAAGCCCCGCTCGGTTGATCGATCAACCGGCGGGGCTCGATTTCGCGTGCTGTCAGTCGCATAGCCGTTAGTGGTGGCTGCGATCGTAGAAGTCGAGGAACCACCAGCCATCATCCCATTCCAAGGCCACCTTGCGCCATCCGAGCGGCACTTGCGGATAGGGATAGAACGGACCGATAAACGGCCAGGCCGTCGGCGAATACTGCTTGGGATAGCTGACGGCGGCATAGTTGGGATACGCGGCATAGCTGGGCCACGCATAGTTGGGCATGTGCGGCTGATCGTACGCCGGCGGTTGCCCGCCCGCGCCGCCGACATAGGCCGGCACCGGGCCCGCGTGACGTGCCGCATGCTTGCCGCCCAGCTTGTGGAACCCGGCGGGAGTGACGTCTCCCCTGCCTGCTGGCGGAGCTGGCGCCGTCGACTTCGGCACTCGTCACCGACACGCGGCGTGCCATGCCCGACTTGGCGGCCGCGCCCTTGGGCACTTCGAGATTATTGACGATCTTTTCGATCCCCTCGATGTCACTAATGACGGCCAAGGCTGCTTGCATTTGTTGATTGTTGGCGACGCGTCCGGATAGCCAGACGGTGCCATTTTTGTACTTCACGCCGACGCTGTAATTTTGCATTTGACCGCTATCGCGCAGCACGACGGCGATCTGCTCCGCCGTGGCTTTATCTTCGCGCTCTCCGGCCAGCGCCCACATCGGCGCCAAGGCAATCGCAGCGGTCGCGAACGTAAGAATGATCCGTGGCATTTCCCCCTCCTGAAATAAGTTCGACCGCGAGAATTTTCGGATTCGAAACGTCGTGCTTGCGGGACGGCCGACAAGCCCAGTCCGGGTTGTCGATCCGCCCAGTCGTTACGCTGGCACGATGCGCTTCGAAGCTTGGCTCCTATTTGGACCGGCGAACGTGGGCAGAGGGCCTGGCCAACTTCGGTCTGGCGCAAACCTGGGACTGCCTATTTCGCCTGCCAAACAATGTCGGCTTCCGGTCGTACCGAAAGGGAGCTTTTTTCCGATTCCGCGGGATTTTGCGAAAATACCGACCGGTTGGGGATCCGCCGGCCGCCTTCGCAAGGCTTTATCAGGAAGGTGTTTAGGAAGGAGATCGCGAGGATTTTAGGCCGACTGCTCCAGCCCCTCGTGTTGCACACTTGCCCGGAAATCCCAGATTGCCCCGAGCACCATCACAGACAGCGTAGCACCCGAGGCCAGCCAGTATCTGGGGCCCAGGGCGGCCGAAAGCATCGTGGCCCCGCCCACCAGCCCCAGGAAGGCCAGGAAAACGCACTGACAGGGAGCCTGGCTTCGCGAGCCCTCGCTTAGCCGAGCCAACCAGGCGCTTACCAGCCCGGCCGCCTGAATGAGTCCCAAAGACCAGACAAGAAAAGAAGATTCTAGGTACGCCATTCGCTTTAGTCTCCCGAATCCATTCGAAAAACAAATCAGCCGTCGTGGCTGCCAGACGCATCCATGCGTCGACAAACGTCGCCACGCGGCCGGGCAATGCGAGTGCCGTGCCAAGCTGCGCGGGCTTGCGAGCGGACAATTCGTTTTAGGGTACATAACGTTTTACTCGAAAACGCTTTAAGTTTTATTAAAGTCAACCATCAGCGAAGCCGAGGTGCGCACGTGAAGCCCCCGTTGGTGGGCGAATCATTGCAAACTCTTCAATCCTGTCACCCAAAGCCGACCACGAGATAGCAGGCGTGCAAACACGCATGCGCGCTGCCGCCGATGTATCCCGATCCGGTGCTGGCAGCCCTCTGGCCTCTCACTATTTTGGTGAAGCATTTCACCAAAACGGTGTGTGATTCTGCGCCACTCGTGAATCGAAAGCCCAGCATCGCCCGGCCGTGAAAAAAAATCCCGTCCTTGCAAGCAGCGACTGCTGGCGCGCAAGTGGTTGCTATAGCGGCGCATGGCTCGGGGGATGGCCACGCTGCGTCACGCGAGAAAACCGGCTCGCGGGGCTCTTCACCTCCCGAACCGGGGGGCGGCACGCGGCTTGCTTTGGAGGCGGTCGTTCGACCTGAAACGTCGATTGTGCGTAACTAAAACGGAGGGCGCCCATGAACGATGACAAGGATCTCCCGGCCGAATCGAAACGAAGTCGCCTAACAGGCAATTCGCGACCAAAATCGCCGCGCGCAGCCCGAACTGCCCGCGACAAGAAAAAGCCCGCCTCGGGTTTTGGCGGCCGACACCAACGCCGCAACAAGCACTGGAGCTGGTAAGCCGTCGGACGCCGGCAATCTCGGCGTGTCCATCCGGCTACCAGCCTGTGTCGTCACGAGGTTGAAAACAAGAAAAGCCGCGCCGAAAAGCGCGGCTTCTTCATTGCGCGATTGCTTTGATCCGACCAGCGGCCGGATTATCGCGGCTATTTCAGAATTTTTTCCAATTCGCCCGCGAGCTCTTCAGCGCGGATATTTCGATTCACAACCTTGCCCTGCTTGTCCACCAGGATCATGGTGGGCAGGGTTTGGATGCCGAGTTCGTTGGCGTAACGGCTATCCAGGCCCCCCTCGTCGAAAAGCTGGGGCCAGCGCGGATCTTCTTCTTTCAGGAACGCGATCATATCGGCCTTCGAGTTGTCGAGGCACACGCCGACGACTTCGAACTCCTTGAACTTGGTACGCAGCGCCTTGAGCAGCGGCATGTCGGATTTGCACGGCTCGCACCAGGTGGCCCAATACTGGATCAGCACGGCCTTGCCCTTGAGCTTGCTCAGGTCAAACACGCCGTTGGCATTGGCCATTTTGCCTTGCAAGGGAATGGGCTTACCCACGCAGCTCAATCGCAGCCGGGCGCCGGCCGCCTTCTTGTAATTGGGCGAATCCGGATATTCCTTGGCGATCGTGCCGTACCATTTCAAGGCTTCGTCTTCGTCGCCGCCAAACTCCTCGGCAATGGCCAGTTCCATCATTGCGTCAGCCGTGTCTGGAAATTTCTTGCCATTGGTGACGAAGCCTTTGAGCTCCTCGATCCACTTCTTTTGGATATCGGCAAATGGTCGCATCCGGCTTGGCCAACTCCTGGCCGTGCTCGGCCGTCATGCGTCGAAATTCGACATAGGCCGCGAGTTGATCGTCCTTCGGATCGGCCTTGAGCGATTCGCACAGCTCCTTCAGTTTCGCGACGCCATCGTCGTAACTGCCGGTTTGCACCGCAGCGCTTAGCGTATCGGCCAGTTGTCGATACCACTGAGCGCGGACTTCGGGAGTGTCGGACTCATCGGCCAGCAGTTTCAGGATCTCGGCCCGCCGCTCGTGGTCCTTGCGCGTGCTTTGCGGCGTGATTTCGCCCAGTTTTTGCAGTTCGTTCATCAATTCCTGCATCCGCTCGCTGGGCCGGCCGGCTTGCGCCTCGGCGCGGCCTTCATTCGCGGCATGGCAAAGAAGAATGGCTTGTATTCGTTGGTGGCGACTTCCTCGGACAGTTGGGGGGCGTCGATCAAACGCCACGTGTCTCCCACGTGCACCAGCGCGCCCACGGCAATCGGCTGGGCGTTGCCTTCGGTTTCGACCATCGCCATCACGTTCTCATAAACGGTCAGATCGGCCGTCGAGTCCTCGGTGCCCGCGGGCACCATCCCCGGCTGGTAGCCGCCGAACGATACCCATTTGGATTTTGCGTTAATGGATTTCTGTTGGCTGGCCAGCTTGGCGAAGGCGGTCGGCGCGGCTTCGATTTTCTTCGACAGCAATTCGGCCTTGGCGGCGCCAACGCCCAGGGCCTTCAGTTCCTTGGGGGTGAGCAACAGCCGCTCGAACGCGCGCGATCGTTGTCGCGCAGCGCCGCGACAAGTTCAGACGTGACCTCCTCGGCCGAAATCTGCTTCCAGGCGTCGATCTTACCGTCTTCATTCACGTCGAGCCCCCACCTAGTTCCGCCGGTGTTCAGCCACCGGGCCTGGTCGGGCGTCGCGATTGAAGGTGGAATCGATATCGCGATAAACCTCGACGCCATCCTTGAAATAACTCCATTGATCGACCGTGTTGTCGCCGTTGGTGTCGCGAAAGTTGCGCAGCATTTGGCCGCTGCCATCGCGGACGATGTAGCCAGTCTTGTCGATGGCGATCGTGCACTTGGCGATTTCAGCCTCGTCCGGACGATCGATCTGCACGTCTTTTTGCACGGGCTGGTAGCCGGCCAAAATCTGCGCCGCCGTCGGTCCGGCTTTGGCCGGCGCGGCCGCCGGCGCCGCATGCAGATTGCCACTTATCAAGATCGAGAGCGCCAGCGAGCAGACCGATTGCGGTTTGAACAGTTCCATGGCCATCGACGACATTCCTTGGCAGTTTTGGTCTGGTGACGTGTTTGAACTTGCGCAGCGGAGCGATCCCGCGGCCTTATTTTTCGACCCATCGGCGACGAAAAGTTAAGTTGTTCCAATTTTAACGCCTCGGCCGACTTTGACGCACGCCCAATGTGCGGCCGCCAGCAACGCGATGGTCTGTCGCAAAGGCCCCGATTCCAGCAAGAGATCGCGCAGGGAATGCGACGTGGTCGGTGACGTGTTATAATTCAACGAATTGACAGCCAGCCCACGGTCCCTAAAATACGCTATTCCTCAGGGGCTGCTCCCCCTAGGCCCGGGCGCATAGCTCAGTTGGTTAGAGCGCGTCCCTGATAAGGACGAGGTCCGAAGTTCGAATCTTCGTGCGCCCATTCTCATGTTGGTTGGTGGTTGCTGGCGAGCCTATTAGCGGCTGAGCGATGGCGGTGCTTTGCCAGCATCGCGAGTGCCTGCTGACGGCTGCCGGTAGCCAGCAACCGGAAAAATCGCATCCCTGGGGACGTAGCTCAATTGGGAGAGCACCGCCTTTGCAAGGCGGGGGTTGAGGGTTCGATCCCCTTCGTCTCCACTTCACGTCGACCGCCGAAGCGCGGCCGCGCAAGTCCGTCATTGCCGGGACTTGCGGCGCTCCCTAGCACGATCCGACAAGACGGTAGCGCACCGGTTCTTCCCGCGGATGAGGAATCGGGGTGACGCTCAAATATGTCGCGGCTGATTTTCGGTTCAGCCGGATACCACGGATCTCTGCGGGCTGACCGCGTAGCGCTGCAGATGCGTCGGAAAACTCCACGCCACCGCCGGATCGGGAATGTGATTGATCGGCTGCACTTGTCCGCGCCAGGCAACACCCATGATCTGCATAGTTTGATAGACCAACGTTTGCCAGCCGCGGTCGGCGAAATAGTCCAGCCCGGCAGTCACCTCTGGCGACGCCAGATCGTGAAATAGTACCATTGCGTCCGGTTCGGCCTCGCGCTCGCAAGCGATCGCGTCGTTGAGCGGTCCGGGGGCTTCGTGGTCGCCATCGATGAACAAGAGCGACCAACGAGCTCCCTGGGCGGCCATGTCCGCGACTCTTTGGGGACTCGCGAACGGATGAAGCGTAACCGATGCTTGCACGGCATAGTGCTGCACGACCGCGCTCAGGGACTGCACGACGGATTGTTGTACGCCCGAGTCCTGCAACGTCGGGTCGATCACGTCCAACACGACCCCGGCCGCCAACAGATGCGCCGCCGACCAACCCATCCAGCAACCGATCTCCAGGGCCTTGCGTCCGCGAAATTGCAGGGCATTGTTATAGACCAGGTGCGCTTCATCGCGATTCAAGAAACCCATCCACGGAACTCGACGATCTACATACCAGTTGTGCGGAACCTCGCCCCGCAGATAAGGCCACGGGTGGCCGCCCGGGTCGCCCACCATCAAGTTAGGAAATGCAAAGTCCACGTTCACCTGATTCAAACCTGGTGATACGTAATCGCCTGGCGGAAAACAGGTGTTCATGTTCGATTCGTCACCGGCCCGAATTGGCATAGAGTCCGTTTTTCAGCTTAACAGACGTTTTGCACGGCGTGTAGCAGCTGACCGTTCGCGACGGGCGGCATCGGACAGAAACCGCGTATTGGCCGGCGATCCATCACGCCTTCCTAACGTTGTTGCGCGACGATCGGCGAGATTAGAATTGCCGGCACTGGCACACACTTGGCCGTTATTCGGCCCGGTGGCATACGGTTGCCGGCCGCGGCGTTTGTACTTACACGGTCGGCTAACTCTCTCTGGGATGAACCGGGTGAAGACAACAATCATCAGCGGGGCTGACGCGTCGTTTTTCGATTTGCTGCTGGGGCTGATCCGATCGATTCGGGCGTGCCCGGAATCGCGCGATCTCGACTTGTGCATCCTGGACGTTGGACTGACACAGCAGCAAATCGCGCAACTGACGCCCCTGGTTACACGGATCGTGCCGGCGGAATGGAATGTCGAATTCCCGGGCGCTACCAGTCGGAGATGTGTCCGTCGTGGTACAAGGCCATGTATTGCCGGCCCTTCTTTCCGCGATACTTTCCGGAATACGAGCTTCTGATATGGATCGACGCCGACGCCTGGCTATGCAACTGGGAAGCCATGAAGCTGCTGATTCGGGGAGCAGAAATGAATGGCTTTGCCATTGTCCCCGAGGTCGATCGTGCCTACTCGCATTGCTTTATTCCGCGTGACGACCTGCTCACGAATCTCAGGAACGCCTACTTCACCGGCTTCGGCCCACAGGCGGCGGCCCGGTTTTCCACCATGCCTGTTCTCAATTGCGGCGTGTTCGCGATGCGCCGCGACGTTCCATTCTGGGAAATCTGGGCGGAGATCCTCTCCGAGGCCCTGCAACAGGGCGTGGGGCCTCTGATCGAGCAGTGTGCGCTCAATGTCGCGGTGTACAACAACCGCATCCCGGCGTGCTTCCTGCCCAGTTGGTGCAACTGGAATTGCTCACTGTCGCTGCCCATCCTCGATCCTCGCACCCGCAACCTGCTGGTTCCGATGTTGCCGCACGAGCCCATTTCGATCTGTCACCTGGTGAACTGCAAACGACGGATATTGGACGTCGCATGCACGGACGGCGTGACTCGGCATATGCCGTTGACGTATGAGGCGGTTCGACTCGCGGAGCTTCCCGCGCCGGCGAATCGATAGCCTTGCATCCAGACGGGACGAGAGTGACACGGTCGCGAATCTGCTCCGGCCGGTCTCGTTCTGGAAAACCTCGGCCGAGGTTTTCGATTGCGAGGCTATGATCCCAATGTTGCTCGGGATGTTTCGGGGCCGCGCTCGGTTGACGGCTGCCCATCAGACAAGCAAGATACGGCTGGTCGATCCTTGCCTCTTGCCGAAAGCTTTCCCGTGCTGCCTCCGCACCGCTCTTTGGTTCCGCTCCTTGCCTTCCTGTGGCTCTTCAGCCTTGCGGCGCTGATTTCATCGGCGCGCGGCGAGAAAGTCGCCGGCCCGTTGGAGCCGGCCGAGACGCTCAAGCATTTTCAACTCGACGCGGGGCTGACGATCGAACTCGTGGCCAGCGAGCCGGCGGTGGTTGATCCGATCGCCCTGCGATTCGACGAAGACGGCCGGCCATGGGTCGTCGAAATGCGCGATTATCCCCACGGCCCCAAGCCGGGCGAAGCCCCATCGTCGCGCATCTGCCAGTTAATCGATGCCGACGGCGACGGTCGCTACGAGCGCTCGCAAGTCTTCGCCGATGGGTTGTTGTTTCCCACCGGCTTGCAACCTTGGCGAGGCGGACTCATCGTCACCTTAGCCGGGCAAGTCATCTACCTCACGGACACCGACGGCGACGGCCGTGCCGACCTGAAAGAAGTTTGGTTCGAGGGCTTCACGGCCGAAAACCCGCAACTGCGGGCCAACCATCCGCGATTGGGGCTCGACAATCGCGTCTACATCGCCAACGGCCTGCGGGGAGGCGTGGTATCCGATCCGCGCCGCAAAGGACAGAAGCCGCTCCCGATCAGCGGCATGGATTTCAGGTTCGATCCGCGCGGCGGCGATTGCCAGGCCGTCTCGGGCAATGGGCAATTCGGTCTGACCTTCGACAATTTCGGGAATCGCTTCGTGTGCAACAATCGTGCTCCCCTGGACCACGTCGTGCTCGAAAGTGCCTGGCTGGCCCGCAATCCGTTTCTGGCCGTGCCCACGGTGCTGGCCAACGTCGCGGCCGGCGGCGAGCAATCGAGGGTCTATCCGTTGACCGACGCCTGGACGACCTCGAACCTGCACGCCGGGCAATTCACGGCTGCCTGCGGCATCGAGATTTATCGCGGCGCCGCGCTGGGCCAGACATACGACGGGAATTCGTTTACCTGCGAACCAACTGGCAGTCTCGTGCATCGGGAAATCTTGACTCCGAGCGGCGTCACGTTCGCCTCCAGCAGCGCGCAGCCAGGACGCGAGTTTTTGGCGACGCCCGATTCCTGGTTTCGACCGGTCAATCTGGAGGTCGGCCCCGACGGGGCGCTGTACGTCGTCGACATGTATCGGGCAGTGATCGAACATCCCCAGTTCATGCCCAGTGAATTGCAAGACCGCGCGGACATGCGATTGGGCGACGACCGGGGCCGAATTTATCGCATCGTGCGACGAGGCAAGTCAGACAAGTCTTCCCAGGCGCGATTGTCCCAGGCGAAGTCGGCCGAACTGGTTGAGCTGCTGCGACATGAGAATGCCTGGTGGAGGGAAACCGCCGCTCGCCTGCTGTATGAACGGCAGGACGCGACCATGAAGGCGAAGCTCGAAGCCCTCGCCACCCAAGCTCCAGACGCCGTGACCCGAGTTCACGCCCTGTGGTCGCTGCATGGCTTGAATGCGCTCGATGCGCAGCTGGCCCATGGCCGGCTGGACGACCCCAGTCCGCGGGTTCGCGAGGAGGCCGTCGCGCTGGTTGATTTGCAAAGCTCGAGCGATACCATGCCGGGAGCATTTTCCAAGCTCGCGGCCGACGCCGACGCCCGGGTGCGCTTTCGGACCGCGATTGCTCTGGGCAACGCGAAGGATGACGCGGCGGTCGAATCGCTGCTGGCGATTGCATTGGCCAGTCCAGACGACGTTTGGACAAGACGAGCCGTGCTGTCCGCCGTGCCCGATGCGATCGGCAAACTTCTGCTGACCGCATTGAGGTCTGCTCGCATTCAACCACTGACATTTGACGCACCCGCGCTTCAGCTCGTGAGCGAACTGGCCACGCAAGTCGGCTCACGGCGCGAGGCCCTCGAGATCAGCGCCGTGCTGGCGATCGTCGTTCAGTCAGCTTCGTCCGCCCGCCCGATGGCTGCCGCCGAGTCGGCATTGTATGGCATTTCGCGCGGCCTGGAGCGGCGGGGCTCGTCGCTGGCCGCGTTTGTCGACGGGCCGACTGGCAATGCGTCGCTCAACGACAAGCTCAAGGGGGTCTTTGATCGCGTCGCTGACGAAGCCGGGGACACGGCTCGCTCGCTCGCCGAACGGGGGATGAAGATCGACTTGCTGCGATATGCACATAGTCCGCATGCGGGCGCCGTGTTGGCACGGATCGTGGCCGACGATCCCGCACAAATACTTCGTATTCGATCGGCTAATGCCTTGGGCGCGTACGGCGACGAGGCGACGTCGCGAGCGATGCTGACAAGTTTCACGGCTCAAACGCCCTCGGTGCGTCGGGCGATTCTCGACGCAATGATCGCCCAGGCAGCATCCGCCGCGCACCTGTTGGATGCGATTGAATCCGGCGATATACCGCGGAGAGAACTCGACGCGACGCGTGAAAACGCGCTGCGAAAGCATGCCGACTCCGCCATTCGAGATCGATCGACAAGGCTGCTCGTGGCGGCTATTCCGGCGGAGCGCAATCGCGTATTGGCGGAATATCAAGATTGCCTGAAATTGACGGGCGATCCCCGCCTCGGACGAGAGCTATTTCGACAGCACTGTTCCACTTGCCATCGCATCGCCGGCGTGGGCGTCGACGTGGCGCCCGACATTTCCGACTCACGGGTCAAAACGGCCGAGCAACTGCTCACCGATATTCTGAACCCGAATCAGGCCATCGATAACAACTATGTAAGCTACACCGTGGTGGCGGGGGGCGTGGTGCACACCGGCTTGATATCGAGCGAGACCGCTAGCTCGATCACGCTGCGGCAGCCCGAAAACAAATCGCTCGATCTGCTGCGTTCCGACATCGAAAGCGTGCAATCGAGCGGCGTTTCGCTGATGCCCGAAGGATTCGAAAAGCACCTCACGCGGCCCCAAATGGCGGACCTTATTTCGTTCATCAAGAACTGGCGTTACTTGGATCAGCCGATCCCCACTACAATCGAGCGTAACGGGCAATAGCCCTGATTCGAACCTCGATTGGCGCGGTTTCTCATGCGGTTGACTCGCCGGCGATTTGGCATGCTGTCGCTATCCGCGGCTTTGGCTCCGGCCGCGGCCCGCGCCCAGCGACTGCCCAGCGCGCGAGGTTCCCTGGCTTGGCGAGATCCAGACTCCGCCCGGCCGGCTACCGCCGGATTTGCCGCCGCTGCGGTCGCTGCTGATGGACGCCCGCGGAAACAAGCTGGCAGGCCTGGATCAGTGGAAACAGCAACGGGCCCAGTTGCGCGAGGCGTGGCTTAATCTATTGGGCGTTTGGCCCTCGCCGCGACGGCCGCCTGAATATGAAATTCTGGAATCGACGCGCACCGCCACGATCACGCGGCAGTTGATTCGCTACTACAGTGAATGGGGCGTCAAGTGCGAGGCCTACCTGCTGCGTCCCTCTCCCGCCAGGCGACAAATGCCAGGCGTGGTCGTGTTCCACTCGACCGTCGATTACACCATTCGCCAGGGCGCGGGCCTGGAAGGGCCGCCGCAAGCTGCCTGGGGAACGAAGCTGGCCGAACGCGGATTTGTCGTACTCTGTCCGCGCTGTTTCCTGTGGAACGACGGGCGCGACGTCGATTACATGGTGCGAGTCAAGGAACATCGCCGCCGCCATCCGCAAACGCCCGGCATGGGAAAGATGCTGTGCGACGGTATTCGGGCCGTGGATCTGTTGGCGAGCCAGCCAGGGGTCGATCCACGGCGATTGGGCACGGCCGGCCACTCGCTGGGCGCAAAGAAGCACTTTACCTGGCGGCATTTGACGATCGGATCAAGGCGGCTGTCAGCAGTGAAGGCGGGATCGGCCGAACGTTTTCCAATTGGGAGCGCCCTGGTATCTGGCCACCAAGAATTTCGGCCGTGAGCACCACGAATTGCTGGGGCTGGCCGCGCCCCGTGCGTTCCTGTTAATCGGCGGAGACTCGGCCGACGGCGTAAAGAGTTGGCCTTATGTCGAGGCGGCTCTGGAAGTCTATCGTCTCTATGGCCAGGTCGCTCGCGTCGGCCTGTTCAATCATGGCCAGGGCCATACCATTCCGCCGATCGCCGAGCAGCGAACGTACGAGTGGCTGCAAACGTATTTGTAGCCTAGTGCGTGTCGCACTGACATTTGGCGTCCACATGGCGACATTCAACGCGAAATCCGACCAAATACCCGCTCCAAGGTCGCGAGACGTGCTCTAGGCCGCTTCGGCGTCCTCGGTAGCCGCGGCCTCTTCATCGATTTCAACCTGGACGTCACGCCAGGAATCCGTGGCAACCCCCGAGCGGACGCGATCGGTGAGCTCGCCCTCGAATTCCTCGGCGGACCAACGATCGCGGCGGCCACGAGGGCGCGGTGCGGGACGAGGCACGCTGCGACGTGCAGGACCAGGCGGAGGCTCAACCGGCGGCAACGGATGCTCCACGACCGGCGCCACTTCGGCAGGCGACTCAGGCAGGGTCGACTCCAGGGGCGCGTCTTCCGGAAGTTCGGGCTCCGGCAGGCTGGGCTCTTCCGCTTCGAGAACTGGTTCAACGACCTCTCCCGGCTCCACAACCGGCATTGGCTCGGGTGCCACCTCGATGCGGGTTCGCCGCGAACGTCGGCCCGATGCGTCCTCGGCCGAGAACATCTGCAGGCGGTCGGGCAATTGGCGAACGTCGGCTTTGATGTTCTTGAAGAGTTTCGATATATGCTCGTGGCAGGTAAACACGAGAACCTGGTTGCCTTGCCGGGCGAAGTCTCGCAGCACCATCGCCGCGGCCTTCGCTCGGACGACGTCGAAGTTCACCAGCACGTCGTCCAAGACCAGCGGCAGCACGACCCCGCGTCGAGCATAGGCGGCCACCAGGGCCAATCGCAGCGCCAGGAACAATTGTTCTCGCGTGCCGCTGCTCAACACTTCAACGCCCAGGCTGGTTCCCTGTTGATCGTCGACCTTCAGACAATGCTGTCCCAGCGGTGTCCAAACCCGCGTGTAGCGGCCGCCGGTGAGCCGCTGCAGGTAAACCGATGCGTCGCGTAGGGCTTGAGGCTGATGTTCGCGTTCGTAGTATTCGCGCACGGCGGCCAGCATCAGGCCGCAAGTCGTCAAAACGCGCCAGCGCTCGCAGCGCATCTTGAAGCCGTTTCTCGACGATCCCCAATTCCACGCGCATGTGACCCAGCTGGCGGTTCTCCACCAGGGTCTTCAGCTGTTCGTTCAATTCGCCGCGACGTTCGACCGTCGCGTTCCACCGCGCGCGGGACGCTTGTCGGGCTTCGCTCAATTCGGTCTCGAGCGGTTCCAGGTTCCGCCCTGAGGTTAGCCAGCTCGTCAATTGTTCCTCGGAACAGACGGGCGCCACGGCCGTGGCGATCTCGTCGGCCAGGGCGGCTCGTTCTCCACGCAGCCGTTGAGCCTCGGCCTGTGCCCTGGCGCGACGGCGAAACTCGGCTTCATCTCGAACTCCAGCCGCCGCCAGGAGAAGTCGCCGACGCTTGCGCAGACGATTGGCCTCTCGCACGAGACGTTTTTGCTTGCCGCGCAAGCCGCGGCTTTCGGCAGTGAGTTGATCGCGGTGCTTGATCAGCTTTTGCTGTTCGTTGAGTTCGCCCAGGCACTGGGCCAGTTGCTCCAGCGGAAGCTGAGAGCGCGGCACAACGCCCACTTGCGCAACCAACTGGCGGATCCGCCCGGCCAGGGTTTCGAACTCCGCGCGTTGTCGGGCGAGCTCGCCCTGCCTTTGTTCCAACTGCTTATTGAGGTCGCGCCATTGTTCGCGTTCGCGCGAGACCATGCGTATCTCGCGGGGACGGATCTGGGGCGGCAAGCCGAACGCCGCGAGCAGCCGCTGCCATTTCTTGCGAGCGATCCGAAAGGCCTCTTGTGCCGCTTCCGCATGCCTGGCCGCCGCATCGGCTTCTCGCTCGGCCGCCTCGCGCTGGGCGTCGAGCGGCAGCAGTTCTTCCAGCCGTGCCAGCGCCTGCTCCGCCGTTTGCAGCCTGGCGACCAGCGGACCGCCCCCCTTGGGCAGGCGTGGTCCAATAGATCGCGCTCGGCCCGCGCCTCCTTGGCTTGTTCCTTGAGCAAGGCGATCTGCTGGTGGCACGTGTCCAGCTGCGAACTGGCGCTGTGCTCCATGCCAAACTTGATCGCCGCGGCGGCGCCGGCCGCCAGCACGCCCACCATTCCCACGGGCCAACCCAACGCCCCGCTCAGCGAGGCCGGCAGCACTAGTCCGGCGACGAACAGCAACACCAGGGCACATCCCAACACGAACAGTGCGCCGAGACCCGCCAGTGCCCAGGACGGCAAAATCTGATTCTCCAGATGATCTTGCCCCTGTTCTTCCAACTGAGTCTCACGACGGGACAACTGATCCAACCGCTCGTCGAGTTGCACTCGCTTGCGCAACTGGGAAACGAGTTCGCCTGCTTCCGCCAGGGCTTGCGTCAGTCCCTTTTGTCCGGCGCGGCCCGCCGCCGCTTCAACCTGGCGCAGCAGCCCGGCCGAAGTCTCGGCCGAGGCCGTCGTGTGGGACTGGAGTTGGCGAATGTCGCGCCGCGCCTGGCTGACGGCCTTGGCCGCGGAACGCAGTTCGCCCATGGCGCGCGGCGACAACGGGGCGGACTGCGAGTTCTTCCAATCCGCGCCTCCGGCGCCGGGTGCGCTTGAATCGCGGCGCAGCTCCAGGTTCAAGACGTCGTCCTCGAGCGTCTTGATCTGCAGCTCCAGCGATCGAATCCATTGTTGCTGCTCCGAGAGCGCCTCCAGACGCGGCGATTGACGCACCAGTGTCTCGTTGATCGCCAGCTGTCCGATTTCGTTACCAAGGGTCTTGCGCTTCCGCGCCAGGCGAGTAAATCGGCGCCGCCGGGACGCGATTTTCGCGCCTAGCCGCTCGTACCGCGCGAGCGCAGTTTTCGCCCAAAGCGTCGAACGACCCCATGCCCTCGATTTGCGCGTCGATGGCGGCTCGTCTCCGCCAGCGATCTTGCAATAGCCGCGCCAGGCTCACCTCCCGGGCCTGCTTTTCACAACGAGCATGTTCTTCTTCGAGTCTCGCGACTTCGGCATCCAACGACTGCCGCTCGGACGACAGCGCCAGATAGCGCACGGTGGCCTGACCGAGCTCCGAGATTTCGTCGCGCAGTCGTTCGCGCTGGCTCAGCAATTGGGTCACCAGCGACGGACGGTCGTCGGCGGCCAGAATGCGGTTTCGCGAGGCTTCCAACTCGTTGAGCACGTCGACCAGGGAAACACGATCCAGTCCCAACGCCAGGCCATACAACTCGTTTGCCGCTTGAGTGTCGCTCAGCGTTGCCAGTTCCTGAATCTCGCGCAGGCCGAACGCAAAAACATTATTGTAAGTCGGTTCGTCCACGTCCCCCAGCAGGCGTCCTAGGGCCCCTTCGTCGGCGGCTCCGTTTCGAGCATCGCTGACTCGCGTCAGGTCGCCGATCTCGCCCGCGACGTCGGCATGGCGACTGATCGCATATCTATCGGGACCGTCGGCGACCAGCATGGTTCCGCCCGCCGGCCCACCGCCTAGTGGCGGCAAGTAGCGGGCCCTGCGCTCCGGCGAAAATCCGTACAGCACGGACCGCACGAACTGCATCAGCGTCGTCTTGCCCGCTTCGTTGGGACCGTAGAACACGCTAATCTCGGACAAGTCGGCCAGCTCCACCGAGCTCCACACGCCAAATCCGTCGACATTCAGATTCGTGATTCTCATGATCGCAGTTCCTGCGGGCTCAGGAGTTCCACGCCCAGAGTGGCCACTTCGGCCAACACTCGTTGGCGCACGGCCGGCTCGGCGATTGCCAATTCCGCGCCCAGGCTGCCTGCCAGATGGCGTTCGGCCAGAAAGGGCTCGAGATTGATTTCGGTCTCGGGATGGTCGACGTAGTGCTGAACCGTGCGCAAGAATTCACCCAGCACCGTATCCTCGGCGTACAAATCCTCGTCCGGACCGGCCGCTGCCTCGGGTTCGATCGCCACGGTCCAAGCCGAGGGGCGCTTTGCGCCATGTTCCGCCCGCAGCCGCGAGGTCAAATCACTCCCCAGGCGGCCGCGTCGCAGCTCGCTGGCCAACGCGCGGCTGCCGGCGATCGTCCAATGAATCAACAAGTCCGGGCCGAACGGATCGCCCAAAAGATCGGCAACTCGCTCATTCAGAATCTGTTCGAATTGCTCGCGGGTCAATGTCTCGCCGACGGTCACCCGCTCGTGCAGATAACGCACCGCGTCGGTTGCCAACAGGCTCGTGCGCACTCGCTCGGTCTCGTCGACCTGGACCAGCAGACACCCACGGGGCCCGGACTCCGCGGGCCGGCGTCCCTGGGGAGTGCCGCTATAGTGCGCCGCGACGGGCCCGGACAGGACTGCGCGACGATCGTGCTCTCCGCCCAGGGCCCAATAATTTACCGCGGTTTGAGCCAGCGATTCGGCATCAACCGAGCCATATGCCACGGCCACGGCGAACAAGGGACCGTCGACGCGGAACTCGGCGGTTCGAATTCTTTTGCGCTGCCGCGAGCTGGTTCCCAGGATCTGCACCAGCGGCTCGTGTCCGCGGGCGTGGACCACGCGCTCGACGCGATTGGGCGCAAATCGCTGCACGTTGTCGCCAAGCGGCCAGGCGTCGATCCATCGTTCGAAATCGTCCGTGCGACCGCCGGCCCAGTAGACGCGAATACCCTGGTTGGAAAGACGCTGAAACTGTTCGGTCAGAAAAACCAAGCCGCGCGGGCCGCTGGCCAGAGGATCCATGATGTCGCCGGCGAGCAAGACAAACTCGACTCGCTCCTTGATGGCGGCGTCGAACACGCGCTCGGCGGCTCGGTAGGGCGCGTCGATCAGAGCCACTCGCAAGTGATCGGAAACTTCCGCCAGACCGCGCAGCGGCCGTTCGAGATGAAAATCGGCGGCATGAATGAAGCGAAACGGCTCAATCATCGCAGCCCTCCGTGCGCGCACGCCAAACAGTCGAGACCAGCAGCGCGGCAAGCGCATCGTCCGTCGAAACGCAAGCGCGAGTGGTTGGATCAACCCGGAAGTCTACCCAAGCAAGGCAGATGAGGCTATATGAGTTTGGGCCGTTGCGGCTTGACGGCGGGGCGCACGGCAACGGGCCGGGCGGCGGCCTGGGGCCTGGCGGCCGGTCGCTCGGGTCGCGGCGAATCGCCCTGCCCGGTAATTTCGAACAGGAATCGGCTGGGCTTGCTGGCGCGCGGCTTACCCCACTTCATCCGTCCCAGGGCCAGCGAGATCGTCAATCGATCCTGCGCCCGGGTGATTCCCACATAGCACAACCGCCGCTCCTCATCGATGGCCGCGCCTTCCATTTCGATCGAGCGGCGATGCGGGAGCAAGCCTTCCTCCATCCCCACCAGATAGACGTGCGGAAACTCGAGTCCCTTGGCGCTGTGCAGCGTCATCAGGGCGATGGCGTTGCGGTTGAGCTGCTCCTCTTTATCTTGCTCGTTCTCGCGGTCGCCGAGGGCCACTTCTTCCAGAAATCCGGCCAGCGTGGACTTTCGCGCCCGCCGTTCGTAGGCCCCCAACGAGTTAACGACCTCTTCGACCGCCGCCCAGCGGGCGAGTTGTTCTTGCGGCTCTTTGTAATTGCGTGCGATCTCGTCGCGATAGCCGATGCGATCGATAAATGCATTGACCACGTCGACCAACGGCTCGCGAGTCAGCCGCCCCGAGAAGTGCGTAATCATCTGCTGAAATTTCTCGACCGCATCGGCAGCCGCCTTGGGCATGGCGGAAAGCTGGCCCGCTTGCGGCAGGATCTGCCACATGGGCTTGCCCTGCTTCACCGCCGCGTCGATCAGCAGCGCTACGGCCCGATCGCCAATGCCCCGGGCCGGGGTGTTGATCACGCGCCGCAAAGCCACTTCGTCGGTGGGCACGACCAGCAGTCGCAAATAGGCCAGGATGTCGCGCACCTCGCGGCGATCGTAAAACGACATTCCGCCGACTAGCACGTACGGCAGTTTCGCCTTCCGCAGTTCGACCTCGAACGCGCGGGGCTGCTCGTTCGTGCGAAACAGGATCGCGAAGTCGCGCGCCTCGAGACCATCGGTGCCCAGGCGCGCGCGAATGTCATCGACGACTGTTTTGGCCTCGGCTTCCTCGTCCTGGCACTGCAAGATCTGCGGTTTCTCGCCGCCGGCCCGCGCCGGCCGCAGGATCTTGTCGTGGCGGTTCGTGTTGTTCCGGATCAGGCGGTTGGCCAAGGTGAGAATCGCCTCGGTCGAGCGATAGTTTTCCTCCAATCGCACGACCTTGGCATCAGCCCAGTCTTGCTTGAAGCGGAGGATATGGGCCACCTCGGCGCCGCGCCAACCGTAGATCGACTGGTCGTCGTCGCCCACCACGCACAAGTTGCGATGCCCGCTCGCCAGAGCCTTGACAATCCGATACTGACTGCCGTTGGTGTCCTGGTATTCGTCAACCAGCAAGTGCGCGAACCGTCCGGCCTCGGCCGCGCGTACCTCGGCGAACCGCTCGAACAATTCTTCGGTACACAACAACAGGTCGTCGAAATCGACGGCGCCGGCTTGCACGAGCGCCTTTTGATAGCGCCGATATCCCATCGAGGCCAGATGCTCCTTATCCGTGCGGGCCAGCGAAGCGGCCTTATCGGGCCGGATCGATTGCATTTTCCAGCGGCTGATGAAGTTCACCAGGTCGCCGGGGCGCAGCAGCGCCTCGGGGGCCTTGATCTCTCGCAAGGCGGCCCGGGCCGCGCTCTCCTGATCGCCACGGTCGTAGATGGCGAATTTGGCCGGGTATCCCAAGCGCGTGGCATGCCGCCGCAAGATGCGCACGCACAGCGAGTGGAACGTGGAGATCTCGGGCTTTTCCTTGCGCTGTTTACCCAGCAAGGCGGCGGCCCGCTGTTGCATTTCCTTAGCGGCCTTGTTGGTAAACGTGACGGCCAGGATACGGCTGGGCGGCGTGCCATGCTTGATCAATTCGGCGATGCGATAGGTCACGACCCGGGTCTTGCCCGTGCCCGCGCCAGCCAACACCAGCAGCGGCCCCGAGAGCGTGTTGACGGCGGCCCGTTGAGCCGGATTGAGGTCATGCGACATTAGATAATCCGTGTTCAATCCGTTTAGCTCGGAGCATGCGAACTTGCTCGCCGGTCTGTTCCGAGCGGCGCGAAACGATTCGCCGGACCCAAAAATGTCCGTCCAGGCCGAGGCGGCCGACTGCTATTTTGCCGCCGCCTGGCCCCCGGCATCGCTGCGAATGCAATACACCCGCGCCGCGGTGCGCAACAGCAGCCGATCGCCGGCGATGGCCGGAGTAGCCATGCACATGTCATCGTCGGCCAGCGTGTTGGTGTGCAGGATCTCAAAATCCTTGCCCGTTTTGATGACAAACGTCACCCCGTCCTCATTGAGGCAAAACACGCGATCGCCATAAGCCCAGGGCGATGATGTAAACGCCTTGCCCTCGGGAATGCGCAGCTTCTTGTAAATCTCTTCACCCGTCTTGGGATCGTAAGCGGCAAAGAAGCCCATGTCGTAGAGCGCGTAAATCGCGTCGCCATAGAGCACCGTGGTGGGGTTATACGGCGCGGCCGTCTTGTTGCACCACATAACGAAGTCATTGCTCGTGGTGTCGTCGGCCAGGGTGATATCGCCCGAGGCGCCCGGCCGAATCGCGTAAATCGGCTTCGATTTGTCCATCACGTAGCCGGAACTGATATACAGCAAATCGTCGCGCGAGTAGGGAACGGCGATCGTAATGGTGGACATGCCGGCCAGTTCCCATAACAGCCGCCCTTCGAGGTCGTAGGAACGGTTGCGCATCGTGCCGGTGGTAATCAGTTCGGTGCGTTGGCTATTCTTCCAGATGAAGGGCGTGGCCCAATTGCTCTTCTCGTCGCGCTGCACACGAAACACTTCATCGCCATTTCGGGCATCCAAGGCCAGCAGGTACGAATCCTCTTCGTTGTCGTTGACGATATACAAGCGGTCCTGGTATAGCACGGGCGAGGCGGCGGTTCCCCAGCCATAACGGGTTTTGTGCGGTTCGATCTCCTTCTTCCAAAGCGGTTTGCCGTCCAGGTCATAGCAAAACACGCCCACGTTGCCGAAGTAGGCATAGACGCGCTGGCCGTCGGTGACCGGGGTTTCCGAGGCATAGCTGTTCTTGATGTGAATCGTGGTGGCCGGAATGCCTTTATGCGCCAATTGTTCCCAAAGAATCTTGCCGGTTTTGAGGTCGAGACAAACTACTTTCCACTCGTGGTCGGACGTGGGAGGCTTCGATTGCTCTCCGCCGAAGTACAGTCCCTTTTTGGGCTTCGCATCCTCGCCCAAATTGACGACGGTGGTCAGGAAGATCTTGTCTCCCCAGGTGATCGGCGACGACCAACCCCGCCCCGGGATGTCGGTCTTCCAAGCCACGTTTTCTGTGTCGCTCCAGCGATCGGGCAAGCTGCTGTTGTTCGAAATTCCCATCGAATCAGCGCCGCGAAATTGGGGCCAATTCTCCTGGGCCGCACAGCGTCCAATCGAACCAACGGCGGCCAGCGCCAGAACAAGGCGAACAGTGCCACGTAGCATGGAGATGCCCTTTAATTCGTTGCCAAACCGGTGCGGCGCCGCCGAAAACCGGCAGGATCGCCGGCGGCCACGCGCTCGGCGTGCGGTTGCGTGCGGTTGATGGTAAGGCAACCTGATGCGAGGGTCAAGCAACTGCGAGTTCGAATGCCTTGCGGCTCGTCTATCCCTTGATCACACCGATCGGCCGCATCCGCGCGACTTTCTTGGCCAGACCCGCGCGGTGCACAACCTCGACCACCAGGTCGACGTCCTTGTAAGCGTCGGACTGTTCCTCGGCGAGTCCCTTTAGGCTCCGCGCAGGGCCACGACGCCGCGGTCGGCCAGTTCCAAGTCGATGCGGCGGCCTTGCGCGTGCTTGATCGCTGCCGTACGGCTCATCACGCGGCCCGCACCGTGACAGGCCGAACCAAACGTGTGCTGCATGCTCCCCGGCTGCCCCACCAGCACCCAACTCGCCCGCCCCATGTCGCCCGGAATGATCACTGGCTGGCCAATCTCGCGATAGGCCGGCGGCGTCTCGGGATGGCCGGGCGGAAATGCCCGCGTCGCGCCCTTGCGGTGCACCCACAGACGCTTGGCCTGCGATCCGACCAGGTGGTCCTCGTATTTGGCGATGTTGTGGGCAACATCGTAAACCAGCCGCATACCGAGTTCCGACCAGGATCGCCCGAACACGATTTCAAAACATTCGCGGGCTTGCCACATCAACAACTGGCGATTGCACCAGGCAAAATTCGCGGCCGCGGCCATAGCGCCAATATAGTCGCGGCCCTCGGGGCTGCCGATCGGGCGCAGGCCAATTGCCGGTCGGGCAGCGCAATACCGTACTTCCCCGGTGCATTTCGCAAGTAACGAAGCGCGTCGTCGCAGACCTGATAGCCCAAGCCGCGCGAACCCGAATGGATCATCACGCAAACCATGTCGATCTCCAGTCCCAATGCCCGCGCGGCAGGTTGGTCGAAGACCGCGTCGACGACTTGCACTTCGAGGAAATGGTTGCCGGAGCCGAGCGTTCCGCACTGGTCGCGGCCGCGGGCCAGCGGCGCGGACTAACGCGCCCGGGCTCGGCCTCGGCCAGACAGCCGCCGGCTTCGGTGTGCGCGATGTCGTCATCCACGGCCAGTCCGCGGCGTGCCAGAAAAGAAACGCCGTCAGCCATCAGGCGGTTCAACTCGGCCGGGTCGAAATGATACCGCCCCCCCTGCCCCGTTCCGGCCGGGACGTTGGCAAACAGCGTGTCGACCAGCTTCGCTTGATGCGGCATTACGTCGGCGGCCGACAAATCGGAGCGCACCAGCCGCACGCCGCAATTGATGTCATAGCCCACCCCGCCCGGCGAGATCACGCCCCCTTCGTTCGGATCGGTCGCGCAGACGCCCCCGATACAGAAACCATAGCCCCAATGAATGTCGGGCATTGCCAGGCTCGCGACTTGAATACCCGGCAGGAAAGCCACGTTGGCAACTTGCTCCAAGGCCTGATCGCCGCGAATCGACTCGATCAGCACGTCGTCGGCGTAGACGACGCCATCGACACGCATTCCTTTGCGATACGATTTGGGAATGCGCCACGACGTGTCGTCGATCCGCTCAAGCGGCCCGCTATAAACATCCTTGGCCATGCGAGCCTCTCGCCAGACGATGGGAAATGCCCAAATTCTAAATGTCGACAATCACCTCGGCCAACCATCCCTCGCCGACTCGCTCGACCTTCAATCCGTGATACGTGATCGCCTTTACCTCATGCTCGAGCGCGTGCCGGCTGGCGTCGACCGGTTCGCCATGGGCCACGGCCGACAACCGATTGTCTGCGATTCGCACTTCGAACCGGGAAAATAACATCCGCCGCGATTCGTACGCAAATAGCAGTTCGTTCAGCCAGTCGAACAACAACAAGTCGAGGCCGACGGCGGTCAATTCAAAATGGACCGCTTCGGTCACTCGAGTCGATTCGAGATTTGCGACGATCATCGAAAACAGGCCGCGTGCGGCATCGACAAACAGCGTGTCGGCGTCGGGCGCCCGGACCCGTAGTCCCAGATCGGCCGTGTGCTCGAATGTTTCGTAAGGCATGGGCTGGTGATCCGCCTTTCCGTTGGCGGGGTTTAAAAACTCGCTGGAGAGCGCCAAAACCTCCCTCGAGTTTAAGCGATATGACAAAGTAGTCCGGGGGGATTTTTGTCGAAGTCCGCCCTTGGGCCATTCTGGCCGGCCCTGGACACGCTCCGGGGGGTGTCTATAATTCGGACCGCAGACAATCCCGTCAGGCTATTGCGCCCTCTCAGCCAATCTAACCCTTTACGAGACATGCCGTCGCGAGAAATCACGGCAGGAGACAAACCATGGCCAACGTCGCTGAATTCACCGACACGAATTTCCAACAGGAAGTTTTGCAGTCTCAAGAGCCGGTGTTGGTGGACTTTTGGGCTCCCTGGTGCGGGCCGTGCCGCATGATTGCCCCGGTGATCGCCGAGTTGGCCGCGGAGTACACCGGCTCGGTCAAAGTGGGCAAAGTCAACATCGACGACAATCCCGGACCGGCGCAAAGCTATAACGTGATGAACATTCCCACGCTGCTGCTATTCAAGGGTGGCGAAGTCGTGGACCGCTTCGTGGGCGTGCAGCCCAAAGCGCGGCTCCAACAAGCTCTCGACGCCGCCAAGGGCTGATTCGCCCCCGGCTCACTTTTCTCTAGATAATCACCGCAAGTTGGCCAGACGCGAACGTCCTGGTGCCAGCGCCGCTAGCGATTGCATTGATTTAATGCGGCGCCGCCCAGAACCACTCAACTTGGCGTTGCCGAGCGTCCGAAAATAGGAGCTGGGTAAACCTTGCCGATTACGTGGCGTTTGCGGTCGGCAGTGCAAGCAATTGGACGCGGCATGTCGCGGGAGATCAAAGATCATCCGCGCGAGAGTATCGTATGTCTCAACGTGAATCACCCGAGGACTCGACGTCCGACGCCTTTCCGCGCGTGTCTCCGGCGACTGCGCGTCGACAGCGCGGCACATTCGCTCGCGCGAACCGGTCGCCGCCGAAGCGGCGGCGGTGGCGGAATTCGCCGATGTCGCCGTGCCGACCTCCAGCGCAAGCCACGGCACTGGCCACGATTCGCCAGGTCCGCGGCAAGCGTCGCAGTTGGCCGGCCATTTGCAGCGCAAGCAAGCCACGGTCGATCACCGCGAGGCGGAACTCAACGCGCGGCTGGCGGCGATGGAGACAGAAATCCGCGGCGCCCGGCTCTGGCTCAACGAACGACACGCCGAGTTGGCCGAGCGGAAAGCCGAGCTGGACCGCCGAGAACGCGAGCTCCGTGGCGATGACGATATCTCGGGCCAGGCTTCGGACGCCGCCCGGCCCAGCGCACGAGCGGCCGACCTGAATGCGCGCGAAGCCGAGTTGGACCGCCGCCAGGCGGAACTTGACGCCATGGCAAGCCGGCTCTCCGAACAAGTCGCGGCCGCCGGGCGGATACAAGACCTGGACCATGCGACTCTCGCTCTGGAAAAACGGCGCGAAAACCTCGACTACATCGAAAAGTCGCTGGCCAGCGAGCAGGCCGATCTCGAGCGGGGCCGACGATTGCTCGAAGACGAACGGACCAGTTTCGCCCAGTTCATCCAGGCAGAGCGGCAGCGCTTGACTGAAGACCAAGAGCATGCGGCCGCCGATCAGGACAAAATCCGCCGCGAGCTCAAACGGCGCTCGGAGGAATTAACGGCCCGCCACAGGGCGCTCGAACGGATGCGATCCGATATCGCCAAAGTGCAGAGCGAGGGGCTGGAAATGCGGCTGGCGACCGAAGAGGTTTGGGCGCGGCTCTGCGGCACGATGGCGCCGGCAGCGCTCACCCAATCGTTGGCCCAAATTCGCTTGCGGCTGGCCGACGAGCATCAATTGGCCCGCCAGGAATTGGCCGAACAGAAGCTCGAAGTTCAAGCATTGAGTGCGCGGCTCGCCGAACAGCACGAGAAATTGTCGCAAGAGCGGGAATCGCTGCAGGGCTGGGCAGTCGCTCGGCAAGAGGAATTGGCCCGGCAGGCGGCCTTGCTCGTGGCCGGCAACGAGCGGATCGAGCAAGAGCGCTCGTCGTTCAAGGATCAGCAGGCGAAATGGTCCAGTGAGCGCTTCCAACTGCAGGCCGAGATTCGCCGGCTGCTAAGCCAATCCGGTCGCGCGACGAACCGGGCCGCATGACACGCGGCCAAGTCGGAGTTACTCGATGCTATTAGCCGAGCGATTCGACGGACGGGCTTGTTTCGCTTTCCGCGCGGGACTTTGCTCGCTTTGGAAAATCGCGGCTTGCGCCACTTGCATCGCCGAGCGGATCTCGTCCTGGCTGAACCAGGGTTCATTTCCGCCGACCAGGTGCTCGATCTGCTTGTTGGCGAGTTCCTCCCACGACAGGTCATTGGCCAAATGCCAGGCGGCCGCCTGCGCGACGCGCTGATTCATGCCTCGCTTGCCAAAAGACGTGAGCAGCTGGCGAACCGCCTCATTGGTCGTGACTTCATCGAGCGGCTTGATCTCGTAGGGAATTGCCGCGCGGGGTTCCGGCTTGCCGTGCTCCAAACAGACGGTGGGGACTTTGAACTGTATCGTCTTTTCGGCCGGCACGCTCATCATGCCCATGCCGCCACCCATGCCACCACCCATGCCGCCACCCATGCCGCCCATGCCGCCGCCCATGCTTTGATTTTGACCGCCACCCGCGGCGCCACCGCGGCCACCCGCGCCGCCCACGCCGCCGACACGCTGAGCCAGTACCGGCACGCCCGCGAAGGCGTCAGGCAACTTGACGCTCAAACGACGAGCCGTGTTGTTTTTGATGATCACGCGCGACTCGGTCTCGTCCTTGGGAATCAAGCGTACCTCGATGTCCTTGGAATCCATGCCGGCGAACATTTCAACAGTCTCGACCGGACCAAGTGCCGCTTCGCGAGCGCTCGTGGCTCGCCGCTCGGCCGAAAGCAAGACGGTCGGTAGCACCAGCACTGCTGCCACGATCAGGCCTTGCACATAAATTCGATGGTTCGCGGTCATCGTCGAGGTCCTCTGGCTGAAGTCTGTCCCGTTCGCGCAGGGCGGCAGCGAACTGGCCAATCGTCCTTTGGATCGGACGCCGCAAATTCGCTCACTTCAGGATAGTTGGCCGAGGCAAAAAAACCAACTGAATTAGGGGAGTGCAGGGGGAAAATCGCTGTCCGGCCAGGCGATCTGCCGCTGCGGGGAATGACAAAAGCCCGTCGACCCAGTGGGATCGACGGGCTTTTGAGGCAACCGGCAGGGTCGAATACGTCGGGGTAGGAGGCCGACGCACCGTCCGTCCCGGCATTTTCGATTAATACATGTCGTAGTCGCCGCCGTGTCCGGCCGCGCCCGCCTTCTTGCCCTCTTTCTTCGGCTTCTCGGCGATCAGGGCATCGCTGGTGAGCAGCAACGTGGCCACGCTGGCGGCATTTTGCAGAGCCGTGCGAGTCACCTTGGTGGGATCAATCACGCCGGCCTTGACCAGGTCTTCGTAGACGTCGGTGGCCGCGTTGTATCCCGAGTTCCCCTTGGCTTCCAACACTCGTTCGCAGACGATGCCGCCGTCCTGGCCCGCATTGCTGGCAATCGTCGTCAACGGAGCCCGGCAGGCCCGCAACACGATGTTGTAGCCCACTTCCTGGTCATGAGTCAGCCCTTCGGGCTTGAGCGACGACGTGGCACGCAACAGGGCAACTCCGCCGCCCGGCAGAATACCCTCTTCGACGGCCGCACGGGTGGCGTGCAGGGCGTCTTCCACGCGGGCCTTCTTTTCCTTCATTTCGCTTTCGGTCGCGGCGCCGACGTTGACCTTGGCCACGCCACCGGCCAGTTTGGCCAGACGCTCTTCCAATTTCTCGCGATCGTAATCGCTCGTGGCCAGGCTGATCTCGCGGCGAATCTGGTCGATTCGCGATTTGATATCCGCCGTTTTGCCCGAGCCCTCGATCAGCGTAGTGTTATCCTTGCCCACGATCACCTTCTTGGCGCGACCCAAGTCCGTGACCGGCAGATTCTCGAGCTTCAGACCCAGGTTCTCGAAGATCGGAGTGCCGCCGGTCAGGATGGCGATGTCTTCCATCATCGCCTTGCGGCGATCGCCGTAGCCGGGGGCCTTGACGGCACAGCACTGGAACGTGCCGCGGAGCCGATTGATGACCAGCGTCGCCAGGGCTTCGCCCTCGATGTCCTCGGCGATGATCAACAGCGGCTTGCCGGCATTGACCACGGCTTCGAGCAGCGGCACGAGTTCCTTGATATTCGAAATCTTCTTTTCGTAGACCAGCACATAGGCGTCTTCCAACACGCATTCCATGGTGGTCGGATTGTTGACGAAATACGGCGAAACGTAGCCGCGGTCGAACTGCATGCCCTCGACCCACTCGACTTCCGTCTTGAGGCTCTTGCCCTCGTCGACGGTGATCACGCCGTCTTTGCCGACTTTATCCATGGCCTCGGCCAACAGTTCGCCGATCTCGGTGTCGTTGTTGCTGGCCACGGTGCCGACCTGGGCCATTTCCTTCTTGCTCTTGATGGCGATCGACATCTTCTTCAGCTTCTCGGCGATATCCGCAACGGCCTTTTCGATGCCCTGTTTCATTTGCACCGGATTGACGCCGGCCACGACGGCCCGCAAGCCCTCGTTAAAGATCGACTCGGCCAGCACGGTGGCCGTGGTGGTGCCGTCACCGGCCACATCGCTGGTCTTGGAAGCGACCTCGCGAACCATCCGCGCGCCCATGTTCTCGTAGACGTCTTCCAGGTCGACTTCCTTCGCGACGGTGACGCCGTCCTTGGTGACGGTGGGCGATCCGAAGCTCTTCTGCAAAATCACGTTGCGGCCCTTGGGACCCAGCGTTACCTTCACCGCGCGGGCGAGCTTGGAAACGCCCCGCCGCATGGCATCGCGGGCTTCTTGATCGAATGCAATCATCTTGGCCATGTAGTGTTTCTCCTTCGCAATTGGCTCTCTGGGAGCACCTTGGTGTTTTGAATCGTGGGCTCGTATTTGGCCTTCGCCCTCTGGCGAAGCAAATCGAAAGTTGTATCTAGCTAGCCGATCTTGGCCAGCGCTCCGCCGGTCGTCCGCCGCCCTGGGCCGGCTTCAGCCGTCGACCGCTGCTACTCAATGACCGCCAGGATGTCTTCCTCGCGCATCAGCAACAATTCCTCGTCGTTGATGAGGATCGTCTCGGGGGCGTAGGAGGTGAACAACACCTTGTCGCCGATCTTGACCTGCAGCTTGCTCCGTTTGCCGTCATCCAGCAGCCGGCCATCGCCAATCGCGATGATCGTTCCGCGCGAGGGCTTGTCTTTGGCCGAGTCGGGCAGCACGATGCCGCCGGCGGTTTTCGACTCCGAAGCCTCGCGCTCCACGACCACGCGGTCGCCCAGGGGCTGAATTTTCACTCCATCGCTGGCCTTTTTCTTGGCCTTGGTCGCAGTCGACATAGCTTTTTGACCTCCGCAAGTCGCAATTGGTTTTTGCTGGTTGTTCGGTACGCCGCGCCCGGACACAATCAGCTTTCCAGCGGATCGACGCCCACGAGCGCGTGCCAATAATGGCACCCCTTGGCATTGGGTGAGGGGCAGGAATGCAAGTGCTGCGCCGGAGACCTAGGTAAACCGCTAAGAGTCATTAAGCACTGGAGTTGCGCGATTTGACCCCGACGGCTAATCTGGCGAGGAACTGCCACGTGCGGCAAAACGTCGGAGGTTGCCAATGACGGGCCTGCCAGTTTGACAGCCAGCCCCCAACGCCCCCCGGCGCTTTCCAACAACCACCGAGGCGGGCCGCCGAACGGCGCGATTGTTGCATTGGGTGTTGTGCGATCTGATTCGATGGGGCGGAATGAACAAATCACATCAGCCCGCGGAAAAATATGGGAAAGCGGGTCGAGGTCCGCGGTATGCGTGGGTGGCCGAATGTTGCCCAGCTTGGCGGACACCCATCCAGATAGATAGGAAAACGGCGTTGAGCGAGCGCGCTGACTCTAGAAGGTAACAAAATCTGAACGTGCCAATTACAATGATGGTAGCGGAGACAGACTGTCGGAACTCGGAACAGAGGGGGAGAGCCCATGAAACTCGCAGTTTTGATCGTTGACGACAATGAAGACGCGTGCGCCATGATGGCCAAGCTGTTGCGGGCGTTTGGCTATGACGTCGATACGGCCCACGATGGCCCGTCAGCACTGCAACAGATCGAGCGCAAGCGCTACGGCATCGCGATTATCGATTACCAGATGCCCGGCATGAACGGGGTGGATCTGTTCCGTCGCATACGCGTTGCCCGGCCCGACCTGGCGGGCGTATTTCTAACCGGCCACACGACGATTAACGTGGTGAGCCCCGCCATTGAAGCCGGCGTATTGCGAGTGCTGTCCAAACCCGTCGATTTCGAGGAGCTGATTCCGATCATCGAGGACCACATCGGCTCCGCGGCCTGACGACCCCGGCAGGCTGCGTCGCACGACTGCCGACCTCGGCGGCACACTTCTTATTATTTGTCTTGTCGACTTCTCATTATTTTGGCGCGCGACCGTCGACGGGATTGCTATAATGCCGCCTCGCTTTGGCGTCATTGAGCGATGCAGGCGTGCCTGCATCGCGATAGCGAATAAGGAGCCGGACTTTGAGCGATCCCGATGAATTGATCACGATTTACAAGGCGGCGAACTCGCCCGAGGCGTACTTCATCAAGAACCTGTTGATGGATGCCGGCATCGAAGCGACCGTGGCCGAAGAATACGACCCTCTGTCGCTGCCGGCTGTGTCTCCGACTGAAGTGCTCATTCGCCAACAAGACGAAGCCCGCGCTCAGCCGATCATCGACGAGTTCGAGGATGAACAGATTCGTCGCGCCGAACGTCCCGATTGGCCTTGTCCCAAATGCGGCGCGACGGTGCTGGGAGCGTTCGACGAGTGCGACGTGTGCGGCGCCACGCGTCCCGGCTCCGAATCGGAAGAGTAAAATCGGCTAATCGGCCGTGGCCTGTTGTTTCGGCGAAGCGCTGGCAAGCGCGCGCTCGCCGGCTTCCAACACTTCGATGATCCGTTTGACGTCGTACACGCAACCGCCCCAGGCGCCGCCACTGGCGCGCTGCAGTGCGGCCCACAAGCGAGTATCGTCGGGCAATCGGGCATCCGGCGCGAGATCCGCTCGCGGAATCCGCGAGTCCAGCACTCGGGCGCCTTCGTCGGCGCCAAATTCGCCATGCGCGTCGCCGACCAGGTCGATGCTGCCGGTGAGCCGATTGCGGTCGATCACGATGCGAATGCGATCGCCTTCGAGCACTTTACCGATCGGACCTCCGGCCAATGCCTCGGGACCGATATGGCCGATGCATGCCCCGGTGCTAACTCCCGAAAAACGCGCGTCGGTGATAACCGCCACGTCGCGCCCCCATTCCAGGTAGCGTAGCGCGGAGGTGATTTGATACGTTTCCTCCATACCCGACCCCATCGGACCGCGAGCGATCAGAACTAACACGTCGCCCGACCGGATCGGCGGTTGGGTCTGTCCCTTGATCGCGGCCACGGCGTCGCGTTCGCGCGTGAAGACGCGCGCCGGTCCCGTCTTGCGATACACGCCGTCGGCATCCACGACGGCCGGATCGATCGCCGTGCTCTTGATGACGGAGCCCTCGGGCGCCAAATTGCCGCGTGGAAAACATAGCGTTCGTGTTAGTCCGCGCGCCTGGGCTCTCGGTGGGGGCATGATCACGTCGTCCGGGTCCACGCCATCGCGTTTTTGCAACGTCTCGCGCAGCCGCGCGCGGCGGTTTGATTTTTCCCACCATTCCAGCACGTCGCCGAGTCGACAACCGCTAACGGTCAGGCAATCGAGATCGAGCAAACCCAGGTTTCGTAGATGGAGCATCACTTCCGGCACGCCGCCAGCCAGAAAGACGCGAACCGTGGTATGCCCCACGGGGCCGTTGGGAAGCGCATCGACAAAGCGAGGAACCAGCGCGTTGATTCGCTGCCAATCGTCGACCGTCGGCCGTCGCAATCCGGCCGCGTGTGCGATGGCCGGAATGTGCAATAGCAGGTTCGTCGAGCCGCCACAGGCCGCGTGTACGAGCATCGCGTTGCGGATCGAGGCGTCGCTGAGAATATCTGCCACCTTGGTTTTTCGCTCGTGCAGGGCCAGGAGCGCCGTGGCGCTACGGCGAGCCATATCCAACCAGATAGGTTGACCGCTAGGCGCGAGTGCCGAGTGAGGCAGCGACAGTCCCATGGCTTCGCCCACGACCTGCGCGGTCGCAGCCGTGCCCAGAAACTGACATCCGCCCCCCGGCGAAGCGCAGGCGCTGCAACCCAGCGCGGCGGCATCTTCCAGCGACAATTCGCCGTGGGAATAGCGAACGCCAATGGTTTGTATCTTGCCGGCATCTTCGCCTACGCTGGGCGGCAAACTGACGCCGCCGGGCACGAGCACACACGGCAAATCACCCGAGCCGGCCAGGGCCAGCATCATGGCCGGCAAGCCTTTGTCGCAAGTGGCCACGCCCAAGACGCCCCGCCGGGTAGGCAGAGAGCGGATCAAGCGGCGGAAGATAATGGCCGCGTCGTTGCGATAGGGCAAACTGTCGAACATGCCCACGGTTCCCTGCGTGCGGCCATCACATGGGTCGGAACAGTACGCGGCAAACGGCACCGCGCCGGCCTGCTTGAGAACCCGCGCGGCTTCCTGAACCAGCAAACCAACCTCCCAGTGGCCGGTGTGATATCCCAAGGCGATCGGCGTGCCGTCGTCGGCGCGGATGCCCCCCTGGGTGCTGAGCAACAAGAATTGCGGGCCCGCCAGAGCGCGAGGATCCCAGCCCATCCCTGCATTTTGCGACAACCCAAACAGATCGCCGCTGGGCCAATTGCGCAGCAAGTCGTCGGACAGCGGCAGCGAGCCGGTTGGTCCCGGAGCGTGCGTCATCACTTCGAACACTCGGGGGTCGTCGGACTCAAGAATCTTGAGAACACGGGAATCGAGATAGGCGGACATGCGTGGGAGTCTCGTACGTTAAGAGGGGTTAGTCGTCGATTGCGCCGGTCGTTCGCGCAGAACACGACGTGCAATTGTCGTGGCCAGCAGCGGGAGTGCAATCGAGGCCAACAAGGCCAGCGGCAAATGCCCTTGGGCGTTGGCCAATCGGCCGAGGATCGAATACACCAGCGCGATACCGAAGTTGCTCAGCATCACGCACGTTAGAAACCAGCGCCAGCCCAATCCGGACAACCCGGCGAGCAATACGGCCGCCTCGGCCAACAGCGGCAACGGACGGGTTGCGATCAACATCCACACTCCGTAATCCCGACCGAGCCGATCGATGCGTTGCAAATCATCGAACGAAGCAAACCGAACGGCCAAGGCTCGGCCCCAAGCGCGGGCCAGGAAGAAACCCACCGCCGCGCCCAGCGTCATCCCCAGCCACGAAGCGACCGTGGCGGCGAGGATCCCCAACTGGGCTCCGGCGAACGTGCTGACCAGGCTCGACGGTATCGGCAGCAAAATATCGCTCGACAGCAGCGCCACTGTCATCAGTGCAATCGCCGAGGGAGGCGGCGGCGGGTCGAGCCAGCCCTCGACCATCTGGTCCAATTGGTCGCCAAAGCCCAAAAAGGGCAATGCCGGCACCAGCAGCACCAGGCTCAAGATTGCCAGCGGTCGCAGCAGTTTGCGCATGGGCACTGAATCAGAGAAAGTGGGGCCGTACGAACCGTCAACTGTACACCGATCGACCGACGTGCCGTAGGGCCGGCGACGAAGTGGCCTTTCGGATTCGCCCGAGGTTTGGTATTTACACCGCCCGTGGGTCGAAAAGCGAGCATTCTGGCGCGTTTTGGCACCCGCGCTCACGTCTCGACGATTCGTTTCACAAAGCTGTTCAAGCGTGGCGGAGCGCCAACGGGCGCCTGTCGACATTCTCATTCTCGCTTCCGGACGCAAGAATATGAAACCTATATTGCTGGGCGGTTCGATATTGGCTGGAGTCGTGGGTCTGGGGTCGGCCGGCGTGTATTTCGCCCGTCCCCTGTTGACCGCAGCCGTCCCCGCAGTGGCCGAGTCGCAACAAGTCTCGGCATCCGAAAACACGCTGACGCCCATCCCCTTGTCGGCAGCGCAGCAAATGCCTGCCCCGGACGCGAATCCCTTCGCGCGGTCCAACCCGGCCGAGCGAGTCGCGGTTGCCGATGATCGGTACACCACGGCCAACGTGCACGCCAATGGCGACGACGGCCTGCAAAACGACATTCCCGACGCGACCATGGAAATGCCGGCCACGCGAACGCCGGACGCCTTCGGACTGCGAGACCGCCCGGCATCGGCGTCTCGCTATGCCGAGCAAACCGTCTCGGCCGAAAGCATCGAACCCGAACCCGAAGCCGAGGATGCGGCCGACAATCTGGCTCCCGTTGATGAGCCGCGGCGCCTCACATCGGCTGGCGACGAAAGCGCCGACCGCTATCGTCAACCCCTCGACGACACGAGCAAAACGCCAGCCGATGAGAATGAATCACCGGCCGATGAGCCGACTCCGGCCGAGCCCCTCGAAGAAGAGCCGCTGTCCGTGGCGCCGCGCCAAGCGGTCGAGCCGCCGGTCATCGAGCCGCCCGCCGAGGAAGCGGCGGAATCGGACGAGGGCACCGGACGCCCCGGCGATCCGCAGTTGAGCGGCTCGCAGGCGCCCAACCTGACGATCGAAAAATCAGCCCCGCCGGAAATACAAATCGGCAAGCCCGCCAAATTCGTCATCAAGGTGCGCAACACCGGCACGGTCGTGGCTCACGGCGTGGAGATTCACGACTCGATTCCGCAAGGCACGCAGCTTATCGACACCACGCCGGCAGCCAATCGATCGGGACAGGGTTCGCTGGTTTGGGACCTGGGATCGATGAAGCCTGGCGAAGAGCAAACGGCCGAGTTGCAAGTAATGCCGATGACCGAGGGCGAAATCGGCAGCGTCGCGACGGTGCATTTTCGGGCCGAGGCCTCGGTGCGCACCATGGCCACTAAACCGATGCTGAACCTCGAGGTGTTCGCTCCCTCACAAGTCATGAAGGGCGAGGAACTCACGCTCAAGATCAAACTTTCGAATCCGGGCAGCGGCTCGGCGACCGGAGTGGTGTTGACCGAAACCGTTCCCGAAGGGTTGAAGCATAGCGCGGGTCCGGAGCTTGAATTCGAAGTTGGCACGCTCAAGCCGGGCGAAACGCGCGAATTGGAATTAGGGCTGACCGCGTCCGAGGCTGGCGACATCACCAACGTTATCGCCGCGCATGCCGAAGCCAATCTAGAGGCCGAGGCGAAGACTGAAATCGAAGTCGTCGCGCCGCAACTGCAGGTCAGCATGAACGGGCCCAAACGCCGCTACCTGGAACGCAACGCGACGCATAATATTTCCGTCACCAATCCGGGCACGGCCTCGGCCAAGGATATCGAGCTGGCCGCGGCGCTGCCGAAGGAATTGAAGTTTGTCGAAGCCAACAACGGCGGTGTGTACGACGCGGCCACCCATAGCGTTTATTGGAGCCTCGAAGAACTGCCGCCGCAGGAGACCGGTACCGTCAAGCTGACCACCCTGCCGCAACAGCCGGGCGAAGCCAGGCTGACGATCAAGAGCACGGCCCAGGCCGGCTTAAAGGACCAGCGCGACGAAGTGTTGTCCATCGAGGGCCTGGCGGCCATCAACTTCCAGCTCTCGGATATCAACGATCCGATCGAGGTTGGTGGAGAGACCGCATATGAAGTGCGAGTGACTAACCAAGGTTCCAAAGCTGCCACCAACATCCGGCTGGTGGCGATCGTGCCAGTCGAAATGAAGCCGGTCTCGGCCGAAGGCCCGACGCGATACAAGATCGACGGGCAGCGGATCGTGTTCGAGCCGCTGAAACAGTTGGCGCCCAAGGCCGACACGGCTTTCACGATCAAAGTCAAGTCGCTCGAGGCCGGCGACCTGCGCTTCCAGGCTCAGATTTCGACCGACGAAAGTCGCGACCCGGTCACCAAGGAAGAAAGCACCCGGGTGTTCGGCGACGAATAGCAGAAAGTCCCAGTGAGTTCAGGGACTATTTCAGCCCGTACAAGGGCCCCAGCTTGTTTCGCAAATGCGCGATCAACGGCGCGTGCGACAGCGGCTTGCCGGTGGCATTTCGCACTAATTCGGCGGCGCGATAGCGCTGCCCCTGGGCGTGAATCTTTGCCCGCAGCCAATCTCGCAGTTCGGTAAACTCACCGCGCTCGAATCGTGCGTCCAGCGGCCCCAGATCGGCTTCGGCCTGATCGAAAAACTGGCTGGCGTAGAGATTGCCCAAGGAATACGTGGGAAAATATCCCACCAAACCGGCGCTCCAGTGAATGTCCTGCAGCACGCCGTCAGAGTCATTTGGCGGTTCGACCCCCAGGTATTGGTCATATTTCTCGTTCCAAACGGCCGGCAGGTCCGCCACCGGCAAATCGCCGCTGAGCAGCAACTGCTCGATTTCGAAACGAATCAAAATGTGCAAATTATACGTCGCTTCGTCCGCCTCGACGCGCACCAGCGACGGCCGCACATCGTTGACCGCGAAAAAAAACTGATCAAGCGATTCATCGCCGAGCGCCTCGGGAAAGGCCCTTTTTGCGGCCGGGAAGAAGTGCTTCCAAAATGCGCGACTGCGGCCGACCAGGTTTTCCCACAGCCGGGATTGCGATTCGTGAATGCCTAGCGAAACCGCTTCGGCTGGCGGCAGCCCGTACATGTCGGTGCGCAGCCCCTGGTCGTAGATACCATGGCCGGCCTCGTGCAGCGTGCCGAAGAACGCCGAATTGAAATAATGCTCCTCGTAGCGCGTGGTGATGCGGCAATCATGCGGACCCAGGCCGGTGCAAAAGGGATGCGCCGTGACGTCCAATCGGCCGCGCCCGAAATCAAAGCCAATCGCGCCCGCAACTTCGCGGGAGAATCGATCCTGCTCATCGATCGGATAGCGTCGCGAAACGATGCCCACGTCGGGACGCCGCGGACTGGCGGCAATCTCCGCGACCAGCGGCACCAAGGCCGCCCGCAGGTCGGCAAGCACTTGACTGATATTCGAGGTCAATTCATCGGGCTCGAAGTCGTCCAATAGCGGGTCGTACGGACTCTGCTCATAGCCCAGGGCCTCGGCCTGCTGCCGCTTGAGCTCGAAGGTCTTGTCCAAGACTGGGGCCAGCGCCGCGTAATTGTTGTCGGCCCGCGCAGTCTGCCAGATGTGCTGCCCCAAAGAGGCGGTTCGCGTCAATTCCTCGACCAGCGATTGCGGAAGCTTGACGCGTTTGTCGAAATCGCGCTTCAATTGTCGTATCGTGGTGCCGGCGTCTCCGTGGCGATCGGCCGCCAAAGGGCTTTCGCTCAATTCGCCCAGCCACTCGCCAAGCCGTTTGTCGGTACGGCGCTGATGGATCAACCCGGCCAGGAGCGTCAATTGGTCGGCCCTGAATTCGGCCGCCTGCACCGGCAACATTGTCCGCTCGTCCCAACCCAGGGCCGACTCGGCGGCCGCCAACAAGGCCGTTTCCCGCACGAATTGGCAGAGTTGAGCGTACAACTGCTCGTATTGTTGCGCCATATCTTTTCGCAATTCTTTCTCGGTTCCGGATGACGGCGGAGACCCGTTTGATTCCGTATCGCGAGCGTAATGCGTCGTCCAGCGGATGGCAAGCACGCCAGCGCCGCTCCGTGGGCGAACATGTATCGCGCGAAACCCTTGGCCCTGGCGGACCCGGCTTTGCGACGCTGCCCCAGGGCGGATATACTTTGCGCAGCCTTGCATGCCCTGTCACGGTTGCGGCGCCCGCGTCCGCATCCCCCCAATTCGAGTCGCACGGGTTGATTCCAGCATTATGCCGAAATACGTCGTGCGAACGGGTGTCATGCGAGCATTGGGCGTCTATTCGTCGAGTCGCGACGATACGTATCAGCGAGACATGACGGTGGTGGTGCGCACCGATCGAGGCATGGAAATCGGCGACGTACTTTGCGAGGCGACGGAAGCGGCAATCAGCCAGATTGTCGATCCCGGTCACGGCCAGATCTTGCGGCGGATGTCCGACGAGGACGCTCACGAGCGATCGAGACTTCTGAACCAAGCGCGGCTCGAGTTTCAGACCTGCCAGCGTCTGATCGAGCAAGAGAAGCTGGACATGCGCCTGGTCGACGTCGAGCACCTGTTTGGCGGCGAGCGGGTGGTTGTCTACTACCTGGCCGAGAACCGGGTGGATTTTCGCGAATTGGTTCGTCAACTGGCCGCCGAATTTCAAACGCGGGTCGAAATGCGACAGATCGGCGTACGCGACGAGGCCAAGGTCCTGGCCGATTACGGCGATTGCGGCAAGCCGGTCTGCTGCAACACGCATTTGTCCGAGATGCCCCCGGTGTCCATGAAGATGGCCAAAATTCAAAAGGCCACGCTCGACCCGACCAAGATCTCGGGCCGCTGCGGGCGCTTGAAGTGTTGCCTGCGGTACGAATACGATACGTATGAAATGTTGCAAAAGGATCTTCCGCCCTTGGGCTCGGACGTGGTCACGTCGCGCGGCCGGGCTCGGGTGCTGGCCCAAGAGATTCTGGCCGGCCAATTGCTGGTCGAAACGGAAGATCGCCGCCGCGTGCTGATTGATGCCAGCGAGGTCCTGACAGTCCTCAAGCGGGGCGCCAATCGCGATCAAGACGACTCTGCACGACGTTCCTGAATTCCCGAAGACCTCCGAAGTCCCTCACCATGCTCGATCCGTCCCACCCGATCGCCAAACTGCTGAAAGAAGACCGCCGCTACAAGATCGACGCCTATGCGTTCGTGTTCGAAGCGCTTAACTTCGCCCACTCGCAACTCGGCATGGGGGCCGAGCGGTCCGCCGACGCCGAAGAGGAGGAAGTCGAGGAGGCGTCGCCCAAGGAGGCCGAGCGGCACCTGACGGGGCAACAACTCTGCGAAGCGATCCGTCAGTACGCTTTGGAGCAGTACGGCTACATGGCCCAATGCGTGTTGAATAGCTGGGGTGTCAAGTCGACCGGTGATTTCGGCGAGATCGTGTTCAAATTGATCGGCATCGGACAGATGCGCAAGACGACCGAAGATCGCCGCGAGGACTTCGACAACGTTTTCGATTTCGAAACCGGGTTGCGGCAGAGCTTCAAAATCGTACCGCCGGAAAACTAATCGAGCCTCGCCATGTCTCGCGCCAGCCAATCGCAGCCCGCCAAGCAACAAGCCTCCGCGCCACCGACCAACTCGCCGGCGACAACTTCCGCGGCACCCGCGCCGGCCGTGCGGCGGAAAAATCCTTGGCTGCTGGCACTGGCCGTACTGCTGTTGGGAGGTTGGCTCGTGTTTTTGGCCTTCATGGCCTTCGGGCTGTGATTATTAATTCACCGCGCGCGTCGAAAATATCGCCGCCGCGCTAGCGCGAATCGCTCAGGCGATTTCGATTGAGGCGCCCCTGCGGAACGATTGAACGATTGTGCCGATTCCCAGGCCGCGCGGCACGGCAGTTGCTCGCCATGCTTGTCTTTACCCAGCCGCTGTGCAAGAATTTTGCTGCCAGCGAACCAGCCATCCGGCGCCTCAATTTGTCCAGGAGCAAGCCCCTTATGATTCGCCAATCGTATGTCCTTTCCTTACTGCTCGGGCTCGCGGTCGCCTCGGCACCCGGAATCTCCTTGGCGGCCGATACCTCCAAACCCACGACGGGCAAAGCGTCCGGCGGCGAGCGAGCCTATGAAGATGCGGTCAACAAGGCGATCGAATATTTTCGCACCAAGGGCCAGGCGACCAACGGTTCGTACAGCGCCGAGGCCAGCCCGGCGATCACGGCGCTCGTGACCACCTCGATTTTGCGGGCCGGTCGCACGGCTGATGATCCGCTCGTGGCCAAGAGCCTCGCGTACCTGCAAGGTCTGGTCCGGGCTGACGGCGGAATTTACGCCGAGGGCTCGAAGCACCAGAACTACGAGACCTGCGTGGCGATTCAATGTTTTGCCGCGGCCAATCGCGACAAGCGCTACGATGAACTGCTGAAGAAGGCCGAGGCCTTCGTCAAAGGCATTCAATGGGACGCCAGCGAAGGGCTTGATAAGTCGAGCATCAATTACGGCGGGGCCGGCTATGGCAACTCCAAGCGGCCCGATCTGTCGAATACCTCGTTTCTGATCGACGCGCTCAAATCGACCGGCCGTGGCGCGGACGACGAGGCGATTCAAAAGGCCCTGGTCTTTGTCTCCCGCTGCCAGAACCTGGAGACTGAATACAACACCACCGAGTTCGCGGCCAAGAATCCAGATGGCGGCTTTTACTACACGCCCGCCGCCGGCGGCGCGAGTATGGCCGGCAAGACGGAGCAAGGCGGATTGCGCAGCTATGGCTCGATGACCTATGCTGGGCTGAAAAGCATGATCTTCGCCGGGCTGGGGCCCGACGATCCACGCGTCAAGGCCGCCACCAAGTGGCTGGCCAACAACTACAAGCTGGACGAAAACCCGGGCATGGGAACCGCGGGCCTTTTCTATTACTACAACACGTTCGCCAAGGCCCTTAGTGCAACCGGCATGGACACGTTCGAGGACGCCGCTGGCAAAAAGCACGACTGGCGTGCCGACCTGATCGCCGCGTTGACGAGCCGTCAAAAGCCCGACGGCTCATGGATCAATGAGAACAATCGCTGGCTGGAAGGCGATCCGAATCTGGTAACGGCTTATGCCCTGCTGGCGTTGACCTACTGCCGAGAAAAGAATTGACCTCCCGGAAAGCCTTTCGACCCGCGCTTTCGTCATCCTTGCCGCGCGGCGAAGAATCGGGGCAGCGACTGATCCTGACGCATGACTTCTTCGCCCGGCCGGCGCTTGTCGTGGCCCGGGAACTGATCGGCAAGTTTCTGGTCCGGCAGGGCGGCGACGGCGAAGTCGCTTCGCTCATCAGCGAGACCGAAGCCTACGTCGGCCCTCACGACCTGGCTTGTCACGCCAGCAAGGGCCGCACGGCCAGAACCCAAGTCATGTTCGGACCGGCGGGGTTTTGGTACGTGTATTTGATCTATGGCATGCACTGGATGCTGAACGTCGTGACCGAAACCCAGGACTATCCCGCGGCCGTATTGATTCGCGGCGCCGGCGACTGGGACGGCCCGGGCAAGCTGACCAAGGGCCTGGCGATCGACAAGCGGCTTAACGGCCAGCCGGCCTCTCCAAGAGGCGGGCTATGGATCGAGGACCGGGGCTATCGACCGCCGCGAGGCCTGGTTCGAACGACGCCCAGGATCGGCGTCGATTATTCGGGCAATTGGGCCGACAAGCCTTATCGGTTCGTTCTCTCGCCGCGCGTGAACGCCGAATCGCGGGAAAAGGCCAGGAAGTCTCGTCGACGGCCGGCCAAATGACGGAGCCTAGGCGCTCATTTCGGCATCGACCTGGGCCAGCACATAGGGGCCCTTGGCGATCACGGCGATTTTGGCGTCGGCGCCGTACTCCGCCAGCGAATCAGCGACGGCTTGTTCCACGCTGGGCGCGCTTTCCACAAACAGCGAATCGATCGTGGCGGCCGGAAGGCCATGGCTGACAACTTTCACCTTGGCCTTGCGACGGACCTTGGCCAGCTCTTCGAGCTGCCATTGATCGAGCACGAAGTATTCCTTTCCCAGGATCCGTTCGACGAAGGATTCCAGGCTCGTGTTCTCGGAAAACAGCCGTTGGAATTCAGGACTGCCGATTCCCTCGCTCAAACCGGCGGCCAGGATAATCGTGCCGCCTTGCTTGACGATCGGTAGCGCCCCGGTGAGACCCTTCACGGCCTGATAGAAGGTGGTGTCCAACGGGTAGCCGGCGGAACTTGTTACCACGATATCGACCGGCTCGCTCACCGTGTCGACGACGACTCTCCGCACGAAATCGACGCCCTTCAAAAACGCCTCTTCCATGTCGCCGGCCACGAAGGCCAACGGTCGACGTTCGGAGTCAATCACCACGTTGACGATGAAATCGCAGCCCGCCCGGCGACCGATCCAGGTGTTTTCCTCGTGAACGGGATTGCCGTCCAGAATTCCGCAATCGGCCTTGGGGTGTTCCAGGAAATCGGGTCCGTGCCAGACCTTGACGGTTTCCAGCGCGGCGATGCCCGGACAGATGAGCTTTCTCCCGCCGGAAAAACCAGCCATCAGGTGCGGCTCGATCAGTCCGGTCGTGATCTTCAAATCGGCCCGCACGTAGCGCGAGTCGATCCACATCGGCACGCCGCGCGGACTCGTGCCCAAAAAGGTATGTTCGTTGATTACCTGGCCGTGGTGATTCTCGATGCGATAGCGGGCGGCAATCTCCGCGCCGACCATCTCCACCAGTTCTTCGCCCACGTTCGGGCGGTGCAAGCCCGTGGCGATGAGGATCGTGATTTTGTCACGCGGAATGCCGGCGGCTTCGAGCGTGGCCAGCATGGGCGTCAGGATCATCTGGTTGGGCACCGGACGCGTGATGTCGCAAATCACGATGCAGGCGTCCTTGCGCCCCGCGCCAGTTCCGCCAAGGGGGGCGTGCCGATCGGATGCGCGAGCACGTCGGCCAGAACGGCCTGGGGATCGGACAAGGGCACGGCGTTTTTGTAGGCCAGTTGCCGAACCACACGCTCGCCGGGCAGTTCCACCTCGAGGCCCGTCCGAGCGTATTCAAGCCGCACGCGCATGGAATAGTCTCGAAGCCGTGAGGGCGTACGTTACTTCTTCTTCGTCTCGGCCTTCTTGGCCTCGCCCTTCTTGGCATCGCCGCCGGACGCGGCCGCGCCCTCGGCGCCTTCCTCTTCCTTCTTCTTCTTTTTCTTCTTCATCGCCAGCTTGAAAACCCGCACCTTGGGTAGTCCCAACGGGCTGTCGCCTTCCTTCCAGCGATCCGCCTCCTTCAGCCGGGCCAGCCGTTCGGCGCGAGAGCACGCTGCGGCTACGAATCAGTCCGCGGCGAATCCGGAGACTCTTGTCCATTGTCATCGCAATTCATCCTCTTAATTGATCTCGACCGAAAAACGGCCGGAAAGCTGGAGGCCCTTCGGGGCGGCTCAAGCGGCGTCGGGAGGGCCTCAGAGACCTTCCCGCCACGCGGACCGCCACGACCGGCCTGGCGCAGGGCGCCGAAGCAGCCCAGTATAGGCCCTCGCTTTGCGACCATCAAGCGGGGTTCGCCTCGATTTCCAGCCTTCAATAGGGGTCGAGCGTCTCGCCGCCGGCACGCGTCACCAGGGCGTCGTACAGGGCCGGCTCGATCGTATCGTCGATAAACCGGGCAGAGCCGTCTCCCAATAGATGGCCGACCTGGCCGGCGTGCATGCTCGATGGTCCAAACAGGCTGTCGATCGAGTCGTTCGTATCGCCCCACAGATAGTAGGGCTCGTAGTTGAGCGACACGACCGCCTTGGCATAACTGGGCACGTTGTCGAGATCGAACGGTCGGGCCACGGCCGCCGCGCCGGTGCCGTCAATCCACACGGCGGCATTTTGCTCGCGCGTTTCACAAATAAACACCGTGTGCGATAGGCCATCGGTGATGTCTTTCAATCGCGTCCCGGACTGATAATAGATCGCTCCGTCGGGATGACGCCGACCGTCCGGCCCGGGGCTCCACAAACTGCCCACGCTCGTCGCGCCGAGCGCCACGTAATTGCGAATCGCCAGCGTCTCGGAGATCGCCTTGTATTTTGGCTCCGCGGAAAAGTCCTCTCCGATAAAGGACGGGCAGCGATAAATCGGCAGGATCGTCGCCGCCGCGACGCGATTGGCTGGATCCAGAGCCGAAACCCGATAGTCAACGATCGAGTGTAGCGATCGTTCTTCCATAAAGGGCAGAATCAGACTCGCCCAACTATGGACGTGGACCCTGGGGTCGGTCTCGTAGTTCCAAACGCCCACGTCGACAGGGCTGGTGCTGGCCGAGGGCAATCGGCGGTATGTATCGCCGTAGCCCTGCACGGCCAGGCCGATTTGCTTGAGATTGTTCAGGCACTGCGAGCGGCGAGCTGCCTCACGGGCCGCCTGAACCGCCGGCAGCAGCAGCGCCACCAGGATTCCAATGATCGCAATTACGACCAGAAGCTCGATCAACGTGAATCCGCGTCCGACCGCGGCAGATCGCGACATGATCGCCTCGAAATAACCAGCCGATGCCCCAGTGGCATTGTATGCCAAAGGTCGGAAGAAAGGGTCGCGTCCCGAAGAATTCGAGGGCGTCTGCCAGGAAGGCGAGCAATCGCACAATCGCGCGTGCCGGCCGCGCGTTGAAATAACTAGCGGTCGATGTGGGTATCCGGAAGGCTGCGTCGCAGTTCTTGGGCCCCGGCTGGCGTGACCTTGGTATGTTTCAGGATCAACGTGGAAAGGCCTCGCATGTCGCGCAAATGCGCTAGCCCGGCGTCACTGACCGCCGTATTGCCCAGCGAAAGCGTGCGCAGCTCGGTCATGTCTTTCAGGGCCGGAAGCCCCGCGTCGGTGATTTGCGTGCGCCCGAGGTGCAAGGTACGCAGTGCGCGGAGGTCGCGCAAATGGGCCAGCCCGGCGTCACCCACGTCAGTGGAGACCAGATAAAGCGTCTGCAAGTCGTACAAGCCAGCCAACGGCACAAGGCCCTCGCTGGTTATTTTCGTGTTGCTCAGATTCAACGTTCGCACATGCGGCAAGTACTCGAAAGCTTCGAGCACGGCGTCGTTGACTTTGGAATGGCTCAGATCCACTTCCACGACGCGTGCTTCGGCGTCGGTCTTGACCTTGCCGCCCAGCTGCTGGATCGATTCGATGGCCTGTTGTTCGCCCGACTGTCCGCAGCCGCTGGCGGCTAGCGCGATCGCGACCAGGACGCTCTGCACGCATCGGCTTATCATGTTCATGGTCTCCTCCACACCGCAAACCGTCGGGGTCTATCGCCGCTTCGGCCGCGGCATCCGCCCGCGACCAATGGACCCGTGTGGGCGCCGAGCGGGGTTCGACGCTATGACAATTTTAGGTCACGCTACGGGCATTCAAGCGGCATTTTCCCGCTCGATTCCCTTGATCGACTTCAAGAATTCGTCCATGCTGGCGGGCCGCTTTTCCGGATCCGATTCGAGGCAAGCGAGGATGGCCCGCTCCAGACGGGGGTCGATTTTAGGACAGAATTTCCGAAGCTCAACCGGATCTTGCGAGCCGTGCGCCATGGCCGCCAGACCAGCGCCCCGCGGCCAAGGAAGCTCGAAGGCGCACAGCTCGAATGCGGTCACGCCGAAGGCGAAAATATCCAGGCGTTGGCTCGTCGGCCGCCGCCGCACGACTTCCGGCGCCATGTAGTTGGCCGTTCCGGTTCGATTGCCCGGTTGCATGAAGGGAGGAGTGGCCGGCACGGTCAGCCCAAAGTCGATCAGCTTCAACGACGAGGCATCCTTGGTCGTTACGAAATTCCGCGGACAAATATCGCGATGGATGTAACCGGCCCGGTGCACGGCGGCCAGCGCCTCGGCCGCCTGGCGAATGAGGTTCATCCGCCTCCCCTGCAATAGTTCACTGCGGCCGACGATGAGCGAGTTTAAACCCGGCCCGTCGAGGAACTCCATCACGATGTACTGTTCATTCTCGGTGGTCGTGCCATGTTCGATGGTTCGCACGATCTGGGGATGCGACATTGTCATCGCGATTTCGCCTTCGCGCGGTTTGGCAATGCCCACGAAGCGAGCTTCCAGGGCGGCGGTTTTTTCGCGATCGAGAATCTTGAGACCGACGATTTCCTTGGTCGTCCGATCCCGCGCCATGTGGAACGTGGACATCGTGCCCGAGATCGCCTCGCGCAGCAGTTCGAACCGGGAGCGAACGTTGACTTTGGCGCCGCCTTTGAACAGGTTTCCCAAAAAGCCCATACGAGTCGACTTTCGTTCCTCTGGCGCGGCATTTCCGAGGCGGGATCGCCCGCAGGCCAGCATTCAAGGCAGAAGTGCCCCCAGCGCTAACTCTAAACCGCGACTGGCGATGAGGCAAGCGAGGGTGCTACGGCAGGGGGAGCCGTTAGCCGACCGACGGGGCGCTTTTGGCGTCGCGCGACATCTTGCCGCAATAGTCGATCGCGCGGGCGATTTCGCTCTTCAAATCGCAGCGTCGCACGATTCGGTCGATGTAACCGTGCTCGAGCAGGAATTCGCTGGTTTGAAAACCCTTGGGCAACTCGATGCGAATCGTGGCCTGGATCGTGCGCGGCCCGGCAAATCCAATTAGTGCCTTGGGCTCGGCGATAATGATGTCGCCCAGTGAGGCGAAGCTGGCGGCCACGCCGCCCATGGTGGGATTCGTCAGGATCGAAAGGTACAAGCCGCCGGCCTGATCGTAGCGAGACAGCGCGGCCGAGACCTTGGCCATCTGCATCAACGACAAAATGCCTTCGTGCATGCGAGCGCCGCCGCCGGAAGCGCTGATGATGATCAAGGGCAATCGCCCTTCGGTAGCACGCTCGACAAGCCGGGTGAGTTTCTCCCCCACCACGGCGCCCATGCTGCCCATGATGAATGACGAATCGGTGACGCCAAACGCCACGCGGCGAGCGCGGATCATGCCGGTGCCGACGATCGCGGCGTCGCGCAGTCCGGTGCGCGCTTGTTCGTTCTTCAGCTTTTCGCGGTACGGAACCTTATCGACAAACCCCAAGGGATCGGCCGGCTCTAATTCAGCATCCCACTCCTCGAAGGTCCCTTCGTCTAGCACCTGCTGGATGCGGTCCCGAGCCGACACATACCAGTGGTAGTCGCATTCCGGACAGACGCCCAGGGCTCGCTCCGCCTGGCGGCGGAAGATCATTTGCTGGCAGCCGGGACACCGCAACCACAGTCCCTCGGGAACGCCACGCTTGGGGCGCTTGCTCGGAGGGCTCGGCGTCGTGATCGGGGTCTGGCTCGTCGACATCAGGGCAACCGGAGCTCGTTCAATGGGAGTATTCACAAAAGTCAATTACCATCGTCTAACCTAGATCCATCGGCATGGATTAGATGCCGACGGCGGTTTTTTGGTCAATTTTTTAAGACTGCGTGTGTGCGAAAGCCTGCGGCTCAAGCATAATCACATCCCATTTTCCGCAGTCGGCCGAAGTGGTCCAAAGGTCCCCAATCTCGCTTTGGGCTAAAAAACCGTGAACCAGGCTCGCCAAAGGCTCTGGAACAACCAGCGAAATGGTGCCCTGTTTGTGTTTTTTTAGCACCTTGAGCAATGCGGTCTGCACCCTCTCCTGAGCTTCACTGAGCATCTCGCCTTCCGGGGGGCAGATGATGCCTGGCTGTTCCTGCCATTGCCGGAAAACCTTGGGCTGCTTGCGCTTGACGTCGTCAATCAGCATACCCTGCCACAATCCGTGGTCAATATTGCGCAAAGCGTCCACTTTCTTCACTTTTAACCCCAGCGCGTCGGCAATTGTGGTCGCCGACTGGCAGGCCGACTGGCATGGTCCGCAATAAATGGCCTCAATTCCCAGCTGGCGGACCTCGTCAATCAACCGAACGACCTCTCGGGTTCCCTGTTCGCTAAGCGGAATGTCGAGCGTGCCCTGAATGCGCCCTTGTTCGTCGTAGTCGGTCGAACCGGGACGGATCAGTACGATTTGAACCATGATCTTATTGCGCCCTCGAATGGGACTTTGCCGACCGGACAAGCGTTTCGATCGCCCGTCTGTAGTCGGATGTTTTGAAAATGGCCGAGCCCACGACGAACAATTGGGCCCCGGCCGCGGCACACCGCTCGATTGTTTCGGAATTGACTCCGCCGTCGATTTCCAGCAGCACCTCGGGGCGGGCCAGGGCGCGGAGTTGGCGAAGGTTTTCGAGCGCCTCGGCGCGAAAGGCCTGACCTCCGAACCCGGGCGCGACGCTCATCGTGAGAATCATGTCGCAATCGTTGACGTACTGGCTAATCGCCGAGACCGGCGTGTCGGGGTTATAGGCTAACCCGGCTGCCGCTCCCAAGGCGTGTAATTCGTCCAAAAGCGGTCTGGGATCGGCGATCGCCTCGATATGGAAAGTAATCGCATCGGCGCCGGCCGCGAAGAACTGGCTCGCGTACCGCGCCGGATCGGAGATCATCAGGTGGGCTTCAATCGGCAGCTTAGTGAAGCGCCGCACCGCCTCGACGATCGGCAAGCCGTAGGTCAAATTCGGAACAAAATGGCCATCCATCACGTCCAGGTGCAAAGCCTTCACGCCGGCGGCTTCCAGGCGACGCACTTCATCCGCCAAGTGCCCGAAGTCGCACAACAAAAGGGAAGGCGCCACCACGGGAGCTTCCGATTGCAGCCGTGTAAATCGCTCACGTCGGGCGGAGGGCGTGTCTACCACGAGCGGGGACGTATCCAAAGGATCCATCTGTTGGAGACCGCCAGCGTGCTGGTATTCCATTTAAGCGTGGCGCTTAAGACGCCTCACGATTTCCGGCAACGCGCTAGTCAGCATGAAAAACCGATCGCTATTCTAACAATGCGCTCACTTCAAGTCTGCGCAATTCTCCTAGTGAACACTAACCTCTTATCAGTCAACTAATTATGGTGGGACCGCCGGGCGCGACAGCCCCCCCTCTGAGGAAACCACTGGGCGATTCGCAAATCCTTACGCGTCGTCGAAATCGGGACTTTGCGGCAGATCGGCCAGACTAGCCAGGCCGAAGAGCTGCAAGAACCGGGGGGTGGTCGTGTATTGAATTCGGCGCGGCTTGGAATCGCTCCGTTCCAGCTGCAACAGTTGCCGCCGCACCAACTGAGTCACGATATGCCCGCTCGGCGTGCCGCGCAGCCGGCTAATCTCCTCGCTGGTAATGGGCGCACGATAGGCCACCGTCGCCAGCACCTCGATTGCCGCCTGCGACAGTCGTGCTTGGCGCGCCTTGCCATAAAACTTGTCGCCGAGTCGGCGGTGGCTTTCCTTGAGTTGCAAGCGGTAGCCGGCCCCCTCGTCGACGATCGAATAGGGACACTGCCGGCGGCGATACGTCTCGTTGAGCTCAACGACCAGCGCGTCGATCTCGGCCGGACGCACTCCCCGCATCAAGGCGGCCACTTGCTTGGATGACAGCGGTTCATTGGCGGGACTCCCCACGAACAGCATGGCTTCCAGAATGCTCCGTGGCGTGACCTCGCAGGCGTCATCGACATCGGGCGACTCGACCGCGTCGCCGGGCAGCGAATCGTCCGCCGGTGCTACTGCCTTGGTGCTGGCCGCGGCATAAGGATCGTCGCCCGTCTCGAGCATGCCGGCCAGCGCCGCGCTAAGTTGCTCAAGCGCGAGACCCGCGTCCTCGGGGGGCTGGCGAAAGGCATCCAGCCCCAGCACGTCGGCCCCGTCGTTCGGCTTTCGGCGATCGTCTGCCATATGCCAACTATAGAGCCCGGTCGCCAATCGCGGCAAGCGCATCCCACGCGCAGCGCGTCAGCCGCCTGCATGCTTCTTCATGAATGCCAGCCCGTCGCGGGCTAGTTGCAACTCGCTTTGGTACATGCGGCGCCAGATCTTGGTGGCGGCGGCTATCTCGGGAAGCGCCAGACCGAAGGCCTCGATCACCATCCAGCCGTCGTAGCCGGTTTGTTTGAGGGCGGCGAAGGTTTCAGCCCAGGCGACATGCCCCTCGCCGGGCGTACTGCGGTCGTTTTCAGAAATATGCACGTGGACGGTGTAGGGCGCGCAAGCGCGAATCGCTTCGGCCACCCCTTTTTCCTCGATGTTCGCGTGGAAGGTGTCGTACATCATCCGACAACTGGGATGATCCACCTCGCGCACGAAGCGTGCCGTGTCGACGGCCGTGTTCAGAAAATAACATTCGAAGCGGTTCAGGTATTCGACGCCCAGCATCACGCCCGCCTCGGCCGCAATTTCGGCGTGCTTGCGCATACTGTCGACGCCCCACTTCCACTCCTCGGGCGTTGGGCCCTGACCGGTGAATTCGCCGATCGCCGAGTGATAGGGTCCGCACAACGTCTCGGCGCCGACCACGCGGCAGCATTCGAGCGTGCGTTTCATGGCCTCGACTCCCGCGGCGCGCACGGCGGCATCCGGGCTGATCGGATTGTCCGCGGCCGTACGAATCGTGACGGCGGTCCGCCGCAAGCCGATCTCATCGAGTCGCTTGCCCCAGTGGGCGAATTTTTTAGGGTCGGGGTCGAAGATCGGCAATTCCACGCCGTCGTAACCCATCCGTTTGAGCTCTTCCAACACGGGCAACATCGCGTCGGTCAAGTCGCCCGACCACAACAACAGGTTCATGCCGAATTTCATGGGTGGGGATTGGGGGTTGGAGGATGGGGGTTGGTTAGGAAGAAGACGACACGGACGACGCGACGGGAGCGAGCAGCAACTCGTCCTTCCGCGCGGCAACCAGCGGGCGGCACTCGGCCAGCAGTTCGGAAACCTCGGCCGGCAGCAGTGGCAGTCGCACGCGGCGCATCACCTGGTTCAAGCGAAACAACAGTTTGTCATCGTCCGCATAGTCCCACAAGAAGCGCTCGCGGGAAAACAGCGGGATAAAGGTTCCCAGGTTTTGCGTCGGCCAGGCCGCCATCTGGTTGACCGCATCCTGCACGCTCTGCCCGTCGAGGCTCTCCATGGCCGCGTAGTAGGCGTCCAAGCCGGCTGGGTCCTCGGCAATCAAAGCCCCGTCGAGCAGGATCTCCACCAGAATATGACCCAAAAAATGGGGCCGAAAACCCTCGTCGGCCGGCAAGGCCCGGCGAAACACTTGGCACAGTTCGAGCGACAACTCGGCAAAAGCCCGGGTCTGATGAAACCAGTCGTCGTCGTGCAGATGCTGCAACACCCCGCGGGCAATGCTCGCGGCCCGCGGATCGGTCGAGTCGACGTGCGGTCGAGCTTGCCGCGAGCGGACTCGCACGCGGCGATCGACGACTCCCAGCCAGTCCGGCACGGCCGTCCCTGCCAGAAAGTAGGGATCATTCAGGAATCGGCGGCCATGCGCAAAGTAGTTCATCGCTGCCTCGTCAATTGCCGGTCTACGAAAGCAGATCGGCAAGCGAATCCAATTCTGACGATCGGCGGCGAGAAAAGAAATAGGCCGGCGCGATGCGTCGGCCTTGAAACCTCGTGATTCGATTCAGTGATCGCGCGGGACGAAGATCAGATGGGATGCTGGCACGACTTGCAACGGAAGCCAACAACCAGCACCGCACCCAAGCCCATGATGGCCAGCACGTAGGTCGACGGTTCGGGAACCGCCTCGGCCCACACCGCCACAATGCGAGCCGTCTCGCCGTTGAGCGCGCCGAAGCCGGCAAAGCCGTTATCGGTGCCGTCGGTCTGGTCATCGGCAATCTGGATCGGGTATGTCAGATACATGTAGCCGCCGACAGTCGACAGCGAAGCTGAGAAAACCTGGGCCGTGGCTGCATTGTCGTTGAGCTGATTATTGGCGGAGATCGGGTCGATCAATCCCGCGAAGCCGGCGCCGTCGATCAGATTCAGCGAGTACAACACGATGGCGTGAAAACCGCCGGCTGGCGTGAAGACCGTGCCGTCTTCGTTATAGCTGCCCCATTGAATTCCCAGTTCGACCGCGTCCTCGTTGGCCAAATGTCCGCCCAGGAAAACGTCGGTCGGAATCGTGTTCGCGAAGTTCGCGCCGCCATAGGGCAATCCGCCACCCCAAGCTGCCTGCGCATATTGGCCGGAGATGGTAATGCCCGACGAAGGATTGGCGCCGCCAGCGCCATTGTATTGCTCGAAACCGACCGCGCCGCCCGCGTAGGAGGTGCCCACTGGGCCGGGCGGAAACGGGTTGTTGGAGGTCCCCATGGCCGTTGCCAGACTATTAACGTCGGCGTAAGTGTTCGGATCGTGCGAGAACACGAGGCCACCGTTGACATTGTTCAGGTAGGTCAAGGCATTGGCAAAGGACGTAGGGACGCAGGCCTGCTCCTGCACGTTCAATGCATTCATCACGGTAATGCCCGAGTTGTATTGGCTCAGCGTGCCAAAGTCGGCAAGGGTCTCGGACTCGTTGATGATGGCGGCGCGGGACAGTGGCGCCATAGAGCCGATCAGAAGAGCACCCGTGACTAGTGCCAGCGAGAAATGGGATAGTCGGCGACGTCTCATGAGCGACCCTCCTACCTAAGTTGCGGGGAATTCTGGCACCAAGAGAAAAATCGGGAGGAAAAGCTACAAAAAGTCATTGAATGCGTCAAAATTCTTGCGGATTTGTAATATAACGGTACATTCCGGGGGTCAAATCCCCCCTGTTTTGGCTAACAGCGAGTTTGGGCCGAGGCAGGATTTTCCGCCCTTGTGGGAAAAAGGCGCCTATCACTCCAGGCATGCTCCGGCCCCGTTTTGTTCGCGATTGGCAACTTCAATCGCTCTTTGTCACAGGGCAAGGCGCTCGAAAGCGCCAAGGATAAATGTTGCGTATCACCGAATTCATTTCTAACATGGTTCGGCGACATGGCGAGTCGATCGGCTTGCTCGTATTGGCGTCGCACGGTACGGCTAATCGAATCCAAAACCCTTCACGTCCTAGGAGTCGCTCATGCGTCCCACCTTCATTTTCGCGATTGCGCTAACGGCCGTCCTCCTGTTGCCTTCAATGGGAGCCGCCGCCCTGATCGATTTCGAGACCGATCCAGCCGCCGCCATTCCGGTGGACAACGCGCCGCTCAGCGCTCCCTACAACATCGCCGGTGGCGGCACCGTGCAATTCTTCTTCGACACCAACAGCAACAACAGCTACGACGCGGGCGTCGATCTGGATCCGCTCTTCGAGGCTGCCGGTCCCGACACGGACGAGGGCTTCGTCAACACCGGACTCGGCGGCGTGGCCGACGTGGCCAGCGGCGGGCTGGCCTCGCAACTGGGAAACTTCTTCTTGCGATATCCCGTGCCCGGCGCGATCCCCGAGCCGTTCATTATCGATTACAACACGGCACAGACGATCACCGCGCTATCGGGCGAGATCTGGGATATCGATGGCCAAAGCCAGGCCACCGAGCTCTGGCTGGTCGAGGTGCTCGACGCGTCGAACAACCTGCTCGCCTCGCAATTCTCGCCGCTGGGCGATTCGCTGGCGCTCGACGGTTTGCCGTGGGTTCTGTCCTTCTCGGGACTGCCCGCGGGCGTCGACAAAATACGCATTACCTGGTCCGGCACCAAGTTGGCCGGCGTGGGCCTGGCGTTCAACAATTTCAATCCCACCGCCGTACCCGAGCCGGGAAGTGTCGTACTCATGGGATTGGGGGCAATCGCACTGGTGGCGATTGGCGCACGACGGCGAAGAAGTTGACCTAAATTGCGGACCTAGTTGATCTCGACCCACTTGCCGCTCTTGGCGCTGGCTAGCACCGCGTCGCAGACTTTCTGCGTCTCGAGCGCCGCGCGGAAGTCGGGCTGCGCGGGCTTGCCGCTTTCCAGCCCGGCGAGGAAGTCGGCCAGGGCGTTGGTAAACGTGTGCTCGTAGCCGATCGTGCAGCCGGGCACCCACCAGTGTTTCATGTAGGGATGCTCGGGATTGGTGACGTGGATCTTCTGCCAGCCGGTCAAGTGGCTTTCGATCTTGGCGCCCGTCTTGGGGTCGGAGTATTTGAAGTACTGCAAATACTGCGGATCCTCCAGATCGAAATAGACGCTGCCGGCCTCGCCGTTGAGCTCGAATGTGTTGTAGTTCTTGCGGCCGCGAGCATAGCGTGTGCTCTCGAACGTACCCATCGAGCCGTTCTTGAACACGGCCAGGAACATGCAGGCGTCGTCGATGCCGACTTTCTGCATCTTGCCGGTCTCGGCGTGCATCCGCTCCTTGACGAACGTCTCGGTGGCAGCCGTGACTCGCTGGATGGGACCGTTGAGCCAGATAGCCGTGTCGATCGAATGCGCCAACAGATCGCCGGTCACGCCCGAGCCGGCCACGTCGACATCCAAGCGCCATAGCGCCGCTCCGCCCTGGGGCACATCGGTGGCGATGGTCCAATCTTGCAGGTACGTGGCGCGGTAGTGGAACGGGCGACCGATGCGCCCCTCGTCGACGACCTGTCGGGCCAGCGAGATGGCCGGCACGCGGCGATAGTTGAACCACACCATGTTCGCCACGCTCGCCTTCTCGACCGCCGCGCACATTTCCTCCGCCTCGGCTACGTTCATCGCCAGCGGCTTTTCGCAGAGGATCATCTTGCCGGCCTTGGCCGCCGCTAGCACGATCTCCTTGTGCGTATTGTTGGGCGAACCGATATCGATCAAATCGATATCCTTGCGCTCGATCAGCTTTCGCCAGTCGGTCTCATACGATTCGTAGCCCCAATTCTGGGCAAAGGCCTTGATCTTGTCTTCCTTGCGAGCGCAACAGGCCTTGAGCACCGGCCGGTACTCGCGCTCGAAAAACTGGCTCACCTGTCGGTACGCATTCGAGTGGGCCCGGCCCATGAAGCCGTAGCCGATCATGCCGATGTTGAGAGGTTTGGACATGGGGTGTGGGGGCTGGAGGTTGGGGGTTGGTACTTAGGAATTAGCGCTCTTGGCGGACGACTTCAACGATTTTCGGAGCCCATTCAGGGGGCGGCCAACCGCCGCGACTGACTCTGACAACAATCGCTCGTCTGCTTCCGACATAAGCTTCAGTCGCGCGGCTAGTGTAACTTGCGTATGCAGTTCAGCTAACGAGCCGCGAGCATGGCCGAGCGACTGCGGGAACTCGCCCCGTGATTGTCGCCCATGCCCTTCAGCGATATTGCTGGCAATCGACACCGCTGCACGTCTCATTTGGCTCGTTAATCCATAAATTTCTTCCTTGGGAAAATTCTTGGTAACGGCATAGATCTGCTCGGCGAGCACCATCGCGCGTTGCCACACGATCAGATCGCGATAAGACCGAACGGCGCTGCTGTCCAAGTCTGCCATGTAGTCGCCTTCTTCGTCCAATCCCCAACCTCCACCCCCCAGCCCCCTACTCCTGCCACCCGTGCGCGTCGCGCACATCGAGCATCGTGGCCAGGATCTCGCGCCAAGTGGCGGGGTCGAGCATCGTCTTGTTGGGAAACATGCAGCCGTCCCAGCAGATGTGCTTGAGCTTTTTCGTCAATTGTCCTTTTTCGTCGCGCAGCCAGTAGCCGGCCACCTTGACGATATCGAGCTTGCCGTTGGGATCGTTGGGCAGGCAATGCCGCCCGGTCTTGTCGTGGGTGCCGCTGCCATGAACCGTGGCGTCGTTCTGGGCCACGTGAAAATCGATCGTCCAGGGACGCAGGGCGGCGGTCAACTCCTTGAGCGCCGCGTCCAGCCGGGCCGTGTCCTTCCAGTCGAAATCCGCCGGCAGGATGGCGTCTTCCGGCGCGTTGTGACCCATCACATAGAGCAGCGTGTGGGCCATGTCGGCCTGAAAGCCCAAAGTCTGGGGGCGATCGACCATTTCCAAAAGCTCCAGCATCCGCCGCCAACTGTGCATGCCGCCCCAGCAGATCTCGCCCTCGGCGGCCAACTGCTGGCCGGCATCTTCAGCGATGGTGCAAGCCTGACGGAACGTTTCAGCGATGCGCCGGCTATTGGCCGTCGGATCGCCCTCGGCCCATTCACTGACGCTCGTGGCCGAATCGATCCGCACGACGCCGTAGGGGCGGATCCCCATCTCGGTCAAACGCCGGGCGATACTGCATCCCTTGCGCACCGATTCCAGGAACTTTTTGCGATCTTCCTCATTGCCCATCGCCGAGCCGCCGCCGGTGGGCGGCCAAATCGGGGCGACGACCGAGCCGATCACCAGGTTCCGCCGCTGGGCCTTTTCGGCCAGTTGCTTCAACTCGTCGTCCGAGGCGTCGATGCTGACGTGCGGATCGAACAGAAACAGATCGAAGCCATCGAACTTGACGCCATCCACCTCGGCCGCAGCCGTCAGGTCGAGCATCGTGTCCAAATCGATCGGGGGTTCGGAATCAGGGCCTTTGCCGACGACGCCCGGCCAGGCGGCATTGTGAAGCTTGGGAAACGTGTTGGGCATGTGCTGTTCGGGGTGAATGGACGATTGATTGAAATAACATTCGCGGCAGTGAACTGTCGACCAAGCCGCACAGCGGAGGTAACCGGCGGAACACGCGCTGCTACCGCGGATACTCCCCGACCTTGGGCAGGTTCTTGTGCACATCGGGGCCGAAATAGCGCAGTCCGACCAGCGGCTCGCTCCCCGTGTTTTCAATTTCCACGCCGGCGGCCGCCGCTTCGTGCGAGATGAACACCTCGTCGGCGGTCTCCTCGCCGAAATGGATCATGGCGGGCGTTTGCAGGGCGAGCTTGCCCATCCGGCCACGTCCCTGCACCGTGATCCAACCGCTGGCGCCGGGGTCCTGGAGTTTGCACTTCTTGCCCGGCTCGACGGTCAATTCCTTGGCGCTGAACAACTGCTCGCCGTCAACCGTGCCGTACACGATCCAACGATCGGTGAAACCCGGTCCGCTGCGGGCCGCGTCGACGATCGGCTCCAGGTAGTTGTGTTCCTTGAAATGGGTGTCGACGTTCTTCTCCCAATCAAGCTGCTCGATGATGAAGTCCAAGTCCTGGTGCTTGTCCTTGGGCACGTCCTTGACTAGCAGGGCCCAGGGCACTTCGCGTCCCTCGACGAGCGACTGAAACATGCCGAACACGTCGGAGCCCCACTGCGGCTCGTAGGTGCAGAGCGAACCGGGGGCATGCAACACGCCGGGCGGAATCAGCCAGCCCGTGCCGCGCTTCAGGCGATAGGCCTTCGACAAATCCAGAATGCCGTTGTCCCCTTTTTTCCATTCTTCCAGGCACTTGCGCAACTGAGCCTTGGTCGTGCCCGGCTCAAGGCCCATGAACGTGTAGGCAAAGTTGTTGTCGACGTTGTTGTATTGCGGCGGGAAGTAATAGCTTTCGGGCTTGCCCTGCTGGCCGGTCAGTGCCGCGTGCTTGAAGCCCTGGTGCATGTGATGCGGAATCGGGCCCATGTTGTCGAAAAACTTCGAATAGATCGGCCAGCGATTGTATTTCTCATACATCGCCTTGCCGATCAGCCGCTCGCCGGCCTCGGCCACGGCGTCCAGGAGCGTGAATCGCTGGCCCTCGTGGCTGACATAGCTCAAGCCCTCGTCGGGCGTGCGATTGTCATTGGCCGCTTCGGTAGTGCTGGCGAACCAGCGCTCGTCGATCCCGCCCCGATGGGCGCCAAAGGCATACCAGTCGCCCGGCGCGAGCTTGATGCGTTTTCCAGGATGCAAAAAGCTGCGCGGCACCCAGGTTGGCGTCAGACGCAACAAGCCGCCGCCCGCGTCGAGGGCCGAGGAAAGCGGTTTTTCAACGTTGTCGGATTTGAGCTTGGTGGCGGTAGACATAGTCGGCGAGGGCTCCGAAAAACGATGGTGCGGCAGGACGCGTTTGAACCATGCCGCGGGAAGTCTGGAGCCTCCCGGGCCGGGGCGGAAAAACGTCGCAAAGCACTTGTTTTATTCGCTATGCGCTCGACTGGCAAGTGAGCGGCATGGGACGGCCAGCGCGCGGGCGGCGCCTCGCGGCAAAGACCGCCAGACAGCACATTCCAAGGGAGAATTGCACGATGCAGCCAGGCTCGGGAACCAGATACGGCAACATATTGCCGAACAGGATCTGTCCTGAAATGAAGGGGTCGTCAAACACGTTCGAATCAGCGACGAACACTACGCGACCGCTGCCCGGTGCGATCACATCGCGCTCGATCGCGGCCAGCATCGTCATGCCGAATGCATCCTCCGTCGCGATTGCGTGCGCGTAGGGGCCCAAGTCGGTGTACCAACCTGAGCGGAAAATACTCAGTTGTGAGATCGTGCCGAACGGCCCGTCGACCAGTGGGTGACCGGTGTCGATGATCGTGGCGGTCGGGGCCAGCGAGAGGCCCGTCGTCTGCAGGCCGAAAGGATCGAGGAAACTCGCGCGCGAGGCGTCGCCAATCGCGGGGTCAAGCTCTTGGTTATCGGTAAAGATGGCCAGGCTGCCGCCGCCCACGACAAAATCGAAAAGAGCGGATTGCTCGGCGGCTGACAGCGGCGTCACCGCCGTCGTGCTGCTGGTTTGACCGCCAAGCGCCAGAACCGTGACTCCAGAAAGAAAGCTGCTTGTCAGGACACCGGTGGATGTGAATGTCACGTCCGGCCGAAAGGCCTGAATGGCAGCGCGTCCGGCGGCTTGCTCGGGTGCATCGGCGATGCTGTCGAAGCCGCCGCGGGCAACGTCAAAGCTACCCACGACCAACTCGCCCCGCGCCGAATCGCTCGACGTCCAAAGAACACAAACACACGTGATCAACGACACGACTGAGTGACAAACGACGGCCGTGCGAGAACGCCGAATTCGAGTTTCGGTGCGGGTCATTAGCGGGCTCCTAGATGTATTGAGATGAATGTCCCAGCCTACCGTCGCCGCACATCTGTCGCCGTCCGCCTCGCCGGCCATTGAGGCTATCAAGCCGAACGGAGGGATTCAAGAAAATTTGACTGGCAATCCTCCATCGACTCTCCAACCTCCCAGCCCCAACTGGCACTCGCCCCGCCAATGCCCTACATTTTGCAGTGCCTTCGGCGGGCGGACCGCGGCGGGCGAAGGCGTGTTTTCTTCCAGGAGTCAGACGCATGGCGCGCGAAAGCTGGGTCCTTACCGATGCCGAGCACAACATTCACGAGGCCGACTTCGAGCAGACGCAAACCAAGGGCGAGCACGCTTATTCGGTCAAACGCCGCATGTTGCAGGGAGGGGTCCGCGAAGGGGTCGACACGATCGAAGTCGACAACGGCAAATTCCGCTTCGTCGTCGTGCCAACACGCGGCATGGGCCTGTGGAAAGGCTGGCTCGGCAAGATCGAAATCGGCTGGCAATCGCCCGTCAAAGGCCCCGTGCATCCGCAGTTCGTGCCGCTCACCGAACCCAGCGGCCTGGGCTGGCTGGAGGGTTTTGACGAGCTGCTCTGCCGCTGCGGGCTGGAAAGCAACGGCGCGCCCGAGGCGGGGCCGGGCGGGGCCTACCAATACCCATTGCACGGGCGGATCGCCAACCGGCCGGCCCATCACGTTGAACTGGAGATCGACGACGTTACCGGCGAGTTGAGCCTGAGTGGAATCGTCGACGAGACGCGGTTTCTGTTTCAGAAACTGCGGCTCAAGTCGACTTACAAGACCCAGGTCGGCCGGAGCGGCCTAACCGTTTTCGACGAAGTCACCAATCTGTCCGGCAATCCGGCCGAATTGCAATTGTTGTATCACATTAATTTTGGCCCGCCCGTGTTGGATCCAGGCGCCAAAGTGCTGGCGCCGGTTAAGGCGATCGTGCCGCGCGACGCGAGAGCCGCCGAAGGGATCAGCGATTGGGATAGTTATCCCAACGAGCAGGCTGGCTTCTCCGAGCAGGTCTACTTCTTTGAGCTGTTGGCCGACGGCGACGGCAAGACCCAAGTACTGCTCAAGAACGCGCACGGCACGCAGGGCGTCAGCTTACGCTTCAGCACGAATCAGCTCCCCTATTTCACGCTGTGGAAAAACACGCCGTTGGCAGCCGACGGTTATGTGACGGGACTGGAACCGGGCACGAACTTTCCCAATCCGCGTTCGTTCGAAGGCCAGCAAAACCGGGTCGTCAAATTGAAGCCGGGTGAAACCATCAGATTCGAAATCGAGCTGGATGTGCTCGGCGACTCGAAGGCCGTCGCGGGGGCGGAAAAGGCGATCGCGAAGTTACAGGGTGACACCAAATCCACAGTGTTTTCCACGCCGCAAGCCGGCTGGACGCGAGTCTGATCCTCGACGCGGCTATGCTGAGCGGTCCCTGCCCAGCCGGACCTTAATGATCTCCCGCCAGCTCCAGGCCCCTGGCTCGTCGATTGTCGCCAACAGAACGATAGCGAAACTGCGCATCGCCAGCCCGACCGCGAGGATGATCAGGCAACTGCGATACGGCTCGGCCGACGAATCACTGGAGTGAGTTCGCAGCCAATCGAATGCCACGCCGCCGGCAATCGTGGCGGCCGCATGGAACACGCTGCCCAAGGCCTCGTTGCTGGCCACGTAGGCGGGCGTTTGCAGCGGGGGCGCGAGTTTCAGCACCAGGTTCGGCAGGCAAATATTGTGGGCCACATAGGCCGAAAACAACAGCCAAGCCCCCAGCAGCAGCCAGCTCGTCTGCGGCCGGGCCACGATGTAGAACACGAGCGCCAGCGATACGCATGCCTGCGCCGCCATCAGCACGGGACGATTCCCAATCCGATCGCTGAGTCGACCTACCGGGCGACTAGCACTCAACTGGCCCAACTGCATTGAAACCCGCATTGCCGACATCGGCGCGACCCCCAACCCCAACACGTCTTTGGGAAAGATCACGTTTTGCACGGTCTGCGACACCCCGTTGGCCAACGAGAACCAACACCGAAATACTAACAGCCGGCGGAAGCGACGATCGACAAACGGCGCCCGCATCGACGACCAGACGAGCGACGCGCTGGGCCTGGGATAGCGCCGCGTGGCCGGCATCATCGCCAGCGGCACGAGCGAGGCCAACAATAGCGCGGCGCCGACGGCGGTCGGAACGGCATATGCCAGCAACAATCGATCGGGCTGGTCTTTGAATTGCCCCCGCCATTGATCGGCAAAGTAACCGCTGGCCAACAAGGTGGGAATCGCCACGGCCAACTGCACCATTTGCCTCCGGGCGAAATAACGGCCGCGGATGGCCGGCGGCACCAGATCGCCCCACCAACTCCACAATGCGACCGTGCCCAAGTATTCGAGCAACTGGTGAACAAACAGCAGCGCCACCATGGCCGCCACCGCCGCGGATCGCGAAATCGCGGGCGCGGCCAGCGCGATGGCCGGCAGTCCCACGATCAAGGCATAACTGAGCGACGACAGCCATAAGCAAGCCCGCCGCGCCGTGCCGGCGCGATAGATAATTCCGGGAGCGAACAACCGCAACAAACCGGCGAGGTTCGGCGCGGCCAGAACCAGGCTTAGAGCCAGACCCTGGGCGCCCAAGTCACGCGCGAGATAGACGACGAGCGAGCCGGTTGTCAGCGCATTGCCGGCGGCCCAAAACGCCGCGTTGACATGCCCCAAGCCAAGCGCGCGGCGGCGCTGGCGAGCAGCCAGGGGGCTAGCGGTGGCGGACATGGTTTTCAAGAATAGGTGAACCGCCGGGCCGAAAAAAGAGGCCCCGGCGTCACAAAGCGTCTTTCGCTTGCCATGGTCCTCAACCGCCGAATCTCGCAGGAACTCGTTTCATGCCGCAAACAAGCGCTCCGGCGAGGTGGATCAGGCGAGTGATGCAGTGGCTCGCCTGGGCCATGGTCCTCACGGCTGGCCCGTGTACCTTGTTGGCATTTGCCGCCCGCGGACACTGGCGGTTCGAATTGATGTCGCATTTTCGGGCCCAATATTTTTGGATGCTGGCTCTGGCGGCCTTGCTGTTCGCAGTCGCCCGGCGTCCACGGCTAGCGGCGATCGCCGCCGCCCTGGCGACGGTGAACCTGGTGCTCATCGTGCCCTTGTATTTCGGCCCGGCGCCCAATGCCGACGGGCCCGTCTCGCGCGGGATGTCACTGAACGTGTATTTCCACAACCGCGACTACGAGCGAACGCTGGAGATGATCCGCCGCGAAGACCCCGACTTTGTATTGCTGCTGGAGATCACGCCCGATTGGGCCGAAGCGATGCGCGCCTTGGAAGCGACGTATCCCCACGGACACCTCGAGCCTCGCAAGGATTCGGGCGGGATTGCGCTTTCAGCCGCGTGCCGATCGATGACCTGGAGGTGCACCGATTGGGAAGTGAGGGTGGCCCGGCGACGGTCCTGGCGCGACTGGACCTTCCTAGCGGCACGTTGACTCTAGTGGGCGCCCATACTTCGTCGCCAAAAACGCCGAATAATCTCGCGGTCCGCAACCAGGAACTGGCGGAACTAGGCCGGCTGGCCAATTCGCGCGCCGGGGCCGTGATGCTGATGGGCGACATGAACTGCACGAGCTGGTCCCCGTATTTCCAGGACATGTTGACTGATTCTGGACTGGTGGACTCGCGGCGCGGCTTTGGCGTGGAAGGAAGCTGGCCGGATCTGCCGCTACCGATGCGAATACCGATCGATCATTGCCTGACGACGCCGGACGTATCGATCAAAGCGCGGCGAATTGGCACGGCCGTGGGCTCGGACCACCGACCGCTTGTCGTGGATTTCTCGATTGCCAAACCGCAGGAGTAATGCCCGTGTTTTCTGGCGAAAAACGGCGGCATTCGCGCAATCGGATTGACAGGCTGAAAGAAATTCGCAAAATGAACGAACCGATCGGCATGGCGGCCCGTATCAAACAGGGCGCGGCAAACCGACGGCATTCGAGTCGGGTTCGCTAGCGGCTTTCGGGCGGCTTTTTGAGCCCGGCCTGGAAATCTTCGAGGGGGCTGTTGACAGACAGCAGCCAATCCCTAGAATAGCGACTTCCCTGGAAGGCACTGCCTTAAAGGCAGAATGCAGCCGGGGATTTTTTTTCGATCTTTGACAATTCGGTAGTGACCTCTGAAATTTTTTTGCCAGCACAAGACTGTGCAAAGCTGGGGTCGGGTTCTTTTCACGAAGGGCTCGATGAATCCGGCAAACCAAACCTGGAGTTTTGATGGCTAACAACCCGTGAGTCTGACCAAGGGCAGCAATGCTCGAGGCCGGATAAGCGGTAATGCTTACAAAAATTGAAGGGTTTGATCCTGGCTCAGAATGAACGTTGGCGGCGTGGATTAGGCATGCAAGTCGAGCGAGAATCGTAGCAATACGGGGACAGCGGCGAAAGGGACAGTAATGTGTAGATCATCTGCCCTCAGGTCCGGGATAGCTGCGGGAAACTGCAGGTAATACCGGATAACATCTCCGGATCAAAGGTGTGATTCCGCCTGAGGATGAGTCTGCATCCTATTAGCTAGTTGGTAGGGTAACGGCCTACCAAGGCGATGATGGGTAGCGGGTGTGAGAGCACGACCCGCGTCATTGGGACTGAGACACTGCCCAGACACCTACGGGTGGCTGCAGTCGAGAATCTTCGGCAATGGGCGCAAGCCTGACCGAGCGACGCCGCGTGCGGGATGAAGGCCTTCGGGTTGTAAACCGCTGTCAGAGGGGATGAAATGCAGGTGGGTTCTCCCATCTGTTTGACATAGCCTCAGAGGAAGGACGGGCTAAGTTCGTGCCAGCAGCCGCGGTAAGACGAACCGTCCAAACGTTATTCGGAATTACTGGGCTTAAAGGGTGCGTAGGCGGCGCGGAAAGTTGGGTGTGAAATCCCTCGGCTCAACCGAGGAACTGCGCCCAATACTACCGTGCTTGAGGGAGATAGAGGTGAGCGGAACTTAGGGTGGAGCGGTGAAATGCGTTGATATCCTAAGGAACACCGGTGGCGAAAGCGGCTCACTGGATCTCTTCTGACGCTGAGGCACGAAAGCTAGGGTAGCGAACGGGATTAGATACCCCGGTAGTCCTAGCCGTAAACGATGAGCACTGGATTGGAGGGTCCTCCATAGCCTTCCAGTCGCAACGAAAGCGTTAAGTGCTCCGCCTGGGGAGTATGGTCGCAAGGCTGAAACTCAAAGGAATTGACGGGGGCTCACACAAGCGGTGGAGGATGTGGCTTAATTCGAGGCTACGCGAAGAACCTTATCCTAGTCTTGACATGCACGGATTAACTCCTGGAAACAGGAGCCAGGCCTTCGGGTACAACGTGCACAGGTGCTGCATGGCTGTCGTCAGCTCGTGTCGTGAGATGTCGGGTTAAGTCCCTTAACGAGCGAAACCCTTGTCACTAGTTGCCAGCGCGTCATGGCGGGGACTCTAGTGAGACTGCCGGTGTTAAACCGGAGGAAGGTGGGGATGACGTCAAGTCCTCATGGCCTTTATGACTAGGGCTGCACACGTCCTACAATGCCACGTACAAAGGGAAGCAAACTCGCGAGAGCAAGCAAATCTCAAAAAACGTGGCCCAGTTCGGATTGCAGGCTGCAACTCGCCTGCATGAAGCCGGAATCGCTAGTAATCGCGGGTCAGCATACCGCGGTGAATGTGTTCCTGAGCCTTGTACACACCGCCCGTCAAGCCACGAAAGTGGGGGGTATCCGAAGTCGCTGAGGTAACCGCAAGGAGCCAAGCGCCGAAGATAAACTCCGCGATTGGGACTAAGTCGTAACAAGGTAGCCGTAGGGGAACCTGCGGCTGGATCACCTCCTTTCTAAAGGATTCCTGCCGGCCGATGGTGACATCGAGTCGGTACGAATTGTGGAGACAGATCTTGTGCCAGCCAGAGGTCAGCCGATGAGCGAAAGCTCAAAAGCAAACTACTGAATTGAAAAGTAAGGGCCCCCGCAGGGCTAGCCAAACCTGCGTGGGGCCTTTTTTTGCGCATCGGTAATTCAGTTACGTTAAGCCGCAAGCGGTGTTCTCCTTTCTGTGAGCAGAGCCATGCCCAGAAAAAACCCGATCGTGATCGCGTACCACTTGGTGTGGACCGCCTATGGCACGTGGCTGCCCAACGATCCGCGGGGAAGTGGATCCGCGGGCGTTGTTTCGCCGGACTTGGCTAAGCTCGGCGAATTGCATTTCGGCGCAAGGAAACCCAACCGCGGTTTCACAAGGTGCGGGATTTCTACGACTGCGCCGAGCCGCTGCTGAAGTTCGACGTGATCCGCTTCGACGCGCAGCAAATCGATGTAATCGCCGCGGCATTTGCCGACACGATCGCGGCGCAACAATACACTTGCTACGCCTGCGCGATCCTCCGGGACCATGCGCACATCGTAATCCGCAAGCATCGCGATCGGGCCGAGGAAATGATCGCTCGCTTGCAAGGCGCCTCCCGCTTGCGGCTTAGCGGCGCCGGCTCATGCCGCGGGAACACCCCGTATGGACCGACGGCGGCTGGAAATCGCTCCTCGACTCGCCCGCGTCCGTAAACTCGGCGACCCGTTACGTCGAGAAAAACCCCGAGAAATCCGGATTCGGCGTCCAGAATTGGCCGTTCGTCCAGCCCTATAACGGCTGGAACTTCGGAATGCGAATCCTCTAGCCGCCCCGGCCGGGAGCTCGCTTGCGGCTTAGCAACCGGCCAACTCTCATGCTGCCTTGTAATACTGCGCCACGATATCGCCGTTGGCCTGCGCCGCCTCGGAGTACCAGATATTCAAGATCGTGTTGCGCACGCCCGCCTGGCCGCCGATCGTCGTGCGGCCGTGCCAGCTCTTGAGAGTCATGGCGTTGATCACCGTGAAGGCATAAGCCACGTTCGGCAGAAACGGCGGCTGCTTGACCACCTCGAAACCACGCGGCTCACGCAACAAATGCAACGGATTGAAGCTGCGGCGATAAAACTCGGTGCCCAGGTGCTTTTGCGTTTCGTCGCCCGGCAAGGCGATTTGCATGGTCACAACTTTCTTGCGTGTGTCGGGATGCGGCTTAATCGAGTAACCTTTCGTCTCGCGAAACAGCTCGGGCAACGGATAGGCCGGGACGTCGGCCGCTTCGTCCTCCGAAACGCCAAATCGAAACGCCAGGCCGGAGCGCAGCTTGGAGAACACGGCCGCCTTGAACTCAGGCGCGCCTAGGGCGTCGCGCACTCCCAACCATAACGATCGCTGCCGACCAGCAAGGCCGTCGATCTTGGCGTTGGTCAACTGAAAGCGGCCTCGGTTGCTCATCCCCTCGGTGGAATGCTTCTCATAGGCAAACGCCTCATACATCGAAGCCTGCGGCAACTGGGCCAACATCTCCCGGTAAATGTCGGCGGGGAAGAGATTGTGTGCGATCAAGTGCGGGAACGGTTCACGTTCGGCCGGCGCCGCGTAGATCGATCGCACCATATGCGCAAGTGCCGCGTCGCGAATTTCGCGGCGCGTCTGGTCGTGAATTTCCATCGCCTGGCTTCTCCCTGGCTCGTGACAGCGAATCAACCGCTTCCTGCTAGCGGGGCGGGACTGTACCGCGCGGCGGCAAACAGGGGCAAGATCATTCGCCCAGGGCCACCTCAGGCAGCAAGAAGTGGCACTCTCGCCGGCAAAACGCCTCGCCCGGGAGGCCTGGAAAGCCGACCAAGGCTCTGCTAAGTTGCTGGCAAGGCCATTTTCGAGATTCACCGCGGTTTCACTGACATCATGCTCGCTGCAGAACCACCAGTCGCTGGGGTCACTCCCCCCGAACCTCGCGAAGAAACCGTAATGGTCGTCTTTCCAACGTTGGCGGCCACCGATGCCGGCCGGTTGATGGGACGGCTGTGTTCGGTACAAGCCGGCGTGGGTTTTTTTACGCTGGGCAAGCTTTTCGCCCTGCTGTTGATTCCCTTTGCCATCGGGCTCTATGCCTTTTCGCTCTTGCCGGGGGTGATCACTCGATATCGCCTCACGAACCGCCGCGTGATCGTGGAAAGCGGACTGCGCGGCGTGGCCGAGAGGTGGGTCGACTTCGATCGCTTCGATGCCATCGACGTCGAGGTGCTTCCGGGACAAGCGTGGTTTCCGGCCGGTGAATTGATTTTTCGCCGCGGTCCAATCGAGACCTTCCGCCTGTCCGGCGTGTCGCGACCGCAAACATTCCGCCACACTTGCCTGTCGGCTCAGCGGGCGTTTCTTGGCGCCCGCGGTCTGTGATAACTTCGCAGCGCGACTACGACAGATTCTCCAGAATCATCCGCAGCGCGCCGGCCGATGTCTCGGCCCCCAATGAGGCCAAATCCAAAGCCTGATTGGCCGTCTGCGAGTGATCGAGCGGCAAGTGGATAAACGCCGCTTGAGTGTTGAGTTCCATGCGCTCCGCCAGATAACAAGAGAAGTAAAGCGTGGCGTTGCAGAGATACGTTCCGGCGTGATACGAGACCTGAGCCGGTATGCCGGCACCCCGCAGCATGACGGCCCAATCGCCCAGCGGCAGCGGACTACGGTAGGCAATGGGCCCGCCGGTCACCAAAGGGCGAAACTGGTCGGGCAATTGAGTGCTCGAACCGCCCACATTGACGGCGATCGACTCCAACTGAATTCGCGTCGAACCCGGCGCCTGGCCGAGATGCAACGCATAGTCGTAGTTGGAGCGCAAGTCCCCGGCCAGCTTTTCCTTGACTGCGGCAAAATCAACCGGGTAGAGCCGCGTGGTAATGGCCGGCTGATCGGGGAGATTCTGAGTCAGGTTGACTAGCGTCAACCAGCTCGAATTGGCCTGCCAACGCTCGTAGGGCTCGAAGGCGGTGATCAAGACGGAAGTCATAACCTCTCGACCCACCAGGTTGTCCTCGCCCTCCCCCAGTTGGCGGCGATATCTGCAAATCGTAGCCTGTTTTCCGGGCTACGCACACCCACGGGTCTTCCCCACGCTTGAATTTTTGGGCTGCTCCACGGCATTTCGCCCGAGCTGCCCATTTACACTAGGCCCCCCGGCGTAATAATCAGTACCTTTTGCCGCATGGTGTGTTAAATCATTTAATGAATAGCGAAGCCAAACCAGCCCCGCCGGATCGTCTCGTCTCGTTGGACGCATACCGCGGACTGACAATGCTCGCCATGGCTTCCGGGGGCCTGAGCCTCTATCAGGTTCACAAGAACTTTCCAGATAGTCGCTTCTGGGATGCGGTCGGCTACCAATTCGAGCATGTCGAATGGATTGGCTGTGCCGCCTGGGATCTCATTCAACCATCGTTCATGTTCATGGTCGGCGTGGCCATGGCCTACTCCTGCGCCAGTCGGCAAGCGCACGGGCAATCGTATGGCCGCATGTTTCGACACGCGGTGGTTCGCTCGATCGTCTTGGTTCTGCTAGGCATATTCCTTCGCTCCGACAACAGGCCTCGCACCAATTTCACGTTCGAGGACGTCCTCACCCAGATCGGATTGGGCTATACGTTCTTGTTCTTGCTCTGGGGGCGCGGCACTGCGCTTTCAGTTGGGCGCGGCGCTGGCGATTCTCTTCGGATATTGGTGTTTGTTCTATTTTTATCCGTTGCCTCCGCCCGATTTCGACTACGCGAGAGTTGGCATCGGCCCCGACTGGCCGCACCTGCAAGGCGTGGCGGCCCACTGGGATAAGAACACCAACGCCGCGGCCGCATTCGACCAATGGTTTTTGAATCTCTTTCCGCGGTCGCAGCCCTTCGTCTTCAACGGCGGCGGATATCTGACGCTGAGCTTCATCCCCTCGCTGGCGACGATGATCTTCGGCCTGATGAGCGGCGAATTGCTGCGCAGCCCGCGCAGCAGCGAGCAGAAATTTCGAATTCTAGTAATTGCCGGCATTGCGGGGCTAGTCATTGGCCAGGTTCTGCAGTCGACCGGCATTTGCCCGATCGTCAAGCGTATCTGGACTCCCAGTTGGACTCTGTTCAGCACGGGCTGGACGTGTTTGATCCTGGCCGCGTTTTACGGCGTGGTCGACATCCTGAAATTCCGCCGCTGGACTTTTCCACTTGTCGTGGTGGGCATGAATTCGATTACGATGTATGTCATGGAAGAACTGAGCCACGGCTGGTTTAGCCGCACGCTGCGAACCCATTTTGGCTCGGGAATCTTCGAATTCATGGGCAAGGCATACGAGCCGCTGCTGGGGCGATTGCTTGTGCTGTTGGCCATGTGGCTGGTTTGCTATTGGTTGTACCGACAGCGAATCTTCATTCGCATTTAGCGACCGCTGGGGCTGCGGTATCCTTTCGCGGCCGTGGGCTTGGAACCGATGACGCCTACCGATCAACCTCGCTTGCGTCCCGTCGAGAGCTTTCCGGTCAGCCAGCCGGGCGGCGAAGTAGCGTTTGCACTGCGCGATCCCGAAGGCTTTGCCGGCTCGATCCTGCTGCCCCATGCCGCCGCCACGCTGGCCTCGTGGATGGACGGCACGCGCACCTGCGCGGACCTGCAGTTGGAGTTTCAGCGAAAATTCTCGCTGAAAATCGAATTGCAGGTGATCGAGCAGTTGATGCGTGACTTGGACGCACGATGGTTTCTCGACAACGACCGCTTCCGTAGCCGCTGGAAGGCCGAGATCGAGCGTTACCTGAACAGCCCCTCGCGCCCGGCTGCCCACGCTGGCTCGGCGTACGCAGATCGCGAAGATCGCCTGCGCGAGCAACTGGGCAAACTGTTCGCCGGCGAGAAAGGCCCTGGTGTTCCGGCCCCGGGCGGGGCTGGGGCGGGCGCGGCTCGATTGTGCGGAGTATTGAGCCCCCACATCGATTTGCACCGCGGCGGGTCGACGTTTGCCTGGGCCTACAAGCGGCTGGTTGAAGAGACCGACGCCGACATTTTCGTCATCTTCGGCACCGCGCACAACCCAATGCGCAGTCTGTTTTCCGTCACAAAGAAGAACTTCGAAACGCCGCTGGGCACGGTCCAGACCGATCGGAAATTCATCGCGAAACTGGCGGCCAATCTTTCGGCCATGCCGGGCGCGGGCGAACTGAACTTGTTCGCCGACGAACTGGCACATCGGCAGGAACACTCCATCGAATTTCAGGCGATCTTCCTGCAATACCTGTTGGTCGACCGCCGCCCCTTTACCATCGTGCCGGTTCTGACCGGCTCGTTCCACCCGTTCATCGCCGGAAAAACCTCGCCGGCCGAGTCGCCCCAGGTCCGCGCGTTTGTCGAAGCGATGCAGAAAACCGCAGCCGATTACGCAGGCCGAGTGTGTTACATCAGCAGCGGCGACTTGGCCCACATCGGCCAGCGGTTCGGCGATCGCGAGTTCCTGAACGCAACCCGTTTAACCGAACAGGCCGAACACGACCGCGCGCTGCTGGAGGCCGCCTGCCGCCCCGATGCAGACTCGTTCTTCGGGCAAATTGCCGCCCAATCCGATCGCCATCGAATCTGTGGGCTTTCGCCCACTTACACGCTACTGAAGGTGACCCAGCCGAAGCGTGGCGAATTGTTGAAATACGATCAGGCGGTCGAACTCGACGGCACGGCTTGTGTGAGCTTCGCCAGCGCCGCATTTTACAACGACTGATGCGAATCGTGTTAGGGATATTGGGCAGGCTTCCGCTCGCCCCGCGTTTGCTCTAAAATCCGGCAATCTTCCGCGAAGCCAATCGACTTTCCCAACGGCGGATCCGGTGAGCACCAGCAAAATCCACATCATCGGCATCGGCGACGACGGCCTGGAGGGCGTGATCTCTCCAGCCCGGCTCTTAGTCGAACAGGCACAATTGCTGATTGGCGCTGAATCAACTCTCGCTCGGCTTCCGAAGCTCGCGGCCGACCGTCTCATTGTGGGCGGCAACCTCGATGAAGCGATCGATCGCATTGCACGGGCCGGCGACAAGCGCGTGGTTGTGCTGGCCTCGGGCGATCCGCTGTTCTATGGCGTCGCCCGCTATTTGTGCGACAAGTTGGGCAAGGACCGTTTCGAGGTGGTGCCGCACGTCAGCAGCATGCAGTTGGCCTTCGCCCGCGTGAAAGAAAGTTGGGAAGAGGCCTTCTTGACGAACCTGGCCAACCGTCCGCTGGACCAGGCGATCGAAAAAATCCGCGTCGCGACGAAGGCCGGGCTGTTCACGAGCGAAACCAGCCCGCCGAAGGCCGTGGCGCGGGCGCTGTTGGATCGCCGCATCGATTATTTTTCGGCTTATGTATGCGAAAACCTGGGTTCGCCCGACGAGCGAGTGACCCAGGGCGAATTGGCGGAAATCGCCACGCAAGATTTTTCGCCGCTGAACGTCATGATTCTGGTCCGCCGTCCCAACGTGCCCGACCGGCCCAGCGAGGCGATCGGACGACGTCTGTTCGGCAATCCGGACGAGGCCTTTTTGCAATCGAAGCCCAAGCAGGGCCTGCTCACGCCAGCCGAAGTCCGCTCGATGGCGCTGGCCGAAATGGACCTGGGGCCCAACAGCACTGTGTGGGACATTGGCGCGGGCAGCGGCTCGGTGGCCATCGAAGCCGCGCAGTTGGCCGCGGGCGGCACGACATATGCCATTGAAATGGACCCCGAGGATCACCAACTGATTACCGCCAATGCCGAGCGATTCGGCCTGGCCAATCTGGTGGCCGTACTCGGCCGCGCGCCAGACGCTTGGAAGGACCTTCCCGATCCCGACAGCGTTTTCGTGGGCGGCAGCGGTCGCGAGATCAGTCGCGTCGTCGAATTGGCGTTTGGGCGATTGCGGCCAGGCGGTCGGCTGGTGGCCAGCGTCGGCAGCATCGAAAGCCTTTCGGCCGTGCATCAGGCTCTGGAACGCGCGGCCAAGAATGTCAACGTGTGGATGATTAACATCGCGCGTGGCACCTACCAACTCGAACGAGTCCGCTTCGAGGCCCTAAATCCCACGTTCTTGTTGGGAGTGATCAAAGACACCGACGCGGGGAAAAAACGACCGTGAGCTCGACCGAATATCCCCGGCTCGACGTAATCGCCGTTGGCGCACATCCCGACGATGTCGAGATAGCTTGCGGCGGCACGCTGGCGCAGCTCGTGCGTCAGGGCTACCAGGTGGGCATCATCGATCTGACCGACGGAGAGCCGACGCCGAATTCGCCTGGTCCGGAAGTGCGTTTTGCCGAGGCTCAAAAAGCGGCCGCGACGCTGGGCGTGCCGGTGCGCGTGCAGTTGGACCTGCCGAATCGCCGCTTGTTTGACACGTTTGAAGCCCGCGTGATGCTTGCCAAGGAATTCCGCAAATATCGTCCGCGGCTCGTGCTGGGTTTCGGCGACAAGACGCCGCTGGCCTCGCCCGATCATTGGCAGGCGATGCAGATTACGGACGCGGCCATTTTTTATGCCCGCTTGACCAAGTGGGACGAGCACTTCGACGGCTTGCCGGTGCATACCATCTCGGCGCATCTGTACTACACGCTCAGCTTCGGCAGTTTGCAGTTGCCCCCAGCCGCCGGCCACCTGGTGGTCGACATCAGCGAAACCTTGGAAACCAAGCTCGAGGCGGTGCGCTGTTACGCCACGCAGTTCTCCAAGGTCAAGGAATTCATCTTCGAACGAATTCGGGCCGCGGCCGTGCACGACGGAACCGCAGCGGGCTACGATGCCGGCGAGGTGTTCGCCGCCACGCGCACGCTTGGCACGCGCGATTTGGTTCATTTCCTGTTCGGACAAACGTCCGGCGACGAACCCCGCAAGCCGCCCGTCCGATAAGACGCGGTCCGTATCAGTCGGGTGTGCCGCTAACTTGCCGGCCGCGATTGGCGCAGCGCCATGATCACCCGTTCGATGTCGTCGGGGATTTCCGCGATGAATTCCATCACTTCGTCGCGTACTGGGTGCCGAATCTTCAACCGCCTTGCATGCAGCGCCTGGCGATCCAAGATTACTGTTTCATCCGCCGGATCGCGATTCAACTCGCCTTGCGTGATGATGGCGCGGCCGCCATACAGCCGGTCGCACAGCACCGCGCAGCCGATACTGGCCAGATGCAAACGAATCTGGTGAGTGCGCCCCGTCTTGGGCAGCAGCCGCAAACTCGCAAATCCATCGAAGCGCTCAATGACTTCGTAGAACGTCTGGGCCTCGCGGCTGGTCGAGTGGTCGCGGCGCACCGCCATCTTTTCGCGCTGATAGGGATGCGCTCCGACAGGCAAGTCGATGATGTCGCGATCGTGGTTAGGCACGCCGGCCGAAATCGCGAAGTATTCTTTTTCGACAGAGCGGTTCTCGAACTGGGCCGCCAATTGCAGATGCACCTGGTCGGTCTTGGCCACGATCAGAACCCCGCTGGTGTCCCGATCCAGGCGATGAACGATGCCCGGCCGCGTGGGGCCGCCGGCGGAGCTAAGCTGGTCGAAATGAAACTGCAACGCGGCAGTCAACGTGCCGGCCCAATGACCTTTTGCCGGGTGGACCACCATGCCGGGCGGTTTGTCGATGACGGCCAGGTATTCGTCTTCGTAGAGGATGGTAAGGGGGATATTCTCGGGTTGGGGTCCCTCGCGCGCCATCTCGGGCAGGACAATTTCTATTTGCTCGCCGCCCGATAACCGATGCGCCGCCTTGACCCGAAAGCCATCGACCTTGACTCCGGCCGCATTGATTACCTTGCGCAGCATGACCCGGCTGTAATTGGGAAACCGCTGAGCCAGGAACCAGTCGAGTCGCGCGCCGACATGCTCATCGCCCACCACAAGCAGGGTGGGCTGTGAAGAAAGTTCCTCGCCGGACATTGCCAGATCTCCACGCAAACGCCGCTTGCGCTACGGTTGCGGCGCCGGTTCGCTCGGCGGTGGAGTCTCGCTGGGCGCCGAAGTCGTATCGGGCGCGGCGGCGGGCGGTTCTTCCGTCGCGGCCGGGGCATCGCCACCGGCCTCTGGGTTGTCCGTCTCGGCCGGCTTCTCAAGCGTCGCCGGAGCGCCCAAATCGGGCGGCGGCGATTCACCGTCGAGCAGTGAAGGCAACTTCAAACTGCCTTCGTCGAGCGTGTCCTGCATGAATTCAGGGCGAACCCCCGGCGTTCCCGGTTCCCTCGACATTGGACGCGGTGGTTCGTACTTGGCAAACCAGTCGTAGAACGTCTTGGTCGCCAGTCGGTCCAAATCCTTGGCGCGGGCCTCGGCCGGAGCGGCATAAGGACTATCTGGCCATTTGGTGGCGATCGAGCGATACTCCTCGCGGGCTTTAGCCAGGTCCTTGGCCAATCCCTCGCGCGCTCGCGCCAAACCGAACGTGGCGCGTTGCTGCAACATCGGATCGTCCGATTCTCTCAAGATCGCATGATAATTTTCCAAAGCGGTTTGCAGCAATTCGCGCGCGCCGGCGCGATCGGAGAAAAGGCCGTCCGTGCCGCTGGCCAGTTGCATGTCGGCGAGCACAGCCCGCGACCAGTGAGCCACGCTCGTGCCGGCGTAGCGCTCGACGATATCGCCCAGGCGTTCGCGCGGGTCGCGCGTCATCATCGCATCGTAGTATTCACTCCAGCCCTCGGACTGCCGACGAACGGCCTGCGCGGACTGATAACCCCAGACAAACACCAGGGCCACTAGCGCAATCACCACGGCGAGCGCTGCACGGCTATAGGGCTTTGCCCTTTCGATCCAGTGGGCGAGAGAGTCCGCCAACACGTTCGTTTGCAACTCGTGGCGTCGCTCAGTCTTCATGGTTTGCCTATTCGACGAGGAACCGAAAAAACACCGCGACGGCCCACCGCGCCAAGGAACGGGAAGCTGCGAGGTGGAGAATACAGGACCTGAAGTATAGAACTCTCGGTCAAATCAGGTCAAGGCCGCGCGTCATGACGAACGTTCGCGCAAAGACGTGCTGGAGGGCCGTTTCAGGCGTGGCCGCGATGCCGACGACGCGCGGTGCGTCTCGGACGCGACGTTACAGCGGTCGACGCGGCAACTGTCGACGATAAGGCGGCTCTTCCGCCGCCGGCAAAGGCTCTTCGAAATCCTCGGCCCAAGCACGACGCTCTTTTGGCGTGGCGTAATATCGCAGCCACGTCGTGGCGTCGCCGCCCACGTCGGCGCAGTCCCAATGCAGATAATTCGTCGACGAGTCGATCTTCTTCTCCGAGCAGGGAAGAATGTCGCGGAAGATCACGCAGTACAGTTCCCGATCGGAAAGATGATCGGTGAAGTCGAGCACGATTCGCCTGTCGAATAACTGGTGAATCGTCGTCCAGAGCAGATCGTGCAGTCCCGCCTCGTCGAGCAGGTCGGGTTGCGGCAGCGCCAAAGGCGGATCGAACCACTGGCTGATGGGAAGAATCGGCGCGCGTTCCCAGGCGAGCATCGACGCCAGGAATTCATTCTCGACCGGGGTGGGCAACTCCTCGACGTTGACATTGCGTATCGACTCGTCGAAATAGGGTTCGAGTTCGTCTCGCAATTCGGCATTGCGGAGCAGGTGCTCGACTTCCTCGGGATGCGGTTTGTGATTCGTTGACATCGAGCCAAGCCTTGGTGCGGTTGCAAAACGGGGTCTATCAAAATCAGCTCCAGTCTTGACTCTAACAACAAACCACAGCCGATCAAGTATAATCACGCCGCCAACTTTAACTGTTTTTCTCGCCGCTTGTACATGACCGATACGATTATGAATCTCACGCCCGCACAATCGACAGAATTGATAAAGTCACTCAAAAAACGGCTGCAGGGCGAGGTTTTTTTCGACGAATATCGGCGCGCTTTATACAGCACCGACGCTAGCATCTATCAAATTCAACCGCTCGGAGTCGTCGTGCCGCGCACGCGCGACGACGTCGTGTGCGCCGTCCAGGCGGCCGGCGAACACGGCCTGCCGGTCATACCGCGCGGCGGCGGAACGAGCCTGTCGGGCCAGTCGATCGGCGCGGGCCTGATCCTCGACTTCAGCAAGTACATGCGCGGATTGGAAATCGATCCCACGTCGCGAACCGCGCGCGTGCAGCCTGGCGTCGTGCTCGATGTGCTCAATGCCGCGGCAGCGCCGCACGGATTGCAGTTTGGCCCCGACGTGGCCACCAGCAGCCGAGCCAACGTCGGCGGAATGATCGGCAACAACTCGGCCGGCGCGCTTCCATCTGGCACGGCAAGACGGTGGACAGCGTTATTGCGCTCGACACGGTACTGTCCGATGGCGCCGTCGCCACATTTGCCCCTTTGACGCCGGACGAACTCGTCCGGCAACAGACGCGCGAGGATCTGGTTGGGCAGATCCACCGAAACGTCGAGCGGATCGTGATCGAAAACCGCGCCGAGATTTTGTCCCGATTTCCGCCGATCCTGCGGCGTGTGAGCGGATATAACCTCGACGAATTCGTGCCGGAGTGCCGCGATCGATATCCAACGCCGCGATTGCTATTCGACGCGCGGCTCCGCGAAGCGAGAATGTACGCGGGAGCCAATTTCAACATCGCCAAGTTGATCGTCGGCGCCGAGGGCGGGTTGGCCACCGTGGTCGAAGCGCTCATGCATCTGCTGCCGCTGCCGAAAGTCCGCGGAATTCTCGTCCTGCATTTCGATTCCATGGCCCACGCCGTGGCCTCTGTCGGCGCAATTCTGTCGTGCGAACCGTCAGCCGCCGAATTGCTCGACGGACTGATTCTGCGATTGGCCGAGCGGAGTCTCGAGTATCGAAACTATCTCGATTTCGTCGTGGGTCAGCCAGAGTCGCTGGTGCTCGTCGAATTCTGCGGCGAAAACCGCGCGGAGGTCGAAGCCAAAGCCGCGGAACTGTCCGATAAGCTCGCCGGCCAACCCGGTTTGTTTCATATTCTACCGGCGCTGGAAAAGGCAATGTGTGACCACGTTTGGGCCTGCCGCAAGGCGGCACTGCCGCTGTTGTTGGGGCTTCCGGGCAATCGCAAGCCGGTGGCATTTGTCGAGGATGGCGCCGTCGCGCCGCAACACTTGCCCGCATTCGTGGACCGCTTCAGCGAGATTATGTCCCGCCATGGCACCGAGGGCGCCTTCTATGGCCACGCCTCGGTCGGGTGTTTGCACATTCGTCCCATGCTCGACTTGAGCAGCGCGGTCGACATCGAACGACTCGAACGAATTTCTCTGGAAACTTGCGACCTGATCATGGAATTCAACGGCGCCATGAGCGGCGAGCACGGCGATGGACTCGCTCGCAGCTATCTGAACGAAAAGCTGTTCGGTCCGCAGCTCTATCAGGCCTTCAAACAGGTCAAGGCCGCGTTCGATCCAGACAATCGCATGAACCCAGGCAAGGTCGTCGACGGCCTCAGCCCGGTGGAGAATCTGCGCTACGGCACGGACTATAAAACGCTGGACGTGCCGACGACGTTCGACTTCTCGCGCGACGGAGGTTTCGCCCGGGCCGTCGAGCTATGCAACGGAGCGGGCGTATGCCGCAAAACGCAGAGCGGCACGATGTGCCCCTCGTTCATGGCCACGCGCGACGAGGAACACAGCACTCGGGGCCGCGCGAACGCCCTGCGGATGGTGCTCTCCGGCGAGCTGCCGCCGGAGGAGCTTACCGGCAAGAGGCTATTCGAGACGTACGACTTGTGTCTGGAGTGCAAGGGCTGCAAGGCCGAATGTCCCTCGAATGTCGACGTGGCCAAGCTCAAGATGGAATTCCTCGACGGCTACTATCGTCGACACGGCGCGCCGCTCGGGGTTCGATTGATGGCGCACGCGGCGGGCATCAACCGGCTGGGATCGATGTTCGCGCCCGTGTCGAACTGGGCCACGCAGCTACCCGGCGCGGCCTGGCTGGCCCAGCGTTTGTTGGGGATCGACGCGCGGCGCCCTCTGCCCCGTTTCGAGCGGCAACATTTTCGCAAGTGGTTTAAGCGACGGTCGCCCGGCAACGCTTCGCCGCGCGGCCCAATCGTGCTGCTCGACGACTGTTTGAATAACTATTGCGAGCCTGGGGTGAATCGGTCGGCCGTGCACGTGTTGGAAGCCGCCGGTTACGAAGTCCATCTGGCCGGCTTGGAGTGCTGCGGGCGGACATTCGTTTCCAAGGGGTTTTTGAAAGTCGGTCAGGAATTGGCGGCTCGCAACATCCAGAAACTGCTGCCTTGGGCCGATCGCGGCGTGCCGATCGTCGGCGCCGAGCCGAGTTGCCTGCTGATGTTGGTCGACGAGTATCCCGATCTGGTCCCGGGCGAAGCAGCTCGAAAGATCGCGGCCCGGGCCGCGCTGATCGACTCGCACCTGGTTCGCGCGAAAATCGAGCTGCCACTTCGCTCCGTCGAGCAGGCAATTCTGCTTCACGGCCATTGCCACCAGAAAGCCTTGGTGGGGACCTCGGAGATGCACGCGGCGCTCGCGATGCTTCCCGGTGCTAAAGTGCAATTGGTCGATTCCGGCTGCTGCGGCATGGCCGGCTCGTTCGGTTACGAGCACTATGAAACGAGCATGCAAATCGGCGAGCGAGTGCTATTCAAATCCGTTCGAGGCGCCCCGCAGTCGACCGTCGTTGCGCCAGGATTCTCCTGCCGCCATCAGATTCGCCACGGTACGGGCCGATGCGCCGTTCATCCGATCGAGCTATTGGCGCAACATCTCGTGCAATAAGTTCGCGTGCCAAGGTTGTCTCGGCAGCGACACACGGTGACGTCGTTCGAGACTCCAAGGTCGGCTAGGCCTCGGGCGACCGATGTTCGATTCCCGTGATTTTTTCGACGCGCCGCGCGTGGCGCCCCCCTTCGAACTCGGTCTTGAGCCAAATCTCGACCATGCGGTCGATCAGCTTCTCTCCCAACATGTCGGCCGACAAGCACAGCACGTTCAGATCGTTGTGCCGGCGACTCATTTCCGCGGTCAGGTCGTCGTGGCAGGGAGCGGCTCGAACGCCCGGAAACTTGTTTGCGGCGATACACATGCCGATGCCGGTGCCGCAGATCAAGATTCCCCGGTCCACGGCGCCGCTGCTGACCTGGCTGGCCACGAGCGCGGCGATATCGGGATAGTCAACGCTTTCGTTTGAGTGCGGCCCGGCGTCGATCACTTCCTGATTCAGTCGATGGAGCAGCTCGACGAGCTTGCTCTTGACGGAAAAGCCCCGATGATCGCTGCCGATCGCAATTTTCATGATACGCTTCTCCTCGGATAGCCCGGCGCGGCGGGGCCAAATACTAAAACTTCAATTCGCGGATACGACCTTCCAGCTCGTCTTTGATCTGCGACGCGCACTTTTCGTAGTATTCGATCGGACCGCCGATCGGATCCGCAATGTCGCCCTGGTCGCGACTCAACACGAATGTTCTGGGCGAGGCCTCGGGCCACTGCGAGACAATCGCCTGACGATGCGAGCGGGTCATGGTCCAGATAATGTCGGCGTGTCGCACCAGCTGAATGGTCAGCGGCTGCGATTCGTGGTCGACGAGTTGCAATCCCATCTTCTGCATGACGCTCACGGCTTCGGGCGTGGGGCGGGCCCCCATCATCGCCGAGATGCCGGCGGACATTACCATCACTCCGCGATCGCCAAGCTCCGCCGCGCCGCAACCCAGTCGGTCGGCGATCATCTTGCGGCACATCACTTCGGCCATCGGACTGCGACAAGTATTGCCGGTACACACCAAAAGAATCATCAAGCTCGACAAGCGTCGCAGCGTCTGCTCGGAGGCGACCCCCGGCCGCAGGATTTCCAAACCCGCAGCGCCTACCTTGACTACGGTCGAAGGCTGCCCGAGCCGGCTCCGCCCGTCATTCAACACCAGTTGCACCTGATCGCCCAGGGCCGCGACCACTTCCTCGGCCGTAACCGGATCGGCGTCTCCTTGGGGATTGGCGCTGGTCAGCACCACCGGCCCCATCAGCATGCGCAAAATGTCGAGCACCATCGGATGCGCGGGCACGCGCAGGCCGATCGTGCCACGGGGGCAAACGGCCTTCTGAACGGATTCCGGCAGGCGGCGAATCAGGCTCTCGGGATGGCAATCGTCGGATACAATCGTCACCGGGCCGGGCCAGCAGCGCCGGGCCAGGCGCCGTCCCAGGGGACTGAGGTTGGGCACATAGTCCAACACGTCGTCCGCGCTTTTGATGGCCAACGTCAGGGCCTTTCCCGGCGAGCGACCCTTGGTTTCAAGCAAACGGGCCACGGCCGACGGGTCCAGGGCACTAGCCGCCAGGCCGTAAACGGTCTCGGTAGGCAGCGCGACCAGTTTCCCCTCGGCCAGTGCCTGGACCGCCCGATGCACCACATCGCGCGAATCTTCGGCGCTGCGGATATCAATCACAACCGGGGGCATGGGGCAATTCGCGGGCAGCCATGTACCCGGCTTCTTCCTTGGCTAGATGGGTCGGGATACAGGGTCCGAAGTAACAGCCACCCAGCGAATAGATATTACGGTTCGCGGGGCTGTCCGCGCGTCGGACAATTGTTTGCAATAGAATACTATAAAGCTATTTACGCACGCTGACAAGGTGCCGGGGGATGCCCCCGGCCGCCCGCAAAATGGGGCGACACGGCCAGCGCAAAATTAAATACTGCACCGTAAAAACCATACCAGCCGGGCAAGGCGCGACGTATGAACATGGGCGAGGATCTGCAACGTCGAACCGAGCAATTTGTCGCGCGCTATGCCGCGGTGCGCGAAGAGCTGAGTCGCGTCATCGTCGGCCACGACGAGATCATTCATGGGGTGTTGACCTGTCTGTTCGTCGGCGGCCACTGCTTGCTTGAGGGTGTGCCCGGATTGGGGAAGACGCTCTTGGTTCGCACGCTGGCCAAGACATTGGACCTGGATTACTCGCGCATCCAGTTCACGCCTGATCTGATGCCGGCCGATATCCTGGGCACCAACATGGTGATGGAATCCGCCGACGGACGGCGATCGTTCGAATTCCACCGCGGGCCCCTGTTCACGCAGATCTGCCTGGCCGACGAAATCAACCGCGCGACGCCGAAAACCCAATCGGCGATGTTGGAAACGATGCAGGAAGGCTCGGTCAGCACCGGCGGACAAGTCTACCAATTGGAGCGGCCGTTCCTCGTCATGGCCACGCAAAATCCAATCGAACAAGAGGGAACCTATCCGCTTCCCGAGGCGCAGTTGGACCGCTTTTTCTTCAAGCTGATCGTGGGCTATTCGACCCGCGCGGAATTGAACACGATTGTCGAGCGGACCACGCGCAGCGAACGCTTCGAGCCCCGCAAGATTATGGACGGACCCGAAATCCTGCGTTGGCAACAGCTCGTCCGGGAAGTCATATTGGCCTCGCACGTCCAAGATTACATTGTTCGGCTGGTCTTGGCGACGCACCCGGGGGGTGAGCTTACCATACCGATCGCAAACCGCTATCTGCGCTGGGGGGCCAGTCCGCGCGCCGCCCAGAGCTTGGCGTTGGCGGCCAAGGTTCGCGCGTTGCTCGAAGGGCGCTACAACGTCAGTTTCGAGGACGTGCGGCGCGTGTATCTGCCTGCGCTGCGGCACCGCGTGATCGAGAACTTCGAGGCGCAGGCCGAGCAAATCGGCGCCGATCAGGTGCTCTTGGAAATCCTGGAAAACGTCCCCGAGAAAATGAATGGCTGATGAACGCGGCGGCCATTGCGCCCGCGTTGCACGGTCGTACACGGAACCGAGATGGCCATGTCGACGTCGCCCGACGCCCTGCTCAGTCCCCAACTCATGGCGCAGCTCGAGCGATTGGAACTCGTCAGCCGCAAGGTACTTCGCGGCCGGCTCAAGGGCGAGCGACGCAGCACCCGCAAGGGACAGAGCGTCGAACTGGCCGACTTTCGCAACTACGTGCACGGCGACGATCTGCGGTTCGTCGACTGGAATACGTACGCCCGGCTCGATCGATTGTTCCTCAAGCTGTTCTTCGAGGAGGAGGATCTCCACTTCTTTGCGCTCATCGACGACAGCGAATCGATGCGGTTCGGCACGCCCTCCAAACTGCGATTTGCACAGCAATTGGCGGCGGCGCTCGGCTTTATCGGGCTGGTGCGCGGAGATCGCGTACGAATCGAGACCTTGGGCCAGTCCGTTGGTCGAGCCGTGCCGACCTTTCGCGGACGGCAAAGCGTGTGGCGGATGGTGGACCAGCTAAGTTCGATCGAGGCCGCCGGGCCAACCGCTCTAGCAGCGGGCGTGAAGAATTTCTGCTTGCGCAATCCCGGCAGGGGTGTCGTCGTGCTCCTGAGCGATCTGATGGACAAGCGGGGATACGCCGAGGCGTTGAAGTATCTCTTGGCCCGGCGGATGGACGTCTACGTCATTCAAATTCTCTCGCCAGAAGAGTTGGCTCCGGACTTGCAAGGCGACCTGCAACTCGTCGATTGCGAGGACAACGACCTTGCCGACGTGTCCGTCAGCACCCCATTGCTCAAGAACTATCAGACGACGCTGGCGGAGTTCGTGGCAGCGGTGCGCGAATTTTGCACGCGGCGCGGCATGAGCTACTTGCTGGCCGACAGTCGTACGCCGGTCGATCAGCTTGTGTCGCACTACCTGCGCGAGCGAGGTCTCGTAAGCCGATGACCACGATCAACATGCTATCGTGGTGGCAATGGGCCGTATTGTCCGCCGTGCCGTTGGCGATCGTGCTGCTGTATTTTCTCAAGCTGCGCCGTACCAGGCAGAGAGTGCCAAGCACCTACTTGTGGCGCCGGACCATCGAAGATCAACACGTCAACAGCCTTTGGCAGCGATTGCGTTCGAGCCTCTTGTTGCTCTTGCAGATGCTGCTCGTGGCCCTGGCCATGCTCGCGCTGTTACGGCCGGGTTTCCGAGGTAGCGAACTGATCGGCAACCGCTTTATATTTCTGATCGATACATCGGCAAGCATGAGCGCCACCGACGTCCGGCCAACGCGGCTAGCCGAGGCCCAGCGGCGGGCGGGGGAATTGGTCGAACAAATGGCCGATGGCGATCAGGCCATGATCATCAGTTTTTCCGACGTCGCGCGAGTCGAACAATCGTTCACCGACAACCGCCGGGAACTGGAGCGGCAATTGAGTCTGATTCGTCCCACGAATCGCGCCACGGTTCTGGGCGACGCACTGAGCGTCGCAGCCGGTCTGGCCAGTTCGCAGCGTGCCTCTCAGACCGACGATGCCTCGGACGACGAGCCCGCGACCGTCTACATTCTTAGCGATGGCCGGTTTCCCGATGTTGGCGAAACGCCCCTCACGAACCTGACGCCAATATTCGTGCCCATTGGTGATCCGGCAGCGGCGAATATCGCGATCGCGGCTTTCGGCTCGCAGAGTGGCGACGTGCAAGAGACGACGCAAATCTTCGCACGGCTGGATAACTTCAGCCCGCAGGCACTCTCGGTGGACGTGGAATTGCGCCGCGACGACGCGCTTTTGGACAACAAAGTCGTGGATCTCGAGCCGCAACGTTCTGGGGGCGTGGTCTTCGAGCCAAACGACTGGCGCGGCGGCGCGATGGAATTGCGGATTCGCCCCGGCGGCTCGCTGGCGTTGGACGATCGCGCTTGGACCGCGATCGATCCTCCTCGCCCCGCCAACGTGTTGGTCGTCACGCCGGGTAACGACGCCCTTTCCTTGGCCCTGAATACGGATCGGGCAAGAAAGTTGGCCGACGTCGAGATCGCCCAGCCCGAGTTCCTCGACACGAAGGACTATCAAGACAAGGCCGCGGCGGGACATTACCGGCTAGTGATCTACGACCAGTGCCAGCCGCGACAGATGCCGCGGGCTAACACTCTGTTTATTGGCCGGCTTCCACCGTCGGAACCGTGGTCCGGCGAGGGGCGAATTCTCGCTCCCCAGATCGTCGATGCCGACTCGGCGCATCCGCTTATGCAACTGGTCGAACTGGGAAACGTCAAGTTCGCCGAAGCGTTGAATATGAAGCCGCCCAGCGGGAGCACCGTGCTGGTTTCCTCGGACAAGGGCCCCCTGCTGGCGATCGCTCCCCGCGACAGCTTCGAAGATGCCGTGCTGACCGGCGAGATCGTGGGGCGAAGCGAGGCGGGACAGCAATACGCGAATTCCGACTGGCCGCTACGGCTGAGCTTTCCCGTGTTCTTCTTGAACGCCCTTGCCTATTTCGGAGGCGTCGAAAGCGCTTCGCCAGGCGTGCGCCCGGGCCAGCCGGTGACGCTGCGGGCCTCGGGGCTCGCCGAGTCGCTCACGGTCCACTCGCCCAACGGGATGGCGACCGTAATCCGACGAGGCCCCGGCGAGCCCTTTCGGTTCACCGCCACTGACGAATTGGGGGTTTACACGGTGTCCGAAGAGGGCCAGCCGCCCCGGCACTTCGTGGTCAATCTGTTCAATAACGAGGAAAGTGACATCCGCCCCCGGACCAAGATCCGTATCGGTCACGAAACCGTGCATGGTCAGGCAAGCTGGACTGGCGCTCGTAGCGAGCTTTGGAAACCCCTTTTGGTCCTGGCTCTAGCCGTTTTGTGCTGGGAGTGGTATATCTGGTTGTCTCGTCAAGTGTCGAGATAGGCCATGGCCGGAGTTGGGGCCAAATAATTACGCCGCAAATTACGATTTGCGCCAGGAGAGGAAATGATTCGTAAGGCGTTATCTCCCCGCCCGAAACGGAAAAAGGCGGCGCGCCCCGCGGCAAAAAAACCATTCTGAAGTTGCTCGAGAACGATCTGATCCAACGGGTCAGCTATGAGCAATATCGCGAGAAGGTTCGCGACGTTTACGGCGGGCCGCAAGGCGCGCTGCTAGCCACCGCCAGCCTGTTGTCGCTGCACATCCACTTGGGAGATCGGCTGCTCCGCGAGCGCAAGTTCGACCTCCGCGGCTCGAAGAACATCTTGGATGTCGGCAGCGGCGCCGGTCAAATCGCCAAGCACCTGCTCAAGTATGCCGACGCCGACGCCAGCATCACCTGTTGCGATCTTTCGCCCGAGATGCTGCGCCGCGCTCGCACACGTTTGAAGAACCCGCTGCCCAGCCACGTGGCCGCGGATTTGTGCCACTTGCCGTTTGCCGACGGCAGCTTCGATTGCATTACCTGCGGATATGTATTGGAGCACCTGCCCGATGCGCGGCCAGGTCTGGCCGAGCTTTCGCGTGTGATGAAACCGGGCGGCCGCATGTTGCTGTTGACCACCGAGGATACCTTTTCGGCGCTTGGACCAGCCGGTTTTGGTGCTGCCGCACCTACAATCGTAAAGAGCTCTTTAACAACAGCCAGGATTTGGGGCTGATCTGGAAAAAGGAGCTGTGGTTCACGCGGATGCACAAGCTGCTTCGCGCCGGCGGCATCTGCGTGGAAATCGAAAAGCAATAGCCGGCGTCCACGCGCGGCCGCCGCTGGCCTGGCCAATGTTTGGCCCGCTATTAACTGCGCCGTAGCACCAGCTTCGTAATCTCGGGCGGGCAATTCCAACGCACGGGAAAATGGCTGCCCGTCCCGCGGCTGACGTGCATCATGGTCGGCGGGTCGTCAAAAAAGCCGGCGGCATACTTCACGCCGTGCCAGCTTGGGCACAAGACCGGACCTATGACCGGAAAGCAAATCTGGCCGCCGTGCGTGTGCCCGGCCAGCATCAGGTCGAATCCATGCCCGCGAGCCCAGGCCAACTGGTCAGGGCTGTGAGAAAGCAGGATCCTGAGCGGGTCGCCGCTCGTCAGGGCGAGTCGGTTCGAAGCCGGCGGCTCGTCCGGGATCCAGGGTCGCTCGTTGCCGGCCAACTCGATTTGACCATCGTGAATGGTCACTCGCCGGCCGCCCAAGTCGACGAAACCGGCCTCGCCGAGCACCGAGCGCAGTCGTGCCAGATCCTTGGTCCGCAGATCGTGATTGCCGAGGATAAAGAACTTGCCCAGCCGGGCCTGGACGGGCGCCAAAATCTCGCTCAACCAGTCAATGCAAGAGGCGGCATCGCAGACGTCGCCAGTCAGGGCGATCAGGTCGGGACGGGCCAGGTTCGTGAGCCGTACGACCTCATGAAAGTAATCGCGGTCGATGCGGCCGCTCAAGTGAAAATCGGACCAGTGACACACCGAGAGACCGTCCAACGAGGCCGGCATCCTCGGCAGCCCAACGGAGAACTCGGAGACGTGCAACTGCCACAGCTCGTTGCCGGGCAGACGGCCCAGCAGCGCCGCCCTGGGCCCGCCGGCGGGAACAAAGCCCAGCGAATCGGTGACGTCGGTCGCCTGGGCTGCTTCAAGTCGAACGCCAGCGGGCAGGGTTCGCGAGCGCCAGCGCTCGGCGGCCCAGCGAGGAATGTGCACCAGGGCATACAGCGCGGCCAGAGTGACATAAACCGAGGCTGGGTCGGTACTCGCGATCCACTGTCGCGGCGAATCCCAGCCGCCATCGCGAAGCCGCCAGGCAAGCAACGGCGGAATCGCCAGCAGCGCGATATAGAAGAACAGCGTCACCGTCTTAACCAGCGCCCGGCGAAAGCCAGTGGCATGCCAGCGATTGACCAGTCCCACCCAAAATGCCGCATGACCAACGAGCGCCAAAGCGACAAAAATAACGCACAGGGCCAGATTCATGGGACGGCAAAGCGAGAGGCCGAAGAAATTAGAGGCCGCGGCGAAATCCGGCCGAGCACCCGCACGCGGTCACTGCTGAACCGGTTCGGCCTTGTTCGGCGCGAGCGAGGCGTCCTTGTCGCCGCCGGGGCGAACGATCCGTTCCATCGTGTCCAGCAACTGATCCAGCCGAAACGGCTTGCACAACTCTCCGTACAGCGGCAACCGAGCCTGGCGAGCCTTGACGATCGAGTGGCCCGGATCGTAGCCGAAACCGGTCATCAACACGAGCGGCACCGGATCGATGATCTCCTGTAGCTTGAGCAACAGTTCGTAGCCGGTCATGTCGGGCAGGCGAATATCGACCAGGATCACGTCGTAATTGCCCTCGAGCGCCATGTTGCGAACCATGTACATCGCTTCGGCGCCGTCGTGGGCCGTTTCAACCACGCAGCCGTATCGCTCCAGCAGATTATGGGCCGCGCTGCGGACACTCTCGTCCGCGTCCGCCACCAGGATCCGTCGCCCGCGCAACGACGCACGCGTGGCATCTTGCTCGACGTCGGGATGCGCCTGCGCCGGCGCCATCTTCTGGCCCACTTTCTGGATCAACTGTTTGATATCGCGGGCGTTTCGCAAAATGGCTTGCAGCCGTTCGACAACCTCGGGCTCGTGCCCGATGTAGCGCTCCATGATGTTCACGGCGTCGTTCAGGATATCGTCCACCGGCAACGCCACGGCACTATGGATGGCCTCGACGCTTTCCTGGGCGGTGGTGGCCTTCTCCGCCCGCAGCAATTCGAGCGTATTGAGCGCCACGGCCACGTCGCGCGTGAAGATTTCCAGAAACTGCAAATCGCTTTCGCTGAAGGCGCGCGGCTCGGGACTTTCAACGTTGAACGTGCCGATGACCTCGTCGTGCAAGACCAGCGGCACGGTCAACGAACTCTTGGCGCCTTTACACCCCTCCAAATACAGCGGATCGGCCGTCGTGTCCTCGCACAGGTAGCTCTTGCCGGTCGACGCCACGAACCCGGTTACGCCGTTGTTCTGCGGGCGAGCGAACAGATCGCGGCCGGCGGCCTCGGGAATGATGCCCACGGCCAACAGCGGCTCGAGTTTGCCCGTGCGACCGTCGAGCAGGCGAATTTCAACCACGTCGAAGTGCAGCAGATCTTTGGTGAAGTGCAGGATATTCTTCTTCAACAATTCAATCCGCTCTTCGACCGACATCACCGACAATTCGTCGGGCATCAGGTCGGCCAGTTCGATGCCCGCCTGGTGGATGGCGGCCAACTTCTGCTGCTGCAACATTTCGGTGGTGACGTCGCGGACCGTCACGATCAAATGCTGCGGGGCCAGGCTGCCCTCGAAGACCGGGGCGGCATGAACCTGGTAGTAGCGATTCTCGCCCGAACGCAATGTCGACGTGCTAGCCCGCGACGTGGCCAGCGCCGTGTGAAACGGACAGAAGTCGGGCCCCAGTATCTCGGGGCTGCCCAACACGGTGTAGAAGTTCTCGCCGATCACGGTCTCGCGCTTGGTCCACTCGCGCATGCGGCCGTTGCCCCACACGATCGTGTTCTCGGAGTCGAGCACCACGATGCCATCGGGCATGCCCTCGAGAATGCGCTCGTTCTGCAGTAGCTTGCCGATCTGAAACGCGTCGCCGAGGTGCTCGGCGCCGACGTAGAGTCCGGCAAACGACTCGCGGGCGAGCCGACTGAGCGCTCTGAGCGGGCTGCGGGCCTGGACGACCTCAAACTGGCCGTCAAGCTGTTCGAGCAACTGCTGCTCTCGCGGCAGAGAGTCGCCGAGAAACAGGAGTTTAGGTTTTGACGACAATACCGGATGCTCCAAGGCAGGGGAACTCCACCTTATTATAGGATCGGCCCAAACGTGGAACAACCGCTTTCGAGCTCCCTACGGCATTGATCGGAAAAGTCACCCTGGTTTATTCATGCACGCTGTCAACGGATTAGTTTTTCCAGTTGATCGAGTCGTTACGCCGCAAGACAGCGCCCTGCCGGCGCGTCGTTTTCGTTGTCAGCGGCACAGCACAACCCAGGTAAGCCGAAGTCGGGGTCTGGCAAGCAACTTGGCGCTACAGTCGGTCACGGTGCCGCGTCGATGAGAATCTTCGGCGTATGATTTGCGCCGCCGGCCGACAAGCCCCGCTTATGGAGTGACCGAGGAATGTTGCGAGCCTTTTTCCTGGCGATGGGAATTTACGCGTTTATCCTGGGCCTGGAGTGCCTGGTTCTGGACAAGGCCGTACTGCAACCCAGCCGCGAAGCCTCGGCCTCGGCTTTGGCTCAGCAAGTCACACCGGCCTACCGCGAGATCACGCCGGCTGAATGGGCGCCGTGGAGCCTGCTTTCGGCCGGCGCCGTCGTGACACTCTATTCGTTCACGATTCCCGCCAAGCTGCGCAGCTAATCCGCTTGAAAAGCGGCGGCACGGGACGTGCGCGCCCGCATTGCGGCCCGCGGCAGAGGGCTATTCCAACCGAATGCCGTCGCGGTACCGGTTTTCGAAGACCACGCGTCCATCCTCGTCCCAACTGGTCCACGTGCCGGTTTTGACGCCCTTGTCGTAGACCTTCAGCGTCGCGGGCTTGCCGTCCTCATACCAGGTTCTGGCCTCGCCATCGAGCTTATCCGCGATGTATTGGGCCTTGCTGCGTAGTTGGCCGTTCTCGTACCAGTCAGACCAGGTTCCCTCGCGCAAGCCATTGCGGTAGTTGAATTCGGCCCGCTTTTGGCCGTTGCGATGCCAATAGGTCTGCAGCCCTTCGCGTTGTCCGGCCTCCCACTTCGTCACGGCCGATCGGGACAGGTCGTCGAACCATTCCTGCCAAGGGCCTTGCTGCTTGCCCTCGACAAATTCGCCTTCCATCTGCTTGTTGCCGTTGGGATACCACTGCACCAACATGCCTTGCCGTTTGCCGTCGCGGTACGACAACGTCAGCTTTTCCTTGCCATTGGTGAACCATTCCGTCACCGGGCCGGTTTTCAGATCGTGTGCGTTCTCGGCCTCGAACTGTTTCTGACCGTTGGGATACCAGCGGACCTCGGGACCGTGCTTTTCGTCGTGCACATATCGGGTCAGCGACTTCTGCTGCTGGCCGCCCACATACCATTCGATCACGTCGCCGTGCAGTTGCCCGTGTTCGTAGTCGGCCTCCTTCGATTTCTGGTTTTCGGCAAACCACTCCGTGTGCTTGCCGTGCCGCTCGCCATTTTCGAAGTTAGTTTCCGAGATTTTCAGACCCCGGGCCAGGTATCGAGTTTCCAGGCCATGCTTTAAATCCTGGCGGTATGTGCCCTCGGCAATCTTGGCGCCATTAAAGAACCACTCGGCCCAGGGCCCGTCTTTCGCACCGTCGACGTAATTGATTTCCTTCGCCGGTTTGCCGTCGTGGTAGAAATACGTCTGCTTGCCATGCGGAATGGATTCGCCTTGCTCGGTGACGCGAACTTCCGTCCGCTTGCGAACGGTGCCGTCCGGATTGCGCTTTTCGAGCACGTCGCTGGGCCCCGAGGGCGTCGTCGCCGAGACGACCAGAGCAACGATGGCAAGCGATTGCCAAATCATGACCGGACTCACTGGTTATGCGAAGTGGGCGGCGAACCCCGTGGAAACGTCAGCGCCGCTAGTATTCATTGTACCCTGTCGCGCATTATCTGAAAACGATCTCGGTCCTTACAACCGTTGCCACCGCCAAAGGTGCGTCCAGCCGAATCGCGCCGCCTGGCCCTAGGGCTGTCCTTCTCGCAGCGAGTCGAAATACTCCTGCGCGTGCTGGCGATATTCGTGCGGCAGCCGCTGCCCGCTGAGCGCTTCGGCCGCTTGCTGCTCGGCATGCGTGAATTGTTCGCGGATTTGTTCCCGCACCTGGCCCTTGCGGTTCGGCCCCTCGGCCTGACCGGTCACAACGCCCGCGCCGGCGGCCACATCCTGCTTGACCTGCGAGTCGAACGAGCGGGCATCGCTGGGCGACTCGTCGCCCCGGCGCGGCACGACCCCCCGCCCCCAGCCCTTCTTTTGCGCCGAGCTCGCTCGTGCCGCACTGCTCTCGGCGGCTGCCTGGCAAGCGGCGCAGCCCTGCCCCTGGCACTCCTGGCAGGCCATCGCGCTTTTGCAGTCACTCACCTGGGCCATCGCGCCGTCAAGCAATTCCCGCTCCGCGAGTTGTTCCCGCATGCTTTGCAATTGCGCGCCGAGGGACGATAGCGCCGCGGCGGCCTGTTTTTGCTGGCCCTGGCTGACGGCGCCGGCGGCCTGCCGAAGCTGTTCGGCCATGTGACTCATCCGCTCGGCCCGCGGGGCTTCGGCGCTGAGCTTGTCGAGCTGCCGTTGCAAGTCGTCGGCCGCTTGAGCATTGCCCGCGCACCGCTGGGCTTCGACTTGCTTGCCGAGTTCGGCCCGCGCTTGCTGGTGCTCGGAGGATTCCTTGGCCAGGGCCGCGCGAACCTGCTCCAGCTGACGGGCCAGGTCCTGGCGGCTTTTTGCATCCAACTGCTCGGCGGTCAGCCGCCGCTTGAGGGCGTCGAGCTCCTGAACCGCCTTTTGCAAGTCGCCGCTTTTAAGCGCGGCGGCGAGCTTGTCGCCGGGACCATGCTCAAAACTCTTGAGCCGGGCGAATTGCTGTTTGAGTTCCGCCGGGCTCGCCAATTGTTGACGCCGCTGTTCGGCGGTTTTCACCAGTTCGTTCAAGGCCAGCAGCGTTTGTTTGTGGTCGCCGTCCTTCTTGTCGGCCAGCGCCTGGGTGGACGTTTCCAGGCGGGTCAACAACAGGTCGGCCTCCTTGAGCCCCTTTTCGGCGGCCTCTTTTCGCCGCGCGGCCAGCTTCTGAACCAGCGCCCGGGCGGGCGTTCGCAATCGATCCATGGCCGCCCGGTCGGGGGCGGCATCGCTCGAGCGAGCCGGCACAAGCATCGCCAGCGCCAGTGCGGCGGCCGGCGCCAGCGGCAACAGGGCCCTGCGGTCGAGGCCGAAGCCGAATTGTTCACTCATTTCGAGCGGCGCCAACCGCCGCTGGGCATCATGGACCAGGGCCAATCCGATCGACGTTTCGCGCTCGGCCGTGTCCAGCGCCAGGCAACTAGAAACCCGTTCCTTCAGGCAATAGCGGCGATCGATCTCGACGGCCGTCGCGAGCATGCTGGGCCGATGCCGCCACGCCTCAGCCACGGCCGCCAATGTGCCGGCCAAGAGCCCGGCCCCGACGGTCGCCAGGGCCCAAGGTCCAGATCCTCCCTCGCCCGGCCAGATCTTGAAGATGCCGATTGCCAATGCCGCGGCCGCCAGGGCCGCCGTCCAAAACCAGGCCAAGCGAACCGCCAGCGATTGCAGGATCAGACGCCGCCGGGCGCGACGAACTTGTTCCTCTAGCGTCTGCATCGGGTAAATCCAGGGTCCGCGCCGTTCGAGCCGGCCGTTGGCTTCCGTTGTTGGCCTCAATGGTTTCCCTCATTATAGCGTCCAGGCGGTGGCGGGTGGTCGGTGGCAGGCAAGGCAGCCGACTCGCCCAATAGAAAGTGTCCGGCAGAGGCCCTTGCACCGCCGCCGAGCACGACAAGGGCGACGGCATCCGGCGTATGCCTGCTACTTTTCGCGCCACCGGCGGCAAGCGAGTCTCCTCTCCAACCCCCAGCCCCCAACCTCCAATCTCCCTCTGGCATTTTCCGCGAAAAATTGGGACAATAAGCTTTGAACGGACAGCATCTCCCAAGGGGCGTCACTTCTCGTCTGAGGAACTCTCACATGATCCCTCGAATATTCGCCGCGGCTTCGCGCACTCGCCGACCCGCCCGGCCGCAACGGCGCGGTTTCACATTGGTCGAGCTATTGGTCGTGATCGCGATCATCGCCATGCTCGTGGGCCTGTTGATTCCGGCGGTGCAAGCGGCCCGCGAAGCCGGACGGCGCACCACGTGCATGAACAACCAACAGCAATTGGGCAAGGCAACCGCGGGATATGCCTCGGCCAAGGAGAAATTCCCCCCGCTGTTTGCAATACAACCCAACTCGCCGAACCCAACTCCGTTCTCCGTGGGATGGGTTCCAAATATGCTGCCGTATATCGAGCAGAACAATTTGTATCAGCTCTATCAGGCAAACACCTGGTACACGCTTGTCGCCACAGCGAATTTGGCCACAAGGATCAATACGCTCGTTTGTCCCAGCCGCAATCCGACACAGGGCCCGGCGCCATTGAGCTATGTGGTCAATGCCGGCTTCACGGACTGGCCAAGTGCGAATACAGGGGCGGCGACTGACTACAAGAACAACGGCGTTTTCTTTGACGAGTACACGCCCAAGGTCTTCAACATGGCCGGCAATCGGGCGATCATCGAGACGATTGACCAGGCGTATATGTCCACGCATGACGGCACGAGCAAGACGTTGATGCTTTCCGAGAACCTCGATGCGCTCGACTGGATTGGACTTCCGCTCAACGCAGTAGTTGGTGCGCCGCCCCAACAGCAGGCGGGCTCTCCGTTGCCCGCACCTGCGGCATTCTTGCCACCGCAGCTCGCTGCGACGGGCATTTCGACGCTCGCACCGGCCGATTACGGAATGTCATGGTGGCAAGGCTTTATTTGGACGCTCGAAGTATACGCGCCGTACACGTCGCCGCCCCCTTCGACGAACTACGGAATGGCCGGCGCAATTCTTCCCGGCCCACGCTTAAACAAGAACATCGAAGCGACGCCCACAAGTGATCTTCAAAACGGGCGTCCTTCAAGCACCCATCCCGGTGGTTTTCTGGTCACCATGTGCGATGGTCACTCGCAGTTCATGAGCGAGGATATCGAATACCGTATTTATTGCTTGCTGATGGCCCCGGACAGTGCGGGGGCAAAGTATCCCTACGGCGCTAACCCACCAGTTGCGGTTAGCTATCCAGGCTATCCGAATACCGGATGGTACGTCGGCGGTGTCCTGATCCCGATCAATGACGCGGATATCCAATAGAATCGATTGCCGATCGGTCGGGCTGCCAATAGCAGGAGACGCTTGGCTTCCGCCGCAAACGACAGCACAACAAAAAAGCCGACCCTTTGCGGGGCCGGCTTTTGTTGTTGATGGATCTTGCGTGGCGAGCAATCGGCCCGGCGCCCTTAGGCGGCTGGCTCTGCCGGTGTTTCGTCGGCGCGAACGCGGCCCGCTTTTTCCATGGCCGGCTTCAAGGCCGCCTCGGCGGCTGGCACGAATTCACGGATGAAGTCGGCGCAGAAATCGGTCGTCTGCTTGCCTTTGTTGCCCGGCGGAATCGTCGCAAACACGTACAGCTTGTAGACGGCCCGATGACCGGCGAACTCGAGCTTGGGATTGCGGGGGGCGATCCACTTGCCGTCGCCCGTCCAGCTCCAATAGCCGCGCTCGGCGTGGGTGCCGGTCGGCTCCGACTTCAGAAAGCTGGTCGTGAAAAATTCGGCCGTCGTGTCGCCGATCTCGAACACCTCTTGCTGCGGCTCGCCCTGCATGTCAAATCCGGCCGCCGGGTAGCAGCGCTCTGGCGTGTGGTAGAAGATATCCCGCTGGCGGGCGCAGATGATCGACACCCGCACCTCATCGCCGGCCGGGTTGCGATACGTCCGCATCAACTCGCCCACAGCGCCGGAGATCTTCTTCACTTTTTCGTCCGATTGGCCCAGGTCCTCGCCCTGCCATTGGCCGATCGTTTCGGGGATCGCGTTCAATTGCTCGGCATACAACTCGAGCTCGGGAAACGTCATCCAGCGCCTCCGACCAGACGCCCTGGGCGTAGGCCGAAATCGCCATGATCACCACGGCCGCGGCGATAGGCAGAAACGTCATGACCTGGGTGCGACTCAATTTCGACATGCGACAATTCCTCGTCTTGCAGGCTCGTGGTTTGCAGGAGCTTAGTGAACTGCCCGAAGCCCCTCGGGCATGATTTTATCGTAACTCAATAGTAGCGGCGGCTCAATCTTCGCGCCGCAGCCAAAACGCGGCCCCCAGGGCAATCAGCCCCAATCCCAGGGCCGCGGCCAGCGAAGCGGCAAGGTTGCGGCGTAGTGCGTCCCCTTGGCCGCCAGCCAGCACCGCGTCGTCCAGCTTGATAATTCGCTCCGGCGCCAACTGTTCGACTTTAATACGGTCCAACTCGCTGCGGAGGTCGCGCGTCGTCCTTTGCAGGGCCAACATGTCCTCCTGCTTGCTGGCGACCGTGGCGTTGAAGTTGTCCAGGGTTTTGACGTGGTCGACCTGGTTTTCGATTACCTCGTCGATTTTTTTCAACTGAGTCTCATGGTAGGAGGCCTTCGCTTCAAGCACCGGCAAAGTCAGATCGAGAACATGGTTCTCAGCCAGCGCGTCCTGTATTTTGTCGGCCAACACCTTTTCCAGCAGCGGTCGCAATTGCTCGTTGCGCTTTTTGATTTGCTCTTCCAACTTTTCAATCCGCTTGGCCGTTGGAGAATTCTCGTCCTTGATGCCGTCGGGCCGTATTTCCCGCAATGCCAATAGTTCCTTCGCAGCCTGGGCGATCACAGGATCTTTGTTCATTTCCGTTTCGATAATTTCCTCGGAGGAGCGGGCTTCCTCGGCGTTGTCGCGCCGAGCCTTTCGCAGCATGATTTGCATCCGAGTGTCGTCCATCTGACTAATGATCTTCGTCCGCTGATCGAGGTAGTTGTTCAACTCCTCGATCGCCATGTCCTTCTTCAATCGGGCCGATTCCGACCCCGGCGTATTGTGCAAGGCTTCGAGCGCGTGCAACGAGTCCTGCTGCTTTTGCAACTCGGACGCCATATTTGCGTACGTGCGCGCCAGCTTGGCTTCGTACTCCAGGTGCCTGTCGCGTTCTCGCTGCACGATTTCCTTCAGATAGACTTCCACGAGCTTGTTGACGATCTTCACAACCTCGTCGCGATTTTCGCCGGTCATTGCCACCCGCAAAACCTCGGCGTCGTCCGGATATTCGATAACCAGTCGATCGTTCAGATAGCCGACCGGATCGTCGCTGTGGTCCTTGATCAGCGACAGGCGATTGATCTGCTTATCGCGCAGGATTCCTTGCAGCACGACGCCGCTGCGCATCAACTGCGCTTGAGTGCGCTTGAAGATCGCGAATTCGTCGTTTACTCCGGCCCGGTGTTCCAATACCGCCGGCGGCCTGGCCGAGACCTTGAGCAGGGCATAGGCTTCGTATTGCGGGGGCACTAACATCCATGCCGCGGCCGTGGCCACGAGAACCAACACGCCCAAGGAGATCAACAGGAAACCGGCGAGCGATCCTCGTTTGAGCCGAGCCATGGGATGCTCCTTCAAAATCAGGCCGTGGTTTGTTCAGCCGTTTGTTGCGGAGTTTCGGCCAGCAACAGCTCAACGCCATGCCGGGCGGCGTCGTCATTGACGCCGTTGACCACCGAGCCCAGCACGGTGATTCCGACTGACCGCAGCCGTTCGCAGGCCTCGTACACCTTGGGCACTTTGCTCACGTCGCGCAAGACGGAGACGATCGCCGCGTCGACGTGCTGGCCGATCAGCAGCGGATCGGCGATCTTCAAGACCGGACCCGAGTCGATGATGACGTAGTCGAACTGCACGCACAGGGCCGCGATGGCCGTGCCCAGGTACGAGGTCGAAAGCGCCTGCACGCTGCGCAGATCGCAACGGCCGGCCGGCATCAACCACAGGTTGGCGGTGCGCGTGGGATGGATCACCGCGTCGCGGTCGGCCTCGCCCCGCAATAGCTCGCAGAGACCGGGATCCTGCGGCATCTCGAACACGCGATGGGCGCCCGGACTGCGTATGTCAGCATCAATCAACAGCGTGCGCCGCCCCGAACGGGCCAGGCTGGCCGCCAATTGCGTGGCGGCGGTGGTTTTGCCCTCGCGCGGTTCGGCGCTCGTGATCATGACCACGCGCGGCGGTTCGGCCGAGGTCGTATGGATGATCGCGGTGCGCGTGCCGTCGATCCGCTCGGCCATTAGGGCCTTGAGCACCGAGGGGCCCTTGCCCCCTTTCATGCGCTTCCAGACCCGGCCCGAGACGTTCGGCAATTCGCCAATCACGCGAATTCCCAAGCCCTCGTCCATTTCATGAACCGAATTGACTTTGCGCGATTGAAACTCGATGAAGGCCACGGCCAGCACCACCAGCGCGAAGCCCAGGATGCCGGTGAACGCCACGGCCACGTATTTGCGCACCGCATCGCCCCGGCCGTTGGCCAGCGTGGCGTCGTCGAGCTTGATGATCCGCTCGGGGGCCAACTGCTCGACCTTGATGCGATCCAATTCGGTTCGCAGATCGACCGTCGTCCGCTGCAAGGCCCGCATGTCCTCCTGTTTGCCGGCGACCGTGGCGCTGAAGTTGTCCAGCGTTTTGACGTGCTCGACTTGCTTTTCGATGACGTCGTCGATCTTATTCAGTTGGTCCTCGTGATATTCCAGTTTCTTTTCCAGCATCGGCAGCGTCAGATTCAAAATGTGCTCGCCCGGCAATGTATCCATGCCTTTGTGGGCCATCATTTCGATGAACATGGGGCGAAGCTGCGTCTTGCGCTCCTCGATCCGATCTTCCAACTGTTCGATCCGTTGCACGACCCGCTTGGCCGTGGAAGTACTCCGGCCCTTGGCCCGCGCCTTCAGCTCCGCCAGATGTTCCGTGAACACCGACAATTCTTGCGTGGCGCGGGCGATTACCGGGTCCTTGTTCATCTCCATTTCGATCACGACGTCCGGCGGGCGACTTTCCTCGGGATTGTCTCGCTTCGCCTTTTTCAGCATCAGCTGCATCCGGGTGTCGTCCATCTGATTGATGATCTTCGTCCGCTGATCGAGGTAGTTGTTCAACTCCTCGATCGCCATGTCTTTCTTCAACCGGGCGGAGTCCGACCCGCTGGTGTTGTGCAGGGCCTCGAGAGAATGCAACGCGTCTTGCTGCTTTTGCAGCTCCGCGGTCATGTTCGAATAGCTGCGCGCCAGTTTGGCCTCATGTTCCAAGCGCAGATCGCGCTCGCGCTGCACGATCTCCTTCATATAGACTTCCACGATCTTGTTGACGATCTTAACGACATCGTCGCGATTCGTGCCGCTCATTGCCAACCGCAAGACCTCGGCGTCGTCCGGATAATCGAGCACGAGTTGATCGTTGAGCCAGGAAACCGGATCGTCGCTGTGCTCCTTGATCAGCGAAAGCCGATTGATCTGTGCGTCGCGGAGCGTGCTCTGCAACACCAAACCGCTGCGAATCAACTGCACTTGCGTCCGCTTGAAAACGGCAAATTCATCGGTCGCGCCGGCACGCTTTTCCAACACGGCCGGCGGCTTGCCAGCCACCTTCAGCAAGGCAAAGGCCTCGTAATGCACCGGCAAAAAGAACCACAACAGGCCAGCCGCGATCGTGGCCACGGTGACTCCCAGACCGATCGCCAACGGCCAGCGCCGCCGCACGGCGTGCAACAATTCGACCGGATTGGGCTTGGCTTTGAGAATGTCGGGCCGGGCCGGAGGTCCGTAGGACCAGCCAACTGCCGGAACACTGGGCAATTGATGGTCGATGGTCGCCAGCACCCCGTTGGTGCTCGAGCCGTTCTTTCCGGCGGCGTGCTTCTCCGCGCCATCGGAGCCGAGATGGTTGTTGGATTCCGCGGAATCGCCGCCCGGAGAAAGGGGATCCACTGGTGACATGCTGCGTTGCCCTTTAAATTTCCGACGTGCTGAAAATGTCGAAACCTTGATTGCCGAAACTCGCGGCGCCGATCGACGCGTGTTGCATCGCCGGCCACTGCTGTATCGCAACTGCCGGACCGCCCTGGTTCGGCGCGTATTCGGTTCGTTTTAAACCGTTGAACATCCTGATCTTACGGGCATCAATCGCGTCGTGCGCCCGGTCCGAGATGACGTGTTTTCGCAACATCCACCGGCCATAGCCGTTTTCAATTAACTACACGGTGCGAAGGCACACCCGCTACAGCTTGGTAGCCGCCGACGGCCCCCCCGCGGCTCCGATTTGCAGCGGACCGGCCGCCGTATCGTCGATCACGAGATTCGAAAGGATCTGAAACTCGATATACAACAGCCCCAGCGCCAGCGGCACCATGAACAAACCGTCCAGGTCGTGGAACACTCGTTCTACCAGATCGGGCCCGACCGTGAGGTACAATAGCGCGGTCACCGTAATTCGGATGATATTACTGACCAGGGCAATCGGAATGGCGCTCAGGATGATCACCACCCGCTCCCACAGGGGGCGCTCGGTGACCAAGGTGATAGCCACGGCCAAGGCCGCGAAAATCGTGAGCATCCGCAGGCCGCTGCAGGCCTCGACCACGCCCAGTTCCACCTCGCCGATCACAATGCGATTCCCCTCGCTATAGCTGGGAATGCCCATCGTCTGCAGCAAATAGGTGCTGGAAATCGTCGCCACCTTTTGCAAGGGGCCCAACAGCCGCGCATCCAAAAACCCGGGCAGCGGGAACATGAAGATCAAGAACGCGATCGCCGGACCGGCCCAGCGGATGGTCTTCCAACCGCCGACCAACAGGAACACTCCCATGACGGCGGGCACAAACGAATCCATCTCCAGCACGTGGCTGGGATAGTACGTCGCCAGACAGCGCAGCCCGACGCCGCCGGCCAGCAATGCCACGCCGGCCCATCGCGCGCCGATCGTCACGGGACCAAAAGGCTCATACCGCAGCCATAACAGAATCGCGGTGAACACGGGCACGAGCCAGCCGTGCGAATACTTCGGATTGTCCCAGAACTGCATCGCGCCGCGGCTGTCCAGCGAGTTGCCGTAGACATAGATCAACAGCCCCACCAACGCCACCAGGATGGACCATGGCACGACCTGATCCGCGTTTTTCTGAAACCACGTCATCGAGCCGTCGTTCGAGCCGCTGTCTGCCGCCATGAATCACTCTCCCAAAACGCGCTACTGTTCGATCAATGTTGCTGTTTGTCGATTCGTGCTGAAGAACCCGTCGACGGCGAGAGGATCAATGAACGACCAACCCGACACGACTCCCGCGAGATAACGAAGGTTGTTTTCGGCGTGGGATTAATGACCCCGAACGGGCACACCGAAATGGGCGGAATTCCGCGATCGTCGTGACCGCATCCGCGTATTGGCAACGATCCTGAATTGCCGCCAGATCACAGGTAAAAGTCGCCACTCACAGGGCTTATCAGCCGATTCGCCCAGAGAATGGCCACGAACTTTACGATAAGCGCCCCCTCGGAGGTTGTCAAACAGTTTCCGGGGCTTTGCTAAACCAACTATTCTTCGCTTGCCTGATCCGATTTGTATTTCCCTTCGATGCGCGGCGGGCGAGGCCAAGGCAACAAAATAGGCAGCTCTGGCGACACAGCTGGGTGGGCTGAAGTTAAGTTGGCGAGGTTTGCGAGATTTTTCCGGGCGCGGTCGATAAGGGGCAAAGTGTGTGGGGGAGTTTGCCGATTAAAGGGATCGTGCCGGTCGAGAGGGCTGGCGGCTCGGACGCAGGGTTGTGCGCCGGGGCTGCTGGCATTCTTCAGCCGGGCCACTTGGCTCCCCTACACGGAATCCTCACGAACAGCTCATGTTCCTGTGCCTCGGCCAACCGCTGCGTGTGCTGCTGCTGAGCGCTAGCGCGCTTGTGCTGGCGGGCGGCTGCCACTCGCTGATCTCACGCCCGCAGCCCCGGCTGGTCGGTCCGCAAACGCCGCCCCCGATGGACTCCGCCGGCGCCATGGTGCCCACCGAGAAGGACAAGAGCACGCTGCCGATCTACACGATCGAACCCCCCGATATCCTGGTCATTGAGGCCCTGCGGGTCGTGCCCAAGCCCCCCTATCACATTCAGGCCACCGACGTATTGGCCATCGACGTCGACGTGCTCCTGGAAGAAATGCCCGACAAGGACAATCGCTATCTGGTCGATCCCTCCGGCCGGGTCGATTTTGGCTTGCAGTTCGGCAAGGTCACGATCGGCGGCATGGACGAAGACCAGGCCGTCGAGGCCATTCGCCAGTTTTTTATCGAAAAAGGTTTCGAAAGCCCCCAGGTTTCGGTGCAACTGTTGCAGTCCAGCGTCATGCAGCCGATCACCGGCGAGCACCTGGTAGCGCCCGACGGCAGCGTGAACCTGGGCACCTATGGCTCGGTGGACGTGGCCGGCATGACGCTGCCCGAGGCCACCAAGGCCATCGAAGCCCAGTTGGCCAACTTCCTCGATAATCCGCAAGTCTCGGTCTCGGTGTTCGCCTACAACAGCAAGGTGTATTACGTGATCACCGAGGGAGCCGGCCAGGGCGACCTGGTGGCCCGACTGCCGATCACCGGCAACGAGACGGTGCTGGACGCGATCTCGCAGATCAACGGCCTGAGCCGCATCTCGAGCAAGAACATCTGGATCGCGCGGCCCACGGCCTCGGGAGTCGGCTGCGACACGATCTTGCCGGTCAACTGGCGCGAGATCACCAAAGGCGCGGCCACGGCCACGAACTATCAGGTCTTGCCCGGCGATCGCATCTTCATCGCCGAGAACAAGCTGATCGCCTTCGACGCCGTGCTCAACCAAATGATCGCCCCCTGGGAACGCATCTTCGGCGTCACCTTGCTGGGCACCCAAACCATCCAAACCATCAACCGCTTCCCCCTGGGCATCAGCGGCCTCGGCAGCGGATTCTAAACAAACAACAACTCGTCCATCGACGTGCTAGGCATTCGATTCTTCTCGGAGCGGAACATCATGCTAAAACGCCTGACCGTGCTGTCATCCCTTGGCGCTGGACTTTGGCTGTTCGCTGCATCGAACGTCGTGGCACAATCGGGAAGTCCGTATAATTCGGCAAGCGGCCCAGGGCGAGCCTATTCCTATGAACGGGGCACGCCAAATCTGACCGTCAGCCCGTATGTGAACCTGGGCGTGAACACCAATGGAATTTCGAACTACCAGACGTTGGTTCGGCCGATGATCGATCAGCGTGAATACTCACGGGCCCAGACCGAACAGCTTCAGCCGCCGCGCCCCGCCACCCGAATCGCCCGAAACACGCGCGACTCGGTTGATGACTCGGCGGAAATCGGAAGACCCAAGCCCAGTGTGCGGTTCATGCATTTCTCGCACTTCTATGGCGGATTTCGCTAGAGCCACAAAGTATGTCTGACGATGGCGCCATGAAGGCAGGCTAGCTTCCAGCGACACGCGCGGGCAATTGCCACCGGGAGCGAACCACGGCCAAAGCGGCCGCCAGAAAGATCACCAGTCCCAACATGCTGGGCGCCAGAAACAACCACCATGCAAGCCCGGCGATGACAGCGACATTGGCTGGTCCAAATTTAGGAAGCGACCGGTCGCGCAAAACGAGCCAAACTCCCACGCCGGCCAATGCGATGGCCAGACCTGCGAACACCCGAGGCCAAAACCCCGTCGACGTGGTCCCCGGATAGCGCAGTTCGAGTTCGAACGCTTGACCAGCAATGGCGCAGCGTGTCGGCAGCAGATTCGTGCGGGCCACGGACAATAGTTCCCTGGCGGACGGCGGCAAGGCAACCTGGCGTACCTGTGGGCTGGCGGCGCCCAATCGGGCGTCGACAGCCAAGATTTGCTTGTCGATTTCGCGAATTTCATTGTCCGACTGTGCCGGGGCGGTTGTTTGCCTGCCGGAAGCGAGTTGCCAATCCACCGAGGCGCGGGATGCCGAATAGCGAGTCTTCCACGGTCGATACCAGCGCACGATCTCCTCGGGCAAATGCTCGCCTATGACTTCGGGCGACAGTTGCACGAGTCCGTTGATCGACTTCAAGCGTTGCATCTCTTGTTCGACCGACGTAGCCGCGGTATGCGCCTGGTCTGTCTGGCCGCGCTCAGCGGCCGGCGGACCATAGACGGTCCACAAGGTACGAGCGACATCCAGGTCCACCAACTTAGGCGCCATGAACCGCCGCCGACTCGCCGAGCCGCCCACCGGCCCCTCGTATACCAACTCAACACGTTGCGGCAGGCGGCGCGATTCGAACGTCAGTCGCCATTGATTTGCAGCAATTGACCCGAGTTGTGCGGGAATACCCTCGTTGGCGGCGTGCAGTAGGACGCAGTCCCGCGGCATTTCCAAAACGCAGCCGGTTGCGCCCCCCGGTTCGATATCGAATGTGGCAACGCATTGGCAGCGGTCTGGGCCTAGCCAAATCGCGTGGACGTCGGCGAGCGCCACTCGCGCCGCGGCGCTGACTCGCTCGACGGCTTTGAGCGACGCCTGGAAATGCTCTCCCAGAACTTGGTAGACGGCTGGCGACTGGACGTTCGGACTATCGCCGGCGATTTCCGGCGGCAACTGCGTTCGCGAAAGGCCGAACGTGTCCCAAGTGACTTGTTGCAGGTCAAGGTTTAGCGGCAGGACCACGAAGCGTTCTATTTGCTGATTGCGCAGCGGAAAGATATCCGGCGCGCGCAGCCGATCGCCGGCTGATAACGCGACGCGACCGCGGATCTTCAAATGAAACTTGCCCGCGATCGAGCCACGAGGATACACGATCAATTGGCGGCGCTGCTCGCCGGGAACCGGCACGATCTTGAAGTTCGCGGCCGGTTCAATCCGAAACGGCTCCGACCACTGCGCTGGAATTTCGAATTGCAGCGAATCAACGAGTCCTTCGAGGACTTCAATGTGGTAATGAAATTCCGCCATCCATTGATCCGCCTCGCGTTGTAAATACGTCGCTGCCAGGGCGCGCGACTTGACCATGTTCGGGGCCAACGTGACCGTCAACACGGCCGCCGGATCGTCGAGCGAGTAATGGCCCAGCAGCGCTCCGAAATTCTCAAGCGGCGCATCGCTGCCGGAAATTTCCGCAACGGTGGGAGACTTCTTTATACTCGCCAGGATTCCGGGTTGACGATAAAGGTGGACTAGTCGCTTCTTGACTTCCGCGCCGAGCAATTCGATCTGGGGCACGACGAATTCGCCGGTATGGACGAAGTCCCATCGGCCGCGAAGCGAGAGGCGTTGTCGGCCGTCGATGGGAGCATTGAGAAACACGGTAATGCGGCCCTCATCGTCGGCGGCCCAGCGGGTAATTCGTTGCGCTTCATCTTCACGCAACGAGACTTCCTCGACGATCAGCCCCCGCGGCCCTTGCAGTTCAAGTTGCAATAAATGGCCGCCGGAAATCGAGAGGTTCGCGTCCCAGTGCATCAACGAAGTGGCTCGCCCCAGGCTGACCGCGAGCGACTGCTCAACACTCGTGCGGGCTTCGTTTGGTTGCGTTGCCAAGACCCAAACTGGCTCGCCACGCGGAATCGCATAAGCAGCTTGCGGACGCATTTCGGCAGGCCCCCAAGCGGCCTTGAATTCGGGAATATCGATCGTTCGAGAATCCTCGCCCGCCTGGATTTTCGGTTGCAACGCAGGATCGACCGTAACCGCCAGCCAACGTTTTGCGGCCCTGGCGCCGCTCGACTCAAGCCGTGGCAGCCGCAAGCTTCCGACCCCCGAGGTATTCGTCACGAGGAAGGACAGGTCGATCTCCACTTGGTCCGAGACGGGACTGGCCAACTCCAATTCGATTTTCTGCGGATCGCCTGGAATCGTGTGAACGGCGGCGATGGGCGACCGTTCGCTCAACGAGGGCAAAAGTCGGAGCCGAGGATCAGTGAGGAGGCGAATCTGTTGGACGCGGCCGCCCAGAACACGGTATTTGAACTTGGCATCGATCACGGTCGTACCCGGCCGCACCTTGACCCAAATCAATTCCTCGACGTCGAGATTCGCGGCGGCTCCTTCCATTCCGCCCACGATGGGCCAACGAACCGAGAGCAGGTCCGACGGCCCTAAATCGGCCGATAGCTCGCCTCGATCCTTGCGCATTTCCAGACGGCCACGCGCCGTGGGAACCTCGATCGCAGGAGCATCGGGCGGGAACGAAAGATCCAGCGTCGCATTCGCCAAAGCCGGGATGGCGAGATCAAAACTCGCAGTGCTGGCGTCCGTCTGAATGGGCAGCTTCAAATCGAGTTCCAAGCGATAAAGGTCGGCCGTCAGGTTATTTATCAAGAGGGCGTCGCCGGCCTCACTCCAGACCAGCGGAATCGAGCGTCCTTCAAGCCGCGCGTAAGAATCTTCCGGGTCGGCGCCTCGCGCGCCAACGGAATTCGGACGGTAACGTTACTCTGAAACACCTCGATGTCGTACGTGGCTTTGAACTGGGCCACGCTCAAGCGATTGCTGATAGCGTCGTGCGCCAGCGTGCCTTGGTAATGACCCCGCGTGATCAGCCAATCCCGGGGCTCATCACTCGCGCCTGCGGCCAATCGATATAGTCGCCGGTAAAACTCCTGGGGCACATAGAGTTTGTCACCCACCGGGTTCTGTCGCTCATCGGTGGGCACGAATACGCGATAGAGCGGCGCGACGAGCGCCGGCGTTTTTGCCTCGGCCGGTTTTTGCGCCGCTATTGTCGCTGGGCTATCGCCGGCTGGGAGCGAAGCGGGCGCTGTAGCACCTGGCCGGGGAGTTTCAGACTCCTGATTGGATGGCTTCCGAGTCGGCGCGACCGGAGACTCGGCCGGCTGCGCGGCATGCACGGCCAGCGAAAGATGAACCAGGGCCGCCACCAGTATAACTCGGGCAAGTTCGTGAATTACGCTGCTGCGCATACGCCTTGAGCCGTGCGAATGGTCGCTCGGCGCGACACGCGTTTGGATCAGGCGTGTCAAGGTGATCGTAAGGCAAACGGTCGCTGCCAGGAACACGGAACTGGCCAATGGCGCGTAGGCCGCCGCTACAACCAGCGCCACGCAGGCGCCTGCCGCCGCGAGTCCCAGGAGATTTGCCGGGCGCACTCCGGCGCCGGACAAGCACAGCCCGACAATTCCCAGGAAGATCGCCCAAGCAAACGAACTCATGGCTGACGTCTGCACGACGCGAACACCCGGATTGTCCGGCTGAGTGAGGCGCAGCGTGCAGGCGGTCCATCCTTGTGACCCTTCGAAAAAATCGCCGGCGAGCGCTGGACGCCGCCAGGGCGTCGGCTGGTCAGCCGGCGAACTACGCCAGCTATCGATGGTCTCGAACCTTGACCAGGCTCCACGGCCGCTGGCCTCTCGGACCTCGTCAGCCAGGGGGCCGGGCAAAAGCGTTTTTACAAGGCTGCCGTCCGACGGCAGAAGCTGTCCCGAATAAGCGGCCGCGTTGGCTGCGCTAGTCAGGACCAGGGCAACGTCATTGGTCAGCAGCGCTAAGCCGCTGTGTTGTAACGTGGCGGCGCCTCGTTGCCAAACCGTCTCGCCGGCTTGCATGCGAACTCGGGAGTGGGCCGTGATTCCGAGCTGACGCAGTCCGTCAGGTTCAAGCAGCAGCAATCGTCGAGGTTGGGTGTCCACTTGAGCGCACAGCGAGAGCATCTGTCCCCACGATAATCCTTCTCCGCCGGTATATTCGGCCGCGATGGTTCCGAAGTTTTGAATCAGTCCGTCGGCGACTCGGCTTGACTGCTGTTGCTCCGACGGCCCCCAGACGGCCCGCCAGTCGGACGCCGCGAACGGATTGAACAACTTTTGTCCGGCGCCTCGACCGAAAGCTCCAAACAATCGCTGGCTCCACGTCATGGGAGTGAGAGAATCGGTGGTGTAGGCGCCGTCGGCCTCGGCGACGGCATAGCCCGGCGGCAACCAGATAGTCCATTGACGGGCCATGACCGGAATGTCCAACTTTGGAAACGGCGGCTGAAGACGGGAGGCCAAAAACGGCAACGTGTCGGTCGTGCTGAAATAGAAGGAGACCGTGGCGAAGCCCTTACCGCTGGGCAGCGCGATGTGCAGTGGTTTGGCTGAGTCGGGCGCCGCGGCGGGCGAGATCTTTTCGTTATCGAGCCATGCCGATTGCAGCGTCGCGTGCTCCGGCAGCGACACCAACAAGTCCTGACGGCCGGCCGTCTGAATCTGAAAGGAAGACCAATGCACCGATGAACCGTCGCGAGCGAACCGAGAATCCAACTGACTGTTCCATGCCCAGGCGCCCGACTCGGCCTGCGCGGCCAAAGTCGGAATAATGCTAACCGCTGGCTCGGGTCCCAAATCGTCGCGCGAAGGTTGATAATGATAGGCGGCCCGCGCGGTTTGATAGCGGTCGGCGTCCAGCAGTTCCGAAGGAACTGGAACTAGCCTTCGGTTCTTGATCGACAAGCCCGAGTCGCCCAGCGCGAATCGTCAGTGTCCCGCGCTGAGTGGCGGCGTCGGCGACCGATGCCAGGGAAATAGGGGTTTCTTGAATCAGCGGAGCCGAGCGAACGCCGCGGAGTTCGAAGGCGCCGGGCCGGGCAAGCTGCAAGTTCAATTCCCACACTTCACCCTCCGGTGGCAGCGCGGTTTGGGCCTGCTCGCCGGTGGACATCTTGCGGGCCGAGAACTGGCCCGAGTTTCCGCCCGCCAGGTTCCATTCGAGGTTTGATTCGCGTGGATGCGAGAGGTGCACGAGCAGGCGCTCGACACGGCCCGCCTCGGGCACGCACTGGATCGTGTATGTCTCAGTCAGCACGTTCTTCTGCACGGCGGCATCGATTCGCACATCAATCGAATAGCTTGGTTTGCGGCGCTGCAGGACGACCGACGCTTGCGCAAAGATCGCGTCCTCGCTAAACACCATGCCGACAGGCGGCTGGGAGAAGAGCTTCGACTCGGCCGGGCTCAGCTTGAGAGGATCCAAGCGGTTCAGATCCTCCGAGGCGGTCCATCGCAACTCAGATCCTTCGGCCGCGCGGATGCCGATCAACCGCACTCCAGTTTGGAAGGAGTCAAACGCGAGCATCTCCAGCTGACGACCCTCGAAACCATTTCCGGGAGGCAGGGGGCGATGGCCTCGAATCAGAATGCGGGTCGGTTTGTCGGGACCGATCGCGGTGTCAAAACGAACATCCAGCTGCGGCTGTTGCGGCCTTGCCTCGTCAAACTCCCAGTTGATCGGCAGGTTCGAATCCAAGCTTTCGACCGAATCGATCGCCCAACCGGCATGAACTCCAAGCCGGGCGGCGCGGCGCTGCCCGCGGCCAAGTGTCAATTGCACGGCGCACAGGCTGGTAACGTCGTTGGCGCCAACCTCGACCAGCGTGCCGCTTTCCGCCTTCAGTCGCTCACGCGGTTGGGCGATCAGCACGTCGATCGTGCCTCCGGGCCGGTAGTATTGAATGTCGATGGATTCGCCGGCCAGCGGAGCGGGCAAGGCCGCAATCCGCGACTGACGGCAGCCATCGGTCTTGAGTCGCTCGAGCGCGAACGAGCTGGGCACCAACAGCTCCGCGGTGCCTTCTTGCCATGAAACACCTTGGGGCCGCAGTGCCGGCAGTCGCCATTGCTTGCCGCTCACCAGAGGCGCCATCGCGGACAACTGTAACACGCGGCCCGTCCCCACGATCGGTTCCGGCAATTGCAGGACCACGTGGATCATGCGAGTCTCGACGTCGGCCGTGGCCGACCAAGGAATCTCCAGTTCGCCGTAGTTCGCGGCCACGAGTCGCAAACTCGGATCCAAGTCCACCGCGATTCGCTCGAGCGGCTCGCCGTGCACGTCGAGCTTGAGTTGCGCCACGACATTAATGCCGCGGGTGGAGAACTTGTACGAAACCGTTTGTCGCAACAACGTCAGCGGCCGGCGCTGGCGGGCGACATTTTCCGGCACGACCTTGAGATTGACGCGACGGTGCCCGCCAAGTTCGAGAATCCAGCGGGTCATCCCTTTCTTCGCCCCGGCCCCCTTCGAGATAATTCCTTCGTCGGCCGTCACGTCAAATGCCGCGGGAGTGTCCAGCGTAAATCGAGCCATGGGGCAGTTGGGCAACTGGAGTGAAAAGTTCACGGCGCCGGAAGCTGTTCGCACTCCGCGGAGCGACCACTCGCACGCGAATTGAGTGCCCTCGACCAGCGTTCGCACCCGTCCATCCGGCCCCGTGCCGAGAATGGCTGGTTTCCCGCCTTTTTCCGGCCAGCGGGCGGCGCTCAACGCCAGATTGCAAGGATCCAATGCCAGGCTGCTGGGCGCGTCCGAACAGCGCGCCAATCGCAACGTGCCGGCGCCAACCAGCAAATCATCGCCGACCAGTTCGGCCGTGTATTGGCCGCTTTCTATCTCGGCTGATTTCGACGGAGCACCGGATGCGGCGGTTTGCACTGCTTCCAGCAGGCGTTCGAATTCCGCGGATTCGACAGGAAGATAGCCGCCGGACCAAACCTGGTTGGCAATCTCGTCGGCGGGAATGAAAGTGCGATGAAACGCCGGGAGGGCTGACTCGCGAGCGGTCGCTGCGGCGGGCGCAAGTTGTGCCTCCGCGGTCGCCACGTCGCACAACCACAGCGTCAGCCCAACTAGGACGGCCGCAGCACTCATCGGTCGGCTCATGATTCGCCTTCCGGAGAAGTGGTCGAAACGACGGGTTCGGTTCTGGTGGATGGCTGCGAGCCGTTCGCCGGTGCCCGATGATAAATTTCGGTGCCTCCACGCTCGATCGCTTTCGAACTGCCGTGCATCGGCGCCGTCGGTAGCTGCGGCCGCGCCGAGGCCCGAGCCAGAAAGGCGGCGGATATCGCCAGCACCAATCCCAGCGTCGATGCCTGCGCCACGAGAAGCGCTAAATCCGGGTCGACCAAACTTGCCGCCACGACCGAGACGGCCAGGACGAAAAGCAAGCCGGGATGCCGAACGACCGGAAAGTAGATTAACATCAAACCACCCAACAGAACTGGCAACGATGCCCACAGTACGAGGCGCGCCCGGCTCATCGTGTAAATTTCCAGCGCATCGGTCGTGCCGACCGTGCTGAACAGATATCGATTCGTCGAAAGCCCGGCGCGTTGCTGGCGAACGGCGTAGTCGTCGGGGGACTCGTCGGCGAGGCGCGTGGTGTCGCCCCTCGGCGGCGCTCCGATCCAGTTCTCCAAGTCTCGCTGGTCCAATGAAGCCTCGCGTTGCCAGAAGAAATTGTTCCACGCCCAGCGAAACTCGCGCGTATAGTGATTAGGCGCGAACAACACGTGTTCGTAAGCGGGGAGCACAAGTTGCCAATAGAATTGGCGTACCCAATTTGCCGACTTGATTTGCGGCGCGGCCAGGGCGATCGCGCCCGGCGTTTGCCGGCCGGTGAAAAAGTAACGCACTTCGAGCAAATGCTCGCCGGCGACGGCCGGTGGCACCGAAATACTTATGTCGCGCTGGCGAACCGAGTCGGCCGCGACACGCCGGGAATCGACGTCCACCTCCAGGGAACTGGGATCCGCCCCCTCGGGTAACGTCAGTTGCAACTGGGGTTCGTTCGTGGTCAGACGAAACACCGCGCGATCCTGCGCCTGGCGTCGGTTAGGCGCGTCTGCATCCAGGCACGGCCGATCGTGATGGCGTCGGCGGCCGCGCGCTCCTTGAAGGCCAGTCGCAACGCGATATCCGATAATGCCCTGCGCACTGATAAGGTAAGCGTTCGCGAGCCCGCCGTGATCGACGGCGCCGACTCCATGCTCCAAGGACCGGGCGGATAGCTGACATCGAGCCCCGGCGCGGGCACCACGACCACCTCGTTTGTCGTAACCTGTCCCTCGCCGGGGATTACCAGCGGAACATTGAGCGTCATCTGCGTGGCGCCGGCGGGCTTCTCGTGGCGAACGGCGTAGCGCAGTTGAATTTCGCACCGGCCAATACGGAGCGACGGCAATGCCACTCGCATCGCCACGGTATCACCCGGCTCGCCCGCCCGATCACGCATGGCGGTGGCGATAAGTCGCTGTCCGTCCAGCGAAATGGCAAGCCGATCGGGACGAATGACGCGGGGAACCGTCAGCATTACATGGTCGGCCGGCTCATAAGCGATTCGAAACGCGATCCGCTGGTCCACCTGTGTTTCCGGCTCGCCCACGTCCAGTTGAGTGGCGATGGTCGCCGAAATCGCTTGTTCGTGTACCTTGACCGAAGCCGCGAACCGGGCCTCCGGGCCTTCGGTGCGAAAGAAGAGCGGGTCTTGCAGGCGCTCGGGCAATTTCATTTGCGGCCGCACCGTTTGCGGCGCGAGCGCCACGGCCCGTTCGGCATCGAAGGCAAGTTCGATGTTATCCGCCGGCACGATTGCCACGTTGGCCGGCGTGACGGTTTCGGCGCGTGGCTGGGGAAGTTCGAGAACCACGACATCTTCTTTGTCGTGCGAAATCTTGCGATGCGCTTCGATTGTCAGCTCCAACTCGCCAGACGAGGCCTGTAGCAAGGGAATCAGCAGCGAACCATTCTGGGCCGGGATCGCGGCGTCGACATTGACCAGGTTGGCGGGCCCGACCAGATCGACTTCCCAGCCGGGCAGGTCGATCTCCAACGTTCGCACTTTGGCGCCGCGAATCGTGTATTTGAACTTCGCCCCCAGTTGAACCTCCTCGCTGCCCACTTGCAGCACGTATTCGCCTTGCACGCGCACGCGAGTGCGCTGGGGAACGACGCGCGCGACGAGTGAATACGGCTGGGCGAAATACTCGAATCCGGCGGTCAGATCGTCGCGACGCGGGACTTCGGCCAGGTCCTCGACCTGGGTGACATGGTTGGTTTCGCCCCACAGAACTTGCCAGTTTCCCTCGACCTTGACCGCAATCGTTCCGGATTGGCGGACCGCGCCGACGACTTCGAAGCCGGCCAGTTCCAACGATTCGTCGCCCTGGGGCGAGTTGTGAATGCGTTCGGTGACCAGCGGCACGTCGACGGGGCCCGCCGTTTTTCGTTCCAGTTTGACCTCGTAGATCTTGCCTCTGGCGGCCGTGGCGTCGACCGCCACGAACGTCATGCCCGCCGGCGGTATTCCCACGTAATCGGCCCCGGGGGGAAGCCGAACTTGAAAGCTATCGAATTCGCCGCCCAGGCTACGGACCACGAGCTTGGTTTCCGTGTTCACGCTCCGACCGTTGATGCGAACGAACTGCGTGCCGGTGGCTTCGAGCACCGAGGGAAGCGCGGCAACTTGGATCTCCGCGGCGTGCCAGGCCAGCTCGAATTCGCCGCCCAGACCCGCTACGTTCAACTCCGTGCGTCCTCCCTCGATCGCGCGCGTGGACTCCAACGTGCTGCCATCGGAAACGCGGGCCAATGCACGCTCCACCGGAACCTGCAGGTGCAATTGCGACACGGCGGCCCGCGGAATGTTCAATCGCAAATGCGATTCGGGACCAACCTGCACGACCGGCGCCAGCACCTTGAGCGAGACTTCGTGCGACTTGCCCGCGGCTCCGCGGATCCAAACCACGTAGCCGTCGCGATCCGGGTCGAAGCGCAGTACGTGTTCGCCGGGCCCGTCGTACACGGGGTCGCGCACCACGGCCCCGTTCAATCGCAATGGCACTCCCACCCATCCCGGATCGAGCACCGTGATCGAGAATTGCGCGACCAACTCGGCCCGCTCGCGCGACGTCGAGCCAGAGAGCGTTAGTTTTTGAATGCTGAACGGCGGCGGCTGATTCTGTTGGGCCAACTCATTCTTGGCCTTCCAGGTTTCCATGAACTGCTCGAAGCTGATGCCCGGCATCGCTTGCAATCGCCCATCCTTATCCTTCAGGATGTAAACCTTGGGCAACACTTCACCGGGTAAAGCAGTCTCGGCCGCCGCTTGCGGCGTGGCATCCGCGGGGCCTGGCGGGGAGCCGCCGGGCGGCTCTTGGGCCCAGGCGATGCCAGCGGCGAGGGCGATCGACGCCAGGCAGGCCGCCAGGAAATGGCCGCCGGGTTGCCAGAGTCGTCGTCCCATGGCAAAACGCCCCTGAACTGCCAGGCATCTGGCAGCCGCCCTAGATCGGTGATGTTCGAGAAGTGAAGGGAACCGCCCTTTCAGTCTAATCCGGTTGGCAAACAAGCTCAAAAGAATTCGCCTCTCGCGCTCTCGTTGCCCTCGCGCTTCTCCGACGCCCGTCCGTTTTGACGCGCGAAGCCGAAAACTACTTAAATATTGGCGATTTCGTCATTAAAACTACCCAAGCCGGACGTTTTGGTCGCTCGTCAAGACCATCAACGCCTGGCCTTGCACAAGAGGTCTCTAAATCGGGCATGTAGATCCTCGTTGGCGCTGGCAACCGGATAGGGCATCCGCAGATCGAATGGCCCGCCGTCCATTCGCGTCACGATGCCGCCGGCCTCTTCGACCAGTAAGACTCCGGCGGCTACGTCCCAGGACTTTGTGCTTTGGGCCCAAAAACCATCAAATCGGCCCGCCGCCACGTAGGCCAGGTTGAGAGCGGCAGAACCGGTGCGGCGCACCGCCTGGCAATTCAGCAGGGCCGCCGTGAATTGGTCGATCTCCGGCGAATCGGCCGCCACGCGGGCCGAAAAGCTAGCGGCCACAAGCGCTTGTGACAACTCACTTACGTGGCTTGTGTGAATCGGAGCGCCGTTTAGAAAGGCCCCGCGGCCCTGAGCGGCACTGAATGTTTCCCGGCTGATCGGATCCAGCACCACGCCAGCAATCGGACGCCCTCGATGCACCAAGGCCAGCGAAACCGCATAATGCGGAACCTGGTGGACATAATTGGTCGTGCCGTCCAGCGGATCTGCCAGCCAGCAATACTCGGCTTCGGGATCGGCTGCCTGGATTCCCTCCTCTCCGACGAAGGCATGGTCGGGTACCGCCGCCACCAAAACCCTCCGGATGGCTTCTTGCGAGGCCGCGTCGGCCTCGGTCACCAGGTCGGCCGGTCCCTTCTCGGTCACCCGGAACCGTCCGATCCAGTCCAAAAGAGTCTCGGCGCCAGCCTGGGCTGCCTGTTCGCAAAGTGTTAGGAAATCTACCACTAGGTCAGCTCGTCGCCGGAGGATCAAACTTCAAGGTTCGGGCGATTATAGGTGGCACCTTTACCCTCCGGCAACCGACGGCAGCGGGCTCCCGGTGTCGGTTTTTGGAGGGCGGACAAAAATTTAAAAAAATAGTGCGGCAAACTATGGACACGGCAATTCATTGTGTTAATATCAAAGTCGAGCAGAGAAAAAGTTTCCAAGTCGGGCATCATTCAGTACCGATAAGCAGTTCGTATATCGACTCGGCCTCTTCTCTGTTCCGGCCCCGCCGTTTCGCCTCGCGCGATGCGGCGGGGTTTTTTATTTCCAGCGGTTCCGCGCGAGTTTCTTGCCGCGTACGCGATCATGGCTGAACAACCGTGGCGCCTCGATGTCGGTTCCGCGAGTCTCCGACTTCCGCGGCTTTCAGCGGTCGTCCGCCCGCTCGCCCCAGTCGTTGGCCTGGACGAGCTGCGAATTGATGGGCACTTGGTTTCTGCCACTTGTCGTCCGCTGGGAGTCGAGCTGACGGGCATCGATCAGTCGGGGAAGCCGGCCGCCATCGAACAATACGTTCGTGGTGGCGATCTCGTGGCGACCTACATGGATTGTCCTGCGCCGGCGCTTCGGACGCAGATTTATTGGCGTGTGAATTCGCATCCCTCCGCGGACGCCGTTGCGGCCGTCGAACTCGTTATTTCGGTGCAAACCAGTTTGCTCAACAGCAGCCCGCGATTGGCCACGCGCAGTTTGCTCGCGGTCGATGAGGCACGGTGCCTCACCTCGACCGACGCCGCGCGGCGGTCCGACTTGGGCAGGTCCAGTTGCTATCTCTACCGGCTCGCTGAAACCCCCTTCAGTTACGCCGAGATGGTCGAGCCCGCGCAGTCTTTGGAATCGGTGATTGAAGGTGATGTCCCGGGCGCCGACGCCAGATTCAAGCGACTTGCACTGCGGCACGAACTTTTTCCCGAGCGGCTGGAAAAAGGAGTCATCTTGCGGGCTCGGGTGCTGGGGGTCTTTCTCGATCGGCGGGACGACCAATCGGCCGCCGAGCGCCACTACGCGGCGTTTCTCTCGGCCGAGCCGCCGCTGACAACCTAGCGCCGGCTGGGACCACTAGCGCGGGGAGCGGAGTCACGGCACTTGCAGCCATCGTCAATTGTCGGAAGATAGACACTTTTCCGTTACCCGCTTGATCGAGCTCCCGAAATGTCCACCGACTTACGCACGCGGATTTTCACGGCCCTGGATTCCATCGTCCTGGTCGATCCGCACACTCATATCAATGCCCATGCTCCGGCTTCGACCACGCTGGCCGACATCATGGGCTATCACTACTACACCGAGCTGGCGCACTCGGCCGGCATGCCCAAGGCTCGCATCGAGGAGCCGGGCTTGGAACCCAAGGACAAAGTCGGCCGCCTGGTCGAATACCTGGGCGTGCTCGAAAACACGATTCAATCGAGCTGGTTACTGGAAATGGCGCGTGAGTTTTTCGATTTCGACGCCGATGCGATCACGACGAAAAACTGGGAATCGCTTTACGATCGAGCGGCGGCGAAGATGAGCCAACCCGATTGGACCGCGCGGGTGTTCAAGCGGAGCAAGCTCGAAGCCGTTTTTTTGACAAATGATTTCGATGATCCGCTCACCGGCTTCGACACCGCCGTCTATGTTCCGTGCCTGCGAACCGACGACCTGGTATTCCATCTGGCGCATAGCGCCGTGCGATCTCGACTGGAAAAAGCGACAGGCGGATCGCTGCACGACGCGCGCTCCTTGCGAATGGCAATCGTGCGGTTGTTTGAGCACTTTGTCTCGCGAGGCGCTCGGGCTTGCGCGATTTCGTTGCCGCCTGACTTCGAGCCGCGGCAGGTCGCCGCGGCAGCCGCCGAGGCGGCCTTGGCCGAAGTCTTTCGCCTGGGGCCACAAGCCTCGGCCGAGCGCGTGCGGGAACTGAGCCACTTCGTATTTTGGACACTGGCCGAGTGTTGCGCCGATTTCAAATTGCCGTTCGATTTGATGATCGGCGTCAATCGGGGCGTGTACCAGGACGGGGTTTTTCAAGGCCGCGATCTCTACGACAGCCGCGTCTCGCTCATTCAATACCAGGCCTTGTTCAATGCCTTTCCAACCGTGCTGTTCCCAGTTTCCGTGCTGGCCAGTGTCACGAACCAGGAACTAGTCAGCTACAGTTGGATCTTTCCCAACGTGCTGACCAACGGCCACTGGTGGTATTCAAACACTCCCACGTACATCGAACAGGACGCGGCGGCACGGCTCGAGGCCGTGCCGCGGACCAAGCAAATCGGGTATTACAGCGACATGTACAAACTCGAGTTCGCCCTGCCGAAATTCGCCATGTACAAGCGGATCCTGGCGAAAATCCTGGCCGAACGCTTCGTGATCGACCGTTCATGGTCGGAAGAGCGGGCCATATCGCTTGGTCGACAGGTCCTGCGCGGCAATGTCGACGCTGTATTCGGCCCGTTTGGCTGAACCGTCGTCAGTCCTTGGCTTGCGGAAGAACGGAGTTGCTTCCAACCGACCAGACGAGCAAAAACCCGGCGCCGTCAAGGGATTTTGTTGAAAAACCAACCGTTCCCGACTATTCTGAAGACTGAGTCGCCTGAGGACTCGAAGCCCCGTCTCAAAGATCGATTCGCATTTCGCGTTTTTTTCGGAGTTGCTTGTGAACTGACGGCAGTAAATGTCTCGGTTTTATTTCGCAACTTCGTCTCGGTCGGCTCCTTCATCATGTCGTATCGTACTTCCGCGGTCCGGTGGGCTCGTACCTCGTTCGCAATCGCGTTTGCGCTAGGTCCTTGGACCGCGGCGACAACGGCGGCCACGATCGGGCTCAACTTCACCGGCGTCAAATTAAGCGACGGCCTTGCGCTAAACGGCGGCAGCTACTCCCCGCCGGACAATTCGGGGGGGGTTGGCCCGAACAACATCGTGCAACTCATCAATGGCGCGTTCGCCGTTTACGATAAAGTCACCGGTTTGCCTTCGCAGCCATTCATCTCGGGTCGCCAGTTCTGGACCGCCGCCGGCATCGATCCCGGGCCGGGCATCGCCAATCTGGGCACATTCAACCAGCGAGTGTTGTACGATCCGGCCAGCGGCCGCTGGCTGGCGGCGGCTCTGTCCGGCGAAAGCGTGAATAACAATGTCCTATTGGCGCGGTCCGACACAGCAGACCCCATGGGTCATTGGACGGCCGTCGAGTTTCTCGGCAATGCCGGAGGTGACGGCAAATTCGTCGACTATACCCGGCTGGGTGTCGACGCCAACGGCGTCTACATTTCGACGGATAACTTCAACAGTTCGGCCGGCGGCTCCGACAGCGTTTCGGTATTCTCCGTGCCAAAGGCGGACCTGCTTGCTCCGATTCCGACGCTGGCGAATATGACCCGCTATGACGCAATCGACGCCGGCGAATATGGCGGAACGATACAACCCATCATCAATTTTGGTCCTTCGACGGGCCACGAGCCGTTGTTGGGCACATCGCTGGCCTTGACCGATGTCTCCTTGTTTCGCTCGAACATCACCGGCGCCGCGGCCGCCAGCGCGACCCTCTCGCCCGGGCTGATGATTCCCGTGGCGTCCTACACCGATCCACCCAAGGGAGCACAACCTGACGGCACCCGGGTTTTACAAAATCTCGATGCCCGCTTTAGCGCGAACGCATACCAGGTAGGACACATCATTTACGCGACCAACGCGGTCAAGGTGGGAAACAACTCGGCCGTGCATTGGGTGATGATCGACGATCAAACCAACCTGGTTATTCAAGAGGGAACCCTGAGCGATCCCAACTTCGATTACTACCAGCCCGCGATATCGGCCAACGCGAACGGCGACATCGTCATCAGTTTCAACCGCTCCGGCTTCGGCCCGGATGGAAATATCAGCATTTTTGCCGCCGTGGGCAAAACCGTGGGCGGCGTTACCACGTTCGGCAGTCCGATGTTGCTGAAGGCCAGCCCGGTCGGCAACTATCACAATACGAGCAACCGCTGGGGCGACTACAGCACGACGATCGTCGATCCCAGCGATCCGAACGTCTTTTGGACGTTTCAGGAATATGCCATGTCCAGCAATGCCTGGGCCACGCAAATCACACAGATTATCGTGCCCGAACCGGACGGCCGTATATTGGCGGGGCTGGCGCTCGTCGTGCTATGCTACGTCGTGCGGCAGCGGCGGCGAGCGGTCGCTTCCTGAACCGCCAGCGTATTGTCCCACCCAGTCGATCTCCGCATGCCCCGCCAGCAACACGATCGCGAGGACTTGCTGGGCGAGGCCGCGGCCTTGGTCGAGCGAGTGAGCCTGCAACTGACCGGTTGCGAAGAGCCGATCGTCGTCGGCTTTCGCCGAAACGGCAGCGCGAGCATCTATTGGGATGCCAGCCGCGTTTATCAATTCACGTCGTCGGGGCACTTGCGACGGGCCTTCGTCGGCGAGCTTCTCTACAAAGCCGAAGGTGGGAAATTGATCGCACTGCGGCGCGAGCGAACGGACCACGTGGTCGCGTTGTCTCGACACGAGCTCAGCCACGCCGAGACCCATGCATTTATCGTCGAGATGCGCGAAACGCTCGAACGATTGCACGATGCGTTGGCGAAACGGAATTACACGATTTTGGGACAGATCTCGACCGAGGTCGGCCTGCTCGATCGGATTGCTTGTTGGCTCGACGAATTCACTGGCCGCGTGGCAATCGCCCAGACGCCGCGTGTGGATTAGCGAACCGGCAACGCCACGACTTCGGCCTCGCCCGCGGCGCTCGACAGCCGCGTGCCAGGGGAGTTACTGCCGCGGCGAACGTACGCCAGGGCCAGCGGCGCTGCCAGGTGCGGCGAGTAGACCGCCGAAGTAACTTGCCCTGCCGTCTGATCGCCAACGAAGAGCTCGGCGGACGCGGACGGAACCTCGTTTCCCTCGAATCTGACGCCGACCAGGGTCTTGTTGACGTGGCCCAAGGCATCGATGCGAGCGACGGTTTCTTGGCCTAAGTAACACCCCTTGACGAAGCTGATGGCCAACGCGTCGCGCCCGACTTCCTGCGGCAGATTCTTGTCCGAAATATCGACGCCAAACCAGGGAAATCCCCACTCGACGCGCGCGGCCTCGAAATCCTCCGGGCCGCAGACCACCGCGCCCGCGTCGATAGCGCCGCGCGCACGGCCGGAATGTCTTCGTTCGATGCGCTGATGAGAAAGCCCAGGGGACCGACCAGATCGGCCCGACGTAGCCAAACACTCTTGCCGGCGAGCGTCCGTTGCGCGTTATCCAGCCGACCAGACAGGGCGCTCAGATCGGTCAAGCGGTCGAGCAGACTTTCGCTCTGCGCACCGGCGAGCAACAGCTCCGACCACTCGGACGAGCGATCGACGAGCGTTACCTGTTCGCAAACGAGGTAATGATCCAGATGCGAGAGGATGGTTTCGCTTTGGCCCGAAACCGTGTCGAATAGCAACGACTCCGGGCCGGCGAAGATCAGGCCGTGCGACAATGTCTTGCCCTGCACGGTTGTGAGAAAGGCCTCGCAGCCCTTGCCCGCGGCAAGCTTGCGGATTTCGTTGGTACACAGGTTGTGCAGGAACGAAGCGCGATCGGCGCCGAGCAGTTCGATCTGGGTGCGCTGGTTCAGATCGACCAATCCCGCGCCGTCCACCAGGGCCTGGTACGGCGCACTTCGGGCGGCATGCTCGGTTCGCTCGGCGTTCATCGGCGCGACTTTCGCCGGGCCAGCGGCAGTTCCGCGGAGGACGGCTGTTGCACGCGCGGCGCGGCGTATTGCGCATTCTCCAGCACGATGCACGAACCATAACGGGCCGCCAGTCGCGACAATTGCCCGGGCGCCACCGGCAACAAACCCAAGTCCTCGACGAAATCATCTTCCAATCGACTGACCAGATAGACCTTCCCGCGCTGCACCGCGCGAATCAGCTCCAAGGCCGCCAGCGAATCCGGCGGACGCTCTCGGTCGATTTCAATTTCCACTTGCTCTAAGTCCTCGGCGCCGATGACCCGCTCCACGCCTGCTCCCGGCCGCTGGGACAATTCGGTACAGACCACGATCGCCCCCTCTGGGTCCACCACCGTCGCTGCTGCCGCCAAAGCGCGGCCCAGATTGTCCCAGGATTGTTCCGCGGCATCTCCCTCAATCGTGCACACAACCAGGTTCGCTCGGGCCGGCACCGGATAGTTCCAGATTTCCGCGCATGCTTGGCTCCCCTCGCGGGCAACCGCCGCCGAATCGCCCGCCAAGACGCGCGCCACCCGACTTCCGCCAGCAGGCACAACTTGAATCGTGAACTGCGCGCCCAAGAGCCAGGCGGCTTCGTTGGCCTGTTTGACCAGCCGGGAATGTTTAGCCGAGTCGCTCGACACGGCCGCGCGATAACGCTCAAGCGTCGCCCTGTCGGAGAATGCAGGAAACACCGCGGAGGAGCTTCCGTAATAACCGGGCGCTTTCGTCGTGGCGCAGGCAGCCGATGGGAATCACCAGGTCCGCATCGTGTAAAAAGCGGTCGATGTAAATCGGCTTAGCGTTGGCTCCCGCGCCGAGATAACTCAAGGATTCGCGATTGTCTGGATCGTGAATCGCATCGCCGACCAGTTCGCGGACTTCAGGCAGTACGAGCGAGAGCGGGTGCGGAGCGTCCTCGCCAGGCTCGGCGAATGCGCGAACGAGCGTGATGCTGTGTGGCGTCACGCCGGCATGAAGCAATGCGGCGATCGCGCGGGCGACAATCGTAGCCGCGTGTGGCACGCCTCGGTCCAGTGCCAGCGCGACCTTGTCACCCGGCACGGCTGCCAGCGCCAGCGATGGGAAGTCGAGCGGTTGAGCCAACGCGCGATCGACCGTTTCGACGAGCAGTTCAGCCAATTCGGGGCCACTCGGGGATTGGCAATGGGCCAGCAATACCCCGTCCGGTAGTTCCAGGGTGAGTGACGACTCGTTTCCGTATCGTAAGACGGAGATCATCCGTAAACTGGGTGAACCAGGCTCATGAATGGGTAATCTTGGCTCTTCAATCGATCCGTTCAGGCATCATAGGGGGCCTTCGCCGCGGGGGTCAAGAAGTCGAGCTTTACGCGATTGCCCAAGTTTTCAATAATCCTTGCTCGTGCGCGTTGCCAGTCGGCTGCGCAGCTTCAATCTCGCGACGATTCCAAGGATGGATTTCATGCTCGTAACGTTTCCCCTGGTTCCGGCACGTTTCGCTTCGTGCGTAATAATGGTTGCAGTTGTCGGCCTGGCGTCGATCTCCGGTTGCCAACACAGCACGCCGACTGAAACCGCCGATAGCACGCAGCGCTCCGTCAGCCCGCGTGAAATGTTGCGACAAATGGCCGAAGCATATCAGAATTGCAAGAGCTACGAAGACGCGGGCGAGTTGCATATCGTGCCCGATGGCGGCGCCGAGGAAGAACCGCAGCCCTTCGCGGTCGCGCTCGAACGGCCGAATAAGGCGAGGATTCATTCCCTGGGCGCAATGGTCGTCGCCGACGGCGCCAAGTTGCGAGCCTGCACTCCGTCGCTGGAAGACCAGGTGTTGGTGCGCGAGTTGTCTGGTGCGTTGACGCTGGCCGAATTTTCGTCCGACTCGATGCTCGAACAGGCCATGCAGGGACAGCTCGCGGCCGAGTTGCCGCAATTACGCCTGTTGCTGGATCCCCACGCGCTTGACGTGTTCACCGACCAGTGTCGCGTGACGCAGTTGCCCGACGCCGATTTTCAGGGCGAACTCTGCAAGCGTGTGTCGGCCAGTGGGCCACAAGGCGAGAGCGTGTTCTGGATTTCGCCGCGCACGAATTTGATGCGCAAATTTGAATTCCCCATGCATGCGATCCAGCAAAAGTTTCCCGTAAAATCGGTATGGATCGACTTCAAGGGTGCGCGCACCGGCAGCAAGATCAGCGAGCTGGCGTTTCAGATGGAAATCCCCGCCACGGCCAAGCTGGTCAAACGATTGATCATGCCCGGACCGGCGGCGCCCCCGACTTCTTGGCGAAAGCGTCGGACGATTTCACGTTCATCAATCTAGACGGCCAGCCGGTTAGCCGCGAATCGCTCACGGGCCGCGTTGTGGTCATTGATCTATGGGCGACCTGGTGCGGCTGGTGCTTCGAGGGACTGCCGCTATTGGAACAGGTCCACAAAAAATATAAAGACAACGATCGGGTCGTGATCTTGGCCGTCTCGAAAGACGAAACGGCCGTCAGCGATGAGAAGCTGCGCGCGGCGTTCGCCAAGCATCAGTTGTCGATTCCCATCGTCCGCGACCTACAGCAAGTAACCGACCAGGTGTTCCGCGTTCGCGCGCTGCCCACCAGCGTGATCCTGGGAACCGATGGCACGATTCAAGATTATCACGTTGGCTACGACGCGAATCTGGTGGAAACGTTGCCACAAAAAATCGAAAAACTATTGAACGGCGAAAATCTTGCTCAGCAAGAACTCGATGCGTTCCGCGAAGAGCAGCAGGAATATGAGCGCCGTCTGGCCGAAGTGCTTGTCGACGCCGGGCAGAGTGCTGCTGACGAAGATGCCGAAGTCGCTCGCAAGCCCGAGGTCTCACGCTAGTCCTGAGCCGCGTTTGAGCCTCGCTCCGGTCTGTCCGCACGCTTCCTCGTGCGCCGCCCCCATGGCACGCCGCCACGCGCTTTTGTAGATTGGTGGCCGCGTTGACGACCATTCCGGGCGGACAAGTTCAGTTTTTGTGGAGATCCTTCATGTCCGTGACTTCCGAATCGATGCTCGAATGGTGTCAGGTGCTGCTCAACGTCGACGGACGGCGCCCCAAACTTTCCCTGGACGATCTCTTGGCGAAGATCCCGAGGTTGCCGTCGCTGTCCGATCTGCCCAGCGGCACCGCCGTGCTGGTGCGGGGCGACGTCGACGCCAAGCCGGGAGCCAGTGTAGGCGAGGGAGATATCCGACTTCGCTCAATGATGGACACGCTGCGCTTTGGCCGCGAGCGCGGCTGGAAGCAGGTGATCTTTGGTCACATAGGCCGCAAGCCCGAGGAGACGCTGACAAAAGTCGCTCGGCGCATCGGCGAGCTACTGAACTGCGAAGTTCCGCTGGTTTCCGATTGGCTCGACGAGGGGACTGTTACGATTCGCGATGACGCGGCCAGTCAAATTCGCCAGAGTTCGCCGGGCAGCATCGTGTTGCTGGAGAACACGCGACGCTACGAGATCGAGCGCGTGTTGTGGAAGGCCAAACCGGCGGATTTGCCCAGTCTTGCCGGACCGCTGGCGCAATTTGCCAACGAGTTTGCCGAAAAGATAGCGCGAGCGTACGTCAACGAAGCCCTTTCGGCCGGCAGCCTGGACTCGTCGAGCACGATCGTGCCGGCAGCAATGCAGCGAGTGGCCCTGGGGGCCTACGTCGGGGCTGAGTTCGACGGTCCCATGAAGCGTTGCCTGGCAGCGCAAATGGTGATCTTCAGCGGATTGAAGATCGACAAGTTAGACGACTTGGAGGCCATGATCGCACGAGGCACCATCAACACCGTGCTGGCGGCCGGCTCCCTGGCGATGGCGCTTAAGAAAGCCGCGGCGGAACTGGACGGTGGGCAGTTTTCGATGGGCGTCGCCGAGGATCCGGCGCATGCCGACAAGCCCTATTACATTCCCCGCGAGCGCATCGAACAGGCCCGACGGATGATATCCCAAGGCCGCCAGAACAAGATCGAGTTCGTGCTGCCCGTCGACTTTATTTTGCAAGATGGGAGGGCGAGCGAATCGATCGGTCCGGGGGAGCAGCAGTTCGACGTCGGCCCCCAGACGAGCGAACTATTCGCCCGCAAGATCGACGAATTCGTGAAGCGGCACCAGGGGCGACCGGCCGTGGCATTTCACAATGGCGTCTTCGGCATGTTCGAGGATCCGCGATTTGCCGAGGGCACCAAGCGATTCATGGCGCAATTGAAGCGTTTGAAGGATGCCGGCGTCGAGGTCTATATCGGCGGCGGCGAGGGGGGCGCGGCGCTCGAAAAATATGGTTCGCCGAGCGATGTCACACACGTCTTTACGGCTGGCGGCACGGTGCTGGCCGCGCTGGGCAGCGAACCGGTACCCTACTTGGTGGCGCTGTGGATGGCGGCCGGCGGCCTGAAGGCCAGCTGAGTGACGGCCCTCCGCGCGGCATCCATATCCGGCCCCCTTTCCGCGCTGCGGTGGGCCCCCTCCATTGACGTGCCAAGGAGCCGATTGTGCCACTTATGAGCGACGTTCAGTGAAGTCTCAAAGTACCGTCTATCAGGGGTTTACAGCCGGCCTTGCCCCGACTTTTGACGAGGTCCTGCTGCAAAATCGGCAGATTCCCTTTCTTGACGCCGGTTGAGTTAGAAGACCAGCGAAAATGTGCTGTCGTGCTAAGACAGCTAGCCTGGGTCGACGATAACCATCAGCGAGGCTCTCCCGCCGGGGAGGGCGTCAAGAGGTCGCGGCCCAGCCTGCCTGAATAATCGCAGAACAATGCGCCAGAGGCAATTGGCTGGCCCGGCACCGGATCACTGGAATACCCTCAAGTTTCTGTTTAGGAGTTCTCGTCATGAAGTCCCGTATTTTGTTGCCGGCATTGCTGGTTGCCGGCCTGTTCGTCCTGACCAGCGCCTCGAATGCGCAGCGCGCATTTTTGGCGGCGGCGGTTGTTGTGAGCCCTCGTGTTGTGCTGCCGAGCCCTCGTGCTGCGCCGCCCCGGCGTGCGAGCCGAGCTGCTGCGCCCCGGCCCCGAGCTGCTGCGCGAAGAAGTGCTGCCGCGTGAAGCGTTGCCATCGTCACCGCTGCTGCAAGCCGAGCTGCTGCGCTCCGAGCTGCTGCGAAGCGACCTGCGCCGCGGCCCCCTCGTGCGCCGCTGAGCCGATTTGCGCTGCCGAGCCGAGCTGTGGCGCCGAGCCCAGCTGCTGCGCTGCGGAACCCTGCTGCAAGAAGAAGTGCCATCGCGCGAAGCGTTGCCACCGCCACCGTTGCTGCAAGCCCGCCTGCTGCGCTCCGGCTTGTGAGCCGAGCTGCTGCGGCTAGTGCCCGCGACGGAGAACCGGCGAGAACTCGAGCGGTCTCCTTGACAGTTGAGACAAACGGCCCCCTGAGTTGAACAGGTGGGCCGTTTGTTTTTTTATGCGCTCTGACACGGCCGCAATTTCTTGACTTGTTCGCCCGGCTGTGGGAAGTTGCGCTTTTGTAAGGCACTTCGCTCGCCCGTGGGAACAGGGAACTGAGCATGTTAGCTCGCCGTTTGCTGCCGGCCCTTGGTCGCGTCTGGCGCACGTTCCGCCGAGGGGCCCTCATGGCGGCTATCCTGGCGGTCGCGTGGCCGCAAATGGCACTCGCGGGCGAGCCGGCCGCGGAGCAGGCATTCGAAGAGCAACTGGCCAGCGGAGAGTTCGCGCCGGCCCTGGCGACAGCCAAGGGCCTTCCCGACGTCGGACAGCGCGACGCATGGTTGGTGCGCTTGTCCAAGGCACAGGCTCGCGCCGGAGGAGACGCGGCCTTCGCAACCCTGGCGCAGGTCGCCGACGACCGCGCTCGCAGCTCGGCCGCGCAGTCGGCGCGAGATCGTCCAATCCCAAGCCAATCGAGGCGGATCGCAGGCCGACTTCGACACCCTGATGGATCTGATCACCAATACGGTCAAGCCGCAAAGTTGGGACGAGGTCGGCGGACCCGGCACGATCTCGCCGTTCAACAACGGTGTTTACGTCGACGCCAGCGGCGAATTGAAGCGCGCGTTGCGACCCGAAGCGGCCACAGGGCTGGCCGTCGAGCGATTGGCGTCCCTGGTCGCGGCCGAGAACAAGAATCCACGGCAGGCGGCCCCCTTGCGCAAAATCTCCTTGCCCCGGCTGGAAAAGCACGTGCAACTCGCGTTGGCTGCTGGACGCAGGCCGGATGACGAGATGTTGAACCTGGCCGGGCTGGAACGAATCAAGTATGTGATGGTCTTTCCAGAGACGGGTGATTTGGTGCTGGCCGGTCCGGCGGGCCCGTGGCGGCTCGATGACGGCGGTCGTGCGGTCAGCGTCGACGGCGGGCGGCCCGTCGTGCAACTGGACGATTTGGTCGTCGTGCTTCGCTTTCTCGGCGCCGCCCCTCAAGGCACGTTTGGCTGCTCGATCGATCCCTCGGCCGAGGGCCTGGCGCGGACCCAACGGTTCGTCTCCCAGTCCAGCACACGTCCTCTCAAGCCCGGCCAGCGCGGCAGTTGGTTGAAAAAGCTGCGCAATCAAATGGGCCGACAATCGATCTCGGTCGAAGGCCTGGACCCGCGCACGCATGCGGCGCGAGTTTTGGTCGAAGCGGACTACCACATGAAACTGGTGGGCATGGGCCTGGAGCCGGGAACGCTGGAAGTGCCCAGCTACCTGGATCTGGTCAACGTGCCGCGTGGACAGTCGCCTCCGCCGATGGAAGTGCTGCGTTGGTGGTTTACGCTCAAATATGATGCGGTGCGCGCCACTCCAGACCGCAATGTTTTCGAACTGCGAGGCTCCGGCGTGCGGGTTTTGAGCGAGAACGAACTGCTCAATCAGCTCGGCCGCAGAGTGCACACTGGCAAGTCCGATCCGTTGAATCAGGAATTCGCGGACCGGTTCACCAAAAACTTCGATGTGCTGGCAAGGAAATATCCTGTCTATGCCGAATTGCAGAATGTGTTCGATCTGGCCTTGGCTTCGGAACTAATCCACACGGAACGCTTGGGTGACCGAGTCGACTGGCACATGACCTGCTTTGGCGATGCCGAGCAATATCAGCCGGCGCTGGGGCCCGCGCCGCGAAGTGTGGAAACCGTGATCAATCACCGCGTGGTCGATGGCCGGCACATCATCGCCGGCGTCAGCGGCGGCGTACACGTTTCGCCCTGGTCGCTAACGAAATCTACGGCAATTCAAGTGGACAATTACGGCGCGCTCGATGCCCAGCGCAAGAATTCAAGGGCCGGCGACTTGCCGCTCGGAGTTTGGTGGTGGGACTAGTGCGCGTCGCACTGACATTTGGCGTCCGCATAGCGACTTTCAACGCGAAATCCGACGAAATACCCGCTACAAGGTGGCGAGATGTGCTCTAGTCCGCGGCGCCAGCGGGGTCACTGTTCGGCGGTCGGTTCGGCGACCGGTAGCGGATGCAGACGCGCCGCGTAGCCGCTCGATTTGAGTCTTTCGCTGTTCCTCGTCGGCCGAAGGATCGAATTCAATCGGCGAGCCGACCAGCATACTGAGCTGTTTCGTGGCCAGCCGCCGCCGTGGCAAATCGGGCCGGGACAATAGCGCGAGCCAAATCTGATCGTCGCCGGCCAGCCAGGTCGCGATACGCTCGATCGAGTCTTCATAGCTGACCGCCAGCGAATCGACGATCGCCCGAATCCGCGAGGCCTGTTCGGCATCGAGTCGGTCGCGATCCAGGTTTTGCAGAAACGGCAGGATGACCTGCCCGGCGGCTCGCAATTCGCGCTCGGCGGTGGCTCGATCGGAGAACTTGGGGCTGGCCAGGTCGGCGACCAATTGGTTCCAACGCTCGGTATCGAGCGGTTGAGGATTCCGAGCATGGTCGAACAGCGATTCTTCCAGCGCGGCGCCCAGCGTCGCCAGTTGCCACGACGGGTGCAAGATCTCGAGCACGGGCACTAGCCGCTTGCTAACCAGATCGGGCTCCTGCAAATACAAATGCCAAAAGCTGTCGGCCCGTATGGTCTGCCGTCGATCGCCTTCGCTCAATGTGAACAGCAGCGGCTGGTCGGGGGCTTGCTCGAACACGAGCGTGAATTTTGGCTGCGAGCGCTCGCGCCGAATTGAGAGCCGCTTGCCTTCGACCAGCGCGATCGACAACTGCTCGTCGGGCGATGCCAACTCATATTGCAGGTCGATTTGCGCCTGGTTGATGTGGATTTCGAGTCGTTCGCGGCGGCGCCCGTCGACATGCGCGGGCCCAAACGTCATGTTCGTGCCTGGATAGGAACTGGACACCGCGATTCGGCCGGCCACCATCTTGTACTGCATCCAGCGCAAGCGGTCGGCGTTGATTTTGCTTGGGCCGCCAATTGGCACGCTTCCCTGCCCCAGGGCATGGGCCGCGCCGGCCAGCGCTATAATCACGGCAAGTGTCGCGGAGCGTGGCATGATTCGCCGGTTCGAAATCGGTTCGGCCGTTACGATTCGTTGACGGGGGCAAATTCCCGTCGCGGTATTTTACATTTTACTGGCAAATCTACTTGGAAACCCCGTCCCCGGCGTTGGCCCCCACGGGACATTCTTCCCGGCTTGACGTTTCAGCGCCGGCCAGTGAGGCGCGAATGCGTTTGCGGCGCCAGAGGTAGTAGCAAACCACGACCAAGGCCGCCGCGCCGACGGCTACGGAGAGGCCAATTTCCGAGCGGCGGATCAATTGGATCAATGCCGTGACACGATCGCCGTAGGCGTAGCCCAGACCGAAGAACACGCCCACCACGGCTGTCGCGCAGACGGCATCGATCAAAATAAACCGGCGAAACGACATTCTCAATGTGCCGGCGGTCAAATAGACCGGGGCACGAACTCCCACCATGAAGCGGGACAAGAAGAAGACCTTGAAGCCGTGCTTGCGAATCATGGCCTCGATCTTGGCCTCGCGTTCGGCGTGCAGCAGGTGGGCGAAGCGCGGGTGCCGCGTGATCAGCGAATGGCCGAAGTGATAGCCGATCACATAAATCACGGAATCCCCGGCTAGGGCCCCAATCAGACAGCAGACAAACGCCCACCAGGGATTGAGAGTTCCCACGGAACTGGCCACGCCGGCCGCAACGATGGGAATCTCCTCCGGGATCGGCAAGCCCGAGCCGGTGAGGATCAATACCACGATGATCCCCAGATACGATACGTGATCCAGCGGGAAATCAAACAATGCGTTCGCCTAGCCTGTTGTCATCGGGTCCGCCACGAATAGTTCGTCGCGTCGCATTTTAGCTTCGCCGCGCGACCCTGGAATATGCCAATCTGCCCGCTGATCCCTCCAGGAGAACTAGGGATTATCTCGATTTCCGTCACCGCGTTCGCGTTCGTCGTCCTCGATCCACTGGCAATCCTCCAGTCCGATCGCGTGCTTTTCCAGACTACCCTGCCGCTTTCCAGGACAGAGGAGGATCGCGGCAATCTCCGGGCGCCGCGAACAGAACTCGCGAGTTGCGTCGAGCCCCATCACGTAGAAGGCGGTCGATAGCGCGTCGGCCTCGGCCGCAGTGGGAGCCAGCACGCTGACCGACAGCACGCCCTCGGCCGGCCAGCCGCTGCGAGGATCAATGATGTGGCCATAACGTCGACCGTCGTGCATGAAGAATTGCGTGCCCGAGCCGGAGGTCGCGAGCGCACGATCCCGCAAAAACACCTGTCCCAGCCGCCGCTCGGGCGCAAAGGGTTTCTGATCCCCACGGCCCAGCCTTGTTGTGGGGCGAGCGAGCCATGCACCCCTCGCGCCAACACGCTGCTATTCCCTCCGTGCAGCAAGTAATCGTGAATACCAGCGCCGGCGAGCACATCCGCGCAGTGATCGAGCGCATATCCCTTGCCAATGCTGCCCAAATTGATTGTCAAGCCCGGTCGCGCGAAAGACACGCTCGACGACGCGTCGTCCAACTCCATGAACTGGCTGCCCACGCGTGCCAGTGCCACACGGAGCCCTTCGGCGGACGGTATGGCGCCGTTTCGACGCGTGAATCCCCAGACTTCGGAAAGCGGCGCGGCCGTGATGTCGTATGCGCCGGCCGTCTGCTGGCACAGTCTCGACGCCCGCACCAGCAAGTCGAACAGAGAGCGCTCCACCGGAACCGCTTGTTGGCCAGCGCGGCGATTAATCTGGCTGATTTCGCTATGCTCTCGGTAGACCGAAAGCTGATCCTCGAGTCGATCCACGAGGTCGAGCGCTGCCAGGGCCGCTTCCGTCGCATGCGGATATTGCCCCGCATTGAAGAAGAGCTCGAACGTGCAGGCCATCGCCCTTCGCGACACATGCAGCAAATAGGAGGATTCGGTTGGCGGCGACGTGCCCGAGTCCACATCCTCCGGCGCGATCGCTGCGGCCAAGGCGTCGGCGGCGGCCTGGCCCTGCAGGAATTCGCGGCGTGTGGATCGGGGGGTGGCGCTCATAACCAGATTATACCTCGATCGGGAAGGCAAACGTCGAAGTCTTGGAAGGCAAACACCGTGCCGTACAGATCGATCGGCGAGTTGTCAGGCACGGGCCGTCGGTCGATAATCGTCAATGTGGAATCGGGCTTCAGGTCCCACGGCGAATCGAACATGGCTCTAAATCCATTTGCGACCAGCACGCTGGTTGTTGCCAATCTGCTGCCTCTGGTTTTTATCGTCAATGAGCTTGTTGCGGCGCCCCCCGTCAATCGGGCCCGACCTCCAAAGTTTTCCAAGAGTGTCGAGGATGCGTTCTTTCCGGATGCGCATAAGCAGCTTGTGGGTCCGCGACCGACAAGTCGGCAGCAGCCGGCCGAATCGTCGCCTGCTCAGGCGCCCAGCGTGGCAACGGAAATATCGCCGGCAGGCCAAAAATGGTCCGCGTTGATCTCGCCCGAGGTGATCGAAGACGAAATCAAGGCCCAGCAGCTACGTCTCGGTGACGCCGTGAGCAGCCCGGCTCGCTTCAAGGCGGGCGAATACCAGAATGCGCGGGCCCATTTGGCGATGCTCGCCGTGCTATTCGCCATCGATGCCGAGCACGACGAGCCGATGCGCTGGCGCCGCGAAGCGCCCGCGATGCGCGACGCGCTTGCGCATGCCGCAACGTCCTCGAGCGTCGCCAGCAGCGAGGCGTTCGCCGAAGCCCAAGCTCGATCGCAAGATCTCGAAGGATTGATCCGAGGCAATCCTGCCGCGATGTCCCAGTCCGCGCAAAGCTGGGACTGGTCCAATAGCCCGCAGTTCGAGAGTCTGATGAAGCGGCTCGAGCAAGCCCAGAAAGGGCTGACAGGACTGGAAGCCCGCGGCGGAAACCGGGCGCGCAACGCCGAACAATGGTCGCGCGAAGCGCAGCTGATCGCAGCACTGGCCGAGGTCATCGATCGGCAGGAGCAGGAGGCCTTGGAGGCCAAGGCCTATCGCGAACATGCCGCCGCGATGCGCACGAATGCCGTGGCGCTACGCGAGGCCATCGAGCGAAAGAACGCCGAACAAATGCGTACGTCGCTTATGGGGATTAGCAAGGCATGCGACGATTGCCACGCGGAGTTTCGCGATTAAGGCACGGCCCGACCGAGAATAGCAGTCGAAACTGCCTCAGTTAGCCACGCGCTTGCGACGCCGCGCGGTGCCGTTGGCAGTGCCGTTGGTTTCGAAGAGCTTGATCTTGCGCAGATCAATCAGCTCGGCCAGGCCGGCGTCAGCCAACTCGCGACCCGAGACATATCGCCCCGGGTTGATCCACTTTTCCATTTCGACCGCCGGCAAACCAAACAATTCGCCCAGCAGCGAATCCATTTCCTGCTCGAGGTGCCCGAAATGCCGAGCCCATTCGGCGGCTTCGGCCAGGCCCACGTGCTCCTCGCTCTGCCATTTCATGGGATGAAACAGCAGCACGCTGTAAGGGGTGACGAGTCGCCGCGCCAAGCAGCGAACGGCCAAAGCGCGGCCGACGAACATTCGCCGGTCACGATACCGGTCACGCGCAGCCCGCGCAATAGAATCAATGTCATCAACGAAACCGCACAATACGGACTTCCGCCTGGCGAGTCGATGTAGAGCGTGCACTCGCCGCCGGGCTCAACGCCCAGCAACTTGTCGGTCAACTCCACCTCGTTGTCCGTCAGGTCTCCGACTAACGAGATTTCCATCGGGCCGTTGGCTTCACGTTGCTGCATCGCTATTACGCTCCCGCGACCATACGCACAAGAAATGCGTCGTTATTAACCTGACTCATCTGTAGTTTGACTAGGCCGGCACAACAATCAAGTTCCAGCCCAAAGATAGCGGAAATTTGCCGGAAAGCGAACGCTCGGGCGACGCGGGATGTAGGAAATGTAGCGATTGTCGCCACGCACGCCGCGATATCAGGCCCGCTTGTACATTCGAGCGCCCGCTCGCCTTTATTCCATCATAGCGTCGATTTGCACCAGCGGGGTGGTCCCAGCTGGCTTGTTTCGTCGTCCGCGCGTCGATGGAATGCCCGACACGGTCAACTTCCAAAGGCCGCCCTCGCAAGGATATAATAGAGCACTTCGGACGGCTGATTTCGAGTGCCCGGGCCGGACCAATGCGCGTGCTGGCGCGCTTTTTGGCGGGGCTTACGCAGCGCTCCACTCGCATCGGTAGTAAGATGGGCATCAAGTTTTTGTGTCCCAACGGACATAAACTACACGTGAAGGCCTTTTTGAGCGGCAAGAAGGCCATCTGTCCGAAATGTGGGGTGCGGGTTGTCGTCCCCGCCGACGGTCAACAGGTCGACGACTCGCAGTTGGACGCCGATTCGGCATCCAGTGCCGCTGAAGCGGCTGATTCGCAAGCGATCTCGGAGAGCGCCGCGCGATCGAGCGGTAACACTCCGGCGGCCAGTGCGTCGCCTACATCGGTGCCCTCCTCGGCCATGACCGATCCCATCGATGACGCTCCGACCGCGGTTTGGTACGTCCGACCTGCGACTGGCGGGCAGTTTGGTCCCGCGTCGGGCGAAATTATGCGGGCCTGGATCGCCGAGGGACGAGTCGGCGCCAGTTCGCTCGTCTGGCGAGCCGGATGGCAGGAATGGCGTGCCGCCTCTGCCATCTTTCCTCAATTGAGTTCCTTGTTGGCGTCGCCGGGCGTTTCCGTCGGGCCGCCCAAGCCGGTGGCCGCTTCGGGAGCAGTTCCACTGCCAAATCAGCAGGCAAGCTCGGCGCCGTTGGCGACTGCTGGCTTGCCGATGGGTCAGGTCGTGCAGTCCGTGGCCGCCAACGTCGCCGCCGGACCGCGGGAGGCGGTCGCCGTTCCGCCCCTTTCCCCGGGGTTGCGGAAAAAGCGCCGCAATCGCGACGTAAGTTTGTATGCCAGTGCCATCTTGCTGCTGGTTTCGGTTATCTTGGTGGTGATTCTGATCATCGTCTGGCGACGCCAGGAAGGGCCGATCGAAACCGAAACCCCGGACAACGAAGCTGCGACCGATTTCAGCCCCGATTCAAGTTTCCTCGGGCGACTTGCATAGACCGTCGAACGGTCGCCGCGGTCTTGTCGCTTTGGCTTGTGCCTGGCAAATCATCCTTCGAGGTTCATGGAGAAGAGTGTCATGCTAGCTGCTAAATCGCTTGTTTGCGGAGGTCTGTTGCTCGCGTTGTGTGCGTCAGCCCTGGCTCAAGAGAACCCGGCCGTGATGCATCTTGCCGGGGGCAAGTTGCAACTGACCGCGCCCGGCTCGTGGATCCGCAAGCGCCCGCAAACCGCGATCGTCGAGCACGAGTTTGCCATTCCGCCGGCCAAGGATGACAAAGCCGAAGGCCGGATGACCGTGATGGCGGCGGGCGGTGGCGTCGAAGCCAATATCGAACGCTGGTACGGTCAATTCACGCAGCCCGACGGCGGCAGCACGAAGGATCGCGCGAAGATTCAGAAAATCAAAGTCGGCGGCGACGAAGTCCATTTGGTCGATCTATCGGGAACGTTCAAGGATCAGCGTGGGCCCGTGGCCCCGGCCGTCGAACGACCCAAATATCGAATGCTGGCGGCAATCATCGCCACCAAGGGCGCGGGCAACTATTTCATCAAGTTCTACGGGCCCGAGCGGACGGTCGCGGAAAACGAAAAGGCGTTCGTGAGCATGATCGAGGGGATGGAGCACAAATAGCGGTTGGGGGCCGAGACCGAGCGAAGCGCTTTCGCCAGCCGCGCCCCGCCCTCGGCCGATTCTGGAACGCATCGACTTTGGAATCGCTTGCATGAAGACGCAGCAGTTTCTTGAGCATCACGGCATCCGATCGAATCCCTTCGCGGAAGAGGACGCTCAGACCGATCCGGTCTTCAAGGATTTTTGCATCGCCAACACGCGGCATCCGACCTGGGACAAGATCTACGGAGATCCCTCGGAGCCGGCCACTTCGATCGTGTTCGGCGAGAAGGGCGCCGGGAAGACGGCGCTGCGTCTGCAAATCGTGCGACACCTGGCCGACTACAATAAAACCCATCCGAACAAGCGGGTCTACGTCATCGAGTATGACGACTTCAATCCGTTTCTGGATCGCTTTCGCGATCGATTCGGCGCGCGGCGGCGACGAGCCGACCGCGTGCTTGCCGACTGGAAACTTTGGGACCACATGGACGCGATTCTGGCCCTGGGAGTCACGGGGCTGGTGGATCGCATTTTAGAAGTCAAGCAACCCAGCGATCCGGCGACAAACGAGTTGGGCGAGTCCGATGTCAAGAACCTCGACCGGCATCAAGCGCGCGACCTGTTATTGCTGGCGGCTTGTTACGACCAATCGACGGCCGAAACCACGAAGGGGCGCTGGCGCAGGCTGCGCCGCAAACTACGCTACCGCCCTGGCCGGCCCAGTGGGATTGGGCGTTGGGCGCTGTGGCAACCGTGGCCACGCTGGGCCTCGTGGCCTATCTGGACAATTGGCAATGGTTGCAAACTCCCTGGCCCTATGCAATCGTGGCCGCCTCGTGGGCGCCTTGGCTGTTCCGCTTCGTTCGCCGTTTCTGGCAGGCCGGAAGCATCGCGCGGAACGTCCGCGTCGGCAAACATGTGACCAACCAGTTGCGGCAGATCCTGATGAAATTTCGCGCCGTGGATATCGCCGGCCAGCCACTGCCCAAGAAACAAAGGACCGACGATCGTTACGAGCTGTTGGCCAAGTTTCAGGGGATTCTGAAAAGCCTGGGATTCGAGGGAATCGTCGTGCTGGTTGACCGGGTTGACGAGCCGCATTTGATAAATGGCTCCGTGGATCAAATGCGCGCGCTGCTCTGGCCGATGCTCGATAATAAATTTCTCAAGCATCCTGGCATTGGCTTCAAATTACTGCTGCCCATCGAACTGTCCCAATTCATCGACCGCGAGGATCGTGATTTCTACCAGCGAGCGCGGCTGGACAAACAAAACATGGTGCCCTCGCTGGAATGGACCGGCGAGGCGCTTTTTGATGTTGCGTCGGCACGTCTCAAGGCCTGCGCCATTCCCGGTAGTTCGCCGTCACTGATGGAGTTGTTCGACCCGTCGATCGACGAGCGACGGCTGACCGACGCCTTTCGCGGCCTGCGGGTTCCCAGGCATCTTTTCAAATTCATGTACCGACTATTTGTCGCCCATTGCAACGCCTACACAGACGAAGCCCCGAGTTGGAAGATCTCCGGCGAGCGGTTCGAGTCGGCCCTGGCACTCTACGGTCGTGACCAGGACGCCTTCGATCGAGGGCTGCGAGCGGGCTAACCGGTCATGACTCACGATCGACGCTGTGCCGCCGCAGGGGACAGGTGGAACTGGGCAATCTAACGCTCGTCTTGACCCAACGCGAACTTCCTGCGAGACTCTGCCGCCCAGCAGAGCCATCGACGCCTGCTAGCATCGGCCGCCACGCCCGGCATGTGCGTGGCATCGTCCAGCCAAGGAGGGATCCCATGGACCAGGGCAAAGTTCTACTCACTTTCGCGCTGTGTTTCGCGGCGCTGTTGGCGACGGCTTGCAGCCAGGCGCCCAGTGTGGGCCAAAGCCAAGGAAAGTCCGGGCCCGACGCGAAGCCGGATGAAGTGATGACCGTGTTTCTTGAGGCGGTCCGTGCCGGAGACGACGAGAAGGCGGCCGGATTGCTGACGCCACTGGCGCGCCAGAAGACCGCGGAGATGGAAATGGTTGTTGCGCCGCCGGGCAGCGACACAGCCAAGTTTCAAGTGCTCGAAATGGAGGTGATTGGCGCCGAAGCCCAGGTAGCAACCGATTGGACCGATCTCGACACCGATGGTCGGCCGCATACCGACCGCATCGTATGGATGATGCGCAAAGATACGGACGGTTGGCGGATCTCGGGGATGGCGACACGGGTATTCATCGATCGTCCGCCGATCGTCTTGAACTTCGAAGACCCAGCCGACATGCTGCAGAAACAACAGCAGGCTGAAGAAGAGATTGCGCGGCGAGATCAGCAAACGCCAGCCTCGACCGACCCGGCGGCCGCTGGCGACAGCACGATACGCTAGTACGGCTATTCACGAATTTGTCGCATTGCCAGCCGAGAAATGCTTGTCTTTTGTCGGCCAGCGGGCTTGATCTCGACGATTTCTGAATCCGATAACTGCTTGACCTAAAAGAGCTTAGTAAATTAGCAACCAAGGAACGCCCAATGCGAATTGGGCGTTCCTTTTTTTGTTGCGCCGAGCGGCTGAGCGTGACCTAAGGTTGTGAAAGTTCACAGGAAGAACACCCCCAGAACTCCAGATTCTCCCATTGCACACACATTGTCTTGTTGCCGCTTGACAACAATACCCGCCATGCTAACTTAACGGCCTAGACTGTGCATCCGGAATAGTTGTTGTAACCGGCAAAGGCTTTCAAGCAGGGCAGCCTTGGCGGTGAAACGGCCCGTTTCAGGCCAGTCTTACGTGTTTAGGATTCGCTCGGTTGTCCGCCGTCACAACTAGCTAGCGAGCGTCGGACGGCAGTTTTGAGTTTTTACGGATACGTACGTTTCCGGTACCTAGTAGGAGGATTCTTAGATGAATCGCACGTTAGTTATGGGCATCGCGATGTTTTTCGCGATTGTCGGCATCGCCCTGGTTGGCGATGAGAATACCGCTCAGGCCGGTCATCGGCGCGGCGGTTGTGCTTGCAGTGGCGCGTCGGAATGTGACGGCGGTTGCGGCGGTGGTTGCCGCGGCAAGCGTCATCATCGTTGCCACGGTCGCTGCAATGGCGGCTGCGACGGCGCGGCCGATTGCGGCGGATGCGGCGGTCGGAAGAAGCATCATCGCCACCGTCGTTGCTGCGGCAATCCTTGCTGTGGCGAAGCGGCTCCGGCGTGCAGTGGCGGTTGCAGTGGTGGCGAAGCCGCCCCGGCTACCCCCGAAGCCGCTCCCGCGGCCCCGGCGACTCCTCCGGCGCCCCCGGCTCCGTCGGACAAACCCGCCTAATCAATCCAGACCAGGCCACGACTTTTCAGGGCCCTGCCTTGAGGAGACAAGTAAGTGGGGACGAGGCGAGTCGCGCCCTATGGGCGACTCATCTCCGATCTGTTTACGGCTTTTAAAGCCGGACCTCGAACTTGAGGCCCGGCTTTTTTTATTGCATCCTGACGGTCCTCACTCTCGCGGCAGGCGCGTGCTCCGCGCCTTTAGCAGCCGGGCTGCCCGCGACGATGAGGGCCTAATCCGTCGTTCTCGTTTAGTTTGTTCGTCGCCTGCCAGAGCCGCCATGAGCCTTGAAAAATCATCCCCGACGCCTCAGCCCACCTGGGGCCCGGAGACGCGATCGCTGGTGAGCTTATTGATCTTCGCCCATTTGTTCGCGTTGTTCGTGGGGGTCACCACGTACACGCGACCCAGCGATTTGCAGTTGCGCCTGCACGGACTGTTCGCCCCTTACTTGCGGAACCTGCATTTCACGGCCCATCAGGTGAGCTATCCGGTGGCCCGCTACTACCTGACACATGCCTTGCCGACGGACGTCGATTTCACCTGTCAGGTGGATTTCGATGGGCCTGAGGGCGTCCGCCAGGAAGTCACAATTCCGCCCAGCGGCTTGCAGCCGCTGATTCGGGCTCGCCGATATCAGGCGATCGCCAATGCGGCTGGCACGATGGCCGATCCCGATGCTAACGAGGATCTGGCCAGCGTCTTGCCGAAAGCCCTGGCAGGCGCGATTCTTAAGCAACACGGGGCAACGCTGGGCAACATTCGCCTACGAGCCCACTACATTCCCCAGATCGAAGACATGGGCGAAGTGGCGGCCGGACGCCGCGCACCGCCGACCAACGACATTTACGAAGCGAAGGTATTTGTGACCGGCGACTCGATCGAGTTGTTGAAAAAGGCGAACAAGCTTGACGTCGCGCCCGTGCAACCAGGTACGGTCGCGCCGAGCGCTCCCCGCATTCCCAGTCCTCCGCCCGTGAAGCCATGACGAACCAGGTTTCCGCATATTTCGGGCGGTTGTTCTCCACATTCGGTCAGGGGTGGACCCGCTTTTGGTTTACACCCGGCGACCCGACGACGTTGTGCGCCATGCGGCGTGCCCGTGGGACTGTTGGCCGTTTACTTGCACGGCACCTTGCTGTTTGATCTGGTGGCCTTCTTTGGGCCCGATGGTCTGTTGCCCACTGCCGAGATCGCTCCGCTCGAAGGCGGCACCTTTTCGTACCTGAATTATTTGTCCTCGCCCGCCGAGTTATGGACCGTTCAGCTGCTCGGGCTGGCGGTGCTGTTGCTGTTCACCGTCGGATTCTGGACGCGGGCAACTTCGGTTCTGGCGCTGGTGGTGTTTCTCTCCGACGTTCAGCGTGCCCCGATGATCACCGGTCCCACCGAGCCGATCGTCGCCATGCTGTTGGCCTACTTGTGCCTGGCTCCTTGCGGGCAGCGATTTTCATTCGATCGCTGGCTGGCTACTCGCCGGGGCAGTGCGAACGCGCCGGCCGAAAGCGCGCTATCGACAGCGGCCACGATCGCCACCCGCTTGATTCAAGTCCACCTGGCCCTGTGGGTGGCAATGATGGGTTTCTCGAAACTCACAGGCGACACCTGGTGGAGCGGGCTGGGAATCTGGTGGTTGATCGCCCGACCGGAATCTCGGCTCGTCGACTTCACGTGGCTGCACACGAGCCCGCGCCTGATCGATTTGTGGACACACACGGTGGTATTCTTCGAGCTCAGCTTCCCGATCCTGGTGTGGATTCCACTGGCCAGACCGTTGGCGTTGGCCGCGGGCCTCGTCGTGTGGACGTCGTTGGCTTTAGTGACCGGCGACATGACGTTTGCCGTGGCCCTGGCCATTGCCAGCATGGCCTTCATATCGCCTGCTCTGATCGCCGCGCCGACAACCGAGCCACAACGGCTCGCAACCAAGACCGCGTAGACCGATCTGGTTGCAGTCGCCCCCGCGCGGACACAATAGCCAACGAAGCGGCGGGACCAACCCCGTCGCGAGAATTACAAAAAAGGAATCAGCCCGATGCATGATCTCGCCGATCGTCGTCGTTTCCTGGGTCGCTCGGCGGCCTGGGCCGGGGCCGCACTAATGGGCAGCGCGGCTACTCCTTCGCGTTCGCGGGCCATCGAGCCGATCCGGCGCGACGGCAGAAGTTTTTTCAAATTCAGCCTGGCGGCCTACAGTTATCGCGATCGGTTGACCGCCAAGGATCCTGAAAAGAAGCTCTCGTTGGACGACTTCGTCGCCGACTGCGCGAAGATGCAGCTCGACGGCACCGAGTTGACCTCCTACTACTTTCCGACCGAGCCCTCGGCCGAATACTTGCGGCAACTCAAACAGTTGTGCTTTCGCTTGGGGCTCGATATCTCGGGCACGGCCGTGGGCAACGACTTTTGTCATCCGCCAGGAGAGACGCGCGACCGCGAGATTCGCCACGTGAAGCAGTGGGTCGACTATGCCGAGATACTCGGCGCGCACGGTCATCCGCATTTTCTCAGGCCATCCGCACGGCACGAGCGTGCCCGAGGCTCACCGCCTCGCGGTCGAAGCGATCGAGGAGTGTTGCCAGTACGCCGGTCAGCACGGCGTGTACTTGGCCCTGGAGAATCACGGTGGCTTGACGGAGAAAGCCGAGGGACTGTTGGCGCTCGTGAGAGACGTGAAGAGCCCTTGGTTCGGAGTGAACCTCGATACCGGCAATTTCCACAGCTCGGATGTCTATGCCGAGATCGCGCAGTTGGCTCCTTACGCGGTCAACGTGCAAATCAAGGTCTCGGTATCGGGACCCGACGGCAAGCGACAGCATGCCGACTTCCAGCGTCTGGCGCGGATCATCAGCGATGCGGGCTATCGCGGCTACATCGTGCTCGAATTCGAAGAGCCAGATGACCCGCTCGTCGCTTGCCCTCGCTATGTCGACGAGATGCGCGCCGCGTTCAAGCTCTAGTTGGCCGAGGGATGTCCGTGCCCGCGGCCGTTAGAAGCCCGGGCTGAGGCTGCCGTCGCCGCTGTGCGGATAGCCATAGTACAGCCAGGCCGGCGGCGGGAATCCGTTCTTATAGCCCGGATACACCCGCTCGGTGGTCACCTGGCCGTTGCGGGTCTTCACGATGGTCGGGAAGTAGGTGCCTCGCGTGTAGCGCGGCGGGTAGCGGCGCACCGCGGGGGCCGCTTCAGACGACACGCTGCATGCCGCCAGCAGGCTGCCGGCCAGCAACGCTAAAAAGGTCCATCGTCTCATCCGCGTGGTCCTCCAGGATCGAGCGCCGACGCGGGATGCGGCGATTGCCCCATCCACAAAGCACGATAGCCGCCGTCTCCATGAGAGTTTGTCGACCAAAGTCAACCGCCGGCGCGAGCCTAGTCGGCGAAAATTCTGCTAGCACCGCCCCAGCCTTGCGCCATTTACGACTTAATCCATCTTTGCCGTATGCCGCCGTTCTTCCAGACCGAGTCGCTTCATCTTTTTATAAAGCGTCGTGCGATTAATTCCCAGCACGTCGGCCGTGGCAAAGCGATTCCACTGATTACTCTCGAGCACTTCCAGAATAATCTGCCGCTCGGGGGCCGACAGGGCCTCTTTCAAGGTGCGACTACCGATCGGTTCCACGCTCAGGGGGCCTACGGCCGCGATCTGGCGTGGCAGGTCGTCCAGGCAAATCCGGTCCGACTTGCCCAATAGGACCGCCCGCTCGATCGCGTTTTGCAGCTCGCGGACATTGCCCGGCCAGGAGTACCGCTGCAGGGCCGCGATCACTTCGGGCGTAAATTCCTTTGCCGGCCGCCCGGCTTCCTCGCAGACCTCCTGCAGGAAATGTTGTGCCAACAGCGGGATATCCGATATCCGCTCGCGCATTGGCGGCAGTTCGATATTGATTACGTTAATCCGATAGAACAGATCCTGGCGAAATCGACCTTCAGCGACCAATTTGCTCAAGTCTTCGTTCGAGGCCAGGATCACTCGCGTGTCGACGTGGTGTGTCTTGCTTCCGCCGACGGGTTCGAACTGCAGTTCTTGTAGCACGCGCAATCGTTTGACCTGCATGGCGGGCGTCGCCGTGGCGATCTCGTCGAGGAAGATCGTGCCGCCGTCGGCTTGCAGAAACTTTCCCTGGCGGTCGACCGTGGCGCCGGTGAACGCCCCGGCCACATGCCCGAACAATTCGCTTTCGAGCAGGGTTTCCGGCAGCGAGCCGCAGGCCACTTCGACAAACGGCTTGTCGCGTCGCGAACTACGGCGATGGATCGCCCGGGCGACCATGGATTTTCCCGTGCCACTTTCGCCGCTCACAAGCACCGTGGCCTTGGTGTCGGCGACGCAGTCGATGACGTCGAATACTTTCTGCATGCGACGGTCGTGGCCGACGATGTTCTCCAGGCCGAAGCGGAGGTCCAATTGGGCCTTGAGTTGCTTGTTCTCCTCCAGCACGACGCGCTGGGTCAGCGCGCGTTGGATCGCGATTTCCAGTTCCTCGTCCAGTAGCGGCTTGGTAAGTAGATCGAACGCGCCGGCCCGAATGGCTTCGATCGCGGTTTCGACCGTGCCATATCCGGTAATCAGAATGACCGTCAGGCCCGGGTAATGCTGCTTGCAATGGGCCAACAGATCAAAACCGTCGCCGTCGCCCAGTCGGATGTCGGCCAACACCAGGTCGTAGCTTTTCTTGGCCAACGACTCGGTCCCCGTGGCAATGCTGTTGGCGACGTCGAGCTGGTAGCCTTGATCGCGCAGCCAGTCGGCCATGGACTCCAGCACTTGCCGATCGTCGTCGATGAGTAGCAGTGAACCCTTATTCATGGGATCTCCCGATTTTGACGTTGTCGTTTGCGAGCGGGCGATTCGACGCGGTCGATCACGCGGGAAGCCGGCAGTTGCCGCCGCAGGACGGCACAATCCGCAAGACCCTTGCAATCGCCACCATCGATAACCGGCCAATTGCGCGGGCGTGGGGAGAAAACGCCGCTGCAACCGTGTCTCGTTGGGGAGAAGTGTCGTCAAATATCTACGTCACAAGTTGCCCCGAGTCAACGAACGCCGTTGGGCCAATCTCTGTCGGGGGGACAAAGTTATGACCGCGTCGCCCCCCACTCCGGGCGCACTAGAGTTTGAAAGTCGTGTGACGCCATTCAGCATTCAGCGCGAAGCTTCAGGCGAGAGACTCAGATCGATGGCAAACGAATCCGTGACGATGGACGATAAGTATTTCGAAAACCTGCTCAGTCGGCTGAACAACGCGCTTTCCGAGCCGCGAGGCGGCGAGAGCAGGCATGAAGGCGCCGCGAGCCAGGACGCGGCTCACGACGCCAGTGAGATTTCGCAGGCCATCTTGGACGCCGTCAGCGAGATGCGGGCCGAAGAGACGGCGAGTGTCGCCCGTACCAGCGACAAACTATCTTGCCAAGCCGCGGTCAATCCCATCGCCGGTGACTTTGAAGTCTCCTCGTCTCCGGCGCCCGGCGAGTTTTGGCCGCTGGCGCCAGCGGATTGGGCCGAGATGAAGCTCAGCCCCAGCGCGGCCGAGGAGCTCTCCCTGAAGTGCCTGATGAACCGCGGATCGGCCAGCGGCCGTGAAATGTCGGATCAAATCGCCGTCCCTTTCGGCATGCTCAGCACGCTCTTGAACCAAATGAAGGCGAACCGGCTGGTCGTGCACCGCGGCTCGGCGCAGTTGGGTGATTACGTCTACCAACTTTCGGAAAGCGGCATGGAAGCCGCCGCTCGGTACAGTCAACAGTGCGCCTACGATGGCGCCGCCCCGATTACGCTACAGGATTATGTTGACAGCGTCGCACGACAGTCTATCCATCGTCATCCGCCAACATTCTCGGAAATCTCCGGAATCTTTCAGGACCTGGTGTTGAGCGAGGAAGTGCTGGATCAAGTGGGCCAGGCCATTCGCGCCGGCTACGGATTCTTCCTGTACGGCGAAAGCGGCAATGGAAAGACCAGTCTTGCGGAGCGCGTGTCGCGGGCGTTTGGCAACACGATCTGGATCCCGCGCAGCTTGACGATTGAAGGCACGATCATCCGCTTGTTCGATCCCTGCAATCACGTGGAAGTTCCGCCCGAAAACAAGGACGGGCTCTACGATCAGCTCAAAATCGACAGGCGGTGGGTACGCATCCGGCGTCCCACGATCCTCGTGGGCGGTGAATTGACGATGGATCGTCTCGAAATCCGGCCTGGCTCGGCGCCCGGAATCAATGAAGCGCCGCTGCAGCTCAAGAGCAACGGAGGCACCTTGGTCATCGACGACTTTGGCCGTCAGCGAATGGAGCCGGAGGAGCTGTTGAATCGCTGGATTGTTCCCTTGGACCGGCGCTATGACTTCCTGAACTTGTCGAATGGCAAAACGATCCAAGTGCCGTTTGACCAGTTGCTCATCTTTTCCACGAACATGCAACCGCACGATCTGGCCGACGAGGCGTTCTTGCGGCGAATTCCCTACAAGATTCGCGCGGTTGATCCGACCGAGGAGCAGTTCCGCGAGCTCTTTCGCCGCGAAGCCGAGCGCGTGCAAATTCCTTACCAGGAGTCGGTCATCGACGATTTGATCCGCACGCATTACGTCGAGGCTGGCCGGCCGTTGCGTTGTTGCCACGCCCGCGACTTGCTGCGGCAAATCAAGCACTACTGCGAATTCAAGCAGGTCCCCCTGGAGATGACCTCCGAGCGGTTCGCGACGGCCGCGCGAAATTACTTCGCCGCAATGGGCTAGTTCGGTCAAAAGCCCTCGCCAGCCGGCGCTCTGAAGATTCCGCCAAACCCGATTTGCCCGTCCCGAGGTGGATTTTGCGCACTCCCGCAAATCGGGGGGCCTTTCCTCGTGGGTCGCCCCGGGTATTATGGGGGTAGAAGCCGTCGTGGCCTGCCGGAACAGGTCTTATCTTGGCCGCACGTTTGCGCTCCGATCAAGCGGCTTGTAGCGAGGCTCTTTCGCTCGATTCCCTGGAGATTCGCATGACCGTCAAATTAGTCGTGGCGGACGATCACGAGGTCGTTCGCACGGGTCTGGCCACCCTTCTGGCCGGTTCGGATATCAAAATTGTAGGCGAGGCCAGCAATGGCCCCGAAGCCGTCAAAATGGCGGTCAAGCACAAGCCAGATGTGGTGCTGCTCGACATCCGTATGCCGGACAACGATGGGCTGGAAGCTCTGGACAAGATCCATCGCGAGCTGCCCGACACGCGCGTGATCATGCTCTCAACGTATGATAATCCGACCTACGTGGCCCGAGCCGTGGCCCTTGGCGCCAGCGACTATGTTCTTAAGGGCGCTTCCAGGCAACAACTCATTTCGACGATTACCGGCGCGGCCGCCGGCAAAGCACCCTCGGACAACGGTGAGTTGCAACGCGTTGCCGGCGCCATGAGCAAGAACTATTCGACGAACAACAGCGACGAGATCCCGCTGACCAACCGCGAAACGCAAGTCTTGCGTCACGTCGCTCTTGGGCTAAGCAACAAGGAGATCGGACGCTCGTTGACGATCAGCATCGAAACGGTCAAGGAACACGTGCAGAACATCCTGCGCAAGATTTCGGTGACCGATCGCACACAGGCCGCCGTGTGGGCTGTGCGCAGGGGCCTCGTCTAGCTCCGGAAGCGTCCGTTCGCGTTCTTGTTTGACCGGCGGTCATTTGGCACGAGGATGTGCGCGCTCGTAAGCGGCTCTCAGGCCGGCCGTGCTGACGTGGGTATAGATCTGCGTGGTCACCAAGCTCTTGTGCCCGAGTAGTTCCTGCACGCTGCGAATGTCGGCGCCCCGGTCGAGCAAATGCGTGGCAAAGCTGTGTCGCAGCGTATGGGGTGTGGTGCGGCGGTCCAACCCCGATGCCCGCAAATGTTTCTCCAGCATTCGGCCGACGCTGCGCGTCGTGAGCCGCCGGCCGAACTTATTGACGAATACCGGCGCCTCGGGCCCGGACTTTTCGCGAGCCGACAAGCGACGCACGGCCAGCCACTCCTTGAGCGCTCGAGCGGCGAACGAACCAATGGGTGCAATGCGTTCGCGGCGCCCTTTGCCGCGGACGCGCACCGTTCCGCCGGCGAAGTCGACATCGCCCGAATTTAGCCCGGCCAGCTCGCTCACGCGCAGTCCGGCTGAATAGAGTACTTCCAGGATGGCCCGATCGCGCAGGCCGGCCGGCTCTGCGACCGACGGGGCGAAAAGCAGCCGCTCGATGTCCTGTGACGAAAGGAAGTGCGGCAGCGAACGTGATTTGCGAGGATTGCGCAATGGCTTGGCTGGATTCGCCTTGGTCCAACCTTCGCGCTGGCCGAAACGAAAAAAACTGCGTAGCGATGCCAGGCGCCGGGCAATCGTAGTCTTGGCGTATCCAGCCTCGTGCAAGGCGGCCACGTAGCCCCGCAACTCAACCGTGCCCAATCGTCCAGGCTGCGGAATGCCGCCGCCGACGTCGGTGAGGTATTCGACCAGCGCCGCCAGGTCTTCGCGGTAGCTCTTGATTGTCAGATCGGACGCATTGCGTTCGACACGCAGATATTTCAAGAACCGCTCGACGGCCGTCTGCATACGCCAAGACCTTCAACGATCTGTCTTTCCATGCCGGAGAGCCTAAAACTCTTCGTTCTCGGCGTCGCTGGGCAGTGGAAGCTCGAAGCGGCGAGGCGTGCTTGCCTTGCGGGTTTCTTGGCGGATCTTCTGGCTCAACACGGCCGCGTCGTACCAGGTGAAACTCAGCTCCGGGTTCGAGGCATAGCGGCCCAACACCCTCAACGTTTCGGCGCGGCTCGAGTCGTCATACAGGAATACATACCGCTCCGTACCCTTGACCAGGGCCAGCACGTTGATGTCTTGGTTCACTGCCGGTCTCTCCTTCAGTGGTGCGGGTAGGGGCGCCGGGGCGCTGGTGCGGGCTGGCATTGCGGCGTTCACCTAATTGCTCTAGCCCTTCTTTTATCGGCGTTTGGGGAGCGTCACACGACCCATGTTTCAAGGTCGTCTGATGGCGCGCATCGGCTGCCGGCAAACCGACGTCGACAGCAGCGATAAATAAAGTGGTCTCGCCGCTAGAGATAGAACGGCGCAGAAGTAGGAGGGACGCTCACCGAAGAAGGGTGTTCTCCGGCCAACGCGTGCAAAATTCTGCACCGAGATTCAGCGGCCGAGTTGCCCATCGATCGCGTCGGTCACGGAGGAGCCGACGGATTCGGCGGAATAATCGGCACGCTCTGCCCGGCGGTACTCAAACTAGCTTGCTCGCGATGTCACTAGCAACGCATCGCCAGGCGTGACGACGGCGAATCATCAGACCAGGTCGCGAAGGCTGGCCAGCCCCAACGGTTCGCGGCTGGCATACGCTTCGCCATATTTCGCGCCGATGGACCAGCCCCAAAAGGCGGCCTGGTCGCGCAATTGATCCAGAAATGTGGGCGATTCCGTGGGACGACCCACGACGAACTGGCTTTGATAGCACTCGATCGCAGCAATTTTCTGCGGCCACCAGCGGCTGATGTCGAGCACAAACGCCGGTTTTTCGACAACCCGCAGATGCACGCAGTTGTAATACAAGACGCGGCCCGGATGATGCGCTTCGCCCGGCATGTCGGTCTTGGAGAGCTTGGACCAGAAGCGGGCCGCCTCGATCAGATCCACGGCGGCCAGGTGGTCGGGATGGCTGTCGACCCAATACGGCGCCAACAAGAGCCGCGGCTTCAACTGACGGAACATGCCGGCCAACAATTTCCGCGCGGGCAGCGTGGACTCGACGCTTCGGTTCGGCAATCCCAGGTTGCCGCGCCAGTCGAGCCCCAGGATTTTCGTGGCGGCGGCTGTCTCGCGGGCCCGGATTTCCGTGCTGCCAAACGGCGTTGGCTCGCCGTCGGTCAGATCCAGCACCCCCACGCGGTATCCGTCGGCCTTGTACTGCAAAATGGCGCCGGCGGCGCCAAGTTCGGCATCGTCCGGGTGCGGAGCCACCACCAGAACGTCGAGCGGTATTGGATCTTGCATCGTGGGCATTCTTTAACCTGAATCGATTGAAAGTCGAAATTCGATCCCAATACCCAAGACCAATTTATTTAATCGCGGGCCGCTTGCAAAAGTGATAGCACCAAAGCTTGCTGCGCGGGCGTTAAGGCCTCGAGGGCTGACGGATCGAACTTCGTGCGATTGTTCATCCGGGGCATTCTAGCGGATGCTCCCGCCCGATCGCCATCGCCGAATGAAGTTCCAAACAGGCTGGCCCCGGCAAACGACGCTCCGCGTAAATCGGCGCCGCCAAAATCCGCGCCCTCGACGTCCGCGTCGCGGAAGCTCGCATCGCCGAGATCCGCGCCTTCGAAGCGCGCGTTCGTGAGGTTCGCGGAATCGAAGCAAGCCCCGCGCAGTTGGCAGCCGCGAAAGTCGGCGTCTCGCAGCACGGCTCGCCGGGCGACAAGTCCCACCAGATCGCGGCGAGCCGCCTGCAAACTTCGCAAAACGCGACCCGATAAATCGCGACCGGCAAGCAGAGAGTCAACTTCCGCTGGCGAGTTCTCCTCCGCGGCGTAACGCTCCTCACGCCATACGTCACCCGTACTGTGATAACCGGCCGTACTCTCCCAGTACCCCGGCCGATCCTCGGTCAGCAACTCGATGCCTTCCAGCCACTTCAGACTTTTGTAAAAGTATCTCTCGGGCACGACAACGCGAACTGGTCCGCCGCGGCGCTCGTCGAGCGCAGCGCCGTCGACGGCTAGCGCGACGAGGACCGGTAGAGCGCGCGCATCGGCCAGACTTAACGAAGTGCTATGGTTTCTTGCGCTGCGCCCGTAAAAGAAACGAATCGAGCCGATGCATGGGGCAGGACTCGGTCGAGCAACGTCGACAACCTTACGCCCGAGAATCGCACGTTTGGCTTCGACCAACGAGTAACGCAGTGAATGTCGACGGTTTGCTCCGCTTGGGGCAGAGCGTGCAGGGCGGACAAGGCGAATATCTCGGGCCGGGCCACGTCGCCGCCGATCCACACGGTCCAAGGCGAAGTATCGCGGCGCGGCAGCGGCTCGCCGACCGTGGGCCATTTGTCGCGGGCGGCCATCTGTTGCCGTGGTGGAAGCGGTCGCTCGTCCATTGCGAGATTCGCCAGGATTCGTTGATCGGCCACGTTCGCTGCAACGCTAACTCTTGAGCTCCTGGCCGATGCGGAAAATCTCCTCGGCATCCAGCACCTGGTCGTTGGTCGCGAAAAGTTGCCGGATGGCAGCTTTGTGGATTTTCATTTTCATGTCCCCCACGCCGATGGCCCCATAGCAGGTCATTCCATCGCGCGTGACGGCCTTGTCGGTTGCCTCGATTCCCGCCAACCCGGCCGGAGGAACCGCGCTCAAATCGATCGCCACGAGCAGACTCTTGCTGGCCGCCCGCGCGTCGGCCGGTAACAACTCGACTCCGGGAGCGCCGGCGGCAATGACGATTTGGGCGTCTTTCAATGCCGCCGCGGCCTGGCCCGGCGAGGCGGTCTCCACGGGAGTCAACTTCGCTCCGCTGATTTGGCCCGACACGGCCTCGCACACAGCCTCGGCCCGGGCCCGATGCCGCGAAGCGACTCGAACACTCGCTCCTTCCATAGCCAGCAATCGCACGACACGCGAACCGACTGGCCCCGTGGCCGCCAGCACGATGGCCTCGGCGCCCGCCAAGGGCGCGTGCTTGGCCGCCGCCAGCACGGCCGCCGCGGCCGTGGTATTGGCGCCATTCGAATCCAGCATTACCGAAACCCGCACCGGACCGAAAAACGTGCGTTTCACTTGCGCGAGCATTGCCTCGCCCGAAGTTACGTCCGAGCCGCCGATAAAAATCGCCGTGGAGCGCAGGTCGTCGCCGCCGCGAGTAAACATGGCGCCGTAGACCAGGTCGCGCACCTGCGAGACTTCAACGTCTCCGTGGCACAGCAAATGGTCGACTCCGGCATCAATCGCGACTACCGCGTCAAACACGCTGGCTTGCGCGTCGCTATCGATTTGCAGCAAGATCTTGGATTTGCTCATCGTGGTTGCCGTTCGACGTTAGTTGGGCCGATCGCTCCGCCCGCCGATCATGAAAAAGCCCACGGACAATTCGTCCGTGGGCGATGGTTTCGACGCGTCTGGCCGCTCTCGTTCCGGCGACCTCAGAATCCGCGAAACGGATGCGCGGCCTTGTCTTTGCCGGCCAGCATTTCCTGGACGCTGGGCTTGCCCTGCATGGCGCTGGCGATGGCGTCCTTCGTGGCCTGGTAGTTGTAATCGTAAATCTTCTTGTCCACTTCAGCGGCCGGGTGGATGAACACGCCGCACACAATCACCAGGCTCTCCGCATCCTTGGCCGGGATGACGCCGTCGGCCACCGAGTCGGCGACGGCCTTGGCCACGGCGGCCTGCGCGGGGCCAAACATCTGCACGGCTTGTTTCATCCCCTTGATTGTCACCTTGGTCACGAGAACAGTCGCCGGCTTGACGGCCAGATTCGGCGTCAACACGGCCAACAAATTCGTGTGCCCCTCGCTCTGCCGGGCCAGGGCATTTGCAAATGCCGCGCCCACGGGACCGTCCTTGCTGCCGATCAACAAGTCGATATGCGCAATTTCATTTCCTTCGCCAACCAGGGCTTCGCCGACAAACATGGACATAAGTACTCTCCATCTGCGTGAGACAATGCGGTTTGCTTGGTTCGTTTCAAGGCGGGGCCGATGCGCGTTCTTAGCGTCTCGCCGAAAGCCCCATTTCATGGAACCCAGCTAGCCGCTCGCCAACCGCACACACTCCAGCGCCGAAGCCCACAACGATAACAAACGCCGGGTTGTTTGCAAGCGCCCGCCGGCGAGTGGGCAATCTGCGTCGACTTTTCCGCGTGCGGGGGGTTTTCGGAGCCGCACTGTTCAGTATGCTGACTCTCCTTACCAGAGGTCGCCCCGGGGGTGACCGACTCGAAGCGGCCCCTTCAGGCCGCCCGAACAACGGCCCGGGATACGCGGCCCACGACGAGGTCGCTTGGCGACCTCGCAACAGTGTGCGGCGTCCTTTAGTGACGCATTTTCAACCCCACGGCCCGATAGGAGACGACCTGATGCTTGGAAGCTTATTGATTGTTTGTGCGAGTGTTTCGGGAGCGTTCGTTACACCGCCGGAAAATCGGGCCGCTCAGCCCCCGGCATTGCACCCGCTGGAAGCGCGGGTCATTGAAAAGACCAATTCGCAGCGAGCTCGTCATGGATTGCCGCCGCTGATCGTCGACCGCAATTTGCTACAATCGGCCCGAAATCACGCGGCCTGGATGACCAATCGCCGATCGATGGTCCACACGAACAAGGCCGTCGGCGAGAACATCGCCATGGGTCAGCGGTCCAGCTCTGAAGTGATGAATTCGTGGATGAATTCGTCGGGGCATCGAGCCAATATTCTCAGTGCCGGCTACACCCGCATCGGAGTCGCGGCCTATACCACGCCCGAGGGCACCATTTATTGGTGCCAGCAATTCTTGCGTTAGCCGCGGCTAATTCCGACAATCGAACGCGCCGGCGGATAGACGGCGTCGCTGTGGATCGTCGTGTCCCCGGGCTGGCAGGGCAGCCGACGACTATACTGGGGCGCACTGACGCTTGAGTCGAATTATCACGATCGTCGGAGCCAGCGTCCGCGCGGCGGCAAGTTCTGCCCGCCGCGCGGGCTTTTCGATTCACGCGGCCGACTTATTCGCCGACGTCGATCTGCGCCGCCAGTCTCTGGCCGTCGCTGTCGCCGATTATCCCGCCGGACTCGAAGCGGCAATCGTCGGCCCGCACGGAGGAGGCTGGATCTTCACCGGCGGATTGGAAAACTATCCGGACCTAGTCGATCGCTGGAGTCGGTCGCGGCCGCTGTGGGGAAACACAGGCGAGATTCTGCGCCGCGTGCGCGATCCCGAGCTTGTCGCGACGGCCTTACGCGAGTCTGGCTTGCATGCGCCGCACGTTACGTTCGACGGGAGCACGGCATCACGCGACGGTCGTTGGCTGATCAAGCACCTTCGGTCTTCTGGCGGAACCGACGTGGTGGTCTGGGACGAACAGACCAGCGCCCCATCTCCTGCCGAGCAGCTTTACTTCCAACAGTTTATCCCTGGCGATCCCTGCTCGGCGGTTTACGTCGGCGCGGGCGGAGTGGCGATCCTCCTGGGCGTTACGCGGCAATTAATTGGCACCTCTTGGACCGGCGGCAGCGGAATGCGGTATTGCGGATCCGTGGGTCCGCTAGTTTTTGCCGAATCGCTTGAACGACAGTTCCAGCAGATTGGTCGGGTGCTGGCCAAGGAATTCAATTTGCGGGGCCTGTTTGGGGTCGACGCCGTGGTCAATGACCAGGGGGTGTGGCCGATTGAAGTGAACCCACGTTACACGGCCTCGATCGAAGTGCTTGAAAGAGCTTGCGGTTTTCACTCACTCGACCTGCACATGGCCGCCTGTGAAACAGGATCCTTGCCCAAGCCCCATCGCTGGCCGCGGTCAGCGGTTTGCGGCAAGGCGATTCTGTTTGCCGAGTCAGCGTTGCGAGTTCCGGCAGACATCGTCGATTGGTGCGGGCCGGACGCGAAGGGGGCCTGGCCTTCCTTCGCGGATATCCCCGCGCCCGACGTCGTCATCAAAACCGGCTGGCCCATCATGACGGTGCTTGCAGCCGCCGGTAGTGAACGCGAGACGCTCGACCTCCTGAAACAAGGAGCGGCGGAATTGCGGCAGCGGGTTGCCGAGCGGAGCTAAACAGCAATCGGCCTAACCGTGAAGGCTGCCGTTGGTTGCCCGGGCCGCCGCGGCCTCAACCTCCAACTCGTCGTCCGACTTCCAATTCCGGCCGGCCAACTCGGGCTCGAAGTCCGTTGCGCCGGCCAACAGTGCGATCTCGACGAGGAACCGGCGGGTGAGCTCCCGTAGCACTGCCTTGTCGCCCTCCCGGCCGTAGTAGGCGGTCAGATCGATCGGATTACCTACCTGGACCCTGGCATTGGCGGCCATGAAGAAACTGCCGAGTGCGGTGCCATCGTATGGCGAACCGGACACGAAACATGGAATCACTTTGACCCGTGCCTTGAGCGCGATCAGCGCGGCGCCCGATCGTCCTGGCAAAAGTAACGAATCGGTCATGTTGACTCGTCCCTCGGGAAACAGGCCCACGAGTCCGCCCTGTTGCGCCAGCCGAATGGCCATCTTCGTCGATGCCGTGTCGACACCCCCGCGGTTGACAGGAATGCTACGCAGCGTTCTAAAGACGAACGAAATGCCAGGCATGCTGTAGTACTCGCGTGCCACCATCCAATGGACGACCCGATCGGTGCACAGTTGAATCAACAGCGGATCGATACCGCTCTGGTGGTTCGAGACGATGACCGCTCCCTCGCCATCGCTCACCGGCAACGGGCCGCTCACTTTCGTCCGCCACAGCACGCGCGTGAAAAAGCTGTTGACGACGTACAGGCAGAATTGGGCGAACGTATAGCGCGTGTGGCGCCAGGAAAGAAAGATCCACAGCATCAAGCTGCCGAGGATCAGGGAACAGACGATCAGGGCTGTGCGAGTCGCGGGATCCATGTCGAATGCGGCCAAGCGAGGGAAATTGCGGCAGGACAACCAGTTGCGCAACTATATCCCGCGAATCCAAGCCACGCGAGCCCCGGTCCTTCCGGCAACGCCAATCGGGCCGCCATAGCCGGGAAATCCGCCTTTTCCGAACGTCGAGCGAGTCCCTCATGTTGATCGGAATTGTCAGCGATACACATGGGCACGTCGAATTTGCGCGGCCGGCGGTTCGCATGCTCGAAAGCTGCGAGGTCGAGCAGGTGATCCATTGCGGCGACATCGGCTCCGAGGACATCGTGGGACTGTTCGAGCGCTGGCCGACCCACTTTGTCTTCGGCAACTGCGATACCCAGCCCGAACGGCTTCGCCGAGCGATCCTGGCGGCCGGGCAAACCTGCCACGATCGTTTCGGTTCACTGGACGCAGCCGGTCGAAAGATCGCTTTTTTACACGGCGACGATGCCGGCCTGTGGAAGCAGACAATCGCCTCCGGACTATACGACCTGGTGTGCTATGGCCACACGCACGTGTCCGAGCAGCATCTCGAAGGCCGCACGCTGGTGCTTAATCCCGGCGCGCTATATCGGGCCAGTCCGCACTCGTTGGCCATCGTGCGATTGCCGGAACTCGAAATCGTGCACGTCACGCTTTAGAGCACGTCTCGCGACCTAGTAGCGGGTATTTCGTCGGATTTCGCGTTGAAAGTCGCTATGCGGACGCCAAATGTCAGTGCGACACGCACTAGCCCCACGAATGGGCGCGAGCGTTTGAAGGTGACAGCACCGGCCTGGTCAGCCGGCTAGTCTCGTGATGCGGTTGATCGGCAGAATGATTTCCGATTCGACCGGACGATAGCGGTACTGCATCAGATAGGCGTCTTCGGTCGTGTCGTCATAGAAGTCGCGCAGCACCGAAACCGCCCGGAAACCCAGAGCGCGGAAAAAGACTTGTGCCGACAAGTTTGTCTCGCGCACTTCAAGCAGAATGCGCGTCCGACGTTGGGTGGAGAGTTTCGCCGTCAATTTCGCCATCATCTGCGCGCCGACGCCGCGGCGCCGATAATCCTTGCTGACTGCAAGATTGAGCAAATGGAGCCGCGACTTGTGCAGCTCATAGATCATGAATCCCACGACGCGGTCTTCTTGCTCGGCGACCATGCCGATGCAGTTCCGCTGGCGCAGACAGCGAATGAAATCGTCTTCGCTCCAAGGAAACTCGAAGCCGTCGTTTTCGATATCCAGCACGTCGGCCATGTCGCGCCGAATCATCCAGCGAATATGAACTCGCAGTTGCTGCTGTTGCTTGGGATTCATGTCGGCCTCCTGCCTACTTCAAAGCTTCGGCCTTCATTGGCCGGCCCGTCGCCGCTCGGAAGTCCGGTGTCCTGCGCGGCGTGGTCCGCGTGGAATTTCGCGAAACCCAGCATCGCCAGGGCCTTTTCCCGTGCGGCGAGTACAGTACCAAATCGATCCTCACGTGCCAAGGCGAACTCCCGTCGCAAATCCTGGCCGAAAACCCCTGTATATCGTGGGTTCGTACGCCTGTAAGCCAACCTGCCTCTGTGTGTTGATCGGACGTCGTCGCGATGCAAATCGCGGTTGCTTGTGCCTGCAATCTAATTTGACCGAAGCGGATTCCGCCGCAGCGCCGCCGTGGCCCCCGACGTCGGCGCCGGTGGTTCGACGATCCAACTGGCCGTCGGCACCACGCCGTTCGATTGCCGTTCGCGCGACGCTGCCCGCAAGGGATTGTGCTTCGGAGCCGCGCTGGCCGCCGGCAAAGCCGGACTGGCTTCGGCCCTCTCCTCGACGTCTGGCAATCGCCGCGGCTCCTCGGCTGTCGAAACCGGCACGAGTTGCGGCCCCTCGACGGCCGCTTCGACCGGCTTGACCGTCGACTGCCACTGCGTTGCCGTGGCTCGCGCATTCTCTTCGATGCGCGGTTTTAGCCGTGTACTTTTTTGGGCCGGCTCTTCCACCGGAATGGGAGGTCCCGGCGGGTCATCCTTGAACGGATCGTCATCCGGCATTGCCGGCGGCAGATCGCTATCCGGCAAAGCGTTTTGAATCCGCGACGGTGGCTCGGCCAGGGACTTGGGAGTCGGCATGTCGGCCGGATTCGCGGCGCCAGGAATGGTCGAGCCACTCTCCTGACCCTGCGGCGGCGACGGCGGACTATCGTCAAACGGCGGCATCAGCGGCGGCTCCGCGTTGGGCGTCGAACCGCTCGGCGCGCTATCGGTCGGTATCAGTGGCGATTCATCCATCGATGGCATCAAAGGCGCCTCGTCGGCCGAGCCTGGGGCGGTGCTCGGCGCCGTGGTTGACGACGATGGTTGCTTGGCCGGCGTGGGGATCTCCTCGACCGCGGGCTTTGCGATGCTCGGTGTCCCTTCGTTCGGCCAACGGCGCCAGGTCGTTGGCGTGTAGCCATAGGTAATGCGCTTCGGAACGCATGCCCCATCGCGCACATTGCAATAAAACCCATCGCCACCTTGCGCGGTGGAGCACACACATGCCAGGATCGCGGTCAATTTGATCGGTAGACTCTTGGCGGAGATCATTGTGTTCCTTCAGGCCGGGTGAATCGAATGCCTAGCACGTCGATGGACGAGTTGTTGTTTGTTTAGAATCCGCTGCCGAGGCCGCTGATGCCCAGGGGGAAGCGGTTGATGGTTTGGATGGTTTGGGTGCCCAGCAAGGTGACGCCGAAGATGCGTTCCCAGGGGGCGATCATTTGGTTGAGCACGGCGTCGAAGGCGATCAGCTTGTTCTCGGCGATGAAGATGCGATCGCCGGGCAAGACCTGATAGTTCGTGGCCGTGGCCGCGCCTTTGGTGATCTCGCGCCAGTTGACCGGCAAGATCGTGTCGCAGCCGACTCCCGAGGCCGTGGGCCGCGCGATCCAGATGTTCTTGCTCGAGATGCGGCTCAGGCCGTTGATCTGCGAGATCGCGTCCAGCACCGTCTCGTTGCCGGTGATCGGCAGTCGGGCCACCAGGTCGCCCTGGCCGGCTCCCTCGGTGATCACGTAATACACCTTGCTGTTGTAGGCGAACACCGAGACCGAGACTTGCGGATTATCGAGGAAGTTGGCCAACTGGGCTTCGATGGCCTTGGTGGCCTCGGGCAGCGTCATGCCGGCCACGTCCACCGAGCCATAGGTGCCCAGGTTCACGCTGCCGTCGGGCGCTACCAGGTGCTCGCCGGTGATCGGCTGCATGACGCTGGACTGCAACAGTTGCACCGAAACCTGGGGGCTTTCGAAACCTTTTTCGATAAAAAACTGGCGAATGGCCTCGACGGCCTGGTCTTCGTCCATGCCGCCGATCGTGACCTTGCCGAACTGCAAGCCAAAATCGACCCGGCCGGAGGGATCGACCAGATAGCGATTGTCCTTGTCGGGCATTTCTTCCAGGAGCACGTCGACGTCGATGGCCAATACGTCGGTGGCCTGAATGTGATAGGGGGGCTTGGGCACGACCCGCAGGGCCTCAATGACCAGGATATCGGGGGGTTCGATCGTGTAGATCGGCAGCGTGCTCTTGTCCTTCTCGGTGGGCACCATGGCGCCGGCGGAGTCCATCGGGGGCGGCGTTTGCGGACCGACCAGCCGGGGCTGCGGGCGTGAGATCAGCGAGTGGCAGCCGCCCGCCAGCACAAGCGCAGCCGCGCTCAGCAGCAGCACACGCAGCGGTTGGCCGAGGCACAGGAACATGAGCTGTTCGTGAGGATTCGGTGTAGGGGAGCCAAGTGGCCCGGCTGAAGATTGCCAGCAGCCCCGGCGCACAACCCTGCGTCCGAGCCGCCAGCCCTCTCGACCGGCACGATCCCTTTAATCGGCAAACTCCCCCACACACTTTGCCCCTTATCGACCGCGCGCGGAAAAATCTCGCAAACCTCGCCAACTTAACTTCAGCCCACCCAGCTGTGTCGCCAGAGCTGCCTATTTTCACAAACGAGCAATCTTTCCGAGTTGACGAGCCCCGTGGGCAAACCATTCGGTGTTGTCGGTGCGTAAGTAGATAAAGCACACTAGGATGACGCCCCAATGGAATCGTTGACAGCGTATTCCAGCCAAGTAGGATAAAGGTTTAATGCCTGCCTTTGCGGCGAGTTCAGAACGGGGCATGTCAACAAAAAATCCTCGCCGATTTTGAAGGCTTTTGTTCGCGACGGTTCGCGCCGCGGCGGACTTGAATTGCCAGCGACCCGTGGGCGGAATTTCTTTCGGTTCCGCGAGAAATAACGGCCGCTATACCTGATCCCGCACTTTTCTGGATTGCCGAGCATGAAACGCCTGAACATCAAGTTGACGTTGTGGCTAGTAGGCATCGCCGTGATCTCCGTGGTGGGCGTGCATTTCCTGCACGGCTACCAACTGGGCCGCAATGCCGATTTTTTGCGCATTCAGGCGGAGAACGCGCAGGAGGGCGGCAACCTTCGCGAGGCCATGAAGCAATACAACCAGTACCTCAAGCATCGCGACGATCCGGAAGGCTACTCGGCACTGGCGAAGATTGTCGTGGAAATCGCAAACTCCGAGGACGCAAACCGCCAGGACAAGATGCGCGCGTACAACATTCTGGAGGAAGCGATTCGCCGTCACCAGGATCTGGACGAGGTACGCCGCAGCCTGATCGACTACACGATCCAAGCCCGTCGCTTCGGCGATGCGCTCGAACACATTCAGTATCTAAACGATAAGGGGCAGAAAGACCCAGAGCTCGATTTGAAAGTTGCCCTGTGCTACTACTTCAGCGGCGAGGAACAGAAGTCGCTCAAGCAGCTCTGCACATTGCTGGGCTACGACATACAGACGGGAGGATTCGCGGCCGAGCCGCCCCCCGGGGCCAAGGAACTCGGCGCGTTCGAATTGTTAGCTCAGATCTTGCGGTCGAAGGATGACGGTCCTGCCCAGGCCGGCAAAGTGATGGCGCAAATGGTGGCCTGGAACCCGGACTCGGCCAAGGCGCACCTGTCACGTGCATCGTTCTTGATTAATACATCCGAGGCGAATGTCAAGTCGCAGGAATTCCAGGATGCCAAGAAGGAACTTGACCGTGCGATAGAGTTGGAGCCGGAAAATGTGGACGTATTGGTCAAGACCGCCATTTACGAAATGACGGAGAGCGGCTTCGCGATGTCGCAAGGGGACGCGGCAGCGGAAGGCGGATTCTCCAGGGCGCGAATTGTTGGACAAGGCACTCAAGTCCGATCCCGAGCGACAGGACATTTACCTCCTATTGGCCCAGCTATCGCTATATCAGCGGGATGTCAAAGCAGCCGTGGAGCAGCTTACCACGGGGCTTGCGAAAGCCGCGGACGTCAACACGATCATGGAGCGGCTCATTGACCTCCAGTTGCAGGCGAAGAATTTGGACGCGGTCCGCGCCTTGGTCAAGCAAATGCGCGACCGCGGCACGTTTCCTTCGGAGATGATTCGATTTCAGGATGCGCGGATCAAATTCGCGGAAAACAACTTCCAGGAAGCAAGCCATGAACTTGAAGCCGTGCGGCCTATTCTGGCGCGATTCGGCAAGGCCGGTTACGCGCTTCAAATCGATCTCATGTTGGGCCGCTGTTACGAGGTAATGAACCAGCCGGACCGCCAGTTGGAAGTCTATCGCCGGGTACTACAAACATCTCCCAAACAAGCGGGAGCGCAACTGGGCGAGGCCACGGCGCTGCAAAGCCTAGGCAGATTCGAGGAGGCCGCCACGTCGATCAAGCTATTGGCCGACAATGCGCAGAATCTTCCCGTCTTGCAATCCTCGGTGATCTACATGTTGATCAACCAGCAGTTGCAACTGCCGGAAGATCAGCGGGACTGGACGCAAATCGACAAGATCGCGGACATGATCCTGGCGGACCAATCGCGTTCCGAGTTGGACAACGCGCATTTTCAAGTCAGAAATGCTGATGTTGAAGAGTCAATTCGATGAGGCACAGAAGCTGCTTCTCGAAACCCAGAAAAAGCATCCGAAGGAAGCGCGGGTGTGGATGACGCTGGCCAAATTGATGGGCCGCAACGAAAAGACTCGCAGTAGGCTGCCGCAGCTATTGAGCCGTATCGAGAAGGAAGTCGGCGATATCGCCGCGTTGCGGGCTCAGAGAATCCAACTAGCCATGCAATTCGAGCCGGAGAAGGCGACGACGGAATTGCGGGAATTGGAAAAGGGTCTGGACCAATACAGTGAAGGGGAGCGAGTTAACTTGATGCTGACTTTGGCCAGTGCGTACATGCAAGCTCGCGCATTCGACGACGCGAAGCGGTGTTGGAACTATGCCGTTAGCAAGGACCCGAAGAATGCCGCCATACGTTTGTATCAGTTCGACCTGGCGGTCGACACGAAAGACGAAGCGGCCGTGAAGACAATTCTGACGGAATTGCGTGAATCGCCCAATTTTGGTCCCCAAAGCGCGATTTATAAATACTGCTCGGCAGCGGAAATTATCTCAAACGTAAACCGGCAGCGTGCAGGCAAGACGGGCGCTCTCAACGCCGCGGAACAGAAGTCCCTGGCCGGGCGCGGAAATTGGTGGACGAAGGAATTGCCTCTCGCGGCGAGTGGAACGTTTTGTGGAGGCTGCGCGGGGAAATCGACCAGCTCGAAGGGGACTATCCTGCCGCTATCGAGAACTATCAGCGCTCGCTGGATTACAGCCGATCCGGCCAGGCGTCGACCGTACGTCGCTTGATTTCGCTTTTATACGCGACCAATCGCATTGATGATGCCAATGAGGCGTTGAAGTATTTGGGCGAAACCTCGGCGGCCGATCCCTTGCGGAAGATCGTCTCGGATATCAAAGAAAGAACCGGAAACATCGACGACGCCCTGGAGATGGCGAAGAAAGACGTGGAGGCGCAGCCTGAGAATCCGCAAAACCATCTCTGGTACGGACAATTCCTGGTACGCGCGGGCCGGACCGACGAGGCTGAAGCCGAGTTTCGCAAGGCGGTCGAGTTGGCGCCAAAGTCCGAGGAAGCCTGGGACATCCTCGTGCGACACTTGATGGCCTCGAAGAAAAAGAACGAGGCCGTGGAGACCGTTCGCCAGGCGAGCAAGCAATTGGCCGAAAATCCTGTAACACTGGCTCGGCTCTATGAACGAGTCGAGGATCGTGAGCAGGCCGAGTTCTACTACAAGGCAGCTCTCGAGGCCGATCCCAATAACTTACTCGCGATTCGCCGCATGGTGGAGTATTACCTGGGAAGCAACCAGACGGCCAAGGCCGTGCCGTACTTGGACCAAATGGCGCAGAAGACGGCCAAGGCAACGCAAAAGGCCGACCGCGATCAGTTGGCCTGGGCGAGGCGAAACAAGGCCCAAATCGTGGCTTCCGCCGGCGATTACGAACATGTCATGGAGGCGGTCCGCCTGATCGAACAAAACGCGGGCGAAGACGGACGATTGCCGCCCGATGATATCCTGGCGGTCTTTCAATTGCTGTCGAGGCGCCAAGAGCCAGAGTCGCGAGAGAAGGCAGCCAAGTTTATGACCATGCTTCAAGAGATGCGCCCTTGCTGCCGCGCGAACAGACGGCGTTGGCGCAACTCTATTCCACGTCGGGCAAATGGACCCAAGCCCGCGATCTAATGCTGGCGGCCATCAGCCGCCGCAGCGACGACCCGGAAATCCTCGTCAACTTCGCCAACATGCTGGCTAATCACGAAGAGTACGACGATGCCGAGCGCTGGGTTGAACGCCTTGAGGAAATGATCAAACCGCCCGCGACGGCCTCGGATCAGGTCAAGCAGGCAACGCGCCAACTCCGTGCCCGCCTGTTGATCCACAAGGGTCAAAAGGACCAGGCGGTCGCGGCATTGGAAAGCCTGGTACCCGGGCCGTTGCCCCAAAATCAGCTTTATCGATTGGAGCTGGTCTCGAAAATGATGGAATCGATGGGACTGCTCGAGGGCGCCGAGCGATTGCTGAATGATTACATGTCGCAGGAACCGCGCGGCGCGATCGCGATGGCCTCATTCTTGGGTCGACGGGGCGATGTCGACAAGGCTTTCGTCTTGTTGGAGGAAGCTCGCAAGAATCAGCCCGTCACCGAAGTCTTGCCGGTCGCGCTCGAAGCCCTGCGGCTGCACCGAGACAAAGCCTCGAAGGAGAAGTTCAAAGTACTTGAAGACTGGGTTCAGGCCGGTTTGCAGGACGAGGCAAATGCCCAGCACATTAAGATGCTGTTGGCCGAGGTGTATGATTTGCAAGGCCGATACGACGAGGTGATCAAGACCTATAAAGACGTCTTGGCCAGCAAGGATCTCACCATGTACCAACGGGCGCAGGTGCAAAACAACCTGGCCTTCGTTCTCGCCCTGCGGAACGAGAACGCGGCCGACGCGGTGAAAATGACGAACGAGGCGATGCAGGTGCTGGGACCGATATCCGACTTGCTCGACACCAGAGCCCTGGCATACCTCGCCGTCGGCAAAACCAAAGAGGCGATTGCCGATTTGCAAACGGCCATCGCCGACACGCCCAGCGGCGGAAAGTACTTCCACCTGGCGATGGCCGAACAGAAAGCCGGCAATCTGGAAGGCGCCGCGCGGCCTTGGCGAAATCCGAGGAATTGGGCGTCAACGCCAACCAATTGACGGAGTTGGAAAAGAAGAGCTACCAGCAGTTGATTGCCGCCCTGAAATAAGTCCGCGATTGAGCGAGCTTTCCAGCGTGGCCGAGTTCCTATTCCCAGTGAATCGCATAACGGATAATTCCCATGGCCACGGACGTCGCCGAATCCTGGCGAAACTGTTTTCGACAATGGCCCTCCGATCTGGAACGTCGCGGCGTACTGGTCACGTCGTTTGGCGAGCAGATCGTCTTTGATGGATTCGCAATCAGCGACGATATGCTGCTGCTCGAGCGAAAAGCGCCGGATACGGTCGGCGCGCGGACCGTTATCCTTCCCTACCCGCATATTCAAGCGCTGAAGATCGTCGACGTAACCAAGGTTAAGACTTTCCAGTCGATGGGCTTTACCGCGCCGCTAACGGCCCGGAAGTAATACCGCCGAATCCCCGACGCGAGACCCACGATCCGGGAACGAATTCGGGGCAGATTCCTGCGGCAGAAACAACGGCCGCCTCTGGCGAAAGCCCGGTCAACCTCCACTCCGCTGCTCCGCCAAAAGGTGAACTCGATCGATGGATAGCGGCACTCGCCTCTCGACCGGCGTCGATGGACTGGACGATTGCTTGGGCGGCGGGCTGATTCCTGGAACGCTCACCGTTGTGCTGGGCGCCACCGGCATCGGCAAGACGCAACTGGGAATGCAGTTTGCCAATCGGGGACAAACCCAAGAAGGCGCTCGCGGAATTGTGTTCGACATGAGCGCGCGGATCGATTCCCAGAATCATGCGAACTATGCCCGGCGGATGTTCGATTGGACTATCAATAGCCATGCCAACGAGCGTTTTTCGGCCGACCGATTCTTCGCGTCGGATCGCGCCGTTGGCGACTACCTGCGCGTATTCGAGCGGCAAGGTCGGCGCGTGACTCAAAGCGAGTTGGGCTTCGACGCCTGGCACGATTGGCAGGTCGAGCTCGCCGCGCAGCTGGAGCTGACCATCGATTTCTTCTACAGCAATTTCGTGCGCGGCTCGCGACGGGCGGTCATCGATGGCATTGAACCGGTCGATCGCCAAAACCAATCCATTCAATTCGAGCTCTTCGAATACGTCTATCATCAAATCCTGCGCAAGGAATCGGCCTGGGTTGCGCGAGACTTGTTTCGGCAGGCTTACCGCGAGCATGCCGAAACGATCGCCGATCGCGCCTACGATCCGGGGGACATTGGTGCGGTGCTCTTGTCCACCTCACACGAAACGATACTGGATGATCTGATCGCCAGGCCGCTAGTGGACGGAGACGCGCTGGCCGCGGCCAACACCCTGATTTACATGGGCAAGATTCGGGATGGGGAGCGTTTCGCTCGCGGCCTTCTCATCGCCAAGCACCGCGGCAGCGTCTGCTCGGATGAAATTCTCCGATACACGATCGACGATCAGGGTATTCGACTGGACTAGTCCGCGGCGGATCATTGCGCGGTCGCGTTCGAGGCGAGCTCTTGGCGGCCGTCTTAACCGCCGGCTTGCAGAACACCGCGCGGGCCATCGCGTCTTCCGCCTCGGGAATCTTGCCGGCTCGTTGAAACGTGACGCTCATGGCCGTGAAGCTGAATGGCTCGTTGGGCTCCAACTCGCAGACCTTCAGGCCGTGCCGGATCGCATCGTCGTGACGTTTGAGCCGGCCGTAGATCACGGCCAGGGCCGAATGGGCAAGCGCATAGCTGGGGTCTTGTTCGATCAATCGCTCGAGTGCCGCGGCCGCTTCGTCCAGTTTTCCCTGGTCCTTGAGTTTCTCGGCCTCGCTGTACAACTCTTCATTGGTCGGCATCGCAATCTCCTGATGTTCTTCGCGGGGCCAGTTCTCGACGACAACTGCACACCGGACCCGATGGTCTTGGTTTCCGTGCTGGCGCAGGCAAATTCTACCAAGTTTCTCTGCCTTCCGCCTTTGGGAACCTCGAATCCAGCGTCGGCGGCCGCGCAACTCCGGGTGGTTGGGCGTCGGGAGGCTGGGCAAAGCCGGACCCGAGCGGCAGATTCCGCAGGGGCCTCAAAAGCGGCATTTTGGGTTGCACCGGCGCACGCGGAACAACCGATAACGAAAAGCAGAGGATTATTCCTTTCTCCCCGAAAGGCCCTGCAAAATTCCTCTCCTCGCCATGCCCGCGCGAGGGTCCCGCCCGGGACAAAGCCGTCATGGTAGTTGGGCTTACACCGCCCTCGGAGATTTCGACGGTGAACATCCATCCTCAGGCTCTCGTCAGTTCGCAAGCTCAACTCGGCCGTGGCGTTTCGGTTGGCCCCTTCTCGATCATCGAACCCGACGTGATTATCGGCGACAACTGCTCGTTGGCCAGCCGCGTGGTCATCAAGAGCGGGACGATCCTGGGATCGAACAATACCATTCACGAGGGAGCCGTATTAGGCGGCTTCCCACAACATACGCGCATGCCCGAGCACCTGGGCAACGTCGTGATCGGTTCGCATAACACGATTCGCGAAAACTGCACGATTCACCGCGCATTGCACGCCGGAACCGTCACTAAAGTGGGTGACCATAACCTGCTGATGGTCGGGGCTCACGTGGCCCACGATTGTCAGGTCGGCGACAACGTCATTCTGGCCAATAACGTGCTGCTGGGCGGCTTCGTCACCGTTGGCGATCGGGCATTCGTCTCCGGCGCCGTGGGCGTGCACCAATTCTGCCGTATCGGACGGCTGGCGATGATTGGCGGCTGCGCTCGCGTCGTGCAAGACGTGCCGCCCTATGTCATGGTCGACGGCCACAGCGGATTGATCGTGGGACTAAACCTGGTGGGACTGCGCCGAAACGGATACGCCGCCGAGGAAGTCGCGCAGTTGAAGACGGCCTATCGCCTGATCTATCGCCGCGGATTGCGCTGGCTGGAAGTGCTCGAAAATCTGAAGGCCGAATTCCCGGCCGGGCCAGCCGCGGATTTCCACCCGTTTCTGTCCCAGGGGACGCGCGGGTTCGTGCAAGAGCGCCGCATGCCGCCCGGGGCGACCCTCAAACTTCGCCGCGCTTCGGACGACGAACACGAAGGCCGCGGCCGTGCCGCCAAAGCCGGCTGATTCCGGCTTGGCGCGTGACTTAGCAACGACTCGCACGATGCTAGGACTTCTTCGCCACTTTATCGGCCACGGCCGCTTGAGCGGCGGCCAGCCGGGCGATGGGCACGCGGAACGGCGAGCAACTTACGTAGTTCAAGCCAATCTCGTGGCAGAAGATCACGCTCGCCGGATCGCCACCATGCTCGCCGCAAATGCCGAGTTTGATATTCGGACGCTCGCGTTTTCCGCCAGCCACGGCAATCTTCATTAATTCGCCCACGCCGTCGCGATCGATCGTCTGAAACGGATCGTTCGCGATGATATCTTTCTCGCGGTACTCGTTGATGAAGCTGCCATAGTCGTCGCGGCTCATGCCAAGCGCCGTCTGCGTCAGATCGTTGGTGCCGAAACTGAAGAACTCGGCGCTCTTGGCGATTTGACCGGCGCAGATCGCGGCGCGAGGCAGCTCAATCATCGTGCCGACCAGGTACTCGACTTTGAGCCCTTTTTCGGCGAACACCTTTTCGGCCGTCTCGCGAACGATCTTCTCCTGATCGCGAAACTCGGTGGCAAATCCGGCCAGCGGAATCATCACCTCGGGCAGGACATCGATGCCGGCCTTCTTGACGTCGCAGGCCGCCTCGAAAATCGCGCGGGCCTGCATCCGCGTGATCTCCGGATAGACGATTCCCAGACGGCAGCCGCGATGACCCAGCATGGGATTGAACTCGTGCAGCTCCTGAACCCGGCGGGCGATCGTGTCGGCACTGATCTTGATCTTCTTCGAGAGCTCGGCCTGCTCCTGCGCCGTATGAGGCAGAAACTCGTGCAGCGGCGGATCGAGCAGGCGAATCGTCACCGGTTTGCCTTGCATCGCCCGAAAAATGCCGTCGAAATCCTTGCGCTGGTGGGGCAAGAGCTTGACCAGGGCCATCTCGCGATCCGGCAGCGTATCGGCCAGGATCATCTCGCGAAAGTCGTCGATATGTTCGAAGAACATGTGCTCCGTGCGGCACAAACCGATACCCTCGGCGCCGAAGGCGATCGCCTCGAGAGCTTGTTTCGGCTCGTCGGCGTTCGTCCGCACTTTGAGCGTGCGGCATTCGTCGACCCACTTCATCAACTGGTCGTACCGTTGGAAAGTCTCGGCCTCGTTCGGCTTGAGCGACTTGGAAATCAGCACTTGCAGGATTTCGCTGGGGCGAGTTTGCACGGGTCCCTCGAAAACCTCGCCGGTGAAACCATCGATCGAGATCGAATCGCCCGCCTTGAGCACCTTATCTTTGACGGTTAAAGTGCCGGCCTGGTAATCGATGTTCAAGTCGCCGCAACCCACGATGCAGGCCTTGCCCATCTGCCGGCTGACCAGGGCCGCATGCGAGCTGGCGCCGCCGAAAGCGGTGAGAATGCCCTGCGCGATTTTCATTCCGCGCAAATCCTCGGGACTGGTCTCGCGACGCACGAGGATCAACTGCACCTTGTTGTCTTTCAGCCATTCGGCCTCGGCGTCCGAGGCATGAAAGCAGATCTTCCCCGAAGCGGCGCCCGGGCCGGCGTTGATGCCCTTGGCCAGCAATCGGCCCGCCGCGACCGCGGACTTTTTCGATTCAGGATCGTAAATCGGCTGAAGCAACTGGTTCAAGTCGTCTGCCGGAATCCGCTTCGCACTGAGTGCGTCTTCTTTCGAGATCAATCCCTCATTGACCATGTCGACGGCGATCCGCACGGCGGCAAACCCGGTTCGCTTGGCATTGCGGGTTTGCAGCATCCAGACCTTGCCGCGCTGGATCGTGAATTCCACATCCTGCACGTCGCGGTAGTGCGACTCAAGTTTCTTGCCGATCTCGACCAGTTCGTTGTAGCCGTTGGGCATCACCTTGGCCAACGTCTCTTCGATCCGCTGCGGCGTGCGAATGCCGGCCACAACGTCTTCGCCCTGGGCATTGATCAAATAGTCGCCGTTGAGGCCCGGTTCGCCCAGCGCTACGTCGCGCGTCATCGCCACGCCGGTGGCACAGTCGTCGCCCAGGTTTCCGAACACCATGGCTTGCACGTTGACGGCCGTGCCCCACTCATGCGGAATTCCATACGTACGGCGATAAACGACCGCACGGTCATTCATCCAACTGCCGAAAACGGCGCCGATGGCACCCCATACCTGTTCCATCGGTTCGTTGGGAAAGTCCTTCCCGGTGCCCTCCTTGATGGCCTTTTTGAATTCGGCGACCAGTTCCTTGAGCTGCGCGGCGGTCAATTCGTAGTCGTTGTGGACTCCGGCCTTTTTCTTCTTGGCCTCGAGCAGCACCTCGAACGGATCGTGATCGTGCTTGGTCTTGGGCTTCATGTCGAGCACGACGTCGCCGTACATCTGCACGAAACGGCGGTAGCTGTCCCAGGCAAATCGCTCGTTGCCCGACTGCTTGGCCAAGGCCTCGACCGTCTGATCGTTCAGCCCTATGTTGAGCACCGTGTCCATCATGCCGGGCATTGAATCGCGGGCGCCCGAGCGGCACGAAACCAGCAGCGGATTGGTGGTCGATCCGAACTCGGCCCCCATTTCGCGTTCGACTTTGGCCATCGCCTCGTCGACCAGCTTCCGCAAGTTGGGCGGATACGTTCGATCGTGATCGTAATAGTACGTGCAAACGTTCGTGCCGATGGTGAAGCCAGCCGGCACCGGCAGTCCAAGATTGGTCATTTCGGCCAGATTGGCGCCCTTGCCACCCAGCAGATCCCGCATCGAAGCGGCGCCGTCCGTTCCCTTGGGACCAAACGAATAGACGTATTTTTCTTCCTTAGCCATCGATCGATGTTCCTCTTGGCGGGGCGGCAAGGGAGGGCGCCGACTTGCCTGGCGGCCCGCTCCCTGCCCGCACGCGACGGGTCGGTTGCCTATTTGAATACAAGCGGGACAATTTAACAGTCACTTGGCGCATCGTCAAGGAGCCGTAAGTTGATTAAAAGTAAGGAAATAGATAGCTTGATGTCGCGCGGCCAACGATCTGAAAAGGGGACACGTGGAACCTGCTGAACGCACTGGCGATCAATCGTGGAATTTGACTAATCCGGAAGAGCCCGCGTCGATCGTCGGCAGTGCGCTAGCCATCGAGCTAGGCCTGCTGTTGCTTGCCTTGGTGGCCGGTTGGTTTCTCGCACCGTCACCCCTCGAGCAGGTACACGCAAACGCATCTGACTTGTTTTACGGTCTACTCGCCTGCCTGCCGATGCTGGCGGGCCTTCTGGCAATCACGCACATCTCCTGGGGACCGCTAGCAAGGCTGGACGCCTTCGTGCGAAGGCACGTCGTGCCGTTATTCTCAGAATGCCGGGTGTGGCAGATCGGGCTGATTTCGCTCCTGGCCGGCATCGGCGAAGAGGCCCTGTTCCGCGGCGTCATCCAGGCCGGCATAGGGCAGTACTCCGGCTCACCGGCCTTGGCTCTGGCCGTCGCCAGCGTGCTATTTGGGCTGGCACACTTGATTACGCCGACCTACGCCGTCCTGGCTGGCCTGATCGGAGTCTATCTCGGCTGGTTACTGCTTGCGACAGGCAACCTCCTGACACCGATCGTCGCGCATGCCGCATATGACTTCGCCGCCATCTTGTATCTGATTCGCCGCGAGCGCATCGACTCACCGCCGCGCGCTGTTCGCTGACGATGCCAATTAGCTTGTTGGCCGCGGCCTCGGCCGAGACATTTCCGTTCATGGCCACCGCCACGTAGACGCCGGTTTCGACGTCATAGGCCACGACGGACTTCAATCCCGGCGTGCCGCCGCTGTGGCCAAGCCAGACGCGTTTCTTGTCTGGCCCTGGCAATTCATACAGCATGACTCCTCGCCCATAGTAAGTGCCCGAATCAAACATGGGATAGAGCCGGGCGAAAGCCGCCCGCACGGTCGGTTCGCTGACGATTCGACCCGATAAGTGCGCGTTCCAGAACAACACCATGTCACGAGCCGATGCCGCCACGACTCCAGCGCCGAACGGCGTGGTCGGTTCGAAGTCCGGATCGGGTTTTCCATCGACGTGCCCTACGGGCAGCGATTCGAGTGCCTGGCGCGGCGCAGCGCAACGGTCTCGCGCAACCCGAGCGGCGTGATGATGCGATTGCCGATAACTTCGTGAAACGGCCGGCTCTCGATCCGCTCGACGACGAGCGCCAGCAGCACGTAGCCCGTGTTCGAGTAATACCATCGCTCGCCAGGACAACACACGCAGCCGTGACGCATGGCAATCGCCAGGCATTCCTCCGGCGAATGGTAACGCCTCTGCTTGCGAAACGGGAGGTCGGCGTTGAAGCTGAAGATTCCGCTGGTATGCGTCAACAGGTGGTCGATCGTGATCGCGCCGGCGTTGGGAAAATCAGGAAACCATTTTGCCAACGGGTCGTCATAGCTCAGTTTCCCTTCTTCGATCAACTGCATGACCACGGTCGCGGTAAACGCCTTGCCCGCGCTGGCCCAGTGGAAGTGGGGCGTCTCGGCCAAGGGCGTCGGCGGCGTTGCCTTGGCCAGCCCACGCGACATGGACCAAATGCCCTGGCCCGGAATGCCGACCGCGGCCGTGATACCGGGAGTCTTGGTGTTTTCCAAGATCCAATCAACCGCTTCGTTGAGCCGCTGCGAGAGTGGAATATCGAGCGTGCCATCCAGGTCGTGCCGCACCGCCGCGAGCGTCTGGGCCGATACGGCCGGGTGCAATGGCGCCGCGATACGCGACCGCCGATTCGCAGATTTGGGGCTTGAAGTCTTCGGAAAAACTGGCGTCCGAAAGCAAGCTCACCAACAACCCGGCGAGAATCCGCGAAGTTCGGAGCATCTAAAAATCTCCCTTGGGACGGTCGTATAGGAAGGCCTGCGAGCGACGGACGATCCGCCGCTCGCAGGCGATCAATCTCGGAGCTGTTTGACCTAGCAAGGCACGCTAGCCCGCCAGAACGTGCTGCCGACGTTGACTGTATTGCCGCCAGACGAACAAGCCGCAGATGGCCAGCGGTACGGAGAACTGCACGATCTGCCAGGGGCGCGGATGCGAGGTCACTCCGAAACCGAACGCCATCGAGCCGCGAGGCAGAGGCGCGGCGGGATTATTGGCTTCATGAAACCGTGTGCCGTGCAGTGCCCCTCGATCGACGCCGGTCATCTTCACGTCGAACAACGCGGCGCCACCAATCACGGCCAGAATGACGCAGGCCGCGACCGGCCACTTCCAACTCAATGCCGCTCGGCCCGCGACCCGACAGACCAATGCAGCGATCAGCGCGATCGGCGCCAACACAAATGCCCCTGTCAAGACAGGAAGGCTTGCGATCAACCATCGGGGAAACTGCTCACTGCCGCCATTGAGCCAGGAAATGGTCTTCGCGCCAGTACGAACAAGAGCACGACGGCGATCCAACCAGCTACGAGCGAAAGAATGGGGATCACGACGAACGTCAAAACCGGATGTCGCGTGGAAAACCTCCGCTTGCGAAACTCGCCGATCGCGGCGGCGGCGATCGCGGTGGGTGATCCCAGGGGACTAGTGAAGTGACGAAGATCTTTGGCATCCGTGCTCATGCGATCCTCCAGAGAGTCGGTGATGTGATCGGACAACTCGGCGACGAGCCGCTCCACATAGAGCGGCGGTAATTTCTGGCGGGCCAAAGCGGCCTGCAATTGATTAAGCCACTGCTGCGCGTCCATGCGCTCCTCCTTCCAGGGCCGTGTCGATCGCGGCCACGACACGCCGCCACGCGCCGACCGACTCGGTCAGTTGCGCTTTGCCCTTGGGCGCCACGCGATAGACCAGCCGCACGCGGCCCGAGACGGTTTCCTTGCTGGCGGCGAGCAGTTTGTCCGATTCCAGGCGGTGCAGGATCGGATAGACGCAACCCTCGCCAAATTCCAGGCTGCCGTCGGTGGCGGCGCGAATCGCCTGCACCAGCTCATAGCCGTGCATCGGCCGCCGCGAGAGCAGTTCCAGGATCAGCAATTCCGGGACCCCGTTGAGAAAAGCGGGGTTCGATTTTCGCAGTGCCACGATGGGGTTCCTTATGCGTATGCCTCGAAGTTCGAGGGCTTGTACCTCACGGCTTGAGGCATGACAAGACCAGTTTCCCACGGTCGAGAAATTCAAGGATCAAAGCCTTTGCCCGGCACGTTCTTCGGGCGCGGAGAATTGCCCGACGGCGTGACGCTGGCACTCGTTGACTATGAGATCCCTCCAGGTCACGCGCGGCGGGGCGGCTATCCCCAACGCGACCAGAGTTCCGCTCATCGGAATTATTTTTTTACCAAAATGATTGACGTCTAACATAATTGTATTAGTATACTAGTACATTCATTCAATTGTCCTGGGGGGGGGACTTTCCCCGGCAACGCAACATTGCGAACCATGCAGATCCACCTTTCCAATAGCGACGGCGTGCCGATCTACCGGCAAATCACCAACCAGGTGAAGTACCTGGTGGCCGTGGGTCGCTTGTCCGTCGGCCAACAATTGCCGACTGTCAGGGCGTTGGCCGAGCAACTGGTTGTGAATCCCAACACCGTGGCCCGCGCCTATCGCGAGTTGGAATCCGCTGGCGTCATCTCCTCACGTCAAGGTTCCGGAGCGTTCGTCGCGGGCAATGGCTCGCCGCTGGCGTCGCGAGACAAACAGAAACTGCTGCAAGACCGCATCGACGTGCTGCTCGCCGAAGCCAGTCATCTGAACATCGATGTTTCCACGGTGATCAAAATGGTGCGGGACCGCAGCCGCAAAATCCAGTCGGAGTAATGCCATGACCGCGATCGTCGAAGTCGATAACCTTTCGCGCAATTTCGGCCGCACTCAGGCCCTGAGCGACGTCACACTTCGAATCGAGCAAGGCGGCGTGTTTGGGCTGGTGGGCGAGAACGGCGCCGGCAAAACAACGTTGATCAAGCACATTCTCGGCTTGCTCAAGGCTCGGCAGGGCTCGGTCCGAGTCTTCGGCCTTGACCCGGTAGCCGAACCCGCCCGCGTGCTCGGCCGCATCGGCTACTTGTCCGAGGATCGAGACATGCCCGAGTGGATGACCGTGGCGCAATTGCGGCGTTACAACCGGGCCTTCTTTCCGAGTTGGGACGACGCATTTGCAAATCAATTGCAGGACCAATTCGAGCTCGATCCACGGCAGCGCATCAAACAACTTTCCCGTGGCCAGCGGGCTCGCGCGGGACTGCTGATCGCTCTGGCGCACCGGCCGGACCTGCTGATTCTGGATGAGCCTTCGTCGGGCCTGGATCCGGTCGTTCGCAAAGACATCCTCTCGGCCATCATCCGCACGGTTGCCGAAGAGGGCCGCACGGTGTTGTTCTCGTCGCACCTGCTCGACGAGGTAGAACGCGTGGCCGACTGGGTGACGTTCCTGCATCACGGGAGGGTCGCGCTAAGCGCACCGTTGCACGATATTTTGAACAGCCACAGGCGGCTTGTCTTGCGATTCGAAGCGTCGCAATCGGCGCGGCCTGACTTGCCCGGCATCCTTGCTTTTCAGGGCGAAGGCCACGAGTGGACCGTGCTCTGTAACGGCGGACTGGACGAACTGCGAGCCGCTGCCGCGCGTGCCGGAGCATCGGTAGTGGATGAAGACACGCCCTCGCTGGACGAGATCTTTTTGGCCCGCGCGCGGGCGCCGCGCGACGCGGCGGCTGTCCCAGCCAAATCAACTTGATACTTCAGAACCATGCGAGTTCAAGCCATGAAAACGGCCACCAGCGGCAACCGTGAAATCGCCCTCGCGCTCGCCTGGGAATTCTGGACTTGCGGTTGGGCCTGGATCGTTTCGGCGCCGCTGCTGGCGATGGTACTGCCGGGTTTCATCTTCACTTCGCTGGGCTGGCAGTACGGCGCAGACTATCGCGGCGGAGAGATCGGAGCACAACTGCAATTCGTTTTCTATTGGACGGCGCTTACTATGACAATTCCCAGCGTCCTGGCCGCATTGGGAAAACCCGGGCACCGCTATACTTTGCCCGCGTCGAGTTTTCTGATCGTCGCCTCGCTGATGGCGTGCGTCATGACGACGGTATTCGCTCAGTACGCGGTCATCGCGCTGGGCTTGAACGCGTTGTTCGACGTCGGCTGGCCGGTTATCGGACCTGGCCTGCTGGCGGCCGTTGTGGTTGCCTGGTGCCTGGCAATGTTGTGGTCGACCTCCAATTCGACCGGCTTGCAGGTCTTGGCCTGTGCGGCCAGCGCGGCGCTGCTGGGAGTTGCCATCAAAGTGTGGGGACCGCCAGACAGGTCCCTGATGGAACTACTTTCCAGCGTCGGCGCCTGGCACCTTTTGGCATTTGCCGTGGCGACGGCCTGCTGCGTCGGCGTCGGCACGTTCGGATTCGGCAAGGTCCGCTCCGGCGCCGGGCTCGACGTCCGGTCGCTCGTCGATTGGCTGCGTCGGTTGGTAATGCCGCCAGAAAAATCCGGTCTCGCTGCGTTTTCCTCGCCAGCACGGGCCCAACTCTGGCTGGAATGGACCGAGCGAGGTCGTGCGCTGCCGGCCGGAACGGCACTGCTTGGACTTGTGCTCTTGATCATCTCGTTATTCATTCCCGCGAAGGAGAGCTCGGACTTTGCCGGCGACTTTTTCAGTCTTTTTCTGCGCCCCGCTTAGCGTGATCGGGATTTTTTTCGGAAGCCGCTCGGCACTTGGTGATTTTGGCAACTTCAATGCTTCCCGCCCGCTGTCGGACAGCTCGCTGGCCCGCGCGGTCGTCACGAGCCTTACCTTGAGCCTGATTTTTTCGGCCGTCGTCTGGGCGACTTTCTTCGCCCTGGTCCTCGTGGTCGTGGGGGAGCACTGGGAGACATCGAAGTTGCTTCGTGCAATACAAACCACTAGCGCGCTGGCTTTGACAGGGCGCATGGTTCTGTTCGGCCTGGCGGTGTGGAGTGCCGTTGGACTCGTGACGGCACTAACTCTGGCTGGCCGTCGAGTGGTCGGGCTTGCGCTGCCGGCGGTCTTCGGTGTGTGGATCGCAGGGCTGTTAATTCCCTTGAGCCTTCGCCCGGAGGTGCGCCCCGCGTTCACCTGGGTTTACGCGGTTTTATGGCTCTTAATCTGCCTGGCCGCTGCTGCCGGCACGTTCATCGTGAGCTGGCGCCGGCGACTGATATTCTGGCCGAGCCTGTTATTGGCCGCCTTGCTCGTGGTGATCTGCCTGGCCGCCGCCTATGGCTCAGGGTGGCTCCTCGATGAGCGATTCCGACTTCCGCTCATTCTTGGCTGCGGTTTGATTCCCATTCCTCTCGCCGCGGCGCCGCTGGCGGTCTACTTGAATCGCCATCGCTGAGCGGGCATTCGTTGCCACAATCGCGGGGTCGTTGTCGCGGCGCCCCGGTTTGTGGCACAATGATCGCGCTGCACAAATCCCGCGAGAGGCAATTCCATGAGTTCGACCCAAGTTACTCCTGAGCGAATCACTCAATTGGCAACCGGCGGCTGGGCCGCCGCAACGCTGGGCGCCGCGGTAACGCACGGCATCTTCACGCACATCGACCGCGGCTGCCACACGGCCGACGAAATCGCCAAGGCCGCCGGTATCTCGCCACGGGGCGCCTTGGCATTGCTCGACGGCGCGGTCGGTATCGGAATGTTGACCGTGGCCGATGGCCGGTACGAAAACGCGCCGGAAGCCGCCGCCTACCTGGTCGAAGGCAAACCGGCTTATTTCGGCGGTTTCGCCAAATTCAATCTCAGTAGTCTCGCGGATTGGGCCCTGTTGGCCGACGTGGTGCGGACCGGCGAGCCGGCCAAGGACGTGATGCAGACGGAGAACCCGTTCTGGGAAGAACTGGTGATTTCGATCGCCCCCTGGGCCTTTCCGATCGCGGACGCAGCGGCCAAGAAGCTCGCGGTCGCCACGGCCGGACCGATATCAATTCTGGACGTGGGCGGCGGATCGGGCGCCTATTCGGCGGCCTTGTTGCGGCACAATCCGCAAGCCACCTCGACGCAACTTGATTGGGCCAACGTCAACCGCGTCGCCCGCGACTTCGTGGGCCGGCACGGCGTCGGCGAACGTTTTAAGACCATCGACGGCGACTTTCACACGGTCGACTTCGGCGAAGCCCGCTACAACCTGGCGATCTATTCGCACATCGCCCACGGCGAGCCGCCCGAGGAGAACGTCGCCGTGTTTCGCAAGTTTCGCCGCGCTCTCAAGCCAGGTGGCACGCTGGTTGTCGTCGATTTCGTGCAAACCGACTCGCGTTCCGGACCGCCCTTCGCACTTTTGTTCCACGTGAACATGCTGCTGCACACCGTCGGCGGCGCGACCTACCGCGAGTCGGACTACCGGGCCTGGCTGGCCGAGGCCGGCTTCCGCGAGATCGAGTTGGAAATGACGAACGGCCCGGCATCGCTCCTCTACGCGCGCTAAACGGATACAGGCGAGCTTCTCGGGCAATCTGGTAACCGAGCGCAAAGTAGACCCGGCAATAAAAACAGCGGCCCGATCCATTGCTGGATCGGGCCGCCGAAGTTTGACCAGACCTTCCCTGAACGTTCAGAAGAAGACCACTCTCTTTACATCACGCTTTAGCCGCCGCAACCGCAGCTCGGCTCGGCCGCACAGCTCGGTTCGCAAGCCACCGGGCAGCAAACCTTGACCGGAACCTGCTTGCAGACCACTTTCGGGCAGCAACGGGTGACCGTGTAGGCGACCTGCTTGGGCACGCAACGTGTGGACCTGGATGGTCTTCGTCGTAGTGAACCGGCTTGCAGATCGTGTACGGCACTTTCTTGACGCACTTCTCGGCAACCATGTGGCACACCTGATAGGTGCAGGTCTTGACCCGCTTCTCGGGCACCATGTGGCAGACCGTGTAGTTGCAGGTCTTGACCCGCTTCTCGGCAACCATGTGGCACACCTTGTAGGTGCAGGTCTTGACACGCTTCTCGGGCACCATGTGGCAGACCGTGTAGCTGCAGGTCTTCACGCGTTGCTCGGGGACCATGCGGCACACCGTGTAGCTGCAAGTCTTGACACGCTTTTCGGGCACCATGTGGCAGACCGTGTAGTTGCAGGTCTTGACATGCTTCTCGGCCACCATGTGGCACACCTTGTAGGTGCAAGTCTTGACACGCTTCTCGGGCACCATGTGGCACACCGTATAGCTGCAAGTCTTGACCCGCTTCTCGGGCACCATGTGGCACACCGTGTAGTTGCAGGTCTTGACCTTCTTCTCGGGCACCATGTGGCAGACCTTGTAGGTGCAGGTCTTGACACGCTTTTCGGGCACCATGTGGCACACCGTGTAGTTGCAAGTCTTGACCCGCTTCTCGGGCACCATGTGGCACACCGTGTAGTTGCAAGTCTTGACCCGCTTCTCGGGCACCATGTGGCACACCGTGTAGTTGCAGGTCTTGACCTTCTTCTCGGCCACCATGTGGCACACCTGGTAGTTGCAGGTCTTGACCCGCTTCTCGGCCACCATGTGGCAGACCGTGTAGTTGCAGGTCTTGACTCGCTTCTCGCTGACCATCCGGCAGACCGTGTAGGGCACTTCTTGACTTGCGTCTCGCGCACGTACTTCACGCAGTCAATCGTGCGAGTTCGCATTTCGGGAACCCAAACCTTCTTGCAGACCTTGACCGGCGGGCATTGGACCCGTTCGGTGTGGCAGCAACCCGGCTTGTAGACGCAGCGGCAGCAGCAAGGATCCCAAACCCACGTGCCGCACGCTTGGACGCGACGGCTGACCACCGGGCCGGGGCATTCGGTGACCTGGGTTTCCCAGCGACCGCAGCACTCCTGCACGCACTTCGTATAGTGAACCGGCTTGCACACCGTGTAGCACACTTCGCGCTCACGAGTTTCATAGACCGGCTTGCAGACGTTGTAGCAAATCTCACGGGTCTTCGTCTCGTAAACCGGCTTGCACACCGTGTAGCAAATCTCGCGGGTCTTGGTTTCCCAGACCGGCTTGCACACCGTGTAGCAGATCTCGCGGGTCTTCGTCTCGTAGACCGGCTTGCACACCGTGTAGCAAATCTCGCGGGTCTTCGTCTCGTAGACCGGCTTGCACACCGTGTAGCAGATCTCGCGGGTCTTCGTCTCGTAGACCGGCTTGCACACCGTGTAGCAAATCTCGCGGGTCTTGGTTTCCCAGACCGGCTTGCACACCGTGTAGCAAATCTCGCGGGTCTTCGTCTCGTAGACCGGCTTGCACACCGTGTAGCAGATCTCGCGGGTCTTCGTCTCGTAGACCGGCTTGCACACCGTGTAGCAAATCTCGCGGGTCTTGGTTTCCCAGACCGGCTTGCACACCGTGTAGCAGATCTCGCGGGTCTTCGTCTCGTAGACCGGCTTGCACACCGTGTAGCAAATCTCGCGGGTCTTCGTCTCGTAGACCGGCTTGCACACCGTGTAGCAAATGTTCTTGGTCTTGGTCTCGTAGACCGGCTTGCACACCGTGTAGCAGATCTCGCGGGTCTTGGTCTCCCACACCGGCTTGCACACCGTGTAGCAGATCTCGCGGGTCTTGGTCTCGTACACCGGCTTGCACACCGTGTAGCAGATCTCGCGGGTCTTGGTTTCCCAGACCGGCTTGCAGACCGTGTATTCGCAATCGCGATACGCGGTCTCGCTCACGTAATTCACGCAGTTGATCGTCTTGTTTTCGCAGACCGTCTCGTACACCGTCTTGTAGCAGGTGTAATTCTGCTTCTCGTAGACGACCTCCTTGCAGGTTCTCATCACCGTGTGGCACTGCTGCTTGCATGGCGGCGTAGCCGCACGTATCGCAACAGGTGGCACAGCAGCGGTACCTGGCCGCGCCGCAGTATCCTGCTTGTGCCGTGTTGGTCCACACGACACAGCAGGATGACCGCAACAATCGGCACACCCAACAACGTTCTCATGTTTCTTGCCTCCTTCGTGGACAGCTCAGGATGGGGGGTCTGGTCAGGCGAGGAGTTTTCCCGCCATTAGCTTCATTCGGCTAGCGCACTCCATGTGCGTTAGCTGGGCATCCCAAATTACGTCTTCTTCCGGGCCGCCTCGGACCATCCAGAAGTAATAATTTGTCTGCCCACCTTCCCGAACCTTTCGTAGGCATCGTCAAAATAGGTTGACAGCTTGATGTAGATGCTTTGCAGAACCTGCGAGTTTCCAGTGACTGGTATGGATTTAGCCGGTTGTGAGTCAAGTGACGGGCGAAGCGCGGGGGGCTTAGGGAGTGCGGCGGGATTCGGAAAAGTCGTATGTAATGGCAAGACGCCGGGGTATGGGCGTGCGGAACCTATCACCAGCCCGAGCTTCGGCGCAAAGGCTTAAATATGCGGAGGTTTGGTGGTGGAACGTGAGCGGTGGCGGCTGGAGGAATGCTAGAAAAAGCGGAATCGATCGGAAGGATGCAGGGAGGAAGCGAATACGCGGCGCCTGCCGCGGCCAGATCGACCGAGCAGGGCTTTCCTTTTTTGTCGTCACTCGGCAAGCTGTTCGATGAGCTTAGAACCCAAATAACCGCTGCAATCACGCTTGCTCGAACGACCGGCATCAAGCGACGTCAACTTGCCGCCCGAGCTAGCATCGTTTACAGTGAAAATCCCCCTCCCCGCTTGGGGCAAGACATTTCCTAGTGCTGCGCGAGCATGAGCCCCTCGAAATCCAAACCAGCCCTGCCCGCCGCCGAGGTTCCCGTTCCCAAGGCGGTGGTCAGCCGACTGAGCCTTTATCTCCGCGAGTTGCAGCACCTGGTGCGCGACGGCCACGAGCGGACTAGTTCCAGCCAACTCGGCCGGCTGCTGGGCTTTAGCGACGCCCAAGTGCGCAAGGATCTGGCCTATTTCGGCCATTTCGGACACCCGGGCATTGGCTATCGCTGCGACGACCTGATCAAGGCGGTCCGCAAGATTCTGGGAACGGACCGCGATTGGCCGGTGGCAATGATCGGGACCGGTAACTTGGGCCGCGCCCTATTGGGTTACAAGGGGTTCAGCCACCAGGGCTTTCGCATCGTGGCTGCTTTCGACGTCGATCCGGGCAGGGTGGGAGCCACGATCGAGGGCGTGCGTGTCTTTCATCTGGACCAATTGGCCGAAGTAGCGGCTCAACATAAGATCAAGTTGGGCATGATTGCCGTGCCGGCGCCCGCGGCCCAAGCGGTGGCCGATCGCCTGGTGGCGGCCGGCATCGAGGGCATCGTCAATTTCGCCCCGGTCACGATCTCACTCCCGGATGGCGTCCGCCAGGTGGGCGTCGACCTGGCCATCGAGCTCGAGCAGCTTTCATTCTCGGTGGTCAATCGAGCCAGTGCCGACGGCGCGACGGAGGCGTGAGGCGTCGTTCTCCGATGCGCTCGCTCCGCGGCAACCTGCCTTGACGCCCCTGATTGATCGCTTAAGCTACGAACTGGCAAGGCCTTCAAAAGAATCGCCCTGCCTCCCTACCCGGTGGTGTAATGGTAACACTAGAGATTTTGATTCTCTCATTCAAGGTTCGAGTCCTTGCCGGGTAGCTTGACGCTAACTCCTTACAGCGAAGTCCACTTCAATTCCTGAGCGGCATTCTCGCCGGTGCCGGCTGGCAATAAGGCACTGCTCGCTCGCTTTGGTGTCACGTCGATCCGAGGGCGCGATGGGACTGGATGGTGTCGAACTCGTGATGGATGTCGAGGAGAAGTTTGGGGTTGCCATCCCGGACGATCTCGCCCAGACAATGCGCACCGTCGGCGATCTGTACGAATATCTGGTCACGCAATGCAACGGCGACCGCCAATCCGGCTGCCTGACAAGTGCGGCGTTCTACCAGGTGCGACAAGGAATCTGCAAGACTCTACGCGTCGAACGCCACGACGTGCGGCCCGCCACGTGGATTGACGAACTAGTCGGTCGGTCCAGTTACCGACGATCTTGGGCTCGACTTCAAATCGCGATGGTCCCATTGTGACTTCCCAGCCTCGGCCGGCCGTCCTGGTTATCACATGTTGTGGTGCATGCAAACGGATTCGCAACCCTCTTCGCGATTGCGTCAGTTATCGGATTTACCTTTGCGGCAACCCAAATTGGAGAGATGGTCATTCCGCTAATTGCTGGAGAAGTCGTGCTAATCGCTGCATGGCTAGCGATTGCAGAGCGTATCGCCCGTTCACTACCGCGCGACTTCCAAACGGTGGGAGAGCTGGCGCGGCTGGTGGTGGCCGGAAACGGACCTTGGTTCATGGCGAGTCAAAAAACTTGGGATGAAACCCGAATTTGGGAAGTGCTTCAGCTGACAGTGTCAAAAGTCCTTGGCGTAGAACTCGGCGCCGTCACTCTCCAGGCGCGATTCGTTGAGGACCTTGGGGTCGGCTGAAGGTTCAGTATGAATGCATGAGTTTTGTACATTTTCCGGGGCACTCCACGTGCGGAATCGTGATACAATTAGAACTATTGCAGTAACAGTTCCCACATGAGCGCTGAAATGTCGGCCGACAACGAACGATACCTTGAGGATCTTGTTGAGCGCGGCATCTTTCAAGATCGCGCAGCGGCCGTTGATGCGGCGATCGCGTTGCTCAAGCAGCGCGAGCAGCTTAGAAGCGACGTTCAAGCCGGGATCGAGCAGGCCGATCGAGGCGAAATGCTCGACGCTGAGAGTGTTTTTCGGCGTCTCCTAGCGCGTGCGCAGCAAATTGAAGCCAATGCACGCTAAGGCATGGCCCGAATCCTATTCACCAGGCTCGCCGACGCGGATCTCGACGAAATCTTAGACTTCATCGCAGTGCATCGTCCATTGACGGCAGTCGCCGTAGTGCAAAGAATCCGCGAGAAGTGTGAACTACTGGCGTCGCACCCGCTGATTGGCCAATTGCGATCTGAGTTTCCAGGCGATATCCGCAGTTTTCCCGTCGAGCGATGGGTCGTCTTCTATCGCCTGATTGGCGAGACTCTAGAAATTCAACGGATCATTGACGGAGCCCGGGACATCGACAGTCTAATCGGCTAGGCGGATTGCTCCAGTTTTCCTCGTCCTTTGTCCGACCCGTTAGCTGCAATCCCTTTCGCCGTCGGCTAGTATAGGAAGCCAGTAGGGCGTCGCGAGCTGGAGACGCCCGCAAACTTCAATTTAGCTTTCGATCGGGGACATCGGCATGAACGTACTGCGGCACCTGGGACTCGGATCTTTCTTAGTTGCGACATTTGCCCTGGCCGCGTCGGCAGCCGAGCCGGCCACCGAAAACGTCGTGCTGCTGATGACCGACGGCCTGCGCTGGCAAGAGGTTTTTGGGGGCGCCGAAGACGCCTTAATGACCAAGGAAAATGGCGGCGTAAAGGACGTCGAATCACTCAAGAAAGAGTACTGGCGTGATACGCCCGAGGCCCGTCGCGAGGCGCTAATGCCGTTCCTCTGGAGCGTCGTGGCCAAACAAGGGCAAATCTACGGCAACAAGCTCAAAGGAAGCGAGGCGCAGCGTCACCAACGAAATGCACTTCAGTTACCCCGGCTACAACGAAGTCCTCACCGGATTCTACGACCCACGCATCGATTCGAACGACAAGAAGCTTAATCCAAACATCACGGTCTTCGAGTGGCTGCACCGCAAGCCGGGCTTTGGCGGCAAGGTGGCGGCCATCACCTGCTGGGACGTCTTCCCGTTTATCTTCAACTACGAGCGGTGCGGCTTTCCGGTCAACGCGGCCAATGCGCCGCTCGTCGTTTCGCCGCCCAACCCGAAGATCGAGCTGATCAACCGCCTTAAGGCCCAGACCACGCACTACTTCCCCGCGGAAACATGGGATTCATTCGTCCAGGCATCGGCCGTCGAGTATGTCAAGCAACAAAAGCCGCGGTTGCTGTTCGTCTCGCTCGGAGAAACCGATAGCTGGTGCCACGCCGGGAGATATGACCTCTACCTTCACGCGGCGCGAAGCCGACGGGTGTTTCAAGGAACTTTGGGAGACCATGCAGGCCATGCCCGAGTATCGCGACAAAACGTCGTTCGTGATCACCGTCGACCACGGTCGGGGCAACGCGCCGGTCGCATGGAAGAGCCACGGCCGCGACACCGAGGACGATCATTTCATCTGGGTCGCTTGCCTCGGTCCTGATACGCCGGCCCTGGGTATGCGCGAAAATGTGCCGCCCGTCACGCAAAGCCAAGTCGCAGCCACCGTGGCCGCCCTGGTGGGCGAAGACTACTGCGCCGCCGTTCCCGAGGCTGGCAAGCCCATCGCCGACGTACTGCGCCCGGTGCGATAAATCATATTCATTCACGTCGCCCTACTCGATCGAGGTAGTCTCCATGCCCGGCGTCCTGGTTCTTTTGTCCTTGCTGATTGGCGCACCGGCCGATGAAATCGCGCTGCCAAAGGTCCTCGACCCGCGGCTGAAGATCGAGCTATTTGCCGGCGATCCGGACGTGGCTACCCCCGCAGGCATCGCCGTGGACGCGCAGCGGCGCGTGTTGGCGGTTGAAAGTCATACCCACTTTCGTCCGCCAGGCTACGAAGGGCCGCCGGCCGATCGCATCCGGATGTTCGAAGACACCGATGGCGACGGCAAAGCGGACCGCATCACCACGTTCTTCGAGGGCACGACGTGGACGATGAATCTGGGCATTCACCCCGACGGATCCGTTTATGTCGCCACGCGCGGAGAGATCTTTCGCCTGCGAGACAACGACAACGACGGGCGGGCCGACGAGCGGACCCCCATCGTGCGTCTCGAGACCAAGGGGGACTATCCCCACAACGGTCTGTCTGGTTTTGCTTTTGACTATGACGGCACGGTGTACTTCGGCCTGGGAGAAAACAAGGGCGCCGAGTTTAAGCTGATTGGCACGGATGGTTCGACGGCCAGTGAACTCGAAGGCGGCCAGATCTATCGATGCCGGGCTGACGGCACGCGACTGGAGATGATCGCCTTCGGGTTTTGGAACCCGTTCCATCTGGCCTTTGATACTTTCGGGCGGCTGTTCGCCGTCGACAATGATCCCGATTCGTTGCCGCCTTGCCGCCTGATGCACATCGTGCCGGGCGGCAACTACGGCTATCGCTATCGCAACGGCCGCAAGGGCGTTCACCCGTTTACGGCCTGGAACGGCGAATTGCCGGGCACCTTGCCGATGGTGGCCGGAACGGGCGAGGCGCCCTCGGGGGTGCTGGCGTACGAATCCGACCAATTTCCGGCTGAATACGTGGGCGATCTGCTATCCACCAGTTGGGGCGATCACCGCATCGAACGCTTCCGCCTCGAGTCCCGCGGCGCCAGCCTTCGGTCCGCGGCGTCGCCGGTCGTGACGGGGGACGAGAACTTCCGTCCTGTCGGCATCGCGCTTGCCCCGGATGGGTCGCTGTATATCAGCGACTGGGTGCTTAAATCGTATGAAGTTCACGGCAAGGGCCGAATTTGGCATCTCTTCGCGGCCGAGAAGCCGGCGCGAAAGCGCCCGGAGGCACCGGCCGAGGCGATTCACGCCGCGCATCGTCCCTGGCGCGAAGAAGCCGCGCGAAAACTGGCGGCCGACGCCAAGACGGGTCGCCCGACGCTGGAAAAGATCGCCGCCGAGGATTCCTCCGCGCGCGTACGGGCGTTGGCCATCGCCGCATTGTCCAACGTGCAGAGTTTTGCCGCGGCCGAACGCGCCGCAGTCTTCGACCCGACCGACGAAGTGCGCGCCGCGGCGGTTCGCGGCTTGCCGCCGGGATTGATCCCGGCCGCCCTCATGACGGAGGAATCTCCGGCCGAAGCCCGGGCCGAGGCCATGCGACGACCGGGCAACCCGGCACAAGCGGAGATTCTGTGGCGCGCGGTTGCCGACAACGATGCGTTTGTCGCCCAAGCGGCCCGCGAAGGCCTGGCGCGCTTGCACGCGGCGAGTGCCGAGATGGCTTCGGCACGATCGAGCCCCGTGGAGCGACTGGCCTGTTTATTGATCCTGCGAGAGACACGCGACCCGCAGGGACGTTCGGCGCTGCCGAAATTGCTTCGCGACTCCGACGCCAATGTGCGGTTTGCCGCGGTGCAATGGGTGGGCGAAGAGCGACTCCGCGCGTTCCGCGGCGGCCTTTCCGATGCGTTGGCGGCCGGTCCCGCCAGCAGTCGGCTGTTCGGCGGATATCTGGCAGCATTGGAACGCCTCGACGGGGTGGTCCGTACTGCCGACGACGAATGGGCCGGCGAACAGTACATTGTCCGCGCGCTGGAAGATCCCGCGACCTCTCCTGAAGTGCGTCGTTGGGCGCTCCGCATGTTGCGGCCCGACCATCCACTCTTGTCCATTGAACGGCTGCGGCAATTCGTGACCAGCGGCGATGCGGCGCTGCAGCGCGAAGCGGTCCGCACGTTGCGCGACAGCCATCATTCGGACCGCTTGGCGCTCTTGTCGCAAATCGCTGCCGATGCGCAATATCCGATGTCGCTACGGGCCGAGGCGATCGTGGGCCTATCCGGCGACGAAGCTCAAACGCGAGCGCAGCTTGTCTCACTGGTCGCGATTGGCGAACCGGCACTTCGCGATGAGGCCCTGCGATCATTGCGAGGCGCCCCGTTAAGCGATCAGGAAAAAGCAACCCTGGCCCAAGTTGCTCGGGACCGGACTTCGACGGCTGAGCTCGTGGAACGCGTGCTGAATCCCGGCGCCGCGGCCAAGCGGCCGGCACCGGATGATCAGGAAGGTTGGCTGGCGTTGATTGGATCTCCCGAAAGCGATACCCAAGGGAACGCGGAAGCCGGCGAACGAATCTTCTTTCATGCGCGCTCGGCGGGCTGTTCGCGCTGCCACCAGATAGCCGGTCGCGGAGCGCGGGTTGGCCCCGAACTGACCGCCACGGCCGGCACGCTATCGCGTGAACGATTGATCGAATCCATCGTGCGACCGAGCAAGGAAATCGCTCCCCAGTTTTCGGCCTGGACGATCCACACCACGGCCGGCAAGACGCTTGTCGGGATGCTCGTCAAGGAGGAAGCCACGGGCGAACAGACTTATTCGGACCAGAAGGGCGATCTGTTCCGATTCAAACCTGGCGAAATCGAATCGCGGCAAGCTCAAGCCGTGTCGATCATGCCCGACGGCCTGCCCCAACTCTTAACCGTGCAGGAATTCCGGGACCTGTTGGCCTTCTTGCAGTCGCCGCAGAGTCCACAGCCATAGCACGCGTCGGCAGTCGACTGTTACCGTTTCCAACGGTTCGACTCGAAGAGCGTTTCGAGCAACTCCTCCAAGTCGGGCGAACCGTAGTCAATTTCATTGGGCCCGTGTTTCCCGCAACTTAACGGGGAATTGGCCTGTATGCGGGCAGTTTCGGCGCTGCCACATTGCAGCGACTCGATGGCAAGGTCGTGCAATCGATCGGCACTGCAAGCCAAAGTCGACGTACATCGCGCCCCCAACTCGCGCCCCGTCATCCCGATCGCCATGGCCAGGCCGGCGCCACGGGAAGTCGAATGTGTTGCGTCAACCGATGATTCAGTCGCCCTCAAAGGTGCGACTAGCGGCTCGACCTCCGGCGCGCGTAGGCAACGAACCGATGGCGATATACCGAACCGCGTTTGCAGGATTAGTTGGATTCGCGCGGGCAATCGCTTCATCGAGGCTATTAACGCTGCCGTCGCGGTTGAAGTCGTAAAAGTTCGAGAGGGGGATGTTGTTTATCGGAAGTTGCGGATTGTTGCGAACGCCCGACTCGTCGATAATGTTGACCAGCGCATACGAGGCTGTGTCGCCCAGCCCCGAATCGCCCACTGCATTGCCAAAATAGAAAACATCTGGCGAGGTCAAGCCGGTGTGTGCATTGGCGGCGACGGTCACTTCCAGCCAGGTCTCGACGATTTGTCCGGAACTCCAGATTAATTCGACGCGATCCGACCCGCTCGCTCCTGCCCCCGCTCGCACGGTCACGGTGGCCGGCGATGGAGCGATCGCCCACTGACTGGGCGAATTGTTATTGCCCATCCGGAAAGTGAAATCGCCGGCCGTAATCGAACCGGCGCTGACTCGCGCGTTGCAAGTCGATCATCAGGCCAGTGAGGCCGTGAGAAAAGCTCGAAACGTTAGCGAACGTGGCCGCGCCGCGCCAGGCAAAAGAGCAACTTTGTCCGGGGCGATCGCATTGTCATCGCTGTTTCCCGTGAACGTGCCATTGGTGACGTTGTACCGCGACGAGCCCGCATAGAATAATTTCCGCGCCAGGACCGCGGCCGGCGCTGAAGAACTAATGTTGAGATACCGCGTGGCATTTGACGGGTCTGTCGGGTTTGCGCGGGAAATAGCCTCGTCGATGCTATTGACGCTACCATCGCGGTTGTAGTCGTAGATATTCGTGATTGGGATATTATTGAACACGAATTGCGGATCGGTGCGCACCCCCGCCTCGTCAATATTGTTGACCAGCGCGTAGGAAACGGTATCACCCAGTCCCGAATCCCCCATCGCATGGCCAAAATAAAATACGTCTGGCTCGGCCAGATTGGTGTGCGAGTCGGCCGCCAAGGTCACTTGGAGCCAAGTCTTGGCCAACTGGCCGGCACTCCAGATCAATTCCACGCGATCCGAGCCGCTGATTCCAGCCCCCGCTCGCACCGTGACGGTGGCCGGCGCGGGAGCCGCTGCCCATTGGCCAGGCGAGTTGTTATTGCCCATTCGGAAAGTGAAATCGGCGGCAGTAATCGCCCCGGGGACACTCGCGCCCAAAACATCCACTATCACGCCCGTTATTCCGCCGGCGTAACTGGAAACATTGGCAAACGTAGCCGGGCCGACGCCCGGCAGCAGCGCGACCTTGTCCTCGGCGATCGCATTATCATCGCTGTAGCCCGGAAACATGCCGTTTGTCACGTTGTAGCGCGATGAACCCGCATAGAACAGCTTCCGCGCAATTGTCGTCGCGGCTACCTGAAAATCCGGCGTGAGCGCGCCGCTAAGCGCGCCGTCGGATGCTTGCAGGGCGTAGGTACCGGCCTTATTGATCACGAGATTCGTAAAGGTCGCGATTCCATCAATTGCCTGTGCCACCGCCGTTGTGCCGCCGCCGGCGAAAGTCCCGCCGACGAGACTGATCGTCACGGTCGAAGTGTCCTCCGTCACGATCTGGCCGAGCTGGTTGCGCAGCGCGACGCGGATTCCGGACGGCGAGTTCAACGCCGCGCCCGCCAGAGTGAAGCCAGGCAACGACTCGAAGGTTAAATGAGTCGCGGTTTCAATCGTGTAGATTTGGCCCGCGAAACTGCCCAGCCCGTTGCCCAACAGCACGCTCAAGTCAAAACTTTGAAAATTGGCGGTCAGCAGGTCTGGCTTGCTGTCCAGGTTCACGTCGGCAACCGCTACCGATTGTGGGTTTGTGCCGACCGCGAAAGTCGATTGATTTTGAAACGTACCGTTGCCGCTCCCCAGCAATACTCCCACCCGATTATCCGCGAAATTCGCGACAATAATATCTCGCTTGCCGTCGCCGTTAATGTCAGCAACCGCCACTGACTGCGGATTCATGCCCGCCGGCTGGGTCGATTGATTCTGGAACGATCCGTCGCCGTTGCCCAATAGCACTCCGACATTGTTGTCTCCCGAATTGGCCACGATGAGGTCCGGCCGCTGATCGCCGTTGACGTCGCCTACCGCCATCGAGCGAGGCTTCCAGCCGGTGGGAAACGTGACCGGACTTTGAAACGATCCGTCTCCGCTGCCCAACATCACTCCGACGTTATTGTTGCCGAAGTTAATGACAACCAGATCGTATTGCTTGTCTCCGTTGACGTCCGCAAGCCGCACGGACTGCGGATTGAGGCCCGTTGCGAAGGTGGCCTGCGGCTGAAACGTGCCGTCGCCGTTGCCCAGCAACACGCTTACCGAATTGCTGCTGAAATTCGCGACCGCCAGGTCCGGACGACCATCGTCGTTGACGTCGGCGATCGCCACGGATTGGGGGTCCACGCCCGTGGGAAACGTTATCTGGTTTTGAAAGGTGCCGTTTCCGTTACCTAGTAATACGCCAACGTTGTCGCTGCCCAGGTTGGCGACGACGAGGTCGAGATTTCCGTCGCCGTTCACGTCCGAGACCGCGACCCAATTCGGATTCAGGCCCGTCGGAAAAGTGACCTGGGGCTGAAACGTGCCATCGCCGTTGCCGAGTCGCACGCCGACGTTATTCTCCAGAAAATTGGTCGTGATCGTATCCGGCAGGCCGTCCTTGTTCAAATCGCCGGACGTGACATAAGCTGGCACCAGCCCCGATGAGTACGCAACAGCGGGCGCGAACGAGACTGGGGAATTGACCGTGACCAGCCGATTTCCCGCAGGATCGCGGATGCTGCCGTTGTCAACCAAATTCAGCCGCAAGGAGCCACTGCCCGATATGCCGCTGACGGTGACCGTGTAGTCGGCATTGCTGCCTGAAACCATCAAGGGCGACGCAACCGAGACGGTGCCGGTCTTGGCAACGATAAAATCCGAAGGGTCGACATTCAGCACTGGTTCGCTAAAAGTCACCGCATAGACGACGGTGGTAGCGCCGGTGATCAGGTTCGCGGGCGTGGCGCCATTGATGGACAGCACAGACGGTGCGATGGGATCGATCGAATACGATTGACCCACGAAGTTCCCGTTGCCAGCGCCGATGCCGCCCAGGGGAACGTTGAGCGAGTCGCGAATCGAGTCGTCGTCAACCAGGTCCAGCCGCAATTCGCCACTGCCTTCGATCTGGACGGCCTTGACCGAATAGACCGCGCCGCTGCCAGTTACCTCCAGCGGTAGCGCAGCAGCCGCGGTGCCAGTCGTCACCAAGTTAAAATCGGCGCTGGAAACATTCGTGACCGGTTGGTTGAAAGTCACGATATACGCGACTTCTTCCGCGCCGGTGCCCGCCGAGGAGGGCGCGGAACGATCGATGGAAACAACAGCAGGCAAGGTCAGCAGGAGGCGGACTTCCAAGGGTTCCAGCAAAGCATCGCGCGACCGCGCGGGCAGAGAAGCGTGGCCCGGTTTTCCGCCGACCCGCCTACGTTGCCTGTCTCGCCAAAACTTATGCCAGCGGTCGCCCCGCATGAATGTCCCCTGGCGGCCAACCTCAAATCGTCAATGCGACGAAACTGCAAGAAAACGGCGGTTCCGGAAACGCGCCATGACCGTTAGCTTAGTTGGAATGAATCAAGGATGAAACCCGGCAAAATGAGCAATTAAACGGCTAGCCGTCGCAAAAGCGTTTGCCTAACAAAGATTTAACGACGCTGGACCGCTAGGGTTCCGGATTGACGACCGGCCCTCCTAAATTGCCTTGGTTTAAGATTCCTTGGTTGATTCTCCGGCCAGATTCGCCAATTTCGATTTTGCACACCCTTGGCAGGACTCGCCTCAGAGTGGGGCACTTGTGTGAACCGCTGCGTGGCAGGGAAGCTCGCAGGGCATCCCCCCCGTCAGGAAAATGGTGTTTTCCAGTTAGGGGGCAAAAAAATCGCCATTGGAGGTCGGGTCGGCCTCCTCTCGATCGTGACCATCATGGCGACAGCACGCCGTAAATCTCCGCTGTTTCCATCGTCCTGGCAGTTTCATGGCGGGGTGGATAAATATCTTTTGGAATTTTTTGCCGGTTTGCTTGACACTAGCGATTGCCCTGGTACTATCAACGCCGTACGGATGGAGGAGGGCGGAGGCTCTCCCGGGTCAATGGAAAATGCGAAAGCACCTTTGAAAAGGAAACGCTAATGAGTCGCTTCATAACCTCTCTTCTTCTTGGTGCCGTGGCACTCTGCGCCACAACCGCAATTGCGGGCCCCCTGGCAACCGACCCAGCCGCTTACTTTGACGGGTCTTTCACGTGGCACAGCACCACGCCCTATCAAGGCTACAACGACTACCCGACTAACACGAGTCCCAGCAACCTTAGCGGGACAATTGATTGGGCCGTCTATGCCCCCGGAACGTTCCCGGCAGGCTACTTGGGCTACACGCCGACGCCAGGTGAGTTCGTTTATGCGTACCAGGCGTACGAAGTGGGCAGCGCTCCGCTCTCTGGCTTCTCAGTGACCCTGGAAGCAATTGCCGACAATATCGGCAGTTTTGCCGGACTGGGAGTGACTGGTTCGACTCCTTCGGCTAGCTACTTCTTCCCAAATCCGTTGACGCCGACTTCGGCGAACTGGGATTTTGATCCCACGGTTGCCGCCGGCATGTCAACCGCTGGCTTGGCGTTCTCGAGCCCCTACGGTCCAAAATTCTTGGACGGTTCGGTAATCGACGACGGAACCGTTGGCGATGTGATTCCCCTGCCCTCGCCCGATCCGGCCTATGTGCCCGAGCCGGGCACGATGACCTTGGCACTGTGTGGCCTGATCGCCTTCGGCCTTCAGTACCTGCGCCGTCGCGGACGACGTGTGGTCTAGGGACTATCTGTTTGCACGAGTGAAGTTCAAGATGTTAGAGATGTAAGCAGGAAGCGTTTTGAATAACTAGGCGGAGAGCGACAGCAAGACCGAGTACCGCTTCCTGCGGGCGTCTGTGTGCGGTGAAAGCAATACCAAGTCAATTGAGACGGCTTTGTGTTGTGTAATGGAGTTCGTTGACTCAAGTTCGACACCCTCCGGAAAATGGAATCTCGCCATGCAGTCGAAAATCGTTGGTCTGGCTCTCGCGGGTATTCTCTTTCTGACATTGGCCACAGCCGTTATGGCCGGACCTTTGCCAACCGATCCGGCCGGAATGGCCGCTTGGCAAGGCTCGAAGGTCATTTCGTCAGCCAAGATCACAGCCACGGTTGAGTACTCTGTTTACGCGCCCGGTCAGTTCGACATGTCGACGGCGCTCGGTTTTCCGACCGATCCCAGTCTGGATTCGGATTACGTCTATGCCTATGAGGTGTTTTCGAGCAGCGTACCGTTTAAAGATCTGACCATTGCCACGATTTCCGGATCGGTGCCGCTGGCCTACGCCGGCACGAACCATGTCGACAACGTGTTTGCACCGAACGGTGGCACGGCGCCAAACTCTGAAATCTTCAACGTCGCGACCCTCCCCGACCGAATCATCAACGCGAAGTGGACTTTCTCTACGGCGCTCGACGCTAGCACCGGATTCTCGAACATTCTTTACTTCACGAGTCCTTACGGACCCACGTTCAACACCGCGTCAATTTCCGGAGGCGGTACCAACTTGGCCTCGTCCACGCTGCCTAGTCCCGTCCCCGAGCCGGCAACGGTAACACTGGCGGCGATCGCCGCGGCTTGCCTTTTGGCCGCCAGACGTTTTCGGAGCCGAACCACTTGAGGTACTAACCTGCCCGCTAAGCCGGGTCTCGCTAGCGCGCCGCCGGAAGGGCCAGGGGCGTTAGTTGTGTTTGTGAGATTCGAAAGAGCTTATGCGTGCCAGGCGGTCGCTACGGTTCGTTGCTTTCTTATTTTGGGCGATCTCGCTTCAATCGGCCGCTTTTGCCATTGATGCCCAGAATGTGCTCGTCCTGTACAACCAGGCGAGCCCCGAGGGACTGGAAATCGCGAACTACTATGCGCAAGTCCATCCCGGCGCGCAACTCTTGGGCGTAACCGGTCTCGGGACGTCCGAGGAAATCTCGGCCGACGACTACCTCAGTATCGTTCGGCCGCAGGTTCAAAGTGCCTTAACGCCCGCGACCGACGTGATCGTCACGACCAAGGGCATGCCGCTACGAATTCAAGTCACCGAGCCGGAACCAGCGCCGACGAATCCACCCTTTCCACCGACCTACACGGATGCCTTTGGGGTCAATCGCACGATCTCTAGTTGGAAGCCCTACTCCAGCCTGGAAAGTGAACTGACCGATATCGATCATGTTGCCTCTTGGCAGATGATGGGCGACCAAAGCTATTCGCTGGGCGGCCACTTTGCCTCGAATCCTTATTACGGTTCAACGGCGTCGTTTTCACACGCGGATACCGGCATTCGACTGACTGCTCGGCTCGACGGTTTCAATGTCGCCGACGTCGAAGCAAGTATCAATCGGGCACAGAATGCGTTTATCGGCCCGAATAACACCCCAGGCGGCCCGTTTCATTTCCTGGTCGACAACGATCCCACGAAATCCTATGGCGTGGTGATGAATAATCTCGTCAGCAACGTCCTCGGTCCGGCGGGCTTGCCGGTCACTTACGACAACACGACCGGATTTATCAATTCCACGACCGGCCCGTTGATGGGCTATGTGAGTCACGGCGCGAATCAGGCCAGCACACCGCAATTTCCTGCCGGCGAGGGTTCTTACATTGTCAATGGCTTGAACATCACGCCCGCCGACGGCGCGGTCTTTCATACTTGGGAGAGCTACAACGCCCAAACATTTGTCGAAGGCGGAAATCACGGATTTCAGGGCCTGGTCGGCGAATGGCTTGCCGAGGGAGGTACGGCCGCAACCGGCAACGTCCAAGAGCCGCTCGCCAGTTGGTCGACTGTTACCAACGAAGACAAAATGTTTCAGGCCTTGCTCGATGGCAAGACCTGGGCCGAATCCGCGTGGGGAGCCACGCGGGAACTCTCGTACGTCAATACCGTCGTCGGCGATCCACTGATGGTCTGGCGGCAGTTGCTAGCCGGCGATGCCAACATGGATGGAAAGGTCGACCTGTTGGATCTGACCACGATCGGGGCCCATTGGGGCGAGACAGTTTCACCCGGCGGTTATGGCTGGGACGCAGGCGACCTCAACGGTGATGGAATCGTCGACATGCTGGATCTGGCGATCATGGGCACCACTTGGGGTCAGACTTCTCCTTGGGCTTCACTGGGGCTCGAGACAGGCGGATTAACCGCCACGCAATTTTCCATGCTCTATGACGAGACTTATGCCACCCCGGAGCCCGCGAGCTGCGTTTTGTGGGCCCTGGCCATCGGCGTTCTGATCCGCGTGGGTTATCGACGGCGCCGACTTGCCGCCGCCCTTTAAGACTTGCCGCCGCCCATAAGCTGCCGAGGCACTAGGCGGGTCTTTTTCTCGTGCGGTTTGCGCCAAAATGTCGCGGTGGCTGGCCTTGGCGACGCCCCCGCGCCACGGACGCCAATTGACGCGGTAAGCCCAAGCCGTTAAGTTAGTTGGCTCGCCTCTTCGAACGGTCCGAAGCTGGCAAATTGGGTATCTGTCTGACCGAATGTCCCCCTTCCAACGCCGGTCGTCAGGCGCACTTCGCGCCCGACAGGCTGCCGGTGTGCCTTTGCGAGGAGTCTTTCGTGGCAACTGTTTTAGTCAAGCAACTGATCGAGGCGGGGGTCCATTTTGGGCATCGGGCAAGCCGGTGGAATCCCAAAATGCGTCCCTACATCTACGCCCGACAAAACCTGATCCACATCATCGACGTCCGCGAAACCATCCGCGGCCTGTTGCGCGCCAGAAAGTATCTCAAACAGCTTTCCAGCGGCGGCAGCCTGGTGCTGTTTGTCGGAACCAAGCGCCAAGCCGGCGAGACGATTGAGCGCGAGGCGCTGCGTTGCGGCATGCCGTTTGTGAGTGATCGCTGGCTGGGCGGAACCCTGACCAATTTTCGGACCATTCGCAATCGCCTGGCCCGATTGGAAGAACTGGAGAAAATCCGAAACAGCGAGCAACTAGCGACCTACTCGAAGAAGATGCAATCGGCGCTAACGCGCGAGTACCGCAAGATGTATCGCAACCTGAACGGTATGCGCACCATGAGCCGCTTGCCGGAATGCCTGGTAGTCATCGATCCGAAAAAAGAGCACAATGCGGTGAAGGAAGCCCAGAAGCTGGGAATTGCCACCGTCGCTTTGATCGACACCGACAGCGATCCGGACGTGGTCGACCTGCCGATTCCGGGCAACGACGACAGCATTCGCTCCATCGAATTGATCGTGCAGCAACTGGCCGACGCGATCCTCGAGGGCAAGACGAGCACCACCAGCGAGATCGAGCGCAAGAAGTCCGAAGGCGCAGAGGCTCAGGCGGTCGGTTAGCCGACGCCGATCGATTGCCGGTGACCGGCGATGCTGGAAAGTTACTCAATCACCGCGGCGCGGTTGGCGCCGCTGTTTCCGCTATTCGAGCCAACTCGAACAAACTTCATTCAATGCGATATTGCGAGGGGACACTCACATGACACAAGTCAGCGCGGCAATGGTCAAATCGCTTCGCGACAAAACCAGCCTGCCGATGGGAAAATGCAAAGAGGCCCTGCAAGCCACCGGCGGTGATGAGCAGGCGGCCATCGAATGGCTGCGGAAGGACAACATCAAGGTCCAGGAAGGCCGCGCCGGACGGGAGACCGCATTCGGACGCATGGGCCTGTACACGGATTGGGAAAAAGGCGTCGGTGCGCTCGTTGAGTTGCTATGCGAGAGCGCGCCAGTCGCGAAGAACGACGAGTTCATTGCGCTGGCCAACGACATGGCCAAACAACTGGCGACCGGAAAAGGCGCCAAGACTGCCGACGAGCTGCTCGATCAGCCGTCACCGTCGGCGCCCGGAACGACCCTGCGCGAAAAGCTCAGCGACCTGACCAACCGCATTCGCGAGGTGTTCAAGGTCGGTCGCATTGCGCATCGACGGCAAGACCGCCGGCTATGTGCACCATGCCGGCAAGACCGTCGGCGTGCTCGTCGAGGCCGCAGGAGGCACGCCCGAGGCCGCCAAGGACGTCAGCATGCACATCGCGGCCCAGAAGCCGAACGTCGTGCTTGCGAAGGAGGATCTGCCTCAGGCCGAGGTCGACAAGGAGCGCGAGATCCTTTCCGAGGCGGCGCGCAAGGAAGGCAAGCCCGAGAACATCATCCCCAAGATGATCGAAGGCCGCATGCGCAACTTCTTCGCCGATCGGGCCGTGCTCGAACAGCCGTTCATCAAGGACGACAAGAAAACCGTGGGCAAGTTCGCCGAGGAAAACGGTATGAAGATCGTCCGCTATATCCACTGGGAACTCGGCAAGTAGTCGGCCGGCCAGTTGGCCCCCATGGGACCATTCGCTTTTAGGAGTTCGACGCAATGGCCGATCGAGTCAAGTCCGACGATTCCGTGCAGTATCGCCGTGTCGTGCTGAAACTCTCGGGCGAAAGTTTCGCGCACGCCGGCGAACGCGGAATCAGCATGGACGAGGTAGTGGCCATCTCGCAGCAAGTGTGCAAGGCGGCCCAAAGCGGAGTGCAAATCGCGATCGTCATCGGGGGTGGAAACATCCTGCGCAGCGCGCAGTTCACGGCCGGCAACTCGAGCATCCAGGAGGCCACGGCCCATTATATGGGCATGCTGGCCACCGTGATCAACGGATTGGCGCTGCAAGACGCGATCGAATCATTGGGCTATGAAACCCGGCTGCTGACCGCGATCCGCATGGACGGCGTGGCCGAGCCCTATATTCGCCGCCGCGCCAAGCGTCACCTCGAAAAGCGGCGGATCGTCATTCTCGCGGCCGGCACCGGCAGCCCGTTTGTCACTACCGACACGGCCGCCGCCCAGCGGGCGTTGGAGCTCGAGGCCGACATCCTGCTCAAGGCGACTCGCGTCGATGGCGTCTATAGCGACGACCCCGAGAAAAATCCCCATGCCTTGCTGTATAGCGAGCTGAGCTACAATGCGGTCCGCGAGCAAAACCTGCGCGTGATGGACCCCACTGCGATCGCGCAGTGCATGGAGCACGACATGCCGATCCTGGTGTTCAATTTCAAGAAAGAAGGCAACATCGAGCGCGCCGTCAACGGCGCTCGCATCGGCACGCTCATCAGCAGCCAGGTCGTGGTGACCAAGTAGAGCGCGCAAGTGGCGTGAAAGGCACAAGTTTATGAGCGTCGACGAGATTCTGTTTGATACCGAAGAGCGGATGGAGAAGGCCCTGGCCCGCCTGAAACAAGACCTGGCGGGCATTCGCACCGGACGGGCCAATCCGGGCCTGGTTGATTCGCTTCGGGTCGAGGTGTACGGATCGCCCACGCCCATCAAGGCCATCGCCTCGGTTGGCGCCCCCGAGCCCACGCAAATCGTCATTCGTCCATTCGATCCCGGCACGCTCAAGGACATCGAGAAGGCGGTACAAGCCAGCGGCCTGGGGCTGAATCCGCAAAACGATGGGCGGCTGATTCGCATCAGCGTGCCCCCCTTATCGACCGAGGTTCGTCGCAAGCTGGTCGCCCGAATCCGCGAACTGACCGAGGAGACGAAGGTCGCGGTCCGCAACGTTCGCCGTGACGGCAATAAAGCCGCCGATCAGGCTCAAAAAGACAAGACCATGACCGAGGATGATCGCGACCAGTTGAAAGAAGACATTCAAGATCTGACCAAGCGATTCGAGAACATGGCAGCCGACTCGGCAGCCGCCAAGGAGCGGGAAGTCATGGAGGACTGAGTCGCATTGCGCGGCATCAAGCCATCCCAGTTGCTTTCGCGCTCGAACAGTCCGCCAAATCGAAAGTATCGCATGCGATGCTCGCTCGGAGTCGTCCTCGTTTTGGGAGTCCTGGGATTGGCCGCCGACACGCCTGATTCGCACGCGGCACAAAAACCCTCGCCGGGCGCCGCCGCCAAATGCGTCGCGCGGCCGGAGATCCTGGTCATCGCCCACCGCGGCGACAGCAAGGTTGCGCCGGAAAACACCTTGCCCGCGTTCGAGTCGGCCGTCAAAGCCGGCGCCGATCTGATCGAGCTCGACTACTACCACTCGGCTGACGGAGTGCCGGTGGTGTTTCACGACGCCGAATTAGACCGCGCGACCAATGCTCGGCAACTGTGGGGCGGTGAAAAAATCAAGCTCACCAGCAAGAACCTGGCTGAGCTCAAACTGCTCGACGCCGGCAGTTGGTTCGAGCCACGGTTCGCCGGCACTCACATTCCGACTTTGTCCGAAGCGCTCGACACGATCCAGGCTGGCTCGATGACCTTGATCGAGCGCAAAGGAGGCGATCCGGCGACTTGCATCGAGCTGTTGAAGCGGAAAAAACTGCTGGACCAGGTCGTCGTGCAGGCCTTCGATTGGGACTACCTGGCCGGCTGCCACCAGATTGAACCCGAGCTGGTGCTGGCGGCACTCGGCCATAAGGAATTCACCCCCGAAAAGCTCGACCAGATCGCAGCGACTGGAGCCCGCATTGTGGGCTGGGAAGACAAGTTCACCACCGGCGAGACGATTGCCGCCGTCCATGCCCGCGGCTGGAAGGCCTGGGTCTGGACGGTCGACGATCCGGCGCGAATCGAAGAACTCGTCCGAGCCAAGATCGACGGAATTATCACCAATCGCCCGGAGCTTGCCCGGCGAACGATCAGCGCCGCGGTCGGATCTCGTTAACGAAGCATGCTAGCATCCGGCTGCTTCAATCGGCCGGGGCCGGCTTGGCAACGAGCGCATCTGGCAGCCCTTTGGCAGTTTAGGGGGCATTCGCCTTGACCCCCTTCGCGATCACCTTGTATGATCCGCCGCCCAATGTGCCATGAAGGCCCCCTGGGCATCTCGGACTTTCAGCGATCGACGCGGTGGATGGAGAACACGGCTATGGATGGCAAGCTTTCTCAGGGCGCAGAGTCTCGCGCGGCCGCGATTGCACAGCGGGCTGGCTGGTTCGCCAGCGGCATGCTTATGGTCGGCGTCTGCCTGTTGTACCGCTGGTACTCCCCCTCCGATTCGGCCGTCGCGAAACCTCCGGCCAGCGCGGTTAAGAAGGCGTCGGCCGTGGAGCGAGTAAAATCACCCGCCGACCTCAAAGCCGGCGCTCCGTCGACGCCCAAGAAGAATCCTATCGCGGCCATCGTCAATAACGAACCGATCACGCGCGAAGACTTGGCGCGGGATTGTTTGCTGCACTATGGCGTCGATGTTTTGGAAAGCATGGTCAATCGGACCTTGATCCAAACGAGCTGCCAGCAACGCGGCATTGTCATCAGCGACCAGCAAGTTGCCGACGAAATCGATCGCATGGCCCGCAAGTTTTCGCTCCCCAAAGAGCAATGGCTGCAGATGTTGGAAAAAGAGCGCGGCATTAAGCCCGAGCGATATGCCCAGGATATCATTTGGCCGACTTTGGCCTTGCGAGAGTTGGCCAAGAATCAGTTGAAGGTCAGCCAGAAGGAACTGGACGAGGCCTACGAGAGCGAGTTCGGACCGGCCGTAAAGGTGCGTCTGATCGCGATGGATGATCCCGAGAAGGCGCGTAGCATTCACGCCCAGGCCTGTGCCAAGCCGGACGATTTCCCAGCCCTGGCCAAGAACCATTCGCAAGACACGAACAGCGCCAGCGCCTACGGCTTGATCCAGCCGATTCGCCGCCGCATGGGAGACCCGAACCTGGAACAGGCGGCCTTCTCGATGAAGAAGGGCGAGATCTCAAAGATTATCCAGGTCGGCGAACTCTATGTCTTTATCAAGTGCGAAGAACACCTGCCGGCGGCCAAGGGAATCGACCGAGCCAAGGTGGAGCCGCTGTTGTTGGATGCGCTCAAAGACCGCAAGCTGCGAGCGGCGGCCAGCGATGTGTTCAAGGATCTGCAAGCCAGCGCGGTCGTGGAAAACATTTACAACGATCCGATCAAGAGCAAGCAAATGCCTGGCGTGGCCGCCACCATCAACGGTCAGAAGATCTCGATTCGCGAGCTCTCGGAAGAGTGCGTCGACCGTCACGGCAACGACGTGCTCGAGGGCGCGATTAATCGAAAACTGTTGGATCAGTCGCTACGCAAGAAGAACCTTAAAATTTCGGACGACGACATCGGCGCCGAAATTGCCCGGGCGGCCGTCTCGATGGGCAAGATCAAGGGCAAGGGCGAACCCGACGTCGCGGCCTGGCTGGAACACATTACCAAAACGCAGAACATCTCACGAGAAGTCTACGTCCGCGACGAAGTCTGGCCGTCCGTGGCCCTCAAGAAACTTGTCGGCGACAACGTGCAAGTCACAAAGGAGGACATGCAGCGAGGATATGAAGCCAATTACGGCCCTAAAGTTCGCTGCCGGGCAATCGTGTTGAATAATCACCGCCGCGCCCAGGAGGTCTGGGAAAAAGCCCGCGCGGATCAGTCCGTCAAAACCTTTGGCAATCTGGCCGAGCAGTACTCGATCGAGGCTGGCAGCCGCACGCTGCGCGGCGAAGTGCCGCCCATCCAGCGCCACGGCGGTCAGCCGCTGCTGGAAAGCGAGGCCTTCGCGCTTACGCCCGAGAGCCCCCTGTCGGGCATCATCCAGGTTGGCAGCACGTTTGTGATCCTGTTTTACGAGGGCCGTACCACGCCCATCAAAACTAACCTGGACGAGGTCAAGGACCTGCTCTATCGCGACATCCACGAGAAGAAGCAGCGGGTCGCCATGGCCAAGGTTTTCGAACGGCTCAAGGACGATTCGCACGTCGACAACTTCCTGGCCGGCAACATCAAATTGCCCAAGAAGGAAGAGCAAGCCTCGATGGACGTCGACACCGGCCTGCCCACCCCCAGGGTGATGAAGCGTTAGCCAGGCGAAAAGGCGAACATTTCGGCCCCGACCCTTGTCAAACGAGGCGGCGAGGGTGCGGCTTCGGCGGCGCCACGCCGACTTTGGCGCCCCCGCGGACCGTTCCTTTTCGCCGTCAATCCGGGTATGTTGGAACCTGGGCGGCGAACCTTCGAGCTTTTGCCACGCATGAGTGGATCGATGAGTGACGACAACGAAGTCGATAATCCGGCGAACAATACGGCGCCGTTCCAGATCGAAGTCGCGGAGCGGGTTAAGCGCCTGCCGCCCTATCTGTTTGCCCGCATCAACGCGGTCAAGTATCAGAAGCGGCGGGCCGGCGACGACGTCATCGACCTGGGGATGGGCAATCCCTCGGATCCGCCCGAGGAACTGGTGATCGAGAAGCTGGCCGAGGCGGCTCGCGACGAGCGCAACCACGGCTACAGCAAGGCCACCGGAATTCCCAATCTGCGTCGCGAGGTGGCCAGCAAGTATCTGAAGAAATATGGCGTGCGGCTCGATCCCGAGAGCGAGGTGATCGTATGCCTGGGTTCAAAGGAAGGTTTCAGCCACATGTGCCTGGCGCTAGTGGGCCCGGGCGATACGGCGATCGTGCCGGCCCCCTACTTTCCGGTGCACGTCTACGCCGTGGCGTTGGCGGCGGCTAGTGCAATCGCGCTGGAAGTGGCCGACAGCGAGCGGTTTCTGTCCAACATCGCTTATACGTGTCAGCACCTGTATCCCAAGCCGAAGCTGCTGATCGTCAACTATCCGCACAATCCGTCCGCCGTCACGATCGAGCCCGAGTTTTACGTCGAAGTGGTCAAGCTCGCACGGCGTTACGGTTTCATGGTAATTAGCGACTTCGCCTATGCCGACGTGGCATTCGACGGCTACCAGCCCCCCAGCTTCTTGTCGGCGCCGGGCGCCAAGAGCGTGGGCGTTGAGTTCACGACGATGAGCAAAGGCTACAACATGGCCGGCTGGCGGGTCGGTTTTTGCGCCGGTAATCCGGAGATGGTCCGGGCGCTGGGCACGATCAAAACCTATTACGACTACGGCATGTTCGCACCGATCCAAGTCGCCGCCATCATGGCCCTGCGCCACACAGACGCGGCGGTCGAAGCCCAAAGCGTGCTTTATCAGCACCGCCGCGACGTGCTGTGCGAGGGACTGCGGCGCATCGGCTGGGATATCACGGCGCCCCGGGCCGGCATGTTCGTGTGGGCCAAGGTGCCCGAGCCCTGGGCCAGCCAGATGGATACCATGCAGTTCGCCACCAAGCTCCTCGAGGAAGGTGATGTGGCGGTCAGCCCCGGCAGCGGATTTGGTCCGGCGGGCGAGGGCTACCTGCGGCTGGCATTGGTTGAGAACGAAAACCGACTGCGGCAGGCCGTGCGACAGATCGCTCGCTGCCTGGGCAGCGAATCGCGCGCGAGCGGCGCCATCGCCGGCGATCCTCGTGCGGCTAATTGATCGCCGCGACTTGACCCGCGAGCTCCCTGGCCGCCGTTGTCAGCCTGCCGTCCGGTGAAGGTCATGGGCCGGTTCGACCGATTGTGACGTCAATGCATACTCGGCCGCTCGGCGGCGCCGCGCTGGCCAATATTTTCCCGGGGAACCTAAACCTTGGGAAGATTCCCGTGCGAGAGTTACGAATCAGTGTGAGCTATCCTTGCACGGGGGAACCGTTCTCCCACGCATCCCGCCGCCACTCGATTCACTTTATTCCATGCAATCGGAACAGTTCCAACTGCACGCCGAGATCGAACACCGCCATTGGTGGTTTGTCGCTCGGCGGAAGATTTTGACTTCTCTGGTCGAGGCCATTCTTCCGCCCAATCAGGATACGACCATCGTCGACGTGGGCTGCGGCACCGGCGCAAATCTGGCGGGCCTGGCCAATCGTTACCATTGTGTCGGCATCGACGCCTCGTCCCACGCGATCCGGCTGGCAAAGCACCGCTTTCCACAGGTTCGCTTCATTCATGGCTTGGCGCGCGCGACTTGGGCTCGGCCATGGAGCAAGCCAAGCTGGTGCTCTTGACGGATGTTTTGGAGCACGTGCCGGACGATTTCGCCCTGTTTTCCGAGTTACTGGCCGCGGCGAAGCCCGGCACGTATTTTCTGCTCACTGTTCCCGCCGACTTGACGCTTTGGAGCCAGCACGATCAGTCGTTCGGGCACTACCGCCGCTACGATATGCAACGATTTCAACGGATCTGGCAGGGACTGGCCGTCAGGCCTCTACTGGCCACACCTTACAATGCGCGGCTCTACCCGGCCGTGAAGCTGGTGCGTCGCTGGAATCGCTACCGCGGCCGCGCCGCGGGCGAAGCCGGAACCGATTTCAAGCTGCCGAACCGAATGGTCAACTCGCTGTTGACCAACTGTTTTGCCGGCGAACGGCACCGGCTGGTCCGACTGGCTAAAGGCGAGCGAGTCGCCCCTTTCAGCTCTGGGGTGAGCCTGATCGCCCTTCTGCAGCGCGAAGCCGGACCCGTGGCTGCCCGCCAGAAGCCGCTCGACGCACCGTTGGATCATTACGATCCGGCCGCCGAACTGGTTACCGCCGAGAGCTAAGCCAAAGCCGTGGCGTCGAGCGTGATCCTTTCCGGATCCCCAGCAGCCGGCTATAATGTCCCCGATTCGCGTGTCGAGGGCCAATTTTTGGCAAGCGGGGGCGCAAAAAAATAGAGGGCCCTTGCTCGCCGGGGCAAGAACCCTCTTCATTGGCTGTCCGAATTGGCAAACTTCCGCTCGCCAGCTCGGAGACCCACAGCCGTAACAACCGTATCGGGCGGCCATCCGCCAAACTTTAGATCGCCGTCGCGCGACCACGCGACGCGACCAACCGGACTGGAATTCGGTCGTTATAAGCCTGAACGCTTAACAAGCGCGTCACGCCGCGCCATCCTTGAGGAACCAGACCGATCTATGAAAGTCGCGAAGCTTGCCCTGGAGGACGGCACCGTTTATAGCGGCGCCTCGTTTGGCAGTCCTGGAGAGGTCGACGGAGAGGTGTGCTTCAACACGTCGATGACCGGGTATCAGGAGATCCTCACCGACCCCAGCTACCGCGGGCAGATCGTCACGATGACGTATCCCGAGATCGGCAATTATGGCGTCAATGCCCAGGACGTCGAAAGCAGCCGGCCGCACCTGGCCGGTTTCGTGGTCCGCAACCACAGCAGCGTGGCCAGCAATTTTCGCGCGGACAGTTCCCTCGACGAGTACCTGGCACGGCATAACGTCGTCGGTATTTCCGGAATCGACACGCGGTCGCTGGTGCGCCGAATTCGTCAGCACGGGGCGCTCAAGGGGGTGTTATCGACCGTGGACCTGGACGACGCCAGTCTTGTCGCCAAGGCGAAGGCGAGTCGGGGGCTTGTGGGCCGCGACCTGGTGCGCGAGGTCGTGCCCGGCGAAAGTCGGGAGTGGACCGAACGCCTGAGCCACTGGTCGACCCTATCGGGCGACGCCAATGCGACCGCCAAGCCCTCAACACGGCATGCCGATAAGCACGTCGTCGCGCTCGACTACGGCATGAAGTGGAACATCGCTCGACATTTGTGCGATCAGGGATGCCGCGTGACGGTGCTGCCGGGAACCGCCACGAGCCAGGAAGTACTCGCACAACGCCCCGACGGCGTGTTCCTGTCCAATGGTCCGGGCGACCCCGAGCCGCTGGACTATGCAATCGGCACGATTCGCGAACTGCTCGGGAAGACGCCCATTTTTGGCATCTGCCTTGGGCATCAATTGCTTTCATTGGCCTGCGGCGCCACCACGTTCAAGCTCAAGTTCGGTCATCGCGGGGCGAACCAGCCGGTCCAGAATTTGGAGACCGGGCGGGTCGAAATCACCTCGCAAAACCATGGCTTCGCCGTTTCCGCCGACGATCTGCCCTCGTCGCTGGCCGTGACGCACCGCAATCTGAATGATGGCACGATCGAAGGGATCCGTCATCGCGAGTTGCCGGCCTACAGCGTACAGTACCACCCCGAAGCCTCGGCCGGTCCGCACGACAGCGCGTATCTGTTCGACGACTTCTGGAAGTTGATCGAATCCCAGGCCTGAGCGGCTACTCTTCGAAGAGCACGCACAGCACGTCGATCGCGGCGGCGGCCCGATCGGGCCGCTGCACGCCTCCCTCAACACATTCGCTGCAGATCGACAAAGCGCAGCGCAGATACTGTTCGCGTGATCGCTCGACCAGGTCCTGGTCCAAGTCGGCGACGACGGTCGGCCACAAGACCTCCAGTTCGGTCATCGCCAGCTCGTCGCCTGAAATGGCGGCGAACACCAAATCGTCAATACGCTCGAGCAATTCCAAAACCTCGGCCGGTTGTTCCGCCAATGACTCGATCAACTTGTCGATGCCGCTGGCGCCGGCCGGATCGACCGGCGCGGTCATCATCTGCTCCTGTCGCAAATGGGCCCGATCCGATCGTTGCACGGTAGCGCCGCTGAACGCCGCCTGGCCGGGATTGGACGCGGAATCTCTCTCGACGTGCGCCGCGACCACGGCGGCCCGCTGCGGTTCGGGAAATCGCGACTCCACTTCTCCGCTGAGGAGATCCAAATCGGCACAGGTCAGGCCCGGACGCGATTGCTCCAATTCGGTCGCCAGAAACGACAACTTTCCGCAATGCAGGACTTTCGCGACGTAGCCGGCCCAGCCGTGCCAGTCGGGCGAGTCACTCGCCTGCCCGCCCCTCAAGTCCAACAGCGTCACGCCTCCGCGGGCGATCGCGCGCCAGCCGGTAGGATCGTCGTCGAGACAGGAAATCCGCACGGGACGCGCAGGCGAGGCTTTCAGAGCGGTGGTGAACGAGAACTCGGGGCGGCATTCGACCGGAAGCAAATTCAGCAGCCCGGCAATCAATTGTTCGCGCGGCGTCGCGACGGCCACGGCCAGTCGGTCGCTAGATAGCGCCGCCTGCACCAGTGTTGCCATGGCATGAGAGCCGGGGTCGCGCGAAAGCTGGGCCAACAGCGTGAGATCGACGGCCGCCGCGCGGCCAGAGAGCGACAGCGACTGGAGCGGCTCAGACGTCGGCTCACCGGGTTCCAGCGCCGATGGCCGTGGCGGCCCGGAGTACGGCGAATGCATTGTTTCCGAAACGGGCCAGAACCTCGGGCGGGACCAGCAGGAAATGAGTGGAAACGCGTTGGCCTCCGCGGCCGCTGTATTCCGCCCCCTCGAGCGTCGTCCGCGAAACGCTGTACCAGCCGCTTTCCAGCCGGAAGAAGTTCACGCTCGAGCGCTCGTTGGGCCGCTCGACGAGTGAGTCGTGCGAGGGACCCCATAGCGACAGCTCCCGCGCGTCGGTCTCGGACACACCCGCGCTGCGCCGCACAAGCTGATAGCCCTGCGCTCGATCGGTTTCGGCCGAAGTGAATATCGCTTGTTCAATAAGCACGACAGAATTCCTTCACTAGACTTACGTATGCCTGCTTCCGGCTCGCCGGCACCGACCGACTCCATATCAGACGCGCAGATTCTCGACGAGCCACTCAAAGGGCTCGACGATCCCACGCGGCTCGATTCGCAAGGGAACGCTTTGAAGTCCGCCCCCTCGCAAGGTTCGCGTAGCGCACGCCCCCGCCACGCCGGCCGCGAAGAATCGGTGCTTGCGGAAACGCTGCTGACAGACTCGCCACAACCCGGGCGCGTGCCGCTGGGCATAGCCGGCCGGATCGTCAAAGCACGACTCGCATTGGTCCGCCTTGCTGAAAATCAACGCCACGGGCCGATTAGACCAGTTGTTCTTGGGATCCTTCGGCAGCTCGCTCAAATGGCTCAGCAGTTTCATCGTGAAATAATCCTCGTCGAGCGAACCCGACTGCAGCTTCGTGCCATCGATCAACACCAACACTCCGTCGCAACGGCTGAGCATCGAATGGATGACACGGTAAGAATGCGGATGATCGACTTCCTCGAACAGCGCTTCGCCGGCAATGTCCGGCAGCACAAGCTCGACCGGTTGCCGGTGCTTGGGGCTGCGTAATTGGCAGTGGACCCAGTTCCAGCGATCGGGCTCGTTGGGAGTCTTGTGCGGAAACTCCAGGCGGGCCAGCGCCGCCAGCGTATTCTGCTGCAGCGTGACCGAAAAGCCGCCGCGCGCGGAAAGCTGCAATTGCTTGGGCTGTCGCGAAAGCATATCCAGAAGCATGCCCAGATACACGGTCTTGCCCACGCCGCTTGGCCCTAAGGCGGCAAACATCACCGGCGAGGTGTTTTGCGATTGTGCTTGATGCGCGAGGATCATCGGCGCGTAGCAGCTCCGACACGTCTCGGCGTCGAGCATGTTGCCTTCTTCGCAAATCAGGCATGGAACCTGACTGCTGAAGTTGGCCAACCGGAACGAATCCAATTCGACTGCGATTCCTCGATTCATTGCTCGGTCCCCGCCTGTAAGGGCTCAACCGGCTCGGAAGCAGGGGCTTCGCAGCCAGCGTCGCGTTTGACTAAATCTCCCAGGTTAATGGCCGATCGAAAGCCAATATTGTGCTTGCGCGCCAGGGCGCGGTCGCCACTCTGAAAATGGCACGTGGCCTGGGTGTCGAGGTAGGTGTCGAAGGCCCCGCCGCGAAGACTCTTAAAATGCGTCTTCTCCAGGCCCGCGCCAGCCTCGTCGCTCTCCAGGCCAAATGCGTCGGCCGTCCACTCCCAGACGTTGCCGATCAACTGTTGCACGCCCCCCACGCTCACGCCGCCGGGAAACTCCTCGACGCTCACGGTGCGTCCAGGTCCCGAGCCCCACAAGTTCGCGCGGCTGCGGTCCATCGCTTCGCCCCACGGATACCGGCGCTGCAACAGCGGATGTCCCTCGAGGGCCACGGGCCAGCTGCCGGCCTTGATCCACTCGGCATCGGTCACCAGCCGCTTGCCGGCCCAGCGCGAATAGGCGGATGCCTCGTACCAACTCACACCCACGACCGGGTGCTTGCCCTCGCCCCGCGGATATCGTCCGTTGTGCCAATACCGCGGCCCGGGGTGTCCCGACTGGTCGACAAAGTCGAGCACGGCGGGCCAGATTTCTTGATCCCAGATCGCCATTTGCTCATAGCCACCGCTGGCGACGAAATTGTGGAACTGGGCGTTCGTCACCAGATAGCGATCCAGGTAAAAAGCCGACACATACACCGGCAGGCTGCCGTACGCGGCCGCTTCGCCGTCACCATCGCAAACTCCGGCTCTCCGATGCAGTACGACCTGTCCCTCGGGCACGAGGCACATTCCGTCGGACAGCGCCGCACGCGTGCGAATCAACTGATCGACCGAAAGATTCTCGACCAATTGCGGCCGCAGCAAGAGCGCGTAGCGACTTTGCTTGAGCATCTCGTCGACCAGCGATTCGACCGGACCAAGCTCCCCCGGCCAATCGGCACCATCGTCAACCGGGTCTTCAACGTTGGTTTCCCTAGGCGCCCCGTGTACCGGCGGCGTGGGTTTGGAAAATGCGGCCGCGCAAGTCGACGAGATGGCGCCTCCGAGCCATTCGGGAAATCTCATGAGCACCGAGCCGCAGGCCAGTCCCATGGGACCGATCAGGGCACACATACACTCTAAAAGGCTTGCGGATCGCATGATCGAATTACCTCCGGTTGCCGCCCAGGTCACTGAGGCGACGACGCGTTTGCCAGCTTGCGAATCTTGTTTCTCTGCAACATCTCGAATTGTTCCAGCACCGAGCCAAGAACCTTGTCGGCGCTTTGGCCATTGTTTGTCGGGCGATCATGCGCTGCTTCGGTCGGCGGGGCAGCGGGCGCCTGCGACGGGCGCTGATTGAGCATTTCGGATTGGCGTTCCACGGCACGCCGAAGTTGTCGCAGCTCTTCGTTCCAGTGCTCTCGTTCTTCGGCGACGAGCCGTTTTTGCTCGGCCAGCGTCTCGGTTAGTTCGGCGACCCGGTGACGCAGCACGTCCAACTCATTTTCCAACTGTTGCCGATGCGATCGTTCAGCCGCCAGCTCCTGATTCAGGGATTCGCTCAACGTGCTATCGACCGGCACGGCCGCGAGCTGTTCTTGTTGTTTGGCAAGCTGTGCTTTAGCCTCGGCCAGCTCTCCCCGCAACCGGACTGCTTCAGCGGCCGACTCGGCCAACGCGGTGAACTGGGTGCGAAGCTGGGACAACTCGCCACGGGTTGATTCCGCTTCCGCCTGCAATCGTTCGGTCTGCTGACGAAGCTGCTGATTTTGCTCGACCTGCAATTCGAGCCGCTGCTTGCTTTGTTCGGCCTCGGCCAGAGAGTGCGCGGCCCGATCATTGGCCTGTGCCAACTCGGTTTGCTTGGCATCGACCTGCTTCTTCAAGGCCGAGTAGCGATGTGTCAGGTCCCCGTCCGCCCGAGCGCGCTCGCCGAGTTGCTTTTCGCATTCGCTCAGACTGCGTCGGGCTTCGGCCAATTGGCGTCGACAATCGGCCAACTCCGTGCCCCGCATGTCGCACTCGGCCATCGACTGTTCCAGGCAATCCGAGACGGCCTGGTAACCGCGCCGCAATTCACGAATCGAGTCGCGCAGAGGCTGCTCGAGTGATTTCAGCGGTATCGATAAGTCGACCGACACGTTTAGCCTATCGTCCGATAACGGAGACTTGGCCGCCGCCAGCGCAAGGTGCGACCGATTGGGATATGTTCTGGGCGGCAATTGCCCCAAGTGATGTGTCGCGGGGGGCCCACCGCCTTCCGAACTCTAGGTCACGACCGGCCCTGGAGCAAAAAAGTCCGCTCCCCAAACACCGAGCTGCCGCGGCAAGTCTGCCGGAGGTTTCCGGACGATTTGCTAGCACTTTGTGAAAAATATAACTAGCGTTGCGGAAAGCATTTAGGGATTTCGAGCGAAATACACAGTCGTCGCGGACCTTGCGGGCTGGGTGAGATATGTCATCTTAGTTGGCTGTTAGACGTAGTTTTTTGTTCGTTAGAGAGGGATTATCGATGTCGAAAAATCGAATTCTGCTGGCGGCCGTGGCTCTGGCATTCACATTTATCGTGCAATTGCAAGCAACCCAGGCCTTGGCCAAGACCGAGCCGGCCCGGACTCGGCTTGTCAGCCTGTCGGCGATCAAGGCGGGTGACTGCGCGGCTCCGCAAGAGGTTTGTTGCCCGAAACCCTGCATCACCTACCGGCACCGCGGGCCCAAGTTGTGCTGCGGCAGCTGCGAGCCAGCGGTAGAAACCGTGCTCAAGGTGAAGGACCCCTGCACCTGCTGTGACGTGGACGTGTCGGTGTGCCTCCCGGCCTGCTGCAAGGGCGAGCCCAAGGTTTGCGCCGGCACCGGCATTTTTGGCCGCGACGTCGTGGAATATCAATGGTGCTGCGGATACAGCGTCAAAGTCGCCTTCAAGCACTCTGGCGATCTGATCGTCACGACCTGGGGCCGCTAGCACGTCGGACCGGTCAGTTCTGGAAAATCGCCTGAACGGCTGACGCGATGACCAGGCCAGCGAAATCGGCGTCTGACACAACAGGCGCCGGGTTCGCCGGCCTGCGATCGAGTCGCGAATCCGAGGTTACTTCTGGATCTTGGCGGGCGTAAAGCCGGCAGCGACAAGGTCGCTGTACCCGTCAGCCAGGGGTCGAATATCGTAGCCCAGCTTGCTCAATATGCTCGTGGCCAAGAGCACACGGACCCCACTGCCGCAGTGGCAATAAATGATTTGCTGCTTCGGCAGTGCTTTATCCACCTTTTGCTGGGCCGCCCGATCATTCGGCACCTTTCTCAGTTCGCTGAGCGGCAGTAACTGGGCGTCTTGCAGGTGCCCGGCGTTCCACTCCTTTGGCTCACGGACATCGATCAAGATGGCCTTTTTCTGCGCGAGATTCTCCTTGACCGTGTCCAGCGAGTCTTTCGTGTGCTGACCGACCGCAACTGACCCAATCAATTGTATTGCGACCATAACGATCGCGAGCGTGCCCAGTCTGAGCATCGAGAGTATCTCCCAGTTACATTAGAGTTTCCGGCCCTGTCGAGGGCTAACACGAGCCTACCGGGGGCGACCTGGGCGCGTCAAGAATATTGTGCTCCGCCGGGGCGGCGCTTTAGGCGGCACGGAGCATTGGATCGGCCGTGCGGGCCGAGGCGTGCTGGTAGCGCTTAAGAACCACGGCCGCCAGAGCTCCGCCGAATGCCACGGACAGCTTAAGGGCCGAAACGAAGGAGCTCGACCGGCCCACTAGCGGAATGCAATCGAGATCGCATTCGGGATCCGGGCTGGTCAGGTTGAGCGTAGGCGGTACGAAACCGTCCCGCATGGCCAGAGCCGTGATAGCCAATTCCACGCTGCCGGCGGCATTGATCAGGTGTCCTAGAATCGATTTCGTGGCGCTGACGCACAGCAGGTCGGCCGCGCTGCCCATGGCGCGGCGAATGGCCCGCGTCTCTGCCACGTCGTTTTGCTGCGTGCCGGTGCCGTGAGCGTTGATGTATCCGATTTGCGCGGCGAGACGCGAGCCACGCGCAAGACCTCGGAAATGAGATAGGACAGGGCGTCGCTTTCCAGATCGAGACCCGTCATATGGTGTGCGGTGGCCAACAATCGCCCACCAGCGACTTCAGCATAGATCGACGCCCCGCGGGCTTGCGCGTGACTAAGCCGCTCGAGCACGAACATGGCCGAGCCTTCGCCCATTACGAAGCCCTGGCGAGCCGCGTCGAAGGGCCGGCAAGCCTGCCGCGGATCGTCGTGGTGCGCAAGTACGCGCATCTGATGAAACCCCGCGGCGAACAGCGAGCTGAACGCCTCAGCGCTGCCGGCCAAGGCGATGTCGCATTGATCGTCTTGAATCGCCCGCACGGCGCCCAACACCTCGATCAATCCGCTCGCGCAGGCCGTCGAATGACATAGGCGCGGACCAAAGAGGCGATGTCGGTTCGCCACGCGCGAACAGGCCGTGTTGGGCAGCCATTGCTCCCACCAGGGGATGTTGCCCTGCGGCAATAGGTGGCCTAAACCGAGCTTTTCGGCACTTTGGCGCGTGTCGCCCATGTGGGCGCTGATACCGCAACCAAATCGCTCGGGCGGAATCGAGCCGGGCTCAATTCGCGCGTCGCGCAGCGCCTCGTCGGCCACCTGGTCGCACATCGCCAGAACTTTCAATTGATCCGGCGCTGCCAACTCGACATCGGTCGGGGCCCCGATCAACAATCCATCGGGAATGCCCGGCAATCCGCTCAATCGGCGCATGGCCGTACGGCCCGCGCGCACTCCGCGCCACACGCTTTCGCGATCACCACCAACCGAGGCCATGAGGCCGATGCCGGTGATGACAACCCGATCCGATTGTGAAATATATCGCCGCACGCGGGCCTCGTTGCCGATTCGCAAAAACACCGCTCGCCCTGTCGCGTTGTTATCGCCAGAGCGAAAGTGGCGAATTGCCACGCTCACTTGACGATACCCCGAACTTGGGCGGGGAACTGTACCCAATAACCGGTCCGTTCGCCAACCGCAAAGTCGCGCACAAAATGCAGCCGTTGCTCGTGCTCTGCTAGCGGCGAGAACCCCAAGCCCCGCTTGGCTCTGGGCACGGCGACGGCCCGAAGCGTGTCCCGAAACAGAAAAATTTCGTTTGACTGGTTGCAATCAGTCAAACAGTTGATAGACTGCGACCGTCGTGGGAAACAAGCCCAAGGATGGCCTCAAGAATCAACAACTGATGGGAAACTTGCCCACTAGGACGAACAGGCCGATGACGGGGCGAATCCCCGCTCCACGGATTCCAGCAAGGGCATTCCGAACGCTCCATGGCCGAAGTGCAAGAATTCATCCTGGGAGAGTTCCCCAGAACGCTCGACGATCGATTTCGACTTTCGATTCCCCAGGAGCTGGCCGATTTGCTGGTGGCCGACAATGGGGCCTGCATACTTGCCAAGGAGCGCCCCGGCTGCTTGAGCCTATGGAACTCGGCAGCTTGGCAATCGCGGCTCGACGAAGGAGTCGAACTGGTCAAAAGCAAGATGCGAGCCGGAAAGCTGGCCGGCCGGCTGGAAGAGGTTCAGCAATTCAGCCGATTGCTCTCGACGCGTCACAAGACCGTGCAATTAGCCGGACGGGGACGGCTGTCCATTCCCGATGGCTTTCGCGAGTTCCTGCAAGTCGAACCGCTAGGAGAAGCGATCGTGATCGGAGCCGGCGTGTGCGTCGAGATTTGGAATCCGCGTGCCTGGCTGGCTCACCTCGAATCACACATGACCGAGTTCCGGCAGCTTTTCGACAAGCTGTCGAGCTAACACAATCCAACGACCATGCCCGGCGGTCAGGTTATCGCGTTTATACCCTGCCCGTCTCACCCGGTTGGGAATGCAAGTCGCCAGGGAACGGGCCAGTTTGGCACGGATGTCAAAGACCACCTGCCGCCGGGCATGGCGTTTTTTCAAGCGGCCGCGCGAGCTCGCCGCAGCTCCCCTCGAATGACGCGACCTAGTACGACCTGACGCACTGGCCCGATCGCGCGACACGAAAGCGACGAGCTTCGTGGCGATCGGCTCAAACTCGTTGGGTCGCGCTACCCCGCGACAGGTGCCGTTCCACCGCGGCGGCGATAAAACCCGCGAACAGCGGATGCGCGGCGGTCGGTTTCGATTTGAATTCGGGATGAAACTGCACGGCCACGAACCAGGGGTGATCGGTCAATTCCACGATCTCGACCAGCGAATCGTCAGGGCTCGTACCAGCCACGATCATCCCGTTGGCGGCGAATTGCTGGCGATACAAATTGTTGAATTCGTAGCGGTGTCGATGCCGCTCGGAAATGATCGGCCGGCCATAACCGGCGGCCGCCTTCGAACCCGGCGACAGATGGGCCGGTTGCGCGCCCAGTCGCATGGTCCCCCCCTTGTCGGTAATCGCCTTTTGCTCATCGAGCAGGCAAATCACCGGGTGCGGGGCATCCTTGTTGAATTCCGTGGAATGAGCGCCGGCCAGACCCACGACGTTGCGCGCGAACTCGATCGTCGGCGCAGTGCAGCCCCAGGCAGATCCCAAAAAACGGAATATCCCGCTCGCGAGCAAAGCGAATCGCCTCCACCTTGCCTTCGATTCCCCGCTCGCCAAAACCGCCGGGAATCAGAAGTCCGTCATAGCCCGACAGCAGCCGCTCGGGGCCTTCCTCTTCGATCAATTCGCTCTGGATGGGTTGAATCCGAATCTGAGCATGCTGCGAAATCCCGGCGTGATCGAGGGCCTCGTAGACGGATTTGTACGCGTCGCGGTGCTGGGCGTACTTTCCGACCAGGGCGATGCTGATTTCATGTTCTGGATTGCGCAGGTTGTGCAACAACTCGCGCCACTTTTCCAGTTTGAGGGTTCCGGCGGGCAGGCCCAGCGAGTCGACGATCAGTTCGTCCAATTGGTTTTCGACCAGGCTCATCGGCACTTCGTAGATCGAAAAGTCCTTATCCTTTTCCTCGATCACCGCCTCGATCGGCACGTTGCAAAACAGCGCGATCTTTTCGCGGTCATCTCGCGACATCGATCGTTCCGTGCGGCAGATCAGGATGTCCGGCTGGATACCAATTTGCCGCAATAGCCCTACCGAGTGTTGGGTTGGCTTGGTCTTCAATTCGCCGGCCGCCTTCAAATATGGCACCAGCGTCAGATGGATGTACAGGCAATTCCGCTTGCCGACGTCGAGCGAAAGTTGGCGAATGGCTTCCAGAAACGGCTGGCTTTCGATGTCGCCCACCGTGCCGCCGATTTCGGTAATGACCACGTCCACGTCGTCGTCGGCCAGCTTACGGATACAGCTCTTAATTTCGTTCGTGATGTGGGGGATTACCTGCACGGTCTTGCCCAGGAACTCGCCCCGACGCTCCTTGTTGATCACCGACTGATAGATCTGGCCGGTGGTGTAATTCGAGTCGCGCGTGAGCGGGCTATGGGTGAATCGCTCATAGTGCCCCAGGTCGAGGTCCGTTTCGCTGCCATCGTCCAGCACATAGACTTCGCCGTGTTGATAAGGGCTCATCGTGCCTGGGTCGACGTTGATGTAGGGGTCGAGCTTTTGCATGCGAACCCGCAAGCCGCGTTGCTCGAGCAACATTCCGATCGACGCGCTGGTTAGCCCTTTGCCCAACGAACTTACCACGCCGCCGGTGACGAAAATGTGCTTGGTCATAAATCCTCGCGATTGATTAAGTTCCTACCGTCGACGCACTGTCCGGCCAAAGATTCGCGACGCGATCTACACCCCAAAAAACGCCAACGCATTCGCTGAATTCAAGGCCTGGGCGCTCGGAGGCTCCATCCTTGGATCATGCGAAAACGAAATCGGCGCCGCTGGGAATGGCTCGGGGGGAGGGGCCAGGGTGGCTCAACCCTGGAACTTCATCTTAACGCCCCATCGTGCGGCTGACAAACGCCCGGTAATCCTCGGGCGTGTCGATGCCCACGGTCGGCTCGTCCACCACGCCGACGCCGATTTGAAAGCCATTCTCCAACACTCGAAGTTGTTCGAGGTTTTCGAGCTTTTCCAGCGGTGTGCGTTCCAGGCCCGCCAGCCGCAACAGAAAATCGCGGCGATAGGCGTACAAACCCAGGTGCAGATGGAACAGCGGCGGATCGGTCGTCAGGAGCTGATCGCACCACGTGCGAGCGTGCGGAATCGGGCTGCGGCTAAAGTACAGAGCCCGTCCGCGACTGTCGAAGACCACCTTGACGCAAGCAGGATCGTCCAAAACCGCGCGGCTGCGGATTGGCGTGGCCAGCGTGGACATGGCCATTTCCGGGTCGGCTTCTAAAAGCTCGACCACGCGATCGATGGACGAACCAGCTAACTCCGGCTCGTCTCCTTGTACGTTGACCAGGATATCGACATCGACCAATTGCCGGGCGATTTCAGCCACGCGGTCGGTGCCGCTGGCACAATCGGGGCTCGTCATTCGCACTTCGCCGCCAAAGAGCCGGACCGCTCCGGCGATTTCTTCGTGATCGGCCGCCACGCACATCCCCGACGGCTTGAGAGCCCGTAGCGCCGCCTCGTAGGTGTGCTGCAAAAGCGGCTTGCCGGTCTCGCTGAGCAAGAGCTTGCGGGGCAGCCGGGTCGACGCCAATCGGGCCGGGATCACGACGTAGCTGGTCGAACGAATTCGTAGCCGGGGCGCTGCTTGCGACATGCTCAACGGAACTCCTTGCAGGGACACCCTCCGGCACTCCCCGTTAAGCCGCAGGCGGCTTAGCCAAACAACTCGGGACTCCGATTTCGCCCAGGTTTTCCGGTTGCACCGGGCATACTGATACCGTCAAAGGCCACCTTGTAACCGATCGTCGGCGGTCGTTGAAAGAGCGGTTTTCCGCTCCCGGAGGCACTTGCCCGCGCTACGACCGGCAATAACCGAACTTCAGGCCGTCGAACAAAATGTGTTACCATCAAAACAAGCGGGGGTAAGCTAGGTTTTGAGGTGCGATTTTTCGTCGCGTCGCCGGCAAATTCACGAGCCAGCCGGCGACCCGCCAGGGCTAGAACAGTGCCCCCTGCCCCGAACACCCCCAATAGAATGCCGAGCGCCAAAGTATGTGCGGAATCGTCGGATACATCGGACCACGCGAAGCGGTGCCCTTTTTGATCGAAGGACTCCGGCGGCTCGAATATCGCGGCTACGACAGCGCCGGCGTTGCCACGATCGATCATGGTCACCTGGAGGTCATTCGCCGGGCCGGACGTCTCGACAACCTGGTTAGCGAGTTGGCCGTGCATCCGCTCCTGGGCCATGTCGGCATCGGGCACACCCGCTGGGCCACGCATGGAGCGGCGACCGACGCCAACGCCCATCCCCACATCGGGGGCGACGGTGTGCTGGCGATCGCGCACAACGGCGTTATCGAGAACTTCCGTCCGCTCAAGACTCGCTTGGACAGCGAAGGGTATCGCTTTCGCTCGGCTACCGACAGCGAGGTGATCGCGCATTTGATCGCCAGTTGCCTGGAAGAACAGTTGGCCCGCGCTTCGGCCGATCCCACCTTGCCCGAGGGAAAAATTTACGACGCGATCGCGCCGCGGCACCGACCGCTGGTCGAGGCGGTGCGCCAGACTCTTGCGCAGTTGCAGGGCACCTATGGCTTGGCAATCGTATTTCGAGATTATCCCGACGTCATCATCGCGGCGCGCCTGGGCAGTCCGCTGGTGGTTGGCGTCGGCGACGGCGAACACTTCATCGCCAGCGATGCCTCACCCTTGGCTGGGCACACGGGCCAGATCGTCTACCTGGCCGATCATCAGGTGGCCGTGATCACGGCCGACTCGCTGCAAGTTATCGATCGCGATCAAGGGCACGTCCCGCACACGGTGCGCGTGCTCGACATGGTCGCCGACGACGTCGGCCTGGACGGCTATCCGCACTACATGCTCAAGGAGATCTTCGAGCAGCCGGAATCGATTCGAAACGCCATGCGGGGCCGCCTGAGCCTGGACGAAGCCACGGCCGTCTTCGGCGGCCTGAATCTCTCGCCGCAGCAATTGCGCGGCGTCAATCGCTTCTTGTTGACGGCCTGCGGCACCAGTTGGCACGCGGCGCTCGTCGGCGAGTACCTGATCGAGGACCTGGCTCAGATTCCGGTCGAAGTCGAATACGCCAGTGAACTGCGGTACCGCAACCCGCCGCTGGACACCGACACGCTGCTGTTTGCCATCACGCAAAGCGGCGAAACGGCCGATACCTTGGCGGCCTTGCGCGAATTGAAACGCAAAGGACACCCGACCCTGGCGATTTGCAACGTCGTGGGCAGTTCGATCGCCCAGGCGGCCGACGGCGGAATCTACCTGCATGCCGGGCCCGAAATCGGCGTGGCCTCGACCAAGGCGTTCACGTCGCAATGCGTCACGCTGGCCATGCTGGCGCTGTACTTCGGCGCCTGCGCAATCTGAGCTACGACGCCGGCATCCGTATCATCGAGCGACTGCAAGAATTGCCCAATCACGTGGCGCGGGCTTTGGAAACCAACGACGTCGTCAAGCGGATTGCCGCCAAGTACTGCCACTGCACGAACTTCCTTTACCTGGGGCGGCAGTACAACTTTCCCACGGCACTGGAAGGTGCGCTCAAGCTCAAAGAAATCAGCTATATCCACGCCGAGGGCTATCCGGCCGCCGAGATGAAACACGGACCCATCGCGCTGGTCGACGAACACACGCCCAGCGTGGTGCTGATTCCGCACGGTTTCGTCTACGACAAGGTGATGTCGAACCTCGAAGAGATCAAGGCCCGCGGCGGCCCAGTGATCGCAGTCGTGTGCGAGGGGGACACGCGCGTCGCCGGCCTGGCCGACGACGTGATCGAAGTGCCCGCGATCGAGGATTTCGTGCAACCGATTGTCACGATCATCCCGCTGCAACTGCTGGCCTATCATATCGCGGTGCTGCGCGGATGCGACGTCGACAAGCCGCGTAACCTGGCCAAAAGCGTGACGGTGGAATAGTCAGGCCAGAAGGCCGCGCGAGAACGCCAGCGGGAGTCGGATTGACCGATTTTCCTTGCCGCATTACGGTACGTCTCCGCAATTTGCCTTATTCCCTGGCACCTGCGCAGCCGACCGATGCAATTCCGCGAGCGACGCGATCTGGCGATCGTCCTGGCCTGCCTGGCGGCCAGTGCCGTTTGGATTGATCTGGGGACCATCCATCGCCATCACACGTCCGACTCGATCGTGATAGTACTGGTCAGCCTGCACGCCTGGACGCCCCTGTTCTGGGAACAAGACCGCCTGGGAATGCTCTTTCCGCTGCTGGCGACCCCCTGGAACCATCCACTGGCCAACATGCTGGCGCAGGGCCTGCTGACCACGCTGGCCGGCTTGTCGTGCGGCTTCCTTCTTGGCTGGTACACCGTCGGGCGTAGCCGGGGGATTGCCGTCGGCGCCCTGGTTGCGATCTTCCTGGTCGGGTTTTGCCGGTTCGATCAGCAATTTGAGCATTTGATCATGCTCCAACAAAACGCGCAGGCCCTGGCCATCGGCCTGGCCGGCTTGATCCTGCTCGATCGCTGGGCCCGCGGGAGAGCGATCGGCTGGGCGGGCGCGGGCACGGCTTCGATCGCCGTGGCCCACTGGGTCAACCCGGCCCTGGCGTTTGTGCTCGGTCCCTTGTTGCTGGTTCGGGGACTGTGCTTTCGCGATCTTGGACAAGCCTTGGAGGCGACCGATCAGCCCTGTGGATCGGATTCCGTTACGCCAAAGACGGGTGTTGCAACAGATAGCAAAAGGCGAGCCGGCGGCTGGCGCGTTCGTATCCGGCCGAGCCGCGACGAGATCGTGGGGCTCGTCGCGATCGCACTGTCGGTACTCGGATGTATGGCCCTGTCGCGATTGGCCGCCGAGCCGAAACCCTATCACCTTTTGCCGCCGCACGCGTGGCTGGCCTGTGCGGTGGACATGTATCGTCAATTGCACGTCTACTTTCATCACCGCTGGTTCGGAGCCGTCGAAATCACCGCGGGCCTAGGACTGCTGAGCGTGGCTTGGCCTGCGGGCCGACGCGCGCTGCGGATGTCGTTGCCGATGGTGGCCGGTCTGTTCGCCGCCGCGGGCGTGCAATACGCGTTCATGAGCAGCCTCGACCATGTGCGACTCAATCATTCGGCCCGCTACGTCATCCTTCCGGTGCTGTTGTGGCAAACAGCGCTGGTTGGATTTTCCGTTATTCAGATTGGCGCCGTGTTGCCGGCGACGCGTCTGTCGCGGGCACTGCCCGTGTCCCTGGCCGTAGCCATGACGCTCGCGGTGGCGACTCGCCACGGTTGGCCGTCGACCGCGACGGTTCGGGCCGAGCTTGACGCCTCGCTGGGACGTTATACCGACGAGATTGTGGCGGCCGGATGCACCCACGTCACGGGAGATTATTGGCACGTCTGGCCGGCCGTATTTCACGCCAACCTGCGGCTGGCCGACGCGGATTCAGCGACCATTGTCTGGGGAATTGCCGAGCGCAGTCGTCCCACCGAACCGCAATGGCGTGCGATTCCCTGGCGCGGCGCACGAATCGCCGAGATCGTGGGCGACGAGCGCCAGGCGACGGAGTTTCTTGCCCGCTACGGCGTGCCGCCGCTCGTCGAGCGCGAACGACGAGCGGAGATTCGCGTGCTTTCGCTTTCTGCCGACTGGAACGAGCGGCCCGAGCTTGCCGGCCGGTCGGCGGAACGAAATTAATCCGCCCACCGCTGGTCGTGGACTGACTTACTCTCGGTTCGCGCTCCCTCCGTGTCGCCCGCCGCGAAACCAACTATACTTGTCTGTCTATCCGGGCCCGTAGCTCAGTTGGTTAGAGCAGGGGACTCATAATCCCTTGGTCGTAGGTTCGAGTCCTACCGGGCCTATTTCGATATGCGTTTCTTGCGGTGACAAGGTCTTGAACGCCATGAGTCAACGACCATCGGCAACCTGGACTCATTTTGGGCCGTTGCTGTCGATCGTGGTCGTGGCAATTGCCACGGCTTCGTCGCCATCGCGCGGCGCCGAAGCGACTCCGCACTTCATTGTGGCGTGGGGCGGGCAAGGAGCTGAAGACGGACAGTTCAATTTTCCCATCGGCATCGCGATCGATCGAGCCGACGAGGTCTTCATCACCGACTTCTACAACGCCCGCGTGCAGCGATTTACTTCCCAAGGCAAGTTCGTTTCCGCGTTCCCGGTCTCGCCGTTTCCGGGCGGAATCGCCTTGGACCAAGAGGGTAGCTTGTATGTCGCCCACTCAGGCATCCCGCCGTCGAAATACGACGAGCCCAGACAGCGGGACAAGATTGCCGTTTACGACAGGGCGGGCAAGGTGCTGCGCGAATGGGGAAAGTTCGGCGCCGGAGACGGTGAATTCGATATGCCCGGCGGAATTGCCGTGGGCCGAGACGACCGGGTGTACGTGGCCGATCAATGCAATCGCCGCGTTCAAGTGTTCGACCGCCAAGGGCGTTCTTGCTCAAGTGGGGTCGCAAAGGCTTCGGGCCTGGAGAGTTCGGCGGCAATCCTCATCCCAAGGCATTCTTCGCGGGCCCCACGTTTCTGGCTCTGGACCGCCAGGGAAACCTATTCACGACCGAAGCGCCGCTCGGCCGCGTGCAGAAGTTCACGTCCGCCGGCCTGCATCTGCTCGCCTTCGGCGGTCTCGAAGACGAGCCCGGCAAGTTCGGCGGCTACTTCACGGCGTTCGAGCAGAAGAACATGCGCGGGCCGACCGGCATGTGTTTGGACAGCCAAGGGCGACTATGGATCAACTCGATCGGCGGGCGCGTGCAGCGGTTCTCCGACCAGGGAGAGTACCAGTTGACTTTTGGCAAAGAGGGAACGAATCCGGGCGAGTTCTACGCTCCCCACGGCCTGGCAATCGACAGTCGAGGCTGCCTATATATCGTCGATTCCTACAATCACCGCATTCAGAAATTTGACGTGGCGCAATGAGTTCCAACTAATCGTTGGCCGGCTGGGTCACTTCGCCGGCGGCGATTGTGGTGAATGCCTGCAGACATGTCAAATCGATCGAGTCGCGCAGGAAGTCGACGTGTCCGTCGCCAAAGAGAAACGTGACGCCTTCGCTGTGCGGCGAGCTGAATTGAAATCGTTGTTCGCAGTGGTTGTTACAATCGGTCAGCGGCGGGTTGATACCAGGCCGAGCGCAGGGGCTGTTGCAACTCCACCAGCGCGACACGCCGCGACTGAACGCCGCCCCGCCGCCGCCACCGCCGCCCGTCGTGCCGGCGGCCGAGCCGCGCGCCCAGCCCAGGTTGTGGTAGTACACCTCTCCCACGAAAAATGTTTTCGATAGCCCGTCGGTGATTTTCCTGAACGGGATTCGAGAAGCCGGGTACATCGCGCCACCGTTGGCCACCGGCTCAATGCCGCTCGAGGCCGCGTAGTCCCCCTTGGCGTAGTGGCCGTCCCCTTCGTAGTACGCGTCGTCGGAACTCGGACACGAATAGATCGACAGCGGCCTCGATACGACGACGCGATTTACGGCGGCGTTCTGGCCAGCTGGAAAACTGTAGAGAGCGTAAAGATTCGACTCTTCGACAAATGGCAGAATGAAGACAGCCCAGGTGTGTAGCTGCGGACTCCCGGCCCAAGAGTCGCTGACCGCCGCGGGCAAGACCGAGAAGGTGTCGTGATAGGTCGTTAAGGCCAGGCCAATTTGCCGCAGATTGTTCGAGCAGGAAGTCCGTCGAGCCGCCTCGCGGGCAGCCTGCACGGCCGGCAACAATAGAGCGATCAACACGCCGATCACGGCAATCACGACCAACAGCTCGATCAGCGTAAACGCGCCGCGGCTCGGCAACATGTCACGGCTTGTCGGCCGTCGCCTTGTCCAGGGCATTACGAACCTCGATGCGATTGACCTGGCCCACCCAACGGCGGCGATGTTTGTCTCCCGGCATAACGACCTGGAGCGGCATTCGGGTCTCGGGCAGGTTTGCGTCGTTCCGTCGATCTGCCAGCAGGCCCGGCTGCGGGGCAAAGTAGGGATCCATCTCGGCCAGGGAAAACACGACGGCGTATCCATCCCGGGCGCGAACGACGACATATCGACCCAACAGCGGGCCGCGTGCTTCGGATCCCATGACCACGCCGGCCCGCTCCAGCAACGCAACAAGCGGGACTCCCTCGTACATTTCTCGCTTGCCATCGTGCTCGAGGCTAACCTTGCCTCTTGGCAGATCGGCCGCCAGGGGGACCGCCAGCACGGTTTGTTTGCCTTGTTCATTGACGATGACGAGTTGCGAGGAGATGGCTGCCTTCTCGGGCGGCGCGGGGCCATCGATGATCTCGATCTGGTCCGGCCCCCGAATCAGGAGCAGCCACTGCCCCTCGTCGCGAATGACTGTTCCCCGGGCGCGAATCTTTTGGCCCAAGTAGTGGACCGAGAGATCTTCGATGCCGGCTTGCCGAAAACGGGCGATATTCACATCGCTGATCGCGACGGGCAGATTGTTGTCCGCACGGAAATTGGCCGTCGCGCTCAAGAAGTGCAGCTTGCGACGTTGGGCGAACTTAACCTCGACGACGGCCATTTCCAATTGGGCTGGCCGATCGAGTCGTTGCGCCGCGTTTTGCGGAGTGACTGTGGGCAATGCGCTATCGGCGGCATAGCTCGAGCTAGACGCCAACCAAGCGACCATCGTTAGCGCAGCAATGATCGAGGAACACGCATCCCAAAACCAATATGGTCGATGTTCGCGCACAGTCTCACCTGGATGGGCAGCGCCGCTGCGCGTGCGACGTCGAGCCGCCAAAGTTAGCCCGAGGCAGCTTCCGGCCGCGAACAATACGAGGGTCGATGGTTCCGGTACCTGATAGGTGACCGCCAGCGACGGCCGAAAAGATTGCGTGCTGGCTTCGCGCGAATAAAAGGCGCGAAATGTCTGCACGCCCGTCTCGCTCGTATTGAGCAGCAACCAGCCGAAATTGGAGGCTGGGTTGTCCAACCACTGCTGAACATCGGCCACGAGCGAGGGAGTCGACGACCAAGTGTAGGAGACATCGACTGTCGTACCGACAATGGTCAGCGATGCGCTGGCGGTGGGGTCATAATCGCCACCCGCGGTGTCCCATAAAGCGGAGCCGTTCAGCCTCGAATTCCAAGTGGCGTCGCCAGCCGCGGCGGCGGCGCCCTGGCCAGAGCCCGTGCTGACCGAGCCTTCGCCCCAATTTTGCGCGATCTCGTGCAGTTCGATGGAGGGCGACCCGCCTCCGCCTCCCATGCCGCTGCCAGCGACCATGCTCAAGGTGAGCGTCAGATCGACCGAGGTGATCGTGGACCCGGCCGGAATGTTGCCGGCAATGTCAAAGCCCACTAGTCCGCGGCGTGGCGACATGGCGGTATTCGCGCCCGAGTACACCTGGGTTTGTCCGCCTGCGCTATTGTTCTTGTTGTTCTCGAAAATGGTCGTGTCACGCTGCGAACCAATCGGTACGGTCACGGCAGCGGCGGTTTGTGCCGCGAAGCAGCCACCGGCGAGAACCGCGCACAGAAGCGAGTGTTTTGCCAGATCTCTCGTGATAGAACTCATCCTTTCGAGGCTCCTGGTGCGGATTCTGGGGGTATATTAGAGGGCTTCGGCCGGTATAACCGTTCGTGCATAACGCTAAAAGTAGCCCATTTCCGTCGCCTGTCAAGAAGTCGCGGACGTACGAAGGACCGCTTGCCAGAGAACTCCGCCGGCCTCATCATGGCGATCATGGCCTTGACCACAAAAAAACTTACAAAACCAACCAAGACGACCGATCCCGGCGAGGGCTGGTCCAAGGATTGGGAGGTGGCCGTGCGCGTTTGGATCGAGCGACACGGCACGACAGTGCTGGGTGAGGGTTTGGCCGATTTATTGGCCGCCATTCAGCGTACGAGCAGCATCAGCGCAGCCGCTCGAATGTTGGGCATTTCCTATCGCCATGCTTGGAAGCAGGTTTACGAGGGGAATCAGGCGGCCGGAGAACCTCTCGTGGAGGCGGCGGTCGGGGGACTGCGCGGAGGTGGAGCGCAACTTACACCGCGCGGAAAACTCTCGCTCGAAATCTTCGACGAACTCCGAGGCAAGATTCGTGAAGCGGCCGCCGGCCTGCTGCAGAAAACGCTCAGCCCGGATTTGGACCTGGCGGCCACTATCCACCTGGCCGCGGCGATTAGCCTGCAAGAAGTTGTCGGACAATTGCTCACCGAATACACGCTGAGACAGCCCAGCATTCGCGTGCGGGCCGTGTACGGCGCGAGCAACGAATTGGCCGACCACGTTCTGGCCGGAGCACCCTGCGACCTGTTCGTTTCCGCCGATGCGGTCCACTTGGATCGCCTAGCAGCCGAAGGGCGGATTCGCATAAAGTCGCGTAAGATCGTGGCGACCAACAGCCTCGCCGCGATCGGCGCGGAGGAAGGGCCACTGTTCGCGACGCCGCAAGATTTGTTGAAAGCCCGGCATGTGGTTCTGGCCGACCCCGCTTCCCCATTGGGTAATTGCTCGCGTGGGTATCTCAAGCGAGTCGGAATCTACGAGGCACTTCGAGACAAGACCGTACCAGTTGACAATTCTCGAGCCGTGCTGGCCGCGATACGATCGGGCCGCGCCGAGGCCGGACTGGCTTTTGCCAGCGACGCGGCGAAGGCCGCCGATTGCCGTTTGCTGTTTGCCATCGAGCAGGCCGAGGCGAGTTTGGCCTATGCCGCGGCCGTTTGTGTAGGACCACGAGAGACCGACTCGCAAGCGTTGCTCGATTTTTTCGGGTCTCCCGCCGCCCAGCGCTGCTTCCGCCGTTGTGGATTAACACTGCCCAAGAACCGTCCATCCAGCAGGAAAGGGGCTGTACGATGAAAATTAGCGCCCGAAATGTGCTACTAGGAATGGTCCAATCCGTCGTGCCGGGCGCGGTCAATGCCGAAATCGTGGTCGAGCTTCCCGGCGGACAACAAGTCATCTCGGTGAACACCAAAGACTCGGCCGAAGCCTGAAGCTTCAGGTCGGCAAGGACGTTTACGCGATCGTCAAGGCTTCGAACGTCATAATCGCGGTGGATTGAACTCGCTTCTGTCACGTTTCCGGACCGAATCGCACGTACCACTCGTGAGGTCGCACATGGCGACAAAACATTCTCTCAAGAGATCGGCAGGTCGGACATCCCAAGGCGCCCGGCCGAAAAAGTCCTGGCGAGAAAAACTGGCCGACAGCAAAGGGCTGCCTAAGGTCGGGCGAGTCGAGGGAAAGATGCGCGCCCGCTGGGGCGCCGGCGCCATGGTCATTCCAGCTCCCATCGAAGTCGACGAGGTGATGCGAAAAGTTCCCCGGGGCAAATTGCTCACGATCAACGAAATCCGCCGACACCTGGCGGCCAAACACCACGTCGAGATCAGCTGTCCGATCACGACCGGTATCTTCGCTTGGATAGCGGCCCATGCGGCCGAGGAAGCGGCCGAATCCGGAAAGAAACGCATCACGCCCTACTGGCGAACCCTAAAGAGCGGCGGCGAGTTGAATCCGAAATACCCGGGCGGCGTGGCCAATCTGAAACGGCGACTGTCGGCCGAAGGACACCGGGTCGTTCAGAAGGGCAAGCGATTCGTGGTCGAAGGGTTCGAGAAGTCGCTAGCCCGCGTGTAAGCCACGGGCATCAATCACCGAGCATCGATTTGCGCCGCAGAATATGGTGATAATGCTGGGCGAAGCGATGGGCTTCGTCTCGCACATATTGCAACAGCCGCAACGCGAACGAGTGTCGGCTGAGCGCTAGCGGCTCATCCTGCCCAACGAGAAACACCTCTTCCTCGCGTTTGGCCAGCGACAACATCTTCGGCGGCGCGATGCCAAGTTCGTCGAACACTCCGGCCGCGGCCGAAAGCTGCCCCTTGCCGCCATCGATGAGCAGCAAGTCGGGGAAAATCTGCCCATCATCGTGCATCCGCTGAAACCGCCGCGCGATGACCTCGCGAATGCTGGCATAGTCGTCGACACCCTGCACGTCGCGAATCTTGAACCGCCGATAGTTGGGCTTGAACGGCAGCCCGTCGATAAACTGCACCAGGCTGGCCACCGTCTCGGTACCGCCTAAGTGCGCGATATCAACGCCCTCAATCGTTCGCGGAGGCGTGTCGAGCTTGAGCACTCGCTGCAATCCGGCCAGCCCCTTCTTGGGATCGACGAAAAACACCTCGGGCTGGACGTGTGTTTCCAGTTCGCCCCGTTCGTCCAGCGTTTCCAGCATATGGATTTCGTCTCGCAGCCGGGCAGCCTTTTCGAATTGCAGCACGGCGGATGCGGCCCGCATTTCTTCCTTCATTTCGCCGAGCAGTTTCTTTTTGTTGCCTTCCAGGAACATCTTTAACCGCTGGATGTCACGGCGATATTCGTCCTTCGAAATCCGCAGGTTGCAGGGTGCCGAGCATTGGCCAATCGACGCCAACAAACAAGGTCGATACCAGCGCCATTTCTCTTCCTGCTCGTCGATATCCAACGTGCACGTGCGGAATTTGAAGATCTTTTGCAGCACCTGCATGGCCCCGCGCAAGCTGCCGGCGCCGGCGAATGGTCCATAGAGCTTCGTGCCCCGCTCGTGTGGCGTGCGCGTGAACTCGACCCGGGGGAAATCCTCGCGCGTCGTGATCTCCAAGTACGGAAAAGTCTTGTCGTCCTTTAGGTCCTGGTTGAATTTGGGCTGCACGTCCTTGATCAGCCGGGCTTCGACCAATAGCGCATCGACCTCGCTTTCGGCGGCGATGAAATCGATATCCGCGATTTCGCGAACCAGGTCGGCCGTGCGGCGGTCTTCGGCCGCCGCTTTGAGAAAATAACTTCCCGCGCGGGCTCTCAGATTCTTGGCCTTGCCGACGTAGATCACGCGGCCCGCCGAATCTTTCATCAGGTAAACGCCAGGTGTTTGCGGAAACTCGCGCACCCGTGCCACGGGGCCAACCGTGGGCAGATCCTCATCGGAGAGCAAGGGCTCCGCCTCGATTGACGCAGTGTCTTCAGGGATTTTCTCGAACTCGTCGGTCATGTAGCTTTTCGGCGTGCGAGAATGGTGGGTGGCGAATGCGTCGCGCCGCCCCTGCATCTTTATTGTAGCCCGCCCGTCCCAACGCGGGATGGGATTCGCGCCGGCCGAGCAGGCCGACGAACGTGCTAGCGTTGCGGTCCCGGACAATCAGTCTGTCTAAACCGAGCGAGAAAAGCTGGTCAGATCAGCCGCCAGCGAGGCAAGGCGCTGGGCGTGTTGCGCCTTGGTGTCGCTCAAATCGGCCAACTGCTCGGCCGGTTCGTAAGTGAACATGTAGTACTTGACCTTGGGCTCCGTGCCTGAAGGCCTCACGGCAACGTAGGTTCCCTCGGCCGCAAGTTCGATCATCACCATGTCACCCACGGGTCCCGTGAATGGTCGCCGCGTTCCACCCGGCTCGAATTCAACCAGGCCCAGATAGTCGCGCACCCGGCGAACCGCCAATCCGGCCAGCGCGACTGGCGGGTTTTCGCGAAATCGGGTCATCAAGGCCGCCATTTGCTGCATTCCCTTCGAGCCAGGCATAACCACCGAAATCTGCGACTCGGCGTGATAACCATATTGCCAGAACAGGGAATCCAATTTTTCGTGCAGCGTCTGTCGTCCGAATTTCACTTGCGCGGCCAACTCAGCCAACAACATGGCTGCCACCGCGGCGTCCTTATCGCGAGCGTAGGTGCCGGCCAGATAACCGTGCGACTCCTCGGTGCCGAATATGAATTTGTCCGGCCCCACCTGGTCGATGATGCCGCCAATGTATTTGAATCCGACTTGCAGATTTCCGTACATCGTTACTCCATAGGTGTCCGCGATTCGGCGGATGAGCTCGGTGGTCACCAAGGTTTTGACGACGTAGTGTGCCGGCGTGAGTCGACCTGCCTTTTTCCAGCGTTCGAGCAAATACTCGGTGAGTAGGGCCCCGATCTGGTTACCGGTCATCGTGCCCCAGGCGGAGCCAACGGCCGTCGACAAGGGCGCGGCCAGTCCAATCCGATCGCAATCGGGATCGGTGGCCAGGATGAGGTCGGCGTCCTCTTGTTGACCACGCTCGATGATCGAGTCGAAGACGGCGCTGTTTTCAGGATTCGACACGTGCCCGGGGACGTTTGGAAAATCACCGTCAGGCGCCGCGTGCGGACCAAAGATTTCAACGTCGGCAAATCCGTCGGCCTCGAGCGCCGGAATGACAGCCGAGGCGCCGACGCCGTGCAAAGGCGAATACAGGATCTTCAATTCGCGCGGGCCGGCGAAGCCCTGGGCCTGCACCGCCGCGATGTACTCCGGGTCGACTTCTTCCTGGCAGGCGACGACCAGCCCCTGCGATACGGCCTCGGCGAATGGCAATCGGTGGATCTCGGTGGTCGACATCACGCAATCGATCACGCCCTGGTCGTGCGGCGGCAACAGTTGTCCGCCGGTCAGCCAATAGGCTTTCACGGCGTTGTCGCTGGGCGGATTGTGGCTGGCCGTGACCATGATGCCGCAAGAACACTTCTTGTAGCGAACCGCGAACGACAGCTCCGGCGTACTGCGATAGCCGTCGAGCAAATAGACCGTGAAGCCGGCCGCCGCCATCACTTCGCAGCAGAGCTCGGCGAAATGCCGCGAGCGGTGTCGCGTGTCGTAGGCAATCGCACAGGCCAAAGGCACGCCCTTGCAAACCCGCTTGACATAGTCCGCCAATCCCTGGGCACTTTCGCCGATCGTTCGATCGTTGATCGAGTTTGAACCGATCGGATACATGCGGCCCCGCCGCCCGCCAGTGCCGAATGGAATGACCGTCCAAAAAGAATCGTCCAATTCCTTCCAGCGTGCCGAGGCCAGGTGCTCGGCGACCTGTGGAGCATATTCGGCGTAGCGTGGCTCGGTGAGCCAGGCCCGAATATTCACCGCCGCGCCGGACGAGATTAGTTGTTGCTGCTCGGCTGCCGCAAGTTGCGCCAGCGCGGCGGTCGTATCGAATTTTGCCGGAGAGGTTTCCATGAGCTAGCATTCGCAGGATAAGGAACAGAATCGAGGCCGAACCCGCCGGTCAGCGGCCCGCTTGTGCGGACTGGCACAATTGTGCCCGAATCGCCGGCCGAGACAAGGTCTGCGGAATGCGGACAATCCTCGCGAATGACGGGCAGATGCCCGACTCCGGCACAGTGATTTCCGCCCCAGTTTGTCGCGACTGGACGAATGAACGGCGATGGGTACGATTGAGCGCCAAGGATGGGATCGGTAGGCGATGGGCGTGAAGTGTTTTATCCTGGACCACGGAATTTTCCATCGGGAGCAAATCCATGAAAAATCTTAGCCTGTTCATGACATTGGCTATTGCGCTTACATTCACGGCGACCGCCTGGGCGCAGCGCAACGCGGCCAGCAAAATCGACGGTGCCGCCTACGAGGCGCCCTATTTCTATAATTCGCTCGGAACCTACCAGGATAACGCGTACGCTCATGCCGAGGTTTTGCGAGATGCCACGAGTGGCGGCGAAGCACTTCCTCAGCCCATCGCCAAGGAACACACCGACGCGATTCGCGCGAACCTGGCCGCCGCCAGCAAGCATCATGCCGACTTGCGGTCCGCCACCAAGTCCGACGCCAAAGTGGGCGCTCACCTGAAAGAGATCGAAGCCCACCACAAGAAGGCGCTGGCCCTGACCGATCAGCTCGATGCCACGGTCGCCAGCGGCAAGGGAGACGCCGCCAAGGCCAATAAGTTAGCCACGGACATTAGCGCCGAACTCAAGGCCGCCGGCCAGAAGCATAAGAAAATTGCGGAGAATTCGGGAACCTCCCGCCCCGGCGGCGCTCGACCGAAGAAATGACAGGCGGTCCTTTTCCTGATTCGCATCGCCCAAGGGACCGATTCGTTCTCGCGAGACCAACCCGTGAGTGAACCGATCATCAGTGTTTCTGGCCTGCGCGGCATTGTGGGCGAGAGCCTGACTCCCGAAATCGCTGTCCGATATGCGGCCGCATTGGCCAGCGAGCTTCCTCCGGGAGCCCTGGTCGTCACGCGCGATGGCCGGGCCAGCGGTCCGATTCTGGCCGCGGCACTGGGCGAGAGTTTAACTGCCCTGGGCCGCGATATTCTGGATGCTGGAGTCGCGGCCACGCCCACCCTGGGCGTGCTCGTGCGCCAACATCGTGCCGCCGGCGGCGTGCAGATTACGGCGAGTCACAACCCGCCCCAGTACAATGGCCTTAAGTTGTTCTCGGCCGAAGGGCGGGTCGTGCCGGAATCCATCGGCGCGCGCATCATCGAGCGCTATCGAGCCGCTGCCGCCAGTGCGCCGGCGGCCCTGCATGGGCGCCTGCTCGAATGCGACGACTCGACTGGCGAGCACTTATCGCTGGTGCTCCGAACCGTCGACGTCGAGCGGATTCGCGCAGCGCGTTTCAAGGTCTTGCTCGACGCGAATCACGGCTCCGGCAGTATTCTCGGGCGGCGATTGCTCGAATCGCTCGGATGCCAGGTCACGGTGCTCGGCGAAACGCCCGATGGCCAGTTCGAGCACGTGCCCGAGCCGACGGCCGAAAACCTGGCCGGCGTACTCCCGACGGTCACGCGGTACGGTTGCGATATCGGATTTTGTCAGGATCCCGATGCCGATCGATTGGCCGTGATCGACGAGGCCGGCCGCTACCTGGGCGAAGAATATACGCTCGCGATATGCGTGGCGGCGCGGCTGCGCAGCCAACTCGGCCCGATCGTGACCAACTGCTCGACCAGTCGCATGTCGCAGGATCTGGCTGAGCAATTCGGCGTGCCCTTCTTTCGATCGGCGGTGGGCGAGGCGAACGTGGTCGACGCGATGCTGGCCCATGGCGCTCTGCTGGGCGGCGAGGGCAATGGGGGCACGATCGATCCGCGCGTGGTATTGGTGCGCGACAGTTTCGTGGCAATGGCCGCGATCCTCGATGCCATGTCTGCGCGGAGATTGAAAGTGAGTCAACTGGCCGCCGAATTGCCGCGCTACGAAATCGTCAAGACCAAGCTCACGCTGCCTCGCGAACGTATTGCCAAGGCGCTGGACGCCGTCGAACGCCATTTTGGCGATGGCCAGGCCAATCGACTCGACGGACTGCGACTCGACTGGCCGGGAAAGTGGCTCCTGGTGCGAGCCAGTAATACCGAGCCAATCGTGCGGGCGATCGCCGAAGCGCCTAGCCAGGCAGAAGCAGAGCGATTATGCCGCGAGGCCCAGGCCGCGATGATCGCGGAAAAGCCAGCCTGATCGACGTCGGGCCAAAAAGAATTTGACAAACCCCGAGAGCGGAGTAGGTTTCCCATTAGCCAGCGGAAACCGTGGGCCGAAACGATCCTCGCGGTCGAAACGACGAACGGCTTGCCGGCTGGTCACCTCTTCACACGTTCCCATCAACCTATCTGTATCTGATTCGTGTTCCGCGAGTTTGGCAGCGAAAAGCCGTGCTTCGGCTCCTTCGCTCACCATCCTCGAAAAGGCAAACCGGTCGTAAGGCCGGGACGCAAAGCCAGGGGCCCTTTGAACAATGATCCGAGGGTAGCCCGGCTGCCGAAAGGCGAGTGGGCACATCCATCACGTTGGTGGATGCGCGAAGTTTACCTGGATTCGCTCCACTTGGGAGCGAGTTCAATTCGCAACAGGGAGCAACATCATGTCCGCCATAAACAAGCTGAAACGATTCCTGGCCTCCGAAGACGGTCCCACCGCGGTCGAATATGCCGTGATGCTGGCACTCATTGTCATCGTGTGCCTGGTGGCGATCCAATCGATCGGCACCAACGCGAGCACGACCTTCACCAACATCGGAAACTCGTTGGGCAGCGGTAGCTAACGGCCGCGGCTCGGTGGCTCGAATTGTCGGCTGCCGGACCACCGCTGCGTCGCGCGATGGGTTTGCATCTTGCCGGGAGTTTCGATCGTCTCAGCACAATATGCCGCACCGACTACTCGTCACGGCCAGTGCGGGTCGAACCTCGGGAAATGCAATCCTTACCAACCCATCGCCGCAGCGGCTCCGGCACGACAATCGAGCCGTCGGCCTGCTGGTAGTTTTCCAGAATGGCTACCAAGGCACGGCTGATTGCGATCGCCGTGCCGTTAAGCGTGTGGACGAACGCGGTCCCCTTCTCTCCCGTGCGATATCGGATCGCTAGCCGCCGGGATTGGTAATCGGTACAGTTGGACGTGCTGGTTACCTCGCCATATTCTCCCGCCTCGCCCCTCCCGGGCATCCAGGCTTCGAGGTCGAATTTTCGATAAGCCGGTCCACCCAAGTCGCCGGTCGCGGTGTCGACCACCTGATAGGCAATGCCCAGGCCGTCAAAGATCCGGCATTCCAGGTCGCAAAAATAATTGAGCATGTCTTCGCTGCCTTCCGGGAGCGTGAAAGCGAACATCTCGACCTTGGTGAACTGGTGCACGCGATAAAGTCCGCGCGAGGCTCGACCGCCGGCGCCGGCCTCGGTGCGGTAGCAATGGCTAATTCCGCACAACTTGATCGGCAGCTCAGCGGGTTCGAGAATACGTCCGGAAAGCAAGCCTCCCAGCGTAATCTCGGCCGTGGCGACCAGGCTGAGATCGCTGTCGGCGATGCTGTAAATCTGAGTTTCGGGCCCCCGGGGAATATAGCCGGTTCCGTGCAGGATTTCGTTCTGCGCCAAGTCCGGCGTAATCGTGGGCGTAAAGCCCTCGGCCATCAGTACGTCCAGGGCATAGCGCTGCAAAGCCAACTCCAACAAGACCGCATCGTTCTTCAAGAAATAGAAACCGTGGCCGGCGACTTTGGCGCCCCCCTCGAAATCGACAAGGTCGAGCTGCTCGGCAAGATCGACGTGGTCTTTTGGTTTGAAATCGAACTTGGGAGGCTCGTGTTGCCCCCGGCGCAGCACCAGATTGGCCTGGTCGTCGGCGCCGACCGGGGCCTCGGGATGCGACATATTCGGTATGGCACGCAGGATTGCGTCGGCGTCGGCGACAATTGTGTCCAATTCCGCCTGGGCCGCGGTCGTTTGCTCGCGCAGTGCTCGGCCCTCGGCCTTGCGGGCCTCGCGCTCGGCCGGGTCCTTGGCCTGGCCGATCGACTTGCTCACCTCGTTGGCCCGGCGGTTCAGGTCGTCGACTTCCGCCTGCTTGGCCTTGCGCTCGTTTTCCAGCGAGACGAACCGCGCGACGTCGGCGTGAGAACCGCGACGTTGGCAGTTGAGCGCGACTTGCTCGGCATGTTCCACGATAAATCTACGATCGAGCATTGAACGCTCCATTCACCTCGAGAAGTACTGTTGATCGCGCCGCGGCCGCACACGCGGCGGGCATTGCACGATAGATTGCACTGCCGGGTCAAGCAGCGCCCACGACATGCGATTAATTTCCGGCCAGCGCCCCCAACTCCCGCCACAAGTGCGCACTGGCTTTGATTCCGCGATGAAAATCCGCCAGGCTGAATTTCTCATTGGGGCTGTGCGTGTTGTCGTCGTCCAGCCCCCAACCCAGTAGCAGGGTATCGACTCCCAGCAAATCGTGAAAGGTGCCCACCACTGGTATCGAGCCGCCTTCGCGCATGAACACCGGTTTGCGGCCGAACCCCTGTTCGATCGCCCTTTCCGCCGCCGCCACGTAAGGACTATCGAGCGGCACGACGACGCCCGGAGCCCGTGAAAATCGATCAGCTCCATCGTGATGCCCGCGGGACACAACTCGCCGAGGCGCTTTTCCAGCGCCACTGTCAATTTCTTCGGATCTTGCTTGGGTACCAGGCGAAAGCTGAACTTCGCCCCGGCGCGCGCCGGCAAGATCGTCTTGGCGCCCTCGCCTTGATAGCCGCTCCATAACCCGTTGATGTCGAACGTCGGCCGCGCCCAGCGGCGCTCCAGCGTCGAAAATCCCTGCTCGCCGCTTAGCGCCTTGACGCCCACTTGCTTCATGAATGCAGCTTCATCGAACGGCAACTTGGCGAACTCGGCTCGCTCGCGCGGGCTGAGCGGTTCGACGTCGTCGTAAAAACCAGGAACCTGCACCTGACCTTGCTCATTGACCAGCGCCGCCAGCATGCGACACAGCGCGCCTGCCGGGTTAGTCACCGCCCCGCCAAACGTTCCGGAATGCAAATCTTGCTTCGGGCCGCTCAGCCGCAGTTCGTAATAGGCGATCCCCCGCAGTCCATAAGTAATTGCCGGCTGTCCGGCGGCGAATTGCGAAGTATCACTGATAACCACGCAGTCGCAGGCGAGCCGTTGCTTGTTGGCCGCGATGAAATCGGCCAGGTGCGCGCTGCCGACTTCTTCCTCTCCTTCGATCAAGAACTTCAATTGCAACGGCAGCTTGCCCTGGCTGCGGATCCAGGCCTCGGCGCTTTTGATGTGCGTCAGCATCTGTCCCTTGTCGTCGGTCGCGCCGCGGGCGTAGATGTTTCCGTCGCGTATCGTGGGCTCGAACGGCGGCGAACGCCACTCGGAAAGCGGGTCCGGCGGTTGCACGTCGTAATGGCCGTAGACGAGCACGGTCGGCGCGCCGGCCACCGCGGGCGTCTCGGCGTACACGATCGGATGTCCCGCCGTTTCCACCAGCTCGACGGCCAAACCCAAACCACGAAATTGGTCCACGATCCATTGTGCGGCCCGCCGTACTTCATTTCTGCGGGAGCTGTCAGCGCTGACGCTTTCGATCCGCAGCAAGTCGCACAAATCGCGCTCGAACTTGTCGCGATTCTCGGCGAGGAATTGGTCCAATTCCGGCATGGGTGACATCTCGCTGATGGGCTGGTAATTTCCCGACCGCTGGCATGGGCATTCTGGCCAGCGGCTCGCAACCGTGGCGGGCCTGCAATATAATGGCTGAGGTTGAATTCGGCCAACGGTGGAACGGAATTTCGCGTGAGGGACATGCCGTGACAGACGATTCTCGAGCCGGCGTCGCCGAACCGGTCGAGCAAACCGTGCTCGAACGCCAGGCTGGAAAAAAAAAGAAGCCGAAAAGGCAGCCTCGTTACAACGTCATCCTGTGGGACGATCAGGACCATACATTCGAGTACGTGATCTCGATGGTGCAGCAACTCTTCGGACACCCGGTCGAAAAAGGCTTCCAGATCGCCGACGAAGTCAACAACCGGGGCCGAGCCATCGTGCTCACCACGACCCGCGAGCACGCCGAACTGAAACGAGACCAGATTCACGCCTTTGGCAAGGACGCACAAATCCAAAGCTGCCAAGGCTCGATGTCGGCGACAATCGAGCCGGTGCCTGAATAGTCTGTTCTCCACTGGCGCCCCGCCGTCTCGCAACCATTTCATCCCTATGGCGACGCTGAAAACGGTAACGTTGGGGTGCAAGGTCAATCAGTACGAGACCGAGTTCGTGCGCCAGTCGCTCGCCTCGGCCGGCTATCGGGATGCGCTCGACGAGGAACCGGCCGACCTGTGCGTCGTGAACACTTGCACGGTCACGGCCGAAGGCGACTCCAAAAGCCGGCAAGTCATTCGCCAGTTGGCGCGGAGAAATCCCGGCACGCGGATCGTGGTCATGGGCTGTTACGCGACGCGAGCGCCCGAGGAGGTCGCCGCCCTGCCGGCCGTCGTCGAGGTCGTCGCCGACAAGCGCGAATTGCCCGATCTTTTGGGGCGATTTGGCGTGATCGACGTGCCGACGGGAATCTCGCACTTTGCCCATCGCCGCCGCGCGTACGTCAAGGTGCAGGATGGCTGCCTGCTGCATTGCAGCTTCTGCATCATTCCCTCGGTCCGTCCTCACCTGGCCAGCCGGCCCGCGCCCGACATTGTCGATGAAGTGCGCCGTTTGGTCGACAACGGCTATCGAGAGGTCGTGTTGACCGGCATTCATCTGGGGCACTATGGGGTGGAGTGGAGCCGATCGCGCTCGAAGTCCCAGTGGTTGCGGCTGTCGCACTTGTTGGAGCGGCTGGTCCAACTACCCGGCGAATTTCGCATTCGCTTGAGCAGCATCGAGGCCACGGAAGTCACGCGCGAGTTGCTGGCGGTAATAGCCGCGAACCCGGCTCGAATTTGCCCCCATTTGCACATCTCGATGCAGAGCGGCTCCGATGCGGTTTTGCGCCGCATGCGCCGGCGCTGGGGGAGCCGTCGGTTTGTGGATCGTTGTCGGATGGTTTGCGACGCGCTCGATCGGCCGGCCTTGACGACCGACGTCATCGTGGGCTTTCCCGGCGAGACCGACGAGGATTTCGCGGCCACGTGCCGCGCGAGCGAGCAGGTCGGCTTCTCGAAGATTCACATCTTTCCGTTCAGTCCGCGAAAGACCACGGCCGCGGCCACCATGCCCGACCAGGTCTCGGCGGCAGTCAAGTCGCAGCGTGTGCGAGAGCTGGCGGCCGTCCAACGACAATTGCAAACCAACTATTTCCGAAGCCTGCGCGGGCGAGAGCTCGAGGTGCTGGTGGAAGATGGCGGCGGCCGGCCGGGACACATGATGGGCACCGCTTGTCGCTACGCCCCCGTGCAAGTGCCGGGTGGAGCCGAATTGAGCGGCCGCTTCGTAAGGGTGATTGGCGGCGATATTGTCGATGGCCAACTAATGGGTCAGATCGCCCGGCGGTGCTAAGCCATTCGGCGCGGCCGAGTTAGTCTCGCATTCGCCCGCTTGCCACAGTCACGCTAGCACCGCGAAAACGCGGCACGCTCATTGAGCCCGAGGTTCGTCTGGCCGCGCCGCACTGCGCTTTGCTAGACTCCCGCCCGCACATCTTGCTGACCGCCGTGCGCGGGGCAACTTCGACGTTCGATCACGTCTCGGCTGAGAATTCTCCCCATTGCACGTGAACGGGGACGAGCCGATCACCAGGCAGGAGCAATTATGTTTGTCAGAGGCTATTCGTGGCTCGCGACAGGGCTGATTTGTATGGCTGTCGGCCGCTCCGGTGGCCGCGGCCCCGCCGTGGAACAAGATGGTCTTGTTCAAGCACCTCGAAGCCGATCCCCATGAAATGTACCCTCTGACAAGCGAGAATGGTCCCTGGACGATCATGGCCGCCACGTTTTGCGGCGACGGCGCCGAGCAGCAGGCCCAGGAATTGGTCTACGAGATCCGCAAGCAATACAAGCTGCCGGCCTACTCGTATCACAAGAAGTTCGAGTTTTCCAAGCCCGTGGTCGGCAAGGGGTTGGACACGCACGGCGAAGCACCGCTGATGCGCTATCAGCGCGATAAAGATTTGGTTGAAATCGCGGTCTTGGTTGGCGACTACCCCACGGTCGACGACCCGGAAGCGCAGCGCGTGCTCAAGAAGCTGAAATATGCCGAGCCCAAATCGCTAGCCGTCGAGCCGGGCAAGGCTACGAATCAATCGCTGGCCGCGATCCGCAGCATCCAAAAACAAGTCAAACAAACGATGCTGCCCAAGGATAGCGATGAGCTGAAACGCGGGCCAATGGCCAACGCCTTCGTCATCACCAATCCGCTGCTGCCCAACGAGTATTTTGTTCCCAAGGGAATCGATAAGTTCGTGCTGGACATGAACAAGGGCGTGCCCCATAGCCTGCTCGACTGCCCCAAGCGTTATACCGTCAAGGTCGCCACCTTCTCCGGTCACGCGGTGATTTTGGACAAGAAACGCGAAGAGGCCATCGAGCGGGGCGAAATGCCCAAAAGCTATTTGGAAGAAGCCGCCAAGAGCGCGCATCTTTTAACGGAGGCGCTACGCAAAAAAGGATACGACGCCTACGAGTTCCACGATCGATCGTCCAGCATCGTGACCGTCGGCGCCTTTGAGTCGGTCGGCAACAAACGCCCGGACGGCAAGATCGAAATCAATCCGGCGATTCACACGATCATGCGCACCTTTGGCGCCGAGGCCAAGGTCGAGCCGGGCAAAGCGCCCCAGGTGGGGCAGGCCAAGAAGCTGGCCAATATCCCCTTCGACTTGCAACCCGTGCCGGTCGAGGTGCCCAGCGCATGATCAGCACCGATTACGGACGGACCGCCAACCTGCGCTAGCGGAGCGACCGGCGAAGGCATACAACACGGCTTTTGCCAGTTTGTTCGTTGACCGGAAATTCGAGATGCCGTCGGCCGCGCCCCTCGTCTTGGGCACTCGTAATCAAGGCAAAGTCGCCGAACTTCGCGCGCTGCTCGCTCCGTTGCCGCTAGCAATTCTGAGGTTGGCCGACTTCCCAGACGCGATCGAGGTGGACGAAAACGGCGATTCGTTCGCGGCCAACGCCGCGCTCAAAGCAAGCCAACAGGCCAAGGCACTAAATGCCTGGGTTTTGGGCGAAGACAGCGGCATCGCCGTCGACGCGCTGCGAGGAGCCCCGGGTATCTTTTCCGCCCGCTATGCCGGACTCAATTCCACGGACGAGCAAAACAACGAGCGATTGCTCGCCGAACTGGCCGCCGTTCCCGACGAGCGCCGCGCGGCCCACTATGTTTGCCAGTTGGCCTTGTCGGATCCCGAGGGTCATATCCGCGCCCGGTGCGGGGCCACGTGCCATGGCCGGATTCGCCGCGTACCGGCCGGATCCGCCGGATTTGGCTACGATCCTTTGTTCGAAATCGTGGAATATCACAGGACTTTCGGCCAATTGGGGCAATCGGTCAAAGCCGCGATCAGCCATCGTGCCCGGGCCGTCGAGAAAATGATTCCGCTTCTGGCCGAGCTTCTCCAGGGCAGCAACTGGCGACCGCCAAGGTTCGATCGATTAGAATAGCCCACGCAATCGGATCCTGGTTTCCGGTACTCGATAACCCCGCAGCCGAGAAACGTCATGCTACGTCAATTGATTACCCTGAGCGCGTGTTTGGCCGCGATCGGTTCGCTTGCCGTCGCGCGGGCCGAGAGTCCGGCCGATTGGGCCGTGAAACACGCGAGCGAACTGGTTGAGCTTTACCGGCAATTGCATCAGCAGCCCGAGCTTTCCTCGCAAGAAGAGAAGACCGCGGCCCGCCTGGCGGAGATTTGGAAACAAGCCGGCATCGAAGTCCACACCGGCGTCGGCGGCCACGGCATCGTGGGCATTCTCAAAAACGGACCCGGTCCGACACTCATGCTGCGTACCGATCTCGATGCCCTGCCGGTCGTCGAAAACACCGGCCTGACATACGCATCGCAGGTCAGAGTCAAAAGCAAGGATGGCACGACAATCGGCGTGATGCATGCCTGCGGACATGACATCCACATGACTAATTTGACCGGGGTTGCCGAGTACCTGGCCAGCCACAAGTCGGACTGGTCGGGCACGGTGATGTTTATCGGTCAGCCGGCCGAGGAGACGGGCAAGGGAGCTCGAGGCATGCTCGATGACGGACTATTCACTCGCTATGGGCAGCCAGACATGGCCTTGGCGATGCACGTCGACGCGACGCTGGAAACCGGCAAGGTGGGCTACCGCATCGGCTACTCGCTGGCCAACGTGGATAGCGTCGACATCACCATGCGCGGCCGTGGCGGACACGGCGCCGCCCCGCATTCGGTCATCGATCCGATCGTGCAGGCAGCACAACTGGTCTTGTCGCTGCAGACGATCGTCAGCCGCGAGATGAACCCCGTCGAGCCGGCCGTGGTCACCGTTGGATCAATTCACGGCGGGTCGAAGCACAATGTCATCCCCGACACTTGTCATCTGCAATTGACAGTGCGCAGCTTCAGCGACGAAGTGCGCCAGCACATTTTGGACGCCATTCGCCGCAAGGCCGACGCCGTGGCTGCAGGAGCCGGGGCGCCGAAGCCGACGGTGGAAGTCATTGACGAGCATACGCCCGCCTTGGCGAACGATCAAAAGCTGGTTGAGCGCATTTTGCCGACGCTGCGCAAAACCCTGGGCGAGGCCAACGTCGTCACTTCGGAGCCCTCGATGGGGGGCGAGGATTTCAGCCGTTATGGCCGGGCGGGCGTGCCAATTTGCATGCTGCGGCTGGGTTCCGTCGAGCCCAAGCGGCTGGCCGGGCTGAAGCGCGGCGGACAAGAGCCCCCTTCGTTGCACTCGGCTGTTTACTATCCCGACGCGGAACAGACCCTCGTGACCGGCATCAACGCCCTGTGTAGCGCGGCACTGGAACTGCTGCCACCCAAAAAATGAACGCCACTCCGGCCGATAGTGCGGCGCGGCGCCGTCGAGCGCATGGAATCTGGTTGGCGATATATGGGCTAACCGTCCTGGCCGTGATCGTTGTCGTGCTACAAGTCCGCAAAACAACGCTGCGCGAAATGGCCACTCCCGAAGCTCAAGCCGAATGGCAAGAGTGGCGCGAGGCAGTGCCTAACCAGAATCAGCCTGGCGGCCCGGTGAGACGGCGGCCTCCCTCGACCGTCGAGCCCCCTGCCCTGGTGCTCTTGCGCGACCACTTCACGGTCGTGATCTGCGGATCGGTGCTATTCAGTTCGCTCTTGTTCGCGGCGATCATGATGGCCGCGCGCGGCGTGTTTGCCGCCGACACCAGGAGCGATAAAGGCTAGCCGCCAAATCGTAGCAGCGCGTATTTCTTTTTGCCGCTGCGAAGCACCATGACCGACTCGCTGGCCAGATCGGCCGGACCAAGTTGCGTGGCGACGCCTTCGACGCGGCGGTTGTTTACGTAAGCCCCGCCCTGCTCGACGATTCGCCGCGCTTCGCCCTTGCTCTTGCCCAAGCCGGCTTCGACCAGGGCATCGACGACGTTCAACCCTTCGCCCTGCAATCGCCCGCGGGATAATTCCTTGCTGGGCACGTCGGCAAAGATCTCGCCCAATTGAGCGTCCGAAAGCTCCTTGATCTCGGCGCCGAAGAAGATTGCCGTGGCCCGCTCGGCCGCCGCCAGTCCCGCGTCGCCATGGATCAATCGCGTCAATTCCTCGGCCAATCGTCGCTGACTTTCTCGCCTACCCGGATCCGTGGCACGCGCGGCATCCAGCGACTCGACCTCCTGCTGTTCCAGATCGGTCAAGAACCGCAGGCACTTGCCCGCATCCACGTCGTCGACATTGATCCAATACTGGTAGAAGGCATAGGGGCTGGTGCGTTTTGGCGAGAGCCAAACAGCGCCGCTCTCGGTCTTGCCCATCTTGGTGCCGTCGGCCTTAGTCAACAGCGGCCAGGTTGCGCCGAACAGTTGCGCGCCCTTCATGCGGCGTCCCAGGTCGATGCCGGCCGTGATATTGCCCCACTGATCGCTGCCGCCGACCTGCAACTCGCACTGATGATGCTCAAACAAGTGCACGAAATCGTAGGCTTGCAACAGCATATAGCTGAACTCGGTATAGCTCAGCCCGGCTTCGCTGTTCTCCAACCGGCTGCGGACCGAATCCTTGGCGAGCATCACGTTGACGGGAAAGTTCTTGCCGATGTCACGCAGGAAATCCAGATAGCTGAAGCGGCTCATCCAATCGTGATTGTTGGCCAGAATCGCCCCCTGCGGTCCGGAGTCGAAATCGAGCAGCCGCCGCATTTGACCTTGGATGGCCTCCACATTGGCCCGCAATACTTCGACCGAGAGCAGATTTCGTTCCTCGCTCTTGCCGCTGGGATCGCCGATCATGCCGGTCGCTCCGCCAACCAGCGCGATCGGACGGTGGCCGGCCCGCTGAAAACGGCGCAGCACGACCAGGCCCATCAAGTGGCCGACGTGCAGACTATCGGCCGTCGGGTCGAACCCGGCGTAGACTGTGCGGCTCTTCTCGTTGAGCCATTTGGCCAGATGCGCGGCATCGGTCGTCTGGTGGACCAGGCCCCGCCAAGTCAACTCGGCAAGAATATCTTTCAAATTCCCGATTCCTTAGCGCCACATGTCGTCGCCGGCGAACGGATGGCCCGGACCGCTCAATTTCGGCTTGGGCAGAGCCTTGAGCGCCTGCTCGGCCAGCCGCAGGTCCTCGCGGGTCGCAATTTTCAAATTGATCGGCGAGCCCAGCACGACGGTAATTTCCTGGCCAATGCGCTCGACCAGTTGCGCGTCATCCGTGGCCACGAAATCGCCGCGTCGGGCATGGGCATCGAGCAGAATCTGGCGGGCAAATACCTGGGGCGTCTGTGCTTCCCACAACCCCTCGCGAGAAACCGTCTCCTCGATCGTGTGATTGCCACGCACCCGCTTGATCGTGCTGGTGATGGGGATGCCATAAATCGCGGCCCCGGTCTTCTCGCCGACCTCGAAGATCTTTGAAATCCATTCGTCTGCCAGGCAAGGCCTCGCCGCGTCGTGAATGCACACAAAGTCGATGTCGGCCTTCACGCGTGCCAAGGCCTTTGACACGGATTCGGCCCGTTGGCTACCGCCGTCGACGACGTCGATGCCCAGGATCGCGACGTTGGCGCCGAACTTGAACTGAAAATCCTCACGGTCCTCGGGCGAGATCACCACGATCAACTGTTTCACGTCGCCGCGCGCGACGAACTTCTCGGCCGAGTGCAGCCACACCGGCTTGTTGGCCAGCGGTGCAAACGGCTTTTTGTAGTTCTTATCGTGGAACCGGCTGCTTTGTCCGGCCGCCGGAAGAATCACCGCGAACGTCGCCACTTTTTCCACCTGCATTGACCGTTTGTTGCCAGTGCGCCCGTGCGACGGTCATTGTCCGATTTCGACCGAGGGCGTCAAGCTCGCGACCGCCCGAAGCGCGCGGTAGCAACAAAAGAAAACGGGAGCGACGGAATGCACCGCCGCTCCCGAGAGGCATTCGAGAAAATCGGGCGAATCGCTAGTTGTCGTACCGCATCATGATGTCGCCGGCGTCGACGCCCGCGATCGACTTGAAGCCGCCCTCGGCGATTGCTGCGCCCAACTTCGTGACCGTGCGATAGTAGCGGTCGCTGGCCGGTTTGCCGGTGATCTTGCGGCGCAAGTCTTGGCACATCACGTCGGCGGCTTGGCGCACCACTTCGTCGTCCTGCTTGGCGGCAAACAGCGACGTGCACAAGATCGTGACGGCATCCTGCAATTGCTGCGATAGCTCCGACATGCGGCACTGTCGATCCGCCAGACCCAACTGGTGTTTGCTCATCGTGCCCGAGATGATCTGGGGCGAATTCTGCAAGTACGAGCTGGCGAAATCGGCATGCGCCGACAACGTGGCCGGCATGGGCGGCAACTGAGTGCGCGGCTTGGGCCGCAGCTTCTGTCCGGCCAGCCATTTGGCATACGGAGCGACCACGCCGCGCAGTGCCCACAAGTGGGCCGGATTGGCCATGTTCGGGTTCTTGATCCCGGCCTTCTGCAGGGCCTTGCCAACCGGCTCGAAAAACTGCACGCCGTGCTGCTTGACCAACGATTTGAAGAACGCCATCGAGAGCATTTCGCCTTCGCCCTCGTAAATGCAAGGGGCCAGGTACTCGTGCACGTTGTCGCCAAACATGTGGCCGTGCAGGAACGAACGCCCGCCGTGCGTCTTCATCAGCAACTCGATCGCGGCTTCTTTCTGCGATTCGCTGCCGAAAATCTTGGCGATGACGCATTCCATTTCGCCACGATAGCCCTCGTCGATCAGGCTGCCGCCCCACTGCACCAGCGCGTCGCAGGCGACAATCAGCCCAGCCAATCGGCCGAGCCGGCGCTGCACCAGTTCGCGGGTCGCGATCGAAGCGCCGTAGGTTTTGCGGTACTGGGCCCAGGGAATCATGCTGGCCATCATCATCCGCATCGTGCCGGCCGCATTGGCACACAGCGAAATCCGGCCCAGGTTCAGCCCATGATAGGCGATCGTCAAACCGTCGCCCTGCTTGGGCTTCAACAGATTCGAGGCCGGCACGCGCAGGTTCTTGAAGATGATGCCCTGGTTGTACGTATGCTTCAGGGCCCACAAGCCATACTTGCGCAATTGAAACTGTTCGTTCTCTTCTTTCGGCAGATCGACGACCAGCACGGCCGGGCGCTTGTTGATCAAGCAAACCAAGCCGACGGTGCGGCCAGGCACGACGTTGGTGATGAACAGCTTTTCGCCGTTAACCACGTAATCGTCGCCATCGAGTGTCGCCGTGGTGCGCAGCGCCGTCAGGTCCGAACCGGCGCACGGCTCGGTCAATGCAAAGGCCGACAGACGCTTGCCGCTGCCCAGGTCGGGCAAGAATCGTTCTTTTTGTTCGGGGCTGCCGAATGTGCGGACCGGGTCGACGGCGCCGATGCAGCCGTGAACCGATGCTAGGCCGGCCACGGTGGCGTCGACCATGGCCATCTTGGTGATGAACGCCGCGAAGCTGGCGAACGGCGCGCCGGACCCGCCGTACTGCTTGTCGACCAGAAGACCCCAGTAACCCACTTCACCCAATTCGTCGAGCACCGACTGCGGAACCTTTTTGTTCTCATCCATGTTGGTGCCGGCCTTGACGTGCTTGCGCATCACGTCGAGCGAGTCCTGCATGACGCGCGACACCTCGGGGGGCGTCGGCTGCTGGGTGCTCTGAAACAATTCGACCGGCAGGCCCCGATCCCATACCGCGCGGTGAACCGGGCTATTGGTTGTTTGAAAGCGCTTGGCAAACAACTGCTCGACCTGATCATCGGCCTTGTCGATGGCGCCGGTGCGACGCGCTTCGTCGTCGCTCTTGCCGCCCAACTTCAAAGCCGTCTCGGCAAACGAGGCCTTGTTGTCGAAGTCCTGATCTTCGGCCGCCGCGGAATGCGGGCCAGACTTGGTTTGCGGGTTCATGGATTGACTCGCGGGTTAACGGGTGAAACGGGTGATTTGACTTCTCTTGTTTATATCCTACCGTCCGGTCGGTCGGTAGCCAAAATCCCTAAAAAGTGACGCGGCCAAAACCGCCCTTTTGGGTGGTTCCTACTCCTGGTACATGGCCTGGATTTCCGCCGCGAAGTTCTCCAGCACAACGTTACGCTTCAAACTCAATTTGAATGTCAGTTCGCCGCTTTCGGGCGTAAAGCCTCGGGACAGCAACTTGAATTTGCGGACCTGCTCGGCGTGCGAAACATCGGCCAACCGACGCGTGACGGTCTCGGTGTAAATCTCGTAGACTTGGGGGTGAGCCAGGGCCTCGGCCGGCGAGAACACCGGGATTTGCCGTTTGATGATCTCGGCCCGCAGGTTGTCCGGATCGGGCACGATCAGCGCGGTCAGGTAGTTTTTCGCATCGCCAATTACCACGGCCTGCGCGATCAGGGGATCCTCGGTCAATAGCCCTTCGAGATACGTGGGAGCGATGTTTTTGCCGCCAGCCGTGACGATGAGGTCTTTTTTACGTCCCGTAATGCGAATGAATCCGTCTTCAATGCAACCCAAGTCGCCGGTGTGCAGCCAGCCGTCGCGGATCGTCTCTGCCGTGTCCTCGGGCAAGTTCCAATAACCGACCATGATGTGCGGCCCGCGGCTGAGAATTTCGCCGTCGTCGGCGATCTTGACGTCCACGCCGGCGATTGGTTTGCCCACCGTGCCCAAGCGATGCTCGGCCATCGTGCCGGTGCTGATCACCGGCGACGACTCGGTGAGGCCGTACCCCTGCACCAGGACCACGCCGCTTTTGTTGAAGAAATCAGCCACGTGATCGGCCAGCGCGGCGCCGCCGCCGCAGCACATTTTCATCCGGCCGCCCAGCATGCCCTTGAGCGCCCCCGGTTTGTCGGCCAGACCGTTATCCAACAGGTAGCGATGCACCTTGTCGAAGAAGTACGGCACGCCATTGAGATGCGTGGGTTTGAGCGCCTGGCAATCGGCAATCAAGGCCTCGCGGTTCGGCGTCAGCGCCAATTCGCCGCCGCCGGCAATCCACATGTAGTAATCCGAGGTGCGAGCGAAGCTGTGCGAAAGCGGCAGCCAACTGACCCGCAAATCGTCCGGCTCGACGGTAAACGCCTGTAACACGCCACGGCAATTCGAGACCAGGTTGCGATGACTGAGCATCACGCCCTTGGGTTCGCCGGTCGTGCCCGAGGTGTAAATGATCGTCGCCAGATCGTCGGGTGTTGTTTCCTTAAGCGCTCGCGCCTCGACGGCCCGAGCCTCGTCATCAGTTACGTCCGGTTCGATCTCGGAGATCTGGCGGATGGCATGATCGCCAATCTTCTCGGAGCAGGGGTCGAACGACAGGTACTGAACGTCGGCTGGAAGGTGTAAATCCCGTCCGACCAGTTTTTGCGCCTGTTCCGACTTCGACACGACGACGACCTTGGCCCCGCTGTTGATGATTTGAAAGGCGATCTGCGGGCCCGTGAGCGTGCTGTGGACAGCCACGTCAACTCCGCGCGCCAGTTGAATCGCCAGGTCGAGGATGATCCATTCGTAGCGATTCTCGGAGACCTGGACGACGCGATCACCGGGCTTCACGCCAAGCCGTACCAGCGCCGCGGCCATCCGCCGAGCATCGACGGCGATCTGGTTCCAAGTGTAAGGGACGAACTTGTCGTCCTGCTTGATGAACAGGGCCTTTTTAGGCCCATCCGCGGCAACTCGGTCACAGAACATCGAGACGAGCGTCTCGTGTCGCTTCTCGTCGGCCATGGAGAGTCCGTCCGCGCGATGAGTTGACCTCAGCGGGAGAAGTGGGGGGTGCCCGCCGCCATCAAGATACCATCGAAGCCGGCGCGATGGTAGCAGCCGACGCATATAGAACGAGAGTTTTTTGGCAGGCCTGCCGCCAACGGCCTACACGCGTTCAAAGATCGTGGCGATGCCCTGGCCCACGCCGATGCACATCGTGGCCAGCCCGTAGTGGGCCCCGCGATCGACCATGGTATTGATCAACGTTGTGCTGATCCGCGCCACTGGCCCCCAGCGGATGCCCGATGGCGATCGAGCCGCCGCGGACGTTGACCTTTTCAGGGTCCATCTTGAGCATTCGCATGCAGGCTATCGCCTGCGACGCGAACGCCTCGTTGAGCTCGATCACGTCGATGTCGGCCAGCGTCAGTCCGGCCCGTTTGAGGGCCTTCTTCGTGGCAGGCACGGGGCCGGTGCCCATCACGGCCGGATCGACGCCCACGACGGCGGTCGCCACGACCCGCACCAGCGGCTTGAGCCCCAGCGACTGGGCCTTTTCCTCCGACATTACCAGCAGCGCCGCGGCGCCGTCGTTGAGCGGCGAGCTATTGCCGGCGGTCACCGTGCCCAAGCCCGGCATGAAAGCCGGCTTAAGCGCCGCGAGGCTTTCCATCGTGGCGTCGGGACGTACGCATTGATCGCGGTCGACAAGAATCCGATTGCCGGCCTCATCGCGCCCCCATACCGGCAACATTTCGCGTTTGAACTCTCCCTTGGCCTGCGCGGCCGCGGCCAATTGGTGGCTCCTAAGCGCAAACGCATCTTGTTCCTCGCGCGAGATGCCTTGCGTTTGGGCCAAAAACTCGGCCGTGACGCCCATGCTCAGCGCGCCTTTCGACGTGCGATGGAACAGCTTGGGGTTCAAGTTGATGCCCGCGTCCATCGGGATGTGCTGCATGTGTTCCAACCCGCCCACGATTTGCACGTCCTCGAAGCCGGCCATGATGGCGTGCGAGGCCTGGTTGATCGCCTGCAAACTCGAACCGCACAACCGGTTGACCGTCGTGCCGCCGGTGTGCGTGGCCAGTCCGGCCATCAGCCCCACCACGCGGGCCGCGTTGAGCCCTTGTTCGCCTTGCTGCTGGGTATTGCCCATCACGACGTCTTCGATTTCCTCGGTACTGATGCCAGTGCGTTCGATCAAGGCCTGCACCACCAGCACGGCCAGATCATCGGAACGAACTTCGCGGTAGACGCCTTTGTCCTTGTTTGCCCGACCAATCGGCGTGCGGACGCAATCCACTATGACGGCGCGTTTCATCGGGCAAATACCTCGCGGTTTAAGATTCGAATAGCATTCAGGCAATTCTAGTTGTCGTCGTTCGAAAAGACAGCCGGCCGCCCCATCGCGCACATCAGGTGGCGTAGAACTTGCCGCCGGTCTTGGCCATTTCCAAAAGCATCGGCGTGGGCTTCATGCGCGTGCCCAGATTCTCAAAAGGCTTCAACATCTCAACAACCTTGGCGGCCCCCAAACCGTCGGCCCAAAACAGCAGGCCGCCCTTGAACGGCGGGAACCCGACACCGAAGATCAGCCCCAGGTCCACGTCGCGCGGATCGCGAACCACCTTGGCCTCGAGAATCCGCGTGGCTTCCAGCACCATCGGCAGGAATAATCGGGCCGTGATTTGCTCCTGCGTGAACTTCTGCGGGTTCTTGCTGACGTACTGCTTGATCAGGTCGTTGGCCGCCGGATCCGGAGCGCCGCGTCCGCGATCCTTGTACGAAAAGAACCCCAGGCCGTTTTTCTGACCCAGGCGGCCGGCTTTGACCAGTGCCGGCAAAATGGGAGACGCCGCCGTCCGATCGGGAAACGCCTCGTACATCACGCGGCCGGCGTAAAACGACGTGTCCAGGCCAATCACGTCGTACAACGTGAACGGTCCCATCGGCATTCCGAAATCCTTGGCGGCCCGTTCAACGGCTTTCATCTCCGCGCCGTCGGCCAGTAGCTCGAGGGCCTCGTTCAAATAGGGCGTTAGCAGACGATTCACCAGGAAACCGGGGCCGTCGTTCACCACGATCGGCGACTTGCCGATGTTCTTCGCATAAGCGACAGCCGTGGCGACAGTCTCGTCACTGGTCTTCACGCCGCGAATGATCTCGACAAGTGGCATTTTCCGCACGGGATTGAAAAAGTGGATCCCGCAGAAACGCTCCGGATGCTTGAGCGATTCGGCCAACTTCGATATTGGAATCGTCGAGGTATTCGAGGCCAGGATGGCTTGCGACGACAGTTGCGGCTCCAACCGGGCGTAGAGTTGCCGCTTGATCTCCGGATTCTCGACGATGGCTTCGATCACTAGATCGGCCGGGGCAACCTCGGCGTCGGCCGTGGCCGGGTTCAACAATCCGGCGAAGCGAACCGCCTTGGCGGCGTCGGGGCATTTCTTTTCCTTGTCGTAGGCCACTTCTTCCAGAATCTGCTGAACTCCCTTGGACAGTGCCTCGGCCGCCGCATCGGCCAAGATCACTTGCAGGTTTCGCTTGAGCGTGGCGGCGGCAATGCCCTGTCCCATGATGCCGGCGCCCACGACCGCGACCGACTTGATCACGCCCGGCTTGACGTCCTTGCGGTCGATGCCCGTGTCTTTCTTGTTTCTGTCTGTCAGAAAGAAGACGTTGATCAGCGCTCGATTCACGGGCGTGCCGAACAACGATGCCATGGCCTCGGCCTCGGCCGCACCTGCGGTGTCGGCATCGGAGCCGGCCGCTTCAAGCATTACTTCCAGCGCGGCTTGCGGCGCGGGGTATTTACCGCCGGTTTGGCCCTGAATCATGGCAGAAGCCGTGGCGCCCAGAAAACCCAATTCCGTATCGCTGATGTCGAGCGGTCCGTTCCAACGCTTGCGATCGCGCTGCCACTGGCCAGAGGCTTGTTCAGCGCGGACGATTTGAACCGCGGCGGGAAGCAGTTTCGCGGAGGGAACAAGATCGGACACCAGCCCCATCGCGGCGGCGCTCTTGGCATCAATCGATTCGCCGCTCGTGACCAGCTCCACCGCATTGGAAAGCCCCAGCACGCGCGGAGCCCGCACCGTGCCGCCCCAACCGGGCAGCAGACCGAGTTTCACTTCCGGAAAGCCGAACATGGCCTTGGAATCGCTCGACATCACGCGGCGGTCGCACCACAGCGCCAACTCGGCCCCTCCGCCCACGCATTGCCCTTCGATGGCCGCGACCGTTACGAACGGCATCTTCGACAACCGCTGAAATAATTGGCGGCCGCGGTTGATCATGGCGAGAATCTGATCGCGCGGGGCGCCAAGGCCCGCCAAAAACTCGCGAATATCGGCTCCCACGATGAACACGCCCGGCTTGCCTGATCGAATCACAAGTCCGGCCAGGTCCTTGCGACCTTCCAAGTCGTTCAAGTGCTGTTCGAGCTCGGCGAGCACGGCCTGCGACAAGACGTTGGCGCTGCCGCGCGGATCGTCCAGCGTGAGGACGGCAATGTCCGACTCCTCGATGGTCCATTTCATGAAGGCTGGATCGGCCATGCGTTTTTCACCTCTGGCAAGCTGCAACGTGGTCGGAAGCGACGCGAATATCGCCGTCGGGGGAATCCCCGGAAACGATCCAACGCTTATTGATAACGCCCGCCCCACCGCCCCACAAGTCCCGAGCTTTGCCGTGCCAGGCGGCGAGGATTCAACACTCCGATTGACATTCCCTGCCCGCGCTATTCTGGCGAAGGTTGCAGCCCCATCTGGCCGCGATGCGATACCGTGAACCGCCGAGTCCCACCCGAGCCCCTCAACCATGCTCACGTTCGAACCACGTGTCGTAAACGCTCCCCGCTGCCTTTACGGGTCCGTTTTTGTACTGGCGATCTTGGTGTGTGCGACGCCGGGCGCCCCCGCGGTTGCGGCACAAAAGACAGCCACCGTCCAGCTGGTGGTCGATTACGGAGATGGCGCCGAACTGCGGTTCAAGGCCCTGCCCTGGAAAGAGGGCATGACGGTCCTGGATGCGCTTAATGCCGCCCAGGCGCACCGCCACGGGATCAAGTTCGTTACCCGTGGTAAGGGCAGCTCGACCTTGGTTACCAAGATCGGCGACCTGGCCAACGAGGGCGATGGCAAGAACTGGCTGTACTCGGTCAACGATAAGCGTGGCGAAGTGACCGCGGGCGCCCAAAAGGTCGAGCCGAACGACACTATCTTGTGGACATTCCAGGTATACGAGTAGAATCGTGTGCAAGGAAAAGCGACTTTCGGCCTGTCCCTCGGGGGGCCCCTGGCATGCACACGACCAAGAACTTGGAGCAGAAACCTTGATGAGCGCACCCGCGAAACGCAATTGGCCCACGAACTGGATCGGTGACGCCGCCGTCTTTTGCGCTCTCGTGGCCAGCGCCGTGGCGGTGCGACTCGTCAGCGAGACGCCCAATTTTGGCGCGGTTGCGGCCGCCTCACTGTTCGCGGGATTCTACTTCCGCCAGGGAGCTCTGGCAGTCGCCGTGCCCCTGTCGGTCATGACCATCAGCGATCAATTCCTGGGCGGATACGCGCGGCCAGTCATGCTGGCGGTCTACGGTTCGCTGCTGGTGCCGATAGCCTGGCGCGCCGTTTTGCGCCGCGGCTTGTCGTTCACGCGCGTGGGCGCCGGCGCGGTTTCATCATCGCTGGCCTTCTACCTGCTCACGAATCTGGCCGTGTGGTACGCCTGGTATCCGCACACCTGGGCCGACCTGATGCACTGCTACGCGTTGGCCTTGCCGTTTTTCGCCAACACCGTCGCAAGCGACCTGGTGTTCGCTGCCGGTTTCTTCGGTCTGTATACAGTGGCGGTTGGCTTTCGTCCGGCTCCCGTGGCGATGGCCGAAAGCGTCTGACCCTCGCGGCAACTAGCGCCGCGACGTATGCCGCTGGGGATGCTCCTGGTACCACAGTTGCCAGCGATGGACCTTCTCGTCGGTCGAGAACGACGCTCCGTCGGGTCCTGCGGTAACATCGCCCCCCGCGACCAGCGCCAAACTGGCGAGCGCCTCGCGCTGAACCTCGACCTGGTCGGCCAACATCCCCATCAACACGGGCAGGAATGCCGGATCGGCCAGTTCGCCTATCGCGCGCGCGACTCGCATGCGGACTTCGAGATCGGCGTCCTGGGCGAGTTGTTCGAGCTGGGCGGTGGCTTTTCGCCGTGCGACTTCCGGCAAATTCGCGTCGCGCAGTGCCGCGGCGGCTTGCTGTACCTGGCGTGCGCCGTCGGCCGTTGTGCGCGCGACCTCGCGGGCTTCGTGGGCAACCTGTTGCACATCGTCGACCACTTGTTGCGTGTCGTCGACGACTTGCTGTGCCCGGGCCTTGGCGGCGACGACCGCGTCGTTGATTTCTCCGTATTGGACGACCCACAAATTGCGCAACTCTTGCAGCGCCGTGGCGCGACGTTCGGCGACGCCATCAATCGGAAAATCGGCGGCCGGCGGCCAGCGCTCGGCGAGTTGTTTGGCGGCGGCGCGACGCGCCGTGGGCCCGCCCTCGGCGATGGCCAATAACAGCATCGGACCCGCCTGCTCGATGGGCCAGCCGGACATCGAGTCGATCGCCTGCAGCTGGACCGTGCTGCTCGCCTCTTGGGCGACCGCTTCGGCGGTTTCAATCGCATGCGCGCCCACGTCGCGGCCACGTTCGGCGGCGCTGGCCACGGTGTCAGTCGCCGCCTTGCGGGCCTCTGCGGCGGTGGCGTTGAACGCCGCCTGGACCTCGCTAGCCAGGTCCTTGGCCGCCTCGGCGGCCGTCTCGTCCTCGACCGCCTTGTCGCGGTCGCGACGCGCGTAGAAACGGATTGACCGGAGGTGACTTGCAGCCGACGAGAAAAATGGCCGCCGCAAGCAATATAAAACAGGGCTTGAGCGCGACAAACGTCGCGATGTATCCGCGGGACTTCGTGTCCATGGGCAAATCCTTTTGCCTGGTGATGAGATGTGATTCGGTTCGGCGAACGCCTATTTGAGATCGGATCGGAGACAAGCCGCGTGAATCGCGGATCGCTCCCCCGCCAGCTTATTGCTTGGCGGATTCGACGGGTTTCTTCTGGACCGCCGCGGCGGCGACTTCCTGTGTCGCCACGGGGGCCTTGGGAGCCAACATGTCTTGCAATTCCTTGATTTTTTTCGCCACGTCCGAGGCCATCGAGTTGGTGGACAACTCGGGGTCATCGAGTTCGGCGTGGAGCGTCTTGACCTTGGAGTACAGATCGGCCACCTGTTTTTTGTGCGGCGTGTCGGCGGCCGCGGCCTGCAATCCGGCGAGCGCTTCGCGAACGCTGTACAGCGCGTACATGATCGACCGTAGCTGGGGGTCTCGCTTCTCCTGCTCAGCCTTATCGAGTTCCGCGGTGCAAAGCTCAACCGCCTGGTGGCCGAGCGAATTTGCCAGCGCACCCACGTCAACTTTGGCGGCCCCAGTGAGCTTGAATTGACCGATGAGTTGGGCCATTTCGCAACGCATTGCGGGACGAGCCGTGGGGTCGGCCGCGATCGTCGCGATGGCGTTAACGACTTCTGGAGAGGGCGTGGCGCCGCCAATCTTGGCCAAAATGCCCGCCGCTTGCCTACGCATCCAATAGTGTCCGTCGGGCGAATGACCGGCCGGCGGATCGTTTTGCTTCACCAATGCCAGCATCACCTTCGCCACGTCTGCCTTATTCGCCGCTGGAATCGTACCGGCCGCGGCAAAACGCTCGATCCCCGCCATGGCCGGCACTTTGAATTGGTCTTTGAACGAGGGCGATTTTGTTATCGCCCATAACCATCGGAAAGAATCTGGCAACGGATTGCCCTTGCCAGGCTCGTCGATGTCGTTCAACTCGCCGATCACGAAGATGGCATTGATCTTGGCGGCGTTATCAGTCTTTGAGTCCCTGATGATCTCGACCATCTTGGCCAACGTCATCTTGTTCAACTCGTCGTGCGCCTGGCCGGTACGGCCTGTTCTGAGATAGATGCCGAGTTCCTTACGCGTCCTGTAGAAGTGATCAGGCGGCGCGGACGGCGCGGCAAACTCTGTCAAGAAGCCCTTGTTGAAGTACTCTTTGAAGTCAGCCAACTGGCCGCCGGGGATATTGTGGCCGCGGAGAATCCCCATCACGTCCGCCTTCGAAAGACGCGGCCCACCCCTTTGCGCCCAGGCGGTCGCGGCGCCAAACGACCAGCCCAACAGGCTCAACATCAAAAGCGTTAGCGCGGCGCGAACTAAGGGAACACGCAGGGTGCCATTTGGCATCGGCGGTCTGATGGTTGCCATCGATCGTCCCGTTCTCATGACCCTCGACCTGAGCTTAGAAGTGACGTCGCCCGAAGGCACGCAAGCTCAATAGCCACTTAGGGTTTGATAAATTATCAACTCCCAGAGTACCACCCCCTACCGGAATCTGTCAAGCTGTATCGAGCCGCGATGATTGCGCGTCATTCTCCGTACCGCTTGTCACCACAAATCGTAACCAGATGACGCAAGAGAACTTGGGCGTGTTTAGGGCGTCTCCACTCTCCGAGCAGGCTGCAATGCCAGCAATGCCATGACCCTCTTGTATTACAATCCGACCTTCTTGGAGCACGAGACTGGCAGGCACCCAGAGCGGCCGGAACGCCTGGTACAAATCGTACGGCAATTGGAGCGCACCGGCCTGGACGCCCGTTGCGTGCGACCGACTTGGGAACCCGCTACCATTGACCAATTGGCCCAGGTACACGAACCGGGCTATGCCGCCGAAGTCGAAACCTTCGCCCGCCACGGAGGCGGCCGAATCGAGGAGGACACGATCTGTAGCCCTCGATCGTACGACGTGGCCCTGCTGGCCGTCGGCGCTGTCCGCAACGCGGTGGAACGCGTGGTCCGTGGGGAAGATACCCAAGCCCTGTGCCTGGTGCGACCGCCGGGGCACCACGCCTTGCGCACCGCCGCGATGGGATTTTGCCTGTTCAATAACGTTGCGATTGGCGCCCGCACCGCCGTATCCGAGCTGGATTTGAACCGCGTACTTGTCGTGGATTGGGACGTACATCACGGTAACGGCACGCAGGCCACTTTCTGGGACGACCCCCAGGTTGGTTTTTTCTCGATCCACCGCTGGCCTTTCTATCCGGGCACCGGCGACAGCGACGAAACGGGCACGGGCCAGGCGCTGGGCACTAAGTTGAACTTGCCAGTCGAGTTCGGCACCTCGCGGGCCGACTATCGAGACCGATTTCGTGATGGATTGGAGCACATCGCCGCAAAATTGAAGCCCGAGTTGATCCTAATCAGCGCCGGCTTCGACGCCCACCGCGACGATCCGGTGGGTTCGCTGGGCCTTGAGATCGAAGACTTCGGTGAACTGACGAACATGGTCCTCGACGTGGCTGACGTGCACAGCGGAGGCCGCGTGGTGAGCGTGCTGGAAGGGGGCTACAACACGGGCATTCTGGCTGGCTCGGTGGCCTTGCACCTGAGCGAGCTGCTCGAACGGAACGGCCGCGGCTAGACCGCACTCCAACGGTGCTGATTGCGCCGAACGTTCCGCCTGGTCGGAAATGTTCGTAAGTGACACTCCTGCGGGAGATAGGGCCGCTGGACTTAACGCGGGCGCCGCCTTTGACGACTAACCGGCCGGCGTGCTAGCGGCGAGGTCGGTTCGCACCGGATTTTCTTCGGACGCCTGGCGCACACGGACGATCGCAGAAATAACGCACGCCCCGCACAATGGAATCTTAGGCGCGCTCCACGGAAACAGTCACGGAAGAGCGATGGATCGTAGTGTCTTTGCCAGTTGCGCCGCCGCCCTGCTGCCTCTGAGCGCCATCCTCGGCGCAGGGTGCGATTCCCCGGCCGCGGCCACTCCCGCCTCGGCGGCTGGTCCTCCCGCGGTCCTGGCGGAGTTGGAGCACGCGTTGCCCGGTCGCCGCCGAATGCCCCAGGCCCCGCGACGCGCGGCCGCCTCGTTAAATATCGACACGACCACCGGCGAAAGACTTGCCTCGGACGCGGCGGACGAGGACGCGCCCGTCGCAATTGAGCAGGCGGCCGACGATCCCGAGGAAGCGACTGAAACCGCCGAAACGCCAGAGTCCGCCGGCGACTCGACCCTGCAGTTCGCCAACCCTAGCGACCACGGCGACGCCGCGTCGGAAATCGGACCCGAAATGGAATCCGAGTCCGAGTCGATCAATCCGCTCGAGCCCGAAGTGCTGCCGAGTGCGCCTTGGATTGGCCAAGAGTCGCAAAATGAACCGCTCGACCCGGCGGCCGCGACTTCGGAGCGTTCGCCGTTGCCGTGGGCCAGCGCAACCCTCCACTCCCGAGATGGCTGCCGTCGTGCGCCGGGCCGATCAGCGCGTACGCCATGGATTTCAGCTGGCCCAGCGCGGCGCGTCGTATTCGGCACGCTCCGAGTATATCGCGGCGCTGCAATTGATCGCCCAGGCCAACGATGCTCAACAGGGGACCCAGTATTTCAGCACGGCCCTGGCGGCGGGGCTCGCCGCCCTGAAGGAGTCGAGCGACTTCGTACGCCAGAATCCCCGCAAGCCACACACGGACGTGGCGGCCATCGTGGCACGGCACCGCACGACGATCCTCAAGGACGGCGCCGCCGCGGCGCTGACGCCACGCGCGGCCGCCCAGCGCTATTACACCTATGCTCAGGAGCAACTGGCCATCGCGGGCGCCTGTGAGACGACCGGCGCGATGGCGCTTTTTGGCCTGGGAAAGGTCGCGCTCGATCCGGCCGGAAATCGTGGAGCGCAAGCCATGGAGCGAACCGCGCAAGCCATGGCCTTGTACCAGGCTTCGTTGCTGACCGATCCGCAAAACTATCGCGCGGCCAACGAACTGGGTGTTTTGGTTGCCGACAGCGGCGGACTCGAGCGGGCCCGCGAGCTGTTCTTGAAAACCGTTTCGCTGTCACGGCAACCGGCGGCCTGGCGCAACCTGGCCGTGGTGCATTCCCGACTGGGCGAGAAGCAACTGGCCGACGCTGCCCAGGCCCAAGCCGTGGCGCTTGAACAGGCCGGAATAACCAACTCGCCTTCCGTGAAGTGGGTCGATCCGGCGGCGTTCGCGCGCACCGTGCCGGTGACCGACAGCATGGTTCCAACCGTCGCCGCGCCGAAGCCTCCCGCGGCCGGCGCCGAGACGGCGGCACGCGAGCCCAGCGCCCCTGTTTCGACCGCCAAGAAGGGCTTTTCCGACTGGCTTCCGTGGAGTTCCCGCCGCTAGTCGCCAAGGACGCTACCCGCCATGAAGTTCAATTTAATTTCGTCATGCACGGTTAATTCGCGACGCCGCGTCGCCGTGGCGCTGGGTCTGGCGTGCATGCTCGTCGGGCTGGCCGTCTGCCGTTTGCCACGCGGCGCGATGACGGGCCGCGGGGTCGCGGCCAACGTTACGGCGGATAATGCCCCTGCGAAGCGCGATTGGTCGAGCCGGATTCTATCGCCCTGCCCGCTCGCCGACGATGGAATTCAACTGTGCCAGGTACTGACCCCGGCGGATCCAAACCCGATTCCGGCGGTCGACTGTGTCAACAACCCATGCGTGGACTGTGGAGCGAGGGGCTGGAACGCACTGGGCCCCGTGCCGGACTTTCAGGAATGGGCCCAGGGCGAATACGTGGGCCGCTCGCGATTGGCGCATGTGCCCGAATATCGGCTGCGTGTCGACGACGTGCTGGACTTCGTGTTTCGCGTCACGCGCAACGAAATCCCCGATGCCTACGAGATCAATGTCGGCGACGAAGTGACGGTCGAGTCGACCACGGATAAGGATTTGAAACGCACGTTGATCGTCTTGCCCGACGGCACAATCACGCTGCCGCTGCTGGGCCAGGTACGCGCGGCGCATCTGAGCGTGCCCCAACTGCGCGACGAACTGGAAAAGCTGTATGGCAAGTACTACAAGGTGCCGGCTATCACGGTCACGCCAGTCAAGGTCGACACGCAACTGGAAGACTTGCGCTACACGGTTGGCGGTCGATCAGGCTTCGGCGGCCAGGTTCGCTCCGGCCGCATCACGCCCGAGGGCACGATTCAGCTGCCGGCCGTGGGCTCGGTGCCGGCCCAAGGGCTGACGCTTGACGAGTTTCGCGAGGAGCTGCGCGAGCGCTTCGCAGAGAAGATCGAAGGCATCGAGGTCATGCCCATTCTGATGGTCCGCGCGCCGCGGTACGTGTACGTGTTGGGCGAAGTGAAAACTCCCGGCCGTTACACGCTGGAAGCGCCCACCACGGTGATGCAGGCCATCGCCATGGCAGGCAGTTGGAACAACGGGGCGCACCTGCCCCAGATCGTCGTCTTTCGCCGCGTCGACGACTGGCGACTGGTCGCCACGATGCTCGACCTGCGGGCGGCACTGCTCGGACGCCGCCCCTGTCCTGAGGGAGAAATCTGGGTCGGAGACGCCGATTTAATCATCGTGCCGAAGTCGAATATCCTGCGGGCCGACAACATCATCGAATTGGTATTCACCAAGGGTCTGTACGGAATCTTTCCGTTCAGCGGCAATATCTCGTACACGACGCTCTCCCCCTTATCTCCTTAACCGTATCTCCTGAACAGGCGGAAGTAACGGGAGGTTGGCGCCATTTTTCGCCTTCCCGCCGCTTTTCAGCGTTCGCCGGCCGGTTTATGTTGATGCCGAACTGGCGGCCTCCTGGCGTTCTCAGGCGCTGTGCGTCTAACGTGCGACGGGGCGTCGTCCCAATTCGCACCCACGAACCCACTCCCGAGGAGCACCAGCGATGCAATTGAATCAGGCGATGAAGCTTTTCTTGACAAGCGCAACGATCTGCGCGGGACTCGTGCTCACAGCGGGCGCGCAAAAGCAGCTTCCCACGACCGTCGATCCCAAGCCGCGCGACGGCAATTGGATGCAACGGCACCAGAGCTTCAATGATCGCGTGGCGAAAGGCAATGTCGACCTGCTACTGATAGGCGACTCGATTACGCAGGGCTGGGAAGGCGCCGGCAAGGAAGCTTGGGCGAAATACTACGGCAAGCGCAATGCCGTGAACCTGGGAATCGGCGGCGACCGCACGCAACACGTGCTGTGGCGGCTCGACCACGGCAACATCGAGGGCATCTCCCCGAAGCTGGCCGTTCTCATGATCGGCACGAACAACTCCAACGGCACGGACAACACGGCCGAGGAAATCGGCGAGGGCATTCAAGCCATCGTCAAGAAACTCCGCGCCAAATTGCCGCAGACCAAGGTTCTCATTCTGGCCGTATTTCCCCGCGGCGAGAAGCCGAATCCGCAGCGTGAGAAGAATGCCAAGGCCAGCGAAATCGCCGCGAAATTGGCCGACAACGACATGGTCTTCTTCCAGGACATCGGCGACAAATTCCTGGCCGCCGACGGCGTGCTGACCAAGGAAATCATGCCGGACTACCTGCACCTGAGCCCGCAAGGCTACGAGATTTGGGCGGCGGCGATCGAGCCCAATGTGGCCAAGCTGATGGGCGAGAAATAAACCGGCTGCCAAGGCGGCGTGAATCAGGCCTCGCGATAGCGCAAAAACCACTCGACAAATTCGCGCACGCCGTCGACAAGCGCCACGCGCGGGCGATAGCCGAGCAGCCGCTCGGCCTTGGCGAGGTCCGCGCAGGTCAGCGGCATATCGCCGAGCGCGCCGGGCCGCTGCTCGATGACGGCCTTGCGCCAGGGCCGCTTCGAGCAGGGCAATCAATTGCCGTATCTCGATTGGGTCGTGATGGCCCAGATTGATCGCTTCACCAACGGCCGCGGGGGCATCGAGCGCCGACAACAAGCCATTGCAAATATCGCGGACGTGCGTGAAATCTCGCCGCACCGAACCGTCGCCAAACAGCGGGATGCTGCGCCCCGACACAATCGCCTCGGCGAAAATCCACATCGCCAGATCGGGACGGATGCGCGGGCCATACACGCTAAAGGGGCGCAGACACACGACCGGAACCTGGTGCAATTGATAATAAGTCAGCCCCAAAAGTTCGGCCGCTCGTTTCGAGGCCCCGTACGGGCTAAGCGGCACTCCCAGCGGCGCATCCTCGCGAAACGGCGCAACCGCGCTCTGGCCGTACACGGTCGACGACGAGACCAGCAAGAATCTCTCGACCGGATGCAGCCGGGCCGCTTCGAGCAGTACGAGCGTCCCCCGGACGTTTGTCTCTTCGTATACCAAGGGATGGGCTATGCTCCACCGCACGCCGGCGATGGCGCCCAGGTGCACGACGCGACTGACGCCCTCCTCGGCGAATAATTGCTGCATGGCTGTCGCGTCGAGAAACGACTGCTCGACCAGTTTGACACGTGCATCGTCGGCAAACAGCGCCGCGTTGGCTCGTTTCAGCGCCGGATCGTAGTAGTCGGTGAAACTATCCAGGCAGATCACGCGCGCATCGGTCTGTTCCGCGAGCAAGCGCTCGATGAAATGGCTGCCGATGAACCCGGCGCCGCCGGTAACCAGGATGGACATGCGGCTATTCCCAGATAATTCAACCGGCTGTCGTGCGACTCCGGTCATTCACCGATTGTAACAAGCCCGCGCCAGTTCGCCTGTCGCGCCGACCGACAAAAACGGCCCGTGATTTCATCGCCCCAACCAATTGCGCGCACCCAACGCAAGTATGATGCGCAGCGCGGCGCGAGCCTCGCGGGCATCGATCTTCGAAATTCCTCGCTCGCGATCGGCAAACGTGATCGGCGTTTCGTTGAATCTGGCTCCCTGCCGTTTCAGCAACCAAAGGATCTCTTCCTGAAAGGAATATCCGCGCGAACGGATCGAGTCGAAATCGACCCTGGCGAGTTGCGACGTGCGATAACAGCGAAAAGCGCCGCTGCAGTCTTTGGCCGAGAGCCCCAACAGCCAGCGGGCGTACAAGTTCACGCCGCGACTCATCATGTGTCGTTTGAGCGGCCAACCTTCAATGGCGCCGCCGCGCGTATAGCGCGACCCGATCATGACGTCGGCCCCGGCCGTGCCGGCCGCGTCCTCCATGCCGGCCAACAGTGCCGGCAGATAGCGCGGATGGTGGCTGAAGTCGGCATCCATGTTCAGCACGTAGCGGTAGCCGTGTTCGATGGCATATTTCATGCCCGCGATCGTGGCGGTGCCCAGTCCCAACTTACCCGCGCGGTGCAGGCAGCGGAGCCGCGGTTCGGTCTGGGCCCTTTCGTCGCACCAGGCGCCGGTGCCATCCGGCGAGTTGTCGTCGATCACCAGAATGTCGACCTGCGGGGCGATTGCGAAGATTTCCTCCACCAGCCGAGGCAGGTTTTCGATCTCGTTGTACGTGGCCAGCGTGACGAGCGTGTGATGATTGTTGGTCATGAAATAGACGTCGGTGGCTAGTCGTAAGCGGTCGGTGTTTCTCGTAATTTGCCGGCGGAATCTGGTTGCCCGTGCCCGGCAGCCGCCAAGTCGTTGGGTCCAACACTCAATCCTCGGCAACGCGGCAACCCTGTTCGCGGGCCACCCGCCCATCTACAATCTAGCTTTGCCGCCCGCGATCCAACCGTTTTTAGCCGCCCCGCATGAGTTTTTCCACGGAAGCCGCGATCGATTCGGTCACTGCCAGGCCCGTTCCGGCGGGTGCTCGACGGACGACGGAAATTCGCGTCTACGGGTGGGCTTTCTGGTGTACCTACATTTCGAACACGGCGATGATGGTAGCCGTGTCGCTGCTCTACCGGTATGCCGATTTTGTGCTCTACCTGGGCGGCACGGAATGGAACGTCGGTTTGATCGTGGGCACGGGGATGGTCGGCAGCCTGGCGATGCGTTTTTTTCAGGGCTTCGGTATCGACCATTTCGGTCCCCGCCGAATCTGGCTGTGGTCGATGGCCCTGTTCGTGTGCAGCATGCTCGGGCATCTGGCCGTGACCAATGTCGATGGACCAGCCATCTTCGCGCTGCGGATTCTGTATACCACCAGCCTGGCCGGTGCATTCGGCGCCTCGATCACCAGCGTTTCTCGCAGCCTGCCTTTGCCGCGGATGGCCGAAGTCATCGGCACGCTGGGAACCTCGGGCTTTATAGCGATGGCGCTCGGCCCGCAGTTGGGCGATTTTCTGTGCGGGCACGAGCACATCACGCGCACGGAACTGAACACGATGTTTTGCGTGGCCGCCGTGTTAGGAGCGATTTCTTGGGGCGGCGCCGAATTGGCGACACGCGGCGATTCGCCTCCCCGGCGAAGGCGCAAACCGCCGCTCGTCTGGCTGCTGCGCCGCTATCATCCCGGCAGCGTGCTCGTCCTGTCCATGGTGATGGGCATTGGCCTGGTGATTCCGACCACGTTCCTGCCCACATTCGTCCGTGAACACAATATTGAACACACGGGCACGTTTTTTCTGGTGTATGCCAGTACCGCGTTTTTGGCCCGGCTCGGCACGCGGCGCCTGCCCGAACTGATTGGCGTTCAACCGATGATTTACATCGGCCTGGCAACTCTGGTCGTGAGCCTGTTGAGCTACATGAGCGTGTCGACCCAATGGGAGCTGGCGATACCGGGCGTGTTCGCCGGAACTTCCCACGCGGTGTTGTTCCCAGCCGTCACGGCAAAGGGCAGTTCGGCGTTTCCCAATCGATATCGGGGACTTGGAACCACCGTGATGTTGTCGATGCTCGACATCGGCACGCTCATCGGGGCCCCCATGATCGGCCGAATGGTCGAGTTCAGCAAAGCCGCCGGATTGCCGCACTATTCGACGACGTTCACGGCACTGGCCATCGGCGTCACGTTGACGGGAATCTTCTACGCCCTGACCGCACGACGGTAAGCGACGTGAAACATCCGCCCCAAGAAGCCTACAGAAACGATCTGGCCTATATCCACGATGCGGGCTTCGGCGGGTTCGCCCGGCACGCAGCGCCCATGGTGCTCGAACTGCTCGCGGCAAACGGCGTCGGCCGGGGCCAGGTTGTCGAACTGGGCTGCGGAAGTGGTATCCTGGCCGCGGCGCTGACCGAGGCCGGTTACGACGTGCTGGGGTTCGACATCTCGCCGGCGATGGTCGAGTTAGCCCGGCGGCAAGCGCCGACCGCGGATATTCGCCAGGGATCATTCCTCGAGGCCACGCTTCCGCCCTGCGTGCTGGTCTTGGCAATCGGCGAGATATTCAACTACCTCTTTGACACACGCAACACCACGGCCCAATTGCGCAAGATCTTTCGTTCGGTGTACAAGTCGCTCGCGCCCGGCGGCTTGTTCGTATTCGATGCGGCGCTGGTCGGCCGAGTGCCCGAGGGTCGACGCCGCGCCTTTGCTCTCGGACAAGACTGGGCCTGCCTGTTCGAGGCCGAGGAAGAATCGAAAAAAAGGCTGCTCACGCGGCACATCACCAGCTTTCGAAAAGTCGGGGACGCTTATCGCCGCGACGACGAAATCCACCGCTTGCGGCTTTACGAGCGCGGCTGGATCCTCGACGCATTGCGCAGCGCGGGTTTCATCGTGCGCACGGTCAAAGCGTACGGCGAGTTTGCATTTCCGCCGGGCTATCTCGGGTTCATCGCCCGCAAGCCTTGAATCGCCAAAACGGGGCTGGCGCCGGCGCAAGGACCGCTACTTGCCCGCGATGCCACGGTAGTAGTCGATCGAACGGCGCAGACCTTCGTAAAAATCGACCTCGGGCTCGTAGGCCAACCGCTGCCGGGCCTGGGTGATATCGGCCAGGCTTTCCCGCACATCGCCCACGCGAGCCGGGGCATGAACCGGCTGAATCTTGGTGCCCAAGAGTTCGTTCAAGATCGCGATCAGCTCCAATAGGCTCGTGCTGCGTCCGTTGGCCACGTTCAACGTGCGGCCAGCCACTAGTTTGGCGTCGGCGTCGGCTGCCAACAGGTTTCCATGCACCACGTTGGCCACGTACGTAAAGTCGCGCGACTGATGGCCGTCGCCATAGATCGTCGGCTGCTTGCCGGCCAGCATGGCCGTAATGAACAGGGGAATCACGGCCGAATACTGGCTGTGCGGATCCTGCCGGGGGCCAAAGACGTTGAAGTAACGAATGCAAACCGTCTCGAAACCATACGTGGCCATGAACGCCTGGCAATACGATTCGCCCGCGAACTTAGCCGCGCCGTACGGCGAAATCGGCGCGGGCAAATCGCTCTCACGCTTGGACGACGTGGGCTGATCGCCGTAAGCGCTGCTCGATGCGGCATAAACCAGGCGCCGCACGCCGGCCTTGCGTGATTCGTCCAACACGGTCAGCGTGCCCGTCACGCAAGCCGCGTTCGTATCCAGCGGGTGTTCGACGCTGCGCGGCACCGACGCCAGCGCGGCCTCGTGAAACACGCAATCCACGCCCTTGACGGCCGCGGCCACATCCTGGGCGTTCGTGATGTCCCCGCGGATGAGTTCGACCTGACCGCCCAGATGTTCGAGATTGCTCGCATGGCCGGTCGAGAGGTTATCGAGCACGCGGACTCGATCGCCGCGCTTCACCAAACCTTCGGCGATATGCGAACCGATAAAACCGGCGCCGCCGGTGACAAGAAACGTGCGCATCGTTCGAAGATCTCTGGAACGCGGGAGTTCGGGATTCTTAACTGTAGTGCGCAGATTCTCGGCGCGACATCCCGCGAACTCAATCGTCCAGCACGATACAGCCCAACACGTTGGCTCCGCCCTCGCGTAGGCTGCTGACGGCGGCACTGGCCGCTTGCCGCTTGGTGTTGGGGCGAGAAATCACGAGATAAACGCCATCGCAGCGTGCCGCCAGCCAATTCGTGTCGGGCTGGCCAGCCAGCGCCACCCCGATCAGCACGGTGCTATATTGCGGCCGCAAGGCATTCCAGCCGAATTCCGTCCGCTCCAGCGTGGGCAACTGACGATTGCCACAACCGACAAAGTCGATACCCGAGGCATTTGTCGGATGAATCACGTCCGGCCAATGGGCAGAGCCCAACATGACCTCGCCCAACCCCGGACCGGACAGTCCGACGGACTTCGACAACAGCCGGGCGCGAAAATCTCCGTCGACCAACAGCACTTCACCCGGCGATTGCAAGACAAACGCTTGGGCCATGTACGTCAAGGAGAAGCATTTCTCCCAGGCGCGGTCAGGGCTAACGAGCAGCAGCACGTTGCAATAGCTGGAAGCAACTTGCTCGCCAATGCGGGCCGCCAGCTCCAAGTAATGGTCCGAGACGTCGATCGTCGTGGGCAAACAACAAGCGGTACACGCAGGCGCATTGGCCGGTGCCGGGGCCGGCGCCGAAGTTCTCGGCTCAACAATCCGGGGCATCGCAGCGATCGAATCCGCGCTTCGCGGTTGTTCGACAGCCACATCGGCCGGCTCCGTTTCGACGTTCGGTGCGAGTTCGACGGAGCGCGAGGGAAGCCTGGTCGCCGTCGGCACGACAGGCGGAACCGCCAGCTTGGACTCTGTGGCCCCCGGCCGACGGGCTTCCAGGGTTTTCAGCGCCTCGAGCATGCGACTCATGCCAATTCGTCTCCGTGCCCGGTTTAACCGCGTCGCAGCTTGGCGAACAATTGCTTGTATTCCAACTTGCGCACCCCGGGGGTCGGTCGCGGCCGCGCGGCCACGATCGTCGGTTCCTCGTCGAACACGATCAGGTCGGCGTCATCGCTGGGCTGCCGCAGCGATGCCAGAACTGTCTCGACGCGAACGGTCGCGATTGGACTATCGCTCGGCATTGGCGGCTGTACTTCGAGCGACACGGACTGGTCGATATCGGTCGGCTGAACGGCAACCGGCTCGGCGGTTGGCGTTCGCATATCGTCGTCCTGGCCGCCGGGTCCGACCTTCGGCCGCGGCGGTTCGACTTGCCAAGGCTCGGCCAACATGGGCTCCAGCAGCGAGCCGATCTGTTTCCCTTCCCAACTCGAAACGCGCGGCGCGTCGGCGAATATTTCCCGCGCGTCGCTGTATCGCTCCAAAACGACCTCCTCCTCGGCGAATTCCTCGCCGAAGGGATCGCCGAATTCCGGAAAATCGATCTCCACTTCGGTCCCAATCGCTCCGGCCGGATGGAAGGCTTCGTCGATCGCGGAGATCTGTTGTGCGATGGACTCCAGTTGTTCGTCAGGCTCGCTGACATGCAACTGCCGAGCTGCCGTGGAGCAAAAAGGAATCGCCTCGCGCGGCTCGTCCTCAATGTCATCGTCCAAACCGCCAAATTCGACGATCGCGCTGGTGGTCGCGCTTTTGGGAGCGGCCGTCCAAGGCGCCGGCAATTGCTGGAGATCGGCCCAGGCTTCGTCGATGGCTTCGCTCGTAATTCGCTTCATGCCGCCCAAGCCGGCCAGAATCAACGCATGGTCGCAAACCTGGTTGATCAGCCGAGGCACGCCGTCGGTCGCGCGATAAACGCTCCGCAGCGCGTCGTCCTGGAAAATCTGCCCGGCATCGCCACCCACGCTCGTAATCTGGGCCCGCACGTAATCGGCCGTCTCGGCACAATCCAGCGATTCTAAATAACAACGCGCTGCCAAACGCTGGCTAAATGAATTCATGCGCGGACCGGCGAATCGTTCTTCCAACACCGGGCTGCCGGCCAGCACCACGCGCACGCGAGGCTCGCCGCCGCGAACCAGGTTTGTCAACATGCGCACTTCTTCCAACAACCGCCACGAGAGCGTGTGCGCTTCGTCCATGATCAAAAGCAGGCCCGCTCGACCGTCCGACTTGGGCTCAAGATGGTCCAGCAGCGCCAATCGCAGCTCACCTTCGGCGAGACCGCGATACGGCAGCCCCAATTCATAGAGGATGGCCTGTAACAGAGCCTGGCGGGTGTTGAGTCGCCCGTTGGCTAGCAGCGCCACGGCGAAGCGCTCCGAAAACTCCTCGGCCAGCATGTGACAGAGCAGGGTTTTTCCGGTGCCGGCTGGCCCCACGATCAGTCCCGCTCCATCGCCGCGATCGATGGCCCTAATAAGCGAAGTGCGCGCGTTTTCAATGACAGTGGCGGGGAAATAGCGGTCGGTCTGGGGGGCGGCAACAAAGGGCCGGCTGCGCAGTTTGAAGAAAGTTTCGTACATTTCTCAAGTCCCCTAACCTGACCAACCATCAGGCTTTCGCGTTCCAAAGCGTGGCGCAACCTACTCCATTAAGGTTCGGCAATGCGGAGTGGTCGTCTCCATTCTGTCCGCCTTCGGCGGAAAGGTTGACTGCGGACGGAACTCCGCCCTGCCATACCTCGCGAATGCGCCACAGTCGCTGTGCCGCCTCGTAGCACCAGGACAGCACTAATTGGCCAAATAGCGGCTGATATTGCCCAGGCTTTCCCAGGGATGGGTACAGGCATGCCACAGCGCGCCGGGGTTCTGCACGCCGTAGGCGACCAACGCGAACGCGATCACCGCCAGCAGAAGTTCGCAAGCAAACGTGGCATTTCGGATCCAGCGCGCCGCAGGCGGCTGCGACAACGAGGCTGCCGTCGAACTATCGGTCGAAGTGATGATGCCCATGACGGGTAGCGCCAGCGCCGCGGCCACGTCGTCCACATTCTCGAAATAGACGTCGCTAGACGAGCGGGCCAATCGCACGGCCGCCAGCGCGGCCACGGCCAGCGCGATCAACAGTGCGGCCAGGGCCAGCGGTTGCGATCCTTCTTGGCGCGACGGGCTGTCCATCGGGGCGGTGGTCGGCTGAACAACCGGCGCCGCCTCGGTTGCGGCCGGCTCGCTGTTCATGATGCCGATCGAACTGATCGACGGCGTTGGCGCCGGAGGCGATTCAATCGCGGCCAGTCGGGCGGCCGCCCGTTCTTCGACGTCCAAGGCCGCCTTGAGGTCTTGCTCGGCTGCCTGCCAACGCTCGACATGCTGTTCGTACTCTTCGGCGGCCAACTGCTGTTGCCTGAGCACGATGCTTTGCCGATTCGGCCCCGCATCCGCCGGCTCGCTGTCCTCAACGGCGTCGCCAGGCGCAAGCGCCTCGGCATCGGTGTCGCCAGGCTGGAGCGACGAGAGGCGTAACATTAAATCACCCAGTCGATTCTCGACGTCGAGAACCTCTGGATGTGCCTGCGTGAATCGCTGCAATAACTCGTCGCGGCGCAACTTCAGGGCGTTGATCTGGGCGTTCAGTTGCTCGGCTTCCTGGTTCACGGGCGAGACGGGTTTCTTGCTCGCGGATTGCTGCCGGGGCTCTGGCAGCGATTCGCCGGCGCGGGACCGCATGACTTCGAAGTGCGCCGCCAGGAATTCGTCCAGTTCCTGCTTGCTACGCGCTGCCGCTGCCCGTGCCACTTCGACCGCCGCGCGGGCGTGCTCCAACTGCCGAACCGCCACCTCGCGTTGCCGAGTAACACCCATATTGATCGCGTCAGCCGCATCGAGCGCTTGGCAATCAGCGCAGCAGGCGACTCCCAACCACGCAATCCAGGCGGCGACAATGGCCCCGGTCCCCGCGCAGTCCCTTCGAAAGGACGCGCCGTCGGCGCGCTATCCCCCGGAGCTGGTCCGCGTGGAAACTTCGCATGAATTCGGCTTCTGGGAAAGTTGTCGAAACAGTTCGGGCATACCCCGGAGTCGTCATCGTCCTGGAAATGTCCAGACTTGACGCGGATTGCGGGAACGCCAAATTGAAGGCATTGCGAAGCGGCACGCCCCGAGGGAGTGGTCCGACCCAAAAGCTATACTGGCAGCATCCCGCGCTCTGGAAGATCGATACCCAACATGTTTCGCGTCAAGATTTGTGGAATCACCTGTGTTGAAGATGCGCTCGCGGCGATCGCTGCCGGCGCGGACGCCATCGGGCTGAATTTTTACCGTGCCAGTCCCCGGTTCTGCCCGCCGGACACGGCTCAGGCGATTGCCGCCGCCGTGGGCAATCGGGTTCGCAAGGTGGGGGTGTTTGTCAATGCACCGGCTGACGAGATCCTCCGCGCGGCCGACAACCTCGGGTTGGACATGGTGCAAATGCACGGCGACGAAACACCGGAGTTGCTCCGCGAGATTCGACCGCTGGGCGTCGTGCGCACCTTCCGCTTGAGCGATGACCTGTCGACCATCCACGATTACCTGCGTCCTGCCACGCGCTGATGTGCGTTCCGCGGATGCTGCTGATCGACGCGGCCCGGCCCGGCCAATACGGCGGCACGGGCGCGACGCTGGATTGGAATTGGATCGGCAAGAATCGCACACATTTTGGCGGGCTGCCGCTGGTGTTGGCTGGCGGCTTGACGCCCGAGAACGTGGCCCAGGCCATCGAGGCCGCGCGACCTTGGGCAGTCGATACGGCCAGCGGCGTGGAGTCGAGTCCCGCTCGGAAGTCGGCCAAGCGGATGCACGACTTCGTGGCCGCCGCACACGGGGCCTTTGCCGCCAGCGTGCGATGATCGAGGCCCAATTCCCGGCCCCGCGGCTGGTTCGTTTGGCTTGCCAGTTCCAGTCATGCTAACCTATGATGATGGGTCTACGCCCGAGGCGGCTTGGGGTGCATTTGCGGTCCGCGATTTGGGACCGCCGACTTCCACAAAGGAGATTTCCGTGGCGCAGGTTGAAACGCGACTGCCGTACAAAGTGGCCGACATGTCGCTGGCCGATTGGGGCCGCAAGGAAATCATGCTGGCCGAGAACGAAATGCCCGGCTTGATGGCGCTGCGCGAGAAGTACGGCCAGATCGAAGCCGCTGAAGGGCGCCCGCATCGCCGGCTGCCTGCACATGACCATCCAGACCGCGGTGCTGATCGAGACGCTTGCTCGAGCTGGGCGCCCAGGTCACGTGGAGCAGTTGCAATATCTTCTCCACGCAGGACCACGCCGCGGCCGCCATCGCCAAGACCGGCGTGCCGGTCTATGCCTGGAAGGGGATGACCGACGAGGAGTTCGACTGGTGCATCGAGCAGACCCTGTTCTTCCCCGACGGCCAGCCGCTGAACATGATCCTCGACGACGGCGGCGACCTGACCGCGATGGTCCACCAGAAATATCCCGAGCTGCTGGCCGGCATCCGCGGCCTGTCGGAAGAGACGACCACGGGCGTGCACCGCCTGTACCAGATGCACGGCAAGCGGCGAGCTCAAGGTGCCGGCCATCAACGTCAACGACTCGGTCACCAAGAGCAAGTTCGACAACCTCTACGGCTGCCGCGAATCGCTGGCCGACGGCATCAAGCGGGCCACCGACATCATGGTCGCCGGCAAGGTCGTGGTCGTCGCCGGCTACGGCGACGTCGGCAAGGGCTGCGCCCACGCCATGAAGGCGCTGGGCGCCCGGGTCATCATCACCGAGATCGATCCGATCAATGCCCTGCAAGCGGCGATGGAAGGCTACGAGGTGACGACGATGGAAGACGCCGCGCCGCGCGGCAACATCTTCGTCACCGCGACCGGCAATCGCGACATCATCACCGGCGAGCACATGGAGGTGATGCCCAACGACGCCATCGTCTGCAACATCGGCCACTTCGATCTGGAGATCGACATGGCCTGGCTCAACAAGCAGAAGGACGTCAAGAAGCTGGAAATCAAGCCGCAGGTCGATCGCTACACGTTCGACAGACGGCCGCTCGATCCTGATGCTGGCCGAGGGACGACTGGTGAACCTGGGCTGCGCCACGGGCCATCCGTCGTTCGTGATGTCCAACTCGTTCACCAACCAGGTGCTGGCGCAGATCGCGCTGTGGACCGAACCGAAAAAGTATCCGCTCGGCGTGCACGTGCTGCCGAAGCAGCTGGACGAAGAGGTCGCCCGGCTGCACCTCGACAAGCTCGGCGTCAAGCTGACGAAGCTCACCCCCGCACAGGCCGACTTACTGTCGGCGTCCCGGTCGAAGGTCCGTTCAAGCCGGACCATTACCGGTACTAGACCGGACGCGGCGTTGCACCGCCGCGAAATCGGGGTTTGACAATCGCACAGGGCTTCGGGATAACAACCGAAGCCCTGTTTGCATTGGCGACTGCGAAGCCCGGCTTGTGCACTCACCGGGCTTTCTTCGTTTCACCCCACACTTCAGCCCGCAAGGCGATGCTTCCCATGCCAGACATTCAAGCCTTTCGCGGACTTCGCTACGACCTGGGCCATGTCGGCTCGCTGGCCGATGTGGTGGCGCCGCCCTACGACGTCATCGGCCCGGCGCTGCAAGACGAACTCTACAAGAAGCATCCGGCCAACGTCATTCGGCTTGATCCTCAACCGCGACGAGCCGGGCGACGACGAGAAGAACAACCGCTACTCCCGGGCCGCGACATTCCTGAAGAACTGGCGCAGCGAGGGCGTGCTGTTCTTCCGAAGCCGCAGCCGGCGCTCGTATGTCTACCATCAGATCTTTGACAACCGGTGGTCAGACGTTCACTCGTCGCGGATTCATGGCCCGCATGCGGCTGGAGCGATTTGGCGAGGGGAAAATCTATCCCCACGAAGAGACGATGGCCGGCCCCAAGCAGATCGCCTGCTGCTGACACGGGCCTGCAAGGCGAACCTGAGCCAGATTTTCGGCCTCTATCCCGACCCACCAGGCCGAAGTGCAGGAAATCCTTGAGAAGGCCGTCGCGAGGGCGTAGCGCCGCTCGAGGCGGCCGATCACCTGGGCGTGGTGCATCGGATGTGGCCGGTGACCGACTCGGGCGTGATCTCGAAGGTTGCCGCACTGATGGGTCCCAAGCCGATGTTCATCGCCGACGGACATCACCGCTATGAGACGGCCTGCAACTATCGCGACGAGTTGATCGCCGCCAGGGCCCGCTGCCGCCGCAGCACCCGGCGAACTTCGTGTTGATGATGTGCATCGGCATGAGCGACCCAGGCCTGCTCGTGCTGCCCACGCACCGCCTGTTCCGCGGACTCGAGCCGGCTCACGGCCGAAGAACTGGCCAAGCGCCTGGGGGATGCCTTCACGCTGCGGCCGGCCGGCAAGGGGCCCGACGCGGCGCACGAAGTCTGGGAAGAAATCGAGGTGGCCGGCGACCAGGGCACGCTGGGGCTTTACACACCAAGGACCAGCGATGGACGCTGGCCACGATCACGCCAGCCGGCCAGGCGCGAGCTGGCCAAGCTGGCCGCCGAGCACACCGCCGACTGGCAGGGGCTGGGCGTCAGCATCCTGCACCGGCTGCTGGTCGAGAACTTGCTCGGAGGCAAGGACTGGCCCAAGCCGCGCTACGTGCACCTGGTGGACGAAGTCATCGAGCAATCTGGCAACGGAGCGAGTTCCCTCTGGCGCGTTCTGGTCATGCCGGCCACGGTCGATCACATCCGCTCGATCAGCGAGCACGGCGAGCGGATGCCAGCCAAGAGCACGTACTTCTATCCCAAGCTGCTCAGCGGCATGGTCATCAACCCGCTCGAGTAACGCCGTCGCTCGGTCGCCCGCTGGCGGTTTCACGTGAAACCGCCGCCGGTCCACCGCTCGTGTACGGCATACAAATCCGCTTTCGCGCCGATGCAACTCACTGGCAGGCCGTCGCCAAAGTCAGCCCAACGGGCGTAGTTTCACGTGAAACATTGGCTGCGATTCCTTCGACTCGGTGCTTCGGAGAACCCGGCGACTCTCGCGGATTTCTCCAAATCAGATTTGTCGCGTTGCTAGCACTTTCCCCGTCCGCTGAACTGACATTCAGCCGATCCTCCGCCGCGGATACAATCTGGCCCGCGGGCTGAAGCGACAAACACCAGCGGGAGAAAACGGTGAGCCGCATTCTGTGTGTGGCGAATCAGAAGGGCGGAGTCGGCAAGACCACCACGGCCATCAACCTGGCGGCCGGACTGGCCAAGGCCGGCAAGCGCACGCTGCTGGTCGATCTCGATCCGCAGTGCAACGCCACGACCGGCCTGGGCCACCAGCCCACGGCCAACCATCCGCTGGTGTCGCGGCGTCCGCTCAAGCGAATCGCTGTGTATCGGCCCGATCGAGAACCTGGAGGTGCTGCCCGGCAGCCGCAGCTTCAAGGACGTCGAAGCCCTGGCCGCCGAGGAAACCAGCCAATCGGCCATGCTCAGCCAACACCTGGCCGGCGGGCTGAGTGCCTACGATTTTGTGCTGATCGACTGTCCGCCCTCGCTTGGGCAACTGACGCAGACCGCCCTGGCCAGTGCGACCGAGGTGTCTGATGCCGATCCAGTGCGAATACTTCGCGATGGAAGGGCTCGCGCAGATGATCGAAGTGATTCGCCGCGTGATGGACCAGCAGCCCAGCCGGCTGCAGTTTGGCGGCATTGTGTTGACCATGTATGACCACCGCTGGAGCTGACGCGCGAGGTCGACGCCGAGGTCCGCGATTTTTTCGGCGAGATCGTCTTCCAGACCGTCATCCCACGCGATGTCGCGGTCTCCGAAGCGCCCAGCCACGGTCTGTCGGTGATTGATTACGCGCCCCGGGCACGCGGCGCCCGGGCATACGTCGAACTCTGCATGGAGGTGATGGAACGTGACGAACCAACGACGACTAGGGCGGGGTCTGGAAGCACTCTTGGGCGCGCGCCGTCGAGCAACGGACCAGGCGGTCCCGACGAATCGGGCGAGGCCGGCCCCGAACAGGCCGCTGTCGCCTCGCGACGGGCTGCAACAAATCCACGTCTACGAGATCGAGAACAACCCGTTTCAGCCGCGGCGCGATTTCGACGAAGCGGCCATCGCCGAGCTGAGCGACAGCCTCAAACAGCACGGCATGATCCAGCCGCTGGTCGTCCGCCGCACCGGCGAGCGCTATCAACTCATCGCCGGCGAGCGGCGTCTGCGGGCCGCGATCAAGGCCGGCTGGCAGCAGGTCCCGGCACAGATTCGCGACGCAGACGACCGGCAGATGTGCGAAGTCGCGATCGTCGAGAACCTGCAGCGCAAGGACCTGAATGCCTTGGAAAAGGCGCTCTCCTTCCAGCAATACCTGGAACGCTACGGCTGCACGCAAGAGGAACTGGCAGGCCGATTGAAGATCGATCGCTCGACGATCGCCAACCTGATCCGGCTGTTGGAACTGCCCGAGGCGATCCAGCAGTCCATTCGCACCGGCGGCCTGAGCCAGGGACACGCCCGGGCCCTGTTGCCGTTGGGAGACGAGCGCGAGCAATTGGCCTTCTGCCGGCGGATTCAGGATGAGTCGCCTGAGCGTACGGGCGACCGAGGAGATGGTGCAACAGGCGATTCGCCACGCCGACCACGAGCCCCTGGCCGTGCTAGGGGGCGAGGCGCCGCGGGCCGCGATGCCATCTCGCCGTGGCAAGCCGCACGCTGCCGCGCTCGAACAGGAGCTGCGCACGGCACTGGGCACGAAGGTCGACCTCAAGCAGAAGACCGCCGGCCGGGGACAGATCGTGATCCACTTCAGCAGCTCCGAGGAGTTCGATCGCCTGCGCGAGCACCTGTGTGGCAAGGCCCGGGGCAGCAAGGCGGGGTAGCCGACTCACGGGCTGGCGGCGATTGTATACAGGCGTTCACTGCCGACGTTTGCCGCCCCGGCGAGCGAGTGGTAGGATACCCTGGCGGTTTCGCGGAGCAGATGTATCGCTCGGCGGGATCGCATTCGAGTTCGGGGCGTGGCGCAGTCTGGCTAGCGCACCTGCTTTGGGAGCAGGGGGTCGGAGGTTCGAATCCTCTCGCCCCGACTTTTTCGGCCGCGTGGGCAAGAGAACAACGTGGAAAATGGAGAGAGAGTAGAAGCGGCACGCGCGGCCAAACACGCAATCTGGTTATCGGGGTCTGCCCGCCAGAGCGTTCAATCCAACGACTCATCAATTTGTCGCGGCGACGTCTGTCTCACCAGCGCCACGATGGCCTCCAGAGTATCAACGTACGCAGCCAGGGCTCGGCGGCCGGCGGCGGTGATGGCGTAGGTCGACTTGGGCTTTCGGCCCTCGAACGATTTGCGGCAATGGGTGTAGCCGGCGTCCTCAAGCTTTTTCAAGTGCATGCCCAAGGCGCCGTCGGTGGCGGCCAGCAGGTCCTTGAGGACGGAGAAATCCTGGTCCCCGCGCGTGTGCAGCGTGGTGAGGATTCCCAATCGCATGGGTCCGTGCACGACGGCGTCGATGTTACCGAAATCGATCATCTACAACCCAGCGACTTGGAATTGACTCCAATATTTGAAGTACTCTAAAACAAAGAGCGTTGGGATGCAAGATTGCGAGCAAGGAGAATCCATAAGGGTGCCGGGCGCATGAACAGGCATCGGAGTGCAAGCCCGCCAGTCGGCAGTTCCCGCGGCTCACCTTCTTTGCTTCGACTTTTCGACGCCCAAAACTTGAACTATTTTCGTGAGAAACACGGGGATTTCGCACGCGGCAAAGCTAGCTAGCATTTATTCTGAAAAATTGTGCCTGGATTGCTTGACACCACGTTTCCCCGTCGTTACATTCGTCACCATACCACTGCGCCACCGTGCGCGGACTGGTTTTCTGCAAATTGAATTGGGTTTTTGCTAGTGAAGCTCGCGGTTGGTGAGGCGTGTTTATAAAGCGTGGAAGAGGCTGGAGACGGATGACGAGATGATAGGGAAGGTGGGGAGTTGGTAAAGGTAGTTAGGTAAGGAAGATGAGGAGTATAGCTCATAAGTGTAGGTGTGTAAAGTATATTACTTTTAAGAAGGGTGGTTTGGATTAGATATTTTTTAGACTAAAATAGATTAGATTGGATATTTTTTGATTTGTGGGTTTTTTTGATATTTGGATTTTTTGGATTAGTTTGGATTTTTGGGGTTTGGATTTTATTTGGATTTTGTGTATGTATTATTTATATATTTTTGGATATTTTGGATTAGTTTATATGTAGGTTAATGAATTAAAGTAGGAGGAAGTTTATGGATTGGATTTTTATTGATAAAGTTTAGGTTGGTAGTGTGTTGTGGGAGGTATGGTGGATGTTTAGTTTTTTTGATAATTTGGTATTAGGTTTGGTAGTGTGTTTTGTGGATAAAGGGAGTAGTGGGTTAGATTATATTTTGTTAGGTTTATTATTTGATGAGGTTTGGTTTAGTATTTATTATTAGGGTTAGTTGGTTGGGGTTTTTTTTGTTGATTTTTAAGGGGTGTTTGTGTGGATTTTTTTTGTTTTAGGTTTTTTTTTTTTTGTGTTTATAGTTAAGTAAGAGGTAGGTTATTTGAGGATAGTTGTGTGGATGTGTAGGTAGGGTATAGTGAATTTTGGTGAATGAGAGTGAAGAATGTGTGGTTTGAAGGGAGTAAAGGAGTGGTGTGGGTTGGTTATTTTAGAGGTAGGTATTAGTAAGTTTTTGAGGAAGAGATAGGTATATTTTAGTAAAGTGTTTAGTAGATTATAAAGGAAGTTAGGGAAAAGATAGGTGAGGTTGATTGGTTGGAAGTTGTTGTTTTTATTTTAGAAAGGTTTAAAGTGTTTTTTAGAGGTGTGTGGGTTGTTGTTTTGGAAGGTGATTAGAATTTTAAGAGTGTAGTTTTGAAGGTGATAGAGAGATAGTGTAAGATGTTAGGGTTAGATGTTATAGAGTTGTTGTAAGTAGTGTTAGAAAGTAGTTGGGATTTTGAGGGGGGTTTGGTAGTGAGTGTAGTAGGGGCGTATTTGAAGAGTTAGGGTTAGATAAGGGTTAGTTTTTTGTAGTTTTGGGTGTGGTTTAGGTTTAATTGTTTGGTGAGAAGATTGAATTTGTTGTTGAGATTTTGGTTTATGTTTTTTTGACGCCTGAACCGAACGCTGATAAGATGGAGTAGGTTATGGAATAGATGGGGATAAGATTATAAGAAATGGATGGTGAGGAAGATGAAGAGTGATGAAATGGTAAGGGAGATGAAATTAGTGAGTGTTTAGAAGATAAGGGATATTAGAAAGGGTTAAATAGAAAGGGTGGAGTAGATTAAAGAAAAGTATGAAAGTATAAAGGGAGAAAAAGTAGTAGAAGTGTAAAGGGAGAAGAGAGTAGATATTGTTGATTAGAGAGAAGTTGAGGTAATATAAGAGGTAAAGGAATGGGATAGGTTGGTGTAAAGGAGGAAAGGAGGTTTAGGTAATATGTAGAATATATAAGATAAGGAAAGGGTAAGGTAGTAAGGTAAAGTATAGGAAATGAGGAGGGTAGGTTTAAGTTAATGGGGTTAGAAGGAATAGATTAAGAGAATAGGAGTGAAAGTATTAATGGGGAAGGTGTAGAGTAAGTGTGAAATGAATAGATATAGGAAAGTAGAGGTGTATAAGAATTAAAGGTTGGAAGTTTTATAGAAAAGGTGTTATGTGTAGTAGATGAAAGTAGGTAGAGTGTAGAGAGTATTGAGTGTTTATAGTTTGGTATTGTAAGAGGTAAGTGTGGTATGGGATGAGTTGTGGTAAAAGATGGTAGAGGTATAGATAGAGTATGTGGAGGGGAGGGTAGTTATTTAGATTATTAAGGTTGGTAGTAAGTTTAAGGGTTTTATTAAGTATATTGTGGTGTATCAGAGGGTAAATGAGGTTATTGGGTGAGTAGAGTGGTAAGGAAGGTTGTTAAAGTGATAAATGAGAAGGTGGTGGTGGTGAAGAGATTATAGATAATGAGTTAATAAGGGTGTAGTGTGTTTATTGGTTGAATTAATTTAAATATGAATAAGTGTTGTTCATAAGTAGGTTGGTAATATTTATTAAGATATGGTAAGATGTGTTTATGGAACATATGAGGGTTAGTAGAAAAGAATTATAGGTAAATATGTATAAGATAATAAATATAGTGGTTATAAGAGGTAAGGTGTAAGTGATAGAGAGGTAAGGTATATTAGTAGCTAGGGTAGTAAGTATAAGAAGGTAGATAGAGGAAGGGAAGAGTCATGAAGATAAGACTTAGATAAGTAGATAAGATCAAGAAGAGAGAGGTGTAAGTGTAGCAGAGAGAAGAGGAAGAGAGTTGTGGGAGGATAGTATAAGGGAAGGAATAGAAAAAATAGTTTAGTAATGGAGGAAAAGGGAAAGGGTAGTAGAGGTAGTAAGAGAAGGTTTAGGAATATTATAGTTTTGGTGGTTTATAAGGGTTTAGTAGCTCTATGGTGGGTAGGATAGTAAGTGAGGTAATGTTATTAGGGGAGATGAAGAGAGGGTTAGTAGGTTATATAGAAAAGGTGAAAGGTTAAAATGGGTTGAAAGGAAATAAAAGGATATATAGGGACTTATTTATAGAGAGAGAGAGTAGGGGAATATAGGGGGGTGAACAGTGAAAGGTGAAAGAGTTTGTAGCACATAATCTGGAGAGACACAGTGAAGTTTAAGATAGTAATAAGGGATATCAATAAAGATGTCAATATAAAAGGTAGGAAGTGTATAGTTTAGGACATAGTGGAAGAGAGAGTGTAGGTAGTTTATAGTATGTGGGGTGAAGTGATAAGTAGAGTTGTGTGGGTATGTAATAGATTTTAAGGTGTGTTAGGTGATATGGGGTATGGTGGTAGAGGTAGGTTTTTGTATAAGGTAGAGTTGTTGGGTGTTTTTTAGCAGATGAAGTGTTTGATGGAGAGTGGGTGTTAGTTTTAGTTATTCAGTGGGATGAGAGGTTTGAATAGAGTAGGGTTACTGTATAAGAGAGTTCGGCGTATTAGAAGTGGTGGTGTATATGGTGGTTATTAATAAGTAAGGTGTAGTATTTAGTTAGTGGAAGGTAGGTATAGTGGGTGAGGTGGTACTATGGTAGATAAAAAAGAGTGGGAGATGGTTCTATAAACTTCTAGCTTAAGCTCAGAGCAAGGTTCATAGATGGGCCGAGGTACAGACGGATCAGGCTCAGGAGTGGTTCGCTGTGGTGAATACGGAGATGTAGGTAGAGAGGGAGGATCAGAAGGTTAGTGACTAAAGGAAGCACTAGGTTAGATAAAGCGTAGTAGTAAGGGGCTCAGATAGAGATAAAAGAAAAGAGGTTTAGTTTATTAGGTAAAGGTTTAGTATATTAGGTAAAGGTTTAGTAGGAGAAGATTGGTTTAGTATATTAGGTAAAGGTTTAGTTTGAAAAGGTAAAGGTTTAGTAAGTTAGGTAAAGGTTTAGGAGTGAGAAGGTTTCTCATAGGGCTCAAGAAGAAGGATCAGATTATAGCTTGTAGAATGGTAAGTAAGGGGGAGTGCTGAATAAGAAGATTGTAGCTTATTGTTAGGTTAGTTATAGTTAAGGGTCAAGGGTAAATGGTGGAGGTTTGGTGGATTGTGGTGGGTTAGGATGGTATAGGTGGGTATTTGTAAATGTTTTGAAGGGTTGTTTGGTGATTTATGAAGGATGGTTTTTTGGTGTATTTTTGGAGTGTAGTTTTATGGTATAGTGAAATATTTTTGGTTGAATTAGTAGGGGGTATTTTTGTGTGTTTTGTATGTTAGTTTATGGTGTTTAGGATTTTTTGTATGATGGTTTGTTTGGTGTGTGTGGATGTTGTGAATAGATTGAATATGGTGTATGTGGTAGTGTTTAGGAGGGTTAGTTTTTTGTTGTAGATTAGTGTGGTGGTGAGTAGATTGAAGATGTGAAGGGTGTGAGGTTTATTGGTAGGTTTTGATTTTGGAAGTAGGTTGAGAGGTGATTGTGTGGGTTGTGTTTTGGGTTATGTTGGTATGGTTGGTGAGGAGGATTAGTAGTAATGTGATGAATGTGGTGGTTTTGAGTTTGTTTTTTTGGGTGTATGTAGTGATGTTGATGGTGTAGATTTTGATGAGGATTATGTTTGAGAGGTGTATGGGTGTGTTTTTAGAGGTGTGGTGGGTTTAGATGAAAGTAGGTTGGGAGTTATGTTTTGATTGGTTTTTAGGTTGTAATATAAAGAAGTGATTTTTTTTTTTTTGTATTTATAGGGTATTAGATATTTGTTAAGTAATTTATGTTGGTTATATGGTTGAATATATTTTGATTTGTTATGTGGTGGATATGTTGGATGTTTTTATTTTGTATATTAGGTAATTTTGGTTTGTTGGTATGTTTATTGTGGGGGGAGGTTTGGATGTGGGTGTATAGATTGTGTTTGTTTTGGATGTGAATAGGTTTATTGTGGTTATGTGTTGGAAAGTGGTGTAGGGTATGGATTTGGTAGTGTATGTATGGTTTTTTTGTGAGTAGTTGTATTTGTTTGAGGTGTGTTGGATTGTGGTTATGTGGGGAGGTAGTTTTTTGGATATGGGTTTTGTGGTTTTGTTTTTATTGGTTTTTTGTAGGGTGAATTTGATTTTTGGTTGTTTTGTTGTGTATTTGGTGGTAAAGAGGGTGGTTTTGTGTGGGTGGTGTTGGGTTTATATGGTAGTTTTGGTTTATAGGGGATTGTAGTTTGAATTATAGATAAGTAGGAATGGAGGGTTTTGTTAGGTGGTTAATTGTGTTAGGTGGATTGTAAGTGATGGGTTGAAGTTGTTATTATAGTGGTTTTGAAGTAGGTTAGGTTGTATTAGGTGGATTTGAGGAAAGTAGTGTATGAAGAGTTTTTGTTTGTGTTAGTTTAGGGTAATGAAGTGTGTGTAGATGAGTTGTGTTGTTTGTGGGGTTTTTGATGAGTGAGATGGATGAATTATGGGATGTTGTTTAAAGGGTTGTTGTGTTGTATGAAGTTTTTAGTGGTGGTGAGAGTGTTTATGTAGAGTTGGATGTATTTTTGGTTTGATGTGTTTAGTTGTATGATTTGTGGTGTTGTTTTATGTTTTTTTGTGTGGTGATATAGTGTTTTAGTGTGTGGATGTAGGTGTATTTGTTTTGAAAGTTTGTTTTGTTTTTGTAGTTTATGTTTTTTTTTGATGTTTAGGTGTTGTTTTTTTTGTTTTTAGAGGTGTTTGTGTTTTATGTTTGAGTTTTTTTTTTTTTTTTTTTTTTTTTTTTTTTTTTTTTTTTTTTTTTTTTTTTTTTTTTTTTTTTTTTTTTTTTTTTTTTTTTTTTTTTTTTTTTTTTTTTTTTTTTTTTTTTTTTTTTTTTTTTTTTTTTTTTTTTTTTTTTTTTTTTTTTTTTTTTTTTTTTTTTTTTTTTTTTTTTTTTTTTTTTTTTTTTTTTTTTTTTTTTTTTTTTTTTTTTTTTTTTTTTTTTTTTTTTTTTTTTTTTTTTTTTTTTTTTTTTTTTTTTTTTTTTTTTTTTTTTTTTTTTTTTTTTTTTTTTTTTTTTTTTTTTTTTTTTTTTTTTTTTTTTTTTTTTTTTTTTTTTTTTTTTTTTTTTTTTTTTTTTTTTTTTTTTTTTTTTTTTTTTTTTTTTTTTTTTTTTTTTTTTTTTTTTTTTTTTTTTTTTTTTTTTTTTTTTTTTTTTTTTTTTTTTTTTTTTTTTTTTTTTTTTTTTTTTTTTTTTTTTTTTTTTTTTTTTTTTTTTTTTTTTTTTTTTTTTTTTTTTTTTTTTTTTTTTTTTTTTTTTTTTTTTTTTTTTTTTTTTTTTTTTTTTTTTTTTTTTTTTTTTTTTTTTTTTTTTTTTTTTTTTTTTTTTTTTTTTTTTTTTTTTTTTTTTTTTTTTTTTTTTTTTTTTTTTTTTTTTTTTTTTTTTTTTTTTTTTTTTTTTTTTTTTTTTTTTTTTTTTTTTTTTTTTTTTTTTTTTTTTTTTTTTTTTTTTTTTTTTTTTTTTTTTTTTTTTTTTTTTTTTTTTTTTTTTTTTTTTTTTTTTTTTTTTTTTTTTTTTTTTTTTTTTTTTTTTTTTTTTTTTTTTTTTTTTTTTTTTTTTTTTTTTTTTTTTTTTTTTTTTTTTTTTTTTTTTTTTTTTTTTTTTTTTTTTTTTTTTTTTTTTTTTTTTTTTTTTTTTTTTTTTTTTTTTTTTTTTTTTTTTTTTTTTTTTTTTTTTTTTTTTTTTTTTTTTTTTTTTTTTTTTTTTTTTTTTTTTTTTTTTTTTTTTTTTTTTTTTTTTTTTTTTTTTTTTTTTTTTTTTTTTTTTTTTTTTTTTTTTTTTTTTTTTTTTTTTTTTTTTTTTTTTTTTTTTTTTTTTTTTTTTTTTTTTTTTTTTTTTTTTTTTTTTTTTTTTTTTTTTTTTTTTTTTTTTTTTTTTTTTTTTTTTTTTTTTTTTTTTTTTTTTTTTTTTTTTTTTTTTTTTTTTTTTTTTTTTTTTTTTTTTTTTTTTTTTTTTTTTTTTTTTTTTTTTTTTTTTTTTTTTTTTTTTTTTTTTTTTTTTTTTTTTTTTTTTTTTTTTTTTTTTTTTTTTTTTTTTTTTTTTTTTTTTTTTTTTTTTTTTTTTTTTTTTTTTTTTTTTTTTTTTTTTTTTTTTTTTTTTTTTTTTTTTTTTTTTTTTTTTTTTTTTTTTTTTTTTTTTTTTTTTTTTTTTTTTTTTTTTTTTTTTTTTTTTTTTTTTTTTTTTTTTTTTTTTTTTTTTTTTTTTTTTTTTTTTTTTTTTTTTTTTTTTTTTTTTTTTTTTTTTTTTTTTTTTTTTTTTTTTTTTTTTTTTTTTTTTTTTTTTTTTTTTTTTTTTTTTTTTTTTTTTTTTTTTTTTTTTTTTTTTTTTTTTTTTTTTTTTTTTTTTTTTTTTTTTTTTTTTTTTTTTTTTTTTTTTTTTTTTTTTTTTTTTTTTTTTTTTTTTTTTTTTTTTTTTTTTTTTTTTTTTTTTTTTTTTTTTTTTTTTTTTTTTTTTTTTTTTTTTTTTTTTTTTTTTTTTTTTTTTTTTTTTTTTTTTTTTTTTTTTTTTTTTTTTTTTTTTTTTTTTTTTTTTTTTTTTTTTTTTTTTTTTTTTTTTTTTTTTTTTTTTTTTTTTTTTTTTTTTTTTTTTTTTTTTTTTTTTTTTTTTTTTTTTTTTTTTTTTTTTTTTTTTTTTTTTTTTTTTTTTTTTTTTTTTTTTTTTTTTTTTTTTTTTTTTTTTTTTTTTTTTTTTTTTTTTTTTTTTTTTTTTTTTTTTTTTTTTTTTTTTTTTTTTTTTTTTTTTTTTTTTTTTTTTTTTTTTTTTTTTTTTTTTTTTTTTTTTTTTTTTTTTTTTTTTTTTTTTTTTTTTTTTTTTTTTTTTTTTTTTTTTTTTTTTTTTTTTTTTTTTTTTTTTTTTTTTTTTTTTTTTTTTTTTTTTTTTTTTTTTTTAAAAAAAAAAAAAAAAAAAAAAAAAAAAAAAAAAAAAAAAAAAAAAAAAAAAAAAAAAAAAAAAAAAAAAAAAAAAAAAAAAAAAAAAAAAAAAAAAAAAAAAAAAAAAAAAAAAAAAAAAAAAAAAAAAAAAAAAAAAAAAAAAAAAAAAAAAAAAAAAAAAAAAAAAAAAAAAAAAAAAAAAAACGATAACTGAGAGCCTTTCCCTTCCTCATAGGGCTCCCTCGTTCACTCAACCCGCCCTGGGGTTGAAACTCGGCAAAGGCTCTCCTCTTCGCTCCCGGCCTGCTCGCCGCATTTGTTTGCGCGCCCCGTTCGGTCACTTCGCCGCCTGGGTTGCCGCATACCGCCCGCGAGCTCTTGCGTCGGTTCAACGATTCACGACCAAAACAAATTGGGGCCGATTTTTGGCCCACGGGCATTCAGGCCGACCCGGACGCGATTGGCGCGCTCGATCGGCGGTTCAACACAAGGTGCACTGCAACTATGAGTATTCGCCATCTCCTTCTGACCCTGATGCTGCTGGCTGGTTTCGCCCAAGCGGTTTCCGCCGAAACCGTGAGCCCGCTACACAATCCGATCAATGGACTGGACGTCGACGACAACGCGAGGGTCCAGGCCCGCGACGCCCTGCTGATCATCAACCAACTTTTGCATCCGGCAAGCGGTGACGTTCAACCACAGACCGAGTCCCCGATTTCCCTGTTTCCGGATACGACGGACGACGGCCGAGTGACGCCTCGCGATGCATTGCTGGTGATCAATTACCTGCTGGCCGTGCCCGAGCCGTCCTCGTTCATCCTGGGCGGATTCGGCCTCGCGAGCTTGCTCATATTTGCCTGGCGCAAACGCCGCGCGGGTTGATCGGCCGGGATTTGCCAGATCCGCATCGCCAACCCCCGCCAAAAGCGGCGGGGTTTATCATAGTTGCCGTCGGCCGCGCTGCACCAAGCGGCCGGCGGCACATTTTTTTGGCGGACCTTCCCCCTTCTGGCCGCTTCGGATGGGCCAATCTCGCTTACCGGCGCTCGTAAAGCCTGCTAGAATTCGGCCTTTCCGGCCTCTCCCCTGCTCCGCTCGATCCATGCCATGTTTCGTTCCGCGCACCCTGCCCCGGCCGTTCCACTGCCGCTGCTGATCACCGGCGTGGCCGGCGTCGCAGGGTACAACGCCCTGGCGTACTTCCAGGCGAAGTATCCGGGCCAGGTCGTGGGCATTCGTCAGCAGGACAACTGGCGGCTGGCCGGCCCCGGAATCGTCGCCTGCAACGCCGAAGATCGCCTACGGCTGGCTGAATTGTTCGAGCAATATCGCTTCGCGAGCGTTTTGAATTGCGCCGGCAACTGCGCACTCAAATCTTGCGAGCTCGACCCGGCCATGGCCTGGCGAATCAACGTCGAAGGCGTGCGCAACCTGATCGGGCTGGTTCGACCGCATGGCGCTCGATTCGTGCACTTGTCGATCGACCTGGTCTTCTCCGGTGCTGGCGACGGCAATCACGTCGAAGACGATCCGACAGACCCGGTGACGGTCTACGGCAAGACGATGGTCGCCGCCGAATCGTTGATCCGCCAGGAGTTCGACGACGCCTGTATTTTGCGCATCTCGCTGCCGATGGGCGTGAGTTTCAACGGACACGCCGGCGCAATCGATTGGATCCAGTCGCGCTTCGAAAAATCAAAACCGGCCACGTTGTACTTCGACGAGGTGCGCACGCCGACCTACACCGATTGTTTGAACCGGTTGTGCGAGACCGTACTGGCGGGTGACTTGCGCGGTTTGTATCACGCTGGAGGCCCCCGGCCGCTCAGCTTGTATAACATCGCGCAGATCATCAACCGCGTAGGCGGCTACGAGCCGAGCACGCTGATGGGCTGCCTGCGTCATGCCGCGGGCCCCATTCCCCCGCGTGCCGGCAATGTCTCGATGGATTCATCGAAACTGGCACAGGCGCTGGGCTATCAGCCATTCCATGCCTGGCCGTATCACGAGTCGTTGGTGCCCACGCATCCCGAGTGGCACTTCGAACGTTCAGTCGACGACCCAGGCAGCCGGGAGTGGCTGGCCGAGGTGCTGTATCGGAATCCGCTACGAGCGGAGGAAGGGAAAAGGGTCGGGGGCTAGGGCCGGGTGGTTAGCCACCCAGAAACGCAAGCTGATTCAGGCTTGATATTGTGACTTTGGCCGCGTTTTGATAGCAAGCTGCCCATGCGCGGCGAGCCTTCTGCAAAACTCGTGAGTCTGCTGGCTCGACTTCAGCTTGCCAATGCTGCCGATCTGGCCCGAGTCGCACCCCGCGTGCGGCGGCTCTCGGGCGATCTGCCGGATTTCGAGTCCGTCTGGGTCGATGCCCTTGCTCAGGCACGGGTGCTGACTCCATTCCAAGCCGCCGAGATCAACGCCGGCCGTGGCGACGGGTTGCTCCGGGGTCGTTATGTTCTGTTACGACCCGTGTCCGGACCGCACTATGCCGCCTGTTTCGCCGCTCGGCAAATTGAAGATGGCCGCCGCGTCCGCTTGTACAACATACTTCGCCCGCAGTCTGATTCCCTGCTACTCGTAAGCGAACTGGCGCGGCTCGCCCAGCAATCGCGCGCTCTGACAGGCGCGATTGCCTGTCCGGTCGAGGACGCCGGATCGGACGGCGACGGCCTGTGGGCGACCTGTGCGGCCGTCGAGGGCGTGACCGCGGCCGAATGGATGGCCGAAAACGGGCGACTGCCGCCGCGGGCCGTCGAACACATCGCGCGAGAAATGCTCGAGCGCTTGCTGGAGCTGGAGCGGCTGGGAATCGTGCACGGCGATATCGGCGCGGCGGGGCTTCTGCTGACCGACTCCGGCCGGGTCGCGTTGCCGATGGCGGGACTTCGGGCTCTGGTTCGCCCGGCCGAGGGATACGGTTTCGGCGATCTCCAGCCCGAAGCTTACGACTACCTGGCCCCCGAACGCATCGCCGAAGGCGTTCGGCCGACCCTGACGAGCGACCTCTACGCATGCGGCTGCTTGTGGTGGCACCTGCTGACCGGAAGATCGCCATTTGCCGGTGGCAACAGCCTGGCAAAACTGCGGGCGGTGCATGCCGCGAAGCTCGTGGCGGTACGGCATTTGGCGCCCGATGCGCCGGAGGCGCTTGTCCGCGCCATTTCCCTGTGCCTGGCTCGCGATCCGGCTCAGCGACCGCAATCGTTCGCGCCGCTCATCGATCTGTTGGGACCTTCCACGCGGCATGGCGCGGCTGACTTGAACCGCGCGCTCAAAGGCGCTGCGCGGCGCTGGCATGCCGCGGGGCCAAAGCGCGCGGGCCGACGCGGTAAATCGAAGCGCATGGCCGTCGCGGCCACCATGGCGACCGTGATTGCCTCAACTCTGATCGGTTCGTGGCAGCTATTGCGAACTCCCGCCGAGCCTGGCTCGACGATTGCCATGGCACAAGTGCCACCGGAAGCGCCCAGAAAACGCCTCAACCGCTGGTCGTTGAAAAACGGAGCGATGCGCAAGCTAAACCCGTCCAGGAAAGCCCGAGGTCCACAGCCAAATCGGCCGTCAAGCTCGTGGCGGCCAACTTGCCCATCGAAGCCACGCCACGAGCCGACTTGATTTTACCGGCCGGCAAAAAACTGCGACCGCGCCAGCTTGATCTATGCCCCGGGCAGCGCGTCGTGGGCCGCGATGGCAAGCGGCCGCAAGTTAGCGTCCCCGCCGAAGGACTGCTGGTGACCACGGAGGACGTGGTTTTCGACGGTATTGATTTTGTCTGGGAAAATAACCCCAAGGCGGCGGCGAAGACCAATCAGCTCAGGGCCATGATCTCGCTTCAGGCCCAGGGCATTGAGTTCCGCGGCTGCACTTTCGCCTGTCGGCCGGACGCCGCGGCCGTCGCAATCTCTTGGCGCGGAACGGCCGACACGGTCGCGGCGCCGGGGGCGGAGATTACGCTGACCGATTGCGTGCTGGGCAACGTGGCGGCTGTCGTGGATTCTCGCGGAGCAGGCGCGTTGTCGGTCCGTTTGAATAACTCGCTGTGCGTAAACACGGGCCCGATCGCGCGGCTCAACCGGTCCCCCTCGGGCGGCGACGCCGTGGCGATTGACTTGGCCCGCACAACCACTCGCGGGGACAGCGCGGTCGTGGAGTGCCGTTACATGCACGTCGAGGAACATCCCGCGTCGATTGCCATTTCCGCCGTGGAGTGCGTGTTGGACGCCGATCGCGATAGTGGGCTCGTGATCCTATCGGGTTCCTTGACTCCCGAACGCTTGCTGACCTCAATCGTCTGGAACGGCGAGGGCTCGCTTTTGACGCCGCACACGACGATGGCCGTTTGGCGCTCCGGCAATCGCAAACAGCAGCCGTTGCCGGACGAGGACCTGGACGTGGCGGGCCTGGTGCGTAGCGCCGTCGAGTTTGCTGGCCCGGGCGATGGCCCCCCGCGAAACTCGCGCGTCACCCGCTGGCAAGGTCCAACCCGAAGCGCGGATCCTCCCGGCGCGGCGGTGCATGCGCTGCCGACGGCGCTTCGATAGCTCGATAGCACACAGCGCGAGCAAGGCTCAAAGTGACCGTTCGGACATGCGACGAGCTTGCTCGTAGTACAGCAGGCCGACCAGGGTCTTGGCGTCTTCGATGGCGCCGTCGAAAACCATTCTCAGGGCGTCGTCCCAGGTGACCACCAGGTTTTCGATTGTCTCGCCGGGCTCGCGGGCCGGAGGGCCCGCTTGCAGGCCATGCGCGGAATACAAATGCATTCGCTCATTCAAAATGCCCGGCGACATGGTGAATTCGCACAGTTTTTCCAGCCGCTCGGCCCGGTAGCCGGTCTCTTCGATCAGCTCGCGGCTGGCGGTCGTCGCCGGATCCTCTCCCGGCTCAAGCGTGCCGGCGGGCAGTTCGATAAGCGTTTTGCCGACGGCAATGCGGAAGTTGCGAATCAGGCACACGCGGCCGCCCTCTACCAGCGGCACGATGGCGACCGCGCCGGGATGCTGGATGGTTTCCTTGACGTGCGTCGCACCATCGGGCCCGGTATGCACATGGCGCACGACGCGAAAGCGCCGAGTGGCCAACAATTGCTCGGTGTGGTCGGCCATCGGAGCCCGCGGGAGTTGAAATCGTTGAAAAAATGGCCAGCGGCTGTTAAGATAACTCGGGTTGGAGATTGCTCCAAGCCGGCTAGCATCTCGACGTCCGAGCCGACCCCGAACTATGAGCGATTTTTCGAGTTGGAGCTTGCAACTTGGTCGCTGGTTTCAGATGCACGTCCGCGTGCACGCCTTGTTCGTTGCGACCGCCGTCTTTGCGGTCTTTCTGAGTACCAGCCATCAGGCCGACGCGGCCGCGTACGGGGCTTTGAGCGTGGCCATCCTGTTTTTGAGCGTGCTCGCGCACGAATTCGGACATTGCGCCGCCGCCGCTCGGGTGGGCGGCGCATGCGAGCGCATTACGATCGGGCCGCTCGGCGGTTTCGGCCATCCGGAAGTTCCGCGCGAGTCGCAGGCTGAGCTGATCACGGCCTTTGCTGGTCCGCTGGTAAACCTGGGCATTCTGCTGGTCACGGTGCCCTTTCTCGTGGCCGCCAACGTGGCCGTGCCTCCTCTGCTCAACCCGCTGGCTCCCACCGGCCTGATCGACGGCGGCTGGTGGGAAGTCAGCGCTCAAGCTCACGTTTTGGACCAACTGGCTGCTGTTGACGGTAAATCTGCTGCCGGCCTTTCCGTTCGACGGCGGGCAAATCTTGCGGACTTTGCTGTGGCCGGCGCTCGAACATCGCGCCGCCGGGCTGGTCGTGGTTCGCGTCTCGAAGCTGACAGCGGTAGCGATGTGCGTCGCGCTTGGATGCTGCGCGACACGCAATCGGCCGACGTGCTGCCAGCCTGGGTGCCGCTGCTTCTGTTCGCGGCATATATCTGGTTTAGCGCCCAACACGAGTGGATGCGGCTGGAGACGGCCGAGTGGGACGATGAACTCTTCAGCTACGATTTCTCGCAGGGATATACCAGCCTGGAGCGCGCCTCGGAACCGCCTCGCGCGCCCAGCAGTTCGATGCGCCGCTGGCTGGAGAATCGACGCGAACAACGGCAGCGACGTCGGCAATGGATCGAACAAGAGGAAGAACGCCAAGTCGACGAAATTCTCGTGCGGCTGCACGAAACCGGCATGAATAGCCTGTCGGGCAAGGAACGCGCCCTGCTAAACCGAGTTAGCGCGCGGTTCCGTAATCGCCAGCGCAGCTAGTCCGGCGCACGTCTCTTTTTCGCGGCTTGCCTGGCTGGAAAACCGTTCGCGAGGCTGGCGGTCCCTGTTGAATTATCGGCCGGATCGTTGCAATCGATACGCCCGACGCCTGGGGAGGCATTTCCACTCATCGCGACCGGCCCCGACCACCCCGCGAATGCCAAATTAACGTACGGTTTGGATGGAGACCATAAAGCTTCCCCCGCCGGATTTCTGGAGGCGCACCATGTCCGCCAATTCAACCGCCGATACGCAAGCGGTCGCTTCCGCCAACCAACGGTTCAGTGCCGATGGAACGTCAGCCGCGCACGCCGCTCTGCTGGAGCGGCTGATGCAGTGGTTTGGCGTCGAGTTCCATCTGGTCGACGGGGGGACGGGTGACATCTTGCACTGTGCGTTCGATCAGACGGCGAGGGACTGGGATATGCGCGGCCAGTTGTGCCGCGCCGTGGCCACCAACGGCAAAGCGGCGTTCATCGAGGACGACGAACCGCTTCTAGTATTGGCAATTCCCTATTCCCCGGACGACGGGCCCAACGTCGTGGCCGTCGGCACGTTCGTCACGTCCAATTCGGCCAGTGGACAGCAACTCTCGCGGGCGTCCGATGTTTTGGGCCTCGAAACCCAGGACTGCGCCGAGTGGATCCGCCGTCAGACTTGCTGGACGGCCGACGCGCTGTTGCGGCTGGGGAACTTGGCCGTGTCACAACTTTCGGCCGATCAGCGGCTCAGGTCACTCGAGCTGGAAGTGCGCTCGCTGTCGCTGCACCTGGCGGCCAACTATGAAGAGATCGGCCTGTTGTATCAGTTGACGCAGAATTTGAAGCTGTCCAGCAAGGCCGACGAACTGGCGACGCTGGCCGTCGAATGGCTGGCCGAGGTGCTGCCAGCCGAGTCGTTCGCCATCCAGCTCATCGCCAAATCCAAGGGCGCCGGCGACTCAACCGAGGGGCCCGAGTTGATCAGGTGCGGGCCGTTCCCCCTGTCGAACGACGATCTGGCCGAGATTCTCGCACACTTTTCCATGACCCCCGGCCAACGCCCGTTGATTGTCAACCGTCGTATTACACAGGCCCCTGGTTGGCGCTGGCCCGACGCGCGCGAGCTTGTTCTCGTGCCATTGGCCGAGGGAGAAAACTGTTTCGGATGGCTGGTGGCGTGCAATCACAGCTCCGATTGCGAGTTTGGCACCGTCGAGGCAAGTCTGCTCAGTTCCGTCGGCGCAATCCTCGGAATCCACAGCAGCAATACCGACCTGTATCAACAGCAGCGAGAATTCTTCGCGGGCGTCGTGCGGGCTTTGACCTCGGCGATCGATGCCAAGGATCCCTACACCTGTGGTCATAGCGACCGAGTGGCCCGCGTCTCGGTGCGCTTGGCCGAGGAATTGGGCTGCAATCGCAAACAAATCGACACGATCTACCTCTCCGGGCTGTTGCACGACGTGGGCAAGATCGGCATCGACGACAACGTGCTGCGCAAGCCGGGCAAATTGACCGAGGCCGAATACGAACATATCAAGACGCACTCCGAAATCGGATTCAAGATCCTCAAGGACATCCAACAGCTCGACGACGTGCTGCCGGTCGTCCTGCATCATCACGAGCAGTGGGACGGCCGCGGGTATCCACACGGGTTGGCCGGCGACTCGATCCCGCAGCTGGCTCGAATCGTGGCCGTGGCCGACTCGTTCGACGCCATGGGCAGCGACCGGCCCTATCGCAAAGGAATGTGCGACGAGAAGCTGGATGCCATTCTGCGCGAGGGCGCCGGCAAACAATGGGATGCCGAAGTGGTCGACGCCTATTTCCGCGCGCGGGATTCGATTCGTAAAATCGCGAATCAAAAGGTCAAGAGCGTGACGCTCGATGTTCGCGAATGGACGTAGCTCGGGCTCGCGTCAGCCGGAAAACTGGCTGGCGAACATGGTCTTGAGCGCTTGCACGCCCAGTCGCATCGCGGCCACGTCGCTGCCGAAGGTGATCATGCGACAGCCCTTTTCGGCACAGCGGTCGGCATAGGTCGCGCTGGCGGGTACAATTCCCCATGCTTTGCCGTGTCGCCGACAAGCCTCGGCGACGCGATCGATGGCGGACCAAACCTTTTCGTGATCCGGCTGCCCGAGCACTCCCAAGGACTGCGAAAGATCCGCGGGACCTACGAAGAGCAAATCCACGCCATCGATCTTGGCGATCGCATCGGCTTCTTCCAGGGCGCCCAGCGTTTCGACCTGGATCGCCACGAAATGATCGCGGTTGGCATCGCGTGCCAGTTCGAGCTGGGATTTGTGGGTGAAGTTTGCGTCGGCCCCCTGCGTGTTCAGGCCTCGCACGCCCCGCGGCGCGAATTTGGCCCAGGTGACGAACTTCTCGGCTTCGGCCGCCGAGACCACTTGGGCGGCCATGACTCCGTCCACGCCGGATTCCAGCGCCTGTGTGACTGCGGCATAGTTCGTGACCGGCATCCGGACGAAGCTTCCCAGCCCGCAGGCGCGGCCGACCAGTGCAGCCATCGTGACCTGGTCGGTCGAGATGCCGGCATGCTCGGCATCCAGCCAAAAGCCGTCATACCCCCCGGCCAATCCGAACAACTGAATGGAAACGGGATGGACCAGCCGGCCGGTGCAGAAAACGCGAATCAGCTTGTCATTTTCCAGGAGATTCTTGAAAAATCGGGACATGTCGGCTCCATTTTCCGGCCACCGCGGACTGTATCTAACTTGCTCGGAAAATAGAAGTTAGGGCCTGCCAGGCCGGACGTCAATATATGGCCGGCGGCGGCGATTTCTGAAATCTTTGGCCTCCACGGCGAACCCGGCGGCCGATACCGTGTCTAAGTGGACGCTCAGCGTGTTTTTTGGGCCGGGGAGATCCATCCTTCGCTTGACGAGGGCCGGCAACCATGCGAGTGTTACAATAGGCCGCTGAAAGATTTTTCGCCGGCCTCGGTAGATGTAGTTACAAACAGCAAATTCCTTTTTTCTCTCCAACCGCGCAGCGCAGGGAGCCTCCCATGCGTACGAACATCAACACCGCCACGAATTGCAACGTCTTTGGCCTGGGCCAAGACCGCGCCGTGTCGTTGTGGAATGATTCGTGCGCTTACGCTGCGCAGCATCTTGCATCACGGCACGCCAGCAAACGTGCCCGCGAACTGGCCAAAGCGCTCAAGCGCCGCGGCTCCGTTACCGCGGTCATGGCTGGCGCGGTTCCTTTGGCCAAGCGTACGCGCTTGGCCATTACGGGGCCGCAATGGCAGCCGGTGCGACTGACGTCGCCCGAGCTCGTCACGGGCTAAAGCGAATAACCTTCGCATTCAGAGCACGCTGACGAACTCGCAAAGCCGGCCGGGAACAGGTGGTCATGCCTTGGCATTCGACCGCACATGCTCCCCGGTTTTCTGCCACCTAACGCGACTTGTGCCGTCGTTTTTTCGCAAGCATTGGGGAGAGAGTCATGCAGTTACAGGAAATCACCGCCGAACCGACCGATTCAAGCCTGGTGCTGGCTGCCCAGGAAGGCGACCGGGAAGCCTTCGGACAGCTTGCCAAGCGGTACGAACGAGCCGTTTATGCAACCGCGCTGCGGCGCTTGGCCAACCATGCCGAGGCGCAGGAGGTCTGCCAGGAAGTCCTGGTCCGGGCCATGCAGAAGATCTCGCAGCTGCGCGAGCCGGCGGCGTTCGGATCGTGGTTGCAGGCGGTGACCAACCGCATGGCGATCAATCGGGCCGTACGCAAGCGGGCCGCGATCGCAACAGAGCCCGACACGATGGCCGCGACCTGCGTCGAAAGCGAGACTCCGCTCTCGGCCGCGCTGGCGCGTGAGCGACAATCGCAGGTGCGGGCCGGACTCGGCCGTTTGGGCGAGCTGGATCGCGATACGCTCGTGGCGTTTTACGTGCAGGGACAGTCGCTGGTCGAGATGAGCGCGGAGTTTCGCTCGCCGGTGGGCACGATCAAGCGACGGCTGCACGTTGCTCGCAAGCGATTGGCAAAGGAACTGGAAGAGCTTGTCGCCGTCTGAGCAGTTCGGCCGCCCGCACGGGCGGCCGAACTTCGGACAGGCCGATCTCTTTTGAAGTCGGTTCGACGAGCTAGGCGCGTTGCGAACCATCCGGTCGCCACTGCCACAGGCCGATGGCCAGCAGCAGCCAACCCAATGTCCAGGCGATCCCACCCACGGGCACCACGTGAACGAACGGTTTGACGTCGGTAGCTAGCCAGGCATAAATTCCGCCGCTAAACAGCACGATGCCCGCCAGGAAGGCGACGCCGGCGGCCGACAGCCAACGCGATTGGCCGAGCGTGGTCAGAATTCCCAGCGTCAACAGTGCCAGCGCGTGAACCAGCTGAAAGCGGACGGCCACGTCATAGGTTTGCAGCTTATCGGCCGGGAGCTTGAGCGTCTCCTTGAGGAAATGCGTGCCGATGGCGCCGGCTACCACTCCCGCGCCGGCGAAGGCCGCGCCGGCAACCAGCCAGAATCGATTGTTCACTTGCTCCACCTCCAGCCGGTTGGATTTGCTCTCGCGGCTGGATTGTAGATGATTCCGTGGACGGCGTCAGGCAGTCTTTTTCCGCGAACAAGCGATCAAGGCGTGGGCGATTGAATGCCCAGTCGCTCTTCTTCCTCTTCCTGGATAATGATCCGGGGAGTGACCATCATCATCAAGCTTTGCGTCTCGCGGCCGATGCCGACGTTCTTGAACAGACGGTTGATGTACGGCAGTTTGCTTAAGATCGGCACTCCGAACTCGTTGCGGCCTTCGCTCAACCGCTTGATGCCGCCCAATAGCACGGTTCCGCCGTCGGGCACGCTGACCGTGGTGTTCACCGTCACGAACGAGAAGTTCGGCAACTGAATTGTAATACCGTCGGTTGAAGTGACCGCCTCGTTGTTGTTGGCCGTGGAGTCGCCGCCGGAGCCGCCAGTGGAGTTCGAGGCGGTCGTCTTCGAGGTCGTTGTCTTGGAGCCGGAGAACGTGAATTCGCGGACGTCGCCGATCTGACTGAAGAAGGGCAGCACCGTGAGCCGCACGAACCGCCGATCGTTCGAAATCGTCGCCTGCACGGTCAATGACGTGCCCTCGGAGAGGACCGTAATAACCGGCTGATAAGCGGCGGCGAAATCGCCCACGACCGGAATCACGCTGATCACGAACGGCGTGGTTGTCTGGTCGAACACCGAGGCCTGCTGACCGTTGAACAAAGTGACCTTGGGGGCCTGCAACACGTTGCTACGGCGATCGCCCTGGGCCGCGTTGACCAGCAAGAAGGCCTCCAGATCGCTGAGGATCGCGAAACCGAACCGCGCGACTTCCACCGGCTGGCCGAACTGCGGCGTGGCCAGGTTGAAGCTGCTCTGACGGAAGGGAATGTCGAAGCCCAGGTCGGTCGTATAGTTGGGGAACGAGGCGTTACCGCCAGCGGGCGGTTCCAAGCCCACGATTTCCTTCTTGTTCGACGGTGAAATAGCCCGAGGATCGTTGGGAGCTTCGTTCGTGATATTGAACTGGAAGTCGACACCGATCCGCTCGAAGAAGTTATCGTTGAGCGTAATGAAGCGGACCTCGATCGTGACCTGCAGATCCTGGTTGCGGCGCAATTGGCCCAACAGGTCGACGATTTCCTCGTGAACGTCCTGCGTCTGGCTGATGACCAGGCTGAGGTTGTTGTTGAACTCGGAGATCGAGCCGGGGCCGCCCACCTCGTCCCAAGTCTGGGGCTTGACGGTGGTCGTAATCAGCTCGATTAAGGAATCGAAATCGGCCTGGGCACCGCCGCCCATGCCCCCGGGTCCCATACTGGTGGGGCCACCCGCGCCGCCGCGCGAACCCGCGCCGCCGGGCATCAGCTGATTGATCTGGGCCATGACGGCCGGATTGACCATGCCCGTGGCCTGCGCCGTCCTGGCTGGCCAGGTAAGCCATGTTGGCTCCGCCCATGCCGCCGACGCCGCCGCCGACCATGTTGTAGGCCTCGCCCAGCGCCCGGCCAGTCCCATCCGGCCGTTTGGCACGAAGTTGGGAATGGGGATCACCAGATCGGCCACGTTGTACGTCTGCGTATAAACCTCGCCGTCGCGCAATTGTTCACTCGTGATCTTGAGCACTTCGTCCTTGATCACGTAGCTCAAGTGCAATGGCTCGAGAATCAGGTGCAGGGCGCTTTTGAGCGAGATGTCCGTCGTCAGGTCGATCGTTACCGGCGTGTCGCTGGCCACGCCCTCTTCGTCCAAACCCTTGGAATCCAAATGCACATTGACCGCGGCCAGTTTCCCCAATTGTTCGACGACTTCGGCCAACGGGCGGTTACGGAACTTGCACGAGACGGGCGTCTTCAGCTTGCGCTCGATCTCCAGTTCGCGCTCCGTACGACGCGATCGTTGCTCGGCCAGTTGCTTGGACCGCGATTTGGTCAGGTCCTCCCACCTCTTGGCGTCTGGCATCTGATACGGGTTGCGATCGTCGTACGGAATCAGCGCTTCCTCGACGCTTTCCAGCGCGGTGATGACGCCGTCTTCCTTGCGCTCGGTGATGCTCGAAATCCGGTTCGTGCGCGAGATGAATTTGCTGTTCCAAATCAACTGCTTGACCACCGGGTTATCGGGGTCCAGTTCGCGAGCTCGCTTAGCCAGCACGTCGGCCTCGGCATAACGCTGCTCGTCCATCAGCTTCTGGAACTCGTCGACCAGCTTGGCGAGCTTTTCGTCCACCTCGACCTTGGTCGCTTGCCGGCGGTCCACTTCCTTGAGGACTTCCCGGTTGGTGTCGTCCATTTCGATCTGGGCGCGATTGTCGGTGATGTACTTGTCAAGCTCTGCGACCTTACGGTCCACGCGCCGCAAGAACTGAGCTCGTGATTCGGGGTCAATTCCGGCTGCTTCGACCGCGGCGCGCGCGTCTTTGAGGATTTGCATGGCCTTCTTGGGGTCTTTGTCGCGAATCTTGCCGGCGGCTGATTCCTTCTGGGCCAGGTCCGCCGAAACCTGCTTGGCAAGCAATCGCTGTGCGGCGGTCGCACTATCCAGCAATTCGCCGGGCTTCGCTCCGCCACGACTGCTGCCTGCCGCCGGCGCCGACAACATCTGCAAGCGGTCTTGCAATCGTTGCACGGTGGCCGCGTCCAACTGATCGCGCACTCCGTAGGCTTGCTGGAAATACTGCATCGCCTTCTGCATGTCCCGATCCTTGAGCGCCTGTTCGCCCTGGCGAATCAACTGAACGCCGGGAGTGACTTCCTCGGGAATGCGACGCGGTTCGGGCAGTTTTTCCGCAGAATCCGTGATTTCGGCCGGGGCCTCGCCGCCTTGAGCCGCCGTGCGGGCATTACGAGTCGCATCGCGGTCTCGGTCAAAGAGCGCCCGCGTGGCAGGATATTCCGTCTTTTTGGCCGGACCGGCGGCGGCGACGCTGGGCGGCAATCGCTTTCCAGGCTGCGCGGCCGCGTCGGCGGGCAACGCCCCGGGCGTCGCCTGCCGTTTGGCTTCCGCAATCCGTTCGAGCAACGCCTCGGGCTTGGCCTCGAACTGGCCGTAGTTAACTCGCAGTCCCTTGGCGTGAGTCACCAGGCGTTCGGCCTCGTCATAATCTCTCCACCGCATCAGTTGTTGCGCCTGGTCCAGTAACACGTCGGCCAGTTGTCGCCGGCTGGCTTCGTCGTTTCGGCCGGCGCCCGCTTCGGTAACCTGCTTGTATCGTCGGACCGCCGCGTCGACTTTTTCGGGCGTGTCGTCGTGGTGTCCATAGCCGACGTTCATCTTGCGCGGCTTCAATCGCGGCGTCGGCTCGACGGACATCTCCGACCGCCAATGCTCGCCGGGCCGTCAGCAATTGGGCATCGCTTTGGCGGCGAATTTCCGGGTTCGTTTCCAAAACGACCGGCTCCTCCTGTGCGGGAGCCGGAATCGCCGTCGCTTCGTTCAACTCCGCATCGGGAGTAGTCGCGTGCCGCTGCGTGGGAGTGGACTGTTGCAACTTTCCACCGGCATCGGGCACGACCAGCGGCTCTTCATCAAGGGGATCGCGAACCGCCGCCGGGGTCGCCGGCGCGGCGGCCGTGCTGCGGACGGGCGAAGGGAACGGATTGGCTTGGGACGCCTCGGCGCCGGTCTCGGGTTTGCCCTTGCGGGCGGGACGATGGGGACCCGAGGATTTGTTGGCCCGCTCGCGCACCGCGTTCAAGTCGGATCGCAGTTTCTTGGGTGTATCGCCCAGGTGAAACACGCTGAACTCGGCCTTGAGCGCCTCGGCCCGCATGGCCAGGGATTCGGCCTCGTCGAATTCGCCTTTCTTCATCGCGGCACGAGCCTGCGCGACCAGATTCTCGGCCTCTTTGCGGTCGGCTCCTTTGGACCTATTCGCTTGTCCCAGCGATCCGCTGAGTGTCACCAGGTGAACTGCCTGGTATCCGGTCGCCATGGCCGCTGGAGCGGCCTGCACGATACCGAGGGCTGAGACGAGCAACCCAAAGAGCGATTTCGACGCGTTCAAGACGATTCTCCTTTTGAGACTCGCGGCATCCATGCGTCACCGAGGCGACGGCGTCTGCCTTTAGTTTTTGGCCGGCGGATGTTCGCACGCTTGTTGGAATTGGAATCCAGCTGAGCGGACGAACCCATTTGGCCCGCTTTCACGTGACTCGACGGCTAAGGACGTTTTGGCACAAGACGTGGAACACGTGCGCACAATTTTTGGAAACTTTTGAGATTTGATTAAAGATAAGAGCGGGATAAATATCGGGGGATGCAAGCGCGGTCAAGGTCACTTGCTCGCGAATCCGCCTTCACCGCACCCCCGTGGCACGACGAGCAATGCGTGCTAGCAAGATGCACGCTAGCGCGGAAGGGGTCGGGAACGGAGAGGACGGCAAGGGGGGCTAGTTGAAAAGGCGGTCGATGAATGCCCGCCGCGAGAACAGCGAGACTGCCCAGCGTTTGGGCAGCAGTCGCGGATAAACCGAGCGGACGATTAACGTCCGCTCTTGGCACTGGTTCGCGGCGACTTTTTGCTCTTCTCGTCGCTCGGCTTTTCGGGCTCCGCGGGGGCCTCTTCCATTTCCTCGGGCGGCTGCCGGGACAAAAACTGCGCGTGGTCGTCGAGATCATTATGGACGATTAGATTGCCGTGCGCGTCGAGCAACAGCACCTCGCCGGGCGCCGCCAATGGAGACTCTCGGCGACGCGGTAGCGATACGTTCTTTCCACCGAAGATATCGACCACGACGATACCGGAGTTGAAGTCGACCTGGTTGATCTCAATCGTGTGATCGTTACGTGGATCCTTGGCCAACACCTTCGACTCTTTCTTATTGGTCAAACTGGCGCGATACGCACGGATTTTAGTCGAGGCGGGAATGCCGTCTTCACGATTCAGGGCCGTCACCAAAAGATTTGCCCACGGGTCGGATTTCGGTTCCACGTCGCCGGCGAGCACGTCGAAGCCGCTGGGAATCGCTACTATTTCAGTCGGATCGCTCCATTTCTCCGAGGCTCGAAACTCCTCTTTATTCGTCGGCGCTCCGGGATTCTTCAAGAACTTCGGGCTCATTCCGAAGTTGGGATTCTGAACTTCCAGCTTGAATCGGTAGCGGTACAGCCCATTCGGCTCCACCGTGTAGTCGAAAACTCGCAGCAGCTTATGGCTGACGGTGCGTGCCGCTTTCGGCGCGTCACGCCCCGCCTTGGCTGAGTCTGTCGCCGGCGCCGCGGCGGCCGCTTCGGCGGCGTTTGTCACCCAGCTAGGAGGAATCTTGGGGTGAGCCACGGATTCGTTCCAGCCCGCCCCGACCAACGGACCCAGACGGAAAGTCAAATTCGGGTCGACATACTTCGGATCAACGATTTCGTCGCCAAGTGTCTCCCAGTTGGGCTGCGAGACGGTTAGCGAGGTCAGCGGCTTCCAATCCAGCTTGTCCGGATTCTTGGGGTCGATCTCGGCGCGCTCCACGATCGGCCGTGAGTAGTGCGCCGTATCGCGCTCGGCCGTATCGCCCATGGCATTCGAGAACACCCGGCTATATTCCGCGTTTTGTTTTTCAATCGGCACAAGCGCCGTCACGACGGCCCAGGCCTGCGACTTGAGTTTCGAATCGTTCGAGGGTCGGATACCGCTACCGCCGGCCTTGCTTTTACCGCCACCGCCCGCCTTGCCGGCTCCGGCGGCGGACTCGGCTCCTTTAAGCGCAAACGTTCCCACGCCGCCGCTGATTCGCGGTTCTTCGACCGTGAAGATCTCGGGATCCTCGCGTTTTCCCTTGGGAGGGATCAAGGGCCAACTGAAGGGTTTGGTCGTCGCAAATGCGTCGGCAGGAACCGGATCGCGCTTCGCACGCTCTCGATAGTCGACGATCTGCACCCCCGCGTTTTTGACATCCCAGGTTGAATTCGAGACATGGTCGGTGACGGATCGGGCCGCTTCCGACAGGCGGTTTTCAGCCTTGCTGGGATCGAGCACTTCGCGTTGCAACGCCGAATAGGCGAACATCAAGAACACGAACACCATGGCGCCGAACGCCACTTTCTCGCCGTTCTCGAACAGCCAAGACTTGATGCTGTCCAGGTCGAATTTCACTTTGACTTTCATGACCTACCCTTACGCTGGCATGCTCTCGCGAGCGTGTATTCCACGGACGGCCCCACGGCGGCCGGACGCGGCGAAATCCTAGGGCGCGGCGGCCGGCGGCGCGGCTATGGCGCCACCCGCCGGGGCGTCGGCGGGCGCGGCCCCCAGCTTGGCCACATCCGGCGGATTATAAATATAAATGATTCCAGCCAACTCGATGGGCACCTCGTACGTCTCGGACTCGGTCATCGGTCCCGACGGCGCCGCCGCGCCGCCGGATGCCTTCTTATTGGACGGGCCCGTGGAAGATCCCCCTGACCCCAGGGGATTGATTCTCAACTGCCGGACCTCGATCGGCAACGGTGCGTTGGCGCATTCGACCAGCAGCTTGTTAATCTCGCGCTGATCGATGGTGAGCTTCATGTAAATCGGCATGCGTTTGAATTGCAGCAAGGACGCCGCGCCGCTCGGTAGCGGCTTGCCTTCGGCATCGACGTAGCGGTTTTCGTCGATCGCCTTGGCCAGTGCCTCCCCATCGGGTGGCGCCGCGGCCGCCGGCGCCGCGGCATCGGCGGCAGGCGCCGCCGATTTCAACCATTCGATATGTTTACCGGACATTCCGGCTTGAAATTCGACCGCTGCATGGGCCCCGATGGAAATCTCGGAAATGCGCCGAACCTTCGCGAAGTACGTCCCTTCGTTCATGTTCTTAATAACGTTCAACAGCGCTTTATAGATCCAAATATCTTCCTGGGCCTGTCGCACCTCGGCCGAACTGGGGACCGTGGGGAAGTACAACAACTTCTCAACATCCTGCTGGCTGGACGAATCCCACGTCACCTTGTATTCGTGGGCCGCCGGAGCATTCTTCGGCGGCGACCCTGGAGCCGTTTTCGACCCGCTATAAGCTTCCGCGTCGACGATCGCCAACAGTCGCGGAAACTCCGACCTGACGATGCGGTCTTGGTAAATGACGCACAGATCCCGAGGTATTTCAGCGTCTGGCGGGTGGCTCTTGATGAAGCTCAAAAACTCCTCGCCGAGTTCCGGCGGCCACTCCAGATGCTTTTTCTGTTCGTTGTAGACCGAGTCCCAAGCGCCGCGAACGATTTCCTTTTCCTTCGTCGTTAGCTTGCCGATCTCGGTCGTCCAGGTCTCGTTCGGATGATTCTCCGTCCCAAGGATACCCTGCATCGCCGTGAATTTGCCCAGGATGCTCGACTTGTTCTTCTCGAAATCCGCCGAGAGCGACTTGCGGGCCATGAACCAGCCGGTGACGCCGGCAATCATCGTCAGCACGCACAGCAACCAAAAATGCTGCTTTTGTAGAATCTTCAAAATGCCCTTCAGTTGGTCCATGCTTAAGGTCCTCCCGCCGGATTGTCGGCCAGCGAAGGCGCCCCACCCGCGGCTTTCTGTTCTCGCAGTTCGATCCGCTTGCTACGCGGCGTGGGCTGCCAGGCAAACTGCAAAACGAAATCAAATCTCCGCAGTTTGATCATTTTCGTCTGCTCGTTTCCATCGCCGGTGGCCAGCGGATCGAAGTTGGGATTGGAAATCTCGTCGTCAAAGATGCGGCCGCTGGTGGAGACGACCGCGGGATATCCAATTCCCAAATCCTTGAGCGTCAATTCCTCGGGCTTGCCGTCCTTGTCCACGAGCTTGACCTTGTTCTCTCGAAGGTTCTTGATCAGCGTGTCGCGGACGTAGCTGACCCCCTCGGAGCGTTTGTTGTGAAAGTGGTGGCCGCGCAATTGAATCACCCAGCCCGGGCCGGTTGGCCCGGGATCTTCCGCGGGCGCTGCGTCGGCGGCTGGGGCGGCAGCCGCAGCATCGGCGGGCGCTTTCAGCGGGCGGAGCGTTCGGATCGGGTACTTCGACCTTCGGCACCACCGGCCCTTCCGAGGCCTTCATCTCCTTGATCTTGTCCGAGATGCCCGACGTGTACCACGCCGCCAAATCGGGAACCCACTCGCACTCCAGTTCGCTGATATGGATCTCGTTGCGATCGCTAATATCTTCGGGCCGTTTGTCAGGCGGATCCGCCGGCAGGCACTGATTGAGCGCGGTCATCATCTCCAGCCACAGCAGCCGACCGTCGACATTGCCGATCAGGCCGTCGCCAATTTCGCTCGTGGACTTGAACTCGCCGAGCGCCGTCTCGTAACCGCTTTTTTGGTTCGATGAAAGCTGCTCGGCTTGCGTGGCCTGGCTCAGGGCTTGCTTGAATTTGGATTCCGCCACCGAGTTCCAGGCTCGCCAGTGACCCATGAAGTTCACCGCGCAACCCAGCAATAGCGCCGCGGCGATCGCGACCGCCCAGGGTTTCTTTGCGCGGATCAAGCGGTCGGTGACGATCTCGGGGGGCAATAAATTGGTCGATAGCTTTGCGTGGCCAAGACCCTGCAACACCAGGCCATAGCAAACCGCGAAGCTTAGCAAGTTCTCCTTGAACGCCGGAGCGGCGACCACTCCGTCGCCGGTGATGCCGCGATATTTCTGCACGTCGGCGACCGGATATCCCAAGTTTTGCGAAAGGTATTTTTGCAGGCCGGGCAATTTCATGGCGTTGCCCAGCGCGATCACGCGGCCAATCTTGGCGTCGCGGTCGATGCTGGTGAAATAGCCGATCGAGCGCTGAATCTGCGTCAGCAGGTCGTTGAAGACCGGCCGCATGGCCTGGAAGATCGCCTTGGGATCCTCGGCTTTGGCCGCATTTTTCTTCAAATGCTCCGCCTTGGCGAACGTGAGCCGCAATTCCTTGGTCAACGCCTTGGTAAAGTGGCTGCCTCCCAGCGGCACGCTTCGCTGCCAAACTCGGTAGCCGTTCGTGATCACCAGATCGGTCGTGTCCGTGCCCAGCGACAGCACCACCACCGACTCGGGCGGGTTGTCGGGATCGTACTGGTCGGCCGGAGGCAGGTCCTGCATCTGGTCGAAGACCGTGTAGTTGTAAATCGTTAGCGGCGTCAACTGCACGATGTCGACTTCGATGCCGGCGTCTTGGAACGGCTTCAGGGCCCGATCGACCTGGTCGCGCTTCATGGCGAACAAACCGACTTCGGTTTCCAGCGCGAAGCCGTCTTCCTCGCTACCGCCAGCCATTTGCTGGTAGTCCCAGACCACGTCCTCCAGGGCGAACGGTATCTGCTGCCTAGCTTCGTATTTGACAATGTCGGGGATTTTCTTCGATTCGACCGGCGGCAGCTTGATGAACCGCGCCAGGCCGCTCTGGCCGGAAACCGAGATGGCCACTTTATCGCCGCGGACAGAATTGCGCGACAGGAACAGCTCCAGCCCCTCGCGCACCAACTCGGCCGGATCGGCGTCGGGCTGGCTGAGGATTTTCGGGTATTCGATATAGTCGAACGCATCGGCCACGATCGAGTCGTCCTCGTCGAGCCGACGACAGCGCAGCGCCTTAATGGCGCATTGGCCAATATCGATACCCCAAACGGCGCTGTTTTTCGCCATTGCGCTGTCCCTGTTCCTATCCGCGCTGCCGATTGGCCGGACGCCCGCCTTCCGTACTCAACCCCGTACCAGTGAAATGGTTAATCAGAAATGATTGCACCGGGAGTTGCTGCCTCGACCCCTACTATCCTATTCAATTTAGACCTGCCGGCGCTCGGATGTCAATGAAAGTGGGCCCCCTTTTCGGCCCTCCGCGCCCGGATTCAAGCGGTTTCCCGCCACCCGTTCGCCACGGGGCCGCATGCCTCGACGCGGGCGCGGGCAAGGAGTATGGTTAGTCTGCGCCGCCGCCCCCGGCAAGCGTGAAAAAATCGGACGATTCGAGAGCGTGTTCCCGGCGTGATTGGCGATGAAGTTTACCGAGTTGACGGTTCTCCTGCCCTGTCACAGCCTGGAGGATTTCCCCCTTTACTACGAGGGAACGCAGGCCGACGAATTGCTCGCCGCCTGGTGCTCACTGTGGCATCCGGCATTGTTGGCCAGCGCAGCCGCCGTACCCGCTTGGCATCGCATCGACGTGCCCCCCGAGACCTTCTCGGGACGCCTGATGACCATCACCCCAAGTTGCCTGGATCGGCTGCCGGCCGGTTACACGGCCCGCGCCCGGAACGAGGGAGGCTGGATCGTTCACGAGACCTCGCGCGATGCGGCCGTGGCCGCGGCCCTGCAGGGCTTGGATGGCGGCGATGCGGGAATCGACGAACCACTGGCGGCCGATTTTTTGGCCCTGGGCTTTTGCCGTCTGCAGGTCGAATTGCTCACCCGGCAGATGCGCTACACCACGAACATCGACGAGACCCATTTTCAGAACGAAGCAGTGGCCGCGGCCCAAGCTGCCGTGGCCCACGACTTGCCCACGGCACGCGACCATCTGCAACAATGCTTCGACACGCTTTACGAGTGTCGCAAGCACTTCTACCCGGTAGATGTTTACCTGCTCGATCTTACGTTGTTGGCCACGAACACGCTGGGACAATCGTTTCGAGACGCGTTGGCGGCCGGGACGCCGACGAACTTGTTCGCGACCGCCGCCCTTTTGAAAAAAATCTCGGCCGATCCGGAGACGTGGCCCCGCGTGCTGGCCGGGATCGACGACGGCACGATCGGGATCTTGGGTGGCGAACTCGAAGAGCGCGAGTTGCCGCTGCTGCCGTTAGAGTCGGCTTTGTCCAGCCTGCAGCCGGCCTGAATCAGTACGAGGCCCTGCTGGGTCGACGACCGCAGGTCTTCGCGCGACGTCGGGCGGGGCTCTGGCCTGCCTTGCCGCAGTTGCTTACCAAGCTGGGTTTTCAAGGCGCGTTGCACTTTACACTCGACGACGGGCGATTTCCCTTGGGCGCCCAGGCCAAAATCCGCTGGGAAGGTCTCGACGGCAGCGTGCTCGATGTGTTCGCGCGCGTGCCCTGCGACGCCGCCAAGAGCGACACCTTCCTAGGGCTCTCGCGCAAGCTGGCCGACACGATGGATTCCGACCACGTAGCCACGCTGACGCTGGCGCATTGGCCTTCGGCAACCAGCCCCTGGTACGACGACCTGCGCCGCATCGCGCGACTGAGTCCCGTGCTCGGAAAATTCATGTTGCTCGACGACTATTTCAGCCATACCGATATGCCGGGGCGACTGGCCCGTTTCGAGCCCGACGAATACCGCACGCCCTACCTGAAGCAAGCCATCATCCGCCGCGAGAGCGATCCGATTTCGAAATTCGTTCGCGCGCATCGCGAGCAAGCCGCCTGTGCCGCCGAGCAATCTCTCCGCGCACTGCACGATCTCGTGACTGGAAAAACCGCAATCGCCGAGGAACCCGAGAACGTCCGCGAGTATGATCAGGCGGCAGCAGTCGGGGAGCAGGCGCTCTCGGCGGCCGTCGCACGCTTCGCCGGCCTTCTGCCTCGCGGAGACGTTACCAAACCATCTCCGCCGGGCTACCTGATCGTCAACCCATTGAGCTTCGCACGGCGAGTTGGCGTCGAACTGCCGCGGCTGGAGCATCCGCCGCTTGCACAGCCGCCAATCGCGGTGGCTGCCCAAACCGGAGATCGCAAGTTCGCGACCGTCGACGTGCCCGCAATGGGATTTGCCTGGGTCGCCGCCAGCGGCACCGCGGCTTCCGCCACGCGCGCGAAGCCTGTCGCGCAAGACAACGTCCTGCGCAATGAATTCTTCGAAGCCACGATCAACCGCAACTCGGGCGGACTGAAATCGCTGTACAGCTTTCAGCAGCGCGGCAATCAACTGTCGCAACAAATTGCCATGCGTATCGGCAGCGCTCCGCCGGGCGGCGCGTCCGATGGCGTCTACAGCACGATGCGCGCCGAATCGGTCGAAGTGACCATGGCCAACACCGCGCTAGGTGAAATCGTCAGCCGCGGCTCGCTGGTCGACGCCGACGATCGTCGCCTGGCCGGTTTTCGCCAGGTCACGCGGGCCTGGGCCGGAAGCCGTGTGCTGCACATTGAAATCGAATTCGACGGGCTTGAAGAACCGCGCGCCGACCCCTGGAATTCGTACTATGCGGCCCGGTTTGCCTGGCCCGACGAAACCGCGGAGCTTTGGCGTGGAGTGTCGCTCGCTCGCTCGAAAACCACGGCCGTGCGCATCGAGGCGCCCGAGTTTGTCGATATCGACAATGGCGCGGGGGTAATTTCGCTGCTCACCGGCGGGCTCCCCTATCATCGCCGCAGCCAGGACCGCATGCTCGACAGCTTGTTGGTCGTGCGTGGAGAAACGGCCCGCCGCTTTACGCTGGGGATCGGAGTCGATCTGCCGCAGCCGGCCGCAGCAGCGCTGGAATTCATCACACCCCAGACCGTGTCATTCGACGCCGGGCCCTCGCCGACGCATACCAGCGGCTGGTTCTTTCACCTGGGCGCCAAAAACGTGGTCGCCACGCACTGGCGGCCGCTGGCAGCTGCAAACCCCGATGACCCCTCGCTGAGCGGCGCCGCCGCGCCGGTTCTCGGGTTTCGCACCCGGCTGTTGGAAACGGCCGGCCGGTCTGGCCGGGTAATTCTACGTGCCTTTCGCAACGTGGCGCGGGCTCGACAGGTGGATTTTTTCGGGCAGACGCTGCTCGAACTGCCTGTCGACAATGATAAGATTACGCTCGACTTCGCGGCGCACGAGTGGATCGAAGTCGAGGCCCATTGGAGTTGAACCCATCGCGATGATCGTCACCATCGACGGCCCGGCCGGCGCCGGCAAAAGCACGATTGCCAGGGCATTGGCCGAGCGACTGGGCTTTCGCTTTCTAGACACCGGGGCCATGTATCGGGCCGTGGCCCTGGCGGCTATCGAGCGCGGGCTCGACTGGACGGATTCGGAACGGCTCGTGGAACTCGCGCGTCAGCTTCGCTTGGAAGTCACTGAAACCAGCGTCAAGCTCGACGGCCGCGACGTGACGCAAGCAATCCGCACCGCGGGCGTGACATCGGCTACTCGATACCCGGCCAACAACCCGGGCGTGCGCGAACACCTGGTGCTGTTACAGCGACAGGCTGCCGGTGACGACAATATCGTGACCGAGGGCCGTGATCAGGGGACTGTCGTATTTCCTCACGCCGAGTGCAAAATTTATTTGACCGCCAGTCCCGAGGAGCGAGCCCGCCGTCGGGCCGATGAGTTGACCGCCCGTGGCGAACCCTCGACCGTCGACGACGTGTTGCGGCACCAGAACCAACGGGATCAACGCGATGCCACTCGGGCCGTCGGGCCGATGGTCGCCGCCGCCGATGCGATCGAAGTCTCGACCGACGGGCTGACGCCTGCGCAAGTGTTGGATCAACTTGTGCAACTAGTTCGGCGAAAGATGAAGTCTTCCTAGACAAGCAGCAATCGTTTCCTCCCTCGACGCAAGTCATGCCCCGATCGCTTCCCAATCGACTGTGGCAAGCGTTGCTCAAGTTTCTGGCTCGCCTGACGGCGGTGGCCGTATTTCGCATCCGCTGTCGCGGAGAGCGCCTGATACCGCCGGCCGGGGGTGGACTGGTGCTGTCAAACCACCAGAGCAATCTCGATCCCGTGCTCGTTGGCCTGTGTTGCGAGCGACGACTCAACTACGTCGCCCGACAGACGTTGCTCACATTCGCCCCGCTTCGTTGGCTATTGAACTCGCTGGATGCAATTCCAATCGATCGTGACGGAACCGGTCTGGGCGGATTAAAGGAAACGCTACGACGACTCAAGCGAGAAGAGCTTGTGCTGCTATTTCCCGAGGGAACCCGCACCAAGGACGGCGAGGTTCATGCCCTGAAGCCGGGGTTCTGCGCACTGGCCCGCCGGGCCGAGGTGCCGCTCGTGCCCGTGGCGATGGACGGCGCCTTCGACGCTTGGCCGCGGCAGCGCAAGTTCCCGCGCCCGGCGGTCATCCACGTACAATTCGGCGAGCCAATTCACCCGGAACATGTCAAACTACTGAGCGACGAGCAACTGTTGCTGGAAGTGGAAACGCGAATTCGCGAGTGTCATGCCCTGGCACGTCGCACGCGGCGTCGGGCGGCTGGAATAGGGCGATGAGAAACTTGCTTCCCAGCGCGCCAGCGGATAGCTTATGCCTGCCAAGGCGCAGCGCGCAGCCCCCCAGGCGGACGGAAAACCTCTCGTAGGCGAGGAGCATTCGATTATGATCAAACTTTTGCTGCTGATGGCGCTGGCAATGGCATTGAGCGTGCAGGCCACGCGGGCTGAAGAATTGGGCGAAGAAGGCTTTGCCGATTCCTCGGGCGTGAAAATCCACTACGTCACGGCCGGCAAAGGCCCCCTGGTGGTCTTGATCCACGGCTTTCCGGACTTCTGGTATTCCTGGCGAGCGCAGATGCCGGAATTGGCCAAGAACTACCAGGTCGTGGCCATCGACATGCGCGGCTACAACCTGAGCGACAAGCCCGAGGGCGTGGAAAACTACGCCATGCCCAAGTTGGTGGCCGACATCGATGCCGTGGTGAAGCACTTCAAGCAAGACAAGGCGATCATCGTCGGACACGACTGGGGCGGGATGGTGGCCTGGACGTACGCCATGACCTTCCCGGACAAGACTGACAAGTTGATTATCCTCAACCTGCCGCATCCCAAGGGGCTGACCCGTGAATTGGCCAACAATCCGCAGCAGCAAAAGAATTCGCAATACGCCCGTAACTTTCAGCAGCCCGATGCGGCGTCGAAAATGCAGCCCGAGATGCTGACGTTCTGGGTCAAGGATCCCGAAGCGCGGAAAAAGTATGTCGAGGCCTTCAAGCGGTCGAGCATGGAAGGCATGCTGAATTACTACAAGGCTAACTATCCGCGCGAGCCTTACAAGTACTCGGAAGAGCAGACCAACTTCCCGCCGGTCAAGTGCCCGGTGCTGATGTTCCACGGTCTGGACGACACGGCATTGCTGCCCGGCGCTGAACGACACCTGGAAATGGGTGGACAAGGACCTGACATTGGTCACAATTCCCGGCGCCGGGCACTTCGTGCAGCAGGATGCCGCCGAAAAAGTGACCAAGTGCATGGTCGGCTGGCTGCAAATGCAACAGCAGTAGTCGCACTCCGGGTTAATGGATCGAACGCGAGAGGTGGGCCGATGGCGATTCTCGACTTCAGCATCACGCCGCTGGGCGCCGGCGAAAGCGTGGCCAAATACGTGGCCCGCGCGGTCGACGTGATCGACACCAGCGGTCTCGACTATCGGCTGCACGCGATGGGCACCGAAATCGAGGGCGATCTGGACGAATTGCTCGACGTACTCAAGCGTTCGATCGAAGCCATCGCGGTCGATTGCGACCGCGTGACCGTCACGGCCAAGCTGGACTACCGCAAGGGTCACACTGGCGCGCTTGCCGCCAAGGTGGCAAGCGTCGAAAAGCAATTGGGGCGAGCCGTCAAGAAATAGTGGCCGCCGTCCCGAATCACCACTGACAGGGCCGGAAACGCCGCCGCTCGCGGGCGCTCCTGGTTTCCCAGTAGCCGGGCACTATAATCAGGGTTTGCCCTCAATGTGCCTGCTTTGGCCGTCGGCCGTGGAAGTTCGCTCCCTTTGATTGCGACCGCGCTGCTCCCCATCATCGAACCGCTGCGTCGCATTGTCGGCGACGAGGGCCTTCTGGCTGCGCACACGGACCTGGTGGTCTATGAGTGCGACGGCTTCGTGATCGAAAAGAACTGCCCCGACGTGGTCGTTTTTCCGCGCTCGACCCAGGACGTCGCCGAGATCGTCAAAGTCTGCAACCAGTACGAAGTTCCTTTCTTGCCCCGTGGCGCCGGCACCAGCCTGGCCGGCGGATGTCTGCCGGTCGGCGGCGGCGTGATGATCGTACTCACGCGGATGAAGGAAATCCTCGAAATCAATCTCCGCGATCGCTATGCCATCGTGCAGCCGGGCGTGGTCAATCTGTGGCTGACCAATAAACTCAAGGGCACCGGTTATCACTACGCCCCGATCCGTCGAGCCAAGGGGCTTGCACGATCGGCGGCAATGTGGCGACCAACTCCGGCGGACCGCACACGCTCAAGTACGGCGTCACGGTGAATCACACCCTGGGCATCGAAGCCGTGATGTCCGATGGCACGATCGTCCAGTTTGGCGGCCCGGCCGAAGACCCCGCCGGACTCGACTTGACGGGCGCACTCGTCGGCAGCGAGGGAACCCTGGCGATTGTCACCAAGGTCTGGGTTCGGTTAACGAAGAATCCCACCTCGGTCCGCACATTGTTGGGTGTGTTCGACTCGGCCGACGACGCGACCAACTCGATCAGCGAGATCATCGCCGCCGGCATCATTCCCGCGGCGCTCGAAATGATGGACCAGGGAATTCTAGTGGCTGTGGAGGCCGCCTTTCATTTCGGTTTTCCGCTCGACGCCAAGGCCATCTTGTTGATCGAGGTCGACGGCCTGGAAGCCGGGCTGGATGAAGCCCGCGACCGGATCATCGCCCTGTGCATGCAGTGCGGGGCGCACGAAGTGCGGCAAGCCCGCGATGCCGCGGAGCGGTTGTTGTTGTGGAAATGCCGCAAGCAGGCGTTTGGCGCCGTGGGCCGGCTTAGCCCGAGCTATTGCACGCAAGACGGCGTCGTGCCGCGCACCAAGTTGCCGCACATCCTGCGGCGGATCGGCGAGATCGGCGAAAAACATGGTGTGCGAATCGTCAACGTATTTCATGCCGGCGACGGTAACATTCATCCGATCTTGCTGTTCGACGAACGGGATCGCGAGCAGGTGCGGCGTGTGCTCGAAGCCAGCGACGAAATCCTCGACGAGTGCATCGCTTGCGGGGGCAGCGTGACGGGCGAGCACGGCATCGGCGTGGAAAAAATCAATTTCATGCGAAAGCTGTTCACCGAAAACGATCTGGCGGCCATGACCCGCATGCGCGAGGCGTTCAACCCGCATAATCGCCTGAGCCCCGCCAAGATGCTGCCTACGGCTGGAGCGTGCGGCATGGAACAAAAACACCCTGGTCGCAGGGCCGCGCTATGACCTCCGTTGCCGAAACAGCCGCGACGACCGATACCGCGCACCCCGCCGATCAGGCGGCGTTGGCGGCTATGGTTGCCGACGCGCATGCCAGCGGCACGCCGGTCTATCCAATCGGAGGCGGGACAAGCCTGAACTACGGTCTGCCGGCCGCCAGGCCCGGTATTGCTTTGTCGCTCTCCGGTGTGAATCGAGTGATCGACTATCCGGCTCGTGACATGACGATCACGGTCGAAGCCGGGATCACGATGGACCAGTTGGCCACCACCTTGGCCAGCGAGCGACAATGGCTGCCGATCGACGCGCCACAGTCCGGCAGCGCCACGCTCGGCGGAGTGATGGCCACCGCATGGAGCGGCGCGCGGCGCTATGGCTATGGCACAATGCGCGATTACGTGATCGGCATGAGCGCCGTCGACGGCCGCGGCGATGCCTTCAAGGCCGGCGGGCGCATGGTGAAGAACGTCGCGGGCTACGATTTTTGCAAACTGTTGACCGGTTCGCTGGGTACCCTTGGCGTACTCACGCAAATTACGCTCAAGATCAAGCCGCAGCCCGAGAGTTCGGCATTCTTAGTGTGCGATCTGCATGATATGCGCGCGGCCGATCGCCTGGCGGCGGCCATTGTCAACTCGAGCACGACTCCCTCGGCGGTCGAAGTGCTGATCGGCCCCCAATGGCGCGACGGCACGCCGCTGGGATTGTTGACGGCCGGCGCCGTCGGACGCCTGGCCGTGGGATTGGACGGTACGGCGACTGAAGTCGATTGGATGCTCACGCAGTTGGCCGCCGAATGGGAATCAATGGGTTTCGCCGCCGCACGTTCTCTCGTCGGACAGCAGGCCGTGGAATTGTGGAAGTCGCTATGCGAATTCTCCGCCCCGGCAGACGCGCCGCTGGTGATCAAGGCCAGCGTCGTGCCCAGTCGGGCCGTGCAAGTCGCCGAAACCGTGTTGTCGATCGATCCACAAGCCTCGCTTCAGATTCACGCTGGCAACGGCATCGTCCTGGCGCGGTTTTCCAAGTTCGATGCCGGCGATGTCTCGCGAGCGCTCATTGGGCGGTTACAACCGTTGGCACAACAATCAGGCGGTTCTTGCGTGGTCCTGTCCAGCATGCTTTCGGGCCTCACTCGGCAGGCCGTCTGGGGCGGCACGGTCGCGGCCGGCCCCTGGATGGCCAAGGTCAAGCAGCAGTTCGATCCCAATAACATCCTGAACCCGGGCCGGTTCGTGTACGACAACCTTTAAGCGGCCGGATGAAGCATTGGACAGTCGGATGAAAGAGACGTTGCACAATATCGAACCCACGCCGCCCGGCGAGACCGTGCCGCGCAACCCCGGCGCGGGAATCGACTATGGCCTGTTTCTCGATTGCGTGCACTGCGGGCTGTGTACCGCCGCCTGCCCGACGTATGTCGAAACTGGCAACGAGAACGATAGCCCTCGGGGTCGGATCTACTTGATGCGAGGCGTGACCGACGGACGCTTGGAACTGTCGCGGGAGGTGCGCCGGCACTTGGAATTGTGCCTGGACTGTCGGGCCTGCGAAACGGCCTGTCCGTCGGGCGTGCAGTACGGCAAGCTCATCGAACCGTTTCGCGTGGCGATGGAGGAATCGGCCGGAACCGGCAAATCGAGCGATTGGTTTCATCGCTGGATTCTGTTTCGATTATTTCCCTATTCGGGTCGCATGCGGGCCGCCATCGCGCCGGCCCGTTGGGTACAATGGCTGGGGCTGGACCACGCGGTCAAGGCGTTAGGATTGCTGCGGCTATTGCCGCCTCGCTTGCGTCAATTGGTCGAGATGTTACCGCCGCTACCCCGGCCCGAGCCGGCGCTGCCGCCGTTTTTGCCGGCCATCGGCCCGCGGCGGGCGCGCGTGGCTTTGTTCACCGGCTGCGTGGGCGACGCGATTTTCCGGCCCACGAATTGGGCTACCGCGCGGGTGCTCCAGCAAAACGGTTGCGACGTCATCGTGCCGCAAGACCAGGGCTGTTGCGGAGCGATCCATTTTCATGCCGGATCGAGCGAACCAGCCAAACAATTCGCCGATGCCAATGTGCGAGCCTTTCCGCTCGACCAGGTCGACGCAGTGATCGTCAACGTCGCGGGGTGCGGCGCGATGTTGAAAGACTACGGCCATCATTGGCACGACGGCGACCAGCCCTCTCGCCAGCAGTTCGCCGCGAAGATCAAGGATATCAATGAGTTTCTCGATCAATTGGGGCTGATCGCGCCCCCGGGCTCGATTGACGCCACGGCTACCTATCACGACGCCTGTCACTTGGGCCACGCGCAAAAAATTCGCGAGGCGCCGCGCCGCTTGCTGGCCAAGATCCCGGGCCTGAAGCTGGTGGACCTGCCCGAGGCCGAGTTGTGTTGCGGCGCCGCGGGAACCTACAACCTGACCGAACCGGAGATGTCGGCCCGATTGAGCCAGCGAAAACTCGCGAACATTCTCGACACGGGCGCGCGCGTGGTGATCACGGCGAACGCGGGCTGTTTGCTGCAGATTGCCAGAGAGGCCCGCCAGCAGGGAGAGAAGCTGTGGATCGTCCACCCGATGGACTTACTCGATCTCAGCTATCGAGGTCAGTCGCTGCCACGCTGATCTGTTCACCGACGAGCGGCGAGCCGCGCTCGGCGAATGTCTCGATCTCGAGCGAAGCCAGGCGCTCGATGATCTCCTCCGGCAACGGTCGCCGTAGCGGCTCTTTTGCCAGCATGTGTTGCACGAGACGAGCGGCGCGGGTGGGCAAATGCGGCGCCCAGTGCCGCACGTCGGCGGGTACTTCCTGGCGGTGCAACGCGGCTAGTTCGGCGACGTCGTCGGCATCAAACGGCAGCCGGCCGGTGAACATTTCGAATAGCATCACTCCCAGGCTATACACATCGCTACGGATATCTCCGCCGTAGGCCGAGTACAGCACCTCGGGAGCGATATAGTGCAACGTGCCTAAGATCGGTCGATCGGCGATCGCGCTGCGTTCGCTGGTGCGACGGGCAAAACCCAGGTCAACGAGCGTGGCATGACCGCTCGACGAAACCATCACGTTGCTCGGTTTCACGTCGCCATGCATCCAGCCGGCCAGGTGCAATGCCGCCAACGCTTCGGTCACTTGCCGCGCGATCCAGATCGCCACCGGCAGATCGAGAGGCTGCCCGGCGTGGAGTTGTTCGGCCAATGACATCCCTTCGAGAAACGGCATGGCGACCCAGTATGGCGGCGTGCTCAGGTCGGCGGCCAGAATCGGCACCAGGTGCGGATGGGCGACCAAACGGCCGACTTGAGCCTCGCGGGCCAGAATTGCCAGCCCTCGCGAGTCATCCTGCCACTCGGGCCGTAATACTTTCACGGCATATCCGGCCGCCCGCGGATCGGAGCTGCCGAAAGGCCGCGCCTCGTACAGGCTCGACAACGGGCCTTCGCCAACGAGCCGGAGCAATTCCCACGAGCCAACGCGGCTGGGGAAGCGAGCGACCGACCCTCCGCGCCAATGCCAGCGGGGCCGATCCTTCGGGATTGGGTCAAGGAAGCCATGAGGTGGGCGCGAGGGGGCGGAACGAGCGCGGAAAAAGGGGGCTACTGATTGAATCGGTTGTTCGGCCGTGCAAGTTGAGCGTTCGGGAAATGCGAAATTCGCAAAAGAATGGCTCAAGTGCCCGGTGTAGCGAGCACTCCCGCGGCGGCCGACTGCCGGCACTTGCGACGGGCCAGCGGTCGTTTTAGAATTTGCGTTTCGTCTTCTCGATTTCGACGTCATCTATAAGGGAGTGGTCATGCTTTCCAAGTCCAGGGTGTTGTGGGCGGTGTTGTCGGTTGTGTGCATTTCTTCGATCGTGGGCTGCGGGAAGCCCGCCGGAACCGCCACCAAGACCACGCCCGATCTTCCGCCGAATACGACCGACTCCAAATAGTCGCCTTTTCGGCTCCGGCCCCCAAGCGCGCGCGGGCGGTCTGCGAACGTCGAACCCGGTAAACCATGACACACATCCTGATTGGCACGCCCTGCTACAACGGATTGGTGACCGCGGAGTACCTGGTGTCGATGTTGGGTTTGCAGAGGGAACTGATTCGCCAGGGAATTGAATTCGAAGTCGATACTCCCACGACGGTGAGCCTGATTCCCGTGGCGCGGAATTATCTCGCAAGCGAAGTGTTGCGACACCGTCGTTTCACGCACTTGCTGTTCATCGACGCCGACCTCGGTTTCGAGCCCTCGCAGGTTTCGCGACTGCTGTCGGCCGACAAGGACGTCGTGGCCGGCATCTATCCGCTCAAGCATTTGAACGTGCCGGCCATCCGCGATTTGCCATCGGGAAAACCAGTCGCTTCGACGTATCATTACGCCGTCGCAATCGCGCCGGGCACCCAGCCTACGAGCGACGGATTTGCACAGGCCGAATACGCGGCCACGGGCTTTATGCTCATTCGCCGCGAAGTGCTAGAACGCATGGCGGCTCACTACGCCGACTTGAAGTACACGCACATGTTCGCGCTGCCGGGGGCGCCGGAGCGCCCGCGAACGATCATCTCTATTCGCTGTTCGACACCTCGCTTGATCCTGAACAGGGGCTCTACTTGCCCGAGGACTACACCTTTTGCCGGCGTTGGCGCGCAATGGGGGGCGAGATCTGGGTCGACGTTTTCAGTAAATTCAGACATATCGGATCGTTCGCTCACGAGGGTGATTTTTCCGTGTTCGTGAACCGTTCCTGAGCCTGGTCAACACGTTCCCAAATTAATCGAAAGGTCACTCTCCGATGTTTGGTTCGTCGTGGCGGTTTCGCGGACTCGGCTGGCTGCTGTTGGCCCTTGTTGTGGCCGGGTGCGGCAAATCGCCCCAATCCGATTCCACCGCCGGCAACAGCGCAGGCGGCGGTTTAAAGCGAGTGATCCTGTTGACCAACGGCGCCGATCCGTTCTGGGACGCCATGCGCGCCGGCATGCAAGACGCGGAGAAGGACTTCAAGCTCAGAGACGCCAACTTGCAAGTCGTCATGGACGTCAACGACGGCACGCCCAAGGGACAAGTCGACCGGCTGCGCCAATATGCCAACCAGTCCGATATCGCCGCGGTGGCGGTGTCGGTCACCGATGCCAAGAACCTGGCGATCGCCAAAGCCATGGAGGCTTGTCAGCAGGCGGGCATCCAAGTGATCGCCGTCGATTCGGACGTGGATCGCAAGGCAAACCGCCAGGCGCGATTCGCCTACTTGGGAACCGACAATGTGCTGGGCGGCCAGGAGCTAGGCAAAGCGGCGGCCGGCATCCGCCCGCAAGGCGGCAAATATGCTACGTTCGTGGGGCTCAAGGGCGCCGCCAATGCCATCGAACGCATCGGCGGATTCGCCGAGGGGGCCGGTTCGAAATTCGCCCAGGCCGAGAACCTCGGCGACGACATGGATTTGAGCACGGCCCTCAAGAACGTCAAGGACGCGCTGGACCGACATCCCGATCTCGACACGCTGGTCGGAATCTGGGCCTACAACGCCCACGCGATCGTCGAGGTCGTGAAGCAACGCGGCATTCGCGATAAAACCACGGTAGTCGTGTTCGACGCGGCCCCCAAGGCAATCGGCCACATGGTCGACGGCAACATCGACGCCATGGTCGTGCAGAATCCTTATGACATGGGTTATCGCGGCACTCGACTGATGAAAGCGCTGGTCGAAGGCGATCAGGCCACGATTCACGAAATGTTCCCGGCCTATGACCCTGGCAAGAAGGCGTTTTCCGATCCCGAGGGCGATTTGCTCGTGACGGGCTTGCGCGTCGTGCATCCCGACTCGGGCTCGCCGCTGAAAAAGGAGATGTTTTCGCCGACGACTGAGTTCATCTCCCTGAGCGACTTCAAGAAGTGGTTATCGGAGCATAACCTCACCGGATCATGAAGCCTGTTGCTGGCGGCGAAGCAATCGGTCCCTGGCGGCGAATGGCGCGCGAGCACTCCAACGAGTTGGGCTTGCTGGCGGCCATTATCGTGGTTGTCGGTATCACCACGATTCTCAGCGATGCCTATCGCGAGAAACCGATTCAAAACGCCCAGGAAATTCTGCGCCAGACATCACTGTTGGGAGTCTTCGCACTCGGCGCCGCGATTGTCATCATTTCCGGCGGAATCGACCTTTCGAGCGGGTCGGTCATCGCCTTTAGCGGCTCGGTATGCGCTTCGATCATCCTCTTCTTCTCGCCAGTCGACGAAGCGGGAAACCCCATGACGCACGACCTGGAAACCTGGATTTTCGCGGTCGCGATCCTGGGGACATTAGTGACGGGATTTTTGATCGGCACGCTCCACGCCTGGCTGATTACGGTCGTAGGTCTGCCCCCGTTCGTGGCCACGTTGGCGTCGCTCGTCGGCCTGCGCAGCCTGGCCCGCGTGTTCGTGCAGGAAGTGACGGCATCATTGACCGCGACCGGCAAGACGACGCAAATCTATGTCAACGACGAGCGGTTCAGCCGGCTGGGAACGACCTGGTGGATTCCGTTGTGCATTTTTCTGCTGCTGAGTTTCGCGGCCTGGATCTTGATGAGCCGCACGGTAACCGGGCGGCATCTCTATGCCATGGGGGGCAACGAAGCGGCGGCCCGGCTGAGCGGAATTCGTACTGATCATCTCAAGTGGCTGGCGTATTGCCTGGCGCGGTCACAGCCTCCGTCGCCGGAATTCTTTACACGGCGGAAGTTGGCACAGCCAATCCCCAGGTACAAGGCCGCGGATACGAATTGAATGCCATCGCCGCCGCCGTCGTCGGCGGATGCAGCCTGCAAGGCGGCGTGGGGCTGATTTCCGGCACGATGCTGGGTGTGTTGTTCTTGCGGGTCGTGATCGACGCGGTGGCCAAAATCGTCAAGGTCGGCGCCGATGACTACGAGGGAATTATCGTCGGGTTCCTGGTTGTATTGGCCGTGGCCTTTAACGAGTTGCGACAAGCGGGACGCGGCGCGAGCAAACAATTCTTTCCCGGAGCGCTGGGGATCGCGGCCATTGGCATTCTGGCCCTGCTGGCCGGCATGCTGGCCACGATCATGGTCAACCGCGGCGCGGGCGCGGGGGTATTCGGCGTGTCGCTGGCCGGCCTGGGCCTGATCGCCATGGCGCAACGCCGCGCGGCAGCGCATCGAGCCCAGCGCTCGGGGCCGACTTCGGAGACGGAACCCTCATGAGCGCCGCGCCACTTGTCTCCGTCCGCCAGGTATCCAAGCGCTATCCGGGCGTGCAGGCCTTGGCCGACGTGACATTCGACGTTCGTGCCGGAGAACTGCTGGCCATCGTCGGCGAGAATGGCGCCGGCAAGAGCACGCTGATGAAAATCCTGGCCGGAGTGATTTCGGACTACGACGGCGATATTGAGCTGCGCGGCCAGAGGGTCCGATTTCGGAATACTCGCGACGCCGAGCGCGCCGGCGTGAGCATTATCCACCAGGAGCTCAACCTGGTCGAACAGCTATCGGCCGCGGCCAATATTTTTCTAGGACGCGAACACCGGGGGCGCTGGGGGCTGCTGGATCAGGACGACATGGATCGCCGAGCAGGGGAGTTGCTGGCCCAGTTGGAATGTCACATCGATCCGAGACAATTGGTGCGCGAGCTTCGCGTCGGCGATCAACAATTGATCGAAATTGCCAAGGCGCTGTCTCTGGAAACCGACATCTTGATCATGGACGAACCCACCAGCGCGCTGACCGAATCGGAGGTCGCGCGGCTGTTTCGCATCATGGGGCGGCTGCGCGAGCGAGGTGTCACGGTGCTGTACATTTCTCACAAAATGGATGAGGTGTTTCGACTGGCCGATCGTATCGTGGTGCTGCGAGATGGACGGCTCGTCGACCTGGTCGAGCGCGAGCAAACCGACACTCGGCGCGTGACCCATGCCATGGTAGGTCGCGAAATCGAGGAGACGGACCTTTCCAACCCCCGCACCGCCGGCGAGGTCGTATTGACGGTTGAACATCTGTGGCTTCCCTGGCCCCGCCATGCCCGCGCCTGGCGATTGGAGGACGTTTCGTTTTCGCTCAAGCGCGGCGAGATTCTGGGAATCGCGGGCTTGATGGGCGCCGGGCGCACCGAGTTACTCGAATGCCTGTTCGGCGCGAGTGCCGAAGCGCCGCTGGGAAAGATCTTGCTGGCGGGCCGCGAAGTCGCCTTCCGGCATCCGGCTGAGGCAAGGCGGGCCGGAATGGCGCTGGTGACCGAGGATCGCAAGCGGCTCGGATTGTTCTCCGCCATGACCGTCTGCCAGAACATGACGCATGTGCACGCTCGACCGGTCCTCGCGGCACGGGCTGTTGAGCCGACGGCGCGAGCAACAGCGAGCCGCGACAATGGCGAGCCAACTGGCGGTCAAGACTTCGGGATTGAATGCCCCGATCACGAGCCTAAGCGGCGGCAACCAACAGAAGGCGATCATCGGCCGTTGGTTGTTGACCGAGCCGCGGGTACTCTTGCTCGACGATCCTACCCGGGGCATCGACGTGGGCGCCAAGGCCGAACTCTACCGGCTGATGGACAATCTGTGCCGACAGGGTTTGGGAATAATCGTGACTTCGAGCGAATTGCCGGAGCTGCTTGACCGTATGCGACCGAATACTCGTGCTCTGCGAGGGTCGGCTGACCGGCGAATTCGCCCGCTGTGATGCCAGCGAGCAGCGTATCATGGAAGCAGCCACGCAGCGCCGCGTGTCCGGCGGACACGCTTCGGCCTAGTGGCAAGGGGAACTTCCACGCATGGCCACCACCGCCGAATGGTTGCAACAAGGCAAACTCCATCATCGGGCCGGGCGTATCGTCGAGGCCGAGCAGTGCTACCGCGCTGCATTGGCCGTTGATGATTCGAATGTCGAGGCTGGCTATTTGCTGGGCGTTGCCTGCCACATGCTCGGCAGGCCGGACGAGGCGCTAGTGCTTTTGGAGCGTGCGGTCGCGGCCCGAGCGGATCACGTGGAATCGCGACATTACCTGGCTGTCGTACTTGCGGCGAGGCATCGGCTGGATGAGGCCGTCGCGCATTTGGAAGTGGCGCAACGTCAGGTTCCGCAGTCCGTCGAGATCGCGACCAACCTGCGCAATATTTCGGCGGCGCGCTGCGATGCCCGGGGCCAGCAGCTTGCCGGCGAGGGCCGATGGCGTGAGGCCGCCGCTTGCCATCGGGATGCACTGAATCTGCAGGCGGACTATGTGCCGGCGTTGGGCAACCTGGGCAATGCGCTCAAGAACTTGGGACAGATGGACGATGCGGCCGCCTGTTACCGGCGGATCTTGGAAATCGCACCGGACGTCGCGTTGGCTCACAACGACTTGGGATTGATCGCCCAGTCGCAAGGTCACATTTCGCAAGCGATCGATCATTATCGCCGTGCGCTAACGCTGGACGGCAATTTTGCGGAGGCGCATACGAACCTTGGCACCGCATTGGCCATCGAAGGGCGACTGGACGAGGCTGAAACCTCCTGCCGTCAGGCCATTCTCCTCAAACCAGACTTTGCCGACGCGCATCATGATTTGGGCGCCGTGCTGGTGTTGCAAAATCGGCTCGAAGAGGCAATTCTCTGTTTCGATCGCGCCGTTGCGCTCGCGCCCAACATGACGCTGGCGTATCTGAATCGAGGCGACGCGTATCGCTCGAAGCGAATGCACAACGCGGCCATCCACAATTACCAGGAATGCCTGGCCCGGGGCGAAGCCTCAGCCATAGTCTATTTGAACATGGGGATTTCGTATTGCGAAATTGGAAAGCCGGATATGGCGATCGAGAGCTGCCGCAAAGGTCTCGAACTGCAGCCCCGCAACGCTCTGCTGTGCAACACGATGTCGTATGCGCTGCACATGCAAGGCGAGGCCGACGCCATGCTCGATTGGTCGCGCCGCGCGATTGCAGCGGCGCCCGACGATGCCACTTTGCACGGGAATTTGATTTATTCGTTGAATTACATTCCCGGCGTCGATCCGACGGACTTATTCGCTGAACATCTTGCCTGGGGCAAGCGGCACGCCGATTCGCTCACGGCGCTTGCACTGCCGCATAAGAACGACCGCACGCCGAATCGCCGCTTGAAAATCGGATACGTCTCGGCCCATTTCTGCCGCCACGCGGTCCACTACTTCAGCGAACCACTGCTGGCGGCCCACGATCACGAACAGTTCGAAATCTATTGCTATTCCGATGCGCCGTTCGAGGACGATGCTACCGCGCGAATCCGCCCCTCGGCGGACCATTGGCGCCGCACGGACCGGGCCGACGACGAGCAACTGGCCCAGATGATCCGCGAGGATCGAATCGACATTTTGGTCGACCTGGCCGGCCATATCAGCGGTAACCGCTTGCTGGTCTTCGGCGCAAGCCGGCCCCCATTCAGGTCACGTACATTGGCTATCAAAACACGACTGGCATGGCGGCGATGGATTATCGGTTGACCGACGAACGTGCCGATCCGCCGGGCCGTAGTGACGAATTGCACACCGAAAAACTCGTGCGATTGCCGCGGAGTTTTTTCTGCTACCGTCCTCCCGACGAGGCCCCGCCGATTACCCCCCTTCCCGCCCGTGCCATTGGCCAGGTTACCTTCGGTTCGTTCAACAGTTTCAGCAAGGTCACGCCTCAGGTGATTGCCGTGTGGCTCACGATACTCGAGCGCAGTCGGCGGCTCTCGGCTGATGGTGCTCGCCGATCGCGGCGGCCACGTCGAGCAGCGCCTGGGCGAAACGGCTCGCGCACGAGGACTCGACCCACGGCGAATCGTGGTCGTCGACCGGCGGCCTCTCAAGGAGTATCTGAAGCTCGTACAACACGCGGACATCGCACTCGACGCGTTTCCGTTTAACGGCCATACGACGACTTGCGACTCGATCTGGATGGGCGTGCCGGTCGTCATGCTCGAAGGCGAGACCTATGCCTCGCGCTTTGGCGGCAGCGTGTTGGCCAACGTGGGGCTGGAGTCGCTGATTGCCGGCGACACCGACCATTATGTCGATATCGCAGTCGCGCTTGCCCAGGACCTCGACGCGCTAGAGTCGCTGCGCAGCGAGCTCCGTCCGCGCATGGCGGCCTCGGTGCTGCTGGATTTCGCCCGCTTTGCCCGGAACGTCGAAGCGGCTTACCAGCAGATGTGGCGAGACTGGTGCGCCACGGAGCAGCGCGAGTGAACACGCCGCAAACTAGCTGCCGACGTACTTGGCATACACGCCGCGGGCCACGGCCGTGTCATCGGTGCCGCCGATGATGGCCCGTCCGTCGGGAAAGATCGTCAGCACGTAGCCGTCAATCGTGGCCCGCAACAGGTACTTGTTCTGCCGGACCTGGCCAACGCCGGACAACTTGCCGGCCAGTTCCGCGAAGCTGATCGTCGCGCCCGCCGGTGGGCTAAGCTGCACGGCGTTTCGACCGCACAAAATGGCCGAATGACTGGCCCGATCGCCGGTGAGCCAGGGAAACTCGGTCCGATTGCAGGCCGGGCAGTCGCCGGCGGTGCGCAACGACTCCAAGCTGACCTGGCGAACGCGATTGTCCCACATGTCAATGACTGTCAGCACGCGGCTGATGGCATCGCCGTTGCCGCTCAAGATCTTCAGCGCCTCGTTGGCCTGGAACGAAGCAATGACATTGATGATCGGCGCGAGTATTCCGGCCGTGTCGCAAGTGGGCGTGCTGCCCGGCGGCGGCGTTTCACGCATCAAGCAGCGCAGGCACGCGGTCTGCCCCGGCACGATGGTCATGGTCTGGCCTTCGGCTCCCAGGCAGCCGCCGTACACCCAGCTCAGTCCGCGCTCTCGCGCGACGTCATTGACGAGCATCCGCGTTTCGAAATTATCGGTGCCGTCCAGGATGACGTCGACCCCGGCGACCAGCTCGCCGACGTTCTTGTAATCCACGTCCGTGACGACCGGCTCGACGACAATCCGAGAGTTGATTTTCTTGAGCTTGTTCGCCGCCGCGATGGCCTTGGGTAACCCGTCGGCCACATCCTGTTCGTCGAACAAGACCTGCCGCTGCAAATTGTTGGTTTCCAGAAAGTCGCGGTCCACGATCCTCAGCGATCCCACGCCAGCGCGAGCCAACGTATTGGCGATCACCGAGCCCAGCGCGCCGCAACCGCAAATCAAGGCCCGCGACTGGGACAATCGCCGCTGTCCCGCTTCGCCGATGGGCGGATAGCGCATTTGTCTCGCGTAGCGCGAGAAATCTTCGGCGCGATCGGCTGGTTGATTCATGCGCGTTCGGCTCGCAAGGGCGTTAGGCTCTCAATCATACAATATAGCCCGACAGGTCGCCTCGCCCGGCCAGATCGCGTTGTACTCGGTCGCACCGCGATCGACCTTCGGCGACGTTCGCCATTCCCTGGGCGGGCCGCAAAGCAATCACCGCGATCGGACAGGACGCGGTATTGATTGAAAACTCATCGGGGTCGGACACTTCGCAAATCGCCACGTCGGCCCAAGGCGCCGGAGCGTTCGATTGACCAGAATCAAATCGCTCGGCCAATAACAGGTTATGCCGCAGGCCCTTCATTTCGACTGGCGAGCGGTATGGGAGGATCGCCATACCCACGGCAGGCCAGCGGCTCAGCCGGCGAATCTCGGGCAGATCAAACGTGTCGAGCTCAGCAACCAGCATAACGCCCACGTGACTAGCTTGCTCGCAAAGCGGGTCGCTGGGGTTGGAGACGATCATGGCCGCGCCGCTTGCGTGCCAGGTGTCCAAATCAGTCGGCGGCACGGCCGCGGCACGCACGCCGCGCAGCACCCAGCGTTTGGCGTCGTATACGAGCTTGCGGCCAGTGGAACCGAGCGCGGATGCCCACGACTCGCGTCGCCGAAGCCAATACCCGCCCGTCCCGATGCAATTGAACTTGCGCCGGTACAAGTGCGGCATATCGGGGGTCCAGAAACAAGGCTCCGGCACGTAGACCGCCGCCAGCGGCGCGTCGCCCGGCCCCCGATCCACGAGCGGCAAGGTCGCCGGCAGCGTGTGAGCATAAGCGCACATGGGACCGGTCAGACTGCCGCCCAGCGTACAACCCTCGCCGTTCTTGATCGGCCAACGAGCATAGACTCGGCACATGGCGTCGGAGACGTCGCCGAAGAAGATCTCCAAAGCGTCGGCAAACTCGGCGTCGCTGATCGAAATGGCTTAGTCCTCCTCGCCAATCGAGACCAGGCGCTGCCGCGCCGCGTGCTGCTCTTCGGCCAGCGCCTGGGCGAGAAAACGGCCGGTGATCGATTCCTTGACGCGTGCCAGGGCTTCGGGCGTTCCCTGGGCGACCACGCGTCCCCCTTCATCGGCCGCCCCGGGACCGAGGTCAACGATGTAGTCGGCCGCCTTCATCAGTTGCAGGTTGTGCTCCACGACGATCAGCGAATGGCCCACGTTGATCAAGGCATCGAAACAGTCGAGCAATTGCACCACGTCTTGAAAATGCAATCCGGTCGTGGGCTCGTCGAGAATGAACATCGATCGGCCGCGGCGCGTGGTCGAGAGGTGCGCCGCGAGCTTGAGCCGCTGGGCCTCGCCACCCGACAGCGTATTGGCCGGCTGGCCCAATCGCAGATAGTCCAGTCCCACGTCGATCAAGCGCTTCAATCGGGCCTGCACCTTGGTCTGACCGCGAAAGAAAGTGAACGCCTCGCGAACGGTCATTTCCAGAACTTCCGAGATATTGCGTCCGCGATACGTGATGTCCAGAATCTCCTTGCGATAACGGCGGCCGCCGCATTGCCCGCACTTCATGAACACGTCGGCCAAAAACTGCATGTCGATGGCGATGTAGCCGTCTCCCTGGCAAGCGCTGCATCGGCCGCCGTCGATGTTGAAGCTGAAATTGGCCGCCGTGTAATTGCGAGTCCGGGCTTCGATCGTTTCGGCGAAAACCGAGCGGATTTCGTCGAACGCCTTGATGTAAGTCACCGGATTCGATCTCGGCGAGCGGCCGATCGGACTTTGATCCACTAAAATCACGTCGTCCAATTGCCCGTCGCCGAACACGTCGTCGAAGTCGTACGGCTTGGGCGCGTCCTTCCGCATGCGACGACACAAGGCGGGATACAGCGTGTCCTGCACGAGCGTGCTCTTGCCCGATCCGCTAACACCCGTCACCAGGCACAACAATCCCAGGGGAAACTCGACCGTGATGTTTTGCAGATTATTGCCGCGCGCCCCGGCCAGCCGGATCCAACCGTGGTTTGGCACGCGTCGCTTGACGACCGACGCCACGCCGCGGCGACCCGAAAGGAAGTCGCCCGTGAGACTGCGCGGACTGAGAAGCAGCTCTTGCGGCGTACCTTGAAACACGACTTCACCGCCGCGTTCGCCGGCGCCGGGCCCAATTTCAATCACCTGGTCGGCCGCGCGAATCATCGCCTCTTCGTGCTCGACCACCACGACCGAATTTCCTCGATTTCGCAGGTCCGAAATTGCGCCGATCAGTCGGTCGACGTCGCGCGGATGCAGCCCCACCGAGGGCTCATCGAGCACGTAGAGCATGTTCACCAGGCTCGAACCGAGCGCGCCGGTCAATGCCACGCGTTGGGCCTCGCCGCCACTGAGCGTGCGCAGCGTGCGATCCAACGTGAGGTAACCCAATCCCACGTCAACCAGATACTTCAGCCGGGCTTGTGCCTGGTCCAGCATGATACGGCCGATGCGGCGTTGCCATTCGGGAACGACCAGCTCGCGAAAGAACCGCAGTGCATCCTGGATCTTCATTCCCGAAATCTCGGCGATGTTCTTGCCGCCGACGCGGCTCGCCAATGCCTCGGGACGCAGTCGCGCCCCGCCGCAGGCCGGACACTGTCGATAACTGCGCCAGCGACTCAGGAAAACGCGCAGGTGCATCTTGTACTTGCGGCGTTCGAGCCAATTAAAGAACCCTTTGAGCCCGCCAAACTTCCGTTCAGCTACTCCCGCGAGGACTAGCTGCCGCTCCGCCTCGGTCAATTCCCGATAGGGCACGTCGACGCGGAGATTGAAGTCGTCGGCCAACGCCAGCAGCTCTTCGAGCTCGTGCGCGTAGGCAGGAGTGTTCCAGGGCGCTATCGCTCCTGCTTTAAGGCTCTTCGCCGGATCTGGAACAATTAGCTCCATGTCCAAATCAATGACATTGCCAAACCCTTCGCACTCCGGACAGGCGCCCAGCGGACTGTTGAAGCTGAACAGTCTCGGCTCAGGTTCAGGGTAGTCGATTTTGCACTGCTCGCAGCGAAACTGGCTGCTGAAGGCGACATGCTGCCAATCGACGCCTTCCAGCCGATAAGGAGCGGTCCCGGGCAACACGGAGCTGTTCCGCGCGTCGACAAACACCTGCGCGGCGCCCAGCCCCTTGGCGAAGGCTGTCTCCAGCGAGTCTCGCAACCGCTCGGCGCTGACGGCCCCCGCCGCGAGGCGATCGACGACCGCAAAGATCCCTTTGCCAGCAATCGAAGCCTGTGCCCAGGGTTCGTCCGCCAGGTTGACCAATCGATCTCCCACGATTGCGCGGACAAAGCCCTCCTCTTGAAACCAAGGCCAAAGCCCACGTTCGCCGCCGCTGGACGGGTCCACCGCAAAGCCGATCAAGTAGCGGATGTCGTGGTCCAATCCAGCGAGCAACTCGGCCACGGACTGGGGCGTGTGGCGACGCACCTCCTGGCCGCATCGATAACAGAACACCTGGGCGATCTTGGCGAACAGCAGGCGGAGATAGTCATTCGTCTCGGTCGTCGTGCCAACCGTCGAGCGGCTGGATCGGCCGCCGTTTTTGTGCGTGACTGCGATCGCCGGAGGAATTCCTTCGATCCGTTCCGCGGCCGGTTTCTCCAATCGCTCCAGGAACTGCCGGGTATAGGCCGAAAAGCTGTCGATATAGCGGCGCTGCCCCTCGGCATAGAGGGTGTCCAAGGCCAGGCTCGTCTTGCCGCTGCCGCTCAGACCGCACAAGACGATCAACTTGCGATGCGGGATGTCGAGATCGATATCCTTCAGGTTGTGAACCGCGACGCCGCGGAGCGAGATAAAACGCTCGGTCACTACTGCCTCGAATTTGGAGCGAAGCCAAACTCTTAATCATAGACCGAACGCCAGCAACGGGCCAGCAGTTCGCCGCGTGCGACGCGGTTGCCGGTCGGAGCATCACGGTGCATGCCAGCAATGCGACGCATCGCCGTGGAAATCGTACTCCGCGATTTTTTCGCCTGAATTGACGAAGGTGGCCGGACGATAACGACTGTTAGGATGGTTCTGCCCCGCCACCCGACGATTCCGAACTCGCCGCCCTCCCACCCTTGCCGCTAGGGCTCTACCCAAGCCCCACGAGCGGCCCCTGCCCCATGTTTGCCGTCGTTCCTCCGGAAGCGCACGGGCGATCGTAGAACTTCCTCAATTGGCTCAAGCGTGTTGCGCATGCGATGGATCGCTTGCGCCGTCGCAGGAAAGGAATCCATGCATTTTTTCCGAAAAGCGTTTGGCCTGGGCAGTCCCGTCGCCGTTTCCAAGGCCCGCTCCCCGCGCAAAAAACGGCGCCCGCTCCAATTCGAATCGCTTGAAGCGCGCGAGGTTTTGAGCACGTCGCCCTTCTACATTCTGAACGACACGTTCAAGGACGCGGCCAAGACCGAATTGACCTACCAGGCGGATCAGATCCACCTGGCCGTCTTCGCGTCGAACTTCGACACGGTTCCAACCTATTACTATTTTGACAAAGACGGCACCGCCGCTCCGACCAAGGGACTTGCGACGGTGCCGGATTTCACGCTCAGCGATCTGCCGACGGTCGACGGTAAATACGTGATCTACCTGCCCGACGACTTGGATGGTCAGCGCGGAGTCGATTCCGCGCGCATCTACTTCTCGATGGGCGTCGGACTGGGCCTCACGGTAAATGGCGACGGCAGCGTCAACGCTCCGTCCCTCACCGCTGATAAATACTACGACTCGGTGGAGTTCACCATCAACGACCCGGCTCAACAGTATCGCAATTTGAACATCAATTTGACCAGCGTCGATCAATGGGGTGTCCCGCTGCAATTCAAAGTCGACTCCACGGATACGATCGACAACCCAGACCATCCGATCGGCACGCCGACGGCCACGACACGCTCGATGCTGGTCAGCCACTTTCAGACGTTCTCGCAAAACAGCATTTTCAAGGCGTCGCTCGACTCCGACTCGGGAGCGAACGGTCCGTATCGAATCCTGAACCCCACGCACTTGCTCAGTGACTCGCAGCCCGGAATTCAGCCGATCTGGGTGAGCACCGTCTTGCAGGAAAAAATCACCACGGATGTACAAACGCAGGTGAACGTCGCCAGCGCGTCCGCCTTTCCCAACCCAGCCAACGCACCGTTCACGATTCAGATCGGCAATGAGCAAATGACCGTCACGGCGGCGTCGCCGCCTCTGGAAGACGGCACGACGAATTGGACGGTGACGCGGGGCGTCAACGGCACGCAGGCGGTCCCTCACCTCAACAAGGGCGTCGCCGTCACGCAGATCAACCCCGTGATTTCGACGATGCAAACCACCTTGCCGGTCGGCGGCAGCCTCGGCTTTCCCACGCCGTCGGCTGCCAATCCGTTCACGATCCTCGTGGATTCGGAAATCATGTTGGTTACTGGCCTGGCGGGCGAAAACAGCGGCCGCCCGATCTGGACGGTCCAGCGAGGATACGACGGCACGACGGCAGCCACGCACAACGAAGGCGCGCTGGTCTATTACTATTCCTCGGCAACAAGCCCGTTCAGCTCGTATTTCAACACCGCAATCGACGCTTTGTTCACCAAGTACCACAACACGGGCGAGACGCTCTCATTGCAGTCCGTGGGAAGCGGAAGCGCGCTACAGTACGACGGCCACGTCACCACCGACGCCAACGGGGTTTATGTCTTCGAGTTCTGGGAGCACGGCGACCCGACCGGCTTCAAGTACGACGTGTACTACCCATTCTTCAACAACAACCACTACTTCTGGACCGGGTACACTCCGGCATTGACCCCGGGTGACGCCCCGGCCTGGTCCATCCAGGCTGACGTCGAGTCGCTTTCGCCGTCGGCCATGGTATTTGGTTGCAACGGAGTATTTGCCGACAATGCGGGCCGCGCGGGCTTTTCGACGACGCAGATGAAAATCGTCGCGGATCTAGAAAACCAGATGGTTTCCGCCCTCAATCGGGGCGTCGCGCAATTGACCGGATACGCCGCCGATCCAACCGATGCCTGGCTGGACACTACCAAGTACTACGGCGCGAACGACACCGGCCAGGTCTGGAACCAATATGCCCAATTTCTGCACTTGCCCGATGTGAGCGTTCAAGACCTGAACTACGGGTTTGCCTACGACGATAAAGGGGCTCAATCGTCGGACGTGGGAGTGTCGAACTTCAGTGCCGTGACGCTGACGCTGGGCCCATGGGATGCCAGTCCGAATCCGAATCCCAATCCCAATCCGAATCCCGATCCAATCTCTCGCGGGTACTCGCAACGGAATTACATGGCTTCGCGCTTGTAAAAATGGGCACGGGGCGCGGGCAGACAACGCGGCCCGGCCCGGGCCCAGTCCATCCGCTGGACGCCGCCCCCCCGCTGGCTGGCAATAAATCCCTGCCGGAACGGCGACTTCTTATTTGGAGACTGCGCGTGGCGGGTTGCAGAACCCACGCTGACCGCGTCGTCGACCTGCGGCCTGTTTGATCGCGCCTGGACGGCCCGCTGCGGCGCTGGGGGGCCGGTTGCACAAACGGGACACCCGCGTGGCATGATGGCAACGCCGACCGCAACGGGCGCCCGCGCTGCGCCTGGGTATGAGACTTGGATGAGCGTCAAATTCTGCGCCAGTCGGCACAATCGGCACGCGGCGCGTCACAGGTCGGTTTGGGCATTCGATTTGCAAATCGTTGGGGCTGCCGACAGATGGCGACTCAAGACGCAATTTCGCCTGGCCGCCAGCAGACCCGCGCCCAGCGATCTGATAAGCTAAAGGCTTCGGTCGATCCGCTTGCCGCCGCCCGTGGGCGCGAGCTTCCGCCGCTGGTCGAACAGTACGTTCGGCGCCCGTCAGGGCGGAAAAAACTAACGCAAAACAGGGGACCTTTGTCACCCATGAGAACGGAGTGCGCGCTTTGAACCCGAGGCGCGAAAAGTTGTTCCGGTCGCCCGCTTCGACGAGCGACCCACACCCCGGCTGCCGATGCCTCGATGCCAATTCTACCTGGCGAACCCGACATATATCCGGTCCAGTTGCTGGATCAAGTCCTCGACGCGCCGAAGCAGCGATGCCGAGTGGTGGGCCATGTACACGCTGGTGCGCCGCGAGAAGGATTTGATGCGGCGTTTGCGGGCGTTGGAAATCCCCTTTTATTCGCCTCTGGTGCACAAGCGGACGCGCTCGCCGGGAGGACGCGTTCGCGAGAGCTACGTGCCCCTGTTCGCCAGCTACGTGTTTTTGCATGGAAACCAGCAACAGCGGCACCAGGCCCTTTCGACCAACTGCATATCGCGCACCTAATCGTACCGGATGCGGCGCGTCTGGTGCACGATTTGCAACAGATTCGCCGCTTGATCGAGCTGGATGCCCCGCTGACCATCGAAGCCCGCATCGAACCGGGACGCCGCGTGCGGGTGCGTTCGGGGTCGATGGCCGGACTCGAGGGCACGGTCACCAAACGCCGGGGCAAGGACTGGCTGGTCGTGGCGGTCGAGTTTTTACAACAGGGGGCTTCCGTATTGCTCGAGGACTTCCAGGTCGAGCCGTTGTAAGAATTACCACGGCAGTTGGCAGCTTGGCATGGAGCGGGCGCGGAAATAGCCGGTAAATGATGACGGAAGTGCTAGCGGACGGTAAGGATTTGGCGAGGCTTCGGCCCGTTCGATTGATCCTCCGGCCCGCTGAAGTTATGCTGCAAACCGATCGTGAACACTCTGATTTTGGCACCATGCGTTGGACGTTGACGGACCGATTGACACCTTGGCGAGCCCCATGAGCAACAGTCTTTTTCCTCAACGTCCGACCAAGCGCGCTTTTCGCGCTGTTGGCCCACACGATCGTCTTCGGCCTGGTCTATTGGCTGGCCTTTTCCGTCCGCTCGGAATTCGTGATTTCCGAGGAGGATTTTCTGACGCTGTGGATTACGCTGCCGGGCATCGTGATCCTCAAGCTGATCGTGTTCTACTACGCGGGCCATTGCCATCGGTCGTGGTACAGTGTTTCGTTTTCGGACCTGGTGGCGCTGTTCCACTCGGCCACGCTTTCGGTCCTGATCATCGCCACGGTCGACAAGCTATTCGTCAACAGCATCCATCCGCCGCGCGGCGTGCTGCTGCTCGATTGGGCGCTGACGATCCTGGTGCTGGGCGGACTGCGGGCCGTGGCCCGTATGTCGCGGGAAGAACTCAGCCCGAGGTTGTGGCGCGGCGGATATCGCAAAGCCTTGATCGTGGGGGCCAATCAGTCGGGCGAGACCTTGGCGCGGCATCTGCTCAACGATCGCCGATTGAAGTATCAGCCGGTCGGTTACCTGGACGCCGACCCCCAGCGCGTGGGATCGACCCTGTGCGGAATTCCGATCTGGGGACAACCGGCCCAGGCGCTGGCCATTGCCAATCGGCTGGGCATCGAGGACATGCTGGTAATCTCCGGCGTGATGACCGGATCGGAATTGCGGTCGCTGATGGATGGCTGTGCCGCCGCGCACATCACGCTCAAGGTCATTCCCGCCTACGATGATCTGCTAGCCAGCAATTACTCGCCGCAGATTCGCGACGTTGATATCAACGACCTGTTACGTCGCGAACCGGTGCAGCTCAACAGCGATGCGATCAGCAGCTTGCTGGCCGGCCGTACGGTGATGGTCACCGGAGCCGGCGGCAGTATCGGCTCCGAGATCTGCCGGCAGGTGCTCAAGTTTCGCCCCAAGGCGATCCTGCTGGTCGAGCGATTCGAAAACAGCCTGTTCATGGTCGAGCAGGAGTTTCGGGCCCTGCGCACCGAAGCCCAAGTGATCCCGTGCATCGCCGACATTACCGACCGAGCGCGGATGAACCAATTGTTTCGAGCCCATCGGCCATCGATCGTGTTCCACGCCGCCGCGCACAAGCACGTGCCGATGATGGAGCACAATCCGGGCGAGGCGATCAAGAACAACGTGCTCGGCACGCGTCAACTGGCCGAATTGGCCGACGAAAGCGGCGTGCAAGAGTTCGTGATGATCTCGACCGACAAGGCCGTGAATCCCACGAGCATCATGGGCGTTTCGAAGCAATTGGCCGAACGGTTTATCCACGCCTTCTCGGAGCGAGCCAGCACGAAGTTCGTGGTGGTCCGCTTCGGCAACGTGCTGGCCTCGAACGGCAGCGTGGTGCCGATCTTTCAGGAGCAGATTCGCCGTGGCGGGCCAATCACGGTCACGCACCCCGAGATCGAGCGCTTCTTCATGACCATTCCCGAAGCCTCGCAATTGGTGCTGCAAGCCGCCGCGATGGGCAAGGGGGGCGAAATCTTCGTGCTCGACATGGGCGAGTCGGTGCGAATCGTGGACCTGGCGCGCGACCTCGTGCGACTCTCCGGCCTGCAGCCCGACGACATCGAGATTCAGTTCACCGGCTTGCGTCCGGGCGAAAAGCTGTATGAGGAACTGTATTTTGACGACGAGGAGATGCAGGCGACGCCGCATCCGAAATTGTTCGTCGCCTACCATCGGCCCTACACGCTGAAAGACGTTCAACAAGCAATCGAAGAAGTCGCGCTGCTGATGCACGAAGTGCCCGATGTTTTGCGGTTGAAAATCAAAGAACTGGTCGCCGAATACGCCGAACCGAACCATGCGGACGATCAACCGGCAAAGCCTGGCGAGAAACCCGCCTTTGCTCCCACGCGGCGCACCGGCCCCGTTTCCTCGGAGCCGCGTTACGTTCCCTGACACGCCCTAGTCCGTTTAAACGACGCTGCGACCACGCAATCGCGTCGTCGGGCGCCGCCGCCGCAAAAACCGCTTTCGAGTCATGTCCGCATTGTCAGGCGATCGCTTGGCCGAACCCGTGTTGATCGCCGGCTTAGGCTCGATAGGCCGCCGGCATTTCCACAATCTTCGCGCCTTGGGTTGCACCAATTTCGTTTTCTACCGCACGTATCAATCGACCATGACGGATCCGGATACCGGCTCCTGGCCGTCGACCAATAATTTGCAGGAAGCCTTGTCGCATCACCCGTTGCTGACCATCGTGTCGAATCCCAGCGCCAAACACCTCGAAGTGGCTCGTGCCGCCGCCGAGGCCGGCTGCCACCTGTTTATCGAAAAGCCGCTGGCCGATTCCCTGGATCACTGCAACGAACTGGCCGATCTGGCGGCCAAGCGCGGACTGACCACCATGATTGGCTGCCAGTTTCGTTTTCACCCGCTGTTGATCAGTCTGCGAAACCAATTGAATACCGGGCGATTGGGAGAGGTGCTTGGCGCGCGGGCGGAATGGGGCGAATACCTGCCGGATTGGCATCCCTGGGAAGACTATCGCAAGAGCTATAGCGCCCGGCCCGATTTGGGCGGCGGCGTCGTGCTGACCCTGATTCATCCGCTCGACTATTTGTATTGGCTGTTCGGCGAAGTTCGCGACGTGCAGGCGTCGATGCGCAGCGTGCCGAGTCTGCAAACGACGGCCGGCGACGATTGGGCCGAAATCACGCTGCGATTCGCCGCGGGACCAATCGCACAGGTACACCTCGATTACGTGCAAAAACCGCCCGTCCATCGGCTGTGCGTGTGGGGAGATCGCGGCCGGGCCAATTTGGATTTTCATGCCGGCTCGCTCGTATGGGAATCGACCGATGGCAAGGTCGAAACCGAAAGGGTGCCCGACGGCTTCGAGCGCAACACGATGTTCGTCGACGAAATGAAGCACTTTCTCGAGGCGGTCCACGAGCGCCGAGCCAGCGCCATCCCGCTCGAACAAGGAATTGACGTGCTCGAAATCGCGCTCAAGGCCAAGCGCAGCGCCCAGCTCGAGGCCTGCCGTGGCTGATTCGCTCGACCCGATGTTCGATCTTTCCGGCCGCGTGGCGGTTTTGACCGGCGGCGCTGGGATGCTGGGGCGACACTACACTCGCACGCTGCTGGGCGCCGGAGCCACGGTTGTCGTGGCCGACGTCAGCGCCGAGCAGGCCTCCAATGCCGCCGGCGAAGCGATGCCGAGATTGGCGGCGACGCCATCGGGTGGAGAATTGATGTTCGCGACAAAGCGGATGTACGGCAAATGGCCGCGGGAGTCCACGATCAATTCGGCCGCATCGACATCCTGATCAACAACGCCGCCATCGATCCCAAGTTCGACACCGGGCTCGCCTCGCAACAGGCCAACACATTCGAGGATTATCCGCTGGAACTGTGGCAGCAGTCGCTGGACGTGAATCTCACCGGCGCGTTTCTGTGCAGCCAGGCGATTGGCAAAATAATGGTTGGACAAGGCCGCGGCGTGATCGTGAATGTCTCGTCGACTTACGGCCTGGTAGCCCCCGATCAGCGGCTATACCGCCGTATGGGCGAGCGAGAGCAGAAGCTGTTCAAGCCGGCCAGCTACTCGGTCACCAAGGCCGGCATCGCCCACCTGACGCGTTACCTGGCCGCCTATTGGGGTGGCCACAACATCCGCGTCAACACGCTCACGCCCGGGGGAATCTTTAATTCCCAGGACGACGAATTTGTCACCAAGTATTCGGCCCGCACGCCGCTGGGCAGGATGGCCGAGAAGCATGAAATGAACGGCGCCATGTTGTTTCTGGTCTCCGACGCGTCTTCCTACATGACCGGCGCGAACCTGGTCGTTGACGGAGGATGGACCGCCTGGTGAAACGCCCCGAAGTACTCGCGATCGTACAGGCCCGCGGCGGCTCCAAGGGTCTGCCGCGCAAGAACCTGCGGCTGTTGCGCGGACATCCGCTCGTGGCCTACAGCATTGCCAGCGGTCTGGCGGCCCGGTTGATCACCCGGGTCCTGATGTCGACCGACGACGAAGAGATCGCCGAGGTCGCCATTCAATACGGCGCCGAGGCGCCGTTCATGCGTCCGCCAGAATTGGCGGACGACGACACTCCCGACTTTCCCGTGTTCGAACACGCGTTGGCCTGGCTGGCCAAGAACGAAGGGTATGTGCCCGATACCGTGGTCCAGTTGCGTCCCACAACGCCGCTTCGGCCGCGGGGAATGTTGGACAATGCCGTGCGCATTTTGCATGCCGATCCACGGGCTGATTGCGTTCGCGGCGTGACAGTGCCCAAGCAAACTCCCTACAAAATGTGGCGCGACGGGGCCGACGGCAATTTGCTGCCGCTTATGGAGACCAGCTTTCCGGAGCCATATAACATGCCCCGTCAGAAGCTACCCACGGCTTACTGGCAGACCGGACACGTCGACGCGATTCGTCGCACGACCATCACCGAGGGCGGATCGTTGACTGGCAATCGCGTGTTGCCGATCATGATCGACGTCAATTACTGCGTTGATATTGATTCGCTCGTCGATTTCGACCTGGCCGAACGGGCCATCGAGCAAAAACAACTGGATATCGACGTGCCCAGAACCGCCTCGGAGCCGGTGCTGCGCGGCTGGCCAGCGCCGATCGAATTATTGGTATTCGACTTCGACGGCGTGTTCACGGACAATCGGGTGCTGGTTCTGCAGGATGGCCGCGAAGCGGTCGTCTGCAATCGCGGCGACGGCATGGGTCTGGCGATGCTGCGTGAAAAGGGTCTGGCGATGGCAGTGCTTTCGACCGAAGTCAACACGGTGGTCGATGCACGCTGCCGAAAACTGGGGCTGGAATGCCGACACGGCCTGGCCGACAAACGCTCGGCTCTCGTGCAACTGGCCAAGGAAAAAAACGTAGACTTGAAACGGATCGTGTACGTCGGCAACGATGTCAACGACCTGGGTTGCATGGAAGCGGCCGGATTTGCGATTGTTGTGGCCGACGCTCATCCCCTGGCGATCGCGAAAGCCGACTACGTGCTTTCGCGCTCGGGCGGAGCCGGAGCCGTGCGGGAATTGTGTGATCTTCTCTTGCAACACATGAGGTAACGTGGATCATGGCGCGAGTCGTGCAACTCAACGGGCGACCCACTGGCGATGGCTGCCCCAATTACGTGATCGCCGAAATCGGCATCAACCATAACGGCAGCCTCGAAATCGCCAAGAAGCTGATCGACGTGGCCAAGAGCAGCGGCTGCGACGCCGTGAAGTTCCAGAAGCGCACGCCTGAAAAATGCGTGCCCGCCGAAATGCGGGACAAGATGCGCGAGACCCCCTGGGGCTATATCTCGTATCTCGAGTACCGCTACAAGGTCGAGTTCGGCCTGGAGGAATTCCAGCAGATCGACAACTACTGCCGCGCGCAGAAGATCGACTGGTTCGTATCCTGCTGGGATCCCGACTCCGTGACCTTCATGCAGCAGTTTCGCACTCCCTGCATCAAGATCCCCTCCGCATCGCTCACCGATCGCGAACTGCTCGAATCGGTACGTGACTCGGGCCTGCCGATCATGTTGTCGACCGGCATGTCGAGCATGGAACAAATCGAAGCCGCCGTGGCGCTAGTGGGCACCAAGAACCTGCTGCTGGCCCATGCCACGAGCACCTATCCTTGCCTCAAGGAAGAACTCAACCTGCGGATGATCACCACGCTGCGGGAAATGTTCGACTGCCCGATTGGCTACTCGGGTCACGAAGTGGGACTAGCCACGACGATTGCGGCCGTGGCGCTGGGAGCCTGTTTCGTCGAGCGGCACGTCACGCTCGACCGGGCCATGTGGGGCAGCGATCAGGCCGCCTCGATCGAGCCGGGCGGTCTCAAGCGGTTGGTCAAGGACATTCGCAACGTGGAAATCGCGCTGGGTGACGGCAAGAAGATGGTCTATCCCAGCGAGGTCGTGGCCGCCAGCCGGTTGCGGCTTAAAGACACGTTGCTTACGCCGAAATCGAAGTAAACGAACTCCATCGTCCGCGTTCCGTGCCCTCCCCGATCGCGGTGCGATGCGGGCCTGCTCTAGCTTCCGCGAGGTTCAGGTGAATTCAGCTTTTTGGCATCGTAAGCGTGTGCTCGTGACCGGAGGTTGCGGGTTTGTCGGCCGCTGGATCTGCCGCGCTCTGGCGACGGCGGAGGTCGACCTGCATATTCTGGACCTGCTGCCATCGGAGCATTTGGAGGAAAAACACACCTTTCACCGCGCCGATATGCGTGACTTGGCCGCCACCGGCGAATTGATCGGCAACGTCCAACCGACCGCGATCATTCACCTGGCTGGGCAGCCGGGGGTGGGCTCATCGCACGATAATCCCGTCGGAGCATTTGAAGCCAACGTACTAGCGACGTTCAATCTGCTCGAAGCCTGCCGCTTGCGTGGCGGCGTCGACGCCATCGTGGCAGTTTCCAGCAACCATGTTTACGGCGAACAACACCATTTGCCTACGGCCGAGGACGCACCGCTCAACGGCACGGGAATGTATGCCGGGTCGAAGCTGGCCGCTGATGTGCTGGCCCGCTCCTACGGCAAGACGTACGACCTGCCGGTGGGCATCGCGAGGATGACCAACTCTTACGGCGGCGACGATCACCACCTGGCACACATTATCACGGCCACGATCTTGTCGACGCTCAAGAACCAGCGCCCGGTCATCAAGCAAAGCGGCCGTGACCGCAAGGGCTATCTCTATATCAAAGACACTGCACAGGGGCTATTGGCCGTCGCCGAGGGGGTCGCCGCCTCGCGGGAACTGCGCGGCGAGGCGTTTAATCTGGTTCCGAACGACGCGGTGACGGTCGACGAATTGGTGCGAACAATCCTGAACACCATGGGCTCGGATCTAGAACCGGAAATCCAGAACCCTGAGGCCTCGTTCGAGGAAGAGCATTTGGATAACGCGAAAGCCCGGCGGTTGCTCGGCTGGACTCCCCAATACGATCTGACGGCCGGCGTTCGTGAGACGGCCCAATGGTTCTCGGAATCGCCACAGTCGCCGCTGCACTCCGCGACGACCAACGCCCACTAGACAACATCCAGTATTGCGTGACGATCGCAACTTGCCAGTGCTCTCGCACCGTTCAATGACCGCTTCGAAAACCGCATCCATCGCGCCCCCGCCATCGCCGGCGACTGCGATTGAATTCCAAGGTTTCACATTCCCCTTGGAGCGCGTGCCGTGCGATTTCTGCGGCTCACGGGAATTCCACGCTTTCTGGAATCGCATGCGTCACGGGCTCGACCTGCCGACCGTGCTTTGCAAAAGTTGCGGCCTGTGCATGACCAATCCGCGCCCCACGTCCGAAGCCAACAATCTTTTCTATTCGCAACTATATAACCGATTTCACAAGCGCGAGGCGCCGCTGGACGCGAGCAGCCCCTACGTGCTCAAGAGCCGAAAGCAGGCGGGCCCCCGCGTGGAGTGCCTGTCGCAATTCCTCGATCCGCGGCAAAGTCCCGCGGTGTTCGAAATCGGCGCCGGTGTGGGCCAATTTCAAGTCGTGGCCCGCGAGAGAACCTCGTGGCACGTTAGCGGACTGGAACCTGGCAACGAGCAATCCGCGCTGTGCAAGCAGCAGGGACTGGATGTCACGCAGGCCTTTTTTCAGACCATGCCGATCGACGACGAAAGCCTGGACGCGGTCGTTTCGTTTCACGTCTTGGAACACGTCGATTCGCCGGCTGCGTTCCTGCGGCACGTCAATCGCATTTTGCGGCCGGGCGGGCTCGTGCATTTGGAAGTTCCCAATCTGGCTCGCTGGGGCGAGGGGGGACTGGAGCAGTTCTTTCAATTTCCGCATCTGTTCAGCTTCACCGAAATCACGCTGCGCAATTATCTGACGGCGATCGGGGGATTTCAGCCGATTTTCGCGGCCGAACGCGCCCACAACCTGACAATCGTGGCACGCAAGATCGGACTGGCCCGGGAAGAAACCGCTGGCCCGAAAGATTTCGAGCACTTTGACATCGTCAATTTCATGGAACGGCTGCGACTGATGCAACGCGTCCGGCGTCTGACTCGCTGCATTCCTCGCTGGCCGCTACTGGGCAAAGTCCGTTCGACTTTGGAATCGATCTAAGGGCCGATCGACATCACCCCTCCACGCCGCAGAATCGCAAGCTAATGTTCCGCAAGCTCCTGTCGTTGCTCGCCGATACGTTGACCTACGGCGCCAGCAGCCTGATTGGGCAAGTGCTCAACTTCCTGCTGCTGCCGCTGTATACGCGATATCTGGATGTCACGCAGTACGGCATCATCGGCATGCTGATCGTCGTCATGATGCTGTTTGGCCCGTTGGCCAATCTGGGCATGACCAACGCGATCTTCCGCCGCTACAGTCTGTCGAAGGACGAAGAGACCCGCGCCAACGTGCTGGGCACGGGGCTGGCCAGCGTCATCGCTAGTTCGATGATCGTGCTGGCCCTGTCGGTTTGGGCGGCCGGGCCCATCGCCGAATTCGTGGTGGGCGACGTTAGCACCACAACTTGGGTGCGGCTGACCCTGCTCTCGGCCGCCACCAGCACGATCGGCGCGGTTCCGCGAGCCATCCTGCGCGCAGCCGCCGTGTTCGCGTGGTGGCCGTGCTGAATATCGCGCAATTGCTTTTCACCACGATTCCGACGATCTACTTCGTGGTGTTCATGGAGTTGGGCGTGCTCGGCGTGGTGCTTGGCACGCTCATCGGCGAGGTGTTTTCCGCCGTCGCGGCGTTTGTTTGCACATTGGGATCCTTTCGCCTGCGAGTCAACCTGCCTACGTGGCGCGAGATGTTGTCCTATGGATTGCCGTTCGTGCCGCATCACGTCCAGGCCGTCGCCCTGGCGCTTTTTGGCCAGTACATGGTGCGCGAGATGTTGGGCCTTGAGGAGGCCGGCTTATTCCACACCGCCAGCCGATTTGCCACGCCCCTGGCCTTCGTTGTCACGGCGGTGCAAAACTCGTGGGTGGCCTACAAGTTCCAGATTCATGCCGAGGACGACGACCCCAAAGCCTTCTTCCGCTCCACATTCACCTATTACGTGGCCGGGATTACCTACTTGTGGGTGGGGGTCGCGTTATGGGGTCCGGAGATGGTGCGGCTCATGACCACCGAGGGCTTCCACCCGGCGGCGCTGTTGGTCTGGGCCGTAAGCCTGGTGCCGCTGGCACAGGGAATTTATTTCATGTCGGGAACCGGCATGGAACTAAGCGACAATACGCGACCCTTGCCACTGATCAGCCTGGCGGGGCTGGTAACGGTGGTGGGCGGCGCGTTTCTGTTGATTCCCTGGATCGGCGCCTTGGGGGCCGCCCTGGCGACCGCGTTGGGCTGGGTCGTGATGAGCTTTGTGATGTTCTTCTTCGCGCGACGACGCTTCGCCATTGAGTATGACTGGGCCACGATCGGATGCTTCGTCCTGCTGGCAGCCGCGTGCGTGGGGTTCGATTCTATACTGCAAGACAGGGGCGTGGCGGTGCGAGTCCCGTGCGCTCTGGCGATTTCGCTGGCTTATCCGCTGGCTGCCTTTATTCTCCTACTCCGCTCACGCGAGGAACGGCATCGCATGCAGATCCTACTGACCAAGTTTCGCCTGGCGCCGTTTACTCGCTAAACATGGGACTGACGGACTACGCACTGTTCCGACTGGCCAAGAATTGGCCCTCTCCCATGGCGCGGCTGACGAAGGAATTCGCGGCCAAGCCGGGCACGGAAGCGTATGACATGGATTACGCGCAGCACCAGTTCGACTGGAAGGTGCGCAATGGAATTATGCGCGAAGTGACCGGATTGGACGTCCTGGAAATCGGCGCCGGGCACGGAGGAATCTCCTGCTATATGGCGGCCGTCGGCGCCAAGAGCGTGGTGGGCCTGGACCTGAACGTCAAGCATCTCGAAATCGCCCGACGCTTTGCCAGCATTGTCGCGAAGCGCTACGGACCGAACTTTCAACTGCCCGTCACGTTCTTGGAGATGAGCGCCGAACACACGACGTTTCCCGACGCCACGTTCGACCTCGTGCTTGCTGACAATGTCTTTGAACATTTCACAGAACCCGAAGCGGTCATGAAGGAAGCGTTTCGCGTGCTGCGGCCCGGGGGGGGCATGTTGATCCCCGTGTTCTCCTCGATCCTCAGCAAGTATGGGTTGCACCTCAAACACGGCCTGAAGCTGCCCTGGGCCAACGTATTCTTCTCCGAACGGACCATTATCCGGGCCATGCGACGATTGGCCGACGTCGACCCGCATTTGCTCGAACTCTACCCGGGGCTGACCGACAGTCCGCAGCGTGTGCGCGATCTGCGGCGATACAAGGACCTAAACGATATTACGTATCGCGAATTCAAGGCAATGGTCGCTCGGACCGGCTTCAAGTTGGAAACCTTCTCGATCTACTCGACCCGGCTGGGCAAGCTGCTGATTCGCGTGCCCATCGTGTGCAATACGAAACTGATGGATATTCTTTCGACCGGCGCCGCTGCCTATTTGCGCAAGCCGAAGTCGTGAGTCCGGCATTGATGAACTCTCCCGTCGAACAACACGTCCAGCCGCTCAACCAGGCCGCGATCCTGCCCTGGATTGACGAGTTGTGCGCGCTTGCGCGGACCGCTCCCTGGGCGCCCTTGATGGACTTCGACGGAGTCGACGCCTTGGACGTGCTACTGTCGCCGATGTACGTGGCCGCGTTGAAGGCAGCGCGCAACGAACCGGAGGGCGCCCAGACCCGATCGGTGGGACTGTTCGACGAGATCCGCCGCTGGGGCTATCGAGGCAAGATGGCCCTGCGGAATCGCGCGGCGGCGCGTCGCTCGGCCCAGCCTGGGCCGGCGGACGTCGTGCTCTGGTCGCGCGATATCACGCACACGGTCATTTTCGACCCGGTCGCCCGAGCTTTGCGAGAACAAGGGCGCACCGCTCGTCTTTTGGCCTGCCAGTCGACGATCTTTCGACAGCTTGCGACGCGCGATCCCAGTTCCGTGTTCGCGCGTGCCGCCTGGCCGACTACCCTGCGACGTGCACGCCGCGATGGCGAGCGCCGGGCCAAGGAATTGGCTCGCGTCAGCCGCTGGGGGACTGCGCAATTCTCCGGTCCGCGCGACGTTGAGTCGGCCGTCCGACACACGGTCGTCAGTCTGTTGCCGTTGGTCAGCGAGGCCATCGCCAATGCGCAAGCGGCTCTCGACGCCTTCGGGGCCCGGCTGCTGGTCGTGGGCAATGATTTGACTCTCGAAGGACGCGCTGGCTGCCGCGCGGCAGAGTTACGCGGTGTTCCAACCGCGACGTTTATGCACGGCAACATCACCGGCGACCCGCTGCAAGCGCGACATTGCGTCGATCAATTGCTGGTCTATGGCAACATCCATCGCGATGAGCTCGTCGATCACGGAATCTCGCCGAAGCGCATCGTGGTCTGTGGCGCTCCGAGCCTGGACCATCGCCCTCGACAGTCGGGTCGCATGAACGCGGAACTGCGCGAGCGACTTGGATTACAGCCCGGCGAACCCTGGATCCTGGTGGCTACGAGCGGGCCGGGACACCGCATCTCGCTGGCGCATCACCGCGCCGTGATCGAGGAATTGTCACGGCTAGGCGCGGCCATGCCGACAACGCCAGTGGTCGTAAAGCTGCATCGCAAGGATCGTCCCGAACACTACCAGCAAGCGTTGCAAAATGCCACTGGACGAAAAATGATTGTGGTTTCGGAAAACACGCCAGGCTATCCGGCGGACATCTACGAATGGCTAAACGGCTGTCCCGTCGTGCTCACGGGCGCATCGACCGTGGCGGTCGAAGCCATGTTGATGGATGTTCCGGTCGTGACCATGGACTTCGAAGGCGAGATTCGCGGCGTCGATTTCATCGATGCCGCAGCCACCACGCATGTTGAAACCGGCGAGGCGCTGATCCAGGCCGTTTCCGAAATTCTGGCCGGCCGTGCACCTAGCGCCGCGGCGCGTTCTCACGTCCAAGCCTATTTGAACGAGTCGTTCTGTGCCCTCGATGGCCGTTCCGCCAGCCGGGGCGCGAAATCCCTCGCCGAGCTCATGGAGCAGCAGCCATCTGGATTCGGCGATCGAAAACCGGTCGCTCCGCCGTCAATCAGCCGCCCACACGAGACGTGAACCCATGTGCGGCCTGGTAGGCCTTTGGAATGTCTCGAGCGAGCGACCGCATGCCACGGTCCGCGATATGCTCGAGGCCATGAAACACCGCGGCCCCGACGGTCAAGGCACGCTGGAATATTCCGGCGGCGCCGCGGGAATGGTGCGCCTGGCGCTGGTCGATCTATCCGAGCGAGGCCAGCAACCTCTCTGGTCGGCCGACCGCCGTGTTGCCATTCTCTATAACGGCGAGATTTACAACTTCCGTGCCGAGCGTGAGCGATTGTCGGCCGCTGGTTACCGCTTCAACACGACCACCGATACCGAAGTCATATTGAACCTCTACCTGGAGAACGGGTTGGAGTTTCACGAGCGCCTGCGCGGGATGTATGCCCTGGCGATTTTCGACTGGCGCGAGAGCTCTCCCGGCGGAGCGCCGGTCATGGTGCTGGCGCGGGGACCGCTGGGTATCAAGCATCTCTATGTGGCGCATCCGCATGGCGATCCAAGGCAGGTGATTTTTTCGTCCGAGCTGCGGGCGATTCTGGCTTCGGGGCTGGTGCGCCCGCAAGTGAACGGCGAGGCTCTGTCGACCTATCTGGCTCACGGATTCGTGATGCAGAGCGACACGATGATCTCCGGCGTGCGGATGATGGAACCGGGCACGATCGAGCGTTACGCGCCTGGCGAGCCGATGGTCAAGAAGCGGTTTTGGCAGATTCCGCCCTACGCGCCGCGACACGAATCGCTGGACGAGTCGGCCGAGCGGCTACGGGGTGTGCTTGAAGAAAGCGTGCGGCTCCATGCCATGGCCGACGCGCCGATCGGCGCGTTTCTCAGCGGCGGTATCGACTCCACCGGCATTGTCGGTCTGATGCGCCGCCATGTCGCCGACCTGAGAACCTATACGCTCAAGTTTCCCGATGTTCCCGGCGAGGATGAAGTCGACCAGGCGGTCGCGGCCGCGGCGGCGTTCGATTGTCGTCATACGGTTGTCGAAGTCACGTCGCGCGAAGTGGCCGATCTCCTGCCCCGTTTTGCCGGCGAACTCGACCAGCCTTCGGCCGACGGGCTCAACACATGGCTCATTTCTCGAGCCGCGGCGCGCGACGTCAAGGGAGTGCTGTCGGGTATTGGCGGCGACGAATGGTTCGCCGGCTATCCGGTGACCCGGCGAATGGCGCGCTACGGCGCCACGTCCTCGGGACGAGCCCAGGCGACTGCCGGTCGCTTCGCCCATTTGGTCGCCCCTTGGATTCCCCCGGGACTGGTGCGCGAGCGGGCTTTGAACCTGGCGACACGGCGCAGCGCCGTGAGCACCTGGCTGCAAACGCATACCGTGTTTCGCGAGGCTGCCGCTCGCCGGATGGCCGGACTGGCGATCGATCGTGGACATGAGGACCGTCGCATCGAGGCCATTCTGAATCACGAACGGAGCGACTGGAGAAAGGAAACCGCGGTCGGCCTGTCGTGCCTGCTCGACACGCGAGTTTATATGATGAACCAACTGCTGCGCGACTCCGACGCTAGCAGCATGGCCCATTCGTTGGAGCTGCGCGTACCACTGGTCGATCTGGGGCTGGTCGCGTTTTCGCGCAGTTGCGACGACGCCTACAAGCTGCGGCCCGACGGCGGTTCGGGCAGCCAATACACGGCCAGCGGATCGAAACGCGTGTTAATTCATGCGCTGCGAGACTTGCTGCCGCCCACAATCGCCAATCGCCCCAAAAGGGGATTTTCGCTCCCATTCGAGCACTGGATGCGCGGCGCCTTGGCGCCCTTGCTCGAGGACACTTGCAATCGCGAGACCGTCGCTCGGCGCGGGTTGCTCGACGCGCAACTCGTGGCCCAGGCTCGCAAGCAGCACGGACCGCGCGGTTCGGGCCATGCTTATCCCAGCCTGTGGACGCTGATGATCCTTGAACTTTGGTCGCGCGAGGTGCTGGATAAATACCGCCAGCCCCTGGTCAAGAATCATGCGGTTGGAGTTTGAGCGGATCCGCAGACACCGATGTTAAACGAGCGGCAAAACACGAACGAGGCAGGCGGTAGCATGTCCACCACGCCCGGCGTCAAACAACCCGAGCAGACGGCAACCAAGCCGCCCCTGGCCTGGCGGATGCTGAACTGGACTCGCGTCAGCGCGCGGCAATTGGTGGCATTTAGTCTTGCCCAGCCGTTGTGGCTAGCCGCGATGAGCGTGTTTGTGTTGGCCTGGACGATCGAGCTGTACGTTACACAAGAAATGACGCTCGTATATCCCAATGAAACAAGCCCGAGCTTCGCATTTTGGGCGCCGAAAATCCGCCTGGCGCTCGACTTCCTGTTCGTGCTGACTTGGACGTTTCTGTTGCGGCGCCGCTGGTTGCTCCTGGTGGTGACCGGCGCCTTTTTTGCCTATCTGGGACTGATCACGTATTTCGAGTACTTCCTTCGGCCGCTTTCGCTGTTGACGATTTTCGGCAATTGGCGCGAGGGAATGCACCTGAGCGAATTCGCACTCGACCTGTTCCCCAAGCGCGTGGCGCTGATGTTGGTGCTGGCTTTGGCGATCGAATGGGCCGCGCTCTACGTTTCGCGAAAGGCATCCTTGCCGCGGAATTGCGCGTGGCTGGGCGGCGCGGTTTGTGGGCTGGCCTACGTGGGACTCTTCCTGCTTGCTAACCGGTACGATCCGCTGTATTGGATCCAGACGACACGCGGCGTGGGACGGCTGGGAGAGATTCGTGGCTACCTGGGACCCTGGTTCGCCGAGTGGTACTACCTGCGAGACGACAAGGTTTTGCAGCGGGCATTGCAACTGCGCGAGGTGAAGTACGACCGCCTGACCCCCGTCGAAGCCGATATTCCCATTCACAAGCACCTGGTCATCCTGCAAGCCGAGAGCCTCGATTTCAACGTGCTCGGCTTCAAGGTCGACGGCGTCGAGGTCACGCCGTTTTTGAATCAATTGCGCAACCAGTCGATGTTCTATCGCGTGGCGGCGATGCATTTTAACGGTTCGTCCGACGCGGATTTCGCGGCGCTCAACGCGGTGTCCGGATCACGGCATGAGAACCCTTACATCATCTCCGGCTATCCCTACGAGAATACGACACCGCAATTCCTGGCCCGTTGCGGGTTCTCGACATTCAGTTTTCATGGCATTGGCGGCGAATTTTACAGCCGCCGGAGCGCGTTCGAGAAGATGGGCTTCGCTGGCATGTACTTTCAAGAAGAACTGGAGAGCGGCGAGGGCTTGCGAGCCGGCCGATGGGGCGTCCCCGACGCCGACGTGCTGAGCTTGTCGGCGCAAAAACTGCGGGTAGCCATGGGGCCAACTTGCCATTTCGTCATCACGTTGACCACGCACGTGCCTTACACGATGCTGGCGGATCGTGACAAAGAGATCTACCCGCATCCGCGCACAACCGTGCAGAACTACCTCAATAACATGCGCTACCTCAACAACTGTTTGCGAGATTACATCGCCTCCCTCGGCAGCGGCACAACCGTCATGATCTATGCGGACCATCCGACCGAGGAGGGAGACGGCACCTTTACGCCAGATCGCTCAGGTGGACGGGAGTTCATTCCTTGCTTCATCTACGATAGCGATCAAGACTTGAGTAAACTGCAAAAGACGCGCGACGAACCGATCGCCACCGATGGCAGTTTGAATCTCGTGGACATGATCAATTACCTGCGGGCGCAAGTCGCGCGCAATTTCCGAAAGCCGGACACGAAACCTCGACCGATCGCCAATCCTGAACCAAATCATGCAGTCCCCCCGCGACCCTAATCCATCACCAACGCCGCCGGCGAGCCTCGCCGACCAGCAGCGACTGGCCGATACGGTCGTATTGATTCCGGCCGCCGGACGCGTCGCCGAAGGGGTGATGGCGCTGTCGAACATCGGCTGCCCGGCCATGGTCCCCGTGGCCGGCCGGCCGGTCATCCATTGGACGCTCGGTTACCTGCGTTCGCTCGGTTTGCGGCGGTTCGTGATCGCCGTGTCGCGGCGGGGCATGTTCGTCGAGGATTTTGTCGACTGCTCATTTGGGCAGGACTGCGACATATCATTCATCGTGCCGTCGTCCGATGGCGGCGTGGGTCGCACCGTGCTCGAATTGGCCGAATACGCCCAGGGCTCCTCGGCGCTGGTGGTGCTGGGCGATACCCATTTCCGTTTTGCCGATCCGCAAGTCCTGCTCGAAGATGAGCCGGCGGTGCTGGTGCAGGCCGTGGAGGATTCATATCGCTGGTGCATCGCCGAGACGAGCGACGACGGAATGGTGACGGCCCTGCACGACAAACAGCCGGGCCTGCCCGAACCGCTGCAAGCGTTAATTGGCGTGTACTACTTTCCACGACTCGACGAGCTGCGCAACGCGGCCCGCGCGGCCGTGGCCCAATCGCTTGCTTCCGGCAGCCGCACCGAGCTGGCACAAATTCTGGGCAATCTGGCGCTCACGCGTCCGATTCGCGCGGTTGCGGCCGGCGATTGGCTCGACTGTGGCAATCCCGATCGCCAGGCCAGTTCGCACCGCACGTTACTGCAAAAGCGTGAGTTCAACGATCTGTCGATCGACAGCGTGTTCGGCACGGTGACGAAGCGCAGCCGATATGTGGAGAAATTTCTGGACGAGATCAATTACCTGCGTCTATTGCCTCCCGAGTTGGCCGTATTCTTTCCTCGCGTGCTGGAGTATTCGACCGACTGGCAAGATCCCTGCCTGACGTTGGAATATTACGGTTACCCGACGCTGGCCGAAGTGTTCGTCTTCGAGAACGTCGATCCGGGCATTTGGGAGCAGGTGTTCGTCCATCTCCGCGAGATTTTACTGCAAGGCTTCATGCGACATCGTCGGCCGCTCGCCCCGGGCGTGTTGCAGGAAATGTATTTGAACAAGACCCGCAAGCGGCTGGAGAGCATGAGCGGCGCCAAATGAATTGTTGGCATTGGTGCGTCACGGCGGCCCGGTGACGATCAACGGCCGCGAAGTGCCCAACATTCCGGCCCTGTGGGAACGGCTGGAAACCGAGGTCGAGCGATTGGCCGAGAACGTGCAGGGATGCGTCGTCCACGGCGATCTTTGCCTGTCGAACATCTTATATGACCTGCGATCGCGCATCTGCAAGCTGCTCGATCCCCGCGGCAGCTTCGGCACGGCGGGGATCTACGGCGATCCACGTTACGACGTGGCCAAACTGTATCACTCGATCTACGGTTTGTACGACTTCATCACCAACGATTTGTTCCACGTGTCCATCGACGGCGCCAGCGTCAGCCTGGACATTCGCTCGCGCCCGCAGCATCGCCAAATTCAAGAGCGCTTCGAAAAGGTATTCTTCGCCGAGTTCGATCGCCGCGAGATTCTGCTCATCACCGGGCTGTTGTTCGCCAGCATGCCGGCCCTGCACTACGATGCCCCGCGGCGTCAGCTGGCGATGTACGCCCGCGCGTTGGAACTGTTCGGCGAGTTGTTTTCTCCGAGCTACGCCGGCCAACCTTCGTAAAACTCAACCATGCGTATTTGCATCGATTTGGACGGAGTGGTTTGCCGGCTGCGAGAAGCGGATCAGGCATATGCCGACTTGGAACCGGTGCCCGGGGCCGTGGAGAAACTTCGCGCACTCAAGGCGGCGGGGCATTACATCATCCTTTGCACCGCCCGGCATATGAAGACCTGCGAGGGAAACGTCGGGCTCGTCGTGGCCCGGCAGGGGGCCGTTACGCTCGACTGGCTCAAGCGCCACGCCATCGAATACGACGAGATTCATTTCGGCAAGCCGCATGCACAGATTTACATCGACGACAATGCCCTGCGATTCGAGTCGTGGGACGCGATAGCCGGCGACGGTTCTAACTTGCCGTCCAGCGCGGAGCAGCGAAAAGCGGCCGGCGAGGCAGAGCCAACAAAACGCATGAACCGAACAACATGAATATCGTCATGCCGATGGCCGGGCGCGGCAGTCGCTTTGCGCAACTGGGCATTGCCACGCCGAAGCCCCTGATTCCCGTGCGCGGCAAGCCGATGTACGCCTGGGCCACCGAGGGATTGCCGTTGACCCTGGCCCGGCGGCTGATCTTCATCTGCCTGGCCGAGCACCTCGTCGAGCGCGAACTGGAGCACGATATCAAGACTCGCTATGCCGCGTACGACCCGACGATCATCGCCCTGGACCATGTCACCGAAGGACAGGCCTGCTACGGTCCTGACCGCGCGCGAATGGATAGACAACGACGACCCGCTCTTGATCTTCAACGCCGATACCTATTGCCCCACGAATCTCGAACAATCGCTCGTGGAAATGGGGCCATCCGTCGACGGAGTGCTTGATGTGTTTCAGGCCGAGGGAGATAAGTGGAGCTTTGCCCGAGTTGACCGACATAATCGAGTGCTGGAAACGGCCGAGAAGCGTCGCATTTCTCCTTGGGCCACCACCGGGCTGTATTACTTCCGACGCGGTCGCGACTTCGTGACGCATGCCGAGCGCCATGATTGCCGACAACGAGCGATCGAACAACGAGTTTTACGTGGCGCCGGTCTACAACCGCCTGATTGCCGCCGGCGCCGACATTCGCGCCAATCCGGTCGAGCGCGTTTGGGTGTTGGGAACGCCCGAGGATTTGGCCCATTTCGAACGGGAGTATCCGCGCTCGGCGCCTGTATGAATCGTCCGCGTAAAGTTCTGCACATTCTGAACAGCGCCGGCGGTGGCGCCGCGCTCAGCACCCTGTCGCTCATCGACTATTTGACGGCCCAAGGAATCGCCAGCGCCGCGGTCTGCCACGACGCGGGCACGGCCGAGGAACGCAAGGCCCTGGAAGGGGCAGTTGGCGGCGATGTGCTTTACACGCGGTTGTACTGGTGGAATCGCAAGATTCGCATGCCGGCCTGGAAGCGACCCCTGGTCGAAGCCCGGCAAATCGTGGCCACTGGCTGGTCGCTGGGTTCGGCCGCCCGAGTGGCCGAAGCGGCCCAGTCGTTGGAACGCGGATTTGATTCATACGAACACCATCTTGATACCCGAGGGGGGCCGCGGCCCGCACGCTCGGCTTGCCGCACGTTTGGCACCTTCGCGAGCTGCTGGGGCCGGGGCATCCATTTCGCCTGACGCGCGAGGGTGCGTCATTCGGCCGCTACATGGCGCATTACTGCTCGAAGCTCGTAGCCAATTCGCAAACCAGCGCCGAATTGATTCGAGATTGGCTCCCCAGCAACCTATTGGCAATCGTGCCCAACGGAATCGATCTGGCGCGATTCGCCGCCAAGTCGGAGCCGACCAATGGCCGAATCTCGATCGGCATGGTGGGCAACCTGACCAGTCGCTCGAAGAAGCATGCGTTGTTTATCGAGGCAGCGTCGCTGGTCGATCCAGCCCTGCCGATCGACTGGCGCATCTATGGGCACGATCCCTCGCAAGGAGGCACGGCGCACAGCGACCCATACGTCGACGAACTACACGCGCAAGTCGCGCGGCTGAATCTGGGCGACCGGCTGCGATTTGCCGGATTCCATTCCGATCCGGCCCGCATCATGTCCGAGATCGACGTCCTTGTGCATCCGGCCGACAACGAATCGTTTGGCCGCGTCGTGGTCGAGGCGATGGCCGCGAACTTGCCAGTCGTGGGCATGCGGGGCGGCGGCGTGGCCGAAATCGTGCTCGAGGGCCAGACTGGCCTGCTGGCTGAACCCGACAATCCGCGCGATCTGGCTCGAAAGATCGAGCAACTGGCTCGCGACCCGCTCCGCCGCCGCCAATTTGGCCTGGCCGGAAGACAGCGTGCCGAGGCGAACTACTCGGTGGCGGCTTGCGCCACGGGGATTCTACGCGTTTATGAACAAGCGATGAGCCAACCGCTGGGGCGTGTCTCGCCAAGCGGTCCGTCCGATTCGCACCGATTGAATTGACAGAGATCGAATTGACCAAAACATGAAAATCTCGGTCTGCATACCGAACTACAACTACGAGCGATATCTTGGTCGCACGATCCAGAGCATTCTGGATCAACACGATCCGGACGTCGAGATCCTCGTCTCGGACAATGCCAGCACCGATGGCTCGGCGGCGCTGGTCGAGAGTTTCAACGATCCGCGCATCCATTTGCACGTCAACGCCTGCAACGTGGGTTTCGCCGGAAATCTCGATCGCTCGGCCCGGATGGCGAGCGGCGAACTGATGATCATGCTGTCGTCCGACGACTTGATGCGCCGGGCGCTCTGGCCGCCTATCGTAGGCTGTACGCGCATCTCGGATCGGCTGGTCGAGGCGCCATCGCCAGCGCCAGTTGGGACGTGATCGATGCCGACGATCGCGTGACCGGAAAGACCGGCCCCGATCCGGGCTTGTGGACCGAGTCCGATCGGAGCCCGGAGCTCGAAAAGCTGATGGGGGCGCCCGTCTACGCGGTTAAAGCCGACGAACTGTTACGGCGGTGTTTGGGACAGATGAAAAACCCGTTCAACTTCGCCGCCACGGTCTATGCCGCGGAACTATACCGGCGAGTCGAAGGCTACGGCGGCGGTCGGCTGTACAATCCCGACAAGTGGTTCCACTGGAAAGTGCTGGGGCAGGCCGACATGGCCTACTTCATCGACCAGAGACTTTTCGCCTATCGCTGGCACGGCGACAACCAGGTGGCACAAGAGAGCGCGACCAGCGCGCTCAAGTTCCTCGTCGACGAGTATGTCTCGACGCTCGAAATCGACGCCGCACAGCTCGGCAAACTCGGTATCTCGCGCGACGCCATGCTCGAGGCCTTCGTGGAGCACGACATCGCGCGGCACGGGCTGGCCACGCTGGCCCGCGGACAGCGGCTGCGGGCTCGGCGAATTCTGGATTTCGGCCGGGCCGCCTACCCTCAGCACGTCCGACGCAACCGTCACGCCCGGGCCCTCGGAATGCTCTTATCCCTGGGAAAAGTCGGCGAAATGGTGGCCGCGCGGGCCTACCGCTCCTATCGATCGCAAAACGGGCAACCCAAAGCGTGATGGGTGCTAAAATACACGTAACAGTTACCAGGCAACCTGCCGCCGAATCCCCGTTCGGGGACTGCCCTCACGTTCCGATGCGGCAGCGGCACATTTCCAGGCGGCGACGAGCATGAGCATCGATCTCGACGGCGAATCGCGGCGAATCATCGCCGAATACGAGCGTCGCGAGCGCGAGATGCCGGCTGACTATTATGATTTGCATCATCTGCGAAATCTGTTCATGCACCAGGAACACGAACGACTATTGGCCCAATGCCTGCACCGTAGCGGGCAGATTCCCTCGCCCGAGCGCCGGATCCTGGAAGTCGGCTGCGGCCACGGTAACTGGCTGAGCGTGTTCGAGAGCCTGGGATTTCCACAACCAAACATAGCGGGCATTGAATTGGGAGAAGCCCGGGCCGAGTTTGCCGCCAAGCGGCTGCCGATGGCCGACGTTCGCGCCGGCGACGCGACGAATTTGCCCTGGCCCGATCGCGCATTTGATGTCGTGTTTCAACGCATGATGTTCACGTCCATCCTCGATGCCGACGTTCGGCGCCAGGCGGCCCGCGAAATGATGCGTGTCGTGCGACCCGACGGCGCCATCATCTGGGCCGACTTTTTCATAAACCCCCGCAATCCGCGCGTTCGGCCACTGAACCGCTCAGACGTGCGCGAACTGTTTCCGGGATGGCGAGCTCGACTGTACCGCACGACCTTAGCGCCGCCGCTGGCGCGCCGCCTGGTGGGCGTGTCTTGGAGCCTGGCCCGAGCGGTCGAAAAACTGAAAATCTTCAACGCCTATTTCTTTGGCTTCCTCAGGCGCGAGTCCTGACGACGCCGGGCGCTAGCCAGCCGGTCCGCCGGTCAGATACCGAACCAGGAGATCCTGAGCTTGTCACGTTACATCCTTGGACTACATGCCAGCCACAACGCCAGCGCATGCATTGGCGATGAATCGGGCTTGATCTACGCGATTCAAGAAGAACGGCTGTCGGGCGAAAAGAACTTTTGGGGCTTCCCCAAACTGGCGCATCAAGGCGTGTCTGGATCGCGTGGGCGTCAAGCCGAGCGATTTGCTGGCCACGACTTACGGCGGCAACCAGGTCATCTGCCGCTATCACAGCCGCGACGACGTGCTCTACGCGTTTCGCCGCCAGTCGACCGTGGTCGGAAAACTCCGCCAGCGCGTGGCCGTGCCGCTGGTGGCGGCCGTGCGACCGAACTTCGGCCAGGGCGAAGCTGCGCGAACTGCTGGCTGAAAATGGTTTCAGCGACACGGCCGTTTCGCATCACGACCACCATCTCACGCATGCTGCAACGGCCTACTACGGTCTGCGCGAATCGCCCGGAGGAGCAGTACCTCGTGCTGACGTGCGACGGGGCCGGCGACAACGTCAGCGCCTCGGTCCGCGTGTGGGGCGGCGGCAAGTGCGAGGAGATCGCCATCACGCCCGAAGGCGATTCGCTGGGCGCCGTCTATAGCTGGGTCACGTACGGCATGGGCTTCGTCCCGCTCGAACACGAGTACAAGTTGATGGGCATGGGCCCCTATGCCTCGGACAAGGCCGCCGAAGAAACGGCCAAGGTGTTCCATCGCTACCTGCGACTGCGGGCCGACGGGCTGGGCTTTCAACGGGGAACCCGCCGGCAAACGCACTTCATTCACGAGTGCCTGGAGCGCGACCTGCGGGGCATGCGTTTTGACTATATCTGCGCCGGGCTGCAGCGATTCACCGAGGACATGCTGTGCGACTGGGTGCAACATGCCGTGCGGAAGACTGGCGTGCGAAAAGTGCTGGCCGCCGGCGGCGTGTTCATGAACGTCAAAGCCAACAAGCGAATCGCCGAATTGCCCGAGGTCGACTCGTTCGAGGCCTTTCCCTCGTGCGGCGATGAAACGCTCTCGATCGGGGCCTATACCTGGAATCCGCCCGGCGATTTGGCGACGCGACGGTCAAGCCGCTCGAGCATTTCTACCTGGGCGACGCGCCTCAAGAGTCCGACGTGTTATCCGCCGTCAAGAAGAGCGGCTTCCACTACGAGCGACCGGCCGACATTGCCGACGCGGTGGCTAAATTGCTGGCCGAGGGACATCCCGTGGCCCGCTGTGCGGGGGCGATGGAGTTTGGCGCCCGGGCCCTGGGCAATCGCTCGATCCTGGCCGATCCGAAATCGCAGGACGTGGTGCGCGTCATCAATCGCATGGTCAAGAAGCGCGACTTCTGGATGCCGTTTGCCCCGATGGTCAAGGAAGAGAGGCAACACGACTACATCCAAAATCCCAAGAACCTGCGCAGCCCGTTCATGATGATGACGTTCGACACCAAGGAGAACTTTCGCGACCTGATCGCGGCGGTTCACAATGCCGACCTGACCTGCCGGGCGCAGATCTTATCGCGCACGCACAATCCGGCCATGCACGATATCATCAGCGCCTTTGAACGCCGCACGGGCGGCGCCGTAATTCTCAACACGTCGTTCAACCTGCACGGCTTTCCAATCGTCCGCACGGCCGAAGAGGCCCTGGGCGTGCTGCGCGAAAGCGGCCTCGGAGTATTTGCAAGTCGGCGATTACCTGGTGCACAAGCGGGGCGCCGCCGCCAGCAACGGAGCCTCGTCACACTAGTCACGAATGACCGACCCGACCCAAACTCCCGATTTTCGCCTGGGCATCATCTGCTCGATGCCCGCGGCACGCAACGCCGAGGGCCGGCTGGTGTGCAATCACTCCATTGGCCGTCTGCTGGACATGTTTCGCGAGATGTTGCCGGGCACGAAGCTTTGTATTCCGATTCTGCCGCGGCTGAACGACAGTATCAGTCACGTGCTCGGCTTTCCTCCCGAGGACATCACAGAGTTGCCCCCGTTGAGCAGCGTGGCCCGTTCGCAACAATACTACTTTCAGACGCGCTCGATTGTGCGGCGTTTTGCCCGCAGCGTCGACGTGCTGTTCATTCGCTTGCCGTTTCAAATTCCCACGGCGCTACTGGGCCTGGGAACACCGAAACTGCTGCACAGCGTGGGGAACACGCACAAAGTGATCGCCGCCTCGAGCGACTACCGCGGACTGATGAAACGCCTGGCCCTGACGTTTGCCGCCCATTCGAACGCCACGCAGCGCCGAATGGTCGCGGAGCCCATGACCCGCGCGGTGACCAACGGCGGCGAAATGTGGGAATTTCTCCGCTGCCGCGATGGCCGTGTCGTGGTGTCGTCGTGCCTGTACGAGCGCGAGATGCGTCCCCGGCAAGATCTGCGACTGGGCAACCCACCCAAGCTGCTGTTCGTCGGCTACCTGCGTCCGGAGAAAGGCATCCACAATCTCCTCGATGCATACGAGATGCTGCGGAAGTCGCGACCGCTGAAACTTACCCTGGTCGGCGGCACCGATAATGCCACCAACGCCGAGACCGAAGTTCGCGCGCGGATCGCCGCCAGCCCCTACCGCGACGACATTACGACGACCGGCCTGGTCGACTTCGGCGAGCCGTTGTTCGATCTCTATCGCAGCCACGATGTGTTCGTGCTGCCCAGCCTTTCGGAAGGCACGCCCCGAACCTTGGTCGAAGCTCGCGCCTTTGGTTGCCCGGTCGTGGCCACGCGTGCCGGCGGAATTCCGGCCTCGGTGCAACATGGCGTCAACGGCCTGTTGGTCGCTCCCAACGATTCGCTGGGCCTGGCCAACGCGGTCGATCGCATCTTGACCGACGAAGCCCTGCGGTTACAGCTCATCGAAGCTGGCTTGCGCGGGTCGAGCGAACTGACTCTCGAGCACTTTACGGGGCAACTTGTCGAAGAGATCAAAATCCTGGCTCGGCAGTTCTGCACGGACAAACCCTCGCAACCGGCACACGCGGGCTAGTCGCCCTCTCAAAAAACCATGGGGATCGTCATCACACCATATGCCGAAGAACACGTCGCCGCGGTCAAGGCGTTCAATCGCCGGCTGCGCTCCGGCGGGGCCGAGTTGCTCTTTCCCGAGAGCCCCATTCCGGCCTGGCTTCCCAAGCTCGACGGCCGCGAGATCTACGACGAATACTATGTGGCACTCGACGACGGCGCCGTGCGCGGCGGTTACATTTTGAAATATCAGCCCTTCTTTGTCGCCGGGCAATTGATGCCGCTGGTGCAATACCGACTGCCGCTTTCCGAGGGCTTTATTGACAAGCAGTTTGCGCCGGTCGGCGTGCAGATGTATCTTGATGCGATTCGCAAAGCGCCCAATTTGTACACAGTAGGCCTGGGAGGCTTCGACGATCCGTTCGCGCAATTGCTCATGAAGGCGGGCTGGAGCACTAGCCCCGTGCCGTTCTACTTCCGCGTCCTGCATCCGGCCCGTTTTTTGCGCAATATCGTGTACCTTCGCAAAACCGCGGCGCGTCGGCTTGTCTTGAATGCCATGGCCGCCAGCGGTTTGGGCGCGGTGGCGATTCATGCCTATCAGGCCCTAAAAACCCGCAAAGCGCCGCGCGATCGGTCGCGCGCCGAATACAGCGAGGAGCCTGCATTCGGTCCCTGGGCCGACGAGGTATGGCGCGACTCGCACGCTGACTATTCGTTGGTGGCGCTGCGCGACTCGACGATTCTCAACATTCTCTACCCGGCCAGCGAGCCGCGCTGGCATCGGTTGAAGATTTCGTTCGAGGGTCGCGTGGTCGGTTGGGCCGTCGTGCTCTGCGTGACAATGCAGGACCACAACTACTTCGGCAACATGCGCGTCGGTTCGCTCATCGATTGCATGGCCCTGCCCGGCGACGAGAGCAAAGTGGCCACCGTGGCGATGCAATTCCTCAAGCGACAAGGCGCCGACATTGTCGTGACGAACCTTTCGCATCAGGCCTGGCGGCCGGCCCTGGAAGCCGCCGGGTTCTACCAAGGCCCGTCGAATTTCATCTTCGCCGCATCAAAAAAAGTGACCGCCCTGCTCGAGCCGTTCGATCTGCGCAAGGAAACCCTGCACATGACGCGCGGAGATGGCGCAGGCCCTCAAAATCTGATTGCCGCCCGTAAGTAACAGCGTGAGCAATACACCTTCCAAACCGGCCGAGTACTTGAAACGAGCTCGCGAGATCGAGTCGGCGCGCGGCGAGCGCACGGCCACGCTGGCCGTGATTTCGACGTTCACCGCCGAACTACTGCGTCCGTTCGTGATCGTCGAATGCGAACGATTGGGCTGCCCGGTGCGTCCCTGGTTCGCTCCTTTCGGCCAACTGGAACAATTGGTGCTCGACGCGGACTCGACCCTGTGGCGACAGGATCCCGATGTGCTGTGGATTGCAATGCGATTGGAAGATGTCGAACGCCATCTGGCGTACGAAAATGCCGCGATCGGCCCGGCCGCCATGCAAGGGCGCTTGGACGCGATTCGCACCCGTCTGGGGGCATTGGCGCAAGCCGCCAGGACAAAACACCGCGCGGAGATTCTGGTTTCCAACTTCGCCGCCCCGGCGATGCAGGCGGGCAACCTGTTCGACGCCAGCGACCCGGACAGCCTGGTACACCTGGTGTCCGATTGCAATCGGCAATTGGCGCGCGACCTGACGCCGATTCCCGGTGTCCACGTGTTTGATTATGCGGGCGCCGTGGCCCACTCGGGCATGCAGCGGTGGAGCGATCCCAAACTGTGGTATATGGCTCGCAGCGCGGTGAGTTCCGATAACATGCCGTCGCTGGCACGACAATTGGCTCGTGCCGTGGCCGCTGTCCTGCGTCCGCCAGCGAAGTGCGTGGTGCTCGACCTGGACAATACGCTTTGGGGTGGCGTGCTGGGAGACGATGGGCCGCAGGGCATCAAACTCGGCGACGATTATCCGGGCAGCGTGTTCAAGGATTTCCAGGCGGCCCTGCTCGGCCTGCGCCAGCGTGGGTTCCTGCTGGCGGTGACAAGCAAGAACGACGAACAAACGGTGCTCGAGGCATTGGACTCGCATCCCGAAATGCTGCTCAAACGACAGCACTTTGCCGCCATTCGCGCCAATTGGAATCCCAAAACCGATAATTTGCGCGAGATTGCCACGGAGCTCAACATCGGTTTGGACTCGCTGGTTTTTATCGACGACAATCCGGTCGAACGGGCCGCGGTTCGGGCCGAGTTGCCCATGGTCCACGTGGTCGAGCTGCCCACCGATCCGCTGGGATACCTGGCCGCGATCGCGGACGTGGCACTATTCGATCGTCCGCGACTGTTGGACGAGGACCGCCGCCGGGCCGAAATGTATCAAGGCGAAGCGCTCCGCAAACAGGTCGAGCAACAGGCCTCGACCGTCGAGGAGTTTCTGCAAGGATTGGACATGACGGCCCAGGTAGGCACGGCCGACGCCAACACGCTGGAACGCATTCATCAGTTGATCCAAAAGACGAATCAATTCAATCTGACCACGACACGGCACGGAACGGACGAGATTCGTCAATTCATGGCCTCGCCGCGCGCCATCGTGGCCTGGCTGCGGCTGGCTGATCGCTACGGCGATTCGGGCCTGGTCTGCGTTGGCATCCTGCGGGCCGTTGACGACGAAACATGGGAAATCGACACCTTGCTGATGAGCTGCCGCGTCATGGGGCGGCAGGTCGAGCACGCATTCCTGTCGTACCTGGGAGAATTGGCCAGAGGCGAAGGCGCCCGGCGATTGCGGGGTGTTTTTCGTCCCACGGCCAAGAATGCACCCGTGCAAGATTTTTATAGCGCCCACGGCTTCGTTGACTTGGGCGGCGAGCCGAAGCGGCGGTATGAAATCGAGTTGTCCACCGGCGCCCTGCCATGGCCGGCGGTCATCCGCCGCGCGGAACAACCTCAACAGGAGAACGCGCGTGTCTGAATCGGTCGAACAACGAACGCGGCGTCTCGTGGCCGAAGTGTTTGGATTGCCGTTTGAGACGGTCACCCGGGCCACGTCCCACGAGACGGTCGACGAGTGGGATTCGCTTGCCGTTCTGAACGTATTGATGGCCGTGGAAAGCGAATTTAACGTGGAAATCAGCCCGGAAGAAGCGGCCAGCTTCATGTCGGTCGAGCAGATTCTGGCCGTGCTTGCGGCCAAGGGCGTTCAGTAGTCCGCGGTTTCGATCGTTCCCAGTCTCGAGGGTTACCTATAAGTGGAACAAGCAATCGCCACCAGCCTGCCTTTCGTGACAGTCGTGATGGTCGTGCGCAACGAGGCCCCGTTCATGGCCCGGGCGCTGGAACTGGTCTTGGTACAGGATTATCCGCGCGACCGGATGGAAATCATCGTCGCCGACGGTCTCTCCGACGACGGGACGCGCGAAGTGCTGGCCGAGTATCAGGCCAGGTATCCGTTCATTCAGGTCGTGGACAATCCGGGCCGGATCGTGGCCTCGGGCCTGAACGTGGCGATCGATCGCGCGCAGGGCGAACTGATCGTGCGCATTGACGGGCACGGGCAAGTGGCGACCGATTTTGTCAGCCAGGTCGTGAAGTTGATGGACGAGCATCCCGAAGCCTGGTGCGCCGGCGGCCCGATCGTGCACGCCGGAACCAATTTGTTCGGCGAGGCCGTGGCCGTGGCTATGTCGCATCCGCTGGGCGTGGGTTTGGCGACGCACCGATTCGAAGACTATGAAGGCTACGCGGAAGGCGCGCATTTCCCGACGTTTCGCAAGTGGATTTTCGATCGCATTGGCAAGTTCGACGAAGGACTTGTGCGAACCGAGGACGACGAGTTCAATTACCGCATCGCCCAGGCAGGCGGGAAGGTTTACGTCTCGCCCCGCGTGCGCTACGTGTATTACGTCCGCGACCGGCTGGGCAAATTGTTTCGGCAATACTTTCAGTACAGTTTTTGGCGGATCCCAGTGATCAAGAAGCACAAGAAGCCCACCACGCTCCGGCAAGTAGTTCCGCCGTTGTTCTTTCTGGCCATGCTGGTATTGCTGGTGGTCGGCATTTGGCTCAGGCAGCCCTGGATCGCGCTGGCGTTGCCGGCGATTTACCTGGTCGCGCTAATCCTGGTCGCCATTTCGGTGATTCCGCGCAAGGGCCTGGCCGTTGCCTCCTTGGTGCCGCTGGCCGTGGCGACGATGCATTTTGCCTATGCCCTGGGAATCGCCTACGGCGCATGGGCCGCGGTGTTTTATCCCAGAGCCTGGGATCAAACCGGAGCCATGTCAAAACTCAACCGATGACCGATCGAATCAACGTGCATACAAGCGAGAATGTTGGCGCATGACCGAACCCCTCAAATCCGCCGGCGGTCGCGCAATTAATCGTGGTGGTGACGACCGCGGCGCTCGTGCTGGTCGCGGCCGAGTGGGCCAGTTCGCGGCTGATCAGTGAACCGCCGGCCAAAGTCGCGCACGAGGTCAAACGGCCCGACAACGTAACCATCGTGCTCAAGGATCCGGCCAGGTTGCCACCGGTTGTCGATGAACCCGCGGTGTGGATGTTCGGCAACTCGCACACCTACGCCTTGCCGGGACTCCAGCAAGGCGATCCACTGCGCACCGACGCCGAGGGAATTCTGATCGACGAATTGGCCGCGAGCGTCGCCGCGACGTATCCCGACCTTAACGCCGGATTTTACCTGCTGGCCTATCCCAACTTCTTGCCGTTCGAAATCCTCACCCGCGTCGGGCACCTACTGCACAGCAAACATCGGCCCACGATTGTCTTTCTCGGCCTCACTTGGCGCAATATCGCCCGCGATTCTCGTTTGCGCCACGAGATCCATCAGGCTTACCGCGACAAAGCATTCGTGGACGATTTCGAGACCATGCTCGCCGCCCCCGAGATCCATGCCGACCCGGAGATTCTCGACGAAATCCACGCCCAGCGCAACCAGGTTGAACACGACGAACAACTGGAGCGCCTGCGTAGCGATTCCGATCGTTTAGACGAAATGCTCACGGCCTGGGTTTCCGAGCGATCCACGCTAATGGGCAAAAGCGCCGATCTGCGGGCGCATATCTATCGCACGCTGACCGACCGCGTGCAGCGCCTATGGGACGATCGCCAAAGCGTCAAATACTCCTACGATCTGGTGGAGCACGATTATCGGTTCAACGTCGAATGCCTGCGGGCGACCGTGCGGCTGCTGCGGCAACAAGGGGCCACGGTGTTTTGCTATTACGCGCCGGAGCGCGACGATCTGCCCCCCTTGATGGATCCCGATCGGCAAAATGAATTTATCGAACTCTTCGATCGCGAAGCTGAACAACTGGGCATTACGGTCCTGGATGCGCGGCGAATCGTGCCCAACGAATACTGGGGTTGGGTCGATGAATCGCCTGATCGATCGCACTTTACCGAACCGGGTCACCAGCGATTGAGTCGATTCCTGTTGGACGAGGCCGCCAAGCGGTCGGCTTGGAAGGAGTTGGCCCGGCCGTGAGGTTCAACAGCCCGATCTTTCTGGCGTTTTTGCCGTTGGTGGTGCTGGCCGTATGGCTCACCCCGCCCCGCGCTCGCCGCTGGGTGTTGCTGGCGGCCAGCTATCTCTTCTACGCTTCGTGGCACTGGCCCTACCTGGGGCTGCTAGTCGGCTCGGCGGCCCTGAACCACTGGGGAGCCAAGTGGATCGTCGCCGGGCCGCCAAATCGCAAGTGGCGAGGCGGCTGGGTGCTGGCGGCCAACGTGCTGATGTTGGCCGTTTTCAAATACCTCAGTTGGCTGTGCGAGAACGTCAACGCCGTGGCCTCATGGCTGGGCGTCGATCAATTGGTAGAAGTGCCGCATTGGATCCTGCCGCTGGGAATCTCGTTTTACGTTTTCGAGGCCATCAGCTACACCGTCGACATCGTTCGCAAGCGCGAGCGGATTCATTCGTTCTGGGACTTTCAACTTTTCATCGCCCTGTTTCCGAAGCTGATCGCCGGACCGATCATGCGGGCCAAGGAACTGCTGCCTCAAATCGAGAATCCGCCGGCGCGGCTGTTGAGTTCGGCATTCCTGGACGGCATCTGGCTGATCACGACTGGAATGTTCATCAAAGTCGTGTTGGCCGACGGCATCGCTCCCTCGGTCGACCAGGCCTTCTCAAGGCCCTACGAGAGCGTAGGCGCGACCGACGTGTGGTTGATGGCCGTGGCGTTCGGGCTGCAAATCTATTTCGACTTTTCCAGTTACAGCCGCATGGCGATCGGCTCGGCCAGGCTGTGCGGCATTCAGCTAGTCGACAACTTTAATTATCCTTATTCGGCCACGTCGCCGGTCGACTTCTGGAATCGTTGGCACATGTCGCTATCGCGTTGGATTCGCGACTACCTGTTCTTTCCTCTACTGGGAAAGAAGGCAACTTTAGGCGCCATGTGCCGCGCCGCCCTGATCTCGATGACTTTGTGCGGCATTTGGCACGGGGCCGGCTGGCCTTTTCTGCTGTGGGGTTTCTATCACGGCTGCTTGATCGCCGGCTACCACATATCGACATATCGCCAACGCACCGCCGCGCCCGCGGCCGAGAGCGAAGTCGCCGCCGCGCCCGTCCGACGGCTGGCCGCCCTGCTGACCACATTCGCACTGGTTTCGTTGGGATGGATCTTCTTCCGCTCCGCGACCACCGAACAGGCGCTGGGGCTGGTCGAACGTGCCCTGATGCCCTGGGAATTCTCCTATCGCGCCTTATCCGGAACGTTTTATCTGCATGCCGCCGTGCTGACCTTGGCGGTTTGGGCCGCGCCGCTGGGCGCGCGATGGTTCGTGCGCGAAGCCAGCGCCGAGGCGCAAGCCGCGCGAGCGGCTTCATCTATTGGACCGCGCAAGGCGGACTGGTCGGGCGCCATGCTCGTGCTGTGCTTGATTTACCTTCGCGGTCAGACCGCGTTTATCTACTTCCAATTCTAAAGTTCCAGCTCGCTGGTTCGACACAAAGCCGTGGCTTACGAAGACATTATCAGTTGCGTACTGCGCCATGCCGAACGCCAGGGCGAACGAACCTGCGTGCAGACGTTCTCGCGGCGTACAAAGCCCGCGAGCCGGACCTTCGCCCAGATTGCCGGCGACGCCGCTCGCGCCGCCGCCTTTTTCCACGAGCATGGCCTGCGTGCGGGCGACGTCGTGGTGCTGGTCGGCACGCATCACATCGATTTCTACGCCACCTGGCTGGGCTGCGCTTGGCTGGGAGCGATTCCCACGGTGTTGGCCGAGCCCAGCGTGCGCGTGGCCAAGGAAATCTACTGGTCCCGACTTGGCGAGTTGTTGTCGCGCATCGGGGCCTGGGGCCTCGCGGCCGACCCCAAACTCAAGATCGAAGATTCGCTGTTGGCAGTGCCCAATACGTTCCGTTATGACCAGATCGCCGCCGGATCGGGTCCCATTCCCGCCCGGGTCGCTTGCCAACCCACGGATACCATGCTGCTGCAGCACTCCTCGGGCACGACCGGATTGCACAAGGGGGTCATGCTGTCGCACGGAGCCGTCTGGCGGCATGCCGAAAGTTATAATCGCGATCTCAGAATGCGCGAGGGGGACGTCATCGCCAGCTGGCTGCCGCTGTATCACGACATGGGCTTCATTGCCTGCTTCGTCACGCCGTTGTTGTTGGGCGTCGAAGTGGTTTGGCTGTCGCCGTTCGAATGGGTCGCCAATCCGGCACTATTGCTCGACGCCGTCAGCCGCCATCGGGCGACACTGACCTGGCTGCCCAATTTCGCCTTCGCGTTTTTGGCGCAGCGAGCCAAAGCCGAGCCGGGCCAATACGATTTATCGAGCTTGCGCTCGGTCATCAACTGTTCGGAACCAGTCAGCCAAGAAGCGATGGAGGCGTTTGCGACTCGTTTCGCCGGAGACGGACTGTCGCCCGCGGCGCTGGCAACCTGCTATGCCATGGCCGAGAATGTCTTCGCCGTCACGACCTCCTCGGCCGAGTGCCCGCCGCGATATCGACGCGTCGACCGCGCTGTCTGGCACAACTCCCACCGCTCGGACGAAGCTGGCGAGGATGACGAACACGCCGTGATTCACGTCAGCAACGGCAAGTGCGTGGCCGACTGCGAAGTTCGCATCGTGGCCGACGATGGTCGCCAATTGCCGCCCGGCGAGGCGGGACAAATCCTGGTGCGGTCCTCGTTCTTGTTCACCGGCTACTTTCGTCGCGACGACCTCAACACGGCGCTGTTCGATAGCGAAGGATTCTTCAACACCGGCGACCTCGGCTATCTCGACCAGGATGGTCATCTCTACGTTACGGGCCGGGCCAAGGACCTGGTGATCATCGGCGGCCGAAACGTCTATCCGCAGGATGTTGAGCAAGTCGTCAACCAGGTGAGCGGCGTGCACGCGGGTCGCGTAGTTTCGTTCGGCGTGCCGATGCTCGAAATGGGCACCGAAGGCCTGGTGGTCCTGGTCGAGAGCGACGAGCCCGAGGCGCAATGGGAAGAAATCGCCGCGCAGGTTCGGATCGCCGTGCCGGCGCGGTTGGATATCGACCTGGCCGACGCTCGCGTGGTGCCGCGCGGCAAGTTGCGCAAAAGCACGAGTGGAAAATTGGCCCGCGGCGGCAATCGCGAGTGGTATTTAAATGGTACATTTGGAACGATTCCCCCAACCATCTCCTCAGCAGAGTGAACGAATAATGGATGTTCCGATGGATGCGATCCTGGGCGTGATCCGCGATTTCGTGGAGCGCAAACGCGGCAAGCCAGCCCAGGGCATTGGTCCCAACACGGCGCTATTGCGCGATGGGTATCTGGATAGCTTCGCCCTGGTGGAACTGATCGCCGAGTTAGAGAAACAACTCGCGATCAGCCTGCCCGACGGCTCGCTGATTCCCGAAGACTTCGAGACTCCGGAAGTGCTCTACAACCGTTTGCAGGAGCTTTAGAACCGTTGGCTGCTCCCTCGATCCGACCCGCCGTTTCGCCGGCCTCCGTGCCGCACAACGTGCCGTTTTTCCGCCCGTCGATCGGCGAAGCCGAGATCGCCGAGGTGGTCAATTGCTTGCGCTCGGGTTGGCTGACCAGCGGGCCGACGACCAAACGGTTTGAGGCGAACTTCGCCGCGGCCGTCGGCGCCAAGCACGCCGTCGCTCTGAATTCGGCCACGGCGGCGCTGCACCTGGCGACCGAGGCCCTGGGACTGGCGCCCGGCCGGGGCGTGCTCGTGCCCACGATGACGTTTGCCGCCACGGCCGAAATCGTGCGCTATCAAGGCGCCATACCGATCCTGGTCGATTGCGATCCGAATACGTTCAATATGGATCTGGACGATGCCGAGCGAAAAATCGCATTGGCTCTCTCGGGCGAGTTGCCTGCCGCGAACGGAGAAAAGCTGGAAGTATCGGGCATGATTCCGGTGCATGTCAGTGGGCTGATGATGGACATGGCCGCCGTCAACGCCTTCGCAAATCGGCACGGACTGTGGGTCGTTGAAGACTCGGCCCATGCCTTTCCGGCTGCCTGGCGACCCACGGCCGAGTCGCCGTGGCAGCGCTCGGGCGAGGCCACCAGCGCCGTCAGTTGCTTTTCGTTCTACGCCAACAAGACCATCACCACGGGCGAAGGAGGCATGGCCGTCACCGACGACGAGGCGCTGGCCGACCGCATGCGAATGATGTCGCTGCACGGCTTGTCGCACGACGCCTGGGGACGCTATTCGGGCGGCGGAAGCTGGGACTACAAAATCGTCGAAGCCGGTTATAAATACAATCTGACGGACATCGCCGCCGCGATCGGCGTGCACCAGTTGGAACGGGCCGAGGCCATGCGTCTGGAACGCGAGTCGATCGCTCACGCCTACCTGGAGGAACTTGGCGATCTGGCCGAGTTGGAACTCCCCGTCGTGCCGGAAAACCGCCTTCACGCCTGGCACCTGTTTCCCGTGCGACTGCGGCTCGCGAAACTGGCCATCGATCGCAACGAGTTCATCACGCGACTGAAAGCCGCGGGCGTGGGCTGCTCGGTCCATTGGCGCCCGCTGCATTTGCATCCCTATTATCGCGACCGCTTCAACTGGACCAGCGAGCAGTTTCCCGTGGCGTCGCCGCTCTGGGAGCGTCTGGTGAGCTTGCCCCTGTTTCCCGGAATGCGGTCAAGCGAGCGGGCTCACGTCGTCCGGGTCGTCCGCGACTTGTGCGTGCAGAACCGAGCGTGAACGACAGCGCCGCACTTCCGGCCGCGGAGCAGCAATCCTCGGTGGCGTCGCCCACGCGGCGTGCCAGGGCAATCGCGGGCTATCTCGCAGTGGCGGTTGTGCCGCTGCTTTTGCTGGCCGATACTGGCGTGGCGATGGCCCGCGGCTGGAGCATCGAGTCGCGACTAGATTGGCTCGCGATTGCGGCGGCGGCAATCTGGCTGGCGATTGCAAGCGGTACCATCCTGTTGCCGGCCGGGCGACGCTTCTACGCGCGGCGATTTCCGCAGTTGGTTCTGGCCGGCGCCAGCTTGCTATTGGCTTGGGGAATTGCCGAATTGGCGCTCGGGCCTGTCCTTGCCCGGTTTGCCGAGCCGTTTCACGGACGGCGGCCGGGCTTGGAGTTCGTCTATCGCCCGGCGGCGGGAATCATGCGCGACGTGGGTAGTGAAGCCCATGTGAAGTTCAACTCTTGGGGAGTGCGCGGCGACGAACCTCCGGCCCGCGGCGCGGCTTATCGCATCTTGTGCCTGGGGGGCAGCTCGACGGCCTGCACCTATCTGGACAATTCGAAGACCTGGCCCGAGCGTCTCGAACAGGACCTGAACGCGGCCGCCTTGAATCGCGAGTTTTGGGTCGGCAATGCGGGACTGCCGGGCTACCGGAGCGACGGGCATCTTCAATTTCTGGAAGACTCGCCACTGGTCGAGCAGATCGACTGCGTCGTCGTGCAGGCCGGCATTAACGACTTCATGGCCTGCCTGGCCGGTCCGCAGCCGGCGCCTCCCTGGTGGACGCGATCTCACATTTGGCAGTTGGCCGGCGCCTTGGCCAGGCGCGTCGCCGACGCCGGTACGGTGGTCGAGGACACGGCCGGTTCGGTATACGTGCGGCGACGCGCGATTCGGCAGGCCGCCACAATCGATCCAAAATGTCCCGCGTTGGCTCCCTGCCTGGATGCCTACAGGCATAATCTCGAGCGAATCATCGACATTTGCCGGCAAAAGAACGTACGCTTGATCTTCACGACTCAACCGGTGCTATGGCGAGATGATCTGGACGCCGAGAACGCCGCACTGCTTTGGTTCGGCCAACTGCGCGACGGGCGGTTCCTTTCGCTGGAACAATTGCGACAAGGGATGGATCGCTACAACGACTCGCTGCGGGCCGTGTGCGACGAGCGGCAAGTCGAATTGATCGACCTGGCACCGCTCAATGGAGACGCAAGCGTGTTCTATGACGACTGTCACTTCACTGAAACCGGCGCCCGCCGCGTTGCCATGATGGTGGCCGAGTGGTTCGCCGCGCATCCACTGCCGCCGGATGAGGACAACCGTTCATGACCGCGACGCCTGGTATTGTGGCGTATTGCCACCATTTGGCGCCAACCTTCACTTTTTAAAAGCTGCTGCGAAATTAGCTCGTGACGGATTCTCAACCCACTTCAGCGTTCATGGAGCCCTGCTCGCAGCCGATTTTGCGTCCGCGGCGTCTCTACTCGGCGGCCAAGCGGGCGCTCGATCTGGCGGCCTCCGGCTTGGGGCTGGTGCTGGTTAGCCCGCTCTTGCTCGTGGCTGCGATTGCCGTGCGGCTCGATTCGGCCGGCCCCATCTTGTTCCGACAGACTCGCGTCGGCCGAAATTTCCAGCCGTTTTCGATCTACAAATTTCGCACGATGACGGTCGATGCTCCGGAGCGGGGCGGACAGATCACCTCTGGCGCCGATCCACGAATCACGTCCAGCGGCCGCTGGCTGCGAAAGTCGAAGATCGACGAACTGCCGCAGCTATTCAACGTGTTCCTGGGGGACATGAGCCTGGTGGGGCCAAGGCCCGAAGTGCCCAAGTACGTGGAGATGTTCCGCGACGAGTACGCGGCCGTTCTCGCGGTGCGACCAGGACTGACCGATCCGGCGAGTGTGAAATATCGGGACGAGGCCGAAATTCTGGCCGCCAGTGCCGACCCCGAGCAGGAATACGTCCAGCGGATCCTGCCCGATAAGATCGCCTTGTCGCGCGCCTATGTCGCACGCGCGACCCTGGCCGGCGACGTGGCCATTCTATTTCGCACGCTGCTCAGAATCGCCCGCTAGCGCGAACGTGGGCAAGTAACCTCTCAAGCGGCCAGCCGTTGGCCCAGCCTAGGGGCCAACAGCTTTCCAATACGCACAGGCGCCGCTTCGAGCACGTCGCGCGACCTTGTAGCGGGTATTTTCGTCGGATTTCGCGATGAAAGTCGCTCTGCGGGCGCCAAATGTCAGTGCGACACGCACTAGCCTCCCGCGGCCGACGGCTCGCTAACCACGCGCGGCTCGAGCTCGTCCCGCAGCACAAGCACCTCCGGCGGCGCTTCAATTCCGATGCGAACTCGGTCGCCTGAGACGCGCACGATCGTGACGACGATCGAATCGCCGAGCTTGATACGTTCTCTTTCCCGCCGGGACAAAACGAGCATGACCGAACCTCCATGTTATGATCGATGACTTGATAGTGTAGTTATGTATACTAACCGCGTCGTTCGTGTCAAGCGCGGAAACTTCTTGCCTGGCGCGCTGGCCACTTTTGCCCGCGACCGTCCTCAGACGTCGACCGCCGCGAGCTTGGGGGCCTCGACGAGCTGGACCTTATGGAACCGCTCGCCGGTGGACCCGTAAAACAAAACCGTGTTGCGTTGCGTCTCCCAAATGGCCGAAAACTTGACCGCCCGCGGGCCGTGAAGGCAAAAGTACATGCCGCAAGGTTGCTCGGAGCGAATCAAAACGCGTTCCGTGAGGGGGAAGGCGCCGAGTTCAAGTTGATTGTGCTGGCATAGAATCGTGTTGATATAAGTTCGCAATTCGTCCAATGTTTGAATCACCGGGGAAGTGGTGAACATGGGGCGTTTATTCTCCTGGGAATCGCACGTGGGAAGATAAAAAGTACGAACACGTGCGGGATAGATAAACTAGGCTGAGTTCCGACAATGATGCTATCGGCCGAATGGCTGGATGCACTTGCAGCAAGAAGGGTAATTTTGAGAAATCGGTTAATTTAGCGAGGCACGCACTCCTGGCTAAAGATTTCCGATTTCTCCCGTTTGCATCGGCCCGGAATGGTACTCGAAAAGCCGCCGGACCGCTATTTGGAATAGTCCGCGAATTCCTCGGCCACGCGGCCTTCCTTCTCGTCTCCCTTGTGCAACAACACGCGGTACTTCAGTTGCAGGGTTTCGCCGGCCGGCAGCGTATATTCGCCTTTGCTCGCGCCATTGGTAAAGTCCTTCAGACCGAAGGGATTTGCCGCGAACAGGCCGTACGTGCGCACGTGCCAGTGCGAGGGAAAGCCGTAGCTGGTGGGGTGATTGAGGATGGCAATGCCCTCGATTTCGCCTTCGACGGGTCCGTGGTAGTCAACCCAAGCGGCCGGTTTGCCCCACGCGGCGGCGTTCGTCTTGCCGTCGCTGTTGACGATCTTGCCTCCTTTTTTCGAGTCCACGCGAATGCTCGATGCGACCCGAACTCCAAACGAACCCTCTTTGGTGTCGCCAAACACGACCGGTCCCTGCGTGGCCTTGAGCCGGATGTCGCAATCGATCCAGCGCTTGTCCGCGTCGGCGCCGAAGGTGAACGTCCGTTCGTCTTGCAGCACAAGTTTGCTGCCATCGGGGCTAAGCCAGTCATTGCGGGTTTCGATGACCGCCTGCGGTCCGCCCTCGACTCGCACGAATTCTCGGTGCTCGATCCGTCCCTTGCCCTCGGACCAGAAATCGATGCCGTTGACGTCGCCGTGCGTGAACCACAGCGAGCGCTGGTGGATGTGGTCGCGGTCGGTCTCGCCGGCGACGCCATTTTCCATCGGCCAGTTGCGCGTCAGCCGTTTTCCCCCGGGTCCGATGACGGGCCACAGGATTGGTTTGCTGCCGGACTTGATCAGATATTCCGTAAACGGTTGGCCGTCGGCTTGGACCGTGACCCCCTGGGCGGTCTTTTCGACGGTGACGTCCGCGGCGACAAAACCGGCGGAGGCCAGGACGGCCAACGAAGTGAAGGCGAGCAATGGGCGAAACATGGGCGAGGTCTCCGGATGAGTGACAACGTCACTATCGTAACCGCTGGCCGAAGGCTTCGCCAGCAAGCAAGATACTTGCGAGTCGAGTCGCCCTCGGGCGACTTGAAATTTGCGTGGATTTCTACCGCTTGGTAAGCCCGGTGCGCTCGAACTGATCGAAGTCCACCATCTTGAAGGTAGACAATTGATTGGCCGTCTCCTCGATCTTTTCAGAGTCGCGGGGCAGCAGCCGCCAAGAGACATGGTGCTCGCTGCGTAACGACGTGGCCTCAACGCCACTTTGTCGGGGAACGGTCAGTTGAACTTCCGTCGGCACCAGGCCCCGCCTGGCCAGTTCCGCGTTGACGGCCATGCGCGCAAAGGGCGGAGTCGAGCCCGGGTTCGACATCGTGTTGAAGCGACCATACCAGTCGGAAAACTCACGATACTGGGCGGCCGCCTCGGGCGTATTGGCGGGCAGGGTCTTGAGCTCGTAGGTCATGTGAGGACTGCTCATTTTCAGTTCGCCATTCTGCGAGAAGTCGACTTCGAACTCCGGATCGGCCGCGAACTTGGTAAACGCGTTGGAGCTCTTGGCCGTCACGAAAGCCTGCAGCTTACTGGCGAACAGCAATACGTCGTCGGTCTTGACCTCGGCTTTGATCTTGCGCGGGGTCCAGCACGATAAAGCGGCCATGTGCCTGATCGAACACGGCTATTCGATCGACCGAGGCGGCTCGCTCCGGATGGGTCAAATAGTCGTACACGTACCCGGCGCGAAACAGCGTGATGTTCTGGCTGAGCGGTATCTTGCTCTTGGCGGCGTAGACGTCGGTTTGAATGCGAAAGTCATCCGCTTTTGTCGGCGCGCTCGACAGAGCGCCCAACAAGACGACGATTGGCATCAGGACCAGGCAGGTTCGTACACGTTGCATCGCTGTGACCTCGCGACCGGGGGGTGGGCAATTTAGGGCCCGGGGAGGGTACTCGATAATTGCGGCGCGTGTAAAGCCGAATCAGCCCGCCGTGTAACGCGGTGCTGGCAGCAGGAATATGAAGTTTGCGCTAGCCCGAGCGTGGGGTCGTTGACGGGCCTGGCACACAAAACCGTAACAACTGCCCAATCCAGTGCATTCACACTAGCAATTCCTCCAGCCGGGGACATGCAAAGGCGGTCGCGGCGCGTTATGGTTGATAGTTTAACCGTCTGTCGCAGCCACCGACCCTCGGTGCCAGCGGTTCGCGACGAACACGACCCGGAGAATGCCCTACGATGGCCCCAGCGCTCGATTCCGCGATCCGCGACAAGACGGCCGTCGTCGGCGTCGTTGGCCTGGGTTATGTCGGCCTGCCGCTCATCAGAGCCTTCGTGGCCGCCGGCTTTCGCACCATGGGTTTCGACGTCGACAAGACCAAGGTCGAAAGGCTCCTGGCCGGCAAGAGCTACATCGGGCATATCCCCTCGGAGTGGATCGCCGATTGTATCGCCAGCAAAAAATTCACGCCCACGGCCGACATGGCACGCCTGGCCGAGGCCGACGCCCTGTTAATCTGCGTGCCCACGCCGCTCTCCGACAGCCGCGATCCGGACCTGGAGTACGTCGAGAACACCGCTAAGCAGATTGCCGCCGTGCTGCGGCCCGGTCAGCTTGTCGTGCTCGAGAGCACGACCTACCCGGGCACGACGCGCGACGTGGTGCTGCCGATTCTGGCCGCGCAGCGGACTTAAGCTGGGGAGCGAATATTTTCTGGCGTACAGTCCCGAGCGCGAGGACCCGGGCAATCCTAATTTCTCGGCCAGTGGAATTCCCAAGGTGGTGGGCGGCGCCGAGCCAGCCAGCGCACGGCTGGCTGAGGCGTTGTATGCGCATGCGGTCGTCAACATCGTGCCGGTGTCGAGTTGCGAAGTGGCCGAGGCCTGCAAGATTTTGGAGAACACGTATCGGTCGGTGAATATCGCCATGGTCAACGAGCTGAAGATGCTCTTCGACCGCATCGGCATCGACGTTTGGGAAGTGATCGATGCGGCCAAGACCAAGCCGTTTGGCTTCCAGGCGTTTTATCCTGGCCCGGGCCTGGGCGGACACTGCATTCCGATCGATCCGTTCTATTTGAGTTGGGTGGCTCGCAAGCACGGCATGCCGACACGGTTCATCGAGTTGGCCGGCGAAATCAACACCAGCATGCCCAAATATGTCGTGCACCGCGTGATGGAAGCCCTCAACGAGGCGGGCAAGCCGCTCAAGGGGAGCAAGATCTGCGTGCTGGGCGTGGCCTATAAAAAAGACGTTGACGATCCGCGCGAAAGCCCGTCGTTCGAATTGATGGACCTGCTACGAGCGGGTCATGCGATCATCTCGTACAACGACCCGCATGTGCCGCGGCTGCCCAAGATGCGACACCACGACGTGCCCGAAATGAACAGCGTGCCGTTGGACGCCGACTTTCTGGCCAGCCAGGACTGCGTGCTGATTGCCACGGATCACACGGCCTATGACTACAACTTCATCGTCAAGCATTCGAAGCTGGTCATCGATACGCGCAACGCCACCAAGAATGTGAGCGAAGGCCGGGCGAAGATCCGCAAGGCCTGATTTTCAGAGCCCTGATATTCAACGTTTCGACGCCATCGGCTTCCGTTCGGCGCATTGACCTCGTAAATTCGGAAAAAGTTTCATGGCAAGCTGCAAGCGTGTGCTGGTGACCGGCGGCGCGGGGTTTCTGGGTTCGCATCTGTGCGAGCGGCTGGTCGAGCAGAATCACGACGTGATTTGTCTCGACAATTTCTTCACCAGCCAGAAATCGAACGTCGCGCACCTGTTGGACTACTCCAATTTCGAACTGATTCGCCACGATATCACGCAGCCCATCTGGCTCGAAGTCGACGAAATCTACAACCTGGCTTGTCCGGCCTCGCCCGGCCATTATCAATACAACCCGATCAAGACGGCCAAGACATCCGTGCTGGGCGCGATCCACGTATTGGGCATGGCCAAGCGTTGCCGCGCCAAGGTGCTGCAGGCTTCGACCAGCGAAGTCTATGGCGACCCCGAGGTGCATCCCCAACCCGAGTCGTACCGCGGCAGCGTCAACCCGATCGGTCCCCGCGCCTGTTACGACGAGGGGAAGCGGATGGCCGAAACGCTGTTCATGGACTACCACCGCTCCAACGGCGTCAACGTTCGCGTCGTGCGGATTTTCAATACCTACGGCCAGCGGATGCACCCCTATGACGGCCGCGTGGTCTCGAATTTCATTATCCAGGCCCTCTCGGGCGAGAACATCACGATCTTCGGCGAAGGCGAACAAACCCGATCGTTCTGTTATCGCGACGACCTGATCGAAGGAATGATCCGGATGATGAACGGACCGGACGATTTTGTCGGGCCAGTCAACCTAGGCAATCCCGACGAATTCACGATTCGCGAACTGGCCGAGCTGGTGCTGGAAATGACCGGCTCGAAATCCAAGCTCGTTCATCGGCCGTTGCCGGCCGACGATCCGACCCGGCGACGCCCCGATATTACGCTTGCCAAAAAGCACCTCAACTGGCAGCCCACGATTCCGCTCCGCGAAGGACTGCAGCGCACGATCGAGTGGTTCAGTTCGATCGACCTGGCCGACTATCGTCCGCCGACACCGAACTTTTGACGCGGAGCGTCGACCCCCGGTGTCGACTTGCGGCTAGACCGACCCCGAATCTCGTTCGGGCAGTCGAAACAAGCTCGTGGCGATCAGAAACGCGCCCATTCCCAACGTGGCGCCCGTAACGTCGGCGGTCCAATCCAGGATATCGCAATCCCGTCCGACCGGAATCTGCGTAAGTTCGTCGAAGGCGCCAAAGCCGGCCAGCAGGGCCAGCACGATCGCAAATTGCCGCCAGCCGAGCGGCCGGCGCAACGACCAGTTGAGGCACAGCAAGAACGCCAGACCGCCATATGCCGTGAAATGCAGCACCTTGTCGGAAACGTTCTTCGGCAGCAACTCGTGCGGAGCTCGCGGCACATGCGTGCCGACGAACAGTGCAAGCCAATAGACGACCAACAGCGCCATGGCCCAATTCTTCAGCCGGTTGTTTCGCCAGTTTCGCGCCATGATCGGGTTTTACGTCTTCGGTGAATCGCTCGCGCAGGACCTGGAGGCCGCGGTTCCCCCATCGAAGCGGCTGAAACGGGGCGGCCAACGTGCTATAAAGGTATCGAAAGCCCCTGAAGGAGTCAGCCCCGAATTGTCGACTGGCGGATTCGGAAAAGAATTTCAGCTCGATGCAACGGAACTACGATGACCACCTTTACCGCCGACGAATTGGCCCGTTACGACGAAACGGGCTACCTGTTCGTGCCTCGGCTGTTTGACGCCGAAGAAATGCAAATCTTGTTGGGCTATGCCAAAGCCGATCAAGCGCTGATTGCCGGCGCCGCGGGCCGCAAGGACGCCAGCGGACAAGTGACCAAGTTGACGCTGTGGAACGATGCTGGCGACGACCTGTATGGCATGTTTTCGCGCTCGCCGCGCGTCGTCGATCGCATGCAGCAGTTGCTCGGCGGCGAGGTTTATCATTACCACACCAAGATGATGCTCAAGGAGCCCCGAGTGGGCGGCGCTTGGGAATGGCACCAGGACTACGGCTACTGGTATCACAACGGTTGCCTGTTTCCCTACCTGGCCAGTTGCTTGATCGCGGTGGATCGCGCAACCAAGGAAAACGGCTGCTTGCAAGTGCTCAAGGGCTCGCATCGTATGGGCCGCATCGAACACGGCAAGACTGGCGACCAGACGGGCGCCGACATGGAAATCGTCTCTGCCGCGCTTGAGCGAATGGAATTGAAATACGTCGAGGCCGAGCCTGGCGACGCGCTATTCTTCCACTGCAACCTGCTGCATCGTTCCGACCAGAACCGCTCGGAGCACCCGCGCTGGAGTTTGATTTGCTGCTACAACGCGGCTCGCAATGACCCATACAAGGAATCGCGCCATCCGCGCTACACGCCGCTCGTGAAAGTCTCGGACTCGGCGATCAAACAGTGGAAACGCCCCCAGGCCACGCTGACCGAATGAGCCAATGAAGTTAGGATTGATCAATTCCGCCTGGGTGCAGGCCGGCCAGCCGACCGAGTTCGGCCTGCGCAAGACTAAGGAAATCGGTTTCGACACAATCGACATCTTCGTCGATCCACTCGACGCCGATCCGCGCGAGCTGTCCGGCATCAAAAACGAGTGCGACCGCCTCGGACTGCCGATCGTTTCGCTGCCTTGCGTCGCCGTGGGGCTGATCGACTTCAATCCCAGTGTGCGGAAGTTTCACATCGCCAGAGTTCGCGAATATCTCGCATTGGCACAGGCCTATCAGGCAAAAAACGTGCTACTCGTGATCGGCGAATATATCTGGAATCGCGAAGTGATCCCGCCGGCCGAGCAATGGCGGCTCGGAGTGGAGGCCGTCCGCGAATTGGGCTCGCGCGCGGCCGAGTTGGGATTGGAAATCGCCATCGAATTGGAACCGTTTCCTCTCTCGCTGGTCAATAACGTCGACACGATGGCGAGGTTCTTGGAGGATGTCGCTTCGCCCAACGTAATGGCCAATCTCGATATTTCGCACCTGGTTTTATCCCACGTTCCGCCGGAGGAAATCCGTCGACTGCAAGGCCGCGTGGCCCACGTTCACCTCTCGGACTGCGACGGCCAGGTCCACGGCGATTTGCCGCCGGGGCGCGGCGTGGTGCCGTTCGAGCCCTTCCTGCGGGAGATCAAAAACTTGAACCTCGGCGATCGCGCCATTTCGATCGAACTTGAATATTCGCCCGATCCCGAAAAAATCGTTTCCTGGGTCGAGGAAGCCTATCGCGAAACCGATCGGCACATGCGGGCGCTGTCATTGCGCGAGTGAACCGGCCAAAGCGGTCACAGGAAATACCAAGTCGTCGAACCCTTCCCACGAGACTGACGTGCACGAACACTACATGCGAATCGCGCTGGCCGAGGCCGAAGCGGCGCTGGGCGAAAGCGAAGTACCAGTCGGCGCGGTGATCGTGCAGCACGATCGCGTGATTGCTTCGGCTCACAACCAACGCGAGCAACTGCGCGACCCCACGGCGCACGCCGAAATGATCGCCATCACTCAGGCCGCCGGCGCGCTGGGTAGCTGGCGACTCGAGGACTGCACGCTGTACGTCACGCTCGAACCCTGCCCCATGTGCGCAGGCGCGATTTTGCAGGCACGCATTCCCGTGGTGGTCTATGGCGCGCCAGATCCCAAGGGCGGCGCCGTGCACACGCTGTATCAGCTCTTGAGCGACCCTCGGCTCAACCATCGACCGCAAATCGTTCCCGGCGTTCTGCAAGAACAAGGCGGTCAGATTCTCACTCGTTTCTTCCAGGCTCAGCGCGCTTTGGGCAAGAAATAGCGGTTACTCGGCGGGGGGCGACCTGTTCCGTTTCGCCATGCGCTGCCCAGGCGCCAAACAGAAGCTAGCTCCGGCAGCATATGCGCCGTATGATCGACCTTATGCGCCGTATGATCGTCTGGCGGTCAGGATTGCGGCGGTTCGACGGCAAATACGAGTCCTCCATGAATGCCATGCGATTGCTGCGCAATTTAACGCTGTTGGCGATTGCCCTCACCGGCACGACATCGGTGCGCGCTGGCGGCGGGCCCGAGAACCTGTTTCTCGTGGTTAACTCGGCGAGTTGGGCTTCGCAGACCGTGGCGAATCATTTCGTCCAACTGCGGAAGATTCCGCCCAGCCACGTGTTCTATATCGACTGGACTGGCGGATTCGAAAGCCTCGATGTGGAGACGTTTCGCGAGAAGATCCTGACCCCGTCGCTCGACGCCTTCGAGCGGCGCGGATTGAAGAATCAGATCGACTACCTCGTCTACTCCAGCGACTTCCCCTACTCCATCGACCTGACCGAGGATTTCGCCGGCCGGGTCAAGTTTCCGGCATTTGCCACCCCGGCGTGTTCGCTTAACTCGGCGACCTACTTGTGGAACCTGGTCTATGCCCGGCTCCCCGTGGTTATGGACGCGCACATCAATCACTACATGCGCGGCTTTGTCAATCGCGAGACGGCCTTTCCTACCCATGGTTTTCGCGGATGGTACGGTTGGGGCAACGCTGGAGAATTGCAGGAAGCCGGCGGGCAGCCCTACCTGCTCTCAACCATGCTGGCGTTCACGAGCGGACGCGGCAACTCGGTGCGCGAGGCCATCGCATATTTGCAACGCAGCGCCGCCGCCGATGGCAGCCGGCCGCCCGGCACGGTCTATTTTTCCAAGACCGCCGACGTGCGATCCAAGGTTCGCACCTCGGGCTTCGCGCCGGCCATCGAGGAATTAAAGAAACTGGGAGTCAAAGCGACTGTGATCACGACTCCCTTGCCGGTCGGACGATCGGACGTGGCGGGAGCCATGATTGGCGTCGCCGACTACTCCTGGGCCAGTTCCAGAAGCAAGATTCTGCCGGGCGCTATTTGCGAAAACTTCACTAGTTTTGGCGGCATCATGGCGGAAGGTTCCACGCAGACTCCGCTCAGCGAGTTGTTGCGATATGGCGCCGCCGGCTCGAGCGGCACGATCGTCGAACCCATGGCGCTGGCCGAAAAATTTCCCTGGCCTCAGTTGCATGTTCACTATGCCCGAGGCTGTTCGCTGGCCGAGGCCTATTATCAGTCGGTGTTCGCCCCGGCGCAATTGCTGATCGTCGGCGATCCGCTGTGCCAGCCGTGGGCCTCCATACCCGCCGTGCAAGCCGAAGGTCTGAAGCCCGACGGCAAGGTCGCTGGCACGATCCAGCTCACGCCCACGGCCAAAATACCCAACGATGGCAAGGTCGAACGCTTCGAGCTTTTCGTGGATGGCCGGCGAGTCGCATCGGCGGCGCCGGGGGAAAGCCTGCAGTGGGATACGAAGACCGATGTCGACGGCTATCACGAGTTGCGAGTGGTGGCGATCGATGATTCGAACGTCCAAACCACCGGCCGCGCCATCATTCCGGTCACGGTAGAGAACTCAGGCTATCGCATGGAACTAACCACGGCGCCGGCCGGACACGTGCGGTGGGACGAAAACCTGACGGTGAAAGCCAAGGCCCCTGGCATGAAGCAAATCTTCGTCGTGCAAAATGGCCGCCCCTTGGGCGTCATTGCTGGCGAAGAGGGCGAATTGCTCGTCAATCCGCGCACCTTCGGGCTTGGCCCCGTTTCCATCCAGGCGCTGGCGGTCGGGACGCCTGGCACGCGCGAGCGCGTAGCTTCCGCGCCGACCCAAATGGTGATCGAAGCTCCCAAAGCGATACCGCCGCTCGCCGGAGCTCCGCAGAAACTGAGCGCCGGTTTCGCATTCAAGCTGCCAAGCGGCAAGATCGTAACCGTGCAAGATACGCGCGACGCGGCCTGGCCCGCCTTGCTGGGGGTCGAACAAAATCAGCCGTTCGTGGGCCAAGGCTATTTCGACGTCGCGACCGAAGACGTTTATCAATTTCAGGTATGGCACTATGGCCAACTCAAGCTGAACGTCGACGGGGTTTCGCTGTACGATGGCCAGCAAGGCGATTTCCGACAGAAGTTCCTGCCCGTGGCACTGGCGGCGGGGCGCCACCGTCTCAGCTTCAGCGGCCGTGCCGGCTCCGAGGTCAGGCTGCGCATCCTGTTCGGCGGCCCTGGGGCGCTCACCCTCAATGGCAAAACATTTCGCCATCAAACGCGTTGAGGCATGACGGCTGCGCGGTCGCGTCAGGCGAAAGCGGCAAAATCCTTGCCCAATAGCGCCGTGGCGATCTTCAGCTTCATAATCTCATCGGTGCCTTCGTAGATCCGGCAAACGCGCACATCCTGCAGGTGCCGTCCGACACGGTATAATTCAGACCAACCGCGACCGCCGTAGATTTGCACGGCCCGGTCGGCCGCGTCCCAGGCCGCGTTCGAGGCGAAGAACTTGGCCTCGGCCACGCAGAAATCGGCATGAGCGTAGAGCTTTGCATCGCCCTTTGCCGCGTCGCTGACGGACTTGGCGATCGCGGCCCGTTCGACCAGCGCGTCGCTAGCGGCACGATCCATCTCGATCATCGCAATGTGTTCTTGAACCAGTTGATGTTTGCCGATCAATTTTCCGTGTTGGATCCGCGTCTGGGCATAAGACAATGCCTCGGCCAGACAGTCTTCGATCACACCCAGACAACCCGAGGCCACGCTCAGCCGGCCGGAGACTAGCGTGCCCATCGCCACGCGAAAACCATTGCCCTCTTCGCTCAGCATGTTCTCCACCGGCACCGGATGATCGGTCATCTGGAACATGCCAGTATTGGCCGTGAACATGCCAGGCTTGGCGTGCAGATCCTCGGCCTCGAAAGTTGTCCCGGCCGTGTCGACGATAAAGGCGCTCATCCGTCGATCTTTGCCAGTGCGATCCTCGGGATAGCCGAAACAAACCACGGCGTCGGCAATTCCGCCATTGGAGATCAGGTATTTGACGCCATTGAGCAGGTACTTGTCGCCACTACGGCGATAGGTCGTGGTCATTTCCAAGGGGTTTGAGCCCGCCTCCGGCTCGGTCAGCCCAAAGGCCAGGATTTTCTCGCCCCGGCACGAGGCGGGCAGGTATCGAGCGTGCTGATCGGCATTGCCGTAACGCATGATCGGATATTGCCCGATCGACGTCTGGCCGGAGAAAAAAGTCCGCACGCCGGTCCCCTCGCGGCCAATGCGAGCCAGGGCCCGGGCATAAGTCAGGGCATCGGCCCCGCGACCGCCGTATTCGATCGGCACGGGAATACCCAGCAGGTGGTATTTCTTGGCCAGCGAGACGGTGGCCTCGTTGTAACGATGCTCGAGGTAGCACAGTTCCTCGAGGGGGCGCAACTCCTGGCAGTAGGCCTCGACGTCAGCCAGAATCGTTTCGGAAGCGTTGGAGGTCATCAGGGGCTTTCCTGCGCGAGAACGTGTCGAGCCAGCCGTCGGCAAATTCCGCGGGCGACTCATTGGCGTGCCTACCGTCCGTTCGGTAGAATGTACCCCGCCCGTCGGTCCCGTGCAAGGATCGACCCGCCGCTGCGCTCGCCCCAACGCGCGGCACGCTTTCAACCAACCTATGAAAGGAAGTGTCGGTATGCAATTCGAGCATTCCGCCAAAGTCAAGGAGCTGCAGAGCCGGCTCTCGGCGTTCATGGAAGAGCACATCTACCCCAACGAAAAGCGTTGGCACGAGGAGATTGCCACTGGCGATCGCTGGCAGCCCACGGCGATCGTTGAATCGCTCAAGCCCAAGGCCCGCTCCGCCGGCCTTTGGAACTTGTTTCTGCCTGATCGCGAACACGGGGCCGGACTTACGAACCTGGAGTACGCGCCGCTGTGCGAGATCATGGGCCGCTCGCCGATGGCCCCCGAGGTCTTCAATTGCGCGGCGCCCGATACGGGCAACATGGAGGTGCTCGCGCAGTACGGCACACCCGAGCAGCAGAAGCAGTGGCTCAAACCGCTGTTGGCCGGCGAAATTCGCTCGTGCTTCGCGATGACCGAGCCGGAGGTGGCTTCCTCCGATGCCACGAATATCCAGGCGAGCATTGCCCGCGACGGCGATCACTACGTGATCAATGGGCGCAAATGGTGGAGTTCCGGCGCCGGCGACCCGCGCTGCAGGATCGTGATCTTCATGGGCAAGACCAATCCCAAGGCGGAACCGCACAAACAGCAATCAATGATCCTGGTTCCGATGGACACGCCTGGCGTCAAGGTCAGGCGAATGTTGAGCGTGTTCGGATACGACCACGCTCCGCATGGACACGCCGAAGTCGATTACGAGAACGTGCGAGTGCCCGTCTCGAACCTGCTACTGGGCGAAGGCCGTGGGTTCGAGATCGCGCAAGGACGATTGGGCCCGGGCGCATACACCATTGCATGCGTTTGATTGGGTTGGCCGAGCGCACCGTGGAGCTGATGTGTCACCGCGTTAAACAGCGGGTCGCCTTCGGAAAACCCATCGCCGAACAGGGTACTGTCCGCGCCGACATTGCCGACTCGCGTATCGAGATCGAGCAAGCCCGGCTGCTGACTTTGAAAGCGGCCTACATGATGGACACTGCGGGCAATAAAGTGGCACGCTCGGAAATCGCGATGATCAAAGTCGTTGCCCCGAACATGGCTTTGCGCGTGCTGGATCGCGCGATTCAAGCCCATGGCGGCGGCGGAGTCAGCGGAGATTTCCCCCTGGCCGAAGCATGGGCCAACGCCCGCACGCTGCGCCTGGCCGACGGTCCGGACGAAGTGCATCGCGAGTCCATCGCCAAGTTCGAGCTGCGCAAACACGAATAACCGCCTTCGCGCCCGGTCCAAATCCCGGCCAAAGCGCCGTCAGGAAGGATCATTTCATGCATCTCAAAGACAAAGTGGCCGTGGTCACCGGCGGCGCTCACGGCATTGGCCGTGCGCTGTGCCGGCGATTTGCCGCCGAGGGAGCGCGCGGCGTGGTCGTGGCCGATCTCGATCTTGGCGCGGCTCGTGACGTGGCCGGAGAAATAGGCGGCCTGGCCGTGGCCGCCGACGTCGCCGACGAGCATCAAGTGCGCCGGCTGGTCGACGAAAGCGTTGAACGGTTCGGCCCGATCGACTTGTTCTGTTCAAACGCGGGAATTGCCCTGGGTGGCGGTCCGGAAGCGCCAAATTCGGACTGGCAAAAGATCTGGGACATTAACCTCATGGCCCATGTCTATGCCGCCCGCGCGGTATTGCCCGCCATGGTGGAGCGCGGAGAAGGCTACCTGTTGCAGACATCCTCGGCGGCCGGCTTGCTGACCTCGATCGGTTCGGCGCCCTACGCGGTCACCAAGCACGCCGCAGTGGCGCTGGCCGAGTGGCTTTCGATCACGTACGGTCCCGCGATCAAGGTCTCGTGCCTCTGCCCGCAGGGCGTTTTCACCAACATGCTGATGCGTCCCGACGCTGGGCCAGCCACCGAGTTTCTACGGGCCGAGGCCCTGCAGCCCGAGCAAGTGGCCGATGCCGTGATTGAAGGCCTGGCCGCGGAGACGTTTTTGATTCTGCCGCACGCGGTCGTGGCCAAGTACATGCTGCACAAGGCGACCGACTACGATCGCTGGATCCGTGGCATGCGCAAGCTGCAAGCCGAAATCGAAAAGACCAGCGGCCACACGTTGATGTAACTGAGCGACTGTCAGCAACCGCGATATCCGCAACTTTGCGACCGAGAATTACACGATGAGCATGTTGGCGCTCGTGCGACACGGGCAGGCTTCTTTCTTTTCCGACAATTACGACCAGCTTTCGCCCCTGGGCGAGCAGCAAGCGCGGTTGCTGGGAGAGTATTGGGTGCGGCGCGGCGTGCGATTCGACGAAGTCTACACCGGACCGCGCGTGCGGCAGATCGAAACGGCGGCGCTGGCCGGCGAGGCGTTTGCCAAAGCCGGTTTGCCCTGGCCCGAGCCGAGCTTTATGCCGGAGCTGGACGAGCACCAAGTCGATCGACTGATCAAGGCGACCATGCCTCAAATCGGCCGGGAGTATCCGGACATCAAGGAACTGCACGCCGCGTACGTGGCTGCCGAAGGCCCTCGCGACAAGCATCGCACATTTCAACTGATGTTCGAACGGGTCGTGATGCTGTGGGTGGCCGGCAAGGTCGAGGCCCCCGGAGTCGAATCGTGGGCAGCGTTCAAAGACCGGGTAGGCGCGGGTCTGCGCCGCATCACTCAAAGCGAGGGACGCGGACGAAACGTGGCGGCATTCACCTCGGTTGGAGCAATCACCGTCGGCTTGCAACTCACGCTCGGCTGCGGCGACCGCGCGGCTTTCGACATGGGCTGGCGGGTGCGAAACGCCTCGGTAACGGATTTCATCTTCAGCCGTGAACGGCTCACGCTCGAGGGCTTCAACGCTTGCGCACATTTGGACGATCCCGCCCTGATCACGTTTCGTTAAGACAATAATCCCGCCAGCCAACCACGATCTTCCAGCCAGACACCGACGTTGCGGAGCGATCCATGAACCAAATTGCCGACGATACCAGACCCATCCGACCGGGCGAGGAGTTGAACGTCGAGTCGCTCGAAGCGTACTTGCTGGCACAATTGCCCGATGAGCACGGACCGGTCACGGTCGAGCAGTTCCCCGGCGGGGCCTCGAACCTGACGTACCTGGTGCGGCTGGGCGATCGCGAGCTGGTGCTGCGTCGGCCGCCGTTTGGCAATCGCGTGAAGAGCGCGCACGACATGGGACGCGAATTCCGCGTACTCTCGAAGCTGCATGCCGTCTATCCGCCCGCTCCGCGACCCGTCGTGTATTGCGAGGACGAAGCCGTGCTGGGCGCACCGTTCTATTGCATGGAGCGGCGGCACGGGGTCGTGTTGCGACGCAAATTGCCACCCGGCTTTAATATGGACCCGCCCACGGTCAAGAAATTGAATCGGGCCTTCATCGACAACCTGGTGCAGTTTCACCACATCGACTACACGACCGCCGGCTTAGGGGAACTGGGCAAGCCCGTCGGCTATGTCGCTCGACAGGTCGAGGGTTGGAACAAACGGTATGTGGCCTGTCGCACGGCGGATGTTCCGGCGATGGAATTTCTGATGGATTGGTTCCCAAAGCACATGCCGGGCGAAAGCGCCGCTTCGCTGGTGCACAACGACTATAAGTTCGACAACATCATGCTTGATCCGAACGACCTGACCCGGATCGTGGCGGTGCTGGATTGGGAAATGTGCACGTTGGGCGATCCGATGATGGACTTTGGCACGGTGCTGGCCTATTGGGTCGAGGCCAAGGATCCCCCCACGCTCCAATCTCATGCGTTTGGCCCCACGCAACTGCCGGGCAGCATGACGCGTCGTGAGCTGGTCGAGTATTACGGCGAGCGATCGGGCTTCGATACCACCAACGTGCTTTTTTATTACGCCTTTGGCTTGTTCAAGGTGGCGGTCATCATCCAGCAGATCTATTTCCGCTACGTGCAAGGTTTTACCAAGGACGAGCGCTTCGCGAACTTCGATAAGCAAGTCGCGGCGCTGGCCGACGAAGCACAGCGGGCGATTCGTGAAGGAACCTATTAGCGTGCGGGATTCATGCTCCCGCGCGGCACATTGAACCGACGAGCAGCAACCCTTTCCAAGCCGCGGAGTGCGTGTTAGCTTACCAGCGAACTTGAGGCGAACCGGGAGATTGTCGGCGTGAACCCTCCAGAACTCGATCCGGCCGTGGCCGAATTGATGGCGCCGTTTCCCATTGTCGTTACGACCATGGTGGCCTGGGGCGACATGGACGCCAATCGGCACGTCAACAACGTCATCTATTTCCGTTATATCGAGCACGCGCGGCTAAAATACTTCACCGAGTTGGGTTTCTCCGAAATGCAACAGCAAAGCGGCATCGGGCCAATTTTGGCCTGGACCGATTGCCGGTTTCGGCGACCGCTAACGTATCCCGACACCGTCTCGATCGGCATGCGGATTCGCGATGTGCAGAGCGACCGGTTTGCGATGGACGCGATCATCGTCAGCCACGTCCAGAAGCAGCTCGTGGCCGAGGGCAAACAGCACCTCGTCGTTTACGACTATCACAATCACCACAAGGCGCCGCTACAGGACGTGATCCGCCGGCGGATCGAAGAATTCGAAAGCCGGGTCTCCTGACGTCGCGCGTGCCGACGCCGTGAATCCGATCCGCATAAAAACGCCATTCCATCTATTTCACTCCTCTCGACAAGCGAGCCAACAAAACCATGAGCGCATCGATTAGTTTGAAAGGGAAAACTGCCCTGGTCACCGGCGGCGGACGCGGCATCGGCAAGGCCATTGCCAAGAAATTCGCCGAGGCCGGTGCCACCGTCGTCATTGCCAGCCGAAAAATGGAAAATCTCAAGGCCACGGCCGACGAATTCGCCTCCCTGCCAGGCAAAGTGGTGCCGCTTGAGTGCCACGTGGGCCGCGTCGATCAACTGACTTCGCTGGTCGCGACCATCGACAAGCAGTACGGCGGCGTCGATATCCTGGTCAACAACAGCGCCACGAATATCGGCCAAGGGCCGGCGCTCGAAGTCACCGACGAAATGCTCGACAAGATGATCGAGGTGAACATCAAGGCCGCGCTGCGACTGATTCGCCTGACCCTGCCCGGTATGATCGAAAAGAAGTCGGGCTCGGTCATCAACATCGCCTCGATCGCCGGCCTCCGCCCGCAACCCGGCGGGCTGCTGTACAGCTTCACCAAGGCCGGGCTGATCATGATGACTCGGACCTGGGCCTGCGAATTCGGGCAAAAGGGTGTCCGCTTCAACGCCATCGCTCCGGGACTGATCCAGACCGATTTCAGCGAATACTTCTGGAAGAACGAGCAACATCTCAAAAAGCTGGAAGCCTCGCAGCCAATCAATCACCTGGGCCAACCCGATGAGATCGGCTTTGCAGCCTTGTACCTGGCATCGGACGAGGCTTCGTACGTCACCGGACAGGTGATCGTGATCGATGGCGGCGCGACCGCCACGTAGTGGATTGACGGCGCGAATCCGCTCGGGTGCGAAAAAAACGGGCACGCGGCAGCTGGCGCCACCGCGTGCCCGAACGGATAACGGACGTAGCCGCCGGCGTTATTGAATGTTGCCGGGCGTCTCGTCGGCGGGACTTTGCGCACTCGCGGAGCAGCAACTGCTGCCCGTGGCGGCCGCGGCGGTTTTAGCGTCACAGCAAGCCTTGGGGACCGTGCAGCATTCCTTGCCTTCGACGCAACAGGCCGGCGCTTTCGCGCAGCAGGCCTTGTCTTCCTTGCAGCAAGCCATGCCTTTGGCACAGCAGCCGGCCTTGGTTTCGGCCTGGCAGCAATCCTGCTTGGACTCGCAACAAGCCAGCTTCAGCTTGCAGCAGTCTTCGGTCTTGACGGCGGGTTCCGCGGCCCACACGGCCGCGGCCGCCAACGCGCCGACGGCCAACAGACCGGCGGCAACGGGCAGGTAAATCGAGCGTAACATGTGTCAATTCTCCACGAAAAAAATCTGTTCAAAAAAACGACGACGCAATCCGCGAGGGATTGTGCGCGCGGCATCAGCCCCAAAGAGAGCTAATCGGCACGCGCAAGCTTCACAAGCGCCATCGACAGTGGAGAACCTGCAACGACTCGCCGGGCAAAAGCGGCGGACAGAGAAATATCGCATTCTGAGGGTCGCCGACGGCGAGGCAGAATGTAATTGGCGAGGGAGCCAACTGGACGTCGACCGCCGCGTCTTGCTTGACGGGAATGGCCGGCCCCATTTTGCAGCACTGACGAGAACAAGGGCTGTTCGACGGTCGGTCCGGAGTATTCCCGCGCGGCGCTGTATGCTCCGCGCAACAGGAGCGGACTTCCTTCGCGGCGGTCGCCTTGGAATCGCAAACTCCGCCGATCAAGCGGCAGGGCGAAGCCGGCAGCGCGGCGATCGCCGCGCACAGCCAAACCAATGATGGGGACAGGCCGGTCATATTTGCATTATACGTCAGATGACCCCGTTCGGTTCAAGGCCGCTTTCAGAAGTCATCTTCCCGTCCCCAGTCAAACCGCTGTCGCCAGGCGACTTACGGTCGTTTGCGAGTCACGTTTCCAGGAGCGCCTCGAATTGCTCTTCGCTCAGCACGGCCACACCCAATTGACGGGCCTTATCCAGCTTGCTGCCCGCCTTCTCGCCGGCAATCACGTAGTCCGTGTTTTTCGAGACACTCGAAGATGGCCGGCCGCCCAGGCTCGCGATGAGCTCTTGAATTTCCTCGCGGCCGTATTTCACGAGCGTCCCGGTGACGACAAACGTCTTGCCGGCCACCGCCGACGCCACGCGACGCGGGGCGCGGGGGGCCGTCATTTCCAACCCTAGCGCCTTCAAATCCTCGATCGTCTCGCGGCCAAAGTCGCCGTGCAAAAAGTCGTGTACGCTCTCGGCGATCACCGGACCGATCTCGAGCACCTCGGCCAGTTCTTCGACGTTGGCCTCTCGCAGGGCATCCATCGATTGAAAGTGCTCGGCCAAAACCGTGGCCACGCGCGTGCCCACGTGGCGAATAGAAAGGCCATTGAGCAGCCGCGCCAGGCCGCGCGTCTTGCTCTTTGCAATTCCTTCAAGCAGGCTTTCCGACGACTTGCGGCCCATCCGTTCCAACCCTTCGAGATCTTCCAGCTTCAGCCGGTAGAGATCGCCATAGGTTTTCACTACCTTGGCCTCGACAAGTTGATCGACCAGCTTGTCCCCCAGGCCTTCGATGTCCATCGCGTTGCGATTGGCAAAGTAGCGCAACCGCTCCTTGAGCTGCGCCGCGCACAGCGGGTTGGGGCAGCGAATGTAGACGCCGCCGGCGTCCTTGACCAGCAATGTGTTGCAATCGGGGCAATGCGTGGGAAAGACAAACCTGGGTGGATCTCCCTTCCGTTCGGTCTTTTCCACGCGCACGATGTGCGGAATGATCTTGCCGGCCTTTTCCACAACAACCAGGTCGCCAATCCGCACGTCCTTGCGCTCGATTTCGTCGGCGTTATGCAGGCTGGCGCGTTTGACGATCGTGCCGGCCAGTTCCACCGGCGCCAGATCGGCCACGGGAGTGATAGCGCCGGTCTTGCCCACCTGCACGCGAATATCCACCAGCCTTGTCTGGGCTTCGTACTTTTCGAACTTGTAAGCGATGGCCCAGCGCGGGCTCTTGCTGGTCGTGCCCAATCGCTCGCGCTGAGCAAAGTCGTTGACCTTGAGCACCAGTCCGTCCACTTCGAAATCCAATTCGTGCAGCGTATCGATCAGCTCCTCGCAATGCGCAACGGCCGATTCGAAATCGTCGAACGCCCGCACGCCCGGGGTCGGCGGCAAACCATAACGAGCCAACTCCGCCAAAAAATCCATGTGATTGCCAGCTGTCATGCCCTCGCGATAGCCCACGCCGTGGCAAAACAGCCGCAGGCGCCGTTCGGCCGCCAGGCGTGGGTCGAGCAGGCGAATGGCGCCGGCCGCGCAATTGCGCGTATTGGCGTACAGCGGCTCGTCACGCTCCCGCTGCCGCTCGTTCAGCCGCACCAGATCCGAGTTGGTCATATACACTTCGCCCCGAACCTCGAGCAATGAGGGGGGGCCATCGTCCAGCACCAACGGGCAATCGACGACGGTCCGCATGTTATGCGTGATGTCGTCTCCGGTCCGCCCGTCGCCGCGCGTGGCCGCTTGAGTCAACCGGCCGTCCTCATAGACGACCGACACCGCAACGCCGTCGATCTTCAATTCGACGACCCATCGAATCGTTTCGTCGGGCAATAGCTTGGCGACTTTTTGCCCCCATTTGCGCAACTCCTCGACATTGTAGGTGTTTTCGATCGACAGCATTGGCAGCCGATGCTCGACGCTCGCCAGTGAGTCGACCGGCGCATCGCCGATCCGTTGCGTCGGGCTGTCGGGCGAGACGAGTTCGGGATGCGCCGCTTCCAGTTCCTTGAGCCGCTTCATCAGCCGGTCGTAGGCGAGATCCGTGATCTCTGGCTGGGCGTCGACGTAGTACTTGCGATCGTGATATCGAATCTGATCGCGGAGCCGGGCGATCTCAGCGGCAGCGTCGGCGGAAGTCATCATGGAGGCTGCGTGGCGGCCGCGCTATGAATAAAAGGGCATCGAAGAAGTTCACCGCCACGCGGAACCGGCCCGTCGCGGCGGATCCACTAGCGTGACTCGACCGGGCGGCTGCACTCGGCGGCCACGGTTATCGCCTGAGTGGCCGATGAGTTGGGAACCATGCACAAGAACTTGAGCGGAACAGAACCCGTATTGCGAAATTGGTGAATCTCGTCGGGAGTGACGAACACGAAGTCGCCGGCCCGTAGCGGGTGTTCTTCATCCCCTTCCAACACTACGCCGCTGCCCTCGAGCACGAAGACCTCGTGCTCATAGGGGTGACTGTGCTTGGGCGTGTAGCCGCCTGGCGCCACCTCGAACTGCCGCATGGCAAAATTGGGCGCCCCCTGCTTTTCATCCATCAGCCAGCGCACGTGGCAGCCTGCCGCGCCTTCCATCGTGACCGGCGCCTTGGCGACTTGCTCGTAATGACCGACTTTCATGGCCTGCCCTCGGCTGTGCGATGGTGAAATAGGCGGCACGAAACGCGCGTGCCTGTCGTCTCTATTCTAGCTGATTTGGCGCGTTTGAGACGGCATCAATTGGCGGGGCCGTCCGGCGCCCAGCCGAAGCCGATTCTCGCCGCGAGCGGACCTGATCGAGCCACATGGCCCCCAGCGACGCCACGCCGAGCACGACCAACTCCACGGAAAGCGATTGGACACCGTATTGGTTGAGAAAACCCATCAGGCCCTGGTTGCGCGACTGGGCGGAGACCGCCGGCGCGATCGCGCGATAGGCCATCGTACCGTAGGCGCAGGCCGTGACAACAAACACTACGCCGACGACCGCGACTAGAACGTAGAACGGATTGACCGGCGATTTGGCTTTTGCCACGCGGCAAAACCCCCTGACCATTTCCAATGAATTACTTAAAACGCGGAGTTCAATTTATCCCAGGCCCTCGCCGGGCCGCAAGGCACGCGGCATTCCGCGGTGAAAGTGTTGAAAAACGCCACGCCGCAGTCACAAGAACTCGACCAGCCGGCGAAAGGCACGGCCCCGGGCTTCAAAATCGCGAAACTGGTCGTAGCTGGCGCACGCCGGAGACAGCAGGATCGAATCGCCCGGTTGCGATCGCCGCCAACACCATGCAAACGCGTCGGCAAGATGCTCGGTCTCATTGAGGTCGAAGTCGGCTCGTTGGTCTCGAATGCACTTGGCGATCGCACCACGCGCCGCGCCAAACAGGCTTGCGCCGCGAGCCCGGTCTACGATCGCGCCGGCCAAATCGTCGAACGCAGCGCCTTTGCCATGTCCCCCGGCCAGCAGCCAAACCGGACCGGCAATCGCGGCCACCGCCGCCCGAGTGGCGGCCGACGTGGTGGATTTCGAATCGTTGTAAAAACGCCGCCCACCGACTTCGCCCACCCACTGCAGGCGATGTTCAAGGCCCTCGAAATGCGCAAGGGCATGGCAAATCGCGGCTTCGTCGATGCCGGCCGCGTCGGCCACGGCTGCCGCGCACGCGGCATTTTGGCGATTATGTTCGCCTGGCACTCGCAAAGCGGGAACACGCGCGCTGGCCCAGCCCGTTCGCACGCCTCCGGCCGCGAGCCCACGCCAGCGGCTCACTTCAGCGTCGGCGGCGTTGAGAACGACAACGGCGTCGTCCGGCGCCGCGCGCATCAACCGCTGCTTGGCCTGAACGTAGTTCGGAAATTCGCCGTGCCAATCGAGGTGATTCGGCGTGCAGTTGGTCACCACGGCAAAGCGCGGCAATGGCACGTCGTCGCCAACATGGGCCAATTGAAAACTGCTCAATTCGAGCACGACCCAGTCTTGCGCGCGCATCTCATGGACTTCCCCCAACAGGCTGCGGCCAATGTTGCCGCCCAACCAGGTCCGCCGTCCGGCTGTCGAAAGAATGGCCGTGAGCATCGAACAGGTCGTCGATTTTCCATTCGTCCCCGTTACGCCAATCACTTCGGCCGGACAAGCGCGTAGAAAGACCTCGATCTCGGACGTCAACGCAGCGCCCGCCGCCTGGGCGAGCCGCAGCAGCGGATGATCGAAGCGCACGGCCGGATTGACGATCACGAATTCAGCCTCGGTGAAGTCGCGTGGATCGTGGCCGCCTAAGTGGAATGCCGCGATCGATACATCGCTCAACTGCCCGAGCGATTCTCGTAGCGCCTCTCGATCGGCCGTGTCGCTAATCGTGACAATCGCGCCCCGCTGGGCCAAATATCGGGCGATCGCCACTCCGCCGCCATGACGGCCCAACCCCATCACGGTCGCGCGACGTTGGTTCCAGTCAAACGGAAGCGGCGGGCGCCGTGAGATGCGCGAGATAACTGGCTTCCTCGCCTCATCGCGAAAAAGCGCCGAACCAACTGGCGTGACACGGCCCGTGGAAGCCATGGACATCCTGTCCCTTGGATAGCGATTGGCAAACGGCTAGTTCATTTCGGCGATCATTCGCCGCGCGGCTTGAAGCGAGGGCTTTAGAGCGGCCGCTTGTTGGCTGCCGCACACGCTCATGTAGTGCTCCAGCGCGGGCAACGCTTTAGTCGGCTCTCCGAGCCGCAAATAAACCAATCCCAGGTCACGCCGCTCCTGTGGCGTCTCGGGCAACAGCGCGGCCAATCGCTCTTGTACACGCAACACGGCGGGCCAACATTCGCGCACGGCGTAGGCCGCTTTGAGATTGCGCAGCACCCGGGCCGCGATCTCGATCGCGCCGGCCGGCCGAAAATGCTCGTCGCAAATCGAATCCTGCTTGCCCACCGTTTGTTCGATCCGTTGTTTGCAGGCGGTCTGGTCCAGCACGTCGCCGTTGGTGAACGGGTCGACAAACCAGGCTCCACCGCTGGTCTGGCAGCCGACGACGAAATGGCCCGGAGTATTGACGCCGAACATCTTCAGCCCGGTGCGGCTGGCCACGGCCATATACAAAATGCCCAGCGAAATCGGAATGCCGCAACGCCGCGCGAGCACCTCGTTCAAATAACTGTTCTCGGGCTCGTAGTAGGAGTCGCGATTGCCGTGAAATCCCTCGACTTCATAAAGCAATTGGCTGATCGCGGTCAGTCGTCGACGAATGCAGCAAGTCGTGCGACAGTCGGGATGATCGCCGCAGGCGACGCCGAGACGATCGATCTCGAGCAAACAGCCCATGCGGTCCAACGAAGGATAGGCGTCTTCCGCCAATTCCAACATGAATTGGACCAGGTCGATCTCGCCGCATCCGGCCAAAAGCTTGTCGAATTGCGAGTTGCCCGCGAATTGGCTCATAAAGCGACAACGTTCTGGGGGGTACGAGGCCTGCCACGACGACGGTTTTCTATCGCTGAACCTGGCCGCGGTGCTGCCGCCGCTCGGTTCGTCTCAAATTGTAGGTCCCCAGCCAGGGCGCGGCAATCAAAGTTTGTCGGCCTGGCCGGCGGCCGCGGCGGGCAATATCCCTGCTGCCCCGTGTCTATTTATCGGGCTGCATCGAGGGGATTTCACACGTTTTTAGAGGATGCTGGCGGTCCTCGTCGGTCTTTGTGAAAAATGACCAAACGGCTATTATGTGGGCTGTCACAGACTCTACCCCGGCCGGTACATGGCAAGCTCGGCCGACGCGTTCCTTTCGCCTCCCGCTCCTGGGTCCGGACGGCCGGGCTCGTCGGAAACCATATGACTGAGTTTCGCATTGAACACGATTCCATGGGCGACGTGCGCGTGCCCGCCCAGGCCTATTTTGGCGCCCAAACCCAGCGTGCCAAGGAGAACTTTCCGATTTCGGGTTGGCCGCTGCCCGCGGAGTTGGTGCACTCCCTGGGGCTCGTGAAATATGCCGCAGCCGTGGTGAACCGCGATCTGGGCAAGCTAACAGCTTCGGGCAAAAACCGTCTAACCGACGAGCAAGTGACGGCGCTGCTAGCTGCCTGCCGCGAAGTGGCCGCCGGAAAATTCGACGGCGAATTTCCGATCGACGTGTTCCAAACCGGATCGGGCACGTCGAGCAATATGAATGCCAACGAAGTGATCGCGAACCGGGCGATTGAGCTGCTGGGGGGCGACCGCTTCGCCTTGGCCAAGCCAATCCATCCCAACGATCACGTGAACATGGGGCAAAGCACGAACGACATGTTCCCCACGGCGATTCACGTTGCCGTGGCACAATCGATCAAGAACGGCCTGATCCCCGCGCTAAAACTGCTCCGCGACGTGCTGGCCGACAAGGCCCGCCAATGGGATTCGATCATCAAGATCGGCCGCACGCACCTGGCCGACGCCACGCCGATTCGATTGGGCCAGGTTTTCTCCGGACTGGCTCGCCAGCTCGAGTTGTCGATCGATCGGGCGCAACTGGCCATTAAAGCCGTCCGCGAGCTGCCCGCCGGCGGCACGGCCGTAGGCACGGGCATCAACACGCATCCGCGATTCGGCGCCAAGGTGGCCGAAGTCCTCAGTCAAGAGACGGGCATCGAGTTTGTCGAAGCGGTCAACCACTTCGAGGGAAACGCCAATCGCGACGCACTGGTCGAGGCCAGCGGCGATCTGCGAGCCATCGCCGTTTCGCTGTTCTCGGTGGCCAATAACATTCGCTGGCTGGGTAGCGGGCCCCGTTGCGGCTTCTATGAAGTCAAATTGCCCGATCGGCAGCCCGGCTCCTCGATCATGCCAGGCAAGGTGAATCCGGTCATGTGCGAGAGCATGATGCAGGTTTGCGCCCGCGTGATCGGCAACGATCAGACCGTGGCCTTCTCGGGCGCGACGGGAGGCAATTTCGAGTTGAATATCATGATGCCGATCATGGGAAGCGCCGCGCTGGAAAGCTGCTACTTGCTGGCCAGCGCCACGCGGGCCTTCGTCGACTTTTGCGCGATCGAAATGGAGGCCAATCCCGAGGCTTGCGAAGCTTCGGTCGAAAAAAGCCTGGCCATGGTAACGAGCCTGAATCCGCACATTGGCTATGAACGGGCGGCGGCACTGGCCAAGGAAGCATTCAAAACCGGCAAGACCATTCGGCAGCTCTGTTTGGATCAGAAGATTCTGCCCGAGGATGTGCTCAACGAAGCACTCGATCCGTGGCGCATGACGGAGCCACATTAAACCCGACTCGAAACATTGCGACGCGATTCTCGCGAACAAGGAGGTTCACGATTATGGATTCATCGACACGAATCGCCGCCGGACTATTGGCGGCGGCACTGCTGCTGGGCGGCTGGCGCGACGTCGGGGCCCAATCGGACAATTGGGAGCCTGGGCGAACCGACGCCCGGCCGGCCAAGAAATTGGTTCCATTTCCCGAAGATGAAGAGCGGCCCGCCAAGACGCCCCCAAAAGCCGCGGCGGCCGCGACCGCCCAGCCCGCGCCGCGCAAGTCCAACTTTCAACCGCGATTCAAGTCGCCCGCGGTGCGGCAGGTGCAGCATCTCGAACCGACCGAAGAAGTGCCCAAGGCCGCGAGCGACGACCCTTCCGGCGAACCTCAGAAGCTCCCGACTGGGGAAGCCGCGGCGACTCCTGAAACCACGGATTCGACCGACACGCCCGACTCCGCCGCCACGGCTCCCCAGGGCAAGGAACTTCCTGGCCGGGCACTGGTCGACGAAGCATTTGCGAAGAGCAAAGCAGCGATGACCGACAGCGGATACACCGACGTCATCGACTTGTGCCGTCGCGCCAAGGGCATCGGCCTGAGCAAGGCCTACGACGACTATGCCCGGCGTCTGCTGGCCTGGGCCTATAATCGCCGCGGCGAGACCCGGGCCAAGGACGGTCGCGACAAAGAGGCGCTGGCCGATTTCGAGGCCGCAGTCGAGGCCGGCGGCACCTGGCGAGCCATTCACAACCGGGGCGTGAGCTACGCGGCCCTGGGACGCGTCTCCGAGGCCATGTCGGATTTGAATCGGGCGATCGAACTCAATCAGCAATATCCCAACGCCTACTTCAATCGTGCCGAGCTGAAGTATAAGCAGGGCGACTATCCGGCGCCGTGGCCGACTACACCATCGCGCTCAAGCTCGGCCCCCCCGATTCGACAATTCTCAATGGCCGCGGCCACGCGCTGTACCGCATGGAACGGTTCGGAGAGGCGCTGCGCGACTATGGCGAGGCTATCAAGGCCGATCCCGAGAACGTGGCGGCCGTGATCAATCGAGGCGACACGTATTCGGACCTGGGCCAATACGCCGAAGCGGCCAAGGACTATCGGGCGGCCGTGCGCCTCGCTCCCAAGATGGGGCGCGCCTATCATAGCGCGGCCTGGTTCATGGCCACCTGCCCGGACCAGCATTACCGCAACGACAAGCTGGCAATCGAGGCAGCCAAAAAGGCCATTGAATTGGACGGCGCCGACTATCGAAATCTCTCCACCCTGGCCGCCGCGCAAGCCAGCGCCGGAATGTTCAAGGAAGCCCGGGCAACGCAGGAGAAAGCAATTGCCAAAGCCGGCAAAACCGACATCGTAACTGCCGAAAAGATGATGTCGCTTTACGATCGCGACGTCGCGTTTCGCGAGCGGCCTCGCACGGCCTATACGCACACCGAGGATCTCGAGGACCGGGCGGTACGTCAGGCCTCGGGCGTGGAAAAGATCCGTCAGAACCTGGGCGTGTTTCCCACGCGGCAGGCCTCGGGCACGTCGCAAGCACGTCCGCAAGGACGCCCCACGACTCGTAGTCGCTAAAATCGGATTCGTCGGCGCCGACATTTGCTGGACAGGCAAAATCATCTTGCCCATGCCAGCGGACATCGCCAATGCGCCAATCCCTTGATCCGCCGGCGATGGATCGCCATATTAACTGTACATCCATTTAGGCCGGGCGCGCGCTTCGAGACGCCCCTGGCCTGGGTACGGTTGGACCCGATCCTTCGATTGCCGCATAAGGGAGTTTCGATCATGGCCCCAGTCGCAGGCCAGAAGGCCCAACGCCCCGGGAGCTTGTTTCCCGACCCAGCCGAATTTGTCGACGAGCTGGAATTGCACCTGACCGTGACGGATCGCGACTCGGTCGACGAGTTGGCCTCGTACGCGCCTGGCGAAGAGCGCGAATCGTTTGCCTTGCGTGCCTTGCGCATCGGCGTGCTCGCGCTGCGGCAGGCCCGCGGACAGGTCGACGCCGACCTGATCCAGCGAGAGACACATCGAATGCTGGCGGGCATGCAGGCCCAATTAAGCGCACACGCCGCACAAATCCAGGACAAACTGGCCGGATCGCTCAAGGAATACTTCGATCCGCAAAGCGGCCGCTTTCACGAGCGCGTGCAACAACTTGTCAAGCAAGATGGCGAACTGGAACAACTGCTGCAACGCCAGATCGGCAGCGAAGACTCGCAATTGTGCAAGACGCTGGTCTCGCATTTCGGCCAGCAAAGCCCGCTCATGAAGATCCTGGATCCCAAGGAGTCCGAAGGCCTGCTCCAGGCGCTGGGGCACACGCTGGAAGATCAACTCACGGCGCAGCGCAATCACGTGCTGCGCGAGTTCTCGCTCGACAACAAGGAGGGCGCCCTGGCCCGGATGATCGGGGAACTGACGAACAACCACGGACAATTGACCGAGGCCCTGCAAAAGAAAATCGACACGATCGTGGCCGAGTTCTCCCTGGATAAGGACGACTCGGCCCTGAGCCGGCTGGTGCGCAACGTCGAGGGCACGCAGTTGACGATCTCCAGCGAATTTTCGCTGGACAATGAACAATCGGCCCTTTCGCGGCTCGCGACCATTTTGCAGAGCACGCGGCAGGCCATCGACAGCAATCTGACGCTCGACGGCGAAGGTTCGGCACTGGCCCGACTGCGGCGAGAGCTGGTCTCGATTCTGGAAAAGCACACCGAAACGAACTCCGCCTTTCAAGAAGAAGTCAAAGTCACGCTGGGCCGTATGATCGCGCGGCGCGAGGAGTCGGAGCGCTCGACCCGTCACGGACTGGCGTTCGAGGACGCAGTTTCTCAATATCTGGAATACCACGCCCAGCAAACCGGCGACGTGCTTTGGCGCACCGGCCAGACGACCGGGCTGATCAAGAACTGCAAGAAGGGAGATTGCGTTATCGAACTGGGCCCCGACAGCGCCGCGCCCCGTGCCAAGGTCGTCGTCGAAGCGAAGGAATTCGCCGAATACTCGCTGCCCAAGGCCCGCATCGAAATTGAAACCGCCCGCAAAAACCGCGACGCGCAAATCGGCCTGTTCATTTTCTCGAAGCGCACTGCGCCTGCGGGCATCGACGAGGTCATTCGCCTCGGCGACGACGTATTCGTCACCTGGGATCCCGAGGACGGTGCGACGAATTTGCACCTCAAAGTCGGACTCACCCTCTCGCGCGCTCTTTGCATTCGCGCCGAACAAATCGGCCAGGCGCACGACCAGGATTTCGAGGCCATTGCCAAGGCCGTGCTCGAAATCGAGAAACAATCGCAATTCCTCGGCGAGGTCACGACATCGGCCGAGAGCATTCGCAAGGGGGCCGACTCGGTGCTGGAGCGAGTCCGCAAAACCCGCAACTCGCTGGAACGCCAGGTTGAGATCTTGCAAGAGCGCATCGGCGATCTCAAGGATATTTCGGCGAACAAGCCAGTGTCGTGAGCCGGCGCCGATATACGAAGATACGAGGGGCCAGAAGAGCGCACCGAGGAAAACTCCAGTTTATTCTACTGTCCTCCGTGACCTCCGCTGCTTATCCGCCTTCGTACTTATGCCCGCAGGAAACGGGGCCAGATCGCATCGCTCACAAACAGCCCCTCGCGCGTGAGACGCACACGCTCGCCGTCGTCTTCTAGCAACCCGAGCGCAACCATCCGCGCCAATGGCTCGCCCACCAGCGCGTCGATCTCGTAGCCGGTTTGTTGCACAAAATCGGCGCGCTCGACGCCGGCCAGCCGACGCAATCCAAACACCAGCCGTTCGCGGGCCCGGTCATCCGCGGGCAGCGTTTCGCTCTCGGCCACCGGGGATTGCCCGGCAAGCACGCGTTTCAGATACGTGGTCGTGCTGCGATGGTTCATCTCGCGGCGGCCGTCGATATACGCGCGGCGCCGGGACCAACGGCAAAATAGCTCGCACCGGACCAATACGTTTCGTTGTGGCGACACCGATGTCCCGAGCGAGCGAAGTTCGAAACCTCGTAGTGCTCGTATCCCGCCGCGACCAAGACGTCGATCGCGGCGGCGTACATCGACCGCTCGAGTTCCTCGTCGAGCCGCCCCAAGTCGCCCGTCAGAAGCCGGCTCCAAAAGGCCGTGCCGCGCTCGAATGTCAGCCCGTAGGTTGAAACGTGGTCGGGGCCAAGGGCGAGCGCCGCCGCCAGGTCAGTCCGCCAGGTCTCCAAAATTTCCCGTGGCACGCCAAAGATCAAATCCATCGACACACTCGCGATCGACTCCCGAGCCGCCAGAACGGCCTTGCGAAGCAGTTCGGGCGAATGGTCGCGTTCCAACAGCTTCAGCTTGTCCGGATTGAACGATTGGCCTCCCAGACTGATCCGATTTACCCCGCACGTCGCCAGTACCTGCAACATCTCGTCATTCAGGTCGGCCGGATTGGCCTCCACGCTGAGCTCGTATCCCACGGCGAGCGGAAACTGCCCCCGCGCGACATCGATCAGGCGGCGCAGCTTTTCGGGCGGCAAGTGCGTGGGCGTCCCCCCGCCGAAGAACAGCGTATCGACTTCCCGCGGCTCGCCGAGGGACGCAAGCTCGATTTCGATGGCGCGCAGATAGTCGTCGATCAATTCGTCGCGGCCGGCGATCAACGTGAAATTGCAGTAGCCGCAGCGGTGCCGGCAAAACGGCACGTGTACGTAAGCCGACCGGGCAGCGATTGGCTGGAACGCCATGGTAAGGCCGTGATCCGATTGCTTGGGCGATGCGAAGCTGGTCGTCAAATCCACAATTGCAGCCGGCCGTCGAACATGTCGGGAATCGCTCGCCCGACGACCTCTCGAATCCGCTTGCCGTTGTAGCGCGTGCTGAAGTGAGAGGCAATGATCAACTCGTTCTTGAATCGCGCGCGACGCTCGACCACGTCGTCCAGATGCATGTGGCCGAACTTGTGAATTTTATCCTTGCGATGCGATTTGGCCACGAACGTCATTTCCATGACCAGCACGTGGGCTTCGTACATCGCGTCGCAGGCGTCGAGTCCCTCCGGCGCACTGTCGCCCAGGTAGGCGAATCGGGCCACTCGCCGCTCCTCGGTCACCTCGGTTCCGCCCAATCGCAAGTCGCGAATCTGTGGACCGGTGAGGCCCTGATACTCGGCCTTCAGTTTGCGGCGACGCTCCCAAACCACGAAGCCGAGCGAAGGAACCGTATGCTTGGTCTGCGAAACAGTCACCACGTGATCTCGCGACAGCTCGATCTCGCTGCCGGGCTCGATGGGGCGCAGATCGCAAGGCATGCGACCCCGATCCAATCGGGTAAACAGCCGCAATATCTTCTCGACGTGTTCGATCGCCGCCCCCGGCAAATAAATCGTGGGGGGCTCCATCTTCATCATCCGCCGCCGGGCTACATACACGGGAAGTGCCGCCAGATGATCCAAGTGTGTATGTGAGACGAACCAGGTGGCCGTCGACATGAACGACCAAGGCTGAGCCCCCAGATCGAAGCCGATCTTTAGCTCCGGAATCCGCCAATATGTCTGTACCGCCGCGCGAGAGTAGCCCTCGATTGTCAGGTCGTTATGCGTCACCGACTTGACGGGCATGTTGTGGATCATCGGCACGCTTTGCACGAGAGAACGACCAGAACCGCGGCGAATCCCTCAGTGTAAGACTCCCTGCCGCCGGGCGAAAGGGCGCAACCGAGCGGGCGAGGTGTATACTGGGAGTGGGACGAGGCGCGAGGCTGGAGCGCGGGGCTTTCGGAGAATGCAAAATGTGTCAGGTGCGGTGGATTGCAATGGGGATGATTGCCCGGGGCGCGTTGGCCGGCGCGATCATGGCGGCATCAAGCGCGACAGCGGCCGATCGAGCGCGCGATGACAAGCAAGCGCTCGCCGGCGTGCAAAGTTACGTCGGCGAGTGGCGCGGCGTGGGGCAACCGAAACGGGGCTCCAATCAAGGCGCATGGACCGAACACGCCGCTTGGGCCTGGCGATTCGACGGCGACCGCGCCGAACTCGCGGCCGAACTGACCGGCGACAAATATTTTTCGCGGCTCAGGCTGCAAGCGGGCGAAACGGCGGAGCAGTTCGTGCTGCTGGCGACGCCCGCGGTCGATGCGCCGGCCGAAAAGGCGATTCCGGCGCGACGGTTCAGCGGCGGCAAGTCCGACGGCGCGATGGTCTTCACTGCCGATGAGCCGGTGGACGACGCGCCCGCCAGGATTTCGCTGCGGCTGATTGCCGGAGGCGATCGCATGCTCGTGTTGTATGAAAAGCGGCAAACTGGCGGATCGTTTGCACGGTTGGCCGAAGTAGGATCGACGCGCAAGGGAAGTTCGTTTGCCCGCGCCGGCGCCAACGGTCCGGAGTGCGTCGTCACGGGCGGCCTGGGCACGATCGCCGTGGAACACGAGGGCAAGAAGTATTACGTCTGTTGCGGAGGTTGTCGCGACTATTTCCTGGAGAACCCGGCCGGCGTGCTGGCCGAGTATCGAGAACGAAAGGCCGAGGAAAAGAAAAACGCGGAGAGTGATCGGTAGAAACCAATGCTTACGCCGCCACTCGACGCGGCGCCGCCGGGCGAGGCACGGTCGCTGCCGGTCGAGCCTGGGCGTCGGCGTTCTCCTCGGGTTTTCGATGTCGCGAGACTAGCGTCAATAACGCGGGCAACATTACGAGCGACGTGAACAAACAGCAGGTGACGCCCAAAGTCAACACACGGCCGAGGCTTTGCAAACCCTGGTGCGTGGCGATCATCAGCGAGCCGAATCCGACCAGCGTGGTCAACGAGTCGATCAGCACGGCCACGGCCGTGGCCGGCGACATGCGATACACGCCCTTGGTCTCGCGAAACTCGTGCAATATATGCACGCCGTAGTCGATGCCAATTCCCAGGATGAGCGGCAGCGCGATCAGGTTGGCCGGGTTTAGCGGAATCCCCAACACGCCCAACAGACCAAACATCTGCAATACTCCCACGGCTAGCGGAAGCGTGGCCAGTAGGGCGTAACGAATGCTCTTGAAATCCAGGACCAGCACCCCCATGATCACCAACAGCGAGTAAATCGCGGCTTCCTGATAACTGCGCTTCATTTCCAGCGAAGCTTCGTGCGCCTGGAGCGGGTTGCCGGTGACATGCGGATCGACCGTGCGAACTTCGCGCACGAAATTACTCAGGGCGTCGGCATCCCAAATATCGCCGCGCCCATAAATCTTGAGCAGATGCTTGCCGTGCTGTCCCACGAAGCGATCGACCAGGCTGGTCGGCAGATCGGTGAGCGAAGGTGGTTCGGGGTTGGCGATGCTCTTGAGAATATGCAGCCGGCTCAGCAAGTCGCCGGCCATCTCTTGCTGAAAGCGGGAAAGCTGCGCGTAACAATCCGACAGCGGCATCCGCCGCAATAAGTCGCGGACAATTTCCAACTGCCGCACGCATTTTTCATCCAGCCGCTCGCGGGCCAACAAATCCTGCGCGTGGGCGAATATCTGGCCCAGCTTCTCGGGCCGATCCACGGCAATCAACGGCGGACGCTCGGGCAACGAGGCCAATTGCTGCTGAATCCTTTCGATGATCGGTTTTTTCACCTCCAGGTCGACCGGTAAGAGCGAGACAATCTCCTCGGTCCGTTCGACGCAGCCCAATTGCAAAAACTTTGCTTTACGAGCGAGCAGTTCCTCGCGGCTGTCGGCAATCGACAGCGCATACCAAACGCTCTGGTTGCACTCGGTGAGCAGTTTCTTTTCCAGCGCCTACGCTTTCCAGGCCTCCTGCCTGCATATTCAACAGGTTGTTGTCGTACCAAAGTTTGTTCAGGCCGACCGAGACTGCGATCGTGGCCACGACGGTCACGGCGAGCGTCAGCCGTGGAAACAGCGCGAACGGGGCGATCCACTTATGAACGCCCAAGGGCCTGGGCATTCGCACGCCCCAGCCGCTTCGGTCGACCAGATAAATCGCCGCCGGCAAGACGGCCAATTCCGCCAGTGCGCATAGCAGCAGCCCCCCGCCGGCGATAATTCCCAATTCGGCCACGCCCTTGAAGCTGGTAAACCCGGCGGCGAAGAAAGCAATCGACGTGGTCACGGCCCCGGCCGTGATCGCCGGGCCCGCTCCGCGCACCGTTTCCAAGAGCGAATCCTCGCAAGTGCGATTCTCGCTCCGCAATTGCAGATAGCGCGCCACGTAATACACGCCGTAATCGATCCCGATACCGATCATCGTCACCGTGAACGAGACGCTCAGGATGTTCAAGTGGCCGACCGAGAGCGTGACGTATCCAAAGGCCCAGGCCATGCCGATCAGGAGCACGAGGTTGGCCAATAGCGCATGCCGCGCGCCGCCAAAGCCCGCCACAAACAACAGCCCCACGCCCACCATCGACACGATGCTGGCCCACATCATTGAGGTCTGGCTGGAGCGCATTTCGTCGTTTTCCATGATTGGCAAGCCAGTCAGGCCAATCGTGGTATTTGGATGCCGGGCTTGGGTTCGCGCGATTAAGGCCCGCAGGGCGTCGGCCGCTTCGGTGCAGTGATTGAAACTGTCTTCGCCCTTGGCCAGCCGTAGCAGGACAAAGCCCAGTTGTCCCTGCTTGGTCAGGAGATATTCAGAATTCAGTTCGCTAAGGATGGCGAATGAGGATGGCATCTCGGGCCACGGAGACTGGTAGCGGCGGCGTTGGCCCAGCGACTCGGCCAGGCTGTTGGAGAGTCGCTGTAGCTTGTCGCGGCCGGCCACCTTCGGCGCGGCCCCGGCTTTGGCGCCCATCTCAATCTGGCCGCTGATGCCGGCGGCCATATTGCTGAGATTCAAGGGCGACCAGTCGCCTGCCAGAATCGGCCCCAGTTCGCTCAGGAAGCTTTCTAAGCCGGCCAGTTCGTCGGGCGAAAGGTAATGCAGTCCCTTCGAGCGAATCTTGGCGAGGTCCACTTCATGCAGCACGGCATGAAACAACCGGTCTTCGCGGGCCAGGGCCGTCGAAAGTTCCTCCAACACCGGCACGACTTGCTCGCGGCCGGCGCCCTCGACGACAACGACCGCATCGTCCTCGTCGCCGAATTCCTCGATGTAGTCGATCCACAGCCGGTTATAGCTGCTCTTGGGATTCAACAAATCGAGCCGGCTGGTCTGATATCCCAGCCGCGTGGCCGTCAGATAGCACGACACGGCGGCGAAAGCCAATGCGATGGCAATCGTGGCCACCGGAAAGGCCAGAATCAGTCGAGTGAAAAAAACAAACGGGCGGGCTAAAAACAATGAGTCCGCCTTCGAGGGTCCTTCCATGGACGATGCGCCGCCTCCCTGGGGTCGTTGCGGGTCGTCGAGCGCTTGGCATCCTGCCTCACGCGTCGAGGGCAGGCATTCTAGCGGGGGTCTCCAGCGGCGAAAAGGCGAATCCCGCCCGCTTGCCACGATGCGCAAAGCACCGACCTTACGCGATTTAAACCCGTGACAGCATTTCGGCGCCCGCGCTTGACGGGCGACGGGGCCAGGCCCATTTGATGTTCGGGACCAGGGATGCTAGTCGGGCAGCGGTTGCCCCTTGGTCTCCGGGCAGAACCAAATCAACACCATGCCCGCCAGATAGACCAGACTCATGATCGAACACATACGGGCGTAGTCCTCGTTGAAATAATTCAGCAGTTGCCCGCCCGTGAGAGCTCCAACCGCGGCCAGGATGCGCCCGAAGTTAAACGCGAAACCCTGGCCCGTGGCGCGGATGCGCGTGGGAAACAGCTCCGGCAGGTAGAGCGGCAGCCAGCCGTAAAAGCTGGCTGTCACGCCTCCGGCGAGCGCCGTCAAAAGCAAGAACTTGGCGTCGAACTGCATGGCCGTCCGAAACAGGTACCCGCAAACCAAAAGCGATGCCAGGCACAAAAAGAAATATGATTTGCGCCTGCTGAACCACTCCGCGCAGTACGCGGCCGCAAGCGTGCCGACAATCGCGCCGAAGGCTGAACAGATTTGCGTGTACGAGGCGGCGGTTTGGGCCTGATCGGTGCCGGCGGCCATCTTGTTGGCCCAGGGCGGAACCCATTGAATCGAAGCCCAAGTGCCGATCAGCGCCATTCCGGCCAGCGCTGTTCCCAGCAGCGTCTTGTGTCGTACGCCAGGCTGAAAAATATCGCGAATTCGAGCGCGCGGACCGCTTTGCGAAGCGTGTTGCCAGCGTTCGGACTCGGGCACGAACATCCGCACGAGAACGGTCAATAGGGCCGGGGTCGCGCCGACGAACATCAACAGTCTCCAGCCGGATTGATCGGCGCCGATCAGCTTCGTTACCCATTCCTCGGACATGCCCGTCGCGCGCAACCCGTCGGCAGCCGCGCCGATAAACTGCGCCATTACCAACCCGACCAGCGCGATCAGCAGGAACCCGACGTTCGATGCCGCGCCGATCAAACCGGCCAATAGCGGTCGCGATTTAGACGGCCAGATTTCCATCACCAACGCCACGCCCAGCGACCACTCGCCCCCCATGCCCAGCGCCGCGATGAATCGCAGCGCGGCGAGTTGCAACGGCGACTCGGCGAACCCGCAAAGGCCCGAGAAAATCGCATACGTCAGCACGCTCCAGACCATCGCCCGGACCCGGCCGACGGTGTCGCCCAGCCAGCCGAAGAGCAATCCGCCGATGGCGGCGCCGACGAGAAACCCTGCCGTGATCCAGGCCATCCAGGTGCCAATGTTCGAGCTGGCTTCGGCGCCCATCAGCTCGCGCAGGGCCGGCCGCGCCACCAGCGGAAACAGCCCCATCTCCAAACCGTCGAACATCCAGCCCAGAAAGGCCGCGGCCAGGGCCATGTACGGCGCGCCGGCGCTGATATTGAACTCGGGCGGATCGAGCGATGGCAGCGGGGTGGGTTTGGTCGTCAATCGGCACCTGCGCGAGTTCGGGACAATCAGGAGACACTCGCCGCCAGGGGCGATTGGGCGATTGGCTTGGCATCAAACAATCGGGACACGAGTTCGGCCGGAGGCGGAGTTGTCGCCAAGCTCACCGCCACGCCCGCAATCGCCGAAGCCGCCAGTCCCCACACAATCGGGTCCAACCCCAGCAACTGATAGGGATCGAAAAACTGCTTGCTTTCCAGCAGCGGACCGCAGGAAAACAGCGCCAAGACCGTGGCCGCGCCGGCCAGCATGCCGGCGATGGCTCCGGCCGCCGTGGCCCGCCGCCAAAAGGCCAGCATCAGCGCTGGCGCGACAAACGTCGACGCGGTGCTGGTAGCACTAAACACAACCAGCTTCTGCAAGAAATCCACCGGCTGAATATTGGCGGCCACGCCGATGACGCCAAACAGAATCATTACACCGTGGGATACACGGCGAATCTCGGCGTCGCCGGCTCGGGGGCGCAAGAAACGTTGATAGATGTCGCGCACGAGGCCCGAGGCAATCACCACCAGGTAGGTGCTGACCGTGGCCATTACCGCGCCGAAGGGAGCCGCCAAGATCAGTCCGCTAATGAACGACCCGCCAGTCCACTCGCGCGTCGACCAGATTGCCAGCCGCGGGATGATCTCATCGGCGCTGGCGACATGCGGCATTAAAGCGCGGCCGCAAATACATATCAAGATCAGCGGCACGTAAATCAGCGCATTATAAATCGAGAGCAGCACGATCGAGCGGCGCATCGTGGCGTTGTCCTTGCAAGCCATAACGCGAACCATGCTGGCCGGCGAACCAATGCCGCCGATGGGCCACACGAAAAAGAACGAGATCGCCACGCCCAAGGGCAAAAACGGCGGCTTACCCTCTTTCGAAAGCCCCGGCCCAAAGGCAAAATCGGGGCTCGTCGCGGCCACGGCATCCAAGGTTGGGACCTGAAAACCGCCCTGGCTGGCAAGCGGCACGATCATGAAGAACAACAGCGCCACGCCGACTGCCATCAGTACGCTTTGGAACATATCGGTCCACACCGAGGCCAGGAATCCGCCGATCAGCGTGTAACCGACCACGGTCAGCGAGAAAACGGCCAACCCCACCAGATAAGCCTGATCCATGCCGCCAGGCGCCGTGGTTTCGCTCAACGCCAGGTTGCCCGCCGCGGGCCAGGCCAGCTTCATCACGATCGCACCCGCTTTAAACTGCGCGATCATGAGAAAGGTCATGAACCCCATGATAAAAATGGACGCCAGTACCCCGACGCGCTGATCGCCAAATCGAGCGTCGAACAAGTCGGGTATGGTAATCGCGCCGGTCCGTCTGGAAAGCTGGGCGAAACGCTTGCCGAGCACCGCAAAACCGGTGATCGGCACGACCATATATCCGGCGATCCACAGCGCGACGATCCAACCGTGCGTATAGACCAGGGCTGGAAAGCCCATGAACGTGCCACCGCTTTGCACGGTGGCAGTCAGCGCCAGGGCCCACGCCCCCAAACCGCGATTGCCCAGGAAATAGCCCTTAACGAAACCGCCCTTCTCGACGGCCCGCTGTGCTCGCGATCCGAGCCACACCGAAATGGCCATCACGAGGAGCAACATCGTCAGCGTGCCATAGCCCACCGAGGGCGTCGCGTCAGCCATGCCGCACCTCGTCCTCGCCCGGCAAGACCGATGCTTCGGCGTCGATCTCCTCGCCCAGGGATTCGTCGCCCATGATGGCCAGAGCAAATATGGTCGACACCACGATGCACACACCCCAGGGAACGACGATTCCCCAGAAAACCCAGTCGGGAAACCACCACACAAAGGTCAGGCTTTCGACCGAACGCCCGTAGCCGAACAGATAGCAGTAAACAATCGTGTAGATCATGGCCGCCAGCCAGATCGCTAGCGCCGTTGCGGCCTCGCGGCGAGCACGACGAACCACCAAATCTTCACCCGGCGCGCTCATTTGCATACTGTCTCCGAAAAGTCGGGCATCGAGAGCATCCTGAGAAGATACTGTCAGCGCCGGCTCCGATTCCAGCCGCTATCTCTCGCGGCAAGAGAAGATATCGGCCGAAGTTACGGGCCGAGCGTGCCGCCGCGGTGGCCAGACAACACGACGACCGCCAAGATCGCAAGCGAGTGAGAGAAGCGAGACGATCAAGAATTCAAGAATCGTGCCGCGTATCGCAGGCCGCCGCTCCCACGACGAGCGCCGCTCGCCGCGCCGATCTACGCGCTTGCAACCAGTGCTTGAGCATGCCGAAGGCGATCGGCAACACGCTGATAAGCACGATCGCGATCACAACGACCTCGAAGTTTTTGCTGATCCAGGCGATCTGGCCCAACCAATATCCGCACAACAACATCGTCGCCACCCAGCCGATGCCGCCCAACACGTTGTACAGCGCAAACTGCCGATAGCTCATGCGAGCTACTCCAGCGACAAAGGGCGTGAAGGTTCGCACCAGCGGCACGAATCGGGCCAGGATGATCGCCTTGCCGCCATGCCGCTCGTAGAACTCCTTGGCCGCCATCAGGTGACTGTGTTTGACGAACCGCAGACGGCCGCGCTCGAACACACGCTCGCCCATTTGCAGTCCCAGGTAATAGTTGACCGCGTCCCCCACAATCGCCGCGATCGACAGAACCACGATCAGCAGGCCGACGTTGAACACATCCTGGCTGCCTAGCAATCCCGCGGCAAACAGCAACGAGTCGCCCGGCAGAAAAAATCCGACCAGCAACCCTGTCTCGCTGAAAATAATGGCAAACAGGATCAGATAGCCCACCCACGAGGGTCCGGCCAGATTGACGACCGCCCGCAGGTTCTCGGGCTGAGCCAGGCCAATCAGATATTGGATCCACTCGACGAGCGCGGTCATGCGGGGATTTTCTTCGCGGTGGGAGGGGGACGGCGACGGAAAAGCCAAGTATAAATGCGCCGTTTGCAAACTCCTACAGCAGTCGCCATATCGAGCCGCGGATCGCAATTCGAGCGGTTTTTGGCTGTACGCCATTTCCCGCTGCCCGCAACGACATCGAACACCGCGACGGCGTACCCCGCGGACCGGCCTTTCCCACCTGCCGACACTGCCGCACGTGCGCGGTTCAAACGGTTGAAACATCCGCTCATGAAAGGCTCCAAATCGCGCTGTTTCTGGGGCCTGAAGACAGTCGTTTTCAGCGGCAAACCAAGCAAAAAAGCGGCCGGAGCCTTACCAACTCGTAAATTTTTTTAGTGACATATTTACTTTCGTCGTTAGCGGTGGCAGACTCGAAGATTGGAGGGCAATTGTCGTATTCCGTTTGGGTTCTTCGGACTTGGATCGGCTTCAAGTTCGCTCCTATATAACCGTGTCGGGCTGATGCCATTCCTTGGCGAACCGCGCATTTGCCCGGAAACGAAAAGGAACCTGGTCATGCATCTTTCGATCTTCTCGGTCGAGCGCTGCCTGATGGCGCTCCTGTTTTCCGCCGCCGCCGCCGTCTCCTGGGCCGCAGCTCCTTCAGATCCGCTCCCGACGGCTTCCACAGCCGGCTCCGATCGCTTGGCGGCCGCCACGACGTTGCCATCTCCTGAGAGCGACTTCGAAAGCGAAGGCGCGTTGTTGCAATCGGTCGAGCAGCAAAACCGTTTGATCACCGACGCTGTGCGCGCGGAAGTCGACAATGAATTGCGCCAGGCGCGGGGCCGTATGGCGGCCGAACCGGTCAAAGTCGAACAGTCGCTGAAGCTGGTGATGGAGCGCGTCATGCAGACGCCCGAAATCAATGCCGAGGTCCGCGCCCAATTGCGCAGTCAACTCGAGTCGGCCTTGCGCGAGGCCAACCGCCGCGCCGCCACCAAGGAAATCCTCGATCAGCAAATTGAGGAAGCCCGCGCCGCGGCGATCGATCGGCTGCGCGTCGCCGACGCGTTGGCTCGCGACCAGGAGAAACTCAAGCAGTTGCTGGATCGTTTCAGTTCGCTGATGGCCGAGGGGCGCTACTCGGCGGCCGATGAGATTGGCTCGATCGAAGTGGCCCGCATTGCTCCACAGATGGACATCGCGCAGTCGGCCGCCATGGTGGCCCACTTGACCGGCGCTCGCGAGGCCGACCTGGCCCTGCGACATCAACGGGCCAAGGCGGTGGTCGATACGTTGGGTGCGGTGGAAACCGCGATGATGCCCTTTCCGGATGACGAACCGGTCGTGTATCCCGATGCCGCCACCTGGGAAGAGCTCACCATTCGCCGCAAGAAATACACCTACACCGATCTGAAGATCGTGGGCCCAGCGGAGAAGAAGATCAAGGAAGAATTGTCCAATACGACCACGATGGACTTCATTGAAACGCCCCTGCAGGATGCCGTCGACTATCTGAAGGACCTGCACAGCATCGAAATTCAGATCGACAGCAAAGCACTGGAAGACGGCGGCATGGGGACCGACACGCCGGTCACGCGCAAGCTAAGCGGCATTTCGCTCCGCTCTGCGCTCCGCTTGCTCCTGGGCTCGATCGACTTGACCTACATCATCAAGGACGAAGTTCTGCTGATTACGACCAAGGAAGTCGCGGATGCCGAGCTCGTGACCAAAGCCTACCCGGTTGCCGATCTGGTCATTCCCATCCGATCGATGGGGATGGGCATGATGGGCGGTGGGATGATGGGTGGCGGGATGATGGGCGGAGGAATGGGAGGTGGCATGGGAGGCGGAATGGGAGGCGGAATGATGGGTGGCATGGGTGGCATGGGCGGAGGAATGGGAGGCATGGGCGGTGGAATGGGCGGAATGGGAGGCGGGATGTTTTAGTGCGCCAGGCGACGATCCACGCCGATCGTCGCTCAAAGGCCGCCCAAAGCGCCGAAGCCTCGATCGCCCAAACCCAGCCGTTCATCAAGCACGGGCCCAAAATCGCCACCAAGGGTGGATCCGCTTTTCGCGCTTGCGACTCTTCTCCGGCTGCGGGCTGGCTACTCGATGCCCCTGCGTGTCAATCATGCCGAACAAATTCGCACCAGCCAGTTGAGCCGCTCCCAACTTAGCGCCTGTCAGGTTGGCTTCCTGCAAGTTCGCGCGGCGGAAATTCTGCGCCGGTCAAGTCTGCAGCCCGCAGATCGGCTCGCATCAGCTTGGCCTCGTGCAAATCGGCTCGCAAGTCGGCCATGCTTAGATCGGCGCCGGTCAAATCGGCCTGACAGAGGATGGCCTCGCGAAGTTGGGCGTAGCGCAGATTCGCGCCGTGCAGCATGGCCTCCTGCAAATCGGCTTGGTGCAGGTGCGCGTCGGTGAGATCCGCGCCTGTTAGATCGGCGTGCACCAGGTTAGCCCTTTCCAAATACGCGCCGTTGAGGAGTGCGCCGCGGAGGTTGGCGCCTTGCAGGTCGACGTCGCGCAGGTCGGCGTTCGACAGGTCTGCGCCGGACAGATTCACTCCCGCAAGGTTGGCGCCCGCAGGCGCGCTCCCGACATTTTGCGACCTTCGAGCGAGTCGTCCTCGAATTGAACCAGAACTTCTTGCGTTTTCTTGTGCTTGACCTCGAACATGCTCCCACCTCCTTGGACGTTAGCCCAGCGGGGGACCGCTCCGATGCCGTGACCGGTGCCAACGGAGCCGAGACATGCGCAAGCGAAGGGCCTGCCCGCATGCTTCCCCGTTAAAAACGAAACTGCGCCACCCGGCTGCGGCGTCCGACCGCACGCTTGGCTCTGTACTGTCCGACGTAACACGTCCGACGCTTGGCCGCCGGTGAATTACTGGCGCGGGGAATTGAAAAGGCGCAGATGAATGATCGAGAACTGGAGAATACGTCCGCGAATAACGCCGGAATTCATTATAATTGCGAATCACCGCCAGGCTACTGGCATTTTCGTTGAAGCGGGGCTTGAGTTTGCCAACGGCCTTCCCTCTATCGGGTTAGCTATCCATGGGGGGCTCGCGTGAAACGCAAATTGCCGTGGACCGACGGCGTTCGGAAGGCCTATGTTGGCAGTCGGCGAAATCGATTCGTTCCCCTCCGGAAGACAACGATTTACGCGCCGTCGAGCAACGGCCTGAAAGAATCGCGTATGGATTTTCGCGTCGAGCTCGAGATCTTTCGCGGACCGCTCGATCTGTTGCTGTACCTGGTGAGGAAGCATGAGGTCGAAATCACCGAGCTGCCGATCGCGCCGATCACCGAGCAGTTCCTCGAATACTTGTCGATCCTGGAGCAGATCGACGTGAACGCCGTGGGCGATTTCCTGGAAATGGCCAGCACGCTGATCGAAATCAAGAGCCGGATGGTCTTGCCGCGTGGCGGCGAGGTCGAGGACGAACTGGCCGATCCGCGGCAAGAACTGGTTAAACGGCTGCTTGAATATAAGAAATTCAAGGACGCCGCCAGCATGCTCGACGAGCGGGGCCGCGGCTGGCAAGAACGATTTCCGCGCATGGCCAACGACCTGCCCAGGCGACAACGGAATTTGGCGGATCAGGAAATCCAGGAGGTGGAACTTTGGGATCTGGTCAGCGCGCTTGGGCCGCATGATGCGCGAAATCGAAGCCGCCCGGCCGTCGAACATCGTGTACGACGAAACGCCAATCCATGTCTACATGGCCCAAATCAAATCGCGGCTCGAGAGCCAAGGCAAGCTGGCCTTTCGCGAACTGTTTCGTCCAGATATGCACAAGTCGGCCATGATCGGCATCTTCCTGGCCATCCTGGAATTAGTGCGGCATCACCACGTGCGCGCCGAGCAACGCGAGTTATTCGGCGAGTTGTGGCTGCTTCCGGGCGCCGAGCGCGACGCACAGCTCGACGTCAACTCGGTCGATAGCTACGACCACGGCCAGGGGTAATCGCCTGTTTCAAGCGTTGACCCGAATTCGCCGGCGCCGCTAGCGGGTTGCTCGCGATGCGGCGATGCCAGCAGGGCGGTCTTGACGCGAGCGGCCCGATTCCGCTACTGTTCGCCGCCTCATCAAGTTCCGGCGCTTCCGCCTCTCAGAAACTGCAACCCCAGCGGCTAATTCCATGAGCATCGCACCATCCCGACCAAGCCTGGCGGCTACCGCTCCGACCGTCGTCTCGACCGGCGTGCCCTTGCTTGACGTGCAGCGACAGTATCAGACGATTCGCGGCGAGATTTCGGAGGCCATCATGCGCGTCTGCGACTCGGGCAGGTTTGTGCTCGGACCCGACTGCGAACAACTGGAGACGGCCCTGGCCGCTTATTGCCAGGTGCCGCATGCCGTGGCGTGCGCATCGGGAAGCGACGCGTTGCTCCTGGCGATGATGGCTTATGGCATCGGGCCGGGCGACGAGGTTGTGATGCCCAGTTACACTTTTTTTGCCACGGCCGGCGCAGCCTGGCGATTGGGCGCCAAGCCGGTGTTCGTCGACATCGATCCGACGACCTTCAATATCGATCCCAAGCTCCTGGAGGCGCTCGATCACGCCGCGCACCAAAGCCATCGTGCCGGTGCACTTGTTCGGACAGTGCGCGGCGATGCCCGAAATCGTGGCGATCGCCAGCAAGCGTCAGATTCCCATTATTGAAGACGCGGCCCAAGCCGTGGGTGCCGAGTTAAACGGCCGCCGCGCCGGTTCGTGGGGCCAGATCGGCTGCTTGAGCTTCTACCCAACCAAGAATTTGGGAGGTTTCGGCGATGGCGGATTGATGACCGTCAAGGACGCGCAACTTGCGCAGCGGCTGAAGCTGCTCCGGGGTCACGGGATGGAACCGCGCTACTACCACCACGTCGTCGGCATGAACAGCCGACTAGACACGCTGCAGGCCGCGGTGCTCAACGTCAAGTTGCCCCATCTCGACAACTGGACGGCCGGACGGCAGACCAATGCCCGAATCTATGGAGAGTTGTTCGCCGAATTCGGCCTGGAGCGAACGGTCGGGCTGCCACGAGAAGCCGCCAACAGCCGGCACGTTTGGAATCAGTACGTGATTCGCATTCCAGAGGGGCGTCGCGACGCGCTGCGCTCGCATCTGGCAGCGGAGAAAATCGGCACGGAAATCTATTATCCCGTTTCGCTCCACCAACAAGAGTGCTTCCAATCGCTGGGCTACGGCCCCGGCAGCCTGCCGCACAGCGAGCAGGCGGCCAACGAAAGCCTGGCCTTGCCGATCTTTCCGGAACTGTCAGCGGCCGAGCTGCGCACGGTGGTGCAAGGCATTGCCACATTTTTCGGGGCCTCGCGGCACCCCACGGCCAATCGGCCGCATATTTAAGCGGTCAAAGCGCGGCGCCTGTGCCTAATCCTCGCTCGTGCCTTGGACTGAGTCGCGGTAACCATCCTCGCTCCATAACGGACCTCTGGTGAACTATGGCGCTTTCGCGAAAAACCGCGCTACCGAGAATCCTCGACATTCCGCTGGCCGTGGCCGCGGCGCTTACCTGCGGGTTCTACTGGGTGATTTGGCAAGAGTCGATGAAGGGCACGCTCCTGCATCGCTACACGACCGAGCATTCGGTCGAATACATCATCGTCGCCTTTTTCATCTGGGGACTCTGCGACGCTTTGTTTCGAGTCTTAACCTTTCCGCGAGAGACCCTGGCCCTGCGCCAAGCGTGGCTGCCGACCGCCAAGGGGCGCGAACCCATTTCCGCGGCGGCCGCGTGTTACGCCATCATCCAGCGCAAGCCGCGCTGGCTGCAGGAGTCGCGAATGGGAAAACGACTCGCGGCAGCGCTGGCTCACCTGCAACAACGCGGCTCGGCCGACGGGTTTCCTGACTTCTTGCACAGTCTTTCGGACCAGGATCACAACGAAACGCAGACCAATTTCGGCCTGATCCGCTTCATCTGTTGGGTCACGCCGATGTTCGGGTTTTTAGGCACGGTGGTGCACTTTGGCACCGCGCTTAGCGGGCAGTCGGCCGGAGAAATCGGCGACAAGCTTCCCACCGTGGTCGCTGAGATGGGCACCGCCTTCAATACCACGACCGTCGCGCTCACGGCCGCAACCACCATGATGTTCTGCCTGTTTCTGTGCGAGCGCACCGAAACCGGCATCATCAGTGTCGTCGATCGCCGCGTCGAAGCGGAACTGCTAAACCGCTTCGAGGTGACCGACGCCAGCCTGACCCCGTTTTTAATGGCGCTCGAAGCGGCCAATGCCTCGACGCTACGAGCACTCGACGCCACGGTCGAACGACAAATGGAAACCTGGTCCGGCGCGATACAGGCCATCGAACAGCAGGCCACGACGCAGCAGCAATGGCAAGCGCAAGTCTGGGTCGAATCGCTGGAGAAGCTTGAACAGCGGTTCGAGACCAACGACGCCGGTCGCGAGACGCGGCTGGCTCGGGTATTGGAGTCCATGGAAGCGCAGCGCGCCGAGCACCGCGACCAAACCCACTCAGCCACTCAGCAATTGGCCGACGTCAAGGAGAACCTGTCGCGGCTCGTGGCCGAATTGGCGGCCGTCGGTCATGGCGAAGGAGAGTTGCTGCGGCTCCAGTCGTCGCTGGCCGACAACCTGCGATTGCTGCGCGAAACAGCACAAATCGACGAGGCGCTGCACGGCCTGACGGCGGCGATTCATCTGCTGACGGCTCGCAACCATTCCCCGGCCATCAAAGAGAGCCGGGCCGCCTGACCCGCGGCGAGTCGCCATTATCGAGCTTGCGCGGGACCGTCTCTCCCCGTGATCCTCGGCGTATGCACTTTCGGCAAGGCTCCTCGACTCCGGCCCAGACTCGCCCTGCCGCAGCGGCCGCGCGGTTGGGCGGCAATGGTTGCCGAAAAGTGTTTCAGGACATGCTTGCGGACGCTTTGGCGTCCTTGCTATAACGCCCGGTCATGCCACATCGGGTTTTTACTTTTCAATCGTCCCTCTGTAGCGGAGTGTGTCATGTGCCGATTCGCGATTCTCTCATGTTCTTTGCTATTCCTCTTATGCCTTGTGAGCACTCCAGCCTGGGCACAAACGGGGGCCGAACCGGCCTCGGCGGAGACGCCCCCGAATGATGCTCCGGCGGTTTCGGGGGATTCGCCGGCACCCACTCCCAAGCCCCTGGACCGGGCCGACAATGCCTGGATGCTCACTTCCTCGGCCCTGGTGCTGATGATGACGGCCCCCGGCCTGGCCATGTTCTACAGCGGATTGGTCCGCCGCAAGAATGTATTGAGCATCATTATGCAGTGCATTTTCCTGATGGGACTGATGACGGTCATCTGGGGCCTGTACGGCTATTCGCTAGCCTTCGGCGGCAGCGAGGCTTGGATCGGAAATGGAGATTACCTCTTCATGCGTGGCGTGCAGGCCGAATGGGTTGACGGCAAACCGAACATTCCGCAGCACACCGGGTACAACATTCCGATGCTGACGCACATGCTATTTCAGGGCATGTTCTTCATCATCACGCCGGCCCTGATCTGCGGGGCGTTTGCCGAACGAATGAAGTTCAGCACGATGGTCGTGTTTTCGGTTTTGTGGGGAACTCTGGTTTATTGTCCCCTGTGTCACTGGGTTTGGGGCGGCGGCGTGCTGGCCTATAACTCGCCGCACGCCATCATGGGCGGCGCGTTGGACTTTGCCGGCGGCACCGTCGTCCACATCAGCTCGGGCGTCTCGGCCCTGCTGTGCGCCTATTGATCGGCAAACGATTGGGCTATGGCCACGAACCGATGCCGCCGCACAATTTGACGTATACCGCGCTCGGCGCCGCCCTGCTCTGGGTCGGCTGGTTCGGATTCAACGCCGGCAGCGCCCTGGCGGCCGATGGCGTCGCGGCCAGTGCGTTCGCGGCCACGCACTTTTCGGCCGCGGCCGGGGCGTTGGCTTGGGCCGGAATGGAATGGTTCCTGCGGGGCAAACCCACGGTGTTGGGCGCCTGTTCGGGCGCGGTCGCGGGGCTCGTGTGTATTACGCCCGCCTCGGGCTACGTGCTGCCCATGCCCGCCATGATCATGGGGGCCGCGGCCGGTATCGTCTGCTACCTGGCCTGCACTTCGCTCAAATCCAAGTTCGGCTATGACGACTCCCTGGACGCGTTTGGCGTGCATGGCGTCGGCGGAACCCTGGGAGCGATCCTCACCGGGATATTCGCTACCCGGGCCGTGCAAGATCTCAATTCCGGCCAGGTTATTGGCACGCTTGAAGGGGGCAACCTGATGACCGGGCAACTCGCGGCCACCGGCATCACATGGGTGTTCGCGATCGTCGTGACTTTCGTGCTGCTTAAGTTTCTGGATGCCACGATGGGACTGCGCGTGTCGCCCGACGTCGAAACGCAGGGGCTCGACGTCACCCAGCACGGCGAAGAAGGCTACATTTACATGTAGTTCACCGTGCTGGATTCGGCTTGATCAGAGAACATTCGGCTTGGGCAGTTCGCTGCCCAAGCCGTTTTTATTGTGTCGCGGGCCGTCCTGATAGCAGACTTTCGGCGGCCGAAATCGTCTCGGGACCCGGCTGCCGTAGGCACAGTTGAAAGTCAAGCTATAATGGGCCATAGCGGTTCGTTTTTTGGGCGGCTCGGCGCTGGACAGGCCACAGGGATCTCGGCATGTTGACTCAACTGTTCTTGAAGGTTGCATTCGTTGGCAGCGAGTGGGTGCTGTGGCTGCTGCTTCTGATCAATTTCATCAGCGTCGCCACGATCGTCGAGCGGATCTTGTATCTGCGGCGCACCAAGGTCGACAGCGACGAACTATCCACGCAGCTGGACCAGTTCCTGCGCGCGGTGACATTCGCGGCGCCTGGACGCTCGTGGCCGAAAGCGACGCAATTCAATGCGTTGTGGTCGCGGCCGGCCTGTCGGCCCTGGCACGCGGCGCGCAGGCTTGTGCCGAAGCCATGCTCAGCGCCAAAGCTCAAATGAAGCCCTTGCTCGAGGCCCGACTCAATATCCTGGCCACGATCGGCAGCAATGCTCCCTACGTCGGTCTGCTCGGGACGGTGCTGGGCATTATCAAGGCGGCCCACGACCTGACGGCCGACTCCGCCGGCGGCGCGAATCCCAATGCCGTCATGGGGGGCGTGTTCGAGGCCCTGATCGCCACGGCCTTCGGGCTGTTTGTTGCCATTCCCGCGGTGGTCGCTTTTAACATCCTGCAGCGCAAGGTTCGCCAGACCCTTTCCCAGGTTGACGCCTTGGCCCACCAGGTGCTGGCCAGCCTGCGTTACGACAAGAAACCCGGCAGCCCGGCCGCTCCCCAAGCGACTCACACCTAGGACACTCCGATGGCAGGCTCCGCGTCGGCATTCGACGACGACGAAATCTCGACCCTCAGCGACATCAACGTCGTGCCGCTGGTCGACGTGGTGTTGGTGCTCTTGATCGTATTCATGATCACAGTGCCAGCCATCGTTGGATCGGCCCCCATCAAAGTCGATCTGCCCGAAACCACCGATGCCGCGATGGGCACCACCGAGGATTTGCCGCTGCACTTGTTCTTGCGGCGTGAAGAGTCCGGTCAGGTAGTGCTGTATTTGAACGCCACGCCCACGAATGAAGCCAGCTTGCGATCGTTGGTCAGCGGCATGGGCAAAGGCAAGGATAAGCCCGAGACCTTCCTGGCCGCGGACAAGGGAATTCCCTACGGCGAAGTGGTGAAGGTCATCGACATGCTGGGCGCCATGGGACTGCACAAGATCGCGCTCGACACCAAGCACGTGGCGAAGTAATCGCGCTGCTGCCGCGGCGGCATGCTGGTTGGTTTTGCAGGCCTGAGCAACGGCAAGGAGGCTGCCACGGTGTCTCATATTCGCCTTCGGGTAGTCGTGTTCGTCCTATTGGGTTTGGGAATGCACGAGTCTGCGCGAATCAGCGCGGAACCAAGCACACCCTCGACGCACAAGCCGCAACCCGAACCTGAAAAAAAGCCGGAAGCGGACGCGGCACGTTATTCCCTCCCTGGCGGCGGCCCCTGCGAACTGATTCCCTTTGTGCTGCGTCTGCGCCGCGAAGACACGGCCACAGACGACTATCCGCGGAAAATTGCCGCCATCATTGCGGCCGGTCGAAGAATCCATGCGACTTCGACCGAGGCCGACCGTAAGTTGGAGGACTACGATCAGGCGATGGGGATTTGCTTGTATCTCTGGGCCTTCGAGGCAAAGTCGAACGAAGAGCGGACTGCGTTAATTCAAGTCGCGAGTGAGCATCTGGCAACGTCGGGATCCGCGTCGCGCGAGGCGGTCGGCGCGGCGATGGTCATGATCGAGTGGTATGCCAAGGATCCCGATCGCATGGCCGAGCTGTGCCGGACGTTTGTCGAGGCAATAACAAACAGCCACGATCACCAAGCCACCAGACACATTCAAGAGCTAAAAGGTACCGTGCGGCGTCTCACTCTCGTCGGCCGAACGATGGATTTTACAGGCACTAAAATGGATGGTTCGAGGTTTGACGTGACCGAGCTACGTGGAAAGGTTGTCCTCGTCGACTTTTGGGCAACCTGGTGCGGTCCGTGCCTCGGTGAAGTACCGAACATGCGCCGCAACTTCGCGCGCTACCACGATCGCGGATTCGAGATCGTCGGCGTCAGCATGGATGAAGACCGCGATGCCCTCGTAACGCATCTAGCGAAGGAAAACTATCCGTGGACGACCTTGCACGATTCCCTCAAACTCGATCAACATGTTGCCGTCGAATACGGGATCACTTCCCTTCCGACGTTGATACTAATCGACAGGCAAGGAAAAGTTGTAAGCGCTAATGCTCGTGGCGACTCCCTCGGGAAACTGTTGCACGAATTGTTTGGGGCGCCCGAACAGGCTGCTATAGCCCGATAGCTTGCAAGAGCGTGCAACACAGTCCGCGTAGCCGCCTGAGCGCCGCCGAACCAGCCCCCGTCGCGTCATTTTAGTTGCTTGACGTCCACCAAGGGGGCATAATCGCTTCCTTGGGCGTCGCCGCCGGCGCCAACTGGCCATCATCCAGCGATCGGGAGGAAGCATCTCATGCGCGCTTGGTTTACTGCTCTCGGCTTGTCCCTCGTTCTGCTGGCGGCCTCGACCGTCCCTGCCGAACCGCTCCCCTCCGCCACTCCGGATAGCGTCGGCCTGGCCACGGCCCCGCTTTCCGAGGTCGACGCCCAGATGCGTTCCTACGTGGACGACGGCAAGCTGGCCGGCATCGTCATGCTCGTCGCCCGAAACGGCAAGGTCGCTCACGCGGGCGTGTACGGTCACATGGATATCGAATCTCGACAAGCCATGCGACGCGATGCCCTATTTCGCATTTACTCGATGACCAAGCCGATCACGGGCGTGGCCTTGATGACGCTCTACGACGACGGGCGCTTTCAGCTCGATGACCCCGTTGCCAAGTTCCTGCCCGGTTTCGCCGAGGTCAAGGTTTTCGCCGGCGGCGAGGGGAACGCGATCAAACTGGTCAACGTCAAGCGCCCGGTGACGATTCGCGACCTGATGTGCCACACCGCGGGCCTGGCCTATGGAATTTCGAGCGCGACGCCGGTCGACACGATGTACACCGAGGCCAAATTGCTCGACCGTGCGCTAGATCTCGACAGCATGATCGAGCGCCTGGTGAAGATCCCCCTGGCTGCCCAACCCGGTGAAAAGTGGATGTACAGTATCGCCGTGGACGTGCAAGGCAAGCTGATCGAGATCCTGTCGGGAAAGAAGCTCGATGAGTTCTTTTCGGAGCGAGTGTTCAAGCCTTTGGCGATGCCGGACACCGCGTTCCACGTACCAGCCGATAAGCTCGATCGCCTGGCGGTCAACTACGGCATGAAAGACGGCCAACTTTCGCCCTTGGATGGCTCCAAAACGAGTCAATATGCCACGAAACCCGCGTTGTTGTCCGGCGGGGGCGGTTTGGTATCCACCGCCGATGACTACTTGCGATTCGCTCAAATGATGCTCAACCGAGGCGAACTCGACGGAGCGAGAGTGTTGCGGGCCGAGACCGTCGACCTGATGACGCGCAATCATCTCGCCGACGAGCTGGTGCCCATCCGGCTCGGCCCGCTGCCGATGCCGAACATGGGTTTTGGATTGGACGTCGCGGTGCGCGTCAAGACCGGGCCGGGCGAACCGGCCGATTCGCTCGGCGAGTACGGCTGGGGGGGCGCGGCCAGCACGCAGTTTTTCGTGGCGCCGCGCGACAGTCTGATCTGCGTCGGCATGACCCAATTCATGCCCGCGACAATGACTTATTTTCAAGAGGCCCGCAAGAAAGTGTATCAGGCTGTCCTCGAACCGAGCGCCGCTAAGTAGGACCGTCGTCGCTCATTCGAGAGTAGCCGCCACGGCGCGGCCCGTTTTGTGGAACTCTTCAACCGCTGCCAACCGACCACGTACGAGTCCGATTTTCAAACGGTCTACGGCCATCCCCTGGCGGAACTCGAGACGTCGTTCTGGGAAGACATCGCGCGCTGGGCGACGCCAGCAATCCCGCCTCGCCGCCCGACTCCCCGTAACCGACCCGCGATCAGCGAAGCTGTTGACAGGGCGGCTAGAGCACGTCTCGCGATCCTGTAGCGGGTATTTCGTCGGATTTCGCGTTGAAAGCCGCTATGCGGACGCCAAATGTGAGTGCGACACGCACTAAAACATTCCGCCGCCCATTCCGCCCATGCGGCCGCCACCCATGCCACCCATGCCGCCCATCATTCCTCCGCCCATGCCACCACCCATCATTCCGCCTCCCATGCCACCTCCCATTCCTCCGCCTCCCATCCCGCCGCCCATCATCCCACCGCCCATCATTCCCATCCCCATCGATCGGATGGGAATGACCAGATCGGCAACCGGGTAGGCTTTGGTCACGAGCTCGGCATCCGCGACTTCCTTGGTCGTGATCAGCAGGACTTCGTCCTTGATGATGTAGGTCAAGTCGATCGAGCCCAGGAGCAAGCGCAGCGCCGAGCGGAGCGAAATGCCGCTCAGCTTGCGCGTGACCGGCGTGTCGGTGCCCATGCCGCCGTCTTCCAGGGCTTTGCTGTCGATCTGAATTTCGATGCTATGCAGGTCCTTCAGATAGTCCACGGCGTCTTGCAGCGGCGTTTCGATGAAGTCCATCGTAGTCGTATTGGACAATTCTTCCTTGATCTTCTTCTCCGCCGGGCCCACGATCTTCAGATCGGTGTAGGTATATTTCTTGCGGCGAATGGTGAGCTCTTCCCAGGTGGCGGCGTCGGGATACACGACCGGCTCGTCATCCGGAAAGGGCATCATGGCGGTTTCCACCGCACCCAACGTATCGACCACCGCCTTGGCCCGTTGATGTCGCAGGGCCAGGTCGGCCTCGCGAGCGCCGGTCAAGTGGGCCACCATGGCGGCCGACTGCGCGATGTCCATCTGTGGAGCGATGCGGGCCACTTCGATCGAGCCAATCTCATCGGCCGCCGAGTAGCGCCCCTCGTCCATCAGCGAATTGAAACGATCCAGCAACTGCTTGAGTTTCTCCTGGTCGCGAGCCAACGCGTCGGCGACGCGCAGCCGATCGAGCGCCGCGGCACGAGCTTCCTCAATTTGCTGATCCAGGATTTCCTTGGTGGCGGCGCGGCGATTCGCCTCGCGCAAGGCCGACTCCAGTTGACTGCGCAATTCGGCGCGGACCTCGGCATTGATTTCTGGCGTCTGCATGACGCGCTCCATCACCAGCTTCAGCGACTGTTCGACTTTGACCGGTTCGGCCGCCATACGGCCCCGCGCCTGGCGCAATTCATTGTCGACTTCCGGCGCACGGCGTCGGTGATCAAACGGTTTTGCTGCTCGACCGATTGCAACAACGCGCCTTCGCTTTCGAAGTCGCTCTCAGGAGATGGCAACGTCGTGGCGGCCGCCAAGCGATCGGAGCCGGCTGTGGAAGTCACTCGCCTCCTATTTGAAGGAGCGGCACCCGAGACTACGGCGGCGACGGGCATCAGTATCGCTAACGCGCAACACTGTATCGAGAAGATTGGCAAACGCATGAGCGAGGCTCCTTTTCGTGTCCAGACTGATCCGATTTCGTCAAGGAATGGATCAGCGCAGCCAGTGGATTTTGGAGCGAACTTGAAATCCGATTCAAGTCCGAAGAACCCAAGTGAAATCGATAGTCATCCTCGTTCTTTCGAGTCTCCTACTACAACCCGGAAAAGTAAACAGGTAACGAAGTGTATTACGATTTTGTAACGCCGTAACGGATTATTAAATGAAATGTCGTTCCGAACCGGCGATTTCGGACCTATAATCCTGCCCCGTTCAAGTTAGCGGTGCATTTGCCCGCCGTCTTGCACTGACAATCGATCACGAGTGAACGAGCGCGACCGGCCGTAGAAAGTTCAAAGCAAATGGGAAGGGAGTTTCAACCGCAGCGCTCAATTGAGTGATCCGAGTTGCGCGGGCATGCCGCGCCGCAGTTGCGGCGGCAGGTAATCATCGATGAAATCGGGAAATCGAAATTGACGTGCTCGTCGTGTCGCGTCTCGTAGTGCTCATGCTGGCGTTATTCATTGGAGTGCGGCCGCAAGCCGAGCGGATTGACCAAGACTACCCGGTTGAACTCAGAATCCGACCCTTCGTTTGTTCGTTTGCTATGGGCACTGCGAGAAGCACGTCGCGAAGCGTCTTCAGATCGATGGGTTTCGTCACGTAATGATCAAACCCAGCTTCCACAGCCTCCAATTGGTACTCCGCGTGCCCGTAACCTGTTAAAGCCACAAGCGTCAGCCCCTTAAGCTCTGGGCGGGAACGTAGTTGACGTGCAACTTCGTATCCGCTCATGACTGGCATCGAAACGTCGAGAAACACAATGTCGGGTCTATCCAATAGGACCGATTCGATGGCAGAGCGACCGTCATGAACTATCTGGACGTTTTGCCCAATCGACTCCAGGACCGCCCGAAAACTCTCGGCTAAATCGGGCAAGTCATCCACCACCAGAATTCGATGACGAGGAACGTCCGCTACCTGCTCAATCGAATGAACCTGGTCGTTTATCTGGCATTTGCCCTCAGCGGCAAGAGCCGGCAGCGTGACTACAAATACGCTGCCTTTACCAGGCCCCTCGCTCTGGGCCTCGATGGTCCCTCCGTGCATTTCCGTCAAATGCTTCGCCAGCATCAAGCCGATCCCCAGCCCGCCGTGAGACCGCTCAAGAGTGGAATCGACTTGTCGGAAGCTCTCGAAGATCTCGGAGAGCATGTCTTTGGGAATGCCGGGGCCATTGTCAGAAATACTGACAACGGCGTCGCCCTCCTTCAATTCAATAGAGATCGAGATGCTTCCATTACGGCCCGTGAATTTTGCGGCATTGATCAGGATATTCCCGAAGACTTGGGATAAACGAGCCCCATCGCCGCTAACAACAACTGGCGAGTTCGGCAAAGTCACTTTCAGCCTTTGGCCGTTTGCATCGACAACGGACCGAATCGACTCCACGGCTCCTGTAATCACGCTGCGCAGATCAATTCGCTGCTTGCGCAACTCGATCTTGTCGCGAGTGATTCGGGACACGTCCATCAGGTCGTCGATCAGTCGAATCATTTGCCCGACCTGACGGCCCATCATGGATCGAACCCGCTCCAGTCGGGGCTGGTCGCCAACCACAAAATCCAAAGTCTGAAGGCCGTTGCTGATCGGTGTCAGCGGGTTGCGTAACTCATGAGCCAATGTTGCCAAGAACTTGTCTTTCTGGCGGTCGGCCTCGGCGAATTCCAAGTTCCTTAATCGCAACTCTTCTTCCAGACGCTTGCGGTCGGTGATGTCAAGAACCGTGCCGATGAAGCGAATCGCTTGACGACGCGCTGCGTCGCCCTCGAAGAAGGCCTGACCTTTGCCAACCACCCATCGCACCGTTCCGTCCGACCAGACAGTTCGATAATCGATTTCGTAATGGCCATCTCCCGAGGGATCAAGTGCCGACTGAATCGCCTGGCTCGTTCGCTTCCTGTCATCCGGGTGCAAAAGATCCAGAAACGACAATCCAGATACGTCTATTAGGGGCGGCAATCCAAACATCGCCAATGTGCGGCTCGACCATCGCCGTTCGCCAGTCAGAACGTTCAACTCCCACGTTCCAATGTCGGCCGACTCGACCGCCATGCGCATGTGCTCTTCTCGTTCTCGCAGGACCAACTCGGCCTGTTGACGGATTTGCGTTTCAACGGCGATACGCTTCTGCTGAGTTCCAATTCGTCCAATCCAATAGCAGGCAGATCCGCCGACCAGGACAAATAACGTAAGCCGTAGTTGGCCGAGCGCTTGCGAATCACCCGGCCTTCGCTGGTCGAAGTAGACAAAACTGGCAATCACCGTGAGTGCAAGCGCCAATAGCCCCGGCCTCAAGCCGCCCACCCATGTGGTCGCTACCACCGCCAAAAAGAACAGCAAGAATGGGAATTGCTGGTCAAGGATGCCGCCGAGAGCAAACCAATGCGCCAAGACGGCAATCGAGACCGCCAACAAGGCGACCAGATATCCCCAACGGCGATCTCTGATTCGATCCATTAGATGCGAGATTTGGCTTTCAAATAATGACGGACGCTCAATTCTAACAAAAGAAGGGCTTTAAGGACCAGCTTGCCTCAATTCCTCGCCACACGAATGCGGCTGCACTTCGACGTGGTCCTCGGGAACTTCACCCGCGCATGTACTTCTGTCTCGTAATACTCCTCGCCAAGCGCCAAGACGGTGCCGACTGAGCCAGTGACCCCAGCATGCAATCGAGTCGTCGCTATTCCAAGTTTTTAACATTCTTTGTGATTGCCTGGCAACTTCGAGTTGGAGCTCTCGAAAATAGGCTGCTTGGCCAATGGCGCGCGATGAAGCACCTGCTCGGCTCAACTAACGACGACCTTGGAAGTCAGGCCGCGGGTGTTCCGTGGGTGGTTGCGGCCTTATTCCCCGGCCTCGCGCCACACGCCAATTTGTCTTTTTAACGCCATGCCCGTCATCTTTTTTTCGCAAGGAGCCGGAAATGGACCCGACGATTGTCACGCCCCCCATTATTACCGGGCAAGCATTTCAGAATGTGTTCGTATTTCCCCCGCGTCGCGTCTTCGACCCTGGGAACAACGTGCTGATGGTGGCGAATCTCTTCAACTTCAAGATTGATGGTGATCGCCCGCAACCGGACCATGACCTGTTCCTTGGCAGAGTCGTGGCCCCGTTGCTGGAGGCTAATCCGGCCGCCGGCGCCAGGATTGTTGGGCTGGCAAGCCGTAGCGGGTCGGAACGTCATAATCTTGAGCTCTCGCTGCGCCGGGCACGCAATATCGAGAACTCCTTGTCGTTATTTCTGTTTGCCAACGACCTCGTGAATCCGCCAAGTCCTCCGCCGCGCACTTCCGTCGGCGGTCAAGGCGAACAGTTCGCGGCCAACCTCAACCTCAAGGACGGCACCGAGGATTCGCGGTTCCGTTCGGTTCTGGTGACCGTTCTAGTCGACCGGACCATCAGCTCGATTGTGCGGCTGTTGCCCTAACGGTGCCGTCACCTTGTCGAGAACCGCAATGCGGAGTCCTTCGCCATCGCGACTTTCGCCGCGCGGCGCCCTCGGCCTGACAGGGGTGAAGAGAGACGCCCACGCCCGGGTCGTGCCATTCGGTGCGAATTCGGTCGGAACGCGTCATGAATGTCGCGGAGCGGCAATGGGTTTGGCTACCTCGACGCCACTCGGCGGCATACTCTAGAATAGGCGCACGCGCCTGTAGCTCAGGGGATAGAGCAACGGTTTCCTAAACCGTAGGTCGCAGGTTCGAATCCTGCCAGGCGTACTTCTTCCTTCTCATTGCGAACCCCGCGACCCGCGGGTTCGTAATTCTGCCACGACCGACACATCTACGCGTTGGCACCGAAACGCGATTCCCCGCAGCGGGTTGCGGTGATGTCACCGTACACCTCGTCTCTCCTGCTTCGTGGGTGAGCCAGTCGCTCAGCGTCGTTCCTTCGTCACCGACCGCGTCCATTTGCGGAAACTCTCGGAGTCTCTCCGGCGCACGGAGGAAGGGGTTAGATGGTGGTTGCGCTCGGAGCGTCGCACCGAACGAACGTAGCTGCTGATTCGAAAACGCACCTCGCTGGTTATCGCCGCGACGGACATACTCAGCGGCAACGGCATACATAACCGACAGGTCACCCCAACCAGGAGCCTGTCGCAATGGTGGATCCGTCCTTTTCCGAATTGACCTGGTGCGGTTGGGAGATCGTGTTTCCCAAGGTTCCCGGCTCGCCATCGAGTCGGGCCATCATCGCTACACGCGGCTTGGATTCCGCCCTTCGCGGGTTGAAAAAGAAGGGGCGGCGCGTCGACCTGGTCGGCATCGACGACCCGGACACCGAGGAAACCGTGCGCAGCCCGGAGCAGGCGAAGAAGCTGGAGATTCGCATCGACCGGGCCATCGCCTGGCTCGGCGGCCAGAAGCGGCGCGTGGCGCGAGTCATGTTGACCACGTTGCAGAACCGCACGTGCGTCTCCTACAAATTCACCGATCCGAAACAGAAGCCGAGTTGGAACGGGAAGCGGTTTCGCTTTCTCGTCAAGCGGCCAGACAGACCAGACTTGTGGGAGGAGTACGTTCAGCTGCGGCAAGTGGACTGGCAGAAAGACACGACTGCAGCGCATGAGTTCTACGTTGCCAACCGTGATGCGATGGACGCCGGCGCCATCGTAGCCAACCCGAACCGCTATACGCCGGGTGAGCTCTCGGCGCTGCAGTTCTATTACAACGAAGTGGCGCGCACCGATGCGGAATCGGTGGCGACCGAATTGGACAACGACCCGCCCGAAGAAATCGTGCTGATCGAATCCGGGATCACGCCGCACCGCATTCAGAAGAAGGTCAACGGGTAAGTCCGCAAGGCGATCCCCACCGATTGCACGCTGCTGACCCAGGGGATCGATGTCCGATAGGTCGCATTGCACTGGGTCGTGCGAGCCTGGAGCACCACGGGCAACGGCTGGTCGACGATCGACTATGGCGTGCACGAGGTTCATGGCACGGTCCACGGCAGCGACGAAGGCCTGGATCTGGCCATCAAGCGGGCGATCCTGGCGCGGCTGGAGGAGGCCAAGCAGGCGGACTACTGCAAGACGGATGGCGAACTCTTGCCGATCGACTTGACCTGTGTGGACGCCGGCTGGCGCACCGAAGCGGTCTATGCTGCCTGCTCCGAGGCCGGCTTGGGAGTCATGCCGATCATGGGATTCGGTCGCTCCAGCGGTTGTGTCCAGGCGAACTTCTCGGAAGTGCAGCGCACGACCATCGATCGAAAACCTGGCGATGGATATTTCTTTTCCCGCAAAGGAAATCTGTGGCTCGTTTGCGCGGACGCTGACCGCTGGAAAGCCTGGGAACACGACCGCTGGATGACGGCTCCCGACAAGCCCGGCTGCATGATGCTCTTCGGCGAGCCCAGCGACAATCCCGAGCGGCTATCGAGCGATGAGAAATCGCACCATTCCTACGCCCGACACATCTGCAACGAAGTCGAGGAGCCCTACAAGGGCACGATTCGCCGCCGCTGGAACGCCAAGAGCGACAACACGCACTGGCTCGACGCCAGCTATTACGCCGACGTGGCGGCGGCGATCAAGGGAATCAAGCTGCTTTCGCCGGCCAAGCCGGCGCCCCCAAAGACCAACAGAAAGCGAGTGCAGTACGTATGACGCGCGGCAGGCCGAAGGGGTCCAAGAACATCACGACCGTGGCCGAGGTCGTACCAAGCCGGTGCCCCAACTGCGGAAGCTCGCGGCGCACGGCCTACGAGAATCCATACTATCGTGACTACTCCGGGCACGGCCTTGAGTTCGTTGGGATCTGGTATCGCGCCTGCAAGTGTCTTGACTGTGGCGTATCGCGCCGGGATCGCGAGAAGGTATACGTTTTTTCCAAGTGAGTCGGTGTCGCCTCCGACGCAGGATGGCAGCGGGCGAATGCGCTCCGAGGAAGCCTCCTCCTTACCGCAAAGTTCTCCATCCCCTCCATTTTTAGAGAGCCGCGTGAAATTCGCCGAAGCAAATCCTTGAAATCCGCTTCTGTTTCTGTATCCTAGAACAATCATCGTTCTAACGTCTGCCCACAACTTCCATTCATAGGAGGCATTCCGATGGCCGACCAGTACCCACCAGGTAAGGACGTGGAAACTATCTCTGGCGCGCATTTCTAAAGGTGACCCTTCGAAGAAGGCTGACAAAAAGAACAAAGCGATTCTTTTCGTTCCAGAGGGCGAGGATTACAAAGCTTCGGATCTTGATATCCAGGTCGTGTCGATCGATGCTGCGACCTTTGCCGCCATGGGCCCTCGTCGCTGCTGAGTTGTCATTCCTCCGGTCACATTACGGTAGGCTGCAATTATGCTGGCCATACAGGAGCCGAAGGTTGGCATTCGCGTTGCACTCGTGCGGCCGCTCATCAATTCCGAACGCAATGTTCCGTTTTTTCTACCGTTAGGCCTCCTGTGTGTTAGCGCGGCATTGAAACGCGCCGGACACGCTGTGCGCCTTCTCGATTTTGAGTATCAGCATCGCATTACGAGTAGCGCTCCGCCCACCGATTACCTCCACCAGCAGAGCATTGCGATCTTATCGGAACACCCAGAATTGGTAGGCGTCACCGTTCTCGCAGATACGCTACCTCATGGTCTTTTGCTTTGCCAACACCTGAAGCAGCTTGACCAAGGTCTGACGACCGTACTCGGTGGACCTGGTGTTTTCGGTATGCTTTCGGAGTTGGCCACGCGGTTCGGAAAAGATGTTGATTACTTCTGTGTCAACGAGGGTGAAATACCGATGGTCCGGCTCGCTGACGCGTTGGCCGAAGGCAGGAAGAGCGATGTCCCAGGAATGTGCTGGCACAACGGCAATGATGTCCGCTGGGGTCCGCCATGCGTCACCGACCTTGATGAACTTCCGCCGCCTGATTACGACCTCCTGCCCGTCGCCGATTACTTGGATGTTGCAAGCCCGCGCATCTTCGATTTATACGTCGGGACCGGCTGCACCTATGCTTGCAGCTTTTGCACTACAGCACCATTCTGGGATCGCACATTCCGCGTAAAGTCGCCTTCGCGAATTCTTTCCGAGCTAACACACCTGCATCAGCGTTACGGTATCACGCGAGTCAACTTTCTTCACGACAATTTCGCCAACAAGAAAGCATACCTCGACGGCTTTTTGGATTATTTTACGGCGCACAATACACAATTTGAGTGGGCGTGCGCTGTGCGCCAGACAATCTAACGGTCGACCAGCTGAGGCGTATGGCTATCGCAGGCTGCTTTCTTGTCTTCACCGGAACTGACTCGGGAGCGACGCACATCCTGCGATCCATGAAGAAGATGCCGACGGCGGAGAAGTCTTACTCTTTTTTTCGAGCCTGCCGAGACGCCGGTGTTCAGCTTGAAACAAATACAATCATCGGGTATCCGGACGAAAGTGACGAGGATCTGGAGGAAAGCCTTGCGCTAGTGTTTGACGCCATTGCGAACGGGGCGGTGACCGCCGACGCCAGCGTCCTTCAGCCGCTCGCGGGTGCCCCGGTTACGAGTGATTACAAGAGTGAGATAAGGTATGTCGGTCCGAGCAACAAGAGTGCGTTCTTTCCAGCAGATGTGAAATCGTTGGCAACCTCGGATTATGAGCTGTTTCCTGCGTTTGGATTTATCCAATGCGGAAATCGCACGTTCCGTACCTACGAACACTTCGTCCGCCTAATACGCTTTTTCACACGGCATTTCTTTCGCACACTTTACTTCGTCAGGAACACGACCGGCATCTCGTACGTGAGTATGTTCGAGCAAATGGGTCCTGAATGGCTCAGTAGAAAACTTCGACGCATAAGAGAATCATGACGTTGTGGGTCAGGGCCATCAAGCGGAGGTCGCGGCATTGGGCTTGGTAGGTACGGCCGCGGACGTAAGCGCCTTGGCGGCGCTTGATCATCGACATCACGGTCTCGACCTGTGCACGGCGGTGGTATCGCGAGTCATCGAAGCGGGTTTGCATCAGCCGTCGATAACGTCCGCGGGCGGGCTTGTCGGTGGGACGGCCATGCCTGGCCGGAATCAGCGTCCGCACGCCGCACTGCTCGCGGGCGAAGCGGTGATTGGCTTCCGAATCATAACCGGCATCGGCCGCCAGGCACTCCAGCAACATCGACCGCAAGGCGCCAGAGAGCAACGGCACGAGTTCATCGACGTCGGGACGCGGACCGCGACCGACACCGATCGCCAGAATGAAATGGCAGCTCGTGTCGCACACCAGGCCGAGCTTTGCAAAGCGATGATAGACCACGGTTTTCCAGGGCAAGTTGACGCGGTGGCGACGCCGAACGAAGTAGCCGCTGGCCGCCGTGCATTCCAAGCCGGTCGAGTCGACGGCGGACGAAGCAACCCGACGGCGGCGGCCATAATGCAGTTGAATCGTGCTTTCCAGCAGCCGCCGCGCGGGCTCGGAGGCGAGTAGATGCCGGCTGGCCTTCTGCAACGTCGTGAAGTGCGGCACGCTATCCAGCCTGAGCACTTTACGCAGTTCAGGATGGTCGGCCAGGTGCGCGACGACGCCTCGATAGTCCGTCTTCAAAAAGTTCTTCAGCACCAAACAAGCGAACAGTTGATGCTGCGTGAACTTCTTGGGACTATTCGGATGTGTGTAGAATGGCAGCACTCGCTGCGCCGCTTCCAACGCCGCCCTCGCCACGGCCTTCGGTGATTTGCTCGTGCGTGCCACATCCCCAGTACGCACACGAGCGAGCTAGCAGGCTAAGCCAGCAGGGGAGTTTTCTTCAGAGCCGTCCTGAATCCGAGCCGTGCGCTCTCGGAGACCAATTTGCGCGCGTGGTACGCGGCTCGGCTAAGGTGCACCCCAATCACAACTGACCTGCTATTGAAAATCTGATCCATCGGTTATGAAGGTCTTTAGCCCTTGATGGCAAGGAGACCTTTTGATGAGTACGAGACGACGAAGACGACACAGTCCCGAGCAGATCATTGTGAAGTTGCGGGATGCGGACGCGATGCTGAACGCGGGCAAGGACCTGGCCGTGGTGTTGCAGGGTCTGGAGGTCAGCGAATCCACCTACGAGCGGTGGCGGGCGCAGTATGGCGGCATGAAGGCCGAGGAAGCGAAGCGACTCAAGGAGTTGGTCGACGAGAATCGTCGGTTGAAGCAGCTTGTGGCCGACCAGGCCCTCGACATCCAGATGCTGAAGCACGTTGCCTCGGGAAACTGGTGAGCCCTTCCCGGAAGCGCGTGGCGGTCGGCGCGTTGCAAACGCAGTTCGCCGTCTCCGAGCGAAGGGCATGTGAGGTGTTGGATCAGCCGCGTTCGAGTCAACGTTACCAGCCGCAGCCACGTAGCGACGAGCCGGCGCTGGTGAAGCGGATGTTGGAGTTGGTTCGCCGGCGACCGCGATTTGGTTATCGTCGGATCGCTTGGCTGCTGGCCGCTGACGGTTGGCGGGCAGGCCCGGCGAGAGTGTTTCGACTGTGGCGTCGAGAGGGACTGAAAGTGCCGCAAAAAAAGCGAAAACGACGGCGATTGGGCAGCAGTGCCAACGGCTGCGATCGCCGTCAGGCGGAGCACAAAGACCACGTTTGGTGCTGGGACTTCGTGTTCGACCGCACGGCCTCGGGCAGCACGCTCAAGTGGTTGAGCATTGTCGACGAGCACACCCGGGAGTGCCTGGCGTTGAAAGTGGCACGCGGCATCACCAGCGAAGACGTGATCGACACGCTGGCCGAGCTGTTCGCTATGCGTGGGGTCCCGCGGCACATTCGCAGCGACAATGGCCCAGAATTCGTCGCCACGGCGATCCGCCGCTGGCTGAGCCAAGTGGACGTCGAGGCGCTATATATCGAGCCAGGAAGTCCCTGGGAGAATGGCTACGCCGAGAGCTTCCACAGTCGCTTGAGAGATGAGTTCCTCGCGGTCGAAGTGTTCGAGAACCTGGCATCAGCCCGAGCGCTCACGGCCGCTTGGAGAGAGGATTACAACCACCATCGGCCCCACGGCTCCCTGGGCTACCAGACCCCCTCCCAGTTCGCCGCCGCGTGTGCTGCTTCCGCTCCGGCTGCGCCTACGCTCCACCAGCACACGCGAACCCAAAAAGCATTACCCGCTCCCCAACCCTTACCTTCATAGCTTCTGGTACAGAAAATCCAAGCCGGTCACAACTTGATGGATGTTGTTCTCGCGGTTCTTAGTTTTGACGAGTACGTCGAAGCACTAAAGGGAACTAATGTTGCATCTGAAATGGAGAATATTCACAGCCCGAGCCATTCTGAAGCTCAAGGGGAGACTTACCGCATACTCTCGCTGAACTATCCGGTACATTGCGTGTTCGAAGCCCTCCCCGAGTTGAGAGTACCTGATCCTAAGACGACAACATACCTTATGTACAGGGACGCGGATGCTAGAATTACGTCGCTTATTCTCCGACCCTGGCAAGTCAGTTTATGGAATGTGGTACAGAATGGGTCGGACTTCTCTCAGGCCCGGATAATGAAAACGGCAAAGGAAGTGCTAGATACGTTGAGCAGCGACCGACTCGACGACGCCCGGATCCATGCGACAGTGTCGTTATTTGCCCACATTTTGAACTAACGCTCTCACCGGTTCGTGAACTGGAGTGAGAAGGACAAGGGGAGTTGTGGGCGATCAGTGGGCAAATAGTACGCTCCATCACGCTCCTCAAGGAAGTCCCAATACCTGAGGCTCGCGACACATGGCCACTCGCGGAGGAAGTCAAGGTGAAGGCCCGTAGCAGCAAGAGAAGAGATAATGTCACCGAGCGTCCACTGCCACTCGTAGGCGGGACACGTTCCTTGCCCTGAAAGGCCTACGTAATCCAATCCGACTGACTCTTCGGGGCCGTCCCGGTGGAAGTAACTGAAAGTGCTGTCCGTAGCGGCATTGTACGCGGTCGGGTCAAGTTCGAGAAGAAACGGGAGAAGGCTATGTTCTTCAAACACGTATACTCGCCCATTCGGATTCAGTAGGGAACGAATGAGGCTTGCCCAGGGTTTGAGATCAGGAAGCCAGTAGAGCGCTCCCTTTCCGGTATAGACTATGTCGAACCGCTCTCGTGTCTCGAAGTCGTAAATATCCTCGCACACGAAGGTAGCCGCGATTCCTGAAGTGGCAGAGAGCATTCGTGCTTCACTAATTGCCACATTCGAGAAATCCACTCCGAGAACTTTTGCACCGCAGCGGGCGAGCGACAGCGCATCGAGACCGTTGTTACACTGTAGGTGAATGACCGACAGCCCATCCACGTCGCGGAGTTCCCGGACCTCGATTCCTGCAAGCGTTGACAAGCCGTGTCTGAGTTGATGAGCAAGATCGCCTCGTGCCAACTGGTGGAGGTGCGCTGCTTCGTTCCAAGCATCTCGATTCTTCGCTCTGTAATGCGCAAAGTTGCCAGCCATTACGATCTCTTCTTAAAAGGCAATGGCGTGCGAGACAAGCAGCACCCAGAGGCGCTGTACAATACGCATGCGTTTTCGGAACGAGCCTGAAGACCCGCGAGGTATAGAAGAAGGTCTTGCGCCATTGCAGCAGCCGCCAGCGTGTTTAGCGGGCCAAACGAAACTGGCGTACTGGTCCGTGGGATGTATAGTTCGTTCAATTCGCGAGGAAGCCGGGCATGGCGGCCATGCGTCAGCACATCGAGATACTCCTCGCAATAACTCGGAGGTACGAGCGGCCCCCATTCCGCCGTCTGAATCCTGCATCCGCCAGCGAAAAATGCGCTGCCCGCATCGCAGCAATAGCGAACAGAAATGGCTCTGAAGAAAACTCCCCTGCTGGCTTAGCCTGCTAGCTCGCTCGTGTGCGTACTGGGGATGTGGCACGCACGAGCAAATCACCGAAGGCCGTGGCGAGGGCGGCGTTGGAAGCGGCGCAGCGAGTGCTGCCATTCTACACACATCCGAATAGTCCCAAGAAGTTCACGCAGCATCAACTGTTCGCTTGTTTGGTGCTGAAGAACTTTTTGAAGACGGACTATCGAGGCGTCGTCGCGCACCTGGCCGACCATCCTGAACTGCGTAAAGTGCTCAGGCTGGATAGCGTGCCGCACTTCACGACGTTGCAGAAGGCCAGCCGGCATCTACTCGCCTCCGAGCCCGCGCGGCGGCTGCTGGAAAGCACGATTCAACTGCATTATGGCCGCCGCCGTCGGGTTGCTTCGTCCGCCGTCGACTCGACCGGCTTGGAATGCACGGCGGCCAGCGGCTACTTCGTTCGGCGTCGCCACCGCGTCAACTTGCCCTGGAAAACCGTGGTCTATCATCGCTTTGCAAAGCTCGGCCTGGTGTGCGACACGAGCTGCCATTTCATTCTGGCGATCGGTGTCGGTCGCGGTCCGCGTCCCGACGTCGATGAACTCGTGCCGTTGCTCTCTGCGCCTTGCGGTCGATGTTGCTGGAGTGCCTGGCGGCCGATGCCGGTTATGATTCGGAAGCCAATCACCGCTTCGCCCGCGAGCAGTGCGGCGTGCGGACGCTGATTCCGGCCAGGCATGGCCGTCCCACCGACAAGCCCGCCCGCGGACGTTATCGACGGCTGATGCAAACCCGCTTCGATGACTCGCGATACCACCGCCGTGCACAGGTCGAGACCGTGATGTCGATGATCAAGCGCCGCCAAGGCGCTTACGTCCGCGGCCGTACCTACCAAGCCCAATGCCGCGACCTCCGCTTGATGGCCCTGACCCACAACGTCATGATTCTCTTATGCGTCGAAGTTTTCTACTGAGCCAACAGAAATCCTTTCAATTTGGCACGGCGGATAGTCCGCCGCCAATACCAGCACGTCAAGCGGCCGTCGAATGTCGATTGCTTGAAGCGCCGACAGAGAGTCGACGTCAGCTTGAATGGCATGAATTTGAGCCTGTGAATTCGCAGAAAGCACAAACGATCGAGCCGCCTCAGCTTTCGTACGACCAACATCGGCGCGTGAGTAAATGAACTGACGGTTCAAGTTGCTTTCCGCGATAACATCCCTGTCGATTAGGGTGTAGTCCTGAATGCCAGCAGCGAGTAGGTGCTGGAGCAAGACACTTCCGATGCCACCGAGGCCTAGAATGGCGACATGGGCGCTTTGAATTAGCTCTTGGGCAGCGTTGCCATCCGCGCCTATCGTGGCAAAATAATCAACATGCTTTTCGTACTGAGTACCGACCCAGCGATTCTTTGAACTAATTCGGACAAACCCGAGGCGTTTTAGCGTCACCAACAGTTCGCCATCGCAATCGAGTCGACTACATAACGACAGCGCCGATTCCTCGTTTATGCCACATTGCAAGGATTCCATCAACTGTATCAGTGCCCCGGTGTCGTCCTCAAGGTACAACACGCGATCATCAAGCAAAAACACTCCGGTTGGCCCAGCACTCCAGGTCACCCCCGGCGCGAGTGCGAGTTTATCATGTCTGTTCACTTTATACCTCGTCTTGTTGCCGGGCCACTGTGTGAAAATGAAAGAGCGTGTCTTCCGGATACGTGTAGCCGTTGATCGATGGATCCTGCAAATAATATCCGCGAATCTGGAACAATGGGACGACCGGCGTCAACTGATCAACGAGTGACCATGCGTGGCAATAGAAGGCAGTATTTGGCGACCCAGTCACGCTTAAGTTATCGATAAGATTTAGAATAGACTTGGCGATGTCTCGTCGGCCGATCCAGCTCATGGGCGGAACTAAAAGGTCCAGGTTAGCTACCGGATCCGGGAAGGCCGGAAAACGCAGACTTAGCGAAACGCCTGTATTGTGAACGCCTGCATCGCCGTATGGAACGGATACGGTTCGGGTCTCTAGTCCAAGAACATTCAGCCAATTACGCTGGATTTGCTCCACGACAAATCGATTGGGATAGTAATCATGGTAGGAAAGCGTTAGTGGCTCGCATAGCTTCGCATGGGATCTCCGAAGCTCTCTTTGGGCGTCTTCTGGGCGAAACTCCGTGCATTGTAAGGAATAGGCGTCGGCAGCGCAAAACGTCGCGCCGATACACGTTGCGGGCACAAGCCCGTTATTTAGCTGTCCGGAAATTGCGCTGCGGTCAATCGCGAATGCGAGCGCGCCGAAAACTGTCACAGCCGAGACTTGGGTCGCTTAGGGCATTAAACTCCAGCTGCATGAAAATACCGGTGTCAACAGCGTGGAAATTGGGCTGGTGCCGAAAGAGCACGATCCTGTCGTACGGAAACGCAGTCGCGCATGTAACTTCTAGTTTATGTTGTTGGAAGTCGTGCAGCGCGAGGTCGAGATCACGATAGACAACAAACCGGAGACTATCCCGAGCGCTGTGCCCCGGAATGTGCGGATTCGGTTCGAGGGTCAGTGATGAGCCAGTGATTTCGCTGGCTAACGCGTACGGACCATTCGTCACGAGTGTGTCGCAACCTCGGCTGTCCTGATATGAAGGGGAGAGTTCGACTGAAGCAAGCAGTGCCGGCAAATGCGCCATTGGCTGGCGGAGGTCAATGCGGAATTCATTAGCAGAAAGTACGACGAGCCTGTCCACAAATCGGAATTGTCGTCCCCAATACGGATCGCACGCGACTTTTCTGAAGGTGTGGATGTAGTGTTCTGCGGTTACAGGTGCGCCATTGGACCAGCGGGTTTTAGGGTGTAGCCGGAAACTATGAGCCAGCTCATTTTTGTCCACCGTCCAATCAATATTGGAGGCCTCGAAAGCGCTTCGCCCGCGGCGCTGAAATAGAGGCTGCCGCAGCGCGCACGAAACCATCCGTGATGTGTACTCGGGGGCGAATCCTACGCTGAGAGTGTGTGGGATCTCGTCGATTGCAAAGGTTATGGGTCTACACATCGTTCGAATCCCATGTTCAACTCGCGGACGCCAAACAGGGGGCGGCGCAAATCGTTAGTGTGCAGGCTCCAATTGTCGCGCGGAGGTGTTGGTTTAGGGGCGAAGGGCGTTCGTCCGCACAGAGCGAAACCGCTGCCTTGCGTTGCTTATACCAGTCAGAGTCTCCGGCGGTCAATTTGCGACATTCCCCGAGTCACGTTGGCGGCCGAGAATAAAAGATTCGGCGGTCGGGCGATTTACCCAAGAAGGGGAGCGTGGCGCTGTGCAGGCACCTCGCGGTGGCCATTCGCGGCATCTGCCGCTCTTCGTGCCCTGCACCTTGTCGCCGTCGGCGTAGCTAGTTGCGGAGCAAGGGCCAGCAGCATCGACGAAATCATCTCGGGCCGTACACTTGTCAGCCGGATTGAACAGCGAAAAAATGACCGCCGCAGATTTACCGCTCTGTCGTGAACATCGAGGAATGAGGGCGGCCATTCTTCGCAGGAATGTTTTCGTTGACAAGATCGCATCGCAACCGAATTGTTGAACTTTACACGCTAGCGGCCGCAGAACCCGGATATTTTGATGCGATTGCCGTGACCGCATAGGCTACCGCCGACTCATGCTTCGTCAGGGCCTGATGCCCTTGTCCCAGCGTTGAAAAGACACGTCTTGACCGATTGCGTCCTGGCTGGCCCACTGCGACAGCCCCTTGACAATCCCGAAGTGCACCTTGGCAGCCTTACTCTTGTCGAGTGAACTTGCGGCTAGGCCAATGTATTTCATGCGGCAGCCGCCGAACGTATGCTGGCCAATGATCTTCCAGTCCCCGGAACCGCCTCGGAGGGACGCCCATGCGGTCACGGTTCGATGATTGTCGGTGACTTGCAGCTTGACCAATCCCGGAGTTTCTGCGTCAAGCAGGTCAGGTTCGATGATGTCTACCGCTCTCGCCATCGTGTCCCCCCCTCGCATCGCTCGATACTGTATCCGGGGGCCGCCGTTATCGGCAGGTTTGAGCACCGCGAAGTACGGAGCATCGCTATCAAGTGAAGCCCGCACCATGACTAACCCCTTTGCATTATCCTCGACATGTGAGCTGGGCACCGCAATGTAAGCGACTAGTTCAACGGCATCCTGCGAAGGGCATTCAGAGTATACGAAAAAACCGCTGTCCACTTTACCAGTAAAGTCCCCAGACTTTACAGAAAGAGTGTGGCTGTTACCTCGCTCGCTGAACTGCGGGTTTGTGGATGGGAGTATCTCCTCGAACGGCCAGCCAATATCGTTGTGAGTCCGTGACCACCGGTCCGCGTCCGAGTTGTGTTTGTCTGTCGCCAAGTGATGGATTTCTGAGCCGACGGCGGTCATCCAATCGCTAGCTGTGTTTATCTTATAGGCGCGGCTGACAAAGCGAGCGGCGAAAACCTTTGGGCCCAAGATTGCCATCGTATCCGTCGTCAGATTGAAGAACACAGCATAATCCTTCGCACCGATTTGATTAGCATCGGAAATCTCCGGCGCGATAAATGCGACTCTCTGACTTGCTTTTGCCCCACGCTCGGTGTAGTCGTCGAGCGCCTCCGTATCGCCGGTGAGCACGAACAGGAACTTCCCTCGCAACTCGGCGAGCCTGGGCCATCCCTGCAGCCCGGTCACCGCACCCTGTAAGTTAGCTGCCGCTCCGAGCAGGTCTCCCGGAGTGTACAAGAGGTCGTCCCCCAATTTATCGCGGATCATGCGGTCGAGCAGGTCACCGGGATGGTGTTGGCTGAAAGGGTCCTTTAGGTCAATGAAGACCGTCATGACCTCATGTCCCGGGATCGCTTGGTGCACGCCGGCGAGGAGATCCAGTGCAACTGACAGTCTCGTCACGGACGACCCGTCAAGTCCAGGAGCGTCTGTATGGTAGATCCGCCAATCACCTGGCAGAATGGGACCCTTGCCGTGATGAATGTCTAACTCGATCGACCGAATCCGCCAGTACGCAACGAGATCGAATATATCCTCGTAGACATTGTTCGATATACTTCGTTCATACGCATTGTGTGCAGACTTCTGGCGCACGTCATTGTAGCAAAGGTCATAATAGCGCAGGCCATTTAGGCCTTGTTGGTTGATCTTGGACAGCAACTCGGCTGCTTGGCGACGATAAACCTCATCAGAGTGCTTCAGTACTGGAATGAGCGCGGCGACCAAGGCGGGGGGCGACGCGGGGATGATCTCCGCGATCGCCTTGTACCCTTCAGTAGAAATGAGGTCGCCCTTTGTGGTCAGAGCCTTCACGAGCTCTTGGGCGCCGTTTTTATCATCTGGAGCGACACGAACTAACGCTTTTGCAAGAATGATGCGAGCAACCGGATCCTTCTCTTTCTTCAAAGCCTCACTAAGGGCTTTGACTAAATCGCGTTCGGTATTCTGTTGAGCGATTGCACCTGGCGCAGTGGCCGTCAAGCAGACGCTTAGGACTACCCGCAAGGACCATGTACAAAGGAAGACGAGGAAGTCAGAACTTGGACATGGCAGTGCTTTGTTCATGTGGCCGTTCTCAGATTGAGCGTGCTCCAATAACGAAATCGATCAGTCAACTTGGGTAGTCAACAAACCGCGAGCGAAACGTGCCGTTATGTCTCGGAACTTTTGTGTGGGCAGTCGCTTCGGTGCAGAGCAGCCATAATAATCAGCGCCCCATCTCCATGAACGGGCTACTCATAAACAATCCATGATCTCTGGAAGGACGTTCGTGACGGCCAGCTGGTCGTGGAAGGGGTGAGCGAGAACGCCACGCTGTGGTGCCCGATTTGGACCGAACGACCCAAATGGATAAGAGCCGTCCACCAACTAACTTACACGCAATGACCATTGCATGAGAGATACGGGAAATCCCCACTGTGACACTCGCAATGGTGTCCAGGGTTGCAGCGGTTATCAGTAATTTTGCACCTCCCCCCCAAAATATCCAAGCTGCAATCACAGCATCCATTTTGGTTGCAAATTGCATCGGAAGGAACAATCCCCAGTGGCTGAGTCATTGCTTGCGCATGGCGATATTGGTACCGGCTCCTTCCCAATGTCAATTCCGCGTTGAATCCAGGCAATCTCATCACACACCTCCACAAAGTGATCTTCTAGTGCCCGCGAATAAAACTCTTCCGTTACGCCCACGTCGACTTCTTACGCGATTCTGAATTGCATCAGTCTGTAAATCCAGAAACCAGTGTCGCACGCCTAGAGGTTAGCGATCATAATAAGGGGCAATCTTCGTTACCAGGAAGGGAAACTCTTCAGTAACGTCGACACGGACATAATACTTGTTCACGACATCGGTCTCGCGGTGCCTGAAGGAGAAAATCACATCGACCACTTTGCGCGTACCGCTGAGTCGGGACGGGCGCACATCGATGGCAGACAACGAAGAGTTATTACCGAAAGCCTCAGCAACAGTCGCATAGACGGCGCGGTAACGCAGGACCAAGTAGTTTAAAGCCCGGTGCTCGTCCGTGGCCCCTGCATTGTCGGCAATCTGTATAATCCTGTCCAATAGCTCTTCGACAGCCGGAGTAAATCGCTCCGCGGGAATGCTTTCTCGGGCGCGGAACAGACTCGATGAGTGAATCTACATCGAATGAATAGAGTTGGTCGAAGGCTACAATGGGAACCAACAGACCGTTGCACATCTCTGGCCGGGCGATTGGTCCAAGAACGCCGATCACTACATCAATGTCGGTAGCACGCGGGGACGGACGCACGGCGTCAATCAATAGCGCAAAGTCCGTTACATCCCTCGGTCGCAAAATGTAGGCCTCGATTCCTTCAATGGTCAATACCCAGCAGAGCTGCCGAACTAAATAGCGGTTTTCAGGCTTGGTAAGGACTTCGTGTAGCGAATTACGATCACTCAGCCCGGCCGCACCCGCCCTTCCGGTAGCCTGGGCGAACTCCTTCTCTACCCCTAAGGTTGGAAACCGGGGCTCAACTCGGCCGAGCGCATAGACGTATGCGATCTCCGGGACCTCGTTGGATTTAGTCCCACGGTCGCAGCCGCAACCTCCACTCGGAGCAAGCGATTGTGCGGACTCGTAGACCTTGTTAGCTGGCGCGACTTGGGACGAGTCCGTAACATTCGGTTCAATTAACGCTGCATTAGCATTATGACTCTGTGTTTCCATCGAATTCCTGCCTTGTGGGTTGCAATGCTCAATTGAGGTCGAGTCAACGAAGGCCTTTTAGCACCTGATACCCTTGCCAAGCGTTTAATAGCGGGGGAACTAGCGGTGCCCGCCCCAGTTTATGCGGAGTGATCGCTGATTTTATCTGCGCTGCCGTTGCCTGTGGAAACTCTGACAATAGAAGCGCTATCGCGCCCGTCACAAAGGGCGTTGCGGCGCTTGTTCCCCCTAATGTAGCTGGTTGACCTTCCGGTCCAATGCCGGCGATGCTTTCGCCGGGAGCGCTCAGCCCTCTCTGCCCAATGGACGGTCCTATGTTCGAATGCCTCGTCGGCCCTCCCCGACGGTCGCAGGCCGCAACGGGAATGACCCAGGGGTGCCGGGTAATGACGGACGTACTAATGGTCCCTTGATTTCCTGCTGCGGCCACAATCAAAGTCCCTCTGCGCAGGGCGAAATGAATAGCCTCTGCAAGTTCAGTCAATCCGCTGCTGGAAAATTGAGCGAGGGCAAGGCTGAGGTTGATCACGCGTGCCCCAGCATCGACACATTCTTTCACAGCCAAAGCAAGTTCCTTGTGATCGGCGCGCACCATCTCGTGCCCTTCCGAGAAAACCGGTCTCACAAGCAAGGTACAGTTTGGACATATTCCGGGGGTTGAACTACTCCTCTTTGCGAACATAACTCCTGCGATAAAAGTCCCGTGACGGCACGCAGAGCTGGAATATTTGTCGCAACTGCCTTCAGCGTGCAACATGCGGAGCCTGTCGCCTGCTAGCTCAGGGTGGTTCAGGGCAACCGGCCCATCAATCAACGCGACTCGGACCTCGTTTCTCCCCTCAGTCAATTCCATCAAAGCCGTGAGTCCGACGAAATCCAAGCAACCCGACATCGTTTTAGTCCCGGAGATGCGCCATTAACAATTCCATTGTAAGAAGTACGGTGCTCCACCCTCGGATATTTAGAGTGCCTGCTATTTTGTCTGTCAAGTATTTTTATACGAACTTATCTTTGGTGGGGAATGGCCGGGACAAACGTGTCGCGTTATCCGTTGAACGCGCTGCGGCGAATTATCGGAGGAGTTCTCTCGTCGGCAGCCGCAACCGATGACAGGATTTCATGTTGCGACATAGCCGGAGCCACATGATGTGAACTCCAAAATGGTTCATTCGTCGGCACCGACGCAGCAAACGCCAGAGTGCACCGTAACTTGCGTCTCCTGTCCGTCAAAACCCTCATGGCGGAAATCAACATCCCGGAATCTCATTGGCCGACTCCTAAGCACTGGAACTTGGCCCGGTGTCCGACCGCACCCAGCCTGCGCCCTGTCGCGAACACCGCCGCTTTGGCTTAAGGCATTGACCACCAGCAAGCATCGGCAATCAAGTCGCGGCCATCTCCAAAAAGTAATAGCGATCGTGTTACCTGCGCCCCAAACGCGGCCTCACAATCTTGCTAATGAGCGGCGCAATGCGGACCATAAAAGTATGAGCACATTTGCCGAGCAGCAGGTGTCGCGCTTGGAAACTTTGCTGGCCGCCAACACAGGCGTGGACTCCGTCATGGTCGGCTCGCGGTCCGTGAAATATGGCGACTTGCTCAAGCAATACGAATATTGGAAGGCGATCATCGCTCGCGAGGGCGGCGGTCGGCCGCGGGCAGCTCAAATCAATCTGAGCGGGTTTTAGTCAGTGGTTGCATCGAACGGATCACATCGCGGCTTCCTGGCGACGGCGCGAGACGTCCTGCGCGCCGCGACCAGTTTTATCAGCGTCGACAGCGGCTACGACGCCGTCAAGGAAAAGAACAAGCGGCAAGCGCCACCGGCCTGCTGCGCAGTGAAGACGCCGAGCTGCTGCCCAACGATCGTCGGAAGCTCCTGTCCGCGAGCCGGGATCTGCACCGCAATTTCAGTCTTGCCGCCTGGATGATCCGGCGGCACTTGGATTACGTTTCTTCGTTCTCGTTCCAATGTCGCTCCGGCAACCCGGCCCTCGACGGCCAGGTTGAGCGGCTGATGCGTTGGTTCTCGCAGCCGTCCAATTGCGACGTAACTGGAAGATTCTCGCTGGCGAAGATCGTGCGGATGGCCGAAATGCGGCGCATCGTCGACGGCGATGTTTTTCTGCTGAAGCTCGACAGTGGCCGGCTGCAGGCGGTCGAAGGGGATCGCGTGCGCACGCCGGGCACGGGAATGCGGGACGGATTCAGCGCGGCGGACTTCATGCACGGCGTCAAGACGGACGACGCCGGCAAACCGCTGGCCTACTGCGTATGCAAGCGCGGACAACACCACCGTGCGCGGCGATGGCTCGGCCCCGCCGATCGAAACCGAGGACGTCACGATCCGCAAGGTCACGATCGAATTCACGATGATCAAGGACACAACCGATACGGCGCTCGAAGCTTTGCTAGCGGCAATTTACGGCGGCACGGGCGTAGCCATTCGCATGAAAGATTATGCCGCAGGTAAGGGATTCGACGGTGACTGCACGGGCACGGTTTCGCGCGGCAAGCCCCTCAATGGCGAACAGTCGCTGCAAATCACGCTCACGCCCAGCCGCAGCTATGGCCGCGCGCCGCAGCTCTACGTCTAGGAGATCGAGATGCCAACTTTGAACTACAGCGTGTCGGTCTCAGGCCTCGGGGGCAATATCGCCCAATCTCTGCCGCGTTCGGCCAACGCCGGCGGCATCCGCGAGGTCGATCTGCCCGTGGGAAAGGCTGGGTCGCTCACAACCCGAACTGACAATAACACGGGCACGATCACGATGAGCGACCCAAGCCACGGGATCACGACTGGCGCGAGCGTCGACGTGTATTGGGACGGAGGCGTGCAATACAAAGTCACCGTCGGCGCGGTCGTGGGCACGGCGGTCCCGATCGATCTCGGGCTGGGGGACAACCTGCCCGTGGAAGACACGGCTGTAGTGGTCAGCGTGCGGAGCCAGATCAATGTCGACATCGACGGCGATAACCTGGCTCTGCTGGCGATCAAGCAGAAGTACAACTCGAACACGCTCACTGCCGATTCCCACATCGATTTCCAGGACTCAGCCAGTAGCGAAGTTGCCGAAATTGACCTCGAAGCCAACGGTCCGCGGGTGTGGGACATTGCCGGCGGCTCGGACAACCCGTTCACCGGCAACCCGATCACCAAGGCCTTCGCCAGCAACGGCTCCGCGACCGACCCCGCGACGCTCCAGCTCCTCTGGCTGCAAGACTCTACTCCGTAACAAAGACCACCTATGCCAACATTCAAAGACGCCAACGACCGCGAGCGGACGATCAAGCTCGACGCGCCGACGATTCTGCGGATTCGCGCGGCCACGTGCGATGTCGAGCGCTGCAAGCATCTGCAAGGACGCGGCTGCACGGGCGTCGACCTGGGCGACTCACGAGCGTGGACCACTGATCCGCCCGGCGTCACCTACCGCTACAAGGCCAGCGGCGAGTACGACGACGGCATCGTGCTGGCCTACGCACTCAGCGCGACGCCGCTTGTGGTCTTCGCCACCGTCGGCACGCTGTTTCGCGGCAACGTGCAGGTCGAGCCTGACGGCTACAGACAAAATCTCGTGAGCGTACCGTACGGTCCGCGAAAGCAGGAAACCGGCTCGTTCACGTTCCGCTTCGATACCACGGGCGCGACGATCAACATCAAGGCTGCGAAGGAGCACATCGCTTCGTATCCGTCTGGGGCCCCAACCAACCCGCACAAGGGCGCAATCGGCGTGACGAAGGACGGCAAGGTCGAGGGCGCCGACATCGTTATTCCGGCTCTCAAGCTGATCTACACGTTCAAGCACCCGGCCGGCGTGATCAATGAGGGCCACGCCCGGGCGCTGGCAGGCGTGACTGGCATGACCAACGCCAACCCATTTCGCGGCTTTGCCGCTGGCGAGCTCCTGTATGTTGGCAGCACTGGCGAGGACGGCTCTGAAACCGAGGCTTCCGTGGAATACGTTCTTGTCGCCTCGGCCAACGCCACCATCTCGGTCGGCGATATCATTGGCATCTTCAAGGGCGGCCATCACCTGTTGTGGATCGAGTTCAAGAACGAAGTCGACAGCGGCAAGCCGGCCGTGCAGCCCGAGCGGGTGCATATCGAGCGCGTCTACGATCCGGTCGATTTTGGGGCCGCGTTCGGATGGAGCTAGACGATGGCGTGGGACAAAGTTGCCAGCGGCCAGAAGATCAGGCAAACGCCGATTCATCGCGCCGGTTTCATCAACGACACAGTCGACGTCGTCAACGCTTACAAGGATGGGCGACTCGCCCGCCCGCCCGCCTGGCGGCGACGATCGGGACGAGACGGGCAGCCGTGTCTACGTTCGCAATCTTACGGGCGCTGATCGCGCACTGGGGCAGGTTGTGCAGCTCGGCAGTCTCTTGCTGGCCGACGTGACGAAAGAGCATCCCTGGTTTGAAGGGAACCTTTTCGCCGGAACGGTCTCGCGTCGCTTTGCAATTCTTACGCGCCCCTTGAAAGCTGGGGCAATCGGCCCAGCACAGATCGCTGGCATTTGCCCCGCTTCAGTGTTCGTCACGAATACCGCTCACGTCGCGATCAATATATGCAATTTCAACAAGTGGTCCGACGAGATCCACGACGCCGTGCTCAACGGCAACACGCTCACGCGGCCGACGGTTCACTCCGACGGCGCCTGCGGTGGCGGCTATTATGCCAACATCAGTCCTTTGCCCGCCTATTGCAGCTTACAAACCACCGGCGGTACGAAGTTCCAGTGCTGCGGAACCCAGGTCGGCGGCTTCTGCGGTGGCACGAACTATCCCTCGGGCGTCTATCCGGCGACCGGTGCCGCCAATGAGGATCCTTGTGCCTCGCCCAAGTCCTCCAGCTCTCAGAACTGCGGCCACTACGGCGACTGCAGCGGCGACCTGATCACGCAGTCTTTCCCGTCGTCGTACCTGGTGACCGGCACGAACACGTTGACCGTGAATCGAACCGGCGCGACTCGCACGTACGGCAGTTACGGTGTCGTCGAGGTCGCCAAACTCGAGCTCGCCTCCGGCGTCTGGCGAATCAACTCGTTCCTCGCCAGCGGCACCTACGGCTCGGGCAACCTGACCCTGACCTGGAACCTCTAGCATGTCCACGTCCTGGCAATGGTTCCCCGACACCAAGGAAGCCATCTGCAACTACTGCGGCTTCCACGGCACCTACGTCAACGACTTTCCCGGCGACCTCGAGCACGATTGCGACCCAGTCCGTCATCCAGCGATCGCCGCCCGCCAAGGCCTCCCCATCGGCCGCAGTCCGCGCCCGGAAGCTGCAGCCCGCCTACCGCTCGACCAACTCCTCGCCTGCATCCACCGAGGCCCCGAGCTTCGCCAAGAACCCTGCGAAACCTGCGGCGGCGTCCGCATCAAGATCTTCGCCTGCGCGGTCCACGGCGAATGCCAGCTGGGCGACAAGATCGTAGGAGTGAAGTGCTGTGGTGCCTGCGAAGACCGTCGCTCGCCCAAACCCGATGGTCCGGGCGAGCGACGAATAGAATAGCTCAGTTTGCCGGGGCGAACCGTACTGTTTCAGGCCGCAGCAGCGGGCCGAACAACCGGATGTCTCTCTCGGCGTGATTTGGTATTTTGAACACTGTTCGGCCCGCTGTACTGGTTCAAGACAAGACGCGAACAGAGACACGGGGGTGGTCGCGTCCGCTCCCTTGTTCGGCGGCTAGGTCCGGCCGCGGCCAATTCACGTGTCGGTGCGCCAAGCGGCCTTGTAGTTGCGGCCCAGGGTGATGATGCGGTGCAGCAAGGCCTCGTAACTGACGCCTGCCGCCTCGACCGATTCGGCGAAATCCTCGCCATATGCGAGGTTTGGATTGGGATTCGCCTCCAGCACGTAAGGCCGACCATCACTGGCCAACCTCAGATCGATTCGAGCGTAGCCGGTCAAAAAGAGTGCCCGGTAGGTGCGAACGCACTGTCTAATGATCGCCGAGGCGACGTCATCCGGCAGGTCTTTGGCGGCGTTGGTCTCAACGCCAAGCTTCTTTTGATATTCCTCATCCCACTTCACCTTGGCCGTCGCGATCAGCGGCACGTTGTCGCCGGCCTTGGTGAATTGAAGTTCCCATATCGGAAACGTCTGCAAACGCTGATTGCCAAGGATGGCGACATACAGTTCGCGGCCTTCGATATATTCTTCGACCAGAGCGTCGGACTTAACATGGTGGTGCACGAACTCGACGCGATCCTTTAGCTTCTCTTCGTTGGTAACAATCGAAGCCTGGGAGATGCCGAGCGACGCCTCCTCGCTGACGCTCTTGACGACCAAGGGATAGGTCAATCGGCGGACGGATCGGACCGCTCGCTTCAACGGGCAGACGACAAACTTGGGCGTCAAAATGCGATGATACGCCAGGATCTGTTTGCACAGCGCCTTGTCGTGCGCCAACAGCAAGCCGCGCGGGTTGCAGCCCGAATAGGGCTGTCGCAAAAGTTCCAGATAGCTGACGACGTGCTGATCGTAGACGGCGACGCCGTGAAACTCCTCGAGCAGATTAAATGCGATATGCGGTTTCCATAAGTCGATCTCTTTGCGAATCTTGCTCAAGTCATCTGACACGCCCAGCACTCGCACGTCGTGCCCCATTTCCTTGAGCGTGATGATGACGTCGAATTCGGATTTCCATTGCTGAATTTCCTTGTCGGTGTAGCCCTCGAGCGACTCGGGCGGCACGAGATCCTCGTCGACCAGTACGAGGACCCGCAGTTTTTTGATTTCAGGATTCTTGGTTTTCGGCTTGCTCACAGAGCCACCCGATGATGTCCGCCGTGCACGTAATTCATGGTTTGGACCGTCACCAGCACCAGCGCGTCGCGTTGCGTTTGCTCGACCGGATGATAGAGCCGCAAATTCAGCTCGCGGCATCGATCGATCATTTCCTCGAGCACCTGGTCGATCAGATATTGATACTCACCCGTCCAATGGGCGACCGTTTTTCTCAAATCGGCTCGGTTGCGCCGCAGGAACGCGGCCGCCGATGGTTGCTTGGCAAACTCGGCCGCGTCGGAAAAGAGCCTGCGCAAATGCTGATCGTACAGATTCGGCAGATTGATGCCATACAACTCGCGTTTTTTAGCATAGTGTTCGCCCAAAGTGATGCGCAGCGTGCGGACCGGTTCGACATGTTCGCGCGACGCGACGAGCGGCTTGGCGTCAGCGACTTCCTCCATCAACTCGGCGACGTACTCCAGTTTCTTGATTACGGGCCATTCCTCGTAATTGGCCCGCCAGTTCGAGCGCGGCTTGAGCCACACGGCAAACGTCTCCGCAAAGTCCTCGGCCGGATGAGCTTGTGCGTAATAGGGCTCGAGATGCAGCACGTAATTCTTGCTGTATGGTTTGGGACGATAGGCCTCGGGATAGGGCGCCGTGTATTTGCCAAAGGTCTTTCGATAGCGCTCGCGTCGGTGCAAGCGATAGGCCGTATCGAAGGCATGTCCGGCTTCGTGGCGCAAGATGCTGCAGGCACCAGCCTTCGGTGCCCCCCTCGACCTCCAGCATCTGCTTGCGTTCCAAGGCCGACAAACGCGGATGTGCCAGATAGAAGGGTATGGCGATCCCCGGTACGCCGTCCGGAGAGAACCATTCGTCGGAAAGCCAATAATGTGGGCGAAAGCGCAGCCCGCGATACTCGAGGTCCTCGTACAGCCGCTCGATTCGCTCTTCGAGAATCGTCCCCTCGATGGACAGACCGAGGTCGCATATCCGCCAAGTAAGCAACTCGTCGTCGGGCAAATCAGCCCAGGACGGCTCTCCGCTCCGACGGCGGCTCAGGGTCTTGCCGCTACGGGCGTACTTGCGACGACGTGGCTTCATGACTTGTTTGACCATTCTCCAACGACGGACTTGGCCGGCTGGCGAACCGGACCGCACTATGCCGAGCGACGCGGCGGCAACTCGCCCGCCAATTCGATGCTTAAGTCTACTATCCTCTGGGGAGCGTGTCGTTGGCTGTCGGCCCGGCTCGGTGCTTCCGCCGTTCGAGGGCCCGCCCCTGCAACCGCTCGCCGACCGACAATTCGGTACCAGATCCCAATGTTTCGGTCGGTCGTGACCCGAAGACCGTTCCGCTCATTTGGGGGTGGAAATCGCCGGGAACTCTACCGGCTGGGCGCCCTCGCCAGCCGGCAGGCAGGCGCATTCCTCGACCCGCTTTCTGCCGCGCGCCCCATAAAGCCAAGGTAGACGTGTAGGCACCGACAAAGCCGGCCCAGGAGCACACCTGACGTGGCCACGATTTTACGCCCGTACCAAGAGTTTCCCTGCAATCCGTGCGAGCATACGCGAAGCGGCCCGGCCCCTTTGGCACCTTCCAGCGATCGGTTATCCTGTGCGCCGGCACCCTAAGTGTCGGTAGCGCCGGAAGACGCGCGGCATGTCTTGCCCATATCACGGCATACGATTTTCCCGCGTGGCGGGGCTGTAGGTGCAGGCTATGGGCCCTTTTGCCGACCTCGGTTGTTTTGGAGTGATGTTGCGATAGGAGGCCCATTGACATGAATACCGAAGAGTTGGTCCTCGCGCTCTCCGAACAAGCCGTGCTTTTTGGTGGGAGAGTGCTGGTCGCGATATTGGTCTTGCTGATCGGCTGGTTGTCCGCCGGCTGGATCGCACGCATCACTCGCGGCGGGCTGGCGCGTGCGAAGGTCGACGAAACGTTGACCCGATTTCTGACGAAACTGGCACGCTGGAGCGTCATGGTCCTTGTCATTCTGGCGAGCCTGAGCACGTTCGGCGTGGAAACCACCAGCTTCGCGGCCGTCATCGGATCGGCCGGTATCGCAATTGGGCTGGCCCTTCAGGGCACTCTCAGCAACTTTGCCGCCGGCATCATGCTGCTGATGTTTCGCCCTTTCAAAGTAGGTGACGTTATCACGGTCGCCGGTCGCACGGGCACGGTCGACGAAATCGAACTCTTCACAACGACGCTTGATTCCTTCGACAACCGACGCCTGATCCTTCCCAACAATCAGATTTTTGGCGCGTCGATCGAGAATATGACGTACCATGCGTGCCGCCGGGCCGACGTCGACGTCGGCGTGTCGTACGCCGCCGATATCGACACGACCCGCGAGGTCCTGACCCGCGCTGCCAATAGCGTGCCGGGAGGATTGGTCGAGCCTCCGCCAACGGTATGGCTGCTCGACCTGGGCGCTTCTTCCGTCAACTGGTCCGTCCGCGTTTGGACCAATACCAAGGAGTACGGCGATGTGCGGCAAGCCGTCATCCGATCCGTCAAAATGGCGCTCGACGAGGCCAAAATCGAAATCCCGTTCCCACAAATGGACGTCCGTGTAAAAAAGGAGAGTTAGGCGATGAACTGGGTGATCGACGCTGCTGTTGCGCCCTGAATTGCCCTTCTCAACGATAACGCCCCCTTGCACGGCCTCCGTCCGCGCTCCGGTCGCTAAGGGTCCTCCCTTCGATACGTGGATGCTCGTTCCGGGCCCTCCGAGCCCCAGCCGCTCCCCAGATCGCACGGTAGCGCGCCCTTCCGGTGCCACACTGTGCTCAATGGCCCGCGGGCGGAGGCGAGCAGCGGAGGGCGCACTCGCGACGGCACATCCGCAACACCCGATTTGATAAGGACTTGCCGCATAACACGAGACCAAAACAGAACCCATGTTCTGTTTTCGGCACACGGAATGCTAAAGCACATCATTAAGCGCGCTCGGTCGGCGTTCGTCGTGAACGCCGCAAACGGAATGCGACGCCGGCCCCTCCAGCAGAATCGTGAGGCTCGAAGGACATGCGACATCTCGGCAATTGGACCGCGATTTTGGCCTGTGGTTGGTTGGCCTTTCCCCTGTGCGGCCCGCACTGCTTGGCGGGCGGCCCCGAAAATGCCCCGGCGGTTGGCCACACAGTGACCGAGTTCGCGCTCAAGGACTTGCAAGGCGTCACGCATTCCCTGGCCGACTTGCAAGACTCGCCGCTGGTCGTGGTGGCGTTCATGGGAGTTGAATGCCCACTGGCGAAGTTGTACGCCCCCAGGCTGTCGGAATTGGCCGAGGAGTTCCGACAGCGTGGCGTGGCGTTTCTGGCCATCGACGCCAACACGCAAGACTCGCTGGCTGAAATGGCTCACTTCGCCCGCACATATCAATTGTCGATTCCATTCCTGAAGGATCCCGGCAGCACGGTGGCCGACCTGTTTGCCGCCGAGCGCACGCCCGAGGTGTTCGTGTTGGATCGCCAGCGCGTGGTGCGGTATCGCGGCCGGATCGACGACCAATACGGCTTCCAGACCGGCGTCGGCTACCAGCGGCCGCAAGCGGAAAAGCGCGATTTGGCCGTGGCTGTTGAAGAGTTGCTCGCCGGCAAGCCTTTGAGCCAATCGGTAACCCGGCGCCGGGCTGCCTGATCGGCCGCGCGCATATCGCCAATGAACAGTCCGAAGTGACTTACTCGAACCAGATCGCGCGGGTGTTTCAAGCCCGTTGCGTGCAATGCCATCGCGAGGGCGAGATCGCACCGTTCAGTCTGACCAACTACGAGGAGATCGTGGGTTGGGCGCCGATGATCGACGAAGTAGTGCGCGAAAACCGGATGCCTCCCTGGCATGCCGACGAAAAGTTTGGCCATTTCTCCAACGACAGCCGGTTGAGCCAAGAAGAAAAGAATTTGATCGCCACCTGGGTCGCTAACGGAGCGCCGCAAGGAAATCGTCGCGATCTGCCCGAGCCGCGACAATTCACTTCCGGCTGGCAAATCTCGAAGCCAGATCGAATCATCGCCATGGGCGATAAATCCTTCACCGTACCGGCCGAGGGCAAGGTGGAGTATCAATACTTCACGGTCGATCCAGGATTTACCGAGGATGTATGGGTTAGCGAGGCCGAAGCTCGACCGGGCAACAATGCGGTAGTGCATCACATCATCGTGTTCGTGATCCCGCCTGGGCAGTCCTCGACAAAGATGGGGGAAGGCATGGGCGGGCGGGACCTGCTGGTTGGCACCGCGCCGGGCAATCCGCCGACCCGTTGTCCCAAGGGCATGGCCAAGCGAATTCGCGCCGGGTCCAATCTGCTGTTCCAGATGCACTACACCGCCAACGGCGCGGAACAAAGAGACCTGAGTTCCGTCGGTCTGGTATATGCCGATCCGGCGACCGTGACCCGTGAAGTTCACACCGATATGGCTATCGACACGGGGTTTGAAGTGCCGCCGGGCGCCGACAATTTTCCGGTGCATGCCTGGCGTCGCTTCAGCACCGACAGCCTCATCGTGTCGTTCATGCCTCACATGCATCTGCGCGGCAAGGCATTTCGCTACGAGTTGAAGTATCCCGACGGCACCGTGGAGACGCTGCTCGATATTCCCCGCTATGACTTCAACTGGCAGAACACTTATGTGTTGAGCGAGCCGAAGTTCGTGCCCAAGGGAGCGAAGCTGCATTGCATCGCGCATTTCGACAATTCCGAAGACAATCTGGCCAATCCGGATCCCAAAAAACCGGTCGGGTGGGGCGAGCAGACCTGGGAAGAAATGATGATCGGCTGGTTCGTGCGGACCTCGGTCGAAGAGACGCCGAATCTCGTCAACGTGATGGCCGAGAAGGACCGCGTCGCGGCGGTTCAGGAAAAGACCTCCGCAACGAGCGAACAATAGCAGAATAGCTGACGATGACTCTCCTGCGGGAATCAGCCAAATTCCCCAGGGGCCAATCGATTCCCAGCGACGTCGTGCGAGGTTCTCGGCTGGCATTATCGCAGTTCGGCGATGTGCCGGCGTCCGCGAGCGGTTTATTCGCTAAAAAGCAGTCATGCCGTCACAATGTTCGGCCTGCCGCGGCGAATAAGCTCGCATGACGTCTCGCCATAAAGTGATCGACTACCTTGCCGCGGCATCCATCATGATCGCATTCGGCGGGCTGTTTTTTGGACGCCTGCTCATCTATCCGGTTTCCACGGCGCCAGGCACTTTCCTTGAACGGGTCGCAGCCAGATCCGATTCTTGGGACCTGGGGCATCGCTGGATGCTCGTGGGAATGATTTGCGTCGCTCCGGCCTCGGTTGCACTACGGTGCGCCCTGCACGGCCGGGCGGCGTTGCTCACGGACATAGCCGCAACATTGACGATATTCGGCGCAATGCTGGGTGTCGGCCAATACGCGCTCGACTTTGCCATGCTGGCCGCGGCGCGGATCGAACCACCGGAATCCGGAGCCCAGTTTCTCAAATGGCTGCAAGCCGACTCGTTTGCGCAGCTGGCCTTCTACAAACTTCCGGACGTATCGCAGTTGGGGCTGATCTTGTTCACCATCGCGCTATGGGTGCAAGGCGCCGGCTGGCGCGTGCAGGCGGTTCTGGTGAGCCTGGCGGCCGCAACCGGCTTGATTGGCCCCCTGATGGTCGGAGCGGTGGGAGTGCGCGTGGCGCTGGGGCTGATGTTCCTGGGATTCTCGACCGTCGCCTGGAAGATCGCTGTTCAACCCGCGGCGTCACCAGAGTCGGGCTGCTGAATCCCAACCGCGTCGGCTAAGCCGCAGTCGAACGATCTCCACCGAAACCCGATGGCCGACCTCATTCGGTTGCGGGGCGACGTGTTGTAGGTTCCAATCTCCTTTGGCGGGCTCCCCGCCCTGCCCCGCACCTTGTGTCCGGGAATCCAGACATGCGACGCCGTTTGGTTGTGTTTTCCGTCGCTGCTTCATCGAACCGGTCCCGACATCGATCCGGGCGCCTCGCCGTTGGCCCATGGGTAGCAACAAGCGCAGCTTGGGCAATCACGGTCGCGACGGCCTTCTCGACGCGGCCGACGGCCGCGGAAGACGGGATCTTCGTGATGAAGATCGACGGCAGCCAGGAACGAAAGGTCGTCAGCGTCGAGGGAATCGAGCACCATACGTCGCCGCGCTGGAGCCACGACGGCCGACGGCTGGTGTTCGAGACGATCGACGACAATGGCGTGGAGAAATCGTACGTCGTCAACATCGACGGCACGGAGCTCCGGGAAATCGGCGAAATGGGTTCGCCCGACTGGTCGCCGGACGACAAGCAGATCGTGTTTCACTACTCGGGCCGCAACATGCAGCACGGATCGTGGGTGCGAAACGTGGCCGGCGAAGGGTTGAATTGGCTGGGGCCCGGAGCCTATCCGCGCTGGTCGCCGGACGGGGGCCGAATCGCTTACTGCGACGACGTCGCCTTGAGGGTTTTGGATCTCGTTACTGAAAAGGAACTTCTGCTGACCGAAGATCCCTTCGCCCAGCGGCCCGGTTGCTTCGAGTGGTCGCGCGACGGCAAGCGGCTGGCTTTTTTCACTCGTTCGGTTCCGGGCGGACCGCGCGAACTCTACGTGATTAGCGCCGATGCGCCCAATTCGGGCCTCAAGCCCCGATTCTCGCAACAGGGATTTCGAGTGGGCGGTCACGTCACCTGGTCGGCCGACGACAAGCAGTTGTACTTCACGATCGAGTCGTATATCCACGTGCTCACGGTCGACGGAAACAGCCAGCCGGTGCGCGTGGCCGGGCAGCCGGAAAAGAGCCGCGATCCGGCCTGCTCTCCCGACGGCAAATGGCTGGCGTTCGCCCGACGGCCAGACTGAACGGTCAACTAGCACGAATTAGCCCGTTGGCAGTTCAAAACCCGCGCGGCGCGGGCGGTCGAGCATCGCGTTGGCCTCGTCGTCGCCGATGAACTGTTCGGCCTTGGGATCCCAGCGGAGCGGGCGGCCAATGGCCCGGGTGATGTTGGCCAGGTGGCAGACCGTGACCGAGCGATGGCCGATCTCGACGTCGGCCACGGGACGCTTGCGGGTGCGGATGCAGTCGAGCCAGTCTTGCATGTGCCAGCGGGCCTGCCACAGGGCCAGCTCGTCGCTCCACTTGCGTTCTTCCTCGGCCACGTCGACTTTCTTGTTCAGCTCCTCGGCGATTTCCGGCGGATTGGAGCTGAACTTGTTGCGGTTGATTTCGAGCTTGCCTTTCTCGCAGATGAACACGGCTCCGCCCATCGGGCCCTTGCCGGATTCGATCACGAAATTGACCGGCACGCCGTTGGCATACTGCATCGCCACCTGGCCGTTCGGATCCGGCCGAGAGCGGTTTCATTTCGCTGGGACCGGTGTCGTCCATGCCCAGGGCCCATTGAATCTGGTCGACGCCGTGCGCGCCCCAGTTGGTCATCTCGCCGCCGGAGAAGTCGCGCCACCGCATCCAGCCCATCCAGGTCGGATTAAATGGGCGATCGGCGGCCTGGTTCAGCCACATGTTCCAATCCAGGCCCGCGGGCACGGTCTGGCCTGGCAAGCCCCTCGCGGGGCGAAGCCTCGGCGCCGGTGTAGTTGATCGCGCGGACCTCGAGCACCTTGCCCAGCCCACCGCTGCGAATCAAGCTCGCAGGCCACGCGATTCATGGCCATCGATCGCTGTTGCGTGCCGACTTGCAACACGCGGTCGTGTCGCCGCACGGCATCGACCAGCGCCCGGCCTTCGCGGATGTAGAGCGTGAGCGGCTTTTCGGCGTAGACGTCCTTGCCGGCCTGGCAGGCATGGATGCAGGGCACGACTCGCTGGAATTCGCCGGTGGCCACGATCACCGCGTCGATATCCTTGCGATCGAGCAGTCTTGCGATAGTCCTGATAGACCGGCCACGTCGCCGTTCGCCTTGGCCTTGAAGGCTTCGGCCCGCGGCAAGTTGCAATCGGACAGGGCGACGATCTCGCCGCCCTCGGGCAATTGCTGCAGCAACAGCGAGGCCCGGCCGCCGACGCCGATCGCTCCCACGCGAATCCGGTCATTTGGCCCGGGCTGGCCCGGGGCGGCCAGGGCATGTCGAGGAAGGAACAGCGGAGCGCCCATCGCGCCTGCGGCCAGCGCTGCCGAGGCGCCGAGAAACTGGCGGCGATTGCGACGAAGGCTCTTGTGCTGGTGATTCGCGTCCATGGTTATTTGCTACCCCCTGGGATTAGTATCGATCAGACGCGCCAAGCGCGCGGCAAACAAATTCAAAGCAACGCTCCCACTACTGCAAGTTTGCGATAAGGCCCAGTATATCCAGCCGTTGAGCGCCGAGGTAGCGCCCGCATGAAGTGCCGAAAAAAGGCGTCGAAATTGCGCACACGCCCTGTTCCGGCAAGCGGCCGGTGCCATGAGTCTCGCCCACCCAAAAGTGCGAACATTCTAGGCGGTTCGATTAAGACCCTTAGCGGGTGGTCCGACGATCCGCTTGGTTGCCAACTGACGACCTGCGATTGACCGATCCTTGGAAAATCTCACAACAGTCACAGGCCGCCCGAGCGGACCAACTTAACGCGGGATCCGCGGCGCCCAGTGGAACTTGTTGGTGTCCCGCGTGCGAGTTTGCCGATGGGCAATATGATAGCTACGCGCTATATGATAGCGACACACTACCGGGATCGAACGGATCGTCCGGCGGAGAACAAGGATGCACGGCGGGTCTTACATTAGTCGACAAGTATTGCTGACGGCGATGGTGCTAGCACTGTCGGCCGCGGCCCCGCTGCATCTCTTCGCCATCGAGACAACCTACGGCGAGGACCCGGTTCCCGACGCGCATCGATTCAACGGATCGATTTGTCTGGGCTATGGCGTCGACCCGATTCCGGTCCGCTCACCCCTGGAGCGATGGACCCTTTGGCGGGCCGAGCGGGGGCTTCCACCGACCCTCCGAACGCCATCCCGAAATGCCGAACGATCGCCGCCCGCTTCCGGTCGCACGGCCGTGGCGCCGCAGGCCACTGAGCGAACCAAGACAAACCGTTGGCGAACCGATCGACAAGCCGTGCAGCCGACGCGCGTCGGGCGCTAGCGGTTGATAGTCCAGCGCGGCATTAGCGGCGGCTTCACTCCTCTTTCTTCTTTTTCTTCTTCGAGGCCGGTCCGACGAGCTCGATTCGCACGCCAGCCGGGTCGACGACGAAGGCGATCGTACCAGTGCCGAACGCAAAGGGTTCGGATTCGAACTTCACTCCACCGGCCTTCAACTCTTTGGCGGCCTCTTCGAGATCGGCAAAGGCCCAGCTCAGGTGATCAATCGAGCGACCCTTCGTCGGCGCCGGGGCCTCCTTGACCCCCTTGGCCAAAACCCACATATCGCCGTAGCGGATTCCGGGAATCAAGCCCATGAACCGGCTTGTCTCGCCGCCGAAGGCCGCTGTGTACCAGGCCAGCGAGGCGGCGGGGTCGGTGGCCGCGAGGTGCACGTGATGAAAGCCCTCGATCTCAGGGTCCTGCACGACCTCGATCAGCGTGCCCCAGGGATCACGAACAAAGGCGAACTTGATCGGTCCCTCTTGCTCGACCCCGGACACGATCTCGACTTTCGCCTCGGCCAGTTCCTTTAGCTTGGCATTGATGTCTTTGTACGAAAAGCCAATGTGGTCAACCGCGCTGCCGACGCTTCCGTCAAAGCCCGGTTTGGCTTGAAAGAAGATAATGATCGTCTTGCCGAAACTCACCGCGCTAAAGAAGCCAAGTTTCTTCGCCTGGCCGCCCATGTTTTCGGCGTACCACTTGGCAGCCGCCACTGGATCGGTGACGTTCAAGTGCACGTGATGGTATCCGGCCGCGGTCGCCGCGGCCGCGATTGAGGCCGTCAGCCCCAATGCCGACACGCACAGGGCCAGCGCCACGCGACGAGTCACACTCGAGAGCTTCATCGAAGATGCCTTTCACGGTGGATGTTACGAGAGAATCCTGATTTCAACGTCTGGTGCGCGGGAGTTCGCGCTCATTGGCCTTTTCTTACCGGCATGGCGGCCATCACTGCGGCCCGTCGAGCCGCGGCGATCTTCTTACCCGCGACCAGCGAGTCGAGTTCGCCGGAAAGCTCGCTTTGTAAATTCGCGGAGAACCCGACGTGTACCACTTGCACGACGCCATCTTTGCCGATGATCACGGTCTGCGGAATCGCCTCGGCCTTGTAGAGTTCGCCAATCCGGCCGTCGCGGTCCAGCAGCACGGGCACATTGAGCTTGTGTTCCTCAAGGAATTGTTGGACGGCGTCCGGCTCGTCTCCCAGGTTCACGGCGTAGAATTCGACGCCTTGGTCCTTGTAGCTGCCGGCCACTTCCGAGATGATCGGCAGCGCTCGCACGCACGGCCCGCACCACGTGGCCCAGAAGTCGAGAATGACGACCTTGCCGTCCAAATGCTGAGCCAGTTCGAACGAGCCACCGTCGAGCATAGGGGCCGAGAACGGCGGCGCTTTCTGGCCCAATAACGCATGACCGGCCCCCCGCTCGCTGCATCCTGGCAGACATGCAGCCACAACCAGCAGGAAAATGAACGGTAAACCAACTCGCATAGCAGTGACTTCCCGTCAGATTGAGATTCGATGGAGGCGGCTGAAATCGATCCGCACACGGCCCCTTACTGTAGCAGCGCTACGATTGCTCAACAAATTATCGTTGGCCGGTTTTTCCACCTTGTGCGCCGCGACGACGTGAGGGAATTGGTACGCCGCCGCACGGTTTGCGGCGGCGTTGACTCACACACGAGACGAACGATAAACTCACGCCTGTCCCCCGGGAGCCGACACGGTCTCGAAACGCATTGCCCGGCCGTCATGTCTTCGTAACCCCCTTTTCTTGCCACCCTTTTCTTGCCACGGTTGCACCCTTGGGCGTCCGAGAAATTTCGAACCAGCAACGCGAGTGGTTGAGCCAGGAACTCGATTTCTGGCGCGGCGAAGGTTTCGTTGACGCCGCGCAGGCCGATCAGATCCGCGACTGCTACGAAACACTCGGAGCGAGTGGCGCGAGGCGCCACTCGCGCGCCCGATTCGCGCTGCAAGGCATCTCGGCGCTGCTGGTCGGCTTGGCCGCATTGTTGGTCGTGGGCTACAACTGGGAGGAGCTACATTGGGGCTTAAAACTGGTACTGGTTTTTGCCAGCGTGGTCGCGACGCACGCGCTGGCGTTCTACCTGCGCTTTGTCGCCGACGCGCGGCGCGCCTCGGAAGTCGTTTTCTTCCTGGGCTGTTTATTTTATGGCGCGGGCATCTGGTTGGTTGCCCAGGTTTTTCACCTCGACTCGCATTATCCAGACGGAGTCTGGTGGTGGGCGTTGGGAGTCATGCCTTTCGCCGTCGCGCTCGACACGCTGCTGCTGCATGCGCTGTTCGTGGGTCTCTTGGCCCTGTGGGCGGGCATGGAAGTGATCGGCTTTGCGCATTTGTCGCCGTGGTGGGCTTGGAAATGGTGGCCGAACGGCGCTTACAGCCTGCCGCTGTTGGCCCTACCGGGACTGATCTGGGCCTATCGTCGCGGCTCGGCGGCCGTGCTTGGTCTGTACGTCCCGCTGTTGGCCTGGTGGGTCGTGCTGCAGGCCATTGGCTGGGATCTCGAATGGCAATCGTTGTACCTGGTCGGCACGATCGGCGCGATGTTCTTCATCGTCGCCGAAAACCATCGCCGCGGCAGCCCGATGGCCATTCCCTATCGACTGTATGGCACGTTGATGGTAGGCGGGGCATTGATTCCGCCCAGCTTCCACGGTTTCCAAGAGGAGATTCATCGCGACGCATTCTACAGCGATGCCGCTCCCACGGTGGCCATGCTCTTCTTGCTCACGGTCGTTTGTGCCGCCCTATTGGCCTGCTCGCTGCTCTTGCGACCGCTGGGCCAGCAGACTGGTCAACCACCCTGGGCTCGATTGCAGGAGTTGTTCCGCCGGCAATGGATTCCACTGGCGCTGGTGCTGGCTTTTGCCGCAATGGCCGTTTTGGGGTATTTGCCTGACGGCGGATTGCTGGCAACGATTATCGCCAACGCGGCCATGATCGGCTTTGCCTTGTGGTTGATGCACCTGGGATTGCGCGAAGAACGAGGGCCGCTATTTGCCGCCGGCGTGCTCTATTTTCTGGCCTGGACGATCTTCCGCTACATCGACCTGTTCGGCGAGTACGGCGGGATGCTGGGCGCGGCGCTGATGTTTTTCCTGTGCGGAGCCGCCTTGTGGGCCGTGGCAACGTTCTGGGGAAAACGAAAGGAAGTCCGACATGCCTGACGGATTCACCGCGATCGATCCCGTGGAAACCTACGTGGCGCCCGCCTGGTTCGAGCGATTGGCTCAATGGATCAAAACCCATTCGTGCGCTGTGCTCGTGGCAGGCGTTACGTTTCAAGTGCTGGTATTGGCGTCGATGATCGTTATTCATGCGGCGCCGCTCGTCGTAGGCGAGCGCATCTTGCTGCGCGTGCAGCCGGTCGATCCCCGTGATCTCTTTCGGGGGGACTACGTGATCCTGGCGTACGACTTTAGCCGCGTGCCGCCGGCGGGCATTCCCGGCGCGCCTGCGCCCCCCAGTTGGCGACGGGGCTATAGCCATGATTCGTGGCTGGACGATCGCGCGGTCTATGTCAGCCTCGAACCGGAGGACGACGGCGTGCACTATCGGGCTGGCGAGATCAGCCTGGAACGGCCCCGGTCGGGCCGGTATATCAAGGGGCGCATCGCGCATTCCTGGGGCGGCAATCAGCTTCAATTCGGAATCGAAGCCTACTACGTGCAGGAGGGAAGCGGCAAAGTGCTTGAGAAGCTGCGCAACACGAATCAGCTTTCCGCCGAGATCGCACTCGCCCCTTGGGGACAGGCAACGCTGTGCGCGCTCAAGTAAAGACTCGCGCAAGCGTCAAACGCCAGCCGGCTATCGCGCTCAGCGAGATCGCGGCGCCGGATAAAAGTGCGAGTAATGCATGAAGTAGGTCTGGTGCCCAGTCGCCCGTTGGCCTCCGCCGCCCGCCGCTCCTTGCGTGTTGACCTGCTGTTGCAACCGCTGCAGCGAACTGCCCTGCCGCTGGATGGCGCTTTGCTGATCGAGCAACGGCCGCACCAGGCTCTGGTAGTTGGGAATACCGTTGAGCTGGTTGTTGTTTTGCAGCAAGTTCAGGTAAGGGCTGACCGTTGGGCCGTTGGGATTGTCGGAACGACCGGTGTATAAACCGCCGATGTTTTGGGCGGATGCGGAACCAGCGGCCGACAAAAAGACCACTGTGGCAACAAGAAACAAAACGGCTCGCAGAATCATTGGTATCAGCCTCCTGTTGTGTGACTTCGACCGAATGAAGCTCACCTCTCCATTATAGGTCCGCCTTCCGCTCGCGGAAAGCGATTCGCCTGCCCGGAGAGGGGGAGTGACTTTGACGCCTGGGCAAGAATTGCCACGCACCGCGGTTTTCCCGGGGATCGCTAGCGCAAAGCACCTGCTTGGGCGGCCATCAACAGCGAAGTCAGCTCGCCCAAGAAAGTCACGATGACCGCCACGTACAGGATGCCAGTCGCCGCCTGGGTGTTGGGAATTCTGAGCGTCTTCCAGGCCATGATGGTCAAGGCAAGCGCGCCGACCAGGCCCGATAGCCAGCGCAGCGCCAAGAACGACCAGACCTCGGTCGACGGCCACGGCGATTCGCTCAGCCTTTGTCCCAGTCCGACCGCTTCGACGGCGGCGCGAATACAGATCGCTGCCCCCATCAGAATTACCAGCCGTTGGAGCGGCTCAAGCGCCATCGTGGGCGAGTTCAGATACCAGTGTCCGAGAAACATGGCCGCGATGGTGATGCCCAGCACCAGCCCGCTGGTCGGGGGCGCCAACGCCACGAGAATGGTCTGCAGGGTATCGGCCGACGTCGGCCACAGCGTGGCGTCCCACGCGCCCCACAAGGTAAGCGCCGCGATCGCCGACAGGATGGCGATTCCGGCCCTGGGTTTTTCGAACAGCCAGGCCAGCGAGCCCACGTAGCTCAAGACGGCGGCCGCCAGCGGAGGCACCAGCCAGAACTCTCGAGGCGCGGAAATCGCCACCATCGTGGCCAGTACATTCAGACCCAAGAGCACGTAGAGATGATTGCGGTAGTAGCCGCTCGTGACTTGCCTAGGATTGGTCAGCGCCATTCCGAGCGCCAGGCCGAACGACAGCCGGAAGATGAACTCGATCAGGGTCGACACGTCTAGCGGCCTCGAATCGCGGATGCGTCGCGCTCGGATCGAACGGGCGGCTACCGTCGCCCGCCGTAGATCAGGTTCATTACTTCCGAGCGGCTGGAAAGGTTCGAGCGGAAAATGCCCTTCATGGCCGACGTTACGCACAAACTGCCCGGCTTGCGAATGCCGCGGACCGTCATGCACGTATGCGTGGCCTCAATGACCACGGCCACGCCCTTGGCGTTCAGCTCTTCGAGCAGCAGATTCGCGATCGTTTCGGTCATCCGCTCTTGCACCTGCGGCCTGCGTGCCACGGATTCCACAACCCGGGCCAACTTGCTCAGCCCGATCACGCGGCCGTCCGGCACGTAGCCGATATGGGCCTGACCCATGAACGGCAGCATGTGGTGCTCGCACATGCTATTGAAGCTGATGTCGCGCACCAGCACGACCTCGTCGTATTCCTCCGAAAAGAACTTGCGCAGGTGCACGCGCGGATCCTCGCGCAATCCGCTGAAAAGCTCGGCATACATGCGTGCCACTCGGGCCGGCGTTTCCAGCAGTCCCTCGCGGTCCGGATCCTCGCCCACGGCCGAGAGAATCTCGCGGACGGCCCGGGCGATTCGAGCTTCATCGACGGTTCCCGGCGCCGCGCGGCGCTCGTCGCCGTTTTCTTCCGCGGCCAGACTCCCCAGATCAGCCTCGATCGCTTCGCCGGGCTTATGATGATTGCGTCCCATGATCGAATCTTAGAACGCGGCCCGCCGGCGGGTCAAGGAGCGGTACGGCCGCAGAAAGTCGCGATTGAACCGCGGAAACGCGATCAATTGGCGCTAAAAGCGGGCGGAAAGCCAGACGCCAGACCAACCGGGTCGCTCGCGCCACAGGCTTGTTGCAGATGTTCGAGGAGAATCTTGGCGCGGACGTCGACGTTTGGCTCGGCCAGCAGCGTCTGCTTGTCGACAATGTTGAGATCTAGCGCGTAACTGATGACATCCGTCAGCGTGCCGAGCGACACGGTGTCGACGGCGAGTTGTTGGAACAGTTCGCCGGAGTCCTGGATTCGCGGCAGCATCTTCTGGAATGCCGCGACCAATTGTCGGTGCAACTCCGCGCGGCGCTTCGATCCGCCAGGATATTCGTCTTCCAGCACCTCTGCTTCCGCTTCGCGAAACGAGCGTGTCGGCGGCAACTCGCGGACAATGCGCACGCGGCGCAGTCCCAGCAGCAGCAAGTTGTACCGATTGTCCGGTTGCGTCTGCCAGGTCAACACGCGACCAAGGCAGGCGATCGGTTCGATCGTGGGACGGCCGTCGTAGTCGTCCTCCCAGCCGGGGGCCAACAGCGAAATCGCGATCAGTTTGTCGCTCTGGATCGCGTCGCGCAGCAACTCGACGTATCTCGGTTCGAATATGTGTAACGGCTGAATTACGTGAGGAAACAAGACCAGATTAGGCAGCGGAAAGAGCCGTGCCCTGCCCGAGAAATTCTCGGAGGAGAATGCTAGATCGTCGCCGGATTGCGACATGATTTCGCCTCCCTTGATGCTGAATCCAGAATTAACTCGGGGGGAGTCAACTCCACCACACGCTTCAAGCATACTTCGCAAACGCCACTCGAACCCTGGCTCATTCAGCCGCCGGCTTCAAGTGTATTTCCGGAATCAATTCGGGATCGATGTCGATTTTCGGAAACTCCTCCTGGCTGGCCGTTACAGCGGCGAAACAGCGCTCGAACTTTTCGAGAAAGTCCTCCAGATCGAGCCCCATGTGCCACGGCCGATAGGGCTCGAGATAACTCCGGGTGCTGTAGTAAAGTTTTCGTGCGCCGCGAATGTTTCCGTTGCCGAAATGGTGCAAGGCCACGGCCGCTTGGATCAATCCCTGATAAAACTTTCGCGACGGGCCCTGATAGTCGGTCCACAGAGCTTCCCACACCTCATGACTCTCGTAGAAATCGCACACATTGAAATGCTCGATTCCCGAGATGTACAGCGGCGGATACTCGGCGTCGTCAGTCAAACCAAGGCCAACTCCCAGGGGCCGCCGAACATTATAGGCGTCGGCCACGCCGCGGACCAGATAATTGCCGATCCATCCCTGCGCAACAGCGCCGGTTCGCGATCGTGCCCGGCGGGCAAGTTGGCCAGGCGTTCATTCCGCGATCAGTCGCGCAACGTGAGCGACATTACCAGTTGCACCATATACCAGAACATCAGGGCCACGGAGGCAAATAGCGCAGGGAAGCCGCCACGTGCTGGCCGATGCGATAATGATGCAAAACGTTGGAGGTGTCATACAAAATATATCCGCTGGACAGGATCAACATGGCCGCGGTAAACACCAACCCCAGGCTGAAGCCGAATAACAGAGCGCACACAATCACGCCCATCGCCACAATGCCCCCCAACATGAGTGCCGTGCGGAGAAATGAAAAATCGGCCCCTGTCATCACCACGATCGCCGTCAGCCCGGTGAACACAACCAGCGTCAACATGCCGGCCATCAGGATCACATTCGATCCCTCGGGCGCGAACGTCGAGGCCACGTACAGCAGCGGCACGAAGATGATCGCCTCGGCAACGACATACACGCCCAGCCCAAGATATTGGGTGGCTAGCGAGGTTGACGAGTTGGCCCACATGTTGGCTATGTAGCTAACGGCCATGAACGCGCCCAACACCATCATCCAGCCATAGCGAACGCCCATCACGCTGGCCACGATCTCGCCGATCCCCGGCAGGCTCAGCAGTAGCGCCTCGATGCCCACGAAAGCCAGCACCGCGCCGGCCAGGTGCAGGTAAGTCAGGCGAATGAAGGTTGCCCGGTCGCTGGTATCCGCGTCGGCCGCGATCGTGCCCCAAGTGCGGTAGGGATTGTCGGAGTAGTTCATGGCACGTCCCTCGAACGGATGAATTCTGGTGAAGGCCGCGATTCGGCCGCAGTCCAATGTAGGGGTCGGCAAAGGAACGTCAACGGGAGCCGAGGTCGGGCTCCTGCCGGCGATCCGGGGGTTTGCACCGCCATCGCCGCTGATAAGATTAACATACCTTGGAGTTTCTCGATCGGCCGCTTCCAACCAGGAGAATCAGCATGGTTTTAACGCCCAGCACGATGCTACCGTTGGGCACCAAAGCCCCGGATTTTTCGTTGCCAAATATCGACGGACGCACCGTCTCACTGGCCGATTTGGCCGGTTCGCCAGCCCTGCTGGTGATTTTCATGTGCAATCACTGTCCCTACGTGAAGCACGTGGCCCCGGAATTGGCCCGCCTGGCTCGCGATTATCAGGCCAAGGGCGTGGCGGTCGTGGGCATCAACTCGAACGACGTTTCCAAACACCCGTCCGACTCGCCCGAGCAGATGGTGCACGAGGCCGATCTGCGCGGCTATACGTTCCCATACCTGTATGACGAAACACAGGCCGTGGCGCGGGCCTACAAGGCCGCCTGTACTCCCGACTTTTTTGTTTTTGACAAGAACCAGAAGCTCGCCTATCGCGGTCAGTTGGATGCGAGCCGCCCCGACTCGGGCATTCCGCTAACCGGCGCGGATTTGCGCCGCGCGCTCGACGCGGTGCTCGCCGGCAAGGACGCGCCAGCCGATCAGAAGCCCAGCATCGGGTGCAATATCAAGTGGAAGCCTGGCGCCGAGCCAGATTATTTCAAATAGGCTCCCGGCGATCCTTCCACGAACTAATCTTCCTGACCGCTCGGCGACCAATGCCAACGCGGAGGCCAATAGGGCACGGTGCACTCAACTGCGGGCGGCCTGATTACGACCGACGGCGCCTTCGCCAGCCGAGCGCAACCAAGCCGATTAGGCCGAACGCGGCCAGGATTTGGGATGATGGCTCGGGGACCGCGACGAAGTCCCAACTCAGAATGTCGTGATCGCCCCATGCACTGAACGTGGCGGCCGTGAAGCCCACGAACGCCGAATTCCCACCAATTAGTGTCGTCAAATCGGTGGCGGCGCTCAATAAGGGCAGCGCCGGCCGCACGCCGGTTTGATTGGCTCGCACTTCCAAGGTCGCCCCGTCGTAATCGATCCAAGCGAACCACTTGTTTCCGTCATCGAAACGCGTCGCCACGCCGATTGTGCCGTATGTGGCGTTACCGTCGTAGTCAATGCCGACGTGATTCGAATCGGGGTCAAACGAGTTCTTGAAGGTGTCAAATTCAACGGCGAGGCTCGGTGATAGATTCCCGTAGCCCATACCGAGACCATTGAGACCAAGCGCGGTATTGCCGATCGGTTGAACGACGAATACGAGTCCGTCGGCCCCCACTTCGCCGGTGGAATCGCCAATTCCACCAGGATTGGTAATGCGAAACGTGAAGCTTGTACTGAACGTTGTTACGTTCACCGCATTCTGAGTAAAGAAACTGCCGGATTGCTCCGCCAACGCCGGGGATAATCGGATTACGTTTCCGTCGGCCGTGCTTAGCGAGGCGGCGTCTCCGTTGATAACCAACTCGCTGGTGTTCGAAAAATCGGGATACGAAAATGTTGTTGCGCCGGCATTCTCGCCCACGCCAACCATTAACACGGCCACTATCACATACTTTGTCGCGGCCCATGGGGACCAAGCTCGATTCGGGAATGCCATTCAAACTCTCCAAGTCAAGGTGCTATTTCGGAGTGACGCCAACGCAGATATGCCGAGCGGAGCATTGACGGGAGCTTGAACCGATCTCGGCTCCAAGACCCAGGACGAAGAATTGCCAATGCGCCGGCAAAAAGAAACTCAAACGATCACATCACGTTTGGCTAGCGGCACCATGGCTAGAGGAGGGGACCAACAGAAGATAGCCACCGGGGGGGACGACCGCAACCGTCCAGGTAAGAAATTTGAGGGGGGTTTTTCTATTGCCACCTTGGCTTGACTTGAAAGGGACATAATCCAGCGTACCTTTGCGAGCTAGCAGGTGTCGATTCCAGCACCAGTCTCGAAGACATTCGAGTAACGATAACTCGCTGGCGACAAAGGGGTTACACGCCAGCGCACCTCCCGTGGACGGCCATATGCCCGCGCTGAAGCAACGAGGACGTGTGGATTCGACCCAATCAGCCGGCCGCCGCGAAGCTCGATGAACACGCCGCAATTTCCGCCGCCCAGGCCAATGTTAGCCGAGCGGCTATGAGGGCACTGTCGTCTGTGCCGAACGGTTCACTCGGGCGTTTCGCTGGCGTCGCGGGCGGCTTCTTCCTCGCGAATTCGCTTGCCCAGCCACCATCCCCAAATGAGATATTGCAGCGCTACGAAGCCCACCACGGCGGATAGCACCGCGAGAAGCAGCAGCCCCGGCAAGCCCGCACAAGAAATCACGACCAGCACGACGGCCATGCCCGCGCCAACGACCGTGAAGACGGGCAACATCGATTGGCGCCGCCGATTCTGATCGGCCGAGGCCATTTCTTCCGGAGAGGCGGGTTTGCCGAGGCGAACGTCGTACACCGGTTCTTGCACTCCCTCGCGTGAACTCTAGCGCCCCAATTCAGCAAGTCGGCCACGCGGTTCGTATTATTCGTCTTCCACGAATTCCGGCACGATCAGCTTGGGAATCACTCCGGCCGCATGACCGCGGGCCAGCAACATTCGCACGGCCTCGCGCCCCCGGGGGCCGAAATCCAAGGTCCAGTCGTTGACGTACATGCCCACGAAGCGATCCGTTCGTTTGGCATCGAGATCGCGGCCATAGCGTCCGGCGTAATCGAGCGCCTCTTGGCGATGTTGCAAGCCGTACTCGATGCTTTGCTTGAGCAGCCGATTCACGTCGCGAATCACCTGCGGACCGAGATCGCGGCGGATGGCGTTCGCGCCCAGCGGCAGCGGCAGGCCGGTCTGTTCCTGCCACCAGTGGCCGGTGTCGACAATCAGCGTCAGCCCGCGGTCGGCATAGGTGAGCTGCCCTTCGTGAATGATCAACCCGGCGTCGACTTTGCGGCCTTGATACTGGCCTTTCTCGGTGGCTTCAATGATCTCGTCGAAGGGAACCACGACGTGCTTGAAATCGAGACCCAGACACAGTCGCAGCGCCAGATAGGCCGTCGTCAGGGTGCCGGGCACCGCGATTGACATCCCCCGCAGGTCCTTGATGCCATAGGCGTGCTTGGCGATAACCATCGGCCCATAGCCGTCACCCATGCTGGCCCCGCAAGGACAGAGCATGTATTTGTCAGTCAGGTAGGCATAGCCGTGCAGGCTGACGGCCGTGAGTTCCAATTCGCCGGTGAACGCGCGGCGATTGAGCGTTTCGATGTCGACCAGCTCGTGCTGAAAGTCGTAGATGCCGGTGTCGATCTTGGCGTTTGCCAAGGCATGGAACATGAAGGCATCATCTGGATCGGGACTGTGTCCCACGCGAATGCCAATTCTCGTAGCGCTCACCAAAGTGCCCCCCTGCTCGCCAGATTCCGCGGGTCTTAAACCGTCATCATATGGTCCCCGCGCGAGCTTGAGGAGGGGGCCCGCGAAGGGCCGCTCGCGACGGCAAGGGATCACTGTGGCCAATGCGAACGAGCGCGGGGCTACACGAACAGCGATGGCTGATCGCGGCGGCAGTGCCAAGTGAATGGCGGGTCAGCTTTTTTCCGGCGCCTTGGCTTTTGGCGCGGCGCTGGGGGCGCCTAGCGTGCGGGCGTCTTTGGGGTCGACGCGGCTGGCGCGGAGATTCTCGCGCTGGATCGCTTCGTAAATCTCTTGGCGGTGCACGGGAATCTCGGTGGGGGCATTGATGCCCAGGCGCACTTTGTCGCCGCGAATATCCACGATCGTGACGACGATGTTGTCGCCAATCATGATGCTTTCGTCGCGCTGTCTCGACAGTACGAGCATCGACGGCTCCTTCCTTCCCGGGCCGAGCTCGTACTCGACCGTTGACTGTCTGAAAAGTGGCGAGGCTTTCCAGAGGACCTGCCGGGCGCGCAGCGAGCTTGGGTGAGCCGTGCGAACCAGGCGTGAGGGTTTGTTTAAGGTGTCAGTATCGTCGAAGCGGACATCCGCGCGGGCCTTGGCGGGGCCGCGCTTTACGGGCGTTGTCAGCTAAGACCGTCGTGTTTGAATGTCAGGCGGTTTTCTTCCGGGGTGATGGTTCGCTGCCAGGCTCGTATTGCAGCGGCTGATCCGCCGAGTTCACGACCTGGCGGCCCGTGCGGTTCTCAAGGTTGATCACCAGCGGCGCTTTAAGATTCAACGTGATCGAGCGTTCGTTCTTGCTGACGATGACCAATACGTGGGCGCCCCGGGCCGATTCCAGGCACAGCGGGGCAAGTTCTTGCCTCGGCACTCGCACCTGGTAACCCGGCACGAAACGGCGCGGGCTGACCACCGCCAGCGCGACATTTTCATTCGTCGTGCTTTGCAGCCAGCCCAGCGACTCGTTGTGCGAGTCGGCCAGGAACACCCACTCCAAACAACCTTCCAACCCCGCCATTCCCGACGGGAAACGAATCACGTCGTCGGCCTCGACTTCAATCGATCCGAACCGGGTCGTGCGAATTTCCATGACTTTGGCTCCCGAGCGAGTCCTGGCAGTCGAAGGCGCGTGCGCGGCCTGGTACGACCGGCTCGAAGACTTCAAAAGGCTCCGCCTAAAATCCCTGGGGTGACGCGAGTCCACGGTTCCACGAGCGCAGTACGGGCGACGACGCACATAGGCTAGATCGACCGCGCGCCCACGCGGCACCACAAAAAAGAGGCAGCACCGGGCCATCTCGGTCGCGCTCCGTGCGAGGTGTGCACGGTAACCAGAACGTGACGATCGGGGACAAACGTCCGGTGGGGCGAACTCTGCGGGCTGGGTTCTGAAAGCGAAAGCGATCGAAGCCGATTGCGACCCAAGCGGGACCGCTCAGCCGTGAGCCCGAGACTGGGCAATAAGCTCCAGCGCTCCCTGGCCCTTGAGTTGATCGGCCACGTCGGTCCCGAGCCGCAACCAATCTTCGGCCGCCGCCTGGTCCGAGGCGGCAATGCGGCGTTTGCCGTCGAGGCTTAGCACCACGGCATCCAACCGCAATCGCCCGTCGGACTGCAAGCGGGCCCAAGCGCCAACCGGAGCCAGGCATCCGCCCCCGAGGGCCGCCAACAGTGCGCGTTCCGCCAACACGGCCCGCCGCGAAACGGCATAGTCCAACGGTTCGACCGCGGCGCGGGTAGCCGAGTCGGCCGCGCGGATTTCGATGGCCAAGGCGCCCTGCCCCACGGCCGGCAGCATCACGTTTGGCTGCAGATACTCGGTGACCCTTTCGCCGAGTCCCAACCTCAACAGCCCGGCATGCGCCAGCACGATGGCGTCGTACTCGCCATCCTCCAGTTTGCGGATGCGCGTATCGACATTGCCGCGGATATCTCGCATCTCGAGATCCGGCCGCACGTGCAACAATTGTGCCCGGCGCCGCGCGCTGCCGGTGCCAATCATCGCCCCCTGGGGCAACTCCGCAAAGGCCAGTCCCTCGCCGCTAATCAACACGTCGAGGGCACTTTCACGATGCGGAACGGCCGCCAACTCAAGTCCCTCGACGGCGTCCGTCGGCAGGTCCTTGAGGCTATGCACGGCCAGATCGATCTGATCGCCCAGCAACGCCCGCTGGAGTTCCTTCGTAAACACGCCGGGGCTGCCGATATCATCGATCTTGATCCGATCCGAGGTATCACCGCGCGTCGAGATCGGCACCAATTCCACTTCGATGCCGGACGCGGTCAGTTGGTCCGCGACCCATTGAGCTTGCCAGCGGGCCAGCGCGCTCGATCGAGTTCCCAGGCGAAGCCGTGACATATTTTACCGCTCAGTTCGAAGGAAGGATCCGCGCCAAAACTCGCGCTTGGTGCGCCTATTCTTGCCATTCTGGCGGCTGTGGCAAGGTCCGATGGCGGCCTCATTCCGGCCCGCGACCAAGTGGCGAGGTCACGTCATTCCCTCGGCGCGGGCGACTACCGCCACCGCGACAAAGCTGGCGCCGGCCCGTCGCAGTTCCTTGGCCGCCTCGTTGACCGTTGCTCCGGTGGTCATGATGTCATCGACCAATAGCAGCCTGGCGCCCGGCAGATCCGAGTGTCGTGCGACACGAAACGCGCCGCGCACATTCGCGCGTCGTTTCGACGGCGCAAGACTTGCTTGCGGCGCGGTCCGGCGGCACCGCGTGAGCAAATGGCCCGCCAGCGGAAGGCCTAACGAGCGCGCGATACATTCGGCAATTGTCTGGGGACTGTTCACGCCTCGCCAGATTCGGCGACTCCAGTGCATCGGCACCGGAACGATTCCGTCCAGAGCCATGGCTCGCAGGCATTCCCGTTCGGCCGTCGCTAGAAACTTGGCCAGTGAAACCGCCAGGTTCCGCTGACTTGGCCGCTTGATGCGCAGCACGGCGGAGCGACGAAAGCCTTCATAGACCCCCAGCCGTATGACGGCATCGAAATGAAACCGTCGGCCACGGCATTGGCGGCAGGCGCCCGTCGAGTCTGCTTGTTCCACGATGACCGACCCACACCGCGCAGGCGCCCGGCGATCGGCAAGCTCTTCGCGACAAGCGAAACACAACAGGCCATCGTTTCCCGTCTGCAGGGCGCTGTAACAGAAAGCACAACTGGGCGGAAACATCAGATCGACGAGCGGCGACAACCAAGTCGCCGGACCATGGCCGCGCGCATGATTGCGCGGCTGCGACAAATCGGCAGTGCTTGCGGGCCTGGTCAAACGCGATTCCTCAATCGGTTTCGATTCAGCGTCGAGGACGAGAACTGGCGGGCTAAACCGCGCATTCTAAGGTTGCCTGGTGTTGTCAAACAACTGTTGAACCTGGCTTTGACTCCACGCCCAACGGTAGATTGCCTGATCGAACATTTGGCCGTTAAACGAGGCCTGACGGGCATTGGATAGACTGCCAATGGTTAGGTCGTGATTGGCGTCGGTAGCAACGTTGCGGTTGACGTCACTGTTGATCGGATTTGTCTCCCCGCTTCCGTCGCGGGACCAGACAAATCAATTGTTTTCCAAAAAAAGCCCTAGGAGCCGGGCCCCAACTGCGGGTCCAACGGTCTAATAGGTCAATCCAATCGACTTGACACTGCCCGTCATGGACATTGCAAGGACTCCCGCGCCATTGACCGATCTTGACTGTTGACAATAACTTAAATATCGTGTCCACCCGTTTCATATCCGGCCGCGGAGTGCCCTGCCGATGACTATTGCGCGGCCGCTGAGCCGACGAGCTCAATTCTCCGGCCGGCAGCCAATCAGCGAACTGATGCGTCTGGCGCTGGCTCGCCCGGATCTAATCTCGCTGGCTGCGGGCTTTGTCGATCAGGCCACGCTACCGGTCGATGCGACGCGGCAGGCCAGCGAGGCGTTGCTATCGGACCAAGTACGCGCCAGGGAGGCTCTGCAATACGGCACGAATGCGGGTTATCTGCCGCTTCGCGAGGCGGTGCTGGCGCGTTTTATCGCCAACGACGGTTCGCGGTTCGGCACCGCCCCGACCGTCGACCACGTGATTCTGGCGGCCGGTAGCAATCAAATCCTGCACCTGGTTGGCGAGGTGTTGCTCGATCCGGGCGATATCGTCTTGTGCTCGGCTCCGACCTATTTCGTTTATCTGGGCATGCTGGCCAGCCTGAGCGCTCGAGCGGTTGGGATTGCCATCGACGAGCAGGGAATGATTCCGGAGGCTCTCGATGAGGAGTTGGGCCGGCGGGAACGGAGCGGCCAGCTCGCGCTGGTCAAAGCCATCTACGTCACTAGCTATTACGAAAACCCCAGCACTGTATCGCTGAGCCTGGCCCGGCGGGCGCAAATCGTCGAAGTGGCCAAGCGCTGCTCCAGACAGGGACAGATTTACGTGATCGACGACGCCGCCTATCGCGACCTGCGCTATGCGGGCGACGATCTGCCCAGCCTGCGATCGTTCGATTCCGAGGGGGACACGGTAATCGTTGCCGAGACATTTTCCAAATCGTATTCCCCCGGTGTGCGCGTCGGCTGGGGCATTCTCCCGCCAGCGCTGGTCGAACCGGTCGCCGGCGTAAAAGCTAACATCGATTTCGGATCGCCCAACTTCAACCAGCACCTAATGTCCTCGGTGCTGGAACAGGGGCTGTTCGAGCCGCACGTGGCGCAACTGCTGCGCCAACTACGGCAGCAAACTGCAAACCATGCTGGGCGCGATGGATGAATTTCTCGCCGACATCCCGGGCGCTCGCTGGCACAAGCCCAGCGGCGGCCTTTACGTTTGGCTGGAATTGCCCGCCGGCCTGGACGCCGGTCCCGATGGCAAGCTGATCCAACACGCGCTGGACGAGGGCGTGTTATACGTGCCCGGTGAGTATTGCTATCCGGCCGACGGCGAGCCCGCTCGCAAGGATTGCATGCGGTTGAGTTTTGGCGTGCAAAGCGAAGCCAATCTTCGCCGCGGCATCGAGGCCTTGTCGCGCGCGATACGTCGAACCATGGGATCGACATGAGCACGCAGCAGGCAATCGTCGTCACCGAGCCCCGAGTCGAGAGCCAAACGGCCAGCGGTAGCTACTTCCGACTTCTGATCGTCGATCGCTATCTGCTGCGCGAATTCGTGCAGACCTTCTTGATCTGCTTCATCAGCCTGATGGGACTGTTCGTCGTCATCGACGGCTTCACCAAGCTGGACGAGTTCATCGCGCATTCACAAAAGCAAGGCAGCCTGCTGGCGGTGATGGGTGAATTCTATGCCTATCGGGCGCTCTCGTTTTTCGATAGCACGGGGCATCTGTTGACCCTGATCGCGGCGATGTTCACGATGACCTGGATTCAGCGGCACAACGAAATGACCGCGCTCGAATCGGCCGGCATTCCCAAAAGCCGCATCGTTCAACCCGTCATTATGGCCGTGGTCGTCATCAGCCTGGCGCGGGTCGCCAATCGCGAGTTGATCATTCCCTCGGTGCGCGAGCAATTGAGCCACGACACGCAAGACTTGGGGGGCAGCAACGGCAAGCCGCTCAGGCCGCGCTATGATAACGAAACCGGCGTGCTGCTCGGCGGGTCCGGATCGCTGACGTTCGCCAACGAGCGGCGGATCCAAAAGCCCGAGTTCTACATGCCGGCCGGCTTGAATCGCTACGGAGTAACATTGAAGGCGGAGAATGCTTACTACGAGCCGCCCCAGTCGGACCATCCCGGCGGTTATCGATTCAGCAATCTTGAACGCCCCAAGAGTCTCGATACCCAGCCGTCGCTGTCGTTCGAGGGCCGCCCTGTACTGCTAACGCCGCGCGACTACGCCTGGCTCAAGCCTGGCGAGTGTTTTCTGGCGTCCGACGTCAGCTTCGAGCACCTCGATGCCGCCAACACCTGGAGAAGCCTGTCCAGCACGGCCGAGTTGATTCGCGGGCTGCGCAACCGCGGCCTGGACTTTGGCGCCGAGGAACGTCTGGCCATCCATGCCCGACTGGTGCAGCCGCTGCTGGACATCACCTTGTTGTTTCTCGGGTTGCCGCTGGTTTTGTCGCGGTCGCAGCGGAATATTTTCCTGGCCATCGGGCAATGCCTGGCGTTGGTGATCGCGTTTATGCTGATCGTCTTTGGTTGTCAGTACCTGGGGTCGAGCTACCTGTTAGAGCCAGCGCTGGCGGCCTGGCTGCCCCTGATGATTTTCATTCCCTGCGCCGTGGCCTTGTCGCAGCCGCTGCGGGAGTAGATTATTGACGTCCGCTGGGCTGCGTGACGGGCTCCCGTTGATCGCTCCTACGTTGCTTCGCGATTTCGGCCTCGTTAGGATTCACAACCATGACAGAGCATCCAACCAAGATCGACGAAAACGCCAAGCCCTGGGTTGACGGGCTGACCATGCCGCAAGTGTTGCGGGAGACGGCGCGCCGCTATCCGGATCACGACGCTCTCGTGTTTCCCGCCCTGGGCCTCCGTGTGAAATATCGCGAATTCTCCGCGCAAGTCGACCAGGCGGCCCGCGGCCTGGCGGCGCTGGGGATCAAGCACGGCGAGCACGTGGCGATTTGGGCCACGAACGTGCCGCAATGGGTCGTGCTGCAATTCGCCACCGCGCGGCTGGGAGCCGTGTTGGTCAACATCAACCCGGCCTATCGGCCGTTTGAGCTCAAGTACGTGCTCAATCAAAGCGATTCGGTGGCGCTGCTGTTGGTGGAGAAGTTCAAAACATCCGATTATTTCGCCATGCTGGCCGAAGTCTGCCCCGAACTGGCATCGTCCGAGCCGGGAAAGCTCGCGTCCAAGGATTTTCCCAAGCTCCGCTGGGTCGTCGCGCTCGAAGACCACGCCCCGCCCGGCGGCATCACCTGGCAACAATTGCTCGCGAGGGCCGAGGAGACGCCGCCTGCGCGGCTCGACGAGTTCGACCGCCAACTTCAGCCCAAGCAGCCTATCAATATTCAATACACCTCGGGCACCACCGGCTTTCCCAAGGCCGCGATGCTCAGTCACCGCAATCTGCTGCTCAACGGCTACTACGCCGGCATGTGCCAGGCGCTAACGGCCGACGATCGGGTTTGTATTCCGGTGCCATTTTACCACTGCTTCGGTTGCGTGCTGGGCACGATCGCTTCGGTTGTGTACGGATCGGCCATGGTGATTCCGGCCGAAAGCTTCAACGCCGAAGCGACGCTCGACGCCATCGAAAAGGAGCGCGCGACGGCGCTCTACGGCGTGCCCACGATGTTCATTGCCCAGTTGCAAGATCCCACGCTCGAGGGTCGCGACCTCTCGTCGCTACGGACCGGCATCATGGCTGGCAGTCCCTGCCCGATTGAGGTCATGCGGCAAGTCATCGACCGGCTCGGCGCCCGGGAAGTGACGATCGGCTATGGACTGACCGAGGCCTCGCCGTTGATCACGCAGAGCCGCAACACCGATCCGCTGGAAATTCGCGTCGAGACCGTGGGCCGTGCCCTGCCGGGGGTTGAGGTGAAGATTGTCGACTCGGCCACCGGCCGCACGCTGGGCGATAATGAGCAGGGCGAACTCTGCGCCCGCGGTCACGGCATCATGCTGGGGTATTACAAAAACCCCGAGGCCACGGCCGCGGCGATCGACCCCGAAGGCTGGCTACACTCGGGCGATCTCTCAGTGCGGCATGCCCAACGGTTACTACCGCATAACCGGCCGGATCAAGGACATGGTGATCCGTGGCGGCGAGAATATCTATCCGGCCGAGATCGAGGAATTCTTGTTCCAGCATCCGAGCGTTGAGCAAGCGGCCGTGGTGGGCGTGCCCGATACGAAATACGGCGAGGAGTTGTGTGCTTGGATTAAACTCAAAGCCGGTTGCGGCTGCACGCCCGACGAATTGCAAGAATTCTGCCGCAGCAGCCTGGCTCGCTACAAAGTCCCGCGCTACGTCAAGTTCGTCGAAGCATTCCCGCAAACCGTGACGGGCAAGATTCAGAAGTTCAAGATCCGCGAACTGATGATCGACGAGTACAAGCTCGAAGTGCAAGAGACGGCATGAAAAAAGGATGAAGGCGGAAGGATGAAGGATGAGAAAGAACCTGGATTGACCAGCACGCGACTGGTCGGCTTCGTGCCAATGCGAACTCATCTGATTTAGAATTGCACCTGACGGTGATAAAGGATGGTTTTCTCATCCTTCATCCTTCCGCCTTCATCCTTCTCCCTCACTCCTTGATCAGATCCTTGATCGTCATGCCGCCGGGAATCATCGGCAGCACGTGCTCTTGATAGGGCACCTCGACGTCGAGCACGTACGGGCCGGGATACTCGATCATCTCGCGCAGCGCCTCGTCCAATTGCGATTTCTCGTTCACGAATCGGCCGCCGGCGCCAAAGCCCTTGGCGATCGTGACAAAATCCGGGTAGCGCTTCGAGTTCTTGTCGGGCTTGCCTTGTCCGATGGCCTCGGGATTGTCGATCGGGCCCAGATAGGTGTGTGCCCGGTTGCCCTCGTGGAAGCGATCTTCCCATTGCACGACCATGCCCAGGTGCTGGTTGTTAAGCAGCAGCACCTTGACCGGAATCTTCTCGCAGAAGCAGGTGGCCAGTTCCTGGATATTCATCAGAAAGCTGCCATCGCCGTCGATATCGATCACCAGCTTGTCGGGATGGGCCACCTTGGCGCCCATCGCCGACGGCAGGCCAAAGCCCATCGTGCCCAAGCCTGAGCTGGAACACCAGGTCTGTGGCTCACGCAGCTTGTAGTGCTGGGCCGCCCACATCTGATGCTGGCCGACGCCCACCGTGATGATCGTATCCATATCCTTGGTCAATTCCCACAACCGGTGAATCGCGAATTGGGATGAAATCGTGGCGTCGTTCTTGCCGAAGCGGAACGGGTCGCTCTTTTTCCAGGCCGCGATCTGGGCATGCCAGGGGCTCAAATCCTCCGGCGCTTCAACTACTTTGTTCAACTCGGCCAGCGCGTATTTAATGTCGCTGACGATTGGGATGTGGGCTTCCTTGTTTTTGTTCAGCTCCGACGGATCGATGTCGATGTGCACGATCTTGCCATGCTTGGCGAACTCAGAGACCTTGCCCGTCACGCGATCGTCGAATCGCACGCCGAACGCCAACAGCAGATCGGCTTGGTCAACGGCATAGTTGGCATATACGCTGCCATGCATGCCGAGCATGTCGAGCGAGAGCGGATCGGGACTGGGATAGGCGCCCAGGCCCATCAGGGTCATGGTGACCGGAATCTTGGTCTTGCGCACCAGCTCGCGCAGTTCGGCGCTGGCGCCGCCTTGGACGATTCCGCCGCCGGCGTAAATCACGGGGCGCTTGGCTCGCTTGATGGCGGCCGCCACCTGGGCAATCTGTTCGGGTCGAGCCTTGCGCTCGTCAACATGGTAGCCTGGCAAATTCATTGGCGCGTCGTAGTCGGGCACAATCTGCGCCTGCTGGACATCCTTGGGCACGTCGATCAACACCGGACCCGGGCGGCCCGTCGTGGCGATGTGAAATGCCTCGCGCATTACGCGAGTCACGTCGTTGATATCGGTGATCAGGTAATGATGCTTGGTGATGCCGCGGCAAACTTCGACGATCGGAGTTTCTTGAAAAGCGTCCGTGCCGATGACGCCGGTCTTCACTTGGCCCGTGATGGCGATTAGCGGAATGCTATCGAGCTTGGCGTCGGCGATGCACGTGACCAGATTGGTCGCGCCAGGACCGCTGGTGGCCATGCAGACACCGGGCTTGCCGGTCGTGCGGGCATAGCCCTGTGCGGCGAATCCACCCCCTTGCTCGTGGCGCGGCAGGATGGTGCGAATTCTGTCTTTGTATGCGGTGAGCGATTGATGCAGCGGCATGCTCGCGCCGCCCGGATAGGCAAACACGACCTCGACGCCGTGGTTCAAAAGCGATTCCACGAGGATGTCGGAGCCGCACTGCATTTGGCGGCCAGTGTGTTTGGTGGTCGAGGTTGCCACAATCAAATTCTCCCAGAAGTCCAAATGAGCATGTCGATATTCCGTTCCCGTCCCCTCGAGCCAGTCAGGGCAGCGCTGTCGATGACGCAGCGATGGACGAGTCGCAAGCCATTTCCGCACAAGCGATTATGACCAGGATAACAACCGCGTTCCCAGCTCGCCGGCGGACCATTCGAGCGCGTCGATGCCAACTCCGCAGGTTGCGACCCGCAAGTATACCCTGAATACGGAGCGTTTGCGAACTTACCAGGTTCATGCGCCGGTGCCCTGGGCGTCGGGCTAAGTCCGGTCTGGCGGCGTAATCGGGGGCCGCGTTGGACTCATCAATCTGGGCGCTGGGGCGAGGGTTCGCAGGCGCCGAACAGAATTTCCAGAGTCAAACTTTTATTTGCGCTTTTGCGAAATCTCGCGATACGGGCGAAACCTGACAGGCTGACCGGGGTACAAGCTGGCAGTGCGGTAACAGAATCTTGCTGTTGGGCGGCCGCCTCAGACCCGAGCGCCATGCGCTCGCGCGGCCGCGCCGAGCGCGACTCTTCTGTTGCCGCGTGTTAGGCCGGCTTGTCGATGCCGGTCCGGCTCCTTGGACCCAGATCCCCCGAATAGGAGAACCGCTAATGTATCTGGCAAAATCCTGCAAACTGTTGCTCTGCGCCGCGTTTGCCATCAGCTCCTGCGCCGGATATGCCCGGGCAGCACCGCTGACCATCGACCCGAACCAAAGCTTTTTGTCGTTGGTTGTCGGAGGAATCGACGATGGGCAAGATCCTCCAGTCTTTACGCCCCTAACCACGCCTCAAGTGCCCGGTAGCGATTCGACCCGCCTCTCGGGCCAGTTGGATGCCCATTTCGGCGATGGGACGATCTGGTTCTTGACCAGTCCCGGCCAGATCGTATTCGAGAATCAAAACGATCCGATGGAACCGGATATTGGCGGCGTTCTGCCTGGCTCGGCGGCCGCCAACTATGGTCTGATCATCGACTTGCAGGGCCTGGTCACGGGGCCCGGCGCGGTTCGCGACGTAACGTCTGACTTGACCAGCACCACCGTGCCAATTGTCGCGGGCACCTTCGATTCCAGCGCGGTTACGTTGTCGCTCAACACTGGAACGCTGGACGTCAATCTGACCGGATTCACCGCGATCCAGGACACCGTGAACATCAGCGGCAATAGCGGATTGAACTCCGATATCAATGGGGTGGTCGACATCGTTGGCTTGACCGCCACGGTGACAATTCCGATTTTCGTCCAGGCGCTCGTTCCAGTCGAGGTCTCACCCGGTTTCGTGTTGCCCTTGACCGCGATTTTCGAAGGCCAGATTGTTGCGGTTGGCCAGATCCCCGAGCCTGGCAGCGCCGTTTTGCTGGGGATGGCCGGGCTTGGATTGGCGGTCGTCGGAGTGCGCCACCGTCGCAGCAGGCGCTAGCGCTGCGTGCCCGATATCGCCCCCAAGGCAACAACGCGCCGGGCGGGTCTGCCCCAAGCGCGTTGTTGTCGCCGGCCGCCTGGCGCGTTGGCCCGTGATCCGGGACGAATCTTCTGTTGGCCTCGGCGACAGTCGCAGACGCGCTCCGACCGAAGATAGCGGGATCGACCGCCTTGCCGCCAAACGCATCGACCAGGCCCGGGCTGGTATTCGACTCGATCTCCCTCGGCCCATTTCCATCGGTCTTCCCACGCTGGACGACAGGGTGCGCAAACGACCTGTCTCGCCACGACTCACGGCGCGCGTTGCCGAAAATCCGGCCGAGCGAGGGGGCAGTTGACGGTCGCGAACGCCCGGGTGTGTTGGAACGCGCGACCCAGGTGTACAACTAGATTCGCGATTGTTTCGAGCGACACTGTCGCGGAGAAGAATTGTTCACCATCCCGTGGAGGCCAACCGATGTCCCCTCGACTTGCCCCTTTTGCCCTGCTCTCGTTCGTGGCGGGAGCTCTGTTCGCACCCCTTGCGCTTCAACTTGCCGGCAACCTCGCCCCAGTCGCCGAAGCCGCCGACAATCTCAAAAACGATTCAAGCGAGTTGGCCAAGCTTCACGCCGAAATCGAACATCTCAAGACGATCGTTCCCGATCAGTCCCACGCGATGAAGGACGTGGACTATCACTTCAGCAACCTCTGGTTTGCCGGACAGGCCAGGAATTGGCCGCTGGCGGACTTCTATTGGAAAGAAACCATGGCGCACATCAAATGGGCGGTGCGCATCATTCCGATTCGAAAGGACAGCGCCGGCAAGGAAATCAAACTGGAAGAGATTTTGCAGGCCATCGAAATGACCCCGTCGATGCAGATGGGGGAAGTTATTAAGGCTCAAAGCGGCGAAAAATTCGAGCCGACGTATCGAGCCATTCTCGAGGGCTGCTACCTGTGCCACAAAGCGGCCGACAAACCTTACCTGCGACCGCAAATACCCCAGCGACCCGCCACGTCGCTCGTGAATTTCGATCCTCGGGCCGCGTGGCCAAATTAGCGAAAAAGAAACGACACGCAAAGGAAACAAAACCATGCAACGCCCGAGGCTTTTATCCGCCCTGATGTCGGTTCCGATCGTCATCGGTTTAGCGACGACAACCGGCGCCGACCAGCAGGATTCGCGACCGCAGGGGATGACGCTACGGCTGGAACTGTTCGTGGCCGATCTTGAGAAATCGGTGGATTTCTACACTACTGCGTTGGGCTTCGAACGGCAGAAAGGGGAGTCGGACTACGTACCGCTTCGTTCCGGATCGGTGCTTATCAGCCTCGGACCGGCCAAGGGGTTGCCTAAAAAACACCATTTCAATCCCGAGTTGCAAAATTCCCGGCGCGGGCTGGGAATCGAAATCGTACTTGAGGTAGATGACGTGAAGGGGCACTTCGAAAAGGCCAAAGCCAGCAAATACAAGCAGACGCTGTCTCCCCTACGCAAACAATCGTGGGGATTGACCGACTTCCGCATCACGGATCCCGACGGATACTACTTGCGAGTAACATCGCGCTAAAAAAATGCCGGACCTGTCCGCTCACCCATCAAACTCGCCACCGCCGCACGCAGCGCATCATTAAACCGATTGAAATACCCGCGAGCGCCAGAATTTGCGAAGACGGCTCGGGAACAGCCATCGGCGTGAACGAGAGCAAGGACTCGCCGATGTTTTCCACGTGGAAATCGGCGCGATCAATGTCGATGCTTTGCGCGGAACCAGTATTGCTGGCCGGGATTCAGCAGTCCCATGGGGATTTGAAAGGACGGCGTCGTTGACGACGTTGTCGGCGACGGCAAAATCGCGATCTCGGCGCCGGTATCGTCGAAAATCACCATGTCGTACACGCGATCGAGCCGCCCAAACGCGGGATCCGGATCGGGATCCGTAAAGGTGAATAGCGGCGTGGTCGTGTGATCCGTCACGGCCAGATCAGTTGGGTGCGGCACCAGCGCAGCACGGTCCAGATCGTTGCCGACGTACACCGTACTGAGCGAACTGTTGTCGGTCACGGTGTACGTATACGTTCCCTCGATGTCCGAGAAATCGGCGGGAGTGATCGGGAACAATTCAGTCCAGGTCGAGACGCCAGTCAGCCCAGAGGAGGAGAACTGAGAGAGCGTGGTGGGATTTGCGAACGGAAAGCTCCCGTTGCTCGAACTGACCTTCGCGTTGGCGGGGGGACCCGTCAATGCGCTCGGTCCGCCCGGATGTGTCGCATCCACTCGCGTCAGAAGGTGCAGGCCCGGAAAACCGAAAAAATCATCAACCGGACGGTTTTCAACGATCGTAAGATCCCCGGTGACGAATGGCGCTGCGGCGGCAAACGGCGGGGCAAACCATGCGAACAGGCAAGCAATCGGCCCACCCAGCCAGCGAACGCCCCAGTGCGACGCCGAAAAATCGACGCGTTTTGAGTACGTCATTAGCGACCCTCCAACTGCAATTTGAGCTGCGGGCGACTCTCGATCAGCACGAGATCACGAGATGTCGACACTTCGACGGAGACCCTGGATTTGTCCGGCAGGTCCGTCGCATCGCCGATGGTATCGCGAACGGACGGCATGTCAAGAAATTTATGGGCTGCAAACCACACCTTGAACATGGCTGTTCATCGATGCGGAGCCAAGCACTAACCCGTCAACGCCGACACCAGCGTGCTCAGGTCGACGGGTTTGACCAGGTGCAGGTCAAAGCCGGCTTCTTCGGCCAGTTTGCGATCATCAGCCTGGCCGTAGCCCGAGACCGCGATCAGCCTCACGGTGGCAAATGCGGGTTCACGGCGCAGCGCCTTGGCGACGCGGTAGCCGTCCAGGCCCGGCAACCCGATATCCAACAGAATCACGTCGGGCTTGAATGTCCGCGCCGCCTCCAACGCCGCCGGACCGTCGTGGGCGGTCGACAGCGTATGTCCCAGTTTCGCCAGCAACATGCCGATGCTGCGGGCCATGTCGACGTTATCGTCGACTACCAGCACTCGCAACGGCCGCAATTCGGCCGCGGGCGGGGCCGGCGGCGGGGCCTCGAGGGGACTGTCGGAAATCGGCAGCCGGACGGTAAATTCGCTGCCACGGCCATTGCCTTCGCTCGTGACCGAAACGCTGCCGCCGTGCATCTCGGCCAGTTTTCGGACGACAGTCAGGCCGATTCCCAACCCGCCCTGCGAACGATCGAGCGAGTGGTCGGCCTGGGTAAACAATTCGAAAATGCGGGGCAACATTTCCGGCGAAATGCCGATGCCGGAATCCTTCACTTTGAACACTGCCTGGCCGTCCTGTACGAAGCTGCGCACGGCGATACGGCCTCCCTCGTGAGTGTACTTGGCCGCGTTGCTCAACAGGTTTCCGAAAATCTGCTCGACCCGCACCGGATCCACATACAGCGGCATCGGTGTTCGCGCGATGTCGGCCACTAGCTCATGCTTACGGGCCTCGATGGCGGGGCGGACCGTGTTCACGGCCCGCTCGAGCAACACCGTGCCGTCGATCGCTTCCTTGCGCAGCTGGATCTTATCGCGTGTGATCCGAGACACATCCAGCAGATCATCAATCAGATGCGCCAGGTTCTTGACCTGTCGGTCGATCACGTCGGCCGCCATATTGTCGTCGGGCTCGCTCAGCTTGGTTAATTGATTGGCATATTGAATCGCGGCCAAAGGATTGCGCAGCTCGTGGGCCAGCATCGCCAAAAAATCGTCTTTCTGCCGTTGGGTTTCGGTCAACTCGCCGTACAGTCGGGCGTTGTCGCTGGCGATTGCCACGCGGCGAGCCAACTCGGTTGCCAAACCCAGATCGACCTCGGAATAGCGACGCCACGATTCGGAGCTCACGAACGTCAACGAGCCGATCACCCTGTCACGCGCCACCAGCGGCACGATCATCAACGACTTGGGATCCAATTGTCCCAATATCTTACGATGCTCCGGGTCAGACGCGATCGCGTCGAGCAATTCCTCGGGCACTTCGCTCACCAGCCGGGGAGTTCGCTCACGGGCTTCCGACGATAGCGCGCCCGGATTCCATTGCAGGCCGTAGCGGTCGAGGAGGTCCTTGAGCATTTGCGCTCGCCCCGGCTCGCGATGGGCGAAAGCCATGCGTTGGTCGATTCCAAGCGGATTCACCATGTCGATGACGCACCAGTCGGCCACGAAACGCACGGCCAACGCCGCCACGCGTTGGATGGTGCTCTCGAAATCAACCAGCGCTGACAAGACAATCCCGGCCTCGGACAAAAACCGTAGAGATTCCTCGGCCTTCTTTCGCTCCGTGATATCCAGTACGATTCCCGAAGCGCGAACCGGCTGCCCCGCGGAGTCGACCAGCGTGCGGCCGCGAGCCGTGATCCAACGGACGCCACGCCGTGGGTGGATGACTCGATATTGGATATCCATGGTCTCGCCGCCCGCCACGGTTTTCAGATACGCTTGTTCGATCGTGGCCCGATCATCGGGATGCACCGAGATCAACAGGTTCGCGCGGTCGGGGGCCAGCGAGCGATCCACGCCGTTGATTTCGTAGTATTCGTCGGACCAGGTGAGTTGCCCGGTCACGAGGTCGCGGTCCCAAAGTCCCGCCCGTGCGCCATTCAAGGCGAAACGCAGCCGCTCTTCGCTTTCGGCCAGGCCCATCTGCGCGAACTTGCGTTCGGTGATATCGCGAAAGAAAATAGCGAGGCTGCCGGCGTCGGCAAACGAAGCCTGAATTTCGAACCAGCGCTTCCAGGGCTCGTAAAAACTTTCGAACTCGATGGTCAACCGCTCGGTTGCGGCCTGTTTTAGCTTGGCCTTGGCGATGTCCCCGGCCATCGAGGGAAAGATCTCCCAGGGAGTCATGCCCAGTGCGTCGTAGCGGCTCAGATGGCTGAGCTCCTCCGCCGCACGATTCATATACGTGCACTTCCATTGGCGATCCGTAGCGATGAATCCATCGGTGATGGTTTCAACGATCGACACCACGCGCTCGGCGCTGCTCTCGGCGCGGCGCCGGGCTTGCCTCATGGCTTCGCTGAAAATAGCGATCGCGACGCACACCAGGATGAACGTCACGCTGCCGTAGTCCAGCGAGAACGCGCTCTTCGCGGGAATGAAGAACACGTTGGCGGCAAGGTAGCTGAGAATCGTGGCCAGCAGTGCCGGCCCCAAGCCGCCATACCAGGCGGCGAACGTCACGACCCCGAAATACACCAGTACCATCACTCGGATGTCTGGGGCGGTAGCGAACCATCGCACGGCCAGCGAAGTCAACACAACCGCCGCGACAGCAAGCACGTACGGCAGCCAGGCCGGAGTCGGTCGTTTGGGTATCATGCAGCCACGTCCAGACAAGAGATGGGCCAATCCGTGGCCTCCTACGTTCATCCTAACTGGACCTGCGCCGGCAATAAAGACATCGATTCACCACTTCCCCCCGGGACGCCTGAACGCAAATCGATTGAGAGCCCGAAAACGTGCGTGTTCCGTATAACTGAGCCGGTCAGGTTGATACAGGTTCAACGCGAACCGGGCTGTAAATAGCTCGTCCCCCGAGCGCGGCATGCTGCGCTCGGGGGCTGTGCTAGTACGAATGAACTTGACTGCATATTCCGTTGCCTGCATCGAATCTAGGGCGACGGATTCGGTACCGGCTGGTCGACAGGCGCTGGCAGCGGGTTGGCCGCCGGAACCCCCGGATTTGCAACGGCGCCGGCCGCATTACCAATATCCGCGCCGATCTGGGCGCCCGCGTTCGCGGCTTGCGGACCAACGACCGCGCCGATTCCGGCGCCTAGGTTCGACCCGAAGTTACCCGCTCGCGTGCCGTTGCTGTAGGGAGCGGCCGTCGGCGCGTATCCTCGCCGTGTCGCCCGGCGATAGCCATTGTCGTACTGCGTCCCGCGATAGCCGGTAGTGTAGCGCGGGGTGGGACGGACGAACGTATTCGCGTCGTAGTTCGCCCAGTTGTTGTCGCGATAATACATCCATTGATTCTTGGGAGTGTAATACCACCACTCATTGTTGTGGTAGCGGTAACGCCAACGGTCGGGATTCTCCGGCGTGGCCGCGCGGGCATTGACTCGTGCGGCGGCATTGGGATTTACATCGGCGCGGCGCAAATCGCGACGCTCCTCGCGGCGTTCGATGCGGTTTTCAACGCCTGGAGCCCCTGCTGCATCCGCGGCGCCGGCAACGGCACGGCGGGCCGGCCCCACAACATCAGGATCCACAACTTGTCCCATGACTTGCGCGCCTCCGCAAACCACGGCGGCTAGTGCAGCCAATCCAATCATTCGACGCATGATATTTCTCCTGCTTGAGAGCCCATCTTCGATTTTCACGGACTTCGGTACGGCCGCGCTTATTGGTCGCCGGAACGTTGCCCAAGCGATCATTTCAGTGGATCGCATATTTCATGCCGCGCGATTCGTCCGAAGCCGCAACAACTGAGTGCCACACCACTTACAATTCCGTCCGCCTCAAATTGCCGCTAGCCGGCCAACCAGATTGGACATTGGGCTGCCAGAGCGCATGATTCCCGTACGGCGGAAATTGCGTAATTCAGCCCGCGATTGCAGAATGGTGCTGGCGACCGTGCCACGGGGGCGTGCCAGGGCTGTCAGTCGGTCACGAAATCGCAGAAAGGCAACTGGACAGATATGTTTATCTCGATCCTGGGCGTGCTATTGATCACCCTGGCAGTGCTGGCGACTGTCTACGCGGTCGCGCGTGTAACCTTGGGAAACTAGCCGGGCACGGCTGGCCCGCCACGATCGCTCCGAGAGCGCCTCTCACTAGTCTCCGGCGACGAGTCTCACCGGCACGTTCACTTCACGGCCTCCGCGCACGACCGTGATCACGACCTCGGCGCCCGGTGACTTGGCCTCGACGAGCGCTAGGAAGTCGCCGGCCTTTACGATTCGCTCGCCGTCGACTGCCACGATCAAGTCGGCCGCATTGCGGTCGATGGCCTGCGTCTCATAGGTAAATGGTCCCTGTTTGCGGCGTTGTTTGACAATACGAAAACCGCGCAGACCAGCCTGTTCCGCGGGTCCGCCGGGCGTCATCGTGGCTATCAGCAAGCCCTGTTCAGTCTGCAGCACCCGCGTGATGCCCACCTCGGGCCTGATCACGCGGCCGCGCTCAATGAGTTGCGGTACGATTCTCGCGATACTGCCGACCGGGATCGCGAATCCGACGCCGGCGCTTTGCCCGGTGCCGCTGGCGATCGCGGTGTTCATCCCAATCAACCGCCCATGGCTATCGAGCAGCGGACCTCCCGAATTGCCCGGATTAATCGCCGCGTCGATTTGAATGATGGACTTAATCGTCCGATGGTTCCTGGCGGGCAGCGTTCGATCGAGGCTCGAAATGATGCCGGTGGTCAGCGTGCGTTCCAATCCAAAGGGATTGCCGATGGCGAATACGCGCTGCCCGACGCGCAAATGGGCCGAGTCACCCAAGGTCACTGGCAACAACGATTCGCTGGGAGCATCGATCTTGATCACGGCCACGTCGGTCGACTCGTCCTTGCCGACCAATCGTCCCTCGTAGCTCTTGCCGTCGTAGAGTACGACCTGGATCTCCTTGGCGCCGTCAACGACGTGATAATTCGTCAAGATGTGGCCGCGCTTGTCAATCACTGATCCCGATCCGCCCCCCTCCGAGGGCACGTCGAAAAAGAAGAATGCATCGCTACGAACGCTCTTCGTATTGAGGTTCACGACGCTGCGATTCACGTTTTCATATACGGCGATATTAACGGCCTCCTCGGCCGTAAAGTTGGTTTCGGCGACGATTCTGGTTGGCGCCGGCAAGCGATTGCCGACGCGCGGCGAGGGTTGCTGCGGTTCGAGGCGGGGCTCTTGCGCCACCAGCGGATGCAGCCGGTCCGCGATCCTCCAAAACTCGCCGGCCGCCACACCGAGCAGCAGCGAACCGAGACAAAGAACGGCGGTCTTTTTCATGATGAAATCGCTAGCGATCATGGAATGAATTGGGAGATGCGCGGCGCCCAGTGCCCGGCCGTCAAAACTTCCCTGGCCGAAGCACGGGCTGGCTGGCTACGCATTACCTGGCGACCGCCCATTATTCCGACTTGCCGCCAAGGGTCAAAGAGAGGAGTTAGCTGGCAAACGTCGTTTGGCCGCCCGGGACGTGCAAAACTCGCGGGGCGACTTCGGATCCAGGGCATTTCAGCCGCAATTCGACCTCGGGATTCATCGACCCAGGCCGGTACAATCGCTAGGGACCGCACAGCCGGTTTGGGCCTTGTTTTTTCACCAATTCTTGTGGCGTAACTACAGAGGACTGAATAAAATAGGCAATTGGGTCGAACGACTCGTCCCTTGAACGTTCAGCAAATCAATCCGCGTGCTGCGCCATCGCTACGGAACACGATGGGCGCTGAAGCCGCCGGCACTCTGACGAGTGGAGACGTATCGATGTCTAAGGCTAGTTCTCTTTCCATCGCGTTGGCGCTACTGCTGTTCGCCGCGACTGCGCGCGTTGCCGTCGCCGCCGGGCCGGCTGTCGAACCTCGCGTGGATAGCTATGTCGCCGCTGACGGCGAGGCGTACTTTGCCGTAAGCCTCTCTCCCAACGCGGCGCTGCCGTCGTCGGGGACATGCGATGTCGTCATTCTGTTCGATACCTCCGCCAGTCAAACGAGCTTGTATCGCGACAAGGCTCTTTCGGCGCTGACGGCTCTCTTGGCCGGCCTGCAGCGCGCCGATCGCGTGCAGCTGTTGGCCGTCGATCTCGATGCCACGGCATTGACCGAATCATTCGTCCCGGCGCACAGTCCCCAAATGGAACAGGCGCTGGCCGCTTTGAAGCAGCGGGCCCCGCTGGGCGCCACTGACATGCCGGCTGTTTTGCGCGCGGCCGCCGAGCGCTTCGGCGAGCCGGGATCCGCGTCGCGGGCGCTGGTCTATTTGGGCGACGGGATGAGCACCGCCGATTTCATTCAGACGGAGGCCTATCGAAAACTGATCGGCTCCCTGGTCGAGTCGCGAATTCCCGTATCAAGCTACGCGGTTGGTCCGCGCGTCGATGCACAGCTCTTGGCTTCGCTGGCCAATTTGACCGGCGGCAATCTGGTCGTGGACGGCGAAAGCATCGACCCCAAGCAGGCCGGCGCATACCTGGCGACGGCGGCCAGCGGCACGGTCGTATGGGTCCGTAGCGCGGCCTGGCCCAAGCAATTCGCCGAGGTATATCCCGAACAAATTCCGCCGCTGCGTAGCGATCGCGACACAATCGTTATCGGCAAGGCAACCGATAAGCTAGTCGGTCCGATACAGATTGCGATCAAGGCTGAGGCCAACGGCAAACCGCTGAACCTGACTTGGACGTTGACGGCCGACGAATCGAATCCGGATTATTCGTTCCTGCCGAGCGTGGTGGGGCGGGCTCGTCCGGACGGCGGATTGCGGCTCATCGCCCTGGGCACGCCCGGGCTGAATGAGACGCGGCGTTTGCTCAACGAAAGCACCGAACTGCTGGCCAAACTCGGCAATCAAGCAATCGCGACGGGCAATGTAGACGCGGCGACGAGACTGGCCGACGAAGCGCTGCGCTACGATCCGCAGGATCAAACCGCGCTGGGAGTGAAAAAGCAAATCGCGAAACTTCGCGAGGCCGCCGCCCCAAAACCGGAAGAGAAAAAGGAAGAACCGGTTAAGGAAGAGCGAACCGGCGCCGAAGAAATCGAGTTCCGCCGCTTCACGAACGAACAGGCCGCGCCGCCCCGGATCGCGGCCGTCCCAACGCCCGCGCCAATCCGCGCCGAGGCGCCGACGCCTGAGTCTGCCGAGCTGGACCTGAATGACGCCGAAGGCCGACTGCTTAATGCCGTCGAGCAGCAGAATCGTTTGATCACCGACGCCGTGCGCGCGGAAGTCGACAATGAATTGCGCCAGGCGCGGGGCCGTATGGCGGCCGAACCGGTCAAAGTCGAACAGTCGCTGAAGCTGGTGATGGAGCGCGTCATGCAGACGCCCGAAATCAATGCCGAGGTCCGCGCCCAATTGCGCAGCCAACTCGAAACGGCGCTCCGCGAGGCAAACCGCCGCGCGGCCACCAAGGAAGTCATTGATCAACAGATCGAGGAAGCCCGCGCCGCGGCGCTCGATCGATGGCGGGTCACCGCGGCGCTGGAGCGGGACCAGGAGAAGCTCAAACAGTTGATGGATCGTTTCAATTCACTGATGGCCGAAGGGCGTTACTCGGCGGCCGATGAGATTGGCTCGATCGAAGTGGCCCGCATCGCTCCACAGATGGACATCGCGCAGTCGGCCGCCATGGTGGCCCACTTGACCGGCGCTCGCGAGGCCGACCTGGCCCTGCGACATCAACGGGCCAAGGCCGTGGTTGACACCTTGGGCTCGGTGGAAACCGCGATGATGCCGTTTCCGGATGACGAGCCGGTCGTGTATCCCGACGCGGCCACCTGGGAAGAGCTTACGATTCGCCGCAAGAAATACACCTACACCGATCTGAAGATCGTGGGCCCAGCGGAGAAGAAGATCAAGGAAGAATTGTCCAATACGACCACGATGGACTTCATCGAGACGCCGCTGCAGGATGCCGTCGACTACTTGAAGGATTTGCACGGCATCGAGATTCAGCTTGACGGCAAGGCGCTGGAAGACGGCGGCATGGGCACCGACACGCCGGTCACTCGCAAGCTGAACGGCATCTCGCTCCGATCAGCGCTGCGATTGCTGCTGGGCTCCATCGACTTGACCTACATCATCAAGGACGAAGTCCTGCTGATCACGACCAAGGAAGTCGCCGATGCCGAACTCGTGACCAAAGCCTATCCGGTCGCCGACCTGGTCATTCCCATCCGTTCGATGAGCATGGGCGGCGGAATGGGTGGCGGGATGATGGGCGGTGGAATGGGCGGTGGTATGGGTGGCGGCATGGGCGGTGGAATGGGCGGCGGCATGGGTGGCATGGGCGGTGGCGGTATGGGCGGCGGAATGGGCGGCATGGGCGGTGGCGGTATGGGCGGCGGAATGTTCAGCGTGCCCGACGCTCCTCGGCCCACTCGCGTGTCGCAGTCGTTTGCGGCTGTGGAAGATCTCAAACTGGGACCCAAGAAATCCACGACCACGAAACCCAGTCCGACAAAACCGAGCACCATAAAACCGAATGGCATCAAAAGCACGCCCGCGAAAGTGAGCGACGCAGCCCAACCAACCGCTAAGCCGGCCGTGCGCCCCACGGTAGGTCAAGCGGGCAAACCTGTCGCGGCTTCACAGCAGGCGAATCCCGCCGTGGCAAACGGCAAGGCGGCCAAGCCCGCGAAGCACGCCGAAGCCATTGAGTTGGCCATCCCAGCCGGCGCCGACGTGAACGTAATCTGGAACGACTATTTCGCCGCGCATCCGGGGATTGATCCCGAGGCGGTTCGTGCAACCGTTCGCGCCCGCGCTCATGATCGTAATTTTTCCGAGGTCATGGCACTGATTGGCGCGGCTTTGCGCAACGGCCAGCCGCAGCCCTGGATGTACGAGGCGCTGGCTTTGGCCATGCAGGCCACCGGCAGTTCAAAATCCGACGTCGAGCGCGCCTTGATGTCGGGAATCGACTTCGGCGATAGCGCCGAAGACTATATGTACGTCGCCCAATACATGGCCCGCTCCGGGTTGGAAACTCGCGCGCTCAAGATCTTCCGCCAGGTGTCACTGCTCGAGCCTTTGCGGCCCGAGCCGTATTTGTTCGGGTTGCAACTGGCCCAGAGACTCAACGACCTGGAAGGCATGAAGTGGTCCAGCCTGGGGATTTTGAAGCAAGCCTGGTCGAAGGACAAAAAAGACGTGGCCGATAGCGCTGCCCGCACGGCCGCCGCGGTGCTCGCCCAGCTCAAGGCCGAAAAGCGGACTCGAGAAGCAGCCGAGTTTCAGGCACAGCTCGACCAGGCCAAAGTGCGCGACTGTCTGGTGAAGGTCACCTGGACCGGCGACGCCGATATCGACCTGATGGTCGAGGAGCCATCGGGCACGATGGCCTCGTTCCGAAATCCTCGCACCACGGGCGGCGGAGTGATCGTGGGTGACGCCACGCTCGCAGACAAGCGTGCCGCGGCCGAGGGTCAGAGCGAAACCTACGTCTGTCCCGAGGCGTTCGACGGCACGTATCGCGTGCTGGTGCGTCGCGTGTGGGGCAAGGTCACGGCCGGAAAGGTAACGGTCGACGTGTACTCCCATTATGGCAGCCCGCAACAAAAACACATGCGAACGCAGATTCCCGTGGGCGAGGAAGACGCCTTGGTCGTGTTTGATCTGCAGGACGGCCGCCGCAAGGAGGAATTGTCCGAGCATTTGCTGGCCAACGCCGCGGCCGGCCAACTGGAAGTTAATCGTGCCGTGTTGGCTCAACAGCTCAACGGACTTGCCCAGACGACCGCCGGCGGCGCCAATGCCAACCTGGGCGTGTCGCGGCAAGGTCTGCTCGGCATACCCTTCATCCAGCAGCAAGTCGGTTACATGCCGATTATCCAGCCGCTTCCCAGTGGCGCCGGCTTCACGGTCAACGGCGTGGTTTCGGCCGATCGCCGCTACGTGCGAGTTTCTCCATCGCCGCGGTTTACTGGCGTGGGCAGCGTGACGACGTTCAACCTACAAAGCGGCAGCCAAGGCACCCAGCCCGGTCCGGGCGCCGGCGGCACGCAGCCAGGCCAAAATCCGCCAGGCTCGAGCGGCGCAAGCGGGAACAACTCGGTCACCGGCAGCTAACCTGGAGTTTTCGCGGCCCGGCGCCGTAGTCGGCTCTCGAAGCTTTACCGCACGAGACCTGGAAAAACGTCCAGATCGAGCGGCTCGACGAGACCTGCCCTCAGCCGTTCCACGGCGATCGCGCCCATCACGGCGTTATCGGTGCATAGCTTGAGCGGCGGAATATGCAGCGCGATATCGCGGCCGCGCATTTCTTCCTCCAGCCGCTCGCGAAGCCGGCCGTTGGCCGACACCCCCCCGCCAACGCACAAGACGCGGATGCCGGTTTTCTTTACGGCCAACAGGGCCTTGGCGATGATGCAGTCGACGACCGCCTCTTGAAAGCTGGCTGCCAGATCGGCCACGGTCGCCGTGTCGAGCGGCTCGTCGCACGTGGGGCTGCCCGGCGGTTGAATGCGATAGCGGACTGCCGTTTTCAAGCCACTAAAACTGAAATCGAGCCGATCCGTATCGACTAGCGGCCTGGGCAGGGCATAAGCCGTGCGATTTCCCTGGCGTGCGATCCGGTCGATGGCAGGTCCGCCTGGAAACGGCAACCCAAGCAGGCTGGCCACCTTGTCGAACGCTTCCCCCGCGGCATCGTCGATCGTGCCGCCCAACAGTTCGAACTCCAGTGCCGTGGTGCAGCGGTACAGGCTGGTATGGCCTCCGCTGACGATCAATCCCAGGCAGGGAAACACGTCGTGCCCCGCCGACAGCCGGCAGGCGTAGATATGGGCCTGCAAATGATTGACGGCAACCAGCGGCTTGTCGAGGGCCACGCACAGGGCCTTGGCCGCCGCCAGTCCGACCAACAGCGACCCGGCCAGCCCCGGCGTATTGGCCACGGCCACCGCGTCGATCTGATCGATGGTCAGACCGGAGCGTTTGAGCGTCTCGTCGATTACCGGCAGAATCCGCTCCACGTGGGCTCGCGAGGCGATCTCGGGCACCACGCCGCCATAGCGCTCGTGCAGGTGGTCTTGTGAGGCCACGACCGAACCGAGCACCTCGAGCGCGTCGGTGACGACGGCCGCGGCCGTTTCATCGCAAGTGCTTTCGAGAATCAAGATTTTCATGAATCGATTGCGAGCCGCCCTTGAACGAGACACCGCGGGTCCGGACGCAGTTTAAAGCCGCCAGGACATCTGGCCGATCGGCGGCGGCACACGAATGCAAATTCGGACGAGCTACTGTGCCCGGGCTAATTCCTGGGTCAGGTAGTCGATTGCCTTTTGCAATTGCACGTCGACAAAAGGCCCGTCGGTCTCCTTGACGCTGACCACGCCCGACAGTGGTTCGTCGGCGCTCTCGGGCTTGGCCGTGTCCGTAGCGTCGGGTTGAGTGGCCTGCGGCTTGGCGGTCTCTGGCTTGGCCGGTTCTTCCTTGGGTTGCTCGGCCGCGGGCGAGTCGGGTTTGGCTGCATCGGGTTTCGGGGGCTCGGCGTCGGGGGTCTCTTCCGTTTTGGTTGTTGGGCCAGCCTTCGATGTTTCGTCGGTCTTTGCCGGCTCGCCTGGCGGAACCGCCGGCGGCTCGCTCTTGTCATCGCTTTTCGGTTCGTTCTTGGCCAGGGTCGCCGCCGCCTTGGCATGCTTGCCGATCAGGATGTCGCGCTGGCGGCGATAGTCGATCAGCCGTCCGGTTTGAAATCCGTTGAGCTTCACTTCATAGCCGTCGTTGGGCAGCACGCCCCATTCGTCTTCGTCCTTGGAGTCGGGAAAGCGATGGATATTCTTGCCATTGGGCCGGTGGTAGCTGGCCGTAGTGAGCTTGAGCGCGCTTTTGCCCCCCTCCAGCTCGATCACGTTTTGCACGCTCCCCTTGCCCCAGGTACGTTCGCCCATGACCACGGCCCGGCCATTGTCTTGCAGGCAGGCCGAGACGATCTCGCTGGCGCTGGCGCTGTAATGGTTCACGAGCACCACCATCTTGAAGCCCTCGAAGGTGCCGTCTTTCTGCGCGTCCCACACCCGCTCCGCCGTGTTTCGCCCCTTGGTGCTGACGATGCGGCCGCTGGGGACAAACAGATCGCTCACTTCAATCGCCGAAGTGAGCAGTCCGCCGGGATTGAAGCGTAAATCGAGGATCAGTCCCTTGAGTCCTTCTTTCTGCAATTCAACCAGCGCTTTTTTCAGGTCTTGCGCCGTGTCGCGACTGAAGGCCGAAATCCGCACGTAGCCGATGTGCTTATCGTGATCGAGCATAAAATCCCAGCTATCGTCCGGTTTGCGACGATCGCTAAGCACGGTCTCGACGTGCACGAGTTTGCGCGTCAGCGTCACGGTTTCCTTGGCCGGCGAGCCGAGATGCCGCACGGTGAGCGTGACCTTGGTGCCGGCCTCTCCCTTGAGCCGCTTGACGGCCTCGTCGATTTGGATTCCTTCGGTGGGCTTGCCTTCGATCTCCACGATGATGTCGCCGCTCTCGAGTCCGGCTCGATAGGCCGGCGTGCCCACCAGCGGACTGATCACCTTCAGCAGCCCGTTCTCCATGCCGATTTGAATGCCGATGCCGCCGAATTGGTTCTCGACGCTGCTCTTGAAGCGGCCGATATCCTCGGGGCTGATGTAATTCGAGTAGGGATCGAGCTTGTTGAGCACGCCGTGGATGGCGGCCTCCATTAGCTCGCGGCGGCTGACGTCCTTGACGTAGTTGCGTTCGACCTGGTCGAGCGTGTCGGCGAAGATCTGGTACAGCTCGTAGTCGTCCTCGGTCGGCTTTTTGACCTCCTCGGCCGTCGATAGTGCCGGCAACATGCCAATCGCCGTGGCGAACAACAGCCAAACGCAAAGCCTGCGAGCAGGTTGCATCGACGAGTCTCCTCTCGAAGAGATTCCGACCAAGGGCCCAAAAATCGGCACGCCGGGCGAGCAGACCGTCCACCGATTTTGTCCGCCCAAACTACTTAAACTGTAGTATAGGCGGACTTTGAGGGCTATGCCAGCGCGGAAGGTTTTGCGGGGGGTGGAGTCAAATCTAGGTGCGCCGGTGTCGCTACTGTGAAAGATCGCCTGGCCACGGCCTCTCGGCGCGCCGTAAATCGGCCCATTCAAAAAACCTCCGAACCTATTGACTACGGCTGTAGGCCGACGTACACTGACGACATTCGTAGTCACTCAAGGAGAACGCAATGACGGCACAACCCACGGAGTCCCTGGGGCGCCTCGAACTGGAAGTCCTGCGCTACGTGGCCGACCATCAGCCGGCCAGTGTCCGTGAAGTGGCCACGCACTTCGCCGAGATTTCGGGACAGGCCCGCACCACGCTTTTGACCGTCATGGATCGGTTGCGGGCCAAGGGATATCTCAAGCGCCGCAAGGTTTCCGGCATCCACCGCTATTCGGCCACGGTGGCTAAGGCCGACTTGTTGCGACGAATGGTCGGTGAGTTCGTGGATGATGTGCTGGGCGGGTCGGTGTCACCCTTCGTCGCCTACCTTTCCCGATCGTCGCTGTTGAGCGACGACGAGGTGCGCAAACTTGAACAGTTGCTCAAGCGCATCGAATCGAGCGAACAGGGGGAATAGCCATGCACGATTGGTTGGTCTTGATCGAGCCGTGGGCCGATGTGTGGGCCGCGGATCTATGGCGTGCGACGTGGCAAGGCACGGTCGCGTTCGGGCTGGCCGGGGGCATTGCTCGCACATGCGGATTCCTGTCTCCGCGCGTCGTGTGTTGGATTTGGCGGGCCGCCTGTCTCAAAGTGCTCGCAACCTTGTTTTGGGTGCAGCCGCTGTCGCTGGCCGTCTTGCCGCCTCAGCCGCCGGTGGCAGCTGCCGGGCCGAGCGAGTTCGCGAGCCCGCCAGGACCGGGAAGGGTGCTCGTGAAATCCGCCGCAGAACGACTTGCGCCGCCAACGGTTCTAAGCGAGCCTTCGACAGGCGCCGTTTCCGCCGCAAGCCTGCTCGTGCTCGCCTGGTTAGCGGGCTGCTGCTGGCACGTTACGCTAAGCGCGCGGCAATGGAATTCGCTACGACGGTTGCGTCGTTCGGCCGCGCCAACTTCGATCGAGTTCTTAGCAGGCCTGCTGCACGACGAGGCCAAGCGTTTGGGAATCAGCCGGCGGCCGCGAATTGGAATTTCACCGAACGCTGATGGGCCGCTCTTGACGGGCATTTGGCGGCCCCTGGTGGTACTGCCCACGCGGATCGAGGAGATGTTCTGCGAGCGCGAGTTGCGGATCATGTTGGCGCACGAACTGGGGCATCTCAAACGGCACGATCTTGCCTGGAATTGGCTACCCACCATCGTCGGTTGGTTGTTGTTCTTCCATCCTCTCGTCTGGCTGATGACGCGGAGTTGGTGCGAGGCGCAGGAAGCCGCCTGCGACGAATTATTGATCCAGAAGCAGGTGACCGGACCTGCCGACTATGGCCGCTTACTTGTGAAGTTAGCGCAGCAACTACCGCGAGAACCGCGCTCCACGTTGGCGGCTGCTGGTGTACTGGGGGCATATCGCAATCTTGAAAGGAGAATTCAGGGTATGGCACACGTAAAGCCATTTTCGTTTGGAAGACTCTTCGTGGCAGCTACGTTGCTTGCGATCGTTGCGTTGCCCGCCAGCGTTCCTTGGCAACTCGTGGCCCAAGAGGCGAACCGACCCTCTTCCAGGCCTGAGGGAGGGAATAGCGTTTCGTTCTTGATCGCTGACGACCAGGACGGTCAAGCAACTCAACAATCGGCGACGCTACCGGGCAAGATCTATTGCAGGGCATTGTTGGAATTCAAAAACGACTCAGACGCCGTAGAGAAGTACTTCGGGGTGATCGCAATCGATCCGAATTCCGGCGACTGGGAAAAGATCGGCGAGTTCGGGTCCCGCTTTCAGATATCGCCGGACGGAAAGCGGTATCTCTATAGCACTGACCGCCAGCCGCCGGATGGGTCCAAGACACATATCTCGGACATTTGGGTGACCGATGCCGAAGGCGGCACGCCCGTGCGGATTGCCGAAGACGCCATTTGTCCGCTCTGGTCTCCCGACGGCAAGAAAGTGCTCTATTTCAAGGGAAAGGACTCCGAGGACACGGGATGGCGTGGCCCAACGTGGCTTTATGATCTGGAGACAAAGCAGGCGAAAAAGCTGCCAGTGCCAGAGACCGATGAAGTCGACGATTGGTCGCGCGAGGGCAATTGGCTTGTGACCGTATCCGACCGGCATACTCCACACGGTAGCGGCTATCAGTTGTACGTTATGCACCCGGACGGAACCGGAGAGCGGCGGTTGACCGAAGGCGAGCTTAATTGTTACCCAAAATTCAGTCATGATGGAAAGCACATCGTCTACAAACGTTCGGCGGACCTCGGCAGCTTGTGGGTCGTAGACATCGACGGCTCGAACCGCAAACAAGTCATGATTGAGAACGCCGACGGCAGCGATACCCCCGAGCGTGCCGATTGGTCACCGGACGGAAAATGGCTAGTCGCCAAAGTATTCAATTGGCAAACGCGTACTACCGACGACGGAAAGATGGAGAAGTTCGTTTCGGGCGGTGATGGAAAGGACCGTATTGCGATTCTTTTGCCCGATGGGACGAATCGTCGCGTCTTGCAGTTGAAAGGCGTGTTGAAAACGAACTGGATCGGCGATTTGCAATGGTACTAGATGTCCCAGTAAGCCTCCTGCTACTGGGCAAGGCTTCGCTAATCGCCCGCCACGCGCACATGATGTACCCAGGCGGGCGGAATGTTCGGCCAGACCCAATCGCGGCGGATTTCGTGCGGACCTAGCAGCGCGCCCAACGCCTGGCCGATGCCGCGCAGGCGGGCCCGTTCGGCCGGCCCACTGACCAGCGCCCGCGCGGGCCGAATGGCGATGTACTGGAAGAACGAAAGCAGGCCGCCCGGCGCAAGCAGGCGCACTAGCGCCGAAAGAATCGAACGGACGTCGGCGACCGAAAAGTTATTGAGCGGCAGCCCGGAGATGATCAGGTCGTAGGGCTCGGCGGCCGAGAGGCTTTCGACGCTCTGGTGCAGAACGCGACTGCGGGGGGCCACGGCCTGAAAAGCGGGCTCGTGGGCGAAACGTTCGTTCAGTCGGTCGACGAATTGCTGGTTGAGCTCGACCAGGTCCAATCGATCGAGGGTGCCCAGTTTGCGAACGATTTGCGAGGTGACCGCGCCGGTGCCGGGCCCGACCTCGAGGATTCGCTGACCGGCCGGGTTTTGGCCCACGTACCGTGCGAGCGACCGCCCCAGGAAGCGGCCGCTGGGCATCACGGCGCCCGTGGTGTGAAACTGCTGGCGAAATTCGCGCCAAAAGACGCGGTGGTCGTGCAAGAGCCTGGTCATGCGAGCGTTTTAGTCGGAGCGGGGGTTGGGGGCTAGGGGTTGGGCGTTGGCGACGGCAACAGCTCTCTTTCTACCAAATTCCCAACCCCCAGCCCCTATCCCCTAGCCCCTAAGCGAAGCGCCAACTGAGGATTGCCAAGGCGGCCGGCTTTTCGATAGAATGCGAGTTTCCCCGCGGGGGGGCTTTGCGCCCAAGTGCGCGCCAATCCCGCGGCTAACTCGTTGTCAGTGGCCAGCTTGGCAGGCTAGCGACGAGTTTCCGTTTTCGCATGGCCGTTTCGTTAATCAACCGCTGAGTCGATCATGTTCGAATCGCTGCAAGAAGGCCTGGCCGTGCGCTCAAGACGCTGCGCGGCAAGGGCAAGCTGAGCGAAGCGAATATGCGCGACGGGTTGGCGCTGGTGCAAAAGGCGCTGCTCGAGGCCGACGTCAGCTATTCGGTGGTCAAGGACTTCATCGGCCGGGTGAGTGAAAAAGCCCTCGGCGAACGGGTTCTCTCGTCGCTCGATCCCAGCCAGCAGGTCGTGGGCATCGTGCACCAGGAACTGATCGACCTGATGGGCCCGGTCGATCACTCCCTGCACTTGCTGCCCGGCGTGACCGTGCTGATGCTGTGCGGCCTGCAGGGCTCCGGCAAAACAACCACCTGCGGCAAGTTGGGCCGGCTGATCAACGAGCGCGGCGCAAGCCCCTGTTGGTGGCCGCCGACTTGCAGCGCCCGGCCGCCATCGAACAATTGCACGTCATTGGCAAACAGTTGGGGCTGGAAGTTTATAGCGAGCCAAACGCCAAAGACCCCGTCGCCGTCTGCCAGAACGCGGTCAAGCACGCCAAGCAAATCGGCGCCAGCGTGGTGCTGCTCGACACGGCCGGCCGGTTGCACATCGACGACGAGTTGATGCAGCAGCTCAAGCAGATCGATCGCAAGGTCGAGCCACAACAGGTCTACCTGGTCGTCGACGGCATGACCGGCCAAGACGCCGTGAACAGCGCCAAAGCATTCAACGAAGCCATGGAGCTCGACGGCGTCATCCTCACCAAACTCGATGGCGACGCCCGCGGCGGCGCCGTGCTGAGTGTCAAGCAAGTGACCGGCGTGCCGGTCAAATTCATCGGCACCGGCGAGCATCTCGACGCGCTGCAAGAGTTCCATCCCGAGCGCATGGCGCAGCGCATCCTGGGCATGGGCGATATTCTGACGCTGGTCGAACAGGCGCAAAACAAGTTTGACCAGGACGAGATGGCCAGGCAGGAAGAGCGGCTTCGCAAGGGCGAGTTCACGCTCGACGACTTCCGCAACATGCTGGGCCAGACCAAGAAGCTCGGTCCGCTCAACAAGATCATGAGCCTGTTGCCGGGCATGGGCGGCATGCAGGAAATGATGAGCCAGGTCGACGCCGAGGGGGACATGAAGCGGATGGGCGGCATTGTCGACGCGATGACTCCCGCCGAGCGCCGCAATCCCTCGAAACTGATCGACCAGAGCCGCCGCCGGCGAATCGCCGCGGGCGCCGGCGTCGAGCCGCACGAAGTCAACGAACTGGTCAAGCAGTTCGAGCCCATGGCGGCGATCATGAAGCGGATGGCCGGCATGGGCATCCGCGACCGGTTCCGCGAAATGCAAGAGCTCCAAAAGGGATTGAAGAATCCCGCAGCGCAACTGCAAAAGCAAAAGCTGGGGACCGGCAAACGGCTCAGTTCCGAGGAACGGGCCAAGCTGCGGAAAGACCGTGAGAAAGAGGCCCGTCGCCGCAAGCGAGAATCCAGAAAGAGCAATTAACGGCATTCGAAACTCTCGATAAGCCGACCGTACAAAATCGCACTCTCACCACCAACGAACCAGGAGAAACGCGTGGCAGTAAGAATTCGCATGAAGATGATGGGCGCAAACACCGCCCGTTCTTTCGTATCTGTGCCGTCGATTCGCGCCATCCGCGCGACGGTCGCGTATTGGAAGAATTGGGCACCTACGACCCGATGGTCAGCGACACCGACGCGCGAGCCCTGTTAAAGGCCGAGCGCATTTCCTATTGGCTGGGCGTCGGCGCTCAGCCCTCGGTCAAGGTGAAAACCCTGATCAAGAAATACGGCGCCGAGGGCACCCACGCCCAGCAACAGCAGGCGGCGCGACAGCGGCTGAGCATGCCGCGAATCGTTCCCGACGCGGGCGAGCCAGTATATGTCCGCCCGGCCGAGGGAGCCGAAGCGCCGGCCAGCACGCCGGCGCCGGAAGCGGCCGCCGAGCCGACCGCCGGGGGCGAAACGGCGGAAGAAACAACGGCCGCTTCGGAATAAGAAATCACGAAGCCCATGGTCGCCATGGTTGAATGCAGCCGGCGACCGTGATGGATGAAAAAAAACGAGAATGTGATGCGTTTCGACGTGCTGACCTTGTTTCCGGGCATGTTCCCGAGCTACCTGGGTCAAAGCGTGTTGAACCTGGCGATCGAACGAGGGCTGGTTGACGTCCAATTGCACAACATCCGCGATTGGGCCCGCGACAAGCACCACACGGTGGACGACCGACCCTTTGGCGGTGGCCCCGGAATGGTGCTCAAGGTCGAGCCGGTGGTCGAGTGCGTCGAGGCGGTGAGGGCGGGTTTGGCGGGCGCCGGAACGGCCGATCCCGGGCATCTGGTGATGCTCACTCCGCATGGACGGCGATTGGAGCAGGCGGTGGTTGAGGAGTTGGCCGGCAAGCGGCGGCTGATTTTGTTATGTGGGCGATACGAGGGGTTTGACGATCGCGTGCGGCAGATTCTGGAGCCGGATGAGATTTCGATCGGAGATTACATATTAGGTGGCGGCGAGGTCGCGGCGATGGTGGTCATCGACGCCGTGGCCCGGCTGGTACCGGGAGTGCTTGGAGACGAAGAGAGCAACCGGCAAGATTCCTTTTCGGGTCCGGATCGCTTGCTCGAATTTGCCCAGTACACCCGTCCGCGAGAGTACCGGGGCCTGAGTGTGCCCGAAGTGCTGCTCGGCGGAAATCACGAACAAATTGCCGCGTGGCGCGACCAACAAAGCGTCGAGCGGACCCAAAAACAACGCGGGCGAAACACGAATACCTAGTTGACAAGTTACCGCGGTTCGGCCGTCTGGGGCATTTCGCCCGCTGGGCACGAACGCACTGAAAAAAGGGTTAGCGATCATGAGTCAGCAAACGTTGGAACTGGTGGAAAAGAGCAGCCTCAAGGCCGATGTGCCCGAATTCAGCATCGGCGATACCGTCGACGTGCACACGCGAATTCTGGAAGGCGAAAAAGAGCGGATCCAGATCTTCAACGGCGTGGTCATCGCCCGGGCCAGTTCCGGCACCCGCGCCACGTTCACCGTGCGGCGGATCGTGGGCGGCGAAGGCGTGGAGCGCAAGTTTCCGCTGCACTCGCCCCGCATCGCCAAGATCGAAGTCAAGCGCCGCGGCATCGTCCGCCGTGCGAAGCTGTACTTCCTCCGCGATCGCGTGGGCAAGGCGGTTCGCCTGAAAGAGCGTCGCGAAGCGGCCCCCAAAAGCGAAGAGTAGTCGAACCGCTCGCGGGAATCGGCGTTTCGTCAACAGGGTTCGCGATTCGAGAGTCGAACGTTCCGGCTCGCGCTCGGCAGCACGAGGAGCGCGCGATGAAACCTCACTCGCTAGTGGCGCGGCTACGCGTGGCCTGGCGGCGCTACCGCTCGCTGGGTCAGCGCGGCGAACGGGCCGCCGAGCGATTCGTGCGGCGAAAAGGCTACAAGATCGTGGCCCGCCGCGAGCGCGGCCGCTTGGGCGAGTTGGACCTGGTCGCCGTTGACGGCCGCACAATCGTGTTCATCGAGGTCAAGACTCGCTCCTCGCACTCCGCCGGCCATCCCGCCGAAGCGGTTGGCCCCGACAAACAACAGCGGCTGACTCGATTGGCGCTGGCGATATCTCAAGCGGCACGGGTTACTCGAACACAAAGCCCGCTTCGACGTCGTGGCCGTCACCTGGCCCGACGATGCCCGGCATCCACGCATCGACCACATCCAAAACGCCTTCGAGGCGGTCGGCCGCGGGCAGATGTTTAGTTAGAGCCTCGGCATTACCGCAACTGTGCCGCCTCACCCAAACGGCCAGAATTCGCCCAGGGCCTTCTTCTGGATTTCGCGAACTCGCGCCAAGCCGCTACGGGCCAGGGCCAGCATGGCGGCCAGATCTTCTTCGCTGAAGGTGGCTTCTTCGCCGGTGCCCTGCACTTCGACAAAGCGGCCCGCGCCGGTCATCACCACGTTCATGTCGACTTCGGCATCGACGTCTTCGATGTAGTCGAGGTCAAGCACGGGCTGGCCCTTGACGATGCCCACGCTGATCGCCCCCACGCTGTCGACCAGCGGATTGGTTGTCAGGTCGCCGATCGAGCGAATGGCATCGACCAACGCCACGAGCGCCCCGGTGATGCTGGCGGTACGCGTGCCGCCGTCGGCTTCCAGCACGTCGCAATCGAGGTAGATCGAGCGTTCGCCTAGCGCATCCAGGTCGACCACCGCCCGCAGGCTGCGCCGATCAATCGTTGGATTTCGGTGGTGCGGCCGTCGGTTTTGCCGACATCGCGTCGTTTTCGCGGGCTGGTGCTGCCGGGCAACATGCCGTATTCGGCGGTGACCCACCCGCGGCCCTTGCCGGCCATCCAGGGCGGCACCGACAGTTCGAGCGAAGCGGTACACAACACGCGAGTTCGGCCCGAGCGAATGAGCACGCTGCCGGCCGCGGGACGGGTGAATTCGCGCTCGATTGTAATGGGGCGCAGCTCATCGTGGGTTCGGCCGTCGTGACGCATGAAAGGATTCCTCGTTTACTGTGTGCGAACGGCGCTGGTTCGCGAAGAAAGCGGCTCAGGAGCGTCAGCTTTGCGCACCCAGGATCCAGGCCAGGATGCCCTTCTGCACGTGCAGCCGGTTTGATGCCTGTTGAACGACGATGCTCTGCGGGCCGTCAATGACCTCGTCGGTCACTTCCTCGCCGCGATGCGCGGGCAGGCAATGCATGAACAGCGCGCCCTCGGGCGCCTCGGCCATCAGGCCGCTGTTGATCTGGTAATTCGCAAAATCGGCCCGCCGCTGCTGGCTTTCTTGTTCCTGGCCCATGCTGGTCCAAACGTCGGTATAGACGGCAATGGCCCCCCGCACCGCCTCGACCGGATCGGCGGTGGTGACGAGTTCCAGGTCGGGCACGTCTCCCCGCAATCGAGTCAGAAAGTCATCGTCGAACTGATATCCCGGCGGCGTGGCCATCACGAACTTCATGCCCATCTTGCCGCAGCCCTCGGCGAGGCTGTGGGCGACGTTGTTGCCGTCGCCGACGTAGGCCAGCGTGTGTCCCTTGAGGCGGCCGACCAGTTCCTTGAGCGTGTATAAATCGGCTAGCGCCTGGCAGGGATGCGCGTAATCGGTCAGGCCGTTGATCACCGCACAGCTCGAATAGCGCGCCAGTTCGATGGCCGTCTGGTGCTCGAAAGCGCGGATCACGATCACGTCGACATACTGGCTCAATACGCGGCCGAAATCCGCCACGCTTTCGCGGGCGCCAAAGCCGACGTCGTCGCCCAGAAACAGGCTGCTGCCGCCGAGGTTGATCATGCCGGCCTCGAAACTGACCCGGGTCCTAAGCGACGGCTTTTCGAACAGCAGAGCCATCACGCGACCAGGCAGCAGCGCCTCGCGCAGTCCCTTGTGGTATTTGGTCTTGAGATCCTCGGTGATCGCGAAAATCCGGTCGATTTCGGCCGGCTTCAGATCGGATAAGGTCAGCAGGTTTCGCATGGCTGTTCCGCGGTGTTTATCCGGTCTGTTCCTTAAGCACGGTCGCTAGTATGTCGCAGCCGTCGTGGACCTGCTGCTCCGTCAGATTCATGGCCGGCAGCAGTCGCAGCACGGTGTTGTGCGTGCAATTGACCAGCAGCTTGCGGTCCATGCAGCCTTGCACCACGGCGGCGCCGTCGATCGAAAGCTCGACTCCGATCATCACCCCCAATACACGCACCTCGCGAACAAGCTCGCACTCAGCGGCCAGCGCCGTCAGCCGCTGACGAAAAATATCCGCCAGGCGCCGGGTGTGTTCCAACAAGTTCTCGTTTTCGATCATTTCGATCGCCGCGATGCCAGCCCGGGCCGCGATCGGGTTGCCGCCGAAGGTGGCCGCATGCATGCCCGGCCGCAGGCTGGGGGCGATTTCGGCAGTGGTCAAAAGCGCGCCGCCGGCGATACCGCCGCACAAAGCTTTGGCCAGCGTCATCACGTCCGGCGTAACGCCGAAGTGCTGATAGGCGAACCATTTCCCGGTCCGCCCGCAGCCCGTTTGCACCTCGTCGAACACCAGGAGCAACCCGTTCTCGTCGGCGATGCGTCGCAAACCGGCCAAAAAGCCGTCCGGAGGGATGTTGACTCCACCCTCGCCCTGCACCGGCTCGATCATGATCGCGGCCGTCTCGTCGTCCACGAGTCGGGCCACGGCCTCCAGATCGCCAAACGGGGCATAGACGAAGCCGGCCATCAACGGGCCCAGGCCTTCGTGATATTTGGGCTGCGCCGTGGCGGCCGTGGCGCCCAGGGTACGGCCGTGAAAGCCGCCTTCAAAGGTGATGATTTTGTAGCGGCCTTTTTTGGCGTGCAGCCGCACGAGCTTGATGGCGGCTTCGTTGGCCTCGGTACCCGAGTTGCAGAAAAATGCTTGCCCGCCAAAGCTCCGCTCCGAGAGCAGTTTGGCCCAACGGCCCTGGGCCTCGGTGTACCAGGTATTGGGCACGTGAATCAGCGTGGCGACCTGCTCTTGCACGGCTTTGACCACCGGCTCGGGACAATGGCCGAGCAAGTTGCATCCCCAGCCCGGGAAAAAGTCGAGGTAGCGATTGCCCTCGGCATCCCAAACATACGAGCCCTCGCCGCGGACCAGCGACACGCCGTAGCGCCGATAATTGGGCACGACGTAGCGCTGAAACATGTCGATCACTTCGCTCGAGCTCATGGTGGCCTCGGCTGTAGCCATGGATGGTTCTCCGTGTGGACGGAAAGGGGCGGATCGTGAAAGCACAAACACGCTTAGACATCGCCGGCATTGGATGGGTTCGGACGCTTGCGCCGAAGCCGATTCATCCAGCGAGACTGTCCTAAACGGGATCTTTGACGATTTCGGTCCCGACTCCTTTGTTGGTGTAGATTTCCAAAAGCAGAGCGTGCCGTTCGCGCCCGTCGATGATGTGGACCTTGCGGATGCCGCGGCCCAAGGTCTCAAGACAGGCCTCGACCTTGGGGATCATTCCCTTCTCGATCACGCCGTCGCGCATCAGCTCCCGCGCCTGGCTGGCCGTGAGCGAGTTGATGAGCGAAGCCGGATCGTCCTTTTTCCGCCGCACGCCGTTGACGTCGCTCATGTAAACCAGCTTCTCGGCGCCCAGGGCCTGGGCCACGGCCGTGGCGGCCGTATCGGCGTTGACGTTCAGCTTTTCGCCCGATTCGCTCAGGCACATCGAGGGGATAACCGGCACGGTGCCGGCAAAGCTCAGGTTGCTGATCGTGCCGCGGTCAACGCGAGTGACGTTGCCCACCGAGCCCAGGTCGACCGGCTTACCCTGTTCGTCTTCGAGCGTCAGCCGTTCGCCCCACAGCACGTTGGTCGTGCGAAAATTGAGGGCGGCGGCGCGTCCGCCGAACTCTTCAATCCGATCGGCGATATGCTCGTTGGTTTCGTAGGCCAGCACCTGCTCGACGATGTCGCGCGTGGCGTCGTCGGTGTAGCGGCGCCCCTGGATGAATCGCGGCGTCAGACCGGCGGCGTCCATGGCCCGACTGATGGCGGCGCCGCCACCGTGTACGACGACCGGACGCATTCCCACGGTTTCCATGAACACGATGTCGATCAGCAGGTGCCGCAGGGCGTCGACGTCGTCCAACAAGCTGCCGCCGAGTTTGATGACGGTTACCTTGTCGCGAAACTGGCGGATCCAGCCCAGGGCTTCGATCAGCACGGCGGCTTTTTCGGTCGGTGTGAGCAACGCGGGCTCCGCGGTTGGCGCCGGCGCATCCGCCCTGACGGGCGGGCGCGGCCAAAGCCCCCAGTTCTCTGGGGATGTTCCTGGGGAAAACGTTTCATTGTAAAACACCCCCCCTAGCTGTCAACGCGGCAGGGGCAAGCCGTGGCGCGTCGTCGGAGTCGGCTAAAAAGCCCACGCCCCCCTGGAATGCGACGCGGTTAGTTGCGAAGATGGCAGTTTCCCTCTTGGTCATCATTTGGATGGCACGCGCCTTGAGTAATTCGCTTGCGGTCGTGATGGCAGCCGGCAAGGGCACCCGCATGAAGTCGGAATTGCCCAAAGTGCTGGTGCCGGTTCGCCGCCGACCAATGATCGACTACGTGTTGGATGCCCTGGAGGCGGCCGGAATCGAACGGATCGTCGTCGTCATCGGCTACCGGGCTGACGACGTGCGAAAGGCGCTCGCGGGGCGGCGGAACGTGGCCTTTGCGTTGCAGGAAGTGCAACACGGGACCGGGCACGCTGTCATGTGTGCCCGCGAACATCTCGTCGGCCATGCGGGTCCGGTGCTGGTGGTGGCCGGGGATTCGCCGATGATGCAGAGCGATTCGCTTCGCAAACTTTTGGGGGAATTCGAGCGGGCCACGCCGGCCTGCATCCTGGGCACCGCCATCAAGCAGGATCCCAGCGGGTTGGGCCGCATCGTCCGCGACAGCGCGGGCCGGTTCATGGGAATCGTCGAGGAAAAAGACGCCACGGCCGAACAAAAACAGATTCGCGAGGTCAATTTAAGCTGCTACGCCTTTGGCGGCGCCGATCTGCTCGACTCGCTCGACCAGATCCGCTCCGACAACGCCCAAGGCGAATACTATATCACCGACTGCCCGGGCGTGCTGTTGGCCGCCGGCAAAGACGTGCGGGCGTTGAACGTGCTCAAACCGTGCGAGGCCCTGAGCATCAATAACATGGAGGAGTTGGCTGTCGTCGAGGCCGCCATGCGCGAGATGGGAATGGACCAGCATCCTTAAATTCAATCAAAGCCACCAGACACACGACAGCCGACCTCATTACGCGACCTCCTTCATGAATGATCTCAAGATTTTCAGCGGACGCGCCAACCGCGAGTTGGCCCGCCGTATCTGCGATTACCTTGGACTGCCCTTGGGTGGCATCACGATCGGCAATTTCCCCGACAGCGAAATCAGCTGCAAGGTTGACGAAGATATCCGCGGTCGCGACGTGTTTCTCGTGCAGCCGACCTGCCCGCCGGTCAACGAGAACCTGATGGAGCTCTTGATCATGATCGAGAGCTGCAAGCGGGCCAGCGCCGAGCGGATCACCGCCGTCGTGCCCTATTTCGGCTATGCCCGGCAGGATCGCAAGGACGAGGGCCGCGTGCCGATCACGGCCAAGCTCGTAGCCAACATCATCACCCGGGCCGGCGCCGATCGGGTGCTGGCGATGGATTTGCACGCCGCCCAGATCCAGGGCTTCTTCGACGTGCCGGTGGACCATCTCTACGCCGCCCCGGTGCTGAACGAGTATTTTCTGGAACAGCGTTTCGATCCCAAAGACGTGGTCGTGGTCAGCCCCGACGAAGGCAGCATCAAACGGGCGCTGGGGCACGCCGAACGACTGGGTGGCAATCTGGCGATCGTCGACAAGCGTCGCGCCGACGCGGAACATACGCGGCAGGAAAACATCATCGGAGCTTCGGTCGAAGGCAAGATCGCGCTGATGTTCGACGACATGATCAGCACGGCCGGCTCTATTTGCGGCGCCGCCCAGGTCATTCACGATCGGGGCGCCAAGAAGGTGTATGTGGCTGCCACGCACGGCGTGATGTGCGGCAACGCCATCGAAAAACTGAAGGCTTCGCCGATCTGTGAAGTGGTCATCACGGACACGATTCCGCTGCGGCCGGAGGCCATGACGGCAAAAATCAAGGTACTGAGCGTGGCTCCGCTGCTGGGCGAAGCCATCAAGCGCATCCACCGCAACGAGTCGGTCAGCCGGTTATTCGACTAGGCCTCCCGAAACGCGACTCGAACGATTGCACGCATCGCTCCGGATGGGCAAATTGGCTCGCCGAGGTCGAATGACCCCGGAAATTGCCAGCGAAAGCGGTCTGGGCGGCGTGTTTGAGATTCTTGCGGGCTTGGGCTTGAAAAATCGTGCTTTTCGGGGACAATGACCCGTTTGCCCTCTGTCCGAGCATGTAGCGTGGGGTGTTGTCGATGGCGGAAACTCTGAACGTCACTAAGCGGGATTCCGGCGGTAAACGCGAGGCCCGCCGTTTGCGCCGCGATGGCCGCGTGCCGGCCGTGCTGTATGGCCACGGTGAGGCCAACGTCAGCCTGGTCGTGGGGGCCGACGAAATGGCGGCCGTGGTCCGCCACGGTGGGCGCGTCGTCGAATTGAAGGGAAGCGTCAACGAAAAAGCCCTGATTCGCGAATTGCAGTTCGACGTTTACGGCACGCATGTGCTGCACGTCGATTTTGCCCGCGTCTCGGAGCACGAACGAATCGAAGTCAAGGTGAACGTCGAACTACGCGGCCAGGCGATCGGCGCGAAGGACGGCGGCGTTGTCGAGCATTTCTTGCACGAGGTGGAAATCGAGTGCGAGGCCCTCTCCATTCCGGAAAAGATCGATTTGAACATTCAAAACCTGAAGATTGGCGATTCGATCACGGCCGGCGAGTTGACGCTGCCGCCGGGGGTCACGCTGATTTCGGATCCGGATGCGATGGTCGTCCACTGCGTCGAGCCCAGGGATGAGGAAGAGGAAGGCGGGGTCGGCGGAGTTGCCGAGCCGGAAGTGATCGGCCGCAAGGCCGAGGAGGGTGAGGAAGAAGAGTAAGGGACCGGCCGATCGCGCCATGAAACTCGTCGTTGGCTTGGGCAATCCTGGACGTAAATACGAAGGAACGCGGCACAACGTCGGCTTTCGCGTGGTTGCCGAACTGGCCAAAAAGCACGGCCAAGGCAAGCCCAAGCAGGCGTTTCAAGGGGAAGTGGTCGAGGCCCTGCTCGACAACCAGCGAGTCCTGCTACTATGCCCGCACACGTTGATGAACTTAAGCGGGGGAAGCGTGCTGGAAGCGCGCGATTTTTATAAAATACCTCACGAAGAACTGCTGATCGTCAGCGACGACATGAACCTGTCGCTGGGCAAACTGCGATTTCGCGGCAGCGGCTCATCGGGGGGACAAAAGGGGTTGGAGGACGTCATTCGCCGGCTCGGCACCGATCAGGTGCCACGGCTGCGGATTGGCATTGGCGGGCCGCCTGCGGGCCGCGACGGCGCCGACTTCGTATTGGGGCGATTCACCAAGGACGAATTGCCCGACATCGAAGAGGCAATTTGGCGCGCCGCCGACGCCGTGGAGGTTTGGGCTCGCGAGGGACTCGCGGTCTCGATGAATCGATACAATTGATTGCTGGTCAGAATCCAGTAAGAATTAACTCATAAGTCAGATTCGTCTTTCAGGAGTGATTGTCGTGGCTGTCAACGTTTACGAAGGCATGTTCATTCTGGATGCGAATCGCTATTCCCGCGATACCGTGGGCGTATCGGGCCAGATCTCCGGAAATGATCAGAAAGCTGGGCGGCGAAATGCTCGCCAGCCGCCTGTGGGAAGAGCGCCGCCTGGCCTATCCGATCGACGGCCATCGCAAGGGCACCTACTGGCTGACCTATTTCAAGCTCGACAGCAACCAGATTTCGACTCTCACGCGCCAGTGCCAATTGAGCGACAGCATCATCCGCACCCTGTTTTTGAAGGTCGATCCGCGAATCGTCGACGTGCTGGTCAGCCACGCGTTGGCCGGTCCGGCGTCGCTGCGCAAGCCGCCCGAACCCGTCGCCGTGGCCGTGCCGGCGATTGAAGAAGACGTCGTCGACGCGCTCGAGGATTGATTTCGCAAGTCGGCTGCAAGTCGTATTAAAGGAGCTGCACCATGGCCAGCTACAATCGAGTGATTCTGGTCGGCAATGTCACGCGCGATCCCGAGCTGCGTTACATCCCCAGCGGCACGGCCGTGACTGACATCGGTCTGGCGGTCAACGACCGCCGCAAGGGAGCCAACGGAGAGTGGATCGAGGAAACGACCTTCGTCGACGTGACGCTGTGGGGACGCACCGCCGAAGTGGCCAGCGAGTACCTGAACAAGGGCTCGAGCGTCCTGATCGAGGGCCGCTTAAAGCTGGATACCTGGGAGAAGGACGGCAAGAAAAACTCGAAGCTCCGCGTCATCGGCGAGCGAATGCAAATGCTCGGATCGAAAGGCGGCGGAGGTAGTGGTGGAGGAGGCGGATCTCGCGGCGGTGCCAGCAAGAGCGAGCCGTCCTACGCTTCGCACTCCGACGAAAGCGAAGGCCCGCCGCCGGACGACGACATTCCGTTCTAGCTTTTCAACAACCCGATTTTTGACACGCGTGCGCCACTCTCAGCGGCGACGCCCATCGACTTCTAGAGATCAACGAACATGCCCAAATCGAATCCACTTCCCAAACGTCGCTCCAAGCGGCTCCCCCGCGGCAAGCACAATGGGGTCGAGTTGCTGTTGATTCAAGCCGTCGACCACGTCGGGCAGCAGGGCGACGTCGTCGAGGTCAAACGCGGCTACGCCATGAACTATCTGCTGCCGCAAGGTCTGGCCACGATCGCCACCGACCATCACAAGCGGATGGTCGAAAAGCACCGCGCCAAGCTGCAGGAGATCCAGAACGCCCGCATGGCCGGCTTGCGCGATCTGGCCGGCGAACTCGCCCGCCAAAGCGTCACGATCGAGGCCAACGCCAACGACGAAGGGCATCTGTACGGCTCGGTCGGCGCGACGGAAATCGTGGCGGCGCTGAAGCGGAACGAGATCACGATCACGGCCGACCAGGTCCGCCTGAAGGGCCCGCTCAAGGAATTGGGGCTCTACACGGTCAACATCCACCTGGGCCACGACATCGAGGCCGAATTGAAGGTGTGGGTCGTGCCGACCGTGACCGACGAAGCTCCCGAAAAGCCCGAGAAAAAATAGCATGCACGGCGGCTCGCCATAGCGGCGAGACGCTGCGTCGCATCGCATCGTCGAGCGGCTGCCCCCTTGCCGTGCGCGGGGCCCGTTGTCTTGGTTGAAGCAGCGCGATCGGGTCCGCGCGGCGCAGGGAGGCGCGAGAGATGAAGGTCAATTCCGAGATTCTCGATCGGCAGCCGCCTTGCAATCTCGACGCCGAGCGCGGCGTGCTGGGCAGCATCCTGCTGCTGCCGACGGTCTGCGACGACGTGGCGCTGATCCTCCGTCCCGAGGATTTCTACGACGACGCCAATCGCACGCTCTACACCCATCTGCGCGCGATGCACGACGAGGGCGCCGCATCGACACGACGCTGCTGGTCGAGCGGCTCAAGACCAGCGGCGAATTCGACGCGGTCGGCGGCGCGGCCTACCTGGCCGAGGTCCTGCAATCGGTCCCCACGGCCGCCAACGCGACGCTACTACGCCGAGATCGTCAAGAACAAAGGCCACGCTGCGGGCCCTGATCCACTCCAGCACCGAGATCCTTCGCGACGCCTACGACGAAACGCGACGATGCTCGCGAGATGCTCAGCCGGGCCGAGCAGAAGATCTTCGCGATTCTCGACGAGCGGGGCGCCGGCGAGCTGTCGAACATCCGCGACATTCTGCACGAGGCGATGGTCCGCATCGACGCCCGGATGAAGCACGAGCACGCGATCGGCGGCATCGAGACCGGCTTTCGCGATTTCGACACGCTGACCGGCGGCCTGCACGACTCGGAGCTGGTCATCCTGGCGGCCCGGCCGAGCATGGGCAAGACGGCGCTGGCGCTGAACATCGCCGAGCACGTTCGGCGCTGCAGCTGCGCGTCGACTACGCTGTTCGTCAGCCTGGAAATGTCGTCGGTCGAACTGGCCGACCGCATGCTGTGCTCGCTGGCCGAGGTCAACGGCCAGCGGCTGCGCAACGGCACGATCTCGAACGACGACCGACGCAAGCTGGTCGAGAAAGCGGCCGAGATGAGCCAGGCGCCCGCTGTTCGTCGACGACACGCCCAGCCGCACGATGACCGAGATCGCCGCCGCGGCCCGGCGGCTCAAGCGGCAAGCGAGCCTGGGGCTGGTGGTGATCGACTACTTGCAGCTCATCGAGCCCGACAACCCCCGCGATCCGCGGCAGGAGCAGGTGGCCAAGATCGCCCGGCGGCTGAAGGGCCTGGCCCGCGAGTTGAAGGTGCCGGTGCTGTGCCTGGCCCAGCTCAATCGCCAGGCCGAGGTGACGCGCGACAACGAGCCGCGGCTGAGCCATCTGCGCGAGTCGGGGGCCATCGAGCAGGACGCCGACGTGGTGATGTTCGTCCATCGCGAGGAATACTACAGCACCAACGAAGAAGAGCGCGCCAAGGTCGCCGGCCAAGCCGACCTGATCATCGCCAAGCAGCGCAACGGCCCGACCGGCGACGTCAAGCTGGCCTGGCTCAAGGACTTCACGCGCTTTCGCGACAGCGCGGCAGCGTCCCTACGACGAATTCGAGCAATTCAACGCCGCCGACAGGTTCTAGCGCGAGTCTCTTGCCAACTCTTCCCCAGTCCGCGCAGTCTTTCGAGACTGAGTGTCGAGGGCTTGCCGCTTGCTGGCAACAGCCGCCGGTTGCTGCACGTGCTAGCGAAATTTGACGTCCGCGCTGTTTCAATGCGTCGGACTCCATGCGGTCTCGCTCTTGTTGGCTGCTATCGGCGCCGTGGTGGCTGGCCGACTTCGCCCTGTTGGTCACGGCCGGGGGGTGGTGGTATTGAACTCACCTTGTCATGGCGGCTGGGTTTAGGTATTTCTACGCCGCCTTTCAGGGGCCGATAGCGAGCAACCGGGTTCACCGGCCTTGCTTTACGGCCCGTGGGGTCGGCAACAGCCTGCGCTCGCGTGTTACTTCGAGCCGGCGGCCGCGCCCGCGTCATATCTCGCGTCCCTTCAACCCGTTCGGAAGCCGAGCGTAATGGCTCAAGTTCGCCGCCACAAGTCTCTGCCGCTGCGCTATGCGGCAGTCTGCGCTTGCCCTGAGCTTGCTGCTCGCCGGCGCGCGGAGCCAGGCCCAGGTTGAAGGGCCCGGGGGCGTTCCGCCAGCCGGCGGCGTCGTGCCGCCCGGCTTTCCACCATCGCCGGAGGCTCCGCCGCTGGTTTCGGCGCCACATGAGCACGTGGTCGAAATTCGCGTCGTGGGCAACAGCGCCATCTCGCGCGAGAAAGTGCTGGCCAACATTGGCACCCGCGTCGGCCATCCGTTCGATCAAACGACCTACGAACGCGACATTCGCAAGCTTTCGACCAAGAACTGGTTCGTCCACGTGAAGCCCCGCACCGAGCGTGTCGCCGGCGGTATCGTGATCACGCTGGAGGTCGTCGAGCGGCCCATTTTGCAGTACGTGAGGTACGTGGGCAACGTGAAAGTCAGAAGCCCCAAAACCCTGTCCAAGGAGACGGGCCTCAAGAAGGGAGATCCGCTGGACACCTTTGCGATCCAGGACGGCGCATCGCAAGCTCGAGTCCTATTATCAGAGCAAGGGTTATAACAACATCAAGGTCTCGATCCTGGAAGGAACCAAGCCGGGGGACCGCGGTGCCGTTTATCTGATCAACGAAGGCAGTATGCAGAAGTTCTCGACGGTGAAGTTCGAGGGTAACTCGTACAGCATCGCGCCCGACGGGCGGCTAAAGACGTTGATTCAATCGAAGCCGCCGATGTTCTGGCTCTTCAAGGGCCAGGTCGATCCCAAGAAGATCGAAGAGGACGTGGAGAAGCTGGAAGTTTACTATCGCGGCCTGGGGTTTTTCAAAGCGCACGTCGGCCGCGAGTATGAATTCAACGAGAAGGAAGATCGCGTCAGTCTCGTCTTCCACATCAACGAAGGCCCGCGCTACCAGGTTCGGAACATTTCCTTCCTGGGCAACAAGGTGTATCCGGACGAGGCCTTTGCCACCCAGCGCAAGCTGAACGGCGGGGATTACTTCGACCAGAACAAGATGAACGGCGACATCGGGACCGTCAAGGATCTGTATGGCAGCAACGGTTACGTCTTCGCCGACGTGGTGGCGGAGCTGAAGTTCGACGAAGAGCCCGGCTTGCTGGACGTGATCTATCAGGTCAGCGAGGGGGACCAATATCGCATCGGCGAGATCAGCGTCGTCATCAAGGGCGAGAACTCGCACACGCGACATAACACGGTGCTCAATCGCCTGTCGATGCGGCCGGGCGATATCGCCGACATTCGCGATTTCCGCTCGAGCGAGCGGCGGCTGAAGGCGTCAGCCTTGTTCAATACCGACCCCTCGAAGGGCGAGACTCCGCGGATCGTGTTCTCGCCCCCCGATTCGGCCGCATCGATGGCCAATAACAAGAAGCGCGCAAGCGGCAAGCGCACCGGCGATCCCGATTCGTTCCGCGGGCAGAGTCCCGACGATTGGGCCGACGACGAACCCGACCCCACCTCCAACGGCGCGATTCTGCGGCCGGTCGACCGCGGGCAGCGCCTGGCCCCTTGGGTCGACGGCGAGCCCGACCCCAGGGCCAACGACGTGATCCTGTGGCCGACGAATCTGCCCACCGGTGAATATGGCCGCAGCGCCCCGGCCCGGCCGCAAGCTCAGCAATCGCCGGCGCCACCGCGCCGCCGCGGGCCAATCCTCAGCAAGTCGACGGAGCGGTCGTCCGCGGACAAAGTCCCGATGGCGGATACGGCGGATATGGGGGCGGATACGGCGGCGCCAATCCGCTGCCGGCCAGCCCGCAGCCCTACACCGTCAACCAACCGGCCGCGCCGACCGGCGCTTCGCCCTACGCGGCCCCGCCCAGCGGCAACGCCTACGCGCCGCCGCAATATGCTCAGCAGCCGCCGCCTGTCCAACAGCCCTATGCGCAACAACAGCCCTATGCTCAACCGCCGCAGAACGGCGGCGGTTACGCACAACCCGGCTACTCGCAGCCTGGTGCCTATCCGCCCAACGGCGGCCCGCTTCCGCCGCCGCCCGGCTATTCGAATCCGCCGCTTCTCGAGCCGCCCGGAAGCATCCTGGGCAGTCCGCCCTTGAATCAGCCGACGATCCCGGTCGAGGTCATCGTGAACGAAGCCCAAACCGGCAAGTTCATGTTCGGAGCAGGCGTGAACTCGAACGCCGGTCTGGTCGGCTCAATCGTGATCGACGAGCAGAATTTCGACATCCGCCGCCTGCCAACCGGCTGGGAAGACTTCCGCTCGGGCCGCGCGTTTCGCGGAGCCGGGCAGAAGTTTCGCGTCGAGGCCGCGCCAGGTACGCAGGTTTCCCGATACTTGTTCAACTTCGCCGAACCCTACTTGTTCGACACCCCGGTCAGCTACGGGTTGAGCGGTTATTACTTCAATCGTTTTTATCGCAACTGGAACGAACAACGGGCCGGCGGCCGCACCAGCCTGGGCTACCAGTTCACGCCCGACTTGTCGGGCAATATCGCGCTGCGGGCCGAAGACGTGCTGATTTCGAATCCCTCGCCGGCCAATCCGCCGACAGTGCCCGACCTGGCGGCGGTCATCGGTCACACGCAGCTTTACAGCGTCAAGCCGCAGATTTCGTATGACACGCGCGACAGCACCTTCCTGCCGACCCAGGGAATGTTTCTGTCGACCGACTTCGAGTATGTCTTCGGCACTTTTCAGTTCCCGCGCTACATGCTCAATTTCCAGAAGCATTTTCTGGTTCGCGAGCGTCCCGACGGCACGGGCCGGCATACGCTCAGCTACTACACGCAATTCGGCATTTCGGGCAATGATACGCCGATCTACGAACGGTTCTTCGCGGGCGGTTTCGGCACCTTGCGTGGATATCAGTTCCGTGGCGCGTCGCCGATCATCGACCAGGTCGAAGTGGGCGGTAAGCTGCTCAACGTCAATTCGCTTGAGTACATGTTCCCGATCACGGCCGACGACATGCTCAAGGGCGTGGTCTTCGTCGACTACGGTACCGTCGAGTACAACCGCACGATCACCTGGGAGAACTACCGCATCGCGCCGGGCTTTGGCTTGCGGGTCACGATCCCGATGATCAGCCTGGCGCCGATCGCGCTGGACTTTGCTTTCCCCGTGCATTCGGCTCCGACCGACTTGCATCAGACGTTCAGCTTCTTCGTCGGCGTCGGCCACTAAAGCAAATGCCCGGCGAGAATTCAACGAATTCCCGCCGGACAACAGCGTGGTTAAGTTCCGACCGTGCGCCAGATGCGCGAACTACCAATAGTATCCACGGTATCCGGAATAGTAACGGCCATAGGGCGCGTAATAGGCCCCGTACCGGTAGGGAGCTACGTACGGCGCCACGTATGGCCGAACGACGTAGGGACGATAGGGCCGGTAGTAGGCGCGGTAGGGCGCGTAATACGGCCGGTAGTAAGCACGGTACGGCCGATAGGCCACGGGTGCGGGCGCGACGATGACCTGCGAAACGTTGGTCGCGGGCACCGCGGTCACGCCCGTTCGCACCGCGTTATGCACCGGCACGTCCGCGGCCTGGAGCGATTTCGAGTGTAACCCCAGGCTGATCAGCGCCGCCATGCAAGCCAGTGTCAGGCTGCGTTTCATGATGGATCTCCTTCGATTCAAGCACTCCTCCCATAGCACTGTCGCCAACTAATGCTATGCGCGCCCCAAATCAGGAGCAAGCCGCTAGCATTTCCGCGGCGGGCCCTGGCCCGTAGGATTCAGTAGCGGATGATGCTCTTGGGGTTGTACGCGGCCAGCCGCTTGGCCCCCCCCAATTCAGCTAGCTCGATCAAGAAGGCACAGCCGGACACTTGCGCCGCCGACTTCTCAACCAGCCGGCAGCAGGCCTCGATCGTGCCGCCCGTGGCTAGCAGGTCGTCGACCAGCAGGACGTGCTGGCCCGGCAAAATGCCGTCGCGATGCATTTCCAGCGTGTCGCTGCCGTATTCGAGTTCGTAATGAAAGGCGTGGGTCTCGAACGGCAGCTTGCCGGGCTTGCGGACGGGTACAAATCCTACGTTCAACTCCAACGCCAAGGGGCCCGCGAAGATAAACCCCCGTGCCTCGGCGGCCGCGACCACGTCGATCTTGGTTCCCGCGAAAGCGGCTGCCATCTGGCGGATCGACTCGCGAAACGCTTCGGGATGGCCCAACAGCGGCGTGATGTCGCGAAACAGAATTCCCGGCTTGGGAAAGTCGGGGACGCGGCGAATGTATTGCTTCAAATCCATGAGAATCCTGCTACGAGCACGGCGGAAGGCAATGGCCCCAGGTCGCCAGCATTGTAGCAGGCCGCCGCCGCGTCGGGAGGACGCCCGACGGATTCGGGCCCCGTTAGCCCTGCAGGCCCAACGAGAGTTTGCCCAGGGCTTCGGTCTCGATCTGGCGGACCCTTTCGCGAGTCAGCCCGAGCGATTCGCCGATCTCCTTGAGCGTGCGCGGCTCGTTGTCGTGCAGACCGAAGCGCATCCGCAGCACGGTCGCCTCGCGATGATCCATCGTCTCGAGCATTCGCATCACGTGCACGAGATTGTCGCTGTCGATCATCTCATCTTCAGGGCTCTTCAGGCGCTCGTCCATGACCATTTCGCCCAGCGACCAGCCGCTCTCGGATTGATCCGTTTGGGGCGTCGAATTGTAAATGCGAATGGCCTTCTTGATGATCGGCAGCTTTTTCTTCGGCAACCCCAACACGCGGGCGATCTCTTCGGGTGTGGGCGTGCGGCCCAGCTCCTCGGCCAACCGAGCGGTGGCACGCCGCCATTTCGACAGCAGCTCGACCATGTACGCAGGAATGCGGATGGTTTTGGCCGTGTTGATCAGGGCCCGCTTGATCGATTGTTTGATCCAGTAACTGGCATAGGTGCTGAAGCGGGTGCCCATCGCCGGGTCGAAACCCTCGACGGCCCGCAGTAGTCCCAGGTTGCCTTCCTCGATCAAGTCTTGCAGGCTCAGGCCCTTGCCGGTGTAGCCCCGGGCGATGTTGACCACGAGCCGCAGATTGGCCCGCACCATGCGGTCGCGGGCGCGGATATCGCCGTTGCCGATGGCGGTGGCCAACACCTGCTCGTCGTTGGCCGACAGCAGCGAGGTCTCGTTGATCTCGCGCAGATAGGTCTCCAGCGGCGTTTGCACGGCGGAGGTCAGGCGGCGTCGTGTTGTCGTCATGCTCGGGTTCGTCGTGGTGGGCGAGGTCGCGGTTGGTAACAACACAACTATCGACGTGCGCCATGCGTTTCTACAAGGAACGAGCGAGTTAACGAGGTGGGGCGAATGTGAGGTGCGTTCGGGAGTTACCGAAAAAAACGACCCCGCTGGTCAAGACCAGCGAGGTCGTTGGGACGAGCCTGTTGTAGGCGTTGCACCGGGCGTTTTGCGTCGGGCGGGATTGATTGCTCGCCCGCCGCGCCCTGTGACGATTGTTCTGGCCGGGGCGGAAGGCCGCCGCGGAACGTTCGACTATTGCTTGATCAGAGGGCCCGAGTCGCCGCCCACGCCGCCCTTGAGCTCGGTCGTCGAGGAATTGCCCGGCGAGCTCTGCGTTGCCGAGGCTTCGGCCTCTTCTTCCTCGGCCCAATCGACTCGTTTCTTCGACAAGCCGATCTTCCGCTCGCCGGCGTCGACCCGCAGCACCTTGACTTCGATCTGGTCGCCAACTTTGACCAGCTCCTCGGCATTCTCGACCTTGTGGTCGGCCAGCTCGGAAATGTGGAGCAGACCCTCGAGCCCGTTCTCCAGGCCCACGAAAACGCCAAAGTTCGTGATCTTGGTCACCGTGCCGGTCACCAACTGCCCGGGCTGGTACTTGCTGGGGATGTCCGTGGCCCAAGGATCTTCTTCCAACTGTTTGAGACCCAGAGCGATGCGGCGCCGCTGCTGATCGACCGAGAGCACTTTGCACTCGACTGACTGCCCTTTCTCGACCACTTCGCTGGGGTGGCTGATCTTGCGGGTCCACGACATGTCGCTGACGTGCAACAGGCCGTCGATGCCTTCCTCGATCTCGATGAAGGCGCCGTAGTTGGTCAGATTGCGGACCGTGCCCTTAACCAGGGTGCCCGGCGGGTAGCGTTCGGCGACCTTGTCCCAGGGATTGGCCTGGGTCTGCTTCATTCCCAGCGAGATCTCTTGCTTGTTCTTGTCGATGTTGAGCACGACGACGTCGATTTCGTCGTCGATGTGCACCAACTCGTTGGGATGGCTGATGCGCTTGGTCCATGACATTTCGCTGATGTGCACCAGGCCCTCGATGCCTTCCTCGAGCTTGACGAAGGCGCCGTAGCTCATCACGTTCACGACCACGCCTCGCACCACGGAGCCGACCGGGTACTTGCTCTCGACCGATTCCCAGGGACTGGCCGATTTTTGCTTGAGCCCCAGGGCGATCTTTTCCTTCTCGCGATCGACATGCAGGATCTGCACTTCGATCTCCTGGTCGATGGCGACCATTTCCGAAGGATGGCCAATGCGGCCCCAACTCATATCGGTGATATGCAGCAGGCCGTCGATTCCGCCCAGGTCGACGAACGCGCCGAACTCGGCGATGTTCTTGACCACACCCTTGCGCAGTTGGCCAACTTCCAGGGTGCTAAGCAGTTGCGATTTCTTCTCGGCACGCTCCGTTTCGATCAGCGCTCGGCGGCTGACGACGATGTTCCGCCGCGCGTCGTCGATCTTGAGCACGATGCACTGGATGGTGCGGCCGATGTAATCGCCAATATCGGCCGGCCGGCGGATATCCACCTGGCTGGCGGGGAGAAAGACGTTGACGCCAATATCGACCAGCAATCCGCCCTTGATCTTGCGGGTCACCGTGCCGGTGACGATGTCATTCTCGTGGACGGTCTCCATTACCTTGAGCCAGGCCTCGATCTTCTCGGCCTTCCGCTTGCTCAGGGTGATCATGCCGCGCGATTCCTCGACGCGGCCGGACGCCTCTTCCACCTCTTCGATGAGGACCTTGACGTGTTGCCCGACTTGCGGCGGCTCTTCGCCCTCTTCCCATTCGTTGAGCGGGATAATGCCTTCACTCTTGTAGCCGACGTCGACTAGAACGAACTCACTGTCGATGCGCAGAATCTTGCCGTCGATGATCTTGTTGACGGCCAGTTCGCCGCCGCCCCAATCGATCTCTTCGGTGGCCGTTCCGCCCATTGCCAGGGCCAACTCTTCTTCCCACTCCTCTTGCTTCAGATCCAAGCCGCGAATCAGGTTACGATTTACCATGTGTGTTTTGAATGACTCTGTGAGCCACGCTCCGGTCGAACCCGGACAGTATCGGGGCGGACCTGACTGCCGGCCTCTTGGCCGACGGAATCCGACGCTCCCAGCAAAGGCGATCCCTTCGCGAGCTCCCCGAACAACGGCGTGACTGACGAAAAAAGGCACCTTGCCCACCGACCCAACCTCCGCGCCGGAGATTTGAAAGAGGCCGCCAGGACCGAATCGAAAAGTATACCGGTTATGGCCTTACGTGGCAATTACGACGGTGCTAGCTGAGCGGCCAGCGGAAGTCGCCGAAATCGCGAATTCGCAAGACGGGTAAACCCATTCGCGGGTTTTATCGTTCCTCTCGGGCCAGTCCGAGCACCACGAGGCCGGTGGCGGTGGTCGCGAATCCTTCGGTCAGGGTCCACCAGGCGGGCAGACCAGCCGAGGCGTCAATGGCAAACAGGCTGAGACCAAACAGCACCACCGTGGCGGCCAGAAACTGGATCAGCGGGCGGTAGCGGTCGATGTCGGCGGCCAGCACCAGGCAGACGGCGCCGAACATGGCATAGAAGAACGAAACGGTGCGCGCCAGGCTCTCGGCAATCGGCGCCAGAGGAAACTCGCCCAGGCCGAGCCACTCGTGCGTGGCTGCCATCCAGGACCGGGGCATCACGACGGCGCCCACCGCCACGAGCGTCCACCAGCCCAGCACTTGCAAGACTATTTTGAGGGATTTTTCGCGGTTGGTCATGGATCGGAGCAGGACGAGCCGTTTACTCCCGCCGCGTCATGGTTGTCCGAGCGGATTGAACGCCAGCAACTCGTCGGGGATTTGCTGATCGAGCACGGGGCGGTAGTTGGTGACTTGCTCGACGCGGACGTCGCCGGGGATTGTCATCCGTTGTTCGCGACGCCGCAAGAGGTAGGTCTGTTTGTCGATCCAAAGCGTCGTCGGCAGATTGCCATATTTGCCTTCGATACGAAAGCAATCGACCTCGTCGATCTTGCCATCGGCCGCCAACCGCGGATCGGTAAGGCCCGTCAAGCTGCCCCACACTTCGCCGGGCATCAGCAGTGCGGCGGTCGTCGGCGCCGATCCGCCCGAAACTCCGGTCGCGCCGCCGAGGGCCAGGCCCAGCGACTTCGACACCTTCACGCCTGGCTGCACATCCCACCAGGTTCGCACCTGGTGCGTGTTCGATCGGATCCAGTCCCACCAACTCGGTGATACTTTGGGCTGCGAACAGATGATGTAGCGATAGGGTTTTTGGCCGCCCTCGCGCGAGGAATACTCAAAGCGAAAATGGTCAGGGCGGACGAAGGCCGTGATAAAGGGCTGCTCGACGGTTCGCGGCCCAGTCTTTTTCAGGTAGCGGGATTCGACGACTCCACTATCTCGATACGACTGGCAATTGGCATATGTCCGTGCCATCCGCGCGACGATTAACCGGGCCTGTGCCTCGTTTGTGTGCGTAGTCCACCACGCGGCTACCGCAATTCCCGCCACGAGCAAGGGAATAATGATCAAAGCCGCCGCGGCGGGTTTCCAACCAGGGCGATAAAGAGCGAGCGATTCGCTCGTGTAACCCATCTGCCTGGCGTATTCCGTATCGCAAAGTATGGCGGCGGTTCGCTTGCGAAACGGCATTCCCATAATCAAGCCCATGAGCAGGCCCAGCGGGATGGCCAGTGAAAACAGCACCAAAAAACTATAGCCGCGGGGAAAATATGTACCGACAGTCAGGGTCAAGCGAGTCAGAAGCGAATACAGGGAAAACAACCCCAGCAAGCCGAAGATCGAACCCATTATCAAACCGGACCGCATTGCCTGGGCACGCAGGCGGCGATTTTCATCAGGAGCGAGGTGCGCGCAGACGTCGCGCACTTCGCGCGATCGGAACGGATACCAGAAGTTTCCGTCGAATCGCATCATGATAACTCCCAAATCGTGTTCGGGCTGCGGATTCATTTGCCTTGTTGCAAGGGAATGATCGCCGTGCGGCCCATTATTGACGATGCGATGATTGAATGCACACTTATGTCAACCGAATTGGCCGGATTCCGGCCATGGCCGATCGTTGGCTCGCGTAACTCGTCCAGCCGGCGCAGGATTACTTCCAGGCGATGCCGTAGACCAGATAACGCCAGCGCTTTGGCGTGAGGCGATTGAGCAGGGCCTGATCCATGGCGGAAAGGAAGTCGCGCTGCCGCTCGGTGCGGCCGAAAACCCCCAGTACTCCCGTGGTCCGCATGTCGACCCGGGAGAATTTCCGTAGAAAGGTGGCCATTTCGTCCGTCGTCACATAGCGACACCAAGCGCCCCAATGCACGAACCGCTTGCGTATCGCGCCGTGTAGGGCCGAGCCGGTCAAATTCTCGGCAAACAGCATCTTGCCGCCGGGCTTGAGCGCTTTATAGATCTGGTCGACGGCCAACTGCTGCCGCTCCTTGGCGTCTCCCCAACCCACGTTGACCAGCACCGACTTGAACGTCACGACGTCGAAGCGATTTTCATAGGGAATGTTCGTAGCGTCGACCGTGGCGTATTCGATGCGGCCGGAATCCAGGCCATATTTCTTGTGGTATTGCTCCGCCCATTGGCGGTTATTCTCCAGGTCGGAGCAGACGACCGACTTGTTCTTCAGTCCCAGCCACAGCGACAACCCGCCGTCGCGAGCGCCCAGTTCCAGGCAGTCATGCACGTTTTCCCAGTCGACGTTGCGGTCCCAAAACTCGAGGGCCTCCGACCAATTGCGGACATCCCACTGCATGATGTCCTTGAGCAGCTTCTTATCCATCGCGTTGGCGGTCCTCGGCAGACTCGTAGAAGGGAGACTCGACAAAGGAGCAAACCTCGTGGCTCGCCGCGCTTGATGGCGATTGTCGCGGCGCACAGGCTAGCGGGCAACCTCGGCTGGCAGCGGGCGTTTATTGTCAGTCCGCCCCTGGCGTGCCGTCTCGGCCAACATGCACAGGCCGATCGCCAGGCCCAGCCCGATGTTGAATGACGGATTGAAGACAATGTCGCGGGTGAAATTGCCGCGCACGAACCACAATACGACCATCATTCGCATCAGCCGCAGCGCATCGCGCAGGGGGTCGTTATTGCCCCCCACTTTCCCTCCGCCCCGCGGCTTCCAAGAGCACATCGTCCATCCCACAGCAAAGAGCGCGCCCAGACACAACACGCCGCTGGCCGCGAACAGATGCGCGAAGATATTGTGTGCTTCGAGGACCTGGTAGTTGTGGCGCAGCGACAAGCGGCGACCGATTTCGAATGGCAAGATCTGCGGCGAGATGCCGATGATGGGATTCTCCATGCCGATATCCAGGCACGCCCACATGATGTCCTTTCGGACCTGGTCGCCTTCATAGCCCTTGACCGTTTCGTTCACCTTGGCGTCGAGCACCTTGGTGCTGCCGTACTGCACAATCCAAAAAGCCACAGCGGCCGAGATAAACCCGACCAGCAACAGCCCTTTGCCACGACGGTCCCAAAACAGCATCAGCCCCACAACCAACGCGCCCAAATAGCCCGAACGATTCCCGCTCATGAAAATGGCCGCCAGCGCCGGCAGCATCGAGGCCACAAACAATGCCTTGATGTACTTGGGCACGGTGTCCATTCGCAGGGCGATGTAACCCGACATCAGGATCGCCGGCAAGGCGAACAGCGAATACGAGTTCTTATTGGCGCCCTGAATTGCCTCGACGCCGCCTTCGGTCGGGTCCTTCAGTCCGTTGACGGCCAAAATGGCGATCGCGATGGCCAGCCCCAGGGCCCCGGCCACCATGTCCCCCCGCTTACGCACCAACAGTGCCACGACGATAATCGAGACCACCGAAGTCCCGGTCTTGAAGATCTCGCCCACGGCCAGGTTGCCGCCGTTGACCGCCGAAAAGCTGTACACCGCGGTGAACACCGTCAGCGAGGCCAGGATCCGCACCGGAAATTCGCCGATCCTTGACATCAGCACAAACGGGCAGGCCAATGCCACGGGCACCAGGTACGGATGCAGCAGCAGTCCCCCGAACTCAGGCCGTAAACTCGGAAAGCCCGAGGCCACAACCAATAGCGAGGTCAGAAACAGCCAGACACCTGTCAGCGACAGGCCGGCAATCGAAGCCTTGCGCTTCTTCGCGGCCGCCAGCGCTGGGCTCAGCATCGAGTTCGACAGGTGTACGGCCGGCTGCGTGCTCATTGGTGCGCGAATGCTGCGAACTTGATGTCATTTTCAAAATGGTTGGCGCAGACCCTCTCGCTTGTCCGGTCTGGAGCTGCCTGGCCCAAGCTAACACCGCGCGTACCACTATTGTAGCATTCGGCCCCTTTTTGGGGGCGCGACCGACCGGGCGATCGCCGAATTTCAGATCCGAACCGGGTCGCTAGCCGGAGAGCCGGGCGGCCTGGCTGTGGGGAAAACGGCGCCCGGTAACGGTTAAGCCGAAGGTGCTGGCTGGGGACCACGCCGGGTCCGACGACTCAAGCCCTCACAAGACCATCCAGGTCAACAGCAAGGTCGCGATCCCCAACAGCACGAGACCCCCGCAGAATAGACCGTCGAGGGTCCGCGGAAAGTGCCGCCAACGCCTGGTCAGATTGGTCCGCATTCCAAAAAAACTGAGCACCGCGGCGGCCATGAATATCATGGCTGCCACTGCCAGCAAATCGTCAACGATGGTCTCGACCTTGCTGAGCGACTTCATGACGCCGATCAGGCCGATTGCCGTCAAGCACACGCCGACCATGCCGGCCGAAACCGATAGCACGGTCAGCAAATGCGTGAGGAAGCGCCCATCGTTCTCGGTCCGGTCACCAAGTGTGGGCTGGCCGCTCCCCTCGGCATGGTCGGCGCAGACTGCCTCCGCCGAGCGGCAATGTCGTTAAGGGGTTCTTGGGTACCATCCGTTGCGAATGACAGGACTGACAGGACTTTGAAAAGTCGCCTGGTTGAGCAATGGCGGCATTATAATCAAACCCGCTGCCGTACGCACGCAGCGGGCTCGATATTCCCTTAGGAAGCGATGATCCTCACGATCATTTCGTACCGGCCGCCTGCCCGACCCGCACGGCGCCCGGCACGTCCGGCGCCGACGATGCGTCGGCGGTCGAAAGGTCGCTAAAGATGACGCGGTAGAGCTCGGCGCCGGCCGGCTTATACCAGAAGATCGGCTGCTTGGGGCCCTGCCGCTTGACCCCCTTGCCGGCGTAGTGGCCGTCGGAATCGGCGGGCATCGTGGCGGCAAAATTCATTCCCTTGCCGATCTTGAAGGCCTCGGCCATTTGCTCTTTGTTGGTTTCTTCGCCAGTTGCTTTGGCCTTAAGCAGCTTGGCCAACGCCATGCCAAAGCCAGCCGTGTCCAAGCCGGCGGGCAGTTCTCCGTCCATCGCGTCGGCTAGCACCGCCAGCGCCGCGATGAACTCCGACTCGGTGGGCGGCGCCGCGTCGAGGTCCAACGAAATCACCTGGTAATCGACCGGGGGATCGACCGAAAACAGCGACGCTTCGAGCGGCAAGTCGAACTCGAAATCGGAAAACGTGGTTTCGGTCTTGGGCGGCCCAGGAATCGTGGCCTGGAGTCGCTCAACGTTGCCCGTGGCTTTGTCTCCCCAGATCGTTTGCGTCATCGTTGGCGCGGTCAGCCGAAACCCGAACAGGCGTTTGCCGTCCACTTCTTTCTCGCCCAGCTCTTCCAGGTGTCCCTTCTGGTGCGTGCGATACTCGGCCAGCACCGTCTGCAAATTGCGGAACAGGTTGTTCGTCGAGTTCCCGTTCTTCTTTTTGAGTTCATCGAAATCCTTGATCTTGAAAATCGTGGCGCACTTGTGAGCGGCGTCCAACGACAGCATTTGACCTCGATCAAAATCGGCAATGTTGACGGTGCCCTGGAACTCCTGCCGAAACCAATGGGGCGCCCGATAGTACGCGGTCATCTCGATCGGCTGCGGCTGGACGTCCGTTTTGATGACCGCCTTGAACTTGGCATCTTGGCGTCGATGAGCGGCGACAGAAAGTCGGCAAACGCGGTGGAGCGTCGAGGCGTGCCCAACCACAGTGCGAGGAACACGGCCGCGGCCACCGCCAGGATCGTACGAGACGCCGGGTGCGACATGATCTTGATTCCTGTGTTTAGGCCCCTTCGCCAGCGGGTATCGATGGCGGGCAAATTTGAAACTCGATCGAACTCGTCCAAAACACGGCGGCGGATATCGGCCGAAACTTCAGTCGCCGCGGGAGGCGGCCCGGGAATGCGAGCAAACAACGCTTCGAGGCCCTGCTCGATCTTTCGTTCGTCGTCACGCTGGCTGTTATCTTGGTGTTGATTCATGGTTTGAAACCCTCGCTGGGTCCCGCTTGGTTCGGTCGCCAGCTGAGCAGCTTGCCCCGCAACGCTCGAATCGCCCGGCTGGCGACCACGCGCACTGTTTCCGGACGTGCCTTGATGATCTGGCCGATCTCGTCGTACGAGAGTCCTTCCCAAAATCGCAACGCAATTACCGTTTGCTCGCGGATTGTCAGCGTTGAAAGCGCCTGTACCACATGCTCGCTCTGGTCCTGTGTGTGGGAGTCCTTCCGCGAATCGGCGCTCGCCGTTTGGGTCCACCAACCTTGGCCGATGGCCCGCTCGAACAATGCCTGGCGTCGATTGCGTTTGCGAAAATGGGCATGGATGACATTCGTGGCAATGCGATAAACCCAGCGACGGAAATCGGTTTCGGTCGCGCCGGGGAAGCGTCGGATGGTCTGGGCAATGTTCAGGAACACTTCGGACGTAAGGTCGTCGGCCGTGGCGCTATCCAGCAATCGTCGCTGGCAATAACGATGGATCCGCGGGAAATACCGATCATAGAGAACGGCAAACGCTTCCCGCTGGGCCTTCGCCTGCTGGACGAGCTGATCGCAGTCGGTCTGGTCGTTGGTCGGCGGGATGGACATTACAGTCAGTTCAATGCGCGAAAGTGGGCGGGCGTTACATCGATTTTCATAAAAGGCGCCGCTTTGCAAATCTTCCGGCGTTTCGGTCCACGCACACTTTCAGGCCGCCGACGCAGGACCGTATTTTGGCGCCTATTCCAAGCGGGAGATACAGCCACGGCGGAAAAGCACCCGAGCGACGCCGCCGAAGAATTCCTTGGGTTGGGGCCAATCAGCGGCGAAGTTCGTTGCTCGTGTGCCGGCGGGTTGTGCCGCCGACAGTCCCCGTCGCGATCGACAGAACGCGTTGCGGATAGAACATTCGCGCGAACGTCATCAGGGTCAACAATCGGCCGCGCTTCGCAGCGGGGGAACTGTCACTCCTGCGGCGCGGCAATTTTCTGGCGGGGCTTTTTCGACCCGCGAGATGATCCTGCGGTCCTCGGCCGTTTTCTGGCGTCCTTGCCGTCCGCTTCGTGAAAGAAGAACGGCCCGTCGGCGACTTCTGGAGCCTGCATCATCGATGCGACTCGTTGCAGGTTCGATAAAATCTCGACCTGCTCGGCGGATCGAAGGGCGGCCAGTTCGTGGCGAAAGTGGTCGCGCAAGAGCCGCGGGGCGTCGCTCGCGAGTTTTCGCCCTTGCTCGGTGACCGTCGCGACCACGCTACGCCGATCCGTCGTCGATCGGTCGCGCCGGATGAGGCCGCGCCGCTCCAGGCGAATCAGGATACCGGTGACGGTCGGCTGCGATAAGTGCAATGCCGCCGCCAATGAGACCGGCGACACGTTCTTCCCGCCGAGTATCTCCCGTAGCGTGGCCAACTGGGGCGACGTTAAACCATAACCGCGCCACAACTCACGCGACCAAACGTCGATCGCCTGGCTGATTCGCCGCAAGGCAATCACGATCTGGTCTTCACGAGAAAGACTGGCGTTCGCTTTCAGAGGCATGGGCTGCATCTCATATTGGGCCATTTTTTAAAGCGTACTTCTGACAGCCCCAAGCCAGTGCCCGAGCGCTCTGTAGAAAACCAGTAACTTGTAACAGCGGCGTCACTTATCGCATGACAAGCTTCGGCTAGACGCCTCCGGATGTAGATAGTACACTATGCATAGTGTGCTATGCAATTCAAGGAGTTCGCGGAACCCGCGAGTCGGCAAGTGTCTTGAATGCGTCGGCCGCAGATGCCCGACGCGATGCGACGTCCCTACAGGCCAGAGTCGAAGGCCGCGACACACGACAGTTGTTCCTTGCCAGGTTGGCGATCTAGAAATCACGGAGGCTTCTCATGCTGGTTCTTTCACGACGCATCCAAGAGTCGGTGCACTTGGGCGATTCGATCGTGGTGCAGGTATTGTCCGTTAAGGGCGACCGAGTGCAATTGGGATTTTCCGCGCCTCGCGAAATCGGAATCTGGCGATCAGAGCTCACGAGTCCCTCGTCGAGCCAGTGCACGGCCGACGCGATGACGCCCCGCGCCAATCTCGAGCGCAGTGATGCTCCGGTGAATAAACACTCGATCAAGCTCGACGCAATGACCGTTTCCGCGCGTCGGCAGGCATCTTGATCCTCGCTCCGAGTCGCCGGCGATTGCCGGGCGACATCGTTCACAGCAGACTTCTAGCTTCGCGCAAGCGTATTCGTGCCAGGTGCCGCCATGGGGCAGACAATCAACTCCAACCCGATCACCGAGCACCAACTCTATCTAAGGCTTCTTGTCACAAGTGGCGGCGGAGGGTAAATGCCCCAACCGCATTTGGGCGTTTGCGTCGTTCGGCGCCCCGCAAAGCGGTTCTCGATCGGGGCGGACCGCTGATTTCGGCGACAATGACGCAGCCGGGCATGATCCTACGGGGTGGGGCGATGGTCTTGTTTTGCCGCAATCGACAAAAACCGAACAAGCTAAGCCCGCCATACGGTCTTGGCGCGGACGACTGGCAAACGCGGTGCGAAACGGCGGAATTCGTCGCGAGGACGGCGAGAAGCAGTATCTGGAATCATGCGCTGCAACGGGAGAGGGGCCGCGCGATTCCAATCGAATGGGATTAAAGACAGGAAGGACTTTTCATGTGGAATAAGAAATCCTTGCACGAGCTCATCGAGCGTCGTCTCAACGAACATCAGTTTATCGTGGTCGCCAATCGCGAACCGTATATTCATCGCTATGCGGGCGACCGCATCGAGTGCGTCCAGCCCGCAAGCGGCATGGCCTCCGCGCTCGATCCGGTGATGCGCGCCTGCGGCGGCGTCTGGGTCGGTCATGGCAGCGGCGACGCGGATCGCGACACGGTCGATTCGGCCGATCATGTTGCCGTGCCGCCGGAGTCGCCGGCGTACACGCTACGACGCGTCTGGCTGACCAAGGAAGAGGAAGAGCACTATTATTATGGGCTTGCCAATGATGCCCTCTGGCCTCTGTGCCATGTGGCTTTTCGAAGGCCGGCATTCCGGCTTGAGGATTGGGAAGCCTATCGCGCGGTCAATCAGATATTTGCGGAAGCCGTGCTCGAAGAGATCAGCGACCGCCCGACGTTTGTGTTCATTCAGGATTACCACCTGGCCCTGCTGCCTCGGATGTTGAAGAACGCCCGACCGAATCTAGTCGTCGCTCAATTCTGGCACATTCCCTGGCCCAATCGTGAGACCTTTCGCACGTTTCCCTGGAAGGAAGAATTACTCGATGGAATGTTGGGAAACGATTTGCTTGGGTTTCACTTGCGGTATCACTGCCAGAACTTCTTGGACACGATCGACCGGGCCGTCGAAGCCAAAGTCGATCAAGAGCGATCCGAGGTCACGCGCTTGGGAAAATCGACGCTGGTCCGTGCATTTCCCATCAGCATCGACGCAGAACAACATGAGCGTCTCGCGGCCAGCCCGGAGGTCGACGATCTGATGGCGGTTTGGCGACACCGATTGGGACTGCGCGACGAACTGCTGGGAATCGGCATCGATCGGCTCGACTATACCAAAGGCATCCCCGAACGGCTCTTGGCGTTCGATCGCCTCTTTGAGAAATATCCCGAATACCTGGGCCGCGTCGTGTTCGTGCAGATTGGCGTGCCCAGCCGCTCGCATATTCGCCAGTACCAATTACTCGAGGATGAGATCGATGATTGTGTGGAAAAGCTGAACTGGAAGTGGGGCAATGGCGCCTGGAAACCGATCGTGCTGCTTAAGCAGCATCATCGATCGGCCGAGATGATAGCCCTGCATCGCTTGGCAAATTTTTGCGTCGTCAGTTCCCTGCACGACGGCATGAACCTGGTCGCGAAGGAATATGTCGCCAGCCGCGTCGACGACGACGGGGCGCTCATCCTCAGTCAGTTCACCGGGGCCGCGCGAGCTTACTGACGCGATATTGATCAATCCGTTTGACGTCGAGTCGATTGCCGATGCCATGCGCCTGGCCATCGAGATGCCGGAAATCGAACGGCAGAGGCGGATGCAGAAGATGCGCGGCGTGGTGGCCGACAACAATATCTATCGCTGGGTGGGAAAAATCCTCACCGAGTTGCTCCGTTTCGAGTTTCCCGAGGATTCGCAGGACTTCTGTGCAGAACAGGAAACCGGGGCCGCGGCGTTCTGAGATCGCGGACCGGCTGGTCTCACCTTCCGCGGGAATTACGACGCCAACTTCTCGTCGCCGTGGATTTCAATCTCAATTTTTTCCGAACGACGAATCGATGACGAAGACAATCCGCCCGCTCAGCAGTGCGTTTGAGCAGCATAAGTCGGAAGTTGCGCGGCGAATCGTCAATGCGACACGTTTATTGATCCTTTTGGATTTTGACGGCACGTTGTGTCCATTGGTCGATCGGCCCGAGAATGCTCACTTGCCGCCGCGAACGAGAGATGTCTTACAAGGACTCGATCGGTGCTCGAATGTGTCGCTAGCCATCGTCAGCGGGCGAAGCCTCGACGACGTGCGCCAGCGAGTAGCGCTGTCAGGCATCTTCTATGCCGGTAACCACGGCCTGGAGCTTAGCGCCACGGGCGTTGATCTGGTTGAGCCGGCGGCGGCCGAAAGTCGCGCAGCGCTCGACGTTCTGTGCCGCAGCCTGCAAGCCATGCTCCGCCGCGTGCCTAACGCATGGGTCGAGAACAAAGGGCTGACGGCGAGCGTTCATTTCCGTCTGGTCGCAACCCAACAAATCGACGATGTTTGCCAAATCGTTGCCGCCGCCACCGCCCCGCTCGGCCATCTCTTTCGGGTCAACATTGGCCACTGCGTCCACGAGATTCGCCCGGTCGCGAAGTGGAACAAGGGAACGGCTGCCCAATGGATCAAGAGTCAAGAAAGGTATGCCGCCGACCTGGCGATCTATCTGGGCGATGACGAGAGCGACGAGGACGCGTTCTTAGCGCCTGCGCGACGAAATCACGATCCGTGTCGGCACTCCGTCGAATACGTTCGCCCGTTATCACCTGCCCGGTCCAGAGGATGTCGCCAACTGTCTTTCATGGATCTCCGGCCTGCGGGCCAAATCGTCGCAACAGGCCGAAGAAGCGCGCTGTTAGCGGGGCGAGTCGGACTTGTACCCCAGGATCGCGCTTTCGGCAAAAATCGCGCGATTCACGACCTGACGATTCTCGGACGTGTAGATGACGTGGATCTTGCCGTCGCGGGTCTGGATCGCCACCGGGTAAGCGGCCGTGTCGCCCGGCTTGTTGACGATGTTGCGACGGTGCGGATACGTCTTGTCGTTGTCGGTCGAGATGGCCACGGTCAGCGGCATCCGATCGTCGACGTTCGTGTCGTTGAATACCAGCAGCAGGTGCCCATTGGCCAGCTTGATGAAATCGATCGCGGAATTTGGATTGCGAAACTGTGAGTTCTCGCCTTTCGTCCAGGTGCGGCCGCCGTCGCGCGATTCGCTGCGAATGACGAACCGCCGGGTATTCGGCTCAAAGTCGCCCCCGGGCCGGCAATAGGCAACCAGGTAGTCGTCCGTGATTTGCACCGGCGCGGGCTGCAAGTTGCCGTTCGGCGAATGGATGCGGTTCGACTCCGTCCAGGTTTTTGTCTTGGGGTCGTAGCGAAAGAAAAAGCTGCACGTGTCCGCGGCGGTTCGCTCGCGGTCTTCGCCCGTCTCGTGATAAACCGGCAGCAGATAATTGCCGTCGTTGAGCACGATCGGCCGACCGCGGACCATCGAACCCAACTCGAAGGCCAGCACGTCGGAGTCGGTCCAGGTTTGTGCCCGATCTTTGGAGAGCTTGTACTTGATGCGCGAGGTCGACCAGGTGGGGCCGTAGTTCGTGATGTAGAACAGCCACACCAGGCCATCGGGCGCCTGCCAGATGACGGCATTGCCCTCGGACCGCCCGGGCGTGTCGGCAATGATCTTGGGCGTGGTCCACTTCTTGCTCCCCTTCGCCAGCCGTGAGCCATAGACGGCCGTGTCGCCCTCATACTCCCCCTCGCCGCCGTAGTACACGGCATACAAGTCGCCATTGTCGAATTCCCCGATCGACGCCGGGTGTTTGTACTTGCCGGGTATTTCCGGGCCGAAGAGGCGTTCGATCGTGATGTCGTCTTGGGCCAAGGCGGGAGCGGGTGCGATCAGTATTAGCAAAGCGAGAAGGGCCAGAAGAGCGCGCGTCATGGTGAATGGTCCTGGAGCGAGGCGGGGTCCGGCATGCTGTTCTGTTACTCCAACTTGTGCGGATTGCATTGTACCCTGCCGCCACACGCGGAATACTGCCAGATTATCCGCGATTCGCTGCACTCGTGTGAAGAATGGACGTGCTCGTATCTGCTGCGGATCGACGGCCCCACGGGAGCCTATGGCTTCGTTGTCGTGAGCGGACAGGGGGAAGGAAAGCCGACGATGTTTGAGTTCTACCTCTTGCCGCGGCATCGGGCCCGGCTGTTCGATCGGTTCTTCGCTCTGCTGACGGAAAGCGGCGCAACGCTGATTGAAGCTTATACCAATGGCGCGCGTCGGCGACGCAAACAGACAGCGAGCCCAAAACCGCTCGCGCCGAAAAGCACGACCGACGGCGGCTCGGGCACGGAGACGAAATCCCAATTCAAGATGTCGTGGTTCTCATAGGCGTCGAACGTCGCCGCGCAGAAACCCACATATGCCGAATTGCCTCCGACAATCGCGGGTAGATCAAGCGCGGCGCTGTAATCGGGGACGGCCGGGCGCACGCCGGTCTGGTTGGTGCGTACTTCGAGCGTCGAGCCGTCGTAGTCAATCCACGCATACCATCGATTGCCGTCGTCGAATTGGGGCGCCACCGGCGCGGCCCCGAGAATAGTATCGCCGGTGATGGCGATCTGGACATGATTCGAGTCAAGATCCCACGGGTTCTCCCAGGTGTCGAATCCCACGCCCACGCTTTGCGGAATCCCGGCGTAGCCTTGACCGCCCCCGCTATCCCCCAGGGCAGTATTGCTAACCGACTGCACGACGAAGCCAATGCCATCGGCGCCAATTTGGCCAGTTGGGTCCGTGAAACCGCCCGGATCGGTCAAGCGAAACTCGAAGTAGGTGCTAAACACTGTCACGTTGACTTGCTGTTCGGTGTAGAAGCTGCCGACTTGCTCGTTCAAGGCGGGCACGAGCCGGATTACTTGTCCATCAGCGGTAGTTGTCGGGGCGGCATTTCCGTTGAACACCAGATTGGCCGTGTTCGAGAAATCGGGAAAACTGATCGTATCAGCCTGAGCTTTCACGGCGGGCCCCGCCGCCAGCAGGGCCAAAAGCCAAACGTGCATTCGCGGTTGCCGGATCGATCTTCGCCGGCGAACGCAGACGGCCATGCCGACGATGCCAGCTCCAAGAAGGAGGACCGACGGCGGCTCGGGCACCGTCGTAAACACTAGATCCGTGCGCATCGAGTAAGAGACAATCGAGTTCGCCCCAATGAATGTGAAATCGGATGCGTAAATGCTACTGATGTATGTCAGGCTAACGTCGTACGTGGCGCCGGGCAGCAGTGAGTTGGCGGCCAGTAACTGCGAGGTGAAGGTACTGGTGCCTGAGTTGGACCAAGAGGCGCCGGATCTCCGGAGATGTTTTGGATATCGAAAAGAATCGAAGACGTGGTAATCTCGGCTGCCGGCGTGAATCCACTCCAATTGAAATTGAAGGGCGCCGCCGGGTTCATGCCCTGAAGTTGGTTAAATGTTGTTCCACTGAACGACGGCACTTTCGATGGAAACAGGTTGATTGGAGGAACGAGCAGCGAGGTATTCTGTGCTCCCAGCGTGCCGCCACTGATCGAAAACGTATAAAGAGCGTTGTTTGGGAAGTCCGTGTCGAGATTGGCCAATGTGGTTTCACTCTTATAGAACGTGAACGCGCCTGGGTATACCGGCGTCAACACAAAGGGCGACAAAGGACTGGGGACGACCATGTTCGTAGTGACTTGGGCAGCGCCCAGGTCGGCGGAACTGGAAGCCGTCATGGTCATAAAGCCAAAAAAGTCGCTGGGAGATGGCGGTGCCGCATCGCTGGTCTGCTGAAATCTTTCGCCTTTGGTCACACCGAAGAATTCGACTGCCGCATGGGCAGATGGCGTGCTCAGTCCGACCAGTGCGGCGACAACGGAAATGCGGACAGGCCGAGGGATGAAGGTTTGCAACAGTTGCGGCGTGCTTTGCATTAAATTGTCCTCGAAGGTAATTACGTCAAAGACGGAGGGTCGTGAGAACAGATGGTGCGGATCCCATGATTCGCGCAGGGGATGCCGCTGCGAAATGGCTAGCGCGCGGGATCGCCCGACGTCAACTGCGATGATGAGTTCGGCCGCGTAATGAGACGAGAGCCAATGACTCAGGCGATAGGTTCGGGCCTGGCGGCTGAATTGTCGGGGGTCACTAGCGGATCTCGGGCAGGGCGTTGGGCGATCTAAGGCGGTAGGCCTCGGTCACAACTCGTTCCAACCACCTACATGCACAAAGTATTGAAAGAGGACAAAAAAATGTGCCGCATGAACTAATCGGCCTGTCGACGCCAGCGTCGGCGGCAAATCAACGCGATCACGGCGCCAAGGCCAAGCAACAGACCGGCCGGCGGTTCCGGTACGGGAGTGAGAACGAGGTCGAATAGCGAACGTCCTGTCAAACTCGAAGAGGAATCCAGGCCGGCGGCTTCCATCAGAATGATGACGTCATAGGTCGCGTTCGCCGCGAGCAGGCCGCTAGTTAGAGGAATGTTCATCTGAGGATTCGTGCCACGGGCGATAAACGGGGCCCCACTGTCGTGGATCGCGAGGTCAGGGCCATTGAAAACGACCATCGCAGCCACAACGGCATTCACGCCGAACGCTTGATTGCTGAATGCAAACTCGAAGGTAAGTGGTTGATTTGTCGTAAACTCGACTGCCACCTGATCGAAATTGGCTCCCTGTTCACCGACCAGATCGGTTCCGAAGACCAAGTACGACGTGTCGATGCGGAAGTCTACCTGGTTGTTGACTTCGGTCGGCGCATAGAATTGATAGGTTGCCGTGATGCTCGTGCCAGATGGCAGAGACATCGTGGCAGTTCCGCTCTGCGGAAGTGAGGTCCCGGCGAATTCGGGCCCGAGGTTGTTTCCAGTACCGGCTTTGAGTTGACGGTCGAAGCTCACGCTTGACAAAAGCTCGCCCGGCGCACGGCTCGGCCAGAGCAGCACCGCGGTGGCGACGATCGCCGGAACCCAAGGCGTGACACGGCGCTTAATGAGCGTCATTGGCAACTCCCGTCTCGAAGGTAACCGCCGCTGGAATTCAGCTCGGCCAGAGTTCCCACAACCCGTCCGGTACCTTCATGCGCCTACCGCGGAAACCGGACACAGTTTTCTGTGCTTTTCCGCCTTTGAATTTGAAACCAAACGCGGGGCCGGCCATACTTATGGGCTACTGCCGTCGGGGGATAGGCGCCACGCGGCAAGCCGCGAGATTTCAGCGACCTTTGGGCCGATCAAATGGGTTCGTCGACGAGTAACGCGAAAGCCTCGAAACGCGGAGCGATGGCCGATTTGGACGGCCTTATTGCCGAGGCTCGGTTAGGCTCAACCGCGGCGCTCGACCAATTGATCGAACGCCTCGCGGAGCAACTGTGGGCAGAACTGGGAAGCCGAAGTAAGCCCCGCGGCTTGGGCCCATCGCATGGTCTATCGGACCTGATCCAGGACACGCTGGTGCGCGTGCGTCAGAAATTCTCGAAGTTCGAGCGAGATACGTTCGCCGACTTCAAGCTGTGGGCCTCCGCGGTCTTGCGTCATCGCCAGCAGGAATGGATTCGGAACTACCGCGCCCGCAACAGCGACGAGAAGAAGGAAAAAATATGGCTGGCGATTCGCGGCCACGCGTCTAGCGATCGGCATTCCAACCGCCAGGACGCGGCGCAACACCGCGAGGAAACGAAGCGGGCGGATTCCGCATTCGCGTCTCTCAAGCCGAACGAACGGTTCATTATCAACCTCCGGTTGCTCGAAGGCCTGCGTTACAAACAGATTTCCGAGATGACCGGCTGGAGCGAAGATGCCGCGCGCAAAGCCTACGACCGCGCGATCAGGCGCCTGAGAAAGCTGTTTCAGTCCAATGCCCAGAATTGATTCCAACGACCCAATCGATCCTGTTCCTGTTGCCTCCAGCGACTCGTCTGGCCCCAGGCTGGCGAACGAATGCTCGGATAGCCTTGGACTGCTGGTCTGGCTCGGACAGTTGGCTCACGACTTTTCGAGCCGGGCGGGGGCCCAAGCCGGAATGGTCGAGCGGCTGGATCCGCCCCGGTCGATTGGACGGTTCCAGCTTGAGTCGCTGCTCGGGGCGGGGGCCTTTGGGGCCGTTTTTCGCGCCCTCGACACGCAGTTGGGCCGTTACGTAGCGCTGAAGGTTGCCTGGCCGGGAGTGCTGATGGACCCACTCGCCAGCCGGCGATTCGTCGATGAGTCCAAAATCGTGGCGGCGGTGCGCCACCGTGGGATTGTCGAGGTCTACGATTCTGGCGAAATCGAGATGGCGTCGTTCATCGCGTTGGAGCTGATTGATGGCCCGAACCTGGCCGAGTGGCTCAAGGAGCAAGAGCACGTCAGTGCTCGACTGGCGGCCCATATTGTGTGCGACATTTCCGAGGCGATTCACGTCGTGCACGAGCGGGACATCGTCCACCGCGATCTTAAGCCGAGCAATATCCTGTTGCGGCCCCGTGAAAGCGGTGCTGCATTCGCTTATGAGCCGGTGGTGACGGATTTTGGCCTGGCCCGGCGGCCGCGTCTATCGGAATTGTCGATGCTCACCGGCACGCAAGCAATCCTCGGCACCGATCGGTATATGTCGCCCGAACAGGCGGCGGGACGCCACAGCGACGTCGGACGCGGATCGGACATCTTCTCGCTGGGTGTAATTTTCTACGAGCTGCTCGCAGGGCGTCGACCATTTGACGGCGAGGGCGCCGAGCAGGTTCGTCGACGGATTCAATTTGATGATGCGCCACCCATCCGGGCATGGCGCGGCGGCGTGCCCAAGGACCTGGAAACGATCACGCTTAAATGCCTCGAAAAGGAGCCGTCCAGGCGATATTCGACGTCCCAGGCCCTGTCCGACGACCTTCGCCGCTGGCTTCGCGGCGAACCGATCCACGCTCGACCGCTCGGCCGAGCGGCGCGCGGCTGGCGATGGTGCGTCCGGAATCCCGTCGTGGCAAGTCTGGTTGCGGTTGCCCTGCTGCTGCTCGTGTCGGGGACTGCGGGATCGAGCTTTTTCGCGATTCGGGCCAGGGCCGAACGCGATCGGGCAAACGAAAGCGCCGCCGCGGCGGTTCGCGAAGCCGAGGTCAGTCGCCGCCTACTCTATGCGGCCGATATCCAGCTCGCCGGTCAGGTCTGGCAAAGCGAGCAAGCCACGGCACGGCAGACCGACGAGCTGCTTCGCGCCCATATTCCCGCGCCGGGCGAGAAAGATTTTCGCGAATTCACTTGGTGGCTGCAGTGGCGGCAACTGCGTGGCGGCTCGAACGCCTGGTTGGGTATCCACCATCCGGTCGGAATCGCGATATGCGATGACGGCGATCTTATCGTCGTCAACGACCAGGGAATTGCCCAATGTTGGAGTATCCCGGACGCCAAGCTTGTCGGTTCGCTTGAACTGTGCCAAGGCAGCCAACCGCCGATCCGTCTTTCGTTGGCTCACAGCGGCGTCGCCTTGGCGCTCCTCATCTCCGACGGCACGGTGCGCGTGGCGGATCCTCGCAGCGGCGAAACGCGGCGCTTGATTTATCCTCCCACGCGACCCTCCAAGATTGCTTTGTCCCGGGACGGGGGGTTGTTGGCGACCGTGGGTTCGGACCGGCGAGCGAGAATCTGGGACGTCAAAAGCGGACAGTGTTTAAACGAGATTTCGCTTTTTCGTGCGGATTTTGCGCACATGGACTTATCGGTCGACGGAAAGTTGCTGCTAACGCAATATCCTGAAGGCAATCGGGCGGTTGCCCAGTTCGATGCGGGTTCGGCCGCGCCCATCCTGTTGGTTGACACCTCGACCGGCTGGAGCACGAATCGCGCGGTCTTTTCAGCTGATGGCCGGATGGTCGTCAATGGAGACACTAACGGCGACGCCAATCTGTTCGATACGGTAACTCGGCAACCGATCGTGGCTTTCCATCACCACAGCTCGACGCTAGTGCAGGAATTCTCCTTCGATGGCAAGTGGTTGGCAGTGGGCGAGGTTGATGGACAGGTGAGCGTGTGGGACGTCGCGAAGCGAGCGCGGTGGCGGAGGCTGAAGGGCCATACCGAGGAAATTGTCTCACTTGCGTTCGCACCGAGCGGGGATGCGCTGGCGTCGGTGTCGCGTGACGGAATGGTACGCTACTGGAACATGGAACGGTCTGGCGAATTCCGCGTCTTCGAGCCATCCTACGGTCAGATCAACGGACTGGCTTATTCACCGGACGGCCGATGGCTGGCGGCAGCCTGCGACGATTCGATGCGGCTGTATGACCCCGACAACGGCGAGCGCCGCGATCTTATTGACAGCGGCACGACATTAGTTTGTGCCTTCTCCGCCGACGGAAAGCGGGTTGTGGGATCCTGCATGGACGGGAAGGCGCACGTCTGGGAGCCCGATTCAGGCAACCTCGTACGAACGCTATCAAAAGCCAGATCCGCGCTCGGGAAGATCGGTCAGTTGGCAATCTCGCCCAACGGCAAGTTGATAGCGGCGGCGTTCGGCTCGACGACAGGCTTCGCCCAGGATATGTATCCACTGGTGCAGATCTTCGATCTCGAGGATTCCGAACGAACGCGACTTCTAGAGACTTCGAGCCAGGTCTCGGGATTCGCCTTCTCCTCCGACGGAACGCAGCTAGTGGCCGCGTGCCGCAACGGCGCGATCCATATCTGGAACACCAAGACCTGGCAGAAATGGAACGTTCGGCCGCCGCTCGAACTATGGGGACTGACCTCCATTCTCCTTTGCGGCGAGAACAAGTTTGCGCTGGGCCGCGGCGACGGTTCGATCGACCTTTGGAATCTGCGGAGCGGACAATTCGAGCAGACGCTGCGCCGTCATTCGGGCCTGGTGTTTGCCATGGCACTTTCACCCGACGGGAGCACGCTGGCGTCGGCAAGCTGGGACATGACGATCGTACTGTGGGACATGAGAACCGGCAGAGAACTGCGAGCGCTGGACGTCGGAACGCCGCTTTACGGGATCGCCTTTTCGCGCGACGGCAAAACCTTGGCCGCATCGGGCGTCGACGGGATATTACGGATGTGGGATGCGCCGCGACTGGTAAATGCCAGTGCCTCAACGACCACCGAGCCGCACTGAATCGCGTTCAGGCGACAAAAAATGGTCGACACACGGCACTAACTGCGGGAAACAGGACTTGAACCTGCACGGTATTACTACCACTAGGCCCTCAACCTAGTCTCGGGCATATCTGCCTTGCATGGCAAATGCACCTTAAAGCGTTACCACGCGGCTGATTTACGGCTGAAATCAGGGTGTTTTGCACCGCGTCCGTATGGGGCTTGCACGGCCCCGTTTGTCCCCGATCTGTCCCCTTTTTCAAGAAAGTTCCAGAACCGCCGCAAAACTCGGCACTGCACTTCACCTGGTCAGCCTGCCCGGGCTTCGGACCGCATTATCGGAAAAAGGTAGGGTTGAGGGAAGTAGATTTCGGTTCCGCATTTCACGAGAGAAAAGCAATGAGTACCGATGAGGAACTTGAAGCCCAGTTGGCACGAACGAGGCACGTTCAATCTGAGATTGAGCGATTCAAGAAAGCCTTTGCGGAACGGATCGGCGAAGCGAAGAACGGGAACTTCTTTGCGTTCGCAAGAAGCATCGAAGACAAGGAGGTTCGAGACAGATTCGTGCTGGAGTTGGGGCAAACTGCCTCGCGAGGAATCGAATTCGACGCTGCCGCTCGACGGAACTTGGGCGACGATTGATGTCCCCACTTGCAGGTGGGGCATTCTGCGAGAAGAATGGCGGGATCGTTTCGTCCCGCTGAGGTCGTTCTTGGGAGTTCGGCCCTCAACGGATCGATGTACAGAACCTTTCGGCTCCGGCACGATCCCGCCGCTGGCGATCCTACGCCTTGCGGCCGTGCCGTCAATTGAATCGGCGGCGCCGTGGATCAAGAACCTGAATTCGTCCTCAACGGGGCGCGGGTAGAGCATCCGTTAGAGCATTTATTGAAGGCAAGCGGCTGGGCAATCCTCTCGGCGATCGAACGACAGCGAATGTCGGTCATGAACGCCAGAGGGCAGCTCGCCGAATACTATTTGAACCGTCGACTTGAGGGGATGGCGGCTCGGCACGAGATTCAGGAATTCGAGTGGCGGCTGGAAAGCCCTGATTTCAGCGTGATGTTCGACAACCGAACCTTCACGATGGAGTGCAAGAACGTGCGGAAGGAGGACGAGAAGCGAGCAAGGAGTGCCAAAGGTGACCCTTGGTGGGTCGAGATTCAGCGGACCAGAGATAGCAAGGCGGGCAAAGTGACACGCGCGTACACCGTGCATCAGTTCGATATTCTGGCGGTCTGTTTGTTCAATCGGACCGGGAAATGGGATCACTGGTTCGTGGCCTCAAAGAACTTGAGGCGGCGATCGGCCGACGAAAACCTTCTGGATATCCACCAGCACATGCCGCTCCAACCGGATACAATGTGGCATACGGATTTATTAGAGGCGATAGCTGACGTCGCGAAACCGAGGTAAGGGAATGAAGCTAGGACGGCCGCTCTACAAGACGGACCTTGGGCAAGCTTTTTTGGCGGACAGTCTGAAGCTGATGGAGAAGATCCCCGATGCGTCGGTGGATTTGGTCATGACCTCGCCTCCGTATGCCCTGCACTTCAAGAAGGAGTATGGCAATGCGGACCAGAAGGACTACGTGGAGTGGTTTCTGCCGTTCGCCCGTGAGTTCAAGCGAATCCTGAAGCCGGAAGGATCGTTCGTATTGAACGTCGGCGGAGCATGGGAGAAGGGCGCGCCCGTGCGGTCGCTCTATCACTTCCGACTGTTGCTCGCACTCTGCGATGACATCGGCTTCAATCTCTGCCAGGAATTCTTCTGGCATAACCCCGCAAAGATGCCAGCGCCAGCCGAGTGGGTGAACGTTCGTCGTGTTCGTGTCAAAGACTCGGTCGAATACATCTTCTGGCTGTCAGCATCGAAATTCCCGAAGGCTGACAATGGGAAGGTGCTCCAGGAATACAGCAATGACATGAAGCGGCTGATCAAGCGGGGCCTGAAGGGAACAACGCGCCCGTCCGGCCACAAGATCAACGCGAGCTTCGCAGACGACAAGGGTGGTTCGATCCCCGCGAACATCATCCAGTGTGGGAATAATGAGTCGAACTCGCGATATATCAAAGAGACGAAGGCGTCTGGCCGGAAGATTCACCCGGCTCGCTACCCCGCCGAGCTTCCGCGGTTCTTCATCGAGTTTTTGACCGATAAGGGCGACCTGGTTCTGGACCCGTTCGCCGGTTCGAACACGACCGGGGCGGTGGCGGAACATCTGGGGCGACAATGGATCGCGGTCGAGATGAACCCGGAATATGCGACTGATTCCGAGTTGCGGTTCTTGGAAGAGGAAACCGCCGATTCAGTGAATGGACAGAAGCAGATGTTTGAGAAGGACTAGGAGTAGGAGTATGTCCGAACAAGTTTTGACGATCTTGAAGCAGCGGCGGGATGAGCTGGCTGCCATCACGTCGCCGCGCTCGAATTGGTCGAAGATTACCGAATGGCACACCCGAACGCGGCCAATTATCGCGCGGGAGTTTAAGGAACAAATCAAACCTTTCGACACGTTGGGCGCACCACGTTGGTCGCATCCACGAGTGACGACCATGGAAGGTCGCAGTTTGGATGGAAAGAACCACGGGCAGATCAATGAGAAGATTGCTGAGGATGCTCAACGGAATCTGCTTGGTCATCTTGACGCGCTGATCGAGCTGATCGGAATTGAAGCAGATACGAGCAAGACCGCGAAGAAGGCGGTTGGCGGTAAGGATGTCTTTTTGGTCCACGGCCACAATGAACGGTGGCTGAGCGAGACAGCACGCTTTATCGAGTCGTTTGGACTAAATGTCGTGATCCTGCGGGAGCAGCCGAACAAGGGTCGCACAATTATTGAGAAATTCGAAGATCACGCGGCGGACGTCGGATTTGCCGTTGTGCTGCTCACGGGTGATGATAAGGGCGGCACTCAGGACGCGAAATTTGAGGACTATCGACTTCGTGCGCGACAAAACGTAATTCTGGAGTTGGGCTTCTTTCTTGGTGCCATTGGACGCGCTCGTGTCTGCGCTCTGTATGAGCATGGAGTCGAGATTCCATCGGATTTCTCCGGCGTGCTGTTTGTGCCGATCGAAGACTCCGGCGCTTGGAGGTTGCCGCTGGCGCGAGAGATGAAGGCGGCAGCGCTCGATGTCGATCTGAACAAGATCGTCTGAACTTCCTTCAGTTGTGTTCCGGAGAGGCTTGGTGGATGTCGATCACGAAGAATTCCTCTGGATCGAAGCATGCGGCCCAGAGTTTTAAGGTTCCGCTGGCCGGAGGCATTGGTCGAAGTGACTCAGTGCTGTCTGACAGAATCTTCTCCAGGACCGTGCGAGGAAGGTAGACGAGCATCAGTTTGTGGCCCTGCTTCGACATGAGCGGAACTGGCTCAGCGCTTCTTGCGAGCATGACCTGAGCGAAGTTGTTTGGCGGATTCTCTCGAATCTGATCTGCATCGGCCAAAGCGACGGCTCCATCTTCGATGCCTGAAAGCTTCAGGCAGTCGATTATGAAGTGGATGTTTTGATATACGACGGACTTCCAATCGTGTTGCATTGGGGCACCAAGTGGGATACGACGAGGAGTTAGCCGACTAACAATCGAGGTTGATGAATTGTGACCATTGTAGAAGGTTTTAGAAAGTGCTTTGGTGCGAGTTCCCACGCGTAAAGTAGATCGGGAGCTTGCTCGTCGTAGGGCACGTCAATGGGCACATTCCTGAGCGTGTAGACTGCTTCTGGTGCTCGAACGGCTCCATTGACAAAGTTCTTTCCGTGTTCGGTCGGGAAGTAGCATCCGGCATCCTTTCGGACGAACCGCCAGAGCTTCAGCTCCCCGAAGTGCCGTTTCACGCGCGTCGGATCGTCGGACAGATCGGCAATTTGGTCAAGTGTCAGGCCACGTCCTGCGACGCAAAGCGCGAAGAGCGGCTTCAGGAGATAGGAGCGAAGTTCCTTCCGATAGATCGGAACTCGCTTGAAGTCTGTTGGAAGATCGTGGCCGCAGTTGGGGCAGGTGCAGGTCATCGCTGTGAAGGAAGAAGATCAAAGTTTTTTTGCCAATCGAATAACGGTCGCCATTTGAACCCATGTCGGTAGCAATTCCACGCGAGCCGAGGATTGACGCACTGGCGAATCAGAAGAAACTTTCCGTCTCGTCGGCATGACTGCTCGAACCACCAGAGGGCGGCTTTGAAATGGCCGTTGCCCTTCTGCCGATTGTGGACGGCGAGAATCTCGTAGGATGAGGGCGTTGCGCCACAATCCTTCGCATGTTCCGACACGGAAGCCGAGCCAATCCGTTCCGCGATAGCCTTGATCTGTGGCTTCAAACGGAATCATACATGAAGTTGAGACGTTGCTGATCGGCGTATTCGAGAAATGCCGCATCGTTGTCCGTGGCTTCATAGAGTCCGCGTTCGATGGCCTTGTCTACTTGGCGACGGGCGAGCTTCAAGAAGAGTGCACGGGCTTCTGGCCAGTTGATCCAGCCCTTCTCGTGTACCGATCGCGGTAGCGGGATGGCGTTGTACGGCGAGGAGAATAGCTTGTTGCCTCCGCCGCGGCCGAGAACATGATGGAAGTCACATGGCTCTCCGAAGGTCGAGAACGGCTCGTCATTCTGCCAGACAACTTTTGTGAGCAATCGCTTATCAAATTCAGCATGATCGACACTTCGCTTGATCGGCTTCGATGATCTGCGGATCGGTTTCGTCGAGCGTGAAAGGGGCTTCGATGGAACGCGGCCTGAGCCGTTGCAGGTAGAGCATTGTCCATTGTTCACGGTTTCGGTGACGGTATCGTCCGTATTGATCGAAATTTTTTTCCAGTTTGCGGAGTAGCCTTTTCCTCTGCATTCTGGGCACCTGCGCCCAGCTTTTATCGGACTTCTCTTGAGAGGCTTTCGTTCTTTCTTTTGCCGTTGGGGTTTCGGGAAAGCAATCATTTCAGAAGTTCGGGATTCCATCGTGACTCTTGCGGAGGCTCTACAAGGAATTGCAATTGCCTGTGCTCCAGCTTCTTTCCTCTACGAGCAAGATCATGGTGCTTGTGGCAGATTCCTTTCGTCCATGGGCGTTTATCACAACCGAAGATCGAACACGTTTCTGGTTTCGGCATGACGGGGCTATCCGTCTTTCGCATCATCCATTCGAGAATCGAATCGAGGGAGCAGTGGCCGTAGAGGATGGTGGATTCAGGCATCACACGAAAGATCGGGATGCAATAACTCTCGGACAGGCCGATTTGTGACGCCATGCTTGTTTGGCATTACAGCAGGTATGACGTCTCTTTTCACGATCCCATGTTTCCTCGCGTGAACTACCAAGCTGACCACGAAACCTTGCCATCTGATATTCGTTCCGTTGGCCAGTGGAGCAGATGAGAAATGGCGGGACACCGTTTTCTCGGAAATACGCATGTTGTTCTTTCGGGGTCATCGCCTCCCATTCCCAAACTAGCTCTCGGTTAATCTCGATCATTGCCGATCGAATTGATCGTGACGCCATCAGAACGAAAGGAAGAAAAACAGAAACGCTATCACAAGCGGAATGCCGATGAGGGTGGGCTTGAGGATCATTGATTTGCGATGAATGCTTTTTCAATGTGCTTCACGTCATTCGCGACATCTCGAACGAAGTCGAGCTTCGCGCGGAGTGCATGAATGAGAAGCTCCAAAAGAGTGAGGTGTTCCTCGGCGTCCATCTCCTTCGCGTATTCTTCGCCGACAAACATCTTGGACTCCTCTTCGGCGTCTTTTGCGGTCATGCCATTGTGCGACCTGGCTTTGCGGAATCGCTCGGCTTGAAGCCTGCGGCGTGTGACGTAGGTTGCGATTGTGTTTCGCTTCGCTTGTGCAAGAACGGTTGCGGCTTCTGCGACGAGCGATGAAAGGATGCGTTGGTGATCACGCATTTGTTGGATACCAGGCATTTGCTCCGCGATATTCGCGGTATCTCGATCAACTGCGGCGATGGCGTTCTTGATGCGTTCAGGGAGGGTCATACAAAGGAAGGGGAATCGGTCTTGCAGTGCTCGCAGATGTTCCAGTATTCGGACTGCCAGCACGTTTTCAGACCGTCAAAAGTGTTCGGATCGACGTGCGGCCAAAGGTCTGCTTCTTCGCACTGCTTCCAGTCGAGGATGAGCTGATTGATTGTGCGTTGGTAATCCTCAAGCGTCGGGATGCGGAAGATCCATTTATGCGAACGGCTCCACTCGTGCTTGTCGACGACGTAGAGTTCCGCTTCGACCTTCTCTTGGAACTTCTCGACAATGCCCGCGTAGTAGAAGGACATCTGCAAGAGATAGTTCATCGGATCGAAGGTCGTGATGGATGAGCATGTCTTCACGTCACCGATTCTGTGTGCCTCATGATCGAAGTGATCCAGCTCGGCTTTGCAGGGGATTTTGCCGAAGGCGAGCCACACGATGTGATGTTTCTTCGGCGTCTTCGGAAAGAATGACCGAGTGCGGAATTCCGTCACCGCTTGGTCGATGGTCACGGCTTGACCGTTCGTGAGAAGAACTTTTCCGGGATTCTCTTCTTGTGCCTTATCCGTGCGTCGAGGGACGGCAAGGTAACGAGATTTGAAGTCGTCTTCGCCGAGCGTTAGGCAATCATCGACGGCCTGTCCGATGACAAAGTAGTCTTCGGGTTCGTGGGGTGTCTCAATCCCGTCCACGTACTTCAGCTTGGCGTGGTACGGGCAGCGTTGGAATTCTTTGAGCTTTGAGGACGTGAGGAAGTGTCGGTTGCGGTCGACGTATGGCATCGTTCGATACTCGAACGACTCCAAGAAGGCGATGAGTTCTTTGTCGTCTCCGCTGGTGATCCAGTTATTCACCAGCGTTTGCAGTTTCTCCTGTGGGGACATCGGAAGAGTGGGAAGAAGGTAGAGCGGGTGTTTCGGAAAGGAGTTTGTGTTTCGCGGCGGTCGCTTCCATTACTTGCTTCTTCTTTTCGGCAGGGAGCTTGTTGAGGAGCATGAGCAAAGACGTTTTGATGAGTTTCAGGTCGTCGAGCGTTTGGCAGTCATTGATTTGCTTGACGATCGTTTCGACATCCGTGTCGTCGAACACGATATCGGCTCTTTGGAGTTCTTCTTCGATGTACAGGTCGCCGATGTCTTCTGGGAATGCCTTGCGGAGGGCGAGGGCTTCGGCACACTTGCCGAGCATAAGATACGGCTTACTCTTCCACATGAAGCCCTGCTTGTCGCCGGGATAGTATTCGGTCCAGCGAGCCGTTGCCGTAAACGGCATTCGCTGTCCCTTCACGAGCTTGTACACGGTGACGGATGCCTTCACGGGCTTGCCGTCATTTTCTTCGTACGCGGGTTCGTCATTTCCAGCGTAGACGCCAGTTCGTTCGGCAATCGCACGGAAGCCGTCGATACCGATTTGAATGGTCGCTTCTTCACGCTGGTTCTTGGCATTCCAGCGTTTGACGAGAAAGATTTGTCGACGGATCGGATCAAGGTTGTGCTTCGTGCACGTCATAAGGAATACCTTGAGTTCCGCGTCGGTTGCTCCTTTGGCCATCGTAGTTTTGATGACGTCGAGTTCTTCAGCGGTCCAGTTGTTGAGGACAGATAGTTCCTTGTTCATAGAGGAAAGGGGAAGTGGGGAATTAAGAATTGCCTTTGGCTTTGGAAACGAGCGGCTTCAAAATAGCGAACACTTCATCGAGGACTTCACCGTCAGAGCGTTCGTCTTCATTTGCCCAAGATAGAATCTGCTCGGATGCCTCAAGGAAATCAGGAGCAGCAGCGATGAGATGTGCATTCCATGTCTCCTTGTTCCTTGGGCCGACCTTCGGAGTCTCGGCAATTGTGGTTCGATTACCGCTTTCGTCTTCTACAAAGACTTTTACTCGTCGGGAACCCGTTCTTAGTGAAGCTGTATGGCCAACCTTCCAAGGACCAGGAGTGTGAGCCGATGCTTTGGTCTGAGAGTCAGACATAGACGAATGGGGAAGTGATGCACGAACACTACTCCCGTCCATTTACTTCTGTCAACTCTCATCAACACACGACACTATTCTGTCAACTGGAATTGATTGACCATAAACTTGCGTCGGGCGTATCGTTCGCAGTGATGAAATCATTCCTCGACATTTCCAACACCGGCGTACGCGTTCTCGCGATCTACAGAAAGTGGTTTGAACAGGGCAAAGGCTGCCCGACCTATTCAGAGGTGGCTGCCGATCTCGGCGTGACGTCCGCTGCCGTGCTGAAGCACGTTGAAGTCCTTCAAGAGAAGGGATACGTCCAGCGAAGAGCTGGGCACGTCCGCAACATCGTCCTCACTGACAAAGCCCTGTGACCACCGCTGGCGTCCTCAACGGCGAAGTGCAGCAAGCACAGATCCGAAACGTAACAAATGGCTACCACTACTGCATCGGGTGCCAACACGCGGCCATTCCTCCTGAGGCTCCGCAATGGATGGTCCGCTGTGGCGATTGCTATAAGAACAAGGCCGATGCTCGATTCTGCACCGACTGTGGCGAGTCGCTTGAAGCCTCACGAAAGGACTTCGCGCGTCGGCATGGAAACGAGTGCAAACGCTGCCTTCCTTGCTCGAAGCATCCTGAGTCGGAATTCAATCCTCGCTTCTGTGAGAACTGCAAATGCTTGCATCCCGAAGGCTGGTTTTGTCCAGCTGCTCAACTCGTTTGATTCCCTTTCCCCCGCACTTATGTACAATCGCGAATCCATCATCCTCTTCTGCCTCATGTCGATCGCGATCATGGTGATCGTCTTGATCTTCTACGTCGTGAAGCTTCACTACGAGTGCATCACGGCATGCGTCCCGTATTCTTCCGCTGCTGAATGCAAGCTTGCCTGTGAATAGCCATGTCCTAGTCTTTATTTCCCCTTCCCCCATTTCCCATGTCCCTTACCCTCAAGGAAAAAGAAAAGATCATGCAAAGCCTGCATGAGAAGATCAATTATCGGATCAAGTCTATTTCGCAGGAGCATCCCGAATTCGAGCACGAAACAATGGAAGAAGCTCGAAAGCGTGCGTTCAAAAAGTACAAGATTGCGACACGCGTAAAGCGATTCGAGAAAGAGATGTTTAAGCTGTGTAAATTGAAGGATGAAGTCGAGTCCACCTACTGCGAACTTGTTGCCGAGGTGATCGGCAGCACGGTCGAGGAGGTACGCAAAAATGCCGAGAGTTACAACCGACAGGGAATCAGCATCGAGAAGCTGGAGCAATTTGAAGAGAGGCTCCAAGAATTTGCGGCTCGTGATGTTCAATACTTCGCAGACCAAGTGATGAGCGAGTCAGCCATAGGCCGCGAAATCAAGATGCTCCGTGAGCAGAAGAGATTTGTGGACGATGCTGTGATGCTCGCCACGTCGAACTCGAAGCTCTACCCGATCTATGAGCGTGTGATGCAAGCGGTTGGTGCCACTGAAACGCCGTTACTCGCCGCGGGTTTGACAGCCAATGGCAGGCAGGACAGCCCACAGCTTCCTTCACCGAAGAAGTAGCCGTGTCGCGGCACTGATCCATCACAGCATCGAAAGAACGTCCCTATTCCCTAAAGCAGGCGCGCTGAATACATTTCATTGGTGGGTCTGCCAAGCCCATCAGCGGCGCAGAAGATTGCCGCAAAGGAGTGCCTCTAAGAGTTTCGCACCGGTTTTCGGAGGCGGACGAGTGCGGTTCATTCGTCCGTGTTCGGCAGAGATTCCGGGTAACTGCGTAAATTTTGGAGGGCGAAATCGTGCGGTGGATTGCGCTATTACTTTTGGCAGTGGAGTTCCTCGCATGCGCTGAGTTGGCTCGGCGGGTGCAAGGAACGAATCCGGTGAAGCGGTTACACCGTCAAGAGCGGTGGTTGCGAGCCGGTGTCGTGCTCATCGAGATCGCCATTCTCGTGGTGGCGGTTCATTGAGCGGTCGGAAAAGACGTTCTTCATTTAAAGACTTGCTGGAAACAGCAAGTCTTCTATTTTTGACAGATGGACAGATCTCGTTGGAGTTGATGATCCTCCTTACTCTCCGGCTCAGGTCGCGAGATGGCAGATTGGTTTGCGCAAAAAGGTCAACTGCGCTATACTGGGAAGTGTCCAGTCAAGGACGAAAACAAATATCCCTTCCCCCCTCTCGTATGAAGTGTCTCTTCTACGCAATGGCCGCCTTCTGGCTGGTCGCAATCTTCTTCCTTGGTTGGAAGACCTCCCACAATCCGATAGCCTTCCGGATTCTGCTCGCCATGTTCAACTTGGCATTCCTCAGTTCTTTGGGTCTGATCGCACGATCCAGACTTGAAACGGTGCTAGGCTACGCTCGCAAGATGTGGTTCGGCCTCATCCTTATCGGAGTTGTCATGGCCGTCACCCCGCACACGCGGGCTGATGAGATTCTCACGTTCAATCCTGAAATCCCTGCGGGATTCTCGATTGAGCTGCCGAAGCCGCAAAGTGAGCACTTCGTTTGGAAAGGCCAACCGGAATACAAGCAGGAACGCCTCGCCTATTATCAGGATCAGCTCCGCGAACGCGGCATAACCGATCCCGAGGCGATCAAGCTCTTTGTCGCCCAAGTCGTGCAAGAAAATGGTGCCCTCGCTGAAGATGTTATGGGCGATCACAACTGCTCTGTCGGCATCCCGCAGCGAAACGTCTGCAACTACGGATACACGGCCACGTCGTTCGTAAAGAAGTATCCCGAATGGCAGGACTGGCGGTTTCAAATCCGCTGGCTCGCTGATTCGGCAAAGGCTCAGTACGACAAATACAACGGCGACATGTTCAGAGCGATCGTCGCTCACAACTGCCCCGCTTGTGCGGCGGCCAATCGAAATACGAACGCCGATTACTTTGGCGACGTGTCGAAGCATCTTCGAGAATTGGCCGTTCTCTAGTGTTTGAAGTTCATTTCAATTCTTATTTCTTCTTCCCTTCCTTTCTATGAGCAGACGCTCAACTATCATCACCGGCATTCTACTTCTCGGCACGCTGAGCCTTTCGGCCTGCAACATCCACCGCGTTACCTCAGCAGAATTGCAACAGCGTGCTCGCGACTATGAAGCGGTCACTCGGGTTTCGCAAATCGCGATCAGCTCATCCAGCTCTGAGGAATCGTCCTCATCGTCGTCAGTTGCATCTGAGCCAGAACTACGAACTGTTGTGCTCGCCGATCAGTCCTACCTTGCTGCTGCCTCAGCCAGCGGCTCGAACCGCCTTCGGTCGATGAACGTGCAGAAGCTCAAAGGCAACGTTTCCGAGGCGTATCTGCACGTGTACTTGAGTCGCAACGGCCAGAATGAAGGTGTCGATGGCCTGTCGGTTTACGCGGCTCCGCTCCTTCCTGACGGTCAAATCAATGCGGCCCTTGAATGGAAGCGATTCAAGTTCCTCGATGCGACATGGAGAGGAATCTGCGGACGCCGAAACCTGAGCGGCTCCAGCCACTTGTTGAGCGAGAGCAGTGAAACAGTCGAAGGACTGTACATCATGGATGCCGTTCCGTTCGCTGAAGGCGACGATGGTTGTTCGATATACTCCGATGACATCGATCTTCTGAAACTCATCAATGGCGACGGACTCGCAATCGGTTTCTTCCCATCAAATCCCGGTTACCACCTGAAGGCCGTCCTCGAATACGACGGCGAACTGGAAGTCAGCTCTTTCTAAGGTCATCAAACCGGTCCTCTGTGCCTCGCTGCTTGGCACCGCTGGGATCATGTAAAAGCTGCTTGACGCCACACAATAAACGTGGCACTCTGTCAAAGTCTTATTTCCTTTCTCCCTTCTCCGATGAACAAGATCATCACCTCTCTCCTCCTGACGGCATCGTTGCTGTCACCTATGGCTGCCTCGGCCGCCAACATCATCGACGTCGATGCGTGGACGAATACCACGGACCGCTACATCTCCGGCCAGCTTGAAGATCGTCTTCAAGAACTCGGCACGAATGCTCAGTCCGGTATCTTCAGTCAGATCGTCCGCGATCAGATTGAAGCGGGCGTAAAGCTCCACTGTGCTCGCACGCTGAATGCAAGAAATGCTCCAGCGAACGTCAAGTGTGGCTCTGCAACGTCAATGGTGTCGTTGCGTGTCGCAAGAAACTAAGGATTCAAACCGCCCTAATCAGGCGTATGAACCAAAGCGTTGCACAAACGTGTTAGCCAAGAAGCCCTGCCAGAAATGGCGGGCTTTTTGATTGTGATAGAGTTTGCTCATGGAAAAGCCGGACGGACCACTTGAGGCAATCGGAGACGCAATCGGCAAGGTAGCCACGTTCGGCATCATGGCTGCGATTGTTGCCGTGACGGTTGGCACGGGGCTGGCTGTGAGGAACCTTTTGAACCGTGCCTAAAAAGCCCCCTGCAATTTCTTGCAGAGGGCAGCACTCATCCTTGAGTGCGGGGCAGCTACTCCTTCTTGGAGTTCTCGATGATCCATGCCCATGCTTGTCGGAGAAGCTCTGCAAGCACCAGGCAATCGGTCGGACGAAGGGCTGTCGTTTTCTTCCATTCGTCCTTCTCGGTGCGGTAGGAGCGTTGGAATGACACAGCGAAGGCCGTTTTCTGGCCATCGTCCGTGTCAATTTCATTCTCCCACACACTGACCTCGGTGAGACCTGATGCGAAAACCGCAACAGGCGGGTCCTTCTTCTCCCGTTCTTCACGTTGATGTCGATTGCGCGTCGATGACGCCATGATCTTCTCCTTGTGGTGGTTCAAGAAGACGTTGAAGACGAATTGTCTGCAATGCGGCTTCCTGAGGGTTAGACTTCTGCCTCTCTTTCAGAACTTCTGTAAACGCATTGAGCATCGAGAACAAATTGCGTTCTCGGAACTCAGGGTGACGGGGTTGCCGCCACTCTTTGATGACGTCTGGTAGCAGGCGGGATGAAACTATCCCTGTTTCAAATGACCGCAAGATGAGGGAGTCAGCGGCTTGAGGCGAGAGCTGCCACGCCTCCATCGCAGCGAACCGTTGTGCCGCCGAAATCTGGTACTGATGGAGATTGAGGACGGCTTGAGCCGTAGCACTTGCGAATCTCTCGTTGCCGTATTTCGTATGACGGCGAGCGATAACAATCTCAGATGAGAAGGCCATGTTGTCGCAAATGAAGCAAGTCGATCCCATGCAAAGCCCGATGGGGAACGATTTATCATGGGAGCTTCTGACGCCGACAGTGAGTGCCACATTGTCGTTGATCCTGTTCTTGAGACGCAGAACGCCGAAGAAACGAGCGTCATCGCGCGACAGAGCAAGCTCCATCGACTCGATGGCGAAACCCGTACCAGTAAGCTGGTCGGATACGACAGTGAGGACGTTTTTATGAGGAACCGGAAACCACGTTTCCGTTGCTGGTGGACAGGGAACCCTTTCGAGTTCATCCAATTCCACGAGACGTGCTCCGCGGTGCAGAACCATGTTCGACTGGATCATTGATCCACCTCCGTTGTGAAAGAACAGCTACGTGACTGAACGACGTGCTCAGTCGGGGAGGAGCGTAGACCTGTTCCACGGAGGTGCGCAACACTCGTATCAACACTTGCAGATGGAGACAAGCGATCATCACAACCGACTCAGAGTCAGCGTCGGTTACGCTTGAAATGAGCGAAAACGTGATAGCCGACGCGAAGTTTCCGTCGGTAGTAGAAATCTTAAAAACACCCTTTGACGATCAACGAAACGCGTGCCTAGAGTGCAGCAACTGGTTCTACAACTGACACTCGATGGAGACGCAACGATGAAGGCGTATGTAATCGGGACTGTATTGATGTGCCTCTGCACGTCGGCGAGCGCAACCGTGCTTCAGGGACCGGAACTGAATCCGTCGAACGGGCACTCGTACTATCTGCTGCAAACAGTCAATGCGTCCGACATTCCGAACCCGTTCGATGCGAGTCGCACAGAAGCGTTCGGGTTGGGCGGCGATCTGGTATCCATCGGCGATGCCGTCGAGGATGCTTGGATTCTGTCAACGTTCGGGGACACGGCTCTCTCTGATTCGCACATCGGAGATAAGTCGCTGCTCATCGGGCTGACGAGCAGGGACGCGCCTCCTGATTGGAAGTGGATCGACGGAGCGCCGGTGACGTATACGAATTGGCATCCCGGCCAACCGGAGAATACGCCGAACGAAGTCTACGCAGGAATCGCGCTGAACCTCTTCACTCCGGGCCATTGGCATGACATCAACTGGGCTGCGGGCGATGTGACGTACGCCGTAGTTGAGGTCGTCCCGGAACCTGCCACGTGGTTACTGGCCGTTGCGGGCCTAGGACTGATGCTGCTCAAGTGGCGGCGGAAGTAAGCCGCTGTGATTTTTCAGCGACACACGTGCCCCGGCAGGATGCTGGGGCTTTTTTATCGCGACATTCATCGACGTGTTGTTGGGCGACACGCCGTATCCCTTTTCGCAGCGAGATGTTGCGCCACGGTGGCACTCAAGGCATTGTAAGGTCAGGATCAGCCCTATCTGAACCGTGCAAAAAGATGATGGAGCAGATGCCGGCTTCGACCAGCCGGCGTGCGAGGAAGGGTTTGTGCCCGAAGTATTCGAGATGGCTAGAATCGCCAACTCGCCGAGCATCATGACGGTAGTCTGTTCGAACAGACCACGGTGTGGGATGTCTCTTAAGATGCCCGACAAAGCATGATCGTCATTTTATCGGGCGAGAGGACCAGCGCTCTGCGATCTTCACGACAGCGAGGAAAATGGCAATTATCTGGCCGGAATAGAAGGCGAATAGCTCGTGCTGACCGCCGGAAAACCCGTATGCCATGAGGCTAATTGCCATACAAAAGAGAATTAATTGCCATAGTGGGATCGGTTGGATTTGAACTCCTTTCGGAATCGGCGGGCTCGGTTTTTTCATCTGGCTGCTCCGTGGCGTAAGGATCGAGGAGGCTGGGTGCGGGCTACTACTTCTATTTTCCCAAAGAAAATGGCGACCTCCAAGCATTCTTGGTCGAGTAGACACCGTGCTATGATGCGATCCGATGCAGAGCATGGCTCATCGGCGGAGACTCCCGAAGGCCCTTCACACCGGCTTACTCGCCTGTCTGTCACCGCCCTCGCTCGCTTCGGCATGCGTGGATGGCCGACGGCACGCTGGGGATTCTTCCTTCGCGCTCGTGATGATCCGAACCGCTTGACCTGGTGGGACCCTGGAGGTCACCACGCCTTCACTGCATCAGCGAGCGAATGAGTCGGCGCGAACATCCTGAGTCGGTGTGATGGGAATCTCGCGTATACTCTGAGGCGTGAGTTCCTCTTTCCCGTCCTCGCTCGATTCGTTCACAAACCCGACCTCCGGGGATCCGATGAACAATCCGAGCCATTCGAGTCAGCACGCAAACGCAAATGATGCGATCGCGGCTCTTGAAGCGACCGTTGGAATCACTGGATCAGCCGATTCAGCGAGCCACGATTACCGCCTCGCCGCGCTTGAGCTTGGCAAGTCTGATATCGGGCATAGCCATGTGATTGCGGACGTAAGCGGCCTTCAGGCTGCTTTGGATGGCAAACAGGATATCGATGCCGACCTGACAGCCATTGCCGCTCTAGGATCCACAGGATTCGCGGTGCGAACGGCAGCGGATACCTGGGCACAGAGAACGCTCACAGGGACAGCGAATCAGGTTGTTGTTGCCGATGGGGATGGAGTCGCGGGGAATCCGACGTTCTCACTTCCTCAAAACATCCATACTGCCGCGACTCCGCAGTTTCAGAGACTCGGGCTCGGACAAGCTGCCTCAGCAACAGACAGCCTGGGAATCACGATCGGAACCAGCACGCATGTTGGACTCAAGGTCATTGGTGCTGCATCGCAATCTGGGAATTACCTGACGATTCAGGATTCTTCATCGAACAATCTTCTGAATATAACAAGTAACGGTACGATCAGTTTTTTAAATCCTACCGCTGGACAGGATCTTGTCGAGGGACGAACATTCTCCACCGCGACAGGTTCCGTCCGAGGATTTTGGTCCTGTTCTCCGACATATTCATTTACTGGCAATCCTACGAGTACACAGCCATTCGATAGTATGTTCCTTGGTTGTTTTGATGGAAGGACGCTGAACCTCACAACTGCGACGACAGATAACATCAATGGAATGGAATTCAATATGGTTCGCACTTCCTCATTCCTAGATAATGGTGTAAGTACTGCGGGTGCGACACTTGGCTTTAGAAATTTAAATGCTATTGCAACAGTCTTCCAAGATCAGGGAACCTACACAAATACACACACGACACCCAGAAACAGCAACCAAAAGACATCGGGGTGGAACGTGTCTTCGACAGGCTCTTACGTCTACGCAGGGCCGGCCAGTATGCTCTACGAGTTCTCCGCGATGAAGTTTAACGTTGCCTTCACTCCGACAAACACAGGAGGAGGAACGCTACGAAGACTTGAAGCAGGAGGGAATATCACGCTCACGGGAACGGCCACAGGAACATCTCTCGGCATGGGCTATTACGCAAAGGTCACGGGTTACACGAACAATTACTGCCTCGTGAACGGTGCAGCAGCGAATAACTACATGGGCCTCAACAATGCCAAGTCTCTCTTTGGAGGAACCGCATTCACGTTGCCTGTTGCAGCAACGAACTACTCGATCACGGGAAACTACGGCTCCATGTATTACGATGGGACCAACCTCGTGATCAATCCTGCCGAGGTCGGAAGCGGAGGATTAAGCCTTCTTAATAAGCTCGGAGTATTTGGAGCTGCACCGGTAGCCCAGCCAACGACGGGAGGAGCGGCAGCAACGTTTGTTGCGAATACATCGGGTGTTATCGACGATTCCGCTACATTCGACAATTACACAATCGGTCAGATTGTGAAAGCGTTGCGTAACGTGGGTCTGCTAGCATAGCCCCATAGAGAAACCGTGTGGGAACTGAGTGCCCAGGCGTTGAATACGGAGGATTTCAGTATTTGACATCCCGATTCGTGCGGGAATAGACTCGCCGCACTATGCACCACAACAAGAAAGTACAGAAATCCTGCAAGCAGATAGACGTCGGACAGGATCTTGTTCAGTTCAATGGGGAACCGCTTCAGAGAAGCCTAGAGGACACAAAGGCATTGATGCTGAAAGACGTCCTGCTTACGTACCTGAACAGTGCTCACCGAATGGGCCTGAACGGACCGCAGGAGAGCCAGGCGTATTCTCTGGGCGTGAAGATCGCGGGAGAAAAGGGCAAGATGCTCTTCGATCAGGAGGAATACGACCTTCTAAAATCGATCTGCGATCGGTGCGGCAAGATCAATCTGGAAAACGGACAGGTTTCATCTCTCTACGGGATCGTCGTGACGCAGCAAGTCAAACAGATTGTCGATGAAGCCGAGAACTGGAAAGAGGAAAAGGAAGCCGCGTCGAAGTAGCTGCTAAGATGCATTCATGGCTCTTCCTTACGATTCAGCGGTCATCTATGACACGCCTCAGTGGACGTACGACGGTGAGCCGATCGGATTCGTGCCTCGAAGCTCCTTGAATCCGTTTGCTGTGTTTCAGCGCCGCGAAGCCCCACGCCTGTCTGTTGAGACGGAATTCGAGAGATATCGAAGGACGGGCAGAATCGAAGACTGATGTGCTATGATGGCATTGATATTTCTCCACGCTCTCGATGACCAATCCCCCCGAAGGAATCCCAGGCGTTCGACTTCAAAAGCTCACGGAAGGATTGATCGCGTGCGATCACCTTGCTGTTGACCAGCTCGATACTGGCGGTTGCGAGTACATTGAGCTGATGAATAAGGGACCGAATAAGGCCTACTTCACCTGCGATGGCGGCACGCCCGTCGCGGGGGCCACAGGGGATTCCGACGTTCTTCCCGTGGAGCAGCCGAGATTGCTTTTTCTCTCGAAGATTGCTGCCGTCAAATTCATTTGCAATACGAGCGAGACCGCGAACGTCTACGCACGCCTTCTCTCTTAGCCTGCATGCTCTCCGTGCCTATCCTCATTCGGGCTCGCGGGCAGGCACTCGGCGATTTCACCTCGGCATGGTTCTATCATTTTGCGGAAACGACGTGCGTCCGTGTGTCCTCAGCCGGCGTGGTGACGAAATACGACATCTCGTCTTCTCCGAGAACCAACGCGAAGTCGCTCGCCAACTTCACGAGCTGCTTTAATGATTGCGTTTCAGGCGACACGATGTACATCGGACCATACACGATTCAGCTTGATGCCGCGGTGGGGTACCAGTGCGCGAACGGCGTGACGTATAGGGGATGCGGCTACAACGAGACAATTTTGAATTCCAATCAGCTTGTCGCCGTTTTTGAATGCATTATTAACCTAAACGGTACATGTCATCTCTGGGATTTCGCAGTAAACGGGACGCTCACCGACGGAACGTTTCAATTCCCGATAGGGGCAAGGCACGGACAGCAATTTACAGGCTGCACACTGAACAGACTGAAAGTAGGAGGACAGAGCGATTGTTTCTTTTTCAGCTCGCTAAATTCCAATGCCGTAATCAACGATTGTATTTTCCAATCTACCTACGATTGTGTAGCAGTGTTGAACACCGCTACCTTTACATTTAATCGTTGCAGGTTTACTTCTTCAGGCAAATTCCCCGGAACTCCCGCTGAAGGCGCTGGGCTATATAACAACAACTGTGCGAACCTCGATAGAGGGACGACGAACTTTAATAATTGCACCTTCACTTCAACAGGTCATGCAGAATCAATATACACGCGAGGTATATGGGTTCGGTCTATTGCTGTCTCTACGTCAACTGACTGCACCTTTACGACAGCTGCCCCCGCAGGTGATATTTACGATGTAATGAACGTGACTGGAACCGCAACATTAGTTCGAGGAACTGGATCAGGGGTTGCCGGAGCATATCTGACTTCTGGAACCGTCGTGGGACCATGATCCCTGGGACCGACCACTCGTCGAACACGTCCAGCACGATCCTGTGACGGAGACGATCGTTTTTGAGATGCTGTCGCGGCCGCTCGTCTGCTTTCAGCTCGCCAAAGACCAGAAGACGGCGTAGAGTCCGGGCATGGATGAGCCAAAAGTCTGCGGACGCTGCAATAAGCCTAAGGAGGGAGACAATCCTTGCAAGTGCGGAAGACCCACGAAGTTGACGCCAGAGTTTCTGGCTGCTGCCGAGGCCGTGCTCGCTCAAGGCGATGACGTGATCATCCTGACCGACGAAGAGTTGCTTTCGACGATCAACGATAGGCTGCCGGAGGCTGAGCAAGTCGGCACAAGCACGTTTGAAGCATGGAAGGCCGCCGTGAAGGATGAAGTAGCAGACGACAATTGGCGAAAGTTTCAAGGGCTTTTAAAAAAGGCTTTGATTCGCGAGAAGAAATCGCTCTACTCAAACCTGCGTGGAGACGAGAAAGCCTGGCAACGCTGGGCTTGGATCATTGAGCGTAAATTCGACGAGTGGAACATCAAGCGTAAGGTCGAACAGGACGTAACTGTGAAGAAGGACGGGGCGGCGGCATTGGCGAGCACACTACTTGACGAATAAGTGATCGGAAGTTTACCAAACAACTTGCAATTCATTTCACTACTTCGTAGAACTTCTTTCTGTCGCTGGCATCACGGTACTTAGAAACGGAGAATTTCATGAAGCGATTCATCTTCTTAGTGATGTTCCTCTTTCTCGTAGTGGCCATCGACTCAAGTGCTGAGGCGGGAAGACGGCGATGCAGGCGTTGTTCGACCACGCCGGCCCAGGCTACGAGAGGGAATCCCAAAATATCCAGCGCTCATTTCACAGGCGGTTATTACGTCGATATTGCTGGGGAGTCTTTTTGGGGCGTCGTCGACGCAAGGGCCGTATGTTCATACGGCGTCGCGGCGAACGGGGTCGTGTCGGCTACTGCTTGGCCTTCAAATGGTGTTTACACGAGCAATTCTAACTTTGTCTCATGCAAGATTGTTCACGGAAACAATTGGCCACAATCATATGTGTCTGTTTGGGGATCTGATGGCACTTGGAGCGCATGGAAGCGAGTTCAGTAAGCGACAGGAAATAGCCGGTGATTTTCTAATTCACAAGAGCGGTTCTTGGCAAAATGCTCAGTTCCGCTCTTGTGCTATTTAAACGAAGGCCATGGCGTGTATCGCTTAATACCTCCGCTATGATCGTGTCGTCTGCCCCTCATCCGCGATCTCTCTCCGGCCCAGCGTCAACGCACGCTTAAGAGACTAGTGCCGTCTATCGCTCCTCTTTTTCTTGTGCTGCGCTCACAATGCGCACTAGCTGGTTTCTGAACCAGTCATTGTAAAAGCACAGATATGCCAAAATCGACAAATCGAGGGCGTTGAGCAAGACTTTGTAGCCGATACCAGATGTGCTTGTACGAATGATTTGTTGGGCAATCAATGACAAGACCCCCCATGCGAAAACGAATGCCCTCCACGAGTTTTCCCCTCGTTTAACAGTTGCCTCGGCGCAAAAGCCAGATTTGTGTGCTCGGCGTTTCAGATAGGTGGGCCGAAACATCGCCCACGCAAATAGGGCAAGAAGTGCAGTCTGAATCAACGGAAACCATAGGTTGTCAGAGAACAGCCAGCACAAGGATTCCAACATGGGACATTCCTTCTTGTGAGGAGTGGTCTTACGCGCCTAAATCGCTTGAGCTTGCGCACGAGCAGGTCTAGGGTGTTGTGGCTTGGACAACTCGGAAACTCTACAGCAACGGGAGTGCTCGGTCGAGGGCTGTAATCGTTCTGTCGATTCTCGTGGATGGTGCCAGCTTCATTACTTGCGTTGGTACCACAAGCGCGATGTTGGTGGTGCTAAGCCACTATACTTGACTTCCTCGCTCGATAATCGAAAGAGCGTTGAGGCCGTTCTGCTGAGCAAGAGAAGGATCGGGCGGACAGGATGTTGGCTTTGGTCCGGGGTCTTAACGAATCAAGGCTACGGCAGGCAGCGTGTAGGGAATGTAATGTACTTCACTCATCGGTTGTCGGCGTGGCTCTGGCTGGGATTCGATCTAGAAAGACATTTGTTGGTGTTGCACAAGTGCGACAAGCCTCGGTGCTTCAGCCCAGCCCACTTGTTCATCGGTACGCAGAGCCGCAACATGCTTGACATGCTCGATAAGGGCCGAGCATGGACGAATAAGCTGACTGCGAAAGAGGTCACTAAAATAAGGGCCAATACCGACCATCGCACAATCGTCATTGCTCAGAGATACGGCGTGACAGCCCAGACAATCCGCGACATCAAGAGACGCCGATCCTGGAAGCATGTCGCGTAGTTTCGCGCTATGATCGGCACGTGAAGATACGTGACCTTTCAGTGGAGCAACGGCAGGCGGCTGTAAAGCGGATACTCAAGACGTTCGTTGTGTTCTGCCGCCAGAACTTCGACATTGATTTATACGCCTATCAGGTTCGCATTGCCGAAGCGGTCTTTCAGGCTCTCTACGTCGAACCGAAGACCGTGGCTATTCAGTTGGCGCGACAGAGTGGAAAAACTGAATGCGTAACGCTGATTCTTCGCTTCCTCATCATTTTTCATCGCCTGTTCACTGGTGATCCTTTGATGTGCGGGATAGCCTCGCCGAACGGCGAAGTGGCGAAAACGTCGGTTGACCGCGTGAAGAAGTCGATCCATGAGCTTCGCGATTCGTGGCAAGTAGAGGACCGCGAATTCAATGCTATCACGATCCGGGCGTATCGGTTCGACCAACTCTATGCGGAGGTGTTCCGGTTCTCCCTCGCCCCAACAACTACGAATGAGAGTAAAACTATCAATCTGCTGATTCTCGACGAAGCGCATAAGACTGATGACACTCGCCGCGCGGAGCAGCTCGATCCGATGACTACCTCAACCGGTGGCATTATGATCATGGTTGGTGTTGGCAATACGCGTGTCTGCGACTTTCAGAAAGCATGTGCGGGCGAGGCTGCGGCTACGACAGTTGTCAAAGTGATCGTCGACGAAGTGATTGCGGATCGTAGGTCCAAGTATGAAGAGACAGGTGAAACCAAGCATCTCGAATACGAAAAGACGTTCCAGCGGCTCCTCCGTCAGTTCGGCCGCGACAACCCCGAGATCAAACGCAACTTCTACCTCGAAGACACGATTGAAGCCGGGAATTTCGTTTCCCGCGAGCGATTGCTCTCCTGTGGTCAGCCGATGTCGAAGCCGATCAGGATGGACCGCCTTGGCCTTGGAATCGACTGGGCTCGGCGAAGCGATAACACGTGGGCGTTCGTCTCGAACGAGTTCAACGACGTGGCGGACATGCTCAAGGTGCCGCATGTTCCGTACGAGCAGCAATGTGAACTGATCGACGCGTGGTTGGCCGAGAAGCGAAAACGCCAGGTCCTGAAGGACGACGGCCTGATCGCCGAGGAGGAGTTCACATATGCCGAAAGGATTGCGGCAGTCCGCGGCGACTCCACGGGTTCGGCCGGCGATGCCCCGATGGAGATGCTGGCCGCGAAGACCCAGCTCCCGATCGACGACGAAAGCCATTTTGTCTTTACGACGCAGTCCAAGAACACGCTGTACCTGCACTTTGAAGCTGCCCTGTTCCGCGATCCCGAGGATGAGCTGCGGTTCAGCTACCCGACCGATCATCCGCTCGCCGGCGAGTTCGAGGAACAGACGATTGCCCTGGAACGTGAATATCTCAAGGAAGGCGAATATCTGAGCGTCCATCACCCGGACAAGCCAGGGGCCCGCGACGACGCTCCGGACGGGTGCGGGCTTTCGCTGTTGGCCGCAGGACACGCGGGGGTTGGAGAGATAATTATTCTTTGATCGAAATAGTTCTGAAGAGTACCCTAGAGTGCAAATTTGCACTCATGGCAACAATGGGGGACTTGCCGATGCCAGACGAGACGAAGCAAATTGGCTCGGTCACTGAGATTGCGGATCTGCTTCTTACGCCAAAGTATAGTCTGGCGATTTGGGTGACATGTCTCACACTTTTTGCGTGCGACGACTATGAACCGATCGGCGTGTTCCTCACCGAGTACGGAAAATTCGCAGTACCGGCCGGCATCCTCGCCGCCTATACCTGGATCATCCAAGTCGCATGGTACGGGTTTTTTGCACCCGCATGGAGCCAGCACGGCCGCTTTCGCGACGCATACAAGTGTCTGAATGGTCCCCTGTCAGATGGAGAGAGGGCGTTCCTCAGCGCGGCAATAGCCGAGAATGAGCCGGTGCACGAATTGAACGCTGACCCCGACGTGTTGCATCTGGTTAACCGCAATGTCTTAGTGCCATTAGCTGAGGGGAAATACATGATCGATAGAGCAGTGTGGGGGTATATGCAGAAACGTCACCTTGAGTTGATTGTGCTTTGGGGAGCGCAAGAGCGTGCGAACAAGGCCAGTAATTCGAAGAAGAAGCCCGTCTCGAAGCAACAAAACAAAGGCAAGTAGTGGGATCACAAAGCATTTCCAAATGTTTTGCAACATGATGTTAAGTTTGCGCCCGTCCGTCGGAACAGGCACGCTCTCATGTCCGGTCGGACGACGTGACTCGAAGCGGAGCCCCTGAATGGAAGTGGGGGCTTTTTAAGCAGGAAAATCGCGCGTTGACTCCGCGCGATTCGTAGAGACAATGAGGGGCTGTTGCTTTCCCATGTGCACGCCTAGATAGGAGAAATACATGCTTCCTCCGCAATTAAGTGCTGTTTACAGGGCGTTAGCGAAGAAGACCACGCGGAACGCTTCGGAACAACGACTATTTGACGAAATTAAGCAGATTGATACGACCCTGGACAACGCGAAGAGCAAGGACAAGCAGCTAACCGAGGGTCTTGAGAAAATCTACGGGATGGTCGGGGAAGTTGGCGTCTGTCCTGTCTGCCAGAGAGCGATGTAAATGGACGAACCAATCTTGCAGCCAGGGCAGGAGGCTCCAGCGGTTGTTGCTAATGAACGTCCAGCGTCGACCTACGGGCTTATGGAGGCAGTCGGAATTCAAGACCGACCTGATCAGCCTGGACATATCTTCTTCGTTATTCTCAAACCTTCGGTGTCTCCCGAGCAGGAGGCGGCGCGGGAAGAAATTGAGAAAGTCGGCACAGTTCTACGGGTGGTCTTTCAGAAAGAGCACGCCGAAATATTCCGTGACTATTTTAATCGCCTCATCGCAATAGGTCGCGGTGTATTCACGTCGACTGGATTCCGGCCCGAGTCGTTGTCGGATCTCGTGCATCTGCGAACCGAGATAGTTCAGCATGCCGGCGGGCTGATCAAGTCCGGTTACAACAAACACTTGTCCAAAGCGGTCGCGAAGGCGATGGTGCTGATTCTCGTCGTCGCATTTGTGCTTCAATGGCTCGTTACCGTCTCTTCGATGAATCAATGGGGCGAGAAGTCGTATTGGATGAACTTCGGTTCGATGGTGAAGTGGGATCACAGCGTTTCGCTGGTGCACCTCGGAGCGCTGTTGGCTGCGTCAATGGTCGGCTTGCTCTTTGCTTCAATCGCACGCAACCTCGATCCGACATTTGAGACGTTGATGACGCCAGACGCCGACCTCATGAAACCGTGGGTGCGGCTGTTGTTCTTTGGAATCGCGATTGCCATGATCGCTCTGATCTTTCAGCTTCAGGTAGTGACGGTGACGTTTGGCGACAGCTTTTCTACTGCAAAGATCAGCGAAGATTTGCTGACCGCGATCTTAATTGGCTTTCTCCTTGGATTGGCTGAAAGAGCGTTACCAAGTCAAGTGGAGCGATGGTCAAAGGATCTAGTGAATGCAGCTCGCCGAAGCGATTGAGTTGTGAATTTCTGCCGAAGTGATCATATCTAGTTGACTTGTGCAGCACTCCCGCGCTACTGTGCCCGCGATGGCACCCCTTCGATTCCGAGCGTGGCACAAGAAAGAGCAGAAGATGAATCGATCTCGCGATATGGAGGTCGAGTACACGCAAGACGGGCAGAAGCGTGGGATGTCCGCATTCGGCGGATTTGAATGCGATTCTCCCATCAGGGAGATTATTGGGCATGACGCTGACGACAACGCGATCTACGAGCAGCATTTGATCGTCATGCAATTCACTGGCCTCCTAGACTGCCAAGGAAAGGAGATATTTGAGGGGGATATTCTGCACGATACGGCGGACCTAAATGCTGCGGTCGAGTGGGATGGAAAGAACGCTTGTTTCAAGACGAAGTACGACACGCCAATGATCTTTTCGCACCGCGAAGTCATCGGCAACATCTACGAGAACCCTGATCTCCTTCCCAAGGCGGCATGAGGGTCATATTCCTCGACTACGACGGCGTAATCAATCGGATCGACCCGCCTCGGTACCACACGCCCACGCTGACGGTTGGCGACTACCTGACGATGGCGGAGCCAGAGCTGGTCTATCGACTCAACCTTGTAGTAGATAGAACAGATGCCGAGATCGTGCTGTCCTCGTCTTGGCGGCATTCTCCGACGTGGCGAGAAGAGCTGAGGGCTTCTGGCGTGGTGAGGCCGTTGCTCGACCGTACGCCGCGATATTCGAGCACAGCGAAATACGGCATTGAGGAGCATCAGCTTTGTCGAGGGCACAACATACAGGATTGGTTGGACGAGCATCCGGATGTTGAGCGATACGCGATCCTGGATGATTCGGCCGACATGCTGCTGCACCAGCTCCCGAACTTCTTCAAGACAGAGACTGCGGTTGGTCTGACCGAGGAGATTGCGAAGCGAATTGAAGATCATTTCTCCGTGGCGGCATGAGCTACTCTCGCCCTCCCTTCCCCCGGCAACTCTTCGCACGCTTCTGCAAGCTGGCTCTCGCTCTCGGGTACTCGAAACGTGGCCAGAAGTGGAAGCTCCTCGATCTCCTCTTGGCGTATGCGGAGAGGCATGATGAACTCTTTCGCAAACGGTAGCTATTGTGGGGGCATGGGGTAGGGTATAACTACGGACGTCTATTGGTGCAACGCACGCCACCTTTTCTGGAGGGAACTAATGAAACGATTCATTGCCTTGGTTACCTTGGCGCTGGTCACCTTAGAGGCCTCCAACGGGTATTGCGACAGCGTATTTATCGGGCGAGGCAATTCAAATGCCCAGAACATTGCGGTATACGATTCGGAGTTGAATACGTTCACAGGTGGTTACTCGTTTTCCGGAAGTGTCGAAGGTCTCGCGTTCGACGGGAGTGGCATGCTTTGGATAGGACGAGGCACAAGCAATCCGCAGAATATAGCGATTTATGACACTTCTTCGGACATGTTCGTTGGAGGCCTGTCAATCAGCGGAAGTGTCGAAGGTCTCGCGTTCGACTCGTCTGGACTACTGTGGATTGCGCGAGGTTCGAGCGGGATTTCGGTTTTTGATCCCGAAGCAAGTTCGTTCGTCGGCGACTTACCGCTTAGCGGCGACGTTCTTGATGTTGCGTTCGATTCTAACGGATTGCTTTGGATTGCCCGAGGAGATAGCAATCCTCAAAACATTGCGATCTACGATCCAATGTCATCAGCTTTTGTCGGTGGACTGTCGCTTAGCGGGAGCGTAAATGGCTTGGGCTTCGATAGTCAGGGGTTACTGTGGATTGGGCGTGGCTCAAGTAATTCACAGAATATCGCAATCTACAATCCCGATTTGCAGGCCTTCGTCGGTGGGCTTTCGGTGAGTGGGAGTGTTGAAGCAATTGCAATAGTGCCGGAGCCGTCTGCACTTACACTGAGTTTGTGTGGCATCTTAGTCGCATTTGGGTGTAGACGTTTCCATCGGCATGATTCGCTCGGTTGACACTCGAACAGTACCTGACCTTTTGTGCTGACGAAATGCAGGGCACCATCAGATCAAGAACGACGACACAGACGCCTTCGAACTTCCGCCTGGCTACGTGTCAAATGTAGAACTGCTTGCAATCGTGTGCGAGGTGAAGGGCGGTGAGCCTCTGGCGAAAATACTTCAAGGAGTTCTTCAATGAGCGACGGTACAATCGGAATTGCTCTAGTCGTGCTCTATCGACTTGCCGCACTCGTCACTGGAGCGTTGTTTGCTTATTTCGGCTACAACCTTTTCCGATTGGGTGTGTATGAGAAGGCCGGCGAACTTGAGGCCAAATGGAAGGGATTTGAGCTAACACTTCGTCAAGCAGCGCCTGGAACGTTCTTTGCGGTATTGGGCGTCGTGCTCATAGCTGTGAGTCTTTGGCGTCAAGGAACAATGATTGAGGGCCGATTGACAACCGAACCGCAAGCGAGCACAACAGCCGTTGTAGAACACGAGAAAATCACGGAGGTACCGCAGCCCATCGTCACGCTCTTCGACAATCTGACCGATAAGGGGTATTTGGACGACAAAGACCTGGCGATGGTGAACGACTTCTTGAACAAGCGCGTTCGCGTCGGCTATGTGAAGAAGCTCATATATACAGTAAATCATTACGTACCAGAAATTCCTTCTGACACGATCGAGAAGCTCGTTGATGGAAAAAAGATCGATGGAGAAGAAAAAGCTTCCCTCCTCGTCTGGTATTTGCAGAAGGGAGCCGGGAGAGACGACAAGGGCACGATAAAATCCATGGTTATTGATGCTGCAATGGTGGGGCAGCTTACAAAAGTGCGAGCGATGCAGTTGCGAGATCATGCCATGGGTCCAGTAGAAAGCGGGGATCAACTGCAACCTGCAACGGAAGCGGCACCAGCTCCGCCAGCTCCTACGGCCACTGACAACAATCCGGGTTGATGGCGCTCTTCGGTAGATGGCATGTACAATCCTAACCGTACATGCCATCTGTCTTCTCGCGTCTCGGCAAAGCAGCTTCTGCTTTTGGGCGAGTCGTTCGTGGTCTGCCTCTGCCGGATCACCTCTTTCACGACACGATGGGCTATCCCGCCTTCTTCAAGCCGAAGGAGTCGCTGGAGGCATTCGACTACAACGTGTGGCTCGGCAGGGCAGTTAAGAAGCTCGCCGAGGAAGCCGCTCTCATCGAGCCGAAGCTCCGCACGAAGAACGGCGAAAGCTATAGGTACTTCGATGCTGATGAGAGTGATCTACTCGAACTGTTGAGCCGACCGCAGCCGATCGCGAAGGGGCGGTCAAAGCTCACGGGTCTACAGCTCCGCTACGTCACTGGACTGCACCTCTGCCTCAATGGAGAGGCGTTCTGGTTGCTTGATGGCCGTAAGAAAGTCAATGGCGTTCCTACTCGCATCGATCTCTTGATGCCGGGCAACGTGTACGTGAAGCATGATCCAGTCACAGGCGACCTGTTGGAGTACGTCTATCGGCTCTACGAACGAGAAATCACGCTGGATCCACTTGATGTTGTTCACTTCAAGTTCCCAGACCCTAAGAACTGGAGCCGTGGCCATGCTCCGACACAGCAGATCCGGTACGCCGTGGACACATATCGAGAAGCCGAGCTGATGAACTTGAAGCGGCTTGAGAACAACGCCGTGCCTGGTGGCTTCCTCAAGACGCAGGATTTGAAACTCGATGATGCCCAGAGAAAGCGTCTGCGGGCGGAATGGGAGCAACTGCACCGTGGGACGGATAACGCGGGGCGGATGGCGATTTTGACGAAGGGCATGGAGTTCGATGCGAATCAAATGACGAACACGGAGATGCAGTATATCGAGGGCAAAGAGTGGAACCGCGATGAGATTCTGGCGAACTACGGCATTAGCCTGGAAGTTCTTGGACAAACAGACTCAGTGACGCGGGCCAACGCTGAGGCTGCGATCTTCGTGTTCATGCGTTTCGGTGCGTTGTTCTTCATAAAGAGCATCTTTGACGTCATGAATAACGACTTAAAACCGGCATTTGTTGGAAACGATAAGAACGAGCTTTGCTTTGACGATCCGGTTCCCGAGAACGTCGAAGACAAACGCGCGACGGCCGGACTACTGTATGCGAGTGGGGCCATGACGCCGGACGGGATGCTCAAATACTTCGGTATGGAACCACTGAAGATCAAAGGCGTAACGGACATTCCGTACATTCCGTTCAGCAGTGTTCCTGCCGGACAACCGCCGACAAGCCCTTTAACGTAGATCAAACACAAAAACAACGACGGGCGCTCGAAACACTCCCCGATGACACGGATCAATTCTTCGATCCTGAGAAGGAGAAGAAGACATGGGCGGCGATCTTCCTGCCATTCTTTCTGCTGGGCTTCGGCAAGGGCATCGATATCGGCCTGAAGCAAGGCGGCGGGAAAACGAAGCCCGAAGACATCTTCACGGGCGCGGCGCGACAGGCTCTTGATGAACGAAGTGTCGCTCATGCTGCCGAGGCCGTGAAAACAACGCACGAAGCTCTGAAAGGCGCTCTCCAAGCGTCGCTTGATAACGGAGAGAGCGTCAATCAGCTCGCAAAGCGCATCGATCAACTCTACGGAGATTCGATAGGCTATCGATCGAAGAGGATCGCCCGAACGGAACTTACGGGCGTCATCAACGACGGAACGGTCAAGACGCTGACGAAGGAGGGGCATCAGCAGAAGGAATGGTCGACGGTCATCGATGGCAGGGAGCGCGAGACGCATGCTGAGGCCGATGGGCAGGTCGTCGGAATCAACGATTACTTCAAAGTCGGCGGAGCTTCGGCATTCATGCCTGGTGATCCGATTCTGCCGCCTTCGGAATCGATTAATTGCCGCTGTACGGTAGTTGGCTCAGGCTTGCCGGAAGACCGAAAGCGAGCACTCGGCGACGAGTTCCTTCGGACACACGGAGTCCTCGAATATCGGTTTGTGGTATCATTGCGACGAGCCTTTCTTGAGCAACGCAATCGCGTGCTCTCTCAGTTCCCCCCTCTGTGATGCCTTCTGCAACCATCCGCAGCGCCGCCGAGCTACAAATCCGCGCAGTCAATCGTGAATCGCGAACTATTGACTTCATTGCTTCGACATTTGCACTGGACAGTCATGGAACTCGGATTGACCAAAGCGGCTGGACCTTCGCGAAGAACATTCCAATTACTTGGGCTCATGACGACCGAGGATACACGCCCTCTGGTGGCCGCCCGATTGGTCGCGGTTTGAATTTGCGAGTTGAGAACGGCCAACTTCGTGGAACTGCCGAATTTCCAAAACGAGGCATCTTTCAGTTTGCAGACGAGACGTTCGACCTTGCGGCCGACGGATTCATTACGTCGACATCGGTCGGGTTTGATCCAATCGAAGAAGAAATAGGCGAGGAGAACGGACAGCGAGTGCCAATTTACCGCAAGCAAAAGCTGATTGAGATTGCCTTTGTGACGATCCCAAGCAACGAAGAGGCCGAAATCTTGGCCAGGGCTAAGGCACTGAGCCGTGAGAAGGAATTATCCGATATCACGGAGAGATTGAAGAGAATTGAGCGACTCGCCGAAGAAGCCACGAAAGAGTCCGCTGAACTAGCCGACGAACAACATGGGGATGAGCCAGAAGTGGCTGACGAAGACGTGAAGAAGTGGCGCGCATACTTTGAGCAGAAACAGCCCATCAACAAAAAGGCATCCGGTGTTCTGAAGAAGTTCTACGCGCGCGTACTCGACACGGAACCCCCTGCCGATGAAGGCGAGGCATGGGATCGTATCGGCGAAGAAATCGAAGCAATGAAGGAGACCAAGGACGACCCGAGGCCCGAAGAGGAAAAGCCAGCCGAAGAGGCCGTCGCTGATGAGACGCCACAGGAAGTGGCACCCGACAAGTCATCTGATCCGACACCTCCTGCGGAAGCCCCGCCGGCCGCACAGAAAGCCTCTGTGCACATTCCATTCGATCTTCTCGCGAACATGCCCGCGTCAATGACGCGGTCGTTCGTGGAAGTTGGCGTAGAAGCCCTGCGTCGTGGAATCACGGTAAAGGATGCGATGCAACTCATCGACGGCATGAACGATGCCGTTTCTACATCTTTCAACTCAATCCAACATGGAAGCAACCATTGAAAAAACGGAGGTGTCGCTCCCTTCCGATCTGGCCAAGCGATTTAGCGAAGCCAAGACCGATCAAGAGCGTCAACAGGTTCTCGGCGAGTACACGAAGCGTCTCGGTGCTGATGACCCGACAAGACGCGAAGCTGCAATCATGAGCGATGAACAGTTCCGCTCATTTATAGAAAAGGTCGGCTCAGTTTCAGCCGAACAAGCCAAAGCTGCGATTGCCGCAGTCGCGGAGGAAACGGAACGGAAATACCAGCTTGGTGAAAAGGAATCCAAGGACATCGCAGAGAAGTCCTTTGAAAGCGTCGAAAGACGTCACCTGAACCAGCGTGATGACATGGAAATGGCATCAACGGTTCTCCGTGGCATTTACCTGGCTCGCGTTGGAAAGCCAGACGAGTACCGCCGTGCAATCGAAGCTGAAAATGAGCACTACAAGAAACGCTATGGTCGTGAGACTCGCTCGATGTCCCTCGGCACGGACAGTTCGGGCGGCTATCTCGCTCCTCAACTCTTCTCGGACATGCTGTACGAGAACCTGGCTCGCACGTCACTCGTGATGCAGCAAGCCACAATCATTCCAATGAATGGAAACGAAGTCATCAATATCCCGGTCAAGACTTCAACCGTTTCAGCCGATCAGACCGCTGAATTGGTCGCGGGAACGACTAGCCAGCCTGTGTTTACACAGAAACAATTGGGAACCAAGAAGCTGACGGCATTCGTCCGACCGATGTCTGTGGAAATGATCGAAAAGGCAAACCCGGCAATCATTCCGATCATCATCCAAGACGCAATCGATCAAATTAAGATCAAGCAGGATAGTTTGGTCTTCGGCACGTCCGGCAACGGCATCCGTGCGAACACGACGAACGATATCGTTCGCGGTTCAGCTGCCGCAGGTTACGCAGGTGTTGAGTTCGATGACTTGATCGATCTCGAAACAGAACTTGACCCGCAATACTTGAACGACAAGTACATCACAGGATCAGGAATGCTCGGTGGTGTAACCCGCTATTACCTGCCGCATGCGCTGAAACAAGCCCTTAAGAAGAAAAAGGAGAGCACGGGGGCCTACCTTGAGGAAGCTCGTGAACTTCGCAACCAGGGCAAGATATTCGCATATGAGGCATGTACGACGCTCTCGCTGCCGAATGGCACGAGCCTCGCTCAGGACGACAAGGTCGCCATCTTCGGTAACCTCTCTCGTGTGTTCTGTGGTATCGAACCAGGGTTCCGCATTCTCATCAACGAGACCGGCTCCGTGGACAATGGTGGATCGGATGTCGATCTGTACCAAACGGCAAGCGTGTCGATCCGCGTGCTCCAATTCTTCGACAACGTGGTTGTCGATGAAGAAGGATTCTCGAAGATCAAGCTCGGCGCCTAGTTCGCTTGAATCACATATGAATGGAAGGTCGCAGCGATGCGGCCTTCTTTCGTGCTATACTCAGAACGACATTCCCCCTCACATCTCATGCCGCAATATGAAGTTGGAAAGACCTGGTGGTTCCCCGAACTCAGCCGCCATGCTGTCCCCGGCGAAATAATTGAGCTATCGAAAGAGCGTGCAGAACACTTCTTGCACAACGAGCCCGGTCTTCTGAAGCCTGTTCGCACAACGACGGAGGGAAGCGTCGATGCGATTCGAAGCCGAAAGGCCGTAAAGACGCCACGCACTCGCATTTCTCGCTCGAAAAAGTAGCATGTGCTATTCTGTGATTACTTCATTCTTCTCCGCCCCATATGTCCTCCATTAGTCTCTGGAAAAAGTCGAACATTGCAGCTGTCGTCCTCGCGCTTTTCGTCGGTTCGGGCGCAACCGCCGGCATAACGTCACTGTTCCTCGGCAGGAATCCGACGGTGTTGCCGTTACCTGCGTCGAGTACATCGACTGCGACAAAAGTCGGTGATGTAATTATGAGTCTACCGCTCATCGCAAAGGCGAGCGCAACGGGCGGCACGGTGAAGACGACCGGCATGGATGGAAAAGCAGGGGCGAAGTATGCAGCTATTTGTATCGCACAGCCACTGAACAACGTCGGTTTCGGATCTGGCGGGACAACCGTTGGCAGAAACTCAGGTTCCATCTTGGAGCTTACGTATCACGTCGTAAAGAACCATCGTGGTGTAGGCGGCGATATTGGGTTCGTCCGTGACTGCAACAGCGACGGGTCTGGGCAGACGCTTCTCAACGATGTTTGCACAGCAACTGGTTGTACTTCGAAATTCGTGGTCTCGGGAAACAATGGTGACTGGAGCGGTGACCTGAAGTTAAAGGCAGCGCTCGCGCAAACCCAGGAACCGGCACGGGAGCCAATACGAGCTACGAGGCGTACATCACGGCCAGAGAGATGGACATTATTGGTGAGTAGTCATAGGAAACGGGAAAAGCAGGATGAGCGGAGTTCCGAACGGGCTCCGCTTCTCCTGTGCTGTCAGGCTTCTTCGATGATCCAATCCAATTGATCGGGGAACTCGATAAATGGCAGAACGATGCGACCGAGGACGGAGAAGCCGACATATTCGAAATTGCAGTGCAGCTTGCTGCGAATGTAAAGCCTGCGTTGCTCAAGCGAAATGTCGGCTAGGCGGCAACTTCCCGCGACTGTCTGTAAATGCAGTCCCCATGAGACATCGAAATCATTTGGAAAGCTGTAGGTGCTGTTCGGAAGATTGACCACGAAGCCTCGATGCTCCCCATTGATCTTGTTGCGATTGAAAACGATGTTGTACCGATAGCTGCTCCGCAATGCTTTTTCCAAATCAGCAGTGATCTCCGAGCTTTTTTCGGCGACTTTCTTAGCCATTGTCATCCTCATGTTGTTTGGGACGGTCTTCTCAACTCGGATGGAAATTATAACAGTGGCGAGTGTGACAGCAATAAGCACCTCTGGCGCTTCCGATGTGTTACACTCACTCCGTGTCCAGCGTGCTCAACGCCGACGGCCTGACAACGCTCACGAATCTCAAGGAACTCCTCGGGATCACGGCGAGCGATCAGGACAATGCTCTTGAACGCGTCATCAACCGCGTATCGAAGTGGATCGAATCCGAAACGAAAAGGAAGCTGAAGGCCCGCAACTACGACAACGAAACGGCCCATGCGTCCACCGGGATCGCCGCCGAGAACTACATCTACTTCGACGGCACGACGAAGAATAAAGGCGGCCACACGACGTTTACGGAATATGGGCAAGGCGAATTCTATTTGCCTGCGTGGCCGATTCAAAAATACAACGCATCGTCAAATCCGAATGCGTTGGCAGTCGAGCTTGCGGTTCTCTCGGCCCGAGGCTCGACGATCTCGGGCGGGGAAACGTGGGATAGCACGGCCTTGCTCGAATGGGATGACTACATTGTCGATTTCCCGAACGGTGTGATCAGACTGCTTGCGGGACGCTTTACGTCCGGACAGCGGAACTACCGCTTCAAATGTACGGCGGGTTACCAGACGGGAAGTGCGCAGCCCTACGTTCCCGACGATCTGGAGGCACTCTGTCTCGAACTCTGCCGCAGGATGTACGAGAACAGCGATAATCTTCAGAGCGAGACGATCGGAACGTGGAGCCGCACGTTCAAGACCGCAAGCGAAGACCCGACGATCGTGGATCTTCTCTCTTCCTACTCGCGTCCGGTTCTCTAGGGCATGGCGAAATTGCCTCGCCAGATTCGGAAGAGTGTGGCGGTCTATCACTTGCCAAGCTCAGGTGACAAGGTCTATCCAGGCACCGCAGATGCGACGGTCGATGGAGCGTTCCTTCCGCTCGATCGAAGAAATGCGGCGTTGGAGGGTGTGGCATTCGGAAATCAATTCGAGCTGTACGTCGCTCCAACGGTGGACATTCGTCCATCCGACAAACTGGTGATCGACGGCACGACGTACTACGTCAAGCAGGTGTTCTCCGCGCAATTCGGAGGATTGACCCACAAGCGCGCGTCGATTTCGACGCAGGCGTAGCATAACGACAGATGGGATATAGCTTTGAAATCTCGGGGCTCGACGGCCTTTTGAAGATGCTGGCTCCCGACCGGATTGAACGTGCTGCGGATCGCATTCTCGATCGATCATCACAAGCGTGGAGAGATGCGATAAAAAAGCTTCCGCCCGTTTCTGCGAGGACAACGGGTTACGGTGTGCAAGGAATCCCGGTCGATACGGGCCTGATGCGTCAGCAGATTCAGGCGAGACGCCTATCGGCGATTGCTGCCGAGGTCTATGCCGGCGTGCAGTATTCAAGCTATGTGGTTGACGGAGCGCGAGGAGTTCCTCCACGAGACTTCTTCAAGTACGGCCTTGATTTTGGAGGAATGAGCGACATTGAGCGTATAGTGTTGGATGAATTGACCCGCGCTTTCAGTGTCTAACGCTTCAGCATCTTCCATCAGAACGGCTTTGTCGACACAGCTTGGCGCTGTGACCGAATTGAAAGGCGGGGCGTTGGTCGGCCGTACATCGGAGTTCGTCGGCTTTCCCTGCGCGGTTCTATCTGAACGGAATCCAAGAGCAGAAGGATGCCGAGGACACGGGCTCCAACTACCGGATCTACGTCTACAACGTTGATGTATTGATGAACGGCGTGATCGAAGGCGTGTCGAAATCTTCATCGGAAGGAGAATTCGAGGATGCAGTCGATGCCGTGCTTGATCGCTTCACGACGTATTTTACGTTGGGAGGTGCCGTCGAAGACGTATCTATCGAACCATCGCAGGTCCGCTACGAAGAAGGGCCGCAAGGAATTCTGACCTATTTGCCGATCACGCTCTTCATGAAGACGCTGATTTCAAAGTAGTTGCTAGACTATGGTATGCTGATTCCACACATGGCGAAGAAGTCTGAATCAACGGCCGAAACGACGGAGACTCCTGTTGTTTTCGATCCGGTGAAACTTCAGACGTTCTCATTCCCGAATATCGGCGACGGCATTTCGATACAAGCTGAAAACGAAGTCGAAGCCCGCAAGATCGCTGAAAAGATCAAGCAGAGCCTGGCCACATAACTTCCCCCCTTCTGAATGTCTGGAGAACACACCGGTCGTAAGCAATCCATCGGCCTCGGCAAAGAAACGACGCCCGGTACTGCGGTAACCGCGACTACCTGGTTTCCGAAGCTCTCAGGCTCATTTACGCCAAAAGTTCAGACGACGCAGGATGATGGCGCATACGGCATCATCGACAAGGTGAAGGATGTTCAGGCGGTTCAAGTCGCAACCGATGTGACGTTCTCCGGCGTTGTGCGTGACGTCTACTTCGGTCACCTGCTGAACGCTGCGTTCGGGACGGAAACACCATGCGTGAAGTTCCCGATCCCCGGCTCGATTACGGGAACCTTCGTCGAAGGCGAGACGATCACGGAGTCAACGTCTACTGCTACGGGAGTTTTGAAGCGACTTGATGACGGTGGATCGTCGAAGGCGCTCTACATCTCGGTCGTCACGGGCACCTTCACTGGTGGACAAACGCTGACGGGAGGCACATCAAGTGCCACGGCAACGGGCGGTACGATTGAATCTCCGTCCGCGCTCCGCTATCACGTCTTCCGACGACTGAACAACAACACGCACCCGTCATACACGCTGTATGGCTCTGACCCTGTGTCGGATGATCGGGCGGCATACTGCATGCTCGATACGCTCGACATCGAATGCGTTGTCGGCAACTTCGCGAAATTCACGGCGAAGTTCATGGGAAAGAAGCTTGCGTCTACGACGGCACAAACGCCGACGTTTACGACGCAGAACGGTTTCCTCGCGAAGTTCGCGGCCTGCAAACTGGCAAGCGCCTTCACGGGCTTGGACGCGGCGTCGGCAATCAATGTCGAGAGCTTCAAGTTGTCGATCAAGAAGAACCTGACGGCCTTCCAGGCGTTTGGCGGAACCGATCTGACATCGCTTCACAATCAGGATTGGGGCGAAATCAGCGGTGAAATCGTACTGCTCTACAACGCCATCACGCAACGTGACTACGTCATTAACTCAACGAAGCAGGCCATGCGACTGACAATCGCGAATTCGGACGTGACGATCGGTTCTGCCGCGAATCCAACGTTTCAGGTCGATATGCCAAGCTGCGGCTTCACGGAGTTCTCCAGAACGAGCGAGAATGCGAACTTGGTTCGTCAGACGCTGAAATTCACCGCCGAATATGACACGACGCGCGCTCTGACACTCGAAGCCCTTCTCGCGAATACGACCGTCGCGGCGTACTGATGCTTGACGTTCTGTAGCGGATAGGAATACGCTGCCGCCGTTGAAGACAGTCACTCTTTCCGACGGCTCCAAAGTCACGCTCAAGGACAAGTTCACACGAAAGATGGCGAGGGCTTTTGCTGCTGTGGCTTACAAGAGCGTCGTCTACGAGCCTGATGATCTGACGGGAGAGATGCAGATGACTCGCAAGATTCCGAAAAACGATCTGGATGCGGGATATGAAGCCGTCATCGGTCTGCTGGTGGAAAAGATAGAGAAGGGTGGCAGCGAAGCTCCGTTCACACAGCAGTGGTTGGACGATCTCGTTCCGAAGGATTACGACCTTCTGGAGAGCGAAGCAGTGGCAATCAAAGTCGGCAAGGCCGACGGGGAAAAAAAAGGCGGTCGAGCAGGTTAAGGCATACCTCTTCGCGTCGATCCGTGAAGGCTTGACGCTGCCGGATGAATGGTACGAGTTTCGTCTCTGCCGGTATTTCGGTTGTACGCCCGATCAGCTCGATGACATGGAGGAATCGAAGCTCCGGGTCTTTCGGCGGTTCATCGATCTTGAAGAAGAGACTGGTATGATGAGGCCAACTTCTTCTTCGCATGGCTGAGGCCACAGCAACCATTCGCATCGTCGGCAAGGATGATGCTTCTAAGGAAGTACAGAAGGTCAGTGATGCCCTCGGTGGCGTCAGCGCGAAGGCCGTCGCGACCGGAATAGTGCTTGAGAAGGTTTTTGAGAAGACCGCGCGATCTCTTTTCGACTTTGGCAAGGATGCACTCAAAGCCGCAGACGCGCTTCAGGCGGTTCAAACCCGCGCAAGTAACGTTCGGCGACAAATTTCCGGAATTCAATCATCAGATAGATCTGATGAGCAAGGCTCTCGGACGCAATCAGAGCGATCTGCTCAATTTCGCCACCAGGTTTACGACGGTCGGGGAGGGTCTTGGATTCACGGAAAAACAAGCCGAGGACGCGGCGTTGCAGCTGACGAACCTCTCGGTTGCGCTTGGGAAGGCGTTTCATACGTCAGATGCGGATGCGGCACACGCCCTGGAGATGGCCCTTCAGGGAAATACGAAGGGTCTGAAGGAATACAACATCGTCCTGAACGACAACATCATGCAGGAATACCTCGCGTCGAAGGGCAACAAGCAGAAGGTCGCCGACTTGAGCGAGGCTGGACGCGCACAGGCCACCCTGGATTTTCTTACGGACAATTCAACGAGAATTCAAAAGGCGGCTGCCCAGAGCACAGGCGACTTGAATGACAGCACAAAGAAGCTTGCGTCAACGTGGGACGACCTGAAGGAAAGTATCGGAGTCGAGCTGCTTGATGAGGCAACAGGTTCTACGAACAAGCTGACCGATGCCGTTTCTGGCAATAAGGATGAAGTGCAGAAGGCGGCCGTTGCCATCGGCGAGGGCTTCTTCGGCGCGTTGAATGAGGTGATTGACCTGGCCCCGTCCGTTATCGGAGGCGCTGGAACCGGTAGCAGAGCTGCTTGGTAAAACCGCCGATCTAATCGGACAGTTCATTCATTCGGCGAGGGGGGCCGGCGAGGACATTACGGCTGCTCTCTATCAGGCACGGTCAAGCTTCTCGGGTGGCGAAGGCGCCGACGAATATGCGCAGTCGATCTTCAATGCTCACAAAGAAGGAAAGCTGTTTACCGATGTGATGAACGAGCAGTTGGATGTCACGAAGAAGAATATTGAGTTTCAGCAATTGCATGGCATCGGTTTAGGAAAACTGTCCGACACGTACAAGGATCTGAACAAGGAGCAGGATGCCGGTACGACGATACAGCACAAGTACGGCGAAGCGGCAAAAGACAACAGCGGTGAAATCGAGAAACTAAAGAGCGCCGTCCAGGATTTAGAAACCAGCTATTGGTCGGCACGTAGCGACATTGATCGGTCTCTCGGTCAACTTGTGAACGACCACAAGCAGAAGATGGCTCAAATCAACGAAGCAATCAAGACCACAAGGGATGCGATGGACGATCTGGAGCGGAGCTACGGCCGTTCGACTGGGAGCACCAATACATCCGAAGCCGACGTCATCAACAGTGAGAAGGATAAGATTGCAGACTTGGAAAATCAGCTTAAAAAGCTCAATCTGGAACGAGAACGCGTCGTCAATCAAGGCGGTGGTGTACCGGTCGAATTGACGATGGATATTGAGGATACGCAAAAGCAGCTTGACCAGCACAAGACATCGCTTGCCAATATGCAGAGTAAAGCCGGTCCCGACGTAACCGCGATCGCCGAAGTACGCGGTGGGAAGACCGACAATGAGAATCGATTCGATGATCTCGAAAAGCAGCGGGCGCAGCAGAAGGAAGATCACGATTTGCGCCTCACGCAATTGCAAGAGGAGCTGGACAAGAACAACGAGAAAGCTACGGCAGAGCAAAAGGCCTTCACCGATCAGCAGACGGCCTTGAAGGACACGAAAACCGCGATGATTGACTTTCACGACACGTATATTTCGAACCTTGATGACCTGTCGAAAGTGACGCAGGAAACGCTCAATGACATGAAGACAAAGCTCGAAGACTTAAAGACCACGATCTCCAATATTGATGCCCTGTTGAAGGCGAAGAAGGATATCACCGGCGGAACTACGGTCACGGAGAAGGCCAAGGCTCGTGCGGCGGGCGGCGTCGTCACGGAATCGATGACGCTCGTCGGCGAGCGCGGACCGGAGCTGGTATCGCTCCCCTACGGCTCCAAGGTATATCCGAATAATGAATCTCGTTCCATGAGTGGCAGCATCTCGATCACGATCGGGAAGATCGAGATGAACAGCGAGATGGATATTCGACAGGCCGCAGAAATGCTGGCGAGAGAAATTCAAAAGCGTACCCTTGGTTCTTCATGAGCCTCTCTCCTCTCAGCAACGGCTTCATGTTCGGGGCGAACCTGTGGAACGGAGGGCAGTTCGTCTCTCAGGTGTACTCGACTGACTTGGTGGCCTTTGAAGACTTCTCGCTATCTGACAATACGAACGTGATCTGCACGGACTTGCTCGACAGCGGACCGACGCGGGAGATTCTCGGGGGCAACGTCCCTCGGGCCGACGGGCAGTACATCACTGCCGACTACTTCCGAGAACGGACGATCGAGGTCCGTGGAATCGTGAAGGCGAGCACGGCTGCACTCCTTGACGCCTATCTGGACACGATGAAGAAGAGCCTCAGAGCCCGCGAGGGAAATCTGGACATCACACGGAACAGTGTTGTTCGGAGATACGTCGCCACGATGACGAACTTCGATGGGTTTGATGCGGAGCGGAAGGGCTACCACGTCACATTCTGCCCGTTCGTTGCTAGGTTCACCTGCAAGACGCCCTATGGGCAGGATCGAAGCTACACGTCGATGACGGTCAACCTGACGGCGTCGCCGACGAATCAGACGATCGACAACACGGGTACGATCAGGACATTGCCCGCCTTTATCTTGATCTTCACGGCGGCAAGCTCGGTGACGGTCGTGAACGTGAAGCGGATCGATGTGAACAGCGTCACGCTTGATGAAATCGAATACAGCGGATCGATTGCAGCCAATGACATCCTGACGTTCGATTCAGAGAACAGCGTCGTCAAGAAGAACGGGGACCAGGTGGCCTATACAGGGAGCTTCCCGACGCTGGAGGTTGGCTCGAACATCTTCACGTTTACAGTGACGGGCACGTCGTTCGCAGCGGATACGACTCTGAGGCACAAATGTCGCTATCTATGATAGACTGAGAGCGACTTTCCCCTCTTTCGCTTGTCGATCACGATTCCGAAGGCCAAAAACAAGATCGAAAGCACGCTTGATGCGGGCATCAGCGCTGCCACATTGAGTATTCCGTTGGCTTCCGGCGGCGGTGCGAGCTTTCCAAGCCCGATCACGGGAAGCTGTACGTCGCTTGGGACCAGTCAGACATTGAATTCCACGGGCATCGGCGCAACTGGAATCGCTGTTGATGATGTAATCATGAACCTGACGGATGGAAGCGTTGCGGTCGTGACGGCGGTTGCGGCGGATAGCCTCACCACGACCAGGCTTCTCGGCGGGACGGACAATACGTGGGCGAACTCCGACGTTTACATCGTGAATCCTTTCACGGTCACGTTTGCCAAAGTCGATGCGGACAACAACGATACGCAAGTTGAAGTCGCATTGATTACATCACGATCAACGGACACGCTGACGGTTCCCACGGGCGGGCGTGGATATGACGGGTCGACCGCACAGAGCTTCGATGCGGGGGACAAGGTGCAGCTCCGTGTCCATGCCGTGCATTTCGAGGACTTGAAGAAGTTCGTCGCGGAGATCGCGGAGACAACAGATACGAACGCTACAAATATTTCATCGGTCACGACCCGTGTGAGTGCTCTCGAAGTCGGCTCGTATGATTACGTTGTTTCGACTGGCTCTGCGAATGCCTATGTCGTCGCAACACCGGCTTTGGCTGCCTATGCGGCTGGAAACTTCTTGGAATTCAAGGCCAGCTTCATCAACACAGGAGCGGCGACCGTGAACGTGAACAGCCTCGGTGCCAAGAGCATCAAGAAGTTGGATGGAGCGACGGCGCTTGCATCTGGCGATATTCAGAGCGGGCAGATTGTCCGCTTGCGTTATGACGGAACGAACTTTCAGATGTTGTCCCCGATCGGGCAATCGACGTCTTTGAACTATGTGAAAGTCCTGAAGTCGACAACGAACAGGAACAATGGATCGATCGTTTCCGATACCATCTCGAATACTGCAACGTTGACGGCCTTCACCACGACATACTCTGCGGCGGCAAATCTGTGGGCGGCGCAAGGAGATATCATCCGAGCGAGAATGAGCGGTGGCAATAGGAGCAAGACATCCACTGCGGGGACACTGACAATCGGTTTTTATCATGGGACGACGGCCATTTGCACGCCGATTAGCGTGACCATGACGGACAACCAAGATTACAAGACCTGGGATTTCGACATTGACATCATCTGCGATACTGCTGGCGCTTCAGGAAAGCTCTATGTTGTTGGGAGATGGCACTTTGAAAACACGTCGACCAAAACAGGCACCGTCAATTTATATGACATCCGTGACAGCTTAGGGGGCACGACGCTCGACCTTACGGCGGCCGGGACCATCTCAGTAAAGGTTCAATTTGGGACAGCGGACACGGCGAACGTCGCTGATCTTTCCGTGTTCTATCTTGAGAAACGATCTGAAACGCCCTTCTCATAATGGCAACCCAAAAAGAGTTCACCGTCCAAATCTTCGATCAGGATGGAACAACCTTCCTGAAATCCATTCCGAGCGCCCTGCTCAAGAGCCCGCCCACATTCCAGTCGAAGATCAATGGCGGACTCGGGGAATGTGTGCTCGACCTGAACCTGCCGTTCGATGACTTCGACGAGGGCGTCTCGATCAACTACATGAACATTACGGACGTCTATGCGGTGGATGCGGACAATCCGCGTGGCAGGCGAATCTACCGTGGGTTCATTTCTCGATATGAGCCATATCTGGATTCAACCGGCAATGAAGGGGTGCGGGTCACATTGCTCGGATTGGTCAGTTTGCTCTCCTTTTCGCACTACATGGACGGGAGCAGTTTTACGGTCACCCACAGCACAAACGACCCAGAAACGATTGGACGCGCCGTCGTCGATCATTTTGGCACCATCTACGATGGAAGTCTTGTCGCGTACTCGGATGATACGACCGATCCTGTCGGGACGAACGTCTCGATTACCTTCACGGATCAGAAGTGGTTTGATGCGATCAAGAAGACAGGAGAACTTGCCGGCGAGGGCTGGTGGTGGAAAATCGACGAGAACGGGTTGTACTGGCTGAAAGCCAAGCCAAGCACGGCAACTCATCTCTTCACGATCGGCGGAACGATCGATTCTCTCAGGATCACGAAGGATTCCGAGAAAGTGGCGAATGACGTGTACGTTCGCCGAAGCGGCGGCACAGAGACGCACTATGCGGACGCAACGAGCCAGTCGACTTACGGAACGGGCAATCCGGCAACAGGACGGAGGACGAAGATCGTGTCGGCATCGGAGTTGACGGATGTAAACGCCGCGGATCAACGGGGCAATAAAGAGCTGGCCGACAACAAAGATGCGAAAGTCGCCGTGCAGTTCGCAGTCAACGCTAAATATGACTTGGAGAGCATCAAGGTCGGCGAAACCTGCTCGATTCTGAACGTCACGAAAGGAAGCACACTGTTCAATGCGAACATGCTGATCGTCGCCCTGACCTACAACGGAAGCGTTGTGTCGGTCGAAGTCGAGCAACAGTCCTCGAACTTCGGACTGGAGCTTCAGAACTTCATTGCGGCTGCGTAGTGTAAACTAATGAAGACCTTTCTCATGGATCAGAACATCGATCCACTCACGGCAGCACTCTGGACAACTCTCGCAGGTATGGGTGGGATCGTTCGGTTCGTCGGACAGGCGCTCGTCAAGGACGAGAAGCATACGTTACGCAGCTTTGTGCTCCTTGCAGGCGCGAACTGTTTCGTGTCTGGGTTCTCCGGATTGATGGGAGCTTTGCTCGTATCACAGATGACGAGCAATCCGACATTGAATTTCATCGCCGCTGGAATCTTCGGCTATCTCGGAATACAAGGTCTGGAAACAATCACCAGACTCTTCAAGCAGAAAATGATCGACGGCATAAAGTAGTGCTACGCTGTCTTTGTGACGTTTCTGGACGATCTCGCACTGGCCCATCAACAGCATGAAGGCTATTTCATTGGCTCGCGTTCGTGGAGAAACAAAAATCCTGGGAACCTCCGCGCGGGAGCGCCGACAGACGCCAACGGCTTCACCATCTATCCGAACTACACGGCGGGCTTTCTTGCTCTGAAGCTGGACGTGAAGGCCAAGATTTGCGGCTACAGCCGACATATCGACTACTCGAAGAACCCCACCTTCTTGACCTACGTGAAGGTGTACGCGCCGTCGGATGACGGAAACGACCCAGGCGGATACTGCCAGTCCTTGTGCAGGGCGCTCAATCAATACGACGTGCGGCCCGATACACCGCTCACGGTCATGTGCCAGCTCGTGAACGGCGTCATCGACAAGGTTCCCGGCGAGCCGCAGCCTCTCGTGCTTCCGTCCTACGGCGTTCAGCTCGCTCAGGTCGTCAAAGCAATCGGACGGTACGCGGGGAAGACACTCACCGCTCTTCAGGCGATGAGGCTCAGGATGCTCGGGAGAAAGAAAGACCGCCTTGAAGAGGACATCCAAGAACAGAAATGACCGCGCGGCTCCTTCGGAGGCTTGCGGAAGTGATTGTTCCGTCGCCGAGGGTTCGTAGAGCATTATGGAAAGGAATCAGAACTCGCCTTGACGGCAAGAAGCAAAAGAGTCGTCGGAGTCGTTTGAGGGGATAAACTGAGAGAGTCATTTCCAACCACTCTCTATGGATGTTGCAGTTCTTGCAGGCCAAACGATCACCGTCGGTATCGTGGCCTCATTCCTTGCTCAAGTGCTCAAAGCAGCGCCTTGGTTCCCCATTGATAAAGGGAACACTGTTGGGCTTCGTCTGCTCGTCGGCGTTCTCTGTGCCGTGTTGAATATCGGCGTGGCCTACTACTCCACGGGATCTCTTCCCGAGCTTGCCGTTGCTGTTCAAGCCTTGATTTCGTACGTCGCCGCTGCCGCGACTTACGATCACGTCTTCGCTGAGTAGATGCGACTTCCAAAGAAATGCAGACTGCTCTGGCCGTTTTTGAGTGTCCTGCTCTCCGTAGCAGTGGTTGTTGGCGATGCAATGCTGCCGCCTCGTCAACACGATTTTGTCGTCGCTATCCAAACGGGCGTACGATAAATGCGTGAATCGCTTTGAACGCCAAGAAAAGGCCGATGACACACTCAGGACACTGGAGTTCTCCGACAGCATCTTTGAACAGGAGAAGGCTGTTGCCGATCTTGTTCGATTCGACATGGAATTCTCGTTCACACGAAGCCAGAGGGCTGCGTTTGACGTTCTCCTGAAGGAGTTCAACGCGAAGGTCGATGAAGTGTTCCGCCTGAAAGGAGACCAAGAGCCAGGGCCGCACAAACCGCCGTTCCCCCTAAACGATGGCGAACTTTTCTGAAATCGAGGCGAAGTGTGATGGGCTCATGGACCTCGCGGCAAGCGAGCAGGACGTTGGCATGAAGATTCGTCTGCTTGCTGTGGTGGGTCAGAATATCAGCTACATCCGAAAGGAACTCTATGACCGCTTCATGGCGATCTCTTCGACCGTGGAGAGGCCAGCTCACTTCTAGCGCAAAGCCGCCCATCTCTTCAGATGAGGCTTGAGTATCGCTTGTTGGAGCTTTGCCAAGCGAAGAATAGCCGATTGAGAACTGCATCCTCCGATTCCGTGTTGCGGGACATAGAGAATATGCTTTCGCCGTATTGCTTGAGGTACTCCGCGTTTGTGCACAAAATGGGGTCGACGTGTGGAAAACGCTCATTCGTTCGTTGTGGACCGAATGTGGATTCCTCACTTTCGCCTGTGGACAAGTTCAAAAGTTTGCCCGAGTTTTCCACATTCTCGGATGCTACTGCACACGGATTGTGGAAAATGCGGAAGAGTAATTGAAGGAGGTCTTGCGGAAAACAGCCTTGTGTCAGTGTGTTACCACGCTTTCCCGACGACTACGACGAGTTATATAAATTATCTCGTCTTTGTTTCGGCAGTGTGAAAATGTGGAAAAGTCTGGCCGATGCAAGGTGCTATCCTCCCCTCATACTCCGCTACATCATCCCGATCATCGTCCTCCTCCTGATCTGGCAAGGTGTGAGCCGCCTGAGTTCGTTCGCCGATTGCCTCGTGACCCTTCGATATTCTCCGGTGCAGGTTCTTCCGCATTCGAGCATCACGAAGGAATGCGCCGCTCGGCATTTGCTTTTCCCGTTCGGTTATTGAATCCGTGTCAGCCGGGCTGCGGACGGTCCCCACAACCGTTCGGCCACGTTCGACTCGTGGCACGGGTGCCATTGATTGTATGCGTCACACAGCGCGATACAATCATTCCCAGATTGTGTTGACGATCATAGGCCTATGGCTGAAAGGACGGCATCATGAGTTTTTTCAGAAAGGTGAAGGAGTGCCTCATAGCAGTCCGCACGTACGTCTCACAGCATCGCCACGATGTCATCAACATAATGCTACAATTCGTGGCCGTCGTCCTGGCCACGCTCGCGCAACGCTATGCAAGCGGCTTCGACGTCACGAAATACCCGACCCTGCCCCCGGCGATGCTGGTCATTGTTGTAGTGTGGACCATAGTCGTCTTAGTGTTTGCCACAGCAGTGTTTCGGTTCATAAATATGTTTCTCAAGACGATGCCAAATGGAGCGGTAGCCTCAGAAATTCTCATCGGCTGCCAGGTGGTGATCATGTCTATCGTTGTCTTTGCAGCGGTACACTATTACGTGGCATTGTTCTCATCGAAAGCGCCATATTGTGGCCTAACTGCTCCTGCTGCACTGACGACGTCTGATGCCGGCGTCGTAGAGCAGCTCACGACATGGCCGGGATGGGACGTTGCGATTGATTGCATGTACTTCAGCACGGTCACGACGGCAACAGTTGGGTATGGCGACATGTATCCGACGGCGAACTTGTCTCGAATTGTGACGACAGTTCAGATTCTGTGGTCGTTCATCCTTGTCGTCGTGCTGATCGCCAGAGTTGTCGGGAGTGTCAAAGCGAAATCCTGACGGATTCACCTGCTAGGCTAGGTCCGGTGTGGATTACTCCCGAAGAGGCGGCGAGACGAAAGCGAAAGGCAGACAAGGAGCCGTGGCGTGACGATCGCTTCATCAAAAAGAAGTGGGCACAGAAAGCTGAGCGGAAACGAAGAGGTGCGACGAAAATTAAGAAGGCCAAAGCTCAGTCAAAGGTCGCGGCGAAGCTGAAGCGTGCGAAGCGACGAGCGTTCTTCAACGCGAAGGGCGGCCTACTTCCTGATGAGGGCGAGGATTACATTTTTGAGCATGACAAACGTGAAGACAGATAGCCATCGTAGTGCGACGTAAAGGAAACGTAGAACGATCTTTCCTGCTCGGAGATAGAAAAGTGCCTTGCGGTCTTCAGCGATGCGGAAATCGCCATAGGTTCCTTTCCCGTGACAGTTCTTGCACTGAGTCGCCATGTCTTCAAGATGATTCAGCTCGTCCCAGAGGTGCGCATAGGTCTTGTGATGCGCCTGAAGAGTCCTGTTCGTGCCGCACGTTCGGCACTTGAAGCCGTCGCGTTTCAGAACTGCAAGTCGAACTTTCGGCCAATCTGAGGCGGCATATCGTCTCGTGAGTTCCTCGCGTAATTGCCCTACGTTGCGGTATTCTGACACGCATGCAGAATAGCACTACGGATGACTCTACCGAGGAGGTAGAGGCAGAGCGGATTCAAGAAAGGCAAACAAACGGCAGCAGGAAGCCATCAATTCCGATCGGCGAACGTGAGGAGCGAGACGAGGCTCTTAGGAAATGCTTCAGGTCAGGCATGAGCCCCGCTCAAATTGTGAGGCTTTCTCAAAGCTGGAAACACCCGCTCAACGCCACGCGGCGAATTCTCCAAATTCAGAAGCGGCTCCACCTGGTCCGCACGTCTCCCGTGCAGCCGCACGTTCGGGAGTCGAACGACATGCTGATCGATGTCATCCTCGAAGGTCATGCCAAGGGTTGGCGGACATTCTTTTGGGAAAAGGAATCGAGCGTCTTTGAGGTGGGCCTACGCTCTGACTGGTTCATCGATCTGCGGAAGGGTCCGAAGACGTATTTGTTCTTCGGTGAGATGCAGATTTCGGATCAGACGGTGCCGCAATGGATCTCGAAACTTCGGCCGTACTTCGAGATGTACGAACGTCGAGCGCATCCGTTCTATGTGCTCATCAAGTGCAACGGAGTCTACAATCGCCAGCGGGTCATGGTGGCGATCAATGAGCTTCTGAAGGATCAAGCGAAGGTGAAGCGGCCCTTCCTCGTCTGGCAGGACGGGATGTGGTTGAACCGCTCGGGCGAAGCTCAAACACTGTTAGACTGAAGGCGCTGCCGAGGCCGGCCCGCAAGTGCGGTGTACTGCGTAGACGCTCAAGACTCAAAAATGGTTGTCCTCCGTCGCGAAAGCGGCTGGTTCGAGACCATTCACCAGATGGCTCCGTGACGGAGCTTGTACGGCGATGCGCCCGGCAATCACGAATCGGCGGCGGCCTCCGACTTCCTCGAAGTCCAAACCCAAACGGACGGAAAGGGATAGGAGGCCCTTTTTGAGATTCCGTCCTTGGACTTCTTCACCTGTCGGAAATAATTTTCTCGAAATATCCGTCGGTTAGGCTTGAAAAACGACGGCTGCGCGACAATACTAATATGAACATTGACTAGTGATTATTGGAGTTTCGCATGATAAAGAAGCAATTGCCGGACCTGCAGATGCGAGTGATGAGTGCCCTAATGGGTGGGGGGGAGACAGCCGGTGCTGGTCTTCGTGCGGAATTGAAGCGGCAGGGAGCAGAGTCGAGTAATGTCGCGTTTTACCAGTTGATGACGCGACTGGAAAACCAAGGGTGGGTGTCCGGGAGGTATGGCGAACGGGATCGGACTGGTCGAGGCCTTCCACAGAAATTCTATCGAATTACAGACGAAGGCCGCACTGCTTGGCGGGAGAGTTTCGAGTTGGTGCTTGAACAAGCCCGTATTGCGGGGTTCAAGGTAAGAACCGCAGGAGCGTGAGAAATGCAACCGTTATTCTTTCACATGAATGAATTGCCAGCACCAAGAGAGGACGGTTGGTTGCTGGTCGGTATTCCGTTGTGTGGGCTGATTGGCATGATGTTCCATTGGGGATTCTTTATCGGAGCTGAGCAGCTAACGTACCGACGACCTGACTGTAGTTGGTTTGAATGGTTTGCGGTCGGTTATGTGTCGTCGTGGGGCGGTGTCTTAGGTGAAAGTGCTCTGGTAGTGTTCGAGCTTAGTTGTGCTGACATTCTACTTGATCGCGGCAGCTGGCAGTTCATGCGGATCATTTTGTTGCCGTTTGAATTTATCTGGAATTGCATATGTGAATCCGCGGTGGAAACATTTGATCGATTAGTTGATTGCCTGATGGGATTGCTCAGTCGGAAGTAAATTCTTTCGGCAAGTGCCGAACGTCAGTGTGGCACATCGCGACGTAGCGAATACTTCACGGAAGCAAGTTGTGCGCGATGACCCCGCTGGCATAGAGCTAGGCGGGGTTCTCTTTTTGGCCGAGCGGGGGTAGCTCGGCACAGTTCTAAATCGCGGCCGTTATCGGCGAATCTGGCGGTGCGCGCCGAGAGGGAGGAGGTGAAGCAAATGGTGTGATTCTTCAACGAGCTGCAGTTCACCCAATGTGATTCACAACGTTCATTTGAAGGAGGTGTGTGATGGCTATGAGAGTTCAAATTGAAGAAGGCGGGAATGGAGTTGCCGAGCAAATGAGGATTCATCCTCAAGAGACGACTGTCAAGCAGTCAGTGATGCAGGCCGGCAAGCTCAGGGGTTTCAGAATCGGTTTCTGGGACTTGTTGCTAGCCGTACTTTGCTTCTGTGTGTGGATCATCAGCTCCGAGGGGTTCCGGTTGCTGCTGCCGACGTTGGGCTGGAAGTTCTATCGCGCGGTGACGCCGCTGTACCACGTTCCATTCGGTAAAAAGCTTGATTCGGCGATGATCTTCGCGCTCGCGCTCATCATCGGTGTGGCATGTGTCTGGGATCGTCTACTGCGACAACTCCTCAAGGTCGATCAGGCGCCCGGAGGAGCGAAGTGGTATCGAACCCCTGAAGCGGTCGGGCTGATAGTGCTCGGTCTAGGGCTGTTGGCCGTTGACGCCGCATTGGTTTGTCTGGGCGTGAGCGCCATGTCCTGGGGAAAGGCGAAGCTGACATCGGGTGCTTTGCTTGTGACCGCCGCGTATGTGCTCATCATGCTGTGCTTGTCATGGATGCGCGTGGACAGCAAGCGGAAACTGATGTTGCCTGCAATTCTGCTGATGCTCTTGCCGAGCGTTGTTGGATGCGATTTGCCGGAAGACGAAACGTTCCGCGAACGCCAGAGCGAGTATGTAGTGACGTTCATCTTTGATACGAGCGATAGCTTTGAGGAGTCAGTTGAACGTGCATGGAAGTTTTTGGAGGCAAATCTTGAGCAACTATATCGTGATCGTGCAGGCTCGAATGAAGATCTCGTGATTCTCTCGCGAATCAGCGGCGATTTGAAGTCACCTTTATGGATTGGTAGTCCTAGGGATATCCGCGACCAGTTCTCGTCCGCACAGGACTTGCGTGGGTTCTTGCGGAAGCACGCAGGAGATACTGCAAGATCGCGCGTGTATGAGGCGATGATGGCGAGCATGGATCGAATGATGCGGAATCCAAGCATAAAGAACGGCTCTGCAAAATCCGTGCTGGTCGTGCTCAGTGATTTGGTGCAAACACAAGGTGCAGGTGCGAGTGGAGCGGATGTTGTCAAAGTAATCGAGCGATACGCAGAAATGAATGGAGCGATCGGGTTGTTCTTCGTTGCTGATGGATTGGACAAGAAATGGGACGACAAACTGACCGAAATCGGAATCCGTCATACCGTCAAGTCGGCTGACGAAGTGAACCCACTGATGATGAGCTTCGAGTAACAACATGGATGCAGTACTTCAAATTCTTGCTGAGCCCGACCCTTGCTCCTTGCTGGGACTGATCGCAGTACTGTGCTGGGTCGGGAGTGTCATGGTGGCGTCCCGTCGGGATCTCCACGGATGGGGATACCGGCTGGCCGCTGCCGGTTTTGTCGGATACGGCCTCTACGCGGCGTTCGTCGAACAGCCAAGCGACGCGGACGGTTACCTGTTCATCGCGATCAGATCGCTCTTCGCGGCAGGGTGGATGCTTGGAGGCTCATGGATTGTGCTCGCTGTGGGCGGGTTTGTCTCGGATCGCCTGAAGAGAGCGTTTGAACGCCCGCCAAAGCCACTGCCAACGTACTGGCCGGACCCGCCGCGGTTGCCTGCGCCGTCGCCGTCGGAAGTCATCGATGTGAAGCCCGAGCCCGTGAAGGAGGAGACGTTCCGCGAAAGGGTTCTGCGGAGCAAGGAAGAACACGAATCTCGAATGGAAACGATCGAGGAGCTTCAAGATCTGGCGGGCCTCGACGAGGAAATGTTGCAAGAGCTGGCTGGCAAGGAAGTGGAACGGTACCTGCGGAGGGTGAGCCATGACCTCGGATATTAGTCGGCGGAAATTCGGTCTGTCGCTCGAACAGAAGCGGGCGGTCGCCGCACGCGTATTCGGTCGACGCCGGACTACGCGCGCGAAACGCACGCTTAGGTTCGGTTCGCCGGGTAGCTGGAAGTCAGGTGCCTCTGAAGTGGAGGCATGTGAATGGTGGCTGACGCCACATGAACGACGCGGTTTGCTATTCATCGATCCACATGGAGATACGGTGCAGTCGTTGGCTCGACGGTTCCGCGCTTCCGGAAGGGGTTCCAGGATTGTTTTGGATGCGATGAACGAGCAGACGGCAGTGCCTGGCTACATGCTCTTCGATGACATTTCGGGGGAAGGCTTCGGGGCCGAGTTGAGTATTCATGACGAAGTCATGCGGCAGGTGGAAATCTTGGCCGATGAGCGCGGGCATATGGAGCGGGTGAACATGCATCCGTTCATTCGCCAATGGTTGTATTGGCCAATTCGCGCGGTCATTCGTGATCGACAACCTTTACGGACGATTCTCGGCGTCTACGACGTGCTGAGCGAACGCTCCAGGGCCATTGTCGAAGCGTCAAACGATGCCGCGGTGAAGCAGGCGTTTCTTGACTTGTGCTCGCTTCCAAAGATGGAAATCGAACGGCAGGTTGGCGCAGGGCGGAGAATTATGCAGAGCTACGTGGTTGGTCACATTCGTGAACGCTCGGGAAGCTGGGATTGGTGTCGATTCTTGGACGAGGGTGGAGCACTGCTCATCGACGGATCGGGCGTTGCGCAGGAAACGATGCGACCGTTCGGAATGAACATCGTGTTGCGGGCGATCGTGAATGCGACAAATTGCGAAGTCCGCTGCTGATCATCATCGATGAAGCAAATCGTGGCTTTACGTCTTCACATATGCTCGCGGACCAAATAGAGCAAATCAGCAAGTATGGAATCGGGGTGACCTTCTGCTGTCAGGCGCCTGACTTCCCGAAGGAGGTCGAGAAGCGGTACTGGCAGTCGCTTCAGCGAATCGAGGCATTTCAATCGTCGGCGGAAGTGCTGAAAGACATGTTTCATCACCTTTGGCCGCTCGTGGACTTTCACCGCGAGCATCATCGGGACGTGACTTGGCAGCAATTCCATGCAGGATTCGACGAGATCGAAAAGCGTCGTATCACGACGTCGCTCGGAACGCAGCGGCACGGCGGGGAGCATCCGCACGACAGCGAGAGCGAGAGCACGTCGATCACGACGGAGACTGTGTTACGGCCGAAGTATCGGGAGTTCTCCACCGAGAAAGTCGTCTATATGAGCACGGCGGACCAATTGATCGAGGCGGCGATTGATGTGATGCAGCAGAATCCCGGCGAGCGGTTGGTGCTGGAGAATGGCCGCGCCTATTGGGATACGGTGCCGTGGCTCCAATCAGCGTTTCCGTCCGCCTTCGAGCGGACGTACGAAAAGCGGTTTCAAGAGTTCCTGTGCGAAATGCGCGAGCGGCCGTATTTCCGAACGCCACAGGCGGAAGAAGAACCCATCAGAGTAGGTGCAGCATGTCGATTGCAGAAACTTCAGGCAGGACTCAACGGGCACTCCAATGGCTCAAACGGTGCCCATCGAAGGTGACGACGTTGGCGCAGACTTGACTTTCCAAGCTGGCAGGCCGCATTTCGCTGGGCCGAGCGACAGGTGAAAGATGGCAATGTGAGCGTCCTTGGTGAAGTGTTCGGCTCGAAGGACAAGTTCGTCAAGGTATACGGAAGCAAATGCAAGGCGGACATGCTCGCCCATGAAACCGAACTTTCTGATGTACTTGTACATTTCGAGCTTGAAGAGTGGCAATGGGTGCGTGGCGAAGATGTGGATTCACAGTTCCGCGCTGACGCTGATCTGAATGAATACGGCCAGACGTTCCACCTTGAGCTGGATCGGGATAATGAGCGGCGTCGGGCTCTGGGACGGCGTTTGAAGGTTTACTCGACGACGAGCGATTTCGTGCTCTTCGTCGCGCCACACGATCGGCGGGTGAAGCAGGTGAAAGAGATCGGATCGTTCTTGGGTGAACAGCTTCTTTTGACAACATTCACCAAAGCGTCAAAAGACCCGTTCAGCGAGAACGCGTGGGAAGACATTTACGGGAACAAGTGTTCGTTGTGAGTTGCGTAGACAATGACCTGTACACATACGCAACAATTCGCCAACTCCGCAGGTGGCCATATGCGATTGCACCGTAAGGGCTTAGATGCCGGTGCCGGAGGCGTACTGATACCGATTTGGCATCACTTCCCTAAGCAGACCCAGAAGCCCGCCCTGCATAAACGCGGGAGGGCCGTTCGTGACTTCGCCAGTGTAGCACCTTGGCAAGGTCGTACGCTTTGCGTCTCCACCTTGCCTGGCGGTGCTGTGGCGTGTGCGTCACAAATCGGCCTGACAAGCCGGATGAACATCATCGGCAAAAAACAAAGAGAAAGAGAAACAGCTTCTATTCACTATTTCTCTCTTCCCATGACTTATTCGCACTATACACCATCGGCCAAAGTTGATCTTCCAATGGCACCAGTCACGATGAGCCCGGTTCCTCATTTGACAAGCCTTCACAGCACGCCGTCGCGCGGGCCGTGGGGTAGCTCTCGATATCCCGGTAATTGCTCGGGATATCTAATCAAAGACTTGGTGACGTACTTCAAGCCTCGGAATGTCTTTGATCCCATGACGGGGAGCGGAACGTGCCGAGACGTGTGTCGCGACCTGAAAGTGCCCTGCACAAGTTTCGACGTGCGGTCCGGATTCGATGCCGGGGACTCTACGAAGTACGCCGGGCTTCCTCGGTTCGACTTCATCTGGCTGCACCCGCCGTACTGGCGCATGAAGCGATATAGCAAAGATCCATGCTGTCTGTCGAACGCGACGGACATCATCGATTTCTACAAGAAACTGCAACGCGTCATCGTGAATTGCAGCAGCATCCTATCGGAGCGCGGAAAGATCGCGATTCTGATGGGCGACTACTTTGACCCGATCGACCGCAAGATGATCCCGTGCGTGCAGATCACCAAAGACATCTGTCTGCGGATCGGTCTTTGGCCGGCGTGCACGGACATCATCCGCTTCCAGCACAACAACAGCTCCTCAAAGAAACAATACAACTCGTCGTTCATCCCTGGCCTTCATGACGTGTGTTGCGTCATGGAGCAGCGGTAGGGCGACGGCGGCGGTCGGTCTTCGGATCGGCCGCCTTTTGCCATGAACCATGAACGGCGTAGAGTGCAATCGATGAAGTCTCCCGAACGAGAACGCTACGGCTACGAAGCCCTCGAAGCGGCCCTGCGATACCGTAGGGAGCTGGGTTGGTCGGTACTCCCATTGAGGGCGCCGGTGTTCGGCGATCGCAAGTCTGGAAAGCAGCCGGCACTTCGAACGTGGAAACAGCTCACGATTGCAGCTTGGAGTGAAGCGGAGATTCGGTCGTTCTTCGGTGAGGATCGCGATTTCAACATCGGGATTGTTTGTGGTCGCACCTCCGGTGTGGTGGCGGTCGACGCGGATTCAAAAGAGGCCCTCGATTGGGTTCGCAGGAATCTGCCTGTGACGCCCTTGGTGAGCCGTACGGGCGGCGGTGGGGAACATCACCTGTACAAGTGGCCGGGCTTTGAAGTGCGACCAGGTGCGAAGCTGAAAGGGATGGCCTTGGACCTCCGCGGAGATGACAGCTTTATCGTGGCCCCGCCTTCTCGGCACGCCAGCGGACGGAACTATCGTTGGGTGTTTGAGCCGACCAGAGAAATGCTGGAAGAGCTGCCTTTGTTCGATCCGAGTTGGATTGCGGACGAACGAAAGTTCGGCAAATCGACGATCGCTGTGGATCCGATCGAAAGCAGACTTCGCGTGATTCGTCGTGCGATCAAATATGTGGACAAAGTTGAGCCGGCCGTATCGGGACAGGGTGGGCACAATTCGCTCTTCCGTGCAGTTTGCAAATTGTTGAAGCCAGAGCCGGAAGGCTTCGGTTTGAGCGAATCGGAGGCATTGCCCATCATCGCAAGTTTCAATTCTCGGTGTCAGCCGCCATTTTCAGATCGCGATATCGAACACAAGATTGCGTCTGTTGTTTCAAGAATCCGTAGTTCGATTGGAGGTTAGCCATGTCAGCGACCGTGAAGATTTCGGACAAAGCATGTTTCGTGTGCAGATCCACAGAGAAGACGATTCACATGAAACTGAAGGACGGAACGTTTCAGGGAGTTGTGTGCCAGAAGCACTTCTACTCCTTGCTCGGCGGTCGGGAAGCTCTTCCCGCTGAAAAATCTTCCGCGCAATCGACGGAGAAATAGCGTCGGCTAGGAGGCCAAATGGACACTTAGGTAGAACGCCCATTTTGAAAAAGGTGCCTTGTGATTGATCAAATTCTTCAACGATTGGATCGCATGGAGGAACTGATCCTAAGAGCTTTGAGCAGACCCGAGGACAAGGAATGGTACACGCCGGCCGAGGTGGCTGCGATCATCAAGCGCGCGGCGTACACCGTGCGGGAATGGTGTCGGTATGGACGCATTAAGGCGAGCAAACGCAATTGCGGACGCGGCAATGCGAAGGAATGGATGATCTCCGCCGCCGAACTGAAGCGACTTCAAAATGAGGGTTTGCTACCCGAAGACTGATTGCAAAGCCTTCTGGTGCTGATCCGGGAAGTTGTGCCGATATCGTTTCTGCATTTCTTCGCTCTGATGGCCCATCCAAGAATCGATAATCCGCTGATCCAGACCACGGGCGGCACAGTTGCTCGCAAAAGAATGACGGAGCACGTGCCAGCCCTTGAGTTTGTTCCATTTGCTGTCGGCCAGCGTGAATTCAAAATGCGAGTGAGCCTCGTCGCGTGTGAGCGGGGTCTCCGGCTTCCATTGGAATGTCGGTCCCGACGTGCGACCGGCAAGCCACTTCTTGAGCGTCTTGGTCAGCAAGGGCGACATGGGGACCGATCGTGTTCCGTGATGGCCGCGCTCACGCTTCCTCTCGCGGATCGTGATGACCTTGGCTTTGAAGTCGATGTCCTCCGCCTGGCTGCGAATCAGCTCGCTCCGCCTTGCTCCCGTGTGGGCGGCAGTCATCAGCATGGGATACATGTAGGGTTTGTAGGCGTTCTTTTCGACGTGCGTGAGAAGCTCAGCGATCTCGTTGGTGCTCAGGAACAGACAGTCCCACAACTTGGCGTTCTTGGTTTTCTTGAATTGCTCCTCGATCTCCTGCCATGTCTGGAAACGCTGAGCCTCGGTCGTCGCGGGATACTTCAGCTTCTTCCCCGGGAAGCCGCCTCTGACTTTCTTGTGGCTCGCGGCCCATGTCCACATTCCGCTCAGAGTAGTGATCTCTTTGCGGATGGTGACGGGACTGAGCTTGTTCCCTTGGCGATTCTTCTGCTTCAAGCGGCGATTGATGTAGCTTTGCAGGTCGTCGAAGGTGAGCGAACCAAGAGGGGTCTGCTCGCCGAGAATCTTGGCGGCGTGCCCGACGTGGATTCGCATGGTGAGCAGCGTGGAGTCTTCAAGGTGCCCTTCCGGGTTGCTCTTCACGTACTCATCAAACAGTTCGCCGAGGGGCAGCGTGTTGCTGCTGGTGGGCTTCTGGGCGACGCGGCCGTCCGTGGCCACGAACAGGCCGACGTCCGCTCCGGCAGGGATCGTCACGCGGCCCTCTGCGATCAAGGCAAGCGTCCGCTCTGCTGATGCCAGGATGTGCTTGGCGTCGCTCTCAGTGGTCGCGTCGAGCGTGTGCCCGTACTTCCGCCCTTCGTGCCTGAAGACCAGTCTGTAGCTGGTGCGATTTGGAAACTCTCGGGTCTCAAGCGAGGCCATACAACCTCCATTCAACCGCTATGCTTGTCCCCTTTTTGTCCCCTCTGCATGATGGGTCCAAAGAAAAAGGGTCTGCGATATTATTCGCAAACCCTTACCTCAAAACAAGTGCGGGAAACAGGACTTGAACCTGCACGGTATTACTACCACTAGGCCCTCAACCTAGCGCGTCTGCCAATTCCGCCATTCCCGCTTGTTTTTTCTGGCTACCTCCGAAGTCTACGGCATTTGAGGGTCGCGTCAAGGCAAGGAGAGAGAGGCGGGGGGCTGGAGGCGAGAGGTTTGAGGAACGGAAAGACAACGCACGACTTTGAATCAGCCGCCGTTAACCGCACTGGCCAGTGCTCTAAACCAGGGCGACTAAAGTGAACAAAAGGACGGGGACCGAAACTGAATCCCTCCAGCCTCCAGCCTCTTTACCCCCCTGGCCGCTTGATGAGCACCAGCACCCGGTCGGCTGCCTCGATCGCCGGATAGGAACACAGGATGTCGCCGGCGATTTCGACCAGCTCATGAGCCGGGCGATTCAGCCGGGGCTCGAGCATCACGGCCAGTCGCTGGTCGAGGGCGGCCAAAATCAATTCGTCGGCGTCGCTCAAAAAACTCGTGCCATAAGCCAACAGCAGCTCGCGCAGCCGAAACGTGCGGCTCGTGCCGTGCAATCGCAACGTTTCGTCCAAACCCAAAGCCGCAGTGGGGCCGGCCAGCGAAGTGAAACCGTCGGAGCTCACGGCCAGCACGCGCACCGGTCCGCCGGTTGCAAAACGCAAGGCATCGGCGCCGGGCTGTAACGTCGCATGGAACAAGCCCGCTCCGGCACTACCGGCCGATCCGGACCACAGAATTGAGTTGGCCTTTTCCACCAGCAGTTGCGGCTCTTTGCGCTGCGGACCAAACGCGCGGGCCGCACCGCGCAGGGCCGCGGCCGTCATCGCGCCGCTCACTCCGTGCGACATCGCATCGCCGGCCAATACGCTCAAACCGCCATTGCCATGCGCGAACCAATCGTAAAACGTGCCGCCGACTCCGGCCGAGTGGTAGGCCTTGGCGGCAATTTCCCAGCCCTCGATCATCGGGGCGTGCCGTGGTAACTGGTCTTGTTGCGATCGTTCCAGCTCAGCCAACTGTTTGGTCTGCCCGCGCGCGGTCAATGCCTCGTCGACGAGCACCTCGCGCTCCAAATCAGCCGCCAGGCGTCCGGCAACTACCTCCAGAATGTTGGTCTGGGGGTCGCTAAAATCACGCTCGGCGCTGGAGAACACCCACAAGGTTCCCAGCGGCATCGACGGACTCGAAACCGGCACGCAGGCGCACGACAAATAACCGGTCTCAGGCACTTTCCAATAGCCATGCAGTTTGGCGTCGGTCATCACCACGGCGTGCCCCAACAAGGCTTCCAGATCCGCCAGCGCTCCGCGCAGTGGTCGGGCCGGATCAGCGAGTCGATTGCGCGGCAGTCCCCAACTGGAGCGCAGGTTGAGCTCGGTGGTGGCCGGGTCGAGCAAGTACAGGGCCGCGGCCTGGCAGCCGACCGCTTCGGCGCCTCCCTTCAAGACGGCCTCTAATCGCTCGCCGAGCGGCGGTGCATCCGAGCCATCATTTCGCACTACCAGAGGCACGCCTGCGGCCAATTCAGCTTCGCGTTGCCACAGGGCATGTCGCGTGGCCAGCAGCTCGCCCCACATCCGGCCCACGGCATCGGCCAGTGGCGTGGCCTGTTCGAGCGGCATCCGCCGGCGGTGGGCATCCCGTCGGCGGAAGGCTCGTCGTCAGTTGAAAGAAGCCTGATGTGCCCGGGAGAGGCTCCGACGCCCGGATTTACCGGGGCGGACCACATCAGGCTTGAGTTCGAACTGGCGATCGGACCGGCAGTAAACTCGAGCCGCCACCGCGTGGCTTGCTCGAAGGCCTGGCAAACGAGCTCAAGAGCCGCCAAATCTTCGGCGGCGGCCGCTGGCGGCTCGTTGATAGTATCGGCAACAAGCTTGAGATAACTGGGTATTTGTTTGTTCACGGACCCGGCACGGAAGGGACAATTGATCAGTCAAGTCCTTTCCATGACACGCTTTGGCAGGCGCCAAACGAGAATCGCGACAAGCATCGTCCGGCGTGTTCGGCTTGCGGGCCGATTCGCTGGGCAAGTTGCCCAATCCTCAGACTCCTCCATGAGCGGCAGGCTTTTACATCGGCCGCCGCCGCCGGCCGGCTGAAGAGACAGTTATGAAAGTCCGCGCGTGCCGGCGCGGTCCGGTGGGTCATAACCGTCCTGTCGTTCGCATCACCTGCCTAGTTGCTCGAGCTGCTTTTGGAGATCCAGGACCGTTTGTTCGGCTCGGGCCCACTCTTCACGCTGGCGCGTGGCCTTGTCGGTGAACAGCCCGACGGCTTCGGTCGAGATGGCTTGAATGACGCCGTCGGATTTGGATTGATTCATCGACAGATTCTTGCGGATTTCCTGCGAGAGCCAAAGCTCTTCGGCCAACGCGGCTGCTTCGGCGTCGCCCAGCAGGTACATCCCCACTTGCACTTGCGTGTTGCCGGACGGCACAACCGAAGTGGAGAACAGGGAGCGCTTGGTCGCCTTGGCCCCGCAGGAAACGAGGCATAGACCGCCCCTCCACGTCTTGGGAACCGTGGCCGTGAATGTAAACTCCTTGCTGCCTTCCAGGGAATCGAGAGCGCGAGGGTCGCAGGCGGAAAAATACCCCGTGCTCGCGATCGATCGTGCCGCTGGCCAACACCAGGTCCTTGGCGGCGATCTGCTTGTAGTGGCTCGATTCCGAATTCTTCGAACCTTGGTTGAACGTGCCGCCCAGAAGCGCCGGTTTATAGGCTATGTGCGCATCCAAACCCAGGGCCTTCGAATGTTCCGAGGCGCCGGTGATCTCGATCGAGTCTTCAGCCACGGAGCTTTCAAGCGTGGTATTTGGCAGATAGCCGGTGATCCGCATCATGGGATTGGTTTTCAGCACATACGAGAACTCGACGATGTCTGACAGCGTTCCCTCGATCATGCGGGCCGAGATTCGCACCTTGGCCTCGACGACCTTTAACCTCGGATGCGCAATGGCGAATTCCGGCGGAGTTACGTCGCGGCATTCCACGGCGGTCGGTACGTCAAATCCAACCTGAGCACCCCACCCGATAGCCGGCGTCACCAAAATTGCCAAAACCCCTCGCGCCGCCTTGCCTCCGCTACGCACCAGGACCCTTATCGCTGACATGGTCGTGCCTCCATACTCCCGGAGTTCTCAAATACCGTGGTGGAAATCCCCTCGATTCATTACTAGGGGCGATCGCGAGAAAGTCAAAGCGGCGGGAAAATGACATTCCATGACCGCCGTCGACACGAGCTTTGCCTGCGGTCATGAGACTCTTCCCAGAACTCCAAAGCTGACAAGTACCGTCCTTATCTCCAATGACGAGACCACGACTGAATGCACCGAACGCTATGCATTCACGGCGTGAGAGCGTCTTGCAAATCGTGGATTCAAGATGCTATCGATAGTGGACAGAATGGACGAGAAGTTGAATGTCGTAGAGGTTTGTTTGCTAGCACCAGAACCGCCCGTCAGTCGCGCCGCCGTGCCAACGGAATCTGGCCAATCATCGCCTGCGAGGTTCTGCCTCGCGATGTGGTAGTCGGCACCAATCGTTGCGATTCGCCTGGACGGATCGTTCGACCAGCTTGGCTTCACGAGGGTTGGCACGACAAAGCGGCAGAGATTCGGAAAGATTTTGTCGCTCGACACCCGCAACGCGGACTGTATGCCGTGGCCAACCGCATCGATCCGCTGATCGCTATTCAAACCACCCGCGGCGTGGGCCGCCTTGGAGATATTCGCGGCTACCTGGGAGCGCGGATCATACCAATGGCTCGTCGGATGCCGACTTGCAGCGATCAATGGAGTGATTGGCTCGCGAGCAAGCGGTCGCTGCCGACGGCAGCTTGAATCTGGTGGACGTGATCAACTATGTCCGCGACCAAATCATGCGCACGCACTCCACTGCCGAGCCTGTCGCAAGCGTCGCTCGCTAGGCTGAGTAAGAAGGTCGAGGATCGTAGCAGCGCCATCGTTTCAGCGAAACTCGGCCGGCATGTCGACTTCGGTGCGCAACCGCGAGTTTGTGACCGCCATGCCCGGCTCGTCGGCGCGCCGAACACGGCCGGCCGTGTTACAAATCGGTAAGGTCGATGTGAGCCCCAATTTGCTTGTCGCTGGATCATGCTAATTTACGGGTATGAGCGTTGAAGTGCCAGTAAACGGTCCGGCGGGCGAGGACAGTGATTCCCAAGCGACTGCCCTGCGGCAGAGGGGCCAACGATGCGGTATAATGGACTTGGTGCAAGCCGGCACGCATCAAACGGGTCCGGTTCAAGGTACAGGGCGAGAATCCATGGAACTGTTGGTCATCGAAGACGACCCGGTTATCGGGAAGGTTTTGCGTAAAGGACTTTCCGAAGCGGGGCACGGCTGCGTGTTGGCCAAAGAGGGCCCGCGCGGTCTGGAGCTGGCCTGCGGGCAGAAGTTCGACGCGATCGTTCTCGATCTCATGTTGCCAGGCATGAGCGGCTTGGAGTTGCTCGGGCAATTGCGCGGCGCCGGCATTCGCACGCCGGTGATCGTGCTGACGGCCCTGGGTTCGGTGGAAGAACGGGTCTCGGGCTTGAACGCGGGCGCCGACGATTACCTGGTCAAGCCGTTTGCCTTGCTTGAGTTGATGGCCCGGCTCGAGGCCGTGTGTCGTCGCTCGTCGACCCGGCCGCCGGCGGTTATGCAAGCCGGGCAGTTGACACTGGACTTGGCAGTGCGCCGCGTGACCCGCGAAGGTCGCGAGGTCGAGTTGACCCCCACAGAATTCAGTTTGCTCGAATTGCTCTTGCGCTATGCCGGCCAGGTTGTGACGCGCCGCATGCTGTGCGAGCATCTCTGGGAAAGCGACTGGGAGGGGACGACCAACGTGATTGAAGTGCACATCAACCGTCTGCGCGGTAAGCTGGACAAGGGATTCGACGAATCCGTGATTCAGACGGTGCGGGGACGTGGTTATGCTCTTCGAGCGAATTGAGACGTTTTTCAGCTCACTCCGCTTTCGTCTCAGCGCTTGGAATACGGCGGCCGTGCTGCTGATCGTGGTTGTGACGCTGTTGGCGTTGCGCGAGGCCTTGCGATTCAGCCTGCTGCAGGAGAACGACCTGCTGTTGATGGACGACGCGTATGAAGTCGTTCTGGCCGTCGAGGGGCTTTATCCCAGCCTGGACCAGATCCAGAAGGAGATGGAGCGGAAGGCGCTCGGCCACGTCGACCGCGACTTGTTCGTGCAATTGCTGGACGCCGACGGCCGAGTTATCGCATCGCAGGGGAAGCCCCCCGATTTGGCGAAGGTCGCGATATCCGAGAGCGACAAGCCGCAACTGTTGGCGATCCGCAACTACCGCATGGTGCAGCGCGCGGTTATCAAGCCGGGGCTGCCTCGCTATATCGTGCGCGTCGGCGCCTCGACAACGATGGTCACCAATGACATCGCTAAGCTCACGCGACTTATCGCTGGCGCCAGCGTCGTGATTTTGTTCGTGGCGCCGCTCAGCGGATATTTTCTGGCCGGCAGGGCCACACGCCCCTTGGCCCGCATCCTGGCGACGGCCTCGCGGCTTGGTCCACGCCACATGGAGGAGAGGCTGCCGATTCGCGGCACGCAGGATGAGCTCGATCAACTCTCGCACACGATCAATCGGTTTCTCGATCTGTTGCGCGATTATTTGGATCGCAACCGCGAATTCGTGGCCAATGCGGCACACGAACTGCGTTCGCCGTTGGCGGCCATCCAAAGCTCGGTCGAAGTCACGCTCAATTCAGATCGATCGGTCGAAGAGTATCAGGACATGCTCGGAGAAGTTGCCGATCAATGCGGTCATCTGCGGATCCTCGTCAATCAACTGCTGTTGTTGGCGGAAACCGACGCCGCTCGGCTGCCGATGGAGGCCAATAGCGTGCGTTTCGACAATCTAGTGCGAAAATCGGCGGAAATGTTTGCCGGCGTGGCCGACGAGCGGGGAGTCGAATTGACGGTTGACGCCGGCGTACCGATCATCGTCGAGGGAGACGGCGGGCGACTGCGGCAAGTGGTCAGCAATTTGATCGACAACAGCCTGAAGTTCACGCCGCGCGGCGGGAAGGTCCGGGTTTTGCTGCGCCGTAGCGCCACGCATCGACAATTGGTCCTCACGGTCGCCGACACCGGGATTGGAATCAGCCCCGAGGATCTGACCCATATCTTCGAGCGATTTTATCGCGGCGACAAATCGCGCCAGCGACACGAATTTGCCCACGGCAACGGCCTGGGACTCAGCATCTGCAAGTCTATTGTCGTGGCTCACGGCGGAACGATCACGGTCGAGAGCGGGCTGGGGCTCGGCACGACATTTACCGTGTGCTTTCCCTTATCTCTGGCCAAGGCCGCCGAGCCGTTGGCTTGGCCGGGCGTGGGACAAGCCGGCTAACGCGTACGCGCCGGCCGGCGCGTCACTTCCGGACGAGGCGGCGAGGACATGTAGGCGAACAGGTCGGCGATCTCCTCGATCGTCAAACCGTTGAGCAAACCCTCGGGCATGGCGGAGACCCGACTTCGCGTCGTTTCGGCAATCTGGTCCGCCGGAATGAGCACCTTCTCCCCGTTCGCTTGCAGCACGATCAGTGAACCGTCGCCGCGCGGCGACACCATTCCGACGTAACTCTTGCCGCGCTCGGTGACGACGGTCTGGCTGGCAAACTGGTCGGAAATGACGTGTGACGGGAACAGAATTGACTCCAGAATTTCCTTCTTCTGGAAGCGTTTGCTGATATTGGTCAGGTCGGGACCGACCGTGTCGCCCCGGTCGCCGTAGCGATGGCAGCGGGCGCACTGGGCCTTTTCGAATGTTACGGCCCCGCGCACCGCGACCCCCTGCGAGGCTTGCGGCCCGGTGAGAAAGCTCAGCAGTTCTTGATAAGCCCAATGATTCTGTTCGGCGTCGCGAGGCAGCTTGGGCTCGGGCAATTCAGGATACTTCTCCACGAACCACTGTTGCCAACTCGCGAGCGCCTTGTCCAAATCATCCTCGGGAGCGCTCAAGGACGTTCCGGTCCATTTCTCCAGCAGCTCGACCGCGCGACGGCCTCCGTTCTCTTGCAGGATCAAGCCGCGCAAGATCACCTGACGGAACGCTTCCGGGTCTTCGGGGACTCGATCGACCTGCGCGAGCCGGGTCAAGACTTCTTGCGCCGCCGAGCCTTCCACGATCGGCAACGCGCGCACCAGAATGGACCAGTTCTCGCCATCGGGTTGTTGCGCCAAACCCATCGCGATCGGAACGCGGCGATCGGGTTCGGTTTCGAACAACTCGCGCAGATAGGCGGCCGATTTGGCGTCGCCGCTGGCTCCAAGAACGGCGCAAATGCCGATTCGCAGGCGCTTGGCGGGGTCGCCTTCGAGTTTCTTGGCCTGCCGGTCCAGCCGTTGGATCTGGTCCAGGGTCTCGGCGCTAGGATGCTCCGGCAGCTTGGCCAGCACGCTCAAGGCCGAGGTGGGCCACTTGGCCCCGTCGGCCAGCACCAACTGCCGCTCCTCCTCGTTGAACGTGGCGAAAAACTCTCGCGACACGTTTTCGATATAGCCGGCAAAGCTGTGGCCGCCGACCAGCGTTCGGGCGTCTTCGTAAGCTTTAAGCAGCTCGAGCTTGCGCGGCACGGTCCAGCCGGCATGCAGGAACGGAGCATGCATCAGTATTTGCATTTTCTCGACGCTGGGCACGTCGGATTTGAGCTGTTCGACCATCTGCTCCGACAAACCCGGATCTTGCAGATAGACCAACAGCCGCACCAGTTCGCGATTCATGCGCGGATCGCTTGCCGGATACTCTTCCGAGAGCTGAGTGCGTAGATCGTCGACGGCCTCGGGCGCCACCTGGCCTTGCAGCAGGGCAATTTGAATGACTCGCAATAGGTCGAGGAATTCGTCATCCGCCAAATACCCGGTCAATAGCTCGCCGCTACGCTTGAGCACGCCGTCGACCGTCTCCTTGGGCGGCGATTGTGTCAGCAGGGCAACCGCCCCGGCGATAAACACCCGCGGCTGAGCACTCTCGAAAATCGCGGGTTGCCATTGGTCGCGGGCCACCTGTTCCAATGCGCGGCCGGCGGACCAGGCCACGTAACGATCGGTCGAATCCAACAGGCGTGCGAGTTTTGCAGTGGGCATCGATTGGGCCGAGCGCACCAGCGCTTCGGCGGCCGCCCGTTGGACCGCCAGTTCCTTGTCCTCCAGCAATTCGCCCAGGCGATCTTGCGTGGACTCGTCGGAGTACAGGCCCATCAGATACGCCGCCTTGACGCGCAGCGCCGGCCGTGTCGCGCGAGGCGGTCACGAGCAGCTCGGGAGTCGGATGCGGGCCGAACAGTTGCATCAATTCGAGCGCCCGGACCCGGCGATGGAGAGGAATCTTCGCGTCTTCGACGGTGGCCGAAAGTTGCGGGCCCCATTCGTCGCCCAATTGTTGTTTGACCAGCGCGATCCGTTGTCGAGCCCAGGCGCTGGAAACTTGCGGCTGTTCGAGCGCGGCTATCAGGCCTTTGCCGCGATGCAATACGTGGTCGGGCACCTTGCCGTCCCAAACGACGCGATAAATCCCGCCCTCGGTGTCGCGTCCGCCGGTGCAAAAATACAGCCAACCGTCCGGACCAACGCCAATATCCGTCACGTTCAGCGGCTGGCCTTCGAGAAACACCTCGGCCGAGGCCTTGTAGGTGGCGCCATGCGGCTTGGTGCGAATCGTCAGAATCCGACCGCGCGACCAATCGCAGACAAATAATGAATTGTGGTAGCGTTTTGGGAACATGTAGTGTCCGTAGACCTCCATGCCCGCCGGCGACCCGCGACCCATTTCCAAGGTCGGCGGCAAACTATCGATGAAGTAATTGGGCCACTTCGCCCAACCGCTTCGCCAGCCGAACTCCGAGCCGGCGCTGACGTGGTTCACTCGCGTCGGTCGGTACCAGGGCATGCCCGTGTCCCATTCCATGTCGGAATCGCAGGTGAACAATTCGCCCTCGGCATTGAATGCCAGGTCGTAGGGGTTTTGCAGTCCGCCGGCAAACAACTCGACAGCGCTGCCGGCGGTGTCGGTGCGGATGATCGTGCCGCCCGGCGCCAAGATGCCCACGGCGTGGCCGCTGGCATCTTCGAAGCGGGGCGTGACCAGGTCACCCTCATAAAAATCGTGATACGGGCTGTTAAGCTCCGGCTTTTGCTCGGTATGAGAGAAGTTACCGACCAGAATGTACAGCAACCCGTCGGGACCAAGCGTCAGCGAGTGCGGACCGTGCTCGCCCATTTCGCCGGTGAACTTGAGCACCAACTCGACCTGGTCGATCTGGCCGTCCTGATCGGCGTCGCTTAGGCGATACAGTCCGGGCCCCTGGGGGCCTTCGCCAATCGCATACAGTTTGCCGCTGACCGAGAGCAGTCCCTGGCAGCCTTTCATTTCCTCGCAATAGGTCGATACGGTTTCGACGACCCCATCCTTGTCGTTGTCGCGAATGACCAACAGCGGGCCGTTTTCGCGCGAGGCGATGATTTGGCCGAATTCGTCGAAGGTCATGCAGATCAGCGAGCCGGTCTCCTTGGGATCGACGACCCATTCGACGTGAAACTCGGGCGTGACTTTGAAGCGATCTCCGGAGCCGGCCACGCTGACTTCGTTGCCCCAGGGCAGCGTGGCGTTCAAAACGCCGAAGCTGCGGGCGGCCAGCCATTGCACGTCATTGAAACGCACGCGCTGCCACTGTGGAAACTCCTTGAGCGCGGTCTTCCAGGTGGCGTCCGACGAGTAATCGACGTGCGTGTTGCCTTGTTGCTTGACGACGACTCGCGCCACCAGGCCCGCCGAACCGCCCTCGGAATTCGTGGCCTGCACGGCCACGGTGTTGGCGCCCTGCACCAGATATTTGGTGATGTCGTAGACGTCGAGGACTTTCCAGTTCTGGCCGCTGCCGATGTGTCGGCCGTTGACGTAAAGGTCGTAGTTATCGTCGCAGGCGATCTGGATGATGCCATGCTCCGGCGGACCTAAGTTGAACGTCTTGCGAAAATAACAGACGCCTTCGGGCGCGAGCTCCTTTTCGTAAGCTGGCGACCAGATCCATTGCGCTTCCTTGGCCGCGGCTTGCGGTGCAATGGCGCAGATGGCGCTGGCGGCGAAGACGGCAATGGCCGCTGACAGCCAGCGCGAAACGCGGCCGGGCGAAATGGATCGACGCGGGGAAACGCGTCGCGATGTCTCGGAAAGAATTCGCATGCTGTTGATCCTTCAATGCGCGGTGGGTACGAGATCCATTCGCAAACCCAAGCCCAGGCGCGAGAACTTGGCGCGGAGCCGCCTGTCCATCCCGGGGGCCATAGAGTACAGAACTGGGGAAAACGGGGCAACAGAGCTTCGCTATCCCTCGAAAAGCCGGCGATGACAGCGAGGCTGAGAGTGCTGCCACCGCTGGCAGCAGCGCCGGAGGCCAGGAAGACACTCCCTGCGGTCGATTTCTAGATGCGCCGCGGTCGCCGCCGAGATGTCGCGGAAGAGTGCACGGCTTCTACCGTCGGTTTGAGCAATTCGCTGATCATTCCCTGCGCATCGCTGGCGTTGGCTGTCAGTCGCATCATCCATAGCGAATGAAACAGCCCCGTCGAATCGAACAGTTCGCCCTGAAAGCAACCCAGGATGCTGGCGGTAATCCGCGCGTTGGAGTCGGGATTCGCGGCAATCGGCGAGAGGCCGGTCAAGAACGTGGTGCGCAGCGCAACGAGCGTCAAACGCCATGCCTGACGACCGCCCAGGCTGCCGTGGCGATCCGCCAGATCGACCGCGAAGTCGGCGGCCCGTTCGGCGTCGAAGGCGAATTCACCGACATCGCCCAGGTGCATCAATCCGCCCAGCAGGACGTCGGTCCACCGCTCGGCCCGGCGACGGAGCCGATTGAGCGACGCGGCCCTGGAAGGACTTAGATTGTCCCAGCTCAGCAGCAACGCCAACGCGCGACGGCGAGCTTCGAGGTGCGAATCCAGCACATTCGCGCGATCGCCTCGGTTTCGTCGGTTTTCCAACGTCGGTCGCGCGCTACCAGCACGGCGGTCCACACGCGGGCGAGCATTTCGCTGGCAAATATTTCATCCAATACGGCCCGCGCCTCGATCCAGCGATCGAAGTCCTCTCGCGACGATTGCGTGCCCAAAGCCGCGCTCGATCGCAAAGCGCGGTTCCAGCTTTCGAAGCGACCTCGGGACGTGGTCCAGTATTGCTCCAGGTATTGCGAGGGCGAGTTCGAAGGAGGCGACGAGGCGACCAACAGCGGCCCATTGAGAGCCACCAGCCCAGCCACGTCAATTAAGTCGCGCGGATGCATAGTTCACTTGCGGTTCGCGTAGCGATAGGACGAATCAAACGCCCCGGCGGATAGGAGCTGGAGAGCCGAGGAATTCCCCCGGCTCTCCAGCCGTGCGAGGGCAGGAGTCAGACTCTGAAAGCAAACCGGGTGCCAGGGGGCCGTCTGTCAGACGCCGCAGTGAGCTAAACGGCCGGTCTCACGGTACTTGCGAGGAAACGTGCGGGCGTGCGGAGATACCCTGGCACCGTGGCATGTTGACGGAACGCAACGTGCCGTTTCGTGCTTGCCACGTATGGCCTTGGCGAAGGCCGAGGGAAATTCACCGGGGAATACGTGCGCAAGCCGAGCGGGACCGAAGAATTGCAGCGGAAAGCGAGCGGTCGCCTATTGATCGCGGCCGTCATGCTCCTCGGCGACCGGGATGATGACCGGTTTGGCGTGACTGGCTCCGACCACGGCGTCGTTCAGGTGCTTGCCGGCGGCGACCTGTCCGTCGTCATTGACGTAGATATTGTCCTTGCAGCCCCGCGCCTTGCAGGTGGTCAGGTATTGAACGTGCAAGTCCTCGAACAGCACGTTCTGGCCGCAGTCACCGTGATTCAGCGAACGGATGGGGGCATCGACTCCAGGCGCATCGGCCATGAGCGCGAACCGGGGCCGGTGCAAGTTCTTGGTCGCATGATACTTTCCGCCCGAGACGTAGCCAATGTTGTACCCGTAGCTGCCTCCCATTCTCTTTTGCAGCACGATCAAGCGCGGGCCCTGAGCGCGTTTCAACTCATAGGAAGTCGGCACCAGCAGTTCATCTTCGCTATCGGCCAAGGACGAGGCCGGGCAGATGATGACGCGTGGATTGGCGAGGAAGCCTCCCTCGACGAGTTTCGTGGCATAGATGCCGGCGGCCGCGCATTCCCCCTCGGCCGGAATATCGGGAAAGTAGCCCTGATGCAGATCGCTGTAATTGGTGAGCCCCATTCCCAGCTCGCGCAAGTTGTTCTGACAGCCCAGCAGCCGGGCCGCAAAGCGACTTTGATTGACGGCGGGAAAGAACAACATGGTGGCGGCCAGGAAAATTCCGGCGGCCACGACCATGTCCGACAGCCGCCAGGAACTGGGAGCATAGGCTGGAGTCGAGGGAGCGGGCAGGATCTGCGCCTGTTCGGCCACGAACTCGCACGTGCGATGCGCCAAGCCAAGCGGAGCATGGTAATGCTCACGGTCGCAGGCCAGCGGGTGCAGGCTGCGGGCGAGTAAATCCAGCTCGCGCTTGAGTTGCGGGTCGCGGCTCAATTGAGCTTCGACGGTCTGATGTTCATCCGGCTCCAGCGCCGACAGCAAGTAACCAATCAGGTGCTCTCGCATTGCAGTCGCTACTTCTCAGAGTTGGGTTGGCTCTGCAGCCAGGATTCATTCAATTTCAAGATTGCCGAATGAAGGCGGCTTTTGACCGTTCCGACGGGAATCTTGAGGATGTTGGCTGCCTCTCGGTATTTCAATCCCTGGTAATAAACCAAGGTTACTGCCTCACGCAACAAATCGGGAAGTTGGTCCACGGCGCCGCGAATCCAATCGCGCTGTTGCGTGCTGTCGGCACGCGCGTCGGGGCTGGGCTCCTTGCTGACCAGCAGATCCATCAGCGAGCCAAGGTCGTTGCCGTCGTCTTGCTTGGTAGTGCGATCTAAACTCACACTTCGATGGCGCTTGTTGCGTCGTTGGGCGTCGATAGCCTGGTTTGTGGCGATCGTGTAGAGCCACGGTCGAAACTTTCGCCCTTCTTCGAACTGGTCGCATTTCAGATGGACCTGCAAAAAAGTCGCCTGAAAGGCGTCCTCGGCCATGCCGGCGTCGCCTAAGTAGCGTCGCAAGTAGCTGTATAGCTCGCGCTCATACCGCCGCACCAATTCGGAAAACGCCTGACGATCAGCACGATCGCGGTAGGCCAGCAGAAGCGACTCGTCCGACAAGGCTGTCGGATCGGACGTTTCCGCCGGATTTGGCTGGTTTCGAATTGCCTTGCTCATCAATCAGTACGAGCCGCCGCCCGAGAGAGTTCGTCCAAGTGGTAGAAAATCCGCCAATTCCTTTTCCTCGACGCAAGGCGCCAGCCGCGGTGGCATTGTAGCAAGGAACCGCCCCACGGATGGCAGCGGTTTTCGCCGCCGGGCTCCCGACGGCACAACTTCCAATTGTACCCCGTTTTCCGGCTACGGACCGGTCTCCTGCGGCGGCGGATCATTCGCTATAATCGCACACTTTATCGGGGTTTGCGACCCAGAACCGACCGTTTGTTGGGTATTGTCGCACCCCGCGGGGCCGGCCCCGGCTGGTCCCCAAGATTGCCGGTCGACTCGCCACGCCACGAGCGGGCGGTCCGATCGGCGGCGCGGACGGCCAGGGGCTTTTCATTAGAGAAACTCAGCGGAATATTCGGGAATTCTTCACAGGAGGGCATGGAAATGGATTTGCGCAAGACGGTAGTGCGTGGGATTTTCGCCGTGGCGGCGGTTTCGGCCGCCTGGGCCGCCGACCGACTGGCAGCCGCCGAGCCCCCAAACTACGGCGCGGTCCGCGATTTTCTCGTGGCCCATACCAGCGTTGTCGAGCTGACCGGCGAGAACGGCGAACGGGTCGCCATCTGCCCCGAATATCAGGGCCGGGTCATGACGTCCACCTGCGGCGACCTGACGGGCCGGAGCTTCGGCTGGGTCAACAAGAGCTTCATCGAAAGGGGAGAGACCGACCGTCATTTCAATAATTTCGGCGGCGAAGACCGGCTATGGCTCGGCCCCGAGGGGGGGCCGTTCAGCCTGTGGTTCGCGCCCGGCGCCGAACAGAACCTCGACAACTGGATCACGCCGTCGGTTCTCAATGACGGGGCCTTCAAGATCACCTCGGACAAGGAAGCCCCCCACTACCGTCTCGGCCGCCAGATCAAATTCACGAATGCCGCCCGCACTCCGTTCGACCTGGAAATCAGTCGCGAAATCCACCTGCAAAAGGCCCACCACTTCGCCAAGCTATTCGGCGCCGATGCGCATCACGCCCTGTCGGCCGGCAAGTTGAAGATGGTCGGCTTCCAGACGATCAACACGATCACCAATCGCGGTCCGGCCATGACGCGCGACAAGGGCCTGGTTTCGATCTGGAGCCTGGGGCAATTTCCAGCCTCGCCGCGGACCCACATCGTGATTCCGTACAAGGGGGGCGACGACACGGGCCTGGGACCGATCGTGAACTCCGATTATTTCGGCCGGGTGCCGGCCGACCGGCTGCGGTTCACGCCCGAGGCAATCTGGTTTCTGGGCGACGGCAAATACCGCTCCAAGATCGGCGTGCCGCAACAGCGCGTCAAACCGGTGGCCGGGTCGATCGACATGCAGCAAGGCGTGCTGACGTTGGTGCACTTCTCGATGCCCACGGATCCGACGGCTTTTTCATACGTCAATAATCTCTGGGGCCGGCAGGAGCAGCCGTTTCAAGGCGACGTGTTCAATAGCTACAACGACGGGCCGCCGGAGCCCGGCCGGGCGGCGATGGGCGGATTCTATGAACTCGAGTCGCTTTCTCCAGCGGCCCAACTGCCGACCGGCAAGAGTATCACGCACACGCACTCCACGTTTCACATCGAAGGCGACGTCGCGTCGCTGTCCCGACTGGCCAAGGCCGCGCTGGGAGTGGACGTGAAAGTGAGCGAGACTGCCAGCGAGAAGTCGAAACGATGAGCCTGGCGCCGCTGCGCTCGTCGCTGCCGCGGGTGCTCGAGCCCGAAGTCATGGACTCGCCGCTCGAGGCGCAAGACTACGACACGATGGACCACGGCGAGGTGAACCGCCGCTTTGTCGAGGATCTGCTCGCGGCCCAGCGACGCGCCGGCATCGCGCTCGATGCCCGCGTGCTCGACCTGGGCACCGGCACGGCGCAGATTCCCATCGAGTTGTGTCTGCGAAACTCGGCGGCCAGCGTTCTGGCGATCGATCTGGCCGCGTCGATGTTGCAACTGGCGGCCGAGAACGTCGAGCGGCGGGGACTGTCGGCGCGGATCGCGCTAGAGCAAGTTGATGCCAAGGGATTGCCGTTCGATTCCGGCCGGTTCGCCATAGTGATAACCAATAGCATCGTGCATCACATTCCCGAACCGCGTTTAGCGCTGGCCGAGGCGGTGCGCGTGCTGCGAACTCCCGGCGGCCTGATTTTCGTGCGCGATTTGGCGCGGCCCCTCGACGACGGTCAGGTTCTTCAACTCGTTGCGACCTACGCCGCCGGCTGCAATGATCATCAACGGCAGCTGTTCGACGCTTCGCTGCGCGCGGCGCTGTCGGTTGAGGAAATTCGCGCGATCGTCCATGAGCTGGGGTTCGATCCCGGCAGCGTTCAAGCCACGAGCGACCGGCATTGGACCTGGTGCGCGACAGCCGTGTGAAAAGACGGCCGGACTAGTGCTTGCGCACTTTGACCATGGCGCCGCGACCGACGGTATAGCTGCTGACGAACACGAATACCACGCCGGCGATTCCGGCCAGCGCCACGGCCAAGGCCGGCCATCCGACGCCAGGAGCGGCATACTCCGGCGCGATCGCCCAGGAACTGGTGGCCAGGCTGGCGAATTGCAGATCGCCCGCCACGCGATCCAACCCGTCCGGAGCACTCGAGGCCCAGGGGGCCAACAGCCCGGCGACAACCATCGCGGCGATGAGTCCGCCAGCCATCACGCGACCGGCCGACAGCGGTCGATCGCCACCGGGGGCCAAGCGACGGCTCGAACCGGCGGCCAGAAAGAGCGCCAAAATCGCCACCGTGATCAAAGCTTCGCTCAGCCCAATCACGGCATGGACGCCAATCATGGCCGAGAATACTTCGGCCAGCGGGTAGGTTCCCGAGGCGGACAGTTCGACCGAGCACAGTGTCGCCGAGGCGAGCACCGAGCCGAAGGCCGCGGCTGCCGCGCCCGACGAGTTTTCCGCGCGTGCCGGAGACGCGGCCGGCGACGAGCGTGTACAGGGCCCAGGCGGAAAGCGTGCCCGCCACGGCCATATTCAGAATGTTGGCTCCCAGCGTGCTCGCGCCGCCGTCGCCAAACGCAAAACACTGCACGGCCAGCACGACGGCCATCGTCAACATGCCGCGCCACGGACCGAGCAGAATCGCGGCCAGCGCCGCGCCGATCACGTGGCCGGACGTGCCAGCCTGGATCGGGAAGTTGACCATCTGAGCGGCAAAGATGCCGGCGCCCGTGGCCGCCATCAGCGCGGCCGAGCGGGAATCATCCGTTTGGCGAGCCCGCGCGAATCCGACGCCCAACGCGGCCAGCGACGCCGCGGTCGAAACCGCGCAGACGGGATCCGAAAGAAAGCCATTCGGAATATGCATGATTTCCGCTCCTTGCGAGAAAGAGACTCCACTCGGGCCCTTTGAGTATCGTAAAACGCCGCCGGGCTTGCAAGTAATTTTGCAGTTGATTGCCGCAGGGACATAGTGAATTCGTAACTGCGTTGATTAATTCTTCGTTATTTGCCACCGAGGGCTGCGAGGACACCGAGAGGGAGGAGCGCGAAAGGCGGCGCTGCCAGCACGACGGGCTGCGGATGGTTGCCGCGGAAATGCCGGGGAGAATTGGCCGGCATGCCCGCGCCTTGGCAGCGCCGCTCGGGTAGATCATGATCGACAAGGCCGGATAACCGGACATCTCGTCGGGCCCGGTTGAACCGGTTCGCATTTTCAAGGTCGCACGCGTGGAAATTCGCGGAACGCAGATCGAGGACACCTTCGCCGAGGCGTTTCGCATGCGCTATGCGCGGTTGCTCGTGACCGCGCACGACGAACATTGGCTCGACGCGGCGGTGCGCGAGTTCACCGGCTATAGCTCGTCGATTATTTCCTGCGACAGCGAGACCGGGCTCGAACGCCGCCTGGCGGGGGACGAAACGCCCGACGGCCGCCCGGGGGCCGCCATTTTGGTGTTCGGTTTTTCGAGCGAATCGCTGGCCACGGTCGTGCCGAATCGAGCCGGGCAGTGCCTGATGACCTGCCCCACCACGGCCGTGTACGACGGACTGGCGGCGGGCGAAGCCCGGATTCCGCTGGGCAAGACGATCCGCTATTTCGGCGACGGCTTTCAGAAGAGCAAACGCGTGGGCGGGCGCCGCTACTGGCGAATTCCGGTCATGGACGGCGAGTTCCTCGTCGAACACATGGTCCACGTCGACAAGGGGGTCGGCGGCGGCAACATCATCTTGCAAGGGGACACGCAACTGGCCGCCCTGGACGCGGTCCGCCGGGCGATCGCCGCCATCGACGCGCTGCCGGGCGTCATCACGCCCTTTCCCGGCGGCGTGGCCCGCAGCGGCAGCAAGGTCGGCTCGCGCTACAAGGCGCTCAAGGCGTCGACGGCCGACGCCTATTGCCCCACGCTGCGAGGCCGCGTCGAAACGCGACTGGCCGACGGCGCCAACGCGGCCTACGAAATCGTGATCGACGGAGTCGACGAGGCCAGCGTGGCGGCGGCCATGGCCGCGGGCAGTTCGGGCCGCGGCCGGCGCGGGCGTGGTCGCCATCACGGCGGGCAACTACGGCGGCAAGCTGGGAAAATTTCATTTCCATCTCCGCGAGCTGCTGGCTTGAGATCGCTGCCGGCGAGGAGGCGAACGCCTGGGATACGAAGGCAGATAGCCACAGAGATCACAGAGGACACCGAGATTTTGTAACATGCCCCCTCGGAGTTCTCTGTGTCCTCTGTGGCCAGTCCTCCGTAGCTATGTCGTCCAGCTTGCGCAGCGGCACGCGCGGCGCAAAGGCGCACGCGAAAAAAATTTGGACGTCGCGGCTCCCCTCGGGTTGGCGAGGCCGTTTCTTGATTTGAGAAAAGAAAATGGGTGGCCTCGGTCCGAGGCACTCGGAGCCACGACGCCGCGGGACAACACCGGTCGATTCTTGCGAAGCAGTCGAGCGTGTTCCGGAGCACGTTGCCCCCGTCTCCGGGCTCGCTGTCGAAGCCGGCTCAAACCCGATCGGCACCCCCTACAGGTCGACCGTCCAGCGCGCGTGTCTCGCGAGAACACGCGCGATCAACGGAGGGCAAGGCCGGGTCGCGGGACTCCCTTGTGAAGAATCCCTCGCGCACCGTGGTCCAAGAAAAAACCATGGCGAACGTAAACGACCCGCTCAAAGTGGCTGGCACTCCTACGATGCCCAGTCCGATTCGGCTGAGCGTGATTGTCGCAAAAGTGCTGGCCTGATTTCAAGCGGCAGTTTTTTTGAGCGCTTCGTGTCGTTGTGTCTTGGTGGTCGATTCTCGCGCGGGAAGATGAACCACGAAGGCACGGAGAACTCGGAGAAACGTAGGGCAGCAGACCGACCGGGTTCGTCTCATGGAGCAACGGCCCACTAGTGTCTTCCTTGAGCCGCCACAGCGGCGCCCGGTGCCACTGGCTTTGCCAGTGCTGGCTCCGCGTGTGGGTCCACGCATTGTTGTTTGGGCGAGTCGAGCAGGTATCCGCTTGCACTCTAGAGACAGGCCGCAAGGGTTTGGCAGGCAGAGCACTGGCAAAGCCAGTGGCACCCTCGGTGAGTCGTTTCGCCCCAGGCTACAACATGGCGCCGCTTTGTCGGCTGGGGGAAAACCTTTCCTGGGCTGACACGGTTTTGGCGGCGGATATGATGGCTCGACCGCCCCACAACAATCACGAACCCGGCAACGAAGGCCATGTCGTATTACCAGACTGTCAGTGCCCTGACGCGGAGGCACTTGCGCGATCGAATTGACCGGCGTGCTGATGCGGATTTTCAGTTTCAGCCTGGTGAGCTGGCTGGGGCCGGCCAGTCCGTTTTTGTTCGTGTGGGCCTTCAACACCACCGACGCGATCATGCTCACGTGGTGTTCGGTACAAAAGCGCGACCCGCCGTACATCCTGCTGAATGGGTTTTGGATTCTGGTGGGCATCGTGGGCATGCTGCGCGGGGGATCTGGTACACTAGCCGCCATTTGGTTCCCAGCGCGGCACGGAGGGAGTAATCAGCGGGCCGCGCTCCGTGAATGGAAAGCTGCGCGGCAATTCGCTGAGATGCGTGGCATACGTCACAAGACTAGCCCTGCCGGAATAGGTTCAGAGCTTTCCGGTGAAGTTGTTGTAGTCTTCGTGCGAACCAACCCAATACCACACGTTCGTATCGCCATCGACTACGTAAATTGCTCGATAGCGGTGCGTAATGTAGACAGAACGCGACCCATTTCTGTGCCGCCCCTTCTTCGTGTCCAGAAGAGGGTGATTGTGAAGACAGGTGCGTTTGGGTCTCTAAGAAACTCCTCGAATGCTGCATCGGCGAGCTTGTGAATCGACGATGGAATGCAAACGAGAAGCTTCTTGTATTCCGTGGTGCGGACGTTTTTATGTCCGGCGATGATAATAGCTACCCGATCGCTTCCGTGGTCGTGCCATTGCGGTGCTCATCAATCGCGCTGTCCCGCTTCATCCACAGTTCACTATAGAATTCAGAATCCGGGGTCAAGATGCCCTCGACCTCTCTGACGCCGCTCTGAATTCGCTCAATGTGATCTTGATCGAACCCGCGAGCTACGTAGTCATCCCGAAGCGTATCGTAGGCTTGCAGCACACCCTTGGAAGTTTCGAGCCACGAGCGGTAAAGCCGAAGAACACGTTGCTCGAACGCCTCATCGTATCGAACTTCGTTCGCAGGGTCCGCAATCAGCATCCGCCAATCCTCGTCAAGGCTATTGATGGCGTCGAAGAGATCTGCACCCTGCAGAGCCAAGTCAGCGAACCGGAAGCATAGTTGTGCGCGATTGGAATCGTCTATCAGCTTGTCATGCTCAGAGCTACTCCGGTAGAAGTTGTTGCGAGTTTCAACCGAATCAAGTCGGGCAGCCTCAGAACGTCCCATGGCCACACCTCATCAAAATACCCCTGCTACGAATTTCAGCGCAAAAACACAGCCGCATTTACCTGTGCGGCTGTACACGTCCCTTTGTCAGTTTGTCCGCATCGAAACAGCCGCTGGCTTCCGCTGCCATCGGTTGGTCTCAGGCCAAGCCTTTACCCCAATTCGGCCTTCTGGGTTGTTATCGTAGTTGTGCTTGGCCAGAGCCTCAACTGTTCTGGCCAATTTTACTGAAGTGACTTCTCAGAGAAAACACGGTCGCAGATCATTGCTTAGCCTGCGGCATGGAGGCCGCAGGCTAAGCAATGACGCCACACTCGTCAATACCACTTCTTAAAGTATAGCTATGGCTGACGTTATGGCAAGGCGACGATTGCGCCAGTCCAACCAGAATTCTGGCCAAAACGTGGTGAACGTAGGCAAAATCGACTAATCCCGGCAACGCTCTTTTAGATGCCGGCGAGCGATGCGGCGATGGCGACGATCTCGTCCGCCGAAATGGCATGGGGCTTAAGCCGGTCGAATGCCGCTTCCAGTGCGGTCATCGTGGCTTTGCCGATTTCGAGCTTCGGTTGGCCCTTTCTGATGACCCCCATGTCGGTCGTGATTCCGACACCCCTGGCAAGTTCCGCCGTTTTCTTCGCTTCGTAGACGTTGTAAATCGCTTCGCCAAGCGAGGTGGATTTTTGCTGGCTGCGCCGCGCTAGTGAGACCTCCGCAAGCGTTGCCCCGCTTCCGATGGCATGAAAGCCAAGCTCGCCGCCGCTTGTGTCGATGCGGTCATCGACCAAATGGATATGAGCGCCATCTTCGTCGACACCAGCGACGATCAGATGCGTTCCGAATTCCCAATTCATCGATTTTGTATAGAGGTCAAAAGCGATCGATCCAGGCTGCGCCGATCCGACGACCGCTCGAAGCTCATCGAGACTGAGGCCCAGCAAGCGTTGTGAAAACTGCGATTCGATTTCCTTATTCCGAAACGCTTGGCATGCGGTCCTAAATCGGTCGGCCGCCTCAACTGCCGTAAGTCCATTATCGACTGGCATCGCGCGGAAGCGGCGCATCACGCTCTCGACGGTTTGGCTACTTCCGGCCCCCATCAAAGCCAGCCTGTCGGATAGATAGAAAAACTTTGCTTCATCTAGTTCCGCCTCAATGGATGCCGTTGGGTGCCAACGAAAGCGATCCGACGCCAAAACAATGGCGTCCCCCCCCTCACAGATTGCGGCAATGCAGACAGTCATGGCCGGGATTCTAGGGGGTGGGGCGGCCCCATGCAAAATAGATACGGGCGGTTGCGGGAGTTGTCCTTATTCACGGGTTAGGCCCCCGCGAAAGATCGGACACAACCCAGTGACACACGACCCCCCCGCCCTCGCTCACAATTCCCTAACAATTGCCCCTTATGATTTACGCAAATCAAGTGGCAGGTGCTGGTTGAATCATTGAGCCCGCTTGCAAGACGCGCGGGAAGGGAACACGGGAACGTACATGACTCTTAGACTCTCGGCCGTGCTGGCCGTGGCGGTGGCGCTGGCCGTGGCGACGGTCTCGGGCTGTTCGACCAAAAACGAAAACGCGATCAAGATCACCGGCTCCGACACGATGGTCAACCTGGCCCAGGCCTGGGCCGAGGGCTTTCGCGGCGACCATCCCGACATCTCGCTGCAGATCAAAGGCGGCGGGTCGGGCGTGGGCATCGCCGCGCTGTGCAGCGGGCAAGATCCAGATCGCCACGGCCAGCCGGCCGATGAAGCCCAAGGAGATCGAGCTGGCCGAGAAGAACACCGGCAAGCCGCCGCAGGAGTTCATCGTCGGCCGCGACGCGCTGGCGATCTACGTGAATCGCGACAACCCGATCGACACGATCTCGCTGGAGCAACTGGCCGAGATTTACGGCGAAGGGGGCCAGATCACGAAGTGGCAGGACCTGGGCATCGACAATCCCCAGCTGCGCCGACGGCGAGATCATTCGCGTCAGCCGGCAGAACAGCTCGGGCACGTACGCCTATTTTCGCGAGCACGTGCTGGGCGAAGAAGCGCGAGTACAAGCAAGGCGCGATGTCGCAAAGCGGCTCGTCGGATATCGTGGCCCTGATTTCGAAAACTCCCTGCGCGATCGGCTACAGCGGCATGGGCTATAACGAGCGACGACGTGAAGATGTTGAAAGTCTCGGCCAAGAAGGGGGAGCCGGGGGTCGAGCCCTCGCTGGCCACGGCGCTCGACGGCAGCTATCCGATCTCGCGGCCGCTGTACCTCTACACGCTCGGCGAACCCACGGGCGCGGTGCAGGAATTCATTCAGCTGGATCCAATCGGACCGAAGGGCAAAAAATCGTCGAGAGCAACGGATACGTGCCGGTGCACGAGAAGCCGCCGGCCGGCTGACATCGCCGGCGGATCGCCAACCGGTGACCGGCGCGACCCCTGGCCAGCACGGTCCAAGTCAGTACGGCCCGATCGTTTACATTTTATTGAATCACATTCTGCTCTCGGACCCCGTCCCCGAGTTTTGCCCGCGAGTTTTGTCCCCGAGTTTTGGCCTCCGATGTCGACCGACTCCTTGCCTAGCGTGCCCGTGCAATCGCCGACTCGCGGCGCCGCCTCGCGGCTTGGCCGGTTGCCGGAGCTGGCGATCGAGAGTGTGATTCGGCTGTGCGGCTGGAGCGCGATCTTGTTCGTGTTCGGCATCTTCTTCTTCGTGTTTCGCGAGGGGGCGCCGTTGCTGTTCGGCGGCCTGAACCTGGGCGAGTTTTTCACGTCGAGCGACTGGAACCCGGTTTCCGAGACGCCGCACTACGGCATTCTGGGGCTGCTGGCCGGCACGGTGTCGGTGACGGTGCTGGCGATGGCGATCGCCGTGCCGCTGGGGCTGGGGGCGGCGGTGTATCGTCTCCGAGTTCTCGCTCGCCGAAGATCAAGGAGGTGCTGAAGATCGCGATCGAGATGCTGGCCGCGATTCCCTCGATCGTGTGGGGCTTCATCGCCTACATGATGCTCAACCCGATCATCATCGACGCTGACCGGTGCGCCGGTGGGGGTGAATATTCTGAACGCGGGCATCATCCTGGCGCTGATGAGCGTGCCGGTGATCGTGTCGGTGGGCGAGGACGCGCTGAAGGCCGTGCCCGACTCGTATCGCGAGGCGGCCCTGGCCCTGGGCGCGAGCCGCTGGGAGATCGTCTATCGCGTGCTGTTTCCGGCGGCCAAGAACGGGCTGCTGGCGGCGGTGCTGCTGGGCGTGGGCCGGGCGATCGGCGAGACGATGGCCGTGCTGATGGCCACGGGCCACGCCAACCAGATTCCCACCAGCGTGCTGGACCGCGTGCAAACGCTGACCGCCACGATCGCCGCCGAGCTGGGCGAGACCGTGCAAGGAGACGATCACTACCGCGTGCTGTTCGTGATCGGCATATTGCTGTTCGTGATTGCGTTTGTCGTGAATCTGACGGCCGACCTGGTCGTGCGGGGAATCCGGGGCAAGCAAAATGGCTGACCCCCAGGGCACTCACTTCCGCTATTTCGTTTCGCCGCCAAACGGCAACGGCTTGGCCAATGGCGAGACGGCCGACGGCAGTCCCGCGCATCCGCTGGCGAGCGTGCAGGCGGCGCTGGCCGGACATTGCCGCAGCGGCACGGCGGAGCGGAGCCGTCGGTCAAGCGTCTGGCCGGTTACGACCGGATCGATATCTGTTCGATCGCCAGGCCCGACGCCAAGGCCGAGCCGAATGCCGCGCCGCGCTACGAGTTTTACGTCGATCCGTTGGGCGCGATCGGCGCCGGCGCGGGACGGCGCAGTTGCCCTGGCCCGACCTGGAGACCGCGCTTTCCAGCGTGTCGGCAGTTGGACGGCCCAGGGGCGCATGCCGCTTGTCGCCGGGCGAGCACTTGAGCCTGTCGGTTCGCGAGGTGTTTTCGGCCACGCCGATCGATCGCAAGCAAACGGCGCCACGAGCGCATCGCGCAAGTCGTGTTCTTGTGCATGACGCTGATGCTCGTGGTTCCGCTGGTCTGCGATTCTGGCGCACCTGATCATCAAGGCCTGGCCGGTGCTGTCGCCGTCGTTCTTGTTCGAGAATCCGCAGCAACAACATGACGGCCGGCGGCGTCTGGGCGCCGCTGATCGGCACGTTTTACCTGGTGTTCATTTCGCTGCTCGTGGCCTCGCCGATCGGCATTCTGGCCGGCGTGTACCTGAACGAATATGCCGGCGACAACTGGTTCACGCGGATCGTGAACCTGGCCGTGGTCAACCTGGCCGGCGTGCCCAGCATCGTGCACGCGCTGTTCGGCGTGGGGGCGTTCGTGATGTTCGCCGGCATGGGCGAGTCGGTGCTGGCCGCCTCGTGCACGCTGGCGATCATGACCCTGCCGGTGATCATCACCAGCACGAAAGAGGCCCTGGCCAGCGTGCCGATGACGTTCCGCGAAGCCTGCTGGAACATGGGGGCCAGCCGCTGGCAGACGATTCGCACGATCGTGCTGCCCAACTCGATCAGCGGAATTCTGACCGGCGTGATTCTGCAAGTGTCGCGGGCCGCGGGCGAAACGGCGCCGATCTTGTTCACCGGGGCGGCTTACTACATGAGCGTGCCCAACAAGGGGCTGCGATCGTTCTTTCCCTATTCGCTCGACGATAGCTGCATGGCGCTGTCCTATCACTTGCACGTGATGCTGACGCAGGTCAAAGGCGCGAGCGCCCGAGCAGATCGCCTCGGGCGAGTCGCTGCCGCTCGAGCACCTGCAATATGGCACGGCGGTGGTGCTGATCGGACTGGTGCTGATGGTCAACAGCGTGTCGATCGGCCTGCGAGTCTACCTGCGATCGCGCAAGAAATGGTAAGCATGGCCTCGATCGGCATCGAGATCCACAATCTCTCGGTCAGCTATGCCGACAAGCCGGCCCTGCGAGACATCTCGCTGGCGATTCCGCCGAACCAGATCTTCGGCATCATCGGCCCGGCCAACTCGGGCAAGACCACGCTGCTGAAGTGCATCAACCGCACGATCGACTTCATCGGCACGGCGCAGGTCGAGGGACAGGTGCTGCGTGGGCGGGCAGGACGTGCGGACCGTGGCCAGCGTGTATGAGCTGCGGCGGCGGATCGGCATGGTTTTTCCGCTGCCGGTCGGGCTTGCCGCTGTCGATCTACGACAACGTGGCGTACGGCCCGCGGATGGCGGGCATGCAACAGCGCGGGGAGCTGGACACGCTGGTGGAAAAGTGCCTGCGGCAGGCGGCGCTGTGGGACGAGGTCAAGGACCGTCTGAACCTGCTGGGCACGAAGCTCTCGGGCGGGCAGCAGCAGCGGCTGACGCTGGCGCGGGCGTTGTCGCTGCGGCCGGATATTTTGTGCCTGGACGAGTTTTCGATCGCGATCGACCCGGTGACGACGATGAAGATCGAGGAGGTGCTGCTCGAGCTGCGCAAGGAGATGACGATCGTGCTGGTGACGAACCTGGTGCAGCAGGCGCGGCGGTTGGCCCAGCAGACGGCTTTCTTCAACAGCTCGCGGCTGGTCGAGGTGGGCGAAACGAAGCAGATCTTCACCAAGCCGGCCCAGCAGCTGACCTACGACTACGTGACGGGAAACATCGGCTGATGTCCGAGCACGTGCCTTACAGCATCGAGACGCGGGACTTGAGTCTCTGGTATGGAGACTTTCAGGCGCTCAAGCAGATCAGCGTGCGACATTCGCCGATCGTGCGTGACGGCGCTGATCGGACCCTCGGGCTGCGGCAAGACCAGCCTGTTGCGTTGCTTCAATCGCATCAACGAGCGGTACGGCAATGTGCGCACGACGGGCGAAATCTCGATTCTGGGCAAGAACATTTACGACGCCGACGTGTCGCTGGGCGAGCTGCGCAAAACGGTCGGGATGGTGTTCCAGCGGCCCAACCCGTTGCCGATCTCGATCTATGAGAACGTGTTGTTCGGCGTGCGGGTCCACACCGAGCATAAGGCCTTCTCGCGGGCCGAGCGCGACGCGCTGGTCGAATCGGCGCTCGAAGACGTGTTTTTGTGGAAGGACGTCAAGGACAAGCTCGGCAGCAAGGCCACGCTGTTGACGCTCGAACAGCAGCAGAAACTGTGCATTGCCCGGCTGCTGCCGCTCAAGCCGCGGGTGATCTTGATGGACGAGCCCTGCTCGGCCCTGGACGCCGAGGGGACGCAGGCGATCGAGACGCTGATCGACACGCTGAAGGAGAAGTACACGATCGTCATCGTGACCCACAACATGGGCCAGGCCGCGCGGGCCAGCGAGGAGTGCATTTACATGCTGCTGGGCGAGGTCGTCGAGCACGGCAAGACGGAGGATATTTTCTTGCATCCGCAGCGCAAGGAGACGGAGATGTACATCGAGGGGCGGTACGGGTAGTGCGCAGTGTGCCACTAGCTTTGCCAGTGCTGGTTTCGTCTCATTGAATCCACGAATTGTTGTTTGGGCGACTCAAGCAAGTACCAGTTTGCGCTCGAGATTTCCCTGCACGGGACTCGCGGGGCACGGCACTGGCGGAGCCAGTGGCACCCAGCGGGAATGCCAATCTTTCTCGCCGCCGACCTTTACAGATCGGGCTGCTTGTTAGAGACTTGGACGCAGGGAGCGGCTGGACACCGAGAAGGATCCCGGTGCGGCACGCTTCGACTTTTGCCCCCAGCCGCGCAGATTCATGGCCAAACAATTGCCCCGGCAGATCGATGGACTCAAGCAGAAGATTCTGTTCGTGGGCACGCTGGTCGAAGAGGCCATCGCCAAGGCCATCTCGGCGCTTGATCAATCGCGATCGGAACCTGGCCAACACGGTCATCGAGGCCGACACCGAGATCGACCGCATGGAGGTCGACGTCGAGGAAGAGGTGCTCAAGATCCTGGCCCTGTATCAGCCGGTGGCGGCCGATCTGCGGTTCGTCGTGGCCGTGCTCAAGATCAACAACGACCTGGAGCGGATGGGCGACCTGGCCCGCAATATCGCCAAGCGGGTCGTTTTTCTGGCTAGCTGCGACCGGTTCGACTTGCCGGTCGATTTCCGGGGCATGGCCACGCGAGCCCAGGGCATGGTCAAGGACAGCCTCGACGCGCTGGTGAACTCGGATACGGCGCTGGCCCACAAGGTGCGCGACTCGGACGACGAGGTCGACGCGCTGCGGCGAATCATCGAAAAGCAGATCGAGCAGCAAATCGCGGCTCACTCGGAGCGGACCGATTGCCTGATGCGTCTGTCGAGCGTGGCCCGGCACCTGGAGCGAATCGCCGACATGGCCACGAACATCGCCGAGGACGTGATCTATATGGTCGAGGGCGAAATCGTTCGCCACCACCGCACGACCGAGTCGATGGAATAATACTGGCCGAGCCAGCGGTACGCATCAGGGCAGGGGCGGGCGATCGACGCCTTGGAACATCGCCTGAATGCCGACGATGAACTGGCCGACGCCGGCCACGACGCTCTCGGGCAGCACAATCTCGGCGTCCAGTCCCGTGGGCGAGACGCGTGCCGCCAGGCCGATCGGCTCGGTGACCGGAAAGCCGGGCAGCTTGAATTCGGCTTCCGGCGGGATGATGCCTTGCAGTAGCGATGTGACCCACTGCACGAGCCCCTGGGGGCTGATGTAGGCGACCCATTGCGAACCGGGGGCCAGCAGGGCCGCGGTCTTGGCGATTTGCGGATCGGCCTCCAATCCCTTGCCGCCGGATCGCACGTGCGCAACGGCGCGCTCGAGTTGTTCCTTGGTATAGGCGCTGACAACGGTTTCCTTGTCGGCGGCGGCAATGAACGTGTGGATCTTCCCGTCGCCCCCGAACAGCTTGTCGAAGAAGGTCTGCATGAATCCGGCCGCCGGATTGTCGGCATCGCCGGCTCCGCTGATCGCGCTCATGTTGACGATGCTCTCGATGGCTTGCAGGTCGCCGACCTTGACTTCGTTTAACTCGAAGAGCGGTTCGCCGGTGGCTTTGCTCTTGAGCTCGGCTTGCATCATCCCCAGCATCTCGCGGGTGATTTTCAAATGCTCGGTCGAGTTCTTCACGCGCTCGATCGAGATCGTGCCCGCCACGATGGTATCGCCCGGACGAACCGGCGAGATGATCGCGCAACTGGAGATTGCGCCGGCCCGCTGGCGATCCATGGCCGCAGCGGCTTTGCGGCGAGTTTCCTCGGAGAGGCCCAGTTGTTTGTAACTGGCGTCGGTGAATTGATTGACCAGGCCGGCGAATTCGGGGCCGAATTGGCCGGCGACGCCGCCGTAGGCGAAGACGAACCTTCCGGCCGGCAACCCATACAGCAAGTCTTTGGCGGGAAGTTTGACGTTCTTGGCCCAAGCGGCCAACCGGCCCTCGGGCACGAACAGGCAGCGCGCGGCGAGGTGTAGCGAGGTGTTGTCGTCGATTCGCACGCCGACGGCCAGGTGGCTCAACTGCTCGTCGGCCGAGGCCAAGAGCGTCTTTGCGACTTGCAACATCTCCATCGCGGAGCGCATGCCCGCGGCCGCGGTCGCGTCCGCCTCGCCCGCGGCTTCGACGGCCTTGTCGGCGTCGGGAAACAGCCCGAGCACTTTTTTGAACAGCACGCTCTTTCCGGCCGGGGTGGCCAAGACGGTCACTTGTTGGTCGCCCAGCCACGCGCCGAGCGGTTCGACGACCGACTTGACGTTTTTGGACGAGGATTGAAAGCGTTCCAGGAGTTCTTTTTGATCGGTGTCGGTGAAGACGGCGAACTCGCCTTTTTTGGTCACCAGCGAGTCTTCGCCCAGGATGCTGATTTTGGAAATCGTGGCGTCCGCGTCGTCCGGACCAAACTGGCCGATGAATTCCTTGTAGTCCGTCACGGGCACGACGACGGCAAAGTTGAATGCATTCTCGTCCGTGGGATGCGCGAAAATTGCCGCCGCAATGCTTCCCTTTTCGTTGAGTCCCTTTTCGGCGCCGGTGTGGCTCTTGCCCAGGGCCAGCAAGTCGGGGGCGGGAATCTGCATTTTCTGCACGAGCTTGCCGATGCGGGCGCTGGTGTCCGAGATGTTTCGAATCACGGCGACTCCCCAGGCGTCGTCCGGAATAACCGAAAGCGGATCGGCCTGCGCGTAGAGCGTCGTCGCAAGCAGCAACCAAACCAGCGACGCGGCGGCCAAGGGCAGGGGGCGTTTCATGATCGAATTCCTGTGCTGCAAAAGGGGTGGGGGGGGCTCTGAAGAAAACTCCCCTGCTGGCTTAGCCTGCTAGCTCGCTCGTGTGCGTACTGGGGATGTGGCACGCACGAGCAAATCACCGAAGGCCGTGGCGAGGGCGGCGTTGGAAGCGGCGCAGCGAGTGCTGCCATTCTACACACATCCGAATAGTCCCAAGAAGTTCACGCAGCATCAACTGTTCGCTTGTTTGGTGCTGAAGAACTTTTTGAAGACGGACTATCGAGGCGTCGTCGCGCACCTGGCCGACCATCCTGAACTGCGTAAAGTGCTCAGGCTGGATAGCGTGCCGCACTTCACGACGTTGCAGAAGGCCAGCCGGCATCTACTCGCCTCCGAGCCCGCGCGGCGGCTGCTGGAAAGCACGATTCAACTGCATTATGGCCGCCGCCGTCGGGTTGCTTCGTCCGCCGTCGACTCGACCGGCTTGGAATGCACGGCGGCCAGCGGCTACTTCGTTCGGCGTCGCCACCGCGTCAACTTGCCCTGGAAAACCGTGGTCTATCATCGCTTTGCAAAGCTCGGCCTGGTGTGCGACACGAGCTGCCATTTCATTCTGGCGATCGGTGTCGGTCGCGGTCCGCGTCCCGACGTCGATGAACTCGTGCCGTTGCTCTCTGGCGCCTTGCGGTCGATGTTGCTGGAGTGCCTGGCGGCCGATGCCGGTTATGATTCGGAAGCCAATCACCGCTTCGCCCGCGAGCAGTGCGGCGTGCGGACGCTGATTCCGGCCAGGCATGGCCGTCCCACCGACAAGCCCGCCCGCGGACGTTATCGACGGCTGATGCAAACCCGCTTCGATGACTCGCGATACCACCGCCGTGCACAGGTCGAGACCGTGATGTCGATGATCAAGCGCCGCCAAGGCGCTTACGTCCGCGGCCGTACCTACCAAGCCCAATGCCGCGACCTCCGCTTGATGGCCCTGACCCACAACGTCATGATTCTCTTATGCGTCGAAGTTTTCTACTGAGCCGGTGGGGGGCGGTTGCGCTTGCGGGGGCTGGAAACGGCCGCATTGTAGTGCCGAAATCCGCGCTTTGCCAGTTTCGGCGACTAGTGGTAGTGCGTCAGTCTGAAATTGAGTTTTCTGAAATTGTCAGGCGCCTAAGGATCACGCCTGACAACAGCCCACCAGCCAAAATCGTCGTGACCCCATCGCACTCCTAGCCCCTGAGCGACAGTGCGCAGAAGTTCAATTTCTGTCGCATTGGTGCCAGCATCGAGCAGATAACCCTCAACTGCTGAGCCGCCTGGTCCGGTCATCGTTATCGGCAGTTGGCCTACAGGGCAACCGGGGCCACCAGGCTCGCCGGTACGATGAAATGGTCCGTGTTGTTCTTCGCTCATAGGGCCAGTATAGCCGAGCGGGCGACGTCAGTTGATTGTGGCGGCATATTTCGAGAAGTTGTCGATCACCTGTTCCTGAGCGGGGTCACTGCTGGTTAGCGGAATCACGTAAAAATCCGGCCGGTCGTCCAATGCCACGATGAGCAGGAGTTCCCCGTCATACGGCACGAATAGCACTTCTTTCAACGACCATTCTTCGCCGACAGAGTGTTCGCCCCCATCGCGGTCTCGAAACGCAATTGTGACGCGATAGCGCCCAGGCGAGTATCGCTCCGCCTGATCGCTCGAAAGCTTGTACCCCTGGACTGTACTAACTGGGCCGCGCATGCCATAATTGTGACATGCCTAAACGCTCAAGCAAGCCCAAAGACACACAGCAGCTCGCCCGCTCCGTTCTGGACGCCCTGGTGCCCGATGCTGAGCCCAAGAAGAAGCCCGCGCCGAATAAGGCCAAGCCGCCCCGCCCAAAGCGCAGGCAGGATGTCGCAGACATCGACCGGGCCGATTCGGAAGGCATGGCCCAGCCTCAGGCCGAGCCAGTCAAAAAGAAAAACCCCGCAGCCGTCGCGCTTGGACGACTGGGCGGGGCTAAGGGCGGTAAAGCGCGGGCCGAGAGCCTGACGCCAGCCCAACGCAAGGCAATCGCCAAGAAGGCAGCTGCTGCACGCTGGAAGGGCTAATCCTCTAGGCCCTTAAATAACGGCATCTCCTTGTACTTGGGCAGCGCCTTGTCGAGCATGGTCTTGAAGGCATCCCACGAGTCCGACACCTTTCGTGACGTTGCCAACGCTCATGCCTTCATTGGCGACGTGGCCGAGCGCCTGGGCAATCGGGTCCAATTGACCAGCGACGGCAACCGCGTCTACGTCGATGCCGTCGAGAACCACCTGGGCGGCATGGTGGACTATGCCATGCTGGTCAAGCAATACGGCAACGAGACCGGCACGCCAGATACCCGCTATTCTCCCGCGAAGTGCCTGGGAGCAAAGAAGCGCCAGATCGACGGCAACCCGGATATGGACCGCGTTTCCACTTCATTCGTGGAGCGTCAAAATCTGAACATCAAGTTGGGAAACCGCCGCTACACTCGGCTGACGAATGCTTTCAGCAAGAAGGCCGAAATGCTAGCCTACAGTGTGGCGATCACGTTCATGTACCATAACTTCGTGCGGGTCCACCAGACGTTGAAAACCACCCCCGCGATCAAAGCCGGGGTCGCTAACCACAAGTGGACCATCGACGAAATGGTGGATTTGCTGCCGCTGAACATTCCCGGCAAGCGTGGCCCCTACAAAAAGCGGCGGCAGTCAATTTCAGACTGACGCACTACCCGACTAGCGGGGGCTCGCCGCTTTCATCAATTCCAGCAGCCGGCCCGCGGCCGCGATCGCGAACTGGGGGTCGTTAATGTGGCAATCCATTTCGCGGACTTCGAGGTTAGGCGCCGCAGATCGCAGCGCATCGACCAGTGCCTGCCGCGCGGCCGGGTCGTCGAACGGCTGACCGGTGCGATCGATGGCCGACACGCCTCGCATCGGCGCCAACACGGCGACGGGTCCAACGGCTCGCGATAGTTTCTGGCCCATGTCGGCGCCGATCCGGGCACCCTCGGCGGCCGTGGTGCGCATGAGCGTGACGTTGGGGTTGTGGTGATAGAAGGTACGGCCGCGAAACCGCTTGGGGACGCTGGCCGGCGAGTGGAAGTTGACCATGTCGGTGGCGCCCAGCGAAACCAGTTGCGGCACGCCGCACTCGGCCGCCGCCGTCAGACGATCCGGACCGGCCGAGAGCACGCCGCCGACCAGTTCGTCGGCCAGTTCCGTGGTCGTAATGTCGAGCACGCCGGCGATCAGGCCATCGCGCACGAGCGACTCCATTGCCTGGCCGCCGCTGCCGGTGGCATGAAACACGATGACCTCGTAGCCGGCCTGCTCCAACTCCACCTTGGCCCGCTCGACGCAGGGAGTCGTCACTCCGAACATCGTCGCGGCAATCAGCGGGCGGGTCGCGCTGCCAGATTTCTCGCGCGGCAAGAGCACCATGCCGGCAAGCGCGCGAGCCGCTTCGCCGAGCACGTGCCGCGTGATGCGGTTCAGGCCCGACAGATCGACGACCGAATTGAACATCACGATGTTTTTATCGCCCACATAGTGCCGCACCTGGCCGGATGCCAAGGTGCTGACCAGGAGCTTGGGCACCTCGAGCGGCAAAGCGCGCATGGCGGCCGCGCCGATCGTGGTGCCGGCCGAGCCGCCCAGGGCGAGCACGCCCGCGACTCTCGAAGCGGCGTGCTGCCGGGCCATCCATATTGCCGCCGATTGTGCCGCCGCGCTGACCGCCAGGCCGCGATCGGCATCGGACGCCAATGCCTGGGCGTCGAAACCGCCGGCGGCGAATAACTCCTGGCGGTCGACGTCGGCCGGCACGACCGGTTCGCCCAGGCAGCCGACATCCACGAGCCGGACGCGCACGCCGAGGCCGACTAGCAGGTCGCGGACATACGCGGCTTCGCGTCCCTTGGTGTCGAGCGTGGCCAGAATGTATACGGCGTCGACTTGCCGGTCAGTTGCCATCCGAAATCCTTCCCGTGCCGTCGTTGAGCCCGTGCGAAAGGCTCAACTTAGCGGAAAGCGCGGGGCGGGCAAATCGAGATACCGCGGCTCAACGACGAGAAATCCGCGCCAGAACCAGCGGGATTTCTTGCATGCAGCGGTCCATTTGATCGCGCACGTCGTCGACGAGCGATCCGGCCTGGTGGAGGTCGGAGCGGCGTGCCACTTGTTCCAGCCGATCGGCAGAAATTTGCAGCGGCGCGGCCGAGAGGTTGCCCGCCAGGCCTTTGAGCGTATGCGCTTGGCGGGCCAGTTCAAGGGCGTTGCCGCTGTGCGCGGCGCGGTCAAGTGCGGCCATTTGGTCGCCGGCCCGATGCGAAAACTTTCGCAACATCAGCGTGCAGAAATCGGAGTCGCCAAAGCAGCGGTCGAGCAGACTTTGCACGTGGATGGCGTCCAAGCTCTGGCCAGTGCTCTGCTGCGTCCGACCGTGTGGATCCTCGATGACCAGCGGCGCCCAACGGACGCGTGCCGCTTTGTCGAGAACGATCGAAAACGAGACAGCCGAGCCGCGTTCGGGCCCGGCATCGAATTCCAACGTGCCGCCCAGGTGCTCGACCAGCCGGCGACATGCCTCGATTTCGCCGGCGCTCCCGCTGTCCTGCGGCACGGCGAGACGACTTTCCTCGGCAGGCGCCATGGCAGGGCGCCCGAAGGGTTCTTGTTTCGCGTTGAGCGTCATGGCTTCGATCGTGAAACGCACCAGGGCTCGCCGGCTCGTTTCCTCGGTCACCGTGGTGCGGATCGCGATCGTTCCCTGCTCGCCGGACTTGACAGCGCGGGCGAGTAAATTGACGAGTAGCTGCCGGAGACAATCTCGGTCGCCGCTGACAAGCCAGGGTGTGGTAGCGGAGTTGTGGAGCGCGAGCGTCAGGCCTCGTTCCTCGGCCCGTTCGCCGAACATTTTCACGATGTCACTCAATAACTCGGGCAAGCTGAATTCGATGGACTCGGCTCGCCAATCGTCGGCCTCGTTCTCGTAGGTCTCGAACAATTCGTCGATCAATTCCAGCAAGGAATCGATCGAGTCTTCGGTCGATCTCGATTCGAGCGGTCGCACTGGGGCGCGTTTCCCAGCGGCTCTTGCTGCCGCTGAGGCAACTCGCGGCCGGCCGCTTCGAAATAGGATTGTCGCGCCTGACTGGCTATCTCGAACTGTCCAGGCTCGTCGTTGGTGAAACACGGCGTCCGCGGGTCGTCGGTCGACGACCTCTTGATATCCGCTTTCATGGCTGTCTCAACGGGTGTCGGTGATTGGCCGCCGCACATGCCAGCCAGACCATGGGATTGGTCGTGGAGTTGAATGGCATCTTGAAACGTAGCATACGGCGGGGCCCGACGACGGACGTAGACCGTGGCATTAAAGCCACATTTGCGGCACAATCGCCACCATCGGCAGCGGCCCTGGGCGAATGGCGCGGACGCCGATAAACTTGAGATCTCACGTTTTTCAGACACTCTCTTCTCGGCGAACCGGCGGCGATCGTGACCGAAACCGTTGGAAAATGGTCTGAGATCGAGCTGGCTTCGCACGCGTGCGAAATCTACGAACCGGCGCGGCTGGGTCCGCACGGCTATACGGTCATTTATCTGCACGGCGTGCATTTGAATCGTTTGCACGACAAGCCGGCATTCGTGCGCGAATTCGACCGTCATGGCCTGCGGGTCATCTGTCCGCGCACTGCCGCGCAGTTGGTGGACCGACAAGATCTGCGAAGAATTCGACCCCAAGATTACGGCCGAGCGGTATGTCGTTGACCAGGTGTTGGGCTGGCTGGCCGACGAGTGGCAAGCCCGGCCTCCGCAAATCGGGCTGCTGGGAACGAGCATGGGAGGGCAGGGGGCGCTGCGGATGGCGTTCAAACACCCGCGACTGTTTCCGGTGGCGGCGGCCATTTCGCCGGCGATCGATTATCACCTGAGGCTGGAAGAAGGGGAGGACGAGACGCTGCCGCTGATGTATGCCGACCCCGAAGCGGCCCGGCAAGACACGGCCACGCTGCACGTGCATCCGTTGAACTGGCCGCGAAGCGTGTGGTTTGCCTGCGACCCGGTCGATCGCCGCTGGCACGAAAGCGCCGAGCGGTTGCGGATGAAAATGTCGGCGCTGGGAATTCCGCACGAATGTGATCTGGAAACCAGCGGCGGCGGCCACGGATTCGAGTACTACAATCGCATGGCGCCGGCGGCGATGGAATTCATCGTGCAGCGACTCGACGCCGAACGGCTGCGGGTCTGACGGATTTGCGGGAACGTCGCGCGGGCAACGAAAAAGGGCCCGCATCGCGCGACGCGGGCCCCTTGAGTGTCAGGCAAAATCGTTTTTGTCGACGTCCATTCCGGAAACCGCTTCTATTCCGGAAACAACTTCGTCGACAGGTAGCGTTCTCCCAGGTCGGGCAGGATCACCACGATTAGCTTGCCGGCATTTTCCGGTCGTTTGGCCAAATCGATGGCGGCCCAGGCCGCGGCGCCGCAACTGATGCCGCACATGAAGCCCTCGAGTTGGGCCAGTTGCCGGGCGGTCTCCATGGCGTCGTCGTCGGTCACCCGCACCACGTCGTCAATGACGTCCACGTTCAACACCTCGGGAATGAAGCCGGCGCCGATGCCCTGGATGGTGTGCCGGCCGGGCTTCAATTCCTGGCCTGCTTTTCTTTGGGTAATCACGGGGCTGTTGGCCGGTTCCACGGCCCAGATTTTCACGCCCGGCTTGCGCGCTTTGAGCACCTCGCCGACGCCGGTGATCGTGCCACCGGTGCCCACGCCGGCCACGAACAAGTCGACCTTGCCGTCGGTGTCGCGCCAAATCTCCTCGGCCGTGGTCTTGCGATGGATCTCGGGATTGGCGGGGTTCTTGAATTGCTGCGGCATGAACCAGTTCTTGTTTTGGGCCAGCAACTCGTCGGCCTTTCGCATGGCGCCTGGCATGCCGTCGGCCGCCGGCGTCAGAATGACTTCCGCGCCAAATGCCTTGAGCAGCCGCCGCCGCTCGAGACTCATGCTCTCGGGCATGGTCACCTTGAGCTTGTATCCTCGCGCTGCGCAGACATAGGCCAGGGCGATGCCCGTGTTTCCGCTGGTGGGTTCGATAATCACGGTGTCTTTGTTGATTTTTCCGTCGCGCTCGGCGGCATCGATCATCGCCCGGCCGATGCGGTCCTTGACGCTCCATAGCGGGTTGAAGTTTTCGAGCTTGGCCACCACCGTCGCGCCGCAGCCCTGGGTGATACGACGCAATCGCACCAAGGGCGTGTTGCCGATGCAGCGCGTAATATCGTCTTGAATTCCCTTTTCAGCAGTCGTGGCCATGGCAATTCCCCTGGTGATGATGCGGCTGGAATCGTTGCGCGAGTGGCCGGCACGGCGTCCGCGAAGCAGCAAGCCCGCCGGCACGGCCTTATCGGCCCCGGAAAGAAGACGGGATTATATCGCCCTGATGAAAAGGGGGTCAACGCCGCCTGGATTCGACCGAAAGAATCGCCAAATCATGAGGCGACGTGCATTTTCAGTTGCTCTTTGGCGTACTTTCTTATCCCGTCGTGGACCGCCGCTTTTGGTTGTCCTGCAAAGCATTGCTCTATGCAGCGCATCACATCATCGGCACTCTTCAGATCCAATATGACGTTTGGCTTCTTCTCAGGACGAAGGTCATTCAAATGGTAGTCGGCCTGATTCCGACTGGCCCGCAACGAGTCCAGCTTACCGCTGGCCTTTCTAACGTCCTCGTCTCCACAATTCCCGAGGATCATCATAACCTTTTCATGGCACTCACCAGATTTTGGCAGCGAAACGCCAGCGCTTACGATGACTTCGGCCGCCAAATTGAAGGCTCCATAGTAGGCGCGGCTGATCGCTGACCTCATCTCCGCCGGCCCGCTACGGCTGGATAGCTCGTGGGCAAGATTGTAGAAATCTCTTGCTTTCATTCTTGGACGTCAACAATCAGACGAAACATTCGATTGACATTGCCGGGAAGCTGGGCGACGAAATGGTGCCACTTGTCCTGCCGCGCCAGAATATCGTCTATCTCGCCGCGATCCTGAACAAGCACCTCCATATATCGGTCATCTGGATATTCGCAATCTCTTCGATCCAGATAGTCGGCGCCTCCGCCGAAAATTTCGGCGGTTGCGACGCGAACCTGCTCAAGTGCATCCGAAAAAGCGGCGTAAGAACAGTAAGCTTCAGAACGTGATGAAAGATCGGCGATTGTGCGCTCGATCGCCTTCAATTGACCCTGTTGGGCCTCAACCTGATCCCGTAAGCTGCTTAATTCACTCTCTTGGTCAGACGACACACGAATCTCTGGCCACCGGAGGTCAATGAATGGCTGGTCACACCCCGGCGGATTTCCTTCTTCGCCGCCGAAGTAATCAGAAGTCCACTTACCCGGGTCGGTGCTAAAGCGCCGCGGTGTGTCTGGAGTCACTTGCCTAGTCCTTTTGTGCGGGTTTGGGTGGCATTACAAACCTGTGCAGTCCCTCGTTCACTCTCCCTACTGCAAGAACAAGTAAGTCGGGAGTGACCGGCATCTGACCCATGTGCCCGTTGATTTCGATGACGAAATCCGGCGGAGTACCACGCTCATGGTCAACTTGTCGCCACTTTACTTGGGAGAATACCGAATCATTAAGCCTGAGGGTGGCTACTGTCAGAGCGGCGGCGACGTTGTTGATTTTGATCGCACCACCCGAGTTGAGCATCCGAACGAGGCTAACGGCGGGCATGTCATTCGCCGAGATTAAGTACCGACCCGAGAAATTGACATGCAGAGTTTTTCCGAGGAGCGCGTCGAATTTATCCTGCAATTGCCGAACTTCGCAATTCACCTCTGGTGGCTTCTCTCCAGATGCATCCCCGAAAACATCCAAATGGAAATGAACATTTCCATTTGGAAACGTCTCGCGCAAGAGCGAGATGAAGCCGCCAGGAATAGCTGCGGTTTCTTGTGTTTTCCTATGAGGAACTAAGTGAGCAATGTCTGGATGCTCAACCAATGAGATGCGATTCGCGCAAGCCGACACTGCGATCAACGGAGGCATCAGTTCCGGAATCCGGACTGGCATTCAGAGGTCCGTCGCTAGAAGGAGAAAACCGCACATCTTATTCCGTCGGGAGATGAGAGTCCATACTTTACCGAATTATATGGTGCGAATTGACTTGGAGCAAACTCCATTTCATCGCTTCGCCCAGTCACGTCATCATCCACATCCCATCGTGCTGCCTATACTGCCGACCATTCGGCACAACGACCCCAACAGCGTCCCGTAAGGCCCTTGGCATTGGCGGCGCCATTTTAGGGGCTCGCGGCATGAGGTGCCATTGGCCGAAACGACCGACTTGACAGCCACGCCGCCGGCCAGAATACCCAAATGAACAACGACGATCAGCGACGCGGTTTCCTGGGTCTCTTCCGCCGACCTGCGCCCACTGTGGAAAACCGGTTTATCAGGGGGTTGCAAAATGCCAAAACGTGGATCGCCCGCGCCGGAACCATCACGCAACGGGCGATGGCTTGCGCTGTTGGAACATCCAAGGGAGCAGGCCATGCGGATCGCGGTAGGCCGGCGTCCAACTATCATGTCCGACGCCAGCCAGCTCGGAATACTTAGGCTCTCCGCCGGCGGCGCGAATGGCATCGATCATGCGCCGCGAGCGAGCCACGGGCACGACGTCGTCGGCTGCGCCGTGCCAGGCCCAAACCGGCATGTCGACGAGGCGGTCGGCATAGAGTTCGTCTCCGCCGCCACAAATCGGCGCCACGGCCGCCCAGCGTTCGGCCAGCCGGGTTCCCAGGTCCCAGGTTCCGAAGCCGCCCATCGACAGACCGGTCAAATACAATCGCCGCCGGTCGATCGGTTCGTTCGCCAATGTCTGCTCGAGGATGTTGATCACGACTTGCATCTGCGGACCGGGCGGTTGCCGGGGCGCCGCGCGATCGTAGGCCCGCGGAGTTTCCACCCACAAACGCTCGGGTCGGCACTGGGGAGCAATCAAAAAACAAGGATACCGCCGGCGGTTTTCCTCCTCCGCCAGCCAGGTGGGCAGATAGTTGATCTGCACCCCGTTGTCCGTGCCCCGTTCGCCGGCGCCGTGCAGAAACAAGACCAGTGGATAGACCTCGCCGGGCAGGATGCTCTCGGGGCGCAGCAGGCGGTAGCCAAACTCCTCGTCGTGGTATTCGGCCCCCGAATAGCGCACGCTGTGAGGTTCGAATAGCCGGATCGGATTGTCTTTTGGCATCTTCAAAAACTCTTTCCCGGCCTGGGCCGCGTCGACGCACTCGAAGGAACCATAACCGCTCGGGCGCGTCAAGCAGCCGGCGGCGCGGGCCGGCGCAACTGCCTGGTGGCGGGGAGGGCGGAAACTCGATTGGGGCGGCGAGAAAACCACGGTTTTCAGCCTCTAAAAGCGGGTGCGCGGGCCGCGGCCGCTGATGGACACAGCCATGTTTCCGGTGCTAAACTTGACGGGACCCCTATCTTCCGGAGGCAGTATGTCGATTTCCTCGTGTCCCCGATGCGCTCAGCAAGTCACGCTTCCGATGGGAATCAGCACCAGCGCCCAGGTGCGCTGTCCCTTGTGCCGCGCCGAATATGCGCTGGCCAACGCGCTGGTCAACATGCCGCCGATCCTGGAAGTCATCGGGGATCATGCCGAGGATCTCTCGGCCGACTGGCTTGATGAGCCGGCGCAATCGCGCCGCGAGCCGCGCGATGAAGCCGCCGAGGCGACCCAATCGGGCGAACTGCAACTAGCGGGCGAACCGCTCTCCGGAGTCGAATCGTTCGCCGACGAGCAGTCGCACGACGACTTGCTGTTCGAGGCCGGCGAAGTCGAGCATGACGACAGCGCGATGCAGCAACAAGACACCGAGATCGAGGACCAGGCATTCGACCTTGCTCCGCCGGCCGATGAAGAGGCCGGCGTGTTCGACTCCGTTGACGCCGCGCCGAGCGAGGAGGCCGACGTTCTTGATTTTGGAGAACCTTTGGCAAGCGCCGAACCTCAGGCGGCGGAAGAAGACGAGTTGGGAATCGATTTCGAGGAGAGCGCGACGCCGGGCGAGCCGGAGGCGATGTCCGACTTCGGGGCCGATTTCGATTCGCCGCCGGCTTCGGCTGCCGAGGACGATCTGGGAATGGATTTTTCCGAATACGAACCCACGGTCGCATCGGGGAAGGCGAACTCGACTTCGGCCAGCCGGTCGCCGCCGCGGACGGTGAAGAGATGTCGCTTGATTTCGGCGAACCGATCGAGGCTGCGACGCCGACGGACGACGCGGCGGCGGTCGAACCGCCCGCCGGAAAGAAAAAGAAAGACAAGAAGGAAAAGAAAGAGAAGAAGCCCAAGGCCGAAAAACCGCCCGCCGACCCGGCAAAGAAGCGCTCGCTCGTGGGCTTGATGCTCAACGTCGTGCTGCCGGCGATCGTGGCGGTTCCCCTGGCGCTGTACGGAGCGCTGTGGATTTCTCCGGACTATGATTTTTTTGGCGTCGGACCGGGACTGGCCCGCTACGGATTGGCCCCCTCGTCGTTCAACAAGCGGACGATCGCCCAGGCGCCGACGATGCCTGTGGTGCCGCCCGTGACCACGCCGGCCGAACCGGAACCGAATCCGGCAACCGACAACCCGGAACCGCCGGCGGCGACCGAAACCCCCGAAGGCGAGCCGGCGACTAGCGCCCCTGCCCTGCCCGAGCCGGCTGCGGAGGAACCTCCCGTGGCGACCGAGCCGCCCGCGGCGGCCGTTGAACAGCCCGCCGGCGAGGCCGAGCCCGCGGCGACTGACGTCGAGAAGACCGAAACTCCCGGCACGCCAGCGGCTGAGACTCCCGCAATCGAGGCGGCAAAGCCGTCGGAGCCCGCCATCGAGCCGAGCGACGCGGCGCTCGAATCGCTGCTGGCCGACGACGCCAAGAAACCGGAAGAGATGCCTGAAGAGAAGGAGCCGGCGGCGACGGCCAACGCGCCGGAACCGCTGCCCGACTTGCCGGCCGAGACGACGGAAGAAGTTGCCGCGCCGGCCGAGGAACCGGGGCTGCGCGATGCGCCGGCCGTTACGGCGGCCGAGGTCGACAAAGCCCTGCAGAGTTTCTCCGACGTCAATGAGAAAATGACCTTGGCACAAGCGGCCGACGACAAGGCCGAGATCAAGAAGCTGCGATCGAACTTTTACTTGAGCCTGTACGGCCTGGCCGACGCCATTGCCTTGGCCAAGAATGATGCCGGCGGCAGCGGACAACTCGACGCGCCGCGAGAATCGGCCGAGCGGCTGGCGCTTGAATTGGCCGCCGAGCCCACGCAATTCAAGGAACTGGGATCGTATGGCGCCAAATGGCTGGCCTTCGGCAAACGCACGACCGAGGGCGTGGTCTTGGCCGGCACGGTGCAATCGGCCGAACAAGTGGGCAAGCTCTATTACGTCAAGATCGAACTGGCGGCCGATGCCCCGCCGCAGACGCTCGTTACCAAGGACGACCCGCGCGTGCATGCCGGCGATGCCGTGGTCGCCTTGGGCAGCATCGTGAAACGGCCGCTGGAGCAGCTCAAGGGCTACGAGGGCGCCGACTCGCAGGTGGTTTGGAGCGGCATGACGCTCAAGCTGCCGACTCAGTAAAACCGACGACGAACCCACCGTGCCGCGGCGGGCGTGCCAATGGAGAGGCAAGCCAGAATGTCCGATTTGCCCGCTGATGATTCCCCGGTTCCGGATGAGCCGCAATCGCGGACGGCCAAGGAACAATTGGGGTATGTGCTTTCGCTGCCCGAACGCGTGCTGCGCAGCGGCACGGGGCTGTTGGGAGGCGTGCTGCGCGAGAGCGCTTCGCTGCTGGTGCCCCAATCGTTTCAGAATTCCCGCACGTATACGGTCATGGTGCGGCAAATGCTCGACTTCGTCGTGCATGACGTGGGTCGAGTCAAGCAGGAAGGCGTTCCTTCCTCGACGGCCGAAGTGGACAACTACGTGGCGCAAAGCCGTCGGCAATTTTGTCGACATGGCGTCGCTGGCCACGCTGCACGTTTCTCCGCTGTTGCTGCTGGCCGCGGTCAGCGACCTGGCTTACGGATCGCAGGTTTACTTGAAGGAGTTGTCCGACGAGCTCAAGGCGCAGGGCGTGATCGACGAGAACAAGGCGATCGACCACGTCAACGATTTGCTCTCGGCCGTGTCCGACGCCTCGGCCGCCACGGGGCAGGCCTTCAACACTCCGCCGCTATCGGTCAACGCGCTCAAGGAGACCATCGAGGAAACCCGAGCGGCGATTCGCGGAACTGGCGCCGGCCGCGTACCGCCGCAGGCCGAGGTGGATCGAATGTGGGAAGAAATGCGCGAAATCTCGGCGCAGAAGGCGTCAGCATGTTGGCCGTTTCGGCGCGGCAACGATGCGCTCACTAGGAAAGTTCGCCACGCTTTCGCGCGGTGCGCTGTCGACGATCAAGGTCGCCGGCACGCTCTTCGATCGCCACGTTCTGGACCACTATTCGCAGGCGCTGCAGGAGATCCGCCAGCGCGGCGTGTACCAGTCGCTGGCGGAAACCAGCCAGCCCTATATCGAGGCGTTGTGGGAGAATTTTCAGCCCAATCGCTCGACCCTGACCCAGGACATGTTGTCGGGTCGGCTCGTGGGAAGCGGCTGGCGGGCGGTGCGTAAGTGGTTGGGGCGCGAGGGCTCTGGCCCCGTCGAGCCCGAACTTCCTCCCGGCCCGTCACCCCACGGCTAGCACTCTTCTTGGCTGGGTGGCCAAGGGCAACGAATCGCCGCATCCGCCGCGAAAAATTTCACTCTGGCACCGATTGCATTGGCAAAATCTGCCGAATACAATAAGGGCCTGCTGAGATTGAGTCTCAATATACGTACTCACGGGGATCTCCGTCGGTGAACGCTCTTTTTCCGATGCATATGCTGGTTCCGGGTCAGTCGGCCGACGTGGGACAGGTGATGGGCTCGCCCGAAACGATCCATCGCCTGGAAGAACTTGGGCTTCGCGGCGGCGCGACCGTCGAGATGGTTCAGAACGGCAGCCCGTGCATCATTCGGCTGGCCGGACAGAAGCTGTGTTTTCGAGCCGAGGAGCTGGTGCAGGTGCTCGTGCGGGGAGTCGCGAGTTGAGCGTTCTGGCCGATCTGGCCATCGGGGCGCGCGGCCGGGTGAGCGCGATTCTCGGGGGCGACGAGTTGAGCGTCCGGTTGTTGGAGATGGGGCTCACGCCAGGAGTCGAGGTTGCACTGGTCGGCACCGCGCCGCTAGGCGATCCGTTGGAATTGGAACTGCGCGGCTATCGACTCAGTGTGCGCCGCGTGGAAGCGGCCCGCGTCGAGATTGTTCCGCTCTGAATCGGCGCCAGGTTGCTCCTGAGCCCACGATGCCTCGATGGATGCGACGCCGCGAATGACTGACCGGTCCACGCTCACCGTCGCCTTGATCGGCAATCCGAACACGGGGAAGTCGACGCTGTTCACGGCGCTGGCCGGAATCCGCCAGCAGACCGGAAACTATCCCGGCGTGACCGTGGAAAAGAAGCTGGGCAGTCTCAAGCTGGACCAGCGGCGCTGCCAACTGGTGGACTTGCCGGGCACGTACAGTCTTGCGCCGCACTCGCCCGACGAGATGGTGGCGGTTGACGTGCTGCTGGGGCGCGGCGGCGACTTGGGGCGCGTCGACGCCGTGTTGTCGATTGTCGACGCCAGCAATCTCGAGCGCAATCTGTATCTTGTCAGCCAGGTGCTGGAATTGGGCCTGCCGACGGTTGTGGCGCTGAACATGACGGACGTCGCCCGCGGCAAGGGGATCGCGATCGACGTGGCGCGACTGAGCCGTCAACTGGGCGTGGCGGTGGTCGAAGTGCAGGCCAACCGGCGAATCGGCATCGACGCGTTGAAGCGGGCCCTGGCCGAGGCAGTCGCGGGCCAGGCGCAAGCTCCCCGTGAAAGCCCCTTTCCGCTTGAATTTCAGCGCGAGGTCGCGGCGCTTCAGAACGTCTTTTCGGCCGGTCATGCCGCCGATTCGCCGGCCGAATTGCCCCGCTATCTGGTTGAACGGCTGCTGCTGGATTCGAGCGGCTACTTGCAAAACACCTTGGCGGGAAACGGCCGCGCGGAAGACGTGGCCCGTCAATTGAGCGAGTCGCGCGAACGGCTTCGGGCGGCCGGGTATCCGGTTCCGGCCGTCGAGGCCCAGAGTCGCTATGCATGGGTGGCACGGGTGTTGGACGGAGTCGTGCAACGGCCGGCACAGCGCGTCGTAACGCCGAGCGACCGCATCGACCGGCTGTTGACGCACAAACTGTGGGGCAGCCTGGTTTTTGCCGCCGCCATGCTGTTGGTGTTTTCGTCGGTGTTCGTGGCCGCCGATCCCTTGATGAATGCCATCGACACGCTCATCGGCGGCGTGGGCGAGTTGGCTGGGACGAACCTGGCCGAAGGCCCGCTCCGCTCGCTGGTGGTCGACGGAATTATCGGCGGCGTGGGTAGCGTGCTGGTCTTTCTGCCGCAGATTCTGCTGTTGTTTTTCTTCCTGGCCCTGCTCGAGGACTGCGGCTACATGGCGCGGGCGGCCTACCTGATGGACAAGCTGATGGTTCGGGTCGGCCTGAGCGGCAAGTCATTCATTCCGCTGCTGTCGTCGTTCGCCTGCGCGATTCCGGGAGTCATGGCCACCCGCGTGATCGAGAATCGCCGCGATCGATTGACCACGATGCTGGTGGCGCCGTTGATGAGCTGCAGCGCGCGGTTGCCGGTCTATACGATTCTGATCGGGGCGTTCATTCCGGCGTATAGCTTCGCCGGCGGCCTGGTGCAGTTGCAGGGGCTGACGCTGTTTGCCTTGTATCTGATCGGCATCGTCGTGGCGGCGCTGGTGGCGCTGGTGCTGAAGCGGACGCTGTTGCGCGGACCGACGCCGCCGTTCGTGATGGAACTGCCGAGTTACAAGTGGCCCTCTCCGTCGCTGGTCATGTACCGCATGGCGGAACGCGGCTGGTCATTCGTGCGGCGGGCCGGCACGCTGATTCTGGCCGTCTCGATCGTGGTCTGGGCGGCCTCGTACTACCCGCACAACGCCGCGGAAGTGACCGACACGCTTGCACCGCGGCTCATTGCGTTGGAAAGCCAACTTGCGGCGCTACCGGCAGAGGCTCCCGAGCGGGCGGCCCTCGGCGAGGAGATTGTCGAAGTCGAACACGATATCGCGGCCGCCTATCAGCGCGACAGCTACCTGGGAAGGATGGGGCGGGCAATCGAGCCGGCCGTGCGACCGCTCGGATGGGATTGGCGGATCGGCTGCGCGGTGATCGCCTCGTTTCCGGCCCGCGAGGTCGTCATGGGCGCGCTGGGCGTGATCTACAACCTGGGCTCCGACCTGGACGTCGGCGAGCAGTCGGACCAGGACCGGCTGTCGGCCCGGATGATGGCGGCGCGGTGGGACGACACGGGCGAGCCGGTCTATAATATTCCGGTGGCGATGTCGATCATGGTGTTCTTCGCGCTATGCGCGCAGTGCGCCTCGACGCTGGTCATTATTCGCCGCGAAAGCGGCAGTTGGCGGTGGCCGGCGTTCACGTTTGCCTACATGACGGGACTGGCCTATCTGGGCGCGCTTTTGACCTACCAGATCGGCATGCGGCTGCCGCCGATCTAGCGCGGCGATCGCGCGACGTTTTACGAGAAGGTTCGTTGCTCAATGGAACTCGCCTGGCAAAACCTGATGGTACTGGCGATCGTCGTGTCGGCCGGCGCGTATTTATGCCGCGTTGGCTGGCAGAGCCTGGCCCGGCGACAGTCGAGCTCCTGCGGCGGGTGTGCGAACTGTCCGGCGGAGTCCGCGAGCAAGGCCGGTGGAACAAGCGAACCGCAAGTGGTCGGAATCGGCCCGCTCGAGCGAAGCGGACAGGGGCTTTCGGCGTCGCGCCGGCCATAGGCCGCGTTTAGTTTGCCGCCCGATCCCTATCAGAAGTTTCCGCATCTTTGTCGTCGCGCTCGACGCTGTCCGACGGCTTGTCGCTGTCGGGCGCCTTATCGTGGGAGGCCGGCGCGGTTGCCTTGGGCTTGGCGGGATCGGCCTTGATCACCTCGGCAAAGGCGGTGAAGGCCTGCACGACGTTGTCTCCCTGGTCGGTGCGGATGCTGATCTTTTCGGCGATGCGGCCCGGGTCTTGCCCGGCGGTGAACACGACCGGAATCAGGTGGATGGCCTTGGCCTCCTTCGACGGCTCGATCGAGAACGATTTGTCGGCGCAGGTCACGTCCAGAATTTTGAACGGTTTCTTGCCGCGGACAAACAAGTTCTTGGTCACTTTCTGGCCCGGATGCACGACGCCGATGAACCACTTCGTGGGGCTGATCGTGATGTCGGTCACGACGCGGCCTTCCATGTCGACCGGCAGCTCGCGGGCTTGTGCGTCGTTGGTGACCAGGATCAATTGATCCTTGACGTATCCGACCGGCGCGTCCTTGGTCATCCGCACCAGCAGGTCGTACGACACGCGTCCGGGACCGCGCATGGGCTGCGAGATCTCGACCTCGAAGTGCGGATCGGCCGTCTTGACGTCGACAATGCGCCAGTCGTCGCGGCCGGCGTAGGTAACCTGCAGGGTCTTCTCGGCGGTGCTGCCGACGTCCACGGTTCCCCAGTCGATGGCGCCGGGCTGCAGCACGACGTCGCGGCGGATGAAACCCGAGACGTGCAATTGGATTTCGGCGTGGAACGGCTTGTCGAATTTGACCGTGATGGTGGCGGAACGAAAGCCTTGAAAGTCGCGGGTATTGAAGTCGGCGACGATCTCGCTGGTCTCGAAGGTTTTGAGATCGGGCCTGGTCAACTGCACGCTGGTGCAGCCACAGCTCGATTGTACCAAAACAATGTGCGCGTCTTCTTCGTAGATATTCTTGATCTGGAAACGAAACTGCGCTTTCGAGCCTTTGGCGACCGTGCCGAAGTCGTGCGACGTGGTGTTGAACATCTTGACGGCCCATTCCTGGGCGCAGGCATGTTGAACAGCCAACAGCCAAACCAAGACGGCCAGAACGTTGCGTAACACGGATGCGTTTCTCCCAAGGCAGACGGGCCGAACCCGCCGGGGGGGACGGCCTTGCTAACTTACGTGACGTGACAGCACGGGGATCGACCGTCGAGCGCGCTGTGCATGGGCGGCATGGAGCTGGCAGCTTCTTGGCCAACTTTACTGCCCGGCGCAGTCGAGTGTCAACTTCGATCGATGACGCCTATAACGGTTATTAGGATTGTTTCGACCGGCACGCGCCGCGCGGCACAAGCAAATTTTGGAACGGCGACCGCCTGGTGTGCCAGCACGTCAATTTGACAGCGACGCAGCAATTGGGGCAAGCTGCTCCTCAGCCGCCGAGCATCGGCGCCCGCCCGGGGGGCGGCGGCGGGAGCCGTGCCAGGCCGCGTCCCGGGAGGGGCGGGGCCCAATCCTTTCATTGGGGGGATGTGTTAGGGTAAGATTAAGCTCGACCTGCATTGCCTTCCCGCCCCCTGATTCTCGTCCGCGGTATTCTGGAGTTCCCATGATGTCGCTTTCTCGTGCCTGCTGTCGGCGATTTGCGCGGCGGGGTTGCCGCTGCTAGCGTGCGTCGCGCTCGGACTGCTGTTATTGCTCCAGCACCGCCCGGCGCCGGCCGCGCCCAAGGCCGATCCCAAGGCCAAACCTGCGGCCAAACGAGCCGCCTATCAAGAGGCCGTGCCCGACAAGGAGCCGGCCGAGGAAGAGCGCCCGTTTTCGAAGGTCACGAAGGCGCCCCCGCTCGACGGCGGAGTCGCCTGGATCAACACGGCCGGTCCGATCGATCTGAAGCAGCTCCGGGGCAAGTTCGTGCTGCTCGATTTCTGGACCTACTGCTGTATTAATTGCATGCACATCTTGCCGGAGCTGAAGAAGCTCGAGCATGCGTATCCAAACGAACTGGTCGTGATCGGCGTTCACTCGGCCAAATTCGCCGCCGAAGAGGACTCGAAGAACATCGAAGACGCCGTGCTTCGCTACGAGATCGAACACCCGGTCGTGAACGACGCCCAGCACAAGATCTGGGATGCCTATGGAGTGCAGAGTTGGCCGACGCTGATGGTCATCGATCCGGAGGGAAACCTGGTGGCCGTCAACAGCGGCGAAGTCGAGTTCGACGCGTTGGATAAATTCTTCAAGCGCGTGCTTCCGTATTATCGCCGCAAGGGATTGCTGGATTTGACTCCGCTGCGCTTCGAGCTGGCTTCGTTCAAAGCCTCGGAGACGCCGCTGCGATATCCTGGCAAGTTGCTGGCCGATGAAAAATCGGACCGGCTGTACATTTCCGACAGCAACCATAACCGCATCGTTATCGCCCAGCTCGACGGCACGCTGGTCGATACGATCGGCTCCGGCGAGCTGGGCGCCGCCGACGGCGATTATGCGGCGGCCACGTTCAATCATCCGCAGGGCATGGCCCTGGCCGATAACACGCTGTATGTCGCCGACACCGAGAATCATCTACTGCGCAAAGTCGATCTCAAGAAGAAGCAGGTGCACACGATCGCAGGCACCGGCAAACAGGGTCGCGGCTGGCCGGGGATGGACGACCTGGGCGACGGCACATTGCGCAAAAAGATCCGTTTCGTCGGACCGCCGCTGAAGACGGCCATCAACAGTCCCTGGGCGCTGTGGGTGCAGGGACGCGAGCTTTATATAGCGATGGCCGGCCCGCACCAGATTTGGAAGATGTCGCTGGGCAAGCCCGAGATCGGACCGTTTGCCGGCAATGGACGCGAGGACATCGTCGACGGGCCGCACTTGCCCCCGCGCCGTACCAGGCGGGCTTTGCCTCGTTCGCGCAGCCCAGCGGTCTCAGTTCGGACGGCAAGGTGCTATACGTCGCGGATAGCGAAGGCAGTTCGATCCGCGCGGTGCCGTTTGACGTGACGAAGGACGTGACGACGGTCATCGGCACTTCCTGGCTGCCGGCCGGCCGTTTGTTTTCCTTCGGCGACGTCGACGGCCAGGGCCAGCGTGTGCGGCTGCAACACGCGCTCGACGTGTTGTTTCACGACGGACTGCTGTACGTGGCCGACACCTACAACAACAAGATCAAGGTCATCGATCCGCGGCAGAACACCAGCCAGACGCTCTCGGGAACCGGACAGCCGGCCGACGATGACGAGCCGGCCGCTTTCGACGAACCGGCCGGATTGGCCTATGCCAATGATACGCTTTACGTCGCCGACACGAACAATCACGCGATTCGCACGATCGATTTGGTGCACGGCAACAAAGTGGCCACGCTGGAAATCAAGGGGCTGGCTCCGCCCGAGCCGCCCAAGGTGGTGGTTCGCCCGAGTTTTCCGGCGCCGCGCAGGTCGAGGTCCCACCGACGAAACTCAAAAGCCAGGATGGCAAGATCAGCCTGCACGTCGAACTGCAACTGCCAGCTGGTTACAAAATCAATCCGCTCGCGCCGCTGCGCTACCTGGTCGAGTCGCGCGAAGGAAAAGGGCCGCTCGATCGCAAGTCGTTGGGCAAGTTGGTGACGCTCGACAAGCCGGCGACGGCTTTCGACATTGAACTGCCGACCACCGCGACGACCGGCAACGAGAAACTCAAAGTCTCGCTCGGCTACTATTACTGCCAGGAAGGCGCCGAGGGGGTATGCAAGGTTGGCAGCGTGGTGTGGTCGATGCCGCTGTTGGTAACGCCCGAAGCCAGCGACACCAGCGCGCCATTGAAGTACGAAGTGAACTAACAGGGCCGCGGTTCTGGCCGGCATCTCGCGCGGCCGGAGCTTTGCTTGTCGCGTGAGCTTCCAGGCATGAATGATGCAAGGACGCCTTCGATCGCGACTCCCCAACTCCGCGAGTTTCTGTTCACTCGCCGCTCGCTGGTAGCGGCCCTCGCGCTTTGTCTGGCGTTCGTCGCGATCCTCCATGCCGAGGGCATGCCTGCCTGGTGCAAGTACGGCCTGGGATTCTGGCGCAGGCTCGAACCCATTGCACGTCGCAGCATTTGCTCGACCCCTACTCGCTTTCCCACGTTTTGCATGGAGTCATCTTCTATTGGCTCCTGCGTCCGCTGGCCGGGAGGGCCGATTTGCATTGGCGGCTGATCGCCGCCTTAGCGCTGGAGATCGGCTGGGAAGTTCTGGAAAACTCGCCCTGGGTCATTGAGCGCTATCGAGCCAATACGGCGGCGCTGGACTATCGCGGCGACAGCGTCCTCAACTCGCTGGGCGACGTTATCTCAGCCGTGATCGGCTTCTCACTGGCGGCCCGTTATTCGTGGAAGGTTTCGCTCGCGGTGTTCGTGGCATTCGAGCTGTTGCTCTTGTACCTGGTGCGCGACAACCTGACGCTCAACATCCTGATGCTGCTTGTCCCGATCGACGCCGTGCGGGATTGGCAATTGGCGCGATGAGCAATCGGGCCTGTGCGCGATTTGTCGCACCGGCGCGATCGTGTGCGGACGACAACGCTCGGGAAAATCGGGGGGCGAAGAATGCCGGCAGCCCGGGGAGCTGCTTTATTCTTCTTCGTTCTTCTTGTTCATGGCCAGCGGCTCGTCGAGCCGGCTGCTGGGACGCATCACGGTCATGAGGCCGACACCCACTAGCGCGATGACGATCATGTAGGGTACCGTATAGCTCTTGGTGGGCCCTTCCTCGACCGCTTTCTTCTTGGCAGCCAGCGCCACGGGAGACGTGAGTAGCCACAGGTAGCCGGCCATCGCTATCGGCAGCACGCGATAAACCAAGTGCCGGCCTCGCGTCAGTGTCGTTCGCACGAAGTTCATGGTTCTACTCCTGTTCCCAGGCTGTTTTTCGCGGCGGCAAGGTTTTCGTAGGGGCCAAGTGCCGGGTCTTCCAAAAACTCATCGATGCCCGCGGCCAATTGGCGAAAATGGTGGGTGGGGATCGCCAGCGTGTCCCACCGCGTCGAAATCGGACGAGCGTGCATGGCGTACTCGCGGAGTCGAATCCCCACGAAGCCGTACAACCCGCCGCGAAACTCGAACAGCGACTCGGCCGGCAGCGGCGCACGATCGCCGACGACATTATAGGCGAAAACGAACAGCCCGCCAAACCGCTCGCCGAATAGCCGCTCCCAGCGCGCCAGGCTCACCAGGTCGTCGCGCGTGGACCAGTTTTTCCAGTATTGCCGCTGTTCGCCGGAGGGGAATCGGCGCCCCTTGACGTCGACCAACCAGGAGACGCTGCCCGGCGGCGAGACGATGAAATCGAGGCTCTTGATCGAACCGCCCGAGAAGCGGCTGCGCTTGGTCTCGTCGACGGCGACGTACGGCACGTGCCGGTCTCGCAGATAGGCCTCGAAGGCGGCCTCGTAGTGATTGTCGCGCTTGGCCATGATGTGGGCAGTTTACCCCGATGTGGGGGAAAAAGGCAAATTGGGGACCGGGGTGTGGCGGTTGGGACGTGGCGGAAGCGCCTGCGCGGCGGGCGGTCGGTACGACCGACTGCGAATATCGCTTCGCCCAATTAGCTCCCGCCCATATCCTCACCGGACAAGGAGAGCTTCGTATATCGCCTGCCGGGGCTTCTCGGGAGCGCCGGAGGCATTCTTCGTACCTTTGGAAGAACTGCTTACGTCTCCAGCAGCAAGTCGGAGATGGCTTGAACGACTCCGGCGAGCGGCACGGTCGTGCTCTGGGCGGTTTTCAAATCCTTGATCTGGCAGGTGCCGGCGGCGAACTCGTTTTCGCCGGCGATCACCGCCAGGCGAAACCCGCGCCGATCGGCGTACTTGAGTTGCTGGCCGATTTTTTTCGGCTCCGGATAGAACTCGACTCCCACGCCGGAAGCGCGAATTCTGGCCGCCAACCGCAAATAGTCGTGCAGGCGAGAGGCGTCGAAAAAGGCCACGAACACCGGGGCCGGCGTGCTCACCTTCTGCACGAGGCCCAGTTCTTCCATCGCGGCCAACAGTCGATCGAGGCCCAGCGACGCGCCGATGCCGGGCAGTTCTTCTTTCGTGTACAAGCCGGCCAGATTGTCGTAGCGCCCCCCCGAGCAGACGCTGCCGATGCCCGGCAGTCGATCGAGAAAAGTCTCGAACACCGTGCCCGTGTAATAGTCGAGGCCGCGGGCAATCGAGGGCGCGATCTGGACGCGCGCCGGTTCGACGCCGGTGGCCAGCACGGCCTTGAGCAGTTCCGCCAGCTTGGCGACGCCGTCTTGTCCGACGGGGCTATCGCCCACGAGCCGCTCAAGCGCGCCGAGCACTTCCTCGTTGGTGCCGCCGATTTCCGATAGCTTTAGCACGCTGTCGGCTTGTTCTTGGGTGGCGCCGGCCGACTCGGTCAATTCCAGCGAGACTTTGTCGCGGCCGATCTTGGCGAGCTTGTCCAATGCGCGGAGGATGGGCGTGGCCCGCTCGGCCAGGCCGAAGCTGCTCGAGCAACCCGGTGAGCACGAGTCGATTATTGACGCGAATGGTGAAGTCGCCCACGCCCAGGGCCTGAAACAGGTCGTGGATGACGAGCGTCGATTCGATGTCGGCGGCCAGGGCCCGCGTGCCGATGGTGTCGAAGTCGCATTGCATGAACTCGCGGTAGCGTCCGCGCTGCGTGTTCTCGCCCCGCCACACGCTGGCGATGTGATAGCGCTTGAACGGGGTGCCCAACTGCCCGATATGCTGGGCCGCGAAGCGAGCCAGCGGCACCGTCAGGTCGAATCGCAGTCCCACCCAACGCTCGCCGTGATCCTGGAATTTGTAGAGCTGTTTGTCGGTCTCGTCGCTCCCCTTGCCGGTGAGGATCTCCAAATACTCCAGCGCCGGCGTGTCGATCGGGCTGAAGCCGTAGGACCGATAAACGCGGCGCGCCGTGTCGATCAGCCATTCGCGCGGGATCATCGCCTCGGGCAGATAATCGCGAAAGCCCTTGAGCGTTCGCGGCTCGATACGCTTCGTGTCGCTCACTGGAATCGATTCTCCGCTCGCGCGGGCAAGCTGGTCGCGCCGGGCCCCGAGGCAGGCGGCGCGTAATTGGAATCAATGCCCCCTACATGGCCAGCACGGGCAACAGGGGCGGCTTGGGGCTGCGAATGCTCTGACCTTTTTTACGCGGCAGGACCGCCTCGGCATACTCGGCTGCCTGCTCGGCGGTTTCCAGGTACCGATCGTACAGCCAATCGTCCTCGTACTCGCAGTCTTTCGTCGAGTAGTCGCGACAAATCAGGGGGCGATCGTGATAAATTCCGCAGCGATTGTCGCTCTGCAAATGCTTGCACTCGGTGTGCACCAGCAGGTACCAGTTTTCGTCTTCCTTGAAGACCGTGGCCGCGTCGTGCAGCAGGTACCAGCGGACAAACTCCCAGTCCTCGATGGCGGTCGGCTCTTCGATGGGCAAGGCGAAATAGCGGCAGCACTTGGCCGAGCAATGGTTGCACAGCACGTCGCCGGCTGGCAAGTCCTCGCGGCTCATCTTGGTGGGAACGAGATCGGACTTCACAATCACCTCTCCTTCCGCCTCGACATGCGAAAAAAAAATGACAGCCGCCCAGCGTAGCAAACATGGCGCGAAAAGGCTAGAACCGCCGCGCTGCCAAGCCACCGCGCGGCTAGCGCGGGGCCGTCGAGGGATGATCGATGGTACGCAGCACATAGCGCCAGCGAACGGTGCGGGGCGAAGGGCCCTCGACGCCGCAGGCGGCTGCGATCCGAGTTCCCCCCTCGACAACCGCCAAGCTCGCCGTCGGCGGCTCGTCGGGCAACGTAAGCTCGAGCGACACCTTGCCGGGCGAAGTCGTGCTGAATTCGATTGCACCGTCGGGCGTGGCGCGTGCCGAGATGCCAGGCACCATCCGATAGGCGCTCGAAAGTTCGGGCGTGCTGGCCGCACGGACCCGGCAGGCGATATCGAATCGCGCAGCTTCCCGCCGGATCGAGTTCCACGCTTGCCGACCAATGGCTTTTGCCGGCCATGCCCACTAGCAGGGCCGATTGTCCGACCTTGCCGAGCCGCTCGAAGTGAAGCGACTGTAGCGGAGGACTCGCCGGCCAATCCTCACTGGGCGAACCCTCGACGCTGGCCAGCACGGCGATCCACTGGCCCGCCACGGCCAGCCAAATCTCGTGCGCGTAGCGATCCTCGCTGAACCAAAATCGCACCCGCAGGCGGTCGCTCTCCAACAGTTGTTCGCGGTTCGTGCTCAAGCTGGTCGGTTACTGTATGAAAAGCGTGCCATACGCCACTTCTGGCGAGCACGCCAGGAACGCTCCTTTTTGGTGCGATCCTAAGTTGAAGATTGGTCCAAGTTAGTCCGATCCTGTGGGGCTCTGCCAGTCCATTTCACGAACTCATGGCATCCGATGATGAAGCCAACGACTTCGGATCCATCCGGTTCGTGCGAAAACGGTTCCGCGGCAAGCACGCCAACTAGCGGTCAAGTTACGAGTTCCGCGTTGCTGTTCTGGTACGAACAAATCGGCTGGGCGTTCAGCCGCGATTCCATTTCTACCTGTGATCCCGCTTCGAAATAGCGGACCTGAATGTCAATTGAATCAGTCGGCGAGCCCGCGACTTCACACCGGTATGCAACGATAGCGAGCCAGCGTTCCATAAAACAGTCAAACCATCGTTCGCTTATATTGAACTACGATTGATCCGGGGCGGGTGACACTCTGCGCCGTTAACCCTTCTGAAGGTGATCCGCAGATTTCGCAGATGACGCAGATTTGGATTGAAGAACGAAAAAACGCTCTTCGCACTACCTCATCGTTTGAAGTTCAGCTTGGCTAGTGAAAATCTGTGAAATCTGCGCAATCTGCGGATATCTCGACAGGCACCCGCAGGCGGTCGCTCTCCAATAGTTGTTCGCGGTTCGTGCTCAAGCTTTTTAGCCGCTCCCGCTGAAACGCCGCTCGCTAGGCGACGCGCCAGCGCAGGTAGGCGTCCAAGAAACCCTCGATGTTGCCGTCCAGCACGCTCTGGAAACTGCCCACGTAGTAGCCGGTGCGGGTATCCTTCACGCGTTGATCCGGGTGCAGAAAATAGTTGCGAATTTGCGAGCCGAAGCCGGTCTTGGCCTTTTCCTGGTATTTGGCGAATTGCGCCGCTTCGCGCTTTTCCTCTTCGAGCCGGGCCAGCCGGGCCCGAAGCATCTTGAGCGCGGTGGCCCGATTCTTGTGTTGCGAGCGCTCGTTCTGGCACTGCACGACGATGTTGGTGGGCAAATGCGTCAAGCGGATGGCGCTGGAGGTTTTGTTGACATGCTGGCCGCCGGCGCCGCTGGCACGAAACACGTCTTCGCGAATGTCCTCGTCGCGCAGTTCCACATCGACCGCGTCGCTGATCTCGGGCGAAACGTCGACCGCGGCGAAGCTGGTCTGCCGCTTTCCTTCGGCATTGAAGGGGCTGATCCGCACCAGGCGGTGCATGCCGGTCTCGCCCTTCAAATAGCCGTAGGCCATCGGCCCGCGAATCGCCAAGGCCGCGCTCTGGATGCCGGCCACGATGTCGTCCTGGCGGTCGAGTATTTCGACCGCGTAGTCGTTCTTCTGCGCCCAGTGGATATACATTCGCAGGAGCATCTCGGCCCAGTCGTTGGCGTCGGTGCCGCCGTCGCGGGCGTTGATGGTCATGATCACGCCCTTGGAGTCGTAGGGGCCGTTGAGCAGTCCCTTGAGCTCTAGCTGGTTGACCAGCGCCTCGAGGCGGTCGAGTTCGGAGCCGACTTCGCCGGCCAGGGAGGGATCCTCGTCGGCCATTTCCACCAGCGCCTGCAAATCGGCGGCGGCGGCGATGGCCTCGTCGAGCGGTTTGAGAATCGCGCCCAGCGCCTTCAAATCGGCAATCGTGGCCTGCGCGGCTTCCTGGTTATCCCAAAAACCGGGCTGGGCCATCTTGGCTTCGATGGCGGCCGCTTGCGACTGTTTGCCCGCATGGTCAAAGAGAGTCTCGCAACTGAACAATCCGCCGTAAAATGGCCTCGGACCGATCGGTGAGTTCCTTGTCCATGACGTAGATCCTTTTCTGTGTGTCCCAGTTGCGGCGACGGCAGCACGAGCCGGTCGTCGCTGGATTATATCGGGCCGGGCCGCCGCCGGGGAGGGACGTCTTGCCCGGCGTTGTTCGAACAGGCAGCGACGGCTAGACTTGAAAAGGCCTTGCGAGCAGCGGATTTTGCTTGGATTTGGTGGCCGTTCTTCACCCCCTAATCTCTCTGAAAGTCGTTTCGTGTCGCGAGTCGTATTGGCCATGTCGGGCGGAGTGGATAGCAGCGTGGCGGCCTGGCTGCTGCGCGAGGCCGGTCATGACGTCATCGGCGTCTTCATGCGGCACGGCGAGCCGGCGGTTACGGCTTGTGCGACCGATTCCGGCGCGGCCGGGCAAACCGGCCACAGCGGCTCGCTGCCGGTCGTGAGCCAGACCAGCCACAAGCAGGGCTGTTGCACGGCCAGCGACGCCCAGGATGCGCGGCGCGTGGCGGACCGGCTGGATATCCCGTTTTATGCCATCGATTTCCAGGCCGAGTTCAGCCGGATCATCGACTACTTCATCGACGAATACACGGCGGCCCGCACGCCCAATCCGTGCGTGATGTGCAACAACTGGATCAAGTTTGGCCGGCTGTTCGATTATGCCGACGGCGTGGACGCCGAGTACGTGGCCACGGGGCATTACGCCCGGCTGGCGCGCGACCCGGCGGGCGGCGTGCCCCAGTTGTGCCGCGGCGTCGATCACTCCAAGGACCAGTCGTACGTGCTGTTCGGCATCGAGCCGGCGCTGTTGCCGCGGATGCTGCTTCCGGTGGGCGACTTTCACAAGTCGGAAATCCGCAGCATGGCCCGCGATATCGGCATGCGCGTGGCCGACAAGAAGGACAGCCAGGAAATTTGCTTCGTGCCCGAGGGGGACCACGCTGCGTTCATTCGCCACAAGCGAGGCGCCTCGACCACGGCCGGCGAGGTCGTGACCACCGACGGCACGGTGGTTGGAACACACGACGGGCTCGATCGCTTTACCGTCGGCCAGCGCAAGGGTCTGGGCATTGCGCTGGGCGAGCCGCGCTTTGTCGTTCGCCTGGAGACTGAGACCAATCGCGTCGTTCTGGGCGCGAAAGAGGAACTGGCCCGCGGCGAGTTGACGGCCAACCGCAGTAACTGGCTGGTCACGCCGCCGCAAGTTCCGCGGCCATGCACCGTCAAGATCCGCTACAACTCCCCGCCGGTCGCCGGCATGGTGGTGGCGCTGCCGGACGATCGCCTCGCGGTGGCCTTCGACGAGCCGCAATATGCCGTGGCCCCCGGCCAGGCGGTCGTTTGCTACGACGGGCCGCGGGTTTTAGGGGGCGGCTGGATCGAATAGCGACGGGCAAGCGGCGTCAGGTATCGGCGGCTGCCGCGCCGTGCACGAACCGGCCGTCGGACGCTGTTCCCCCGAACGGCGGTCGGATATGCTTAGCGATGCTGCGATCCAAAGTTTTCGGGCATTTTTAGGGATGCGAGGTTCAATGATGACTCCGATTTGGCCCACGCTACTGGCCCAGCCGAATCCCCGCGGCGCCGCCTTGGAATCGGTCCATTGGACGATCCTGCTGGGTGGCGTCATCGTCACGATTTTCGTCTTCATGTTCCTGATGACGATCCTGGCCTACGGACGGCTGTGGTTTCAGGCGTACATGTCGAACGCGCGGGTCAGTCTGCTGAGCCTGGTCGGCATGAGCCTGCGGCAGGTCAACGCGCGGGTAATTCTGCAGGCCAAGATCATGGCCCTGCAAGCGGGCGTCGGCAGCGATCCTCAGACCGGCATCACCACTCGGCGGCTGGAGGCCCATTACCTGGCCGGCGGCAACGTGCCGGGGGTGATCAACGCCATCATCGCCGCGCACCGCGCGGACATCGACCTGGATTTCGACCGCGCCGCCGCCATCGACCTGGCCGGCCGCGACGTGTTGGAGGCGGTGCGCACGAGCGTCTATCCCAAGGTGATCGATTGCCCCGACCCGGCCAAGTCGCGCAAGTCGCACTTGAGCGCCGTGGCCAAAAACGGCGTCGAGTTGCAAATTCGAGCCCGGGTGACGGTTCGCACCAACCTGGCGCAGCTCATCGGCGGAGCCACGGAAGAGACCATCATCGCGCGAGTCGGCGAAGGCATCATCACGTCGATCGGCTCTTCGGAGAGTCATCTGGAAGTGATGGAAAATCCGCATCGCATTTCCAAGGCCGTGCTCGATCGGGGGCTGGACGCGCACACGGCGTTCGAGATCGTGTCGATCGACATTGCCGACATTGACGTGGGCGAGAATATCGGCGCGCGGCTACAAGCCGACCAGGCCGAAGCCGACACCCGCGTGGCTCGGGCCAAGGCCGAGGAGCGGCGGGCCAACGCCATCGCCCGCGAACAGGAGATGAAAGCCCGCGTGGCGGAGAATCGGGCTCGCGTGATCCTGGCCGAAGCGGAAGTGCCGATGGCCATGGCCGACGCGTTTCGCTCGGGCAACGTAGTCGACACGCTCGGCCGGGGGGACGCTCCCGAGGCGGGCAACGGACGACGAGCGTAGGTCGTCGAGAAGCCGGAGGACACGCTGTGCGCCGCGCTGCCATTCTCGTCGCGATCATCGTGTGGAATTGCGCGGACACCAGGGCCGCCGAGCCGAGTCAGGCCGAGTTGCTGCGGACATTCCGCCAGGAATTCGTCGAGCTGACGCCAGGGCGGGGTGTTTTCCCGGCGGAATTCAGGATGGGCGCCGCCGCGGGCGAGCCCAGCGAAGGGCCGCCGCATCCGGTGCGCATGTGCCGACCGTTTGCCATCGCGGCTTACGAGGTGCCGCAGAATTTGTGGCAGGCCGTGATGGGCGAAAACCCTAGCCGCTGGAAAGGGCCGCGAAATTCGGTGGAGCTTGTCAGTTTCGACGATGCCGAGGCGTTTTGCCGCAAAGTGACTGAACAGTTGCGCAAAGCCAAGTTGATCCGGCCCACGCAGGTCGTGCGACTGCCGACCGAAGCGGAGTGGGAGTACGCCGCGCGGGCCGGCACCACAACGCGATATTCCTTTGGCGACGATGCCGAACAGCTCGACGCGTTTGCATGGAGTACGCACAACGCCGCGGGCAACGATCCGCCGGTTGGCGCCAAGCGGCCGAATTCCTGGCGGCTGTACGACATGCATGGCTATCTCTGGGAGTGGTGCGCCGATGCCTGGCACGACAACTACGCCGGAGCGCCGGCGGATGGCTCGGCCTGGACCGACGACGGAGATCCGCGGCGGCGCGTATTGCGCGGCGGGAGTTGGAAAGACTCCCGCGAACGGCTTACCAGCGCTTCGCGGCGTGCCGCGCCGAGGGACTTCAAGGACGATGCGGTGGGATTGCGCTGTGTATTAGGTGATTAGGCTGGAGGCTGGAGGCTGGAGGAAGGCAGGAATTCGAGTCTCCTCGAGCCTCGAGCCTGTCCCCTCACGCCCGCGGCAAGTGGATCGTAAACGTGCTGCCGACGCCGAGGGTGCTGTCGACGGTGACGCGGCCGTGGTGGGCCTGGGCGATGTGCTTGACGATGGCCAGCCCCAGACCGGTGCCGCCCAGTTTGCGGCTGCGGGCCCGATCGACGCGATAGAAGCGTTCGAATACTCGCGTCAGATGCTCCGCCGCGATGCCGCAGCCGCGATCGGCAATGTTGATCGACAACTCGCCATTTCCGGTCCCCGTCCAGACCCGGACCGCGCGGCCCGCGTCGCTGTACTTGACGGCGTTATCCAGCAAGTTGACGATCGCCTGTTCGAGCAACAGCGAATTGATGCGCGCCGTCGGCTGGCCGTCGCACTCGAGCTTGATTTCGATATTCTTTTCGGTCGCCGCCGGCTGGCAGGCATTCACCGCGTTTTCCAGAACCGCTCGAATACTTCCCGGCTCCAGCGCGATATCGTCGGCGTCTTCGCTCTGTTCGATCTTCGACAAGCTCAATAAATCCTCGATGATGGCATGCAGCCGATCGGACTGTTTGGCGACAATGCGCAAAAATCGCTCGCTGTCGACCGGGTCGTGCATGGCGCCGTCGAGCAGGGTTTCGACGAAGCCCTTGATCGACGTGACGGGCGTCTTCAATTCGTGCGACACGTTGGCCACGAAGTCGCGGCGGATGTGTTCCAGGCGGCGAAAATCGGTGACGTCGTTGAGCACGATCACGGCGCCAATGGCATGCCCCTCGAGATCGTGCAGCGCCGAGCCGTGAGCCTGCATCACGCGCTCGCGATCGCCATGCAACAGCACGTCGGCCTGGATGGGATCGGGGCAAGCCAAGGCGCGGGTGATAAAGCGGCTCAGGTCGGCGTTGCGGACGACCTCTTGCAAACGCCGGCCCTGGGCGTGCGACTGGTCCAACCCCAGCAACCGCACCGAGGCCGGATTGACGCTGATGATCCGCTCCTGGCTGTCGACGGCCAGCACGCCCTCTGCCATGCTGGCCAGCACGGCTTTCTGTTCGTTGTTGTTCTGAATCAAGACCGCGATCCGGGACTGGAGCTGGTCGGCCATGCGGTTGAACGACTCGGCCAGCCCGGCGGTTTCTTCGGCGTCGGGCACGGGAGCCCGGGCTGCCCAGTGGCCGGAGCCCAGGCGGCCGGCGGCCTGCGAGAGCGCGTCGAGCGGCTGGGCCATGCCCCGCGACACGCGCCACGCCAGCGGCAGCGCGGCGGCCAGCAGCAGACCGCCGGTCAAAAGCAGCCAGAAGCGCAACCGGGAAATGAGTTGGTCGAGATCGGTCAACGGCGCGGACAGGTAGAGAGCGGCGGAGGTCGGACTGTCTTGCTCGAGGGGCACGGCCATGTACAGAATCCGATGATCGAGCCCCGGATTGAAGCGGATCGCGTCTTGTGCCCGGCCGGCGAGGGCTTGTTCCAACTCGGGGCGACCGCGAGGGTTCTCCAGTTCCTGGGGCCGATCGCTGCTATCGAAATCGACGCGGCCGCCGCGCTCGACGAGCGTAACGCGAATTCCACTGGCCTGGAAATAATGTCGCGCCAAGGCTTTCCAAGCCTCGTGCTCGGCGTCGGGGTCGCCCAACTCGTGGGCCAGGAAATCCGCGCGGGCTCGCAGATCGCCGCGTGCCGAAGTCAGATACGAGTTCTCGACGAGCGACAACGCGGCCCAACCGATGGCCAGCACGGCTGCCAGAATCAGCAGGGCGTAGGAGGGAAACAAGTGCCAAAGCAAACGGCGCTTGGGCATGGCTATTCCTTGAACCGGTAGCCAACCCCTCGTACCGTTTCGATGTAGTTGCCTAGGTCGCCCAGTTTTTTGCGAAGTCCGGCGATTTGCACGTCGACCGAGCGCTCCGTGACCGGGTAATCCTCGCCCTTGACCGCGTCGACGATTTGATTTCGCGAGAAGGCCCAACCGGGCTTGCGCGAGAGAAACTGCAACAGGCGAAACTCGGTGAAGGTCAATTCGAGCGGCTTGCCGCGCAACAGCACCTCGTGCCGGCCGGGGTTGATGACGAGTTCGTGGATCTTGATGGCGGTCGGGTCATCGAGCGCTTGCGCGATCTGGCGGCGGAGCACGGCGCGAATTCGGGCCAGCAAAACGCGGGGGCTAAAGGGCTTGGTGATGTAGTCGTCGGCCCCCAGTTCCAGGCCGCTGACGACGTCGGCCTCCTCGGTCTTGGCCGTGACCATCATGATCGGAATGTGCTGGGTGCGAGGATTCGCCTTCAAGATCTTGCACACGCCCAGGCCGTCGACCGAGGGGAGCATGAGGTCGAGCAGGATCAGGTCGGGCAGGTAGGCGATGGCCTCCTGAATGGCCGCCTCGCCGCTGACCACGCAGCGGACCTGATAGCCCTCTTTGCTCAAATTGTAGCGCACTAGTTCGAGCAGGTCCTCCTCGTCGTCGACGACGAGGATGCGTTCGGTTGCCATAGCGATCTTTTCCGCAAAACCCCCTGCTCTCTCGTGACGCGTCATGGATAGCATGGCAGTATTAGGCATGGGTTAAGATCGTGTGTGGATTCTGCTCGGACGGCGGCTTTGCGGGCTAATGCAAGGGAAACAAGGGACTTCGCCGGCCGCGCAGCGCCCCGAATGGACCCTATCTTAGCGACCGCAAGGTAAACGGGCTAGCAGGGATCGGTCGCGGCCTGGGATGCTCGCGGCGACCGCTTCTCGTTGCCGCCGGGCGTCGCGAAAGCCGGTTGGATGCCGAACCGGCTTCATGTTACAAGATAACAACGCCGCGGCCGAATGGTAGCCATGCTCAAGATTCTGCATATCTCGGACTTACACTTTGGGCCGCCGTTTGCTCCGGCCGTCGGCAAGGCCCTGCTGCGCATTGCGCCGCAATTGATGCCGGACGTCATCGTTGCCAGCGGCGATTTTACCCAGCGGGCCAAGGCAGCTCAGTTCGCCGAGGCGCGCGAGTTTCTCGACTGCCTGCCGAGCGTGCCGCTGGTGACCGTGCCAGGCAATCACGACGTGCCGCTGTATCGTGTTTTCGAGCGGCTCTTTTCGCCCTACTCGCTCTATCGTCGCTATATTTCCAACGAGCTGGATTCCGTATTGCGGCTGGAGAGCGCCGTGTTCGTGTCGCTGAACACGACTTCGCCGCTGAGCGCGATCACCAACGGGCGGATCGCGCGATGGCAATTGGATTTTTGTCAGCGGGCCTTTCGAGACGCGCCCGCGGGCTGTGCGCGGATTGTCGTGGCCCATCACCATTTTGCTCCGGCTCCGGATTACGACAACGAGCACGACGTGATGCGGCGCGGCCGGCAAGCGCTCGATCGATTTAACGCGCTGAAGGTCGACTTAATCCTGGGCGGCCATCTGCACCGGGCATATATCGGCAATTCGCTGGACGTCTATCCGAGCAAGGACCGGGCCAGCGGCATTACGATCGTGCAGTCGGGAACCAGCACATCGGGCCGAGGGCGGGCGCGCGAGCGAGAGAAAAACTCATTCAACCTGATCCGCCTCGACTCGGAGGTGGTGCACATCGACCACTACATGTACTTCCATGAACTGGAAGGCTTCGCGCCGCTGAGTCGGCACGAGTTCCCGCGGCGCAACCGCCACTTTCTGCGCCCGCACGGAGAGCACGGAACCTAGTGATTGATTTCCGCTTTGGGGAGCGCCTTCTTCAACTCGGCGAGTCCTTCGGGCGTGATGACCGTGCGCTGCAGGTAGACCAGTTCCAGGGTGTCGATTCCCTTTAGATGTTCGATCCCGGCGTCGCCGATGCGCGTGCCTTGCAGATCGACGTTTTTGAGATTCGGAATCTGCTTGAGGTGCGCGAGGTCCTTGTCTTCGACCGGGGTCTTCTGCAAATCGACTTCGTATCCGCCGCGTTTGAAGTTAACCCGGCCGCCGAGTTCCGAGATGCGGGACATTGCCGCTTTTTGCTCCTCGGTTACCCCGGCGCCGCACCCCATCCATGAACCAACCAGGGCAAAAGCTGCCAGCCAGGCGACAGCCAGGCGAAACACCGCGAGCGACGAGTAATTGACTGGATGCGACATGGCTTTTCGGCGCCTCGTTAAGATACGGTGGGTGCCCGAGATGATTCTAACTTGCCCGACTCCAAATTACTGCACTGGGGGGGTGGAAATTGGAATTTTAAGTGCGCTAACCCTGCCGGTTACGGCAGTCGTCGAAGCACGGCAGCAAGCCGGCTCCGGGGGCTTCTGGCAATGGGCTTAGAGGCAAAAAAAGCGAGCCGGACCGAGAAGGGGCCGGCTCGCCTGTACGGCAAGAATAGGTCGCGAAACGAGCGAGGGTTACTCCGCCGCATCGCCCTGCGGGCGCTGCTGACGGCGGAACTGGCCTTCCTGCGGAGGCAGAACCTTCGCGATATCGGCGTCCTTGGGCACGGCGATATCGAACCAGCCGATCATCATTTCTTCCCAAGTCTGGTCGCCCCAGCGCACCGGCTTGGACGGATCGGGATTCGCGGGGTTATCGGCCGAGTTGTCGAAATGTGCCGTGCAGTGCAATGTCGTGCCCTGGGGCAATTTCTTGGCTTCCTTGAAGACGTAGCTGGTCTGCCAGTTGAAGTCGTAACGCGGCATGTTCATCAGTGTTTCCTTGCGGCCGTCGGGATAGATGACCTCATAATTGAAGTCCTTGCCGCGCAAGTGCATGTGTGGAAACACGGACAAGAGCAACACGTCTCGACCGTAGGTTCGCGTCGACTCGACCTGGTAGTCGGGATCGCCGGCCGGGATTTCGAACAGTCCGTTGGCGGCATTGGCCGTGGCCACGCGATGGGTCACCTCGGCCGGATCGGCGAACTTAATGCCCACCATGCTGCGATCCTTTTGCGGCGAACCGTTGGGCGTGTAGTGCATTTGAAAGACCAGTTGCCAGCCGGCCGGAATCAGCTTGGCCATGCCGGGGGGCAATACGTAGGGCCGGGTTCCAGGAGCGAAGCCGCACAACTGCCCGAACGAAGCCTGCCCGCCGCCGCCTCCGCCCCGACCTCCTCGGCCGCGTCCGCGTCGGCCCTCGCCGGCGGCCGGCTTGTCGCCTTGCTCGGCATCGGTGGATTTACCGTCGGCGGTTTTGGTTTCAGTGGCCTTGCCGTCCGCTTTTTCCGCATCGCGACCGGCATCGCTAAACAGGCTCGTGCTGGGCGGCTTCAAAAACACGATCATGTGATGCACGACGCCCCGATTGTCGGGCATGCACTCTCCGACCTTCACCCATTTGTCTTCGGTGAAGCCCGTGTCGACGACGTAGTAGCGATAGTCCACCGTGCCTTCGGCCGGCACGTCGACCGGTTCGTCGGACATGTAAAAGATCTTGTCGGGCCCGCCGGGCATCAGCCAGCCGCCGGCATATTGCTTCGGTTCGGGCAGGTCCTTGGGATTGCCCTCGGGAGCGCCCGCGGCCACCCATTTGTAAATCAGTTCTTTTTCGTCCTTGGTCAGCGACATGTCGTTGGCGAAATGGCCGAATTTCGGATCCGGGTGCCAGGGAGGCATCCGTCCGTCGCGCACGACTTCCTCGATCATTTCGGCCCAACCGACGGCTTCCTCATAGTTCTGGAGCGCGAACGGCCCGATCTGATTCGGACGGTGGCACTCGACGCATCGATTCTGAAAGATTCTGGCGATCTGGTTCGAGTAGGTCACCTCGCTGTCGGCCTTGGGCTTGAGCACGCGGCCAATCAGGCACCCGATCGCTTCGGTCGTGGGCTGGCTGACCGGCTTGCCGGCGAGCAAGGCGTCGATCGCCGCGCCGAGGTCGCGGCTGTTGGCCTTGGTCTTGGCGTAGCCGCTGCCGGTTTGAAAACCATATTGATCGTCGACCCGACCGGCATACCGCACCACGCGGCCAGCATCGAGCACGAAGACCTGAGGATTGCGGGCGGCGCCGAGCTTGTCGGCCAGCCGATTGTTGAGATCTTTCAGAAAAGGAAAGTTGATCTCATGCGTCTTGGCGTATTGAGCCATGTCGCTCGTCGAGTCCTGGCGGTTGGAATCGACGCCAACGAAGCTCACGCCTTGTGATTCGTATTGTTTTGCCAGTTCGGCCAATCGCGGACCATAAAGTTTGCTGAGCGGGCACTCGACGCCGAGAAACGCCACGACGACCAGCTTCGAATCCTTTAAATCCGCCAGCGGCATGCTGCTTGCCGCGAAAATCCTGCAACGAGAATTCGTCGACTTGCTTGCCGACCGAAGAGGGCGCGTCTTCCTTGGCCCAGGCACTGCCCGCCAGGGCGGCGCACAACGGCGCGACCAACAGCAGCTTGCAAAGATGTTTCATAGTTCGCTTTCCAGAAAGAGTGGGACAGAAATCGAACGGGGGAAGTGCCTCTCGGCCTCCCATGATATCGCCGATGAGGTAGGCGCCGCAATAGTTTTCGGCGGCGACGGGGCAAGGTAGCAAGCCAAAGTGGCACGAACCGCAGAGGGGCAATCCATCAAGATGGATGCATATGGGCCCGCACCCCGGCGGCTGACTCAGGGGCGATTACACCCGCGGCGGAACCCCCAGCGATTTGCCGCCGTCGATCCTCAGGGCCGTGCCGGTCACGAGCGCCGCCGCGTCGCTCACCAGGTAAAGGATCGCCGCGGCGACCTCGTCCGGCGTAATCATTCGGCCCAACGCCCGCGCCAGGGGACTGGCGTCGATAAAGTGCCGCTCCAGCGCGACGCGCTCGGGTCCTGACACGGATTCGTCAATGATGCCGGTGCCGGAGACGGGGCCCGGGCAGACCGAATTGAAGCGAATCTTGTCTTTCGCGTGACACAACGCCAGGCTTGCAGCCAGCGCAATCAGCGCCGCTTTGCTGGTGCTATATACCGGATCGTGGGCGCACGGCAACAGTCCGGCATTGCTGGAAGTGAACACCACGGCCCCGCCGCCGGCGGCGCGGAGCCGCGGTATGGCATGTTTGCAGGCTAGGAAGGCGCCCTTGAGATTCGTGTCCAGGCAGGCATCCCATTGCGCTTCGCTGACCTCGGGCAATTGTGCCTCGAGATCGATCCCGGCATTGCTGACCAGGATGTGCAGTCCGGCATCGCGCGCTGCCCGCTCGATCAAGTTGCAAACCTGATCCTCACTTCGCACGTCGCAAACGAGTTGGGTGATTCCCAGCTCGGCGAAGAGAGCGTTCTCGGACCGGGCCCGCAGGTCGCCGGTGAACACCCGCGCGCCGTGGCGGGCCAACATCAAAGCAGTCGCGCGGCCGATGCCGCTGGAGCCGCCGGTCACGACCGCCACGCGGCCTGTCAAATCCACCGTCACGTTATCACCGCACAGAACGCCGGGAAATTGGGGGACATCTGGCTGGCAAAGCGGTATCAAAGTAGCCCCTTCGCGGGGGCCTGTCGAGAGAGCGGCGAAACGGCGTGCCTTAAATGCGAAACATTCGATCGATATCGGGTTTTCAATACATGGGCGGCTCGACCGCCGGAGCACTGGGCGAGGACCCGCCGGGGTTGTGTTAGACTAAGTATCGCGGTCCTGGGACCAACCATGTGTGCCTGCGTATAGGGAAGCTCCTTGGCGGTCAGCGAATCCTCGGCTCAGCGATACAAACTACAAGATCCGGATGTCCGGCTGATGCTGGCGGTGCGCGACGACGACGCCGCCGCGTTCGACGAGTTGATGTTGCGCTATCAGAATCGCCTGGTCACGGTTCTGGAGCACCTGGTGGGACGCCGCGACCTGGCCGAGGATCTGGCGCAGGAGGTATTTCTGCGCGTCTATCGGGCGCGCAAACGTTACGTCGCCGGCGCGAAGTTTTCGACCTGGCTCTACACGATCGCCAACCATGTGGCGGCCAACACGCTACGGTCGTTGTCGCGGCGGCACGAGGTCAATCTGGTCGCCGCGCCGGAGAATCGGGCGGCACCGGCATGTTGGACAAGATGGCGCTGGCTGCTAGCGGCGCCATGCCGACGAGGCAGTTGGACAAGGCGGAATTGCGCGACGTGGTTCGCGCGGCCTTGGCCGGATTGAGCGAACGGCAGCGGATGGCGGTGCTGCTGAACAAATTCGAGGAAATGAGCTACGCCGACATCGCCACGGCGATGGAAATGTCGCCGCAGGCCGTCAAGTCGCTATTGTCGCGAGCGCGCGTGAATCTGAAGGAGATTTTGGAGCCTTACCTGGACAATGGCGCTCGGCCGGCCGACGGCTAGTCGAGCATCACCAACCAATTATTGTCAGACGCTTGAATTACGAGTGCGGGAACACCAACCATGACCGAGCACGAAGCCGCCGAACTACCGCTTCATGAAGAGCTCACGTCGTATTTGGACGGCGAGTTGGATGCCGACAGCGTTCGCCGCGTCGAAGCGCGTCTGGCGCAGGATTCCGCGTATCGGGCCGAGTTGCAACGACTGCAAAGGGCCTGGGACTTGTTGGATCGGCTGCCGCGATCGAGCGTGCCCGAGTCATTCACTCAGACGACGATGGAAATGGTTGCCGTGGCCGCCGCCCAGGAGGCCGAGGCAGTGCAAAGCGCGCTGCCGCGACGCCAGCGTCGCCGGCGATTGGCAGGAGCCATTGGCTTGTTGGCCGCTCTCGTGGCGGGTTTTGCGATCGGCCACTCCTTGTGGCCGAATCCGAACGAGCAACTGCTCGAGGATCTTCCGGTGCTGCAAAAGTTCGAGCTGTATTATCAGGCCGACAACCTCGAGTTCCTACAATTGCTGGATCGCGAGGGGGTCTTCGCCGAGGGAGAAGACGATCATGCACCGTAATCGATTGACGAAACTGTGCGTCTCGAAAGCGGCGGTTCGGCTGGCGAGCTGCGCGGTCTGCCTGAGCGTGCTTGCCGCTTCAGCCCGGGCCGATGACCGATTCGAGACGCGGCGCGAGCAAATTGCCAAACTGCAGCCGGCCGAGCAGGAAGAACTGTTGCGCAAGCAAGAACGGTTCGCGGCGTTGCCGGCCGAAGAGCAGCAGCGACTGCGCGCGTTTCAACAGGCGCTCGACGCCGACAAAGACGGCGAGCGGTTGCAGCAGGTATTGGCCCGCTACCACGAGTGGCTCAAGACCCTGACTCCCAGCCAGCGAGCCAAGCTGGCCGAACTGCCGCCTGCTGAACGCGTGACGGAAATCAAACGCATCCAGCAGCAGCAAAGATCGATCCGCGAGCGCATGCACCGGGCCGATCTGCTTTCCTGGAACGATATGCGCGACGTGATCGACTGGACCGAGGACTTCGTGTGGGCTCGGCGGCAGGACCTGCTGGCCGACATGTCCAAGGACCAGCGGCAGCGGTTCGAAAAGTGGGATCGCAAGCGGCAACGACGGGCGCTGCTCCTGAGGGCCTTCGATCGCTCGCGACGCGAAGGATCGAGCGCGTTGGACGCCTTGGACCAGGCCGCGATCGATGGCCTGGCGGCCAAGCTTTCCCAGCCAGCCAAACAGGCGTTGACCGACGCGCCTTCGCTGGCCGAGCAACGCAAAATCGTGGGCGGCTGGATCGGCACGGCCATGCATCGTCTGGAGCCTTGGCCCACGTCGCGCAAGCAAGGCTCGCTTGTGGCCGAAGATCTGTTGCAGTACTTGCAAAACGAGGTCCCGCCAACGGAGCGCGAGCGGTTGTTGAAAATGCCGCGCGACAAGATGCTGGAAGAACTGCGCGGAATGTACTTCGAGCGCCGTCGCCAGGGCGGACCGGGAGGCGGACCGCCGCGATTCGACGGCCGTCCGGGCGATCGCTCCAAGGGACCGCATCGCGGCGGCGGCCGCCCGCCGGGCTCCAAATCACCGGATCGCGAGCCGGGCGACAACCCGTCGCCAGCCGCGGACTAAGCCCCCGCGCCGCCCGACGGCGAACCAAAGCCCGACGCGCCGGCGTCGCAACCGGTTTCGCCCCCGGCAGCCGAAGCGCCGGAGAAACCGTAAGGCGCGATTCGACTATCCGCGGCGCTCGCCCCTGCGTTTTGCCCGCTCAACGCGCCGACGCGCCAAGACCTGGCAACCAGGTACAGATGTAAAACGCGCGCGGCACGGCCAGGTCCCACAGCGCCGACAGGTCCAACGGAGGCTTGCGACCCTCGGCGCCGAACAGGGCACGCTGAAGTAACCCTGTCGATTGCTCGTACTGCACGACCTGCACTTTGTCCTTGTCCAGTTTGGCCAGCTCGATAGCGCGATCGATCGCGTCCTCGACAAAGCCCAGTCGATCGACGAGCAGATTTTCCTGGGCCTGCTTGGCCGTGAAGATCCGACCCGTGAAGACGGTATCTTGCACGGCCTTGTTTTCGCGCAAGGCGGGCCGGCCGGACAAGACGATCGACTTGAACTCGGCAAACGAGGAATCGACGAGACCTTGCAGAATCTGCTTTTCCTCGGCCTCGATGGGCTCGGGGAATTTGCGCGTGGGGCTGCCCATCATCTTGAGCGGATTGCTGGCGATCGAATCGTCTTGAATGTTCCACTTCTCGAGCAATTCCGAAATATCGTAGTGCGGAATGATCACGCCGATCGAGCCGGTCCAGGTCGTGGGCTCGGCAAAGATGGTGTTTTCCGCCTCGCCCACGGCCATGGCCACGTAGTAGCCGCCGCTGGCGGCGATGCCGCCCATGCTAACCACCAACGGCACCTGTTTTTCGGCCGCCAGTTTTTTCAAGTGATGGTAGATGAAATCGCTGCCGGTCACGGTGCCGCCGGGCGAGTTGACACGCAGCACGATCGCCTTGACGCGGTTGTCCTGGCGGACCTGATCAATCTGTTTTTTGACGTAGCCTTCCTCGCCGAGGATGGTCCCCTCGACGCGAATGATCGCGATCTTGTCGGTTGCATTGCGACTGAGCGAATGCCAGCGTTCGGGCAACTCGGACTCGCTCGTGTAGCCGCCTTGCAAACTGCCGATCACGAACAGCGCCAGCAGTATCGTCGCGACCCACTTCAAGCCCGTGGCGATCCAGCTTGACCGCGGCTGCTCGACGACCACGCGAATGGGGGCGTTTTGGGCGGCTAAACTGGCGCGGAGATCGGGAGGCGTGCGCTCGGAATTCATGGTTCGTTCCTTGGGTGGTTTGATTCGCCAGGGGCGCGCGGAGCATTTGCTTGCGCGATACTCGCGGGGGGTCAAATATTGTGCAGGCCGGCCGGCGCCGGCGTGCGACATTATAGGAAAATGTGCGACCCGAGCGCATGCCCCCCCGCGCGGATCCGACCGACGTCTGGCCCGCGTCGTTGCGCCGGCGAGCGTCGGTGTTGCCAAACGATGCCGCTTGGCGTTAAGCTACGCGACAACCTTATCGCGTTAGCGCGCCGTTTCGCATTGCTTGTCCGCCAGGAGGGTCCGCGCGTGTTTGTGGCTGCTTCGAGCGAGTGCTTCCCCCAGTTGTCGTTGGATGGCGTCCTGCAGCGACTGGTCGATCTGGAATACAACAACATCGAGATCGCGATCCACGAGCGCGACGGGCAGTTGAAGCCGTCGGGCGTGCTAGCGGACCTGGAAGGCTCGATCGCCAGCTGTCGCGAAACGTATCGCCTGACCATTTCCGGCTACAGCGTCGACATCGAGGCGGAAGGCGAACTGTACTACGAGCAATTTGCCGCTTGTTGCAGCCTGGCCAAGGCCACCAAGGTCGTGGCCATGACCGTGCCGGCCGCCGAGCTGGGCACGCCGTTCAACGCCGAGATCGAGCGCTTGCAGCGGCTGGTGGCGATCGCTTCGCGCGAGGGCGTGCTGGTGGGCGTGAAAACCGAGACCGGGCGCATCACGCAAGACCCCGACACGGCCGTCGTGCTGTGCGACAACGTCAAGGGCCTGGGAATCACGCTCGATCCGAGCCACTACATTTATGGTCCCCACGCGGGCGAGAGCTACGACCAGGTGATGAAGCACGTTTACAACGTGCACCTGCGCGACACGAGCAAGGACAAGTTGCAGGTCCGCGTCGGACAGGGCCTGGTGGAATACGGCCGGCTGATTACCCAGTTGGCCAAGGCGCGCTACAATCGGGCGCTGGTCGTCCATATCACGGAAATGGACGACGTCGACCACGCCGCCGAAATGCGCAAGATGCGACTGCTGCTGGAAAGCCTGCTGTAGACTTCGCACATCCGAGGCGAGCGCGAAGCTCGTCATCGCGGCCAGAGCGCACCGCTGACCAAGGGCGGGAAACTGCCTGCCGCTGGCCTGGCTTCGGCACCAAAAAAAACCTGCCAGATGATCGCGATCATCTGGCAGGCCTGTCGAAGTCGACTATTGCTTTATTCAGAGCGATCCAGCGTCAAGCATCGCCCCGCGAACGCCGGAGTCGCACCGCGATCAAGGCGGCAAGACCCAATGCGGCGAGCACGAGGGTCGACGGCTCGGGCACGGACGCCACCAGCAGGCGATCGTAGGTAACGCCTGCCGCGAGTCCGTATTGTTCATCGGCCAGCCAAAGGCGTCCGGAAGGATCGATATCGATTCCTCCCCATCCTTCTGCGCCGCCCGCCGCTCGGGCATACGGGTTTCCGTCGAGGGTAGCGGCACCCGCTGTAAAGTCTTGAATGAAACTGAGCGAGCCGCCGGCTAATTCGCGAACGAGCGAGTTCGTGCCGTTGTACGATGTGACGTACAAATTGCCGCCATACAGGGCCACGTCTTGCGCGGCGGGCACCACGGCGCTGGTGACCGTGCTAAGGTCGGGGGAAACCTCGTAGAGCTTATTGTCGCCTCGGCTGGCGACATAGATCGTTCCGTCGCTCGCAACGGTCATTCCGCGGAGCACTCCCGCCGTCGGAATCGTGAACGTGCTGTTGCCGGCGTTGAACGTCGTATCGGCAGTAATGGTCCCGGAGGTCTCGATGTTGAATCGCTGGATCAAACCGCTGCCTTCGTAGGCAGCATACAGGTAGTGGACGCCGCCAAGCGTTACGGCGTCGAGACCGCCCACGTTGGGACTTCCGGCCGAGAGGGATGTCGTGAAGCCGAGGGTCGGAGTGTACCAGCCGACTTGCGAGGTCGTGTTGCCACTATCGCGCGTCCCGATGAATACGTTGCCTCGATCGTCGACGGCGAGCGCCTTGGGCTGATCGCTGGCTGCAAAAGTGTGCGAATTTAGCGGGGCGCCCGAGGGCACGATGTCATCTTGTCGATCGACTTCCCGATTGTTCGCGCCGGTCTTTTGAATGTACCCGAGGTAGACCGAACTGTTGCCATAGGCCACGGATCGCATCTGGTTCGTGACGCTGGAGGCGTGATCGACCGCGGTGGAAAAATTCAATGTCGCGGCCGCGGCGGTTGCGCTCACCGCGGAGCAGGCGGCAAACATCAGGCCGCCAACGAGCGGGCGTTTGAATGTGCGAAGGAAGCCGCGCGCGGCTTCCGCGTGGAAGATAGGCGTAACCGATTTTCTGTTCCAATTCATTAGCGTTCCCCTTAGTTGAAAGTTCAAAGAGCGGAGGTCCCGCCCATGGTGTGCCGCTGGTGAATCGGGGCCGCTATCCCCCCCAGTGCATATCATCCATCCCGTCCTACGGTGAGGAGTCTAGCCGAGAAGGTAGCAATTTGCAATTACTGCTTGACAAATAAACCCCTGGGGGGTGCGAGGGGCATCTGGGGGAACAGTCTGGCCAGGTGAGGTTCTTCGTGACCAACTTCGATCCAAGGGTCGAAGAACGATCGCGCGGCGCTTCGTTTGACCAGCACCGGTGGCCAGAAATGCAACAAGGCAAGCGGAGTGTCCGCGCCCCTCCAGCGTCCGACTCGGGAAAGCGACCCGAATGGCCCGTTTCCACGGCCAAAAACCACTCACGCCGGCGAGGGCCGCGACGATGGCACTAAAATCACGATCGATTTGACTTGGGGCGGGGGGGAGGTGAGACTAATCACCAATTGCGTGTGCGCCTGGATCGGTTGCAGGCTCGGCCCATAGGGAAACGTCGCTTTAAGGCAACGGTACCTCGACGGTCCCGCGGCGTTCGATGTCGGGCGGAGAGTTCGCGCACTAGTCGACGATACAGACACGCTCCTGTCGCGACGTCGCGGGCGACAGGCGCACGATACCTTTGACGCGGCATCTTTTGAACGAGGAGAACGCTAATGATTGGTTTCTGCAATAGTCTATCGCTTCGGTTCTCGACCAACCCGCGGTTTCAATGGATCGCATTCATCGCGGCTGCCGCATTGGGACTGCAAGGCGCGGGCAACAGCGCATACGGCGCGGTTGTCAACAGCGCGGCCCTGTCCGATATCTCGGTTACCGACACGGCCAACAACAGCTCCATGTATTCGATCCAATTGACGGACGGCCAAAACGTCATCGGCAACTCTTATATTCAGGATGTCCCCAACAACGCTCAATACGTCGGCAACGGATATGGCAACGGCGTCAATATCGGCGATGGAACCATTACGATCCAGAATTACACCGATAGCCAGAGCGTTTCGCACGACAAATCCATTGTCATGAGTACGACCGAAACGGCGCCGCCGGACGGTGGCGCGCCACTCTACTTTGACACGGCGCCGATCAACCTGGCGACGACGGATTCACTCCGCGTGAGCTTCGCCGTGGACCTGATCTCCAACGCGGGGGTGACCACGAATGCATTCAACAACGCCGCCTTCGCGGCGAACATTTTCACCGATTACACGAGCGCTACACGATTTGTCGCGTCTCCAACAAGCGCGACCGGCGGCGTCTTCGGATTGACCAAGTCGGATGGCACCTTGTTCACGGTCGGTGCGTACAACAACGATACGTTCTACAACATCGACGTCAATCTGGATTTTGTAACGCAGACCGCGACATTGAGTATCAATGGCGTCGAAAGCGATCCGGTCGGGTTTCGACATACGTTCGCCACGACTCCACAACTGACCGAGGTATTCTTTTATCAAGGCGCCAGTGTTCCGGAACCGTCGAGCCTGGTCCTGCTGGTCATCGGCTCGGCAGCGCTCGTGCTGATGCGGCGGCGAGCTGGGCGCTGAATGCTTGCCGCACACCGCCTCGGTTCGGGAAACCGGGCGGGCGGGAAACTTTCGACGGCTGCGAGAGAGCACTCGGCGTATCGCTCGCTTGGAGGCGGCACGAGTGCACGTGACTAGTTTGTGGTAATGCGCACCAGGAATGCCGCTCGTCGGAAAAAACTCCGACGAGCGGCCCTTTTCGATGCTTGCCGCACTAGCGATCTCAGCCATTGCCGCCTGCGGCGGAACTGGGGGACTTGCCGTCAACCTATTTGGCGCGTTGGAATAAACGCCGTGCAACGTCGTCTGCTTCTCGGCCGATGCGGGGGCAATTTGCGTTGACTAGCGGCGTACATTAGGCTGACAGGCGAGTAACCTCAAATTGACCGTCCCAATTCGTGGGATCGGACCTCTGCCTTTCCGCGAATACCAGGCGTTAAACACAAGCACGAGGATCTTGTCATGAACCACCGTTTTTGTTTGGCTCTGCCGGCCGTGTTGGCGCTCGTCGTGGGCGGCGCGAGTCGGGCGGAGGAAAAACCGAACATCTCGTTCAAACGTACGCAGCTCGACACCAAGTTTCGCAGCGAAGGCGCGTGCGTGGGCGACTTCAACGGAGACGGCAAGCTCGACATCGGCGCCGGCAGCGTGTACTACGCCGCGCCCGACTGGAAGATGACGCCCGTGCTGGAAAAGGCCGAGGAATTCGATCCCCATAATTACAGCGTTTCGTTTTGCAATTTCGCCGAGGATGTCAACGGCGACGGCCGCACCGATCTGATCGTCGTCGATTTTCCCGGCAAGCAGACCTGGTGGTTCGAACAGCCCGAGAAAGCCGGCACGCCGTTTGTGCGCCACGAGTGCACGCCGATCACGAATAACGAGAGCCCCAGCTTTCTCGATATCGACGGCGACGGCAAACGCGAGTTGCTGCTTGGCTACGACCCGGGCAAGTTCATCGGCTATGCCAAGCCATCGGCCACGGACCTTTGGAAGTTGACGCCGATCTCGGCCTCGGGCGCGCCGGGTACCGATCGCTTCTCGCACGGCATTGGCGCGGGCGACATCAATCGCGACGGCCGCACCGACGTGCTGGTGGTGGATGGCTGGTGGGAAGCGCCGGCGGATAAAGCCCAAACGACTTGGGTGTTTCACCCCGTCAAGTTCGGCGAACCGTGCGCGCAAATGCACGTCTACGACTTCGACGGCGACGGCGACAACGACGTGCTCACGTCGAGCGCGCATCAAGTCGGCATGTGGTGGCACGAACAATCGCCGGCCGGCTGGAAGACCCATCTGATTTCAGACGCCATCTCGCAGACCCATAGCCTGTGCCTGGCCGACATCAACGGCGACAAGCTACCTGACTTCGTCACCGGCAAGCGCTGGTGGGCGCATGGTCCCAAGGGAGATGCCCGGCCCGACGAGCCAGCCGTGGTTTTCTGGTATGAATTGACGCGGCAGGACGGCAAGCCCGTCTGGATTCCGCACGAGATCGACCACGACAGCGGCGTCGGCACGCAGTTCGAAGTGGCCGACGTCAACGGCGACGGGCTGTTGGACGTCGTGACGGCCAACAAGAAGGGCGCCCATTACTTCGAGCAGGTGCGCAAGTAACCGTGGGACGTCTGGCATCAAAAGGCGTGCGGCTGCTGGCGATGGTTGCGGCGGCTGCCTGGCTGGCGCCGGCGGAGACGTCGATCGCCGAGGCCGCGGCGCCGCCGAATGTGCTGTTGATTCTGGCGGACGACCTGGGCTATTCGGATCTCGGTTGTTACGGCGGCGAGATCGAAACGCCCAATCTCGATCGCCTCGCCGCGGGCGGATTGCGGTTCACGCAGTTCTATAATACCGCGCGCTGCTGGCCTTCGCGTGCGGCCATCCTCACCGGCTACTACGCCCAGCAAGTCAACCGCGACGCGATTCCCGGCGCGGGCGGCGGCGGAAATGGAACGCGACCGGCGTGGGCGCCCCTGTTGCCCCGTTTTCTGGCGCCGCTCGGGTATCGCTCGTACCACTCCGGCAAGTGGCACGTCGACGGCTTGCCTTGCGCGAACGGATTCGACAGGTCGTATCTGGTTTTGGATCAGGATCGATTCTTCTCGCCTCGAGTGCACTACGAAAACGACGTGCAGTTGCCGCCGGTTCAGCCGGATACGGGCTACTATGCGACGGTGGCCATTGCCGACCATGCGCTGCGATGCCTGGACGAGCACGCCCGCGAGCATCGCGACCAGCCGTTCTTTCATTACCTGGCGTTCACGTGCCCGCATTTTCCCCTGCAAGCGCTGCCGCAGGATATCGAACGCTACCGCGGACGGTTTCAAGACGGCTGGGACTCGCTGCGCGATCAGCGGCTTACGCGGATGAAGCAGATCGGGCTGGTCGATTGCGAGCTATCGGCCCGCACTTCGGGAGTGCCCGCGTGGGATTCGCTCGATTCGGCCGAGAAAGCCGCCTGGCAAGTGCACATGGAGATTCACGCCGCGATGGTGGACCGCATGGACCGCGAGATTGGCCGCGTGCTGGCTCGTCTGGAGGCCGACGGATTGCTGGAAAACACGGTTATTCTGTTCATGAGCGACAATGGCGCAAGCGCCGAGAAACTCGTCCGCGGCGACGGACACGACCCGGCCGCTCCGCCGGGCTCCTGGCGAACGTTTCAGTGCCTGGAACCGCCCTGGGCCAATCTGGCCAACGCGCCGCTGCGGCGCTCGAAGATCTTCGTGCACGAAGGGGGCATCTCCACGCCGCTGGTCGTGCATTGGCCGCGGGGCATCGCCGCGCGGGGCGAGTTGCGGCACAATCCGGGCCACCTGGTGGATCTCGTGCCCACGATTCTGGAACTGGTCGGCGGCACGAAGCCCACGACGTGGAACGACCGCGCGGTTCCGCCCCCGCCTGGCCGCAGCCTGGTTGGCGCATTCACACGCGACAAGTCGGTGGCGCACGATTATCTGTGGTGGTTCCATTCGGGCAATCGCGCGATTCGCGTCGGCGACATGAAGCTGGTCAGCGAAGGGGAGGGGGGCGCGTGGGAATTGTATGATCTTGCACGCGATCGCAGCGAAACGAAAAACCTCGCCGCCGACCAGCCCGAGCGCGCAGCCAGCTCGAACGACTCTGGGAAGCGCGGCTGAGCGAGTTTCGGTCGCTGGAGAAATAGAACGGGCCGGGAGCCCCGCTTAAGGGAACTCCCGGCCCGAATTGAATTCGAGGGCGGTTCAGCCCTGTTGATTCAGCGGCTATTCGTCGTCCTCGTCGTCTTCACGCAAGTTGTGGCGCAGGCCTTCAAGTCGCTCCTGCATGCGGTGCAGGTCGCGGCTGAGCTCATCCAAGCGGCGCTCCAGCCTGTCTCGGCCGCGCGGCCCGCGTTCGTCGGGCCCCGGGCCGTCCAGCCGGTCGCCGGGCTCCCTAGGCGCGTCGGGTTCGCTGGGGCGGCGGGCGCGCTGGGCGCGGTGCGGCGGTCCGCCCGGTCCGTCGCGATGTCCCGGCGGGGCGATGGCGAACGGCGCCGGAACGCCCGGCGGCGGTCCGAGCTGACCTCGGTCGCCGACGATGCGAAATTGCATGGGGCCGCGGCCCAGCAATGATTCGACGTGTCCGCGCACGTCGTCGGGCAACTGCGCCAACTCGTTATCCTTGACGGTCCAGCTCCTGTCCCCCTTCTTCACTTCGACTTCGGCGGGGTTCTTGCCCTGCTTGCGGATCGTGACCGAAAGATCGTCGGGAAACTCGCGACGCGAGTTGAAGTGAAAGGCGGCGCCTTCGGGCAGGAACTTGCCTGGCTGCATCAGTTGCATCCGCAAATCAACCCCGGCGTCGCGCATCTTTTCGCGAATCTTCTCTTCGATCTCTTGGACGTCGACGCCATGATCGCCGCGCAATTCGATGTGCCGTCGCACGACGTCCTCGGTTGTTTTTTCCGGCGTTGCCGAGATGGTCAAAGGTTTGCCGCCGCGAATCAACTTCAGCGTAAGCTCCTTGCCATCGGACTTGGCGACCGCCTCGATCAGGTCGCTGGGCGATTTGATCGGCTTTTCGCCGGCCGCCAGCAACACGTCGTTTTCCTTGATGCCGGCTTTTGACGCGGAACTATCGGACTCGACGCGGGAGACAACCATGCCCTCGCCCTTTAAGTCCAATTGCTCGTTGAGCGGACGCGGCACGGGGGACAGGCGCAAACCCAGGCGATAGCCGCGGGCCCCCACGGCAATGTACGCAGTCGGTCGCGGCCGCGCGGGCGTGGCCGGCTCGACGGGCGCAGCGGGTTCCTTCGCCGCCGGAGCGTCTTGAGCGGCGACGACCACAGTGAGCTCTTCCTCCGCGTCGGCTAGAACTTCGTCGTCGGCGCAGGGCGCCAGCGGCGAGCGTGGACAATGCTAAAGCGGCGAGCCCACTGGCTCGGCGAAGCCACGTGGCAGTTTGCATACGATTCTCCCTGGTTCGAGGTTCCATAAACGGTCGTTGACTCTGTCGTGCGTGGCGCGGTTGACCCAAAACGCGCCTAATAAATGGCAAGGTCCGGATTGTGAATGTCGATTTCCACGATGGGCACCACCATCCGCCGTCCGTCAGACAAGTCGATGGGCAGCAGCCGTCGCTGCCGCTCCACCTGCAATCCGGAGGCTTCCAACAGGTTTTGCAGGTTGGCGGGCAACCCGGATTCCTCGTCCGATGTCCAGTCGTCCTCGGACCCCTCCGCGTTCAGAACGCGCAATTGAAATTGATCGCCGGCATCGGCGCCGTCGGTCGCGGCGAGCGTTAGTGTTTCCCATTGGGGAGTTTCTTCCGCGATTTGCGGCGCCGGCTCGAGTTCGCTAGCGGCGGCCACTGCGACTTGCGCGGGCGTGGCTGGCTCGCTGGGGGCCTGCTGCGAGGGCGCAAACCGAGTTCCCAGTCCGAAGGCCACGACGAGGCTGGCGGCGATCGTCAGACCGAATTCCCAGAACTTGCGGCGCCGGGAAGTCCGGGTGGCGACCGCGAGATCGGCGCTGGCCTGGCATACCAGCGGCTCGGCGGCCAATCGCGAGAGTTGCCAGCCCCAGCTCTGGGCTTCGACGAAGGCCAGCGCGCAGCGGCGCCAGGCGCCCGGCTCGTCATCGAGCGAGGCCAGTAGCGCGCGACGATCCTGGCGCTTAGCTCTCCGTCCACCAGGCGATCGAGCACGCGCTGCTCGTCGCGACGAAATTCATCGAGTATGGTCATGATTCGACACGAGCCCCCTCAACGGCCGCAAGTTCTTTCCGCAATCGCCCGCGGCTCGATGCAGCCGACTTTCGATCGCGCTTTCACTCGTTCCCAAATGTTGAGCCAACTGCTCATAGCTCCAATGTTCGGTGTATTTCAGCAGCAGAATCTCGACTTCGCGGCGCGGCAGCCGGGCGATGGCCTGGCGAACCAGGTCTTGCCGCTCGTCGGCCAAAAGCCACTCCAGCGGGTCGACGCCGCGGGCGTCGTGTTCCAGCGGAGGCACTTGTTGGGCATAGCGGCTGGTCAATTTTCGCCATCTCCCTTGCCGGCGGCGATACAAGAGCGACTGCGTCAACGCCAGGCGATACAACCAGGGAGCCACCTTCGCGGCATCCGCCAGCGGCGCCTGCTGGCGAATCGCCGCCAGGGCCACCTCTTGCATCACTTCGTCCACGGCGGCGGCTTCAGCCACGCGCGCCAGCACGACCGTGCGCAACCAGCGGTCGTGCTGCGGAAGAACGATCTGCCAGTCAATGTGGGGCATCTTTGTTGTTCGTCGGCCCGCCCGCTCTCTTGTGCGACGCCGAGAGGATAGTTACCGCCGGAGCGATTGCCTTGCGAATAAAATCCGAAATACCCGGGCTAGACCCGGCCGACCCGGCCGTGTGTGTCAAGCGGGGCAATGATTTACGATGCACGACGCGATTGTACCACGACGGAGATGGGGCCTTGGCGGCGGCCGGTTTCCAGACCCAGCCGCGTACCCTAAAATGGGCGGCTTGAGCGCGCCGTGAAACGCCGCGCAATTTCCACTGCCCGACTTCTCAGCGATCGAAACAACTGCCCATGGCCGCGCCACGTTCCTACTGGTTGGTGAAAACCGAGCCGGATTGCTTCTCGATCCACGATTTGGCGGCCTGTCCCAAGCAGACGACCTGTTGGAGCGGAGTGCGCAACTATCAGGCCCGCAATTTCATGCGCGACATGCAGATCGGCGATCGGGTGTTGTTTTACCATTCGAGCGCCGCGCCGCCGGCCGTGGCCGGCACGGCCGTGGTCGCGCGAACGGCCTATCCCGATCCAACTGCCTGGGACCCGAAGGATGACCATTTCGACGCCAAGGCCTCGCCGGACAATCCCATCTGGCAAATGGTCGACATCCGTTTGGACGAGGTCTTTGCCGAGAGCGTGCCCATTGCGCGGCTCCGCGAAGAACCGCAACTGGTGGGCATGGAACTGTTGCGCACCGGCTCGCGGCTATCGGTCCAACCGGTCAGGCCCCACGAATTCGAGATCGTGATGCAACTGGCCAGCGGCTCCGGCACCGCCAAGCTCGCGGCGGCGCGTCGAAGTAACCCCAGGCGAACCAAGCGGGCAACAAAAAGCAAAACGGCCAAGAAGGCCACTCGCGCCAAGTAGTTCCCCGTTTATCGCTACCCGCTTCCCACGAACCTCCGCCCGCTCGATCACGGCCCGCATGAAGATCACGCGTATTTACCCGCTGGAATGGATCGACGACGAGTTGGCCGAATTGGCCGAGCGTGGACTGCGGCGCGCCGCAGCCGCGCACGCGGGACCGCAACAGGTCCAGCTTCACGTGGCGGGAAGGGACCTGTTGAACTTCGGGTCGAACGACTATTTGGGCCTGGCCGCAGACAGCCGGCTGTGCGAGGCCGCTGCCCGCGCGGCCAAGGCCGAAGGCTGGGGGGCGGGCGCCAGTCCACTGGTCACTGGCCGGGCCGCGGCCCATTGTCAAATGGAACAGCGGCTGGCCGAGTTCGAAGGGGCCGAGGCGGCACTGGTTTTTTCGTCCGGCTATGCGGCCAACGTGGGCGCGATCGCGGCCCTGGCTGGTCGCGGCGACGCGATCTATTCCGACGACAAGAACCACGCCAGCATGATCGACGGCGCACGGCTGTCGCGAGCCGACGTGCACATATTTCCGCACCGCGACCCCGGCGCGCTCGAGGCCTTGCTGCGCGACAGCGCCGGCTATCGCCGGCGGTTGATCATGACCGAAAGCGTTTTCAGCATGGACGGCGATCTTGCCCCGTTGGTCGAATTGGCCGATCTGACCGAGCGGTTCGACTGCATGCTGCTCGTGGACGAAGCGCATGCCACGGGCGTTTTCGGCCCGCATGGTCGAGGGTTGGCCGAGGAACTGAACGTGGAGGACCGCGTTAGCGTGCGAATTGGCACGCTCAGCAAGGCACTGGGCTCGGCCGGAGGATTCGTCTGCGGCAGCGCGCCTTTGGTCGAATGGTTGGCCAATCGGGCCAGGTCCTACGTGTTTTCGACGGCCCTGCCGCCGGCCGTGTGCGCGGCGTCGATGGCGGCTCTTGAGATCGTGACGGGAGAACCGCAGCGGAGGACCGAATTACGACATCGCGCGGCCGAATTGCGCCAGACGCTCCGCGAACAGGGTTGGAACCTGGGCGATAGCGAAAGCCAAATCGTGCCCCTGGTGGTCGGCGAGGTGGCGGCGGCGATGCGATTGGCCGCGGCGCTATCAGAACAGGGGATTCTCGCCCCGGCGATCCGGCCGCCATCGGTCCCCGAGGGACAGTCGCTTGTGCGGATCAGTTTGAGCCATGCGCACACCAGTGATATGGTCGAACGACTCGCGCGGGCCCTATTGCGTTGCAGGCCGAGTGGGCCATGACTACAGTGAGCGTTTGGAGTTCGTCAGTCATCTGGCTGGCGAGAACGTATCGGAAACGAGCATGAGCTTGTCAAACATGTCTTTGTCAAATCTCGAAGCCAGCGAGCGCAAGGTCAGTTCGCAAAACGGCGAAGATGGCATCATCGAAGCCATCTTTGGCGAGATTGGCGTCACCAACCGCTACTTTGTCGAGTTCGGCTGCGAGCAGGCCGTCGAGTGCAACACGGCTAACCTGCTCACCCAGGGTTGGACGGGATTGCTGATGGACTACGGCGGCATCTCCAAGAACCCCTTGGCGGATGTCAAAAAAGAATTCATCACGGCCGAAAACATAGAGTCGCTGTTCGCCAAGTACCAGGTGCCGCGCGAATTCGACTTGCTGTCGATCGACATCGACGGCAACGACTTTTGGGTATGGAAGGCAATCGGCTACCGGCCGCGGGTCGTGGTGATCGAATACAACGCCCACTTCGCTCCGAATTTACGGCGGTCGATTCCCTACGACCCTGCGTTCCAATGGATGGGCACCGACTATTTTGGCGCGAGCCTGTTGGCGATGAAGGAGTTGGGCGAGTCCAAGGGATACACGCTCGTGCACTGCGAGCGGACCGGGGCCAATGCCTTCTTCGTGGCCAACGAGGCATTGCCCGCGGGCTTTCGGCCACGGCCGATCGAAGAGATCTATCGCCCGCCCAATTACCTGGGCAAGGGGCTGCGATGGCGCCCCGACCCGGCCCGGGTCATGATCGATCCGTTTGAGCCGACGACCGACTCTTACTTCTTCCAGATCGACATCGGTTGATCGCGGCCGACAGGCGCAAGTAGACCGGTTGTAGGGGTTGGCGCTGTCGTTGGCCGGCGTCGGATGCGCGGGCCGCCTGACGCCGAGCTAAAGTGTTGACTGACAGGCTCTTACCATCGTCCGCTCGGGTGCCTGAAAATATTGACACCCCAGGGGGCTCGGTCTATGATCGAGTTGATCGGGCAAGTGCCCGAATTCCCGTCTTTTGCAGGCCTGTGAAGCGATCCGGTTGGGCGCTGGCTCCGTGGGGCAGCGGGGCTCCGCGAAAACCGCGCGGGCTTGTCGAGCTTTTGCGGGCGGTCGTCCGGTTGGGTAAAGGTTTTAGCGCGACATGGATTTGATCCTCCCAATCGTTCTTGGCGCGCTGGTGTTGGCGTCGTTCTTTATCGCCTACATGAGTTCCAAGACGTGGCCGGTCTATCAGACCGTGCTGGTCGCCTTCATTTTTTTGGGGACGGTGGCCTTCTTCATCCTGGGCGCCCGCACACTGGCCACGCACAAAGCGTGGGGCGAACTGGTGCGCAACATGGAGCGCGAAATCGAGACCAACGAGCAGCAACTCCTTGAGCTGCGCGGCGCGATCAAAACGCGCAGGGACAAACAGTGGAAGGGGTGATCCCGCAGTTGGAGCAGACGCTCGAGATCCTGGTCGCAAGCCGGGGCGGGGTGATGTACGACGTGGCTTTGGACAACGTCAAGGACGGCGTGGCCCAGTTGACGCTGAAAGCCCCCGAACACGGCCTGGTTCCCAATACCGTGCTGTTCGCCTTCGACGGAACTCCGGCCTCGGAAGGGGGCCGGTATTTGGGCGAGTTCAAAGTCGTGACCGCCGCCGAGGGAAACCCCGCGGTGCAGATCGCTCCGAATCTGCCGCTGACCGAAGGCCAGGCACAGCGCCTGGCGACCGCCAAGGGGCCATTGACGTTATACGCCACGATGCCGATCGATAATCCGGCCCTGTTCGCCGAGCTGGACGAAGCGACCCGACAGTCCTTGCTGCCCAAGGAAAGCCTGGCCGAGTATGCCAATCGGGAGCGGAAACTGCGGGATTATCAACTGTTCTTTCATGACAACTACCTGCAAACCTCGCTGATCTCGGACGCCATCAGCAAGCTGAACGGCAATATCCAGCGGACCGAGGCGGCGGCCGAGGAGACCCGCCGGGAAATCGCGTATCGCGAAGGCGAGAAGACGAGTCTGGCGAGCGATCTGGAGAAATTCCGCCTTGAGGTGCAAGCGATCGCGACCTATCAGAAATCGCTGGAAGACGTGTATGCCAAAGTGCGGCAATCGTTGCGGGACACTTACGCGGAGAATCGCAAGCTGGCAACGGCGCTGACCGTCGCGCAGCTCAAGGCCGCCGAAGCAATCAACGCCCGCACCGACATTTCCTTGCCGGTCTCTCCGTAGGCTAGCGGTTGCTCCGCGGGCGATCTGTCGTCCTGGAAAACGAATCGGTCTGGGCGAGTACTTTCCGCCGCCGCCTGGCTGCGATATCTTTCTAGAAGCGTGGCGCATCGAATTCAGCGGCAATCTCTCGCGGCCCATCCATGGGGATCTACGACCGGCCCTACTATGGCGATGATCGCGGCGCCGGCTGGCTCAGCGGCCGCTCGATGGTCGTCAACTTGATCTTGCTCAACGTCGCGGTCTACATCGCGCAGTTCTTGTTCGACGGCCGGCAAGAAACGCTCACGAACTTGCTGGCCCTGCATGGCGATCTGTTCGAGAGGCCCTGGCACGTCTACCAGTTGCTGAGCTATGGCTTTGCCCACGATCCGAACTCGGTCGCGCACATCGCCTTCAATATGTTCGGCGTGTGGCTGTTTGGCACCGACCTGGAAGGCATCTACGGCCGCGCCGAGTTTTTGCGAATCTACCTGGCGGCGATTCTGATCGCGGGACTGGCATGGTTCGGCATCGAAGCAGTCAATGATGGAAGTCACACTTTGCTCGGCGCATCGGGCGGCGTGATGGGGCTGATGGCCTTATACGTGCTGCATTTTCCGAAGCGCATCTTTTACATTTGGGGAATCCTGCCGCTGCCGGCCTGGGCATTGGGCGGCCTGTACGTCGTTATGGACGTGACCGGGTTCATGAATCCCGGTTCGAGCAACGTGGCGAACATCGCGCACCTGGCGGGTATGGCGTTTGGGCTGGTCTATTACCAGACGGGCATGAACATGGGCAAGCTCGTTCCGCGGCGGTTCTCGGATTTGAGTAAAATATTCCGCTTTCGACCTAAGCTGAAGATTCACGATCCCGAACAAGATGCCCGCGACCTGAACGCGCAGGTCGACGAAATCCTGGAAAAGATCAGCCGTCAGGGCGAGGCGAGCCTGACCAAGGCCGAGCGCCGCACGCTGGAAGAAGCCAGCCGCCGCTACCAGCGCCGCCGCAACTGATCGCCACCGCGCGAGGATCCCGTGACGCAGCCCGACACACCGGCCGAAAAATCCTCGGTCGAGGAAATTCGCCAGCGATTCGATGCCGACGTCGAGCGGTTCAGCAACCTCGACACGGGGCAGTCGGCTGCGATCGACGCTCCGCTGGTGTTGGAGCTGATCGCGCGCTCGGCGGCGGCTGTTTCGAGCGGCCCAATCCGTTTGCTCGACGTGGGCTGCGGCGCCGGCAATTACACGCTCAAGCTGCTCCAGTACGTGCCGTTGACGGAGGTGACGCTCGTCGACTTGAGCCAGCCGATGCTCGAGCGGGCCCAACAGCGGATCCGCGAACAAAGCTCGGCGGCCATCCGGGCGATCCAAGGAGACATTCGCGAGGTCGAGCTTGCCGCCGACCACTACGACGTCATTGTCGCCGCGGCCGTGCTGCACCATCTGCGTACGGACGAACAGTGGCGGGGCGTTTTCGCCAAACTGCATGCCTGCTTGCGACCCGGCGGCACCCTGTGGATCGCCGACCTGGTCGACCACGCGTTGCCGTCGGTGCAGGAGTTGATGTGGCGGCGCTATGGCGAGTATCTGGCGGCGCTCGATGGGCCCGAGTATCGCGACCGGGTGCTGGCCTATGTCGAGCGCGAGGATACGCCGCGAAGCCTGGGGTTTCAGCTCGATTTAATGCGTGCCGTGGGTTTTCGGGCTGTGGAGGTGCTGCATAAGAACAGCGTGTTTGCCGCCTTTGGGGCCATTAAGTAAAGGCGGGATAGCCGAGGCTGGGCGCCGCTTGGTCCAGACCGAGGGGCGCGCTCCCGGGCTGCTCGGTGTGGAGATTGGCGATTTGGACGGATTTTCCGTTGGTTCTGGCGCCGCAAAGGCGGCGGTGGGGGAGAAAAAAGGCTCCGCCGGCTCGGGCGGGTCTTGACGTTCTTCGGTGTGCTATCATAGGCTTGCCGACAGCAGGCAAGTGACCTTGTCAGGCTCCAAGGCGCCTCTATAATCCGTTCATCCCAGGCTTATCGAGCGACTGCCTGCTTGCGGGTGGCGGGTTAACCGCGATTGGCCTGCGCTGCGGGTGTAGCTCAGTTGGTAGAGCACGACGTTGCCAACGTCGTTGTCGTGGGTTCGAATCCCATCACCCGCTCTTGTTTTCCTACAACTCTCAGTTTCCACGGCATAGCGCCACGGGCGGTTGATAACGACGCGCACCGGTTTTTGCCGGCCTTTCAGGCGTTGCTGTACACGCAGCGAACGACAAAATTAGATGTCTCCTTCCGACAAGAATTCGCCCGAGCTGGTGGCCGACGAAGCCGCCGATGCCGAACCGCAGAAGCTGAACCTGTCGATCAAGGTCGACAAGCCGTCGGCCTGCCAGCGGCACGTCACCGTCACGATTCCGCGCGACGAGATCGAACGCTATTTCGACAAGGGTTTCAGCGAGATGATGGACACGGCCAATGTGCCGGGGTTCCGTGCCGGGCGCGCGCCGCGCAAGCTGGTCGAAGCGCGTTTCCGCAAGGAAGTGGCCGACCAGGTGAAGGGCTCGCTGTTGATGGACAGCATGACCCAGATCACCGAGGACGAGAGCTTTTCGGCGATCAGCGAGCCGGATTTCGATCCGCTGGCCGTCACGCTGCCCGACGAAGGTCCGATGACGTTCGAGTTCGACCTGGAAGTGCGTCCCGAGTTCGATCTGCCCGAGTGGAAGGGTCTGAAGATCGAGCGACCGATCCGCGAATTCAGCAAGAAGGACGTCGACAAGCGATTGGAACAGGTCTTGGCCCGACACGGCCGGCTGATTCCGTTCGACGGTCCGGCCGCGGCCGGCGACTACATCACCTGCAATTTGACCTTCAAGAACGGCGCGGTCGAGCTGTCCTCGAGCAAGGAGGAAGTGATCCGCATCCGTCCGGTGTTGAGCTTCCGCGACGGCAAGATCGAGGCCTTCGACAAGGTGATGAAGGGAGTCAAGGCCGGCGAAACGCGCGAGGCCACGGCCAAGCTCACGGCCGACGCTCCGAACGAATCGCTGCGCGGGCAAGAGATCACGGCCGTCTTCGAGGTGCTCGAAGTCAAGAAGCTCGAGACGCCCGAGTTGACCAGCGAGTTGCTTTCCGAATTGGGCGGCTTCGAGACGGAGGGCGAACTGCGAGACGCGATCCAAGAAGACTTGAAGCGGCAGTTGGAATATACGCAGCAGCAGGAGGCGCGGCGGCAGATCACGGCGGCACTGACCGAAAGCGCCAACTGGCAGTTGCCCCCGGAATTGCTGCGCCGCCAGAGCCGACGGGAGTTGGAGCGGGCCGTTCTGGAATTGCGTCGCAACGGTTTCACCGATGCCGAGATTCAGGCCTACGAGAACGACCTGCGGCAGAACAGCGCCGCCTCGACGGCCAAGGCGCTGAAAGAACATTTCATTCTGGAGCGGTTGGCCGAGGATCAAGGATTCGAAGCCAGCCCCGAGGACTATCAAAGCGAGATTACGCTCTTGGCCGCGCAGAGCGGAGAGAGCGTGCGCCGCGTGCGGGCGCGACTGGAAAAAGGCGGCCTGATGGATTCGTTGCGGAATCAGATCATCGAGCGCAAGGTCATCGAACTGGTGCTGTCGCACGCTCAATTCAAGGATGTACCCTACAAGCCCGAGGGCGCCGACACCGAGGCGATCGATCAGTCAGCCGGGGGCGAGGAAGAGGAATCGGACATTCCGGAGGCCAAGCATCCGGGCGAAGCCGAACCGCTACGAGCGTCGAAGGAACACGACTAAACCGAGGCTGTTCAATCGCGGCGGACCTTGCAAGGATGCTCCCGGGCCGTCCGCATTCCGCGGCGCGACTCGCCAGTAGTTCGAGCCACACGAGTTGCCGCCGAGAGCCGTGCCACGAACAATGTAATTGCCGCCGCGCGGGCCGAACGCCATAGCGCGGTAATTAGAAGGATATCTCAATGGCCTATCGCGACTATCAACGCCAGCGGCAAATGACGCTGGGCGACCTGCTGCTGGAAAACCGCATCATTTTCCTGCAAGGCGAAATTCACGATGGCAACGCCAACGAAATCGTGATGAAGCTTTTGTACTTGCAGAGCGAAAACCGCCGCAAGCCGATCCACTTTTACATCAACTCGCCGGGGGGCAGCGTCAGCGCCACGCTGGCCATGTACGACACGATGCAGATGTGCACTTGCCCGGTGGCGACGTACTGCGTTGGCCTGGCCGCCAGCGGCGGGGCCGTGCTGCTGGCCGGCGGCAGCGACGGCAAGCGCTATGCCCTGCCCAACGCCAAGATCATGATCCACCAGCCGTACGGCCAGGTGGGCGGACAAGTGTCGGATATCGAAATTCAGGCCGACGAAATCCTCAAGACGCGCGAGGTGTTGAACCAGATCCTGGCCCAGCACACCAAGCAGCCGCTGGAGCGAATCGCCAAGGACACGAATCGCGACTACTACATGTCGGCGGCCGAAGCCAAGGTTTACGGGGTCGTCGACGACATCCTCACGCGACCGCCCGTCGTGGCCGAGGGCGAGGACGAAGACAAGCTCTAGACCAACCATCCCTGGCGACTATTCGCCGGGGGGTTCCGCCAGAAAAACGGCAAACGATCGAACGGACCGCCGCCAAACGACGCACATAAAGCACCTACTCTTATGCCTCTGATTCCTTTCGTTATCGAAAAAAGCGGCCGCGAAGAGCGGGCGATGGACATCTACAGCCGTCTGCTCAAGGACCGCATCATCTTCCTCGGCTCGCAAGTCAACGACGAGGTGGCCAACTCGATCGTGGCCCAGATGCTGTTCTTGCAGTCGGAGGATCCCAAGGCCGACGTGCACTTGTACGTCAACTCGCCGGGCGGCAGCGTCACGGCCGGGCTGGCGATCTACGACACCATGCAGTTCATCACTTGCGACGTGGCGACGTATTGCATCGGCCAGGCGGCCTCGATGGGCGCCGTGCTACTGACGGCCGGGACCCACGGCAAGCGCAGCGCCCTGCCCAACGCCCGGATCATGATTCACCAGCCCCTGGCGGGCATGGAAGGCACGGCCGAAGACATCATGATCCACGCCAAGGAATTCAAGAAGGTCAAGCAAAAGCTCAACAACATCTTGATCAAGCACACGGGACACCCGCTGGACCAGATCGAAAGAGATACGGACCGCGATCGCTTCATGTCGGCCGAAGAGGCCATGGAATATAAGCTGATCGATCAGGTGATCGAACACATGGAAATGAAACCGATGGCGAAGATTTAGGAAGAAGATTCAAGGCAATTAATTTAATAGAGTCGCGTCCGATCGCGTCCCGTTTTCGGGGGTTCGTTCGGGCGAACCAAGGCAGCCTCACATCCCGCACCGCCGGCTGCCTTGCTGGGTGATAATCGATCGATACATGGAAGTGCCGCCGCCCGGTGCGCCGCTTGTGCGACGCGGGCGCGCGGTGAGTCGAGAAGCGCTTTTCTGTCGCATGAGGCTGACATGAGAACGTTGTCACTGGCGCTTTGCGCGCTCGCACTATTTGCCGTCGGATGCCGCACCAATCCCAACCAGGCGCTGCTCGAGCAGGAGTCGCGGCTGTTGGAGGATCGGGTCTATCAACTCGAAGCGATGCTGGACGATAGCTGCGCGGCCCGCGAGGCCACGATTCGCGAGAACGAGGCGCTCAAGAAAGAGCTAGCCGGCGGCGATCGGGGACCGGGCCGCGACGCGTCCGGGTCTTACGACGGTCCGTCGATGGGGGCGCCCTCCGAAACGCCAGGCCGTAGCGAGGCTCCCCGGCTGGAAGCCCCCACGATCGAACTGCCCGAAGGCAGCGAAACCCCGCCGGAGGAACTGCCGGGAACTCCCAGCGACGCGCCGAGCGACGCGCCCAAAGTCGGGCCCACCGGCGCCAGCACGGCCGTCGAGGGCGTGCCGACGAAGCTCGTGATCAACAAACGACTGACTGGCGGCCTGGACCGCGACGGCCGCAACGGCGACGAGGGCGTGTTGGTGGTCGTCGAGCCGCGCGACGCCCAGGGACGCCTGGTCAAGACGGCCGGCGACGTCTCGATTGTCGTGATGGACCCGGCGCTGGAAGGGGCGGCGCAGCGCGTGGCCCGTTGGGATTTCGCCGCCGAGGAGGTGCCCGGCCACTACCAGCGCACGCCGCTGGGCGAGGGGCTGCGCTTCCAACTGGCCTGGCCGGCCGATCCGCCCAAACACTCTCAGGTGCAATTGTTCGTGCGCTACACGACGGCCGACGGCACGAAGATCAATGCCGACGTGCCGATCGACGTCCGCTCGCCGGCCGATGCAGGTCGCGAGGACCGCGAAGCCAGGAACCGGTCCTCGGACGACAGCGCCAGCCGCGCGCTGCGCGATCGAACCCCCAGCTCGCGGCTCAAATCGTCGCGCGCGTCGGCCGCGCCGGACAGTTTATCCAATGAGTCGGCCAGTAATTTGGATGCTCCCGCCGCATCGAACAAGAATTCCCGCGCCGCCGCGGACGATTCGCCGCGTCAATCCAGTCGCCGGAATCGGCCGCAGTGGAAGCCGTTCCGGTAGCGGGAAGAGTGGACAGCCTGTTCGCGGCGCCATTCGCAACATTGTGGCGCGCGCTTCCTTACCTGTGCTGCTTGAACATCCAGGGCAGGACGCCGTTGGGGTCGTTGTAGGCGGCGGTCCAACTGTCGTGGCCCACGCCGGGGAGCTCGGTGTACTGCGGGCTGCCGCCGGCGGCCTTGACCGCGTCGATCATTTCGCGCGATTTGGCCGGAGGCACGACCTTGTCGGCATCGCCGTGGACGGCCCAGATGGGAACGTCCTTGAGGGCCGCGGCCGTCGAGGGGTCGCCACCGCCGCAAATTGGCACGACCGCGGCGAATAGCTCGGGATGCTTGGCCGCCAACATCCAACTGCCGTAGCCTCCCATCGACAGCCCGGTCAAATAGATGCGTTTGGCGTCAATCGGAAACTCCTTCGACAGCGAATGCAGGATGTCCAAGGCGATTTCCGATTCGGCCGGCGGCGTGGCCGCCGAATCGGCTGGTTTTTCGCTGGGACGCCGGGCGCCAGCCCACCACTTTTCGCTGGGGCACTGCGGGACGATCAGGTAGCAAGGATATTTTTCACGCCACTCGCTGCGCGTCATCCACTCCGGGAAGTACATCAACTGTTTGCGGTTGTCGTCGCCCCGCTCGCCGGCCCCGTGCAAAAACAGCACGACCGGATACTTCTTGCCCGGCTCGACATGGGCGGGCTTGAGCAGGCGATAACGGACCTGTCGCGGCGGATCGGAACCGGGGACGTCGAACGTGCGCTCCTCGAACTGGGCGACGACGTCGTCCGACGGCGCGGCCGCCACCGCATTCAATAACACTGCCGCGAGCATGAGGGTTTGCATGGTCTGTTTCTCCCCGGATGGTTAGCCGTGTGATGATTGACCGGATTGGTGCAAGCCGAGGTCGATGGCTTATTGAAATAGTTTAGTCGCTGGGTTGTCGGGAAGAGCACTGCTGGACAAGCCAGACAGTGGCACCCTACGCCGTTAGGCTTTTGCATCTCGATATATCCGCAGATTGCGCAGATTTCACAGATTTTTCGCCAGCCGAATTGAACTTCAAATGATGAGGTCATGCGAAAAGCGTTCTTTCATTTCTCATTGCAAATCTGCGTCATCTGCGAAATCTGCGGATCACGTTCAGAATGGTTAACGGCGTAGAGTGCCCCCGGCGTTCCGCCGACCGATCGATAAATAGTAACCCAATGGAATTACCATCTAAAGCTGTGACTAGTGCACGCGTTGTCCGGGCTGCGCTCCCGAGTCGGGGCTGAGCAGGAAAATTTCCTGCCCCCCTGCCCCGGCGGCGACGACCATGCCTTCGCTGATTCCAAAGGTCATTTGCCGCGGAGCCAGGTTGGCCACGCAAATCACCAGCCGCCCGACGAGGGCCGCGGGCTCGTAGGCGCTCTTGATGCCGGCAAACACGGTGCGCTGCTGATCGCCGCCCAGCGAGAGGGTGAGCTTGATCAGTTTCTTCGCCTTGGGCACTTCCTCGGCGGCCACAACCCGGGCCACGCGCAAGTCGACCTTGGTGAAGTCATCGATGCCGATGACCTCGGTCACGAGCGGTTCTTTTTCCAGTGCTGCGCCAGTGTCGGTTGCAGCGGCGTTGGATTCTGTTGTTGACGCCGCCGGGGCGGCGGATTGCGGAGCGGGAGTTTCTGTCACGGCATTTTCCTTTTGGCTGTCGGCGATCATGGCCTCGACGTGCGCGATTTCGACGCGCTTCATCATGTGCGTAAATTCGTTAATCGCCGTGCCCACGAGCGGCGTTTTGGCTTCGTTCCAGTGCGCAATCGGCTGGCCGAGCAGGTCCTCGGTTTGACGTTGCAGGCTGGGCAGCACCGGCGCCAGGTAGATCGCGAGTTGGCGAAACAGGTTGAGCGCGATGGTGCAGCTCGATTGCAGCTCGACGGCTCGGCTTTCATTGTCGCGCAGTTTCCAGGGCGTGGCCGCGTCGACAAACTGATTGGCTCGATCGGCCAGGGACATGATCAGCCGCATGGCCCGGTTGTAGTCGCAGGCTTCGTAGGCCGCGGCGATCGCGTCGCCCTCGGCCGCGGCATGGGCAAACAACCCGCCGTCGTCCGGGTAGGACGTCGACAAGCCCGTGTCGCGGACGAACTTGGCCGTGCGACTGGCGAGATTCACGACTTTGCCGACCAGGTCGGAATTCACCTTGCTGACGAACTCCTCGCGATTGAGATCCAGGTCGTCCAAGCCAGCTCCGAGCTTCGAGGCGTAGTAATAGCGCAGGTATGCCGGGCTCAAGTGATTCAAATAGGTTTCCGCGCGGACAAAGGTGCCCTTGGTCTTCGACATTTTCTCGCCGTCGACGGTGAGGAACCCGTGCACGTGGACCTTGGCCGGCAGGCTGAGGCCGGCTGTCTTGAGCATCGCGGGCCAGAACAGCGTGTGGAAATACGTGATGTCCTTGCCGATGAAATGGTGGATTTCCACGTCGTCGCTGCGCCACCAATCGTCCAATTTCTGGCCTACGCGGCGGCACCACTCGGCCGTCGAGGCCACGTAGCCGATCGGTGCATCGAACCACACGTACCAGTAATTGCCTGGGCTGTCGGGAATCTCGAAGCCGAAATAGGGCGCGGGCCGCGAGACGTCCCAATCGCGCAGCGGCTCGCCCAAGAAATGCCCGGCCAGGTAGTTGGCCACTTCGCGCTGCAAGTGGTCGTCGCCCTGGGTCCACTCGGAGAGAAAGGGCCGCAGTTGTTCGATGTGCACAAACAGGTGTTTGGCCGAGCGCAACTCGGGCGTCGCGCCCGAGAGCGTGCTTTTGGGATCTTTCAGTTCCGTCGGGCTGTAGGCTGCTCCACATTTGTCGCAGCTATCGCCGTATTGGTTGGCGGAGCCGCATTTGGGGCAGGTGCCTTTGACGAACCGATCGGCCAGAAACGTGCCGGCCGTGGGGTCGTACAGTTGCGTGACTTCCTGCTCGCTGATCAGTCCTGCCTGGCGAAGCCGAGCCCATATTTCGCCGCACAGCTTGCGGTTGTCGGAACTGTGCGTGCTGCCGTAGTTGTCGAACTCGACGTCGAACCGCTCGAAATCGCGTAAATGGGCCTCGCGCATGTCGGCGATCAGGGCCTCTTCGCTGCGTTTCTCCTGCCGGGCGCGGATCATGATCGCCGTGCCGTGCGTGTCGTCGGCGCAAAGATAGATGCACGTATGCCCGCGCAACTTCTGAAAGCGAACCCAGATGTCCGTCTGAATGTATTCGACCAGGTGGCCCAAATGGATCGGGCCGTTGGCATAGGGCAAGGCCGCGGTGACCAGGATTCTGCGCTGGTCGGCCGGAGCCGGATGTTCAACTTGTGCGGGGGAACTGCTCACGATGAATTGGCAAACTGGGTTGCGGCGTTCGGAACGAGTGCTTGGAGCCGCAATTGTAGCGATGTCGAGCGATTTGCGTGAGTCCCGCGGACCGGAGACCAGCGGGACGTCAGATTTCAAGACCCGAAAGGCGCGTTATGGGTTCAGCGAGGCGGCCGAGTCGCCCGTGGCCGCGCCGATGCAGATCAGGTGTTTCTCGCCGCGAAAGAAGATCTGCCCCTGGCTGATAGCGGGCGAGGCGTAGCAGAATTCTCCCAGCTTGTTCTCGGCCACGACGTCCAAACTAGGGCCGGGCCGAACAACGGTTGTGGCGCCCTCGTCGGACGTGAAATACACCCGGCCTCCGGCCGAGACCAGCGAACTGCTGTAATGCGTGCCCAACCGCTCCATCCACAGCCGTTCGCCGCTATCGGCCTCGAAACAACTGGCCACGCCGCCATCGGAGACGGCCAGAAAGTATCCGCCCTCGGCGATTGGCGAAGGGACATAGCCGGCCGCCCGCTTGGTTCGCCAGGCGATGTGCGTGTCGGTCACGTTTCCCCTTCCGTCGGGGCGGATGGCCATCATGTGCAACTCGGGAAACCCGGCGGTCAAGAACAGCAACTTGCCGTCGTAAACCACCGAGGCCACGAACTGCTCGGTCGGTCCGTCGATGATCCAGTGCCGCGAGCCGTCGTGCGGGTCGTAGCTGGCCACGCACTTGCTGCCCGAGAGAATCATCTGCGTGCGGCCGTCGATCTGGCGAATGATCGGCGTGGAATAGCTGCGGGTTTTGTTTTCGCGATCGATCTTCCATGCGGTCTTGCCGGTCGCGCGGTCGAGCGCAACCAGGTACGCGTCGCCGTCGTGGTCGCCATTGACGATCACCTTGTCTTCGAAAAGCACCGGGCAGCTGCAGTAGCCGTGCTTGCTGGAAAACGCGCCTGGCCGCGCGAGCCAAGCCTGCTTTCCGGCGAAATCGTACGCCGCCACGACCATTTCCTGGCGATCGAGAAACGTGACGTACACCAGATGACCGTCGGTGGCTGGCGTGCTCGAGGCGAAGCTGTTGAGGTGGTGCTTGTCTTCCAGCGGCGAGCGCAACACGAGTTGTTGCCACAGGAGCTTGCCGCTCGCGCGATCGAACGAGAGCAGAATGCGCTCTTGCGACTCTTCCAGACAGGAAACGATGAATACCCGGTCTTGCCACACGATTGGCGAGGCATGGCCGACGCCGGGCACCGCAGCCTTCCAGGCGATGTTCTCGGCGGGGGTCCAGTGCGTGGGGATGTCGCGCTCATGGCTGGTTCCGTCGCCGCGCGGACCGCGCCAGCCCGGCCAATTCTCGGCCTGAGCGCTCGTTGCCAGCAAGACGAATACGGCCAAAGCAGGCCCGAACAATCGAGGAACCATCTGGTGACAATCTCCTGTCGTGCAATTGTTTCGATCGCCGTGCGGCAGCGGGCCGTGATTCTAACACGCCGGCGAACCGCAAAATACCAGACCGACCCGCGGCGCGGTCGAATGCGCGGCCACGCGATCGGGGTTTGCAGCCTGCTGGGTGAGCGTTAACATGGCCGCAATCCTTCTGACTTTCCCATTCTGCGCGAACCCATTGATGTCGTGGCCCCAACTTTCCTGGGAACATTGCCCCCTCTCGCAGGCCCAATTCACGCTGGGCATCGTGGGGATGATCTTCTTGCTGCTGATGGTCAGTCAGGTAACCCCCGACCTGATTCTGATCTTCGCGGTCACGATCTTGCTGGTTACCGGCATCCTGACTCCGGGCGAAGCGCTGTCGGGAATGTCCAACGAGGGCATGATCACGGTCGGAGTGTTGTTCGTCGTCGGCGCGGCCGTTCGTGAAACGGGGGGCGTCAATTTCATCGCGGCGCGCCTCTTTGGCCGCCCAACCACGCCCACGAAGGCCATCGCGCGGATGATGTTTCCCACGATGGGCCTGAGCGCGTTTATGAACAACACGCCGCTGGTGGCGATGCTCATTCCGGCCGTGAGCGATTGGGCCCGCGCCAATCGATTCCCAGTCTCGAAGCTGCTGATCCCGCTGAGTTACGCGGCCATCCTGGGGGGCACCTGCACGCTGATCGGCACAAGCACCAACCTGGTCGTGCAAGGCATGCTGCTGAAAGCGCGCCCGGCACGGGCGGATTGGGAATGTTCGACATTGCCTGGGTTGGCGTTCCGGCCGCGCTGACGGCAGGGCTGTTTATCATCGCCACGAGCCGTTGGCTGCTGCCCGACCGTCGACCGCCAATCAGCACGCTCGACGACTCGCGCGAGTATACGATCGAAATGCGGGTCGCCGACGATAGTCCGCTGATCGGCAAGACGATCGAGTCGGCCGGACTGCGACACCTGCCCGGCGCTTACCTGGCCGAGATCGACCGCAAGGGCGCGATTCTGCCCGCCGTCTCGCCGCAAGAAATCCTGCGCGGGAGACCGGCTGCTGTTCGTGGGCATCGTCGAATCGGTGGTCGACTTGCAGCGCGTCCGCGGGCTGCTGCCGGCCACGGACCAGATCTCGCAGCTCAGTGCTCCGCGGCCGCAACGCTGCCTGATCGAGGCAGTCGTCTCGAACAGTTGCCCGTTGGTGGGTAAAACGATTCGCGACGGGCGATTTCGCAACGTCTACAACGCGGTGGTCGTGGCCGTGGGGCGCAACGGCGAGCGGCTGCAAAAGAAAATCGGCGATATCGTGCTCCGTGCCGGCGACACGCTGCTGGTCGAGGCCCACCCCTCGTTCGCCGATCAACAGCGAAACTCGCGGGACTTTTTCCTGGTCAGTCGCCTGGAAGATTCGAATCCGCCCAGCCACGACCGGGCCCTGCTGGCGGTCGGCCTGTTGATCACGATGGTGCTGGCCGTGAGCCTTAATTTGGTATCGATGCTGGAGGCCTCGCTGGTCACGGCCGGGTTGATGATTTTTACCCGCTGCGTGTCGACCGAGGGCGCGCGGCGGAGCATTGACTGGGAGGTGCTGCTGGCGATCGCGGCCTCGTTTGCCGTCGGCACGGCCCTGGAGAAAACCGGCGCCGCCAGCGAGATCGCCGATCGCATGATCACGCTGGCCGGCGGAAACCCTTGGGTTTCGCTGGCCGTATTGTACGCCGTGACGCTGGTGGCCACGGAATTGATAACCAACAACGCGGCCGCCGCGCTGATGTTTCCGTTTGCCATGGACACGGCGTCGGGGCTGGGGGTGAACTACATGCCCTTTGTGATCGCGGTGATGATGGCCGCCTCGGCCGGATTTGCCACGCCGATCGGCTACCAGACAAACCTCATGGTCTATGGACCTGGCGGCTATCGCTTCAGCGACTACGTCAAAATGGGGGTCCCGCTCGATATCCTGGTGTGGATTATCACCGTGGCGATTGCGCCTTTGGTGTGGCCGTTCTAGCGGCCCACGAGTCTGACCCGCGCTGATCTTGATTCCGCCGCCTCGCGTGGATACTATACGTCCGTTTAGTACTGGCAAGTGAACAGTACCCCACGGAGCGCCCGGGCCATGGATGTCGCCGCCTTTCTGGAATCGATTCGTCGAGCGGATTTTTACAGCGGGCAGATCGAACACGTCGAGATTCTGCCCGAGCGGCCGGCCCGTTATGCGGAGCCCGAGCGACCGCTGCCGGCCGCGTTGCAGAATCTGCTGGCCCAACGGGGCATATCGCAGCTCTACGAGCACCAGGTCGCGGCGCTGGAACTGGCGCGCGCCGGGCGCGACGTCGTCGTCGTGACGCCCACGGCCAGCGGCAAGACCTTGTGTTACAACCTGCCGATTCTGGAGACGGCGCTAGCGGATTGCGAATCGCGAGCGCTGTACCTGTTTCCGACCAAGGCCCTGGCCCAGGACCAGCACAAGAACTTGCTCGAATTGCTCTCCGGGGGCTGGCAGGAAAATGGAATCACCGCCGGCGTCTTCGACGGCGACACGCCCACGGCGCAGCGGCGGCGGATTCAGGCCGAGGCGCAGCTGGTGCTGTCGAATCCCGACATGCTGCACGCCTCGATTCTGCCCTATCATCCGAAATGGGGCCGATTTTTCAGCAATTTGCGATACGTCGTCATCGACGAAATTCATACTTACCGCGGCATCCTGGGGGCCAACGTGGCGTGCGTGCTGCGACGGCTGGAGCGGATCTGCGAGCACTATGGATCGCGGCCCGTGGTGTTGGCCGCCAGCGCCACGATTGCCAACCCGGGCGAACTGGCCGGAAAGCTGCTGGGCCGCGAGGTCACGGTGGTCGACGGCGACGGCGCCCCGCGGGGGCGAAAGTATTTCGCGCTTTGGAATCCGGCGGCGGCGACAAACGATCGACTGGCTCGCCGCAGCGCGACCGACGATGCCGTGTCGTTGATGGTCGAGGCCATGCTCGACGGCGCACAGGCGTTGACGTTCACCCGCACGCGGCAAGCGGCGGAGCTGGTGCACCGCTATGTGAAAGAGCAGCTCGAGCGCGGCACTCGAAATTGGCCGATCAGGTTCGCGCCTACCGAGGAGGCTACTTGCCGCTGGAGCGCCGCGAAATCGAGGCCCAATTGTTCGGCGGCACGCTGCGCGGCGTGGCGGCGACCAACGCCCTGGAATTGGGAGTGGACATCGGCTCGCTCGACGTGGCGCTATTGGCCGGTTATCCGGGCACGATCGCCAGCACCTGGCAGCAGGCCGGACGCAGCGGACGGCGTCATGACGAGAGCCTGGCGATTCTTCTGGCCGGCAACGACCCGGTCGATCAGTACCTGTGGCGGCACCCCGACTATTTCTTTTCGCAATCGCCGGAACATGCGGTCGTGGATCCCGAGAATCCGTATGTGCTGGCCAACCACTTGCAATCGGCGGCCTTCGAGCTGCCGCTGGCGGACGCCGACGTCGAGCGATTCGGCCCGCTGGCGATGCCGATCGCCGGCGTGCTGTGCGACAGCGGTCAGTTGAGCGAGGTATCGGGCCAGTATTTCTTTTCCGGCGGTCAGAATCCCGCGGCGCGGACCAGTTTGCGGCACATGAGCGACAACACGTTCAGCATCGTACTGCGCCGGAGCGTGAAACGTCCGGGCAAGCCGGCGACGCTCGATCACGAAGTCATCGCCAACGTCGATGCGATCAGCGCGCCCGAGCTGGTCTATCCCGAGGCCGTGTATCTGCACAATGGCGAGTCGTACTTCGTGCGCGAACTGGATCTCGAAGGCAAGGTGGCCTACGTCGAGCGGCACGAAATGGACTACTACACGCAAGCCGTGCTCGAGAGCAGCGTGGTCATCAAGAGTCAGCGGCAGGAGCGGCCGATCGTTCCGGAAACGCTCGCGGCATACGGCGAAGTGGACGTGACCTGGCAGACCGTGGCGTTCAAGAAGATCAAATTCAATTCCCGCGAGAACATCGGGCAAGGGCCGGTCGACATTCCCCCTCAAATGCTGCCGACCACCGGCGCGTGGCTGGCTCCGGGAGAATCGATCGCGCGCAGCATGAAAGCGGCCGGTTATCGCACGAGCGAGGGCGTCGTTGGACTTCGCAACCTGGCCGTGGTCGCGTTGCCGCTGGTTGCCATGTGCGATAGTCGCGACCTGGGGGGAGTCGTAGACAGCAAGAACCTGGGCAGAAGCACGGTCATTCTCTACGATCGCTATCCGGGCGGCTTGGGATACTGCGAAAAGGGCTTCGAGCGGATGGAGGACGTGCTGGCGATATGCCGGCAGATGGTCGCCGAGTGCCAGTGCGAGGACGGATGCCCGAGCTGCGTCGGACTGCCGAACCTGCGCCCGGCGATCCACAGCGATCCGGATTTGAGCCGCGGCTATCCGATGCCGAATAAAGCCGCCACGGTTCAACTGTTGCAACTGCTGTGCGAGGGCGCTTTGGTTCCCGAGACGACATTTTAGTCCAGGTACACGAATTCGTTGGCATTGAAAAGCGCCAGGCACAAATCGGCCAAGGCCCGATCGGCCGGATCATTCGCCGTGCCAGACTGGTTCTGAAGCCGCGCCGCTTGCGACTGGAGAAACGCCTCGCCGGCACTGATTTCCTCGTCGGTGGCGGGCCGATTGAAAACACGCAGATATGCGGCGGCCACTTGCCCGCGCTGGTCGCCGGGGCTCGAACGACTCACGACGGCGGCTAATTGACGGGCAGCGCGCAAGCTGAAATCGGAATTCAAGAGCGTGAGCGATTGCACGGCGGTCGTCGACTCGTGCCGAACGGCGCAACTGGCGTTGGTATCGGGCCGATCGAAGACGTCGAACATCGGAAAGCGGAGATTGCGTCGCACAAACAGGTAGATGCCGCGGCGGCGATGATCTTCTTCGTCGCCGCTTACGGTCCATTGATCCTTGAGCAGCGTCGCGGTCACTTCCGTGGGCAGGGGCGGACGAATGCTTGGCCCACCGCGGCGCGGCGAAAGCCATTGGCCGGCGGCCAGCATCGCGTCGCGAATGGCCTCGCCGTCGAGTCGCGTCGGCTGACGATGCCAGACGAACGAGTTGGTCGGATCCAGCGATTGGCCGCGTTTCCATGAGCTCTGGGCCGATTCCGTCTGCGAGGCTGTCCACTCGGGATCGCGCGGCGTGCTGGCGGCGCGGTAAGCTTCGGACGTCACGAGCAGCCGATGCATTTTTTTCAGGCTCCAGCCATCGGCGATGAATCGTCGCGCGAGCCAGTCGAGCAATTCCGCGTTCGAAGGTTCCGCGCCCATCACGCCGAAGTCGCTGGGACTGGTCGCCAGCGCCGCCCCGAAATGCCACTGCCAAAGGCGATTGACGATAACTCGCGCGGTGAGCGGATTGTCGGAGCTGGTTAGCCAGCGTGCCAGGCGAGCGCGGGGCGGAATGTCGGAATCTGGCCTGGGCGAGGAACTCGCCGACAGCACGCGGGGAACACCGGCCGGCAAGACCGGTCCTGGCTGACGAAAATCGCCGCGCAGGTAAAGATGGGCCTCGTGCGGTTTCCCTTCGGCGACGACCCGTCCCAGGGGCAGCCCCGGCAGCTTGGGCGCCGCCTTGAGCAGCTTGGTCAGTTCGGCATGTTCGGCCCGCTCGTCGTTGGTGAGTTCGGCCAGCAATTCCTTGTTCGCCGGTTGCACGTCGGGGTTCTTCTCTCGAAATCGATCGCGGCCCCGCGCTTCGAGCTCGCGGCGTCGCTCGTCGGCGCGCTTGAATTGGGGGTCGATGGCATCCTCGGCGGCTTGCCGCGCCGCGAGTTCGGCCGGCGTGGGGACCGGATGATCGCGAAAAATATCGGCCGATTCGAAAAACGTGCGCAGCCGATAAAAGTCGTGCTGGCTGATCGGATCGTACTTGTGATCGTGACACTGCGCCAGCCGAATTGCATGGCTAGAAACACGCTGCCCACCGTGGCGGAGATTTCGTTGAGTACCACGTGACGGCGCTCTTCCTGCAAGTTCAGGTCGGGCATGTCGGGCCCGCACAGCAAGAAGCCCGTGGCGATGGCGGCTTGCGGATCGCCCGGATGGAGCAGGTCGCCGGCGATTTGCTGGCGAACAAATTCGTCAAACGGCAGATCGCGATTCATTGCATCAATGACCCAGTCGCGATAGCGCCAGGCGTTGGGGCGCACCAGATCGTGTTCGAACCCATCGGTCTCGGCGAATCGCGCCACGTCGAGCCAATGCTGCGCCCAACGCTCGCCGTAGGCGCTGGAAGCCAACAGCCGATCGACCCGGGCCTCGTAAGCCTGGGGATTCGCGTCTTCCAGAAAGTCGCGTAGGTCCGCGGGCGTGGGGGGCAGCCCCGTCAAATCGAAATAGACTCGCCGCAGGAGCACGGCACGGCCAGCCCGCGGCAACGGCTCGACGCCATTTTTGTCCATCGCCGCGCGCAAAAAGCCGTCCACGGGATGCGTGCCGCGACCATCGGCGCCGGCGGGAGGAACGTCGAGCTGCTTCAAAGGCTGGTACGACCAGTGCTCGCGTTCTTCCCGCGAGATCGGCCGCTCGGCGAGACCTTCGCCAGTCGATTCCTCGGCGAGCAACGGGCGGCTCACTAGCAGGCAGGCCACGATCGACAGCACCACGACGGCGAGCGCAGCGCGGAGGCAGCTCATGCCAGGATCTCCGTCACCACGCGGCCCGCGACGTCGGTCAACCGCTCGTCCCGGCCGTTGTGCAAGTAGGTCAGCGCTTCGTGGTCCAAACCCAGCAGGTGCAGGATCGTGGCGTGTAGATCGTGAACGTGGACTTTGCCCTCGGCCGCGCGCAGGCCGAACGGATCGGTCGCTCCGTGGGCGAACCCTCCGCGAACCTTGGCGCCGGCCAGCCACACGCTGTATCCCCAGGGATTGTGATCGCGGCCTTTGCCCTGTTCGCTCATGGGCATGCGGCCGAATTCGCCCCCCCAGATCACGAGCGTATCGTCCAACAGGCCGCGACGGCGCAAGTCGGTGAGCAACCCGGCGACCGGCTTGTCGGTGCGCCGACAGTACAGCCCGTGGTTTTGCGCAACGTCGTTGTGGGCATCCCAGCCGTTGGTGTCGCCCGAGTACAATTGCACGAAGCGAACGCCCCGTTCGGCCAGGCGACGAGCGAGCAGGCAGCGGCGTCCGAATTCGTCGGTGTCCTTTTCGCCGATACCGTAGAGCGCCAAGGTCTCGGGGGTTTCGTCGGCAAGATCTACCGCCGCCGGCGCGGCCGATTGCATGCGGAACGCGAGTTCGTAGGATTCGATTCGGGCTTGCAAGGGACTTGCCGAACCGCGCTCGACGCTGTGCCGGCGGTTGATCTTTCGCAAGTAGTCGAGCAAGCCGGCCTGCTGTTCGGCGCCGATCGAAACCTGGGGCGCGAGATCCAAAATCGGCGCGGCTCCGGGCCGGAACGTGGTGCCCTGGAACGTGGCGGGCAGATAGCCGTTGCCCCAGGCCGAGGGCCCGCCTTTGAGCCCGCCGCCCGGATCGGGCAGCACAACAAACGCCGGCAGACTGTCGTTCTCGGTTCCCAGGCCATATCTCACCCAACTGCCCAGGCTGGGTCGACCCATGAGAATGCTGCCAGTATTCATCTGATACACCGACTGCGGATGGTTGACGCTGTCGCCGTGGCATCCGCGCAATACGCAGAGTTCATCTGCCAGATCGCCGAGGTGGGGAAGAAAGTCGCTGATCTCGAGCCCCGAACTCCCGCGCGGCCGAAATGGCCTCACCGGCGCCAAGAGCGGATTGTGCGCCACCTTGCGGCGCGTCATCACCGCGCCAACGCTGTCCGGAAGAGGCTCCCCGGCATGGCGCACCAGTTCGGGCTTGGGATCGAACAAGTCGACGTGGCTGGGGCCACCGTGCATGAACAGATAGATGACGCGGCGAGCCCGCGGCGCGCGGTGCGAAGGGTGAGACGCCAAGGGTCGCGGCGGATCGGCAGAGGTTGCGCCGTGCAGCAAACCCTCGCCCTGCAGGAGCGAGGCCAGGGCAATCGCGCCAAACCGCCCCCGGCATGCCGCAGAAACGCGCGGCGATCGAGCGAGTCGTTGGTTAGCATCAGGCCGCGCCGCATAACAGGCCTCGGTTTGGGGCACTCCCGCTGACGGCCATCTAGCCTAGCATGGCCTGGGAGCCGTCTCAACGCGATCGGCGAGATCAAAGACCCTCGACGTAGTCCTTCGATTCCTTCAGGCCGGCGCCGGTTTGTTCGCGATAGAGCTTGATCGCCTGGATCTTCTGGCCGCTGCGCATCAGTTCGACAATCTGCCGGTCCAGGCCTTCGTTGGGGTCGATGCCCAGATTCGCGAGGATTAGATTTAGTTTGCGGTCGATGGCATGCAGCCGCGACGGCTCCCGAGCCCCTCCATGAAAAAGGATCGACAATACGAGTATCGCGAGAATTGCCACCAGAAGTCCGGTATCGAGATCCATCGTCGTGCTCCTAGCCTTGGCCGGGCGGATTATATCCACAATTTCGGGCGAACGTTGGCGGGATGGGACTGTCCTAGTATATCGATTGACGGCAAAATCGCCGCCGGACTTAGGGAACCAGGAGGCTTTAAATCACGATGAATGCCATCGACGTTATCCACAGGATTCACGAGCATCGGGACTGGGTAAACCACAAGCTGTTGGATTCAGCGGCGTCGCTGACCGACGAGAACCTGCGGCGATCGCTGCCCATTGGACAGGGATCGGTCTGGAAGTCGCTCATGCATCTGTACGCCGCGGAGTACGTGTGGTTGCAGGCCCTGCTGGGGCATGAGAGCGCGTTGTTGCCCGGCGACCGGGCGGACAAGCTGCCGGGCAACCAGGAAGAAGCCGGCGGCGTTCAATCTCTGGCTGAACTCCGCGAACGATGGGGCGAGTTGGAGACCCGCTGGCAGAGTTATCTGGAGGGCCTGAGCTCCGAGGTTCTCGACGAGATCGTGTTCAAGGTGTCGTCGAACGGACGGCGAACGGGCACGAGGCGGGGCGACCTATTGCTGCACGTCTGCACGCACGCCCATTACACCGCGGCGCAAGTTGTGAACATGCTGCGGCAATTGGGCCAGACAAGCCTGCCCGACCCGATGCTGATCACGCTGGCTCGCGAGCAGCGAACGCAGCCAGGCGCATGAGGCATCGCGGGATGTGTCGGGCGAACCGAGGAACCCAGGCGACGCAAGACGATTGGACCCGAAGAAGTGGGCTTTAGAAACTCAAGTTCATGAAGATTCGCCCGTAGGGATCCACGTTCATCGTTCGTCTCGGTCCGATTTGCACGTCGTCGAACGGCCGCGCTTGGGACGCGGGACGATAGGGAGAACGGTACGCCGGCCTTTGGGAGGGCCGGTTCCGGTTCACGGTTTGTTGGGCGCGGTTGGCCTGTAACTGAGCGTCGACACGCGCCCCACGATTTCGATTCGAATTAGCGCGCAAATTCTTTTTGCGCTGAATCCTCGTGATCTCGTCGTTGAGCTGCGCGGCCGTCATGGTTGCAAAGTTTGGAATCTCTTTGAGCACCTCCTCGCGCCGCCAGTCGGCGAGAAGAGAGATGTATCGACCGAACCAGGCGCGGACCTCCCGGACCTCCGGGGTGTCCATGATCCGGAACTTGGCCTCCAGGTCCGACAGCACGTCCTTCAATTCCTCGGCGGACATTTGGTCGACTTGATCGTCGAAGTCGGCTCGCAGGTCGGCAACTTCTTGGGGAGTATAGATCGTCTGCGACCTGAACCATTCATTGAATTCGAACATGGCCCGGCGCCAACAGTCGCTGTCGAGGATCGCCGCTCTTTTCTCCTCATCGCCAGCCGGTTCGGGCGGTCTGGCTTGGGGGGTCGCGGCGGGAATCGGCGAGTCAGGCGAAGATTGCTGCCCGTGCGTTGGTTGAGAAAAGCGCGACGCCAGACAGATCGACACCCCAACGAGGATGTACGCGCTACGAATCGGCATTTGTGGATCCCCCCTGCAAAAAACTCGAGCTGCGCAAATCCGCGCGGTTGATTCCCCTAGCGTGACGGAGCTGGCACGCGTGTAAATCGCACCAATTGGTCAGGGATTGGCTCACCCTGAATTTGGCCCGCGAGCACTTGCCTGGAGTAGCTGTTATTGCCGTCGAACTTGATAATTGTGGTCGAGGAACTTTGCCGCCCGTCGGGCAGCACGCCGGTGGTTTTTCCAATCCAGGAACCTCCCTCCCTGGTCCAGGTGGCTTCGTCATAACCGCCATCGGAATCGAAGCTCCAGCTTTTCAAATTCCGTGTGAGCGGATCCCAGCCGATGCGCTGCGAGCCGCGGAGAACCACCTTGCCATCGGCGATTGCCTTGACATTGCGAAGCAAGAACGTGCCCGTGGCGTTCCATTGCACATCGACTTCCAGCCGCACGCCGTCGCAGTTGGCGGTCCAATCGCCAACCATCCAGCCCAAGTCCGAAAGTTTGACTTCCTTGGTTTCCGCGGCGGACGCAACGGGGATTTCGCACAAGCTCGATAAGCGCCAGCGGCCGTCCTGTTTGACCCAAGCGGCGTGATAGTGCCCGCGTACGGGCGGCTCTCCCTTGCCGTCCGGGAATTCCATTTCCGACGAGCCGTCCTCGATGGCCACGTTGTCGGCGATGAAACGGATCTTGCTCTCCGTAATTCTTATCTTCGGCCGCGAGCCCCGTTCAGAGGTTGGCCGCGCCTCGGCTGCCAACTCGAAGGCCGAATGGACGTCCCCTTGTGCATCGATGAGCTCGCCATCCTTCGTCCAGAATTCGGCCAATGCCTTGGAATCGCCTTTCGCCAGTGCCGCCAGATAGGCCTTAGCGGCCGCGCGAATGGCTTGTTCATCCTGATCCCGCGCCCCGTCTGCTTCCGCCGCGGCGGGAATCGAAACCAGCAGAGTCGTTAGAATCACAACCCTGATGAGTGGCCGACTGTTCCAATACATCAAACGCTCCGCCGCCAAGGATTTGATCGCGGTTGCCATCGTCCAAGATTGGGTTGCAGATGGACTCGCGCGGGAATAGTCCGGTATTATAGCCGTGCGACGATCGCACTGCACGCGGCTTTTGCATTGATCACAAATGCCCGCCCCACAAACGACGAAGCACGTAGACGGCGATGCAAATGAGCCACGGCCCGGAAATGTCGCTGAGCGGGCGACGAACGATCGCGAGCGTCATTCGGGCTTGGAAACCTCTGGTCGTGTACGAACTGCTGATGACGTGGTTGAGCGCGGGGTGCTTGGGCCGATCGTCGCGGCTTTGTCTTACAAGTTGATTGAGCTGTCGGGCGAAGCGGCACTAGGGAATGTGGAGCTCGCCAGATTCCTGCTGTCGCCAATCGGCGCCGCGAGCCTGCTTTTGATTCTCAGCACCGCTCTGGCCTTGCTATTCGTCGAGTACTCGGGGTTGATCGTGCTCTCCGACGCGGCCCTGCGGGGAGCCGGTCTCTCGGTCGGTCAAGTCCTTGGCCGAGTCGCCGCCGCGGCCCCGCGAGTATTCGGGCTGGCGATTTTGCAGACGGGCCTTGCGGTTCTCGTGGCCTTGCCGTTTCTGGGGCTGGCGGCAGTAGCATACCGATTACTATTCGCCGCCGATATCAACTACTACCTGGCCGAGCGGCCGCCGCTCTTTTGGCTCGGGGTGGCAATTGGAACCTTGCTCGCCGTGGGTTATGCGGCTTCTGTAGCCTGGCTCTTTCTGCGCTGGGCGCTCGCCGTGCCGGCCATTGTTTTGGATGGCCAAAGCGTGCTGGCAGCGCGGCGCACCAGCGCCCGGCTGATGCACGGCCGCGCGAGACGTCTGCTGTTCATGCTTGTCTCCTGGCAGGCGCTGAAATACGTCGTCCTTCTCCTAACCCTGGCGGTCCTGGATCATTTCAATCAGTTGCTGTTCACGACTTTTGCAAGTCGTCTTCAGTTACTGGTCTGGTCCACCGCGGCATTGCTGCTTGTCGATGCGACCGTGCTGCAACTGATCGGCGCGGCGTTCGCGATCGGAACGGGGGTCTTGGTCGCCCGCGAGTACGAGTTGGCTCGCTTCTCGGAGTCAGGAGCAACGACGATCAGTCCATCGATCGGATTGGCGGAAGGAGGGCCGGGGCGCATGGAATGGCGCGCGCGAGCCGTCGTCGTCGCCGTGGCCATTCTCGGGCCCGCGGCGAGCGCATGGTATGCGGTCACGCTGGCTGGCCAATTCATCGATCATCGGCCCGCCAATGTCACCGGCCACAGGGCTGGTTCCAAGGCCGCGCCGGAAAACAGCCTCGCGGCGCTGCGAGCGTCGATCGAAGCCGGCGCGGATTATGTGGAGATTGACGTCCAAGAGACGGCGGACGGCCATGTCGTGTTGTTGCACGATCGCGACCTGCTGCGAGTGACGGGAGACGCGCACGATTTACACGCCGTGAACCTGGCGGATCTCGACAGCCTGCGCCTCCGGGACGGCAACCGGATGAGCGGAGAGCGGATTCCGACGCTGGGGCAGTTCATCGAAGCCTGCGATGGGCGGATCCGACTTAACGTCGAGCTGAAAGACTTTGGACATTCGCAGCGTCTGGCTTTGGCGGTGCTCGACGTGTTGCGAGAACACGAATTCACCGGGCGGGCCGTCGTATCGGGTTTTCAATTGCCGCCACTTCGTCAAATAAAAGAAGCCGAACCGGAGCTGCCGATCGGCATGATCTTGTCGGCCGCGCAGGGGGACGTAACGCGTCTCCCGGTCGATTTCTTGAGCCTGAACCATCGACTCGTCCAAGCCGGCCTGGTGCGCCGCGCACACGAACGGGGGATCCAAGTGCATGTATGGACTGTCAATGATCGAGAACTGGCGTTACGACTGCTCGATCTCGGTTGCGACAACCTGATTACCAGCGATCCGGCGCTGATTCGAACCGTCGTCGACTGGTACGCCGGACTTGGGGACACCGAGCGAATGTTATTGCGTATCCGACGTTGGATGCGGGAATGAGACGCGGCAAGCGACCATTCCATCGTCCGCGGCACGAATCTCGATTGCGAGAGCGGTCCGTTCAAGCGAACACTTCGACCGAACCAGTCGAGAGCTCGTACGTTGCGCCGACGACTTTTAGTTCGTTTTTGTCGACCAGCTTGGAAAGGATCGGGTCCAAGCCCTTGAGGCGGGCGACGCACCGCTCGACGTTAGCCCGGATAACGTTGTCAAGTTTGTCGCCCGGCCGGCCTTTTGCCGCCGCGACCGCCGGCTTGATCAGGTCCACGAGTCCGCCAATCGATCCTGGCAGCTTGTCGTTGGCGTCGACGTGAGCAATGGCGGCCTTGACCGCTCCGCACTGACTGTGACCTAGCACCATGATCAGTCGGGCGCCGAGCTCGGCTACCGCGAACTCGATGCTGCCTTTTACCAGCGGGCCAGTGCCGCTGACTACATTGCCGGCGACTCGCACGACGAACAGATCGGCAACTCCCTGGTCAAAAATGATTTCCGGGGACACTCGCGAGTCGGCACACCCCACGATAATCGCCAGGGGAGCCTGGCCCCGGGCGTCGGCGGCAAAATCCGCGGGCGTTCGTCCAATACGCGTCGATTGGCCGCTGACGTACCGCTTGTTTCCCTCCAGTAATCGAGCGAGGACGGAATCGGGATCGCGGTTCGAGGCCGGCTTGTCCACGGCCAGAAGGTTCGACTCGACGGTCACGCCCGCCGCTCCCGCGGCCAATCCGGCGAGTTTGATAAAGTCACGACGAGACGTGCGTTGGAAAGATCGCATGACGTACCCTCCAGGAACGGAAACGATGTCTGCCCATGAGCCAGCCATCGAACGAGCGGAATGCTCCCAAAGACTAACCGAGTTGCCGCGCGAGGTAAATCGGCGAAGGTAAATCGAGGGACCATTTCGCTGATTTAGCGAAGCCGAGTCAAGAGTTCGAGCGATCGATCGGGGCGACCAGATTTTGCCGCGAGCTTCGATCGTCTCACTTCCTTCGCCGTCCTCGATTGCGGCCACGCACGCCGACGGAATGGCGGACGTGAATCAGGGCGTCGGCCGCGGCGTCGAACACCTTCGACTCGTCGGCAGTTAGAAGATCTTCGGCGGCCAGCACGCGATGCCACAAGAGATTCGATATCTCGAGTTTGTGTTTTGCTTCGGTAAGGCTCTTGAGCAACAGGTCCAGTTGCTTGCGAATGCTGAGCCGGTCGATGCGCTGGTCAAGCTCTTCGAGATCCATGTCTCCCAAGTGTAGCGGCCAATGTTATCATCGTGTGTGCGTTGGATGATTAGTTCTGAAGGTATCCGATGATCCTGGCGGGCTACTTGGCTGTTTCTTTGCCGCCGTCCATGAGCGCGTGGATCAACTTCAATCCGGCCATATCGATGCGGTCTTCGACGGCCGAGGGTCCGCTGTTCGATAGCACAATCACGGCGACCGCCGGGTCGCGGCAAAAAGCGGCGAACGTGGAAAAGCCGTTCGTGCCGCCGTTGTGCCACCAGAAGCGCTTGCCGTGAACATCCTGCGCAAGCCATGCCAGGCCAATGCGCATCACCTCGAATGCGGGGAATCGCGGCTCTTGAGTGAGCTGCATGGCCTTGCTCAGGGGCGTTTCAACGCGACCGCTCTGCGCTTCGAGGTAGCTGAGCATGTCGATTGCATTCGAGCGAATCGCGCCACAGCCCGGCAACGTGGCGAAAGTCCAACAAGGCACCGGCTCGAAATTGGCGACGTGTCCGGTGGCCGTCTTTTCGCTCTGGGCGGCCGACGGGCTCACGAACGTATTTTCCATCTTGAGCGGATCGGCGATGCAAGAATGAATGAGTTCGTCGTAGCTCTTGCCCGCCTTGTTGGCCAGCGCTTCGCCGAGCAAGCCCATTCCCAGATTGCTGTACGTGACCGGCGGCGAAGCCACATCCTTGAGCTTGATTTCGGCCAGGCAGGCGGCGAGTTGCGCGATCGAACTTCGAAAACGGATCGAGTTGGACCTTGGGATCCAGCGCCAGCGCGCGAACCAGGTTGGGCGGATTGGTGGGCAAGCCGGAAGTGTGCGTCGCGAGTTCAAGCAGCGTGATTTCCCGTTCGCCACGACGCGGCACCGGCCACTCGGCAGGCAGCAGCGATTGCGCCGGATCGTCGAGCTTGACGTCGCCACGCTCCACCGCCAGCGCCAACAGCAGCGCGGTGAAGGTTTTGGAAATCGAGCCGATCTCGAAAAGCGTTTCCGCCGTCGGCGGCGGGCCATCCGCTTTGGTCTTGCCGTAGTGGAAATACTCGCGTTTGCCATCGCGCGGCAGAACGCCAACGACCACGGCCATCACTTTCTTGGTGTCCACGAGCGGCTTGATCGCCTGGTCCACCGTCGCTTGCCACGACGCAAGCGGCGCGGCCGAAGCGACGGATGCCGCCGCGACCGACATCCCCACGACCAAAGCAAGGAATCGAGTCGGGACGATCATGGTGCGCTCGGTTGCCGTTGGGACACAATTAGGAGACTTTCCGCTCTTCGGTGCGATCTTCCTTGTCCGCGTCCAGGTCGGCGTGCCATGTCAGGCGCCGCTCGTTGCGGCAGTTCCAGCAAATGTCAGGCACGAATTCCGCGTGCTGCAAGTGGGGCCAACGCTTGCTGTACCACGACTGCGGATCGACCGCGTCGACGTGGAAAGTACGATTGCAGCTTGGACATTTGGCGAGTGGCATCGAGCAGGATTGTACCACGCCCGGTGGAAAAACAAGCCGGCGCGCCGCGGAGTATTCGCCCGCCGGCCAATTCAGCGTTTTTCCCGCGATGGCAACTGGCCCTGGGGCGACGGGGCGGTTAATTTACAACTCTGAACGGTGTGCAAAAAACGCACGCCGCTTTTCGATTGTTCAAAAACGCAGGGCGCAACCATCCAATGATTCGCATCGGCATCGCCGGCATCGGCTTCATGGGCATGATTCATTATCTGGCCTACCAAAAAATCAAAGGCGTTAAAGTCGCGGCCCTGTGCGAGCAAGATCGCGCCCGGTTGGCCGGCGATTGGCGAACGATCAAGGGCAACTTCGGACCAGCCGGCGAGCGGATGGATCTGTCGGGAATCGCAAAGTATGAAAAGCTCGACGAAATGCTGGCCGATCCGAAAATCGACGTGATCGACATCTGCCTTCCGCCCGCGGCACATGCCGACGTGGCAATCGCCGCCCTGAAGGCTGGCAAGCACGTGTTTTGCGAAAAGCCGATAGCGCTTTCGGCGGCTGACGCGAACCGGATGGTCAAAACGGCCGGCGCCGTCGGCAAGCAATTGATGATCGGCCAGGTGCTCCCTTTCTTCCCCGAGTATGGTTATGCGTATGAGACCGCGCGGCGCGGCAAGCTGGGGCGGCTGTTGGGCGGCCATTTCAAGCGCGTGATCTCGGACCCCCAGTGGTTGAAGGATTTCTACGATCCTAAAAAAGTCGGCGGACCGATGCTCGATTTGCACGTCCATGACGCTCATTTCATCCGCCTGTTGTGCGGCATGCCGCGGGCCGTCTTCTCATCGGGCCGAATGCGCGGCGAAGTGGCTGAATACTTCACGTCGCAGTATCTGTTCGAGGACCCCAAGTTGGTCGTCAGCGCCGAAAGCGGCGTCATCCACCAGCAAGGCCGTGGCTTTTGCGCGGGCTTTGAGATTCATTTCGAGAAGGGGACTCTGCTGTACGACTTCGCGGTCATCGACGGCAAGCCAGAGGTAAACATGCCGCTGACCGTGCTATTGGCCGATGGCAAGGTGGAACGGCCCAAAATGGCCTCGGCCGATCCGGTCGACGCGTTTGTCAGCGAGCTTTCCGAAGCCCGAAAGACGGTTAAGAGCGGCCGCCGCTCGTCCCTGCTGGACGGTGAGCTGGCGCGCGACGCGGTGGTGCTTTGCCAGAAGCAGACCGAGAGCATACGCAAGCGGCGGCTAGTCAGCGTGTAACGCGCGGGGGGCGGGCGAAGCGTGCACGCTGGCACCCCGGTTCGCTCGACTGTCCAGCTTGGACATCGACCGCCGGCTCGATTTTGCGCATTATGCCAGCATCCTGCGTAGGTAGCTTGTAGCGGATTTACGAGCGTCCCAGGTGGCTGCCAAGCTTGCCCTGGCCGCGCGCACGGCCGGTTCCCGACGTCCGGAGAAATCGGCGCGGACTGATTTTCGAGCACGCCAGGCATATTCGCCGCGGAGAGCACACCGTGGCAACGAATGTGACGGATGCGCGCACTGCCAGCCGTGAAAAAAATTGCCGGCGTTTTTTGACCGCAGCCATTTCGTGACCTATATTGAAACAGGCCGAAGCCCCGGACCTGCCTTTCCGGCCTCCGTTTGAACGACATCACGAGACGAGCCTTCCGCGATTGTCTTCATGGCCGATCACGCGCGGCGTGGCTCCTTTCAACCGATTGCCCAGCCCCCGTTGCGCTCGAAGCGCGGCGCGGCGCTATGTCAGCCCCGAACGAAAGAGCTCATGCGAAACAATTTGCGGCCGCAACGATGGTTGCTCTGTGCGCTCCTGCTCGTCTCCTTGGCTACGCCAGCCATTGCCGAAGTGCGCATTCTGCCGCCCGGCGGCCAAACTTCGGTAGCGGAGTTGGACGGCATTTTGCGCCGCGCTTCGCAACTCGAGGGCGAACGTCGCTGGGGCGAGGCATTGACGGTCTATGAAGAGGCCCTGCGCGAGCATCCCAACGAGCCGACGATTGGCGATCGCCACAATCTGGCCAAAATCCACTACGATCTGGGACGCCGCTATGGCGATTCCAGCTTTCTGCGAGCCCTGACGACGCTGCCCGAGCGACAGGCGCTGAACCTCTACTCGGAGGTTCTGGTGAAGATCGAGTCGCATTACGTCACCAGCCCGAATTGGGCCGCCCTGGTGGCTCGCGGCACGCAAGATCTCGAAATCGCGCTGCACGAGAAGGCGTTTCTCGAGCAAAACGTGGCTCGCCAAACCGCGGCCGACGTGGATGCCTTCGACGGCCGCCTGCGACGATTGCTGCAATCGCGCCAAATCACGACGCGACAACAGGCTGTCGACACGGTGGCGGCTGTCGGCCAATTGGCTCAGCAGTCGCTGCAGCTTTCACCCACTTCGGTAGCCCTGGAGTATGCCTGCGGAGCCATCGGCGCACTGGACGCGTATTCGGCCTACCTGACCAGCGATCAACTGAGCGATGTCTATTCCCAGATCGAAGGTAACTTCGTGGGACTGGGGATCGAACTGAAGGCATCGGGGGGCGCCTTGGCGATCGTCAAAGTCATCCCCAACAGCCCGGCCGAACGGGCAGGGTTGCGGGCAGGTGACCGGATCGCCGAAGTCGACGGGAAAGTAACGTCCGAAATGACCACGGATCAGGCCGCCGACCTGCTGCAAGGGCAAGAAGGCAGCATCGTCAAAATCGTCGCGGTGAGCACCAACGGCTCGTCGCGCCGGCTGTCGATTCGCCGCGAGCACGTCGAAGTGCCCAGCGTCGACGAGGTAAAGATCATCGACGCGGGCTCGGGGGTCGGTTACCTGAAGCTGACGTGTTTTCAGAAAACGACGAGTCGCGATCTGGACGCCGCTTTGTGGAAGCTGCACCGGCAGGGCATGAAGTGCCTGATCATGGATCTGCGGGGCAATCCGGGCGGTCTGCTGACTTCATCGGTGGAAGTGGCCGACAAGTTCGTCGAGGAAGGCATCATCGTCTCAACGCGTGGCCGCAGCCCGTTGGAAGACTTCAACTACACGGCCCACAAGGCCGGCACCTGGCGAGTTCCTCTGGTCGTGCTGATCGATGGCGAGAGCGCCAGCGCCAGCGAGATTTTCGCCGGCGCGATTCGCGATCATCGTCGCGGCAACCTGGTGGGCGAGCGCAGCTACGGCAAGGGCTCGGTTCAGGGCATCTTTCCACTGAGCCTGGCCGGCTCGGGTGTTCGGCTGACCACCGCCAAGTTCTATTCGCCGAGCGGACACCCAATCAGCAACGTGGGTGTTAACCCGGACATTACCGTGCATCGCGTGGCCCGGCCAGTGAGCGGCGGTCAACCGGCCGTCGGCGATCAGGAAGACACGGTCCTCAATGCCGGCTTGCAGGCGGCCCGCCGACAGACGGCCAGCCGCTAAGTACGGGCGCTGCTCGCACTCGACAGCCCCCACCCGGAGGCAATTGCCAGCACCGGGCAGCTTGGTTTTGCCGGGCAAAACCGCTAGGATTTGGACTCGTCGGCGCGCTCTATTGAACCAGAGCCGCCAAGCCATTCACGAATCCATGGGGACCGCGGTGCATGTTCGATTGGCTGGGGGCATTGATCGCGCGACGATGGCTCCTGGTGGTCGTGTGTTGGCTGGTCCTGGCGGCTGGGCTGCACCGCGTCGCGCCGCGTTGGAACGACGTCACGCATGACGGCGATCTGGCGTATCTTCCCGCATCGCTACCCAGCGTCGAAGGCGAGAGGCTGCTGAACCAGGCCTTTCCCGCTCAGCAGAGCAAAAGCGAAATGGCGGTCGTGGTCGAGCGGCCCGACGGTCCTCTGAGCACGGCCGACTTGCTTTGGTCCGACTCGTTGGCCGAGCTATTTCGCCAGCATAAGGATCGGCTGCCAATCGTCGAAGTGCGCAATCGCAACACCGATGTCGTCGGCGACAAGCTCACGAGCCGAATCAGCGCCAATGGACAGGCCGCGGTCACTTTACTGCAGATCAAAAATGAGTTCATGGCCGCGGGCAACATCGTGTTGCTCGACGAAGTACAACGGCTGCTGGCCGAAGCTCAGCGGACGGCGCCGGACGGGCTGAACGTCGGCATCAGCGGTCCGGCGGCGGTCGGAGGCGACATGCTGCGATCGGCCGCCGAGAGCATCAAGAGTACTGAAATGGTCACCGTGGCCCTGGTGGTCATCATCTTGCTGCTCGTCTATCGGGCTCCATTGTTAGTGACCATTCCGCTAGTGACCATCGGCGTTTCGCTATTTGTTTCGATCGACATCCTGGCCCTGGCGACGCAGGTTTCGCGGCTCGATGGGTTCTCGTGGTGGAACTTCAAAGTCTTCACCACGACCAAGATTTTCATCATCGTGATCTTGTTCGGCGCCGGCACGGATTTTTGCTTGTTTCTGATTTCCCGCTACAAGGAGGAATTGGAGCGTGGATTGAATCAAGCGGCCGCCGCGGCCGAGGCGGTCGGACGCGTTGGCAGCGCGCTGGTCGGGAGTGCCATGACCACGATTGTTGGCTTGGGCACGATGTACTTCGCCGACTTCGGCAAGTTTCGCAACAGTGGCCCGGCCATCGCCGTGTGCCTCGCGATTACGCTATTGGCATGCCTGACGCTCGCGCCGGCGCTGCTTTGCGCGACAGGTCGGGCAGTCTTCTGGCCCTTTGGCGTGCGATCCCGGCGCACTGGCGAGCCCGCGCGGCGCGAGATCGACGAGCAGCCTTCGAGCCGCTTTTGGGAATGGGCCAGCCGCGTTATCACGGCGCATCCGGGGTTGATCCTCGTCGTCAGCCTGCTGCTTTTGGCGCCGCTGGCCTGGCGGGGACTCTCGGTGGAGTTGACGTACGATTTCCTGAGCGAACTCGAACCCGGCTCCCCCAGCGTGCAAGGAGCCGCGCTGGCCAAGCGGCACTTTCCGGCCGGCGAGATGGCGCCGATCACGGTGCTGGCGCTCAAACAAGATGCGCACTTCAATCAACCCGACGGAGAACGGGAGATCAGGCGACTCACCAAGCGATTTTACGAGCTGGACGGGATTTCGGCCGTGCGCAGCATGGCGGAACCGACCGGCGACACGCCGGGATACTTTCAGCCATTTCGCTCGAGCGGACTCAAGAAGCTGGCCGCGCGGCGGCACAAGATCACGAAGTCCCGGTTTTTGACGCAAGTGCCCGAGCTGGCCGGAGACGTGGCGCGTTTCGACTTGATCTTTCGCGACGAGCCCTTCTCGCCGCAGGCCTTGCAGACGCTCGAGGGGGTCGAACAGTTTCTCGACGGCTTGCGTGACAAGCCCAATTCGCCGTGGCAGGGCACGAAGTTCGCCTACGTGGGCACGACCGTCGGCGTTCGCGATCTGGCAAGGGTCACCGAGAGCGACCGCTGGCTAATCCAGAAACTCGTCGTGTTGGCGGTTCTGGCGGTGTTGATCGTGCTGTTGCGGCGGCCGCTGGTGTGCGTGTACCTGATTCTGTCGGTGCTATTTAGCTATTTTGTCACGATCGGTCTGACGCAAACGTATTTTTCCTGGTTGTACGCCGAAGCCTATCACGGCCTGGACTGGAAAGTGCCCATCTTCTTGTTCGTGATCCTGATCGCGGTGGGCGAGGACTATAACATCTACCTGGTCACGCGCGTGCTGGAAGAACAGCGACAGTGGGGACCGATCGAGGGATTGCGCAGGGCCGTGGCGCGGACCGGCGGCATCATCACCGGTTGCGGCGTGATCATGGCCGGCACGTTCATTTCGATGGCCAGCAGCTCGCTGCGCGGCATGCTGGAGTTGGGCTTTGCCCTGGCATTGGGAGTCATGCTCGATACGTGCGTGGTGCGTCCCATTCTGGTCCCGGCGTTTCTGGCGCTCATCGAGCGCCGAGGGTCGGGAGGGGCCGGCCGGGCGGACTCCCACACTCGGACCGCGAACTGCGACGCGAAGACGTTGGCGGATCCGGCCGTGGCGAGATCGTAAAGTCGCGGCGAGTGGCGGCCTGCGGCGGAGTTGCTTGTGCTCAGAATTTCAGCCGGTAAACTGAGTGCCGATGAACGGGCTGCACAATCCTTAGGCGACCGCCAGTGGCAATCCGGTCAGAAGGCATCCTGGCAATTGAAGCGCAACTTGATCCCTAGTATAGCGATATCCACGTCGCCGGCCCCGACAGCACCTGCGTGCCAGCGGCCGGCGCGCTATTTGCACAACCGACGCCCTGACGCGCTGCGCGCGTCTTCTTGAGTCCCTCACATTTCTTAGGCAGGAGTCGAGACATTGAGTAGTGCACGCCAGGACGCCATCACGGCGGTGACCAATTACAAATCGAACGGGCAGGCTTTGAACTTCACCGAAACCCCTTCAGGCACGCTGTTCGCTTCAAACGTGTTTAGCGACAAGGTGATGAAGGATCGGTTGCCGAAAAGCGTCTACAAAGCGATCCAAAGAACCATCAAGCAGGCCGAATCGCTGGATGCCAGCGTCGCCGATGCCGTGGCTTCGGCGATGAAGGACTGGGCGATTGAAAAGGGCGCCACTCACTACGCCCACGTTTTCTATCCCCTGACCGGTCTGACCGCCGAAAAACACGACAGTTTTCTGTCGCCCACCGACGATGGCGGGGCCTTGGCCGAGTTTTCGGGCAAGGAATTGATCCAGGGCGAGCCGGACGCTTCGAGCTTTCCGTCGGGCGGCATCCGCGCCACGTTCGAGGCCCGCGGTTATACGGCCTGGGACCCGACCAGCCCGGCTTATATTCTGGAAAATCCCAACGGGACGACCCTGTGCATTCCCACGGCCTTCTGCTCGTGGACGGGCGAAGCGCTCGACAAAAAAACTCCCGTGTTGCGTTCGATGCAGGTGCTCAACAAACAGGCGCAGCGCATCCTGAAATTGTTCGGCCACACGAACGTCAGCCCCGTGACGGCCACCGCCGGACCGGAGCAGGAATACTTCCTGATCGATCGCAACTTTTTCTTTTCGCGGCCCGACTTGATCGCCACCGGTCGCACGCTGTATGGAGCCAAGCCGCCGAAGGGGCAGGAGTTCGAGGACCATTATTTTGGCGCGATTCCGGAGCGCGTGTTGGCCTGCATGCTGGAAACCGAGCGCGAGCTGTACAAGTTGGGCGTGCCGGTGAAAACGCGGCATAACGAAGTCGCGCCCGCCCAGTACGAATTGGCGCCGATGTTCGAGAATGCCAACGTGGCAACCGACCACCAGCAGTTGATCATGATCACGCTGCAACGCGTGGCGCAAAAGTACGGAATGAGCTGCCTGCTGCACGAGAAGCCGTTCGCCGGCATCAACGGTTCGGGCAAGCACGTCAACTGGTCGATGGGCTGTTCGGTTGGCAACCTGCTCGATCCGGGCGACAATCCGCACAGCAACGCCCAGTTTCTCGTATTCTGCGCGGCCGTGATTCGCGCCGTGCATTTGCATGGCGACTTGCTGCGAGTCGTGGTGGCATTCAGCGGCAACGATCATCGACTGGGAGCCAATGAGGCGCCTCCGGCGATCATCTCGATCTTCCTGGGCGATCAATTGGCCGACGTCTTCGAGCAGGTGGAAAAGGGCGGGGCCACGACTTCCAAGCATGCCGGCACGCTGACGATCGGCGTCGACACGCTCCCGCCGCTGCCAAAGCATGCGGGCGACCGAAATCGCACCAGTCCGTTTGCCTTCACCGGCAACCGCTTCGAGTTTCGGGCGGTCGGATCCAGCCAATCGATCGCCGGGCCGTTGGTCGTGCTCAACACGATCGTGGCCGAGAGCTTGGACCACATTGCCACGCAGCTTGAAAAGGCGACCGGCGGAGACGCGAGCAAGTTGAACGCTGCCGTGCAGAAGGTGCTTCAAGACGTCATCAAGGAGCACAAAGCCGTTGTCTTCAACGGCGACAACTATTCCCAGGAATGGCACCAGGAAGCCGAGTCGCGCGGGCTGCCGAACTTCAAGAATACGGTCGAGGCCCTGCCGGCGTTGATCGCCAAGAAGAACGTGGCCGTGTTCGAAAAGTACGGCGTGTTGTCCGAGCGAGAAGTCCACAGCCGCTACGAGATCTACATGGAGCGGTATTGCAAGGACATCAACACGGAAAGCCAGGCCGCGCTGAACATCGCCAAGACGATGATCCTGCCGGCGGCATACCGCTATCAGGGTGAGTTGGCCACGACGGCGGCCGCACTCAAGTCGGCCATCGGAGGCAATGTCGACATGGGAACTCTCAAGACGGTGACCCAACTGGTGGCCGATCTGGAAAAGACGACCACGTCGCTCGAGGGAGCTGTCAACCATCACGGCGGCGGCGATCTGATGGCCGAAGCCAAGCACTTCCAACAGGAAGTCATTCCCGCGATGCAAGCCGTCCGCGAAGTGGCCGACAAGCTGGAAGGTATCGTTGCCGACGATCTGTGGCCGCTGCCCACGTATCGGGAGATGCTGTTCATCAAGTAGTTTTGTCGTCGATCGGTCTTGCGCGGCTCGACTGGTCGTTCACATTCGACCCTGGTCCGGACCCTTGTGGTTCCGGGCCAGGGTCTTTTTTTGCGCGGTGGTCGCGCCGGAGCTAAGGCAACCGGTTCGTCAGACAAGACCAATTCCGCCTCGCGATCACGGTTGAAATGCGTCGTTGAAACTGACCTTGCCGCTGTCTGCCGATTTGAGGAAGATACCCCCCGCCACGACGCGCCAGATCGACGCCTTTTGCCTAAATTGCCAGCCTTGCAGGATCCCGCCGCGTGCACCGCTTCTTGAACGCCTGGATCGCGTTTCCCCTGGCCGAGCGCTGGACGGGGCGCGACATTCGCAGCAAGGTCGCCGCGCTGCGCGCGGAGATGGCTCTGCCCTTTGCCGACCGGCGCCGACGACGACTGGGCCGATTGTCCGAGGTGATCGAACGAGCCGCTTGCGAAGTTCCCTACTACCGAGACCTGGTGCGTTCCAGTGCTTTCGATGCGCGAAGTGTCGCACGCGACGAACGGTATCTCGAGGAACTGCCTTTCCTGACCAAAGACATCATCCGCGAGCAAGGGAACCGATTGCTCTCCGAGCGATTCGTTCGCGAGAAGCTTCACCTGCGCAAGACCGGCGGATCGACCGGTCCCACGACGCCGATCTATTACGACGATGAGGCCTTGGACTGGAGCGCGGCGGTCAATCTTGCCGCGCGCGAATGGGCCGGAAAATCGTTGGGCATGAAAGAGGCTCACCTGGCCAGCCGCTTTCCCGAAGTCTTTCCCTGGAAGGATCGTTTCAAGGAACGGCTGAAATGCCTGGCCTCGAATCGGGCGAATATCTTTATCGACACCTTCGAGCCCAACGGGCTCGATTCGCTGTGGCGCGAACTGACTCGCTATCGTCCCTACCTGTTGCAGGGCCATCCCTCGACGCTCTACGCCCTGGCCGTGCACATGCGAGATAACCGACGCGATGCCTCGGGCGTGTTTCGGGTCTTCGAATCGACCGGCGAAGTGCTCGACCCCAAAAAACGCGAGGTGATCGAAAGCACGTTTCGCTGCCGGGTTATCGACCGCTTCGGCAATGCCGAGTTCGGCGTCGTGGCTTACGAAAAAATCTCCGGGTCCAGCAATCGATTGTGCGTGGTGGATGCCGTGGCCTGGCCCGAAACGGTCGATCATGAAAGCGGCACGACGGAACTCGTGCTGTCGGGATTGCTCAATGAGGCCATGCCGCTGTTGCGGTATCGAACCGGAGACCTGGCCGAGTTGACTCGCGACGACGAAGGGCTGTTCGTGAGCCGCATCGTGGGGCGCGTGCACGATGTCGTCCAAATCGGCGCGAAAAAGTTTCCCACGCACTATATTCAAGACCTGGTCGACCGGCTGGACGGCGTCGACGAGTTCCAAGTCGAGCAACGGCTGAACGGCGCTCTCACGCTGCGGCTGGTCGTGCCCGACGTTGGACGACACTCGGCCATTTCGCAACGCGTCGAACAGTGGTGGGGGAATCGCGTCGAGTTGGAATTCACCAACTTCGCGGGCCTGGAGCGTCGGGGCTGGCAGAACAAGTTTCGCTACCTCGTCGACCAGGCCGTCGCTTGAGCCGCCCGGAGCACCTCGCGCGATGCCGCTCACACAACCGATCGCCTACGGCAGCGCCGCGGCAGCGTGGTCGGAGTATCCGCGCGGACTTGCCGATTTGCTCGATCGATTCCGGCCGCATCGTGTGTGCGAACTGGGGGGAGGGGCGAATCCGGCGCTATCCCTGGAAGAAATCGGGGCTCGCGGTCTGGAATACACGCTGTTGGATATTTCCGCTGAAGAGCTGGCCAAGGCCCCGGCCGGCTATGCCACGCTGCAAGCCGACGTTTGCGACCCTGGACTGAACCTAACCGCGCGATTCGACTTCGTGTTCTCGAGGATGCTGTTGGAGCACGTTCCCGACGGCCGCCAATTTCATCGCAACGTTCTCGAGATGCTGGAACCGGGCGGCGTGGCGTTTCACTTCTTTCCCACCTTGTATTGCCCGCCTTTTCTCGCCAATCGGCTGCTGAAGCCGGCCTGGACGGCCCGCTTGCTCAATGCCTTTGCCCCGCGCGATCCGGTGCGGGAAAAGAAATTTGCCGCCTACTACAGTTGGTGCCGGGGCCCGACGGCGGGCCAGATTCGCCGGCTGGAGCGGCTGGGCTACGCGGTTCTCGACTACCGCGGATTTTTCGGGCACAACTATTACGCTCGCGTCCCTGCCGTTCGACGGCTGCATGGGGCGTTGGCCAATTATCTGGTGCGGCATCCCTCGCCACTACTGACGAGCTACGCCTATCTGCTGTTGCGAAACGGCGCGGCGGCGTAGCGAGGGAACGTCGCGCGGGGCCAGCAAAGGCCGGCTGCCGCGCGCCCTTGGAACACGGTCCGCGGTCGGCCCCGAACGGCTTGTGCGCGGGACGGTTGCATCGCCGTGCCGATTGCCTATGATGCTCGTTGCCGTGGATTCTGGTCCCGACGGCGCGCCGTTTTTTTGCGGCGCGCCATCGGCAATTCCGATCGAGAACAAGTCTTCGAGCAACAGGGAGTTCCCCATGACCGCCAAGGAAATGACACCCAAAGAAGTCCTCGCGCTTTGTCGAGAAAAGGACGTACGTAGCGTCGATTTGAGGTTCATGGATTTTCCTGGTCTTTGGCAGCACTTCACGATTCCGGTCAGCAAGCTCGAGGAAAGCGTGTTCGAGGACGGCCTGGGCTTTGACGGATCCAGCATTCGCGGCTGGCAGGCGATCAACGAAAGCGACATGCTCGTGGTGCCGCAATCCGAGACGGCCTTTCTCGACCCGTTCACGGATTTGCCGACGCTGGTGATGATCTGCAATATCCAGGATCCGATCACGCGCGAGGACTATTCGCGCGATCCGCGCAACGTGGCCCGCAAGGCGGTCAACTACCTGAAAAGCACGGGGATCGCGGATACTTGCTTCATCGGTCCGGAGGCCGAATTCTTTATTTTTGACGACGTGCGCTTCGATCAGAACGCACACGAGGGGTACTACCACGTCGACAGCATCGAGGGCGAATGGAACCGCGGCCGGGCCGAAGGCCCGAACCTGGGCTATAAGCTGCGATACAAGGAAGGTTATTTCCCGGTTCCGCCGGCCGACCAGATGATGAATATCCGCAACGAGATGATGCAGACCATGATCGACTGCGGTCTAGACGTCGAGGCCCAACATCACGAAGTGGCCACCGGCGGTCAAAGCGAAATCGATCTGCGCTTCAACGACCTGGTGCGGATGGGCGACAACATGATGATCTATAAGTACATCATCAAGAACGTCGCGGCGCGTCATCAAAAAACCGTGACATTCATGCCCAAACCGCTCTATGGCGACAACGGTTCGGGCATGCACACGCACATTTCGCTCTGGAAAGGGGGCAATCCCTTGTTCGCCGGCAGCGGCTATGCCGGGCTGAGCGAGATGGCCATGCACGCCATTGGCGGCTTGCTGCGTCACGCTCCGGCCATCCTGGCATTCTCGAATCCCACGACCAACAGCTACAAGCGCCTGGTCCCCGGCTACGAGGCGCCGGTCAACCTGGCCTATTCGCAGCGCAATCGCTCGGCCAGTTGCCGCATTCCGATGTACAGTCCCAGCCCCAAGGCCAAACGAGTCGAGTTCCGCTGCCCCGATCCGAGTTGCAATCCCTACCTCGCTTTCGCGGCCATGCTGATGGCGGTTATCGACGGCATTCAGAACAAGATCCACCCGGGCGATCCGTTGGACAAGGACATTTACGATCTCGCGCCCGAGGAACTGGCCCAGGTCCCAAAAACGCCGGGTTCTCTGGAAGAAGCACTGGCCGCGCTGCGTCGCGACCACGAATTCATGTTGCGTGGCGACGTGTTCACGCCCGACGTGATCGACACCTGGATCTGGTACAAGACCGAAAAGGAAGTCGACGCGATGCGCCTGCGGCCGCATCCTTATGAGTTCTGCTTGTATTACGACATTTAGCTCAAAGTTGCGGTTAATTCTTTCAATTCATCACGGGATCTTGCATGGCTATCACCGCCGATACGCTCAAGAAATTGGCCCAGTTCGACACGCCCACGATTTGCAACGTCATCGAGTTGTTCGATGTTCGGCCGCGTCATGCGGGCTTCATGAACTGCCAGATCAAGGCCAACTTTCCGGAGATGCCGCCGATGGTCGGCTTCGCCAGCACGGCCTCGTTTCGCTCCGGCGCCTTTCCGGGCAAGGGGGACGCCTATGGATCGATGGAAAAGCAGGTCGAGGGTTTCGCCGAATTGCCGGGACCGGCGGTGGTGGTGTTTCAAGACCTGGACGATCCGGCCGTGGGAGCAACTTTCGGCGAAGTGATGTGCTCGACCTACAAGGGCTTCGGCTCGGTGGGACTGATTACCTCGGGCGGCGGTCGCGATTTGCTGCAAGTCAAGGCGCTGGGCTATCCGGTGTTCACCGGTTCGACAATCTGCTCGCACGCCTGCTGCCACATCCTGCACATCGGCCTGCCGATTCGCGTCGGCGGCCTGGTCGTCGATCCGGGCGATCTGCTGCACGGCGACGCCAACGGCGTCACGAATATTCCCATCGACATCGCCACCGAGGTGGCCGACATCTCGCAAGAGTTTGTCGATGCCGAGAAGATTGTCTTGGACTATGTCAACGGAACAGGCAAGAAAACGTCGGCAGGGTTGAGCGCAGGCGCGGAAGGAGTACGGCGCGGTGGTGGCAAAGTTGACGGAGCGGGTGAAGAGGTAGGCTGGGGGCCGTTTATCGAAGTACTTCGGCGATCTTCTCCGCAGTCACCGGCTCGATGACGCCTCGTTCGCAAATGATTGCCTTTAATCAGCCGCGCAGGAGTGACGTCGAAGGCCGGGTTGTAGACATCAATGCCATCCGGGGCCGTTTGCCGGCCAAAGCCGTGCGTGATCTCCCGCGGATCGCGCTGTTCGATCGGAATCTGATCGCCCGAGGAAATCGACAGATCGAACGTGCTCGTGGGCGCGGCGACATAAAACGGAATGTCGTGCACGCCGGCCAGGGCCGCCACGCCATACGTGCCGATCTTGTTGGCCGTGTCGCCGTTGGCGGCAATTCGGTCGGCGCCGGTCACAACCGCCTGACACGCGACCTTCGCGCATCACCTGGGCCGCCATCGAGTCGCAAATCAACGTGACATCGATTCCTCGCTGGTGAAGTTCCCAGGCGGTCAGTCGAGCTCCTTGCAACAGCGGGCGGGTTTCGTCGGCGTAGACGTGCAGCCGCTTGCCGGCTTCCTGAGCGGCGAAGAATACGGCCAGCGCCGTGCCGTAATCGGCTGTCGCCAAACCGCCCGCGTTGCAGTGCGTCATCACGCCTTGGCCATCGCGGAGCAAGGCCTCGCCGAATTGCCCGATCTGCCGGCACTCCTTGCGATCCTGCTCTTCGATCGCGCGGGCCTCGGCCAGCAGCACGGTCAGGATCTCGCGAGGAGACATCTTGTGCCGCAACGCCTCGGCTCGCGATTGCATCCGGTTCAAAGCCCAAAACAGATTCACTGCCGTGGGCCGGCTGGTCGCCAGTTCGTCGACCACGAGGTTCAATTGCGTGAGGAACTTGGCTTCCTCCTGCAAGACGACCCCTTGCAGCCCAAGCACGACGCCATAGGCCGCGGCGATGCCGATCGCCGGAGCTCCGCGGACCCGCAGCGTCTTGATCGCCTCCCACACGGATTGTGCCGTGCGGCACTCGATGGTTTTCAACTCGGTCGGCAGCAGCGTCTGATCGATCAGCGTCAAATATCCATCGACGCCGCCCACCCAGGCCAACGTCGCGACACTAGCGGTTCGGTCCGTGGCCATGCCAGGGTTCCTGTTAAACGTCGAAGCGCCGATTGCACGGCATGTCAAAAGTGCGGGCCACGGCCACGTTCGTCACTTCGCCGGCCATGATATTGATGCTGCGGGCGATCGGGCGCGATTGGGCGGCGGCTTGCTCGATACCGGACTTGGCGATCGCCAATGCCCAGGGAAGCGTAACGTTGCACAGGGCGTAGGTGCTGGTGCGGCCCACGGCGCCGGGCATGTTCGTGACGCAATAGTGCAGCACTTCGTCGACGATGTAGGTCGGCTCGCTGTGCGTGGTCGGCCGGCTGGTTTCGACGCAGCCGCCCTGATCGATCGCCACGTCGATAATCACGCTGCCGGGCTTCATGACGGCTAAGTCGTCGCCGCTCGATCAGCCGCGGCGCTTTGGCGCCGGGAATGAGCACGGCGCCGATCACCAGGTCGGCCCGTTCGAGTTGCTCGCGAATCGTGTGGCGATCGCTGAACAAGACGTCGACGTTGGCCGGCATGATGTCGTCCAGATAGCGGAGCCGCTCCATGTTGATGTCGAACAGGCAGATGTCGGCGCCAAAGCCGGCCGCCACTTTGGCGGCGTTCGCGCCGACAATGCCGCCGCCCAGGATCGTGATATGCGCCGGCGCCACGCCCGGCACGCCGCCCAACAGAATGCCGCGCCCCATTTGCGGCCGCTCCAGATACTTGGCGCCCTCCTGAATGCTCATCCGGCCGGCGACTTCGCTCATGGGCGTCAACAGCGGCAGCCGTCCCTGATCGTCGCGCAGAGTTTCATAGGCGGCCGCGGTCGCGCCGCTGTTGAGCACCGCTTCGGTCAGTTTCCGGTCGGCGGCGAAATGGAAGTAGGTGAACACGATCTGCCCGGGGCGCAACAGCGGCCACTCGGCCGGCAGCGGCTCTTTGACCTTGAGAATCAGGTCCGCGCGCGGCAAAGATATCGGCCGGCGAGTCAACCAGTTCGGCGCCGCTATTCTGCGTAGGCCGCGTCGGGCAACCCCGAGCCCAGCGCCGGCGCCCAGTCTCGACCAGCACCCGATGGCCGGCGCGAACCAGCTCCTCGACTCCAACGGGCAACATGGCGACGCGGTATTCGTCGCGTTTGATTTCCTTGGGAACGCCAACAATCACGGTTACAGCCCTCGGACGCGTGGCGGTTCAGTCTCGATCGCGGTTCACGGCGGCGAACGGGGGAATTATATCGGTTTCGGCCAGTCGGCCCAGACGAATGACCGAATGGTGCGCCCTGGCTAATACTTCACGATGCACCACAAGGCTCGCAGGCCGTCGCGCCAGCCGATCTTCTTGCCCTGCGCATAGGTTCGCCCGGAATAGCTGATCGGCCGCTCGTAGATGCGCACTCCCGGGATGCGCGCCACCTTGGCGGTCAGCTCGGGTTCAATGCCGAATCGCTTTTCCTTAAGGGTCGGCGCGATTTGCTGGATGATCTCGCGACGGAACATTTTGTAGCAGGTTTCGATGTCCGACAGATTCAAATTCGTGAACACGTTGGACAAGAGCGTGAGAAACCGATTTCCGGCCGAATGCCAGAAGTACAGCACGCGGTGGCTGTCGCCGATGAAGCGGCTACCGTAAACCACGTCCGCCTGGTTTTCGACGATCGGCTGCAGCAGTCGCGAGTAATCGGCCGGGTCGTATTCCAGGTCCGCGTCTTGGATCACGACGACATCGCCCCGCGCCTGCTGGAAACCGGTCTTGAGCGCCGCACCCTTTCCCTGGTTTGTCTCGTGCAACACGACGCGAACGTCGTCCTGGCCCCGGTACTTTTCCAGCGCGGCGCCCGTGCCGTCCGTGCTTCCGTCATCGACCAGGATCAGTTCGCAAGGGATGCCGCAATCGCGGACGCGGCGAATCACTTCGTCGACCGTGCCGACCTCGTTGAACACGGGAATGACGACCGAGAGCAGGAAACCATCGCTCAAGCGATAAATGCCGAGCCGGCGGCAGATGGCCGCGCCCAGCAGTTGTTCGAGAAAGTCGACCGCGTCTTCCGCGTGCGGCTCCACGTCGCCGCCGTTTTTCCGCCACTGCAAAACGGCCTCGCGCAGCTGCGAGACATCGGAACTGGCGTCGTCTTGACTCAAATGCGCGCTCCACCGTCGCCGTCGTGGAATAATAAGCCGCCTCATTCATCCTATTCCACCCGGCGCACCGCCTTCAAGAGCGGCCCCAGGATTGCCGCACTGCGACGCGGAAAAAACAAAGCGAGGCACGCTCCTTTCGGCATCGAAAGCGCAATCAACTGTTGAAACCAACCCGCGCCGCGAGTCGATCGCCGGGCATGCTGTCACGTCGGGACGCGGGCCACGGCGAGCGAACCCAGACGACTTCAAAAAGAAAATGCAAGTGGAATTCTCCGCGCAAAAAAATAGGAGGGAATGTTGCTTGACATTTTCGTCGGCGGTCGCAAAATGTGCTCTGATGTTAGCGAGGTAACGAGACGAATTTCGACTGACACCGAGTTCTTGGTGTGTGGCTGACCTGTAGTGGTCTGAAGGTTGGCGATAAATCGCGGTCCTATCGCCGTTAATTGAGAAACCTTCACGCTGCGCGGCTTGAAATTCGGCTTCGTTGCCCCGGCGCTCCCACATGAGCGCGGCGAACTTGCGATGATTGCATGGTCGCTGAGTTGTGGAGTGTGCTCGTTCGCACGTGATTAATGCAGCTTGGGGGGCGGCGACTGAACGGATCGAAAGTCGACGGCCCAGGTCGTGGCTCGGATGCCCCCCCTAGGTTTTTTCTCACGAAGCGTAAACCGCTGGACGGAAACTGACCGCGCGGGTATTTCTTTCTCGATTGGTCGATCATCGCCCGGTAAAATGACAGCAGTCCGCATGCGCCGGCGACGCGGACTGCTCGACGTCCGAGGTCGGCTCGCCGAAGCGAGCATTTCGCCTCGAAATCAACCGCGGCTTTCGGTGATCCATGCCCAGTTCGCTCGTCGCCCTGGGAGCCAATTTGGGCGATCGTGAGCGGACGCTCAATGCCGCGATCGAACGCCTCGCCGCGCTCGGGTCCACTCAAGCTCTGAAGCGCAGCCGCTGGCACGAGACCGCGCCGGTCGGCGGCCCCGCGGGCCAAGGGTCGTTTCTCAACGCGGCGGTGCGGCTCGAAACCACCGCCAGCGCCGAACAGTTGCATCAGGCGCTGCACACGATCGAGATGGAGCTGGGGCGCCAACGGCTCCAGCGCTGGGAAGCCCGGGCGATCGATCTCGACTTACTGCTGTATGCGGACCAGGTGATCGAGACCCCCCAGTTGGTCGTGCCGCACCCGCGCATGGCGTTTCGCCGCTTCGTTCTGGAGGCGGCCGTCGAAGTGGCTAGCGACATGGTCCATCCCACGATCGGCTGGACGGTCGGCCGACTGCTGGATCATCTGAATTCGTCGGTGGCATACGTATCCCTACTCGGGTTGCCCGGCAGTGGCAAAACGGCGTTGGCCGGTTTGCTGGCTCCGGCGTTCGCGGGCCGAACGCTGCTGCACGGACTGCCGGCCAGGAGCGCGGAAATAGCCGATAGCACGTCACCGCATGCCTCCGATCCGCCTAGCCAGCGTTTCGCGCGACAGATACAATTCCTCGATCGCTTTACCAGCCTGCTGGAACGAGACCATTGGTCTCGGACGGGTCCGTTGGCGGTAAGCGATTTTTACCTGGATCAGTGCCTGGCCTATGCTCGAATCGAACTGGACCAGGACCAGCAGGCGGCATTCACCCAGGCCTGGCAAGCCGCCAGACCACGGGTCGTGTCGCCAAAACTGCTGGTCGTCCTCGACGCACCGCACGCGGTACTGTCGGACCCGGCGAAGCAACAGTCAGGTCCCGTCGAACGCGCCTGGCAGCCGGGAACGAGGCTGCGACACGAGATGCTGAAATTGGCCTGTCGTAAAGATCTGGGGCCCGTGCTGTTTGTAGGGGGCATGGACCAGCAGGCGCAGTACGATGAGATTTCGGCAGCCATTACCTCGATGCAGTAAGACTCATTGGAGCGAGTCAGGAACGCTTTCGTTCCCAGGAGAGCCGCTGACCACAGCATGAAAACCTCCCAAGCCCCATCCAGCCGACTGATCGAAAGCGTCGAGGAGCTTCGTCGAGAAGTGACCGCCGCGCGCGCGCCGGCCAGACGATCGGAGTGGTGCCGACCATGGGCGCCTTGCACCCGGGGCACGTGAGCCTGGTGGATGCCGCCAGCCAGGAGTGCGATTTGACGATCGTCACCATTTTCGTCAATCCAACGCAATTTGGCGCGGGCGAGGATTTCAACAAGTACCCGCGCACGCTCGCCCAAGACATGGAATTGCTCAGCGGGCATCGGCGCCGATTGGTCTTTGCGCCATCGACCGACGTAATGTACGCGCAGGGCCACGTGACGCACGTCGAGGTGGAGGGACCCGCGCTGCCGCTGGAAGGAGCGTTTCGGCCGGGGCACTTTCGCGGCGTGGCCACAATCGTGCTCAAGCTCTTCCACCTGGTCCAACCCGACCGCGCGTACTTCGGCCGCAAAGACTATCAGCAGTCGCTGGTGATACGCAGAATGGTGCGAGATCTCGATTTGCCGATTCATATCGAGGTCTGTCCCACCGTGCGCGAGGTCGATGGACTGGCGCTGAGCTCGCGCAACCAGTATTTGAGCGTCGAGGAGCGCCAGCGTGCCTTGGCAATTTCCAAAAGCTTGCGGTTGGCCGCGCGGTTGGTGGGCGAGGGAATTCGGGATGCCTCGACCGTAATTGCGCGGATGCGGGACGTGCTGGGCGAGTCGAACCTGGAAATCGACTACGTGGCCTTGGCCGACCCCGACACATTGGAACCCAGGGCCGTGGTTGATCGTCCGACCGTGGCCCTGGTGGCCGCGCGGGTGGGAAGAACGCGGTTGATCGATAATGAGCTAATTGCCTGACAATAGGGCAGCCGTGCGGCACGTGGCGTCCGGCCGAGCAGGGAACGAGGAGCCATGTATCAAACTTTATTCGTTATCGACTATCGCCTGTTGCTGGGGCTCTGGGCGGTCGTTGCGGTCATCCTGACCGGCTGGTCGCTTGTGCGACAGGGCTGGGGCCGGGAAACGCGCGATCAAACGATCATGCTGGCGGGCATCGGGGTGGTGATCGCGTTCGTGTTTCCGCTGCTGGTCGGATCCGACGGCCTGCCCATTCGCGGCTACGGCGTCATGTTGTTCGTGGCGATGGCCTCGGCGGTTGGGCTGTCGATGATGCGAGCTCGCCGCGTCGGGCTCGATCCGGAGCTGGTACTCTCGATGGCCGTCTGGTTCCTGGTCTTCGGCCTCATCGGCGCGCGGTTGTTTTACATCATCGAGTACTGGGACAGGTTCCAGCGGCCGACGCTGGCCGAAACCCTGCTGGCGATGGTCAATGTCACGCAGGGGGGGCTGGTCGTTTACGGCTCGCTGTTAGCGGGGGGCGTGGCGATGTTGTTGTTTGTTCGGCGACATCACCTGCCCGCACTGGCGTTCGCCGACCTGATTGCGCCGGGAGTCGTGTTGGGCGTTGGCTTGGGGCGAATCGGCTGTTTTCTCAACGGCTGCTGCTATGGCGGAGCGTGCGACTTGCCTTGGGCCGTCCGCTTTCCGCAGGGAAGCCCGGCTTACGTCGATCAGATGCAACGCGGAGAGTTGTACATCCAGGGGCTGGTTTTTGCCGGTTCGCCGACCGATCCGGCGACCATCCGAAAAGTCGAACCCGATTCGCCGGCGGCAGAGCAGGGGCTCAGGCCGGGCGAACGTGTGGTCGGCGTCAACGGCCAGCGGGTCGAAACGGTCGAACAGGCTCAATTCGAGCTGTTGAAGCTGTTTGGAAAGGGCACGCCGATCTCGATTCGCATCGCGGGCGATCCGATCGAAAAGGCGTGGACGATCCAGGCCGCGGCGCCGCGCAGCCGACCGGTGCACCCGGCGCAACTCTACAGCTTGATCGACGCCCTGCTGTTGTGCTTTCTGCTCTTGGCTTACGAGCCGTACAAAAAGCGCGAGGGTGAACTGACAGCCCTGGTGCTGACGATCCACCCCCTGTCTCGATTTTTGCTCGAGATTATTCGCGTCGACGAAGCCAGCGTGTTCAACACGGGCATGAGCATTTCGCAGAATATCAGCATCGCGATTTTCGTCGGCGGACTTTGTCTGTGGGCGTATTTGTTGTGGCGCCGCCCGCAGGCCCCCCATTGGCCCGCCCGGCCGGCGCTGGCCGCTTAGCAATTGAAATGAACCGGCGACTCGCCGTTGGCCTCGCGCGCTTCGGCCAGATTTGACGCCAAGGGCTCGGTGAGGGAACAATAGCGACGGAATACCCACGAAATCGGGGTCGTCGCGCGTCCTTTCGCGTATTCCGGGGAACTTTATCGGGCACAGTCGCGTCCAAAGGATCGGAACGGTCGTGAAACCTGATACGCAGCTCATCGACGAGGCGCTCGGCGGCGATTCGGCGGCGTTTGGGCAGTTGGTCACGCGCTACCAGGACCGTCTGTACAACTCGCTGGTCCACGTGGTGGGATCGGTCGAGGCGGCACGAGACGTGGTGCAGGATGCTTTGGTGCAGGCTTACGTCAAGCTCGAGACCTTCGAGCGTGCCAGCGGCTTTTATACCTGGCTGTACCGCATTGCGATGAACATGGCGATTAGCCACCTCCGCCGCGAAAAACCAACCGTGTCGGTCGAACATGCCCGCGAGTCGCTGGGCCACGAACCGATCGACCGGGGCGCGTCGCCGGCCGCGCGGCTGGAGCAGCAAGAACGAGCTTGCCAGGTGCGGGCGGCACTGGGCACGCTAAGCGACGAACACCGGGCGATTTTGATCTTGCGCGAGATCGACGGTTGTGGCTACGAGCAAATCGCCCAGATCCTGGAGCTGCCGATTGGCACGATCCGCAGTCGGTTGTTTCGCGCCCGGCTGCAATTGCGAGACCAATTGAAGAGTATGATTCAAGAGGAAGCGAAGTGAGCCCTCGCGGGCCGGCCTCGGAAGTCGGCGACACGCCCATGAACCCTGAACACCGCGAAGAAATGGTCAGCGCCTACCTGGACGGCGAACTCTCCGCCGACCAGCGCGCCCAGGTCGAGGCATGGCTCGCCGAAAGTCCCGAGCTGCGGCAGCTTCATGACGAATTGCGCTCGCTGAGCGCGAACATTCGGTCGCTGCCGCGCCATCAACTGGAACAGAATATCCATAGCACGGTAGTACGGCGCGCCGAGCAGGCAGTTCTTGCCGGCGGCGCGGCCGGGGGGGCTATTGAGCGCGATGTGCGCCCGGCTTCACGAGCACCGCTATGGCACCGCGGCGCCGGCTGGCGGCGGCTGGCCTGGCCCGCCGTGGCGGTTGCCGCGGCGCTGGTGGTGATGTTCTTCGACTCACAAGAGGCCCCGGCGCCGCGCGAAGTGGCGCAGGCCCCCCGCGGGCCTACGGCTATCTCGGCTCGGCCCGAGCGCCGGCGGCGGCGCTAGCCAAGGACGCCGCTGGCGAGACGTCGGCGGCAGCGCCCGGCCAGAATGCAGCGGCTCGAGCCAAGCCCACTCCGGCGATGTCGCGTCGCGCCGCCGAGCCGGCCGATGAAGCAAGTCCGACCGCTGAAACTATCGTTTACCGAGTGCCGCCTGAGTTTCTTCGCGACAAGACTCTCGAGAAGATGCTCGCCAAGCGCCAGATCACATGGACCGCGGACATGCCTGATAACTTAGCGTTTGGTCAGCGTGTTCAGAAAAGTGATGAGCCGGCCGTCGCCGAGTCCTTGGCAATGAAAGCCGCATCGCCGCTTGAGCGGAAAGCTTACACGCTGCGCGTGACCGACGAGCAAATGGCGTCCATTCTTGCCGAGCTCGATGCCAAGTCGGAGCAGCTTGGGAAGATCAAGATGCTGGCACGTGATACCGCGGCCTCGGCAGGCCCGCCCTCGGAGGCAGAGGGGATTGCGGTCAAACAGCAAACCGATGCCGCTGGCGCGGCGCCTGCTCTGGCGAGAGAAAAAGAAAGCGGATCAGACCGTCCGCTGACGATCGTGCTCGAGGCCCTCGCCACGCCGCCAGCCAACGCCGACGCAAAGCCCTAGCCGCGGGAATCAGCCACATTGCCCGGGATCGTGGGCCACCAAGAAAGAGAATCGGCTTGGGGCGTTGTGCGTTCCCGCTCGGGGGCAGTACACTTTGGGGCGGCAGCCCGCGGGGTATTTGCCAGTTGAGATCCCATGTCACCGAGGAGTATTTCATGCCGGTCACCATTCGCGTGCGTCCCAATGGACCGCTGTTGATCGAGGGCGAAGTCACGATCGTCGATCAGCACGGCAACCCGTTTCCGACCAATCCGGCCAAGCCGAACGTGGCGCTATGCCGTTGCGGGCAGTCCAGCCGTCGCCCGTTCTGCGACGGAACGCACAATACTTGCGGATTCCAGTCGGTCGAAGTCGCTCCCACGCCCGCGACATAGAGTGCCCAAGGGGAATTCTCGTAACGGTTCAGGGCCGCGATTTGACACGGCTCATTGAGCGGTGCAGCGAGGGATGGTAGGCTGCCTGCTGGTTTGCTCGCAGTTCGCGCCGAACACCCAATCCGAGGTGTGCCGTGGCGGTCGATTTGAACGTCAGTATCGCCGCGCCCGAGTTCAAGGCGGATCCATTTCCGTTCTACCGCCACCTGCGCGAAACGGCCCCCGTGCACCGCGTTAAGCTGCCCGACGGGCAGATGGCCTGGCTGGTCACGCGCTACGACGACGTCGTAACCGTGCTTACCGACGAACGGTTCGCCAAAGATGTCTTTCGCGTGCTTTCGAAGGAACAGCTAGCGAAGTCAGGGTGGATGAACAAGATATTGACGCCGCTGCTCATGCCGCTGGCTTACCACATGCTCAACCGCGACCCGCCCGATCACACTCGGCTGCGGGGGCTGGTGCAACAGGCGTTCTCGCCTCGCTTGGTGGAAGGCATGCGAGGCCGCGTCGAAACGCTGGCCGATGAACTGCTGGACCGCGTCAAGCGCCGTGGGCGAATGGATCTGATCGCCGATTACGCGTTGCCGATTCCCACGACGATCATAGCCGAGATGCTCGGCGTGCCGGTTGGCGACCGGCACAGAATTCATCGTTGGTCGAGCACCATGTTATCGGCCGATGCGTCGCGCTTTGGCCTGTTATGGGCGATGCCCAGCGCCTTGTTCTTCATGCGATACATTCGCAAGCTCATCAAGAACCGGCGGCGGCGCTTGCGCGACGACCTGATCAGCGCGCTAATCACCGCGAAAGACGACGACGAAAGCTTGAGCGACGACGAATTACTGTCGATGATCTTGCTGTTGATCATCGCCGGGCACGAAACCACGGTTAATTTGATCGCCAGCGGCATGCTAGCGCTGTTACAGCATCCCGACCAACTGGAAAGACTGCGTAGCGACCCAGGATTGATCAAGCGGGCGGTCGAGGAACTTTTGCGATTTTCGGCGCCGGTCGAAACCGCCACGGTACGATTCGCTTGCGAGGACGTTGAGTTGGCGGGCGTGACGATTGCCAAAGGAGATTTCGTGCTGGCGGCGATCGCTTCGGCCAACCGAGACGAAAGTCACTTTGCGAACCCGGACACGCTCGACGTCTCGCGCGAGCCGAACAAACATTTGGCGTTCGGGCTCGGAATTCATTTTTGCCTCGGCGCGTCGCTGGCGCGTCTGGAAGGGCAAATTGCAATCAATACGCTCCTGGCCCGCACGCGCGATTTAAAATTGGCGGTCGACCCCGGCTTGCTGCGCTGGCGAAGCGGTCTCGTGCTGCGAGGGTTGACGGCGCTTCCCGTCAGGTTCGCGGCCGAAGGTCAAACGGCCGCGCGGAACGAATCGGCCGGCGTCCTTCATGCTTCTTAGGGCGGTTGCCAAAGCGTCGGGCGGACACGGTGTCGCTTCGCCTGAGTGCCGCTCGCCTAACACGGATGCGTTTCGCGCAACGGTTCTGATGGGATCGACAAGTTTTCCCCAATCGATTCGAGCCGTACGTCCGGCTCTGGGCGGCCTGGAAAGATTGTCGTCCTTAGCGGTTGTGACATAGCGCGAAAGCGCATTTCGGGTTTTGTCGCCGGGGATCTGCTAGCTGGCCGAGCAAGGTCTGATAGAATCGCGCCGTCGCCGGTTCATCCGGCCAATGGCAAATCGCGATCTCCTACTCTCAGGAAGCACCCCGACGCATGGATTCCGCGCTCGTTGACCGCACTTCGATCGAGTTTTTGGACCAATGGAAGCGGCTTGTCAGCACCACCAACTGGGAGAAAGGCAAAATCATCCGCGACTGGCGCGACGCGCTCGAAGCCTCCGGCGCACCAGCCTCGGAGTATTCCGATGAAGCGTGGAGCCGGCGAGTCGGCAATGTCACGCCCCAGCACGTCGGTCGGCTCCGACGCGCCAGCGAGCGATTCGGCGCCACTCGCGAGGGCTACCAGGGATTGTATTGGAGTCACTTCCAGGCCGCGCTCGATTGGGACGACGCGGAAATGTGGCTCGAGGGAGCCGTGCAAAACGACTGGTCGATTTCCGAGATGCGGCACCAGCGTTGGGAAGCCCAAGGGGGCGCCAGCGCGGAAGAACCAAGCGGGGACGCCGCGAGCGATTCGGTTCCCTGGGATGACGACGCCGACAGCGACGATGCCTCGCACGAGGTCACCTCGGGAACGATTGCCGCGGTTCACACGCCGCAGCGCAGCAGCAGCGAGGACGACGACGAGGACAACGGCGAGGAAGGCTATGACCACGGTCAATTCGATGACGGCAGCGAACGCGAGCACGCCGAGGCCGATACGGTCGAACGCAACGAGGGGGTCCGCCCGTTCGAGAATCTGCCGCCACTTCCCGCCGACGTCAACGACGCGTTCGAGGCGTACAAGCTCTGCATCCTGCGTCACAAGCTGTCGGGCTGGAGCGAGATTTCGTGCGAGGACATGATTTCGAGCCTTGAGGCGCTCAAAATGTTGGCGCTGGCGCCGGCCGAAGTCTGACTTCTGCCCGACACGTTTGCGTCGATGCGCCGAGGAGGTCAACCCTTGGCGGCATAGAGCTCCGCGTATTCCAGAATCCAGCGGTCGACGACCTCGCCGAACGAGGACGTGTCGACGTCCGAGAGCATCTGATACTGGTTGCGGTTGAAGATCTCTTTGTTGCGGATTGTACCCTTGGCGGCCAACTCGAGCACGTGCGACGATGCGAACGGACGCACCACGAGCTCCAGGCGGCTAAAGAAGTTCTCCCGCTTGCCGGCCGTGATAACCAGGTTGTCGCGACTGATGGCCGCTCCCCAGCCTGCCGCGCCGACCAATGTCTCGAAGCGGAAGCCCGGAAATTGCTGTGCAAGCTGCCGGATGGACTGTTCGATGTGTTCGGACAACTCGAGTCGATACTGCGAATGGAGTCGCTTGAGTTCTTCTTCGCCAAGCGCCTGCTCGGCCCGGGCGCGTGCCTCGGCGTCTTGCATGCGTTGCCCACGCTGAATCGCCTTTTCGAGCCGCTCTTGAAAGTCGGTCATGGGTTTGATTGCAGGATGAGCGGGTAGTGAAGTTTTCGAGCAGCAAGTTCGAAGGCGCTGGCCGCGGCCTGATCGAGCCCCGCGCCGACGAAACCTTGCCGCCGACGAAGCCCGGTGGTGGATCATGCGTCCGAAGGGGGAGCGCTGGCGTCGCCTTCGGTTGGCTCCTCGGGTTTCAACTCGAAGAACTGTTTCAAGTCGCCAAAGGTCCGCAAGGGCGCCTTACCGGCCTTCATTTCGTTGCTCAGCGGCACCAGCGGCTTCGGCTTGGGCTTGTGCTCGCTTCGAGCCTTGAACTTGGGTTGGGGCGGACGCGAGCCCTGATCGGCGCCGCCTCGCCCGGCACCTGACTGTTGTGGGCGGCGGTGTTGCGGCTGTCGCTGAGGACGGGCCGGGCGGCGATCGGGCGGCGCGGCGACCGGCGTCCCTTCGGCGGCGCCCTCCGGGGCTGTTCCCGTCGTCGACTCCCCTGCCCTGCCCCGCTTGCCGTCTCCCTTGCGCTTGTCACGCCGCGGCGGCTGGGTGCGTTCGGTGCCCGGGGCGATCATCGTCAGGGACACGCGGCGGCGGGTCTTGTCGATCTCGTGGACCCAGACTTTTACGATATCGCCTACCGAAACGACCTCGTGCGGATCGCGCACGTATTTATTGGCCAACTGGCTGATGTGCACCAGGCCGGTGTCGTGCAGGCCGATGTCGACAAAGGCGCCGAAATCGACGACGTTCAAGACGGTTCCGGCCAACTCCATTCCCGGCGTCAGGTCGTCGAGCTTGATCACGCCCTTTTTGAAGATCGGCGGATTCAGATCCTCGCGCGGGTCGCGTCCGGGCCGGGCCAATTGTGCCAGGATATCCTTGAGCAGCATGACGCCGGCATCGAGCTGCACCGCCAACTCGTCGAACTGAACTTGCGCGGTTCGCTCGGCAATCTGCCCGGCAGTTTCCTTCTCGGCCAGATCGGGCACGCGACGATCCAACTTGGCGAGCACTTGTTCGGCCAGGGGGTAGCTCTCCGGGTGAATCCAAGTCGCGTCGAGGGGATTGTCGCCGCCGGCAATTTTCAAAAATCCGGCCGACTGCACGAACGCCGCCTCGCCAAAGCCCGGCACTTCCTTGAGCTGTTCGCGATTGCGAAACGGACCATTTTGCGTGCGAAAGTCATACACACGGCGCGCCGTCAGTTGATTCAAGCCCGAGACGTAGCGCAGAAGCGCGGGGCTGGCCGTGTTCAAATCGACGCCGACATAGTTGACGCAGGACTCGACCACGGCGTCCAACGAGGTGCGCAGATGCTTGGCCTTGACGTCGTGCTGATACATGCCGACGCCGATGCTGGCCGGATCGATCTTCACCAGTTCGCTGAGCGGATCCTGAATCCGCCGGCCGATCGATATCGCGCCCCGCAAGGTGGCGTCGTATTCGGGAAATTCCTCACGGCCTAGCGGGCTGGTCGAATACACGCTGGCGCCGGCCTCGTTGACGATCACATAAGCCACGCCGGTGCCGGCCAGCTCGGTCGCGAGAATTTCGGACATCAGCTCCTCGGTCTCGCGACAGGCAGTGCCGTTGCCGATAACCGCCAGGCTGAGATCGTGCTGTTTGATCATCTCGACCAACTTCGCCCGGCTTTCCAGTTTTCGTTCGGGCTTGCCGATCAGGTGGATCACGGCCTGGTCGAGCAGGTTGCCGAATTCATCGAGAGCGGCCAGCTTGCAGCCGCTCTTGAAGCCGGGATCGATGCCCAACACGCGCCGACCGCAAACCGGTTTTTGCAAGAGCAGATTGCGCAAGTTACGGGCAAACACCTCAACGGCGTGCGACTCGGCCCAGTCGGTCAACTCACGGCGCACTTCGCGCTCAAGGCTGGGGAAGACCAGTCTTGCGAGCGCATCGCGCCCGCAGCCGCGGAGAAAATCGGCATGCGGATGGTCGGCCGGGCAAACCGACTCGTCGACGGCCGCCTGCATGGCTTCGAGATCGGCTTCGATCTTAACGCGCAGCGCCTTGGCTTTCTCGCCGCGATTGATCGCCAACACACGATGTTGCGGCACGCGCTCCAGCGTCTCATTGAATTCGAAATAATCCCGGAACCCTTGGGCCAGCTTTTCGTCGGCCTCGCCGCGGGCACTGACCAGCTTGCCGGTGCGGTTGAGTATCTGCCGCAGCTTGTGCCGCAGATCGGCTCGTTCACTGAGGCCCTCGGCCAGAATATGCCCCACACCCAGCAGCGCATCGGCGGCGCTTGTCACGCCGCGATCCGCATTAACGAAGTCGGCGGCACGCTGGTCCAAATCGGCGCAGGCCGGCAGCCGGCCAAGACTTCCTCGGCCAGCGGTTCCAGGCCGCGCTCGCGGGCCACCGTGGCCAAGGTTTGCTTCTTGGGCTTGAACGGCAGGTAGAGGTCTTCCAGCCGCTTGGTGCTTTGGGCGGCCTCGATTTCGGCGGCCAGCTCGGAGGTCAGCTTTCCTTGCGATTCGATCGAGCGCAAGATCGTTTGCTTGCGCTCGCCGAGCAGCCGCATCTTGATCAGACGCGACTCGATCTGCCGGATTTGCTCCTCGTCCAGGCCGCCGGTCTGGTCCTTCCGGTAGCGCGTGATGAAGGGCACCGTATTGCCAGCATCCAGCAATTCGACGACGCACTCAACTTGCCGCAATGTTAATTGCAGTGCCTGCGCCACCGGTCGCAAATCGATGGCGATCGTATTCGTGCTGCCCATGCAGAATCTACGCGTCGCGGTAAGACTTGACGCAAATGTTTAGCTGCGTTTGACTTGACAGCATGGCAATCTAGCGCTTGGGCGTGTCATTGTCAAGGATCGGGAGCGGCTCGCCCCCCGAGTCTTCCCCCAGATTACCCAACGAACCCTTGCCGCGCGTACGACCGGTCCGGCCGGCTTTACCGCTGCCACAAGGTCGCTGAGAAAAAACGTCAACTTCGGACAATTGAAGCAAACCCGCAGCACGCTCTCTGCCGATACAAAGGCGCGGGGGGCGAACGTAGATAGCATGACGTGCATGCTTCCCTGCGAGAAACCGTCGCCTCAAGGTTTCCGCTGAGTGATCAATGAGGTCCCTTGACGTAAGGAAGCGTCTCATGGCTCGAAGCCAATTGCGTGTGTATTACGGTCCCCAGAGCGATGTCTGTGCGACCGTCAGCGAGGCTAAGGAAAACAAGGATTCGGTTTCCGTGCCGCTGGGCGAAATTCTGCCTCTTTTGGCCGATGCCGTTCGCAAGGAACGCACCTGGTTGCGTGACTTCGAGGACGACCAGGTTACGATTTCAACCGACCTGTACGAAGTGATCCTGGCCTACCAGCATTATCGCCGGCCTTCGGCTTGAGGATGCCGCACGGATATCTGGTTATCTTGATACGCCCACAACAGCCTGCCATCTCGGCAGGCTTTTTTTATGCTCCGCGGGAACGCCGTGCGCCTGTTTTCGGGTGCGCACACAGTCGACGAGCGGGGTATAATTGGTAATCAACGCCCTCTGGCTGGCTCGGATCGATCTCGGTCGAGGGTTTTTCATCTTTCCCTTGCGCGAGGATAGTGCGTGACCGACAGTTCCCCCGACGGAAAGTCACCGGTTGAGCCGGTGGTCGAGGCCGTCGCCAAGCTCGAGCAAACGCTCGCCCAGCCAAATGGGAACCTGGATCGTTCGCGACTCTCGGACCTGATCGAACAGATCAAGGAATCGGCCGACAAGCTGGCCGTCGACCAGACCTCGCGCGGCGATTTGAAATTGCTCAGCCGCACGCTGCGCGAGCTGCGTTACGCCTTCAAGGTCTTCACGCCCTATCGCTCGCGCCGCAAAGTCACGGTGTTCGGTTCGGCTCGCACGCGTCCAGACGAGGCCACGTATCGACAGGCGGTCGCCTTTGGCAAGGCGATGGCCGAGCAAAAATGGTTAGTGGTCACCGGCGCCGCCAGCGGGATTATGGAAGCCGGACACGTCGGCGCGGGTCGCGAGAATTCGATGGGGCTGAATATCATGCTCCCGTTCGAACAATACGCCAACCCGATCATCGCCGGCGATACGAAGCTGGTGCACATGAAGTATTTCTTCACGCGCAAGCTGATGTTCGTCAAGGAATGCGACGCGGTGTGTCTGCTGCCCGGCGGCTTCGGCACGCTGGACGAAGGCCTGGAAGTGCTGACGCTCTTGCAAACCGGCAAGCGCGACATGGTGCCGGTAGTTTTTTTGGACGCCCCCGGCGGAACTTTTTGGAGCGAGTTTCAGACATACGTCGAGCGCAAGCTGCTGGGACAGGGAATGATTTCGCCGGACGACCTGTCGCTGTATTGCCTGACCGACAACGTGGAGACGGCCGTCGGCGAGATTCTGCAATTCTTCAAGGTCTACCAGAGCATGCGCTATGTGAAACACAAGCTCGTGCTGCGGCTGAAGGAGGCTCCCTCGGCCGAGCTGCTGGCGGCGATCAACGTCAAGTTTGCCGACATCGTCAACGGAGGCGAATTCACGGTCGGAGCGGCGCTGGCGGAAGAAAAGGACGAACCCGACCTGGCGGGGCTGCCGCGATTGATCTTTCGGTTCAACCGACGCAGCTTGGGCCGCCTGCGGCAGCTCATCGACGCATTGAACCGCGGCAGCATCGAACCGGCGGCCCCGAGCGGGCCTTAGCCGCCTGGGAATCGGCGCACGCCGACATTTGCGAGCCGTCGGCCGCGGTCATAGACTGGAGGGAATCGCAGGCGTCGCCTCGCCTCCAAGCACGGTTTCTCGTGAGGCGAGCGAGTTCGCCAAAGCGTTTGCTCCCCCTCAGCCTTAGCGTCCTCGCCGGAGTCGGCCCATGGCCCACCAATGGTATATCCAACACGGCGGGAAGCAGTACGGACCGCTGACGTCGGCAAATCTCAAGAAACTGGCAACCGACGGCAAGATCACGCAGACCACCTCCGTGCGTTTGGGAGACGAGGGCGCGTGGATTCCGGCTTCGCGCGTGCAGGGCCTGTTCGCAGCCCCGGCGACGAGTGCCGCGCCGCCGGCTGGCAACAGCGCTTCGCCAAAGCGTGCCCAGGTTGCGGCGCCGCCGATTGCGCCGCCACCGGCTCCGCTCGTGGCCACGCCGCTGGCGCGCCCGGCATTGGGATCGCTCGTCACGCCGGCCAAAGCAGTGCCCGAGCCGGCCGGATCGATGCCCGCCAAGATTCTGGCTGCGGTCGCGCTGATCCTGGGCACACTGGCGCTCGCGACCTTTTGGCTGCCCGCGTTCGGCGCGATGGGGTGGCTGGGTATCATTGTGGGCGGTTTGGGGCTCGTGCTAGGAGTTGCCGGGTTGGTGATTTCGGCCATGCGTCAGGGCTCGGGTTTTTACCTGGGCATCGCCGGCACGAGCAGCTCGGTCGTCGGGTTGGTGCTGACGATCGTATTTGGCGTCATGTTCGGAATGTTCTCCGCGGCGCCCGTGCCACCGATTGCAACTCCATTACCGAAGCCCATCGTGCCGCCGCCGCAAGTCGTGGCGGCGCCGGTCGAAGTGGAAGTCAGCGCCCGACCGCGAGCCAGAACCGGTTTGGACTGATATCAGCCAGTCCATTGAACAAGGGGCGATTCGAGCCAGCATCATTTCTGCCAAGATCGAACAAGTTCGCTTGGAGAATGCCGACCTGAGCAACATAAGTCGGCGGGTAAAGCCCGCGCCGATGCTGAAGGTGCTCGTGGCGATCGAAAACACCACGCCGGACAAGATCGTGGAGGTGCCGGGATGGACGGGCGCTGGCGGCCTGGTGCCGAAGGAGCTCGAAGTCGCGGTGGAGGCGGCGCTGGGCAAGTCAGGGCAGGGGGTGACGGCGACCGCCATCCTGACGGACAATGCCGGCAACAACTACAAGCAAACCCCGCTGCACATGATTTTTGGCGCCAAGATCGTGCCGCAGGACCAGGCGCTTCGCCCCGGCAAGATCACGCAAACCGAACTGGTGTTTCCACCGCCGCTCGACACGATTGAGTATTTGCGGCTGGAGCTCCCCCCCAACGGGTTTGGGGGCGAAGAGCCCTTGCGCTTTCAAATCCCCAAGACCGAGATCCAATAGCGGCGCAATCGACAAATAGCGTCGGTACGCTTGCACTGCTTTCGGCCGTGCTTTCGACACTTACCAAAGCAAGGGGAATCGGCCGCGGGGGCGGCACTCTCATTATTTCAATGAGAAGACTTTCAATTCGAGCGTCGCCGAACTACGATTGCACCCGCTGCTTGTATTGCCGACTTGGCATGCCGTTCGTTATACAAGGGGCGTCTTCAGGCGGATCTTTGCTCTCAGAGTTGCTAATGGGTTTGTGATCCTACTCGGTGCGGTCGAGCCAATCGGGCCGGCTGCAATGCACCACGGATTCATTCCCATCAACATTGAGGGCAGAGCGTATGCGCGTCCATTTCTTGCATTTTTTCTTGGCGGCGATTTGTCTGGCGGTGGCCACCCCGGCGTTTGCCGGGTACACGTTCACCACCAACTTCGATGCGGTCACTCAGACCGATGTGGCGCCGTCGGGCAAAAGTCCGGGCGACTCGTTTTCGATTAAAGTGGGGACCTTCTCCACTTACACGCCCGACACGCCAGCCGACATTCAGTTGACGCCCGCTCAAGTGGCCGCGCTAGGCTATACCATAGCCGGCATGATCGACAGTATTTCGGGCAACACGATCTACTATAGCGGAACGTACGAGTTCTTTTACAACGTGGACGGCAACGACACCCGCGATTTGGGGGATTTGCGCGTTTCGCAAGGCACGTTTACCTTTCAAGCCGAATTCGCGCCGGTAATTAATACCGGCGGCATTATCGGCGCGGCGCATCAGATTCTGGGTCCTGAATCGCCAGGACTTCCGGACTTCAGCTACGGCGGAAATACGATCGATTTCGGCGGCGTCTACCAGGCGATCCCCTTCGTTCCGCTTCTTGCCGACGCCGAGATCGTATTCCTTCAAAAAGCGCACGTCTTGCCAGAGCCGAGTTCGATCGCGCTGGCACTGGTCGGACTGGCGGCGGCGGGGCTGACATGTATTCGGCGCCGGCGGCGGCGCACGACGTAAACGGCCGGCAGAGATTTCAACCAGTCAGCTCGCGAACCGTTTCGATGAGATAGATTACGTTGTCAACCGGCGTTTGTTGCAACACGCCATGACCCAAGTTGAAGATGTGTCCCGGCCGGCCATTGGCCCGGGCCAACACCTCCTTGGCGTGGCGGCGAATTTGCGCGTGATCGGAGAGCAGCACGGCCGGGTCCAGGTTGCCCTGAACGGCCCGGTCGTGGCCGACGGCGCGCCAGGCATCGTCCAGCGCAATCCGCCAGTCAATTCCCATCACCTGACCGCCGGCCTGGGCCGCCAGCGACAACAAGGCCGGATTGCCGGCGGCAAAGTGAATGACCGGAACGCCCGGCCGCAGGCCGTCGATGACGGCCCGCGTGTGGGGCAGCACGAAGCGGCGATAGTCGTCGGGGCCCAGGCAACCCACCCAACTGTCGAAAAGTTGCACGGCCTGAGCCCCCGCGTCGATCTGGGCATTCAAGTACAGCGTCACCGCGCGAGCCAGCCGCGCCATGATTTCGTGCCACACGCCCGCATCGCGATACATAAGCGCCTTAGTGTGCAAGTAATTTCGGCTGCCTCCGCCTTCGATGGCGTAGCTGGCCAACGTAAACGGCGCGCCGGCAAAGCCAATGACCGGGATTTGATCGGGCAGCCCGGCACGGGTCAGCGCCACGGTTTCGGTGACAAAGTTCAGCGGATCGATCGTTTCCAATTCGCGGAATCGGGCGAGATCGCCGGCCTCGCGCAACGGATTATGGATTGCGGGCCCATCGCCGGCCGTGAACTCCAAATCCAATCCCATCGGCTCGAGAATCGGCAGCAGATCGGAAAAAATGATGGCCGCGTCGACCGCCAGGCGGTTTACCGCCGTAATCATGACCTCGGCGCACGGCGCTGGGTTTTTGCACAGTTCAAGAAAAGTGGTCTTCTCGCGAACCGCGCGATACTCGCTCATATACCGCCCGGCCTGGCGCATCAGCCAAACAGGGACGCGATCGGTTTTCTCTCGCCGGCAGGCGCGCATGAAGGGCCCCTGGTCCCACGCGCCCGGGCGGGCCAACGCAGCGGCCGATTCGCTTGCCGGGGACGACCGTGCTACTGCCGCCGGTCTCGGGGCGCGCGCAACTCCCCTGCCCTTTCGGCGGCGGCTACAACAAGTTGTCCCATCTTCGAGTGCTGGGGTTCCACGTCGACGTGAAAATCAAGCTCGTGCAGGGTCTCGGTCGTGGTCGGGCCGATCGAGGCGATCATGGCCCGCGCCAGTCCGTGGCGAAGTTGGGCAGTGAGTTGCAAGTCGTCGGCCATCCGCAGCATGTTCACGACCTGATGGCTGGAAGTAAACAGGGCGACGTCGATTTCGCCGGCGGCCAGCGCCCGCACGTTGGATTCGAGCGGCCCCAAATCAAGCGGTAACTCCCAACGATAGACCCGGAGGCATTGCACGTGCGCGCCGCGTGCCTCGAGCCCGGCGACGAGGCTGGCATTCGGTTGTCCGTATTCCTGCAGCCCGACGGTCTGCTGGGCGACGTTGATGTTCTGATCGATCGTCGCGAGCACCTCGCGCCAGGTGTTGGGCTCGGGAGCGCGATACGTCGGTTGCAACCCGAGTTCCTTGAGCGCGGCCACGGGCTTGGGACCGCGAACGATGGTCGTGATATCCGAGATCGCGGCCAGCAAACGCTCACGATCCACGTGCCGTTCGACTTCGGCAATCAAGTGGCGAATGCCCACGCCGGTCATGAAGATGATGATGTCGACGCCGCCGGTGATGACGCGGTTTGCGAAATCGATGGCCTCGCGATTCTCCGCGATCGCGACTTCGCGCATCGAGGGGCTGACCGATGCCACGCCGCCGAATCGCTCGATCAGGCTGGTCATTTCACTGGCGCGACGGCTTTCGAACGCGGCAACCCGCAAGCCGGCAAATCCACGTGCGGCATCTGGCATGAACTGGTTCCCGTCCGGGCTGTGCGCGATTCGGCGGCCGTCCGCCGGCGCCCCGGACGGCAACATCGGTGTCCCGCCGGGGCCCTGCCTATCTTACAAGGTGGATCGGGAAATGTCCCGTAGCGGCAGGGAAGCGCACGCGGAGCGCTCATCGAAGGGAGTATCCCGTGCCAGGCGCAATAAAAAGCCGGGAGCGCCCAGCGGGCCAGCGCTCCCGGCGTCGTGATCGCGAATTATCGCGGTCGAGCAAACCTACCGACGTCGGAATCCGCGTCGGCCGCTGGCTCGGTACCGAGTATTGGAAGCGGTCGTCACGGCGACCGACGTCGACGGTTGGGTCGGCGCGGCGACAACCGCCGGAGCCGAATCCTGAGCCGGCGCCGCCGCAGTGGCATGATCCGGCGCCACGGCGACGGTGCAGCCACCGGCGGATCCGCAGCTTGAACATCCGTGTCGGCGACCCGCGAACGACTGGGTCTCGCTCAACACCAGGACGGCCGCGGCCAACGCGATGACACTAACTCCAAATTTCCTTCGCATCAAGAAATCCTCCTAGACTTGGAAACGAAACACGAACTCCTATCGCTCAATGAACGGTATGGTTTGCGGTGAAAAGAAGGCTTGTCGGGCGGCCCGAAGCGGTTGTCCCTTCGGCCATGCGGAGGCAAGCGAATTTCGTCGCCGGAAAACCGGCGAAAGCGCGACGTCCCGTCCGCGCGGCAGCAAGAGGTTCGTCCCTGAAACCTCGCACATGCGGGCCGCTGACCGGCGCCAAATGCGCCCGCGTGAACGACTCCAACAAAAACGCCTGCACATTGGCAGGCGTGCGGCCCAGCTTAGCGAGCGATTCCGACGGACGTCAAGGATCGGGCTTCATTCATGCCGCTTGCGCTTGGCGCAAAGTGCTACTGGCAAAGCGATGGAGAGGGCCTGAAAATAATTCCGCGAGTTTTCTTTTTGAATCAATCATTGCCCCCTGTTGGCGCCGCGCGTATCCTCAAAGGGCGCCTTGACAGCTCCATGTCGCGAGCGAGCGCGAGTTTTTTAGTGTTCAGGGAGAAGCCAACGTGCCTGTCGAAAAAGCTGAATTTCGCCGAGCCTTGGGACACTTTGCCGCCGGCGTCACGGTCGTCACGGCGAAGCTCGCCGACGGGCAAGCAGTGGGTATCACGGTGACGGCCTTTAGCTCGCTGTCGCTCGAACCGCCCCTGGCGCTGATTTGCATCGACAAGCGAGCGCGCATCCACGACCAGTTGCAAGCGGGCGGCGCGTTCGCGGTGAATATGCTTGCCGAGAATCAGGAGTTCGTTTCGCGCCGCTTCGCCTCCAGCGAACCCGACCAGTTTCGCGAGATCGGCTATCGAGAAGGCACCACCGGCGCGCCGATTATTTCGGGCGCCATCGCCGCAATCGAGTGCCGCATCACCGAGTTGCTGCCGGGGGGCGACCACACGATCGTCGTCGGCACGGTCGAAGCCACTTCGGTCGCCGAAGGAAAGCCGCTGCTCTATTTTCGCGGCGGATACGGTCAACTGGCGTGAGGCGATGCTCCTTGATTGCCACGTCGCAGGCGCACTTTCGGCGCGTCTACGCAAGCAACCCGGCCCAATAGCGCTGTAGCGCGGCAATCGCCTGCGTCGGCTCCAGCGCTTTCCAGCGATCGCCAACGCCACGTACGACGATGCCGAATCGCTCGAGCTTTGCGAGCGCATCGCAAATTTCGAAATCGACTTCGCGTGCCGCTTCGGTGCGGAGATAGGCCTCGATACGCTGATCGAGTTCCTCGGCCGTCAGGCCTTCGGGGCCACGGTCCGTCCACAAAAAATAATAGGCCAGGACCGCTTCGCGGCTCTCCTGCTCCTCGGCCTCGTCCAAGATGCGGTGCAGAACGCCCGCATTGTTATCGATATTCTGATAGTACAGACTCTGGGTCAGATTGAGCTGATATTTTTGCTTGGTATTGAGATATCCATATACCGAGCGAACGCCATAACCGAGCGTCCCGCCGATCAGTCCCCACATGGCCAGCGTCGAGCCCCAGGCCAGAATGATCTTGATCGCCGCCAGCGAGACGCCCGAGAGCGTGGGAAACATGATTTTTGCGCGGTCGATCAGCGACATCCGCACGCGGGTTTCCGGCAGCAGCATATCCAAGTCGAGCTTGGGGATTTCCTTGAAGAGCTTGATGTAAACATCGTCCGTATCCAGCAGCTTTGAGTAGCGTCGCCCGGGCTTGAAACGAAAGATCACCACCAGACGTTCGTAGATCGGCACGTCGACGGCCTCGGTCTTGAATCGCTTTCGCAGCCGTCGCCGGTAGCGGGTGCCGATCGTGTCACCTCGCGAATAAACCTCGAGACGATCGAACAGGTCGAAGTCAATCGTCAGGTTCAATCCCCAATGGCTCGCGTCGCCGAGAGCCTCTTCGATATGGTCGCGCGTGAGCCGTGTAAAATTGCCCCGCCCGAGCAGCCAGTCGAATCGGTCGAACAATTTCCCTCGCTGCTCATCGCGTTGGTCCTCGGAAAGTCCGATTAGGGCTTGCGTGCCCAGATCCGGATCGAAAGCGGCGTAGCACTCCTTGAGCTCCTCGAGCATTGGCAAGTATTCACCGTGCAACACGGCCTGCAGCATGCGGCACAAAGCGAGAAAGCCGTCGTCGGACCCGCCCTTTTGCCGCACCAACGCGGCCAGGGATTCGACCAGCGCCGCGCGTCTCAGCGGAATGAACTGCTCGCGCGACGCGAGAAGCGGTGGCGCACTGACGTCGTGTTTGGCGATTTCGCCATCCGAGGAACTCGCCGGTTGATTTTGCAAGGTTGTCATCTATGCCGCTCGCTTGAGATCGGCCCGACGGCCGGCTGAGGCGATTGTAGTCCGAACGATGGTCGCGCCAAAAGCGTGAAATCAGCCGCGATGCGCGGTCGATTTGGCGCATTTCTAGCTCGAACATCTCGATCACAGGGGATTTTTCCGCCGGGAGAAGTGGCGCGGCGGCGTACAAGCTCGGCTATCATACAGAGTGCGGTTCCGGCGGCAGCAACTGCATTGTCCGGTGATATCAGGCGAGGGTTTCGTCATCATGAAGCATCGTTTTCCTGTTCGGTTCGGCCAGTCGCTGGCGCTAATCTCCGCGTGCCTTGCGGCCTTGTGTTGTTTGTGCGAATTGCCGCGGTTTGTTCGCGCCGACGACAATGATCAGGCGACGACGTCTGGCGCGGATTCTGCGATCCCGCGCGAAGAAGGGCTATAAAGGCCGGGAAATCGCGGTCACGATGCATTATCTCGGCGCTCCATGGCTGATGCGAGAAGAGCGACAGCGTGAAGAAGACTGCGCCACGCTGCTGAAGGCCCTGAACGTGAAGCCCGGCCAGGTCGTTTGCGATATGGGCTGCGGCAACGGTTTCTACACGCTTCAACTGGCACGCCTGGCGGGCGAAGAGGGGCGCGTCCTGGCGGTCGATATTCAGCCGGAAATGCTGCACATGCTCGACGAACGCGCCAAGGAGGAGAAGATTGACAACATCGAGCTCATCGACGGCACGCCAGTCGATCCCAAACTGCCGGCGGGAAAAGTCGACCTGATTCTGCTGGTCGACGTGTATCACGAGTTTTCGCATCCCGAGGCGATGCTGCAGGCGATGCGGAAATCGCTCAAGCCCGATGGACGGATCGCCCTGGTGGAATTTCGCCTGGAGGACCCCAATGTGCCGATCAAGCTGCTGCACAAGATGAGCAAGAAGCAAATCCTCAAGGAAATACCACCCAATGGGTTCCGACTAGTGGAGCAATTTGACAAGTTGCCCTGGCAGCACCTGATGTTCTTCCAACGTCGCGACACACCCTAAGGCACGCCGACTCCCCCATAATTGGGGGTAAAAGTGCGGTCTTTTTGGGACTTCACGGGATACGCTACGTGAATTATGGCTTTTTAGGCATAGCTGTTAGATTTGCGCTAACCCGTTAAATAGTCGAGGACTAGGCGTCAAAAGTTGCATAACTTTTTGCTCCTGCCTAAAATAAGGGCCGGTTAGTGGTGTGAGATTCACCTTGGTTTTTTCTACGACAACAAGTCCATCGGGTCGGTAAGCCGCTAATGAACTGAAGGGGTGTTTTCCACGGTCGAGACCTGCCGGGGAGACGCTCAGGAACGAGGAATCGGTTGCAAGGGGCAATCGCGCCGATTCAAGGCTAAAGGTATCTGGATTCAATGGCTGATCATTCGTCGATTGCGCCCAGCATCGATGGTCGGATTAGCGCCGAGCGCGGCGCGGCCGATTGGGTGTTGGGACAAAATCTCGCAGTTCGGCAAATCGCGCGACACGCCGAGCGTGCGGCCGCGGCCGATTGCACCGTGCTCATTTCTGGCGAGACGGGCACAGGCAAGGAACTCTGGGCTCAACTAATTCACGAGCATGGCCCCCGCGCAAAAAAACCGTTCATCCCCGTCAATTGCGCTGCGCTCACCGTGACTTTGGCCGAGAGCCAACTCTTCGGCCATGAGAAAGGCTCGTTTACCGGCGCTGCCGGACGGTCCGCGGGCGTGTTTCGCGCCGCCGAAGGCGGCACGGTGTTTCTCGACGAAGTCGGCGAAATGCCGCTGGAACTGCAGCCCAAGCTACTGCGCGTGTTGCAACAGCGCGAAGTGACTCCGGTTGGCGCTTCGTACCCGGTGCCGATCAACGTGCAGATTATCGCGGCCACGAACCGCGACTTGGAGTCGGAGGTCATCGACGGCCGGTTCCGCGAAGATCTCTATTATCGCCTGAATATGGTGGAATTGAAGGTTCCGCCGCTGCGCAATCGGGTCGAGGATATTCCCGAGTTGATCGAGTTCTTTTCACGCCGCTTCTCCGAGCGTTACAAGCGCCCGCTGTGGCGGCCAGACCCTGCCATGCTCAAGCGTTTTTGTGAGTTTCCCTGGCCGGGCAACGTGCGGCAACTCTCGCATGTGATCGAACAATCCTACGTGCTCGATTGCGCTCCAAGTCTGCCCGCCGCGGATCCGGTCATGCCGTTGGACGTGGCGCTGCCGTACACGGACTTGAGCCGGCTACGGTCCGCGGCAATCCACCAGGCGCTGCAGACCACGCGCGGGCACAAGGGCCGCGCCGCCAAACTACTCGGCGTACACGCCAACACGCTGACCCGCATGCTGGCACAGATCGAGGCCGAAACCGGATCGGACTTCCCGCTGACGCGAGCCGGCCGGCATCGCCGTTTGAAGCCGCGCTAGGGCCTGCGATCCTCGGTTCGATATCGACCGCCTAGATTGCGGGCGAAATCGCGGTTTGCGCGGATCCCCAAGCCGCCGCCGGACCCGTTTTTGGCGGCAATTCTTCATTCGGCAACCGCTCTTGCGCCTGTCACCAATCTGGTGCATGCTTCTCACTGATTTGCACGCGCCGCGCGAGCGAGTCTCCCCACGGCGACGATTGATCGTCGCGATTTTTCCGAGAATCTCCAAAGCGGCGGAGGCGTACTTGCCGCGTCACTCATTTGAGGAAACTTCCCCGCCTCGGTGAAGCGGATGCCAACTCTCGTGGCCTTCATGTGTTACGCGCAAACTAGCGTGCGCGCCTCCTCATGTTGGTGAAAGCGGCTGAATTCCGTGCGCACGAGTGCGCGAGAAAATCGCCTGGGAAATCCAGGCAGATTTGCCGGGAAACGCCCATCTCGCGACGGATTTCCGTTGACTGATTCGTTTCGGTATAGCACTTGCCTTTGCACTCTGCCGGCAGTTGGAGCGCGCACGCCAATCAGGCGCCGCGCGACAACCGCTTGGCTGTTTGTCGCTCGAGGAACACCAGGCGACCTTGACGACAGACCGCCAAAACGCTGCCGGACGACAAGTTCGGACGGACAGGGTTTGAGAGGAAAGAGCTCGAAGAGGACAGGGGGGAGGAAGAGCGACACAGCGAGGGGCGGTGCTCGGTTCATGGGAGATCCGGGCGGAACACTGTGGCGGCTGCCTTCGAACGACATCCCAGACGCTCGTAAGGAACGCGGCGGGTGGTAAGCGGTCGAAAAGAAATCAGCACGCAGCATAGTTCAGCAATTCCTGAAGGGTCCATTTTCTCGATCGCGAAGACTACTCATGCCATATCAAGATTCCAAGACCTTGACTCCTGGCTCGCAGATTCAACTGCGATTCGCCAAGCGGGTCGCAAAACCGGTCGGCCTGCTGCAGTGCCTGATTGTTTCGGCCGACGCCAAGCGTCGGGAAATGTTCGAGCGTGCGGCGGCAGACGGCGGGTGGAAGACGTTTCCCTGTGCCGATGCCCCGACGGCATTGGCCTTTATCGATCGCTCGCTCGTGCAGCTGGCGATTGTAGACCTTGAGGCGGAAGCGGCCGAGGCTTTTCGGCCCATCGTGGAAACCGTCACAAAGACCAGCGGACTTCTGCTGATTGTTTGTGGCAACGAAGGCGAAGTGGAAGAGGAAGTTTGGGTTCGGCAGTTGGGCGCATGGCTGTATCTGCCCGGAGTGCTGGATAGCAACAATCTGGCGCTTTTGTGCGGCGAGGCTCGCCACATTGCCGAGCGGCTTTCGAAATCAAACGGTGCGACGCGCGGCGCGGATCAACCCGTTACCCAGCGCCGAGCTCACTAAGTAAGTACGTGTTCATCAACGCATTTCAGGACTTCAGTCGGGACCCAATCCCCAAGCGAGGAACACCATGAATCTGGCGAACAGCTACAACCAGGAACACGAGATCGATTACCAGGTCGAACCCGAACGACGCGGCGGCAAGGACAAGACCGTCCGCGAACGCAAGATGCAGTATTCCCGTACGACCCGTCCCGCGGTGCATAACGGTATTCACCGCCGGCGGAACAAGCGTTTTTCCTGGTAACAGGCGAGCGCTTCGAAAAAACCCGAGAGTTTCGTTTTTACCAACCGCACTGTGCCGGCGCCGTCCTCCCCAAGGACTGGGCCACCCAAGATGGCGCACACAATGCGGTTGGTTTTGCGCGCGCACCGAGTGAATTCGCCGTTCGTGGAGTGTGCGCGGTTAACGGTCTTTCGACGCTGTGCGCGCCGCTTGCACGCGAACGTCAGCCGAGCCGACCGCGCATGCCGCCGTTCCCTCGACGAAAATACGGACGTGGCAAGCGCCGTCGGCGCCGGGAGGAATCGTCAGCCGCGCGATCGATTCGCCTTTCGACAAGCGGAATCGCGTGGTCGACAGCGTTGGCTGATTGGCCCGCTCGTAAATCGATCGATAGTCGTCCAGCGATTCCGGGTCGAATTGACCGCGGCGCGGCGGCTGAAACGTCAGCCGATCTCGGCGGACCGCGAATTCCATGGTGGCCATTCCCTCCACGGGCGAGGAGATCGCTACTGCCAGCGTGCCGCCGGCGATTGCGGCTTCGTCGATCCTTAGTCTCAGTTCATGGGGATACGCGATCCTCAACAGCGGATCGCCCAACAGATTGAACAGGTCCAGGTGTTCGGCAAGCTCGGCTTGCAACTCGTCCGCGTTGGGGCTGAGCGCCTTGGCCGTGGCATCGAGCGCGGCACGAAGCCGGCTATGGCCGTCGTCTTTCATCATTCGCCGCTTGGCCGTCAAGAGGCGCATCGCCCAGACTGGCGGCCTGCTCGACGAAACAGGCCCTGAGCAACTCGGAACCCATCACGCTCATGGCATAGGGCATCGTCACGCGAGAGCCGCACAGCACGGCCACGGGGCCGCCAGGACAGCGCAACAGATCCTCGGCCAGGCAGTCGCTGGGCTGATCGTACGCGCCGCTGTAGCAGGCCAGCAGGCAGGCAATCGGTGCGCCACGGCGACAAGCCAACTGGCAGGCCTCGTCGCACGAGAGAATCGGGTACGTTGCGCCCGGCACCATCACGTCGTCGACGGCCCGCTGGCGTCCATGCCCCATATAAACCCAGAACAAGCTGCCCTCGTTGAGCCGCTCGACCGTGACCTGTTGAAATCGCCGCGGGTCGGGACAATAAGGGCTCTGCCAACTGCCGTAGGTCATCGAAGTGGAATAGGCCGCCGGCACGCCCTCGCGAATCAACGATTTGGCGGCCGCCTCCATGACGGCGTCGGCCACGGGCCCGAACCCGCCCAGGCCGGCCACGAAATTCACCTGCCGTCGCCAAGCGCCGAAGTCCCGCGAGTTTTCATACGCCAGGATCTTGCGCACCATGGCCGCAAGTTCTTCGGCCGAGTCGCTGGGAATGCGCCCCACGGCCAACTCGGGCGTGCGATCGTCGTCCAGGTCGGCATACCAGTTGTCGGTGGCAATCTCGCTCGTCGAACCATAGCGGACATTGATCACGGCGCGCGAATGGTGAGTGGGCACCGAGAGACGGCGCACGGACTGGTCGCTGGTCATTGCCGGGTCGGCATCGCCAACCAACACCAGGTAGTGCAGGGCAGAACCGCGCGCCAGGCGACGGATTTCGGCTCGCAATTCTTGGGGCGATTTCAAATTCGAAACGATCGCGATCCGCCGCCCCTGGCCCTGGCGGTGAGCGAGCCATGGCGCCAGGGCTTGGCGAAATTCGGCTGGACAGACGACGACCGTATCGATCGGTGTTTCGGGAGCCAGGCAGAGCATCCAAACCAGGACCACGGATTGCATCGCGACTGTTCCTCGGACGAAGTTGTTTGATTTCGCCGGAAGTCTATCGCAAGAGTCATTTTCCGAACCATACCGATAACGCGGCGGCCGAGAGAAACGGGCAACTGGCGTTGGATTCGCCGAGCGGTTTTAACTATAGTGGAGGGAGTTCACTCGAAAGGTCTCCCCATTCCCCCACCCTCCTGGCACGCCATCCCTGGTGCGTGACTGCATGACCTTGCCCAGCCCATTTCGCCAAGCGGTACTTGCGGGGCTGGGATTGTTTCTTTGGGGTTGGACTTCCGCCTTCGCGGTCGAGCCGACAGAAGTCGCGCCTGCGGAAGTGCTAGCTCCGGCAGTGGCCGATGAGATCGAGCGGACCCTGGCGGCGCTGGACGACGAGGACTTCTCCAAACGCGGCAAGGCCCAACAACGACTTGAACACTGGGTCGATGAACCGGGTCTCGCATCGTTTCTGTCGGCCCGCCTGACGCGGCTTCTGCACGCCCCGGAAACCTCGTTCGAAGTCCGAGCGCGAGTCGAGGCGCTGGCCAAGGGCCTGCCCGAATCGACGCTGCCGCCCGACGTGGGCCGGCCGCTGGCCAGCGAGATCGTCCCGCTGTTGGATCGATTGAACAGCGATTCGTCGGCCGAGCGTGACACGGCGCAGCGCCGGCTTCGACTGATGTTTCAATCGGTTGAGCTTATCGGTCCGTTGTGGAGCGAACTCAAACAGCGCGCGGCGGCGCCAGGACTGACGGCGACGGGACGGCGAGAGTTGGAGCCGCTGTTGGACGAAGCCAGGCGGGCATGGCTGATGGCCGATCCGGCCAGCGTTCCGCTGCCGGAAGTCTCCGATGAACAAATCGAGTCCTGGGTCGACAGCCTGGTCGAAACGGACGAGACTGACTCGATCGGTCGATTTCGCCGCGACCTGGCCGAGCGCGAATTGCTGGATGCGACGGCCCGCGACGAGGTGCGGCCCCGCGTGCTGGCGATTCTGGAGAAACGCCTGGCAACTGCCGACGACGACGTCGCGGCCACGTTGCGACAGATCGTGGATTTCACCAGGCCGGCAATGGCGGCCGAGGTATGGGGCCACGAATTGGGAAACTGGGAACACCGCCAGCACAAGACGGTTCAATACCTGATCCTTGGGCTGCCGCAGTTCAACGAGATGGCTCAACGGGCCACGCACTTCGACCGAATTGACGAAACGACGGCCCATTGCGTGAGCGGAAACTCGCTGTCCGAGGGAGACTATCCCGTGCGGATCGCCATTCCGCATCCCGACGCCACGCAGGAAGTGATGTTTTATCTGACGAACTTGCCCACTCCCCGGCGGCGATTGGCATTCGAATATCAGATTCAGCGCGACGAGGCCACGCGCCTGCGCGAGATCAGCGACCGGACCGTCAATGATTTCATCGCGCGACAAACGGTGCTCAGCGAAGCCGAGTTGGTGCTTTTGGCGCAGCTCGATCCACGCGTCGCATCGTCGTTTGTCGGACCTTATTTTCGCGCGGTACCCAATCGCCCTTTGGTCACGACAAACACCGAACTGCAGGGGCAGTTGACGGTGCATGGCGGCATTTGCCACGTGATGGCTCGCGTGGGCACGCGCGAGGCCGTGCCGGCGCTGGAGGAACTGGCCCGCTCAGGGCGTCTGGAGCCGACGTACGAGAGCCCCTACCAGATTGCCTGGATCGCGGCTCTGGCGATCGCGGAGCGCGACCCCTGGCCGGGCGTGGACGATTGGCTGGCAAAGTTATTGGATCAGCGGACGCCGTTGGTGAGCAACCTGGAAGTGCCACCCGAATTGGGCGCCAGCGCCGCGGCCGTCTTGCTCAACCGGCACGGGGCTTCGACGCGGCCGTTCGGATTGGAGACCACCGGCGAGGCGGCCACGGAGCGATTGCGTTTTGTCGGCTTTCGCTTTTCATCGGATCGGGACCGCCAAGACGTGGTCCGCTGGTGGGAAAAGCAAAAGGGCGTCGCGGCGGCTGGTCCCACGCCCTAGGCCATCTCCGCGGTCAAGCCGGCGGGTCTTCGTTTTCGTAAGGGCCGGCACAATCGGTCTTTGAGGTCGACCGCCGCCGGCCTGTGCGGGACGGAGCGCAGATTGACTTTTGCCGTTCGAGGCCGTTATACTGCCAGCGTGTCATCGGCGGGGTTTTGAGAGCCCGTTGAATGGCACACCCCACGCGCGGTCCATCCTGGTTCCCACCCCCACCGCTTGATCGGTCTTTCACCGGAGGCGCCAAACGATGCTAAGAATCCCGGGCCAACTCGCCAACGACTTGTGCGACCGCGGATTGGGACTGACGCGACGCGACTTGCTCCGCGTCGGCGGCTCTTCGCTGCTGGGTCTGAGTCTGGCTCAGATGTTCGAATCGCAGGCTCGCGCGAACACCAATTCGGAGTCGGCCAGCGGCGGCGGACCCGGTTGGAACAAGGCCAAGAGCGTGATCATGGTCTACCTGCAGGGCGGACCGAGTCACCTCGACCTGTGGGACCCGAAGGAGAACGTGCCCGATAACGTGCGCAGCGTCTTCAAGCAAATTCCCACGAAGCTGCCCGGCGTCAACTTTACCGAGCTGCTGCCCAAGCTGGCCGAAGTCAACGACAAGATGACGATGATCCGCTCGGTGAGCTATACGCCGGTCGGACTGTTCAATCACACGGCCGCGATCTACCAGATTCACACCGGCTACACGACCGACAAGGTGAGTCCCTCGGGACAGCTCGAACCGCCGACTCCCAAGGATTTCCCGACCTTCGGCTCAAACATCATCCGGCTCAAGCCGCCGACGGTTCCGATGCTGCCGTTCGTCATGTTGCCTCGACCGCTGCAGGAGAGCAACGTGGTCGGAAAGGGCGGCACGGCCGGGTTCCTGGGTCGCGCGTTCGACCCGTACTACCTGTATCCGCCCGGCGACGATATGGATATGAACAAGATGGACCGGATCACGGTCGACGATTTGAATCTGCGGCCGGAAGTCACCTCCGCTCGACTGGAGCGCCGCGCTCGTTTGCGAGACCTGATCAACCAGGGCATGCCGGACGTCGACAAGGCGGTCTCGAAGTACGATCTCAACGAATACTACGACAAGGCTCTGGGCCTGATCATCTCCGGCCGGGCCCGCGACGCATTCAACTTGAAACAAGAAAGCGACGCGATGCGCGATCGCTACGGTCGCAACACGTTCGGGCAGAGCTGCTTGTTGGCTCGCCGCCTGGTCGAGGCCGGCACGCGCGTGGTGGAAGTCGTGTGGCCGAAAGTGGCCAACTCGGACAACCACTCGTTCGACGTGCACACCGGCTTGTCGGATCGGATGCGAAAGCAATCGGCCCCGATGCTCGATGCCGGCCTCTCGGCGTTGATCGCCGACCTGGATGAGAAAGGAATGCTCGAGGAAACTCTGGTCGTGGCAGTGGGCGAGTTCGGACGCAGTCCGCAACGAGGCGTCAGCACCTCGGGCAACTCGAACAACGACGACGGCCGCGATCACTGGCCCTACTGCTACACGGCCTGCATCGCCGGCGGCGGCATCAAACGGGGCTATGTCCATGGCAAGTCCGACGCGACCGCCTCGGCGCCGCTGGAAAACCCGGTGCACCCGATCGAGCTGTTGGCCACGATTTATCATGCCATGGGAATCAATCCAGCCACGATCGTTTACAACCACTTGAACCAGCCGCGCGAGTTGGTGAAGGCCGAAGTCGTCAGCAAGCTATTTGCCTGACGAATCGCCGCAAACTTTCGAATTCTCGACAGGCCCGGGAGGCGACTCTCGGGCCTGTGTTATTGGTTCTGAGCGGACGCTTTTCCGCAGAGTGCTTGCGATGACCCGGCGCGGCAGTCAGAATAGCCGCTTGGCACCGCGATTCATGATACGAAATTGACGATCCAGGAGATGCATCCATGTCAGGGCGATTTTTATTGGCAATCGCGATGGTTGTGGCGCTGATTGCGCCGACTTTGGGCGCAGCGCCGAAGCGTTCACCGATCCGGCCAAGGCGGGTCCGGACTTCAATATTCAAGGCGAGTACCGAGGAGAGTTGAAGATTCAGGATCAAGCCGCGCCGTTTGCGCGCAGGTGATCGCGTTGGGCGACGGCAAATTTCGCGGTATGTTTTTCTTCGGCGGGCTGCCGGGCGACGGCTGGAGCCGGGGCGACATGCAATTGACGGTCGACAGCACAACGGAAGACGGCAAAGTCACTTTTAGCGGCGAGAATGGAACCGCCAAGATTGCCGACGGCAAGATGACGGTGCTGGACGCGGCCGGGACCGAACTGGGCACGCTGACCAAGGTGGAGCGCACCAGCCCCACGTTAGGCGCTGAGCCGCCCGAGGGCGCCAAGGTGCTCTTCGACGGCACGAGTGCCGCGGCCTGGGCCAATGGCAAGATCGTGGAGGACGATTTGTTGCTCGCCGGAACGCGCAGCAAGGACGAATTCCAAGACTTCACGCTGCACCTGGAGTTTCGCACGCCCTTTGTGCCCAAGGCACAGGGTCAGGCGCGCGGCAACAGCGGCTTGTATCTACAGGACCGTTACGAGTTGCAGGTGTTGGACTCTTTCGGGCTGGAAGGAGCCAACAACGAGTGCGGCGGCTTCTATCAGATCAAGGAGCCGGCCGTGAACATGTGCTATCCGCCGCTGTCCTGGCAAACGTATGACGTCGATTTTACCGCGGCGCGGTTCGAGGGAGACAAGAAGGTGAAGAACGCGCGGGTGACGATCAAGCACAACGGCGTGACCATCTTCGACGATTTCGAGCTGCCGCATTTGACCCCTGGCGGGGCGCCGCAGGAGCAGCCCGGCAAAGGGCCTTTCCATTTGCAGGCGCATGGCAATCCGGTCACCTATCGCAACATTTGGGTTGTGGAAAAGAAGTCGTAAGAGGTGGGGGACTGACAAGTTATCCACACGCCTCGATCCACGCGACCCGTTGCGAAGCCAGGGGCTTCGCAGCGGGTTTTTCGCATTTGCGGGGGTTACCCCCGGCGGTTACCGCCGGAACCTCCCCGGGCTGATTTTCAACCGGGCCCGATCTTGCTAGCATGGTGGGAACGCCTGATGGAGGCGTCCACGACGGATGCAATTTTTGGCGATTTCTCCGCTAGGAATAAGCCGGAGGTGCAGAATGACTCGTTCGGTCGAGACCGCCGCGCGGGATGCCAAGATCGCGCAACTGAAGCGCTTGATTCGAGCCGGCAAATACGAAACCTTGGAGATGCTCGAAGACGCGGTGGATGCGTTTTTGTGGCAGGAACAAGATCAACTGCAAACGGCGCTCGAAAGCGCTGGTCGCGAGATCGGTCGCTCGCACCCCAAGTAGCCTGCCGCCGATTGGATCGCATTGCGCTGGCGCAGAACGAGCTCGACTTGAGCCAATTTCCAGGGATTTTCCAGCCGCGCGATCCCTGTTCCGATCGCGTGATTTTCGCCCACGCAAAGCGCGTGCCTTTGTGCCGTGCCAATTCCAGAATTCGGCTGCTCGTGCTGGAAATCGCTCGGCCCAATAATCTGGCGAAATTGATTTTGCAAACTTTTCGCCTTTCGACTACTTTACTCCGCTCGTCGAACTATAATTTCCGTTAGCCGCCAACGATGTCGAGTGGCGCGGCTAAAGTGCCGATGTAATTTCCTAATCGATAACGGGGACCAAGAGACGGTCCCCAACATTTGAAACTTCAAACCTCAATTAGCCTCAAAATCCGTCGGGAGGACCTAACTATATGCGTGGGCCAGGTCAATTCAACGGCTAGTGCCTAGCACAGCCTGACCTCGCTCTTCTCGCAGCGACTCCTCCGTCGCATTAGGCTAGAGGTTTGATTATACGAGCCACGGCATGCCAACTAACGGCGTGCCGTGGCTTTTTTCGTGTCGCGCGCGATAAGTTTCAGCGCTGCGATCGCGGCGGATCGAGCAACCGTAGCGCGATCTGCACGAGCGTCACCAGGTCGAGCGCGTTGTGATGCACGATTGCGCCCACCTGTCGGGCCACGCCGGTCCGCACGAATTCATGATACGCCGCCGGCACTTCCGCGCCGCTCAGGTCGTCGTGGCGCGACCGGTTGCACACGAAACGCTCCAGCGTCTGTAGCTTGCAGTTCGGCAAGACTCGCTTCCACCGTCGCCGGGCGTGGTGCAGCAAATCGCAATGCGTCAACTGCGGCCTTGGATCGCCCCGCCCCAAGCTGGGCTCGGCCCGCGCGGCCTGGTCGAGTGTATGTGAAGTGCCACGCGCGTCGCGTCCCAGGTGGTGGCGAGTGCTGCGGTCGTGAACCATCGGCCAGTCGAAGCTTTTACCGTTATACGTCACGAGCACGCGATTTCGAGCCGCGATTTGCCACAGGCTCTCCAGCACGGCCCGCTCCTCGGCGTAGTTTCTGGCGAATAGCTGATCGAGTGTCAGCACTCCGTCGTGTTGCCACAACAGCCCGGCCAGAAACACCGGCGATCCGGCAAAGCCGCAAGTCTCCAGGTCCAAGAACAGCGCCGCGGCGGGGAAGTGTCGGGCGACTGCCGCCAGCTCGTCGTGCATCGCTTCGACGGTCATCCCCCAATCGGCGCGCCGCGCGAAGGACTGTTCGACTGCGTGTTCGGCCGCCGGCCACAGCGTGGCCAGGGGGCGACGAAATCGCAGATGGCTGCCCGAAGCGTTGTGGCACTCCTCGGTCCTGCGCCAGTAAATCGTCTCCCTCGGGTGCTCGATAGGCTGGGAGGGGGGGATGGCGAAAGTCGGGTGCTGCCCACGACCGGCCGATTGGCGCGCGTGGCTCCAATGGTCGGTGAATCCGAGCCAGTCTCAAGCGGACTTCGTCGCTGAGCATGCGCGCGTGCCAGGCTGGAATCGAGGCGAGAAAAATGGCGTCAGACCGCCGCCCACTGGGGCGATCTTAATGCGAGTCGTGCTCGCGGCACCAGACGAGAATCTCGCTTACGCTCGGCCGTTGACCGGGCGTCAGTTGCGACTTGGCCGCTGCTGGCTTGGCGGCGGCTGGCTTGGCGGAAACGGGCGATTCGTCGGCAACGGGTGTCGCTACCGGCGCAACGGCACTCGTCGGCGCGGGAGCCTCGCTGGCGGATTCGGCGGTCTTGGCTCGGGCGGCCGCCAGGATGTCAGCGGTGCTCAGCTTCGGCTTGGCAGCGCCGGCAGGTTTATCGCCGGCGGCGGGCGCCTTCGCGGCGCGAGCCGCAGCCAAAATATCGGCAGTCGATTTGGCTCCCGCGGCAGCCGGCGCGGCTTTCGCCGGCGCGGGCTTGTCGCCGGCTGGCTTGGCAGGCGCGGCGCCCTTGGCGGCGCCTTGCATGCGGGCCATTTCCAAGGGAGAGAGCTTCTTCTCGCCAGCCGGCGGCTTGGCCGCCGTCTTCGGCGCGGCGGCGCGCGGCGCCTCGGTCTTCTTGCCTTCAGCGGCCGGTTCGGGCTTGGGCACGACCCTCAGGCTGTGCGTGTCGATGTCGTACCAGCCGATATTGTTCCAGGCGTTGAATTCGACCAAAGCCCGGCCGTTCATGTTGACGGTCTTTACTTGCCCCACATGGCCGTCGAACCGCTTCAACTCTGGTATGTCGCTGTTGACGACGACATATCGGTCGGTCAGTTCCTGCTTCAGTTTTTCGATCTGCTCGAACACCGCTAAACCTGTAGGAATGGGACAAAGGGGGCTTTTAGGCCGGGAAACCAGTCTCATGGTCGCCGTGCCAGGGAGCAAACAGGTATCTTTGCCCAACTTGAGCTGCAAATCAAGGCGTCCATTCGCTTGACGTCCCCAGAGGGCTCGACCAAATTAGATTTAGGGGCCTAAGCCGGTCCGCCGGCCTTTTTTCCAGGCAGCGAAGCGGTCGATCTTGGGCCCGGTACACGTGCCACGCATCCCGTCCCGGCTAGCCGCGGGTCGTCCGGTAGCTTGTAGTTGTCCAAAGTGTCGCGAATTCGCAGTGCTCGAGTCCCCCTTATGCGCGGCCCTTTGACGAAAGAACGACGCGCCAGCAAGGGATCGGACCAGTCCTTTGACGTGTGTACGCTCGATGCTCTGCCGGTTCATGTAGCGATTGTCGATCGAGACGGCAAAGTTCGCGCGGCCAATCGACTGTGGGAAAATCAGCCGCTGGAGACCTTCTGCCAGAATGACGCGCTGGGCAACGGGGGCGATTTTCTGCAGGCCTGCGAACTGGCCGTCCAGCAAAATATTGAATCTGCTGCCGACATCGCGCGGGGCTTGCGACAGATCCTCGACGAAGAATGTGATTCGTTTTCCATCGAATACGCGGTTCACGATTCACAGCCGGAGCGCTGGATCAAACTGGTGGCCGGCCCTGCGCAATTCGAAGGTCGGACGGCGGCGGTTGTCACGCAAGTTGAGATCGCGCGGCAAAAACCGGCCGACCAGGAACGCGACCGACTGTTCGAGCAATCGCTGGGGCTGTTGTGCATCATTGGGTTCGACGGATATTTAAAGCGCTGGAATCCGGCCTGGTGCGGCGTCTTGGGTTATCCGTATGAAGAGATGATGTCGATCCGCCTGCGGGAGCTGCTTCACGCGGACGATCGGGACCGCGTGTTCCAAGCCAGGGATCAGTTGGTTTCCGGACGCGACTCGATGGCCGTGGAGACGCGGGTTCGCTGCAAGGACGGCTCGTACAAGTGGATTCTTTGGAACGCCGTGCCCTGCCTGGAACAGCAGGTCCTGTTTGCCACCGGCCAAGACATCACGCGGCGCAAGCGAGCCGAGCAGCAACTGCGCGAAAGCCAGGAACGGTTCCAACTGATTGCGACCGCGACGAAGGACGCTGTCTGGGATTGGGACCTGCGTGAAAACCGCCTCTGGCGCAACGACAGCTACCGGGCCAGTTATGGCGAATCGAACGACGCCACCGAAAGCCCGGTCGAATGGTGGCGCAACCGCATCCATCCCGATGATCGAGAGCGGATCTTGCGATCGATGCCGCCGCCGGTCAACGACAGCGGACAACAATGGACCCTGGAGTACCGACTGCGCCGCACCGATGGCACGTACGCGCACGTGTACGATCGCGGCTTCGTAATCTTTGACGGCGAGGGGGCGCCGGTGCGCATGGTCGGCACGATCATGGATATCTCCGAGCGGCGCCGGGCGGAGGAAGCGGCCCACATGCAGCGGGCCGAACTGGCGCATATCGCCCGGGTGAGCACGATGGGGGAGATCGCCACGGGTCTGGCGCACGAGTTGAATCAACCGTTGGCGGCGATCTCGAACTACGCCGCCAGCTGCGCAGGCGATCGCCGCGGGCTCGTCGGTCACCGATGAAAAGCTGCTTTCCTGGATCGAGAAGATTGCCGCCAATACGGATCGGGCCGGACAAATGATACGCCGGCTCCGCTCGTTTACGCGCAAGTCGGAGCCGCGGCGCTCGACCGTTGAAGTCAACGAATTGATCGATGAAGTGATCGACCTGCTCGAGGCCGAAACGCGATTGCAGAACGTGCGCGTCCGCTGGCAACCGGAAGCCGCAATCCAAGCCACGGTCGATCGCGTTCAGGTTCAACAGGTGCTCGTCAACCTATTGCGCAACGCTTATGAGGCCATGCTCGGAAACCGTCCAGACGAGCGGCAAGTGGTGATCGGCGCGCAGTTGCGCGACAATAAGGTAGAGATTTCGGTCGAAGATGCCGGCGAGGGTATTGCAGCCGAGAACACCGACCGTGTATTCGATGCTTTTTTCACCAGCAAACCCAACGGTGTCGGCATCGGGCTGGCGATCAGCCGTTCGATCGTCGAAGACCACGGCGGCCGGTTATGGGTCAGCCCGAATCCCGATCGAGGCGTTACGTTTCGTTTCACGTTGCCGTTATCCGGAGTTTGACATGCTTTCGTCGCCAACTGTCGTCGTCGTCGACGACGACGACCAGGTCCGCGAATCGCTGGCCGCGCTGATCCAATCGATGAACCTCGAGGTGGAATGTTTTGCCTCGGGCCAGGATTTTTTGGACAACTACTCGGCGGACCGACCCGGATGTATCGTGCTCGATCTGCGTATGCCGCAACTGAGCGGCTTGGAGGTCATCGAGGAATTGGCGGTTCGCAACATCCAATCGCCGGTGATCATGATTAGCGGTCACGGCGACATACCGGCCGCCGTGTCGGCGATGAAAGCCGGCGCGGTCGATTTTTTCGAGAAGCCTTATCGCGGCACGGCGTTGATGGAAAGCGTGCCGCAGGGCGCTGACGCGCGACGCCAGCAATCGCGAGGTGCAGGGGCATCGGCGAGAACTGCTGGAGCGATACGAGTCGCTAACGCCTGACGAGAAAGACGTGCTGCAATTGACCGTGCTGGGAAAGCCCGACAAGGCGATCGCGCTAAAACTCGACTGGAGTCTGCGCACCATTCAGCTGCGGCGTGCCAGCCTGATGCGGAAACTGAACGCGCAGTTCTCGCGCGGAGCTGATCCGGCTGGCTCAAACCTTGGAACAGCCGTTGATGGCTCAAAATAGCGGCTGAATCCGCCGCAGCCGTTCCTCGGTGGCCGTCATCAGCGCGTCCTCGTCGGCCTCGGTCGGAGCCTCGTAGGTCACCGAGAACCGCAGATACGCGCCGGCATCGTCCCAGGGCACCGTGCAGATCGAGTGCTCGGTAATCAAATACTGGCTGGCGGCCTCGGCGGTTTCGAACATGGGCCCGCCGGTGATGCCTTTGGGGCTGGGAGCATAGATGAAATAGCTTCCTCCCGGCATTTTGCTGTTGAAGCCGCAACGATTGAGCGTTTCCACCAGTTTGCGACAGCGCCGCTCATACTTGGTTCGCACCTGCTGGGGAATGGCGACATCGTCGAGCGCCGCCGCGCCGGCCTTTTGGATGGCGATGAACTGCCCCGAGTCGCTGTTGTCCTTGACGTCGGAAAACGCGCGCACGATCCGCTCATGGCCGCAGACCCATCCCAGCCGCCAACCGATCATATGAAACCCCTTGGACATGGAATGGACTTCGACGCCCACGTCCTTGGCTCCGGGCACCGACAGGAAGCTGAGCGGCTGGCCCTCATAGGTCAGCATGATGTGCGCCGCATCTTGCACCACGACGATTTCGTGGCGGCGGGCGAATTCGACCACGCGCTGGTAGAACTCATGCGTCGCGACCTTGCCGGTCGGACTGTTGGGATAGCACAACACGAGCAGCTTGGCACGCGCAGACGTCGGCGGGAATGGAGTCCAAGTCCGGCAGAAAGTCGTTGGCCGGCAGTAAGGGCAGGGCATAGACGCTGCCGCCGTAATACCGAGTGTGCGTGCCGGCCACCGGATAGCCTGGCACGGTCATCAGCGTGATATCGCCGGGGTTGATGAAAGCCGCCGGCAGCATTGCCAGGGCGGTTTTGGAGCCAATGCAGTGGTTGATTTCGGTGGCCGGGTCCAGTTCGACCGCGAAGTTGCGCTGCATGAATCGAGCCACGGCTTCCTTGTAGGCCGCGACGCCATTGTCGGCATAACCCCGGTTTTCCAGGCGATTGATCTCCTCGGCCATCACAGAGCGCACCGAGGGGGGCGCCATTTCGTCGTTCTCGCCGATGCCGAAGTCGATCAACGTCCGCTCGGGATGATCGGTCAGGGCCTTGCGCTTGGCACGCTTGATCTTTTCGAACTTGTAGATCGCCGTGCCCTTGCCATAGTTCTCGCCGCCGATCCGGTCGGCAAAAAGCTTCTGAAAATACGGGTCGCTCATGTTGTGCTCAATCGGAACGTGAAAGTCGATGAAAACCGAACGCGTAGCCTACCGAAGCATGCGCTGGGCGGCAAGTTGCCCGCGCGGCGGGTAGTGTTCCGCGGCACTCGCCGGAGCGTTTCGGGGCGTTGCGACGGGCCGGCCGCGGCGCAACACGGAGGCGATCAATTCACGGCCAGCATCCGCTCCAGCGCGACGAGCGACCACCGCGCCGTTTCGTCATCTACCCGGATAACATTGACCGGCGTGCCCGCCGCCAGGTTCTCCAAGCTCCAGCATAAATGCGCCAAGTCGATGCGATACATCGTCGCGCACATGCAGACCACGGGCGAAAGAAAGTGGATTTCCTGCTCGGGATGTTCGGTCTTCAAACGATTCACCAGGTGCAGTTCCGTGCCGATGGCCCACTTCGAGCCCGGCGGGGCCATTTCGACCGTGCGGATAATCTTGCTGGTCGAGCCCTGCACGTCCGCCTTGTCGACCACTTCCATCGGACATTCCGGATGCACCAGGATTTTGATGCCCGGCACCTTGGCGCGAAACATATCGACATGCGCGGCAGTGAACATCTGGTGCACGCTACAGTGTCCGCGCCAGAGCAGCACCCTCGACGATTTGATCGCCTCGGGCGTGTTGCCTCCGAGTTCGTCCTGGTGCGGGTCCCACACCGGCATTTGATCGAGCGGAATCCCCATCGCCTTGGCGGTGTTGCGGCCAAGGTGCTGATCGGGAAAGAACAATACGCGGCTGGTGCGCTCGAATGCCCAGCGGAGGACCGCCTGGGCGTTGCTGGACGTGCAAACAATCCCCCCGTGCCGACCGCAAAACGACTTCAGGCTGGCCGCGGAGTTGATGTAGGTGACCGGCGTGATGTCGGCCGTGTCGATGACTTCGCCCATCTCTTCCCAGGCGCCCTCGACCTGGTGGATGGCGGCCATGTCGGCCATCGAACATCCGGCGGCCATGTCTGGCAGGATCACGGTGACACGCTCGCCGCCACGCGCCTCGAGCTTCGCGGGCTGATTGGCCAGGATGTCAGCCGTCTCGGCCATGAAATGAACTCCGCAAAACGCGATCGCCCGGCAGTCGCCGCTATCGGCCGCCATTTTGCTGAGCTGGTAGCTGTCGCCGCGCAAGTCGGACATGGCGATCACTTGATCTTGCTGGTAGTGGTGGCCCAGCACGATCAAACGCGAACCGAGACGGCCGCGGACATCGGCGATGCGCGCTTGCAATTCCGCGTCATCGAGTGACTTGTAGGGCGCCAGCTCGTAGGTGGCGTCGCCTTGTTGGGGTAATCCGATGCTCATGAAACGTTCTGGCTCCGCGTAATAACCCGCAACTCAGGTTCGACAGGCGTGCCCAAGGCGAGCTGGGCAAACCGATCGCGATAATTTGCACCTTCGGCGCAGTCGATATGACCGCAATTAAGTATATACGCCACAACGACTCCGAACAGGGCGGCAGCGGCGCCACGGCGCGAGAGCCCATGATGCTCGGGCGAAGGGTGAAACGCCGAGCCGTGGGCGGCCATTGGAACGGTGGCGCGGAAACATTCCAGGGCTTGCCAGCGGCTCGCGGCGCGGTTCTAACCAACTGGGTGGGGATATACGGACAACCGTAGTTCTTCCGAACGCACCCGGCCGTCCCAGCCGACCACAGTGCAAGCCGGGTCGCGGCCGATCCATAGGAAGGTGATTTCAGCGCTTTCGTACACGTTTCGAACAGACTTACTCAGGCGGAGGGTTCTCGCAAGAGGAGCGGCGATTCATATGGCACGTGTTCTGGTGACTGGGGCCAGCGGATTTATCGGCACGAAGTTGACCGAGCGTCTCGTCGCGCGCGGCGACGACGTCGTCTGCCTGGTGCGTCCCAGTTCCAAGCGAACCGCGCTCGAACCATTGGGAGTGCGGTTTGCGATGGGAGACGTCCGCGACGCCGAAGCAGTGCGGCGGGCAGTCGATGGCGCGCAAGTCGTCTACCACCTGGCCGGCCTGACCATGGCATTTCGCGCCGCCGAATTGATGCAGGTCAATGCCGACGCGTTTCGCAACATAGCGCAGGCCTGCGCGGCGGCCAGCAATCCGCCCACGTTGGTTTCCGTCTCATCCCTGGCGGCCGCGGGACCGTCGCCCGCCGATCGACCGCGAACCGAGAGCGACCCGGCCGCGCCAGTTTCCCACTACGGTCGGGCGAAGCGGCAAGCCGAACTGATCGCCGAGCAATTTGCCGGCCAGGTTCCCATCACGATCGTCCGTCCGCCGATCGTTTTCGGCGAGGGAGACATCGTGTTGCGGCAGATCTTCCGCATGATTTTCCGACTCGGCGTGCATGTGGCCCTGGGAGTTGGGCGATCGCGCTATTCGTTTATTCACGTCCGCGATCTGGTCGACTCGCTGGTGCTTTGCGCCGAACGGGGCTCGCGGCTCGATCCGCCGGACCAGCACACCGCATCCTCGCCGCCGCGCGGTTATTACTTCGTGGCCGACGACGAACAGCCCACGTTCGCTGAATTGGGCTCATTGATCAGCCGCAGCCTCGGACGGCAAAGTGTGCGGATCTGGCGCAGTTCGGGGCCCGTGTTTTTGTGGGGCGGCGCGGCGTTGGCCGAGGGCGTGTCTCGGCTGCGCGGGCGGCCGTATATCTTCAACTTCGACAAGGCCCGCGAGGCATGGGCCGGCAGCTGGATTTGTTCGCCTCAGACCATTCGCCGCGAGTTGGGCTTCGCCCCGCAAGCGCCATTTCTCGATCGACTGCGGCAGACGGCCGACTGGTACCGCCAGCAGAACTGGTTGTAGGCGAATGCTACCTGGCATTCGCCTGGACACCAAGCCCGAGCCCTCGGAAGGCCCATTACGCCGAAGGCAATCCCTGGGCGCGCCGCCAGGCGGAGAGTTGTCCCAAGTGAACGCCTTGGTGCGAGGTCAAGATATGCACCATCGCCACGCCCACCGTGGGTAGCGACGCCCGCAGGCGAGGATTGGGGAAGTCCCGCGCGAGCGATTCCGGCGAAGCGGTCTTCACCTTGTCGACGATGCGCTGGTAGGCCTTCTCATAGGCCTCGAGCAGGGCATCCTTCGACGGATACCTGGCTCGGTCCGGCAGCGGCTTTGAGGATACGTTGAAGAGCTCCTTCCACTCGGCGCTCATCACCGGCTTTTCGTCCCACACGCCGATCATGGAATCGAAGACATAGGCCAAATGGCCCAGCACCCAGGCGGCGTGGTTCATTCCCTCGACGGGCTGCGCGGCCATTTTGTCGTCCGGAATATCCGCCACGAGCCGTTTGGCGTAGTCCACATTCACGGTTGAGGCGAATAACACGTGATCGAGCATGGTGAGACTCCCTTCGGAATGACGCGGTCGAAATAAAGGGCGCCGCGGGCCGTCAGTTGCCCTCTTCGAACGGCACATGGTAGCCGGCCACTTTGAGCCGGATGCGGTAGAGGCTCTTGTCGACGGTCAGGTATAGCATCGTGTCTTCGGCGCCGATGCCAAACTCGCAATTGCTCGGCAAGCCCACGGGTTCCTTGGCCGCCGTTTGATTCGCCGGGCCCGTGGGTACGAATGCGAGCTCGTTGCCCCGGGGATCGATGACCATCAGGCCCGGTCGCTTCAGGCTGCGACAGGTCAGGTAAATGTTGCCCTTGATGTCGACGCAGATGCCGTCGCAACCGTTCTCGGCGCCGAAGTCGACGAGCGTCTTCTTGGGTCCGCTGACCAGGCCGTCGGGGCCGAGCGGAAAGGCGTAGACCTTCATCGCGCCGATCTTGGGCGCGGGAGCGGTCGGATCGATCCGATCGGTGCCGTTGTTGTGATCTCCCACGTAGAGCGTTTTTTCATCGGGCGAGAGCGCCACTCCGTTGGGCTTCTCGACATCGTGCGTGACTTCCACGACCGTGCCGTCTTTGTCGATGCGATAGACGGCGCGGTGCTCGAGCTGGCGAGGCTCCTCCCCCAGGTAGCGCGGGTCGGAAAAGTAAATGCGCCCCTTGGTGTCGATGCACAAATCGTTGGGCGAGTTGAAACGCTTGCCGCGGTAGGAGTCGGCGATCGTTTGGCTCTTGCCGGTCTTCCGGTCCCAACGCGAAACGCGCCGTCCGCCCGAGTCGGCGCCTTCGCAGGCCACGAGATAGCCCTGGGCGTCGCACGTCAGTCCGTTGGCCTTGCCGCTATTGTCCGTGAAAGTCGTGACCTTGCGCGTGGCGGGATCGAACCGCAGAATCATGCCGGCATCGGCGCCAAAGGGCATGTCGGTGAAATAAATGCTGCCGTCCGGGGCCACGGCCGGACCCTCGGTCAAACCGCCGTTGATCTTGGCGGTGCGCGTAAAGAGCAACTCGAGCTTCGCGCCGGCCGGCACAATCGGGTTTTCGGCCGCGCCCGAACGCCGGTGCCAGGCAACCGTCACGATCGAAGCGACAATAAGCGTGGTGACTAACGTGCGCATGATGGGAACCTCGCGAGTGCGCTGATGTTAAATTGGCTGCGAGCCGCCAGTGTACCGGCTCGCCAAGGGTTGCTCAAATTTGTTCGGGGTCGACCCCAACCAGCCGGCATGTGTCGACGATCGACTTCCAAGTGATCTCGTCCAGCTCGATTCCATCGCGAAGTCGCTGGGCTCGTGTTTTTTCCTCGATTTCGCCGGGCATCAGGATCTCGCCGTTGGGCAGTGCTTTTTCCGAGCTTTTGACCCATTCGATGAACCGGTTCACCTCGGCGCCAAACGCGGCGTCTTCCTCGAAGAACGTCGGCTCCATATAGATCGAGAGCATGCCATTCGCCAGGCGGCCGGCGTTGGCCGGGTTGCTGGCCCCGCCGCCGGTGAGCGCGCCGGCCAGCATCTCGGTGATGATGCCCAGGCCGTAGCCCTTGTGTCCGGCGATGGAAAGGATCGCGCCCGGCGGATCGCCATAAAACACGCGCGGGTCGGTGGTCGGCTGCCCCTTCGAATCGATGATGCAGCCGTCGGCGACGCTCGCTCCCTTGTTGAACGCGACCTTCAATTTGCCCTCAGCGATCGTGCAGCACGACATGTCCAGCAAGATTGGCGAGCCTCCCTTGACGGGCACGCCCGCGGCGATGGGGTTTGCCGACAGTCGCCGATTGATGCCGCCGAACGGCGCCACCAGAATGCCCGCGCCACTGGTGTTCACGAAATGCAGCGAAACCTTGCCGGCCCGCGCCGCCAGCAGCGGCCAATCACCGATGCGCCCGAGATGGCCCGTATTGCGCAGCGCAATGACGGCGACGCCGTGTTTCGACGCTTTTTCGATTCCCAATTTCGTGGCCTGCTCGCCGATGGTCTGGCCATATCCATACTGGCCGTCGACCACGGCGATCGCGTCGTTTTCGAAGACGATCTGAATGTCCTGGTTGGCGAGCACCTTGCCGGCGCGGACCCAATCGATGTAGTACGAGATCCGAATCACGCCGTGCGAGTCGTGGCCCACGAGGTTCGCTTCGGTCAGGTAGTGACCGATGCGCTCGGCTTCGTGGGCATGGGAACCCGCGGCGGCGAAAATGGCGCTGGTCAGTCGTTTCAGTCGTTCGTGTTCGATTCTCATAGCATTCCTTGGGGGCTCGCGCGGACAAATTTCTGCAGGGTGTGGCAGTCGGGCGAAACCAGGCCGCGATTTCCGCCGGCCGACATCGTGACCTCGCTGACGTAGAGGTCGCCGAAACGATCAATCCATACGTCATGCGGAGCGAAAAAATCGCCAGCCGCACAGGGATTATCGCCGCCGCCGAAGCGGGCTTGCAACTCGCCGCCGGAATTGAAGATGCTCAATCGCCCGCCGGTCGTCGCGCCGGGCAGGGGCACGTCACCGGGAAACATGCCGGCCCGATAACCCAATTCAGCGATGTAGACGTTCTGGTCTTCGTCGATCGCCACTTCACTGGGCCGGGCCAAGGACGTCCACTGGTCCAGCAAGCGGCCCTCGAGTGAAAAGAGTTGCAGGCGGCTATTCTCGCGATCGGCGACGTAAATCGTGCCGGCGCGATCGATGGCGATGCCGTGCGGAACGTGAAACTGCCCCGGGCCCGCGCCCGGCTCGCCCCAGGAGCGCAGCAAGCGCCCGTCCGGCGAAAAAACGTGGATCCGCGCGTTGCCGTAGCCGTCGGTGATCACTATTTCGCCGCCGGGGGCCAAAGCCAGGTTCGTGGGAAAGTTGAACGGACCGGCCGCTTGTCGAATCGTGCGATAATCGACCGTCCGGGCGCCGGTGTCCGACGACTGGCCGCGCGTGCCCAGCGTGAAGGCGAGTTGCCCACGGGGCGTGAACTTGTGCACGGCATGGTCGAAGTCGTCGACGCAATAGACCGCATCGTCCGGACCTATTTGAATGCCGTGCGGACGCACGAAGAAGCCCTCGCCCCAGGAGCGCAAGAATTGGCCCTGACGATCCAGCACGATGACCGGATGCTCTCCTCGGTTGAATACGAAGGCGTTACCCGCCGAGTCGGTGGCCAGGCCCACGGCTTCGACAAAGCTCCAGTCCGGCGGCAACTGAGCCCAGTTTGGCAGCGCCTGGTATCGGAAGGCGCCTTGACCGACGATCGTCGCGGCGGCTGAGGAGGGCAGGGCAGGGGACATGGCAAGCTTTTCCCTTCTCAATCGACCGGAGCAACGCTCGAACGCTCATCAGGGGGCTCGGGCAGAAACAGCGCGGCCAGCGCCGCTGGCAGGAACAGGAATCCGGCGTAGAGCAGGCCGATTCGATAGTCGCCCACCTTGCTGAAGAGCCCGAAGAACACGGTGCCGAAGGCCGCGGCGATGCGGCCGATGTTGTAGCAGAAGCCGGCGCCGGTGGTCCGCAACAAGACGGGAAACAGCGGGGGCATATACATCGTGAACAGCGCGAACAGTCCCGACGACGCGCCCATGAACGGCAGGCAATACCACATTTGCGTGTGGTCGCGCGGCGCGGAGTAGGTAACCGTCATCGAGATAAAATAGGTCAGGCACAAAAACGCGATGGAGAGTCGATAACCAATCCGGCTGGCCAGTCCGGCGGCCACGAAGTTGCCCACGATCGAGGAAATCATCAACAGCGTCATGGCCTGGCTGGCAAACTGCGTGCGCTCGCTGTTAGTCCAAGTGGCCACGTCCGGCAGGTTGCGCAGATGCTGCAAGCTCCAAAAATTGAAGGCCCAGTGCGCCGTCAGCGACAGCGCACAGACGAGGATCGTCAGTACGGTGATCTTGCGCACATCGCCGCGAAACAAGTCCCAAACGCTCGGCACGTGGTCGGCGTGCTCGGCGCGGGCCGCGTGCCACTCTTCGGTCTCGGGGACGGCTTTGCGTATCCAGAGAGTGACGAGCGCCGGCAGAATTCCGACCAGGAAGACGTAACGATTCGGCAGCCCGGCCATGAAGTAGGCGGCGACCGAGGCCAGCAGAATGCCGATGTTGACTGCGGTTTGCAGCACGGCCGCCAGCCACGGCCGCCAATGGCGCGGCCAGGTCTCCGAAAGCAGGGCGGCGCCGACGGCCCACTCGCCGCCAATGCCCAGCGCGGCCAGAAACCGAAAGATCATCAATTGCCACCAGGTCTGTGCGAAAAACGACAGCCCGGTGAAGGCGGCATAGGTCAGAATCGTCAGCATCAACGCCCGGCTGCGGCCCATGCGATCGCCGATGCGTCCGAAAAATCCGCCGCCCAGCGCCCAGCCAATCAAGAACGAGGCCTGGATGATTGAGCTGTACGTGCCGACCGAGGAATCCTTCTCGCTGACCGCGAGCAACTGCGCCACGAACGGCGCCGCGACCAGCGTGTACAAGTGCATGTCGAGGCCGTCGAACAGCCAGCCGAGCCAGGCGGCCAGGCCCGACTTCCATTGCGTGCTCGACAGGTCCTGCAAGCGGCGGATGTCCTGCGGATCGTGCGACAACGGCGAAGCGGGGGGCGCGGTGCGGCGCCTGTGGATTTGCCGTTTCCATGAATCCGCCAATTCTGCCGAGACCCTGCTGAACTCCACGCCAATGCCGTCCGAGGATACTCGCTTTCCAGGTCAATGGCTAGGTTTGGCCCGCGGCGGGACACTATACTGAGCGTTGCCGGTCCGTACGAGCCGGGTAATCTTGGATTAAACTGGCGGTCGATTGCGAGGGCCTTGATGAATCGGGCGCTGCTCAAAAAGTCGATTGGCCTCGCAATGATCGCGGCGAACGCGGCGGCGGCCTTCGGCCAGCAGGACGAAGTGGCAACCCCCGCGGGTTCCAAGGCCGAATTCTTCGAGAGCCAGGTTCGACCCGTTTTGGTCGAGCATTGCCTGGCCTGCCATGGTCCCAAGACGCAAGAAGCCGGGCTGCGATTGGACTCGCGCGCGGCGCTGGTGCGGGGTAGCGACTCTGGCCCGGTCGTCGATCTCGAGAACCCGAGCCGCAGCCGACTGCTGATTGCGATCGGCTACCAGGATCCGGACTTGCAGATGCCGCCGGCGCCGGCCGAAAAGTTACCCGACAAAGCCGTTGCGGCACTAAGACAGTGGATCGCCGCGGGAGCCTCGTGGCCAGACGAAGCGGGCCGCGGCGAGACTCAAGCGGCTCCGGAGAAACCGCATTGGGCGTTTCAACCGGTCGGTCCGGTTGCAATTCCTCGCGTTGAAAACACCGAGTGGCCGCAATCGGCGATCGATCGGTTCATTCTCGCGAAGCTCGAAGAGCAGGGGATGTCGCCCGCGCCGCCGGCCGATCGTACGACGCTCATTCGACGCGCGACGTTCGACCTCATTGGCTTGCCGCCGAGCGACGAGGAGATTGCGACGTTTGTCGACGACCCCGCGCCTGACGCGTTCGCCCGAGTGGTGGATCGGTTGCTCGATTCGCCCCATTACGGCGAGCGCTGGGGAAGGTACTGGCTGGACGTGGCCCGATATGCGGAGACCAAGGGCTATGTCCGGCTGGCCGAGGAGCGGCGGTTTCCCTATGCGTTCAGCTATCGCGATTACGTGGTGCGGTCGTTCAACGAAGATCTGCCGTTCGATCGCTTCGTCGTCGAACAACTGGCCGCCGACGAGTTGCCGCTGGGCGACGACAAGCGGTCGCTGGCCGCGCTCGGCTTCTTGACGCTGGGGCGGCGTTTCACCGGCAACGTGCACGACATTATTGATGACCGTATCGACGTCGTTACGCGAGGGTTGATGGGGCTGACGGTCACTTGTGCCCGCTGCCACGATCACAAGTACGATCCGATTCCGACGGCTGACTACTATTCGCTGTACGGTGTTTTTGCCGGCGGCGAAGATCCCGCCGTTCCGCCCCTCGTCGAGGAGTTGCCCCAGGACGCCAAGACCGCCGAGTTCCAGCGCGAGTATGAAACCCGTCAGCAGGCGCTCGATAGCTACGAGAACAAGCAACACCAGACGCTGCTCGACGAATTTCGTGCCCGGTCTTCAGACTACCTCGTGCAAGCCCTGGCCGGTCGGCTGCCTCCTCAGCAGCCATTGCCAAAGGCGCCGGGCGAGATCCGACAATTGGTCGTCGAGCGCTGGATTGACGTGCTGGAGCACGCCGGGCCGGACCATCCGGTATTCGGCCCCTGGCAGGCCTTCGTCCGGCTCGAGCCTGACAGTTTTTCGGCAGGGGCCGCTGCCATCGTGCGCGAGTGGGCCGCCGGCGATCGGAACACGCCACGCATCAATCGGGCCGTGAAAGCCCATTTCACCGCGCATCCGCCCGCCAGCATGAGCGAGGTGGCCCGCGCTTATGGCGAACTTCTTTCGCAGGCTTATGAGAGCTGGCGCGGCCTGAACGCCGCGACTTTGGCGGCGGCCTCGCCCAAGCCTGACCGTTTGCCCGATGACGACATCGAGGAACTGCGGCAGGTCCTGTACGGGGAGTATGCGGCGGTGGCGGTTCGCAAAGAGCAAGCCGTGTGGGAGTACTTGTACGACTCGACGATCAACGACGAGATCGTCAAACGACGCACGGCCATTAACGAACTCTTGCGTGAGCGCGGACCGGCCCAACCGCGGGCGCATACCTTGATCGAGATTGCTCCGCCACACGACCCTCGCATCCTGGTTCGCGGCAATCCGACGCGCCCCGGCAAACATGTGCCGCGGCGATTCTTGAGCGCGCTTGGCACCGCGGAGCCAAAGCCATTTGGCCCCGCCGCGCGGCTGGACCTGGCCCGAGCAATCGCCACGCGCGACAATCCCCTGACGGCGCGGGTGCTGGTGAATCGCGTCTGGGCCCATCATTTCGGCGCTGGGCTGGTGCGCACGCCGAGCAATTTTGGTCTGCGGGGCGAAGCGCCGACGCATCGGGAATTGCTCGATTTTCTGGCGGCAAGCTTTGTGAACGACGGCTGGTCGATCAAAAGGTTACACCGACGGATCATGCTGAGTAGTGTGTATCAGCAAGGTAGTCGCGACGTGCCGCGTTACCGCGCGTCCGATCCCGAAAATCGGCTGTTGTGGACGATGAATCGCCGTCGTTTGGATTTCGAGGCGCTCCGTGACAGTCTGCTGGCAGCGGCCGGCCGGCTCGATTTGACGATGGGCGGACCGAGCGAGGACTTGTCTGAACCAGCCTCGCGGCGGCGCACGATTTATGGCCGCATCGACCGCCAGGGTTTGCCCGGCATGCTGCCCACGTTCGATTTTGCCAGCCCGGACACGCACAGTCCCGAGCGTTACTCGACGACCGTGCCGCGCCAGGCATTGTTTCTGCTGAATAGCCCGCTGGCGATCGAGGTGGCCCGGGCGTTTGCCGGGCGAGACGACATCAAGCAAACGGATGACGCGGCGCGGCGTATTGGGCGGATGATACGAATCGCTTGGGGGCGAGCGCCCAGCAACGAGGAGATTCGCCTGGCGATTGAATTCGTCGCGCGGCACGACGCGGCGCCCGCGCCGGAGGGTTCGCTGAATGCATGGGAAGCGCTGGCCCAAACCTTGCTGCTATCCAACGAGTTCACCTATGTCGATTGACGCTCGAATCATTCAGGCATTGCGAGAGTCCGGGGCGATGTCCATATCGCGCCGAGAACTGCTCGCGCACTGCGGCATGGGTTTGGGCGCCTTGGCGCTGGGCGGATTGATGGATGGCAGGCCGGCACGGGCCGCCGACTCGCTGAATCCGCTGGCGCAGCAACCCCCGCGCATGCCGGCCCGGGCCAAGCGAGTCATCCACATTTTTGCAAACGGCGGGCCATCGCAGGTCGATACGTTCGATCCCAAGCCGGCATTGGCGAAATACGCCGGCATGCCGCTGCCCAGCGGAAACCTGGTGACGGAGCGCAAGACGGGCGCCGCGTTTCCGTCGCCATTCGCGTTCCAGAAGTACGGCCAAAGCGGCATCGAAGTCAGTGACTTGTTTCCGCACGTGGCTGAAAATATCGACGATATCGCCGTGATCCGCTCGATGGTCGCCGATATCCCGAATCACGAGCCATCGCTGCTATTGATGAATTGCGGCGAAGCCCGCCTGCCGCGGCCGAGCATGGGAAGTTGGCTGACGTATGGCCTGGGCAGCGAAAATCAAAACCTGCCCGGCTTTGTCGCGATGTGCCCCGGCGGATTGCCGATCCAGGGCGCGCAGAATTGGCAATCCGGCTTCCTGCCCGGAATCCATCAGGGCTCGTACGTCGACACCCAGCACCAGGACGTGGACAAGCTGATCGAGAATATCAAAAGTCCCACGCCGCCGTGCATCCAGCGCGATCAACTCGACCTGTTGCAATCGTTCAACCAAGACCATCTCGAGCGATCGCAGGGGGATCTGCAACTCGAAGCCCGCATCCAGTCATTCGAGCTGGCCTATCGCATGCAAAGCGAAGCCGCCGAGGCATTCGACACGCGCGGCGAGCCCCAGCACGTTTTGGACTTATACGGGCCGGGCGCCCAGGCGCGGCAACTACTGATTGCGCGGCGGCTGGTCGAGCGGGGAGTGAGGTTCGTGCAAGTCTGGCACGGCGCGGGTCAGCCCTGGGATTCGCACAACGATATCGGCGACCATCAAACGCTGGCCCGCGAGAGCGATCAGGGAATCGGCGCTTTGCTCAGGGATTTGAAGCAGCGCGGGCTGCTGGACGAGACGCTTGTCATCTGGGGGGGCGAATTCGGCCGCACGCCCACGGTCGAGCTGCCCAACCCGCTGATTGGCAACGCGAAGGTAAACGGTCGCGACCACAATCATTACGGCTTCAGCATGTGGCTGGCCGGCGGCGGCGTCAAAGGCGGAATCACCTACGGCGCCACCGACGAATTCGGCTTCAAAGCGGTCGAGAAGCCGATGCACGTGCACGACCTGCATGCCACGATTCTGTGGCTGTTGGGAATCGACCACGAGCGATTCACGTTTCCTTATGCCGGCCGCGACTTCCGTCTGACGGACGTGCACGGCCGCGTGGTTCATGAGTTGATCGCATGAGCGGGAGCTAGCGGTCGCGCTGCTAGCACGATGCGCCGGTCGGCATTCGCGGACCCGGCCCGGCTAAATTCGCACGCGCCGGGAAACTCCCTTATCTTTCCATGCCCGCGCAACCGATAGCATCGTTAGGATCGATAGAATCGGACGTCTTTGCAGGCGGGGTTTGCCATGAGCCGGATGGCGCGGTTGGTGATGCTCGTGGTGCTCATTTCCACAACGACCGGATGTTGCATCTCGTTCTACGACCGGTTGCAGAATGGCTGGCTGTGGAACCATCCCAAGCGGGATCGGTATCGGACGGGCCCGAAGCCGCCGATAACGACTCCGCCCGGACCGACCACGCCGGCCACCTTACCGCCTCCGCCGGGCGTGTCGTCGTAGCGAACGCTCGTCGCTCGTTCGACGCGGCCCAATCGCGGCCTCCAGATCAAGCGATTTGAAATCGGCCGTCGATCTCTCTGACCGCGCCGTCTTCAACCGACTTTTCCAGGTGCGAGTTGACTTCGGCGGTGCCCAACGTCAGGTGATAGCCGGGCAATCTGGCCCACAGGGTGCGGGCCACTTCATAGACCGTCTTCGGACCGCCGGATCGCAAGATCTCGAGGATCGCCGCCTCGCGCTGTTCGTGGTGCGCTCGCAATTGACCGCAACGCTCGGCCAGGTTCGAAAATGGCTTGCCGTGTCCCGGCAGGACAATCAGATCGTCGGCCTGAAGTTTGGCGACTCGTTCGAGCGAATCGAGAAATCGCCGCATCATGCCGCTGCGGCGCAGTTCGCCGGCGCCGATATTGGGCGAGATGGTGGGCAACACGTGGTCGCCGCTGAAGAGATGATTACCGTAGCGAAGCGAAATGCTTCCCTGCGTATGGCCGGGCGTGTGAATTACCTGCAATTCCTGGCCGCTGACCGAAAGGACCTGGCCATCGGTGAGTTTTTCGGCGGGCGTCTCGCGAGCGAATCGTTTGCCGTGACCAAGAAACTTCTGCAAATTCTCGATGTCGGCCTCGGGCGTGTGAAAATCCCGCAAACGCTTACACACCAGGGGCACGAATTCCTCATGCCTGGCGTCGAGATTGGCCACGCCATCCCAGTCATCCTCGTGGACGAACACCGTCGCGCCGGATCGATCGTGGATCTCGCGAGCCAGACCGATGTGGTCGGCGTGCTTGTGCGTGAGCACGACCTGGCCGATCGATTCGATCGACAGCCCACGGGCAGCCAGACCGGCTTCCATGGCGGCCAGGGCTTCGGGGGTGCCGATGCCGGTGTCGATGACCGTCAACGGATCGCCGGCGATGACGTAAAGATTGATTTCTCCCTCGAACATCGGATTGGGAATACCGATGTGGAAAACCTCGCTGGGGCGGGATGCTTGCAAAGTTATTTTCCAGTGAAGACGGGGGCTCGTTTTTGCAGAAAGTGGGCCACGCCTTCCTTGAAGTCCTGGCTGGCGAAGCTTTGCACCATTTCCTCGTTGGCCACGTCGATCGCCTCGGCCAATGTCTGAAACAGCGCTCCGTAGACTTGTTGCTTGATGACCCGAGTCGAACGCGGCGACGAAGCGGTCGCGACCTCGACGGCGTATTTGCGAACTTCGGCGGCGAACTGGTCCTGGGGAATGACGCGGCTGACCAGCCCCATCCGCAGCGCTTCGGCGGCATCGATCAAGCGGGCCGAGAACAGCAAGTCCAGCGCGTTGGCGATCCCCACCAGCCGCGGCAGCATCCAACTGATGCCGTGCTCGGCAATCAGTCCGCGCCGCGCGAATGCCGTGCTGAATTTGGCCTGGTCCGAGGCAAAGCGGATATCGCAATACAGCGAAACGACCAGTCCCAGGCCGGCCGCGGCGCCGTTGATGGCCCCGATGACGGGCTTGTCGATGGCCGGGAAGTACGAATAGGTCTTCTGAAAGTCGGGGCGCACGCCGTCGCGCCGCGAACCGTTCAGACGGTCGCCCATGGCCTGCTTGAGCGTCTCGGCCGAATTGTTCGACTGGGCCAGACCGTCCAGGTTGGCCATGTCGGCGCCGGCGCAAAATCCCCGGCCCGCGCCGGTCAGGATCACGACGCGCACCTCATCGTCCTTGCCGGCGGCGAGCATCGCCTGCTCGACCTCTTCCTCCATTTGCCGCGTCCAAGCGTTCAGCTTGGCGGGTCGGTTGAGCGTGATCGTGGCGATGCGGTCGGCAACTTCGTAAAGAATTTCCTGGTATGCCATGATTTCGGTTCGCTCCTGCTGCGAGTGTGCCCTGTCGGGCGATTGGCGGGCTAGTGAGTGGTCGCGGTCCGAGCCCGTTCGTGCTCATCGATCAGTTCGCGTTTGAGGATTTTGGCCGAGGGGCCCTTGGGCAGCGGCTGGTCGCGGATCTCGACGATCCGCGGATATTTGAAGGCCGCGATCCGCTCTTTGCAGTAAGCCTGGATTTCGTCTTCCGTGGCGTGCGTGCCCGGTTTCAAGTAGACGACGGCTTTGATTTCCTCGCCCAGTTCTTCGTGCTTGACGCCGACGACGGCCGCTTCGGCCACGGCCGGATGCTCGTACAGCAATTCTTCGATCTCGCGCGGATAGATGTTGAATCCGCCTCGCAAGATCATGTCCTTCTTGCGGCCGACGATATACAGGTAGCCGTCTTCGTCCAACTTTCCGATGTCGCCGGAATAGAACCAGCCGTTCTTGAGAATCTGCGCCGTAGCCTCGGGCTGCTTGTAGTATCCCTTCATGACGTTGACGCCGCGAATCAGCACTTCGCCCTCCTTGCCGGGGGGCAGCGTGTTGCCCTGGTCGTCGACGATCTTGATTTGACAACCCCAGATGGCCTTGCCGCAGGAGCCGGCACGAGGCTTGACCGGCCCCTGGCTCCAGGTGGCCGTCGGCGAAGTTTCGGTCAACCCGTAGCCCTCTTGAATCTGAAATTTGTAGTGTTTTTGCCAGGTATCCAGCGTTTCGACGGGCATGGGCGCGCCGCCGCTGCCGCAGGTGCGCAGGGAGCTCAAGTCGTACTTGGCCCGATCCGGATGGTTGAGCATCGTCAGATACATGGTCGGCACCGCGGCAAAGTGCGTGACCTTGTCGCGCTGAATCATCTCCATGGCCAGGGCTGGCTCGAAACGCGGCATGCAAGTCATCGTGCTCCCGAGCGCCAACACCGTGTTCATCACGCACGACTGGCCGAACGAATGAAACAGCGGCAGCACGGCCATCCGCACTTCGTTGGGCTGGCGCGGCTCGCCGGTCAACTCCGGCAGCACGCGGCATTGATAGAACAAATTGAAGTGCGACAGCTCGGCGCCCTTGGGCTTGCCTGTCGTGCCGCTGGTGTAGCCGATCACGGCGGTGTCCTCGGGCGAGCGGACCACGATTTCGAACTCGTCGGAACCGGCGCGAATCAGGTCGTCCATGCGGTGCACGCCCGCGTCGGCCACGGCCGGGGCCGGGCGAGCAAAGTCGACCATGATCAGGTGTTTACAGGTCTCGACGTTGCGAAAAGCCTCTGAGCGCTTCGTCCATGAACTCGGTGCAGGCGATCAGACCCACGGCTTCGCTGTCGGACAACAGAAACTCGATCTCACGGGCTTTATAGAGCACGTTGATCGGCACCACGACCCCGCCGGGTTTCAGAATGCCGTAATAGCCGACGACGAATTCGGGTATGTTCGGCAGCATGATCAGCATCTTCTGGCCCGGCTGCAGCCCGAGCTTGACCAGCGAATGGGCGAGCCGATTCGTGATCGCCTCAAGTTCGGCGTAAGAGATTTTGCGATCGCCATAGATCAGGGCGGTCCGGTCGGGGAAGCGCTGGGCGTTTTCCATCAACACGATGGCCAGATTCAGCATCGAAGTCGTCTCCGCGGTTCTTGCCTGGAAAGAAGTTGCAGCGGGCGTTTGGCCGGCTGGCGACGAAACGTTCAAGTTAGCAGACTTTCGTGGGACGATCCTCATGGCAGGTGGGAAAATCGGCGCCCACGCCCCCCTGCCTTGCCCCGACCCAAAGGCCGTCGAAAAGTTTTTGTGCTCGCACCCCCGCCGGGTCTCTTCCCAGCCCGACGGCGGCGGCGTATATTCTACCGAACGGACGGTAGGCGGCAATTCGTTTTCCCGGATTCCGACAGCCTTTGCCGCCGGGCGCCATTTTTCACGGGCGCTCGCCAGGCCGGCGAGGCGCGCCCGCAAAACCGTCTCGTGGACAGGTCGTTTACATCCCCCAGCCAACAGGCCGGGGCGGCTTCGGCCCGATTAACACACCGCGCCGCGGACGTTCGTCCGCCAGCCGCGATAACTTGACGTGGGAGATCCTTCGATGAGAGAAGCCGTCGTGGTCGCCAGTTCGCGAACGCCGCTGGCCAAGAGTTTTCGCGGCTCGTTTAACCTCACGCGGCCAGACGACCTGGCCGCACATTGCATTGCCGACGTGCTCAAGAAAGTGCCGTCGCTCGATCCGGCGGAGATCGAGGACGTGTATCTCGGTTGCGCCAATCCCGAGGGCACACAGGGAACGAATGTGGCCCGCGTCGCCGCGATCCGCGCCGGGCTGCCCGTGTCCGTGGCCGGCGCGACGATCAATCGCTTCTGTTCCTCGGGCTTGCAGGCCATTGCCCTGGCCGCGCATCTGATCATCAACGAGGGAGTCGACGCGGCCATTGGCGGCGGCGTCGAAAGCATCACCGCGATTGCCGGTCGCCGCGGCGAGCCAAACCCTTGGGTCCAAGAGCACAAGCCCGGCATTTACATGGTGATGGGTGACACGGCCGAAGTCGTGGCCAAGCGTTACAACATCAGCCGCCGGGCCCAGGACGAGTATTCGCTGGCCAGCCAACAGCGCACCGCGCGGCGCAGGCCGAGGGCTTCTTCGATGAAGAACTCGCGCCGATGACCGTAACCCGGGGCATTCTTGACAAGAAGAGCGGTGAAATCGTCAGCAAAGAAGAGCACACGATCAAGAAAGACGAGTGCAACCGAGCCGACACGACGCTCGAGGGTCTTTCGGCGCTCAAGCCATATTTCGATCCCAACAGCGGCGAGGGGAGCGTGACGGCGGGCAACGCCTCGCAAATGTCCGATGGCGCGAGCGCCACGCTGGTCATGTCGCGCGAGCGAGCCGAAGCCCTGGGGATCAAGCCGAAGTTGATCTTTCGCGGTTTTCAGGTGGCGGGCTGCGAGCCGGACGAAATGGGGATCGGCCCCGTGTTCGCCGTGCCCAAGCTGCTGAAACGAAACGGGCTGAAGGTGGAAGACATTGACGTCTGGGAACTGAACGAGGCGTTCGCCGTGCAGGTGCTCTATTGCCGCGATCGACTGGGCATCGACCAGGAAAAGCTCAACGTCAACGGCGGCTCGATTGCCATCGGGCATCCGTTCGGCATGACCGGGTCGCGCATGGTGGGCACGCTCGCCAACGAAATGCTCCGTCGCAAGGCTCGCTACGGGGTCGTCACGATGTGCATCGGCGGAGGCCAGGGCGCCGCCGGGCTGTTCGAGGCGTGTGTGTAGTCGTACCGGCGACTCGAATCGCGAAGCATCGGGCAATTGCGATATCGCCAGGCATCACGGGGATCGGTTCAATGAAGTCACTGCGAACTCCTGACGAACGATTCGCGAATCTCCCGGACTTTCCCTACCAGCCGCACTACGTCGAGGTTCCCGCCGTTGGAGATCCAGACGATCGGTTACGGATGCACTATCTTGATGAAGGGCAGGGAGACCCGATTCTGTGTCTGCATGGCGAGCCCACCTGGTGCTACCTGTATCGGAAAATGGTACCGACGCTGGCTCGAGTCGGCCGCGTGATCGCGCCCGACATGCTTGGCTTCGGTCGATCGGATAAACCGGTCGGAAGAGAGTGCTACACTTATCGGCTGCATCATGACGCCTTGGCTGCATTCATCGAGCGGCTGGACTTGCGCCGTATCACACTGGTTTGCCAGGATTGGGGCGGTTTGCTCGGATTGCCGCTAGCCGTGGAAATGCCCGAGCGATTCGCGCGGCTGGTGATCATGAACACGGGGCTGCCGGTCAGCGGCAAACCGCTGGGCGAGGCCTTCATGGCTTGGAAGGCATTTGCGAATCGGTCCGACGATTTGGAGGTGGGGCGACTGCTGGAGCGGTCAGCGATCATTAAGCTCTCGCCCGAAGTGGTGGCGGCCTACGATGCCCCCTACCCCGACGCCAGCTACAAAGGGGGCGCTCTGGAGTTTCCCAACCTGGTGCCGATCAGCCCCGACGCCGAAGCCCTGCCGCACATGCGAGCGACGGCCGAGGCCCTCAAAACATGGTCCAAGCCGGCGCTGGTCATGTTCTCCGACAAGGATCCCATCATGGCCGGCGGCGATCGCTACTTTCGGGCGTTGATTCCCACCGCCAAGAACGAACCGGAAATCACGATTGCCGACGCGGGCCACTTTTTGCAGGAAGACAAAGGCGAGGAAATCGCCCAGCGAATCGCCGAGTTCATCCAGCGGCGCCCGGTCGAATAATGCTACGGCCTCGCCGATCTCTTACACGAACGATCAACCAAAAACTATTGTGAAGCACCCGCGAGGAAAGACATGAGCGACTTAGTAACACTCACGAAGGACGGCGACATCGCCGTGATCACGATCAATAATCCGCCGGTGAACGCGCTCAGCCCGGGCGTGCCGGAAGGCATTCTCGCCTCGGTGCAGGCGGCCGAAAAAGACGACACGATCAAGGGCATCGTGCTCATTGGCGGCGGTCGCACGTTCATCGCCGGGGCCGACATCAAAGAATTCGGCAAGATCACGTCGGGACAAAAGGACCGCGTCGGACTGAATCCGGTGCTGGACGTGATCGAGAATTGCCGCAAGCCAATCGTGTGCGCCATCCACGGCACGGCGTTTGGCGGCGGACTGGAAACGGCGATGGCCTGTCACTATCGCGTGGCGGTCGCCTCGGCACTGGTCGGGCAGCCCGAGTGCAAACTGGGAATCATCCCCGGTGCCGGCGGCACGCAGCGGTTGCCGAGACTGGCGGGCGTGGCAGTGGCGGCCGAGATGTGCGCGTTCGGCGACCCGGTGCCGGCGGCCAAGGCGCTGGAAGCCGGCATTGTCGACAAGTTAATCGATGGCGATTTGCTGGCCGGAGCCGTGGCCTACGCCCGCGAGATGGCGGCCAGCGGCAAGCCGCCCCGGAAGACACGCGACCAGACCGACAAGATTTCCAACGCCGCGGAAAACGAAAAGGCGCTCTCCGCCACGCGCGATGCCGTGAAGAAGCGTTCCCGCGGGCTGCTGGCGCCGCGCAAGGCCATCGACGCCGTGGAAGCCGCCACCAAGCTGCCGTTCGATCAGGGAGTGGCCAAGGAAGCCGAAATCTTCCAGGAGTGCCTGCATTCGGATCAGTCCAAGGCCATGATCCACGTCTTCTTCGGCGAGCGGGCCGTGGCCAAGATTCCCGGCATCGACAAGGACCTGCCGTTGATACCGATCAAACGGGCCGCGGTCGTGGGCGGCGGCACGATGGGGGGCGGCATCACGATGAACTACGCCAACGCCGGCATTCCGGTGCTGTTCAAGGAGATCAATCAAGAAGCCCTGGACAAAGGGCTGTCGATCATCAAGAAGAATTACGCCTCCACGGTTTCCAAGGGGCGGCTGACGCAAATGCAAATGGACGAGCGGATGGCTTTGATCGAACCGACCACGAGCTACGACAAATTCAAGGAAGCCGACATTGTCACCGAGGCCGTGTTCGAGGAGATGGCGCTTAAGAAAAAAGTCTTCGCCGAGTTGGACAAGGTGATGCGACCCGACGCCATCCTGGCCAGCAACACCTCGACGTTGAACGTCGACGAAATCGCCTCGGCCACGTCGCGCCCGGCAAACGTCATCGGCCATCACTACTTCAGCCCGGCCAATGTGATGCGGGTTATCGAAATCGTGCGCGGCAAGCAATCGAGCGACGCCGTGATTGCCACGTCGATGGCGCTGTCGAAGAAACTGAGCAAGGTCGGCATTCTGGTGGGCAACTGCCGGGGGTTTGTCGGCAATCGCATGTTCCATCACTATCAGCGCGAAGCGCAGTTCCTGCTCGAAGAAGGGGCCAAGGTCGAACAGGTCGACGCCGTGCTGTACGACTACGGCATGGCGATGGGGCCGCTGGCCGTGGGCGATCTGGCCGGCTTGGACGTCGGCTGGCGAATTCGCAAGGAGTATAAGCACCTCGACCCGCCGGGCATCCGGCAGCCGCTGGTGGCCGATTTGATTTGCGAACAGGGCCGCTACGGCCAGAAGACCGGCGCGGGCTGGTACAAGTACGAGGCCGGCAGTCGCGCCCCGATGCCCGATCCGGCCGTGCAATCGCTGATCGAGAAGACTGCCAAGGAGGCGGGGATCAAACGGCACGAAATCTCGAACGAGGAGATTCTCGAGCGGACGCTCTATGCCCTGGTCAATGAAGGCGCCAACATCCTGGCCGAGGGCATCGCCCTGCGGGCTGTCGACATCGACATGTTGTACATCCTGGGCTACGGCTATCCGGCGTTTCGCGGCGGCCCCATGTGGTATGCCGACACCGTCGGGCTCAAAAAGGTGTACGACAAAATTTGCGAGTTCGAGAAAGAGCATGGCAGTCTATGGGAGCCCTCCCCCTTGCTCAAGGAACTGGCGACAAGCGGCAAGAGCTTTGCCGATTTCGACAAGTCAAAGGGCGCCTAGCGTGGAAGGGCGCGTAACAGCAACCCAATTGCCGGGCTACTTGACAAGTCCGCGATCAACCAGCTCGCGGAAGCGGATGCGCGCGTTGTACACGACGAAACATTAAACGCCCGATCCCCGTCTCCTTGCACAAAGTACCGCCAAGTTTCGAAGTCGTCACGCGTAGGCGGAGAAAGGAGAAAGACGTGATAGATGAACAAGCGACAATCGCCGACGAACTACTGCAAGAGGTCTGGAACAAACGACAAGACCTCTCATTGGCATACTTTTCGGCGGTATCAGGTCGAAAATCAGCTGGAAAGCTGATGATCGTCGGAAGGGCTACAAACGGCTGGACGTCGACATTCTTTCCTAACGATGTTGCCGATAAGGAAAAGAGAAAACAAATCGTCAGTAGTGCTCGCAGCGCAGTTGCAACGGATAGATGCCCAATGAGTTGGGTACATGATGATTGGAACACTGGAAATAGCTACAACACGGCGAGGTCATCCTTCTGGCAGGCCGCGAAGCAATTGGTCGAGCGGATGTATGGGGTTAGTGACCCGGACTGGGCAAGCTATTTGACGTGGACAAATCTATACAAAGTATCTCCGTCGGATGGTGGAAATCCCATCGGAACGCTCGAACATATTCAAGTTCCAATATGCGCGAGACTGCTGGCGAGTGAAGTGTGCCAATACCGCCCCCGTGAAATTGTCTTTTTCACGGGTGCCGATTGGGCGCTTCCATTCTTGAAGGTGTTGGGGGTCCCAGAATTCTCCGACAAGGATGGATTAATATCCTACGGCCAGTTTTCAGTCCAGTCCGGTAAAGGCATTCCAGCCGTAATCGCACCTCATCCCCAGGGTAAGAGGCGGCACGACTTGGTTGAGTCAATTGTCAACGCATTCCAAAGACTGGGAGATTCTTGAGCGCTACGGAACAAGCAATCGACAATTGTATCGCTTGGACTTACCCCAGCAGCTGACCCCATTCATGAGAATTCAGATTTCATCGGCCAACCTCGAAGGCCTGCCGATCACGCTGCACCGCCGTGAGATCCCGGAGAATTATCGGGATGAAATGCGCCACATGAACGTCATGTGGTACACCCATCTGTTCAGTTCGGCATTCGAGAAATTCGCCGAGGCGTTCGGCTTCGGCGAGTCCTACTTTCGCGCCAACCACACCGGAAGCTTCGCTCTGGAGACCCACGTGCGGTACCTGTCCGAGGTGCGGATCGGCCAGCACGTTACGGTCCGCAGCCGGGTATTGGGGCGGAGCGAAAAGCGGATCCACTTTATGCACTTCATGACCATCGAAGAGACCGGCGCGCTGGCCGCGATTCAAGAGCACGTCGGCGCGCACATCGACATGCGTATTCGCCGCATGGCCCCCCTGCCCTCGGACATCGCCGCCCGATTCGACAAGCTGTTGGCCGAGCAAAACGCGTTGGGCTGGCCGGCGCCGGTGTGCGGAGTGATGAAGCCATAGGGACGCTCCGAGTCTGTCGAAGAGAGCGTCGGTTTCTGGGCACCCCCATCGTGGCATGGATGTCTAGAGTTTTCCCGCCGCGTAAAAGTCGTGGCCACTTTCCTCGGCCGGCACAAACACCGCGTTGGTTACGTGGTTCGCCTCGCAAACATCCTTGAACCGCTGGGTGACGATGAAGTCGAAGAGGCCACGGGCGATGAAGATATCTTCACCTGTCCACGTCGATTCATCCACGATGGTCCGTTTCCAACTCCTGATTATGGCACTTAAGCAATCTGGACACGTCGGCGGCTCATCCCATTCGAATTCGGACGCTTTTAGATCGATCGCAGTCCGTGTATATGGCACGGCGGCTCTCAGGTATTGAGGGGGATCACCCAAGGTCTTCTTCTTTCTCTTGACGCGAACGATTTCAACGGGCTCGAAGCCGCTTAGTCCCTTGAGTTGATTGCGAAAGTAGATGTCGCGGAATCGCTCGGACACCAGGATGTCCTCACCGCCTGTAGTGGCAAAGTCCCCAAACTCGGTGCCCCGAGCTTCCAACACGACGCGGAAAGGAGGCACCCAAGATAGTAAACTGATTATTCCGCCGCACGCGGCGCAATTGACACCTCCGACTCGTTCTGTGCCGGGCGCATCGAACGCTTCCGTGCAAGCGTTGCACTTTCGATCTGTACCAAGAGTTTTCAATGTGTAAAATTGCATGGTCGACCTGGAATCAAAATCCTTCAGGAAATCGCTTTAAGACATCCTCTTGACGATACCGCCAGCGCAACCAGGCCTCAAACTCTTTCGTTGTCGCTTCCTTCTTTCGTTTTAGCCAATCGATCACCTGCGCGTCCAATTCTCGGTGCCAAGTCTGATATCCTTTATGCGCTTCTTGCGTAATTGCGCGGGATGTGAACCGGCTGTCGCGCAGGTTTGAGTGCTTCGCCCCGTGGCATTTTCAGTCAGACGATAGTCGCCATGCACGCCGATGAGGTGAGAATCTTCGTTGGATGACGTCAAAAACCCAGCACGACGTTGGCAATGCCGCGCCAAGTTCTTTGTGTTTCCTCTCCGAGCCGATTAGCCACGAGATAGGCAATGAATTCTTCTCTTGCCTGCTCCGCTGGCTCGTGGTGAGAGTGCAGTGCACGAATTTCATCGAGATTGCCCGCGATCAGCAAAAACTGCTCAAAACAATCTGCGAGCACCGATGCGGGCGATGAGGGATCGGCGACATGATACATCACCGTCTGGCCTCGACTGAAAATCGTGTCGCTGTGCGCCACTGCGATCGGATCGGCCTCCCATGAGGCGACATGATAGACGCCATCGGCGACACATCGCTCAGCAAAATCGAATCGTGTTGGATCGTTGCTGTCGATGAGCTTTTCGAGAAGGCCCTGTTCGGGCGGGCCGCCGGGCGACAAACAGAAATATCCGATTGTGGCATTATTTAAATGAATTTCGGCCGCAACCGAGAGATACGAATCGGGAACTCTCGGCAACGAACGCGCGATCTCACGAATTTCGTCCCGCGAACAACCTGGCCGTCGGATTACAACTTGATCGCGAATGGCTGGAGTTGAGTCACCGACGATTTCACTGCGCTCTGTTAGCTCAATCAATGTATTGATCATCGAAAACCTCAAATGCTACTTCGGATGCCAAATACTGCTCCCCGGTTTCAGCTTGTGGACTGATAAGGGAAGCGGAATTGCCAACGGTCCTTGATCAATATGATGGTGAACGAGAATCTCACCTTTGTAGGGGGCGTGCTCGGGAAAAGCTTTGATCCAAGCGGCATCCACAATAGGCGCCCGTTTCTGCCCTATGAGCATTCTATTCTCAGAACTTAGCGTGTTCGGGTACTTAGTCATCCATTCCGGCCAAAATTGTCGTAAGTTGCGTATGCCATTGTTCGCAGTGACAGTATGCTGATCGGCGTCGGCAGTCGCATCGGCCCCGTCCATTTGATCGTCCATCCCTGGATTCACTTCATCGGCAACAATCGCGTCATCCACATCGTCAGGCCGCAGAGACGAGAATGCGTCGAGATCCTGAGAAACTTCCTTTGATTCCGAGAAATCCCCAGTGTCCAGGTCGTTCTTCGCAGAGTCAGAAACCATAGTCGGTTGTCTCCCGTATTCATTTGAGAAACAAAAAAAGCTCGGCATCGACCCGCAAGAGACTCTTGCGAATTGAAGACGAGCTTTGGTGAATACCAGACAGTCTAAGTCAGGCTCCAGCAAATACCCAGGCAGTGATGTTGTGAACGTCCGCAGGGAGCTGATGACGCCATCGGGCGATCGCGAGACATTTTAGCGTTGGCCCGGCGGATTGTGAGCGCGTGTTTTCGGCCGCCCTAAGCCAAACCGTCGGCCGGCGCAGAGTTTCCGATCCTCTCGCGCAGACTACGCGATGCAGCCTCGCAAGTGATGCTCCCTACTCCGCTCCCTTGAGCTCGAAGCAGGCCAACTCCTCGCCGTTGCGCGTGAAGAGGCGACCGTGGGCGATTACCGGATGGTTCCAGGTCTTGCCCTCGATGGCCTGAAATCGGCCCAACTCCTCGTGCTTGTCGGGATTGGCGGCCACGAGCACCGCTTCGCCCGATTCGGACAACACGACCAGCACGGGCTGATCGGCCACGAGCAACACCTGCCCGTGCCCGTAACGGCCGGCCTTCCAGCGACGCTTGCCGGTTTCCAGCTCCACGCAGCAGAAGATGCTCTCGTCGAAGCCGTAGATGAAGCCGTCGAGCAACACGAAGTCGTTGTAAGCCGGTCGAATGCCGCGCGACACGTAACGGGCTTTCGACGTCCACCCCTGTTTGTCGCCTGGCTGGTCGCCGACGCTGTCGGCATTCACGTCGAGCCGCACCAGGCCCAAATCCTCGGAGCCGATCAGAAAACTGGCATCGCTCACCTGTCGCGGCTGGACGACGCGCCACGTGCCGGCGCCGGCGGCATCGTGCTTCCACTGGAGCGCGCCGGTCGTGGGATCGAGCGCGATCAGCCCGGTGTCGCTCAAGAACAAGATCTGCGGCTTGCCGTCGAGCACGACGCGCTGCGCCGAGCTATAGCTGGCCGGGCCGGTGGCGACAGCCCAGGCCGGCTCGCCGTCGTCGGCGCGATAGGCCAGCAGTCCCTTGTCGTTGGGGCCGCCGGCATAGACGACCACTTTGTCCTCGATCACCAGGGGCGAACTGGAAAAGCCCCACATCGGCACCGGAGCGTCTGAGTCGGTGACGATGTTGCGTGTCCAACGCAGCTTGCCCGTGGCCGCGTCGAGACAATTCAAAATGCCGCTGGCGCCCAGCGAGTAGATGCGGCCGTCGGCAAACACGGGCGTTGCGCGGTCCGGCGCCGGCTTGTCCGTCGGAAAATCGGGCCTTGTCCTGATGGTTCCAAATCTCCTGGCCGGTGGCCGGGTCGAGACAGACCACGGTTTCCGATTCGCCGCGTTGCTCCTGCGTGAACAGACGATTGTCGACAATCAACACGCTCGACCAGGCGGGGCCAATCGGCCGGCGCCACAGTTCCTTGGGCGGCGCGTCGTTCCAATCCGTGGCGATCTCCACGCCGTGTACCTCGCCCAAGCGGTCCGGTCCGCGGTAGTCGGGCCAGTCGCCCTCCTGGAGCGTTACGGTCTCGCTCGGCGCGTCGCCAGCCGCGGTTGCGTCGGCCGGCCCGTTCTCGGCGGCGTTGGTCTTGGCGGGCGAAAGTTTGGCAAGCTCAGCCGCGTAGGCGTCTTCCTTCGAGGGACTCCAGCGCCAACTTAGCTCGGCGTGGTTTTGACCGTCGATGCCCTCGACGCGGGCCAACGTAAACGAGGCCCAAACGATCAGCATGACCACGACCGATCCCCAGCGGCGTAATTCCGTCGAGCGATTGCGCGCGAAAGCCAGCCAGATGACCCAAGCGGAGATCACGATCGGCACGCCCACGAACACCAGGCCAATCACGCCCACCGAGGGATCGCTGGCCAGGCCCGCGACGATCATGCCGCCCCACAGCGCCGCCAGACCAATCAGCCGTTCGCGCATACTGATCGCGCGGCGGGTCATCCACCAGCCGGTGAAGGCCAACAGCACCAAGGCCGAGGCGGCCATCGACGACAGGAAGATAATGTAGATTTCCCGGTCGGTCCGGCCCATTACGGTCACGAAGGCCCAGTAGGCCGCGACCAGGAGCACGGCCGGCCAGATGCGCAAAGTGCGAGTTGCGCGGAGGACCCCGCGGCGGTCGATGGGGTAGGGGCCGCGTGTTGTTCGGTGCTCATCGATACTTCTCCGGCTGGCTCAGGCGCCTGCAATTCGGTTTCGATACGTTAGAAAATACGATGCCGCGCCGGCAGCGGCGACAGTCTCGGGTGCCATGCTCACGCCGCGTGAGCATGCTTGCCCGAGTGCAAGCATGGCACCCACCCCATTTTGGCATGACCGGTTCTACGGCGCGTTGCCCGTGGCGGCAGCGGTTATACAATCAGCTTTGCAGGCGACGGTCAAGCGAGAAAAGCCGCCGCAGTGAACTGGCGGTCGAACGCATCAACCAAGGAGCATCGAAGTGGCCCAACCTCCCGGCGAGTTCGGTGGAAGCGAAACCTTTAGTGCGTCGCCCGAGAGACTGTTTGCCCTGCTGACCGATCTCGACGCGCTGGCGGCCACGATTCCGGACCTGGTCTCGGCCGAACGGGTCGACGAGCGAACGCTAAAGTGCGTGGTGCGCCCCGGCTTTTCGTTTCTTCGGGGGACGATGAAGCTGGCGATTTCGCTGGTCGATAGCGTGCCGCCGGAGCGTGCCGCGATGAACGTCGTGGCGCAGGGGATCGGCGTGGGAATGAAGATCGACTCGGGGCTGACGATCTCGCCGGAGGGGGACGGCTCGCGGCTGGACTGGACCGCGGCCATCGTCGAGCGGAAGGGATTGATCTCGGCGGTGAGCCCGGGCCTGATCAAGGCCGCGGCCGACCAGGTGATTCGCCACGCCTGGGCGGCGGTGAGGAAGCAGTTGGGGGAGTGACTGGGCAAGTCGGCCGTTTTTGCGAATTTCACCGGTATGCAAAGAACAACGCCCCGCGAAAAATCGCGGGGCGTTGATTTTGATATCGACAACAAATGGGCATCGAAGGCCGATTAATAGTCGGCTTCGTTGATGAGGTAAAGCCAAGTTGTCTTGTTATAACCGGTATTAGCGTCGAGGCCTTTTTGACGCGGCGTCATCAACTGCGTGTAGACGTAGTAAGGAACTTCGTCCGCGATAAAGCGGTGGTTGCCGCCGCAGAAGATCACATTCACGCCGCCTGTGTGTGCGGACGAGGGTCGGGCGTAGGCCAAGCCACCCCGGAGGTCCATTGCGGATACCGGATACTGTGAGTACGGGTTCGGCGGCTCGATGTCCCGCGCGTTCTGGTTAATCCTCATCCCATAGGGATTAAAGTTTGTGGAGCATCGGTGTGGGCTGGTCGGCATTATTCACATTTCCTGTGACAAACCACACGAAGCCCGTGTTCTGCCGCATCTGAAAGTCACTTTGATACGGATTCTTGATTACGTTTGAGCTACCTTCAAGGTCCATCGGATCGGTCGCCCAGCGGCCCGCCTGAAGATTTTCCGAGATCATAATCGTGTACGACGTGCCGTCGTTGCTCTGGATGAAATCCATCGTGGTCTTGTATTTATTTCCCTGCCCGTACGTCGAGATGCTGCCCTTCGGATTGTAAAGCGTTACGCTTGTCGAATCCGAGTTAGATTGGTTGAAGAAAACACCGCTGTCATGGTCCTCAGGTATGAATGTACCGCCGGGGAAATTATCGTTGGCGGTAAGGGCCGACCCGGTGTTCACGACATAGGAGAGGAGATCCGGAGTCGTGCTCGTGCTGGGGCTGCTGGGACAATTCAATACGCTCAACGTCGTGTGAGCCCAAGGCACCGACGTCGGATACTGATAGGTGGCGGTGAACATCGTGATATTTGGCGTGCCGGAAGGGAACGCCGCGTTCATGCTGAGGTTTACCCAATTCTGGTATAAGCTGCCCTGGTCGAGCTGGTTCAAGATCGTCACAACCCACGAGGCCCGGTTATCGCCGACGACATTCGCGTAACCCGGGAAGCCGCGCTTGGCATCGTGAACTTGGCCCAGCGCCGCGCTGGCGTTGCGCATGTTGCTCATGCAGGTATTTCGGCGGCCCGTTTCGCGGGCGGCTTGAATGGCGGGGAGCAACAACGAAACCAACATGCCGATGATCGTGATGACGACGAGTAGTTCGACGAGCGTAAAACCGCGTGACTTGCGTGGACCAGCCATCGCTGAATCCTCCTGGAAGAAATGACCTCAGACCCTGTGCCCTGCCCGCGTTTTATTGTCGCCGAAGCGGCGGGTCCCGTCTAGTCTTTTCCGCCTGAAATCGGGCCGGCTTCGCCTGAAATCCAGCGGGCGTCGGCCGAAGCGGCGATTTCGGGGCAACCCGATTGGGGACCAAGCCGGCAGGGGGCGACCCGGAACCAACGCACGCCAGACGGATGGTCGAAGTGTCGCCCCATCGGGGCGTTTGGATATAACGTGGGGCGCTTGGTACCAGGGGTTGGGCGCCCCTGGCTATCGCAAGGCGCCGCATTGCGGCTCTTGGATATCAGGCCTATTAAAAGACAATCCTTGTCGTTTAAGGGCGCCGCGTTGCGGCTTCGGGAAGGGACAATGTTGGAAAATAGTCCGCGCCGCATGCATCACGCTTTCGGTGACTGTAGAATCCTGGCGGTCGGAGGAGGGGGTCGAAGTGCCACGGCCCCGACAATCGCCACGGCTCAGACAATGTCGTCGCGACTTGGGGGCCAACGGCCCCACCTGCGATAGCCAGGGCCATCGGCCCTGGTAGCGGGCGGCAACCGGTTTCCTTAGGGATTTTTCAGAGTAAGCCCCAACGGGGCGATCTGCAGCGGAAGGGCCGAGCGGTGCCCCAATCCTTCTCGTCGATCCTGGTCGATTTGATTTTCAGCACGAAGAACTGCGAGCCCTGGATTCGCGCTCCGATCGACTCGCAACTCTATGCCTACGCCACGACGGTGCTCAAAAACTCCGATTGCCCGCCGCTCGCCATGAACGGCTTGGCGGATCACGTTCACACGCTGTTCCGGTTGCCGCGCACAAAAACGGTCGCCGAGGTCGTCGAAGAACTGAAAACCAGCACGTCCAAATGGATCAAAACCAAGGGATCGCACTTTCTGGGTTTTCATTGGCAGAGCGGATATGCAGCGTTTTCCGTCAGCCAATCGAACGTTGCCAGCGTGATCGAATACATTCGGAACCAAGCGGAACATCACCGCGGAATTTCATTTCAGGACGAAATGCGCGAGTTGTTGCGGAAGCACGAGCTCGCGATCGACGAGCGATACGCGTGGGATTGATGTGTTCGGAAACACAGAGCGCCCCTTTGGGGCTTAGACGCGATATTCGTGCGGCCGTTTCCAGCGGCGTTGCCGCTGGCTATCGCAGGGCGCCGCGTTGCGGCTCTTGGAAATTGGAAGCGATTTCGAGACCACGTCCCCAGGTCCAGGCATATTAAACAATGGTTGCCACGGCAGCGCCGCGTTGCAGCTGGGGCGAGGAGTCATCACTGCACCGCTTTGCAACACGGAGGCAACCGTTGCCGGCGAGCGAAATCGCTTCGGCAAACTTTCCGCCGCCGCCGCGCCAGGGCCAAACCGACGGTCGCCAGGACCGCTAACACGCCGCTGGATGGCTCGGGCACGATCGCCAGGATTTCATCCCGGTACAGCGCCAGCTCGATCGACAGGGTCTGGTCGCCGAACAGGGCCGTCGAAGCCGGCGCGTTGCTCGTCAGCGAGAACGCGGCCACCATGATGCCCGAGAGGCGCAACTGACCATTTTCGTCCCAGGAAAAGACGGCTCCCCCCGAATCGCCAACGGTGCCCTGGGCTTCGCTAGGTAGCGGCGTGACGCCGGTGTATTTCTGGTCGTCGAAGGCCGTAGTAAATCCATGCGCGTAGAGGGGCGTGCCGTCTTGCAGATCGAAGGTGTGCAACACGACGTCGTTATTCAGCACCTGGTTTTCGCCCCAGCGAATCACCCGGTGCCCGGTGTCGTCGTATGTAATGTCGAAGCCCGAATAGTCGTTAATCGCGGGCACGGCGGGCGGGCCGGTCTCGGTCCACTGCCAGGGCACGCTGGTTCTGTCGGCATTCCAGTAGTGTTGTGCCCCGGCGCTGAGCCCATTGCCGATCATGATCAGCCGGCCGGTGGTTGGGCCGTCGTTGATGAGCGGAATCAGCGAGGGGAGGCCCGGATCGGTCGTGAGCCGAAACAATTTCAAATCGGCCAGCGTGCCGTTCGCGTTGTGCAAATAATGAATCGAGCTCATGTCGGCCTGATAAGCGCCGGCGCCGAAGTGAATCGGGGTGGGATTTCCGCCGATCATGTTGTCGATCGTCACGTGGCCGGCGGTGAGGACCCAGCCACCACCCAGATACGTGACGCTGGTTTCGCCGGTGCTGCCCTTTCCGACGTTGACAAACCCGGGCAGCAGCGGGTCGCCCGGACCACCAGCCGCCGTGAGGCTCGCGCCGTCGGTGTTTCCATTGCCCGAGCGGACCAACACAGCCCAGGCCGGGCGTGCGCTGCAGAGCGCGGAGAGCGCGCACAAGACCGCCAAGCGAGCGAGATAGAGAGAGTTCGTGGATTTGTTTCGCATGTTGCTTTTCTGGATGGTCTCGCGCCGGCCATTGTGACCCGACTGGATACAAGCCGGCGGCTTTCCGGGCCCACGAGCGCGAGAGATTGGTCAATGACTGCCCCTCAAAGATCGGCGGGGCGCGGATACGAAATCTCCACTTGATTCCCGCGACGCAATTGAGTTCCGGGCCGTTCGCGGTCGGCAAACTGAGCCAGAAAGCCCACGCGGAAGTGAAGCGAGGGTGACAAGCGGCCCAGCGAGAAACCGAGAAACGGCCGAAGTCCATTTAAGAACGTTCAGGCTCGGTCTTCAGCTCACTAGACGCTCGCATGGAGAGAGGCGGAGGGAGGCCCTGAAGAACCCAATGACGTCGGGCAGCAACGGGGCACTACCGCACAGCTTAGGAATCTGGCCCAACAAGTCAAACTAAATTTCCGTAAACCGCAACCAAGCAAGTTCCGAATACCCCCCATCGCGACCAATAAAGGGTCGTTGATATTTGACAAGTCGAGGGGCGTTCGGTAGCATCAAAGCCAACTCGCAACTGGGTCCGCAAGAACGTGCGGCCTGGCATCCTAGTTGCGGTTACACCCTACCAACAAACGCCTGCCTGAATCATCCCTCCTGAGTGTGTCGCTAAAGATGAGCCGGCGCGATTCGTATCAATCGGCCGCCGTCTCGGCTTTGGACCAAGACAATCGACGACGACCGCTGTCTCAACAATTAGGGAGATCCGTATGAGTTTGCGCACCAATCCCACGAGCCGCCGCGGATTTCTGGCCGTTGGCGCCCTGACCGGCATGGGCCTGACACTGGCTGACTTTTTCAAGCTTGAGAGCGCCCGAGCGGAGCAGAAGAACTACGACTTCATCGAGGCCAAGGCCAAGAGCGTGATCCACATCTTCCTGCCCGGCGGCATCGCCCACCAGGAGACATTCGATCCCAAGCCATACGCACCGATCGAGTATCGCGGCGAGCTGAGTTCGATTCCGACCAAGATCCCCGGCGAAGTGTTTGCCGACACACTGCCGCAAACGGCGCAAATCGCCGACAAGATCACGGTGATCCGCTCGATGTCGCACGGCGAGGCAGCGCCACGAACGGGGCACGCACAACATGTTCACGGGCTGCAAGCCCAGCCCGGCGTTGATATTCCCGAGCATGGGGAGCGTGATCAGCCACGAGTACGGGCCGCGGAACAACTTGCCGCCCTACGTGTGCATTCCCGGCCAGCCCAATGAATTCGCCGGCACCGGCTATTTGAGCTCTTCCTACGGTCCATTCAGCCTGGGTTCGGACCCAGCCGCGCAGGGCTTTACGGTTCGCGACCTGAACATGCCGGGCGGAATTGACGCGGCGCGATTCGAGCGGCGCCGCTCGGCCCTGGAGGCGGTCAACGATCACTTCGCCCGCAAAGAAAAGTCCGACACGATCGCGGCGATGAACACCTTTTACGATCGGGCCTACAGCCTGATCAGCTCGCAGGCGGCCCGCGAGGCCTTTAACATCGCGGCCGAGCCCGATGCGATTCGCGACGAATATGGCCGCCACGAAGCCGGTCAGCGCATGCTGATGGCGCGGCGGCTGGTGGCTGCCGGTGCGCGGTTCGTGACGCTCACCTACGGCGGCTGGGACATGCACGTGAATCTGACGGCGGGCATGCGAGCCAGCATGCCGGCCTTCGATCAGGCTTTTGCCACGCTGATTCGCGATCTGGATCGCACGGGTTTGCTGAACGACACCCTGGTAATGGTGTCCAGCGAATTCGGCCGCACGCCCAAGATCAACGGCACAGCCGGCCGCGACCATTGGCCCAAGGTATTCAGCGTCGTGCTGGCCGGCGGCGGCATCAAACGGGGCTCGATTTACGGAGCCTCCAATCCGGTTGCATCGGAACCGGAAAAGGACGAAATCGGTCCGGCCGACCTGGCGACGACCATCTATCACCAGTTGGGCATCGTGGCCGACAAGGAACTGATGTCGCCGGGCAACCGTCCGGTCGAGATTGTCGACGGCGGCAAGGTTCGCAAGGAACTGCTGGCCTGATTCACGGAGCTGATCCGCCTCGAAAGAACTCGGATTTGTTGTCGCTTGCGCTGTGCGGAATTCATTGCCCCCCAAGATTTCGTTGGAGATTGCCGGTCATGAGTGCTCGCCCGAACAGTTTTCAACTGGCGGTTTTCGGCGCATCGCTTGCCGCGGTGGCCGGGTCGATCGTCCAGGCGGCTTCGCCCAACCTGGGCGGCATGGCGCCCTATGGCGGCCAACGGGGCACCGAGGTCGAGGTGGTGTTCAGCGGTGAGCGGATGGGGGATGCCCAGCAGGTTCTCCTTTACGAGCCGGGTATCACGGTCGCGCATCTGGAGCCGACCGGACCGACCGCGGTCAAGACCAGGCTGGCGATCGCGCCGGACTGCCGTCTGGGAATGCACCAGTTGCGGATTCGCACGGCCAGCGGGCTGAGCAATCTGCGGACGTTCAGCGTCGGACCCCTGGCCGAGATCAAGGAGACCGAGCCCAACAACGATTTTGCCGCGCCGCAAAAGATCAATCTCGACACGACGGTCAACGGCGTGGTGGAGAATGAAGACGTTGACTATTTCGCCGTCGAGGCCAAACAGGGAGAGCGAATCACGGCCGAGTTGGAAGGCCTGCGGCTGGGACTGACGTTTTTCGATCCGTACGTCGCGATCCTCGATACTAAGCGATTCGAGCTGACGCGCTCGGACGACGCGCCGCTGGTGCGGCAAGATTGCGTGGCGTCGATTTTGGCTCCGGCCGACGGCACGTATATCGTGCAGGTTCGCGAGACCTCGTTCGGCGGCAATGGCTCGTGCGCTTATCGCTTGCACGTGGGCCGCTTTCCTCGACCAACCGCCGTGCTGCCGCTGGGCGGCAAGCCGGGCGAGGCGCTGGACGTGCAGTGGCTGGGGGACGTGACAGGCCCGCGAACCGAGAAAATCACGCTGCCCGGCGCGCCGACCACATTGCCGCTGTTGGCCACGACGCTCGAGGGCATTTTCGCCCGCGACGAACGGGGGATCGCACCGTCGGCGAATCCTTTCCGCGTGACCGATCTGAACAACGTGCTGGAAATCGAGCCGAACAACGCCCTGGCTGAAAGCACGGCATGCGAAGCGCCGATCGCGATGAACGGCGTCATCGCCCAGCCCGGCGACATTGATTGCTTCAAGTTTCCGGCCAAAAAGGGCCAGGTCTTCGACGTGCGCGTTTTGGCCCGGGCATACGGCTCGCCGTTGGACGCCGTGGTCAATGTTTTCCGCCTGGGCGGAGCACACGTCGCCGGCAACGACGACAACGGCGGTCCCGATAGCTTTCAACGAATTACGATTCCCGAGGATGACACCTACGTGGTTCACGTGCAGGACCATCTCAAGCAAGGCGGCATCGACTATGTCTATCGGGTTGAAGTCGCGCCAGTGCAGCCGGTCCTGACTTTGGGTGTTTCCGAGCGAAGCCAATTCGTGGACGTCGTGGCGCCGGTGCCGAAGGGCAATCGCATGGCGTTTCTGATCAATGCAGCGCGGGCCGACTTTGGCGGCGATTTGAATCTCGAGTTCAAGGATTTGCCGCCGGGGGTCACCGTGGAAACGCTGCCAATGCTGGCCAATCGTAGTGACGTGCCGGTGCTGCTCTCCGCTGCCGCCGACGCGCCACTGGGCGGAGCGCTGGTCGACGTGATCGGCCGCCATGCCGATCCGAATCAAAAGATCGAGGGCCGTTTGCGGCAGCGCACGTCGCTGGTTCGCGGGCAGAACAACATTGAAGTCTGGAATCAGTATGCCGAGCGGCTGGCCGCGGCCGTCACGCAAGAGGTCCCTTTCAAGATCGAGATCATCGAGCCCAAGGTGCCGCTGGTGCGCGACGGAGCGATGAACCTGAAGGTGGTCGCCACGCGGGCCGAAGGGTTCAAGGCCCCCATCGCGGTGCAGATGCTTTATAACCCGCCGGGCGTGGGTTCCTCGGCGTCGATCGTGATACCCGAGGGGCAGACCGAGGCCGTTATTCCGCTGACGGCCAACGGGGCCGCGGAAGTGAACAAATGGAAAATTGTGGTGCTGGGCGATGCCACGGTCGGCGATGGGCCAATCACGGTGGCTTCGCAGATGGCGACACTGGAAGTTTCAGAACCGTACCTCGCCTTCAACTTTCAAGCGGCGATGACCGAGCAGGGCCAGGCGACCGAAGTGGTGATCAAGGTCGAAAAGCGGAAGGATTTCGAAGGGGCCGCCAAGATCGAACTGCTGGGATTGCCCAATGAAGTCACGACCGAGGTCAAGGAGATCACGAAGGATTCGACCGAGTTGGTGTTTCCGGTCAAGACGACGGCCAACTCGCCGGCCGGCAAGCACAAGACCGTGATCTGCCGGGCGACAATCGTGGCCAATGGCGAACCCATCTCTCACACGCTGGGGACCGGCGAATTGCGGATCGACACGCCGCTGCCGCCGAAAGCGAATGAACCACCTCCGGCCGCCGCGCCGGTCGCCGCCGACGCGCCCATGCCGCCGCCGGAAAAACGGTTGAGCCCCCTGGAAAAACTGCGTCTCGAGCGTCAACAAGCCAAAGCGGCCGCCAAAGTCGCGGGAGCGTCGAAATGAAGCGTATCATTCTGTCAGGACTCTTGCTGTTCGTCTCGAGATTGCCGCTGACCTCGGCGGCCGATGCACCGCCGGTGCCGGCACAAGCGGTTGCCGTAGCGGTTTACCCGCCCGACGTGCAATTGACCTCGAGTCGGGATCGACAGCGATATATCGTCGTGGCGACTCGGCCTGACGGCGTGACGATGGATGTGACCGCCGCCGCCAAGCCCACGCTGGCCAATCCGGCCTTGGCGCGGATCGAGGGCAACGTCGTGCTGCCGACGGCCGATGGAGCGACGACCTTGGCGCTCGAATATGAAGGCCAAACCGTGAGCATTCCCGTCACGGTCAAGGACGCGGCGGTCGAACGGCCGATCAGTTTCAAGCTCGACGTGATGCCGATCTTCATGCGGAGCGGCTGCAATACCGGCAGCTGCCACGGCGCGGCCCGCGGCAAGGACGGGTTCAATCTCTCGCTGTTCGGCTTCGATCCGGACGGCGACCATCATCGGATCACGCACGAGATCGGCTTTCGCCGTGTCAACCTGGCGCTGCCGCGCGAGAGCCTGATCATGCAGAAGGCCGACGGCAGCGTGCCGCACACCGGCGGCAAGCGTTTCGCGCCCGAGAGCGAGTATTACGCGACCATGCTGCGCTGGCTCGAAGCGGGCGTTCCCAAGGATGCGGCCGACGTGCCGACGCCGATCGCGCTGGAGTTGTATCCACCCAAGGCAGTGCTCGAGGGCAAGGACACGACGCAGCAATTCATCGCCCGCGCGAAGTACTCCGACGGGACCGATCGGGATGTGACCGATCTGGTCGTGTTTTTGACGAACAATGACAACTCAGCGCCGATCAGCGCCGACGGCCTGCTGACGGCCGGAGCCCGCGGCGAGGCCTTTATCATGGCTCGCTTCGCCGTCTTCACCGTGGGCAGCCAGGCGCTGGTGTTGCCCAAGGAACTGGAATACACGGCGCCCACGACACCGCCCGCCAACTACGTCGACGAGCTGGTGAACGCCAAGCTGCAGAAGATTCGCGTGCTGCCCAGCGAGCTGTGCAGCGACGAAGTGTTTTTGCGGCGGGTCACGATCGACATCACGGGCTTACTCCCCACGGTCGAGGAGTACCAGGCTTTCATGGCCGACGCGGACCTGGCCAAGCGCGCCAAGCTGGTGGACCGGTTGCTCGAGCGCAAGGAGTTCTCCGAGATCTGGGCGCTGAAGTGGGCCAACCTGCTGATGGTCAAGAGTACGAATGAAGTCAGCTACAAGTCCATGTTCTTGTACTCGAACTGGCTGACCAACCAGATATCGAGCAACGTGCCGCTGAACCAGATGGTGCAGAACCTGCTGAGCGCCAACGGCGGGACTTTCAAAAACCCGGCCACCAACTATTTCCAAATCGAGCGCGACACGCTGAAAACCGCGGAGAACGTAGCGCAGGTGTTCATGGGCATCCGTACTCAGTGTGCCCAATGCCACAACCATCCGTTCGATCGCTGGACGATGGACGACTACTACGGGTTTGCCGCTTTCTTCGCTCAAATTGGCCGCAAACAGGGGGAGGATTATCGCGAAACGATCGTCTTCAACTCCGGCGGCGGCGAGGTGGCGCATCCCGTGGGTGGACGGCAAATGCCCCCCAAGTTCCTGGGCGGCGCGACGCCCGACGTGGCCGGCAAGGATCGCCGCGAGGTGCTCGTCAAGTGGCTGGCCTCGCCCGAGAATCCGTACTTCGCCACCAGCGTGGCCAACCGCGTGTGGGCCCATTTCTTCGGACTGGGAATCGTGGAACCGGTTGACGATATCCGCGTCAGCAACCCGGCCAGTAATCCCGAGTTGTTTCAGGCGCTGGGCGACAAACTGACCTCGTACAACTACGACTTCAAACAATTGGTGCGCGACGTCTGCAACTCGCACGCGTATCAACGCACGTCGCAAGCCAACGCCAGCAACGAAGAGGATCTCAAGAACTTCTCGCATGCCAAGGTTCGCCGTATCCCGGCTGAAAATCTGTTGGATTGTTTGACGCAGGTGACCGAGATTCAGGAAAAATTCCAGGGATTGCCCCTGGGTTCGCGGGCCGTGCAGATCGCCGACGGGCAGACAAACAGCTACTTTCTGACGTCTTTCGGCCGGTCCCTTCGAACGACGGCCTGCGCCGGCGAGGCCACGACCGAACCAACCTTGTCGCAGGCCCTGCACATGATCAACGGCGACACGCTGACCCGAAAAATCGGCGAGAGCAAGCGGCTGCAAACTCAGCTCGACGCCGGCCAGACGCCGGCTCAGGTTGTCGAATCGATCTATATCGCCTGCCTGTCGCGCAAGCCCAGTCCCGAGGAAATGACAAAGCTCGAGGCTCTGTTGGCCGCCGAGCCCAATGCCCGCATCGCTGTCGACGACATTTTGTGGGCGGTGCTGAACTCACGTGAATTCCTGTTCAACCACTAATGCGATCTTTAACCATGATCTCGCAAATCCACGCATCGTTGCTGAGCGGCCGGCTGGCATTGTTGTTATTGGTGCTCGCGGCCTCGCCGAACCGCGTCCAGAGCGAGGAAGCCAAACCAGCAGACGGAAAGCCGCCGGTCAAAGTGACGTACGAAGAGCATGTGCGGCCGATTTTTCGCGAGCACTGCTTTAGCTGCCACAATCAGGACACGAAGAAGAGCGATTTGTCGCTAGCCAGTTTCGCGGGCATTAGCCAGGGCGGCTCGACCGGACCGATTCTCGAGCCGGGCGATCCGGACAGCTCGCGGCTTTGGAGCCTGGTCTCGCACGCCGAAGAGCCCAAGATGCCGCCCAACCAGGATAAGCTGCCAGACGCCAAGCTCGAGATTATCAAGGCCTGGATCACGGGCGGGGCCCTGGAGAACGACGCGTCAGTGGCAAAGGTCAAGAAGCAGCCTTCGATGAGCCTGAGTGCATCGGGCGGCGCGGCCAAGCCCGAGGGGCCGCCGCCGATGCCGGATAAATTACCCCGGCAACCGGTCGTGTACACGCCGCGGGCCGCCGCCGTGACCGCCTTGGCCGCCAGCCCCTGGGCGCCGCTGGTCGCCGTGGCCGGGCAGAAGCAGATCTTGCTCTATCATTCCGACAGTGGGGAGTTGCTGGGAGTATTGCCGTATCCCGAGGGCGTGGCACATATCTTGAAGTTCAGCCGTAGCGGTTCGCTGCTGCTGGCCGGCGGAGGCGTGGGGGCCAAATCGGGAAATGTGGTGGTGTTCGACGTCAAAACCGGTAAGCGGGCATTTGAAGTCGGCGAGGAATTGGACTTGGTGCTGGCCGCCGACATCAACGAGGACCATACGCGAATCGCCCTGGGTGGCCCGGGCCGGGTCGTGCGCATTTACTCCACGGCCGACGGCTCGTTGTTGCACGAGATTCGCAAGCATACGGAATGGATCTACGCTCTCGAGTTCAGCCCCGACGGCGTTCTGCTGGCGACGGCCGATCGCAACGGGGGGATGTTCGTGTGGGAATCGGAAACGGCCCGCGAATTTCAGAACCTGGCCGGACATAAGGCCGCGATAACCGACGTGAGTTGGCGGATCGATTCCAACGTGCTGGCTTCGTCAAGCGAGGATGGGACGGTCAAGCTTTGGGAGATGGAAGGCGGCAAGGAGATCAAGAACATTGCCGCGCACGCCGGCGGCGTGAGCTCGATCGAATTCTCCAAGGACGGCAAGCTCGTGACGACGGGTCGCGACCGCATCACCAGGCTCTGGGACGGCAACGGCGCCGCGATTCGCGAGTTGCCGGCGTTCAACGATATCGCCACGGAAGTGGCCTTCACGCATGATGCGGCTCGCGTCGTGGCCGGCGACTGGCTGGGCGAGGTGCGATTGTCGGAAGCAGCCGACGGCAAGCTCGTGGCCCAGCTTCCGCCGAATCCGCCAACGCTGGAGATGCTGGTTTCGGCGCATACCGCCGCGGTCAATGCGGCGGTGGAAGCAGCCAAGAAGACGGCCGAAGAGTTGGCGGCGGCCGAAGCCGTCGTGGCCGAGAAGGCCAAACTCAATCAGGCCGCCGCGGCGGCGGCCGCAGCCGCACAGGCCACGTTACAGAACCTGATGGCCGAAAAGGCCGCGTTCGATCAGGCTCAATCGGCGCAGGCATCGAACGGAAACTAGTGCGTGTCGCACCGACATTTGGCGTCCGCATTGCGACTTTCAACGCGACATCCGACGAAATACCCGCTACAAGGTCGCGAGACTTGCTCTAGCGGCTCGCTCAGGTAACCATCGGCGCAAACAAAAACACATCGCCGGTCCAGACGGATCGAGCGATGTGTTTTTTGAGAGATCTTCCGGCTATCGGCACGCGAACTTATTCGCGCGGCCGGACGGCGCCGGTCAGCCCGCTGTAATCGGGCCGATCTTCCGGATGCCACAACGGCTCGCCTCGCATGACGCGCTCGGCCAGGACGTCGAGTTTTTCTCTCGAGCCGGCGGGCGCTTCGGTCGGGGAGAACTCGTCGTCCTCGGCGGGCGCAAAATCCTCGTCATGACCGTACTTCAAAATCGCTTCAAAAACATTCCGCATCTGCCGCATCGAATCACACCCTCCAACAAGAAAAAATAGCCCCGACGCTGTTACCCAAAAAATGAACAAGCACCCTGTTTCCCCGTGCGCCAATCAACGCAAACCAATCCTTCGGCCTTTCCGATTCGTTTCGCATGGCCGAGCCGTCCTGGCGGCACTGTCCGCGAAACACGAATGTTCTGGGACGCAACCAATGGCACTGGCGTGCCGTGGCACAATCCCGCAACGCTCGATTACTCAAATGGATGGGGCGGGCTGCTTCTAGAAACTTGATTCTTAAGGCGGGAAACATGTCTCACGTAAAGCGATTCATTATCCTCGCGCCGAAGCAAAAGTCAAGCTTTTGCTAGCGGCGCCGAACCCCAGAAACAGAGTGTTTTCCCCGCAAAATCGTTGCGCTTTCATGCAACCTGACGGCTTCGTAACCGGGACAGGTTCGCCCGTTTACCCGACCGCTGCCACATTCGCGAAATCGGTCGGCTTGGCCGGCCACCGGAGTGTGTTAGGCTGAGGGAAGAAAATTTCTGGGACGAACCTCGAATGGCAGATTGGCTTTATGGTCTGGTTTCAACGTACGCTTGAGTTGCCGCCCAAACGGCGTGGATTTCACCTCATTACGGCGGAGGTGCTCGGAGGGCTCGGCGAGTTATCGCGCGTCGAAGTCGGACTCCTGCATGTGTTTATCCAGCACACATCGGCCTCGCTGACCATCAACGAGAATGCCGACGCCGACGTGCCGGTCGATCTCGAATCGTCGTTCAATGCCATCGCGCCCGAGGATTTTGACTATCGACACACGATCGAAGGCCCCGACGACATGCCGGCGCACGTCAAAGCCTCGATGCTGGGCTCGTCGATCAGCATTCCGGTGCGAGCGGGCAGATTGCTGCTGGGCACCTGGCAGGGGATCTATCTCTGCGAGCATCGCAATCGGGCCAGCGGCCGCAAACTGGTGCTCACCTTGCAGGGCGAATCTCGCTAGTGCGGCGTTCGTCAATATTCCGGATAGCCGGCCACTTCGTGTCCCGTTTCCACGATCCGAGATAGATCATCGAGCCAGCATTCCAAGAGGGTAGTCTGGTGCGCGTTGCGATCGATGTGCGACAGCGCAGCCAACGAGCGAGCGATCAATGCCGCCGCTATTTCAGCATCGAACACGCCTGTCGAACAGGCCCGGTCCACGGCGGCGGTTAACTCCGAGTCGCCCTGAACCGGCAATCCGCTCGCAGTCCGCAACAGTTGCCGGTGGAAGTCGACCGCGAATGCCACGATTTGCCGTGCGCGCGAGCGGCGGGCGCTGGCTTCCTTGCCGGCCGCTTCGACAAAAGCCACGACATCCTGCGCAGCGCCACGCTCTCCAGCGCCGCGCCGCCGAGTGCCTCGAGCAGCCGCCGCCGAAAGGCCCACAAGTCGTCGTCGGCCAGGTCCAAGGCACGTTGAAGGCTGCCCTCGGCGAATTCGGCGAGCCTCTCAGCTTGTGCGCGATCCGCCACGAGTCCCCGGGAGTCGAGCAATCGAGCCACCAAGGAGCGCTCAAGCGGTTGAAATCTGATGGTCTGCGGCGCGAGCGGATCGTGGGCAGTTGCTTGTCGGCGCTGGTGCCGATCAGGATCAAAAGCGAATTAGGCGGCGGCTCTTCGAGCGTCTTCAGCAGGCAGTTCGCGCTTTCCTCGTTGAGGAAATCCGCATCGTCGATGATGGCCACTTTGCGCCCGCCCATGAAGGGCTTGAGCGCGATATCGTGGCACAAACCCTCGCGCATCCGTCGCGCGTCGTCGCCCACGAAGGCCGCCAACGGAATCGTGCTCTTGTCGGCCGGTTTCTCGATGAGAATCAGGTCGGGATGCGTGTGCGCCAGCACCTGTCGGCACGAGGTGCAGACGCCGCACGGCGACATTTCACTCGCCGGCGAATCGGAACACAGCACGGCCTGCGCCAGCTTTTCGGCGAAAGTCCGCTTGCCGATACCGGCCGGTCCGACAAACAGAAACGTGCTTGCCAAACGGTCGCGCCAAGCGCGCGGCGGAACTTCGCCACGACCGAATCGTGTCCCTCGATGCCTTGCCACGCCATGTGACCCTTCTCCCTACCGATTCTTCAGCACGCGTTCGGCCGCCGCGCGAATGTCTCGCTGTACGGCCTCGATCGGCTGCGCGGCGTCGATCACCACGATATGAGCCGGATCGGCGGCCGCCTCCGCCAGGAATCCACTCCTCAGTCGAGCCTGAAATTCATCACCCTGGTTTTCCATCCGGTCCAGTTGGCGATCGATTCGTCCGACCGCCGCGCGGGGCGGCATGTCGAGCAAAAACACCATCTCGGGCATTAAACCCGCGGTTGCCACCCGACCGACGCGCCAAATGTCCGCCACGTCCAATCCGCCGGCGTGTCCCTGATACACCGCGTTGGCGAGCAGAAACCGGTCGGAGACGATGGTCTTGCCGGCATGGAGCGCGGGCCGAATCACCTCTTCGACCAATTGCGCGCGAGCGGCCATGAACAACAGCATCTCGCTGGCTCGGGAGATGGTGAACTCGTGACCCAGCAGAATCGCGCGAATGGCCTCGCCCAAGGGCGTGCTGCCCGGGTCGCGGCACTGGACCACGTCGTGGCCCGCGGCGCAGCCATTCGACGAACAAGTCCATTTGCGTGGATTTGCCCACGCCGTCAAGACCGTCGAATGAAAAGAACATGAAGCCTCGAGACGGAAACCAGGGAACCCGCTAGACTCGCACGGTTGCATTTATCGGGCTCAGGCGTGGCCATTATACAGATTGACCAGCCGCTGTGCGCGCTCGGCGATGAGCTGTCGCAGGGCCAGCGGCTTGAGCACCTCGGCCTGATCGCCATAGCCCAGGATCCACCAAGAGATTTCGTCCAAGCCCGCCACGCGGACGTGAAAGTCCAGGCTGCCGTCCCCTCCGGGCACGAGGCGTTGAGTCTTATGCCAGGCGATTTCGGCCACGTTTCGAGCCACGAGCGGCGCAAAACGCACGACGACATCCTGGTCCGGCCCGCTCGGAATCATGTGCCAGGCATTGCCCATATAGCGTTCGATGCTGAACCCGCGCGGCAAATGAAACGACTCGTCCAGCAACAACAGCTCTCGAATTCGGCCCACGTTGAACGTGCGGACTTCGCGATGCACGCTGGAGCGGCCGATCACATACCAGCTTCGGCGGCTGAAGAGCAGTCGGTAGGGCGACAATTTGAAACGTATCAGCTTGCCGTCGCTGAAACTATCGTAAACGAGCCGCACGGCGCGGCGCGTGGCGATGCAAGTCAAAAGTTGCTGATAGATCGGGCGCTGGCCCAACAGCCGATTGCCGGGTTCGGAGTTGATCCTCACGGCGGAAGTTGATTCGCGCAGGATCTCCCTGACGCGAGTGGGCAGGCTGCTTTCGAGCTTCAGCGCCGCGCTCTGGGCCGCTTCGTAGAAGGGCAGACGGTTATTTCGCCCCAGCTCGTAGCACAAGATCATGACGGCCAGGGCTTCGTCGGCCGTGAAATTGGTGGGGGGAAGAAAGTACGTGCCCGGAATCCGGTAGACGCACTGTTCGTCGTCGAACAACAGCGGCACGCCGGCCTGACGGAGCACGTCGAGATCGCGAAAGATCGTGCGGCGGCTGACATCGCACAATGCGGCCAGATCGCCGGCATTATGAGCCTTACCGGCTTGCAGCAGCCCCAGCAGTTGGACCAGACGACTGATTCGCTTCAGGTTCATGCGAGTCGGATGGGTTCCAATCGTAATGCGAGACCGGCTGCACCAGCGGCCGCGCCCGCGGAGCGCCGCCCGCGGGCAAGGCCGTGGCGCTGGTACTGTTGGCGCTTCGATTGACAACCGTTCCGGACGCCGGTTGGGCGCCGGGACGCACGTCGCCATGCGAATCATCGCCCGACATCAACTCGCCCCAGATCGGATCCTGCGGTTCGCTGTCGTCGGCGACCGATCCCATCGGCCCCCATTCGAACCCGCCTTGTCCGCCGAACGCCGATCGCCGGCGAGCGGGACCCGCTTGCTGGCCGGTGGCTCCGGCCGGGGGCGAATCCTGTCGGGGCGAGGGGAGTTCCTCGGGCGTCGTTGCTTCGTGTGGCACTCCGTCCATGGGCAAGCTCTCCGCTCCGCCCGGCGCGAACTCTTCGCCCGGCCGCATCTGTCGAATCGGACCCTGGCTGGAGACGTTGGGGCGAGTGAAGCCGTAGTTCAGGTAGACGCTGGCATCGCGCTGGCGAGCCAGACGATGGGCGTCGAACTGGGCCTTCGCGGGCCACGGGCCTTCGGCCAGATAGACGTTATTGTATTCCAGCAGCGAACCCTTGCGAAAGTGGACGCCGATAATCGCTCGCTGGTAGTCCAGCAGCGTGCGGAAATAGCTGGTTTGGGCCTCCGACCGACGACGTTGGGCTTCCAAAAGTTGATCGAGCGTGACCGTTTCCGCCTCGAATGCCGCCTGCACGGCCTCGACCTGTCGATCGGCGGCCAGGGTGCGATTGAAGTTGGTTTGCGTCAACTCGTAGTTCAGTTCGAGCTGCCTGACGGCATCGGCCAGTTGGTGCGAAACTTCGAGTTCCTCGTCCTGGAGCCTGGCCCGTTCTCGCGCCAGGTTGAGTTGATAATGGCGCACCGTCGCTAATTCCTTGCGAAAGCCGATCGGCATCGTGGCTTGCACTCCCAACGACCATTCCTGAAACTGTCCGCTGGCCAACGTGCCCAGGGCACTGACGTTGTTTAGTCCTTGAATCGGATTGTTGGCGTTGTATCGCACGGCATTGCCATTGATGAGCGAGTCGCCCAGACCTTGCCAACGATACGTGCCGGTCATGTCGACGCGAGGCAACAACAAGTTCTTGGCCGCGATGACTTCCAACTCCCGTTGCTTGATTCGCCATTTCTGCCGCCGCAGGTCCAGGCTGCGGGAGAGCGCCTCCTCGGTGATCTCCTTCCAATCGAAATCCACCTTGGCGACGGTCGGCTTGTCGATCGGCAGGATCAAGCGACCGTCCGTGGCGGCCAGGCCCATCACGTATCGCAATCGATTCTCGGCGCGGAAAAGTTCGTTGAGCAGCGTCTGGGTCTGGCTCTTGAATTGATAGTACTGCTCGCGAGCCTGGGCTTCTTCCTTGGCTTCACCGCCGCGGGTGCCCACGATGTACAACAAGTGAATTTTTTTCCAGGTCTGACGGGCACTATTCAACGCCGTGTTCGACGTTTCCAGGTTGCGCCAGGCAAACGCCAGTTCCCAATAGGCCTGCTCGGTATCGCTGACCAGGTTGCGCACGCCGGCCTCGAAATCGGCCAGACTGATGTCGACGTTAATGCGAGCCAGCAGAACGCCGTCGAACTGCTGCGACTGTTGGGCTCCGCCGACGACCTGCGTGAACGGATTGAACGGACCGGCAATTCGGTTGAACTGGGCGCCGGCACCGGCCAACAACGGCTGATTGAAGTTGATTTCGTAGTTCGCGTTCCAGTCGGCGGAAACCTGTCGGGTCGGATTGTTGTTGTTATCGTAGATAATGTTATTGCGAACCGAGAACTGACCACCCTGCGCGGTGAACTTCGTCAACTGCGTGTTGAACGTACTCGTGTTCTGTTGAAACACGTCGACGAAGAACTGCGTGATCGGAACCGTCGGCCGGACGTTCTGCTGGCGGTCGTTGTGGTTGTAGAACATGTTCGTCGTCCACTGCGTGTCGAACTGCGCCAAAGCGTATTCGACGCCGCTAAAGGGCGTTGTCTCAGCAATCGCGGCGTCGTAAACGCTCCGCGATGCGTCGGGCGCACTGGTGAGCGAATCGGGCGCGTCGCCGGTCTGAGCGCGATTATTGAACGCCGAGCTGACGAACCGGCCGCCCAACGATCGGAAGACCTTGGAGTTCGCCAATGAATTCTGAATCGCATCCTCGAGCGTCAACGGCCATTGCTTGGCATATTTCAAGTTGGACAACGTCAAGGGAGGCAATGCCTGCTCGACTTCGCCCAGCGTGTCGGTATCGACGTCCGGATACTCGATCTCGGTGGCGACTCCCAGATAGTGCGATAAGTCGCCATCCTCTTGCAGATAGAATGGCTGCTGCGGCCGGCACCCCGTGAAGGCCGTCATCATGGACGTTAGAATCGCCCAGATTGTGTGGACTCGCCGTTTCATCGATCGACCCTTGGGGGTTGTTATCCCTGTTGCGTTCTTGTTCCGTGGAAGCTGCCTGCCATAAGGCCGGCGAACAGCCGCGGACAAAAACTACTGGACAGCCCCCCGTCCACGCCGCTTGCTCGCTGGCGGTGCTGGCGTTTGGAGCGCTAGCGCCGCCGAAACGAGAATTCGGCAGAGCAAGGTATCGACAGTGCAGTCGTCAAACTTCTGAAAATCTACGCAATGCGAAAATCCTTCGCGACAGGCAACCTCGATTCATGTTTCCCAATCGACCCATCACTTGTATTCTCAGAGCGGCTGCTCGGATAGCGAACCCTGGTGCCGCACGCGCCTTGCGGAAACAGCGCAATGCGAAGCAAGAAGGAACGATAGGAGGCGCCGGCAGCTAGCAGGGCGCCCTAAAGATACATGCCGACAAAGCCGCCGCGTTCGTCGCTAGCAGCTTGCAGCTTGGCGATGCGCTCGACGGTTTGCGCCAAGTCGCCAGCGGCGATGTAGCGATCGAATTCGACTTCCACGGCTTTGATGACGCTCTCGGCCAGCCAAGCCGTCGCCGGCGCCGTCAGCCAGTCGCAGGTCTCGCGAACGAGTTCCACTTCAAGGTCGCAACGAAGCGTCTTCTGATCCGTCGAATCGGTAAGCGCCGTGCCCTCGAAGCGAAACTCGATCATGCCGATTTGCGGCTGATTCGTCAGATGGAACGCGCAGTGCGCGTTATAGAGAAAGTAGGAATTGTGCGAGCCATGGGTTTCCAGGGCACGTTTGATGCGCTCGCAACGGGTGCGATAGGCCGGAGAGGCGTCGATTGGAATATCCATTCTTCCGACCGAGCGCAACGGAAGGCAATCGAATTCAATTTCGACGTATTCGCTCATCGATCGAGTTCCAAGCGGGGACGTTGATGCGGCGGGGAAGCCTGCTACGGCCGTGACATCGACAATCTGCCTTTGGCAACTTTATCTTCGGCCGGCGCAGGCTCGCCACTTTCGACCCAAGCGGCAACCAGCCAACCGCCATTGGCCTGCAACTGCTTGGGATCCAAACGGCCGGCGTCGCGCCAACGTCCCGGCAGGACCAGGCCCTTGGATTTGACCTCTTTATCGAACATCTTCCCGAAACGCTTTTCGAGCAATGTTTTGAGCGCGATTTGACGACCCGACAGCGACTTGCCTTTGACGAAATTCGGCGGCTCGATTTGCAAGTCGTCCTTCCGCACGAGCCGAAATCCGTCGCCCTCGGCCTCAATCTTATATTCGGCGGTGACGTTCATGGCTTGAAAATCGCGCTCGCCCGAAGTGTAGCGCTGTCCACGCACCGTGACCTGAAATCCGTTGTCCGCGAAGTGAATCGTGACCGGACGTACCTTGGCGAACGTGATCGACCAGGGATCGCGGTCCTCTTCGCTCTTGAGCCGCTCGGGCAGTTCACCCAGCAGTTCGGTTGCCTGCTTCTGCACTTCTTCTTCCTTCAACGTCACGCCGCTTAGTAAGGCCGCGGCGAGATTATTGACCATCGATTCGTGCACTTGCACGGCCAGATCATTCTCCACCGTTATGCTGGGCGGATTGTCCGGTGCGCCGATTTGATCGCGATCGGCCTGGCGGGCGACGACAAACAACGAGTCGTCGGTCGTGCTAAGCCGAAACAGCGAGGGAAACTCGTGACGCCGCAACAGCGGGTTGCGTACCTTGTTGACATAGTTCCAATGTGCCTTGCCGAGTCCCACGGCCGCTTCTTCCTCGACGCGCCGCTTGACGCGCGCCGCGGCGTGTTGCGAACCTATTTGTTCCGCCTCGGGCTTGGCCTCGTATACCTTTTTGGTCGCAATTCGCTGGACCATTCCCGAGCCCGAGCGACCGGCGGCAATCCCCGTGATCTTTGTCTTTGTCTTGGCGGTAGCCGTGGCCGGATAGCTGGCCAAACCGCGCTCGTCGATCACGATCCGCTTGCGGCCTTCGATTTCGGTAACGCCGTTGCTATAGATGGTCGCCGGACCGTTGCGTCCGACAGTGCGGGAATGGACTTCGCCGGACAAAATCGTGTCCAACGTGGCCTGGTCGGAGGTGGGGACCAGCTTCAAGTCGACTTTGCCAACCGTTCGTCCCGTGCCGGTAATATTCGTGCCCAGGATGACATCATTGACCGGTGTCACTTCGTCGACCGGGCGGGCGATGCCGGCGCCTACCAGGCGGTGCGAAGCGCGGACGTGCAGGTTCGGCTGCGAATAGCGGGCTCGCACGGCACGGACCAGCGGCGCCGCTTGGCGCATACTCTCCAACCATCCCAACCGTCCGCCCACTCCCATCGCCAGTTCATCGTTCTGCGCGGTAGCGTACTGTTTGACTCCTCGGCCAATGCCTTGAGCTGCGCGGCAAATTGGGTTTTAAGTTCATCATTGCCTGCCGAGAGATCATTGACGTAACGCTCCAACGGCGTGGCAACGTCGGTAAACACTGGTAGCTCCAGGCCGACCTGGTCGGCCGCGAATCGTTGCGATACGGCCTTAAGCGCGTCGACGTCAGGTTTGTCGGCCTGCAATTGCGCTTCGAGATCCTTCCAACGCAAGTATTCGCGCCAGGCCGCGCCGTTCGCTCCGCCGCTCTTCAAATATCGATCGAGCTTGTCTAGGGCTTTCTCAAGCGCGGCCTTGTCGGCGGCCAGATCGGCCGCGGAAATGGGCCGAAAGGCGGCTTCAGACTGCAAGGCCGCTTCGGGCAATCCGGGAGCGCTACTAATTACCAACTGTTCAGACCAGGGCACTATCGCTTCGCGAAGTTTAACGAACGGGGCAAGGTCCAAACCCGCCGCGCCGCTTTCCAGCTTTTGGCGCACGGCGGCAACGGCCGCTGGGTCAGCCTTGTCGCCCTTGGCCAATTCGGCGTGCAGGGCCGGCAAGTTCAAATACGTGCTCCAGGTTTTGCCATTCGCGCCGTCGCCCAGCCACGACTCCAAAGCGACCAGCGCAGCTTGCACCGGAGCCGCTTCGCCTTCGGCGCGGGCCTCGAAGGAGAATAGCCAGGCGACGCCCAATGCGAGCGCGAACGTGAGACGACTAAGTTGAGTTGCCATGGCAAACTCCTTTACCTTGACGTGGACGTGCGGAAATCCTTTATTCCGGTCCTATTTAATATCACAAAAAGTCTTTATCCGCTACAGATTAAGCAAACAGGGCAAGTCACTTATCTCCTGCCACCTGTTGAAGAACGGAGTTTTAGGGCCAATAAGAGCTCCTTATTTTATCTATTATGAAAAATCGCGCAAATTAAGCTCATCGGCAAATTACCCCCATTCAGCCCATTGCAGTGCCGCGCCGGGCTTGGCAACAATGATCGCTCGAGTTCGGTCGGACTATCGATCTCGCCGCCTCGCCTTCCGCAAGGACTGGCTGCTTTAAGGAACGAAGCAGCCCGTCGCCAGCCATCTCCCCGCGGCTGGAACAGCGCGAGCGTTATTCCAGAGTTTAAAACCGGAGGAACGGACTATGTTTCGAGGGTCGTTGCTTGCACTGTTGGGATTGTTCGCGGCGTTTAGCTGGCTGGCTCTGGCCAGCAGGGGAGGATCGGGCGATCGACAGCAAGCCCGTGACGGGCACCAGACGACTTTAGCTAGCAGGGACCGGAGCCGGCCGACTGGCCCGCAGGACGTCGGTACGAATTTCGATGCCAGCGAGCCGAGCCAACGGCCAGCCGTGCAGGTCAAAACGGCCTCCGAAGCCGAGCCGGCGCCTGAAACGCAGCAGGTCGAGGCGTCGGCCGTCCAAGGGGACGAGCCGGAAGTCGCAACGCCAGCAGATTCGACGCCGGAAGTCTCGACGTTCGACCAGTCCCCCGATTATCTGGTCGTCGCGCTGGCTGGCGAGGAACCTTCGGAAGCGCGGCAGCAAGCAGACACGGCCGAAGCGGCCGCGACGCCCGAGCCCGAGATTCTCGAGCAGGACGAGGCCCACGAGGTGCCCGCCCAATTAGTCGTCCACACCGACTATCGCAAGGCGATGCAGGAAGCGGCCGAGGATCGCAAGATGTTGTTCATCTACTTCCACGAACGCCGCCCGACCGCGGCACAACTTGCCTTCGAACGAGAGACGCTTGCCGATATTGAAATTCAAGAGAAGCTGAAGCGGTACGTCATCGTTCGGGTACCGCGCGATGCGGAGATTACCGTGGAAGGCAAGCGCGTCGCGCTGCTGAAACACGCCGCCTTCGCCGAAATGCTGGGGCGCCAGGGCGTGGCCGTAATCGATCTGGCGCACGCGGGAGCTCCCTACTATGGACACGTCGTCAGCACGTTTCCCTTCACGCCCGGCAAGTATTACCGCAAGCAAGCATTGTCGATCATTCTCGATCTACCGGCCGGCACGCTCACGCAACGGACGATGATTTACGCGGTGCGAATTCATCCGGAAAGCCCGGCCAGCACGCAGGGGCAATTTCATGCCGTCCTTGCCGACGAAGCCGATCAGCACGCCAACCACCAGGCCGCGATCTTGCTGCAAGGACACCATAGCTGGGATTCGCGTTTCCATCGTATTAATTCGCGTTTGCCCAGCGGCGTACTAGCGCAAGAGGTGGTTGCCGAAAGCTGGCCGAACGAAAGCCTGGTCGAGGCTTGCATCGATTGCGTGCACAGTTGGCGGCAGAGCCCCGGACATTGGGGCGCCGTTCGATCGCGCCACCCGCTTTTTGGATACGACATCAAGCGAGGCCGCAACGGCATCTGGTACGCCACCGGAATATTCGGCAGGCGATAGACTCCAGGCGGCTTCCCCCCGCTCCGAATCTAACGATCATAGCGGCCGCGGCGCGCGCCGGTGGCGGCAGATGTGGCGAAAACTCACCATGTTGCCAAAAGTGCATGGTACGTTTTCATGATGCCGCGTTGTTGTCGCACAGCCTCCCCGTCGTGACCCGCCTGATGTTCGCCCGCCTTTCAGCCGCCAAGCAACAAGCCGCCGCCGTTTGGGCGTGCCTGTGCTTGGGCTGCGCGGTGGTATTGCCGGGCTGCGCGCACTTCTGCTGGCCGCGGATCGATCCCACGGGCGAGCGATTATTCTTGCCCTGCGATGCTCCCTGGCCGATGCCCGCTCCACCGTTGGTCGCCAGCGGCCCGCTCGCTCCGATCGCTCCGGCTCAATGGGGCATTTCGGTCAGCCCCAGCCAGGTGATCGCTCCGGTCGGCAGCGAAGTCGTGATGATCGCCAGTGTCTGTGGAAGCGAAGGTTTCATGCTGACCCGCCAACGCGTCGAGTGGATGCTGGGGGGCGACGGACCGGGGCAGTTCATGAGCCCTGGCCAGCGGCATCCGTTTGAAGTGCTGAACTGGATGCACGGTTTGCCCAAGAAAATCGATAACCGACTGGTCATCAACACGACCCTGGCCTCGCCGATGACTTTGGACCGAGGCACTCCCACGCCGACCGATGACGTCCTAGTGCAGGATGGACAAGCTTGGGTGAGCGTGACATCGCCCACCGAGGGCACCAGTCACGTAACTGTGTTCGCCCCCGAGATTCCCGGTTGGGACCGTCGTCAACAGACGGCGACGATCTATTGGGTCGACGCACAGTGGCGCTTCCCCCCTCCGGCCATTACCCCCGTCGGCAGCCGTCATGGACTGTCGACCGTCGTGACGCGTCAGTCAGACAACTCGCCGCTGCCCGGTTGGATGGTGCGCTATGAAATCGTGAGCGGTCCCGATGCGGGCTTTGCGCCGAGCGGGCACGCAGCGTCGAAGTCGCCACCGGGCCGGGGGGCGAAGCCGTGGCCGAGTTGCTTCAGTCTCAGCCCAGTCCGGGCACCAACCAGGTGTCGATCCAGGTGATTCGTCCACCCGGCGTGGGCGGGCAATCGCGGGCCCTGCCAATCGGCGCGGGATCGGTTTTGCACACCTGGGCGGCAAGCGGATCCGGCGTTCCCACGGGTCCGCCACCGACGATTGGCGGGCCGCCCATCGGCGCACCGCCGACGACCAGCCCCGGCCAGGCACCCCCTGCCGCCGGGCAGTTGGAAGTCAGCTTGAACGGTCCCGACACCGCCGAAGTGGGCGCCGACGTGCAATTCGAAATCGAAGTGGTCAATCGTGGCGCCGCTACGGCTACGCGGTTGTTAGTTTCCGATCGCTTTGACCTCGGATTGGAGCACGCCGTCGCCACCAGCCCGATCGAACGCGACCTGGCCGACTTGCCGCCCGGCGGCGCGGCCCGCTTTAACGTCAACTTTCGCGTTACTCGGCCCGGTCAATTGTGCCAGGATATCACGGTGACGGGTGACGGAGGTCTGCGCGGCGTCGCCAGGCGCTGTATCGTCGCCAGCCAAAGCGTCGCGGAATCGCAGCCGCCACCGGCTGAAGAACCCTCTGAGCAACCCGCCGAGACGCCCCCCGCGCAAATCCCTGCCGCCGAGCCGGCGACGACGATGCCCCCGGGGAGTCCTCCGATCGTCATCAAGCAGACGGGCCCGGCACGGCAGCGAGTCGGCGAAACGGCCCTGTTCACGATCGAAGTTACGAACCAGGGGTCGCAAGCGATCGAAAACGTCGAGATCGCGAACAACTTCGAGACCACGTTGCGGCCGCTACGCGCGACTGAAGATTCCAGTTGGCTCGCTGGGGGAGCTTTGGGATGGAAGATCCCGCAACTGGATCCCGGCAAGACGCTGCGCCGCTCGATCGAGTTCACTTGCCTGCGCGAAACGCCGCGCAGTTGCAATCGAGTGACGGTAATCGGCACGGGTTTGGCGCCGGTGGCCGAGGAAGCGTGTCTGGAGATATCGGGGCCCGAGAGCGAAGCAGCCGCGACCGCCGAGAGCCCGTCGTCGTTGGAAGTCACAGTGGCCGAAACAGCCGACCCGGTTAAAGTCGGCGGCGAAACCACCTATCAAATCCTGGTTTCGAACAAGGGGGCCCAATCGGTGTTCGATGTGACGATGACGGTCACGTATGGCAACGAACTGCGGTTCGAAGGCGCCGCCTCGCCGTTGCCAGAGCGTCCGAAGATACTGCCTGGCGAAATCCGCTTTCCCGCGGCCCGCGAAATTCGCAGCGGCGAGAACCCGCTGAACTTCGAGTTGCGCTTCAAGGGTGCGGCGCCGGGCACGGCAACCGTGCGGATTGAAGTCGGCAGCCGCGGACAAACGCGGCCAGTCACCAGCGAACAGACGACCGAGGTCTTGGAATAGCGCGGCGCGGCGACTGCAAAGCTGGGCTACAATCGGGTCATGCCGCGTTTTGTCATCCTGCATCACGAGTATCCCGCCGGGCACGCTCGCCGCGCGCACTGGGATTTGATGTTGGAATGGGGCGAGGCCCTGCGCACCTGGGCGGTAGCAAGCGAGCCGGGCGAGGCGAGCGGTGTCGAGGGCGAGCCATTGCCGGATCATCGCCTGATTTATTTGGAATATGAAGGGCCGATCTCGGGCGATCGGGGAACCGTCGCTCAGTGGGATGCAGGAGACTACCTCGTGGAGCGCGAAGCAGAGGGTGAGTTGAAAATTCAACTCAGCGGACGCCGGTTGCGCGGCCAGCTATCGCTGCACAGGGAGGCAGACGATCATTTCTGGCGGGTGTCTTTTTCCGCGGCGCCCAACACCGGCTGATCCTCGGGCGAGTTGTCCGCGTCGACCGTGGGCGATGTGTCGCCAGCCGGCTCGATGGGGCTGCCGTTGGACTTCCGCGATTGACCGGTTCCGGAGACAAATAACTCTCCGTCGCGAAGTTCCACGGCCTGCAAATTCAGACCTTCGAGCGACTCGTCGCGGCTGCCGCCGAAATTGATTAGCGCCACGGGGTCGCCCTGGATCTTCCGCCATTCGAGCCGCAACTTCAGCTCCCGGGCCGCTTGCGTCATTCCATTGAGAACCTGGGCCAGCGGCACCGGCAGTGCGCCAGCTCGGGCGCGGCGAATGCGCAGGGCCAGAACGTTAGGCTCGTGAAGATAGGCGTCGATCGTAAGCGACAAGACCGCCGCCATGCCGCCGCTGTCATAGCGACAGGCGATCGTCACCTCGTCTTCGTGGATCGAAACGCGCGGGTCGCGCATTTCCTCAGGCAGCAAGTCCGGATAATGACTCGCCAATTCGAGCGACAGCCAGGCATTGATTTGCTCGGCGGTAAACAGGCTCTGCCAGCGTCCCGCGCGGTGCACGTCGCTGGCGAGCGCCGTGGCGCGGGCGACGAACTGATCGCGCGACTCGACTTGTTTTTGGGGATCGCGAGATTGCCTCGTGGTAGAACTCGGGCACTAACTGCGAGGCTTCGTAGATTGAGAACAGCGACACGCCGATCGTGACGACGACGACGGCCGATAGAATGGCCACGAGTTTGAATGCTTTGCGCATGCTTGGCGGCAACCTGGCCATGAGGCTCCCCTGGGAAAAAGTTCGAGAAATCGTAGGAGTCCGGCCCAGGCGAGTCAATGTGAATCGCGAGGGGTGGCGGTTGCTGTCATCAGGGCACTGGCTGTCGATTTTGGCCTTTGGCGGCGGAACCTCGCAAACAGGAGAAACTATTCAGCGATCCACGGGGTACACATCAGTGGCCTATTATCGAACAGCGAATTTGCAGGACAAAGCAGGCCATCGTGCCAGGCCCAGGCTGACCCTGCCCTGGCAGGCCACTGTCCAATACCTGGTCAGGTTTGAACGTAACGGGACGAGCGGGTTTCGAAACAGCGCAGAGATTGCATTGGCGACATATTTTCCGGCTTTTATGCGAAAACAGTTCCCAATTACGGGGCCACGCGATACAATGCCCCGAGGTTAAATTCGTCCGATGCTCGTTGTCGCTAGACACCTATTCCACGTTCTGTGGTATGGCGACACGTGCCGTGGCGAATGCCTGAATTGCTCATTTCGACTGTCGGTCTGACATCACTAATTTTCGAGCACCCTAGTGCGAGCACTCTGCCGGAGAGTTGTTCTTCCGGTCGCGCATATTCCTGTCGACGATTGAATTCCACCCCCCAGTGGCCTTCGGTTCGTATTGGATTTGGTCCTATCGAGGCTTGAATGATGGTGAATCTACTCACCCTGGAAAAAGGCATGGGACAATCGAATGACGTCAGCGGCGACTCCGCCAAGCGCGCAGGCGCTAACTGTTTCGGACGGTCTGGTCGGGGACCTGGTCAAGCTGTTCAAATTGTTGTCCGACGAAACCCGCTTGCGGATTCTCTACTACCTCACGCAGCGCAACGAGCTTCATGTTCGCGCGCTGTGCGAGTTGCTTGATGAGAGCCAGCCGGCGGTCAGCCATCACCTGGCCCTGTTGCGGGTGGCCGGGCTGATCGAGCGTCGCCGCGAGGGAAAACACAATTTTTACGGTCTTAAGACCCGGCAGTTCTCCACGCTGTTGGACATGCTGTTTGCCGCGATGCCCGAGGGGAATCGTCGTATTCGGCTGGACGACTATATGCTGACGCACAACCCGGCCTGACGGGATGCTGACGCACAACCCGGCCTGACGGGATGCTGACGCACAACCCGGCCTGACGGACGACCGACCGATTCTCCCGGTCCGACCGGCTCGGACCGGGGTTTAATCGGTCGAAGCCGCCGTCGATCGGGATGCTGGCGATTGTCATTTGGTGGCCAATGGGAATTGCCGGCATTATCATTCTGTCTTTCCGCCTGTGCGCCGCCCTCACGCCCTGCCCCAAGGAACTCCGCCATGCCCTCAGTACGTTCCGCCGCGCTGTTGTTGATTGCCCTGACCGCGGCGGCATTGCCAGCCCGCGGCGCCGAGGCCGAACGAGTCGGCGTGAAGGTCGGCGATTTCACCCTCAAAAGTCATTTTGGCAAGGATTACTCCCTGCACGATTTTGCCGATCGCGAAATCGTCGTCGTGCTGTTTCTGGGCACGGAATGTCCCTTGGCCAAGTTATACGGTCCGCGCATCGCCGAGTTGTCTAAGAGCCTGGCGGCCAAGGGCGTGGCGTTCGTTGGCATCGACGCCAACCGGCAGGACTCCTTGCAAGAAGTTGGCGCCTACGCCCAACGCAATAAGTTCGAGTTCCCGATTCTGTTGGACACGGGCAATGCAATAGCCGATCGGTTTGGCGCCTGCGCACGCCCGAGGTTTTCGTTCTCGATCGCGATCGAGTCGTTCGCTATGTGGGCCGCATCGACGACCAGTATGGTTTCGATGACGGCGTCGGCTTTCAACGCCCGGCGCCCGGACGGCAAGACCTGGTCGAGGCGGTCAATGAGCTGTTAAGCGGCGAGCAAGTCAGCGTGCCAAAGACAACCGCCGTGGGCTGTCACATCGGACGCATGCGGAAGGCCAACGAGAAGTCCGAGGTTACGTACTCAAAGCAGATCGCGCGCGTGTTCCAGGACCGTTGCGTCGAGTGCCACCGCGCCGGCCGCATTGGCCCGTTCGAAATGGCCAATTACAGCGACGTCGTCGGTTGGGGCGAAATGATCGGCGAAGTGGTCAGCCAAGGTCGCATGCCGCCCTGGCACGCCGCCCCGGGACATGGCGAGTTCGTCAATGACAATCGGCTAACCGACGACGAAAAGCGGCTCATCGCCACTTGGGTCGAAAACGGCTGTCCAGAGGGAAATCCACAGGATCTGCCCGCGCCCAGGCAGTTCGTCGAGGGCTGGGAGATCGGCAAGCCCGATCAAATCGTCTTCATGCGCGAAGAACCGATCGAAGTGCCGGCTGAAGGTGTGATCGATTACTACCATTTCGTGGCCGATCCAGGCTGGACCGAAGCCAAGTGGATCATGGCGGCCGAGGCCAAACCCGGCAGCCCGCAAACGGTGCATCACATTCTCGTGTTCGTGCAACCGCCGGATGCCGGCGGGGGCGGCGGCGGTTTTCGCCGGGGAGAAAGCCCTCGGGAACGAGCAGATCAAGGCCCGCGACAAGCCGGCGGGGCAGGGGATCGTCAGCGAGGCGGTGGAGAACGGGCTCCCGGCCAGCGCGGCAGTCGCGGCGGCGGACGAGGTCGCTCCGGCGGGGGCGGAATCGGCGGCGGCAATCTGATCGCCGGTTACGCGCCGGGCATGAACCCGATGCTATCGACCGATGGCACGACGGCGATGCACGTGAAAGCCGGCTCGAAACTCGTCTTTCAGTTGCACTACACCCCCAATGGCGCGGCGCAAAGCGACCGCAGCTTCGTGGGCTTCAAATTTGCCGATCCTGCCAAGGTAAAGTTCGTGGCTCGCAGCGCGTCGGCCGTGAATCGCTTCTTTTCGATTCCGCCCGGCGACGACAATTTCGAGGCCGTCGCCGAGACGACTTTCGAGCAAGACACGCTGCTGACGAACATGACGCCGCACATGCACACGCGCGGCAAGGCGTTTCGCTACGAGGCCGTGTATCCCGACGGCAAACGCGAGATCTTGCTGGATGTGCCGGCTTATGATTTCAATTGGCAGACGACCTACCAGCTCAAACAACCGAAGTTGATGCCCAAGGGGACGAAGATGATCTGCACGGCCCATTGGGATAACTCGGAGGATAATCTCTCCAACCCCGACCCCACTAAGACCGTTAGCTGGGGGGACCAGACCTGGGAAGAAATGATGATCGGCTTCTACGTCGAAGTATTTCCCAAGGGCAAGGTGCCCGAACGCCCCTCGGGCGGTTTCGGCCGGCTCGATCCCGAGCAAGTGATGAAGTCGCTCGATGCCAACGGCGACGGCAAGCTGAGCCAGGACGAACTGCCGGCGCGGATTGCCGATCGGTTTGCCTTGGCCGACGCGGACGGCGATGGCTCGGTGAGCCAGGAAGAATTGACCAGGCTGTTGCGGATTTTCTCGGGCGGGGGCCGCGGCCAGCGCGGGCCGGAATAGCTCCGCTCAGCCCGAATCGCCGCAGTGCGCTTACGGACTTACCGCCGGGCCCGCGTCGGCGGGCGGCTCTTCGGCTATCAATTGCGCGACAAGCTCGCGCACCTGCTGGTAGGTAAAGGCCTCGGCCTTGCTCTTGGCCTGTTCGTTATCGAATCGCTTGCGCAACTGGCCGGAGCGATCGTAGACGAAAACGGCCGGCACGGCGGCCAGCTTGAATTTGCGGTAAAGCGTGTCCGACTCCTCGCTGGCCAGCAGGTTATCGAATGTCGCCCCCTGCGATCGCAAGAATTTGAGGACCGGTTCTTGCTGTTCCTCGGGCTTGCCGAGCCCTTCGTAGTCGAAGCTGAGCGAGATGCAGGCAACGTCGTTGCTGTCGTGATTCTTTTGCAATTCGACCAGATTGTGAAATTCGGCCAAACAAGGCGGGCAGGAAGTGCTCCAGGCATCCATCACCACGACCTTGCCGCGGTGAGTGGCGATTCGCCCTTGAATTCCCTCGAAGTCGACGATCGATAGCCGCACGTCGGCCCCGGCGGGTCCCGCGACCACGCCGACAATCGTCGCACCGGGCGCAACTTCCGCGGCCGAATCGGGACCGTTCGCCGCGTGCTCGTCCGACGGCCCGCGCGCCGTGCACCCGGCCACGAGCAATATCGACATCCAAGACAACACCTGCTTCATGCCTGGCTCCCCGCACTGTTAAACGAAATTGATGATTTCAGTGTACTTGTTGCGAAGGTCCTGGGCAAAATCCCCTTCGTGGCTGGTCGGCGGCCAATTGCGGACGGGCGCCGGCCGAACTACGATTTCCGACTCGCCCTGCGCCTCGATTCTTCGCATAGCCCATGTCCGATTTCATCCACCAGCGGCACAAGCCGCCTGCCGAACTCGAGCGACCGCGCGAACTAGTCGTCGCCTGTGCTCCGCTGCGCAGCAATATCAATTTGTCGCGAATCGTGCGCGTGGCCAGTTGCTCGGGCGTGTCCAAGGTCATCGCCTGCGGCACGGCCAAAGTAATCGGCAAGATCGCGCGCGATGGCGCCGACGCGATCGAGATCGACGTTCATCGCACGTTGCCGCCGGTGCTCAGGGAATTGAAGCAGCAAGGTTATCGTTTAGTCGGCTTGGAACAGACAACCGGCTCGCACAGCCTGCACTCTTTTGCCTTTGCGCGGAAGACAGCGCTAGTCGTCGGCAACGAGCGATCGGGCCTGGGCGACGATGAACTGCGTCTGCTCGACGACGTGGTTGAGATCCCCGTCTATGGGCTGCCCTACAGCTACAACGTCGCCACGGCGGCGGCCATGGCCCTGTATGAATACTGTCGGCAGTTTCCGCGCGGTTAGCTGCCCGACCGCGAAGCAGCGCTCTATTCCTCGGCGAGGCGTTGTGCGAGCTTGGCCCGTTCGTAGTGCAGCAGATCCAGGCTGCTGGTGAGATTCGCTCCGCCGGCGATGGCGTTTTCCACGAGCGGAATCTCGCGGTCGATTTCCGCGATCCGTCGTTCGATATCCAGTCGCTGTTCCGGAGTCAGACGCATGGCGGTCGACCTTTGGGCGCAAGAACAAGGAATGGGTGCAGCCCGTTTTCTCCTTCGTCGAATCGCTCCGTCGCTATTCCCGCCTGGTCCGCTCAGAGAGCAATTGTGCCGGCGATGTGAACCGAATCACTCGAATTTCGCTGGCGTCGGCCATCCTCGGCCGAAACGATCCTGTACCAATGGGGCTGTCGTTACCCTTTACGTGCAACCCCAAATGGCAGTTCGCCCGGGTTCGCGATTCACCCCATATAATACCGACGAACTAAAAATGTTGCGGGAATAATCGTTCAATTCGGACAAACTCGTGAAATCCAAGCCAGATCACGTTAAGATAGCGTAATCGAAATTTAGTTTGGCGCGCGACACAAATGCTGGGAGAACGCACGATGAGCGGTGACGAGATTAAAAAGGGTGATATCGTGGAGCACTTGGGCACGGGGCAAACATTCAAAGTGGTCTCGATTACGGCCGACAAGCTCAAGGTGAAGGGCAACGGCACTTCTCTGGTGCTAGCCATGGGCTCGGTGAAAAAGGCGCCTGATCGCCCGGTGCGCGAGGCGAGTCGAATCGCCCCCAGGTGAGCGGCGCTTAGTCGGGCGTCAAGGTCGTTCCGGGTTGTGCGCCTTGCCATTCATCGGGCTGGCCGAATGGCCGAATTCTATGTCACCTACGCTCGCGACACGACGCGCCATTTGGCGCTGGTGGTTGCGCCCGAGCGGCCGGCGACACTCCAATTCGCCAGCCGCGAGGACCTTCATGCGGCGATGGACGCGCTGGGCCACGCGTGGCGACTACAGTTCGAGATGCCCGGTGACGGATCGGCCGCATGGCTGGAGCGCATGGCACAGGCCGGAGCCCTGTCACCAGCGCCGCGACCTCCCGATATCATTTTCTCATTCAGCTCGATTGCGTATGGCGCCGGCTGAGATAGCTTGGGCTCGCGCTTGCAGGCTCTAGGGGCCCCAATCGCCGGCTTGACCGGTCTGGCGCGGCGGTCATACACTGGTGGGTTTGGATGGGGGGCCGTCAGCCATGGCGCTGGAGGGTCGCCTATCGCTTGTTCATTTGCTTTCGACGACGAGGTTCCCGAGGTGAGCGTTTCTTGTGTAATCGGTCTGCAATGGGGCGATGAGGCCAAGGGCAAACTCGTCGACCTGCTCACCGACAGCCACGACATCGTCGTTCGCTATCAGGGCGGCAGCAACGCCGGCCACACCGTCGTCACCGGCGGCCAGACGTACAAACTGTCGCTCATTCCCAGCGGAATATTGAGCCCGCGGGTGCAGTGCGTCGTCACCGGCGGCGTGGTCTTGAATCCGGCGAGCATCTTGCAGGAGATCGACGGCCTGACGGCCCGTGGTATTAAAGTCGGCAGCAACCTGATGCTGAGCGACCGGGCCCACGTGATTTTCCCTTGGCACATTGCCGAAGACGCGATTCTGGATAAGAGCTGCTCCAGCGGCGAGAACATCGGCACGACGATGCGCGGCATCGGCCCCTGTTATCGCGATAAGGTGGCCCGTTCGTTCGCCGTCCGCCTGGGCGACCTATATCGTGACGGCTTTTCCGCCCAACTGGCACACATCGCCGAGGCCAAGAACGCCACGGTCGGGGTGCTGGCCGATGGCAAATCGTTCGACCCTGTCGAGATTACCCGCGAATACCTGACCTATGCCGAACGGCTGCGGCCGTTTGTGTGCGATACGACTTCATACCTGCTCGATGCGGTCGAGGCCAACAAGCGGATCCTGCTGGAAGGGGCGCAAGGCGCCCTGCTCGATGTCGATCACGGCACGTTTCCGTTTGTCACCAGCAGCAATAGCTCGGGCGTGGGCGTCTCCAGCGGGTCGGGGCTGCCGGGGCGGTGGATTACCAAGGTGACGGGAGTGGTGAAGGCGTATTCGACGCGCGTCGGCGGAGGGCCGTTTCCGACCGAGCAAGACAACGAAGTGGGCCAACACATTCGCGATCGGGGCAACGAGTATGGCACGGTCACCCGCCGCCCCCGGCGCTGTGGCTGGTTCGACGCCGTGGCGGTACGCTATACGGCGCGGCTCAGCGGCGTTGATTCGCTGGCCGTGATGTTGCTCGACGTGCTGGATGAAATGCCCGAGCTCAAGATTTGCACGGCCTATGAGATCGACGGCAAGCGGGTGACCAATTTTCCCAGCCACGTCGACGATTTGCGGCGTGCCGTGCCGGTTTACGAGACGATGCCCGGCTGGCGGAAGGATACGACCAAGGCTCGCACGATGGCCGATCTGCCGAAGCCGGCGCTGAATTATCTGGCCCGGCTGAGCGAGTTGATCGGTCGGCCGGTGGACGTGGTTTCGGTGGGTCCGGATCGCGAACAAACCATCTTCGCCGAGCGCAAGAGTTGACCCAGATAGCTCCGGCGTGGGTTTGTACCTGCCATGTACGGCATAGCGACGGCGGTGATAAAATGGCGACTAGTAGTATTGTCAGCAATTAGGGGCAGACGATAACGTGGCCCAACCCTCGACGACTTCCGCCGCCGAATTGTTGGATGTGCCGCTTGAGGCGCGTCCCAGGCACATTGCCATCATCATGGACGGCAACGGCCGCTGGGCCCAGCGGCAAGGTTTGCCGCGGATCGAGGGACATCGCCGGGGCGTGGCCAGCGTGCGTCGCACGACCGAGGAATGTGCCCGGCTCGATATCGAGCAGTTGACGCTCTATTGCTTGTCGAGCGAAAACTGGAAACGCCCGCCGCGCGAACTCGAGTTTCTCATGCACCTGCTTGAGCAGTACATGATCGAGGAACGCTCCACGATCATGGAGCAAAACATCCGGGTCAGCGTCATCGGTCGTCGCTGCGAGATTCCCGAGGCCGTGCAGCGGGAAATGCAAAAGACAATCGACATGAGCGCCACGAATACGGGCCTGCGGTTGTGCCTGGCGATCAACTACGGCAGCCGATTGGAAATGGTCGACGCAGTGCGCGGAATTGCCGCGCGGGCGGCCGCCGGCACGCTCGACCCCGAGCACATCGACGAAGCCACGATCAGCCAGCACCTATACACCGCGGGCATGCCCGATCCCGATCTGTTGGTGCGCACCGCCGGCGAGATGCGGGTCAGTAATTTCCTGCTGTGGCAAATCAGCTACGCTGAAATCTGGGTCACGGAACATTGTTGGCCGGAGTTTCGCGAAGCGGACTTGCACCAGGCCATCCGTGACTTCGCCGGCCGCGATCGGCGTTTTGGCGGCCTGAGCGGCTAGAAGACCAGGATCGCGCCCCCACAGGAGTGCCGAACGTTGCTACGCTGGCGGCTCTTGTTGGGAGGTGTGTTGATTGCGGCCCTGGTCGGCCTGGTGCGGCTCGACTATCTGTCCTCTGTCCCGGCCGCCTGGCTGTTTCCGCTGGCGGTTATGGCGGCGATGGGCGCGGCCAACGAAGTGGTCAGTCTGTTGGCGGCCGGCAGACGGCGTCCGCTAGCCAGCGTGATCTATGGCGGCACATTGGCGGTGATCGCAAGCAATGCCATTCCGCTGTTTATTCTTCGCGAGACCGACCCGCTGGCGCGGCTGGGCTGGCCGCTGTTGGCCTACACGCTCGCGGTGCTCTCGGCCCTCGTCGGTGAAATGATTCGCTATCGCCAGCCGGGCGAAGTGATGATCAACGTCGCGCTGGCAATCTTCGGCGTGGCCTACGCCGGCTTGCTGCTGACGTTCGCCGTGCAATTGCGCGTGCTGGGCCAGGGCAATGAAGGGTTGGTGGCCTTGGTGGCCCTGATCGCGGTCGTCAAGTTTGGTGATACCGGCGCCTACACCGTGGGACGATTGATTGGGCGACACAAAATGGCGCCGCTCATCAGTCCAGGAAAAACCTGGGAGGGCGCCGGCGGAGCCGTGGCGTTTGCACTGCTGGGATCGTGGCTGTCTTTTACGCTCTTGCCACGATGGATGGCGGCGCCCATATCGCAGCCCCCGTGGGCCTGGATCGTCTTCGGCGTCGTGGTGGGGCTGGCTGGGCTGCTGGGAGACCTGGCCGAATCGCTCCTCAAGCGTGACATGGGCTCGAAGGATTCCAGCACTTGGATGCCGGGTTTCGGCGGCGTGCTCGATCTGCTCGATTCGATCTTATTCGCCGCCCCGGTCGCATTCCTGTGCTGGTTGCTCCTGGGAATGGTTTAGCCAGGGCCGACGCGCAAACAGCACGCGACGCAGGGCCGCCCTGGCGGGGCGATTATCGGGATCGACCTAGTTGTGCGGTCGCGGCAGTTTCCGCAGGTCGCCCAGATTTCGCTCGCAAGCCATTGGCGCATAGCCCTTTGTGATCGGCGCCGGCGAATTCCCTATCGTTCGGCTCGCGGAGTCCGCTATAGTTAATAGTATCGTTCCAATTGTGTCGGCGCGGCGGCCAAACTGTCGTCGTTTCAGGTTAATGTCCGAAGCTACCATTCCGCTGGTCGACTCAAAGTCGCTTTTGACTTTGTTCGGAACCCGCGATCAGCACCTCCGCAAGATACGCGATTCTCTAGGCGTATCGATCTCGGGTCGCAACGAGCGAATTCATATCGAAGGCCAAGACGAGGCCGTGGCCCAGGCCACGGAAGTCTTCGAGCAGCTTAAGGAGCTGGCCGGCCGCTACGGCGTGGTTTCGCCGGAGGAAGTCTCGCACATTCTTTCGCGCGTCACCGGCAAATCGCTCGAGGGTGACGATTCGCCGATCGAATTGCAATTCGGCGGCCGCCTGGTCCGCCCTCGTACCGCCGGCCAGGCCCGTTATGTGTCGGCCATTGCCAATCACGATCTGGTGTTTTGCGTGGGCCCGGCCGGAACGGGCAAGACGTACCTGGCCGTGGCGATGGCCGTGCAAGCACTGAAACAGGAGATCATCCGCAAGATCGTGCTGGTGCGGCCGGCCGTGGAAGCCGGTGAGAGCCTGGGCTTTTTGCCGGGTGATTTACAAGCCAAAATCAATCCGTATCTCCGCCCACTGCTCGACGCCCTTCGCGAAATGATGGACTACGAGCAAATCAAACGCTACACCGAACAAGATTTGATCGAAATGATCCCGCTAGCATATATGCGGGGTCGCACGTTGAACGAGGCGTTTGTCATACTGGACGAAGCGCAAAACACGACCGTCGCCCAAATGAAGATGTTTTTGACCCGCATGGGCCTGGGCACGAAGATGGTAGTCTCGGGCGACACCACGCAGGTGGACCTGCCGACGCACATGCGCAACGGGCTGATCGACGCGATCGAACGACTGCGGCGGATCGAGGGCTATTGCCAGGTGACGCTGAACAACGAGGACATCGTCCGGCACCGGCTGGTGCAAGAGATCGTGAAGGCTTACGAAGAAGACGAGCCCAGGAAACGACGCTAAGTGGCATCGCGCGGCAACCCAATGTCGTCGAGTGGAATACAAAAACGGACGAGATCCGAGCGCGTTGCCGCGCTCGAATTGCCGCCCGGGCTGCTGGAGCGAACGTGGGTCTACCTGCGGCGAGGCGACGTCCTGCTGCGGCTGGGACTGTGCCTGGCGGCGATCCTCGCCCTGTGGGGCGTCACGGCCTCCTGGTCGATACCGCTGGGCTACTATCGCAATTTCACTCCTCCCCGCGACATCGTCGCCAAGGTGGCCTTTCGCAAGGCCGATCCTGATGGAACTCGCGATGCCAAGGCACTGGCGGCGCGAAAGGTCAGCTACGTCTACGAACAGGACAAGGATCCGATCGTCCAACTGCGGGCCGCCCTGCAGAATCGCGTGGTGATCGTGGCCGGGGCCAAAACCCTGGCCGAGCTCGACAAGAAGGTATGGGCGGAGTTCTTTCCGGCCCCGGATTCTGGAGCGCCCCAGCTCGGCCCGGAAGAACAGGAACAGCGGTTCCGCCTGTTTCACGACGCGCTGGCCACGCCCGAGTCGCTCTCGAAGCTGGAACAATCGGTGGGCGAGGCCTTGGCGCCGGCCGAACAGCGGGGGCTGATGGAGAAACTGCCGCAGGAGCACAATGAAGGCAATCAACAGGAAATCGTCGTGCTGCCCAAAGGCAGCCCCGATCGGCCGCAGGTGGTCAAGGTCAGCGACGTTCTGATTGGCGAGGCCGACTGGCTGAAGAAGGGGCTCGCCGAGCGGCTCGAATCGCCCGAGGTGGCCGAGCGCGTGTTCACCTGGATCCGCAGCCGCCTGCCGACGACCTTGACGATGAACAAGGTGGAAACCAAGCGATCCAAGGACAAGGCCATCGCCTCGGTCGAAGACAAGTTCATCACGATCTCGCCCGGCGAACTGCTGGCCAAGGGCGGCTTGCCCCTGACCGAGGAAAACATCGGGTTGCTGTCGCTCGAACACAACGCCTTCCTCGAACAACTGCCGCTCACCAGGCGGGCCGCCTATTCGCTCTCGGTCATCGGCATGTTCGTCGCCCTGTTCGTGCTGTGCGGCACGTATGTGTGGCACTATGAACGCAAATTGCTCGGCAATTTGCGGCGACTTTGCACGACCCTGGCCCTGGTGGTCATTACCGTCGGGCTGGCAACGTTGGCCGCCGGCGACAATGTGCGGGCCGAGTTGGTGGCGCTGATGGTCTTCGCCATGACCTTGTCGATCGCCTATCACCGCGAGTTGGCGCTGTTGTTTTCGGCCTGCGCGACGCTGATGGTGGTGGTCGCCACCGGGCACGGACTGAGCGAATTCATGATCCTGTACGCCGCCGTGGCGTCGGCCATTTTGCTGGTGGGGAGCATTCGCAACCGGCGGAAGCTGATCTACGTGGGCATTGCCGTGGGGCTCGTGGCATTGCTCACGACGCTGGGCGTCGAGACGCTGGCAGCCCAGCCGTTTGGCACGATTTGGCCCGACGCGTTGCGGTTTGGGTTGTGGAGCGTATTTGCCGGGCTGCTGATGCTGGGGCTCTTGCCATTTATCGAGAGCCTGTTCGGCGTGCAGACCGAACTGAGCCTGTTGGAGCTGGGCGACGTGGCCCATCCGCTGCTGCAAGAACTCGTACAACGCGCTCCGGGTACGTACAACCACTCGATCAACGTTGCGTCGATCGCCGAAGCGGCGGCCGAAAGCATCGGCGCCAAGGGATTACTGGTCCGCGTGGGCGCGTACTTTCACGACATCGGAAAAATGCTCAAGCCGGGCTACTTCGTCGAAAACCAAGGGCACGACGCCAATCGCCACGAGTCGCTGGTGCCGGCCATGAGCACCTTGATTATCATTGCGCACATCAAAGACGGCGCGGACCTGGCGCGGCAACACCGCTTGCCGGAACCGATCATTGACTTTATCGAACAACACCATGGGACGACCCTGGTGGAGTATTTTTATCGCCGCGCCAATGAGCGCAACGAGGCGAATCCCGACGGCGGCGCCGTCGATGAAAGCGATTTTCGCTATCCGGGCCCCAAGCCGCAGACCAAGGAAGCAGCCGTGTTGATGCTGGCCGACGCGGTCGAGAGCGCCAGCCGGGCGTTGGTCGAGCCAACGCCGGCGCGCATTGAAAGCCTGGTACAGGAAATCGCGATGAAAAGGCTGTTGGACGGCCAGTTTGACGCTTGCGGGCTGACCCTGCAGGAAGTGGCGACGATCAACGAGAGCCTCGTCAAGTCGCTTACGGCCGTGTACCACGGCCGTGTCAAGTATCCGGATCAGAGAACGGCCTGATCCACGTTCCGCCGAGTCGGTATAGTAAGGGGGCGGACGAACGGCCATATCGGCACGCCGTGCATGTCCGCGTCGCGGCTTCCCGCCGTTTCCTGTCGAGTTAGACGAACCTCGCATGATGCAGATTGAAATCCTCTCCGAGACCAGTCCCGATGCCGCCGCCGACCCGCGTCTCGTACAAGCGGTCGAAGCCATCTTCCGTGATGCGCACGTCGAGCACGCGACCTTGAGCATTGCGATCGTCGATGATCCGACGATTCATCGGCTCAATCGTCAATATCTAGACCATGACTATCCGACCGACGTGCTCAGTTTCTTGTTGGAACGCGACGAGCGCGGGCTCGAAGGCGAAGTTATTGTCAGCGTTGACACGGCCGGGCGCCGGGCCGCCGAATTCGGTTGGAGCGTCGCCGACGAATTGCTGTTGTACGTAATCCACGGCACGCTGCACCTGGTGGGCCATGACGACCAGACGGAATCGGCTCGCGTGGAAATGCGGGCGGCCGAGCGGCGGATGCTGTCGATCTTTCAAATCGAGCCCCATGAAGCGCCAGCAGTCCAGGCGACGGCCCGGTCGGACGGCTGACGCGGTTATCGCGGCGGTCGCGGCGCGGGCGCGGTTGCTGTCTTTGGAATAGCTAGCAATGTCGAGTGAAAAGACCACGGCGATCGTGTTGCGAACGGTCGACTTCAGCGAAACGAGCAGCGTGGTCACGCTTTTCACTCGCGACTTCGGCAAGATACGAGCTTTGGCCAAGGGCTCGGCGTCCCAAGGGCCCCTTCGAGTCTGCCCTTGACCTGTTATGCCTCTGTCGCATAGTGTTCCTCCGCAAATCGTCCGACGCGTTGGACTTGTTAACTGAAGCGAAGCTGGAACGGCGCTTTCGACCGCCTGGCGGCAACCTATCCAATCTGTACGCCGCATATTACGTCGCCGAGCTGTTGAACGAGTTGACCGACGACTACGATCCCCATCTCGAACTATTCGATGCGGCCGATCAAACGCTGGCCGCGTTGCGTACTTCGACCGAGGTCGCGTCTGTCCTGTTGCGCTTTGAGTTGACAACCTTGCGCCTGCTGGGGCACTTGCCCTCGCTGGAAACGTGCGCGGAGTGTGGAAAGGAAGTGAAGGCAACGGGCAGAGTGCCGTTTAGTCAATTGGCCGGTGGAGTCTTGTGCCAGGCATGTCGCGTGGGTCAACGACAAATCATATCGATCAGCGCCGGTGCGCTTGCGGCTCTGGTCCGTTTTTCGAATGCGTCAAGCGACGAGTCGCAGCCACTCGATCCGCGCGTGCACGGAGAGCTGCGGGCCATCCTGAATCATTACATTTCACATTTACTGGGTCATCCGCCGCGGATGTATCGCTACCTGGGCGTTTCCAATTCATGACAACTCGGACTTGCGCGGACCTAAGGCATGGCGGTTAATACGCGAGTTACACTCATCCTGCTCGTCTGTCTGGCCATGTCGTCGGCCGGCTGCGCTCTATGGCCGCAGCCCACGCCGACCAAAGCGCCACTGACACAAGAGCAGATGGACTGGTGGGCCGCGAATCAACATCGCAAACGCTACGTGCCTGGCAAGGGATATTACGTCGAGGGGACGAGCGGGTTTTTCGATCACGAGGGCCGCCAGGTTACCGACTCGCTGATCCCGACGGGGTCGGCGGCCGAAGACGAGGGCATTCTCGAACGATTGGCGCCGAAGCGCGCGTTTGCCCGCGCCAAGAAACTCGTGGGCCAGGGCCCGAACGAAGGCATCGCCCGCAAGGCGCTCGACGAGGGAGACGCCCTGTTCCGGCAGAAGGAGTTCCACCAGGCCGCGGGCAAGTATCGCACGGCCTACAAGCGTTGGCCCGACTCGCCGCTGGAAGAGGAGGCTCTTTTCAAAGCGGCCGAGAGCGAGTTCTTCGCCGATCGGTACTCCAAGGCCGAGGACGAGTACGCACTGCTGATCAAAAAGTACCCCTCGACCCAGTATCTAAGCCAGGCGGTGATTCGTCGCTTCGCGATCGGCCGCTATTGGGAACAACACGACCGGGCTCACCACCACTTCGTGCTGACGCCCAACTTGATGGACAAGACTCGACCCCGGTTCGACACCGGCGGCCACGCGCTGCGCGTGTACGAGCGTATCCGACTCGACGATCCCACCGGACCGTTGGCCGACGACGCGGTGATGGCCACGGCCAATGCGCATTTCCTCAAAGCCCATTGGGAAGAGGCCGACTACAACTACGGCCTGTTGCGCTCTGAGTATCCGAAAAGCGAGCATCAATTCCAGGCCCACCTATTGGGTTTGCGCTGCAAGCTGCTCCGCTACCAGGGCCCCGGCTACGAAGGCGGACCGCTCGACGAGGCCGAGGACCTGGCCACTCAATTGCTCACGCAGTTCTCGCGCGAACTGGGCGACGAAAAGGAACGTGTGGTGCAAGTGCGGGCTGGCGTTCGCAATCAACGGGCGCTGCGCGACTTCAATCTGGCCGAGTACTATGCCAAGGGCAAGTACTACGGCGCGTTGCGGATTTACTACGCGAAGGTATCGAAGGAGTATCCCGACACGCAATTGGCCAAGGAATCTCGCAGCCGGATGGAGCAATACAAGTCCGAACCCGACACCCCAACCCCGCCTTTCGAATGGCTTGTTAACATCATGCCCCAGTCGACGCGCGAAGGCCCCGTGTTGCCCAAGAACATTGCCACGGTGGCCACGAGCCCGAGTTCCAGTACGACCCGTTAAGACCAGCCCGCGGAAATCCGCACGTGTATCGATTCCAACAAAAAAGTGCGCGGCTGCGGCGACTTCGCCCCAGGTTCGGCGGCGATTCGGTCGTCGTCGATGGCGGTAACGGCGCCGGGACGATCTCGCGCCGGCAAGCCACATTGGCGATTTGCTCCGTACTGGCGACGCTCAGCACTTTAGGACTCGGTGGCTGCGCGGGCTACCGTTTCGGCGCGGCCTCGCTGTATCCGCCCGATATCCAGACGGTCTACGTGCCCGTGTTCGAATCCAACAGCTTTCGCCGGGGCTTGAGCGAGTGGCTCACGGAAATGGTCTGCAAGGAAATCGAGCTGAAGACGCCCTACAAAGTCGTCGGCACTCCCCAGGCCGACAGCGTGCTGACGGGCAAGTTGATCAGCGACACCAAGCGCGTGATCATCGAGGACAAATTCGACTATCCGCGCGAAATCGAGGCCAACATCGCGGTCGAAGTACGCTGGGTCAACCGCCGGGGCGATTTGATCAACCAGGCCACGAGTGTTCCGCTGCCTCAGGATCTGGTGCTGCTCAGCGCCCAGGCACGCAAGTCGCCGAATTCGGCCAATCGTTGAGCACTGCTCAACAGCAGTCGATGCAAAGTCTGGCGACACAGATCGTGTCGTTGATGGAAATGCCGTGGTAAGCTGGAGGGATGAATTCTCCCTCCGCTGATGGCTGGCCCGCCGATTGGCATCGGTCGTTTCCTCGCCGCGCCGGCTTCTGGCAACTGCGAAATCGGCGGCTCGAGTTGCCTGCCCGGCCGCTCGTGATGGGCATTCTTAACGTCACGCCCGACAGTTTCTCCGACGGCGGACAATTTCACGACGCCGACGCCGCGATCGAGCGCGGGCTCGCATTGGCGGCGGCCGGGGCCGATATCATCGACATTGGCGGCGAAAGCACGCGGCCCTACTCCGAGGCTGTCGATGAGGCAACCGAGATGGCACGGGTCATTCCGGTGATCACGGCGCTGCGCCACGGTTGCTCATTCCCCTGTCGATCGACACGTCGAAAGCAGGCGTAGCGCGCAAGGCCCTGGCGGCCGGCGTCGAAATCATCAACGACATAACGGGCCTGTCGGGCGATCCCCGCATGTTGGCTGTGGCTCGGGAATCGCAGGCGGCGATTTGTGTTATGCACATGCGGGGCACCCCGCAAACCATGCAAGACAATCCCACCTATGACGACGTCGCGCAAGAGGTGTTCGACTATCTTCGCGACCGCCGCGACTGGCTCGTCGGCGAGGGAATCGAAAGCTGCGCGGATCGCCCTGGACCCCGGAATCGGATTCGGCAAAACGCACCAACATAACCTGACCCTGATGGCGGCTTGCTGGCGGTTTCACGAGCTTGGCTGCCCAGTGTTGGTCGGTCACTCGCGCAAGGCTTTTATCGGCAAAGTGATCGGCGATAAATCGGCCGACCGAACCGCCGGCACCGTGGGCGCGTCTTTGTCCTTGGCCAACCAGGGTGTGCAGATCCTCCGAGTGCACGACGTGGCGGCGGTGCGTCAGGCCCTGCTGCTCTATAAGGCGACTGGCGGCTTAGACGGTCGCGCGGCCATTTTGGACTGATTCGCCATCGTCGCCAGAAGGCTCCCGCGTCGCCCACAGGGGCCTTAAGCGGTTGAGCAGCTTGAGGATAGCGACGTTGACTGTGTTTCTTTTTTGGGCGATACTGACAACACGGGCGCGGTGCATCGCCCGGCGATTTCGCGGGTCAGGTTCCTGAATAAATAGGTTCGTTCATGGCAGTCGCGGACACGATCGACCTTGGCGAGTACTGCTTGGAAACGGCTCGGCGCGCACGCCGCGCTAGCTCCGAGTTGGCTCGGACCGGTGGCGGGCAGAAAAATGCCTGGCTGCTGCGGTCGGCGGCGCTGCTGCGCAGTCAGCGATCCGGGCTGACCGAGGCGAACGCTCGCGATCTGGCGGCCGCGGGCCAATTTGGGCTCAGCGAATCCCAGATCGATCGCTTGCGGCTCACTGGCGGCGTCATCGAATCGATGGCCGCGGGGCTGGAAGAGATTGCGGCGCTGGGCGAGCCGATCGGCGAAGTGATCGAGTCGTCCATCCGCCCCAACGGCCTGGAAGTTCTGAAAGTGCGCGTGCCGCTGGGAGTGGTGTTCTTCATTTATGAATCGCGCCCCAACGTAACCGCGGATGCCGCCGCCATCTGCATCAAAAGCGGCAACGCCGTGATTTTGCGAGGGGGCAAAGAGGCCGTCCATTCCAATCGAGCCATCGTGGCGCTGTTGGAACAAGCGGCCGACGAGGTCGGTCTGCCGGCCGGATGCGTGCAACTGGTCTCGACGACGGACCGCGAGGCGGTGGGCCATTTTCTGGCCCTGGATGAATACATCGACGTGGCGATTCCCCGCGGAGGCGAAAGCCTGATTCGGCGCGTGGCGGCCGAAGCCAAAATGCCGGTTATCAAGCACTTCACCGGCAATTGCCACATCTATGTCGATCGCGCGGCCGACCTTGAAATGGCCGAGCGAATCACGATCAATGCGAAATGCCAGCGAATGGGCGTCTGCAACGCGGCGGAATCGCTGCTCGTGCACCGAGACATCGCGGCCACGTTCTTGCCCCGAGTTTGCCAGGCGCTGTCCGAGCACGGTATTGAGTTGCGCGGCGACGTTCGCACTCGCGCTGTGGTGCCACGTGCCAAGCCGGCCACGGACGAGGATTATGCCACGGAATACTTGGGACCCATTCTGTCGATCAAAATCGTCGACTCACTCGACGAGGCGATCGAGCACATCAATCGATTCGGATCACGCCATACCGACGCGATCGTAACGGCCGACCTCAATGCGGCCAGGACGTTCGTCACGGCGGTCGACAGCTCGGCGGTTCTCGTTAACGCCAGCACCCGGTTCAACGACGGAGGCCAAATCGGCCTGGGCGCCGAAATTGGCATCAGCACCGATAAGTTTCATGCCCGCGGACCGTGCGGCATCAAGGAACTCACGAGCTACAAATACGTGATGTACGGCAGCGGTCAAGTGCGCGAATAGACCGAGTCCGTCGAGGCTGCCGACTCGCGCGATTGCAAACCTCAGGCGTTTGGAGGCCAAGGATGGCTGACGAAGTGTTGAGCCAGGCTGAGCTGGAGACGTTGCTGAGCAATCTGGAGTCAAGCACGGCCAGGCGTGTCAGCGACTCGTCGGGCCATGCCTTGCCCGCGCCTCACACGAGACAGTTTCGGGGCAAGGATGCGCATCGCTTGAGCGATCCGGCCGAAGGGGAACGTTTGTCGCCGGTTCAACTGACCGCCCTGCGTTCGCTGCACGAAGGCGTCGGCCGAGGTTTCTCGGTCGCGGTGTCGGCCCTGCTGCGCACGGTCGCCGAAGTCAAACTTAGCTGGATCGAGCAAGTGGCCTACGGCGAATTCGTGGGCCGGATGCAAAACCCGACATGCGCAAGCGTCGTGCGCGCCGCGCCGCTCGACGCGAAATGGATTCTGGATGCCAATCCCAATGTGCTCTATGCCATGATCGACCGGCTGCTGGGGGGCGGACGCGAACCAGGGCTGATCGCGCTGCGGCCGCTGACGGAAATCGAACTGCGACTCGCTTCTCGCGTGACGAAGCTGTTCTTGCGCGAGGTCGAACAGGCCTGGCGGAGCGCCGGCGAACTGTCCTTGACCGTCGATCGCGTGGAGAGCAATCCGCGACTCGTGCTTTCCGCCCCGTCGAACGAATGCGTCGTGCTGCTTGGCTTCGAAACCAAGATCGGCGATGTCCGCGGCGCGATGACCTTGTGCCTGCCGGCGGCGTCGATCGCGCCGTGGGCCGCCGGGCTGGCGCGGGCCGCGGACAAAAGCACCACCGCGGGATTTTCAGGCGGAGGTTTCCGGGGCGTCGACGACGGGGCTTCCGCGGCGCGCGTCGAGTTGGTCGTTCACCTGGCCGACACGCAGATCGCGACCCGCGATTTGCACAACTTGCGCGTGGGCGACATTATCGCCACCGAGCAGGTCGTGGGCGGCCCGGTGGCGGTCACGATTCAAGGGCGCACCGTGTTTCATGCCCATCCGGGAGCCACGGAAGGTCGCAAGGCCGTGCGAATTGAAGAGGTCCTTGCCCCCGCGTCCGAAAACGAACCTGCCGAATAGGCTGAGCCTCCGACGGACGTTGAGCGGCTGTGCAACGCCTGGTTATGGACGGGCGCTGCGCGAGGCTTATAATTCCTCTTCTATCCCGCGCGTGCAACGGTTGCCCGCGGTCGACGGAGCCCGCGAGCATTTTCTCCTGGAAGGATATCCCTTTGGTTGTTGAACGAGTTGTAATCATTGGAAGCGGACCGGCAAGCTGGTCGGCTGCCATTTACGCGGCCCGGGCAGAACTGCAGCCCCTGGTCTTCGAAGGCGCCATCACGGAAGAGAACCGAATTGCCGGAACGCTGCCACTGGGGCAGTTGAATCTCACCACGGAAGTGGAGAACTATGCCGGATTTCCTGGCGGCAACGTCGAGTCCTACCTGGACAGCGCCATTCCGGCGGCGACGCGGTTCAATATGGCTCCGCATTCGAAACACGGCATCAGCGGGCCGGAGCTCATGGAATTGATGCGGCAACAGGCCAAGAATTTCGGCACGCGAATCGTCACGGACGACATTGCCAAGGTCGATTTCAAACAGCATCCGTTCCGGCTCACGGCGGCCGGCGGCGACGTGGTCGAGGCTCTTTCGGTGATCGTGGCCACCGGTGCCCGGGCGAATTACCTGGGCCTGCCCTCGGAAGAAGCCTTCAAGAACCGCGGCGTCAGCGCGTGCGCCGTGTGCGACGGCGCGCTGCCTCGGTATCGCAATAAACCGCTGGTCGTGATCGGCGGCGGCGACTCGGCGGTCGAGGAAGCCAGCTATCTGACCAAGTTCGCCAGCCGGGTCCACCTGGTACACCGCCGGGATAAGTTGCGGGCCTCGAAAATCATGGCTCAGCGGGCCGAGCAAAATCCCAAGATCGAGATCGTCTGGAACCATGCGCTTGCCGAAGTTCAAGGCAGCGACACACAAGGCATGACCGGCGTCGTGCTGGAGAACACGGTTGACGGCGGCAAGCGGAGCATGGACGCCGCCGGATTGTTCCTGGCCATCGGCCACACGCCCAATACCGGCTTCCTGGATGGCCAGTTGAAGTTGACCGAGAAGAGTTACGTCGTGCTGACCGTTCCCTTTCGCACGGCCACCAGCGTGCCCGGCGTGTTCGCCGCGGGGGACGTGGCGGACGATTATTATCGCCAGGCGATCACTTCGGCCGGCTCCGGCTGCATGGCCGCGCTGGACGCCGAGCGGTGGTTGGCGGCGCGCGAACATTGATCGCGAGTACGTTGGTGTCGCTTTACGGATTGACGAACCCGCTGCCGGCCGGAGGCCGCTCGCCATGCAAAAGATGACTGTCGCCGAGGCCCGCCGTGCCGAGTCGGCCGGCAAGAACGTGCGGCTGCAGGGCTGGATTCGCACGCGCCGCGACTCGAAAGGCGGCTTTAGCTTTCTTGAGCTCAGCGACGGCTCGTCGATCGGCAACATCCAGATCATCGCCGAGGCGACGCTATCGAACTACGAAAGCGAGATCAAACGGCTCTCGGCCGGCGCGAGCGTGACGGTCGACGGCGAAATCAAGGCGTCGCCTGCCAAAGGCCAGGCGACCGAGCTCCGTGCCGACGCCGTCACCGTTCACGGCTGGGCCGATCCCGAAACGTATCCGCTGCAAAAGAAGCGGCATTCTTTCGAGTTTCTGCGCACGCTGGCCCATCTGCGCCCGCGAACCAACACCTTCGGCGCGATCGCCCGGGTGCGCAACCGCATCTGCCGCTCGATCCACGACTTTTTTCAGGAAGACGGATTTCTTTACGTGCACGCCCCGATCATCACGGCCAGCGACTGCGAGGGGGCGGGCGAGATGTTCAAGGTCACCACACTGGACCTGGCCAAGGTGCCCAAGGCGGGACCGGCCGTCGACTATACGCAGGATTTTTTCGACCGGCCGGCGTTCCTGACCGTCAGCGGCCAGCTCGAGGCCGAGATCTTCGCCTGCGCTTTGGGCAAGGTGTACACGTTTGGGCCGACGTTTCGCGCCGAGAACTCGAATACCTCGCGCCACCTGGCCGAGTTTTGGATGGTCGAGCCGGAGATGGCTTTCTTCGAACTCACCGACAACATGGACCTCGCCGAGCGATTTTTGAAGCGCATCTTTCGCGACGTGCTGGCCGGTTGTCCCGACGACATGCAGTTTTTCAGCGAACACATCGAGCCCACGGCGCTCGCGACCCTCGAATCGCTCGTGGCGACCGATTTCGTTCGGCTGTCCTATACCGAGGCCGTCGAAATTTTGACGCGGTCGGGCGCGTCGTTCGAATATCCCGTGGTTTGGGGACACGACTTACAAGCCGAGCACGAACGATTTCTGACCGAGCAGCACATCAAAAAGCCGGTGATCCTGTACGACTATCCTCGCACGATCAAGCCGTTCTACATGCGGGTCAACGACGACGGCCGCACTGTGCGGGCGATGGATGTTCTCGTGCCGCGCGTGGGTGAGATCATCGGCGGCAGCCAACGCGAGGAACGGCTCGACGTAATGACCGAGCGGATGCGCGAGCAAAAGCTCGACCCCGAGGGGTACTGGTGGTATCTCGACCTGCGCCGCTACGGCACGGTGCCGCACTCCGGCTTCGGCCTGGGTTTGGAGCGAGCCGTGCAATTTGTCACCGGCATGGCCAACATACGCGACGTGATTCCCTTCCCACGCGTACCGGGTAGCGCCGATTTCTAGCGATCGCTCGGTTCAGCCATCCGAGGAGCGCCCGAAAGGCACGCTAGGGAAGCGTGCGCTGGGGCTTGCGGGCAAAGATGAGCAGAAAGGCCAAACCGTTGACGGCCAGGCCGGCAAAAACCAGCCAATCGTAGGGGGTCAGCATGGATGTCATGGTCGAAATTCCTCCTAACCACTGTAGGTTGAGGGGAATAACCCGCCGGGCAAAACACGAATTTTGTCTGGCCAGTGGTTCCGGTTTTGCCGCCTGGGGTAGGTTGCGAGGGCTCAAAGTTGAGTCGATCGGCCTGTAAAACTTGCATTTGCAAGCCGGGACAAATAGTCTGAATGGTGGTACAGGGGCACCTCTGGCACGCACTCTTGTCGGAAATCGGCCGACGCGTGCTCATCTCTCCGACGGCGAAATTCTAGATGGCAGCTTCTTCTCGCGACTTCGGTCGACTGGGATGGTTCCGTGACGCGTCCCGCGCAGCGCAATGTTGGCGGGTCGCGACATTGGTATTGCTGGCGCTAGTGAGTCCGGCGACGGCGCTGGGCGGCACGCTGGTGCAAATGAACTATGCCGGCCTGGGCAGCGTGCAGATCGACTTGTTTGACGATCTGTCACCGCTGAGCGTCAATAACTTCGTCAACCGCTACGTATCGACCGGCCGCTATAACGACACCATGATCCACCGGGTTGACACCGGTTTGGGAGTCATTCAGGGAGGGGGCTTCACGAAGAACGCCGCTTCGATTGTCACGGCAGCGGACCCCATGATTAACTTGGAATACTCGCGCGCAAACACGCGCGGCACGATTGCGATGGCTCGCTCATCGGATGTGAACTCGGCGACCAGCCAGTGGTTCATTAACACACACAACAACACCGACACTCTCGGCACTGCGAATGGCGGCGGCTACTCCGTCTTTGGTTGGGTCGTGGGCCCCGGCATGAGTGTTGTCGACGCGATCGCGGCCATCCCCACGTTCGCATACAGTAGTCCGTTCGGTCAGGTGCCATTACAGAACTTTACGCAGGCCGATTTCAACAACACTGTCGATCCGCTGCCGCACGTGGTCGTGCTGAGCAGCGTAACCGTAGTAAAGACGCATCCGTCGTTTCAGAACCCATTTCTGGCCACCGACGTGAACAACGACGGCTCGCTGAAGGCCAGCGACGTGGCGGCAGTCAATCTGGACTTGCTCCAACACGGCTTCCACGACCTCACGGGGCCCTTTGCTGGCACGTCGTACCTCGACGTCGACGGCAATGGTCGGGTCAATCTTACCGACTCGCTGCTGACCATTAACGCGTTGCTGAAGGCGGCGGCGCCGCAGGTGTCGGCGCTGGCGGAACCTTCCGTGTCGCCGCAACTGGTCATTCCCGAGCCCGGCTCACTGACCCTGGGTGGTCTGGCCGCGCTAGCCTTGGCGGGCTATGCGGCCCGAGTGCGTCGCTATCGCCGACGCGTGTGCTGAGTACCGGCGATTTTAGCCCTCTTGGCCCCCGTCGAATGAGCCGTCCCACGCGCTCGTTTGCAGACGATTTGTCCCGCGATTACAATTCGCTTGTCCCATCGCCTCGCCACAAACCCGCGACGCGACCCCCCCGAGAATGAACGAGCATGGCCGCCAACGAGCAATCGCCCGCCGGCTTGCCCGCGCCAGACGTGGGGAGCCTCGTCTTCGCGAGTTTCAATTCGCGCGTCGTGGCGCTCGACCGAGAGACGGGCGAATTGATTTGGAAATGGAAGAGCCCCAAGGGGAGCGGGTTGCCGGTCATACTGTTGGACGGCGACCGGCTGATCGTGTCAGTGCAAGGGTACATGTATTGTCTCGATCCGACGACCGGGGCCGAAATGTGGCAAAACCCGCTTAAGGGGCTGGGCGTTGGCACGCCATGCTTGACCTCGGCCCGCGGTAACACGACTCCGCAACTTTATGCGATCCTATCGCACTACGAAGCAGAACAATCGGCGGCAAGAAACGCCGCGACCTGAATTTCCACGCGAGAAACGATCAATTTCACGGGCTGCCTCCGGCCGACTATTTCCCTCGACGACCGGATGGCAACGACGGCCCCCCTTTCACTCCCTCGAAGGTACATCCCATGACGCGACTGAGGTTTTTGTCCCTAGCCGGCTTGACGATGTTTGTCGTCTCGTCCGCGGGCGGGCAGCTGGCGACCGCGGCCGACAACACTCCGCCCGAGGGCTTCGTGGCGCTGTTCAATGGACGCAATCTCGATGGCTGGAAAGGCCTGGTTGCCGATCCACCGAAGCGGGCCAAGATGTCGAAAGACGAACTGGCGGCCGCACAGGCCAAGGCCGACGAACGGATGCGTGCCCATTGGAGCGTCGTCGACGGCGCCCTGCAGTTCGACGGCAAGGGAGATAGCCTATGCACCGCCAAGGACTACGGCGATTTCGAGCTGCTGGTCGATTGGAAGATCCTCAAGGATGGCGACAGCGGCATCTATCTGCGCGGCAGCCCGCAGGTGCAAATCTGGGATCCGGCGGTCAAACCGGCGATGGGAGTGGGCTCTGGCGGATTGTTCAACAACCAGAAAAACCCGTCGAAACCGACGGCCAACGCCGACAAGCCTGTCGGCGAGTGGAACACGTTTCGGATTCGCATGGTGGGCGACAAGGTCAGCGTATGGCTGAACGACACACTGGTGGTCGACAACGTGGTTTTGGAGAACTACTGGGACCGCAGCAAGCCGATTTACCCGACGGGACAGATCGAGCTGCAAAATCACGGCAACACGCTGTACTTCAAGAACGTCTATGTGAAGGAATTGTAGCGCGGCGGCCGGCGCCGAATTGATTCCAGCGAGCTAGTTTTGGCCGGGCGAGCGTCAGGGCATTGCGTCATGCGAGTCGAGTATCGGCAGGAAATTCGCTGCACGGCGTGGCAGCTTTGGCCCTATCTTGACGACGGTGAAAAGCAAAAACTGTGGCTGACGACGCTTATCGAGCTTGTGCCCACCAGCCACATTCCGCGCCGTGGGCTCGACCTTCGAGTTTCGCGTGCGCGAGGGGCGGCGCATTTCGCACTACGAGGGGCGGATCAACGCCTACGATCCGCCCCGGCACTTGGGCGTCTCGCTCTGGGGGGGCGTGCTGCGCAAAGGCACCGTGATGCGGGTTGACTACCGTATCGCCGACTTCAAGACGTACTGCCGGCTCGAGTACTACGCCGAAATTGACACCTCGACGTTGCCCGGACCGCTCAAGCTGGCGATCCCGTTGGCACGGATTTTCAGCTTCTTTCAGACGCGAAATTTCATGCGCAATCTAAAGCGGCTGGCCGAATCGGCGGGTCCGGCCGTAGCGGTGTCGGCCGACCGAGTTCGGGGCGGGTCGTGAGCTCCCGCCTTTCGTTGACACCTCGCAAAATCGGCCGCTAAAATCCGAGCTAGCAGGCTGTCGCTAACTTTTCAGTCCTTCCAGCAAAGAAACGCAAAAATCGACCGATGGCAAATGCTTCAGGCGGAAATCCGGGCGGGGGGCAACTCAACTCGGTGATGCAAGAGTCGCGTGTTTTTCCGCCGCCGCCGGAGTTCGTCGAGCGGGCGAAAATCAACTCACCGGCCGCTTACGAAAAATTGTGGCACGAGGCGGCTGACGACATCGAGAGATTTTGGGGGGGACTGGCCGAGGAACTCCACTGGTTTCGAAAGCCCGACAAGGTCCTGGAATGGAACGAGCCCGACGCGCGGTGGTTTGTCGGCGGCCAGACCAACGTGTCGTACAACTGCCTGGACGCGCATCTAGCCACAGCGCGCAAGGACAAGCCGGCGATCATCTGGGAGGGAGAGCCGGGCGACACGCGCACGCTCACCTACGCCCAATTGCATAAAGAGGTCGTGAAGTTCGCCGGCGTGCTCAAACGATTGGGAGTGCGGCAAGGCGACGTGGTTTCGATTTATATGCCGATGGTGCCCGAGTTGCCGATCGCCATGCTAGCGTGTGCTCGCCTGGGCGCCATTCATTCGGTGATCTTCGCGGGTTTTTCGGCCGAGGCGATCGCCGATCGCAATAACGACGCCAAGGCCAAGGTGCAATTGACTTCCGATTTCGGTTGGCGGCGCGGCCAGGAGTTGCCACTGAAACAAAATGTCGACGAGGCGCTGAAGAAATCACCCACGGTCGAGCATTGCATCGTGCTCAAGCGAACCGGCACGCCGGTGCCCATGGAGCCCAACCGCGATCACTGGTGGCACGAGTTGATGGCCGATGCGCCGGCCGATTGCCCGGCCGAGCCGCTGGATAGCGAAACTCCGCTGTTTATCCTGTACACCAGCGGTTCGACCGGGAAGCCCAAGGGCATTCTTCATACCACGGCCGGTTACAACTTGTATGTCAAAAAAACATTCGAGTGGGTCTTCGACCATCGCGACAAGGACGTTTTCTGGTGCACCGCCGACATCGGCTGGGTGACTGGGCACAGCTACGTGGTCTACGGCCCGCTGTCGGCCGGGGCCACTGTGCTGATGTACGAAGGCGCCCCAACTTCCCGGACGAGGGCCGGTTCTGGGAGTTGATCGAGACGTATCGGGTGACGATCTTCTACACCGCGCCCACCGCGATTCGGGCCTTTATCAAGTGGGGCGATGCCTGGGTCGATCAACACAATCTTTCCAGTTTGCGGTTGCTGGGCACGGTCGGCGAAGGAATCAATCCGGAAGCCTGGATGTGGTACCACCGCAAGGTCGGCCGCGAGCGCTGCCCGATCGTCGACACCTGGTGGCAAACCGAAACCGGCGGCATCATGATGAGCCCGCTGCCGGCCGCGATTCCGACCAAACCCGGCAGTTGCACCAAACCGATGCCTGGCATCGTTCCGGCAATCGTGGACTCCAGCGGCAAGCCGGTTCCGCCGGGGCAGGGGGGCTGGCTGGTGATCACCAAGCCTTGGCCCGCGATGCTGCGCGGAATCTGGGGCGACCCGGACCGCTTTCGCGAGCAATACTGGTCGAAGGTGCCGCACAATTATCTCGCCGGCGACAACGCTCGCTGCGACGCCGACGGCTATTACTGGATCATGGGCCGCATTGACGACGTGTTGAACGTGGCCGGTCACCGGCTGAGCACGATCGAAATCGAAAGCGCCCTGGTTAGCCACCCGTCGGTGGCCGAAGCCGCGGCAGTGGGGCGCCCCGACGAAATCAAGGGCGAAGCCGTGGCAGTGTTCGTGACGGTCAAGAACGGCAATCCCGACGAGGCGCTGCGCAAGGAACTCAAGGCGCATGTCCGCAAAGAGATTGGTGCGCTGGCGCAGCCGGACGATGTTCACTTCGCCGCCGCGTTGCCCAAAACGCGCAGCGGCAAGATCATGCGCCGGCTGTTGAAGGACATCGCCAGCGGCAAGGAAACGATTGGCGATACGACCACGTTGGAAGACTACAGCGTGCTGGCCAATCTTCGCACAGACGAGGAATAGATGCCACGCTCGATCGTGCCTGCGCGTCGGCCGGATCCTCGCGAATAAGGAACTCTCAGGATGCAATTCGGGCGTCCGCAGCCGTGGCGTCGGGCGGGCGAATGGTTTTTGGCCGCCGCGACGACCGGCACTGCCGCATGCTTGCTGGCTTACCGATTCTGGGGCCGAACTCTCGTTCAGCGGCTGTACGATCAAGAAGGCCTCAGTTTTTTTGTCGTGCCCGAGCAGATCCGCTCGTGCGCCACGGCCGACGACTGTTATGAATGGGGCGCCCAGTTTCTGCTGATGCTCGTGGTCGCGATGATCGCGGTCGGGCTGGCATGGATCGCGTTGCGGTTCGACGAGGCGCGGCGTTTGTCGCGCGCGCTCAGAACGATTGCGCTGGCCTGGGGGTTTCCGTGCCTGGTTGCCGCGACGCTGTTCGTCGTGTTCCAACATGCGTGCGTCGAAGGCCCCTGGTATCGCATTGACGATGCGATGGCCTTTCGCGTCGAGCCGCCATTTCGACATCGGGTCTTGTTCATTCTGGTTGCCCAGGCGATTGAATACGCGGCTCCGGTGTTGACGGAGCGCCAGGCATTTTTCCTCTCGCAATTACTGGCCGCTGTTCTGGCCGTTTTCGCGACCCAGGCCTGGTGCCGCCGCGCGTCGAATGTGCGAATGAGCTATTTTGGTCTTGCCCTGACCGCTGTGATGCTTGGCCCGACATTTCAGTATTACACGTCGTACGATTTTGGAATCGTTTTCTTTTACTCGCTGTGTCTCACTCTATTGAGCTCGCGAAGGTATTCGACCTATGTCGTGGCGGCTGCCGTGGGCACGCTCAATCACGAACTGATCGTGTTCCTGATGGTTCTTTCCGGCGGCATCGCGCTCGCGCAGGGCAGGACCTGGATCTGGAGCGTTGGTTTTGTCTTGCTCCAGCTTGCTCTGTATGCGGCCATCCGCAGCGTTCTTTTCTGGTGGATGCCCGTCGAACTTGCCTGGTTGCCCGGCAAGGTGTGGGTCAATGTCGACCGGCTGGTACACGTCCAGTATCTGTTGAGAACCATTGTGCTGTTTGCGTGGTTCTCGATCGCGATCGCGCTGGGCGCACGGCGTGCGACCCTTGAGACACGCTGTGCCATTCTCTTGCTGCCATTGCTGCTGGGCATGACCCTGCTCGTCGGACAAATTAACGAGGCCCGGCAATTCGTCGCTTTCATTCCGGTGGCCACGGTGTTGCTGCTGGCGGCAATCCGCGATCTTGAGCCCCGCATGCTGGAAGATCGGCCGGAAGTCGGCGCCCAGGGCTCGTCGGCAGGGTAGACGAAAACATTGCAGGGACCGGCCACTCAACTGCCTGGGGCCATCGGGGTCGGAAGCGTCGTCTCGCGGCCCTGAAGGTCGCGGATCCGAACCGTCGCCTCTGGAAATAATCGCTGCATCCGCCGCGCGGCTATTGTCGGATCTCGCTCCGCCGACGCCGGCAATTTCTGGATCATCTTGAGTTCGTCGATCTCGATCGTCGCGACCCCCGTTTCACCGCAAACCCGCAGACTCCAGGGCGCTGGCATGGGGGCCGACGGCACCGAGGTCTCGTCGTCGATCGATCCGGCATGGCTCCAGATCCAGGTTCGGGCCTGGTCCCGGTCGGCAATCCACTTCGACCGCGTATCCAACCATACGAGCACGACAAAGACCGCGCCGGCAGTGAGCCCGAGCAGCACTTTCAACCAGCGGCGCTTACCGGAGAGGGTCATTGGGGGGTGCCGGCAAGGCCTTTTTCCAAGCGCCAAAATAAAACAGTTGCAAAAGGGGCAAAAACTCAACATAATGAGCGGCGAGCTGCCGGTCAAACTCGCCGAACGAGCACCGCCGGCCATCGGAACGAACGGACCGATCTGTTTCTCACCGCATCTTGTTGCCAGTGAAGCTACCGCGAACATCTCATCGCCATTGCGGCACGTTCGCTGGAAATCGCGCAACAGACGCTCTCCCGTTCGTCGAATGAGTTCGCTTCGACGGTCCACGCGGGGCCTCTTGGCGCGCATCGCCAGTTGACCTTTGCATCGAAAAGGCACCCGCTCGCACTCCGGAAGCTTCGTATCTGGGTCTGGCTGGTCGAGCGGCGGCATGGCATGGAGGTATTCGCGGGCTTGGAGACCTTCGGATATGTGGAACACGCCGATCGAACTTTGTCCTGTCACTCCCTCGGGCGTGGCCGTGCGCACACCGAACGAATGTGCACCGGACGCCCTGTCCGTGTGGCATCGTCGTTTGCCGCACATTGCGCGAGCATTGCGGCCGCATCACTGGACCAAGAATCTGTTGTTGTTCTCCGCGGTGCTGGTCGGCGGTGGGGGGGTTAACTCCGGGGCATTGTCGCGGGCTTTGCTGGCGTTCGCCGCTTTTAGTTTGTGCGCGTCGGCCGCCTATCTAGTCAACGACGTGCTGGACATCGAGTCGGATCGTTTGCATCCGACCAAGCGCAATCGGCCTTTTGCCGCCGGGGCCTTGCCCGCAACGTGGGGACTGCCATTAGCGGCACTGTCGCTCGGACTAGGTCTATTGGCGGGCGCCGCGCTTCCCGAGCGATTCATGATTTGTCTGTTGCTCTATGTGCTCGCAACGAGCCTGTATTCGGCCTGGCTCAAACGATTGTTTTTCGTCGACGTGGCGACGCTCGCGTCGCTCTATTCGCTGCGGCTTGTGGCCGGCGGATACGCGACCGGAATGCCCGTGTCCAAATGGCTTTTGGCGGCCTGCACGCTCCTATTCGTTTCCCTCGCGCTCGGGAAGCGGTGCGCGGAATTGCGAAGGCTGGTGTCGGAAAAGAAACGCTCATCGCTGGGCCGGGGATATGTCGTCGGCGATCTCGTCCGACTGGAGACCCTGGGGCTCGTATGTGGGTTGTTGGCCGGTGTGGCCTTGATTGGTTTCGTTAACCGGGGGGTCACGATCAACTTGTACCAGTGGAAGATCGCGCTGTGGCTGCTCGGCCCCGTGTACTTTTTCTGGATCGCCCGTTTTTGGCGTAAAGCGAACCAGGGCGAGCCGCTCGAGGATCCCGTCGTGTTCGTGCTGCGCGATCCCGTCAGCATTGCCTTGGGCTTTTGCCTGATGGCTTGGCTGCAAATTCCGGTAATCGCCTGACCACCGGCTGAACTGCTCGAAGTCGCTTCGGCGGGCGGCTCCGAGGTGGGCGGCTTGGCGATCCACTCGCGACGGGCACTTCAACGATCGCTGATTTCCACCACTTCGCTTCCGGCGCGGGTCGACACGGCCCGCCAGATCAGGATGTCGACGTCATTCGCCCAACTGCGTACCGAGCCGTCCATCATGGCAGCGTTCACGAGGCCCTCGTGGTAGCTTCGCGAGGTAAGTGCGGCATAGCTCGCCACGGTGGTTGAACTGGCATCGGTCGTGCTGAGGAAGTCGACGTCAAAGACCCCGTTAGGCGTACTGCAGGCCACGACTGTATTCGGCGCAAACACGGTCGTCATGCCGGTTTCGAACGACTTCCCATCAACCCATTCCTTGTGGGCGCCATTATCGGGCAGGTTGGGACCGGCCTTGGCGGTGCCGCCGAAGCCGCACACGTCGCTCGGTATCATCGGCGGAGTATCGCTCATCATGCTCGCCGTATTGCGTATCAAGCCGGTGTACGCTTTCACTTCACTGAACATCAACGTGCGGCTCAAACCGTCGGTAAAATCCTTGGGGCGGAATGCATGATTCGGCACAAATGCACCGGTGCCGCCGCCATCCTTGACAGGATCGTAAAACATCCAAGGACCCAGATTCATCGCGTAATTGAGCGGGTAGCTGGCCGGCTGGCCGCTCGCGTCAAGATTCGCGAGATCGTTCGGTTCCGACGCGCACATCAACACGGGAATTCGCTGAATCATGAGTTTGCTGCCATCGGCCATGAACACGCTGCCGTAGGCTTTCGAAAAATCGACCATTCTGTACAGGTTCTGTTCTTCCAAATAGGGCAGCACACGCGCGAATCCCGACCAGCCGGCGCCTTTGTTGACGAGACTACGAGTCCAACAGAAATTGGGAGGGAATCGTCGGTTCGAAATCTCGTAATTGTGCGTGGCCAAGGCCAGCTGTCGCAGATGGTTGGAGCAAGACGAACGGCGAGCTGCCTCGCGCGCGGCCTGGACCGCCGGCAGTAACATCGACACCAAGACGCCGATAATGGCGATCACGACCAATAGCTCGACGAGTGTGAAACCGCGTAGGGGCCAGCGAGAGCCGACACGCTGTCGGATCGTGGGTTGAATCTCGCGGCCGACCGCGGAGTGGGTTTGTTTTGACCGTGGGGCAGTTCTGGAGGGCATCAAAAAGCACCGGTGATCGAGAGGAATGGGGAGCTTGGCGACAGGTACCTGTAATTGAGACTCAATCTCATTACGTTCGAGATTGTAAGCGTCGGCGAGCGACCGTCAACCCCTGTTTAGACCCAGGCGACAGGATCCGCAGCCCTAGGCGGCTTTAGAGGGGGCGCCTCAGATGGTCTCTGAGCGGGCCAACGAAATACCAGCCAAACCCTGGGCCTATTCCAGCCCCAAATCGGCCAGCAGCGAGTCCAGCAGCTCGTCGTCCAGACCCAGGGCATCCGCCGCGGCATCGAACTTCTGTAGCAAGGCTCGAGTGGCCGGCATGTTGACGTCGTGCAGGTGCTGGAACAACTTGGCCGGGGCGCCCGAATTCAGGTCGACGCTATCCAGCCGGTTCAAAATCCACCTCGGCAGGCCAGCCGGGGCGGCCGTGGGCGCCGAGGCCGTCAAGGCCGAAGCCACGCCGCTGTCGCCAGAGGCACTGTCTCCCGCAACCAAGGGGCTGACATCGCCGCCGTCGGCCTCGGGGGCCGCCGGAGCCGTGGTGAGGTTGAGGTACTTGAGCGTGGTTGACGGGTTGGTGCCGTTCAAACGAGCGGCACTTTCATCGACCACGTTCACGCTGGCATTGCGACCCACGTCGTAGACGTTCGTGATCGGAATGTTCGCGTTCACCAAGGCGTTGTTGGCCCGGATGGCGGCCTCATCGAGCGAATTGACCAGCGAGTTGGATCCCGTATCGCCGGTGCCGGTATTTCCCGGAGCATTGCCGAAGAAGAACGCGTCGGCCTGACCCGCCGGATAGCCGGCCTTCTGCGGCAGACCCGTGTTGTCGGTGGCCAAGGTAATGACCTCGAGCCACTGCTTGAACGGAGCACCGGTGTTCCAGATGATCTCGACGCGATCCGAGCCGCTGACGCCGGCCCCAGCCCGCACCGAGATGCTGGTAGGAGCATTGGCCGTGGTCCACAAACCGGGCGAGTTGTTATTACCAACGCGGAAGATGAAATCGGCGGCGGTAATCGTGCCGTGGGGCCCGGCGATATCGACCATGATGCCGTTGATCCCCTTGGTGTAGCTGGAGACGTTGGCAAACGTGGCCGCACCCGGATTCTCCCACGTGTAGGCCGTCTTGTCGGTGGCGATGGCCAAGTCGTCGAACGAGTTGATGGCCAGATCGTTGTGGTCATAACGAGTCGACGTGCCGGACTGGTTGTAGAACAGCTGGCGGGCGACGACAGTGGAGGGCACGGTGTCCAACACGCCGATGGCATTCAGGACGAATTCGCCTTGTCCGGCCACGGCACGCACCTGCACGAGATAACTTCCCGAGGTTGGCGGCACGTAGGTGAGCAAGGCATTGCGCCCGTCGGGAGCGCCGTTGTCGTTGCTGGCCACGAGCAGGCCCAGGGGACTATAGAGATCGATCGCCGGATTGACGGCATTGACGAACTGGCCGGTAACATCGCCCGGAGTCGTCGTGGACAAGTTGACGGCTTGCCCGGCTTGGAATTGCAGCCGGTAAAATCGACCACCCGAACCGTCGAGGTCGGCCAACACGCGACTCGCAGGCGCAATGACCCGTGCCGTCGCAAGGGTGTTGTTGGCTCCCAAATCAAAGGCGGTGTTGCGGGTTACAACGAGATTGTAGTCGAAGGGATTATTGGGCCCCAATCGGGCATAGTAGGTTCCCGTGGCAGGGGCTACGAAATTGTTGATCACGCGATCGACGCTGGTCGCCGCGATCGTACCCTGGGCGAGTACGGTTCCTACCGAATCGAGCAAACTTAGGTTGGGGCTTAGCCCGCCTAGGCCCTTAGCGGCCACGGTGACGGTGTCTCCGGCGGAGAGCAAGAACGAATAGTTGTCGGCCGGAGCCGTGGCGGCCGGAGGAGGCGTCGTGCTGGAGAGGTATGTGTTGAGTTGATAGGTACCGGCCCCGGTCGCACTTTCGACCTTGACGTAATAGTCGCCGCTGGTGGGAACGAGGAATCCGTAGACCGTTGAACTGGCGGCCGGGCCCTGACTGGTTCCGTCCTCAAGTGCGATCGCGCTGCCGGCGGCATTCAGCAGGGTGATTCGTGGATGCAGCCCATTGGTCGAAGTCGCATCGACGCTAAGCAAGTCTCCGGCCGTGAATTGATATCGATAGATATCCGCGTCGCCGCCGCCGATTGCTCCGCTGGTTGGCGCGAAATACTGAACGGCCCGCCAGCTTGTTGATACGTCGTTGGCGGTCGCGCCAGTGTCGTTGGACTCGATCTCCGCGACAACCGTGCCTCCGGTCAACGGCGAAGGCCCGAAGTTCTCGAGGTAGACGGCCAGATCGTAGGAACCGGTGATGAAGTCAAATCGACCGACGTTGATGTAGTAGGTGCTGGTTTCGGTAACCAAAAAGCGATGGACCAGTGCGTCGAGCCCGGGGCCATCGCCATCGTTCAGAGCCACCAAATCGGCAATGTTTGGGCCGCTGAACAATCCAACCAATCCGTCGCTAAGCGTTCCGCGATTCGAGCCGGTTCCTGAAACGGTAATCGAAATCATGTCGCCGGCCTGCAACTGTCCGATTTTATACCAATCGGCATCCTGCGAGACGCCGATGCTGCCTTTGATGCCGAGTTGGTAGAGGTTTCCCGAACTATCGGCAAAATTCGTTCTGGCATCGTTTGCGGTGGGCAACGTGCCGTTGGGTTCCGTTTCGCGTGGCAAGCTGAAGTCTCCGGCGCCGAGCACGGCAGCTCGTGAACCATTGCCGCCCAAGCTCCCAAATACCGAGTTCAGGTCTTGCGCGGAGGCGATCGAGTCGTCGCTGGCCGCACCGAATTCCTCCAATTCCAAGGCGGCATTCAATAGCGCGGTCAAGAAGTACGTTCCCTGCGAACCGGATAAGCCGCTGATGGTGATCGTGTAAACTCCGCCGGCGATGGGCACGGCTTGCAAGACGGTCGGGCTGCCCGCAGCGGCGGCCGATGCCGACTGCGAAACCCCGGGACCTGCAAGGTCGATCCGCGGCTGCAGTCCGGCGCTCGGCGCGGCGGACACCGTGAGCGTTTGACCCGGATCCAGTTGAAGCGTGAAGCTGTCGGCGTCGAGCGGTACGGCGATCGAACCGCTGTACGAAGAGCGATACACAAGAGATCCGGCGGGCGCGACGGCGATGAGATCCGGAAACACGACCGTGGAAACATCCGTCGTGAAACTGCCGGTGTATCCCGGACCGGGATTTCCATACGCATCGAGGACCGCGGCCGCGCCGATCGCCACGTCGATCGTTCCCTCAACTAACAGGTTCAAGTGATACATGACCGTGGTGGAGTCGACGAGCGTGAAGCCCGTGACCGAGCCCTGGCTGAGCGTCAGGTCCGAGACGTCAATCGACGCCGGCTGGTAAGGCTCGCTGTAGACGACCTCGAAATCGGCCAGCGGCAACGCCGCGGCGGAGCCATTTGCCGGGGTGGTCGAGGCGACCACGATCGGCGCGCTATCAAAGCGAAAGTTGGCATCGAAGGTATGCAACAAGGCGCCGTCGCTATCGCGGGCAATCGCGCCAGCGTCAATGTGCATCGATTGCAGGCCCTCGGTCGTGGCCGGCGTGCTCGTGAAATGAAACGTGATCGTGTCGGCATCGGTGAGCGTGAACGAATCCGCGGGAATGCCATTAACCGTGAAGTCGGCCGCGTCCACGCTTGCAATGCTATAGGCATCGAGAAAGTCGACGACGAAATCCGTCGGCGCTGAGGCAACGGTCGAGCTGGCGGCGGGGTGCGTATCGCTCACATACAGCCCCAGCTTGTCGATCATGCCGGCCAGGTTGAGTCGCCCTCCGGTGGCCACGACGCCAGACAGGTTAGCTTTGTGATCGACGCCGCCGAGAATTGCATTGCGCACTTCGGTGTAGCTCGCATTGGGCTCCAAGGCAAATGCCAAGGCAGCGGCGCCAGTCACGTGCGGAGTGGCCATCGAAGTTCCACTCTTGAAGCCATACGTGCCGCCCGGCGTGGTGCTGTATGTCAGCACTCCGGCGCCGCCAAATCGACCGACGTGGCTCCGAAATTGGAAAAGCTGGCCAACGTATCGTCGTTGGTTGTCGCCGCGACTGCAATGATATTGTCCAGGTCGTAGGAGGCGGGATAGTGTGGCACGTCGTCGTTGTTCGTGCCGTCATTACTGGCGGCCGCGACGAACAGGATATCGCGATCGCGATTGCCGGCGATCGCGGTATACAATTGATTCGAGAAGCTCGTGCTCGACCAGCTATTGTTCGTCGCGAATATTGACGCCGCGGTCGCTCATCATGTTGACATAGTTGACGGCCGCGATTGCCGCCGAGTTTGGACCGGTATTTCCAGCGCCAAGAACTTCAGCGCCATTAACGATACGTCCCAGTTGACCCCCGCAACGCCGATGCCGTTGTTGCCCTCGGCGCCAATCGTACCGGCGACGTGCGTGCCGTGCGAGTTGTCATCGAACGGGTCGCCGTCGAAGTTGAAGAAGTCATATCCGTGAACGTCGTCGACGTAGCCGTTGTTGTCGTCGTCGATATTGTTTCCCGGTATCTCGCCAGGATTCGTCCAAATATTGTTGATGAGATCTGGGTGCGTGTAATCGAAGCCGGAGTCGATGATTCCAATGACGACGCTGCTCGAGCCGGTCGTCACGTTCCAGGCCTCGGGCGCGTCGATATCGGCGTCGGCTGTACCTGGATCGCCGTTGACGGTTTGGCCGGTATTGTTCAGCCCATACAGCAAGTTGAAGCTCGGATCGTTAGGAATCGTGGAACCTTGCACGATGAAATCCGGCTCGGCGTCTCGAAATCCGGGAAGGCGGCGCAGCAAAGAATACGTGTCCGCCGGCGCGCTGGCGATTCCCGCATCGACGAGGTAGACGCCGTCGGCGCCAAGGTTGCGCACAACGCTAAACTGGCTGGAAAGCCCGGCGGTCGTGAGCAGGTCGCTGGCCTTCGAGGTTTGCCGTGCCGTCGCGGCGGGCAGCCCGTCGAGAGACACAATCCAATGTCCGGCGACCGCTTGCCGATCCTGACCTTGCCAATTCACGAGCGTCGTTTCGAATGGCAAATCGTCGCCACTGGTTCCGGCAGCGGTCAGCAGCGTTCGGCTCTCAAGCGGCTCGAATCGCAACTGCCGGCCGGGCGCTTTCGTAGACCGACTCGCCGCGCCGCGTCGCGATGGCGCCGCTATATCGATCGTGTGGCGTGAGTAGTCGGACGCCATGGGTCGTTCCTTCGTCAGAAAAGAGATAGTCGACGTCGAACAAGAATTTGCGATGCTTCGCCTGTGCCGCCGAATACATCGAGCTGTCGACCCGGAAAAAGTCTGGTCGAACCGTAGCGGCCCTCCTCCATAACACATAACGCGACGGCATTCATGGTCCGACAACGAGAAAGCATCAGTCCGCGACATTATGTGCGCAAGCACTTCGCGATCGCAAGCTGAGTGAGAACGCCTCCAAGCGTCAAAGATAAAGAATCCTAAATCCGCGGAGCCCGCGCCCGCTTACCTGTGGCGGCGGACCGAATGCGATTGGCCGTTGGCCAGCAAGTCCAACAGTTGCTCGTCGACAAATGTCAGCCAATGGCCCGAGAAGTCCGCGTGTCTTCCAATCTGCCGATCAACCTCCGAGGCGAGCGGCACCTCAGCCGTGAACGACAGCACGCGGTTTACGCCTCCAGTCACGAGCAAGGTCGAGTTTGCAACATTCGCGAAGGCTTGAGGAGTGATCACTGCCGGATCTTCCGCCGTCAATGGCGAGGCCACACCGGAACCCTCGTCGCTCTGCGGCGCTAGGGGTGGGCTGCCGAGGTTAAGATATTTGAGCGCCGTTGTGGGATTCGTGTTATTGAGACGCGCGATGCTCTCGTCCACGGCATTCACGCCGCCGTCTCGGTTGAAATCGTACCAATTCGTGATCGGTATATTGTTGAACACGAATTGGTTGTTTGCTCGCACGCCATTTTCATCAATGGAGTTGACCAGGGCACTGACCGCAGTATCGCCCAGCCCCGTATTGCCAACCGCGTTTCCAAAGAAGAAAACATCGGCCTGGCCGGCCGGATAGCCGGGCTTCTCGCTCAGCCCGGTATTCGCGTTGGCGAGCGTGATCACTTCCAGCCAGGCGTTGGCGATGGCGTGATTGGCCCAGATTATTTCCACGCGGTCCGCCCCGCTTATACCGGCGCCGGCCCGGACCGAGACACTCACGGGAGCCGGGGCCGTCTCCCAAGAGCTGGGCGAGTTGTTGTTGCCCACACGAAAGATAAAGTCAGCGGCCGTGATCGACGGATGCGAACCGGCGATGTCGATCATCACGCCGTTAATGCCTTTGGAAAAGCTCGACGTATTGGCGAATGTCGCCGCGCCCGATCCGGGCAGGTAAGCCACTTTGTCGGTTGCGATGGCGTTGTCGTCCAGCGAATTGATTGCCGGGTTGTTGCCGTCGTAGCGAACGGTCACCCCGCCGGTTCCCGACTCGTTATAGAAAAGCTTACGACCCACGATTCCGGCCAGAACCGTGAACGTTTCGCTCTCGCTGCCCGCATAGAGATTGCCGGCCACGTCGGTGATCGGGGAGCCACTGGACAGCAGATCCAACTCATAAAACCCAACCGTCCCGGTCAATGCGGCGAGGTTGGCAAGCGTCCACAGCACGCTATCGCCCGAGCCGACCGTTTGAGCGCCGGTCAATAAATTGCCGCCGGCGTCGCGCGTCAGCTTGAGCCGGCTAAGGTCCAACCCGCTCACGGCTTCGCTGAAATTGATCCCGACGGAGTTGACCGCAATCGTGCGCGGGTCGGGTGAGACAGGCACAATTGCCGCGGTGGGAGCGGTCGTGTCGACCGTAATCACCTGGGCCGGTGAATCGCCGGAAGCGGCCTTGGCTGGTTCGGTCTGGCGGGCCGTAATCGAGCGGGCGCCATCGGCGAGAATATGCGCCAACAGGCCGTCGGTGGTGACGATCGTCGTAGGTCCGCTGGCAATCGCGCTGCCAATCGGATTGCCGTCGGCGAACAACGTGACCGTCGCGCCGGCAATCGTGCCGCCGACTTGGAACTGTAGGACGGTGCCTGGGCTGCTGTTGTTGAGCTTCGTGATGAGGTCGGAATTCGAAATGCCCGTGTCGCTGCCGGCCAGTAAAGCGACGCTGATGGGCGCCGCGCTGATCGTCGCATGGTTGCCAAAATCGCGCCCGGTTGCGAAGCCGCCGGCGGTGACGCCGACCGTGTAAAACCCGCCGGGGGGCGATGTTTGCAGGTAGGGAACTTGCAACACCTCGCGAATCTTGTGGCTCGCGGGGGGCAAGTTGGCCAACGTGTACATGCCATTGGCCGCGGTCGTCGTGTTGGGATCGCCGGTCGTGATTTCCAGCGACCAGGAGTTCAGCGTGCCGGTGGTGGAAGCCGTGTTGTCGTTTATCTCCAGCGTCCAAACGCCCTGGGGATTCGTTCCATAAAGCGCCGACAGTAATTCACTCGGATGGAACGTACCAGCAAACGGGGCGACGCTGTTATTAATCAAGACCGGCGCCGAGTCATCGAACTTGGTGTTCGTGAAATTATTGCCCGAACCGCCCACGCGATCGGCCAGCACGATACGCGTGCCCGTGGGACTGATCAACGTGATCTTCAGGTTGTTGTCGCTATTGTGCGAAATGTTGATCGTGACGTTGACGTCGACGATGTTGCCGGGCAGCGCGGGAACGGTCGTGGTCGAAGTGATCGTGGTGAGGTTAGGAATCGACTTTGGAACGTCCGTCGAATTGAACGTATTGACCGCCAGGGGGTCAAACGCGCTGTTGTTGTTCAAATCGCTGTACACCGTCCATCCCGATAGCCCAGCGTCGCCGTCGTTGAGACCGTTGGAGTTGGCATCGCTGAAGACCGTGCCGGAAACCGCGCCGACGCCGACCAGATTGCCGACGATTAGCTGGCCCTTGGGAGTCCCACGGCCGGTTACCAGGTCGTATCCCGGCGCGGCATTCTGTGGGGTGGCGCCGGTGCTGCTTCCGATCGTGACGTCGTTAAAGTTCGAAGCCGGCATCGCGTACAGCATGGACATCAAGGTCGGGTTATCCAGCACCGGCTTTCCGGCCAGGTTGCGCCCCTGATCGGCGATCGCCACCAGGGCGCCCCAGGAGGGCGTTGCAAAGCTGGTGCCGCCAACCTTTACCCAAGGCGTCGTGTTACCGTTGTTGAACGAGTCGTATACCGGCACGCCCGTGAACTGATCGGCGTCAAACGCCACATCGGGCATGGTGCGCATGGTCGCGCTCTGCGTAACGAAACCGTTTTGAAAGCTCGGCTGCGCCTCGTATTGGCTGATTCCGCCGCCGCCATGGCTCCAGGCCTGCTCCTGAAAAATAGTGTTGTCGGGATTCAGGGCCAGGGTCGTGCCACCCACGGCGAGCGTGTTGGGTGAATAAGCAGGATACATGCCCGGACTGCCCGCGTTGCCGGCGGCCGCGGCGAAGACGACGCCGGCGTGATTCGTGGTAGTCGTGAAATTCGTGTCGTAAGCGAGCTCGCCGGCAAATTCCGTCGAGCCCCAACTCATCGAGACCACGGAAACTCCCGCAACCGATCGCGCATAGCTGACCGCCGCGGTGAGATCGGCGAATGTTGCGGTCGCGGCTTCGACCAGCAAAATGCTGGCGCCGGCGCAAAAGCGTGGGCCCATTGAATATCGAGGGCCGTTTCCAGGGCCCAATTGCCGTTGGTGGGAATCGCCGAGGGATCGCCGCCAGTTTGCGAAACTTGCGTGAAGCTGGCGATCGGCAAGCCAAATTCCGTGCTGAATGCGTTCAGGTCGGCCTGGGCTGTCGGAGTATGGTAGGCATTGGCGATGGCGATCGTCTGACCGGTGCCGTCGCCCACGATATTGCCTTGGAAGAAAATCTGGTCATAGCCGTAGGCATGACGCATCTGGACAGGCGTGTAAGCCGTGGGATCTGGGTCCGACAAGGCCAGGGGCGTCGCCTCAGCGCCAGGGGACAGCACAGCCAAAGGCTGCGCCAGGGGTTCGGCCAAATCGCCGGCGAGCGGCTGCCCGCTGTCGATGGCGAACATTCGCCGGTCTTCCAGGGATTCGCAAGCGAATATCCGAGAGATCGAAGGCGCGCTTAACGTGATTGCGAAATCCGCGACCGAATTTCATGCCTTGAACTTCTCGATATTTCCGGCAGAGCGCCCCAGACAGGATGAGCCGGCTGCTATGCAGTGGCCCAGACCTTTAGGATATCCGGGCCTGCCCCGTTGCCGCAAGGATTTTTGGGTCGGTTTCAGGAAGAAAACGATCGTAGCGGTGGCGGCGCTCGCACCGCCCATGCCGCATTCGCGGGCCAATTCGCCGCGTGACTGGCTTGCCATCGAGGGAGGGCGAAGTAAAAACCAGCTTGCCGAACCAACCAAAATACGAACGGCCAACAGCGGCCCCCAGGCCTATGTTGACAATCGCAGGGAGCGCCGTTAGTCTCAAATTAGAACAGAGTTACCGCTTTTTCTCTCAAGCGAGGCTTTCGTCTCGCCATGTGTCTGGCCGGGGCTGCTCGTGCGCTAGTAGCTTGACTGGCGCCGCGTTTGGCAGGATGAAAGTAGCCAATCGGCGCGATTCAGGCGATCAAGCGATCTCGGGCCGCTCTCCCGCGCGGGCACGCGGCGGTGGTCGATCGCATGATCGGCAAATCAAACTTCACTTCAATCCCAGCACGGATCTGCAATGGCCGCTAAGAAAGTGGATTTTACCGAGATCCTGATTCGTCAGGGCGTCATCGGCGCCGACCAACTTGCCGAAGCCAAGCGCATCGCGAAAACGTCGGGAAAGAAGGTCCAGGACCAATTGGTCGTGCTGGGCTACGCAACGCCGGATGAAGTCATGCGGGCGATCGCCAAGGAGCATGGCCTGGACTTCGTCGATCTGAACGAAGTGGTCATTCCGCCGTCGATCGTGGAACTTGTGCCCGAATCCGTGGCTCGTGAAAACGCCGTGCTGCCGATGGCCGAGGAAGATGGCGGGTTGAAAGTCATCGTCAGCGACCCGCTGGATCTCGACACGTTCGAAAAGCTGCGGTTTATCCTCAACCGTAAGGTGGATATCGCGCTTGCGCCCCGGGAAAGCATTTTGGACGCAATTAACCGCCATTATGGACAGATGGAGGATCAAAGCGCCGACTCAATGCTGCAAGAGTTCACCGACACGGCAATCGACTTCACCGAAACCGAGCAGGAGTCGCAGGGCGGAGAGGAAGTTATCGATGAAACCAGCGCCCCGATCGTCCGCCTCGTGCAATTGCTGATCAGCGAGGCCGTCCAGTTGCGGGCCAGCGATATTCATGTGGAGCCTTTCGAGGACCGGGTGCGGATCCGTTACCGGATCGACGGCGTGCTGGTCGAACGCGATAGCCCCCCGCGGCGTTTGCTGGGCGCGTTGCTTTCGCGCATCAAGATTCTGGCCAATATCGATATCGCCGAGCGTCGACGGCCGCAGGATGGTCGTATCAAAGTGACCCTGGGCGAAAAACAGCTCGACTTGCGCGTCAGCATCCTGCCCACCAACCACGGCCAGTCGGCGGTGATGCGGGTCTTGGATAAGGACAGCATCAAGGTGGGCGTTCGCCAATTGGGTCTCTCGGAAGCAGATTTTCGACACTTCAAAAACCTGATTCGCCGCCCGAACGGAATCATCCTGGTCACGGGCCCGACGGGGTCAGGCAAGACGACTACGCTGTACGCCGCGCTCAACGAGCTCAACCGGCCAGACCGCAAGATCATCACGGCCGAGGATCCCGTCGAGTACTACTTGCCGGGGGTGAACCAGGTCGAGGTAAAGCACCATATCGGCCTGGACTTTGCCAAGATCATTCGCGCCATGTTGCGGCAAGCGCCAAATGTCATCCTAGTGGGCGAGATGCGCGACGCCGAGACTGCCCAGATGGGCATCCAAGCTTCTTTGACGGGACACTTGGTTTTCAGTACGCTACATACGAACAATGCGCCCGGTGCCATTACAAGAATGACCGACATGGGTGTCCCCGGATATCTGGTCGCAAGTAGCGTGATGGCGGTCTTGGCGCAGCGTTTGGTGCGCGTCGTGTGTTCTAAATGCAAGCAACCATTCACCCCCTCGGACGCCGCTTTGGAGTCGGCCGGCATCACTCCGGAAGTGGCCGCGACGGGAAAATTCATGAAGGGAAAAGGCTGCGGGCATTGCTCGAAATCGGGTTATCGCGGTCGTATCGGAATCTTCGAATTGATGATGATGACCAACAAGATTCGCGAGCTGGCCTTTGCGGGTGCCTCGACGCAAGACATTCGTCGAGTCGCGCTTTCTCAAGGCATGACACCGCTTTACAGCGACGGCATTCGCAAGGTGCTGATCGGAACCACCACGATTGAAGAGGTCTTTCGGGTGGCCAAGAAAACAGAGAGCTGAGTGGTCAGGCCGGCCCAGCGGCCGGGTACCCAGACGGGGGGCGACCTGGTGCCCACGGCGCCGGCGACCGGGGTTGAGGCGGACTCATTACAAGAACTTTGGAGGATTGTGCGGCAAGCGGTCGGACGTCGAAATTTTCGGCGATCAAGCAGGCCGTCGAGCAAGCCAGTCGGGACAAGACCCGGTGCTGGGTAGCCGTCCACCGGACGGTCGCCGCCGGGTCATGATTTGGCATTAGTCGCCGGGGGGTGAATAATCCTGTGGCAAAACCAGGTCACACATCTGTTGCCAGTTGTCTTGGAACAACGACCGGCAAATGACCTGGCGATAGTTTTGATGGCTTACGTTTCTTCCCGCGTCGCTGGTCGCGCACGAGACAAGAGGACTCTACGGTGGCAACGGAAACCGTTCTGATCGACAAACTGTTACATGCCGTGGTGCGGCAAGGCGCAAGCGATCTGCACATTACGGTCGGCCAGCCGCCGGTCATTCGGCACGACGGCCACATGGTCAAGCTCAAGACCAAGGTCCTTGAGCCGGCCGACTGCATGTCGCTGATGAAAAGCATCGCGCCCGACCGCTGCCAGCAGGAACTGCAGGCCGTCGGCGGGTCGGACTTCGGTTTCGCCTTTGGCGATCTGGCGCGGTTCCGCGTCTCGATCTTCAAGCAGCGTGGCAATATCGCCATGGTGCTGCGGCAAATCCCCAATAAGTTGCTGTCGATGGAGCAACTGGGGCTGCCCCAGGCCTGTGTGCGGCTTATCCAGCGGCCGCGCGGACTGTTTTTGGTCACGGGCCCTACCGGCTCGGGCAAGAGCACGTCGCTGGCCAGCATGATCAATTACCTCAACGAGAACTTCGACCATCACATTATCACGGTCGAGGATCCGATCGAGTTTTATCACCCGAACAAGAAATCCACCGTTAATCAACGCGAGATTGGTGTCGACGTGCCCAGCTTCTCCGAGGCGCTTCGCCGCGCCTTGCGTCAAGATCCCGACATCATCCTGGTGGGCGAGTTGCGCGATCTGGCCACGATCGAGGCTGCCATCAGCGCCGCCGAAACCGGACACGTCGTGTTCGGAACGCTGCACACCACGGGCGCCCAGGGCACGGTCAATCGCATCATCGACGTGTTTCCGACCAATCAACAGGATCAAATTCGCACGCAGCTTTCCACCTCGATCATCGGCGTGCTCTCGCAGGCCCTGATCCCGCGCATCGGCGGCGGGCGCTGCGCCGCGTATGAGCTGTTGGTGTGCAATTCGGCCATTGGCAACCTGATTCGCGAGAACAAGACCTTCCGCATCACTTCGGCGATTCAGACCGGGGCCAAACAGGGCATGATGCTGCTCGACGACTCGTTGTTTCAGTTGTGGAAAGAGCAAAAGTGCACCAAGGGAGACGTGCTCGCCAAGGCGGCCGCGCCCGAGGAACTGGCCGCGCGGATCGCCAATGCCGAGCGCGGATTGTTCGACGAGGATGAAGAGGGCAAGGACGGCAAGGGCAAGGGCAAACCCAAAGATGAACACTAACACGCACGAATGAAAATGACGCCGGGCGGGGCGTGGTGAGATTGCGATTCCGCCCACGAGAAACTTAGTCACGCATCAGGCAACGAACCAGCGAGTGGGTTTATGGCGATTCGCCGCATCGGACAGATCTTTGTCGACCTGGGTTTCATCACCGACGACCAGTTGGAAACGCTGCTCGAGGAACAGCAGCAGCATCCCGGTCAATTGCTGGGCAAGATTGCCGAAGCCCAAGGTTTGCTCAACGAAGAGCAGTTGGCCCAGGCCCTGGCCGAGCAATTCTCGATGCAGGTCATTCACCTGGCTGACACGGTGGTGCCGCCCAACGTGCTCACGCTGGTCACCGAAACGATGGCTCAGATGTATCGCATCATCCCCATCAGTTTTCGCGACAACACGCTGACGATCGCGCTGTGCGATCCGCAGAATCTGGCGATCCAGGACGAACTGCGCACGTTCCTGGGCTACGAGATCCGCGCGGTCGTGGCCACCGAGCGGGATATCCTCAAGGCGCTCGACCGCTATTACGCCGCCAGCGGCGAAAGCGTCGAAAGCCTGGTCCACGACATGGACGAAGACTCGGATCTGGCGGCCGCCGCCGAGGCGATCAACTCGGATGGGCCGATCGACCTGACCAGCGTCGAAGCTCTGGCCGACAGCGCCCCGGTGCGCAAGCTGCTGAACATGGTGTTGCTGTTGGCCATCAAGGACCACGCGAGCGACTTGCACTTCGAGCCGTTCGAAGACGAGTTTCGCATTCGCATCAAGGCCGACGGCGTGTTGTATGAAATGGTGCCGCCGCCGCGCCATTTGGCCTTTGCCATTACCACGCGCATCAAGGTGATGGCCAATCTCGACATCGCCGAACGGCGCATGCCGCAGGACGGCCGCATCGAACTGTCCGTCGGCGGCCACCCGGTCGACTTGCGCGTCAGCGTGCTGCCCACGATGTTCGGCGAAAGCGTCGTCATGCGGGTTTTGGACCGCTCGGTCGTCTCGCTCGACCTGGGCAAAGTCGGCATGGACGCTCCCACGATCAAGCTCTTTCGCGAGGTGATGCACAAACCCAACGGTATCATCCTGGTCACCGGGCCAACCGGCTCGGGCAAAACGACCACGCTGTATTCGGCGCTCAGCGAGATGAACTCGCCGCAAGACAAGCTGATCACGACCGAGGATCCCATCGAATACGACATCGACGGCATCGTGCAGGTGCCGATCGACGCCTCGATCGGCAATACGTTCGCGCAGTGCTTGCGAGCCATCTTGCGGCAAGACCCGGACAAGATCCTGGTTGGCGAAATCCGCGATATCGAAACCGCCGAAATCGCCATTCAAGCCTCGCTCACCGGACACACCGTGTTCAGCACGTTGCACACCAACGACGCACCGAGCACGATCACGCGCTTGCGCGACATGGGGATCGCGCCGTTTTTGATCACGGCCACGGTCGAGGCCATCCTGGCCCAGCGACTCGTGCGACGTGTGTGCACCCAGTGTCGCGAAGAGGCCGTGCCTTCGAGCGAACTGCTGCAGGATTTGGAAATGACGGCCGCCGACATCGTGGGAAAGAAGTTCTACCGCGGCAAAGGCTGCGACGCCTGCAACAACACCGGTTACAAGGGGCGAGTAGGTTTGTTCGAGCTCTTGATCATGAACGACAACTTGCGCAATCTGGTCATGCAAAACGCCTCGCGCGACGAATTGCGCGACGCGGCCCGTGGGTTCGGCATGGTGGCCCTGCGCGACGCGGGCATGGCAGCCGCCTACGACGGCAAAACCACTCTGGAAGAGGTGGTGCGCGAGACCGTGATGGATGCGTGAGAGTGGGGGTTGGAGATTGGTGGCTGGGGTTTGGAAGACGAGGACCGTGATTTTGGAATTGGGTTTTGGGGATTGTTAGTTTGGGGTCAACAGGCGGGCTGCTTTTTTCCAGCCCCCAGCCCCTAACCCCCGGGCCCCACACAAGGAACTTCGACGATGCCAACCTATCAATTCGAGGCCATGGACTCGACCGGGGCCGAAATCAAGGACGTGATCGACGCCCCCAACCAGGAAGAAGCCCAGGCGACGATTCGCCAGATGGGCTACTTCGTCACGAAAATCGCCGTCAAAAAACAGAAGAAGGCGGCCGCCGACAAGGCCAAGGCCGGCCGCAAGCGCGGTTTTGCCATCGGCGGAGTCAGCACCAAGGTGCTCTGCGGTTTCACACGCCAGCTTTCCATTCTGCAAGATGCCGGTCTGCCGATCTTGCGGAGCTTGCGAATTCTGGAGCAGCAGTCCAAGCCGGGGCGCTTCAAGAACAGCCTGATGGACGTCTGCGATGAGATCGAAGGCGGCTCGACCTTGTCGGAAGGCATGGCCAAATGCCCCAAGGCCTTCGACCGGCTGTACGTCAACATGATCAAGGCCGGCGAGGCGGGCGGTGCGTTGGAAGTCATCTTGCAGCGCCTGGCCGAGTTTCAAGAGCCTCTCAATCGCTTAAACGCAAGATCAAGGGCGCCATGATCTACCCGATCGTCGTGATCTCGGTCGCGGTCGGCATTTTGACGTTCATCATGATCAAGATCGTGCCCTCGTTCCAAAAAATCTTCGACGATTTCGACACCGAACTGCCCCCCATGACGATCGTGTTGATCGCCATCTCCCAGGCGGCCGTCAACTACTGGTATCTCATCCCGGGCATTCCCATTTCGCTGTGGTTGTTCATCAAGCTAATACGCAAGTTCAAGGCCGGCCGCGTGGGTTGGGACATGTTCGTGCTCAAGATGCCGATCTTCGGGCCGCTGGTCGAAAAGAATATTCTGGCCCGCACCACGCGCACCCTGGGCACGCTGGTCACCAGCGGCGTGCCGATTCTCGAGGCGCTGAATATCACGCGCGAGACGGCCGGCAACGCCACGTTTGAATACATGTTCTCGAAAGTCTCGGAGTCGATTCGCGAGGGCGAGAGCATCGCCAAGCCGATGAAGGAATATTCCAAGATGTCCTTTCATCCGTTCTGCGCGTTCTTCTGGTTTTTCTTCATCGCCGGCCCGGTGGGCTTGCTGATGTACATGGGCCGCATGAACTCGCGCGTCATCGACGACCTGACGGTCAACATGGTGGACGTGGGCGAGGAGACGGGCGAACTCGATACGATGCTTTACAAGGTGGCCGACACGTTCGACGAGGAAGTCACGGTGCTCACCGAAAGCCTGGTGAGCCTGATGGAACCCTTGTTGATCATCGTGCTGGGCGGTGCGGTCGGCTTCATCGTGATCGCGCTGTTCATGCCGCTGGTGAAGCTGATCACGGACTTGAGCGGCTAGGTGAGGGGCTGGGGGTTGGCGGGCTGGGGGTTGGGAACAAAACGCGTTAGCCACAGAGGACACAGAGGGAGCGGGAACAGCACGACCGAAAGAGAAACAAGATCCTCCGTGACCTCTGTGATCTCCGTGGCCAAATGTTTTCGTGGCATGTGACCGCGCTGCGGGAGAGAAGGTGAGGGGCTGGGGGTTGGCGGGAACACACTAACCCAACGCGCGAGCGACGGGCCCAAGGCGAGTACCAGGATTCAGGAACCGAGTCATGCAGAGCGAAACAAAAAGTAATGGTCAGTGGTCGGCGGCGAGTGGGCTGTTGTGTTCTCCGACCCCCAACCCCCAGCCCCCAACCCCTCGCGGCGTTCTCCGCCGCGCCTTCACCCTCACCGAGCTGCTGGTCGTGATCGCGATCATCGCCGTGCTGGCCGCCATGGTTTCGGTCGGCGTCATGAAGGCATTGGATACCGCCAAACAAACCCGCATCAAGACGGAAGTGGATCAACTCGACGCGGCGTTCAAGGCGTATCGGGACAAATACGGGTCGTTCCCGCCGAGCGATTTGGTGGGCTTTGCCGGAAACAGCAAGCTTGTGCAACATCTGGCTCGTGCCTTTCCTCGCTACACCGCCACCGGCACGATGTTGCGGGATGAGCTGCTCGCGGCTGGCTTCGATGCAAATTCGTTGCGCCCGGACCAAGCTCTAGTTTTTTGGCTCAAGGGTTTCAGTCCCGACCCGGCTCACCCGTTCGTGACCGTGGATGGATATCAAATCATGAATGGAGCTCCGACTACGACGAAGGTCCAAGTCACTCCGCTGTTCGATTTTGATAGGACTCGCCTGGTTGCCGTTCCTGCATCGCCCACCCGAATGCCGTCGTATTTTCCACAAGGCACGAAGGCGGACGACACTGGCGCGCCCTATATCTACTGGGATTCACAAAGTGCCCCGGCTTCCGGAACAGTCAATCCGCCATATCCGCTCGCTGCGACGGCCGTGATGTGGAACATCGCTGGACCGCCAATGTTTAACAGCGTTATCTTTCCCAATGCAGGTCCCATCCGGCCGTATGCATTCGATGCCAACGGCAATGGCCGATTGAGCAACCCCGCTGATACCACCATGCTCGATCCGGGCGACAGTTGGGTTAATCCCGATTCATTCCAGATCATTTCCGCGGGCTTGGATGGAAAGTATGGTGCCCTGACAGCCACTCGCGCCGACCATCCACGCATCTATCCGACGGGCACAGCTAGCGACCCCATGTCCGCGACGTCCTACGACGTTGCCGGGGCCGACGACGACAATGTGACCAACTTCTGTCCCAAGGCGCGGTTGGGAGACGCCAAGCCATGACCGCTCAGGGTCGCGTAACGCAACCGAGCAGCATGGACGCCCCTGGCAACTTGCCGGAACAACGAGCACAAGCCGTGTGCCCGCGTGGCACTGGCGCTCTGGGTGGCGATTGGCCGGTGGGTGGCACTGGCATGTCGCCCGTGCTTTCCCCTTCGGCACGAGCGACGCATTGGCGGCGGCCGCGCCGCTCGGGCTTCACGCTGGTCGAGCTTTTGATCACCGTCAGCGTGATCGCAATCATGGCCTCGATGATTCTGTTTGCGCTGTTCGCCGCGCAGGAAACGGCGAAGGTGCAGAAGACCAAGGCGCTGATCGCCAAGCTCGACGCCATCATCAAAGCCAAATATGAGTCGTACAAGACGCGACGCGTGCCGATCACGTTGCCTCCACCGCCGGCAGTTGGTAGCGCTAGCTATGCCACTTATGTGCAAACCGCCAATCTTGCCCGAATCGATTGCCTTCGCGACCTGATGCGGATGGAGTTGCCGGATCGCTGGAGTGATGTGGAGGATAATCCGAAGGTATTCTACTACGGCGGCACGTTTGGATCGGTACAAGTCCAGCGGCCTTCCAACAGCCAGTCGTTCTTTCGACAGTGGAATGCCGCCTCTCCAAAGCCGACTGGCGAGTTTGCTGGCGCCGAATGTCTCTACATGATCATCATGTCCGCACAGCAAGACGAGGCAGATGACCGTAGCGCCATCAAGGCCGACCAAATTGGAGATACCGACGGCGATGGTTTCCCCGAACTGCTCGACGCATGGCAGCGACCGATTAAGTTTTTGCGCTGGGCGCCCGGATTCATTTCCGAATTGCAGGTCGTGGCGACCGGCACGGTGAATGGCGACGTTAATCCGGTCGACGCACACACGATGACTGTCACCGGAGCGGGCCGATCTCTTTCGCAGACCGCCGGCAGCTATGTCGGGGGTGCGATTATCGGGAAAAAGACGGCGAGCGACGAGTTCGATATCAATGCGATGGGGTTTCTTGGCAACTACAGTTATGCAGCCGGGACGGCGACTTTCACAAGCACAACTCCGACGTACACCGGCCAGCGGCCATTTCGGGGAATGGGCGGCCCAAGAAACCCTCAGGACTTCTTCGTCATGGCTCCCGATCCATTCGATCCAAGACATGTCTATCCGCTCTACAGCGTGAGCATGGGCAACACGCCGCCGAATCCAGACACGTCGATCCCAACTTTTGCTTTGTATCCGCTGATTTACTCGGGCGGGCCGGATAAATGCTTTGGAATTTGCGCTGATTTCGGCAGCTCGGGTGCTCTCCGGTATACCACAGTCAATGACAATCCCTTTTACGTTGGTACCGATGCAGTCGATGGCCAACAGAGATTCATCGGCTCGCAGCGCGACGAGCCCTTGGAACCCAACTTCGTCACGCGTGCCTGGGTCGACAACATTCACAACCACATGATCACCGCGCGGTAAGCAAATGCGCACCCGACGGCAAGCATTGAACCATCATCCATCGCATTCGCGCGGCGTCACGCTGCTCGAACTGCTGATCGTGATGACGATCATGCTGATGGTCACCGCCGCGGCCATCCCCGTCATGCTCCCGGCCATGCAAAACCGGCGGATGCGCGAAGCCTCGCGGCTGGCCAGCTCGTTCATCTCGGGGGCCCGCGCGTGCCATCGAAACCGGCCGGCCGGCCGGCGTGATGCTGGAACGCTTCAACGGCCTGCCGATGGCGATGCAGCTTTCCTACGTCGAAGTGCCCCCGCCCTACGGCGGCGATACGTTGAGCTCGACGGCGGTTGTCTCGACGAGCGGAGCCATTACGTACTTGGGAATTGTGGTGAACCTTGCAACAATTCCAAGTTCGCCGAACGTGCCCGATTTGCTGTGGATGAACATGATCCGAATCGGCGATTCGGTTCGTTTGGGGTACAAAGGCCCGTTGTACACAATTTTTTCCGCGGGGAGTGTTAATCAACCGGGACAGGTAATTCCCACGGCGCCTTCGAGCAGTACTCCTTGGCAACTAGTCAATTCGTTCGGCGTGACTCTAAATCTACCACCCGCATACGCCAACGGCGTGCCCTTCCAAATCATTCGCCAGCCGGTCCGCTCCTCGGCCACGCCGCTGCAATTGCCCGAGGGAACGGTGGTCGATTTGATTTGCTCCGGCATGAATGCTGTCGGCACGTTTGCCTCGCTCACGACCGACCCGACCACATGGCCCACCACGCCGCCGGTCGCGTTCAACCCGGTGATCATGTTTTCGCCCAATGGCCGAGTCGACACCGTGTCGAACAACTTGGGCGTGCCGATCCGCGCCACCGGACCGATGTATCTGCTGGTCGGCCGCCGCGACCTGATGGCCGACGTCACGACAAGCGGGTATGACGAAAACCTGTACGACCCGAAAGCCACGCCGGAAAACGCCTACCTGTCCAACTTCTGGGTCACCATCGCCCATCAGACCGGCCAGGTCTCCGTGGCCGAAAACGCCCGCACGGTCGACTTCACGGACATCACCAATGCTCGCGTGTTCGCACAAACTCCCCAAAGCGCGGGAGGAAGATGATGAGAAGGGCAATAGGGATTGGGGATTGGGGGTTGGGGATTGGTAAAAACGGCGCGCAAGCGGAGTCATCGTTGCGCGTCTCCAACCTCCAACCCCCAACACCCAGCCCCCAGCCGTTCCTTTCCAACCCCCAACCCCCAACCCCCAACCTCCACTCCGCCGCCTCGCGGCGGGGCATCACGCTGTTGGAAGTGCTGATCTCGATGGGCGTGCTGCTGATCGGCCTGATGGGCGTGGGGGCGATGATCCCGGCCGGGCGCTTCGAGATCAAGCAAGGCGTGAAGACCGACTACGGCACCACCGTCGGCCGGGCCGCGTTTCGAGAATTGAAAGCCCGCGGGTATTTGAATCCAAGGAGCTGGGCGACGGGCGCGGCAGTACCCGTTGCCGTTTGGCAGCCTGCGGCGGATCCGAACCGGCCGTTCAATACGAGCGGTGCCGCGACAGCGCAGCCCGCCGTGGCGATCGATCCGCTGGGCATTACGGCTTCGGCGGGATCCTTTGGACAAGTCTTTCCTTCCGGGGCGGGCGTGCCGTTCTTGGCACGCATCACCTTGTATCAAAGCCCCTCGAGCGTGATGTCGGGAAACGTCGCCGATACAATCTTCCGCTGCACCGACGACCTGATCACCGTGCCCAACACGGCCATCAAAGACGGCCCGCCGATCCAGCAAACGGTGCCATATGGCTCGGTTGCGCCCAACATCATGACGCGCGCTTCGGAGGGCAACTACTCGTGGTTGGCCACGGTCGCGACCGATCCGACGTCGTCGGCATTGAGCAGCAAGGTGATCGTTTCGGTGGTCACGTTTTACAAGCGAGATTTAAGCAACCCGGCAACAAGCGAAAGTTACGCAACCGTATTGTTCCCGACGCCGGGAGTTTGGACGTCGGAGATCATTTTGACCGCTCCGGTGCGCCTGGTGCGGCCGGGCCAGTGGCTGATGCTCGCCGGCAATTTGTCAGTGCCCGATCCGGCTCCGCCGTACCCATTCATTCAAGCGACCGTGTGCCGCTGGTATCGCGTGGTTGGGGCAGCGCCGCTTGACCCATCGACCGGCAACCAAAGCGTCACGCTGGCTGGCCCAGATTGGTCGATGGCCGCCACGAATCCGACAGCTTGGATGTTCGAGGGGATCATTTCCGTCTACGAGAAGAATATGCGGTTAGAGATTGAGTAGGAGTTTGGGGGCTGGAGGTTGGGGGCTGGGAACGAAGAACGTTAGCCACGGAATGTTAGCCACCGAGGACTCAGAGAACACAGAGACAAGGAAGAAAGTAGGAGCAGAACGGGAACGACGGACAGGCAAAAAACAATTTCTCCGTGACCTCTGTGGCCAAAGGTATTCCTGATCTCGGTGGCCAACAGTTTCTTGTGGGAACAAAGCGGGCGGGGCTGAAGGGGCAAAGCTAGTACCTCAGGCGAGACGCCTGACGATCGGACCGATGAAGATGAGCAAAAGTCGAAATAGTGGTCAGTGGTCAGTGGCTAGTGGTCAGGCGAAGCAGGGCGCATCCGCCTCGCGCGGTTCCAACCTGGTAGGGGTTGGGGATCGGGGGCTGGGGTTTGGCGAAAGAAACGCGCAAGCGGGGTTTTCGTCTTCGTCACCAATCCCCAACCCCCAACCTCCAACCCCCGGCCCCCTGTCCCTCGTTCCCAACCCCCAGCGCCCAACCCCCAACCCCCGCTCCGCCGCTTCGCGGCGCGGCGTTCTGCTGCTGGTGGTGTTGAGCCTGCTGACGTTGTTCACGCTGATTGGCGTGACGTTCGTGCTGGTGGCCAGCCAGAGCCGTCGAGCGACGCGGGCCGACAGCCGCCACGAGCAACACGGCGACGACCCGCAGCGCGTGCTCGACTCGGTGTTCGGCCAGATCGTGCGGGACACGACCAACACGCGCTCCAGCCTGCAAGGCCACAGCCTGCTGGCGGATATGTATGGGCCATCGCCAATTGCCGGGACAGTGACCGCAACTGCCACTGTAGTACCGAGCACGGGCGGGCAGTTCATCACCTTTAATGTTACCGCAGATACGTTCTCACCCCAAACGGTGCAAGTTCCTTCCGGCATACGAGTGTGGACCATGAGTCCAAACGCCGGCCATTACAACGGCTGCGTACTGACGATTGATTATGCGGCTCCGAACACGCCGGACGTTAGCATGCGGATCATCGGTTACACTCCTGGCGTTGCTGGTGGCTCTGGGGCCATCACCACAGGCACGTTCATCACGATGGCGGAAGAGAGCGCACCGCTGCCTGCCAACGGCGATCGGTTTGTCGTCAACGGCCGCCCATTTACTGGATCTGGTTTCGGTTACAACGGCGGCGAGCCGTATCAAGACGCAAACAACAACGGCGTCCACGACCCACTTGAGCTGTTCACGGATATCAACGGCAATGGCACCTGGGACGGCGCCAGCGGGTTGCTTAATCTGCAAGATTCAAACAGTCGCGCTTTTGCGTTACAGCCACGGCAGAATAATCTTGTTTATTTGCGCGGCTTTGACGGAGCCGCCGGAACACTTGACGACGCCGTCTTCTCACCGAACGAAGATTACGATGCCCCCGATGCGCAGAACATGCTCGTCGGGTACGTGCCCGTCTCCCCTTCTCCACCGCCCTTAGCTCCAGGCGTTAATACGATCATTCCATCGCTTCATCGTCCGCAGATGATCGACGTTTGGAGGTCGCATGCAACCTGGGCGACAGACGCCAATTTTCCGCGGCAGGTGATCCTACGACCAATTGGGAATTTTCCAGTCAACGGTGTGCCAATCCCCGCTGCCGCAGTCGATCATCCCAATTTCACCGGCAGTAATCCGAATTTTGACGCGGTGCTTGGCCCCTGGGACGTGGACAACGACGGCGACGGGATCGCTGACAGTGTATGGGTTGATATAGGGCTGCCGGTTCAGACCGCGCCGGACGGCCGGCGTTTTAAACCCCTGGCCGCCATTTTGTGCATCGACCTGGATGGCCGGCTGAACGTCAACGCCCACGGGTCGCTCGCCAAATTTGCCACGGTGACAACGAATGGGCCTTTCGCCGGAACCGCGGCAAATTCGTCGCCGCCTCTTCCGAGCGGCGAAGGATATGGTCCGGCGGATATCGACTTAAGCGTTCTTTTCGCGGGCGTTGCTCCCTATCAAGCATTGCTTATGGGTACTAGCGGTGGGACCCTTGTTGGGCGATATGGCGAAGTGCCTGGCACGGCGATGCCGGGACTTGATGCAGTCGACGAACCGTTGAGCTTCGTCAAGCAATTCGAGTTTCCGCGGACGGTTACAACTATCCGCACGAGCTATTCGACACCGCCCGACCTATGGGCGCGAAGCGTGCTGGGCCTCGACTATCGAGGGCAGCCGTTGCGGTATGGTGTGGGCGCCGCCTATCCCAACGACAGCACTGACGATCCGTATGAAATGAATTTGTCTCGGCGAGTCATTCGGTCCGTGCATCTCAGCACGGGAGCCGACTATCCGTTTACGGCGACCGAACTCGAGCGATCGCTGCGCACATTTGACATCGATGCTCAAGTTTTGCCAAGTCGCCTGCAAAACTTCCTCACCACCGCTCTTCCCATTGCCAGTCGCGCGGTAACGACCGATTCGTTCGATTTGCCGGTTCCCAGTTTTCGGCCAACTCGCGACATGGTATTAGGTCCAGACGGTAATCCCGACGGGGCGGCCAGCACCGACGGGATTGGCAGCGTCCTGGGCGTTTCGCCGACGAATTTGGGAATCGTGGATTTGTTGAAGTATCGCTTGGTCCAGGGCGGAGTCGCGTCAGGTGCGGTTAACGGCCTCGCGAATCAACTGCTCAGTCCCGAACTGATCGCTGGCCTCAAGATCGACATCAACCGACCATTCGGGAACGGGCGCGACGACAACGCTTCTGGAACAGCCGGATACAACATTGTCGACGATCCGGATGAAGCATTGTTGGGAACAGGCGAACCGTTGTGGACGGATGGCAACTATCCCACGGGCTTCAATGGTTTGCCATTTCGACACAACAATTGGGAGATCGACATAAACGGTTCCGGTGCGACGGATGTGGCCGATAATATTTACGATCGGCAACTCTTGGCCCGCCACCTGTTCATCATGGCGATGCTGCTCAAGGACAAGAACATGCAAATCCCCATCGACGGCAAGGGGCCTACGCCCGCCGCCGAGACTGCACGGGCGATCGCACAGTGGGCAGTCAATGTGGTCGACTTTCGCGATACCGACGCGATCATGACGCCGTTTGAGTATCCGATCGACCCGTTCACGTCTTCAGGTTGGAACGTCGATAGTGATCCAAAAACAAACGAAGGCGTGACGCGCGGCTTAGTTTGGGGATGTGAACGGCCGGAGTTGCTGATTACCGAGACGTTTGCCTTTCACGACCGGCGCACGGAGGACTTGGCGACGGACGATAGTGGTATCGGAGCGCACACGGTTGGAAGCGGCATGCCGCCGGACACGACTTTCGACCAGCGGCTTGTACCGCGCGATGTACTCTTCGTGGAATTGTATAATCCCTGGACTGCTGTTGAAGCACTGCCGGCGGAGTTTTATTACAACACGGTTTCTAACTCGTGGAGCACTGGAGTTCTACTGAATAAGCTCACGCCGGCATCGGCGGGTACGCAGGCGCCAGTGTGGCGGCTGGTCGTTGTTACCGGCGTGAGAAAACAGAACGACCTAAACGACCCGATTGTTACCGATCGTCCTACTGGTGCAGAACTCGATCGCAGCATTTATTTCACTTCAGCGGCACCGACGATCTCGACAGACACCTCTCAGTTCTACACCAGCTTCAACGTCGCGCCGATCCCGCCGGGTAGCTATGCCGTCATTGGTCCCAATGAGCCTGGTTCAGCCGGACCCCTGCATCATATTGTTGTTGGTCGAAATACCACTGACTCTAACGCAGCACCCTATAGCACTGCTTCGCCTGGCACGCGGAGGATTGATTTGGACCCGACGAACGGAATTGTCGTGACTTACGACAACGCTGGCACTGTCGAGCCTACGGCGGGTGACACGAAACCCGCAGTCGCCATTGTGATTGACTCTCCGCGCGGAGTGAATGTGTCTGATCCGACTGGCGGGTACCCAGCGACCAATTCGACCGCCGGTGTCGAACCTAGTTATTTGCAGCCGAAGGATACTCCATTTGACAATGCGGTACCGGAACTAAACACAACCGGCACAACGCCAGCATATAAGACGCTCCATCTACAGCGCCTTGCCAACCCACTCAAACCATGGAACCCGGAAGCGGGTGACGCTGGCAACATTCCCGCGCTGGACGTCAACCCGTATATCACCATCGATACGATGCCGATTGATCTGACGTCATTCAACGGAGTGACGAGCACCTCTGACCCGAAAGATGCAAATTCCGCCAAAGCGAACGTTATGTTTGCAACTCGCAGTCGAGGCGAACAGAATGACCCCACTTTCGCCAACCTCTGGCGACAGGAGCCGTTTGTAAAGGTCAACACAACGTCGCCCGCCGGCCCTGTTACGAATTACTTTCCAATTCTGCTGCAGCACACACTTGGCTTCATGAACAATGCTTTGGGCGCACGTTTCAACTCGGGCAACCTGCCCAGCGGAAACGCCTCGTACCTTGGCGATCCTCAGAATTTGCCATTTCCTTGGCTGACGTGGAACAACCGACCTTTTACCAGTCCCGGTGAATTGCTGCTCGTGCCACGGACAAGGCCATCCCAGATCAACACGGCCTACACGCAAATCTCGGCGGCCGCAGTTGACCCCTATACGAATATTGGCGCGCCGTACGGCCACTTGGTCAACTTTTTTCATACGAGCAACCTACCTGGCACCGCATCACAGATGCATCGAATTTTGGATTACGTTCAAGTTCCGTCTCGCTTTGTGGGCACGGAAACTGTGCTTAATCCTGGCGTGACCTACTTTGGAAATCCTGGTTTCAGTGCGTCTCCTCCGGGATACCATCCCCCGTTCAACAAGGTTTCGAATTACCGCGATCCGGGCCGGGTGAACATCAACACGATTCCCGGGGACGGAGGGACTATATGGCAGGGCATTCTGAACGGCCGGGCTTTGCCCACTTGGGCAAACGTCGAACTCAGCCGTCGCGGCCCCGCCGGCGCGCCCGACGCGTTTGCGAATCCATTTCGCTCGGCGGATGGCGTCACGGCCGTCCCACCGTCCGCCTTCTCTACGCTGCTCCGCGATACCGACGTTACGTTTCTCCGCGGAGCAACGAATAGCCCGTGGACTGCGACGGCTTCACTCTTTGCCGACATAAACCCGGGGTACTACAACGAGTCGAGTCGCAACCCCTACTTCCACTACCAATCGCTGCAACGGCTCAGCAATCTGCTCACCACGCGATCGAACGTGTATGCCGTGTGGATCACGGTTGGGCATTTCGAGGTCACGCCAAATCAAGGGACCGGCGTCATCGATGCCGGGCATCCCGACGGGTTTCAGCTCGGGCAGGAAATCGGCAGCGAGACCGGAGAGATCAAACGACCGCGGGGCTTTTATATCTTCGACCGATCGATTCCCGTTGGGTTCGAGCCCGGCAAGGACCATAATATCGATCAGGGAACGTTGATTAAGAGGTTTATTGAGTAGGGGGGGAGAGGCTGGAGGAAAGCGACGCGCGAGACGGACTTGATGTCTGACCACTAGCCGCTGACCACTGACCACTGACCACTCGAGACAAGGCGGAAGGATGAAGGGAAGCGACACGCGAAAGCGGCGACGCTTCTTCGCGGATTCAAGTCGCGGCCTGGCGCTGGACGGCCGAGCGGCCTTGTGTTTGAATGGCCCTGGCAACTTGGCTTTCATGCGAGGGCGCGACGATGAAAAGCGGATTGAGGCGGGCCGCCATTTTTTGCGCCTGGCTGCTGCTGGCCGAGGTGGCGGCCGCCGCGGGCGATCGGCCGAACATTCTATTCATCGCGGTCGATGACTTGCGCCCGGAGTTTGGCGCTTATGGCGCCGACTACGTGAAGAGCCCGAACCTGGATCGCATCGCCCGGGCCGGCGTGACGTTCAACCGCGCCTATTGCCAGCAGGCGGTCTGCTCGCCTTCGCGGTCGAGTCTGATGACGGGAACGCGCCCGGACACGACCAAGGTGTGGGACCTGGAGACGCATTTCCGCGCGGCGCTGCCGAATGTGGTCACGTTGGGCGAGCACTTCAAGAACCACGGCTACTTCGTGCAGGGCATGGGCAAGATCTTTCACGGCGGGTTCGACGACCCGGCCACGTGGTCGGTGCCTTGGCAGACCTGTAAGGCGCCGACGTACGGACTTGCCGAGAACCTGGCGCTTCAGCACCGCCGCAAGGAGGTGGGCAACGCGGGCGACGGCGCCAAACTGAAAGGCGCCAAGCCGAAAGGCGGAAAGCGGCGGGCGCGCCACGCCGCCCAACTCGCGCGGGCCGGCGTTTGAGGGGGCCGACGTGGCCGACAACACGTTTATCGACGGCCAGGTGGCGGAGCTTGCGGTGGAGACGCTGAAGGAGTTGGCGCAGCGCGACGGGCCCTTCTTTCTGGCCGTCGGCTTTGCCAAGCCGCATCTGCCGTTCGTATCGCCGAAAAAGTATTGGGACCTTTACGATCCGGCGTCGATCTCGCTGGCGCCCAATCGTTTTCGGCCCCGCGGTGCGCCCGACTATGCGATCGTTCCGGGCGGCGAATTGCGAAATTACTTCGGCATTCCCAAGGAGTCGATCGAAGACGACCTGGCGCGCCAGCTCAAGCACGGCTATTACGCGGCGATCAGCTACATGGACGCGCAGCTAGGACGCGTGCTCGATGAACTCGACCGGCTCGATCTTGCCCGCAACACGATCGTGGTTGTGTGGGGGGACCATGGCTGGAAGCTGGGGGAGCACGACGCCTGGTGCAAGCACAGCAACTGCGAGAATGACACGAACGCGCCGCTTTTGCTGTCGGCGCCGGAAATGGAGCACGCCGGGGCCCGCAGCGACGCGCTCGTGGAGTTCGTCGACATCTATCCGACGCTCGCCGAGTTGGCTGGGCTGCCCTTGCCCGCGCATCTGGAAGGCACGAGTTTTAAGCCCGTGCTCGAGAACCCTCGGCGGGAGTGGAAGCGGGCCGCGTTCAGCCAATATCCGCGGAGCCATGCGGGCGAGTCGCTGATGGGATACTCGATGCGCACCGTGCGCTATCGATTCACGGCCTGGGTTCATCGCGAGGATCCCGGCCAGATCGAAGCCATCGAACTGTACGATCATCAGACCGATCCGCGAGAAGATACCAACCTGGCGAGTCGCGAGGATCAGCAGGCTTTGGTGAAGCAATTGACGGCCCAATGGCGGGCCGGCTGGCGGGGGGCGCTGCCTGCGGAGTCGAAGTGAGGGTATAATGCCGGCCCCGGCGTCGTGCGCGGCAAATTGCCTTTGATCAGCTACCGAGACAACAAGACCATGCACCGCCCCGCTCACCTCTCCCGACGAAAAGCCCTGCAGGTTGGCGGGCTGGGGATGTTGGGGCTGACGATTCCCAAGCTGCTCGAGGCCGCCGAGCAAGGCGGCCAGCCGCCGGCCCGGGCGAAATCGGTCATTTTTCTTTATCAATTCGGCGGCCCCAGCCACCTGGATACCTTCGATCTGAAACCCCAAGCGGCCGACGGCATTCGCTCGCCGCTGGGCTCGATCGCGACGTCGATGCCGGGATTGCGGATCTGCGAACTGCTGCCGCAAACCGCCAAGGTGATGGACAAGGTGACGCTGGTGCATGGCGTTCACCACGGGATGAAGAACCACAACTCGGCCTCGTACTACGCGCTGACCGGCCACGCGCCGCCGGTTGACGATATTCGGCTGCGCGACACCGACCAGTTGTTTCCGGCCTATGGGAGCGTGGTCGATCGCTTCGCACCGGCGCGAAAGGATTCCAACAACGGCGGGATGCCGAAGTTCGTTTCGTATCCCTACGTGATCCGCGACGGGTCGATTACGCCTGGCCAGCGGGCCACGTTTCTAGGCAAGGAACACGACCCGCTGCTGGTGACCGAAGATCCGGCCAAGCCGAAATTTCAGCTTCCCGAGTTGAGTTTGCCGGTTGGCGTATCGAGCGACCGGCTGGCGAACCGGCGAGCCATGCAGCAGTTTGTCAACCGGCAGGCGAATTGGCTGGACACGACGGCCGAGGCTCAAGGGCTGGATGCGTACTACCAGCGTGCCTTGTCGATGCTCACCTCGTCGCGGGTGCGCGACGCATTCGATCTTTCGGCCGAGCCCGCCGCCGTGCGCGATCGCTACAGCCGCACGACCTATGGGCAGAGTTGCCTGCTGGCTCGTCGCCTGGTGGAAGCGGGCGTAAAGTTCGTCAACGTGTACTTTGCCAGCTCGATTGGCGGTCGCAGCAAGACCAGCGGCGGCTGGGACACCCACGGTTTCGACGGCTCGCGAATGTACGATATCCTGCCCGCCTGGCAGTTGCCGCAGACCGATCAAACCCTTCCCGTATTGCTGAGCGACCTGGACGAGCGGGGGCTGTTGGACGAAACGCTCGTGGTGTGGATGGGCGAGTTCGGCCGCACGCCGCGGATCAACAAGAACAACAGCCGCGACCATTGGCCGAGTTGCTACACCGTGCTGCTGGCCGGCGGCGGCGTGAAGCGCGGCTTTCGCTACGGCGCGTCGGATCGCGACGGCGCTTTTCCAGACTCTGGCGCGGTCCGTCCGGACGACATCGCGGCCACAATCTTCTCGCTGATGGGAATCAGTCCGGAAACGCTGATGCATGACGCCTTGAATCGTCCGTTTGCGATCACCAGCGGCGTGCCGATCGCGGGCGTCATGGCTTGACCGGCGTCGGTAGCGGCGCGGGGGCTGGCATGAGTGGAGGCGATCGCGGAGCAACGCGACGTTCTCAATCGCCGGCGCGAATCCAGGCTTCGTTAAAGGCGGCGTGTTTGATGCCTTTCAGCGTGGGGGGCTTTTGACCGCCGGCCGCGGCGCTGGTTTCCGGCGCGATGAAGCAGCTGTAAATGGCGTGGATCGTGCCGTCGCGGCCCTCGATGATCGCCGGATAGTGGTAGCGGCCCTCGGCGTGTTTTTCGAGGTGCCGGGTCGACGACCAGGTGCGGCCTTCGTCGGTGGAGATCGAAACGGCCAACACCGCCCGGCTGTCTTTGTCGTCGTTGTATGCGAGCACCCAGTGGCCGTTGGCCAAACGAACGGCGTCGATACCGCTGCCAGGATTCGGCAGCGGGCTGTCGCCGACCGGGCTCCAGGTCAGTCCGTCGTCTTTCGACTCGGAAACGCGAATGCAGGCCCGCGGGCCGTTCTCGCGCATGTAGGCCACGAGCACGCCGTCGTCTCGCCGCAGCACGGTCGGTTGGATGTTGCCGAAGCCGATCAGCGGTTGGCTGGCATACCAGGTGCCGCCGTCGTCGTCGCTGATGGCCATGATCGAAATGCCGAAGGTATCGGTGTAGAGCGGCAGCAGGATGCGACCGCTCGGCAACACGGTGGGCTTGCAGCGCGGGGCCCAACCGAGCCGCTGGTAGAGCGTGTCGTCGAGCTTGGCGCGCTGTTCGTCGGGGCCCCCCTTGGCGCTGCGCGGCGGGCGGAGCTTGCGATTGCCGAGCAGCTTGAGGGCTTCGTCGCGAAAATTGGCCGGCTTGATCAGGATCAGGCCGTCGCTACTCCATTTCGGAGCCCCGGGCTGGTTGTAATCGGACGAGGTCCGATAGTTCATCAAGCAGCTTTCCCACGAGTCGCCGATGACCGTTGGCCAGAACAGCCATAGTCGTTGCTTTCCGTCGATCATCATGCAGGTGTTGCAATCGGGAAAGCCCGGGCGGTCGGCCATGGTGAAGGGCTTGCTCCAGGTGCTCTCGCCTTTCTTTTTGCGGGCGCCCAACACGGCGGCGTCGGACTCGGGCCCTTCGGTGCCACCGTACCACGAGGCGATGAGTTCGCCGGTGGAGGTTTCGACGATGCCCGGTGCGTGGGTTTGGGGCTCGACGGGTCGAAAGATTTGCTCGGCCTCGTAGAACGGCTTTTCGTCCTCGACGGCAAAACTGAAAAGCGCCAGCCAAAGCAACAGGTTCATGCGTCATTCCTTCCGCGGCACGGGTGGATGGGGTTGAGACTTCGCCACCATTGTACTTGCCCCGCGAGTCCGAAGTGGAGAGCTAGCGCGTGGAAAGGGCACGAATGGGGAAGGCACTTATCAGCCGTCAGAAGCGGGGCGGCAAGCGGCTAGCGAGACCTGGCTCGGGCCAGCACGGCCGTCACGTTGTCCCTGCCACCGGCGGCCAGCGCGAGCGTGATAAGACCATCGCAGGCCGACTGCGCGTCGGATGACTCGTCGAGGCATTGCGCAATCCGCGCGGCCGGCACCATGTCGGTCAGGCCGTCGGTGCACAACAGCAATTGGTCGCCCGGCTGCAGGCGCAGATGGTGCACGTCAGGGCGCGCGTTGGGCGAATGGGCGCCAATACATCTGGTGAGCATGTGGCCATATTTTCCGGCGATTTCGCGCGCCACTCCGGCCGCAATGAACTCTTGCTCGATGGTGTGGTCCGTCGATATTCGCCCCATCATGCCATCGCGCCACAGGAAGCACGGTGAATCGCCGATCTGGGCGATGACGGCAAATGAACTGACAAGATAGGCACTTGTCCAAGTGGTTCCACTGTCGCCGAACTCGGGGTTCGCTTGAAACTCGTCCAAAAACGCCTGTTGCATTTGGTGGGTGAAGCCTTCGATGCGCTCGGTGAGCTCGTCCGAGTTCAGGTTTCCCAATTTCATGACCCAGCTGGTGGTCCGTCCGGCTAGCTCCCAGGCCGCGCGAATTGCAAGTTGACTCGCCAGGTCACCGGAACCGGTGCCCCCCATGCCGTCCGCCACGGCCATCGCAAACGCCTCATCGGTGGGAAGCACGAGCTGCTCGGTCTGAACGTTCGTAAGCAGCAATTGCTGAGTGCGCGTGCGCCGCAATACCAGGTAGTGGTCTTGGTTTTCGGTTCGATGCAACCCCGTGTTACTGGCGGCGCCGAACTCGAACGCCAGTTGGTCCGCCGATTTAACGAAATATTTCGCGGCAGCAACATCCGGCTTGACGATTTCCACCGTCTCGGCATTACTGGGGTCCATAGCGCGGAAACTCCACGACAAGTGCGCCCGTCATCGTGTCAGATAGTACTGTGGTTATTCTACCAAGGTTTAACGATGAGTCGCGACAATTTGCTCCGAACGGGGAAGTGGCCGCCCAGGGTCGGAATTGGGCCTTCCGCGACGGGCTGAAAACGACTCTCGTCGCGGGGATCCAAGGTCAAGAATTCCGCGACTGCCGTTTCTGGTAGTGCTAGAATGGCCGTCGAATCGAGCGATTTCGCGCCGCCTTTTTTGGAACCAGGTCTGCACAATTGGAATTCTGCGATGGACGAATTGACGGAATACTTGACCAACAGCGGCGAAGATGGATTTTGGGACCAGATTCAATCCGAAGCTCGACTGGAGTCGGACCGCGAACCGGTGTTGGCCAGCTTCTTGTTCGCCTCGGTCCTGGGGCATAAGAAACTAGAGGACGGCCTTGGCGTGCTCCTCGCCAATAAATTGCACACGCCAGATTTGCCCGCGATCCTGCTTCGCGACCTGATTAGCGCGGCATTCGACGAGGATATTTCGATCGGCGCTTCGATCCGCGCCGATCTCTTGGCGGCGCGAACGCGAGATCCCGCGGCGCGGGGATATGCGCTGCCGTTTCTGTATTACAAGGGATTCCACGCTCTTCAGGCGTACCGAGTCGCGCACTGGCTGTGGGGGCAGCAGCGGTATGGATTGGCCGCGCATCTGCAGAACCGCATTTCGGAATCCTTTGGCGTTGACGTCCATCCCGCGGCCCGAATCGGCTCTGGCGTTTTAATCGATCACGGCACGAGCGTCGTCATCGGCGAGACAGCGATCGTGGAAGATAACGTATCGCTACTGCACGAAGTCACCCTCGGCGGCACCGGCAAGGAGTCGGGCGATCGACACCCGAAGGTGCGTCGCGGCGTGCTTATTGGAGCGGGCGCCAAGATACTGGGGAATATCGAGATTGGAACCGGGGCCAAAGTAGCCGCGTGCAGCGTTGTGCTGAGAGACGTACCGCCTCACACCACGGTTGCCGGAATACCGGCGCATGTCGTGGGGCGATGCACGGTTGCCGAGCCGGCGCTGGAGATGGACTCCTCGTTCCCGTTCGCTGTCGAGGGCGGCGCGGGTATTTGACTGTCAATCTCGGGGAACCAGAAAGCTAAGGTGATGGGCAGCATGGATCAGCGCCAGATCGTTCCATTGCTGCTTCGTGAGAGCGCCGAAGAAGGGATGCGGGAAAGGCGTGGTCGTCATGGCCTGGAATGCCGAGAGATCGGCGCGGAACTGGTCGATGGCGGCGGACTCGTCGTGCGTGGGCCCGGGGAGCCACCACTCGGGAACCTTGATGCCGGCCTTCATGCGTCGTTGGCGCAAGATTCGTTGCAGGATCATTGGGCCAAAGACCTTGCGGATGATCCAGGCTGCCTGTTGATCCTTGCCGCGCAGGGCCGTGCGCAGCCCCTCGGCAATGTGCTCCGCGATTTGGGAGAGATCCCAGTTCCCGGCGCGGTCATAACCGGCGCGCTGGAGGTGATCGATGTCCGCCAGAGCTTCCGTCCAGTTCTGGAAGTCTAGCTGGCGTCTGTGCAGTGTCGTCTGGGACACGATCTTGCTCCCTGGCTCGAATGTCGGGGGCGATTCGCCGCCCACCTGTTCTGGGCACTACATTTCCGGACCAGAAAGACTCTTGAGAAACTCGATCACGGCGCGGCGTTCATCCGCCGTCAATCGATCTCCAAACGTGTGGCCCGCGTTTCCGTGCCCCAATCCCTTCGTATCGTAAACGGCGCCGTGATCGATCGCGGCCTCGGTAACGAACGATTTACCCGCCGCGGCGGCGGCACTTGCCTCGAATTCGGATCTCGACAACGACCGATAGAGCATGCCGACCCTGTCAAGATCGTAAGCAGCAGGGTCGCGGTTGTCGCGTGCCCAGATCTCCGGTCGCAGCGGTGAGTTCAGGACCGTGTCGAGCGTGGGAACGGAACCATTGTGGAAGTAGGGCGCCGACGCCCAGACGCCAACCAAGGGCGGGGCAACATATCCCTTCTTGTCCGGCACGCTGGCGTGCGGCGCCAGCTCGGGTGTTCGCTGGGCCGTGAAATAGGCTTCCAGCTTGTTAATATGATCCGCGATCGGCTTGAGCTTCTGGAGTGTCGCGTTATACGCCTCGTCGGTTTTTACATTCCTCAACACATGGGAGAAATTGTAGGCCACGGTCCACGAACCCGGTTGAGTCCAATCGGTTTGCGAGGGCTTCTTGGTATAGGTCCCGTGGCAAGTCTTGCATGCGGTAAAGCCGCTGGTCTCGGCCGGGGAGGTGCGGCCGTGAAACAAGTCGGCCCCCTTCCGAACCAACTCGGCGTCGAGCTTTTCGGGAAAAGGTGGAGATTGGGTCTCGCGCGCGAACGCCAGCGCCTTGGCGACCGTCTGAACATGCTCCTGGTGGTCGGCGTTCATGCCCGGATGCGCGATGGTGAAGTTGATCGAGAAACTGGCGGCATCATGGATGCCGGCGTCCGCGTACCAATAATCTTTGGTCTTGTACTTCATCAACCACCAAGGCATGGGATCCACCGGTGGAAGGTCGAGCGATTCGATGAGCGATTGCAGTTCCGTCACTTCCTTGGCGGTGACCATGCCCTCGTTTGCCGGGTCCGCCAATTGCGCGGCGAAACGCCAGACTGCGTAGGGTCCGAAGTTGTCGCCACGGGCTCGCGCATGCTTCGGGTCGGATTGATTGGTGTGGTTGTTTCCAAGCCCGGCCACAACCTGGCCATTGACGACCCCAGCGTGGCAAGCAAAGCAATTAAAGCTGACGAGTTGCACGCCGTCGCGAACGAAGACGCTTTCGCCTAATCCAAAATCGGGGGCCGCGCCGGAAGTCCGGTCGGGGGGCGACGGAAAGCGCCCAGCGGCGTAGAACTTTCCCTCCGAGGAAGCCGGATCATAGCCCAGGTTTTTCTGTGTCATGATCACGGCGCGGGCCATCATCCGCGCGGAACCGACCGGAACGCCGGCGTGAAAGCATCGGCCGGAGTAGATTTCTTGTAGGCCCTCATGAGCAGCCGCCGAGTGGGATTGCTCGTCGAATCCGTAGTACGTCAACGGCTCCATCGCAAAACCGACCGTCGCCGTCCATGCGGTCAGCATCCCCGTTACACAAGCGAGACATCGCCTGGGTCGCACGTTGTTCACTTTCGGCAGATAAGAAGATGACATGATGATGGACCCTTCAATGGACATGTTTCCATTTGGATTTTCGAGTCGACCAGGTCTCTTGGGGAGTGCGGAACAGGACTGGGTCGCCTGGAGCCGATCCTGATATCTAGCGTCCCCGATTGTAACAAGGCCCTCGGCGGAACGCGTCTAGCGTCCGAGGAAGTTTTCTCCATTTTTTTCAGGCGGCGGCCTGGGGTTCTTGGTTCGCGGGCCCAAGCTCGTTCTGCGATCGCACGTTCGAGCTGGCTCCGATGGGTCGGTCACGGCACGTGGAGGCCGTAGGTGGAGACCTTCGGCCCTTAATTTGACTGTAATGGTTTGCCGTGCCGTTTGGCGATCAACCACGGTGTGGGGCGACAACCGATAGGTTGACCGACGCGCCACCGTCCGGCTCTCTCCCTCGCGACCGTCTTTTGTTATCATGCCGGTGCATGGGCCAAGAAATCTCCACCACACATTTCAAGCATTACGATTTCGATCGGTTCGACAAGCTCGTCGAACGTGAAATGGAGTGGCTGCGGTCGTGGTTTGGCGAACGGCGATTCTCAACCAAGCGCTCGATTGCCGGGCTGGAGCTGGAAGCCTGGTTGGTCGACGCCGCCGGTCAACCCACGCCGTGGAACGCGCAGGTCATCGGCCTGGCTGGTTCGGACGACGTCGTTCCGGAATTATCGCGTTTCAATCTCGAATTTAATGTCTCGCCGCAACCGCTCGCCGGGCGCGGCCTTGCGGATTTGGCGACCGAGCTCGAGCAGATCTGGCGACAGACGGAGCGTGCGGCCAACCAGCTTGGAACGTCGGTCGTTGCCGTGGGAATCTTGCCGACGCTCACCGACCCGATGCTGTCGCTGGCGAATCTCTCGCGCTCGCACCGATATCAAGCACTCAATGAACAAGTTCTCAGGCTGCGGCAGGGAACTCCGATCCGGCTGGAGATCTCGGGCCAGGAAACGTTGTTCGCCGAGCACCGCGATGTGATGCTCGAAGCCGCCACGACATCATTTCAACTGCACCTGCAGGTGCCGATGCACGAAGCGGTTCGATATTACAACGCATCGGTTATTGCATCGGCGCCGCTGGTCGCGATCGCCAGCAACTCGCCGTTTCTTTTCGGCAAACAGCTCTGGGAGGAGACGCGCATTCCCTTGTTCGAGCAAGCCGTCGACGTCGGCCAAGGTTCTCACAGGCGCGTGACGTTCGGTTCGGATTATGCCCAGGCTAGCCTGGAAGCCGTATTTCGAGAGAATCAATTGCACTATCCGGTTCTGTTGCCGCTGGCCATGGACGAGATGTCCGAGCGACTTGCTCACGTCCGCCTGCATAACGGCACGATTTGGCGATGGAATCGGCCGCTTATTGGCTTTGACGACGACGGGACGCCGCACCTGCGAATTGAGCATCGCGTGATGTCGGCCGGGCCGACGCTGGTCGACATGATAGCCAACATGGCGCTCTACTACGGCCTGGTGGAGAACCTGGCGCAGGAGGAACGGCCACCGGAATTCTCGCTGCCGTTTGACAGCGCGCGCGACAACTTCTATCGAGCTGCACGCCGCGGGCTCGAATGCGAAATTCGTTGGCTGGATCGGGAGAATCATTCGCTCCGCAAGCTGTTGCTGGACGAGATCCTGCCACGGGCCGCGTGGGGACTACGGCGCTTGCAGGTCGACGAAGCGTTGGCCGAAGAGATGCTGGCAGTCATCGCTGCGCGAGTTCAGACCGGCCAGACCGGCGCGGTCTGGCAGCGACGCTTTGTCGAGCGGCACGGCCGCGATTGGGCGGCGCTCACGCGGGCCTATCGCCAGCGCCAACAAAGCAATGAGCCCGTGCACAGTTGGACAATCGATCGGCGCATCGCGGCCTCGGCGACACCAATACGCAAGTCGATGCTAAGAATTGTCGAGCGGCTTCCGCCTGGACTGCTTGACGCGACCCCAAGCGGCCTGGCCGAGTTGCTCGAGGGCCCCACGTTAATCCACCTTCCGGGGCGCGCGCCGAGCCGCTCTTTGTCGCCGTCTTGCTGCACGGCAACGAGGACGTTGGCTTGCTGGCGGTGCAGGACTTGTTGCGCAAACAGGGGACAACGCCGTTGCCGAGGGCGCTTTCGATTCTGATCGGAAATGTCGCCGCCGCCCAAGCGAACGTGCGGCGCCTGCCACACCAGCCGGACTACAATCGGGTGTGGCCTGGCGCGGACGACGATGGCACGCCAGAGCACACGATGATGCGGCACGTCGTTGCCGAGATGCGCGAGCGAAACGTGTTTGCGTGCGTCGATCTGCACAACAACACGGGCGTGAATCCCCACTACGCTTGTGTGACCAGGCTGAACGATGCCAATCTACAACTCGCCGCGCTGTTCGGTCGCACTACCATTTTTTTTCAGCGGCCGCATGGCGTCGCGGCTACCGCGTTCGGCGAATTGTGTGCGGCCGTCACCTGCGAATGCGGACAGGTTGGCGATGAAAGCGGAGTGCGGCACGCGACGGAATTCGTGGACGCCTGTCTGCATCTGGCCGAGATTCCGCAACGCCCGGTGGCGAAGGGAGATTTGCACCTGTTTCGAACGGTGGCAGCGTTATTCGTGCCAGCCCGGGTCGAGTTCGCCTTTGTCGACTCCGAGGCGGATTCGTCGTCCGGCGCCGTCGACCTGGCACTGCGCGGGGACCTCGATCTGCTCAACTTCCAAGAGCTCAAGCCGGGGACTTGCCTGGGTTGGTTGAAGTCCTCGCAGAGTGCGCCGCTGTACGTGGTCGACCAGTCTGGACGGAACGTGACCGACGAGTTTCTGACATTCGACGGCGGCTGCATTCGCCTGCGGAGATCGGCAACTCCCTCGATGTTGACCCGAAGTGAAGCGGTCATTCGTCAGGACTGCTTGGGCTACTTCATGGACCCGGATCCGCAGTTCGGCGGCATGCCATGAGAACGGGCGCTGAAATGGTCGCGTCGGGCCAGCAATCCAAGAAAAGACGCCCTTGTGGCGTCCTTCGCTAGATGATTTGCTGAATCGGCTCGACGTGTTCGACGCCGACGAGCTTCTGATCCAGCCCGCTGTAGAAGTAGGAGAGTTTGTTCGGGTCGAAGCCGAGTTGACGCAGGATCGTGGCGTGCAGATGCTTGACGTGGAAGGGACTTTCCACGGCGGCCGCGCCAAGCTCGTCGGTTTCGCCGACGTGCTGGCCGCCCTTGATACCGCCTCCGGCCATCCACATGGTGAACCCAAAAGCATTGTGGTCGCGGCCGGTGCCCTTGGCATATTCAGCGGTCGGCTGACGACCGAACTCGCCCCCCCACACAACAAGCGTTTCGTCGAGCAATCCGCGCTGCTTCAGGTCGGCGAGCAAACCGGCGATGGGCTTGTCGGTATTTCCGGCGTGGAAGGAATGGTTCTTGACCAGGTCGCCGTGAGCATCCCAGTTGGCGTCGTTGTGGGATCCGCCCGAGTAGAGTTGTATGAAACGGACTCCGCGTTCAACCAATCGTCGGGCCAGCAAGCAGCGGCGGCCGAAGTCGCGAGTGCGGTCCTGGTCGAGACCGTACAACTCGAGCGTTGATTGCGATTCGTCGCTAAGATCAATCGCCTCGGGCGCATGCTGTTGCATTTTGTAGGCGAGTTCGTAGCTGGCGATCCGTGCCGCCAGGTTGCTGTTATCGGCATGAAGGGCCAGGTGATCGCTGTTGGCTTCGTGTAATGTATCCAACAGCTCGCGCTCGATCGGCCGCGTCATGCCCTCGGGCAGGTTCAGATCGAGCACCGGCGCCCCCTTGGATCGCAGCAGCGTTCCCTGATAGGTGGCCGGCATGTAGCCGCTCGACCAGTTCTTGGCGCCGCTAATGGGGCCGCCGCTGGGATCGAGCATGACGACGAACCCTGGAAGATTCTCGTTGACGCTCCCTAGGCCGTAATTGACCCAAGAGCCCAGGGCAGGGCTCCCGCTCAGGATGCGGCCGGAGTTCATCTGCAACATGGCCGAGCCATGAATCGGCGAGTCAGCGGTCATCGATTTGATGAAGGCGATGTCGTCCACGTGCTGACTAAGATGAGGAAAGAGATCCGATACCCATTGCCCGGATTGGCCGTATTGTTTGAAGTTCCACTTTGGCCCCACGACGCGGCCTTCGTTTTTCTCGCCTCCGCGTCCCTTGGTTTTGACCGGGATCGTCTGGCCGTCCAACTTGTACAAGTGTGGCTTGTAGTCGAACGTATCGACATGGCTGGGACCGCCGTACATGAACAAAAAGATCACGCTCTTGGCTTGAGGCGGGCAATATGAAGGCCGCGGGGCGAGCGGATTGACAAACGAGGTCATGCCGTCGGCGGCCAGAGCACTGCGAAGCCAGAAAGCCATCGCGATCCAACAGGGCGGTCAGCGCCACCGAGGCAAACGCGCCACCGGCCTGCCAGATGAATTCGCGTCGCGTGCGGCGGCAAAACGAGCCTTGGGGAATATCACTTGGCGGCATGGCTTAATCCAGATAGACAAATTCGTTGAGATTCAGAACCATCAGACAAAAGTGTTCAAGCGCCTTCTCCGCGGTCACGCCGTGCTGCGTTTCCAGCGACTTGATCAATTGCAGCCCACGCTCGACCTCTCGTGAATCGGCAGGACCAGATAAGCCAAGCCGCAAAGCTCGCCGAACCTGCTCATCGACATTGTCGGGGAATTCGCGTCGCAGGCGGCTTGCCAGCGCGGCGGCCTGCTGGTGTGCAAAGTCTCCGTTGAGCATCGCCAAGGCCTGGGTCGGCTGCGTGGTCGAGAATCGCACGGCGCAACTGCTGTCGGTATCGCAGACGTCAAATTCGGCAAGCAACGGAACGACCAACGAACGCTTCACGTGAATATAAATGCTGCGCCGGTTCTGCTCGTCCAGCGAAGATTTTCCCCAGCCATTCCCCGGAATGGATTGGCTCTCGAGCACTTCCCGAGACAAGGTGGGGAACACGCCAGGCCCGAACATCCTCGACGTCAACTGGCCGCTGGCGGCCAGCATCGAATCGCGCACTTCCTCGGCGCCAAGACGTCGCATGTCAAATCGCCAGTACAGATCATTCTCAGGATCCTTGGCCAGCGCCTGGGGATTTGTCGCCGTCGACATCCGGTACGTGTTGGAGGTAACAATCAATCGGTGCAGGGATTTGAGTCGCCAGCCGCCGTCCACGAGTTGGAGCGCAAGCCAATCGAGCAGCTCGGGATGCGTTGGCGGCGTGCCCAGGCTGCCGAAATTGCTCGACGAGCGAACCAACCCTCGGCCGAAATGATGTTGCCAAACGCGGTTGGCCATCACCCGGGCCGTGAGCGGATTGGCCGGCGACGCGATCCAGTCGGCCAAGCGCCGTGCGCCGCCCAGAACTTTGGGCGCCGGCGGATCGCGGAGCGATTTCCGGCTGCGCCCCCTCCAAGCACCGTCAAGAATGCCGGCTCGACCTTCTCGCCTGGCACATGCGGGTTGCCACGCATCAGAATAAAGGTCTTGGGGAGGCTCCTTCAGGCAACGTCCAACTCCGAGAACCATATCTCGCGGAGGCAGCTTGATCGCGTCGGCTTCGGCAAGTTGCGACTTCAATTGCACATATTCGCGCCACGAATCTTCGCTCGAGACTCGCTTGTAGCTTTTCGCTCAATACTTTTTCGCGCTCGGGCCCCTCGGTCTTACGCTGATCTTCGGCCGGCATCTTGACGATCCCGGCTCGTTCGATCGGCTCCATCTTGCCGCGAATCGCCGCCTTTCGATCGGCCAACTCCTGATGTTGCGCGATAAGCTCCGGCGACGAGACGTCGATCTGGCTGGCTTGAGTATCGTGCCGGGTGCCGTACCGGTCGATCTCGTTAAAGAAGGCCACGAAGCGGTAATAGTCGGCCTGAGGAATCGGATCGAGCTTGTGGTCGTGGCAGCGGGCGCAATTGATGGTTAACCCCAAAAACACCTGCCCGGTCGTCGCCACGATGTCGTCCAACTCGTCGTAGCGCGCCTGCAATGCGTCGGCCGGCTCGTCATCCCAAAGACCAAGTCGGTAGTACCCCGTGGCGGTTAATGTGTCGGTCGTTACTTCTTGAAGTTCGTCGCCCGCCAGTTGCTCGCGGATAAACTGATCGTACGGTTTGTCGTCGTTGAACGAGCGGATCACGTAGTCGCGATATCGCCAGGCGTTGGGTTTGTCGCCGTCGCGTTCGAAGCTGTTGGTATCGGCAAAGCGGACCAGGTCGAGCCAGTGGCGCGCCCAACGCTCGCCATAGCGAGGCGACTCGAGCAACCGATCGACGGTTCGTTCGTAGGCATCGACCGAGGTGTCGGCAAGGAACGCGTCGGTTTCTTCCGGGGTCGGCGGCAAACCGGTGAGGTCATAATAGACCCGCCGCAAGAGCGACGACTTCTCGGCCGGCGTCGCGGGCTTCAGTCCATGCTCCGAGAGCTGGCTGAGAATGAATCGGTCGATCGGATTGCGAACCCAGGCTTCGTTCTCGACCGGAGGCGCCGGAGGCCGACGAACCGTCTCGAAAGCCCAATGGTTCTGCCAAGGCGCCCCTTGAGCGATCCAGCCGCGCAGGACGCTAATCTGTTCGGGCGTGAGCGGTTTCCCCTCGGGAGGCATTCGCAGCTCGTCGGTGGCGGCGACCCGGCCGAGCAACACGCTCTCTTCGGGCTTATTGGGAACGATCGCTCGCGCGCCCGACTCAAGCTCTGCCAGGGCCGTATCGCGACTGTTGAGCCGCAGCCCGCCTTGAGCCTCGTTGGGACCATGGCAGCGGAAGCAGCGTTGTGCCAAGATGGGCTGTACATCTTGGCGGAAATCCACGCTCGGAGTCGGGGCAGTCGGCGGCTCGGCGGCGGTCGCTGGACAGGCAAGAAACCCGAATGCGGCCAGGACGATACGCCACTTCCCGGCAAGCGGTCCATGCATTCTCTGATGCTGCAATTTCGAATTCATGCGAGGGAGCAAACTCGGTGGGATGGCGTGATGACTCGCGCCGGCAGGCAAATCGACCCTGGTCCCAGTATACAAGATCTTCCGCCGAGTTTCTCCGGTTGCCGGGCTTTCTTCGCCCGATGTCGCAATCCTCCGCAAGGGCGTGTGGGCGGACGCGTCAGTGGTTAGATTGATAGCGGAACCCCCTGCAAAAAGGACACCTATGCGAATCTGCGTTTACATGGTCGTAGCAGCCCTTGCCGTGTGCACCGAATCGTCGGTCCAGGCACAACACCGGCTTGTCACCCAGGGCAACGGCAAGCTCGCAATCGTCGGGCGCGACGGAAAAGTTGAATGGCAAATGCCCTGGGGCGGAATTCATGATGTGCATGTGCTGCCCAATGGCAACATCATGGCGCAGCAAAGCACTGGCAAAGTCGTTGAAATCGACTGTGCTCGAAAAGAGGTCGTTTGGAGCTATGACTCGTCAACCTCCAATGGCAATGCCGGCAGGCCGCTGGAAGTCCATTCTTTTCAGCCTCTCGGAGAGGGGCGAGTCATGATTGCCGAGAGCGGACCGGCGCGAATCATTGAAATCGATCGCGCGGGGCGGTTGTTGCGCGAGATCAATCTCAAGGTTGATCATCCTCACCCGCACACGGACACACGCTTGGCGCGAAAGCTGAGTAACGGCCACTATCTCGTCTGCCACGAAGGTGACGGCGCGGTGCGCGAATATGATGAGGCGGGCAATGTGATCTGGGAATTCGCCGTGCCGCTGTTCGACAAGGAACCCAAACCGGGGCACGGTCCCGAGGCATTTGGCAACAAATGCTTTTCCGCCGTGCGGCTGCCGAGTGGCAATACGTTGATCGCCACGGGAAACGGTCACGGCGTGCTCGAAGTCACGCCTCGAAAGGAAATCGTCTGGCAGATCCAACAAGCGGATCTGCCGGGGATCACTTTAGCGTGGGTCACGACGCTTGAAGTCTTGCCCAATGGACATTACGTCATCGGCAATTGCCACGCCGGCCCCGGGCAGCCGCTTTTGATCGAGCTCGACCCGAAGACCAAAAAGGTCGCATGGACGTTCGACCAATACGAGCTCTTTGGAAACTCGGTTTCCAATTCACAGATACTCGACGCCGGGGACGGCGTTCTTCGCTAGCTTACTGCTCTTGCTTCGTCTTGAATGCCGACTCGATCAGATCCTGCGAGAAGCCGGGCGCCACGGTGCCTTGGGCCGCATATTGATACACGGCGGCCAGGAAGATCTGCTGCAGCGTGCTAAACGTAATCGACAGCAGGACGACGAAAGGCACGGCGAATACACCCACGATGATGAGCGGCCAATTCGACTGGGTGGAAGCCGATAGAAAACCGGCGACGACCAGGGCCAAGATGACCGGCAACATGAACACGAATTGCACGGCGCTGAGCGACACCTGGCCGACGAGCGATTCGCCCCAGGTCTTGCGCAACAGGCTGGCCGATCGCTTGACCGCGGCGAACGGGCCGAGTTTCTCGGCCGCCAGAATCGGCACCACCATGAATGTCACCGCGGCCCAGGCCATGCCTATCAGGCCGACGACGAACTTGCCGGCCAGCGGCACCCGGTCTTCGATTTGCTTGAGGATCGTGCCGACCAGCGCCGTCAGCAGCACCCAGCCTAGAATCTGCGGCAAGCGCGCCATCGCCGCGCGCAGTCCATCGCCCAGCGTCGGGTTACCGCCGCTAAATCGAATCAGCGCGCAAGACACCAGCGCGGTGTTGAAAAAAACGATGACGAAACTCGTCACCAGATAAAACGCAAAGCCGATGACGGCGGGCACAATCTGCTTCGCGCCGAGCTCGAACGGCCTGCCCTCTTCACGATTGGCGGCGTAGTGATTTTGTTCGGGGCTCTCAAACCCATCCTGTCGAGATTGTTGTTCTGAACGGACGCCGGCGAGAACGGCTTCGCGCACCGTTGGCGACACGATCAACGGCAAAGCGAACGACGCCATCACCAGCAGACAGGCGATCGCACTGAATACTGGAAACAGCAGCAGCTCCTTGTCGAGCCGCAGCACGTGCCAACTTTCCGTCATCAAGGCCCAACCGCGCGCCATACGCTCGAACATGAGAGTTCCTCCTAAAAAATCGCTGTTCTTTGCCACTCGAGAAAACGGGCGGAGCCGCACGAGCGACCCGATGGCATTGCTCGAAACGCGAATTCTCTTGGACGCTGCCAGAACAAGTGTAGCATGCGAAGTCGAGCCTGCTTTTCCCGCGATTCCGGCCGGGGAAGCGTCGCAGTAACGCCCGATATTCAGTTGGCCCTCGCCACCTGCTAAGCTATTGAAGGCCCCGCCCCGCGTGCCTGGGAGTTGCTTCCGATGTATCGTCTAGCTGCCTTCCTGATCGCAACGCTCGCGGTTCAACAAGCCATTGCCGCCGCGCCGCCGCGGGCGCCAAACGTGCTGGTGATTTGCTCCGACGACCATGCCGCCTATGTCACCGGCGCCTACGGCAACAAGCAGGTCCGCACGCCCCATATCGACCGCCTCGCCGCCGGCGGTATTCGCTTCGAGCGGGCTTACTGCAATTCGCCCGTTTGCACGGCCTCGCGGCAGTCGTTTTTCACGGGGCGCTATCCGCGCACAATCGGCGTGACGCAACTGAAAACAGCGTTGCCCGACAGCGAGGTGACGTTGGCCGAGACACTCGATCGGGCCGGCTATGCCACTGCGGGAATCGGCAAGATGCACTTCAACAGCAAGCTGAAGCACGGCTTTGCGGTGCGCGTCGACACCCCCGAATATCGTCAGTGGCTGGGGAAAATCCTGGCTCAGATCGGTCAAGGCAAGCAGGCCGGACAGGGACTGCCGATGGGCCCTGTCCAGCCGCCCTGGCAGCCGTTCAAGGATCCGGCGCGGATCTGGCTGAATGCCGACGCGTTGCCGGTCGGTCGGGAGGACTCGCTAATGGAAGGCACTTATTTTGCCCAGCAGGCGGCGGAGTATCTCGAGCAGCCGCGCGACAAGCCTTTTTTTCTGATGGTCAGCTTCTACGAGCCCCACTCGCCGTTTCGCTTCCCGCTCGAATATCGCGGCCGGCACGAGGCGGCCGAGTTCACTCCGCCCGAAGTGGGACCCGAGGACGACGAGCAGATTCCGGCCGTGTTTCGCGATTTGACGCCGGCCGACAAACAGGGCATCGCCGCAGCGTACTACACCAGCGTCGAGTTCATGGATAAGAACGTCGGCCTGGTGCTCGACGCGCTCGAGCGCTCGGGCCAGGCGACCGATACGATCGTGATTTATTTGAGCGATCACGGATACATGTTGGGACAACATGGGCGAATCGAAAAACACACCAGTTACGAAGAGGCCGTGCGCACGCCGCTGGTGATTCGATATCCCCGCCGCATTGGCGCGGGCCGCATATCGCGCGCGTTTGTCGAGCTGGTCGACCTGGCGCCCACGATCCACAACCTGTGCGGCCTGGCGATTAGCGGGCCGCTGCAAGGCCGGACGCTCATGCCGCTGTTAGCCGGCAAGACGACGAAACATCGCGACCACGTCGTCGTCGAGTACGCGCCGAACGAGGAGGCGATGATCCGTGAAGAATATTGGAAGCTGGTCTACGAGCGCGGCGTGGTGCGGCGCACGGATGGATACGATACGGAAAGACCGCTCGTGCCCGATCGGTTTCGACTGTACGACCTGCACCAGGATCCGGCGGAGATGCACAACGTGGCCGCCGATCCGGTCAACGCCGCGACGCTCGTACGGTTGCGCGATTTATTGATCGATCATCTGTCGACCACGGCCCGCGATGTGACCGCGGTTCCGCAAGGCGACCCGCTGACGACGCTGGAATATTGCGTGCAGCCGAGGGACGAGTAGGGGTTATCGACTGGGCCGGACGATTGTCGCCATGTCGTGTCGCGCCTGGGCCTCACCTCATGCGTAAGTGGAGGATTCGTCATCCGCCGCCGCAACTCAACTTATCAGGCCTTCCGGGCTTGCCAACGATTTGACAACCCACGGGCAACACCTAGCATGACCTTGGTTTTACTGATGGCTGTTTTGGCATTTCCAAGGAGAATTGAGATGAGCAACGGAATGAAACGCGGTTGGCTGTATGCGGCGATGTTCGTCGCCGTGGGAATCTGCACGATCACAATGGCTTACGTGGGGCGAACGCAGGTTGACGCAAGTCGCGTCGATGGCTCGTCGAGCGCCAGCACGGTGCGGTCCAAAGATCAACCGAGCGTGGGAACAGCGCCGACGACCGATGAAGCGGGTTACCGGCGGCGGCGCGCACGGCGGCGCATGGCCTGAGGCCCAACAACCCAAAATCACAATCAAAGGCCGGCTGCCCATCGCAGACCGGCTTTTTTTTGTGCCCTGGCGATCGGCCCATCGCCTCGCCAGACCCGCCAGCGGGGAAAGTATGCCTGGTCAGGGACGCCTCGGCTCTTTGCCCGTCTCGATGTCCGCGGCAGGAAGTGGCTAACTTTGATTGACTTTTAAGCCAATCTGGCGGCACAATGACAGGCGCGGACTGTATCGGCAACCGGAACTGTCGAGGGTCTCTGTCATGAAAGCCACGTCACTCGCCCTGCTGGCCCTGTTTTCCTTGGTTGGCTTTTTTCTAACCGAACGGCTGGGGGCCGAAGTCAAGCTGCCCCCGGCTTCCGCCACGCCGGCCGAACTGGTCAAGGCGGCGCTCCAAACGGAGCTCGACGGCCCGAGCACGCTGCGTGCCACGCTGCTTTCCGACGCGCTTGAGCGCGATCCGAACTTCGCCCCGGCCCGTTGGCAGAGCGGCTTTGTCCGTTTGGACGGCGACTGGGTCAAAATCGACGACGTGCCCCAGCGGGCCACCGACGACAAAAGGTTGACCGCCTATCGCAAACAGCGCGACGAGATGGTCGATACGGCCGACAACCACCGCGCGCTGGCTCGCTGGTGCCACAAAAACCAACTGCTGGACGAAGAGCGCGTTCACTGGGCCAAAGTGATGGAGTTCGAGCGCGGCGATGCCGAAGCGCTCGCGGCGCTTGGTTTGCAATTGTACGACGGCCGCTGGCTGACCCGCGCAGATCGACGCGGAGAAGCAGCGCGCTGGGGATCGGCTGCGAGCGGCACGCAAGTGGCAACCGCAAATCACAAAGTGGCGCAGCGCCATCGACCACGGCAGTGCCAAGGATCGCGACAAGGCGCTGGCGGCCTTGCGTTCGCTCGACGATCCGGCGGCCATTCCCGTGTTGGAAGCGGTGTTTACGGTCAATGCCGACTCGGCGAAATCCCAGGAATTGAATCAGTTGTTGATTGAGACGGTGGGCCGGATGCAGCAGCCAGAAGCCACGCAAGTCTTGCTGCGACGGGCGATCGTTCCCGATTCCGAGGACGTGCGCTCGGCGGCGGCCGACGAGTTGAAAAAGCGGCCCATGCACGTTTTCGTGCCGCAGCTCGTTGCCGCTTTTCCCGGCTCGCTCAAAACGCGGTTCCACGTCACCGTGCTGCCGGGCGGCATGGTCGTGCACGAGCACGAATTTTACCTGGAGGGCCAAAAGGCCGATTTCGCGATCAACTACGAGTCGATCATCAACCCGGTGGACGCCGCGACGGCCTTTTTTGTCACGCCGAGAGCGTTGTCGACGGAATTAGCAAGTGCCGCCACGCTCGAGGCGCGGGCCCGCGCCGTCCAAGAGCCAGCCGACTGGTTGCGGAACAGAGTTCGCTTCGCGCTTGAACGCACGACAGGATTCACGGCCGGCGACGACCCGCGACTGTGGGAAAAGCAATACAACGACTACAACGGCTGGTCCGATCCAAGCCCGGCGAAGACGGTTTTTAATCAGAACTATTTTGACTATCAGTGGTACTTTACGCTGCCTACCCTGACGAACGTCAGTTCCACGACCCGTCTTGGATCGAACCCTACGCCCTCGCCCGGTCCGCCACCAACCACGGTAACGACTTTCCGCAGCAGTATCATCCGCTTTGCAACCAACTCTTGCTTTCCCGCCGGGACGATGATTCTGACAATCCAAGGCCCCCGACCGATCGAAGAGCTCAAGATAGGCGACCTTGTGCTGGCTCAGGATGTCCGCAGCGGCGAACTGGCATACAAGCCGATTCAGACCACAACGCTGCGCACATCGACCCCGATTCTGAAAATCGTTTTCGCCGACCAGGCGATTCTGGTCACGCCCGGCCACCCGTTTTGGGTGAGTGGCCTCGGTTGGCGGTCGGCCAAACATCTCCTGCCGGGAATGCCGTTGCACGGCTTGGACGGCAGCATGACCGTTGAAAGCATCGAAGCAGTGCGTGCCACGGAAGTTTACAACCTGATTGTCAGCGAACTACACAACTACTTCTTGGCAGGTCCGCGCTTGTTGGTTCACGACAACTCGACGATCGTGGACGTGCCTGCCGCAATTCCTGGATTATTGGCGGCCGATCGGTGATGCCAATGCTCAAATTCGCACCGCCGGGATCCGAAAAGCGGCTTTCGCTGGCGATCGCAAGCGCGTTGCTGCTGGCGGCGGTTTGCCCTCGGTCGCTGCCGGCGCACGAGTTGACATCGGAAGTTGAAGCGTTGTTCGAGTTGGGCGAGAAGAACACGCCGCCGGCAGTGGCGGCCGCGAAGGAACGCTACGAACGATTGAAACGCGGGTTCCCGCGTGAGCGGCGAATCGACTACGCCTACGGCGTCGTGCTGCTGAACCAGCATAAGTATCCCGAAGCACTGGAAGTTTTGACGACTTTCCGCGAAGGCGGGGCGCGCGATGTCGCTCTCAGCCAAACCACGGTTTGGGCACTGGTACAAGACCGGAAAGTCATCGAAGCGCTCCAGGAAATGGTGGCGCTCAGTCAAAGTTTGAACGACGCAGGGGATCGTGATCACAAAAACGAGTCCAACGACCAGACCGCCCGCTTCATCGGCGGAATGTTTGGTTACCTGGAGCTCGTCCGGCCTGGAGGCGTCGAACACGAACTGCGATCGAAATATCGAAACATGGTGCTCAAAAACCTGGGCGACCGCTACACGCCGATGTTCGATGCTGGGCGTGCAGCGGTGGCCGAACGGCTTGCGAATCTCAAAGCCGACCGCAAGGCGGCTCAAGAGCGAAAGACGGCGTCGTACACTGCGCGGTTGGAACGAGACAAAGCGGCTTTGGACGACGATCGCGGCGAGATTGCAGACAACAAGGAAGCCATGCAATGGCATTTGGACAGCATGCGCGACGCCCAGCGCGAATTGAGTGTTTTAGGTACGCAGATGAGTTCCCTGCAGGCCGATCGCACGCGGCTCGCGGCGCAAATGGTGATCGTGCAGGCACGTATCACAGAGTTGACTCGCGCCAAGACTAACGTGTTGCCGACAAACGTCATTGACAATCGGCAACCTGGCCCGGGCAATGTGGATTTTCGTACGACCACAACGACCGTCACAAATAGCGTCTACGGGCCAACCACGGCGGAGTTCGCGCAAGTATCGGCCCTGGCCATGTCGCTCGGTCGTCTCAATAAGCAAGCCTTTGACATGGATCGTCGGCTCCTGTCACTTCAACAGCGTGCGGCCGAACTTTCGGACCAAAGCTGGCGGGATGCCGACTCGCTCTACCAGCACGATGCGGCGATGCAGCGAACCGCTAGCGCGCCAAGGCCATAGAAAAGAAGCTCAATCGCGAGACCATGGCTCCCAAGGCTTCGACGCCCGCCCTCACGAGCCAAATGACGGCGCTGTCCACCTATCTGCCGTTTCCCTACGAACAAGAACGGAAACGAGTCCTCGCCTGGTTCGAGAAATAAGGCGGACGGACGCCGATCGGCTGGCCAGCTCCATTTCCTGGCTGCGCGATTGCCGCGCGGAGGATAAGGGTTTAGTGCCTGGATACTCGCTGAATCGAGTCCGTTCAGGAAACTTTCGCGGCCCCATGTGGAAAGTCGCTCGCCGGGACGCTACTTTGACAGGGGGACGACTGGGGGAATTCAGGCAGCCGGGCGGCTACGAGCAGTCCGCGGTTCAAACCGATCAGGAGAAATAGTCATGGCTTTAAGGGGACCCGAACTTCATCGGCGTCGGTTTTTGAAGACCGCGGTTTCGGCGGGCGCGGCGGTCATGGCGCCAACGATCATTCCCAGCTCGGCCTTGGGCCTGGATGGCGCGGTAGCCCCCAGCGAGCGGATCGTGGTGGGCGGCATCGGCATCGGGAACCGGGGAACCTACGACCTGGGCTGCTTCCTGGAGCAGAAGGACGTGCAATTCGTCGCGGTATGCGACATCAAAGCCGCTCGCCGCACCGCGGTCAAGAAGATCGTCGATCAGAAGTACGGCAATGAGAAGTGCGACATGGTTCGCGATTTTCGCGAACTGCTGGACCGTAGCGATATCGACTCAGTACTGATCGCCACGGGGCCGAACTGGCATGCCACCGCTGCCATCAACGCGGCCAAGGCCGGCAAGGACATGTACTGCGAGAAGCCTTGCACCAAGAATATCTCGCAAAGCTTGATTCTGGCCGACACGATGCGCCGCACCGGCCGCGTGTTCCAGGCCGGCACGCAGCGGCGGAACTTGCCGCACTTCGCGTTCGCCTGCGAGCTGGCCCGCACCGGCAAGCTCGGCAAGCTCAAGCGGGTTTATGCGCACCCGATGGGCATGACGGCCATGACCAGCGGTTGGCTGCCCGCGGAGACGGAGCCGCCCAAGGACGTAGTCGATTGGGATCTGTACCTGGGCCCAGCCGCCTGGCGCCCCTTCAATCAGAAACTGTTGGACGGCTTTAATTTCGAAAAGGGAGGCGGTCTGGTTGGCGGAGGCGTATTGGAATGGGGATCCCATTGCGTCGATCTCTGCCAGTGGGCGGTCGGGGCCGATCATACGGCGCCGGTCGAGTACAATCCGCCGAAAGATGGACAACTCGTCGCGCGGTACGAGAACGGCGTGGAACTGATCTTTCGCGAGACGGGCTGGCTTCCGTTGGGCTCGTGCCCCGTGCGGTTCGAAGGCGAGACCGGCTGGGTGGAAGCGGGGGACAGCGGAAAGCTGGTCTTGAGCTCGCCAGAATTGATCGCCGGCAGAACGGTCGCGGAAATTGGCGGCTACCCGGCGACCTTCCACGTTCGCGATTTCCTCGACTGCGTGAAGACTCGCAGCCTGCCCAAGGGCAATGCCGACGCAGCCTGCTACGCGCACATTGCCTGTCATGCGGCGAACATCGCGATCTTCCTGGATCGTCAAGTGCATTACGATCTCAAGAAACACGAATTCATCGCGGACGAACAGGCCAACCGTTTGCGATCCGAGGCGCTGCGCGAGCCGTGGAGGCTGTAAATATTTGCAGGGGTACCTGCGACAATATTGGCAGGAGTACCTGCGAAGCGAGTCAGGAAGTGCCAGCAAGAACCAAGCGCACAGCTCAAGCTCAACCGATCAATCAGGACTGAAACCATGAATATCGCTCGACGAACCGCCAACTCCGTCGTGTTTCTCGCGACGGTCGTCGCGTTTGCCGCTCTGGTCCATGCCGCCGATAACCAAAGCGCGGCCAAGGAAAAAGAGCTCCTCGAAAAACTGCGTTCCGACGCGCCCGCCGCGGACAAGGCGGTCGTCTGTAAACAACTGGCCGTCCACGGCTCGAAGGACGCGGTGCCCCTGTTGGCGCCGCTGTTGACCGACGAACAACTTGCTTCATGGTCGCGAATCGCGCTGGAAGCGATTCCGGGCCCCGAAGCGGACGAAGCCCTGCGCAACGCCATGGATTTGCTCAAGGGCAGACTTCTGATTGGCACGATCAATTCGATCGGCGTGCGCCGAGACGCCGCCGCGGTCGACGCACTGACAGCTCGCTTGCAGCAGCCCGACGCGGAAGTTGCCTCCGCCGCGGCAGTTGCCCTGGGGCATATCGGCAATGCCGCGGCGACGAAAGTCCTGCGAGGTTCGCTGGCAAGCGCTCCGGTCAAAGTTCGCGCCGCGGTCGCCGAGGGCTGCGTTCTTTGCGCCGAACGCCTCATGAATGACGGTCAGACCAACGAAGCGATCGAGATCTACGACGAAGTGCGCAAGGCCGAGGTTCCGAAACAAAAGGTTTTGGAAGCGACCCGCGGCGCGATCCTGGCGCGGAAGTCCGATGGAATCGAGCTCTTGACGGCGCAACTCCGTTCGCCGGACAGGGACTTCTTTCGGCTTGGATTGAGCACGGCGCGCGAGCTGCCTGGGCGCGAAGTCGCCGAAGCCCTGGCGGTCGAACTGGCTAAAGCGGCGCCGGATCGTGCGGCACTGGTGCTGCAGGCATTTGCTGACCGCGATGATTCCAAAGTCACGCCCGCCATCTTGGAGGTCGCCAGAAGCGGACCCAAGCAGGTGCGAATCGCGGCCATCGGCGTGGTCGGGCGATTGGGAGATGCGTCCAGCTTGCCCACGCTTTTGGAAATCGCAACTGAAAGCGACGGCGAGTTAACGCAAGCCGCCAGGTCCGCGCTGGCAAGCCTGCCGGGCGAGGACACTAACTCCGAAATCACGGCCCACTTGGCCAAGGCAGACGGAAAGACGTTGGCGGTCTTGATCGAACTCGTTGGGCAGCGCCGCATCGATGCCGTGCCGGATCTGGTCAAGGCACTCAACCACGCCGACGCGACCGTTCGTGGAGCGGCGCTAACGGCCCTCGGGGCCACGGTCGGCCCCAAGGACCTGCCGGTGCTCGTTGCGCAGGTCGCTTCGCCCACGAGTCAAGGCGACTCGCAAGTGGCACGCCAGGCATTGCGGGCCGCGTGCGTGCGCATGCCCGATCGCGAGGCATGCGCGCCGCGCTGACAGAGGCGATGTCTCGTGCGTCGACGTCGACGAAATCCAATCTGCTGGAAATCCTCGGCGAGATGGGTGGCGCAAAGTCGTTGGCGACGATTGCCGCCGCGGTCAAGGGTAGCGATCCGGAACTTCAAGACACCGGCAGCCGAGTGCTTGGCGAGTGGATGGAGGTCGATGCGGCGCCTGTACTTTTGGACCTGGCCAAAACCGCGCCCAGCGACAAGTACCAGGTCCGTGCGTTGCGAGGCTACATTCGCCTTGCTCGACAGTTCGCCCAGTCGGACCAACAGCGAGCCGAGATGTGCCAGACCGCGCTCGATGCTTCCGGTCGCGCGGCCGAACAGAAATTGGTGATGACCGTCCTGCAAGGCTATCCCAGCCTGGAAGGACTCGACGTCGCGGTCAAGGCAGCACACATGCCTGGGCTAAAACAGGATGCCACGCGAGCGACGCTGATCATCATTCAGAAACTGGGGAACAAAGGCGGCAACGTCCGCGAATTGCTCGCCAAGGCAGGGTTGGACCCGGTCAAGGTGGAAATCATCAAGGCCGAATATGGAGCCGGCGCCAAGCAAAAGGACGTGACCGACGCACTGCAGAAGCAAGTTCGCGACTTGCCTCTGATTACCTTGCCGTCGCCGAGTTACAGCGCGAGTTTCGGCGGCGATCCGGTGCCGGGAACCGTGAAGCAATTGAAGGTTCGCTATCGGATTGACGGCAAGCCCGGCGAGGCCACGTTCGCGGAAGACTCGATTGTCATGCTTCCCATGCCGCAGTAGCCGCCGGTTTCGGGCAAGACGATCCAGCCTACCGACAACGAGCGAGAAACGTACATGCGAAGAGACATTCGTGCATCGCTCGGTGTCACGCGGCGCGAATTCTTCGCGGCTTCGGCGGGAACGGCTCTGCTGTTGCCGCATGTGGTGTCGGCTGACGACAATCCGGCGGAGGCGGGCCCCTATCAGGCGACCGGCACTCGAGTTGGCGAAGTCACGCAAGACGCGGCCATCGTATGGACGCGACTCACAAGACATCCGCAACGCAACAACGATGGAATCGTCTTCCCCAAAAAGGTCGATCGGAAGAACGACCGCCCGACGAAAGTTCCCGTCGAACAAATCGAAGGCGCTTGCCCGGGCATGCCGGGCCGAGTGCGTTTGCGATACGGACTGTCCGCAGACCTGAGCGACGCGACCGAGACCGCGTGGATCGACGTGTCGGAAGCGACCGACTTCATTCATCAGTTTCCGTTACGCGGCTTGACGCCCGATCGCACCTATCACTACGCGGCCGAGGCGGCCTTGCCGAGTGAATCCCAGGTGCGCGGCGAGTTTCGCGGCAAGTTCTCGACGGCGCCGCCGCCCACGACTCCCAGTGAGTTCCGTTTCTGCGTGATGACGTGCCAGGGCTACAAAGATCGCGATCACGTCGAAGGGCACCCTATTTACCCGTCGATGTTGGCGCTGGAGCCACGGTTCGTGACGATGACCGGCGACCTGGTGTACTACGACAACGACGAGCCGCGCGCGGTCACGCCCGCGCTGGCCCGGCTGCACTGGGAAAGAATGTTCAGCCTGCCGCGACTGATCGCGATGCTGCGAAACACGTCCAGCTATTGGCTGAAGGATGATCACGACACGCTGACCAACGACTCGTGGCCGGGCATGAACGCCGGAGAGCTGACGTTCGCCGAAGGTCAAAAGATCTTTCGGCAACAGGCGCCGATGGGCGAACAAAGCTATCGCACGTTTCGCTGGGGGCGCGACCTGCAGATCTGGTTCACCGACGGCCGGGACTTTCGCTCGCCGAACACCATGCCCGACGGACCGGACAAGACCATTTGGGGCGCGGCGCAGAAGGCGTGGTTCAAGCGCACCGATTCAAGAGAGCGACGCGACGTGGAAGCTGCTCATCAGCCCGACGCCGCTGGTAGGTCCGGATCGGGTCAGAAAAAACGACAATCACTCCAACGAGGGCTTTGCTCACGAAGGCAACGAAATCCGTGAGTGGCTCAAGGCGCACGTGCCGGACAATTTCTTCGTCGTCTGCGGCGATCGGCATTGGCAGTATCACTCGGTCCATCCGACGGCGGGCACGCAAGAATTCAGCGTGGGCGCGGCGAGCGATTCCCATGCGGGCGGCACCCCGGGCGAGGATCACGCCTACCACCGCTTCCACCGCGTGAAGGGCGGTTTTCTGCGCGTGGAATTGCGTGTCGAGGGGGGCGAAAGCCTGATCGCGTTTCAACTTCGCGATGTCCAGGGCGCGGTGGTTTACGAAACAGCATTCCGCCGGGCGATTGCGTAATCCGCTCGCAACGACGACCCACTACCCCGCCCTTGCCGCTCCAGTTATCCTATTAGCTGTGGTTGATGCGTGCATGTTTCGACCCGGCGAGGCGAGACGCGTGATGGCGAATGGGCGCGAATTCTCCTGGCGGAACATGGTCCGACTAACGGCGGCCGTCGCGAGTGGGTGCGCCGCTGTCTGCGTGCGCGGCACTGGCCGCCGGCGATGAGCCGGCTATAGTCGACTTCGCGCGGCAGATTCAACCGATCTTTGTCGAGCATTGCTACCAATGCCACGGCCCCGACAAGCAGGAGAGCGGCCTGCGGCTCGACCAGCGAGCCGCCGCACTCAAGGGAGGGGACTCGGGCGCGTGGTTCGTGGCTGGTAGCAGCCAATCGAGCGACCTCGTGCGGCGCGTATCCGCCGCTGATCCCGAAGAGCGGATGCCACCTCCGGGCGTGCAGAACAAGCCGCTTTCGCCTGAGCAGATTTCCCTGATCGCAGGTTGGATCGACCAGGGCGCCGCGTGGCCCGAATCCAAGGCGCCGGGCTCCAATCATTGGGCATTTCAACCGATCGAGCGGCACGCGCCGCCGGCTGTCAAGGATGAATCGTGGCCACGCGGGGCGATCGACCGGTTTGTGCTCAAGCGGCTCGAGGCGAGGGGAATCCGACCGTCGGCCGAGGCCGATCGCTACACGCTCATCAAGCGATTGTCGTACGACCTGGTCGGCCTGCCGCCGCAACCGGCCGACGTCGATGCCTTCGTGGCTGACCACTCGCCGGACGCCTATGAAAAGCTGGTTAACCGGCTGCTCGATTCGCCACGCTTCGGCGAGCGCTGGGGGCGGCGTTGGCTGGATATGGCTCGCTATGCCGACTCCGATGGCTACGAGAAAGACAACCCGCGGCCCGACGCATGGCGCTATCGCGACTGGGTGATCGACGCGGTCAATACGGACATGCCGCTGGATCGTTTCACGATCGAACAACTGGCCGGCGATCTGCTGCCAGGCGCGACGGCCAACAATCGGCTGGCCACGGCCTTCCACCGGCAGACGCTCACCAACACCGAAGGGGGCGCCGACCAGGAGCAATTTCGCGTCGAGGCGATTTTCGATCGGGTGTCCACGACCGGCAGCGTCTGGCTGGGCCTGACCGTCGGCTGCGCTCAATGCCACACGCACAAGTACGATCCCATCACGCACGAGGAGTATTACCGGCTATTCGCGTTCTTCAACAATGGAGACGAGACCGAGGCCGAGGTGCCGCTGGTTGGCGAGTCGCTCGACAAATGGAATCACGAGACCGACAACGCACGCGAAAAGCTGGCGAAATTGGAACCGAAATTGGCCAAAGCGCGGGCCGAAATCGCCACTGGGCTGCCGGAATGGGAGTCGCAATTGAAATCGGACGCCGCCACGCCGATCGAGTTTCATCCGATCGAACTGGTCAGCGCCAAGAGCGCCGCCGGGGCCGAATTGAAGATTCTCTCCGATGGCTCGTACCTGCTGGCGGGCACGAATCCGCAGGTTGATAAAGTAACGATCGTCGCCAGGTGCGATTTGGCCAGGGACATTACCGGCTTTCGCGTCGAGGCACTGGCGCACGACTCGCTGGGCGGCCGAGGGCCAGGGCGCACCGAACATGGCAATTTCGTGCTCAGCGAGTTTCGCGCGTTTGCCGCGCCCACTGCGGATATCAAAACCGAGAATCGCGTGGCATTGGATCAAGCCCTGGCCGACTTCGCGCAAAATGGTTTTCCGGCTGCCGACGCCATCGATGACAAAGAGCCCACGGGTTGGTCGATTGTCCCTCAGACAGGTCGCGACCATTGGATCCTGTTTACCGCGAAGCAGCCGCTCAAAACGGCGGAACGGCCCTGGCTGCAATTGGTGCTAAGCCAGAATCACGGGCAACAGCACACATTGGGACGATTTCGCGTGATGGCCGTGACTGGGCACGATCCGCTGTTGACCATTCCGAAGGATGTGCGTGCCGTGCTGGCAGTTCCCGCGGATAAGCGAACCGCGGAGCAAACGGCGATACTGGTTGAATACCGGGCAGGCGAAGACAAGAAGCTGACCGAATGGATTGGCGAGGTGAACAAGCTACGCACGCGGGTGGCCGCCAAGCCTGTCATGAAAGCCCGCGTGATTGCCGAACGCACGGCAGATCGTCGCGTGAGTCATCTGCTCGCGCGGGGCGATTTTTTGCAGCCCGAGGGCGAAGTGCGGCCGGGGACGCTGGCCGTGCTGCCGCCGCTCAAGCCGCGCGCCGCCGACTCCGCCGATCGGCTGGATCTGGCCAATTGGCTGGTGGACCCGGCCAATCCGCTGGTGCGGCGGGTGATGGCGAATCAAGTCTGGTTGAATCTGTTCGGCCGCGGCATCGTGCCCACCGCCAACGATTTCGGTGTGCGCGGCGAGCAACCCACGCATCCCGAGTTGCTCGACTGGTTGGCCGCGGAAATGGCAACCCGCGGCTGGAGCCGCAAGGAAATGATTCGCCTGATCGTCAACTCGGCCACATATCGTCAGGCTTCCGGACATCGCGACGAACTGGTCGAAGTTGATCCGCTCAACGAACTGGTTCACCGGCAGAACCGTTACCGGGTGGAGGCCGAAATCGTCCGCGATCTGTCGCTGGCGGCCGCCGGTTTGCTCTCCGAAAAGATCGGCGGACCGAGCGTCTTTCCGCCGTTGCCGCCCGACATCGCCGAACTGAGTTATGCCAACAACTTCAAGTGGAATAACAGCACGGGCGAAGATCGCTACCGTCGCGGGATGTATACGTTCTTCAAGCGCACCGCGCCGCACCCGAATTTGACGACATTTGATTGTCCGGATTCGAACACGACTTGCATCGAGCGGCGAACGTCGAATACGCCGCTACAGGCGCTGGCATCGCTCAACAACGAAGTTTTCGCGGAAGCCGCCCGGGCCATGGCCCGGCGAGTCCTCTCCTCCGCAGCTAGCGACGAGCGAGAGCGGATCTCGCTGGCGCTGCGATGGTTGGTGTCCCGACCGCCCACGGACGACGAGTTGACCGTGTTCGGCGAACTGTTGGCCGAAAGCCGGCGATGGTACGCGGACCACGCGGCGGAAGCGACGACAGTGATCGGGTCATTCAAACCCGATGACGTTAGCGTGGAAGAAACTGCCGCCTGGGTGGCCACGGCGCGGATTATGATGAACCTCGATGAATTTCTGACTCGCGAATGAGGCATTAGCGTTTGATGCACGGCGATCCGATCGAAGCGATTTCGCGCACGCGGCGCGAGTTCTTGACCAGCGCTGCCAGCGGCTTGGGCGGACTGGCGCTGTCGGCGGCGCTGGCGGCCGATACGCCGCTCGGCCCGCGACAAGCCCACGCGGCGCCGGCAAGTGAGAACCCGCTTGCTCCCAGGCCGGGGCATTTCGCGCCGCGGGCCAAGAGCTGCATCTTCATTTTCATGGCAGGTGCGCCCAGCCAGGTGGACCTGTTCGACCCCAAGCCCAAGTTGAATGAGCTGCACGGCCAGAAACTGCCCGAATCGCTGGTCAAGAACGTACGATTTGCGTTTCTCAAAAAGGACACCGCCACGCTCCTGGGCACCAAGCGAAAGTTCAGCAAGCACGGGCAGTGCGGCATGGAACTTTCCGAACTGCTTCCGCACATCGGCTCCGTGGCCGACGACCTGCTGTTGATCCGCGGCATGCACACCGATCAGTTCAATCACCATCCCGGACAATTGCGGATGCAATGCGGCCGTGCCAGCTTCGGGCTGCCTTGCATGGGATCGTGGCTGACCTATGGATTGGGGAGTGAGTCGCAAAACCTGCCCGGCTACGTCGTGCTCACGGCGGGGCGCGGTTCCAGCGGCGGGGCATCGCTGTGGCAGAGCGGCTTTCTGCCCTCGGTTTATTCCGGCGTGCTGTTTCGCAACAAGGGTGAGCCAGTGCTCAATCTTCAGTTGCCACCGGGCATGCCAATTGAACTGCAGCGCAAGGGGCTCGACACGCTGGGCCACGTGAACGCCGCGCGGTTCGAGCGGGTTCACGACCCGGAGATTGCCAGCCGTATTGCCAGCTACGAGTTGGCGTTTCGCATGCAGTCGGCGGCGCCGGAATTGATCGACCTGGGGGGCGAAACCCGCGCGACGCTCGACATGTATGGCGTCGACCGCAAAGAGCCGGATATCAAGTCGCATCGCGGCGGCGGACCGGGACAGTTTCGCTCGTTCGCCGCGAACTGCCTGCTGGCCAGGCGGATGGTCGAGCGCGGCGTGCGATTCGTCAACATCATCCATGCTTCGTGGGACCACCATTCGAATCTGGACGCCGAGCTGCCTTTCAATGCCGAAATGGCCGACCAGCCGATTGCCGCACTGATCAAGGACCTGAAACAGCGCGGGCTGCTGGACGAAACACTGGTCGTGTGGGCCAGCGAGTTCGGCCGAACTCCGCTGGGGGAGAATCGCGGCGGATCGGAAAGCGTGACCGGCCGCGACCACCACCCCTTCGCCTTCAGCATTTTCATGGCCGGCGGTGGAATCAAGGGCGGCCAGGTTTACGGCGAGACCGACGAAATCGGCTGGGCGCCAGTGAAAGACCCCACGCACGTCAACGACTTTCAGGCCACGCTCTTGCACCAGTTCGGCATCGACCACTTGCGGCTGACGCACCGCTTTCAGGGGCGCGACTTTCGTCTGACCGACGTGGGTGGCAAAGTCATTGACCGTTGGCTGGCATAACGGCTAGCCACCGGCATACGACGCGGGACAATTCCACTTAAACGCGTGGAGGCAAATATCGTGCGACGCAAATCCGAATACTCGGCGGTTGGAATAGGGGTGGTCGGGCTCGTTATAAGCGCCTGCGCCGCCCTCCAGGCAAGCGCCCAGATTCAGTCCGGCCGAGTCGTATCCGATGCCAAGTACACGGCGCCCTACGACGCATTCATGAAAATGAATCGGCTCCAGGAGGCGATCTCCAAGAAGCAAGACGCCGCCGAGTATTGGGGGGTCATGGAGTCGCGTTTGGGAAACCAGGCGGGCCGCATCCTGATCAAACGACCGGCCAAGGATTTCGGCGACGACGCCTTCCGCGGCTGGCTCATGTTCATCCGTGCCTATGGCGACGCCACGGGCATTGGAAATTGCGCGGCATGCCATCGCGTGCCCGATTTCACCGACGGCGCGAAACACAACATTGGCACCGCCAAGGAGCCGATTGCCACGCCCTCGCTGCGAAACTTGCGGGGAAAGAAGACCTTTTTCCACGATGGCAGCGCGCCGACGTTGGAGGAGGCCATCGCACGGCACGTGAAAAACGGGCAAATCGCCCGGGACGACAAGCGGGCCGGCGTCGAAATAGCGGTTGGGCAAATCGCGCTTACCGACGAAGAAGTGCGGCAAGTGGCCACGTTCCTCCGCGCGCTGGACTCGGTCGATCGGGCCCAGTTTCGCGAATATCTCGTCAACATCGTAATTCAGCCCGTGGAGCTTGAATTCTCGGACTAGCGGGTCGATAATCACAGCCTGTGGAACGACCACCAGGCGTCCGACTGGCTATTGCGAACCGACACGAGCAAGGAGATTGAGCGATGCGAAGTTTCTGGCGGGCAGAGATCGTGTTCTTGGCGGCGATCGCCATGATCGCTGTTGTGTCGGTCGCTGAAAACCTGTCGGCCGCTGACAACGGTCGAATCAGCGGCACGGTGGTGGATGACGCCGGCAAGGGGCTGCGCGGGGCGATGGTTTCCGCGATCAACGAGGACCTGCAAAAGAGCATCACCGTGCTCACCGATTCCCAGGGTCGTTTCCTGCTCGACCAGGTGCCGCCGGAACTCTACGTCGTGCGTGCTCGGCTGGTCGGATTCGATGATGCTCGTTCCGATGAGCTCGACGTTTCGGCCGGCGAAGGCGGAAAGAGCGTCAAGCTCACCATGCAGCCGGCCAAGGATCTGTTGTCGCAGCGCACTGGCGCCAGCCTGTTCGGCATGTTGAACATCGAAGACCCGGATCAGCGGATGAGTTTCAAAATGTCGTGCACCTACTGCCACCAGATCGGCACGGCGGGCTTTCGCACGCCGGAGCAGCCGGTCGACTGGCAAGTCATGATCACGCGCATGGACGGCTTCGGCGCGCTGCACCCCGAGTTGAAAAAAACAATCGTCAAGAAACTCGTCGACACCTACGCCGAGGATGCACCAAAGAAGTGGCCCAAGTGGACTCCGCCCGAGGTGCCCAAGGGCAAGGCGCTGGCCCTGCGCGTGATGGAATGGGACATGGGTTACAAGCGGCAGACGATGATCCACGATTTGGAACTGGGGCACGACGGCCTGGTCTACGCGGTCGATATGGCCAACGACACGCTCGTGAGCCTGGATCCCAAGACCGGCAAGCGCCGTGAACACCGCTTGCCCGGCGGCAAGGAACCCAATTCGGACGAACCCATGACGCAGGGCCCGCACTCGCTGGAATGCGACGCCGACGGAAATATTTGGATCACTTGTGCCATCGGCGGAAAAATGGCCAAGTTTGACGTCAAAACGGAAAAGTGGCTCGTCGTCTCGTCCGCGCCCGATCCGGCCCGGCGCGGCGTTTATCCGCACACGTTGCGAGTCGATAAGAAGGGCGTCGTGTGGTACACCGACGCCGGCCGCGGCGTCTATAGCCTCGACCCGAACCATGACAATGTCCGCAAGTTCTACAAGCTGCCCGACGAGGATCAGGACGTGGGCCAAGGCATCGGCGAGTCGCGGGGACGAACTCCCTATGGCATCGACGTGGCCCCGAATGGACACATCTGGTACACGAAGCTCAACGGCAATCGCGTGGGGCGCATCAACCCCGATGCTCCCGACGGCGACATCAAGGAGTGGAATCCTCCGTTTCGCGGCCCACGGCGACTGCACGTCGCCGCCGACGGCATGGTATGGGTTCCGGGGTGCGGCTGGGGCGTGTTCGCCAGGTTCAATCCCGAGACCGAAGAATGGAAGGTCTATGATTTGCCGGACAAGGAGAACCAGTTCCCCTACGCCTTAAACGTGCATCCCCAGACGGGCGACATCTGGATCTGCGGGACCGCCAATGATTCGATGTTCCGTTTCATTCCCAAGACCGAGGAATTGATCGAATATCCAATGCCCTCGCGCGTAACCTACACGCGCGAAATTGAATTCGGTGACGACGGCAGCGTGTGGGTTTGCAACTCGAACTGGCCGAATCGCCACACGGAACGCCGCATGGGGTCGATCATTCGCATCACGCTCGACGGCACCGTCAACGAAGCGACGGACGAGTCGCGGGCAGTTGCTGCGGCCAACTCCGGAAAGTAGCCTTCTTGTTCGGCAACATCCGGTCGTTTGTCGTCCGACTGCACGAATTCCGTGCGGCCGGGCGTCGCTTCGACACCGCGCCGTCGCTCGTTCGCTTTCCACCACTATTCCAATGACCGGATTGAAAATGATTCGTCCTGATCTTCATCTGATGACCCGAAGCGCGTGTTTCGCCGCGTTTTCGCTCGTGCTCTCAAGTGGTTGCGGGGCGCCGTCCGCAAAAACCTCCACAGGCAACGAGAAAGCGAGCGTCGACAAAACGGCCCCAGCCGCGAGCGGTGAAGTTACGGTCATCCGCACTGCTGCTGACGAAGGCGCCCCGACCGCCGTCATTAAGTTGAGCGGACGAGTTGTCTTGGACGGCGCGCCTCCTCCGCGGCGCATTATCAACACGAGCAAGGACGCCGCGTGCGGAAGACTTCATGGCGACAAGCCGGTCTTGGACGAAGACCTGATCGTCGGCGCCGGCGGCGGCGTGAAGAACTCATTCGTATTCGTCCGACGAGGCGCCCCGAAGGCAAACTATCCGCTTCCTGAAAAGCCCGCCAGCCTCGATCAAAAAGGCTGCATGTTCGAGCCGCGCGTTCAAGGAGTGCGCGTTGGGCAACGCCTGCTAGTCGCGAACGCCGATCCGGTAACGCATAATGTCCGCACGTTTCCAATCGTAAATCAGGCGTTTAATTTTGGTCAGCCGCCTGATACGGAAGTCCGCGAGCGGATCTTCACCCAAGCCGAGCGCGAAGTCGAAGTCCAGTGTGACATCCACCCGTGGATGCACGCTTATATTTTCGTGATGGACCACCCGTTCTTTAGCGTCTCCGACGGCGACGGCGGGTATGCCATCGAAGGCCTGCCGCCCGGTGAGTACACCCTGGAATGTTGGCACGAAAAACTCGGCAAGCAGCGCAAGGACGTCAAGCTCGGCGACAAACCTCTCGATGTTAGCTTCACGTTTAAGCAATAGGTACTGGCCGAAACTGCCGAGGTCTATCGCGTTCGCCTCAATCAAGCGGCCGGTGGCCTCCGACTGATTTTCCGAGCTGGCTGGAAAGACCGCCGAACTTCAAGAACCTGTTTGGCGCTTCGCCGTTGGAACGGCCGCGCATTCGTCGGCCGATCACACGGATTCCTTGATACCCCGCTTGACCAACAAGACGTTGGCGGGATAGCTCGTGGCAAATCCGCAGAGCATGGCGATCTGCATCATGAACCAGAACATCGGATCGGTTTGAGACAACTCGCGGCCGAAAATTCCGAACGTGGCGATTGCCATCCATCCGTACATACCCAATTGCCAGGCGGTGAGCGACAGTGTATCCGCCTTGATTGCGGCGGCCAAACCCTGGGCCGGGGACAACTGGCGCATTGGCGCGATCGTGAAGAATTGAAAGGCGATTCCAATCGCGAACGCGAGAATGAAATCGAGGACCCAGGCCGCGAAGATTTTGTGTTCGAAGAGCGTGCGATAGCCGAACCAGGCAAGGACGCCGGGCGCGAGGTAGATCGTCCATTCGGCGACAAGATCGCCCAAGGTGCATCCGCCGCCGCAATGCGTCGAGGCGAGGGCATAGGTCGCCGCCGGCGGTCGCTCATCGCCGGGGCTCTTCCTCTCCAAGTTTGTTTCCGCCATCGCCTGGCGAGTCGACTTGCGACCATAACGATAATAGGCCCATAAGGCAATAAAGCTGGCGTATAAGCCCGTGATTGGCCAAACGACGTTCATGATCCACATGTGCTGCGGATGAATGAATTCGTCGATCAGAATCCACAAAGCGCACACCGCTCCCGCGGCCAATGACACGACGGCGACGATTTGAATGGCGCTCCATTCCACGCGGCGTTTCCGTTTTGGGCTATTGATCGAACGAACGCTGGCCAGAACGCACGTATCGTTCAAAGTGTCTGATGATCCAAGCTGCCCGATAATCGCAGCAAATCGGATGCCGACTGACCACCAAGCTATAATTCACCGTTTAAATCACCACGGCTTTTGCACATCTCCAAATCCAATTGTCGACAAAAAAGCGATGCCCCTGAAAATCGAAGACTATGCGCTGATCGGCGATTGCGAAACGGCCGCGTTAGTGGGTCGCGACGGATCGATCGATTGGCTGTGCCTGCCTCGTTTCGATTCGGATGCTTGCTTTTCGGCATTGCTCGGAACTTTGGATAACGGCCGCTGGTTGCTCTCACCGGCCAGTCAATCGTCGTCCAGTCGCCGCCGCTATCGAGGCGACACGCTGGTTCTGGAGACTCGCCACGAGACCGCTCAGGGCTCGGTCAACGTGATCGATTTCATGCCCCAGCGCACGGGTCGCCCCGTGGTCATTCGCATTGTCGAAGGACAAAGCGGCACCGTGCCGATGCGCATGGAGCTCGTGTTGCGATTCGGGTATGGCAAGGTCGTGCCCTGGGTTCGCAAGCGCGAACAAGGAATAGTGGCGATTGGCGGTCCCGACGCGGTCGTGTTGCAATCGGACGTGGACACGCGCGGCGAGGATCTGACCACGGTGGCCGACTTTTCGGTTTCGCAGGGCCAACGAATCGCGTTTTCCTTGACCTGGTTCGAATCGCATCGAGAGCCGCCCTCGCTAACCGATCCGACGGCGTTGCTGGAAGATACGACCCAGTGGTGGCGCGAATGGGCGAGCCGTTGCAATTATCGCGGCCCATGGCGGGATGCCGTGGTTCGATCGCTGATTACTCTGAAAGCGCTGACATTCACCCCCACCGGCGGCATCGTCGCCGCGCCCACCACTTCGCTGCCGGAGCAACTGGGCGGCTCCCGAAACTGGGACTATCGCTATTGCTGGCTGCGCGATGCCACGATGACGCTGTTCGCGTTTATGTCGGCTGGATACGTGGAAGAAGCCGCCGCGTGGCGGGAATGGTTGTTGCGGGCGGCCGCTGGCGATCCCTCCGACCTGCAGATTGCCTACGGCGTTTGTGGCGAGCGCCGACTTACCGAAATCACGCTCGACTGGCTCGGCGGCTACGAAAAGTCGCTGCCGGTGCGGATCGGCAATGCCGCATATCGGCAGTTTCAGCTGGACGTCTACGGAGAGCTGATCGACGCCATGTTTCAGTGTCGTTCGCACGGACTGGATCCCCATCAAACCGCCTGGCAGTTGGAACTCGCGCTTTTGAAATTCTTGGAGCGGAGCTGGCAAGAGCCGGACGAGGGAATCTGGGAGATGCGCGGGCCGAGGCAGCATTTCACGCACTCCAAGGTCATGGCCTGGGTCGCGCTCGACCGAGCCATCAAAAGCGTGGAACGAATCGGGCTGGATGGCCCCGTCGAGCGCTGGCGCGACGTACGGCGGAAAATTCACGACGACGTGTGTAACCTCGGATACAACCAGCATCGCAACACCTTCGTGCAACAATACGGCGGCCAGGAACTTGATGCGGCGCTGTTGATGATTCCGTTGGTCGGATTCTTGCCGGCCACGGATTCACGGATGCTTGGGACGGTCCAAGCCATCGAGCAAGACCTGATGGAAGGCGGCTACGTGCGCCGGTACGACGCTTCCAATGAGATGGATGGGCTGCCGCCCGGAGAGGGCGTTTTTCTGCCCTGCACGTTCTGGCTTGCCGATAATTACGCCCTAAGCGATCGACGACCCGACGCCGAGAGACTATTCGAGCGATTGCTTGGACTTCGTAATGACGTGGGACTTCTTTCCGAGGAATACGATCCGGCGGCTGCGCGGCTGACGGGCAATTTTCCGCAGGCACTTTCGCATATTGCGCTTGTCAACACGGCGACGAACCTGGTGCAGGCTGACGGCAGGGCCCAGCGACGCGGCTCGAGTTGAGCTGTGTCGACGAACGGCCGGCGCGATCGTGGGGCAGCGCCCGCGGAGATTAAAGCTGCCTGTCCCAGACGCGCTGACAAAGCGCGGCAAGCAATCGAAACGCCCCCCTCGCGCGAACATGTGCGCGGTAGCGCGCCCGACGCCGGCGGAGGCGCACGTGATGACGACAATTTCCGGACGAAGTCTGGATCTCCGAGTTGTGCCTGGCCTCCAGTCTGAGCAATGAGTTGGGAAAAAGGACAGTCCAACCGCTGGAACCGTGAATACCCCTCGGCGCCGATCAACCGCGCCGCGCCGCGGCGGTTTTCTCGATGAGAGTGAAAAACAGCGTGAACTGCCCCGGAAGTCGGGACAGTTCACGCTGTCTAGAAAACGGCGGCATTACTTGCTGTTCGACTTCGAGTCGTCGTCCTTGGAACCGGTCGTGGTCTGCTTGTCGGCAGCCTTCTTCATGCCCTTGATTCTGCCGTCGGCTTCGACGAACAGGATGTCGTCACCCGATTTGAACACGTCGAGCACCGCGACCCGCCCGGTGCTGTCCAGATACTCGGAGTCCTCGATAAGGGTAAACGTCCGTTCGCTGGTCTTGCCATCCTTATCCGTCATTTTCACGGTGATCTTTCCGGCCTTCGCGTCGACCTTCGTGATTTTCGCTTCGGCATGCTTCTTCAATTCGGTTACTTGATCGTGTTTTCGCGTGATGCACACGTCGTCGCCGGCTTTAAACGAATCGAGCTTGACATCCTTGCCGTTGGCGTTCAGGTACTTGGCGTCCTTGGCCAGGTGCAAGGTTTTGTTCTCTTCCTTGCCGTTTTTGTCCATTTTCTTGACGGTTACCGTGTTATTCGCCGCGTCGACCTTGGTGATCGTCGCTTGCATGTGGTGCTTGTCCTTGTCGGCATTCGACTTGGCGTCGTCGGCCCGACCGATTCCGACAGCCGTGAACGCAAGGGCCGTCAGCAAGCAAAAAAATGTACGTACCATAACTATGCTCCTCTGGAAAACAATGGATGTCTTTCTGTTGCTATGACAACACATCCAGCAACAAGAGACGAAAACTCGGGTTCACTCTTCGAACAGGCCGGACAAGAATTGGCCAGCCCAACCGCGTAACCATGTGCGCCTACGACGACGTAGCAAAGTCCATACCCGAATCTCCGCGGCAGCCATCTCAGAACTGTCAAGCCTTGTGTGGCGCTTGCTCGTAGCAGTCGGGATTGGCGCCGCCGTCTCGCCAAGAAGCGGCGTTGAAACGATTTCGGCGAATAGCGTGCCGCGATGTTCTCGCGTGTTACAATTCCGACAGCATGAGGGAATCAGGCGTACGCAGCCGGCAGCCCCGATGCGAACTCTCCGCTAGATCAAGCCAACATGTGCATGCCGCGACCACTTCGGTCGAAGGCAGTTCACGCCGAGGGCGACGCGGCCGCGGGGTCCAGACCCTGACTTAGACATGGTGGCATAGAATCCACCCCGAAGCCTCGACTTCACGACTGCCAATTCGGCTTGCGCTTGGTGAGAAAGGCGTCGATGCCCTCGCGAATCTCGGCCGTCTCCCAGGAATCGGCCAAAGCCCTGGCCGTATAGTCAAGATTATCCTGAGCATTATGCGTGCTGACGTAGCGAATCAGCTCCTTGGCGGCCGTGACGGCCCCCGGCGGCACATTGCAGCGCGGCCGCGACCTCGCGCTCCACGGCCGCGTCGAGTTGCTCGATCGTGGATGCGACGCCATCGAGCAGCCCCAGCCGGGCCGCCTCGTTGCCAGCGAGCGTCCAGGCGTTGAGCATGATCCGTCTCGAATTGGGGACGCCAATTTTGGCCACCACATAAGGCGATATGGTCGCCGGGATCAAACCCAGCGTCACCTCGCTCAACCGGAACTTGGCATCGGCCAGGCCAATGGCAATGTCGCAGATCGAAATCAGCCCCACTCCGCCGCCAAACGCCGAGCCGTTGATCCGTCCGATGAGCGGCTTGCCGAGCGAGTCGAGCTCGGCCAGCACCTTGGCAAACTCCGTGGCATCGTGGAGCCGGCCTTCCCGGGTGTTGCCTGCCTGTCGAGTCATTCCTTTCAGGTCGCCGCCGGCGCTGAACACTTCGCCCGCGCCAGTCAGCACGATCGGCGCACGGCCGCGTCGGCAACGAGCTGCCGAGCGGCGGCTGCCAGTTCGAGCATCAATTGTTGCGACATCGCGTTTTTGGCTTCCGGCCGGTTGAGCGTGAGCCGCGCCACGCCGCGCGAGTCGACGGAAACATCGATCATTTCGAAGTGACTCACGGCGATTGCTCCTCTCGATTTGTGCAGCCGATTGCGCTTTTTCCTCCGCCACTCCGGCGGCCAGGAGGCCGGGCTCGGGTGCCGATGCAGCAGACCAATTCTACCGCTTCACTCGGCTGCCGCCACCGGCGGCACGGTACGGCCATTTCGACCGAAGTCGCCGATTCACCCTACCCGGACCATCGCCGGCAAGAAACTGGCATCGCAGCGCCCAGTCGGCTAGAATCGGCGGCGAGCTGCACGGGTTTTTTTGACTTCTGGGGAGCTTGGTTTGATGGCTAACGAATTGCTTGAGGCGGGCACGGAGGCGGCGATTCCGGGGACGGGATTTACCAAAGCACATCAACTGTTTCGCGAAACGGTGCGCCGATTCGTCGACCAGGAAATCAATCCCCACGTTGACGAATGGGAGGAAGCCGAAATCTTTCCCGCGCACGAACTATTCAAGAAGGCCGGCGACTTGGGGCTTCTTGGGCTCTCATACCCGCAAGAATACGGCGGGATGGGCGGGGATTATTGGTACAACCTGGCCATGGCCGAGGAGCTGGCCCGCGTGCAGTGCGGGGGAATTCCGATGGCCATCCACGTGCAAACGGACATGGCGACTCCGGCGCTTAATCAGCACGGTTCGCACGAGTTGAAGAAGAAGTATCTCGAGCCCGCGATCCGTGGAGACGCCGTTTGTTCGATCGCCGTTACCGAGGCGGGGGCCGGCTCGGACGTGGCCTCGATCCGCACCAAGGCCGAGCGCCAGGGCGGTGACTACGTCATTAACGGCAGCAAGATGTATATCACCAATGGCGCGCAAGCCGATTGGCTGTGCTTGCTGACCAGGACGTCACCCGGTAAGAGCTTTAAGGGAATGTCGCTGATCGTCGTCCCCACCGACGCGAAAGGGTTTTCCGTCAGCAAGAAGCTGAAGAAGCTGGGAAACTGGGCCAGCGACACGGCCGAGTTGGTTTTCGACAACGTCCGGGTGCCGGTGACGAATTGCATCGGCGAAGAAGGGCAGGGCTTCATCTATCAGATGCAGCAATTTCAGAACGAGCGGCTGATTAGCGCGCTGGGAGCGGCGTCGGGGGCCGCCAAGATTCTCAAGATGACCATCGAATATTGCCGGGGCCGCTCGACGTTTGGCAAGCCGCTGATCGAAAACCAGTGGATCTATTTCAAGCTGACGGAATTGCTTTCGGAAGTCGAGTTCCTGCGGCAAATGTGCTATCACTGCGGACGCATCATGGACCGCGGCGAGGATTACACCCGAGAGGCTTCGATGGCAAAGCTCAAGGCAGGCCGACTGGTGCGCGAGGTGGCCGACACCTGCATGCAATTTCACGGCGGCATGGGATATATGGAAGAGTACCCCATGGCGCGATACTTTCGTGATTCGCGGTTGATGTCGATTGGAGCAGGGGCCGACGAGATCATGCTGGGAATCATTGCCAAGTTCGAGGGGATCGCTCCGCCGCGCGCCTAACCGCCGAGCGTCGGAGCACGTCTTGGCCAACGGCTACACATCCGGCTCGAGCGGTTCCGGCTCGCGGCCAACCAGGAGATCAACAGCGGTGCGGCGACCGATACTTCCGTCCAGGCTCAATCCGAAATCGGAACAGTTCCAGCACAACCGCCGCGCGGTCCTGGAACAGTTGCAGGCATTGGACGAACTGTTGGCCGCGTCGCGCGCGCGGGGGGCGAAAAGAACATCGCCCGACATCACCAGCGCGGAAAATTGCTGGTTCGCGAACGGATTGAGTATTTATTGGATCGCGATTCTCCATTCCTCGAACTCTCGCCCGTGGCTGCCGCGGGGACGGAGTATGAAGTCGGCGCCTCGATGGCCGCGGGCATTGGCGTCGTCTCCGGGGTGGAATGCTACATCAGCGGAAACGATCCGACGGTGCGCGGCGGCGCGGTTAATCCATACACCATGCGAAAGTCGATGCGGGGCTTCGACATCTGCCTGCACAATCGCTTGCCGTACATTGCCTTGACCGAGTCGGGCGGTGCCGATCTGCCGCGACAATCCGAAATCTTTCTCCCCGGCGGCGAATCGTTCAGGCGGCTGACACAACTTTCAGCCTTGGGAATTCCCACGATTTCGCTGGTGTTCGGCAATTCCACGGCCGGTGGAGCCTATATGCCGGCCATGTGCGACTACACCGTTTTCGTGCGCGACCGCGCGAAGGTGTTTCTCGGCGGACCGCCCCTGGTCAAGATGGCAACCGGCGAGGAATCGACCGATGAGGAACTTGGCGGCGCGGAAATGCACTCCAAGGTCTCGGGCCTTTCCGACTACCTGGCCGCCGATGAACTGGACGCGCTGCGCATCGGACGCGAAATCGTCGCCAATTTGAACTGGAAAAAGCTCGGCCCATTGCCGGCCCGCGAAGTCGAAGAGCCGCTGTATGACGCCGAAAGCTTGCTGGGCCTTGCGCCGGCGGACTTGAAAATGCCGGTGGATATCCGCGAAATTATCGCCCGCATTGTCGACGGTTCCCGATTCCATGAATTCAAGCCGGCTTACGGAGGGAATCTGATTACCGGCTGGGCCTCGCTGTACGGCAACGAGATCGGCATCCTGGCGAATCAACAGGGCGTGCTGTTTTCGGCCGAAGCGCAAAAGGCCGCGCAATTCATTCAGCTCGCCAACCGACACCCCGTGCCGCTGATCTTCATTCAAAATGTGACCGGCTACATGGTCGGCAAGCAATACGAACAGGCGGGCATCATCAAACACGGCGCTCAGATGATCAACGCGGTCTCCAACAGCACCGTGCCGCATATCACCTTGCAAATCGGCGGCTCGTACGGCGCCGGCAACTATGGCATGTGCGGTTATGCCTACAAGCCGCGATTCGTGTTCCTGTGGCCCAACAGCAAAACGGCTGTCATGGGACCGCAGCAACTTGCCGGCGTGATGTCAATCGTGCGACGCGCCGCGGCACAAGCCGCGGGCAAGCCATTCGACGAAAAGCAGGATGCGATGCTGCGAAAGGCCGTCGAAGACCAGATCGAAAAGGAATCGGTGGCGACGTTCACAAGCGGGCAAGTCTTCGACGACGGAATCATCGACCCCCGCGATACGCGTACGGTGCTGGGAATGGCCCTGTCGGCGACCCTCTCGGCCGAAGTAAGCGGCGCTCAAACGTTTGGCGTATTTCGGATGTGAACCCAATAAAGATGAGCCCGATTTCCATCAACAAGATACTGATTGCCAATCGCGGTGAGATCGCGCGGCGCATCATGCGCACTTGCCGAGCCATGGGAATCGCGACCGTGGCCGTCTGCTCCGAGGTCGATCGCGACGCGCTCTTTGTCCGCGAGTCGGACGAAATCGTGCCGCTCGACGGCTTGGCGCCGGGCCAGGAATACTTGGACATCCCAGCCATCCTTGACGCCGCCCGAAGGACGGGTTGCGACGCGATCCATCCAGGCTATGGGTTCCTTTCGGAAAACGCGGCATTCGCCCGCGCTTGCCAGGACTCGGGCATCGCGTTTATTGGTCCGCCGGCCGAAGTCATCGAGGCGATGGGCTCGAAGATCGAAGCCAAGCGTCGGCTGCGGGCGGCCGACGTGCCGCTCCTGCCGAGCATCGATGTGGGAAGCCAATCCGCCGAGCACGTAATCAAAGCGGTCGAGACACTCGGCTGGCCGGTGATCATCAAGGCGTCTGCCGGCGGCGGCGGCCGCGGCATGCGCATTGCGCGGCGGGCAACGGACTTCGCGGAATTGCTCGAGACGGCGCGCCGCGAATCACAGGCCGCCTTTGGCGACTCGGCGCTGTTTGTCGAGCCCTATGTCGAAGCGGCGCGGCACATCGAAATCCAGATTTTCGGCGACGCGCACGGAAACCTTTTGCATCTGTTCGAACGGGAGTGTTCGATCCAACGCCGGCATCAGAAAGTCATCGAGGAGTCTCCTTCGGTGGCGCTCGACGAGGACTTGCGCCGTTCGATGACCGCCGCGGCCCTGCGCGTCGCCAAAGCCGTGGGCTACGTCAACGCCGGCACGGTCGAATTCCTGCTGACACCCGACAAGAAGTTTTACTTCCTGGAGGTCAACACCCGACTGCAAGTCGAGCACGGGGTTACCGAGTGCGTCACCGGGCTCGATCTCGTGCGGCTGCAAATCCTGGTTGCCGCCGGCGAGCCGCTGCCGCCTGAAGCCCGCGAAGCCACGCTGCGCGGCCATGCGATCGAGGCCAGACTCTGTGCCGAAGACCCGCGCCACGACTATTTGCCGTCCGCCGGAACGGTCCATCGCTTCCGGATCGCCGAATCGGACGGCCTGCGCGTCGATTCGACGATTGGCGAAAGCGGCGTCATTTCGCCTTATTACGACTCGCTGCTGGCGAAGGTGATCGCATACGCCCCGAGCCGAAGTGAGGCGGCCGGGCGGTTAGGCCACGCGCTAGCACGAGCGCAGATTCACGGAGTGAACACGAATCGAGAGTTGCTCGTGCGCACGCTGGCGCACCGGGAGTTTCTGCGTGGCCAGACCGACACGCATTTTCTGTCGCGACACGACCCGGCGGTTTTGGCCGCGCCTCTGGCCGACGCCGAAGCGGAGAGCTTGCACGCGGCGGCCGCCGCTCTGGCTGGCCAGCGCGAGCGCAGACAATCGGCTCCAGTGCTCCGCGACGCACCCTCGGGTTGGCGCAACAATCGTTCCGAAATGCAGCAAACGCGGTTCCGCGGAAGTCGCGGCGAGATCACGATCGAATATGCATTCGAACGTGGTGACTTGCAACTGCGGGTCAACGGCCAGTTGCAGCCGGCGGCAAGCTGCGAGTATGTTCTTCCCGAACAGATTCGACTGCAAGTAGCCGGCGTCGCGCGCGTCTACGACGTGCATTGCGTCAGAGACACCTATTACGTGGACAGTCCGCTGGGAGCTTCCGCTCTCGAAGAACTTCCTCGATTTGCCGAGCCACGCGACGAGGCCGCCGCCGGTTCGCTCGTGGCCCCGTTGCCGGGCGTCGTGAATGAGGTCAAGGTGAAGCAGGATGACTCGGTTGCCGCGGGCGACGTGCTGTTGGTGATCGACTCGATGAAGGTATTTCATTGGATCTCGGCTCCGCTGTCGGGCCGCGTCGCGGAAATCCGCGTCGCGGCGGGCGATCAGATCGAAGCTGGCATGGTGTTGGTCGTCATCGAACCGTCGTAAAATGGTTCGCGATTCAATCCGGTTCCATCCTCCAGGGCATTTGTTTCCTTCTTGCGCCGCGCGTCCGTCAATTTTTTGGAATGCATCATGCCGAACCCTCTTCGCATCGCGAATTGCTCTGGCTTTTACGGCGACCGACTTTCGGCCGCCCGCGAAATGGTCACTGGCGGTCCGATCGATTTCCTGACCGGCGACTACCTGGCCGAGTTGACCATGATGATCTTGTGGAAGGCCCGCCAGAAAGAGCCTTCGCGAGGCTACGCGGTCACCTTTCTGAAACAAATGGAGGACGTGCTCGGCGAAGCGCTCGAGCGGCGGATCAAAATCGTCACCAACGCCGGAGGGCTCAATCCGGAGGGACTGGCGGCCGAATTGCGCACGCTCTGCGATCGCCTGGGTCTCAAGGCCAAGATTCTGCATATCGAAGGCGATGACCTGATGCCCCAGCTTGAAACCTTGCAACAACAAGGGCACGAGTTGCGAAATCTGGACACGGGCCGACCCCTCAGCGAGCTGAAGACGCGGCCTCTGAGCGCCAACGCATATCTTGGAGCATGGGGAATCGTCGAGGCGCTCAACCAGGGCGCCGAGATCGTCGTCTGTCCACGCGTCACCGATGCCTCGGTCGTCGTCGGTCCGGCGCCTGGCATTTTGGCTGGAAACGCAACGACTGGGATCGCCTGGCCGGCGCGGTCGTCGCCGGACACGTCGTTGAATGCGGCACGCAATGCACCGGCGGCAACTACGCATTCTTTCAAGAAGTGCCCGGCCTTGAGCGTCCAGGTTTTCCGGTCGTCGAGATTGCCGAAGATGGATCGTGCGTCGTCACCAAGCACGAAGCGACCGGCGGACTTGTCTCGGTGGGGACAGTGACTGCCCAGCTTCTCTATGAAATCGACGGCCCGGCTTATATCAACCCCGACGTCGTCTCGCGGTTCGACACGATTCGCCTGGAGCAGCAGGGCCCGGACCGCGTGCGCATTTCTGGTGTGCGCGGCGAGCCCGCTCCCTCGACGACGAAAGTCTGCTTGAACTACCTGGGAGGCTTTCGCAACCACGCCACGTTTGTTTTGACCGGCCTGGATATCGACGAAAAGGCGGCACTAGTCGAGCGCACCTTACGCCGTGCGCTGAAAGTCGACAAGTTCGACGCCTTTGAAATCAATTTGGCACGCACCGACAAGCCCGACGCCACGACCAACGAACAGGCCTCGGCGTTGCTGAAGGTGAGCGTCAAAAGCCAGGATGCCAAGCGCGTGGATCGTGCTTTCTCGGGCGCGGTGATCGAAATGGCGCTGGCCAGCTATCCGGGCTTCTTTTGCACGACGCCGCCAACGGATGCCAGCCCCTTTGGCGTCTATTGGCCGACACTCGTCCCCGCCGACGTTGTGCGGCAGGCGGTCGTGCTCGAAGACGGGACGCGGATCGCAGTACTGCCGACGAAATCGGAACCCACTGGCGCTGTCGAGAAGCCCCAGCCAACAGCCGCCGCCAGCGTTTCGCCTGGCCCCACGCAGTCGGCTCCCTTGGGCGCGATCTTCGGGGCCCGCTCCGGCGACAAGGGGGGAAATGCCAACGTCGGCGTTTGGGCCCGGGACCAACAGGGCTACGATTGGCTTGCCGGGTTCCTGACCGTCGAACAATTCAAGCGACTCATTCCCGAGTCGGCGGAGCTGGAAGTACGGCGTTATGACTTGCCAAACCTGAAAGCCCTCAACTTCGTCGTGGTCGGATTGCTCGGCGAAGGCGTGGCGTCGTCAACTCGCTTCGACCCGCAGGCGAAGAGCCTGGGGGAATATCTTCGCTCGCGCGCGGTCGAGCTTCCCCAGTCGCTGTTGGGGAATCGATAAGCCGGCGGAACGTTGCCGCCGGGGTATTGTCATTGCGTTACTGGTTCGTTGCTTGCTCGCGGAGCACGCGGCGCAAGATCTTGCCGATGTTGCTCTTGGGCAGGGCAGGCACAAACAGGACGCGCGACGGAGCTTTGAACTTCGCCACGTGCTGGCACACGTGTTCGATAACTTCCTGCTCGCACACCTCGCAGCCCGGCCTGGCCACGACAAATGCCACGACATTCTCGCCGTAGACGGCGTCTGGAGTGCCCACGATGGCCGCCTCGGCCACGGCCGCGTGCAAGTGCAGCACGGCTTCCAGTTCGGCGGGAAAGATATTCTCGCCCCCTCGAATGATCATGTCTTTTTTGCGATCGACCACGAACAAATAGCCGTCCTGGTCGAGGTAGCCGATGTCACCGGTGTGCAGCCAACCGCCGCGCATGACCTCGGCCGTTTCATCCGGATGGTTGAGATACCCTCGCATGACGACCGGCCCGCGAATGCATATTTCGCCCCGCTCGTGCGCTGGCAGCGGCTGGTCACGGTCGTCGACGATTCGCAATTCCATGTTGATGTATGGTCGCCCTGCCGAACCAGCCCGGTAGGGCTCGGTACGACGATTGGCGGTCCCCATTCCCGATGCTTCGGTCAGTCCATACACTTCGCGAATGCGGCAAGGATGGCGGCGCATGAAGGCCTGCGCCAGCTCGACCGGCAGGGGAGCGCCTCCACAGATGATCTCCTTGAGACTCGACAGGTCGAACTCCGGCGCCTTCGGATGGTGCAACAGCAAAGCCAGCACGGTCGGCACGGCGGCGGTCGTCGTGCAACGGTGCTGCTGGATCAAGCTCATGTACCGTTCCGGCTCGAACCACCGCATTTGAATCAGCCGCGTCTCGCCGGCCAAGCGGGTTGGAGTCATCAGCAAATCATTCATGATGGCCACGCCAAAGATATGCGCAATCGGCATGGCGCTGACCGTCGTGCGGGGCCCTTCCCAGGTGTCCAGTTGAGACGCTTCGGCAACGGCCTCGGCGCTGGCCAATAGATTGGCGTGCGACAGCAACACGCCCTTGGGCCGGCCCGTGGTGCCGGACGAATAAAGCATGACGGCCACGTCGTCGCCATCGACTTGAGCAAACGATGTTCGCGGCGCGAACTCCAACAGCGAGGTCAACGGCGTCTCCGCCGGCGTGTTCTTGGCGCCGTCCGTCGATCCTTGAACGAGAATGCGACGCACGTGTTTCAATCCGGCAACCGCCTCGCGGACAACTGGCAGCCGCTCGGCATCCGCGGCGATGAAAGCGGCCTCCGTGTCGGCGAGCACATAGCGCAACTCTGCGGCGGCGGCCTGGGGCATGACGGGGATGGCCGCGCCACCGGCGCGAAAAACCCCTTGAATCAAGGGAAAGATCAACTCGTGGTTCATCATCAGCACCACGACCCGATCGCCCGGCTTGAACCCGAACTCTTCGAGCGCTGCTTGACAGCGTCGCGCGTGGTCGAGCAGTTGCCAGTTGGTAAACCGCCGCTCGTCGATTTCGTAGATCAATCGCTCGGCCAGACGTTCGGCCGAATCTTCCGCCAGTTCCGCCAGGTTTTTGACCGCCATAAATCCTCTCGAAGAAACAGCTCCGCTTTACTCCCAACGATCAAGATACAACACCGCGCCGGAAACTCCGCGCAAAAAAATGAAAAAATGCCGGGCGCATTTACGGCTGCAGCGTCAGCACGACCGATCGCACGTCCATGACCTTGGCGTGGGGAATCGAGAGTGCCCGCAGCGTCAAGGGGCCGCGGCCCGCCCGGAGTTCCACGACTCCCAGGCTGAGCGGCCGGAAGTCTTTGACGTAGGACTCGCCCGCGCGCGGGACTCGGTCGTGCTCGGCGCCGACCAGCGGGGGATCGCATGCTTCAGAAACGGTCGCTTGCAATTGGCTGTCGCCGAAACTCATCTCAATCCTCGAGCCAACGTCCTTGGCCGGACAGGTATAGTAGATCGTGGCTTCATAATTTCCCGGCGTTTTCACATCGACATCCCACGTCATACGATCGTCGAGCCCGTTCCAATTTTCGAAGAAAGAACAATTCGGCGCACGGGCACTGCGCCGTACGTTGCCCAGCGGCTTACCGTCGTGCGCCGGAAGTTGGGTAATTGGGAATTCGCGGTAGCCGACCGTGAACGGGCGATCGTCTTGCGGGTAATCGGTCAACAGCTCTCGCTTCCAATCGGCCACGGCGCGCGATAGCCTGGCGGCTACTTCCGGCTGCCGCCCTGACAAATCGCGCGCTTGTCCGACGTCGGCGGTCATATCGAATAGCTTGCCTTGCGAATCGAGTCGATACTGCTGCGTGCGTACGCTGACGGCGCCGGCCCAATGCGAAAACAGCATTCGATCGCCTGTATCCGCCGCGCCGCCGAGCAGGAGCGGCGCGAGGCTTTTGCCATCAAGGGGCTTCTTGCTATCCATGGGGACATCGGCCAGCTCGGCGAGCGTTGGCGCAAGATCGATGGCGCCGGCGATCTGAGTGACCGTCGTGCCCGGCTTGACGTGTCCTTTCCAGCGCACCAACAGCGGCGAGCGCACTCCGCCTTCGTCCGTCGATCCCTTGCGGCCTTTCATGCCGCCATTCCAGCGCCAACTGTTCGGCCCATTGTCGCTAAAGTAGACGACAATCGTATTGTCAACGAGCTTCAACTCCTCAAGCTTTGCCAACACGCGTCCCACGTTCCAATCGATATTTTCGCACATTGCCAACGCCGCGCGGGTCATGGCCAGGTCTTCGTCCTGCGAACCGCCATGACGCATGGGCAATTCAGCATCGCGGAACTTGTCGTAGAACCGATCGGGCACTTGCATGGGCGAGTGGGGCGTATTGAAGGGCAAGTAACAAAAGAACGGCCCGGCACGGTGCGCCTCGACAAACGCCAGCGCATGGTCGGTCAGGTCGTCGGCAATGAAGCCGTTGCCGCGCACGGTTCGACCATTGTGCTCGAGCCAGGGGCTGAAATAGTTTCCCCAGTGCCCGGAGCAAAACCCGTAGAATTCATCGAAGCCGCGCCCCAGCGGATGGTAGGGATACTGCGTGCCGTTGTGCCACTTGCCGAAGGCGGCGGTTGCATAGCCCGCGGCTTGAAACGCATCGGCAATGGTCCTCTCGTCGAGATTCAATCGCTCGCCGCCGGTCGACGTACTCCATACGCCGCCGCGCGGATGATAGCGCCCGGTGAGAAACTCGGCCCGCGTCGGAGAGCAGACGGGGCACACGAAGAAGTGATCGAACCTCGCTCCGTCGCGCGCCAAGGAATCGATGTGAGGCGTGCTCAGATTCGTGTTTCCCGAGACGGATAAATCGCCCCAACCTTGATCGTCCGCCAGGATCACGACGATGTTGGGGTGCATGGCGCCCGCGCGGCGGTTGCCAGCCCGCCACCGACGACCAGCACAGCCAGCGCACAGAGGCAATTATTGAAGGATGACCGTTGAAACATGGGATTGCTCAAGTCAGGGTTCATATCGGAATGGATTTCGGCCGTCGCGATGAACTAGCGGCCCCGAAAGCGCGGAGGTCGTTTTTCATGAAAAGCCGCGGTTCCTTCCTTCACGTCGTCGCAGTAGTTCGTCAGCATCACCGCCATCGCCGCATCTTCCAGCGCGTTCTCCAAGTCCATAGTCTGTTGCTTGATCATCATGCGTTTGGCGACGCGGATCGCAATGGGCGGCCCGGCGGCGAGTCGTTCGGCCCACTGCCGGGCCGTCGCCTCAAGCTCGGCGTCGGGCACGACTTCGGTAACCAGCCCCAAACGCCTGGCCTCCTCGGCCGGATAAACCTCGGAAAACAGCGACATCTTGAGGGCGTTCTCAAGGCCCATGAACCGTGGGAACAGATAGGCCCCGCCCTCGTCTGGAACGAGCGCGAACCGCAAGCTGGTATCGCCCAGCCGCGCGCTTTGTGCCGCGATCCGAAAGTCACAGCAAAGCGCCAAAGTCAGTCCGCCTGCCACGGCCGGACCGTTGATCGCCGCGATCGTCGGTTTGTCGAATCGCCGCAATAGCGTCACAAGCTGATGCATGTTCTCGCGCATTTCCAGCATGGCTTCCAGACGATGTCCGCGATAGCGCGACGGGTATTGAAAATCCGTCGAGATATCCCCGCCCGAACAAAATCCCCGGCCGGCGCCGGTGATGATCACGATGCGAGTATTGTCGTCGTCGCGGGCATCTTCAAGGGCCGAGATAATCTCGTGAACCATCACTTCGGAATACGCGTTCAGCTTGGCCGGACGATTCAGGGTAATCGTCGCCGTCTGGTTTTCCTTGGCGTAAATGATCTGCTGAAACTCCATATGGCGTTTCCTTTGTGCGGCAGTAGATCAGGCTCGCATTATCCAATTGACTTGCGGTCCGCTCGCCGTGCGGCGGCCGACCGTGACGACTATTCTAGCCGATTTTCCCGCAGAGAACCTCCAGAGCGCCCGGCCGTCGATGAGGTTCCTATTGGGCCGCGAACCCAAGGGATCGACCCGAGAATTGCGATGCGATAGCTTAGCTGGAGGACAAACACGCCGTTCGAACCATACCGAAGCGGACACGACCGATGATCGAGAACTCGACGCCGATTCTCGTCGGTTGCGGAGATGTGACCGATCGGACCACGCCGCCGGCGGCCGCTCGGTCGCCGTTGGATTTGATCGCCGAGGCCGGCCGGCTCGCGCTGGCCGACGCGGGCGTCTCGGGCCTTGCCCAATCGATCGATACCGTGGCGATGATTCGACTGTTTTCGGAGAGTTCCCCGCGGTTCGCGACAAAGCTTGGCACCTCGACCAATCCTCCCAAGAGCATCGCCAACCGCCTGGGCATCGACGCCCGGCGCCATCTGTACACGTCCAGCGGCGGCAACATGCCGCAGGTCCTGGTCAACCTGCTGGCCGAGGCGATTGCACGGGGAGAGATCCGCTCGGCCATTATCGCCGGCGGCGAGGCGCTTCGCACGCAACATGCGCTGGAGCGCGAGGGACGCACCGACGTGTGGAGCGAGGACCCGGGCGGAGAGCCTGAAGTTGTCGGCCAAATTCGCAGCCCCTGGAGCGAAGTGGAGGAGCGACACAGGCTGCGGGCCGCGACCGCCGTGTATCCGCTGTTGGAAAATGCGATTCGCGGGTTTCATGGACGATCGGTCGGGGATCATTTGCAGTCGATGGGGCGACTGTTTGCCGGTTTTTCCGCGGTTGCCGCGAACAATCCGCTCGCAACGCGGCGAGAAGTTTACTCAGCCGAGCGATTGTCCACGGTCGACGACGAGAACCGTTGGATCGGGTTTCCCTATCCGCGGCTGATGGTCGCCAACGCCTATGTGGATCAGGCGGCCGCCCTGGTCATGACTTCCACGGGCGAAGCTCGCCGGCTGGGCATTCCGCAGGCTAAATGGGTTTTCCTGCACGGCTGCGCCGAAGGGCACGATCACTGGCACGTCTCGGATCGCACGGATCCGCACTTCTCGCCGGCGATCCGCTGGGGCGCCCGAAAGGCCCTGGAAATGGCCGGCAGAACGCTGGCCGACATGCAGTTTTTCGATCTCTATAGCTGTTTCCCAGCCGCTGTCGAAATCGCCTGCCGGGAGATCGGATTGGCCGAAGATGATCCGCGAGGACTGACCGTCACCGGCGGGCTGCCGTTCTTCGGAGGTCCCGGAAACAATTACGTCACGCATTCGATCTCGGAGATGATGCGCCGGGTGCGCGGGCGACCGGGCAGCCACGGCCTGGTCACCGCCATCGGCAACTACGTGACCAAGCATGCCTTTGGCATCTACTCGACGGCGCCGGTTGACGGTTCGTGGCAGCGCAAGCGCCCGAACATCCTGCAGTCGCAGCTCGACGCGCTTCCCAAGGCGCCATTTTTGGAGCACGCCTCGGGCCCGGCGACGATCGAGACGTACACCGTGCTGCACAATAAATCCGGACCCGAGTTCAGTGTCCTGTTTGGCCGACTGAATGAGACCGGGGCCCGGTTTATTGCCAACACGGTCGCGGATCCCAACATTCTGGCGGATCTACAGCAGCGCGAGAGCTTGGGACGGCCAGGCACCGTACGCAACGAGATGGGACGGAACGTATTTGTCCCCGAAGGAAGCGATAAATAGCCAGGACGCGACGTGCCCTTTGGTGGCTAAATGATCCCCCGCTGTCGAAGATCGAGCCGCCGCGGTTCACTGAAACCCGCTTCCGCAAGCACTTCCTCAGTGTCCATGCCGTGTTGCGGCGCCGCGCGACGAACGCGGACGGGCGTGCGCGACATCTTGGCCGGGGGGCCTTCCATTTTCAACTCCGCGCCAGAGCGTTGACGCACGGTTTGAATCGTTTCCCGGGCTTGGATGTGCGGGTCTTGGACCATTTCGGCCGGAGTGAGAATCTTTTCCACGGACAGGCCCGTGCCGCCGAGCTCCTGGATGACTTCGTCTCGGTTGCGCTCGGCGCAAAAGTCGCCCAACATTTGATCGAGTTCTTCCCGGCGCGCGACGCGAGCCGGGATTGTCGCATAATCGGGATGCGTGCCGAGTTCCGCCCGCCCCAGCAGCTCGGCCAGCTTTACCCAGTGCGTGTCGAGCAACACGCCGGCATACAACCAGCCGTCGCGACAAGGGTATACGTTCGCCGGGGCGCCAAACGGATACGTGTTGCCTAAGCGGGGCGTCGGCAATCCCTGGGCGGCGAGTGTGGGCTGCCCGGTGCAGGATGCAACCGTCGCGTCGATGAGCGAAATGTCGACATGTTGTCCCTCGCCGCGAGTGTCGCGATGACGCAAAGCCGCCAGAGCCGCGAAGGCGGCATGCAGCCCGGTTAACTCGTCGGAAATATAAATCGGAGCTTTCATGGGCGGGTTGTCGCCCACCGCGTTCAACCACATCAGGCCTGACATGGCTTGCGCCTGCGGATCGTATCCGGCCCGTTGACAGTATGGTCCGTATTGCCCATAGCCGCTGATGGAAATATAGACGATGTCGGGATTGATGGCCCGAACGTGCTCGAAACCGCAGCCCCAATCGGCCATCCGCCCGGGTCGAAAGTTCTCGACGACGATATCGGCGTCTCGCGCCAATTCGAGCAACACGTCGCGACCTTCGGCGCGCGTCAGATCGAGGGCCATGTTGCGCTTGTTGCGATTCACCGCGGCGTCGAAGAAAGAGACCGGCGGATCGGCATGCTCCAAGAAAGGCGGCAACCGATGAGCAACGTCGGGCGAATGGAGCAGCTCGATCTTGACGACGTCGGCCCCGTAGTCGGCCAGCAGGCACGCGCAGCGGGGCCCTGCCCAAGTCGAAGTAATCTCCAAAACGCGAATACCATCGAGCGGGCCGGTCAGATCGTGGCGCGCTTCGCGAAAAAAGGCGCGGGCGTCGTCCCCAGAAATAGACATGGGCGTGGATCCAACGGCGAGTTCGGTCGGTGACGCGGTAATCGGCCCAATGGTATCACCAGAATATTCGCCTCACAACGATCGTATCTGCAACCGGGTGAACGTCCATGACGCGCCAGCACGCGCCTCCACCCCGCATCCAACACCCAGCGCGGACAAGTTGTGCCGAGGCCAATGCTACTGCGCTGGTTTATTCTCTTGCTTGGGCCCGAGTAGCTTCTGGACGAGATTCACAAATTCCGTCCCATGCGTGTCGATTGCGGCGATGTTGCCTTGGCGATCGATAACAAACGATTTGGGGATCGACTCGACGCCGTACTTGCGCCAGCGGATGTTGCGGGCCCGATTCATCGACCGTCGCACCGCCGACGACTTGCCAGGGAACCTCCTGCGTGTTGAGAAAGCGCTCAAGCGTTCCGTGATCGTCGTCGAGACTGACGGCCAACACCTCGAACCCACGTTCGTGGAGGGCGTCGTAGGTTTTCTTAATCTCGGGAATCTCCGCGACGCACGGTTTGCACCATGTAGCCCAGAACGTCACCAGAACCACTTTGCCACGATAGGCGGCCCAATCCAGCTTCTTTCCTCCAACCAGTGTGCCAGCCGCTTCGAACGGCTGGCCGATGCTGGCTGCAGTGCCCCTGCCAGGTGGATCACGAAAGTCCCACAGCAGCACTCCGCCAGTGCCGCTGGTGGCCAACATGTTGCCGTCGGGGTGGAAAATCACCGAATTTGGAAGCGAGGGCGGTGCAATGACGTCTTCCAACAGCGCGCCTGTGGCGATGTCACGAACTTGCAGATGGGGCTGCGCTAGCTCGGTGCCAGAAGTGTCGCGCCGCAATTCTTGGCGCGACTTAGGCATTTCTTGAACCGGCACGATCATCCACTTGCCGTCAGGATGAAATACGGGCGGGCGTGGCCACAGATTCGGCTCATCGAGAATGACCTTCGCATTGTGGGTGGCCAGATCGACGAGCAACAACCGTCCACTCAAGCTTTGCTGCGAAAACGTGGTGACGAAGAGCGCCCGATGGTCGGGCGTTTGCTTGATGTCCATGATGACCTCGCCGTCTTTGCCGGCCAGCGACCAGCTCTCCTCGCCTCCGGGCAGAGCCCAGAACTTCAACTCGCAGCGGGCGTTCTGGAAATCATTGGCTTTGAGGTGGGTGTGAACGCCCCCTACCGCCATCGGCGCATCCTGGATAAAAAAGACGCGAGAACAGCGTTGCATCTCCTTGAGGGGAATTTTCCCAACAGATCGCCACGAAGCCACGTCGTACAAGGCCAGCGCCTCGTGAAATGAGCTGTTGTCGGTCCGCGGGATCGAAACGACGGCCTGCTTGCCATCGGGCGAAAACGCAGCAAACCTCTCGTGGCCGGCGAACAATTGCTTGTGCTCGCCCGTGGCCACGTCCCACACGCTGACGGCTGCGGGTCGCAGCGATTGGAACTCGCCGGGAGTTTCCTCCTGGGCATAAAACTGATTGCAGTCTGGCAACAGCACGATGTAATTGGTCAAACGGGGCGGGTTGTCTTGCCAAGTGTGCAGCAGGCTGCCGGACTCCAAATCCCAAACGCGAATCGACCCGTCGTAGCTGACGCGGTTGAGCGTCTTGCCGTCCTTTTGGATGCGATCGATCTTCCCTCGCGTATTCGTAGGTGAGATGACCATTTTCCAGTCGGGAGTCACGACGAAATAGTTTAGCGAGCCTCTGGGGCCTTCGCCCATATCGAACGTCGCCAACCGTTTGCCGCCGGCTAGCTCCCACACGTGAACCAAGCCACCGGGATAGTCGCCGGCAATCAATCGTTTGCCGTCCGGAGAAAACTGAACGTGCGTGATCGTGGCGTCATGGTGTTCGTGTTCGAGCTTTTGGGCCAGCCGCGATGAGACCAGCTCCACCTTCGGACCAGCCAAGGCGGGCAGAATGTCTATATTGTGCTTTGTTGCGGCAATCGTGGTGGACGCCCAACTTTGGAGCGAGACATTCACGGTCGCCATGCCCGACGGCACTTCGGCCGGCACTGCCACGTCGCCATACAAATTCACTCCGCAGCAGCGGCGAGTTAGCTCGTACGTTCGGACAAGTGGCGTCTTGCCGTCCGCCGACGGATACGTTACTTCGAGCTTGGGCTTCAAGCCGGCCGGAATGACGTTTTCATAGGCGACACAAGCCGTCGTGCCCGGCCCCACGCCCTTCGTGCCGACGACGAGATAGACCTCGTTTTTGCGTCCAGCGCGCCAGGTGTCCCGACCGGGGAAAGTGACTTCCCACGGGCCGCCAAACTGAATGATCGGTGCGTCCTCGACCCGCGCGGCGAACTCCAACAAGCCGTGGCAATCGTTGATGGTGGCCGATTGGTTGACTCGCCCCCCGATGCCTTGGCCGTGATGGCCCGGCATAGCCACATCTAGCGAGATCCAACAGCCACGAAACTGGGGGTCGCGCTGGAGCCGCTCGCTGATTAGCGGGACGAGGTCCTTCATGTGATCGATTTTCGTCCACGCAACGTTTAGCTCTTTATGCGTTCCGTCGGCATCAGGAACGTCCCCGGCTTTGAAAGAAAAAACGCCTTCGGCCGGCTTACTGCTTATCGCATCGGCTGCGACAGTTTCGCCCGGCTCGGTTAGGTCGCCATTGCCGTTACGATCGACGTAGAGCCGGTCGCCATCGTGGACCAGCCACACGCGCTTAGCCGCGCCGGGTCCAAACACGAGCAGACAGTATCGGGCAGCGCCGGATCGCAGCTCGGGTAGTTTGATTGCAGGCCGATCGATCTTCGCCAGATCGATTGCCAACAGTGAAGCACATGGGCACACCGATAAGCTCAGCGCGAGTACAAGAGAGCGCCTCATTACGGTTCCTCCGGCAAAGGTATGCGCTTGATCCGGCCATAGTTGGAGCATTTGAATCTCCGCCAACCGGCCGAAGATGCGCATTAGTCTAGTAATACACCAAGCGACAAGCAAGAGCGAGGTGAACCTTCCCTCGTATTTGCAACGGGCCGAATCATAGTTGACAATTCACGCCACGGCCATTTTTCGCAAGGTAGGTTCGGGCGGTAAGGACCATGGAATCGTTGAGCACGATGACATACGAGGTGACGGGGCGAATTGCCCGCATCACGCTGAACCGTCCGCAGCGCGGCAACGGAATTACCTTCGCCATGTCCCGCGAACTGACGGCGTCCGTGGAGGCGGCGAACCTCGATCCCGCGGTGCGGGTCATCGCGTTGTCTGGCCGCGGCAAAGGTTTTTGCGGCGGCTACGATCTGGTCGCCTCGGCGGAACGAAACATGCAAGACGTCTCCGCCGCCGGCCAGTGGCCGAGCGGATCGCCCATGGACGCCCAGGTCCAGGCGGACAATCACGATCCGAACGGCGTGTGGGACCCGATGCTGGACTATGCCATGATGAGCCGCAACGTGCGCGGTTTCATGAGCCTGTTCCACAGCGAAAAGCCGGTCGTTTGCAAGGTGCACGGATTCTGCGTGGCCGGCGGCACCGACATGGCGCTGTGCTGCGACTTGCTGGTCATCGAGGACAAAGCAAAAATCGGCTATCCGCCGGCGCGAGTCTGGGGCGTGCCCACCACTGCACTGTGGGCGCATCGAATCGGCGCGCAGCGCGCCAAGCGGCTGTTGTTTACCGGGGACTGTCTCTCGGGGACCGAGGCCGTGGAATGGGGGCTGGCCATCGAGGCCGCTGGGGCCGCGGAGCTCGACGAGCGATTCGAGATCCTGTTGAATCGAATTGCGCAAATGCCGCTTAACCAACTGGTGATGATGAAACTACTCGTCAATCAAACGATGGGCGGACTGTTGCCAACGCAAATCATGGGGACCGTGTTTGATGGCATCGCGCGGCATACGGCCGAAGGCTTCGCGTTCCAACAGCGCGCGGCCGAAGTCGGATTCAAGCAGGCAGTCCGCGAACGCGATGAACCCTTTGGCGACTTCGGCGATTCGACGTTCAAAGGCTGAGTTGGCATCCAGATTTTTCCGAGCGGAGCCGCGATCGACATGGACCTTTCTTACGGCAGCCAGTACGAAGCGTTTCGGCAGGAGACCCGGCGGTTTATCGAGGCCAACGCGCACTTGGCGCCCAGGGTTTGGAGCCCGACCTCGCGAAGCGTCGCGCGTGGCAAAAACTGCTGATCGCAAACGGCTATGTGGCCCGTGCCATCCCCAAGAAATATGGCGGCTATGGCGGCGAGCCAGACATTCTCAAGTCGCGAATTACCGCCGAGGAGTTTGCGCGGGCCCAGATCTCGCCGGGGCTGGGTGGACAGGGAATCGCCTACTTGCTGCCCGTGCTGCTGGAAATGGGAAGCGAGGAGCAGAAAACGCGGTTCATTCCGCCCACGCTCAGCGGCGAGATCATCTGGTGCGAGGGATATTCCGAGCCCAACGCGGGCAGCGACCTGGCCAGCTTGAGCACCAGCGCCGTGTTGGACGGCGACGCCTGGGTCGTCAACGGCCAGAAAATTTGGACCAGCACCGCCAAAACGGCCGACTGGATGTTTTGTCTCGTACGGTCTGATCCCGACGTGCCCAAGCATCAGGGGCTCAGCTTCCTGCTGTTTTCCATGAAGACGCCCGGCATTCGCGTGCGACCGCTGGAAACCATGACCGGCGACTCGCATTTCAACGAGGTGTTTTTCACCGACGTGCGCGTGCCGCGCGATCAGATCGTGGGCAACCCCGGCGATGGCTGGAAAGTGGCCAATGCCGTATTGCTCCACGAGCGAGACGACCTGGGCAGCGCCGACGCCACGTTGTTGCGGCTGCACGCGCTTGTCGAGTTGATGAAGGACGAGCGTGTGGACGGGCGACGCGTGATCGATAATCCGGTATACCGCGATCGGCTGATGAGAATGCAAGGCCGGGTGATGGCCATGCGCTGCAACGACCTGCGGCTTGTTAAGTGCCCGGTTGAACCAGCGCAGACGCGTCGCTGGCCGCCATGATCGTCAAGCTGCAGGGGACCGAGTTGCGACACGAGCTCGAAGGACTCGCCATCGACGCGCTCGGCGAGCTGGGAATTCTCTACCGTGGCAGCCCCCATCTTCGTGACGAGGGATCCTGGCAATTCATGTACATGCTCTACCTGGGCCTGATCATCGGCGGCGGGACCTCACAGATTCAAAAGAACATTATCAGCGAGCGCGGCCTGGGCATGCCGCGCGAGCCGAAAGTCAAAACATAGCGAGAGAATGGAAATGGACTTTGGACTTTCCAAGGAACAACTATTATTGCAAGACAGCATCGGGCGATACCTCGATCGCCATGCGCCGCTGGAACGCGTCAATCGCTTTATTCACGAGCATGAGACCAGGGCCAACGACGTGTGGACGGGCTTGAGCGATCTGGGCGTGCCCGGAATGCTTGTCGCGGAGGAATACGGCGGCCTGGGGCTTAGTTTTCTGGACGCGGCCTTGGTGGCGGAAGTGTTGGGTTCGCGCGTTGCGCCAACGCCGTTTGTCGCTACCGCGGCGATGGCGCCGCTCGCGATTGCAGCGGCCGGTTCCGAGGCTCAACGGTCCCGCTGGCTGCCCCAACTGGCCGCTGGAAGCGCCGTCGCCGGCGCGGCGATTGCCGAGACAGTCAGCGCTCGACACAACGCTCACCTGGAGTTCAATGGCTCGCAGCTCAATGGGCGTTCGCTGTTCGTTTTGGACTTCGAGGCCGACTTGTACCTCGTCGCCGACAAAAACCGCGCGCTCTACCTGGTTGGGGCAGACGCAGCCGGACTTTCGCGCCAGCCACTGATCACGGTCGACAATACGCGGCGATTGGGCGAGCTGACTTTCGAGAACGTGGCGGCGGAAATGTTGCCAGGCAGCGACGATCCCGCGGTTTGCTCGCGAATCATTGACGCGGGACGCATCATGCTGGCGGCCGATACTCTGGGAGCGGCGCAAGCCATGTTGACGCGGGCCGTGGAATACTCGAAACAGCGCGTGCAGTTTGGCCGGGCCGTTGGTTCGTTTCAGGCGGTAAAGCACATGTGCGCGGAGATGGCCGCGGAACTGGAACCTTGCCGTGCCATGCTGTGGTACGCGGCATATGCCTTCGACTCGATTCCGGAAGAGTCGCCGCTGACGGCTTGTCACACAAAGGCCCACCTTTCCGAAGTCGGCACGCTCGTGGCCCGCACTTCGACCGAGGTTCACGGCGGCATCGGTTTTACCGAGGAACTAGGACTGCACCTGTGGTTCAAACGCATCGGAGCTAATCGACAACTACTCGGCGGGCCTGACCAAGTCCGCGAGGAGGCTGCCCGGCTCCAGCAATTGATCTAACATCGGACAGACGGGAAGACGAACGAAAAATACCTGGACGGAGCGGTCAGATGCCCCATCAGCTTGCCAGCATTCGGCACGAGGCGAATATTGCCATCGTGACGATCGACGACGGAAAGGTAAACGTATTTTCTCCGGCCATGGCCCAGCGGCTGCGCGAGTGCTTCGAGGAGATTGGGGCCGAGGTCGGGGCCGTCGTGGTGACCGGTCGTCCCGGCATTTTTTCGGCGGGTTTTGATCTCAAAACGATTCGGGCCGGCGATTTGGCCGCCACCGCGGGCATGGTGTCGGCGACCGTGCGAATGGCCATGGATGTCATGAATTTCCCGCGACCTGTGATTGGCGCGGCCACCGGGCACTGCGTGGCGATGGGCGCGTTGTTCTTGATGACCATGGATTATCGAATCGGCGCCCAGGGAGATTTCAAGGTGGGCCTGAATGAGGTCGGCGACGGATTGCGGCTGCCGATATTCGCCGTCGAACTGGCCCGCTACCGGCTGCCCACCGGCAGCCTGATTGCAAGCACCCAACACGCGGTGCTCTACGATCCGGAGGGTGCGGTGCAGGCCGGGTTCCTGGAGGAAGCCGTCGCCCCCGACAAGCTGCTGGACGCCGCCATGATGCATGCCAGGCGATTGTCGAAATTGCCCAATCCCGCCTACCGGCTGAGCAAGGCGAATCTGGTTGCTCCGGTTCGCGACCGCATCTTGAGCACACTCGATTCAGACCTGGGCATCAACGTCTAGCACGATTGCACGGGGCTCGAAACGCTGGGTCAGTAAAGCGCGATGGCGCGGCCGGGACCGCCGTGGCAACCGGCGATCTTGACAGGCGCGAAAATGAAATAGGCCTCCTTCGGCAGATTGCCGACGCCGGTCAGGAACTCGACGCCCACCATGCCCTTGGTGCCCAGGGCCCAGTAGGTCGCCAGGGCTCGCTTGGGTTCGCTGCCGCCCAGCGACGGCGCATCGGTCGCCACCGCGCGGATTCCTTTTTTGGCCAGGTACATGATCGCGTCGGGGCCGGGCGCGGGCCAGCCTTCACGCTTGCCGAGAAGCGGTTCAGCCATGCTGGCCAATCCCGAGGGAAGCGGTTTGAATGCCCTGTCGGTATAGCTGCTGTGAAAGATCACGATCTGATTGGGTTCGAGCGACCCATGCTGCTTCTCGTGTGCTTCAATATCGGCCACGGTGATTTCGGGCGACCGCGGCCACGTGCTGGGATCGGTTGAACCCACGCGATGCCGCACATCGATGACGCGAGCCCAACCGCAGGTTTGGTCGAGCGGAACCTTTTCGGCGGTCACGTCGCTCGTGCCTCGCGGGCCGTATTTCCGCTCGTACTCGGCCAGCCATGCCTGAACATCCTCGGCATATTCCCGATTGTCGAAGCCAGAGGGCGGCAGCGCGAACGACGGCGGCACCAGATGCGTGCCGGCATGCGAGTCGAGCAGATGGCTCTCGTGAAATCGGCCCAAATTCGCGGCCAGGAACAGCGGCACTCTCAGGTACGGCTGTCGGTGATCACCGGCCCCGCGCCCTGGCCATGTCACGGGCATGTCCGTCGATAACGTGACTGATAGATCAGCCACTTGTTTCTGCCGCGCCGACTCGATCAGCCGCCGAGCCAAAGGATCACCCACGACGGCCAAGGCGCGCCCTTCGCTGTATGTGCCGTCCGCATGTTTGGGGGCCAGCAGGCAGTAGAAGGCGCCAGTCGCGGGAAGTTGACCAAACCCGGTCGCCGACTCCGTCCAGATCATTCCATACTTGAGACCCGCGATGTGCGTCGGCTCGGCCAGGTCCGGAAGCGGCCCCATGCTGGCACTGTCGGTCGCCAGCGCCATCACCTTGCGGCTGGCGAGGAATTCCATGCAGTCGGGATCGGGATCGGGCCAGGCCGGAGTGCGCCCCTCGACCGGCGCGGCGGCGAACCGGCGACCCTGCGGCATCGGCAAGTAGTACTTGTCGGTGTAGCCGCTATGGAACAAGACGATATCACCTCTCGAGAGCGGCCGGTGTGTCTTTTCCCAATCCTGAATCCTGGGGCTCTTGATCAGTTCACTACGACCCGGCGTCTTTCCATCGCGAAGATCGCGACAGTCGACGACGCACGCCTCGCCGCAGAACTGCCAGGCGGGAACTTTATCCGTGAACAGCCGGCCATATGGACCCGCGTTGGGCAGGTTCGTCTCGGGCAGCGGGATCGAATGCGGCGGCACGTCGAGCTGCGTGCCCGTGTTGCCGTCGATCGCCAGGATGTCGCTGTTGTACGGACTTCGGGGGCCGATTTGCAGGTAATGATTGATGTGAAACGGCGAAAAACCGGGAGCGGGCCAGGCGCCCGGCAAATTCTCGGCCACCAGTAATGACAAGTCGATGATCCGCGGCCTGGCCGCTTCGGCCGTTTCGCTGCCTCGCGCCACGGTGGGGCCGCAACACAGCGCCATCGCCAGCACGATTGCTTTGTAATATCCACGGTGCGCGAGCCAACGCCCCGTCGAGAATTGACGATCCGCCACGCGTCACCTCCCTTTACAAATACGCCTTTATTGGTCTTGGCGGCCAAGAATACCGCGGCACAAAACGCCAGAATAACCCGAGAACATCGCGAATGCGAATGTCATCCTCACCGTTGGGCCAAGGATTGGCGGACCGACTCTGGGTACGCTAGAATCTGGACGCTTCGTCGCGGATCCCTGTAATTCAGCATCAGCCTGGTACCATTTTGGAGAGAGACGTTATGAAATGCGCCTACCTTTCGTCGATCGTACTCGCCGTGGCCGCGCTCTCTATTCCGGCGGTCCATGCCGACGAAGTAAAAATCGAAGGTGTTCACATGTGCTGCGACCAGTGCGTGAACATCGCCCAAAGCAAGCTGAAGGGCATCGACGGGGTGAGCAACGGCAAGGCGGACAAGGATTCCGGCACGATTACGCTGACCGTGGCCGACGACAAAGCCGCCGTCGCGGCCATTGACGCGCTGGCGAAGGCGGGCTTTCGCGGCGCCGCCAAGCAAGGCGACAAAGTTCTTGAGTTCCCCGCCTCGAACGCCGAGAAGGGCGCCAAGGCCGATGTGATCGCCATCGCAGGCGTACACCTCTGCTGCCCGGCCTGTTATCGCGCGGCGGAAAAAGCGCTCAAGGGCGTCGATGGCGTCACTGCGGTCAATTCGGACAAGAAAACCAAAACGCTGGAAGTGACCGGCAAGGGTGTGGACGTGAATGCCGCGATCCAGGCGCTCTTTGACGCCGGATTCCAGGCGTCCGTGAAAAAGTAGTCCAACACCGAGCGTGCGGTCGGCATAAGTGTTGGTGGAATGGGAGTCTCGACGAAACCGAGAACTAACTCGTCGCTCTCGGCCGCTCTCGAACTCGAGTCGCCAACTGCGAGGCAGAGCGAACCAGCAGCCCGTAATCGGCGGCCATCGCCAGCCAATTGACTCCCTTATCCGCCCACTCGACGAGTACGTCAGGATCGTCGCCCACGGCAATTCCGATGGGCACCTTGGCGTCGCGCAGCTTTGGCAATGACGCCGTCGATGGCACGGACCACCTCGGGATGGCGCGGCTCTCCGGTATAGCCAAGAGATGCGGCCAAATCGTTCGGCCCAACGACAACCGATGTGAGTCCGGGCACCGCCAGGATGTCTGCTAGATTGTGCAGAGCCTCGGCTTGTTCGATTTGCACAATCGTGATGATGGCTTGATTCGCTGCCTGGCAAAAATCGGGCCCGCCAAGCGCGCCAAAGCGAGAGGGGCGCCGAGGCCCGAATCCACGAACTCCTTCTGGCGGGTAGCGACATGCCGAAACCGCCAAGCGCACGTCGTCGGCCGTCTTGACCAGGGGAACAATGACGCCGGCGGCGCCGATATCGAGCACGGGCTTGATCAGTACCGGATCATTCGCCGGCACGCGCACCAAGGGAGTCGTTTCGCTGCCCCTGGTGGCCATGATGTGTCCCTGGACTCGTTCGAGCGAGAGCGGGTTATGCTCCATGTCGATCCAGACGAAGTCCAAGGTGCGCACAAGCGCCTCGGTTACCGTGGCATCGACGAACGTGATGCACGTTCCCACCAGCGTTTTCCCGCTGGCCAGTTTGTCACGAAAAAAGTGGGCGTTTTCCACGGCGTCAACTCGCTTTCTTACAGCTCACCAATGCAGGACGACCTTGCCAACCGCGGCTCGCGACGACAATAGCTGCATCGCGTCGGCGACTTGCGACATCGGAAAGCGGCTGCCGACGACCGGCTTGAGTTGTCCCGCGCCGTACAGTTCCCAGAGCGCTTTCCAGGCGCGGGCGATTTTGGCGGGACCCTGCTGCTGGTACATTCCCCAGTGAACGCCCACCACGCTGTAATTCTTGATCAGGATGTGATTCGAAACGAAATTCGAGAAGCCGCCGCTGGTAAAGCCGATTATGAGCAACCGTCCCTCGAAGGCGATACACTTGGTGCTTCGCTGACCGATCTCTCCACCGACGGGATCGAAAATAATGTCCGCGCCGCGGCCGCCTGTCTCGCGCTTGACGATTTCGACGAAATCCTCGGTCTGGTAATTCAAGGCGACATCGGCGCCGTTTTGGCGAATGATCGCGAGTTTCTCGTCGGAGCCGGCGGTGCCGATAATCTTGCCGGCGCCCAGCGCACGCGCGATCTGCACGGCGGCCAGTCCAACACCGCCGGCCGCCGAATGCACCAGCACGGTCTCGCCCTTCTGCAAGTTGCCGCGCAACACCAAGGCGAAGTACGAGGTTTGATAAACGAGCGGAAATGCGGCCGCCTCGTCGTACGACATGGCCTCGGGGATATGCTGGTTTGTCGCGGCCGGCGCGACGACGAACTCGGCAAATCCGCCCAAGCTGATTTGCGCCAACACGCGATCGCCGGGCGCGAATCCCTCGACGCCATCGCCGAGCGCATCGACCGTGCCCGCAACTTCAAAGCCCGGCGTGAAGGGCAGCGGCGGCTTGACCTGATACTTCCCCGCGACCATCAAGATATCGGGAAAATTGAGCGCGGCGCTGTGGACCTTGAGCAGCAACTGCCCGGGCTGGGGTTGGGGTCTATCGACCTCTTCCAGCACCAGCTCGCGGGGTTCGCACCACTGGTGCGCGACGATCGCTTTCATGTTCGCTCTTTCACGTTTGCCTATCGTTGGCCCAAACTCGATTTTCGAGTAGCGGTCGCCAATCGATAAGCAAAGGTAACAGCCCAGGAACAACGTCGTCAATCGACTGCCCCGGAAGCCTGTGAACCCCGCGGGCAAACGGCGCGGTGCTTCCAGGGCTGAATCGTGCAAAAACGGGGCGACGGTGGGGCCGACCGCGGACCGACAGAGTTTCGCCGCCAAGAACGAGGTCCGAGTTATTTACCGCCGCGCGCGAGCTGATGCAATACAGATGCTTCGTCGAGCGGATGAAAATTTGTCCCTGACTCGGGACCAGCACGGCGCGAAACAATTCGTCCCCCTCGCTGGCTAGTTTTCCTCGAGCCACGATATTCAGTTTCTGGCCCGGTTGGACGACAAACGTTTCGCCTGCGTCGCTCTGAAAGTACGCCCGGCCCTCGGCCACCAGCGGGCTGGAGGAAAACTTCTCGCCGATCCGTTCCTTCCATAACTCCTTGCCGCTGACACAGTCGTAGCACGTTAGAATTCCGGCCATGCTCATCACCAGCAAGTAATTGTCGATCACGACCGGCGAGGGCAGATCGCGACCCGCGCGCCGCGGCGTATGCCACACCCGGTCCGATTCGGTGACATCGCCCTCGCCGCCCGGCCGTACCGCATAAATATCGCCTGCCAGGCCGTTGACGCAAAACAGCAGTCCGTGACCGTAGGCGGGCACCGGCTCGCCGCGTCCGTTGAACCCCTTGCACCACCACAGCTCGCGACCGGTCTCGGGATCATACGCCCGCACGCCGGTATGGCTGTTGAGGACCAGTTCTTCGCGCTTGGGGGTTTTGATCAGGATCGGCGTGCTCCAGCCGCGCATGTTCGCCCGTGGAGTACTCCATACGGTCTCGCCCGTGCGATAGTCGAGAGCCAGCAGCGAAGCCTCCTTGGATTCGCTGTCGCAATTCTGGATGACGGTGTCGCGATAGAAGATCGGACTGGCGGCAGTGCCCCATGGTCCGTCAAAACGCCCCAGGTCGCGCGACCACAACGGCTTGCCGTCGAGCGAATAGCCGTGCATGCCACCACGTCCGAAAAACGCCACCACGACCTTGCCATTTGTGGCGCAAGTCGACGAAGCCCAGCCGTTCATGGCGTGCGACTCCTCGGGGTCGCCGGTCCATGCCACGTGTTCCCAAAGCAGCTTTCCGTCGCGGCGATCGATGGCAAACACGATTCTCTGCCGACCCTTATCCAGCGCGGCGGTTAGAAAAATCTGATTGCCCCAAACCACGGGCGTCGACTGCCCGGAGCCTTTGAGATCGGCCCGCCACAGCACATCGTCGTTGGACCAGCTCAGCGGCAGACCGGTTTCCTGGGTGTGACTGGTCCCGCTCGGGCCTCCCCAAGCAGGCCAGTTCTCTTCGCCACGTAGTGTTCCCCGGATGCAGGTCGCCAACAACGCGGTCGACAGCAGCACCTTCATCGCTGAGCGGGACGATTCGCGCACGGGAAAACTCCTACCAGACGTGTCAATTGCAGTAACTGTTTGAAAGTGAATCTAGCACCACGACACGCAGGACACAAAGTATGCGAGAAACCAACAAACGAAGCTCGGAAATCGTCCATCCGTTGGTGCACTTTGTAGCGTTGTAGACCGCTCTCCGTGGGGCGGCTGCGTGCATCCGCGCGGGGTGTCTGTCGGAAAGTTTGAAAGACTTAAACCAGCTCCGAAATCGGCCGCCCTTCCTCGAGCATGTACACCGGACGACCGGCCTGGTTCGTGAATTGCAGGTGCGGGTCGAGACCCAACACGTGAAACACCGTGGCCATCAGATCCTGAGGGCGGATGGGTTTGCTCTTGGGCACTTCAGCCTTGGGCGTACTTTCACCCACGACTTGTCCCATTCGCAATCCGCCACCCGACAGGGCGAGCGTGCTCAGCGGCGCCCAATGATCTCGACCGGCCGTGCGGTTGATCTTGGGCGTGCGGCCAAATTCGCCGGTGACCACCAGCAAGATGTCGTCGGCCAACCCTCGCTCGTGGACATCTTCGACGAAGGCGGCAATGGCTCGATCCAAGTCGGGGCTACGTTTCTCCATGCCCGCCTTGATTTGCTGGTGCATGTCCCAGCCGGGATATTGCAGCGTCACGAATCCACAGCCGGCCTCGCAGAGGCGCCGGGCTCGCAGCATTTGTTCGCCGAATCCCTTGCCGTAGCGGGCCACGGTCTTGCGCTTTTCGCGAGTCAGATCGAACGCGGCCGGAGCGCCGCCCAGCACCAGGTTAAAGGCCTGCTCCTCGAACTTATCCAACCCTTCCATTGTTCCGCTGCGATCGACGACGCTCGACATACGGTCCAAGCTGGTCAACAGCGCCCGGCGATCGCCTAGGCGGTTTTCTGGCACGGCCAGCGAGAGGTTCTTAAGCGCCTGGCCGGCTGGATCGAACGGCGCGTAGGCCGTGCCGAGAAAAGCGGGACCATCGATGCCGCTTCGAATCGGATTAAAGCGGACATACGTCGGCATGCCCGTGACGGGATGATTGGTGCCGCGCACGCGCAGACACGATCGAACCGATCGAAGGACGCGTGGGCGTGCCGCTATTGTCGATGGTGCGGTTATCGTAGCCGGTCATGACAAAATGCGTGCCGCCGACATGCCCGCTATTGTTGTGAGCGAACGAGCGCACGAAGGCCATCTTGTCGGCCACCGCGGCGATTTTGGGAAACGTGCCTCCCAGGGTCACGCCGGGCAACCGCGTGGCAACCGCGCCGGTGACGCTACGGAACTCGACCGGGGCACCCATGCTGGGATTGAACGTCTCGACGTGCGAAGGGCCGCCGGCCATCCACACCCACACGACCGAAGTTTTTCGTACTGCCTTGCCCTCGGCAGCGGCCTGCGCGCGTGCCGCCAGCAGCTGTGGTAGCGCCAGCGTGCCAGCACCCAGCGAGCCGATCTTCAGGAACGTGCGTCGATTGACGCCTTCACAATTTCGATAGGTACGATCCGAGACGATCGAGAGCATGGCTTTTTTCTCCCTATTCCAGCCAGCCAGGGGGGAAGCCGATTGCGGACCCGGGGTCCGAGCGCCAGTATAGCGCTAACCATTAAACCCGGCAAACATACGATCGGACCGCGCGGGCCAAAACCGCTCACCAAAACGTGTGTCGAATATACCTGGCGGGCAACGCCTTAGACCTGCTCGGGCACGACAAAGCCGTTGCGATAGGCCCTGGTCAAAAGCGGGTTGGCGGCCTCCGCGCCGGGGCCGACGAACTTTTCGCTTGCCGCGTCGAACGTGAGCTTGTCGCCAACGGTATAGGTGGTCTCGGCCAGGTTCAAACCAACAACCTTCAGGTTGTCGCGCAGGGCGTCGAACGATGCGACGACCTGCTTATTGCCTCCCAGCGACTGACCGGCCTTGTCGAAGGGCGTCGGCTTGCCGAGGCGATACGAAATGTTAGCCAGGTGACACAGCGCGGCCGAGTAGTGCGCCACTTCGGCGTTCGCATTAACGTCCTCGGCCTTGCGGCTTCGCACGGCATGGATGAAGCTGCCGAACGGACCGCCGGCGGTGACGTGGGCCTCGGGGCCCTCGATTTTCTGACCCTCGGTCGAGCCGCTAGGATAAAACATTCCGTCGCGGATCATTCCATCGGTGGTGTAGAACTCATTGTCCACCTGGTTGGGCAGTTGGCTCTTGCCTCCGACTAATCCGCGAACTTCGAACACGAGCAGCGCGTCGCCGAATTCGAACACCGACATTTGAATGTTGGGGGTCTGGCCTTGATCGGGCGCGCCCTGGTCGTCGAATGCGAACCGGCCGCCCAGACTCCACACGCTCTTGGGCAACGTCGCATCCTTGATCCCCCAACGGGCCACGTCCATTTCGTGTACCCCCTGGTTGCCGATGTCGCCGTTGCCGGTGTCCCAAAACCAATGCCAGTTGTACGGCACGAGGTTGGCATGGTACGGCTGCTCGGGCGCGGGACCGAGCCAGATGTTGAAATCCAACTCCGAGGGCGGGCTTTCGATCGGGCGCGTGCCGATACTCCAGCGGGGTTTGCAGCAGTATCCTTTTGAAACCAGCAGCTTGCCGTATTTTCCGGAGTGAACGGCGGCGATCTCCTTGGCCCGGCCTTCGCTGCTGCGTTGTTGCGTTCCATGCTGCACGACGCGGCCGTATTTTTGCGCTGCTTCGACACACTTCCGCCCTTCATAGACGTTGTGACTGATCGGCTTTTCGACGTAGACGTCCTTGCCCGCCTGACAGGCCCAGATCGTGATCAGCGAATGCCAATGGTTGCAGGTGGCGACCGAGACCGCGTCCAGGTTCGGATCTTCAAGCGCCTTGCGAATGTCCTTGACGCACTGCGGGTCGTTGCCGGCGATCTCGCTGACCTTTGAGCGACGGGAACCGAACAAACGCGTATCGGGATCGATCAGGTAGGTAACCTGCACGTTCTGATCCTTGAGAGCCTTGCCGAACGCATCAATGTGCGACTGACCGCGCCCACGGATACCGGCCACGCCCACGCGAATCACGTCGTTGGCGCCGATCACCCGTCCCGAGGCCTTGGTCCCGGCGATCGTGAACAAACCGAACGCGGTACTGGCGGCGGCGGACGATTGAATGAATTTGCGGCGGGAGATTCGGGCCATGGCGAGGATGCTCCGGAGGGCTGGATGAATCGATCGGGGCGCTCTCGATTGTAATGCCCTCGGCGGCGGCAAACCAGCCAAATCCGCTGCGCGAAATGGGCCGATCTGCACGATTCGTCCCCGTGCCTATAGTGGTACCGCTGGAGCGGGTTTGGTATGCTGAGGCGGTCCCGGGCCAGGCGTCTTTCCCACGGCGTTAGCAAACGAATACGTCTTCTCCCGCGTTGCGCTTGAGCCGAGAACCCTCCGGTCAACCCTCCCCACACAGGAACAGCAGATCATGTCCGCTCCAGCCGCGCTTGTGCGCTCCGTATTGTGTTTACTCGTTGTCTTGCTGGCGTCGTTTGCGGTTGCTCCCGCGGCCGTGGCCGCCAAGTCGGAAGTCGACGCCAAGGCGCAGCAGGTCGTCGACAAGTGGGGCAAGTTCATCGCCGGCTTGCAGGGCTTTCAGTTTGACGGCGGAGTCGCCCTGACGATCGAGCAACAAGGCAAGAAGCAGAGCCAGAACTTTGAACTCAAATTCGCCGCCGAGCGACCGAACAAATTGGCATTTACGGTCGAGGCGCCGCCACAGGGTGGCGCACAAATCATGAGCGATGGCAGCGAGCTGTCGGTCTTCATCAAGGGATTCAACAAGTACGGCGTGGAGAAGGCGCCCGAGACATGGGATGCCATGCTGCAAAACCCGCTGGTCGCCGGGCCGCTGGGTTTCGGCAACGCGTCGGTCGTCACGGCGGCGCTGCTGAATGAGGAGCCGGCAAAGAAACTGCTGGAAAAGACAACGTCGGTCGCCTATGGCGGTGTGGTTGAACTGGACGGCATTAAATGCCACCTGATCGAAGCCACGGGCGAAGATCTCGACTGGAAACTGTGGATCGAAGCGGGCGACAAACCGCTCGTGCGGCAGTTTGTTCCGGACCTGGCCAAGGCCTTTGCCAAGATGGCCAAAGCCAGCCAGCAAAAGTCCCCCTACGAGAATATGAAGATCACGAACACCGTGACCTTCAAGGACTGGAAAACCGATCCGAAATTTTCGGCCGAGGCCTTCGCCTTCACGGCGCCCGAGGGAGTCGAAAAAGCCGAATCGCTAATGGATATTCTCTCGGGCGGTCGAGCCAGTGCCGAGCCCGGCCCGCATCCGTTGGTGGGGCAGGCCGCGCCCGAGGTGAAGCTCGAATTGCTGGATGGCGGCGAGCTGAACCTTGCCGCCTTCAAGGGCAAGAAAGTCGTGATCCTGGACTTTTGGGCCACCTGGTGCGGACCATGCGTGCAGGCCATGCCGGTGATCGACAAGGTTGCCGAGAAATTCAAGGATCAGGGGGTCGTGCTCTATGCCGTCAACCTGCAAGAGGAGCCCGACGATATCAAGAAATTCCTTGAAGACGCGAAGCTGAAGGTTGCCGTGGCGCTCGATAAGGACGGCGCGGTGGCGGGTTCGTACGGGGCCGAGGCCATTCCGCAAACCGTGCTCATCGGCAAGGATGGCACGGTTCAGGTTGTGAAAGTCGGCGTTTCGCCTAACTTGGAAGCAAGCCTGACCAAGGACTTGGAAGCGATCCTGGCCGGAAAGAATCTGGCGGCCGAGACTTTGGCCGCCAAAGCCAAGAAGGACGAAGCGGCCGCCAAGGCGCGCCCCGATAACGGCGATGAAAAGGCCCAGCCCGCCGCGCCGAAAGCTCCGGCAACAAAAGCCGGGAAGTAAAACGCTCGAAGCCGCGCGACGATAAGGCCGGACGGATCCTGCGTCTTCGTCTGCAGATTTAATGGTGCCGCAAGCGGCTTCGCGCGATATCGCCAGGCTTTGCGTATGGGGCGAATCTCTAGCGCGCCTTTGGCGCTGATTGCACCACGGTTCCTACCAACCCCCAATCTCCAGCCCCCAACCCCCACATGATCTCCGGCCTGTTCGAAACCCACTTGTTCGTCACGGACCTGGATCGCTCGACGGCCTTTTACCGTGACGTGCTGGGGCTGGAACTGGGACGCTTCGAGGAAGGCCGCCGCGCGAGCTTTCTATGGATTGGCCGCCCTGGCGAGGCCATGCTGGGCCTGTGGGAGAAACCGCCGGAGCAGGTGATTCCCCAGCACTTCGCGTTTCGCGCGTCGCTTGAGGACGTTCGCAACAAGTCGGTCCGCTGGCTCAAGGACCGTGGGCTGCCCTGTCACAACTTTCTCGACGACGGCACCGAACGGCCGATGGTATTTGCGTGGATGCCCGCACTGTCGATCTACTTCACCGATCCTGATGGCCACTCGCTGGAATTCATCGCCATGTTGCCCGACGAACCGCGGCCCGAACTGGGCGTGGTGTCATGGGACGAATGGCAAAAGATCAAGCCGAGCTAATTATGCGGCGACCTAAAACAGCCGCGACTCGGGCCCAAGACGACGAGCCCAATTTGCATATCAGCCCGTCTCGGGCAACGAATGGCCCAGCTTGTCCCGTTTGGTGGCGATGTAGCGGGCGTTGTGCTCGTTGACGACGGAATGGATCGGAACCTGGTCGACCACCTGCAAGTCGAATCCGCCATAGATAAAGGCGTCGGTCTTCTTGGGATTATTCGTCAGCAAGCGGACCTTGGTGAGACCCAAGTCCTTGAGCAATTGAATGCCGACGCCATAGTCGCGGGTGTCAACCTTATAGCCCAACGCCAGGTTAGCTTCGACCGTATCGAGTCCCTGATCTTGCAGGGCATAAGCCTTGATCTTCTCGACCAGGCCAATTCCGCGCCCTTCCTGGGGCAGGTACACCAGCACTCCCGATCCTTCACTGGCGATCATCTCCAGGGCCATATCCAGCTGATCGCCGCAGTCGCAGCGCAGCGAGCTGAGCACGTCGCCGGTGAAGCAGGCCGAGTGCAGCCGCACCAGCGGCACGGGGCCCTTATCGGGCTCGCCCATCACCAGCACGAACGGCTGCTGCGACTCGTACTTCACACCGTAGAAGATCAATTTGAACTCTCCGTGCCGCGTGGGAAGGCGCGCCTCCGTAATGCGATAGACCAGCTTCTCCCGCACCCGGCGATAGCGGATCAGTTCTTCGATCGAGATGATTTGCAGATCGTGCTCGGCAGCCAGCGCAAACAGCGCGTCGCGTGTGGCGCGATCGCCGCTGGGGCCCAGGATCTCGCACAGAGCTCCGCCGGCGCTCAGTCCGGCCAGGCGAGTCAGGTCGACCGTGGCCTCGGTATGACCGGCGCGGCGCAACACGCCCCCTTCCTTCGCGACCAGCGGAAACAAGTGCCCCGGACGCACGAAGTCCGAGGGCTTGCTGGCCGGATCGATGATCGAGCGAATCGTCAGCGCGCGTTCCTGGGCCGTGATCCCGGTCCGACAACTCTTGTGATCGACCGGCACGGTGTACGACGTGCCCAGGAACGACGTATTGGCCTCAACCATCGGCGCCAGTTTGAGCCGCTCCGAGACTTCGGGCAAAATCGGCATGCAAAGCTGGCCGCGTCCGTGGGTGATCATGAAGTTGACGATTTCGGGCGTCACTTTTTCGGCGGCGCAGGTAAAATCGCCTTCGTTCTCGCGGTCTTCGGCGTCGACTACGATAATGACCTCGCCGCGGGCGATGGCCTCGATGGCGGCTTCGATCGTTGAGAAATTTCCGCCCACGGTAAAGGGTATCCTGCTGCAATAAGGGATCGGGCGATCGACGAGAACGCTAACGCCCTTGTCGCTCGGCAAATTAGGGGCTTGGCGCCTTCAGTTGTTATTATAGGACGGTGGGTGCGCCATGCCAGGGCTGGGCCCTCGGTGGCCCGATTTACGCAACGGACCGATTTACGCAACGGACCGCATCACAAAGCGGTCCGTTTGACTCGGCACGACGGAGCGAATTACCGCCTTGCGGCGGAAAGCGGGGTTTGTAAGCATGCTGGAACGCGAGGAATATATCGAGCAGGCCCACTTCTTTTCGGCGCTTGCCCAGCGACAGCAAACCGGTATTTCGACGCAGGAGCTGTTGCTGGCGGTTCGCGAGGAAATTCTGTCTACGACGCGACTGCCGTTGGCGATCGATTTTTTGAATGGCGAACTAAAGCTTAACGGCGTGTTTCACACCGCGATGGCCCAATTGGGCCACTATTTCACGCCGTTTCAGACGTTCGTCGTGGCCGAAGCCGAAAGCGACCGCGGACGGTTCGACATGGTGATGGCGATGGAGATTCTGGCCCGCGAGGCGCGTTATCGCGCCGACGGCGCCACGGCGCAGGGCATCTTTCTGTATGAGTTCGAGTCGATCTCGCGCAATCGATTGCACTATGATCGCGGCTTGCAGGCGATCGCCGGCGACGTCGAGTTCGACCAGGCCTGGAAAGAGTGGATCGCGATGGTTCGACATCAGATCGGACTGGTCGATTTCGCCGACCTGATTTTCGTCCGCAGCGAGCACTATCGCCGCCGCGTGCTGGCGCAAACCGGCGAAGAGGATCCACAAGCCGCCCAGCGCCCCGTCTTGTTCGGCGAAGGGGAAGGGCGAATCGCGCTGGCCAACCGCGGAAAGGACCCGCTACTGCTGTTCGCCGCGCTCCATCGGCACCTGGGCTATCCCGACGTGCCGCGACCGCCCAAGAGCGACGAGTCGCCGCAATTGATTCCGCTGTTGGTGCGCAGGGTGGAACGGCTTGAGGCGCGTTTGAAGCTCGTCGAGGAAGAGGCCAAGGGAGGCATCGATCTGACCCAGTTCTACGCACCGCCCGAAAACCGCTCGCGGGCCCCGGAACTGCCGGAATAGCCGAAGAAACTAGCGGTTTTGACGACCCGCAAGCCTTACGGATTCGCCACCTGGCGTTGTGCTTGCCCGGGTTAGTAGGGGGTGGTACATTAAATGAGGAGCGTGTGCCGGAAAATCTTCATTGCCTTACCCATTACAACGGTGAGGGGCCCCTGACGCTTTTCCGACGCGCTCCTGACAGCGTGGTGGCGTCTCGTAACTGAGCCTCCTTCAGCTTGTGCCAGGCGTGCGGTGAACTTCGAGTTCAAACGGAACCTTCCATCCGGGCTGCATTTCGCGCGAGGCGTATTGCGCGGTGTCCGCCCGCTCGCGACCCTCCTTCCGCCACTGGGACGCTTTCGACCAATGGGTCGTTCTCGACGCGTCTCGGTTGCGGCTTTTAGCAGAACATTGGCGCCTCTTGCGGTCGAGCGATCGTGCGCTGAGGCCCGTGACCGCTGGCAAACCCTTTTGGACGTAATGTCACTTCAAAAAATGACGCTTCGCCCAGAGTTCCGCGCCTGAGTCGCGGCCAACGATGCAATGAGATTAATCCCCCACTGATTGCCCGCCTGCCGGACTGATCCCGGCCATCGATTCCAAAGATCGCAGAAGGACACCAACCAGCTCATGGCCACTATTACACGCACGAAATCGCTCGTTGAGCTCGATGCCGCCACGGTCCGCTTTTGTGGCGACTCGGGCGACGGCATGCAACTGGCCGGCACGCAATTGACCAATACTTCGGCACTGGCCGGCAACGATATCGCCACGTTTCCCGATTTTCCGGCCGAGATCCGGGCGCCGCGGGGAACGAAAGCGGGCGTGAGCGGTTTCCAGATCCGCTTCGCGAGCACCGAGATTTTCACGCCCGGCGACCAGGTTGACGCACTGGTGGCGATGAACCCGGCGGCGCTGGTGACGAACCTGGTCGACCTGGTGAACGGCGGTATTCTGATCGTCAACAAGGATGCCTTCGACGAAAAAGGCATGGCCCAGGCCGGCTATAAAGTTAGCCCGCTGGATGACGGCAGTCTGGACGGATACCAATTGTTTCCGGTCGAGATGACGCGGCTGACTCGTCTGGCCGTGGAAGGGCTGGGGCTGGGCCAAAAGGAGGCCGATCGCTGCCGCAATTTCTACGCCATGGGGCTCACTTTCTGGCTCTACGATCGATCGCTGGAACCGACGCTACGCTACATCGACGAAAAGTTCGGCAAGATGCCCGCAGTGGCCGAGGCCAACCGCCGGGCACTTAAGGCCGGCTACAACTATGGCGAAACGACCGACGCCATGGCCAGCCAGTTCATGGTCAGCAAGGCCGAATTGAAGCCCGGCTTGTATCGCAACATCACGGGCAATCAGGCCCTGGCTTGGGGCTTGGTGGCGGCGGCACAGCGCAGCGGGTGCGAACTGTTCTATGGTAGCTATCCGATCACGCCGGCCAGCGACATTCTGCACGAACTGGTGCGCCACAAGAATTTCGGCGTGCGCACGTTCCAGGCCGAAGATGAAATTGCGGCGGTCACATCGGCCCTGGGAGCCGCTTTCGGCGGCGCGATGGGGGTCACGGCTTCGAGCGGGCCTGGCATCGCGCTTAAGACCGAAGCCATCGGATTGGCGGTGATGACCGAGCTGCCGATGCTGATCATCAACGTGCAACGCGGCGGCCCGAGCACGGGCCTGCCGACCAAGACCGAACAAGCCGACTTGTTGCAGGCCCTGTTCGGTCGCAACGGCGAGTGCCCCGTGCCGATCGTGGCGGCTTCGAGCCCGGCCGATTGCTTCAATGCGGCCTTCGACGCCTGGCGCATCGCCGTGAGGTACATGACCCCCGTGTTCATTCTGACGGATGGTTATATCGCCAACGGCGCGGAGCCCTGGAATGTGCCGGAAGTGGACAGTCTACCGCAGATCAACGTCCCGCATCCGATCGGCAAGGAAGACGGTGAAACGTTTATGCCCTACGCCCGCGACGAGAGGCTGGCGCGGCCCTGGGCCCTGCCAGGCACCCCCGGGCTGATGCACCGCATCGGCGGCCTGGAAAAGCAAGACATCACCGGCAACGTCAACTACGAACCGGCCAATCACGAGCACATGGTTAACTTGCGAGGCGCAAGGTAGCGCTAGTGGCCAATGACATTCCACCGCAAGCCGTCGATGGCCCAGCCAGCGGCAAATTGCTGGTCATGAGTTGGGGCGGCACCTACGGCGCTTGTGCCACCGCCGTGCGAGCGGCGCAAACCCGCGGCCGGTCGGTCTCACACGTTCATCTGCGCTATTTGAATCCGTTTCCGGCCAATTTAGGCGAGATCATCAGTCGCTTCGACAAGGTTCTGATACCCGAGTTGAATCTCGGCCAGTTGCGCATGGTCATCCGTGCCCAGTTCCTCGTGGACGCCATCGGCCTGAACAAAGTTCAGGGCAAGCCGTTTGCCGTTCGCGAAGTGACCGAAAAGATCGAAGAATTGCTGAAATAAACCAGGCCCAGGTATCCGTCAAAACCAGAAAGTCGAGAATGAGCACTCAATCAGCGCTGCCGGTACTCACCCCCGGAGACTTTGCCAGCGACCAGGAAGTTCGCTGGTGCCCGGGCTGCGGCGATTACTCCATATTGGCCCAGATGAAGAAGGTATTGCCCACGCTGGGCGTGCCGCCGGAAAAGACCGTTTTCGTTTCCGGCATCGGCTGCTCGAGCCGATTTCCCTACTACATGAACACGTACGGCATCCACTCGATTCACGGTCGAGCGCCGGCCGTGGCGTCGGGCCTGAAAGTGGCGCGGCCCGACTTGTCGGTGTGGGTAATCACGGGCGACGGCGACGCATTGTCGATTGGCGGCAATCATTTGATGCATGCCATCCGGCGCAATTTGGATCTCAACATCGTCCTGTTCAACAACCGCATTTACGGATTGACCAAGGGCCAGTATTCGCCCACTTCGTTGTTGGGCCAGGTGACCAAGAGCACGCCCGTCGGAGTGATCGACAATCCGTTGCACCCGTTGTCGGTGGCGATCGGCTGCGAGGCCACTTTTGTCGCCCGTTCGATCGACGTCAACATCAAGCACCTGTCGATGGTACTCAAGCGCGCGGCCGAACACGTTGGCACGTCGTTCGTCGAAGTGTATCAGAATTGCAACGTGTTTAACGATGGCGCGTTCGACTATGCCACCGGCCGCGACGTCAAGGCGGACGCGACCTTGGAGCTCGAACACGGCAAGCCGCTGATCTTCGGCAAGAACCGCGACAAGGGCATTCGCCTGAACGGAATCACGCCCGAGGTGGTCGAGTTGGGCAAGGGCATTTCGGAAGACGACTTGCTCTTTCACGACGAGCAGGCGGCCGAGCCAACCTTGGCCTATCTTTTGAGCCGCATGACCCACCCGGAGTTTCCCGAGCCGATCGGCATTTTCCGCTCGATCGACGCGCCGCGCTACGAAGAACGGCTCAGCGAACAAATCGCCGCCGCTAAGAAGCGCGGCAAGGGCGACCTGCAAACGCTGTTCAACAGCGGCGAAACCTGGCGTGTGGAATAAGCCAATCCGCTACGCTCGTCGCCGGCAGTCGAATCAAGAATAATCTTGCCAGGTCGGTTTGATGACCAACTCGTGCACGTGTGCACGCGGCGGCAAGCAGGCCACCATCAATGCGGCGGCGGCCACGTCTTGGGGCTGTAGAATTCTCGCGCGGTGTTCGGCGCTGACAGGACTCGGGCGTCCCTCGAGCAGCGGCGTGTCGACTTCACCAGGACAAATACTGGTGACGCGAATGCCGTTGGCCCCTTCCTCGAGTGCCACGCAGGTGCCCAGCGCCGTCATCGCGAACTTCGACGCGCAATAAGCCACGCCTCCCAACACGCTGGCCCGCTGGCCAGAAATCGAGTCCATGTTGATGATCAATCCTTCCTTTCGGGCACGCATCAGCGGCAACACGGCGTGCATGCAGTTGTAGGTGCCCGTGGCGTTGATCGCCATCACTTCGTCCCAAGTCTCTGGCGGCATGTCGGCCATCGTCCGCTTGGGCGTATTGATGCCTGCGTTGTTCACCAGGATATCGACATGGCCCAAGGCTTCCGCGGCCCAGCGGAATAGCTCGGCGACGCTAGCGCGGTTGGCGACGTCGACCGTGTGCGTGAGAATCGCCGGCTCGCCGGTCCAAGCGCCGGCGGCGCGACGCAGCTTGTCCTCGCGGCGCCCGGCGATCGCTACCCGGCAACCCTCCTGGGCAAATGCCGTGGCGATGGCCTGGCCAATGCCGGTAGCCCCGCCGGTGATGACCGCTGTCTTGCCTGCCAGTCGCATGATGAGAAGTTCCCTGGGGCTCATGTTGAGTTCGGAATGCAGCAATCGCAACTGTAACTCGCGTTTTTTCGCTGGCAAGGGACGGAGCGGTGCAAGTAGGAGGCTGGAGGTAGGAAACGCTTGGAATCGCTAGGGTTCTTCCGCGGACCACAAGCCGTCAATTAATTCCTCTCGACCGCCAAGCCCCAATCACCACAGGCGCGCTTGCCGCATCTTGCGCTAGGGCGAATAATGGCCAAATGCCCAAGCCGCCGCGACAGCTCGATTCGCGCTACGAGATCGCCACGCCCGAGAACATCGCGTTTTCTTACGTGTTGGCAGGACCGTTTCGCCGCCTGCCGGCGTTCGCCGTCGATTTGCTGCTGCGGGCCGCGGCGATGTTTCTCGTGTTTCTCATTTGCACGTCTTTCTTCGCGATCGGCGCCGGCGGCGTGGGGCTGAGCGTGATTCTCGTAGCCTGGTTCGGCCTGTCGTGGTTCTACGGCGGATTCTTCGAAACCGTCTGGAACGGCCAAACGCCCGGCAAGCGGCTGCTCGGATTGCGAGTATTGACCATCGAGGGCCAGCCAATCAACGCCCTGCAGGCCGTGCTGCGCAACGTGCTCCGCGATGTCGACGCCATGCCGATCGTGGGAGCGGGCATTCCGTTATATGTGCTGGGATTGGTGGTGATGGCGGCCAACGAGCGTTTTCAACGGCTCGGCGACCTGGCATGCGGCACGATCGTGGTGGTCGAGAAGCGCCGCGCGCTAGGCGGGCTGGTGCGAGTCAACGACGCCGAGGTGATCCGTTTTTCGCAGTCGTTGCCAGTCGAGTTTTCGCCCAACCGGGCCATGGCGCATGCGCTTTCGGTGTACGTCGCGCGGCGCAAGCTGTTCTCCAGCGCGCGGCGCTTCGAAATTGCCAGCACGCTGGCCGGCCCGCTGGGCCAGCGACTGGGACTGCCGGCCGAGACCAATCCCGACCTGCTCCTGTGCGCGCTCTACTATCGCAAGTTCATCGCCGACCGACCGGGCGACGAGGCGGCGGCGCTGGCCGAGATCGCGGAGGCCGCGCAAGTATGAAAGTCGCTCAACTTCTGGAACGAAGACGCGACGGCTGGCGCGAGCTGGAGACGTTGTGCCGCGAACTAGAGCGGCGCGGACCGCGACGAGCGGGCGCGGCGGCGATCTCGCGCTTCGCTAGCCTCTATCGAGCGGCCTGCGCCGATCTGGCGCTGGCCGACGCCTATCAACTGCCGCCCGATACGGTCGGATATTTGCACGCGCTGGTGGGCCGGGCGCACAACCAACTTTATCGCAGCCAGACCTTTCGATTTCGCGATTGGGGCCACGAAATGTTTGTCGTGTTGCCGCGACGCATGCTGGCAGATCGAACGTTGTGGCTGGCATTCGTCATTTTCTGGGGCGCGTTCGGGCTTTCCATGTGGCTGGGATATGCCTCGCGGCCTTATGCCGAGCGGATTATCGGCGAAGTGACGATGGCCAGCATGGAAGCCAGCTATTCGGCCCCGCTGCGGGGTCGCGACGTCAACATGGACACGGCCATGACCGGTTTTTACGTGCTCAATAACGCCGGCATCGGACTGCGCTGTTTCGCCGGCGGGTTGTTGCTCGGCGTGGGCGGGCTCTTCATCACGCTGTCCAACGCCGTGCAACTGGGGGCCGTTTTTGGCCACATGCTCAACGTTCCGCAGCGGGACAACTTCTTGCAGTTTGTCACCGCCCATGGGCCATTCGAATTGACCGCGATCGTCTTCTCGTCGGCAGCCGGAATGCGATTGGGGTTCTCGCTGATTTCCACGGGCGGGCTGGAGCGCATGGCGTCGCTGCGGCGAGCGGCCGTGTTGGCCGGTCCGATGGTGGCTGCCGCCGTGGTTTTGTTCTGTCTGGCCGCGGTGATCGAGGGATTCGTGTCCCCCTCGGCGCGCCCTATGCTCTCAAGGCCGCCGTGGCCGTGCTCACGGCCTTGCTCCTGACGTTCTATGTCGTGGGTCTCGGATTGGCGGCAAGGCGCTGAAGATGCAACTCGATCAAGCTCGCATTGCAATTTGTGAACGCACCTGGCTCGAAAACCTCGACCTGGCGCTGCATGTAGCCGGCCGACACGGCGGGCGACTAGCCACAAGCGCGCTGGCTGGCATCATTCCTCTGGCGCTCATGAATCACCTGCTCCTGAGCGGGACATGGGCCGACGACATTGCGCGAGAGAATTGGGGCTTCACCTGGTATTGGACCGTGCTACTGGTGATGATCGAAGCGCCTCTGGCAACAGCGTCTTTGACACTCTACTTGGGACAGGCCCTGTTCGTCGACAAACCTGCGCCCGGCCGGATTCGCGCGACTTTTTGAGCTGCCTGCCACAACTCATGCTTTTGCAAGTTCTGTTGCGAACAATTTTGATCGTGCCGGTGATCACGTGGATCGTGCCCTACGTGCTATGGCCCTTTTTGAACGAAGTGATCTTGCTCGAACGCAACCCGCTCGTGGGACGGCCGGGCCAAATCTCGACCTTGGCTCGTAATGGCCAGCTCCACCGCGGCAACAGCGGCGAATTCCTTTTGCGCGGCCTGGGCACGCTGATTCTCGCGCCGCTGCTGGTGGTGGCGCTGTATGTTACGCAGCGGGTGCTGTTGGCGCTGCTGCTGGGCGTCGAGGCCGGTCCCGCCGCCGACGCGGCCGCGTTTCAAGCCGTGTTATGGGTCGTCGTGGTCTATTTCACGGTGGCTCGTTTCTTGAGCTATCTCGATCAGCGGATCCGCAACGAAGGCTGGGAAGTCGAGCTGTTTTTGCGCGCTCAGCGAGAACGCCTGACGAGGCAAATCGGATGAGCACTCGAACTGGGAACCTGGGAGGAACCACCGCGGCGACTTTCTTCGGGATGGCCGCTCTCGCGATCGCCATCCTGCCAGCGCAAGCCTGCGCGGCAGAATTGCCCGGATCCGTGGAAGCCGGCCACGAAGCCTTCGAGCACGGACGCTTTCCCTGGTATGACGTCGAGTATGACACGCTCAAGCCGCTGACACTTCGGCCGTCGGCTCCGCCAAAAGTGCCCTTCGCCTATGAAGCGGGCTTTCTCCGTTATCTGGCTTGGGGAATGCTGGGCCTGGCACTGGCGGCGCTGGCGATTTTCATCGCCTATACCATCCGACATCGCGTGCGACGGCCGGACGAGCCCCAAGCGGCGGCCAGAGCGGCGCGGCGCCCGGCGGTCGAATCGCTGCCGTTTTTGGCCGACCGCTCCCGCGGCGATTTGCTGGCCGAGGCCGGCCGCCACTATCAGGAGGGCAATTACAGCGAGGCCATTATTTACTTGTTCAGCTATCAGTTGGTTGAACTCGATCGCTTCGCGCTGATTCGAATTGCCAAAGGCAAAACCAATCGGCAGTACTTGCGCGAGCTTGGATCGTCGCCGTCGCTACGAACGCCGTTGGAACTGACGATGAGGGCCTTCGAGGACGTTTTTTTCGGTCGCCAGACCTTGGACCGCGCCGGGTTCGAAGCCTGCTGGAATCAACTGCCCCTGTTCGAGCAACTCGTTTCGCGAGGCGCCCCATGAACATCAGGGGCGCTGCCGGTATCGGAAATCCGTTGGTCGCCTTGCGACTTTGGCTCACGCTGTGCTGCGCGCTCGTGCTCGTCCCTGGCTGCGCCGACGCGGACCTGCCGACGTATTACGGACAATCGCAGGTTCCGCTGATTGGAGCCAGCGTGAACGGCACCGACGTGCTGGCCGGCATGTTCTCGGACGCGGGACATTCGGTCGCGTTCCGTCGCATGCTGATCAGCTCGGATATGGAGTCGGTCGACGCGATTATTTGGTTTCCCAACGATTACGCGGCGCCGTCGCCCGAGCTTTGCCAGTGGTTCGACGCCTGGCTCTCGAAGCATCCCAGGCGCACGCTCGTCTACGTAGGCCGCACGTTTGACGCCGCGCCGTCCTATTGGCGTGCAATGGCCCCGCTGGTTCCGGCTGACCAGACGGCCGAATATCGCAAGCGCGAAAAAATGTCTAAAATGCAGGCCGCATTTTGGAAGCGTCCGGCAAGCGAAGACCTGTCTTGCGACTGGTTTGAGATCCATCCGCAGGATTCGCGCGCGGCGCGAGCTTTCGGGCCCATGGTGCGAGGGCATCGATCTGGCCAAGACCGACATCTCTCTGTGGTGGCGACTGATACCGGCTCGATCGGAAGCAGCCTTGCTGGCTAGCGATGGCGAGACGATCGTCGGGCGCCAGAGGCTCACTTCCGACGACGGACAATTGATTACCGTGGCCAACGGATCGTTCTTGCTCAACCTGCCGCTGGTGAATCACGAACACCGCAAGCTGGCCGGCAGATTAATCGAAACGGTGGGAAAGAGCTCGCGAGTCGTGTTTCTTGAGAGCGACCCGGGTGGGCCACCCGTCGATCCGCCGGCCACCGACGGCTCGCTTTGGCGCATGTTCGACGCCTGGCCGCTGAGCGTGATCCTCTTGCATTTCGGCGTGTTGGGGGTCATCTTTTGTTTTGCCAGATGGCCGATCTTCGGACGTCCGCGGCCGCTGCCGGCCGAGATACTCGTCGATTTTGGCAAGCACGTGGCGGCCGTCGGCGAGCTGCTGCGCCGCAGCAAGGATCGCGATTACGCCTTGGCCCAATTGCCGCCGTCCGAGGATCCCATGTCTCCCCCGCCACGCACTCCCGGCGCTTGAATCGCACATGACAGACATCCCCGCAGAAATTCCACCCCTGGCAGAATCCGGCGAACCCGCGCGGCCTGTCTCCGCCCCATCTGCCAATGCGCGGCGCATTCAAGAACTGTTCGAGCGTATTACCGGCGAAATCGGCAAGCTCTACGTAGGGCAGGATGAACTCGTGCTGGCCACGCTCGTCGCGCTGTTTTCCAGCGGTCACGTGTTGATCGAGAGCGTTCCCGGCTTGGGAAAGACTCTTTTTGTCCGCGTGTTGGGGCGAGTCCTCGGCTGCCAATGCGGACGAATCCAGTTCACGGCCGATCTGATGCCCTCGGATATCACCGGCGCGCCGATCTTCGACATGAAGCAGCAGGAATTTCGCTTCCGGCCGGGACCGGTGTTCACCCAGTTCTTGCTGGCCGATGAAATCAACCGTTCGCCGGCAAAGACTCACGCGGCGCTCTTGGAGATCATGCAGGAATATCGCGTGACTGTGGAGCGCACCAGCCACAAGCTCAAGCGGCCTTTCCTGGTCCTGGCCACGCAGAACCCGATCGAGTCGGAAGGAACGTACAACCTGCCGGAGGCTCAGCTCGACCGCTTCATGTTCAAGATCGTGGCCACGTATCCCACGGCCGACGAGGAAGTCGAGATCCTGAAACAGCACGGCAAACAAGGCGATCTCGATCAACTGCTGGCCGAGACGCTCGCCAGCGTAACTTCGCCCGAGGAAATCGTCGCCATCACCGATCAGTGCGGACGGATTCACATCGAAGACAAGCTGTTTGCCTACATCAATACGCTGGTGCGACTGACCCGTGCCTGGCCCCAATTTCACCTGGGCGCTTCGCCCCGGGCGGGCATCGCGCTGGTGCAGGGGCGCGCACCTTGGCCGCGTTCCGCGGTCGCGACTACGCCGTGCCCGACGACGTCGTCGATATCGCACTGCCCGCCCTGCGACATCGCGTCATCCTCACGGCCGAAGCGGAAGTCGAGGGGCACAGCACCGATGATTTGCTGCGCGAACTGATACGTTCCGTCGAGGTGCCACGACTTTGACCGCCTACGCGCTGCTTTTGCTCATTCCATTGGCCCTGGTCGCCTTGGGCTGGGCCAAGCAGATTTATCCGCGGCCGGCCCTGGCCCTTTGGGCGTTGTTTCCGGCCGTGTTGTCGCTGGGACTGGTCCTGGGGCCGCAATTCATTCCCTGGCTCGTGGCTTTCGACGTGTTGGTGGCCGGCGTGCTCGTGGTGGATCTGGCCACGCTTCCCGCGCGGGCGATATTCGACTGCACCCGCGAGATGGGGCGCATCGCCTCGCTGCAAAAGCCCCATCCCGTGCGACTTATCGTCGGAAATCGCTCGAAGCGTGCCTTGCAGATCGAGCTGCGCGACGACATTCCGGACGAATGCGAAGCGGCTCCGGACGAGTTCAGTCTGCGATTGGCGCCGCAATCGCGTTCGCTTGTGGACTACGAACTGCGGGCCCGGCGACGCGGGGCGTTTCACCTGGAAAGCATCTACCTTCGGGCCTCCAGCCGGCTCAAGCTTTGGCAGCGGCATCTGAAGTTTCCGGCGGCCAACGAACTGGATGTCTATCCCGACATGCGGCAGATGCGCGAGTATGCGCTATTGGCCCGAACCGATCGACTGAACCTGATGGGCATGCGCCGGGCCCGTCGTATCGGGCAGGACAATGAATTCGAGCGGTTGCGCGACTACACGCTCGACGACAATTACAAGCATATCGATTGGCGCAGCACGGCTCGGCGCGGCAAGCTGACGGTCAAGGATTTTCAGGCCAATCAAAGCCAGCGCGTCATCTTCCTCATCGATTGCGGGCGGATGATGACGCTCACCTCCGGCGGCATTAGCCTGTTGGACCACGCGCTCAACGCGACCTTGATGCTCAGCTACGTCGCGCTGCGGCGTGGCGATTCGGTCGGACTGGTTTGCTTCGCCGATGAAATCCAGCGCTACGTGCCGCCGCGCGGGGGCATGAACCAGATGAATCGCCTGTTGCACGCGTCGTTCGACCGTTCGGCGCAATTGGTCGAATCGCGCTACGACGAAGCATTCGTCTATCTCAATTCGCATTGCCGCAAGCGGTCGCTGGTGATTCTGATCACGAACATCATCGACGAAGTGAACTCGAACCAGGTCGGACAGTATTTGACGAGCATGGTGGGCCGGCATCTTCCGCTGGCCGTCTTACTGCGCGACCATAGTGTCTTCGACGCGGCGCAGGTTCGCGGCGCCGACGACGCGGGTCTGTATCGCGCGGCCGCCGCCAGCCAGATTGTCAGCTGGCGGCGCGGCGTGCTGGCGGATCTGGAAAGTCAGGGCGTGTTGTCATTGGATGTATTTCCAGAACAAATGACGGCGCCGTTGGTCAACCGCTACCTGGAAATCAAGGCTCGCCATTTGCTGTAAGCCTATTGAGCGCGTCGTATCCGCCGGTCGTCGCTGACAAGGCGAACGGCCGGCTATTTGAGCGCGGGCCACGCATACGCTTCAGCGGCTGCCTTGATGACTTCCGCGAACATGGCCGATCCGTTGTCGCTATTGGTCATGATCACCAGGCCTTGTCCGGTGGCGGGGATGCCTACCATTTGGCAGCGAAATCCTTCATTGGCTCCGTCATGTCCGAACCTCATCTTCGCTCCGTCTCCCCGCACGGTAATTCCCAAGCCGAAGACGCCCTTTTGGACTGTCAACATTTCCGATGCCGTCTTTTGCGACAGAAGCTTGCCCTGGTCTCGCGAGACACTCTCGGCCAGATCGATGACGACCTTGGCCAGATCCGTGGGCGTGGTCCATAGTCCGGCAGCCGCCATTTCCGGATAGGTGTGATAATTGCCCGCGATGACGCTTCCGTCGCGGCGATGGCCGAATGCCGCCTCGTCGACCAGGTCGTCCGGCAGCGGTTGTTGGTACGTGCTGTGGTCCATCCCCAAGGGGCCAAGAACTTGCGCCTGCATGAAATCCGGGAACGTCATCCCGCTGGTGTCGATCAGCAATTGTTGCAGCACGCAGTATCCGCCGCCGGAATAGCGAAACATGTAACCCGGCTTCACGTCGAGGCGAATGGGCTTGGGGTTGGCCGGCGGTGCTCCGTCGAGAACCTGTAACAAACTTGGACAGGGCGCGTCGGCGCTATAGCCCTCGAATCCATGGACCGTCAGCCCGGCGGTATGGCTGAGCAGACGCCGCAACGTCACTGGGTGATCTTTCGCCAAGGGACTGTCGGGAATGTGCCACGACGCGAGCCGGTCGTTCACATTGTCGTCCAGATCTAATTTGCCCTGCTGGACCAGCTTGAGCGCGGCCAGCGCGGTCACTGGCTTGCTGATCGAGGCTGCCTGGAACCGGGTAGTTGTCCGCACCGGGTCGTCGTTGGGCGCCGCTCGCCGCCCGAACCCGTCGGCCCAGGCGATCTTGTAGCCTTCGACGATTGCCACGCTGGCGCCGGGCACGTGGTGTCGCTCGAGCCCGGAAGACACCGCTTGGCGGACTTGCGTCCGGCGAGCGTCATCGGTCGATTTTGTCTTGGCGGGCGTCTCGGCCAGAGCCCCCGCGGGACCTGTCAACAAGGCCACCAACAGTCCAGCGATCCAACGACCCGACACATTCGACATTTTCGGTCTCCACCTAAGAATGGGCTCGTGTTGAAAAGCCCCGCTCCGCATGGCTGCAACCGGCACACGGGCCGGCGGTCATGCCTGGCCGCAGGCAATTTTAGCCGACCGCAATCCGTACGCCTAGAATTCGCCCACGAGACTCGGTCCTTGGGTCAACGGGGTCAAACTTCGCCCAAAAATGGCTGCCTTGCGTAGAATTGGAAGAGGTCGGCTGCCTGGAATCCATGCAACTATTTCAGAAACCCTCCGAAACCCGCGAGTCGCCAGACCCGTGTCCACAGAAGCCCAGAATTGCCAATCGGCCCGAATTGAGCGCACGACGCAGGAGATCGGACGTTACCTGATCGAGCGCGCGGCTGCCTCGCAGCCCACGGTGCTCGATCGTCGCTGGTGGGACGACCGAATCATGTCCTGGGCCATGCAGGATGAATCGGTCAAGGTGCAGATGTTTCGCTTCATCGACGTGCTGCCGATGTTGGCCACGAGCGACTCGGTAACGCGCCATTTGCACGAGTATTTCCACGACGTGCGCCAACACCTTCCCTCGGCCGCGCGGCTGGGGCTAGCGGTGGCCACTCCGGGCTCCATCGCCGGCCGGGCATTGGCCATTGCCGCGCGCCGCAACGCCATGGGACACGCACGGCGGTTTATCGCCGGCACCAACCAGAACGAAGTCTTGGCCGCCGCCATGCGCGAGCGCAAACTGCGACGGGCGTTCACGCTCGATATTCTCGGCGAGGCCGTCAGCAGCGAGTCGGAAGCCGAACGTTACTTGCGGGCCTACGTCGACCTGGTCGAAGGCATCGCGCCGGTCGTCAATCGTTGGCCCGAGGTGCCGCAGATCGATCGCGCCTCGGGCGTCGAGTTGCCTCGTGTGAACGTCTCGATCAAACTTTCAGCGCTCGACAGCCAATTCGATCCGATCGATCCGATGGGAACCACGCGGCGCGTGGCCGGGCGGTTGCGAACGTTACTCCGGGCCGCGCGCGCCAGCCGGGCCTTTGTCAACGTGGATATGGAATCGTATCACACGAAGGATTTGACGCTGGCCATCTTTCGGCAGGTGATGATGGAGGACGAGTTCCGCGATACGAGCGACGTGGGAATTGTTATCCAGTGTTATCTGCGCGATTCGGCGCAGGATCTTCGCGAGTTGTGTGATTGGGCCCGGCTGCGGGGACGCCCCGTTTGGGTGCGGCTGGTCAAAGGCGCGTACTGGGACTATGAAACCGTTCACGCGCGTGCCATCGGCTGGCCGGTTCCGGTTTATGAAAACAAGTGGGAGTCGGACGCCAACTTCGAAGCGCTGACGCGCTTTGCCTTGGAGAATCGCGAACACTTGTGCACTGCGTTGGGGAGCCACAACTTGCGGTCACTGGCCCACGGCATGGCCGTCGCACGGCATTTAAATATTCCCGACAGCGGATTTGAGCTGCAGATGTTGTACGGCATGGCCGACGCGCAGAAAGACGCGATCGTGGATCTGGGCTACCGGCTAAGGATCTATATGCCGTACGGCGAGTTGATTCCCGGCATGGCTTACCTGGTGCGCCGGTTGTTGGAAAACACTTCGAACGAATCGTTTCTGCGCCGACTTTTCAGAGCGCGACTCCACGGAGACATTGCTGATGAACCCCTTGGATTTTGGCGCCAGGCACGACCACCTCGCGGCACATCGTCCGTCGCCTTCTAAGTTTGCCGCGACGTACCAGAACGAACCGCCGCTCGACTTCTCGCGCGACGTCAATCGTCATGCGATGCAGGCGGCGCTGGCCGAAGTTGCCAACCAGTTCGAGCGGCGATACCCGCTCGTGATCGGCGGCGAGGAGATCAAAACTGACAAGTGGACCGAATCGATCTGTCCCTCGCACAAGTCGCTGGTCGTGGGACGCGTGGCGGCGGCCGAGGCCGAACAGGCGGCGAAAGCTGTGCTGGCCGCCGGGCGAGCTTCGGCCGCTTGGTGGAACCTGGGAGCCCAGCGTCGCGCCGGGTTCCTCCGCGAGGCGGCTCAAATCATGCGACGACGGCGATTCGAGCTGGCCGCCTGGATGGTTTACGAATGTGCCAAAGAGTGGCGAGAGGCCGATGCCGACGTGTGCGAGGCCATCGATTTTTGCGAGTACTACGCCGCCGGAGCAATTGATCTCGAACGGCCGCGAGGCGCCGACGTTCCGGGCGAGGAAAATCGCTTTGGGTATTTGCCGCGCGGCGTAACGGCGGTAATTGCGCCGTGGAACTTTCCGCTGGCCATCCTTACCGGCATGACAACCGCGGCGCTGGCCACCGGTAATACAGTGGTCATGAAACCGGCCGAACAGTCCGCGGTCGTGGCGGCCAAGCTCATGGAAGTCTTTAGCGAAGCGGAGTTGCCGCCGGGCGTGGTGAACTACTTGCCAGGTCCAGGCGAGATTGTCGGGGCGGCCCTCGTCGAGCATCCGGACGTGGCCACGATCGCCTTCACCGGTTCGCGAAGCGTCGGACTGTCGATTAACGCGCGTGCGGCACAGATCTCGGCCAGCGGATCAATCCGACGCGTCAAGCACGTTATCGCCGAGATGGGCGGCAAGAATGCGATCATCGTCGACGACGACGCGGACCTGGATGAGGCCGTGGCCGGCGTGGTGAAAAGCGCGTTCGGGTATCAAGGGCAGAAATGTTCCGCCTGTTCGCGAGTCATTGTGCTGAACGCGGTCTACGATCTGTTCTTGGAGCGGCTGGTCGAGGCGACGCGCAGTCTGAGGGTCGGTCCGGCCGAAGATCCGGCCACGAGCGTTTCGGCCGTGATCGACGCCGAGTCATTCTACCGTATTGGCGAATATGTCGAGCTGGGCCGCAAGTCGGCCTCTGTCGCACTGGCAACCGACGTCGGCCCGCTGGCGAAAGAGGGGTTCTATATCGGTCCTCACATCTTCACGAACGTCGAACCCACAAGCCGACTGGCGCAAGAAGAGATTTTCGGTCCCATCTTGGTCGTGCTCCGCGCGGCCGATTTCGATCAGGCGATTCAGATTCTCAACGATACCGACTATGGGCTCACCGGTGGCGTTTTCTCGCGCAGTCCCGAACATTTAAGCGCGCTCGGCACGAAGTGCTCGTGGGCAACGTGTACCTGAATCGCGGCATCACGGGCGCCTTGGTGGGACGACAACCCTTTGGCGGATTCAAGATGTCCGGCATCGGCAGCAAGGCGGGGGGCAGCGACTATCTCAAACAATTCGTCGTGCCGCGCACCATTACTGAGAACACGCTGCGACGCGGTTTTGCTCCGGTGCTTGTCTCGGACGAAGGCCAAACGTCCGACGACGCCTAAAAAGCGCAGCGCGCTAGGCCGTAACGAGATGCGGATCGACCGAGGGCGGGTCGGCCAGTTCATTTCCGATCGAAATGAACTTCTTTTCGTTCGCCAAGAATCCGTCGACCACGTCGGGGTCGAAATGGGTCCCCCGAGCCTGCATGATAATGGCCCGGGCCTTTTCGTGCGGATAGGCATCCTTATAGACGCGGCGTGACGTCAACGCGTCGTACACGTCGGCCAAAGCCACGATTCGCCCGCTCATCGGAATCTTTTCGCGGGCCAGTCCCTCGGGATAGCCCGAGCCGTCGTACCACTCGTGATGGCTGGCGGCGATGTCGCGAGCCATGCGAAGGTATCGTGCGGCGGGATACTCGTTCAACGCCGCCTCGAGCGTTTCGGCCCCGTGCGTTGTGTGCAACTTCATGATCTCGAATTCTTCGAGCGTCAAGGGGCCCGGCTTGAGCAGCACCGTGTCGGGAACCGAGACTTTGCCTATGTCGTGCAACGGACTGGTGAGATAGATCAGCCGGACAAATTCGGCGTTTATCTGGCCCGCGAACTTGGGTAGCTTGGCGAGATATTCGGCTATCACGCGAGAATAGGTTCGAACACGCTCCAAATGAGCTCCGGTATCGGTATCGCGCGATTCGGCCAATTTGGCCAGGGCGAAAATCAACAGATCGCGCGTCTCCAGCCCCAACAATCGCTCGCCGGCGCGAATGCGCAAAGTCAATTCGCTGGGCTGAAACGGCTTGACGATGAAGTCGTCGGCCCCGGCCGACATGCCTTCGATCGAATCCGAAGCTTCACGACGGGCCGTGAGCAGGATCACGTAGATGTAATTCATGAAGCAGGCGCTTCGTATGTGGCGGCACAACTCAAGCCCGCTCATCTGGGGCATTTCCCAGTCGCTGATCACGAGTTGGCAGGTTCCCCGCTCCAGGATTTCGAGCGCAGTCTTGCCGTTGTCGGCTTTGAGAACTTCATAGCCGCCTCGCTTGAGCGTGTGCTCAAGCAGGTCCAAGGCAATCGGATTGTCGTCCACGATGAGGACTTGCATCAAGCTCTCCGCCGTGCGCCGTCCTGTGCGAAACCTGTACACCGCGGTGCGCAGGGTTAGAGCCTCGCCGCGAAATCTGCATGAAAAATCTAGGCTGTTCCGCTCGCAAGTCAAAATCAGCAAAGGATTTCGCCGCAGAATCGGAATCTTCCTCCATGCGTGGCGCGAAATCGTGCCGGCAAAGTCGTTACGATCGGCTCGCATGTCGCGGTCGATCGCTGAATCTGGCTCCGCGTCGGACAAACGCGCGCTGGCGACCTAGATTTACACCGGTGAAATTCCTGTTTCTCCCGCGAATCGATGTCTCGAAACGTGCCGGGGCGCCGCACTCTTTTATGAATTACCGCTCTATTGGCCGCCACGATGCGTGGCTAATTCGGCCTCTCGCTAGATCGTTGGACAGACCGCGGAAATGTCGCGCGAAATGCCGCGTCGTTGGCCGTCCGCTCGCAACGGAACTGACAGTTTAAGGAGACACGTCGCGTGGCAACTGTCTCCGAGCGGGCCGAATTACTTCTGGCCGATCAATTCGATACGATCCGCCGTCACACCGACAGGCTGTTCGCCGCGCTAATGCCCTTGCAGTGGCTTGCCAGCGCATTGGCAGTGCTGTATTTCACGCCTCGGTCGGCAACCGGCGCAGTCGACTATCGAGCGATCGGGTCCGCGATTGTCATGGGGAGTTGCATCACGCTCGTGCCGGTCTATCTGGCGCTGCGACGTCCCGGACGGGTCAGCACACGCCAGGTAATGGCCGTGGCGCAAATCAGCTGGTCGGCCGTGTTGATTCATTTCACCGGCGGACAGACCGGGGGACAGTTTCACGTGTTCGGTTCCTTGGCCGTATTGGCCTGTTACCGCGACCGGCGCGTGCTGGCCACTGCCACATTCGTCGTGGCCTGCGAACAATTTGTGCGAGGCGTCGTCGGACCACCGCCGGCGTTTGCCCGACTGGAACTACAGCTCGTGCCCACGCCCGAGTACCTGGCGTGGGTCGTGTTTGAGCTTGGATTCTTGCTAGTCTCAATGCGGCAGAGCGTGCGAGAGATGTCTCGGATCGCCCTCCAGCAAGCGCGGTTGGAAGAGACGAACGAAACTCAGAAGTTGGAATTTGGCCATCGTGCGCGCGGATTTCAGGACTACACCGATCGATTGGAGCTCGCGCGTTGTGCGCTTGCGGAACAAGCTCAAGCATTGGAACGGCAGGCCGTGGAGTTGCAGGAAGCCAACGCCAGCGCGGTCGCGGCCAATCGGGCCAAGAGCGAGTTCCTGGCCACGGTGAGCCACGAGGTGCGAATCCCCATGACGGCCGTGATCGGCTTCGCCGATATTCTTCTGGCCGAATTGAAAGACATTCAGTCCATCACGGCGGTCAAGACGATCAAACGCAATGCCGAGTTTCTGATGGAAATCATCAACGGCATCTTGGATCTGTCGAAGATCGAAGCCGGCAAGCTGTCAGTCGAACGCATTCGCTGTTCGCCGCACCAAATAGTCTCCGACGTAATCGCGCTAATGCGAGTGCGTTCCCACGCCAAGGGATTGCAACTTGTCGCTCAATTCGAGGGCGAAATCCCGGCAACCGTCCTTTCCGACCCGACGCGGATCCGCCAGATCCTGATCAATCTGATTGGCAACGCCGTCAAGTTCAGCGACAGCGGCACGGTTCGGCTCGTCGTGCGATTGGCGAGTGGAACGGAAGGCGACCCAGAGCTACGATTTGACGTAATCGATCAAGGAATTGGCATCGGCCCGGCGGAGTTGGGCCGGCTCTTTCGAGCCTTCTCCCAGGCCGACGCTTCGACGGCCCGCAAGTTCGGCGGCAGCGGACTGGGACTGGCTATCAGCCGCCGACTCGCCGAACTTCTTGGCGGCGGCCTGCATTGCGTCCAAAGCGAGCCCGGCAAGGGCAGCACATTTCGCGCGACGATCGCCCCCGGACCGCTTGCCGGGGTGTGCATGTTGCGTCAACCCCGCGAAAACGCGGCTGCCGAGCCCGTCTTCAAGCCGCTGTGGTCCGGAGCGACCCTGGATTGCCGCGTGCTTCTGGCCGAGGACAGCCCGGACAACCAGGAGTTGGTCAGCTTCGTGTTGAGCAAGGCCGGCGCACAAGTCTCGTTGGCCGGCGATGGAGCTCAGGCGGTGGATATGGCGATGAGGGCCGAGGCCGCGGGCACGCCCTACGATGTCATCGTCATGGACATGCAAATGCCCGTGCTCGATGGATATGATGCCACCAGACGGCTGGCGCATTGGAGTATCAAGGTCCAATCATCGCCTTGACGGCACATGCCATGCGGGACGACTTACAAAAGGCCATTGCCGCCGGCTGCAACGCTTACGCGACCAAGCCGATCGACAAGGCATTGATTGAATTGATCGCCCGCTACGCAAATCGCTCGCGTTCCGCCACGACCCCCGCGGCCAACAGCTAATTTCGGCGCCGGTTAATTGTTTCAAGGCCGGCATGGTTGTCGCAAGCGGGCGGGCGGCCTATCATGCAAGCGCTTTTGCCACCGATATGCCGTACCCTGCATAAGTGGGCACGATGCCTTCTCAACCCACGCGTGAACCAACCATTGTCGCCGAGCGGAGCGATCGCGTTGCCGACGGGCAAGGCGACGAGGCATGTGATCGCGAATTCTTGAAGAGTTTGGGCGTCGCCAGCGCTTTCTTGCGGCGGCACTTGCAAGGCCTGGGCATCGGCATCTGTCTGTTTTCGGCGGATTGGAAGCGGGCCGTTTTTGTCAGCCTGACAGTCGAGCGAATTTTCGGCTGCACGCGCGAAGAACTCGAGGCCGATCCAACGATGTGGATGCGCCAAGTCCACACTGATGACGCGGCGCTGGTCGAAAACCTGTTCCTCGACGCGACCACCGGCGAATCGAAGGAGGTGACTTACCGCGTTCATCGACACGGGCAAATCCTCTGGGTCCGGTCCCGCTGCCTGTTGGCGATGGCCGCTTCCAGGACTCCGCACCGGCTCATGTCATTCGAGGACGTCACCGATCAGCGGCTTGCCGCCAAGGCACTGCACGAAAGCGAAACGAAGTATCGGCGAATCGTCGAGACGGCCAGCGAGGGCGTCGTCGTTGTCGACGCCGAGTGGCGAATCGTGTTCGCCAATGCGCGGATGGCGGAGATCGTGAATTCCACGCCCGAAAATATGATCGGCAGGCACGCGACGGAATTTATTCATCCGGATGAAATTCCTCGCGCCAGCGAAATGATCGACCGTCGCCAGCGGGGTGTCAAGGAGAGCTATCAGGCCAAGGTTCGCCTGCCGGATGGGTCCGAGCGGTGGCTGAATATCTCGAGCAGCCCCATGCTCGACGACCAGGGCCGGTTCATGGGGTCGCTGGCGATGATGTCGGACATCACCGATCAGACTCGGGCCGAGCAAGCGGTGAGGGACAGCCAGGAGCGGTTTCGCACGCTGGCCGTCCACTCGCCGGTTGGAATCTTCCAGTGCGACCTGCAGGCGAACAGCCTGTTCGTCAACAATCGCTACCTTGCGATCGCGGGTGTGGCGGAGCATCGGGCCGAGGGCCGGGGATGGCTCAGGACTTTGCACCCGCTCGATCGCGACGAAGTGTTCGCCGACGGAGAGCGAGCCCTGCAGCGCCGCGAGGAATTCTCGCGCGAGTTTCGGTTTCTGCACGAAGATGGAACGGTCTGCTGGGTGTGGGCCAACGCGATCCCGATGTGCGATGAGAGCGGACGTGTCACGAGTCTCTTGGGAAACGTCTTGGATATTACGCACCGCAAGCAGGTCGAAGAGGCGCTGCGAGCGACCGAGCAACGCTTTCGCTTGCTCAGTGATTCGACACCCGTCGGAGTCTTCGTATCGGACGAGGCCGGGCAACTGGTCTACTCGAACCCGCCCCTGCAAGCGATCTATGGCTACGACTCGCAGCAATTATCCGGACTCGGCTTTAGCCGGGTGTTTTATCCAGAGGACTACGCGACGGCGCTGGCCAATTGGCTGCGGGTCTCTCGGGCTAACGAGCCGCACAACCTGGAGCGAAGATTCATCCATGCCAACGGCGAAAAACGCTGGGCGCGTGTAAGGTCGTCCCTGATGATTTCGAGCGATGGCGCCGTGCTTGGTCGCGTAGGCACCGTTGAAGATATCACCGATCACCGACAAACCCTGCTCGAGCTGCAAAGCAGCGAAGCCCGGTATCGCATGTTGGCCGACTACTCGACCGACATGATCTCGAAACACGCCGCGGACAGCACGATGCTGTACGTTTCGCCGGCGTGTCGTACCCTACTGGGGTACGAGCCGGAGGATCTGCTCGGCAAAAAGGTCGACGAGTTTCTACACCCCGACGATCAGGCCGCTTATGACGTGCTGAACCCCACGGGAGCCGATTCAACTGATATCGTCACGTTGGCCTTTCGATTTCGGCGCAAGGACGGCGTGTACGTGTGGCTTGAGGTTCTGTTCCGGACGATCCTGGGCCTTTCTCCCGAGAGTCAGCAAGAGATCGTCGCCGTGTCGCGCGATATCACGGAGCGTCGGCAAGCCGCCGAGCAGCTTCGCGAAAGCGAAGCTCGCTTGCGGGGAATTCTCGATACGGTGGCCGATGGAATCGTTACGGTCAACCATTCCCTGATCATCGAGCGGTTCAACCCGGGCGCACAAGGGCTATTCGGCTACTCGGCCGAGGAGGTTCTGGGGCGACACATTCGGCTGCTGATCCCCGCGGCAACCTTAGCCGACTTTCAAAACGACGCCCGCCGCCACGGCGGATCGTCGCACGTGCCAGCCCGCGAAGTGACCGGGCAGCGCCGCGACGGCACCAAACGCGAGTTGGAAATGCGAGTGGGCGCGATGGAGGGGGCCGGCCGCACCGTCTATACCGCGATCTTGCACGATATCAGCGATCGCAAGCGGACCGATCAAATGCTGCGCGAGAACGAAAAACTGGCCGCTACGGGTCGGATCGCGGCTCGCATTGCCCACGAAATCAACAACCCCTTGGCCGGCATCCGCAATTCGTTTTTGCTGATCAAGGATGGGATTTCCCCCGATCACCCCTACTTCAGCTACGTGAGCCGGATCGAGACCGAGATCGATCGCATCGCCCGCATCGTGCGGCAGATGTTTGACCTGCACCGGCCAGACTACGTCACGCCGCGGCAAATCGAGTTGCACCAAACCATCGGCGACGTTGTGGCGCTGCTCGACAGCATCGCGCAGGCGCGCGGAGTATCGCTCTCGGTTTCGGCCGGCGCAGCGCGACGAGTCACCCTGCCCGAAGACGCCCTGCGGCAAGTGTTATACAACGTTATTGTCAATGCGATCGAAGCGTCGCCCACCAACAGCGACGTGTGGATCACGGCGACAGTATCGGACAGCGAGGCGGAGATCCTCGTGGCCGATCAAGGAGAAGGGATCAGCCCGGCCCTGCAATCCCAAATCTACGAACCTTTTTTCACGACCAAGAGCCCCTCGGGCACCGGCGGCCTAGGGCTGGGATTGCCGATTTCCAAAGGCTTGGTCGAAGCCATGCAGGGCGCACTGGCTATCGAACGAACATCCCAGCGCGGCACGGTGTTTCGCATCGCAGTTCCAGTTTGCCAACCAGGATTCGAGGTGAAAAATGGCTGACGAGTTTCGAATCCTGTTTGTCGACGACGAGGAAACGTTCCTCTGTTCGACCGTGGCGCTGCTATGCCGGGAGGACTTCGACTGCGACGGTGCGCCCGACGTCGCCACGGCGTTGGAGATGCTGGCGCTTCGGCCCTATGACCTGGTCATTGCCGACATCAAGATGCCCGGCAACGCGAAGCTGGAGTTTGTCCGCCAGCTTTCGCGGCTCAGCGATACGCTCAGCGTAATTCTCGTGACCGGACATCCTTCGATCGCCTCGGCGATTCAATCGGTTGAACTGCCCGTGGTGGCCTACCTGGTCAAACCGTTCGACTTCGAAGAACTTCTCGCCAAGGTGCGCTCGGTCGAGCAGCGAGCGAACGTGCAGCGACTGGTGCGCGACGAGCTGAAACGGCTACACCAATATCGAGAGGGCCTACTGCATATCGAAGCTGACCTGAACCAGCGGCCCCGGGCCGGCCACGCCTCGTCGCTGCAGGCCCTCGTAGGCATCACGCTCCGCGGAATCGTGGACGGAATCTCCGATTTGCATCGGGTGATCGCGGCCACCGAGGGCGATGCCGAACTGGAACTCAAGAATTGGGCGCCGGCCATTTCCAGCGATATGCGTGAAGCCCTGCGCGACGCGGTCTCCACGCTGGAACGCACGCGGGGGGCGTTTAAGTCCAAGGAACTTGGAAATCTCCGAAAACGCCTCGAGGGTCTGCTCAATACCTAGCCGATAAAGTTCGATATTGACCACTAGGTACATCATCGCTATAACATCGCGTGACAACTGGCCCATCCGGTCGGCGCAAGAAAGTCTTGTCCGAGTGGGGTAGGCCGCCTTGCCGTGTGGGACTTTGGGCCCGCAAGTCGAAGGCACTGTCGAATGGTTCTCGCTTGTTCGAGAGCCCTTCGACGGTGCCTTTTTTTGTTGATTTGGTCGGTAATTCACATCAAGACGGTCTGCATTTCGATTGCCCGGAACAGGCAAACGGACAGAGAAGAAACCGGAGAATTGGCAATTCCCAAGTTTCGTGTTCTCTTGGCTCGGGGACCGTGCGATGGATGCGGGCGTTGACGTTTTACGCGTCGAATTGGTCGACGATCAGGCCTTGGTTCGCACGGCAATCGCCGGGCTCATCCAGGCCAGTGAAGGCATGGAAGTCGTTGGCACGGCCAGCCAGATGGACGAAGCCGTGCGCTGTGCCGAGGAAGTGCGGCCCGGGCTGGTCCTGATGGATATCCTGCCAGACGCAGCGTTTTTCGCCGGTGCAAAGACGATTCTGGAACGTTGCCCCGGCACGATTTTGATTCTATTGGACGACTCGCCGGTCGACGCCAACGTGCGTGAGGCGCTTCGCATCGGCGCAGCCGGATATCTCACCAAGCAACAACCCTTCGGCCAGATCGACGCCGCCTTGCGCCAGGCGGCACGAGGCGACCGGGTTTTCGCGCCCGAAATCGCGCGACGATTGGTGATGTCGGCTGATGGCGTGCGTTTGCCGCCGGCCAGTAGCGAGCACCCCTTGGCTTGCCTGACACCGCGAGAGACCGACGTGTTGATCAATTTGGCTCAAGGTAGTTCGGTTAAACAATGCGCCAAGACTCTGGGAATCGGCGCCAGTACGGTCGGCAACCACAAATCGCGGTTGATGAAAAAACTGAACGTCCACAAAACGGTTGAACTGGTGCATTTGGCGGTGCGAGCCGGCATCGTCAATGGCAGCCGGGCTCCGGGCCTCTCGGAATCCGCCCCGACAACGTGACGTACGCCGAGCATCACGTCTCCCGACTTTTAAAGGGGCGTGCGGCGTCGAGGCGATTCTCGCGTTCCGCCAGCGCAGGTTTCCCTTCACCGGCTTCGCCAGATACAATTCGTTTCCGCCCGCGCACTCGGGTCTCATCCGCGCGGCCGCAAGCGTCGAATCCGATATGGCAGCGCCAACCCCTCGCAAACGAACCGCGTCGCCGAAAAAGCCCTCGCGACGCGCCGCGAATTCGGCCATCAAGGATCTCTTGCAGCAACTCCCCGCAGCTCGCGGCAAATCGCCGCCGGCCCGCGTCGAACCGCAATTGGCGACGTTGGTTCGCCAGGCCCCGGAGGGGGACCAGTGGCTGAGCGAGATCAAGTACGACGGCTATCGTATGATTTGCCGCGTCGACGGCGCCCAGGTCAGCTTTTACAGTCGAAACCACCTGAATTGGACCGATCGATTGAAGCACTTGGCCCCTGCCGTCGAGCGGTTGGGGCTGGAGAGCGCGCTTTTTGACGGCGAGGTGGTCAGGCTCCAACCTGATGGCTCGACTAGCTTTCAGTCGCTGCAAAATGCGTTTCGTGAAGGTCGCGGCGATCAGTTGACATACATTGTATTCGACCTGCTGTTCCTGGCCGGACGCGACCTGACTCGCCGCCCGCTCGTCGAACGAAAACGCATCCTCTCCCAGCTACTCGCTGGCCAAACAGATCCGTTGCGTTACAGCGAACACCTGATCGGTCAGGCGCCCGAGTTTCTTCGCCAGGCGTGCAAGCGGCAACTCGAAGGCATCGTATGCAAGCGGGGAGATCGACCTTACCGGCCCGGCCGCGGCACGGACTGGGTGAAGGTCAAGTGCTCGCATCGCGAGGAATTCGTGATCGGCGGATTTACGCCGCCAGGTGGTTCGCGGCACGGCTTTGGCGCCTTGCTGGTCGGTTATTTCGACGGTCGCGAACAACTGGTCTACGCCGGACGCGTCGGCACGGGCTTCAGCGACCGTTTGCTGGAGGAGCTCGCCGAACGCCTAGAAAAAATCGAGCGGCGGAAATCTCCCTTCGTCGACTTGCAGGGTGTGACGGGCGAAGCGCGCGGCGTGCGCTGGGTCGCTCCGAAGCTCGTCGCACAGGTCGAATTCAGTGAGTGGACGCGCGACGGACGTCTGCGGCATCCCGCCTTTCTAGGGCTTCGCGAAGATAAGCCGGCCCGAGAAGTTCACCGCGAGCAGGCCGTGGCCACCAAAAAGCTGGACGGTCGCGGCAATCGGAACAAGAAAAACGCCGGCAAAAAAGGCTAACCTGGCCCGGCGAGCGTTCGCTCGATCGGCACGTCGAACAGCCGCGGGCGATCATCGGCGGCGAGCGAATCACTCACTTTCTGGGCCAATAGGTCGGGATCGTCGATTCGCTCGGCATGCACTCCCAACGATCGTGCCAGGCCGACCATGTCGATTTCCGGCCCGCTCAAGTCCATACCCACGAATTTACCCGCTTTGGCCGCCGGCAGGCCAAAACCGCCCGCGCCGGCCTTGAGGATCTGATACTGAGCGTTGTTGCAGATCACGATCGTCACGTTCAGCTTGTGATGTGCCGCCGACCAAAGGGCCTGGATGCCATACATCGCCGCGCCCTCGCCCACCAGCGCAAGCACGGGGCGTTCGGGCCAAGCCAACTTGACCCCCAGCGAGCAGCCCAACCCCCAACCCAGCGCCCATCCGCGATGCCCGAAATAGCCGTCGGTGTTCTTCAAGGCGCCCAGCCGCTCGAAAAGGTTATTGGTCGTTGTCACGGCCTCTTCAACGACCGCTACGTTCGAGGGTAGCACGTGCGACAGGCTCTCCATCAACACAGCGCCGGGCATGGGACGGGCGTCGCGCTGGGCGGCGATTTGCCGCCGTAGTTTTGCTTTCAGGTCCGCATGCAAACGGCCGCGCGACTCGCCCCGGCTAGCCGCTCGCTCGCGCTCGGCGGGCGTCATCCGAGCGGCCAACAACGTCGCCAGTTCGCCCAGGGCTGCCTTGGAGTCGCCCAGGACGCCGACCTCAAGGGGATAGTTTTTCCCGATCTGAGCGGGACTTTCATCGACGTGAATCAGCCGCACGGTCCGCGGAATAGCGGGCCGCGGGCCGTGATAGACATATTCTCGCAACAAATCCATGCCGGCCACCAACAGCACGTCGAACTCGGTCAGCCGCTTGGCGATCTCGGGAGCCCAAAGCGGAATGGTTTGCGCATAGAGCGGATGATCGGCCGGAAAGCTCAACCGCCCGTGCGCGTGCGGAGGCTCCGAGAAAACCGGCGCGCCAAGCCGTTCGGCCACCGCGACCAGCTCCGCCACGGCGTCGGACTCGGTGACGCGGCTGCCGACCAGAATCGCCGGATTTTTAGCCTCGCCGAGAATCGCCGCGGCGCGGTCGAGCGCGTCTTGCGGAGGTCGAACGCGATGCGAAAGCGGAGCGGCCGGACGCAAATCCAACTCGGCCTCGGCCATCTGCAAGTCCACCGGCAGCGATAAGAACACCGGGCCCGTGGGCGGGGTCAGAGCCAACTGCATCGCGCGGCGTAGCGCGTGGGGGAAGTCCTCAAGCCGCTCGACTTCGACGGACCATTTGGTCCAAGGGCGGGCGACGGCGACCATGTCGCCGAACAAGATCGGTTCGGAGAACTTCAACCGGCGGTCTTGCTGGCCGGCGGTGACCAACAGCGGCGTCCCCTCGCGAAAGGCATTGTAGAGCATGCCCATCGCGTTTCCCAATCCGCAACTGACGTGCAGATTGACCACGCCCAGCGATCGCGAGGCCATTGCATAGCCGTCGGCCATCGCCATCACCGGAACTTCTTGCAAACCGAGGATATAGCGCAATCGCGGATCGTCCACCAGGGCATCGTTCAACGGCAACTCGGTCGTGCCGGGATTGCCGAAGATGTAGCGCACCCCCGCTTCGGACAACATCCGCAAAAATGCCTGGGCGCCGCTGGTGGCCATACGTCTCAATATCGAGCGATGTGTGGCCGCGCTGTCGGCTATATCAGCCTATCTGGCATAGCGGTAGGGCGGCCGTTCAAGTTTACGGGATGACCGCCGTGAATCAATCGGCTCATGGTACGAGACGCCCCGGGACTCGGGGCTGCCGCGCCGCCTGGTGGTCGGCTCACCCATCGGCACCGGCTCAGGTTCGTGCTGCCGGGCAGGCGTCGGCTGCATCGAGCCGCGGTCTTGGTAATACTGGCCGCGACCGGAGCCGCGAGATCCGCCATCGTCGTAAATGGGGCCGAAGCGGGCCTCGCTCGGTCCATTGAGCACATAGGGATTGTTCGAAGCCGTGAAGTCACCACAGCAACTGCACGTGTCGTGGCAGTTTGGCGGGAAGCTGAACCACTCGCTCCACACGCAACAACCACACTGCGAGCCGAACCAGGTTCGCTGGCAGGGGCTTCCCCCCGGCCCCCAATTCCAGCCACAGCAGCCCACCTGGCAAGCCAGCCCGATCCCCAACAACGCGAGATAGCCGTAGCGCGACGACATCGTGCCCCCCCTGTGAACGTGTCTGCGGAGCTGGCGCCGACGCTGCGCAAACTGCGCGTTCCTGGCATGCCCCTGGAATTGGTATCGGCCGGCACAACCGCTAGAATCGAGAAAATTGGAGAAATCGCCCCGGCTTGGCGACGCGCCCGTAATTTCGCCAGCTTCCCCGTTTGAATCGCCGTACGCTGTCTTGCTTGGGGGACTCTGGCTATATTGGCAAGCCTGCTCTCCGGCCAAGCGAAGCCGAGCAACACGCCGGGGCGTCCGGCGCCTGTTATGCCCTGAGCCGTTTTTCCACCAGCACGATGAACAAGAACATGCCACAACCGTTGCCGATCAAGTCGGTCAATCATGTCGGTCGTATAACCACGCGAGTGGACGAAAGCCGGGCGTTCTACCGCGACGTGCTGGGCTTTCGCGAAGTCGCCCGGCCGAACTTCGATTTCCCGGGGGCCTGGCTGTTCAATTACGGGATCATGATCCACCTGATTTACAACGAGGCCGCGACTGGTCCCGTGGGGGAAATACAGACCCGGCACGATCATCTGGCCCTGCATTGCGACGACATGGAGCTGGCCGAGCAGTTGCTGAAAGAGCACGGCGTGCCGTATCGAAAAAATGTCATCGCCGATCGAGGCATCACGCAAATTTTCTGCCGCGATCCGGACGGACATCATGTCGAGCTGGGCACGTATCCGCCCACGCCGGCGTATGTCTGACCGTGCGTCCGGCGGACAGCCGCTGGCACGGTCGATCGCGCGCTCCATACCGCGCAAGAATACACCAAGGCGCAAGCATTGGTCGCTTGCGCCTTGGCGTCGGTGTTAAGCAACAACGAACCGCTGGCAGCCGCTTATCCGGTTCGCACCTCGATCTTGCGAGGCTTGGCCGCCTCGACCTTCGGCAAATGCACGGTCAGCACTCCGTCGTTGTACTCGGCGCCGATCCGGCCGGCGTCGACCTGCTCGCTGACTTGGAACGTGCGATAAAAATCGCCGATCCCATACTCGCGAAGCATGAACTTGGGCTCGGACTCGTACCGCGGCCGGACTTTGCCTTGAATGGTCAGCACACCGTCGGCGAAATTGATATCGATCGAGTCGCCGGCGACTCCCGGCATATTGACCTTTAAGGTAATTTCACCCTGCTCCTCCAGGATATCGACGTGCGGCTTATATACAGTCGCTTCGCGATGCCTTGGGACGCGAGTTTCTTCCTCTTGTTTGACTTCAGTTTCCGTGGCCATTGGTTAGCTCCTCGTTCGCCTGGTGGCGAATCGCATGATACGTGATTCGAAAAAAAGCAAGTTGGACGGCGGAGTCTCTTATTGCTGCGAGACTTTGATCTTGCGCGGCTTTGCCGACTCGGCCTTGGGCAGTTTCAGCAACAGCACGCCGTCGGTGAGCGAAGCCTCGATGCGGTCCGCGTCGACGTCAAACGGCATTCGCAACACGCGATTGAACGCGCCGAAGCCGCGTTCCTGCCGATGATAGGCGACGCCTTCCTGGGGCCGATCGCCACTTTGGCCGCGAATCGTCAGATCGCTGCCAATCACCGAGATGTCGAGGTCTTCGTTCTTTAGCCCCGGCACTTCCGCCTCGACGTACAGCGTTTCGCCGTCTTCCCACACGTTGAGCGCCGGAAAGGACGGAGACGAGCCGCCGGAGCGCGATTCCGAGGCCCACGGGGCTGGATTGAAAATGTCGCTAATCAGATTGTTGACTTCGTTTCGCCACTGCACGATGGGATAAAAACCTTGGGATCTGCGCAATACCATGGGGAACACCTCCTCGTTGTTGGGTGCGGTATCAACCTTCGCCCGGCTTCGCGTCCGCGATAGGACGTGACCACCGGCGACGTTTTAAGACGAGATTTGACGATTCAGGCAAACTCCGAATTAAGCAAACGCGATGCCAAAGTGGAAGGCTTGCTGGGTTGCATTCCAAGTCCCAAGCCGCTCAAGAAGTTGCGAAAAACGGCGGCAATTGGGCCCAATTCGGGGCCTGTCAATTTGGCAGATCTCCCCCTTGAACGCCGTTGTAAACGCCCCTGACACCCGGCCAAAATGACGCACGCGGCCCTTGGTCCGATTTTCCGCGGCGAGACATTGCGGGTTGCCGGGGCAGGCCATCCGAGGAACAATCGGATCTCTCGTCTTTAGCCATCGAGCCCCGCGCCGCAGGAATCGCCTTGGAACCATCGTCCGCCGACACGTTGTCCGCCGCGCTTGTGCGTCACGATTTGGAATTGGCCGACGACCAGATCGAGTTGCTCGATCGCTACTGTCGGGCTCTCTGGGAGTGGAACGAAAAGCTGAATTTGACGCGTCACACCGACTACGAGAAATTCGTGTCCCGCGACGTGGTTGATAGCATGGCCCTTGAGCCGTTTCTCGATTCGGGCGACGCCGTGCTCGACGTGGGCACGGGCGGAGGCGTGCCGGGAATTGTATTGGCGATCGTGCGGCCCGACTTGAAAGTGTCGCTATGCGATTCGGTCGCCAAGAAAGCCAAGGCCGTGGCGGAGATCGTCAAACAGATCGGATTGAAAATCGAGGTGCACCACGCGCCGGTGCAGCAGGTGCTCGCGGCGCATCACTTCAACACGCTGGTCATCCGAGCGGTCGCGCCGCTGTCGAAGCTACTGCGGTGGGTCGAGCCGCATTGGGACTCGTTTGACCGCCTGTTGGTGATCAAGGGCCCCGCCTGGGTCGAGGAGCGCACCGAGGCCCGCGAGGCGGGGCTGCTCAAACGATTCGAGTTGCGCAAGCTTGCCAGCTACCCCTTGCCGGGAACCAGCTCCGAAAGCGTGGTGTTATCGATCCGCCCTCGCGAAAGCTGACCTCGTAGACGTTCGCGATAGCACCGAACACTGACAGTCGAGGTGCGACCTGGCAATGCGGCCGCTTTGCCCCTCGCATAAGGGCCTCAGGAGCGCTTGTCCGCCCGCATATCTGGCCCTATACTCATTATCTTTCCCACAAGTCAAAGTTGACGCATAGAAGCTGGAAGGATCGTGAAATGGCCGACTTAATCGCTCCGCATGGTGGTCTTTCGGAACCCGTTTGCTGCACGGTAGGCGCCGGCGAGCTCGACGCCTTCAAGGCCGCGGCTGCCGGCCTGACGAAGGTCCCGGTTTCGGACGCCGACCTGTCGACCGTTTATCGGTTTGGCGATGGAGCGCTGAGCCCGCTCACCGGTCCGATGAACCGCAAGGCCTACAACCGCGTGCTGGACGAATCGGTGATCGAGCACGGCGGAAAGTTGTACGCCTGGACGATTCCCATTTCGCTGCCGGTTACTAGTGAATTGGCCGCCAAGCTCAAGCCGGGCCAGACGGTCGCCTTGACCAACTCGGCCGGCGACATCGTGGCCACGCTCGAACTCGACGACGTTTTCGAGTGGGATAAGCCGCATTACATCAAGAGCGTCTACCTGACCGAACGCGTCGATCATCCCGGTGCCGACATGGTGCTCAAGGGAGACGCCGACAAAACGCACCTGTTGGGCGGAAAAATTCGCGTTCTTCCGCAGTCCAAGCAGGGGAAATTCGGCAAGTACGTGCTTTCGCCGCGCGACGTTCGCAAATTGCTGGCCTCGAAGGGCTGGGATCGCGTCGTGGCGTTCCAGACCCGCAACCCGTTGCACCGGGCCCATGAATATGCCCTGGTCTACGGCCTGGAGACGCTGCTCAAGGCGGGGCATAACGCCGGCGCGGCGTTGAATCCGCTGATTGGCGAAACCAAGGGAGACGACGTCAACGCCGATGTCCGCATGCAGACCTATGAGGCTCTGATCGACAAGCGATCGCTGGGCGAGGGCGACAGCGATCCCAACCTGTGGGGCCAACGGAAAGAATCGGTACCCGATCGCGTGATCTTGCTGGGCCTGGACATCAAGATGTTCTACGGCGGCCCGAAAGAGGCCATCATGCACGGCATCTATCGGCAGAACTACGGTTTCACCGACATTGTGATCGGCCGCAAGCACGCCGACGCGCCCTACCACGACGGCTCGGCCATCTGGGGCGACTTCGACGCCCAGGAGATCTTCGGCAAGCTCGACGGCGATCTCAAGATCCAGCCGGTTAAAGTCGGATTCGCGGCCTACTACGAGTCGATCGGCCGGGTGGACCTGATGGAAAACCACAAAGAGGAGAAACCCGTCTTCATCTCGGGCAAGGACGTCCGCAAGACGCTGCTCGAGGGCAAGACGGTCGATCCTCGGATCATGCGCGAAAGCACATCGAAGATTCTGGCCGCGGCCATGGCCGGACAAGCATGAGGCAATTGGCGAATCGCTAACAACCGGTTGGTTCTGTCGGCCGGGTTGCTAGATGTAGAACATGTTCTCGCTCTGCCGTCTGATGCGCGACACGAGATCGCCAAACGTGATGGCGCACAGCGCGTCGTGTTGCACCTGGGCGACTTCGCGCCAGACTTGCACGAGTGCGCGTGCCGTGGGTGAATTGGTCGAAACCGTGCTCGTGACCTCGGTCTCCTGGCCTTCGATCACCGACATCACCTCGCCCAGCGTGATCTCCTCCGGCGGTTTGACGAGCTGATATCCGCCCGAGGCCCCGCGAGTGCTGGCCACATACCCCGCGCCCTTGAGTTGCAGCAGAATCTGCACGAGAAATCGCGAGGGAATGCCGTGTTCGTCGGCGATGCTGCGAATTCGCACTGGCTCTCCCGAGCCGTAGTGCGCGGCCAGTTCCATCATCGCCAGACAGGCATACTCAGTTTTGGCCGATACCTTCATAGCGACGACACGATCGTGCAATTGCCCGGACCTGGCATAAGCAAGGCCGTTACCGAAAAAAGGTCACCGAGGCCCTTGGCGCGAGTGCCTCAATCGCTAGTGTGCAGACCGCACTCTTTCTTGGCGGTACCGCTCCATCGACCGGCCCGCTCGTCCTCGCCGAACATGACCGCCCGAGTGCACGGCCAGCAGCCGATGCTCGTATATCCCTGGTCGTGCAGCGGATTGTAGGGAATGTTCTCGTCGGTGATGATTTTCCACACGTCCTTCTTGGTCCAGTTGGCCAAGGGGCTGACCTTCACCAGGCCGAATTTCTTGTCCCAACCGACAATCGGCGCGCCGGCTCGATCGGAGCTTTGATCGCGACGAATGCCGCTCATCCAGGCGCTCCAGCCCACGACGCTCTCGCGCAAGACCTTCACCTTGCGGTCAAAGCAGCACTGGTCCGGATTCGATTGATACAACGGACCGCCGTGTTGCGCTTCATATTGAGCCACGGTCGTCGCCGCGCTGCGCATTTCGACTTCAATGCCGTATCGCTGGGCGATGCGGTCGCGCAATTCCAGCGTCTCCTTGAATTGATAGCCCGTGTCGAGATTGAACACGTGCGTCCGGCGGCTCGATTCCGGCCAACATATGCAGGATGACGCAGCCCTCGGGCCCAAAGGCCGTGGCCATGGTCAACTTCGGAAAATACTGCTGCACGGCCCAAGCGATGATCTCTTGCGGCGTGGCGCCGTCGAGCCGGCGGCTGTGCTCGGCCAACTCCTCCAGCAACGCCGGGGACGCCACAACGGGCGTGGGAGCAGTTCTCTCGGGCAAGACTGCTGACTGCATCGGGCCTAGACTGGTGGTCGCCGACATGTGAGTAAGTGTCATCCTTAGCTGCTTCCGCGAAGGCCAACGATTGAGTTGAATGATACTAATGTTAGTAATCTAAGTCAACTATGTCATCTAGTCGGCATTATCGACGCATTTGGCTCCCAATCTTCAGTTTGTAACGGTTCGCCGGCCGGTGTGGCCAAACGCACAGATTTGCCGCAAGTCCAAGCACCGGGGGAGCTTGACGACGCCCAGACGACAAGTCATCCTGAGCGGCGCAGGCGGTTTTATTTGATTTTGCCCACTTCTAAACGCCCGATAGCAAGCAGCTCCACCATGGCACAGCGGGTCTACCTGGCGATCGACCTAGGAGCCTCGAGTGGGCGTCATGTGGCCGGCGCCTTCGATGGCCGGGCACTGCGTCTGACCGAGACCTACCGGTTCGAAAATGGCCCTACGCCCGTCGCCGGCCGCCTGTACTGGGATTTGCTAGCCCAATGGAATCACGTCCGCCACGGCCTTCGGGCAGCCCGGGAGGCCGGCCTGGGCGAGATTGCGAGTGTTGGCGTAGACACCTGGGGGGTCGATTTTGGGTTGCTAGGCCGTGGCGACGAGCTGTTGTCCAATCCCGTTCATTACCGCGATCGTCGCACCGACGGGCTGCTCGAACGGGCCTTCGAGGTCGTGCCGCGCGAGCGAATCTTCGCCAACACGGGCCTGCAATTCATGCAGTTCAACACGCTTTATCAATTGTGGGCCATGCGATTGGCTGGGTCGTCTGTTTTGGACAGCGCCGAGTCGCTGCTGATGATGGGCGACTTGTTTCATTGGCTGCTGACCGGCGAAAAAGCCAATGAGCTGACTAATGCCACGACGACTCAATTCTTCGACCCGCGGAAAAACGGTTGGGCTCGCGAGTTGCTGGCCGCGTTCGACATCCCCGATCGGATCCTGGGCAGTATTGCGCCGCCCGGCTCGACACTGGGCCCGCTGCGAGCGGAAGTCGCGGCCGATGCGGGGCTCGGCGGCGTCAAAGTCGTGCTGCCAGGCACGCACGATACGGCCAGCGCCGTGATGGCGGTTCCGGCGATCGGCGCCACGAGCGAGCGCCCCAACTGGTGCTATATCAGCTCGGGAACCTGGTCGCTGATGGGCGCCGAGGTGCCTGGCCCGATCATCAACGACAAATGCCTGGCCCTGAATTTCACGAATGAGGGGGGCGTGGGGGGCACTACCCGGCTTTTGAAGAATATCGCCGGTTTGTGGCTCGTGCAGGAGTGCCGCCGAGTGTGGAACCAACAGGGCCAAAACCACACGTGGGACGATCTCAACCGCCTCACGGCCGCCGCCCATCCGCTCGTGTCGCTCATCGATCCGGATGACGCCACGTTCCTGGTTCCCCAGGACATGCCGGCAGCCATTCGCGAGTTCTGCGCCGGCACGGGTCAGCGCGTGCCGCAAGACCCCGGCTCGGTCTTGCGCACGGCGCTCGAAAGTCTGGCACTGCGGTATCGGATGGTGCTAGGTTGGCTGGAAGAGCTTATCGGCGGCCGCATCGATACGATCCACGTTGTCGGCGGCGGGAGCCAGAACCGGCAACTGTGCCAGGCCACGGCCGACGCCTGTCAACGCGTGGTGTTGGCTGGACCGGTCGAAGCCACGGCGATCGGCAATGTGCTCGTGCAAGCCATCGCGGCTGGAGATTTGAGCTCGATCGGCGAGGCTCGCCAGCTAGTGGCCGGCAGCTTTGCGCTCGATCGGTATGAACCGCGCCACGCGGCGGAGTGGGACTCGGCCTATGCAAAATTCGTGTCGCTCGTGAAACCATGAAACACGCCGCCCTGATTGCCACGGGTCTGATCGTGTTGAGGCAGGCGGTTGCCACGCTGCACGGCCTGGCGCACGAACGATTGGGCGTCGGGCTAAGTCCCGCGCAACAGGCCTTTGTGGTGGTGGTAATCACGATCGCGCCGCTTGTCGCGCTCGTCTTGTATTGGACCCGCTATGCCCGCCAGGGCGCGTTGTTGCTGGCGGTCTCGATGCTGGCGGGCATGTTGTTCGGGATTTACTATCATTTCATCGAAATAAGTCCCGACCATGTCCGTCACCTGCCGGCCGGCGAAGGACAACCGCTGTTCGTGTGGACCGCCGTGTTGTTGATTCCCTGCGAGTTGGCCGCGGCGGCATTTGGTTTTTGGAGCTGGCGCAGGCCGGCAGCCAACGCCAATCCGTGACCGGACCTGGCATCGTGCGATTCCGCGTGGGAGTGCCGCGGGCGCTAGGCCAACAGCGCGTCGATCGCCTTGCCCTTGCCGTCCTTGGTCAAGTAGAACGGGCGGCCCTCGGTCACGTAGTTCGCATCGGCCGCGATGCCAAGGGCTTTGTAGATCGTGGCATGCACGTCGGTCAACGCGACAGGGTTTTCGACCGGCAGCATCGGATGGCGATCGGCCGTGCGACCGTAGACGAATCCCTTCTTGAATCCGCCGCCGAAGAACAGCAGCGTGTTCGCGCTGGAAAAATGGCCGTGAAAGCCGTACATCTTCGGATCTTCGATGACGAGATTCTCGCCCGATTGGGATTCGGCGAAGCCGATCGGCTCGACCCCGGCTTTTGGCTGGTTGGCGATCGTACGGCCGAACTCGGTGGCCACGACGACCAGCGTCCGCTCGAGCAATCCTCGTTCGGCCAGATCCAAAATGAGCCGCGCGATCGGCCCGTCGATCTGGCTCTTCATTTCCTTCATGCGCGACTGGCCGTCTTCGTGCATGTCGAAGCCCTTGAACGGACCGTATTGATATTCGACCTGCACGAATCGGGCGCCGGCTTCGACAAGCCTTCTGGCCAGCAACAGCCCGTGTCCGAATCGCTTGCCATGATAGTACGATCGATCCTGCACTTCGCCGCGTGCAATGCGCGGTTCATAGGATGCCAGCGTGGCCGGCTTCTCCTCCTTGGCATAGTCAAATGCCCGCTTGACCGGCGAGTCCATCATGGCCCGGGCCGACTCCATGATTTTCTGATAGTCCTCGGCCTTCGGCGCATTGCGCAGCGGCTCGGGCGCAAGCTGCCCGAGCGAGTTCAAATATTTCATGCGACGGTCCAGCCGCTCTCGGCTCATTCCGGCGGCCGCAGTCAGCGTGGCCAGGCCCTCGGTCGGATCGGGAATCATGAACGGGGCATGTTTCACCCCGTAAAAACCGGAGCCAATACACTCACTGATAAACTGCTTCTCGGCGTCGCTGGTGTCGATGTCGCGGCCAATATAGATATAAGGCGGCACGTTTTCCGCCCGCGGGCCCATCGTCCGACCGACTGCCGCGCCCATGCTCGGCGCCTTGAGCCCCACCGGAAACAAATAACCGGTAAGCATGTAATGCTGGGCCTTGAGATGGACCGCGCCGAATTTCGTTTCGTTCGTCAGGCTGCGGAGCACCGTGCCGTGATGCATCACCGACGCGATATTCTCCAATCCCTCGCCGATGCGCAGCCCTTCGACGCTAGTGGGAATCGACGGACAGGTGCCCAGCAATTGACTGCCTTTCATTCCCGGCTCGAAAGGCGTGTATTGTTTGGGATCCCAAGTATCGGTTTGGGCGACTCCGCCCGGCAGCCAGATGAAGATCACTGAATCGGCCCGGGCCTTTAGCTGCGCCGATCGAGCCGCTTCAACCGCGCTGGCTCGATCGGCCGCCAAAACGGGCAGTATCCCAGCGGCGCAGCAGGCGGCTCCGCCGGAGAGCGACTGCGTCAGGAATGTTCGTCGATCCAATCGGTTGGCCATCATCGTCTACTTGATGTATTGAAACTCGGGACTACACACCAGCGCCCACAGCACATCCTGCATACCTTCGTCGGTCGACTCGGCGGCCTGCAACATCAGTCGCCCGGCGTTTTTTTCTGGAGTCGTGGCCGGGCGGGACAGCGCGGCGCGATACAGCCGGTCGACGAGTCGCCGCGGATCCTGTTTGCCGGCGCCGGAGACAAACAGCGGATTCGAATAAATCATGCCGTGCAGTTCCGGTCCGTTGAGCAGTTCCAGGGCCTGTACGACGGCCGCGTCGTCTGGCCGGGCGGTGCTGATCTCGTTACGCGAAGCGGGACGCCCCAAGGCGCGGCCCAAGGCCGTCGAGCGATTGTCGAGAAACGCGCGCTCGGCCGGCGTGAATTGCCCGCTCGTCGCCACCCGAACACTGTCCAAGAACTGCTCTGCCGTCAGCCGCCGCAGACTGGGCGAGCGAAAATAACGAGGCTGATCCTTTTTGCCGACGTCGAAATGATCTTCCAGCCGAGGGTCATAGCGAAGCTGATACGTGCGGCTGGTCAGTATCAGGCGAATAGTGTGTTTCAGGTCGCAGCCGTGCGCCACGAAGTCGTGAGCCAGCCAATCCAGCAGTTCCGGATGGCTGGGCGCGACGTCCAGGCGGAAATCGTCCGCCGGCTCGAATAGCCCTAGCCCCAGGTACCGCTTCCACAGTCGGTTGACGATCGATCGCGCGAACCGCGGATTGGCAGGATCGGTGATCGCCCGAGCGGCCAGGTGCAATCGACCGGATAAGTCGGACGGCACGTCGGCCACGGCATCGGGCAACGGAAAAGGAAACGCGGCCGGCACCGTGCGACCGCTTTTCAGCTCGCAGCGCACGTGTTCCAGGTCGCTTCGCGCAAACAGACCGGCAAACGCCAAAAAGCGATCCTGGGGCCATTCCTCGTTCTCGAAGTGATCGTGGCAACTGGCACACTTCATGCTCGTGCCCAGGAATACCTGCGCCACGTTGGCCGCCGTTTGCAGCGTGGATGTGAGGTCGTCGTTGCGGACGTACTCGATCGTGAACTTGGAACCCAAGACGTCCTGAACATCGGGGTTTTTGCGGCCCGGCATCGTCGGATCGAGCAGTTCGGCCACCATCACGTCGTACGGCCGATTGGCTTCAAAGCTGGCTAACAACCAATCGCGATAATTCCCTCGCGTTAAGATTCCGCCCTGCGCCGAGACGTTCTGGCTGGCCAGGGCATCTTCCCAAAACGGCGTCCAATGCGCGGCATAGTCGCTATTGCGCAAGCAGTTGATCGACCAGCTTCTCGCGCTTGGCCTGGTTGGCGGATGACGCCAAAAAGCGATTTGTCTCGGTTGACGTTGGAATGACGCCGATGACGTCCAGGTACACGCGCCGCAGAAACGTCGCATCGTCGCACAATTGCGGGCTTACTCCGCCCGACGCCTTGCTCCACTGAGCGACGATAAACTGATCGATCGGATTGAGAGTCGGCCCGTCGACCGCTGGCGGCGCGGGGGCGCCGGCAATTCGGCCAACCGCTTTTTCCGCCGCTCGATCAGCTGTTGTTCGCTGTCGGCAGCCGATCGAGCGCTCGCCGACGGCGACTCGAGAGACGCCTCTTCGGCGCGAACCGCCCCCGCGATCACCATCGCGCTCAAGACGACCATGCCGTAAAGAAACGCAGGAATACGCGCCATCAAAAAATGACCCTCAAAACACGCCGTGCGGCTAGTTCGAGTTGCTGTAGGTGGGGCCGTTGATATCGGAATCGGCGATGATTTCGTGACGGAAATCCACCTTGGGGGGTTTGCCGTCGGTTCCCTTGACCGTGTGCGGCACGTAGCGGACATAGGTCTTTTGCAGGGGATCGTAGAACCGGTCTCCCTTTTGAAAGATAGGACGATATTCCGTGATCTCGCCGAACCAGGGCGGCCCGACCACCTGCACCGGAATCCAATGCCCGCGACCCTGCTTGTCGACCAGGTAAAACTCGGGGTAGTCGTGACTCTCGACCCACACGGTGCGGGCCGGAATGCCCGACAGGCGGCACAAACCCACGAACAGCGCGCTCATTTCCTCGCAGTCGCCGCAGCGATTCTCGATGGCATACAGCGCTCCGCGGAAATCGCCGTTCTCGAACTTGACGTTGTCGCGCGTCCAGCTCCAAAACGTCTTGATCGTATCCCAGGCATTCGAGTCCTGGCTCACCTTGCGCAAGGCCTCGGACAGCTCGATCATCTGTGGGCTTCTGGTTTCGACCCCCGGCGCCACACCCGCCACCTGGTCTTTCAATTCGGCGGGAACTCCGCGCGCAACTTCAAATCGTCCGCCGGCAGCGAGAATTTCGTGCGATAGCGAGTGATCTCGTAGAGCCGCTCGACAAACACCACACCGCCCTTGGGAATCTGCGGCACTTGGAACTTGATGAGGGCCGCCTGTCCCTTGAGAATTTGCTCGCTAACCTTGCATTGGGGACTGATCTTCTGGCTGATCAGACGCACTCGCTGCTCGGGCCAGTCCATCGGAATCGGCCCCGTCGCGATCACGTTCTTCACCGCTCCGTCGGGGGCCTCGATGCGAATCACGACTTTCAGGCGATAGGTCCGCGGATCGGCCAGTTCCAGCGCCGCGTCGGGCACGGCATAGCGGCCGTTGGCCACGGGCCGAGTAAGTTGAGCGGCGCCACCGGCCGGTTTGTTGGCCGATAGCACGCTGGTCAGACCGTCCGATGGGCGTTCATCCGGGGCTAGCGAATCGTCCTCGGCCACCACAGTGTCTTCGACGACTTCCTCGGCCATCATCAAGCCGAGTTGGTCAGGCGCCAAACAAATGGCCAACAATGTAATCAAGCAGGCCAGAGGTCGAAGGAACATGCGCATCGGATGTCGCTCGGAAAATGCCGGAACCCGTTGGTTCCCAGAAACACGCGCAACCAAACGAGGCGGGGTTCCTCATCAGGCGGCGCCAAATTGGCCCAACTCCGGGCCGGAAATGAACCGCAAACTTCGTTCAATTAGTATGGTTGACGTCGGCCAAATTGTCAAAAATCGCGGGATTTTTGACGATCCGCGCCCATTTTGCTTGTTTCGGCTCGGCGGATTAGCACGGCGGTCTAACTTGCCGCTCAAGCGTCTTTGAGCCCCGCGGCCACGTCCTCGACCGTGAGCCCCAACGCGACCACGGCCGCTACGGCCGCCAACACGACGGCCGCGGGTTCGCCGTTCGGCAGCGGGGCCAGGGGGGTTTCACGAACGCCCTCAGCCTGGATGATTTCTCGGCCGCGGACGAAGACCCCCTTGCCCCCTTCGGCCAGGTGCCGCCGTAGTTCCGCGTCGCGTTCGTCTTCGGAGAATAGCACCAGGGCGCCACCGCTGTGCTGGGCGACCTGCGATCCTAGCGGCTCGCCGGCGCCATGACCAGCGATCCGCCTGGCAGCACCACGTCGCTAGCCGAGCGATAGAGAAGTGCCTTCTTTTCGGGCGAATCCCACTCCAGAAAATCGAGTTTCAATCCCTCGTCGATACTCGTGACTACTGCCACGTTGCAGCGATCGAACGCCAAACCCTCTTGCAGAATGCTTTCGGCCGAAGCCTCGAACAGGGCCGCTTCCACTAGGGGATTCACGAGCACGCCGCGAGCATCGCGGGCGCCGCGGCAGTCGCCGTCCTTCACGCGAATGCCGACGACGAACGTTCCTTCGGCGGTAGCGAGCCCCAAGTTCGGTTGTTTCCGCGACCAAAGCCGTGCGATCCAGCGGCTGACGGCGGTCGTGTGCTCGGCGCCCATCACCGAAACGATCGGAATACGCCCATCCTGCCCCTCGCCGAACAATGTCGCCAGGATCGTTTCGCCCACCGGCCGCGGCACACCCGACTCGGGCTCGAGATGCATTTGCAGTCCGGGTCCCGCGTTGACTTCGATGATCGCGGCATTCTGTTCGGCGGGCGGACGGCTGATATCGTCGGCAAGCACGTCAAGCCCCGCCACGTCGAGCCCGACAACACGCGCGGCCAAACCAGCCAATCGAGCGAACTCGGGATGCACGTCGTCGGTCACGTCGATCGCCAGGTTGCCGTTGCGCTGGACGACGACCTGCACGCCGGCCGCGGGAACCGACTCGGGCTGATAACCCTGTTGCTCGAGCATGAGCAAAACGGGCGGACCTAAGATGATCTTGTCCAAGGGAAACGACAAATCGTCGCCGCGGCGCGGGTCGACGTTGATTTGGGACTCGATCAATTCGGCGATGGTGTGCCGGCCGTCGCCCGTCACTTGCGCCGGATTTCCGCGCACCGCGGCGACCAGTTTTCCGTCGACGACGAGCAGACGATGTTCGGCCCCAAACGCGCATTGCTCGACGACAATGTCGGGACCTTGCGCCCTGGTGAACTTGTAGGCCTCTTCCACTTGTTCGCGCGTCGACACGCCCACGACGACGCCGCGCCCTTGATTGCCGAAGCGCGGTTTGACCACGACCAACCCGCCAATCTCCTGCGCCGCCTTCCAGGCATCGGCGGCATCGGTCACCGGTCGGCCGCTGGGCACGGGCACGTTCACCTGGCGCAGAAGCGACCGCGTGAGATCCTTGTCTTGGGCGATTTCGAAGCCCAGCGCACCCGTCCGATCGGTGATTGCGGTCAGGATCCGCCGGGCCTTCGCACCCTGGCCCAACTGCACCAGGCTGCCCGAGTTCAGTCGCAGCATGGGAATTCCCCGCGCAAGAGCCACATCGACGATCGCATGCGAACTGGGACCGAGACAGACCTGATCGGCCAGCTCGCGGAGCTTTTTGATTTCTTGCTCGACGTCGAACAGCTGATCGTGGACCGCGGCCAGGCACAGCCTGCGTCCGGCTTCCAGGCAGGCCCGCCCGAGCGGCTCGTCGTCGCAGCGGATGGCGACGCGAAAGAGCCCCTCTTGCAGACTTTCGCGCGCCGGCCAAACCCAAAATTGGCGCCCGCGCGACTCTGCAATTCGAGCGAAACGTGCTCCAGGATATGCGCCAGGTAGGTGCCGCGCCGCAATCGCTCGAAAAACCCGCCCCGCTCGCCGATACTGCAGCGATGCTCGATCATCTGGGGCAGCCAGCGCATGATACGATCGTTGAAGCCGGGCATCTCGTTCGAGGGCGAGTCCTTCAAGTCGCCCAAATCGATCCAGGCCTCGAGCACGGGCGATTTGGACCAGATGTTCGGTCCTTCGAGAGCCAGGATTTTGCGAAATTCCATATCCGGGGGTGCGTCCGTGTTGTTGCTGGCAATCGCCGGCTTCCGGTGAACGTCGGGGGACAATTGCCTGCTGGAGGCAGGCGGTCCGCAGGTCGTCGAAACGGCCCTTTTGCGGCTGCAAGAGGGAGCCGCCTAGCGCCCATTGCCTTGGCGCTGCTAAATCACGAACGTTTGCACATCGCAACCAGCGGCAGCTTTGGCATCAGCGCGTCGCGACCTGTCTCGACGCCGATCTCGAAGCCCTGTAGTCTCCAGTATATATGTTCTAAAATAGCGGGGATAGAACAAGCCGCCGACTGCCTGGCGGAAGCTGTTTCCACAGTCAGGATCGATCGCAGGAGTATTTGAACTTGAACCCATCGCTCGACGACGGCCAGCGCATGCCCGCCATGTGGCGACGGCAAGTCGACGACCAACTCGAGGCCGACGAAACAGTCAGCGCTTGGTTCTTGTCGGACTTGGATCCCGAGCTGCACTACGCCGAAGGGATCGTGGTACTCACCAACCGCCGTTTGTTGAGTTTTACAAGCGCCGCGGCGAACCAGGCCGCAAGCTCGTGGCGGCTCGACGCGGTCTCGGCATTGCGAGCGAAAGACCGCTGGGGCTTGGGGACCCTTGAACTGGAGGGGCCGGCGGGACCGCTGGCCACGTGGCGCTACACCGTGGGCCGCGCGGCCTCCGCCCATCGACTGGCACAACGGCTGGACGCCACCCTGCGAGGTGCGGCCGACGAAGATGAGGCCGCCGAGGGGCTGCCTGAAGAAGTTGACGCCGAGCCACGGTCCGCCGGATCACTGTTTCGCCTGCTCAAATTCGGGCGTCAACGGGCCGGGCTGATGGTACTGGGCTTCGTGCTCACGTTGGCCGTCACCGTTGCCGGCCTGATTCCACCTTATCTGATCATGCCGCTTACCAGGGCACTGACGACGCTCAACGAGACCGGCGCTGCGGGGCTGCGGATTGTAGCTTGGTGCCTGGCCGGCATCGGCGTTGCGGCGGTTGTCGCCTGGCTGCTTACCTGGGCGCAGGGCATCGTCATGGCCTGGGCCAGCGAGCGGATCAGCGCCGACCTGCGCAATCACACCTACGCCCACTTGCAGCGGTTGTCGCTCGAGTATTTCGGCGGCAAGCGCACGGGCGACCTGCTGGCCCGCATCAGCACCGACACTGAACGGATCTGCTATTTCCTGTCAGACAATCTCGTCGACTTCTCCACCGATGTGCTGATGATCGTCGGCACCGCGATCATCCTGTGGTATCTGAATCCCATCGTTGGCGCTGGCGGCCCTGTTGCCGTTTCCGATCATCGCCTGGCTGGTCTACCAGGCCCGCAATCACATGCAGCGCGGTTTTCAGCGCGGCGGCCGGGCCTGGGACGAGATGACCAGCATTCTGGCCGACACGATTCCCGGCATCCGCGTGGTCAAGGCGTTTGCCCAGGAGAAGCGCGAGATCGAGCGCTTCCGCCGCGCCAACGACGCATCGTGGCGGCCAACGACCGGGTGAACACGGTTTGGACTTTCTTCTGGCCGATGGTGGCGCTGCTCAATCAAGTCGGACTGTCTGATCGTGTGGGGCGTGGGCAGCCTGGCTGATCTATGTCGGGCGGCATGGACTTCGCCATGCTTAACGGCTTCGTCGTATACATCAGCCGGTTCTATACGCGGTTGGAATCGATGAGCCGGATGTTCTCGGCCACGCAGCGAGCCGCGGTGAGTGCCCAGCGAATCTTCGAGATTCTGGATCGCGTGCCCAGCGTGCCCGAGCCAACGCACCCGGTGCACCCCGGCGAGCTGCGAGGAAGGATCGAGTTTCGCAACGTCAGTTTTCGCCACGGCAGCCGTACGCGTGATCGAACAGCTGAACTTGACCATCGAGCCCAAGGAGATGATCGGCCTGGTCGGTCCCAGCGGCGCGGGCAAGAGCACGCTGGTCAACCTGGTCTGCCGGTTTTACGACGTGGCCGAGGGCGCGATCCTGGTCGACGGCGTCGACATTCGCTCGTTCCCGGTCGAGGAATATCGCCGGCACATCGGCGTCGTGCTGCAAGACCCGTTCCTGTTCTTACGGCACCGTGGCCGAGAATATCGCCTATGGCCGCCCCGACGCGCAGCGCGAGGAAATCGTCGCCGCGGCCAAGGCCGCGCGGGCCCACGAGTTCATCTTGCGCTTGCCCTTGGGCTACGACTCGCTGGTCGGCGAGCGCGGTCAGTCGCTCTCGGGCGGCGAGCGGCAGCGGATCTCGATCGCCCGGGCGCTGTTGATCGATCCGCAGATCCTGATCCTCGACGAGGCCACGTCCTCGGTCGACACCGAGACCGAACGCGAGATTCAACTGGCGCTCGATAACCTGGTGCAAGGCCGCACCACGATCGCCATCGCCCATCGCCTGAGCACGCTGAGCAAGGCCGACCGGCTGGTCGTGCTCGAGCGCGGCCGCATCGTCGAGATCGGTCAGCATGCCGACTTGATCCTGGCCGATGGCGTCTATTCGCGGCTGCATCGAGCGCAGCAAGAACACATGGCCGAAATCTAGCCGTGCAGACCCGCTCGCCGGCAGGACAAGAACTCCATTGGCAAGCTCGTTCGTCCGTCGAGCGCCAACTGGCAGAGCAGTTCCCCCAGCACACTGGTAAATTTAAAGCCGTGACCGGAAAGGCCCGCGGCTAGCGCGACCTGTGGATACTCGGGATGCCGGTCGACGATGAAATGGGCATCCGACGTCATCGTGTACATGCACACGGCGTGGTCGGCGCAGTGCGTCGTCGCGCCTGGCAGATATTCGGCAACGAAAGCCGCCACGGCTTCTTGATCGAGCAGATCGATCTCGCGGTCGACGGAGAGCGGGTCATCGACCACAGCGCCGCCGGTGTGCTGGGCCACCTTGATGCCGCGCGGATCGATCTGGGGAACTCCGTAGAAACACCCGCCGGGCAGATCGAATAGAAACGCCGGGCAACCTCGATCCGCCCGATAGGAGTCGCTTCGGGTGCGAAACCAGTAGAGCGGCTTGCGCAGCACGACGAGGGGAATCTTCAAGTCGGCCAGCAAGGAGCCCGCCCAAGGTCCGGCCGCAACAATCAAGCGGTCGGCGGCATAGCGGCCGCGATCGGTCTGAACTACCACACCCGTGCCTTCGGCTCGCCACGACTGAACGGTTTCGCCGGAGTTGAACTCGGCGCCCAATTGCACAGCCGCCTTAAAGTGAGCCTCGACGCAACGCTCGACGAACAAATAGCCGGCCCGGGCTTCGAAGATAGCCTCGCACGCGTCCGGCACGCGAAACCCCGGAAACCGGCTTTCACACTTCGCTGCCGAAAGTTCCTCGATCGCAAGGGAGTGGAGCTTGGCGCTCGTGCGCACACCTTTGAGTACCTCACCCCGGCTGGAACCGATTTGCAACAAGCCCACCTGCTGGTAAAGGGTTTCGCCGACGCGGGCTTCCAGCTCGGCCCACAGCTCGAAAGCCCGCAACACCAGGGGGACATAATCGGGGTGTTCGTAGTAAGCCTGGCGGATGAGTCGCGTCTGGCCGTGCGAACTGCCGCGATCGTGTCCCGGCGTGAAGCGGTCGATGCCCAGCACGCGCGCCGCGCAGCGCCAGATGCATCAAGGCGGAACTTCCCACGCCGCCGCCGGCGCCCAGCACGATTGCGTCATAACCGGCCATGGTGGATCGCGCGCTTAAGTTCAGGTTAGCAAGTCCGCCTCATTGACGGTTATGACCGGCAGCGACGAGCGTGCATGACCGCCGGGCAGGACGTCTCGATGAATGTATTGGACCAAATGGCGGCGAGGCCGCTGCTCGGAGTCGCCAAGCGTGCCTGCCATCCTCATGGTAGCAGACTCAAGGCCGGGAACAACGCGGCTTGCGATTGGCTGCCAGTTGGCGCACGACTGACATGAAACGCCATCGAGAAGAAATCAAGTTTTTTCCGAGCCCGACCGATAGATGGGGAGATATCGGCCGCTCGGAACGATAAGCCGCGCCGGCCGCATCCAACTCCGGCCTCGAATTTCGAAAACCCGTTCGATGAAGATTCTGGACGCCACGGCCGACCTGGCGACGGCCAGCCTTTCCGACATTTGCCAGCGGAGGCTTCGGGAAAGTCCCTATTTTTTCCTCAAGAATCTGACGTGCCATTGCGACGAGGGCGTGTTGACGCTTCGCGGCCAGGTCCCGCTGATGCCGCTCAAGCAATTGGCTGAAAAGATCGCCTATCGCGTCGAAGGGGTTATCGAAGTCGTCAATCGAGTCGAGGTTGTCGATCCGGCGCTGTTTAACGCTTCGGGTCGAGAGGTGCGTAACGCCGGATAATGGCCTTGGCCGCGCGTACGCCGTCTAGCGCCGCACTGACGATGCCCCCGGCGTACCCGGCCCCTTCACCAATCGGATAAAAGCCGCGCGCCGTCGGGCTTTCCAGGGTCTGCCAATCACGTTCGAAGCGAATCGGCGAACTGCCGCGCGCCTCGGGACCGACTAGCGTCGCGTTGCGCAGGAATTGCCCTCGCCAGCGACGATCGAACAAGGGTAGGGCAACGTCGAGCGCCTCGACCACCCGCGGCGGCACCAGCCCGGTCAGGTCTGCCGCGATCACGCCGCGCGGATAGCTGGACGGCGGCAACTTTGTCGTCCGCTTGCGCTGGGCGAAATCGGCAGCCGTTTGGATTGGGCAAAGGTATTCGCCGCGTCCTGCTTCAAAGGCCAGCCGCTCGTAGTGCCGCTGCAACATCATGCCGGCCAGAACGTGCGTTGAGCCAAAGTCCGCCGGATCGAGCGTGATCATGAGCCCGCTGTTGGCGAACACCGAATCGCGCTTCGAAAGACTCATGCCGTTGGTGCAAAAGTAACCGGGCTCGGAGACGCTGGGCATCACGTATCCGCCGGCACACATGCAAAACGTGAACACGTTGGTCCGGGCCCTGGCCACCAACGAATAGTCCGCCGCGCCCAACTTGTCCTCCAAGGCGGCGGCGCCGTACTGCGCGCGGTTCACTTGCTCTTGCGGCTGTTCGATGCGCAAGCCGATCTGGAAGGGCTTGGGCTGCATGGCGATGCCGTGGCGAAACAGCATTTCGTAGGTGTCGCGCGCGCTGTGCCCAATGGCCAGCACCAGGAGCGAGGTTTTCAAATAGCCGGAGGAGGTTACCAGCCCGCGCAGGCCGCCGCCGGCCAGGTCCAGATCCTCCAAACGGCAGTTGAACCGAAACTCGCCCCCCAACGATTCGATCCGCTGCCGCAGTGCTTTAACGACTGCCGGCAAGCGGTTGCTCCCCAGGTGCGGGCGATGGTCGTAGAGAATGGACGGCCGCCCCTTGCACTCGGCGAACAGCTCCAGAACCTTGCGCACGTCGGGGCCGGAGCTGCGACAGGTGAGCTTGCCGTCGCTGAACGTGCCGGCGCCCCCCTCGCCAAACAGGTAGTTGCTCTCCGGATCGTGCGCCCCGCCGGCGTCGAACGTGCGCATGTCGGCAATTCGTTCGCGCACCTTTTTGCCCCGCTCCAGCACGATCGGCCGATAGCCGCGCTCGGCCAGGAAATAGGCCGCAAACGCGCCAGCGGGACCCGATCCGACCACGACCGGACGATCGCCGAGCGGCTGCGAACCGCACTCGGGCATCTCGAACGAGTCGCTGTGATAGAGCTCGGCAGTGACTTCGCCGGAGCGGCGGCCCAAGCGTTCGACCAGCTGGTTCTCCTGGTCCGGCAGATTTACTTCCAGCGAATAAACATACGCGATTTCGGACTTGTCGCGCACGTCGAGACTCTTGCGCAGGATCCGCCAGCCGGCGATATCGGCCGGCCGCACGTCGAGCGCGCGTGCAGCGCGCCCCAACAGAGCGAGCTCCGGCTCGTCAATGTTCATGCGAATATTGGAGAGCCGGATCGACATGTTGTTGTTGGTTGAAGTGCGACCGTCGGCGAAAGGAGGGCGGACGATTTCGGGCGAGCCAACCGCCGATTTTACGCCACCACCGCATGACTACCAAGGCGCCTCCCGGCTTGACGCGTCGCCAAAGCCAGTTAGGATTCCTACGAATCGCGGCGGCAACACCCGAGGGAGCATCACTGGCACAGGGAGAATTGCATGGAAACGCACCAAGCCGAGAGCGAAGACCTGGTTCAGTCAGGCTCAACGGGCAGGGCGGCCTGCCCAGTCTGTGGCGGCAGAATGTTGGAAATTCGCGGCAAGTTGCAATGTTCGGCGTGTCACACGATTTGCGAGACGTGTTGCGAGGGCGGCCGGGCATGAGACCGCCAAGCGAGGTGATGGAGCGCGCCCGATGAAGCCTAAAGGCTCGCGACGATTTGATTTCCTGGTGCCGCTCGGCGCATTGCCGTCTTTTACGTGCCCGCCGAAAAGATGGACGATCCGCGATTCGGCCGCGACGGGCAAACCCCGACCCAAATGTTTGACGAATTCTTTCTGCGGAATTTCGGCGGCCTGACCCACGAAGAGAGTCATATCCGCGGCGAGTGGATCAGCGATGACGGACAAAAGGCCTTCACCGATCTGCACCAACGCTACGAAGTTTCGTTTTCCGGCAAGAAGAAGGGGGTCGAGTTCCTGCACTTCCTTTCGGAAATGTGCGGATTGCTTAAAGAGGACTCGATCTTCTTGACCATGGGCAAGAAGGCCTGGCTGGTTAAACCGCCTCAGGGCGATTAGGCGGCGTCGGCGCGGCTTACTCGGAGGCGCGGCTATTTCAGAATATCGAACAGATTGCTGTGGGCATCGGTCCACAGCGTCGCGGGACGCTCTCCCAGCGCCTCGACATGGCCGGTCAGGGTTTGCGACACACCGGCGGGGGGACGCGACAGAATGATCCAGTCGGCCGGAAACTGTCCGAGCGCGGCGTCGCCATCGGACTTCACCCGGCGAGCATCGAAACCGAAGTGATCGGCCAGGCCAGCCACGACGCCGGAAAGGTCCAGATATCGGTTTGAAATGTTGACCGCGATTCTCGCCCCTGGCTGCAAGTGCCGCCGATAGATTTCGAACGCTTCTTTTGTCAGCAAATGCGTGGGCACGGCATCGCCGCTAAAGGCATCGAGCACCAATAAATCAAGCCGCTGGGGCTGCTCCCGCTCCAACGATAACCGCCCGTCGCCGAGCACGACGTCATACGTGCCGCGGCAGTCACTCAAGTAGGTGAAGTAGCGTTCGGCAAAATCATACACCTCGGAATTGAGCTCGTAGAAGCGGAAGTATTGTCCGGGTTGAGCGTAGACAGCCATCGTGCCCACACCCAGGCCGATGACACCCACGCGTAGTTGAGGCTCGGCGGCGAGCGACGTGAAGGTCTGGCCAATGCCGGTCGATCTACCGAAGTAAGCGGTTGGCTCACGGCGCTTGGCCGGCTCGGCGAATTGCAGTCCATGCACGATGCGCCCGCTGTAAAAATTAAAAGTGTGTTCGGCGGGCTGGTCGGCATGCCGCTCAAGCACGGAAATCACGCCGTAGAAATTCCGCGCGCTGACGTGTAGTTCGTGTTCCGATGCGGCCTGAAACTGCGGCAGCCAGTTCACCACCAGGTACGCGGCCATCACCGCGGGAGCGAGCACGGCAAAACGGCGTCGGATGAACGACTGCGGCTGTCCTTCGAACAGCACCCACACAGCCAACAGACAGCCCACGACCAGCCCCAGCCGCCACTCGGCGAATGTGGAAAACAAGCGCGGCGCCGCCAGGCTGACGAACAAGCCGCCCAGCGCGCCGCCGGCGCTGATCATCAGATAAAAACTGGTCAGATAGCGCGGATCGGGCCTCAATCGCACGAGCTCCCCATGACAAACCATACACAGGCAGAATAGCGCCGTGAAATGCAGGATGAGCTCCTGCGAAAAGCTGAACGCGATACCGGCGCCGCCCGTGATCAACTGGTCGATCGTGGTCACGATTCCCAGGCTGGCCAACGCCGCAAGCGCATACTCTCGCCGCCAATACCAGCGCGGGTGATCGAAACTGATGATGAACGACAGCAGATAGAGGCTGAGCGGAGCGACCCACAGGAACGGCATCACGGCGACGTCTTGGCAAACGTGGTTTGTCGTGGCCAATAGCATCATCGACGCCAAGGCTGGCAGTGCCAGCCAACATAACTGTCGCCGCCAGGAGGGCGCCGGTTCGTAAGTATTCGCATTCGAGCCAGGCGATGGGGCGCCAGGGGCCCGGTTGGCACGAGCGGCCACAATGGCGCCCAACGCGCCCAACGCGGCAAATAATCCAAAGCCGGCCGACCACAGCCACGTCTGCCGATCGACCGCATAGCGCGGTTCGACAAAAAATGGATATCCCAAAAGCGCGATGAGCGAACCAAGGTTCGACAGGGCATAGAGGCGATAAGGAGAATGCCCCTGTAGCGAGCGACAGAACCAGGCTTGCACTAGCGGACCAGTCGCCGACAACACGAAATAGGGCAAGCCGACCGAAACAGTCAACAAGCAAAGTATCCGCCACGTCGGAGCGCTCTCGGCATCCAATCTCCAACTCAAGTCCGGCGCGATGGGCAACAGGCACACCGCGGCCACGAGCAACCCCATATGGACCAACGCCTGCGCTCGGGGCCGAAGGTACTTGACGCTCAAGTGCGCGTAAGCATATCCGCCAAACAGCAGCGATTGAAAGAAGACCATGCACGTGGTCCACACGGCGGGACTGCCGCCAAACCAAGGCAGGATGAACTTGCTGATGATCGGCTGGACCTCGAACAACAAGAAGGCGCTCAGCAGCGTCATCAGCGAATAGTTGAAAATGACCAGCCGGTTAGCGAAGGGTTTCGTCATCGGGCGCGCCCAAGTGCGGGAGTATGAGGAATGGAGAGCAAGATCGGGGATTGCGGCGAAAGCCCCGGATTTATCGAGAAAACTTAGCACGCGGATCGGCCCATCGAGGACCCGAGGGTGGCATTGTGCCGCGGACAACGGACGTGCCGATTTGACGGCCGAGCCTGTCGACGTATTGTTGAGCGGACCGATGCCGGCCGTTGCGATGCAACGAATCAGCCGATGACAACCCAAGCAGGAAAGTTGCCTTGAACACCGCCCTGGAAACAAGTCCGATCGAGCCATCGGTCGAAGCCGGTTTGCCGTCCTTGTCGATAACCCTTAGTTCGGGCGAGCAACTCGATATCAGCCAACTCGGCGCCGACGAACTCCAGCAATTGCAGTGGCGAGAGGAACGGGCCTACGCCGCGCTCATTGCCGCCTCGGCCGCGGGATCGCAAGCGAGGAAGGATCTTTACCGGCAAGGCTACGACGCGGTGACCACGATCTACGCGCGCAACGTCGACCGTAGCGGCAGCGGACTGGTGATGGGCTTTGACCGCCGCTATGCCACGGTCGTGCGACAGTTGTTGGCCCGCGGCGCCCGGAGCCGTACGCGTCCCGCACGGGTGTTCGAAATCGGATATGGCTGCGGCGCCTTATTGTCGGAATTGCCCGGCGTCGACGTGGCCGGGATCGAAGTTTCCGCCACGATGCGCGACCAGGCTCGCTGCCGCCTGGGCAAGGATCATCCGGCTCGGCTGTACCTGGGCGACTTCCTCAGTGAAGATCTATCGGCCGAAGCGGGATGCGACCTAGTGTTTTGGAACGACGTGTTCGAGCACCTGGCGCCCGACGAGGTTCCGGCTTTCCTGCGGCGCATTTACGCGTTGCTTGCGCCTGGCGGATACCTTGTGACAATAACGCCTAATTGGCACATGCGGCCATCCGACATCACGGTCGATTTCTGTCCGCCCCGCACAACCGCGGTCGGATTCCATCTGAAGGAGTACACGCTGCGCGAGGTTTCTGCGTGTCTACGCGATGCCGGCTTCGACCGAGTGGCGACGCCGCTGCTGATCACGCACGGTCGGATTGTGCTGGCTGGCTCGGGACTGGCGGGGCTCAAACGCCTGTTTGAGCCATGGCTCGAATGGCTGCCGTTTCGACTGGCAAAATTGGCCTGTCGCGGAATGGGCCTGAGCTGCACGATCGCCCGGCGTCCGCCCGAATAAAAACCTGTGTTGCGCGCCTCGTCCGCGGCCATTGCGCCCGCTCGACGGCGCCATCATTTCGCGCAGCAAAGCTGGTTTTCGCAACTTGCCGGGGGTAAACTGGCGTCGGATTCACCCCCCGGTTCGAGTGGCCAGACCCCATACGATTCAACACGAAGGGGATCGTCATGCTCATGTCGCGCGTTTCCGTCGTCGGACTGGTTTCGTTTGTCCTGACCTTGCCGGTCGCGGCGCGAGGATCTGAATCGCTCGATCTTTCGTACATCGGCTCCGATGTCGTTGCGGCGGTCGTGTTGCACCCGCGGAGCGTGTTGACATCGCCCGACCTGGACGTGCTGCCGACGGAAGTGTTCGTGGCCGTCGGCATGGAACAGATGGGAATCGATCCCACCCAAATCGACCAGGCCATTGGCATTTTTTCGCTGACTGGGTTGCCGATTGGCCAGCCGGGCTTGGGAGCGATTCTGCGATTCGCCCAGCCGTACGATAAGGACGCCGTGTTGGCCAGGCTCGGACGGGATACCGAGGAGGCGACGCACGCTGGCAAAACGTATCGGCAATCGCGGAGCAAAGATGGCTTCGCGTTGTACATGGCCGACGATCGCACGCTGCTGGTTGGCACCAACCTGCAAATGAAGAGCATGCTGGCGGCCGGTCAGGTCGATACTCGGCTGACCAAGTTGCTCAAACAGGCTGATACCTCCAGAAACGCAGTCGCGGTCCTCGACTTTGCCGCGATTCGTCCCTTGGCGATGATGGGGCTGAGGAATCTGCCGCCGCTGCCTGATGACTTCAAGGAGTTCCTTGAATTGCCCGCGCTCGTTGATTGGATTGAGGTTTCGCTGGACATCGAGAAGCGATTCGAATTGAGCGTGACCCTCGGGGCGGCCGACGCCAAGAATGCCGGCAAGTTGAAAGAAATGGCCGAGCACGCCAAGCAGTTGGCGAGGAAATATGCCGAAGCCCAGTTTGCCGGGGCTCCGGGTCGCGACGAGGAAGCCACGAACAAGGCCATGGCGCAGTATCTGCGCCGCATGGTCGACAAGTTTCTAAACGCCATCCAGGTCGAGACCGAGAACGATCGCGTTAAGATCGCGTTGTCTCCGCAATCGCCGCAACTGGCGACAACGGGCGTGCTGGTCGCGCTGCTGTTGCCGGCGGTGCAAGCCGCTCGTGAAGCCGGACGCCGCAACCAGGCAATGAACCAGTTGAAACAGATCGGCCTGGCGATGCATAACTACGCGGACGTTCACAAGAGATTCCCGGCCCGCGCGATATTCGACAAGGAGGGAAAACCGCTTTTGAGCTGGCGCGTCGCGATTCTGCCCTATCTCGAGGAGCAGGCTCTGTACGATCAGTTCCATCTCGACGAGCCCTGGGACAGCGAACACAATCGCAAGCTGGCCGAGCGGATGCCCGCGGTCTACGCCAACGCGAATCATGCCAGCCCCGACTCGACCGTCTATCTGACGATCGACGCGCCGGAAGCCGTGTTCGGAGGCGCCGAGGGAAAGTCGTTGCGCAACATCACTGACGGCACCAGCCGAACCCTGCTCGCGGTCGAGGCCGATCCGGAGCGGGCGGTCATCTGGACGCGCCCCGACGACCTGAAATACGAGGCCCAGCGACCGCTGGCCGGGTTGGGTCACTTGAGAACCGGCGGGTTCATGGCGCTATTCGCCGACGGCCACGTGTCGTTCATCTCGAATGCTGTCGATCCAGGCTTGATGAACTCTCTGGTCACATTCGCCGGCAGAGAGCCGGTGACGCTGCCCAGCCCGTAGCGCTCATTGGACTTTGGCGTGGAACAGCAGCTCAAGCACGGCCAATACCGGCCGATGATCCGATGCCACGGCCTCGTCGAGCACGCGCGTCTCGATAACGCGCCATCTTCCCACGGGGCGATAGAGAATGTAGTCGATCTGGCGGCTTGGATGGCCGACCGGCACGGTTGGCGTGACTTCTTTGTTGGTGCGCGTCCAGTCCGCTTGCAGGGCCCGTAGTGCCGTGCTGTCGGGCAGGGCATTCAAGTCTCCCGCGACCAGCGCGGGGATTTCGAGCGCGCCCGCGGCCAACGCGGTTATTTCCCGCACCGATTCCAGCCGCTCACGATCGTCCGGCCGAAAATCGAGGTGCGTTGCCAGAAAAATCAGCGCGCCCGCCTCATTTGGCAAGCGAATGTGGACTTCCAAGACACCGCGCTGTTCCCCTGCGCCAAATGACGGCAGGAGGTGATTCTTGTGTCGCTCAATTGGCCATCGGGAGAGCACCGCGTTGCCATATTCGCCCCCCTGATAGCGAAAATTGCCGCCGAAAACGACGGATCTGCGTGTCAGGCGGCTCAGTTCCGCGGGCTGATCAACTCCTCCAGTGCGCCGTGTTTTCTGGTCGACTTCTTGCAAAGCCACTATGTCGGGATCAACCGAATCGACGACCCGGGCGATGCGCGGCAAGTCGAGCGCCCCGTCCATTCCCTCGCCATGGTGGATGTTGTAGGTCAGCACGCGCAGGCGTAACGAAGACGGGGCGTCGTCGGCACGGACCCCACCATCCGGGCACGGGAACCATCCCCAAATGGAAACCAGCAAGGACAGGAGACTCAGTCGTCGGCTCATCATGATTTACTCGGCCGCCCAATAGTCGAAGACAACAACCTTTTCGCGTCGATCACGAACCAGCTTTACGTATTCCAGGTGGGCCGGGTCCGTCAGATAGGCGTCACGATCCTTCTCACTGCGGAAGGTGACGACGAAAGCATGCGTCAGCCCCTGCGATTTTCCCTCATTGCTGACATTCGTGCCGGCTTCAAAGCCAACGATGGCCGGGATCTTCTTGGGCAAGCTAGCAAAGGCCTCGACGACTTCCGGTACCTTCTCGGATGGCAGATCGTCTTTGAATTTATAGAGCACGATATGCCGCAAAAGGCGGCCCCCAATCCCCGAGGGCGGAGGTGCGGCGAAGGAGTGTGTGATCATCGCCGTCAACCCCGTCAGGAAACCGATCGCCAGAATTGTCGCCAGAATGCGCATGTGCGTGCCTCCCAGGATGCAATGACCGGATATAGACTAGCCCGGCAGACGGCCGTAGAGAACTCCCCCCTGATTCGTTCGCCGCACTGCGGCGTACGGCTGGCGTCTTGGGACACAGCCGCGGTGTCATAGATTTGTGCTGGATGGCCTAAGAAGACTATGGCACGGTTTTGCTAAAAACTGTATGCTTTAAGTTTGACAGTGGCAGCGATGTCACAGGTCAGAAAAAATCGCAAGGCCGGCCGGCCACTTCGTACGGAACAGAGTGAGCCGCGCAACGGAGTGCCTCTACGCGCGGCTTCTCTACCCGCAATCCGCCGCGGGATACCTGGTCCCTCATTTTGTGATTGGGGTAGCTCTATGCGGCATGATCCAACGTCCCTCTCGGTCAAGCGAATTGTCAAACGTCGAACTCGTCACAGCTCGTGCGAGCCACTGGAGCAGCGAATTGCGCTGAGCATCTCGACGCCTAATATGCCCGCGATGGATATCATGTCCTCGGCCGCCGCGGAAGAACCGCTTGCCTCGCCGCAGCATGGATCCAGTCCAGTGTTTCCAGGCGGCCTGCTGGTCACGGCGACCGAGATCATCACCGACACCGAGATCATCCCTCGGTTCGTGGCGAACCCGACCAATTTCAACGTTCGCAGCGGCGCCTGGACGGATCCGAGCATCTGGTCGGCCGGACGGGTGCCGTCTGACGCGGATCGAGTCGTGATCAGCCCCAATACGAATGTCACCTATGCGGCCCTCAGCAATGCCCGAATCGACGGGCTGGAAATTAGCGGCTCGCTCGTTTTCTCGAACGCCGTCAACACACGGCTACTGGTCGCAAATCTGACGGTGATGCCCTCGGGCACGCTGCAAATCGGTACCGCGGCAAATCCCTTGCCGCGTCAAATCAAGGCCGAGATCGTAATCGCCGACAAGCCTCTCGATCTCGTCCTCGATCCGCGCCAGTACGGCACGGGAATGATCGTCCTGGGAAAGATCGACATTCACGGTGCGCAACTGGTCGACACTTGGTCGCGGATGGGCGCGGAGGGACGCGCGGGCCAAACCAGCCTGGTTGTCAACGGCGACCTTACCAATTGGCGGACGGGCGACACGCTCGTGTTGCCCGACACGCGTCAGGTTCCGACCTCCGAAGCCGATGCATTCCTGGCCGGAACGATCCCGCCCGAATGGGAAGAAGTCACGATCGATCACGTCGTGGGCAACCGCGTTTTTTTAAGGGCCGCTCTTCAATTCGACCATCTCGGCGTGCGCAATAGTTCGGGCCAGATCGAATTGCTGCCGCATGTGGCAATTCTGAATCGTAATGTCGTGATTCGCTCGGAGAATCCCAACGGCGTGCGCGGACACACGATCTACGTCGCCCGCGCCAACGTCGACATTGAATATGCCCGCTTCCAGGATTTGGGGCGCACCGACGGACTCGAGGAACTGGATAGCTCGACGTTCGACGCGAACGGCGATGTCACGCACGTCGGGACCAATCAAATCGGTCGCTATGCCGTGCACTTTCATCATTTGAGCGGGCCGGAGAATCCGACGAATACGGGCTACCAATTCAAGTTCATCGGTAACACAGTCGACGGCTCCAAGAAATGGGGCGTCGCGATTCATGACTCGAGCTGGGGCTTGATCGACGGGAATGTGGTTTATAACGCGCAAGGAGCCGGCATTGTTACTGAAGACGGAACCGAGATCGGCAATTCGTTTGTCAACAACATAACTATTCGCATGCAAGGCACGCACGAGGATGGCAAGTATGGCACATTCGAAGGAGATTACGGCGCCGGCGGTTCAGGATTTTGGTTTCGCGCCGGCGGCAACAATGTCGTTGGAAACGTCGCGGCGGACAGCACTTATGCGGGCTTTGTGATCGACGGCTATTTTCTCAAGTCATTCACGCTCCCGCGTTTTCGCGGTGCGGTCAAAGGCATACCAGGACAGGGTTATACGACCGATCAGCTTCCCTCGGGGCTTATCGGCAATAACGAGGCTTACGGTATGACCGCGCACGGGCTCTGGGCCGCCTTCGTCCTGGGAGACAATCTCGTTGATCCGCGCCAAACCACGCGAATCTACAACCTGCGGTTGTGGAACGTGCATCATGCGGCGGTTGTCGCCTATCACACGGCTGGCCTCACGTTCGACCGCCTGCTCGTGCTGGGCGATCAAGCGGCAAATGATCGGAACGATACGGGCCCCTATGGAATGGACCTGAAAGCCTACGAGAATCGCAATCTCGTCATTCGCAATTCGCGGATCGAAAACATGTACTTCGGTATCTATGCCCCGCGAAACGACGCTAGCCAGCCAGGAGTCGAACGGCCGACAATCATTCAAAACTCGATTCTCAAGAATTACATCAATATCATCGTCTCGCCAGCGGACGGCTCGCGGCCGTCAAACGGCAACTCGCTAGTGGTTCGCGATGTCAAGTTCGCTCTGCTCACGAAGCTGCCTAACGGGCCCTCGCCAGCCGCCTCGATACTGCCGGCGGCCAACATCTACATGCAATTCGTGCCCGATGGCACCGACTATACGCAACCCAGCGTGGTTCGCGTCTACAACTATAACCAGGTGGCCGGCGACGACTTCCAGGTGTTTTACCGCGAGCAAGGCTCTTCGTTTATCATGCCGCAGACCGACGCCAGCTTGTTGTCGGGCCGCGGCGACGGGGTCGTCGGCTCGCCCAGCGCGGGATTGAACAACTTCGTCAACTGGGTCACATACGGGATCGCGACGGCCGGCGGACTTCTGCCGGCCGGGGCAGCCGCGTCGCGCCCGGAAATCAATGGTCTGGTTGCGGCCGTTCAGAATCCAGCTTTGCTGACGCCGCGCGTCGTGCTGGTCACGCCTTGGCAGGGGGCGGACGTCACGGGCAACGCCCCCTTGCGGATCCGCTACAACATCATCGGAGCGCTTCCGGCGGGCGCCACCGTCTATTTTTCGCTCGACGGCGGACCAGCATTCACCAAATTCAAAGACGGTGGAATTTATAACGTCGGATCCGGTCAGCACACGTTGCGTGTCTACATCGGAGATGGTTTGGGCCGACTTTGGCCCGGCACCGCGATCCTAAATCGAACGTTCAATATCAGTCTCCCGGACGTCAGTCCTGCGGCGGCCCTTGAGACGACTTCAGGTACGATCGAGTAGTTGTCGACCATCAAGTGGCAATGCTCGACGACGCGAGCAGAGTTCGGCCATTGGCTGAGCTACCAGGCCAATTCGGGCTTCGCGGACTCGCCATCCATCCGGCTGGGAAGCCGCCACACGTGCGTCGCTCCGCGGTCGGTAAAGTACAACGACGATTCGGATACCGCCCGCGCATCTCCGTCCGCCCAGATTGCGGAAAAATCCGCGTGCGCATTCAATGGCGACCGCGCATACGAATGATTGCGGCGCGCATCATCCGTCAAGGTTCGGCTTCGTCGCCAAGTGCGCCCCTGGTCCGAGGTCTTCCACAGGACCATCTGCCCGCCGGTGCCATAGGCCTGTGGCCCCGGATCGGTCGGCGCGATCAGCCGCCAATCGTCATCGGCCACGAGGTCGAGCGTTCCAAAGTCGTAATTGTGATCCGAGGGCGTGACGTCGCGAACCTCCCAACTTTGACCATTCCAACACGCCAATCGCCAAATGCGCGGGTCGTTCTTCGGACCGGGCTCATGTCCGCGGCTGGTAACAAACAAGATCAAAGGACGGCCCTGCGAGTCGAAGCGAACCTCCTTCAGGTAGACCAGTAATTCTGCCGACTCATAATCGCGCACCAGCGCCCGGTTTCGAACCTCTTTTATCGGAAGGTCCACTGCTTCGCCCGCGGCGGTTTGCCAGGTGCGGCCCCCGTCGGATGTTTGCAAGAAGTAAAGATTCGTGCGCGCATCGAGACCACCCCGCGCCGGATGATAGTTAAAGGCCGTCGCCACGCGGCCGTCCCGAGCCCAACTGACCTGGTAATGCCCCTGGGCGACATGCGCCAACGACTTCGGTTTGCTCCACTCGAATCCATTGGAGCTGGTCATCCAGAACAATCCGCGTCCGGAATGGTAGCGCGTATGCAAAACGAGAAATCCAGCCTGACCCAACGACCAAGGTTGCGAATAGGAAAAATTCGTAGTCACAACAAGGCGAAAAGCATCGATCGAATATGGCTTCTCGGATCGATGAATGAACGAAGGTCTCGACGTGCCATGTGAGTTGGAAAAGATCCACAGATAGCCTTGAGGATCCAAGGCCAGCGTCGGATTGTCGTGGGCATCGGAGGTCTGTTTATCCAAGAGGATCCTTGGTCGCGGTACCGAGCCCGTCGCATGGTCGAAGTACGAAACCATGTGCAATAGGTGTTGTTTTCCTCGCGGTGTTCCTCCGTACACGAAAAAAGTCTTATTGGCTGCCGCTGCGTAACAGGCGATCGGAGCATGTTGCTGCGGATAGGTCGCCATGCCTCCCGAGTATTTGAAGGCATACTCGTCCTTGGTCTCACCCACGGCGTACCAGATGCCGCGATAACCGTCGTCCTCGGCCAGAGTAAAGGCGCCTTCGGCGGCCGCAACGACGGACTCTCCGACCACAAGGGCCAGCAGTGCCGCCACGAGCAGAAACCAGGGTCGTGACGCGCCTCGATTAAATCTAACTCGCATCGGCCCCTCGCGATGTTTTCGAAGCCTGGAGGACTGACTGTAGTCTAAAGACGAGCACCCGGCCATCATGTCGACCGACGACGATGGCTGCGCCGTTTGGCGCCGCGAAAATACGGTGTCAATCACGGTTTTTTCCGAGATTTCATGCTGTTTTTGCCTACGCTGCCGATCTGAGCTAGCGTTGTGCTGAACCTGTGCGACGCTGGGGCGATTGCGAACGCCCCCGGCCCGTGGCGTCCAAGTCCACCCTTCAATCCAGGACCCGATATTCATGCGCGTGCTGCTTGCCTGCATCATTTTACTGATCGCGCCTACGGCGGTATCGATTGGATTCAAGGTGTTTGAGGAATATCGAGCCTTGCAGAATGAAGAACAATCGGTCGATGGAATTGCGCATGCGCCGGGGGAGGTGTTGTTTTTCAACGCCTCATGGTGCGGACCTTGTAGGCAAATGAAGCCGATCGTGACGCAATTGCGCCGCCAAGGCTATCGACTGAGGGATATCGACGTCGACAAGAATCGCGGTCTGGCGCAGAAGTATGGCATCAGCGGAATTCCGACGTTCGTGTTCGTCAAGAACGGTTCGGAGGTACACCGGTTTTCCGGCGGAACGTCGGCCGACCACCTGCGCAAGCTCTGTTCGAGCCCCTCGTATCATTAGGCCGACAGACCCCCGCGGCTGCCGGCAAGGGTGCTAGCACGCGTCGCATCCGAATCGCGCAGGCACACTTCAGCGTGGCAACTGGTCTGGCTCATTTCGCGGCAATTTGCGAAGCTTCCGCGCTATGAGCCCTCGCCAGAGCATCCGACAAACCGGCCGGCAACGGACCGCGCGTGCTGCGCGGCGCCGGCTGTCGGCGCTCGCCGTAGTTGCCACGGCTATCAGCCCCGGCTGTGCGCGCTGGAATTGGCGGGGCAAAGGCTTCGACGACAATACGAGCGGTTGGACCGACAAACTGCGACCACCGGCGGATGAAAAGCAATTCACCGGTCTCGATGCGCGTGCGAAGGAAATCGAGCGCAATTTGGGCGTCCGATAGCGGCGCAATTCTCTAGCAGGCGACTCCTCGGCCGGCTATTTCGCCACGCGTTCCACGGGCGGCTCGCCCGGATGGTATGAGGTCTTCGCGCCGGCCAACACATCGTCCCAGTAGAACAGCTCCGGCTTTAGCTTGCACTCGGACAATAGTTTCGCCTGGTCGAAGTAGTGCGGCGAGTCGGGATCGCCGCTTTCGCCGTAATTCAAAGCCGATGCGGCGCGAATCTTGGGGCCGAATTCATAGACCGCGATGTAACTGGCCCCGACCAGGCCGTAGCGCTTGTTGATCGTCAACACGAAAGGAATCTTGATGACTGGCGACGAATATTGCGTGAACACAATGCCGAGCGGCCCGGGGCCGCCCAGGCTGGGCAGGCTGGGCAGCTTGTCGTCGAACGAGATCTCGTGCAGATCGACCATGTTTGGACGTCGCTGAATGCGCACCAGGTCGCCCCAGGCAATCTTCCAGTCGCCGTGGCTGGCCTTGATTTTTGCGCGGAGGCAATAAGCGCTACGAACTCCTGCTTCGGATCCTTCACAAAACGGGGCAATAGGGTTTCCGCCGGGTAGTCCATTCCATACAGCTCTTCATACCAGGCTTCGCACAGCGTGGCTTGCGTCGAGCTAGCCGTAATTCGGTAGTCCCAATCCAGCAGGTGTCGCAAATAGGGCTCTACCTGCACGGCCAGATCGGGATCCGTCTTTTGCAGTTCGTCGAAGCGGCGGGCGTAAGCCGGAAGCTGCTCCTGGGCCCAGTAGACCGTCGTGTCGAACGCAGCTTGCTCGACCTGCTCGAACGTGACGGACTTCATCTGGCCCAACAGTTGGCGCGAGATCTTGGCACGGCGCTTGTCGTCGTCGCGGTCCTCGACCATATACGGCGGATACTTCGCGGGATCGCAATTGCCCGTGGCGCAAGTCGTAAAGGGGCTCGAATTGCAATTCTGCACGTAGCCATCCTTCGGATTCAGCAATTGGGGCATTTCATCGAGCGAGTGAATGCCATTCCACTCCGTGCGTGGATCGGCGCCGTCGACTGGCTTGGACCAATCGAAGCGGGGATCGCGGCGCGGAACCATTCCGTTATAGAGATGAAAAATATTGCCCGCCTGGTCGGCATAGATCACGTTCATGATCGGAAACTGTTGTTGGCTCAATCCTTGCTTGAACTGATCGAGATTCTTGGCCCTCACGAGCTCCAACTGCTGCCGCAACATCATGCTGTCGAGTCCGGAAATCCGCGCCGCCAAGAAATGCTGATCGTCCTCTTTCGCCACGACTGGTCCGAAATGCGTTTTGCGCAGCTTGACTTCGCGATTCCAGACATCCTTGCCGGCGCGGACCTTGATTATGGAAGTCCATTCCGTGGCCTCCCGATAACCGTCGCCGTAGCGGTAGCGAAGCGGGTTCGCCGGATCGTCGAATGTGACTCGCCACACGTCGGCGATGTCCGGTTCGTTCACCGTGAAAGTCCAGCCCAGATGTTCGTTGTGGCCCAGCGTCGGCACGCAGTTGCCGAACATCGTGGCGCCCGAGAAGGCCCATCCCTCATCGCTCACCAGGTGTGCTTCGTGCATCTGCGAAAAGCCAAACCAAGGCAAGTGTGGATTCACGAACAACATGGCGTGGCCCGACGCGGTTTTTGAAGGCGCGATCGCCCAGCCGTTTGAGCCCGCGTTTGTCCAGATCATCTCGTGCGAGCGGGGCAGAAAGTTGTGCGTCAAACGCGTATAGCGGTAGCACAATTCGAGCACGATATGCCGACCATATGCCGCCACGTGCCAAGGCTCGAAATGCTTGATCAGACGCGGCTTCGTGTTCGGGTGGGTTGCCAGGTAATAATTCAATCCCAGGGTATACGCCGCGCAAATACGCTGCAGCCGAGGCTCAAGGCGATCGAAAGCGGCGCGTGACTGCGGCACGACTTCAAAGGCCCGATTCAACGTGTCCGAATTCAGGCCGCGAAATCCGTGGACTTCGCTGTAGCGACCCAAACTCAGAATATACGTGTCCTCAATCTGCCAGAAATTGTCCTCCGCCTGGGCATAGGCATTCCCAAAAATTACGTGCTCATCGGTCTTCCCATGAATATGAGGGACGCCGTAGGCGTCGCGATAGATCGTGACGCCGCGGGCCAATTGAGCGGCCTGCTGGGTCTCGGCCTCGCTCAGAGCTCCCTCCGCCGACACGCCGGCGACGGCATTGGGCGTGGCATCGCCTCGGGCGTCAACCGCATGGAACACGAGCACGACAGCCAGCAGCATTCGGAACATTCCACACGCTCCACAACAGAGTACCCACGACGAAAACCGATCACTTGATTATCGCAGACATGCCACGATCTTTAAACCGCTCGACCGTTTCGCGGTTGCCCCCCTTTGCAATCGTGCCGCCCTAAACCTTCAAGGCGACTGGGGATCGGCCAATGGGCCATAGAGCTCCGGACGGCGGAAGCGATACAGATACTCCGGTTCCGCGCGGGCTGCTTCCAACTCCCGGGCTTCGAGATCGGCGACGATAAGCCCGCTCTCAGCCTCGGCGGTCCAATCTGCTAGCACGGCGCCGCGTGGCGAAAGGATGAAGCCGCCGCCGGGAAAACTCTGCTCGACGCCGGCGCAGGCCACCTTTCCCACGTAGTTGCAAGCCACGGCGAATACGCCGTTTTCGACCGCACGAGCGCGCACCGCCGGCGCCGCCCATTGCGCCCAGCCGACCGGAGTTGGTGGCGGAGGATCGGCCGCAAATGGAAACAGCACGATCTCGACGTTCTGCACGGCCAAGAGTCTTGTCGATTCCGGCAGTAATGCGTCGAAGCAGATGTTGGCTCCAATGCGTCCCAATGGAGTATCGATCACGCGGGGCGCTTGGCCGCCATTGTAGAACGGCATCTCAAACATCGGCACGTGCATCTTTCGCCACCATCCCAGCGTGCCCTCGTGACTGACAAGTATCTGCGTGTTGTAGAGCATGTTGCCCGCGTCCTCCAACATTCCGGCGCTCGAGCAGGATTCGATGCCGGGCCGCGATCGCTTGCAAGGCCGCCACTTCCGGCGAGTTTAGGCCGATCGCCAGACGCCTGGCCTCGGCCAGCGCCAGGCGCAGCCAGGCGGCATGGTCGCACGGCGGATGGTTCGGAATAAAACCGCTCAGCGACAATTCGGGGAACAGCACCAACTGGGCCCCGTCGGCGGCGGCTCGAGACGTCCAGAGGTTGATTTTTTCGAGGTTTCCGGCAATTTCTCCGGGCCTGGTGTCGGCCGAGGCCGCGGCGACTCGTACTCGGTTGAGCATCAACTTCACCTCGATCCAAGGAAACCCGCATGGGAATGCATCGACGCGCGGCCTGGACCAGCCAGGGGAACAATTGCTGATTCTACTCACTCAAACGATCTGTCGCTCGTCCGCCCCCGTGGCGGCAACAACCCCGCGCGGCTGCTCCCCCTTTTCCCCGCGCTCGCGGCTCGCTAGGCTAAACCTCAAGCGGGCGGCGTATCCGCGCCGCCGGGCAATTTCGCCCGGGCCGCGCGCCCGACGTTGCTGTCACAAGGAGCGCTCCATGGAGCATGTAGGCGAGACGCTAACCGAACAAACGATCGTCATCGACGGCAACCGCTACACTGAATGTCGTTTCGAAAACTGCACGCTGATCTACCGTGGCGGTTTGATTCCGACTATCGGCAAATGCCATTTCGAGAATTGCCAGTGGCAATTCGAGGATAGCGCCGAGCGCACGCTGCTGTTCTTGAAGCAGCTTTATCACGGGATGGGCCCCGGCGGAGTGGAACTGGTGGAAGCCACGCTGAATATGATTCGCCAAGGCCCTAACCAACCCCCGTCGTAACGGGGGAGCGACTTGGCGCCCGCTTCGCGCGACGGCATGCCGTCCTGTCGATTGAGTCGGTCGTGGCGCGCGATCACAAGGTCCGCAGGTAGGCCACGAGGTCGGCCAGTTCCGCCGGCTCGAGGTCGCGCATGCCGGAAACCTTGGACGGACGATGCAAATCGGTCAACAGGTCCTCAAGTGACTGCGCGCGGCCGTGATGCAAATAGCCGGCTCGGTTGGCGATGCCCACCAGCGATGGGGTGTTGTAGCCATCGTACTTGTCATACTCCGAGGCCAGTCCCACGTCGTGCACTTCGCCATCGGTGAAGTACGGACCGCTGTGGCATGTCGCGCATCCGGCAGCCGCACTTTCGAACACGCGCTGGCCGCGTTTCGCCTCCGCGGAGATATCACCGTCGCTCGCGCGTCGCGAGTTGGGCGGTTGAGGCAGGGCGGCCAAATAAGCCTCGACGGCCCGCACGTCATCGTCGGTCGGCGCGGGACCCTGCATGGTCCCGGACAAGCTCTTGCCGAGGGCTTCGCGCAAGTTCTTCTGCCAGCCGTGCCAGAACCAAGGCCCCGTGTGGCTGATATTCCGCAGGCTCAACACCATTTTGTACGTGCCGATCGATCCGTCATTCTTGGTGTCCATGGTAACGGCGTTCGTATCGCCTTCATAATGACAACTGTGGCAACTGTACCAACCGTCGGTGCTGCGGTGAGCGTCGTGGAAAATAACCTCGCCGCGCCGTGCCAGCGACGGCTCGGTTGATCTGCCCAATTCGATCGTCCGCTCGACTCGACGCTCGTCGAGACTCACAACTTGAACGGCATTGGCCAGGTAGTTGGCGACGTAGACGCGGTGTCCCGCGCGATCGAAGCGAACGCCCATGGGCCGCCCACCGAGAGGCACGCGAAAAAAGCGATCTGAATCGCGGGCGATCTCGGGCTTGAGATGATCGCCCGGACCATCGGTCCGCAATGGCAGATCCGTAAGGCGAAACACGACTAGCTCGTGCGTGCCCGAGGCCGACAGGACCAGCCATTGACCGTCGGGGCTGATTGCCAGGCCGTGCGGATCGGCCACGGCCTGTCCGCGCGGTCGAGTGCCAGCGCCTCACGCCGCGCCGGGCCATCGAGTCGCACGCGGGCCACGCGGTTGCCCAGTACCCAGCCTTCGCGAATATTTCCCGGCGTGATAGGGCGATCGGCATAGACCATCCAAGGAAAGTAGGCATACGCGCCATCGGCCGACGTTTGTACGTGGCCAATGTTGAGACCCAGAAATTTGGAATCGTACAATTTCAGCCGGGTCTGGGTGTCGACGACTGAAATGCCTCCGTCGCCACTGCACCCGACGGCCAGGCGACTGCCGTCTGGAGTGAGGGCCAGATAGCGAGGCCAGCGGCCCACCTCAATCCGCGCCAGAACCTTGAGCGCCGCCAGATCGACGACCGCCACCTCGTTCGACGCGGTCAGCGCCACGTAGGCCAACGTCGCGTCTGGAGAAATCGCGATGCCGCGAGGCTCGAAACCCAGTTGAATCGAGCCCGTCCTGCGGAGCCGGCCCGCTTCGATATCGAAAACGGCTAGCTCGCCCGAGTAGGTCGCACTCACCAGGGCTCGCCGCCCGTCCGGCGTCAAGGCGATGGCCGCGGGATGCCGACCGCACGGCGCCTCCGAGACCACAACCCCGTCGCTTAAACGAACCAGGGAAATCGTGTCGGACGTTTGATTGACCGAGATCAGCCAGTTGCCATCGGACGTAACGACCACGTCGACCGGCGAACGGTCGCGATCCGACCGATCGGCCGAAGTCTCAGTCGCGGTTGGCTTTGTAGCCGGATCTTCCGGCACGGTATCGCCGGGCAAGACATCGCCTATCGCCGTGACGCACAGCATCAGCCCCAGGCAACCAACGATCCATTTCGTCATGGTCCAGCTCTCCTGCTCCCAGTCGGACGGGAAGACGATTCGGGGGAATCGTCAGGCGGCCGATGGCCTATCCTCGCGGATCCCCGAGCGGCGATTATCGCCCGATTCGAGCAGCAAGGCAATCGCGTGCGCCGCCAGGCCCGTCGAAGTACGCCGAGTGGGAGCTGTTTGCTAGGAGAGCAGCGAGTCGGCCACCCAGTCTTCGTCTTCCTGCCACACCTGGTCGTTGGCGCTGGGCGTCGTGGCGGGAGTGACCGCGGGCTCCGCGGCAGCCGAAGCGAACCGGCCCGTTTGGAAACTGGTAACAACGGTCGATCCTCCGGTCGCACTACTGGGAGTCACCAGCGGCGCCGGAGTGGTGGGATCCGAGAACGATAAGGCGACGCTGGGATTCGTACCAGAAATCTTCAGGAAGTACGGGGCTCCGGCGACACCCGTGTAGATGATTCGAGCGCCGGTGGCCGTGGAGAACGAATCGGCGACTTTCACCAGGCTGTTGTTGTAGAGCGACATCGTGGCCGTGCCTTGCGCGCTGTTAAAGACGGCGTCGAGGATGCGTTGCCCGGCCCAACCGCCATCGAACGAGATCCACACGTCGCCCGTCTTCGGATTGACCGTGCCGCCGGTGGCAATTTGCGGGCCCCATTGGCCGGTGACAATCGCGCTGGCAAAGAACGCGCGGCGATTGATGAACGCGCTGATGAATTCCGATCGCACGCCGTTCTCACCGAAGTTGTATCCCGTGGCCGCGCCGCTGGGAGCGAGCACGATGCCAGTGAACTTATCGTTGGTCGGCGATTCGACGCCCAGATGCGTGTCGCGACCATCGGCGTAGAATCCTGGCTGCGTCTCGGTCAGCGTGTAGGTGCCGGGGATCAAGCCGAGCAGCGTGTACGATCCGTCGTCATTCGTCAGCGTGCTCAGCGAGTCTCCGCCATTGAGAGTCGCCGTGATGACGACATTGGCGATTCCGGTTTCGTTGCTGTCCTTGATTCCGTTCTTGTTCAGATCGGTGTAGACAAATCCCGAGATCAAGGCCGGCGGCACGTCCAGAATCGTGCCCTGGGCCGACCCGTCATTGACGACGGCATTGGTGGGCGTTCCCAACAGCACGCGGAAGACTTCGCTCGGCTCGAGCGCGACATCGCCCTTGGCCAGCACGTTGACGGTCTGCTGGGTGACGCCTGGAGCGAACGTCAGCGTACCCGAAGTGACGTTATAGTCGACTCCGGCGGTGGCCAGGTTTCCGGACAGCGCGGCGGCCGTGCTAAACGGCACCGTGACGGTTTGGCCGCTGGGACCCGAGAGGGTTACCACGAACGAGAGATTTTGTCCCTCGCTGCCAGTGGCATCGGCGATGGAAACGCTCACCGGTCCGTCGTCATCGATGATCGTGCCGATGCCGGGCGATTGCGTGCTGGTGGCATTGACCGCATTACTCAACACCAGTTGGAACGTTTCGTTGGGTTCGTCTAGCGTATCGCCGTTGACCGCGATGGTGACTGTCTTCGCGGTTTCATCCACGGCGAACGTCAGCGTGCCGGTTTGTGCGACATAGTCGCTGCCGGCGGTCGCGGTGCCATCGGCCGTGGTGAACACGACCGTGGCGACGTTGGATTCTGGCAAGAACCGATTGACGGTGAAAACCAAGTTTGTCTGGCCGCTATCGCCCTCGACCACTTCAGCGGGGCTGACCGTAAACACGTTGTGGCCGATGTTGACCGACGTGCCGATATAGTTGACGGCCGCGTCGGGAATCGGCTCGTCAGAGCCGTAAACGAGCAAGTCGAGATCCGGGGTATTCGACCCCGTGGCCTTGAAGTTGGCCAAGCCGACGTCTTTGGCCCGCAGCGGGACGCTGAACAGCAATTGCTCTGCATCCGCCGGATTCGGTGGAATGCCGTCATCGATGCCGCCAGCATTGTCGATTATGCCGGGTGTCGCCAAACTGCCAAGCTGCTGAATCGAAAAGCCCGAACCGAACGTGATTGGGCCACTTACTTCGACCAGGTTCGAATCGTAGATCGCGTCGACGTAATCCTGGAAAACTCCGTGGGCAGGTACTTGAATATCCTGCACGAAGACTTGCAGCGTGAATACCTGGTCTAAATCGAGCGCGGTGTTCGGCGGTAGCGGCACGCCATTTTCGTCGGCAATTTGCAACCGCACCGTGGCCCGCTGTCCGTCGTCGTTGATGATCGTGGCGGTGACCTGCGGTGTGAGCAGCGCCGCACCGGTGGAGCTCGAAAGGTTCAAGAAGAATGTCTCGTTCGGCTCGACCGTGGTATCGCCGATGACCGACACGGAGACCGTCTGGCTGGTCACTCCGGGGAGGAAAGTCAATGTTCCGCTGGCCGACTGGTAATCGCTGCCGGCGGTGGCCGTGCCGTTTGCCGTGTTATATACCACCGTCACCGTCTGTGGCTGAACCGACGAAAGGTTGACCGTGAACACCGCGGCAGTTGTGCCCGAGTTGCCTTCCAAGATGTTGATATTGGTTGACGTCAGGCCCTGCCGCACGATGGTGCCCTCGCCCCGGTCGTCGCCAATCACGGCGTTGGGCGACACGCCGGAAAGGTTGACCCAGAATTTTTCGTCAGGGCTGGGAGTCGACGAACCCAAGACTGGCACGGTGATTTGCTGCGTCAGCGGCCCGCCGGGTACGAAAGTTAGATTGCCGGACTGCGGCAGGTAATCGACGCCCGCCTCGGCCGTGACATCGACGGTCGAATAGCCGATGGTTACGTTTTCCGTGGCCGAGGGACTAAGCGTGACGTTGAAGACGGCATTGGCTCCGCTGGTGCCGGGGACCACCGTCACGTTGTCAATCACCAGTGTGGGCGTGCCGTCATCGTTGACGATCGTGCCGACGCCCGTCGCGGAGGAATTGGTGGTGGGTCCGGAAACGCGAGTCAGGTTGAGCGAGAAGGTTTCGTCCGCCTCAATCAACAAACCGCCCACGACCGGGACCGTGATGTTCTTGCTTGTTTCGCCGGGGGCAAAGGTCAACGTGCCGCTTTGGGCAATATAATCGTTGTTGACTACGGTCGCCGTGCCGTCGGCCGTGGAGTATGTCACGACGACGGGCACCGTGGTTCCGACGGTGAGACTGGCCACGAAGACGAAGTCGGTGGTGCCCGAATTGCCTTCGTTTGCCATAACGCTAGAGACCGCGAGCATGACCGGCGGGGCGACGTCGGCGATTGTGCCCGTGCCGGTGCCGGCGGCAACCGTGGCGTTCGAGGGCGTGCCGAGCACGACCTGGAACGTTTCGGACGACTCTAGCAGCAAGTCGGTCAGCGACTGCACGACGACGGTTTGCTGGGTGACGCCGGGCGAGAACGTCAAGGTGCCCGAGGTGCCGGTGTAGTCCGAGCCCTGCGTGGCCGTGACGCCGGAAGTCGAATAGGGCACGGTCACCGGCAGCCCGCTGGGGGCCGACAGGGTGACGACGAAATTGAACGCCTGTCCTTCGTTGGCGTTGACGTTGTTGATGCTCAGGCTGGGGAGTCCGTCGTCGTTGGTGATCGTGCCGACGCCCGTTGCGACGCTGAGGCCCGCTCCAACCGGATTGCTCAGCACGACCGAATAGGTCTCGTCGTTTTCGGACTTGGTGTCGCCGTTGACGATGACCGTGATCGTCGCGGTGGTCTGGCCGGCGTCAAAGCTGAGCGTGCCGCTTTGCCCGACATAGTCGCCGTCGGCGGTCGTGGCCGTTCCGTTGACTGTCGTGAAAACAACCGTGGCCTGGGCGTTGGTCGGCAGGAACCGGGTGACGGTAAAGACCTGTTGGGTCGCTCCACTGTTGCCTTCGGGCGTGGTCACGCTATCGATGCTGAACACATTCTCGCCGATGGCGGTCGAAGTGCCGACAAAATTGATTTCGGCCGGGGGCACGACCGGATCGTTCGGATCGGCTGGGAGATAGACCAGGAGATCGTTGTTTTGCAGGTCGGCCGGGTTGAGCGTGAAATTGGCGATTCCCGTGCCAATCGCCTTGAAGGGCACGCTAAAGAGCAATTGCTCTTCCCCCGGTTGAGCCGGCGGCACACCATCGTCAATTCCACCCACTTCGTCAAGCAAGCCCACCGTAGTCGTGCTGCCCTGCGGCTGCACCGTGTAAGTCGGGCCATGGTCAATCGCCCCGTTGACCATCACCAGGTTCGAGTCATATAGCGTGTCAACGAATGCCTGGTATAGGCCGTGCGGCACCGCCCGGATGTCGCGCACGTAGGCCTGCAGGATAAACTCGCCGTTCTGGGGAAGTGGAACGCCCGGCGGCAAGGGATTGCCATCCAAGTCGGCCAACTGCAGACGGATGATGGCTTGCAAGCCTTCGTCGTTCAGAATCGTGCCGAAGACCGAGATGGGATCGCTACTGGTCAGGGTGCCGGACGTTGGAGTGACCGTGAGCGAAAAGGTCTCATTCGTTTCGGTGACGGTATCGCCGACGACCGAAATGGTGATTGTCTTGGAGGTCTGACCGGGGGCAAAGGTGAGCGTGCCGCTCTGAGCGACGTAATCGTTGTTCGCGGTGGTCGCGGTCCCGTCCGTGGTGTTGTAGGCGATCACCACCGGCTGCGCGGAAGCGGCCGACAAGCTGGCCGTGAACACGAAGGGAGTGGTGCCCGAGTTGCCTTCGGCTTGTGAGATACTCGACACGGTCAACGTCGGCACTACGTCGTCGTTCTGGATCGTGCCGATGCCTGTACCGTCGGTCAGACTCGCGTTGACGGCATTCGACAAGACCAGGCTGAACGTTTCGTCCGCCTCGGGCGTCGTATCGCCGTTGACCATCACGGTCACCAGCTGCGTCAGAGCGCCGCCGGGCAGGAACGTGAGGGTGCCGCTGGTTGCCACATAATCGCCATTGGCGGTCGTGGCGGTGCCGTCTTGTGTCGCGTAATTGACCGTGACTGCCTGTGTGGGATCCGAAGCCACGCTGACCTGGAAAACCATCGCCGTCTGGCCGGCGTTGCCCTCGAACACCGTCTGGTCGGTGACTGAAATGGAAGCTGGGCCCAGGATTGTGATCGAAGTCCCGTTGAATTGAATGTCAGCGTCCGAAAGGGCCGGGTCGTTGTTGAATAGCAGGACTTCATGACCGTCGACAAAATCGAAGCTGGGCTGAAAATGCGCGACGCCCGCGGCGTCGGCATGAACGACGATCGACCATAACTCTTCCGAGGCGCTAGGATTGGCGGGCGCCGAAAACCCAATCGTTGCAAAGCCCGGAATCTGGCCGGGTATGCTGACATCGATCGGCTGTGCGCTCGTCGAGAAGCGGGGTCCCGCTGTGGCTAACTGCGAGCCGACCGTGACGAGCGGCGAATCGTACATCAGATCGACATAAGCGGAAAAGACGCCGCCAGGCGAACTGGGCGGATCGCGCAAGTCTTGTACGTGAACGGATACCTTGAAATCCTGGCCGGAAGCGATTGTTGTAATCGGCGTGCCGCTCAGATCGGTAACGACCGTGTCGACTTCCAAGAGCTTGGTGGACAATAACGCATTGATCACTCGCAACGCGTCGGACGGCGTGACCCGATTGTCTCCATTGACGTCGAGATAGCTCACATTCGACGGCGTAGCGGTCCCTGCCTGGGGTGTAACTCCGGCCGCAGGCAAAGCGCGCGCCCCATGCGTCATCAGGTCGTTGATGACAACCAGCGCGTCCCTGGCCGTCACGCGATAGTCGTGATTGACGTCCTTGGGGTTGAACTGGTTTTGCCAGGCGCGACGGCGGCGCCAGTATCGCCGGCCAGCAGAACGCGGCCCTCGAGCATTTCCAAGGTCCGGGGGCGGCGCAGCTTGTTGGACGATCGCTTGCCCCTTGTCGAATTCGCTTTGGACCGTGCGTGCAGTGTCATAGTCGGCTTCTCTGGTTCACGTTCGTGACGTCACGATTTGCTTACGAGCGGAAATGTCGGTCAATCTTGCCGCGTCGGCCAGCGAGTGCTGCCGACGGCGGCGGGTCTCGCGGACCACTGTTAACTTGCCAGTTGCAGGGACTCCTCGGCCAATTCAGCCAGAATGCTATCCAGCTCGGAATCGGCGACTTCGAACGACTCTGACTCGAACGAGGCGGCAACCGCGGCCGAGGCGCTCGATGTGGGTGCTTGAGCCGACATAGTGTCCGACGTCGATTCGGCCACCCAGGTGGCGGAACTCTCGGCCGATTCGTCCGCCGAGGAAACCATCTGGCTGATTGCCACGCCCGCGGCTACGGCACTTGTGTCGGGAATTGCAGGCGCGGCAGGGAATACGGAACTGGTGTCGACCGACGCGGTCGCGGCCGGGGCCACCGCCGCGGCTGTGCCGACGGCCGGTTCCACGCTCGGTTCGGCCGCGGTGCTGGGCGAGGCCACGACTTCGAAGCTGGCCGTCGGCACGACCAGCGGAGCCGGCGGATGGGTCATCAGGTAATTGATCACCAGGGCCGCGTCCGTGGGCGTCAGCGAACCGTCGCCGTTCACGTCGATGTAGGGCGGGACGGGAGTCGCCGCGGAGATCGGCCCGCTTTGGCCATTGAGCAGCCGGTTGATGATCAACAAAGCGTCGATGCCGGAGATCGAACCGCTGCCGTTGACGTCGAACTGATTGGTCGAGTTCTGCCAGGGGCTGACAGCCGTTTCGCTGAGCTGGATCACGAATTGCGTCGCTCCGCTGGCGTCGTTGGCTTGCAGCGAATTGCCGACCTTGTCCTTGATCGCCAGCGGCGCGGCGCCGTTTGCCAGCGTGATCGTATACGTGGCATACGACCATTGGCCCTGCACCGGAATGATCCGCGCGATGGTGTTCGTGGTGTCGAGGGCGACCGTGAAGTCCTTGCCCGCCACCAATTGCGTGACGGTGTTCCCCACTTTGCGCTGAATGCTGAACGAACCGGCCGTGATGGTCGAGGGATCGACGCCCAAGCCCAGATCGTTCAATTGAATGACGAATTCGGGCAGATTCTTGCCAACGATCGTGACGTTGTTGGTGGTCGCCGTGCGATCGACGCCGAAGGCATCGTTGTCGAGTGGATTTCGCAGGCTGGCGGTCGGGCCCGAGCTGTCGGACCGTTCGAGCGCTCCGCGATCCTTGAAGACGTTGCTGCCCAGGCCCGGCGGCGATGGCACGGCCGGATCGTCCACGCGGAGCTGGCCGACCAAATCCAAATCGGGAGCCTGAATCAACGAAGGCGGAATGCCCAGGGCAGCCGTAACGGACTGCAAGTTCGGGCGTTCTTGCAACGTATTGACCGAGCTGTCGATCGCCAGCGAATTTGCCTTCAAGTAGAAGTTCCGCTTCGAGCTATCGACGAACAACGGGTCGGTCGGTTGCAGCACGATGGCGTTGGTCTGGCCGACGCCGAGGAGGTTCTGCGTGTTGTTCTGATAAATATTGGCGCCCACGATTGTGGTCGATGACGTCGCATCGACGAAAATACCCGTCGTATCGAGCGCGATGATGTTGTTCAGGATTGTGGGACTGGCGTTGTCGGTGACCCGAATGCCGGTTTCCGTCAGCACGATCGTGTTGTTAATGATCCGGCCGAAGGGTACGGCGTGCGCGATGTCATTGTTCGGCGAGCCACTGAACAGGATGCCGTTGGAGCCGGCGGAGACGATCAGATTGTCCTTGATCGTGATGCCCGGAACGAGTCCCGCCGTGTTCAGGACGGACAGGTTGGCCACCGAGCCTGTATTGCCCGGAGTGCCCACGATGGGAACGTTGTTGATATCGACTCCGCCCAGCACGGGCCTGACCGTGATGCCGGTCTCGACGGTATCGCTAATCCGGCTGCTCTGGACGATCGTCTGTCCCTGGATGCGGACCGGCGAGGCATCTCCCAAGACCGGAACACCCAGCGTGCCGACACCGAAGATTGTCTTGGTGAGCGGGCCGGCGTTTGCGTCGGCGGCGCCAAAAAGATTGACGGCCGCGCGGGTTCGTCCGGCGCCCGGAGTTGCATTGTTCACGCCTGCTTTAACGCCGAAGTTCGTGCTGGCCGCGACATTGTTGATCGCATTGCGCATCGCGATGGCGACGGCCGTCGCGTCGTCGTTCATATTGATCGGCACGCGAATATTACCGGCCGCGACGGTGGCATCGCGGGAGAACTCGAAGGTGAACACTCCCGCTTCGACGACGATCGAGAACGTCGAGCCTTCCACAAGTTGCGAGGCGGGAATGGCGTACAGCGTAATCCCCTGTGCCAGCCGGTCGTTGATGCCAAATGTCTGATTGGGCTCAAAGGCCGAGGAATTGTCGATCGCATCGCCCTGCGTATACTCCGTGCCGCGACGAATCGAGAGTTGATAATTGCCGACCGTGACATGCGTGCCGCCAACGCCCGAGGGATCCGAGGGCAGGACGTCCATCGTCGTCACCGGGGTCGTCGCGCACCGGGATGAGCGCGTCGGGTACGTTGCCGTTGATCACTTGTTCGCCGCGACCGGCGAAGCCAAGGATCAAGTCATCGATGAACACGCCCTGGTGGGCATTGTTGGAGCCACGATTGGCGGCCTCGACGTTTCGGAAGATATAAGCGGACGAGCCGGGGTCGTACACCAAGGGGCTATAAAAATTGCCGTACTGATCGCCTTCCAGCTTATTGGAATAGGGCAACGGACCGGCGTTGGTCACGTTATGTCCGTACAAGCGAATCGAGCGGCCATCGACCTTGCTGGTCGTGAAGTTGTTTGGATCGTCGACGTTTCCGGCCAGGAAGCAGAACTGTCTATCCAAGGCCGTCGCGATCTGCAAAGCCACCTGCGCGGCCGTCATGTCGATCGTGTAGGTGATATCGGTGCGGGCCAAACTGGCAGGCAGTGCCGTGCCCGAGCGGATGATGGCCGGCGAAGCGCTTTGCGTCAATGTCGTGGCCGTCAACAATTGCACGCGGTCGCCCAATTTCAATGGGCTGACGCCGGGAACCGGGCTGGCATTGATTCCGTTGGTCATCGCCTGCGCGACGTCTTCGGCGGTCATATTGTCGTTGATCAGAATGATGTTGCCCGGCGTGAGTGCATTACGCGTGAACAGAAACACCTTGCCATCGATCGTGAATGTCTCGCCGTCCTGAATCATCTTGCCGCCGCCGGCCGGCGCCTGCAGCACGAAGCCCGAGCGGAAAGTGAAGGTGGAACTGTCGATCGTGAACGTCTGCAGGTTTTGCAGCTTCGAGCCGGCCACGCCGGCCAGGTAGACGCCGCTCTGGTTGATAGCACCAATTCCCATGCTGCCGGCGGTGCTGAAGTCGAAGCGGATTTGGACGCCGCTTTTGCCGGCAAAGTCCCCCAGGTCGATGCGTGCCTGGCGCCACTGCTGAGCCGAGGTCGGACTGCCGACCGGCGCGCCGTCTGGCGCAGCGGTTCCGGGCAAATCGAACAATTCCTGGACTTGTTGATTGACGCGATCGTTCTCGTATTGGCCGCCGTTGACGCTGGCCACCGGAGGCAGCTCGGCATTGGGATTCGTGGGGGACGAAGCCGCCGTGGAGCGGATCGAATTGTTCGTTCCCAGCAGTGTCCAGTTGGCCCCGTCGGCCGAGGCATACACGCGGAAACTATCCGTCATCGCGCCACCGATGCCATCGACGTCGTTATTATTGTCCGTGTCGAGAGCATAGTTGAAGTACAGCGTCGGCTTGTCGCTGGCGGAGTAACCGCTGAGGTCCATCTCCTTGGTCAACAGACTGCCAAGCGCGCCGCCAGGCAAATTGTAACTGCTGTACAGCGACGGATTGCCGGTCCAGTCGGGTCGCCCGCCGATGGACTTGGGAACGTACTCTTGCGCATCCTTCTGCCAGTAGGACGACGGCAACGACGTTGGATCGTCAATGCGAGACGTGTTGGCCTCTTCCAAACCGAAGTAGAAACTCGTGTTGCCGGTGTCGGCGCCCAACGGGTCGCTGCCCTGGGTGGTCGTGGCGTGCCAGAGGTTGTAGTCGAGCGGGGAGAAGGTAATGCCCTGGACCGACGTGAAGAATGTCGTGACCGCGGGAACGCCGGGGTTGGCATCCGTCTGGAAAATCTTGACCTTGGTGGCTCCGTCCAGCAGCACGGGCGCCGGATTACCGGCGTTGTCGAAGGTCCGAATCTCCGGCGAGAACGGTCCGTTGTTGTTGAAGGTGAGGTTCCCTCCGCCCGTGGTGGCGAACAGGATCTGCGCGTAACGGCCGTTTTCCACGTTCGCGGGCCCCGCGCTTAGCCCGGTGAAGTCGACGGGCCGACCGAAGTCGTCCGTGTAAATATTCAATAGATTCAGAGTGGCGCCGTAGTCGGACTCGTAGTTTGTCACCTCGTAGAGACCGCCGAGGTCGCTGACGGCATACAAACGATCCGACCCGAACCCGCTGCCAGGAAGGAAGGCAATTCCTTCGATGGACGATCCGCCGTCCGTCCAGCCGGACAACCCGGTCCACCTGGTGATATGCGTGTTATTGATCGTCACTCGCGAGCCATTGGCGATCGCGTTGATATCCCGCGTGTTAGCCACCGGATCGCTGCTCACGATTTGCGTCTTCAAATTAGCAAACGTAATCGCATTAGCGATCGAGGCGGCAATCGCGTCGGCTGTGTCGCCGGCACTAAAGGAAATGGGAATATTGCCGCTCGCGACGCCGCCGCTGCTATTGAACTCGAAGGTTACATCTCGGAAGAAGTAATCTCTGGCTGGCGGCGCACCGGCAATCGAGTCTTGCCACCGAATCGTGAACGTGGCCCCGTCCGCGAGTTGCGAACCTGGTTTTGCCAGGATCGTGGTGCCGGTGTCCAGCACGCCGCGGGGAATGACCGGCGTGCCGGAGCGGGGGCCCAGCAGGCCCGTGCCCGAGGCAGCGTCGGGGTAGGGCTGATAGACGGGGAGGCCGCTATTGGGCGGACGATTAGCTTCGACGTCGGCGCCCAAGGGCGCTCCGGTATTGGGATCGAGCCGGAACAACAAGTTCTGCGTGTCGCCGATCGTTCCGTTGCCGGCCGTCCGATTGCCGACGACATACAGGAGGCTCGTGCCGGGCAAGCCAGCCAGCGTGCCGCCGAACGTCATGGCCTCGGTCTCGATGCCGAAGTCACTTTGCGGCACGGCATAGTTATAGGTTGCCGGTTGGCCGGCGGCCGGCGGATTGATAGGCGCGGTCTCGTCCACGTCATTCGCATTGATCGGATTGACGCCGCCGATCCCGCCTTGACTATCTGTGACTTGCGAACCGTTGGCGGTATTGATCTGGAAGTACGTGCCGTTTTCCGTCGCCGTGTCGCCGTTGGCCATCGACATCAGCCGACCGTCGGGACGAACGGCCAGGTCGCCGATGCCGGTATTTCCAAAATCGGGCAGACGAGTTCGCCCATCCGCCCCGCGCCGACCATTCGGTTCCGTAATCGTCGTCGTCACCTGGCCGGTAAACGGATTGACGGTGTAAAGCTGATCGACCGTACCGACGAAGGTCACGACGTCGGCCAGGGAGTACGGCGCGGCCGCCGTGTTGAGCTGCGTGGGCGTGGTTCCGGGAAAGGCCTGCTGGCCGGCGGGCGTGGTGGCCGAGCCGATCGAGTCGTCGACCACGCGCGTCACCGAATTGAGCGGTTGTAGCCGCACCTGCGGATTCGTGGCGTTGGCCTTGAACGTCGCGTCCAGGATCGTCGGCAAGCGATTGGCGGCCGACACGGCCACGTAATAGGTAAATTGCTGGCCGGTAGGGCTGCCCGGAACGACCGGCGAGCCAGCCGGCAGTTGCGCCGTTCCGATGGTCGGGTCCAGTGTACCGAACGAGCCGTGATTCAGGTTGGCGGTGTCCGCCCCCATTGACGAACGGGGCACCGAATCGGGGTTGTCCGAATCGCGTCCGATGTAAATGAGACTCCCATTCTGATCGAACACTGACAGGGTCGTGTCGGGCCGCGACAATCCATCGGCGTAGTTGATCTGGAACATGGCGGGAAATAGCCGTCCGAAGTCGCTGTACAAGCCGATCGACTGGATCAGATCGTAATTCAAATCGAACTTGTACCAATCGACGTCGCCAATTCCCAGGTTGCCCGCCACGCTGATCGCGTTGGTATCGCTGGCCAACAGGTTGCCCAGATCCTGCGCCGTGTCGAACGTGTTATGCACGTTCAGCGTTTCAGCCGTATCGCCCAACAGCGGCGAACGCCCGGGCTTGCCGATGATCTCGACGCCGTTGGTGGCGTCGCGAATGTCGGCATTGCGAACCACGGAGCCGGGGAAAACGTCGGCGTCTTGCAAGCGAACTTGCAACTGGTACGTTCCCTTGGTGAGTCCGCCGTTGGTGAGCGTAAGATTGGTGCTGCTGGCGCGAACTCGCACGAAGTAGGTATTGACCGTTCCGGCCGTGCCCGGCAAGTCGACTCGCATTCCGGCATCGAGCGGATTGGTGCTGTAGAAATCGGGGCTGGCGTAGGGCCCGGCGCTGCCGGCGTAGCCGATTTGCAGCGGTTTGGCGATGCCGACCAGTTGCGCAGGATTTCCGGTTTCGGTCCAGGAGTTATCGCTGCGCGCGATCACCGAACCATTGGCGTCGATCAATTCGAGCACGGTATCGAGCGCCGACGAGGTGCGATCGATGTCGAGCCACACGGCCGATCCGGCCGTTCCGCGGAAGCTATACACGTCGACATCCGCGCCCAGGGTGTTGGCGGCAGTCTGGCTGATGGACCCATGAATTTCAAAGCCCAGCCGTTGAACGTCGTCGCCGCTCTTGGAATCCGGAGCCAGGACGCCGACGAACTGGGCGGTGGTCGGCAGGCTGTTAGTATCGCCGGAGGGGGAGAACTTCTGCTCGATTTCGTTCAAGATATCGACATTGGTGTCATTGCTTAGGGTATCGAGCTTGACGCTCCGCCAGTCGCCGGGGATCGCCGCCCGGTTCGTACCGCGGTTATCGGTGTCGTTTTGCGCTGCACCGCTGGGAGTAAACCCGGCGCCGACCAGATCGTCGAACAGCGAGGTGAGAATGACCGGGTGGTTTGGCGTGCCCACGATTTGCACGGTGCCGCCGATGCGGTCGTTGATGTCCAAGGGCGTGCCCCCGGCGGTAAGGCCGGCGGTTGCTCCGAACAATTTCACGACGAGGCTCTCGCTAGCCGTGCTTTGCAGACGGAGGGTGCCGTTGAGTGAAAACTGATTGCCCGCAGCGATCTCGTCGAATACGACGTGGACGATATCGGTGTCGTCCCAAATCACGTTGGTCGTGATCTGGCCGCCGCGAACGACCATCCCATTCACGGGATTGTTCGCCAGTTGATTGCCGCGAATCAGCGGACCGGTGTTGGTGAGCGAGGGAGTCTGGATATTGGCAAATCCGACGCTACGGCCCCAATCCGTGACGGCTTTGTAATTCAACGAATTCACGTTAATGCTGATTGCCGAAGTGGACTGGGCCGTGGGATTGCCTTGCGCCGACTGATCATTGTTCTCAATGACGTTGTTGATCAGGACCGGCTGCGCGCCACGAACGAAGATGATGGACCTGGTCGACGAGGATCGGCCATTGCGATCGGTTCCGCCGCCGCCTCCGGCGTTGTGCCGGAAGGTCGTGTTCGCGATCCGCGCGTCGGCCTGATGGATTTCGAGCGCGTTGAAGGCGGCAAATCCGCCTTCGATGGTCGTGTTGCCGCCGGCATAGGTGACGAGTGCCGAATCGACGCTGGCGATCGACAGCGGACCGAAGAACAGTCCACCCCAGTCGCCTTCCGCGGCCGGCGTGGGGGCTCCCAGTCGATTGTCGTTGGTGGCGTCGAAACTGCCCCCCGATCCGTAACTGTCATCGAGCACCGAGGTGAAGATGATCGGCCGGGCCGTGGTGCCCTCGGCAATGAACTGCGAGCCAATCTTGGTCTCGATGCGAGCGCCACCCAACTTGACGATCACGCCCGGATCAATTGCCAGCCGAGCCGCCAGCCGCGAGATTTGGTGGCCCGAGCCATCATCGAGAGCGCCGCCGGGATTTCCGGCGATTTCCAGGTTCTCGTTGATCACGTAGGTCATGTCGGTGGTGCTGAAACGTGCCGAAACGGTGAGTGGATCGAGCACGCGTCCGTCGTCGGTACGAATGCGCACGAACAAACCGTTAATGCTGTTATCGGACAGCGTATTGCCGAATACCTTGGGACCGCTGCGCGTGTAGTCGGTGTCGAAGGCTCCTTCGACGCGGATGCCCTGGAATTCCGATTCCTGGAAACTATTGGGGTCGGCCGAGACGGCAGCGTCGGCACTGCGCGAAATGGTGTTGAACGAAACCGTGGGCCGTGACGACACGAGGTGAATCGGAGCGAAGCTTTGCTCGACCGAATTGACGATTACCTTGCCGCCGCCGTAACTGAGGTTGGCATTGTTGACCGAATTCAGAAAGATTCCCGCGGCTTCCAAGTTGGAACTGTGGGGCAAATTGGGATCGTTACGGAACACGAGACCGCCCCAATTCCCGGCGGTGACGGAGGGGGCATTGCCCGGATCGGTTCCGATGCCTCTCGTGTAGTAGGAGGTGAAGTAAACCGCGCCGATGTCGTCGTGCAAGGCGGAGTCAGTGGACGTGTTGAACTGACCGGTGGGAACCCCCAACACCTGCAGCGCACCGCCGCTACGGTCGATGCCTTGGGCCGAGGAACCGACGTCGATGTTGGCGCCCCGCAGCTTGATGATCGCGCCGGCGTCGATCATTACGGTGACGCCGCGAGGCACTTCGAACTTAGAGCCATCCGAAAGGGCGTTGCCCAGATTGTCGAAGCCCACGTTGTAGGAAAAATTGTCGCTCATCGTGGCCAGATTTCCATCCGTGCCACCGTTTCCCACGATGCGGACGACGCTGCCGGCGGAGGCCACGCCCAAAGCGTCGGAGATGTTCCGGTACGGGTGCGCGAGCGATCCCGTTGCGCCGGCGGCCGGCGCCGCCTTATCGACGAAAATCGTGTGGGCCGTGTCCGCCACCCGGAAGAAGAAATTGTCAACGCCACCCGGGGCGCCGTCGCCGTCGCCGTCCAACAGAGTGCCGGCCGTATCGCGGATTCCGGAAGAGGCCGTGGGCGTGAAGGTCAATTTCAACTCGTAACGACCGTGGCTGGTACCGCCGAAACCCGTGTTGGCGATCGTGGGATCGAAATTCGTGTTGCCGGTGCTGGTCACGACGGCGTAGTACGTGCCCGAGTTCAACTGCAATTGCAGGAATGAATCGTTGCCATAGTAATCGTCGTTGCGAGCGATCAACTTGCCGGTGGAGTCGAACACCGTGATGACGCTGTCCAACTGAAATTCCGTCGAGCTGAGATCGGTCAGGCGCTGGGCGAAGGTTTCCAGATTCAATTGGCCGGCGCGGGGCAGGGCAAAACGATAGACGTCGATGTCGTTACCCACCGGCGGATGTAGGTATTGACCGAGCAGGATATCGCTGTCACCGGGAAACACTCCCTCGCCCGAGGTGGTATCGTCGAGCGCGACCCCCGTGCCCTGGACCGCCAGGGGCGGCAACTCGTACGTATCGCCGAGTCCGAGCAACGTGCCGATGCCGTGCATCGCGGTCACGAAGAAATCGCCGCCAGGCTGGTTGGCGCCCCACTCGAACGAATTGCTCATGACGACCTTGTCGTTACCCGCCAGGCCGCGCACCGCGTTGGGCAATACATCCGGATTCACGACGCGAATGTCGCTGGTCGCGATCGTCCATCCTTCGTCATCTGTTTCGACAAACTCAACTCCCAGGTAGTACGAGTAGTACGACAACACCTCGCGGACGCGCTGTTTTTGCTCGGGCGTGATCGAATTGGTCGCCGGCGCGCCAAGGACCGTGCCGACGTCTTGCTTGAAGTTGTACTTGATGGGGGCCAAGTCGCCGGTTCCGGGGGCCTGATCCACGTGCAGTTGGGGACTGATGGTGCGGACGCCGGGTTCGCCGTTGCCGCCTGGATAGAGCGTCGTGACCGGAATGGGCAGAATCGTGCCTTCGATCGACACGCTCTGCGTGCCTTGCACGAAGGGGAATTGCGTGCCAATGTTTTGGGCCGTGGCAAGACTCGAACCGGACGTGCCCGTGCCCAGGTCGATCGTCGTCATTGGCAATGGATCGCTGTTGCCAATCCGCAAGCGGTAAATGCCGGGAGTGGTCAGCACTCCGGTGTCAAACGTGAGCGTGGCCTTTCCCGTGACCTGGTTGTAGACAACTCCATTTACCTTCGGGTTGACGATGACCTGATTGACCGGTTGATCACTGGCGTCGGTCGTGCGAATCAGTTGATAGTAGGTCGTTGTTTGGGCCAAGCTGACGTTGAGCGGATCGTTCGCGTTGAAGTAGACGTCGATTTGGTTGACGGCCTGCGTGAGAACGCCTCCCGCGCCACGGGTGATTGGCTGGGGCACGATGGACAGCACCTGCGCACCCAGGTCCAGCGAAAATGTCTGCGTGTAATCGACGCCGCCGTTGAAGGCCTGTCCATTGGCGCCCTTGAGCGGGTGGGCGCCAGCGCCGACAATGCGAATCTGATACAGGTCGTTCGGCAGCGTGGGGTCGAGCGTGGGGGTGCTGTCGGAAAGCGGCGTGCCGTCCGGATTAATGAACGGCCGGCTCGACGCGGTCTGCGCGAATCGCACGATGACTTCGTTGGGCTTTTCGCCAACGGCAATGTACGACGGCACGACATAGTGGTCGTCGGATGTTCCCAGCGCGCATCCGCGCCGGCGCGGATCAGTTGGATCCCCGATAGCGTGGGATTCTGATTGAGCGAGGCGGCAGCCACGTTCGAGTCGAAGCGGAACGTGAGTTCGGTCGGCGCCGTGTGCAGGGTCTGCGCATTCGACAGAACGCTGCCCGCGCTGGGTATCACGGCGACCAGTCCTATGTCAAATAGTATCCGCTCTTCGAACGGCTCGAGCCGTAGCGCGCGAGGGGTCAAGCTCAACGACTTGCGCGATTTGCGGCGGTCAACGGCTTTGCGCTGACGAAGTGTGCCAGGCTGCCATAAGGGGGCCTTCTCTGAAGTTGAAAAATCGGTAGGCAACTGAACTGGTATATTAAGCGGACGATTCGGATTATGATTGCGGTCCATCGCGAAAGCAATTCGCGGGGTCTAGCCCGAACCATGTTGCGCAAGGCACCTTAGGCGCCTCGCCCAGAGCGTGGTTACCATCATCGAATACCGCGACATGAGAGGTTGCGCCGGTTCCAGCGGCGCGACCGAAAGGCTCAATCCTTTCCATATGCGCAGATGAATACCCCTGATTCAAGTCCGAGGCGACAAAATAAACCTAAAACGCCGAAAAAACCGCCCAAATTGCGAGCGCACTTCGGAGTGTCGAGACCGGTCGGGAATGCGGGGGCGCGGGATGGAGATTACCTAGCGCTTGCCTCAGGCGCATTGGTCCTTCATACCGTTGCCGCGACGCGCTTGCCCAGGCGCGCCAACCACTCTCTGTTCCTTGCGATGGCACTCGGCGGGATCGCGCACTGAGTTCGCAATTCATCCCGATAGTTATTCCCGATATTCTCGGAAAATGTGTTGGGACGATTATTATTCAACCCTCGGGCGGCAGGACGGTTTCGTGCGAGGACGATGGGTGGCGTCCGCAACGGCCCCCGGCCCCTTGAAGGGCCTCGGAAAAGGGCTCGCTGCAGCGGGGACCGAGCGACCCCCAATGCTAGCGCGCGAGCCGACCGCTCGTTACACGCGCCGCAGGCCGACGAAGAATCGCTCGGCGACCCAACTGCCGAACCAGGTTTGCAGGGCGTCTTCCATGCGCGGTTCCGGCTTCGAAGCTTGCAACAGGGTCAGCTCGATGGCGTCGCCCAACGTTCGTCCACTGAGCAATTGCTCCAGCAACACGAACTGCAAAGGCGTTAGCTCGTGGCGCTCGACACGGTAGTTGCGACGGTTGATGGCCAGGTAGGTGCGGCCAGGAACGGGAACGCTCGTCGCCGCGCTATCTTTCCACGTTTGCCAATAGGAATGGACCGGGTGTTGGAAGTGAATCAGCCGCAAACATGGCGCCGGCAACAAAAGCAACTTCCCCCAATCATCGTGCGAGATGGTTTGCAGTTGGCCGGCGTCCAGCACTTCGCAGTTTTCGCTTCCCGAGCCGTCGAATACGTCGTGTAACGCGCGCTCGAAGGTCGCGAGTTCGACGATAAAGTCGCCCCAGGTCGGAGGGGCCCCGTCGGGCATGGCGCCCTCGTGCAGGCGCGTTGCATCCAAATAGGCTGGGAACGCCAAACCCAAAGTGTTCAGTGTGTAGCTATGGGACGGCTGCTGCTGCAAATAGCCGAATGCCAGGGCATTGAACGTCGCGTCACCGAGCGCACCGCGGGTGGCCTGAAACTCCTGCCCCAGACACTCCAACAATCGCTCAAAATACGCGTCGATGTAGATCTCCAGCCGCGACGACGAATCGAGCGCGGCCGACGGCGCGATGACGCTCGGCAGTTCGTCGACCGACCTAATCTCGATATGCCGCGTCGCCTCCGGCGATCCGATCGCTTCGGACACTTCGCCACCGTGCATCATCACGCTCTGCATCCAGCGCTGGATCTGTTCCAAACTGGCCGATTTCGCGCTCATAGCACGTCCGGCACGATGTAGGCAATTGGATTGGAAACGCCGGCGGCGTGGCCGGCGGAGGTGGCTCTCTCGCGGCCCTCGGGCGGCTCGAGTGAGGCGGCCGCGGGCAATGCGTCCATGTGGCTGCGGGCCTTGAGCACTTCGGCATGGACGACCGGAAACTCCGGGATGCGCACATCCCACTCCAAGAGGGTCGACATGCCGCCGGTTGCCCGGTGCGCTCGGCGATATAGCTCCCAGACCGGGTCGATGACATGATCATCGTGGGTATCGATCAGATGCGTGCCGCAGTTCGTATGTCCCGCCAGGTGACACTGCACGATCCGATTGTGCGGCACCTTGTCGATGTACTCGCGAGGATCGAAATCGTGATTCACGCTGGACACGTACACGTTGTTGACATCCAACAGCAGACCACAATCGGCCTGCTCGGCCATGCGGCTGAGAAATTCCCATTCGCTCATCGTGGACTGCGCGAACGTGACATAGGTACTGGGATTCTCCAACACCAGCGGGCGCTCGAGAAAATCTTGCACGACTCGAATCCGGGCCACGACATGGGCGAGCGATTCTTCGTTCAGCGGTATGGGAAGCAAGTCGTGGGCGTTGAGGCCCATGACCCCGGTCCAGCAAAGATGGTCCGAAATCCAGCGAGGATGGATTTCGCGAGCCAGCCGCTTGAGTTTGCCGAGATACTCGAAATTCAAGGGGTCCGTGCTGCCGATCGACAGCGACACGCCATGCATCACGATCGGATAACGCTCCGCGATTTGCTCTAGCACGTAACGCGGACGCCCCTGGGAGTCCATGAAGTTTTCGGAGATCACCTCGAACCAGTCGACGGCGGGCCAATGCTCCAGAATGTAGGGGAAATGAACGGTGCGCAAACCGATCCCCAGACCAAGATGATCGTGGCCTAAGCGCGGTGATCGCATCGTGATACGTCCCTCTGGAAAACCGCGCGGAAGCAGAGACCGAATGCGACCGCAAAGGCAAGGCGAAGCTCGGACGCCGACCACTGCGGACGGCGACCGATCGACGCTCAAAAAAAGGGCAAGTGGTTCGCCAACTGGCGAGCCGCGCCTAGATAACTAAGTCTTCTTGGCCGGTGCGGGACCGACCTTCTTGCCTTCCTGGGCCATCAACTCCTCGAAGCGGGCGCGGGCTTTCTTCCAAGTCTTACTGGCCATTGGCACGCCGCACTCTCCCTTGCCTTTACAACTGTTTTCGCCGGGCGTTTTGCCACAACCGCCTTGGCCCCGGCATTCGTTGTCCGCGTGGCAGCTGTGAGCCTTCGCGGTCGCGCACGTGCCCTGTCCGGCGCAGGCATTGTCCTTCGAGCTTCCCAGCCCTTTGCACATGTTGATGCCGCGACAAACGTGGGGCTCGCCCAGCATCGCGTTTTTCTTGGGGTCCTTCTTCGGGGCTTCATCGGCGGCGAAGGCCGAGGACTGGGCGGCGGATCCCGCCAACAGTCCGCCCACCGCGGCGGCCGTGAGACGTTGAAAATCGCGACGATTCATTTCGGACTTGTGCATGGAGTGGTCCTGATTCATGGGTTGGATGTTGGTGCGCCGAGCGCTGTCCTGGAGTCGGAATTTGGCCGGATAGTCCCATTAACGTAGCACTTTGCCCCGTGCTCTGCCAAGGAAAATCAGACCCGCGGCAACTGCCAGCGTGCTTGCAGCGCGGAGATTTGGCGTCATGCCCCCCGATCGAGGAATCGTGAGAGCCGACACTAAAAGTCGTATTGGCCGATGTTGTCACGATCGAAAACCAGCGGCGGGCCTAACAGCACTTCGCCGGGACTGAAGCGAATGTCATGCAGCCGCCCGATGGTCTGTTCACCGGAGGGCAGCTTGCGCTCGCGCAGCATCTTGGCGACATGCACCGTGAGATATCCCAAGTCGACTGGATTCCACAACACAAACTTTTTGATCGTGCCATCGGCGACGTATTCGCGCATCGTATTGGGCAAACTGAGTCCCGTGACAAAGACCGCGTCGGCCTTTCCGGCGTCGCGAACCGCTTTGGCCGCGCCTGGGAGTGCCACGGTAGTGATCGCCCAAATGCCCTTGAGGTCGGCATGCGCATTGATCACGTCGCGTGCGAGGCGGTAGGCCTTCGATTGGTCCTCGTCGCTGACGAGCGTTTCGAGCAACTCGATTTGGGGATACTTTTCCTCCAGCCGAGCGCGCATCACGCGGATCCAGGCGGTCTGGTTGGGTGAAGTGGCCGAACCGGTCAGGATGACGGCCTTGCCCGTGCCCCCGACTGCCTCGCCCAGCAAATCGACCAGCGTGCGGCCAATGGCGTCAGTTGGCGCTTGGCTGACAAATACTTCGCGGCCCGAGGACTGCGCGTTGGCGTCGGCATCCCAAGTCAGCACGGTGGCACCGGCGCGTTTGGCCCGCGCGAGCGCCGGCGCGATCAACTCGGGATCATTCGGCGCCACGGCAATCAGGTCGTAGCCCTGTGCGATCCAGCGGTCGATCATCTTCACTTGTTCTTCGGCGCTATCGACCGCCGGACCATCGTAGTCCAAATCGACACCCAGGGCCTCGGCCGCTTCGCGAGCCCCTTTTTCGGAAGCGTTGAAATAGCTGATGCCCACGAGCTTGGGCATCATTCCCATTTTCGGGGGCCCGGTGTCCGAGCCCGAGTCCGGTCGTCCGCAGCCGGAAAGGATCGCACACAACGAAACGGCCAATAGAACCCGAGCGGTGCGCGAAAATCGGACCATTAGAGATCGCTCGAGGTGGTGGCGGACGCAGGCTACCCGATCGCGTCGAAACGACCCGTGCTGTCGCCGAGCGATTCGACCGACGAATCCATTCGGTCCAGCAGCGAGAGATAGAGATTGTTGAGCGGCGTCTCTTTGTCGGTCTTCACGTGACGGCCCGTGGTAATCGTTCCACGGCCGCGCCCCGCCAGCAGGATCGGCAGGTTATCGTGGTTGTGGGCGTTGCCGTCGCCGATGCCGCTGCCGTATACAATCATCGAGTTATCGAGCAGCGTTCCGTCGGCTTCAGGGATCTTGCTGAGCTTGTCGAGGAAATAAGCGAACTGCGTCGTGTGAAAACGGTTGATTTCGCTGATCTTCTTTTGCTTCTCTGGGTTGCCGCCGTGGTGCGAAAGGTCGTGATGACCGTCGGGCACCCCGATGAATGGATAAGCCCGATTGCTACCCTCGTTGGCCACCACGAACGTCGCGACGCGGGTTAAATCGCCCTGGAAGGCCAGAGCGAGTAGATCGTACATCAGTCGGATGTGTTCGGCGTAGTCGGCTGGAATGCCCGACGGGACGGGATAGTTGGGCAGCGGTTCGCCGACGGCGCCGGCCGACGACGCGATTCGTTTTTCCAGCTCGCGAACGCTGGTGAGATACTCGTCGAGTTTGCGCTGGTCCTTGCGCCTAATTTCGCCTGCAAGTCGCGGGCGTCTTCGAGCACGAAGTCCAGTACGCTCTTGTTGAATTTCTCGCGCTTGGTGCGGGCAGCACCGGCCGCGCCGATCGAGAACAAACGCTCGAAGGCCAGCTTGGGGTCGATTTCCTTGGCTTGCGGCGTGGTGTCGGTCCGCCAGGAGATGTTCGTTGAGTAGGAACAGCTATAGCCCGAGTCGCAGTTGCCGGCCTGCGCCCCGCGGTCGCAACCCAATTCAAGCGAGGAGAACTTCGTGTGCTGGCCGGCTTTCGCGGCCGCGACCTGATCCACCGAAACGCCCACCTTGATATCGGCGCCGTGTGTTTTGCGTGCCTGTTGGCCAGTCAGAAAACTGGCCAATGCCCGGGCATGGTCGCCCGGACCGTCGCCGTGGGCGCGGCCGTGATCTTGCGCAAGCCGCTCAGGACCAGTAGGTTGTCCTTCACGCCGGCTAGCGGCTCCAGGATGTAGGGCAGTTCGAAGTCGGTCCCCAAAATCTTGGGCGTCCAGTCCGGCATGTGCTTGCCGTTGGGCACATAAATGAAAGCCATTCGATTCGGAATGGATTTCTTGTCGTCGGCCGCCAGCGCCAGCGCGGGCGACATGGCGTCCAAAAGCGGCAAGGCAACCGCGGTTCCCAGTCCACGCAAAACGGTTCTGCGCGAGATTCGCCAAGGCTTGTTCATGGCCGGCTCCCTGTACCACGTCGCTTCTGAAACGGATCGCTGCGGACGATCGCCACGATCATGCTGGAAAACTTGTAGTCGGCCGCGCGCATGGCCTTGACGATGTCCTCGATCGTGCACTTGTCACTATACTCGACGCCCCGCCCCAGACCATAGGTAAGCATTTTCTCGGCCAGACAGCGGGCGAATTCGTCTTGTCGAGCCTTGAGCACGGCCTTCAAATCGCGCGGCCCAGAGAACGATATCCCGCCGGGCAAAACGCCGGACGGATCGATCGCGAACGTTTCGTCCTCGGTCCGCCAAGCCCCGATCCCGTCGTAATTCTCCAGCCCGAAACCCAACGGATCCATTCGATTGTGACAGATCGCGCAGTCAGCCTTGGCTCGGTGCTGTTCCATTCGCTCGCGCAGTGAACCGCTGGCAACCGCTCCGGCTTCCTCGACCAGCGGCGGCACCTCGGGCGGAGGCGGGGGCGGAGGCGTTCCCAGAATATTCTCTAAGACCCATTTGCCGCGCTTGACCGGCGAAGTGCGCGTCGGATTCGAGGTGACCGTCAACACGCTGGCCTGCGACAGCACGCCGCCACGCTGTTGCCCGTCCAATTCGACGCGGCGAAACTCGTTGCCCTTCACGTCGCCAATACCGTAATGCCGCGCCAGTCGCTCGTTGACGAACGTATAGGGACCATCCAGGAAATCCAGCACGCTCTTATCATCGCGCATCACGTGCGCAAAAAACAGTTCCGTCTCCTGGAGCATCGCGGAGCGCAGATCTTCATCGAATTCGGGATAGCGCTTCTTGTCGGGGGCGGCAGTCTTCAAATTCCGCAATTGCAGCCACTGGCCGGCAAAATTCTCGACCAAGGCCTGGGATTTCGGATCTTTCAGCATCCGCTTGATTTGTTGTTCGAGATTGTCGCCGTCGCGCAACTTTCCTTGTCGAGCCAGCGCGAACAGCTCTTCGTCCGGCATGCTGCTCCACAGGAAATAGCTCAGCCGCGTCGCCAGTTCGAAGTCGTTCAGTGTGCGCACCGCTGGCGGATTATCGGGCTCGGGGTCCATCTCGACGCGAAACAAGAAATGCGGCGACACGAGGATCGCTTGCAGTCCCAAGCCGATGCTGGTGTTGAAATTCTCTCCCTCGCGCTGAGCCAATTCGACCAAGGCCAACACGCGATCGACTTCCCCGGCCCGTGACGGCCGGCGAAAGGCACGCGACGTCAACGCGTTGACGATCTCCCGGGCCAGCAGCATCTCGTTCTCGGGCGTGTGCTGACGGGGGATGATCCGCTTGAAATCCGGCGGATACGGACCCATCACTTCGAGGTTGTTGACGATCAGATTACGGTCGTTGGGCGCGGGTTTCTCGGGCTCGTAATAGTCGTTCAGAAACACGATGGAATACGTGTGGCGTCCGCCCTTGGTGCGCATCCAGCCTTCGTACACCTGCGGATTGGTCTGCACCGCTTTCACGTCAAACTCGCGTACCAGCTTATCGTCGAGATACAGCGCCATGCGGACAGGCTCATCGCCGGCTTGCTCGCCGTAAGCCCGAACGCGGAACATGTAGTCTCCCTCGCCGAACAACCGCACCTTGGTGCGGACCTCAAGTTGGCTGGTCAGGATCCGCGCACCGCCGTCAAGAATCTGTCCCCCAGTGATCTCTTCCGTCACGAGGTTCGTTTGCGACGTTCCCAGCGACCGCTCGACAATCCTCTCGGCGGCGGACAAGTACTTTTCCAGAAGGATCGGCGGCATCGACAACACGTCGCCGATGTTGTCGAAACCGTATCCGACGTCGTCGGAGGGAAAATCGTCCGCCGGATGAAAATCGACCCCCAAAAGGTCCCGGATCGTATTGTTGTATTCGTTGCGATTCAGTCGTCGAATCGTCACGCGGCCCGGATCGCGCTCCTGCCCGCAGTCGAACTGGGCCAGCCGGCCATCGATCCAAGCGAGCACCTTGTCTCGTTCGCCGGCCTCGGGTTGCGGCTCTTCCTCGGGGGGCATCTCGCGGGAGTGCAGTTTCTTCGAGGTCTTCTCCCAGGTTTCGCGGTCGGCGACGATATCTGCCCGGGCTAGATAATCGTCGAGCTTAAGCTCGCCCATGGGCTCGTTGCCCGTGTGACAATTGCCGCAATACCTGGTGAAAAACGGGGCGATCCTTTCCGTAAATTCTGCCCGTTCCTGCTTCTCGTCGGCCTTACCGTCGTCGGCGCGTACGGCAGCGGCTCTCGTCCAGGCGGACAATGCCAGCAGGGTCAGGAAGCCAATCGAGGCAGCGTGCCGCATTCCAGGGCGCCGGTCAGTGGGAGGGATTGTCGGAGGGAGGAAACCGCGAATCCGGCTGGGGGTCTCCAATCTATCATATCCAACTTGCTCGATGCGACCAAGGCTTTGCCTGGCCAGGCGAAGGACGAACGGCCCAATCAGCCGGTTGGGAATGGATATTCCGGGCGATCAGGCCGGTTTGCCGACGGCGGGTAAAAAGCCGGGCCATTTGCGAATTCACGGGCTACCGCTCGTCGGCAAACCAACTCGGTGGGACTTCCAGAGACCAGACCTCGGAATTGAGCGGCTTGGCATGCCCGCCGGCGACCCAGATTTTGTCTTGAAAGACAAACGCCGAGTGCTCGTGTCGCTCCTTCCAACAGACTCGCGATTTGAGTTGCCGCCAATCGCGCCCGTCTTTCGAGTACCAGACATCGCCCCAGTTTTGCGACGGGTTGTTCGACCAGCCGCCCAACACCCACATCCGATCGCGATACGCGACCGAGGAAAACCACAGCCGCTCGTGCCAAGGGGCTTTCTCGGTCACTTTTTCCCAGTGCTCGCCGTCGCTGCTCGACCACACATCGGAGTTGGCGCGATATTCGGGCACATAGTTGCCGCCGCCGAAGACATAGATCTTTCCACCCAGCGAAACCGCCTGGTGATAGGCTCGCGGCGACCAAGGCGCGGCGGCCGTCACTTGTTTCCAATCCTGGCCGTCGCTAGAAGACCAAACGTCGTTTTTGAGGCTCTTGGCGTCGCCAAAATAATAGTCCTCGGTTCCGCCCAGGATCCACATTTTGTCCGCATGAGCGACCGCGGCCGCGGCCAGTCGACCCCTCCAGGGCGCCCGCGGCGCCTGCTCCCAGTTCGCGCCGTCGGTGCTCGACCAGACTTCGCTGGTGGATTCGTGACCGGGCAGCCGGCCGTTGTACCAACCGCCCATCAGCCACATCCGCCCGCCGAACGCCAGGCTCATCGGCAGGTCGCTGTGTTTCCATGGTGCTTCCCGCGTTACGAGCTTCCAGGTCTTGCCGTCGTGGGAACTCCACACATCGCGCGGAGCGGCGACAAAGGAATCGAACCAGCCGCCGAGGATCCACAACTGATCGTTGAAGACAACCTCGCCCTGCGAGTCGCGTGCCTGCCAGGCAGCCTTGTCCGTCACCTGGACCCAATCGGGCGGCTGATCGTCCGCGAGGGCAACACATGTTCCGGCGACCAGAAATGCCGCGGCCAGAGCAAAGGTTTTCATATCGAGCGTCCTGATCAACCGCGCCCCAGCACGTGGACCAGCGCCGGCTCCAGGTTGGGGTATTTGAAGACATACCCGGAGTCGAGCAGCTTTACCGGCTCGACGCGCTGGCTGGACAGCAGCAACTCGTCGGCCATTTGGCCGAAGGCCGCTCGCGCGATTATCGCAGGCATGGGAAAGATCGTCGGCCGGCGCAGCACTCGGCCGAGCGTTTTGGTGTATTCGGCATTGGTTACCGGCTGCGGCGCCACGACGTTCACTGGGCCGTGCAGCGACGGCGAACCGATACAAAAAAGCGTGGCGCCGACCACGTCATCGATCGCGACCCAACTCATATACTGCTGGCCGCTGCCTATTTTGCCGCCCAGACCGAGACGAAAGGGCAACAGCATCTTCTTGAGCGCGCCTCCCTGGGCGCTCAAGATGACGCCAAATCGCTCGAGCACGACGCGGACACCCGCCTTAACGGCCGGTTCGGTGGCGTTTTCCCAATCACGGCACACGCCCGACAAAAAATCGCCGCTGCCGATACTACTGGTTTCGCTCAGGATCTCGTCGCCCCGATCGCCGTAAAAACCGATGGCCGAGGCATTGATCAACGTCCGCGGTCGATCCGCGATCGCCGCCAGCGCCGTGGCGATCGTGCGCGTGCCGGCCACGCGGCTTTGCAGGATCTGTTCCTTTTTCTTCTCGCTCCAGCGCCCCGAGGCAATGCTCTCGCCGGCCAGGTTGATCACCGCGTCGCAATCGGCCAGGGCCGATGGCTCGAGTTGACCCGCGGCCGGATTCCAAACCACGTCGCTACCGGCGGCTCGCGAGCGATCGCGGACCAAACGCCCAACTTGGTATCCCGCGCCGGTCAGCGCGGCGGTCAGTTTCGTGCCGACCAGTCCGGACGCGCCGGAAACAAGAATTTTCATGGACCAAATCGCCTTGGGGGTAGCGCGCGCACGCGGGAGGGGAATGCCGCCGTATTATAGCAACTAGCGCTGCACGTTTAGCGAGGGGCAAACAGCCCGCCCGTATTGACCGACAGCAATACCCCATGTCACGGCGACGGTACCGCGGCCAGGTCTCACGGCGCCTCGGCGGCCGGCATCCGCTCACCCGCATGGGGATTGCCGGGCTCGATCGATTCGTCGAACGATAAGACGTACATGGCCATCGCGGCCAGCATCAGACCGACAACCACCCAGGCCCTCCAGTCCTTGTGCAAGGGCCGCCGCTTGTGCGTGTGATGGCTTTCGTGGTGGCCGTGGTGCTGGTGATCGTGGTGTTGATGGTCGGAATGGGTCATGGGCTTTGGTTGGGGCGAAAGTTAGGGCTTCAAACGATCTGACAAGTCTACCTTGTTGCCCAGCGATTGCCACGACCGGAATTCGCGAGCGAATTGCTGTGTTGCGGCGTCTGTCCGCATCGCATTTGCATCGCCGCGGCGGTTGTCGGCGGCGGGGTCTCATGCGATATTCTCTATCTGCGCCACGCCAAAACCAGGTTCGCGGTCCATGGACCTGAACCCGGACCGCCAGCTCGGTCTCTTACAAGGTACAAGAATCCCACAATCTTCCGCATTAACGAGCAATATCCATGTCCAAACGTGTCTATAATTTTTCTCCGGGGCCGGCCATTCTGCCCCTTAGCGTGCTCGAACAGGCTCGCGAGGCCGTCCTCGAGCTGCCCGGCCTGGGAATGTCGGTTTTGGAAATCGGCCATCGCTCCAAGGCGTTCGAAGCCATTCTGGCCGAGGCCAAGTCGCTGTTGAGCGAGTTGTTGGGCATCCCCAGCGGTTACAGCATCCTGTTCCTGCAGGGCGGCTCGAGCTTGCAGTTTTCGATGGTGCCTATGAACCTGCTGCGCGGCAGCGGCAAGACAGCCGACTACATCCTGACGGGCACCTGGGGCACCAAGGCCTTTGCCGAAGCCCAGCGCGAGGGGACCGCGCGAGCCGTGTGGGATGGCAAGTCGCACAACTATTCCTATTTGCCGGCCGACAACGAACTGAAGTACTCGCCGGACGCGGCCTACGTCCACATCACCTCGAACGAAACCATCCAGGGCGTCGAGTTCCCCGCCGAGCCCGACACGGGCTCGATTCCGCTGGTGTGCGATGCTTCGAGCAACTTTCTATCGCGCCCGGTGCGGGTGGATCGCTACGGCCTGATCTACGCCTGTGCTCAAAAGAATGCGGGCATTGCTGGCGTGACGGTCGTTATCGTGCGCGACGATTTGCTGGAGAAATCGCCCAAGGGGCTGCCGTCGATGCTCGACTACAAGCTGCAAGCGGCCAACGACTCGCTGTACAACACGCCGCCGGTGTTCGCGATTTACGTGCTGTTGCTAATCACGCGCTGGCTCAAGGACGAAATCGGCGGCCTGGAAAAAATGGCCCAGATGAATCGCCGCAAGGCCAAGATCCTGTACGACGCACTGGACAAGCACCCCGAGTTTTATCGGGGACACGCGCGCCGACAGCCGCTCGATAATGAACGTCACCTGGCGATTACCCAGCGAGGAGTTGGAAGCCGAGTTCGTCAAGCAGGCCAAGGCACGCGGCCTGGTCGACCTGAAGGGGCACCGCTCGGTGGGCGGCATTCGCGCCTCGATTTACAACGCCATGCCGCAAGAGGGCGCGGCCGCGCTGGGCGACTTCATGCTCGAATTCTGCCAGCAACAAGGGGCCAAGGCGGCCGTATGAAACGCGCCCCCTTCAAGGTTCGCGAACCCCTCGCTTGACCGTCGGCTCTACAATGATGTGACATTAAGCACATCTCAGGAGCTGCGGCCATGGCACTCGGACGAATCGAATTTGTCAGCGGCAACGAAGGAACGAGCGATCCGCAAAGGCCGGGCGGTGGCGATGAGCAGGCCAATCGAGAACGGCGGGCTGATCGGGACGCCCGGTCCGAAGAGGCCGAAGCGCTCGACGCCTTCTCCAACGTCGTGGTCCGCGTGGCCGATACGATGATGCCCGCGGTGGTCAATGTCCGCGCCGGCCGCGGGCAACGGGGCGGCTCGGGGTCCGGCGTGTTGTTCACGCCCGACGGCTTCCTGCTCACGAATCATCACGTCGTGCAAGGAAGCACCGAAGTCCGCGTGCGGCTGACCGATGGCCGCGAGCTGCCGGCCCGCGTCGTGGGCGCCGATCCTTGGACCGACCTGGCCGTGGTAAAAGCCGATGCCGTCGGCGATACCGCGGCGCTGCCTTTTGCCGCGCTGGGCGACTCGTCGCAATTGCGCGTTGGCCAGTTGGCGGTGGCGATCGGCAGCCCCTTCGGGTTCGATTCCACTGTCACCGCCGGAGTCGTCAGCGCCCTGGGTCGGACGCTGCGGAGCATCACCGGGCACCTGGTCGACAACGTCATCCAGACCGATGCGGCGCTCAATCCCGGCAATAGCGGCGGGCCGCTGGTCGACAGCCGCTCGCGCGTGATCGGCATCAACACCGCCATCATCGCCAGCGCCCAGGGCATCTGCTTCGCGATCCCGATCAACGCGGCCAAGCACATTCTGCCGCAACTGATGCAACACGGCCGAGTCGTGCGGGGGTACTTGGGACTGCACGGCCACAGTGTGCCGCTGGCCCGGCCGCTGGCTCGATTCTTCAACTTGCAACAGGCCACGGCGGTGGAGGTCGTGGCGGTCGAGGAAGGCGGTCCGGCCGCCCAGGCGGGCATCGAGGCCGACGACCTGATCGTGTCGCTGGGCGATCACGACGTCACGAGCGTCGACGACCTGCACAAGCTACTCACGCAATTACCGGTCGGGGTGCCCTCGTCGGTGATCTTGCTCCGCGGCCAAAAGCGTCTGCAGCGTTTCGTGTTGCCGGAAGAGTATCCGCACTGGGACCCAGCGAAGCGGTAGCGACTCGGGTGCTCGCTCGGCCGCGTCGCTCAGATTGACGGGTATTTTTCATTGCGCTACAATCCCCCGGCGGGTTTGCGGCCCCCGCAAGTCTTCGTGGCTGTAGTGCGAATGGCTCCCAGAGTGCTGGTGCGATGTCTCGGTATGTGCCTCCCCTGTTGTTGATCGCGCTGTTGATCGCCACCACGCTGTGGGGGCTGACGGGGTCGGGCGAGGGCGATCCGGACGTGATCAAGGTCGTCTCCAGCCTGCCCCGCACCGGCAGCGCCAAGGCCCAGACCGACACGATCGTCAACGGCATCAAGATCGCGATGGCCGAGGCCGGCTATAAGGCCGGCCGCTTCAAGATCGAGTACGCCGACTGGGACGACGCCACGGCCGGCGCCGGCCAATGGACCGCCGAGGCCGAAACGGCCAACGCGGCCCGCGCGGTGCGCGACCCCGACGTGATGGTCTACATCGGCACGTACAACTCGGGCGCGGCCAAGATCTCGATGCCGATCCTCAACCGGGCCCATCTGCTCATGGTCAGCCCGGCCAACACCTGGCCCGGATTGACCAAGCCGGATAAGGGAGACCCGGGCGAGCCGGACATCTATCGCCCCAGCGGCGAGGTGAGCTATCTGCGGATGGTCCCCACCGATGATCTGCAAGGCCCGGCCGGCGCCGCCTGGGCCAAGGAGTTGGGGGTCAAGCGTGTCTACGTGCTCGACGACAACGAAGTCTACGGCAAGGGTATCGCTACGTTGTTCATCGAGGCCTGCCAGGACCTGGGCATCGAGGTGCTGGGACACGAGAGCATCGACTCCAAAGCCCAGGAGTTCAAGACGCTGATGGCCACGATCAAGAGTGAAAAACCAGACATGATCTATTTCGGCGGCACCACGCAGAGCAAGGGTGGCCAGATCGCCAAGGACATGATTGCCGCCGGCTTGGACTGCAAACTGATGGTGCCCGACGCTTGCTACGAAGAGGCCTTTATCGAATCAGCCGGCGCCGACAACGTCAACGATCGCTGCTACGTCACCTTCGGCGGCCTGCCGCCGGAGGATCTCACCGGACCGGGCAAGGACTTCGTCGACAAGTACGAGGAGCACTTCGGCGGCAAGCCCGAGGGCTATGCGATCTACGGATACGAGGCGGCGAAGGTGGCGCTGGAAGCCATCGCGCTGGCCGACGTGAAAGATCGCGACGCCATCCGCAAGGCCGGGCTTTCGATCAAGAACTTCGACAAGGGCGCGCTGGGCACCTGGTCGTTCGACAAAAACGGCGACACGACCATCAAGACGATCAGCGGCAATATCGTTCACGACGGACATTTCAAGCTGGTCAAGATTCTGGGTCAATGATCCGCCGACGCGCTGGCTAACATTCGGATCACGACGAACCGACGGAGGAAGCAATTTGCTGACGACAACCTTGCTGTTTGCCGAGGCTGATTCGTCGGGCATTTGGCAGGCCTTTGCGCAATACGCCCTGATCGGGCTGACCAACGGCGCGCTTTTTGCGCTAGTGGCCCTGGGCTACACGATGGTCTATGGGATCATCGAACTGATTAACTTTGCCCACGGCGACGTCTTCATGTTGGGCGCGTTTCTGGCGCTGACCCTGATCGGCGCGATGGCCGAGTATGCCAAGTGGAATTGGGGCGATCCCACGATGCTCTGCCTGGGGATTGGCTTGCTGCTGGTCGTGGTGCCGATTTTCTGCGCGACCTTGAACGTGGCCATCGATCGCGTGGTGTACAAACCTCTGCGCCGAGCCCAAGTTGGCGCCTTTGGTTTCGGCGATCGGCGTGTCGTTCGTGCTGATGAACGTCGGGTTGCTGTGGGGCGGGGCGGCCGATCGGCATTTCGATGACCTGGTGCCACGCCAGAATCTGCTGGCCGAGGGCGCCGGTCTGAGTTTCACGATCAAGGACCTGATGGTCGTCGCCATCACGGCTCCGATCATGGTGGCCCTGACGTTGTTCGTGAAAATGACCCGGCTCGGCAAGGCCATGCGCGCCACGGCTCAGGATCCCCTGGCGGCACAACTGATGGGCATCAACGTGGACCGAGTGATTGCCGTTACTTTTGCCCTCGGCGGCGCGCTGGCCGGCGCCGCGGCCGTGATCTATGGGCTGTATATCAACACGGTCAGCTACCAGATGGGCTTTCAGAACGGCCTGTATGCCTTCACGGCCGCCGTGTTGGGCGGCATCGGAAATATCCCCGGCGCCGTGCTGGGGGGGCTGGTCATCGGGCTGGCCCGTTCGTTTGGTAGCGGCTATGTGGGCGAGCGCTGGACTAGCGCGCTGGTGTTCGTGATCTTGATCGCGATTCTGGTTTTTCGACCCTCGGGCCTGTTAGGCGCGCGGACGAGGGACAAAGTATGAAGTTTCTCGCGCGGCTGCCCATGGGGCTGGTTTATCTGGCGATCCTGCTGGCGTACCCGCTGCTGGTCTATCCTGAAAATGCGCTGTTCCGCTTGACCGAGATCTCGATCGGCATGCAATTGACGTACATTTTCATCTATGCCCTGTTGGCACTGGGGCTGAACGTCGTCGTGGGCTATACGGGTCTGTTGCATTTGGGCATCGCGGCGTTCTTCGGCATTGGCGCGTACATCACGGGTATCCTTACCGTGCCGGCTTATCCGTTCCAGGTTGGCTTCGTCGCGGTGCTGGTGCTGTCGGGCGTGGGCGCGGCGCTGCTCGGCGTGCTGCTTGGCGCACCCACTCTGCGCCTGCGGGGCGACTACCTGGCCATCGTCACGCTGGGATTCGGCGAAGTGACTCGCTTCACGCTCCGGAACCTGGAGGAAATCACCGCTGGCACGCGCGGCCTGAACCCCGTGCCGCCGCCGCACTTGCCCGCGGCAGTCATTCCAGTGCTCAACGTGCTGGGCATCAATTCGGACTGGAGCCTGGACTATCGCTTGTTCTATTACCTCGCGCTGGGATTGCTCGTGCTCGTGATCCTATTGCTTGTGAACCTGGAACGGTCGCGCTTGGGACGAGCATGGGTCGCGATCCGCGAAGATGAACTGGCCGCCACCTGCATGGGCATCAATGCCGCGCGCGTCAAGCTTTCGGCTTTCGCCTTGGGTTGTGGGCTGGCGGGAATGGCAGGCTGCCTGTATGCCACCACGCTCACCAGCACCGCCGGGCCCGACGCGTTTGACTTCAATCGCTCGATCATCATGTTGTGCTGCGTCATCCTCGGCGGCCTGGGCAGCCTCCGCGGCACGCTGTTGGGCGTCGTTCTGTTGATCGGATTCGACAATGTCGCGGCGCCGATCTTGGACGGCCTGATTCAACGAGCCGACATCAATCCCAACGGGAACCCGCTGCTGACATTCAGCAATTGGAAGCTGATGATCTTTGGCCTCGCGCTGATCTTGATGATGCGATTCCGCCCGGAGGGATTGCTGCCTTCGCGACAAGTCGAAGCCGAGTTGACGACCAAGCGGCCGCTCGATCTGGCTCCGGCGGGAGACGGCTGATGGCGCTATTGAAACTACACAAGCTCACGGTTCGCTTTGGCGGCCTGACCGCAGTCGAGGGCGTCGACTGCGCGGTCGAACCCCGCCAGATTTTCTCGATCATCGGTCCCAATGGCGCGGGAAAGACCACGGTTTTCAACGCGATCACGGGTATTTACGAACCCAGCTCCGGATCGATCGAGTTTCACGGCCGACCGCTCGAGCGGCCGATCACCTGGAAAGTCGTGGCGGCCTGTGGCCTGGTGGGTCTCCTCACTGGACTGACGGCGGCGCTGATGAGCATCAATCCCGACGCGCTATGGCGAGCCACGATCAAACGGAACTTCCAGGGACCGAACCAGCCTTTTTCCTACACGGCCGCTTGGAACGACGCGGGCAGTTATTGGCACGGAACCTTGGCGCTGGATCGGGTTCGAGGCGGTCGCTGGGCCGTGCGCACCGCCGACGGGCGCCGCACGCTGGGTTATGCCGCTTCTCTGGAAGACGCCGAGCAAATGAGGGCGAAATTCGCCAACGTGATCGCCGCCGCCACATCGCCCGAGACGTTGCAAGAGCGTGACGGCCGCTGGGTGCTGCGCAATCTCGACGATACCGCAGATCTGCTCTCGTTCGATTCGGAGGCCGATGCACGTGCGGCGCGAGATAAATTCGCGACCATTTCCCGCGAGCCGGCGGCACGCCGACGCTTGGCGCTCGTGGCGCTCGTGCTGGGCATCGCCGTCGGCGCCAGCGGCACCTGGGCCGTTTGGAGTCGGGCACGGCGCACGCCGGAAGTGATTTCGCGGGCCGGCATCGCCCGCACTTTTCAGAACATTCGTCTGTTTCAAAACATGACCGTGCTCGACAATGTTCTGGTGGCGATGGATCGTCGGCTCAAGGGGGGCATCGTGCGCATGGCGCTGCGAACGCCGGGCATGCGCCGTCAGGAGCGCGGCGCTGTCGAGGGGGCCCGGGAACTGTTGCGGTTCATCGGCCTAAGAGAGAAAGAGGGCATGCTGGCCAAGAATCTGCCCTACGGCGATCAGCGCCGCCTGGAGATCGTTCGCGCTGGCGACCGAGCCCGAGCTGATCTTACTCGATGAACCCGCGGCCGGAATGAACCCGGCCGAGTCGGTCGAGCTGAATCGTCTCATCGAGGAAATTCGCGGACGGGGTATGGCCGTGCTGTTGATCGAACATCACATGAAAGTTGTGATGGAGATTTCCGATCGCATCGCGGTGCTGGAGTACGGAGTCAAGATCGCCGAAGGAACTCCCGAGCAGGTACGCAACGATCCGCGCGTAATCGCGGCCTATCTGGGCAGCGAGGAGATCACCTGATGCCGGCGCTTTTGGCGATGGAAAACTTTTGCGCCGGATATGGGCCCATCGAAGTGCTCAAGGGCATCAACCTGGAGGTGCAACCGGGCGAAATCGTGGCTCTGATCGGCGCCAACGGGGCTGGCAAAACCTCGACGCTGATGGGAATCTCGGGCTGTTTGCGCGGCAGGCGCGGACGGGTCTTGTTCGAAGGGCGCGAAATTCAGAATCTGCCGCCGCACGAAATTGTTCGCCGCGGGGTCTGTCAATCGCCCGAGGGCCGCAAGATCTTCCCGCGGTTAACGGTGCTCGAGAACCTACAGATGGGCGCTTTCGCACGCCGCGACAAGCCGGCGATTCAGCACGACATGCAACACGCTTTCGAGTTATTTCCGATCCTCGCCGAGCGGCGCAGCCAGGCCGGCGGCACCCTCTCCGGCGGCGAACAGCAGATGCTGGCCGTGGCCCGCGCCCTCATGGGCCGACCCCGCTTGCTACTGCTCGACGAACCGTCGCTGGGATTGGCGCCCCTGGTGGTGGTCAAAATCTTTGACGTGGTGCGCAAACTCAACAGCGAGGGCATCGCGGTTTTGCTCGTCGAACAGGCCGCGCGGATGGCGCTCAAGCTCGCGCATCGCGGCTACGTAATGGAAATGGGGCAAATCACGATGAGCGATTCGGCCGCCGCGCTGCTTTCGGACAAACGCGTCCAGGATGCTTATCTGGGCGAGTAATTTGTCGGCTGCCGGTCCTCGCCAACTAAGCCCGAATCACGACCTTGCCGAAGTGTGCGCCGCTTTCCATGTAGCGATAAGCCGCCGGGGCGTCGGCGAACGGAAAGACGCGATCGACCACCGGCTTGAGCTGATGCAGGGCAATGGCGCGATTCATGGCCTCGAACATCTCGCGCGAACCGACAAAGATTCCCTGCACGCGAATGTTGCGCATCAGGATTGGTAGAGGATTGATCTGGCCGGCGCCGCCAGTGAGCACGCCGATCAAGCTGATCTGCCCGCCACTCTTGACCGCTCGCATCGATTGCGTGAGCGTGCCGGCGCCGCCGACTTCGACCACGTAATCCACGCCCGCGCCGCCCGTCAGCTCGCGGACGCGATCGTCCCACTTGGGCGTCGTGTTGTAGTTGATGCCGTCGGAAGCGCCCAGCTTGACGGCCCGAGCCAGTTTGTCGTCGCGGCTGGACGTGGCGATCACCCTTGCGCCGTTCAAACGTGCAAACTGCAAGGCAAAGATCGACACGCCGCCGGTTCCCTGCACGAGCACGGTGTCACCGGCTTTGAGCCGCCCCTCGCCGATCAGTGCATGCCAGGCCGTAACGCCCGCGCAGGGCAGCGTGGCGGCTTCCTCATCACTTAAGTGCTCGGGCACTTGGACCACGCCTTCGGCGTCGATGGCCACGTACTCGGACAACATGCCGTCGGCTCCGCCGGCACCCAAGGCCGAGCGGGCCTTGGTTTCATTGATTTCACCCGAGATCCATTTGGGCATGAAAGCGCCTGCCACGCGATCGCCGACTTGGACCCGCGATACGCCGTCACTGACTTGCACGACTTCGCCGACGCCATCGGAAAGCGGCACGGCCGGCATTCGGAGCTTGGGATTGTATTGTCCCTTGGCCATCATCAGGTCGCGATAGTTGAGCGACCAGGCCCGCATCTTGAGCAGCACCTGAGCGGGTCCGAGCTGCGGCTCGGGACGGTCGGCCAGTTTGAGCGACTCGAATCCGAACGCTTGAATTTCGTAGGCCTTCACTGCGGCGCTCCTTGCTGACGGGATGAGTTGGCCGGCCCGGCGCGTCTGACACGACACGCTCGGGGGCGCCGTTATTGTGCATTAAGTTGGCCGCGCGAGCGAGAGGCCGCATGGCCCAAACTTTCGCGCCCACGACTGGCCTCGGCTAAGGCGGTCTCATGGCACTGCACGCCTAAGGCTGCTAGGATTGGGGTTTCCCGCTTTCCGCACCGCATGTATCGGATCGGCCCGCGATGTCGCACGGCACTCCCGCCCAATCGCAACAATCGTTTGACGAATTGCAGGCACTTCTGGCCGCTGGGGGGCTTGATGCCGTGTTCGATACGGTTTGCCAGCGGCTGACGGGCGAGAAGAAGTTCCACGAGCTGTTCGACGTGCTGCTGATGCGTTCGCGGCGACGCCTCGGACTGCCGGTCACCTTGACCACGTCACTTGATGATCTGGAAGAACCGGTGCGGACCCAGGTCGAGGAAGCTTACCTGGCGGCCTGTCGACAGGTTGGCACGCTGTTGCTGGAGGACGGAAAATTGCGCGAGGCGTGGATGTACTTGCGGCCCGTGGGTGACAAGGCGCTGGTGGCCGACGCGCTGTCCAAAATCACGCCCAACGACGAGAACTTGCAAGACCTGATCGAGATTGCCCTGCACGAAGGGATCGCGCCAGCCTACGGCTACGAGTTGGTGCTCAAGAATTACGGCACTTGCAACGCGATTACCACATTCGAGGGCGCTTTGACGAACCGCCCTCGCGGCGACCAACAGGCGGCCGCGAGCTTGTTGTTGCGACACCTGCACGCCGAGTTGCTGGCCAACGTCCGGGCTGATGTCGCGCGGCAAGAAGGCGCCGAGCCCAAGGAAACAACATTGGGCGAGCTGGTCGCCGACCGCGACTGGCTGTTCGCCGACAACAACTATCACATTGACACCACGCACCTGGCCTCGACGGTCCGCTTTGCACGCTTGCTGGAAGAGCCGGAGCTATTGGAGCTGGCGTATGACCTGACCGCATATGGCAATCGCTTGAGCAAACAGTTTCAATTCGCCGGCGACGAGCCTTTTGCCGACGTTTACGCGAGCCACGGGCTGTTTTTCGCCGCGCAGCTGGACCGGCAGGTGGAGCTGGCGCTCGACTATTTCGCCCAGCGGGCCCGCGCTGCCGACGTCAACGAACAGGGGACCGGGGCGGCCGAGGTTTACATTGCCCTGTTGAGCCGACTGCGGCGGTACGGCGAGGCCATCGACGCCGCGGTGGAGCTGATTCCCCCGGGTGTCCGCACTAGCGGTTTTGCTCCCAACTTGCTCGAGCTTTCGCGATTGGCGGGCAGCTATGAGCGGTTGATGAAGGTCTGCCGCGATCGCAACGACCTGGTCGGCTTCGCCGTTGGGCTGGCGGAACAGGACGGCCGCGTGCCGCGGTCTTAAACGCGAGCATCGCTTAAAGGGAAGCCGACGCACCGGCACGCTGCGCAATAAAAAAACCTGCCCGAGACTTTCGTCCCGGGCAGGTTTTAATTCACGCTAGTAGCTCGTCGGCTAATTTCTTAGTTGCGACGAACGACCTTGCTGCTGGCGCTGACGACCCGGCGACCCTTGAGCGACGCCGAAGGATCGGCAGTCGGGGCGGGGGGCATCGGGGCAGCGTCGTCAGCCGGAGCGACACTGGTGGCACCGCCACCGCAACCGCACGAGGGCTCAGCGGCACAACCGCTGTTGCAGCTGTTGCAGCTGTCGCAGCTGTTGCAAGAACCGCAGCAGGCACGCTTGAAGTGAGCCTTCTTGCATTCAAGGAAGGCCAACAGGTGGTGGCCACAGCGTTGCTTCTTGCAGCAGCTGTTGCAGGCCGAGGCGCAACCGCACGACGGCTCAGCGGCACAACCGCAGGAAGGGGCAGCAGCGGCACAGCTCGGGGCAGCAGCGGCACAGGCCGGTTCGGCGGCGCAACCGCACGAGGGGGCGGCAGCGCAACCGCTGTTGCAGCTGTTGCAGCTGTTGCAAGACTTCTTGCAACCGCAACCGAAGAACTTGTCGTGCAAGTGTCCCAACACATGGCAGTGATGGTGGCACTTGGACTTGCAGCACGAGGGCAGCCGCACAGCACGAGGGTTCGGCTGCACAGCAGGACGGTTCGGCGGCACAGCTGGGCGCAGCGGCACAAGCGGGTTCGCAACCCTTATCGCAGCCGCAGGACGGCGCCTTTTGGCAACAGCTGTTGCAACCGCAGTCGTTCAGGCCAAGCATGCGGTCCAAGAGCTCGAAACCGAAGCTCTGGCTGCACAGGCCTACGCTGACTACGAGCGCTCCAAAAACCATGTTCCATTTCATCGAGCAACGTCTCCTTTACTTGAACTGCGGATAGCTTGCACCCTACTCGGACACGGCAGGTCACGGCCTTCCCATGCTCAGTGCACGACGCACGGGATCGACAACCGACGGTAGGCTCTCGAGGAAACTTAGAGCCGACTGGGGTGTGTTTTGTTGGCTATGCCAGGTAGGGACGGTGGGGTCGGAACCAGCAGTTCACACGGTTTGTAGCGCCAGGCCCGGTCGAGCCAATCCTTGACTCGAAAAGTCCGATCCGGTTGCCCCGACGCGTCAATGTACGTGCCAGGTGGCACGCGATCCTCGGCAGGTAACAACTACCGTATCGGCTTGGTGGCGCGGCCCCTTGAGAGGCCAGAAGTATTTTTCACTGAATGGTTTACAACTACCATTGCGTAGACATTTCCACGCGCGTAAGGCGGTGAAACCTTGCCGATTGCAACGCGCCGCTAGCAGGCTTGTGGCGGCCAACTTGACGATCTGTTAAGGTGAAATTGCCGGTTAGCGAAACTCGCCGGCGCCACCTTTGCCGCGCCACGCTCGTGTTGGTCGTTTCCGCATCAGTGGTTCGTTCCGTCGCCCGCGAATCCCCGCGTCAGTCCGCTTTGGCGCGACGTATGCCCGCATTCATCCCTTAATTTGCCCACATGTCAGAGTCCGTCGCCAAGCCCGGTTATGAGTTCGTGGATTTCAGCCGTTTGACCGGCGTGCCTTGTCCTTGCGGCACCGCTCGCCGAGCATTTGCCAACACCGCGGACTTCCCGGGCACGATTCACCGCACGTCGATCTCGACCGACGCCCGCGCCCATTACCACCGGCGGCTTACCGAGGTGTATTACGTGCTGGAATGCGGGCCGGACGCACAATTGGAACTTGACGGGGAGCGAATCGCCGTATCGGCGGGTCAGGCGGTCTTGATACGGCCGGGCGTGCGGCATCGCGCGATCGGCCAGATGGAGATTCTGGTCGTCGTGTTTCCTAAGTTCGACCCGGCGGACGAGTGGTTCGATTGACCCAGCACGATTGCCGCCACGGAAACAAGCGTCAATTGATCCCGCAGGGGACGACCGAACTCGCAGGAAACCCGCTAGATAACAGAATTGATAGCCACCCGGGGACCCGGCGGCCCGGGAGCTGGCCTGTGCGCCTTGCCCGGCCCATTGGCCGGTCGTATCCTAGTTTAAAGCCAATTGCTTGTTTGAACAATCATCCCGCCGATCGCGTAGGACCGCCAGCCGTGAGCGGCCGAGCGATCCCGAACGACGAAATCATTGAGAGTTTGACATGAGATTGAATCGCACGCTGAGCTTTGCCGTCACCTTGGCGCTGTTTGCCGCGATAGGCGCGTCCTCCACGGCGCGCGGCGCTGATGCCGATCCGCTCGATTGGCCCTCCTGGCGCGGGCCAGAGCAAAATGGCATCTCGCGCGAGACGGGACTGATCGACAGTTGGGATCCCAGCGCCGAAGGAACCTCGGGCAATGTGATCTGGAAGAACTCCGAGTTGGGAGGCATCTCCACGCCGATCGTTCTGAATGGAAAACTCTACACGATCGTGCCGCTCCGATCCGGGCACCTCGAGCGAGGGCGAGAAGGTCGTCTGCGTCGACGCCGCGACCGGCAAGAAGATTTGGGAAAACAAGTTCAACGTTTATCTGTCGGACGTGCCGGCCGAGCGAATTGGCTGGTCGAGTTGCGTAGGCGATCCCACGACCGGCAACATTTATGCAATGGGCGTGTGCAACCTTTTTCAATGTCTCGACGGAGAAACCGGCAAGACGCTGTGGCAGCATTCGCTTAATGAAGAATTCGGCATGCTCAATACCTACGGCGGGCGCACGAATGTGCCTGTCGTGTTCGAGGACCTGGTGATCATCAGCGGCGTCATCATTGGCTGGGGGGACATGGCCCGGCCCGCTCAGCGATTCCTGGCGTTCGACAAGAAGACGGGCGAAACGGTGTGGTTCAACGGCACTCGACCGCTGCCCGAGGACACGACCTATAGCACGCCCGTAACCGCGGTCCTGAAGGGACAGGCCGCGATGGTCTTTGGCTCCAGCGATGGCGCCGTTCACGCATGGCAACCGCGGACCGGCAAGGAAATCTGGAGTTTTCAGGTATCGCGCCGCGGAATCAATACGTCGCCCGTTGTCGAGGGCGACAAAGTCTACATCGGCCATGCCGAGGAAAACCTCGACAATTCGACGATGGGCGCGATCATCGCCATCGACGGCTCGAAGACCGGCGATATCACCAAGACGGGCGAACTTTGGCGTGCGGCCGGCATGGTCGGCAAAAGCTCGCCGCTGTTGGTCGATGGTCGCCTGTACTCATTCGATGACGGCGCCAAAATGTATATCAACGACGCGGCCACCGGAAAGCCGGTGGGCAAGCCCGTCAAAATGGTCGGCACGATCATGCGATCCAGCCCGGTCTATGCGGATGGAAAGATCTACGCCTGCACGACCAGCGCCTGGCACGTGTTCACGATCACCAAGGACGGCGTCAAGCTTTCGCACAAGCTGCGGCTGAACGAGGATGACGAAGTGACTGGCTCGCCGATCATTTCGCACGGCCGCATTTATTTGCCGACCGGTGCGCAAATGTATTGCTTGGGCAATCCCGACGCCAAGACGGGCTCGACCCCGCGACCGCAACCTCCCGTGGAAGCGCCTCGCGGCGCCGACGATCCGCCGGCCCTGGCGCAGGTCGTGCCCGCCGAAGTGCTCATCAAGCCGGGCACGCTGCAACAATTCACCGTGCGATTGTTCAACGCCCGCGGTCAGTTTTTGCAAAATGGGCAGGCCAATTTCACGCTCACCGGGCCAGGTGAGATCAGCAAGGATGGAAAATTCCTGGCGGCCAGCGCGCCAGCGCACACCGCGACTACGCTGACGGCCAAAGTCGGCGATCTCCAGGCCCAGGCCCGGATTCGCGTCGTGCCCGAGCTACCCTGGAAATTCGACTTCACCGACGGCGAAGTGCCGATCACCTGGATCGGCGCCCGCTACCGGCACATCGTGCGCGACAAGGACGGCAACAAGGCCATGCTCAAGTTGACCACGATCCCCAAGGGCCAGCGCAGCCAGGCCATTTTGGGTCATCCGGGTTTGCACGATTACACGATTCAGGCCGACGTGATGGGAACGCTCAACAGCAGCGAGAACCGTCCCACGCTGACGCTGCCCGACGCGGGCGTGATCGCGCAGCGCTACACATTCGACCTGATGGGCGCGAAGCAACAACTGCAAATCCGTTCGTGGACTTCGCAGCTCGGACGCTTTTCGAAATCCACGCCGTTCAAATGGGAGCCAAACACCTGGTACACGTTGAAATTCCGCGCCGCGGCCGAGAACGGCAAGGCCGTGCTCAAGGGGAAGGCGTGGAAACGGGGTGAGCCGGAGCCCGAGGCGTGGAGCATTGAAGCGGTCGACGAAACGCCCAACCTCGTGGGCAGCCCTGGCTTGTTCGGCAACGCCCAAGTTTCGGAAATCTTCATCGACAACATCGCGGTTACCAAGAACACTCCTTGATTTTTGATTTCGTCCTTAAAGCGCGCGGGTGGTGGCGGAACATCGATTGTCGCGAGGGTCCCGGGGGCCTTCCGTCGGTCCCAGCGCGATCTATCACAACACGCAACTCGTCGGAGCCAATGGTCATGCGAACGGCCCAATTGACGTTTACCTTGCTCGCCCTTGCCGGACTGATCATCGTGGGCAGCCAATCGCTCGGCGGCGCGCCACCGAAGGCGGCTAGCGCCACGGTCAAGACCGCCGCCAAGGCCGCGCCCAGCAAAGACCTGGCCGTCAAATCCTCGGGAGCGCCGATCGGCATCGGACCGCTCGATTGGGGACAGTGGGCCGGCTCCAACGCGCGCAACAATACCCCGCAGGGCAAGAACATTCCCACGGAGTGGAATATCGGGGCGTTTGACGCCAAGACCGGCAAGTGGATCAAGGACGACTCGAAGAACATCAAATGGGTCGCCGCGCTGGGTTCGCAATCGTATGGAAATCCGGTTGTGGCCAACGGCCAGGTTTACGTGGGGAGCAATAACGGGGCCGGATACCTGAAGCGATACCCGGCTTCCGTCGATCTGGGCGTGCTGCTGGCGTTCAGCGAAGCCGACGGCAAGTTTCTCTGGCAACACTCCAATGAAAAGCTGCCGACCGGCCGCGTGCACGATTGGCCCTTGCAGGGCGTTTGCGCGGCTCCCTTGGTCGAGGGCAAGCGACTGTGGTACGTCACGAACCGCGGCGAGGTGGTGTGCCTCGACACGCAAGGCTTTTACGACAACAAGGACGACGGACCGGTGACCAAGGATCCGGGCCGCTTGTTCGACGTAGCGCGGAATGAAGACGCCTCGAAGGACAAGCTGGGCGAGATCCTCAAGGAATTGAAGGCTGGCAAGGTCGCCCCGGCTCTGGCCGATGAGTTCAAGGCCGCTGGTCTGCCGCTGCCGGCCGACGCGAAGGTCGCGGCCGACGGAGCGAATTTCAAGATCACGTTCACTCCGGCCGGCGGCGCGCCTCGCGAAATCACGCTGCGCATGGAAGGGCCCCGCCTGAGCGTATACAAGCTCATCAACACCGACGACAAGGACGAGGCCGACGTGATCTGGCGGTTGAACATGATGAAGGAACTGGGCGTGTCGCAGCACAATATGTGTAGCTGCTCGGTGACGGCCGTTGGCGATATTCTGTACGTCAACACGTCCAACGGCGTCGACGAAGCGCACGAGAATCTGCCCAACCCCACTGCCCCCTCGTTCATTGCCCTGGACAAGAACTCCGGCAAGGTCATCTGGACCGACAATTCGCCCGGCTCGAACGTGCTGCACGGCCAATGGTCGTCGCCCGCTTGGGGCGTGCTGGGCGGAGTGCCGCAGGTGCTTTTCGGCGGCGGCGACGGTTGGCTGTATAGCTTCCTGGGCGACGGCACGGCCAAGGATGGCAAGCCCGAGTTGCTGTGGAAGTTCGACTGCAACCCCAAGGAATCCAAGTACGTCTTGGGCGGCCGGGCCGATCGCAACCACATTATCGGCACACCAGTGATCAACGACGGCCGGGTTTACGTCGGCGTGGGCGAAGATCCCGAGCACGGCGAAGGCGTCGGCCATTTGTGGTGCATCGACCCCACAAAGCGCGGCGACGTCAGCCCGGAATTGGCGTTCAACGTCAACGACCTCACCAAGCCCATCGAACACCATCGCATGCAGGCGGTGAACACCAAGGCCGGGGAAGTGGCGCGGGCGAATCCCAACTCGGCGGCCATCTGGCACTACGCCTCGTACGATGCCAACAAGAACAACAAGGTGGAATTCGAGGAAACCATGCACCGCACCTGCGGCACCGTGGCCATCAAGGACGGTCTGCTGTTCGTCGCCGATTTCAGCGGACTGTTTCACTGCCTCGACGCCAAGACGGGCATTCCCTATTGGACGCACGACATGCTGGCGGCGGCCTGGGGTTCGCCCATGATTGTCGAAGACAAGGTCTATATCGGCGATGAAGACGGCGACATCTGCGTGTTCAAACTGTCGAAGGAAATGGACCTGATCGCCGAGAACAGCATGTCCAATTCCGTCTACAGCACGCCGGTCGTGGCGAACAATACTCTGTTCATCGCCAATAAAGATCACGTGTTTGCCATCCAGGCCAAGGACGAATAGAGGCGGCCACGATCGTGACGAAGAAGCAAGTACTGGACGTCGGGCAATGCCAGATGGATCACGGCGCGATGCGGCGCCTGATCGAAGGCAAGTTCGACGCCGAGGTGAAGCAGGCTCATCAGCGCCGAGCAGGCGATCGCCCAACTGCGAGCCGGGCAATTCGATCTCGTGCTCGTGAATCGCAAGCTCGACGCCGATCATAGCGACGGCCTGGAGATCATCCAACGGATCAAGGCCGACGCCGAACTGGCCGGGGTCAACGTAATGCTCGTGACGAACTACGCCGAGCACCAGGAGCGGGCGGTCGCGGCCGGCGCGGCGCCGGGGTTCGGAAAATCGGAGTTGATGGAAGCGGCCACGCTTGAGCAACTGCGCCCATTCTTGGGCTGAGGCTTCCGTCTCGATCCAGTAACAGGCACTCGCCTTGTGCCGTCGCACGAATCAGTTACGGCCACGGCACACGGCGTGTGCCTGCGACTCAATGGGCCGTTTCGGGCCTTCACTACTTGGCCTTCACGATCGCACTCTCGTCGAACACCGCGTGATTGATCGTGCTGCGTTTGTCGGACGTGTAGACGATGTGGATCTTGCCGTCGCGAGCTTGAATGGCATAGGGATAGCCGTAATCGTGGTCGCCCACGGCGATGTCGCGTTTGGCTGCGAACGTCTTCTCGCCATCGGTCGAGATCGCCACGGTCAGCGGCGTGCGGTCCACGCCGCTGTTGTTGTAGACCAATAGCACGTGGCCATTTTTCAGCTTGATCAGGTCGATGGCGGCGTTCGGATTCGGAAACTTGGTGTCGCGGCCTTCGCTCCAGGTCTGGCCGCCGTCGTGCGATTCGGAGCGGATGATGAAACCCTCGGTGCCCGGCCCATAGCCGCCGCCGCGCCGGCAATAGGCCACGAGATGATCGGCTGATAACTGGATTACCGACGGCTGGATGTTGCCTTTCGGCGAACGAATCGAATCCGACGTGCTCCACTTCTTGTTTTTGGGATCGAACCGCATGAACAGCGACGTGCTGTCGGGACCGACGATCTCGGTGTCGTGGCCGGTCTCGTGATAGATCGGCAACAGATAGTCGCCGTTTTCCAACAACAGCGGCCGGCTGCGGACCATCATGCCCTCGTCCAGCGCCACGAAGAACGAATCGGACCAGGTCTCGGCGCCGTCGCTGGAAATCTTGGCCTTGATGCGTGACGTGCTCCATGTGTCCCCAAATCGGCAAACGTAAAACAACCACACGATTCCATCGGGAGCCTGCCAGACGACGGCATTGCCATCGGAGCAGAATGGCGTGTCGGCAATGATCTTGGGGTCCGACCATTTCGTCTCGCCCTTTTTCTTCCGCATGCCGTAGCAGGCCGTCACGTCGGCATATTCGCCGTCGCCGCCGTAGTAGGCGATATACAAATCGCCGTTCGCCAACTCCTCGATCGTGGCCGGGTGCTTGTACTTGCCGGGAAACTCCGTGCCGATGACGCGCTCGTAAGCGATATCATCGGCCGCCAGCGCAAAGACGGGACAAACCAACGCGATCCACACGATCAGGCACGATTTCATCACGGTCGGAAACTCCAAAGGTTGTCAGCACCGACCCGCGATGGCCGGGAAACGGCAGAGTCAGCTTTTCCGACATTGTAATCGCCCTCGCGCGGCTCCGCGCGGTCAAAAATGCGCCGCCAGCGCGGCTTCGAGCCGCTAACGCAAATCGCGCCAGGCCGCCATTCCAGACTCCGGCAGCGATTCGCGATAATAGCCCTGAAAGGGAATTTTGAAGGGGGCCTCGGCCGGGTTTTTGCGCATGACCGCAAACAGCTGCGAATTCTCCTGAATTTTTCGCTCGCGGATCAGCTCGTAGAGGTGCTCGCGTCCACGAACCTGCAGGGCCGATTGATCCGCCAGGTTCGTGATCAACAGCCCCTGCAGCGCGTAGCCGTTGAACTCGGCGAGGTCGAAAAACAAGGTCGGCTGCAGGGCGTAAAATCCGTGATCGACCCAGCCGGTAAACGGCGCCTCGTGCAGCATCAGCCCGCCGGGTGCGGTGTGCTCGTGAATCGTGCGAAACACCTGGGCGATGTTAAACACATGCGCGGCCGTGCCGTTATTGATCACGGTGTCGAATTGCCGGCCCAGATCGACCGGATGGTTGAGGTCCAGCGTCAAAGCACCGGCGTGCCGTCGAAGTCGATGGCTTGCGTCTCGGATGGCGAAAAATAGAGCTCGTAAAACACCTTTACGACATCGAAACGCAGCGTGGGCGGATCGGTCTCGACCAACTGCTTCAGCCGCGCCACCAGCGCGTCGCGACGGACCGGATCGGTCACCAATCGCTGAATGTCCTCGACCATCGAGAGCGGCCGGATATCGCCGTACCAGTTCGCCTCGCCAATCTCCAGCAGCGAGCCGCCCTGCGGCAGCATGCCGTAGCGGTGCAAGTCGCGGATGATGAGATACAACGGAACGGAGATAGCCACGCGTTTCCTCGAATCGCGGGCCGCACGCGGCGACCCCCTCAGGGAATGGTGCACCCGCCACTAACGAAGATTGCGCCAGGCGTCGTTGCCGGTCGACGGCAGCGACTTTCGATAGTAACCCTGGAGGGGGATCTGAAACGGGCGATCTTCCTCGTGCTTCTTCAGGATCGTCAGCAGCATCGAGTTCTCGGGAAATTTCTTCTCCTTCGTCAACTCGTAGACGTCTTCCCGAGAACGAATCTGCAGCACGGTGCGCGTCGTCAGGTCTTGCACGAACATGCCGTACATGCCATAGCGATTGAACTCGCAGAGATCGAAGAACAACGTGGGTTGCAAATTGTAGAATCCGTGCTCGATCCAGCCGGTGAAGGGGCTCTCGTGAATCATCATGCCGCCGGGGATCGTGTATTCATGCATGGTCAAAAAGACCTGGGCGATGTTGAAAATGTGCTCCGCCGTGCCGTGATTGATCGATACGTCGAACTTGCGATTTAACCGGATCGGGCCGTTCAAGTCGAGCTTGAGCGCCACGCTCGTACCGCCAAAGTCGATCGACTGCATTTCCGACGGCGCGAAGAATACCTCGTAAAACACCTTGGCGATGCCGAACAAATATCCTGTCGGTTTGGTGTCGACCAATTCGTGCAGGCGATTAGTCAGCTCCTCGGCCTTGAGCGGATCCGGCACGAATTTCTTGATGTCCTCGACGAGCGTGAGCGGATCGAGGTCGTACCAGTTAGCTTCGCCGACTTCCAACACGGCCGCGCCGCGCGGCAACAGGCCGTGCAGGAACAGATCGCGAATGATGAGATAATGCGTCGTCGAAATGGCCATGCTTGTCTCTGGTTCCGGTGGTGCGCTTCGTCGGGTGCTAGTCGCCGTACAGCAACACCATGATTTTTCCGTCGCGGGCGACGTATCCGCGATACATGCCCTCGGTGTTATAGGGCATCGCCAGCCGCCCCTGGCCGTCCAGCACGATGACCCCTCCCTCGCCGCCGGCCGCCTTGAGTTTGCCCAACACCACCTCGGCGGCGGCCGCTTCGACCGGCATCTGCTTGTATTTCATTAGCGCCGCGATGTCGTGCGCGACCGCGTAGCGAATGAAATACTCGCCGTGTCCGGTGGCCGAAACGGCGCAGGCCTCGTTGTCGGCATAGGTGCCGGCGCCGATAATTGGAGAATCGCCGACGCGGCCGAACATCTTGTTCGACATGCCGCCGGTCGAAGTGCCGGCCGCCAGGTTGCCAGCCGCGTCCAAGGCCACCGCGCCCACCGTGCTCCACCGCTCGCCATCGGCGGCCGGCGCTGCCGAGCTTTTGCCTCGCGCCTCGTTTTCTTTTTCTTTCCGCCACGTTTCTTGAATGTCGTCCCAGCGCCGCTGGGTCCAGAAGTACGACGGCTCGACGATCTCAAGCCCGCTCTGGGTGGCGAACACCTCGGCGCCGCGACCCACCAGCAGCACGTGCTTCGATTTCTCCATTACGGCGCGGGCCGCGGCAATGGGGTTCTTGATCACCGTCACGCTGGCCACGGCGCCGGCCCGTTTCTGGCGTCCCTCCATGATCGAGGCGTCCAGTTCGTTGCGGCCTTCGTGCGTGAACACGGCTCCCTTGCCGGCGTTGAAATAGGGCGAGTCCTCCAACACGCGGATGGCGGCCTCGACGGCGTCCAGCCCGCTGGCCCCGGGTTTTTGCAGTTCGCGATAGCCCGACTCCAAGGCCCGTTGCAACTCGGCTCGCAGGGTCGGTTCGAGCTGGGCGTTTGATTCCTTGCGCTTCGCGGCAATGCCGCCATGAATCGCCAGCACGACGTTGGGGACCGCCGGTTCGATGGCGGCGGCCGAAATCGCCGGCCACACGGCCAGCAAAGCCACCGAGGGAATCAGGTTGTGCGACATGCGGTTTTCACTCGGAATTGCCGTGCCCCCAGAGCGCAGAAGCCGGTCGCGCGCCCAAGGTGCCAACATAAATCAGCCGCCGGGCACACGCAACTTGCTAGGCCTGCGCCATGGCCGCGGCGGCGCGTTTTTCCATTTCCTCCGGTGAAACGTCCTCGACGTGCGTGGAAACGGTCCACGTGTGGCCAAACGGGTCGAGAAACGTGCCGCTGCGGTCGCCGTAGAATTGATTGGCAACGGGGCGCAACTCCTGGGCGCCGGCCGCCAGAGCCCGCTGGGCCACCGTGTCGACGTCGGGGACGTAGACCAGCAACGAGACGGGCGTGCCGCCGATCGCGTGCGGACCGCGAATATTCATCTGCGGATGCTCGTCAGCGAGCATGATCGGCGAATCGCCGATCTTCAACTCGGCATGGCCGATCCGCGCCGTCGGGGCTGGTCATGCGCATCAGCTCGGTGGCGTCAAACACCTTCTTGTAGAAGTCGATGGCCTTCGCCGCGCCCTCAACGACCAGGTAGGGCGTCACCGAATGGTAGCCGTCGGGAATGGGTTTTACTTTGTTCGCCATGATGATTCTCCCGGGGAGGATTGTTTTGGAGACGTGTTGCGACGACGCGTATCTTAGCAAACGGCCGCTGCGTCGGCCAAAAATAACGGATGACAAGCGAATGTCACCCGAGGTCCCGCCGAGGACACGGAGCCCGGAGACCGACGGAAATGCGTCCTGGAACCCTTTACCTCCTGATGACGATTTACAATGAAACAAATTGCTTGACTCGTTCAGCCATATCAGAATACCGGAATGTGCGAACCGTGACGCTTGCGGCTTCATTGTGTTCGATTTGACCTCCGTTCACGTGGCAGGCTGGCGACAACAACCATGAAGAAAGCGACAACAACCATGAAGAAGACCAAGAGCGGCTCGAAGGAAGGAAAAGCAGGAGACTCTCCCTCTCAGCTGATCGATGCGAGAATCAAGGAGCTGAGTGATTGGCGGGGCGAGACGCTCGCTCGGATCCGAATGCTCATCCAGCAGGCCGACCCCGAAGTGGTCGAGGAGTTGAAATGGAGAAAGCCGTCCAATCCGGCGGGGTTCCGGTGTGGTCGCACGCCGGAATCATCTGCACCGGTGAGACGTACAAGAACGTCGTGAAGATGACCTTCGCCAAGGGCGCCTCGCTTGCCGGACCCTTCCGGCCTCTTCAACTCCAGCCTCGAAGGCAACACCCGGCGTGCCATCGATTTCCATGAGGGCGACAAGATCGATGAAAAGGCGCTCAAGGCGCTCATTCGCGCCGCCGTGGCACTGAACACGTCCCCAGCCGCCTCAATCATATAAAAATGACCTTCCATCCAATTTGATTATCGCGACGGTTGCACCGCTTAGAGGGTAGATCCATGTTCGATCGACGGTTGAAGTACTGGCGCCATGTGCCTGTTGACGGCTGTCTGGGTTTCGGGGCTCGCCTGGGCCATGGCCTGCAAACCGCCTCGATGCCAACGCCCGCGTACGACGCGGTTCAGGCTCTGCAAGGGCATTGGAAATTCGAACTCTACTACTCGGATTGGTGGCCGGAGCGGATCAGCAACCCACCCCTTAGTTGGGCGAAGTGGCATTGGTCGGTCAAAGGGAATCAGATCCATTGGAGTGGAATGAAAGTCGACGACGTGAAGTTATCGTTCAGCGTCGATCCTTCGAAGTCGCCGCCGCAAATCGACATGACGTTTCTCGACGGCCCGCATCAAGGTAAAACGCTGCGGGGGATTTACAAGTTTACTGGCGATCGCGCGTGCCAGATTTGCTTCGCCGATCCTGATGCCAACGTGGATCGTCCGACCGACGTTTCGTATTCCACGACCGCGGGGCGAACGATGGTTTTTTTTGAAAGAGTCATCGTGGAACAACCCGCCGCAAAGACTCCACCTGCCAAAAGCGACGGTCGAAAAGGGAGTAAATAGAGGGAAGCAATTTAAGGGGACGAACAAGTGTCAGGAACCCTTTCCTCAGACTTAGCCGCCGGCCAACGGCACAAGAAACTTTTCGTCAATGAATGCAATGTGGTGCGGGATATGCCCTGTAATGCGCGCACAGAAGCGTCTCCAGCGTCATGGGGCCGTCGAGCGAGTGAACGCCGGTTCGTTGAAAGTCCTCGACCGTGCAGGACCGAAGAATGGGCAGCATGTGCGCCACGGATCGTCTCAATCACGTTCAACTCCGTTTCCCACGGCCGCCGCGTGCAAAAAAGCACGGGCACGAACAGGTTCGGATCGGCTTCGAAGAGAGTCGGATTGTCTTGGGCAATAACGCGTTTCATGCGGTCCGCGTAGACAATCTCGCTGTCGGCCAAGTGACAAACGACCTGACAATGGACCAGCTCCGGCGATGGGCGTTGCGTCCCAGTTGGATTCAGGCGTTGAGCCGACGACATCGCGGAGCCGCTGGTCACCGCGGGCGTAAGCGTCGATAGCGCGGAAATATCGGCCATGGGACGAAATCAATCCGATTTCCTGGGATTCGACAAGAGGTGCGAGTGAGCCATTGTAGACATCCACGAGGATTAAAGGAGGCGGGGAGTCAACTTCCGCGGCGAATATTCATTCCAGTCCTGCCGCTATTTCACTGGAGGTCACCCAGAACACCGAGGGACATGTCACAAAATCTCGGTGTTCTCGGTGACTTCAGTGGCCATTCCTCCGTGGCTTTGTCGTCCAGCTTGCGCAAGGCGGCACGCGCAATGCACAAGATCGCACGCGGAAAAAATTTGGACGTCGCGGCTCCCCTCTGGTTGGCGAGGCCGCTTCTTTGATTTGAAAAAAGAAAGTTGGTGGCCTCGGTCCGAGGCACTCGGAGCCACGACGCCGCGGGACAACACCGGACGATTTTTGCGAAGCAGTCGAGCGTGTTCCGGAGCACGTTGCCCCCGTCTCCGGGCTCGCTGTCGAAGCCGGCTCAAACCCGATCGGCACCCCCTACAGGTCGACCGTCCAGCGCACGTGTCTCGCGAGAACACGCACAATCAACGGAGGGCAAGGCCGGGACGCGGGACTCTTTTGCTAAAAAATCCCTGGCACAGCCAGTCGTCCAAGAAAAAACCATGGCGAACGTAAACGCCCCGCTCAAAGTGGCTGGCACTCCTACGATGCCCAGTCCAATTAGGCTGAGCGTGATTGTCGCAAAAGTGGTGGCCTGATTTCAAGGCGAAGTTTGAGTTTAATGCCTTCGATTTCGTGTGCCGACGATGGTACCGTGACTTTCCGAGGTGGGGAACCGCACAATCTGCGATAGCCAAGGCAAAGCAGCGTCGCCCCTGGAAGAGGATGCCTTTGCGATGGGTTCAAGCCCCCACGGGTGCGGACTGCCGCGCACGGCGCGCTGTTGACTTTAAATTCCAGGGCCGCCCCGTTGGGGCTTCTAAAATATGTTTTCGCGTTGACGATTCCAGGGCTTACGCCTGCTGCTGCCCCTGGCTATTGCATGGCACCGCTCTCGCGGCTGAGGAAAAAGATTGAGGTCGCCGACAGTGAATTGGGAAAAAGGTTCCTGACACCTTTTCTTCTCCCGCCCCGTTGGGGCTTCTGAGATCTACTCGCGTTGACGATTTCGGGGCTGCCGCCCCGTGGCTATTGCATAGCACCGCGACCGCGGCATAGGATGACGAATAAGTTTTCGACATCGAATTTAGAAAAAAGGTTCCTGACACCTTTTCTTCTCTGACACCTTTTGTCTCCCCCGCCAGCCTAGTCGCTTGACTTCGCCTTCCCGGCCCCGCCCCCTGCTAAGGAATCGCGCCTATGGACGAAGGGCCGAGAGGGTCTTGCAAATGCGGACGGTTGGATTGGTGACTGCGTCAGTGCTTATTGGCGTTGTCGTCGCTACCGAAATCTCTCTGCACCTTAGCAGAATCCTGAGTTGGGGAGCAGCAGAGCCCGTGGCGAGTATGGGAGGCCAGGCCCATCTGAAGGCGACTGGGCCGGCGGATGCTTGGCGGGTTCGCGATTGGGTTGGCGACCGATCTTGCTATCAATGGCCGTCCACGATTTGGGAAGCTGGAACCACGGGAGAATTGCCGCTAGCGCTCCTGGCATTCGCAGCGACGACTACGGGTCTATGGTCACTCTGGGCGATCCTCCGCCTTCCACCCCCAAACTATTAAACTACTTTCATCGCCGATCATGACCGCCCCTAATCGCCGCTGGTGGCCGAATTGCATGGCCCAACGAAAATCGCCGAAATGATTCTGGTCGCTGGCTTTGAGTGTTTGCTGATTGTCACCATGCTTGGCATCCCCATCACTCGATTCCTCGACGACCACCCCGACGCCCAGCTTCTGGGAATCCTTTCCGTTTGGGGATTTGCGATTGCGATGAGTTGGATTCGCTTTCGCCCTTGGCACCGCTCATATCGGGCACGGATGATCGACGATTCATCAACACACTAACCCGCCACTACCCACTGCAATGACCGCCCCTAATCGCCGCTGGTTACGGTTCTCGCTGCGGACCATGCTCGTGGTGATGACGGTGGCCACGGTTGCCATTTGGTGGATAACCCGGAGCATCAGTTGGATCGCCGAGCGAGAGCATCTATTAGAAAGCCCGGGGGACATCTCTGGCTCTTTCCTAAGTGACAATGGGTTTTATGGCGTTTGCGATATAAGCCCCGACGATGCTTGGGCACCTGGAATGCTTTGGTTTTTCGGCGAGCGCGGTTATGCGGCAATTAACCTACTTGGGCACATTGACGCCGAATCATCAGATGTGGATCGGCAACGCGTAGTTGATTTCAGCGATTATTCCCAGAAGCGGAGGTCGTGGGTGTACTATACGAGCCCACGACCAATGAGATCGCTCGCACAATGAAGCCTAGCGGACAGTAGGGCGTGGGCAGTCTTGGATTCCTTACCTTAGTGCCATTTCCATACTAACCACTCACTACCGTCCCTATGAGCGAATGCCGAAAACGAGGGCTGATATTTCTGACGCTTTTCCTCGTCGCTGAGAACCATTATGCTTCGATTTCTTATCGTTTGCGTGATTTCAATGGCTGGACCCCACGCGTTTGCGGACGAGGACGAGATGGCGTCTTACGCACGCGGCACTACGGAAGAGTTTGTTGATTTGGTTGCGGAGATCACCAATGACACGTTGGCCAAATCTCCGGCATGGGAAGCCAACAGCGAAAACCCTCCTATTTCCGCAAGGCGAGCGATCGACCTTGCGGGCAAGGTTAAGGATGCCCTGGTCCGTGATACAGATGACTGGGAATGGCACCTTGAGTCGGCAACTCTCCGAAAACACGTTGTTAAATGGTTTTGGATAGTCACTTATCGGGCCTCGATAAAGCATGGTGGGCTTGCAGGAGGGGCTCCTTACCTGGAATTGCCGGTGTTGATGGACGGTCAGGCTATTCGGCCCACCAAGGAGCGCAAGTAAAGAGCGGTGGCAGTTCAGTAGTGAATCCCAATTTCAAACAGGCCCACTACCCGCAATTCGGTATACACCATGACCGCCCCTAAACGAGCCCCAAATCGCCGCTCGATCAATGGTCGATTCGTCCAGGATGGTCGCTCGCGATTGGAGGCGCAGTCTGAGTCTGAAATCCGCCCTCAAGTTGCGGCAGAGTATGCCGAACGACTTGCAGCAGCCGGTCTCTGGAGGCGGTTTTGGTTGCGTCGGGAAATCGACCGCGAGGTGAGTTATCGGGCCAGCAAGATGGTTCCGCCCGATGCACTCTACTGACGGCCTGCACACACTAATCCACCACTACCCCCAAGCGGTAGTGATGCACTTTGATTCTGGCGCCCCTGAGTTTGGCACAACATTTGTGTGGCTACGGATATGTTAGCGTCCTAGCTGCTTCCGGCAAGCCCACCACTTCAGATGAGAATGATGGCACTCGCCTGGCAACGCGGCTGATCCCCGCGCACAATGGCCTTCGGCGCTAATCATGGCTTTCAAGCCTCGCCGTGGTACGCACCCCTGGCCCGCCAGCGGTAGAAGGCTAGAACGATGAACTCGCTGTGGCGCAAGCAATTATCGAACGCGTTCAGTCGCGATTCGCTTCCGCTCATTCCATTGACCACAAGCTGACCGCCTGCCTCATTGAGTACGAGGACGGGCCGCCCAGGAGTGAATATTCTGGCCTGCCGTACATGCTTAATCTACGGCATCTCGGCGGTGGCCATGGCGGTGCATCCGCGAGATGCAGCAGCTTTTCGTGATTCAGGGGAAGCTGTCGGTGCCGACAAGCCCATATTGGACGCAACTAGCAAGCCGGTCCTATTGCCTAACGGCCAGCCAGCTGCATTCTTGATGGGATTTCGTCGGCAGTTTTTCTTCTATCGGCGCGAGGCCTCTCGAAATTTTGCACCATTCGAGTCGCTCGCGGCAGAGGCTGGCCTGTGCCTTCGTGGCGCACACCGGTCGGTTATGAACGCACTTTGGACTAACCTTCCGAAAGGGTCGAAAACTGGCATCGGATTCAATGGGATTTTGGCTCGATGCGGTATTCGAGCTTGCATGGCAGCGCATTCCCGGAGTTCCGTTAACGGCGAGCCCGAAGTCAGCTTGGTTTGAAAACCAGTCTTTCGCGCTAGATGCGCTGCCAATGTTTCGATCCCAGTTGAGCGACATGGTGCCCAAAGGCATTCTTGATCCGCCAGATCGCTGGTATTCAAGCATTGATGACATTTTCGGTGCATCTGTTGCGGCAATTGACGTTATTTTGGGGATACCAGAGCATTCTAACGACGAGGCAAATACAGCCCCGCACAGCGTGCCCGGCTGGTGCTTCGATTCCAGCCCCCCCGTCTGATTTCCCAACCATGGTCGAATGGCTCGCCAATCGCACGGCCTGGGTACATGAATTCCTTGCGGGTCGATTGCCGATCAACTGGCCTTAGAGATTTCGCCGAAATCGACGGGCCCCGAGTTCAGAAAGAGCCGCGATTATTCGTGTTGCTCTACATTAGGAATCTGATCGCCAATGTCCGTTTTTGGTGCGAAAAGTTTGGGATACCTGGATGCCCCGTGTGGCACGATGGTGACGACAACAACAGCACGAGAACTTTTCAAGGCGGATGAGCACCTGTCGATCGTTCTTCAGGTGCTCCGCAGCGCCAGGCACATTCAGCCTAGCGGTTCTCCCGATCCGGAATCGGCGATCCCAGGCGACACGATCACTCTGAAGGAAATGGCAACGCTTGCAATGTTGGACGAGGGGACCATCCGCAATTGGGGCCTCTCTGGCCGACCAAAACCAATGAGACCGAGCACGCGGCCGACAGGCGGCCATATTTTCCTACAGTGCCCTCCGGATTGGTTTATATCTAACGCCCGGACATGGAACCGAATTGGCCCAAAGCTGCGCAAAAGCGCGCACGCTACTTCGCCAAGATGTCCCAAGTAGGATGACACCATCTTAGTGTCACGTTGATGTCACGATGACATCACGGCAGCGCCATCTCGATCTCACAAACTTTTTCTCATCAGTGATTTCGGTTCGCAAATAAGATTTGCCATCGAAAGGAGGTGGCTGCCATGAGTAGGGCCGTAGCCCCGCGTGATGTTCGCCGTAGCGCGGGCCTAAAAGCGCAGTCCTAGCCGGCTCGGGTCTCATTGACGGGGGCTCGACCGGCTAGGTGCAAGGCGACTCGTTTTTGAAACCAGACCAACCAACCCCAGTGGGCAAGAAAGGAGGCAAGTCGTGTGGTGGTTCCCCGCGAGTCAATAGCCTGAGGCGGCACGGATGCCGCCCGAGGGCCTGCCAGGTTTGGCGGCACAGGGCTTATACCCATAGCCGACCGGTTCGATTCCGGGCAGGTCCACTTACATCTTTTTAGGCTTCCTGGCGGCCTTGAGCAAGACCTCGCGTGCCCAGGCCGACGAATTGCCGCCCGAGGCGCTGTCGATCTCCTCGCGGCCTCCTCAGGGCTCTGGCGAATCTCAGGGGCTTCTCGCGGCGTTCTGTCGTCGGATAGTCGCTTTCGGCCCATGTCGAAAGTGTAGCTACACCTTGGGAATTGTCAAGATAAACGTGGCTACGCCTATTGACGCCACAATAAACGTGGCTACAATTATATTCAGTGGGAGTAATGAAACCCACAAAAAACCCCAGGGCCTGCTTGAAACAAGCTCTGGGGCAAAAGAACATCCGGCGGCTACGCCAGAATGCTCCTCACAAAGCCATTCTTGCACGCGAAGCCGCCCCAGTCAAAGGGGAATCGAATGGCTAACGTACTGAAGAAAGACAAACAACTCGCGGTCGTCCAACTGTGGTCGAAGGTAACAGCCTACGAAGTATTTCGCCGAATCACTGGCGTCAACTTGCGGACCTGCTTGCGAATCTTGGTCAAGATCGGCAACTTGCCAAGCGTTGCTCGACGAACGAGATGCGTGATCTGGCATTAAGTCATATCCAGTGCGACGAAATCTGGACCTACGTTCAGAAGAAGCAAAGCCGCGTCTCGATCTACGGAGATAAAGATTATGACGGTGGGCGATCAGTTCTTGTTCGTGGCATTCGACACCGATACCAAGTTGATGGTGGCGTACGCGCTGGGCAAGCGCACGGCGGACATGACTGCAGCGATTCATGATGGACTTGTCCAGCCGTCTTGTGTGGCCGAACGTGGTCGCGAGCGATGCCGTAACTACCGCCCGTCAACTATCCGGTGATTACGCAGATCAGCACTGACGGCTGGCGGCCGTACCCGCGAGGCGGTCGAATGGCGTTCGGCCCCTACGTGAAGTATCGGAACCATCGTCAAGGAATTTCGTAACGCCAAAATGCCCTACGTTCCGTCTGAAATAGTCGGTTCAAGCGGAAGGGCATAAGCGGATAGGGACAAGGAGGAGCGCACGATATGCACGTCGCACGTTGAACGGAACAACCTAACGATCCGCACGTTCATGAAGCGATTTACCCGCCTGACGCTTGGATTCACCAAGAAGCTAGAGAACCTGAACAGCGGCGGTCGCCCTGCACATGGCCCATTACAACTTCTGCCGGGTCCACGGCACGATCCGAAAGACCCCGGCGATGGCGGCTGAAGTCACGAACGACGTTGGACGCTTGCCGACCTGTACGACAAGGCGATGGATGCCTAAAAAATCTTCGAGCGTCGCGTTGCATAACCAAATCCGTCGTGGTAGTCTGCTCGACGCGAGATACACTCAGGCCCCTGGGGGAGCGTTTGCAATCCCAGGGGCCATCTTTTCCTAACGCAATTCTAACATTCCGCTAATCATTCGCTAGCGATTCATCGCCATCTTGGCCCATGCAGCTGGCGTGCTTATCGCACGAGTGTATCTCGCAAATGCACCTCCCGCCCACGTCTGGCCACTCGCTGCAACCACGGATTTATATCGCGCTCACTTGGCAGGATGTGTGTTCCCTGCTGTGAATCCGATCAACGGCGGGATGTGGATTGGAGCGGTCGGATGGATTCTGGTTGAGGGGCTAATCAGTCCAAGACCTCGCCCTGGCACTCGATTAAGGCGCCCGTGCATCACGACAACACGAAATGCACGGAAGGCAACGATATCGAGCACCAGTACCGTCAATCTGGTACTGGCGGAAAACCACTGTGTGACCACTGCAAGCGACTTGATGCAGCTGGCCAGTAACAATTGATGGGTCAATCGCCCTTGGTGGGAACGGACGCCCATCTCCCACCAAGGGCCGGTTGGCTCGCCGGTCTATTACTGGCCACGTCCGGCGGAGAGCTTGAACGCGAAGGCCATGCTGATCGGCAATCGCCAACGCCTTAAATCCCTCGGAGCGGCCACCGTGGAAGCGGGCACCGGTTGGCTCTGGATAGGCGTGTCCGTCCCCTCCCTGGCATGACTCAAAAGTCTCAATGCCACCAGCCCCCGCAGAATCTGCACTTCCCGAGCAATGCCGGGGTCTAACGGTGATCCGTATTCATGTGTCATCGAGAAAATATAGCCGCGCAAATGCGCAGCGAAAATAATTCAAAGTGCATCA
>CAWBTK010000006.1:0-496390 GCA_963791755.1 uncultured Planctomycetaceae bacterium
AGTCCAGCGCGTCTGCCATTCCGCCACTTCGGCAAAAGTGTTATGCACTCACAGTTTGAGTGCGACCGGCGGAGTCGTCAAGGGCTGCGGCGACCGGTTCGAATCGGGCCCGAAAAGCGGCATCGAGCCCCGTGGAAAATCGGGCTAAAATGGTGCGGCGAAAGAACGATTCTGGCGGCCGAGGTGCTGCAGGCGGCACGGCGACAAACGACCACACACCAGGCGGGTGGCGGCGATGCGTGAAACGAGCGGAGCGAGCGACAGACGCGCGAGGGACAGCAGCACAACCAGCGGCAGCACGAAGGACCTGGCCGAGCGATTAGGGCCGGCCATCATGACGTTACGCATCATCGTCGCGGCGCTCGCCACCGGCGTCGTGGCATTCGCGGTCACGGCCATCGTAATTCGCCTGCAAAAAGCGCCGCCGCCGCCCGCCGATGTGGCCTGGGTATTGACCGCCCTAGGCATTGCCGCGGCGCCGGTGGCGGTATTGCTCAGCCGTTTCGTGCCGGCCCAGTTTGTCGCCAAATCGCGCGCACAAATCGCCGGCGGGCAATTCGGCTCGCCCGCCGGGCCGGTTCCCAATCCCGCGGGCGAGCAACAATTGGGCCTGGGGCAATTTGGAGACGACGGCAAACTGTTTACGGTCTATCAAACGAAAACGATCATCTCCGCCGCGCTGCTCGAGGGAGCCGCATTTCTGAACATCATCGCCTTCCTGCAAGGCGGCAGTCCGATCGCGTTTTGCCTGGGCCTGCTGCTGGCACTCTCGATCGTTGCGATGTTCCCGCGCACCTCGCGAGTCGTCGAGTGGATCGAAGCCCAGCGTCGCCTGATGGCCGAGGAAAAACTGCTGCGATAGTCGACGCCGGCGTCACCGGGGCACCGCGCTAGGGCGACAATCAGTGTCGGATTCGATCCGTTTCTTGACGCCCCCTGGGCCAGCGGCTAGCATGGCCCGGCGCGTGGCAAAGCGCGGCTCGATGTGGGCCATTTCGGGCAATCCAGATTAGCAAACAGGCAAGTTCCATCATGGCGGCTCAGCGGAAGGTTCGCGTGGCGATCGTGGGTTTGGGTTTCGGGGCCGAGTTCATCCCCATCTATCAGAACCACCCGCAAGCCGAGATGGCCGCCATCTGCCAGCGCAGCCAGCAAAAGCTCGACCAGTTGGGCGAAGCTTTCGGCGTCGCCAAGCGGTACACGAAGTTCGCCGACCTGCTGGCCGATCCCGAAATCGACGCCATCCACATCAACACGCCGATCCCGGACCACGCCAGCCAAAGCCTGGCCGGGCTCAAGGCCGGCAAGCACGTGGCCTGCACCGTGCCCATGGCCACCACAGTCGATGAGTGTCGCTCGATCGTCGAGGCCCAGCGCGCCAGCGGCAAGCACTATATGATGATGGAAACCGTGGTCTACAGCCGCGAGTTTCTATTCGTCAAACAGCTCTACGAGCGGGGCGAGTTGGGCCGGTTGCAGTTCTTGCGCGGCTCGCACTTGCAGGAGATGGCCGGTTGGCCGGGCTATTGGGAAGGGCTGCCTCCGATGCACTATGCCACGCACTGCGTCAGCCCGTGTCTGTGTCTGCCGGGCAAGCTGGCCGAGAGCGTGGTCTGCCACGGCTCGGGCCGGATCAGCGACGCGCTCACTTCGAAATACGGTTCGCCGTTCGCCGTCGAGACCGCCACTTTCAAAATGCGCGACTCGGAGCTGTGCGCCGAGGTGACCCGCAGCCTGTTCGAGACGGCCCGGCAGTATATCGAGAGCTTCGACGTGTATGCCGACAAGGTTTCCTACGAGTGGCCGCGAATCGAGCACGAGCCGGCCGTCCTGCATCGCGGCGAAAAGCCCGAACGGGTCGAGGTGCCCGATTTCGCCGATCGGCTGCCCGAGGGCATACGCCGCTTCACGACCAAAGGGGTCTACGACGCCAAGGAGACGCAGCATCTGTCGTTCCTCCAGGGCAGCGGCCACGGCGGCTCGCACCCGCACCTGGCGCACGAGTTCATCAGTGCCATCCTTGCCGACCGCAGTCCCTTGCCCGATGCCGCGACCAGCGCCAACTGGACGATGACCGGCATTTGCGCCGATCAGAGCGCAATGAAGGGTGGCGAGCGGGTGGCGATACCGCAGTTCTAGCGCATTCGAAGACGAAGGCAGATTGCCACAGAGGACTCCCAGGACAGAAGGGGAGAAAGAATACGACAAAATTTCCGTGCTCTCTGTGAACTCCGCGGCCTATCTCTCTTACCTGTGCGCATCTGAGTGACCTGGGCAAATCGGCTGCGGAGTGGCTCATTCTGTCCCCTCCCCATCGCGCCTACCGCTACAAGGCGACTTATCGCGGTCCAATTCTTCGGCGTTTTAAGCTAAACTTGAAACGATCATGAGCCGCATTGCGTAGCCGGCACACGGCCGTGTGCCGTCGCCGTTTCGCCGTTGGGGTGAAGTGGGCGATGCGGCGCAAGAACGTTCGCCCGTGCCTGCGTCGAGTCAGATATGGCAATCGTATTGTTCGAAGACGATCGCGTTCGCCAGCTCGATCCGGTCGCGGTGGGCAAACCGGCCTTTGCGATCAGTTGCGGCGGCTATCGGCTGTTCGACATCGTCGCCGCCTTGGGCTTGCCCGCGGGTGTCCGCGTGCGCCCGCACCTGACGGACATCGTGGCGGCCGACTTTCCGCAATTCGCCGCGGGGGCGAGCGATTCGTCAGGGCCGACGCTGTGGATCAACGCCCGCCTGGCCCCGTCGGTCAAGTCGCTCGAACAGTTGGCCGCGATCCTGCAAGCCGGCCAGCCGGCCATCGTCCGCACGGAGAACTCGGTCGTCGCGGCGCTGGTGCCTGCCGGAACGTCCCTCGATATCGCGGCAGGCGCGCTGCCTGGCGACGCTGACTTTGACGCTCTCGGATTGCCGCCGCTGTCGGTCGAGTTGCCGTTGTTCGAGTATCCGCACGACATCATTCGCCATCACCTGGCGACGTTCTCGGCGAACCTCGAGCACCGCCTGGCGCGAGGCGGATATCAGCAGTTGGCCGATGGCGTGTTTGTCGCCGCCGGCGCAACGCTCGGGCAATATTGCGTCACCGACACGAGCAAGGGACCGATCTTGCTGGACGAAGGCGCCACGATCGGTCCGCACTGCTACTTGAGCGGCCCGGCCTACGTTGGCCCGCGGGCCCGGGTGCTGGAACACGCGGCGCTCAAGGACGGCGTGGCGATCGGCTACACCGCCAAAGTGGGCGGCGAGGTCGAGGCCTCGATCATCGAGCGCTACACGAACAAACAACACCACGGTTTTTTGGGACACAGTTACCTGGGAAGCTGGATCAACCTGGGCGCTGGCACTTGCAACAGCGATTTAAAGAACACCTACGGGCAGGTGAACATGGAGTATCACGGCCAGAAGGTGGCGACGGGCATGCAATTCGTCGGCGCCATCATCGGCGACTATGCCAAGACGGCGATCAACACCGGAATATTCACCGGCAAGACGATCGGCGTGTGCAGCATGGTGTATGGCTTCGTAACCACGAACGTGCCCAGCTTCGTCAACTACGCCCGGCTGTTCGGCCAGGTGAGCGAGGCGCCGGTCGAAGTTCTGATCTCGACGGGCCGGCGGATGTTCGAACGGCGCGGCGTGGTGCAGCGGCCCATCGACGTGCAATTGCTGCGCGACATGCACGAGTTGACAGCCCCCGAGCGGCAGCGCACCGGCGAGTCGCTGTCCCTTGAGCCGCTGTCTTTGTAGTCAATAAACTCGCATCGCCCAATGACGCCGATGCCGGATTAATAATTACGAATGCAGCTCGCCACAGAGATCACAGAGAACACGGAGAGAGGCGGATTTTAAAACCTCGGTGTTCTCGGTGAACTCCGTGGCCATTCTCCTCGTATTCGTGGCCGCTGACCTTATCTGCGGGAGCCGATTACCAGACCGACGATTGCTCCCACGATCAGCAGCAAATTGAACAGGCCGAACAGCGCGCCGCAGATCACGCCCACCCAGGCGTGTGCGCCGCCGCGAACCTCCGGGTTTTGCCGCACGCGGCTGAGTCCTTGCAGCCCGAAGTAGACCGCCGCCACGCCCATCGGAAACCCCAGGCATGGTAGCAGCGAGAAGATTCCCAAATAATACGACGTGAGTGCCGGGCCATTGCGGCTGGGAATGAACGTCTCGACCACCGAGTCGGCCGCGCTAGCCGGAACGGCCGACTCCGGCGCCTGGGGCGACGCATAGGGATTGTTCGATTCCGGCGCGGCACGCATCGACTCGCCCGAGGCGCTCCACGGATTGTCGGCGACGATTGGCGTTTCTCCAGAAAAGGCGGCGACGAAATTCGGGCGCGTCACGAAGTACCACAGCAAGCCCGGATAGATCAGCGAGACGCATCCGCCGAGCATGCCGCCCACGGCTGCCCCAATGAGAATCGGTTCCGCGCCGTGTCCGTCGTTGACGGCATTGAGCGCGGGCAGCACGATGAAGAACCAGCTCATCGCGGTGCCAATCACGGTGGCGATGACGGCATAGACGGCATAGACCAGCGACAACGTTCGACCCCAGCGGCGCATCATCAGCAGGCCAATGCCGGCCGCAAAGAGAACGGCGTTGGCAATGAATCCCAGGATCGTCGCGCCCTTCATCCAGGCGGACATCAGCGGGCCCATTTCGAAAGCGTCGAAGGGATTGGCGGCGACGTCGTTCGGGTCGTTCGCGACCAGGTACACGAGCGCCGAATAGGCGGTGCCCAAGATGCCCAGCACGCTGAAGACGATGTTGAGAACGCCAAAGACCGTCGCCGAAGTCGGCCGATTCATGATCGATACCTTGAATTGGGCAAAGGGATCGGCCGCAATTTACGTCGCGCCGTGCCGCCGCTTTCTCTGGTCCGGGCGACAGTCTATCGGTTCGGCCGTCGGGCAACAAGTTTTTCGTCAAGGGCGGCGTTGGAGCCTGGCGGCCGGCGTTTCGATTCCGATGCTCGACGACTATACTGAGACGCTTGAGACAACGTTGCAATCGCTCGCTGGAGAAACAGCAAGGGAACGAACTCGACGCGACGCACCGCAAGCCTCGGACCCGCTAATAAACACCATGACGATCTCTCAAGCCTACGGACCTGGCAAATTCGGTTTGTCGTTCGAGCTGTTTCCGCCCAAGACGCCCGCCGGCGAAGCCGAACTGTTCCTCCACGTGGAGCGGTTGATCGCGTTTCGTCCTGACTACGTTACCTGTACCTACGGCGCCGGCGGATCGACGCGCAACAAGACGTTGGAAATCGTCGAGCAAGTGCAGCGCCGCTTCGGCTGTGCCGTGGCGTCGCATTTGACTTGTGTCGGCTCGACGGTCGATGAGCTGCGCGATTATCTGCGCGACGCCGAGGACCGTGGAATCGGCAACATCGTGGCGTTGCGCGGCGATCCACCGCGGGGCGAGTCGCAATTCAAGGCGGTGGACGGCGGTTTGTCCTATGCCAACGAATTGGTATCGCTCGTTCGTCGCGACTTCTCCCGCTTCGACATCGCCGTGGCGGGCTATCCCGAAACGCATCGCGAGGCCCCCAGCCCCCAGGCCGATCTCGAGAACCTGCGGCGCAAGGTCGACGCCGGCGCCGACGCTGTCATCACGCAACTGTTCTACGACAACGAAGACTTTTGGCGATTCCGCGATCGTTGCCAGCAAGCCGGTATCCGAGTGCCCGTGGTTCCGGGCATTTTGCCGGTTACGAACCTGGCCCAGATCGAGCGGATCGCATCGCTGTGCGGGGCCCGGCTTCCGCGCGAATTTCAAGCAGCCCTTGCACGATCGGCGAGCAGTCCCGAGGACCAGTTTAACGTTGGGGTCGAGTTTGCCACGCGACAGGTGCAACAGCTCGTCGAACAGGGCGTGCCGGGGCTGCACTTTTACGTACTCAACAAATCGCCCGCAACCACGGGTGTTTTGCAGTCCGTGACCCTGCCGCGCGGCTCCGATTGAATGTCGGACTCGGTTTGGCACACCTCTTGCAAGGCTGTTTGCCATCGGTCTGATTCGTGACCGCCTTGGCTCGGACAGGTCTCGCGCGACCGTGCGAGGGGAACCCGCGGCCGCTGCAAGGTGTCCTCGATGGAACGAGAGCGATGCGACATTCTATTGGAGCCGCCGGACAGAAGCACTCAACTGAACCGGTGCTGGCGCTCGATAGAAAGATCAGGAGACAAAGCGAGTTTTCTAGTTAGTTGACGGCTGGGATTGACCGCAAATTCGATTTCGGATAATTGCTTTGTCTCTGTTGGGCGGGTGGTGTCAAGGACGACGTCGGCAAGTTTGCACGGCCAAGCACCCCTGAAAGTTGCCTCCTGATCTGGTCGTATCGGTCACGCGTTGACCGCTTGTCGATCATTCGCAAGGAGGTAACCGTGCCACACGAACAGAAACTGACGCACCGTCGTCTACCGCTCCTCGCCCGGCGGGACCAACAGATTCCCTGTGTTGTATTGGGAATGGTCTGCGTCGCCACGCTGCTGGGCGGCATTCTTTGTTTCGTCGAGCATTCTCACGCGGTTGCCGAGCATTTGCTCGTTCCGGCCGGATTGGCGCTTCTGGCCAGCGGCCTGATGCAAGCTCGCCTGATTGCCTCCGCGTGGCGAACTGGCCGCTTGACGCTGAGCGACCTGCCGCCCGCGCGATTTGGCTTCTGGCGGGCCCTGTCGTGCGGTGCATTTTTGACCTACCTGGCGGCGCTGGTCGTCGGCCCGCGCGACTATGTGGTTTGCCTGTGGCTAGGGGCGATCAGCCTATGGTATGTCGGCTTGCTGCTGCCGCTGGCCGCCTCCCCCTCGATGCTAGAGCATTGGCGCCGCTGGACACAAAATCGCTCGGCCCGCAACAGCGGTTGGCTTATTTCCGCCGCCATACTGCTACTGGTCGTGGGCGAAGCGAGCCAGCAGGCCCGCAGGCAAGTGATCGATGGCGGTTGGTTCGACCCGTCAGCGGAATGGATTGGTGACGCCGCGCTGGCCTCGCCGCCGGTCGCGCAGGACGCGGCGGCCCATGCAACCGCCGCGCTAGAGTCGTCGGACGCTCTCGATTTTCGCGTGGCCGAGTTGCGCTCCAGCTTTTTCCGCGTGGCGATCCTGGGCGACCGGGCAGCGCCGGGCGCCTTCGAGGCGGGCGGAGAGCGAGCCCGCGTGGAGCGGATGTTGCCGGGACTGGAAATCGTGCCGGTCGATTTGTCGCAACCCTGGTCGATCGAGCGGCCCGCGACGTTGAGCCAGCGGCTCGCGGAAGTGCGGCCCGACTTGGCGCTGGCGCTGGTGTCGGTTTGCGACAACCTGGCGCACGAACCGCCCCCGGCATCGTGGTTCGATTGGCGTCAGCTGGAGCTGGCTCGACTGATCGTCGGCGAATCCCAGCCGCCGGTCGTGGCATCGCGACATGCCATGCCCGCCGATTGTGATGACTTCGAGAGTTTTCTCCGCGCTCTGGCTCCGCAACTGCAAGGCTGCCGGGCGCCGGTGGACGACGTGATGCGGGCTCGCTGGCAGCGGACATTCGCCGCGCTGGATGAGGCCCTGGTCGGTTGCCGCCGCGAGCACATTCCGATGGGATTAGTGCTGGTGCCCGCGCAATTTCAGATCAACCATACGCTGTGCGAGACCCTGGTCCGTCGGGCGGGAGGTTCCCTCGAACACATCGACGTGGACTTGCCGCAGCGGAGCCTGACCGGCTTCGCAGAGCGGCGGCAATTGCCCGTGCTCGACCTGTTGCCGCACTTGCGAATGGCATCCAGTTCGCTCTATCGGCCGAACTCTCCGCATTGGAATGAGCGGGGGTCGGCGGTCGCGGCCTCCGCGATGGGCGGTTGGCTGGAGAGCTACTACGGCGGCCAACTGGCCCTGGCCGCGCTGCTCAGCAGCACGCGCTGAGCAGCGGCCCCGATGTTCCGTTTCCTAGTGGGATTTCGTCGGGCCATTCCCATGTCTTAGTGTCGCCCCGTCCGGGGCCCTTGGTTCGGAAACGAGTCGCCGAAGTTCCCAGGGGCGAATGCCATCTGGCTGTACCTTGGACGCCAGTCTCTGATGCGTGCGCCGCCAGACGGCAGCGGATCCCCACGATCGCTCTGAGCCCGTTTTGGATAAACTGGATCGATGGAGGCATCGTTTGAGTAGCATATAATGGCAACGTACGCAAAACCTCAAAACGGCTGGCATGCACCGAGCCTCGTTCCAACTATTCTGAATCAAATAGACAGAATAATGTCATTTTTCCAGACGGCGATGTTTCGATTGCTGCGGAGCATTGTTCAATCACCGTCAAGCTGCACGACTTGGGCAGCGGTGGCGTTCGTGTTGCTGGCAATGCTGGGCCCGTACAGCCGGGCTCAGGGCGATCCTATGACCGCAGATGCTCCCGCAAGGTCGTCCCGGAGCCAAGCCGGCATCAATATTGAAAAGCAGGTCGCGGCAGTATACGACCAAGTGAGCCCTGCGGCGGTTCGAGTGCGGTACACGCACGGGAACACTCATGGCGGCGCCATTGGCGTGATCGTGACCGAAGGAGGTCACGTTCTCAGTTCACTCGCGACTACCTTGCCGATGGACTCAACCTTGACGTTCCAGTTACCCGACGGCCGTCTCGTCACAGGCGCAACGCTGGGCTGGTCCGAGGAATGGGGTATTGGAATGGCGAAACTCAACGGCCCAGGTCCGTGGCCACATGTCCCAATTGCATCTTCGGATTTTCCAAAGTTGGGGCAGTGCCTTGTTACGCTCGCCTATCCTGCAACGGAATCGCCTGAGACGATTTCACGACCCTTGCTTGACGTCAATTGGGTCAAGCGCTCCGCCCCCGGACTTTGGTTCATGACGCCGGAAGTTGAAATATCACAACCCTGGCACGATCAACCAGTCGCTTTCAATCTCGACGGGCAACTTTTAGGACTGGGTACAGGAGGCTATTTCCAGCAAGGAGCATATATAGGCCCAAAAGTGATTCGCGCTCTCTGGGACGATCTTGAAGCCGGGAAGAACCTTGACAAATTGCGCCTCGATCGAACCCGCGGAAAAGACGACGGGAACAAGTTCGAACCGGCACGGAAACAGCCAATTTCACAGACAGTGAAGGAGAAGGTACGGGCCGCATCGGTTCGTATCCGCAAAGAGCCCGACAAAAGGGGTTGGAGCGGAACGATCATCACAGCAGAGGGACTCATCGCTACGTGCGCACATCACTTTGTCATGCCCCGCACGAAGGTCGTCGTCTGCCTGCCTGACGGCCGAGACGCTGCCGCCGAGGTAATGGGCGTTAATCTAATCTGTGACATCGCGCTGGTGCGAATCCTTGATTCGGGGGTTTATCCCCATCTCGACATGGGCGACTCAGTCCGGCTTCGGCCGGGCGCGTCCTGCCTCTTCGCCGGCTACGGCCCCACGGCCAGCAAGGCCCGGTTCGCCAATGTGCGCGAATCATCGATTGTCGATCCGCCGCGCGACTTCTGGTCGCATCTGCTCTGCACAGACCCCGCGAAGCCATTTATCGGTGGAGACTCAGGCGGCGGAGTTTTCGACGCTGACGGCCACTTAGTCGCAATCCACAAGGGCATCGGGGAAATCGGTCAGGGCGAACCCTCAACGCCGCACACGAACCCACGGGTTGAATTGTTCCGCGAGCATTGGGACGAATTAAATGCTCCGTTTGAACAGACTGCCGATTCTCCACTCGCCCCAATTGAAGCTGAACTTCAACGCATTGCCGACGGCGTACGCCTTTCGGTGGTGGACGTACTCGATGATGACAAGCTGGTTGCGCTGGGCACCGTCGTGGGAACGGACGGTCGGATTATTACCAAAGCGAGTGTTCTGGGCGAGGCACCTCAATGTCGCATAGCCGACGGCCGCGTTCTACCCGCCAAGGTGGTTAAGACGCTGCGCCAACACGATCTGGCTTTTTTGAAAATCGACGCATTGCTGCCTTCGGTTCGGTGGTCGGAATCGGGCGATCCGAGCGCCGGAATGCCACTCGCAGTGGCGACCGGTAAGGGACCGTCGTCGTTGTGTTTCATTTCGAACCCCGTGCTTTCGTTCACGTCAGAGAACGCTCGATTATGGGGGAAGATTCGGGATGGAGCACAAGGCGTAGAGGTTACCGAACTTTTTGATCTTCCGCTGAGTGTGCCAGCCAAGGCGATTGCTCCGCAGCTTCTCCTGAAGGGTGACGCCGTACTGAGCATCGACGGCCATACGACACCAAACACTGACGTGATTGCAAAACTCTTGGATACCGCAAAGGGCGATTCGATCGCGGTCGCAGGAGATCCTGTGCGACTCGTCGTAGCCCGGGATGGAAAGCACATTGAGCTTCGCCAGGTCTTGGGCCCGCCGCCCTGGTTGGAGGGCCAAAGTGCTCGACGATCGGGTTTTTCGCGAGTTTACAGCGTGGCTGTACGCGGTGGGTCTAACCTGTGCGGCGGCCCAGTCGTAAACCGCGACGGCCGCGCGATTGGCGTGGCAATTGCCTCGCGCAATAAAGGATGGCTGTTGGTTCTACCCGCGGCGATAGCCAAGGACCTTCCTGCCGAGTAGCGAGTTGCTCGGGCCCTGCGGGCGCAGAAAAGGGCCGCCTGCAGCGTGCCAGGCGGCCCCAACCAGGGAGGGGATTTCAATCGTAGGTTGTTGTTCGCGGCGGCGGTCTATGCCTCTTGGGCGATTTCGACCGGCGGCATGTCGCCCGAGTCGAGGAATCCCAACAGGCCGCGGCAGCGATAAGGTTGTTGCAGTTTGCGAACCGCCTTGGCCTCGATCTGTCGCACGCGCTCCCGCGTGACAGAAAAGATCTTGCCGACTTCTTCCAACGTATAGGCGTATCCGTCGGTCAGGCCGTACCGCATCCGCAGGATCTCGCGCTCGCGGTGGTTCAGGCTCTGCATCACGTCGGCCAGGCGGTCCTTGAGCAGTTCCTGATTAAAGCCGTAGAGTGGGTCGTCCTCGCGATGATCTTGCAAAAACTCGCCAAAGTAGCTGTCGTCGTGATCCCCCACCGGCTGGTCGAGCGACAACGGCTGACGGGCCATCTTCATGATGCAACGGGTATCCTCCAGCGACAGTCCGGCCGCGGCCGCGGTTTGCTCCACGCTTGGCTCGCAGCCGTTGAGCTGCACCAACTCGCGCGTCACGGTCCGCACCCGGGTCATGGCGTCGATCATGTGCACCGGCACGCGAATCGTGCGGCTCTGATCGGCAATCGCTCGGGTAATGGCCTGGCGAATCCACCACGTCGCATAGGTCGAAAACTTATAGCCTCGGGCGCACTCGAACTTATCGACGGCCCGCATCAGTCCGGTGTTGCCCTCTTGAATCAAGTCGAGAAAGCTCAGCCCCCGGTTGCGATAGCGTTTGGCGATCGACACCACGAGCCGCAGGTTGCCGGCCGAAAGCTCGCGTTTGGCCGCGTCATAGTGCTGTTGCAAATCGGCGGTCCGCGACACGCGCCGCAGCAACGTGGCCGGGCTTTCGGCCGCCACCCGCATCAGGTAGTGCAACTCGGCCTTCAGTTCTTCGCGGCCGCTGTCCAGGCCGTGCTTGCTCAACTCGGCGATTTGGGTTCGCAGGGCCCGCATCCGGTGGGCAATTTCGGCCAGCTTTTCCAACAGAGGCTGCAGGCGCTGGGTGCGAAGATTGAGTTCTTCGACCAGCCGTACGGCCCGATTGCGGCGGCGGACCAGCCTGCGCCATGCTTCGTGACGCTTTTCGGTCGGGTTCTTCTTGGAGATGGCAAAGCGGAAGTCGCGTTGATTCTCGCGCAACAGCTTGGCGAGCGTCGCCAGGTTGGGATTCAGCCGCCGCAGAATGCGCTTCTTTTCCACGGTGTTGGTCACCGAGACTTCGATCGTGCGGTCCAGCCGCAGCGCACCGTCGCGAACCTTTTCCAACAGGCTGACCGCGCCCTGCAAGACAAAATCGCTGGCCAGCATGTTGTGGCGAAATCGAGTGCGGGTCTTCTCAATGGCTCGGGCCGCGGTGAGCTCTTGCGGCCGAGTGAGCAGCGGGATCTCGCCCATCTGCATCAGGTACATCCGCACCGGGTCGTCGATGCAGACGCTCGATCCGCCGATTTCCTCGTCGAGCGAGTTTTCATCGGCTACGGCTTCGAGTTGTTCCAATTCGACTTCGTCGTCCTCGAAAGCTTCGAGCTTGGGGTCGACGGCGTCGCCGCCGACTGTCGCGGTCTCGTCGACCAGTTCCAGGTCGACCAGGCCGGCGGACGGTTTTTTGGTTTTGCGCGGGGGACTGACGGCCGCGGCGTTTCTTCCGCGTGACTTCGACGAACTTTGGCCGGCGGTATTCTTACGCGTGGCGATCTTGCGAGCATTCTTGGCCAACGGCAGACTCCTCGATGTCAGACAGGGTTGCGGGGCGGGCGTCGGTTCGGCAGGCATGAAAAGCAGTTCAGGTGCCAACTCCGCGGGAGAATCTGCGCACATCGGAACAAATCCTGATGTAGAAAGGACTTAGGTGATGCGTTCGGGTGCCTTGCGGTCTGTTCAAGCCGCAGGCGCGTTGTTTAAAGGCATCGTACGGCTGCCGCGAGACGTGGTTTTTCGGCAGCAGTCCTCTTCTCTCCCGGCGGTCCTGGCGACAAGTGTTTTCTGTTCGTCGTGGGACTCATCAATACGTTCGTGACAACCGGTCCGGCTTATTGCGTAATCCCTTCGGCCAGACCGAGTTTTTGCCCTCGTGCGCCTGGAGTTTCGAAGATACATTTTGAGTGTCGAGAACGTGCGGAGGCGGTGTTTGCCGCCGTTTTTCGGCCTTTTTTCCGAAAGTGGCGCTGCTCGCCGGCAGCGGCCTCGGATCGCGCCGTGCTGGCTCGCGCGGCTCGTTTTCTTCGTCCGCAACTTGCCAGTCCCTAGAGACGTCGCCATGGCTTCCGACAACAATCCGACCATGAGCCAACTGACTCGCCAATTGGCGGCCGACGAGCAACAGATCTCGTTGGGTGGCGGCAAGCAGGCGATCGAGCGCCAGCGAGCCAAGAACCGCCTCTTCGTCCGCGATCGGCTGAAATTGCTGCTGGATCCCAAAACTCCTTGGCTCGAGCTTGGCCTGTGGTGTGGCTGGGAGATGTACTCCGAGTGGGGCGGGGCGCCAGCGGCAGGCGTGGTCTGCGGAATCGGCGTCATCGCCGGCCGCCGACACATGGTGATCGCCAACGACGCCACGGTCAAAGCCGGCGCGTTTTTTCCGGCGACGACGAAAAAAGTCTTGCGCGCAGCGGATCGCCATGCAAAACCATCTACCGTTGGTTTATCTGGTCGACTCGGCCGGCGTGTTCCTGCCGCTGCAAGAAGATGTCTTTCCGGACGAGGACGACTTCGGGCGGATCTTTCGCAACAACGCCGTGATCTCGGCCTCGGGCACCGGACAGATTGCGGCCATCATGGGCAACTGCGTCGCCGGCGGCGGGTACTTGCCCGTGCTGTGCGACAAACTGCTGATGACCGACGGCTCGGGCCTTTACCTGGCCGGACCGGCGCTGGTCAAAAGCGCGATCGGCCAGGAAGTCTCCAGCGAGGATCTGGGCGGAGCGGCGATGCACGCCCAGATCAGCGGCACGATCGACTATCGCGACCCGACCGACGAGGAGTGCCTGGCCCGGCTCCGCCGCCTGGTTGCCGAGGTCCGGCCCGACGAGCCGCAACCCCCCGCGCCGTTTACGCGCTCGGCCGCGGCATCGCCCTCGCGTCCCGGCACCGATCTGTACGACCTCGTGAGCCCCAATCCGCGCGACGAATACGAAGTTCGCGACGTGCTGGACTGCCTGATCGATGCCGGCAGCTTCGATGAGTACAAGGCCGAGTATGGACAAACGCTCGTATGCGGCACGGCTCGGCTGGGGGGCTTTCCGATTGGCATTGTCGCCAACCAGCACCATCGCGTGCGGCCGGCCGACGGTCCGATCCAGTTTGGCGGCGTCCTCTATGTCGACAGCGCCGAGAAGGCGGCCCGTTTCGTGATGAACTGCAACCAGGATTGGCTGCCGATCCTGTTCCTGCAGGATGTCAACGGGTTCATGGTCGGCCGCGACAGCGAGCGCTCCGGCATCATCAAGGCCGGCGCCAAGCTGGTCAACGCCATCAGCAACAGCCGCGTGCCAAAACTAACCGTGCTCATCGGCGGGTCCTACGGCGCGGGCAACTACGCCATGTGCGGCAAGGCATTCGATCCGCGCTTCATTTTCTCCTGGCCGACGGCTCGTTGCGCCGTGATGGGGGGCGAACAGGCGACCTCCACCTTGCTCGACGTCACGGTCAAGAGTCTGGAGCGTCAAGGCCACGCGGTCGATGCCGAGGAACTTGGCCAGCTTCGGGCCACGGTCCGCGGCAATTACGATCGCGCGACCGATGTTCGCTACGGGGCCGCCCGGGGATGGGTCGACGCGATCCTCGATCCGGCGAAAACTCGCGACACGCTGATTTTTGCGCTGGAAGCCGCCACGCGACATGCGGAGAATGAACCATTCAAGTTGGGCGTGTTTCAGGTTTGAGCAATCGATTCTCGTTTCGCGGCACGCCGGATCGGCGCGCCGCAACCCGCACAAGGATCTACGGCTAAGTGACTTGTCGCATTGGCAATGGCGCGGGCTTTCTGGGCGACAATCTCGACGCCCCTCGGCTGCTGGCCGAGCGCGGCGAGCTCGATTACCTGACGCTCGAATACCTTTCCGAGTTGACGCTTTCGATCCTGGCTCGGCTGCGCGAGAAGGATCCATCGGCCGGATATGCGGCGGATCTGGTCGGCGTGCTCGGCACGCTTTGTCCGGCGCTATGCGAACAGCCGCGTTTGAAACTGATTACCAACGGTGGCGGAATGAACCCGCCCAGTTGCGCGGCGGCGGCCGCCGAGCCGCTGCTGGCGGCCGGTTTGGGTGATGACCCCATCGGCGTGGTCACCGGCGATGACCTGGCCGGCCAGATCGCTCGACTGCGGGCCGAGGGATGCCGCTTCGAGAATCTGGAGACCGGCGAACCGCTGGATCCTTCCAAGCAGCAAGTGGTCAGTGCTAATGCCTATCTGGGCTCGCGGCCAATTGCCGAGGCGCTCGCCGGCGGCGCCCGCTACGTGATCACCGGCCGAGTGGCCGATGCCTCGCTGACAGTCGGTCCGGCGATGCACGAATTTGGCTGGTCCTGGGACGATTGGAACCGCATCGCCGCGGCCAGCGTGGCCGGCCACGTCATCGAATGCGGCGCTCAGGCCACCGGCGGCTTGTATCGTCATTGGCAATCGCTCGACCTGGCCCACGTCGGCTATCCGATCGCCGAATTGTCGGCCGCTGGCGGCATTGTGATCACCAAGGCGCCCGACAGCGGCGGCCAGGTGAGCCGCGACACCGTGATCGAACAGTTGCTGTACGAGATTGGCAATCCGGCCCACTATCTCACGCCCGACGTGGACGTTGATTTCACCACGCTCGAGGTCGATCAACTCGCTGCCGATCGCGTGGCGGTTTCCGGCGCCACGGGGCGAACGGCGCCGGCCAGCTATAAAGTGTCGCTGGCCTATCGGGCCGGCTTCACCACCAGCGGGCAGATGCTGGTCTGTGGACGCGACGCCGCGGCCAAGGCCCAAGCCTGCGGGCAGATGATTTTGGATCGGGTGCGGCAAGCCGGTTTCGAGCTGGACGGCTCGCTGGTCGAGTGTCTGGGCGCGGGCCGCTCGGCGCCCGGTTTCGAGCGGCAGGGGGACGTGCGCGAAATCATGCTCCGCGTCAGCGTGCGCGATCGGCGTCGCGAAGCCGTGGAGCGATTCACCAAGGAGTTCGCTCCGCTCGTGACCAGCGGCCCGCCGGGTCTGGCCGGGTATGCCACCGGGCGGGCTTCGGTGCGGCCCGTCTTTGCCTATTGGCCCACCCTGGTTCCCAAGGAACTGGTGCCGGCGCGGGTCGAAGTGCGAACGGCTCGCGAGTGGGCCGGCGCCAAAAGTGGAATTGCAAAATAGCGTGGAACCATGACAGAAGAAACCATTGCGCTCGGTGAAATCGCCCATGCCCGCAGCGGTGACAAAGGCAACCATGCCAACATCGGCGTGATTGCTTACACCGCGACCGGCTACGAGTTTCTGCGCGAGCACTTGACCGTCGAGCGGATGGCGGAATACTTCGCGCCGCTGGCGCCCAGCGGCGTCGAACGGTTCGAGTTGCCCAAGCTGCACGCCTTCAATTTCATGCTGTACAATGCGCTGGGCGGCGGGGCCAGCCAGTCGCTGCGCATCGACACCCAGGGCAAGCTCTTGGGCACGTCGGTATTGGAATTGGAGCTGCCGCGTCCGGCCAACTTGCCGGCAATGCGCCGCTCGATCGCATAGAAGGCTGGTTGAGCGAGCGCGCGTCGGCCGCGGTAAGTAAGAATGTCGTCGAGTTGTTGGACTTTCCACGGATTCCCGGATTGATTCACCTTGTACCTCCGCGCCACGGCCATGGAACCACTCGTCAAAATCCAAGTCCACGATGAAACGGCCACCGTCACGCTCAACCGGCCGGAAAAGCGAAACGCGCTCTCGCGAGATCTGCTGGCTGCTCTGCACCAGGCCCTGGACGACCTGCACCAGGAACGCCGAGTGCGGGGAGTGATCGTGACCGGCGCCGGCAGCGTTTTTGCGCCGGCATGGATTTGTCGGAAATGTTGTCCACCAAGGACCAGGAAGATCGCCTCGCCCAATGGCATGCCGATTCGGTCGTGTATCGCGACTTGATCGAAGCCATGCTCCGTTTTCCCAAGCCTTTGGTGGCGGCGGTCAACGGACCGGCCGTGGCAGGCGGGGCCGGGCTGGTGATGGCCTGCGACCTGGTCGTGGCCACGCACTCGGCCACGTTCGGCTTTCCCGAACCCCGCCGCGGGATCGTGGCTGGCATGGTCGCGCCCCTGTTGGCGTTCCGAGTTGGCGGAGCGCGGGCCGCATACCTGCTGCTGACCGCCGAATTGATCGATGCCGATGATGCGCAACGCTATGGACTGTTTCACGAACTGGTGGCTGACGACAAGATTTGGGCCCGAGCGCACCAGTGGGTGGGCGAAATCGCCCGCTCGGCGCCCGAGGCCATTCAAATGACCAAGCGGCTGCTGAACGAAACCATTGGCGAGCAGTTGTTGCTGCAATTGAGCGCTGGTGCGGCCGTCAGCGCGACTTCGCGCACGACCGAGGCCGCCGCCGAGGGGCTGGCGGCATTTATCGAAAAGCGCGAGCCGAAGTGGTGGTGATCGACTCCCGCGCAGTCACGAAACACGTTCGGTCGGGTAAGAAAACAGCCCGCAAACTCCCGCATTTAGGGCCGCGTTATTTGCCCCTCCCCGCCTCCCTGGAAGTCGATCGGCCGGCCGACTATAGTGGAACCCATCTCTAGAGGGCCGCTTTTTTATTGCCGAGGATGATTGTTATCGTGCGAACCGTGGAGCGGAAAATCATGAAGCGTCTCGCGTTGTTCTCTGCCTGCCTGATGTCGGTCTCGTTGGTATTGGGCCAGGGACAATCATCGTCGCCTCCACCCTACCAGCCGGCGGTGCCGCCGCCTTCGATGGGCGGTTATGGCGGAGGCGGTTTTGGATGGGGCGGCGGAGGCGTTGGCAGCACCGTGCAAGGATCCGCCCTGACCGGCATGTCCAACGTCATCAGCGCCAAGGGCAGCTACAACCTCAGCACGTCGGCCGCCGCGGTCAACATGACGCAGGCCCAAAAGAACGAAATCGAAAACCACCAGCAATACACCAACACCTATTTCGACATGCGCAACCAACAAGGCCGCGCGCGCCGCGGAGGAAGGCCCGCGCGTCACCGCCGAGCAAGTTGCGCGGATGGCCCAAGAGAGCGCGCCCAAGCCCCTCAGCCCGGGCGAGGTCAACGACCTAACCGGCAAATTGAATTGGCCCGAGGCTTTGCAGGATGACATGTTCGCGGCCAATCGCAAGAAGCTGGAAGCCCTGTTCGTGTCCTCCTCGCAATTGGGCAGCATGAACTACGCCGATCAGTCCAAGGTGCGCACGATCATTAATGACATGAACACGACGTTGAAGAGTCAGGTACGCACGATTCCGGCAACGGTATACGTGACGTGCAAGAAGTTCCTCGAAGGTCTGATGTTCACGGCGTGCAAGTGCCACCTGGGGTAACGGTCCGATCGCGACCTCGTTTGCCTGGCTTCCTTGCCGATCACTTCACACCGAATCGCCCAAGTTGGAGACCTGAGTTGGAGAATCAATTGAATACTATCGCACATGCCCGTCGTGGCGCGGCCTGGTTGGTCTTACTGGGTGTGTCGGCCGCGCTGGCTGGCTCGGCGTTCGCGGACCAGCAACCAAGCGTCGAGGAAACGATCGCGGCCGCGAAATCGGCGGATGAAGCGGCTAGCCTGGCCGCCATTCAAAGCCTTGGCACGCGCGGCGGCGCTCCGGCGATTGCCGCGTTGACCGACCTTTTGAAGTCCGAGTCACCTCTGACCCGTGCTTATGCCGCTCGGGCCTTGGGAACGATCGGTGCGCCGGCAAAACCGGCTACCGAAAGCCTGCTCGCGCTGTTGGGTGATTCCGATCCAATCGTGCGTCGGCAGGCGCTAGCGGCAATCGCCGCCATCCGGCCTGGGCCGAAGGTCACGGTTCCATTGTTCGTCAGGCTCATGCAAGACTCGGATCCCGGCATCCGGCTGCGCGTCATGCAGGCCATCGCCGATGCCAAGGGCGCGGCGATACCTGCACTCATCGAGGCCTTGAACAATAAACAAGCGGCATATTGGGCTTGCTTGATCTTGCGAGACATCGGCACAGACGCGGCGCCCGCCGTGCCGGCCCTCATCGAGAAACTGAAAGACCAGGACCCGGAGATTCGACGCGAGGCGATTCTGGCGCTAGCGGCCATCGGCTCTCCCGACGCGGTTCCCAAGCTCGTGCCCCTGCTGAAAGATGAATCGGCGCGGACGGCCGCCACCTTCGCGCTGGGCGCGCTTGGAAAGATTCCCGCGGATGCCGAGTCCACAATCCAGGCGAATGCAAAAAGCAGCGATGGACTGTTGAGCACGACCAGCCTGTGGGCGCTGGCCCGAGTTCACCCCAACGACATGAAGCTGAAACGCGCAGCACTGACTCAGATCGTCGCTCGACTCAAGGATCAGGATCCCTTCGTCCGCACGGCCGCGGCGCGGGCGCTGGCGTCGCTGCCACCGAGCCCTGAAATCGCCGGACCGATTTTCGAGAAAGCCATGGCCGACGGCGATGAGACGACCACGCAATACATGCTCGATGCATTGGCCAGCTTGGGGCCACAGGCCGTGCCCAGGCTGATTGCCGCGCTGAAATATCAATCGCTACGAGCGCAGACGGCTTATATCCTGGGACAGATTGGCCCTCCGGCCGCGGCGGCGACCCCCGAGTTGGCCAAGCTCGTAAGCGATCCGGACCCAAATGTTGACATCGAGGCGGCGCATGCCCTGGCCAAGATCGGCCCGGCCGCCAAAGCCGCCGTGCCGGCACTGATCGACTCGATCAAGCGGCCCGAGAGCAAGTGCTCCCACGCGGCCGTGTTTGCGCTGGGTATGATTGGTCCGGGCGCCGCCGCCGCCGAACCGGTCTTGCTCGAACTGATCGAATCGCAGGACACTTCGCTGTCGATGCTCGCCGCCTGGGCGATGGTCAAGATCCGTGGCGTCACGCCCGAAACGGCGGCAAAGGTGGTTCCCGAGCTGCTCGTGGGACTCGACTCGCCGCTCGTCAAGACGCGGCAGGCAGCCGCCGAATCGCTGGGCGAACTAGGCCCTTTGGCCAAAAGCGCCGTCGAGCGGTTGGAGCGCGCCACCAAGGATGACGACGAAGGCGTGCGTTCGGCCGCCGCGAAGGCCCTCCAATCGATCCGCGGCTAAGCGGCGATCTCATCACCGACTAGCGCCACTCCGTGCTCGCGCACTGCCCGGCGTCGAGCCGGCCGTCGTGCAATGCCGAGGCCACTAGTGCGGCGTCGCAGCCGGCTCGGGCGAGCGAAAGCAGGTCTTCGCCCCCGCGCACTCCGCCGCCGGCGATGATCTGTAACCGCGGATCGAGACACCGCAGGTCGCGGCAGAACGACTCGGTTCCGACCCCCGCGCCCATTCCCACTGCCGCCAGATCCAGCACGATCATTCTTCGCAGGCCCAGCCGCAGCGCGACGATCGCGATCTGTGCCGGCCTCAGGCCACGCCAGGCCGCCGCCGTGGTCAGCGGCCGCCCCGATTTCAGATCGAGGCTGAAAATCAACCGCTCAGGTCCAACGGCCGCCAACAGATCGGCCAGCATGGCGGGATCGCTCAGTGATTCGAGTCCCGCGACAACGGCCTCCAGTCCGCGCCCGCCGAATTCAAACCGCGATAAGGCTTCGGCCTGCTCGACATTGGAAACGCCGGCGTCGATCCACGGCCGAAGCCCGGCGGCGAGCAACTCTTGATAAATCGCCCAGGCCGGCTCCGCGCCGCCAATTGCATCGAGATCGGCGACGTAGGCGACGCGGAACCCCGTTTCGGCTAGTGCGCGGGCCACGGTCGCGGGTCGAGCGTCAGCAGCCAGAACGCTCTCGATCGGGCGATACTCGTGCCGGCGTCCGGCCACGCCGCGAACGACCTGGCCCCCCATCAAGTCAAGAACCGGAATGACCTGCACGGCGGAAGGCCCTGGGCAAGAGGCGGCGAACTAGTGGAAGCGGTATCCGACGCGTCGCGAGGGAGACTACTCGCTCTGCTTGACCTGTGGTCGATAGAGCGGCATGTAGCGATAGTAAACTTCCAGCGTCATGGCCGCCAGGGCCGTGCAATAGAGCCGGCCGCCGGCATGAATACCGTCGTCCGATCCGTCGAGAAACCAACTGCCGGCCTCGTGGCCGATGGTGGATTGGGTTTCGATCAGGTATTCTCGCATCACCGAGTTCCAGCGCTGCCAGGGATAGCCGCCGAAGTGGTGCATGACCTGGGTGGCGTAATAGTTGTAGTACATGTTGTTGGTCATGCCGCGGCTCTTGTCGGTCGAGGGACCGAGTTGGCCGAGCATCTGCACGCCGCGCTGCAATGCGTCGTGATCTTGCTTCCAGCCCAGATACATGCGGCACAACAGACCGATGGCCGTGGTTGCCGGCCGCCGACTTTCGGGTCGTTGATAGCCGTAGACAGCGCCGCGATCGTTTTGCACGTGATCGAGAAAATAGCCCGCCTTGCGCATCGTGTTGGGCGGCACGCGCAAGTAAGCCATTTGCGCGCTTTTCAGCGCCATCAATTGCCAGCCCACCACCGAGGTGTCGCCGGGCGTTTGCGGTTGATAGCGCCAGCCGCCGCCCAGCGGATCCTGCGCGAAGACGATAAAGTTGACGGCCGCCTGAGCTGGCTCCTCGAGCACCTGGTCGTGCGTCATGCCATAGGCTTCGCAAAGCACGATCGACGCCAGTCCATGGGCATACATGGTTCCGGCCGGATCCCACAGGCTGCCGTCGCGCTGCATTTGAATGGTGCGGACCAGGTACTTCAGCCCCAGATCAATGGTTCGCTTGTAGTGTCCCTCGCGATGCGTCTGCCCAGTGCCCAAAAACGGCAACAACGCCAGCGACGTCGCGGCGATTTTGCTGGCGTTCGATCCTTCGTTGGCGCAGCGACCATGACAGCGCGGGTTCTTGCCGTGGTCGAACGACCAACTGCCGTCGTAATTCTGATGTTCGGCCAGCCATTCGAGTGCCAGGGCGACGGACTTTTCGCTTTCCGGAGTGCCGCCGCCGGTCCGCACCATCGCGGCGCGCCCAGCGCCGTCGAGCGCAGCTCCAACGAGTTGCCGCCGCCTCCGCCGCCGAGCAAGCTCTTGTCGTCGCTGGCCGGCCCGAGCGACTTGGGCGACAGTCCGCCATCGCCGAGGGTCGCGCTGATCGGCCCAATGGCGTCGCCCAGCGCCGCGGCTAGCGGCGTGTCGCTTACCGCGGCGCTCGGAGCCAGGGCTTGCGAAGTATCGAGGTCCGAGGCGATTTCCATCCGCTCGGCTTGCAGATCCTCGACACCGTTTCCGTCGCCGGGGGTCGTCACCGTGATCGGCGCGCCGATTTCGGTCGACATCCGCGTCGTCGTGAGGAGTGCTAGCAACAAGACGATCGCGAGGTGGACGACCGTGCTCGCCAGCCAACTGGGCATCTGCACGAGCACCTCGCGCCACGTCGAGTCTTCCGCCTCGACATCAAGTGCCATTTCCGTCGGGGCCGCTTCGGCCGTGGGAATGTTCGCGACGGGGGTCACGCCATCGCCGGGAATATCAGGATGATCGGGAGGAGTCGCCGGAACTGGCGGCAGGGCGGGGGTGGGCGGAATCACCGCGGCCGGCGGAAGCGCGGCGCCCGCTGGGACGTTTCGCGAGTCAGCCGGCACGGCCGTATCGGCTGTCTGCGCGCGCTCGCTCATCGCCCAACCTCAAAAAATTGCCGTGACGCTGCCGGGGTCCGAAATCAGCCGCGGCCAGGATGCCCCGGATGTCCGGACTCGAAGCGCTCGCCGGCTGGTTCTCGTTCCCGTTCTGTTCGCGGTCCCCACCGCTGCAAGGGCCGCTCGTGTCTCATCTTCCAGTCTAAGCGATAACCAACAATTTGGTACATGATTCGGTGGTAAAGTACGGGCCGCTGCTGGCAGCCCCAGGGCAACGCAAGACTCGGAATTGCCGGGTTTGGCGAACGATTGGCCGGCACCGCGCCCAGCCCCGGGCAATCGCACCGGCTTGTCCGGATTTACCGTCAGAATCAGACCCCTGGCCAGAACCCCGCAAATCGTTGTACAATCGGGCATTCTGCGGCAGACACTTTGGAGAGTCCGCTCCGGACTCGAGCGCGAGGAGTTGAAAGTCGGATGGCCAAAAGCAAGAAGAAGGTTGAAACCGTGTTTCTCGTCTGCGAGGAGACGGGGGACTATAACTACACGCTGCGTCGCAAGACCGGCGGCGAGAAGCTCAAACTGAGCAAGTACAGCCCGCGGCTGCGCAAGCACACGCTGCACGCCGAAAAGAAGAAGTAATCTCGCTCGCTCTGGCCCCCGGGCCGCGCAAGGTCCGCGTGCCTGGCGAGTTGGGCGTCCCTCGGCTGGACGTGCGGCGACGCGGAATTGGCATTCGCGCCATTCCATTCAAGGACGACATGGCCAAGCACTGGCGAATTCAGCCCCACGACGCGGCTCGCATCGTGGCTTTGGAACGCGCGGCGGGAGTTCCGGCCGTCGTCGCCCAATTATTGCTGTGCCGGGGCATCCACGAACCGTCGCTCGCGCGCGACTTCCTCGATGCCAAACTCAGCAGCCTGCGCGATCCATGCGAATTGCCAGGCGCCAGCGACGCGGCTGAACGCATCTGGGCGGCGATTGCGGCGCGGCGCCGCATCGTGATTTATGGCGATTATGACGTCGATGGCATGAGCGGCACGGCGCTACTGTATTTGTGCCTCCGCATGCTCTCGGCCGAAGTCAGTTACTACGTGCCCCACCGCGTCGACGAAGGGTATGGGCTGCACTGCGAATCGTTGAGCAAGTTGGCCGAGCGCGGCGCCCAGATGGTCATCACCGTCGATTGCGGCGCGTGCAGCGTGGCCGAAGCCATGTGGGCTCGCGGCCTGGGCTTGGAACTGATCATCACCGATCATCACGAATTCGCCGAGACCGTGCCCGCGGCGGATTGCATCGTCCACCCCGGTTTGCCAGGAGCGGCCTATCCGTTTCTCGGGTTGTGTGGGGCGGGCGTCGCTTTCAAATTGGCCTGGGCTCTGTGCCAGCGGGCCAGCCAATCGAAAAAAGTCGGCGAGCACATGCGCAGCTACCTGATGCAGGCCATCGGCCTGGTCGCGCTGGCCACCGTCGCCGACGTCGTGCCGCTGGTTGACGAAAACCGCGTGCTCGTGCGGCATGGATTGACCAGCTTGCGCGAGCGGCCCGGGCCGGGAGTCAAGGCGCTGCTCGCCTTGACCGGCGCCGATGCCCAGCCAAGCCTTTCCAGCGAGGATATTTCCTTCAAACTGGCGCCGCGGCTGAACGCGGCGGGACGCTTGGGTCAGGCCACGCTGGGCATCGAACTGTTGACGACCGACTCGCCCGAACGCGCCTCGGCCCTGGCCGCTTATCTGCACGAGCTCAATGGCAGCCGCGAAAGTCTGGAACGCAGCATCTACCTGGCCGCGAACAAACAGGCCACCGAACAGTTCGATCCCGAAGGGGATTCGGCCCTGGTGTTGGCCGAGCGCGGTTGGCATCCGGGCGTGATTGGCATCGTGGCCTCGCGATTGGCCGAGAAGTTTCACCGCCCGGTCGTGTTGATCGCGCTCGACGCGCTGGGGATCAAGCCGGGCGTCGGTTCGGCTCGTAGCGTGCCGGGCTTCAATTTGCACCAGGCGTTGTCCGCTTGTTCGGAGCACCTGGTGAGTTTCGGCGGCCATGCCGCGGCGGCGGGTATGAAAGTCGACGAGGCGAAGCTGGCCGAGTTCCGCGAGCAGTTTTGCGAGCATACCTCGGGCGAGATTTCCGTCGGCGCCCGCGTGGCCGAGTTACGCATCGATGCCGAAGTGCCGTTTAGCGCGCTGACGGCCGCGGCCGTGGGCGATTTGGAGCGGCTGGCGCCGTTTGGCAACGCCAATCCCCGCCCGCTGCTGTGCACCTCGGGCGTGACGCTGAGCGAACCCCCCAAGCGAATCGGCGGCGGTGAGCGCCATTTGTCGTTACGTCTATCGCAACACGGCGTACAATTCAGGGCAGTGGCTTTTGGCGGCGGCGACTGGGCCGCGGAGCTGTCGGAGTTGACCGGTCCGATCGCGGTCGCCTTTCGGCCGTTCGTGAATCACTTCCGCGGTCGCAAGAGCGTCGAGCTGCAAGTCTGCGATTGGCAGCCGGCGGCGACACTGGCGAAAAGTGAAGTCTGTGCCTGACCGACGGCAGCTGACGGCCTCGCGCGCGTTCACTGCATGGAAGCCCGCTCGCATTTCTGGAGGGGCTATATGGCAAGCGGCGATGAGTTCGAAGCGGTACGAAGCCAAATGTTGCGGCTGCTGGTGGCGCGGGGTATCCAGGACACGCGCGTGCTGGCGGCCATGGATCGCGTGCCGCGCGAGCGATTCGTGCCGCCGCAATCGCGGCGATTTGCCTATGCCGATCGAGCCTTGCCGATCGGCGCGGCGCAAACCATCAGCCAGCCCTACATCGTGGCCCTGATGACCGCGGCCTTGAATCTCTCGGGCAGCGAGACCGTGCTCGAGATCGGCACCGGCAGCGGTTATCAGACCGCGGTGCTGGCCGAGTTGGCCGCCGAAGTGATCAGCGTCGAGCGGCACTCCGAACTGTCGCGCGAGGCGGCGACGATTTTGGCCGAGTGCGGATATTCGAATATCACCCTGGTCGAGGGCGACGGCACGCTGGGTTGGCCCGAGCGGGCGCCGTACGATCGCATCATCGTCACCGCCGCGGCCGCCCGGATTCCGCCCGCGCTCGAAGAGCAATTGGCCGAGGGGGGTATCCTCGTGATCCCATTGGGCGACAGCGAATCGCAAGTGCTGCAAGCATTTCATAACGTGGGCGGACGGTTGGTGGCCGAGCGGCTCTCGGATTGCCGATTCGTGCCGCTGGTCGGCGCGCAACAAGAGCCGACATAAGCCATGCCGCCGCTTCGAGCGGGCAATCCCGCGAGGGCCAAGCCGCCGTTGACCCGGGGCAGGGGACCGGTAGAATAAGCACCTTCGTCGCATCGACGAATGACGGGGCGTAGCTCAGCTTGGCTAGAGCGCTGCGTTCGGGACGCAGAGGTCGCATGTTCAAATCATGTCGCCCCGATTTTTGGTAGAATTGAGCCCTTTGGCGAGCACGTCGAAGGGCTTTTTTATTACATGGGTGGGAGTTGCAACATCAAGATCGTGTTCTAATCGTGCGGCGCGAGGGTCTCCCGATCGAGCGGAGTTGACGCAACGTCTTTCTTGTCTGCACGTTGGATAGTTCAAATCCTGCCGCCAGTCCAGGCGAACATTCCGTGACCCAGTTGACTCCGCATTCATGCTCCGCCGAACAACAGGATATTATCTTTATGGCCCCGCCTCGGAAAGTTGAGGCAACTTCATTCGCTGTCATCGAAAATCACGTGTAAGTGGCTCGAATGGGAATCTGGATTGTCATCGTCGCGATATGGGCTGCATGTTCGGCCACTGGCGAAGTTTCCGGCGTCGGTGTTCCGTGGCTCGTCACCATCGGTTGTTGGGCAAGCGTTGATGTCGCGTGGAATCGGTTGGCTTGGCCGATTGCGCCGGCCGCCAACGGCTGCGGTGCTCCCAACCGATCTCGAGTTCTGACGATGATCCCCCACTTGCTCTACTGTCTGCCCTTGACCCACGTCCCGATTCTTGGGTTTCGGTTGCTTCCTCCGTTGCTTTCAGTGCAATGGGCCGGGGCAGCGGTGTGTGTGGCAGGCGCCGCATTCGCTACCTATGCGCGATGCGTCCTGGCGCAAAGCTGGAGCGGCGATGTCGCGATCACACCGGCGCACGCACTGGTGCAGCGTGGGCCATACGCGCTTGTCCGGCATCCGATCTACCTGGGACTCCTCATGGCTCAGGTGGGTATGCTCGTCGCGCTGGGGGAAGTGCGGGCGCTGGTCTTTGTCTATGGAATTGAGCGGTTACTGAAGAAACTACCACTGGAAGAAGCCGCACTCCGTAAGGAGTACCCGGTGGAGCACGAACAATATGCCCGCCGTGTGTGGAAGCTGGTCCCCTTGGTCTGGTAGCGAGCCGATGCCATGGACCGGCCTGCGGAACGGTCCTCGTTTATCTAGGCATGGTCGGTGCCGGGCCTGTCATTGAATGTGGGTCTGTTCGGTTGGTAACGGGCCATTTCCAACAAAAGATTCCGACGAAGCCCCGTTTCCCAACCCGGGAAGCCGGCGATAAGAAGTTCAATAGCCCTCATGTCGGCCACACGTCGTGATGCACTTCCCAAGTATCGCAAGCACAAGGCCAGCGTCCAGGCGGTGGTCGAGCTCAACGGCCGCGTCCATTGTCTCGGCGCTTATCGTTGAATCGTTCGATTGACTGGGTGCTGGATAGTGGCTTTCTGGACAGTCCAATTCCAGCCCAATAGGCATGAACTTTGCCAGCACAAGTGAAAAGCGATTCTAGTCCTTGGCTTTCTTTTCCGTTTGACGAGTTTCTGCGCCACTTGCTTCAGGAAATCCGTCATCAGCGAGTGAAGTTCGTCGGTCTTTTTTGGAAGCGATCGCGAAAGATCATTTCGTTCGCCCAGATCGTGGGAAAGGTCGAACAATTCGACTTTGTTTCGGCTCCATGACTTGACCAGTTTGTAGTCACCCAATCGCAGCGCTGACTTTGGATCACGGTCGGCGGCCTGGTGAAAGATGAGAAACGGAAGCCGCCTTTCGACATTCCCCTGTCCGTCGTGGTTCAGAATACCTTTCAGGCTTCCCCCGTCGATGGTGTCCGGCAGTCGTGGACGATAACCGGCGAGGTCCGCAACCGTGGGAAGCACATCCAGTCCGGTCACAGGCACGCGACAGACGCTGCCGGCCTTGACTCCTGGTCCGACAACAACGAACGGCACGCGAATTCCGCCTTCATACATCGATCCTTTGCCGTCGCGCAGGGGGTAATTCAGGGGCAACCCGCCGCTCGAAGCGCCGGGAAGCGTCGTCCGACCGCCATTGTCGGACATGAAGATGATATAAGTCCTTTCACGCAATCCCAGCTCGTCGATCTTGTCGAGCAGCGCCCCGACGCCCTTATCGAGGTCCTCGGTCATCGCGGCAAACTCCGGCATTTTGTGCTTCTCGCCAGTCTTGCGCTGAGAGATCGCGTCGAACGTTGCTTTCCGGTAGAAGATGTCCAGATGCACGGCGTAGTGGGAAACTTGAAGATAGAATGGCTTACCGGCGTTCGCTTGTTTCTCCATGAACGCGCATGCGCGCTCGGTGAGGCTGAAGATTAGCTTGGGGTCATCCTTCGCTGCCGGCCCACCCGAGTCTTTGGCGCCGCCGGTGCTGTTGCCGGTCACGCCGTCGCTGATGTCGTATCCCATCTCCTCCGGGCTGACCTCGTCGTAACGGTGGTCCCATTTCCCGAAATGCGCCGTCTGGTATTCGGCATTCGTTTGCTTCAGCATTCGCGGGATGCTCAACTGTTCGCGAAAATGCCTGGTCCAGTGTTCACGGTCGGCCTGGTATATGTGCCGAGCCGGCGTCTGACCAATGAGCAGGCTGCGGCGCGTCGGGCAACAAAAGGGCGCGGCGCATAGCCATCCGTGAACCGCATTCCCATGGCCGCCAGGCGTTCCATCTGCGGCGTTTGGAAGTAATCGCTCTTGGAATCGCGGTTTGCGGGATCGACCAGGAAGGACGTTCCAACCCAACTTTGATCGTCTGTCAGGATGATTACGATATTTGGATGACTTGTCGAATCCGTGCAATATGCCGGAGAATACGGCACGAATGCAAAGAATGTGAAGAGCAGACTTAATCGCAGTGAAGCTATTCTTTGTAGCAAATGTACAGCCCTCCATCATGAAGACGGCTTGTCACGCAAGAAGCAGCTGAGATGCAGTCCAACCGAAGTAATCCCGGCGCGATCCTCAACAAGTATGACCGACGGCGGGCGCAATCTCCAATTTCCATCTACGGAAATCGAGGGGAATCGAACTCATCGGACGCAGGGAATCAAGGCGGCAGTCCCACAGGTCGACCTGGCACTGGAAACAGACCGATGGCTGGTACTACACGTTGCCTGGCACGAAGAGGCGAGTCGCGCGGGCACATTCGGGCGCATGGGACTGAGATACCGGGCATTCGCAAGCCGTTCAATGGCGTGTGTTGGCGTTCCAAAGTCGCGGCAACGAGCGACTAGTTTGGTTGTGGACATTCCTGCGGCTCGCAGGCGGCGTCCCTTCGCACGACACGTTTGGCCGCGTATTCGCACTGCTCGACCCGGCCGGGTGTGGTGGTCGCTCGCATCCAGCAGTGGCTCGACCAGGCGGCCCGAGAGACAGCATCCAAAGGCTGGTTGAATTCGCAGAATCACGGCCGGGCGGTGCTTTTTTCGGGGACCAAATCGAGGCAGAGCCCTATCGTCGCCTAGACACGAGGGGGGTGCTCGTTGGTAAGATGGATTGCCAGCGACGACGGACTAGATTGGCTCACGACTTAGGCCAAGGAGTCGTCGCGGCAGGTTCGCATCGACGGCGACTTGTCCGCCGCGGCCATCGCGACGGTCGGTGCAACTTGCCCCTCCCCCCAGGGCGGGCCGCGGCCTGCCGCCGCACTGCCGCACCGTTTTTGCCCTTCGAGCGCGCTGTCCGCATAATGGTACGATTCATCCAGGAACTGCGAAGCGAGGACTCGCCCGATCGAGAATCCATGGCGCGAGCAAATCGATTCCGGCATGCGTCGCGGTGGTTTGGACCAATCGTGAACCTAAGGCCCACCTAACGCGAAGCAAGTCAATGAAGCAAGATTCCACGATTCCAGGACCGCGTTTGCCGAAGTCCTCGCGAAGCTCATTTTTGACCGACCTTGCGCACATTGCCGCTCCGATCGGAGTTCTTGCCATCGGGCTGGCCGCTTACGCCGCCTTGCGTGCTACGGAGAAGTCGCCCGTGCGCGCTCGGGAACCATTGCTGGCGCCGCTGGTTGAAACGGTCGTCGTCAAGCCCTATCAAGGCGGGCTCGACATCACGATCGACGGCGTGGTCGTGCCGTTCCGCGAGATCGATCTGTCAGCCGAAGTCTCGGGACGCATCGCGAAAAAGTCGGAAGACTGCCGCGCCGGCCGTTACGTCACGCGCGGAACGGCGCTCATCGAGATCGACGCGCGCGACTACGCATTGGAAGTAGAACGATTGACCCGCGAGCTGAATCAGGCTGCCGTGACATTGGAAGAGTTAGATGTCGAGATTTCGAACACCCAATCCCTTCTCAAATTATCGAGGGCACAGCTTTCGTTGCAGCGCAAGGAACTTGAGCGTCAACAGTCGCTGGCAGCCAAACGGATCGTCGCCGATTCTGAGTTGGACAAGGTCAAGCGGGAGGAGTTGGCGGCCATCAATTCATCACTAACCCTCGATAATCAAGTGCTGTTACTGAAGACGCGTCGCGGCCGACTTGAAAGTGCCTGCGACCTCTGGCGGTCCCAATTGGCCAGGGCCAATCTCGACCTCGATCGCACGAAGATTTCGGCGCCGATCGACGGCGTCATTATTCGAGAGATGATCGAAGAAGATTCCTATGTGCAAAAGGGCACGTCTTTGGCCAAGCTCGAAGATACTTCCGCCGTCGAGGTCAAATGCAATTTAAAAATGGAGGAACTGTCTTGGTTGTGGTCTCAGTCGCCATCGCAAACCAGTGACGCCGCGGGCAGCCCGGTCCGCGACTATCAGATTCCTCCCGCCCCGGTGACCATCGGCTATCAACTTGGCGGACACCGGTACACTTGGCAAGGCGTGCTGTCACGGTTCGACGGAATTGGCGTCGATGAAAGGACCCGAACGGTCCCGTGCCGGGTGTTGGTCGCCGAGCCGCGAGAGGTTCGCGACAGCGCCGATGCGACGGCCAGAAACGTTGGGCCACCAGCGCTGGTACGCGGCATGTATGTCACGGTGAACGTACACGCCCAGCCGACGGTTGCCCTGCTCGCGATACCGCAGCGGGCTGTTCAGCCAGGCAACATCGTCTGGCAGGTCAGCGAGGGCCGGCTCTCGGTCCGACGGATTCACGTCGCTGACACAGCGGACGACCGTGTGTTGATTTACAGCGACGCAGCAGGTGTGCAGCCGGGGATGAAATTAGTTTGTTCCCCGCTGGCGGTCGCCACGGACGGCATGGTGGTTCGGGAGCGCAGCCAACCATGAAGTCGTTGATTCAATGGGCCGTCCGCAATACGCCGGCAATGAACACGATGATGGTGTCGGCCATCGTCGTCGGCGCGCTCTGTTTAGCCCAAATGCGCCGCGAGGTATTTCCGGAATTCGAGCTGGAAATCATTCTGGTTTCCGTCCCCTATCCCGGCGCAAGCCCGGATGAAGTCGAGGAGGGGATCTGCCAGAAGATCGAGGAGGCGGTGCGCTCGATCGAAGGCATCAAGACTCAGACTTCGATCGCCCAGGAGGGGGCGGGGTTCGTCGTGTTGGAACTCGAAACGAGTGTCAAGGACGTGCAAAAGGTCTTGAACGCGGTCCGTTCCGAGGTGGACCGCATTCCCAGTTTCCCGCTGCTGGCTGAAGAACGTGAGGTCAAGCAAATCACCATGCGGCAACCGGTGATTTCTGTGGGCGTGATTGGTCCTGAAGACGCGAGCCCAGAGGCCGAGTTGCGGCTGCGCGAAGTCGCCGAGCAGGTGCGCGACGATCTGTTGCAACAACCGGCCGTCTCGCAAGCTACGCTGGTCGGAGCTCGCGAGTTTCAAATTGACGTGGAAATACCCGAGAAGACTCTGCGCAAATACGGCCTGACGCTCAAGCGGGTCGCCGATATCATTCGCCGCGAAAATGTCGAATTACCGGGCGGCACCATGCGCACGGATTCGCAAGAAGTTCTGCTGCGCGGCAAGAACAAACGCCTCCTGGGGCGAGAACTTCGCGACATCCCGCTGATCACGGCCCCCGGTGGCGTTGTGTTACGAGTGAGCGACTTGGGTGAAGTGCGCGACGAGTTCGACGATACCGTGACGTCAATCAGCCGTATCAACGATCAGCCGGGACTCGTGATTTCCGTCGAACGCACCACTAGCGAGGATTTGCTCGCGATGGTCGAGGACGTCAATCGCTACGTGCAAGAAACGTCGCTGCCGCCCGGCTATCACATGTTGACCTGGGGCGACCAATCGATCGAGGTTCGCGAACGGCTCGATATGCTGGCTCACAACGGGCTGCAAGGACTCGTACTGGTGTTCGTGCTGCTGGCTTTGTTTCTGGAACTACGATTGGCGTTTTGGGTGGCCATCGGCATCCCGGTCGCTATCCTGGGCACTTGTGGCGTGCTGTTCTTCCTGGGACATACGCTGAACATGCTGACCAGCTTCGCTTTTCTAATGGTGCTGGGCATCCTGGTCGACGACGCCATCGTGATTGGCGAAAATGTGTTCGCCCACCGACAGCGGGGCAAGGAATTTCTCCAGGCCGCCATCGATGGCACCGCCGAGGTGTTGCCTAGCGTCGCCGCCTCGGTGGCCACCACCGTGGTGGCGTTCGTGCCGCTGCTGTACGTCGCGGGCGTGATGGGAAAATTTCTGGCCGTGATGCCAGTTGCCGTGATCGCGGCTCTTATCATCTCCTTGGCGGAAGCCGCGTTCATTTTGCCGTGCCACCTGGCGCACGCTCCGGCCGCCGAGACGTTCTACGAGCGTGCCAAGCAGTGGAGACAGGGATTGTCGCCCGCCTGGCGGTATACGCTGGGAAGCGTGGTGATCGGACTGGCATTTCTGTGGGCGCAACTGATCTACCCGCTCGAGCGCTTGGCCGGGCTGTTTTCCTGGCTCAACCAGCGGTGCACGCGAAATCTGGAATTCGTCATTGGCAAGTTCTATCACCCCAGCCTGGCATGGGCGATCGACCACAGCGCCGTCACCCTCTGCGGCGCGGTTTCGGTGCTGCTCTTTTCGCTGGGGCTCGTGGCCTCGGGCATGACGCCGTTCAACGTGTTTCCAGAAGTTGACAGCAAGCAGATCCTGGCCCGTGTCGTTTATCCCGACGGCACTCCGGCCGCGGTCACCAATGCGGCCACGGACCGGATCGAGGCCGCGGTGCGCGAACTAAGCACGCGTTACCAATCGCAAGAGGGCGCGGCCGTAGTCCGCGTCGTGCACAAGTCCGTCGGCCAGATTTCGGCGACGGGCCCGCTGGGACCCGACACGCGGACCAACGGCAGCCACGTGGGCGGCGTGAACGTCGAACTGACCGACAGTAGCCAGCGCTCGCTGCGTAGCAGCGAAATCATCGCCGAGTGGCGCAATTTGTCGGGAGAATTTCCTGGCGCCGATAGCGTAACTTTCGGGACGCCCGACTTTGGCCCCGGCGGCCGTCCGATCGAATTTAAGCTACTGGCTAACACTCGCCAAATGCAACGGCTGGAGGCCGCCGTCGAGGAAACGAAGATCAAACTCGGAGAATACGCTGGGGTGTTCGACGTGGCCGACGACTCGCGACCCGGCAAGTGGGAGTTCCAGATGCGAGTCAAGCCCGAGGCCATGGCCATGGGCGTGCCGATGGCGGACCTGGCCGAAACAGTGCGAGGTTCGTATTACGGTGAGGAGGTGATGCGGCTGCAGAGAGGAAGGCACGAAGTCAAGTTGATGGTCCGCTACCCGAGAGAAGACCGCCGCTCGCTGGCCGACTTTGAGGAAATCCGCGTTCGCACGATCGACGGAGCGGAGCGCCCGATCACCGAACTGGCTGACGTGAAAGTTGAACGAGGCTACTCGGAAATCAATCGCATCGAGCAATTGCGATCGATCACGATCACCGCTGATATCGACGAGAAAGTGGGCAATGCCTACAACATCGTGCAGGATTTGCGCGCCAACTTCATGCCGGGTCTACTCGAAAAACACCCAGGCGTTCGCGTGTTGTGGCAAGGACAGCAAGAGCGCACGACCGAATCGATGGAAAGCCTGCTGATGGGGCTGCTCGTGGCATTGATCGCCATGTTCGTACTGCTCACGATCGAGTTTCGCTCCTACTTGCAACCTCTGATAATCATGGCGATCATCCCTTTCGGCATCGTTGGCGCCGTGTGGGGCCATTTCGTCCAGGGCATGGAAATCACGATGTTTAGCCTGTTTGGCATCGTGGCCCTGACCGGTGTAGTCGTCAACGACGCGATCGTGCTGATCGACTTCATCAATCTTCGCCTGCGAGACGGCGTGCCGATTAAGCAGGCCCTGCTTGACGCCGGCACGCAACGACTGCGACCCGTGTTCTTGACCAGTGTCACTACCGTGGCCGGGCTGATGCCGATCTTGCTCGAGCGCTCGTTCCAGGCCCAAATCGTGATTCCGATGGCCACCAGCTTGTGCTTTGGGCTGATGTTTGCCACGGTATTCGTATTGTACCTGGTTCCCACGTTGTACAACGTATACGCGGCCATTCTCCCCTCGACTTCACACGCCGATGCGGCGGAGTCAGCGGCACGGGGGCGGTCAGGCATCGCTAGTGCCAGCCCTGCTGCCCTGGACAGTAATGCGAGACTCGCGGGCGACAGCGCGGCCGATCACGAAGCACACGGCGCACCAGATACCGATTGGCCCGCGGGTGGCGCCCGTGTCGGAACTATTGCTAACGATTGACCGCGACCGGCGACAAGCGGGCGCCACCAGTCGGTCAAATCGGGAGGTCGGGCGGCGGCACATCAGCGGCGGAGGAGGGGGTTCCGTCGGCCACGATCGGAAAAATGCTAAAACTTCCATCCGTCTCTAGCACGACGGAGTGATGGCTCAAATCCGCGATCCCCTGCGAACGGGCAGCTTGGCGGATCTCCGACTCAGTCACACGCTGGAACTTCATCGGATCCGCAAGGAATTCTCCTCGATAGAAAAGAAGTGTTGGCTCGGCGCGCACCGTGCGACGGACGAGTGGAGAGCGGACGGACAACCACGTGACGACGTACTGAAACAGGATCAGCAACGCCAGAGCGGTCATGCCCTCGGCTATCGCGATTTCCTTCGATAGAATGACGGTGGCCAGAGTTGAACCAAGTGCCACGGTCACCACGAGATCGAAGGCGTTCATCTTGGCGAGCGTACGCTTGCCCGAGAGACGCAGCAGCAAGATGAGGCCCACATAGGCAACAAAGGCTGCGACCGCCGTTCGGCCAAGGCTTTCCCAACCGTTAAAGAACATTTCCCTCCTTTTCGACGCCGCGGGCGACAATGGATAGCTGATTTGCTCGATCGACTTGTTCATTCAGGCCCGCACACTGCGGTTGTCGAGAACCTGAGAGGATTGCAGTCAGAGGTCGGAATGCTTGAGATTCATTCGGCCCGACGACTTCCACCACCGCCTTGCAATAGATTCTCCTCATTGTCCAGCGGTTGCGCCTGCTTGGCCTGCTTCTCGATGACTTCGGCTTCGCTATAGAGGCCCGCTTCCGCTTTCGTGGAGGCGTCGTTTTGTCCAGCGTCCTCGTTCGTCTTGGAGGCGGAGCTTTTTCGCGCAGTGAGTGACTCGCGAGGCGGTCGCGTCGCCGTTGAGCATGGCGACCGGAACGCCTTGCGGAAAAACAACCTCTCGGGCTTCATCGGGCATTGAAATGCCGTTTTCTTGAAAGGCAAGCTTCACCAGTCGAATGACCGAAGAACGAACTTTGAGCCAGCTGTGTTCGCGACCGTTGAGCCAAAAGTAGACGCGCAAGTTGACGGTTGCTTTTCCCAAACTGTCCGCCAATACCGACGGCTCGGGATCCTTCAAAACGGCAGGATGTTCGCCCAGCACCTTCCGAGCAACTTCTTGCGCTTCATTGATCGAATCGTCGTAGCCAATCCCGACTACAAAATCCTCTCGCCGATTCGCGTTGCCGGTGAAATTGCGGACATTGCTTTTGTAGACCGTGGCGTTTGGGATCTGCACGAGATTCCCATCGAGGGTCATGACGACTGTCGTCCGCATATTCAACTGCTGGACGTAGCCAGTCACGCCGGATACCTCGACCAGGTCGCCGGTCTCGAAAGGTCGTTGCATGCTGAGAAAGATGCTGGCCAGGAAGTTCTCCGTGATATCCCGAAACGCGATGCCCACGGCCAGGCCGATCAGGCCCGTGCCGCCGACGACCGTCAATGCGAGTTGCGTCAGGCCGGAGACCCGCAGAACGATGTAGGTGCCAAGCAGAAAGACAAGCACTCCGACGCCGCGAGCGATTACCGTCCGCAGTAGCTTGGCTCGAAGCCGTCGCTGAAGGACATGCTCGCGCCGCCCGTGTGGCCAATGCTCCGGCACCCATCGACAGGAAGAGGATCAATAGCCCGAAAGCGAAAAAGGGAAGCGAGCGTATGACGTCTCGCCATAAGGCCAAGAGTCCACTCCAGGCCGGCTGGAAATCCCAAATCGAGGGCTCGGCGACCTCCATTCGATTCGCCACCGCGACGACATCCTGAGTATTGCGCGCCAAGTCCCCCGCCCATTTTTTAAGCTCGTCGGATTCCACCGGGCCGTTCAGAAAGACGACTCCTTGCTCGACGCGCACACGCGGTTCAGCGAACCAGCCCGTGGCTTCCAGCACGCTTTGCAACCGCTGGCGAATTTCCTCGTCGTGCGCGACAGGTTTCACGTCGACCTTTGTCGCCGCCGGCGCGAGTTCTTCCCCGCTGACCGCGGATGGGCTCTTCGATTCGCCAGGCGCGCTGACCGGTGGCTGGGCCATGACGGTTGAACAAAGCAACAAGGCGCCGAGGCCTATCCATCCCGCCCGTCGCGGACCGTCGAAGAATAGCTCCCTCATCGCGCGAGCGGTAAAGTTGTTTGGAGGCATCGTTTTCGCCTTGGGCGTGTATGAGAAACGATGGACGGGCAAAGGTGTGCCCACTGAATATACCTGGAGACGACTAGAAACGAGCAAGAATCGTGCCACCGGCTGTAAACTCAACCTCTGCCAGCACGCCCCTCAAATGCGCGCGGTCTAGGTTTTGCCCCCATCTGCCTTGATGCCCCCTATACCTACTGGGCGAGGTCCCTCAAGCAAAGGCGATAAGCCGGGCTTTCGTCAGGAGTATGCCAAGTGCTCGCCACACTGCCGCGGCACTTTGTTGAGGGAAGATCGTTGTAGCTCTGTTGCAGCAACCAATTGGTGGCTTCCGCCTCCGAAAGGCTTGTCGCTGATTCGTCGCTCAGCTGGACTTCCACCGCCGCTTCGCGAACCCCTCGCCCCGTGATTCCCAACGACTCGCAGGAACTCCCGAAAAGCTGCCGGTGAAACTCCCGCAACTGAGCCGCACTAACCGCGCTCTTGGCCAACCGACGATCGGCCAACGGGGCGGGGGACGTCGTCGCCACGATCGTGGCGTTGGTCAATAACCCTGAGTATTCTAAGTTGTTGCCCAAGGGAGTGCCGCGACGTGCGCATTGAGCCGATTTCCGTCGGGTGCAACACTTTGGGCGGTCGCCTGTTCAGACTGCAATCCAACGCAAGGTGTGTTCTTATGCATTCGGAAGATCATTGCCAGGGCAACGCGAGACTGCGAATTGTTGTCCTGACGATTCTGTCTCTGATGGGCGTTTTTCTGCGAACCCACTCCAGGCCACCGAGCTCCGTCAGAGCCCAAACATCGTGCTCATCTATGCCGATGATCTCGGCTACGGCGACGTTGGCGCCTATGGCTCAAAGCACATTCCCACGCCACACATGGATCGGCTTGCCCACGAAGGAATTCGATTCACCAGCGGTTATGCGCCATCCGCTACCTGTACACCGTCGCGATACGCGATGCTTACTGGCGAATACGCGTGGCGACAGAAAGGCACGGGTGTTTTGCCGGGCAACGCGGCGCTGATCATCCGGCCCGGACGCACCACCATGGCTTCGATTCTACAAAAGGCCGGCTACCGCACCGGTGTCGTCGGCAAATGGCACCTCGGCCTCGGCGCGGGCACCATTGATTGGAACGGTGAAATCAAACCCGGCCCGCTCGAAGTCGGCTTCGACGAGTCCTTCATCATGGCCGCTACCGGCGACCGCGTGCCATGTGTCTATGTGCGAGGACATCGCATTGTCGGCCTGGATCCCGCGGACCCCATCGAAGTCAGCTATGGCAAGCCGATTCCCGGTCAGCCCACGGGCAAAATGAACCCTGAAATGCTGAAGGTCCGCCCCAGTCACGGTCACGACATGAGCATTGTGAATGGCATCTCTCGCATCGGTTACATGAGAGGCGCCAAATCCGCGTTGTGGAAGGACGAGGACATGGCCGACGTATTCACAAGCGAAGCGGTAAAGTTTATCGAACAAAACCAGCGCAAGCCGTTCTTTCTGTACTTCGCCCTGCACGATCCCCATTTGCCACGGGTGCCGCATCCGCGCTTCGTCGGCAAGACCGACCTGGGTCCGCGTGGCGACGCCATCGTGCAGGCCGATTGGTGTGTCGGTGAAATCACTGACACGCTCGACCGACTGGGGCTGTCCAAAAACACGCTCGTCATTCTTACGAGCGACAACGGTCCGGTGGTCGATGACGGTTATCAGGACGAGGCCGTGACAAAACTCGGCGACCATAGGCCGTGGGGGCCATTGCGAGGCAGTAAATACAGCAAGTTCGAGGCGGGCACGCGTGTGCCGTTCATCGTACGCTGGCCAGGCCGGGTAAAACCTGGAGTGAGCGAAGCGATCGTTAGCCAGGTGGACTTCCCCGCCACCTTCGCGAAACTCGTTGGGCATCCGCTCGGCGCGGATGATGCGCCCGACAGCTGCAATATTCTTGCCGCCCTCCTGGGGGATTCGCCGGCGGGCCGGGATCATGTCGTGGAGCATGGCACTGGCGGCCTGGCCTTGCGTGCGGGTTCTTGGAAATACGTCGAGCCTGGCAAGGGGCCGAAGGTGAACACGAATACGAACACGGAAACCGGCAACGCGCCTGAGCCTCAACTCTACGACCTGCAGACTGATTTGGCGGAACGAAACAACCTAGCCACGAAGCATCCCCAAAAGGTGCAGGAACTTCAGAAACAGCTCAATCAAATCCGCGAGGCGAGTCCCAGGGACCGCTGAGAATGAGCCTTATACGGTGCGCGAATTCCGTGGTACAGATGCGGCATCCGTCGTTACCGTGCGATCTGCGCGGCGGGCAACTCCGCTCCTGGCGAGGTTGAAGAATTCCCCGGCGACATTTGTCAACAGGCCGCTAGGTCGATACGCCTGAACACTTCTGTGACGGGACCTGGGGATGTTCGATCGCTTGCAGGAAGTCCAGCACGAGCCGTGCGCAGTCGGTCCGGGAGAAATGCGAGACATTCAGCACGACGTCGTAGGCGGCCGGATCGAGGGAGTCTTTGTGGAAATGCTCGCTCACGAAGCGAACGCGCTCGCGGTCGATTTTTTCCAACTCGCGGGCGGCACGACCAGAGTCGTCAATTCCCATTTGCTTGCGAAACGCTGCTATCCGCCGTTCGAGCGGTGCGACGAGCCGTACCTTTAGAGTCGTCCTGGCGGGAAGAATGTGAAGGTGCGCCGCGGCCAACAATAATACAATTGCCCCGCGCCGCCAAATCCGCCATGGACTCGCGCAAATGTCGCACGAACGCGTGCTGATTCACCGAGTGAAGCTGCAAGAACGCTTCCATCGATTCCTGGATCCAGCTGATGTGTCGTTCGTCCAGGGATTCCAACGCATTGACATTCGACCCGAGGCGATTGGCAATGAGCTCCAGCAGTTCGCGATCCCAGACCGGCCAGCCGAGCTGTTCGCCGATCGCGCGTGCATAATCCCCGGCGTCGACGCCAGCTTCACGGCTGATGGCGATCGTAAATGGCTCCTTGGTGTCGGGCGCGGCCGCCTTACCCGAGTGGCTGCGAGATCGTGAGTACGCGTTGGCTTGTAGGTAACTGCACACGCCATGTTGAGCGGCAAACGAATGTTCGATGGTCACGGCGAGTCCTCCTTCTTCTGTTCGGTTGCCAGGCTTTGAGCAAAGCCCGCCGGCACATTAGCGGTTCATGTCGGCCCATGCTCCGAGCATTAACCAATTCACTATAGTTGCATTGAGCATCGTGCGCTAACAGCGAGTGCGTGACTTTTTCGTTAGAAAGTCAAGCTGACGTTTTCGTCAGAATCGCCCTTGGGAGAGCGGCGTCTAGATTGACGGTGTTGAAATCGCCGTCGCGCCACGGAAACGTGTTTTGAAAGGTCGCCGATGTGCGAGCACGGCCGAACATGTGATGACGGCGAGTCACTCGATCCCCGTCTCTTGAGGTCCTTTGTGCCTGGCCGACCTGGCCCTTAGCCCGCGACGTTACTCAACTCGCCCAGGCGTAATTTTTGTTTAAACCTCGGTTGACCTGAACTTCAGTGCGTCGCCTTGGGGTACTTGAACCTTCTCCTTGTACACGGTGACGCCTTGACCTCTGTATTTAAGGCATCCCTCGACGATCTTATCCGCCGTCGCTTCATTGCATAAGAAAATGATTCCAACACGGTCCGCGCCAGAGTATGGATCGGGGATAAGCTCGCGCCGGCCCTTCCCGTGGCAATCGAACCACGTATGTCCGGTGGCTCCTGCCTCTTCTCCATATTGGATGAACGTGTCTTTCAATCGGCTATCGCAATACACGGTTACCTTCGAAATCAACGAGAATAAGATATGCATCTTTGCTCTCCTCTAAAAATAAGGCGTAACGCCGACCGGGATGCGGTCGTCGAGGCTTGACTTGACTGCGAGGTCTTTCGTCGGCTGATTGGTCCGTCGTCGGCGTTTCACAAAGCGCGCCTGGGAGATTTGTTCGACTGTTTACCGGTTCATTTGGATGTTCGATTAGGTTGCCGTTAAGGCTATCGAGCCCTCCCTTTCCGCGAGATCAGCATAGCAGATTAGGGGCTTTGTTAGCCACTGAATACCGCCGACTCGGCGCGTTGGACCGGCGCCGCTGCCCTATTCAGCCACGGCTGGAGTGCTTAAGCGGCAAGGGCGCAAACCTGGGTCGTGATCAGCGGGAAATGCTTGGCTCTGGCAACGGCAATTGCGAGTTGCTTGAACGCCACGTTTCGTTCCCGTCGGTGGCCCTTGCTGAGCCGGCTTGCGGCGTCTGGCGTCGCGCAATTCGCATGGGCTGACGACGATATAACCATCGACGGTCTGAATACGGGGCGGCTGAATTTGACAACCCCGTGGTGGTCGTGCCCGCTCGCAAAGGCATTTCCTTCGTCGCCTCTCCACCGCGCCGGGGTTTCAACCGGGGCTCGGCTTATTCGCTGACAACGCGCCCGCAGCGGCTCGAGCCGCGTTAAATCGCGCCGGGGGCCTGGCGACTGTTGAGTCGGGCGAGACCTGCAATTACGATGGCACGTAGTCGGCGCGTAAACCAATCGTTTACCAACAAAAACAGGCGGGATGCTAATGCGATACCTTGTGACAGCCACAGTCGTGTCCAGTGTTTTATTGTTGTACGCACACACCGCGTCGGCATCCAGCCTGGTGCTTACCGCGCAGCAGTTGACCGTCGACAGCGACGGCGATAGCGTTCCCGATGTGTGGGACAACGCCCCCGGCATATCGAACAACCAGGCGGACGCAGACGCCGACGGAATTGGCGACGCGATCGATCCCACGCCGGCTATCTCGAATCCAAACTTGGGCGATCCGGGCCTTGGCGTTTACTCCTCGCCGCCGATCTTGGCCGGCGGGACAGCGACGTTCGACTATCTCATGGTCTCGGCCACGCCGCCGGGAGGCTGGGGACGAATCGAACTCGATTTCGACCTCGACAATACCGTGGATGCGATCTTTTTCGGACCCCTCACCGCCAGCATCGACACGATCGCGATTCCGGCCAACCTGTTTGTCAACGCTTCGTGGGACTTGAATACCCCCGGCCTTTACACGGTGGGCATGAAGGCATTTGCGCCCGGCATGTCATCGCAAAATTGGGCGTACCCCAACGTCACCGTTTCGCCGGTTCCCGAACCGTCGTCGTTTTTCTTGTTTGCCGTCGCGAGCGTCGCGCTGTTGTGGAGCGCGCGAGTCCGGCCATTTAAGCGGATTGCTTGACCTAGGATCGCCGTCCTCGAGCTAGCTAAGGCGAGTGGCGAACACGCCCCGCCCGCCCGGGCAACATCGAGATCGATCGCATATAACTTAATAGCCGCTCAATTGGCCGGCACGTCCAATTCCTCGCGCATCCGCACGGGACCGAAGTCTTGCGGGTGTTTTCCCGCCGCGGTCATGTAAAAAGCGCGAATTCTGTCCATGTCGGCCCGCACGTCGCCCGTGGCGTGGATGGCCTCGAACAGACCGCCGACTTTTTCGCGGTAGTCGAGCAGTCCGAGCACGATGGGCACTCCGGCGCCCAGGGCAATGTGATAGAACCCGCTCTTCCAGTAGTCGGCCCGACCGCGCGTGCCCTCGGGGGTAATCGCCAGGCAAAACTCCTCGCGATCGGCGAATTCGTCGACCATCTGCTGCACGGCGTTGTGCCGAGCTCGGCGATCGACGGGCACGCCTCCGACCCGTCGCAGCAGCAGCCCCCAAGGACCGCGAAACAGCGAGTGCTTGCCGATCCAAGACAATCGCACGCCATACACGTACGACATCGCCAGCATCAGCGGGACGTCCCAATTGCTGGTATGGGGCGCGGCAAGAATCAAATACTTCTTGTACGCCGGCTTCTGCCCGCGCAGCGTCCAGCCCATGAGACGCAGGTAGAAGCGTCCGATCCAATATCGCATGCGTTGCCTGCCGCGCGGAGCCGTTTCGAACAGAGCTGAACCGCGCTGCGGCGCTGGCTCGGGGAAATGCCGCCTGGGAACACTAAAGCCTTCGCCAGGCCATGTTATCCCATCGGCAACCGTTATGTCACGAGGCAACTCCCTGGCCGTCCCGAGCCAGTATGGCAGCCAGGCAGCCCGCGGTTAAATGGCGACTTCATCGGTTGGCCTTGTCGTTTCTGAAAATATCGGCTAACAACGCCGCCGCGGCCGCAATTTCGTGGACCGCTAGCATGGTCCATTGGCCGCCCGGAGCACGGCATGTTCAGCCATCGGCCGAAGTTGTCGGCGATTGCCTGCATTCTGGCGCTGGCGGCACTCGTACGTTGCCTGGCGATTCTAGCCTGGTGGCTGCTCAATGGCGATCCGAGCGCGCTACACTATCCCGACACGGCGACGTACCTGGCGCCAGCCAGGTCGCTGCTAGAGCACGGCACGTTCGAACGAGATGGCTCGCCCGAGATTATACGCGGTCCCGGGTATCCGCTGTTGCTCACCATTGGATTGGCCGCGGGACATGTCGAAGCCGTCACGATCGGGCTGCAACTCCTCTTAAGCGTGGCCACGGTCTATGTGATTTATCACTGTGCGCTTTCGCTATCCGAGGGACAGGCGCGGGTTGCCCTGATTGCCGCCGCCTTGTATGCCGTCGAGCCTCTGTCCGTGGTTCATAGCTGCCTACTGTTGACCGAGACGCTGTTCACGTTTCTCATCGCCAGTTTCCTAGGGGCGCTGTTCAATTCCTCCAGCGCGATTCGCTCGGCTGGCTGCTGCTTGCGGCCGTGCTGTTAGCGGCGTCGGCATTTGTGCGGCCAGTGAGCTATTACCTGCCGCTGGTGGTGTCGGCCATCGTGCTGTTCGCGGCGGTCCGCGATCGGGGCCTTTGGCGACCGTTGGGATTGGCGACCAGTTTTTTCATGGTCTGTGCCTTGCCGTTGGGCGCCTGGCAAGTTCGCAATTGGAAACTCGCGGAATACCCCGGCTTCTCGGCCATTGTCGAGAACGGTTTGTACTTCTATCAGCAGGCCGCCGTGACGGCCGCGCTCGAAGACCGCCCGCTTGAGGTCGTACAGGCGGAGATGGGAATCGTGGATCCCCAGGGCCCGCTTAGGCAGCATCCCGAATGGCAGGGTCTCTCTGCGGGCGAACTCCACGTGCACATGGGGGCGGAAGCCAAACGCGTCATTCGCCAACATCCGCTAACCTATGCCAAGAACCATCTGCGAAATATCTTCCGGCTGCTGATTACGCCCGGCTCCGGTGACATTGTGCGACTCACAGGCAATTTCGGCAGGCAGGAGCGATCGGCTACGGAGCAGGCTGTTGCGCGCGGGCGTCTGGGGTACGTCGCAGCAGGCGGACTCGCTCGCATCGCAACAGCGATGATTCTGTCGGGAATCGCGGTCACCTATATGTTTTTGGCGGCATACGGAATTCTTCAACCCACGCCGGCGCGGTTGCGGTGGACGATGATTGCGATCGCCGCGTATTTTTGGGTTGTCACCTGTTTGCCCCAGGCGGCCGCTCGCTTGCGGCATCCGCTGATGCCCCTACTGTGCCTGTTGGCCGCGCAAGGAGTTGCGGCGCTGGTCGCGCGCGTTCAATCGCGCCGCTCCCGTCGCCAATGCCGCAAGCGGACTATTCTCACGACCGCTCCACGATCACACGGGAACGCCCACGTATTGCTCGATCAGCGGCATCAGCTCTTTGAAATCGACCGGCTTGGGCAGCACGTGCAGAATCCCGGCCTCGATGGCCGGATAGACAACGTCGATCGTCGTATGGCCGGTCAGGAAAATACCGTTTAGCTCGGGCCGTATCTGACGCATGCGGCGAAACAATTCGACGCCGTTCATGTCCGGCATCTGGTAGTCGATGATTGCCAGGCCGTAGGATTTCTGATCGACGAGCTTCAGAGCCGTGGCGACATCTTCGGCCACGTCGACCTGGTAGCCCCAAGCCCAAAGCAGTTGCGCCGCCATCGCGCAGGCGTCGGGGTTATCGTCCACAAGTAGAATTGCCAGTGCCATCTTCGTACCCTCCTCGTTCCAGTTGCAAAACCTAGGGTGAACCGCGTATCTCGCGTGAAAACATGCGCATCTCGAATCCTCTCCGCGCCGGTTGGAACGGCCGCAGCGAAACCGCGTCGTCGCGCGCCAAGTCCGCCGCAAATGTTGTTGTTGTTCAGTGAGTCGCGATTTCGGCCGTTGTTTGTGCGGGCAGTCTGCAAAGAAGTTCCCTTAGAGATGTCATCGACGTGGGCTTCGTGAGATGATGGTTGAAGCCGGCTTCCAGCGCGCGGCGGCGATCCTCTTGCTGGCCGTAGCCGGTAAGCGCCACTAAAACCACGTCTTGAAGCTCGGGATGCTGACGCAATCGATTAGCGACCTCGTAGCCGTCCAATCCCGGCATGGCAATATCGAGAAATACAATGTCGGGTCGATGCGCCAGAATCCAGCGGATGGCCGTTTTGCCGTCGCCCAGCGACGTCGCATCCTGGCCCATCGAACGCAACACCATCGCCAATGTCTCGGCTGATTCCGGGACATCGTCCACGACCAGGATCCGGCGCCGCGCGTTTTCGGCGGGTTGCGAGGGAGGCGCGGCAGCGTCCCGCGGTCCACTCGGCGAACCCACAGGTATCGCGGTCAAAGCCGGCAGCGTCACGATGAATTCGCTTCCTTTGCCCTCGCCTTCGCTCTCGGCCGTGATAGTGCCGCCGTGCAACTCGATGATCTGTCGCGCCAGCCAAAGCCCAATCCCCAGTCCGCCGTGCGAGCGGCTGAATGACGAATCGACTTGCCGAAACGCGGAAAAAATCTCGCCGAGCATGGAGGCGGGAATGCCGGGTCCGTTGTCGCGAATCCGCACGACGGCCTGGCCGCCGCGCTTCTCGGCGACGAGCGAGATCACTCCCTCGCGCACCGTGTATTTGGCGGCGTTGTTCAGGATGTTGGAAAACACCTGCGTGAGGCGAACGGCGTCGCCTTGAATGTAGATTGGCTCGTTGGGCAGCGTGACAGTCAGCTTGTGACACGCCGCGTCGATCCCCGGCTGGGCCGTCTCGACGGCTCGGGCAATGACGTGACCCAAATCGATCGGTTCGCGGCGGAGACCGATCTTTCCGCTGCTGATGCGCGACAGGTCCATCAAGTCGTCAATCAGTCGGACCAGTTGTTGCAGTTGTCGCTCAATGACCGTGCGCAGGTGTTCCAGCGCCGCCTTGTCATCCTCGACGCGCGGCCAAAGCTGCAACGCGTAACTGATCGGTGAAAGCGGATTGCGCAGCTCGCTGCGCCAGCGTGGCAAGGAACTGGTTCTTGCGCACGTCGGCATCCTTGAGCGTTTGTTCGATCTCGATGCGATCGTGGATGTCGGTGCTGGTTCCGAACCAGCAGTCGATTTCTCCCCGCGCGTTGCGCACGGGTACGGTGCGCGCCAAATGCCACCGCATCTGTCCGTCCTTGCGTCGCAGCGCGTAAGTTTCTTCCCATGGCACGCCCTTGGCCAGTGCCGCGCCAGCCAGTGAGCACTCGGGCCAGTGCGGCGGAGTCGCAAACCGACTGCCACCCGTCTCCCTGGAGTTGCTCGAGCGTCTTGCCGGAATAGTTGAACCAGCGTTGATTGAACCAGAATCGGTATCCGTCCGGCCGAGCCATCCAAACGAGCTGGGCGATCGAATCGGCCAGGATATGAAACTGCTTTTCCGCTTCGCTGCGCCGTGACTGGTGCAGCGCTTCGCACAGCCAACTGATCGCGACCCCCATGAACACGAAGATCGTGGCGTTCACCGCGTCGGCCACGCTGATGATCTTCAGCGAGTTGGCCGGCGGCACGATGAACAGGATGCCCAGGAAAGCGCTGAGCAGCGTTGCCACGATCCCCGGCCACAGACCACCCCACCAGGCCGCCGCCATGACCGCCATCACGAATGGCATCAGTCGGGCTTGCTCGGCCAGGGTGTCGCTCAATGCGACACGAACCAATAGCACGACCGTGCATGCCACGATCGCAACGGCATAGCCCACGCGCTTGTCAAAGCGGTTCATGATTCACCGATCCCTGGCGAGTCCTTGATCGAAGGAGAAGGCGACGATCGCTGCCAACTATTGTACGGATTTGGGGGCCGTGCGTTCGTTTCTTACCGACTCGTAACGCAAGACTCGGTCTGGCGTGCCCGCTAGCGTCGCTAGGAGAAATTGCAGGCGTGACAAGCCGGCTGTTGCACGCGGATAAACAGGCGGCACGCGCGTCGGGACCAGACGCCAAACGTGAACTTTTCGATTTGCGCCAACAATGCGCGATCGAGTTCGATCTGCGCGAATGTGCGGGCGGATCCGCGGAAAGCAGGCTGCACGAGGATTTTCGCTTTAACCCCCTGCGGCGGAATTGCGCGGCCGCACCTGCTGTTGCTCCCAGAGGAAAACTTGTTTGAGAACGGTTCGCAGCGCGAAGATGGCGGCGAACATGAGGATTTGCTGCCAGGTGTGCAGCTCCAAAGTCTTGAGCAGCGTGGCCGCCACTTTAAAGCTCAGTCCCAGCACGGCCCCCTCGGCGACCAGCAGCCGAGCCTGGTCGACCCCGCCGTCCCGCGCGAGGTTGACCATCGCCGCGACGACGTAAGCGGCGATCACGACCGAGGCGATCAGGTCGATCAGCAAAACGCCCGCATGAAACAATTCCGCCTCAGGGTGCCACATGTTGCGCTCGGTCGGAGGCATAGTCGATCTCGCGCTGCAAGAAGAAGTTCAGCGCGGTTCGCAAGACGATGATGGCGGCCAATTGTCCGATTTCATTCCAAGTCGGGGCGACGGCCGTGCGCAAAATGTCGGCGGCCAGTTCGAACTCCAACGCCAGCGCCAGCCATCGACCAAGGTTCAGGCGGACTTGCTCGGTGCCCGTGCCCGGAGTTGGCGAGGAAAAAAAGACCCTCAGCGATCGCGCCGTGGCTTGCAGCGCCGCCAGTCCAACCAGCAGTCCGGCGCAGAGCTCGATTCCGCCGGCCAGGTAAAAGGTCCATTGCTTCGAAAACTCTTCCAGCATCGTCGGCTCCAGACAATCGTTCGCGGGACAGGAAAATATAGCTCCTGGGAGCCAGCGAGCGAGGTCCGTTTTATCGACGAAACGTGAGCGTCGAGGGCACGGTTGGCCGGAATTCGCGGATTTGGCGCGCGCGAGCGCGCCCACCGGGTCGAAACGCAGTGCCGCGGAGCGGACGTTCGGCAATGGAGAGAGGCGACGATTAGCGCTTGCGCCAGGCGTGCCAGCCGAAGGCCGCCACGGCGATCGCCGCCAGCACGAACGACGATGGCTCCGGCACCGGCGGCACATAGCCGGTGTAGGTGAAGTCGCGAATCTCGGCGCTCTGATTGCTCAACGAGAGAACCGCCACGCTGCCGTTGATGCCGCCGCCCAGCACCTGCAGATTCGCGCCCGGCGCCAGCAGCGCGCCGTTGAAGGTGTTGTTCGTCGAAACCTGGTTGGCATCGTACAAGTTCCACAGGATCTTGCTTGAGTTGGTCTGGCTGAACCCGCCGATCATATTCGGCGGCGCCACGAAGCTGACGTTGCCCGATCCGCCGGAGCCGACGTTCAGAATGACGGTGGTGGCCGCTCCCAGGTTGAGATTCAATTGTCCGAGCCCGGCCAGACTGGGGGCCGACAGGTTATAGACGGCCACGTTGTAGCCGCCCATCATCACCGGCACGGCATTCAGGTTGCCGGCTCCGTCCAAGCTTCCGTTGGCCGGCAGCAGGGCCAGCGCCTGGCTTAACTGATTCAAGTACACAAAATCGGCCGCGACCGCCGCGGCTACGCCGCCATCGACAATCGTCGTGCCGCCGTCGTTCAGGTCGACCGTGCCCGAGATAGAACCACCGATGCGCAGATTGCCGCCATGGTTAACATGAATGTTGCCAATCGTGATATCGCCGCCGACGGCCAGACCGTCTCCGGTCGAGGCCGTGACCTGGTGAATCGAATAGCTGGAGGTTCCGCTAAGATTGCCGCCGATGAGCGTGCTGCCGTCGACTTCCGAGGTCGTCGTGACGTTGTTCTTGACAATCAGGTTCCAGTCCGAGAGCAGACTGCCGTGGGCCGCGGGCGCGAACCCCGTCAGGAAGAGAGTCACTAGCGCTGGCAAGAAAGCGCGGAGCAAGATCGTGCGCGCGAAGGGAAGATAAAGAGCGATCGAGGAGGGCATTAGCGTTTCTCTAGGTGGCTGCTTCAAGGGTGTGTCTTCCGATTGTAATTGCACGTCCACGTCATGCGAGGGAAGCGGACAAGAATTTTGGCAGTGTTTTTCACGGTCGCTCGGTTTGCGCGTTCCCGCAACAATGGCAGTGTGCCGGAAAAAGTGCGGATTCGGCGGATCGACGCGGCGGCGAATAACCAGGCAACCAAATTCCCCTCAAAAAATAATTACGTCGTTGTCGATTGGGCGGTCGGCGGTTCGACTGATTGTCAGAGGGCCGGACCGGGCCGTACGAGGCCGGGCCGCGGGAATGGGTCGATCGATTTTCTCGCAAACCATCAATTCAATTCACTTCATTCAAAGGAGACACGGCAATGCGCTGCATGGTAATCGTCAAAGCCACCCAGGATTCCGAAGCCGGAAGGATGCCCGACGAGAAGCTGCTGACCGCGATGGGCAATTTCAATGAGGAACTGGTAAAAGCCGGCATCATGCAGGCCGGCGAGGGATTGCATCCCAGCTCGAAAGGGGCCCGCGTGCGGTTTTCGGGCAAGAGCCGCACCGTGATCGACGGGCCGTTCGCCGAGACCAAGGAACTGATCGCCGGGTATTGGATGTGGAAAGTGAACTCGCTCGACGAGGCGATCGAGTGGGTCAAGCGTTGCCCCAATCCGCACGAGGAAGATTGCGAGATAGAAATTCGTCCGGTGTTCGAGGCCGAGGATTTCGGCGTCGAATTCACGCCCGAGCTGCGCGAACAGGAAGAACGCCTGCGAGCGGGGATGGACGCCAAGAAGTGAGCGCCCGTCGTTTCCGGGGCACGCGCGAATCAGAAAGTCTTGGTTCGCGCGAGCCTGCCGTGCTTGTCGTAGTATTTCCAGGTGCCGGTCTTTTTGCCGTCGGTGAACCTGCCGGCGTCATAAAGCTCGCCATTTTCCTGATAGCGCTTCCACAGGCCCGATTGGACGCCTTTTTTGAAACCGCCGGTTTGCATCAGCCGGCCGCTCTCACGGTACCACTTCCAAGGCCCTTGCAGCAGATCATCCGAGTACTTACCGGTGGCTTTGAGCAAACCATTGCGGAAATAGTATTTCCAGGTGCCGGTCTTTTTTCCCTTTGCGTATTTTCCCACGGCCGAAAGCGTACCGTCGGTAAACGTCTCTTTGCAGATGCCGTCCGGTGGCGGCGTCTTTCTTGATTTCGTCGACTTCAATGAAATCTCCTCGGTGCCCTTGGTGAACTCCGTGGCGAGCCGTCTGCTAAAAATCCTGGCGAGGTCGCTCGCTACTTCGCCGGGCCGACGGTTTCCAGCACGTCCTTGATCATCGCCATCAGGTCGCCCAGCATGTCGTCGCGAACGTCGGTGTTGGTTTGCACCGCGACGGCCACGCGCTCGGCCGGATAATAGTCGACGTGCGACAAATAACCCACCGACCAGCCGCCGTGGCCGTAGCTCGTGCCCAGCGGGCTTGTCGTCACGTAAACGCCCAGGCCATACTTCGCCGACTTTTTGTCGTCGCCGGGATCCGTCGCCAATAACTCGTCGAGATACGGTTTCTCAAGCGCGCAGACCTTCGTACAGCGCCTTGGCCCAGCGGACCAGGTCCTGGGGGTTGCTGATCAAACCGCCGCCGGTCCATTCCGTGAGCGGGTTATATCGCAGCTTGCCGTCGCGGGTGATTTTCTCCGGCAGGCCGAACGGGTTCTTGGCCGCCAGATATCCGGACGCCAGGTTCGCGATGTCCCGACGATCGGCCGGCTCGGTGAGCTTGAGCCCTAGCGGCGTGAGAAAACGATCTCGCACCTGATCGTAATAGCTGGCGCCCCCCGCGCTCGGCGATCAAGCCCAGCAGAATGTAGCCCGTGTCGGTGTACTTGAAACCCGCACCCGGCGCGAACAGCGGTTTACGCTTCAGGATATATTGCACCAGATCGGCCGGCTTGAAGTAGTAGTCCGGATCCGCGTCGAGGTTGCGCACCATTTGCCGTGCGGCGGCGATCCAATCGGGATCGTAAATGTGGTCGGCCACGCCGCCGCGGTGCATCAGCAAATTGCGGACGGTCATTTCGCGGCCGTTGGGCAAATCGCCGAACCAGCCCTCGTCGCCCAGCCATTTCTCCGCCTTGTCGTCGAGCGACAGCTTTCCGTCTTGTGCCAGGCCAATGATCGTGGCCGCGACGAACGTCTTGCCGATGCTGCCGGCCGGCATCCGCGTGTCGACGGTCATCTTGGCGGCGGTTTCCTTATCGGCCAGCCCGCTGGCAAAGGCCACGACCCGTCCGTCTGGCAAGGCATAGGCCGCCGTCATGCCCGGCAGTTGATACTTCTGGCAGATGGTGTCGAGCCCCGCCTGAAACCGTCCGGCCAGCGCCGCCAGATCCTGGTCGGATGCCGGCTCTCGCGCCTCGGTTGTTCCGGCGGCCAGAATGCCGATGCATGCCCCTAGGGTTGCCAGAAATCGGCTCATTGCTTCCGCTCCCATTCGATGTCGTTCAGCGAAGAATTTATCCCAGAGCCGTCCCTCTCTCCAAGACAGTACGCGGCGAGTTTTTCAGTCCACGCGGGATACTTCGGCAAACCGCCCGGAATCTTGGAGTTGAAAGTACACCGCAGGGGGCCCGGGGCCGGAGTGTTCGGCAGCCTAACGAGGATCAGTTTAGCGTCCATTTTTCGTAGTGTGCTCCGGTCGCCAGGAGAGGCGGATAAATTGCGCAGCCTAGGTAGTGCAAGCTGATCTTTGCCGGCCCGACATGGCCAGATTCTCGCCCGACTGATCTACATTGCCCGCCCGTTGGCCGGTATCCTCGTCCCCCTCATCTCCTTCCAGGAAAACGACGTTGGCCGTGTACGCGCCTGCGCCCTCGAAACCTGCACCGGCTCCGCCTCCGCGGCGGTCGCCGCGACTTGCGATCGCGCGTCTGGCGATCCGTTGCGGCTATGCGCTTTTGGTGTCGTGGGGCGGGTCGTTGGCGATGGCGGCAACCGTGATCGATCCCCCCTCGGAACCAACGCCCGCTACTGCGAGCCAGCTATTCGAGTCGACAAACTGGGATGCCGACGGCTACGGACCGGTGCGACGTTTGCCGCCGGTCGCGCGCCAGCCGGCGCCTGGCGACCGTCTGCCGCCGATTTTCGACGCGACAGGACCGGATCTCGAGCCCCTTCGGTTGGAACCCATCGCGACTCCGCCGCCGCTAGGCGCAGGAATTCCCGGCAGTGAAGAGCCTGACCTCGACGGAGCGAGCTCAAGCACCAGCGCGCCCGGCATGGGGGGCCCGCTGGGGGGAAAGGCGCCGTTTTCGATGACCGGGTTTTGGGCCCCGCCGACCAGCGTCAAGGGGCAAGCCACGGACCTCGGCATGAACATGCAGTTGCTCAACGTAGGGTTTCCGATCTGGCGGCCCGACGATCGCGGCATGTTGATCGGAATCGCGAACTTCGAACGGTTGGAGTTGAGCGGCGGCGCCGTGCTGAGCGGCGCCGGGCAGCCGGTGCCCAATCAGCTTTGGTCGCTGCAACTCGGCACGATGCACACGCGCGATTACGACAACGGCTGGAACGCCGGCGGCATGTTCTTGTTCGGATCGGCCAGCGATCGGCCGTTCGCGGCCCTGCGCGACATGACGTTCACGCTGGCCGTGTTTGGCAATCGTCTCGCCAAAAACCAGCGCGACTCCTGGAACCTGAGCCTGCTCTATTCGCCGACCGCGCAATTGCCCTACCCGATGCCCGGCCTGGCCTACGTGTGGCGTCCCTCGCCAAAGGTCGAGGCATCGATCGGCGTGCCCTTTTCGCTGACGTATCGCCCGACGGAACAAACTTCCCTGGCGCTGACATATGTGCCGCTGACGAACTTCAACGCCCGAGCCGCGCGGACGCTGAACAATGGTTGGACCCTGTACAGCGATTACCAGATCTATACGGAGACATATTTTCTGGCCGATCGCGTCGAATCGCGCGAGCGGTTTTATGTCTTCGACCAACGCGTTAGCATTGGCACCGAGCGCATCCTCCGATCCGGGTTTGCCTTGAGCTGTTCGGCGCTGTACATGTTCAACCGGCAGCTCTTCCAAGGCAACAATTTCTTCAGCGACCGCGCCGACGTGGTGCGAGTCGACCCCGGCGTGGGGTTGAGCGCCAACCTGGTTTGGCGGCGCTAGGTGCGATTTCGAGTGCCACTGCTGGCGAAGCCAAGCAGAGCCTTCGTTTGCGTTACGCCAACCATCGCTCCGCCCGCTCGGGTGGCAAACGATCAGCCGTTACATTCGTTCCCCGTTTCGTGAATGTTGTCGTAAGGCCTGCACCGCATCGACGCTGCGGTTGATCGTGAATCCGGCGGCAAGGGTATCGCATGGAAAGCACTGCTGGCGAGCTCGCCAGCAGTGGCACCCTGTGATCGCTCCGACAAAATCCTGAAACGATCTTGCACGGGCTATTAACCCCCGGCCAATGCCCCGATAACCAGCAGCGGCTCGTCCCCCGCGGCGACGGCCTCAGGCAGCAGGACGTCGGGCGATTCAAGCGACAGGTCCTGTTCGCAAGCAAAGAATCGCAAAAACGCCCGGCGCTCGTGCGTGACGTGATCGCGGATCGTGCCCCGCAGCATCGGATAGCGGGCTTCGAGCGCGTCGAGCACGGCGCGCAGCGTGACGGGCGGCTCGACTTCGAGTCGCACTTCGCCGCGGACTTGAGCCAGCAGCCGCAAATGGGCCGGAAGTTCGACGCGAATCATGCCAGCGTTTGCACCTCGACCGAAAGCACCGGCGGCAGATCGCGCACGATGGGAGCCCACCTGTCGCCCGCATTGGGCGAGACATAGACCTGTCCGCCCGTCGTGCCAAAGTACACGCCGCACGGATCGAGCGAATCGACGGCCATCGCATTGCGCAACACGTTGACGTAGCAATCGCTTTGCGGCAGCCCGTTGGTGAGCGCCTCCCACTCGTTGCCGCCGGTGCGGCTGCGATACACCCGCAGTTTGCCTTCCAGCGGATAGTGCTCCGAATCGCTCTTGATCGGCACCACGTAAATCGTTTCGGGCTCATGCGCGTGCACGTCGATCGGAAAGCCGAAATCGGTCGGCAAGTTGCCGCTCACTTCCCGCCACGAATCGCCGCCGTCGTCGCTGCGCATCACGTCCCAATGTTTTTGCATGAACAGCACGTTGGGATTCGACCGGTGGCTGGCGATGCGGTGAACGCAGTGCCCCACTTCGGCATTGGGGTCGGGGATATGTTCCGAGCGCAGGCCGCGGTTGGTCGGCTGCCAGCTCTTGCCGCCGTCGTCGGTGCGGAACACGCCGGCCGCGGAAATGGCGATGAACAGCCGAGCCGGATTGGTCGGATCTTGCAAGATCGTGTGCAGACACATGCCGCCCGCGCCCGGCGCCCATTTGCGCCCGAACCGTGTTCGCGCAGACCCGCCAACTCGTGCCACGATTGTCCGCCGTCGGTCGAACGGAACAACGCGGCATCTTCCACGCCGGCGTAAATCGTTTCTGGCTCGGTCAGCGAGGGCTCGAGATGCCAGACGCGCTTGAACTCCCAGGGGTGCGGCGTGCCGTCATACCACTGATGCGTACCGGGAACCCCGTCGTAGGTGAACTGATTGCCGACCGGCTCCCATGTTTTGCCGCCGTCGTTGGAGCGCTGAATCAATTGGCCGAACCAGCCGCTCGATTGCGAGGCGTAAAGCCGATTGGGATCGTGCGGCGAGCCCTTGACGTGGTAGATCTCCCAGCCGGCGAAATGGGGGCCGCTGACGTCCCAACGCTCGCGCTTCGCGTCGGCCGTCAAGATGAATGCGCCCTTCCGCGTGCCGACCAAAACCCGTACCGCGCTCATTGCTTACTTCCTCCCCGTCAAAGAATTTCAGGTGTTCAATGGTTTCAAAGCGTATTCGTTGCCATTCCAAATTCATTCTTAGCGACCGAGGACACAGCGGTCACCGAAAACCTGTCTTCATTCTTCTCTGTGTCCTCGGCGCCCTCTGTGGCTCTTCCTCTTCGTACTTAAAAGTAATCAACTTCGCAGCGGGATTAGCGCGCGAATCCGTGAATCGCGCAGGTAGAGTCCGAGCCAAACGACCATGCCGACGAGGACCGGAGCAAAGTAGGGCTCGCCGATGCGCAAATGCGTCGCGGTGGCGCCGCCCAGGTAGCCGGTCAGCAGGATCGCGCCGAGCACCGCGGTCCGCGGAATCAGATAAATCGCGGTACACGCCAACTCGACGATCGCCAGCCCCACCGCCAGGTTGGGATCGTATCCCAGGTGCGCGAACCCTTCGGCGACCTGCTCCGATTGCGTTAGTTTCATCCCGCCACTCATGACCAGCAGGGCCGCCGGCAACAGGCTCATGATCCAGCCGGCCCATACTAGTTTCTTCGAGCCGGGGGTCGTCTCAGGTTCGGTTGACATCGTCGCTTCTCCGCTTGACGTTTGGAAACGCGTTTTTGTGACGAGGAACAGGCAGCTTGTCAATTCGCCTTAGGGGGCGTGCTTCGCTTCCACCACGGATTTCATCTGGGCCAGGCCCTTCTCGAAGTCGCTCCCCAGCATCTTGTCCATATCCATCACCAGGTGTATCGCCTTGCCGACAAAACTGTTCGGCCCGTACATTTTCCAGGTGACCGCCGTTCCCTCGCCTTCGGGCTTGAAGTCGAACTCGGCAGTGTTGGTCGCCGCGAAGGGGCGAATAAACTCCAGTTTGATCCGCACCAGCTCGTTGGGCTTGCTCTCGATGATCGTCATCTTCCCTTCGCCAACTTCATTGTTGCCCGACCATTTGAAAACCGCGTCCGTGCCGGCATCGGAACCTTGATACGTATTTTTCACGTCCGGGTCCAGCTTGGCCCAGGGAGACCACTCTTGCCAGGCGTGAAAGTCGTTCACCTGTGCGAACACTTCCTCTGGCGGCGCCCCGATCGTGGCCGAGCGCTCGAGGCGAAAATCGGCCGGCTGCATGGCAATCACGACCAGCAATCCCACCAGGATCGCCGCCAGGCCAAGCAGCACCGGCATCAAGATCGATCTCTTCTTGGTCGCGGCGGGCGGCTCGGGGCTCGCTCCTGTCTGGTTCGGTTCGACTGCCATCTTCGCTCCTCGAGTTAACCGTCGGTTTTGTTCGCGATCGCTTGAGCGCTAACCCTCCGGCGGTTCGCCGGCGCGCACCTTGCCGCGTGGCGGCATTATATTCGAGTAAGGAGTAAATCAAGTCCCTCGAAGAATACCAGCGACCCGCGGTTTTAGAAGGCGACGAGCGACTCGATCCGCGAGACTTCCGCGGGCTCGAGTTCGAACGAAAAAACGTCGAGATCTGCCCGCATGTGCTCGGCGCTGGTCGTGCCGGTCAAGGGAACCATCCCCACGTCCAGGGCAAAGCGGAACACGATCTGACTGGCGGTGCGGCCGTGTTGGGCGGCGATTTTTGCCAGCTCGGGATGGGCCATGGCGGCCCGGTTGGCCGTCAGCAGTGAAAACCCCTGATAGATGATTTCCCGTTCCGCGCAGAATTGTCGCACCTCGCGATCCCAGGCTTGCACGGCATAGCACCGATTCTGCACGAACCGCGGCTGTACCCGCGCCAAGTCGCACAAGGCCGCGAGCTGCTCTTGCGACACGTTGCTGACTCCCAGCAGCCGCGCCCGGCGGCTGTCGTGAATCGTCTCCATCGCGCGCCAGGCATCCACGTCGGCCTGGCCCAAGCCGGTTCGCTGGCTGGGGCCGTGCAATACGTAGGAGTCGATCGTGTCAACGCCCAAGTGTTCCAGCGAGCTGGCAAACGACTGTTCGACCTGTTTCGGAATCGGGGCGGCCGGGTCGTAGGGCAATCGCTGGTCCTGACCGGGCAGAAAGGTGAACTTGGTCTGCAGAAACAGGTCGTCGCGTTGGATCGTTCCGGCCGCGATCGACTTCGAGACGGCCTCGCCCACGGCCGCTTCGACGTAGTGGCGTCGCTGATTGGCCGTATCGATGCCGCGAAATCCCTCGGCGATGGCCAATTCGGTCAAGGGCTCCGTGCGGTCTTCCTTCCAGGCCGTGCCGTAAAGAAAGCGGGGCACGCGCACCGAATCGATGGTTAGAAACTCAGACATGGCGTTCTCCCAAACCTGCCGGGCGCCGGCCCGATCGATCGACGGCCCAATCGATCGACGGCTCTGTGCCGCCTCCGGCGATATCAACCGGATGCCCAGTCTAACGTAAAGGCTCGCCTCGGGTGCGAAGTCAGGTATGATTTCAACCGCGGCCGGACTCGCCGGCGACGTTTCATACGCTAATAGGAGCCATGGATCATGGCCGAGGAAACCTGGGTGGCGTTGGGCTCGGCCGCGGAACTTTCGCGGCGCGAATTGCAGCAGGTCGACGCCGGCGGCACGCCCATCGCACTGTGCTTCCGCGACGGTCAATTCACGGCCTTGTCGGGCACGTGCAATCACGTGGGCGGACCTCTGGGAGAGGGAGTCATCGACGGCGACTACGTGACTTGCCCCTGGCACTTCTGGAAATTTCATTGGCAGACCGGTAAGGTGCGTCCCGAGATCGGCGATGGCAGCGTGCCGGTCTACCAGGTTAAGGTCGAAGGCGGAGTGGTGCTGGTCGACTTGTCGTCCGCCACGCCGCGAAAGAAAATCGCGCATGCGCCGCATCCCTTGGCCCGTCCCATCATGCGCGGGCCCGGTCCGATCCGCGTGGTGGGAATTGCCACGACAATGATGAACTTGCAATTCCCGCGGCCGAGCACGTCCGAATTGCTGCTCGACCAGGCTTTGGCTCAGGCAAAATCGGCGGGCTGCGAGACCCGATTGATTCGCCTGCGTGAGCTCAACTTTCGCCATTGCGAGGGGTTTTATTCGAAGAGCGCGCATGCCTGCACCTGGCCTTGCTCGATCACGCAAATGGATCCCCTGGATGAGTTGGACCAGGTCTACGAAGCGTTCGTCCACTGGGCCGACGCGATCCTCGTCACGACGTCGATTCGCTGGGGCGCGCCGGTCAGCCTGTATCAGAAAATGGTTGAGCGGATGAACTGCATCCAGAATCAAGAGACCATCGCCGGCCGTCATTTGCTGAAGAACAAGGCCGCCGCGTTTATCATCACCGGCGGCCAGGACAATATCCAGGCCGTGGCTGGCCAGATGCTTGGCTTCTTCGCCGAGCTGGGTTGCCAGTTTCCGCAATTTCCGTATATCGCGCATTCACGCGGTTGGAGCGCCGAGGACATGGAAAACAATGTGCGCTACGTCGAGGACAGCAACGATCTGCGCGAAGGCGCGCGGGCCTTGGCCGACCGCACCGTGGCCATGGCCCGATTGCTGGTCGCCGGCTCGGTCGGAGAAGTCGGCATCGTGCCAGGCGGCCGAAAAGGAAACCAACTCGACGTCAAAGCCCAGCAATGACGCGGCGGCCGGTCGCGGTTCGTCGCGTGTCCGCTCCCCGCTCGGCGAGCGGCTTCCGGGCTGTTAGAATTCTCTGACCACGACGGCGCCGGACCGTCTCACCGTGCCTCTCGGAGCGCGCAGTAATGCCCATTGCCAAGCAGACGATTGACCGACTTGCCACCTACAGCGACGCGATCCTGGCAGTCGTAGCCACGTTGCTGGTGTTGGGGATCGCCGTGCCCGACGATCATCGATTCTCGGACGAGGGCCTGCTTTCATTTCTCTTGAAGATGAAACACGACGTTGGCGCCTATGCACTCAGCTTCCTGATCATTACCGGTTACTGGATGCAATACCACGTGATATTTCTGTTCATGCATCACGCGAACCGCACCTTCACCTGGTTGAATTTCCTGTTCTTGTTCTTTGTCACGCTGATTCCCTTCGCCGCCAAGCTGCTGGCCGTCTATCGGCACGAAGCTCACGTGGTGTTGATCTACGGCGTGCTGCAAGTTTTGTGCGGGCTGTGTCTGGCGACGCTATGGCTGTTCGCCAATTGGCAACATCGGCTGATGGTCGCCTCGCTCGACAAGGGAGTGATTCGTAACATGACCCGTCGGATTCTGCTCGGCGCCGGAATCAACCTGGCCGCGGTCGGCGTTTCGCTCGTGAGCGTGCCCGTGGCCCTGGCGATGTTCGTCGGCGTGCCGCTGCTCAATCTTTCGCAGCGCCGCGTCGACCAGCAATTGCGGGAAATCGCCGGCCAATAGCCGCGCTGAAAAGTAGTTCCGGCGTGGCAGGTTTTTTTTGTGGGAAAACGAGCCCGCGGCGGCGTCTTATCCCTGGGGCAACGATCCGGCACGGCTCGCGCGGCCGCGAGCGGACGTAAGCTGGCGGAACGAGTGAGGCCGAGAACGCATGGCGAACGACGAGCATACGCCCGAGGAACTCGCCCGCTTGCTGGCCGAGCATGGCGCGGCCCTGGTGTTGTATGCCCGACAGTGGACCGCCGCGCCGGAGGACGTCGTCCAGAACGCGCTGCTCGAGTTGGTGACGCAATCGGTTCGGCCGGCGCGGTTGGTACCCTGGCTATACCGCGTGGTGCGCAACGGCGCGATTAGCGCCGAGCGCGGCGAGCGGCGCCGCCAGCGTCGCGAGACGGCCGTGGCGGCGCGCGAGAGCTGGTTTGACGCCGGAGCAAGCCGCCTCGACGCGGCCGAGGCCGCGGCGACGCTTTCGTCGCTGCCAGTGGAAATCCGCGAAGTGGTCGTGGCGCGAATTTGGGGCGAGCTGACGTTTTCCGAGATCGCCGAACTGACCGGCACCTCGCTGAGCACGGCACAACGCCGCTACGAACAAGGACTTCGAGAACTGCACAGTCGATTGGAGAAGCCATGCAAGACCCAGCCTCCGCGAACGACGACCTGAACGAATTGGAACGGCAGTTGGCGGCACTTGTCCCGTCGGCGCGGGTCGATCGCGACCGCCTGATGTACGCGGCCGGGCGACGCGCCGGCCAGCGACACTTGCGTGTCACGCAGCGGTGGCTCGCCGTGACCAGTGCCGGCTGCGGAGCGATGTTGGCGGTAGTCGTGATGAACCCGATGTGGGCGGTCGATCGGGAACCGCGGCCGGCAACCGCGATCGCCAAGCGGCCGGAGCCGGCAGCCGCCTTCCAGTTGACGGCTCAGTCCGATCGCGTTTTGAACGATCCCGCGGCCAGCTTTCGCCTGCGGCAACAACTGGCCGCGGGCGTGCCGCACGATATTCCTCGATCCGACCATGGCGAAACGCCGCTCGACGCGGTCGAACACGACGCCGCGCGGAGCGATTCGCGCTGGTTGTTGAACCATTATCTAGCCGATCCGCACACCCGACTCTGAGTGGTGCTGCTGGTCATGCAAAAGATCTCGAACTCATTCTTCAACCATATCCAAGGAACGCCATCATGCGCCGGCTCACTCACCGTCGGATTAATCGATACCTAAAGTACTCCTTGGTGGCTTTGTTTGCGCTGGGCACGTGGCACGTCGCCTTGGCCGATCCGGTCGTCAAGACGGATGAGTTCGCTCGCGATCTGATCGTCGATCCGGCGGCCGAACCGGTGCCGGCCCTGCGCTATCGATTGCTACCGCCGGCCGAGTCGGTGCAGCCGGGCAATGCCGTGCCGATTTACTTGCGATTGGAGCACGAGCGCGGTCAGGAGTGGCGAAAACGGTTGACGGAAGAGCCATCAGATTATCTCCACATGCCGTTCGAGGAAATGCCGATGGAAAAGGTCGGCAAGCTGTTGGAATTCTATCAGGAAGCATTGGATCAGATCTCGGCTGCCGCCAGGCGTAGCGACGCCTCGTGGGAGTACGTTGTGGAGAAGCAGGATCCGCTGTTGATTCGCCTGGCCGACGCGCAGCACATGCGAACCTACGGGCGGCTGGTGGCGCTCAAGGCCCGTTTTGAAATTCGCAAGGGTCAGTTCGACCAGGCCCTCACCACGTTGCAAGACGGCTTGGCCATGTGCCAGCACGTGGCGCAGCCCCCGCTTCTCGTCAATCGGCTGATCGGCATGGCGATGAGCGACCTTCTGCTGGCTCGCCTCGACGAATGGGTGCAGCAGCCCGGGGCCGCGAATCTCTACTGGGCCCTGGCGGCCTTGCCGCGACCGCTCATACGATTCAACGATGCTTTCGACATGGATCGCCGCTTGCTCGAACTCAAGTTTCCCGAGCTCGCCGACCTGGACCGGCCGCGCTCGGAGGATGATTGGCGCCGCCTGGCACAATCGCTGCGAACATGGGCCGTCGAGGTATCGAGCATGGAACACAGCGACCGAGGCCTGAATCCTGAGTCGGCAAAGACTCACTCGATCGCGCCCGAGCGGTTGGCTCAAGCCCGTATTTATCTGCGAGACACGGTCCAGTTGCCGGGCGAACAAGTCCAGGCCATGTCGGAGGCCGAGGTCGAGGTTCGCTACACGGTCGCCTTGCAGCGTGAGATTCAAAACGACTATGAAAAATGGTTCTTGGTTCCGTTTCCGCAGGCGTTGCCCGGCGCGACGAAGCGTAACGAGGCCTTACAAGCCGAGGGCGAGCGCCGTGAGCTCTATCCGTTGACGTCGATCTTGCTACCGCTCAAGGCGAACCTGATCGCCAGCGAAGCTCGCCCCACGCCGCGTGGCCATCTACCAGGTGATCGAAGCGGTGCGGATGCATGCCGCCGCGCAAGGCTCCTTGCCGAACAAGCTCGAAGACATCACGGTTGTCCCCGTGCCGGTGGATCCTGGCAGCGGCCAGCCGTTTTCGTACTCACTCGCCGACGGCGTGGCCACGATCGATGCGCCGTCGATCACCGGCGCCGAACACGAGTCGTTGCGTCTGCCCGTGCGAATCCGCCTGCGCAGCAAATAGCCGGCGGCCGCGCGCGGCGGCCTACGGCATGACAAACTTCACGCACACCGGCGAACCCACTTCGAGCGTCTGGCCCGTGGGCGTCAGACGCCCCGAGTCGGGATCGATGCGAAACACCACGACCGTGTGCGAGTCCTGATTGCCGGCCAGTAGAAACCGCCCCGTCGGGTCGATGCCGAAGCCGCGCGGAGTTTTGCCACCGGTCGGAGTGTTTTCGATCAACCGCAGCTTGTTCTGGCTTTCGTCCACAGCGAACACCGCAATCGTGTCGTGCCCCCGGTTCGAGCCGTAGACAAACTTGCCGGAGGGATGCACCTGCACTTCGGCCGTGCTGTACTCGGGCTTGACCGCCACGCCCTCGGGCAAGGTTGAAAGCGTTTGCGTCTCGGTCAGCCGGCCGGCCTGGGCGTCGTAGTCGAAGGCCGTCAGCGTGCAGAGGATTTCGTTGATCACGTAGGCCCGCTTGCCGCCGGGATGAAACGCGAAATGCCGCGGCCCGGAGCCGGGTTGCACGCTGACCGAAGGAGGGTCGTTGGCGGTAAGCTTGCTGGTAGCCGGGTCGAGGCGATAGACGAGCACCTTGTCCAGACCCAGATCGGCGGCCATCGCAAAGCGGTTGCCCAGGTCGACGTTGATCGAATGGGCGTGCGGCTCCTTTTGTCGGCTGGCGTTGACGCTATTCCCGTGGTGTTGAATGGCCGAAGCGGCCGGCGAAGCTGCCCGTCGGCGCCGATTGGAAACGAGGCCACGCTGCCGCCGCCGTAGTTGGCCACCAGCACGGTCTTCCCGCTGCGATCGACCACCAGGTGGCAAGGCCCGGCGCCGTGCGACGGTTGATTGTTGAGCAATTTCAACTTTCCGCTTTGTGCGTCGATGGCAAATGCGCTCACGCCGCCGGTCGGCTTGCCCCCCATGTCGTCGATTTCGTTGACGGCATACAGGAATTTGCGATTCGGATGCACCGCCAGGAACGAAGGGCTCTTGGCCTCGGCCGCCAGGCCCAGCGGCGTGCAAGCGCCGGAGTTCAGATCGAGCCGATAGGCGTAGATTCCCTGGCTCATCGGGCCGGTGTACGTGCCGACATAGATCAGGCACTGCTCGGGCGAGGCTTTTGCGCCGTCAGCGGCGCGGGCGTGGATTGCCGTGCCGCCGGAAAGCGCCAGGCAAAGGCCCAGCCGGGTCCATGAAAATCGCATCGTGGTGTCCTATCTGTGGAAGTGCGAGTGGAAATATGCCTCAGCGTCCGCCGGGCGGCACGTACTTGGCCAGCCAGGCAAACACCTCGCGATGCCAATAGACGCTGTTGGCCGGCTTGAGCACCCAGTGTCCCTCGTCCGGAAAGTTGATCAGTTTCGAGGGCACCCCCAGCCTCTGCAAAGTGGTGAATAACTGAAAGCCCTCGTCGATCGGCACGCGAAAGTCCAAATCATTGTGAATGATCAACATCGGCGTCTTGAAATTCTGGGCGAAGCGGTGCGGCGAGTGCTTTTCGTACGACTCGCGTTTGCCCCACGGCGTTCCGCCGTGTTCCCACTCGTCGAACCACAACTCGTCGGTCATGGCGTACATGCTGTCGAAGTTATAGACGCCGCAATGCGTGATCAGAGTCTTGAATCGCGTGGTGTGCCCCTCGAACCAATTCATCATGTAACCGCCGAACGACGCCCCGGCCGCGCCCATCCGCCCGGTATCGATGTACGCCAAATTTTCCAGGTATGCCAGCCCGGCCATCAGGTCGTCGAAACATTTTCCGCCCCAGTCGCCGCTGATGTCGTCGACGTACTGCTGGCCAAAGCCCGTGCTGCCGCGCGGGTTGGGCAGGGCCACGACGTAGCCTTGCGCGGCCCACAGTTCGGGGTTCCAACGATAACTCCAGGCGCTTTCCCAGGCTCCCTGCGGTCCGCCGTGAACCAGGAAAACCAGCGGCCATTTCTTCGCCGGGTCGAAGCTGGGCGGTTTGAGAATCCACATCTGCATCGGCGTTCCGCCGGCCCCTTTCACCGTCACGCTCTCGGGCTTGGGCAGATCGATCTCGGCCAGCAGCGCCGTATTGGCCTGGCTCAGGTTGCGGGCCTGGCCGCCCGCCTCGATCAGCATCACCTCGGCCGGTTGCATCATCGTCGCTCGCGTGCAGGTCAGCCGTTTTCCGTCGGCGCTCGCCGACAGGGCGGCGTTGGTGCCCGAGTCCGAGAACTCCACGCTCTTTGAGTCCTTAACGTTCAATCTGAAAATCGGCGCGCTGGCGTTTTGCTCGGCGATGTAATAAATCGTGTCGCTGCCGGCCCACACGAACGAATCGACCGAGCGGTCCACCTTGCTGGTCAGGCTGCGCGGCACGCCGCCGGCCGTGGGCATGATCGTCAGCTCCCAGCGATCGGCTTCATAGCCCGGCCGCTTCTGCGCGATAGGCCAGCCACTTGCCGTCGGGACTAAAGCGCGGACCGCTATCGGCCGCGGCGTTGCCGGCGGTCAGGTTTTGCGGCTCGCCGCCGGCCAGCGGCACTCGAAACAGATCGTGATTCGTGCTCCAAGCCTCGTCCTTTTCCGGCGGCGCAGTGTAGACCAGCGCCTGGCTGTCGGGAGTGAACGTGAAATCGTCCCCCACAGAGAATGTCGACGACGTGGGATATGCGTCGCGATCCCCCGGCGTCAGGTCGCGGGGCTCGCCCCCTTCGGCGCTCAACACGAACAGGTGCTCCCGCTTGCCCTCGACCCAGGAATCCCAATGGCGATAGAACAACCGATCGAACACTCGGGCCTTGACCGGATTTTTTTCGGTCTCCTCTTTGTGCTTCTTATTGGCGGCGTTGCTCTCGGCGTATGGCTTGTCGGAGAACTCGGGCCGCACGGTCGAGACGAACGCGATACTCTTGCCGTCGGGCGACCAGATGCCGCCGCGTGCTTCGCTGGCGATCGTGGTCAACTGCCGGGCCTCGCCGCCGGCCAGATCGATGACCCACAGTTGCCAATCGCCCGAGCGATTCGACTCAAAGAGGATTTTTTTGCCGTCGGGGCTGAAACGCGGGTGCCGGTCGCTCTTCGGCCCGCCAGTGAGTTGTCGCGGCGCGCCCCCCTCGGTCGGCGCGAACCAGATCGTCGCCATGCTCGAATTCTTGGCCAGGTCGACGGTCGTCACGACGTAAGCCACGCTTCGGCCGTCGGGGCTGATCTGAGGATCGGCCAAGCGCCGTAGCGCAAACATGTCGTCCATCGTCAGGGGATGAGCGGCCAGCGCGGCGGGAGGAGTGAACGACGACAAGCCCAAGCCGAACAACAAGACAAACACGAAACCAATCCGCATGGTAGGTCCTCTAAGGTGACACGTCGAGTGAATCAGGGCAGGGGGCGGGACTGGCGTATTGTAAACGCGCGAGCAGCAAGACGGCTATCGGCTTTTTGGGCGGCGTATTCAGCCGAGGAGCGCCGGTCGCTGCTGGAAAACTCGATTGCCCGCGGAAACGCCATAACGCCGAGTGGCCGGCTAAGTGTCGCGAGATAATTGGCTCGGGAGCGTGTCGCGATTTTTAGGAACTTCGTCGCTGACGAGCTAATGCCATTTTGATGCTAGCCATGGCAATTCAATATCCGGCGCCGTTGCGAAGTCGCACTGGGACTAATACGCAATAATTTAGATGAGAAAACGAACGTTTTCCAATGTCTGAAGCCTCAGTTCAGTCTGCGTCGGATCGACTTAAACCCGGCACAAGGGCCGTCGTTTCTTCCAAGGGCAGGTTGTCGTGCACGAGAATCTGTTGGTCTCCGACGAAATAGGTATCGAAATCGCTGACCACCAGGTTGTAGGCTTCGCTGGCACGCGCTTCCTCCAGGCTGTCGACCACCAGAGCGCCATTCAAACTGTGCAATAGCATTCCGACTTCAAGCTGTTTGGCCATTAGCCAGCCCCTTCCGTTGACCCAGAACGGATGCCCGCGCGTCGAAGTTATCGATTGCGAGCCAGTGCCGATGCGGATCATCGAAGCAGGAGGCCGTAGCGTAACACCCTGAACAGTTTTGAAAGCCAATTCGCCCGTCTCGGGATTCTGCGCCAGCACGCGGTCACCGCACTTGATCCTTTCGATCGGCGTCGAGCCAGAAATAGTCAGAATTAGCGTGCCCGGCGGAAAACAGGAGGACAGGGGTCGCACCACGCCATAAAACTGTCGCTGTTGCGCGGGAGCGGCCAGCAGCGGAGGCGCATACGTGTCGGTGTGACGAATCCACTGCTGAAGCAACGCTTGTGGATCGTCGGAAATCGCGAAATCCGTCGTCTGGGCCAATATGTCTTGAATGCGTTGATTAAGCAGTTGCTTTCGTTCTTTGTTGAGCGCAGCGGCTTGCTCAATCTGGGCTGCTTCGAGTTGCGCCCTTTCAAACCCTCGCTGCACGATCATACTATTGTTCCTTGTTCCGGAAGCTGGGACCCGAGCCTCGAAAATGGTGACGCTGTTGCCGCGTCCAAAAGCGTCTTCTTGCAAAATCCAGTGATCGTGGAGCACCGCGCCGTTGGGTAAGATACTAATCTCGAAGCGAGTCGAGGTCGGCCCATTCCACATTTGCAATAGCGTCGGCACGAAGGCGTAAAGTGGCCGTTTCTTCAATTCTCGAACGGCCGATTTTCGAGTTTCGGGTGATTCCAAGAAAAGGGCGATGCGCACCAAGTCTCGCGTAGCCTCTGCATTCGGCACGCGTCCGATGGCCTCGATGAGGAATTGATCCGACTCCGTGCTTTTGGCGCTTTGATGGCTGGCCACCGTGGCCGTCAAAGCTCCTAACGCCGACGGGTCCGAGATGGCTTCGAGTTGCCGAATCGCCTCATCACGCTTGGCAGGAAAAGACTCGATCGCGTTGCTCCATTTGACGATCTTCGGTTGCCAATTACGCAATGCTTGCAATTGCTCGCCAGCCTTTTCTTTCTCCAGTTTCATTTCCCCGCGAGTCATCAATCGGCCGTTGTAAAACTGCAGGCCAAGCGCGGAAAGCGACTCTTCGTCGTTGCGATCGAACTCGAGCACCTTTATCCAATGGATTCGTTCTTCATCCTTGAGCTTGTTCTTGCGGCACCAACGCGCCAGTTCGCGGTGGTCGTCGGCCGTGTCGATCATGCCGTCTCGCAACCGTTGATAAGCAGTCAGGCGAGGATCCTCACTTGCTCGTCTGGCCGCCTGGTCCAATGTCAACCACTCTTCTCCCCACCGCACCCAACCCAACTGCCAGCGGGCAGGCGCAAATTCGGGATCAGTTTGGAGCGATTCGTCCAGAAGGGTCTTGCGGCCATCGGATGGCCCACGCAGTTCGCTGCGCAAGGCAGCTCGCACGAGACTCTGGGCCGAAGGGTCACCCGCCAGCAGCACGGCGGGAATCATGCAAAAGGCGGCCAATAAGCCAGCCCGCGCGGTGGACCGAAGGGACTTCATCGCGGCGCACCCCCCAGATTTACTCTGCCCCGTCGAAGGTCATTGTCACTCTAAGCCACATCGCAAGTCAACCTAATTGGTACCGGAAAGCGATGGGGCGGAATCGCGATTATAGCATCACCCTCGAAGCATCCGGCGAATGGAGTTCGCGCAGTTACCTTGCTACAATGGTCGACGGTCCCAGTGGGGACGTCGACTCGTCGGCATGCCATCGACTCGGCAGCGCGGACAGTTGCCCAAGGGGCGTCCAGGGTCCAATAAGTGCAGGTTCAACGGGCACGTACAAGATGACGCAATCACGGCACCAAAATTCGAGTCCCGTCGCCGGGCTGTCGCGACGGTCATTTCTGAGGCTGGGCGCCGGCGGACTGGGCTTGAACTTGACCGGATTGCTGCAAGCGCGGGCTCGCGCCAGAACCATCGATACCTTGGGACTCCCGCCGCTCAAGGCCTGCATAATCGTGTTCTATTACGGCGGCCCCAGCCACCTGGATACCTACGACCTGAAGCCCGATGCTCCGGCCGAGACCCGTGGCGAGTTCAAACCTATCTCGACCTCCGTGCCTGGTCTGTTCGTGTGCGAGCACCTGCCGAAGATGGCCCGCTGCATGCACAAAGTGGCGATCATTCGCAGCATGCACCACCAGAACCGGTTGCACGACTCCGCCTCGACCGAGGCGCTGACGGGCCGGCAAGCGCCGACCGGAGATCGCGAGGAGTTCGCTCCCATCAAGCAGGTGTTCCCGGCCTATGGCGCCTCGCTAAGTTATTTGCGGCGCGAGTTGCAGCTCGACGTGCCGCATGCCGCGCTGCCGTTCGTCTTTCATAACGTCATCGACGTGCCCTGCCAGGGAGGCGGATTTCTGGGTTCCTCGTACGACCCGCTGCAAATCAACGTCAACCCGCAGAGTCAGACCTATAGCGCCGGCGCACTGGCGCTGCCCGCCGGACAGTCGGCCGGTGCTCTCGAGGACCGACGACGTTTGCTCACGACCCTGCAAGAAAAGTCAATTGCCGCGGCCGAGTCCCTGCAGATGGGGCGCTGGCAACTCTCCAGCGAAAAAGCGTTTCAGTTGCTCGGGTCGGAGTCGTTGCGTCAAGCCCTCGACTTGTCGCGCGAACCGGAAAAAATGCGCGACCGCTACGGATACGACTCGGCGCCGGCGGCCGTCGGTTCCGGCGGTGGCGGGGGAAACGGGGCCGAGATGGGCGTCGCCCGGCAGATGCGCGGGCAGAATCTGTTGCTGGCCCGGCGGCTGGTCGAAGTCGGCGTTCCGTTCGTCAACGTGTTTGATTTTCGACAGCAAGGACAGAACTGGGACGCGCACCATCAAAACTTCGATCAGCACAAGCGGTTCTTGCTGCCCGTGGCCGATCAGTCGCTCTCCGCGCTGATCGAGGACCTCGATGCGCGAGGATTGCTCGACACCACGCTGGTCGTGGCGATGGGGGAGTTCGGACGCACGCCCAAGATCAATGCGCAGGGCGGGCGCGACCACTGGCCCGATTGCTACAGCGTGTTGTTAGCCGGCGGCGGCGTTCACGGAGGAGCCGTTTTTGGAGCCAGCGATCGAACGGGCGCGTTTCCCGCGCGCGATCCCGTGACCCCGGCTGATCTCGCGGCCACCATTTTTTGGCGGTTTGGCATCGACCCGTCGTCCGAGATACATGACCTCACCGGCCGGCCCTGGCACGTCGCCGACGGCCAGCCCCTGCGGTCGCTGTTCGTGTGACCGAGAAAAGCCACCAGGGGCGACCCGAGGACGGAACCAAACCATGTTCTCAATCTGGGAATCGAACCCCCACGGCCGAAGGTTTCAGCGCCGCACGCTGCTCAAGGTCGGCTCGCTGGCGCTGGGTGGCTTTTCGCTCGGTGATTTCCTGCGCTACGCCGCTCAAGCTCGCTCGACGAAGCCGACCGCCGACACGGCCGTGATCCACGTGTTCATGGGGGGCGGACCGAGCCACATCGATATGTGGGATCTCAAGCCCGCGGCCCCGGCCGAAATCCGCGGCGAGTTTCGTCCCATCTCGACCCGGCTGCCCGGCGTGCAGATTTCGGAGCACTTGCCGCACATGGCCGCCGCGCTCGACCGCGTGGCCCTGGTGCGCTCGGTGGCCCATGCCAACGCCGGGCATCTGCCGGCCTCGCATTGGATGATGACCGGCTATCAGCCCGCGCCGGCCACGACTTCAAACGTGAATCCCTACGCCGGAGCGATCGTTTCCAAAATGCGCGGGCCGAACTCCGAAGGCATGCCGGCCTATGTCAGCATTCCGCGGCGGCAGTTGCTGGGGGCGGCCGCGTATCTGGGCCCGGCCTACAATCCGTTCACGACCGAAAGCGATCCGAACTCGCCCACGTATGCCGTGCAAAATCTGAATTTTCCCAAGGGCATGAACGCCGCCCGGCTGCACGACCGCCAGGGACTGTTGCGCGAACTCGACCGCGTCAAGAGCGACATCGAGCGGAGCGGAGAACTGGCCGGGCTGGACAAGTTCTCGCGCGAAGCGCTGGAGATCATCACCAGTTCCCGCGCCCAACAGGCATTCGACATCGGCCAAGAGCCGGCCGCGACCCGCGATCTTTACGGCCGCACGCAAGCCGGGCAGGGGTGTCTGCTCGCCCGTCGGCTGGTCGAGGCGGGCGTGACGTTTGTTACGGTCCTCTCCGGAGGCGAATGGGACACGCACACAAATAATTTCGACACGCTCAAGAACCGCTCGCTGCCGCCGGTCGACCGCGCGTTGGCCGGATTGGTGACCGACTTGCACGAGCGGGGCCTCGACCGCCGCGTGCTGGTGCTGGTCTCAGGCGAGTTCGGCCGCACGCCTTCGATCAATGCCCAGGCCGGCCGCGATCATTGGCCCGGGGCGTTCTCGGTGTTGTTCGCCGGCGGGAATTTGAAGGTGGGCCAGGTGATCGGCGCCACCGACGAGCGGGCCGCGCACCCGACGACACATCCCTATTCGCCTGGCGATGTGCTGGCCACGGTCTATAACTTCCTGGGCATCGACACCACGCGCGAGTTCCACGACCGCAGCGGCCGCCCCATTCGCATCCTTGGCGAAGGCGCGCCGATCGCCGAATTGCTGGCCTGATCCCCTCCGCGGGCATCGTGACCGCCGTGTCCGCGCCTTTCAAATCCAAAAGGATAGCCACGGAGGTCACGGAGTTCTTGTAACACTCCCACTCGGTGTCCTCGGCGGCTAATTGCCCTCTTAATCTTCGGCCAGTGGATCATTTGCCGTTGGCCGGCGGATCAAACGGGAACACGCGGTTCCAGTCGTTCTTGATGCTGATCACCGACCAGCCCCGTTTCTGCGCTTCGGCCATCAGGGCATCGGAGAATGTGCCCACGCGCAATTCGGCGCCGTAGTCGTACTCGCGCTGGGCGTCGTCGTGGTGTACGAGCATCATCAAACGCTGTCCCGGGCCGGCCTGCGTCCATTCGAGCATCTGCTGATCGCCGGTCGAGTTGCCCACGGCGGCGCGAGGCCGGCGGCCGATCATGAGATTGATACCCACCGGCTTGCCCCCGTGGTCGTCGATGAACATCGTCGAGGGCAGCTTGACCAGCTCAGGCTTGCCATCCTTGGCGTATTCGAATTTGGAATTGCCGGCCGAACCGACGACCTGCTCGGGCGGAATGCCATAGACGTCGTCGGCGAACACGCGCACAAAATCCTGGCCGCCGCCGGTCACGATATAGGTCTTGTAGCCGCTTGCGCGGAATCGCGCAGCACTTCGAGCATCGGCTGGTACACCAACTCGGTATAGGGTCGCTTGAACCGTGGGTGACGGGCCGTGGCGAGCCACTGTTTGGCCAACGCCTGAAAGGCCTCGATCGTCATGCCCCCGTGCGTCTCGGCAAACACCTGTTCGAAGTCGGTGCTCGTGAAGCGGGCCATCGACTCGTGGTCGCCCGACAAAATCGAACGGAACGGTTCTTTGGTCTTCCAGTCGGGATGCGCCGGCGCCAGGGCCCGAACGCGATCGAACGCGAACACGACCTGGGTGTACATTGGCTGCTCGACCCACAGCGTGCCGTCGTTGTCGAACGTGGCGATGCGTTCCGCCGGCGGCACGAACGTGGGTCTTGTCTCGTCGGTCGTGGCGCGGACGAACTGAAGCACGGCCTGTTTCGCGGCCCCTACATTCCACGAGGGGAGCGGATCGACGACCTGCTCGGCACACACCGGTAGCACGGAGACGAATGCGGCAACGATGAAAACCGCCAAATGCCAGGTACGCGTCATACGTTGTGTCTCGCCGTGGATTGCCCAGCCAGCAAGCTCGCTCGCCGCTGCTCGTCTTGATTGTCGCGGATGGCCGGTGATCTTACCGGCCCCAAAAGAAACGTGCAAATTCCGGGCTTGACTCTCATGCGGATTGCATTACAATCTCAGGCAATGTGCATGAGTCGAGCGGACCCGTTTCCGCATTTTGGGTTTGATATCGCGAGATGGAGGAGTTCATGGGCAAGCCGAACGACGAAATACCCGACGCCGAACTGGCCGTCATGGAGGTGCTCTGGAATCGTCCCCAGGGCGAGACGGTGCGCGAGATCGTGCTGGCGGTGTACGGCCGGCACGAACACTCGCTGCACGGCGGAGTGAAGAGTTTCTTGGAACGGCTGATCGAAAAAGGGTATGTCACGGTCGACAAGACTGGCTTCGCCCATCGGTTTTTTGCGGCGGTCACTCGCCAGGAATTCGTCGGGCGACAGCTCAAGCGGATCGCCGAATGCCATTTCGATGGGTCCATGGCGCCGATGTTGTTGTCGCTAGTCGAGCAAGCGAAGCTCACGAAGAAGGACCGTGCGGCCATTGAGAAACTAATCGAGAACATCCGAGAATAAAGGGACAGGCGATGACCAATGCAATCTATCTGCTTGCTTGGAGCCAATTGACCGCGCTCCTGGCGGCCGTGACGCTCTGGCCGCTGTGCCGAACGCGAATGCTGCAAAAGCGGCCCGCACTGTGCCATGCCCTGTGGTTGCTGGTCCTCGTCAAACTCGTGACGCCGTCGCTTGTTTCTCTGCCGGTGCTGCCGGCTTCCGCTTCGCCGGAGTTGCCGGTCGCCGCGATGTCTCCCGCTTCCGCGCCGGAAGGTGCCGATCGTGTTGCCGTGCCGCGGCACATTCCGAACAACACCGCGGACCGGGCGTCCGACGAGGGATCGCCTCCGCGCGATGCGGCGATTGCCGATGCCCGTGCTGCCATCGCGGCGGCGAATCCCGTTCACGCGTGGCCGGTCTGGACACTACGAGAGTTGTCGCTCGGATTGCTGACGCTCAGCCTGCTCGGCACCGCGATTCTGTGGCTGATGGCGCTCGGACAGCATCGCCGAGTCGCTCGACTCCTCGGACGCGGCGCAGCGCCCTCGGGACGAGAAGTCGAATTGTTGCGGAGCGTTTCACTTCGATTCAAGCTGCGCTCAGCCGTCGATCTGCGAATGGTCAACGCCCCGATCACGCCCCTGCTGTGGGCCCGACCGGGCGGCGCCGCAATCCTCTTGCCGCGCAAGCTGGTTGACTCGCTGGACGACGAACAGGTGCGAAACATTCTCGCGCACGAGCTGGCGCATTTCGTGCGCCGCGACCACTGGTTCAATGCTTTCGCCTTGACCGTCACGACGCTGTTCTGGTGGAATCCGGCGGCCTGGGTTGCCCGGAGGCGGTTGAGTGCCGCCGCCGAGGCGTGTTGCGACGCGCTGGCCTTGGAACGCGCGGGCGGATCGCGAAAGTCGTACGCCCAAACGCTCTTGGCGGTCGTCGACTTTGTCGGTTCCGCTCGGCAGGTCCGGCCGGCTCTGTGCGTGAGTTTCGGTGAATCGCACTCACTTAGAAAACGATTCGAGGTGTTGGCCGATTCGAGCGTCACGTCGAGCCTCTCCCGTGCCGGTTGGCTGCTGTTGTCGCTGGGTGTCATGGCATCGGTGCTCATGCCGGCACGAGCGCAGGAAGAGCCACCGAAGTCTGCACCATCCCCAGCCGCCACGCCAGCCGTACCTGCCGCCGCGACCGCTCAAAATGAAACCGAACAAGAGCCTAAGTGTTACGTCACGGGCATCGTGTACGACAAGGAATCGAAACAGCCGATCGCCGATGCGAAAGTCAATGTGTTCCTGCCCTCGGAGCAAGATCCCGCAAAGCGCGGGCGCATCGGCGTCACCGACGCGGAAGGACGTTATCGCGTCGAAGTGCCGCTGGGCGCATTTCGCATCTGGTTCCCACGGCTCAGGCCGGGCTATTGGTTGGATCATGCCGATAACACCGTGAATTTAGTCACGACTCTCGCCGAGCCAATCGTGACCCACGACATTTCGGCGAATCGGGGCACAGCCTGGCCGGTGCGCGTCGCGGTCGAGGGCGGAATCCCGGAACAATCCGAGTTGACGGCTTCTACACTTGAAATCGAAGATGACGCGATTCGTCGTTCCTGGCTACTTGGCAGAGGCAACTTCTCCTAAGCCGCTCAATAGTGTGTACGACGATCTGCGGCCAGATGGGACCGGGGCGTTTACCCAGTGTGGCGGGTCGGGAAAATTGATCGTCTTCATGGGTGGTCGAGCCCTTAAGCAAATCATGACCGAATTCTTGGTCGAACCAGGATTCGACATCACCAAGGTCAAGTCGATCGCGCCGGTCGCTGGAACGGGCCGCAGTCACCATGACCGACGCCGCCGGGGCGACGGCAACGATCAGCAGAGCGGAAGTCACGATGCAGGACGGTCTTCCGCTCTTGACGTTTCGCCTGTCGCGACAATCCCCTTCGGGGGTCCAACAATTCGCCGGCCAAGTCGTTGATGCCGATGGAATCCCGCTCGGGAACGTTCGCGTCGGATCCATGCTCGGCACTTCGGCCGGTGGGGGAATCACACCGGATGCGACGACAACAGGCAAGGACGGTCGTTTCACCCTGAGCGTAGAGATGCCGGACACAAAAGAGGCCGTATATTTTTCGCTGGTCATCACCAAAGATGGCTATGCCAGTTTCGATTCACCAAGGATCGATATGCCGGCAAAGCCATCACCTGCCATCGACGTCAAAAAACTCACGATGCGAAAGGGCTGCACCATTCACGTGCGCACCGTTGATGAAGGCGGCAGTCCACTCGCCGGCGCCGTGGTCGAACCACAGGGCGACTACGCTCAGCGCCGACAAGCGATCCGCACCAACGCGCAAGGCCTGGGTGTGCTCCGCAATCTGCCGGCGGGTGTTGTGCCCATTCGCGCGGAATATGGCGCGAGTTCCCTTCAATCGCAACTCGTCGTCGATGAAACGTCGATCGCTAGCGAGCCGGCTACACTGCAATTGCGCGAATTGAATCCCCAGCCCGCTCAGGCAAAAGCAATTCCCGACCCGCCACCGGTGGGCTCCGCCGCGCCCGAGTTGCAAGTCGTCTCCTGGACGGACGGCCAGGCGCACACGCTTGCCGATTATCGCGGCAAGGTGGTTGTGCTCGAATTCTGGGGCGTGTGGTGCAGCGCGTGCTTGAACGGATTGCCGGCCAGGAAGGAAATCGAAACCAGGTATGCCGAGCGTTCCGACATTATCTTTCTGGGCATCCACTCAGCCGGAACCGACCTGGAACAGGTCAAACGACTTTTACGGCTCAAAGACTGGAAGCTTATCACCGCTCTGGATCAAGGTGACGACACGGTCGACGGCGCCACGGCCCGCGCCTACGGCGCTCGCCGCTGGCCGACGACGGTGATTATCGATCGCGAAGGAAAAATCGCTTACAACAGCAATCTCGAGAAATGGGACTCGCTGACCACCCTGCGAGAGGACGCCCGAGTGAGCAAGGCGATCAACCGGCCTCCCTTGAAAGCCGGCGCGTCGTTTGAGGAGCAAGTCGCTCATTCAAACAAAGGCAACGTCTTTCGCATGAGCGAGTTCATCGATCGCGTGCTCGAACAAAAGTAGCAGTGAATTTCAATGCGCGGGGCATAAACCCGCCTCGCGTCCCGCGCGATCGACTCAAGTCGCCCCGCCGGTTTTGTCGATACGCCCACTACCCGCGCCCCTTGCGCGGGCCCCGTCCTGCTAGCACTCGCCGGCGGCAATCCTCGTGTCCGCCGGTGCTGGCGCCCGTCCGCTTCTTCCCGCCATCGATTATCATTTCTTCAAAGGCCTGCCCTTATGAAAGCCGCTCTGTCGCTCGGTTTCGGTTGCTGGCTGGCGCTGGTGGTTGGTTGCGCCAGCACCAAAAGCTCGGATACGGCCCGCACCGGCGTCGAGCAGTTGCTGATCTCCAGCGCCACGGACCAGGCGCTCGACAAGGTGAACTTCGAGCCCATCCGCAATGCCAAGGTGTTCGTCGAGACCAAGTATCTCGATTGCGTCGACAAGAACTACATCATCGTCGGTCTGCATCAGCGACTGCTGCGCAACGGCTCGACGCTGGTCGACAAGGCCGAGGACGCGCAGGTGATTCTCGAGGTGGTCAGCGGCGCCGTCGGCACCGACCGTCAGGATTTCTTCGTCGGCACCCCGCAGATCCCTCTGCCGCCGCCGTCGCCGATTTCGATTCCCCGCCTCGAACTGTTCACCCGCACCCGCGCGATGGGCACGGCCAAGCTGACCGTGCTGGCCTATGACGCGCAAACGCGACTGCCGGTGGTCGACTCGGGCACGACCCTGGCCCGCGCGGATTACAAACAGTGGAACGTCCTGGGCACGAGTCCCGTGGTCAGCGGTCGCGTTCCGGCCGAGTTGGCCGCCGCCACCGGCGAACGCGAGAGCGTCGTGCCCGTTCCGTTTGTGGCCAGCGGCCGCACCAGCACGGTGCGCTAGGCGTCCCTGCACGCACCGCTCTTGTCGGGTAATTCCGGCAGGAGTAGGCTGTAGCGGAGCGGTCGGCTGGCGGATCGAAATACGCCAGAGCGGCGTCTCGCTACTCATAACAATCGAGCATCACGTGGTCGGTTCGGGCTCCTCGCAATCGAAACTTCGCGATACCTCGTTTCGGAAGGTGCGATCGTACTTTGGCCTGGCCGGGCGCCCGACGCTGAGCCGGGGGCTGATCCGCCGGCAATTGTGGATCGCGCCGGTGTTGGGACTGATCGGCCTGGTGTTCGCCGGCCTGTGGGTTCGCGGCCAGATGGAAGGCGCGATGCGGGCCCAGCAGGAGGACGAGTTGCGCACCCTGCTGAGAGCTGACGTCGCGGCGCTCGAACTGTGGATGAAATCGGAGGAGGATTACGTCGAGTCGGCCTCCGAATCGCCCGACATTCAACGGGCGGTCCTGGAACTGGTCGCTCTGGCCGACGCTGGAAAAGCCACCAAGGCGGCCTTGCTGGTGGCGCCCGAGCGCGAGGAGCTCGAAACGGCGCTGAAGCCCTGGTTGGACGGCCCCGAATACGCCGGCTACGTCGTGTTCGACAAGAACAGCGAGATCCTGGCCTCGAACGAAGAATCGCTGATCGGCCTGATGTCCCCGCCGGGCTACCTCGATATCCAACAAGAGGTGCTCCGCCGCGGGTCGTTCGTAACGCATCCATTTCCTTCCCGGGCGATGCACACCGATGAGTGGGGCGGCAAATCGACCGGCGTGCCGACAATGTACTCGGTAGCCCCGGTGAAGGACGGCGAGAAAACGGTCGCCGTGATTGGCTTTCGCATTCGGCCGCAGGACGACTTCACCAAGATCCTCAACGTGGCCCGACTTGGCCAAACCGGCGAGACCTACGCCTTTGACGAGCGCGGCATGCTGCTCTCCAGCAGCCGTTTTAACGAACAACTGAAGGAAATCGGGCTGTTGCCCTACCAGCCGCACGTTCGGTCGGCGCTGAACCTCGAGATTCGCGATCCGCAGGTCGACCTGACCACCGGCGCGCGTCCCACGTTGCAGCGGCCCGATCAACCCCTGACTCGCATGGCCGCCGACGCCATCCACGCGAAGCCCACGGTCGACAATCCACACGTCGACGCCCGCGGCTATCGCGACTATCGCGGCGTGGAAGTGGTCGGAGCCTGGGCCTGGTTGCCGGAGCACGCGATCGGCGTCGTGACGGAAATCGACAAGGCCGAGGCCTACGGTCCGCTGTACATCCTGCGGACCGCATTTTGGACCCTGTTTGGGCTGCTGGTGGCGGCGACGTTGTTGATGCTGGGATTGACCCTCGTCGCCCGTCGACTGGAGCGCAAAATGCGCGACGCGGTCATCGCCGCCGGCAAGCTGGGCCAGTATGCGCTCGAGGAAAAGATCGGCGAGGGCGGCATGGGCAGCGTGTTTCGCGGGCGGCACGCGATGTTGCGCCGCCCCACGGCGATCAAACTGCTCGAGCCCTCGAAAACAACCGACGTCTCGATCGAGCGGTTCGAGCGCGAAGTTCAGCACACTAGCCAGCTGAATCACCCCAACACGATCACGATCTACGATTACGGCCGCACCGACGAGGGCGTGTTCTACTACGCCATGGAATACTTGCAAGGCATGTCATTGCAGGCCCTGGTCGAGGATTTTGGGCCGCAGCCGGATGGCCGCGTTATTCACATCCTGCTGCAAGTCTGCGGCTCTCTCGTCGAGGCCCACTCGCAAGGCCTCGTTCACCGCGATATCAAGCCGGCCAACATCATGCTCACCGAGCGCGGCGGAGTGCGCGATTTCGTCAAGCTGCTGGACTTCGGCCTGGTCAAGGCGCTGGATGCGAGGAAACAGCGCAGCCTGACCGCCGCCGACGCCATCACCGGCACCCCGCTGTACCTTCCGCCCGAGGCGATTCAAGGCGATGTCGAAGTCACCGACGCCCGCGGTGACTTGTATTCGCTGGGCGGCGTGGCTTACTTCTTGCTGACTGGCCACGCCGTGTTCGAGGGCGGCAGTATCATGGACGTCATTCGCTTGCAGGTCGAAGGCACGCCCGTCCCGCCGTCCCAGCGTTTGGGAAAACCGATCGACCAGGGACTCGAGCAATTGATTCTCCAGTGCCTGGCCAAGGATCCTGCCGATCGCCCGCAAAGCGCGGCCGCGATTGCCGAAGCGCTCGCTCAATTCGTGCCCGCGCAGCCCTGGACCGCGGCGGACGCCGACCGTTGGTGGAACGAATACGACAATCAGAGCCTGGCCGCCACGACCACCCAGCCGCTGGCCGTGGGCGGCACCCTGGGCGGCGCCCGCACGGCGGCAACCAGGCACACGTCGTGAATCACTCTTCGCCCACAGGTCCGGCGCAAAGCCCGCCCGTCGATCGCCCGCGCCTTTGGTGCTGGCAAGTGCTGACCGTCCTGTTGCTGGTCGTCGGCTATGCCGGCTGCTATCTGTGCCGGTCGAACTTCTCGGTTACGCTCAACCTGATCGCCGATGACCTGACGGCGCAAGGATACGACGCCCAAAGCGCGCGCGTGGCCCTGGGATGGGTGGCTTCGCTGGGCACGCTGGCCTATGCCCTGGGAAAGTTCGTCACCGGCAGCCTGGCGGACATGCTTGGCGGCCGACGGAACGTACTGACCGGCATGTTGGCCTCCGTGATTTTTACTCTAATGTTCGCCGCGGGCGGCGCGGTGCCGCTGTTCACCATCGCCTGGATCGGCAATCGAGCCGTGCAATCGTTGTGCTGGACCGGCATGGTCAAAATCACGGGCAAGTGGTTTTCCTACTCAGCCTACGGCACGGCCATGGGCGTGGTGAGCTTGAGCTACCTGTTTGGCGATGCCGCCGCCCGGTGGTTCATGGGCGTGCTGCTGCGGCCGGGCGCGGTGACCGCCGCGGGATTGAGTTGGCGCGAGGTCTACGGCGTCGCCGCGGCGGGGTTGTTCCTTTTCTTCGTGCTCGACTTGCTGTGGTTGAAGGAGTCGCCGCGGGCGATCGGACTAAGCGAGCCTCCGCCCAATCCTTTGAATGTGTACGGCGAGACCACCGACGATCAGCGCCCCGCCACGTTGGCCAGTCTCTTGATTCCGCTGGTCACGAATCCGCAGTTCCTGGTTGTTTGCCTGTTGTCGCTCGGATTGACGCTGTTGCGGGAGACATTCGGAATCTGGTCGCCGACCTATTTCGCCGAGGCCGTCGGTTCTTCGAGCGCCGACGCCGCCTACCAGAGCGCGCTGTTTCCGCTGCTGGGCGGCTCGTCGGTGCTCGTGGCCGGGTGGCTGGGCGATCGGCTTGGACCCGGGGGTCGGGCCCTGGTAATCTTGGTCGGGTGCTCGCTCACCGCGATCGTGCTATGGATCTTGGGTAGCGCCAATTTCGCCGCTGGGTCGCTGGCGCCGGTCTGGCTGGTCGGACTGGTCGGGTTCCTGATGCTCGGGCCTTATTCCTACCTGGCCGGAGCGATCTCGCTCGACCTGGGCGGAAAGCAGGGGGGAGCGACCGCCTGTGGATTGATCGACGGAGTCGGGTATCTTGGTGGCATCCTGGCCGGCGGGAGCGTGGCCCGGCTCAGCGTCGAATACGGCTGGCACGGGGCGTTCAAGGCGCTGGCCGGCGTGGCTCTGTTGTCCAGTCTGGGCGCCGCGGTATTTCTCTATCTGCAACGCAGCCGGGTGCGAACTTGAAAATCGTCGACGAAATTTGCGATCTGTTTGCCACCAAGGGACATGCCGCCTATGTCGGCGAACCCGTGTCGCAACTTGAGCACGCCTTGCAGACCGCCCATCACGCCGAGCAGTCCGGCGCGTCGCCGGCACTGATCGCGGCGGCGCTCATGCACGATATCGGCCACTTGATTCACAAGCTGCCCGAGGATGCCGCCGACCACGGCGTTGACACGCGGCATGAGCAACTCGGCCAGGCCTGGCTGGCCCGGTATTTTGGCCCCGAGGTGACCGAGCCGATCCGCTTGCACGTGCCGGCCAAGCGCTATCTATGTGCCACCGACGCCGGGTACCTGGGCCAGCTTTCGCCGGCATCGCTGCAAAGTTTGTCCTTGCAAGGTGGCCCGCTCGACGAAGCCGGGCGGAAGGAGTTCGAGCAAAACCCCCATTATCGCGAAGCCGTCGCCCTGCGCCGCTGGGACGATCTGGCCAAGATCCCCGGCATGCAGGTGGCTGGCCTGGATCATTATCGCGCAGCACTGACGAGTGCCCTCGCTGAACGATAAGTAATGCCCCGGCGCCTCCGCTGGCATGCGTTTTGCATGACTTATCGTGTGTGGGGCGAGCCGCATCGCTTTGTGTGATTCTCGCGCCGCGCGAGTCGCCCACTTTCGAGAGGGAGGCAGCAAACAATGATTCGCAAACTGAGTTCAGGCGAATATCGACTCTATTCCCGCAAGAAAAACCCAAAAACTGGCAAACGCCGCAACCTGGGCACATTTGCCACTCGCGCGGCAGCCGAAAAGCACGAGCGCGACGTTCAATACTTCAAGCACCATTGAATCGGTTATCCGAAAAGGTCGCATTCGTAAAAAGGAGCGTCATCATGAGACAAGTTACTCTGCTCGTTCCAGAGCTAGGCATGATCGCCGGGACGCGGGCGATGCTCGGCGCCGGGATCGCGCTGTTGGCGGCTGACTGCATGACGCAACAACAGCGGCGGAGCGTCGGTTGGACGCTGTTTGCCATCGGCGTTCTCACAACTTTGCCGCTGGCGGCCGACGTAGTCAGCAAGGCAAGTCGGGCCGCGGAAGCGGAGAGACAAGCACCCGGCCACGGCCGCATCACCATGCCCCGAGAATCAAACTAGTGGACTGACTACGCTTATTTGTCGGGTGGCATGTTTGCGTTCACGCAAGCATGCTCACGCGGCGTGAGCATGGCACCAAAAAATTACATACCGGCCGCGCGTGACATTGATGCGTAGTCAGTCCACTTGGTGTCGACTAAATTCCCAGCAGCTTGGGCAACTCGGCCACCGTGCCGATCAGGTGCGTGTGCTCGAATGGTTCGAGTTGAGCGGCGGTGTGCGAGCCGGCGGTCACCCCGATTACCAGGCCGCAACCGGCTGCCGTGCCTTCTTGCAAGTCCGAGGGCGTGTCGCCGACTTTGGCGACCCGGCCGGCATCGGTAATCCCCAGTTCGCGCATCGCCTTGACAATCATGTCGGCATGGGGCCGACCGCGCGGCACTTCGTCGCTGGTGACGGTGATATCAACCAGCTTTCGATCACTCCAGCCCAGTCGATCGAGAATCACTTGGGCGATGTCGCGCGAAAACCCGGTGTCCAACGCCACTTTAATACCTGCGCCGCGCAGCCGACGAAACACGTCGCTTGCCCCGGCAATTTCGCGGACCGACAGATCAGTTTGATAAAACCGGATCATACGGGCCACGAAGTCCGTATAAATGGCGTCGAGCCGAGCGACGAGATCCTGCCGCCCGCCGCTTTCGACAAGATGGCGTAGCGCCAACGGCTTCGGAATACCCATCACCTCGTTCACGGCTTCGGGCGTCACGGCGAGTCCCACTTCGGCCAGGGCCTCGCGCACCGAGCGGTTCACGCCGTCCTCGTCGTTGACGGTCGTGCCGGCCATGTCAAATACCACCAGGTCGATATTCATCATGATTGTCCTTCGAGAGTTTGCACAACTTCGTCGGCCAGTCCAAACGAAAGCGTCATCCCCGCGCCTCCCAGGCCCGTAACGACCGTGGCCCCCGGCGCCGGAGCAGCGCGGAAGAACGCGTCGCGCGGATGTTTGGCGTAAATGCCATGCCAACGGGCCGAGATTTGCAACTCGGCGCATCCAAAAACGTATCCAGGTAATCTAGAATCAGTCGGTCGATCTCGGGCTTGTCGAACGGCTCGACGGCCTCGTCATACTCGTGCGAGTCGCCGATCACGAGTTCGCCGTGTGCGTTTTGCGAGGCCATGACGTGAATGCCGAAGCGATCCATCTCGGGCGACTCGCGGGCCACTCGCTGTTTGACCGTCGAGAGCGTGGGGCAATCCTGAAAGTTCTTATAATGCCGCAGCGTCAAGCCGCCGGCCAGCATCGGGCCGAGCGTAAATCGCGAGCCATAGGCCTGCGATCGCATCATCTGCAACTTGCAGCGCAGAAAGCCGACATCCACAAACGTCTCGGGATAGAGCGTGGCAAAGTCGTCTCCCGAGCAGACCACGAGCTGTCGCGCGGCCCAGGTCGTGCCGCCGGCATGAACCCGCGGCTGCTCGTAGCCGGTCACGGCCGAGCCAAACTCGAAACGGACGCCGAACTCGCGCGCCAGCCAATCCGGCAATCGGGCGATGATCTCGCGCGGGTCGACGCAAATCTCTGTCGGACTCCAAAGCCCCGCCCGCAGTCCCGCCGGCTTGACGGCCGATGATCGGCCGACGACTTCCGCCGGCGTGAGCAACTGGCACGCGTCACCGGCGGCCGCCGCGCGCTCGGCGAACTCGGCCAACACCTGTGCTTCGTCTTCGCGATAGGCCAAATGCAGCGAGCCGCAGGCGTGGTGCCACAGTCCGCTGGCCTTCAGCACTTCGAGCCAATAGCCGCGACTGGCCAGGGCCATTTCGTGCATCTTGCCGGCCGGTTGCCCCACGGGCCACAACATGCCGAAGTTGCGGATGCTGGCTCCCACGGCCCGCGGGCTGCGCTCGAAGACAATTACGCGTCGTCCGCGGCGGGCAAAATGAAAGGCATGCGCCAGGCCGACAATCCCAGCGCCCACCACGGCGACGTCGAAGGTAGGGTTCATGGTCGAACGAGAAATCCGCGGTAAGAGAAAACAGGGCGGTCCGACCGACGGCGACGCGTGCGGCGGTAGCGCCCTGTTCTACCCGAGCGGGTTGCAATAGGCCAGCGGCACCCGAGCGTCAACGCGACGGCTGGTGCGTTGCTATCGACCCACGACGCGATGGAAGTGCAGTTGCACTTCGCGGTCCACGACGCGACGCACGCCCTCGACCAGGCAGTGCGGCTCGTTGTCTTCCTGGCCGCGGCGAATGATGTCGTCCAGCTTCATGCCGTGGTTGGCCGTGAATGTCGACTGGTAGATGATCTGATTCCCGGCATCCAACTCGGGCACGATAAAGTGACAGGTCGCGCCATACGTCAGCATCCGACTGGCGAAGGCCTCGTGATAGGGGCGGATGCCGGGAAAGCTGGGCAGCAGGCCATGGTGCAGATTAATGATCCGGCCGCCGGCATATTTCCAACAGCTGGCCGCCGGCAAGACGCGCATGTAGCGGGCTAGAATCAAATAGTCGATCTGATACTCATCGCAAAGCGCGATCAATCGCTCGTCGTCGGCCACCGCGTCTTCGTCGCCAATCAGGTGCCAATCGACGCCGAACTGCTCGGCCAGGAAGCGGCAGTTCGGTCGATTGCCGAGCATCACCGCCGCCTCGGCTCGCACCTGACCGTCGCGAATCGCCCGCAGTAGCGCCAGCGCCGGCTCCGGCCGGATGGTCGTGCAGATCGCAAGCCGCGGGCGGTCGCGGCGCAAGTCGGGCGACCAGACCCGCACCGACAGTCCTTTGAGCCGGCCGATTTCGGCCAATTGCGGTCCGAGCGGTTGCCAGCAATCCTCCGGCAAATCGATGCGCAGCAACATGGCGAACAGGCTGAGCTCGTCGTGATCGTACATCTGGATTTCGGCGATGTTGGCGCCCAGTCCAGTGACGTGGTGGATGATGGGGTCGGCCAGGCCCCGATTGTCGGGTCCCACGGCGGTGATGACGATTTGCATAACGAACGGTCGTTGGCGGATGGAGGAATGACCGCAAGGACAACGCCGTCGTGACGTCGTCCGGGCCAGTGGTCCTCAATTATAGGTCATTCGGACCGCGACCGAAGGGCCCGATGTTCGAGGGCGCCGAATCGGCATGGAATTCCGCGGCGAGCACGTGTCGACTCAGTCGAGCCGCAGTTGCTTGTCGAACCAGCCGGCCAGCGTGTTCAATTCCGCCTGGATCGTCGGGCCGATCTCGGTCCCGGGGCGTTTGACGATCATGTCGTGGGCGACGTCGGCATCGCGCATGGCGGCGAAGAACGCGTTCGAGTCCAATCGTGGCGCGGTCGGATCGGCGTCGCCGTGAATGATTAGAAACGGCGGCGCGTGCGGAGATACCATCGGCAGCTTGACCGTTGGGTTTCTGTCGCCTGCCGCGAACGGCGCGGCCGAACTGGGGCTGATATCGGCGCCGTTGCCCGTGAAGGCCAGTTGTCGGATTTGTTCCCAGGCGGCCGTGTCGGCCTGGATGTACAGGTTCTGAGTGTCCTTTTCTCCGAGGTCGGTCGGCGGAATGTAAACTCCGGCCGCCTTGACTGTCGTCTTGTCGGTGGCCGTAATGCAGACCAGGCATACCAGATGAACTCCGGCCCGCGTGGCCATCAGGCCCAATCGTCCCCCGTCGACTCGATAGTCGTCGGCATGTTCCTTGACGAACACGATGGCTTTGTTCACGTGATCGGCCAGGTCGATCACGCTGTACGTCGTGACCGGGCCCGGCCGCACGGCGAATACGGTATAGCCGCGCCGACAGAATGTGTCGGCAATCATGGCATGTTCCTGCTCGTTGGTCTTTCCGACACCGGCATAGCCGGCGCCGCTGGCCACGACAATGATCCCTAGCCCGTTGCTCTTGCCCTTGGGCGCGAGGACGTTGAGCGAGAGTTCGTTGTCTCCGACCTTGGCATAGTTCACCTTCACGGGTGGTTGATAGGCCGTCTGCGCAAGCGCGTCTGCCGATGTCAGGACCGCGACCGCCGCCAGCAATGCAATGAACCCGCTTCGGAAAATTGTCATACATCGACTCCCACGAGAAAAATTCACGGCGACCGCCGTTCGCGCCTGCAACAAGCGGCTGTTTGAGGCGGACATCTCCTGCCGACAAACCCACCCAGCTAGGCTATTTGCCGTCGGCCGCCGGGTCAAGCTGGAGGGACGGGCGATTCATCGTCCGGTGCCCCTTTATCGCTCGTACGGCGCCGTGCACCGGCGGCACGGCGCGGATGAAGCGGGTCATTTCCCCCGCATTCACTCCGCGCCATGCCCCGCAGAGCGGCGGTTACTTTGGCGGCGCCGGCGGTCGCTGACCGCTCGAGGCAACCATTCGCGGCCGGTCCATCATCGGCGGTGAAGTTGGCGGCTGCGCGCAAGCGGCGGGGGCGGCGGATCCTGATGGACCGGCGGTTGTTGCACAACACTTGGCGGGCTGGTGCCATCGTTCGCACCATCCGATGGGGGCTTCGGCGCAAGCAGTTGTGGCAATGGCGCCATGTCGAAGTCGACCGACGCCACGGTCATGCCTCGCGTGATCGCGATGGCGTGCATGGGCGAGTGAACCAGGGTTAGGCCCCGCGGAACCTGAATTTCGACGCGGTAGGTTCCCAGATCGAGATGGTCGAACGAGTAACTGCCGTCGGCTCGCGTGCGTGTCGTGGCAACGATGCTACCAGCGGCGTCGACGAGCCGCACGGTTATATTCGCCGCTGGCTGTCGATGATCTTGGGGGCCCGGGCCCGGCTGCGCCGTCGTCTGCGGACCGCCGTTCGGCGGCGGCGTCACGGCGACATGGCCCGAAATCGACGCCCGAAAGAAGAAGACGTTTTCTTGCAGGTTGTTGGTTTCGGTATTTCGCCGAATCACGTCCGCTAGCGTGGTCTCGCGCACCTGTGTTAGCTCCTCGCCTTTCAAGTAGCGTTCGTACCAGAAACGATCGCCATCGCGGAGTCGCACGAACTGGTCCGTGAGAATGCGCTGGAACAATGGACCAACGCTAGCCCCGGGGATGTGATCCTCGGCCAATCCGCCGACCCACAGATCGATATGGTTCACGTCGCCGTACGCTGCCCGCAGGGCATTCTGCATATTGACGTCGCGCGTGATATCGGCAAACGTGTGCACGGCCGGCAGTCCATATGCCACGCGTGTGGCGTTGTAATCGGCCAGCCCATGATCGCGTCCGCGCTCGATGTTGAGCGCGGCCAGGTCGAGTCCGCCTTGTCCGGGCTCGCCGAACAGAAAGTTTCGCACGTCGTCGACCAGGTGCGTGTCGAGTTCCTGGGCCCGATCGGAGGCCAGGTATTTAAAGATCGAGTCGATGCCCGTCTCTTCCAGCAACAGCGGATTGAAGAAGGCGTCGCGAAGTTCGACCTCGTCGTGCACTTCATTCCCCGCATTGTCGAGGAATTCGATGTCGCTGCCCAGCAGGCTGTGGCCCAGACGGAAGGCCGCGGTGGAAAACTCGTTGGTGATGTCGGGGTTCACCCGCGGGTTGTAGCCGCGATAGGCCGGCAGGGCGGCCGGTCCGAGCAGGGCAGGCAAAAACTCGTTGTAGGTGATGGCCTGCAATTCGCCGATCACGATCCGCCGGGCAGCCTGATAGAGTTGCTCGTCGGTCCAGTCGGAATGCTGCGCGGCGAATTGATCGGCCAGGCGGTTGTGTTCCCGCACGAACAGCGTGTGCATCGCCGTGAGATCGACGTTTTCGTTCGCGCGCACATCGCCGGCCAGGAACATTGACCCCGAGGCATCCAGCGGCAACAGATTTCCCTCGCTCGTTCTCAGCCGACCGCCGCTGAATGTGCGCAGCGAGGCGGCCGTCTGCGCGTCCGAACCGTAGATCTGCGATCCGTCGATAAACGCCGTGATGCTGTTGAATTGCTGCCTAACGTTGTCGACCCCCGTGCCGGTGGCGGGGTCGTACTGCGAGCGGACCATGTCGATCGTCCGCGTGCCGGTGGCGGTCGGGTCGAAATAGGGATCGCCGCTGGGCACCGGGATCGACATCGCCTCGGCCGGCGTGGCGCTGCCGGTCAGGTCGATGTCGTGATCCAGGAACTGGCCGAAGGCGTAAACAAAGGCCGACATGTCGCGGTTGTTGAGCAGGTCGCCGCTCTGGGCCGCCAGCAGGTTGCTGATCGTGCGAGCGCTGGCGCGATCGCTTCCCGCGGGCGCCGAAACTCCGTCGCTATATTCCGCCGGCGCCATGCGCAGCAGGTCCTCGCCGGTCGATCCCCAATCCTGGTGCAACAAGTTGTTGCCGCTGCCGTCAATCGAGCGCACGTTGACCGACAGCAAATTGCGCGACTCGAGCGGCTCCAGCGCAATGCCTCTGCGGCGGTTGGGCCGGCGCGAAGTCGAGTGTCGAGGCTGAATGTTTCCCACGGCTTCGAAAATCTGGCGCAGACTCTTCATGTTCCTCTCCTCCAGTAAACGAGAAATGGGTTGTGCTGTTCCGACAGCGAGATGGGATTAGTCCCGGCGCGACTTCGAAGTGCTCGCGCGTCAAGACCGCCGGCATCGTAACTACCGGCACATTAAGCGAAGATGAAGGAACCGGGCTTGGCCCAAATTTTTTTCCGCGATCGCTGGAAAAATAGCCCGATTTGTCGGCTAACGCAGCTTTGGGGCCGTCGAAGGCGCCCGCGAATGGGCTTCGAGCCCCCGCGGCAATTCGTCGTCGGGTGAGGCAGCCGGCCAGGCATCCCCGGGAATCCTGTTGGCCAGCGGTAGCCGAACCTCGAAGCGCGTGCCGCGATCCTCGGTCGATGTGAAAGCGATGTGCCCGTGATGGACCTCGACCAGGCTCTTGCAAATGGCCAGGCCCAGTCCATTGCCCCCCGCGGTTCGCGATCGGGCCTTGTCGGCGCGAAAGAATCGCTCGAAAACGCGCGGTTGGTCTTCAGCCGGTATTCCGCGACCGGTGTCATCGACCGCCAGCAGCGCCTCGCCCCGATCGATGCTCAAACTCACATGCACGCTGCCGCCGGCAGGCGTGTAACGAATGGCATTGGATAAGAGATTTCCAACGATCCGCGACAGCAGCGGCACATCGCCGCTCACGATCACTCCTTCGGCCAACGTCGTCGAGATCGCGACGTTGGCCGTGGCGGCCTGCGGACCGAAATGATCGACGACCTCCTCGACAATCGACCGCAGATCAACCGAGTTGAATTGGGTTTCCAGCCGCCCGGCGTCGGCCCGGGCCAGCGTCAGCAAGCCATCCACCAGCGCGGCCATGCGCGACGACGCGCGCAAACATGCCGTCAGCGTTTCGCGATACTCCTCGACCGATCGAGGTCGCGACAAGGCCAGTTCGGCGTGGGAATGGATCACGGCCAGCGGTGTGCGCAACTCGTGCGAGGCGTCGGAAGTGAAGCGCGACTGGCGCACGAAAGCGCCTTCCAATCGCCCAAAGGTTTCGTTCAATACCGTGGCCAGTCCGATCAGCTCCTGATCGATGCCCGAGGTATCGATGCGCCGCGAAAGATTCGAGGCCGAGATGGCCGAGGCCGCCTCGGAGATGGCGGCGATCGGCCGCGTGATGCTGCGAGAAATCATCCAGCCGCCGGCCAAACCCACTGCCAGCACGAAGATGCCCGTGCCCAAGGTTTGCCAGGCCAACGTTCGCAGCTCGCCCAGTTCCCGTCCCAGCGATTTGCCAACCAGGATCACCGTTCCGCGCGGACCGAGCAGAAACACCTCGCGGCGTCCGTCCCGCTGCCAGCGAAACACGGGGACCTCGGCGATCGACAGCTCGAACGGCTCGGGCCGCGACGCGGCAGTCCGTTCGGACGAGGCGGCCAGCACCGTGTCGTTCGGCGCCAGATGACGAAATACGGCCGGTCGCGCGGTTCATCGTCGGGCCGCTCCAGCAGCGAATCGGGCAAGTCGATCGCGGCCCGCAACCTCTCGGCCGGGCCTCGCGGGCCAGGCGGCAGCCGGTCGCGCGGCGGCAAGTCGAAAGGCCGCTCGCCGGACGGTGGGGGATCGCGCGGCGGCCGATCGCGCCGCGGGCCGTCTCCCGGGCGTCCTTCCGGCGGTCCAATCTGGCCGGGACGACGACCTAATGGCCGTCGGGGTCCGTCATCGAGGGGCCGTCCCGGCGGCGGAACATCGTCCAACTCGTACGGCGGCAGCCCGCGAATCGTGGCCTCTAAGTATCGGGTTGCCGCTTCCAGCCGTTCATCCACCTGGTGCAATCGGCTGGTGCGCACCTGGTAATACAGCACGCCGGCAAAGCCCGCGATGACGGCCACCAGCACGGCCGCGTACCAGATCTGAAGGCGTACGCGGATTGATTTAACCATCGATCGCGTACCCCAATCCACGGCGAGTCACGATAAAGTCCTTGCCCAGTTTGCGGCGAATGTTCGAAACGTGAACTTCGATCAAGTTGGAGAGCGAGTCGTCGTTCTCATCGAACAAGTGGTCGTAGATCTGGGTTCGCGTCACGACCTCGCCACGGTGCAGGGCCAGCAATTCGACCAGCGCATACTCGCGCACCGTGAGCATGACCGGCTTGTCACCGTGCGTCACGGTCCGGCCGCGCAGGTCGAGCGTTACGTCGCCCAGTTCCACCGCTCCGCTGGCCTGTCCCGCCGCGCGGCGAATCAAGGCCCGCAATCGGGCGAACAGTTCGGCAAACTCGAACGGCTTGACAAGGTAGTCGTCGGCCCCGGAGTCGAGTCCGCGAACGCGGTCGTTGATTGCATCGCGGGCCGTCAAAATGAGCACTGGCGTCTTTTTGCTCTTGCGCAAGGTTTGCAACAGTTGCCAGCCGTCGACTTTGGGCAGCATGAGATCGAGCACGATCGCGTCGTATTCCCAACTCGTCGCTCGAAACAGTCCTTCTTCGCCGTCCTCGGCCACGTCGACGGCATAGCCCTGCTCGCGCAGTCCCTGGCTGACCGTTCGCAGCAAGTCGGGTTCGTCCTCGACAACCAGAACTCTCATGGACGCGGTAACAAGCGATGGATGTTGGAAAGGCCGCGGTTTGCGCGCGGCCCTAAAAAGCACGATTCAATGATATCCTGCCGCGATCCGCTTCGCCTGGCGATCCGCTCGACGAATCAAGGGCCCGCTGGCGGCTCCGGGCCATCGTCGTCGTAATCATCGCGGGGACCATCGCGACGCGGCGGTCGACCGGGCGGGGGCCCGCCAGGACCGCGACGGTGCATTTCGGCCAGCCGTTTGTGTTGCTCGGGCGTGAGAATTTTCTCGATTTTGGCCCGGACTTCTTTTTGCAGCTCGTCGAGCTCCTGGTTCTGAGCGTCGGTCAATTCCAGATCGTCGCGCAGGAAAGGAGGAAACAGTGGAGGCGGCCCCGCCTCGAATCCACGGCCAGGCGGACGCGGCGGGGGGCCAGCGCCGCGCGGACCGTCGCCCGGTCGACGACCACGGGGTCCGTCGGGGCCGCGGTCGCCCGGCCCATCGCCGCCCGGGCCGTCTCCTCCCGGTCCGCGGCGTGGTCGCGGCGGGCGCAGCTCCGCAGCCGACAGGGTGCCGTCCCCATCGTCGTCGAGCTTTTTCAACGATTCGGACGCCTTGGCGATTTCCTCCGACGACAGCGCGCCGTCATGGTCGGTATCCAGGGCCTCGGTCAAGCGATCTGGGGGCGGCGGCATGTTGGGTCCGCCGAGCCCGCGGTTCAGCCCTCGCCGGGGTGGCGGGCCGCCGGGCGGTTGGGCCAAGGAGGTAATGGCCAGTGCGGCAACCGCCGCCGCAACAGTCGTAACTAGCAGGAAGCGTTTCATGGTTTCCATCCTTCGAAAAGGCGACATGTTGAGACCGGCCGTGGCACAGTCGCCTGGTTGTGTTCGGCCAACGGGCGTCAGATTAGCAAACGGCACCTGAAGGTAAGATGAAGGCCAAAAAGAATTCCTCGGCACCCGCCTCTGGCGGTTTTTGGCCGCGTTTTTCGCTCGCCGAGCCAGCGGTCGCGAGGACAATACCCCGTGGCGCGGGCGGTGTTAAATCTTTGCATGCCGCCCGACCGGTTGGTAGGTTGGACCACAGGAGGCGGCTGACAGGTCAGTCCGTATTCCGGGTTGAAGTGGCAGAGCAAATCATTCGTCGAGGGCGGGTCGCATGAATAGGATCTCGGGGGCGATTCTGATTCTGGCCGCGGCCGTGTCCGGTCACGGGGTGTTCGTGTTCCTGGCAAGCCATCCCCAGATCCGCAAATACGACATACCGGCCAATGTCTCCAACATGGTCCTGGTAGCGATCGGGACTTCCGCCGTGCTGGGAGTATGGGGAGTGGTGCACCTCATCAAGAACGATCCGCACTAGGTCTGCATGCGGCCCCTCACCTGATCGCCACGACACCGCGGCGATCACTTCGCAAGCAAGCACTGTTGCGCACGGGCAAAGCTCGTCGCAACAACTGTCGTCCACCTCGACGGCGGGGGTGCTATCGGGGGGAAGAAATTTCCAGTTTCGGGTGCCCTGCAATTGATTCGCCGTCGCTGGCTAGTTATAAAAAGATCGACTGAGGCGCGCTGCCAACAATCACATCTATGCGGCGCGATTCGGTCAGGGGCACGTCTAGCAACGGAGATTCGAGAAAACGCGGTCGATTTTTTCGATCCATTTTTCACTCGTTGCGTATTGAACACGTCTACCACGGAACCGGAGTCGCACTTCAGGCTGCCTTGCGCAGCTCATTTCTAGTTCGTGTCACATCTTTCACAGAGAGGCAATCGACATGATCCGCAGAGCGCAGAGCAAATCGAGCAATTTAGAGATGTCGCTCACCGACCCCACACCGGAGCAAATCCGCCAGCGGAGCGAAGCGATCCGTAAAGCCTGGGGACCGCGCGAGCGCGCTCGCCGCTCGAACGAGAAGCGGGTGCACTGGACGCCGCCTTTGTTTTCCGAATCCGAGTTGCCCGGCTACTCGGCTTCCGATTTCGATCGCTAAACAACCGCAGGCCCCGACCTAATTCATCCGGCGCCGTCCTGCAGTGGGGCGGCGCCGCCGGCCGATAGTCGCACTTTCGGCCCCCGTCGCTGGCATGATACACTCAGGCCCGCTGGCTCTTCCTGGGCAAGGAATCGAGCCCGTATCTTTGGCCGTCGTTTACGATCGACCCGTGCAACCTGAAAGCCGACGGGCAATTCCTCATGCGTTGGCTGCGGCGCTTGCTGGGCGATGTCTACCAGGCTGAACCGTGCCGCGATTGGCTGCGCCGCGCACTGGGCCTGTTCGGATTGCTGTTGGTCGCCGCCACCTGGCGACTGTGGACGCCGCAACAGGTCTATCCGCAGGTGCCGTTTGTGCGGGGTTTCGACGGCCTCGGGCCGTGGTTCGAGTGGTCCGCCGCCGCCGTGATGCTCGTCGGTCTGGCCGGCGCGATGCTGGCGCCCCGGCGATTGGCGCCCGTGGCCTTGCTGGCATTTGCCGTCGGCACGCTCCTCTTGGTGCTCGTTGATCAGCATCGGTTGCAGCCCTGGGCTTACCAGTTCATGCTGCTGGCCGTGGTCTTGGCATTGGCCGATGCGGCAACCGCGATCAGCTTGTTGCGGTTGTTGGTCGTCAGCTTTTACTTTCACTCGGCGCTGACCAAATTCGACTACTCTTTTCTGCACACGCTGGGGCAGCAATTCCTGAATGCCCTCGCCGGAACCTGGGGGGCATCGCTCGACGGCTGGAGCGAGACGGCGCGCGTGCTGGCTGCCGCCGCGCTACCGGCCGGGGAGATGCTCGTGGCGCTGGGGCTATGCTTCCGGATGACCCGGCGAGCGGCACTCGCCGCTGCGGTGCTGTTGCACCTTTTGCTGCTCGTGATCCTCGGGCCCTGGGGATTGAATCATAAGCCGGGGGTACTCTTGTGGAACGTGTTCTTTATCGTCCAGGATGTGCTCCTCTTCGGGCTTTCGGCCGTGCCGTGGCGGCCGGCCGAGTCGGTTGACCCCGCATCCCTCCCTGAGTCGCGCCGCTCGCGCGGGCTGACGGTCTTCATCGTGACCGTGGCGCTGTTGCCGTTTTTGGAGCCCACCGCGTGGTTCGATATGTGGCCCTCGTGGGGTCTGTACGCTTCGTGCGCCGAGCGCGTGCAACTCGTCGTGCATCGTCGCGAAATTGAACAATTGCCAGCCGAAGTACAGCCCTTTGTCGAGGCCGTGCCAAACGACGATGCCTGGCTGGTCGTGCGGCTGGATCGCTGGTCGCTCGAATCGCTCTCCGCGCCGATCTATCCGCAAAACCGATTTCAACTCGGCGTGGCCGAGGCCGTGATCGCCCGCTATGGCCTGCTCCATCGGGCCCGGGTGTTTCGTTTTGATTTGGCCGATCGTTTCAGCGGCCAGCGAGAATACACAAGATTTGACGGCCTGGCCGAAGTAATGGGCTCGGCCGGCGAATACTATCTGAATTCGCACCCGCGGCGGAACCTGCTCCCATCGGCAAGCGACTGAGCCAACTTTGGCGTGGCTTCGAGAAAACAGCGCAAGGCCGCGGATGGTACTGCTAAGATGGGGAGCGATCCGTCGATCAACTTCCGCCGACAGCGAACAACCGAAATGACATCCTCCGCCGCTCTCGACGTTCAGGATTTGCGCAAGCTGTATCGCGACGGGCTGCTTGGCCGGCGGCGCATTCAGGCGCTTGCCGGGGTGAGTCTTTCGGTCGGTCACGGTGAAATCTTCGGGCTGCTCGGTCCTAACGGGGCCGGCAAAACCACGTTGATCAAAATCCTCTTGGGAATTGTCCGTGCCACGGGCGGCCGGGCCGAGTTGCTGGGACTGCCGGCCGGCCGCCGGCAAGGTCGCAGGCAGGTCGGCTACTTGCCCGAGAACCATCGAATTCCACGGCACCATACGGCCAACTCGGCGCTGATGTTTTTCGGCAGCTTGAGCGGCCTGTCGCGGGCCGAGATTCGCCGCCGCCGTGGGCCGCTGTTGGAAGCCTTGGGACTGGCCGAGTGGGGCCGCACGTCGGTTAAAAAATATTCCAAGGGCATGCTGCAACGGCTCGGCCTGGCGCAGGCCCTGTTGCACGACCCGCAGCTATTGGTTCTCGACGAGCCGACCGACGGTGTCGATCCGGTGGGCCGCAGCGAGATGCGCGTGCTGTTGCAGGGTCTCAAGGCGGCTGGCAAAACGATCTTCATCAATAGCCACTTGTTGCAAGAAGTCGAGCTGGTTTGCGATCGCGTGGCGATTCTGGACCACGGCCAGGTTTTGCACCAGGGTTCGATCTCGGAGTTGACCGAACGGGCCGACGCCGACGTGCGCCTGGTCGCGGCCGGCGCCGAGACTTCGCTGCGCACGGCGCTCGTCGGACTGCCGGTGGCCGATGTTCGTCCTCTGGACCAAGACCGCTTCGAGATCTGGCTAAAGACTCGCGACCAGACGGTTGTCGACGCGGCGATCGACCGATTGCGGCAAGCCGGGTTGAGCGTGGTTTCGCTGGCCCGCGACCGGCAAACCCTGGAAGAGGCCTTCCTATCGATCCTGGAGCGAGCCCGCGCCGCACGCCTATGAGACCTTATCTGGCCGTCATCCGCGATTCGTTCCACGAGGCGTTTGTCTCGCGCGTGCTGTGGATTTTGCTCGCGCTGTCGACGATCGTTCTGCTCGCGCTACTACCCCTTGGTTTTATCGAACAGGCCGGCTCGGTGCTGCTCGACGAGGATATTCTCAATCGTGACAAGCTGATCGAACGCATCGTGGCCCAGGGCAAATCGTCGGAGCCGTCGCCGGGCCGCCGGATTTGGGAGCTCCTCGACCCTTCAGCGCAGCGCACGCTGGCGTCGAAGCCGGATGATCCGTTCGAGGCCCGCCAGCGCAATGCGAATCTCGTGCGGTCGTTGCAATCCGTGTTGGATCGTCGCGACTTTTTTCGCGAAAGCGACTGGGCCCATGTAACGCTGGGCGCCGCGGCACGTGGGCTGGCGGCCAAGGGCTTGGATACCTTGCCCGACGACGAGGTGAAACGTTTCAATCGCCTGGCGTTGGAAGCGGCCTATCCTGCCGAAATCGCGCCGATCGCGCCGAAGCAGGTACAACTGGCCTATTTCAGTTGGGAATTGGGGCTGCCGTTGCCGGTCGAGTCGGAACAGCTTTTTCCGGCGATCAACCAGTTGCTGGTCACGGCGCTGACCTTGCTGTTGGGCGTGGCCGGCGTCTTCGTGGCCGTGCTGGTCACCGCGTCGATGATTCCGCAGACGTTCGAGGCTGGCTCGGTCGATTTGCTGCTGAGCAAGCCCATCTCGCGCGGTTGGCTGTTCTTGGCCAAGTTTTTCGGCGGCTGCGCGTTCATCGCCATCAACGCGGCCTACTTTATCGGCGGCCTGTGGCTGGTGCTGGGGTTGAGGATCGGGCTGTGGAACCAGCGGCTGCTGTGGGCCATCCCGCTGTACTTGTTTCTGTTCGCGATTTATTACAGCGTTTCGGCCCTGGCGGGATTGGTGTGGCGCAACGCAATCGTGTCGGTCGTGGTGGCCGTGGTGTTTTGGTTCGTCTGCTGGACGCTGGGCACGGCCAACACGCTGGTCGAATCGATCTCGCTCAATCCGCGCCGCATTACCGGGATCGTGCCTGCGGGTGACGATCTGATCGTCGTCAACCAAGGCGACGCCTTTCGCTGGGACGACGTGCGCGGCGACTGGGAGCCCGCGTTCGCGGCCCGCGGCGACAACCAGATGCCGTTCATGTTTCGCACGCGCCTGGTGGGCCCGATCTACGACGCCGCGGGGGAACGAATCCTGGCGTTTCGAGCGGCCTTTCCGGGCTTTCCGCTACGGGCCGCCAATCGGCTGCTGATCGGCAAGCGCAGCGACGACTGGCGGCGAAGCGAGGGGGTGACGATTCCGGAAGGCGCCGCGGCGCTGTTCCTGGGCAAACTGGGAGACGTGCTGATCGCATCGTCCAGTGGCATCTATCGGCTGCAGGGCGATCTCGAAGCCAGGCAGCCAGATATCAATGTGTTCGGCCTGCACATTCCGCTGCCGGAGCAGGGGGGCCGCTTCGCGCCGGTTGGCTCCGCCGTGGCGCTGCGCCCACTGCAGAGCGCCGCCATCGATCCGCAAACCGGCGCGATCGTGCTGTTTGACGGCATGCGACTGGTGGTGTTCGAGCGCGACGCCAAGGGGGGCTATCGCCAAGGCAACGAACAAACCTTCGAGCGCAAGCAAACTGGCAAAGTCGCTATCGGCGGGGGCCAGGTTTTCCTCGCGCTGGGCCAGCGCGAAATCCTCCGCTACAGTTCGCAATTGATGCCGCTGCCGCCGGTCGATGCCGGCAACAAGAGCCCCGCCGAATCGATGAGCGTATCGCCCGACGGCCGCTACCTGGCGATCGTCTTTCGCGACGCGCGGCTGTGGCTGTACGACATTCGCGAATCGCGGCCCGCCGTTTTGGGTGTCACCGGCCAAGGAGACATTTCGGGCGTGGTTTTCGACGGGCAGAAACTGTTCGTCGCCGACCGGCTGACCCGCGTGACCGAGTACGACTTGGAAAAAATGCGCTTGGCCGATCAGTGGCAGGGGAGCATGCCGCTGGTCGAGCGGATATACCGCTATGCCTTGCACCCGCTCTACACCGTGTTTCCCAAACCCAGCCAGCTCAATCAAACAGTCGACTACATGCTGACATCCAGCGACGCGCCGGCCGGCGGCATTCGCTTGAGCGACGATAACCGCGGCGGACCGGCCAAGGTCGACATTTGGGGCCCCGTGTGGAGCAACCTGGCATTTCTGGTCGTGGTCTTGGCCGCGTCATGCGCGTACGTGTATCGCAAGGATTTCTGATCCTGCGTCTCGCTGCCTGACCGCTGGAACTCGCCAAGGCGGTGTGGTAGAACCGCTTCGCCGCCTTGGTCGCGCGGGTATGCCGACCGAAACTGCGATCCTAGTCGTCTCGCCATGTCCGCCACGCAAATCCACTCCACGGTCGACTTCGCCCGCACGGGCAAGCAGCAAGGGCACCTGTGCGTGCCCTATTCGTACAACCTGGCCGGCTGGGCGAATCTGCTTCTCCCCATTTCCGTTATCAGCAACGGCGCGGGTCCCACGGCGTTGGTCATGGCCGGCAATCATGGCGACGAGTATCCCGGCCAGGTCGCGATCTTACGGCTGATGCGCGAGTTGGATCGCAGCCCGGAGCTGGTCCGCGGACGCGTGATCCTGATCCCGGCCCTCAACATGCCGGCCGCCAAGGCCGGCACGCGACTCTCGCCCTTGGACGGCAAGAACTTGAATCGCAGCTTTCCGGGCAAGGCCGATGGCACGCCAACCGAGATGATCGCCGACTATCTGACCCGTGTGCTGTTTCCGTTGGCCGACATCGTGATCGATATCCACACCGGCGGTCGCGGCGTCGACTTTTATCCCTGCGCCACATGCACCTGGTCGAAGACCGCCAGCAGCGGCGGCGGATGGTCGAGGGCACTCTGGCCTGGAATACCGACTTCGCGTTTCTCTATGCCGACATCGCCGGCACGGGCCTGTTGCCGGTCGAAGCCGAACGGCAGGGCAAAACCGTGATTACCACCGAGATGGGCGGAGGTGAGCCGGTCTCGGCCGAGGTGCACCGCATCACGCAACACGGTCTGCGTAACGTTCTCGTCCAATCGGGCCTGATCGAGGGCAAGCAAATCACCCGCGCCGAGCAGGGCCTTTCGCCCACGCGCTGGGTGCAGGCCTTGAGCCGGGACGATTATCGATTTGCCCCCGAGTCGGGTATCTACGAGACCCTGTTGCCCTTGGGCACGGAAGTGACCGCCGGCCAGCCAGTGGGACACGTGCATTTCCTGGAACGACCCGATCGCGAGCCGGCTTGCGTCGTGGCCAATACGGCTGGAGTGCTGCTGGCCACGCGCGGGCCATCGCTGGTGGCGCAAGGCGACTGCGTGGCATGCATTGCGCATGACGTCGCTCCCGGCGTGTTGGAGTAGAGCAGCGGAAACACGACGGCGACGCGGAACGGCAGCATGTTAATCGGATACGTCAGCGACGAGCGGTATGTGGCCTTGGCCGACGTGCTGTTGGAATTTGAAGGCGCATCGGGCAGCGTCGAAGCCCGTTCGCGAGCCTCCGGCGCCGTCCATGCCGATCTTCCCGCGGGCGATTATCGCGTGACGTTGCAAAAGCCCGGCTATGGAGCGAAACGCTGCCAGGTTCGCGTCGGTCACGGATCGCCGCACCAATTTCGCTTGCTGGCCGACGGATTGCTGGGCTATGCCTGGCCCAAGTGGGTGCGCGCCGGCGAGCGGGCCGAGTTTCGCGTCCATTCGGTCGAAGCTTACAAGATCGATTTGTGGCGCTACGGCTGGCGCAAGGAGTTGGCCGCCAAGATCGGCTGGTTCGACGAGCATGGCCCGCTGGCCACGATGCAAATCACGCCCGACGGCGACTACACCCAGACCGGCGTCCAGTGGAACAAGAGCGGCTACGGCAGTTGGCAGCACGCGCAGTTCGTCGCGGCGCCGGAGCGCTCGGGCTTATACTACTTTCACGCCCGCACCGACAGCGGACGGTTCTTTTCGTTCCCCTGGATCGTCGCGCCGCGTCGTCCGACGGCGAAGATCGCGGTGCTGGCTTCGAACATCACCTGGAACGCGTACAATAATTTCGGCGGGCGCAGCAACTACATACACGCCGACCGCCTGCCCCCGACGCCCACGGTCAACGCCCGGTTGGAACTCAGCCGTTACAACGACCCGGAGTTCGGCACTTGGAACATGGAGGACTATGCTCCCTTGTCGTTCGACCGTCCGGAGCCGATCAATCATGTGCCCGAGAGTGTCGAGATTACGGACCCGATCGAAGGCCGCGCCGCTTGCCACGTGGCGCCCGCCGAATGGCGACTGCTGGGCTGGATGGAGCGCGAGGGATTCGAGTACGACTTGTATGCCGAAACTCAGTTGCACGCAGGCGCGGTCGATCTCGACGCCTATCGCGTGCTGGTGATCAGCACGCATCCCGAGTACTGGTCGAAAGAAATGTATCGGGCCGTGAAGAGTTGGGTTTTCGAGCGGGGCGGGCGGCTGGTTTATCTGGGGGGCAACGGCTTGAATTGCGAGGTGACGTTTCCGGACCCGGTCACGATGATCGCCCACAATGGCGACAACCGCAAACTGCAGGCCGAGCTGGCGCGCTACGAAAGCCGCTTCGGCATGCGCGGGGAGTCGGAGGCCAACCTGCTGGGCGTGGTTTATAGCGAGGCCGGGGTGATGACCGCCGCCCCTTACCGCGTGCTGGCGGCCGATCATTGGGCGCTGGCCGGCACGGAACTGCAAAACGGAGACCTGTTCGGCCAGGCTAGCCTGCACGAGCGGATTCCCGGCGGCGCATCAGGCCACGAAACTGACAAGATTTCCCCCAGCTCCCCGGCCAATCTGCAGCGGATTGCCAAGGGCACGAATCCCCAGGACGGCGGCGCGGACCTGGTGGCTTTCGAAACGCCGCGCGGCGGGGGCGTGTTTTCCGCCGGCTCGATCTGCTGGCCCGCCAGCTTGCTGGTCGACGAATCCGTCTCGCGAATCACGGCCAACGTGCTGCGGCGCTTTGCTCGTTAAATGACATCCATTCAACTCGCTGGAAACCAAGAACCCGATCATGTCAGAGCCGAATCCAGAAACTGCCGCGGACCTCGACGCTAAGCGTCAGGGGCTGCGCGACTTTTTCAAGACCTTCCCGTTCTTCCAATTGATGGGCTTCGAACTCGTCGACGTCGAGCCGAGCCACGCCCGACTGAGCATGAGCTGGCGAGCGGATCTCTGCCAGCCGGCCGGCATCATGCACGGCGGCGCGATCGCCTCGCTCGTGGATACCGCGATTGCCCACTCCATCTTGCTGACGCCCCAATATATTGAAGCTCACAAGCAAGGCGGGCGCATCGTATCGCTCGATTTGCGCATCAAATACCTGCGGCCCGTCTCGGCCGGAAAGATTTTCTGCGACGCTCGCGTGACGCGCATGGGGCGGCAGATCATCCACGCCGTGGCCGATGTCACCGATGGCGAGGGCAAGGACATTGCCAGCGGCGACTCGATCTACATGCTCGTCGCCGGAGACCGGCTGCGAAAAAAACCGGATTGATTGGACATGCTCGTCGGCTACTCCTCCGACGATTCCGGCTCGAGCAGCTTCTTGATTTCTGGCTCGTCCATGTTCTCGGGCGTGGCCAAGGTCTCGCCAGTCGCAATTCGCGGCTCGACTTTCTGTCCCCGCAGGTGCGCGGCCATGGTGGTGACCGCCAGGCTCGCCATGCGGACCGGATCTTGCAGCACCAGCCCGTGCATTTTGCCCTCCCGCAGCGCCACGACCAGTTCCGGTCCGGGATCGAAACCGATGAACTTCACCTTGCCGGCCAACTGTTGTTCTTCCAGCGCTCGCAGCATTCCGGTCGAGACGTGCTGGCTGGGCGTGAACACGCCGTCGACGCGATCGCCATAGGTGAGCAGCAGTTGCTGGGCCTTGACCAGGGCCTTGTCAGCCGTGTCGCCGGCATACTCGTTGGCCGAGAGAATCTCGATCTCGGGGAATTCCTTCTTCAGCGCGTCGAGGCAGCCTTCCTCCCGCTGCTCGCTGCTCTGGCTGCCGACCGCGTAGCGCAGCACGATTACGCGGCCCTTGCCGCCCAGCAGCTTGCCCAGGTGCCGGCCGGCGATCTGGCCGCCATGATAGTTGTCCGTGGCGACGAAGCTGAGCACGTTGCTCATGTCGTCCAGGCCGCTGTCAAAGATCAGGACGGGAACATCGGCCTGCCTGGCTTCGAGGACCACGCTCGAAAGCGCTTGCGAATCCAACGGCGCCAGACAGATTCCATCCACGCCCTGGGCAACAAAATCCTGCACCAGGTTGATCTGGGCCTCGCGGTCGCTCTCGGTGATCGGGCCTTTCCAGATGATGTCGACGTCGGCTTCTTCGGCGCCCTGCACGGCGCCGGCATGCACCGATTTCCAGAATTCGTGCGAAGTGGCCTTGGGCACCACGGCGATCAGCAGCTTCTCCCGTCCGCTCCGCTCGGCCTGCCCGGAACCGGAATTCGAACGATCGCCGCATCCAACCGCCGCGACGAGGGTCAGGGCGAATGCCCAAAAGCGATACCCCATGAAATGATCCGCCTGCTGGACGATGGCTCGATGCGACAAAAACGACGCTGGATTACGTGATGATCGTCCCGCGCCAGGCGCCTGTCAACGATTGGCCGCGGCGGGCAGCTGGCGGGAAATGGCCGACTGCCGATGTCGCGGTGCGGATTCTTCGCCGGATATAATTGAAGCATCGCAGCGAACCACGTAGGCCGCCTAAACCAGCCGGGTCTCCAACGCCATGGAAATCACGACCGAGAAGATCCTCGCGCTGGTCATCGTTTTGGCCAGTGTTGCTTTGACGATCATGGGAGTGCTGCCTCTCAGCATCGGCAAAGCGCTGGTCTTTATGCTCATAGGGTTGGTACTGATCTGGTTTCCCGATCTCGGCGATGTCAGAGGTTGGGTTCGGGGCGGCAACATCGATACCGATTCACCCCCATTTCTGGTCTCCTTTCTTGGTTGGATTTTCCTGCTAGGCATGCCATTCGTGCTGTATTGGGTCTCGTAACGAATCCGAAAAGCCACGGATTTAGATCGCTCTCCAATGCCACCCCGCCTCGCGCCGCGAGACTTTCCTTTTGCGTGCCGTGAGTTTAGACTCGCCCGTGTCCATTCGATCCAGTCACCCTCCCGGGCCGAGCGATGCTATTGAATGACAAACGATGGTACCAGACGGCTTATCGACGGGCCGTGATCGACATGCACATCCCCGATTGGGACGAGAAATTCTTGTCCCAGTTCGATGCCGATCGCTACGTCGAGATGCTGGTCAAGTCGCGGGCCCAGTCGATCGTGGCCTACGGCCATTCGCACGTCGGGCTGTTCAATTACCCGACCAAGGTTGGGCAGCAACATCGCGGCCTCAAGGGGCGAAACATCCTGGGCGAGATCATCGAGCGCTGCCACGCCCACGATATCGCCGTGGTGGTCTATACCAGCTTGATCTTCGATCGCTGGGCGGCGGACAACCATCCCGAGTGGCGGATGGTGACGAGCCAGGGCAAGCCGCAGAGCGAAGGCGGGCGGCACGGCGTGTTGTGTCCCAATTCGCCGTATCGCGATTATGTCCGCGCGTTTGCCGAAGAGATCTGCCAGATGTTCGACTTCGAGGGCCTGCGCTTCGATATGACGTTCTGGCCGTCGCTTTGCTTTTGCCAGCACTGCCAGAAACGATTCGCCGACGAAGTGGGGGGCGACATTCCGCGCACGATCAACTGGCAAGACGAGAAATGGGTGGCCTTCGCCCGGCGGCGCGAAATCTGGCTGGCCGAGTTTGCCGCCGTGGCCACCGGCGCCGTTCGCAAGCTGAAGCCCAACGCCACGGTCGAACACCAATCATCGACCTATCCGCTCAACTGGCAGTTCGGCGTCGGAGCGCCGCTGGTGCCGCAGAACGATTTTCTGCAAGGCGACTTCTACGGCGACTCGCTGCAAGGCTCGTTCGTCCGCAAATTGCTCGAGGACCTGACGCCGAACCGCCCCTTCGGTTTCGAGACCAGCTTTTCCGTCGAGCTGCGCGATCACACGGGCATGAAATCCGAGGCGCTGCTCGAGGCCAAGGCCTCGGCCGCCATCGCCGATGCCGCGGCCTTTATCTTCATCGACGCCATCGACCCGATCGGCACGATCAACCCCCTGGTTCACGAGCGCATGGGAAGGGTTTTCGACCGTCTGATGCCCTGCTATGCCCATCTGGGCGGGCAGCGGGTCGAGGACGTGGCGATCTATTACAGCCTGGAATCGAAATTCTCCTTCGTTCCCAACGACCGCAACGTCGGACAGCCGGACCTGTCCGACGCGCACACCACGGCCGCCATGCAGGCCAGCCGCCGGTTGATCGCCGCGCACGTGCCGTTCGGAGTCATCACGAAGAAGTCGCTGTCTCGGTTGTCCGACGTCAAGCTGTTGATCTTGCCGGCCGTCAACATGATGGATCAACAGGAAGTCGACGCGATCCGCGATTGGGTCCAGCGCGGCGGCACGCTGCTGGCCAGCGGCGGCAGCTCGCTCGTCAACAAGCAAGGGCAGTTGCAAAAGGACTTCATGCTCTCCGACGTTTTCGGCGTGAGTCTGGTCAAGGCCGACTGGCATCCGACTGAACACTACATCGCCCCGACGGCCGACGGCGCGAAGCTCTTTGGCGACTTCAGCGCCAGTATCCCCCGTTCGTCATCGGCCTCGGCATGGAAGTTCGCGCGCTCCCGGCGCCACCGTGCTGGCCACGACGACGCTTCCCTGGCCGGCGCCCTCGGGCGATCGGTTCTCTTCGATCCATAGCAATCCGCCTTGGCAGCCAACCGAACGGCCCGAGATCGTCTTGAATCGCTTTGGCCAGGGACGGGCCGTGTACTGTGCCAGCCCGGTGGAAAACGTCGAGAGTCTGGGCGATACCTACGTCAAGCTCGTGCGGATGCTGGCCGGCGAGCTGCGCTTCGAGGCCGATGCGCCGGGCGTGGTCGAGATGACCGTCTTTCACCAGCCGGATCGCCATCGTTACCTGCTCAGCCTGGTGAACTTCCAGAAAGATCTGCCCAATATTCCCATCGAGGGGATCACGCTCCGCATGCGGACGCCAAAGGAGAAGCTGCGCCGCGTGGTGCGGCTGCCGGAAGAAAAAGTCGTCGAACACAAAGTGCAGGGTGGCGTGGCGACCTTTTCGGCCGGGCGATTGGAGACCCTGGCCATGTTCTCGTTGGAGACCGACTAATCATGGCGGATAAAAAATCGCGCGGCACGATCGTCGGCATCTGGCAAAACATTCCCTCGCCGATGATCTCGCGCTACTTGGGATTGATGGGCTGGCAATGGGTGATCCTCGACATGCAGCATGGATGCCCGAACACCGAGACGGCCTATGAGTGCATGCACGTGCTGCGCACGGCCGGGGCCAGGCCGATTCTGCGCACCAGCGTCGGCGCGCCGAGCGAAGTGCAACGCGCCCTCGACTTGGGCGCCGGCGGCGTGGTGGTGCCGATGGTCAACTCGGCGGCCGAGGCTCGCGAGATGGCCCGCGCCGCCAAGTATCCGCCGCTGGGCTGCCGCTCGATGGGAGGCGATGCGGCCTGGCACTACGGCGACGACTATCCCGAACGGGCCAACCAGGAGACCTTGCTGCTGGTGCAAGTCGAGCATATCGACTCGGTCCGCGAAGTCGACGAGATCATGGCCACGCCGGGGGTCGACGGTTGCTTCATCGGTCCCACGGACCTGGCTCTCTCGATGGGTTTGCCGCGCCTGGATTACGAACACCATCCCGACCATCGGGCCGCGATGTCGCGCACATTAGCCGCCTGCCACACGCACGGCAAGCTGGCTTGCTGCAACACGTATTCGCTCGATGACGCACAGGCCAAGATCGCGGACGGTTTCGACGTCATCACGTTCAAATCGGAAGCCGATCTTTTCATGAGCGCTGGCAAGGCGCTGTTCGCCCAGCTGCGTGATCGTGCCGTCGGCAATGAGCGGTCCGCCTCCGGCGCGGCGAAAGCACGATGACCGCCGACGCGATCACCCACCTGCGGCGGCTGCGCGTGGCCGTGATCGGCTTGGGTCGCGTCGGCGAATTGCACGCCCGGGCGATCTCCGCCAGCGAGCGCGCCGTGCTAATCGCCGTGTGTGACAGCGACTCCTCGCGTCGGCAGGACGCCGCCAGGCGCTTCAGCGTTGCGGCTCACGACAGCGTGGAGCGGCTTCTGGCCGGCGAGTCGCTCGACGCGGTCACGATCGCCACGCCCGACCATTTGCACGTCGAGCCCGCCCTGGCCGCCATTGCCCACGGCTGTCACGTGTTCTGCGAAAAGCCGCTGGCTGCCAGCGCCGACGAAGCGGCGCGCCTCGTCGAGGCCGCCGAGCGGCGCGGCGTGTGGCTGGGCGTGGACTACAATCGGCGCTTCGGCTTCGGCTATCGCACGGCCCGGCGGCTTTTCGAGTCGGGCGAAATCGGCAGCTTGCAATCCTGCTTGCTTCGCGTCACCGACGCCACGCCGCCGGCCCAAGTCGTCCGCCATCGCCATGTCATGTTCACGACGCTGCTCACGCACCATTTCGACCTGATGCGCTATTTCGGCGGCGAAATCCGGGCCGTACAGGCGACGTCCTCGGACGCAGCCTCCGAGATGCTCATGCGAAGCGTGATCGTCGTGCTCACGTTCGCCAGCGGCGCGATCGGCACGATCGTCGCTGCATATCGCGACGATCAAACGCGCACTTCCGAATGGATGGAACTGGGTGGAACGACCGGTTCAATCGCAGTGGCAGACGTCACGCGGCGCGTGACCGTCACGTCGCTCGATCCTGATTGCCGGCTGTCGTTCGATCCCGACAGCTTTCAGTCTGGCGACGCGTTCGATCATACGATCATCGATCATGTGCGGGCGTTCGTCGAATGCATCGCCACCGGGCGCGAGCCGCCCGTGACCGGTCGTGATGGCTGGATCGGATTGCAATTGGCCGAAGCCGCCATCGAGTCGCTCGCTACCGGCCACACTGTCGAGGTTCCGTCATCATGACCGCGAACACCGAGCGAACAATCATCGACTTGAGCCATCCGCTCGGTCCCGACACGCCGGCATTCCCGGGCGATCCGCGCCCCGAGATTCGTGTATTCGACTCGACGAAAGATCATACTCCCAGCGATACGCGCCACCTCAATTGCAGCCATCTGAGCACGAGCCTGCACTGCGGCACGCACATGGACGCCCCGTTTCATTTCTTTGGAGACCGCGCGACGATCGACCGGGTGCCGCTCGAGCGCACCGTCGGCCCAGCGCTGTTGATCCGTCTGCCGTGGGAGCAATCGGCCGGGTTGATCGATATCGAACATCTACGGCCGTTCGAGAAGAAGTTGCGGGCCGTCCCGCGCGTCGTGTTCAACACGCTCTGGCATCATCGCTGGGGGGCCGAAAACTATTTCACCGAGCATCCGTTGATCACCGGCCCGGCGGCCCGACTGCTGGTGGATTGCGGCGTGCAACTGGTCGGCGTCGATACGCCGTCGGTCGATCGCCCGCCGTACGAGGCCCATTTGGCATTGCTTGGCAACGACGTGCTGATCGTTGAAAACCTGACCAATCTCGATGCGATTCCCGGTGAAAACTTTGAACTCGTCGCCGTTCCGCTGGCCATCCTTGGCCGCGACGGATCGCCGGTGCGCGCGATCGCGATTGTGTAGATCGCACGCGCTTACGAAGGCAGGTAGCCACAGAGGGCGCCGAGAACACAGAGAGAGTGTTGCAAGAATCCTCCTCTGTGTTCTCGGTGATCTCTGTGGCTCCTCTTCGAATCTGTAAACCGGTTCGCGTCCGGCTACGCCAATATTTGCGTCACCACTTTGCCGTGCACGTCGGTCAGGCGATGATGGCGCCCCTGGAACTTGAAGGTCAGCCGCGTGTGGTCGATGCCCAGGCAGTGCAGAATCGTGGCATGCAGGTCGTGGACGTGGACCGGATCGCTCACGATGTTGTACGAATAGTCGTCGGTCTGGCCGAATGAGAAGCCGGGCCGAAATCCGCCGCCGGCCAGCCACACCGTGAAACAGCGCGGATGGTGGTCGCGGCCATAGTCCTCGGCCGTCAGGGTGCCCTGGCAATAGACGGTTCGCCCGAACTCGCCTCCCCACACCACCAGCGTGTCATCCAGCAGCCCCCGCTCGCGCAGGTCGGCCACCAGAGCCGCCGACGGTTGATCGGTATCGCGCGATTGGCCCGTGATCTGCTGCGGCAAATGCACGTGCTGGTCCCAACCGCGATGAAACAACTGCACGAACCGCACGCCGCGCTCGCACAGCCTTCGTGCCAGCAGGCAGTTCGCCGCGAACGTGCCGGGCGTGCGCGATTCCGGTCCATACCGCTCGAAGGTCCGCTCCGGCTCGTCGGCCACGTTGGTCAACTCAGGCACGGAGGATTGCATGCGGTAGGCCAGTTCATATTGCGCGATCCGCGTGGCGATTTCCGGATCGCCGAATTCGCCAAGCTTCAACTGGTTAAGCGCGCTCAAATCGTCGAGCATCCGCCGCCGCGCCCGCTCGTCGATGCCCGGCGGATTCGACAGATTGAGCACCGGGTCGCCGATGGCGCGAAACTTGACCCCCTGGTATTTCGACGGCAGGAAGCCGCTTCCCCACAGCCGATCGTACAGCGGTTGATCCGTCGGATTGCCACTGCCGGTGGAGATCATCACGACGAAGTCGGGCAGGTCGCGGTTCTCGCTCCCCAATCCATACGACAGCCAACTACCGATGCTCGGCCGGCCAGCCAACTGCGCGCCGGTTTGAAAGAACGTCACGGCCGGGTCGTGATTGATGGCCTCGGTGTGCATCGATTTGACGAAGCACAGCTCGTCGGCCACCTGTGCGGTGTGCGGCAACAGCTCGCTCAGCCAGGCGCCGCTTTGACCATGCTGGGCGAAGCGATACTTCGAGCCCGCGATTGGGAAGCTCGTTTGTCGCGAGGTCATGCCAGTGAGCCGCTGGCCCATCCGCACCGAGTCGGGCAGTTCCTTGCCCTGATCGTTCGCCAGTTGGGGCTTGTAGTCGAACAAATCCATTTGCGAGGGAGCGCCCGACTGAAACAAGTAGATGACCCGCTTGGCGCCGGCGCGAAGTGCGGCAGCGTGCCCGGCCCGTCGGCGTGGGCGGCGGCCCCGCTGGCGCTTTCGCCCAACATCGCGGCCAATGCCACGCCCCCCAGCCCGGCGGCCGACTGCGAAAGAAAGCTTCGCCGCGAGACAAGCCAACGGTGATGCGTGCGTGGGTCCATGGCGTGCGTCATTCCTTGGTAACGACTTCGTCCAGATTCAACACCAGGCTGGCCACCGTGGCCAGCGCCGCCAGTTCGCTCGTCTCGCAGCGCGCGTCGAGGGGCGATTCACCCACGGCCAGCAGTTTTGCCGCCGCCTCCGGCTGGCTTCTGAAAAACTCCAACTGCCGCTCGTAACCGGCCAGCAGCACGCCCTGCTCGCGGTCGCTGGGGGATCGCGCCAAGGCCAGACGAAATACATGCGCGATCCGTTCCCGAGGCGCAGTGCCGCCTTCGAGCATCGCCCGCTGGGCCAGCCCGCGGGCCGCCTCGACGAACGTAATTTCGTTGAGTAGCGCGAGCGCCTGCAAGGGCGTGTTCGTGCGTGCCGCGCGCACCGTGCAGGCTTCGCGACCCGCGGCGTCGAACGTGACCATCGAGGGCGGAGCGATCGTGCGCTTCCAAAACGTATACAAGCTGCGGCGATACAAGTCGGCCCCGTGGTCTTGCACAACGTCGCCGCCGCCGGTCAACTCCTTCCACAGCCCGGGCGGCTGATAGGGATGCACGCTCGGCCCGCCGATTCGCTCCACGAGCAGTCCGCCCACGGCCAGCGACTGGTCGCGAATGGCCTCGGCCGAGAGCCGCAGTCGCGGACCGCGCGCGAGCAAACGATTTTCGGGATCCCGCTCCAATAGGGCCGCCGGCACCTTGGAAGACTGCCGATAGGTGGCGCTCATCACGATTTGCCGCACCAGCGCTTTCATGTCCCAGCCGCTGGCGACAAATTCGCTGGCCAACCAATCCAAAAGTTGCGGATGACTGGGCGGATCGCCTTGCGCGCCGAAATCGTCAACCGTCTTCACCAGTCCCGCGCCGAAATAGGCCTGCCAAAATCGATTCACGGTCACGCGCGCCGTCAGCGGGTTGGCCGGATCGACCAGCCAGCGGGCCAGGGACAGCCGGTCGTGCGCGGCGGCCGAAGGCAAAGAATGGAGGCTTGCCGGCACCGCGGGACCGACCCGTTCGCCCGGCTTGTCGTATTGCCCGCGCGCAAGCACGAATGTCTCGCGCCGCTGGGGCAGTTCTTCCATCACCATTGTCGTGGGAAAGCTCTCCTCGAACTCGGCTCTTCGTTTGACCAGATCCATGACTTTCCGCCGCGCCACCCGAATCGGTTCCGGCGCGTGCTCGCTCAGGTAGTAGTGCCGCAGCTTGGCGACCTGGCCCGGAGTGCGCATCTCGGGAGCGATGGCCACGATCGCGTCGATCGTGTCGCGTGTGGCCAGCAGCAGGGCATCGTCGGCCGAAAGATTCGTGGCATAAATCCGCACGTCGTCAATCTGGCCGTGAAAGCCCGCGCCGGCTCCGCCGCCAATCAACAGCGGTTTGTTCGTGGCGAACGACTGGTTCAACTCGTCGAGCAGCACCTTGATCTCCAGCGGCCTGCCGTCGACGAAAACTTGCACGCCGGCGGCAACTCGCGATCCGTCGTAGGTCACGGCCAAGTGCTGCCAGCGATGCGTCGCCACCGACTCGACGGTCTCCACCCGCAGGGCGTCGTCCAGCCAGCGCTTGACCAGGTTCACTTGCAATTTGCCGTCGACCAGTTTCACGCTATAGCCTTCGGCGTCGGGTCCCTCGGTTACGCGGGAGAGAATCGTGCCCGTGTCGCGCTCGGGACAAATCCAGGCTGAGAACGTGAACTTGTCGAAGTAGCCGAAATCGGCGACGTTGCCGGCATCGACCGGCGCCCCGCCGTCAAACGCCGCCGCCTGGCCAATCGCGCCCGGCACGTGCGACACCTGGCCTTGCAGTTCGCGGGCGATGCCGGTGCGCGGCGTTTGCTCGGCGTCGAACGTGTAATGCGCCACTAGCGATTGTTCGGGCGCGATATCTCGAGGCGGCCCGCTCGCCGTGAACGAGGCCAACCAGGCCGCTTCGCCGGCGGCAATTTCGCCAGCGAACTTCGCGTATGCGTCGTTCGCGGCGATCGACTCCGCGTCGATGGCGGCCAATTGTCGCAGTTGATCGCGCGTGGGAGCCTTGATCATCGGCGGCGAGTTGCCGACCTTGACGGCCCGGCCGCGCTCCGGCACGTTGTTGAAGAACGCATAGAATTCGTAAAACTCACGCTGCGTGATCGGATCGAACTTGTGGTCGTGGCATCGGGCGCAGGCCATCGTCAGACCCAGCCACACGGTGGCGGTTGTATCGACCCGATCGACGACATACTCGACGGCGTATTCCTCGGGAATGATGCCCCCCTCGGCGTTGCCTCGATGATTGCGATTGAACCCGCTAGCGATGCGGTCCTCGAGAGTTGCGCCTTCGAGCATGTCTCCGGCGATTTGCGCGATCGTGAATTGATCGAACGGCAGGTTGCCATTGAAGGCCTCGATGACCCAGTCGCGCCAACGCCACATGTAGCGAATGCCGTCGGTTTGATAGCCGCTGGTGTCGGCATAGCGGGCCGCGTCGAGCCAGGTGGAAGCCATGCGCTCGCCGTAACGAGGCGACGCCAGCAACCGATCGACGACGCGCGCGTAGGCATCGGACGAGCGATCCGCCAGAAACGCGTCGATCTCGGCGGGCGCGGGAGGCAAGCCGGTCAAATCCAACGTCACGCGGCGCAACAGCGTTGTGCGATCGGCTTGCTCGGCCGGCGGCAATCCGGCCGCTTCCAGCCGCGCCAAAACGAACGCGTCGATCGGACTCTGAACCCAATCGGTTCTGATCACCGTCGGGGGCGACGGGCGCTTGACCGGGAGAAAAGCCCAGTGCTTTTCCCACCGGGCGCCGTCGCGAATCCAACGCGTCAAGAGTTCAACCTGCCGGGCCGACAAATTCTTGCCCGAGTCGACCGGTGGCATCCGCTTGTCGTCGTCGGCGTTGGCGATGCGGCGAATCAGTTCGCTGTGGTCCAGGTCGCCAGCCACGATGGGCCGCACGCCCTCGACGTCACGCTTGGCGCTGGCTTCCACGTCCAGCCGCAGATCGGCCTTGCGCTGGGCCGAGTCGGGTCCATGACATTGAAAGCAGTTATCCGACAGGATGGGCCGAATGTCGCGATTGAACTCGACCGTGTCGGCCGCTCGGATGGTGCTCGCCAGGAAAACGGCGCACAAGCACGCGGCGAGCGTGACGGGCCGGATCGGATGAGGCGAATGGCATGGCATGAGGGTGACGCGCTCTGATTGCCGGCGGCCGAATTCATTGGCCCCATTATCAGTCACCGTTCCGCACACGGCAAGCACGCGGCGGCCGTTTGACGGCTCGTGCCCTCGCGCGTTAGCCTGCTCCCTGAGTTTTCCGCCCGCTAGACGAGAAAGAATTCCACGATGCCCACGGTCCAGGCCCAGCGACTTGAGCGGTTGGCCACCGCGATTTTCGAGCGATCCGGCGCCCGGGTGAACATGCGGCGCTCGTCGCCGCCCACCTGGTCGAAGCCAACCTGGCCGGGCACGATTCGCACGGCGTGTTGCGCGTGCCGCAGTATGTCGAGTTGATCGATGCCGGGCGATTGAAGCCCGAACAGAAAATGCAAGTGGTCCAGCGATCCGCGGCCTCGGCCGTCGTCGATGGCCGCGGCGGATTTGGCCAGGTCATTGCCGACGGCGCGATGCGATTGGCGATCGAGCTGGCGCGCACCGGCGGCATCGGCGCCGTCACGGTGCGCAATTGCAGCCACACCGGCCGCATCGGTACCTACACTCAGATGGCCGCGCGCGAGGGACTGGTCGGCATCGGCATGGTGAACACCGGCGGCGGCGCGAATCGGTTGCGCCTTTCGGTGGAACCGGCAGGCGGCTGTCGACCAATCCGATCTCGATCGCCGCGCCCTCGGGCGGACCGAATCCGATTCTGCTCGACATGGCCACTAGCGTCGCCCCCGAGGGCAAAGTGCGGGCTCGATACCAGGCCGGCAAGAGTCTGCCGCAGGGTTGGATGATGGATGCTCAGGGGCAGCCGACCACCGACGCGAACCGCTTCTATCACGAGCCGTTGGGCGCACTGCTGCCGTTTGGCGGGCTCGTGGGATACAAGGGGTTCGGCCTGGGGTTCGCCATCGATATTCTGGCCGGGGCCCTGTCCGGAGCGGGCTGCTCGTATCCCGATGCGCCGATTGTCACCGATGGCATGCTGGCCATCGCGCTGGACATCGAGCGGTTTACGCCCCTGGCCGACTTTACTCGTCGCGTGGCGGCGCTGGTCGAACACGTCAAGAGTTCCCCCACGGCCGAAGGTTACGACGAGATCTACGTGCCCGGCGAAGTCGAGCTGCGCAGCCGCGAGCGACGGCTAGCCGAGGGCATTCCCATCGAACAGGGCACCTGGGATCTCATCGACCGTGTTCGCGTGCGCTTCGCGCTTGCCGATCCGACGGCCGCTTAAGACCGCATTTCCGGGCCTGCTTCAACGCGATGGTTGGAAGCGTATAATACTCTGGCGAGCCTCGAGGTTTGGCATGAAGCCACTCGGGACCAGGCGGAGTGAGGCGGCTCTTCGTGGCTCTTTCATCGTGACTTCTTGGAGACATTTCCATGCGAAGACGCGAGTTTCTAGCGACCACCGCCGCGGCGATGAGTAGCGGCGTGCTTTCCGGATCCGGCAGATTCGCCCGCGGCGCCGACAGCGACGCAACGTGCCGCACCTACGCCTCGCCGCAAGAGGCCATCCAAGCCCCGCGCGAGACCGATTTATTCGTCACCGCCTTGCGGGTCGGCATCGAAGGCGGCGGCAACGACTACCTGGCCACGGTCGACGTGGATCCCTCGTCGCCGACCTATTCCAAGGTTGTCAGTCGATTGGCGATGCCGCACGCCGGCGATGAGCTGCACCACTTCGGCTGGAACGCTTGCAGCAGTTGCCACGCCGATCCGATGCACATGCGGCGCTATCTGATCGTGCCGGGTTTGAAGTCGGGGCGAATCCACGTAATCGACGCCGCCAATCCGCGCGATCTCAAGATGTACAAGGTGATCGAGCCCGAGCAAATCGCCGCCAAAACCAATCTGAGCGCTCCGCACACGGTACACTGTTTGGCCGATGGCACGATCATGCTCTCGATGCTGGGGGACGCGTCGGGCAATGTGCCCGGCGGGTTCCTGTTGCTGGATGATAAGTTCGAGATCGCGGGCCGTTGGGATCGCAAGCCGAGCGGCTTGGAATACAACTACGACTTCTGGTACCAGCCGCGGCACAACGTGATGGTGTCCAGTGAGTGGGCAGCGCCTAACACGTTCTCCAAGGGTTTTGATGTTAAAGAAGTCGAAGCGGGCAAGTACGGGCATTCGCTGCTTTTTTGGAACTGGAAAGACCGGACGCTGGAAAAGAAAATTGACCTGGGCCCGCAAGGGATGATCCCGCTCGAGGTCCGTTTTCATCACAATCCCGACAGCGTTCACGGATTCGTGGGGGCCGCGCTATCGAGCACGATGTGGCACTGGTTCCGCAAGCTCGATCAGTGGCAGGTCGAAAAGGTGCTGGCCGTCGATCCGATCGAGCACAAGGGATGGCCGTTTCCCGTGCCCGGCTTGATCACCGACCTGTTGGTGTCGATGGACGACCGATTCCTGTATTTTTCCAACTGGCTGCACGGCGACCTGCGGCAGTACGACGTCAGTGATCCGGCGCATCCGAAGCTCACCGGCCAGGTATGGCTGGGGGGCGTGTTGGGAAAATCCGGAAAGTTTCGCGGCCGCGATTTCGTCGGCGGCCCGCAGATGGTGCAGTTGAGCCTCGACGGCCGGCGGCTATACGTGACCAATTCGTTGTATAGCAGTTGGGATAATCAGTTTTATCCGGACATGGCCAGTAAGGGCTCGACGCTATTGCAGATCGACTGCGACACGGATCGTGGCGGCATGAAACTGAACGAAAAGTTCTTCGTCGATTTCGGCGGCGAGCCGGGCGGCCCGGCTCGCGCGCACGAGATGCGTTTTCCCGGCGGAGATTGCACCTCGGATATCTGGGTCTAGTTGGCCGTTGGAATGAGGGTGGCCCTGCTGGCTTGTCCATCAGTGTGGTGAAGTCGAGTTCGACTCGGAACAGTTTGAGTGGCCCCGGCGGACATACGCATGGAAAAATCCCTGGTTGAATTCGCTCGGCGTGATGAGATCGGCTTGATCACGCTCAACAACCCGGCCAAGCGCAATGTGCTCTCGCGCTCGGCGTTGGGCCAGTTGATCGACCGCCTGGAAGAGGCCGAAGCCGAGGCCGAAGTGAAGTGCGTGATCCTGAACGCGAGCGGGCCGGCGTTTACGCGCGGTCACGATCTGCGCGAAATCCTGGACTCGACCGACGACGAGCGCCGTTCGCTGTTCGCGCTGTGCAGCCAGACCATGCAGACGATCCGCATGCTGTCGCTGCCGGTGATCGCCAGCGTGCAGGGGATAGCAACCGCGGCCGGCTGCCAGTTGGCCGCCACCTGCGACCTGGTCGTGGCGGCCGAGGAGGCCACCTTCGCCACGCCAGGGATCAAGATCGGCTTGTTCTGCTCCACGCCGGCCGTAGCTCTGTCGCGGGCTGTTGGTCAGAAAAGGGCGATGGAAATGCTGCTCACGGCCACTCCCATCTCGGCCCGCGAGGCGGAGCGAATTGGCCTGGTCAATCGCGTGGTGCCGAACGAGCAACTGGTCGAGGCCTCGCTGCACCTGGCCCAACAAATTGCCGCCGCCAGCCCCTACACGCTGGGCCTGGGCAAACGGGGGTTCTACGAGCAACTGGGGCTGTCCACCGAGATGGCCTATCAGGTCACCGAGGAAATGATGGTCGAAAACGCCCGAGCGCCCGACGCCGTGGAGGGGATGAAGGCATTTCTTGAAGCGCCGGCCGCCGCGCTGGGGCACGACCTGAAAGGCCGCCTTGTTCCGGCCGTTTTTTGGCCCTAAACTAGAATCCAGTCACGACATATTCATTCATTTCCGCCCGCGCAATCGCAACCGCGCAACGCGCCAAACCATTTCGAGGGTCCCCAGCGCAATGGCTACCGCCGTCGATCGCAAACAGTGGGCCAGATGGCAAGAGGAAGTCGAAAAGGCCGAAGCCGGCCCGCAACCGGCCACGACCGTCAGCGGCGTGCCGATCGATCCGCTTTACACGCCCGATAACCTTGAAGGCTGGGACTACGAAAACAACCTGGGCTTTCCCGGCCAGTATCCTTACACGCGGGGCGTGCACGCCACGATGTACCGCGGGCGGCTGTGGACGATGCGGCAGTTTGCCGGTTTCGGCACGGCGCGGCAGACCAATGAGCGGTTCAAATTCCTGGTCGGCAAGGGACAAACCGGGCTCAGCACGGCTTTCGACTTGCCCACGCTGATGGGTTTGGATAGCGATGACTCGCGCTCGCTGGGCGAGGTGGGCCGCCTGGGCGTGGCCGTCGATACGATCGACGACATGCGGCAACTGTTCGATGGCATCGACATCGGCAAGATTTCGGTTTCGATGACGATCAATGCTCCGGCCGCCATCGTGATGGCTTTCTACCTGGCCAATGCCCAGGATCAGGGCTTCGAGTGGAACAAGCTGCGGGGCACGATCCAGAACGACACGCTCAAGGAGTTCCACGCCCAGAACGAGATCTACTTTCCGCCCGAGCCCTCGGTGCGGCTGGCGATCGACGTCATCGAGTTTTGCACGCACAACGTGCCGCAGTGGAACCCGGTTTCTATCAGCGGCTATCACATTCGCGAGGCCGGCTCGACGGCCGTGCAAGAACTGGCCTTCACGCTGGCCGATGGCTTTCACTACATCGACGAGTGCCTGGCCCGGGGATTGAAGGTCGATCAGTTCGCTCATCGGCTCAGCTTTTTCTTCAACGCGCACAACGACCTGTTCGAGGAAATAGCCAAGTACCGCGCGGCGCGAGTCGTGTGGGCCGATCGGCTGCGGAATCACTACGGCGCCACGAACGAAAACTCCTGGAAGCTGCGATTCCACGCCCAGACCGCCGGCTGCTCGCTGCAAGACAAGCAACCGCAGGTGAACTTGATCCGCGTGGCATACCAGGCCTTAGCCGCCGTGCTGGGCGGATGCCAGTCGCTGCACACCAACAGCATGGACGAGACGCTGGCCCTGCCGTCGGAACACGCCGTGACGCTGGCTTTGCGAACGCAGCAAGTGCTGGCCCACGAGACGGGCGTCACCAACACCGTCGATCCGCTGGGCGGCAGCTATTTCGTCGAGACCCTGACCCGCCAGATGCAACAAGAGGCCAACGCCTACTTCGATCGTATCGATGAGCTGGGCGGCATGTTGCCGGCCATCGATCGGGGTTTCTTCCGACGCGAAATCGCCGAGGCCGCGTTTGCGTTCCAACGCGATTTCGACGCCCGCAATAAGATCATCGTCGGCGTCAACGCCTATCAAGAATCCGATGAAAAACCGCTCGAAATCCTGACCATCGATCACGAGGTCGAGGCCGAGCAAACCGATTCGCTTCGCCGCGTCAAGGCCGAGCGTAGCGCCGAGGATCTCCGCCGCGGGCTGGACGCCGTGCGCCGCGCGGCCGAAGCCCGGCAGAATATCATGCCCACGCTGCTCGACGCCGTGCGGACGCGGGCCACCGTGGGCGAACTGATGCACGCCTTGGCCGACGTCTACGGTCGTTGCGATTCGGCCGTGGTATAGTTTCTTGTAGCGCGGCGCTGCTTTTAGTTGTCGGTGGCACTGGAATCTTGCCAGTGCGCGGCTGCGGCTCGGATGTTTTCCTGTTCCTGAATCAGAGCGATAATTTTCATGCAGAATCCGCCGCTGAGAATCGTGTTGGCGAAAGTCGGGCTCGATGGCCACGATCGGGGCGTCAAGGTCGTCACCCGGCGCTGCGCGACGCCGGGTTTCATGTGATTTACCCCGGGCTATGGCAATCGCCGGAGGCCGTGATCCGCACCGTGGCCGACGAGGATGCCGATTGGGTCGGCATCAGCCTGCTCAGCGGCACGCACATGACGCTGGTGCCGCGGATCATCGACATGTTGCGCGCCGCCGGCTTGCATCACGTCGGCGTGCTGGTCGGCGGGATCATTCCCGAGACCGACGTGCCCAAGTTGCTCGAACTTGGCGTGGCGCGTATTTTTGGCCCCGGCACGCCCCTGCCCGAGATCGTCGACTTTCTCCGCGCCGAGGGGAGCCGCACCCATGCTTGACGATCTGCTTTCGCGGTTCATGGCGCACGACCGCCTGGCGCTGGCTCGGGTGTTGACGCTCATCGCCCGCGGCGAGCAGCTCGACGCCGTGCGCGCGGCCCTGCTGCCGCGCACCGAGCGCACGCACGTGGTCGCCGTCACCGGCAATGCCGGGGTCGGCAAGAGCACGCTGGTGGGCAAGCTGGCCGAACACCTGCGCGCCGCGGGCAAGACCGTGGCGGTGCTGGCCTGCGATCCGCAAAGCCCGCTCACCGGCGGCGCCGTGCTGGGCGATCGGGCCCGCATGCCCATGCGGCCGGAAGACCCAGGGCTGTTCATCCGCAGCCTCGCGGCCACCGGCGGACACCAGGCCGTCGCCGAACACGTCGATCTGATGATCCGAGCGCTGGCCGAGTTCGGCTTCGACGTGATTCTGCTGGAGACCGTGGGCGCCGGGCAGGGAGACACGGCCGTTCGTGAGCTGGCCGATGTCGTCGTGTTGTTGTTGCAGCCCGAAAGCGGCGATGAACTGCAATGGGAAAAGGCGGGACTGCTGGAAGTGGCCGACGTGGTAGTCATCCACAAGGCGGACCTGGTCGGGGCCGAACGAACGCAATCGCAAGTCAAAGAGTTGTTGAGCCTGCCGGGCTGTCGCGATATTCCCGTCCTGGGCGTCAGCTCGACCAAGGGCGTGGGACTGGCCGAGTTGTGGTCGGTCGTGGCCGGCGCGCCCGGCGGCGGCCCGTTTCCGATATTGACGGCGAATTTCTCCTGCGTCGCGCGCAGCAGATACTTGCCGAGCGATTTCGTGATCGCGGAACGCAGGTCAACCCGCTCATCGAGCGCTGCGCAGGCAGGAACTCGACGAGACCCAGGCCGCCGACGCGCTGCTGCACGTGCTAACGGAATAAAGGTTTGGATCCGCCCTAAGTTCCGCGGCTCGCCCGGCATGATACGATTGATATATGTACAAAGACCTTGAAGACGAATTGCTGCTGCACGACTCGGGTGGGCCCTGCCGGTTGGTCCGGTCATCGCGTGGTGGTTCTTGCCTCGCTAAGTCGCCAGGCCCGCCGACCGATCGCCAGCGTCATAGCGGATCGGTAAAATAGGGTGGGCGACCAATGAAGTTAATCGAATGAAGGAGATAACCTGTGGCGACCGTGAACCTCGACGACGCGAAGGCCCACTTGCGCGAGATTATTTCCGGGCTGAATCCGGGCGAACAACTGGTTATCGTTCAAGATGGCGAGCCATTGGCCACGCTGACTCGCACGCCGCCTCATCAATGGCCCTGCAAAGCCGGCAGCGCCAAGGATATCAAGCACTGGATGGCTGCTGACTTTGATGCTCCGCTCGAAGAGTTTCGGGAGTATGCGGAATGACGAGCTTGCTGCTCGACACGCATTCGATGCTGTGGTTCTTCTGGGACGATCCGCGGTTGAGCGCCACGGCCAAGACGCTGATTGAGAACGCCGACAATCGCAAGCTTGTCAGCCTTGCCACGTGCTGGGAAATCGCCATCAAGGTCGGCCTGCGAAAATTGGACCTTGGCGAACCAAGCCGCTCGTTTCTTCCTCGGGAGATTGCACGCAACAGTTTTGAATTGCTGCCGATCAGCCTGGACCACGCCACGATGGTCGAAGGACTCGTTCTGCACCATCGAGACCCGTTCGACCGCTTGTTGATTGCCCAGGCAATGAGTGAGAACATTACCCTGCTGAGTGCCGATCCGGTGTTTGACGCATACGGCATCTCTCGGCTGTGGTGAATTCCAGCCGCTCGCCGGATCCAGCATGGGTGCCTGGAGCCTTTTTTCTTTCAGTCTGCCGAAGCCTTGCTGCACGTGCTGACGCAGTAGTTGCACCTAAATGCCTGTTTGGATGTGGGACCGGTCACCGCGACTTTCCCGCTTGACGCTTGGCACACCCAATGCACAGCGCCGTATAGGGAATCGCGTCGAGCCGCTCTGGGTCGATCTCGCCGCCGCAATTCTCGCAAATTCCAAAAGTGCCCTGTTCGACGCGCTCCAGCGCCGCCTCGACTTGTTCAAGTAGATACTCCTCGTTTCCGGCGATCGCGATTTGCTCATCCATGCCTTCGGCCGCCTGATCCGCGGGATGCGTCGGCACGCTCGACAAATTGCCCGGCGCCGTTACGTCTTCGCGCAGCGCGTCCTCGGCCGCGTCGACGCTGTGCGTCAGTCGCTTGCGCAACTCGAGCAGTCGCGCGGTACGTTTGGCCAAATCTTGATCTTTCTTGGGCATCGGAATCCTTCTCCTGTTTTTCATTGAAGCGAGCGCGGCGCGGAAAATGCACATCCTCTGGACACCAGGCCCCGCGCCATGGGTCTCGCCGGGTCCAGATCGCTGTCACCTGTTTGTTGCAAAAATCGCGCCGGTAGCGCACGATCATGGGGTAGGCCATGCCGATAGCGCGATTTTGAAGGAAGAAGTGGCCTTCGCTTTGGCAATCGATGTCGGTAGTTGCGTGCCAGCGGGCCAGACTGAACCATTCCAGCCCGGCTCATTACCCCTTTTTTCCCGCCATGCCGAGAATGTTAAAGGCGGTTCCCATATGACTCGCGATCTCCGACGCACGAGCGAGCTCTTACTTTCCGCGGCGCGCGCGTTTCAGCACACGTACTGGCAACCGTCGGTCGATGTCTTTCGAACCGCCCAGGGCTGGCTTCTCAAGTATGAGCTGGCCGGCGTTTCGCCGAGCGAGGTCCAATTGCTGGTCAAGGACCGTCAGGTGACGGTCCGGGGAGTGCGTCGCGACGTGCGGGTCGACGAGCGCCAGCAATCGTTTTGCATGGAGATTTCCTATAACCAGTTCGAGCGCATGCTCGAGTTGCCCTGCGATTTGAACGAGATGCGGGTCGCAACCGAGTATCGCGACGGAATGTTAATCGTACGATTGACTTGCAAGGAATCCGGCTCATGAGCGATTCGGAAGAAACACGCACGCTGGCCGTTCTGCCGATCAAGAACACCGTGCTTTATCCCTACCTGCTAATGCCGCTATCGGTGGCGCGGGAACGATCGCTCGCGGCAATCGAGGCGGCCGTGGCCAGCGAGGACAAGTCGCTGTTCGTCGTGGCCCAACGCGATCCGAAAGTCGAGGATCCTGCCTTCGAACATCTGTACACGATCGGTACCGAGGCCGTCATCAAGCGGATGGAACGGGGCGACAACGTCATCCAGATGGTCGTGCAGGGCACTCGCCGCATGGAGATCATCGAGGGTGCGCAGACGTCTCCGTACCTCCAGGCCCGCGTTCGCCCGCTGGCGGAGCCCGCCGACGAGGGCACCGAGATCGAAGCGCTCGAACGGGCGATGCTCGACGTGGCCGGGCGCATCCAGGCCATGTCCCAGCCCGAGAGTCAGGTCGGCGTCGCGCAAATCCTGTCTCAATTCAAAGACCCCTTGCACAAGGCCTACTTGCTGGCTTCGATGTTGGGCCTGGACCTGGAGAAAGAGCAGCAACTGCTCGAAGCCACGTCGCGACTGGACGCTTTGCGTCTGATGCACGAGTTTCTCACGCGCGAATCGCAAGTCGCCGAGCTACGGCAGAAAATCGCCAGCCAGGCCCAGACCGAAATGAGCCGCGAGCAGCGCGAATACCTGCTGCGGCAGCAGCTTCGCGCCATCCAGCAGGAGCTCGGCGAAGGGGGCGGCGAACAGGCCGAGCTGGCCGAGTTGCGCGAGCAATTGGACGCGGCCCAACTGCCCGAGGAAGTTCGCAACGAGGCCGAGCGCGAGTTGGGCCGCCTGGAGCGGATTTCGACCTCGTCGCCCGACTATCAGATCACCCGATCCTATCTGGATCTGATTCTGGAACTGCCCTGGGAAAAACAGACCGAAGACAACCTCGATCTCACTCGGGCTCGCGCGATATTGGACGAGGACCATTACGATCTCAAAGAGGTCAAGCAGCGGATCATCGAACAACTGGCCGTGCTCAAGCTCAATCCGGCGGCCAAAGCGCCGATCTTGTGCTTCGTGGGACCGCCGGGCGTCGGCAAGACTTCGCTGGGCCAGTCGATCGCCCGCGCTAGGCCGCAAGTTCGAGCGGATGAGCCTGGGCGGCATGCACGATGAGTCGGAACTGCGCGGCCATCGCCGCACCTACATTGGCGCGATGCCCGGCCGCATTTTGCAGGCCGTGCGCCGCGCCGACGTGCGCAATCCGGTGTTGATGCTCGACGAAGTGGACAAGGTGGGCCGTGACTATCGGGGCGATCCGACCGCGGCGCTTTTGGAGATTCTCGATCCGGCCCAGAATTTCGAATTTCGCGACAATTACCTCAATCTGCCCTTCGATTTGTCCAAAACGTTCTTCATCGCCACGGCCAACACGTTGGACACGATACCGCGGCCGTTGTTGGACCGCATGGAAATCCTGCGGCTGGCCGGCTACAGCGAGGAAGAAAAGCTGCAAATCGCCAAGCGCTATCTGATCCGGCGGCAGTTCACCGAGGCCGGCGTCAAAGAAGACCAGGTGCAAATCTCCGACGATACGCTGCGGCTGGTCATTAGCGGCTACACGCGCGAGGCCGGCGTGCGCCAGCTCGAGCGAGCCATCGGCCAGTTGGCCCGCAAAGTCGCGGTGCAACACGCCGAGCGGGGCGACCAGCCGGTCACGATCCGCGCCGAGGATTTGAGCGAGATGCTCGGGCCGGAGCGATTCTTCCTGGAGCGGGCTCGCCAGGATCTGCCCCCCGGCGTGGCCACCGGGCTGGCCTGGACCGAGGCCGGCGGCGAGGTGCTCTACATCGAGGCCGTCGATCTGCCCGGCGGTCACGACCTGACGCTCACCGGGCAACTTGGTGAAGTGATGCGCGAAAGCGCCCGGGCCGCACAGAGCTATATCTGGTCGCAGGCGGCGAAGCTGGGTATTTCAGAGGAAACCTTGCGCGGTTCCGGCGTGCATATTCACGTTCCGGCCGGCGCCATCCCCAAGGACGGCCCTTCGGCCGGCGTGGCGATGGCTACGGCGCTCGCGTCGATGTACTCCCGCCATGCCGCCCGCAGCGACACGGCCATGACCGGCGAGATCACGCTCACCGGGTTGGTGCTGCCGGTCGGCGGCATCAAGGAAAAGATGCTGGCCGCGCGCCGAGCCGGAATTCGTCGGGTGATCATTCCCGAGCAAAACGGCAAGGATCTGCACGAATTGCCCGACGAGGTTCGCGGCGAAATGGAGTTTATCCTGGCCGCGCGCATCGAAGACGTGCTGGCCGCCGCCATCCCCGGCCTGGCAGAGCGGCTGGCCGACGCGGCTCACGTAACCGTCGCGGGGAAGGGGGCCGACGACGGCAACGGCCGCATCGCCGCCTCGGGGCGCGACGCCGCGGGCGAATCTAAAAATCGGTCAGGCTCTTAGGCGGAATCGCGACCCGCAGGGCATTGAGCACGGCCAACAGGTCGATCACTTCCTGCGCGATCGCGCCGGCCACGGGCGGCAACAGTCCGGCCGCGGCAAAACCCATACCCGCGATGCTCAAGGCCATTCCCCCCAGCGCGCTTTGCAATGCGATCGAACGCATGCGGCGGCCGATGTGCAAAAATTCGTCAACCCGCTCGAGCGAGCTATCCAACACCACGGCGCCGGCCGCCTCGCTCGTGATGTCGCTGTTCTGGCCGAAGGCGACGCCCACGGTGGCCGCCGTCAGCGCCGGAGCGTCGTTAATGCCGTCCCCCAGGAACAATGTCTTTGCCCGCGCCGTTTCGCGGCGGACGATCTCCAGCTTCTGTTCCGGGCTTTGGCTGGCATAGACTTCGCGGATGCCGACCTGGTCGGCCAGAAAGCGGACTTCGCTCTCGCGATCGCCGGAGACCAGCAACACGCGCTCGAAGCGGTGCTTGGGCTGTAAGTGGCTGACGAACGAGAGGCCGTCGGCGCGGGGTTCGTCGCGGAACCCGTATCGCCCGGCATATCGGCCATCGATCGCGATGCAACACTCCAGGCCGCTGGACACGGGGGGCAATTGATCGGCGGCCGCGGGAATTTCGGCGACCAGTTGCTTGCGGCTGGTCACCCACACGTCGCGCCCGGCCACAATGCCGCGCAGCCCCTTGCCCGGCTGCTCGCGCATTTCGACGACTTCGCCCAGTTCGAGCTTCTCGCGTCGCGCCGCCTCGACGATCGCCGACGACAGCGGGTGCTTCGAGTAGCGTTCCAGGCTGGCTACGTCAGCCAGTACCTGTGCGGCGACAAACGGTTCCACGACGTCCTGCTCCGTCAGATTCGGTTCGCCGTAGGTAAGCGTGCCCGTTTTGTCGAAAATTACGGTGCGGCAATTCTCGACCTGCTCGAGCACCGCGGGATTCTTGATGATGATGCCGCGACGCGCCGCCAGGGAAATCGAGCCGATGATTGCCACCGGAATGGCGATCAACAGCGGACAGGGCGTGGCCACGACCAGCACGGCCAGAAATCGGATCGCGTCGCCGCTCGCAACCCAGGCGGCCACGGCAATCGCCACGGCCAGCGGCGTGTAATACGCGCCCAGCTGGTCGCCCAGCCGGCGAATCCGCGGTCGCTGCTGTTCGGAGCGGCGCATGACTTGCATGATTTTGGCATAGCGCGAGTCGATGGCCAGCCGCCCGGCCTCGATCGTCAAGGCGTTCTCGCCGTTGATCGAACCCGACAAGACCTGCGAGCCGGGCGCTTTGGACATCAAATAGGGCTCGCCGGTCAAGTATGATTCGTCCATCACGCCGCGCCCCTCGACCACCACGCCGTCGACCGGGCAAATTTCATGCGGCAAGACCATCAGCCGGTCGCCCACGGCGATTTGGTCCAGTGGAATGTCGGCCACGTCGCCATCGCGGCGGCGATGAGCCACCGACGGCATGCGATTGGCCAGCGCTTCGAGCACCGACGAGGCGCTGCGCACGGCATAGCTTTCCAAGGCGCCGCCGCCGGAGAGCATCAACACGACAAACGCGCCGGCCAGGTACTCGTCCAAGAGCACCGACGTGACAATGGAAATGCCCGCCAGCAGATCGGAGCCGAACTCGCGGGCCCACATCTTCGCCAGCAGGTCGTAAACCAGCGGCGCGCCGCCCAACACCAGTACGACAATTAGCGGAGCATTCGCGATGTTGCTCGGCGCCGCGACGAGAAAGCGCAGCACCAGGTGCGCGGCGATGCCCGCCGCCGCCAACAGGGCGATCCAGCTGTTCTTGCGCTCGACGAAGCTCGAGCCGCTGGTCTTGTCATCACCGACGCCGGACTGTGTCGGCGCGGGGTTCGCGGCCGTGGAGTTCGTTTGCAAAAGTTGAGCGCTCCGCGGCGGTTAATGTTTTGGCGATTTGGCCGCCACGATCGGCAGCACGATGTGCGACGGATGCTCGGCGTCGTGGTACACGGTGTTCACGGCCACGCTCGTGCGGCGATTGTCGTTCAGCGGCTCGCCCGTGTTGGGGTTCACGTCGAAACGCGGAAAATTGCTGCTCGAGACATCGACGCGAATGCGATGCCCGCGCTTGAACACGTTCGACGTGGGATAGAGCTTGATTGCCAAGGAATAAATCGTTCCCGGTTGCATCAGGGTTTCGCGCCAGAGATTCGCGAAATCGCGTCCGCGCGATCCCGTCGCCGATATTCAGATCGAACCCGCCCGCGAAGTCGGCACTGGGCGGATACACGTCGACCAGCTTGGCCGTGAAGTCGGTGTCGGGCGCGTCCGAGGAAATCCACAGATTCACCGCCAATTCGCCCGTCACTTCCACGTCCTCTTCGAGCGGTTCGGACTGGAAGACGAGCACGTCGTTGCGCGCCGAGAGCGGAATCGGCTGCTGGGCGTTCCACACGTGCGGTCCGCCGCGCTGGTCCCACGCGCCTTGCAGCAGGATGTCGCCGCCGGAGGAAATATTGCCGCCGATCGTCGGCACGGGATGGGCCGGATCGAATTGCAGGCTGGTCGTGCTCTGCGCCGTCGTGGGCTTGTCGGGCGAAAGTTTTCCGCCGGCTTGCAGGTAGTAGGGCGTCGCCTGGGCGCGCGCCAGCGGCCACTCCCGTTCGTCGCGCCAAAGGCCGCCGTGGTTTAGCAACCCGTCGGAGGTTCTGCCGCCATCGCCGCTTCCCATCACGAAGATCCGCACCGGCGTGGCAAACGGCGCCTGTTTGCCCACGCTGTTGTCGACCCCCTTTAGCCAGCGGTCGTACCATTCCAAACGCCAGGCGCACGGATCGGCGATGGCCGCATCGGCGCCAAAGCTGACTTGCCCGTGACGGGATGAGCCTTGCTGACCGTGAATCCAGGGCCCCATGATCAAGTACACGGGCCCCTTGATCGCGCAGCGTCAATGCCGCGAAGTTGGCCGTCGTGTTGCCGGCCCAAGAGTCGTACCAGCCGCCCACCAGGTACAGCGGCATGTCCTTATACCGATCGACGTGGTCCAAGATATTGTTCTGTTTCCAAAAATCGTCGTTCGTGCCGTGCCCGAGGGCTTCGACCAGCCACTCCTCATATTCGGGCAAGTGTTTCAGCGGAGTCGTGCCGCGCCTGAGCGGCAAATTGACCAGATAGTCGCGGCGGCGGTCCTTCATCTCCAACAGCATGGCTGCCGTGGCCGGATCGCGCGCTTGCCGGCTGCCGTGCGGCCCGGCGATCGAGTAAATCCAGTTCCAGAATCGCAGTTCGAACGCGCCGCCATTGCGCATGCTTTGATAGCCGAGGTTCGACATCGCGTCGACCGGAATCGAGGTGACCAACTGCGGCGGCCGCTCCATTGCCAGGGCATGCTGCGTTCCGCCCACGTACGACGTGCCGATGGTACCCAGCTTCCCGTTGGACCAGCTCTGGCGGCCGATCCATTGGCACGTGTCGAAACCGTCGCGCCCGTCATCGGCGAGCATGTGCCAAATGCCGTCCGAGGCGTAGCGTCCGCGGGTGTCTTGCACGACAAACACATAACCGTGCCGGGCGAAGAATTCCGCGTCCGCCTTGGCGCCCAGTTTGTCGTACGGCGTGCGCATCAAGATCGTGGGCCAGCGCTGCTCGGGGGCCTGGCCGGCGCGCGGCGGATGATACACGTCGGTGGCCAGCGCAACTCCGTCTCGCATCGGCACGCGGACGTTCGTCTCGACGACGATCTCGTCCAGCGGCGCCCTGGCCCAAGCCATTGAGGCCAACAGCACGATCGCCAGTAGGGCTGCGTGGGCGATTCCGCCGATTCGTTTGCTGGACGTCATGGTCACTCTCTTCTTACTTGCTTGCTGTCATAAATGACGAAGACAGATTGCCACCGAGAACTCCGAGGACCCAGAGAGTCCAGTAGGTCACGCTTCAGCGTGACGCGTAACGCCGGTTGACGAGTCTTGTCATCCCAAGGTATGCCCCAAAATGACTGTTAGTCGCTGTTACTTTGGCGTCAATTCCTCGCGCAGACGGCGAGCCAACTCCGCCGCGCGACGTTCGTTCAAATGCAAGGGATTGATCTGCAATTTGCCCTCGGGCAAGCCCACATGTCCCACGTAACACGGCGGCGATCCGGCGCGCAGCGCGCGGCACACGTCAAACGCCGTGCGGCCTAGCTTCGGCTCGTCGATCTTGATCTCCAGAATCGGCAGACACTCCGCGTGACTCTGGTCGATGCGACAGGCGGCCGCACTGTCGGCCAGGGCGGCGACGATCGTGTTCAACCGCTCGCGAAAGCCGGCCAGCTCGCGATCGTATTGGCCGCTGGCGAACTGCTTGAGCGCCACCAGAAGCGACACGATTTGTTCCTTGGCTACTTTAAATCCCCGGCCGATTCCATGCCGCGGCATGCCGGCCAGTTTGTCGCGGTCGAATAACTCGCCGGGCGCGTCCCACAACTGCCAGTGGTCGTCCATGTCCAGCATTTGCAGCGCCGCCGAGCTGATCAATTCGCGTCGGCCGCAAAGTATGCCCGTGGCTTGCGGGCCGCGAACGCCCTTGCCGCCGCTGAATGCCACCAGGTCGGCGCCGCTGCCAACCAGGGCCTTGAGATTCTCCCGCGGCGGCAGTTCGGCCGCCGCATCGACCAGCACGGGCAAGTGATGGGCATGCGCGCGGCGCACAACTTCCTCCAGCGGAGGCTGGGCCCCCGCGATCATGACGTACAGAACACCGGCCGTGCGCGGGCCGAATGCCGCCTCATATTCCCAGGCCTCCGCGCGGCGCACTCCGGCGCCGGACAGGATCTCGTGAAAGCCGATTTCGACCAGCTTCGCGCCGGCCGCCCGCACGGCGTGGTCGTAGCTGTTGCGGTGCTCGCGGGCCACGACAAATTCGTTGGGGAAGCCTTCGCAATTGGGCAGGCGATCCATCCGCCCCAGGTCGTTGCGAGCCAGGATCGCGGCCGTGCCCAGCGTCAGCGCGGCGGCCGCGCCCGCCGTGACCAATCCCGCTTCGGCGCCGGTGGCCGCGGCGATGGCCTTCGATGCCGCCGCCTGCAATTGCTCGATCGGCACCGATTCCTCGGCCGCCTCGCAAAAGGCCGCCAGCACCTCGCTCGACATCGGCGCGCCCCCTAGCCGAGTCACCGCTCCCGACGCGTTGATAATGGGCTTCAGCCCCAGGTCTTCGTAAATGCCCACGTGATGCTCTCCGAAACAGTCTGCCGCTGTTTGCCTGTGGTTGGCCGATCCGCTGGATTATTCTAGTTCGTCATGCCTCGCGTCCGCCAGCGGCGCAAAAACGTTTGAGGCGGCGAACGACCCTGTTATGATGGACCGACGTTTACGGTTGAGCGCGATCGAAAACCCCGCGGGAGCATATCATGTTTCTTTTGGCGGACACGGTCATAAGCGAGCATGTCGCCAGCGGCGGCATCAGCCTCGGTTCGGCGATCGCGGTGGTTTGTTCCTGGCAGCGTAATCGCTCGATCGTGTGGGCGATCATCGCCGGCATTTTCTCGTGGTTCTACGTGATCTATTTTGCGTTGACGCGCACGCCCGACGAAATGCGATAAGTGCTGCCGTCCGGATGAAGTGACGATCGGCCACAAACGTGGGGAGTGTTGGAATGACGGAGATCCTCTTGCGTGCGGTCCGCGACTCACGGTGGCTCGCGTTGCTTGCATTAACCGCTTCGATATTCCTAACGGCTGAAGGTCGCGCCGAGGATGCCGCGCGGCGTACCTACGAAAACCGTTTGACTCCGCTGGTCAATCCGCCGCCGCTGTTGGCCGATCATCCCGAGTTTGTCGAGCCGGTGCGGGAAATCACGCGCTACGAATCGCCGCTTTTGGTGGACGATCCGCTTGCCGATCTACACGTTCGCGCCTGGCGGTTTTCATACAACGCCCGCGGTATCATCGAAATGCCCAACCACCTGGAGGCCGCTCGCACGGCCTTGATCATGGTGCACCCCTGGGGCGTCGACGACGGCCAGGGCTGGCGGACTCCGGAGCCGGCCGGCGCGGCCGACTTTTGCACGCCCGACAAGAATCACCTGGCGGGCCGCCATACGCGCGAGGTCATCAATCCGCTGCTTAAGTCGTTGCGCGGCAAGGTGGCGCTGGTGATGTACAGCCTTCCGGGCGACGAGGATCCGATTCGCAAGAAAATGTACCGCTCGTTCACCTCCCGGCCCAGCGAGGCGGACCGCCGCCAGGGGGCCGTGGAGCTCGCCGCGAAGTTGAACGGCTTTGTTTACCGCGGCGAAAACGTGCCGAGCCAACTGAAGCTCTCGACCGACAAGCCCGTGATTGACTACTTCCGGCAATTCAGCGGCCTCGATGCCGGCCCACGATTCAACAATGCCGGTTTTTGGGATTTGCCGATTCCCGTGACCAAGGACGTGGAAGTGGACGCCGAGGACGTCGTGATTTACGACGCGCCGGGCTACGAGCCACTGAAACAATTCCTCACGACCCAGGGTATTCGTCATGTGTTGCTGACCGGCTATGCCACGGACATGTGCTATTGCAAGACGACGGCCGGGTTTCAGAACCTATCGAAGGACTTCAATGTGTTTCTGGTCGGCGATGCCACGCTGGCCACCTTCCCGGCCAACTCCAGCCCGCGGTTTGCCACCAACGCCGCGATATCGTTTGCCGCGCTTGAGCACCTGGTGACGCAAACGTCGTGGATCAAGCATCAAAAGCCCGCAAAGCCGTAACCCGCTGGCGTTGCGAGATGTTTTCAGCGCAGCCGCCAGCGCGCTGGCCCGTTACAATGGCGGGCGACTCCGCTCCCCACCGTCCAACACAACGCGCGAGGAAAACCATGTCGAAGCGTTTGCTGACCGCAATTGTCGCGTGTGGGTTATTGATGACGGCGTATGGCCAGGCATCGGGGGCAGCCGATGCCGCGATCGGAAAACGGGTCGAGACTTTTTCGCTGCGCGACTTCCACGGCCAGCCGCACTCGCTGGCGGATTTCGCGGACAAGAGAGCAGTCGTCATAGTGATGCTCGGGGCCGATTGCCCGATGGCCAGGCTGTACTGCGCCGCGGTTGGTCGAGCTGCGCACCAGTTCCGCGAGCGCGGCGTGGCATTTTTGGGCGTCGATTCCAACGCCAACGACACACCCACGAAGCTGACTCGCTTCGCCCAGAACTATGGCGTCGACTTTCCCTTGCTCAAGGACGCCGGCAACACGCTGGCCGACCAGTTGGGCGCGACGCGCACTCCCGAGGCGTTCGTGCTGGATGAGAATCGCGTGGTGCGCTATCACGGCCGGATCGACGATCAGTTTTTGGTCGGCGTACAACGCGGCAAGGCCACGACGCATGATCTCGCCGACGCCCTGAACGAATTGCTCGACGGCAAGCCGGTCAGCCGGGCCTCGACGCCATTTACAGGCTGCCTGATCGCGCGGTGCGCAAGATCGAGCCCAGCGGCGAGATCACCTACGCGAAGCACGTGGCCGCGATTCTGAATCGGCGCTGCGTCGAGTGTCATCGCGAAGGGGAACTGGCGCCGTTTTCCTTGTCGACGTACGACGATGCGGCCGGCTGGGCCGACAATATTCGCGAAGTGGTCAGCGAGAACCGCATGCCCCCCTGGCTTGCCGATCCGAAATACGGCAAGTTTTCGAACGATTGCAGCATGACCGACGAGGAGAAGCGAACGCTGTTCGCCTGGATCGATGGCGGCTGCCCGGCCGGCGATCCGGCCGATCTGCCCGCGCCCCCCAAGTTCGTCACCGGCTGGCGGATGGGCGAGCCGGATATCGTGTATCGCATGCCCGAAGCGTTCAACGTGCCGTCGGAAGGCACGATCGACTATCAATACTTCGTGGTCGAGCCGGAACTGAAGGAAGATATGTGGATCAGCTCGGCCGAGGGACGCCCGGCAACCCGGCCGTCGTGCATCATGTCGTGCTGTTCGCCGTTGGCCCGGGCATCAAGGTGGCGCGGCTGGAAGAAGTTCAGGCCGTGGGAAAGATCGTTGCCATTTATGCGCCGGCATGAACCCTTGGTCCTATCCCGAGGGCTGCGCCGTCAAGATCGAAAAGGGTTCGTCGTTCGTCATTCAAATGCACTATACGCCCAACGGCACCGAGCAGTCGGATCGCAGCTTTGTCGGCCTGCGGCTGATGGATGCCAGCCAGGTGCGCAAGCGAGTGAACTATGGCATGGCGGTGAACACCGACATCAACATTCCGCCCGGCGCCGCCGACGTCGAAATCAAGAGTGGCACGCGCTTCGCCCGCGACACGCTGCTGCTAAGCCTGTTTCCGCACATGCACTTCCGCGGCAAGGCATTCCGATTCGACGTCGAATTTCCAGACGGCCGCCGCGAGGTTCTGCTGGACGTGCCCCGTTACGACTTCAACTGGCAATTGCGTTATGATCTGGCCGAGGCCAAGTTCTTGCCCAAGGGCGCGCGGCTGCTGTGTACCGCGCACTTCGACAACTCGGATGCCAATCCTTGGAATCCTGATCCAACGGCCACCGTGCGCTTCGGCCTGCAAACCTGGGAAGAAATGATGGTGGGCTACTATGCCACCATGCCGGCTGCCGACCAGCGGGTGGCCGCGCGGGAAAAGCCCTCGCCCGGCGGTCAATAAGTCCCGACTCCGTCCGGGCCAGCGGAGCGGGGATGAGATTCAGGCAAAGTTCGCCGTGCCACCCAACGACAAGGGCGATCGGCCCGCCGATCGTTGCGAGCGCTAGACTCTCGATGTAGCATGGGCAGCGTTGCGGCCGCGAGTGCCATCATGCGCTCCACCGCCGGTTTCACGCCTTGCCCGACCACTCGAGACCGTCCATGAGTTGTTTCCGTCCGCTTGTCCGGCGCGGCCCTGTCGATCTCATCCTGGCCTGCTGTTTCGTGGCGGTTCTCGCCGATTTTGCCGCGGCGCAGCATGGGCAGTTCGACAAATCGCCGCTGAACCCATTCGATGAAGCCGCGATCTTCACGCCGCCTGGATTTGACCGCGAAGGCAAACCGGCCGTGGCCGAGGGCGCCGACGCCGGGCGGTTGCACGTCACCGTCCTCGATCGGGCCACCGGTCGTCCCACGCCGTGCCGCGTGAACGTGGTCGGCGCCGACGGCAACTTCTACGAGCCCAAGGAATATTCCCTGGCCGCATACAGCCTGACCGGCACGTGGCCCGAACGCTTGGCCGGCAATCGTCCCACCAAGGCGCCGATTCGCTACTTCGGCCACTTCTTTTATACCACCGGAAAGTTCACCGTCGCCGTGCCGCCGGGCGCCGCGCGGATCGAAGTCTGGAAGGGGTTTGAGTACGCGCCCGAAAGCCACAACGTCGAAGTGGCTGCCGGTGCGACACGCAACCTCGAGCTCACAATCGCCAACGACGCACCGCTGGCGGCCCGCGGCTGGTACTCCGGCGATCCGCACTTGCACTTCATCCGTGCCAACGACGCCGACGAAGCCACCGTCTTCGATCTACTCGAGGCCGAAGACATCCGCCTGGGCATGGTCCTCTGCTACAACGAGACCAACGCCTATCCGGGTCTCATGCCCGAGCTGGTCACGCCGCAACTGCGGGGGCTGGGCCGCAAGTCGATCCGCCGCCGCGGCGATTATCAAATCATTTCCGGCCAGGAATATCGCAATGTCGTCTCGGGCCATTTGAATCTCTTCTTGCGCGACCAGTTGGTGCTCGACGGCACGCAGCTCGATCCGAACCGAGGCCCCGCTTTTGGCACGATCGGCGCCGAAACCCGCCAGCAGGGCGGATACTCGTTTCACGCGCACGGCGGCTACGCGCAAGAAATTTGGGCCGACCTGGTGCAGGGCGCGACCGATGGCGTCGAGCTGTTGCAATTCGGCATCTATCGCGGCATCGGCCTGGAGGGTTGGTATCACGTGCTGGGTGCCGGCTTTCGGTTTCCGGGCATCGCCGCCTGTGATTACCCGGCCTGTCGCAAGCTTGGCGACTGCCGCACCTACGTCCACATCGACGGCGAACCGACTTTTCCGGCATGGCTGGAAGGCGCGGCCCAAGGGCGAAGCTTCATGACCACCGGCCCGCTGGTGTTGCTCGAAGTGGACGGTCATCGCCCGGGCGACATTATCTCCACGAGCGACTCGGCGCCGCGAACGGTCAAAGTTCGCGTCACGGTGGAAAGTCCCACGTCGCCAGTCACCCACGTGCAACTCGTTGTCGGAGGCCGCGTGGTTCGTGAATTGAAAGTGACGCCGAAAGTCGCCGAACCACAAAAATTCGAACTGACCGACGAGATCGTCGTGGACGAGTCGAGCTGGATCGCCGCCCGGGCGTTCTCGCAGGCGCCCACGGGCAGCCCCGACGCGGAGGCACACACCAATCCCGTTTATGTGTATTTGAACGACAAGCCGCCCTGTCGCGCCGCCGACGTCGATTGGCTGTTGGCCCGCGTGGACGAGCAGATTGCCGATCACGAAGCGCGCAAGGAACCGGAGAAGGCGGCGTCGATCGATTATTTTCGGCGGTCGCGCGACATCCTTCTTGAGATGCGCCGCGCGGGGCAGCCGCCGGCGCCGCCGAAAAGGAACGTTGCGGATCAAGCCCTGGCCGCCGCAAAGCCCGAAGTGCCCGTCGCCGCCACGCTGCGCGGCGAGTCGCTGGCCGAGTTCCTCAAGCCGCAGCCCGCTTTGTCGCCCGAGGAGGCCGCGAAATCGTTCGAAGTGCAAGGCGGCTTTCGCATGGAACTGGTGGCGCACGAACCGGACGTGACCGATCCGGTGGCGGCTTGCTTCGACGAGAACGGCGGCATGTATGTCGCCGAGATGCTCGACTATCCCTACCGGCCCAAGGAGGGCCAAACGCCGTTGGGCCGCGTGCGGTATCTGGAAGACGCCGACGGCGACGGAAAGTACGAACGCAGTTGGATCTTTGCCGACAAGCTGGTGTGGCCCACGGGCGTGGTTTGCTGGAAGGGCGGAATCTACGCCGCCGCCGCGCCCGATATCTGGTATCTCAAGGACACCGACGGCGATCATCGGGCCGACGTGATCGAGAAGGTTTACACCGGCTTTGGCGATCGCAATCAGCAGGGAGGAGTCAACAATCTGAATTGGCACGTCGATCACAAAATCTACGGCTCCGGTTCGACCAATGGCGGCGCGATCCGCCGGGCCGACAAGGACGACGCCCCGCCGATCGTGCTATCCAGCCGCGATTTCCGCTTCGACCCGGTCAGCGGCGCCTTTGAAACCGTCAGCGGTTCCAAGCAGTTCGGCAATGCGTTTGACGATTGGTTCAATCGTTTCCTGTGCAGCGAGTCCAAGCCGCTCTATCACGTCGTGCTCCCACAACATTACCTGGCCCGCAACTCGCAACTGGCGGTAGCGACGGCTTTGAATGATCTGGCGCCGGGGGTGACGCCGATCTTTCGCACCAGTCCGATCGAGCGCTGGCGCCAGGTTCGCTCCAGCCGTCGTCTGGTCGCAGCAGAACGATCGCCGACCTCGGCCGGTTTGAGCCACAACGTGATCGATGCGGCCGCCGGCTTGACTATCTATCGTGGCGATGCCTATCCAACGGAGTACCTGGGAAACGAATTCATTGGTTGTTCGCAGAACAATCTCGTGCATCGTCGCCGATTGACTCCGCAAGGACCGACGTTTCGTTCCGAAAGGGTGGATGCCAATACCGAGTTCGTTCGCTCGACGGACACCTGGTTCCGTCCCGTCAATTGCATCAATGCGCCGGACGGCACGCTGTATGTGCTGGACATGTCGCGCGAGGTGATCGAATCGATTCATATCGCGGGCGACGTGGTGAAACACCTGGATCTCACCAGCGGTCGCGACAAGGGGCGTATCTATCGGCTCGCTCCGCCGGGTTTTGTTCCGCGGCCGGCGCCGCGATTGGCGCAAGCTACCGTCAACGAGCTGGTTGGCTACTTGGAGCACCCGGGCGGATGGTGGCGCGACACGGCCGGGCGTTTGATCTTCGAACGCCAAGAGCCGGCGGCCGTCGAACCGCTCCGGCGTCGATTGTCCGAATCGCCGTCGCCCCTGGGTCGCATGCATATCTTGTGGGCGCTCGACGGATTGGGAGCACTCGAGGAGCGCGACCTGATTGTCGCCTTGACCGATCAAGCGCCGGGCGTCCGCGAACATGCCCTGCGTCTCACCGAGCCGAGGCTCGGCACGTCTGCCGCCCTTGTCGACAAGGTCTTGTCCCTGGCCGACGATCCCGACGCGCGGGTGCGTTTTCAAACGGCCTTCACGCTGGGTGAAATTGAAGATGCCCGCGCCGTCGAGGCCCTGGCCGCGATTGCCGCGCGCGATGTCTCCGACCCTTGGACCCGGACGGCGGTTCTGTCGTCATGCGCCGAGAGATCCGACCGAGTGCTGGCCGCGCTACGCGCGAAATACTGACTTCATCGCCCGAACGGACGCGACCGCCTGGTTCGAGCAACTCGCCACGATCGTCGGGGCGCGCGACAACGCCGCCGAGCAGAATGCCGTACTCGAAGCCGCAATCCGCCTGGCTCCGGGCTCAGCCGCGCGATTGGCAACGATTATGGGGCTGGGCGCCGGATTGCAGCGCTCCGGTGGTTCCCTCTCGGCGCTTCAGTCGGCCGCCTCGCCCGCGGCGGCGACCATGCTCGATCAACTCGTCGCGGACGGTGTGCGAACGGCTGGCGACGGCGATGCGGCGATTGCCCGCCGACAAGAGGCCGTGCGGTTGTTGAGCCTCGTGGGTGGCGACAAAGCGCGCGACACGCTGGTCGAACTGGTCGAACCGCGACAGCCCGAGGCGTTGCAGATTGCCGCCGTGCAGATTCTGGCCCGCTCGGGCGAGCCGCGCGTCGCCGAGCGGTTGATTGCCGCGTGGCGCGGGTCGACGCCCAAGCTGCAAGAGGAGATGATCGCCGCTCTGGCGTCGCAGCCCGCCTGGGCCGCCCGACTGCTCGACGCCTGCGACGAACAGCGGATCAACGCGGGTCAGGTCACCGCCGGCACGCGCACGGCGCTTGTGAATCATTCGGATACCGCGGTGCGCGAGCACGCCGCCAAGGTATTCGGTCAGGTCAGTTCGCGGGCCGAGGTGATCGCCGGCTACCAGTCTTCGCTGGCCTCGCCGGGCGACGCGGTGCGCGGCGAGAAAATCTACGAGCGCGAGTGCATGGCATGTCACCGATTGGGAGAGCGCGGATTTCAGGTCGGTCCCAACCTGGCATTGATTCGAAACCGAACGCCGCAGGCCCTGTTGGAGGCCATCTTGGATCCGAATCGCGAAGTGCAGCCGAGCTTTGTCAATTATGTCGTGACCGATGGCGCGGGCCGCACGTTTTCGGGCCTGATCTTGGCCGAAACTGCCAACAGCATCACGCTCGGGCGCGACAAGGGAGTCACCGACACGCTGCAGAAAAGCAACATCGAGGAAATCACCAGCACCGGCAAATCGTTGATGCCCGAGGGCTTGGAGCGGACCGTCAATCCGCACGATCTGGCCGACTTGCTCGCCTTTCTCAAGCAAGTGCAATACGATATCGGCACGCTGCCCGATTTCGCCCAGCCGAAAAACTGATTCACGGCGGCGAGGCCCGCGTATTCTTATTCTCTGACACGAGGATCGTTTCATGTCGTCGACCGCTCGCCTGGCGTCGTTGGTGGGCGCCGGCGTTGTGCTACTCGTTCTGTCCAGCGCGGTCGAGGCGCTAGCGGCCGACGAGGCCCAGATCGCCGCGGCGCTTGCCCGTCCGGTGCTCGAACCGGGACAACCGCTGCGAGAAACCAAGGCGTTCATCGAGCCTCGCATCATCCAACTGCCAAAGTTCACTGACCGCGACGATTGGCGGCGGTACGCGACCCGGCTGCGGAGCGACATGCTCGAACAGATCGTGTTTCGCGGTTCGGCCGCCCGCTGGCGCGACGCTCCCTGTCGCGTCGAATGGCTCGACACGATCGCCGGGGGAGCGGGTTATCGAATACGCAAGTTTCGCTACGAATGCTTGAGCGGGATGTGGATCCCCGGCTTGTTGTACCTGCCCGACAACCTGGCCGGAAAAGTTCCGCTCGCCGTGCATGTCAACGGTCACGCGCCCGAGGGCAAGGCCGTCGAGTACAAGCAACTGCGCTCGATCAACCTGGCGAAGCGCGGCATGCTGGTGCTGGATCTGGAATGGTTCGGCATGGGGCAACTGCGCACCGCCGGCTTCTCGCACTACCGTATGAACCAGCTCGATTTGTGCGGCGCGAGCGGACTGGCCCCATTTTACCTGGCGATGTCGCGCGCCTTGGACCTGGGGCTGGCACTGCCGAATGCTGATCCCAAACGGGTGGTCGTTTCCGGCCTCTCCGGCGGCGGGTGGCAGACGATCATGATCAGCTCGCTCGACGAGCGCGTCACGCTCGCCAATCCGGTAGCCGGGTATGGCAGCTTTGCGACGAACATCGTGTTTGACGACATGGGGGACTCTGAGCAGGCGCCCACGGACATGGCGCTGGTGGCCGATTACGCGCACCTCACGGCCCTCAGAGCTCCTCGGCCGACGCTGTTGACCTACAACGCCATCGACGATTGTTGTTTCAAGTCGGGCCACACGCTCGAACCGCTATTGCATGCCGCTCGCCCGATCTTCGAGCTGCACGATGCGGCGGAAAAACTTCGCTCGCACGTGAATCATGACCCCGGCACGCACAACTTCGAGCGCGAGAATCGCGAGCAGCTGTATGCCATGCTGGGCGACTTCTTTTTCCCCCAGGATGCCGGATTCGTTCGCGTCGAAATCCCGTCCCAAGCCGAGATCAAGACGGCCGCCGATTTGCACGTGCCTTTGCCGGAGGACAACCTCGATTTTCATCGCCTCGCCGTGGGCTTGCTGGCCGATGTTCCTCGCGATCCGAACCTACCTGCGGAAAAACCGGCTGCCGAAATCTGGCAGCGCGACGGGCGCGAGCGTTTGATTGCAATCCTCAAAGCGCCAAGATACGACGTTGCGGCGACCGACGCGGGCAACCATTCGTGGAAGCTGAAGCTGGGTGCGACTTGGACCGTGCCGGCGGTCGAGTTTGCTCCCGCCTCGGCCGCGCCGCGCGGCATCTCGCTGGTGCTCGATGATCGTGGCCGCGCGAACTCCGGGCCAACGGTTTCGCGACGCTTGGCCGCCGGAGACCACGTATGGGCCGTCGATCCCGTGTTGTGGGGCGAATCGAAAATCAAAGCCCAGGACCCCGATTACTTGTACCCGTTGTTCGTGGCGGCTGTCGGCGAACGTCCGCTCGGAATCCAGGCGGCGCAGTTGGCCGGCATCGCCCGTTGGCTGCGCGGCGCCATCCGGACTTGCCCCTGACGCTCGTTGCCGATGGTCCCCGCTCGGCGATGGCGGCGCTCGTGGCGGCGGCCATCGAGCCGGCGGCCATTTCGGCGGCCGAAGTGACCGGCGCTCCGGCCAGCTTGAAGCAACTCATCGAGGAAGACAAAACGGTCGAGAGCCTGCCGGAGCTGTTTGCATTCGGTCTGTTGGCCGAGTTCGACGTTCGTCAGATCGTGGCCTTGTCGGCGCCGCGGCCGATCGTGTTTCGCCAGCCGGGCGATCGCGCGCGTCGTGAGTTGGCGCCGCTAGTGGCCTGGTACTCGCTGTTGGGCCAGGATTTCGATCCGGTCCGATGAACTTGTGACGCGGCGATCAACTCTCGGTGTGCACGATTGCCCAGCAGCGGTGAACTTTGCTGTCGCGAAAATCCGGCGGCGTGGTTTGCCGCGTGATCTCGCGTGCGACTCCCCGCCGCAGCCGATCGTTGTGCAACTTGAGGCGGCGAAACGTGGTCGAGAAGTAGATCATTCCCCCCACGGACATGCAGGCCAACACGCGATTGAGCAAATCCACGTGTCCGTCCTGCACGTTCCACACGCCTTCGCGCCGTTTGCCGTCGAACGCTGGCGGTTCGACGTAGGCCAGGTCGAATTGGGGCCCGGCTGCCGGGTCGAGCTGGGCGGCAAACTCAAGCGGGCTCATGCACTCCACGCGGTGCTCGGTCGGCGAAATGCCATTAAGTCGCAAGTTGCGCTTCGCCCATTCGGCCAGCGCGGGCGATGCTTCGACGCTCAAGCTCGAAATCGCCTCTCCCGCCGCCGCGGCCACCGTGGCCCAGCCGCTTTTGGCAAACAAGTTCAAGAAGCGCCGCCCCGGCGCATCGGTCCACAACATTCCGCGCACCGTCCGGCGGTCGAGCGCCAGGCCGGTTTCCTGGTTGGCACTCAAGTGCGTCTCGAACATCAGGGGTCCTTCGCGGACCTCGACCACGCGGGCTTTTTCCTTCGGTCCTTTTGCTACGGTCGTCTTGGCTAATCGCGATCGCACGATCACGCGCTCGTCGGGCACCGCCAGTGTCGCGCCGACGAGCGCGACCATGCGATCGAGCCAGGCGCGATTTTCGATCTCGGTGCGGCTGTGCGGACGCTCGTACTCGGTGATCAGCACGTGGCCGTCGTACCAGTCGATCGCCAGCGGAACGTCGGGCACGTCGCGGTCGTACACTCGATAGGCCGAGATGTTCTGACGGCGAAACGAGCGATGCCAATGTTTGGCCATCCGCCGCAGCCGATTGGCGAAGGCTTGTTCCAGATCTTGCCCGATCTGCCGGGGAGAGGCCTCAGTTGGCTCGACCTTGGAAGCAAACAAGTCGAACGCCAGCAGCCGGCATTCGATGGCGCCGTTGAACAGCCGGGTCTTGGCGCTAGTGCGCAGGCCAATGTGTTTGGCCGCCTCGAGATTGCCGGTAAAGACCAGCGCCCGATAACCGGCCCAGTTCCGCTTGAGCACGTCTCCCAGCCGCCGATAGACGGCTTCGATGCTCGCGACCTTCATCCGTTCATCGTAGGGAGGATTGACGACGAGCGTGCCCGAAGTGGCCGGCGGCGCCACCGACTCGAAGTTCTCGACCACCCACTCGATATCCTTGTCGACGCCAGCCCGGCGGGCGTTTTGTCGGGCCGCGTCGATCGCTCTGGGGTCGAGATCGGAGCCGCGGATGGGAAACGACAAATTCGGCAAGACCGCGAGCCTGGCCGCCGCGATTGCCGCGTCGTATGTCGCCGAACAAAAGTCCTTCCAGCGCTGAAATGCGAATTGCCCGCGCACCAGTCCCGGCCCGATGTGCCGCGCCGCGAGCGCCGCTTCGATCAACAGCGTGCCGGACCCGCACATGAAATCGGCCAGCGGCGAATCCTGGTCCCAGCCGCCCAATCGCAGAATGCCGGCGGCCAGCACTTCGTTCATCGGGGCTTCGCCCGCCGCCACACGATACCCGCGCTTGTGCAGCGAGTCGCCGGAAGAGTCGAGGTAGACGGTCACCTGCTCGCGATCGATGTGCAAATTAATGCGCAGCTCGGGATCGGCCAGATCGACCGAAGGGCGGCGCCCCGTGGCCGCGCGGATCTGATCCACGACAGCGTCCTTGGTCAATTGGGCCGCGTAGAGCGAGTTGCTGAACACCGGACTGTGCACGACCGGGTCGATCGCCAGCGACCCCTCGCTGTCCAACAGCGCCAGCCAATCGACGCCGCCGATGCCCTCGTACAAGGCCTTCTCGTCGGCGGCCGTGAAGCGGTGGATCGGCTTGAGAATGCGAACCGCTGTGCGGCACTGGATGTTGGCCCGATACATTGTCGCCAGATCGCCGCGAAACGAACACATTCGTCGTCCCGTGCGCACGTCGAGCGCGCCGGCCGCTTGTAGCTCCTCGGCCAAGGTGTTCTCCAGGCCGAAGAACGTTTTGGCGATCATGTCGAACGGCTCGCTCATCCCGCGTTCCATTCTCCGCCGGCCAGCAAGGCTTGAATTGCCGGCAGAATGGCGAACATGGCGCGAGCCCGGTGGCTGAGCACGGCCTTGACCTCGGGCGAAAGCTCGCCGAACGTGCGATGATACTCGACGATTTCGAACAAGGGGTCGTAACCGAATCCGCCGGTGCCGCTCTCCGTTTCGCGAATCCGACCCTGGCAGCGGGCGGTGCTGATGGCACGAATCGTTCCGCGCGGATCGGCCAGCGCCAGGTGGCAGACGAAATGGGCCGAGCGCTTCGCCGTGGGAATGCCGGCCAACGCCGCGAGCAACTTGCGGCGATTGTCGGCGTCGGTGGCCGAGGGCCCGGCGTAACGGGCGGAAAATATTCCGGGCCCGCCATCGAGCGCATCGACCGCCAGTCCGCTATCGTCCCCCAGCACCCAGCGGCCCAGATGTGCCGCCTGCCGCGAGGCCTTGAGGGCCGCATTCTCGGCAAACGACGCGCCGGTTTCGTCGATCTCCAAAGGCGCCGGAAAATCGGCCAGCGTTCCGAGCGTCAGCCCCAGCGGCGCGGCCAGCACGGCCAGCTCGGCTGCCTTCTTGCGATTGCCGGTGCCGAAGACGAGCGTGCGTTCGGCCGATAGGGTTTCCGCGGCGTGCGCCATCACAGGATCGCCAGCGGATTGCGGCGCTCTTCCAAGGTTCCACGGGTCACGCCGACGCGATTGGCCGCCTGCAACGCCCGCCACACGTCCTTGCCGCTCAGGTCGCCGGCCAACAGCCGTCGATACAGGTCGATCGTTCGTCCAATCGTGGCTGCGTCGGCGTCCTCGAGCAGCTCCACGCGAAAGTGGCGCACGCCGCGGCCGAGCAATTGTGGCACGGCTTCCGCCGCGCTTTGCGGCACCGCGTTGAACAGCGTGTTGCGGCAGCCCACGTCGGCCGTCAACGTGTGCTCCATGCCCAGGCGATCGCGCAGCCGCACCTGGTGCGTATCGCAGGGCCGCCCGCAGTTGTGCTTGTTCGTGCCGGGCGACAGCACCGCGCAAAACACGCAATGCTCCATGTGAAACATCGGCATGTGCTGATGCACGACGACTTCGAGCCACTCGGGCGGAGTCGCCGCCACGAGTTCCAAGAGCTGTTCGCGATTCATGTCGTAGGCCGCCGTCACGCGCGAAGCTCCCGCGCGTCGCAGCAGATCGACGGTCAGCTCATTGGTGGCGTTGAGCGAGAAATCGGCCACCGTCTTGATGCCTTGTTCGGCATAGAACAACAGCCCGGCATGGTTACGCACCAGGATCGCGTCGGCGCCGTGCCGCAACAACACGCGAAGGATGCCAAACTCGTCGGGCTTCTGAATGCGCGGCGTGGCGATCGCGATCTCGGCGCCGCAGCCATGGGCCAGCTCGACCGCGTCGGCATATTGGCGGATATCTTGCAAGTCGACCATCAGGCTTCGAGCGCGCTGTTCGAGCGCGGCTCGCAGTTGAGCGAGCGAACGGCACAGGACATGCAATCTGGGCGATTGAGGTTCAATTGCATCGCCGCTCGCGGGTGATGGTCTCAAGGTCGGCAACACCGAACCGTCAGCGATTCGTCGCTCGCTGGGTCGCGAAGCCGACTCATCGAGCAGTCGCAACATCTCGTGGCGCAGCTTGCCCAGCACGCTCAACGGCGCCATCGGATTGCCCGTGATCTCCGCTCGGCAGCGTCGCAATTCATACGCCGTTCCTCCCAGGCGCCCCAACTGTTCGGCGAGCACTTCCTCGGTGAGCGGGTGCTTGCGGGCTTCGGCCAGCGGCTCGGCCGACTCCAGGCGGCATGTCGCGCCGGCATCGGTCCGCGCCGAGACCACCAGCGGCATTCCAACCGTGGCCACGACCGAAACATCCAGGGGCGTGCGACGGTGTGGGTGCGCTGCGGTATATGATTTGCGCAAGCGGCCAGTCAACTCCGGATCGTCGGTCTTCCACACCTGTTGGCCGGGCCGCAGCAAGCTGACGTCCAGCGCATCGTGACCAAAGGCCAGTTGCACGACCCCCTCGGCGACTGGTTCGGTGAGCGATCGGCTTCCCGAAAAAACCTCGAACACGCGGCCGCCCTGTTCTTCGTTCTTGGCCCGATTGCCCTCGAACACCAGGCCGTCGCCCCGCTTGACCGACGCCGTCAGTTCCACGGCGACCCGGTTGCCGCGCACCGATTGCACGCGGCCGAGCAGCACGCCCCGCTTGGCCGAACTGATCGCCGGCACGAGCATCTTGTGGTCGCAGCCTCCCAGCCACCCGGGCGAGAAACCCCGCGAAAAAGACAACTCCATCTCCTCGACCTGCCGCGGCGTGAACGCGGCCTTTTGCCCTGCCGCGGCCGAGTCGATCGCGCGGCGATAGTGCCGAGTGATATTGGCGACATATTCGGGCGTTTTCAGTCGACCCTCGATCTTGAACGAACAGACCCCCGCCGCGATCAACTCGCCGACCAGGTCGAAGGCCGCCAGGTCCTGCGGACTGAGCAGGTATTGCCGCTCGCCCAGATCGACGTCCGTGCCGTCGCACACCAATTCATAGGGCAGACGACAAGCCTGTGCGCACTGGCCCCGATTGGCGCTGCGCCCGCCCAGTGATTCGCTGGTCATGCACTGTCCCGAGTAGGCCACGCACAAAGCTCCGTGTACGAACACCTCCAGCGCCATCGTCGATTGCCGGGTGATCTGCGCAATCTCGTCGATCGACAATTCGCGGGCCAGCACGACTCGCTCGACGCCCAGACCCTCGACCATGGCGATTGTCTCGGCGCTGGTTAGCGTCATCTGCGTCGAGGCGTGGATCGGCAATTCGGGACAGATCTCGCGCACCAGCCGCACCAGTCCCAGGTCCTGAATCAATACGGCGTCGACGCCCGCGCGGGCCACGCGGCGCACGATGTCTTCGATGCTGGCCAGTTCGCTGCTGAACACCAAAGTATTGAGCGTGACGTAGCCCTTGACGCCGCGGCGATGCAGGAATGCCATCAGCTCGTCGAGCGAGTCGAGCGAGATGTTCGTCGCCCGGGCCCGGGCGTTGAAGCCCGTGTCGAGTCCGAAGTAAATCGCATCGGCCCCGTTCTCCACCGCGGCCCGCGCAATCCCAATCGCCGGCCGGAGCCAAAAGCTCGGGCGGCACGCGTGGCGCGGGTAGGGGGGACGTCGAAGGCATCGTCGCGACTGGAGCAAGAGAGGGGGGCGGCGTGTGAGCCCTGCATTTTAGCAGCTTGGTGCGGCCGTTGCCCAGCGGTCGATTCGCGGCATTAAGCTGACACGGGCTGCTGCGAGTCCGCCTTTGGCAGCCGAAAATGGCGCACCAGCGCGAAACCCCACACGAAGATGCCAACCAGGAACACGGCCAGCAAGGCCCAGATGGCGTTGGAAAGCCGCGGCGGCGCCTGTTGATTCGCTTCAACGGTCATCTGATGCAACACGCTCGTCAGCGCCGACATGATACTGGACAGCCAAAGCATGTGCCGGAAAAGGTAACTGGCGGTCTCGCCGCGCCGCTCGGGCGCGAGCCAGTACTCGCGATGCGGAATGTTGATGGCGCCAGCGGGAAGAAAGCGTACTAGTAGAGACATCACTGCGGGAACCAGCGGAAACACCAGGCCGAAAATCGCCATGAATGTCAGATATCCCTGCCGGCTCATCCAGCCGTTGGGCTGTCCGTGCCAATCGAAGTGCGTGGCCACTCGCTCGGGCAGCCGAGAGGCATCGTGAATCAGCAAGGCCACGAACGCCGCGTACAGAACGGCCAGCAACAGGGCAGGGTGGCGGATTCGTTTGGCGGCGGACATGGACGTATTCTACCGTCTACTGGCCTGGCCCGAACGATCGACGTCCGCCGGCACGCTATTTCTCAAGCAAGCCGACGATCACGTCGTCAGCAGGCAGATCGGTTGTATAGCCGCTCACGACCTTGCCCATCTTGTCGATCAAAAACACGCTGGGCCAGGAATCGATGGCGAAGCGTTCGGCGGTTTTTCCCGAGTCGATCGCGATGGGAAACGTAATCCCATTCTTCGCGACGAATTCCTCGCACGTCTCGCTCCCTTGCTCCGAGTGAATGCCAATGACGACCAGGTCGCGGCCGGCATATTTTTTAGCGAACTTCTCCACCTCGGGAATCTTTTTGACGCACGGTCCGCACCAGGTTCCCCAGAAATCGAGCAGCACCACTTTGCCGCGGAGTTTTTCCCACGGCAGTCCCTCGGGCGTGTTTAGCCAACTAGCGGCGTCGATCTCGGGCGGGGCCGTGCCGGGGAGGTTTTGTTCGATTTTCTTGCGAGCCAGTTCGGCTTCGTGAGTCGATTTCAGCGTGCGGCGACAAACCAACAAGTCGCCGTCATCCATCAACCAGGTCTCGCCGTGGAATTCGTAGAGAAATCCGCTGATAGTCGTCATCACGCCGTAGCCGGGGCTACTTTTGGAAACGGCATTGAGACGAACCAATACGTCGTGGTTGTCCTCGTCCGGCCCCACGCCGACGTAAAACCAATCGTCCTTTTGCCAGCTCGCCATGGTTCTTGCATCCTTGGTACGACCGTACCCCCTGGATTCTGCACTCTCGCCTAAGGCAGCGGCGCGCGGGAAGAATCCCCGGTCGGTCTTGGGCTCGCGCATCACGCGGAGAAAATCGCGAGTCTCGCGGATGAAAAACCGGCCGTCCAAGTACGACAAGTCGAATTGGAATGCACCGATGTACGATATCTTGGGCAGTTCGCCCGCGACAACACGAGCCAAAACGAGTTGCCAATCGAGCCCGCCGCCTTTGTCGGAACGTCTGACGATCAGCCAACCGTCCTGGATCGACGCCTCATACGTATCCCCGCCTTCGATGGTGATGGTTTGTTTCCAGCCCTCAACGAACTTGTCTTGGTCGACAGCCACCACAATCAGCTCGGGCGGCTTGCGAGCAGCCTTTGCTTTAGCGGCAGGTTCGGCGCCAGCACCGCGCCAAAAAGAGTGGCACAAAGGGCCATCTGCGCTGCCAGAGACTTCTTCAACGATCTTCCACCGACGAACGAGATGATCATCTGCCTTCTCCTTCTGGAGACCGGTCGAGGCTCGCAATAGGCCGATTGTAACGGTGCCAATCACCGGGAAACCAGTCCAGCCTCGCCTTTCTCGAACCGCTCGTACCAATCTGCTACGATGCTGGCGCTTTGCCGGACGGGGCTGTCACCCCATCAGCCGCGAGTACTCAGGCGGGAATTCTATGCGCTACGTCAAAACGATTCTTAAGATCATCTTTGCGGTGTTCTTTATCGTCGCGGGGATCAACCACTTCCGCGACGAGGCGTTCTACATGAAGCTGATGCCGGATTACATCCCGCTCGGCTTGCATCTGCCGGCCGTGCAGCTGAGCGGCGTGGCCGAAGTGCTGTTGGGCGCGATGTTGCTGTTTCGGCGCACGCAGCGGCTGGCGGCCTGGGGGTTGATCGCGCTACTGATCGCCGTGTTTCCTGCCAACATCTACGCCTATCAGCATTCGCGCGAAGTGTTTCCGGACATCGATCCGGCGATTCATTTTTGCGCTTGCCGCTACAGGCCGTGATGATCGCCTGGGCCTGGTGGTACACAAGGCCGCTAGAGCCGGCTGGCGACGTGAAGCAACCGGATGAGCCGGCCAGCGAAAACGACACCTGACCAGACAAGGACCGCCAAGCGATCGCTGGCTAAATCGCCGCGCTATTCCAGCAGTTCGGCGATTTCCGCCATCGAAATGTCTCGCCGCTTGGGATCCGTGATGAGCGACCGACGCAGGATCGCGGCGAACGGTTCGGGCACCGCGTCGGCATAGCGATCCGCGTCGAGCGTATCGATTTGTCGTAGCACGCTCAGCAGGTTGCCGCCGCTGATCGCTTTCTGGCCGGTTACCATTTCATAACTCATCAGTCCCAGGGCAAACACGTCGCTCTGCGAGCTCGCCGGCTCGCTGCGAGCCTGCTCGGGCGACATGTAGTCGGGCGTGCCGGACAATCCGCTCGGATCGGCCGTCTCCCAAGTGCCGGTTTCATCGGTGGGAGAAGTGAGCGGCTCGCGATGCGCCAGGCCGAAGTCCATGATCTTCACCCGGCCCTCGGGCGTGACCATGATGTTTGCCGGCTTCAGGTCGCCGTGCACGATCTTATGGGCGTGCGCGTCGGCCATTCCCAGGGCAATTTGCCGCGCGAGACTTTTGGCTTCGTCCAGCGGCAGCCTGTCGCCGTCGAGTAATTTCTTGAGCGGCTTGCCGGCCACGTGTTCCATCACGATCATCGAGATTCCGTCGCTGTCGTCGACGGCGAAAATCGTGCACACGTTGGGATGATTCAGCGCGGCGGCGGCGCGGGCCTCGTCCATCAGCCGGCGAGGCGACGTGCCCAGCGCCGAACGAAAGATCTTCAACGCCACGGTTCGCTCCAGCGTCAAATCGCGCGCCCGAAACACCACGCCAAACGTGCCGCTGCCGATCTGGGCCTCGATGCGATACTGGCCCACCACGCTGTTTTCGCCCAGCACGCGGGTGGCATCGAGCGTCGGCTCGTCGCGGGCCCAATTCTCGGGGCACAACCCGCCGGTTTGCAGGCCATCCAGCACCCGCAGCACTTCCTCGCTGCGGCGGCCGACGCTCAGGTTGTGGACCACCTGGTATTGCAAGACGCCGTTAGGATCGATGATGAACAAACCGCGCAGCGCCATGTTCTGCCGCGGCAAGTAAACGCCGTAAGCCTGGCAAACCGAACCGTCCTCGTCGCTGGCCAGCGGAAACACCAGCCCGCCCAAGCCTCCCTGGCTGCGCGGGGTCGCGATCCATTGCTGGTGGCTGGCGACCGAATCGGTGCTGACACCCAGGATGTCGCAATCGCGCCGCGTGAACTCTTCGTACTGCCGGCTGAGGGCCGTCAGCTCGGTGGGGCACACCATCGAGAAGTCGCGGGGATAGAACAGCAACACCAACCACCGATCGCGATATTCATCCAACGATACCCGGGGCTCGGCGTTGTCGGTGCGCGGCGTGCAGGGCAGATCGAAATCGGGGGCACGCGTGCCCACGCATATTGTCGGGGCGCCGGTCTTGCGAACCGACCGTGACCCGCTGGTTCCTGGCTTCATATCCCATCATTCTACCGAACCGCGTCCGAACCACCATCGCATTCGCTCGGCCGGAGGACGAAGCCGGGGCAGGCTAAGAATTTGCGCCTTGCAATCGGCGCGGAGGTGAATTTGAATTGGGGCAACTCCTGGTGTCGATCGATCCCGCCCGAGCGAGAACCCCGCCCATGCATTTTCAGCGCAGCTCCACCCGTCGCGATTTTCTGATCCGTTCCGCCGCCGGTTTGGGCAGCGCCCTCGTGCTGTCGGGCGCCGCCAGCACCTGGGCCGACGACAAAAAGCCGTTTAAGGTGGGCGCCGTGATTACCGAGTTCACGCCGCGCAGCCACGCGCCACGTGATTCTGGAAAACTTTCTCGAGCCCTATCTGTTCAATGGCCAGGTGACGCGGCCGGGTATGCAAGTCGCAAGTATGTACGTCGACCAGACGCCCGAGCGGGACATGTCTCGCGACATTTCCCAGCAATTCAACCTGCCGATCTATCCGTCGATCGACAAGGCACTGTGCCTGGGGGGCGACTCGTTGGCCGTCGACGCCGTGCTGTTGATCGGCGAGCACGGCAAGTATCCGGTCAACAACAAGGCCCAGATGCAATACCCGCGCAAACAGTTTTTCGACGCCACGGTCGAGGTGTTCAAACGCAGCGGGCGATCCGTACCCGTGTTTTGCGACAAGCACCTGTCGTATCGCTGGGATTGGGCCAAGGAAATGGTCGACACGGCCCGGGCGATGAAGTTTCCGCTGATGGCCGGCAGCTCGGTGCCGCTGGCCGAACGTCGCCCGCCGATGGAGCTTCCGGCCGATGCGCGGATCGTCGAGGCGATTTCGATTCATGGCGGCGGAGTGGAAAGCTACGACATCCACGCCTTGGAAGTCTTGCAATCGATCGTCGAGGCCCGCCGCGGCGGCGAGACGGGCGTTCGCGCCGTGCAGTTCATGGAGGCCGAAGCGCTCTGGAAGGCGGCGGAGCAGGGGCGCTGGTCGAGCGATCTGGCCGCCGCGGCCATGGCCGCCGAGACAGGTCCGGACCACGAGCTGGTGCGTTATCTGAAATCGCGAGGCAAGTCGAGCACCGCCTCGCCCGAGCCGATCCACGGAATCCTCGTCGACTATCGTGACGGCACCCGCGGCGTGGCGCTAAAAGTGGGCAATAGCGGCATCCGCTGGGACTTTGCTTGCCAATTGCAGGGCCAGGATCAGCCGCTGGCCACGATGTTCAACGTCGGACCCTGGCAGAACCGAAACCTCTTCAAGGCCCTGTCGCACGCGATTCAAGCCCATTTCCGAAACGGCCACGCGCCGTATCCCGTCGAGCGCACGCTGTTGACCACGGGCATTCTAGACGCCGCCATGGATTCGCGCGTCGCCGGAGGCCAACGACTGGAGACGCCGCAGCTAGAAGTGGTTTATGCCCCGCAAGACTACCGCGCCATGCGCGAGATGGGGGCCACTTGGAAAATCATCACGGACGAAACTCCGGAGCCGCAGGGCATCGAGCCGGTGGGGATCAAGTAGGGGGCTGGGGGCTGGAGATTGGGGGGTGGATGAGACGCGTGATGTCCACGCGGTACGTTTGAATTGGCAGGGCGGCCAATATTCTTTCTCGATAAGCGAATAAACGGCGACGGAGCCGCCCCGCGCTGATTGTCTCGCTGCTGGCTCCGTCGTCGACATGACGGCGCTGTCTTTCGCCTTTGCCCCACCCGGCCCAGAAGCTAAGGAGCCCTCCGATGACCAAGATGTGGCGGAATGCATTATTGTGTCTGGGTTTAACATTCGGCACGGCGCTTGCCGCACTGGGCCAGGACAAGGCCGCGGAGACTCCGGCGGAGGCCGAATTCCGACGCGGATTTTTCTTGCAAGTGCATGAACATAATGCGTCGGGGGCGGCTTCAGCCTATGAGAAAGCCGCCGCCGATCCCACCGCCACCGACACCCTTCGCGCTCAGGCCAAAGTCCGATTGGCACAGGTTCGCGAGGACATCGCCTCCGCGAATCTGGCAAGCCTGATGCCGACCGATTGCCTGGCCTATGCCGAGCTGGTCGAGCCGGGTGAACACGTCGCCCGGATCCTCAAGATGATGGATCTGGTGGGTCCGCCGGCGGGCGGCGAGAAGCCGACCGGCACGCCCGTCAAGTTGGGCGGCGGGCTCCAACTGCCGGCCGATTTTGCGATCAGTCCGGCGCTCGTCAACGAACTGAAGAAACTGCGCGGCGCGGCCGTTGGGCTGACCGCAATCAGCGATAAGGGGCAGCCCGAGGGCTTGATCGTCATCCATCCGGGAGACTGCGATCTACTGCGCGGCGTGATCGAAACAGGCGTGCAGGTGCTCGAGCCGGGCGAGCCGATCGAAGGCTTCAAGAGCTATCGCATTCCGAACATGGGCTGGGTCGTGCTGACCGCGCGGCTGGTACTGGTCTCCGACTCGCGCGAGCAACTGGTGGCGACGGTCGATCGAATGCACAACCCGCAGGCCGCGAACCTGGCGGCCAGCGCTTCGTTCAAGCGCGCCGTGGGCGACTCCAAGGGCGCGTTGCTGTTCGCCTATGTCGACGGACCGCAGGCGGTCAAGCGGTTCGGACCGATGCTAAAAGGGCAAGAAGCGGCCATCGTCCGCACGCTGGCCGATCTCGAACACCTCGAATCGCTGGTCGTGGCGTTGACCACCACCGATAGCGCGATTCAATTTCGCGCGCAGCTCAACTTGATGAGCGGGCATCACAACATGCTCTATGCCCTGATTCGCACCGCGCCGGTCACCAAGCGGTCGCTGGAGCACGTGCCCAAGGGCGCGGCGGGGGTGCTGGTCCTGGGCTTGAATCCCGCGGGGCCGGCGCCGGCGCCTGCCGCCGACGGCCAAAGTCCGCCCAGCGTCAGCGCCATGGATATCGGCCGCGAGTTTTTCAATAACATCGAGGAGCTATCGGTGTTCGCCATGGCGCCGACCGTGCCCACGCAAAAGATTCCCGACATTGGCGTGGTCGTGGCGGTCAAGGATCCGGCCAAGTCGGAAGCTCTGTGGAACCAGATTCTTTCGCTGGCCACCCTGGTCGGCGCTCGACAACCGACGCCCGCGACCGATATTTCGATCGAGGGCAAGGCCGGCCGCGTTTATCACTTTGACGGCATGCCGCCGGTGGTCGTGTTGCGCTTGGATCGCGAAATGATCATTGGCACCGAGGGCGCGGTTGCCTCCAGCGCGCGATCGCAAACCGCCGGGACGATTGCCCAGGACCCGGCGTTCGCCTCGCTCTTAGCACGATTGACGCCCGACACGAGCAAAGCTCTGCTGGTCGACGTGGGGCGCGCGGTCGATGTCGCCGCGGCACTGTCCCACAATCGCGAAGCGCGGCAACTGAAGGCGATCGGTGAGATGACCCGCGAGACCAAGGTCTCGATCGTCACCGACGAGGCGCCCAATCAGTTGACGGTGCGGGCCGAACTGACCGGCTTGCCCAAGTTTCAAGCAATCCTGTCGTTCATCGACAGCCAACAGCAGCGACCGCAGCAAGCCTCGTCTGCCAAGTGATTGCCGAACGCTGGTTACGAAGGCAATTGGCCACGGAGTTCGCAGAGGGTACACAGACGCTAACTTGTTCCCCCTCTGTGTTCTCCGTGAACTCTGTGGCTCATCTTCGTAGTTATTTGCCCGTAAGTTCGTCGACGAGCGGTCCTGCGTCGTACACTTTGCGCAGCGCTTCGAGGATCGCGCTGGAGTGCACGGAAATCGCGCGGGCCTGCTTGTCGGTATACACGAAGTCGAGCACCAGCGACTGGATGTTGCCGTCGAAAATAATGCCCACCAGTTCACCAGCCCGATTGACAACCGGACTGCCCGAGTTGCCGCCGATGATGTCGGCCGTGCTGACAAAGTTGAACGGCGTTTCCAGGTTCAATTTATCCTTGTCCTTGACCCACGCGGCGGGTAGCTCGAAGGGCGAAACATCTCCGTGTTCCTTCGCGTGCTTGTAGGCGCCGCCGATCGTGGTCCAGGCCGGTAGTTTCCGGCCGGCGTCCTCGTAACCCTTCACCTGGCCGTACGCCAGTCGAAGCGTGAACGTGGCGTCGGGATAGGTCGTGTCGCCTTCGATCGCGAAACGGGCCTGGGCAATCTTGGCATAAGCCTGCCGCAGCGGTTCCTCGACTTTGTCCTCGTAGGTCTTGCGCACTTTGCGCCGGCCCGTCGACGGTGCGCGCGAGCGCGATCATCGGGTCGTCGGAGCTTTCGATCGCGCGCTTGCCACCCTCGGCTAACTGCTTGCGCACCTTGACATCGGCCAGTTTCGTGCTCGAAACCAGTTGCGCCGCGCGAGCCGAGGGAGACATGTCGGCCATGATTTGTTTCACGAAAGGATTCTCGGCGCCGCCGCGCTCCAGCAGATAGCCCAACGAATCAGTCAGCTTGACCGTTTCGAGATCCGGGTAAACCGGCGCCTCGGAAAACAGATGCTGCTTGAGCGAATCCAAACCGGCTTCGGCATATTCGCGCAGCCGATCGGCGTTGGGCTTGGCCGATTCGTCGCCCAACCGCACGAGCATGCGGGCGATCGTAAACAGCTCGGTATTGAAGGCCGCGCCTCGTTCGTAAAGTTCATAGTCGACGAAAATCTGGTTCCAGGCCGCCAGGGCCGACACGACCTCGTCCCAGGCGTCGCGCGCATTGCGCAGTTTGGGATCGTTGGCCACGGCTTGCCGCAGACTGCGCTCGGCTTTGCGCTTGGCCTCGATGATGGCCGGGTCTTGCAAACCCGCCAAGGCGCCCAGGCGCGCCTTGCGACTGTTTTGGTACCCGAACAGCTCATCCTGAGCACGGCGCACGTTTTCCAGCCCGCGCTCGCTAAAGGTCCGCAACAACACCTCCCGGCGACGCAGCATGTCGAGCGTATTGGGATACACGCGATCGCGCAAAAATTCGAGGTGCGCAACCGTGTTCAGCCGGTTCGTCCGGCCAGGATGGCCCGCGACGAAAATCAACTCCTCGTCGATGGCTCCCGCCTTGCTCCAGCTCAGATAATGTTCGGGCTTCACCGGCTTGCCGTCCTCGTACACGCGGAAGAACGACACATCGAGGTCGTAGCGCGGATATTCGAAATTGTCCGGATCGCCGCCAAAAAACGCGATATCTTTTTCCGGCGCGAATACCAGCCGCACGTCGGTATATTTCTTGTAGCGATAAAGATTGTATCGCCCGCCCTGAAACAGCGTCACGACGTCGCTGCGCAGGCCGGTCTTGTCCAGCGAATCCTTCTCGATCGTGTTGCGCACCGCGCGGCGCACCGTCTGGGCCGCCGCGGCGTCCATCCCCGGCTTGACCGCCGCGTTGACCCGGTCGGTCACGTCTTCAATGTTCACCAGCACGTTCAGTTCCAGGTCGACGCACTTCAGCTCTTCTTCCTGCGTACGGGCGTGGAAACCGCTTTTGAGCAGGTCTTTTTCGGCCGTGCTCAGCTTGTACAGGCTGTCGGCGCCGACGTGATGATTCGTCATCACCAGGCCGCCGGAGGAGACAAACGAGCCGGAACCGCCGCTGTTGAATCGCACGGCCGACTTTTGCAAATGCTCCAGCCAGGCACTGCTCGGCTCGAACCCGAACTTGTCCTTCAATTGCTTGCTGGGCGGCTGATTGAACAGCCACATCCCCTCGTCGGCGATCGACACGCGTGTGTAGGACATGCTTATGGCCGAGACCGCGGCGAGCGAACAAAACAAGAGCAGGATTTTCGTTGGCATGAGAGGACCCTTATCTGAGCGTGGTCTTTGCGAGTGAAGAGGCTCATTTGCCGCCCGGGCCGCCACGTTGGGGGCCGGAACGATCTTGCAGCGAGGCCAAAAGCCCGGTCATCGCCAGCACGACGACCAATAGCCCGAAGGCGCCCAGCGACGTGGGCCAGTTGGATTCGCTGAGCGGCGACTTGAAAAAAGGATAGCTTCCGACGCGCAGCCAGGCGTTGAATTTGTCCGGCGCGAAGGAGAAAAACGCCACCAACACGCCGGCGATCGATCCGCCCGCGATATAGCCCGAACTCAGCAAAACGCCCGGGCTGGTTTCGCCCTCCTCTTGGCGCTTGATTTTGTCGACGAACAGCCGCACCATTCCGCCGATGAAAATCGGCACCGAGGTCTGAATCGGCAAGTACACGCCCACCGCAAACGGCAGAGACGGCACGCCCGCCAGTTCGAGCACGATGGCGATCAGCGCGCCGATCAGCACCAATTCCCAGGGCAGCTTGCCGTTCAGGATGCCGTCGATGATCAAAGCCATCAAGCGCGTCTTGGGGGCCTCGAACTTATTGCTTACCGCCTCTCCGTCGTCGCGCGTTTTCAGCCGTCCGTTGATGGCCGGGTCGACGTAATACGCGACCGTGCCGTTGTCGTTCACCAAATACTTGCCGGCCCGCACTCCGCGGATTTCCCCCTCGCTGGCATGCAACACGTGATACAGCGTGGGATCGGTGGCGGCATATTCGCCCCCCACTTGCTCCATCTGGGTCAGCGACTTGACGTCGGGAATGGTCACGCGCGGCAAGTACGCCGATTTTTTCGTGTAGACCGTGCCGGCGCTGTTCAGCAAAAGCAGCGTGCCGCCCATCACCAGGGCCGAGGTCAGCGCCTCCGATCAGAATGGCGATTTGCTGCGACCGCGGAGTGGCTCCGACCAGGTATCCGGTTTTCAGGTCCTGCGAAGTGGTGCCACCGTTCGAAGCCGCGATGCAAACCACGGCCGCCACGGTCAGCGCGGTCAGCGTCGCGGCCTTGCCCGTGTGACCGAGCAATACAAACCCCAGGCAAGTCAACAGCAGCGTAGCCACGGTCATTCCGGAGATCGGGTTCGACGAGGAGCCAATTTCGCCGGTCAGCCGGGACGAGACCGTAACGAACAGAAAACCGAACATCACGATGAACAGCGCTCCGACGATGCCCTCGACCGTAAAGCCCAGCCCCAGGGCCGGCGAAGCCGCCAGCGCCACCACCAGGCCCAGGCTGCCGAAGATCACAAAACTCAGCGGCAGGTCTCGTTCGGTTCGGGGCACGCGGGTTTCTTTCTTCGCGTCGGCCTTGCCCGGAGACAAATCGCCGAACGCGCCGCGCAGCGAGCGCACGATCAGCGGCAAGGCCTGAAACATGCTGATGATGCCGCCGGTGGCCACGGCGCCGGCGCCGATATAAAGAATGTAGTAATTCCGCAGCCCCCCGACGCTCATGTTGCGAATCAATTCGCCGGTGGCCGGCGCCAGCGGTTCGGGCAGCTTGGCGCCGAATAGCACGATCATCGGCACCAACACCAAATAGGCCAGCACGCCGCCGGCCATCATGATCGAGGCGATGCGAGGGCCAATGATATAGCCCACGCCCAGCAGCTCCGGCGATAGCTCGCCTCCCAGGATGCCGCCGACCAGCCCCTTGCTGTTGGCCGCCGGCAACATCCCTTCGCCGGCGTTGGTGAATAGCGGCACGTTGACGTCTTCGGGCCAAAGCCCCAGCGCCTTCATCGTGAACTTGTGCACGAAAGCCAGTCCGAAGCCGGTGAACACGGTGCGCGCGGTCGAGCCGCCTTCCTCGCCCACGATCAGCACCTCGGCACAAGCCGTTCCCTCGGGATAGCGCAGCAAACCGTGTTGCTGCACGATAAACGCGCGGCGCAACGGGATCATCATCAAAATGCCCAGCAGTCCGCCCAGCGCGCCGACGGTCATCACCCGCACCACGCTCATGTCGAACCCCAACAGCAGCAGCGCCGGGATGGTCACTCCCAAGCCAAAGGCGATCGATTCGCCGGCCGAGCCGGTGGTTTGCGTGATGTTGTTTTCCAGAATCGTGGCCGGACGCAGCTTGAACACCCGAGCCAGACCGCGGAACAGCGTGATCGAGAGCACGGCCACGGGAATCGATGCCGACACGGTCATGCCCACCTTGAGCACAAGGTACAGCGAGGACGCCCCAAACAAAATGCCCAGGATCACGCCCACGGTGACCGCCGGCCAGGTGAACTCGGCCATGTCGGTGTTGGCCGAGACATAGGGCTGGTGGGCGGGCGGAGTAAGCGAGGGCCCGCTAGCGGGCTTTCTTTCCGTGGTCGGTGGCGCTGCCATGAAGATCCTTCCGACAGGGTTTCGCGAATCCTGGTGAGCCGACACCACTGGCCGAGCCAGGTCCTCACGGACCAGACCGCCAGCGCCCGCATTCTAGCGACACCGCTGATCCACGACCATGCTGAGTCTCGGCGAGCCGGCGCGGCGGGCCTTGGGTGGCTCGAACTTCCCCAGCGGTTTTCTTCGACGCCTCGTCATGTTACGCTCTCGGAAATCACTCCGGGAGCGGCCCAGGTCGCGCATGGCGGGCGCGGCGGCGGCCCTCGACACGCAGGACGCCCGCACCCTCGGCGAGCGCGATTCTCAGTTCAAAAGGAGATTTCGGTGATCCGCCCGACCGTACCTGCCGACACGCGAGCGCTGTTGGCCTTGACCGCTCAGACCGGCGTTTTCAAGCCGCACGAAATTCAAGCTCTCGACGAAGTGCTGGCCGACTTTCACGCCACGAACTGTCGCCTCGGTCATTTCTGCGTGACCTTCGAGAAAGGGCACGAGATCCTGGGCTTTGCCTATTACGCGCCGGCCGCCATGACCGATCGCACCTGGTATCTCTATTGGATCGCGGTCACCAAGCAGGTCCAGGCCCGCGGCATCGGCACCACGCTGTTGAAATATGTCGAAGACAGCGTGCGCGAGCAGCGGGGCCGGCTGTTATTGATCGAAACGTCGTCGCTTCCGTACTACGAACTGACGCGCAACTTCTATGTCAAGCACGGCTACGCCGAGACCGCCACCATCGCCGACTTCTATGCCGAGGGCGACAGCATGGTGGTCTACGCCAAGCGGTTTGGATAGGGGAATGGAGGTTGGAGAAGGAAGCAGGGGCGACCAGCAGCGGACGCAGAAACCGGAGCAAAACGGCTACTCGATGATCTTCAAGCCTGGGATGGCTTCGAGCAGTTTCTTGCGGCCCTCTTCGGTCGTTTGGGTGAAGGCCAGTTCAAGCTCCTTGAGGTTCTTGAGCTCGTAGAGGTGGGCGAGTCCCGCGTCGGTCACCGTCGTGTTGGCCAGGCTCAGCGATTGCAGCTTTTTGAGCTGTTCAAGATTCACGAGCCCCGCATCTGTCGTCTCGGTTCCGTCCAGGTTCAGATATTCCAGATTCACGAGGTCTTTCAGGCTGGGCAGCCCTGCGTCGCTGACGGCCGTGTGCCACAGATCGAGCCGCGTCAGGCTCTTCATGTCTTTCAGGTTGGCCAGCCCCGCATCGTTGACTTCGGTTTCGGCCAGGTCCAGCACCGACAGCTTGGGCATGTCCTTCAAGTGAACCAGGCCCGATCCGTCCAAGCCGGCGTTACGCAATTCGAGCCGCTTCATGTCGTGCAGGCCTTCGAGATGCGCAAGTCCCTTGTCCGTCACGTTGGTGCGCAGCAAATAAAGTTCGTCGAGCTTGGGCATGCCCTTCAGATACGCCAAGCCATCGTCGCTGACTTGCGAGTCCTCCAGGCCCAGGCCCTTGAGCTTCGACAGCCCCTTGATGGCCTCGACGCCCTGGTCGCTGACGTTGGGATTTCGCAACTTCAGCCGTTCGAGATTCGATAGCTTGGCCAGGTGCGCGAGCCCTATGTCCGTGACCAGCACGCAACCCCGCAGGTCGAGCACGCGGAGCTTCGGAATCTTGGCCAGGTGCTCCATGCCGGCATCGCCGAAATTGTTATATAGCAGGTGCAGCTGTTCGATCTGCGGCAGCTTGGTGAGATGTTCCAGGCCCGCATCAGTCAAGTAAGACGAGCGGCGCAAGTTGAGACTCTTGAGCGTGGATAGTTCGGCCAGTTTGGCGAGCCCCTCGTCGGTGATCTCGGTGTTCTCCAGCACCAGCTCGCGCAGCTTGAGCCCCACGAGCGCGTCGATCGTGGCATTGGTCACTTCCGAGCCGTTGAGTTCCAGCCGCTGCAAGCCGGGTAGCTTCTTGAGAACTCCCAGGTCGAAGCCCTTGACGTTGGCCTGGGCAAAGTCGACGCCGGTCACGGCGCCGGCCGCGTTGCGCGTCAGCTTGCCGCCGATTTTTGTAATTGCGGCAATCGCTTCGGGATCATCCGGGGCGACAATTTCGGTCTTCGTTGCGCTGGCCTCGGTCGCGCTGGACTTAGTCGCGGTGCTTGTGGTCGCGTCCTTGCCCGTCCCGCCATAGCCCGATGACTTCTTCGATTCCGCCGTGCCGCAACCGGGCGATGCGAGGGTTAAAAACGCCAGCGACAGCAGGCAAAAGCAAGCACGAATTTTCATGAGATTCTCGATCGCCAGATAGCAAGAAAGACAACCGGTCCGATAGAAAAGAGAACGGCTGCGAGCGCCCGGCTTGGGCCCTCGCAGCCGTCTCATGTTAACGCGCCAGCGCGTAGAGCTTGTAGCCCTCGCGGTAGACGGGGGTGACGATCGCCTCGCATTCCGGAGCGTTCGTCGGCTTGAGATTCTTGGCATCCCATTCGATCTTCTTGCCCGGCGAGTCGGCATTCGGCGCGGCCCACACGGCCAGGTTGCCGAGCAGAATCGTCTCGGTCAGCGGGCCGGCGTAATCGGGAAAATTCGAACGGGCCGCCGCTCCGCCCTTGATCGCGCGGGCGTATTCCGGGAAGTGACCGGGCGACTCCTCGAACTCGACCTTGGGCTCGGTCGCTCCGCTCAACAGCTTCATGCCCTTCTCGCAGTAGTCGCCAGGAGCAAACAACTTGTCCTTATCGCCGATCAACAACACGCCGGTCTCGCTGACCTGCTGGTCGCCGAACAGGTCGGCTGCGGGCTTGTTGCCGCCGTCGTACCAGAACATCTTGAGAGCCGGGCGATTGGCATTGGCCGGAAAATCGTAGGTGATGACCGAGCGCTTCGGGAAACTGTCTCCGTTGTGCCCCGAGGTCGTGGCTTGCACGGCCACCGGATCGCGCAGGTCGAGCGCCATGAAGGGCATGTTGACCGTGTGGCAGGCCATGTCGCCCAGCGCGCCGGAACCGAAATCCCACCAGCCGCGCCAGGCGAAGGGATGATAGCCCGGAGCATAGGGACGAAACGGCGCTGGGCCGAGCCACAAGTCCCAATGCACGTTCGACGGCACCGGCGCCTCGGCCGGACGCGATCCGCCCTGCGGCCAGATCGGACGATTCGTCCACACGTGAACTTCCTGGACGTTGCCCAGCACGCCCGAGCGAACCACGGCGGCCGTCTTCCGCAGCGGCGTGTACGACGTCCCCTGATTGCCCATCTGCGTGGCCACGTTCATCTCGCGGGCGATCTCGCCGAGCTTGCGGGCTTCGTAGATCGTGCGCGTCATCGGCTTCTGCGTGAAGCAGGCTTTGCCCATCCGCATGGCCAGGGCCGAAGCCGAGGCGTGCATGTGATCGGGCGTGCTCACCGTGACCGCGTCGATATTCTTGCCGACTTCGTCGAGCATCTTGCGGAAGTCGTTGTAGCGGGCCGCGTCGGGAAAGCTCTTCGATGCCTTCTCGAGCGTGTTGTCGTCGATGTCGCAGATCGCCACGACATCGCCGGCTCGCTTGGCGTCGGCCGAGTCGCTCGAGCCCTTGCCGCCGACTCCGATACAACCGAAACGAATCCGCTCATTGGGCGACTTGCTGTCTTCGGCCGCGGCCGTGCCCGAGACAAAAACGCCGACCCCAGTCAGCGCGGTGGTTTTCAAAAATCGACGACGATCGGTCAGGTAGGACATGGCGGCGGGCTCCTCGGCTGGCTGGATGAAAAAGCAGGATTTTGACGTTTCCCTAGCGTTAGACGATAATCTCTGCGGGCGCGGCTCGCAATCATCCGCCTGGCGAGTTATCTCAGATTTTTACGAGCCGCTTGTTGCTTTCGTTCGCGCTGCCCGGAAAATCACGAAAGCTGGCAATTTAGCTTGATCGCGCCAATAATCGGCTCGCGGTGACGCGAAAGGGGGGACCGCCCTGCCGCACGCTTGCCACCGTCCGGGCACTTGCACCTTGCTGGCCGCTGCGCGAAACTCACTCACTGCCGCCAACCGCGTGGCTGCCACGCGCTGTCTTCGAATCGATAATCCTTCCAGGGGAGAATGCGAATGTTCCAGTTCCGTTTGGGCGTTGCCGCGATTTGCGGTTTGTTGGTCGCCGCCGCCGGTTCGGTGCGGGCCGCCGACCATTACAAAACCTCGCTGTTCAACGGCCGGGACCTCGACGGTTGGCAAGTCACGGGCTGCGACGCCACGGTCGCGAACGGCCTGCTGCTGCTCAAATCCGGCGACGGATTCGTTCGCACCAATGAACGCCATGGCGATTTCGTGCTCGAACTCGATTGGCGTGCCCTTCGCGCGGCCAACTACGACTCGGGCATCTACATCCGTGCCGATCTGCCACCGCAGGGGAAACCTTGGCCGGCTCGCTATCAGATCAATTTGAAACAAGGCGACGAAGGCAACATCGGCCCGCTCAAGGGGGCCAAGAGCACGGGCCTGGTCAAAAGCGGCGAGTGGAACCACTTCAAGCTCACCGTCGTCGGCGATACGGCCGAACTCGAGATCAACGGAAAGCCGGCTTGGAAGGCCACGGGCCTGGAAAACCTCGACGGCTACATCGGCTTGCAATCCGAGGTCGACGGCGGCGGCCAGTTCGAATTCAAGAATATCGAACTGACCGATCTCGACTATCAGCCGCTGTTCAACGGCCGGGACCTGTCCGGCTGGGTTGGCGACACCAAGGGATACACGGTCGAGGACGGCCTGCTGGTCTCGCGCAAGGATAGCGGCGGAAAGTTGTACACCGAAAGCGAGCACGCCGATTTCTCCTTCCGCTTCGACTTCAAGCTGGCCAGCGGCGGCAACAACGGCGTGGGCATTCGCACGCCGCTCAAGGGCGATCCGGCTTATGTCGCCATGGAGATTCAGATTCTCGACGACTCGGCCGCCCAGTATCGCAAAATCCAACCTTGGCAGGCACACGGCTCGATCTACGGCGTCGTGGCGGCCAAGACCGGCCACCAGAAGCCCCTCGCCGAGTGGAATCACGAGGAAATCATCGCTCGTGGAAATCACATCACCGTGATCCTCAACGGCGTCACGATCGTCGACGCCGAAGTCGACGCCTCGACCAAGACGCTGGACGGCAAACCGCACCCGGGGCTGGCCAGGACCAACGGCCACATCGGATTTCTGGGCCACGGGGCGCGGATCGAGTTTCGCGACATGCGCGTGAAGGACTTTTCGCCGAAATAGTTCGGCTCACCCGAACCACCGAGTCGCGCGATGCGGCGATCGTGGAGAATCCGCCGATGACGCTCTTCGATCACCCGCGGCGCAACGCCTGGCGCGACAAATTTCGCTGGGCCGCGCGCGGGCTGCTCGGGGCCATGCGATCGGAACGCAACTTTCGCATCCACCTGGCGGCGGCCGTCGCCGTGGTTGTCGCTGGCGCTCTCCTGCGCGTTAGCCCACTGGAGTGGTGCCTCCTGACGCTGTGCATTGCCGTCGTGCTCGCGGCCGAAATGTTCAATACGGCGGTGGAACACCTGGCCCGCGCGATCACGCAAGATCACAGCGAGCAGATTCGCGATGCGCTCGACACCGCCGGCGGCGCGGTGCTGCTCAGCTCGATCGGCGCGGCGATTGTCGGCGGGATCATCTTTCTGTGCCGACTGGCCACTCTGCTCGATTGGTGGAGCGGCTGACCTCTTGGGGTGCCACTTCTGGCTTGTCCAGCAGTGCTGCCTTTTGCGATGCCCTTGCAGCATGAACTGCCGAACAATTGTTGCGTCAATGCAGTGTTACTGATCTCACCAGGGTCGTGAGTCAATCGTTGAAAGGACTCGCAGTTGCCAGACCCCGGAGCCGACACTTCCTTCGTCGACGTACGATCGGACCATGTGTCGCCATTTACCACGGTGTATTTTTGCGCTTCGCCGCGCTGAGCCGGAACGCTCTTGCCTATTTTCTTGGAACACCGTAATCCGCGCCAGCATGAATCCGGCCTACCGAATGAGCGGTCATTATGATACTTGCTGTGGCTCTCGCATCGGTAGTGTCCATTCCCCATGCCTTTCTTCCCACCGATCTCCGAATGGGATAACTACATTGGTGACTATTCCGCCGGCTTCAGCGACGGGCAGGGTGATCTCTAGCGCAAAATTGCACGGCATCGTGCCTGAGACCGCCGTTCTTGTCGATGCCCTAAAGAACAGTAGTGCTGGACCGCTAACCGACAGCTGCTCTTGTTGTGCAGCGACGTTCCCGTGGGCACTAACTGGATGGAGGCTGAAGGAAGTCAGTTTGTCGAACGCGAGCGACGTTCCGGCGATATTTGCGCTGAGCCTGTGAAACGGAATGGTCAGCCGATCGGTTGAACTGGGGTTGAAATAAAGCCTAACTTCAAAGTCCCAGCCTTGATGGCTCTGGTCCGATCGCTGCTTCGATTGGCTGAAGTCGGCAGAGATAACCTCCACATCCGGCTGAGCGATCGTTGGAAGTAGCATTCTGAGCAAGTCCTCGCGTTTGGAAGATTGCGTCTTTCTGCCGACCCTCACCGGGACCTCAAAGTCATGTCGGCACTTCCCGTCGCCCTTCACGACATACGGTGCGCGATTGGTTTCGAAACACAGCGCAACCACAGTGTGCTCGCCGTAGGGAATGCGCAGGTCGGGGAGAAGGTGAGGAGCAAGATTGCTATCAAACCTAGATTCAACCTGCGGATACCAGTTGGCCAATTCAACGTCTGTCGCTCCGACAACTTTCTTGTTGTTCTGGTCAACGCCGATAACCCAGGTGATAATTTCTCCTCTTGCCGCATTGGCATGGGCCGCGAGCTGCCTCGCCTGTTTGACGGGGTCACCCCAATTAGCCTTGCACTCGAAGATAGAATCTTCGATTGGCCGACCGCCGGTTAGGTCATCGATAAGTCGCAGAACGTTGCCTTCGATTTGAGCCGGCCGCATTATTAGAATCCTTCACAATTTGGACACTTATTTCGCGACTGGATCTCCCCAATAATTTGCAAATGAGAAGACTAGCAATCCGATGAATAACAACACCCACACAAGACGCCACCAGTCATTCATTGCATCCCAGCCGATATACATCCAACCTAGGTACAAGACAACATGTAGCGCTAGGACGGCGTACGTTGCCCTGAAAGCGCTCATTCTACCTTTAGGTACCGGCCAGAGTCGCTTCGTCATGTTTTGGTTCAAAAAACAGTACACGGTGGATCGCACTTCCATGACCCATAGCACCGCAACGAAAATCAACGCCAACAACGGCATTCCCAAGGCAAATTTGATCGAGCCAACGATTATTTTCTCCGGGTCAGTTGCCAGCCCACTGAAGGCAGCACCGATGCCGACCGACAACAGCGTCAACTGTTTGAACCGCATGTCACCGTAAAACCGCACGTTCTCCACGAGCTCTTTCTCAATCTCAAGTTGGATCTCGGCTGGGTCCATGACAGTTAATCTCCAGGGCACTATGAACAGCCACCACCCCGCCATTGTGCACACCAGACGCGGGTGTCATAGTCCCTGATCTACCCACGCTCCGGGCTCGGCCTCCGCGCGAGGTCGTCCCATGGTCTGACGTGTTCACTCCAGCTCGATCGGCGGGCGCGTGTCGTAGGCCGAGAGCAGCTCGCCCAGACCCAGCGCCTCGCGAACCTTCACGTTCAGCAGATGGCCGTCCTGGGCCACCAGCGTGTCGCGCGTGATCTCGTCTTCCTTGTTGATCCGCATTTGACCGTCCTTGACCAGGTGCGCCAGGAAGGTCGTGATGTTCTTGGCGAACATCTGGCTGGCATGATACGGCACCTCGGAAGCCAGGTTCGCCGGCCCCAGGATCGTGACGTCATGCGCGACCACGGTCTCTCCGGCCCGGGTCAGCTCGCAATTGCCTCCCCGCTCGGCCGCCACGTCCACCACGACCGAGCCGGGCGCCATCGCCGCCACCATCTCGGCCGTCACCAGCGTCGGCGCCTTTTTGCCGGGTACGGCCGCCGTCGTGATCACCACGTCGTTTTCCGCCACCACCTTGAGCATCAGTTCGCGTTGCCGTCGATAGAATTCCTCATCCATCGCGCGGGCATAGCCCCCCTTGGTCTCCGACTCGCCGGCGGCCAGCGGCATCTCGACGAACTTCGCGCCCAGGCTCTGAACCTGTTCCTTGACGGCCTCGCGCACGTCGTACGCGCAAACCACGGCGCCGAAGCGGCGGGCGCTGGCGATGGCTTGCAGTCCGGCCACGCCGGCGCCGATGACGAACACTTTGGCCGGCGTGATCGTGCCCGCGGCCGTGGTCATCATCGGAAACATCTTGCCGAGCGTCGTGGCCGCCAGCAACACGGCTCGATAGCCGGCGATCGTGGCCTGCGAGCTGAGCACGTCCATGCTTTGCGCCCGGGTGATGCGCGGCACGAGCTCGAGCGAGAATAGCGTGACCCCTTTTTCAGCCAGGCCTTGCGCCTCGGCCGGTCGGCCCAGGGGGTCGCACATGCCGATCACGACCTGCCCGGCGTGCAACAGCGGCAAATCGGCCGCGCCCGCCACGGGGTTGGCCCCCGCCGCGCGGACCTGCAGCAAGCAATCGGCGGCCAGGGCCTCGGCCCGGGTCACGATCCTTGCGCCCTTTTCGGCGTAGGCCTGGTCCGGAAAGCCCGCCGCCATTCCGGCGCCCGATTCGATCAGCACCTCGCAACCCAGTTTTACCAGCGGCGCGATCGAGGCGGGCACCAAGGCGACGCGGCGTTCCCCGGGGAAAGTCTCTTTAACGGCGGCAACGATCATGGATTCTCAGTCAATTATTAGGTAATCCCATCTGGCCCGAAGCGCCCGGGCAGGGCACCCGAACCATCAGTCGCCCCGATTGTGCCAGATTGTCGGCCCCGTCGAAAGGCATTACCGCGGTCCGCGGGCGCCGGGCGAGCCCGGCTCCAACCGGGCTGAAAACCACGACTTGCGTCGTCCAGGATTGTGTCGTCACACGCCTTGAACAAAACAGAGCGAGCCGCTAAATTGGCAGTTTCGTTTGTGCCTCCTCAGGCTCGGCCGGCCCGCCCCCACGCGGCGCATTGGCCAATTCCATTGCTAAAGAGTGCGAGATTATGAAGACGGCGACTGTCAGAAGCTACATGGCCAAGCCAGGCGAGTTGGAACAGAAGTGGTGGCTCGTTGATGCCGACCAGAAAATCGTCGGCCGGCTGGCCAGCGACATCGCCGTGATCTTGATGGGCAAGCATCGCCCCACGTATACCCCGCACGTCGACACCGGCGACTTCGTGATCGTGGTCAACGTCGATAAGATCGCCTTCTCCGGCAAGAAGTGGGAGCAGAAGCGCTACACCTGGACCACCGGCTACCCGGGCTTGCAGAGCGAAACCGCCCGCAAGCGTTTCGAACGCGACCCGCGCGAAATTCTGATCGAGGCCGTGCGGCGGATGCTGCCCAAGAACAAGCTGGCCTACAAGATGCTCGACAAGCTCAAGGTCTATTCGGGCGACAAGCACCCGCACCAGGCGCAGAATCCGCAACCCAAGGAATTGGCGATCAAAGCGGTCAAGTAATCGCCCGTACTCACAGACAACAATCCCACAAGATAACTCGCACAAGCGTTTAGAAGGAATCCGATGGTAGTTGCGAAGCAATCCAAGGCCAACGACTTTCTAGGAACCGGCCGCCGCAAGACCTCCGTGGCTCGCGTCCGCGTTCGTTCTGGTTCGGGCACGATTACGGTCAACAACCGTCCGATGGATGAGTACTTTCCCAACGATCAAGACCGCCGCAATGTTTTGGCTCCGCTGGTAAAAAGCGGCAAGCAGGCGGCGGTCGACATTTCGATCCGCGTCCACGGCGGCGGCAACACCGGCCAGTCGGGCGCGTGCATGCTGGGGATTGCCCGCGCGCTGATCAAGTTCGACAGCGAGACATTCGATCCGCTGCGCCACAACCACTTGTTGACTCGCGATAGCCGCATGAAAGAGCGCAAGCATTACGGTCTGCGTGGTGCTCGCAAGGGCACGCAGTTCAGCAAACGCTAAGAGTAGCAGGCACACGCCGTGTGCCGTCGCCGTATCAGAAACGTTTGTGCCAACCTCGCGCGGTTGCGCAACGTTTGGTGATTTTTTTACGTCCGTTTCCGCGGCATGCTACCCCGAACGGCCTGTGACAGCGCCTTATTGGGGAATCGCTCGACGATTGGCGCCGTCACTGGGCATCGTGAAAGATGATGCCCACGGTAAATCGCTTGCCCGACCGAATGCGGCTCACGCCGTGACGCATGTTCACGCGATAATACCCGCGGCTGCCTTGCACGGGGCGCTGGTGCACGGCGAAGATCACTCCTTGGCCCAGTCCCAGCGACACGACCTCGACGCGCGATTGCTTCCTCGGCCGCTGCTCGGTCAGCACGAATTGGCCGCCGGTAAAATCGTGCTCGGGCTCGGAGACGAGGATCGCCACTTGCAAGGGGAAGACGTGCTCGCCGTAAAGATCCTGGTGCAGGCAGTTGTAGTCGCCCGCCTCGTATCGCAGGATCAGCGGCGTGGGTTTATCCTGGCCCGCCTTGTGACAGCGCTTCTTGAATGCTTCGAGCGTCGGTGGAAAGTTCGTATCGGAGCCTAGCGCCAAATTCCAACGATTCGCAACTCTTGCCAGATGCGGATACAGGGCCGTCCTCAATGCCGCGATCGCGCTGGGCAGCGGGTAGTCATAATACCGATACTCGCCCCTGCCGAATCCATGGCGGCCCATGACGACCGTTTTCCGATACAGCGATTCGTCTTCATACGCCTCGCGCAGCAGTCGACAGTGCTCGGTGCTGAGCAGTGGGCCCACGACCGCCGACCCCTGGGCGTCCAGCTCGCTCTCGATCGTGGGCCAGTCGAGTGCATCAACTTCAACTGCCGCCGGTATCCGCAACCTAGTCATCGCGATCCCCTTTGCTTGGCCATTGCCTGCTCAACTTTACCGCCAATGCCGTCGTTCGGGCATCCCGCATGGAAACGAGATGCGACAGCAATCGGCGAGAAGGCGCCGATGGCATCGAGCACTTGGACGAGGGAAGTCCGACCTCCATTGCCCGATCACGTCGCCGAGCGGGCCGCCTGGTCTTCGAGCCATGCCGCCAAGGCATCGGCGCCGCTGCGACGGGCCGCGTCCAACGGCGTCAGCTGGTCGTATCCGACCCAATTGATGTCGGCGCCTCGGGCCAACAGATACTCGGCTGCCGGCTGCTGGCCGCCGTGACACGCACACCAAAAGGCCTGCGTGACCGCGTCGATAGCTGGCGGCGGGTCGGCCGCGAAACATGCCACCAACCGGTCCATCAAACCCAGCGACGCCGATTCCCACATGACCGATTTGGCGCCGCGCTCGATCAACCGCCGCGCCGCATTCCACTGACCGAAGGCCGTCGCGTCGGACAGGGGCGTGCCGCCGCCGATCACGGCGCCCGCCGCTTCGATGTCAGCGCCGGCATCCAACAGCGCGTCCAACACGTCCACATCGTCACTGCTGGCCGCCCAATGCAGCGGCGTCTCGGTGTGCGGGCCGGCACAGCGAGCATTGACCTCCGCGCCGGCCGCGATTAGTGCGCGGACCGTCGCCGCGCCGCCCGGAAAATGCCCCGGCCAATCGGTCGCCACGTGCAGCAAGCTGCGCGACCCACCTCCAGAGCAAGGCCCGCTCACAGGATCCCCCAGTCGCGCTGTCGCCAGATCGGAATTCTCCGCCAAGAGGTGCTCGAGTGATTCAAGATCGCCTCCTCGAATCGCCGCCACAACTGCCCGCGCGAGCGGATCATCCGTGTTCAGGGTCAACATTCGAGAATCGGCCGATTATTGGAAGATCAACAGCCCAAAGCCCTCGGGCATGATCTCACTTGCGGCTGGCGATGTCCAGGATTGAAAGCCAACGCCGGGCACGACGCGCTGAATGCCCACGGCCCAGACCGTTTTTCCGATTGCGGGCTGACCGCTTAACTCCGACAAGGGAATCGCCGCCTCGGCAGTCCAGGCGCCGTCCGCGCCGCCGCTGGCCACGAACCAGTTCGGATTCCAACTGACGTCTCGCCAGCAACTTTCAGCGGTCCAGCCGCGATGGTCGATGGCCAGACGGTAATAGGTCGCGAAATCGCGATCGACGTCAATGAGCAATTCAATCCGGTCGTGGTCCGCCAGGTCGGCGTCGTGCGACCGCGGTTCCGACGACTTCGCATAATCGCCTTTGGCGGCCTGCGTGCAACTGACGCCGAGGTACAGAAACTCGTCGTCATAGGCCAGCATCGCCACGGCGCCCCACTCGGCGTCGTCATGCTGCGAACTGCGCAGTTCGACTTTGGCCGCGGTGCGCCACAGGGGCTCATCGAGCCGACCGTCCAAAAGGGGTTTGGCCAGCGTATGTGCGCACGTCCAGACTTCCTTGGGCGGTTCCGATTTCGAGTCGTTCAACCACAACTCGGCCAGCGCGCAGGCCCGCCAGGCATCGTTGGGTCGCGTGTGCCGCAGGGCCTGGTAAAATCGCTCCGCCTGGCGAGGGAGGCCTTGCTGACGATGGGCGACCGCCAACGGAAACCGCACCATCGGTTCGCCGTACAGCGCCGGCTGGAGTTGTTCGAGTTGCTTGGCATAGCCGGCGGCCTTTTCCAATCGAGCCAAGGTTTCGTTCACTCCCAGGACCAAACCGCCCCCGCGAGCGATCTGAGTGTTGGAGGAAACGGGGGGGCGCACTCGCGCGGCGGTTGCCAGTTCGACCCCCTGTTCGCGGGTGGGCTGATTGGCCGAAGCCGCGATCTCGCGCGAGCGGTCCGCGCCGCTAGGCGCCTGTGCCACGACCTGCATGGCCGTATGCTGTTGCGGCGCCCGATTGCGCCAGGCGGCTTCCGTGCTGGAGTAATACTGCACCAGCCAGACCAGCGCCTTGCCGACCAGCGGATGCGTGGGATAGCGCTCGACGATCAGGTCGAAGCACTCCGCCGCCAGCTCCCAGCGGCCTTGCCGATCGTAACGATCGGCCAGTTGAAACAGCACCTCGGCGGCCCGAGCCGGTTCCAGCATTCGCGTCTGCTGACCGAAATCGGCCAGGAAACGCCCGTCGCGATCATTCGTCTCGCTTTGTGCCAGGATCGCTTGCAAGTTGCGCCGCAACTGCACCTCGCGCCGCATGGTCTCCATGTTCGCGCCCGTCGCTTCCACGACGGTGCGGCGCGCCTCGCCGCCGGGCGAGAGCGGAATGCCGCTAAAAAAATCGCGCTGGCCCACTTCTTGCGGAATGTGATCGACCAGCAGCCGAAAGCCGACGTTGGCCGGCGGCGCGGAGAACTCATCGGCGATCAGGCCCCGCGCCGGCGCCGCCAGCTCGCCGATCGACCGACCGATGCGCGCGGCTGCTTGCGACGTGTTGAGATTGGTCGTCCCAGTTTGTCCGACCGGCAGGGCCCCGTAGACCTTTTGCACTTTCCAGGGCTGCAAGCCAGCCTCGGAGAGTTGCTCGCGGTACTGGGCCGGATCGCCGGCACGTTCGACGGCGCGGAGCACGATCTGATTCACCACGTGCGTCAGTGGGTCGATGGGCGCGGATCGGCCGAAGAAGTAAATACCACGCTGGGCCGCCAGGTGCGGATGCGACCTACGATGTGCGCTTCGAGCTTTTCGACTGACTGCCCGTCGTTGGCCAGGTTCCACGTCTCGACCAATTGCTCGGCCGAGAATTTCAAGCTCGCCTGTCTCAGCGGAAAACGCCAGGCCGATTCCGATGCACTCGCGCCCACTCGGACCGCGGCCTCGTGCGCCTGCGCCGCGGGATCCTCGACCGAACGGATTTCCAGATCGTCGCGATTAAGAATCTCGATCGCGGCCAGATACCCGTCGTCGGCCGAGAGTTTGGCGACAAGCTCCAAGGGGATGTCGCCCGGGCGGCCGAAAAAGCCCATGTAGGCGGCGCGCAATCCGCCGCTTCGCTGCCGTTTCCAACTGGCGCCGCCGTCGCTAGTGGCGAGAATCGTGCCCAGGTCGCCCACGGCGTAGCCGCTTCGTTCGTTGACGAACGCCAGGCCGTGAATCGGCAGCGACTGCCCGGTGTCATGAGTCTTCCAGGTTCGTCCGCCGTCGGCCGTGTGAATCACGCGCGTGCCGGGCGAGCCGGCAATCCAGCAATGTTCTCCCGCGACCGCCAGCGCCGCGAAGTCGAATTGGTTGCGAATGCCGGGGGAAATCTCTCCTTCGGAGGTCTGCCAGCTTTTACCCAGGTCGCGCGTGGTCAGCGCCAGTCCGCCATCTCCGACCAGCCAGCCGCCGGCCGGGGCAATGAGCTTCATCTGTCGCAGCGCTCGCAGCCCGTAATTGGCTGTTATTGTCTCGACTCCGCGGCGGCGAATCGCGGCCAGCGTGCCCGCGCGGCCGGCCAGGGCCCCGGTATGAGGATCGATGAAGTCGCCGGCCAACCAGGCGCGGCTTTCGGGCGCGGGCAGCGCCGACCAGGTGCGGCCGCCGTCTTCGGTCGTAAAGACCCCCGACGGAAAGAATGCCGACGACTGACCCAAGGCCCAGCCGTGCAGGGAATCGAAGAAGGCGATCCGCTCAAGCGCCGGCAGCATCAATTTGCGCTCCAGCGTCCAAGTCGTTCCGCCGTCGCGCGTGCGCAACAGCACGCCGCTGGTCGCGTGGGTGTAGGGTTGCGTCGATCCGCCGACGGCCCAGCCGATCTTGGCGTCCAGGAAGAATACGCTCGAGAGTCGACAGTCGACCGTCGAGTTTTGAGCGTTCCAATGCGCCCCGCCGTCGGCCGTGTGCCAAATGGCGCCACGATCGCCGACGGCCCAGGCCAACGCGTCGCCGCTCGTGGCCACGGCGGTCAACTGCGCGTCGAGCAGCGCCGGATCGCGCGAGTCGGTCGCGCTGCTCGCGGCCGATGCGCGTGCGCCCTGCGTCAACGCGCAACACCACACGGTCAGGTACAGCAATCGAATCGACATAGGCCCTTCCTCTTGCGGACAAAATCGGGCAGATTGTACTCGCCCCGCTGGCGTCGACCTAGGCCACTGTGACAGCCCGATTTGCCGGGAAAACGCTGCGAAAATGACGCGCAACGGGCGTAGTGCGCTCGGCACGGCGGTCGCGGATGCTGGACCGTTGGATCGCGGCAGGCCTTTCAATTACAACTAGGACTGGCTTTGATTTCAGTCATTACCCGACCTTTGCAGGAGCCCAGTTTCGATGCGTGTGATCGTGGAAGGAGACAAAGAGGGGGCCGGCCGCCGCGCCGCCCAGTTCGTGGCCAACCTGGTGCGCCGCCGTCCGACCTGCGTGTTGGGACTGGCCACCGGCAGCACGCCACTGGGAATGTATGCCGAACTGATTCGCATGCACCGCGAGGAGGGGCTGGATTTCTCTCGCGTCGTGACGTTTAACCTCGACGAGTACGTCGGCCTGGGAGGTTCTCATCCGCAAAGCTATCGCTACTTCATGCAGCATAATTTTCTCGACCACATCAACATCGATCCTCGCGACACGCACGTGCCCGACGGCCGGGCGCTGGACTTCGAAGCCTATTGCGAACAGTACGAGCGAATGATTGCCGACGAGGGGGGCATCGATCTGCAAATCCTGGGAATCGGCAGCGACGGGCATATCGCGTTCAACGAACCAGGCTCCTCGCTGGGCAGCCGCACCCGGCTCAAAACGCTGACCTCGGAAACCGTCCGCGACAACGCCCGCTTCTTCGGCAGCGAGAAAGAAGTGCCCCGGCTGGCAATCACGATGGGCGTGGGCACGATTCTCGAGTCGCGACAGTGCCTGCTCCTGGCGGCCGGCGCCAGCAAAGTGCGCGCGATACGCGATACGATCGAAGGCCCCATCACGGCGCAGATCACGGCCTCGGCCTTGCAATTGCACCGCGACGTCATCGCCATTCTCGATGAGGAAGCCGCGCGGCTGCTCGAACGACGCGACTATTACCTGGAAGTCGAACGGCGCAAGCCGGGCTGCAGGCGGGGTAGGGCGTTCTCATCGCGCTTTCGGATCCGCCGGAGCTTTTTCAACCGGCTGTTCCTGCCGCGGCGCATCCTGCTCCGCGGGCGGTCGCTCGGTTGCCGCTTCCGTCGAGGAGTCATCAGGCATGGACTCGGCAGGCGCGGAGTCGGCGAACTGCTCGGCGAAAAACTCGCGCAGGTCCTTGCTGGCCGCCGGATCCAACCGGGCCGTTTTGTTTCCGCCGGTCAACGCCACGCGGCCGCTCTCGAAGTCGAACAACACCGTGGCCCAATTGCGTTTGTCGGTAAATGCCAGCGCATATTGCCACTCGGGCTCGGCGTCGCTCGGCGGTGTCGTCCAGTCGAATGTCGTGTTCTGAACCAGGGCTCGACGAATGTTCTTGATGCCCTGCGCTTCCTGGCCCGACCTGGCGGATGTGACTCGCCAGGTGCGGTCGGCATAGTCGAGCGATTTGGGCACACCGGTCTCGGAGTCGTCATCCTCGGCCATCTCGGCATCCTCCTGCTCGGCAGGGCCGGCTTCACCCAGCTCGAACATCGTGATCTGTGGCCCCTCGGCGATCAGAAGAGCCGTCGTCGGTCCCCAGAACTCCAACGCGTTTCGTTGTCCACGATATTGATACCAGGCGGCAAACGCGGCGGCGCCCAGGGCCACCGCGACAATGGTCACGATTACGATCTTTCCGCTATTTTTCATGGTCCCATGCGCCTTTTCTTCGATGGCGGTGCGTGCCGCCAGCGGCCCACTAGCGACTTGTCCACAGGCCAGTATACTGAGTGGAAACCGGCAGCGGACAGCTAAAAACCAATTCCCCCTCGCCAATAAAACTCACATGGCTAACGAGTTCGATCCCTACCGAGATGCCCTGGTCATGGAGGCCGTTACCGTCTGGCCCGACGAGTACGAAGACTGGGATCCACAGGCACGGCAGCGCATCGAGCAGCAATTGCACGCCCAACCGGCGCAGGCGGCCGAATTGGAATACATTCGCATGCACACCGGTTTCCGGCGGCAAATCAACGTGACTCCCGCCGACATTGAACGGCTCGCATGAGCCGGGAGCGTGCGCGCGTGACTGACGTCGAAGTCCAGCTCAAAGAACGTAGCTACACGATTGACATCGGCACGGGCAATCTCATTGCGCTCGGTTCGCGAGCGAGCGAATGGTGCGGCTTGTCGCATGCCGTGATCGTTACCGACGAACACGTCGAAAAGCCACACGCCGAAGTCGCGGCGCGCAGCCTGTCCCATGCCGGCGCCAGCGTCGATGTGTTGGTAGTCGAGCCGGGCGAGCAGACCAAGTCGATCGAGTCGTGCGCCATCCTCTGGGACAAGTTGCTCGAACTGGGCGCCGATCGCAAGACCGCGATCGTGGCGGTCGGCGGCGGCGTGGTCGGCGACCTGGCCGGCTTCGTGGCGGCGTCGTTCGCCCGCGGGATGCCCTTCGTGCAGGTTCCCACGACGCTCTTGGCGCAGGTCGACAGCTCGGTGGGCGGCAAAGTCGGCGTCAATCTGACGGGCGGAAAAAATATGGTGGGCGCGTTCTGGCAACCGGCCGGCGTGCTGATCGATACGGCCGTGCTGGCAACCCTGCCCGAGCGAGAATATCGAGCGGGGCTGGCCGAGGTGGTCAAATACGGCGTGATCCTGGACGTCGATTTCTTCGTTTATCTCGAAAGCCACGTCGAAGCGCTGGCCGCGCGGGATACCCAGGTCCTTGAACAAATCATCATGCGCAGCTGCCGGCTCAAGGCCGATGTGGTCGAACAGGATGAGCGCGAGGAGACCGGCCGGCGTAGCGTGCTTAACTATGGCCACACCTTTTGTCATGCGTTGGAGACCGTGACCGGCTACGGCGAATACCTGCACGGCGAAGCGGTTTCGATCGGCATGTTGTGCGCTTTGCGCCTCGCCGAGCGCTTGGGCCGGGTCGACGCGAGCTTTTCCCAGCGGCAACACGCCCTGTTGGCGGCCATGGGCCTGCCGGTCAAGTTTCCCGATGTCGATCAAGATGCGATTCTGGCCGCCATGGCGCACGACAAAAAAGTCGAGCACGGCCAACTTCGGTTCGTGCTGCCCACGGCAATGGGGCATGTCGAGTTGGTCGGCGGCATCGATCCGCGGGATGTGAGGGCTGCCCTGGCAAACTAAGTAGTAGTTTCAGAAGCGGGTCCGGGACTGATTGGACTCGTCCTCTTTCCGAGTCCGTTTCGAAACGACTTACCAGCGAAAATAACCGGCGGACATCAATCGTCCAACTTGTCGAGGATGCTTGGGGTGAACCGCGCCGCGCAACCGCCGCACGAGGACTCCGCCAACGACCTGGTCGATGCCGTGCGGCTGTCCCTGATCTCGGGCGTCGGCCCGCGGTTGCGCAAGGCGTTGCTCGAGGAATTCGGCTCGGCCGCGGGCGTGTTGTCGGCCGCCCCCAGCGATTTGCGACGGGTGCAGGGCGTCGGCCCCGAGCTGACGCGACGCATCGCCGTGGCGCGTGAAGATATCGACGTGCAGGCCGAGTTGGATCTGTGCGCTGCCCATGGCGTGGCCATCTTGAGCGAGTCCGATCCGGCCTACCCCCGCGCCCTGCGCGAGATTCATGATCCGCCGGGCATCTTGTTCGTGCGCGGCGAAATTCTGCCACAAGACGCGCTCGCCGTGGCGATTGTCGGTTCGCGACATGCCACGCACTATGGATTGGCCCAGGCCGAGCGGCTCGCCGGCGGACTGGCCCGGGCCGGCTTGACCATCGTCAGCGGGCTGGCTCGCGGCATCGACGCCGCGGCGCATCGCGGAGCGCTGGCCGCCGGAGGGCGCACGCTGGCCGTGCTGGGCAGCGGCGTGCTGAACATGTATCCGCCGGAACATGCCGCCTTGGCCGACGAAGTCGCCGCCAGCGGCGCGGTTATCAGCGAATCGCCGCCGCGCAGTCCCCCTTGAGCGGCGCGTTTCCGCAGCGCAATCGCATCATCAGCGGCATGTCGCTGGGCGTGCTGGTCGTGGAAGCCTCGGCGCGATCCGGCGCGCTGATCTCGGCCCGGCATGCCATGGAGCAGGGGCGCGAGGTGTTTGCCGTGCCCGGACGAGTCGACAACCGCATGTCGCATGGCTGCCACCGTTTGATTCGCGATGGGGCCAAGCTGGTCGAGACGGTCGACGACGTGCTCGAGGAACTGGGGCCACTGGTGGCGCCGGCGCAATCCGCCGCAGGCGAAGCTGTGCATCATCCGGCCGAGCTGATGTTGAACGAACTCGAGCAGCAGGTGTTGGCCACGATCGCCAGCGAACCGATCACGATCGATGCCGTGCTGGCTGCCAGCCGATTGCCCGCCCCGCAGGTGCTGGCCACAATCAGCGTCCTGGAAATGCGCCGCCTGGTTCGCCGCCTGAGCGGCAATTTGATCGTGCGCCCGTGAACGGTCGAAGGCCCGATACCCCTAGCGCCGCAAGATCGGCACGACGTACCGCAGCACGAGGCCCAAGAGAATCAAGCCGCCGCCGACCAGCGTCCAAGGAGCCGGCGCTTCGCCCCATGCCAGATAGACCCAAAGCGGCAACAGGATCGGCTCCAACAGGCCGATGCCCGTGGCTTCCTGCGAGGTGATCGACCGCAGCCCGCGGCGAAGAAGACGTACGGCAATGCCATCTGGAAAATTCCGAAACCGGCCAGCACCGGCAACTGGCCGAGGCTGGGCCAGACGTCCACATAGAGTACGAATGGGAAAATGGCCAGCGCCGTAAACAGGTGCGCGACCGCTACGATCCAAAAAGTTTCCAGCCCGCGCAGCGCGCAGCGACAACACGACGCCGGCATAGGCGAAGCCGGAAATCAGTCCGAGCAACACGCCGACTTGAGCCTGGCCGGCCAGCTCGTACCAGAGGATGATCGCCATTCCCAACCCGCCGATCACCAGTGGAATTCGCTCCGAACGCGGAAACGGCTCGCGCAGGATAACCACGCCGACCAGAAATACCCACCAGGGCGCGGTGCTCTGCAGCCAGATCGCGTTGGCGGCCGTGGTCAGCGTCATCGACGACAGATACATGACGTTCATCACGGCGAACGCGAGGCACAGCGGAATCAACCGCGCGTCCCACTTCGGGCGGCGCACGAACGGCAATAGGAGAACCCCGGCAAACAGGGCCCGCCAGAAAGCCAACACCAGTCCGCGCGATTCGGCCGGCCAGACTTCGAAGGTCGTGGCTTTGGCGAACAATCCGCTGGAACTCCACATCACGGCCGCCAGGGCCACCCACAATCGCCCCCGGAAAACAGCTTCAGAGGTCGCTCCGGATGCGTCGGCCGGCGACAACTTTGAAGCGCCGGAAGCGTCGGCTGGTTCAATGCGATCGCCGTGAGACGAGGGGTTGCGCTGCATGCCAGAAAGCGTAACGCATGCGGCTGGCGGCGGACAGTCCGGCCAGCGGAAGTGGCGCGGCTATTGCGAGAAGATCATGATTCCGACCATCACCAGGAGCACCATCACGACGAAGCTGGCGACCATGATCGAGAGCTGAAACCAGAACCTTGCCCGCTTGCGGTCGAGCAATTCCTGTTGATGCAAGTACTCGATGCTCTTCTCGCGGCGCAGCCGAAACTCGACGCCGCAATGCGGACACTGGGCCCGCTCGCCCACCATGTCCATCGGCGTCTCCAGTTCGTGTCCGTTGGGACACGGAATGTGCAGCATCGGCTCGTCGCGTATGTTTGTGCCTAACTCCGTGGCGGCAATGTCGGTCAGGTCCAGGCTGGGCGCGGCTTCGGCGGGCGCTCGCGAGTGGGAATCGGCTCCTCGACAAAATCCTCGCCTTCGTCCAGCGGCGCAAGTTCCAGGGATTGCGAGGCGGGAGACGCCGACTGACCGGAAGGCGCGGGCCCGTCGACCGTGGGAATGATAAATGCCACGCCGCACTGAGGGCATTGGCATTGCATTCCCATGTGCGCTTCCTCGCCTTGCAGCAAGTGTCCTTGCGGGCAGAGGAATTGAAAGGTCATGGCTGATCCCGAGCGACGAAATAAACGAAAGAATGGGTTTCGTGGCGATTCAGGCTGCTTGTATTCATTTACTAGCTTGTTGAGCCGAGACAGTCAACGCGAGGTCCGCGCCGGCCACGGATGGATCCGCTCAAGTCCCGATCGCCTGGCGGTAGCAATAGTCAAACAATAATTCCCACTCCCGCAGTTGGATTCGTTTTGCCAGTGGCTGAAGCAGCGGCTCGCTAGTCTGGGCACGCTGGCACAGATCGACGAACGCGAATGGGTCCCAATCGGTCTGTTTGGCAAGATACTCCGCGGACGGATCGCAGCGGTCGTCGACGGCCAATTCGCGACCGTATTGCGCCAGCGGTTCGAAGACTGGATGCCGGCCCACTCGCCGAAACCAGTATTTCGCGTTTCCAAAGTCTCCCTCGCGGCGGTGCATGATTCCGTGCCAGAAGCTGCCGGTTGGGTTCTCGATGTCCTGGCTAATGCGATGCGACTCGTCGAGAAAATCGTGTCGCAGCCACAGGCCGGCCAGGCAGGCCAGCGCCATATCCCTATCCTTGACCGGATGGCGTGCTGCAAGACCTTCGGCTGTAAGCCGGGCGAGTGCGGACCGAGCGGCGGCATTGGGAGTGCCAGGGCCCAAGTCGTTGGCGCCGGCGGTCGCCAGCAGCTCGACAATCGCGGGGGCATACGCTTGGGGGTTGGGTTGCATGGCACGCAAAGTTTTCGGACCGAGGGGGTCGCGGCACACGATCTGCCGCACGATCCATGCATTGTACACTCGCCCGCGGGAGTGCTAAAATGCACGGCTCGTTCCGATTCTCGCGGCCCTCCCACGGGACGCGGCCGTTTTTCTCAAGCACGCGGTCCCGATGAGTAGCCAACCCGATCGCGCGGATTCCGCGCCGTCCTCCATTTCCGATTCGACTTCCAGCAACGCCCCGCAAGAAACGGCGCCCGACAGCGCGGCCGCAGGGGGTGGCGAAGCTGCGGCGCCTCGCAAGAGTCCCTCGATTCGCATCGGCACGCAGCGCTACGGCGTCAAGCCTCCGCCGGCGACGCCCAAGCCGATTCTGCCGTCGCCTCCGCCGGAGTTGTTGGCCCGCGCTTCGGCCCCTCCGTCGCCCGAGGCGTCCCAGTCGCGTGCCGAAGCACCCCAGTCGCGTGCCGAAACGCCGCTCGAACCGCGGACTGAAGCTCCGGCAGACGCATCCGAAGCCTCGGCGTCGCAGGGCGCCGCGGCAAGTACCGCGGAGCAGCGAGAAGCCGAGCAGGCCGCCGCCCCGGCACAGGCAGCTCCGGCCCGCGCCCCCGGTCGTCCGCCGGGCGATCGCAAGCGGGGCGATCAAAAGCCACGCGCGCCGAAATTCATTCCCGAGCCCGAGCGACGATCCAATACGCCGCTGCCCAACACGCGCGAACAACTCTCGGCCGATTTGGAACTGGAGTACATGGAAGCGCTCGGCGGGCAGGCGTTGGAAGAGATCATCGCCGATCAACCGACCGAGGTCGCGCCGGAGCTCGAGCCCGAGTCGCGTCACAAGGCGAAGGTCGTGTCGATCCATCGCGACAATGTGTTTGTCGAGTTGGGCGGACACCAACAGGGGATCGTGCAGCTCAAGAATTTTCCCGAGCCGCCGGAAGTGGGCGCGGTGTTGGATCTGACCGTCGGTCGGTTCAACGCCGCCGAGGGACTCTACGAAATGGTGCTGCCCGGCGGCGCCGTCGACGTCGGCGACTGGTCGGAAGTGGCCGAAGGCATGGTCGTCGAAGCCCGCGTCACGGGTCACAACAAGGGCGGCTTGGAGTGCGAAGTGAATCGCCTGCGGGGTTTCATTCCGGCCAGCCAGGTTTCGATGTATCGGGTCGAGGACCTGGCGCAGTTTGTCGATCAGAAATTCGCCTGCGTGATCACCGAGGCCAACCCCGACAAGCGCAATCTGGTGCTCAGCCGCCGCGCCATGCTGGAGCGCGAAAAAGCGGAAGCCAAAGAGAAACTGATGGCCGAGCTAGCGCCGGGCCAGCTTCGCGAGGGCACGGTCCGCAGCCTGCAAGCCTTCGGTGCGTTTGTCGATCTGGGCGGCGTGGACGGACTGATCCACATCAGTCAGTTGAGTTGGGACCGAATCAAGCACGCCGAGGAAGTATTGCAGCTTGGTCAGGCCGTGAAAGTGAAGATCGTGAAGATCGATCCCGACACCGGCAAAATCGGCCTGGCATTTCGCGATCTCTCGGAAAACCCCTGGGCCAACGCGGCGCACGACTTTCCTTCGCGCAGCCGCGTGAAGGGTAAAGTGACGCGGCTGATGGAATTCGGCGCGTTCGTGCGACTAGGGCCGGGCGTCGAGGGCCTGATTCATATCTCCGAACTGTCGCACAAGCGCGTGTTTCGCGTCTCCGACATGCTCAGCGAAGGCCAGGACGTCGAAGTCATGGTGCTGTCGGTCGACGCCGAGCAGCAGCGAATCAGCCTTTCGCTCAAGGCGCTCGAGGCCAAGGCCGCGCCGGCCGAGAAGGCCGAGCCCGAGGAACCCGAAGCACCGCCCGAGCCGCCGAAGAAACGCAAGGTGCCCCTCAAGGGCGGAATCGGCGGCCCTTCGACGGGCGATCAATTCGGGCTCAAGTGGTAGGGCGCTGGCGAATCGAGTCTTAGTGGTTCGCGGCCGCGATCGCGGCGCTCGCGTCGCCGCTGGTCGAAATCCGGCAATGCGGCAGGCTCCGGCGCAGCCGCTCGATGCCCGAGGGCGTCATGCGTCGTCCCAAGTCAATGTGCAATTCGACCAGGTTCGTCAGGCTTGCCAGCGACTGCAATCCGTCGTCGCTGATCTGGTCGGCTTCGTTCAGCGCCAGGCTCCGTAGTTGTCTTAGTCGCGCCAAGCGTGCCAGGCCCGCCTCGGTCAGGTCGATGCTCCGATCCAGGCTCAGTCGTCTGAGCACCGGCAGTCGCACCAGGCACTCGATATCGGCATCGGTGGCGTAAAACAATTCCACGCCCGCAACGTTTGAAAGATAGTCGATCCCCAAGAGGCTGCGCAACCGCTCGGGCGCGGCTGGAGGCGCGTCGAGCGTGAGCCGGCCTTCGGCGTCCAGCTGATAACCGTAGAGCACCGCGGCTGCCGGATTCGAGAGCAGAAGCGCCTCGCGCGCCTGGCGGTGTCCGCGGGCCGCATGCACCCAGCCCATCGCCAGCGCAACGATGGCCGTGGCGGCCAGCAGCGTGCGCACGGTGAACTGCGGAGCGCGGACGCGAGGGCGCAAGATGGACGTGCGAGCAAACCTCATACTGCCATCGTACCGCGCCGCGAAAGGCAGGGCTGATTCTGCTTATTGGCGAAGACGAGTCAGAGACGGTCGGTGCCTGACGGAATGCGGCGTTTGTCCGGTACGCCCGGGTCCGCAAGCTGATCTTGACCCTACAATAGGGATGTGGTCCGATTCCAGCCGAACTACCGGAATATCCGGCATTTACGGCATCTCTGGCACGCGCGTCTCACCCGGACCGGGGCGGCGATTCATGTGACCCTGTGACCCCTTTCGGCATCGAATCTATCGTGGGTCGCAAGGGAGCGCGGTCCCAGCGTGCCATGCTTGTTTCGGGGTCTTTTGCATTGGAAGTCACCGAACAAACCGACGAGCAATTGGCCGCGGAGGCTGCCCGCGAGGGTTCTGACGGGCCGGCCTTCGTTGCGCTGGTGGAGCGATTCCGCCAACGCGTGTGGCGCATTTGCTTCCGCCTGTTGGGCAACGACCAGGACGCCAACGACGCGGCTCAAGAAGTCTTCGTCCGCTTGTTCCTCAATCGGACCAAGTTCGAGGGCCGCTCGAAGTACGCCACCTGGGTCCATGCGATCGCGGTGCGCACCTGCCTGACGATTCGCCGCGGCCGGGGCCGCCGGCAGCGCCACGAGGATACGGCCAGCGAGGAACAGTGGGAAAAACAACAACCAACGCAAAAAACCACCGCCAGCGGACTTTCGCTGGACCTGATGAAAATGCTGGAAATTCTCGACGAGGAGGATCGCGCGATGCTGATCCTCAAATACGCCGAGGGCTATGACTACGAGGAGCTGGCCGCGATCTTCGACCTCTCGGTCAGCGCCTGCAAGATGCGGCTCTCGCGGGCCCGAGAAAAACTGCAACAACGATATCCCGATCAAACATCGTGACCCCGCTGGATCGTTCCCATGGCTGATCTTTTGGACCAACTCGCCGACCTGGAAGTTCCGCCGCCGCCTCCGTCGGCGCAATTTGACCGGCAATTGCACGAGCGCGTGAATCGCTCGCTCGTCGTTTGGCAACTGGTCGACCTGGTCGTCAGCGGCATGCCCTGGGCCATGCTGCACTTCGCGCGTGCCCTGGTCGGATTAATCACTTTCACCGTTACCGGGCAATACGAATCGAAACCAAAAAAACCGCGCCGCTAGTTCGCCCAATGTGACGCAAAGCCCGTGGCGCGATTCTAACTAGCAGGAATATAAAACGAAGCGATCCGGCATGTGGCCGGACGCAAGAAACCACTTCTCCCACTGTGAGGACCTACGCTATGAACCTTTTCGCTTTCGCTGGTGAAACCGCGAACGCCGTCGAAAAAACGGCCGAAACGGTAACCACGACCTTCGACAACTCGAAGCAAGCCGTGCTGGACAGCTTTACCAAGGCCTACGAGCAGGTGATCGGCATCGCGCCGCAGATCGTGGCCATGGTCGTCGTGTTGGTGATCGGCTATGTCATCGCCAAATTCGTCGCCCGGGCCATCACGACCCTGTCGGAAAAGGTCGGACTGCAAAACGCGGCCGATCAGAGCGGGCTGGCCGACTCGATGCATCACATGGGCCTGCAGCGCAATGTGCCGGCGATCATCGGCACGATCGTGTTCTGGCTGTTGATGTGCGTGTTCTTGACCGCCGCGTTCAACATCCTCGGCCTGGCGGCCGTGAGCAACGCCATGCAAGAGATCGTCCACTACATTCCCAAGCTGTTGGTTGCCACGGTCGTCGTGGTGGTCGGTTTACTGGTCGCCACGTTCCTGCGGGGCGTGGTCGCCACCAGCGCCGATCGCGTGGGCTTGTCCTATGCCCATCACCTGGCCAATGGCTGCTACTACGTGTTCGCTCTGCTGACCTTTATCGCCGCGTTCCACCAGTTGGGAATCGAGTTTGCTCTGCTTGAGCAGTTGATCTTGATTGCCTTCGGCGCCGTGGCGGTCGGATTCGGTCTGGCCTTCGGCCTGGGCGGCCGCGACGTGATGGCGGGCATCCTGTCTGGCTACTACGTTCGCCAACGCCTGCATGCCGGCGACCACGTGACGCTGGGCAACATGGAAGGCACGGTTCGTGAAGTCGGCCCCGTGGCCACGATCATCGAAACCGAAGAACACGGCTTGTTGAATCGACGTAGCGTGCCGAATACCAAGATGCTCAACGAAGCAGTCCGGTAAGCGACCGCTACGCACAGGCCAAATGGCAAAAGCCCGGGGACGAAACTCCCCGGGCTTTCTTTTTGCGCCGTTATCAATCTTCTCGACTACTGCCGGGCAGCTCGCCGCTTGCGGAGCGTGATAAAAGCCAGCGCCGCCAATCCGGCGCCCGCCAATGTCATCGACGACGGCTCGGGTACGCCCGCCACAAACTCCGAGAAGCTCGTCGTCGTGTAGGTAATCGTGTGATTGGCGACGTCCACGCTGCCGCCAAACTCCCAGAAGTTTCCAATCTTGTTGAAGTGCCAGATTCCCAGCTTGCTTTGATCGATGCCGGTGAAAAGATTGGGATCGTAGTTGAAAACCAGCGTGGCCTGGGTGCCGTTGATGAAGCCCGAGGGATGCACGTTCCAGATCTGCAAGTTTTGGGGTCCGCCCTCGGCGACGCTCTCCAGCGACGCGGCGAACACGGAGTTGAGCTGGGCGGCTTCGATGGCGGCTTGCGAGACGCCCGTCAGATCGGGAATTGCCTGGACCTCGACCGACGTGACGCCGGCGCTTGGCGAATCGGGCGGCAGCGGCGGCAGCGTGATTGCAACGCCTCCGGTGGTTCCGCTTTCCGAGCCTAGCGTTTGCACGACGATCGGCTCGGTCGCCCCGACCTGCGAGGGAACGTTTTCAACCAGATTATTCGGCGCGAAATAGGCAGTCGAAACCACGTTCGTCGCGACCGCGAATTCCGCGCTCGACGTATCGCCGTAATTGTAGACCAATGAACCGGCCAACGTCCAAGTGCCGTTCGACTCGCTCAGCGTCCACTGTCCGCCGCTGAGGTTGTCCTGATTGCCGCTGTAGTTTTCACTCCCCGCCACGGAGTCCATGCCCCCGCTCAGAACGGTAAACCAGGTTTGATTCCCAGCATAGCTGCCGCCCGAAAGCGACTGGGCCGTGGGCGAATACAAGTCCCAGCTTAAATTGCGGACGGCGAACAAGATGCCATCCGTCGTGGTTCCCGCGACGTTCGCCGGCGCTGGCGGTCCCATGCTGCCGACACCCGGCGACGCGGTATATGGCGTGGCCGCCTGAAAGTAACCATGCCCCGGCACGAAACTCAGCGAAGATGGCGCGCTGGTCGTTGGATCAAAGTCCACCAGGAAGTGCCCGCTGATCGGCGTCGAAAGACTGCCGGGAGACTGCGGGATGAATGGCTTGGGGCCGGTGAAGTAAGAGGTGCCGCCCCAGGCAATGGTGCTTTGGCCGGGATCGATCGTAAACACAATCTCGGCACCCGAGGCCGCGTTTGAAACGGACATATAAATCGCAACGGCAAACGCGGATCGCACGTAATGGGAGGTAATCGATCGAAATGGACTCGTCTTCATTAGCGTTCTCCCGAATGATTTCCAGTTAACGTGCGAACGGTTCGTGTGGGTACAGGTGCTCTTCCCCAAAAAAGGGGGAGCCAAGCCCCGGCACTTGATATCCCTTGCCGCATTTTTTGTCAAGCAATATTTGCCGCGCGTTATCTCGGCGGCGGATCGAGTGCCGTTTTTTCCGTTCGGGGGTTTGCTTTGGAGCCCGGAACATACAATATGTCAGGTCCACGTTTGCGAGGCAGCGGAATCTTTATCGAGGAGCCCAAGATGGAAAAAGCCACCTTTGCCGCGGGTTGTTTCTGGGGTGTCGAGGCCGCCTTTCGTCAGACGCCGGGCGTGAAAAACACGGCCGTCGGATATATCGGCGGACACACCAAGAACCCGACCTACGAAGAAGTCTGCACCGATCGCACGGGACACGCCGAAGCCGTGGAAGTCGAATTCGATCCGGCCCAAGTCACCTACGATCAACTGCTAAGCGTGTTCTGGGAGAACCACGATCCCACGCAGCGCAACCGCCAAGGTCCCGATTTTGGCTCGCAGTATCGCACGGCCATCTTCTATCACACTCCCGAGCAGCAGGCGGCGGCGACGGCCTCGAAGGAACGTCTTGACGCCAGCGGCCAGTACAAGCGCCCGATCGCCACCCAGATCGTTCCGGCCACCGAGTTCTACCGGGCCGAAGACTATCACCAGCAATACCTGGAAAAGCGAGGCCAGGCTAGCTGCCATATCCGTTAACGACATTGAGGTCCGGGCTGGCCAATCCGAGCCACCAGCGACTGAAACCGCACACTTGCGATTCCTCTAGGTCGAAATTCCGCGGGGCCGCTATAATCCGCTGCCAGCAGAGGCGCCCCTGATGCGCGCACCGATTTCGGCGTCGGAATGAGCGGGCGAGGAAAAGGAGTTCCCATGCGGTCGATTGCGATATTGAACCAGAAGGGCGGCGTGGGCAAAACCACCACTGCCGTCAACCTGAGCGCGGCGCTGGCCGCCACCGGTTTGCGAGTGTGCTTGATCGATCTCGATCCCCAGGCGCACGCGACGCTGCACCTGGGACTGCAACCGGCGCGCGACGAGCGCAGCGTTTACGATGTTTTGACCGGCGATGCCGAGCTGGCCGACGTGTGGCGCGAATGCGGCGAGAACCTGTGGGTCGTGGGTTCGCACATCGACCTGGCCGCCGCCGAAGTGGAACTCGTGGGCGTGGTAGGCCGCGAGGTGATTTTGCGCGACAAGCTGGCCGCCGTTTGCGACCAGTTCGACTACGTCTTCATCGACTGCCCGCCCTCGCTGGGTATTCTCACGCTTAATGCCCTGGCGGCGGTCGACGAGGTCTTCCTGCCGCTACAGCCGCACTTCCTGGCGCTGCACGGCCTGAGCAAGTTGCTGCAAACCATCGACCTGGTCGCCCGGCGACTGAACGACCGGCTCAAGCTGAGCGGCGTGGTCTACTGCATGTACGAGTCGGGCACGCGGTTGGCCGCCGAAGTGACGCATGACGTCGAGCAGTTTTTCAGCGAAAGCCGGCAGCCGCGAACTCCCTGGGCCGAGACCCGCACGTTCCAGACCCGTATCCGCCGCAACATCCGCCTGGCCGAGGCTCCCAGCTTTGGCCAGTCGATTTTCCACTACGCTCCCAGCTCCAACGGGGCCGAGGACTATCAGCAGTTGGCCCGCGAAGTGGCGGGCGATTAAGCGCCGAGGGACAAAACGTCGGGGACTGCCCCGATTTTTCGGTGCCCTGGGAGAAAAATGGGACTGTCCCCCCGCTTCGGACGCTTTGTCCCCGCGCTCTAAGTCCCGGCGCCCCGCTGCTCGGGTCGCTTCTTCCCAGGCTGGCAAGCCCATCACTCGGCGCTCGATTTCCAGCGCCGCCGGCAAGCGCGGCTAACGGTTGTGCCGCGTCTGCCGCCGCCGTGGCGCCCACGACCGCGGCGGCCCGTCTATTTTGCGATTTCTTGCCTCACGGGCTGCGCAATGTATCGGTCTTGCCGGCGGCCAGTTTAAACCCTAGCGACTGTGCCGCGATTGTTGCGGGTAGGCGGCAAGCCTGATGTACGGATCGCGCTGATGGAGCCTGGAAACGCGGCGGCCTTTAGAAAAAATCTGCTACGTCAGGCACAATCCTACGATCACATAGCCCGGCTCAGGACGATGGTTCTTGTGAAGTCAACGGAGTGTTTGATTTGTGGAACGGATTTCCACGCGTCGGAGCAGCCGCCAGGCCGCTCTTGACCCTGCCGGATGCTTCCCGAGCCACCGTCATGGAGGAGGCGCGGGAGTGGTGTAAAGACAACCGAAAGGAGTCCGCGATGAAATCGTTCTGCGCGCGAGGTTTGATTCTGTTGGCAGCCGTGGGCTGGTTAGCCGGCCCGGCCAGCGCCCAAAGCGGCGGCGCCGCGCCGTCCTTGTTGCCGCTGCCCCGCGTGGCGCCGGCGGACGCGACGACCGCCAGCTATAACGCCCACCTCTCGACCCTCGACTCGTACGGCTCGGCGTTTATTCCGCCCAAGCCGGAGCCGACCCCGGCTAACGGGGCTCCCAGCAAAGAAACAACCGGTCGTACCGCTTTTGACGAGTCGCTGCACGACACCGGCTGGACCGAGGACACCGTGGGTTGCTTGGACGGTTGCTGCGAAGACACGTGCTGTCGCGGCGGATTCTTCGGCGGCATCGGCGGCCTCGTCATGGGACGCAACCGAGCCAATCCGTACTGGACCACGTACGAGACCAACAACAACGCCAACCAGCTCATGAACACCCAGGACGCCGGCGCCAACTGGACCGGCGGCGGTCAAGTGACCGTCGGTTACGGTTTTGGCGGCACCGCGTGCGGTTCTTGCGGCGGATGCGGCGGTTGCGGCAGCTACCTGGGTTCCGGCATAGCCTTCACCTACTGGGGCCTGGGCCCCATGACCGCCACTTCCAGCGTTCGCGATATCAATAACAACTTGAGCACGCCGATTGACCTCAATACCCAAACCGGCTCGGTCTTGATCGGAACTCGCCCAGCCAGTGACTTCTTTGATAACTCGCGGGAACACCGCATCACGCGCGACGACCGGGTGAACAATTTCGAGATCAACGTGCTGCAAGGCGGCTGGACGGTTGGCCGTCTGCAGATGGCGGCACTGGCCGGTTTTCGCTACTTTCGCTTCGACGAACGGCTGTCGTTTGGCGCTGCCGCGGGCGGCACCGAGTTTGGAGAAAACGGCGGCGCCGATTCGGCCTTCCTCAATTTCCGCACCACCAACAACCTGTACGGAGCCCAAGTCGGCGCGCTATTCAATTACAATCTGACGCAGCGGCTCGGCGTGTTCATGGTTCCCAAGGCCGGCGTCTATGCCAACCAGATGACTTGCCGCACACTGCTGTTCACCGGCGACGGACAATTCGGCTACGACATCGCAGGGCACAAAAACGACTTCGCCTTCCTGGGCGAAATCGACACCGGTTTCAGCTATGCCCTCACGCCCAGCCTGCGGGCCTTCATCGGCTATCGCGTGGTCGGCGTGGCGAACGTGGCCTTGGCCGACAACCAGTTCCTGCCGTTCCTGGCCGACACGCAGGGCTTTTCCGAAATCAAGCAGAATGGCAACCTCATCCTGCACGGAGCCTTCATGGGCGTCGGCTGGTTCTTCTAGACTTACGGAAGCCGCCGGCGGTTTTCGTTCCTTTCGGTCCCGCATGTCCTCGACCTACTTTGGGGTAGGTCGGGGACTTTTTGTTGAACGGCGGGACCGAATCGAAAATCGGCGGTGGCACGGAAGCTCGCCAGCCGCAAGTGCGACTAGACCGTGACCCGAACCAGCGCCTGAAATGCCGGATCCGAGCGGATCGGATCGAAGTCGGATTCGGCGGCCACGAGCGAGCGATAATGATCCTTCAGATCGATCGCTCGCGATAGAAAGGCCAATGCCTGCCGCTTGTTCTTGGCCAGGCTCCAGTAGCAGGCCAGGTTGTAATGCACCAGCGCATCGTTCGGCTCAAGGGCTAACGCTTCTTCCAACGATTCGATGGCCATATCCAGACGGCCGATGCGTTTGTAGCACCAGCCCAGCGACAGCCAGACAGGGATATTGTCGGGGCTGCCAGCAGCTGCTTTGGTCAACGGCTGCAAGGCCTCGCGAAACCGATCCAGCGCTCGCAAGCATTCGCCTTGCAGATACAGGGCGTGATCGGGGAGCGAATCGGGATCGCCGCAACGACCCAGCACTTCCAGCGCGTGCCGCGGCATCCCCAGCTCGAGATATCCCTCGGCTTGCAGGACTAACTGCTGGCGGCGAATGCGATCGTGCGAAGACACGCCGGGTGTTCTCCTGCCAAGTGCGGCCGAAACCCTCGGACGCTGCGAACGAGCGTCACCTTTCAATTCTACACGCAAAACGGCGAAGGCGAATCGGATCCCGCGAAAAAAAATGCACGTCACGTCGCGTTATCGCAACTAGGCACTTTAGGCGATCAAAAAATCGAGTCACCATTCGTTCGAGGGAGCGCAGTACGGGCGCCGCGAAGCCAAAACGGTTTACGAGCAACGCGGAACGAGCCCGCCAACGGCCGGCCGCGATTCAGGATTTCGCGGGAAAACGTCTCCCCGCGCGGGAGGGAGGGGCAGATTAAAAATCATCGTTGTTAACTTTTCCGCAAGATTTGTACGGATCGGAAGGCCTTCACACACTAATAGGGTATTGGGCTCGCTCTTTGCGCGACGGCCGCGCCGCCAAGGAAAAATCTCGGATAACGCCCGTTCACGCTTTTTGGGAACAACGCATGCGACTCACCTTGCGAACGATGTTGGCCTATCTGGACGATATTCTCGAACCAGATGACACCGAGGACATCGGCAAGAAAATCGATGAAAGCGAGTTCGCGACCAACCTGGTGCATCGAACCCGCGATTGCATGCGGCGCTTGCGGTTGGGGGTTCCGGCTTTGATGGGGCGCGGGCTGGCGAACGATCCCAATTCGGTCGCCGAGTACCTCGATAACACCCTGAGCTCGGAAAAGGTCGGAGAGTTCGAAAAGGTCTGCTTGGAATCGGACGTTCATCTGGCCGAGGTCGCTTCGTGCCACCAGATTCTAACCTTGGTCCTGGGCGAATCCGCCGAGATCGATCCCGAAGCGCGGCACCGCATGTACCATCTGGCGTCGCAGGTCGACGCTCCGCCGGTCCAGACCGACGCGCTGCGACCTGCCGGCGCCGAGCGCCGTCCGCGTTGATGACCCCCGCGGTCGCGCGACGGCCCAAACCCGAGGTGCCCGAGTACTTGCGCGAGCCGCGCTCTCGCTTTTGGCCCCTGGCCGCGATGGTGGTGGTTGCCGCCCTGCTGACTTTCGGTGGCTTGATGGTAATGGGCCCCCCCGAGCTTCGCCAGCGGGCGATCGCCTTTTTGCAGGGTGGCGCCGAAGAGGCCGCGCCGAATCCCGCCGAGGGAACCGAACCGCACGCCGCTGAGCAGGTCCCCGCCGCCCAGGCATCGACGCCAGCCACGGATGCTCCCGCATCGGATGCCAGCGAGCCGGCCGCTGCAGGCGCCGTCCAGCAAAGCTCGCCTTCCGCGAGCGAACCACCAGCCGCGGCCGAGGTAGGCCGCGTCGAGCGAAGTCCGGCCGCCGTTGACCGGCCGCCGGGTGATTTAGCGGTTGAGGAAACCGTGCCGGCCGAAGACGAAGCCGCCATGCCGGAACCGGCCGCGACAGTCGCGGCAAAGCTCCCCGATGTCGTGCCGCTCCCGGTTGTCGAGCCGAATCCGGCCGCTCGGGCGACGCCAACGCCGCCGGCCGACGATGCCCCGGATATGCCGGCCGAGAAAGCCGGCGCCGTCGCGCCCGTCGCCGCGGGCGCCGAGCCGGCGGCTCCGGCCGACGCGGTCGTCGAAACCTACGGACGATACACCTCCAAGCGCGAAATGCTGCTGAAGTTCGACGTCGAGACCAGCAATTGGAACCGTCTGGCTTCGATGGCCACGCTGTCCAAGGGCGATCGCTTGCTGTCGCTGCCGCTGTTTCGTCCGGTGATCACGACCAGCACGAGCATCACGATCCAGGCCGAGGGGCCGTCGCAGCTTGAATTGACCGGCTTTACCGACGAGGGTACGCCGATCTTGACCGTGGAGTACGGCCGGCTGTTGATGGCCACCGTTGGCAGGCCGAGCAACTCGCTGCTGCTCGAAGTCGGCGACCATCAGATCCAACTGACCTTTGCCGACGCCGACGCCAACCTGGCGCTCGACGTGCGGCGGATCTTGCCGCCGGGAAAGGATCCCGAGGCCGGCCCGGCGCCGTTGGCCGTCGATCTGTATGCCACCAGCGGCACGATCCGCGTGCGCGACGGAGAGAAACAGTTCGACGTGCAAGCGCCGCGCATCGGGCGCTGGTATCGACCGGCACGACGCCGGCGGCGGACGGTGAATTCCCCCGCTGGGTCAATTCCGAGTCCCTGACCGACGCCGAGCGCCAAGCAACCTCGGCAATCGAGCCGCTTGTGACTGCTGGCGAGCCGGCGATCGTCACGCTTAAGGAGTTGACCGACTCTCAGCACTCGATCGGACGGCGCCGCGAAGTGCGTGCGCTGGCTACCCGTAGCTTGACCTACCTGGGCGATTTCGACCCCTGCGTGAAGGCCTTGAACGATACCAAGGAGAAATTGTCCTGGAATTCCTGCATGGAGGAATTGCGGCTGGCCGTGGCCCGAAGTCCGGAGACGGCCGCCGAGGTTCGCGCCACGTTTGTCAAGGAGCGGGCCGCCGACGCCACATTTCTGTTTCGCACGCTATGGGGTTATAGCGCGGGCGACTTGAAAACCGGCGCCGCCAAGGACCTGGTCGATGCCATGGACAATGACTCGGTCGACTGCCGCGTCATGAGTTTCCTGACGTTGCAGAACATCACGGGCGCTCCCCACCACGGCTATCGACCCGAGGACCTGGCCAACAAGCGGAGCAGGCCCTACAACGCCTGGAAAGAGAAGCTGCGGCAGGGCAAGATCGTGCCCCAGGCCAGCGGATCGAGCAAAGGTAAGGCCTCCAAGGGCGCTTGACACCAGGCAGGCCCGAGACCCGCCAGATGGTGGAGCTCCGTTCGATTTCGCTCGCAAGGTCCATGCGTGGCGCCGGTTCGCCTTGAGGTGTTTGGCTCGCGAAGGCGCACCTGGCCGAGCGGCCGCCTGGCCTCCGTACGGGTTCGCGGGTCGATGCCGCGCTTCGGGTCTTGGTCGATTTCCGTGGTTTTTCTACGACCGAACTGTCGAATCACCGGCATTTCCGCGTCGCCCGCCGGCTTCTGGTCGCACCAGCCCCTTTCGTCGAGCCGCCAAACGGCTAAACTGTGGGCCTGCGGCACGCTGGAGCGGCAGTGCGGCCGCTCGGCTATTGCGTTTGTCGGTTCCCGGGCCGCCCGGTAGAATGAGCGGTTTCTCGACCCTGCCAATTCGCCGCAAGCTGAAGCCGAGTTTTGGGTTAGCTGAAGGAGTCCACTCTCTTGCAAGTCAGTATTTCGGCCCGCCACGGTCACTTGAGCGACGCGACCCGCGAGAAAATCTCGGCCAAAGTGGAGAAACTCGCCAGGCTCTTCGAGCGGCTACAGGCGATCGAGGTGACGGTGGATCTGGAGCACGAACAGACGCCGACGGTGGACGTGCGGATTTCGGCGGAGCACAAGCATGACTTCGTCGCGACCGAGCAATCGGCCAGCCTGATGGGTGCGCTCGACGGGGTGGTTCACAAACTCGAGCAGCAACTGCGAAAATACAAAGAGAAGGTTCAAGAACGGCACCGTTCGACGCCGCCTCGACACGAGACAGCCTCGATGGACGAAGAGCCAGGCGGCGAGTGAGGGGTAGACAGAGGGTGCGTGCACTGTTGATCCGGCTACCTGCTGTCCGGTGCCGCGCGAGACACGGTGAGAAAGGAAACGAGGGTATGAAGTTCGGCGATTTTGTGAGTAGCGAAGCCATCCGGGCGCAACTGAAAGCCGACGACAAGGAGGGCGCCATTCGTGAAATGATCGGGGCGTTGCTCGAAGCCGGCAAAATCGCCCCGGGCGAAGTCGAGAGCATCGTCAAGGCGATCATGAAGCGCGAGGAGTTGGGGAGCACGGGAATCGGTCGCGGAGTGGCCGTTCCGCATACCAAGCATCCCAGCGTGCAGCGGTTGGTGGGTACCGTGGCCGTCAGCAGCGAAGGCATCGACTTCAACAGTCTCGACGGCGAGAAGGTGCAGTTGTTTTTTCTGCTCATCTCGCCTCCTGATCGGCCCGGCGACCATTTGCGGGCCTTGGAGAACATTTCTCGCCAGCTCCGCGACGACACGTTTTGTAAATTCCTGAAACAGGCAAAGACCGCCGACGAGATCCGGCAGCTGCTGGACGAGGCCGACAATAACGGCTTCGTATCGTGACGAGGGGTCGCGCCGGCGCTGCCGCCCCTCGACGGCCCCTTGGGGGACGGGTGATGGGCGAGAGCAAGAACAGCGAAGCCGAGCGTGCGAACAATTCTGGCGTCGAGACGGAAAACCGAGAGCAAGACGGATTCAACGTGGCGAAATGAGCGATGGCAGGCAGACTCGAACCGTCGTCGTCACGAATCCGCAAGGGCTGCATGCGCGCCCCGCGGATCTGTTCGTCAAATTGGCCAGCAAATATCAAGCGAAGGTTGAAGTGATCAAAGAAGGCGAGCGAGTGGATGGCAAGAGCATCTTGGCCATTCTCACGCTGGCCGCGGTAGAGGGAACGCCGCTGACAATCGAGGCCACTGGCCCCGATGCCCTGGCGGCCCTCGATGCGTTGGCGGAGTTGGTAATGCGCAACTTCGACGAAGAAGGAAACGTGGAATAAACAGCAGTCCGCCGCGGCCGCTCGTTCTCCCTTAGAACAGCCGAACGAGCACGCTGGTGACGGATGGGGTGATTCGCCCGCGAGCGCGGAACGCGCGCGTGTCCTTGCGGCACGCGATGTCGAGTGGTCGATTGCCACGGAAAGGGACCGTTGAGGGTCCTCCCCGTGTGAATCCCACCTCTTTCGCGCCGCTCGAGAGCGCCAGATGCAAAAGTTACAAGGAATTGCGGTTTCGCCCGGCGTCGCCGTGGGTGAGGCCCTCGTCATGGACAACGAGGGCTTTCGCATCCCGCGACGATTCGTCGCGCGCGACGCGGTGGAACACGAGCTGGAACGGCTCGAAGCGGCCATGCGCGCCGCGGGCGAGGAGATCGACGGCAATCGCCAGGCCATCTCCCGCGAGCTCGGCGAACAATACGGCGCCGTCTTCTCCGCCCATCTGCAAATGCTTCGCGATCCGAATCTCCGCGCCGAGCTGGAGAGCATGATTCGCGAGCGGCACTATTCCCCCGAGTATGCCGTCAGCCGGGCCTTGCGGCGCTACGCCAAGGTGTTTCAGGCCGTCGAGAGCAGTTACCTGGCCGAGCGGGCCAATGACATCTACGACATCGAAAAGCGCTCTGCTGCGCAACCTGCTCGGGCGCAATCGCGAGGAACTCGCGCATTTGATCTCGCCGGTGATCGTGCTGGCGCGCAACCTCACGCCCAGCGAGACGGCCAACCTCAACCGCGCGTTCGTGCGCGGCTTTGCCACCGAGATCGGCGGACCCGGCAGCCACACGGCCATCGTCGCCGAAGGCCTGGAGATCCCGGCCGTCGTCGGTGTCGGAGAGTTCCTCACCGATGTCTCTGGCGGCGACGTAGTGATCATCGACGGCGACCACGGCCTGGTGATCCTGCAGCCCGACGAGGAGACGATCGCCCACTACCGGCACGAGGCCGAGCAGAACATCAGTCGGGCCGCGCGGCTGGAAACGTTGCGCGAGCTGCCGGCCGAGACGGCCGACGGCGTGCGAATCGAGTTGTTCGGCAACATCGAGTTTCCGCACGAGGTGTCCCACTGCATGGCCCGAGGCAGCGATGGCATCGGGCTCTATCGTACCGAGTTTTTGTACCTGGGATCCACGTGCGAGCCGGACGAGGAGGTGCACTACGCGGCTTACTCCCGAGTAGTCGAGGAAATGGCCGGCCGCCCGGTTGTCATCCGCACCTGCGACCTGGGCGCCGACAAGGAAGCCCACGACGTGGTCATGACGCCGAACCCAGCGCTGGGGTTGCGCAGCATCCGGCTGTCGCTGAAAAATCTGCCGTTATTCCGCACCCAGTTGCGGGCCGTGCTGCGCGGCAGCGCTTTGGGCGATTTGCGGCTGATGTTCCCGCTGATTACCACGCTCCTGGAATTGCGGCAGGCCAAGATGGTGTTGGCCGACGTCATGGAGGATCTGGACGACGAGGGCGTGCCGTTCAACCGCGAATTGCCGGTGGGCATGATGGTCGAAGTTCCCGCCGCCGTGTTGATGATCGACCACTTTGTCGACGAGGTCGACTTCTTGAGCATCGGCACGAACGACCTGACGCAGTACACCTTGGCGGCGGATCGCAGCAACAAGGACGTGGCCGGCTTGTACAGCTCGGTCGACCCGGCCGTGTTGCGTTTGATTCAAATGGCCCTGGCGGCCGCCGATGGCAAGGGCGTGCCGGTAAACGTCTGCGGCCAAATGAGCGGGAATTCGCTGTACACCATGTTGCTGTTGGGAATGGGACTGCGGCGGTTCAGCGTCACCCCCAGCGCCATTCCAGAAATCAAGAAGGTTTGCCGCACCGTCAAAATCTCGCATTGCCAGCAGGTGGCCCAGCGCGTGATGACGATGGAAAACTCGCGCGATATCAAGAGTTACCTGCGCGAAGAATTGAAAAAAATCCTGCCCGAACTGGTCCTTTAGAACACCGTGGCAAAGGCTGCCAAATTAACTCTCTCGAACAACACGAAAACGCACACCGCCCGTCGCATGTCGCGGCCCGCGCGCCAAAGCTAGAAAGTAGTTTACGAATGAAGCAAGAAATGTTGATCAATGTCGCGCAGCCGGAAGAGTGCCGCATCGCGATCGTTGAAGACGGATCCTTGGAAGAACTCTATATCGAGCGCACCAGCCAGGACAACTACGTAGGAAACATCTACAAGGGCAAAGTCGTCAACCTGGAGCCCAGCATTCAAGCCGCGTTCGTCGACTTCGGCGTCGGCCGCAACGGCTTTCTCCACATCAGCGACGTCGAGCCGCAATACTATCGCCAGGGCGGCATCGATCCGGGCAAGCCGTTCGAAAGCGGTTCGCATGCCCGGGCCGACGTGGACGTGGGCGACGACGACGATCCGGATGCGGTCGGCGACGAGGATCATGCCCGCCCGGCGCGGGCGTCATCGGGCCCCGCGCCCGGCGCGCGGCCCCGCATCAAGCCGCCCATTCAAGATATCTTGCGCCGCGGAGACGAAGTGCTGGTGCAGGTGATCAAGGAAGGCATGGGCACCAAAGGGCCCACGCTCTCGACCTACATCAGCATTCCAGGCCGCTACCTGGTGCTGATGCCGGCCCTGGGCCGGGTCGGTGTCTCCCGCAAGATCGAAGACGACGAGGTCCGCCGCAAGCTGCGCGACGTGATGTTGGAGCTCAACCCGCCCAAGGGCCTGGGATTCATCGTCCGTACCGCGGGCATCGACCGCACCAAGCGCGAGCTGTCGCGCGACCTGGCCTACCTGTTGCGATTGTGGAAGGTCATCGTGCGGCGGATCAAGAAATATCCGGCGCCGATCGACATCTACGAAGAAAGCGACATGATCATCCGCACCATTCGCGACATCTTCACCGGCGACGTTGACGCGATCTATATCGACGAACCAGCAGCCCACGAGCGGGCCAAGGAGTTTCTACAGATTGTCATGCCGCGGTATGTCAATCGGTTGCAGTTGTACGAAGGCAAGGAACCGTTGTTCCACAAATACAACCTGGATCGCGAGATCAGCCTGATCCATCAGCGCAAGGTCCCGCTCCGCCAGGGCGGTTCGATTGTCATCGATCAGACCGAGGCCCTCGTGGCCATCGACGTCAACAGCGGCAACTTCCGCGCCGACGACTCGGCCGAGGAAACCGCCTACCAGATGAACCTGCTGGCCGCCGCGAAATCGCCCGCCAGCTTCGGCTCCGCGATTTGGGCGGCGTGGTGGTCAACGACTTCATCGACATGCGCAAGGAAAAACATCGCCGCAACGTCGAGCGCGCACTGCGCGACGCCGTCAAGCGCGACCGCGCCAGGACCAAAATCCTGCGCACCAGCCCCTTTGGCCTGATCGAGATGACGCGGCAGCGGATCCGCCCCAGCCTCAAACGCAGCGTGTACAAGGATTGTCCGGGCTGCTCGGGCAGCGGCGTGGTCAAGACGGCCGAGAGCATGGCGATCGAGGTGGTGCGGCTGCTGATCCTGGCCACCCAGCACGAGGACGTGGCCAAGGTGACCATTACCGTCGCCGACGACGTGGCGACGTACCTGAACAATCGCAAGCGGCGCGAGCTGTCGCGGTTGGAGGACGAAAACTCGATATCGGTGCAAATCTTTGGCATCGAAGGGGTTTCGCCCGAGCACCTGGTGCTGGAATGTCACGATAACCAAGGCCGGGAGCTGAAAATTCCCGTCGCCTAGCCCTCGACCCGGGCCAGCACGTTCGCTAGATTGAAGGGCTTGATTGAGCCGACATTTGCCCCTGGCGGCCAGGCCGAATGACGGGCGAGGGGTCCGGCTCGCAATTTACTTTTGTCTCCAGAGAGTGGTAATCGATTCATGTACGCGATCATTGTCGACGGCGGACGTCAGTATAAAGTCACCGAAGGTCAAGAGCTGGTCATCGACTACCGCGATGCTTCCTCCGGAGACGCCGTGAAGTTCGAGCAGGTACTGGCCTACAGCAACGGCTCGACGCTGTCGCTCGGCGGACCGACCCTGGGCGGCGCTTCGGTGACGGCCAAGGTCATGGGCGTCATCCAGGGGCCCAAGCTGATCGTGCAGAAATTCCGCCGTCGCAAAACCTTTCGTCGCCGCACCGGCCATCGCCAGCTGTACACCAAGGTACAGATCGAATCGATCACGGCCGGCTAGGCGCGTATCCCTCCGAGCCCGGTGGCGCCAATTCCCTCGCAAGGTTCACGCGCGCCTCGACTCGGGATCGAGCATCAACTGCAGGTAGACGACGTCGAGTCGCCGCCCGAACTTCGTGCCCACCTCGACCAGTTGGCCCACTCGCCGAAAGCCAAGCGCCTCCTGCAGCGCGATGCTCGCGGTCTGATCGGCGCTGGCGCCGCCGATGATCGAATGAAATCCGGCACGCCGGGCCCGCTCGATCAGGTCCGCCAGGATTGCCCGGCCGAGGCCGCGTCGGTGATGGGCGGCGTGAACGTAGACCGAGGCTTCCACGGTCGGATCGTAACCGGCACGGGGATGGAAGCGGGAGAGCGATCCCCAGCCGATGACTTCGCCGCCGGGTTGGCCGCCCGCTTCGGCGACGATCACCGGATACTTCTCGGGCGAATGCTCCGCGAACCAGCGCTGCCGACCGGCTATCGGCTCCGGCTCGAGCTGGTAGGTACAGGTCGAGTGGAGCACATAGTGGTTGTAGATTTCATTGATCGCGAACAGATCGCCCGGGGTCGCGAGACGAAGAGACAGTGAAGATGGCTTGCTCATCTGGCTTGCTGTCGTCAGTAATCGTGATCGGCCCCATTTTGGAATGCGCCGCGGAGATATTTATAACCGCGCGACCTCAAAAAACCGCTCGCGAATTACTTGCTTTTGGGCTTACTTCGCCGCGATGATAAAGCGTGCGGCATCCTTCGGCCAGTCTAGCCGATGACGTTGCGCCGCAACCAATGCCTGGAAGACTTCCGGAAAGGGGCAAACTGCAATGAGCCAGCCCGATCGCAGCACGGCCCGACGACTGGCCGCCGAGTCGCTCGCCCTGGGTGACGCCACCGGCTGGTTCGAACAACTTTATGGTCAAGCCCAGGGTGACGCCTCGCGCATCCCCTGGGCCGATTGCTCGGTGAATCCCCATTTCGCCGCCTGGCTGGCACGACGCAATCAACAGGCGCCAGGTCGTCGGGCATTGGTCGTCGGTTGTGGATTGGGGGACGATGCCGAGGCGCTTGCCGCGCTCGGTTATCGGGTGACGGCGTTCGACGTTGCCAACTCCGCGATTACCTGGTGCCGGCGGCGTTTTCCCGCATCGACCGTCGACTATTGCGTCGCCGATCTGCTCAAGCTGCCCGAGACTTGGACGGCGGCTTTCGATTTCGTCCTCGAGATTTACACGCTGCAGGTCTTGCCGGCTGAACTCCGCCCCCAAGCGACGGCGCAACTCGCGCGCACGGTTGCGCCCGGAGGCACGTTGCTTGTGGTCGCTCGCGGTCGAGAAGTCGACGACGAACCGGGAGCGATGCCGTGGCCGCTTGTGCGCGAAGAACTCAACGCCTTCAATCAACACGGATTGCGGGCGGTCGAGTTCGAGGACTTTTTCGATTCCGAGTCGCCGCCGGTGCGGCGCTTCCGCGTTGAGTTGCAGCGGGCAACGCCCGCTTAGGCCAACCCATCCAGGCGCCGCCTTGGCGCGAAGATTCGCTCGCGCGAATGCCCGGTAGGGCAGGGCGGAGTCGGCTCGGCTGCGCAAAGCGCAGCTCAAGCCCAAGCCAAGAGAGGGTTGATGTCCCCAAATCGCGGGAGGGGTTAATTTGATTTCCCCCAGACCTCCCAGGGCATCTCCTAGTTTTCCCATTCACGCATTTTCGTGTCTCGCTGCCGCGGAAATTTTTCGGATATTTTCAATCGCGCGTGGCCCTCTTCGCGCGCCGGGAAATCGAACGCTTCCTCGGAAAAACAGGCGGAAGGTGCTCGGCCGAGGCCTCGAAAGACATCCCCCCTCCACAGTGCTAGCCTGGTCCCAAACCTTCTGCTAGCAAGCCGTTGGGAGAATTGTTAGGGATTGATTGACGCGCTTCGGAATTTGATTAAGATTTCGAGCTCGCACACCGTATGTTGTAGTTAGCAGGGCATCTGCTACAATATATTGTGCCCAACGAAGCGATTTATACTACCTTCGGGTGGTTTGTATTGTACATGCTTGGCCGTGGCAGGGATCTGCTATAGCTGGCGGGCCAGGCGGGCGGATAGTAGTATACGTTTGTATATCGCGCAGGATGCCCCAAGACCCATTTAGAGGGAGCTAAATCCATGGCAATCGTCGGCACTTCTCTGGCCAGAAAACCCTTGTCCACCGGCCACTCATCGTCGCGCAACGACCGAGCCCACTTGAAGGGTGAGCTTGGTCGCGGGCTCGCCATCGAGGCCCAATTTTGTCCCGAGTCGGTCGCCGATCCGTTCGACACGGTCGAGTGGGATTTGCGCGTCGCCGCCATCAAGGGCGAGGCCGGTGAAGTCCTCTTCGAGCAGACCAATTGCGAAGTGCCCGCCACTTGGAGCCAACTGGCCACCAACGTGGTCGTGAGCAAGTACTTTTACGGCGAGGTCAACACGCCGGAGCGCGAGCACAGCGTCAAGCAACTGATCCACCGCGTCTGCCGCACGATCGCCGATTGGGGCCTGGCCGACGGATACTTCGCCAGCCCGGAAGACGCCGAGCGGTTCTATCGCGATCTGACCTGGCTGTGCTTGCACCAATACGGCGCGTTTAACTCCCCGGTGTGGTTCAACGTGGGCCTGTACCACCAGTACGGCGTGCAGGGCGGCGCAGTGCAACTGGCATTGGAACCCCGAGACCGACGCGGTCGAGCAGCCCAAGAATCCCTACGAGTATCCGCAAGGTTCGGCCTGCTTCATCCAGAGCGTCCGCGACAACATGGAAGACATCATGGACCTCGCGCGCAGCGAGGCGATGCTCTTCAAGTTCGGCTCGGGCACCGGCACCGACCTGTCGACCTTGCGATCGCACCGCGAGAAGCTCTCCGGCGGCGGACGCCCTTCGGGTCCCTTGTCGTTCATGCGGGTCTACGACCAGATTGCCGCGGTCGTCAAAAGCGGCGGCAAGACCCGTCGGGCGGCCAAAATGCAATCGCTCAAGGTCTGGCACCCGGACATCATGGAATTCATCGAGTGCAAGGCCAAGGAAGAAAAGAAGGCCCGGCTGCTGATCGAGAAGGGAGGCTACGACGCCAATTTCAACGGCGAGGCCTATAGCTCGATCCTCTTCCAGAATGCCAACTTATCGGTTCGCGTCACCGACGACTTCATGCAGGCCGTCGTCGAGAACAAGCCCTGGGTCACGCATTGGGTCACCGAAACGACCAAGGAAGGCCCCTCCTGGCCGGCCCGCGACGTGTTGGCCAGCATGGCCGAGTGCGCCTGGAGCTGCGGCGATCCGGGCGTGCAATACGACACGACGATCAATCGCTGGAACACCTGTTCCAACTCGGGGCGAATCAACGCCTCGAATCCCTGCTCCGAATACATGTTCTTGGACGACACGGCCTGCAACCTGGCCAGCATCAACCTGATGAAGCTCCGCAAGGACGACGGCACCTTCGACGTCGACGGCTTTCACGCGGTCTGCCGGCTGTTTTTCATCGCCCAGGAAATCCTGGTCGATCATGCCAGCTATCCGACCAAGCGGATCGCGGAAAACAGCCATCGCTTCCGGCCGCTGGGGTTGGGCTACTCGAACCTGGGCAGCCTGATCATGGCCAGCGGCCAGGCCTACGATTCCGACGGCGCCCGCGGCCTGTGCGGGGCGATGACGGCGTTGCTGCACGGTGCGGCCAACCTGACCAGCGCCGAGTTGGCCGGGGCGGTCGGGCCGTTCGCGGGCTTTGCCCAAAATCGCGAGCCCATGTTGCACGTCATGCAAATGCACCGCGACGCCGTTGAAGAAATCAATCCGGCTTGCCCGGCCTATCTGAAGCAGGCCGCTCGCTCGCTGTGGGACCAGGTGTTGGATAGCGGTCGTCAGAATGGCTATCGCAATGCCCAGGCCACGGTACTGGCGCCGACCGGCACGATCAGCTTCCTGATGGATTGCGATACCACGGGCATCGAGCCCGACATCGCACTGGTCAAGTACAAGCAGCTAGCCGGTGGCGGCATGCTCAAGATCATCAACCAGACGGTGCCCGCGGCGCTGCGAACGCTGGGCTACGACGAGCCCAAGATCGAATCGATCTTGGCCTACATCGACCGCGAGGACACGATCGAGGGCACGACCGATCTGAAGCCCGAGCACCTGAGCGTCTTCGATTGTGCTTTCCAGCCGCGCAAGGGCACGCGCAGCATTCCCTGGCAGGCCCACGTGCGGATGATGGCCGCGGCCCAGCCGTTTTTGTCCGGCGCAATCTCGAAGACGGTCAACATGCCCCGCGAGACCACGCCGGCCGACATCGCCGACGCCTATCTCGAGGGCTGGCGACTGGGCCTCAAGGCCCTGGCCGTGTACCGCGATGGCTCGAAAGAAAGCCAGCCGCTTTCCACCTCCAGCGAAACCGACAAGGCCGCCGCCAAGCAACTGGCCGTCCCGCGCCGCGAGCGGCTGCCGGACACGCGCAAAAGCATCACCCACAAGTTCAACGTGGCCGGCCACGAGGGCTATATCACCGTGGGACTCTACGACGACGGACGCCCGGGCGAGTTGTTCATCACCATGGCCAAGGAAGGCAGCACGATCGGCGGGCTGATGGATTGCTTCGGCACGGCCGTGTCGATGAGCCTGCAATACGGCGTGCCGCTGGAAGTCTACGTGGGCAAGTTCTCGCACACGCGCTTCGAGCCGATGGGACACACCAAGAATCCCGATATCCGCATTGCCAAGAGCATCGTCGACTACATCTTCCGCTGGCTGGGAATCACGTTCCTAGCTGGATATCGCGACGCGATGCTCAATCATTCACCGGCCAAGGATTCCGCCGCCGAGGGCGCCGACGACGGCGACGCGCTGGCAGAGACCTCGCTCGCCGCCACGAAGGCTGGCGAGCGAAACGCGGGGCCAGGACCGGCCGCCAAGGCCAACGGCACAGCGTCTGGCACGAAAAACGGCAGTCCCAAGACCTCGCTTTCCGACGCCACGCTGCTGGAACGCGCCGGCGTCATGAAGGTCGATCTCAACGGCGGACCGCTTTCCAGTCGGGCCGAACAATTCGCCAGCTTCCAGACCGACGCCCCCAGTTGCGACAACTGCGGCGCGATTACCGTCCGCAATGGCAATTGCTATCTTTGCCATAATTGCGGCAACAGCATGGGTTGCTCGTAAAGGATTGCCGGGCCGGATGCCCGCGAGCAACCCTAAAAGACCCCAACGGGCGTCGTTCTGGTTTCAGAGCGACGCCCGTTTCTCTATAAAGGATGAAGGCTTCATCCCTTCTTCAAGAGGTGTCCCGTGGTCAGCGATCCGCTCATCCCCACGCTTGTCATCGAAGGCGACGTCGAAGCGCCCGCCTCATTGACGTTCGATGATTTGTCGAACCTGCCCGAGTCTTCTCAGGTTCGCGATGTCAGCCGCCTGGACGTGAAGCGGCAGGGCGACGCGGTGAAATTTTCCGCGCTGCTGGAGCTCGTGCGGCCTGCGCGGGCGTACGCTATCTGACCTTGCACGCCTCGAACGACGATTTCCACGCCAGCATTCCGCTGGACAGCGTCCGCGAGCGAGCGATCCTGATCTATCGCGTCAACGGCCAGCCGCTGCCGCAGTCCGCCGGCGGCCCGCTGCGGTTCTACATTCCCGACTTCGCGGCCTGTCGCACGGCCGAAGTCGACGAGTGCGCCAACGTCAAGTTTGTCGACCGCATCGAGCTATCCTTCGAGCGCGGCCAGGACAACCGCCCGCAGGATGAACAATCGCACGCGAAAATCCATGGACGGAAGGATGAAGGATGAAGGCGGAAGGATGAGAAATGCATCATGAGCCACTACCGAACGTAGCGCATTGCCTTACTCATCCTTCATCCTTCCGCCTTCATCCTTTCCCATCACGCCGTCTTCACTTCGGCCACCAGCTTCGAGAGCGAGGCCTTGGCGTCGCCGAACAACAGCGAGCACTTGGGATCGTAGAACAGCGCATTCTCGATGCCCGCGAAGCCGGGGTTCATGCTCCGCTTGAGCACGATCACGCTTTGCGCCTGGTCGGCGTTGAGGATCGGCATGCCATAGATCGGGCTGGAGGGATCGTTGCGCGCGGCCGGATTCACCACGTCGTTGGCCCCGATCACCAAGGCCACGTCGGCGCGGCTGAACTGGTCGTTGATCTCGTCCATCTCGAGCAGCTTGTCGTAGGGCACGTTGGCCTCGGCCAACAGCACGTTCATATGCCCCGGCATGCGGCCGGCCACCGGATGGATGGCGAACTTCACCTCGCCCCCGCGCTTTTCGATCAGCTCGGCCAGTTCGCGCACCTGGTGCTGGGCCTGGGCCACGGCCATTCCATAACCCGGCACGATGATCACCTCGCGGGCGTATGCCAACTGCGCCGCGGCGTCCTCGACCGAAATCGGTCGCACGCTCAAACCCGCGGTCGAAGCGGCGCCGGCCGCCTCCATCGGCGTGCCAAACGCGCCGAACAGCACATTGGCGAACGAGCGGTTCATGGCCTTGCTCATCAGAATTGAGAGCAGAAAGCCCGAGGCTCCGTCCAGGGCGCCAGCAATGATCAGCACATTGTTGCCCAGGGCAAAGCCCGTGGCGCTCGAAGCCAGTCCGGCGTAGGAATTCAACAGCGAAATCACGACCGGCATGTCGGCCCCGCCGATCGGAATCACGATCAGCACGCCCACGGCCAGGCCGACCACGACCATCAGGTAGAACACCACGGCGTGCGACGCGGAATCAGACGAAGTGAACACCAGGAACAAGAACATCAACACGGCCAGCACAAACAGGCTGATGTTCGAGGCGTTCTGAAACTTGTAGGTAATCGAGGCGCTGGGTAGCAGCTCCTGCAATTTTCCAAAGGCCATCAAACTGCCGGTGATCGTCAGCGATCCGAACATCACCTCGAAGCCCAGCGCGGCCATTTCCACGCCGCCGACCGGTTCGCCCAGCACGCGGGTGATGTAGTCGTAATGGGAAATGCCAACCAGCGTCGCCGCCAGCGCGCCGAAGGCGTGCGAGATGGCAGTCCGCTGGGGGATGGCCGTCATTGGCATCCAGATCGAAATGGCCGCCCCAATGCCGGCGCCCACGACCAACCCCAGTACGATCCAGGTGTAGTCGACGATGCGAAAATCGATCAGCGTTCCCAGCACGGCCAGCAACATGCCGATGGCGGCCAGTTGCATGCCGCGGCGGGCGTTGTCGGGCCGGGTCAGTCCGCGCAAGCCGAGGATAAACAGCACTGAGGCGGCCAGGTAGGCGATCTCGATGAACAGTTCGCGCAGCGGATGCTGAGCCGGCGCGACCGTGGTTTCGGCCGCGCCCAGGATCGCCGGGAGCCATTCGATCGCCGTGAGCATGGGTCTACTTGGGCTCCTGGCGCTTGAACATCTTCAGCATGCGGTCGGTGATCATGAATCCGCCCACGACGTTGATCGTGGCGGCGGTCACGGCCAGCAGCCCCAGAAACGTGCTGAACTTGCTGAACTGGGCTCCGGCGGCAACCAGCGACCCGACCAGCGAAATGCCCGAGATGGCATTGGTGGCCGACATCAGCGGCGTGTGCAGCAGGGCCGGCACCTTGGTAATGATTTGAAAGCCGATAAAGCCCGCCAGCACGAACACATAGACGCGCAGAAAAGGCAGTGTCAGCGATGTCGAACCTTCCTCCGCCGCCAGGAGGAAGACGCTCGTAAGCGACGTCATGGGCACTTTCCCAGGAGGGTACACGACATAAGCAAAGGCGAGGCGAACAAGTTGGGGGCAATGCTACCGCGTCGGGGTGGAGACTGGCAAGGGGAGGCTCCTTTGACAGCCGCCCTGGGGCACGTTAGCTTGCTAGGTGTCGTCGTTGCCCAGTCCAACCCGCATTCCGCTACGGAGATCCTTCCATGAAGTTCGTCCTCGCTAGTCTGGCCCTGGTCGCGTTGGCGTTTGCGTCGCCCGCCTCGGCCGCCGACGAGAAGAGCCCCCTCGATTTTCAAATGAAGAGCCTGGATGGCAAGCCGGTCGATCTGTCGAAGTACAAGGGCGAAGTCGTGCTGATCGTGAATGTCGCCAGCAAGTGCGGCCTGACTCCTCAGTACACGCAACTCGAAAGCGTGTACACAAAATACAAGGACAAGGGCTTCGAGGTGCTGGGCTTCCCGGCCAATGAGTTCCTCAGCCAGGAGCCGGGCACCGACGCCGAAATTTCGACATTCTGCACGAAGAATTACGGCGTCGATTTTCCCATGTTCAGCAAAGTGGTCGTGAAGGGAAAAGACATCTGCCCGTTGTACAAGACCCTGACCAGCACCGAGGGCATGGACGGCGACATCAAATGGAATTTCGAGAAGTTCCTGGTCGGCCGCGATGGCAAGGTGATCAAGCGATTTGATCCCAAGGTCAAGCCCGACGCACCGGAAGTCATCCAGGCCATCGAGGCCGAGTTGAACAAGAAGTCGTAAGCAACCGAGCCGGCCTTTGGGTGGCACTGGCATCTTGCCAGTGCTGATCACGAATCAGCCAGGCGCACGGATCGATTTAGCTACGAGGCGAGCCGTGCCGCAGGGGCATGGCTCGCCTCGCGTTTTGATTTCGGCCGCCAGCATCAGGTGTTCCGTGCGTCGTCGTCTGAATCGTGGCGGTTCAATTCTTAGCCATGTCGGTCGCTTGGCGTTGTTCGCCGCCCTGGGCTGGGCCGCCGAGCCGATGGCCGCCGAGCCAACACACGCGCCAATCGATTTCGCTCGCGACATCCGGCCGATTTTCGCCAAGCATTGCCTGGCCTGCCACGGTCCCAAGGAAGAGGAGGGAGGGCTTCGGCTCGACGTTCGCTCCCGCGCCATGGAAGGGGGTGCGAGCGAGAGCGCCAGTGGTCAAAGGCCGCGCGGCCGACAGTCTGCTCTACCAGTTTGTGACCGGCAAAAACGAAGACAAGATTCTCATGCCACCCAAGGGCAAAGGCGAGCCGCTGGGCGAAGCCGACTGCGAGCTGATCCGCCGCTGGATCGACGAGGGGGCCGTCTGGCCCGACGACGTCGCCGGCAGCGAGGAAGTCTCGGTGGGCGTGCCCGACTAGCTCTCTTGGTTGCCGGCGCGGTTTGGGGGCCACCGCGCCCAAGCAGGTTGCGACCGACCGCCGCCGTCAGCGGTGAAGTCACTCAGCCGCTTTTGAGCTAAATGCGGCCATCGAGTCGCCCCGGCCGATCGACTCGGGCTGTTTTCTGTACCTCGGCCATCCGTGCGACTAAGATATCTGTTTCCACGACGACATCGATATCAAATTCCAATACTGACATTCGACGGCAAAGGGAGACACTCATGCAGGCAAGCTGGTCGCGACGGAAATTCTTGGGCGTGGCCGCGGGCGCGGCGGTGGGATTGGGCGCGAGCCGTCTGGCGCGGGCGGCCGACTCCGGTAAGGACCGCTTCGGCGGCTTCAACGTCGGCCTGCAAAGCTACACGCTCCGCGACTTCAAGGTCGATCGGGCGCTTGAGGAAATCAAGAAGATGAATCTTCACGCTGTCGAAATGTTCGAGGCCCACTTCAGCTCCAAGTCATCCGACGCCGACATTCAGGCCATGAAGAGCAAGACCGAGGGTCTGGGCATCAAGATGCTGGGACACGGCGTCAATCCGTTTACCAAGGACCACGAGGCCAACCGGCGCTGGTTCGAGTTCGCCAAGAAAGCCGGCATTCGCAACTTGTCGGCTAACCCCAGCGAAGACGCGTTCGACAGCCTCGACAAGCTATGCGAGGAGTACCAGATTCGCATCGCGATCCATAATCACGGCCCCGGCGCGCAGTACGACAAGATTTCCGACGTGCTCACCGCCATCAAGGGGCATCATCCGCTGATCGGCGCCTGCGCCGATTTGGGCCACTACATTCGCTCGGCCGAAGATCCGGTGCGCCGATCAACTTGTTCGAGGGCCGGCTGTATGGAATCCACTTGAAGGATTTCGCCGACCAGAAGAGCAAGACCAAAGGAGTGATCCTGGGCCAGGGCCACTTGGACACGGTCGGGGTGTTCAAGGCGCTGCGGAAGGTGAACTTCCCGAACGACGGCTGCCTGGTGATCGAGTACGAGGAGAATCCTCAAGATCCGATCGCCGACGTCGAGGCCTGCCTGGCCGTGGCCAGCGAAGCGGCGCAAAAAGCCGCCAGTTAGTCGTTTCGACACCGCCTCGATCGATCAAGCATCGCCGACACACGGTTCGGCGTTCGCTAACTTTGGTGCGAATCTTGATCGCTCGATCAGGGTTGTTGCGGATCGCATTTGGCGCCGTCGCCCGGCAGGGGGTCGTCCTCGGCCAACGTCAGCACTTCGCCCGCTCGGGCCGGAAGCGGCATGACGTCGAGCTTGCGCCGATAGTAGCGAGCATCCGGGATCGGATCGACGCCGTACACCCACTGATAGGGCGCCTCGGTTGTCGTCGATTGCGGCACCGGATCGACTCCATATCCCTGGGTTAGCTCGTAACTCCAGAATTGGGAATTCGGAACCGGGTCTTCGCCGTAAGTGGTTATCTGGGCGAAGCTCTCGCGCGGCCCCCCCAGTGCGCCAGCCGCCAAGACAATCGCCGCCAGGGTGGCAGTCTTTAATCCGTTTGTTTTCATGGGCTCGTTCTCCTTTGCGGGAACTGTAGCTCGCGGGAAAACGGCCCCGATCAAATTGGCGACACTGCGCAGATTTTTTGGCCAAGTCGGCGAGAAATTGCCCCTTGCGGCTGCTCGCGTGGACAGCTATTGGCCAATGCTTACGAGTCGGTAAGCCTTTATCCACGTGGTCTTTAGGGTAATCGAACGAACTTCGCTCATAGGGTCTTTGGATTAAGTATCTGGCTGTGAGGATTCCGACAATCATTAGAGGAATGATGATTGTACCCGTTGTTGCTGTTGCGCCGGTTCGATCGGCTTTGAGCTATGGAGAGAGCGAATATGCGTCGCCACGGTATTTCAAGTTTCATTTGCTCGGCCGCGTGCCTGCTGAATTTCCTGACGTGTTCGGCCGCATTGGCCCAGCCAGCCAGCGGCAGCGCCCCGGGCTTGTTTGCTCCGCCGACGGACAATCTACGGGCCATGGCGCAGGAAACCGCTTCGCCGGTCGTGCGACTGCCGAGCACCATTCCGGACTCGCCGGTCGTTGCCACTTCGCACGCCCAAACCGCGCCGCCGGCGGGTTCGCAATCGCCGAGCCAGATGTCCGAACTGGTAAAGCGACTGGAAGCAGCCGAGGCCGAGCTAGCCGCCCTGCGCAACGGCCAACCGGCCCGTCCGGGGGTGTTCACCAATACGGCCGCGCAGACTCAAGACCCCAGCGGCCCTGGTGACGACGACGACACGGAGCTGCGCATCAGCGCGCTCGAGCAGGCGGCAAACGCCGCGAAGAGCCAATTCCCCTTGATACGTCTAAGCGGTTTCATGCAAGTCGACGAGGGATTTTTCTCCCAGGATGCCAACAGCCGCGCGACCTTGGGTGATATTCAAAACGGCGTGGGCTTTCGACGTACACGTTTGCAAGCCTTGGGCGCGCTCTCCGAATTCACCAAGTACAGTATCGAAGTCGATTTTGCCGTCGCCGGTCGCCCCAGCTTCTTAGACGTGTGGGGCGAGCAATCCAATTTGCCGTTTTTCGGCACCGTTCGCATCGGGCAATTCCGCCAGCCCACCACGATGGATGCTTTGACCAGCATCCGGCATTTGGAATTCCTCGAACGGTCGACTCCGTTTCAAGCGCTCGATCCCTTCCGTCGCGTGGGCATCATGGCCTATCGCAACGGCGCGGACGACATGTCGACGATCGCGTATAGTGTGTACGCCACCGGTTTGACCTTCTTCAACGGCACGCCTCAATACTCGACGTTGGGCGATACCCGCTATGGCACGCAAATCGGCGACCGCGGCGGCGTCTCCACCGCGATTCGAGCCACGCGGTTGCTCTACTACGATGAGCCGGCCGAAGGTCGTTACCTGTTGCACATCGGCGGCGGCTACAACTTCAGCGAGATCGGCGGCAACGGCCGCACCGGCGGCACCGACGCCAGCACGTACGATTCGCGACCGATTCCCGAGTTCTTCGTGGGCGATCCGAACGGCGGCGGTCTCACCGCCGCGGGCACGCCGTCGATCGTCGACACCGGCCGCATTCTGGCCAACAACTTCCATTTCGCGCACTTGGAATTGGCCGGCAACTACGGAGCGGCGCATTTCCAGACCGAATACATGGCCACGGCGCTTAACCAGATGTCCGGCCCCACGGTTTTCTATCAAGGCGCGTACATCCAGACCGGCTACTTCCTGACCGGCGAGAGCGCTGGGTACAACAAGATCACCGGCGTCATGGATTACAACGTCAAGCCGTTCTCCGAATTCTTCGGCCTGGGGGCCGATAAATGGATGTGCGGCTGGGGCGCTTGGGAACTCGCCTTCCGTTGGAGCTATTTGAATATGATCGGCAACAACGTCGACCCGGCCAATATCGTGCTGCCGGTCAACACCGTTCCGCCCAGTCCCAATCCGGGCCAGGTCAATCAAAGCACGGTGGCCCTGAACTGGTGGTGGAATCAATATACCCGCATGCAGTTCAACTGGATCCATAGCATGCTCGACAACAACGCGCATGGCTTCAGCGCCATGGATATTTTTGCCGCCCGTTTTCAAATCGAATTCTAGAACTTGCGCGGGCATCTCACGGCCGACCATCCGCGTGGCTGCTAGCATCGTGGCGTCCGCCGAAAGCCGGGCAAACAGGACGATTGATCCGCCGTCGCGTAAGTTATCTCGTACTTCGGCCCGAGTGAAGCCGACGATAAGTTATGTCGTGTTGACAGGTTGTGCCGCGTGCGGATATAAGCATCCCCTCAATCGGGTTGAATCCGGGGGATTTGCCTGCGAAGCGGCTATCTTCTATCTCAGGTATCAATCAGTTATGGCATCATCTTCGTCGTCGATTCCCGGTCCAATTTCCGCGGCGCCGCATCAAACTTCGAAGTTTCTCACCGTGCTAGCGGAGTTTCTGATCCGCCGCCGGATTCTGCTGTCAGCGATCTTGTTCGTGCTGCTGATCGGCGACGACGTTGTCTTCGGCCCAAAACCCCACGACCTGATCAATTATCGCGATCCGCTGAGCATGTTGGGCGCGACGCTCGTGCTATCGGGGCTGGCACTGCGAAGCTGGGCCGTCGGCATCCTTCGCAAAGACGCCGAATTGACCACGACCGGCCCGTACCAGCTGATTCGAAATCCCCTCTATGTGGGCTCGTTCATGATGATGTTCGGCTTTTGCGCGCTGATCGCCGACCCGACCAACGTCTGGTTCATCTTGGGCCCGATGCTGGTGATGTATATCATCAAGGTCCGACAGGAAGAGCGGTTGCTGTCGACGAAGTTTCCCGAACAATGGATTCCGTACTCGCGGAGCACTCCCCGGTTCTTTCCGCGATTCAAGTCCGTTCGCCTGGCGGCCGATTGGCGGGCCTCGCAATGGATGCGGAGCCGCGAGTACCAGGCCGTGGGGGCCACGATCCTGGCTTTGATCGCCATCAAGGTCTGGCAGGTGATTTGACGGGAGACTCGCGAGCCGCTCGAGGATATCAGGACGACAAGCTTCGATGCGGTTGATTACCCGGTATGTGCTTCGCGAGATCGGCCAGGTATTCCTGGTCACGCTCGTTTCGCTCACCGCCTTGATGATCTTGATCGGAGCGGTTCAGCAGGCCGTCGCGCAGGGCCTGGGCCTGGCGCAAATCGTGCAGTTGCTTCCCTACCTGTTGCCCAATGCGCTGCTGTTCGCCGTGCCGGGCACCATCTTGTTCGCCGTCTCCAGCGTCTACGGGCGGATGTCGTCGGCCAACGAAATCACGGCGCTCAAGTCGTTGGGCCTTAGCCCGATGGTCGTGTTGTGGCCGGCCCTGTCGCTGGCCGTGGTGTTGAGCCTGGCCACGGTGGTTCTGAACGACCTGGCCATGAGTTGGGGTTTCCATGGCGTGCAGCGGGTCGTGATCGACTCGCTCGAGGATATCGCCTATGGCGCCCTGCGCACCCAAAAGAGCTTTGGCCGCGGCGCGTTCTCGGTCGTCGTGGAAAAAGTCGAAGGCCGGAAGTTGATCAATCCGTTCTTTTCGCTGCCGGCCCAGGACGGCGGGGGCAGCGTCACGGCCCGCGCCGAATGGGCCGAGCTGCGTTCGATTCCCGGCTCGGGCAAGCTGACGCTGGAACTCTACAACAGCACGGTCGAAGCGCCTGGCCATTACGCGGCGCTACCCGATGAAAAATTCGTGTACGAGGTCGAGCTCGTGCCGCAAAAAGGCTTTGGCGATTCGGGGCCGGCGCACCTGGCGCTCTGGCAATTTCCCGAGGCCACGGCGCGGCAGAAATCGCTCATCGAGGAGCACGAAGAGCAGATGGTCTCGCAAAGCGGTTTCCAAATGCTGACCGGCGACTTCGACGGACTCGCTGGCGGAGGCTGGAATGACAGCGCCCATCATCTGCAGCACCTCAAGTGGCAGCTCTATCGCATGCAAACCGAGCCGCCCCGCCGCTGGGCCAACGGCTTCAGTTGCTTGTGCTTCGCACTGGTCGGCGCCACCATGGCCATCCGCCTGCGAAACTCCGACGTGCTGACAAGCTTCTTTCTCTGCTTCGGACCAATTCTCTTGGTCTATTACCCGCTCTTGATCACGGGCACCGATCGCGCCAAGGCCGGCGCCATCAATCCTTACTGCGTGTGGCTGGCCAATGTCGCGCTGGTTGTCTGGGGCTTGTGGCTGCTGCGGCGCGTGATTCGCTATTAAGCGGCGTGCGAACGCACAGTTCTAGACCTGAATCCGTTTCCAGCGGCCCCGGCTGAAGCGATAGCTGACCAGCGCAAGCGCACCAACACGTCGGCCACCATGGCATACCACGCGCCATTGATGCCCCATCCCCAGACGATGGCCAACCAGTAGGCCGCCGGCAGCCTCACTCCCAGAAAGCCGATAAACGTGAACGCCAGCGGCCAGCGCGTGTCGCCCGCCCCGCGAAGCGCGCCGGTCAGTACCTGAACCAGGGCCAGAAAGGGCATCGCGATCGACACGATGCGCAATAGCGCCGGCGCGATCATCGCCACTCCGCTTTGCGCCGGGCTGAGAAACAGGTGCACGAGCCTGTCGGCGCCGAAAAACATCACCAGTCCGGCCACCGTGAGCAGCGATCCGCTGACGGCGCAGGCCACGAGTACGCTGCGCGTCGCTTGCCGCGGATCTCCAGCGCCCAAGTACTGGCCGGCCAGTGTGGCGGCGGCGATCTGAAAGGCATAGCCCGGCAGATACGCCAGCGACTCGATGCGTATCGCGACACCGTGCGCGGCCACTTCGTCGGTGCTCAGAAGATTGACGATCGAGATAAAAACCAGTTGGCAGCCGACAATCGACAGCACGTCGATTCCACCGGGCATGCCGATCCGCAGAATCCGCCGCATCAGCGACCAGTCGGGACGAAACAGTCGCGGCGAAATACGCAAATCGCCACGTCCGCGCAACAACACGAGGGTCGGAATCAATCCGCCCACCGCAAGTCCGCAGGCGGTGCCGATCGGCAGCGCGTCCCATCCCATCGGCGGCAGGGGCCCCCAGCCCAACAGCAAAGACCAGGACACCGTGATGTTGATCAGGTTGACCAGCACCATCGTAGCCAGACCCGTCAGCATGTCGCCAGCGCCACGCAGGCAGCCGATGCCGACCGCCTCGAGCATCATCATCGGCAACACCCAGACAAGGATCCGCAAATATCGAGTGGCCAGCACGGCCGGCTCGCCCTGCAGTTGCAACAAGCCGGCCAACTGGTCGCCCCACAAAACGCCCACGATTGTGAAGGCGATCGCGAGCGCCGTGCCCAGCAGAAACGACTGTGCCACGACCCGATTGGCAGCCTGCCAATCGCCCGCCCCCACGAATCGGGCCGTCATCGCCACCGCGCCGATCGAGACAAACGAGAACAGATTGGTCAGCATCCACATCGCGTAGCTGATGACCGTCATGGCCGCCAGGTGCGATTCTTCGAGATAGTGGCCGGCTAACAGCGTGTCGGAGAAGCCGACGAGCATCACCAGCACTTGCTCGGCCAGCACCGGCCAAACCAGATGCACCAGCGGTCGCAACGTGCCGGGCGTCTGGGAGATGGAAGCGCGCACGCCAGACCCAGGGAGAGCAAAGGAACAACGGCCAAGACGCCCGAGCGACTCTTGCCCGAGTCGCTTCACCTCGTCGCACGAAAGGTAGACTGGATCGCCAGGCCCGTCAATTCGCTGGCGTCAATTCGCCGCGCGGAGCCAAACAGACGCGCTTTCTAACCGCGACGCGAAAGTTCGGCGGCGTTTTCCTCGAACGATTTCCGGCCGAGCTTGACAGTCGTGCCGCCGGCATTTACATTCACGGGTGGTCGGACCGCCTTGCAGCGTATTATTGACGCAATTGTTTGGCGGTATCTTGAGATGCAGCTTGTCGTTCGAAACGCTACGGTTTGGGCATTTTCGGCCCTATTTGGCTGCATTTCGCTGTTTGGCCCTGGCTGGCATCGATTCGCCGGGCAGCACTTTCACGGCCCCGACTCGCATTGCTCTGGCCATTGCGACGCACACAACGTTCCGCAATCGCCCGACGCTTTCGCGTCGCACGCCGAACACGATCACGAACACGTTTTCGCCGCTGCCCCCGAAAGCGCGGCGAGTGATCACGACTGTCCGATTTGCAACTTCTTCGGACAAGCGCAATGGGTTGCCGTTTTCGAGCTCGCTGAGTTCGTTTGCGGCGTTTTCGAAGTCTCCACCGAAACCGAGCGGGCCCCGTTTTTGGCCTGGCTCGGCATCTATCGAACTCGGGCGCCGCCGGTCTAACAGGCGACGCGCTGACTCTTGTTCGAGTAACGCCCGGATGTGCAGGCCGTGTACGCCTGCGCGCTAATTCCGATTCCGGGCTTTGACGGCAACTGACCGTGACTTCGCGCGCCCCAAGCCGGCGCGGGTAGTCGATGGCCGTCCACTCGCGCTCGATCCACGCGCGGCCTGCACAAGACCATGTCAGCCTGGCCGACAAAAAATGCCTCCGCCTCCGGCAGGCGCAACCGAGCGAATTGCGGTCCGACCATACCGTGCTCGTGCGCCTCCGGAGCGGAGCTTTATGCAACAGGTCGCGGCGCACTCTGCGCACCAAGAGCCGCCGAGTACTCGTTGGAGAATGTCCGTGATTTGCCGCCGAAACGCTTTTACGCTCGTGGAATTGCTGGTTGTTGTCGCCGTAATCGGGCTGTTGGTCGGATTGCTGATCCCCGCCGTGCAGGCCGCTCGCGAAAACGCCCGGATCGCTAATTGCGCGAGCAACATGCGGCAGGTTGGACTAGCGGTCACGCGATTCTGCGACTTGCGCCACGGACGCTGGCCCGAGACAACGCACACCGTCGAGGCCGATCCGGTCACCGGGCTGTACACCAAATCATGGATCTACACGATTGCCCCGTTCATGGAAGACGTCGACGCGATTCGGATTTGTCCCAGCGACCTGGCGGGAGATCTGCGATTGCGCGGCAAGGGCACGAGCTACACGATGAACGGTTGGCTGTCGAAGGAGGCCCGCCCGCCCTTTGACAATCGCCGCAAGGTGTCAGCGATGTCGAAGACGATCATCGCCTTCGAGCTCTCCGAGAAAAAAGACGAAGGCGCGATGAAGACCCAGAATCCCGCAAACATCGATGTCTTTAATGATCACGTTCATTCGTTCAATTGGTTCAGCACGACGAACATCAGGGACCACCTCGTGTTCACCAATATCAGCGCCGAAGTGGCGGTCGATCGGCACGGAGGCACCGCACATTATTTGTACGCCGATGGCCACGTTGAGTTGATCTCGGCTGAGCAGATTAGCGAATGGGCGGACGCGGAGTTCAATTTCGCCAAACCGATCCACTAGTTGAGCAACATCCTACAAGACCTGGTTACATGGTTTTTCGATTCAATCACACACGATACGCGAGGACCGCTCATGCGATTCAACACCAGTTGACCCCGGCAATTGCCGCGAGCCACGGTGCTCGTCAGACATTGTCAACGCAGGATGCTTCCGGGGGAAACCAAGACGTACTTTTTGGAATTTGTCGATAACTTGATTTTCTTAAGAGAGGTTGTTTCCCATGCGTTTCCTGCATTTCAGTTTTGCATTCTTGATTGCGACTGCCGGCGCCGCTAGCGCCGCAGCACACGAAGACGTGATGCCCTACGCCGCCGGCGGAAAGATCGTGACCGGCGGCCACGACGACGTGCTGGGCACGGATAATATCACCCAGCACGTCTTCGGCTACGATTTCGGCGAAGACCCCATGTTTCCCTATACCATTGGCGATCCCGGCTTCAACAATGGTACGTTCGCCATCGGAGTCTATCCAAACGACGGCCTGTTGCCGGCCAACTTTACGCTGGGAATCGACGTGCTGACCAATCTTCAGTATTGGGATGGCACGGGCGCCGTATCGTTCGCGCCGGCCGTTGCCGGGATCGACCTGGCCATCACCCGTGGCAGCACCGTGCATATCAGCGGCAGCGGGCTGAGCGGAACCGTGCCGACGATCGGCAGCACCGGAGTCGCCGGGCGACTGCACGTGCATGTCACCTCCGATTTGAACGCGGCCGACGGCACCAACCCGAACCCGCCCAATGCCCCGGACGGCGTTTATCTGATCGGTTTGGATTTGAAATTGCCCGGTTCGGGCCTGGCCAATTCCGACCCGATTTACTTCGTCTACAACAACGGAGTCGGCGAAGCGACGCACGACGAGGCGATCGATTGGGTGCGGAATAACCTCGTCGTTCCGGAGCCGTCGAGTTGGGCGATCCTCGCGATCGGCGCCGTGGCGTTTGCCGCCACGGCACGGCGCGCGCGGAGCCGACGACGAGGGGCCGTGGCGTAGTGTCGATCCAAGAGAGTTCCCCCCGGAACGTGAGCCGCGCGGCTGGCGACATCGTCAGCATCGAACCGGCCGCGCGCTCGCTCTGGGGGATCTTTACGTGAAGAGCTCGGCGATCGGTTTGCCGCCGTTGGCGATCTTGAGCGGGCGTCCGTTAAGGCTGGTGAACGTGGTCTCGAGCGGAATTCCCAGCGATTTGCAAACCGTGGCCATCAGATCTTGCGCCGTGTGGGCCTCTCCGTCGACTTGCGTGCCGTCGCCGTTGGTGCGGCCCACGGCCAGCCCGCCCTTCATGCCGGCGCCCCCAACGACGGCGCTCCAGCAACTGGCCCAATGATCCCGGCCCGAGTTGCCGTTGATGCGCGGCGTGCGACCGAACTCGCCCATCCAGATCACGGCGGTCCGTTCGAGCAATCCGCGCTCGTCGAGATCGCCGATTAGCGCGCTGCATGGCTTTGTCCATGTCGGGCAACTTGTCTTCGCTCAGCTTGCGGAAATTGTCGCCGTGCGTGTCCCAACCGCCCGAGTCGACCTCGACGAACGGAACTCCTTGTTCCACGAGTCGTCGGGCCATCAGACAGCCGCGGGCGAAGTTCGAGTTCCCATAGCGTTCGCGCACGGCCAGCGGCTCGAGGCTCACCTGAAAGGCGTCCATCTGTTTGCTGGTCATCAGGCTGACGGTCTTGTCCAAAATGCTGGCATGATCGGCCGCGGCGGGACCGCGATCTTGCTTGACGAAGTTTTTTTCCAGCGCCGCCAGCATTTGCATTCGCTCGGTCAATCGCGCCGTATCAACGCCGACCTTCAGATTGCGCACGTTGCCGTCGGAATTGACCACGAACGGGGCGTTTGCCATGCCCAGGAAACCAGGCCCGACACTGCCGCCGCCGACCGCGACAAACGGCGGAATGGCCAATTCGAGTTGCCGGGTCTGCTCGGCCAGCATGTGGCTGACCACCGACCCATAGCCGGGGTGTTCGATCGATGGATCGGGCACGAACGCCGTGTGCATGTGATAGCGGCCGCGCGTGTGGTCGGCTTCGCGCGTGCTCATCGAGCGGATAATGGATAGGTGGTGCATTTGCTTCGCCAGCAGCGGCAGATGCTCGCAGATCTGCTCTCCGCCCGAGGTGGCAATGGGCCGAAAGGGTCCGCCGGTCGGAGCCCGGCTTGAGATCCCAGATATCGATTGTCGACGGGCCACCGTTCATCCACAGCAGGATGGCCGCACGCTGGTTTTTCTTGAGATCGGCCGCGCCCTTGCGCAGCGCCGCCGCGAACGAGACGGCTGGCCAGGCCAAAGCCGAGGCCCCGATCAGGTGTTCCATGAAATGTCGGCGATTCATTCCGCGCGGCGCGATCGAGGTGTTCATGGCAAGGCTTTAGTGGTTCAAGATAAATTCACCCGAGTTGAGCATGGCCCACCACACGTCTTCCAGTGCTTTGGCCGGGTCTTGCCGCAGCGCCAACAGCTCGTTGGCCAACACGATTTCCTGAGCCGTCGGCTTGCGCGAGCGCAGCCAGGTAAAGCCGCTGGATGCGGACGGCGTTGGTCAGGCTCGTGTCGGCCGCCATCCGCTGCAAGCGACCGCCTTTCTCGCTGCTGGTCGCCTTGGAAATCAATTCCCCGTTCATCATCATCAATGTCTGCGGGATGGTGCCGTTGAACGTCGTGCCTTCTTCCTTGTCGTCGTTGCCGAATGAGAGCGCGAATTGCTTGAGCCATGTCCTCCGCGCCGCCTCGTTCGATTCGGCGTTTCGCTCCGACTGGTCGGCCTCGGTGGCCACGAGCAGCGATTGGTATAATTCCTCGGGTCGCATCTGCCGCATATAGAAGTGACTGAACAGCGGCTTTTCCCCCTGTTGCGGGGCGTCCTTCTTATTGCGGGCGATGATCTTGCTGGACAGGCCGTACGGCTCCGAGAGGATCATCCAGCGGATGAGCGATTTCTGATTGTAGCCGCGGCTGGTGAATTCGCGGGCCAGGGCATCGAGCAGCTCGGGGTGGCTCGGCGGATTGTGGGGCCCCATATCGTCGATGGGCCGCGTGAAGCCGTAGCCCAGGAAGTGTGCCCACAGCCGATTCACCAGCGCCTTGCCGAGATAATCGGAGCCCACGATCAGCTTCGCCAGTTCCGTGCGGCGATCGACCTCCTCGACGAAGCCGCTGTCGGTTTTCAACCGCGTTCCGTCGACGAATGCCGGATAAGCGACTTTCACCAATCCGTTGCGCTGCTCGTAGAACGAAGCCGCCTTCTCCGGCTTGTTGTCCTCGCCGGCGAAATCCTGGTTGATCAATTCAACCGACTCGATTCGCCGCGAGGCGCCGCGATCGAATCGCCGCAGGGCGCGAGTTTGTCGAAAGAAGGCGTTGAGCTCCCAGAATTGGCTTTGCTTCCAGTCGTTGAACGGATGGTTGTGGCACTGCGTGCATTGAATCTGCAAACCGAGAAACACCTGCGAAGTCTTGGCCGTGGCCTGCACGCCTTTCTCTTCCAGGTTGCCGGCCATGAAGTTCACGAAACCGTTGAAGTCGTCCTCGCCGGGCTTGCTCACTCCCTTGGCCGAGATCAACTCCAGCGCCAGTTGATCGTAGGGCATATTGCCGCGAAAGGCCCGCCGCAGCGCCTGTTCCAACCCCGGCCGGTTGATGAGTGAATTGCGCTCCGTGCCGCCGCTGCGTCCGATCAACACGTTGGTCCATAGCGTCGACCAGTTGCGGGCATATTCATCGACGTAGTCGCTGCCCAACAGGCGGTCGACCAATCGTGCTTTGCGCTCGCGACCCGGCTCGCCCAAAAAGCGCTCGAGTTCCTCGATCGTGGGGATCCGGCCCAGCACGTCGAGAAACACGCGGCGACACCATTCGCCGTCGGTCGCCGCTGGCGACGGCGAGATTTTGTGCTTTTCCCATTCGTCGCGCACGTGTCGGTTAATCAGTTCGACCGGCGAATCGGATTCCTCTGAGCTAACCGCGGCTCGTTCTCCGACGGAAGTTTTCGATTGCGCCACCAGCCCGACGGGCACGCCGAATAGGACAACGACCAGGGCGACCGCGCCAATGAGAGCCGACAAGACGCCAGCGCCACGCGAGACAACCGGCAACCTCGCACTTCGCGCGCGAGGAATCGAGCGACGCCGACGGCCAAGCTCCTTGGCCTCCGGCTCGCGGCGCAACGCAATCATTCCCTGCGTCAGTGCCATCGGTCATTCAATCTGGCTACGGCCCGATGCGCCCCGGGTGGCGCTGAGGAAGCGAGCCAATCCACACTTCAATCCGCGGTTGAACGGCGACGGGCGAGGGCTGAAGGGCGTCCTGCCAGAGCACCTGCCCAAGCCTTGCCAAGAGTTCGGAAATCGAGCGAAAATTTATTCCGAAGGGGGAAAAGTCAGGCTCAGCATGAGCCTGAGAGAGTGTGTTATTTTGCAACACATGTATCATTTTGCTGTATCAAAATGCAACAGGCGAGTTGGGATCAACAACTGTTGAGGATCCCAACTCGCCTTTGTAAGCACGGAAACGCATCCTGATTCTCTGCGTCGCGAACTGGCCTCCACTGTTCCTTACAGTTCGTAACTCTTTGAATTTCCTGCGTTTCCGTCGTTTGTTGCCACACCTCTTCTGCTAACCGGCCCCGAACCTGTGCTCTTCTCTGTACCGGCCCCGGGTCGTCCCTCTGTTCCGCAGAGTGGTGCCTCTTCCAAATCCGAAACAGCTATATTGCAAGTCGCGCGCCAGAACATGCCGACGGACCCATTTGTCCCAAAAATTCCGGCTCCGCGGAGTTTATGCGACAGGCGACCGGCGGTCACGCTCGCCTAGGCTGTTTCCTTGAACTGGATCTGATGCAGCCGGCGATAAATGTCGCAGCGTGCCATTAGCTGGTCGTGGGTGCCAAGATCTGCGATTCGCCCGGAGTCCATCACCACGATCCGATCGGCCAAGGCCAACGTGGCCAGCCGGTGGGTGACGATCAGGGTCGTGCGATGGCGGATGAACTGTTCGAGCACCTTGTGGATAAGCTGCTCGCTTTCCAGGTCGATCTGGCTCGTGGCTTCGTCGAGGATCAAGACCGCCGGGTCGCGCAGAATGGCCCGCGCCAGGGCGATTCGCTGGCGTTGTCCGCCCGACAATCGACCGCCCCCCTGACCCACCACGGTTTGGTAGCCGGCGTCCAGCTTTTGCTCGATGAATTTATGGGCGTGCGCTTGCTTGGCGGCTTCGACGACCTGCTCGCGCGTGGCGTGCGGACAGCCATACCGGATATTGGCCAATACGGTCTCGTCGAACAGCAAAGTCTCTTGATTCACCAGTCCAATCTGCCCCCGCAGGTCGCGCAGCCGAACGTCGCCCAGCGGAATGCCGTCGATGCGGATCGTGCCCGATACCGGATCGAAAAAGCGCGGAATCAGGTTCACCAGCGTGCTCTTCCCGCAACCGTTGGGCCCGACGATTGCGATCGTTTCGCCATACGGAATCCGCAAATCGATTCCGTCCAGCACCGGCTGTTCGGCCGAGTAGCGAAACGACACCCGATCGAACACCAGGTCGCGGTGGTGCCGCGGCAACGCGCACGGGCGAACCGGATCGACCACCTTGGGCTGGCGATCCAAAAGCTGATAAACGCGGTCCGATGCCGCCGCGGCTCGTTGCAGCTTGTTGAAGACCTCGGTCAGCCGGCGGGCCGGGTCGCTGACGCCGGCTAGCATGCCGTAGAACACGAGCAACTCGCTCAGCGCCAGCGGACTACTGCACATTTTGATGCCGAACAAATGCGTCTCCCGGTTCATCACCAGGTACGCGCCGACCAACGTGGCCAGGCAAATCGTCGCGATGCCCATTACTTCGGTGACCGGGTTGATGAGGCCGTCAAAAAAGGCGATCCGCATCGACTTTCGGTAGCAGCTCTTGCTGGTTTCGTGGAAGCGGCGTCGCTCGTGGCGTTCCATCGTAAAGGCTTTCACGACCTTGATGCCGGTGAATGTTTCGGCCAGGATCGAGTACAGCGACGACATTTCCTCCAATGCCTTGCGATTGGCGCGCTTGAGCGTTTTGGACAGGAAGACGATCAGGAAACCGGCCGCGGGGGCCATGATCAGCGACAGTAACAGCAGTTGCCAACAGATAAAGGCCGCGCCGATCAGGCAGGCGACCATCTTCAGCGGCTCGAGCACCGCGCGGCCGAACAAGGTCTGGATGCCGCCGGCCACGTTTTCGATGTCGTGCGTGAAGCGGCTTAGCAAATCGCTCGTGCCGCTTTCATTGAAACTGGCCAGGTCCATCCGTAGCGTGCGGCGATAGAATTCCTTGCGCAGGTCGAATGTGGCCACGTGTCCCAGGCGGTTGACCAGAAAGGTATTCAGCGTCAGAAACGTGTCCTTGACGATCGTTGCCACGAGCAATATCGCCAGGATGACGACCAACGTCCGAAACGGATCGTTCGGCAGATAGCCATCCACCCAGGGCTTGAGCCGCTGGTAGCGCTCTAGGTTGGTCTGGGCCGCCTGGCGGCGGGAGACGATTCCGCCGAGTTCGCGGCGGATCGACGCGGCCCGCTCGGCCGGGGCCTGCTGGAGTTCTAGTTCGAGCTTTCGCTCCGCCTCGGCGTACTTGGCGATGCTCTGCTGGCTCTCGCCGATTACTTCATCGACGCGTTGGCCGAGGCTCTGGTTGTTGGCCACGACTTCCACCAGTGGCAACAAGACGCCAATGTTGCCGCCCCATAAGCTGGCGACCACCAAGGCGCAGACAGCCGAGAATCCCACGGTCCAACGGTAACGCAGCGCAACGCGCACGGTCCGCGCAAAATTGCCCATCCTGGATTGCTTTCTGGCGCGAGGGTTCGGAGGTTTCTACGGTCTGCTTGGCGCGTGGATTCCGATCCGCGCCGCCAAGGACGATTCCGGCGAGCGATTGACAGCAGCATTCGAAACAAAAGGGTGGCGCCGCCTGACGATTTCGAGAGACGGACCGTGCGGGCAAGTTCTAAGTCGGCCCCTTTTATCAAATTGGGTCCGACCAGCCAAGTCCGACCGCCGCAACCTCGCCGCACGCAGATCAATGCGCCAGCTCTCCTGCTTTAACTGGTCCATGCTAGTGGTCGGCTGGTAGCGTGCCGGTTCTACGCGTTTTAGGGCTTGCACCGAGGCTAGCGCTCGTACCCATGGTGACGATTTGCTGAACTTTGAGGGTTATGCGGTCGATAGTCAGCAGTGGGTGGTATTCGCTAATCAAAGAATGTGGCGCCGAGCGGCAGGCACTGCCCCGGACAGCCACTGGTGGGCGAGCTTATTTTCCGGGGGGCTCTCGAGCTGAATTATTGGCCGCGCGGTAGCGCGCGCCGGGCAAAGACCCCAATCAGCGAGAAAGGATTACAAGCGATCATGAAACGTGCGACTTTTGCGTTGATGGCACTCGTGTGCCTGGCCGGCAGCAGCGGATGCTGTTGTATGGACCGTCTGTTCTGCTGGGGCTGTCGCGGGCCGTGCGCGTACGGAAACGAAGGGCCGAGCTGCGGTTGTGGCGGCGGCGGAGGATGCTCCGACTGTGGAGGCTACTCGGGCGGACCGGGTGGCGGGTATGTCGCGGAACGCGGCGGCCCCATGCCCGAGGAAGCCGTGGCGGCGCACCGCCGACCAGCCCAGGGGCATCCCCACGCTTATCAGCGCCGTAACTCCGGCGGCGAATACGAATTTGCCGCGGGACCGCCGACCGGGGCCACCAGCTATCCGTACTACACGACTCGCGGTCCTCGCGACTTCCTGGCGCGCAACCCGCGCAGCATTGGTCCTTAAGCTCTCGAACCAAGCGGGACCCATCGATCGATTCACGGGCCGGCCGCAAGTCATGCAACAGCGCATGCACGCGGCCGGCCCTTTTATTTCCAAGTGCCTGCGTGGGGCCTGCCGTGGCCGTGGACGACGCAAAACTGGCGAATCGTGTCGCCGAGCGGTTGCACTTTTCCGCCGTTTCGCTATCCCTATCCAGTAAGAGGCGCACCCCCACGGTCGGCGCGGACGCTAAACGGCCCTGCCGGCGGGACGAGCCGTCGCATACAATTCGTTCCAACCGCCAGTCGCCGATCGCCGAATCATTCCAACCGCCGGAGCAACGAATATGTTCAGCCAAACGGTTCAAGACGCAATCAACGAGCAAATCAATAACGAATTGATGGCCTCGTACGCCTATCTGGCGATGTCGTGTTACTGCGAACGGCAGAACTTTCTGGGGGCCGCGAGTTGGCTGCGAATTCAGAGCGAGGAGGAATACGGCCACGCCATGCGGCTGTTGGATTTCCTGCTGGCCCGCAGCGGCACGATCAAGCTCAAGGCCGTTCCTGAACCGTCGGACAAGTTCAAGTCGATCGCCGAGGTTTTCGAACAGGCGATGCAGCAAGAGCAGGAAGTCAGCGCCAAGATCGATCAACTGTACGAGCTGGCGCTCAAGGAAAAGGCCTTCGCGGCGCTTGTGCAATTGCAGTGGTTCATCACCGAACAGGTGGAGGAAGAGCGCACGTCGCGCGAAATCGTGGCCAAGTTCCACCTGCTCAAGGACGACCCGGCCGCGCTGCTCGACCTCGATCGCGAACTGGCGTCGCGCGGCAAACGCAAGGGCAAGACCCACATGGACGCCGTCGAGAACCCGTAATCGTCGGGCTACGTGCCCCCGTCATGACTGGCGTCGTCACATGTATTGCCGCCGCGGCCGTTAGCCCTGCATGAGCTTGCCGACCTTGGCGATCAAGTCGACCGTGCGGCAGCTATAGCCCCATTCATTGTCGTACCAGCTCAGTGTCTTGAGCATGTTGCCGCCTAAGACTTGCGTCCAGTCGGGCACGAAGATCGAGCTGTGCGAATCGCCGATGATGTCGGTTGAAACGATCGCGTCCTCGTTATAGGCCAGGATGCCCTTCATCGGGCCCTCAGCCGCTTTCTTCAGCGCGGCGTTCACCTCTTCCTTGGTCACGTCGCGCGACATCTCGGTGGTCAAATCCACCAGGCTGCCGGTCGGCACGGGCACGCGGAGCGAGATGCCGGTCAATTTGCCCGCTAGCGCCGGAATCACCAGGCCAATGGCGCTGGCCGCGCCGGTGGTCGTGGGAATGATGTTCTGCGCGGCCGATCGCGCACGATATAGATTATCGTGCGGCATGTCTTGCAGCCGTTGATCGTTGGTATAGGCGTGCACGGTCGTCATCAGCCCCTTGACGATGCCGAAGTTGTCGTTGAGGACCTTGGCCAGCGGACCGAGGCAATTGGTCGTGCAACTGGCGTTCGATATGCACTTCTGCTCTTTGGTCAGCTTGTCGTCGTTGACACCGATGACGCACGTCAGATCGGCCCCGTCCTTGGCCGGCGCGCTGAGCACGACGCGCTTGGCCCCGGCCTTGAGATGCGAGTCGTAACCCGGCTTGGTCACGCCGTCCTTGGTCGTTTCGCGGGCCGTGAACAGTCCCGTGCTCTCGACCACGATGTCGACGTTCAGCTTCCCCCAGGGCAGCTTCGAGGGATCGCGCTCTTTCAGAACCAGCACCTTGTGGCCGTCGACCGTGATATTCTCTTTGTCGTGCGTGACGACGCCCGGGTAGCGGCGGTGCGTGCTGTCATACTTGAGAAGCGTGGCCAGGGTATTGTTGTCCGCCAGGTCGTTGATGGCCACGACCTCGAATTCCTTGCTACGGGCCATCAGGTTCCGGAACACCAACCGGCCAATGCGGCCGAAGCCGTTAATGCCAACGCGAATAGACACGAATGCTCTCCTTCAATGAACGGCCCTCGCGCGAGGGGAAAACGTACGGCCATGCGGCTCGAGACACGAAGTCGTCCTGCGCCGATTTGAATTCGCGCCGCGCGCGGTCTGCTGGCCGCTCGCGGCCGACCTCGCGATCCATTTTTGGCGGGAGGACCGAAGAAGCGAATTATACAAAACAAGCACGATTCAACAACGGCCTGCTGGACAAGCGGCGCGCCAAGGCGAAGAATGGAGGCTCACGCCAGAAACTGGCGGAGCGCCGATCTTGGCGGCCGGCTTTAGTACGAATCGTCATCCCGCGCCGCGCCGGCCGAACGTAACTCGTGATTGCCACCGAAACAAAGAAGAGATTCTTATGAGCGCCGAGCACGAAAAGCTGCAAGAAACCCTGAACCAGTTGCAAGAGCAGCTCAAAGATTTGCGCGATTTGGATCCCGCCGTAAAAGAACATTTGCATACAATCGTCGCCGAAACCCGGGGAGCCTTGGCGGGCCGCGCGGCTGAACCCGACGAGCCGTCGCTGAATCAGCGTTTGAGCGACGCCGTGCTGAAGGTCGAGGCTTCGCATCCCGACCTGGCGATCAACCTGGGCAGCATTATTGATGCCCTGGGACAGATGGGAATCTGAATCCCGCTGCCTGAGGCGACCGGTTACGCGCCTCGGGGCTAATTCGAGACTTTCGATTTCGACGTGGCCCGCGCCGGCCGCTCGGTCTGCCTGGGCTTCTTGCTGCCCGACTCCAAGGGCTTGGCCAGCGTGATCGTGACCTCCTCGGCCATCGCGTTTCCGCGCCGGCCCAGGTTCAGATTGGGCCGGCCCATATCGTAATACCAGGCCTTCACTTTCACTTCGTCCCCCGGCTGGGCCAGGCTGGTATCTTCCAGGTTAAGCTTCACTTTCAAGTCGTCGGCGCTCACGGCCCCCGTGATGCGGTGGCGACCGGCGATCACCAACAGCTCGTCGCCGCGGAACGTGGCCAACTTGCCTTTGACCAGGTAGGAACCGGCGGTCAGCGCCCGCACGGGCTTGAGTCCCTCGACGTCGTCGGGAGGAAAAATCCCCATCGCGGCTTTTCCCTGTGCCGACGTGATCTCGATCTCCGTCAGCGGGTCTTCCAGGCGTCCCTTCTTGTTGACTTTGGCCGTGAATTGCACGAACAGGCCCGGCCGCAGGCAGTCGCGCTCGGCCTCGCCCGTGACCGTCACCTTGGTGTCCGCGCCAAGGCTCAGCAGCCACGGCTCGCTTTTCGAATCGCGCATTTGCATGGCATCGCCTTGAATGGCTTCGAGAGTGCCTTTGTCCTCGAAGCTCAGCGAATTCTGGGGTGCCACGAATTGGGCCAATGCGGCGCCGCCAGCCGTCCAGACCGCCACGCCAAGCAATCCCGCACTGAAAATCGAATCAATGCGCATCCCAAGCTCTCCGTGCCGCCTGTTCCGGAAGCGCCGGGCGATAGACACTCCCGGCGCCGATAACTTACTTAACAGTTAGAATAGCCTCTTGCCGCGGCAAAGGAAAGGAAATGCCGCATTGGTTGCCATCCCGGGGCCCGAAAGCCACAATGCGAAACCGGCCGGTGTCAGCGGCAGGGCTATAATAGTGGAAATGCCAGATTCGTAGAGGAATCCAGCGCCAACATCGAAGCAAAACGGCCCGCGGCACGCGACTGCTCGGGCATTCCACCCCAAGTCCACGTTGCAGTCAGATCCATCCATGTCCAATTCCGCCAGTCGAATCACGATCCCCAAGTTCGCGGCCATGAAGGCCGCCGGCCAGAAGATCACCATGTTGACGGCCTACGACTACACCATGGCCGGTTTGCTGGACGCGGCCGGCGTCGAGGGAATTCTCGTCGGCGATAGCATGTCGATGGTCGTGCAGGGACACCCCAACACGTTGCCAGTCACGCTCGACGAGATGATCTACCACGCCGAAATGGTGGGTCGAGCGGTGCAACACGCTCTGGTCGTGGTCGATATGCCTTTTCCGAGCTACCACTTGGGCCCGTATCGAGCGGTGGAAAGCGCGGGTCGCATTCTCAAGGAGACCCGCTGCCAGGCCGTCAAGCTGGAAGGCGGAACCGCCCAGGCCGACGTGATCGCGGCGCTCGTTTCGGCCGGCATTCCCGTGATGGCGCACTGTGGCTTGCGTCCGCAGAACGTCCATCAGTTGGGGGGCTATAAGGTTCAGCGCGACGAGGAACAACTCCTGGCCGATGCGGCCGCCGCCGAACAGGCCGGCGCGTTCGCGATGGTGCTGGAGTGCATCCCCTCGTCCATTGCCGCCAAGATCACGGCCCGTTCGAAAATCCCCACGATCGGCATCGGCGCCGGCACCCCCTGCGATGGCCAGATCCTCGTGACCAACGACCTGCTGGGACTGACCAGCGGCTACGTGCCGCGCTTTGTCAAAGCCTATGCCGATTTGCAAACCGTCATCAGCCAGGCCGTCGGGCAATTTCGCGACGACGTGCAGGCCGGTCGATTTCCAACACCCGAGCAAACTTTCAAATAGCGAGTGTGCCGACCGCCCTCGGCGGCAGTCCGCCTCGGCACTCGTCGCCCGCCCCTTTAAACATCGCACCCCCCGCGACGACATGCCGAACCGCCTGGCAGCCCAGACCAGTCCCTACCTGCTGCAACACGCCGGAAATCCGGTCGACTGGTATCCCTGGGGTTCCGAGGCGCACGCGCCGCGCTCGCACCGAAGACCGCCCGATCTTTCTCTCGATCGGCTACTCGGCCTGCCACTGGTGCCACGTCATGGAGCACGAGAGCTTCGAAGACGCCCGGATCGCGCGGCTGATGAACGACAACTTCGTGTGCATCAAGGTCGACCGCGAAGAGCGCCCCGACCTGGATCAGATCTATATGAACGCCGTGCAAATGATGACCGGCCGCGGCGGCTGGCCCATGTCCGTGTTTTTGACGACCGACCTGAAGCCGTTTTACGGCGGCACCTATTGGCCGCCGACGTCTCGCGGCGGCATGCCGGGCTTCGACCAGGTGTTGTCCGCCGTGGCCGATGCCTGGCAAAACCGCCGCGCGCAGGCCATCGACCAGGCCGACGCATTGACCGAGCATTTGCAATCCGCCGCCCAACCGGCGGCCGAAGCCGGGGCCCTGTCCCCGCTTCTTATCGAGCAGGCGGTCGCGTCGCTGGCGAGCTCATTCGACGCCACGCACGGCGGCTTCGGCCACGCGCCCAAGTTTCCGCACCCGATGGACCTGCGGCTCCTGGCGCGGGCCTGGCATCGCGATCGTAGCGAGCCGCTGTTACGGACGATGACGTTCACGCTCGACAAGATGGCCGCCGGCGGCATCTACGACCAGCTCGGCGGCGGATTCCACCGCTATTCGGTCGACGAACGGTGGCTCGTCCCGCACTTCGAAAAGATGCTGTACGACAACGCGTTGCTCGTGCCCTGTTATCTCGACGCGTACTTGATCACCGGCAATGCCAACTACGAGCGCGTCGCGCGCGAAACGTGCGATTACGTGCTCCGCGAGATGACCGATCCGGCCGGCGGTTTCTACAGCACGCAGGATGCCGACAGCGAAGGCGAGGAAGGCAAGTTCTTCGTCTGGACGCCCGACGAAATCGCCGACATTCTGGGCGTCGAACCGGCGAAGGCATTCAATTACGTTTACGACGTCACGCCCGCGGGCAATTTCGAGCACGGCAAAAGCATACTCAATCTCCCGAAACCGTTGGATCAGTGTGCCCAGGCTCTCGGCCGCGATGCGGCGGACCTGGCAGGCGAACTGGCCGACAGCCGCGCGAAACTGCTGGCCGCGCGCGAGAAACGCGTGCATCCCGGCCTGGACGACAAGGTATTGGTCGCTTGGAATGGCCTGATGATCGACGCGCTTGCGCAAGCGGCCGCCGTGCTCGACGAGCCGCGCTATCTGCAAGCCGCGACGCGGGCCGCGGCGTTTATTCTGAACGACATGCGCCGGCCAGACGGCCGATTGCTACACACCTGGCGCAGTGGAAAAGCCACGCTCGACGCCTATCTCGACGACTACGCTTGCCTGGCCAACGCCCTGGTCAGCCTGTACGAGGCGGATTTCGATGAGCGCTGGCTCACGACCGCGATCGAGCTGTGCGACATCATCCTCCGGTTATTCGCCGATCCGAGCGGTGGCGGATTCTATTTCACCGCCTCGGATCACGAAGAGCTGATCGCACGACAGAAAGACCTGTTCGACAACGCCGTGCCCAGCGGCAACTCGATGGCCGCGCTCGTGCTGGTGCGGTTGGCAAAGCTAACCGGACGGGCCGATCTGGCCGCCGCGGCCGAGGCAACGCTACAGGCCGCGACCGGCGTCATGCGGCAAGCCTCGCGCACGGCTGGACAAATGCTCTCGGCTCTCGACATGTACCTGGGGCCAACCCCCGAGATCGTCATCGTCGGCGACCCCCGACACGCCGACACCGCCGCCGCCTTGCGGGCACTCGGGCGCCATTACATTCCGAACCGGGTCGTGGCCTGTCGCTCCCCCGACCAGGTCACGCAGGGTTCGCCTGTCATAGCCGATCTGTTCGCGGGCAAACGGCTGGACGGAACCGAGCCGGCGGTCTTCATCTGCCAGCAGTTTGCCTGCCAGGCGCCGTTGCATGGCCTGTCCGAGGCGCTCTCGGCCTGGGATCGATTGGCCGGCGGCGATCGAGCATGATGAAGAACGGATAAGGAAACCACGAAGGCACAAGGGACACAAAGAATACCGAGTATATTCCTCCGTCTCCTTGGTGTTCTTTGTGGTTAGCTGCCTTCGTGGTTCTTCTTCACGCGGGTCGGAAGGCGCTCTGCGCCGCGTCGTAGACGGTTTTGAGCGGCAGGCCCTGGGCCTCGGCCAGGCGGCGGCACGACTCGAACTCCGGCGAAAATCGCGATCTCTTCGCATCGAGCCACGCCACGACCCCGTCGACTTTGCCCCAGGGAGTCTCGACTTGCCGTGCCTCGCGGCGCAGCTTGCGCCGCTGGACTTGCCAACGCCGCACGCCCAGCGTCGTCGTCTCGCGAAACAAAATCTCCTCGACCGCGGCCACCAGTTCAGCCCCGCAGAGCACGCTGAGCGTGACGCCGGGCCGGTTCTTCTTCATCTGAATGCCGCTGGTCGTGACGTCCAGCGCTCCGGCGTCCCACAGTCGGCCGATGGCGTGGCCCACCAGTTCGCCGCTGACGTCATCCAAATTCGTTTCCACCACCCACAGCCGCTCGTCGTTCGAGTCGCTCCCATCGCGACCCACTAGCAAACGCAAAAGATTCGCCTGTTGCTCCAGATCTTTCTGTCCCGCGCCGTAGCCGATCTGTTCGATGGTCATCGCGGGCACTGGCCCGAAGGAATCGACCAATTCGGCCAGGATGGCCGCGCCGGTGGGCGTAGTCAGTTCGCACAGCACGCTCGATTCGGCCAGCGGAATCCCCTTGAGCAGCTCGGCGGTGGCGGGCGCCGGAATGGCGCAGCGTCCGTGCGCGATCTCGACAAAGCCGCTGCCGGTGGGCACCGCCGAACACACGATGCGATCGGCGCCCAACCGATCCCAGCCGATCGCCGCGCCCACGATGTCGGCGATCGAATCGACCGCGCCCACCTCGTGGAAGTGCACCTTCTCGATCGTCGAGTTGTGCACCTTAGCCTCGGCCTCGGCCAGGCGTCGGAAAATACGATGCGCGAGATCTTTCTGCGCCGTGGTGATCGAACTGGCGTCGATCATGGCCGTGATGTGGTGCAAGTGCCGGTGCTTGTGTTCCGGCTCGTGCTCGACCGTGATTTGCGTGGCGCGGAAACCCTTCTTCTTGACCGTGCTGGCGGCAAGTCGCACGCCGGGCATGCCCAGGGTTTGTATGCCCGCATTGAGCAGTCCCAGATCCACGCCGGCATCGACCAGCGCACCAAGCGTCATGTCGCCGCTGATACCGCTGGCACAATCGAGGTAAGCGATTTTCATGGCGGCCTTTTCGCGGGGTTAATTCGGGGTACGGGCATTCTAAAGCCCCCGCGCCCCGCGGCAATAGGGCCAAAACGCGGCCGGGGAGTGACCCGCGCGCGTCGCGATTGACCCCTTTTGCGACCTTGACTACCATGCGCCGCCGCAGCCAGAAACCGCAGGCTCTGGCGGGCGATTCTCTTCCGAACGAAAGCAGGCGATGGCAACTTCTTCCAAACAAGCAGCGTTCGCGCGGCCGACGCCGGATCGATTGCCGGCCACGCCATGGGGAATTCTGCCGCCGCGCATGTCGGTGCTCTACGTAACCACCCCGCGCCGCACGGGCGCTTGGCTGGCCGAAGCATTCGCCAGCGACAGCGCGTGTTGCATCACGCTGGAAGAAGCCCGGGGCGCCGCCGATGGTTTGACCCGTCTGCGCGAGCAGGCTTTCGACGCCGTGTTGGTCAGCCACGAGCCGGCCGAGCTAGACGCTTTGGTGTTTCTCGATGCTCTCCGCGCCGGAGGCGCCGAGGAACCGCTGGTCGTGCTCGGGCAGCCCAGCGAACAGGAGATGGCCGCCCTGTGCTATGAGGCGGGCGCTGACGGTTACTTGTGCGTGAACACGGCCACGACCCGCACGCTGCTGTGGATCGTCGCCCGTGCCACGGAGCGACACGGTTTGCTGCGCGAGAATCGACAATTGGCACAGGCACAGCGGCATCGCTTGCGACAAGAACATGGCGAGACCGAGCGGTTGCTCGAGGAGCAACGGGGACTGCTTCGCGACATGGAATCTCCCGCGTCGCCTGCCGACGGCGCGGGCCAGATCTCGGGCGAGGAGATACAGGCCATCGGTCGCCGCGCCGCCGGATCGGCCCAACTCACGCCGCTGGACGAATCGCTGGTGAATCATTATCGCGAACTGTTGCGCGCGCACGTCATCATGGGGTCCGGCAACCTGTCGCAGGAAATGGCCGCGCTGGCCGCGCTGTTGGCCGATGGCGGCGTGACGGCGCCCCAGATTCTGCAGTTGCACGTCCAGGTGCTCGAGGAACTGGTGCGCGGCCTGGGTAGCCGCAGCGCGCGACACGTCATGACCCGCGCCGACCTGCTGGTGCTCGAAGTCCTGGTTTGCCTGGCCGAGCAATATCGCCAGCGGACCCATTGCGGCAGCGGCGCGACCGCCTAGCCGGACGTTAGCCGATTGCCGCGCTCGCTTGACACGCCTTGCATGGCGCTGGCATTCTGCCACTTCTTGCACACCCTGGTTCTCTGCAAAGAGGCACTTTTGGCCATGGCTGACGATCGAGAAACGGTTGCCGATTTGCGACAATTAGTGGGCCAATTCGTGCGGGAGCGCAACTGGGCCCAGTTTCATAACCCCAAGAACCTGTCGATGGCGTTGGCGATCGAAGCGGCCGAGCTGATGGAGCATTTTCAGTGGCTCAACCTGGACGAGTCGCGTGCCGTGGCCGACGATGCCCCGCGGCTGGCCGCGGTCGCCGAGGAACTTGCCGACGTTGTTTGCTACGCGCTGGCCCTGGCGAACGAATTGAAGTTGGATGTGGCCGACTCGGTGCGGGACAAGATGATCAAGAACGCGCGAAAATACCCTGCCGCCGAGTTTCGTGGCCGCTGGGGCGCCGGCGACCCGCGGACCCCCGAGGCGTAGTCTCCGGCGAGCCAGCGTCGCCAAGCGGGTGCGGTTCGCCGCGCCAGCGCCTACAATGATCCGGCCGCCCGTTTCACTTTATGGCCGATGAAAACCGCGAAAGCGCCAGGGAGCCACGCATGACGAGTCTTGAGTTGACCCCGCCCTGGGTTCTGACCGTGACGATCCTGCTCGTCTCGGTCGCGTGCGCGACCAGCCACGGCGTTGCGCGGGCCGGCGATGAGCCCGCGCCGAAAGTCTTGAAGGTCAAGCCGACGGCCGATTTCGAAGTCACCGGCGACGGCAGCGCCGGGGCGTGGCAGGCCGCGGCCTGGGTGCCGCTCAACAAGCGCGGCGCCGGGGGCCACGATTACGACGCGCGGTTCAAGGCGCTGTATTCGAAAACAGGCGTGTACTTCCTGATGAACGGCTCGGATCGCAAGTTGACGGCCACGATGAAAGAGGATTTTCTGGATCTGTGGAACGAGGACGTGTTCGAAGTTTTCTTGTGGACCGACGAACGTCTGCCAATCTATTTCGAATACGAGATCTCCCCGCTGGGCTATGAGTTGCCGATCGTCGTCCCCAACGTCGACGACAAGTTTCTCGGCTGGCGCCCCTGGCACTACGAAGGAGACCGCAAAATTCGCAAGGCCACGTCGATCGCCGGCGGCGAGAAACAATCGGGCGCCGCAATCAGCGGATGGACGGCCGAGATATTCATCCCGTACAAACTTCTCGAACCGCTCGGCGGAGTGCCGCCCAAGAGTGGCAGCCGCTGGCGAGCGAATTTTTATCGCGTTGATTACGACGATGGCCACGAGACGAGTTGGGATTGGGCACGCGTTGGACCGAGCTTCCACGAATTCCGCAAATTCGGCACTCTGGTCTTTGAATAAAAGGCTGGGCGCAAAACAGCGGCGAGCGTCCCAATTCTGCCGTGCCGCTGGGAGAATAATGGCACGGCCTATCGCTTCCACGCCGGATTGCCTCCTCCCGGGGGTGCGTCCGCGTCCCGGGCCGCTTTACCCGCCCCGGGTGTCTGGTTAGTCTGGATTTGCCCCCCGCGTTTTCCCTCCCGTCTTGTCGAGGAGCCTGACTTGAGCCGTTTCCAGGCATCTTTCCCGTGGATGTGCGCCGTCCTGCTGGCGGTTTTCGCGTCGTCGACGTCCGTGGCTTGGGCCCAGCCCGCCGCCGACCCGAATGCGCCACCGCCGACACCCGTCGCGACGAGCAATTTTGCACGACTGGGCGATCCGGCCTTGAGCGAACGGCTCAAGCTCAGCGACGAGCAGCGGATTCAGGTCGCGAACTTGCAGACCGAGAGAACCGAGGCCTTGGCCAAGGCGCCCGCCGACGAGCGGCCCAAGGTCCTCGCGGATTTCGAGCAGAAGCTGCTGGCCATTCTTAACGACGACCAACGGGCCGAAATTGCCAAGCCGGCTGGCGCAGGCGCGGCCGAACCCAAGCTGCGGTTCAGCTTCCGCTTTCAGCGCTGGAGCGACGTATTGGAGTGGTTCGCCGAGCAGGCCAATCTGTCGCTGGTGATCGATGCCCCCGCCGGGCACGTTCAACTACAGCGACAACCGCGACTACACGGTTTCGGAAGCCCTGGACTTGCTCAATGGCGTGTTGCTCACCAAAGGCTACACGCTGATTCGACGCGACCGCATGCTCACGGTCATCAACCTGGCCGACGGCGTGCCCGAAGCCCTTGTGCCGCGCATCGATTTGGCCGATCTCGCCACGCGCGGTCGCTTCGAAATCGTCAGCATGTTGTTTCCGGTGGGAAATCGCGACGTCGAGGAAGTTGTCAAGGAGATCTCCCCGCTGCTTGGCCCCCGCGGCAAGAGCCAGCCGCTCCCCAAAACCAAGCAGATCCTGGTGACCGACACGGCCGGCGTGATGCGGGCGATCAGCGCCGTGATCGAATCGATCCCGCAGCCCGAGAAACCGGCGCCGACGAAGCGGCCGAAAAGCCTCAACTGGTCGTCTATCCCTTAAAGTCCGCCGATCCCGATGCGGCCGTAAAGGTGTTGGAAGCCCTGCTTCCGACGGGCCGCTTCGTTCGCGATCCGAAAGCAAATCAGATCAGCGCCTACGCGACCCCCACGCAGCAAGCGGCGGTCGCACGGGTCATCGAACAATTGCAGGCCGAGGCCGCGCCGGGCGAGGAACCAACCAGCTTCGAGGTTTACCAATTGGACGACGCCGATCCGCGGCAGTCGCTGGCCACGTTGCAGCCGCTGGTGCCCAATGCGCGGTTGTCGGTCGATCCGGCCAGTAAAAAATTGGCGGCCTGGGGCACCAAGGCCGATCACGCTTTGCTCGCCAAGGCCGTCGAGCAACTCGGCCGCGGCGGCGGTCCGCTCGATGATCGCCAGGTCGAGGTCTATCGGCTCAAGAAGGCCGATCCGGCCGCCGCGCTGGTCGTGCTGCAAAATATTCTTCCCAAGGCGCGGCTGTCGGTCGATGCCGCCTCGCGGAGCATCATCGCCCTGGCGAACCTGGCCGATCAAAAAACGATCCGCGCCACGCTCGATCAACTCGAACCGGAGCAGGGCGGCCCGGACGCCGCCGAGATTCGTCTCTACTCGCTCGCCATGGCCGATCCTGCGAGCGTGATGTCCGTCGTGCAGACGCTGTTTCCCACGGCCAAGCTCGTGCTCGACAGCAAGAACCGCCGCCTGGCGGTCTGGACGCTTCCCGTCGATCAAGACGCAATCAAGACGCTCATCGACGAGGTGGATGCTGAACCGCAAGTCGGCTCGAAAAACGAGCTGAAGGTCTATCCGGTCACGTCGGCCGATCTGACCGCGACCGTCACGACGCTCAAAACCCTCGCCCCCGAAGCCACGCTGACAGCCGATGCCAAAGCCGGCACAATCGTCGCCTGGGCGCGCAAGACCGATCAAGCCTTGATCGCCGGCGCGCTTGAGCAATTGCAACCGGACGATCCGAATCGCAAGTCGCGGATCGTGGCCTATGAAGTTGGCACATCGGACCCGGCCGTGCTCAACTCAATGATTAGCTCGCTGGTCCCCACGGCCCGAGTAGTTCCCAATCCCAAGAACGGCACCATCGCGGTCTGGGCCACTCCGGCGGATCACGAGACGATTCGCGCGGCGATCGGCGAAATGACCAAGGCCGGACCGCTGGACGCCGCGACCAAGGTGATCGTCTACCGGCTCAAGGCGGCCGAACCGGCGGCCGCGTTGATCGTGCTGCAGAACATCGTGCCCAACGCCCGGCTGTCGGTCGATGCCGCCTCGCGGAGCATCATCGCCCTGGCGAACCTGGCCGATCAAAAAACGATCCGCGCCACGCTCGATCAGATCGAACCGCCGCAGGGCGGCCCCGACGGCGCGGAGATCCGTCTCTATACGCTTGCCACGGCCGATCCGGCGAGCGTGATGTCCGTCGTGCAGACGCTGTTCCCCACGGCAAAGCTTGTGCTCGACACCAAGAATCGCCGCCTGGCGGCTTGGACGCGCCCCGCCGATCAAGAAACGATCAAAACGCTGATCGAACAGATGGATGCCGAACCGGCGGGCGGATCGAAGAATGAGCTCATGGTCTACCCGGTCACGTCGGCTGATCTGAGCGCGACGATCACGACGCTCAAGATCCTCGTGCCCGAAGCCACGCTGACGGCCGACGCCAAAGCCGGCACGATTGTCGCCTGGGCCCGCAAGGCCGATCAAGCCAAGATCGTCGACGCCCTCGAACGGCTGCAGCCGGACGATCCGAAGACGAAGCCGCGGATCGTGGCTTACGAAGTCGGCGCGTCGGACCCGACCGTGCTCTATCCGCTTATTAGCGCCTTGGTGCCCACGGCTCGCGTCGTTCCCAATGCCAAAAACGGCACGATCGCGGTCTGGGCAACGGCCGCGGATCACGAGACGATTCGCGCCGCGATTGGCGAAATGACCAAGGACGGGCCGTTGGACGCCGCGGCCAAGGTGGTCGTCTATCCGCTCAAGGCGGCCGAGCCGGCCACGCTGGTGGGCATGCTGCAAACCTTGTTTCCCACATCGCGATTTTCGATCGACGTCAAGAACCGGCGACTGTTGGTTTTCAGCCGGCCGGCCGAGCAGGAAACGATCAAGGCCGCAATTGATGAGATGGACGCCGAGCTTCAAGAAGGATCCAAGAACGAATTGAAGGTTTATCCAGTTACGGCCGATCTGACCGCGGCCGTCACGACGCTTAAGACCTTGGCGCCCGATGCGACCCTGACGGCCGACACCAAGGCCGGCGCGATTATCGCCTGGGCTCGCCAGTCGGATCACGCCCTGATTGCCGGCGCTGGCGCAACTGCAACCGGAAGATCTCAAGCGCAAGCCGCACATCGTGGCCTATGAAGTCGGCGCGTCGGACCCGAATGTGATCTACCCGCTCATTAACGCCTTGGTGCCCACGGCTCGCGTGGTTCCCAACGCCAAAAACGGCACCATCGCCGTGTGGGCCACGCCGGCGGACCACGAGACGATCCGCGCGGCGATCGCCGAGATGACGAAAGATGGCCCGTTGGATGCCGCGGCCAAGGTGGTTGTCTATCCGCTCAAGGCAGCCGAACCGGCCAGCCTCGTCGGCATGTTGCAGACCCTGTTTCCCGGATCGCGTTTTACGTTCGACGTCAAGAATCGCCGCCTGCTGGTCTTCGGACGTCCGGCCGAGCAGGAAACCATCAAGACCGCCATCGAGCAGATGGACGTCCAGCCCGGCGACGAAATGAATCGTCAGTTTGCCGTGTTTCCGATCGTGGGCGCCGATCCGACCGCGACGATGACGATGCTGCGCACTCTGGTGCCGGAAACAACTTTGACCAACGACACGCGAGCCGGCACGATCCTGGCCTGGGGTCCCCAGGCCGAGTTGGACAAGATTGCTCCGGCGCTCGAACAAATGCAAGCCAAGGGCGATCCCAAATTCCGACCGCGAATCGTGTCGTATTCCACCGCGCCGTCCGATCCCGCGACGCTCTACCCGTTGATTAGCGCGCTAGTGCCGACGGCCCGCGTGGTGCCGAATGTCAAGGCCGGCACGATCGCCGTCTGGGCCACTCCGGATGAGCACGAGACGATTCGCGCGGCGATCGACGAGATGACCGCCAAGGGGACCGACGCAAACGCACCCAAGGTTGTGGTCTATACGCTCCAATCGACGAGTGCCGCCAACGTCGTCAGCGCGCTGACGACGGCCGTGCCCGAGGCTCGCCTGGGCGTCAGCCAGAACTCGCGCAAGCTGGTGGCCTGGGCCCGACCGGCCGATCATGAGACGATCCGCCAGGCGCTCGTGGAACTGGATCAGGACGACATGGAGAGAAACGGCGCCGTGCTCAAGTCGTACGCCGTGACGACCGCCGATCTCGGCAACTTGCTGGCCACGCTGCAATCCCTGTTCGGCTCGCGCCGCGAAGTGCGGCTGTCGTCGGACTCGCGCACCAACAAGATCGTGGCGCTGGCCACGCCCTCGCAACACGAGGCCATCCGCGGCGTGATCGAAGAAATCGAGCGCGGCTCGCCGCTCGATGCCGGAGCGGAACTCGAGGTGCATGCGCTGCGGAATGCCGATCCGGACGTCGTAATGCAGGTTTTGAACAATCTCGTCACGAAGCACTCGCGGGCGTTGCTCTCGGTCGACGCCAAGGCCAAAACCCTGATCGCCGTCGCGCCCGAAGTGCAACAGGCCACGATCCGCTCGGCGATCGAGCGGCTGCAAACAACGCCGCGGCAGCTCGAAGTGTTTCAGTTGGAGTTAGTCGAACCATTGACGGCGGAAACGGCGATCGAGAAACTGTTCGCCGAAGTTGCCGGCGGCAGCGGCAAGAGCGCGCTGGCGCCCAGCGTCGAGTCCGACGTCGCCAGCCAGCGGCTGTTCGTGCGTGCCAATGCCGAACAACTGGCCCAGATTCGCGATCTGTTGGTCAAGATGGGCGAAACCAATCTCGCGACGGCCCGCGACGGCTCGGTGCGCGTGATCCATTTTTCCGGCGACACGAAAGAAGCGCTGGCCGAAATCCAACGCGTGTGGCCGCAATTGAGCAAAAGTCCGTTGCGGGTCGTGCGTCCTGGCGAATTGCCATCTCGGCTGCGATCGCAGCGACGCGGCGGCGAACCGAGTTCCTTCGGCCCGGCCGCGCCGCCCATCGCACCGCCGCCGGCCAAACCCGAAGCGGAACGAGAACCGCGCGACAAGCACACGCGGCTCCAGTGGCCCTCGCGATCGCTGGAAGTCAAAACAGCCGCCCAGGAAGACGCGCCGCCCGCGGCCGAAGAAGTTCCCCGCGACGAGCCAGCCGAACCAAAGCCCATCCTGGTCGCGCCGGGCGATGACAAGATCACGATCATGTCCGACGATCCCGACGCCATCGAGCAGTTCGAGGCCTTGCTGCGGGCGCTGGCGCCGCCGGCCGGAGCGCTGGGACGCGACGTGATGGTGTATCCGCTGCGCACCGCCAGCAGCACGACCGTGGCCGAATTGCTCAATCGCTTGTTCCGCCGTGGCGGCTTCGGCTTTTCCGATTCGTCCGTCGTGATCGAGGCCGATCAGCGGCTCAACGCGATCATCGTCTACGGCGGACGCAACGAGCGAGCCACGATCGAGCGACTGCTGAAGTTGCTGGACTCGGACGACGTGCCCGAGTCGCTGGTGGCGAATCGCCCCCAGCTCATTCCGGTCAAGAACACCAGTGCCAGTCGCTTGGAGCGGGTGATCTCGGACGTTTACAAGACGCAGCTTACCTCGGGCGGAGTCAAGCAACAGATTCCGGTCCCCAGCGGCGCCACGCGCGACGTCGCCGCCGTGATCCAGCAAATCAACTCGGCGGCCAGTGGTCCGATGATGACGCTAGGCGTCGACGACTCGACGAACTCGATTGTGGTCATGGCGCCGGGACCCCTGGCCCGCGAGGTCAGGGAGCTGGTGGCCGAGTTGGACGAGGCGGCTTTGCACGATACTTCGCGCGGCGTGCAGATCGTGAAGCTCAAAAGCACCAACGCGCTGCGGGTCAAGGAAATTCTCGACTCGGTCATTCGAGACGCCACGCGCCGCCGCGGCTCAAGCGGCGGCCGGCCGTAGACCCGGCCAGGTGTAGCGGGGAGCACTTCTCTCCTCGCGCTTCGAATCACCGCAACGTCGAACGACCGTTCAATCAGCCGCCCTGTTGGTCGCCTTGCTTGGACGCTTCGGCTGGAGCGGCCGCGGCATCCTTCGCCGAGCCCAGCAATTCCTTCGCGGTCACGATCCCGTCTTGATTGGAATCGTGGCGATTGAATTCATCGATCTCGCTCTTGAGCAGCTTGGGCGAGTACTCGGCCAGGCTCAACTGGCCGTCGCCGTCAGCGTCACGCTCGACGAACCACGAGGGCACGCCGGCCGGCAATGCGGCAGTGTACTTGAGATCGCGCCGTGGATCGCGAACCACGGCGGCGGCCGGCGCGGCGTCGGACACAGGCGGCTGCTGCCCGCCTTCGCTCGCGGCGAGCGGGCCGTCCCCGGCACGGGGCAGGCGAATCGCCCGGCCGGCCCCAAATCGGGCCGCGTGCTCGGCGAACTCCCGAACCGTGATCTTGCCATCGCGATTGCCATCGGCGGTCGCGGGATTGCCGGCCATGCCGCGAACCTCGTCCAACGACAGGTCGCCGCTTTTGTCGGCGTCGTACTTGTGCACGATCCGCTCGGCATAGCGGAGCAACTTGGGTGAAACTGGTGGCGCGGCGGCGGCCGCCTGCGTCGCGGAGTCTAGCGCGACGGAACTCTCGCTAGCAGCGGACGCCGGCGAAACGAGGACGACCATCGCCGCGCAGACCGCTAACCACACGCGGTCGCCAAAGCGCGCGGAAGTGTTTCTTGGTGCCGTGTTGAATTGAATCAAACTATTGCCCTCAATGCAGATACGTTCGCGGCACCGGACGGCTTCGGCCGCTCGAAAGGCTGCTGGATGAAGCGTGCATGGCTATTGACATCGGACCATCGCATCGGCTACAGTCCATATGTTCGCAACGAGGCGGCTTGCGGTCAACCTACCTGCCACACCGCCCCCCGCAAACAGACCCACCTACCGTTTCTTGCTGGCTCCCGCGATTGTCGACCCTGCCTGGGGTTTGGCCAGTAGTCCGTACTACCGACGTTGAGCGTTATTGGCGAGGCTCATCGCTTATTGGTGAGTTTCTACCCGCTGGAATGGATCGACCGCTGATTCCTAGCCTCGGGGCCCAAGTTTTTCGTGGGCCGCCCGGCGAGGGTTCGGCGGCTAGTTCAGAAGTTCTCTCGGCCTACCAACTTTGTGGATCCCGCCATGATAGCCGGCCAGATACTCCCGAAGGGCTTGCTCGACGAGCGGCAGCTGCGGCTGGCGCGCGAGGCCCTGTCGACCGACGGCCGGCTGGATCGGGCTGCTGGCGAGCTGGGATTTGCCAGCGAAGACGACGCCCTGGCCGCCGTTGGCGAGGCCCTGGGCCTGGAACTGATCGATTTGGCCAATGCCGAGATCGACCTGCCGCTGCTGGGGCAGTTTCCCGTCAAGTTGATCCATCAATATGCGATTTTCCCCGTTCGATTGCAGGACGACGCGCTGGTCGTGGCCACCGGCGACCCGTTCGACCTGCATGCCCTCGACGCCGCTAGCGCCGCCACCGGCCGCAGCATTGTGCCGGTGCTGGCCTCGCAGGCCGAACTGGCCAAGCTGATCAAAACGCACCTGGGCGTGGGCGCCGAGACCGTCGATGGTTTGCTCGCGCAGCGCGAGGAGCAGGGCGGGGTCGAGGTGCTCGAAGAGCTCGAGTGGGACCGCTCCGAAGCTTCCGAGATGGCCCAGGAGGCCTCGGTCGTTCGCCTGGTCAACGAAATCCTCAGCGAAGCGGTCGAGGCGCACGCCAGCGACATTCACATCGAGGCGCAGGCCGCGGGTATCAAGATTCGCTATCGAATCGACGGCGTGCTGCAATTGCAGCCCATGCCCAATGAGATCAATCGCTTTCAGGCCGCGATCATCAGCCGCCTGAAAATCATGGCCAGGCTGAACATTGCCGAGAAACGCATTCCGCAGGACGGCCGCATCAAGCTCAAGGTTTCCGGCCGCGAGATCGACATTCGTCTTTCGATCATTCCCATGCTGCACGGCGAAGGCATCGTGATGCGCATCCTGGACAAGGATCGCATGAAGTTTTCGCTGCGCGGCGTCGGCATGGACGAGGAGATCTACGCCCAGTTCAGCCAGCTCATCAAGCTGCCGCACGGCATTATCCTGGTCACCGGGCCGACCGGCTCCGGCAAAACGACCAGCCTGTACAGTGCGCTCAACGAAATCAAGAACGAAGAGATCAAAATCATCACCACCGAGGACCCGGTGGAGTATCAGCTCGAGGGAATCAACCAGATTCAGGTCCATACCAAGGTCGGGCTGACGTTTGCCGCCAGTTTGCGCAGCATTTTGCGGCACGACCCCGACGTCGTGCTCGTCGGCGAAATTCGCGATCTGGAAACGGCCGAAAACGCGATCCAGGCGTCGCTCACCGGCCACCTGGTGTTCAGCACGCTGCACACCAACGACGCGGCCAGCGCGTTTATGCGATTGGTCGACATGGGCGTCGAGCCGTTCCTGGTCTCCAGCACGGTATCCGGCGTCATGGCCCAGCGGCTGGTGCGGGTGCTGTGCACCGAATGCCGCGAGGAATATGTGCCCCGGCCGGCGGAAGTGCCCGCCGACTTTCCGCTGGACGAACTGTTGGCAAAGGGCACGAAGCTCTATCGGCCGGTGGGCTGCCGGCGCTGCCGCGGCAAGGGATATGTCGGCCGCGTGGGCCTCTACGAACTGTTGGTGACGAACGACGAGATTCGTCAATTGGCCGGCGAAAGAATCGCCTCTCACAAGATCAAGCAGGCGGCCATGAAGGCCGGAATGTGTACCCTGCGCCAGGATGGTTGGATCAAAGTAGCTCGTGGTCAGACCACGATCGACGAAGTGATGCGTGTCACCGGCGCCGACTGAGAGTCGGCGCTTCGCCCGCGTGCTCCCACCGTGACGCGCGAACAACAGCAAGACTAAGCAAAAGTAACGCGATGCCTGAATTTGCCTACAAAGCCCGCAACCGAGCCGGTGGCGCCGTCAACGGCACCATCACCGCCAGCAGTCGGCGCGAGGCCGTGTGCGCGCTGGGCGATCGCGAATTGTTTCCCGTTTCGGTCGAGACTTCCGCGCCGGCGCAGGCTCCCTGGCAGCGCAAGCGTCGCATCAAGACCCATTTGCTGGCCACCACGCTCACGCAAATGGCCGATTTGCTGCAAAGCGGCGTGCCCCTGTTGCGGTCGCTCGACGTGCTGGCCGAACAGGCCGTGCATCCGGCCTTGGCCGAAGTTCTGGCCGACGTCCGCAACCAGGTCGCCGAGGGCAAGCCGCTCGACGAGTCCATGGCCCGGCATCCGCACGTGTTCAGCGAACTGACCGTGAGCATGGTCCGCGCCGGCAGCGAAGGCGCGTTCCTGGAAGATGCGCTCAAACGCACCGCCGATTTTCTGGAGAAACAAGAGGAGTTGCGCGGCCGGATCGTGGGCGCCATGACCTATCCGGCGATTCTGGCCAGCGCCGGCGTCGTGATCACCATCGTGCTGATCGTGTTTTTCGTGCCCAAGTTCGCCGATTTGTTCGCCAGCTTGGAAGAGCGGGGCGGCTTGCCCATCGCCACGGTTGCCTTGCTGGCGATCAGCGACGTGATGGGTCGGTATGGTCTGCTCGTCGCGGGGGCCCTGGTGGCGATCGTCATCTGGTGCCGGCGTCAACTGAGCACCGAGGCCGGCCGCGTGTTGGCCGATCGCGTCAAGCTGCGACTGCCGCTGGCCGGCAAGATTTTCATGGGCTACGCCATTTCGAGATTTTGCCGCGTGCTGGGCACGCTGTTGCGCAACGGCGTGCCGCTGCTCAAGTCGCTGGAGATCAGCAGCGACTCGGCCGGCAACCGGGTGCTGTCGGCGGCGATTCGCCGTTCGGCCGAGAACGTATCGAGCGGCGAAACCCTGGCGCGGCCGCTCGCCGAGTGCGGTCTGATTCCTCGGCCCGTGATGGCCATGATCAGCGTCGCCGAGGAATCGAATAATCTCGACAACGTGCTGATCAACATTGCCGACGGCATCGACCGGCAAACGAGCACGCAGTTGGATTTGTTCGTCCGACTTTTGGAGCCGCTGACCCTGTTGATCATGGCCAGCGCCATTTTATTCGTCTTGATGGCCCTGCTGTTGCCGGTCTTCCAGATGAGTTCCACCGTCAACTAATACCGCACAGCTAACCGAAAACGAACCGGCTTCGGCCGACAGAAAAAGTCAAACTATGTTCCCGTACACATTTACCAGAAGAGCGATCAGCTACAGGAGGGCGTTTCCCATGCCACATCGAAAATTGAATCGTGCCCGGCGGCAAGGCTTCACACTGATGGAAGTTTTGCTCGTGCTTGTCATTTTAGTCGTCCTGATGGGCTTTGCCGTGCCCTCGCTGCTGGGCAGCAAGAAGAAGGCCGACATCGACGCGGCCAAAACCCAGATCGGACTGTTCCGCACGTCGCTCGAAAAATATCACCTGGATATGAACGGCTTCCCCGCCACCGAGCAAGGGCTCGACGCGCTGGTCGAAAAACCCGGCGACCTGGAGGAGGAGCAGGCCACGAACTGGTCCGGACCCTACATCACGACCAGCGGCAAGGAGGCGCCCAAGGATCCCTGGGGCCACAAGTATTTCTACGAAAATCCGCCCACGCACGGCAGCGGCGAATATCCCGACATCTGGTCCTCCGGCCCCGACGGCAAGGATGGCAGCGAAGACGACATCGTGAACTGGTCCAAGGAAGACGAAGGCAAGTAAAATATGACACCACGCGGCAATTCAGCAATCGATCGACACCGTCGAGGTTTTACGCTCTCCGAGATGCTGGTCGTGCTGGGGATCCTGGTCACCGTGACCGCCCTGGCCCAGCCGGCGTTGCGCGGCGCTGGGCGATAGCCGCTTGCGCTCGGCCGCGAAACTGGTTCGCGTCGAATTGTCCAAAGCGCGGCTTCGCGCCATGCAATCGGGCATCGCGCAGCAGTTTCGCTATCAGTTGGGCAAGAATCGTTTTCAGATCGTGCCGGCCGCCGTCGAACAAGCCGAAGCCGATCGGACGGGACGGCAGTCTAGCCGCGACGACGTTCGGCCCGCGCGGGCCGATCGTCAGCGGGTCGCGGCAGCCGGCGCAGGCGGCGCCGACGAGCTTCCGTCGCTGGAATTGCCAGATGGCATTTGTTTCGAACCGGCCCTCGACGAACCGCTGGCCGTCGCGGCGCCCTCCGAAGAAGGCTGGTCCGACCCGATTGTGTTCTATCCCAACGGGCGCACCAAAAACGCGCAGATCCGCATCAAGGGCGAGCGCAACACCGTGGTCGATGTGTCGCTGCGCGGACTGACCGGGGTGGCGACGGCGGGCAAACCTCGCCACGAAGAGGAATTGCGATGACACGTTCGCGCCGGCACGGATTCTCGCTGTTGGAAGTCCTGCTGGCCACGAGCATACTCATCGGATCGGCCATTGTACTGGTCGAACTGGTCACGATCGGCAATCGCCACGCCAGCAGCGCCCGTGAGCTGTCCCAGTCGCAGTTGATCTGCGAATCGAAACTCAACGAAATCCTGGCACATGCCGCGCCCGTGGAACAGGTTCGGCCGATGCCCAGCGAACAGGACCCGCGCTGGGTGGTGTGGGTCGATGTGATTCCCACGACCCACGAGGGACTGGTAGCTCTGGAGGTCAACGCGGCCTACGAGCCCACGCCGAACAAGCAACGATCGCGTTGCACGCTCGTGCGCTGGGTGCGCGATCCGAAAGGCACGACGAACAACTCTCCGCAGACCCCCGCCGCCGAAGGGGCGCTGGGCGAAGGCGCCGTGGCCGGAGGGCCCACGCCATGACATCCGGCGCCCGAAAGCGTCAAGGCCATCCGCCCGCCTTCACGTTGGTCGAGGTCCTTCTGACCAGCATGCTGACCGCCACGCTGCTGGCGGCTCTGTGGAGTCTGCTGGCCATGTACTCCAAAATGTTCGATACCGGCCAGACCAGGACCGAACAATCGCAATTGGCGCGGACCCTGTTGGCGCAACTTTCCGATGATTTACACGGCGTCGTTCAGGCTCCGCCGGTGGTCCCGCCCATGCCGCTGCTCGTGGCGGCGACTCCCAGCGGCGCGACGACCCCCAGCGCGTCGACGCCCGCGCAGCCGAGTTCCAAAGCGGCCGGGAATGCTCCGGCGACTAACGCATCGGCGTCCAACGCCGCGCAGGCGGCGAGCAAATCGCCCGCCGCGTCGCCCGCGGCCCCGGCCCCGACAAGCTCCGCCAACGCTTCGCCGCCATTGCCAAGCGCGGTCGGCGCGGGCAGTTCGGCCGCCAACAGCGCTACACAATCTCCCTCCACGCGGCGCAGCTTCGGGCGCAACGCCCCGATCGCGACCTCCTCGCTTCGTCCCGCCGGCCTGTTCGGCACGGAGAGCTATCTGCAAATCGACGTGCTGCAAGCCGTGGCGATCGATCCCAATGCCGATCCCAGTCTGCCGCACCCTTCCGACCAGCCGCCAATCAGCCGCGTGGCCGAATTGCGGACCGTGGTCTATGCTTTCGAGGAACTGCGTGATCTGCCCTCGAGCGAGCCGCGGATGCTGCTCACTCGCCGCGAAATGCCCTGGGAAATGGCGCATCCGTCGGCTCGGGGCCACGCCGGACGAGGTCGACCGAGTCGCTCGCCGGCCGCAACTCAGCCACTAGCCAGCAAAGGCGCTTCCTCCCAGGCGACCGAACGCCAGGGCACGTCAACTCACAGTGCGATCGCGCCAGGAGTTGCCGCCGAGGGCATGTCTGCCGATGCGGCACTCGAAGGCTTCGACGAGGCGTCGACGGTGAGCGTGCCGGAAGTCATGCAATTTCGGCTGCGCTACTTCGACGGAAATGTTTGGACCAATCAATGGGACAGCGTGGCTTTGAAGCGTTTGCCCGCCGCCATCGAAGTTGCCATGCACTTGCGATCGTTCGACGCGCCCGATCCGCTGACGGTCGTGCCGGCCGAACCGATCGGCGAGGAATTGGGCACCAGGCCGAAGCTGCCGATATACCGTCTCGTGATCCATCTGCCCGACGCTGCTAGTGCCAGCGGCGCCGTGCAACCGGGCGCGGACCACGGCCAAACGCCGCAAGAAATTGGGGAGCCCACGCCAATGCGCCGCCCTAGAGCAGTCCATCGCGCGTGTCCCGAAAATCGCTCGGGCATCGTGCTTGTGCTGGTGCTGATCGTTGTCATGATCATCGCGCTGGCTGGCTTCAGTTTTGTCGAGCTGATGCTGACGGAAAACAAGGCCACGCATTTGCACACCGACGAGCTGCGCTTGCAACATACGATTGGTTCGGGCACGGAGTATCTGAAGCTGTTGGTCGAGCAGCCCGCGGCCGCGCGTGTTCAGGCCGGAGGGATGCAAGACAATCCCACGGCGTTTCGCGCCGTCTCGCTGGCGGCCGACGATCGACGCTCGAACGTGCCGCGGCACGACGTCTGTTTCAGCATCGTCACCGGCAATGGCTCGCTCGGTCCGGAGGGCGGCATACGCTTTGGCGTCGAGAACGAATCGGGCCGGCTGCACCTGGCCGCCTTGCTGCGCTGGGAAGAGCAACAACCCGGCAGCGGCCGCGCGGCGCTGTTGAAACTTCCCGGCATGACTGAGGCCACGGCCGATGCCCTGTTGGATTGGATCGACGCCGATTCGCAGCCCCGGGCCATGGGGGCGGAATCTGACTATTACGCGGGAATCGAGCCGCCCTGCGCTCTGCGCAATGGAATGCCGGATTGCCTGGAGGAATTGCTACTGGTGAAGGGGGTGACACGCGAATTGTTATTCGGCGCGGACGCCAATTACAATTATCAGTTGGATCCCGAGGAACTGGCTCCCACGCCGGGCGGTTCCCAATCGGCCGTTCCGTCGGCCGAAGCCGTGCCCTGGGCGTCGTTGTTGACGCTCTATAGCGGTCAGCGCAATCTGACGCCCGAGGGACAGCCCCGCATTGATCTCAACGAGATGAATTTGACGACGCTCCAACAACAACTTGCCGCGGCCCTGGACGCCAATTGGGCCGCGTTCATTGTCGCCTATCGTCAGTTCGGTCCTTATGCCGGTTCCACGGCGGCCCAGCCGGGCCCGCCACAAGTGACGCCCTCGACGCCGCCTCGTTTCACGATCAGCTCGGCGCTCGACCTGGCCGGCGCGAAGGTGGCCATCCCGGCCGCGAGTCCGCAGCAACCGCTCAAAGTATATGCCAGCCCGATGGCCGCCGAGCCACAGGCCATGGCACAGCACCTGTCGCGGCTGATGGACAAGACGACGGTCGTCAACTTGCCGGTCATTCGTGGCCGGGTCAGCGTCAACCATGCCCCGTGCGCCGTGCTGCGTGCCGTGCCCGGAATCGACGACTCGCTGGCCGATCGAATCCTCGCGGCCCGCGACGCCCAATCGTCGGGCGCCGATTCGCAGCGAACCCATGCCACCTGGCTGTTGACCGAGGGGCTGGTCGACTTGGATACCATGAAGAGACTGATGCCGAACGTATGCGCCGGGGGCGACGTCGTGCGTGCGCAGATCGTGGCCCATTTCAGCGACCAGGGACCAACGGCCCGCGCTGAAGTCGTTCTCGACGCCACGGCCCGTCCCACGCGACAGGTTTATTGGCGAGATTTGCGTTTTTGGGGCGCGGGCTATCCGCGAGAATGGTTCGCCGCCGACGCCGGATTTGCACCACGAAGAAACTGAAGCCGCGATATTTCGACTTTGTTTGCGCGGAAGGACGAACATGTCACGATTGTTGGCCGTGGATTGGGATCGGGACGAAGTGCGCTATGTCGTGGCTCGAGTGTGCGCCGGGGGAGTGACGGTTGAAGCCGTCGGCAGTGCCCCGATTGCGGTCGACGGCGATGGCGAAACGTTGGAGTCGTCCCTGGCGTCAGCGCTCGACCGCGGCGCTCGCGCCGCTCAAATTGGGCCGCGTGCCCTCGCTCGTGGCGTTGGAGCGCAGCCAGATCGAACTAGTGAACCTGACGCTGCCGCCGGCATCGAATGCGGAACTTCCGGATTTGGTGCGCAACGCAGGCGATGCGCGAAAGCGGCGCCATCGGCGAGGATGCTTGTCTCGATTTCGTTCCCTTGAATGACGATCCGGCGCTGCCGCGCGTCGTCTCGGCCGTGGCCTTGTCGCAAGACCGCCTGGCGCGGATTCAGTCGGTGTGCAACCAGGCTGGTCTGGCGCCGAAAGTCATCACGCTACGACCTTATGGCACCGCGGCGCTGTTCGCCAACCTGCCCACGGCCGGCGAGGCTCCCTCTTTGCTCATTAACGTGTTGGCCGACGAGATCGATCTGAGCGTCGTGGCCGGCGGTCGCGTGGTGTATTGGCGGCACGCTGCGCCAGGCCAACGTCTCGCACGACGCGGCCGCGGCCAATCGACTGATCGCCGAAATCAATCGCACGCTGGTCGTGGCCCAAGGAGAACTCGAAGGCCGGACGATCGAATCGGCGTTTCTTTTCGGCTCGCTCTCCGAGCATCCGACCCTGGTCGAGCGGTGCACGACCGGACTTGCCCTGCCGTTGGTGCTGGTCGATCCGTTCGGGCCGCCGGTGAAAATGTTGGCCGAGGCGCCGCTTAACCCCGGCCGCTATAGCGCGCTGGTGGGCATGCTCGCGGTGGAAGCTGCGCGCGGCGCCGCGGCGATCGACTTTTTGCATCCGCGCAAGACGCTGGCGCCTCCCAACCGGCGGCGAACGCTGGCCTTGGCCGGCGCGGCCGCGGCGCTTCTGCTCGGCCTGGGTGGATATCAGGCCTGGTCGTCGCTGGCCGAGATCGACGCCCAAAACGAGTCGCTCTCCGCCGAATTGGACCGCCTCGACCAACAGTTCAAACGGGCCGGCAAACAGCAGCGATTGATCCAGGCCGTCAAGGACTGGAGCGCCAACGACGTGAACTGGCTGGATGAACTGCGAGACCTCTCGCTGCGGCTTCCCAGCGACCGCGACGCGGTGGTCCTGCGAATGGGACTTGGCCATGCCCGTGGCGCGGGGGGCACAATCGACATGGTCGGCGTCGTTCGCGATCCGGTCATCGTGACCCGCATCGAAAACAGCCTCCGCGACAAGTTTCATCAAATCAGCAGCCGCCACGTGCAAGAACGGCTGCAAGAAAACAGCTACTCGTGGCACTTCGAGTCTTCGCTCGTCGTGGCCTCGCGCGACAAGAAGCAATACCTCAGCCATCTGCCCGATTCCGAAAGGGCCGAGGCTGCCGCGCTGCGGCAAACGCCCCCCACAACCGCCGCCAGCAAACGGTGATCACGTGAACCGACGCGAAAAACTGATGGGCGCCGGCGTGGGCTTGATCGCCGTCTTGTACGGCGGCAATTGGCTCTATCAGACGAACTACGTCGCGCCGCTTGCCGAACGCCGCGCCGAGACCGATCGGCTCCGCGAAGACATTGCCAAGCGCGAGTTGGATCTGGCCAAGTTCCGTAAAGCCAGCCAGGAGCTCAAGCAATGGCGAGCTCAATCGCTCCCCTCGGATACCGAAGTGGCTCGCAGCTTGTATCAGGCCTGGCTGGTGGAGCTGGTCGGCGCCGCCGAATTCCTCAACCCCAACGTCGATTCGAGCGAGCCTTCCACGCGCAAGGGAATGTACGACTCGCTCAATTTCTCGGTGCGCGGACGCGGCACGCTGGAGCAGTTGACCCAGTTTTTGTTCGGGTTCTACCGCGGCGACCATCTGCATCAGATTCAATCGCTGAGCATGACGCCCGTCCCCCGCACCGATGAACTGGATATCGCCATCGCGATCGAAGCCCTGTCGCTGGCCGACGCCGAGCGAAAGGACAGTCTGAACAAGCAAGTTTCGCACCGGCTGGCCTCGGAAGAACTGGCCGACTATCGCTCGATCGTCGATCGCAACCTATTCGGCGTCGGCGGCAGCGGCGACGAAGCCGACTTCGCCTACCTGACGGCTGTCATCGAGGTCAACGGCGAGCCCGAGGCCTGGTTTACATTGCGGGCCTCGGGCAAACTGCTCAAGCTGCGCCGCCAGCAAAGCTTTGACATCGGCTCGTTTCATGGCATGGTGGCCGACATCAGCGGATCGGACGTGACGCTGCTCTGCGACGACGAACGCTGGCTGCTGACGGTTGGCGAAAATCTGATGCAAGCTAGCACGCTGCCTCCCGAGTTTTAACGCGGGGGCACTGGGCGGTTTCCCCACGTTCCGCCCAACGCATTTGGCGGATTGATCTTGGCGATCCACGGTCGCCTTTGTACCCTTCGCGACACATTTCTTTGGCCGCTACGCGTCCAACGGCCAGGCGGCTCGACAAGTCCGTAACTCTATTCCATGAAACAACTCCGACAACTGCGCCTTGCGCTGTTGGACATGCACTGGCCCGCGCGATTCTGCGCGCCGCTGGCGTTGTGCCTGTGGTGCGGCTTCGCGCTGGCCGAGGGGCAGCCGACGCCGGGCGGTTTCAAGAGTTACTCGCTACGCCACAAATCGTCGGCCGAAGTGGGGCGCATGCTCTCCGAGCTATTGGGTCGCGACGCCGAGATGATCGTCGACGCGCGTGCCAATCGTATCCTCGTTCGCGGCCCCGAAAAGGCGCAGCAGGTCGCCCGACAGTTAATCGCCGCGGTGGACCAAGACGCACGATCGCAACCTGGCGCGCCGGCCGCGAACACGGCCAACAGCGAACGATTCGTGCCGCTTCCCTGGACGGCGAACGAATTGGAGCCGGCCCTGGCCCGAATATTTGGCTCGCGCTTGTCTCGCGGGGGCCCGTCGCGCGCGAGCAACGAATTCACCGTCAAGGACAAGACTGGCTCCGCCGTAACCGTGCGCTATGACGCGGGCCGCGGCGGTCTCGTGATCCTCGGTCCCGCGGCCCTGGCGTCGCAGGTCGCGCAGTTAATTCAAGCCAACGACCGATCGCGAACTCGCTCGCCCGGCCAGGTCCGCACCGTGTCATTTCGCAAGGCCGATCCTCGCAAGGTGCAGCAAGCGGTCGATGCCTATCGGCGCGGCGCCGCCAAGGGAGCCGCCGGCTCCGTTCCGGCCGAACAAAAAACTTCCGCTCCTCGCGGCGCGCCGGACTCGCGCGGCGGAGTTCTCGTCGCACAAGCCCCCGCCGGCGGCCCGGCGATTCCGCCGCCAACGCCCGGTGCGCCGGCCGACGCGCCTGGCGCCCCCGACGCCGACGAAACGCGCGAACGTTTGCGCGAGCTGGGACTCGACCTGGATATCGAAATCCTGCCCGACATCGAAGCCATCATCCTGCGCGGCAGCAATCGCGACGTGAACGAGGTCTTGCGGATTATCGAAGACATCGAGCGGCTGAGCGCCGAGACGGTTCCCACGGTCGAGGTCTATCCGCTCAAGTACGTCAGCAGCGAAGCGCTGGCGCCGATGTTGACGCTGATTCAGCGCGACCTGCTGGCGGGCAAACCCGGCCGGGTGAGCATCACCGCGCTCGGCAAGCCCAACTCCCTGTTGCTCGTGGGTTGGGGCGACGCGATTCTTACGATCAAGGAACTTATCGCCAAGCTCGATCAGCCGGTCGAACCGCAGACGCAACTACGCGTGTTTCGACTTCGCCATGCGCCGGCCGCGACCGCCAGCACGACCGTGCAAGAGTTTTTCGCCAAGCGCACCGGGCTGGGCGCCAAGGTCGCGGTGATTGCCGACGTGCGTTCCAATTCGTTGATCGTGCAGGCCGCGCCGCGCGACATGGCCGAGGTCGAATTGCTGATCACGCGCATCGACACGGGCCGCAGCGAAAGCGTCAACCAGGTGCGAATTTTCCGGCTCAAGAATTCGCTGGCGGCAAATCTCGCCGCCACGCTGCAAGCGGCCATGGAGTCGCAGCGCACAGGGCAGGGCGGGGCCGCCGGCGCCAAGTCGTCGGTGTTGGAGCTGTTGACCGTCGATCCGCAGGGCGCCAAAACGCTCAAGTCCGGTATCCTCGCCGATGTCAAGATTACTCCCGACCCGCGGGCCAACTCGCTGATCGTTTCGGCGCCGGCCGCCAGTATGGACCTGATCGCGGCGCTGATCTCGCAGATGGACGACTCGCCGGTCTCGGTCTCCCAGATCAAGGTGTTTCACGTCGTCAACGGCGACGCCGCCAGCCTGGTGATGATGCTCCGCTCGCTCTTGCCCAGCCAGACCGCCGCGACGCCCGGAGCCATGCTGGCGAAGGCCGAAGGAGAGACCTCTTTCGCGCCGCTTCGCTACTCGGTCGAAACTCGCACCAACAGTATCATCGCGGTCGGCTCGGCCGGCGACCTGGCGATCATCGAGGCCCTGCTGTTGCGTCTCGACGAACGCGACGTGCAGCAGCGCAAAAACACGGTGTATCAACTGCGGAACGCTCCAGCGCTGGATGTGGCCGACGCCATCAACCAGTTTCTGCGCAGCGAACGGGCCGTGCAGCAGGCCGCGCCCGGCACGATCAGCCCCTTTCAGCAAATCGAGAACGAAGTTGTGGTTGTGCCCGAGCCGGTGGGTAACTCGCTCATCATCAGCGCGTCGCCGCGCTTTCACGAAGAGATTTACCGGCTCGTGCAAAAGCTCGACGCCCAGCCGCCCCAGGTGCTGATTCAGGTGCTGATCGCGGAAGTCGCCCTCACCGACGACCGGCAGTTCGGCATCGAGTTCGGATTGCAGGATGGATTGTTGTTCGACCGCAGCCTGTTGGGCGAGCTGGTAACCACCAACACAAGCACCACGTTTGGCAATCCGCCCACGACGGTGCAAACGCAAACGATCCAAGCCGCCACCAATACGCCTGGCTTCGACTTTAACAACGCCATTATCGGCAACAGCGGCAGCGAAAAGAGCCTGGCCACGGCCGCCCAAGTCGGCGGCCAGGGTCTGTCTAACTTCGCGGTAGGTCGGACCAGCGACCTGGGCTTCGGCGGCCTGGTGCTCTCGGCCAGCAGCAAGACCATCAATGCCCTGTTGCGGGCCCTGCAACAAGACCAGCGGCTGGAAGTGCTCAGCCGACCGCAAGTCATGACAATCGATAATCAGCCGGCGTTTATTCAAGTCGGCCAGAAGGTGCCGCGGATCACGAACGTCATGATCAACCAGATCGGACAGACCAACGTGGTGGCCTTGGAGAACGTGGGCCTGATCCTGGGCGTGACGCCGCGGATCAGCCCCGACGGCATGGTCGTCATGGAGATTGACGCCGAGAAATCGGACGTGGCGCCGGAGATCGAGGGAATTCCCATTTCGATTTCCGCGACGGGTGCCGTCGTGCGCTCGCCAAGATACAACATCACGACCGCGCAAACGACCGTCAGCACCGCCAGCGGCGAGACGATCGTCTTGGGCGGGTTGATTACGAAGAAGGAACAACGCCTGAATCGCAGCGTTCCGTACTTGTCGGATATTCCCGTGGTCGGCTGGGCTTTCCGTTACGACCAATATCAAAACCGGCGCACCGAACTGCTGATCATCCTCACGCCGCACGTGGTGCGCAGCTCGGAAGACGCCGAACGGCTCAAGCAGATCGAGGCCGCGCGCATGCACTGGTGTGCGGCCGACGTTCATGCGGTCCATGGCGATCCCGAATTCTGCCGCCGTGGCGAGTGCCCGACCTGCAACGAACAGATGCCCGTGGTCTATCCGGACCTCGACCCTCGCGGGCTGCAAGGCGTGCCGCATCCCGCCGGCGGAGTGCCGACCGATGCCGACGGCTACCCTCAGCCCGACCCCGGCGTCTCGGCCGGCAATCGCGTCGTCACGCCGCGCATCGCCAGCGTCAAAGGCGCGGGCCGGCCAGCCGGTGCGCTCGTGAATCCGCAACCGCCCCGCAGTGTGCCGCCCGCGCGACCGACGCCGCCGGCGGCCTACACGGGCGCTCAAACGTCGTATCAAGCTCAATAACGCGAGAGGCCATGTCCCGGCAGCGAATCGAATTGCGATGGATCATCGGCTTGCTATCGGCAAGCCTGGTGGTCGGCTGCGCGCCGCTCAAGCTGCCCAAGAAGCTCGCCTTGCCCACCAACAGCGACAAGCCGCAAGTGCCGCAACGGATCACGGCGCTATGGACCGATACGGTGCTGGTCGAAGCCGGCATCGTTGGCTTTGGCGGGCGCGTGATGTTCTACGGTCGCAACGACGAGGATCCGATCGTCGTGGCCGGCGAGTTGACCGTGTTCGCCTATGACGACACGGACAGCGCGGGCGCCAACTCCGCGCCGGCACGCAAATTCGTGTTCCGCTCCGAGGAGTTGTCGAAGCACTACAGCAAGTCGTCGCTGGGCCATTCGTATAGTTTCTGGCTCCCCTGGGGCCCCGTCGGCGGGCCAAAGCGTCAGATCAGTCTGGTCACGCGCTTCAAGAGCGACGCCGGCGGCGTAGCCATGTCGGAGATGACGCACCACTTTCTGCCCGTGCGCAAGACGAGCCGTTGCCGCCAACCAAGGTTTCGCGAAAAACTGTTCCGGCGCTGCGCCCTTGGAAGAGATACGCCAGGCAGCGTATGCCGAGCAGCACTCGGAGCAGCCCGAGGGAAAGCCGTCGATGACGACGTCCACCTTCACGCTGACCCCCGGCCAAAGCGCATCGGCGGCACAAGCCGCTTTGGAGAACTTGCAAAACGACGTCGCCATCGGCGCGGATGCGGGCGAGCCGGCTAGAATTCCCGCGGCGGCCGCGACGCCGGAGGACCAGGGGGATTCGCAAGATCTGGCGCGCGAGATTCGCGCCCTGCGGGAAGCAATCGCGACGGGTCCGGGGACATCACCGTCAGATCGTTTTGGACGTCGGAGATTCCCGGCTCGAATTCCGCCCAAGCTTCCGCCAACTCGCGATCACGGGAAGTCGCCACTTCGCCTCGCAGAATCGCAGTCTGGCCTTCTACAGTCAACTCCAGCGGCGACGTCCAGCGAATTCTCCGCGAATTCCGCAGACGGCGCTCCAGCGACGCTTGGATCTCCGCAGGCCGCTCGACCGTAAGCTCCGGCGAGAGCGCCAACCGCGTGGGATAAAACGACGCAGCCGAATTCGACTCGTTGGCGGACGCGGCCTGATTCACGTTCGGATCGGGCCGTGCCTGCAACGGCGGCACGGGCAACGTTCGCCGCCCTCGCGACTGCGAAAGCCCCACGAAGCCACGCCGATCGCCACTGTCGGTGCCGATGAAATCCGTGGCTTGACGTGCTCCGCGCACGAATCGTTCGGCGCCCGTGATCGTTCCGCCCGGGTTATTCACCGCGCCCATCGCCGGATTGGTCATGGCCCCCGGCGGACGCTGCATGCTGCGCAACGTTCCTAACTGGCGCTGCCCGAACATCTGGGCGCGCGCCTCGCCGCCGGCAATGGCCAGGACAGCCGCGACGGTCAGTATTCGCACGGTCAGATTCACGTTCGGAAACCCCGTAATTTCAAGGGACGTCGATTGATAGCTATCGACCTTCCACACGATCGTACCACAGGGAGAATCGCCTGGCCAACCGCGTGCTAGCCGCACAGCCCATACGACCGGTCAAGGTCTCCGAACTAGTCCCCTCATCCCCTATAGCCAGGGAGCACAGTGGTGCGCAACGCGGGCAATCAAGCGGCACGGAAAGCTTCACTTGGTCGCACCAAAGCTGCGGACAAGCTTTTGGTCCGCTTCGCTCAGTCGTTCCAGCGCCATCGTCACGATCTTGCCATCCTGTCTCTTCAGGCGAACTTTGCCTCCCGCGAAGTCCACAAATTCGGCCTCGACGTTGTGTTTGCCGGTGACATCCGTCCACGTGCGAATCTTGGGAGCGTTGCCCGTCAATGGCATATCCGAGGCGGCCGGATCGGCCTCGACGGGAATTGAATCACCAGAAGCGTCCTTCCTGGCGATAGCGGTAGGCTCTACCCAAATCTTTGAGCGCGACACTGTCTCATCGGCCACGCTCGACCAACCTGAGTAGTGAACTCGAACCTGATCGTCAGGCAATAGCTCGAGTACCTCAGCTGGATAATACATGCTACCCCATTGGGCTTCGACCGGTGTGCCGACTGCAATCGGTGTGGTCGAAATTACTTTAATCGCGCTGGCCGAGGGTTCGCGCGTCGGCCGTGTCGGGCCATTGGACTTGCGTGCGACAGTTCTCTGCCGCGGCTTCACCTTGGCACCATCCGGGAACGTTTGAGAAGGAGCCGGCGACGATTCGGCTTGAACCGGTGAGGACAGGGTGGATGTAGCCTTAGCAGCTACCTGCGATGGCCCGACCCATAACCTCGCCCGGGGCACTGTCTCGTCCGTTGCAGTCGACCAACCGGTGTAGTGAATTCGAACCTGATCGTTGGGCAAAACATCAAGGACCTCTGCCGGGTAATATGATGCGCCCCACTGTGCTTCTACGCGCGTACCGACTTCCAGAGCCGTATCCGATAATACCTTGATCGCGCTCGGCGACGGCTCATGCTTCGACGGACCCCGCCTATCCTGGACACTCGACGCAACGGCGGGAATCGAGGCCGCGGACGATCCATTCACCATTGGCGGCGTGCCCGGCCCCGCAGCGATACCTTGCCTGTCGATCCGACGTGAGCGCGCAATGTCAGACGATCTGGCCGCTGGCTGAGGAGTTGGGGCCGTCGGCGCTGAAGAGCCGGTCGTGGTTGGTGGTGGCGGAGGCGCGCTCGAAGCTGGTGACGAGGCCGCGTTACGCGCCGGTGGTTCGCCGTTAACCACGTTGAGGCGTCCTTGATTATTCAGAAGCTCGAGCTTTTTTACGGCTGCGCCAACCAATCCGCCGGTGAAGTCCTTGCTGGTGCCGTCGGTTAGATGAAAACGGTAGTGGACGGTTACACGCCTCTTGGGTCCCGATCTATCTTCGCGTGTTTCAATCGACTTGATGCTTGCAATCGGAATGGTCTGAGGAGCGCCATATGTGTCGATCTCGACTTGTTTAGGCGTCAGCACGACAGAGTGATCCCCAATGAGCAGCGGCGCCGAAAGAAAAAACAACCCCACCGCGGTAATGACGTATGACCAGTATCCCTTGTCGCGAAACGAAAACTTAGTGACCCACAGCAAGGCGGCGCCGACCAAGGTCGAAACCACTCCCATAACTCCCAATACGATGAAATGGGTATTGGAGTAAGTAAACGTGGTGATATCTCCAACGACTTGTTCATTGATGCCATTCCAAGAAAATAAGACCGTATCCGCGAAGAGACCGTACATGAAAATGCTCGGAATGGTATTAAAAAAGTCGGACTCCTGACGAAAGCGTCGTCAGCACTAGCTGAGGATAAATCCGCGACATCGGTCTTGCAAGCAGCCTACGGACTGTTCCCATCGCATTCTCGCGACTAAGATTCGGAGACGCCACGGTCGATTACCCGACACGCAGCAGGGGTCCCATGCCCGATAACCTCGAGCCCTATCTGTCGCCCACCTGGTTCGTCAATTCCGACGCGCCGGAAATCGTCGAGTTGGCACGCGAGTCGGTTCGCGGCGCCACCGGCGAGATCGAGCGGGCGTGCAGGTTGTTCTATGCCGTGCGCGACGGAATCCGCTACGACGCCTACAACCTGGACTTGAATCGCGAGGCGCTGCGGGCTTCCGGCGTGCTGGCCCGCGGGCAGTCGTGGTGCGTGCCGAAGAGCGTGCTCCTGGCGGCGCTCTGCCGGGCCGAGGGCATCGCCTGCCGGCTAGGATACGCGAATGTCCGCAATCACATGGCAACTCGCAAGCTGCTCGATTTCCTGGGCACCGACATTTTCTACTACCACGGTTACAACGAAATATTCCTCGGCGGTCGCTGGGTCAAAGCCACCGTGGCGTTCAACCGCATGTTGTGCGAAAAGGCGAAGCTTGCTCCGCTGGATTTTGACGGCGTGCACGACTCGATCTACCATCCCTTCGACCTGGCCGGCCATCGCTACATGGAATACTTGCACGACTATGGAACGTACGCCGATTTGCCGTACGACGATCTGATGGGAGCATTCGCTCTGCGCTATCCCAATGTCGCGCGACCGGCCGCCGGTTTCTTGTCGGGCGATTTCCAGGCGGACATTGCCGCCGAAGCCGGTGGTTAGCGGACAGTTTAAATGCTACCGACCGGGGCGGTTGCAGGGCGCGGTCGTTCGCCCGGCGAGCCGCCAAATCCGGCTTGCCCGCCACTTGCCGTCACAATCGGTCCATTCGTTTGCGTGGTCCTCCCTTCCAATTTGACCGCGCAAAACAGCGGCGTACCTTTGCGATGGACGTGCAAGTACGAAACAGGATCAAGGACCGTCGCGATGGATAAAGGCCCCATGTTCACAACTTCCATACCCAGCCTGATTGCATGGCTGAGTCTGTGTCTGTTGGCCGCCGCCTGGGGGCATGCGCTCGATACTCAATGGCAAATCATTTGGGCTGAAATCGGCGCTTTCGGGCTGGCCGCGGCCGTGGGACTGGGGGCGCTGGAGAAGACTCGGGCCGCTCGTGCCGAACGAGTCTATAATCGCGTCATGCAGTCGCGGGTCGAATGCGGACTGGCCCGTTTGAACGAACATAGCGCGGCGGTGGATTCGATCAACATGGCGGTTCGCCGGTTGGCCGAGCATGCGGCCAAGCGACGCAGTTCGGAAATCGCCAGCGTGTCGCGCGTCAAACGCCGCTGGCAAACGCAATTGCTCAGCGACACGCCGCTCGAGATCGTGCCCGTCGAAGACCAGGACGTTCCGTTCGATGTCAAATCGGTCGCGCCCATTGCCGGCACCTTGCGGCAAATCTCGTCGCAGGGAGTCACTTTCGAACACGAAGAGCCGTTCGCCGCGCGGATCGTGCTGCTGACGTTCAAGCTCACGGACGAAAAACTCTCGTTTGTCGTCGACGTCATGTGGTCTCAAAAGGCCGTCGACGGCTATACCAGCGGCGGAACCGTTCTGGCGGTTGGCGTCCCGGCGGCACTCGAGGCAGCGGAAGCCAAACCCGAGCTGATGCCGGCCCATGCCGCCACCTAGGCATTGGCGTGCCAATCGGGCCGAGGCGGTTTGTCTTGCCCGCCGCCTTGCCTCGCCCGGCAATACTCGGCGTCCTGGCCCATCTTCGCCCATCTTCAATGCCGGTCGCTCTTCGGTGGACAATCGCCTCGGCGCGTGGTGTAATGGAACGGCTATCCGCTACGCTGTTCTATCTCGCTCGCACCCTCTCGCCTTGGCCCGATGCACGACCGCACTTGCCGCTCTACCTGTTTCTCGCGACCAGCGCTGACCGCGCTCGGTTTTCTGGTGATCGGCGCATGCTTAAGCGGCCAGACCTTGGCTGCCGATGCCGTGCGCGGGGCCTCGACGATCGACTATAACCGCGACATCCGCCCGATTCTGTCGGATCATTGTTATTCGTGTCACGGCCCCGATGCCGGGCAGCGCCAGGGCGGTTTGCGCCTGGACCGCCAGGAAGACGCGTTCAAGGAATTGGAGTCCGGCGGTTTGGCGATCTCGCCGGGCCAGAAGCAGCACAGCAAGCTGCTTGCGCGCGTGCTTGCCGCCGACGAGGAGCGGATGCCGCCGGCCGAGGCGGGACCCCGGCTCAAGCCCGAACAGATCGCCAAGCTCGAACAGTGGATTGCCGAGGGCGCCGTCTGGAAAGGACATTGGTCCTACCTGCGGGTCGAGCGGCCGTTGCTGCCGGCCGTGAGCGAACCGCTTTGGGCGAAAAACGAGATCGATTACTTCATCCTCCGCGAGCTGGACCGCGAACAGCTCAAACCCTCGCCCGAGGCCGACAAGTTGACGCTTCTGCGGCGGTTGAGCTTCGACCTGACGGGGCTGCCCCCTTCGCTGGCCGAAATTGACGCCTTCCTGGCCGATACGTCCGACGGCGCGTACGACCGTTTGGTGGATCGGCTGCTGGCTTCGCCCCACTATGGCGAGCGAATGGCGATGAAGTGGCTCGACCTGGCTCGCTATGCCGACACCAACGGCTACCACGTCGACGATCATCGCAACATCTGGAAGTTTCGCGACTGGGTTATCGACGCTTTCAATCGCAACATGCCGTTCGATCGCTTTACGATCGAGCAGATCGCCGGCGACCTGCTGCCCAATCCGACAGTCGAACAACGAATCGCCAGCGGCTTTCACCGCAACGTGATGGTGACCTCCGAAGGCGGGGCCGATCCGGAGGAATACCTGACCAAGTATGCCAACGACCGAGTCACGACCACGGCGGCCGTATGGCTGGGCACGACGCTGGCCTGCGCGGAGTGCCACGATCACAAGTACGATCCGTTCACGCAGCGCGACTTTTACCGGCTCTATGCCTATTTCAACAACATCCCCGAGTTGGGACTGGACACGCGGCAGGGCAGCCCTGTGCCCAATTTGCAAATCCCAACCCCCGAACAGGCCGCGAAACTGGCGAACTACCGGGGGCAGATCGCGGAACTCGAATCACGCATCAAGCAGCAAGTGGCTCAGGCCGTAATCGACCCGCCCAGTCCGAATTTTGCCCCCGAGCAGCCGCGCGAATACGTCTGGGTCGACGACGCGTTGCCGCGCCAGGCGCTGGCCGACGGCGCCGAGGGCGAGGCCTCGTGGCATTGGGTCGAATCGCCACGGCCAGTGCTCGCAGGGCAGCAATCCAGCGAGCGGACCGCCACGGGCTTCGGCCAACAATTCTTCATCAACTCGAAAGACCGTCTCACGATCGCCAAGGGCGACCAGCTGTTTGCCCACGTCTATCTCGATCCGAATAACCCGCCACAGGCGCTGATGTTGCAGTTCAACAACGGCAACTGGGAACATCGCGCCTACTGGGCGCGGGCGTGTTCGACTTCGGCGCCGACGGCACCGCCAGCCGCCTGTCGATGGGCCCCTTGCCCGAAGCCGGCCGCTGGGTCCGTCTGGAAGTCGATGCGGAGAAGTTGGGATTGGCGGTCGGCGATGCGGTGAGCGGGCTGGCCTTTTCGCAATACGGCGGCCACGTTTATTGGGACAAGGCCGGCACGGTCAATCGCACGCCGCAAGCCTCGATGTGGTTCGACAGCCAACTGGCTTGGGAACTTGCGGAAAAGCAACGGCCCAAGTCGACCCTGCCCGACAACATCCAGCAAATTCTCAAAATCGACGCCGCCAAGCGAGACGACGCCCAGCGCGCGACGCTCCGCGATTACTTCGTGCGGTACGCCTACGCAAAAGTCCGCGCGCAGTTCGAGCCCCTCAACGCGCAGCTCGCTGAGCTGCGCAAAGACGAGGGCGAATTGAACCGCGCCGTGCCGATCACGATGGTCATGCAGGAAAACCCGCAAATGCGCGACACCTTCGTGCTCATGCGCGGCGACTTTCGTTCCAAGGGCGAGCGTGTCACGCGGGGCGTCCCGGCCAGCCTGCCGCCGCTGCCGGCCGGCGCGCCGGACAATCGCCTGGGCCTGGCGATGTGGCTGGTCGATCGAGACAACCCGCTCGTGGCTCGCGTGACCGTGAATCGATATTGGCAGCAGTATTTCGGCACCGGCATCGTCAAGACCAGCGACGACTTCGGCGCGGGGCCAATGGCCCACCCATCCCGAGTTGCTCGATTGGCTGGCCGACGAGTTCGTCGCATCGGGCTGGGACGTCAAGGCGCTGCAGCGGCGAATTGTCACGTCGGCCACTTACCGACAGGCCGCGAAAGTCGACCAGGCGCTTCTCGAACACGACCCTTACAACCGCTTGTTGGCTCGTGGCGTTCGCTTCCGACTCGACGCCGAAATGATTCGCGACAACGCCCTGGCCGTCAGCGGACTGTTGAACGACGCAATCGGCGGTCCCAGCGTTTCGCCATACCAGCCGGCCGGTTTGTGGGATGAGTTGACTTCCGGCGACCGCTACGTGCAGAGCAAGGGGCGAGATCTCTATCGTCGCGGAATGTACGTGTATTGGAAGCGATCGATCCCCTATCCGCCGCTGTTGACGTTCGACGCGCCCAATCGTGAAGTCTGCACCGACAACCGCTCGCGGACCAACACGCCGCTCCAGGCGCTGGTGCTGTTGAACGATCCGGCCTATGTCGAGGCGGCGCGGGTGTTGGCCCAGCGGATCCTGACGGAAGGTGGCGCGGACGTCGCGGCTCGAATCGAATTTGCCTTCCGCCTCTGCACGGCCCGGCGACCGAGCCATGAAGAGGCCGCAATCCTGCGGCAGGTCTTCGACCACAACCTGGCCCGCTTTCGCCAGCAGCCGGCGGAGGCCGCCAGGCTGATCAGCATCGGAGAATCGCCGCGCGCCCCGGAACTGGATCCGGCCGAATTGGCGGCCTGGACCGCCGTCGGAAACGTACTCTTGAATCTCGACGAGACGATCAGCAAGGGGTAGTCCCCACTGGCAGGAATCGCATACACGCAGACGGCCGCCGCCTTTCGCGCGAACTTGAATTCCCAAGCCGTGATTCGATCCCGATTGTCTGCTAGCAGGTCCTAACTTGCAGCTTATGCCTGGCGGCGCGATTGGCGAAATTTCCCGGATTGGATCAGGTCCGACGGGGCGGCCGTCCGAATAACGAATACAGGCAGGTCGAATATCCCGCTCGACCCAAGCTACCTCGACCCGTCGAACTTCCCATCACCATTGGCCTTGAGACCTTTGGCCCGGCGCGCTACTCCGCCAGCGCGGCGCCGGTTTCGGCCGACTTGCAATTCACAAGGACCATGCGCATGCGAGTCACCATTGCCCATCGAGTCGCGATCTTTACCGTTTTGAGTTTCACCGTGGGCTGCACCATGCCCTCGATGAGCAACCCCTTCAAAAAGCTCAGCTTTCGCGGCAAAGGCTCGGCGGCTTCGTCGAGCTCGGCAATCGCCAGCGCTCCGGCGGCGCCGGCCTTCAACTCGGCAACGGCCGCCGCACCACAGGTCTCGATGAACGGGGCCGTGCAAACCTCGGGCAACATGCCGGTGTATCCGGGCACGACTTATCCAGTGACGCCGTACCCGGCCAGCGCCACGCCTTCGGCCGTGGCCTCCAACGCGCCGGCTTATCCGGCCTACCCGGCTTATCCCGCCGCGGCGCAGGCCGCGCCGCCCGCCGCTCAGCCGGCCAATCCCTATGTCGCGGCCAATCCTGCCGCTTCCTATGCTCCGCAGCAGAACGCGCCGTACGATCCCGCGGCAACTCCAGTCGCTCCGTACAACGCCGCGCCCGCGGCCACCTACACTCGCTAACAGCCGGTTGATTTTATCAACAGGCTGCTCAGCAATCGCATGCTTGCACCCCACCGCTGGCGCCTCGCGCGGCTTGACGCGCGAGGCGCCGGCGGCACAGGTGGCGTTGACCCAAGATGGGCGCGGCGTCTATAGTCTGCCGCCTTCGCCCGTCCTGTCGGAGACGCAAGTTTGCAATCTCCTTTCCGCGGTCGCATTGCCAGCGCCGTCTGCGCGGCGCTCGGACTGTGCCTATTGGCGGGTTCGCTGCCCGGCTGTGCCGCATACAAGGCCAGCCAACAACCGGGCAAAAAAAACCTGGGCGTGCTCACGCCCGGAACTCCCCGCTCGCACGTCATCGCCGAACTCGGCGCGCCGTTGTGGAGCGAAGAGCGCGACGGCAAGCGGGTTGACTTGTTCTCGTTCAAGCAGGGATATCGCAAGGCCACCAAGGCGGGCCGGGCGTGGTGCATGGCGCCGCCGACGTCGCCACCGGCGGCTTGTGGGAGGTCGTGGGGATTCCGGCAGAGACGCTGGCCGACGGTTCCAGCGTGAAGGTGGAAGTCATCTACGACGACCGCCGCGCCGTGAAAAGCGTCGAGTGCATCGAAGGCCAAGACATCCTCAAACCGCGCCGCCTGTTCGCCCGCAAGCGAAAAGCCGAGTCGCCGGCCGAGGAGATTCCCTTGACCGCCTCGGCCAAGCCCTAGTCGTCCCGAGCGCTGCGCCCCCCTGGTGGACCGCATTCGCGCGCGGGTACCATACGTTGCTATGCAACGCACGCCCCCGGCCCCGTTCGACGCTCTCTCGCCGCACCACGCGGCCGAAAGCGCCATGCTGCTTTCGTTCGACGGCGTCACCAAGTTCTACGGGCCCGTCATCGGGGTCAACGATATTAGCTGCCGCATCGGTCCCGGCATCACGGGGCTGCTGGGGGCCAACGGCGCCGGCAAGTCGACGATGATCAAACTGGCCAGCGGCCAACTGCGGCCCAGCCAGGGTCGCGTGCGGATCGCCTCGCACGACGCCTGGAGCACCGCCGCCAAGCATCACCTGGGCTACAGCCCCGACCTGAACAGCTTTTACGAGGAAATGACCGGCCGCGAGTTCGTCTACACCATGGCCCGGCTGCACGGCTTCTCGCGCCGAAGCGCGCAGCCGCACCGCGTACGTGATGGAAGAGGTGGGCATGGCCGATCGGGCCGGCCGACGATTGGCCGGTTGCAGCCATGGAATGCGGCAGCGCATCAAGCTGGCCCAGGCCCTGGTGCACGATCCTTGGCTGCTACTGCTCGACGAACCGCTCTCGGGCATCGATCCCGGCGGTCGTCGCGAGATCAATGAGCTGTTGTTCCGCCTGGCCGCACAGGGAAAAACCATCCTGGTATCGAGCCATATTCTGGTCGAAATCGAGCAGCTTGCCAGTTCGATCGTGATGATGTCGCGCGGCCGGATCGTGGCCTCCGGCACCTTGGCCGACGTCCGCAAACTGATGGAATTCCGCCCGCTGGTGGTCGAGATCGTGGCCGAACCGGCCCGCCGGCTGGCGGCCTTGTTGGCCGAGTTTCCCGACGTGCAAGGCATCGAGCTGCGCGACACCGGCTTGATCGTCCGCACGCGCAACCCTTTGTGGTTTTTCGGGCAGATCGCCGAACTGGTCTGTGCGCACGGCATCAAGGTCGAGCGGATGCAAACCCTCGATGCCGGCGCCGACGCGGTTTTCGACTATTTGCAGCAGGGACGGCCATGAACCTGCTTCGCGCATGGACCACGCTCACGTGGCTCACGTTTCGCCGCCTGCTATGGTCGTCGAATACGGCAATGGTGCTGCTGCCGCTGGCCGGGTGCACGCTGTTCGTGTTGCGGCGGCATTTCAATCGCCCTTACGCCAGCCCCCGCGAGTTCAAGGATTTCAGCGAATTCATCATCCTCGTGTTTGCCTCGTTCGTGGTGCCGATTTGTGCCCTGGCATTTGGCACGGCCAGCGTCGGCGGCGACCGCGAAGACCGCACGCTGGTGTTTCTGTTGGTGCGGCCCATCCCGCGGGCTCTGATTCTGTTCGCCAAATTCACGGCGACCCTGCCGTTGGTGTTGGGCATGGTTGTGGGCAGCTATTGGCTCGATTGCCGGCTGGCCGGCGAGGTCGGCCAGGTGGCGTTCGGCCTGTATCTGCCGGCGCTTGTGTACATGACGCTGGCCTATGTCAGCCTGTTTCATCTGTTCGCCGTGGCGTTTCGCCATTCGACGATCATCGCCCTGATTTATGCGTTGTTCATGGAACTGTTGCTGGGCAACATGCCGGGAATCGCCAAGCGAGTCGCCGTGAACTACTACGGGCGTTCGCTGATGTACGCCGCCGGCGCGACCGAGGGTTTGCCCCCGCCCGACCCGCAGTGGTTCGAACCGCTATCCGTGGAAGCCGCCACCTGGGCCTTGGCCGGCATCGCCGTGGGCGGCATCCTGCTGGCCTCGATTGTCTTTTCGCGGCGCGAGTATCGCGACCTGACGTAAGCCAGCGCGAATGTTCCAGTCGTCGTTCTGGGCTTTACTCGACCACGTCCACGGCTCGCACGCGATGGACCAACGCGGCCAGCGCCACGGCGCATACCGAAGCGAGAATCGCCAGCGCCCACCAGGCCAGCTCGGCGTCCCCCTCGCGGCGGAACGAGCCAAAGCACAATTGCCCAACCAGCCGCATGTCGCGCCACGGGTCGAGCAGACGCCACGCCTCGTCGTGCGTCTCGCGATAGACATAATCGCCCAGCCGGCCGAGCAGCAAGAATAGCGTGGCCCAGGTGATCGTGATCGGCACGATGCGCTGCAGATAGGCCGAAATGGTCACCAAAAGAATGCTGTTGACCACGCAGATCACCAGGCCGAAGGCCAACACCGACGCCACGATCTGCCAATGATCGATCCAATAGGTGGTCGACGAGGTGAATAATCCGAACTCGAAGAACAATAGCAAGGCGGGCACGATCGTGAGGATCGACACGATCGCGCTCACGGCCAGCAGTTTGCCCACGATGTAGTGACGCTTGTCGATTCGCCGCGACAGGTAGAACGGCAGCGACCGCAGGCGAAAGTCCGATCCCACCAGCAGGCTGCCGGAGAAAGCAAGCAGGATCATCACGATCACGCTTTGTCCCTGGATGAACACGATATAGCCGTTGTCCTGGTTGGCGTCGGCGTCGGCGCTAAAACCGAACCGTTCGAGCAGCCCCTCGCTCATTCGCGGCGGCAGGGCCAATTGCGTCACCGCGTAGATGATGCTCCAAAACGCCACGAAACGCAGCGCGCCCAAGGCCAGCACGAACCGATAAGCCTTGTTGCGAAAGACCTGCACGATCGCCACCCGCACGATCGCCAGGCATCCCCACCAGGGCGATTGCAGCTTGCCGTGCCAGCCGTGATAGCGCGCCTGGTCGATTTCCATAATGAGTTACACGCGCTAAGGTGTTGAAAACAACAACTAGACCGTGGCCGGAATATTCTCGGTCTGGCCGGTGACGCGAAAGAACAGTCGTTCCAGGTTTTCCTCATCGGCCTTGAGCTCGGTTAGCGTCGCGCCGCTCGCGCGGGCCAACTCGAAAAACCGGCTCGTGCCGAAATCAGTCGGCACCACGACCATGACTTTGCTCTGTCCGTCGTCCGCGGGGTCCGTCATCCGCACGCCGGCGTCTGTCAACGCGCGGCGGTATGCGGCAGCGTCCCCAGACCAGCTCAACTCGTAGCGGTTGCTGACTTGTGCCCGCATGTCGTCCATCGTGCCGGCCCGCACCACCGTGCCGCGGTCGAGCACGACGATCTGCCGGCACAGTCGCTCGACGTCGCCCAACAGATGCGTGCAGAGGAACACGCTCTTGCCGGTCTCGGCGATCAGGTCTTCCAGCAATTGCAACATTCCGATTCGCCCGGCCGGGTCCAATCCGTTCGTCGGCTCGTCGAGCAACAGCAACTGCGGATCGTGCACCAGGGCGGCGGCCAGCTTAAGCCGCTGCAGGTTTCCGGTCGAGTATTCTTCCAGCCGGCGATAGCGCAGCTCGCCCAGGCCGACGTAGTTGAGCACCTCGTGGGCCCGCCGGCGGGCGTCGCGATGCGGCATGCCGTATAGATCGCCCGCGAAGGAAACGAACTCGACCCCCTTGAGCATGGGCACGATGGCGGCCGACTCCGGCAGATAGCCGACCCGGCCGCGCAGTTCCGGCGTGCCGCGGCGGATATCGCAGCCCAGGATCGTGCCCCCGCCCGCGTCGGGCGCCAGGAGGCCCAAGAGCACCTTGAGCAGCGTCGATTTTCCGGCGCCGTTGTTGCCCACCAGCCCGATCGTGCCCGGCTCGAGCGTGAGATTCACGTCGACCAGAGCCTTGACGCTGCCAAAGCTGCGGCTGACGTGATGGATGTCGACCAGGTGCATAATCAAGTGGCATCGAGCTGTGGACAAAAACCTTGCCTGCCGCGCCGGTGTGGCAATCGTTTTCCGCGCCGCTAGCGAACTGTCCGGAGGTGCTGGTCCCGCGGACGCGCCAAGTGCGGAAATCCCGTTGTTTCGGGGAAATCGGCCTCGTTTTTACGTGCCGCGCGACTGTATCAACGACCGGCTGAATGATACCATTGAAATCGCCCACGAACCACACCCCCAACACTTCGTCCATCGCCGAGGATCCTTCCCATGCTTCGATACGTGTCTCGCATTGCCATCGCGATTTGTTTGCTTGCGGCCTCGAGCGCCCAGGCGGCGCCCGAGTATCGCGAAGAGCTGATCTTTCCGTTGAATCCGCAACACAACCACGCGCCGGGCATCGTCGAGTGCCCCAATGGCGATCTGTTGGTGTCGTGGTATCGCGGCTCGGGCGAGCGCAGGGCCGACGACGTGGCCGTGCTGGGTTCACGGCTGACCAAGGGGCAGAGCACCTGGAGCGAGCCCTTCGTGATGGCCGACAATCGAGAGTTTCCCGATTGCAACACCTGCATGATGATCGACAAGCACAAGAAGCTGTGGCTCTTCTGGCCCATCATTCTCGACAACGAGTGGGACTCGGCCCTGACGATCTATCGCACCTCGACGGACTACTCGGGCCCTGGCGCGCCCAAGTGGAATTGGCAGGGCGTGGTATGGCTCAAGCCGGCCGACTTCAAGGACAAGGCCATGAGCCTGTTGCACGAGAACCTGGCCGGCCGCCCTCAAGCCTTCCAGGAGCGGGCCAAGCTCTATGCCGGAAAGCTGGAGGAGAAGTTAAGCCAAAAGCTCTCGCAGCGCATGGGATGGCAGCCGCGCTGCAAGCCCACGGTGCTCTCGACCGGGCGCATTTTGCTGCCGCTGTATAGCGACACGTATTCATTTTCGATCATGGCCGTCAGCGACGATGACGGCGACAGTTGGTACGCCAGCGAGCCGTTGATCGGATTCGGCAATATCCAGCCGGCGGTGCTCGAGCGCAAGGACGGCACCCTCGTGGCTTACATGCGCGAAAACGGCATCACCGACAAGATTCGGGCCAGCGAGTCGAACGACAAGGGACTGACCTGGGGCAACGTCTATTCGCTTGACATGCCAAATCCTGGCAGCGGGCTGGACGCCGTGCGGTTGGCCAACGGCCACTGGGTGTTGATTCACAACGACACCGTCAGCGGTCGCAACAGCCTGGCCGTTTCCTTGTCCGAAGATGAAGGCAAATCGTGGAGCAAGGTGCGGCACCTGGAAAAGCACGAGAAGGGATCGTACCACTATCCGGCCATCATCCAGGGGGCCGACGGCACGATCCACGCCGTTTATAGTTACTTTGTCGAGGCCGGCAAGAGCATGAAGCACGCCGCGTTCAACGAGGATTGGATCCATGCCGGCGACCCCAAATAACGACGACCCCGCCTCCTCGCCGACGGGGCAGCCCGACGGCGCGCGGCGACGCGGCCGGAAGCTGGGCATTTGGTCGCTTGTTTGTTTCGCCATCGGCTTGGTGCTGGTGCTCGTGTTCGTGGCCAATGCCGTCGACGAGTTCTTTCACGGCGATGGCGGCGATATGGCGGGGGCCCCGCCGGCCGTGCTGCAAATGGGATTGATTCACATGGCGGGCATGACGGGAACGATCTTGGGATACATCGCCCCGGCCGGCTGCCGATTGGCGCGATGGGGCCTGTGGTCGAATGTGATCCTGCTCGTGGTTTTCTGGTTGGGAATAGCACTCTCGCCGATTTGAGCGAAAAACAATTCTCCGACGTCGACACAATCGCGTGGTCCATGCCTCTTCGAAAAACTTCCGGGAGTTCTCATCAATGCATGCCAGGTTCTTGAAAACATTGGTCATCGCGCTCGTTGCCACATTCGCCTCGGCGCAATTCTCGGCCGCCGAGACGGCCGGCAAACGCCGCGTCATCATTCATGCCGACGATGCCGGCATGTCGCACTCGGTCAACATGGCCACCATCCAGGGCATGGAACAGGGCATCGTCTCGTCGGCCAGCATCATGGTCCCGTGCCCTTGGTTCAAGGAAATCGCCGCTTATGCCAAGGCGCATCCGGAGCGCGACTTCGGCATCCATCTCACGCTGAATTGCGAATGGCACGACTATCGCTGGGGCCCCGTCGCGCCGCGCGAGAGCGTGCCTTCGCTGGTCGACTCGGAAGGATATATGTGGGGCGGCGTCGGCGACATCGTTCGCACGGCCAAGGCCTCGGAAGTCGAAACGGAACTGCGTGCCCAGATCCAGCGGGCCATCGACTTCGGCGTGCCCGTGACGCATCTGGACACGCACATGGGCGCCGTCGTCAGCCGACCAGACCTGATCGAAGTCTACGTGCGCCTGGGAATCGAGTTCAACGTGCCGGTGTTCTTCATGCGCAACTTCGACGAAGCGGGCACCCTGCCCAAGGACGTCCGCGCACGGGCCGAGGGCCTGGTGAAGTTGCTCGACGAGCACCATTTGCCGGTACTCGACACGATGACGCAGTACTACTCCGGCGAAAGCTATGACGCCAAGAAGCAGATGTATCTCAAGGCCATCGAAGACACGAAGCCAGGCGTGCGCTACCTGATCATCCACTGCGGCTACAACAACGAAGAACTGCAAGCCATCACCACCAGCTCCCTGATCCGCGACAACGATCGCCGCGTGTTTACCGATCCGGCCGTGATCGACGCCGTGAAGAAATCGGGGGTCGAAGTCGTCACCTGGAAACAGGTGCGGGGGAAGTGAGGCGTGGGGATTAGGGGCTGGGGGTTGGGGGTTGGGAAAACACGCCGAGTTGGGCTCATGGCGCTGGTTCACCGCGCTGGCGGCTTAGCCCGCTTTCGCCCGGCTCACCTCGCACTTTCCCCTACAGCTTCAAGTAAATATTGTTCTTCTCCAGATGGCGAATGAACAAATACGTGATGCCGAAATAGATCAAAAACCCAATCGTGACGTACCATCCTGGCGCGTCGTTGGGCATGAACGGTTTGACGGCGTCGGCCACGATGCCGTGCAGGATGTAGCCCACGAGTGCGTTGGTCCCCAGCGTGCGAAACAGGCCCAGTTGCCAGCCCCACATGTCGCAGGCGACGTAGAACACGACATACAAGGCCAACGCCAGCCCGCCGGCGAACACGTGGTATGAGATCGTCGCGGCCCGCTGGCTCATCATCCAGTAGTTTTCCTTGCGATGGTCGCTGTCGGGCGGGGGCACGAAGGGCGGCTCAGCCCAGCGGAGCGAACGGGTTTGCATACGTTCCTGGCTGGGCAAGACCGGGTCGGCGCGCTCGCTTTTGGTCCTTGAGGCTCGCAACCTGGTCTTCCGGCACGTCGTACAACGTGGTGCCGCACGACAGCAGCCAACCGGCCGCCATCAAGAGAATCGACCACACGACCATCTTCGCGATCCGCGGCCGACCGTCAGCCGCGGTCACGGCGTCGCAAGCCAGCGTGCCCATTATCGTGGGCACGGTCCACGATAGAAATCCCAGCAGACCACCGTCGATGCCGCCGGTGTGCACCCAATCGAAATAAAACCAGTAGGAGAGAAACATCTGCAAGGCCGCCGAAGCCACCATATAAGCCACGCGCACCATGGCACTGCTGCGAATCACCGGAGTGATCCACAGCGATGTGACGGCGATGTGCATCAGCGTCTGAAACCAGGCGCCCTTGAGCGCCGGCCGCAGCGCTTCCCAGGGTCCCTTTTCGACCAGCGCCTCCCAGCTACGGCCCGCGTTGGGGGCGCTGTAGATGACAATGGCCACCAGCGCCAGCCCCAGCAGCCGGCGAACGACGTGGCCGTAGGCCGCGCGCGAGGCCCTGGGCCTGCGCCGGCGTCCGAACGTCAGCCGAAATGCGAAGCCCACCGCGAAGAAAAACTGCGGCATGATCGTGTCGGCATAGCTGCAAAAATTGTTCCTGTGCGTCAGCAGGATCGGCGTGGCGGCGAACGACCCCAGAAAATTCACGAGGAACATGCCCGCCACCGTGTAGCCTCGAAACTGATCGAGCGACACGATGCGGGTCGTAACGGGCTTGGCGGTCGACATGGTGCGGGCTGGGCCGATGCTGTGGGGGGAGGAGGGGCGGCGGGCGTGGGCAGGTATTATGGCGGTTGTGAGAAAACAAAAAAAGCGCCTGACAACGCGACCGCGATCGATCGGGGACGCGTCGCCAGCGCGGCTCGGCTGCTTACTGGGCGGCTAACTGCTTATCGAACCAATCGGCCATCACCTGCACTTCCTCGTGAATCGTGGGCCAGGGATGGGCGCCTCCCTTTTTGATAATCAGTTCGCAGGGCACGTTGGCGCCTTGAGCGCGGCCAACAATTTCTCGGACTGCGCAAGCGGCACCAGCGGATCGGCGTCGCCGTGAATGATCAGAAACGGCGGCGCCTTGGAAGTCACGCACAAGGCCGGGCTGACTGCCTTCAGTTTCGCGATGATCTCCGACGCCTCCGCGTCTCCGCCCCCCAGAATCACGAAACGCTTGACGCTCGCCAGTTGCGCGGGCGTCGATTTGTCGTCGATCTTATTGCCCCGATATTCCAGGAAGTCCGTGGGGGGGAAGAACACTCCGGCCGCCTTCACCGATGACTTCTCGTCGCAGGTCAAGGCCACCAGCGAAGCCAGGTGTCCGCCGGCCGATGCTCCGGTGAGCCCCAGCCGCGCGGGATCGATTTTATAATCCTCGGCATGCTCTTTGACCCAGGCCACGCCCTGTTTCAGGTTCTTGGACATCTCGGCAAGCGTGAACTTATTGATCGAGCCGGGCCGCACGGCGAACACCGTGTACCCCTTGCCGCAGAAAATGTCGAACATTTGGGCCCGCTTATGGTCCTCGATCTTGCCGCGGTCTGAAAAGAAAGCGCCGCTAGCCACATCCACGATACCCAAGCCGTTCGGTTTCCCGGTCGGCGTGAATACGTCCATCAACAGTCCCACGCCGTCGACTTCGGCAAACACGATGTTCTTGGTTTGCACGTAGGCAGCGTCGTCGGCCCGGACAATTGGCGAATTCGCCAACAGGGCGACAAAAGACGCCAACAGCAGGGGCGTTCGGCAAATCATCACGTTGAACTCCTTGAGGATCGGGTATTACGGCATGATACGTGGGGTCGGCTCGGCCGGCGCTGAACCGGCCGGTTTGCGTCAATCGACGTCGCGATACACGACTGTCTTCCGCTCGACATGCTTGAGCAGTTCGTTCTTGTCGAGAAAGTAAGTCGGCTTCATCTTGCTCTTGCTGAACAATTGCTCGGCCTGATCGTCGAAGTGCGGGCTGTCCGCGCGGTCGCTCTCGCCCAATGGCAACACCGTCCACGATCGGGGCGGGTTCGTGAGCAGCACGATCTGGGTCGAGGTTTGCCCGCCGTGTCCCAGGAAATTCTTCGTGCCCGCGATGGGCTCGAAGCTGATCGCACGGGGTGTGGCGATATTGGCCACCGAGCCGCCGCTCACCGGCCAGGTGACGGCGCTGCCCCGGCGCCCGACTCGATAGACATCGCCATAAGCGACGTCGAGTCGGCCGAAATCGGCCTGCAAGCGGGAGGCTGTCTCGTCCAGCTTGGCGAGCAGCATGGCATCAGTGATCGCGGCCGGCGGCGGCAAGCCCGCGCGGTCCGCATTTTTCACCTCATTGCCAAACGACTCCTTCCAATACTTGTAAGCGATGGCGCCGGTGGATTGGGCGTCGCAGCGGCGATTCCAATTCACGATTAATTCGTATAGCGTGTTGAGCTCTTTTTTCCTGCGCACGTCGGCGCTCGCTCCCGACCACGCTTTTTCCAGCCGCTGCTGCCAGGCGCCGGCGCCATACACAACGGGGCTCAACGCCACCTCGATCGCGTCTTCCACGGTCATCTTCTGAATGTCGTGCAATTGATCGACGCACGACGCCGCCCGCTGGTGCAGCGGATTGTCATACGCTTCGTCGAGCTTGTCGAAGCCGTTGAATCCATTGAACAAGTAGGGATGTTCGGCCGAAGGCACGAGCGGGCAGTCCTTCATGATGAATTGCGGGCTGACGTTGCAATTCTGCATGTACCCCTGCGGCGGATTCTGGATCTGCACCAGATCCTCGAACTTGTGGATGCCCAGCCACTCCGCCTTCGAGGTGTTGCCCGGCATGGCCCGCTTGTAGTCATAGCCGGCCGGACGAATCGGCACCCGGCCGACGCGCACATAGTAGATATCTCCCTCGACCGTGCCGATCATCAGGTTCTGCATCATCAGTTGCAAGCTGGAGAGCGCCTTTTTCATTTCCGTCAAATTGCGGGCCGTGATCGAGTTATATGTCTGGTCCGAAAGGCCCACCTCGTCGAAATACGGAATTCGAAACACGTAGGCCTTGCCGTTCTTCTTGGCTACGATCGGACCGTGCCGCGTGTACTCGATCTCGACCTTCTTCTCTTGCACGCCGTCTTTGTCCTTGACGCGAATCACTTCGGGCCGCACGGTCATGTCGACCCACTTGCCGTCATAGCGGTACTGCCGCGGGTTTTCGGGATTGATCTCCTCTTCGTAGACGTCCGAGGTGTCGGGTCCGCCGGTCGTCATGGCGATCGAGCAATAGCGGCTGTGCCCCATGCTCGGCAACGGATTGCCCAGGATGGCCATGCCCGAGAATTCGATCTCGCCGCCGTACAGCCGGGCTTCATAAAACCGGAACGCGCCATACCAGGTCAGATGCGGGTCGATCAGTGCGATCGGCGCGTTGTAGGCGGTTCGCTCCTTGGCCACCAGCCATTCGTTCGACCCGTGGTACTCGACCGGATCGGGTTCGATGCCGATACGCTTCAAATCGTCGCCGGCTTCTCCCTCGGGCCAGCCCCAGATGATGTAACGGCCCAAGGCGACGCACATCCAGGGTTCGATCGTCGGCGCCCAGGCAGGCACCTCCGAGGGATGCTCTTTCATGTACTTGTTGACGCCGGCCTGAAACGACTCGATCAGCGCGCGGCTCTTGCCGTTCAGTTCGCCGTACTTGGCTTTGGCGATCGCGGCGTGTTGCCACATGCGCTGCCGATAGTCATCGCGCAGGAATTCGGGGCCAAAGGCCTCGCTCATCCGACCGGTGGCACGCAGGTACTGCTTGAGCAATTCCTCCAAGCGGTCCTCGGCCTGGGCATAGCCGTGACCGAAACAGGCGCCCTCGGCAGTCTCCGCGAAGATATGCGGCGTGCCGAACTCATCGCGATAGATCGTGATCTCCTCGCTCGCCACGGCCGTTGTCGCCGGTACGATTGAGCACAGGGCAAACAGGGCCAACGGCAACCACCGCGAACACAGATTCGAACGTGACATCGAGAGCGATTCCTATCGAGACAATTGGTCCAGGAGCGAATGAAAAGCCGCGGAGTGATCGCGGCAGTTGAGGTATCGTCGCACCAGGCTTTGCGGGGCCCAGGGCGATCGAAAACGCCGTGGCTCGATTGTAATCCTTGGCCAATCCGTTTGCCAAAGGAAAACTCTCGCGACCTCCCAGGCCCCCTTGAGCGGCGTGCCCAGCCATGCTCGCTTGGCGAGGGAGGCCGCGTCGCGGTTTCCAGCCCCTATTTCAGCAAATCGGCCATGGCGGCGGTGAGCACCTTTTCCACTTGGGGCGACACGCGAGACATAGCTCGTTTCGTAGCCGCCTTGCGAGTAGGCGATTTCCGTGCCGATGTAGCCCGGACCATAGTCGCCGTAGGCGGCCATGCAAACCGTCGCCTGGGGCTTCATTTTGGCTGCCGCCAGTTGATATTCGACGAACAACTCGCCCGGCATGTGCAGCACGTAAGCCGGCCCCAGCCGCAGGCAGCTCAGTTGAATGGCTCGGCCCGCTTGCACGCGCCGTATCCAGGCCAGATCCGTCGCCGCCCGGGCCCGATCGCGCGGCAAGGCGCCGGCGTCGTCCAGCAACTGCACCGTCGGCGCTTCAGCCGCCAGGTGCGCCCGAGCGGAAGTCTGACGTCCCGCGTGCGCCACCCCACGTCGCTCGAGCCGAGCGGCGTGCGCTGCGTGGCCGACCAGGCGGCGCTCATGCCGGCCGCCAGCCGCGAGGCCAGCACCGCGCGATTTGCCGGCGAGCCGTCGTTATACTTGCCCGCCGCCACGTTGCCCGAGGCGCCGTTGAAGTGGATGTGAGGCACGCCAGGCAAGGCCGACTCCCGCTGTGCGCGGGCCATGCCCACGAAGTCGTAACTGACCCCTCCCTGGCCGTAATAGCTCTGCGGATGCGTGGCGTAATAGCTCAACACGACCAGCGGCTGATCGCCGTTCCACAGGCTGAGGACGCGGACCTTTGGATCGATCACGCCCTCGGGCGCGGCGACAGCTTCGGGGATTGTGCTGGCGCGATAGCGCACGTACTTCACCTTTCCGTCTTCGCCGAGCACCCGTCGGTTGGAGGCGACTTTGTCGACCTGCCCCGTGCCGATTCCCAAGTGTGTCACGGTCTTGGGAGACGACAGCGTGTGGCGAACGGCCGCGGCGGCGCGATCGATAGTTTGCTGGGCGAACGCCACATGAAATAGGGCTCCGCCCAGCGAGCGCGATGCCAACAGCGTCTCGGCGTCGAAGTCGCACGTCGGCGCATCGTGTTGGTGCAGGGTATGCAAGGCCACGCGATCGACCGAAGTCCCGGCCGCTTTGGCCAGCGCCTCGCGAAAGGCATCGTAGCCGCCGTTGCCGATGCCCACCCAGTCGACGGCGCACAGCACGATCGGCGCTTCGTCGCCCAATAGCACCAGCCCCCGAACCGAAAGCGGATCGACGATGGCTTTGGCCGGCGGCACCGCCGATCCGCACAGCGGACTGCCCAAGGGGGGCGTGGCATCGCATTGGAACATGCACACGGCCAGCGGCTTTGCCACGGCGATTGTGCTAGCCGATAGGATCGCGATAACTGCAAGCGCGAAAACGCCAAGTGGACGGAGCATGCCGGCGGCCCCCTGGAAGTGAGATTTGGCCCGGACGACTGGCCCAATTGTCGTCCGCGACTGCCGGCCCCGTCAATTGGCGGTTCCAGGCGAAATCGGTCGACCGTCGTCCCGTTCGAGCCGCGAGGGGGGGCCGTTTCAGATGGCGCCGAGTGGAACGCCGAGCTTCAGGCGGACAGCCGGCACCGTCGAGATGAGCCGCCGGGCTAGCAGCTTGTTGATTTTATCAACTGGCCGCTAGGCCGGGCGACGGCTTTCCTTGATATTTGTCGTCCGAGCCGGCTCCGAGTGTTTGGGCGCGGTCAACAAATCCAGCGCCAACAGGACGGCGGCAAACAGAACGACGGCTAGAACAATACTCATTTTTCGCTTTCGCGACTGGGGGAACTTGGGCGGCGGTTAAGAATAGCAACCCTTGGAAGTTTCGCAAGGTTAGTTGCCCCAGTCACGCTTGGGGTCACGCCAATCGGGTGAAATCCCCTAGGCCCAGGCGTGCGGAAATCCCTGATTTCGCTCCGCTATAGCCCCATCTCTCGGCTGTCCTCCACTCAACGCATTGCCGCCGCACGTGTCCGCGCGGGGCGAGCCGATAGCATGCCTCGACACCTGATCGGAATTGGGCGCTGGCTGGCGTCTAGACTCCTTTTGGCCCGCGGCCAGGTCGCTGCTTGACATCGCCGAGCGGGCAGGGGGAAACTACACGTCTCGAGGCAAGCCGTGGTAAGGAAATTTTCGTTTTTTTCAGCCGTCGAGTCGTTATGTTTTCGATCTGTTCGGCGACGGGTCGTGGCACGGGGGCGAACAGCGTTTCGCGGCGCGAACTTTTGCGCGTCGGCGGCTTGAGCCTGCTGGGTTTGAGCACCGCACAACTGGCCCAATTGCGTGCCGCGGCTCCGGCCGACGCGCCGGGTCGGTTCAATTCGTGCATCTTCATTTTTCTATTTGGCGGCCCCAGCCATATTGATCTGTGGGATATGAAGCCGGCGGCGCCGGCCGAAATCCGCGGCGAATTCAAGCCCATCGCCACCCGCGTGCCCGGCATTCAACTGTGCGAGCACTTGCCGAAGTTGGCCGACCAGTTGGACAAGGTGTGCCTGCTGCGCTCGATGGAACATCGAATGCCGGTGCACGGACCAGCCTGCAGCGAGATGTTTACCGGCCGCGCCTATTTCGGACCGCCGGTTACCGATCAGGCCCGCCCAGAGGATTGGCCGTCGCTGTCCTCGCTATTGATGCGTTATGGCTCGCGCCGCGCGGCGCTTCCGCCAGCGGTCGTGCTGCCCTGGTATCTGCAATTTACCGGCCAGGACAAACGGATCGCCGGACAGACCGGAGGCCGGATGGGCGAGCTGTCCAATCCGTTCCTCGTCCAAGGCGATCCCAGCGACGAGCGATTTCAGGTGCCGGGAATACGGCTGGCCGAGGACGTCGGGGTCGAACGGGTCATCGCGCGTCGCGAATTGTTGCGCAGGCTAGACGGATCGCTCGCCCGCTCGATGTCGGGCGAGACGGCCGTGCGCATGTTCTCCAACCACGTCGAGAAGGCGTTTTCCATGCTCGGCGACGCGCCGGCTCATAACGCTTTCCGCCTCGATAAGGAGCCGCCCAAGACCCGCGAGCGCTACGGCGCCGGCAAATTCGGTCAAAGCCTGCTGCTGGCGCGGCGGTTGGTCGAGGCGGGCGTGTCGCTGGTGACGGTCAACTGGGACGACGAGAGCCGCGGCGAGAAGGTCTCGCCCTTCTGGGATACGCACAATCACAATTTCGCGTCGCTTCGCGATCGTCTCGCGCCGCGGTTCGACGAAGGCTTTTCCGCGCTGGTCGAGGACTTGCACGCTCGCGGGTTATTGGAAACCACGCTGGTCGTGGTCACGGGCGAGTTTGGCCGCACGCCCAAGATTGGCCAGATCGTGCAAAACGGCATGACGGAGAAAACCGGCCGCGATCATTGGCCGCATGCCTTCACCGTGTTGCTCGCGGGGGGCGGAGTGCGCGGCGGCCAGGCCTACGGCGAGACCAACGCCACGGGCGCCTTCGTCAAGGACCGCCCGGTTTCTCCGGCCGACCTCTCAGCCACGATCCTCGACCACCTGGGCGTTGACTATACCCGCCAATACTGGGACGAGTTTCAACAATTGCGGCAACAACTCAGCACGGGCCGCGCCATCAAGGACCTGGGCTAGCAGCCTGCCGATTTGCGGTCCGTTTCGGCCGCGCCGAGCCAAGATCTTGCGGTTCGCGGCGAACATTCTCCTGAAAGCTTCCCACCCATTTTGAAGCTGCGCGGCGCACGCCGTGGAACAGTGGCAGCGATCGGTGCGTTTTTCCGGCGCTAGAAATACCGGTATTTCGGCGATTCATTCGCGGGCGACCCCAGCGTCGCGATTCCCCCCAAGGGCCCGCGAGGATTCGCCGTCAATCGGCACGTGGCGGCGCCCAGGAGAAGTCGATTGACACGCTCGCAGGTGAATGAGAAAGTGGTCGGTAGGGGGTTGCAGCCGCATCTGCCGTGGGTTTCCGCGGGCCAGCGCTACCTCCCGCGGCACGCTGCCGAGCGTGCAAGGACCTTCTCCATGGCAACTCTCGAAGTTTGCTCCGACTCCAACGGCCGGCAATTCTTCGAACTCACGTCCGACGAGATGGTCGTGGGGCGAGACCAATTTTGCGACATCGTGCTGCGCAACCATACCGTCTCGCGCCGACACGCCCGCATCGTGCGCTCGGCCGAGGGCTTTTTCATCGAGGACCTTTCGAGCCTCAACGGCACTTACTTGAACGGACGCCGATTGGAAGGCCGCACGCCGATCAAGGACCAGGATAAAATCCATATCTACGAAGTCGTCACCGTGTTTCATGCCGGCGCGCCCCCCGAGCACAACGAGGAAGACGAAGAGCCGGGCGTGCATGAAACGGTCGCGGTGATGGAAGAAGCCGCCGCGCAAGGTCGCGACGCCGCCCGTGTGTTGATCGCGCAGGGGCGCCCGAGGGCGAACCGGCCGAGGTCAGCTCCCAGGCCCGATTTCGCGCGGCGCTTAAAGTCTCGCTGAATCTCGAAGGCGGCCTCGACGTCGACGAAATCCTGCCCAAGATCATGGACAACCTATTCGAGATTTTTCCGCAGACCTCGCGCGGCTATATCTTGCTGGCCGAAGGTTCGGACGGGCACCTGGTGCCCCGCGCCATGAAACACCGCAAGAGCGAGACCGGCCATAGCATGACCTTCGGTCCGATCAGCCGCAAAACGGCGCTCAATGTCATGTCCACCGGCGAAGCCATCATCATGGCCGAGGGAGCCGATGCCAGCGACATGAATCAGTCGGTCTTCGAGCAACATCGCCTGTCGTTGATTTGCGCGCCGCTGATGGGCCCCTCGCGCCGGCCGCTGGGAATTCTGTATCTCGACACGACCGACCCTCACAACGGATTCGTTCAGGCTGATCTCGATGTGCTGGTTGCGGTGGCCACGATTGCCGGGCAGGAAGTCGAGGCCGCCGAAGCGCGCCAGTCGCCCGAGGAAGGCACCCATTTTCCTCCGCACCTCGGAACCGCCAAACAGGTGCAGTTGCAGTTTCTGCCGCAACGCCGACCGCAAGTGGCTGGCTACCAGTTCTACGACCACTATCAACCGGCCGATGAAATCGGCGGCGACTACTTCGGCTATATCTCGCTGCCCGATGGCCGATTGGCGTTGGCCATCGGCGACGTCGCGGGCAAGGGAGTTTCGGCGGCCCTGCTGATGGCCCACTTCAGCTCCGAAGTGCGGTATTGCCTGACTACTAGCGCTACTCCGGCAGAGGCCGTGCAGCAACTCAATCAAGATCTCTCGTCCGAAATGCTTAACTATCATTTCGTGACGTTCGTGCTCTGCGTGCTGGATCCGATCAAACATCGGCTGACATTGGTCAACGCCGGGCATTTGCCTCCCTTGCGGCGGCGGGGCGACTCGCTGGAAGTAATCGGAGACGGCGTCGGCGGGTTGCCCTTGGGTTGCGACGCCAAACGCAGTTACGAACAGGTCGAATTGCCCCTGGAGAGCGGGGACACGATCGTGTTGTACACCGACGGCATCAGCGAGGCGATGAACGTCCGCGGCGACGTCTACGGCTCCAAACGCATGCGCGAGGTCATCTTGAAGGCGCCCGAGGGCGTCGAGCCCGTGGGACAGGCCCTGTTGGACGATGTGCGTCGCTTCGTGCGCGGCCGCACGCAGAGCGACGACATCTGCCTGGTCTGTTTCTCCCGCGACGATTGAGCGGCGGCAGGCGCGCTTTTCCTGCCCCCCATTTGGCTTGGCCCCTTTTTTGGCAGCGGCGGGCGCCGCTACTCCAGTTCGTGCACGTCCGAGAGCACGCCGCGCGGAATGCACACCGTCAGCACGGTCAGGTCGCCGATCGCCTTGTGCTTGACTCCCCGGGGCACGTAGACCACCACGCCGGGGTGCAACTCGATGGTCTCGTCGTCGAGGATCATCGTGCCGGTGCCGTCGATGACGTAATAGAATTCGTCGGTGCGCTCGTGGTAGTGCAGCTTGGCGTCTTGGATTTTCACCTGGTGCACTTCGGCGGCGGCGCCGTCTTTTTCTTCCACCAGGCAGCGAATCTCGCCGCAGGTCTCGGCCCACGGCGTTGCGTCGGCCGGGTCGCGACGCAAGTAGGTCGTCAGCGCGCTCATGCAAGAACTCCGCAGTGATTTCGAACCATGACAATCAGGGGTAATGCCGCTTGCCGCCATGATACGCGGCAGGTGATGGCAATGCACGTGATTTCGTCGGCTCTGCCCCTTGAGTGTTAGGAGCTGGCCACCCAATTCGATGTTTGACAAACGTGCTCGCTAAAAGGTACAGTCAACGGAATCATATCGCATCCGTTCTTCCCGCTCGGTTCTGTTTCGTCGCGTTTGTCAGATCGATTCGTCGCGCGAGAACCTACAGAGAGAAACCCGCCCCTGGCAGCGCTATACCGCGCCCGCGCAATCCTGCGCTTCGCTTGAGCGTGCCGCGAGTGATTTTCTCATGTGAATAGGAACTGTTTTTGGGGCGCCAAAGGACCTGCTCCCGCCCAAGCCACGACTGGCTCGTCGCGGAAGACGGTCACAGCAGGAGGAATATTGTCATGGCCCTGGTGACACGCACCGTTTCGATCAACCCTGCTTTTCTGCAGGAGATCAAGGAGGATCACCACGAGCTGCGGCAATTGATGCACCACGCCGCCGCAATGCTGCATCGACCCGCCTGGATGCGGATCGAATACGTTCAGCTATTCAACCAATTCGAGAAGCTCCGCGACCAGTTGGCGATGCACTTCGCCTTGGAAGAAGCCTACGGCTATTTCGAGGACTCGATTCGCGAGGCGCCGCATCTTAGTCGCCGCGCCGAGCAATTACGCTCCGAGCACGTGCCGCTGTACTCCGACTTGTGCCGGTTGACCGATTCCGCCGAGCAGCTGCTTCATCACGAAACCGCGAGCAAGGCGCTGGCCTCGCTGGCTCGCGACTTCGCGCGGTTCTCGGCTCGTTTTCACGAACACGAACTGCGCGAATGCGATCTGATTCTTGAAGCGCTGAACGAGGAGCTTGGCACGGGCGATTGACCGGCTCTTGCTTCTCTCCGGCGGCCCGACCGAGCAAGCCACGCGTCAGATCAAATCGCCAATCACCTCGCCGCGGCTCAAAACCTGCGGGCGATTCACCCGGTCGCGCAGCTCGGTGTCGGGCGAGATTCCCAGTTGCCGCCACATCGTGGCCAAAACGTCGGCCGGCGCCACCGGACGGTCGGCCACGAAGGCGCCCTTCTTGTCGCTGGCGCCGTACACCTGCCCGCCGCGAATGCCGCCGCCACACAACACCGTGCTATAGGCGCTCGGCCAGTGATCGCGGCCGTTGTCCTTGTTGATGAGAGGCGTGCGGCCAAACTCGCCCGTGTTCACCACGAGCGTCGTGTCCAGCATTCCCCGTTCGCGCAGATCCTCCACCAGCGCGCTATACGCCTGATCCATCGGCGGCACCAGTTGCTTGTACCGGCCAATCAGGCCGCCGTGCGTGTCCCACTCCTGGTTGAACGCGTTGTAGGCCACGAACTGCACGCCGGCCTCGACCAGCCGCCGTGCCAAAAGCAGCGATTGACCCAGCTTGGTCGCGCCGTAGCGTTCTCGCGACGCAGCCGGCTCCAGCGACAAGTCGAGCGCCTCGCGCACCCGCGGATCGACGAGCAACTCATACGCGCTTTGGCTCAGCCGGTCGCGGCTCCGCGTGGCCTGGTCCTCCAGGTGTCGGGTCGCCTCGTTGAGTTGCGACAAAAGCCCCCACCGCGATTGCATGCGCTCTTGGCCAAAGCCATCGGGCAGGGTCAGCGAAAGCGGCTTGAAGCCGGGCTTGTGCGGCTCGCCCGATATCAAAAACGGATCCTTGACCGGTCCCAAAAACCCGCCGTACTGTCCGGGCATGCGGTTCGAAGGCCCGGGAATGCTCAGCCAGGTCGGCAGCGAAACGCTGGCCGGCACGGCGCTGGCGGGCCGGAGATAGTTAAGCACCGCGCCCGGACCCGGAAAGTCATCGTTCTTGGCTTCGCGATCCTGGTTCGGCTGATCGTTCGATCCGGTCAGCGTGACGTAGGTGCCCGCGATGTGATTGTTGAAGTTGTGCTCCATCGAGCGGATTACGGCCAGATGCTTCATCAGCTGGGCCGTCCGCGGCAGCAGCTCGCCAAAGCGCACGCCGGCCAGCGACGTTTCGATGGTCGAAAACGGACCGCGCACTTCCGCGGGAGCTTGCGGCTTGGGATCCCACAGATCCAAGTGGCTGGGACCGCCCTGCAGCAGCATGAAGATGCAGGCCTTCGCGCGGGCTTGTCCGGCCGCCGCGATCGCCTCGGGCAGGGCCGCGCCAAACAGACTCAGGCCGCCGATTCGCAGCAGTTCGCGGCGATTGAAATGCGAGCAGAGATTCATATGGGCGGGGCAGGGTGCAGGACGACCGGCTGCCGGCGATTGCTGATCCGGCGGACTTCATTGGGGGCTAGCTGCAATGTACGCTCACCGTGCGGCCCAAAGCAAGGCAAAACCTCCGCTAGGCAAGGGTTGCGTGGGCCCACAATGCACCGTCGCCCAAGGCGGGAGGCTCGCGATCGACACCCCCAGGCGTTATCTTAAAGGCCCGCCGCCCATCCATCCGCGGCCACCGGCCTGCCCCACACAACCATCCGCAACCAGGAGCCCACCCGCCATGCGACGTACGCTTTTTGCTTTAGCGCTTCTCGTGCCCCTCGTTTCAATCAGCTCGCCCGTGGCAGCCGAGGACTACAAGCGCGAGACATTTAACGACGCCGGCTATGTTTCGATCTTCGACGGCGAAACGCTCGCCGGCTGGCACACGAGCGCCAAAGCGGCCATAGCCGCGCTAGTAAGAACAAAAGCGGCGGCCGCTGGGTGGTCGAGGACGGAGCCATCATCGGCAGCCAGGACATTCCCGGCAACGGCGGAATCGTCATCACCGACAAACCCTACGGCAACTTCGAAGTCGTGCTGGAAATGAACAACGACTTCGTGCCCGACAGCGGGCTGTTCTTGCGCAGCACCGAGAAGGGACAGGCCTACCAGTACATGATCGACTACCACGCCGGCGGAAACCTGGCCGGCGTTTACGGCGAAGGCCTTTCGGGCAACATCCACCTGCGGAATTTCGACTTCACCGACAAGGTAACCGAGATCAAGCCGCACGACTGTCCGTTTCCGCTGCCGGTGAAGCCGGCCGATTGGCCCACGTTCTGGAAGCACGGCCAATGGAATGAGCTGCGGGCCAGAATCATTGGCAATCCGCCCAAGATCACGACCTGGATCAACGGCGTGCGATTCATGGAATTCCAGGACACCGAAAAACGGCATCCCGACACCGGCGGCATTGCCCTGCAGGTCCACGGGGGTGGCGGCGACTTGACCGGGCAGTTCGTCCGCTATCGCAACATCCGCGTCAAGTCGCTTGACCGCTAGCACTCTCCAAAACGGAAAAGCGCGGCGCTTGCCCTCGGGCGGCGCAAAATGATTTCCCGTGGTATCAAAACGAGTGCGCTTTTTCGCGCCGTCGAACACACAAATTCGTTCGCTTGTGCGCCAGGGACCGACAAGACAGGCCGTTTTGTCGGTCTCTGCGTTTTGGCACGCGCTTCGCTTTAGTGTCCTGCCGGAGAACACAAGACTACGGCTGGTTCGCACGACACGACTCGGCCAGGCAGACGCGAAGGAGCATGCGATGCGACGAATCACTTTCATGTTGGCTGGTTTGGCGGTGGCGATGGCAATCGGGGCGCCGGCGGCAATGGCGGGCGGGCATCACGGACACCACGGCGGTCGCGGTCCGGTCAGCTATGGCTATCGCGGCGGGAATTACGGTTACCACGGCTATCGCGGCCCGTATGCCGCCGGCTATCGCGGTTGGTATGGACCTGGCCCGGTTGTGGGCTACGTGCCGCCGGTCTATCCGTATCCGTATGCCTACGCCGCCCCCGGATTCGGAGTCAGCACGCCCAACTTCTCGTTGTGGCTGGGCCAATAGCCGCGTCGCGGCGAACAGCAGCGCGGGCACTTCTTGAGGTGCCCGCGCTTGCAGAGATCAAAAAAACGCCGGGTCGTGGAGTCGACCCGGCGTTTGGTGTTTTGATCGATTCGACGAGTCAGCGGCGTCCGTTACTTCGCCGCTTGTTGCGTGGCCGGCGCTTTCAGATACTTGTCGAACCAGTCGGCAATGGTCTTGAAGTCGGCCAGGATCGTGGGCCACCCGTGTCCGCCGCCCTTCTTGACGACCAATTCGGCCGGCACGCTCGCGCCCTTGAACTTCTCCATGATCAGTTCCGACTGCTGCAACGGCACCAACTCGTCGGCGTCGCCGTGAATGATCAGCGTCGGCGCGTCGTCGGCGGTGACGTGATAGCACGGCGACATTTCCTTGCAAATCGATTCGCGCGTCTCCAGGTCGACCGGCTTGAACAACTTCGTGGCCGGATCCAGCACGCGGAAATCGAATGGCGGCTTGAAGCGGTGCTCGGGCTCGATTCCCAGCGATTTGACGCCCGGCTTGCCATAGTTCAAGAAATCCGTCGGCGGGAAAAAACAGGCCACGGCCTGCACACGGCTGCTGACGCGGTCCACCGGGTCCTTCGCTTTCGGGTCGCCGTCGCTGCAGGCACAGCCCTGCATCAGCGACAAATGGCCGCCGGCCGACGCGCCGCTAATCCCGATCCGGGCCGGATCGATCTTGAAGTCGGCGGCATGAAAGCGAATGTAGCGCACCGAGCGATTGATGTCGCTGACGCACTCGGGAATCGTGAATTTCGGCTGGCTGCCATGAACCACGGCAAAAGCCGTGTAGCCGTGCTTCAGCAATTCCGTGACGAACAGCGGCTGAATGTTATCGTGATTCGATACCCAGCCGCCGCTGATGCACAGGATGACCGCCGCGCCGTTGGCGTTCTGCTTGGGCGTGAACACGTCCATCGTCAGCGCCGTGCCAAACTTACGGCCATAGATCACGTCTTCCTGTCGCGTGTAGGATTCCTCTCCCCGGGCGGCGGCCGAAATCGTCAGCGAAGCGGCGATCAAACCAAAGAGCGATAGTGCCAGTGACCGTTTCATGCGAGAGCTTCCTTGGAGGGCGGCAGAAGGTTCGAACCGTCCGGTCGGCCCGCCGCTACAGGTCGATCGGTTCGCTATGCTGGAGAATACGCGACGTAGCACGTCTATCAAATAGTCTAGTCAAACCAGCGGAGCCAAAGGAAGCCCGAGAAGACAAATTCGCCCTAAGGAACCTAGCCCGGGAACAGTTCGGGCCTCATGTCGGCAAGGGCCGGAAACTGCCGGCGATACTCCAGCAACGGCGCCAGCTCGATCGTGGCCGTCAGCACCTGCGGTTCGGGACCGGCCTCGGCCACGGTTTCGCCCCGCGGATCGACGATCAGGCTGTGTCCGCCATAAGGGACGTGCGGATCGCTGCCGGCCCGATTCACTCCGGCCACGTAGCACTGGTTTTCGATGGCCCGGGCCCGCAGCAATGCCAGCCAGTGCGCCTGGCGCGACTCGGGCCAGTTGGCGACAACGACCATCAATTGCGCGCCGGCACGCACCGCGATGCGAAACAATTCGGGAAAGCGGAGGTCGTAACAGACCAGCGGGGAGACGGTGAAGTCTTGCCACTGGAAAACGGTTATACCCGAGCCCGACTCGTAATGTTTCGTTTCGCCGGCGAACGAAAACGGTTGCATCTTACAGTATCGCGCCAGCTCCTGCCCTTGGGGTCCGAAGGCGACCGCCTCGTTGCGACCGCGGCCATCGGCGCCACGCGTCACAATACCCCCCAGCACGCAGGCGCGATACTCCCGGGCCAGGCCCGCCAAGAATTCGTGTGTCGGTCCGCCCGGCGCTTCGGCAATCGTGTCCACGTGCATACTGAAGCCCGTGGCAAACATCTCGGGCAGCACCACCAGCGCGCCGGGCTCGATCGCGGCGCCGGCCAATACGCGCGAGCCCGCTCGTGGCTGGCCGGTTTGTCTTCCCAGGCAATATCCAATTGACATGCGACAATTTGCATGGGCGTCAACCTCTCACGATCGAGTTCAATCCGCGCACCAGCCGGCCGATGCCCTCGCGGATAGTATCGGCGGCCAGCGCGCCGTATGCCACCCGCAAATAACAGCCGCGATCCATGCCGAACGTAGCGCCGGGAATAACGGCCACGCCAAATTCCCGAATCAGGCGCTCCGCGAGATTCATCGAGTCCAGCGGCGTGTCGACGTGCAACAGGAAGTAAAACGCTCCCCGGGCCGCGGGGATCGTGCAATAGGCTCGAACCGCTTCCAACTCGTCGAGCACGCCCCGGCGCACCTGGGCCAGGCGCTCGAGTTGCGGACGGCAATAGTCGAGGCCCGCCGCCAGCGCCCCCACGGCGGCGGCCTGCGAAACGACCGGCGGGCAGATCAGGATCGTGTCCTGCGCCTTGCGAATCGCCATCGTCAGCGGTTCGGGAATCACCATGTAGCCCACGCGCCAACTGGCGAATCCATAGGCCTTCGACAGCGAGTACAGCGAAATCGTATGGCCGGCCGCGCCCTCGAGCGAGCCTGGAGAAAAGTGCTCGGCCCCGTCGTACACGAAATACTCGTAAGCCTCGTCGCTGATGTGGTACAGCCCGCGCTCGCGACACAGCAGATTGATCTCGGTCAGCGCCGTGCGTGAATACACCGCGCCGGTGGGATTGTTGGGCGAAATAGTGACGATGGCCCGGGTGCGCGGCGTGACGGCGCGGCGCACGGCATCGACGTCGATCTGGTAATCGGCATTCAGCGGCACGAGCACGGCTCGGCAGTTGAGCATGGCCACGGCCATCTCATGGTTGAAGTAGTAAGGCGTCAACAGGATGATTTCGTCGCCCGGATCGGCAATCGCCAGCAAGGCGTTGAAAAACGCCATGTTGCCGCCGGCGGTGACTACCACGCGACTGCCTCCGGCCACGTCGATGCCGTTGTCCCGATGAAGTTTCCGCTCGATCGCTTGGACCAGGTCGGGGATGCCCTCGACGGCCTTGTACTTGTGGTTTTCCGGATCGGCCAGAAAGCCCGCGATGCGATCGGCCGCTTGCGGCGGCGGTCCCCAATGAACCACACCCTGTCCCAGCGATATCGTGCCTGGGTGGCGGCGAATCAATTCGGCGATCACCGGAATGATCGGGCTTTGCACCGCTTGCATGCGCTGGGAAAGATGCATGGAGGGATAATCGAGTGGCCAGGGGGGATTGGTCGCAATGCCGCGTGTCTCGATGATAGCGTTTGCCCCGGCGGCGATAAATCCATGCTATCGCGACGTCGGGCGCGGCGACGTCGATTATTCGTCTTTTCGCCGAAAACCCGATCGGCTAAACAGATAGCGATTCGTTCCCCAGCAACGTCCCAGGTGATCGTCGCCATGCCCCCGCTTCGCCAATTCCGAGCGAGCACGCTCTGTATTCTGTTGCTGGTGCTCGCATTGTCGGCGGCCTCGCCGTGCCTGGGCCAGGCGGCACGCCAGTTGGCCGCGGTGCGCAGCATCATGGTCGAGTCCGAGGTGGCCTCGGCCGGCATCAAGTCGCCGGCCATTCTGGCCGTGATGCGCACGGTGCCCCGGCACGAGTTCGTGCCCGCCGACGTCCGCGCATACGCCTACATGGATATGGCGCTGCCCATCGGCGACCACCAGACCATCTCGCCGCCGTTCGTCGTCGCCTGGATGACGCAAAAGCTGGATCCGAAACCGACCGATCGGGTGCTCGAGATCGGCACCGGCAGCGGTTACCAGGCCGCCGTCCTGAGCGGGTTGGTGAAAAACGTCTACACGATCGAAATCATCAAGCCGCTTGGCGAACGGGCCAGGCAAACGTTCAAGCGTTTGGGATACAAGAATATCGAAAGCAAGATCGGCGACGGATATCAGGGCTGGCCCGAACATGCCCCGTTCGACAAGATCATCGTTACCTGTTCGCCGCAGGAAGTGCCCGCGCCGCTGGTCGAACAGTTGCGCGAAGGAGGACGCATCGTCATCCCGCTCGGCGAGCGCTATCAACAAACGTTGTGGTCGCTCGTCAAGCAGGACGGCAAACTGGTGGTCGAATACTCCGAGCCGACGTTCTTCGTGCCCATGACCGGGCGGGCCGAGAAGCTCCGCAGCGATCCGGGCGAGCAACCCCTGACGCCGCTGGTCAACGGCGATTTCGAAAGCCTGCTGGATGACGACAAGCCGTCCGGCTGGTATTACGTGCGCCAGGCTTCGATCGCCGACAACGGTCCCGACGCAGCCGCCCCGCATTGCATCACCTTCAGCAACCGCGTGATGGGCCGCAGCTCACAGGCATTGCAAGCCATCGGCGTCGACGGCCGCAGAGTCTCCGAATTGGGCGTCGAACTTTGGGTCGCGGCCCGCGAAGTTGTGCCGGCTGCCGAGGATGAGCACGGCGCGTCGGTGCTGGTGAGCTTCTTCGATGAAGACCGCATGCCTGTCGGCCAGCAGACGTTGGGATCCTGCGCGGCACGTTCAACTGGCAGCGCCGCAGCGCGCGAGTCAAGGTTCCGCCCGCGGCGCGCGTGGCCATCGTGGCCGTGGGCCTGTTGGGATCGACCGGACAGTTGTCTTGCGATCAACTGTCGATCACCTCGGGCGCCGCCGCCAAGGCTGCTCGCCGCTAGGGATTTCGCCGAGCGACGGCCGAGTCGTTTTGCCGGATCTTGACCGAGAAATCGGGCTGGTCGCGATTGATGTAGGCCAGCTCGTTGATCCGGGCGTTCTCCTTGGTCCGCACAAACGTCCCGTCGGTTTGAATCAGGTTCAAGTGATACGCCAGCCGGTCGGAATAGGCCGGGAACAGCACCTGGTAGGTGTACGGCACGCGGTTGGGCGACACGTTGTTGATATGCCGCACGATATTCGTCGTGCAATTATTCGAAACCAGGTTGTAGTACTCGGGCTCCTTGGCCAGCTTGTTGGCGCGTTTCAGCATGTCGACGAACAAGGCCTGCATCTGCGGCCGCGGCGAGTTGGCCCGGTACATGTACACGTCCTCCAGCCAGTGAATCGTGCGCAGCCCGATCAAGTCTCGTTCGTCCCCCACGACGTACATCAGCTCATACGGCTCGGAAACGCTGCGAGTCGCCGAAAACTCCTCCCCCTTCTCGCGGCGCACCTCGACGGAAATCGCCACGTAGTCCTGCCCGGCAAACCCAAAGCTCAAGAACGTGTGCGCCCCGCCAGGAACCTCGGGCAAGGGGACCATGACGAAGTCGACCGAGTCGAGTTTGTCGAGGTCGTATGTCTTGTCGTAATGGCGCACCGTGTAGTCGTCGGCCGTGCGATACGTCGTATTGCGAACGTTGTGCACGGTCACCAGGTTGCCGTTGAAGTCGGCGGTCGGCAGCACGGCCTGGTTCGGCGCCCAATTGCGATTGTTGCTCGGTCCTCGGCAGCCCAGGTTTCCGCACAGCATCAGCGCAGCGACGATCACCGCCGCCGCGCCGCCAAAATGCGGACCAGGGCGCGTCGCAAACCGCGAACGAGCTACCGGATGTTGATACCGAACCACGGAACGAAATGTTCGACGAGAGGTGATCTGAATAACGACGTGAAGAGGCGCAGAGCGTGCTTGTCAGTCGACAAAGCCGCAATTCGCCCCAGGGTTAATTACCCGTTTACCGCGCTTCCGGCAAGTCAGCTTGTCGCAGAGAGGCTCCCATCCGTGTGCCACTGCTGGCAAGCTAGCGGCGGCGCCCAGGCATCGTTCACGGCGGGGGAAGACCTACGTCGCCAACGGTTCGAGTTCCGACGTGCAATTGGGACAGCGCTTAGCCTGTTTAGCGATGTTGGTGCAGCACATCGGACATTCCCGCGTTTTGGCAGGTGGCGGCGGCGGAGCGAAGCGATTGACCTGCCGCACGACCAGGAACACCGAAAACGCGACAATCAGGAAGCTCAAGATATTGTTGACGAACTTGCCGTAGTTGAGCGTGGCAATCTTATGTTCCTTCGCCCAACTGGCCGATTGCGCGGCTTTGAACTGCTCGGCATCCTCGGCGTTTATCGGCAGGGCCCAATCTTGGAAATCCTGGGCGTGACTGACGCTCAGCAGCACGCCGATCGGCGGCATCATGATGTCTTGCACCAGCGAGTTGACAATCGTGCCAAAGGCGCCGCCGATGATCACGCCGATCGCCAGATCGAGCACGTTGCCGCGTAGCGCGAACTTCTTGAATTCTCCCAGCATGCTCATTGACGCGTCCCTCGTCGAGGAATTCTTGACCGATCTCGAGCCGGTCGGATCCGGCTCGCGGGATTATACGGCGCGCGACGGAAGCAGTCTGCGCGTCAGCGCTCGCAACACATGGACCGCGGCCAGAACCAGGCTCGAGACGGCCGCCACCGTGACCATCCGCACCACGCGCCAAGCCGTGCGCAGCAGATGAGGCCGACGAATTCCCAGACGATACACATAGGCCCAGGACAGGCCAAGGATCTCGGCTCGCTCTCTCCAGCCCTGCGCGACGGAAGCTCATATGGCTTACGTGCCAGAACATCGACCCCCAAAAAGCGATCGTTTCCCGGGCATTGCGAGGAGCATATCCGCTGCGGCGCAACCGCTTGTAGATCACGGCTTCCTGGTCGCCGACCACCGCGTAGCGCAGGCAGATATCGGCCAGCCACAACACGTCGGCGCCCCAGTATGGCAACTCGGTATATTCCAAGAAGTGCTCGCGCACCCAATGGGTTCGCCACAGGCCGAAAATCCAAGACGCCGCGTGATCGCGATATAGCAGCTTGAGATTGGCCCGCCGCGATTTTCCAGTTGCCGGCCGGTCAGGCGGCTCGCTGCACAGCGTGCCATCTTCGCAAATGTGCAAAACGGCCGGCGTGGTCAGCACGGCATCGGGCGCGCCCGATAGGCTTCTTTCCAGCACGCTTACGAATCGCTCGCTCCAGCGATCGTCGTGCGAGGCCCACATGAACAACTCGCCCTGGGAGCGGGCCAGCGCCAGTCGAAAGTTCTCCAGCGGCCCCAGGTTCGCGTCGTTTCGGTAGTAGCGAATCCGCGGATGTTCGGCGGCTAGCGACCGGCAATAGTCGCTTGTCCCGTCGGTCGAGGCGTTATCGCAGATAACGATTTCCAGGTGCGGATAGTCTTGCGCCAACAGGCTCGAGAGCGCGGCGCCGAGGTGCGGCATTCCGTTGTAAACCGGCAGGCCAATGCTCACCAGCGGCGTATCATGGCTCATGGCAGCGCTCCCGATCGAGTGCCCTTATCATTCCTCATCGCCGGCCTCGGCAATGCGTTGCAGATACGCGCTCGGCCAGTAGGTAACGCGGCGCGTGATCATCCCCTCGTTGAACGGAATCGCCGGCTCGCGAATCTGAAACTCCGGATTCCGCTCGACAAACTCGCGGGCCGCTTGCTGCGGGTTGTTCCAATTCCAATCATCGCGCGATCGCGGGGCGCCGACCAGGTCTTGCATGATCCCGTCGGTGGCCACGATGTACGAATCGGGCGAAACCAGCGGCGCATACGCTTCCAATTCGGCCAGCACGTGATCCTTGGTATGGCACGAGTCCAATAACACCAAGACTTTTTCGCCCGGGCGAACCATGTCGCGCACTTGCCCCACGATGGCCGGGTCTATTGAGCTTCCCTCGACCAGCGAAATCCGCTCGGCTAGCGGGTGCGCTTCGATCGCGGCCCGATTGTGTTTGCGAATCTCGACGTCGATGCCGATCACGCGCCCCCGATCGAGGGCTTTGCACAGACTGGCATAGAACACGAGCGAGCCGCCATGGGCCACGCCGGTCTCGATGATCACGTCGGGCGCCACCGTGAAGATCACCTCCTGGATCCGCAACATATCCTCGGGCAGTTGAATCACCGGGCGCCCCAGCCAGCTGAAACTGTACACGTATTTCGTGTCCCAACCACAGCGCAGCCAGGCGCGCGACACGGCCGCGAAGGCCTCGGGACTGGCCAGCGGGAACTCGCGGTCGACGCCCGCCTCGCTGGTGCGAACCTTGTCATTTTCGAAGTCGATGGTCAGCATGTGCTCAGCTCCCCGCAGCTTCGATAGGCGGCCACCAGCGCCGGTAGGTCCTCCACTAGCGAGGCCGGGCTAAAGCTGAATTCGGCCAACAGCCGCCGATTGGAAATCGTCGGAAACGTGGCCGCGGTTGCCCCGGCCGCGTAACGAACCTGGCAGGGCACCAGCGCCGCCAGTCGTTCAGCCAGTTGAGCGTGAGAGAGGTTGGCTCCCGAGCAAACATTGTAGACCCGGCCCCGGCCTGCGACCGCGATTCGCGAAAGCGCGAATACCACGTCGTCCAATCTCACATAGTCCTTGGACGAGTCGGCGGCCGTCTCGAGCGAGACCACGCCGGTCGTCACGGCCGCGCGAATGACGCTCGAGAGAAAATTGTCCGACAAATCGCTCGGGTCATAGACGTTCGAGATCCGGGCGATCCGCGTGGGTTGTCCGCTGGCCAGGGCCAGAGACTCGCCCGCGAGTTTCGACAGATTATACAGGTCGTCCGTTCGCCGCGGATTGACGACCAGGTTGGTCGTTTCGTCCACCGTGCCGGTCAACCCTTGATAGACACGCGTGGACGACAGGTACAACAACGACTCGAAGCGGCATTCACGCAGTATCTCGTTCAAGCGGCAAACGTGGGCCGTGATCGTGTCGTACGTGCGGGTGCGAAAGTCGGAGGTCAAGCCGATCGCATAAATCACGTGGCCCAACGAGCCGTTGGTCAAATCGTCGTCCCGCAGCGGCGTGCGGACTTCGTGCCCGTCGCGGGCCAGTGCGGCAGCCAGCCGAGATCCAATGAGACCCCGCGCGCCCAAGACCGTGAATCGACTCATCGTGTTGTCTCCATGTTGTATGTCCGAGCGAGCTCGCCGGCGACCGGCGCCGTCGGACCCACCAGCGGCAGCGAGCGGTCGCGGTCCGAGATCACGCACACCGGCCGGGGCCAGCGGATGCCAATCGCGGGATCGTTCCACCGCACGCCCCGCGACGATTCGAGGCGAAACTCCTGGGAAATCTGGTAGGAGACCTCGCTGTTGTCCGCGAGCGTCAAGAAGCCGTGGGCGCAGCCGGAAGGAATGTAGAGCATGCGGTGGTTCGCCGCGGTCAGTTCGGTGGCGAACCAATCGTACTGCGTCGGCGAGCCCTCGCGCAGATCGACCGCCACGTCGTAAATCGCACCCTGCGTGCAGCGGACCAGTTTGTCTTCCCCGTGCGGCGCCGACTGATAGTGCAGTCCGCGCAGGGTTCCGGCACTGGCGTTGAAGGAGACGGCGCACTCCGCGATACGCAGGCTCAATCCATGTTCGGCGAATTCCCGCTGGCACCAAGTGCGGGCGAAAAATCCGCGCTCGTCGGCCCGCGGCTCCGGGTCGATCACGAAGACGCCGCGAATGTCCGATTCCTTGAATAGCATCCATGCCCTCCTTGGCTGCCGGCCTGGTCGCGGCGAGCGATCAAGCCACTTTGACGCTAGGGATCGGAATGATGAACCGTCCGCCCCGCTGCCGATAGGCCGATTGCTGGGCCAGGATTTCGTCGGCAAAGTTCCAGCTCAACAGCAGCACGTAGTCGGGTCGATCCTCGACCAGCTTGTCCGGGCTGTGAATCTTCAAGTGCGTGCCGGGGGTGTAATGGCCTTGTTTGTGCGTGTTGCGATCGACGACGAAGTCGATCGTTTCGGGCCCGATCTTGAAGTAGTTGAGCAGCGTGCTTCCCTTGGCCGAGGCGCCGTAGACCGCGATCCGCTGGCCCTCGGACTTCAACCGCCGCAACAGCGCCAACAGGTCGTGTCGCAATCGTTCCACGCATTGGCCGAAGCCCAGGTAGAACGCCGCGCGATCCACGCCCCAGGCGGCTTCGTCGGCGAGCATCGTTTGAGTTCGCTTGGACGGGCTGCCCGACTTGGCGATAAACAGGCGCAGCGAACCGCCGTGCATGGGGATTCGCTCCACGTCGAGCACGGTCAGTCCGTGCCGCGCGAACAATTTGGCTAGCGACGTCAGCGAGAAGTAGCAAAGATGCTCGTGATAGATCGTGTCGAACTCGACGTTATCGATCAAGTCCTTGACGTACGGAACCTCGATAATCCCCACGCCCGAGTCCTTCAGCACGATGCCCAGCCCGGCGACGAATCCGTTCAGATCGGCGACATGCGCCAGCACGTTGTGCACGTGGACGACGTCGGCCTGCTGGCCGCAGGCTGCGAGTTGCGCCGCCAGGTCGCGGCCGAAAAACTTGCACAGCGTGGGAATGCCATTCTTTTCCTGGGCCACGCGGGCCACGTTCACCGCCGGCTCGATGCCCAACACCGGTATCCCGGCCGCCTGGTAGTTCTTCAGCAGGTAGCCGTCATTGCTGGCCACCTCGATCACCAGGCTGGTGGGCCGCAACTTTTGCGAAATAACCACCTGCGCGGCCAGCTCGCGAGCATGCTTCAGCATGCCGTCGGAGAAGGACGAAAAATAAGCGTAGTTGCGAAACAGCACGTCCGGCGGAACGGTCTCCGTGATTTGCACCAGCGAGCAATTGGGACAGAGCACGAGATCCAAAGGATAGCTCGGCTCGTCCGCGCTCAACTCGTCTTGCGTCAACAATCGATTGGCCAAGGGTAACTGACCCAGGGTCAAAACGCCTTTCAGGCGGACTTCGCCGCAAGATCGGCAGACAGGCTGTACGTTGTGCATGAACCCTGCTCCAGGAAGTTTTTGTACCAATCGATCGAATGCTGCAAACCTTGTTCCAAACTGTACAGCGGGCGCCACGCAAAGCATCGCGCCGCGCCTTGGCCGCACTCAGATATTGATGCCGGATCTCGTGCGGCGCCTGCGACAGCACTTGCGGCGTCATATCGACGTCCATCAGCCGCAAAATCTCGTTCACCAGCTCCAACACCGTGATTTGCGCTTCGTTCGAGAAGTTGAACGCCTCGCCCCGCAGTTCGGGCCGCTCGGAGAGCTGCTCGGCCAGCAACATGTAGGCGGCCGCTCCGTCGTCGACGTAGAAGTAGTCCCGAATGAACAATCCGTCGGAACGGATGATCGGGCACAAGCCGCGCAACACGGCGCGAATCGTGCCTGGCACGATGCGATTCCAGTTCAAGTCGCCTCCGCCAAAAAAATTGCCGCACCGCGTAACCGCCACCGGCAGATCGTAGGTCTCGGCATAGCTGCGGGCGATCAGGTCGGCGCACGACTTGCTGACATCGTACGGATTCCGGCCCGCGAGCGGCGCCTCTTCTCGATACGGTAGTTCCTCTTGATCGCCATAGGCCTTGTCGGAGGAAGCCGTGACAATCTGCTTCACGCCAGGACTGCGGCGACACGCTTCCAATACGCTCCAAGTCCCGCGAATGTTCGATTCGAACGTCGACACCGGGTTGCGATTGGCGACTCCCACGATGGCCTGCGCCGCCAGGTGAAACACGGTGTTGACCTCGTACTCGCCCAGCATCCGCTCCAACAGCGGCTGGTCGCAGATGTCTCCGCGCACGATCCGCACGCGCGAGGTCCAGTCGCCGCGCAGCAGCTCGGCTTGCGGCACCCAATCGCGCACCAGGCACACCACGTCCGCTCCGGCCTCGAGCAGGCGCGTCACCAGCCAGCCGCCGACCAATCCGCTCGCGCCGGTTACCAACGTGGGGCGGTCTTGCCAGAATCGATTCATTGCCAAACCTTCCAAGGCGCCTTGTTTTGTTCCCATAGCGCTTCGAGCTGGCGCTTATCGCGAAGCGTGTCCATGCACTGCCAGAATTGATCGTGCCGGTAGGCGGCCAATTGTCCATCATGGGCCAGGCGTTCCAGCGCCGAGATCTCGAGGCTGCTGCCGTCGCCGTCCAGATAATCGAATATTCGCGGCTCGCAAACCATGAAGCCGCCGTTGATCCAGCCCTCGCCGGCCTGCGGTTTTTCCGTGAACTCGGCCACAAGGTCGCCGTTGAACAGCAAGCCGCCGAAACGTGCCGGCGGACGCACGGCCGTCACCGTGGCCACGCGCCCCGAAGCCTGGTGAAACTTCAACAGAGCCCGCAGATCGACGTCCCCCACTCCGTCGCCGTAAGTGACCATGAACGTGCCGGCATCCAGCCACCGCTGCAGGCGTTTGACGCGACCGCCGGTGTTGGTGTCGTGTCCCGTTTCGACCAGATGAACCAGCCAATCGTCGCTCTGCTTGCTGTGCGTGTCGACCTGGCCCGTGGCCAGGTTGACCGTGATGTTGCTGTTCACTGCGTGGTAATCGAGAAAATGGCGCTTGATCGAATCGCCCTTGTAGCCCAGCGCAACGATGAACTCTTTGAATCCGTAGTGCGCGTAGTGCTTCATGACGTGCCACAAGATCGGGCGGCCGCCGATTTCAACCATCGGTTTGGGCTTCACCGTGGTCTCTTCTTGTAGCCGGGTGCCTAGGCCGCCGGCCAGAATCGCAACGCGCATCGGACATCCATGTCGTATGGCGTAAGGTGGGTTATGCGGCCAGTCGCCGGCCAATCGGTCACAACGAAAACCTCACTCGCTCCCGAGTCTCGTGGCGAAGCGATCAAAGGAGGGCAAAAACACTACTGGGGGGGCTGATCGGCATGAGTTTGGCGGACGGATATTACTGAATGCACCGCCGAGGGTCAACGCGGATAACAAACGACCCGACGACTCGCTTCTTGCGGCAGACTACGAGGTTTGGCGAATCTGCCGCCCAGCCGTGTGGATGACTATAATGGCCCAATTGACCGAGGGATCGCGGTATAGCTTGCCTCGGGTCTTCCGTGCCCGAACGCAGTTGAGGAGTTCGACTTTGAAACGATTGGTCGCCGCTTGCTGTTGGATGCTGGTATCTCTGGCGACCGTCGCGACATCGTGGGGCGCCGATGGCAACCGCCTGGCCTATCTTGACCAGAACGATCCTTTCTATGTCTCCCGCAGCTTTCCCAAACTCGTCACTCCGCAATGGATTGGCGAGGAAGGCGTCGAGGCCGTGATCGTCCTGGCCATCGACGATCTGAAGGAGGACAAGCCCGGCGAACACGAGAAGTGGGAGACGTTCTTGCGCCCGGTGCTGGAGCGCCTGAAACAAATCGACGGTCGCGCCCCGGTCAGCATCATGACGACGCGCATCGACCCGCGCCATCCGCGGTTGCAAAGCTGGCTCAAGGAAGGACTGAGCCTGGAAGTGCATACCTACGATCATCCCTGTCCGCTCTTACAAGGCGGTGATCTGGCCAAGGCCAAGGCCACCTACGACCGCTGCGTCGAACAAATGAACGCGATCCCCGGCAACCGTGCCGTCGCGTTTCGCATGCCCTGTTGCGATTCGATCAACTCGCCCAGCCCGCGGTTTTACGCCGAGATCTTCAACCGCCGCACGCCCTCGGGCAGCTTCCTTTCGATCGATAGTTCGGTGTGTAACATCATCACGGCCAATGATCCGCAATTGCCGCGCGAGTTGGTGCTCGACCACAACGCCCGCGAGATTTTTCGCAAATATCTTCCGTTCAAGTCGTTCGTCACGACCGTCGAGGACTACTCCTATCCCTATGTGATCGGCGGTCTGTGTTGGGAGTTTCCCTGCGTCGTGCCCAGCGACTGGAGCGCGCAGAAGTTGCGGAAACCCGACAATCCAGAAACCGTGGCCGACTTCAAGCGCGCCATCGATGCCACGGTCATTAAGCAAGGCGTTTTCACGCTGATCTTCCATCCGCACAAGTGGATCACCAGCCAACAGATCGTCGAGCTGGTCGACCACGCGGTGGCAAAGCACGGCAAGAAGGTCAAATTTCTCAATTTTCGAGAAGCGCAAGAGCGGTTGAACAAGAACCTGCTGGGCGGGCAATCGCTCCGCGCCGCCGACGGCTCGGACAACGGCGTGCGACTCGTGGATTTGGATGCCGACGGCTATCAAGACGTCGTGATCGGCAACGCACGCCTTCGCCAGACGCGGATCTGGTCCCCCGCCGATTCAAGTTGGACCGCGGGGACGTTTCCGGTCGACCTCGTTGCGGCCGCCGGCGGAGCCCGTTTTGGCGTCCTCGATTCCAGCGGTTTTGCGACCGTCATGGTACGCAATGAAAAAGTTTCGGGCGCCTGGCGATTCGACGGCCGCGCCTGGCAAGCCGACGCGAAGGCGGCGGGCGCTCTTGAGCTCGATGGCATGCCAGTTCTCGCCAGCCGCGCCGGGCGCGACGAGGGAGTCCGCTTGCGGGACATCGATGCCGATGGAATCTGCGAGTTGCTCGTCGGCACGGATCGCCAGAGCGCAGTCTTCCGCTACGATTCGAAACAAGGTTGGCAAAAAACGGCGGCGACGTTGCCCCAGCCGGCGACCATCGTCGATCGCCAGGGCCGCGACGCGGGCTTGCGGTTCGTCGACATCGACCAGGACGGCTACGACGACGTCCTATTCTCCAACGAAAGCCAGTTCTCCGCGAACCTGTTCGTCCCCAGCGAGAAAAGCTGGTCACGGCAACTCGTCGCTGGCAAGCAGGGGAGCGCCGGCGCGATTCCGCCGATCACCCGCCAGGGCACGAACAACGGCGCTTGGTTTCACGATCGCACGCTATTTGTCCAGAACGAAGATACCGACAAGCTGGCCGACCTGGTCGACCGCATGCCGCTTGACAACTTGCTCAAGGGCGTGTTGTTTCCCGGCCCAAAATCGCCCCAGCAATCCCTTGCCGTGACGCATGTCCGGCCCGGCTTCCAGATCGAACTGGCGGCGGCCGAGCCTCTGGTGGAAGATCCCGTCGCGTTTGCCTGGGGCCCCGACGGCAAGCTGTGGGTGGCCGAGATGGGGGACTATCCGCGCGGCCTTGATGGCAAGGGCAAGCACGGCGGCCTGATTCGCTGCCTGGAGGACGTCGATGGCGACGGCCGCTACGACAAGAGCGCCGTGTTTCTCGACGACCTGGGTTTTCCCACCGGCGTGGCGCCGTGGCGCGGCGGCATTCTAGTCAGTTGCGCCGGAGCTGATCTATGCCGAGGACACCGATGGCGACGCCAAGGCCGACAAGCGCGAAGTCTGGTACAGCAACTTCGTCGAGGGTAATCCGCAGCACCGCATGAACGGGTTGAAATGGGGGCTCGACGGCTGGTTGTATTGCGCACGGCGACGGTGTCGGCGGCCGCATCGAACTGAACAAGGCCGGCGGATTCGCCAACGCCAACGGCCGCGATTTTCGCATTCGCCCCGACTCGGGCGAGCTCGATCCGCAGTCAGGCCCCACGCAGTACGGACGCAACCGAGACGATTTCGACAACTGGTTCGGCTGCTCGAACAGCGATCCGATGTACCAGTTCGTGCTGGCCGATCATTACTTGCGGCGCAACAAGTTCGTGTCGGCCCCCAATGGCAAGTTGGATGTTCCGGAACAGGCCGGCGCGGCCGAGGTGTTTCCGCGCAGCCGCACGATCGCCCGTTATAACGACCTCTACGCCGCCAATCGATTCACGTCGGCCAACAGCACGATCGTGTATCGCGACGATCTGTTCGGCCCGGCGTTCGAGGGCAATGCATTCATCAGCGAGCCGGTTCACAATCTGGTGCATCGCGAAGTGATGCGCCGCGATGGATTGTTGTTCGCCAGCCGCCGCGCCGACGACGAGAAGGACTCGGAGTTTCTGGCCTCGGCCGACAACTGGTTCCGCCCCGCCATGCTGGCCACCGGGCCCGACGGCGCTCTGTGGGTGGCCGATATGTATCGCCAGACGATCGAGCACCCGGAATGGATTCCGCTGGAAATCCAGAAACAGATCGACCTCCGCGCCGGCTCCGACATGGGGCGGATCTATCGGGTTTTTCCGGTCGGCAAGTCGCCGCGAAAAATGCCGCGGTTGGACAGGATGTCCACGGTCGAACTAGTCGCGGCTCTGGACAGTCCTAGCGGCTGGCAGCGCGACATGGTCCAGCAGCTTCTGGTGTGGAATCCCGACGCCGCGGCGATCGAGCCGCTGCGCAGGCTGGCCGCCGAATCAACTCGCCCGGCCGCGCGGGTGCAGGCCCTGTGGACGTTGGAACTGCTCGGCGGCCTGGAAGCGGCGCAGATTGCCCGCGCGCTGGAAGATCCCCAGCCCGCGGTTCGTCAACACGCCATTCGGCTCGCCGAAGCGCACTTGGCCGAAGCGCCCCAATTGGGCGAATCGATCCTCAAGCTCGCCGACGATCCGAATCTGCCGCTGCAATTGCAGCGGGCCTATACGCTCGGAGAGTGGCACGATCCCCGGGCCGGCCGGGCGCTGGGCGAAACCGCGCTTCGTTTTCGCGATGACCGCTTCATCACCGCCGCGGTGCTCAGCTCCGTGACGCCCGCGAACCTGTCGCAGGTCCTGGCCGCGGTGCTCGACACGAAATCGCAACAGGAGCCGCCCTCGGCGCTATTGGAGCAACTCGTGGGCCTGGCCAGCGCATTCGAGGACGATCGCTTGCTCGGCGAAGCGCTCGCGCGCATTGGCCAGTCCGAAAGCGGCAAGTACGCCGATTGGCAATTGGCGGCGCTCGCCGGACTGTTGGATGCGTTGGCCCGCCGCAACACGTCTTGGGAAAAATACGAAGCGTCGCAAGAGCTGGCCAAAATGTTCGACTACGCCCGCCGCCAGGTGGCCGACGAGCAAGCGCCCGAGGAGCGGCGATGGCTTTGCGTTCGGCTGCTGGGCCGGGGCGAGAGCCGCCGCGACGACGATATTGCCTCGCTCGTGGCGCTGCTGGTGCCGCAATCCAGCGGTACGTTGCAAACGGCGGCCGTCGAGGCCCTGGCCCGCATCGACAGCAATCGCGTTCCCCCGGCCTTGCTCGAAGGTTGGAAGAGCCACGGCCCGGCGCTTCGCAGTGAAATCCTCGACGCCTTGTTGGGACGCGAAAGCTGGATCGATCAGTTGCTGGCTGCCATCGAGCACCAGGAACTTCCGGCATCCGACATCGACGCTTCGCGCCGACAACGATTGCTGCGATTCAATGACGATAAAATCAAACAGCGCGCCGCCGACCTGTTGTCGGGCGCCATCGAGTCGAACCGCGGGCAAGTGCTCGAGCAATACAGCGAAGTGCTGACCATGACCGGCGATGCCCAGGCCGGCGCGGCCGTCTTCGCCAAGCGCTGCGCCGTCTGCCATCGGTTGCGCGGCGTTGGTCATGAGGTCGGGCCAAACCTGGCCGCGCTCACCGATTATTCGCCTCAGGCGCTGCTGACCGCGATCTTGGATCCCAATCGCGCAGTCGAGGCCAAGTTCTTGGACTATGTCGCCGCCACCACCGCCGGGCTGAGCTTTTCGGGCATGCTGGCCAACGAAACCGGCAACAGCATCACGCTGGTAGCCCAGGAGGGCAAACAGCAGACGATCTTGCGAAACGAGTTAGAGGAGCTCAAGGCAACCGGCAAATCGATGATGCCCGAGGGATTGGAGAAAGATTTGAACCAGCAGGATCTGTGCAACGTGATCGCCTACCTGCGCGGCTCGGGCGCTCTGCGCAAGAAGTTCTACGCGAACAACCCGCAAGTGGTCAAACCGACGACCGACGGCACGTTGCAGCTCTATCCCACGACCTGCGAGATTTACGGGCCGTCGATCGTGATGGAGCGGCTTTACAAGAATCTCGGCCAATGGAACAGCGAGAACGATCGGGCCGTGTGGAATATCGAGCTTCCCAAGCCGGGCCGCTATGCGGTGCTGCTCAACTACGCGAGCCTGGAGAAGAACGCCGGCAACGCTTGGCTCGTCGAAGCCGGCGACAAGACCTTGACTGGAACGGTCGATTCGACCGGCAGCATCGATCGGTACGAGGAGATTCGCTCGGGCGAGATCGACCTGCCAGCCGGACCGCAGCAAATCGTGCTCCGCTCGGCCGGTCCGATCAAAGGCAGCCTGATGCAGTTCGGCGGTCTGCTGCTTAAGCCGGCGCCGGCGAAGTAGCGCCTTCCAGCACCTTGGTCCAGCGCTTCGCCGTGCGCTTCTTCCAGCCGCCCTTGTGATAGGCATAGCCGACGATCAGCGGTACGGCCAGCGTGGCTTCGCTGAAGACCATCTGCTCGAAGACCGTGTCGACCTTGCCCCAGCTCGAAGCCTCTTTCAGGGTCGAGCTCGACAGCGCGCCATCGCGCACGTCGGCCACCGTGACCTGCACCGCGTACTTGTGCATCGGCGGATCCTCGCCCAGGATCTCGGCCGCCACGACGATGTCCTGCGTGAAGTTCTTGGGCACTCCGCCGCCGAGCATGAAAATGCCGGTCGTCGGGTTGGCGATCTTGAGCTGCGTCAGTTCGTAAAAATCCTTCACGCTGTCGATCGCCACTTTGGGCTGATCGCCGCGGGCATGCTGATGGGCCACCAGGCCGAAGCCGGCCGAGCAATCGGAAAATGCCGGACAAAAGATCGGCACGTCCTCCTCATACGCCGCCAGCACGATCGAGTCGCGCGTCTTGCCATGCTCGGCCAGATAGGCGCCCATCTCGCGGATGAACTCGCGCGAGCTGTGCGGTCGCGGCGGCAGGCTGTCGGCGATCACTTTGGTCGTGTCGTCGCAAATCCGCAGTTCGTCCTCGTCGATCAGGGTGTCGTAGATCCGATCAACGTGCAACTCGCGCAGCTTGTCGTCGTCCAGGCCGGCCTTGAGCCGTTCGGAGGCCATGTAATGGCGAAATCCCAGGCCCTCGAAAAAGTCCTGGTCGACAATGTTGGCCCCGGTGCTGACGATCGCGTCGACCATGCGGTTGCGAACCATGTCGACGAACACCTGCTTCAAGCCGGCGCTGACCAGCGAACCGGCCAGGCACAAGATCACGCCGCACTCCTGGTCGTGGAGCATGCGGTCGTAGATGTCCGCGGCCCGCGCCAGGTCGCGCGCCGAGTAGGCCATGTGCTGCATCGCCTCGACCAGCGGCACGGGACTGTGCTTCTTGATGTCGACGTGCTCGATGGTTTGCGAGAGCAGTTCTTTCTTGTCCGCCATGGCCGGTGGGTCCCTTTTGGAATCTGACGAATGAGGTAGGTCACGCCTTGGCGTGACATGAAGTTTCAGGCTGCGGCCGGTCCTGCCAAGGCATGACCAACCTGACTGACGCGAAGATCGCGCGAGCCGGGGTTATTCTAGGCAATCCGGGCCAATCGAGAAAGACGCCCGCCCGCCGCGTGGTCCGCCCCCGGCGAGGCTTTGCGGGCCCTTTACCGAATGCTCATCTCGCAACTGGCGCCGCCGGCCGCGGGCAGGTAGGCGGCCTTGGTGTAGTCCATCACCATGCGGTGGGCGCTGAATCGCCAGGCCAGCGAGCTAATCGAGTTCATCATGCGTTGGATCCAACCGCGCGGCAGTCCGTCGACGTCACGATCGTAGAACAGCGGAATGACTTCGTTTTCGAGCGTCTCGTACAAGGCTTCCGTGTCGCGCATGTCGCTGATCTGATCCGAGACATGGCTCGTGCCCTTGCCAATGGCAAAGCCGTTGGTGCCGTCATACGCTTCAGCCCACCAGCCGTCGAGCACCGACAGGTTGAGCCCGCCGTTGAGCACGACTTTCTGTCCGCTCGTGCCCGAGGCCTCCAGCGGGCGGCGCGGATTGTTCATCCACACGTCGACGCCTTGAATCATGTGACGGCAGACGTTGATGTCGTAGTCCTCGATGAACACGATGCGGCTGCCGTAGCGCTGGTCGTGGCGGCTGTTGGCGATCCGCTTGATCAGTTGCTTGCCCGGCTCGTCGGCCGGATGCGCTTTGCCGGCGAAAATGATCTGGATCGGACGATTAACGTCGTTGAGCAGGTGGTGCAGCCGCTCGGCGTCGGACATGATCAGATCGGCCCGCTTGTAGGTGGCAAACCGCCGGGCGAACCCGATTGTGAGGATGTTCGGATCCAGCAGGTTGCGCGCCGCTTCCACGACGGCATCGCTCTCTCCGCGGCGGCGGCACTGGCGGCTCACGCGTCGGCGGACGAATGCCAACAGCAAGTTCTTCAGTGCGTAATGCACCTCCCACAATTCGCCCGGATCGACGTGGTGAATGTTTTGCCAGGCGTCGGGTTCGCCCATACGGTGCAGCCAGCCCACGGGAAAGTTGCGATCGTAAAGCTGGTGCATTTGCCCTGCCAGCCAACTGGGCACGTGCACGCCATTGGTGATGTGGCCGATGGGGATTTCTTCTTCCACTCGCCAGGGCCACAGGTGGGCCCACATCCGCCGCGAAATATGTCCGTGCAGGCAGCTCACCGCGTTGGCTCGCCGCGACAGTTTGAGCCCCAGTACGGTCATGCAGAAGCTCTCGCCTTCGTTGTGCGGCTCGACGCGGCCCAGCCCCATCAACTGCTCATAGCTGATTCGCAACTGATCGCGCAGCGGGCCCAAATGCTCTTCGATCAACCCGCCGTCGAAACGGTCGTGGCCGGCCGGCACGGGCGTATGCGTGGTGAAGACGGTATGTTGCGCCACTTCGCGCAAGGCGTTGTCAAAGCTCTGCCCGTCGTTTTGCATCCGCTCGCGAATGGCCTCGAGCGTGGCGAACACGCTGTGCCCTTCGTTCAAGTGGTAAACGCCGGGGGTGATGCCCAACGCGGCCAGCGCCTTGACGCCGCCGACGCCCAGCACCAATTCCTGGCGGATGCGCGTGCGATGGTCGCCGCCATAGAGCCGGCTGGTCAGTTCGCGATCCTCGGGACTGTTGCCATCGACGTCGCAGTCCAGCAGATACAAGTTGACCCGCCCGACGCGCATCAGCCAGACCTTGGCCAGCAAGTGCCCGGTGCGCGTGTCGATGTTGACCGTGATTTGCCGGCCGTCGGCCGCCAGGGCGGGCTCCATCGGGACGTTCTCGACCTTCGTGTCGAGATATTCCTCGCGCTGGTAGCCGTCCACGTCCAAGTGTTGCTTGAAATAGCCCTGGTCGTAGAACAACCCGATCGCGACCAGCGGAATGCCCAGGCCGCTGGCACTTTTGATGTGATCGCCCGAGAGCACTCCCAAACCGCCGGAGTAGATGGGCACCGATTCGTGGATGCCGAATTCGGCCGAAAAATAGGCCACCGGCTTGGAACCCAGCACGCCGGCGTGGGTTCGGCCCCACGTTTTCGAGCTGTTCATGTACTCTTTGAGCCGGCGGAAGGCGTAGTTGATGCGGCTGTACAGCACCAGCTCCGAAGCCCGCATCTCCAACCGTTCTGGCGTGAACTCGGCCAGCAAAGCGATCGGGTTGTGGTCCAACTGACGCCAGCGAATGGGGTCCAGATCCCGAAACAGATTGATGACTTCGGGGTGCCAGCTCCACCACAGATTGCGGCTAGCGCGACGCACTTGTCGTAGATCGTTTGGGGGGAGAGTTCACTGAGCGGCAGTTTCTGGATGCTCTCGGTGGGCCCGATTTCGGTCTGGCTCATGCGGTCCCCCTCTTCAACGGCAGGAAAGCCAAGGATTATAGCGGTACGTCAAAAGTGGAGCGACCCCACAATTTGGCCGCCGCGGGGCTGTCTCCCCCGACGCGCCGCGAATCGAAACCTCCACGGTGCATTTAACTTGGGAGCGATCTTACGTAGATTATAAGGCCAGCGGCCGTACGACGTCGACTGCTCATTAGTCCGCACGCCCCCGAATGGCTCTTGATCCGCATGAATATCGATTACCCGATCGCCACGCCGGCCGACTCCTCGCTCGACGCCCTCTGTGACCAACTCAAGCACTTGAGCGGCGAGCTGGACCGCACCGAGAAGTGGCCCCGGGAGCAACTGCGGCTGTGCGGCGAGGCCGGCGTGTTCGCCTGGTTCGCCGAGCGGCACTGGGGCGGACTGGAGTGGTCCGGCGCCGATATCACGCGCGGCTATCTCCGGCTGGGGGCAGCCTGCCTGACCACCGCCTTTATCATTACCCAACGCACAGGCGCCTACCAGCGGATCGCCGGCAGCGACAACCAATTGGCCAAAGAGCGGCTGCTGCCCGATTTGATCTCCGGCCGCTCGTTCGCGACCGTCGGCATTTCGCACCTCACGACCAGCCGCCGCCACCTGGGTCGCCCCGTGTTGCGAGCCCGGGAGGTGGACGACGGATTCGTGCTCGAGGGCTTCTCGCCCTGGGTGACTGGCGCCGATCAGGCCCAGGTGATTGTCACGGGCGCCGAATTGGACGACGGGCGGCAAATTCTGGTCGCTTTGCCGACCAATCTGCCCGGGGTCGCCGTGCCGCCGCCGCCGCGATTGGTCGGCTTGTCGGCCAGCCATACCGGAGAAGTCCACCTCAGCGGAGTCCGGCTGGCGCGCGAGTGGCTGCTGGCCGGCCCGGTCGAAAATGTCATGAAAGTCGGCGTCGGAGCCGGCACCGGCGGCTTGCAAACCTCGACCTTGGCGATCGGGCTGGCTTCGGCGGCTCTCGATTTTCTCGAGACCGAGTCGATCAAGCGACCCGACCTGGCCGGTCCTGCCTTGGAGTTGCGCCGCGAACACGTCGAACTGCAAGCGTCGCTGCTGGCATTGGCCGACGGACAAACCGTGTGCACGAATGACGAGCTGCGAGCCCGCGCGAACAGCCTCGTCTTGCGCGGCACGCAGGCGGCATTGGCGGCCGCCAAGGGAACCGGTTACGTCGTCGGCCATCCGGCCGGACGCTGGTGTCGCGAGGCTTTGTTCTTTCTCGTTTGGAGCTGCCCGCAGGGAGTCATGGCGGCCAATCTCTGCGAATTGGCGGGGCTGGACTAAGAGCCTATCGGAGAACCATCGGGGACTGTCCCGATTTTTCGATGGCTTCGAGAAAACTGGGACTGTCCCCTTCACTCGTAGACGCGCGTGGAAAGAGCATGCGCGCTCGGGGGGCGATTGAGCCACCCCTTTGCGCGGTCGCGGGCGTGGGGTAAGATTCGCGTCTTACCCAGAGGCGGTTTCACAATCGCCGGGGACGGCCCGCTATTTGTCTTCGGCCGCTCCGCACCCCCTGGCGAATGCCGCCCACGCGGCATCTTCGCGAGCCGGCCAACCACTGCCGGCGATTTTGAAACAGCCTCTCGAAATTGTTGACATTCAGGCGTTTAGGAAAAAAGGAGCGCGGGCAATCCCATGACCAACGACACCAACGTGACTTGGCACGAACACAGCGTCTCTCGCGAAGAGCGCGAACAGCTCAACAAACACAAGGGTTGCGTGATTTGGTTCACCGGCCTAAGCGCGTGCGGAAAGAGCACGGTCGCGAACCTGGTTGATCACAAATTGCACAAGCGCGGCCAGCACAGCTTCGTGCTCGACGGCGACAACGTTCGCATGGGCTTAAACGCCGGCCCCGGCATGCTCAAGGAGCGCCACGGCGAGGAATTTGCCAAGCGCTTCGGACTGGGCTTTTCCGCGCAAGACCGCGAGGAGAACATCCGTCGCATCGGGGCCGTCGCCAAGCTATTCTGCGACGCCGGGCTGGTCACGCTGACTGCCTTCATCAGTCCCTATCGCCGCGATCGCGACGCCGTGCGGGCCACGATGAAGGACGGCGATTTTATCGAGATCTTCGTCGATGCCCCGTTGGACGTCTGCGAGAAGCGCGATCCCAAGGGACTCTACAAGAAGGCCCGGGCCGGCGAATTGAAGGGCTTTACCGGAATCGACGATCCTTACGAAGCCCCCGCCAAGCCGGAACTGGTTTTGGACGCCGGCGCCAAGGAGGCCGAAGCATTGGCCGATGAGGTCATCGCCTTCCTGACCCGCACGGGCAAGATCCAATAGGACCCGCGCGAGCCAGCGGGCCGCGCGACGACGGGGCAAGCCCCCCCGCGCACTGCTAGCACATCACGCACGCTGCGGCGCGCGAGATCGCGCGCAAGTGTGCTAACGCCTTGCAGTTGACAATGCGCACCTGCGCATTACATTGAACGTGCGATTGCTCCTCACGTGCGGCTTGGATGTTGCAACGGTTCGGTCCGGCTTTTTTTGCCCCTCCGATAAGAACGAGCGACGCGGTTTCTCAGTCAGTGTTTTCGTCCAAGGAGGGAGGCAACATCGCATGCCACTCGTAACGGCAACAGATGTCCAAACACGCGCACAACAGGCCCTGTCGGCCAGTCCGATCTATGCACTGCGCGATCTACAGGTTGAGCACGATGGCGAGATGCTCCTGCTACGAGGCATCGTCTCCAGCTTTTATCACAAGCAGCTCGCCCAGGAAGTCGTGCGCCATGCGGTCGAAGGCGTGGAAGTCGTGAATTCGATCCACGTGCGCTAACTTCGCTTCTGGCGAAGTCCGACTAGCTCAACATCGCGCGGTCATGCCGCGCGAATCGTTCGCTGGCGGTTCAACTGCTCCAAGACGGTCGCATACACGCGATCCACGCTCAGCGACCGCATGCACTCGTGATGCTTGAGCGGGCAGGTGCGCTTGCCGCACGGACCGCACGGCACCGCATGGTGCAAGCAGATTTCGCGGTCGTAATGGGTCCGCGTGGCCGCGATCGGCGTGGGACCGAACAACGAAATGACCGGCACGTTAAACGCGACCGCGAAGAATCGCGGTCCGCTATCGGTCGTCACCAGCAGCCGGCTGCGTCGCACGCAGGCTTTGCTGAGACCGACCGATAGTCCCTCTTCCGGCAGCCCCGTCACCCGCGGATGATCGGCCAGCGTAATGATCTCGCGGGCCACGGTCCGTTCGGCGGGGCCGCACAGCACCAGCACGGACATTCCCTGTTCGATGACGATACGCCGGGCCAATTTGGCAAAGTGTTCGCTGGGCCACAATTTCGCCGCGCCATAGGCGCCGCCCGAGTTGAGCACGACAACCTGGTCGCCGCTGGGCAGATGGTGTTTTTTCCAAACGGCGTCGGCGGCCGCTTCGTCGACCGGCAGCGTCGCCAGCTCCAACCTCGGCGATTCCAACTCGCAGCCCATCACGTAGGCCAGGCTAAGATACTCGTCGACCGTCGACATCGGCAGGCGGCGAAAGCCGCGCTGCGGATGATACAGCTTATGTGTCAACAGGGGGCCGCGGCCATTGCGCACGTATCCTACTCGCTGTTTAGCGCCGCTAGCCCAGGCCAGCAGCGCCGTGCGAAATGAATTGGTCAAATGGATCGTGGCGTCGAATTCTTGTTCTCGCATCAGGCGGCGCACGGCGCGGAACCATGTGCCGGAATCGGCGGATCGGCGGTCGAAGTAGATCAACTCGTCGAGCCACGAGGTTCCGGCCAGGCAATCGGCCACGTAGGGGCGAAGGATGCCCACGAGCTTCGCGCTAGCGCCAAAATTGCGTCGCAAGGCGCGCAGCGTGGGCGTGCACATCACGGCATCGCCGATCCAGTTTGGAATAAAGACGCCGATTTTCAAGTGGATTGCCCCTGGATTTGGGCCGGTGACAGGCGCCAACTCGCGGGCCGACGACCGATCTTGCGCGGCGCATGTCGGATTCAATCCATTCGGCCGCCGCCTCCATGTTCGCCGCCCGGTGATCGGCGTGCGCCGTCAGTTCATTTTCGCCGCGTCCGCCGGCGCCGGTCGCCAACAAGACCGTGCGGCACCCGGCCGCCTGCCCGGCCAAGACGTCCGACTTTTTGTCGCCGATCAGGTAGCTTGTCAACGGATCGAACTCGTGGTCCTCGGCCGCTTGAAGCATCATTCCCGGATTTGGTTTTCGCAGCGGCGAGTCGCACCGATACGGGCCGATGCCCTCGCTGGGATGAACCGTGCAACAATAGACGCCCGCGATCGCGATACCTTCGCTCGACAAACGCTGGCAAAGAGCCCGGTTGAAAGCATGCATGTCCGCTTCGCCGAACAGCCCGCGCGCGACGCCCGATTGATTGCTCGCGATCACGAGGCAAAATCCCAGGTCCGCCAACCTCCGCAGCCCCGGCACGACGCCATCCAATAGCCGCAAGTCCGACACACGGTGCACGAACCCCGTGTCGGCGACAAGCGTGCCGTCGCGATCCAGGATCACGCCGCGCCGATGATTGTCAGGAGAACTCGACATAGTTCTATTGCGGTAAGTATCAGGCGGCTCGCGATTCGACGCTGGACATGCGCCCGGTCGCTTCCTGCCACAGGCTGGGAATCGTGGATGCCAGGTCGCCGGAGAAGAAGTAGCTCCGCCCGCCGTCGGCGACGGTTCGCACGAGAATTGTCTTCCAGGGGCGATAGTAATATTGCGGATGGTCCTTCGAGGGCGGACCCTGGCGGAAATTGTCGGGCAATTCCACCAGGTCGAATACGGCGGTGGTGAAATCACGAATCGACGAGCCTCGCTGGCTGGCGACATTGCGGGCCATCGAGAGCGCTTTGAGATAGACTTCCGGCCCGGTGACGGCCGAACCCACGTTGAGAAACACTCCGCCTTCCAACTCGGCGATGCTTTGGGCGAAGATCAGGAAATCGGTGTAGCTGGCGGCCCCCAATGCCGCGCCGTCGCAGTTGGCGTGAGCGTGGATGATGTCGCTGCCGATGCCGACGTGCGAAGTGACCGGCACTCCCATCCGCCAGCCGGCCGCCGCGATGCTCAAATGGCGAAACGGGAACTGCTGCGATTCGATCACCCGGCCGGCGGCTTCGCCGAGTCCTTCACCGCGGTTGGCGGCGGAAAAAATAACGTCGTTCAAGCGGCTCGTCTCGCGCCACAATCCGAACTGACCTCGCTCGATCCATTTCGAGACGTTTTCGCTGGTGCCGCCTCCCATAGCCAGTTCGAAATCGTGAATGATGCCGGCGCCGTTGGTCGCCAGGTGCGTGACGATTCCGCGTTCGATCAAGTCGATCAAATACCGCGAAAGTCCCAGCTTGATCGCGTGTCCGCCCATCATCAGCACGACCGGCCGCTGCCGCCGGCGAGCGGCCACCAGGTGCTGGACGAAGTCGCCAAACTCCGGGTGCGCGTATTTCCTGTAACTGCCCGACAGCGGTTTGCAGTCGGCGGCTTGCAGGTCGTGTCCGCGCTCGCGCAGATCCTTCAGCGCGATCTGGCGGCGGTCGAAAAGCGGATAGCGGCTCATCGAGGTTTCGCTCCTTCAAGCGGCTTGCTCTGGTTGTGGTCGATTTCGCGGCTCGGCCGGCGAGCGTCCGCCCAGGTCGCGGCCAGCATATTCCAAATTGGCTTCGAGCACTTGTTCGATGCGAATTCGTGACATCACGGCCGTGCCGCGATGCGGCGGCACGCGCGGGTCTTCGCCCTTAAGGAACGGGGCCACGAGGATCGTGTGATTCTCTCCCAGCGGTCGCCACTTGGCCGGCACGTGCGCCGGGTGCGGACTGAACAGCCCGACCACCGGCGTTCCCAGCACGCCAGCCATGTGCATCGGTCCGGTGCTGGAGACCGTCAATGACGTTTGCCGGGCCAGTGCCGCGGCCAGTTCGAGCAATTGAAAATCGCTGTAAAACGCCACGCGACTTCGCACGTTCTGTGGCAGCTGGCCGCGGATCCAGTCCAACAGCGTGCGCTCCGTCTCGCTGCCCGTCACCATCACGCGACCGTGATGCGCCAGTCGGGCAATGAGCTGTGCGTAGTACGAGGGGGGCCAGTTATAGGCGCTATGGCTGTTGCCGGGGTGGACTCCGAACAGCGGGCCGCGAGTGCCAAGGTCGTGCTCGAGGCGCGCCGCGACCCGCTCGTGCGTGGCCGCGTCGATCTCGAGTTTCGGCAGAAATTCGCCCAGCTCCGTGCTGCCCCCCAGGCGGCGGACAAAGGCCAACGCAAAGTCAGACTCGTGAATCGGCGGGTGGCTGCGCCGCACGGCCACGCGCCGATTGCCGGTCAAGAAACCAATCGGCTTGTAGGCCCAGCAGACGCGCTGGGGAATTCGGGCCAGCCACACCGCCAGGCAATTTCGCGTGTTGGTGCTGAACAGCAAAGCGGCGTCGAACCGCATCGCCTTCAGTCGCGCGGCCAAGGCCCGCGGCTTTTCCTTGCGATCCGCCACGATCAGCTCGTCGATGCCGCGAGCGCCCGCCAACAGGGGAGCGGCATAGGGACTTACCATCGCGGCCAGGTGTGCCCGCGGCCAGTGTCGGCGCACGGCCTCGAAAGCCGGCATCGTCAGCACCAGATCGCCGATGCGATCGTTCCGCACCAGCAGGATTCGCCGCGGGTCGTCATTCTTGGTTGCCAAATCGAGCCTCTGTTTTCGCAAGCGTCGTGAGTCTTGGGTTCTGACGCGTCGATTGTTTAGCGGCTTAGGCCGCCTGCCGTTCCGATTGCCCGGTTTCGCAAATCTCGGGGTCTGGCTGCGGTTGCGCGTGCTGCAATTCCCATAATCGAATTTGTTTGACGAACGACGACATTCCCGTCAGTGCGCTGATCTGCAAGCCGAGCAGTCCGTCGAGAAAACCGAGCCGCACGATATAACAGTGCAGAAATCGCAGCGGAGGGCTGAGCAACATTTGCGTGTAACTGGCCCGCTTGCCGGCCGCGTGTTTGGCCTCGGCGCTTTGGACGGTGTATCGCTTCAGTTTCTGAAAATACTGGTCGTAGCTCCAATAGGTGAAGTGCTCCAGCCTTGCCCGCAGCCGTCCGGTGCTGCCCGACGAGACATGAATTTCTGCGTGATCGCTTTCGCCCAGATAACGGCCCAGGTCGCGGCGGAATAATCGCAAGACCTTGTCCGAGCCCCAGCCGCCATGCCGCACGCGGTGCCCCAGGAAATAATTGGCCCGATAGATGTGATAGCCGTCGCGGCGGGGCACGTCGTCCATCAAGCGGCCAATCTCCACCGCCAGCGGCACGGTCACCCGTTCGTCGGCGTCGACGATCAGCACCCAGGGATGCGCGGCCTGCGGGATGGCCCAGTTCTTGAAGTTGCCCGAGTTGACGTACTCGCGCTGGATAATCCGACAGCCGCCAATCTCGCGCACGATATCCAACGTGCCGTCGGTCGAACCCGAGTCGGCGACAATCACCTCGTCGGCCACCAGCTTGACCGAAGCGATGCAGGGGCGGATGTTCTTCCGCTCGTTCTTGCAGGGGATGATGACGGTGAGTTTTTGTTTCACGGCGCTGGAACCTGGGCTTGCCGGGCGTCTTGTCGAAAACGTAGTCAACTCGCTCGCCTCAGTCGCGTGGCGGAATCCGCTCGTTCGGCCTGGCCGGCGGTTTCGCCCCGCGCCAGCGAAGCCAGGATGTTCGTCGTCGAGACTCCCTCGACCACCGACGTGACGCACACCGTGCCGCCATAGCTCTCCACGATTTCGTGTCCCACGATCTCATCGGTCGAGTACGTTCCGCCTTTAACCAGCACGTCGGGACGAATGGCGTGAAGCATCGCGTGCGGGGTATCTTCGTCGAAGATGACGACGTGTTGCACGCATGCCAGTGCCGCGAGCATCGCCGCCCGATCTCCTTCGGCAATCGCCGGGCGAGCGGGCCCCTTGAGCTTGCGGACGCTGGCGTCGCTGTTGACGCCCACGATTAACACGTCGCCCAGCCGGGCCGCCTCGCTCAAATAGGCTACGTGGCCCACGTGCAACAGGTCGAAACAGCCGTTGGTGAACACCACCTTCTCGCCGCGTCGCCGATACTCCGCGGCCAGCGTCGCGGCATGTTCCAGCGTGACGATCTTCCGCACCGGGGCATTGCGATTGAGCATCAGCTCGCCCCGGATCTCGTCGCGATAGATTGCCGCCACGCCGGTCCGCTCCACTTCCAGCCCCGCGGCGACGTTGGCCAGTCGCACCGCGTCCGACGGGTCCGTTCCAGCGGCCAGGCACAGGCCGATCATGGCAATCACCATGTCGCCGGCCCCCGTGATGTCGTACACGGCCCGCGCGTTGGTCGGAAAAGCCTCGCCGGTGCCGTCGCGCGAGACCAAGATCATGCCGTCGCGGTCCAGCGTGATCAGGGCCATGCGGGCGTCCAGGTCTCGGCACAGTTGACTTCCGGCGGCGACCGCGTCGGCCGCCTTGGCAATTTTGGCCCCGTGACCAGTTCCGCCTCCACGCGGTTGGGCTTGATGAGCGTAGCCCCGCGATAGTGAACCAGTTGACCCGTTCGACTGGGGTCGACCAATACCGGCACGCCCGCTCGATTGGCCGCCTCGATCGACGTCTTGAGCAAGCGCGGCGTGCAGACTCCCTTGCCATAGTCGGAGATCACCAGCGCGTCGTGCCGCGGAACCTGGGCCGCCAATCGCTCGACTAGACGAGCTTCGAGCGCGGGGTTCAGCGGATCGCACTTCTCGCGATCGACGCGCAAAATTTGATTCGGATGCCGGCTGCCGGCCCGGCCGATGAATCGCTCCTTGAGCGAGGTGGGCCGCTCCGCGTCGTTCACGATTCCGTCGCAATCGATCTTCGCGGCCAGCAGCAATTGCCGCAGTTCCTCGCCGGCACCGTCATCGCCCACGACGCCCGAGCATGAGACCTTCGCTTCCAACGCTGCTAGCATGTTGGCCACGTTGGCCGCGCCGCCAGCCCGCGCTTCGCTGCGATCGGCCTGCAAGACAATGACCGGCGCTTCCTGGCTGATGCGCTCGGCATTGCCCCAGGTGTAGCGATCGAGCATCAGATCGCCCAGCACCAGCACCTTGGGCTGCCGAATGCGCTCGAGCACGGCGACGAGATCGTTCGAACTCATAAAGACTTCCATGTCCGTGTGAGCGAGCCGGCGGGACATTGGGCGTTCGGCGTGGTCCAACCAGCCGTCCAGCAGCGGCGCGATGCCGCAATTCCCAAGCGGCGCGAATTATCGGTCAGTCAGCCGAGAGCGGCAATAGGAGAATAGTGGTCAGTGGCCAGTGGTCAGAAACGGCAGCGAGAGCTGCGCGGTACGGGACTGGGTGAAATCCATCACGGCGATGCCAGCTAGAGCCAGCGGTGACTAAATACTGGCCACTGCCCACGAGCCACGACATCAAGCCACCGCGGCCAGCGCCTGGTCGAAATCGTCCAAGGCAAACAGCGCTCGGCGGTCGAAGTTGGCCGCCGCATGCGGGGCGACCAGCAGGTGCGCATGCCGCGCCAGCGGCGAATGTGCGGCCTCGGGCTCCAGGGCCACCAGCACGTTGCAATCGGCCTGGCCACTGAAGCGACCTCGGCCCGGCAGGAACAGGATTTCGACTTCCGGCTTGGCGATTGGGCTCGCATCAAACCGGCCCTGAATGAATTGCGATGCCTGGCCCGGCAAAAACGTGTTGCCCACAACGCGGATGGCCAGATCCCGCAGGTCTCGCTTCTCGAGCCCATTGCGGCAGCGCGTGAGCCGTCCCTTGCGCTGGTAGTACTCGACGTTGGCTCCTTGTTTCCACTGGGCCGGCGCCGTCACGTCGACCGGATGCCAGAGGTGATAGGTATGCGTCCAGCGCAGGATCGATTCGATCACCACGCCGGCGCGGCGCAATCGGCGTCGCAAGTCATCATCCTCGCATCCCCAGCCTTTGAAGTTTTCGTCGTAGCCGTTGACCCGCTCGAAATCAGCCCGCCAAATGCCGACGTTGTTGCCGATCAGCTTGGGCTTGGTCGGGTGGCGAATGAAGCGGTAGAACCGCGACGAACGATCCAGTTTTTTTAGTCGGCGCAGTTCGCTGGCCGGAGCCCAGGCGGCCAATTCCCCCGTCCGAACCACTTCGGGCGTCACGCGGCGCGACGCCTCCTCGTCCAATCGACAGAAATCGCCGGCCATCACCGTGCCCGGCTTGCGCCGTTCCAAGTGGATCCGCACATGGTCGCGCGGCAACACGCAGTCGCCGTCCAGAAACAGCATGTAGGGCGCGCGGCTCGCGCGAACGCCCTCGTTGCGGCAGCGGGCCAGTTGAAACGTGGTGTGCGGATGCGTGGTAAAGCCCACCGGGAACGAAACGCTCGCGGCGAATTCCCGCACGATCGCCGGCGTCTCGTCGGTCGAGCCGTCATCGGTGATCACCAGCTCCATCCGCCCGTCGACACCCTCTTGCAGCGCAATCGACTCCAGCGCCCGCCGCAAGTGCGTGGGCCGCTGGTAGGTCGACATCAGCAGGGCAATCTCGGGCTCGGGCATGCGTCGCAAGATAGCTGCCGCCAGCCGGTTCGAACAATACCAGTCAACGGTCCATCAAACGCGGAGCGCCTGTTCGACGACGCGCTGCAAGCACGCTTCCAGTTCGCTTTGGCCGGTCGAGATATGCAAGCGGCTGGCCAGCGCGCACAAAGGCGTGGCGCCCGGCCAGCTATCGCCGATCTTGACCAGATCTTTCGACGTACAGAGTACGCTCGTGACTTCGAGTGCATCCGCCCAGCGGGCCAGCGCCGCCACGTCGGCGGCCGGGTAGGCGAAATGATCGGCCAGCTCGCGCATTGCCACGACGTCGTATCCGCACTTCGCGAGCGAATGGCGAAAGCCGGCCGGATTGCCGATGCCGCAAAAGGCGGCCACCCGCCGCCCGGCCAGCTCGGCCGTGTCTCGCTCTTGTCCATCGGCGCCCGCCAACGCTCGCGGCGGATACGTTGCTTCCACCCAGGCGGCCGCCGGCGCAGTCAGCGCGAACTCGCCGCGAATCGTCCCCCGTTGGCTCGCCTCCACCAGGTCGCTGCGGGTGAGAATCGCCACCTGGGCCCGCCGCCAACCGGCCAGCGGCTCACGCAGCGTGCCGCGCGGAAACACGTGGTCAAAGCCGAACGGTTCGAGCGCGTCGATCAGCACGATATCCAAATCGCGGTGAATGCGGCGATGCTGAAACGCGTCGTCGAGCACGATCACCTGGCAGCCAAACTCGGCAACCGCCCGCCGCGCGCCGCGCACGCGATCGGCATCGAGCACGTGCGGCACGCCGGGCAGCTTCTGGGCCAGCTCCAGCGATTCGTCGTTGGGCTTTCCAGCCTCGGCCCCATACCCGCGGCTGACCAGAGTCGCCCGCAACCCGCGCTCGGTAAACCAGCGCACGAGCCACTCGACCGCCGGAGTCTTGCCGGTTCCGCCGAGCGTGATATTTCCCACGCTGACGACCGGCACGCCGACCTTGATGATCGCCGCTCGGCCCGTGTCGTAGCGCCAATTGCGCACGCGAACGGCGGCAGTGTAGGGCCACTCGACGAGCCGCAGGCCCCCTCGCGCCAGCATGGCCATCGGCCCGCGGGCGCGGCCGCTAACCAGCTCGCGAAAATGAAACGGACCAGGCAAGATTCGGCGACCGTTCGGTCAGGGCGAAGGTTTGCGTCCGCGTTACAACTTTTGGCAGATGGCCTCGGCCATTTCGCGCGTGCCCACGGCGGTGGGGTCGTTTCGATCGGCCTTCAGATCGTACGTCACGCTCTTGCCCTCGAGGATCACCGCCGCCACGGCCGCTTCCAGCCGCTTGGCCGCGTCTTCCTCGCCCAGGTACTTGAGCATCAGCATGCCCGAGAGAATCAAGGCCGTGGGATTGACCTTGTTCAACCCCTTGTACTTTGGCGCGCTGCCGTGCGTGGCTTCGAACACCGCGCCGTCCGGGCCGATGTTGGCGCCGGGGGCCACTCCCAGCCCGCCCACCAGGCCGGCCGCCAGATCGCTCAAGATATCGCCGTACAAATTCGGCAGCACGATCACGTCGTACAACTCGGGCTTCTGCACCAACTGCATGCACATGTTGTCGACGATGCGGTCTTCGAACTCGATCTTCGGATAGTCCTTGGCCACCTCGCGCGCCACCGCCAGCCACAGGCCGTCGGTGTGCTTCATAATGTTGGCCTTGTGAACGCACGTCACTTTGCGGCGGCCGTTGTCCACCGCGTAGTCAAACGCGCATTTGACGATCTGTCGCGTGCCGTGCACGCTGATCGGCTTGATCGAAATGCCGGTCTCGTTGGCGGCCGACTTCACTCGTCTGTCCGGCGAAATCTTGTTGATGAACTCGATCAGCTCGAGGGTCTCTTTCTTGCCGCGCTCGAACTCGATGCCTGCATACAGGTCTTCGGTGTTCTCGCGCACGATCACCAGGTCGACCGGCACGGACTCGAAAAACGAGCGCACGCCCGGATAATGCTTGCAGGGGCGGATGCAGGCGAACAGGCCCAGGGCCTGCCGCAGGTGGACGTTGATGCTGCGAAAGCCGGTGCCGACCGGCGTGGTGATGGGGGCCTTGAGCGCGCACTTGGTGCGGCGGACGCTTTCCATCACGGCGTCGGGCAGCGGCGTGCCGGTCCGCTCCATGACGTCGACGCCGGCCTCTTGCTCGTCCCAATTGATTTTCACGCCCGTGGCATCGACGCAGCGCTTGGCCGCTTGAGCGAGTTCGGGACCCGTGCCATCGCCAGTAATCAGCGTAACGTCATGTGCCATGTGCGTGCTCGAAAGAAATTCCGAAAGGGTGGGTATTCAGGCGGGTTTTCCGCGGTTTTTGCAAGACGGTCAGGCTATCACATGCCCGCCGGAGCGTCAACGCGGTGGCAAAGTAGCCGGCATACGCCGTATGCCGTAGCTAAAGCTAACTGATCCGCCGCAGAGCCATTCGACTGCTTGAATCATTCGCCTTGCGGCGACGGCTCACGGCGTGAGCCTGCTACTGTGTCGCCACCAGCCGGTTGTCATGCTCACGCCGCGTGAGCATGCTTGCGCGAGCGCAAGCATGGCACCGGACAAGCGGGCGCGGTCGCGTCTCTACAACGTCGGCCCGATATTCCACGGCACGAATTCTTCCTGGCCGATGCCGTGGTTCTCGCTTTTGGTGTGTTTGCCGCTGGCCACGGCGATCACCTCTTCGAAAATCTCGCGCCCACGTCTTCCACGCCGCGGCCGGCCAGCACCGTGCCCGCGTCCAGGTCCATGTCGTCGATCATCCGTTCGTACATCGGCGTGTTCGTGGCCACCTTGATCGACGGCGTGGGCTTACAGCCGAAACAACTGCCGCGGCCGGTTGTAAAAACCATCACCTGCGCTCCGCCGGCCACGATGCCCGTCACGCTCACCGGATCCAGCCCCGGCGTGTCCATCACCACAAAACCCTTGGCCGTGACTTGTTCGGCATAGTGATAGACTTCGTTCATCGCGCTGCTGCCGGCCTTGGCGATCGCGCCTAGTGATTTTTCGTAGATCGTCGTCAGCCCGCCCTCCTTGTTGCCGGGCGAGGGATTGTTGTCCGGCGTGCAATCGAACAGGCCCGTGTACCACTCCCACCAGCGGATGCGATCGATCAGCTTCTGGGCGACCTCGGGCGAACGGGCTCGCCGGGTCAGCAGTTGTTCGGCGCCGTAGATCTCGGTGGTCTCGCCCAGGATGACCGTGCCGCCGGCTGCCACGATCATGTCGCTGGCCACTCCCAACGCCGGGTTGGCCGTGATGCCCGAGTTGCCGTCCGAGCCGCCGCAGTTCGTGCCCAGGATCAATTCCGACAACGGCACACTTTCGCGCCGCGTGTCGTTGACCCGTGGCAGCATCTCGGCCACGAGCTGGCAGGCGGCTTCGATCGTCTTGGTCGTGCCACCAACATCTTGCATGCTCAGCACGGGCGGGCGCCGCGCGTCGCCGCCCCCTTTTCCGCCGATCTGCACCAGTTTCTGGTCGTCGAGCAGATAGCCGAGCGTGGCCGTTTCGCAGCCCAGGCCGATCAGCACGTAGCCGCCGATGTTCGGATGCCGGGCCATGCCCCCCATCACGCGATTGAGCGTGGCGTGCCCCTCGCCGCCGAACTGCATTCCGCAGCCGCCGCCGTGCGTGAAGGCCACCACGCCGTCAACGTTAGGATAGTCCCGCAGCGCTTCGGCGTTGAATCGTGCCGCGACATATTTGCTGACCGAGGCCGAACAATTCACCGTCGAGATCACGGCGATGTAGTTGCGCGTGCCGGCGCGGCGGTCGGGTCGCTTGTATCCCTCGAACGTTCGACCCACCAGCGGCGCCGGCTCCGGCGGAATCTCGGTGGCCGCCGCGTAGTCGCGGTCGAATTGTCCGGCCGTGAGATTGTAGGTATGAATCCACTGGCCGGCGGCAATGCTCTCGGTGGCGAACCCGATCGTCTGGCCATATTTCACAACGCGCTGGCCCTTGGCCAGCGGCGCAAGTGCGATCTTGTGACCCAGCTTGACGGGCCCCGACAGTTCGACCGTGGCGCCGCCCGCCGAGATACGGGCGCCGGCGGCCAGATCGCGCGCGGCGACACACACGTTGTCGGTCGCGTGCAGGAAAATAACGTCAATCGGCGTGGACTTAAACATGAGGAAGTGGCTAGTGGTCAGGGTTCAGTGGTCAGAAGGAAAATCCCGACCCACGCATCCTAACTCGTCGACTGACCACTGACCACTAGCCATTGACCACTACCGTTCACCCCGCCGACGCGAAATTCGCTTCGAAGCCCAGACTTCTGAGAAAATTGCGCACTTCGAGATAGTTGGCGGTGTCGATCTGGCGGATCTGGGCCTTGAGCTTGGCCATCGCGTCGTCAACGGCTTTGCGAATCGTGGCGTGCCCCTCGACGCCAATCGCGCCGTGCGACATCGCGCGCTGGGAAAACATTTGTTCCAGCACGTCGCGCTCCGGGGCAAACTCGTTGCCCTGTAGTGCGCTGGGCCAGATGATCGCCCCGCTGACCGGATCGAGCATGTGATTCGGCACGCGGTCGGGGGCCGCGTCTCGGGCCAGCCGGGCCCAGGTTTCCGCCGGCACTTGCGGCCGTGGCGGATTCCGATAGGCCTGGTTGATCCGCCGCATCTCGAAGTAGGTGTTCGTCCACAGCTTGCGGTTCTCGATTTCGCGCCGCCGCGCTTCCGCGAGATTGATGGCGGCCGCCGAGGTGTTCAAGTTGTATTCGCCTTCGGCGCGAATCGCCTCGCCCAGGCCGGCCAGATAGCTACCGGCCACGGTCGAGCCCGGCCCCCAGTTGTTGAAACCGAAGCCAAATCCGCCGAAGCCACCGCCGTAGTAGGGCATCGCGCCGACGCCGCCTACGACGTAGCCGCCCGGGTACTGCGCATCGGCCGTCGAGACACCCAAAAGTCCCGCGCAAAGCAAACAGCCAAGCGTTGTCAGTCCGCGGACCATGAAAATTCCTCCTCGGCGCGATCGAGTGGCGATTGACAACACGCAGAAATGCAAAGGCGGGCTGGCATCGCCCCGCGCACTGCGACCGCTACCGGAAATTGTATACATCCGCGCGACGAAGGCTACAATGGTACTGGAGTGCCGGGGGGCAATTTCGCCGTGTTTTTCGCGGATGACGAGAAGCGGTTTCGAAACCGCGGGGGACTGTCCCGATTTTGCGCAGTCCTCGGAGCAAAATGGGGCTGTCCCCTTCTCCCGGATAGTTTTGAAACCGCTTTTAAAAGCCGAGAGCGATTGCCATGCGACATGCGTTTCGAGGGGTTTGTCCTGGTTGGCGTTCGAGCATGATTCGCCGCGCGCCGTTGTTGTTGCTGTTGCTCTGCGGTTTGGGAGCAGCGCCGCCCGACGTGCCGAAGTTGACCAAGGCCCTCGAATCGGGCGATGAGAAATCGCGCATCGCGGCCATCGACGCCCTGGGACAACTGGGGCCCGAGGCCAAGGGGGCGGTCGCCGGACTGACCAAACTCCTGGGAGACCGTTCGCCGCGCGTTCGCGCCCACGCGGCCCATGCCTTGCAACACCTGGGCCCCGCCGCGGTCGGAGCGGCCCCCGCACTGGTCAAGGCCACCGGCGATTCCGACCCGAACGTCCGCCGCGAGGCGGTCATGGCCCTTTACTACATCCGCGCCGATCACAAAATGTCGCTGCCGGTCTTGGCCAAGGCGCTGGAAGACTCGGATCCCTCGGTCCGCGTGGCGGCGCTCGACGAATTGACTTCCATTGGCGAGCCGGCGGTTCCCGTGCTCACCAAGGCGCTCGAAAAACCTGCGGTACGCTATTGGGCCGTCTTGGCACTGGGAGAGCTGGGCGACAAGGCCGCGCCGGCGGTCGACGCGCTTATCGCGGCGCTCAAGGACGATCGTGCGGAGACGCGCCGCGAAGTGCTCGTGACACTGGCCCGCATCGGACCCGACGCGGCCAAGGCCGTGCCCGCCATCACGCCCTTGCTGAACGACCAGGACAAGGCGGTCGCGCACGCCGCTGTATTGGCCTTGGGTCGGATGGGCCCGGCCGCCGCCAGCGCCGTCGACGCCGTGCGTCAATTGCGAAAAACAACCAAAGATGAACTGATGAAAACGGTAAGCGCCTGGGCGCTTGCGCATATCGAACCGACAAACGAAGCGGCCCGCCGCGACGCGATCGCCCAGTTGACCGAGGCCTTGCAGGCCGAGAATCCGCGCGTGCAGTCGGCGGCCCTCAAGGGACTCGTCGAGTTGGAGCCCGATCCGGCCAGGCTCGTGCCGATTTTGGCCGGCGTGCTCTGCCAGGGAGAAAAACCCCTGGTCGACGAAGCGTTCGCGGCCGTGGCCGCGATGGGCGACGCGGCGACTCCGGCCCTGGTCGAAGCGCTCAAGAATCCCGGCGCAGTGTCTGCGGGCCACGGCGCTGTTGGCCCAACTCGGCCCCAAGGCTGCCGCCGCGGCGCCGGCGCTGTCCGCGGCGCTCGGCGATCCAAATCCCGAAGTCCGCCGCGAGGCGCTATTTGCCTTGGCGGCGATGGGCCCCGAAGCCGTCGGCCAGCAGGCGGCGATCGTCAAGGCGTTGGACGATCCCGAGACGCATGTGCAGGCCATCGCCGCCTATGCGCTGGGCTGCATTGGCCAAGACGCTAAAGGGGCGATGCCGAAATTGCGCGCCGCATTGCAGTCGTCCGATCCGGTGGTCCGCGTGACCGCCGCCTGGGCCCTGGTGCACGTTTCGCCCAATGTCGAGCCAGTGGCCTCCGAAGTGCTGCCGGTGCTGACGCAAGGGCTAAAGAATCCGCTCGCCGCGGTCCGTCGCGGTGCGGCCGAGGGGCTGGGCCACCTGGGGAAAAAGGCGAGCAGCGCCGCGGGCGCGCTAAAGGTCGCTGCTGGCGACGAGGACGAAACCGTTCGCAAAGCCGCCTTGGCAGCCCTTGAACAATTGGGTGCGGTTCTCGATTCCCCCGTGCCGCAGCGAACCTTGCCGATTCAAAAGCGCTAAAGTGGTCGGTTTGGCATCAGCGGCGAGGGATGCACCAATGCTTCAGGGTTGCAGTCCCGGTCGGTTATGATGAAGGGATGAGTGCACGCCGCTTTCAAATCACGGCGCGACAGATGTTCGCCGTCGTGGCATGGTTGGCGATTAGTTTCTCCGGAATCTATTGGATCCGTGCCATTGGAATCGAGTTTACGCCAGACTACCCCGAGCCGACACGGCTTTGCATTGTGTGGATATTGCTGCTCTGGACCGGAGCAGCATTTGGGGCCGCCGTTGGTGTATTGGCCGGGAAGCAGTTGTTTTGGGCCATTGTCGGCATCGCTGCCGCACCGATTGCCGTAATGCTCTGGGCAAATATCGTTTATTGAATTTCAAACTGGTCCACTGCCCATTGTTGAGGCCGTCCGTTGCCGCTCTATCGCGTACAATTGCACGGAAGGAACTTCCTCATTGAGATGGGCGGCTCTGTCGCAAAGCATGGGTTCTACGTAGACCGCGACGTGGAAGCTGATGGACCCGAGGACGCCGAATACAAGGCCGTCCAAAAGATTCGAGAGCATCCGGGACTGCGAAGCGCCAAGATGAACGCCTTGGACGATCCGCCGATGATCCACCTGGAATCAATCCGGGAAATCGACGAGATCAGCCAAATCGAGGCCGGCATCATATTCTACCCTGAGCAAGAAGCTGTCCCCTGGTGGCAGTTTTGGCGGTCCCGGCTTCCGCGCGAATCCTAATTTCAAACTGGCCCACTCCCCATTTCCGCCCAAAATCGCCAATTCCTTGCCCGGCAGCTATACTTGATAGACGCGCGAGGCCAGTCGCGCCGGAGCGGAACACCGACAGAGCCGAGCCATGGCAATTCCCAGCGACACTTCGTCGACGATGCCGCCCCCACCGGCGGTCCCGGCCGGCGGCAAGCTGGTCGAGTACGAAGCGTTCATCGAGAACGAGCTGCGCAAAACCCGCAGCCACGTCTGGAGCGTGGAACTGGCCGGGCGCTAATGACCCTGGCAGCCGGGACGCTCGGCTACTTCTTCGTGGCTGGCCTGGTCGATCATTGGGTGGTTCCCGGCGGCTTGGGATTCTGGGGACGCTTGGTCACGCTGCTGGTCTTTCTGATCCTCGTGGCGGTTTACCTGGCCCGAGCGGTTCTACCACTGCTGCTCTTGCGGATTAATCCGCTCTATGCCGCCTATACGATCGAGCGCAGCCGGCCCGCGCTCAAGAACGGGCTGCTCAATTTTCTATTCTTCCGCGCCGATCCTCGCGGCATGAGCCAGGCCGTCTACCAGGCGATCGAGGAACAAGCCGCCACGAACCTGGCCAAGGTGCACGTCGAGGCCGCCGTCGACCGCTCGAAGCTGATCCAGATCGGCTACGTGCTGGTCGGCATCATCCTGGCCTGCGCGGCGTATACCTTGTTGTCCCCCAAGGACTTGTTCCGCTCGGCCGGTCGGGTCGTGATGCCCTGGGCCGACATGCAGGCCCCCACGCGGACCAGCATCGCCGAGCTCGAGCCGGGCAACGCGCAGGCCTTTCGGGGTCAGCAGATCACGGTCAAGGCGCGGATCGAGGGGCTTGCGGCCGACGACAAGGCCACGCTCCTGTACACCACGGCCGATCGCCAAACGGTCGATCGAGCCATCGAGATGATCCTGCCCCCCGACGGCTATAAGCACGAGGCGCTGCTGCCGGCCGGCGACGCCACGCTGCAACAGCCGCTCACCTATCGCATCGAAGCCGGCGACGCCGTGACGCGGCAATACGCGCTCGACGTCGTGGCCGCGCCGACGATCGCGGTGCAGAGCGTGGAATATAAATATCCGGCCTACACAGGCTTGTTGGCGCAGCGCGTCGAGCAACAGGGAGACGTCAAGGCGATCGAAGGCACGCAGGTCACGATCCATGCCGTGGCGAACGAACCGATCGCCAGCGCCTATATCGATTTCGACGCCGACGCCACGCTCGACCAGCGGATGCAGGTCGACGGCGTGAATGCGCGGGCCACGTTCACGGCCGCCCTGGGGCCTGATCGAGTGCAGCCGGCGCACCGCAGCTATCAACTCAACTTCAAGAACCAGGCCGGCCAGCAGAATCTTCAGCCAGTGCGGCACCAGATTGAAGTCACGCGCAACCTGGCGCCCGAAATCCAGTTTGTCTCACCCAAGAACGACGAGATCGATTTGCCGGTCAACGGCGCGGTCGATTTGGAAATCGTGGCCAACGATCCGGACTTTGCCTTGCGGCGGATCAAGCTATCGACCGCCAGCGAAAAGCGGCCGCTGGCCGAAGTCGTGTTGTTGGACGAAATCCGCCGCGGGCAGTTCGTGCGCAAAATTCATTTCACGCCCGGCAAGCTGGGGCTGAAAGCCGGCGACGTGGTGATCTACTCGGCCACGGCCGAAGACAACAAAGATCCGCTGCCGAACCGCACCGAAACTCAAAAGCGGCGAATCCGCTTGATTTCGCCAACCCGGGGCAAATCTTCGCCGGACCAGGTGGTTGGAAACGACGCGGCCGACGGCCAGCAGAACCAGCCGCCATCCAAAGGGCAGGGCGGCGGCGATGACGAGCATCCGCGCACCGCCGACGGTGAGCCCGACAAGGGGCCCGACAAACGCGACGCGCAGGCGAACAAGCCCGACGCCGAGCCGCGCAACCCCGCCGACGAACCACAGCCAGGCGAGCAGCCGTCGAACGACGCCGCCGCCGGCGAGAAGGGGGCGCCGATGGTTCGGGCAAGCAATCGCAGGGCGGCGGAGATCAGGACGCTGGAGAAAACGGCGCCGCAGAGAAAGGCAACGAAGAAAAAGGCGCTGGAGAAAAGGACGCCGGTAAGCAAGGGGCTGGTAAACAAGGGACTGGTGAAGAAGGCGCGGGCGAAGAAGCCGCCGAACCCCGCGCCGCCAACGACGGCTCGAACGACAGCGATGCCATCGAGCGGATCCTGAAACATCGCGAGGAACAGAACCAAGGATCGAAGGGCTCATCCGGCGAGCAATCGCAACAGCAGGATTCCGGCCAGCAACCGCAGCAGAAACCGGGCCAGGACGCCGGCAAGAAATCATCGCCGCAAGACCCTGCCAACAAGTCGTCGCAACCCCAGGGGAAAGCGAAAAAGGTCGGCAGGATCCCTCAGCCTCCCAGCAGCCTTCCGGCAAGGGCGACCAGCCCCGCGACGAGCGGCAGAACGATCGGCCCGACGGCGAGCAGGGCCAATCCAACGAGCAGGGCCAGTCCAAACAGTCGGGCGAGCAGGGAAAAAAGAATCAGCCGAAGCCGGGCCAACAGCCGCCGGGTCAACAGAAACAACAGGGTCCGCAAGGGGCCGGCGAAAGTAGCGAAGGCGAAGCCGGGGATGACGGCGCGGAGAGCCAAAAACAATCGGGCAGCCAATCCGGGAAATCGTCCGGCAAGGGAAATCGCCCCGGCGCCGATCCCCAGGATTCCGCCGACGAGCCAGCCGATCCATCCGCCGGCGAAGCTGGCAAGCAGGCAAACAAGAGCAGCGCGAAGTCGGGCAAGGACGACGCGAGCGATGCGCCGCCAGGCGATGTGCCGGGCGATGACGCGGCTGAGGGCAAGTCGGGCGGAGATACGAAATCCGGCGCCAAGCCGCCCGGTGCAAAGCCCGCCGCTGGCGAGCCCGATGGCAAACAGGCCGAACAAGACGAGTCGGCTGCCGAACAAAACGGGGGCGAACAAAAAGGGGACGCGAGTCAATCTGCCCGCAAATCCTCCGCCGCTCGCGACGGCCAGAACAAAGATTCAGGGGATGCCGCCGCGAAAGACCAGAACGACGACCAGCAGGCCGGCGGCAAGGACTCCGAAGCCGGCAAGTCGGGCCAGGGCGCCAAATCAAAGGGCGAGCCAGGCACGAAACGAGACGGTCAAACGCCGCGCGACCAGCAAAACTCAAAATCCAGCAGCGGCGACGGCGAAAAAGACAAAGGCAATTCCGGCGCCGGCGAAAACAAGAAGGGCGACAAGGGCTCGCCGAATTCCCAAGGCGCGAATCAACCGCGCGACAAGACTCCAGGCCAATCGCCAGACAGCAAAGACGGCCAATCCAACGAATCGCCCCAGTCCCCCAGCAACAGCCAGCGCGAATCGAACTCCGAAGGCCAGGATGATGGCGATCGATCGGGCGGCGGCAAGAAGGGAGGCGGACAAAAAGCCAACAAGTCGGGCACCGGCGGAGCAGGACAAAACACGCCGGCCGACGAAGGCGCGGGCCGCTCCGACGAACAAGGCAAGGGGGAAACGTCGGACCAGGTTCCCGGCGATCAACCGACCACCGACAAGACCGGAGAGCAGGGGGCCAGACAGGGCGATGGCTCGACCAAAGCCCCCGATGGCGATAAACCGAAAGCGTCCGGGGAGCAACCACCTAGCGGCGGCGGCGAGGCGGGCCAGTCGCCCGCGCAGAATCCCCAGGGCCCGACCGAGTCGGGCGCATCCAATCAACCCGGCGGCGGCAAGCCCGATGCGAGCCGCGCCCAAGACCGCCCCTATAGCCCCGCGGACGACGCGGCCGAAAAGGCCAATCTGGAGTACGCTCGCAAGGCGACCGATATGGCGCTTGCGCATCTCAAGAACGAACTGGCCAAGGAACGGCCCGATCCGGAGTTGTTAAATCGTTTGGGTTGGACCCGCGGCGATCTGGAGAAATTCGTCCAGCGTTGGGAGCAGCTGCGCGGCCCGGCCCAGTCGGGCCCCAGTGGCGGCGCACCGGCCAAGCGGGAATTGGACGACGCGCTAAGAAGCCTGGGCTTGCGGCCCCGCGCCACGAGCATGCAGGGAAATGCCAACCGAGACGACAAATCGCGCGGCTATAAGGAATCTCGCCGCAGCGGCCCGCCGCCGGAATATGTCGAGCAGTACAAAGCCTACACGCAAGGCACCGCCAAAGGCGGAAAATAGGCCCGCGCCCGAGCAGCGGCTGCCCCGGCAGGCTACGATGGAGCGTTCGGCGCGACGGATAGCCGCGCGGAATTGATCCTTCCTTTTTTGCAAGCCCGTCGCATGCTCGATCGCATCCCGCGTTATCTGGTGCCATTTCATCCCAAGCGGGTACCGCATCGCTTCACCGACGTGCTGGTGATCGGCGGCGGCCTGGCCGGTTTGCGGGCGGCACTGGCCGTGCCCGCCGACCAGTCCGTGCTCGTAATCACCAAGAGCAGCTTGCGGCAATCCAATAGCAGCTACGCGCAAGGCGGCATCGCCGGCGTGATCGATCCGGAGGATCGCTTCGAGGATCACATCGCCGACACGCTCTCGGCCGGCGGCGGGCTGTGCGACACCGAAGTCGTCGAGATGGTCGTTCGCGAGGCGCCCGTACGAATCCACGAACTGATCGATTGGGGAACTAACTTCGATCAAGAGTCCGGCGGGCTGGCCCTGGGCCGCGAAGGGGGCCATAGCCACCATCGCATCGTGCATGCCCTGGGCGACGCCACCGGCAAGGAAGTCATGCGCGCCGTGATCGATCGCACCTGCGCGCTGGAAAACGTCGAGACTTGGGAAAACGCTTTTACCCTCGACCTGCTGACCCACGAAAATCGTTGCTTGGGCGCCTTGGTGTGGAGCGCCGAACACGGCATGGCCTTGGTCTGGGCCAAGCAGACGATTTTGTGCACCGGCGGCACGGGCCAGATCTACCGCGAAACCACGAATCCCGAGGTCGCCACCGGCGACGGATTGGCGATCGCGTTTCGCGCGGGGGCCGAAATGCGCGACATGGAGTTCATGCAATTCCATCCCACGGTGTTGTACATCGCCGGCAGCAGCCGCAGCCTGATCACCGAAGCCATGCGCGGCGAGGGGGCCAGGCTCGTCGACCGCCACGGCGTGCGCTTCATGGACCAGTACGACCCGCGCGGCGAGTTGGCGCCCCGCGACGTGGTGAGCCGCGCGATCGTCACGCAGATGGAGCGCACGCGGCATCCGAACGTGTATCTGGATCTCTCGCACCTGGACGCCGCCACCGTGCGCGCGCGGTTTCCCGGCATCGCCGCCACCTGCGCCGAATTTGGTTTGGACATCGCCCGCGATTGGATCCCGGTTCGGCCCGGCGCGCATTACATGATCGGCGGCGTGACCGTGGACATCGAAGGCCGCACCACGCTCGACGGACTGTGGGCGGCCGGCGAATGCACTTCCAGCGGCTTGCATGGGGCCAATCGCCTGGCGTCCAACAGCCTGTTGGAAGGCCTCGTCTATGGCGCGCATGCCGGCGCGGGGGCCGCACGCGTGGCCGCCACGATTCGCGATGATTTTCGCGCGCTGCCGCTCGTGAACCCGCCGGTGGACGATGGCAGCGAGGCCTTGGATCTGGCCGACATTCGCAATTCGCTCAAAAGCGCCATGTGGCGCAGCGCCGGCGTGCGCCGCGACAGCGAGCACCTGCTGGAAGCCGCCGAGAGCATCGACCGCTGGTGCGGTTACGTGCTGGCACGGCAATTCTCCGACACCGACGGCTGGGAACTGCAGAACATGCTGACCGTGGCCCGGCTGGTGATCGAAGCGGCTCTCAAGCGCGAGGAAACCCGGGGAGTTCACCTCCGCACCGACTTTCCCATGACCGACGACGCGCACTGGAAACGCCGCATTTCCTTCCTCCGCGAGCCCTGAGCACGCGCGCCTCTCGACTCCAGGCCAGGCGTGCCGCGCGGAGCGGGCTTTTCGCCGCGATAAACCTTGAATCGACCGGGACCTAGGTATTTTTTGGGCACGCGGGCGATCCATCCGGCGCGATCTTGCGTAAGTCTGGACAGGGACGCTATGTTCGTAGTAACTTCTAGACGCTTGATAGGGCAATTTGCCCCCCGTGGCGGACCATCGACGGCTTGCAGAGCCGCGCTTCGGCCGCGAAGCATTTTGGATTGACCGCGCATGGGCATTCCCCCTGGAGTTTTTACCAGGGCGGTCGTTGCCATGACGCCATGCATTCAGGGAGTCCTTGACCGATGAGCGAACTGCCGGGTCCTGCCATGATCGAGGCCGTGGGACTGACCAAATACTACGGCGATTTTGCCGCCGTCGAAGATGTCACCTTCCAGATTCCGCAGGGACAAATCGTGGCTTTCCTGGGCCCCAACGGCGCCGGCAAAAGCACGACCATGAAACTGCTGACCGGCTACCTGGCCCCCTCCAAGGGAATCGCCCGCATTGCCGGCCACGACATGGCCGCCGACCGCCTGGCCGGCTCCGCCCGCCTGGGCTACCTGCCGGAAAACGGCCCGCTCTATCCCGACATGACGCCCCGCATGCTGCTGAACTTTTTTGCCGACGCGCGGGGCTTGTCGGCCACGCGCAAGCGGAAGCGCATCGACGAAGTCGTCGAGTTGTGCGCCCTTGGCAGCGTGATCGGCAAGGCCATCGGCAAGTTGTCCAAGGGATATCGCCAGCGGGTTGGCATGGCGCAAGTGTTGTTGCACGAGCCCGACGTGCTGATTCTCGACGAGCCGACGGCCGGCCTGGATCCGAACCAGATTCGCGACGTGCGGCGCACGATCCGCAACCTGGGCAAAAGCAAAACGATTCTCCTGTCGACCCATATTTTGCAAGAGGTCGAAGCGATCGCCGACCGCGTGCTGTTCATCAACGAGGGTCGGCTGGTCTACGACGGCACCGTGGCCGGATTTGCCTCCGGCGGTCACGATCTGGATACCCGTTTCCACGAACTGACGACCCAGGGCGCTTAGCGTCGTCGCGGCCGCCGGGGCCGTGCGCGGTCTCTCCTCCGATCCGCGACCGATTTCGACACGCCAACTTTACGAATTAATCGAACGCAACACAGGTTGAAGCCATGAACGTCCACGTTATTCGTGCGATCTTCAAACGCAATTTTGTCAGTTATTTCAGCAACCCGACCGGTTACGTATTCATCTGCGTATTCGTGTTGCTCAGCTCGTTTGCCGCCTTTTGGCCGAACGATTTCTTCAACTCGAACCTGGCCAACCTGGATCAGTTGAACAAATACCTGCCGTATATCCTGCTGGTGTTCATTCCCGCGATCACGATGAGCATTTGGGCCGACGAGCGGCGGCAGGGGACCGACGAATTGCTGTTGACGATTCCCGCGGCGGATTTCGACGTCGTGTTCGGCAAATACCTGGCCGCCGTGGCCATCTACACCGTCTCGCTGCTGTTCTCGCTGGTGTCGAATTACATCGTGCTGTTGAACCTGGGAGACCCCGACCTGGGGCTGTTGCTGGGCACGTACTTCGGCTACTGGGTCGTGGGGCTGGCCATGGTTGGCATCGGCATGGTGGCTTCGTTCTTGACCGGCAACCTCACCGTGGGCTTTATTCTCGGCGCGCTGTTCAATGCCCCCTTGGCGTTCGCCGGCGCCGTCTCCGACAAGCTCTCGTTTCTCAAGGGCCTGAGCATCACCGAGCAGTTCCACGATTTTTCCCGCGGCGTGATCACCTTCTCCAGCGTGGGCTACTTCCTGGCCATCGCCGCCCTCTCGCTGTATTTGAGCGTGGTGCTCATCGGCCGGCGGCATTGGCGCGGCGGCGCGGGCGGCAGCTCGATGGCCGGACACTACGCCCTCCGCATCCTGGCGCTGGTCGCCGTCGTGATTTCGCTGAACTTCTTTTTGACGCGACACGATCGGCTGCGTGCCGACGTGACCAGCGAAAACCTCAATTCACTCGCGCCGCAGTCGCGCGAGCTGATCGAAAACCTCGACACCAAGCGTCCCGTCGTGATCGAGTACTTCATCAGTCCCAACGTGCCCGAAAGCTACGTGCAGACCCGGCTGAACCTGCTCAACACGCTGCGCGAGTTTCAGGCCATCGGCGGCGACAAGATCAAGCTCATCCGCCACGACGTCGAGCCGTTTAGCGAGGAAGCCCAGCGGGCCGAGCAGCAGTTTGGAATCCGCCCCGTGCCGGTCGAGTGGCGCACTCGCGGCGCGCGGACCCGCGACGAGATTTTCATGGGCCTGGCTTTCACTTGCGGCCTGGACAAGGTCGTGCTGCCGTTCATCGATCGGGGAATTCCGGTCGAGTATGAACTGGTGCGTTCGATCGCCACGGTCAGCCAGCAGAAGCGCAAGAAAGTCGGCGTGCTGACGACCGACGCCAAGCTCTATGCGACGTTCGACATGCAAACCATGACCCCCGGTCGCAATGAGCAGATTATCGAGGAATTGCAGAAGCAATACGACGTCGTGCAAGTCGATCCCACGAATCCGATTACGGAAAAGTATGACGTGCTGTTGGCCGTGCAACCCTCGTCGCTGGCGCCGGAGCAAATGGCGCACTTCATCGCCGCGGTCAAAAGCGGCCAGCCGACCGCGATTTTCGAAGATCCCTTCTCCATGATCAGTCCCGACGTGCCGGGCACGATGGCCCCCAAGATGCCGCCCGGCGGCGGCAACCCCTTCATGCAGCGGCAGCCTCCGCAGCCCAAGGGAGACATCGGTCCGCTCTGGAAGTTGCTGGGCGTCGACTTTGGCGGCGACAACGTCGTCTGGCAGGCCCACAACCCGTATCCCAAGTTGGGCCCGATTCCGCACGAATGGGTCTTCGTCGACCACGACAGCGGCGCCCGCGAGCCGTTCAACGAGGAAAACCCCGTCACCTCCAAGCTGCAACAAGTGCTGTTCCTGTTCCCCGGATCGATCCAGGGCCTCAACTCCTCGTCACTGACGTTCACTCCCTTGGTCGTCACGGGCAATCGCACCGGAACAATTCGCTACGACCAGTTGATGCAGCGTAACTTCATGGGCCAGCCGCAGATGAATCCCGAGATTCCGCTGCTGGAAAAGCCGACCGGCGAGCCCTATGTCATCGCCGCTCAGATTCGCGGCAAGCTCAAGCCAGAGAATATGCCCATGTCCGACCAGGCCGCCATCGTCGCGGATCCCGTCGAGACCAAGACGGCGGATGAAAAGGCAACCGAGGAGAAGGCGCCCGAGCCCAAGGCTCCCGAAGCCAAGGCAGACAGCAAGCCCGCAGACGCGGCTGCCGATAAGCCCGCCGACGCGAAGCAGGCCGATGAGAAAAAACCGGAAGCCGAGGCCGTCAAAGCCGAGCCGGAAATCAACGTCATCCTCGTCAGCGATATCGACTGCCTGTATGGGGCGTTCTTCGCCTTGCGTGCTCGCGGCGAAGATCCCGACGAGGAGTTCAGCTTCCACTTCGACAACGTGTCGTTCGTGCTCAACGTCCTCGATGTCTTGGCCGACGACAAGCGGTTTGTCGACATCCGCACCCGGCGGCCGTCGCATCGCACGTTGACCAAGATCAGCGAAGTCACCGAAAGCGCCCGCAAGGAAGCCGATCGGGCTCGCGAGAAGTACTTGAGGGATTTCGAAACGGCGCGCTCCAAGGCCCAGAAGGACTTTGACGACCAGATGGCCGAACTGGCCAAGCGGCAAGGCGTGAACCGCCAGCAGGCCGCCATCGACAAATTGCAAGCCCAGATGCAGGGCCAGCAAAAACTGGACGTCGCGTTGCAAGGCCTGAAGGACAAACGCGACAAGGCCATGAAGGCTTCGCAGACGAACCTGGAGCTGGCCGTCCGCAAGGTGCAAGATAACTACAAACTGTGGGCCGTGCTGCTGCCGCCGATTCCGCCGCTGATCGTGGCCTTGATCGTATTTTTCAATCGCCGCGCCAGCGAGCGCGAAGGAGTCAACAAGTCCCGGCTCCGCTAATCCATCAAAAAATTCCGGAACCGCCAGCGAGTCGATCGGCGTGTTCGATAAGATCGAGCGCCCGAGCCGACCGACCCGGCCAGCAAGCGAGGAAGTTTCATGAAAGAGCAACACAAAACACTCACGTTCATCCTGGTGGCCGCGATGGCGGCGCTGGTGGCTTGGGAACCCTGGCGTCCGCAGGTTTCGACCGATGCGCCCCCCGAGGAGGTGGGCACGAAGCTGTTCCCCGATTTCAAGGATCCGCTGGCCGCCAAGAGCCTGGAAGTCGTGACGTACAACGAGGAAGACGCGACCCTGCGTGATTTCAAAGTTGCGCAAATCAACGGCGTGTGGTCGATTCCCTCGCACAGCGACTATCCGGCCGACGCTGCCGAGCACATGGCACAGGCCGCCACGGCGCTATTGGACTTGGAAATCCTGAGCGTTGCCAGCACGAGCGCCGGCGACCAGGAGCTATACGGGGTGATCACGCCCGACCTGGCCAAGTTGAAACCCGGCATGGTGGGCGTGGGCACCCGCGTGATCGTCAAGGGCGATAAGGACAAAGGGCTGGCCGATCTGATCATCGGCAAGGAAGTCAAGGACGCCGGCCCCGCGGGGCTGCGCTACGTGCGTCGCGCCGAACGCGATCAAATCTACACCGTCAAAGTCAAAACCGACAAGTTCTCGACCAAGTTCGAGGACTGGATCGAAAAAGACCTGCTCAAGCTCAACGCGTTTGACATCCGCACCGTCGGGCTCAACGACTACTCGACCGCCGACAATCTGACCGTCGACGGGGTGTCGCTGATGGTCAAAAAGCGCAGCAAGATCGAGCTCGGCTTTGACGACGCCAAGTCGAGCTGGAACCTGATCGAGATGACCGAGTTCGACGACAAGGGCGAGCCGGTCCCGGTCAAACTCGCCGACGATGAAGAGCTGAACAACGAAAAACTCAATGCGCTCAAGACCGCGCTGGACGATCTGAAAATCGTCGACGTGCAGCGCAAGCCCAAGGGTCTGAGCCAGGAATTGAAGGCCAGCGACGAGCTGGTCAAGGACAACGAAGCGGCCCTCTCGCTGGTGCAGCGCGGGTTTTTCCCGGTCGGCGAAAACCGCGAAATCTACTCCAGCGAGGGCGAAGCCACCTGCACGACCAAGGAGGGAGTGCGCTACATCCTCCGCTTCGGCCGTCTCGCAGGAGGCGAGGAAACCAAGGACGACAAGGAATCGCCCGATAAAGCCAAGAGCAACCCGGCCTTGAATCGCTACTTGTTCGTGATGGCCCAGTTCGATCCCAGCCAGATCGCCAAGCCGATCCTGGAGCCGGTGCCGGGCGAAGCCGACGATGCCGCGAAGCCGGCCGAAACGAAGGCCGCCGACGAGAAAAAACCGGCCGATGAGAAAAAGCCCGCGGACGGCTCCGTGCCCGAGGAAAAAACCGGCGCTCAGGCCGAAGATGCCAAGGCCGCTCCGGCCGCCGACAAGCCGGAGGAAAAGAAAGAGGAGAAGGCCGTCACTCCCGACGAGGAAAAGAAGATCGCCATCCAGCGCGAAAATAAGCGCAAGCAGGATGAATACGACGCCGCCGTCAAGAAAGGCCAGGAGCGTGTCGCCGAGCTCAACGAGCGCTTCGCCGACTGGTACTACATCATCTCCGACGATGTGTACAAGAAGATTCATCTCGGCCGCGCCGACATCATCAAGAAGAAAGATGCCAAGGACGACGCGGAACCCGACAAGAGCGGCGGCCTCGGCGAGCTGAAAGACCTGCCCCCGGGTCTCGAAGTCAAATAGCAGAAGTTAGCCGCAAACGGCACCGAGAGAGAATTCGTAATTCCAATTCTCTGTGAACTCTGTGGCTTTGTGTTCTCTTCTCCCGCTTCGGCGTAATCGTGCGCGTATCAGCCCGGAACTTCCTCGCCCAGCTCGCGCAGGAACTCGAGCGTGAAGATGCCCGTGTCGTGGCCATCGGAAAACGAGATCGAATAGGCATAGTTGCCCACCGGCTTCATCCCCAGAATCGCCAGCGGCCGGGCCTCGGCCAGCGACAGCACAGGCAGCCCCACGGCGGGGGCCGGCGGCGCGGCCCGCTTCTCGCGGCAGGTTGCACAGGGACAGGCCGACGCAAGGCCGATACGGCGATCTCGCGCTTCTGGCCGTCGCTCCACTCGATCGACAGCCGGTTCTGCCCGCGCAGTTCAAGTTTTAGGGGTCGCACATCCATCAATTTCGCCCACTGCCCGTTTCCGTTGTTGCCGCCTATTCCAGTTCGGCAAGCGCCGCCAATAGCCGGTCCACCTCGCCGCTCGTGTTATAGTGCAGCAGGCCCAGCCGCACGAGGCCCGCCGGCTCCAAACCCAGCGACTCGCTGAGTTCGAGCGCGTAGAAGTTTCCGTGCCAGGTGAAGATTCCCCGCTCGGCCAGGTAATCGGCCAGCTCAAGCGGCGCGAGCCGGCGATGCGTGATCGAAACCGTCGGCACCCGCTCGTTGAACCGGCCACGCTCCGTGATTCCCCACACCCGCACGCCGGCCAGCCGCGCGAGCCCCTCGATCAACTGTCCGCACAACGTCCGTTCGTACGCCGCGATTTCGCCAAACGCCGCGACCAGCGCCGTGCGCCGGTTCGGCGCGTCTGGGACAAAGCCGCGTCCCAAATCGGCCAGGTACTCAATCGCTTCCAGCACGCCGGCGATGCCTTCGTGGTTTTGCGTGCCGGTCATCCACTTATCGGGAATTCCGTCGCCCGAGGGACGCACCTTGTAGGCGGTCAACGACTCCATCAACTCGGGCCGTCCCCAGAGAATTCCCACGTGCGGCCCGAAAAACTTGTAAGCCGAACAGGCCACATAGTCGCATCCCCAGTCGGCCGCCGACATCAGGGCGTGCGGCGCGTAATGGACCGCGTCGAGATAAACCTGCCCCCCCGCCTCGTGGACCCAATCGCAAATCTCGCGCACCGGGTTAACCGTGCCGACCGCGTTCGATGCGCAGCCGATGGCCGCCAGCCGCGTGCGAGGCGAGATCGCTTCGCGCAGTTGGTCGAGCCGGAGCGTGCAATCGCGCGGATCGAAATCAATATAGCGCACCGTCGCCCCGGCATCGCGAGCGGCCAGCACCCAGGGGGTGACGTTCGCGTCATGATCCAGCCGGGTGACAATCACCTCGTCGCCAGGGCGCCAGGTGCGCGCCAGGGCCCGGCTGAAGGCCAGCGTCAGCGTGGTCATGTTGGCGCCGAAGACCGTGGCCTGCGGCGAAGCGACGCCCAACAGATCGGCCACCGCGGCGTGGGCCCGGTCGAGCATGGCATCGCTCTCGCGGCTGGTGACGAATCGTCCGCCGTGATTCGCGTTACTTTCGCGCAGGTAGCGGCCGATGGCGCCAATCACGCGCTCGGGCGTTTGGCTCCCCGCCGGACCATCCAGAAACACCGCCGGTTTTCCCGCCACTTCGCGCTCCAACGCCGGAAACTGCCGGCGGCACGACTCGACGGGAAATGTTTTCGCGCTGGCGACTGCCACCTGCTTGCCCTCCACAATGAAAAGTTCGTTCGTCAGACTGTCGTGGTTCCAGTTTGCCGGTCCGTATCGCGCCAGTCAGTGACAAACATCGCCCCGGGACTGTGCGTGATCGCCAGCTCGCAGCCAGCCTGGCAAAGTGCCACTTGAGGCGTCACTCCGCAAGCCCAAAACATGGGGACCTCGCCCTCGCGGATCGTCACCGCGTCGCCAAAGTGCGGCCGCGACAAGTCATCAATGCCCAGCGCTCGCGGATCGCCCATGTGCAGCGGAGCGCCGTGCATCGTGGGAAAGCGGGCCGTAATCTCGCTGACTCGCTCGACGGCCTCGGCCGGATAGGGCCGCATGCTGACGACCAACTTTCCGCGAAAGCGCCCCGCCGGCCGGCAGTCGACGTTGGTGCGGTACATGGGCACGTTGCGCCCCTCGACGATATGCCGCACCGCGAATCCTTCGGCGGTCAAGGCGCTTTCGAACGTGAACGAGCAGCCCAACAGAAAGCTGACCAGGTCGTCGCGCCACAAGTCGCGAATGTCCGTCGGTTCATCGACGTCGGCAATGCCCTGGCGAAAGACCCGATATCGAGGCACGTCGCTGCGCAAGTCGGCCCCCGGCGCGAGCCTCGCGGCTCGGGATCGCCCGGGGCGGTTTGCTCCAACAGCGGGCAGGGGCGGGGATTGAGCCGGCAAAACTCGGCGAATTCCCCGGCGTCGGCCGCCGGCAGGATAACCAGATTCGCCTGCACATATCCGCGCGCCAGGCCGGCGGTCGGTCCGGTCCATTGGCCCGCGCACACCGCCGCGCAGGCTCTGCGCCGGTCGCCCGCGACCAACGTTCGGCGGCGGCTAGCGATTGGTCGGTTTGCATCGTTCGTCGACAAAGCGTTTGCCTTTGCCCTCCACGCGGGGCAAGCTGCCGATGGGCGTGATGTGGACTTCCACTTTCAGACCCAGCCGCAGCTGCAATTCCTGCGCAACCCGTTTCGGATCGTTCAATCGATCCTCGATCTCGACCACGAGCTGATCCATTTCGCCGCTGGTGCGGGCGGTCATGCGATATTCGATCACTTCGGGAAAGCCGCGTAGAATCTGCTCGATCGAACTGGGGAACACGTTCACGCCGCGAATGACCATCATATCGTCGGCCCGGCTGAGCACGCCCCCCGGCAGAAACACAAAACGGTTTGGCCCCTCGCGCCGCCAACTGGGGCGCACCAGATCGCCCGTGCGATAGCGAACCACGGGGCTGCCCACGCGCCCCAGGTTCGTCAGAACCAGCTCGGCCAATTCCCCCTCGCCCGCCGCGTCGCCGGTCTCCAGCGAGAGGAACTCGGCGATGAAGTCGTTCTCGTTGACATACAGGCCTTCGCCATTCGGATCGCCATAGCCCCAGGGCCCGACCTCGGTGGCCCCGCTGTGATCGATGACCCGCGCTTGCCAGGCGCTTTCGATGCGGCCGCGGATCTCGGGCACCGACCCGCCTGGCTCGCCGGCCAGGATCAACCGCGTGACCTCCAAATCGCCAATCGTGATCTGGTTCTCGGCCGCCACTTCGGCCAAATGCAGGGCATAGCCGGGCGTGCAAAACACGGCGGTCGCCTGGCTGCGACGCAATAGTTCCAGCCGAGCCAGCGTGCTCAGACCGCCGCCGGGCACGACCAGGCAGCCTCGCGCGCAAGCCGCGTCGAACGCGCTCCAGAAACCGACAAACGGCCCAAACGAAAACGCCATGAACACGCATTGCCCCGGAGCCACCTCGGCCGCGTCAAGCACGAACTGCCAGCAATCCATCCACCAGGCCCAATCTTCTGCCGTGTCCAGCACGACCAGCGGACGGCCACGCGTGCCCGAGGTTTGATGAAACCGCGTGTAGCGATCCTGCGGAAACGTCAGATTGGCGGCCAGGTCGCCCGGGTGCAGCGGGCTCAGCAACTCGTCCTTGAACGTGAACGGCAGTTGTCTGAGCTCGTCGAGCGACTTGATCGGTCCGTCGACCGCGCAGTTCGCTGGCCGGGATTTGCGAAAGCTTGTCGGCGTAGAACCGGTTTTGAGGCAAGATCGCCTTCAGCAGGGCATTCAAACGGCCCAATTGATGCGTGGCCAATTGGGCGCCATCGAGCGATTCCAGCCGGCGCCGTTCGTCGAATGTCGTGGTGATCATGCATCAAATCATAGAGTCCGCCTCGCAAGCTGGCCAGCACGCGCCGCGGACGGCCGCAATCCAACTGGCCCGGCCACGCCCTGGGTTGCTAGAATGCGACGGCCGCCAAGCCGTGCGATTTCGCTCCCGCGGCGTTTCGTCCATTCCAACGAGGAACCACACCGCCCGATGTCCGACTCGCCTCGCAAAGCCTCGCTGCTGGTCATCTTCTTGACGGTTTTTATCGATCTGTTGGGCTTCGGCATGGTGTTGCCGCTGTTGCCCATTTATGCCAAGGACTTTGCCGAGCAGTTGAGTTTGACCGAGGAGCACACGCAAGTCGGCATGTTGATCGGTTTGCTCATGTCGAGCTTTTCGATCATGCAATTCATCTTCGCTCCCTTATGGGGCCGGGTTTCCGACCGCGTCGGGCGGCGGCCGATTCTGATGGTCGGGCTGGCCGGCTCGACCGTGTTCTATTTTCTCTTCGGCATCGCCACCGTCTATCGCAGCCTGCCGCTGTTGTTCGTTTCGCGCATCGGGGCGGGCATCGCCGGCGCCACCATCTCGACGGCCCAGGCCTACATCGCCGACGCCACCGACCTGAAAAACCGAGCCAAGGGCATGGCTCTGATCGGCGCGGCCTTTGGCCTGGGGTTCACCTTCGGACCGCTCTTCGGCTCGTTGGCGCTGGCCGGCGAAGGGGGCAATCCCGGACCCGGGCCGGGCTATGCCGCCGCGGCGCTTTCGGCCGGCGCGCTCTTGCTGGCCTATTTCAAACTGCCGGAAAGTCTCAAGCCGGGCAACGAAGCCGCCCCCCGGCATTGGCTCGACTGGAACTCGCTCGCCGCGGCCCTGTCTCGTCCGGCCGTGGGTGTGCTGATTCTGGCGACCTTCGTCTGCATCGTATCGTTCGCCAATTTTGAATCGACCTTGTCGCTAATGCTCAACAGCGAGGAGGTCGGCTACCGGTTCGAAGCCTGGCAAGTCTCGTTGGTGTTCGCCTACATCGGCCTGGTGCTGACGATCGTGCAGGGGGGCATCGTGCGGCGGATCTCGGGCCGAGTGCCCGAGAGCGTGATGGCCACCTCGGGCGCGGTCGTCGAGGTCGGCGGTTTCCTGCTATTGGCCGCGGCCGTCACGCACGTGTCGTTGCCATTGCTGCTGGTGGCGTTGGCCGTGGTGGTCGGCGGGTTCGCTTTCATCACGCCGTCGCTCAACTCCTTGCTGTCGCGCTGGAGCGATCCGACGAAACAGGGAGGCATCCTCGGAATCGGTCAAAGCATCTCGTCGCTGGCGCGGATCGTCGGCCCCTTGGTCGGGGTGCCGCTCAGTCAGAACGTTTCCTTGGCCGATCGAATGGGCGCGCGGGCCGCCGAATTGCCGCTCTATTTGGCCGCCGGATTGATGGGCGTTGGCCTCGTGCTGATCGTGATCGCCAGCCGCCGAGGCCGTGACTACCCGGCCGCCGAGCCATCGGCCGTTGCCCCCACCGCGCTATTGTGATCGTCAGGCTTCCGCGGCGTCATACCCGCCGCCGCCGGGCGTTTCAATCGTCAAGATATCTCCGGCCCCGACGCTGAACTGGGCTTTTCCACCGAGTGTTTCGCTGGTCCCATCGCTCCGTTCGAGCGTGTTGCGCCCGAGTGCGCCGCTTTGGCCGCCGTCGAGTCCGTAGGGCGCTGCCGGCCCGCGCCGCTCGGTGAGCAGCGAAACCTCGAGAGGCCGCAGAAACTCGAGCCGGCGCACGACTCCGTCGCCGCCCCGCCGGCGTCCGCCGCCCCCCGACCCGCGTCGAATGCTGAACGACCGCACGCGCACCGGATAGCGCCGCTCCATCACCTCCGGGTCCGTCAACCGCGTGTTGGTCATGTGCGTGTGCACCGCGTCGGCCCCGTTGGCGCGGGGCGTGGCGCCGGCCCCGCCGCAAATCGTTTCGTAGTAGCCAAACGTGGCATCGCCGAACAGCAGATTATTCATCGTCCCCTGGCTGGCGGCCGCCAGGCCCAGCGCGCCCAACAATACGTCGACCACGCGCTGCGATGTCTCGACATTGCCACCGACCACGGCCGGCGACTCCTCGGCGCGAGGGCCGGCCGGCGGATTCAACAGCCCCGGCGGAATGATGATCTCGACCGGCGCGAGCACGCCCTGATTGAGCGGAATGTCCTCGGCCAACAAAGCCCGCAACACATACATCACGGCCGCGGTGACAATCGCCGGATTGGCGTTCAAATTGCCCGGGCTCACCGGCCCGCTGCCCGTAAAGTCGACCGTGCCCGAATCGCCCCGGATGGTAACCGTCACGACGATCGGCGTGCCGTCGTCCAATTGATCCGTGAACGGGTAACTGCCGTCGGGCAGTTTCGCGAGCGCTCGCCGCACCTTGCGCTCGGCGGCCGATTGAATGTGCCGCATGAACGACTCGACCACCTCCAGCGAATAGCGCTCGACCAACCAAGCCAGATCCAGCGCGCCACGCCGATTGGCGGCCACCTGTGCCGCGATGTCAGCCAGATTGGCCTCGACGTCGCGCGTCGGATAGGGCGGGGCGAGCAAAAGCGACCGCAAAGAGTCCCAGCGGGGCGTGCCGGCATCGACCAGCTTGAAGTTGCGAATCAACACCCCTTCCTCGGCCAGGTTCTTCGAGAACGGCGGCATCGAGCCGGGGCGGATCCCGCCCAGCTCGGCGTGGTGCGCCCGGCTGGCCGTGAAAAACAGGACCCTGCCGGTTTCATCGTGCACCGGCGTGACCACGGTCACGTCGGGCAAGTGCGAGCCGCCCCGGAAGGGATCGTTGGTCACGAAAACGTCCCCCGCGGACATCCCAGGATTGTCGCGAATGACATGCCGCACGGTTTCAGCCATGGCGCCCAAGTGCACCGGAATGTGCGGCGCGTTGACGACCAGGTCGCCCTCGGGCGTGAACAGCGCGCAACTGAAATCGAGCCGCTCTTTCACGTTCACGCTGCTCGACGTATTTCGCAGCGTAATGCCCATCTGCTCGGCGATGGCCGCAAACTGGCTGTTGAAAATCTCCAGCATCACCGGGTCGTCGTCGCCGGACACGGCGCTCGTGCCTTGGGCCGAGACTTCGCGAACCAACAGTTCGCCGCCGCTCAAGACCTCGGCCTCCCAGTCCGGATCGATCACGGCCGTCGAGGCGGTTTCGCAGACGATCGCCGGCCCCGCGATTCGATCGCCCGGCCGCAATTGGTCGCGCTCGAAAACATCGGTGTCGAGCAATTGGCCGCCGAAATACGTCGAAGTCCGCCGCTCGGGCGTCGCGGTTCGCGCGGCAACTCGCCGGGACGGGGGCTGCGGCGATGATCCACCGCGGGCTTCGACCGCGCGGCCACGATTTCCAACTCCCGACCTTCGTGGACGTAGCCGTAACACTTGCGATGCTCCTCGGCAAACGCGGCCCGGCAACCATCGGCCGAGCATCCCGCGGGGCAGGGGACCGTCAGCGAAGCTTCGACGCCCCGATAGCGAAGTTCCAGCCACCGCGATATCGCGATCCGTTCCCGAGCAATTCCCTCGGCCAGCACGCCCGCGAGCGATTCGTCGGCCAGTTGCGCGAAGAGCGGTTCGAGCTCGACCAACGTCGTCGACGACAAGGGGCGGTAGACGCCCGTCATGCGGTGCCGTTCGACGTCGGCCAGTCCGATGCCATAGGCGCTGAGCAATCCCGCGTCGGGATGGTGCAAGATTTGCCGAATGCCCAGTTCACGAGCCACGGCGCAGGCGTGTTGGCCGGCCGCCCCGCCAAACGGCACCAGCACATACTCCCGCGGATCGCACCCTTTGGCCACGGAAATCGAGCCGATGGCTTTGGCCATGTTCGCGTTGGCGATGCGTGCGAATCCCTCGCTCAGTTCCAGCGGCTCATATCGCGGTCCGCCGGCCGCGGCGATTTCCTCGATCACTTCGGCCAGTCGTGACTCGGCGGCCGCGCGATCCAGTGGAAATGGAAATCGTCGCGGCTCGATCTTTCCCAACAGCACGTTGATGTCGGTGATCGCCAGCGGGCCGCCTCGGCCGTAACATGCCGGGCCCGGATTCGCGCCCGCGCTTTCGGGGCCGACAACCAGCTTGACGCCGTCGAAGCGACAGATCGAACCGCCGCCGGCGGCCACCGTTTCAATGGCCAACATCGGAGCCACGACCCGCACGCCGGCTTTCTCGGTCTCGAATTCCAATTCATAGCGGCCGTCGAAACGCGACACGTCGGTGCTCGTTCCTCCCATGTCGAAGCCGATCGAGCGGCCGAACCCGGCGGCAGTTGCCACGCGCGAAAATCCGACCACGCCGCCGGCCGGACCCGAGAGAATGCTGTCCTTGCCCACGAATTGATCGGCCGCGACCAGGCCGCCGGCCGAGGTGAGCAACCGCAAGGAACCGCCAGACAGTTCGTCGCCGAGCGCGGCGCACGTAGCGGCGCAAGATTGGATTGAGATAGGCGTCCATCACCGTCGTATCGCCGCGCGAAACAATCTTGATCAACGGCGCAAGCCGGCTGGAAACGCTGATCTCGTCGAAGCCAAGTTCGCGGGCGACGCGCTCGACGAGTTGTTCGTGGTCCGCGCGGACGAATGCGTGCAGCAGGCAAATCGCCAGCGACTCGATTCCCAGCTCGCGAAGCTTTGCCAACTGCTTGCGAATCTCACGGGCGTCCGGCGCCAGCAATATCTGCCCGTCGGCGGCCACGCGTTCGTCAATTTCCACGACGGCCGCGAATAGCGGCGCCGGCTTGCGAATATCCAGGTCGAACAGCCGGGGGCGGTTCTGATAGCCGATCAACAGCACGTCGGCGAATCCGCGAGTCGTGATGAACGCGGTCCGGGCGCCCTGCGCGTGATCAGGGCGTTGGTGCCGCGGGTCGTTCCCAGTCGCACGTTGACCGGCGGGATCGGCGCCGCAAGCGGCAGTCCCAACAGATATCGAATCGCCACGATCGGGGCTTCGATGTCGGCGGAAAGTTCGTATCGGCTGCCAGACGGCTCCACCGGCAGTGGCCGGGTAAGCGTCAAGGTCGCGCTGGCTCGATTGAATCCTTGCACGGTCGATTCGCAAACGGCCGCGCCCTGTTGGTCGAGCAGCACCAGCCGGTAGCCCGTCCAGATCTCGTCGGGATCAGCGCCGCGCGCCGCGTCGACGATTTGCCGGGCCGACGAGCCCGGGCCAGCGGCTCCCTTGATGATGCCCGAGCTGAGCACCTTGTAGTGCCGCCGACGGCCGTCCGGACTGCGAGCAAAGCTATCGGTGAACGTTCCGCCGACGTCGATCCAGAATTCCCAACGGGCCATGCGGCGACCTAACCCAGCGGCGGTTGCGGCGCCGCTTGCAACGACGCCGGCTGCGGCTGATCGAGCTTCACCTGCTCGAAGTTATTCATGTTCTGGGGAATGTCCTTGTGCACGCAGACCATGTTGACCGAGATCGTGTTCGGAAAAACGTTGTTCGGGTTGCCGAAGAAGTTGTTGGGGCTGAAGTAGTAGGGCAAATGCCAGTACATGTTGTAGCCGATTGAATCGATGTAACGCACCAGTTCGTCGGCCTTGTCCCGCTTGTCGTTCTCGACGTAGAGAACCGGCTTGAAACGCTCGATGGTGCGGACGGCGCCGCGCAAGACATCGGCTTCCATGCCCTCGACGTCCACCTTGATGAAATTGCACCGCTGCAAGTTAAAGCTGTCGATCGTCACCACCGGCACATCCTCGCCGATGTCGAAAGTGCCCAGGGACAATCCGCCGAAGTTGTTCTCGCGGCGATAGTCGAGCGACGGCACCTTGATCGAGCCGCTCGCGGCGCCGGCGGCCTGGTGCAGCGCGAAGACGTTGGGAATATTGTTCAGGGCCAGGTTCGCGCACATCGTCTGGTAGACGATCCTTTGCGGTTCCAGGGCCAACACGATGCCGCCGACGCCGACCTGCTGCGCGAGAAAGACCGTGTGTGCGCCGAAGTTCGCTCCCACTTCGACCACCACCTGGCCCGCTTGCACGACCTGGCGAAACAGCTCGACTTCTCCCTCGGAGTACTCGCCGTACAAATCGAGCGAACGACCGATATACATGTCGTGCATATTATAGAGCATCTGGCCGTGACGGCAGGCTTTTAACCGGTTGTACGTTTCGAAAATAGCCAAGCAGTTTTCTCCGGTTAAAGTGTGCGAACTAAAAGTTGGGCGAGCGCTTCGCGACCAGTTCTTGCAGCGCGGCCTTCATATCAGCGAAAACATTCGACCAATCCCCGGTGGTCGATTGCCGGAACAGCCGCATCGTCGGATACCAAGGGCTGTCGCCGCGGTCTTGCATCCAGCGCCACTCCGGCGCCGCCGACAGTCCGAGCCACACCGGCACCCCCAGCCCGCCGGCCAGGTGCGCCGCGGCCGTGTCCGAAGTGACGATCAGGTCAAGGCTGCACATCGCCGCCGCGGTGTCCATAAACGCGCCCGCGTCCGTATCCAAGGTACTGCCCAGGTCGATGGCGGTAAACCGTCCTTCGAGCGCCGCGAGTTGTTCCGTTCCCGCATTCTTTTGCAGGCTGATCAACTGCACCCCCTCGACTTCGGCCAGCGGCGCGAAAGCCGCCAAGGGAATGGAGCGAAAATGATCGAACATATAGGCGGCGTTTCCCTGCCACACCAGCCCGACCTTGAAGCCCGGGTAGGCACGTAACCGATTCCGCCAGGTCTTGAGCAAGCGAGGATCGGCCGCCAGGTATGGCACCGGCGCGGGGATGGTCTCGAGCGTCGTGCCCATCACTCCCGGCAGGCTCAACATCGAAACGTGCACGTCGAACCGCGGCAGCGGCGAGCCCCCCGGGATGACGCTGGTAAAGCCCGAGGCGCGCAGCAACGGCACCAGCGCCGGTTGCACCTCCACGACCACGTCGCCCCCTCGTTCGTCGAGCTGCCGCAGGTAGCGGATAAAGTGCAACGTGTCGCCCAGCCCCTGCTCGGCATGCACCAGAAGCTTGCGGCCGGCCAACGGCGAGCCGTCCCACCGCGGCGCGTCGAAGCGGCGTCCCTTATAGTCCTTGCAGCGGAACCGCCACTCATAATCCTTCCACCCGGGGGCGAAATCACCGCGGCTCAGGTGGACGAACGAGCGATTGTAATAGGCCTCGGCATAATCGGGCTTCAGGCGAATCGCCTCCGCGTAGCTCAATTCGGCCTGATCGTCCAAGTGTTGCGTGTGCAGGGCCGCGCCCAGGCTGTAGTGTGCCCGGGAAAGGTCCGGGTCAATCGCAATCGCCCGGCGATAATACTCGGCCGCTTCCTCGGGCTTGCCCAGCATGTGCAACGCCCCGCCGATATTGACCAGCGTGTCGGCCGAATCGGGATCGAGCTGTTCGGCTCGGCGAAAATGCACGAGCGCCTCGTCGAACCGTTTTTGATCCTGGCGCACCGATCCCAGGTTATTGTGAGCCTGGGCGAACTCGCCGTTGCGTTCGACGGCGAGCTGAAAACACTCGGCCGCCGCGTCGAGTTCCTTGCGGTCGTGCAGCACCGAGCCCAGGTTGTTGAGCGCTTCGGCCGATTCGGGCCGCTCCAGCAGCGCCAGCCGAAAGCACTGCTCGGCCGAGTCCAGTTGATCCAACGCGCGGAAGACACAGCCCAGGTTGTTTTGGGCCTCGAACGCGCGGGGATTGTGAAACACGGCGGCCTGCAATTCGGCCAATGCCTCGGGCAGTCGACCCTGCGATTGCAGCAGCGACCCCAACCAGTAATGGGCCTCGGCATGCGCGGGATCGATTTGAATCGCCCGGCGGAACGAAGCCTCGGCCTCCGGCTTTTCGTCGCGCTTCAACTGCACGTTGGCCAGGTTCATGACCGCTTTGAAGTAACCGGGCCGCGCGGCAAGTGCGGCCGTATAACTCTGTTCCGCTTCCGCCAGTTGGTCGAGATCGCGATAGACGTTGCCCAGGTTGAAATGGGCCTCGGCAAACTCCGGCGACAATTGCACGGCCTGGCGGTAGCTGGGGATGGCCTCGGCCGGCTTGCCCACCTGGTTCAACAACGCGGCCAGGTTGTAGTGCGTTTGCGCGCTCGTCGGGTCGAGCGCCAGCGCGCGGCGCATGGCGGTCTCAGCCAGGTCGTGTTCGCCGGCCGACGCGTAGGCGGCCCCCAGGTGGTTGTAATAAGTCGGATTCGAGCCATTGATGGCTACCGCTCGCGCGATGGCCGTGGCGGCTTCGGCAGGTCGCCCGGTCTGCTGCGCCGCGACTCCCAGCAAGTGCCAGGCGTCGGCATGCTCCGGCTCGGCCTCAACCACCTGGCGATAGATCTTCTCGGCTTGCGCGAATTCGCCCCGCTGATGGTAGTTGAAGGCTATCGCCATGGCCTCGGCAATCGTCGCCATGCCATTTCCCTTTCCCGCTGCTCGCGCCAAACGCTGGAACTTCAAACCAACCGCGAAAGCCTTGCCGCCATCTGCTGAAAAACGCCCGGCCAGTACCCGGCCGATGCCTGGCGAAACAGCCGCATCGTCGGATACCAGGGGCTATCGTCGCGGTCCGCCAGCCAGCGCCAATCCGGCGACCAGCGCAATGCGCACCACACCGGCACGCCCAGCCCGCCAGCCAGGTGGGCCGCGGCCGTATCGGTGGTCACGATCAGGTCGAGGTTTTTCATGATCGCGGCCGTGTCCATGAACGCTCCCGATCGCTCATCGGCGGCGCTACCTAAATCTACGACGTGAAACTGCCCTTGGACCAACGAAATCTGCTCGCTTCCGGCCCCTTTTTGCAGGCTGAAAAGCCGGACACCGTGCACCTGGGCAAGCGGGGCGAACTGGCTCAAGGCCACGGAGCGATAACGGTCCTCGCGATAGCCCGTATGCCCCTGCCACACGATCCCCACGCGGTAGCCGGCGACCTTCGACAATTCGCGAGCCCAATGTTCACAGAGGCCCGCATCGGCAAACAGAAAGGGCACGCTGTTGGGAATCGACTCTAGCGCGGGGCTGAAAATGTGCGCCAGACTCATCAGCGGAATCTGCACGTCGAATGGCGCCCGGCGCCGCCCCGCGGAACGATGTCTCGATAGCCCGAGGTCGTTAGCAGCGGCACCAGCGCCCCGGCACTTCGAAAGTGACCTGACGACAGCGCTGCCGCACGAGTGGCAGGTACCGAACGAACTGCAGCGTGTCGCCCAAGCCCTGCTCGGCATGCACCAACAGCCGCCGCTCGTCGAGCGGCTCGCCTGTCCACTGTGGCTCGGCGAATCGGTTTGGGTTCACGTCCGGGCAGCGTAACCGCCATTCGTATTCATCCCAGCCTTCGGCCAGCCGCCCCTGGCTCAACCAGACCAAGGAGCGATTGTAATGGGCCTTGGCATACTCGGGCGCCAGCGCCACGGCCTGATTCAGATGCACGAGCGCTTCGTCCGGCGATCCCAGCTCGCGCAGCAAGTCGCCCAGGTTGTTGTGGGCAAACGGATTCGTCGGCCGCAACTGCAAGCTGCGGCGGTAACTGGTTGCGGCCTCGTCGAGTTGCCCCAGCGCGTACAGCGCCACGCCGAGGTTGTAATGCCCGTCGGGCATCGCCGAATCGAGGCGAATCGCCGCTTCGAATTGCGCCGCGCTTCGTCGTTGCGGCCGGCCGTCAAATAGGCCGAACCCAGATTGTTGTGATACTCGGCCACGGCCGGATCGACCGAGATTGCTTGCTCGATGAGTTCCACGGCCTGGCGCACGTGGCCGGTTTGCAGCGCCAGCGCTCCCAGGCGGTGCAGCGCCTCGGCATGCGCGGGATGCTGATCGAGTACCTGCCGATAGATCTGTTCGGCGGCCCGCAGATTGCCGGCTCGATGAAGTGCGAGGCCCCGGGCCAGGGCATCGTCGACAGTTGGCATGGCCCTTGTCTACCTTGCAGGATTCGAAAGCGATGGGTGTGGCGAGACTGGCGACAGGTTACCGCGAGTTGCCGCCCGCCGCGGCTGGTTCTTTGCCCACGGCTGTCAGGTGCGACTGGGTGCGGAGGAACATCCGTCCGCCGGCGACCGCCGGAGTAGCGCGGGTCGATTCGCCCAGCGAACTGCGCCCCAATACTTCAAACCTATCGCTGGCGGCCAGCGTCACAACCTCGCCGTCGGCGCTGACATTGTAAACGTGATCGGCCACGCATACCGGCGAGCTGGAATAGCTGCCCCCCACGCGTTCGTGCCAGTGCTGCTTGCCCGTGTGGCCGTCGATACATGTCACCACGCCCCGATCGCCCCACAAGAACACCAGCGACCCGTGCGCAACCATCGTCGGCACGTAGGGAGCGCTAGTGCGGTCGATCTTGTAAACCACCTCGGCCTCGCGCCCGTCGGCGTTGCCGGGCCGCACCGCCACCACGCTATTGTTGCCGCTCCCTTCGCCGCAATTGGCCAATATCAAGCCGTCAAACAAAATCGGCGAGCCCACCGGGCGGCGCTCCAGCACCGCGGCCTCCCAATTCGTGCGGCCCGACTTCGGGTCGATGCTGGTCACGCCGTGGGCCCAACTGCTGACGATCAGCTCGGCCGGCCCGCCGGGCGGTTGATAGATGCACGGCGCGGCGTACGACGTGTTTTGCTTATCGAGCACCTTCCGTTCGATCCGCCACCGCGTTTCGCCGGTCGACTTATCGAGCGCCACCAGGTAACTGTCGGCGTCTTGTTCGTCGGTGATGATCACCAGGTCGTCGTACAAGATGGGCGAGGTGCCGAATCCGTGCATGCTGACAAATTTTCCCAGGTTCACGCGCCAGATCGGTTTGCCGTCGTGTCCGAGCGCCACCACGGCGAACTCCTCGGGCGTGGCCCAGGCGCAATACACGCGCTCGGCGTCGACCACCGGCGTGCTCGAAGCCAGGCTGTTTTGCTGATGGATCTGATGCGTCTTGGACGGAAATTCCTGCGTCCATTGCGTGGCGCCATCGGTTGCCGACAGGCACACGACATAGCGCGTGCCGTTAGCCGGGTTACCGCTGGTCAAAAAAATCCGCTCGCCCCATAGCACGGGAGACGAGTGGCCAATGCCCGGCAGTTCGACCTTCCACAGATGCTCGTTCTCGCCCCAGCTGACCGGTATCGTCGTGGCCTCGCTCTGGCCCGAGCCGTTCGGCCCGCGGAAGCGAGTCCACTCTTGTCCCGCCGCGCTCGCGGCCACGAGCAACGTGCAACACCATCCAATCAACTGCGTGCGGAAAAACATGGCTGCGTGAATCCTGGGGCGGGTGGCTCGCGTGGCGATTTCGCAGTGTTCGCGTTCAAACCGGCTCGCCCATCATTCTATGTGGACCACCCCGGCGATCAACACCCGGGGGCGGTGCGGTGTTCGGCAATTTGCGGTCGGAAAACGGTCCGTCAGTCCGTCACCATGTTTGTCGTGCAACAGATCATCGATTTGGACCTAGAAATCAGGCCACTCATTTTGTTAGGTTCGGGCTCACTCGGCGGCGCAATCGCTGAGTTCGGCCGCGATGCGCGGTCGGGGGTATCCGCACTCGCGCGCGGCTCAGACGGCCGTAAGCAAAGCAATCGAGGCCTTGAAACGTGACGGTGTGCCCGGCCCAACAACCATTCCATGGGGAAGCTGAGAATGACACCCGAGATCGAGGAATTCGCCAAAAAACTGATCGAATTCGTTCGAGACGCGTCGATACAAAGCAACGACTTGGACCTGCGGTCATCGGCAGTATCTCCTGTCGCGAAGCGATGGAGGCTGGCGGCAAGCGACGAGAGTTCGATGGATTTTGCACGCGTTATCATACCCGACGTCGTGGATGAAACTATTTTCTACATTCTTCAGGCCATTGATGAAGGGCTTCTCAACATGGCGTTCACTTCCGCCAACGGACGAGTAGTCGATTTGACGGCCGAAGGTCATGGCGAGCTGTCAGGCTGGTACATGGGAAGCGGCGGCTGGCGTGCGATGTACTCGAAGGAGCGATTCGTAGATGATTTTTCCGATTTACGCCAAGGTGATTCCTAAAAGACTCCTCATATACAATATTCTGCTTTTTAGCAGTCCAGTAGGTCAGGCCTGGGCCTGACAAATACGTTCGGCCCAGCGTTTAGCCGATTCGCGTCGCCCCAGTTCAGCGCTCTTTCTGTCGCCGCGTATCCCACGGCGCGTTGCCGCCGCGCCCTATCGCCAAGTGTCGGGCCGAGGCCCGAGCCGCAGGACTCGGCAAAATGGTTGCGGCGCGTATCTCGGTGAATTACCCTGTGTGCGTCCCCCGAATTGACCAGGATGCCGCTGGCTATCATCAAGCCGACTCTAATCGCCGCCTGTCATCGCCTTTAGGCGGACTTTCTTGCGGCCGCTCGTTTCGCGAATCAAAGCACGCGATTAAATCGCCCCTCCGCTCCATTCACGCCAGGTTTCAAGGAGAATACTCAATGTTGCGTACGTACGTTTTGTCACTATTGGTTTTGGCAACTGCCTTCACAAAGATGGACGCGGCCACGGCTGCTACCGTTGCGATCGCAAACTTGAAAACGAACGACCTTGGCTTCTCTGGTTACAACGGTCAGGTCTATGCCTCGGTGCCAGATTCGTCTCTTGTAAGCCCAAATTCTCTGATGCCCATCGATCCGCACACCGCCGCGCTCGGCACGCCGATTCCGATTGGGTTTAATCCAGGCATCATCGCCGTAGCCAGTGACGGGACAAACGTCTTTACGGCGATCGGTGACGCGTGCGCCGTTCAGCGTTACAATCTCCCGACGGCCGCCGCCGATCAGCTATTCGCCATCTCGGGTGGTCCACAAATCGGCGATATGCTGGCCGTGCCAGGACGCCCCAACGCGATTTTGCTGCACGAGTTCGCTCCTGGCACCAGCCCGCCCGCCGTTGCGACGGTGGTTTATGAGAACGCGGTGCTATTGCCTCATCAGGTGGGCCACGGCGTAGGCGTCGGAGGCCCCGACCAAATCGCGATCGATCCAACTGATGGAACGAAAGCGTATGGGTATCAAAGCACCATTAGCAGCTTTGACAACGTGCCTATGGTCGTTAGTGCTTTAGGAGTTGACACCAATGGACCATCGGCACTGCAAGGTGTCCTCACCGGCGCGGTCGGGCATATCACAATCCTGGGCGATCGCCTGTTTGACGATCATGGGCACATATTCAGCATGTCGCTCGGATTTCAGATCGGATCGTTTGTGGCTGGCGACGATTACGTTCTCGATCCAATTCTACATCGGCTATTTTCAATCAGCACGAGCGGGTCGAACCATACGATCCTGCGCCTATTCCCTTGATACGCTGACGCTTGTCGGAACGGAAACGATTTCGTCAATTTCGGGTTCCGTTGGCAGCCTGACTCGCTTCGACTCAAACGGCCTGGCGTTTCGCACGTCTAACCAAGTCGTGTTTATCACTTCGACCGTTGTTCCCGAGCCCTCGAGTCTGCTCCTTGGCGGTCTCGGTTTCATTGGCTTGGCTGCCTGCGGCTGCCGGAGAAAATGGCCTGCGACAGCCAAATAGTCCAGTAGGTCAGGCCTCGGCCTGACAAACACGCTCGGCCGGCTATCTCACTGATTGTGTCGTTGCTGTTCAGCGCTCGTTCTGTTGCCACCGTCTCCATAGGCGCTGGCGCCGCCGCGCCAATCGCACTTTCGTCAGGCCGAGGCCTGACCTACTCGGCTCCGGAAGGCTATAATGAGGCCATGAGCAATTGGCCCGCCACCATCTTTCGAGTTCGGCCCAGCATTCTGTTTGTTGCTGTGAGCGAACTCGCGTTTTGCACCCCGTTGCGCAATGAGGTGAATGTGTGCGATTGCAGCGTATTTCTCTTGCCGATATCCGCGGGGATATTTGGGCTGATTTGCTGCGTCGTTGCCTATGAACTGCCCCGCCGAATCTGGGGACACTCGGCCGTCGAATCGCCTGATTCAAAGTGAACCACTACCGGCGGTCAACGTTTTTAGGAAGCAAAGTCATGCGTGATCATGCGCGCGGGGAAGCAAAAGGAACGAGAATCGCATCTTCTGAGCGTTTTCTTTGCGCGTTGTCGCTCATTCCGGTATTGTAGCAGGGGGCGGGGGCGGATCGAAATTGGCGGGTGGCAGGAAGCCAAGTAGACAAGGCCTCGGCCTGACAAATCGGTTCGGCCGGGTATTTCACTGAGCGTGTAATTGCTGTACAGCGCTCATTCAATTGCCACCGTTTCCATGGGCGCGGGCGCCGCGTCGACAATCGCCGATTGTCAGGTCGCCGCTTGACTGCCGAGGCACGACCTATTCGGCTTTAAAAGGCTGCTTGGCAAGAAACTCGACCACGTCAGCCACGGTTTTAATGTGCGCATTTCTCAAATCTAGACCAGCAGGCCGCTCAATCTGACACTCATCGCATACAGACTTGACCAGGTCCACCAAGTCTTCGTCGGCAAAGCCATACACGCGGCCAAGGTTATCCTCAAACCCGACGGGAAACTCTCGTTGAATGGAACGCCTCTGGCAACTGCGCAAATACCGCCCGCGCAATTTCTCGCATGGTTTGCGACGGCAAAGAATCGATTGTCTTTGAACAATTCCACTCGCGGCGATTCTTTAGCAGCACAAGTTGGTAAATACCGCCTGGTCCCGCGACGATTGCTCTGAGAAAGAGGCCAAAATTACCCTCAGCCACTTGTAGCTCCGCGGAAGTAGCGCTTCCAGTAACCAATGAAGAAAAGGTTCCAGGAACCGCTTTGCGTCTCACAGCCCGGCCCCGCCCGCCTACTTATCCTTCAGCTTCGCCAGCCGCTCCGAGAGTCGCCCGTCGTTGTGGCACGACTTGCAAGAGATGTTGCTCTTGCCAACCGATGCCGGATCGGCCTTCCACTGCTTGGCAACCCGCTCGTAGCCCGTGTCGGGCAGCACCTCGATGATCTTGTCGAGATGTCCGGCCGCTTCCTCGGCGCGGCCCGTTCGCTGCGCCGATTGCGCCAGCCCGGCCAATAGCTCGCCGCGAATATGCAGCGGCAGCCGCTCGATCGCGCGACCCTGCATTTGCCATAAGATATTGTAGTTGTCGTAACCGGCCGCCCAGGCAGCCTCGCGGTACTTCTCCGGCAGCCGGTCGCCGAAAAACACGTAGCTGCCGCCGACGATCGCCGCCACGGCCGGATGCTTCGGGCCGAGCTTCTTCGCCTCGGTAAACAGATCGAGCGATTCCTGATAGCCGCGCTCGAATTCCTCGGGCTTGCCCTCTTCCAGCGCCAGGATCGCGCGATACAGCTTCGTGCCGCCCTTCCAGGCCAGCAGCTCGGCCTTTTCATTCGGCCGCTGTTCAAGCAGCACCTCGATATTCTTCTCGGCCCGCGCGTATCGATCCATGTCGTTGGCCCGCCAGCCGGAGAAGATGTCCTCGCGCACCAGGGTCGAAACCGGCAGGCGCTTTTCGGCCAGCGGCGGGTCCGGCGAATCGGCCGCATGGGTACACGCTTCGCTCACCAGAAACAGGGCCATGCAACTCAAGGCGATCGTGCGCATCGACTATCTCCCTATGCGAAGATTGGTTGGCGGGAAGGCAAAGATTTCCACGGGCCAAATTCTCCGTTCCGTGTCCAAGGTGAATTCGGCGGCCAGGCAGAAATATTGATGCCCGCCGCCGGGCTCGGACAATACGCGAAAGTTTAGGGCAGCGCCCGGGTCAAAGCTCGTCAACCGGCCCGCTCACGTGCCCAGGCCATACTGCTTGATTTTGTAGTACAACGTGGCCCGGCCAAGGCCCAATAGCGCGGCGGCCTCGGGCACGTTGCCATCGGCGCGGCGCAACGCCTCGCTGACCAGGCGTTGTTCCCAGTCTTTCAGATTCAGCGTTTCCAGCTCTCCGCCGGCCGCCTCGTGCAGCCCCAAGTCCGAGGCGTTGATTTCCGGACCTTCGGCCATCACCACCGCACTATCGATTACATTGCGCAACTGGCGGACGTTGCCCGGCCATTGGCTGGACAGCAGCTTTTCGCGGGCCGCCTGCGAAATTCCCAGCGTTGGCCGGCCATGTTGTCGGCGGTAGTGATCGAGAAAAAAGTCGACCAGCAGAGCAATATCTTCCCCCCGCTGGCGCAGCGGCGGCGCTTGCAGCTCGAACACGGCCAGGCGATAGAATAAATCCTGGCGGAACTTTTTCTCGCGGACGTACGTTTTCAGATCCTGGTTCGTGGCCGTGATCACCCGCACGTCGACCGTGACTTCCTTCTGAGCGCCGACCGGCAGGAACGGATGCCCCTCGAGAATGCGCAGCAGCTTGGCCTGGCCTTCCAGCGTCATCTCGCCGACTTCGTCCAGAAACAGCGTGCCCAGGTCGGCCTGCTGGAAATAGCCGATGTGATCGCGGTCGGCGCCGGTGAACGAGCCGGCCTTGTGCCCGAACAGTTGGCTGTCCATCAGGTCTGGAGGAATGGCGGCGCAATTTACGCACAACATCGGACGATCGGCGCGCGAGCTGGCCTGGTGCAGGCGCGGGCGATCAATTCCTTGCCCGTGCCGCTCTCGCCCGTGATCAACACGCAGCCGTTGGCCCGCGCCATGCGGGCGATCTTGGACTTCAGTTCCAGCATGGCGGGGCTGCGGCCGATGATCTCGCCCCGCTCGGGCAGCTTGGCCACCAGGTTCTGATAGTCCGTGCTCAGGCTCCGCTCGCGCAGTGCGCGAACCAGCGCCACGGTGGTAATGTTGGCCAGCGAGATCGTGAAGTCGAAATCGGATTGCCGAAAACGGCCGGCTTCGAGATAGGCGTGGATCGCGCCGAGAATCGTGTCGTCGTGCACCAGCGGCACGCAGATCGCGTCGGCGAAGTGTTGCACTCCGTCGGTCGGAGCGGCAACCCGATCGTTGGCCACCCAAATCGCCTGCTTCTGCTGGCAGACCATCTCGGTGAGTGATTTGTCGAACACCATTTGGCTCGTGGCTTCCGGCGGAATGACCAGGCGGGGGACGAGATCTCCCTCGTCCGAGAGCCACAGAAACCCGGCCACCGTGGCGTGGGTCCACTCGCGCAGCAAGTCGAGCGACGCCTGCACCACGTCGTCCGGCGACTCGCAGCCCAAAAGCTTGATGCTGAATTGATACAACAGCAACAGTTCCTGCGCGGCGCGTGTCGGACAGCGCCGCCAGTGCCGCGGGCTCGAACGGCGAGCCCCCCATGGACTGGTTGCGGACGATCGTCGCGGTCAGCCGGCATTCGCTTTGCGAGTCGATGGTCGGCGGCTGTTCCGATGCGTGGAATTCGAACTCCGTGGACCCGACCCGCACGTGATGGCCGTCGACCAGCACCGCGTCGTCGATTTTCTGATCGTTGACGTAGGTTCCGTTGCGGCTGTCGGCGTCGCGAATGTGCCAGGCGCCCCGGTCTTGAACGACGATTGCGTGCACGCGCGAGCAGAGCGGATCGCCCAGCGTGATGGCGCACTCCGGATCGCGGCCGATGCGCGTTTCGTCCGTCGGATCCAGCAGAAAACTGACCCCGGCCCGAATGCCGACCGTCATCGTCAAGTAATTGTACACGGGTTTTGCGCTTGCCTGGAGCCGCGAATCTTTCGAAAGGCGCCTTCGCCAATGCGTTGGCAGCGCCAGTATATCACCCCGCGCGCGCCGCGCACAAGCGGAGTCGTCGGCGCCCCGCCCATGGTCAATTGTTCGCCTGCGCCGGCGGCCTAAAATGCACCAGCACCTTTGATCCGCGTCATGCCAGGCCGCAACCATGTCCAAAAGCGACATCCCTGAATCTCTCCAGCACGACGCGGGCCTGTTGCTGGTGGGGCACGGCTCACGCGAGCAAGTCGGCCGGGACGAATTTCTGGCGACGGCAAGGCTGGCGGCCGACTTGGCCGGCAGCAGGGCGGTTGAAGCGTGCTTTCTGGAGTTCGCCGGTCCCTCGATTGCCGAAGGTTTTCGGATGCTCGTCGAGCGGCCCTCGAGCAGTCGGCCCGTGCGGCGCGTCGTTGTCGTGCCGGTGCTCCTGTTTTCGGCCGGGCACGCCCGGCGCGACATCCCCGCCGCGGTCGCGGCCGCCGCGAGCGAGTATCCACAAATTGCCGTCGTGCAGGCCGGGCACTTGGGCTGCCACGCCGAACTGTTGGCACTCTCCAAACTTCGCTTTGACGAAGCGCTCCAACTCACTGCTCCCGCGCCGGCCGGCGAAACCGCGCTCGTGATGGTGGGGCGTGGCAGTCTCGATGCCGAGGCCACGGCCGAGATGTTGCAATTCGCCGAACTGCGCGCCCGGCAGACGCCCCTGCGGCGAACCGCCGTCGGCTTTGCCGCCATGGCCGAGCCGAAACTTCAACAGGTTCTCGACGAGGCGGCCGGCTGGGGCGTGCGCCGTGTCGTCGTGCAACCGCACTTGCTGTTCGGCGGCGTGCTATTGGAACGGATTCGCGATGTCGTGGCGCGACAGGCCCAGAGCCATCCACGCATCGAGTGGCTGTTGACCGAGCATCTCGGTCCGTCGCGGCTCCTGGCGCGCGCCCTTGCCGCGCGTGCCGCCGAGTCGCTCGCGGGATGAAGATTTCGCAAGGTTACTCATCGGCCGCCCAAGCTGGCGAGGCAGCCAACCCCCACGCGGCGCATTCGTGCTTCAGTCCCGCATTGGTTTGAGCCGGGGGCGGATTTCGACCGATGCAAGTAGCTGAGACGTCGCACGGTCTCGGTCCGCGTATGAGGTAAAATAGTCAAAACGCGCCGTGTTCTACGGCGAACTTGCGGACCGGGCGCGACCCAAATCACCTTTCTTGACGTACCCAAAGCTGGATATCGTAATCGCCTGCCATGAAGCGAGCTTAGCGCGTCTGCCACGATCGATTGTGACGATCAGGCGAAGTGTGCTGATATTGCATTCTGCGCGATAGGCGGATACGATCTGTTTAACCCGTTTCGTTTGCGGCACTTAGGCTTTCCAGCGAAATCCTCAGAGGGAGATCCATGAATCGTCCAACAGCGCTTTTGAGCGGTTTTTCTGCCCGACGATTCATGCCTTTCGCGCTGCTGGCGGCCTCGTGTGTCGCACTTCTGGCCGGCCGAATGGTCGCGGCCGAGCCCGTCGGCTCCCAAGAGCGAGGACCGCCAAATCACCAAGAGCATCACGGGGCTCATGGCCCGCGAGCATCTGACGCGGCATCCGCTGGACAACGAGATCAGCGGCCGCTGGATGACCAACTACCTGAAGATGCTCGACCCGCGCAAGGTGTTCTTCAGCCAGGCGGACGTCGACGGCTTCATGGACCTATCGCGACCAGTTGGACGACATGGCGCTGCAGCGGCGACACGTCGTTTGCCTACCGCGTCTTCAACAAGTTCCTCGAGCGGATCGACGAGCGCGTGAAGCTGGTCGACGAATTGGTGCCGCTGAGCCGCAGGACTTCACGGTCGACGAGGATCTGGACACCGATCCCGATCACGATCGTCCTACGCCAAGAACGACGCCGAAATGCGCGATCGCTGGCGCAAGCGGGTCAAATACGAACTGCTCGACCTGGCCAGTCGAAAAGAAGCTCGAAGGCAAGGAGGCGCAGGACAAGATCGCCAAGCGCTACCACCACCTGGCCAAGCGGATGCGGCAGACCGACAACGACGAGCTGCTGGAAATGTATCTGACCGCCCTGACCACGGCCTACGATCCGCACACCACCTACATGTCGGCCGACTCGCTGGAGAATTTCGAGATCCAGATGCGGCTGAACCTGGAAGGCATCGGCGCCGCGCTGGAAGCTCCGGACGGCGAAACCGTGGTCAAGAAGATCATTCCCGGCGGCGCGGCCGCCAAGGACGGCCGGCTGAAGATCGACGACCGCATCGTCGGCGTGGGCCAGGGCACCGACGGCGCCGATCGTCGACGTGCAGCGAAATGAAGCTCAACGACGTGGTCAAGCTGATCCGCGGCCACCAGGGCACGACCGTCCGCCTGAAGGTCATTCCCAAGGGCGAGACCGAGCCGAAGATCTACGACATCGTCCGCCAGCAGATCGAGCTGACCGACAGCGAGGCCCGCAGCGAGATTCTCGAAGCCGGCAAGAAGCCGGACGGCCAGCCCTATAAGGTCGGCGTGATCAACCTGCCCAGCTTCTACATGGACATGAGCGGCGCCCGCAATCGGCCGCGACGACTTCAAGAGCACGACCCGCGACGTGGCCAAGCTGCTCAAGCAGTTCAAGCTAAGAAGGTCGACGCCGTGGTGATCGATCTGCGCCTCAACGGCGGCGGTTCGCTGACCGAGTCGATCAACCTGACCGGCCTGTTCATCGACACCGGCCCGGTCGTGCAGGTCAAGGATTTTGACGGCACAGAAGACAGCAATACGACGACACCGAGCGCGGCGTGGCCTGGGACGGACCGCTGGTCGTGCTGACCAGCAAGTTCAGCGCCAGCGCCAGCGAGATCTTCGCCGGCGCGATCCAGGACTACAAGCGCGGCCTGATCGTCGGCGACGAATCGACCCACGGCAAGGGCACCGTCCAAAGCCTGCTCGACCTGGGCCAGCGGATGTTCCGCGGCTTGCCGAATGCCCCGCAACTGGGCGCGCTGAAGATCACGATGCAGCAGTTCTATCGCCCCGACGGCGACAGCACGCAAAACCGCGGCGTGTTGGCCGACGTCGATGCTGCCCTCGCTGACCAGCCAGTTGGACGTGGGCGAAGCGAGCCTGGACTACGCCATGAAGTTCGACCACGTCGACCCGGCCGAAGTACACCAAGTACAACCTGGTCGACAAGCGCCTGATCGATCAGTTGCAAGGCCCGTTCGGCCGATCGTCGCAAGGACTCGCAAGGACTTCCAGAAGGTGATGCGCGAAATCGACCGCTTCAACGAGCAAAAGGAAAAGAAGCGAATCTCGCTCAATCGCGAGAAGTTCATGGCCGAAAAGGCCGAGCTGACTGCCGAGAAGCAGGAAGAGAAGGAGCTCGAGGAGCTGAACGATCCGAATCGCCCGGTCGTCAAGCGCGACTACTACTTCAACGAAGTGCTGGCCATCACGACCGACTACGCGGCGATGCTCAACTGCGCCCGCAGGCCGCCGACCGTGGAGCGAAGACGATAAACGCCGGCTCCGGCCAACGCCGATGAACGCCCAGCGGCATGCATCTAGCCGAGCGGTCGCGCTCAGGTCGAGCGGCATCCGCAGCCCGTCGTAGGCCAGTTCCATGCCCTCGGGCAGCGAGGCGTTGGTGGCCTCGTGCTCCAGGTCGTGCGACATGTGCGTGAACAGCGTCCGCTTGGCCCGCACCCTCTGGGCCACCTCCACCGCCTCGTCCAGGCTGAAGTGCGTGGGATGCGGCTTGTGGCGCAGCGCGTCGAGGACCAGCACGTCCAAGCCCTCCAAGCAGCGGCCAGCTCTCCGGCGGAATGCGGTTGGTGTCGGTGCAATAGGCGACGTTGCCGAAGCGAAAGCCCAGCACGCGAAACTTGCCGTGCTCGAGCCGAATCGGCATCGACCCGCGCGCCCAGCACCTCGAACGGCTCCGTCGTCGATGCGCGTGAAACTCGATCTGCGGCACGCCGCCGCCGTAGTGTCGGGCCTCGTCGGCAAAGGCATAGTCGAACGACTTGCGAATCCGGGCCTCGACCTGCTCTTCGCAATAGACCGGCATCGGGTGTCCCAGGTAGTAGGGAAACAGCCGCAGGTCATCCAGGCCGAACACGTGGTCGGCATGGTCGTGGGTAAACAGCGTCGCATGGACGATGCCGATCTTCTCGCGCAGCAGTTGCGTGCGCAGGTCGGGCGGCGTGTCGACCAGCAGGTTTCCGCCGGGCAGGCCCAGCACCAGCGCGCAGCGAAGCCGGTTGTTGCGAGGGTCGGTGCTGGTGCAGGTGTCGCAGCCGCAGCCGATGACCGGCACGCCCATCGAGGTGCCGGTGCCCAGGAAGACCAACTGGCCGCTGACGTCGGTGGTGACAGCAGGTTTGCTCACGGCAGTCCGATCGTCCAAGGTGTCTATGTCGGGCGGGTGAAGTCGGGAGGATCAAACGCTTTAGGGGCGGGTGGCGACCCAATGTCCGATCCCAAGCACGGTTGCAATCGAATGCCGATTGTTGGGGCGGCATGGGCCGCTCGGGCACCTGAACAACCGTTATTGACCCTCCGTAAAAATCGTTATAAATTATGTTGCTTGCGAATCTTACGCCTTCTCGACCTTTCGCTTGCCTGCTGGCGAAATTTGCATGCCGCCGGCGCCGTCGATCAAGCGCACTCGTTTCAACGCTCGCTAGGAACAGGTCCAAGTACCTATGGAACTGTTGGAACGAATTTGGGAGATCATCAGCGGCTTCTTCTCGGCCATGGGTTCGCGGGATCGAGCGCGCGATCACGTCGCTGTTTGGCTCGTCCAATGCCAGATATATCAAGAAGTTACAGCCCAGGGTCGAGGCGATCAACGCCCTGGAGCCAAAATTCCAGGCGATGAGCGACGACGAGCTGCGCGGCGCTGACCGTCGGTATTTCGCAAGCGGCTGGCCGCCGGCGAAACGCTCGACGACCTGCTGGTCGAGGCCTTTGCCGCTGTCCGCGAGAGCGGCCGCCGGCACCTGGGCATGCGCCATTACGACGTGCAGATGATGGGCGGCATGATCCTGCACGGCGGCAACATCGCCGAAATGGTCACCGGCGAAGGCAAGACGCTGGTGGCCACGCTGCCTGCCTATCCTGAATGCCCTGGCCGGCAAGGGCGTCCACGTCGTCACGGTGAACGACTACCTGGCCCGCCGCGACATGGAGTGGATGGGCCCGCTGTACATGGGCCTGGGCATGACCGTCGGCAACATCCAAAGCGGCATGGAGTCGGGCGAGCGGCAGAAGTCCTACGCCTGCGACATCACCTACGGCACGAACAACGAGTTCGGCTTCGACTACCTGCGCGACAACATGCGCCCGGCGGCCCGCGACGACGAGCGCTATCCCAAGCACCTGCAGCAGGCCCAGGGCAAGCTGCACTACGCGATCATCGACGAAGTCGACAACATCCTGATCGACGAAGCCCGCACGCCGCTGATCATCGCCGGCCCGGCGCACGACGACGTCACGCCGCTACGGCCAGGCCGACAAGATCGCCCGCCAACTGCAAAAAGACGTGCACTTCGAGGTCAAGGAGAAGGAGCACACCGTCCACCTGACCGACGAGGGCGTGCGGGCGGCCGAAAAACTGGCCGGCGTGGAAAGCTTCTACACCTCCGGCAACATGGAATGGCCGCACCTGATCGACAACTCGCTCAAGGCCCATCACCTCTACAAGCGCGACGTGAACTACGTGGTCATGGACGGCGAGATCGTGATCGTCGACGAGTTCACCGGCCGCTTGATGCCGGGCCGCAACTGGAGCGACGGCCTGCACCAGGCCGTCGAAGCCAAGGAAGGCGTGAAGGTCAAGGAAGAGAACCAGACGCTGGCCACGATCACGCTGCAAAACTTCTTCAAGCTCTACGAGAAGATCTGCGGCATGACCGGCACGGCCATGACCGAGGCCGCCGAATTCTGGAAGATCTACAAGCTCGACGTGATCGCCGTGCCCACCAACCGGCCGCTGCAGCGGCTCAACCATCCCGACGTGATCTACCGCACCGAGCGCGAGAAGTTCAACGCCATCGCCGACGAGATCGAGCATCTGAACCGCTGGGACGTCGTGCGAACTGAAGGACGACGGAGCTGGTCGGCACGATCATCAACGAGACGACGAATGCGGTCGAGATCCAGCTGCAGCGAGAACAAGGCAGCGCGAGATCGATTCCGCCGGCGAAGATCGCTCGAAGTCCAACGTCGCGGCCGGCCGGTGCTGGTCGGCACCGTCTCGATCGAAAAGAGCGAACGGCTTTCGGCCATGCTCGACAAGCGGGGCATCAAGCACCAGGTGCTCAACGCCAAGCATCACAAGCGCGAGGCCGAGATCGTGGCCCAGGCCGGCCGCAAGAACGCCGTGACCATCGCCACGAACATGGCCGGCCGCGGCACCGACATCATCCTCGGCGGCAATCCCGAGACCATGGCCTGGGCCCTGCTGCAAGACAAGTACGCCACGCGGCTCGACGTGCCGCAGGAGGAATGGACCGCGCTGATCAAGCGAGATCGAAGAGCGCGAAAAGATGAAGCCCGAGGGGGACGAGGTCCGCGAGCTGGGCGGCCTGCACATCATCGGCACCGAGCGCCACGAAGCCCGCCGCATCGACTTGCAGCTTCGCGGCCGTTGCGGCCGCCAGGGCGATCCCGGCAGCAGCCGCTTCTACCTGTCGCTGGAAGACGACCTGATGCGGATCTTCGCCGGCGAATGGGTCAAGAACATCTGACCCGGCTGGGCATGCAAGAGGGCGAGGCGATCGAAAGCCGCATGGTCAGCCGCCGCGTCGAAGGCGCCCAGAAGAAGGTCGAAGAGCGCAACTTCGAAGTCCGCAAGAACCTGCTCGAATACGACGAGGTGATGGACGAGCAGCGCAAGCGCGTCTACGGCTATCGCCAGCAGCATTCTCGACGGCGCCAACTGCAAGCAGTTGATCCTGGAAATGATCGACGACCAGGTCGATCGGCACCTCGACGAGTTCCTGGCCAAGGACTACGGCACCGACACGTTCGCCGAGTGGGCCAGCGGCCAGCTGTCGGTCGAGCTCGAGCGCCGCGATTTCCGCGGGCTGGACTTCGACCGGCGCCGCAGCGTTCGCCAAGCGACGAGGCCGAGCGGCATGGCCGAGAGCCAGGTCTTCGACGCCATCGAAGAAAACCTGCCCGAGGAAGAAGACCCGCAGCGAATGGAACTGGGAGGCGCTGGCCAAGCTGCTCAACACGCGCTGGAAGCTGAACCTCCGCGATCGCGACCTGAAGAAGCTGGACCGCGACGCGATCTCGGAGATGCTGATCGTGCGGGCCCGCGAGGCGATCGAAGCGGTCGACTTGAGCGAAGGCGCAGCGTTTCCTGCGCCGAGGATTTCGGCGTGCAGACGGCCTGCGGCTGGGTGCACTACAAGTTCGGCATCACGCTCGACCCGGCCGAAGTCGGCCAGCTCGACGCCGAGGCCTTCAAGCGGCTGGTGCGCGAGAAGGCGGCCGAGGCCTACGACGAGCGCGAAGCCGAATATCCCGTGCTGGCCGGCCTGTCATCACTTCACCACCGCAGACGCCAGCGGCCACAAACGCGTCGACCGCGACGGCGCTGGCCGCCTGGGCCCGCGAGCGGTTCGACGTCGAGCTGGACGCTCGACGATCTGAAGAGCCGGCAGCGCGACGAGATTCGCGGCCTGCTGGTCGAACACAGCCGGGCTCAGCAGCAACAAGCCAACGCCGCCATGGTCGAAGTGCACCACCAGCGTCGACAAGCTGTTACGGCGTCGCCACGGCCGATCGAAACCGCCGGCGTGGCCAGCGGCGGCAACGGCGCGCTTGACCTCGCTTGTCCGATTGGCTGCGGCAAAGCCTGCACATCGAACTGCCGCCCGAGAAGCTGGCGCGGCTCAATCGCGAGCAGCTCGAACGCCGGCTGGAGATGGCCGTCGAAGATCGCTATCGCCCCGAGATGCGGCGCATGGAGCGGTCGCTGGTGCTGCAAATGCTCGACACCGCCTGGAAAGACCACCTGCTGGCGATGGACCACCTGCGCACCAGCGTCGGCCTGCGCGGCTATGCCCAGGTCGATCCCAAGGTCGAGTACAAGCGCGAAGGCATGCGGACGTTCGAGCTGATGTGGAGTTCGGTCGCCGAGCGCGTGACCGACCTGATCTTCCGCATGGAGCAAGCTCGACGAGCTTCGTCGGTTCGACGTTGGTCGAAAGCGAGGCCATCCACGAGGAGGCCCCGAGCGCCACCGACATCGCCGGCCAGCAGCAGGCCGCCATCGACGGCACGCAGGCCGACAAGAAGCCCGAGCCGATCCGCAATCGCGACGCCAGCGCGTCGGCCGCAACGATCCTTGCCCCTGCGGCAGCGGCAAGAAGTTCAAGAACTGCTGCATGAGAAAGAACAACGGGCCGAACTAGCCGGGCGAAAGCGTGATCTCGCCAACTGGGAAAGGAATCCCGCCATGGCCTACCTGCTGAACCTGCTCTACGTCGGCCTGCTGGCGATCGCCTCGCCGTGGCTGGTCGCCTCCGCGATTCGCAAGGGCAAGTACCGCGAAGGCTGGGGCGCAAAGTTCCTGGGCCTGGTGCCCCGGCGCGATTCGCTCGCCCCCTGCGTCTGGCTTCACGCGGTGAGCCTGGGCGAAGTCAGCCTGATCGCCTCGCTGGTCGCCGAAATCCGCCGCCGGCATCCCGACTGGGACATCGTCATCTCGACGACCACGCTGACCGGCTACTCGCTGGCCCAGTACGCGCTATGCCGAGCACTCCGGTCTTCTACTGCCCGCTCGATTTCACTTGGGCGGTGCGTCGGCGCTGCGGCGGATTCGCCCAGCTTGCTGGTGCTGGCCGAGTTGGAACTGTGGCCCAACTTGATCGCCGCGGCCCGCCGCGCGGCGCGAAGGTGGCGATCGTCAACGGCCGGTTGAGCGATCGGAGCTTTCGCGGCTACCGTCGTTTCGGCCGCTGGTCCGCCGGCTGCTGGGCCAGGTCGATCTGGTGGCCGCGCAGAACGCGCACTATGCCGAGCGGTTCCTCGGCATCGGAGCGCCCGAGGACAAGCTGTACGTCACCGGCTCGCTCAAGTTCGACGGCGCCAAGACCGATCGCGACAATCCCGCCACTGTGCGATTGCGAGCACTGGCCGGCATCGAGCCGACGGACATCGTCTTCCTGGCCGGCAGCACGCAGGACCCCGAAGAGCAGTTGGCCCTGGAGGCATTCCGCCAGTTGTCGCCGGCGCATCCGCGGCTTGCGGCTGGTCATCGTGCCGCGGCATCCCGAGCGGTTCGACGAAGTGGCCGATTTGCTGGCCGCCAGCGGCCTGCCCTGGCAAAGGCGAACGCAACTCGACAGCAGTCCGCTAAATCCCAGCGCCCGCGTGCTGCTGGTCGATCGGGTGGGCGAGTTGGCGCGCCTGGTGGGGGACGGCCACAATCGCCTACGTCGGCGGCAGCATGGGCAAGCGCCAGGGGCAGAACATGATCGAGCCGGCGGCCTACGGCGCGGCGGTTTCGTTCGGTCCCAACACGCGCAATTTTCGCGACGTCGTCGAGGCCCTGCTGGCCGCCGAGGCGGCGGTCGTCGTGCAAGACGGCCCCGAGTTGACCGCCTTCGTGCGGCGGTGCCTCGACGATCCCCCATTCGCCGAAGCGCTCGGCGCTCGGGCTCGCCGTGTCGTGGCCAGCCAACTGGGTGCGACGGCGCGGACGGTCGACCTGCTCGACGCACTGGTCACAGGCGCGTCTTCCACCGTCGCCAAGGACCGTGCGGCGGCGTAGTCTGCCCCCCGCTGCTGCCGGCGTGCTAGAGTTGCTATGCCCGCCCGCGCGTCGTTATAATGCCCAATCGTTTCTTCCGCGACGCCGTTCCGCTGTGGACCGGCCGTTACCTTGAGACAGGAGACTGCCACGTGGCATCAGGCAAGTACTTGTTTACCAGCGAATCGGTCAGCATGGGCCATCCCGATAAGTTGGCCGACCAGATTTCCGACGGCGTGCTCGACGCGCTGTTGGCTCAGGATCCGTACAGCCGCGTGGCCTGCGAAACCATGGTGACCACCGGCGTGGCCATCGTGGCCGGCGAAATCACGACCAAGGCCAACATCGACTACGCCGGCGAAATCCGCCACGTGATCCGCGAAGTGGGCTACACCGACGACGAGATGGGCATCAACGCCGATACCTGCGCCGTGATGGTCTCGATCGACAAGCAGAGCCCCGACATCGCCCAGGGAGTCAACGAGGACGACGCCAAGGGCAAGGACATCGGCGCCGGCGACCAGGGCCTGATGTTCGGCTATGCCTGCAACGACACGCCCGAGCTGATGCCGCTGCCGATCGCGCTGTCGCACCGCATCCTCAACCGCCTGACCGATGCCCGGCAGAAGAAAGACGTCGACTGGCTGCGGCCCGACAGCAAGAGCCAGGTGACGGTCGAATACGACGGCCACAAGCCGGTGCGGATCGACACCGTCGTGGTTTCGACCCAGCACAGCCCCAGCGTGTCCAACGAGGAGATTCGCAAATACATCATCGACAAGATCATCAAACCCTCGCTGCCGAAGGAATTGATCACCGGCGAGATCAAGTACCACATCAATCCCACCGGCCGGTTCGTGGTGGGCGGACCGCACGGCGACTGCGGCTTGACCGGCCGCAAGATCATCGTCGACACCTACGGCGGCTGGGGCCGTCACGGCGGCGGCGCGTTCAGCGGCAAGGATCCCACCAAGGTCGATCGCAGCGCCGCCTACATGGCCCGCCACGTCGCCAAGAACATCGTGGCCGCGAAGCTGGCCGACCGCTGCGAAGTGCAGTTGGCCTACGCCATCGGCGTCACCGAACCGGTCAGCGTCTACGTCGACACCGAAGGCACCGGCCGCATCGAGGACGAACGGATCTGCGAACTGGTCAAGGAGCTGTTCCCGCTCACGCCGGGCGGAATCATCAAGTACCTCGACCTGCGCCGACCGATCTTCCGCAAGACCGCGGCCGGCGGACATTTCGGCCGCAACGATCCCGATTTCACCTGGGAATCCACGCACCGCGCGAAGGAATTGTCTCAGGCCGCCGTCGGCGCCGTCGGCGCCCGGGCGTAAAAACCTGTCGGCACGGAGCCCGCATGGAAGCTCGCACCGCCACGCTGAGCGCGGCTTCGCCAGCGATCGAATTGCCGGCGGCCGCGGCCGTTGCGCGGTCGGTCGCGATCGCGGGCTGTTCGCTTCTGGCCGTCGGCGGACTAATAGTTTTCGCGCGGAGGGCAAGCGGGGCGCTCGTCGCTCCGTTAACCCCTGGCGTGCTGCTGGCCTGCGCTTGTCTGTTGGCCGCGGCCGCTCTCGTGTTTCGCGCGGCGTTTCAACCGCGACAGCGGCCTGATGAGCGCTGGACCGAATACGCGTTCCGCGCGATGCCCAGCGGCGTGCTGCTGCTGTGGGCGATTGGTCTCTCGGCGCCCGGCACGGGCTTTGGATTGCTCGCGCTCTGGGGCGTGCTCTTGTTGGAAGAGGGATGGAGCTGGGGGCAATTCGGTCGTCGCTCGCCGGTTGCGGCGCCCTCGGCCGAGTTGAGCACATCCCTCACCGACCAACCGGCTTCCCTGGGGGAAACCGGGCCGTTCTTGAGCGATATCGAAGCGACAGTCGAGGCCGATGAGCCAGACGAGGCAATCTGCCAACAAGTCGTCCGCCGTCGCGAATCGGATGGCAGCGAGACGATCTCTGGCTGGCTCCGCGCTCCGGTTCCCGCCGCGGCGCGGCATGCCGCGGCCCACGTGGCCATTTGTCCGCCCTTCGAGGGCCTGCCCCAGTGCTTCGCCGAGCAAATGGACGGCCCGCCCGCCCAGGTCAAAGTGGCCCAGGTGTTGCCGCACGGCGTACGGTTCGAGATCAAGCTCGACGAGCCTGCCGCCGAAGCATCCGACGTTCTGATCGAGTTCTCGATTCAATACGACGGCGCGAAATAGAAAAATGTAGGTCATGTCTTGGCATGACAGGCAGCGTCCAAGAGTTTCTTGTCACGCCAGGGCATGACCTACGATACCACCGCATGCTCAGCGGGCTTCAGCCGCTTCTTGCAATATCCGGCCCATCTCTTGCACGACGCGCGGCGAGGGCAGATCGACCCGGCCGTCGATCAGAAACACGAAGTTGTCGGCCAGGATTTCCTCGGGATGGATGATGTAATCCGTGTTCGTGCCGACTTGCTCGGCGAATCCCGGCACGCTGCCCGGCTCGAAGAACAGCGGCCTCCCCTCGACGACCGCCGCGCGGCGCATTCCGTTGTCATTCTCCAGCGCCATCAGCTTGAATTCCAGATAAGCGAACAGCGTTCCGCCTCGGGCCGCGTCGTAGCGGGACGACTTGGAGAACAGCACCGGCATCAACTCCATCTGGCGACCGTTCTGCACGACCGTGATGTATTGGTTGTTGAGCGGGGCGTCGGGATTCGTGATTTTCCGCGCGGCCAACGGGCCGGGCAGCGCCACTTCATTGCACTTCTGAAAACCGATCGAGTTGTAAAGCTTCTGCCGGAGCTCGGGATTCTGGTTGCTCAACACGTGAAACAGCTCGTGCGGCAAGATCGTATCGAGCCGCTTGTTCGCCAGCATATTGGCCGGCAGAACAATCGCCGGACCGCGGCAATAGGCCGCGCGCGAGTCTTCCTGCCCGTCGGTTTTGACCAGCCAGATGACCGGCGGCAAGTTGAGCTTCCAGTGCTTCAGCTTCGCGGCCATCGATTCGATCAATGGCGTCAGCAGGGCTTGATCCGCCGCCGTCCACGGCAGCACGTGCAGCGGAATATAAGCAAGCAGGTCCTGTTCGGAGACATCCCGGTCGGACTTGAGCCGTACCTGGCGATCGAAAGGGCTCAGCGCCGCGATAAAGTCGTCGCGCTTCGTGAGGGCTTCCCTGGCTTCGCGCACGTCGGCAAATCGCAGCACCGTGCTGTCGGTGAGCGGAATGTCCACGGCCATCGCCGGGGAGCACGCGCCAACCAAAGCCAGGCAGCGCAGGCAATTGGCGAACACCACATCCACCACGCGACGTCTTCGCGGCCACGCACGTTGGGTCAGCATCATGATCGGTTTCCGGCGAGTCGCGGCCGATGCGGAAGTTCTCGGCCCGCTGCATCGTATCGAACCGCGCCCGGTCGGTCCAGTTGCGGCATGTTCGGTGCGGCACTCGCGCCCGTCGCGCCCGGGCCTACTTAACGCCTTCCAGCACAGCCCACATCTGCTTGTGCCAGGGTGCGGCCACGCTGCGAAATCCGCAATCGCAGAGATAGGCAAGTTGCGCTTCGATCGTCTCCTGCCAATCGTCGCCGCTGGTCCGCGGCAGGCCGAAGCGCGTGACGTTGCGATCTTGCCATTTATCGAGCAGCGGCTTGATGCCGATGTCGACCCGCCCTTCGGCCACGATCTCGCGCATGTGCGCCGCCCAGGCTTCGACCTCTTTGCGAAACTCGGCATCGTCGGCCGGGCGGATCTCATCGCCATTGAGCAGGATGCCCAGCGGCTCAAGCGCCCCGTAGGCCTGCGCATAAACGGCTTGCTTTTCTTCCGGACTGAGGTGATGAATGGCCGACATGCTGGTGATCACTTGCGGGGCCGCGGGGAGCCTTGCGGCCCAATCGTCTTGCAGCCGCGCAACCAGGCAAGTGCCGCGGCCCTCGAACGGCGCCAGACGCTCTTTGGCGATCGCCAGAAACGCCTCGGATTGATCGATGACGATCGCCGTGGCGCGTGTGAATCGGGCCAGGAACTTTTCAGCCAGCCGGCCCGATCCGCCTCCCAAATCGACCAGCAGAAACTCGGCATCCAGCGGGCGGGCGATGCGTGCCAAAATCGCATCCTGAATTTCCAGGTAGTGCGGATGGATGATCGCGGCCGCTCGATCGTACCCGGCGGCGTACTCGGTCTGGTTCCAGCGATAGATCTGATTCAACGGAGTCGTCTCCTCGAATGAGCGTTGTGGCGGCTGTCAGTTTAGCCGGGATTTCGCGGACCGTGACGTCGTTTTCGGCAAAAAACGCGTTGTCTCGCATCGATCGGCCTCCGGCCGGCTAGGTGCCCTTTGCGATCCGGTCGCGCACGTAAATAATGAACGAGTAAGCAAACCAATCCGCGTTGGCACGAATCGCCGCCGGCGAGTGCGAGAGACCTCAAGTTACCAAAAGGTTCGTATGGCTCGCTGGCCGCGGCATATATGGACGTCGATCGTCACGTACGTGATTATCTTTGGCGTGTTCCCGTTGTTGTGTTTTTTGGCTTGGGCCTGGGTGCGCGGCCGGATTTGATGGGCCGTTTGCCCCGTGAGCAACGAGAGACCGCGGGCCGGAGAAAAATGCTTGGATAACCGTAAGCAACAACTGCATGCCCGCCTGGCGCCGTTCGAACAGCAGCACGTGCTGGCCTTTTGGGACCAGCTCGACGAGCCCGCGCAATGCGAATTGGCCGCTCAGCTCGAGTCGCTCGATCTGCGCCTGATCGCCGACTTGCACCGTGCCGGCCACGCGGCCGAAGATTGGGCGGCGCTCGCGCTCCGTGCCGCGCCGCCCCCGGCCGTCCGACTGTCCGATCGCGAGCGAACGAGTTCCGTGCACTCCGCGCAAGATCGCGGTTGGCAGGCGTTGGCCGCCGGCCAGGTCGGCGTGGTGCTCGTCGCCGGAGGCCAGGGCACCCGGCTCGGATTCGATCATCCCAAGGGCATGTTTTCGATCGGACCGGTCTCGGGCGCGAGCCTGTTTCAGATCCTGCTGGAAAAAATCGCGGCCCGATCGCGCGTTGCCGGCATGCGGATCCCGCTCTACCTGATGACCAGTCCGGCCACGCACCACGAAACCGTCGAGTATTTGCGAGCCAACGAAAATTTCGGATTGCCGTCGGAAGACGTCACGATCTTCACCCAGGGCACGATGCCGGCAGTCGACGCCGCCACGGGCCGCTTATTGCTGGCCGACAAGGGACAACTCGCGCTCAGTCCCGACGGTCACGGAGGCACCCTGTTCGCGCTGGCCCCTTGGCTGGCCGACGTTCGCCGCCGAGGGCTCCAGCAGCTGTTCTATTGCCAGGTTGACAATCCGCTGGTCGAAATGTGCGATCCTGAATTCCTCGGCTATCACTTGCTGGCCCAGTCCGAGTTGTCGACGCAAGTGGTTGCCAAACGAACTTCCCGCGACAAGGTCGGCAACGTGGTTTCGATCGACGGAAAACTGCGAATCATCGAGTACAGCGATCTCAATCCCTTGCCCGACGACATCGTCGACCGCATGTCGAGCGACGGCTCGCCGGTCTTCTGGGCCGGCAACACGGCGATCCACGTGTTCGACGTGACCTTCCTGGAGCGCATGGTGCAAAGCGGCTCGGCGTTGCCCTTTCACGTGGCCCAAAAGGCCGTCTCCGCGCTCGATCCCGCCGGCGCGCGAATCGAGCCGACCAAACCCAACGCCATCAAGTTCGAACGATTCATCTTCGACCTGCTGCCCGAAGCGCGACACGCGATCGTGGTTGAAGTCGACGAGGCCAGCACGTTTGCTCCGGTCAAGAATGCACCGGGCGAAGCTCGCGACACGCCCCAGAGCGTGCAGGCGCAAATGATCGCCCAGTACGCCGAGTGGCTGCGCGCCGCGGGCTGCGAGCTTGCCGCCGGCGTGGCCGTCGAGTTCAGTCCCCTGTTTGCCCAAAATGCCCAGGAAGTGGCCGCTCGCGTGCGACCGGGAATGGTCGTGACTCGGGCCCGCTACTTCTGCTAGCCTGACGCTTCCTTCTAGCTGACAAGGTAACCATGCTGCACGCAGTGATCATGGCGGGCGGATCGGGTACGCGGTTCTGGCCCGAGAGCCGCGGCGCGCGGCCCAAGCAGTTGTTGCAACTCGTGGGCGAGCGGACGATGATTCAATCGACCGTGGATCGGCTGGGCCGTTTCGTGCCGCCCGAGCGCGTCCTGGTAGTGACCAGCGCCGCGCTGCTCGATCAGATCCGCAAGCAACTGCCGTCGCTCGCTCCGACGTCGCTGGTGGGCGAGCCTTGCCGCCGCGACACCGCGCCCTGCGTGGGACTGGCCGCGCTGCAAGTCGTGCGCACCGATCCCGAGGGCATCATGGCCGTCATGCCCTCGGACCATGTCATCTCGCCCGAAGCGGCCTTTCAGCAAGCTATTGAGCAGGCCGCCGCCTTGGTCGAAGCGGCCCCCCGGCGCATCGTGACGTTTGGCATTCGCCCGACCTACGCGGCCGAGTCGTTCGGCTACATCGAGCGCGGGCAACCGCTCGCCGGCAAAGACAGTGCGCGGGTGTTCCACGTCAAGCAGTTTCGCGAGAAGCCCAAGCGCCGATATCGCGGCCGAGTATCTTGCCGCCGGCACGTTCTATTGGAACTCGGGCATTTTTGTGTGGAAGGCTTCCACCATCCTTCGCGCGCTCGAAGAGCGACAGCCGGAGATGATGGAACATTTGAGAAAGATCGACGCGGCTTGGGGCAGTCCCCGGCAAGACGACGTCTTCGCGCACGAATTTGCCGCCATCCACGGCATTTCGATCGACTACGCCGTGATGGAACACGCCCGCGAGGTGCTGGTCATCGAGGCGCCTTTCTCTTGGGACGACGTCGGCAGTTGGCAGGCGATCGCCCGCTTGCAGGGGGCCGATGCCGACGACAACACGATCTCTGGAAAACATCTGGGATTGGACACGCGCGGCAGCATCGTGCGCTCCAGCGACGGACATCTGATCGTAACCATGGGCGTCTCCGACCTGATCGTGGTCCACACGCCCGAGGCCACGCTGGTGGCCAATAAGCGCGACGAGGAATCGATTCGCCGGCTGGTCAAGTTGATTGCCGAGCGAGGGTGGGAGGAGTACCTTTAAGCATGACGTTGCTGGATCGGCGCCGATTCACGAAAGCTTGCGTTTTGGCTGCCAGCGGGTCCCTGCGACCTTGGCTGGCCAGGGCTGAAGACGTGCCAGACAAACCACCCTCGACCGGAAACCTCAACGCCGTGACGCCCACGCTGGGCGGCCGGCAGTTTTGGGCCGACGAATACTACTTCCACAATTGGCACATTCAGCGCAACGTTTTCACCGGGCATTATCGCCTGCTGGACGGCTCGAACCTCCGCCGCGCCTGGGGCACGTTCGACGAGTGCCACGCCAAGCTCATGAAAATTCGCGACGAGCGGCGACTTGCCGGCCATGAGCGGCCCGGCCGTGGTCGTGCTGCATGGACTGTTCCGCAGCGGCCACTCGATGGGTCGAATGGCCAAGTTCCTCCGCGAGAAGGGGGGCTATTCGGTCTTCAACGTCAACTATCCCACCACGCGCGGCCCCGTGACCGACCACGCCCAGTCGTTGGCCAAGGTGATTGCCAGCCTGGAGGGAATCGAGGAAATCAATTTCGTGGCCCATAGCCTGGGCAACCTCGTCGTGCGGCACTACCTGGGCGATCACACGAATCCCGCGGTCGGAGTCTTTCCCGATCCGCGCATCGGACGCATGGTCATGCTGGGCCCGCCCAATCAAGGGGCCCAATTGGCCGAAGCCCTGGGCCAGTATCGCCTGTTCCACATGGTCGCGGGAAAATCCGCCAGCGAGCTCGGTCGCGACTGGCAACAGCTCGAATCACGCCTGGCCACGCCGGCCTGTCCGTTTGGAATCCTGGCCGGCGGACGCGGCACCGAAAAAGGCTACAATCCCTTTTTGGGCACTGACAACGACATGGTCGTCAGCGTCGAGTGTACGCGGCTGGCCGGCGCGGCCGATTTCGCCGTCCTGCCCGTGGTGCATACGTTGATGATGGATGACGCTAAAGTGCAAGAATACACGCTTCGGTTCCTGAAACACGGGTATTTCATTTCCAAGGACCAGCGCCAGCCGATCGTGCTTGCCGCGCCGCGGCTGGCGCCGGCGTTCGATGCCAACGATGCCAACAATGACGCCAACACGGTCCGCTAGTACGCCTGTGACATGCGATGCCTGAATCGTCCAGCGGTCCACCAGGAAGAATTGCCGGGATCGATTTTGGCACCGTTCGCATCGGCGTGGCGATATCCGACGCCAGCGGCTCGATTGCCAGTCCGTTGGAAACCTACCTGCGCCGCGACGAGGCCCAGGACCGTCGTTGGTTTCAGAAACTCGCGGCCGATGAGCATGTCGTGCGATTCGTGGTCGGCCTGCCGGTGCATCTCGACGGCCGCGAAAGCAAAAAATCGACCGAAGCCCGCGCGTTCGGCCGCTGGCTGGCCGAGATCAGCGGCCTGCCCGTCGAGTATTTCGACGAACGCTTCACGACCCACGATGCCCAAGTGTTTCTTTCCGGGGCCGGTTTGAGCAAGAAGAAGCGCCAGGCGCGCCTCGACAAATTGGCGGCGCAAATCATGCTCACGGCGTACCTCGAAAAACGGCGCGACAATCCCGACGCGGCCGACGAACCCCTGCGCGGCCTGGATGAATAATCAGTCGGGGACTGTCCCGATTTTGCGAAGTCCGCGGAGCAAAATGGGACTGTCCCCTCTCCGAGACCAAGTGGTATCCAGAAAATTTATGTCCAAACTAATTCTCGGCTGCGGATACCTGGGCCGCCGCGTGGCACGCCTCTGGCGCCACTCGGGCGACGAGGTGTTCGTCGTCACGCGCTCCAGCGACCGCGCTCGTGCCTTGTCGGCCGAGGGCTATCGGGCGATCGTGGCCGACGTGCTCCAACCGAGCTCGTTGGCGGATCTCCCCTCGGCCGACACCGTGCTTTACTCGATCGGCTACGACCGCGCCGCGGGCGCGTCGATGCACGAAGTGTACGTTGACGGATTGCGAGCCGTGTTGGGGGCGCTTCCGGCGCCGACCGGCAAGTTTATCTACGTCAGCTCGACCGGTGTCTACGGCCAAAGCCACGGCGAGAGCGTCGACGAAGATTCGCCTTGCGAGCCGACGCGCGAGGGAGGCCGCGCATGCCTGGCCGCCGAAGCCGTCTTGGCCGCGCATTCTCTGGGCGATCGAGCGATCGTGCTCCGCATGGCCGGCTTGTATGGTCCCGGTCGAGTTCCCAATATCGCCGAGATTCGCGCCGGCCGGCCGCTCGTGGCGCCCGCGTCGGGTTGTCTGAATTTGATTCACGTCGACGATGCGGCCGCGGTCGTGTTGGCGGCGGACGAGCGGGCCAGCCCTCCACGGACATATCTGGTGTCCGACGGGCAGCCAGTCGATCGGCGCGACTATTATCGCGAACTCGCCAGGCTGCTGGGGGTCGCGTCGGTGGAATTCGTCGCACCGCCCGCGGGCGACCCGGCCACCGTTCGCGCCACCGCCGATAAGCGAATCAACAACGCGCGCATGGTGGCCGAGCTGGCCGTGCGTCTCTCCTATCCCTCGTATCGCGAGGGTTTGGCCGCCAGCGTGACCACTGAAACGTAATGGCCGCCCACGGTTAGCGATTCGGATCAACCGGGGTGCTTGTCCCCTCGTGGACCACGATCTAGAATTCGTTCCTCCCGCCGGCGAGCGTGCTTCGCCGGCAAGGCCGCGCGTGGGCAGTACGGTCTGAGGCCCTGATATTAGCCAAGGTGCGGCCGATCACACGATCCGCCAGCACTATCGCCACCAAGAAGGACCAACGACGATGCTAGAGCGGAAGGAGGTCTTCCCGCACGTTATCGAAATGAACGTCCAGGCCGGCCAGCGCCTGGGTTGTAACGTGTACCTGGTTTTCGACGGGCCCGAATGGGTGCTGATCGACGTCGGCTACGACGAGACGGTCGACGAGATCATCGAGCTCATCCGCCAGCTGGATTTCCCGCTTTCCACCTGCAAGTCGCTGGTCGCCACGCACGCCGACGTGGACCACATTCAGGGGCTGGCCAAGATCAACCAGGTGCTCAAGACCAAGATTATCGGTCATCGCCTGGCGGCCGAGCCGCTGGCCACCGGAGATCGCATCAAAACGTTCGCCGAAATCGCCGCGCAAGATATTCACCTGGAAATGCCGCCGGTCAAGCTCGACGCGCTGGTCGACGAAGGGGACAAAATCACGGTCGGCAAGCTCGAGTTGGAGGTCTGGCACACGCCCGGCCACACCGATAGCCAGCTCTCGTTTCGCATGGGCGAGTTGTTGTTCAGCGGCGATAACATCTATCGCGATGGCTGCGTCGGCGCGATCGACGCCCATCACGGCAGCGACATCTCGGCGTTTATCTCGTCGCTCAAGCGCATTCGCGGCAGCAACGTCAAATGGTTGCTCCCCAGCCACGGGCCGATTTTTCGCAAGGACGACGCACTGATCGACAAGGCCATAGCCCGGCTCGAGGGCTACTTGCACATGGCCGACTTCGGCACCTGCGCCATCGACTGGCCGCTGATGGACGAATGGGACAAGGAACTGGCCGCTGGCAAAATGCCCAGCTAGCACTTTGGGAAGCCGATTGGGGAGTCGACTTCTGACCTCCCCTCGCCCCTTGAGGGAGAGGGGCTGGGGGTGAGGGGGTTGAGCTAGCCAACAGCGGTGAATTCACACCAGCGCCGTGCGCCGCGACCCCTTACCTGGCCCGTGGATCGACGCTTGGCGTCGCCCCCCTTCGCCATCGTCTGCCGCGTGGGGGAGAGAATGGGGGAACCGAAGGCACTTGACGCACTGTAACGGTTCTAACGGATATTCCCTCAATACCGGCTGTGCGGCGCGCCGATGCTTGTTGCTAGACCCAGTTAGCGGCTCCGCGCGGCTCCCAGTCTCGCCGCGCGAGGTGCGTGCTAGTTCTTGCATCTACTCAGGGGGGGAATTCGATGATCCGCCGGACCTTGCTTGCGCTTTGCTGCGCGGCGGGTTTGGGCGTTCTTCTATCGGCCGACCATGCTCAGGCCCAGCAAGCCTACGGTCGCCAATGGGGACGCTCATACAGCACCCGCGATTGGAACCGCTTGTACCACTACCCGTACGTCTATTACCCGCAAAACTTCTGGTCGAGCGAGTACTACCAGAGCTCCGACGACCTGTATTACCGCTATCCGCAGGAGATGCGGGTTCCGGTCTACAACAAGCAGTGGCACAACATGTATCCCGAAGGATCGCTGTACCACCGCGGACATCATTTCCTGATCGACACGTTCTAACCGAGCGTCCGCGCTTGCTCTGACGTCGCGTTTGCCGGGCGCTCAAATGGGGCGCCGCGCCACCGCTTGCCGGCTTAGCAGCGCAGCTTTCACAAACCCGCACGGGCGAACCGGTACAGCGCTTCGCTCGCCAGTTCCAACTGATCGAGCGCCAGCCATTCGTCGGCCGTGTGCGCCTGGTCGATCGAGCCCGGACCAAATACGATCGACGGCACGCCGGCGGCGGCGATCGCAGCCGCGTTTGTTCCATAGGGCACGCCGACCACGCGGCTGTCGATGCCCGCGGCCCGCGCGGCGCTCGCCATTCGTTCGGCGAGCGGGCCATTGCCTGCGTCCAACAGCCCCACGCCGATCAGAAACGGCGGCTCGTGCTCGATGCCCGCCCGGCCCCCCAGTTGCGCGTCGAGATAGTCAATGACTTGTTGCCTCGCCTCGCCCGGCTTTTCCCCCGGGTTCAGGCGGCGGTCGATTTCGATGGTCGCACGATCGGGCACGGTGTTGACGCTGACTCCGCCGCTGATTGTGCCCACGCTCAACGTTGGGTGTCCACACAGCGGGTGATGGCCCAACGTCGCCGCCACTTCGAGTTGATAGCGCTCGAGCGCCGCCAGCACCGGGGCCATTTTGAAGATCGCGTTCACGCCCAAGTGCGGCTGCGAACTGTGCGTCGCCCGGCCGCGCGTGTTCAGCCGCCAGCGAACCACGCCCTTGTGGGCCACGACAACCTGCAATTCGGTCGGCTCGGCAACCACCGCCACGTCGGGCCGCCGGGGAATAATCGAACCCGTCTCGCCCCAGAGCTTCGTTAGCGCCGTGGCGCCGCTATATCCGTGCTCTTCGTTGATCGTGGCCGCCATGATGATCGTGGGCATCCCCTCGGGCCGCTCCTCGGCCAACCGAGCCACCGCGCCCAACATCGCCGTCATGCCCCCCTTGATGTCGCACGAGCCGCGACCATACAGCCGGCCGTCGCGGACCACCGGCGTCCAGGGCTCGATCGTCATCCCGTCGACCGGCACGGTGTCCTGATGCGCCTCCAGCAGAATCAGTTGACCGCCTTCCAACGGCGAAACCGCGCCATCCAGCCTGGCCACGATATTTTCGCGGCCCGGGTGAACCGTTTGCCGCTGATAGGGCAGGCCAAGTTTCTGGAAAAGCGACTGCAGGTAGTCCGTGACGCGATGCTCGAAGAATTCCGGTCCGCGCACGTCGCGCCCCATTGGGTTGACGCTGGGTAGCGCGACCAACTCGCCCAGCGTGTTGACCAGGTTCAATCGCATGCGGCACGGCAACCGGGGCGAGATTTCCGCCAAACCAGGCCATCTGGATCGGCTCCAAGCGGCATCATACCGCCTCGCCGGTCGGCATCCCAGCGACCGCGGCGCAAACCTGGCGTTTTCTCCCGCCATCCCGCCATCGGGACCTGATACAGCCCGCGGCCTGCCGTCCGTATATACTGAAGGGCGTGGTGCAACAATTCCTTCATGTCACCCCCGATGTTGGCCTTGGCCAACGGCGGGCCGACCGCGGCGTTCACAGAACATGGCAAAATCCCGCCGCTCACGCAGGGCAAAGAACAAGGTCGAGGGGTCCGTCGACGGCACCCTGATCAAGGTCGAGCCCCATCCGCTTCCCGACGCTCCGGCCGAAATTCACCGCACCCGCGCGGTCGTCGTGGCCCGATCCACGATTTTTACCAGCGAACTCGAGGAAGTCATCGAGATCATCGCCAAGGAGCGCGTCTACCGGGCCATGCTCGATAGCCTGGGCCGTCGGTTGCGGATTCCGCACCTGATGGATGAATTCGACTCCCGCGGCGATTTGTAATGAACACAATATCGCCCGAAACATCAGGCTCTCGGCAAGTTAGCGCGGCGCCTTAACCATGCCGCGCCGCCCCGCGCGTCGCTTGCCGGCGATAACGAGCGCCATGCCCGTTAGGCCAGACAACCCGAGCACCAGGGCACTGGGCTCCGGCACGCTCCCGATTGAACCGTTGACGAATGTTCCGATGTTGTTTTCGTCGTTATTCAGGTAACTGCTGCCGACGGATTGGTCGAGCGTCTCGCTGACTAAAGCCACTTCCCAAGACGCAAAGATCGGCAGCGACGACGTATCGAAGGTCACCGACACCAGCACGCCGCTGGCGACATTCACATAACCAAACGTCGTCGTCAGGTCGACCGATGCCAATTGTCCGCCCGGATCGATCAAGACCGTCGGCGGCACATGGCCGGCGGAATTGGGCGGATCCCAAATCGATGGTCCGCTGTCGACGTCGATATCCGTGATCTTCGGACCCAGTGTCCCGCCATAGGTGGGGCCGCCACCGGCCACGGCAATACCAAGGTGCATGCCGTTCACTGTGCTCGGATCGATCCCGCTGACGAAAAATGAAATCACCTGTCCCGGCAGATTCGGCTGCAAGACATGGTTGCCAACGACCGCGGTCGGCTCGGCATGGGCAGTCGTCGCCGCATTAAAAACCACGACACATGCAAGCGCCAAATTGTAGGTGAGTCGCATGAGCGGTCCCCCAGAATGAATCGAGGTTCCAAAATCGGGGTCTCAACACGTCGAGCTGTTCAAATCCTAGCCACCGCGCGGGCGGAGAGCCAAGAAAAAACACGAAAAAGCACGAGGGCCTGTCCGCTCAGCTTCGGCTCGACCACGCCTGGCGGTCGGGCCCGTCCGCGGTCTTCAGAGTCATCTTGAATCCGCCCTCGTATCGATGTCCTCGTCTGCTTGACGCCCCCCGCAGCGGGCGATACGATTCTCTTTGATTCAGCCGGCCCGATGAGCGGGCGTTTTTTTGGACCTACTTTGTGACAAGATTCACAAAGTGCGCACTTTTGGCGTTCTTCGAACCATGGAACAAGCCGTCCTGCCTCTGTTCTGGTTTGCTCTCTGCGCTACCGGCATGGCCCTGGCGCTGTTGGGCGTCAGCGCCCTGATCGGCCCCTCTAAGACGAGTCGGGTTAAGGAGATGCCGTACGAAAGCGGCATGAATCCGATCCACGACACCCGCCGCCGCTTCGATGTGCGGTTCTACCTGGTCGCGATCGCGTTCCTGGTGTTCGACGTCGAACTGCTGTTCCTCTATCCCTGGGCCGTCGCCAGCCGAAATGCCCAGGGCATCGACCAGGCCGTGACCAACGGCTGGGTCGCCGGTCGGGGTATTGTCTTCGGCGAGGCGATCGCCTTCATCTTGTTGCTCGCCCTCGGCTATGTCTACGCCTGGCGCAAGGGGGTTTTCCGATGGCGATAGAAGTGCCCGAAAATGTCGTCGTCAGCAAGCTCGATGAGCTGGCCAGTTGGTGCCGTAAGAACAGCCTGTGGCCGATGCCTTTTGCCACCGCCTGCTGCGGGATCGAGCTCATGGCCACCGGCGCCAGCCGTCACGATCTGGCCCGCTTTGGCGCCGAGGTGATGCGTTTCAGCCCTCGCCAGTGCGATTTGATGATCGTGGCCGGCCGGGTGGTGATGAAAATGTTGCCCGTCTTGCAACGCATCTGGTCGCAAATGCACGAGCCCAAGTGGTGCATTTCGATGGGCGCCTGCGCCTCGACCGGCGGCGTCTTCGACACCTACAGCGTGGTCCAGGGCATCGACCGCTTTTTGCCCGTGGATATGTACGTGCCGGGCTGCCCGCCGCGGCCCGAGCAATTGATCCAGGCGATCATCGACCTGCAAGACAAGATTCAGCGTGAGGGCACGGTCTCGGGACGCGAGTTCGCGACCCGCTCGCGCCAGCAACGCAAACGGGCCCTGGTCGAATTGCCCGTCATCACCTTGCCGCGCGGCGTCAGCCATTTGCCGCAGGGCGTGCGCGTCGAGTGAACCGAAGGGCCGACAAGGGCCGCTGGTGCGGCAAGTGCGGAGGAGGGCAAATGTTGGACGCGGCAACCAAAACAGCTTTGAGCGAGGCCTTCCCGGCGATCGCCTGGAGCGAATTTCGCGGCGACACGCGGGCCGTGGTTCCGCGCGACCTGTTGTTCGAGGTCTTCCAGCGGCTTCGCGACGCTCACGGCTTCGACCTGCTGGTCGACGTCACGTGCGTTGACTACTTGAATTACCGCGGCGCGGACGATCGCTTCGGCCTGGTCTACCTGTTGGCCAGCACGCACACCAACGAGCGCTTGACGCTCCGCGTGTTCGTCAACGAGCCGGATCTGAGCGTGCCGTCGGCCGCGCCCTTGTGGGAAGGCGCGAATTGGCTGGAGCGCGAAGTGTGGGATATGTTCGGCATACCCTTCGAGGGCCATCCGGACTTGCGGCGAATCCTGATGCCCGAGGAATTCACCGCGTTTCCACTGCGTAAAGACTATCCGTTGCAGGGCCGGGGTGAGCGACACAACTTTCCCGTGTTGCATCGCGAAGATGCCTGAGCCGAGACCGATTGAACGACCGGAACGCCGGAATTTCACATGCCAGTAGCCGCCACGAAAACGCTCGAACAACTGGCCCAGGCCGAATCGCGCGATTACGTGTGGACGCTGAACTTCGGCCCGCAGCACCCGGCAACACACACCACGCTGCGGCTGCTGCTGATGCTCGAGGGCGAGCGCGTCGTCGACGCGATTCCAGATATCGGCTATTTGCACTCGGGCTTCGAGAAAATCGGCGAGCACCTCAACTACAACCAATACGTGACGGTCACGGACCGCATGAACTACATCTCGCCGCTGGCCAACAACGTGGCTTGGCACGGCGCGGTCGAGAAGCTGCTGGGGCTCGAGCTGACGCCCCGCTGCAAGTACCTGCGAACCATTTTGGTCGAGTTGGCGCGGATCAGCGATCATCTGCTGTGCAATGGCGCCGTCGGGCTCGATACCGGCGCCTTCACCTATTTTCTTTATGCCTTCTATCAGCGCGAGGTGTTGTACGACATCTTCGAGACGCTCTGCGGTGCGCGATTCACCAACAGCTACACGCGCGTCGGCGGCGTGATGTACGACGCCACGCCCCTGGTGATCGAGAAGATTCGCGCCTTCGTGCGCACCTTTCCCAAAACGCTCGAGGACATGGACCGGCTGCTGAATCGCAATCGGATATTCATCGATCGCACCAAGGGCGTGGGCATTTTGACCAAGGCCGAGGCCATCAACCGCAGCGCCACCGGGCCGATCGCCCGGGCCAGCGGCGTCACCCGCGACCTGCGCAAGGATGAGCCGTACCTGGCCTATGCGGATCTCGATTTTCAAATCTGTTGCGCCACGGCCGGCGATTGCCTGGCCCGCTACCTGGTGCGGATGGCCGAGATGCGCGAGAGCCTGAAGATCGTGGCCCAGGCGATCGAGAACTTGCCCGCCGGTCCGGTCAACGTGGGCATCGACGAGCGCACGACCTTGCCGGACAAGAAGCAAGTCTACAGCACCATCGAAGGCACAATTTCGCACTTCGAGTTGGTGATGACCAACCGCGGTTTCACGGTGCCCAACGACGAGGCCTATGGCGCGATCGAAGCGCCCAACGGCGAGCTGGGTTTTTACCTGGTGGGCGATGGCAGCGACGTCGCCTATCGGGCCCGCTGCCGGCCCCCTTCGTATATCCACTTTGCCCTGTTTCCGCATTTGATTCGCGGCCATACGCTCAGCGACGTGGTGGCCGTGCTGGGGAGCTTGAATATTATCGCCGCGGAGCTGGATCGGTAGACAACATGGCAACCGCCGAACGCATTTTGACCGACGAGATGGTCGCCGCCATCAAGGCCTACTTTCCGCGCTATCCCACGCGGCAAGCCGTGACCTTGCCGGCGCTGCACATCGTCAACGAGCACTTGCGCTGCGTGCCGCTGCAGGCGGTGGTGGAAATCGCCGAGCTGCTGGGGCTCGCGCCCGCCGAGGTGCAAGACACGCTTTCGTTCTATGGCTTCTTCAAGCAGTCCGGGCCGCACGGTCGGACGCGAGCCTGGGTTTGCCGCTCGATCAGTTGCGCATTGCGCGGCGGCGAGGAAGTTTTGCAGCATTTGTGCTACACCGCCGGCATCCTTCCCGGAGAAACGACCGCCGACGGCGCTCTGACCGTCGAGTTCGCCGAGTGCCTGGGCGCTTGCGAGTTTGCCCCCTGCATGTTGGCCGGCAACGATTTGCACCGCAATTTGACCAAGGAATCGGCCGCGCAGTTCGTCAACGACGTCAAAAACCAGAATCTCCAGAACAACGGCGGCTAGTGGACCGCGAGCGTCCACACAACTTCACACCAGCGAAACCATGCCCCAATTCGAACCCGTACTCCTGGCCAACATCGGCAAGCCGAATAGCTATACGCTCGAGGCGTATCGCGCCACGGGCGGATACAAGGCGCTGGCCAAGGTGCTGGCCGAAATGACGCCGCTGGCCTTGATCGAAATGATCAAGTCCAGCAATTTGCGCGGTCGGGGCGGCGCGGGTTTCCCCACCGGTCTCAAGTGGTCGTTCCTGCCCAAGGACCACCCCGGCCCGGTGTACATGTGCATCAATGCCGACGAGAGCGAGCCCGGCACGTTCAACAATCGAATCCTGATGGAGGATGATCCCCACCAGGTGATCGAGGGCATTATCCTCAGTTGCTACGCCACCCGGGCCGAGACTGCCTATCTTTATCTGCGCTACGAATACCCATTGGCGCTAAAGCGGCTGCAGGCGGCGATCGACGAGTGCTATGCCGCCGGCATCCTGGGCAAGAAAATCCTGGGCAGCGAGTTCTCGCTCGACATCTTCTTGCATCGCGGCGCCGCCGCCTATATCTGCGGCGAGGAGACCGGGCTGATCGAAAGTCTGGAAGGCAAGCGGGCCTGGCCGCGCATCAAACCGCCGTTTCCGGCTGTCGAAGGCGTGTTTCGCAAACCCACGGTCGTCAACAACATCGAAACGGTCTGTTGCGTCACCCAGATCGCGGCTCGCGGCGTGGAGTGGTTCAAAAGCATCGGCGTTCCTTCCGATCCCAAGAATCCTCGCGATCCCGGCAGCTACGGACCGAAGCTGTACTGCCTGAGCGGCCACGTCAACCGGCCCGGCTGCTACGAAGCGCCGCTGGGCATCACGTGTCGCGAGCTGATCGAGGGGTATGGCGGCGGAGTGTGGAAAGGTCGCAAGGCCAAAGCCGCGATTCCCGGCGGCATCAGCATGGGCCTGTTGACCGAAGCCGAACTGGACACGCCGTTGGATTTTGCCGGTCCCGGTCGTGTCGGCTGCTTGGGCCTGGGCACGGCGGCCGTGGTCGTGATCGACGACACCACCTCGATGGTCGATTTTCTGCACAATAGCTGCCGCTTCTTCGCCCACGAAAGCTGCGGACAGTGCACGCCTTGCCGCGAAGGCACGGCCTGGGCGCTGACGATGATGGAGCGGATCAAGGCGGGCCGCGGGCGGCTTCGCGATTTGGAGCTGCTGTTGGAAATCGGCGACACGATCGGAATCATGCCCGGCACCACGATTTGCGGACTGGCGGACGGCGCGGCCTGGCCGATCAAAAACGCGATCCGCAAGTTTCGCGGCGAGTTCGAGGAATACATCAAGCGGACGAATCCCGACGGATATATGGTGACCGACGCGGTGCCGGCCTTGCCGGTGCTGGCGATCCACTAACGATGACGGCGTCGCTCTCACTCGCAAGAGTGAAAGCGGCGCGCGAGCGCACCTGAGAGCGAGTTATGGCAATCGTCCTGATCGATGGAAAAGAAGTCGAGATCGCCCCCGGCGAACGACTCAACGGCATTCAAGCCGCCGAGCGGGCCGGCGTCGATATTCCGCGCTACTGTTGGCACCCTGGGCTGTCGGTGGTGGCCAGTTGCCGGATGTGCCTGGTCGAAACCGGCACGCGCAACGCCGAGACCGGCGCGATCACGATGTTGCCCAAGCTCGTGCCCGCCTGCCAGACGCCCGCCGCCGACAACACGGTCTTCGTGACCGACAGCGAGAAGGTGCGGCAAAGCCGTGCCATGGTCGAGGAAGACTTGCTCATCGATCACCCCATCGACTGCCCGATTTGCGACAAGGCGGGCGAGTGCTACTTGCAAGACTACCACTTCAAGTACGGACAAGACCAGCGCCGCGCCGACGTGCGCCCCTTCACCAGCCGTCGCCGCGAAATGGGAGACACGGTCACGCTGTTCGTCGATCGCTGCGTCATGTGCACTCGCTGCGTTCGCTTCACCCGCGAGATCAGCGGCACCAGCGAATTGTTCGTCATCAACCGCGGCAGCCACGAGGAGATCGACGTCTTTCCCGGCCACCCGCTCGACAACAAAATGTCAGGCAACGTCGTCGATCTGTGCCCGGTCGGCGCGCTAGGAGACAAGGACTTCTTGTACGAACAGCGCGTGTGGTTCATGAATTCGCACCCGGGCATTTGCACGGGCTGCTCGACGGGCTGCTCGATCAACGTCGAGGAAAATCAAGACACGGTCTATCGCCTCAAGCCGCGCACCAATCCGCACGTCAACCAGTGGTGGATGTGCGACGAGGGCCGCTACGGATTCCATCACGTGCACAGCGACCGCCGGCTGACGAACGTCGAGCGCCGCGATGGCGCCGCCACGGTCTTGCTCGAGTGGTCGCAGGCTCTGCGGGAAATCGACGAGCGGTTTCGCTCCGCCCGTTCGGTGGCCGCGATGCTTTCGCCCGATCTGACCGTCGAGGAAGCCTATCTGCTGGCTAAATATGTCCGGCAGATCGATCCCCGCGCTCCAATCGTGTTGGGTCCGGTCGTCACGCTAGGCGAGGACGAAACCTTCAAGAACGGATTTACGATTCGCGCCGAGAAGTGTCCGAATCGCCGCGGCGTGGAGGAAGTTGTCGCCCACTTCATGGGGCGCCCGGCGACCGTCGACGATTTGCTCTCGGGTATCGAGTCGGGCGAGGTCCGCGCATTGTGGGTCAGTGGCGGCTACAAGCAGGATTGGATCGACCCGGCCACCGCCGAGCGGCTCGCGGCGGTCGACTGCCTGGTCGTGCAGGATCTTTTTGCTTCGCCGCTTTTGGATTTTGCCGCCTATCGATTGCCCGGGGCGGCGTTTGCCGAGCGCGAGGGATCGTACGTGAATCACGCCGATCGTTTGCAGAGCGTGGCCTGGGCCATTCGGCCTCCGGCCGGCGTGCGCACCGAATTAGGAGTTTACTGGGAATTGTTGGCCATGCCGGGGTTGCCCAAGGCGCGGCGCGTGTTGGACGAAGTCGCGGCGCAGATCGCGTTCTTTTCGCCCGCCGTCGATCCGGTGGGGCCGTTGGGCATGGATTTGCAGGCCCGGCCCAGGGTCGAGGCCGCCGTGTAGCCGCCAGCGGTGCGCGGACGAAAATTTCGTATAGGGATTCGAGATGGATTGGAAACCGCTCATGGCGCCGTTGATCGTGCCGCTGGTGAAGATCGCGCTGTTGATCTTCGCGGTGATGACGGCCGCCGCCTATCTGGTGCTGCTGGAGCGCTGGATGGCCGCCTGGGTGCAGGACCGCAAGGGGCCCAATCGCGTCGGCATTCCGCTCACTAAAATCAAACTGTTTGGACTGGGACAACCGCTGGCCGACGGATTGAAGTTTATCTTCAAGGAGGAATATACGCCGGCCCACGTCGACAAGGCGCTCTACATCCTCGCACCCATTTCGATCATGGCCGCCGCCCTGGCCATCTTCGCCGTGATTCCCTTCGGCACGGTCCTGCCCCTGGAGTTGCCGGGAATCGAGGGGCCGGTCCAACTTGTCGTCGCTCCCGGCGTCGACGTCGGCATGATCTATGTCTTCGCGCTCTCGAGCATCGCGGTTTACGGCGTGATCCTGGGCGGCTGGTCCAGCAATAACAAGTACGGCTTCCTGGGCGGTCTGCGATCGAGCGCTCAGTTGATCGCTTACGAAATCCCGCTCGGCTTGGGAATTTTGGGCGTGGTGCTGGCCAGCGGGTCGCTGCGACTGGAGACCATCATCGGCGAGCAGGCCGCCAGCGGGCAGTGGAACGCCTTTTCCCAGCCGCTGGGTCTGGTCGTGTTCATGATCGCGGCCTTTGCCGAAGCGGCTCGTCTGCCGTTTGATCTGCCCGAGTGCGAACAAGAATTGGTGGGCGGTTATCACACGGAATACGCCGGCATGAAGCTGCTGTTGTTCCTCATCGCCGAGTTCCTGCACATGGTCGTGGCCGCGCTGTTGATCGTGATCTTGTTTTTCGGCGGCTGGCATTTTTGGGGCATGGAAGTCGGACCCGATCCGACGCACGACATGATCTCCTGGCCGTCGGCCATCCTGCGCGTGTTCGTTCTCGTGGCCAAGACGCTGGGAGTAATTTTGTTTTTCATGCTGGTTCGCTGGAGCTGGCCCCGCTTTCGCTTCGATCAGTTGATGAATCTGGCTTGGAAGGTGATGCTCCCCTTGGGGCTCGTGAACCTGCTGGCCGTTGCGGCGCTGGTCGAGTATCAGCACCAGCGGAGCCTGGAAGGACTGACGACCAGCCCCTGGCTGCCGGTGGCGGTCAATTGGCTGGTGGCGCTGGTGGGGCTGGCGGCGGCCGCGCTGTCGGCGCCGCTGCACACCGACAACCGTCCCCGCCTCGACGCCTTGGGCCCCCCCGAGTTCGAGCCCGAGCGCCCGATCGTCGACGAACCCCAGGGAGCGCTCAGCAGGTAACTGCCGAGAGGAAGATAGCGATGAAAGCCACCGACCCCGCGGTCAAATGGATCGAAGAGCCGAAGCTCGGCCTGGCCGGCAAGATGTACCTGCCGCTGTTCGCGCAAGGGCTGACCACCACGGCGCGGCACTTGTTCAGCCCCAAGGTCACGGTCAGCTTTCCCGAGTCGCGACCCAAGTTCGACAACCCGTTGATCTATCGGGGCGTGCACCGCTTGAACAAGGACGAGGCGGGCCGTGTGAAGTGCGTCGCCTGTTTTTTGTGTGCCACGGCCTGTCCGGCGCATTGCATCGACATCGTGGGCATCGAAAGCCCCTGGCCGGATCGGGAGAAATACCCCGAGAGCTTTACGATCGACGAGCTGCGCTGCATTTTTTGCGGAATGTGCGAGGAAGCCTGTCCGGTGGACGCGATCGAGCTGACCAGCTTGTTCGATCTCACCGGCCGCAGCCGCGAGGAGATGATCTTCGACAAGGAAAAGCTGTTGAGCGTCTACGATCAGACCAAAGACTCCGAGCCGATGAAATCCCGCGCCGCCGGAGGGACCTTGTGATGCAGGGCCTGGCGATGATCGGAGGCGGCACGCTGCTATTGGCTCTTGGTCTGTGGCTGATGCTGCCGCGGGGCGGCGCTCCGGGCCGTGCCTTGGGCAGCGTGCTGGCCGCGATTGGCGTGGGATTGTTGGCCTCGCAAACGCCCCGGCTCGTCAAGGCCGACGCCGGCGCCGTGTTCTTCATGGACGACGCGGTGTTTTTCATCCTTGCCGGCGTCACCGTGTTGGCCGCCGTGGCCACGGTCACGTTTCGTAATCCTGTCTATTCGGCGATCTGGTTTGGCCTGTCGCTGTTGGGCACCGCAGGGTTGTTCATGTTCGCCGGGGCGCAGTTCCTGGGCGTCGCCACGGTGGTGGTTTATGCCGGCGCAATTCTGGTAACGTTCTTGTTCGTGCTGATGTTGGCCCAGCCCGAGGGACATGCGTTTTACGACCGGCTGAGTTGGGCGGCGCCGTTGTCGGCCCTATCCGGCGCGCTGGTGGTCGGCATTTTGACCGTGACGGTGGTCAATGTCTTTCAGAATCCCGCGCTGGCGGCCAGCACGGGTATCGAAGTCTCGGCCCTGGAAAACGAAATCCTGGCCGAGCAACACATGGCCCACTTGGGCGCGTGGCTGTTCAGCAAACAACTGGTGGCGATCGAAGTGGCCGGCACGCTATTGCTCGTGGCCCTGGTGGGCGCCGTGGCGATCGTGGCCCAGATTCACCGCCCCGAGGGAAAGCGAGGGCCGACGTCATGAACGAGCTGGCCCTGTTGGAAAACTACTTGATCGTCGGGGCGCTGCTGTTTGGCATCGGCCTGGTCGGTTTTTTCAGCCGGCGGAACATGATCGTGATGTTTCTCTCGGCCGAGATGATGTTGCAGGGCGTCTCGGTGAGCCTGGTCGCTTGGAGTCGGTTTCACAACGACTGGGGCGGCCAGATGCTCGTGATCTTCATCCTGACGGTCGCGGCCTGCGAGGCGGCCATCGCCCTGGCCGTCGTGCTGACCTTGTTCCACAAGCGCGGCTCGTTGGATATCGCGGTGTGGCAACAGCTCCGCGAGGAAAACCAGCCGCCGTATTTCGAAAATACGTCCGAGCTGCCGCCGAACGAACCCGAACCGGTTTGGCCCAAGCTGGCCCCGGCCGGGATCGAGCCGGCGGCCGATCTGGAAGAGACGACGCATCGCAGCCACGTTTAGCAAAACTTAACCCGACAGTACACTTTTCCCCCGTGCCGCCGCTATGACCACTGGCTGGATTCCCACGCTGCTTGTGCTGATCCCATCGCTGCCGCTGCTGGCGGCGATCGTGACCGCGGTCTTCGGTCGTGGTCTGTTGCGCGAGAAAAGCCATCTGCCGACCGTGGTGGCGCTGGTCTGCGCGTTTGTTGCCAGCCTGATCCTGCTGTTCGAAGTCCGATCGCTGGACGATGGCGCCATGATCGGCTGGGAGACGACGCTCGACGTTTGGAATTGGGTCGACGTGCCCGCCGCGATCGCGACACCGCCGGCGGCCCGGCCAAGCGTCGCTGCCGCCCCGTTGCCCGCGTCGCTGCCGTTCGTCATCAACGTCACCCTGCGGGCCGACGCCTTGACGGCCATCATGCTCTCGATGGTCACGTTTGTTTCGTCGCTGGTCGCCATTTATGCCAGCGGCTACATGCACGGCGATCGCGGCTACTGGCGATTCTTCAGCTATATCGGCCTGTTCGTGTTCTCGATGGTGATGCTGGTCTCGGTCAGCAATTTCGTCCTGCTGTACGTCTTCTGGGAAGCCGTGGGCTTGTGCAGCTACTTGCTGATCGGCTTCTGGTACGAAAAGCCGGCGGCGGCCGCGGCCGCCAAGAAGGCGTTCCTGGTCAATCGCATCGGCGACTTCGGTTTCGCCTTGGGGCTGTTTCTAATCTGGAGCACCTATGGCACGTTGAACTTTCACGATGCCGGCGGCGTGGCCGGAGTGCTGGGGCAAACGCGGCTGGCCGATCCGTCACTATACGTCGGCGGCGGCGTGGCCACGGCAATTTGCCTGTTGCTGATGCTTGGCGCGTGTGGAAAGAGTGCCCAGTTTCCGCTGCACGTCTGGCTGCCCGACGCCATGGAAGGCCCCACGCCCGTCAGCGCCCTGATTCACGCAGCTACGATGGTCACCGCGGGCGTCTACATGGTCACGCGTTGCACGCCGTTGTTCATGCTGTCGCCCACGGCGCAAAACGTTGTGGCCGTGATCGGTCTGACCACGGCGGCGATCGGCGGCATCATCGCCATGACACAGACCGATTTGAAACGCGTGCTGGCCTATTCCACGATCAGCCAGTTGGGCTACATGTTTCTGGGCCTGGGCGTGGCGACGCTGGGCGGCATCACCGCGGGCATGTTCCATCTCTTCACGCACGCTTTTTTCAAGGCCCTGTTATTCCTGGGCGCCGGCAGCGTGATGCACGCCATGGGTGGCGTGATCGACATGCGGCGATTCGGCGGCCTGCGGCGGCTGATGCCCGTCACGCATTGGACGTTTCTGTTTGGCTGCCTGGCCTTGGCCGGAGTCGTGCCGTTTGCCGGCTTCTGGAGCAAGGACGCCATTCTGGCGGCTGCCCATGAACGAGGCGCGCACGACAATCTGTTTTATGCCTTGTACTGGGGCGGACTGATCGTGGCACTGATGACGGCGATCTACACGTTCCGCGCGTTTTTTCTGACGTTCTACGGAGCGGAGCGCGTGCCGCACGAGGCCGGCCACCACGCGCACGAATCGCCCCGCGCGATGACCTTGCCGCTGGTGATTCTGGCCTTCTGCTCGTTGGTCGTGGGCGCTATTTCGAATGGACCGGCGGCTTCGCCAGTTTCCTGGCCCGCACGCCCTCGCTGGCCTACGAGGGATTGGCCGCGCACGCCCCGCACGACGCCGCGGGGCACACCCTGGTGGCCACGGTCTCGACCGCCCTGGCCCTGGGCGGAATTGGCCTGGCGGCATTCCTTTACCTCGGCGATCCGGCCCAGGTGATGGCTATCCGTCGGGTGTTGATGCCCCTTTACTTGCTGTCGTACGGCAAAATGTTCTTCGATCCGATCTATAACGTCCTGTTCGTGTGGCCCCTGCGGCTGCTTGCCAGGTTGAGTTATTGGTTCGATCGCTCGGTGATCGATGGCCTCGTCAATTTCGCGGGACGCGTGCCACTGGTGGTGGGCGCCGGCCTGCGATCGTTGCAAAGCGGCATGGTGCAGTTCTATGCGGTGGCGATGGTGTGGGGCGTGATCGTGTTGGTCGTCACGTTGCTGGTCTGGCCGGCCGTGGCCTCGAACTGGAAATAATTTCGGGAGAATCGCATCTTGGATTGGATGCCGGCGTTGTTACTGGGCACGATCTTCACCCCCTTGGCCGGGGCCGTGCTGGCGTTGGCCTTTGCCGCCCTCGGCCGCTACGCGGTTCGACAAAGCGCGCTGGTCACGGTGCTCTTGACCCTGGGCATGACCGCCATCCTGCTGATGAACTCCGACACCAGCAACGGATCCTATGCGTCGCTCAGTTTCCCCTGGCTGGGCGAATCGTCGGGCATCGACATTCGCTTTGCCGTCGCGCTGGATGGCCTGAGCCTGTGGATGTTCGGTCTCTCGTCGTTGCTGCTATTCACTTCCGTGCTGGTCAGTTGGGAGGCCATCACCGATCGTCCGGCAACGTTCTATGCGCTGCTTTTGCTGTTGGGCAGCGGCATGCTGGGGGTCTTCGCCGCCCGCGATATCATCCTGTTCTACATCTTCTTCGAATTCACGCTGATCCCGCTGTTCTTCCTGATCGGCGTGTGGGGATCGGAAGATCGTCGCTATGCCGCCGCCAAGTTCTTTATCTACACGCTGGCCGGCAGCGTGCTGACCTTTCTGGGACTGCTGGCGATCGTGCTGTGGGACTACAACCATTCGTCCACCGGTGTCATGACGTTCTCGATCCGGGCGCTCACGGCCGGCCTTGCGGAACATCCGATCGCCGCGCCCTACCAGCTGTGGATCTTCATCGCGCTGTTCGCCGGCTTTGCCATCAAGGTTCCCCTGTTTCCGCTCCACACATGGTTGCCGCTGGCGCACACGCAGGCGCCCACGGCCGGCAGCGTGATCCTGGCGGGCATCCTGTTGAAGATCGGCACGTATGGCTTCGCCCGCTTCAGCCTTCCCATGTTGCCCGAGGCCACGGCCCAGTGCGTTCCCTGGCTGCTCGGTCTGTCGGTGGCCGGTATTTTGTACGGAGCGCTCGTGGCCCTGGCCCAAACCGATATGAAACGGCTGATCGCCTATTCCAGCGTCAGTCACCTGGGTTTTGTCATGCTCGGCATCTTCGCGCTCAACGAGTTGGGCGTTGAAGGGGGCGTGTTGCAGATGATCAATCACGGACTGTCCACCGGCGGATTGTTCGCCGTGGTGGGCATGGTCTACGAGCGCTATCACACGCGGGCCATCGACCAACTGGGCGGGTTGGCGCGGCGCGTGCCGCTGTTGGCTTTTTTCTTTCTGCTGTTCACGCTGTCGAGCATTGGGCTGCCGGGGCTGAACGGTTTTGCCGGTGAGTTTCTGATCCTGATCGGCATGTTCACCGCGCCTGGACCGACGCGCCGAATCGTTTGCGCTGGCCTATCAAGTGATGGCCGTGTTGTCGGTGTTCGGCGTGGTGCTGGGCGCCTGGTACATGCTGTTTCTGGTGCAGCGAGTTTTCTTCGGACCGCTGAAGGAAGCCGACCATTCGCACGCCGCCCCGCCGGTTCGCGATCTGTCGCGCGCGAGGCCGCGGCACTGGTGCCGCTGGTCGTGTTCGTGTTTTGGATCGGCCTCTGCCCCGAGTTTTTTCTCGAGCGGATGCGACCCACGCTCGAGCCCTTGGCTCGACCAGCCTTGCAGGCTTACCGCCAGCGGCAACACGGCATCGAAAAGCTGTCGCCGCAATTGGCGGTCGAACCTTCGCTTCTGATGGAATCGCATCGAAAGGAAATGGCGCGTGTCGAGTGAGACCGTTTATCTCCTGTTGCCGGAAGAAATTCTGGTGCTTTTGGCCACGCTCGTTTACCTGGGCGGGGCGTTTCTGCCCGCGCGCCGCGGGTGGAGTTGGATGGCCGCCGCGTCGATATTGCTTTCTGGCGTGGCCCTGTACCAGCAGGGCTCGATCCACCCGGCCCATGACGCCGCGGGACCCATCTCGGTCGATCTGTTTTCCACCACGCTCCGCTGGGCCATCCTGGGCGCTGGCTTGATATTCGTGATGCTCGCCGCCCGCCGATCCGAAGACGACGAGTCCAGCGAATTCATGGGCTCGCTGCTCATGATCCTGGTCGGCACGATGCTGGTGGCGCTGGCCAACGACCTGGTGCTGTTCTTTGTCGGGCTGGAACTGATCTCGATTCCGACTTACTTGCTGTTGTTCCTGGGCCGCTCCGAAAGCCGGTTGGAGTCGGGCACGAAATACTTCTTCTTGAGCGTGCTGTCGTCAGCCTTGTTGCTGTATGGATTCAGTTTCCTGTACGGCGCCGGCGGTTCGACTAGCCTGGGGACAATTCGCGCCACCCTCGCGGCCGCGGGCCCCGAGGGTGGCGGAACGACCGCCTTCGCCCCCTTGGCCTTGATTCTCGTCTTCGCCGGCGTCGGTTTTCGACTCACCGCCGTTCCGTTTCATTTTTACGCTCCCGATGTCTACCAAGGGGCCACGAACCCCAACGCCGGTCTGCTGGCCGTAATCCCCAAGATCGCGGCGCTCTTGGTGCTGGTGCGGATCGTGTTCGTGGCCATGCCCGGCTACGAGCGATTGGGCTGGCAGCTCTCGCTTTCCGTGGCCATGGTCACGATGACCCTGGGAAATCTGTTGGCGCTGTGGCAGGGCAACGTCCGCCGCCTGTTGGCCTACTCCTCGATCGCGCATGCCGGGTACATGCTGATCGGTCTGGCAGTGGGATTTGCCGTCGCCGCCGGCGCCAGCGAGGCCGACCCCTTCGACGGCATCGGCGCGACGCTGTTTTATCTCTTGGTTTATTCCGCGGCCACCGCCGGCACGTTCGCGGCCTTGACCTATCTCGGTAGCGAGCGCCGCGGCGTCGACACGCTCGAGGAACTCGCCGGCCTGAGTGCCGACCATCCGAAGACGGCCGCGGCACTGGCGGTCTTCATGTTCTCGCTCACCGGCTTGCCCCCCTTGGCCGGGTTCTGGGGAAAGTTCACGCTCTTCACCGGCGCTCTGGGGGTCGATGCCCGAAATCCCGAGTCGGGCAACCTGTGGCCGTGGTTTCTGGCGCTGGCGATTGTCGGAGCGCTCAATGCCGCCATCTCGGCCGGCTACTACCTGCGTATCGTCGGACTGATGTACTTCCGCCCCGCGCTACGGTCCGCCGAAGCCCGCGGCGGCAGCGGCGCGGCGTTGGCCATGGCGCTCTGTGCCTTGCTGGTCATCGGCATTGGCTGTTATCCGGGGCCGGCCGTCGAGCAAGCCAAGCGCGCAGCCGGGCCGCGCGAGCCGTCTGGATTCAGCCCACGGCCAAGTCCGACGCCAAGGCGACATCCGTCGAGCTCACGGTCGTGCCCTAAAAGCTCCTGGTGCGAATCGGGGTCCGGCGCCATCGGCTTCAGCCAGTTCCCGGACAATTCTCTCGAATTCCTTCGCGCGGCCCTGCGCAAACGCGCCCCTTTGGTGGAGCGGAGGGGCCAGGGGGACTATGCTATAGACAAGCGGGCTGCCGATCTTCGAGACCCTCATGTCGCTCCTGAAATCCATCGCGGCCGAACTGGTCGAGTTTGTCGGCGGCGGAATCGCGCCGATCTATGTGCTCGACGACGCGCGTCGCATCGTCTATTGCAACACGGCCTGCGCGGTGGGCCGGCGCCAAAATCTCGGATCTCATCGGCCAGACGTGCGCGTTCCACACACCCGACGAGCAGGATGGCCCGGCGGCCATCGCGGCCGCGCTGTGTCCGCCCCCCAAGGTGTTTGCCGGACAAGGCAGAAGCGCGCTCATTAGCTGCCGCCGGTCGGACGGCAACGTCGTGCATCGCCAGGGACATTTTTTTCCCCTCGACGACGGCCAGGACGAAAGCTCGCCGGTCCTGGTGGTTCTCGACCGTCTCGACGCTTCCCCCTCGCTTGTGCCGGGCGCCGACGGCCAGGCGGACGACGGCTCGCCCGAATTACAGCTTCACGAACAATTGCGCCGTTTGCGGCTGTCGATGGCCGGGCGGTTTCATGCCGACAGCCTGTTGGGAAATCATCCCTGGATCGCTAGAGCGCAGGCGCAGATCGCGCTGGCCGCGCAAACCCGGGCCAACGTGCTTTGCACTGGCCCCCAAGGCGCCGGCAAGGCGCATGCCGCCAGGGCAATTCACTACTCCCAGCGCGAGAGCGGCCATTTCGTGCCGCTGTCGTGCGCGGTTTTGGAGCCGAATTCGCTGCGGGCTTCGCTCCGTTCGCTGTGGCTGAAACACTCCGCGACGACCAGCCAGGCAGCGACGTTGCTGTTGGAGGAAGTCGACCAATTGCCCACCGAGGCCCAGGAAGAGCTCATCGGCCTGTTGCGATCGGGCGCGCCCGGCGTGCGAGTCGTGGCCACGACCGACAAACGGGTGCCCGAGCTGATCGCGGCGGGCGAGTTCTCCAGCGACCTGGCCGGACTGCTCAGCACGATCACGATCGAGTTGCCGCCGCTCGGCGAACGCGGCGGCGATGTTCCGCTATTGGCGCAGTCGTTTTTGGAAGACGCCAACGCCGCGGGAATCAAACAAGTCGGCGGGTTCTCGACCGACGCCATGGAGGGGTTGCTGGCCTATCCCTGGCCCGGCAATGTGGACGAGCTTCGCGAGTTGGTCCGCCAGGCGCACGAGAGAGCCCAGGGCGGCGAGGTGACGGCCCAGGACCTGCCCGAAAAGATCGGCTGGGCGGCCGATGCCACCGCTCACCCGCGCCGCGGCGACGACCCGATAGTATTGGAAGAATTTCTCTCGGGCGTGGAAAAAGAACTGATCACCCGCGCCTGCGGCGGGCCAAGGGCAACAAGAGCAAGGCGGCGAGGCTTCTGGGCCTGACGCGTCCGCGGTTGTATCGCCGCCTGGTCCAACTGGGGTTGGAAAAGGCGACCGGCAAGGGGCTCGACGCGAAACCTTAAACCGTGCGCCGAACTGCCGCTCGATGCGCGGGTTGTTAAAACCACTTGGGAGCCCTACGATGAACACGCCGAAAGTCATTGTTTGCGAGCGCGGCCGAAAGTGGGCCCTGGCGCTCGCACGCCATCTGCCCGCCCCGAGCATCCTGCGGCAAACTCGCGGTTTGAAAGAGGCGCGGGCCGAGTTGAACAGTGCTCCGGCCAGCTTGCTGGTCTTGGAGCTGACGGCCGAGAATCGCTCGGGCTTGTTGACGCTGTTGGATGACCTGGGCAACCGATTTCCACTGGCTCGCTCGGCGATTCTGGCGGATGCGGACATGAAAGATCACGAGTGGCTCCTGCGCGAGGCGGGCGCGGCGTTCTTCTCGACCTCGGTTCGCGATTGCCGGTCGCTCGCGCGGTTGGCCGATCGACACCTGAGCGGGCTTGTTTCGCCGCGGGTCGATCTGGTCGCCCAGATTTGGGATTCGCTCCCGTGGGGCGAGAGCCGATAAGTCACGCCGCTAGCGGCGCGACCGTCGGGATTTGTTTTTCTTGCAATGCGACAACGATAAGGATTACCTCGGATGGCCGGCAAGCAATGGGATAAGGCCGCGGTTCTCGCCGCGGCCAGTGAGTTCAACGATCCGGAAACGGGTCGCTCCGTGGTCGAAAACGGACAAGTTCGCGACGTGGCGATCGACGGCCAGGCAATTCGACTGACCCTGGCGCTGTCGACCCATTCGGCCATTCTCAGCCTCGAAGCTCGCGACCAACTGGCCAGCTTGCTGTCGTCTCGATTCCCAGCGCCAACGTCACGGTCGAGTTGGCCAGCTTCCATCGGCCGGCCGAAAAAATCGGACAGATCGGTCTGGCCTGCAAAAGCGTCGTGGCCGTGGGTTCGGGCAAGGGCGGAGTCGGCAAAAGCACGATCGCCGCCAGCGTGGCGCTCGGTCTGGCGAAAGCCGGCAGCGTCGTGGGACTGATGGACGCCGACGTTTACGGCCCCAGCATTCCGCACCTGTTGGGCGTCAATCGACGGCCCGAGGTCGTTGAGAATCGCATTCAGCCGATCGAGGTCGGCGGAGTCAAAGTCATTTCAATGGGTTTCCTGGTGCCGCCGGGCGAGGCGGTCGTATGGCGCGGCCCGATGTTGCACGGCGCGATCACCCAGTTCCTCCGCGACACGGCCTGGGGCGAGTTGGATTACCTGATCATCGATATGCCGCCCGGGACCGGCGACATCGCCCTGACCCTTTCGCAGTTGCTGCCGCTTTCCGGCGCCGTGGTCGTTTGCACCCCGCAGGATGTGGCGCTGCTCGATGCGGTCAAGGCCATCGCGATGTTTCGCAAGGTCAACATTCCGATCCTGGGAATGGTCGAGAACATGAGCGGCTTCGTTTGTCCCGACTGCAACAAGCGGTATGACATCTTTGGCAGTGGCGGCGCGAAGCTGCGCAGTCGAGTTGGACATTCCGTTTCTGGGCGACGTGCCGATTCAAATCAACATTCGCACTGCCGGCGACGCGGGCCGCACCGCCGAGACTCTGGACGACGCCGCAACCGGCCCGTACCTGCGCACAATCTGCGAAAACCTGGTGCGAAATCTGCCCCGGATGAAAGCCGAATCGGGCCCGCTGCCGACCCTGGCGGTCGGCCCGTAAGTGGTTTCCTGTTTTAAGCTTGCGTCGCGCGAGAATCCCTCGTTACCAAAAAATTAGAGCCGCTCGGATCGCTGGGATCCGAGCGGCTCTTTCTCGTTGTATCCAGTTGCGCTGCGGCTCAGAGTTGCTGAGCCATTGTCAGCGGCAGTGCGGCGCTGTCGCGCTCGCTAAGCAAAACTACTTCTTCTTCTTCTTCTTGGTCGCCTTCTTCTTGGGAGCAGCCTTCTTAGCAGCGGCTTTCTTCTTCTTCTTGGCCACAGTCCGTCCTCCTAAAAAAGTTTCGGCAAGATCCGTCTCGGTGACTTCCTAGTCACGTGTGCTCCGAGCGAGTCCCACCCTGAACAAAAACTAAAGGCTCTCGCGGCAAAACGTTTCCGATGTGCTCGCGAGAAAACCTAACACACGCAAGTTCAGGAAAGATCTGAATAGTAGTTGTACAAATTCCGCAAGTTTGTGCAACATGATTTCGCACAAAACTTGACTTTCGCGAAAATTTTTTTCCGACTCCGCCGCGCAAAGTTTTTGTCAAACGCACCACGTGCGCGATGCGGCACCGCGCCGGCGCTCGCATCACTCTCGATCGCGCCGAACAAATCGAAGTCGCTTCTTCGCGCTTGAACGCGCACGCGCCTTAGCCGCGAGATTCGTCGCGCGCGATGCCGCGCGACCGCGCGCGCGCAACTCTTGCGCGCTCAATAGATAGCGATCGTCGTGCCATCCGCCAGCCGCGCGCTGGGTTGTGCTCGACGCTGCTCAAACCCCAGAAAATAGCGGTGAAACGGCGTTCTTGAGTGTAAGTACGCGGCTCGCAAAAGCGATCGTCGCGCCGGAGCGAGCGCCGCCCGCGCGGGCCGTTCGGCCGTCAAGATTTCATGCCACGCCGTCGTCATGTGGCGCGCGCGAATATGAATCGGATCGATTCCGTACCATGCCGCGCGCGGTCCCACGACGCGAAAGCCGCGCGCCTCGGCCAGCCCGCGCACGCGCTCGTCGAGCGCTCGCGCACGCTGGCCCACTTCCTGAAAACTAATCCGGCTGCTCGGAAAAAAAATTGTTCGTAAAATCCGAAATCGGGCCGCCGAGAGCCTCTCCAGGTTCTCCAACGGCAGCAAAGTGACCACGGTCTGCGCCCGAGATCGGCCAACCGGTCGAGACACGTCTCGACCCAACCGACGATTCGTTCAACCGGCTCGTGGTACAAAAGATCGTTGCCGATATCCGTTACTACCGCGGCGGTCGGCAGCGCATCCCGCGCGGCCAGCTCCGACCACAACCCGCAGTCGAGGATCCCCGGCAGTTGCCGGCCCAGCATTCGAGTCGAGCGGCCGTACGAGCGGCCGCGTCCCAGCGCCACGAACATCTCCAGGGGCGCCCCCAGGCGACCTGGGCCCTTTCCACCACGGTTGGCAAGCCGCGGGCCAGGTTGCTCGCGCCGAGGATGACCACGCGGCGGGTGGCGGCGGCCGGCGCGGGCCGCTCGGCCCCGGGCGAGGAGGACCTCATCGGTACCGTCCGCCCCCCGCGCCAATCGCCTGCAGGGTCGAATAGCTGGTATAGGCCAGGTAAGCGAAGAAAAACGCGATGTATTTCTCGTTCAGCCGGGTGAACGCCACTACGGCCACCGCCGCGGCCACGATCACCGACAACCATAGCGATTGCCGCAAGCTGTCGGCCGGACTGGCCAGTCCGAATAGCTCTCGCGATATCTGGCCGCCATCCAGTGGATAGACCGGCAGCAAGTTCACCAGTCCCCAAAAAATGTTCACGTACAACAAGTCGACGATGACCATGTTCAATTGATCGGATTCGAAGAACTCGAATCGAACTGGCAGCATCGAGCCGAACCGCCAGCCAAAAACCACCTGGTGACCCGCCGCGGCAATCGCGGCGACGATCAATCCCGCGAACAGAAAGCCCGCGGCCGGCCCGGCGGCCGTGATCAAAATCTGGGCGCTCGCGCTGCGGTACGTCGGCTGATACGACGCCAATCCGCCAAAACCGTGCAGCGTGATGTGTGGCGGCCAGCCGTACGCTCGCGCCGTCAGGGCGTGTCCCAATTCGTGAATCAGAATCGAAACGAATACCGTGCCTACCCATAACAACATGGCGGCCGGCTTCTGATTGCCGCTCAAACCGAACAGCAACGCCACGCCCCAAAACAGCGGATGCACGCGAACCGGTATTCCCAGTACGCTGAAACGCAAGTCGTAGGCGCTTTGAGGAGGTTCTGCGAGTAGCACGCGCTGTTCCGTTTTGCAGCCGCCCGCTTCGGTAGCGAGAGCGGCGAAGATGGAAACCTGGAATCGGGGCAGGGGGGCGACTCCCTGATCTTAGCACAAACGGGCCGCCGACCTAGCGACTCTGCCGCCCGATGAACGATGTCCACGTCGATCACCCCGACCGCGACCCCTAGGCCGCCGCGCTTTGCACCGCGACTGGCGCGGCAGCCGAACGACGGGGTGTAAAGTGCGGCCGTAATTCGCGCCTGGGCCGCGCGGCGAGCTGATCGAGAATATAGCTGGCCGCGGTGCTCGAAGCCCCGCCCTGAGCGACTTCCGTCTTCAAGGCTTCCAATCGCTCGACCAGCCGCGCTCGCTCCTGGTGGTCCGTCAACCAATGCACGATGTGCCGGGCCAACTGCTGCGACTTGTCCTCGCATGTCAGGTACTCGGGAAACAACACGTGCTCCTCATCCTTCGAGTCGGGATCGTAGGGCGTCGTGTCCTTCGGAAAAAGTTCGTCGGTCGTGAGCAGATTGACCAGCGTGATGTATTTCACGCGGCGGAATCGCTTCTGCACGGCAAAAGCCAACGGCGAAATCCAATACAAGATCGCGGTCGGCTTGGTCTGGTAGAGCAGTTCCAGCGAGACCGATCCGGAAACGGCCAGGCAACATTCGGCCAGGTGGATCAACTCCGGGGTGCGGCGGACGAAGACTTCGACCGGCAGTCCGCTTTGCTTCACCGCTTCGCGGGCAATTTGAGCCTGATGCGGTTTGAAACTGGCGACGGCAAATCGCACCTCGGGCACCTGCTTCTGAATCAATCGCGCGGCGGCGAGAAAATGCTTCAGGTTGTGCACGACTTCTTGCGTGCGCGAGCCCGGCAGAATCGCCACCAGGGGTCGCTTGGGGTCTTGGTGCTTTTGCACGAATTGCTGGTCTAGCTCCTGCCGCCGCACTTCGTCGAAGTAGGGATGGCCGACAAACACGCCGCGGCAGCCGCGCTCCGCGAACCACTTGGCCTCGAAGGGCAGACTGCACAGCACGTGGTCGACGAAGCGTCGCATTTTTTTGATCCGCCAACTGGCCCAGGCCCAAATCTGCGGCGGCGCGTAATAGAACACCGGAATGCCGTGCGCCTTGGCCCGCCGCGCGATCCACCAGTTGAAGCCCGGATAGTCGATGAGCACCACGGCGTCGGGGCGATGGTGCCGAAAGTAGCGATCGGCCCGCCCGGCCAAGGCCAGAAACTTATGGATGTTGAGCAGCACCCGCAGGAACCACATCACGGCCAGGGCGGTCAGATCGACGTGCAGTTGACAGCCGGCACTGGCCATCTCGGGTCCGCCGTAGCCGACGGCCTCGAAACCGGGCGAACGCCGCGACAGCTCGCGTATCAGGTTGGCGCCGTGCAGATCGCCGCTCGGTTCTCCAGCGGAAAAGAAGATTTTCATGTGGCTATCGGGTCCCGGGTGTCGTTCGAGGCGAGCGCTCTGGTCATGCCGATTCGAGGCGGTCGGTGTCGACCGCTTCGGCGATTCCGCTTCGCGGCGCGAGCCGGACGCGCGCGGCGGCGCGGTCGGTCGGCATCCGCGGCGTGGTCCGTTCGCCGCGCGCGAGTTCCCTGGCCAGGTGCGGTTCGTAGCGCCGGTCCAGCCAGCCGCCGGCCAGTCGCTCCAGTAGCCCCGGCTGGTAGATCGATCCGCGCGGCGTCGCCCCTTCGATCAGTTTCAACCGGCCGACGCGAAATCCGCGCCGGGCCACCAGGCTCGGCAACATGCGAAACGCGCCGCGCGTGGGGCCTAGCCCAGCCACGGCTTCGCGCCGCGCGGCCCACAGAAACCCTTCGCTCGACATGAGCTGAGCGCTGCCGGCCAGCGAGCGGGCGACCCGCGACAGCCGTTCGCCGAGCTCCCTGCGGCCCGAGACGAATTGCGCGAAGACGAAGTCGTACTGCGATAGCCGCGAGATCAATTGCGCGATCAGGTGCGGCGCCCCGCTGGCCTGCGAGTCCATGGCGATCAGCAGGTCGCCCCGCGAAGCCGCGATGGCCGCCGAAAGCGCGGCGCTCACGCCGCGCGGTTGGTCGAAACGCAACAGCCGCAGCGCCGGGTAGCCGAGCGGCAAGCGATCGAGGCCATTTCCATCAGCCGCCGAGGCGTCGTCCACGCAGATGATCTCATAGGGCAAGATCAGTCGTTCGAGCGCCTGGCACAAGCCTGGCACGAGGCGCGTCACGCCGGCAGTTGCATCCCGCGCGGGGATCAAGACTGAATAGTGAACCATCGTAGCAGCCCTGCTACTTTGCCGGCCGTTTCCATTACGCGCTTTGCCGCGAGCTTGTGGTTCTCTCGTCGCGCGTCAAGCACGCGAGAACGAACCTGCCGACCGAGCGCGTTGAAACGGCCTTCGAGCCAAATCCATCGGCCATTCCTGGTGCGCGAAGTATCGGAAACCGAGGGGCTTCCGTAAAGGGCAGTTTGAGCGATCGCGGCCGGCGAGCGCGTCGGGACGGTCAGCAAAAACGTCCGTGAATCGTCGACAAAAAAAGACTTTGCTCGGCGCAAAAAACGGGAGCGTTCCAAGCTGGTGGAACGCTCCCGCCAATGAACACGGATTCCGGTCCGTTTGTATTACTTCTTGGCCGGCTCGTAGCCCTTGGAGGTATCGCTCAAGAGCAAGTTGACTTGCTCGTCGCCGCTGACCTTCGTGGCCTTGGCCAGGCAACCGCCACAGCACAACGCAACCTTCACGCCGGCGATTTCGACCGACTTGTCGGCAGCCATCGGGCGGCCGGTCAACGGGCATTTGACTTGCGTCAACTGGCCGCTCTGAATGAGTTGCAAATTCGCCTTGCCGGCGAACTTGGCCGGATTGGCGTTAAACGCCTTGGGGCAGTTCTCGCAGCAGAACTCAACCTTGCCACCGTTGAAGTCCACTGTCTTGTCGGCTTTGGCGGCTTGGCCAGAGACCGGGCACTTCAAAGCCGGCTTTTCGTCGGCGGCACGCAGCGAATTAGCCACAACCAAAGCCAGGACGGCGAGTCCTGCAACAGCAAAGCGATTCTTCATGGCGATAGTCCTTTCGAATAGGTGTCCGGAACCGTGGTCCACAGTTTAGCGATTCATTGCTCGCAATGCGAGCAATTAGGTATCCAAAGCGAAGTTTATCGATCCGGCGCCAGCGACCGGTTTTGCCGGCCGTAGCACCTCAAGCGGCAGTATTTTCGGCCACCGGAAGCCGGAAAGTCAAGCATCTTTGCCCAATCGTAACAGATTTGCAAGAATCGTATCAGGCGTGATTCTGGCCACCGGCTCCCCTGGCCGCCAAAAGCAGCTCCAAGTAACTGCGCCGCTCGCCATTGCGCAAATCCAGCTCAACTGCCAGCGAGGCCAGCAGTTGCCGGGCTCGATCGACGTCGGCTGCTGTCGTCACGATCTCCAGTTCCACGAAATCGCCCAATTCCGCCACCTCGTCAAGCGACACGCCAATCGCCTGTCCATGCCAGGTCACCGTGAAATCCCGCCGACGCTTGCTTACCTCCGCCACCGTGGTGAAGCCAATTGCCGAAAGCAGGTCCGCGGCGTCGCCGGCCGCCGCCTGGCCCGGGGCCAGACCGATTTCGATTTCGCGGCGCGTCTTGGTCGTGGCATCCAGCTTGGGGCCCTTGTAGGTGATAAAATTGAGCTCGCCGATCCGCCGCAGTCGCAAGGCTTCGTCGGTTTGAGCGAAATTGCGTCCGGGATGGGCGAAGTAGCGGTCGGTTTGGTCGGCCGTTTCGCGCTGCTGAGCCCCCAGGGCACGCAGGCGGCGCTCGAGATCGGCCACGTCGTACACCTGGAATTTTTGTTCCACTTCGATTGCCATAAGCAGCGCGACTCGACAGGTTCAGTTGATCGTCGGTTCCAAAAAAGGGATCAGGCAGCGTAGCGCGGACGACTCATTCTCAGAGACTTGGTCGATGGATGCAACTCAAGGTACGCCCGCTGAACAGAAGTCCGTCGCTAAGCGGTCGCGGATTTCGCTACTCGTGCTCGCCGCCGCGATTCTCGTCTATGTGGCCATCGTGGGCGGTCCGCGCCGTGGTCCCCTCGGTACCCAGGGGCCTGCGATCGGTCGCCGTCTCCCGTACTTGCGACTGGAAGGGCTGACCGGCGATTCGAAAGGCGTGTCGCTCGAAGATCTGACGGGCCGCGTCACCGTCTTGAACTATTGGGGCACCTGGTGTCCTCCCTGCATCCGCGAGTTTCCCGAGATCGTCGAGCTGGCCGCCAGGTTTGCCAGCCGCGACGACTTTCGACTGTATGCCGTCTCCTGTGGCGGCTCGGGCAGCGACGCCGAGTTGAACGAACTGGGACAAGAGACGCGACGGTTTCTCGAGTCGAACCGCTTCGACCTGCCGACCTATGCCGACCAGAATGCCGCCAGCCGTCGTGCCATGGTCGTGGCGTTGGATCTCGAGGGGGGCGAACTGGCCTATCCCACAACGATCGTTCTCGATCAAAGCGCCACCATTCGCGGACTCTGGCAAGGCTATGACCCGCGCCGCGCGCGAAATGGCCGAGCTCATCGAGTCGTTGTTACCGGATTCGCGGCCCCACCAAAAAGCCGGGTCAGTCCGAGAGCGCCGCCAGCATCCGCCTGGCCGCGGCCGCCGGGTCGTCGGCATTGGCGATCGCGCCTTGCACGGCAACGCGGCGAAATCCGGCGGCCAGAACCCGTGGCAAGTTTTCCTCGGTGATGCCGCCGATCGCAAAAGCCGGCAATCCAAGCTCGCGGCTAACCGCCTGTAGCAATTCCGTGCCGGTGAATTCGCCAAATTCCTTCGTGCCCGATGGGAACGTCGGTCCGACGCCGATGTAGCTGGCGCCGGCCAATACCGCCGCGCGGGCTTGCTCCAGACTGTGCGTCGAGACGCCGACCAATGCGCGAGTACCTAGAATTCGCCGCGCGTCTCGAACCGTTAGCTCGTCCTGGCCGACGTGTACGCCATCCGCCCCCGCGAGCAGCGCCAGGTCGGGCCGGTCGTTCATGATGAACAAGGTTTGGCTGCCGCGCGTCGCGTCCGCAACCGCCCGGCGCGGGCCAACAGGTCGCGGTCGTTGAGCTTTTTGTCGCGGAGCTGAACGATTGCCACGCCGCACCCCACGAGCGATTCGACCAGGTGTCTAAGCTGCTTTTCCGAATGGGCGCCATCGACCAGGACATACAATCGAGCGTCGCCGAGCCGCTCGAGGCTATCCCGAGTCAGGTCGACCGATCGTTCCAGCGTGTACAGCCGATAGCGAAGTTGCTCCAAGACGGCGGCGCGCTCCGGCGCCAATGTCTTGGTAAATTCCTCGAGACTGCGCAGCGATTGCTGGGCTCGTTTGAAGTTGGCCGAAGCCACGGCCGCGACATCGGTCCGCACGGTTTCGGCCGGCAGGGTCACGGTCGTGCCGACGTCGGCCTGGGTCTCGCGAGCCGCATGGCGTTCGATGGACGAAAAAATGGACAGCGCGTCGGTCAGGTCGTGGCGAATGCTTTTGCAGATCCGCGTCAAATGAACGTCGTCCAGCGTAAACCGCAGGTAGTCCTCGATCACGCGCAGCCCCTCGCCGGCACGGTTGGCCGCGGCATCGATGATGCGCAGCGCCGCCAGATGGTCGCGCGGCGAGGCGTAGCCTTCGCCGGCTCGATCGCTCGGCGCGGACTCGCCCGTGGGGCATTCCGGCTCATCGCCCATTTCGGCGGCGGTTTCCTCGACCTCAGTGTCCAGTGGCAGCGGACCGGGTTGATGATTCGAGAGGCGGTGGATTTCGGCCTCGAGCGCATCGGCCCGCAGCCCGCAATCCTCGAGCCAGGCGGAAGCCTCGTTTCGCGTGCGGACGATACCCAGCAAAACGTGTTCGGTGGCCAGGAACAGCGGCCGCGGATAATCGACCAACAGCTGCTCGGCAGTCTTGAAACACGCAGCCAACTCCCGCGAAAACCGGCCGATTCGCTCGGGCCGCGGGGGTTGCAGCCGGGCCAGTGTTGGAAAACGCCGCTGAACGGCCGCTACGTCGATGTTGCACGGCGCCAACAAGAGGGCCGCCCGACATTCCGGCTCGACCAACAGTCCCAGCAGGACCTCGGCCACGCCGAGGGCCGCATCATCGTTAGAACTGCTCCAGGCGGCCGCCGCTTCCAGGGCCCGCTGCGAGGCTGGGGTCAACTCGTATGGCATATACGTCAATCTATGTCCAATCGCGTCCGGCGGGAACTCGCCCAAGCGGCGTTGCGGCTAGCCGCACCTGCCGCATAACTCTGGAAGGTGCCAGCAGACTGGCGAAATGGTTTAATACCTAACCCCAAGCAGCCCTTTCAGTTGCCTTGATCTAGCGGCATTTAAGAGTTAGAATTCCGTGGCGTCTCGTATCGGCCAACTGGGGCTGCGGCGCGTGCCGAGGCAGGAGCCGACTTTCCATGCGCAGGATGCCGTGGGCAACGTATCTTTGGCCTGGCTTGCCACAATTGTGGTGCCGGGGATTGAGCGCCGGACTGGCGCTCGCCGCGGGCTCCGCAATCCTACTTAACTTGTTGCTCTTGGCAAGCTTCGTATGGGTCGAACTGCTCAGCCCCTGGCATCTGAAATTGGGTTGGCTGGCGATTGGAACACTGTGGGGCGGATCCGCCGTATTGTCGGCCCGTTCCGCCCGGCGCGAGGTCACCGTCGAGGCCGTCTCGACCGAGGGCTTGTTTCGCGAGGCCTTGAGTGAATACTTACAGAGGAGTTGGTTTGAGGCGGAGCGGATTTTGGTCCGCCTGTTGCACCTCTGTCCGCGCGACGTGGAAGCACGACTGCTGCTGGCCACCTTGCTGCGGCATACCCGGCGTTATCAGGAAGGCCTCGATCAGCTCACTCGATTGGAGTTGCTGCGCGATGCCGAGCGGTGGGCCCTGGAGATCGCCTCGGAAAAACACTGGATTGCCGAGGCCCGAGCCGGCCGACTGCCCGACGTCGCGGCCGCGGACGAAGAGCCATCGGCCGACGAACCCTCCGAGCCCACGCCCCAACAGGCGGCCTGAGCCGGTGAACGAAGCGATGGCTGTAGCCTGCCAAATCCGCCGCGCTGTTGACGCGACGCAAGCACGAAAACTAAAAAAGCACATCATTAGATAGCGATCGAATAACGGCGAGAGCGGCGGGCCGACCCTCCTTTGGGTTTGCTCAATCAGACGTTTCGCCCCAAACGGAGAGCAACATGTACGAGCGATTCACCGACCGCGCCCGCAAAGTCATGCAACTGGCCAATCAAGAGGCCCAGCGTTTCAACCACGAATACATCGGCACGGAACACGTCCTCTTGGGATTGATCAAAGAGGGCAGCGGTGTCGCGGCCAACGTCTTGAAAAACCTGGACGTCGATCTGCGCAAGATCCGCCTCGAAGTCGAGAAGCTCGTGCAGAGCGGTCCTGACATGGTCACCATGGGCAAGCTGCCCCAGACCCCCGGGCCAAGAAGGTCATCGAGTACTCGATGGAAGAGGCCCGCAACCTGAACCACAACTACGTCGGCACCGAGCATATTCTGCTGGGGCTGCTGCGCGAGCAGGAAGGCGTCGCGGCCCAGGTGCTGATGAACCTGGGACTGAAACTCGAGGAAGTCCGCGAGGAGGTCCTCAACCTGCTCGGCCACGGCCTGGAAGGGAGCGAAGGCGGCGAGCGGGGCGGCAGCGAGCGAGGCGGCGCGGCCGGCAGCGGCGAAAGCCCCAAGAGCAGCAAGTCGAAGACTCCGGCCCTCGACAGCTTTGGTCGCGACCTGACCGAGCTGGCCCGTCAAGGCAAGCTCGACCCGGTCATCGGTCGCGAAAAAGAAATCGAACGCGCCATTCAAATCCTCAGCCGCCGGACCAAGAACAACCCGGTGTTGCTCGGCGAAGCGGGCGTCGGCAAGACGGCGATCGTCGAGGGCTTCGCCCAGCGCGTGATCGAGGGCAACGTGCCCGAGTTGCTGGCCGATCGCCGCATCGTGGTGTTGGACCTGGCCATGATGGTCGCCGGCACGAAGTATCGCGGCCAGTTCGAGGAACGCATCAAGGCGGTCATGAACGAAGTCCGCCGCGCGAAGAACACGATTCTGTTCATCGACGAATTGCACACCCTGGTTGGCGCGGGCGGGGCCGAGGGCGCCATCGACGCCTCGAACGTGCTCAAGCCGGCTCTGGCGCGCGGGGAAATCCAATGCATCGGCGCCACCACGCTCGATGAGTACCGCAAATACATCGAAAAAGACAGCGCGCTCGATCGCCGCTTCCAGGTCGTCATGGTCGAGCCCTCGACCAAGGCCGAAACGGTCGAGATCCTCAAGGGACTCCGCGATCGCTACGAACAGCACCATCGCGTGCAGATCACCGACGACGCCCTGGCCGCCTCGGTCGAGCTGTCGAGCCGATATATCACCGGCCGCTGCCTGCCCGACAAGGCAATCGACGTCATCGACGAGGCCGGCGCCCGCGTGCGGCTTAAGGCTATGACGCGTCCGCCCGACTTGAAGGAAATCGACGCCGAGGTCGAAACCCTCAACAAGGACAAGGAAGAAGCCGTCGCGAACCAGGACTTCGAAAAGGCCGCGGCCCTGCGCGACCAGGCCGACAAGCTGAAAAAGAAGAAGCAGACCATCACCCGCGACTGGCGCGAAAGTCGCGCGAGGCCGACGGCGTCGTCGACGAGGAAGTGATCGCCGAGGTGGTCTCCAAAATGACCGGCATTCCGCTGACCCGGATGACGACCGAGGACAGCATGCGGCTGATGCAAATGGAAGCCGAGCTGCACAAGCGCGTGATCAGCCAGGAGGAAGCCATCAAGTCGATTTCCAAGGCCGTCCGCCGCAGCCGCAGCGGATTGAAAGATCCCAAGCGGCCCACCGGCTGCTTCATCTTCGCCGGACCGACCGGCGTCGGCAAAACCTTGCTCGCCAAGGCCCTGGCCGAGTTCATGTTCGGCGACGACGAGGCCCTGATCCAGATCGACATGAGCGAATACATGGAGAAGCACAACGTCAGCCGCTTGATCGGCGCCCCGCCGGGCTACGTCGGCTTCGAGGAGGGGGGCCAGCTCACCGAAAAAATCCGCCGCCGGCCCTACGCGGTCGTGCTGCTGGACGAAATCGAGAAGGCGCACCCCGACGTGTTCAACATGCTGCTGCAGGTGATGGAAGAAGGCCGCCTGACCGACAGCTTCGGTCGCAGCGTCGACTTCCGCAACGCGATCCTGATCATGACCACCAACGCCGGGGCCGAAGCCATCAAGAACGAAACGGCCTTTGGTTTCCAGAAGCCCGACGACGACGCCTCGTATGAAAACATGAAGGCCCGCGTCGGCGAGCGGATCGAAAAAGTGTTCCGTCCCGAGTTCTTGAATCGCGTTGACGACGTGATCGTGTTCCGCCATCTCACGATCGAGGATCTCAAGAGCGTCGTCGATTTGGAATTGGGCAAGGTCCGCGAGCGCCTGGGCGAGCGCGGATTGAAGCTCAAGCTGAGCGACGAGGCCAAGAAGTTCCTGATCCGCAAGGGCTCGAACACCGACTTCGGGGCTCGGCCGCTGCGTCGATCGATCGAGAACTTCGTCGAGGACCCGCTCTCCGAGGAATTGCTCAAGGGCGAGTTCCAGGGCAAGGACACGATCATCGTCGACGTCAAGGAAGTGGCCGGCAAGAAGCAGTTGATCTTCAACGGCATCGTGGGCGAGCCCGAGGAAGCCCCGGTCGGCGCCGGCGCGACTCCCACCGAGCCCGGCACCACCTAATCGCCGCCGGGACAGCTAGCGCTTTTGGATAATTTGAGCCGCCGCTTCGATCGACTGGATCGGGGCGGCGGCTTTTTTTGTCCCTTGGATGACATCGAAGTTGCCTATTTTGCCTAGTCGGCGACGGCCGATTTATCCGCAATCTTTCCTCAAGCGGAAACTTCGCCGGGGACGAATAATGAACAGATAAGCCGACAGGCTCATTGCGCCCCCGGCGTCGACTTAACACCAGCGCGCTCGATATGGCTTCGAACACCAGCAGCATGAAACGTCCGCGCGGCGGCCCGATCCTGGCCATTGCCGATTGGATCGCCGATTTGGGCGGTCTGATGATGAATTGGGTCATCGCCATCGGCGACGTGGCGCAATTCTTTCTGCGCACCCTGTCGTGGATCGGCAGGCGGCTGCCGCGCCGACACGCTGCTGCCCAACTTTTACCAGATCGGCGTGCTCAGCCTGCCAGTGGTCGCCTTGACGGGCACGTTCATCGGCATGGTGCTCGCCGTGCAAAGCCATTCGCAATTTCGCCTGCTGCATCTCGAGACGCGGCTGGGCGCCGTGATCAACATGTCGCTGGTGCGCGAGTTGGGCCCCGTGCTGGCCGCCACGATGCTGGCCGGTCGCGTGGGCAGCGCCATGGCCGCCGAGCTGGGCACCATGCGCGTCACCGAGCAGATCGACGCCCTCACCAGCATGGGCGCCAATCCGATCCACTACCTGGTCGTGCCCCGGTTTTTGGCCTGCCTGGTCCTGATTCCCACGCTGACGATCATGGCCGATTTCATGGGCGTCGTCGGCGGGGCGGCCTACAGCATCTACGCCCTGGGCATCGACTCGAACCATTACTGGCAAAACTCGCAGGACTACGTCGGCGCCTACGACCTCTTCTCGGGCGTGTTCAAGAGCCTGTTTTTCGGCGCCGCGATCGCGCTGGTGAGCTGCTATCGCGGCTTCCATTGCGATCCGGGCGCCGAGGGCGTGGGCCGTGCCGCCACCAGCGCGTTCGTGATTTCGTTTGTCCTGATTCTCGTCTTGGATTTCTTCCTGGGCATCGCCCTGGACGAGCTTTACCTGCTGATCTGGCCCGAGGGCTTGCGGCTGTTTTAGGAACCGAACCGGATCGGTCGGCTTTTTGCCGGCCGACGCGCGACAGACCTTCCATGCAATCCACGATGCACACGCAAACCGACACCCGCGAAGAGAGACGCCGCTCGACCGGCCCGATGGTCGAATTGCGCGACGTCGACGTGGTCTTCGGCCGCAATCGCGTGCTGCGGAATATCGAGCTCTCCGTGCCCCGCGGGCAGACATTGGCCATCATCGGAGAAAGCGGCTGCGGCAAGACCGTGGTCCTGAAGACGATCATCGGCCTGATCCGGCCCACGCGCGGAAACGTGTTCTTCGACGGCCAGGACCTGAACACGCTCACCGAGGAGCAGATCACGCACGAGCGCACCCGTTTCGGCTTCGTGTTTCAAGGCGCGGCGCTGTTCGACAGCATGACCGTGGGACAAAACGTGGCGTTCCCCCTGCGCGAGCATACGAATTCAAGCGACGCCGAGATTCAGGAGACCGTGCTCGCGCGGCTTGGCCGAGGTCGGACTGCCCGAGAGCATCGTCTCGAAGAAGCCGGCCGAGTTGTCCGGCGGCATGCGCAAGCGCGTGGGGCTGGCGCGAGCCTTGGCTCTGAACCCCGAGCTGATGCTGTACGACGAGCCGACGACCGGCCTGGATCCGATCATGAGCGACGTGATCAACGAGCTCATTTTGCGGACCCGCAGTCAGCCTTCGGTTACCAGCGTCGTGGTGACGCACGACATGCACACGGCCAAGAAAGTGGCCGATCGGGTCATCATGCTGTATCCCCTCAGCCGCCTGGAAACGGACGAGCCGCAAATCATCTTCGACGGCACTCCCTCGGCGCTCGACAGGTCCAGCGACTCCCGCGTCTCCCAATTCGTCAACGGCGAGGCGGGCGAGCGGCTGATGGAAATGCGAAAAATGGCGAACCTTCGACAGACAACCGAATAGCGAATCGAGAGAGGACGCGACCGCGGTCGGCGGCCGGGAAACCATCCGGCTGCCCTTGCGGTGCGTGAATCATGGACGAACGAGTCGTAAAATTCCGCGTGGGGGTCATGGTGATCTCCACCCTGTTCATCGCCGGGATCCTGATCCTGCTGTTTGGCGATACGCGCTCGTTCCTCAGCGGCACCTACACGATTTACATCCACTTCACCGACGCGCCGGGCGTGACCGACGGAACCCCGGTCCGCAAAAGCGGAATTCTCATTGGCCGCGTGCATAAGGTGGAATTCGCCAAGCAGGGCGGAGTGATCGTCGAGGCCAAAATCGACGGCAACGTGAAGCTTTATCGCAACGAGGTGCCGCAAGTGAGCGGTTCGCTCTTGGGCGGCGACGTGGTGATTCAGTTCGTGCGGCGAACCTCCTCGCCCACGATCGAGGCCGTTCCCCCGTCCGGGCACGTCCCGGATCAATCGGCCAATGAAGGCGTGACGACGACTTTGACGGCCCAAATCACGCCGCCGCCAGGCGGAAAATCCCCCGCCAACTCCCGAGGGGCTGGAAGTGCAGCCGGGCGAATTCATCGAGGGAACGGTCGCGCCGAATGCCTTTCAGGTAATCAGCAACCTGCAAGACGAGCTGAGCTCGGCCGTCAGCGCCCTGAGCACGGCCGGCAACGAAGTGGGCAAGGTCGCCACCAATATCAACAGAATCCTGGAAAACAACGACGATCAGATCAACCGCATCGTCAACAAAACCGAGCAGACGCTGGACGGCTTTCAGCGGGCCTTGAGAAACGTCGACGACGTGTTGGGCGACGACGAGGTGCGCGACAACGTCAAATCCATGCTCCGCGACATGCCCGAGTTGCTCAGCGACACCGCGCAACACGGTCAACACGATTCGCGGCACCGTCGAAGTCGATGGACCGAAACCTGCGCAACCTGGAGGGCTTGACCGGCCCCTTGGGCGAAAAGGGCGAGGGCATGGTCACGCGCATCGACCAGACCATCGCGCGGCTCGACGACCTGCTGGGCCAGTTCTCCGACTTCGGCCGCAAGCTCAACCAGGGCGAAGGTTCGCTGGGAATGTTGATGCGCAATCCGGATCTCTACCAGCATCTGAACGCGGCGGCGCTCAACATCGAAAAGCTCACGTTGCGACATGCGGCCGATCCTGGCCGACGTGCGGGTGTTCACCGACAAGATCGCCCGCCATCCCGAGTCGCTGGGCATTCGCGGCGCAATCCAGCGCAGCCCCGGCACGAAATGGCCGCCGGGCGATTTCTCCAGTCCCAACGGGATTGAGTCTTTCAGCCCAGGGTTGCGAGTCTTCGAGCTACCCTAGCGATAGTTGCTCAGAAACCAAACCAATTCCGCGGCCGCGACACGGGCGGCGGCGAGGCCGGAGGCCCCGGCGGCGCGGCGCCCGGCGGACCAAAACCCGGGGGCGGCGCGAAACTGCCCGCCGGCGGCGGCGGTTGCAACGGAGTTTGCGGCGGCACCGCCGAGTGCCGCAGGTTCTCGGCCCGCCCGAGCAATTGCGGGCTGGGAACGATCATTTGCGGCTTGAGCTGATACTCGACAACCCGCTCGTCGCGTATCTCGCCCGGCACCAGGTTTTCGGACACGAAGTCCAGGCCCGGATATTGGTACCAGGGCGTGGGAATGGGCTGCATCACGGTCAGCGTTTCATAGCCGCTCAGCGACAATCGCACCTTGCGCGTGCCGTAGTAGACAAAGTCGGTGGAGCAGGGGGTGGTGCCGATTTGATAGTCGTCGACATAGACCAGTGCCCCCGGCGGATTGCTGCGGATCGTGATTCGCCGCTGGACACACCCCACCGAACCGGCGCAGATCGCCACCGCCAGCAGTCCGGCCAAAGGCCGGCGCAGCCGCGACATCAAATGCTCGCTAACGGTTTGGGATCCATCGACATGCCGTGGAAGCTCGGGCGGACTCGAACGAGATCGGCCGGGCGGGGAGTATAGTTCTCCACATACCAGGTGCCTAGGCGGATTCCGACCCCTGACGCGCCCGCCCGACCGGGATTCCGCGGGCCGCGAGAATCCCGTGTGGCGGGGCAATCTGGCGAGCCGCGGCGGGGCCCTGGCTCTATTCCCTGCTACGCATGTCAGTTAGAATAGGACTTTTGGGGCTTGTCGCGAGGCGGGGTCTGTCTCTTCCCCAGATGGCCATGAAAGCGAACATGACCGACGCGGCCGAACCTGCTGTCACACCTCGCGGCTCGCTCGAAAGCGCTGCCCTGAGCGACGTTGGTTTGCGGCGCGGCAACAACCAAGACTCCTACGCCGTCGTGCTGGCGGCCGACGACGCCGATTGGCGGCGACGCGGACACTTGTTTCTGGTGGCCGATGGCATGGGCGCACACGCCGCCGGCGAGCTTGCCAGCAAGATGGCCTGTGAAAGCATCGGCCATGCCTATCGCAAGCTGCTCGATCGCCAGCCCGCCGATGCGCTGGCCGAAGCGGTGACGGCCGCCAATGCCACCATCCACGACCGCGGCCAGGCCAACGCCGAGTTTCAGGGCATGGGCACCACGTGCAGCGTGCTGGTGCTGCTGCCCCGCAAGGCTCTGATCGCGCACGTGGGCGATAGCCGCGTCTACCGGCTCCGCAATGCGCGGCTCGAACAGTTGACGTTCGATCACAGCCTGGTTTGGGAAATGCAGGCCGCCGGACAACTTCAGTGCGGCGACGTCGCCAATTTCATTCCCAAGAACATCATCACCCGCTCGCTCGGCCCGCACGCCGAGGTGCAGGTCGACCTGGAAGGGCCGTTCGAGCTTGAGCCGGGCGACACGTTTCTGCTGTGTAGCGACGGCCTGAGCGGACAAATTAAGGACGAAGAGATCGGCGCCGTGCTTTCGGCCCTTTCGCCGCAAGAGGCCGTTCGCGTGCTGGTCGACATGGCCAATCTGCGCGGCGGTCCCGACAACATCACCGCGATCGCGGCCCGCGTGTTGGCGCTGCCGTCCGACGGCGCCGACGAAGTCGAGCCGCTGCCGCCCATTCATCCCACCGGGTCATCGACGCATCCGGGTTTGTGGATCGTGATGGCCGCTTGCCTGGCAGCAGGTTTGGCGCTGGCGGCCGGGGGCTACTATGTCGCGGCCTTTGATCGGCGTGTTGCTGGCGGCCGTGGCCGCCGTCGTGGCGCTGCTGCCCAGTTTTGCGCCGTCCGCGCCTGCGGTCCAAAAGACCGACCACGGAGTGAAGCGCAACGGCCCTTATACGTCGTTCGATTGCACGCCCAATGCCGCGGCCGTGGCCGTCCTGTGCCAGATGGCCCAGCAGTTGCGCGATGCCGCCAAGGACGAGCATTGGACGCTCGACTGGGGACGATTCAACGCCTACGGCGAGCAAGCGCCAGTCGGCGCTCGCTGCCCGCGATTTCAAAGCCGCCATCCGCCACTACGCGCTGGCGATCAGCTTCATGATGAGCGAAATCCGCGGTCAGGCGACGCGCAAGGATCAACGCGACAATTCGGTTCTGGATCTGTAGTTCTCGGCTCCGGCCGCCACATCCGAACCGGCGCGTTCAGGCCGCTAGCGGGCGCGGAGCGTGTCGCGAGGTGGTGAGTCTTTGCCGTCGTCGAGTTGCGCGCAGGCCGTGCCACGGCGCTCGCGGATAATCACCATCGTCGCCCAGAAGTACCACAGCGTCGTGCCCATTCCCAGCAGGCCGGCGCGCCCACGAAATGAATCGAGACATAATGCGCGACGGTCAGCGTCGCCGGCACGATCGCCGCCCAGTGGGCAGCCCGCGGCCGATCCGCCCGTAGCAGCCACAAGCTCACGAAGATAACGGCGGGAAAGACCAGCACGTAATAGTGAGCTCGGGCCACGGGCGAGATCACTATGGTCGAAACGCAAGCCAACCCGAAGCCAGCCGCTTGCCCGAGGACATCCCCGGCGCGTCCCAACCTTAATCCTATCGGCAGCAACAGCCCGGCGGCGATCAGCCGGATCGCCATTACCAGTCGTCTCGCCCAAGGTGCGTCCATCAGCAATCCTCGGCCGCCCAGCCGCAGTTGCTCGGGCCCCACGTCGCTGGGCCCGCCGGCGAAACAATAGTGCATCAGATTTCCGAGGTGGTGAGCCGCGTTGGAAAAACTCTGGTTGCGTGGCGAGGTGCCGTCGCCCGTAAAACTATCGTTGGTTGGGTCTTGTCCGGCGTGGATTAGCCACTGGGTCCAGGAATTCAAGTGCCTCAGGTTCGCGTTCCAACCGACCAGACTTGCCGGCACCAGAAACAAGAACAGGACCAGTCCGCCCAGCGTGCCTGCCCAGCTCGCCGCCACGCGAGGCATGAGGCCGCTCTGACGCCGATCGCGCCAGGCAGCGACCAGTTCCTGAAAGAGCACCACCGCCACCGGCACCACGGGCGTGAATTTGAGCACTATCGCCAGCGACAGCACGGCGCCCCCCAGCAAGCACCGCACCAGCGAGCGGCTCTCCATCAGAAGTCGCAAACCGAGCAACAACAAATACAATTTGGCGATGCCCACTTGTCCGCGTTGCAGACAGTTGAGCGCCGGTAACAGCGCCGCCGTGATCGCCGCGGCGCCGACCCAAGTGGGAATGGGACCAAAGGGTCCCCGATCCGCTTGCCCGGGCAGGGCTACCCGCGCGATTCGCAGGCACTCGGCATAGCATCCCCAGGCCATGACCACGCTCAATCCGAACCACACCAGGACCTGGGCCCTGGGATCCAACGTGTGGAGTGGCGACACCAGCAGTGCGAATAAGGGCGGATAGAGATATCCCCACCCGCGCGGATTCGTGACCTTGTAGGGATCGCGGCCATCGAAAAACGCGCCGCCGGCTTCCGTGTAGACCGTGAAGTCGGTCTTGTGAATCGCCGCGTTCCCGTCCACCGTTCCGCGCACCCGCACGTCGAACCAACCCCACACCGCCATTGCCAGTGCCAGCGTGACCAGCACGCGGCCGCGTGTGAGGCGCGGAGCGTGGCGGGCGAAGGCCTGCCGAATCGTTGAGGCGTCGGGGCGATCGATCAAAAGCTGCGCCTTTCGTACCTCGACGAAGGATCAGACGAGACGGGGCATTTGCGACCAATGTCCAGGAGGGGCCATCAAGGTCGTGCCGAGCGAGGGAACGCTAACGCACGCTAGTGTTTAGGTCAAGATCGATCGACGCGGGCAGATCGATCCCGCGCCGAAGTGTGCGAGCCAGACAGGCCGTATTGCCTCGGCACGCGCGTTGGTGCTAGACTCTGCCGCGCATGCGCCGCGGTTGGAACCGCGCGCCGGCTGATGATTCCGCGTGGTTCAACACGCGCACCCGCGAACAATCGCGACAAGGAGGTCGCCGTTGCTCTCCAAGTGGCCAATTCGCAATAAGCTTCTGATCGGCATCGGCCTGCTGCTGGTGATCGTCGCCGCGCTGTCCTGGAGCGGCTTTCACAGCGTGTATGCCTATCGCAGCCTGGTGCGCAACCTCCGCGGCCGCGCCGACGAATTGCCGCTGGCCGCCTCGCTCAGCGGTCAGGTCAGCAACTTGCGCGTCGCCATCGGCGAGGTCCGCAGCGCCGCGGCGCCACCGCCGACGGCCACTCGCCGGCCGGAGTCGATATCGCCGAGATCGAACGGCAATTTCAACGCGACTTGCAAACGATCCGCGCCACGCTCGACGAATATCGCGACCACTTGGACAACAACAACCCGCGCGATTCGCTGATCAACGAAAGCAGCGGCGAGCGGGAGACCGTGCACAAAATCGACGCGACGTTGGCGCGGATTGGCAAGGCGGCGCGAACGCCTTCCTGGATCGACGACGCCGCCAGCCTGGATACGGTCCACGCCGAACTGGAGTTGTTGCAAACGCTGGCCCGCGAGCTGCCCGAGTTTCTGCATACGCGGATCCATGACTTTGCCGGCGAAGTGCGGATTCAATACCGCACGCTGATCTTCCTGTCGTCGATCACCACGATTTCGGCGGCGATCTTGCTGGGACTGTTCATCCGCTTGTTCTACGCCTGGGTGTTTCGACCCCTGCGCGTGCTGGTCGAGGGTTCGCGTCGCGTGGCCGCCGGCGAGTTCGGCTATCGCATTTCCTTGGATACCGAAGACGAAATGTCCGAGTTGTCCGAGGCCATGAACGACATGACCGCGCGCTTCGAGGCGATCCGCGATGGATTGGATCGGCAAGTGCGGGAACGGACCAAGGAAGTCGTCCGCAGCGAGCAGCTGGCCAGCGTCGGCTTCCTGGCGGCCGGCGTGGCCCACGAAATCAACAATCCCCTGGCCTCGATCGCGCTGTGCGCCGAATCGTTGGAAAGCCGCATCCAAGATGCGCTGGCCGGCGGCCAGGGAGTGCCCGAGGATGAGCAAAAAATCATCCGCAATTACCTGGGCATGATCCAGAACGAGGCCTTTCGCTGCAAAGGAATCACCGAGCGACTGCTCGACTTCTCGCGGATGGGCGACGTCACGCGGCACAGCACCGACCTAGGCGAACTGGTGCAGGGCGTGATCGACATGGTCAGCCACCTGGGCCGCTACCAAGACAAACATGTCGAGTTCAAGCAGAGCGACCCGGTCATCGCCGAAATCAACTCGCAGGAGTGGAAGCAGGTCGTGCTCAACCTGATTACCAATGGCCTCGACAGCCTGTCCCCCGGCGGCCACCTGCGGATCGAGCTCGCCAAACGCCGCGGGCAGATCGAACTGGTCTTCACCGACGACGGCTGCGGCATGACCGACGAAGTCCTCAAACACCTCTTCGAGCCGTTCTTCACGCGCCGCCGCAACGGCCAGGGGACCGGTCTCGGACTGTCGATCACTTATCGCATCATCGCCGACCACGGCGGACACATCGACGTACACAGCGACGGCCCGGGCAAGGGGTCGCAGTTTCGCGTCTCGCTGCCTTCGGGCGAGAAACAAAAGGAGTCCGAACATCGCTACCAAGCCGCATAGCCGCCTGAAGCTCCTGTTTGCCGACGACGAAAAGTCGCTCCAGGAATTGATGAGCCTCGAGTTGCCGCGGATGGGCCACGAAGTGACGGTCTGTCCCGACGGCCTGACGGCCGTGGCCGCCATCAAGCGCAATTCGTACGACTGCATCCTGGTCGATCTCGACATGCCGGGCATGTCCGGCATCGAGGTGATCGCCAAAGCGCGGGAGCTTTCGCCCCAGACCGACGCGGTGGTGCTCACCGGCAAGTCGTCGCTCGAGACGGCCGTGGCCGCCCTGCGCCACGGAGCGTTCGACTACCTGACCAAGCCCTGCAAGCTGGTCGAGCTCCAGGCGCTGTTGAATCGAGTGGCCGATAAACGCGAGCTCACCAACAAGTACCTGGCCATCAAACGGCAATTGGAGCGGCTCGAAGGCAAGAGCCAACTGATCGGCGCCAGCGCCGCCATGGAGCGCGTCCGCAAACTCATCACGCGCGTCGCGCCGACGAATTCCACCGTGCTGATTCTGGGCGAAACGGGAACCGGCAAGGAGCTGGTCGCCCGCGCGCTGCACGATCAAAGTCTGCGGGCCGAGATGCCCTTCGTGGCGATCAATTGCGGCGCCCTGCCGGAAAGCCTGATCGAGAGCGAGCTATTCGGCCACCGCCGCGGCGCTTTTACCGGCGCCGACGAACATCGCGTGGGTTTGTTCGAGGTGGCCAACGGCGGCACGCTGTTCCTGGACGAAATCGGCGAATTGCCCAAGGGCATGCAAGCCAAGCTGCTGCGGTTTCTGGAAAGCGGCGAAATCCGCCGCGTGGGCGAGAACGATTCGTTTCAGGTCGACGTCCGCGTCGTCTGCGCCACACATCGCCACGTGGAGCAAATGGTCAGCGAGGGAGATTTCCGCGAGGACCTGATGTTCCGAATCAATACGTTCGAAATCCATCTGCCCCCCTTGCGCGAACGGATCGAAGACATCGTGCCGCTGGCGTCGCATCTGCTGGCCCGGTTTCGGCCCGGGGTCCATCCGGATGACGAGTTGTTTACTCCCGACGCCGTTCGGGCCTTACGCGAGCACAACTGGCCCGGCAACGTGCGCGAGCTGGCCAATGCGGTCGAACATGCCACGATTCTCTGCGACAGCGGGCCCATTGGCAGCGAGCACCTGCCGGCGCGGTTCGACCCCCGCCGAGCGCGCACGCTATCGACTTCGATGTCGCATGCCTCGAAGCAAATGCCCGCGGGGCCGCAGACGCTGCGCGAAATCGAAATGCAGGTGATCTATCAGACGCTCGAGCGGCTGGGGGGCAACAAGCCCAAGGCGGCCGACGAGTTGGGAATCAGCCTGAAAACGCTCTACAACAAGCTCAACCAGTCGAACGGTCCGTTGGAGCGTAGTGCGTAGAAGTTCTTCCGAACTCGTCGTGCTACGTCAACAAAAGGGGAATGCGATGCGAACTATTCGGTGCATAGTCGTTTTGTTCGCGACACTCGGTGCCGGCACAACTTTTGGCGAAGGATCCTCTCAAACGGTCCCGAGTGCTGGCGCTGAACCCAGCCACGAGTCGTTAATGCACAAGCCGATCTCGGCGCCGCGCGACGGACAACCGCCGCTGCCGCTATCCGCCCACGTCTATCGTCTTGAGGGTGCGACGAACATTGTGTTGGACGCCAAAGTCGTCAACGAGTGGGGATCCGCCACGCTAACCTCGCCGAGCGATGACGAGTTTGAAGCTCTCTTGGCGAAACTTCAAAAAGCCAAAGTCATTCGCGAGAGGAACTCCGTTTCACTCTTTGTCGCTGATGGCGTCGACGCTACACCAGTTCTGTGTCGCCGCGAGGTGATGAACCCAAACGGAATGCAATCGTTTGAAGCCGCAATCGGAGCATCTGTGCTTTCTCCTGGCGATGTCCTACGGATCTCGCTGCATATTCACGACACGACTCGGGAAAAGGGCCGCAACCCCCAGTCGCGGGAAGTCGATACAGGCTTCGATATCGGACCTAAGAAGAGTCTTGTTTATCGCGCCAAATATCCGATACAGGGCGACTCTGACGGTGAATGGCTGGTATGGATCACGCGCACAATGATGCGACCGACTTCTTACTCCGTGCGAGGAGTCATTGCCACATCGTCGTCGACAGATACGGTGCCGGGCACGAGTAGCTTATCGCCTGAATTAATCCACTACATTGAGCAACTACCGCCTCCACGACCTCAAGTAACGCGGTAGTTGTGCCCGTGGTGCCACTGCTGGCTTGCCCAGCAGTGCTCCCTTCGTTGACCGATCTTGAGACTTGGCCGAACCGGCGATCGCCGCCCACTGACGACCGTCAATTCAAGGCTTCGATACGATTGTCAGTTGCCGATTCCCGTCGCAAGGGCCAGGAAGAAAGAGCACCGCTGGACGGGGCCCGCAGTGGCGCCCGCTTGCAGCGACCAGCTCTAGTCGACCTTCCGCACCACGCCGACGACCACTCCCAGGATCTTCGCGTTTTTGACGTAGATCGGCTTCATCATCGAATTGGCCGGCTCCAGCCGAATGCGATTGCGCTCCAGATAAAAGCGCTTCAACGTCGCTTCGCCTTCCTCGGTCTGGGCCACCACAATCTGCCCGTCACGGGCGGTGCGCTGTTTGTGAACCACCACATAGTCGCCGTCGGCAATTTGAGCCTCGATCATCGAATCGCCCGACACTTGCAGCACGAACAGGTTCTTCTGGCTGAACATGGCCGTGAAATCGACCCGTTCATCCTGCTCGATGGCCTCGTGCAGCACGCCGGCGGCAATCCGCCCGGCCAGGGGCAACCCCTTCTCTTCGATCGGCTCCATGGCCAGTTGAATCGCCCGCGACATGTTGGGTTCGCGGGTGATCAGCCCCTTCTTTTCCAGCGCCTTCAAGTGGCACATGACGCCGTTGGGCGAACTGATGTCGAACTTCTCGCCAATTTCCCGCACGGTGGGGCCATAGCCGCGATTGCGTATCTTGTCGCGAATGAAGTCGTACACGTCCTTCTGGCGATCGGTTAACTGGTCGAAGTAGGACATGACTGATTTTTCCTGTCGCGGGTCGTTGCAGAACGGCTCGGCCGGGGAGGTCGTGACAGATTCCCAACCCCCATGTCGCAGCTAACCGCCACTATAATATACGCTTGTACATAAGCAATAGCATTTGTACACTCTTGGGCCAAAATCCAATGGGCCGTGCTCGCTCCATTGCGATCGCTAGTGCAATCCCACCGGTGCCGCGGAAAAGAACACAATGCCGCCGAGGTTACGGAGAACACAGAGGTAGATAATCAAAAACCAGGTTCTCCGTGTCCTCGGTGCCCTCGGTGGCTCTCTTGTTTGCAGCCACAGCGCTTGACGGCTGCAAGAACTCGCGTCGACAATGGCGCTTGACGCGTTAGCCTTAGCGCGGCTTGCCTGGTTTAACAGATGATTCCCCAAGAGGGCTTGGACAATGCGATTGATGCACTGGCCTGCGGCGTTTTCCATTCTCGGACTCGTCCTCTCGACCTGGCCTGCCGCGGTGCGGGGCGCGGAACCCGAGAAACCGGCCGAAAAGCCCAAGAAAATCACGCTGGCCAGCATCTCGGTCCGCGACGACTATCCCGAGGGCGTCGCCGCCGAGGGCCTGTTCGGACAGTCGAAGCCCCACTTGCGCGAGCTGATCGACCGCCTCGACAAGGCCGCCAAGGACGAGAAGATCGGCGGCGTCGTGCTGCGGCTGCGCGATCCGCAAATCGGCCTGGCCAAGGTCGGTGAACTGCGGGCCGCGATCAATCGAGTTCGCAAGGAAGGCAAGAAAGTTATTGCCGACGTGCACTCTGCTAGCACCCGCGACTACCTGCTGGCCTCGGCCTGCGACCAGATCATCATGCCCGAGAGCGGATCGCTGATGATCAACGGCATTCAGGCCGAAGTCATGTTCTTCAAGGGCCTGTTCGACAAGCTGGGCATCCAGGCCGACTTCATCCAGATCGGCGATTTCAAAGGCGCCTCCGAGCCGCTGACGCGCACCAAGATGAGCCCCGAATTTCGCGCCCAGTTCGAGACCGTGATCAACGACTACTATGAGTACATCGCCGAGACAATCGCCAAGGATCGCAAGCTCGAGCCGGCCGACGTCAAAAAGCTGATCGACCTGGGCATGTTCACCGCCGAAGCGGCGCGTGACAGCAAACTGATCGATCGCGTGGCCTACGAAGACCAGTGGCGCGAACAATTGAAGAAGGACCTGGCCGTCGACGAAGTCGCCATCGAGAAAGATTACGGCAACAAAAAGGCCGAAGATCTCTCCGGCATGGCCGGCATGATGAAGTTGATGGAAAGCCTGATGGGGGGCGACGCGCAAAGGGCCAAGAACAGCAAGAACAACCGCATCGCGCTGGTGTACATCGTCGGCGCGATCGTGACCGGCGAGAGCACGACCAGCCTGTTCGGCGGTTCGTCGGTTGGTTCCGACACCATCCTCCGTTCGTTGCGACAGGCCGAAGCCGACGCCAAGGTCAAGGCGATCGTGCTCCGCGTCGACAGCCCCGGCGGATCGGCCTTGGCCAGCGATCTGATTTGGCGCGAAATCGTCAAGTCGAAGAAGCCCGTCGTGGTGAGCATGGGCGACACGGCCGCCAGCGGCGGCTATTACGTCTCGATGGGGGCGAAAAAAATCTTCGTCGAACCCGGTACGTTGACCGGATCGATCGGCGTGGTCGGCGGCAAATTGGCGCTGCGCGGCCTGTTCGACAAACTGGGCGTCACCAGCGAAACGATCAGCCGCGGCAAAACCAGCGGCACGCTTTCGATCACCGATCCGTTTTCGCTCGAAGAGCGCGAAGGCTGGAAGCGGCTGATGCTGGTCACCTATCAGCAATTCACCACCAAGGCCGCCGAGGGCCGCCACATGGAACTGAAAAAGCTGGAAGGGCTGGCCCAGGGCCGGCTGTTCAGCGGAAGGATGGCGGTTGCCAACGGGCTGGCCGATCAGCTTGGCACGTTGGAAGACACGATTGCCGAGGCCCGCAGCCAGGCCGGCATATCGACCGAGGAAAAGACCGATCTGTTGATCCTTCCCAAGCCGCGGGGAATTCTCGAGCAATTGCTGGGCGGTGCTCCGGTCGAGGCCGAGATTCGCGCCATGGCCCCCGAACTGGTCGACGCCGCGCGCTTCGCCGCCGGCCTCCGCAAACTATTCTCCGAGCCGGCTGTCACCGTCATGCCCTTCAGCGTGCGGTTCCGGTGAGACAGCATTTCAGAATGATCGACGATGGTGCTGTCGGCAACAGATTACGAAGGCAGTTTGCCACAGAGTTCACAGAGGGCTCGGAGAAGGAAAGCTAAAGCAATCTCCGAGTTTTCCGTTTCTCTGTGTCCTCCGTGACCTCGGTGGCCAATCCTCTTGATCCGAAGATCGACCGTTGCTCGATTGCCCCCGCGCTCAAATCGGCACGCCGTTCCAGCGCACGAAGCCTTCCATCGCGAAATACTCGGGCAGGCCAAACTTGTTGTAGGTCGCCGCCGTGTGCCGGTTGCGGTCTTCGGCTCGCTGCCAGAACTCGCGCGGGTCGTCGGGCCCAGGAAACAGCGCCGAGTCCTTCTGCGACTCGTGGCGAAAAATAGCTGCCCGTTTCAACTGCAAGTCGCGCGGACTGAGCGGCACGGCAATTTCGATTTCATACGGCGCCCATTCTTGCCAGGCCCCGCGATAGAGCAGCACTTCCGGCCGGCTGCCCGTGTCGCGCTCCAATTCGTGCACCGCGCGAAAGATCGCCTCGGCGCACACTCGGTGCGTGCCGTGCGGATCCGATAAGTCGCCGGCCACGTAAATCTGCGACGGACCGACTCGCTCGATCAATCCGCGCACAATGCCAATGTCTTCGTCCGTGAGCGGCTTTTTCGCGATCGTGCCGGTGCGATAAAACGGCAGATCCAGAAAATGCAGATGCTCCTCGCGGCAGCCGGCCACGATCGCGCCGGCCTTGGCCTCGCTCCAGCGAATGAGCGACTTGATCAACAGCACCTCGGCACAGTCGCTCTGCCCCGCCGCCTTGCCGGCCAGAGATCGGGCCACGCGCTCTTCCAGCTCGCGCGATTTCACTTCGTCGATGCCGAACAACCGGTTGAATTCCGTCACCAGGTCGGCGATTTGCTTGGCGTCGTGATCGAACACGGCGATATTGCCGCTGGTCATGTAGGCCACGTGCACCTCGTGCCGGTCTTCGACCAGCCGGATCAGCGTGCCCCCCATCGAAATCACGTCGTCGTCCGGGTGCGGGCTGAAACAGATGACCTTCTGCGGCTCGCGGCCGGCCGGGTGATATTCGATCGTGTCCATCATCCAGCGAAACACGCGATGCGCGACGCTCTGCGCCGGACCATGATGCCGCAATAGCTGATGCAAATTGTGCTCGCGAAAATCGTCGTCGTCGAGCTTCAATAGCGCCTTGCCCGACTTTTCGCTCAGCCACAACATGGCCCGCTTGATCAGTGCGTCGGTCCACTCGACCTTGCCCAAAAGCCAGGGCGTGGTCGTGGCCGTCAGCTTGCTGGCCGCGGCCGTGTCCAACAACAGGGCCGCGTTCGGGTGCGCCCGCAAATACGTCGCCGGCACGCGCGGCGTGGTTTCGCCCTCGGCCGTCTCGCGGATGATGCTGGCCTTGTGCTCCCCCAGGGCGATCAGCACGATCCGCCGGGCCTCGAAAATCGTGCCCAGGCCCATCGTGATGGCCTGCATCGGCACGTTCTCTTCGCTGAAGAAATCGCTGGCCGCGTCGCGCCGCGTCAGCGGGTCGAGCGTGGCCACGCGGGTGCGGCAATTGAGCGCGCTGAACGGCTCGTTGAAGCCGATGTGCCCGTTGCGGCCGATGCCCAACAGCTGAATATCGATGCCGCCGGCCCGCTGGATCGCCAGTTCATATTCGCGGCAGTGCTCGTCGAGCTTGTCGACTGGCGTCATGCCGTCGGGAATGAAGATGTTCTCGGTCGGAATGTTGACGAACTTGAAAAAATGCTCGTGCATCCAGCGGCGATAGCTTTGCAGCCGATCGGCGCCCAACCCCAGGTATTCATCGAGGTTGAACGTCACGACGTTCGACAGGTCGAGCCCCTCTTCGTCGTGCAGCCGAATCAACTCGCGATACACTCCCACCGGCGTGCTGCCGGTCGGCAGTCCGAGCACGGCCTTTTGCCCCTGCGCCTGCGCGTTCGCGCACCACCGCGGCGATCATCCCCCCCACGTGCCGCGCCAGATCCTGGTGCGAATCGAAAACGAACGTGGGCAGCGCGGTTCCCGGCAGCGGTCGAAGTGGCGTTTGATAGAGCATGGCGTGCGGGGGTTACTGGCAAAGACGGTTCACGAGCAGTGAACACAAAGTCCCATTATCATCGATCAGATTCGCGCGCCGGCTTTCCACCGCTGATTTCGCGGCTGTCAGGTAGCCGGCTCACGCCGTGAGCCGTAGCCGGATGCGTCATTCACGCAATGAATGGAAACCCACAGGATGCGCCGGAAGACAATACCATACCCGAGTTGAGTTCGGCGACGGCATACGGCGTATGCCTGCGACTCAGCGCCACTCAGTTCCCAGTGCTCGGTGCGGCAGGAATCGTCACGGGCTCTCCGCCGTTGATGGTCAACAGTGCAGCCAGGACTTCGGCCGGAGTGTCGTCGGCGAGGAAATGGTGCGGAGCCGCCGAAAGTCCAACGGTGATTCTATGGATGTCGTTGGCCTCGATTCCAATGTCTCCAGGCGAACGTGCGAATCCCTTTCGGGCTTGCTCGAAGGAAAGATCACGCGGTTCCATCCAATGGATTCCCGACTTGCCGACCTCAAGCAGCATCAGCGAGTCGCCGATCGAGTCGTTGATGTCAAAGGGCCCTCTCGACGCAGCGCCAGGCCATACTGTCTGCGGTCCCACCACCGCGACGTAGTCGGTTTGCGTCCTGACATTGGGATCGACCGGACAAGGGTAGGGCGTGGCGACCGCATCGGCCAGTTGGCTGTTGTTTGGTCCGTTCCAAGGTTCGTCGAAATTGTACTGGTCGTATAGCCGTTGCAGTTCGGGTTGTCGAAAGAAGGGCAAGATCAGCACGCGCGCAGCTGACTGCGCCGGCTTGCCGTCCGAGTCGGCAAGATATGCCGGCGGATAGCTTCGGTAGGCAGTGTAATAATTCTGTATCGCCACGCCAATCATGTCGGAGATTGCGTAACGCAATACGCTCGCGCGTTACTGTCGCGTGCCGCTATCATCCTGGGAAGCAAAAACGAATTCAACCCCAACGCCAGAATCAAAAGAAGGGCCACCAGTGATCCCAGAGCAATGCCTACCACCGTTTTGACGGACATGTCGTGTTGCATGTCCTTGCCTTGAGATTCAGACGTCATTGGGTCGCCTCGCTTTCCGGTGATTCTTAAAAATCCGGCAATGCCGAAATCGCGATCCCGAACAGCCTCGTGATTGTCACTTTTTGTCGCTGGCTACTTTAACTCACCTCGGATTGGCCGCGTAGCCTGGCGGACCATGACCGGCGCGAAATTACAAAAAAGAAGGAGGAGCGACGCGATTTGGGCGCGCCGTGTTGCCAAAAAGTGGACCATTTAGTGATGCAATGTCCGTTCGGCGACCCGGTCCGATTTCCAGCCGCTGATTTGCTCTAGGTAGCCGGCTCACGCCGTGAGCCGCAGCCGAACGTTCGTTCACGCGACGAACGGCCAACCGACCTTGTGCGCCGGGCGAGAACGCCGTACCCGAATTGATTTCTGCGACGGCATACGGCGTATGCCTGCAACTGACCACTACTTCGCCGCCTCGCGCGTCAGCGCCAAGTTATCCCGATGCACCACTTCATCATACGGCGCGCGACCTAACACCGCGGCGATCTTCTCGGTCTTCAATCCCTTGATCTTCAGCAAGTCGTCGATCGCATAGTTCGACAGCCCGCGGGCGAACTCGATGCCGCCGGCGTCGGCCAGCGCCACGACGTCCCCCTTGCGAAACGTCCCCTTGGCTTCGACCACGCCGATGGCCAGCAGGCTCTTGCCTTTTTTCTCGACCGCTTCGCGCCCCGGCGTCGAGCACCAGCACCCCGCGCGGCTGGGCCGTGAAACCGATCCAGCGCTTGAACGCTGAGATGGCTTGTCCCTGTGCCAAGAACAATGTGCCCACGCTCTGTCCGGCCGCGATCTTGGCCAGGCTGCCCGGCGTGCGGCCGTTGGCGATGATCACGTTCTCGCCCGCCGCCGTGGCAATGCGGGCCGCTTCCAGCTTGCTGGCCATGCCCCCTTTGCTCAGCCCCGTCGCGCTATCGCGCACCAGGTCGAAGATCGACTTGTCCAGCCGTGTCACCGTGGGGATTAGCTTCGAGCCGGCATCGCGCGGGTCGCCGTCGTACAACCCGTCGACGTCGGAGAGCAGCACCAGCAGCGGCGCCTGGATCAGGTTCGTGACCATGGCGGCCAGCCGGTCGTTGTCGCCAAACGTGGTCATCAGTTCGTCGACGCTGACCGTGTCGTTCTCGTTGATGATCGGCACGGCGCCAAACTCGAACAGCGCCCGCAGCGTGTTGCGCACGTTCAAATAGCCGGTGCGGTCGTCGAGGTCGTGCGCGGTCAGCAAAATTTGCGCGGCATGGCGGCCGTGCGCCCGCAGGCCGCGATCGTAGGCCTCGATCAGATGGCTCTGTCCCACGGCGGCCACGGCCTGCAACTCGGCCAGGTTCGTGGGCCGTTTGGCGAGTTTGAGTTGGCCCAAGCCCGCGCCGACGGCGCCGGAGGTGACCAGGGCCACGTTGCGGCCGGTCGAGGCGAGTTGATGCAACTCCTCGGAAAGTTCCGCCACGCGCTGTTGGTTGAGCAGGCCGTCGCTTCCGGTCAGCACGCGCGTGCCGACTTTGACGACGACCGTATGGGCCGCGGTGGCAATTTCCTGACGCACAAGATCGGTCATCGCATGGTTTGCCGGGGCTATCGGCCGTGCAAGTTAACTGGTCTGGCGGCGCTGGCAAGAAGCCAGTGCCACCCAGAAGAGCCGCCACTCTAACAGACGACACCGCCGGGCAGTTGCGGGTGCATCATAACTGCTTGGGCCAGGAGGTAAAAACCCAGCGCTGGCTCGTGCGCCGCGCAACGCCAAGGGAAGTGTGCCAAAAACGCGACAGTTGTGAAAGGTTGCCCGGGGTTCTACAATAGGGTTTCGGGGCCAGCGAAACGTTGTCAGAAGTGTGGCGGGTACGCACGTTCGGGAAGCTCCGCGACCGCATCCGGTGCGTTGAGGTTGACTCAGTCCGCGTCGTGCACCAGTCGTGGCATCACCAACCATTTGGGCCTCGTACCTGCGATGAGCGAACTACAACACGAATGTGGCGTGGCTGCCGTCTATCACCTGCCGGGCCGCGTCAAAAGCCCGTTGTGCCCCGAACAAGGGCCGGGCGAGGTTTCGCGGCTCATCCCTCGCATGCTGCTCGATATCCAAAATCGCGGCCAGCTCTCGGCCGGCATGACCAGCTACAACCCGAACCGTAACCAGCTGATCGACACCTACAAGGAGTTGGGCGGCGTCAGCGAGGTGTTTCGGCTCAGCCATCGCGGCAAGTACGAGAGCCTGATGCGCAAATACGCCGGCTGCGCGGCCATCGGCCAGGTTCGCTACGCCACCTGCGGGGCCGAGGAACGCAGCTATGCCCAGCCGTTCGAACGGCACCACGTGCAAAAGCACAAGTGGTTCAGCTTTGCCTTCAACGGCCAGTTGGCCAACTACCAGGCCTTGCGCAGGGCCTGCTGGCCGACAGCGACAACTACCTGGCCCGCGACACCGATACCGAAATCATCATGCACGAGATCGGCCGCGAGCTGTCGCAAGGCGACCACCCGCCGCTGATCGAGATCATGCGCAATATCAGCCAGCGATTCGACGGCGCCTACTGTCTGGTGCTGCTCAACGCCCTGGGCGATATGCTCGTGGCCCGCGATCCGCTCGGCCTGCGCCGCTGTGCTATGCCATCGAGGGCCCGTTGTTTGCCGCCGCCAGCGAGAGCGTGGCGCTGTTGAACCTGGGCTTCGCCCCCGAGAATATCAAATCGCTGCTCCCCGGCCAGGCCGTCACGATCACCGGCGGACAATTGGAAATCCAGCGGTTTGCCCCCAGCCCGCGGCGGGCCCATTGCTTTTTCGAGTGGATTTATTTCGCCAACGTGGCCAGCACGATGGACGGCCGCAGCGTCTATCTTTCGCGGACGGCCCTGGGCGAGGAATTGGCCCGGTTGGAAGACGTGCCGATCGACGAAGACACGATCGTCGTGCCGGTGCCCGACACCAGCAAAGCCGCCGCCGACGCCATGGCCTTCCGCCTCAAGGTGCCTTCGCTCGAGGGTTTGATTCGCAATCGCTACACGGGCCGCACCTTCATCGAGGGGAGCGGCAACCGCAAACGCAAGGCCGAGAGCAAGTACACGCCGTTGCGCGAGGTGCTGGAAGGCAAACGCGTGATCCTGGTCGAAGACTCGATCGTGCGTTCCACGACCATGAAAGTGCTGCTCAAGCGGATTCGCGAGCTGGGCCACGCCCGCGAGATTCACGTCCGCGTGGCTTGCCCGCCGATCGTGGCGCCCTGCTTTTACGGCATCGACATGTCGACGATCGGCGAGTTGTTCGCGCCCCGCTTCCTCAACGGCGGTCCGCTCACCGAGGAGGTCCAGGCCGCGATGGCCGCCTCGCTGGGCGCCAATTCGCTCCGCTACTTGCCGGTCGAGTCGATCGCCCGGGCCATCACGTTCGACGCGGACCAGCTTTGCCAGGCTTGCATCACGGGCGAATACCCGTCGAAGGCCGGCCAGGATCTGTATCAGATCGCCCTGCAAAACGTCGACGCTCCCAAGGCGGGGCGCACGTACGAGAGCAAGCCCGTGGCCGTCGCCGCCCGCTCTCGCCGCTAACGTGCGTCACGGCAGCGGATTCCATGCTCGCGCTTCGCGAGCATGCCCGGTGCCACTGGCTATGCCAGTGCGGATTGGAGATCCACACATTGCTGTCTCGGCGAGTCGAGCGTGCCCCAACTTGCACTTGACCGTCATCGCGGGCTTGCCGTCGCCCGGTGCCCAACTCACGACTTGGCGAATTCCGCGCGATAGACCGGCGCCGCGTGCAGCCGCATGCGGCGTTCGAAGTGCGTGCGATAGTCCAGATCGTGATCGGCCGGCTTCTCGGCCACTTCATACGGCCCCGTCAGGCCCGTGGTCGCGGCCAACAGCTCCAGCGACGAGTTGAAGTACTCTTCCACGTCGGTCCAAAAGTGCAGCCGCCCGCCGGCCACCAGCGTCCGCTCCACGTCGCGAACGAAAGACTCGTTCATCACCCGGCGTTTCTTGTGCCGGGCTTTCCACCAGGGATCGGGAAAGTAGACGTGCACGGCCCGCAGGCAGGCATCGGGAAGCCAGGTCTTGAAAAAATGCTGGGCATCTCCGTGAATCATCCGCGCGTTGGCCAATTCTCGCTGTGCCAGCCGGGCGGCGGCAAAGCGGGCGTACTTGGCCATGATTTCGATGCCCAGGAAATTGCCCTCCGGGTCTCCGGCCGCCGCCGCGCTCAGAAACAGTCCCTTGCCGCTGCCGACCTCGATCTCCAAGGGCGCCTCTCGGCCAAACAGTGCGGCGGCGTCCCATGCGGGCGCGAGCTGCTCCAGCACGAGCAAATGCCGCGAGAGGTCGAGCTCGGGATCGATGGGACGCAAAGCGCGTCGGCCCATGGCGGGAATTCCTGTTGCCTGTTCAATCGCCGCGTTCTAATCGCGGTCTGGCGGCCCAAACGAGAAGTGCCTTTTGATTTCTTCCGGCCAACTGCGGTCCGGCGGGGGCGCGCGAAACGACAAGATCGGCATCAGCAGCGCCCCGGCGACGAATCCGCCGATGTGAGCCCACACCGCTACGCCCAGATCCCGATTGACAAACGCGTCGACCAATTGGCCGGCGAACCAGAACCCCAACCACATCAGGGCCGGAATCTCGACGACCGTGACAAAGCCGAAAAAAATCAACGTGCTCACCGTGGCCTTGGGCCAGGTCACGGCATAGGCCCCCAAAATGGTCGCGATCGCGCCGCTGGCGCCGACCACCGGCATCGTGCTGCGCGGGTCGTAGGCCCAGTGACAGGTCGTGGCCAGCAAGCCCCCGACGATATAAAAAACCAGGTAAAGGACGTGGCCCAGGCGTTCCTCGACGTTGTTGCCAAAGATCCACAGAAACCACATATTCCCCACCAGGTGCATCCAGCCGCCGTGCAGGAACATCGTGGTGAGCACCGTGGTAAGGATCGCCGCGGGGGCCGGAGAGAGGCCGATTCGCTTCACGATCTGTTGCTGCGGGGGAAATTGCGGGTCGCGGGCCGCCACTTCCATCACCACCGCCACTTCAAGCACCTGCGGATGCGACAGTTGCGAAATCCGCGCGGGGATGAAGCCGTGCTCCAGCACTTCCTCTTGCCGCGCCAGCGGAGACAGCGACGCCAGCCAGATCATGACCGCCGTATTGATCGCGATCAGAACGAATGTGACGTAGGGCGTGCCAAACGTGGGATTGTGGTCTTTAAGCGGGATCATCGCGGTGGGCTGACCTGGCCGGGAGAAGCATTCTGCTGCTCCACCAAATCGTCAACCGGCAGGGCGATCCCCTTGATCTTGCCGTCGGCGACCATCGATTGACCCACGAAAGCCTGGAAGCGGCACACGATCAGCGAGCCGGCGCGAACCTTGAGCATCTTGCAAACCACGACCAGCCGATCGCCCACCCGCACCGGGTCGCGAAATCGCACCTCCTCCATGCCGCCAAAGCCCACCACCTTGCAATCGCCCAGCAGGCGATGCTTATGCGCATAGTAACTGCACATCTGGGCAGCCGCCTCGCACATCAGCACCCCCGGCATCAACGGCATGCCCGGCATATGGCCGCGGACCCAGAATTCATGTTCGGTGATATCCTTGTAACCCGCGCAGATCTTGCGGTCGAAATCGTCAAAGACGATCGCCGTCAACTGCTCCATTTCGAAGCGCTGGGGATTGTAGCGGCGAATCTCATCCAGGTCGGCGATGATATGGCTAAAATCGATTTCAGCCAGATCGATAATCAGGTCTTTGGCGCTCACGTTGCGAAAACTCTCCGGGCGAGTTGTCGGACTCGGCGATGGATCGACAGGGTGTTGTGGGGCTCGCGCATTCTAGCCCTCTCGTCCGGGCCGAGCAACTTCCGAGCGGACGGCTGTCGCGGGGTGCAATTGGCTGGCTTTGACGAAGCGGCAGGCGCGTAACGACGGCGGGGCAGGGGACTAGCGCGGTTTTTGACGGCGGCCGACGTGCCACCGATCCAGCGCCGGTCTAGGTGCGGATGTCCTTCCGCTTCAGCCGCCGGGCCTTGCTGTTGGCGGGTCGCTTGCCGTGGTTGGCTTTCTTCAATTTTCGATGGGGCTTGGCCATGATTCTTTCCCGGATCTCCCTGGATTCGTCCTCAGCTCATTGTGCGAATCCATTAAATTACCATCCCACGCGCATGTTGGGAAGGACAGTAGCAAAACTGCCCAAGTCGCGTGGCTGGGCCATTTGCAGCGGTTTTGCCGGCCCGACGATGTCTGTTCGGGGTAGTTAACACCGCCGATTAAAGCGAATTGCCTCGACTGGGTTGACCTATAGTTCACTGGATAGGACCAATCCGTTCCAGGGGATGCAAACGATGGTCGAGCGGGCGGCTGCTTGGGTCAGCGACTTGTTGGATGGCGTCGTTGGCCGCGCCGGTCGCGACGCCGATACCCAGCGCCAGGCGAAGCGCGTCGCCGGCTTCTCGATCGCGTTCTTGTTCTGGACCCTGCTATTCGGCAGTATCTACCTGGTCTTGGGCGCTCCCGTGTCGGGACTGATTGTCATCGCCAACACCTTGCCAGTTTTTGGCAGCCTGGTCGCGGTGCGATGCGGATTCTCGCCGACCGTGGCCGGGAACCTGATGTGCGTCGCGGGTTGGGCCACGCTCACTGGGGTTGCCGTGCTCAACGGCGGCTGGACCGCCTCGCCGCTCTTGTGGTACAGCACGCTGCCGGTCGCATCCATGCTCACCTCCGGCGCCGTTTGGGGACTCGTCTGGACCGTGATCCCTCTGGCCGGCATCGCCGGATTCGCCGGCTGTCACTGGCTGGGGATCGAGTTTCCCTCCGAACTCTCGCACCGTCAGGAGTTGGTGTTCGCTTGTTGCGTGCTGGCCGGGCTCGTCGTCTGCCAGTTCGTCATGGCCTGGCTCCGCGTGGGCCTTGAGCAGCGGGCCTGGATGGCCCTGCAGGAAACCAACGCCAGCCTGGCCGAAGCGCGCAAAACACTGGCGATGCTGAAAGCTGGCTTTGGGTTTTCCATGGACGAGTGGGCCAGGCTGCAACGCGAGAAGGCGGCGCTTGAGCGATTCGTGCGATTGAGATTTGGCGAAGTCGACGTGACCGAGCGGGTCGTTCCCGCCGATGACGGTTCGCCTGCCAGCCGCTAGAGCACGTCTCGCGACCCTGTAGCGGGTATTTCGTCGGATTTCGCGTCGAAAGTCGCTATGCGGACGCCAAATGTCAGTGCGACACGCACTAGCTCACGCGTTCGAGAGCTGCACCAGGCGCTTGAGCAACTCGGCGGCGGCGCCCAGGTCGATGGCCTGGGCCGCCATCTCGGCGCACTCCCGCGGAGTTTCCCCGCGGCCGGCCGTCCACAGCGCGGCCCCGGCATTGAGCACGACGATATCGCGCCGGCCCGCGCGCCCGCGCAACACCTCGCCGATCATGGTCGCGCTTTCTTGCGGATTTTCAACCTTCAGCGGATCGAGGCTGGCAGGCGCCAGCCCAAAATCCGAGGGGGTCCAACTGAAATTGCGCAGCCCGGCCGGCGAAACCTCGGTGACCCGGGTTGGTCCGGCCAGCGTCACTTCGTCCAAGCCGTCCTCCCCTTGCACGACCAATGCATGCCGGGTTCCCAGCAACATCAGGGCATCGGCCAGGAGTTGTCGCAACTCGGCTCGGCCCACGCCCACCACTTGAAACGGCGCGCCGGCCGGGTTCGACAGCGGCCCCAACAGGTTGAAAATCGTGGGCACTCCCAATTGCCGCCGCACTTCGGCCACGTTCTTCATCGCCGGGTGCAATAGCGGCGCGAAACAAAAACAGATGCCCAACTGGTCCAAGCACTGCTCGACCCGTTCCACGCTGGCGTCCACGTTCACGCCCAGCGCCGCCAATGCTTCGGCCGAGCCGGTTCGGCTCGTGATCCGGCGATTGCCGTGCTTGGCAACCGGCACGCCGGCGGCCGCCACGACCAGGGCCGCGGCCGTGCTGATATTGAACGTGCCCGAGCCGTCTCCGCCGGTGCCGCAAGTGTCGATGCAATCGGTCCGCCGCGTGCGAATGGGGGTCATGTGGCGGCGCAGGGCCATGGCCGCGCCGGCCACTTCCTGGCAGGTCTCGCCCTTGGCCCGCAGGGCCGTCAGCAGCACGCCGATCTCGCCTGGCGTGCAGTGTCCCTCAATGACCGCGTCGATGGCGGCCGACATCTCCTCCATCGAGAGATCTTCGCCGGCGGCCAGACGTCCTAATGTTGGCTCAATCACATCATCGTTCCGGGGTTACGCTAGCGAGTGGGAATTGGACGGCGACAGCGAGAACAACCAGCGCGGCACTGGATTGTAACTTGCCGCTGGCGGGCCGAATACTCGCCGCGCTGTCGCGTCGTAAAGTGGCCCCCGTGCCGACCTACGGGCTTGTTTCCCGTCCACGGCGCCCCTACAATCCCGGCCGAGCGACCGCTGTTCGCCCCCAAGGATCTGGCCAGTCCACAAGCTTATGCTCACCAAGAAGGTGCTTCTCGACGTTGATCCCGGAATCGACGATGCCGTGGCGCTGTGCCTGGCATTGTTCGACCCGTTGGTCGAGGTCGTGGCCGTCACGGCCGTGGGCGGCAACGTCCCGCCCGATCAGGCTACGCGGAACGTGCAGGCCGTCATCGAGCAGTTGGATCCGCCGCGCTGGCCGCGGATCGGCGTGGCCAGCATGCCCACGATGGGGCTGCCGACCCGAAACATCCAGCTTCATGGCGCCGACGGCCTCGGCAATGCGAACTTCGAGGTTTCGGAGTTGCAACACCGCCATCCGTCGGAGAAGGTCATTTGCGACGAGGTTCGCGCGGCCCCCGGCGAGTTGACGATCGTGGCCTTGGGACCGCTGACGAACGTCGCTCGAGCGTTGGCCCGCGACCCCGGCCTGGCCGAGCTGATCGGCCAGATCGTGATCATGGGGGGCACGCTGGGCGGACCCGGCACGATTACTCCGGCGGCCGAGTTCAATATCTATTGCGACCCTGAAAGCGCGCGGGCCGTGCTGCAAACGGCGGCCACCAAGACGCTCATCCCGATCGATATTTCAGGCCAGGTTGGCTTTGGCTTCGATCTGCTCGACCAGCTTCCGCCGCAAACGAGCCGCGCCGGCCGATTCTTGAGCAAGGTCTTGCCCGGACTGTTTCGCTCCTACCGGCAGGAGTTGGGCTACGAGAGCATTCAATTGCACGACGCCGTGGCGCTCATCGCGGCGCTGCACCCCGAACTGTTCGAGATCGAACTGGCCGCCGTCGATGTCGAGCTCTCGGGCGAGCTCACAACTGGGGCCACGGTGTTCGATCGCCGCCGAAATCGGCAGTGGCGGACCAACGTGGCCGTGGCCACCAAGGTCGACGTCGCCGCCGCCCGCGATTGCATCCTGCGGGGCATCGCCGCTGCCGGAGCGGCCAGCGAAAGCTAGGAGCCTGTTGATTTTATCGACAGGCTGCTAGGCGGGCACGAGCGGTCGTCACCGCGCGGCGCCCACTTGCGGCTGTCGCTTGGGAAGCACGCGGTTCGACGGAGCGCTGCCCACCTTAACCGTGATCTTCATGGCCTTCTGGTCGCGAAACACGATCAAGGGCACCTCGCGACCCACCTCGGTCAGATTCACCAGGTTGATCAGGTGGCTGTCGTTGTCGACCCGCACCCCGCCAAAGCTGAGGATCACGTCGCCGGGCAATAACCGCGCCGCTTCGGCCGGCGAGTCGCGCGTGACCTCTTTGATCCGCGCCTCGAGCCCGTTGCAGGCCGACGGCGATGGCCGTCGCCGAGTCAAATCCGCCGTCGAGTTGCACGCCCAGGAATCCCTTCGTCACGCTATTGTGTTCGATCAGTTGTTTGGCGATGCTCAGCACCAGGTTGATCGGAATCGAAAAGCCGATTCCCTCGTTGCCGCCCGAGCTGCTGGCGATGGCCGTGTTCATGCCGATCACTTCGCCGCGGAGGTTAATCAGCGGTCCGCCGCTGTTGCCGGGATTGATAGCAGCGTCGGTTTGGATGAAGTGCTGATACTTGACCCCTTCGCCCAGCTTCAGGTCCCAGCGCCCCGTGGCGCTGATAATGCCGAACGTAATCGAATGGCTTAGGCCGAAAGGGCTGCCCACGGCCAGCACGAAATCGCCGATTTCAATGGCATCGCTGTTGCCCAGCCGCGAGGCCACCAGCCCCGGCGCCTCGACCAGCATCACGGCAATATCGGTCTCCGGATTGCTCCAGGTCTTGATGGGATTGATCGTGCGGCCGTCGGCGAAGCGAATCTTGATGTGCTGCTCGTCGGCGGCGCGGATCACGTGGCGATTGGTCAGCACGTAGTCGCGCCCGCCGAGCTTGACAATATAGCCGCTCCCGGCCTCCTCGATGTGGCTGGTCTTTCCTCGGTACTGCAGGCTCGTGGAATCGGTCTTTTCGGCCTCGATGTGCACGACCGTCGGCCGCACCAGCTTGGCGACGGCCTTGAGGACATTGCTCTGCCGCTCAATTGCCGTCACTTCCCGATCCAGGGCTTCGTAAATCTTGGCCCGGACCGCCTCATCCTCGCTGTCTTCCTGGGCATGTAGCCGGCCCGTGGCCAGGCAGACGCAGGCGACGAAAAGCAACACGCCCAGCATGGCGGGAAAAAAGCGGCGGCATTCCATCCCAATCGCTCTCCAGATAAGGCGGGACGCGGCCGGCTCCGTGCCGCGATTGATATCTCGATATCCTCTACGATAAGGGAGCCGCACCCCAATTGGCAACGTCTGTTCGCCGGGCGCGGCAAGCGCTCTCCGGCCCGGTGCTACCCAAACAAAAATGCACCGGCGGGTCCTGCGGTCGGCAACGCTTGGTTACCGACCGACTTGAGCCCCACCAGTGCATTCTATGTTGATCGTCTTGCCTTGGCATTGAAGTGGTCAACGCCGCTTGAACGCCGTCGCTTAAACGTCGATTTCGATGTCGTTGATCGAGACGTCCGAATCGCCGCTCGAATCGAGCACTCGGCCCCAGTCGGCGTCGCCACCGGCTCCCTTGCCGAAACGCTCGCTTTCGCGCTGGCACTCGATGCACAGCGTGGCGTACGGCAGGGCATTGAGCCGCGCCATCGGAATCGAGCAGCTACAACCCTCGCAGACGCCGTACTGGCCGTCCTTCATCCGCATCAAGGCGTTTTCAATGCTGGCCAACTCGCGGCTTTCCACCTCGGCCAACTGAGAACTGATCTCGTCCTGAGCCGAATCCAGGGCGGCATCGACGACGTCTCCCGCAGCTTGGGCCCTCAGCTCTTTCAGCAGGCTCAAGTCGCCGGCCAGCGCCGTTCGCAGCGCATCGCGACGCATGATGAGAATCTGCCGCATGCTGAGGATCGCATCTTTACGTGCCATTTTCCATTCCCCTTCTTTGTCCGATCGAGCCGCGGTCGAAGTCTGGGTGTTCCCCCTCAATTTCGCCGCCACCAAATGCCGGGAAAAACTCTGTTTGGAAGGACCAAAACCACCTGTTTCAACCGGTTGCGGCGGCGATTGCCGCAACCAAACTATAGTACGTATCAAGCTGGCGAAGGGTCACAATTTTTTCCGAACTTTCGACCGGCGCCGGTGTGAGCGGCGAAGCATTGTTTTGTCCCACGCCAGAAAGTCAAGAGTTGTCGCACGTTTATACTGACATCCACGACCCCCAAGCGAGCGTGCCGCCGACGGACACTTTCCCTCTTTCCAGAGGCGCCAGATCCGGGGCTACCGGCCCCCTCCGCGCGTGTCGTGGACTCGGCCGGCGACTCGTCCCAAAGGCCCAACGGCCAGGGGTCGTTTGTCGCTATCGGATAATCGGCACAACCGGCAAGGAGATACAGCCGTTTTTGACAAATCGTTAAAACTCCCCGCGCTGCTATCGCCACATGAAAACCGCGGATTTGACCCATATTCCCGCGTAACCTAAATCTCCTGTGAGTGTTCCGGCGTTCGCAGCGCACTTTCTCGCGCTCGAAATCCGCAAGGTCGCAACAAACCATCCGGGGTTTACCATGGTCGTAGTCGCTTGGAAGCAAGGGTCGCGTTTGGCCCAGGGCCGTGCCGTCGGAGATTTGTACCTGCGCATCGTGGGCACGGAGCGGCAGGGCCAGATCGTCAGGCTCTCGGCGCCCAAGTGCACGATCGGGTCGGGCGAGGGATGCACGCTCAGGCTCCGCGCTGCCGGCGTTCGTCCGCTGCACTGCATCATCTTGCGCGGCTCTCGCGGCACCGCGATTCGCTGTTGGGCCCGCGACACCCGTCTCAATGGACTGCCGTTTGGCGACTCGCTGCTCGAGCCCGGCGATCGGCTTTCGATCGGACCCGTCGAGTTCGACGTCCTCTCGGCCGAGGGAATGGTCGAGAACGCACCGAGCCAGAACGATCGCGGCACGATCGTGCGACCGGCCTCCCAGCCTTCCCCGCGCCGCCAGCCCCAAGCTCCGCAAACGCACGTCGTTCGCCAGCGGGCGCGAAAGCTGGTGGCGGTCATCAAGCAACTGCGGGCCGAAGTCGCCGAGCTTCAATCTCGCCCCCACCCGGCGCCGCCGGAGTCGACCGAACTGAAGTCCCGCCGGCTCGAGCTGGAACAGCGAATCGCCGAGTTTCAGCAAGAACGCGACAATTGGGAGGCGACTCGCCACGGAGCCCAATCCGCCTTGGAGGCACGCGACCACAAGCTTGCCGAGGAACTTGCCAAACTGGACGCCGCCCGCGAGGCCTTGCGCCGCGAGCAGCAGGCCGCCGAAACCGTCCGCGCCCGCGAGACCCAAAGCCAGCAAGAACTAGCCGAAAACCGTCGTCGCATTCAGGAAGAATTGCGGCTGGCTCGCGACGCGTTCGAACAGCAGCGCGGCGCCTGGGCCATGGAAAACGCTCAGTTGCACGCGCGGCTCGAAAACGAGCAGGCCGAATTGTCGAGTCAGCGCGAAGAGGCGGCCCGCATGCTCAAGGAGGTCGAACAACAGCGCGATCGACGCCAGTCGGAGTTCCAGTCCCAGCTCGAAGAGCTCGAGCGGGAGCAGCGTGATTGGGAGGCGCCGCGCCGCCGAAGAGTCGCGGCTGGCGGCCGACCAAAGCAACCTGGAGCGGCAACGAGAGGAAATCCTTCGCGAGAAGAACGAACTTCTCCCGGCACGGGAAGCAAACTCGCAAGAGCGGGAGCAGCTTGCCGCCGAACTCGAACGAGAGCGTCAGGCCTGGACCGCCGAGCGAAGCCACGCCGAAGCCCATTTAGAAATACAGACGTCGCTGGTCGCCCGTCAGCAGGCGGAACTCGCGGCCTTGCGCACCGAATTGGAAGATGCTCGGCGCGAGATCGAGGCACGGCAAGCCGCGGCGGATCGCTCCGCGGCCGAAGCGCTGGCAGCGGCCCAGGAACTCGAAGAACGAAACGTCGATTTCATGGCCCGACAGGCCGCCGCCTGGCGAGATCTGGACCACGAGCGCGGGCGAACCATCACCCTGGAAAGCTTCCGTTTGGAGCCGTCCGACGAATTGCAAGCTCGCGCCGCGGAGGTGGAAGCCGCGCGACACGAACTCGAAAGACAATCCGAGGAATTGACGGCCGGGCGAGCAGCTCGACGTGGCCCTCGGTGAATTGGAAGCCGAACGTGCGTCGCTCGAAGAGACCCGCCGGTCGGTGTACGACCAGAGCGAAGCCTTGCAACTAAGGATCGCCGAACAAATCGAAGCGGAAGAGCGACTGACCGCCCGCGCTGCCGAGTTGGACGCCCGTCAGGAGGCGCTGGACGCTCGCCAAGAGGAGCTATCGTCACGAGAGACCGCGGTCGTCGACAGCGCGGCGCAATTGACGACGGTCGAAGATCGTGACTGGGAATCGGGCCGGGCCCAATTCGAACAAGAACGCCAGGTTTGGCAACAGGCCCGCGAGCAAGCCGATACTGACTATTCCCGCCAGCTCGAGCAGTTCGAGGCTCAGCTCGAGTCATTGCGGCATCGCGAGACGGAGCTCGAAACCGAACGCGCGTCGCTGGCTCGCCTGCGCGAAGAGCACGAGCAATCCGGTCGATCGCTGCGCGAGCTGGCCGCCGAGCTTGCCGCCAAGGAGCGGGAACTGCTTGCGAAGGTCGCTCAGGCCGAGCCCGTTGCCGAGCCAGACGGCCAACTTGCCGAAGCGCTGGCCGCCCAACAAGCCGAAATCGAGCGAGCCCGCGAACAGCTCCTGCGCGATCGCGAGGAACTGGAAACCGAACGAACGCATGCACAGGCCCGCCTCGATCGTCAACGGGCCGAACTGGAGGAGCTGCGCAGTGAACTGGAAGAGGCCCGACGAAACATTCAATCGTCGCGCGAGGCCGACCAACCGCTGCAAGTCGCGGTCTCGACGATCGAGGAAGATCAACTCCGGGCGGCCGACGAGCAATCGATTCGAGTGGAAGAAGAAAGCGACGAGGTAGTCGCCTTGGTCGACGAGCAAGACCCGGCCGAGGAAGACGACGAGTTGGAGGAGGCCGAAGCGCCGGTCGTTGTCAGCCCCGCGCTCGCAACGGACGAGTGCGACCTCGGCCGCCTTCTCCGAAGAGACGTCGATTGACGATTACATGGCGGAGTTGCTGAAACGAATGCGCGGAGGCGCGCCGGCGGAGCCGGTGGTCGCTGCTCCGCAACCCAGGCGAAACAAACGCAAGTCGGATCCGGTTCCCCAAGACGAACGTCCTGATGGCGAGCCGCCGGCTCGCGACGTGACTTCGGGCCATGTGGTTGACATGCCCATGGGCGCCGTGGAACTGGCGCGGCGCACCCCGCCGGTCGAGAAGACCGACTTGACCGCGATGCGGGAACTGGCCAATACCCAAGCCAGCATCGCGATCACCAAGTTTGGAAAAAAACGCCTGCTTCGCAAGGCGATCCGCGACTGGTCGCTGGGTCTGTTGTGCGTGGCGGCGACGCTGTTCGTTTTGGTCGCCACCCCAGATTCGGCCACGGTGGCCCGCACCGGTTCGATGCTGGGAGTCGCTGCCGGCGTTTATTGGTTGTTCACCGGGCTGCTTGCCACGCAGCAGTGGATCGCCATCGGACACCGCCACAAAAAGGGCCGGCCCGCGAAGGTCGCCAAAAGTCCGGACGAAAACGGGGCGCAACCCAAAGCCTAGAAGCCGCGCACGGCGCGAATGTCGTCGAAGTCGCGCAGGTGATAATCGATCCGCTCGTAATCGAGCACGCGACAGAGCCCCCGCAGGGCCACGCCCATGCCGTCGGGGCCGCTGAATCCGCCATATTGCCCGCCCGCTTTGACGTGCGGCTCCAGATCGAGAAACACGCCCGGTATTCCGCGGCGGCGCAGCTTCTGATCGAGCTTGGGCAGCGACTCGCGCAGCTCCTTGAAGATCGATTCGTGCCCGCTGTCCCCCATGTCGGCCGGCACGAAATGCTTCAGCGTCTCCTCGTTGACGTGGGCTTGTCGGCCGTGCCCACCGGGCTGGAGATAGTCCTTGATGTGCAGCCAGCCCAGGCCCGGCTTCATCAGCCGAAATTGCTCGAGCACCTCCGGCGCGGTGAACCCCTGGCAAGTCAAATTGCCGGCGTCGAAGATCAACAGCAGCGCCGAGTTTTTTACCTGGCGGTGGATATCCGCCAGGATCTCGCCGTTTTGACCGACGAGGTTGGCCTCCAATTCGACGCCGTACGTCAAATCGCTGCGCAGGCAGGTCTCGGCAATCTGCCCCAGTTGATCGACGACCTGCGGCAGGTGCTTGCGAGGGTCGGTCCCCTTGGGGTGGTAAAACGAGAAGCCGCGAATCAGCTTGGTCTCGAAGGCGTGCGCCATGTCGCAAGCCTTCTTGACCTCCTTCTCCAGGTATTTCTTGAACGGCACATAAGCGTTCTTCGTGCCATCCTCGACGTCCAGCAGCTTGACCTTGCCGATTGGCGAGCCGATCGAAGCCACGTTCAGACCATACTCGTCCTCCAGGTGGCGGATCGTCTGGATCTCGGCCTTGCTGAGCTTCATCACGTTCTTGATGCCGTCGCCGGCGTCGATGAACCGCAGACTATAGAATTGCAGTCCCAAGGCCGCCATCGCCGCGAACTGCTGGACGGCCGTCTTCTGATTCGCCGCCTCGTCCGCGAAGCCGCTGAGCGTGACTTGAGGATTTTCCGCCATGGATCTCTTCCTGAAGAACGAAACAAGGAATTGCGATCGCCTACCGCCCGCGAGCGACTCGCGCCACGCGTCGCCCGCCTGGGGCGAGAGGGCCATTGTGGAAGCGCGGTGCCGGCAAAACAAGGGGCAAACAGCCCCGCAATTCGCGAACCGTTGGCAAATCCCCCGCGCCCCCTTATCCTTTCTCACATGCCAACCTCACCGCCCGCCGCCGAGCCATCCGTCGCGAAGCACACCCTGCGGGCCGGAATGGTCGGCATGGGAATGATCTTCGACGAAACCTATCGCCCCTTCTTCGAAGCCGCCTTCCGCCAGCCGCTCTACGCGCCGGATTTCGGAGTCTGCGCGCTCGAGCTGGCGGCTGTCGCCAGCCGCACTGGCAAGCGGGCCGAAAACTATCGCGAATCGGCCGCCGGCCGCGTCGATGCGTTCGCAAGTTTTCGCGAGCCGCGGAGTATCGAACAGTTGTTGGCCGCCGGCGTCGATTTCGTTTGCATCGCCACCCCCGACGATCGGCACTTCGCGGCCGCCAAAACCGCGCTTGAAGCCGGCAAGCACGTGCTCATCGAGAAGCCCGCGGTGCTCTCGCTGGCCGAGCTCGACGAACTGGAACAACTGGCCCGCCAGCAAAACGCGTTGGCCAAGGTCGTGTATCACAAGTTGCTCGACCCCGACCACAAGAAACTCCGCACGCTCGTCGCCGATGGCGAACTACGACACGTCAACAACGGCTATTGCTCGCTCTTGGAACCGAAGAGTATCTCCGGCAGCCAATTTGCCGAATGGATCACCGGCCGCAACCCGGGCACCTACGTGGCCGTGCACTACATCAAGCTGATCGACTTCACCTTTCCCGGCAGGCTGAAGTCGGTGCAATGCACGGGCCAGCGCGGAATCGTCGGACCGGCCGAGGGGCCGACCTGGGATTCCGTGCAGTTGCGGCTGATCTACCAGTACGACGACCATCGGCAAGCCGCCTTCGACATCCACACTTCCTGGGTCACGCCGGACAATTTTCCCGGCTACGTCGAGCAGGAGGTGCAGTTTCGCTTCGACAACGGGGTGTGGAACGGCCACAGCCGCAAGCGCGGCGTCGAGTGTACTGTCGAGGGGCGCACGCCGCTGGAGCGCAAAATCACGATCAACAACCACTACAACGGCACGTTTCTCGAACCGTGGAACGAGCGCTCGCAGCGCGGCTACGGAATCGAAGTGCTGGATCGCTTCGCCCGCGAGATAGCGATGGTCGAATTCGGCGGTCCAGCCGGCCAGCGCGCTCCGCGCGGCTGGCCCAAGCCCGCGCGCTCGCCTACAACGATCTGTCGGCCGATCGCCAGACCGTGGCCGCCGTGCAGGCCATGGAAGCCATTCTCGCACGTCACGCGGCGGGCACGCCGAATTGCCTGGTCAACGTGAACGATTCGCGGGGCGGCCTTGTCCTGTACGCGCCGGGCTCGGCCGAACCGGAAATCCTCTATCAACCGCGCGTCTGAAAACTGTTCGAGTCGCAGGATACGCAGCCAAGCATGAGCCAACCCGCCCAGAAATTTCCTCTGATCCAACACGCCGGCGAAGACGCCTCCAACGAGCTTCGCCGCCGCGCGGCCGTCGTTGCGCCCGCGGCCCAGCGCACCTATACGCCCAGCCTGGCCGTGCTCGCGCACAGCGAAGGCAGCTACCACTGGACGCCCGAAGGTCGCAAACTGGCCGATTTCTCCTCCGGCGTGCTGGTGGCCAATCTGGGCCACAATCCCGCACGGTGGTGGAAACGCGTGCTCGCCTATTTGGGTTTGAATCGATTGCCCGCGGATGGCGACAACAACCCGCCGGGATTCGTTCCGGCCATGACGCTCACGGCCTACAACGCGCTGACGCCGCTGGAGGTGCTGGCCTCGGAGCGGCTGGTCGCCAGTCTGCGCTCGCAGCCGGGCGGGGCCCGCATGGAGCAAGTCATGTGGGCCGCCACCGGCAGCGAAGCCGTGCAAAAAGCCATCTGGGCGGCCCTCGATCGGCGTGCAGACAGCGACATCATCCTGGCCACTCGGGCCGGATTCCACGGCAAGAAAGGCCTGGCCGGCGCCGTCACCGGCACGGAGAAGGATCCGGAGCGCGACTCCCGCGTCCATTTCATCAGCTTCCCGACCGTCGAATGCCAAAGCGTCGAGCGCCGTCGACAGCCGCTCGATTTGACTCCCTATCGCAACGAACTGGCGGCACTGGCTCGGGAGTTTCCTGGGCGGATTTGCTGCCTCGTCACCGAACCCTACCTGGGCGGCGGCGGTTCGTACCATCCGCAAAAAGAATACCTGCAACTGCTCGCGAGTTTTTGCCGCGACAACGACATCGTCTTCATCCTCGACGAGGTGCAGGCCAATTTCGGCCGCACCGGTTCGCTCTACGCCTTCTCGCACTATGGCGTCGAGCCCGACATCGTCGTGCTGGGCAAGGGCCTGGGCAACGGCGTGCCGGTCGATGCCGCCGTGGGCCGCGCCGATTTATTCGCCAACATGCACTACGGCGAAGGCTCCGACACCTGGAGCGCCTCGCCGCTGGGCTGCGCTGCCGTGCTGGCCACGCTCGACGAATTCGAGACCACCGACGTCATGGCCCGCGCCGGCGAAGCTCAGCGAGGTGCTCGAAGCGGGCCTGTGCCGACTGGCCGAATTGGACATTGTCGCCAACGTGCGCGGCGAAGGCGCCGTGTGGGGCGTCGAGTGCGCGGCCATTGGCAAACACACGGCCGACGCCGTGGCCAATGCCTGCGTCGAGGCCTGCTACCTGGGCGATGGCTCCGGCCGGGCCATCCACCTGCTGGGTCCGTTGGCCGGCAAGGTGATTCGCGTCAGCCCGCCGTTGGTGATGCCCTGCGACGAAGCCCGCGCGTATTTGAACGCAATGTTCGATTTATTCGCGTCGGTCCAGCAGCGCCTGGCCGGTTAGCGCGCCGCTTGCCGGCTTAGCGCCAATTCTGGAATCGTCGAGGACTGTCCCGATTTTTCAATGGCTTCGAGAAAAATGGGACTGTCCCCTTCGCTCGGACGGGACAGCTTCTTAGCGAGTCTGCGTCGCTTCATGCGTGACCGTGACATTCGTCGTAATTCCGCCGCGGGGCGTGAACGCGGCCACCAGCGTCATTCGCCGCGGCGCGAGCACCGCCACCAGGTCGTCGAGAATCCGATTGGTCACGTGCTCGTAAAAAATCCCCTCGTTGCGAAACTGTTGCAGATACAGTTTCAAGCTCTTCAACTCCACGCACCTGGCATCCGGCGTGTACGTGAACGTGAGCACGCCGAAATCCGGCTGGCCGGTCTTCGGGCAGACGCTGGTGAACTCGGGGCAGCGGATTTCGATCGTGTAATCCCGCTGGGGAAACTGGTTGGGAAACGTCTCGAGCATTTCCCGGAATTTGTCGGTCATTGCCGGTCCTTTCGCCAAACCATCCATTGTGCCATCATGGAATGATTCAGGCCAGATGCCCCTTAAGCCCGGCTTTTCCCTGTCGATAAACCATGTCCCAGCCCGCGGTCATTTTGCTCTCCGGCGGTCTCGATTCGGCCACCAGCGCCGCGATCGCCCGTTCGCAGGGCTTTGAGCTCTACGCCTTGTCGCTGGACTACGGCCAGCGGCACCGCGACGAGTTGGCCGCGGCCCAGCGAGTTGGAGAGCAATTGGGCATCCGGCGGCACGTCACCTTGCAGATCGACCTCCGCGCCTTTGGCAGCAGCGCCCTGACGGCCGATATCGACGTGCCCAAAAGTCGCTCGGTGGAACAAATGAACTCGGGCATTCCCATCACCTACGTGCCGGCACGCAACACCGTGTTTCTGTCGCTCGCCCTGGGCTACGCCGAAACCTTGAATGCCGCCGATATTTTTATTGGCGTCAACGCCATCGACTACAGCGGCTATCCCGACTGCCGGCCGGAGTACATCGCGGCCTTCGAGCGGATGGCGAACCTGGCCACGAAGGCCTCGGTCGAAGGCCGGCTCAAGTTCACGATCCACGCGCCGCTCATCGCGCTATCCAAGGCCGAGATTATCCGCCGCGGCGTGCAACTGGGCGTGGATTACGGCCTGACGCGTAGCTGTTACGACCCCGAACCATCCGGCGAGGCCTGTGGCGCGTGCGATGCCTGCGCCCTGCGTCTGGCCGGTTTCGCGGAGGCGGGCCTGACCGATCCGGCGCCGTATCGCCGATGAAGATTGCTGAAATCTACAAGAGCGTGCAGGGCGAGGGCTTTCTCTCCGGAGTCGACAGCGCATTCGTGCGCGCCAGCGGCTGCAATTTGCGCTGCTGGTACTGCGACACGCCCTATGCCTCGCACACGCCCGAGGGCGAGGATCTGTCGGTCGACGAGATCGTCTCCCGCGTCGAAGAGATTGGCTGTGGCCACGTGGTGTTGACCGGCGGCGAGCCGATGTTGTTCGCCGAGTTGATTCCGCTCACGGGCCGTTTGCGCGGCCAGCGGCGGCACGTTACCATCGAAACCGCCGGCACGCTCTACCTGCCGGTCGAGTGCGACCTGCTTTCAATCAGCCCCAAAACGGCCAATTCGCGCCCCGATCCGGCGCTGACTCCGCGCTGGAGCGAGCGGCACGAGCGCAGTCGGCACGCCCCCGACGTCATACGCCGGCTGATCGATGAATATTCGTACCAATTCAAGTTTGTCGTCGATGGCCCCGACGATTGCGACGAGGTCGAACGGTATTTGCTCGAGTTCCCCCAGATCGATCGCGCGCGGGTGATGCTCATGCCGCAGGGGACCGACGCAGGGGCGCTGGCCCGCGCGGCCGAGTGGCTCGCGCCCTATTGCCAGGCCCACGATTTGCATTTCTGCCCGCGGCGGCAGATCGAATGGTTCGGCCTGGTCCGCGGCACGTGAAATTTGGTGGCACTGGCATTTTGCCAGCGCTCGTTGCGCGTGCCGCCCGCAAGGCATCTACACGTTGGCCGGCTCGGACGCTGGTTCCGGGCCCGAGTGCGGCGCGGTATGGGGCGTTGGCTTCGGCGCGAACACCAGCACGGTCACGGCGCCGGCCATGACGACGATCAAGCCGGCGTAGAACATCAGGTGCAACTGGTCGTAATTGCCGGCCTGCACCACGCTGACGAAGGTGTTGATCACCGGTGCGCCGCCAAACACCAGCGGCATCACGAAAATCGGCTTGCCGCCGAACGTGAATGCCATGATGATGCCCAGCGCCCCTAGCGCGCCGGCGGCTCCGCCCATAAAGCTCCACAACGAGCCGTTGAACGTAAACCCTCCCGGCTCCTCCCAGCGCGCAAGCAACAGGCTGGGCACGATCACGGCGATCAGGAAGTAGGCCAGTCCCACGCAGATAAACGGCCGCAGCCGGCTGCCGGCCATCGCCATCTGCCCGCGGTGCAGCATCGGGCCGTATACTCCCCAGCATAGCGCCGTCATCACCGTGAACGCAACCACGAGCGACAATTCGCGGGCTGTAAAATTGCGATGCCGATCGTAAAGCTTGAAGATGTCAGGATGCTTCGCGGACAGTTCCTCGACGCTGGCCGCCTCATAGTGCGTGGCGTCGGGATTGTCGCTGGTCGAGACATCGACGTTTACTCCGCCATCCTTGCCTTGCGAAATCCTGACGATTTCGGACGATGCGTGCCCGTGCGGCCGAAACACCAGCACGGTCACCGCGCCCACGATCACCAGAATCAGCCCGGAAATGAAGATCGGATTCACCTGCTTATAGGATTTTCCCCAGTACATCGTCAGGAACGTATTGACCACCGGCGCGCCGCCAAACACCAGCGGCATGACATACAACGGGCTGCCGCGAAACGCCAAGGCGAGAATGATGCCCAGCGCGCCGAGCGCGCCGACCGAGCCAGCGGCCAGGCTCCAGAAGATTCCTGAGCTGGTCCAGTGCCCGACTTCGCCCGACACGCGCAGTAAAATGCCGGGGATCAGCACCGCGATCAGGAAGTAGGCCAGCCCGACGCAGATGAACGGCCGCAAGGAACTGCCTTGCATGCCGATCTGCCCCTCGCGCAGCACGGGGCCGTAGATTCCCCAGGAGAGCATGGCTAACGCGATAAATGCAAGCAGGCCGGCAGCACTCTTCATGGCGGCGAAGCTCCCAAGTAAGTGGATCCAATCACGCGGGACGCATTATCCAGCGCCTGCGCGGTTGTCGCTAGTCGAGTTGTACTGCCAGTTCGGCCTCGATACTACGCGCTATTCGCTCCGCAGCGCCGGAAGCAGTTGCGCCCGTAGCGTCGCCCGCACCGCCACCAGTCCGGCCAGCCAGCCCACGACCAGCACCACGGCCAGCGTGGCAGCCAGAGACAGCCAGGGAACCGCCGCGCCGCCGGCAAGCCAATGCGGCAATACGGCTACCAGCGCCGCCAAGATTCCCACGCCCAGTCCGCCGGCCAGCAACAGCGAATTCTCGATCATCACCAGTCGGGCCAACAGCGCGCGGCGAAACCCGGTGGCGCGCATCAGCGCCAGCTCGCCGCGGCGTTCCAACACGCTGCGCAATTGCACGGTTGCCAGGCCGAACGTGCCCAATAACAATCCCAGCCCTCCCAGGCTTTGAAACGTCGACAGATACGTGTTCTGCACGGCAAAGAACGCGGCGAGCCGATCGGTGCTCAGCTCGGCGTCGAACCCATAATCGCCCAGCGGACCTTCGAGCGCCTGCCGCACGGCGTCGGCCGGTTGTTCGTCGGTGTCGATCAAGAAAAAGCGATAGCCGCTGACTTGCGGAAAATGTTCGAGAAACGGCTTCTCCCCGACCAGCACGTCCCCTTGAAAAATGCTGTTCTTGAGCAGGCCCACGATCTGCAGTCGCAACGGGCGGCCGAAATGATCGTCGACGTCGAACGTGGCGCCGATCTTTCCTTTGTGCAGACTGTATTCGGCCGTGTTGAAGTCGAGCACCGCCGGCGCCACCGGCGTGCCATCGGCGGCGGCCGGCAGCTTGCGCTCCAGCAGCAGCCAGGGATTCTGTTTCTCTTCGGCCGACTCGGCCGCTGAAGCCGCCCAGGCAAAGCCGCCCCGCTCGACTAGCGCCTTTGTCGCGGCCAGAATTCTTGGCTGCGTGGGCTGATACAGATTCAAGCAACTGGCGTCATCACCGCTTTGCACGCGCAAACCCACGATCTTGCACGAATCAAGAACTTTTTCGCTGTCCGCCGGAAAGCCCGCTTCGGCGCGAGCCGTTGCCACGTCGAGGTTTTGATAAATGGGCTGATCGCTTTGAGCCACCAGGTTGTATCCGCCGCTGCCGCTATCTCGGCCCCGCCCCTCGGCGCTGGGATCCAACCGGAAGGCGCTCAGCGCCACGATCAGAAAACTTGCCGACGCGATCAGACCGATCGTCAGCGTGCTGCGGCCCGGGTTGCGGGCCCCATTGAGCACGGCCAATCGCGCGATCGGCAGCCGCGCGCCGCCGGTCAAACCGCCGGGCACGCCGCCGCGCAAGCGGCTCCAGATCAGCGTCAAGCCCGCGCCCAGAACCATGGCGCCCGAGCCCACGAACGCGCCGGCTTGCGCCTCTCCGCCCAGCCACGGCGCCGCGCCGGCCAGCGCAGCCGCCACGATCAGCAGACCGAACGCCGTCCACCGGCTGCGACGGGTTGCGGCGCGAGTCGCCGGAAGATTGTCTTGCGTCTGACCGGTCAGCAGCCCGCGCACGCTCAGCCGGCTCAGTCGCCGCACCGTCCAGGCAATCGTCAGCAGCGACACGATCACTCCGCCCAGAAAACCGATCAGGAGACTGCGCGGCGAAATATACAATTCGAGAAACGGCGTGCTGATCGCCCCCAGCCACCAGGTTTTCAAGCCCACCAGCATCAGCCAGGCATAGCCCACTCCGGCGGCCAGTCCGAGCGCCGATCCCAGTGCCGCCACCGCGAACCCTTCGGCCAGCAGCGCGGCGGCGACTTGCGCCGCGCCAGGCCCACGGCCCGCTGGATGCCAATTTCCTCGGCGCGTTGTTCGACCCCCAGTCGAAACAACAGCGCCACCAACACCAGCGCCGAGACCATGATGAACAAGCTGAAGCCGATGAACAGCGCGTCGAACGGCGTGGTGCCGGCCGCGGCTTCCAGCCCCAATCGCTTGATCGGAGTGAACACGAAACCAAGCGCAGCCGGCTTGAGTCGCAATTGATCGGCCTGCGCCTGTAGCGTCGGACCCGGCGGCGGGGCGAAGCGGATCGCGGTCGTGTCGCCAAATCGGCTCGACCACAGCCGGCGACCCGCGGCCAGGGAGATAAACGCCTTGGGCGTGGTGCGGTAATCGTCCCAGTACTTTTCATCCTGCTTGCGAACGCGGTGCGAGTCGAACGGGAACGGCGCGTCCCAATCGCCGATCGAAAGTCGATCCGTCACCCCCGGCATTTGCGGCGTCAGATCGGGATCGGCCGCCAAACCCTCCAAGGCCACGATCGCCTTTAAGCGAAACTTGGCGCGCGCCTCTTGCACCCGGCCGTGCGTGGTCTCGGGCAGGAAGTACGCGATTTCGACTTCGTCGCCGACTTTGGCTCCCAGATCCTCCGCGGCCCAGGAGTTCAAGGCAATCTCGTCGTCTTTCAAGGCGGCGATCGTCTGGCCGTCAGTCGACTTGAACGGACCCATCGGCGGCTCGGCGACAAAGTCGATGGCCGTGATGGTGGAGTAGGGAATCTCGTGCTTTTCCCCGGCCATGTTTTTCGTGGCGATCGTGTTAGCCAGGTAGGTAAACACGGCCTGGGGCCGATCGGCCGCGAACGCTTTCTCGGCCGCCACGACCACCGCCGGATCCAGCAGCATGCGATTGCTCGTGCATTGCATGTATCCCAACTTGTGCGGCTCGATCTGAATGCCGTAATCGATCAGCCGGGGATGCAAACTCTCGGCCAATCGTTCGTGCGCGGCCAAAGTGGGCGTCTGGCCCTCGCGCCCGGCGACAAAGATTGCATTGACCTTGCCCGGCTGCTCCAGGGCGTCTTGCAACGTTTCGATCGCGACGAACGCATCGCGCGGCACTTGCTGGCTGGGATGCAGGTTGAAGCGCCCCAATCCGGTGGCGGGGATGATCTCGGAAACTTTCAAGCGGCGGTTGCGGATCGTCTCGGTTTTGCGTCCCAGCGCGCTATCGGGCGGAATCTGGCTGGCGCTGCCAATTCGAAGCAGCACCTCGTCGCCGACGCCCGCGCCAATTTCGGCGGCCAGGGGCGCATTGAGCACGATCTGCCCCTTGGCGGGTATTTTCGGCGTTTGCCCATTTCCCAGCTTCCAGAACCGCTCGTCGCCGCCGATCACTCCCACGCCGCCGGCCCGTAGCGCGCCGCCTGCTTGCGGCTTCTCGATCGTGCCTTGCACGACGACCGCCGGTACGGCCCGGCTGAAGAATTCTTGAAAGCCAGGCTGATCGCTCAACTCGCCGGCCAGTTGCTCGCGAAAGAAGCGGTCGGTGACCAACACCTCGTCGATCTGGCCCAACTGATCCAGCAGCAGATGTCGCAGGCTGCCGCGCATCGAGTCGCCGACCAACAGCGCGCCGGTCAGGACCGCCCCGGCCGCCATCACAGCCAGCGCCACGGCCAGGTTCGTGAGCCAATGATAGCGCAGCGTGCGAAGGATCAATCGTGCCAGCGACATGGCGGCGTCCTATTCCAATCGGCCCGCATTCAATTCCATCCGCCGCGCGAGCAGCCCGGCCAGTTCCTGGCTGTGCGTGACGACGATGAGCATCGTGTGTTCCTGGGCTTGCAACTCGAGCAGCAGCCGCCCGACCGTGGCCGCGGTGGCTCGATCCAGGTTGCCCGTCGGCTCGTCGGCCAATAGCAGCGCCGGCCGGTTGACCAGCGCGCGGGCAATCGCCGTTCGCTGTCGCTCGCCGCCAGAGAGCTCCGCCGGCAAGTGATCGAGCCGCTTGCTCAGTCCGACCCGATCCAAGAGCATCCGCGCCCGATCGATCGCCTCGTGCGTGGGCCGGCCGTCGGCCAGCGTGGGCACCAGCACGTTATCCAGCACCGAGCACTGGGGCAGCAGGTGATGATCCTGAAAAACGAAGCCGATCTTGTGATTGCGAAACGCCGCCAGCCGCGGCTCGCTCAGCTCGAAGGGGTTGGAACCGGCCAGCGTGACGCGGCCCGTCGTGGGCGAGTCGAGCGTGCCCACGATATACAGCAGCGTGCTCTTGCCGCAGCCGCTGGGGCCCAGGATGGCCAGGTTTTCGCCCGCCCCCAGCTCGAACGAAACGCCGCGCAAGACTTCGAGCGGCTCGGCCCGGGTGGGATACGACTTCGTCACGTCGGTCACGAGCAGTTCAGCCATGCGCTCTCGGGCCTCGGTGGTTATTCGATCGTGGCGACCGCCAGCTTCGCGGCGATCCAATCGGGAATTGGCATCGAGACCGGCGCGCCGTCCTGTTTCAAGCGGCAACAAACCGTGGTCGTCTGCCCCGTGGCGACCGGCCGTCCCTCGTGACTGAAGTTGAATTCGTAGGTAATGCTTTTGCGGCCGACTCGCACGATCGCGACGTCGATGTCCAACACGTCCTCGAACTTGACCGCTCGTTGATAGTCGCAACGCGCGGCCACGCGCGGAAATGAAATGGGTCCTTGCTCGTCGGCGAGCATGACGCTCAGGCCCAGGTGCCGCAGCAACTCGTGCTCGGCCTGCTCCATGAACACGAAGAACACCGAAAAGTGAGCCATGCCGGCGGCATCGGTGTCGCGAAATTCGACGCGGCGCGTGGTCTGGTAGTGTTGCTTCATGAACGAGCGCTGCACGCAATCGGCCGAGGGACTGGACGTCGTACGCTTGGAATTTTCGCCTTCGGCGCCGCGCATCCGCAAGATGCCGCGGCAGGGCCAGAAAAACGGCTGACCCGCGAAGCCCATCGGCCGTTGCCGCCAATGAGGACACGCGGGTCATCGATTGCGAGTGATTCCGGGTCAGCGACTGCGGGTCGCGACCGGAGGGGGCGCGGGGCGAATCCGCGCTAGTCGCCGACGTACGGCAACAGGGCCATGAACCGGGCTCGCTTGACGGCCAACGTCACGGCGTGCTGGCTGGCGGCGGTGCAACCGCTCTTGCGGCGGCCGACGATCTTGCCCTGGCGATTCGTGAGCTTGCTCAGCAGGTCGAGATCCTTGTAGTCGACGAACATCGGACGCGGACGTTCGCCATCGACGAAGATCGGATCTTTCTTCTTCGCGCGGACCTTGTTCTTGTTCGATCGTCGCTTGGGAGGTCCCTTGAACTTCTTCATACGTCAAAACCTGCGAGTGAAAATTGAACTTTCCGAGCAGTCGCGTTTGGCCGCTACCCCAGCCATCGCCGGCACGGGGTCCGGGCGAGCAAGCACGCTCGACTTTCAAACTACTGATCTGACCCTAGCAGCGCGAAAAAAGCAAGACCCCCGGGCCCGTTTCAGTGCCCGTTTCGCCCTCGGATAGGCAGCTTCTTGGTCGTGCCATCAATGGCGTGCAACCACGCGGCATTGGCAGCCACGAAAAACCGCTATTCCCGCTCAATAATCGCGTCCGCCGCCGTATCCGCGTCCGCCGCCCCCGCCACCGCCGCTGCGCCCGCCTCGCCCGCCGCCGTAACCGCCGCCGCCCCCACCTTGCCGCGGAGCGCGTTCGCGCGCCTCATTGACCGTGATCGCCCGACCGTCAACCTCGGTGCCGTTGAGTGCGTCGATGGCCTGCTGGCAGGCCGCGTCGGACTCCATCTCCACGAACCCGAATCCGCGCGAGCGGCCGGTCTCCCGGTCTGAGATAACTTCGGCCGAACTCACCGCGCCGTGCGGGCTGAACAGGGCCTCGAGGCTTGCCGACGTGGTCGACCAGGGGAGGTTTCCGACGTAAATCTTCTTGGCCATCGCTGGAGTCCTTTGCGCTCGACTGGGGACAACGCGGAAACAAAAAACATGGCGCTAACCCCCATCCCCGCCAGGTCGTCGCGCCAGTGGACAATCGAGATTGAGGCCAATAATTTACCCCCCCTGCGAAGGCGATTGCAACACCTTTGCCGGAAAATAGGCGAGAAAGGGGATTGGGGGTTTGCCGACATCCGGTCGGTCATTGCACATCCGGTCTGCCGCGGAAAACAGCCTACCTGCCCACGACCCGGCGATACAACTCGACGGTCTTTTGGGCCATGTCCGCCGCCGTGAAGTCGCGATGCACCGCCGACTGCCCCCGCGCGCCCAGCGCGGCCGCCTCGGCCCGATCGTGTAGCAGCAGCCGCAATTGACCGGCCAGCGCCGCCGGATCCAGCGGATCGTGCAACACGCCGCCCCCGGTCTGCGCGACCATCTCCGGAAAGCTGCCATGATCCGGCAGCACGACCCCCACCGCATTGGCCCAGGCCTCGAGCACCGGCAGCCCCTTGCTCTCCCGATACACCGTCGGCAGGCTCATCACGTCCAGGCTTTGCAGAAACTCGATCTTGGCTTCGCGCGTCAACTCGCCCAGGTACTCGAACGTCTCGGGCTGTTTCCAACCGGCGGCCCGTTTTTGCAGCGTCTCCAAGTACGGGCGGTCGAAATCGCTGATATAGCCGGCGGCTCGAATGCGAAACGGCGGATTGCCCGGCTCCGCGGCCAGCAACTCCGCCGCCGCCAGTAGATTGTGCAGACCCTTGTCCGGGCAGATCCGTGCCAGGTAACCAATCGTAAACACCTCGCCGTTGCTTTCGCGCCGCGTGCCGTGGCCGGCCAGGTTCAAGCCATGCGGAATGACGTGGATCCGCTCGCGCGGCACGTCCAGGTACTCGGCCATGAAATCGGCGTAATAGCGGTTCAGCGCCACGAAGGCGTCGACCTCCCGAGCCCGCTCGCGCAGCGCCTGCCGCGCCTGTGAGTAAAACGGCTCGACCAGCTTTTCCAGAAAGATGTCCTCGCCCGACAGCGACGAGACCACGGGAATTCCCAATTTGCGAATCTCGCGTGCCATGCCCAGCAGCATCGTATTCGACAAATGCACGACATCGGGTCGGGCTTCGCTTCGAAGCCAGTGGACCAGCTTGCGGATTTCCTTCCGCTGCCGTCCGTGTTCGCCCTGGAGCATCGAGACGGTCAGGTCGCCCAGTTGCTCGGCCTCGACGCTGGGGCCGCCCTTGGTCGCCCATTGAATGATGCTGGGATGGTCCAGCAGCGAGTCGACGAACCAGGGCGTGTGGCGAAAGATCGACGACTTCTGTTGCAGGTAGACATTGATGCCGCCAAAGAACAGGTGGCCGTCGCTGACGTTGTCCTCGTCGGTTCGCAGCGGCGTGTAGGTGGGCACCAACAGCAGGTCTTCGCCGAGCGCCAACAGGGCCGCGGCCAGCGTATTGTCGTGCAGGCAGCTCCCGCAATACATGCCGGCGGCGCCGGCGGCCAGGTAGATGATCTTCATAACACCCGCGGGGCGAACAGGTGAGCTTGCCACGGTCCGCGCGGCGAAGCGATAGCCGCCTTCGCAACGTGCCGCGCAAATGTGCCGGGCGCCGGACCTATCAAAAAGCCTATTCGATCAACCGCGCGAACGCCAGCCGCGCCCCAAGGGGGTAGTGGGCCAGTTTGAAATTTGGTCCGCGAAAGTCTGGCTACCTGGACTTGGCATGGCGACGGCGCGCCACCGATAGAAGCAAACCCATGCTGCCAATGCAGAGCAGCAACACGGTCGATGGTTCGGGAACCGCAACAGCCATGACCGCGCCTTCCGCACGATACGCCATCGGCGAGACGTTCGTGTTCGCTCGGTTGAAGTTCAAGACATCAAACCGGATTGTGTTCAGCCCCGCTACGAAGGTGCCAAGGCCCAAGTCGCCTAGGCTGATGAAATTGTGGAACTCCTCCGTCGTGATTACGTGGGGCGCGGGATTCGTAAAGACGGGGGTTCCGTTGATGTAGATGTGGTATAGCTCATTGTCGGCTGCATAGCGGAAACCGCTAAGGAAAGCTGTTTCAGGCCGGAACCCCGTCAGGTCCACTTGCATATCAAAGAAGTACGAGCCTGGAGAAATCTCGTTTCTGCTGGTCGTGATCCAGGTCGACTGAGTCGATGCGTTCTCCGGCACATAGGCTACTAGAACGTCACCCGTTCGCAATGCGAATGGTGCGGAGCCTACAAAGCCAACGCTGCCGGCTCCAATTACATACTTCGTATCCAGTGCCCCGTCGGCCAGCTTTTGGTTCGTGTTGAAGTCGAAGCCAGTATTGACTTGTTTGACCACAACGGCGGCAGATGCACACGGGCTTGCGCATGCGACGATTAGAGCCGCGCCGAGCAGGAATTGTGAGCGATTCATTAGGCGGTTCTCCTATTTGGCATCCAGTTTGAACCTTCCTATCTTAATCAGCAATTGGGTTGCATAACACCATCCCCAGCGTATACTTCAGGCATGCCCAAGCACGCAAGACAGCCGCCGAGGATTTCAACCAGCTAGCCGCGGCCGATCAGCCAAGTAGGTCAGGCCTCGGCCTGACGATTTTGTTGTGGCATCATTCGTGGCGCCTACAATCGGACGCATGTCGGACTACCGGCGGTATTTCGCGGCGGGGCCCGTATTTTTCACGCCAGTTCCTTGCCGCAGTGCGGGCAGAACTTCGAGCCCGGCTCATACGGCTCGCCGCAGTGGGGACATTTTTCTCGCGCGGCGTCCTTATCCAGCTCAGGCGAATCCACGCGAAACGAATTCAGCAGCCAGCGACCGTTGTCGTGCATGAATCCTGTTTTCACCGTGGCTTCGCCGCGCTCGAATTGACAGGTGTAGGTCGCATCGACGTGCGTCGTCAGATTATGCGTGCGCACGTAGAAGCCCGCCATCGTTTTCGAACGCAGCTTGCCGAGCCGCTCGTGGACGTTCTGGCAGAAACTGAGGAACTCGGCTTCGCTCGTGGTCCGTTTGAGCTCGGCCGATCCTCGGTCGCGATAGAACTCGGCGGCCCGTCCTTGGGCGATTTCATCGAAGAGTTGATCGAACTCGACGGCGACGTCACCTTCGCCCGTCACCTGGCGGAAACCGTAGTACAGCAGCCCCCCGCAGGCGGCCACCATCACGACAAACACCACCGCGCAGCCCGACAGCACCAGCGGCCATACTCGCCGCCGCGGCTGCGGTTGGTATTCGGCCGGCGATTGATAGGGACTCGACATCGCCGGCAAGTATAGCGAAGCCGGCCAAAACCGGTCCATTCGATCGGAGCAATCGGGTTGATACCAGAGCCTTGCCGCCACGCGCGTCAGCCTCAGGCCATGGCTTGCCCCATCAGCTAGCAGGTGATTGTGCCCTTGAGCCGCTCTGCCGTCGTCACTAGCATGCCGACCCGTGGTGACTTTGCAGCGCGACCGCTAGGAGCCTCTCCCCGTGTATCTGAAAACGCTCGGCGATACCTGGAACCATCTGGGCGAAACCGACCCGATGTGGGCCGTGCTCACCGACCCGGCACGCCGCGGCAATCGCTGGGACAAACACGAATTCTTCGAGACCGGACGCGCGGGCACGGCCTTTGCCATGCACGCGGTCAGCGACTTGCGGTTTCCGTTGCGAACCGGCAAGGCGCTCGACTTCGGATGCGCGGTAGGCCGACTGACGCAGGCCCTGGCTTGCTACTTCGACGAGGTCCACGGCGTGGACATTGCGCCGGCCATGGTTCGCCAGGCCCGCGCGTATAATCCCTACGGCCAGCGGTGCCGCTTTCACGTCAACCAGCGCGCCGATCTGAAGATGTTCGCCGATGGGCAATTCGATTTCATTTTCTCGCTGTTCGTCTTGCAACACATGCGGCCGTCCGTGGCCCGCGGATACCTGGCCGAGTTTCTCCGAGTGCTGGCTCCGGGCGGTTTGCTGTTGTTTCAGCAGCCGACGCATTTCAGTCGCCAACCAATCGACGAACAACCTTCCGGGCCGCGGACCCACTGGCACGCGGCATGGCCCGAGCGGTTGCTGCTGCGAGCCTACGACCGGTTGTGTCCTCCGCTTTCGCCCGTGCCGCGACCCGGGTCGTTCGATTTCTCGACGATCACCACGCCCCGGCATCCCTACTTGCCGCCCTTGGATGGCGAGGATCCAACCACCCGCATCGACGCGGCCCAGCCCAGCGCTCCGGCCGGCCGGGGGCGACTCGCGAAATCCACGACAACTCCGCCGCCGATGCGGCTGCACACGATGCGCCGCTGGAAGGTCCTGGCCCACATGCGCCGCCTGGGCGGCCGGGTGCTGGCCATTCAATCGCGCAACGAGTGCAGCCCGCACCATCCAAGCTTGCGCTACTTCGTGACCCGCTAGCAGCCTGTCGATTTTATCAACAGGCTGCGACATCGCATGGATGCGATGACTAAATAGCGACGCAAGTCGTTATTTAGCGAGCCGTGCGGAGCTTGGCTCCGGACTTGGCGAGGTTGAAAAATGCCACGAGGGCGTTTTTCAACGGACAGCTAGGGTCCCGATTCCCCAGTTGCGCCACCGGCTCTCGCGCGCGGGGCGATGTGGTAAACTAATCCTCTGCCGCTTCGCCCCCCTCGCCCGTGAGTTTCGAGATCCGCCCGCCATGTTCCCCCCGCTGACCATTGGACGATTCGAACTCGATTTCCCCGTCGTGCAGGCGGCGCTGTCGGGCTATAGCGATTGGGCGATGCGCGTGCTGGCTCGGCGGCTCGGCGCGCCCTACACCTTGTGCGAGGTGATGCTCGACCGCTTCGTCACGGAAGTCAACAAAGGCAAGAAAGCCCGCCGCTACATGCAAGTCAGCGACGAAGAGCATCCGGTGGGGGCGCAACTGATGGGCGCCAATCCCGAGGATTTCGGCCCGGCCGCCCGACAGCTCGTCGAGGCCGGCTTCGACGTCGTCGATATTAACTTCGGCTGCCCGGTGCGCAAGGTGCTTGGCCGGCAGCGGGGCGGATACCTGCTCGGCCAGCCGCGCACGGCGCTGGAAATCGTCGATCGAGTGCGCGAGGCGATTCCGCTCGAGGTGCCCGTCACGGTCAAGATGCGCCGCGGATTGAACGACACGCCCGAAAGCCGTGACAACTTTTTCGAGATCTTCGACGGCGCTTACGCCCGCGGCGTGGCGGCCATCACCGTGCACGGGCGGACCGTCGAACAGAAATACGTCGGCCCCAGCCGCTGGGAGTTTTTGCGCGAAGTAAAACGCCATGCCGGCTCGCGCGTCGTGCTGGGCAGCGGCGATCTGTTCACCGCGCAGGCCTGCATCGACATGCTCGTGCAGACGGGCGTCGATGGCGTGACGGCGGCCCGCGGCGCGATCGGCAACCCCTGGATCTTCAGCCAGGCTCGGGCGCTTGCCGCCGGCTTGCCGCTGCCGGAACCTCCCACGGTGCACCAGCAGCGCGAGGTGATCGCCGAACACTATCGGCTGTCGGAACAACTCTACGGCCCCGATCTTTGCGGCCGGCAGATGCGCAAGTTCGGCATCAAGTACTCGCAACTCCACCCGCACGGCCAGGCCGTGCGCGACGCGTTCGTGGCCGTCAGCCGCCCGGACGAGTGGATGACCGTGCTGGAAACCTGGTATGCCGAAGACGCCCCAGGCCGCCACGCCGTGCCCGAGGGGAGCGACACGGACGATTGCCAGGCCCGGATGTCAGCCGCCTAGTGGCAGCGCCAGCGCGGCTTCGATCTCTTCCCGCACCGGCATGTCGGTTTCTTGCTCCAGCCGCGCGGTCAATGCCTCGCGCGCGCGAGCGAGTCGATAACACCCCAAGGCCCAGGCAGCAGCTCCGCGCACCAGGGATTCGGTGTCGTTCAGGCCCCGCACCAGCGCCCCCAGCGCCGTCGGGTCGGCCTGGTTGCCCAGTACGACGGCGGCGTTGCGCAGCAGACCCCGCCGCTTCGCGCGCCACAGCGGCGTGTGTCGAAATCGGGCCCTGAAGCCAGCCTCGTCCAGATCGAACAACTCGGCCAGATCCAACGTCGTCGCTCCGCGCGGTCGAAACACTTCGTCGTCGACCGGCTCGACCTTGTGATTCCAGGGGCAGACTTCCTGGCAGATGTCGCAGCCGAAAAGCCAATCGCCCAGCTTGGGCCGCAGCTCGCGCGGAATCGGTCCCCGCGCTTCGATCGTCAGATAGCTGATGCAGGCGCGGGCGTCGAGAACATACTCGTCGACAAAAGCATCGGTGGGACAGGCGTCGAGACACGCGCGGCACGTGCCGCAATGATCCGTCGCCTGTTCGAGGTCGTACTCGAGCTCCTGGTCGGTCACCAGCGCCGCTAGAAAAAACCAGCTTCCGGCCTGTTTGTTCAACAGCAACGTGTTCTTGCCGATCCAACCCAGCCCGGCCAACTGGGCGAAGTCGCGCTCCATGAGCGGTGCGGTGTCGACCACGGCGCGGACCTGTGCATGCGGCGCGGCCAGGCGCAAGGCGTCGGCCAGTTGGCCCAGCCGCGCGCGAATCACGTCGTGGTAGTCCGTGCCCCAGGCATAGCGCGACACGCGGCCGCGACCGGCTTGAGACGCGCCTGGCTCGACGGTACGATAATTGAGCGCCACCATCAGAACGCTCCGCGCGCCCTCCAGCACGTGCCGCGGGTGGGCATAGGCATCGGCTCGCGAGGAAAGATATTCCATCTCTCCGCCGTAACCGGCCGCCAGCCACTGACGAAACCGGCCCAGGCCCGTCGGCTCGACCGCCGGACAGACGCCCAGCGGCTCGAAGCCGAGCCGTCGGGCCGTCGCTTTGAGCTCAGCGGTCAGCGAGAGAGTCGTCATACTTCGGTTCACGCTGAGTCGCGATTAACTAATCGGGGCAGGGGTACTGAACGGGGCAGGGGACAGAGAGGACTATTCCATGAGAGCCGAACCTACCTGCACGATACCACCACGCCGCCGACAGCGCTTCAAAGTCGTGGCTCGCGGCCTGGTGGCCAGTGTCTTGACGCTCGTTTCCCTCGGGATTTTGGGTTGCAAGCCCAGGCTCGATCCCCAGGAGTATGGCGAGGTGGTTACTGAATTGCCCCACGTCCCGGGCGTCGAAAAGCCGTATCCGCTGCCAAGTCCCGATGAATCGTCGGATGAAGCCGAGGATGGACAGCCGACACCCAATAAATAGCGCCCAGATTATCTATTTTAAGGATTGCAACGCCCCGGTCTCCCAAATAGCCTGCAAAGTAGGGACATCTTCAACTCAGATTTAGCAGCGAGACTGGGATTATGATCGGTCGCATTCGTTTGGGCATCGTTTTGGGGGTTTTGGTTGCCGCCGGCGCCAGCGCCAGTTCGGCCAAGGCGCAGATCGGCTTCGGTCCTGGCGCCTATGGACTTGGCTATTTCAACTACGGCTACAATCAGCCCCGCATTCCGTACTACGCCCTCTATCCGCCGGTGTACTACAGCTATCCGGTCGCACGGCCTTATGGCTTCAGCCCGTTCGCCTATCCGCCCGGCGTGATGACGCCTGACGCGCCGCCCCAGAGCGCGGCCGTCGAGTATCGCAACCCCTACGTGCCATCGAAGGCCAAGCCGGCTGATAAGGAAGACCGCACGGCCGCCGGGGGGCGAATGTACATCAATCCCTTCGTCGTCGCGGGCCAGCGTGCTGGCGGCGCGGCGTTGGCGAAGCAAGAGCCTCGCTAGCACTACACGCTTCGGCTCCGCTTGCCGTGCGGTAACGATCGGGCGATTGCAAAAACCGCTCTGGACGTTGCTCGCGGAATCGCTATTGTATCGCCCCCACGCCATCGCGCCGCCCATTCTGGCGGCCGAGCGCGCGTGGCACACGTCTTCGCGTTCTTGTCGCATCTCAGGGAGGAGATCGGTCCTGGCGTGCGTCGCGTTTCGGCGCGAGTGCGCCTCCGCGGCCAATGCACGAACGGGCCAAAGGAGTCTGCCGATGAAGCGGCCATGGGCGGTCATTCTCGCCGCTACCGCGCTCGTGGGTTGTCGATCGTCGCAACCCGCCACGAATCCATTTTTGCAAACGACCGTGCCGCCGCCAGCTACTGGTGCGCCGGTGGTCTTGCCGGGCGAGCAATTCTCGCCGGGCGTTGTGCCGCAGCCCGCGGTCGCGCCGGTTCCCCAGGTGATCACGCCGGCGGTGCCGATCGCTCCTCCGCCGCCCGTGGTGGCTCCGCCCAAGGACAAGTTCGATCCGCCCGGCGGTTCATTCCAATACAACCAAAGCTCGCTTGAGCGCACGCAGCCAGGTGCGGCCGGCGGCGTGGTTCTGGCGAGTCATCAAGAGCCCCTCGCCCAGCCGGCGGCAGCGCAGCCGCCGATAACGCCGGCAACGGTCGCGACGCCCACCCCCGCCGCGCTTTCAGAGTCCGCGGACGTCGCCCAATCGCCCGCCTCCCCGGTCCGACCGACGACCACGATTCGCATCCTGCCGCCGAAATCATCATCGTCGACCGAGCCGCAACCCGTGGCCGCCACCGAGATGGAACCCGAGAGGGAAAGTTCGAACCCCGTGCTGCGACTCACCGTCGGCGACGACCGCAAGCAAGCCGAGACGGAAGACGACCTCGCGGCCGAAGGCTCCCGTGCGGTGCCATTGGCGAGCGTCTCGAAGGCAGCGGATCGAGACGACCCGGCGGACGAAGACCCGCAAGACGAGTCGGTCGCCGCCACAGCCGAACCGGTCGATGTCGCCGCTGCCGAAAATGCCGGTTATGCGTATGCCCCCGATTATGGCTGGCTGCGGGGCCGGCTGGAGTATTCGCAAAGCATGCGGCAATGGAAGCTTCGATACATTCCGATCGACGGCAAAACCGATCAATTTGGCGGCAGCGTCAAGCTGCCGGCATCGAACGAACTGGCGGCCTACAAGGCGGGCGATATGGTGGCCGTGCGCGGCTCCCTGGCTCGCGAGACCTCGGCGTCGGGAAGCTTTGCCCCCCGCTACGATTTGTGCCACATCGAGCCGGTCGTTCGCTAGAAACGACCTGGCATTCTCGCCGAACCGGTTTCGGCCGCGCCCCGCCCAAGCTGTTCAACTCGGGCTCGTGACTTACAATAGAATAAGTTCACGGCGGCGTTTTCAGACTTCGGCCGCGTCCTTTCCTTTCTTATTCCTAGATTCAGCGTATGGCATTTGGATTGGCCTCGATCTCGGACGCCTTTCAGTCCCGCCTGCAAATGGTTTCCAACGGCATCGCGCGTCGCAAGATCGCCGGCTGGTCGACCCTGTTGCCGAAGGTGGCCTCATACGAGGACGAGTTTCAAAAGCTCAGCACCTACGACCTGCGCAAATACAGCCTCTCGCTGCGATATCGCGTCAAGAGTCACGAGCCGCCCGAACGCATTCTCCCCGAGGCCTTCGCCCTGGTGCGCGAGGCGGGCCGGCGATGCATGAACATGCGCCACTTCGACGTGCAAATCGTCGGCGGCATCGCCATGCACCATCGCTCGATCGCCGAGATGCAAACGGGCGAAGGCAAAACGCTCACGGCCACGCTGCCCCTGTACCTGGCGGCGCTGGAAGGCAAGGGCGCCCACCTGGCCACGGTCAACGACTATTTAGCCCGCCGTGACGCCGACTGGATGCGGCCGATCTACGAGGCGCTGGGGATTACCGTCGGCGTCGTCGAAACGCAAATGACGCAGATCGAGCGGCGCAAGGCCTATGCCTGCGACATCACATACGGCACGGCCAAGGAATTCGGCTTCGATTTCCTCCGCGATCGGCTGCTTCTGCGGCGCATCGGCGAGGGACAGACGGATTTTCTCGGCGGCATGCTGGGCATGAATGCCGACGCCAGCGGCGAAAAGCCGGTGCAGCGATCGCCGTTCTTCATCCTGGTCGACGAAGCCGACAGCATTTTGATCGACGAAGCCCGCACGCCGCTGATCATCGCGGCCTTGCCCAGCGAGGCGCAGTTGATCGCGGTTCAGGCGTACAAATGGGCCGCCTCGGTCGCCGACCAGTTCATCGATGACGAGCATTACGAATACGAACACGAGGAGAAGAAAGTCGAGCTGACCCCCGAAGGTCGCCGCCTGGTCCGCCTGTTGCCCAAGCCCGACGCGATGCACTCGGTCGGCATGTTCACCATCTACGAGCACATCGAACGAGCCATCAAGGTCGAGCGCGAATTCTTTCGGGACCGGCAATTCGTCGTCCGCGACGGCGAGGTCGTGATCGTCGACGAGTTTACCGGCCGCATGGCCGAGGGGCGCAAGTGGCGCGCCGGCCTGCACCAGGCCGTCGAGGCCAGCCAGGACGACGTCGAAGTCTCGGTCGAGAGCGGCCAGGCCGCCCGCATTACCGTGCAGGATTATTTTCAGCTCTACCCGCGGCTGGCCGGCATGACCGGCACGGGTATCAGCTCGGCGCGCGAGCTGATGAAGATCTACAAGCTCCGCGTCATGCCCATCCCCACCAACCGCCCGGCGATTCGCCAGCGCTTGCCCGATCGCGTGTTCGGCACCGCCGAGGACAAGTGGCAGGCCATCACCGAGGAAGTATGCGAAGTGCATGCCACCGGCCGACCCGTGCTGATCGGCACCCGCTCGATCGACAAGTCCGAACTCCTTTCCGACCTGTTGCGAGCGCGGGGCGTCGAGCACGAAATCTTGAATGCCAATCACATCGCCGCCGAAGCCGAGATCGTGGCTAGCGCCGGACGGCTCGACAAGGTGACGGTTTCGACGAACATGGCCGGGCGCGGCACCGATATCAAGCTGGGCGAGGGCGTCGGCGATTTGGGCGGCTTGCACGTTATTATCACCGAGATGCACGACTCGGCTCGCATCGATCGCCAGTTGGCCGGCCGTTGCGGCCGCCAGGGCGACCCCGGCACCTATCGGGTTTATCTTTCGCTGGAAGACGATCTGCTGCTCGGATTGGGACCGGAGAAGGCAAAGTACTACAAGCAGTTAGGGTTGGATTCGCAAGGGAATCTCGACTCCTACAACGTCGTCTTTCATCACGCCCAGCAGGTCACCGAGAAGCGTCACTTCCGCGATCGCAAAGTCTTGCTGTATCACGAAAAAGAGCGTAAGAAGATCCAAGTCCAGATGGGGCAGGATCCCTACCTGGATACGCCCGGCTAACGCGGCGCCATTGGGGGCCGACGTGTGTCGGGCGCCGCACGCGGCTCCGAGGCACCGCCAACCCATGATCGACGACGTTCATCAGGCCGCTTTGCATGCCCTCGAACACCATCTCAAGCAATCCGGCACGGCATACACCGTCGATGAAGGCGAACTGCTGATTGGTTCGCACCGCCTGGGACTCTCGATCGCCTTTGACGAGTTTGTCACCCAGGGAGACCATGTGCTGGCGCCGTTGGATATCCAGATCCACGTCGATGGCGACAATGGCGATCGCTTTCGGGTCGGCACCTTGGGCGTGGGCGTTAATCGCACCGTGGCGGTGGGCGAGGCGGTTTCCGAATGGCACCTGCTGGCGGCCTGCGCCCGTGCTAGCGGCGCTCGGCGCCGCTGTGGAAAATCGCCGTGCCGCCACGGTCCCGCAAAAGCTGGCGGACTGGGACCTGTTTCCCGGCCGGGTCGTGGTCCGGGGCCGCGTGCCCTCGGAGCTGCGAGCCGGCGGCGCCTTTTATCGTTCCCTGCTCGAACGCTTGCGACAATTCGTGGCCGCTTGGGACACTCCGGACCGCTTTACCTTGCGGTCGATCTACGTGCTGGCCACCTGCGGCGCCGAAGGCCGCGAAATCCAGGCCGCCGTCGACGGCATCTTACATGAAGGCCTGGTCGAGATCCTTTCGGCATTGCCCTGGCCCGCCAGCGGCGAAACCTACCTCTATAAACAACTCTTCGTGCTCCGCCACGGCTCGCTCGAGTAGGGTTCGCTACTCGAAAGCAGGGCATGTCTTGCCCTATGCTCCGACGAAGCGGCCGGAAGCCTCATACCGCCCAGATGTCGGCAACTCAGCGGCCTCCGAGATCTCGCCGCGGATGTTCACATTGACGCATTCGGGCGTACCTGTCAGTTTTAGGGTTACAAAACCCGCTTCGTTCGGTTGGCGTAGGAGATGCCTGATATGAACCTGGCCGCGATTGGAATTATTTCGTGCTTGTTGGCCCAGGCCCCCGGAGAGGCGGAACGATTCGAACCGCACATGCGGCGCAAGGCCCCGCCGGCGCGACTCGATGAAATCCCCACCGAGGCCGCCGAGGCCACTCCGGCTCGCCACGAGGCCGCTGCCGAAGAAAGCCGCGAAGCTCCTGCCGACGAACCCGAAATCTCGCCCCGTTATCAACATTCGAGGCAAAACGAGCCGGAAGAGCGACTCGCGCCGCTCGAAAGCACGCCCAAGCAGAAGTTGCGTCCTCCGGAGCTACTGGCCGAAGCCTTGGAAACTCTGCGCGAGGGGGCCGTCGTCGGCGAGCCCTTGAGCTTGCAGGCAGCCCTCGCGCGTAGCAAAGACCGTCAGCACCAGCTCAAGATCACGCAAGCCTATTGGAACCTCTCCGCCGCCCAGGTCGACCACCACTGGGCCCGGAACCAGTTGCACATGCTGGGCGAGTTCACCGGAGCCCAGGCCAACTTGCCGGGCATGAAAAGCGCCCGCGCTTCGGCCCGCGCCGATGTTCGCGACGCGCAATTGGAGGTGGCGCAAGCCCAGCAGGAGCTCTCCGACCTGCTCGGTTCGCGCATCGAGGTCAGTCCGCCTTTGGCCAGCGACCGGCCGCACGTGGGCGACTACAACACGCAATACAACGACATCTTCAGCAGCCGCGTGCCGCCGCCGCGCATCCGCCTGATCCATCGCACGCTGTCGGTCCGCCGCAAGGCGATCGACGGACACGCCGAGGCCATCGTCGCCGCGCTCGACGCGCTGGAGTCGACCGGCGAGGAGTTCCGAGACCGAGGGCAGGGGCTGGCCACCGTGCTGGCCACCTTCGACCTTTTGAAGCACGAGCGCCGAGCCTTCATGGAAGACGTCCGCGCCTATAACCAGGAAATCGCCGAGTACGCTTTCGCCGTGGCGCCGGCCGAAGCCAGCGGCGACACCTTGGTCTCGATGTTGATCAAAACGTCGCGAGCTCCCAACGCACCGCCGCGCAACCGTTCGGGCAGTCGCGTTCCGCCCCGCTCCGACCGCGGCGTCCTGACGGCCGACGCTGCCGATACCGAACAAGCCAAAATGGCCGCCGCGCACTCCGCGAATTTCCGTGGCGAAGTGGAGGACCTGGGCGTCTACCAAGGATTGTTGGAAGTTGAAGCTCCCGAGCGGGTGCAGAAACTCGCCAGCTTGTTGCACTGGGATCGAAATCTTCCGTCCGATGGCAGCGAACCGGCCACGCTGGCCGAGTGCCTGCGCGGCGTCGCGCCGGCGCAACGGTTGAACGCGGTGACCGCGTTCTGGAATGCCCGCGAAAAGGCGGCCCGCTACCAGGCATTCGCCGAACAGGTGGAGCAGCTCAACGCACTGCCGGCGATCGCGATCGAACTGCGCGATCGACCGGGTATCGCCGAGGCCAGCGTGCGGCTGCAGGCGGTGCGCAAAACGGCGCGTGCAGCCTTGCTCGACGCTCAAGTCGAACTGCTGGCCGCCGAGTTCGAGTTGACCGCCGCCGCGGGCCGCCGTCTGGACCAGCCCTGGCTGGTGCCGGCCACGGCCCCGCAATCGGGCCGATATGTCGTTTCCGCCCCGGGGCGCGGCCGTCGCAATGCGCCCGCCGCGCGATTGGGCGATCTCGTGCGATTGCACCACGAAAAACTCGAAGAGCGGGCCGATGGCGTCATTCAGGCCGACATCCATCGCGCCGAGCTGATTAATCTGGCGCGAACCGGCGAAGAGCCGAAACACGCCCAAGACGCGGCCGACGCCGAGGAGCCCACGCCGCTGGACGTTGCCCGCCGGGCCATTGCCCTGCAAAATCGCGAAACGCTGGCCTTTCTAAGCGATCTGACCGGTTACAATATGGCTATCGTGCGCTTTGCCCTGGCCACCTGGCCGGCAAACATTTCCAATGACGATCTGGTGAAGAAGTTGGTGATCGCCCGCAATACGCGGCGCGATACCTGAGAAGGCTCGAGTGCGATGGCCACAGCAGCGACCGACCCGTGCCCATCGAGCGACCTTTCCATTCCGCGGGTGCAACCGCTCCGTATCGGGCCGCTGCTGGTCGACCCGCCGGTGCTGCAAGCGCCGATGGCCGGCTTCACCAATTACGCCTATCGCCAGATCGTCCGCGATTTCGGCGGCGCCGGACTGCAAGCCACCGAGATGGTCCATGCCAAGGGCTTCTTGTGGCTGGAGAAAGAAGAAGACGAACTGCCGGACCGTTTGTGGGGCGTGAAGGAAGAGGCCCGGCCGCTGGCGGTGCAAATCTGGGATAACGATCCGGCCACGCTGGCCGAAGTCGGCGCCAAGCTGGCCCACGAGTTCAAGGTCAGCGTCGTCGACATCAATTTCGGCTGCCCGGTCAAGCAAGTCACCGAAAAAGCACACAGCGGCTCGTACCTGTTGCGCTATCCAGATCGCGTCGGCGCGATTGTCGAGCGCGTGGTGCGGGCCTGCGAACCGACGCCGGTCACCGCCAAGATTCGCTTGGGTTGCTCGCGCGCGACGATCAACGCCATCGAAGTTGCCCGCGTCGTCGAGAATTCAGGCGCCGCCGCGTTGACGGTTCACGGGCGCACCGCGCAGGACTTCTTTTCCGGCTCGGCCGATTGGCAGCGCATCGCCGAGATCAAACCCCATCTGCGTCGCATCCCGCTAATCGGCAATGGCGACCTGAACTCAGTGGCCTCGGTGCTCGAGGCGTTTCGCCGCTACGCGGTCGACGGCGTCATGATCGCCCGCGCGGCGCTCAACCGCCCTTGGCTGTTCAGCCAGGTTCGCGCGGCGTTGGCCGGTGAGCCGGTTCCGCCAGAGCCGACCTTGGCCGAGGAGCGCGAGTTGCTGATGCGCCACTATGCACTCGTGTGCGACCGGTTTGGCGCGAACAAGGGCACGATCCTGATGCGAAAATACGCGTGCTGCTATGCCCAGGGGCGGTTTGGCGCCCGCGAATTTCGCACCCGCGTTTCCCGCGCCGCCACGCCCGGCGAGTTCGCTGCCATCGTCCAGCGCTATTTTCCAGCCGAGCGGCCGGCGGAAATGGCGATCGACGCCTGATCCAGGGTAGGACGATCGCTTCAAGATGCTTTCTGCAAAGGGATTGCGCCATCAATCCGCTCGCCAGCCATTTTTCGCATGTTGGGTTGTCAAAAGTCAGCCATCCGGTAGGATTAATAGAGATTCCTCTCAGGGCGTGACTCTCATGGACCACATCGCGGAAAGTTCGGACGTCGGCATCCTCGACCTGCTCAGAAAAGCGGGTCCGCTGGGAGTGGCCGAACTGGCGCGCGCCATGCAAGTCACCCCCACGGCCGTCCGTCAGCGGCTGGTGCGTCTGATGGCCCGCGGGCTGATTGATCGCGAATTGGCCAAGGCCGGCCGCGGCCGACCAAGCCATCGCTATGCCTTGACGGAAAAGGGCCGCCGACAAACCGGCGCCAACTTCGTCGATTTGGCGATGGCCCTGTGGCAGGAAGTGCGTGCGATCGAGGATCCCGAGGTTCGCCGCGGATTGTTGGGGCGAATCGCCAAGACGATGGCCGGCATGTACGGCCCCCAGGTCGATGGCGCGACGACGCTGGAGCGAATGGAGTCGATTTCCCGGATTTTTTCCGATCGCGACGTGCCGTTCGACGTCGACGAGTCGGCGCTGCTGCCGGTGCTGACGGCGCAGGCCTGTCCCTATCCGGAATTGGCCGAAAAAGATCGCGGGATTTGTGCATTGGAACAGATGATGTTTTCGGAATTGGTGGGCAAACGGTTGCACCTGGCGGATTGCCGCTTGGACGGCGATGCCTGTTGTCGCTTCGAGTCGAATTAACGCTTTAACACCGGTCTGGGCGGCGGTACATTGAGAGGTTTGATCCACCGGCCCCCTGGCCGGCGGGGAAGCCCGAGAAGGCGTTAATTTTTGGTTTTGGACGTTTATCCGAAGAAAGCCCTTGCGATGACACAACCCTGGATTGAAGGACGCTTCGAAGAAGGCGTGATCACGACCACCGTGGAGCAGGCGATCAACTGGGCCCGGCAGTCGAGCATTTGGCCGATGACCTTTGGCCTGGCTTGCTGTGCCATCGAAATGATGGCGACCGGCGCCAGCCGCTACGACATCGACCGCTTCGGCGCCGGCGCCTTTCGCGCCAGCCCCCGCCAGGCCGATCTGATGATCGTGGCCGGCACGGTCACCTACAAAATGGGCAGTCGCTTGCGACGCCTCTACAATCAGATGCCCAACCCCAAGTTCGTCATTGCAATGGGCGCCTGCACCGTCGGTGGCGGACCATACTTCAAGTACGGCTACCACGTCGTCAAGGGCGTCGATCTGATCGTGCCGGTCGACGTGTACGTGCCCGGTTGCCCGCCCCGCCCCGAGGCCCTGTTGGAAGGGCTGATGCGAATCCAAGACAAGATCATGGGCCACAAAATGTGGAAGACGCCGGGCCCGACCAGCGCCGGCCAGTTGGGCGTCAAGATCGAGGACGAGTTGCCGATTCCGCATCACTCGGGCTATGTCGACGCGCCGGCCGACGAAGTGCCGCTCTATGACCATCAGAAAATCACCGGTTAACAACACAACGCAATTCAGCCAACGCATGTCGCCCGACGGCGACGAGAAAGTGGATAACAACAGCCCGATGTCCGAGATACTGAAAATTACCGATCTGCACGTCGCGACCCCCGAAGGCAAGGAAATCTTGAAGGGCGTGAACCTGGAAATCAAGCGCGGCGAGGTCCATGCCCTGATGGGCCCCAACGGCTCGGGCAAGAGCACGCTGGGCTACGCGATCATGGGACACCCCGGCTACGTGGTAACCAAGGGATCGATCACGCTCGACGGCCAGGACGTGTTGGCGATGGAACCGAACCAGCGGGCTCGGGCCGGTATCTTTCTGGCTTTCCAGCGGCCGATGTCGATCCCCGGCGTCAAGATGGCCGACTTCCTGCGACACGCCGCCACGAACGTGCGCCGGCCCGACCGCAAGGAAGGCGAAGAGTTGATTCCCATGCGGGATTTCCGCAAGGAACTCAACGAGAAGATGACTCAGTTGCGAATGGACAAGGAATTCGCCCGCCGGTACGTCAACGACGGCTTTTCCGGCGGCGAGATGAAGCGGGCCGAGATCCTGCAATTGGCCATGCTGCGGCCGAAGTTCGCCATCCTCGACGAAACCGACAGCGGACTGGACGTCGACGCGGTCCGCCTGGCCAGCCAGAGCATTTCGGACATCGGCGGCAAGGAAATGGGAATTCTGATCATCACGCATCACGAGCACCTGCTTGAGCACAACCGGCCCGATTTCACCCACGTGATTCTGGGCGGCCGCATTGTCGAAACGGGCGGGCCCGAGTTGGCGATCGAATTGCACAAACAGGGCTACGACCGCATTCGCGCGGCATATCCGACCGCGGCGGCCGACGAAGCCGCCATGAAGGACCACGAACCGGTTGGCTCGCGCTAAAGAGCGCGGCGGCCGTAAATTGCAAAACACGAAACACGAAAGAACGCACACACCACTTCACCAAGGTGAGTCGATATGGCGACCGAAGTAGCTTCCAATCCGCACGAAGGCATCGGCGAAATCAACAAGTATGATTTCCGCACCGAATCGAAATACGTCTTCAAGGCCCGCAAGGGCATCGACGCCGATATCGTCCGCCAGATCTCGGAAATGAAAAACGAGCCGGACTGGATGCGCGATTTCCGGCTCAAGAGCCTGGAGATTTTCAATTCCAAGCCGATGCCCCGCTGGGGCGGCGATATCGCCATCGACTTTCAGGATATCTTCTATTACCTGAAGCCGGCCAACAAACAGGGCAAGACCTGGGACGAAGTGCCCGAGGAAATCAAGAAAACCTTTGACCGCCTGGGCATTCCCGAGGCCGAGAAAAAGTTTCTGGCCGGCGTCAAAGCCCAGTTCGAAAGCGAGGTCATCTACGGCTCGCTCAAGGACGACTTGGGGCGCCAGGGCGTGATCTTCACCGACACCGACACGGCCGTCCGCGAGCATCCGGACCTGGTGCGCGAGTACTTCGCCAAGATCATTCCGCCCAGCGACAACAAGTTCGCGGCCCTCAACTCGGCCGTCTGGTCGGGCGGTTCGTTCATCTACGTGCCCAAGGGCGTGAAGGTCGAGTTCCCGCTGCAAGCCTACTTCCGCATCAACGCCGAAAACATGGGGCAGTTCGAGCGGACGTTGATTATCGTCGACGAGGGGGCCGAAGTGCATTACGTCGAGGGCTGCACCGCCCCCATGTATACCACCGAAAGCCTGCACTCGGCCGTGGTCGAGATCGTCGTCGCCAAGCACGCCCGCTGCCGCTACACGACAATCCAAAACTGGGCCAACAACATCTACAATCTCGTCACCAAGCGGGCCATGGCCTACGAAGGCGCGTTGATGGAATGGATCGACGGCAACCTGGGCAGCCGGCTGACGATGAAATATCCGGCCGTCTACATGATGGAGCCCGGCGCCCGCGGCGAGATCCTGTCGATCGCGTTTTCCTCGGCCGGCCAGCATCAAGATGCCGGCGCCAAGGTCGTGCACTGCGCCTCCGAACACGTCGAGCCGCATCATCTCGAAGTCGATTTCCAAGAATGGCGGCCGATCGAGCTATCGCGGACTGGTGAAGATCGAAAACGGCGCCAAGAAGTCGAAGTCCAGCGTTGTCTGCGACGCCCTGATCCTCGATTCGGCCAGCCGCAGCGATACGTATCCCTATATCGAAATCGACGAGCAGGATGTCACGGTCGGCCACGAGGCCAGCGTTTCGCGGATCGGCGAGGAACAGTTGTTCTACCTGACCAGCCGCGGACTGTCGGAGGCCGAAGCCAGCACGATGATCGTCAACGGCTTTATCGAACCGCTGATCAAAGAGCTGCCGATGGAATACGCCGTCGAGATGAATCGCCTCATCGAACTGCAGATGGAAGGTTCGGTTGGCTAGCGACCCGCTGGCGGCTTAGCAGACTATTTCAAGCGCGTGTCGCGCGCTGCCGGCGCTTTCTCGCCGCGGACTGAAACGGGAACGAACGAGTATCAATGACCGAAACGATCACACGCTTGGGTTTTAGTCGCGAGACATTCGACGCATTCCAACAATCGCGCGGCGAGCCGGCCTGGTTGCGAGACTTGCGCGAGCAGGCCTGGCGGCAGTTCGAAACGCTGCCGGCCCCCAGCCAGCGCGACGAAGAATGGATGCGGACCGACATCCGGCTGTTTCGCTGGGATAAGTTCGGATTTCCCGCCGAGACAACCGCCGCGGCCTCGGTTGACTCGCTGCTGACGCACGGCGTTCAACTGGGCGGGCAGGTCACGGCCGTCGATAGCCGCCCGCACGCGGCCCGCTTGGACGAAAAGTGGAGCAAGCGGGGCGTGCTCTTCGGCAGCCTCGATGAGCTCGTCAAAGAGCACGGCGATTTGATTCGCCCGCATCTGTTTCGCGCGTTCGACATGGCTTCCGATAAATTCGCGGCCTTGCACGCCGCCGCCTGGTCCGGCGGCGCGCTGCTGTACGTGCCCCGCGGCGTGACGATCGACGAACCGCTGCACATGCTCTCGGTGCTCACTCCCGGCGCGAGCGATTTCGGGCACACGCTGGTTATCCTCGAAGACGGCGCCGAAGCGACCCTGCTGGCCGAAACCGCCAGCACGGCCGAGGCGGCCACGGGCTTGCACTGCGGGGCCGTGGAACTGTTGTTGGGTCCCAGCGCGAAATTGCGCTACGTGAATCTGCAAAATTGGGCCAGCGGCGTCTGGCACTTCGCGCATCAGAAGGCCCTGGTCGATCGCGACGCTTCGTTGCAGTGGACGATCGCGGCGCTCGGCAGCCGCCTTGCCAAGGTCAATCAGCACGTGGGCCTGGTCGGCCGCGGCGCACGCCCAGGTCAATGGCGTCATGTTCACCGAGGGCAAGCAGCATCTCTCCTACCACACGCTCCAGCACCACGAGGCCCCGTCTTGCAAGAGCGATTTGCTCTACAAGACCGCCCTGCAAGACAACTCGCGCACCGTGTGGCGCGGTATGATCAAGGTCGACCCCGCCGCGCAAAAAACCGACGGCTACCAGCGAAACGACAACTTGATGCTGTCGGATCATTGCCGCAGCGATTCGATTCCCGGGCTGGAGATTCTGGCCGACGACGTGCGTTGCACGCACGGCTCGACGACCGGCCGGGTCGACGATGAACAGATCTTCTACGCCCGCTGCCGCGGCCTGACCCGCAAGGAAGCGGTCCGCATGGTCGTGGCCGGATTCTTCCAGCAGGTTTTCGACCGCATCACCATCGAGAGCGTCCGCGACGCACTGGGCGACGCAATCGGCCGCCGCATCCGGGAGTACGACTAGTGGGGGTTGGGGATTGGGGGTTGGTATCGAGTACTGACGTCCAATGAACTTATTACGTCTGTCTTGAAATCGGTGTCCGCGAACCGTTGCACGCAAAGTTCGAAAACCAAAATGCCAGCCCCCAACCCCCAATCCCCAATCCCCAATTTCATCCCAGTCGCGAAAGTCTCCGAGATTCCCGATCCGGGACGAAAGCTTGTCGAGGTCGACGAGCGGCTGGTGGTGTTGATCCACACGGCAGGCCACTTCTACGCGATCGACGACGTCTGCACGCACGATGGCGGGCCGCTCGACGAAGGGCCGCTCGAGGGTTTTGCCATCGCCTGCCCCCGGCACGGAGCGAAATTCGATATCCGCGACGGACGCGCGTTGACCATGCCCGCAACTCGGGCAACCGTCGTTCACGAGGTGAAGGTGGAAGGTGACGACGTTCTCATCAAACTTTGCGATTGAGGAGCACGACCGATGGCTATCTCCGAAGATTCGGTACGCGAATCGCTCAAACAAGTGATCGATCCCGAGCTGTTCGTCAATATCGTCGACCTGGGCCTGATCTACCTGGTCGATCTGCAAGAGGCGGGCGACAAGATCAACGTGAATATTGAAATGACGATGACCAGTCCGGCTTGTCCGGCCGGCCCGCAGTTGGTCTCGCAAACCAAGACCGTGCTCGGCGCGATCGAAGGGGTTGGCGACGTCGACGTGAAGGTGGTCATGATTCCGCCCTGGACGCCGGACCGCATGACCGAGGACGCCCGCGATCAACTGGGTATTTTCTGACCCAGCCGCGGTGCCCGTTTTGCGCATCCTTCTCTACGAGTTCGTCTGCGGCGGCGGCTTGTACTCCGCGGGCGCGGAACCTCCCGGCGCCTCGCTGGCCCAGGAAGGAGCGGCCATGCTCTCGGCGCTGGCCGCCGATTTCTCTCGCATCGAACGGGTCGCAATCGACGTTCTCCTCGACGTTCGCCAGCGCGGGCTCGATTTGCCCGGCTGCACGATCCACCCGGTCGACAGCGCCGCGACCGAACGGCGGACGATCGCCCGGCTGGCGGCGGCGGCCGATTGGACCATCATCGTCGCGCCGGAATTCGACGATTACTTGCTGTCCCGCTCCCTGGCCGTGGAGCGCGCCGGCGGCCGGCTGTTGGGCTGTAACTCGAGCCTGGTGGCACTGGCCGCCGACAAACACGCGACCGCCCAGCATCTGGCGGCCCGCGGCGTGCCGGTTGCGCCAGGCGTGGCGCTGGCCGCCGGCGATCGCTTGCCCGCCGATTTCCAATATCCCGCCGTGCTCAAGCCGCGCCACGGCGCCGGCTCGCAAGGCATTCGATGGATCGCCGACTCGCGCGCCCTCGGCCGCCTCGTCGACACGGCCAGCCGGCTGGAGCGATACATGCCCGGCGCCGCAGTCAGCGTGGCTGCGTTGTGCGGTCCGCCGGGGGGCGATTTCGTTGGAGTCGTGCCGCTCGTGCCGTGCCGCCAATGCATCGACATTCGCGCGGATTTTGCGTATTCCGGCGGTTCGCTGCCGATCGAACCCGAACTAGCCCGCCGGGCGATTCGACTCGCCACCCGCGCGATCGGCACATTGGCCGATCCGCTCGGTTATTTGGGAGTAGACTTGGTTTTGGGAACCAATCCGTCGGGCGTGGACGATGCGGTCATCGAGATCAATCCGCGTTTGACCACTTCGTATGTCGGTCTGCGGGCCTTGGCGCGCGGCAATCTGGCCGAGGCTATGATGGAGCTAGCCGCCGGCCGCGGGGTCGAGTTGTGTTGGCACGCCGGCTCGATACAATTCCAATCCTCGGGGGGCGTCCAAACGGGTCGAGATGGGTAGCTTATGAAGTGGCTGGCACTGGATATCGGAGGCGCCAATCTCAAGGCCGCGGACGGCGAGGGCTTTGCCGTCTCGCAGCCCTTCCCCCTCTGGGAAAATCCCAAGCAGTTGACCGACGCGCTGCGGGGCTTGATCGCGCTGGTTCCCCGCGCCGATCACGTGGCCGTCACGATGACCGGTGAATTGGCCGATTGTTTTCAAACCAAGGCCGAGGGCGTGCTGTTTATATTGGACGCCCTGTCCGTGGCCGCCGATGGCCGGCATACGCGGGCCTATCTGACCAACGGCAAACTGGTCTCGCTGCAAATCGCCAAAAAACAGCCGTTGTTGGCGGCGGCCAGCAACTGGCACGCGCTGGCAAATTTTGCCGGCCGCTATGCAACCAAGGGCGTCGGACTGCTGATCGACGTCGGCTCGACCACCTGTGACTTGATTCCGCTGGTCGACGGCCAGCCCGTGACCATCGGCAAGACCGACCCGAATCGTATGATCAACGGCGAGCTGATTTACACGGGCGTCGAGCGCGGCCGGTGTGCGCCGTGGCCCAGTTGGTCCCCTGGCGGGGTCGGAAGTGTCCGACTGCCCACGAAAATTTTGCCACGATGCGCGACGCGTACCTGATCCTGGGCGATCTGCCCGAGGAACCGCAAAACACGCAAACGGCGGACCATCGGCCGGCAACGCGCTCCGCAGCGCGCGATCGGCTGGCTCGCTCGATTTGCGCCGACCGCGAGATGTTCAGCGAGGCCGACGCGCGCGTCATGGCCGAGGCATTGGCCCAGGCCCAATTGCGAAAGATTTCGGCCATCGCCACGCAACTCGTGGCCCGGCTGCTGCAGCCCCCCGAGACCGTCGTCATTTCCGGTCGCGGCGAGTTTCTGGCCCTGCGCATGTTGGAAAAGATGAAACTCAAAGCCAGCGTCGTTAGTCTGAAACGCGAACTGGGGCCGGAGCTTTCGCGCTGCGCTCCGGCCCACGCACTGGCCGTGCTCGCCCGCGAGGGGTCGCGATGACTCGCCCCGCGCGGGCTGACAACGCGCGGATAACCCGAGTGCGCATCGTCAAACTGGGCGGCAGCCTGCTCGATTGGCCGGAGTTGGCCTCTCGACTGCGCGCCTGGTTGGCCGTTCAGCCGCCGAGCGTTCATGTGTTGATCGTCGGCGGCGGCGCCCTGGTCGACACGCTCCGCGAGTTAGATGCCGCGCACGCGCTTCCCCCCGAGACGAGCCATCTGCTTGCCATTCGCGCCATGAGCATCACGGCCGCGCTCGTGGCCGGACTCATCCCGGAAGCCAGGCTCGTCGATGCGATCGAACGATTGGATCGGTCCGAACTCGGCTCGTTGCAAATCCTCGACGTCCAGAAATTCCTAATCCAGGACCAGGCCTCTGGCAATCCGCTGCCGGCAAGCTGGGACGTAACCAGCGACTCGATCGCCGCCCGCGTGGCCACGGCGCTCGAAGCCGCCGAGCTCGTGCTACTGAAATCGGCCCTGCCCGCCGGATGGACGAACCTGGAGTCGCTCGCCCGCTCGGGTTACGTCGATGCGTACTTCCCGCGCGCCGCATATTCCCTGCGGGTTCGTTGCTTGAACCTGCGCGGTCCGAACTTCGAGCAAGTTGTGATCGGCTAGGCAAGGGCCACGTGCGTCCGGCGAGGGCTCAGCTCGCCTGCGCTCTGGCAGGACGCCCGGGCCGCCGCCAATTGCCGCGAACCCGCCTCGCCCGCCGCCTGTCCAGATCCCGATTGTGCGGCCACGCGCCGAGCATCACAATAAGCTTCCGAGCGTTGGCCCGGTACGGGGCCAGTTCCTCTCGCAACCGGAGGGCAACGTCCGATGGCCCAAGCACAAGTTGAAACGCGCACCAGCGCCTGTCCGCTCGACTGCCCGGACGGGTGCAGTCTCGACGTCACGATTCGCGACGGCCGGGTCGAGTCGCTCGATGGCAACCATGCCAACCCGTACACCGCCGGATTTATCTGCGGCAAGGTAAAGCACTTTCCGGAGCATATGTACGGCGCGGACCGCGTGATGTTTCCACAGGTGCGTTCGGGCCCGAAAGGCTCGGGCGTGTTTCGCCGCGCGAGTTGGGACGAAGCCTTGGAACTCGTGGCCGGCCGACTGGCGGCGGTGCGAGACGAGCATGGCGGCGAGGCGATTCTGCCGTACTTCTATGGCGGATCGAACGGCTGGCTCTCGCAAGATGCGGCTCGACGCCCGGTTTTTTTATCGCCTGGGCGCCTCGCGCTTGGCCCGCACGTTGTGTGCCATGCCCACCTCCACCGCGCTGTTGGGGATGTACGGCAAAATGCCCGGCGTGGCGTTCGAGGACTACCCGCTCGCGCGGCTGATCGTGCTGTGGGGCGTCAATCCGGCGGTCACTGGCATTCACCTGACCCCCTTGATTCGCCAGGCGCAGGCCAACGGCGCAAAGCTCGTGGTGGTCGATCCGCGCCGCACGCCGCTGGCGCGCCAAGCCGACTTGCATCTGGCGGTCAAACCGGGCACGGACGTGGTCCTGGCGCTGGCGGTTGTTCGCTGGCTGTTCGAAGCCGGCCGCGCCGATCTCGATTTTCTGCAAGCCCACACGCGGAACTGGGAAAAGCTGCGCGAGCGCTCCGCCCAATGGACGTTTGCCAAGGCGGCCGAAGTGGCGGGCATCGCCGCGAGCGACATCGCCGAGTTTGCCCAGCTCTACGCCGACGCCAGCCCCGCGGTGATTCGCTGCGGGTGGGGGTTGGAGCGCAATCGCAATGGCGGCTCGGCGGCGGCCGCCGTTTTGGCGCTGCCGGCCGTGGCGGGCAAATTCGGGATCGCCGGCGGCGGATTCACCATGAGCCAGTCGGTCGCCTGGGACGTCAACACGGCGGCAGGCGCCGCGGCAACTCCCCCCAACACCCGCATCGTCAACATGAACCTGCTGGGCCAGGCGCTGGCGGCCGACTATCAAACTCCGATCAAGGCCCTGTTCGTTTACAACTGCAATCCGCTGGCAACCGCGCCGGAACAAAACAAAATTCGCGCGGGCCTCCAGCGCGAAGAGCTGTTCACGGTCGTCCACGAGCAGGTGTTGACCGATACGGCCCTCTATGCCGACGTCGTGCTGCCGGCGACGACATTTCTGGAACACACGGAATTGCGCCGCAGTTATGGCACGCTGCTTGCGCAACTGGCCCCCGAAGTCGTGCCGCCGGTCGGCGAAGCCCGCTCGAATCACTGGCTGTTCGGCGAACTGTGCCGGCGGATGGGTTTGGACCAGCCCGGAGACCCCCACACTCCCGAACAAGTTGTCCAGGCGATCGTCGGCACGTCGGCCCGGGGCAAGCAAATTGCCCAAAGCCTGGCGGCCACCGGCCGCGCCGCGGCGCCCTGCGCACCGCGTCCCGTCCAGTTCGTCGATGTCTTTCCGCCCCACGCCGACCGCAAGGCGGACCTGTTGCCCGAGAGCCTGGACCGCGCCGCGCCCGGCGGGTTGTATGCTTATCGGCCGCTCGAGCCGCACGACGAATTTCCACTGGCGTTGATTTCGCCCTCAACGTCGAAGGCCATTTCGTCGTCTCTCTATCAACTCGTGCGCGAGGCCGTGCCGATCGAATTGCATCCGGCCGACGCGGCGTCTCGCGGCATCGCCGACGGAGAATCCGTGCGCGTGTTCAATCGCTCGGGCGAAGTTCGTTGCCGCGCGAAGCTGAACAGTGAACTGCGCGCGGGCGTGGCTGTGTTGCCCAAGGGCTTATGGTCGCGGCACACCCTCAACGGCCAGACGGCCAACGCGCTGGCGCCCGACACGTTGACCGACTTGGGCGGCGGCGCCTGTTTCAACGACGCCCGCGTGCAGATCGAACGCGCGCCGGCGTAGCCTTCTTGGCCGGGCGTTCTTACGCCAGCACCGGGCAAGTGTCGAACCACTGCCGCCCCTGGCGGTGCATCCATTCCTCGGAGCCCGCCGGCCCCCATACGCCCGGCTCGTAAACTTCCAGGCTTGGCTGATGCATTTCCTTCCAGGCCGTGGCGATGGGGTCGATGATGCTCCAGGCCAGTTCCACTTCGTCGGCCCGGGAGAACAAGCTGGCGTCCCCCTGGAACGCGTCGAGCAACAGCCGCTCATAGGCCTCAGGCATCACGCCGGGAAAGTCGCGATTGAAGCTGAACTCCAAATCCGTCAGCCGCAGTTTCATTCCCGCGTCGGGCACCTTGGTTTCGAAGTGCAATTGAATGCCCTCGGCCGGCTGAATCTGGATCACCAGCCGGTTCGACTGGCACACGGTCGCGCACTCGGCCTCGAAGACCATGTGCGGCGGGCTGCGAAACTGAATCACGATTTGCGAAGTGCGGCACGACATCGCCTTGCCGCTGCGCAAATAGAATGGCACTCCCTGCCACCGCCAGTTGTCGACCGCCAGCTTGACCACCGCGAACGTGGCCGTCTGGCTGTCGGGCTTGACTCCCGGCTCGCTACGGTAGCCGCGATATTGTCCGCGCAGGGTATCCGTGGCCACGGCTGCCGGCGACAGCGGTCGGATGGCGCTGAAGCACTTTGACTTTTTCGTCGCGCACCGTCTCGGCCTCGAACCGCACGGGCGCTTCCATGGCCGTGGCCATCAGCAGTTGCAGCAGATGATTCTGGAACATGTCCCGCAGAATGCCGGTCTCGTCGTAAAAGCTGCCCCGGCGGCCGACCGTCACTTCCTCGGCCACCGTGATCTGCACGTGATCGACGTAATTGCGGTTCCATACCGGTTCGAAGATCGTGTTGGCGAACCGCAGCACGAGGATATTCTGCACCGTCTCCTTGCCCAGGTAATGGTCGATGCGGTACACCTGCGCTTCGCGAAACACCGCGTGCACCGCGTCGTTCAGCCGCCGCGCCGTTTGCAGATCCGTGCCAAAGGGCTTCTCGATGACGATGCGCCGCGGGCCGTTGACCTCGTCGGCAAATCCGCAATTGCCCAGCCGGGCGACCGTCTCCTCGTAGAATTGCGGCGCCGTGGCCAGGTAATAAACGCGCGTCACCGTCTCCGAGCCTTCCAGCTCGTGCAACCGCTTGTGCAGCGCGTCGAAGTCCGCCGGAGAACCCAAATCGCCGCGCTGATAGTGCAGCGCGGCGGCGAATTTCTGCCATTCGGCCGCGTCGAACTGCTTGGGGTGGAACTTCTTCGTGCTCTCGCCCAGCGAATCGCGCCAGGCATCGTCCGAAAAAGCCGTCCGCGAGAAACCCACGATCCGGGTTTCCTCGGGCAGCCGCCCCTTGCGAAAAAGCTGGTACAGGGCCGGCACCAGCTTGCGGCTCGTCAGATCGCCCGAGGCGCCGAAAATAACCAACGTGACCGGCACGGCGGGCGCTCCGTCATGAGGTAGGGAACAGCAAAATGGGCTTCATCGCCGACGCATATACCACCGCCGCCGCGAAATCCCCTGGAACTACGCGGCAATCCAAGTCTTCGCCTCGTCCAACTTCGACTCGTCGAAGTACTCGATCTTGGCCTTGGTGAACGGCTTACAGAACGTGGCCATGCCCTTTTCCCACTTGCTCTCGCCGACCAGGGCCAGCTTCTCGATGTCGCCGAAATGCTTCATGTCGAACTTGATATCTTCCCACAGCGCGCCCATTTCCCAGCCGTGAAAGTCGTGCATTTGCACCAGGATGCGAATCTTGCCGTGCTCCTTGATCAGCCGCTCGATGTCCGGGACGAATTGCAGATAGTCTTCCTTCGATAGCTTGCCGCTGATCTTGACCATCAGGAACTTTCCGCCCGCTTCTTCGTTTAGCGTCAACATAATCTCTCTCCATGCGAAGTGGTCGTCACGGGTGACGCGCCCCTGCGTGCGCCGTCAACTGAACACCATTGTCCCGGTACGCGAGCGCGAGGCAAGGGGCCAGCCGGCTGCGGGCAGGCGAAAAAATTCCGGAGCGAGGATGGACCGGTCGAGTCCGGAACGGCGATGAGCGGCCGTCAGCACGGTGGATCAGTGTCCGCGATGGTTCGGGAAGCTCGCCACACCCTTCCACACCGGTGGCGTTCCGAGGTACTGTCGCACGTCCTTTTCCAGCACCACGGACTTAGGCGATTTGCGCACAAAAAAGAACGCGTACGGAGTCACTCGCTTGGCTTCGCCGCCGTCCTTGGTTATTGCAACGGTCTGGTACGTCAAGTCGTGGAACCGCAAGACGATCTGTCTGGAGTTTTCGTCGAGCTCGACCGCCTCTAAGCCACGGCAATTCGGCATTTTTCCAGAAAAGGCCGCGACGATCATACACTCCTCGAAATCCACCACGGGGATCCGCTCGGCGTCGTCGCTCGAGTGGCGGCTCCAAAGGTCTGTCCAGTCCTTTATCGACTTGACCAGAAAATAGCTCTCCTTGTCGATCCTGCTGTTAATTCCAGACACGCTTACCAATGGCTTCGAGCTTTCCCTCGCGACAACGTCTTGCGCAGTAACCATTGACGGAATGAAGACCAACAATCCCAGCGCCGCCGAAGTAACGCGGGCCAATATCGACGCTTGTCGTGTCGAGAATGCGGGCATTCCGCCATTGTAACTAAGGCGAGGGCCAGACGTGGTGTTAGTCCGCTCAATTCGCAAACCCCAGCGCGGCCCACCAGGCACTTCCGAAGTAGATAAACCCCGCTACGTGCATTGCCAGAGTCGCAGCTGCAAACCAGCTGACCGCGGAGAGAGCAACCCAGCCGATTCCTTTCCAGCCGCGCGTCACGATGACATATGCTGGCACCACCAGGCCGGCAAAAATGAAGAACCATTGCTGCTGAAAAAATGGAATCGGCTTTTGGCGTTGCCGCGCGTCAGCGACGGCCCACATGCCGAGACACAATGCCGATGAAAGTTGGAAAATGGCGTCGCCTCCCGATTGCACCGAGGCGACGGCACCTTGTGCTCCCCACAGAATTGCAATCGTGTAAAACCAAACGTAGAACCACACCAAACCATTGCTTGGCCACCCAGTCGCGTAAGTGCTGGCCGGCAATTCTTGGGACGTGCCGTAGGGATTGTCTGGTTCCATGCCCCAGATCATACCGCGTCTTATACGAAGAAGCTCGCTGCAATTTACTCCCGTTTACCGGGCCGTTGGGGTACACTGAAATCCGGTTTCCAGGCCGCTGCTTTTACTGACCTCGGGCACGATCATCATGACACCGCAATCGAACGATTGGCCGATCCTTCGCAATGCGTTTTTGCGCCGCCTACTGTCGTGCGCGCTTGCCTTGGCGGTGTTTCCGTCCGCTCATCGATCGATCGCGGCTGCCGAGCCGCAATCACCCGAGCAGGCATTGGAAGTAGATACGAAGAACCTTGCCGAACAGGCGGCCGCGGCCCGCGCGCTGGCTCTGCCGATCGTCCACAAGGCGGTTGCCAATTATCCCGCGCATCGCAAGTGCTTCGCTTGTCACCACCAGACGTTGCCCATGTTGGCGATCCTGGCCGGCGGCGGCACGCCCAGCGCGGCCGACCTGGAGACCGTTAAGTCGGCGGCCGAGCACACGCACAAGTCATTCACCGGCCAGCTTGAGCAGTTGAAGGCGGGCGAAGGCATCGGCGGCCGCGCGATGACCGTCAGCTACGGCCTGTGGGCCTTGAAGCTGGCCGACTGGAAGCCCGACGAAACAACGACCGCCATGGTCACCTATCTGCTCAAGACCCAGGAAGACGACGGCCATTGGGGTATTCATGCCAGCCGTCCGCCGATGGAAGACTCCCGCGAAACCAGCACGGCCCTGGCCATCGCCGGATTGCTCGCCTATGCCACGCCCGAACAGAAGCAAGCCAGCGACTCGGCGATCGCCAAGGCCAAAACGTGGATTGCCGCCTGCACGCCCAAGTCGCAGGAAGACCGGGTGTCGCGCCTATGGGCGCTACACCTTTTGTCCGCGCCGCCCGAGGAAGTCAGTGCCGCGCGCGATGCGGTGCTCGCGGCGCAGCGCCCCGACGGCGGCTGGGCGCAATTGGACGACATGCAGAGCGATGCCTATGCCACCGGTCACACGCTGTACGTGCTGGGCCTGGCGGGCATGCCCGTGGCCGATCCGGTCTATCGGCGCGGCGTGGCTTATTTGCTGAAGACGCAACGCGACGACGGCTCGTGGTTCGTCAAATCGCGCTCCAAGCCGATCCAGGTCTATTTCGACAACGGCGATCCGCACGGCCGCGACCAGTTCATCTCCACCCCGGCCACCTGCTGGGCGTTGACGGCGCTCGCGCGGGGCGAATGACGGAGACTATTTTCGTCGCGTCGATCGGCGCGGGCCGGTCAGCTCGTAGGTCATGCCTCGGCATGACATGAATCCCACATGACTCGGCTTGTCATGCCCAGGCAGACCGACATCGGGATGGCACTCCTTCGCCCTTAACCGATTGCATCTCGAGACATCCGCGGATTGCGCAGATTTCACAGATCTACACCAGCCGAATTGATCGTCGAACGATGAGATCATGCGAAACGCGTCTTTTCATTCTTCACTGCAAATCTGCGTCATCCGCGAAATCCGCGGATCACGTTCAGCAAGGTTAACGGCGAAAAATCAACGTCGCGTCGATCGGCGCGAGCCGGTCAGCAGCGAGTCGAGCGAGTCGCCGCCACCCAGCGAGTCGCCACTGGGGTTCATCGCCGTGACCAGGGCCGCCAGGTCGGCGCGAATCGCCAGGTCGAGCAGATACGCCAGCACGCAGCCGACAAATCCGATCGCCGCCAGCCCGCCAATCACGGCCTTGGCCGAATCGCCAATCATCAGCAGTGCCCCCAGCGCGATAAACGGCAGCGCCACGGTCACCCCGAACACCATCCGCCCTACGCGCGCCAACTGCGCCAGCTCCCCGATTTCCCGCGCGTCCTCGGGCCGCCCCTGCATCAGCCACGGATAGCAATTGCGGATCGACAAGAACGTGACCACGAAGTAGCTCTGCGTCGCCGCGATCATGCCGCACAACAGGTTGGCCAGGACAAAATGCGCGTAATCCTCGCCCGACAACCGGCTCATCGCGCCGGCGCCGTAGTGGATCCAGGTCGGAAAGATAAAACCCGAGATCGACCACAAGATCGCCGTGACTCCAGCGGTGGCGGCGCCCAAGGTCAACGAGCGGCGCACCAGGTCGAGCGACGCCGGCGGCGTCACCCGCTGGCCGCGGGCCAATTTGGCCAGCGTCATGAACAGCCGGCCGCGCGTCGTGCAGATATATCCCAGCCCCAACGCGTAGCCGGTCAGGTTGATCGCCAGCAACTGCACGTTGAACACGTTCTTGTCCTCTTCGCTCAAGCGCACGACGATCGTCGTCGAGGTGTAGATAATGATCAACAGCCCCATCACCAGATTCGGCACCAGGCCCAACAGCACCGTGGAGCTGACCGGATGCCGCTTGAAGAAAGATCCCTGCGCCCGTCGGGTGTTCAGCAGCGCATGCGCCCGCGGTTGCAGGCAAAGCTCCAGCTCGCGGGCCAGTTCGTCCGCCTTGGCGTAGCGGTCGGCCGGGTCAGGCGACAGGCATTTCTCCAGCACGTCGACCACGATCGCCGGGCAGTCGGCCGGGACCAGGGCCCGCGTGTCGGGCGAAAGTCCGGCGCAGCGAATGCTCACCATCCGCGGCAGGGCCTTCGACCAATCCTCGGGCAGCGAAACATCGGCAAATGGCCGCTTGAGCGTGAGCAGTTCCCATAGCAGCACGCCCAGCGAATAAATATCCGCCCGCCCGTCCAACTCGTCGGGCTGGCGAGTTGGCCGGGTCGTAGGCCTCGAGTTGCTCGGGCGACATATAGGCCAGCGTGCCGCCGAAATAGGCCGCCGGAGTGGCGCCGTCGAGCTTCGAAAAGCTGATGTTGAAGTCGGCCAGCTTCGGATGCCCGTCGGCGCCGACCAGCACGTTGGCCGGCTTGATGTCGCGGTGCAACACGCCGTGTTGATGCGCGTGCCCTAGCGCTCCGGCCAGCCGGGCGCCGAGCCAGCACACGACCTCGGGCCACGTGGCGCTGCGCAGCTTGTAGCGCGTGAGCGAATCGGCCGGCGGTTCTTCTCCATTGTGAGCCAGCGCCTTGTCGACCGCCTCGAGCAGCGATCCCCCGCCCCGCGCCGCCGGCGGAATCTTGCGCAGGTGCGTGACCACGCCCTGCAACGTGCCCCCGGGCACGTATTGCATGTACAGCAAACGCAGCTTGTGCTCGGGCAAGGCCCGCTGGTCAAAAACCCGCACGATATGCGGATGCTCGAGCTGGGCCAGGGTTTGCGGCTCGAGGCTGCGGTCGCGCGAAATCTTCAGCGCCACCAGCCGCTGCATTGAGCGCTGCCGGGCGCAAACACCGAGGCGAAGGCTCCCTTGCCTAGCGGCGAGAGCAAATCAAAATCATCGACTTGCTGCCCGGCGGCGAACGTGGGCATCGGTTCGGACGAAACCAACATGGTCGATTGCGTCGGCGCGTCGATCTGGAACAGCCGCTTCAATTCGTCGGCGCGGGCGGGAAAGCGCTGGCAATAGTCGGCAATCGCCACCTCGTCGCCGTGTTGCCGGCGGACGTGATACTCCTCGTAGATCAAGTCGCACGGCAGTTCACCGTTGACTGCCAGGTCCGGAAACTCGGCCAGGTAGGCCTCGACCAGCTTCGGGGCCCGCCGGCCTTGCCAGCGGTATTCGAGATCCACCTTCACCAATTCGACCAGCGTCAGCCGCCGCAGGGCAGGGGGCTCACCCGGCACGAAATCGGCCGGCGCGGGGGGCTCGCCCCCTTGTTTCCAGGCGGCCACGAAGGCATCGATCCGCTCCGACAACTGTTGCCAGGCGACCGAAACATCGTTCTCAGTCGCTGGGACGGTCTGCGACATCCCGAAACGCTCCTTGGCCATGGCTGCCTGGCCGGCCAGGCAGCCCCGTGGTTAATGTCTCGGCAATTCGACCCCGCCCCGCACGACCTGCCGACTGTCGCCAGTATACCGTGCGATTCGACCGTCAGGCACCGGGCGCTGCCGTGCCCCGCGTAAGCGCAAAAAAACCGCGGCCCCCAGCAGCATTCTTTGCCACCGGGCGCCGCGGTCAGGAGGGTCGCGTTTCTTCGCTTTCAGCCGGCCCGATTAGAGCACGTTTCGCGAACAGGTAGCGATCGTTTCGTCAGATTTCGTGTGGAATTCCGGCGAGCGCACGCCAAATGTCTGTGCGACACGCACTAGTGGGTCGCGGCGGCCGTTTCCAACGCGGCCCGGTCCAGGTTGGCCACGTTGTTCGACTTGTCCGATTCCACAACCGCGTCGTCCAGGTCGGTCACCACCAGCAGTTTGTTGAACGCGCTGGTCGCGGCACTCGACGTGCTGATCAGCTTCATCGCCGTGGCCGGCAGCCGCAGCGTGACCGAGGCCGTTTCGCCCGCTCCCAGGTTCGAGACTTCCGTCACCGCCCGCGGCGCGTCATCGCTCATCTCACCATCCAGCTGAGCGAAGGCCCCGATCCGGAACTTGCCGGCCAACGCCGTCCCTTGGTTGCGAACCTTGACGAGATACAACGGACCGACCAGGGCCGTGGCCGGCTCCAGAAACTCGACGTCTTCCAGCACCAGGTCAACGTAACCGTCGGTGCTCACCGGCTGAACCTGCGTCGGCTGAACTGGGGCCGGGCTGACAGCCGGAGTCGCGTTATAGCTCGGAAGCGGATTGTAGCTCGGCAGCGGAGCCGGAACCGGAGCGGCCGGGACGTAAGCGGCCTGTTGGTCGGCATACACCGGCTGCTGATCGACGTAGGACGAATCCTGATACACGGCGCCCTGGCACCCGCCACCATATCCACCGCCGTAACCGCCGCCATACCCGCCGCCGTATCCGCCGTAGCCACCCAGTCCACCGACGACCTGCGGAACGAGCCACCAGGCGAACCCCCGGCCATGCCCGTGGCCGCCGCCCATGCCGTTGCCTTGGCCCATTCCGCCGCCGGTTCCCATTCCGCCGCCGGTTCCCATGCCGCCGCCGGTTCCCATGCCGCCACCGGTGCCCATGCCGCCAGTCCCCATGCCACCAGTCCCCATGCCACCGGTTCCCATGCCACCGGTTCCCATGCCGCCGGTTGGCGTTCCGGTACCGCCGGTCGCGGCAACAACGCGGTTGAACGATCCCTTGCCGTCAAAAAACTTCTGGCGGAACGTGGAGGCCTTGGCGGATTGGTTCACGTTGGTCGACTTGAAATTGTTCGCTTGCTTGAAGCCGTTGGCCGACTTGAAGTTGTTCGATTGCTTGAACGAGTTGGACGAGCGTTGGAAACTCGACCCGGACGAGCGCGGCAGGCTCCGCGTGATCGCCCCGCCGAACGATCGGCCGCCGCCACCGCCCATGTGTCCGCCGCCGCCGTGGCCGCCACCGTGGCCGGCATAAGCCATTTGCGGCAGCACCAGGCCGGCCAACACCACGCCGATCAGCTTATTGCGAAAGCTCTTAACCGCCATTGGCAACAGCCGGGCAGTGGCCAGGCCGAGGGTGGTGTCGATCAGGTTCGCGTTGCTGTGGGTGTTTTGGTTCATGGCTCCGGCTCCGTATTGGCAGGTTTATTTTTTGGGGGGGCCGGCGATTCGTCGCTGGCTCGTCACTACCTAACCAAGCGTGAGCCGAGGCGTTCTGTTACAGGAGGTGAGTCGAAAAAAACCGAATTGCGCAAACTCCTTTCGGGCAATGGTTTGTGACCAATCACCAAGGCCCGGAAGTCCTGCACAACCGATGCCGCGGGGCAGAAAGGGCGCTGCCCGGGGCTCGCGCTAGAAACGCGGAATGTCGTCCGGGCCGAGAATCTGCTGCAGCTTGCTCAATGCCCGGGTCAGCATCACCCGCACTGAGCCGTCGGATTTTCCCAGCCGTTCGGCGATCTCCTTCGAGGGCAGGTTCTCCACATACCGCAGCCGCAGCGCCTCGCGCTGGTCCTCGGGCAGTTTGGCTAGAGCCTCGAGCAGCCTGACCTCGTGCCCCTTGCGCGACAGGGCATGCGTGGGCGTGGTCATGGAATTGGCCAGAAGGTCAATGATGGCGGCATGTTGCGAGTCTCCCCCGGGGCTCCCCAGGGACACTTCGCGGCCGACGTCCCGTTTCTGAGCGCCAAAGAAACGGCGATGGGCGTCGATGATTCGCCGCTCGGCGATCTGGCACAGCCAGGAAAACGGCTCTCGATGCTCGAATTCGGCCGTTTCCAGCGCCCGCACCGCCTCGACGCTGACCTCCTGAAAGATGTCGTCCACCTCCAGCCGCCGCCGCAGCCCCGGGCCCAACTGCCGCTCGATAAAGGCCAATAGCGGTTTGCGGCTTTGGCTGATGAACTGAGCCAGCGCCGCCACGTCGTGAGCTTTGACCCGCTGGATCAGGTTGTCGTCGGCGTCTTCCACGGCCCGTCCTCAGACACTTTCCCAGATGCCGCCAGCCCGCCCAGTGTATCGGCTGGAGGCGCCCGGTTAAACCCGGCCAGATTTTGTCGATCGAGCCTGTAACAACCCGGGCCGTTTCACGCCCGTAATGAGTAGTGAGGGATGACGGGAAAGCTTGAAGAAGGAGAAAGGTCATGCCAGACGGAAAACGCAAACGCCGACACAGCTCGAACAAGACCCGCCGCGACTGGTACGCCCGGCACCGCTCGGCCCGCTTCACCCGCCGCTTCGGCCTGGGAAACCTGATTGCGGACGAGGCCGCCCACTAAGCAACTTCTTCGCCGCGCGGCTCCGCGCGGCAGCGGATTCTCTGGCCGCGATTCACCGGCCGCTTCTAACTCGCGATTCCAGCCAGCGCTAAATTAGGACCCCAGCACAATGCTTCCGAACCCTCGCGAGCTATACTTGGCTACATGAGCAACGGCCGCGATATCGCCGCAATACGCTGTCCGTGTTGCGGCTACAAATCAATCGGCGAGCGTGGGGGCTTTGAGATTTGTCCAGTTTGTTTCTGGCAGGATGATGGCCAGGACGACCCCGATGCGGACGAAGTGTTCGGCGGTCCAAATGGCGACCTGAGCTTAACGGCTGCCCGCCAGAATTTTCGAGAGTTTGGGACTTGCAGTAAGGAATTCCTGGGATCTGTCCGTAATCCGACAATGGAAGAACAATAGGCCCGCTTATAGGTGAAACGCCGTGGACGACAGCCATTTTCCATCCCTTTGGCAGATGATGTCGGGCGGGATTTACGTCCTGCTGTTCATCGTCGTCGTGATGATCGTATTCGGCGCCATTATGGCTGGCATCGACCTCGTGGCACGGCTGTTTGGTCTCAATCGAAACGACCGTCCCAGCCGCTAGGGCCACTCGGGAGACCAACTCGCCGTCGGTAACGGGCCGTTTCCACCCACTCTTGCGGCGGCCCGTCGCGGAACTCAAAATAGCAGCATCTCGCTGGGTTCCCTCGCTCTTCTCAATGGTCCTTTCTCGGACCAAGGATTCATGCCGTGCGAAAACGATTTTTCAAAGTCCTGGCGGCCGCGGCCGTCCTGTTCGTCGTCATCATGCTTGGCCTGGCCATCTGGATTCGCGGCCAATTGACCGGCAGCTTGCCGAAGCTCGATGGCGAAATCGCCAGCCGCGACATCACGGCGCCCGTGACGATCGAGCGCAACGCGCTGGGCATTCCCACGATCCGCGCCGAGAACCGCCCCGACGTGGCCTATGCCCTGGGATTCGTGCACGGTCAGGATCGCTATTTTCAAATGGATTTGCTGCGGCGCAACTCGGCCGGCGAGTTGGCCGAAATCGTCGGCGCCGCCGTGGTTCCCGCCGATCGCAAAGTCCGCGTCCATCGCTTTCGCGACGTCGCCCGGCGCGTGCTGGCCGAGGGGAGCGAGGAAGATCGCACCTTGCTCGAAGCCTACGCCAAGGGCGTCAACGCCGGACTCGGTTCGCTCTCCGTCAAGCCGTTCGAATACCTGATGCTCGGCTTGCAGCCCGCCCCCTGGCAGCCCGAGGATTCGGTGCTGGTGATGTTCTCGATGTATCTCGATCTGCAAGGCGAGGATTATCGCGACGAAGCGAAGTTGGGCCTGATGCACGATCTGCTGCCGCCGGAGATGTTCGACTTCCTCGCGCCGCTGGGCACCCAATGGGATGCTCCGATCCAGGGCGAGGCCTTCGCCGTGCCCGCAATCCCCGGCCCGGAAGTCTTCGACACGCGCGACGCCAAACAAGTCGCCCTCGAACTGCTGGCCCCGCCCGGCGCAGTTGCCCCCGCCCGATACCTTCCATCCCGGCAGCAACAATTGGGCCGTCTCGGGCAAGCACACGGCCGACGGCCGGGCGCTGGTGGCCGACGACATGCACCTGGGCATTCGCGTGCCGCACATCTGGTATCGCGCGTCGCTCGTCTGGCCCGATGCCGAGGGCAAGTCGCACAGCATGACCGGCGTCTCGCTGCCCGGCACGCCCGCGATCGTGGTGGGCAGCAACGGGCACGTCGCCTGGGGATTCACCAACAGCGAAGGCGATTGGGTCGACGTCGTCATCGTCGAAGTCGATCCCGACGACAAGGACTCTTACCTCACGCCCGACGGTCCGCGCAAGTTCGAGCACGTCACCGAGTCGATCAAGGTCAAGGACGCCGCCGACGAAAAGCTGGAAATCGTCTCGACCATCTGGGGACCGATCATCGATCACGATCACCAGGGCCGCCCGCGCGCGATTCGCTGGGTCGCCCACGACCCGGACGGCGTGAACATGGGGCTGATGCGGATGGAATCGGCCGACAACCTCGAAGACGCCCTGCGGCTGGCCAATCTCAGCGGCTCGCCGGCGCAGAACTTCGTCGTCGCCGACGACCAGGGCCGCATCGCCTGGACGATCCTCGGCCGCATTCCCCAGCGCGTCGGCTTCGACGGCCGCTTGCCGACCTCCTGGGCCGATGGCTCGCACCGCTGGGACGGCTATCTCGCGCCCGAGGAATATCCGCGCATCGTCGATCCCGAAGCGGCCGCATCTGGACGGCCAACGCGCGCGTTGTCAGCGGCGACATGCTGGCCACGCTGGGCGACGGCGGCTACGACCTGGGCGCCCGGGCCCAGCAGATTCGCGACGACCTGCTGGCCATGGAAAAGGCCACCGAGGCCGACATGCTCCGGATTCAGCTGGACGATCGGGCCGTGTTTCTCGAGCCGTGGCAGAAGCTGCTGCTGGACACGCTCACGGCCGACGCCGTGGCCGACAATCCCCGCCGCGCCGAGCTGCGCAAGCTGGTCGAGAATTGGGGCGGCCGCGCGGCGACCGATTCGGTCGGCTTTCGCGCCGTCCGCAAATTCCGCCGCAAGCTGATCTCCCAACTCTCCGACCTGCTGGTGAACCCCTGCAAGAAGCCCGACAAGAACTTCTCGATCGCCAAGATGGATCGCAGCGAGGGGCCCGTCTGGCGGATCGTTTCCGAGCAGCCCGAGCACCTGCTCGATCCGCGCTACAAGAATTGGAACGAACTGCTGCTGGCCGCGGCCGATGATGTCGCGGCCGAAGCCACCGGAAACGGCGCCAAGCTGGCCGACTACACCTGGGGCAAGCACAACACGACCCGCATCCAGCATCCGCTCAGCCTGGCCGTGCCCAGCCTGGCTCGCTGGCTCGACATGCCGCCGCAAGAACTGCTCGGGCGACACCGAGAACATGCCCCGCATCCAGGCCCCCGCGATGGGCGCCTCGCAGCGGATGGGCGTCTCGCCGGGGCACGAGGGAGACGGCTACATGCACATGCCCTGCGGCCAGTCGGGCCATCCGCTCTCGCCCCACTACGGCGACGCGCACGAGGCCTGGGCCGACGGCAAGGCCACGCCGTTCCTGCCCGGCCCGGCCGTCAACACGCTGGTGCTCAAGCCGGCGGCGTAGCTTGCGGTGCGCCCGGCGCCATGTCCACTCACCCTCGCCCCCTTTTCCCTCTGACTGCGCGACCCGCAGAATATCAAACTGATTCTTGCCGGTGAATCACGTCATCACCATATCTTCGTCACTTCTTATTTACATTACCGCCAGGCAAGCGACGAATGTTCCATGCGTGCTTCCTGGCATTGTCGGTGCTCCCGTCGGCAATTGCCTGGAGTTGTTCTCTGTCGAACCCGGTAACAAATCCGTCCTTCGTTTTCGTTGTATCCCTAATGAAAAACACTATATTGAAATCGCATTTCTGGTACGGCTTTGCGGCCCGCAAAGCTGCCCTGGCATTTCTGGCGCACGAGCCGGACTCTCGCTTCAAAGTCGCTCCAGGCCGAATCAGTGAGGACAAGATAAAGAAGTGCTATGCTGCCGGGCTCTCCCTTGTGCCATATGACTTCATCAAATGGGCTCTGCTCATCCTTCGCCGGTTGCATATTCATAGGGTTTGGTCGGTCTGCACCATTAACTGGTTCCATTGCGGCACAGCCGATGGTCTGTGCACAAACGAAATAGATAGAGCGCACAATACCAGTACGTTTTCATGATACGAGGAGCTCCACTTGTTTTTTTGTACATGATGAAGGAAAGGGGACAGGAGGACAGCACTTGATGTCCCTTCCTTGGTCTGGCCATCCACACCCTGGTCCTCCCAGGCGCATGGCTCATTGTTCGTCACACGAACGAAACACTCTCTATCGGATGTCCGCCCTGTTTATCTCACCGTGGTTCTGGAATTTAATGGTCCAACGATGAATCCCTTTAACCTCGATGTACTTAACCTCATTCGGTGAATACCTCTCCGCGGCAGCGGTGGCTTTCTCAGCTTCGATCCCAAGCTTCTCGCGAAAGCCAGGCAATACCGTTTCATCCTTAAGAAACTCCGACCTTTAAAACGGAAGCCATTTCTCCAAGGGGATTTTGCCATTGACCAGCAATTCATCCGCTGTATCGAAAGCGATTTCAGTAAGGTTGGTTGTTGTCTACAAGCGCGACGGCAGGTTGAATTCACGTATCTCCACCACTGTATGCGCAGGAAGATAAAGTGCCGAAAAACCATAAAAACCTACACCAATAGCCTCCAACTTCCCCTTGCCGTCAAAACCCTTTATCGAGGGCGGTCTTATGTCAATATCAATGGCACGTGGTTGACCGGGGATATTTCGGAACACCGCCTTCATTAGAGGTTGTTTATCTGCATCTCCGGGCAGAAATATCCACAGCGGTTTATCGCCTTGGTTTGATAACTTCATCGAGAATGTATGAATATTAGACTTCATTTCGCTTCCATATCCGAGATGCCTCAGTTCCAGTGCTTTGTCCTGTTTAGGTGGGGGATCGCCAAAGGCAAGAAAAACAAACAAGGGTGCTGTTACCATAGCCAGGAAAGCCGACGAAGCGAAACGCAATCTCAGTGTTATCGAAGGCATTGCAGCCACTCCTAGTGATTGGGAAAGACAAGGCGACATCACTGATTTCCTTCCTCTGCCTGCCGAGTCCTGCGCAACGTGAATCCCAGACCCATCCCGTCCGTAGCCCCGCCAGGTCATTCCGTGGCATGACAGGAACCACGTCGACATTCCTGTCACGCTTAAGAGTGACCTGCTCATACTGAATTCCACCGCCGG
>CAWBTK010000007.1:0-1477094 GCA_963791755.1 uncultured Planctomycetaceae bacterium
AAATCCAGTGCCCGCAAGGGCGTGTGGGTTCAAGTCCCACCTTCGGTACTTTGTCATCGGATGACATCTCGCGACGTGCAGTGTCAAAACCCTTACCCCGCCGAGGGTTTTTACGTGTCCCTGCGACTTCTGCCGTGCCAGTCGTTGCCACTGCTTGAACCTCAGCGCCGCCCAAACTGCAGCGCCCGTGCAGCGCCACTGTCGATTCACCGGACGGTATTGCCGGCTGTTTGGGATTCAGCTTGGGGGTCGGCAGGTTGGCAACGGCTCTGGCCTGATCCGCGATGCCAATGTGGGTGTACTTCATTGTCATCTTGATATCGGAATGTCGGGCCAATTCCTTGGCCTCTGGCAGCGTGGCCCCATTGCGGAGCAATTCGGTGATGTGCGTGTGCCGGCCGGCGGCATGAAAGTCGGCTACCCCGGCATCAGTGCGGTACGGTATCCCGACTCGCTTTAGGTCTCGCCTGACCATTTCCGACGTCGATTTGCGGCCCAGCTTTGGAAACAGCTTTTCGGTGGGACCAAGCCCGGGGAGCCACTCCCGCAGTCTGGCGACGAGCTCCGGGTGCAGGGGCAGAACGTCCTTTCTCCGATGCTTGGAACACGCGGCTTCGACGGTCACGATCGGTTGCTGTGCCTCAAGGTCGAAACTCGTCGGCGACAAGCTAGCGAGTTCGCTTTTTCGCAGGCCAGTCATGTACGCCAGCAGATAGATTCTTGCCCGCTGCTCACCGTCGAACCGCTGGACTTCGACATTGCTGCCTCGCGCCGAAGCAATCAGTCGAGCAATTTCATCGCCCGTTAATGCCCGACGTTTTCGACGAATATCAATCTCCGTATTGAGCCGCTCCAAACCGAACAGCGGGTTGGCAAGCAATCGTTTGCTCGTCACGCACCAATTGCAAAATGAATCGAGCGCCTGAATGTAGTGGTTGTACGTGCGATGCGAAATATTTTTGGTCTTCCGCAGCGTCCTCAAGAATGTTTGGACTACTTCGGAATGGATGTCGGCAAGTTTCTCGAAGCCACAACCGGCGACGATACAATTGATTCGCTTCCACGTGACGGCCACGTGTTTCGGCGAATTGTCCGTCAAGCTCTCCTTGAATGCGGCGAGATGGATTGCCAAGGGCGACAACTTCATCCCCGCGTACCGGTCCTGCTCGGCATCGACCAAGCCGGAGGTCCGTAGCCGCGCGTCCGATTCGAGTTTAGACGCCAACTGCTCGCTGAGCCCCTTGTCGGTGAAGCCTTTGACTGTGCGACGTTTGCCCTCGTGATCGTAATACTGAATCGAATAGATCGAATTCTTGCGTTTCGAGCGTTTGAAGATCGAAGCCATGTAGAAGGTTCCTTTCACCAATCATTTTCGCGCACTTACGTCGGAGGGCAACCCTCGGCGATCCATTTCCTCACTTCTTCCAGCCGCCAACGAACCGTTCCGCCGAAACGGACCGGCTGCGGCAGTTGACCCGCACTGCGAAGTCGCCAAAGAGTGCGAGTTGATACGTGCAGCAGCTGCGCAAGTTCGACAGCCGTGACCAAGAGCGGATCCGAAGTGGATATCGATTGGAGATCATTGCTCGACATGCGGGTATCCTTTGGCAGGCGAGTCTTGGCGGAGTACCGACAGTAATTGTCCGCCGATTGTCCGCCAGACGGGCTCGGTCAGAAGAGTATCTGGTACCAACTCGGCATAGGTCGCAAACCGAAACAGGTTTGCCGCGCGTGTTTCACGGAGGGCTTCGGTCAGATGCCGGATTCGTTCCGCCGAGCGGGCAATGAAGAGGACCCGCACCAGGGGATTACTCAAGGGCGATTGCCAATGCTGCTCATAGCGACGCTCGTCCACCAACAGTTGGTACGGCTCGCTTTTGGCGGCGATTTGCCGACTGGTTTCGGTCGAGCGGTCGTATTCGATGTAGGCCAGGAGCTCATGGTTTTGTCTTCCCCCCAGGCGAATCCGCACCGCCGCGTCCGGCCAGCACACATGGCGCTTGCCACCCGCACGAAACGATTCGTAGAGGATGAACTTTTCGTCGTTGCCGGCGGTGGGCGAAGCCGAGTCCGCCAGGTCGTACTCGAAGAGCCATACTGGAGAGGGGAGTCCGAGGCGGCGATGGGCGTCGTCGATGGCCAGCCGAGTCGTGACGATTCCAAGTCGATGGGGAACCGTCACCGGATTAAGGGCTGGGGTTGAGCCGGCCCGTCGCGGCTTGGTGTCAGTCAATTCGGCAAGCAAGTCGGCTCCTTGTGCCGTGAGCCGAAAAACCCGCAAGAGTCCGTCGCCAGCCGTGGGGATGCGCTCGCCCGAGACCAGTTTGTTATCGAGGAACTTTTTCACGCGCCGGCGGAACGCTCGCTCCGCACTTTCGCGATTGGAAAAACCTGTGAAATGCCGATCAATAATCATATCCTCGGTCATCATGCCGACCTCACCCAACTCCGAAAGCTGGGCAACATCGCGCGGCGTCAGGGAAAGACTCGTGCGAGGCATGGTTAGATTCCAAAGGGAGTCTCGGGATCTTCTGGCTGCGAGGGTCCTGATCAATCGCGACGTCCGTCGACTTGGAACTTCTTGTAGTTGCTGCAAAAGTTGGGCGCGGAACCGATCGCGCGCTGCCAGGACTTCGGCCGGGCTGGCGTACTCGGGGCGGGCTCCCAATTCCGCGTCGAACTCGGCCCGTTTCTTGTTGGCAAACTTCGGCGTGCGACGGAGAGGGTTTTCCGCCAACGGGAATTGTGCCTTCCGGTACGGCTTGCCGGAACGGTATTCGATCGCAGTGCCTACTGGCAGCCGGCTCAGTTCAACGGCTCCTTCGACGTTTTGCTCTTCGACTGACACGAACTGCACGCCGGTGATAACCAGTCGGGTCTTGATACGCGGCACGAGCGTCGTGCGCCGCGTGCGACTGCCGCCGCGCGCGGCCGTATGCGACTGGTTCGTGGTCGCGCTTTCGTTCGTACCGCGCGAATCGGCGTGGCTGTTGGTATTGGCGGAGATCGTTTGATGGGCAGCGGCTGCTGCCGCTCCGACGGCTTCGCGAATCGCGTCGCTGGCACCGGTTGCGTCGGTGCTCGTATTGGCGGTGCCGTGCGTCGCCGCCGTGCCGGACGTGTCGGAATCCGTCCAGCTCTCTCCTTCGTCTTCAAGCACAATCCGGTCGTGCCCGTCCTGGTATTGCTGCTGCTGACGCAGGATGTGCTTCACGCGCCGGCCATCGAGGAGCGGCAACTTGATGACTTCACCGAAGAATTTGGCGTCCACGGGATCGGCGTGCTGGAAGTAGTAGTGCAGCCGGCACTGGGCGACCAGGGCATGCAAGAGTCGATCTTGCGTGCGTTCGCCGAAAAACTGCGTGCCTTGATGGGCTCCCACGAGCCGCAGCTTGTACTTGCGCACGTGTCGTAGTGCCCGCAGCAAGAGCGGCGCACACGACTGAAAGTCCGGCAGCTCATCGAGAATCAAGAAATACGGCACCCGTTCATGGCGGGGCATGCTGAAGACGGCAAACAGGATTTCGTGCAGAAACAAGTTGGCGAATATCTGGACGTCTTCGTCGCGCAACACACCGGCCCGTTCCAGGTTGATGATCAGGATTGTGCCTTCGCGGATGACGCGACGCATGTCGAGGACGCGCTCGGGATCGACACAACCGAGCGTGGTACAAACGATCGAGTTTTGCAGGATGCCGTGGAATCGATTCTTGGTAGAAGCGATTAGCTCCTCACGGTCGCGAGGGCGCAGGTCCGCAAGCAACTCCAATTCCACTTGCGCCATGAGGTCGGCCGCTGAACGAGCCAGCGCCTGGTACTCGGGTTGTCCCACGTCGAAGAATAATTCAACATCGGGAATCGTCAGTCCGCAGTCGGCCAGCGTGTTCAAGTACACGTCCGTCAACTTGGCCAATTGCGGCCGGCTGACAATCCCTTGTTCACCCTCGCCCCAGGCGCCCAGCAGAATCTGACGGACGTGGCTCACCTTGGTCGCCCGACGGGCTCGATAGGCGTGGTTGTCGGACCGATGACCTGGCACGGCCAACGGATTGATGGAAACACCGCGGCGAAGATCGCACAGTTTGACTTCGAGCACCCTCCGCCGGACGCGGGGAGACAGCGCCGAACATTGATCCGCGATATCGGCCGCCAAATCTCCGTCCGGGTCGATGAGCGCAAAACCGTAGCCGCCGCGAATCAACACGCGGGCGATAAGGGCAATCAGGTTGGATTTGCCCGTGCCAGAGTCACCCGAGATTTGGATCCCGGCTGCCGTGTCGTGGAACAGATCACCCAGGTCGAGCGGGCGACGAACCGGCCTTGTTGTTTTAGAATTCTTCATGGTGTTGAACCGGCTGATCGTTGTGAGTGAGCATTTGATCTCGAAACCTCTGCTCCTCGGCTTCGACAAGTTGCTCGCGCAACTCGTCGTCGACGCCTACGAGCGTCCGCAAGACACTCATTCGCTGCTCGTGTTCCTGCTGCATGGTGGTCATCGCTTCGGCGTAGGTCGCTCGGGGGGACTCTCGGCGTTCACACTGACGCTGGGCCTCTTGCCAGATATAGTCCGCTTCGAACGAAGCCATGCCTAAGTTCGTCACGAGTTTGTCGAGCGAATCGCGAAGCGTTTCGCCATCGAAGCCGTTGCGAAGTTTGGCCACCGCGTGGGCCAGAATGCTCGGCCGGAAGCGGTGGAACTGCTGTTGCCGGAAGGCCAGGGGAATATCGGCCGCGTGGGCGGCGAAGGAGGCGGCCCGATAGAAATCGGGCGCTTGCTCCAATTGCAGCAGGGCCGTCTGCATCAGCCGGTTTTTATGACGCAAGACCGCGTTCCTTGCTTGCTGTTCCTGCTGGCGACGACCAAACGATATTTGAAGGTCAGCAACCCAGCGGCGTCGGGCTTCGGCAGCATGTCGGCGCTCTCGCAGCCGGCATAGCACCTTACGACCCATCCAGACGGCGCCATAGCCCAGCGCGATCAGGAAGAAGATCTCCACGGTTCACCTCGTTGCGGGGAGCGTTAGTGAATGGATCCCGGCGGCAGCCCACCGAAGATGGTTTCCGAATCGGGCCTGGTGAACACTCTGCCCCGATACTTTTCGCAATCCAAGCAGAACTTCCGGCCTTGATCTGGGTCGCTGCGCACGATCGTGTTCCAGGCGAAATACGTCTCGCAATCGACGGCGATCCCAAGTTTTTCACGAATCACGTCACGGCCCGCGATCTCGAACCTCGGATCGATTTTGATCTGAATAAAGTTGCGGTCGCCCAGCTCTCCGATCAGTCGGCCGTAGCGGGTATCGCTGCCACGGGTTAACAGGCCGATCGCGATCTGACCGGCAATCGAGTCCACCAATTGAACGTCGAAAATCGTCACGCCGTCGCTGGGCGGGTCGAGAATGGTTCCAGACGCAGTGGCTTTCTGATGAGCTTCGTAGCGGCGGTCGCACAGGCAGCGAAAGCAGGCGTCGATGTCCGGGTGCCAAAAAATGATTTCGCCCCCCAAGCCGCCAGCGTAGAGACCAATCCAGACCGCCGGGATGCCCAGCCGCAAGGCGATTTCGTTGCCACGGGCCTGGGCGGCGAAGCGATCCGTCGCCAGCACGAGCAAGTCGACATCATGCAAGATCGAATCGACCTTTTCACAGGTGAGTCGAGTGAAATCGACCGGGTAGGTTTGGACCTCGACGGCCGGATTGATCCGCCGCAGTTCCTGGGCAGTGGCCTCGACCTTGGAGAGCCCAATTTCATCGGCCGTGTGCCCTTGCCGGGCCACGTTCAACGGTTCAATTTGGTCAAAGTCGAACAGGGAGAATCTTTGGACACCCGAGCGGCCCAAGTTGCACACCAAGTCGCGCAAAGCGCCGAGCCCCACGATAGCCACGTGCGATTGTTGCAGCCGCTTGACGTCGATCGATGACGAAATCCGAGAACGTTCCATGGTTTTTCTCCTCAATAAGGAACGAAAGGCGATGCACTACACCAACAACAGGGCCGCCGGCGTCAGGTCCAGGCGATTTTCACGACGCCAGACGATGTACGGGTACAGACGGCCGTCACAAAAAATGGGGAACAAGAGCCGATCCAGTTCCTCATTCGCCGGCCGGAAGAACAGTTCTTCGAGGTAATCCAGATCTCCTAAGCTCGGCGTGGTAATGCCACGGGGATGCGAATGAATAATTCCGACGCACGCCAGGTCACACTGGCGATAATGCCGTAGCTCGCGATTCAGTGATTCCACGTCCAGAGTGAATGAGACGCCGGTGGAACTACCCGATTGGTCGAGTACCCAGTGCGTGGCCAACGGTTCGGCATTCTGCGGGCCGAGCAAGATGCCGGCCGCTTCCGGATCGCACGAACCCAAGTCGGCGGTCGCTTGCGCGTAGACAGCCTGGGTGATCGCCATCATCGGCAGGCACGCGGGTTGCGTGGGAGCCTCGTTGCGAACGAATTCGGGATCGGGATCGAAAACACGTTCAGCCTGACGGCGGCGCGTAGAATGATGACGCATGGATCCGTTCTCCATGAGAAAATGAAGGGCGGTGAACAATGGCCGGCAGGGCAGCGACATAAATGCCACCCTGCCGGCGCACAAAAATCAGACGGCGTGGAGCGTTCCTTCGGGCAGCTCCTGCACACCCTCTCGGACGATGAGTTGATCGAACATGATTCGACTCCTCTTTAACCTGGCTGGGCAACGATGTCCGTCCCGTCCCGATCGCCCCAGGCCTCGCGCGATCGGGCACGCGACTTATCAACACTTGCAAGCCGCGCTGGCCTACACGTGGATTTTCTTGCGACCGTTCGGAAACGCGCCAGTGCGAACATACTGCGAGTAGCCGTCCATGAAGGCCGTCGCGACCGCCTTGGCTTTTTCCAGCGAGTCGGCGCGGTATGAACTGGAAACGCAGATCTCGTGGTTCGAATAAAGGTGGCAATCGTTGACGACGGTCGAGTGCGGATTGTAGGGATGCTCTCTGCAGAACAGCTTGTAGGTACCGTCCGACTGCGGGCGGTATTCGATCGTGTACAGATCGCCGTAGGTGGTTTGGCGGTAACGCAACGTCAACGTGGACATGATGTGCTCCATTGCATTGAGAAAAACAAAATCTATGGACGCTGCCAAACTAACGCTCGGCAGAGTCGTTGGCCGTGGTCGCCTCACGCTCGACGAGATATGCCAGTGCCAGCCGCAAGGCCTCGATCGCCGCCGGCAGGTTGGAAAGATCGAAGCTCGTACTCGTTTTCCAGCTTCCATCGGCATCGCGGTACCGACGCTGAAGTTGCACGCTGCGAACAGCGCGTTCTTCTTGTTCTGCGGTGGCTTCACGGACATTTGTGAAGACCGACGCATTGACGAGTCCCAATCGGAACGTTTTGTCGGGTTTGTTGCCGTTGGCCATGAGTGCTCCTTGTCAGTTGGGTGGTCGCCGACGGTTGAGGTACATCCAGAATTCGGCCGCCTGCCGCTCGTCGGCATCGCAGCTCGGCCGAAGAATTGCGCCGGCGGGTCGCTTCAGCCGTCGGCGCAGACGGTTGTCTTGGGGGGCGGTCCGCGTCATGGGCTTGCCTGCGGATTGCGTTCGCGGGGAGGGCTGGGCTGCGGCGGCTGGGCCGCCCGCTTGGCTTCCTGTTGCGCTTGGAATCGCAGCAACTTGATGAACTCGCTCGGTAAAACGGTGGCCGCCGGTGCGTTGGGCTCCAAAATGGCTCGCACGCACTCGCCGGTCTTGCCGCTGACTTCGCAGGTGGCGCTGGGGACGAATTCGGTGACGACGACTCGCATGAACGGGCTCCTTGTCTATTCGTGGGATAAGCTCGGGCTACGGAAAAGGCGGCTGCCATATGCCGCTGTCTATTCCAAGGATAGACAGGCGCCGGCCGGGCGTCAAGAGGCCCACGGAAAAAATCAGGAATGCTCCTCCGGCTCGAAAATCTCTAGCGCCGGATAGGCAGGCGAGGCAGCCAGATTGATGCGTTTCTGGTCGGCAGTGACCGCTTGAATCGTCGCCGTTTTGGCGCGGGAGGCCACGACGCACCGCAAGTAGATCGGCTCGCCTGACTCCTTGAGCCGCAGTCCGATTCCCAGGGCGGTCCGCACGGCGTTGATTTGCTTGACCACCTGGGAATTGAGCTCCACCGAATCCAGATTCCGCTGGGCCAGACCGTCGAGCACGCGTTGGAGCCGCTGTCGCAAGGGTTGCTTGATCCGCTCCAGCTCGGCCATGATCTGGTCTAACTCCGCGGTCGACTCGATGGCGTCGAGCTGAGTTTCGCGCTGGTCACCCTTGGCCGGTGCGGGCCGTTTTTTCGCCACGCCGCGACCAGCCTTCAAGAGTTTTATCGCCGTGTCAACCTCTTTGGCTGTTTTCAGGCGATACCAGTTGACGGTGAAGCTCGGCTCGACGTCCGGCAATGGATGATGCCCGCGAAAAAAAGCGCTCACGATTTCCTGCAATCGATCGCGTAGCGCGTGCGAGTCCCACCTGCTGGATGTGAATCGGGCAGTGATCGCAATTGCCGGACGCTCGGCCGCCGGCGAACGTTCGGCCGATTCGATCGATCGCCAGGTTTTGAGAACCGCCTGACTGAATCCGGCGGCGAGTGCCTGTCGCGCGCCGGCGTTAGCGATTTCATGGCCCTGGCGGTCGAAGAGCACGGCCACGCCGTGCTTCTCTTGACGGAGTGATGTGAGGTCTGCTTGCAGCTCGCCCAAGGACGACTCGGCGGTTTGCCCGTGCATGCTGGCGGCCTGCTTGTTCATGTTTTTATCCTCTCGGCCCCAAGTCGTTCGACGAGCAACTGCGCCAGACCATCGTGTTCGATTATAAATCGCGTTAAGCTACGCTCGGCGGCCAGGAGCACCACGATCTTGAAATCCTCGGGCACGAAAGTCAGCCTCAAGAAACTTACGTTGGCGTCGCTGGGGAGTTCTTCGGAAGGAACGCCTTGCACGAGCGCGTCGAGCTCGTTGGCCAGCCGACTCACGAAAGACCGGCGGGTCGACAGGATCCGGCCACCGGAAAAACTCCGGGGTTCGGGTGGCGGTTCCGGACTGAATCGCGCGAAGGTCACGCTCATCAAGTCGAGCCATTCCAAGCCCTGCCCGCTCCGAAAGAATAGCTCATTGGGGGAGTAGTTGCCGACCGCCAAAGAGCGTTTTTCGCCGGGATCGCCCAGTCCCAGGCCCTCTTCGTAGCCACTTCCCACCAAAATTCCCGCTGGCGTGTAGAGCCGACGGGTGCGAGGAACGTGCAGCAGCGTGGTCGAGGGTTTGGGATAAAAGAACTCCAACTGCTTGACGTTGACCCGGACGCTCTGACCGCCGGCGAATCGCAACCGGTGATCATTGGAATATGCGGCCGTAGGTCCCCGTCGAGCGACCCGGCCCGTTTCATCGTGGGTGACCAGCTCGCCAGCTCGCTGCCAGACGCCCTTAGTTCGCATCCAAATCGGTGCTGCCCAAATCAGGGCGGGATAGATGCTCTTGTGGCGAAAGAATCTGGCCATCAATTCAATGAGGCCTTCGCGTTGTTTCAGCCAGCTCCGTTCACGATAATCCAACAGCCTGTTGACCACCAAATCGCACAGGTACCCGGCCTGTCCGTGAAACTGGCGCTCGGCGCCCAGCACGAGCGAGCGGGTTTGGTTTTCGCGGGCCAAGCCAGCCGCCGCATTGCTGATTGCGCGGACGATTTCGGACCGACAGATCGGCGCAGCGACGAGCGAACCAGAATAAGTCCCTGGCAAAATTCATGGGTTCTCAATCACGCCGCGGTCGGAACAGTTCACAAAGATGACGGGTTAGTTGGTTCCCTGTCGGGCGAATGACGCTGCGCCACCGACCCCATTGCGCTTGACAATTCGTTGGGTGTATAATCACACGATGAACTACATGCATTCTACGTATTCCATTTCGTTCCGTCAGCTTGGATACCTCTATTTCAAAGGCATTGAAGTCCCAGCAACTGCCCCTGAAGAGGAAGATTCGCAACGGACGGGTGCTAGGGAGAAGGTTAGGCCTATGGACCGAGCAGAGAACGAACGCGATACGTTCAGGTCGACGCAGATTCAACGTCAAACCCGCGAGAAGCGACGTCAACAAGCAGAGGCCGCCGATCGAGCACAGGAGCAGACGGAGCTGGGACAAATTGAAGAGGAAATCAACGAGTGGATTGACGGCAATGAGGTCGACAGTGTTGCGGCGGAAGATGACGAATTGCCTGACAATGAGAAGATTGCCGAGGAAGACGATCTAGAGAACGAACCAGACAAACAAGATGATCTAGCGGTGCCCGCGAGCCAATCCCTTGCCCTCAGACAAAAAGCCTTGGAAGCCAGCCTACATCAGACCGGCGAATTGTCGGCCGCTATGCCTAAGGCTGAAGATGACGAAGATCGTGCAGCGGAATCGGCAGAGTAGTGGAATTCCGAATCCTGGAGCGGATAGAGCGCTGTCGCAATAATGCTGCGTGTCGAGCGCGTCGTGCCGGTTGGGGACGCGGCCCGCACCGCATGGCCGTTATACACTAGTTGAAAGAGCCAGCTCCTTTGGCTATCGGCTCGCGGAGATCTACCTCAGTTCCGCAAGATGCATCCGGGCATGGCCTGAATATCTCACCAGCGTTTTCTTGCTTTCAATGACGAGGCCAACGTTGCCAATTCATTGATGAGACTAACTTGCGAAGGTCTGCTCGCTCAGTATGGCTGCATCTCTGAATCGAGGAATTTATATCGTTGATCGACGCGGTACGTCGAATCAGGGGGGGCTCGAAATATCTTCACTTCGTAGACGCGGTCATTGATTTTCTCGATAACGGCGCCCTCCCAGCCGCCAGACCAGTATCCGCCACGGCTGCTCTTCACAAAAGAGCCGGGCTGATAGCCATTCCTTGCGATCGATTCGCGGTTGGAATTGACTGCTTCTGTCTTCTCGGCGTGTCGATTGGCGAGCCATCCCAGATAAAGTGCGCCAACGCCCAAGGCGACGTCTCCGCCCGTCGAGCCGGTAATCGTTCCTTCCGACTGCGATCGACCCGCAGGCGTTTTGGCCGATGGACGGGGGCGGCGTGCGACGTACCGCGAGTTGTTCCGTCTTGGCTGGCTCGGTTTCGCTGTCACTGGCCGGGCCTCTATCTCTCTGGTAGACAATGAAATCGCAACGCGAGCAGGACCGTCCTTGCGGTTTACGGCGGATGCTCTTCCTTCCTTGAGGACCACCCCCGAGAGCGCGTCCTTGATTTGGTAGGTGACGGCGGAGGCCTTGAGGGGATTGCCCGCCTCCGTGAGTTTTGCCGCTTCATGAGCTTTGAATTCCCAGAAGCCGTCGACTTTGTGTTCAGAGCCATTAGCCCAGCACTTCGAAATGACGATTCTGATGGACCGGTCGCTAGCGTTCGTCACGCTAACCTCTCCAAGCCGTTCATCGCTCGTGTTCCTACTGTCGCCGGTTGCATTTCTACCCCTGGCTAGCTGCGACGGTGTTTCCGAACGGTCGAGCGCAATTCGATTTGTTACGTCCGCTTTGGTCTCGGCTCGTATCAAAGCGCCTGACGCGGCATCCCTGATTTCATAATTGACGTCGATGGCGTGGAATGCTTTTCCATGAAGCGAAAGCCGCATGGACTTTTCCGCAGGGATGTTCCAGGTACCGCCCTTTTGTGGCTCATACTTAAAATCATGATATTCGCGCACAATGAATTTGATGGCGCGATCGCTAAGGTTATGAATTCTTACGCGGTGTCCGGCATCGTCGTCGGCATTCACGGTGATTTTGAAGACGCCCGCGACGACATCGTCCGCCATCGTCCCCTTCATCGAGCCACGCTTCAACCAAGCGCCGGTCGCTTTGTCCCGCGCAACGTAATAGAAGCTGGAGGCATAAAATAGGTTATTTTCGGTGCTGACCAACCGGCCTTTGCCTGGAGGCAGGCACCATGTTCGCGGTTCGTCACTGACAGCACCTGTCGCATCTGCCCAATAAAAAATGCTCAAGTCGACGTCATTCGGCGTTCGGTTTTCAAACTGGATGGGATAAACCGGCCTGCGGATCGCGCTTGCATCCACTGGCGCCCCAAAGCAGCAAAGAGAGCATGCCCAGAAAAAGAAGCCGGCTCGTGCACGATGGAAAAGCAAATCGCTTAAATGGTGCATGCGTCGCTCCTTGTCGTCGACGGGTTACGTAGGTTGTCTCGAGACGCAAACGCAGTTGCACGACAACGCAGTTGCACGACGTCGACGTCATTATCCACAAGCGGCGTCAGCAACCAGAATTATGGTCCACTTGGCGACTGACCCCCCCCACGATAAGGGCATGCATGCGCGATGTCAATGTTTGGCGAGGCATGCAATTATGAGGACGTAAGGTTGACCGTGGGGCCCTGTCAGTCGCCGGAGTCTGCGCAGCCGCATGAGCTCGAAATCTCGATCCACAGGCCAACAAAACGATTGAAACTGATCCGAATTCCTTCGACAATGTAGCCAAAGGCTGCGATCGCCTCGCTCTGCACTCAGTGCCGTGCGACGCTCTCGATGTTGGCGATCAACCGCTACGGGGTAGCGCAAACACGACGAGGTTCATATTGAATGAGGTTGTGCAAGATGGGAATCGAAGACCGGAAGGGTAAGATTGATCTCGAACAAACCACGTCGCGCCCTTCGGAATACCGGAGCGCTAGCGGTCCGGGCAATTCTGGGAAGAATGCCACGATCAAAGCGCAACAAGACCGGACGCGGGACGCGATCAAGAAAACGCTCGGAAAATAAGCATTCGACGTCTGTCGACCGCGAACAGTGGACCGCAGGAGGTGACCGGCATTTTCCACTGAGACGGTTGCGCAGAATGGTTTCGCGCTGCAGAATGTCGCATGCGGTATGACTTGCGACGCATTGCTCCCTTTCGCGCGCGAGACAACGGATTCCATTCACGACGAATTGGTCCGGGCGCGAGCATTGCTGCAAGTTGCGGACCTGGAGCGTGCCTGTAAGGCCGACACTACGAGTACGCTTGCGGCGGCTGAACAACTCGCCATCGGCCAGTGCGATCGCGTCGCCCGCGTCATCCTGACTTGCGATTTGGCTCAGGCTTTTGTCAGACAAGGGCTTGAACCGTATCGGTTGATCGAATTCGCCAAGTCCGAAACCATCGGTGTCTCGATTGTGGCGGAAATCTATATTGCTCTGGTTGAAGCCAAGCTTGGCATCCATGCCGATCGCAACCTGCGCTGGGCGGAGCAATGCGCAGCAGCCCAAGATCACAGCGGTTGGTTGCTTCAGACTCAGGCCGCCGTCGCGCGCATTCAAGCGGTAGCTGGCGACTGGAAGGCAGCCCAAGACACGGCTTGCCGGATTGAGGATCCGCTGCAACGGTTGTTGAGCTTCTGCGAACTGGCGGTGGGCGCGCGCGAGCAAGGGAACGACCATGCACTCGATGTCGTCCACAGAATTGACGGCATCTCGCACCTGATCGACCAGATGCGCGCCAAATGCATCCTGACCATGACCGCGTATTCTCTAGGCTTGGACGCCTTTGGTCACTTGCGTCAATTGATCGAGTTGGCGAGTCGGATGCGGGACCCCGAGCAGCGACAATTGGCCGGGGTCATGGTCGCGCGCGTTCTCGCGCGATGTCGGCAACTCGGTGCCGCCATGAAAATCGGGCGTGCCCTGCCCGAGCCAGTTCAGCAGGAAGCCTTGCTTGCAATATGCCAGGAAACGGCGCGAGCCGGCGACATGGAGGAGACCGAGAGAATTGCCTCTGAACTGATGATTCCCGGTTACCGAGACCGCGCGCTTTATTGTATCGTGTTTTCAGCTGGCAATTTGATCGTCGGTAGAGATGCCCATGTGGTCTAGGTTAAGCCTAGCTTCGCAAGAAATCCGCTCGAATGTGGAACCTGCCGGCTTCAATGGCCTCCGAATCGGAATCAAAGTGAGACAAACGACCGTGCCGAAATACCGCATCGGGCTCGAACAGGGCAAATCCTAGAGGTTTTCCTTCCGGATAAATCGCGCAGCCCCATTTCCTCGTATCCCCCACTGGGAAGGATTCGATCTCAAATTCTCGTCCATTGTGAGAGTATGAAACTCGGCTCACCGTCGCATCCGTTTGTGGGCTCGATCGCGGGATTCAAGTGTCAGGGTCGACTCTTTATAGTATCGTTTTCCTATTGGAATAACAGGAGCATTCCGACCATCGGGGGCGTGCCGGTAGCCGGAGCGGGAAGCGGAGCGACCGGTTCAGGCGTCAGGACCGACCCCGAGGTCGTCCATCCTGCGCGAGCACGAAAAAAGCCGGAGACCCGCAGGCCCCCGGCAGAATAAACAGCGTCAAGACACGGTACGTCGTGCCAGTCGTTCAGGCTGGTGTCAGGCCGATGTGCCGTTCCAATCGATCGACTCGGTCGGTAAGCGAGGTAATCTCGTCGGCGTTCGCTCCAACCAGGTCTTCGCGGATCGTTTCCACTGAAACGTCGAAGTGCCGCAGGATTTCATCCTTTTGATCAGCCGACGTTTTGATCAGCCGCGCTTCGAGGGCGCGAAGATCTTGTTTGGTGGCAAATGTCGACTTTTTGGGTTTCATATGAAACGAGGGTAGAGGATAGAACGGAATCAGGTCAAAGGAAATCGATAAAAGGCCGTGGTAGCTCTAAAGCTACCACGGCCAAAGCGGCTTCAACGGCCGCTATTTGCTCTGGGGCTTTTCAGCCTTGAGCAATTCGAGGCACTCTTGCAGAGCCTCGATCGCGTGCGGCACGTCGCCCGATCGCAACGTATGAGTGGACTTCCACTCGCCCGTTGCGGTACTGACCGGCTTGGATTTTCTGTACCAGAAGCTATGAAGGTAAGGGTTGGGGAGCGGGTAATGCTTTTTGGGTTCGCGTGTGCTGGTGGAGCGTAGGCGCAGCCGGAGCGGAAGCAGCACACGCGGCGGCGAACTGGGAGGGGGTCTGGTAGCCCAGGGAGCCGTGGGGCCGATGGTGGTTGTAATCCTCTCTCCAAGCGGCCGTGAGCGCTCGGGCTGATGCCAGGTTCTCGAACACTTCGACCGCGAGGAACTCATCTCTCAAGCGACTGTGGAAGCTCTCGGCGTAGCCATTCTCCCAGGGACTTCCTGGCTCGATATATAGCGCCTCGACGTCCACTTGGCTCAGCCAGCGGCGGATCGCCGTGGCGACGAATTCTGGGCCATTGTCGCTGCGAATGTGCCGCGGGACCCCACGCATAGCGAACAGCTCGGCCAGCGTGTCGATCACGTCTTCGCTGGTGATGCCGCGTGCCACTTTCAACGCCAGGCACTCCCGGGTGTGCTCGTCGACAATGCTCAACCACTTGAGCGTGCTGCCCGAGGCCGTGCGGTCGAACACGAAGTCCCAGCACCAAACGTGGTCTTTGTGCTCCGCCTGACGGCGATCGCAGCCGTTGGCACTGCTGCCCAATCGCCGTCGTTTTCGCTTTTTTTGCGGCACTTTCAGTCCCTCTCGACGCCACAGTCGAAACACTCTCGCCGGGCCTGCCCGCCAACCGTCAGCGGCCAGCAGCCAAGCGATCCGACGATAACCAAATCGCGGTCGCCGGCGAACCAACTCCAACATCCGCTTCACCAGCGCCGGCTCGTCGCTACGTGGCTGCGGCTGGTAACGTTGACTCGAACGCGGCTGATCCAACACCTCACATGCCCTTCGCTCGGAGACGGCGAACTGCGTTTGCAACGCGCCGACCGCCACGCGCTTCCGGGAAGGGCTCACCAGTTTCCCGAGGCAACGTGCTTCAGCATCTGGATGTCGAGGGCCTGGTCGGCCACAAGCTGCTTCAACCGACGATTCTCGTCGACCAACTCCTTGAGTCGCTTCGCTTCCTCGGCCTTCATGCCGCCATACTGCGCCCGCCACCGCTCGTAGGTGGATTCGCTGACCTCCAGACCCTGCAACACCACGGCCAGGTCCTTGCCCGCGTTCAGCATCGCGTCCGCATCCCGCAACTTCACAATGATCTGCTCGGGACTGTGTCGTCTTCGTCGTCTCGTACTCATCAAAAGGTCTCCTTGCCATCAAGGGCTAAAGACCTTCATAACCGATGGATCAGATTTTCAATAGCAGGTCAGTACGGTAGGACCGTCGCAACGAGACGTTGCCGTCGACGAATAACGCAGCGGACACGGAGCCGCTGCGGAAAGCCTCTCGGAGGGGGGAGGCTTCTTTGGTATCTGCGGCCTGGGAATCGGACGGCCGCTTGTCCTTGAGTGTGGCGTTAGCCATACGAGAAGGGAGAAAAGAATAAAAGACTGCCCAAGCTCACCGCCCGGGCGGCTGCTTCGGCAGGTCGGTTGTCAGCCTGCCGCGGCCCCGCGGTCAAGAGAGCAAGCGGCAGCCAGTGCGTGGCGATCCCGCAGGTTCGCAAGCCCAGCGGGCGCCGGGAACCTCTTCGCGGTCGCCCCGCGCGTCGACCTTGACCGCAGTAGGGGACCGGCAGGCTAAGATCAAACCGCCTGCGAGCAGCCAGCCAAACGCGTGTTTCAAAACAACACACAACAAACAGAAACACCAACATGGGTGGGCGCGACTTCGAGGCCGCGCTAAGCGGCCGTCGGCGACGCGCTTTCAAGGCCGCAGCCTGCTTCGAGCGGCGACGGGGGTGCATGGGGCGGAGCCCCTGCCTTTTATCCTGGGACCGGCCAGGAGAGTTGGTGGATGCGTGGTCACGAGCGAACGCGAGTGGGTACCACCCCTGGATAAAAGGCAGGGGGTCGAACGAGCTTGCCGAGTGAGAGCCCCCTGCACCCCAGAAGTCGCTGGTGGGAAACAACCTACAACAAACAGAAAACAACACACCGACTGTCCGCCCGGCGGACACGCATCCGGACAGGCGGGCGGACACTCAAGCTGGTCAAAACGCAGGGCCCTCATTGCCGGCCCTGCACCCCGGCTAGCCTTTCTCTGTTCCGATGGAAACGGAACTGGCCAATTGAATGATGCACAATGAATGTTGTGCGTTGTCAAGTGAGATCATCCCTGTGCCTGGCGACTCACTGCGCAGCCCTCAGCACAAACCGCGTGCTCATGAGCTGCCACGGAAGCATTTTGCTAGTCAGCCCGGAAAACAGGTGCTACGATCGCTTCCTTTTTGGCACGTCGCCAGGAAGGAGCGATTGCTTCCTTCACTTCACAGCTTGGAGAAAGTCCGATGGCAGAAAAGAAGAAACCTGAACGCATTTTCAGAATCGGGGACGTGTCCGCGTCGATCTTCGTGCAAGACGCAGGCAATGACCGGACGTTTCGCACGATCAGCCTGCAGAAGAGCTACGTGTCCGAGGGCGAACGCCAGTACACCGGTTCGCTCTCGCTGGCCGAGTTGCCGGCCGCAATCGAAGTTCTGCGGATGGCACTCAGCTATGTCGGCGACGACAAAGCGGAAGCCGTCGTCGTGTAGGGGCGATCGCAAGTAGAGCGGTGGGCAGAAATGCCTGCCGCTCTTGATTCAATACTTTTTTCTAGCGGGAGGCAGAAAGAACAAGTCGCAGTTCAGAGGTCACGCGGGTTTGGCCGGCGACGTTGTAGCCGCAACGTACAGCAGCGTCGCGCACCCAATGACCCGCCGTGATAGTGGACTAGGACCATTACATTCGACTTCATTCGCCCTGTTATCTACAAAGAACTTCACCCTAGGATGAAATTGAGGTCAACGGCTCAAGTGCATTTGACAACTGTTCAGCATCCGCTCGACTAATATGCACTTCAAGCTGGCCTAATGAGGGAAGTCGAACCATACCATTTTCGCCGATGCACATTTTCATGAGGATTTGCATCGATCTTGCACCGTGCTTGTATTCGTTGATCGTAAGCAAAGAGTAGATCATTGGCTCATCAATAAGTACTTTTCCGGACTCACTGGTAAGATTCCGCTCGTCGAGGAACGAGCGCAGCAACACCGCACGCCGGAGAACATATCCCTTGTCACGTTCGGCTGTGGCAACTCGCGGGTTTATTCCGAACGTCTCAACATAGCCCGACAGACGGCTCACAAAATCAGGCCCCTTCGCCAACCGAAAGTCTGCAGCAGCGGATTCGGTAGCTCCTTCCTCGCGAGCGAAGTGTTTGTAGTTTTCACTCGTGCCGCCGGCGAAGACAAAAATGGCCCTGCCAACACTGCGGACCTCTTCACCGTGCTTGAAAGTGCCATCTTGCATCGGCTGGAGAAAATATCGCAACCAGCCGAGCGGTTTCTCTCCGAGCATCGTGTCGAATTCGTCGAAGAAGACCATTGGAACCTTATTGCCTTGCACGTCACGTGCCTTGAGCAGTGGAATAACTAGATCATTCGCGTTTGAAAACTGGGCCAAATTGAATTCGTGCCAACTGATTGAATCCTTGCGAATCGACTCCGCAACCTCTTTGATGCCGAACGATTTACCAGAGCCCGGGGGACCGAACACAGCAACAGAAATGGGTTTAGTTTCTTTTCCTGGATGAAGAATATATCGACGTAACATAGCCTGGATGCTGCGATAGTGTTCTATTTCCTCCCGCTCGATGGCAATGAACTTTCCGAACTGGGCGATTGGCGCGTAGACGTCGTCACGCAGCCGAACCAGCGCCTTTTTTCGCCACTCTCCCTTGCTGCGGCGCAGCGATCCTGGAAGGCCCTTCGTTCTCACATAGCCCTTAGCCGCCGTTAAAAGATCTTCATAGGCATACCCATCAATTGCCCTCCAGCCCGTGTCGCCGGGAACCTTCAATTCGGATATGTACGCCACTTCGTCGGACAGTCCCTTGGTTGGATCATCCTCTTTCATCTGGTCGAGGGGGCAAAAAATCCGATCCGGCGCTTCAAAGTCCAGCATGTCGCTGTTTGGAACACTCGTGAACTTGCCATACCCATGCCCGAACAGCCGTTGCATTGTCGGGATTGCATGTCGAATTCCATGTCGGAGAGCAACACTCAATTCATAACGCGCCAATGCTTTGGCGCGACTCTGTTTTTCACATCCCAACACGGCCCTAACCAAACACGCGACCACAACGGAATTATTTCCGAGAACCTTTCCGTCAGATTCCGAGTCGCGAAAATAGCCGTCTTTTGCTAAGGGATCAAACAGTAAGTAAGTCTTTCGGTCCAGACGGTGAGTGTACAATGCCCCCGCACAACCGAATCGCACGATCAAATGGCCGAAATCCAGCAAGGGCTGGAACATCGGATTATTGCGTAGCGCTTTTACGCAATCTTCCGCGGCATGTTCCCACGAAAGGCGATGGCTGATCCGCGCCCGCTAGCTCGAAGCAATTGGGCGCTAACGACCACTACGACGCGATCTCTGAGTAAAAAGCTCCGCTCTACTCCATCCTTCCGTTGTTTTCCAGGCCGGGGAAGCGACGCATGTCGCAGCACATCCCAAAGGTCCCCGCCTGTCGTACCCCCTCGCATGTTTACCGGGGAAACAGGGAGTGTCCGCGCAAGATCCATGAAAATCAGTCCGTCATATCGTCGGTTTGCCGCGCGTGGCAGAGAGTCAAAGGCAGACCATTCAAGAAGAGCTCGACCCCAATCGGTGAATCGCAATCGATCTCGCAGTTCCTCCTGGGTCGAAACCTCAGCAAGTGCCTCCCGAGACAGTTTTTCTGTACCACCACGAAAACCAAAATTGAGATCGCAAAATACAAGATGACGGGGCGGCGCTACGATTCCTGGCGTAAGAATCTCTTCGTCAAAGACATTATGTTCGTGCAATATTTCCACGTTGTCCCCCGGCTCGTAACCGAATACGCGACCGAGCCGGAATGGCACTCCCTCATTGCCATCGTCGTCGCGCGATTGCATTTCCCACCACGCGCGTACGACAGTCAACGCCGCATCTGTATCCGCGTCTTCTGAGTAGCCTTGGACGGTTGCCAGCGGCATTTTGTTTCGTCGAGCGTGTTCGCGCCATAACGTTGCTGCGCGCCGCTGTCCAGCAGTGCACACTAATGGCAGGAATGGCGGCTGCATTGCGTCAGCAGGAGCCGGCTCCAAGTCGAGACGTGCGTTTCGTAGGCGTCCTTCCTGAAAAATCAACTCGATGTCTTGAGATTCGGTGCCGCAGGCGAGGCACAACTTGCATGTAAACTCTCCAAGGCGAGCAAATCGAGGATCAGCCAACTCGTCTGTCAGCTGAGCACTGTCCTCGTCGTACCAGCTGAGAGCCAAATGACAGGTGCTAGGAAATGAGATGCTGCCACTGCCGGGCCAAATCAACAATGGCGATGACTGCACTTCATTGTGAACTGTCTCGCCGGTCTTTAGAATTCCGAAGACATCCTCGTTCCGAAGGCTCAGACATGCAGAGCCGGGCGCTTCGTAGTCGGAACATGAACTTACGCATGCGACTGTACGCAGTCCCGGTCTGCCTACGTTGGGATGTCGTTGCTCTAGTCGTTCGGCCGTTATCCGGATTGCGGGGGGCAACGGCTGTCCCGGGAATGGGTTGTTACTTCTAATAATTAACGAGGCATCGTCGTCTAGACGACTTGTGGCCACTGCCTCTGCGGCCTCAGCCGGCATTGTCTCGCGCCGCGTGTTCTTAAAGAGCGCCTTGAACAGTTGCCACTCTTCGTGTGATTCCACGTGAGCCGTGATTTGCAGGAGCGTCCCGTTGCCTGCGATCCGTGAACCTTGAGTCAGTTCGATTCGTGACGAGTAGATGGCGATCGAGCCGCCCGCGCCGCTTATGAACAGTTGAAACGGCCCCGATGATGCGACAGGAAATTGTCGCTCAGGTTCCAGGATGAGTTTGTTGGTACGTAAATCAACCGGAACCGTTAAGGGAAACCGAGCAACGTCTCCAACTGCCGCCCGGACGAACTGCGCCAATGCCCATGCGCCCCCACGCAGTCGCAGAGTTGTCGACTGAACGACTCGGCGATGGGGCGACAAATATTCTGCGCCCTCGGCGTGAGGTGCGGCTGCGCCGCGATACAGGTATAACCAGGCCAGATCACCTAGTACCTTCACCAACGGAACTCGATGCTTGTTACTCGCGACGTTCATCACCTGTTTAGAGACATTTGTGGTTTATCGTTTAGTCAATGTTTGTCAATTCGCAGCGCCATATCGTTGCAGTCCTCAACATGCAAATCAAGTCGAGTGAGGACAGAGAATGACCTTATATTTGGAAAAGGTCCCGTGGAAGCGGGGCACATGCGATGCTAAGTACTTAGACATCAACGCGCAGGGTCGAGTTTATTGCCCCGTAGAACAAAGATCGAGGTGAACCCACAAAACTAATCGCCATACGGTCTGTCGTCATCCGATTACCCGCTGGCCGGTCGGTCCCGGTATGGGGCACCCGCAGGACCAAGGAATGACAATGGCACAGTCGACAGCGCTGTATTTGGGAAGCTGGCCCTGATTCAATTGCGATCGGCGGATTCACCACCAAGCGGTAGGCCATCGCAGTCGGGCGCAGTCTATGATCGCTGACTCTTTCGCAGGCGGCCTCGCGTCCGACGCTGCTTATCCATGGCGTCCAACGTGGCAAGATCTCGGAGACTTCGCCTCTTCAAAAGTTGAGCCTTTGCTCGAAGCGACTTGCCTTGAAGGCTGTTCTTTCGAACCGATAGGACGACGACGTCCGAAAAATGACGGTCACTCCGCTCAGCCTGCGTAGTTAGAGGCTGTTTCAAAACTTGGTTTTCAATTGCGCTGGATGCTGGGTCCATCTTCAGCACGAGTCGACGGCGAATGCTCTCAACCGTACGTTCCAACGCCTCCAGTTCGCTAGCCACAGTTTCGTTGGAGCCTCGAAGGTGCTGTGCATTGCTATCGTTGAGTGACGGGTAATGGGGCGCCATCGACATCGACATTACCGAGAGGAAAGACAATGCGCAAGCACAAGGCAGGAGCCGACGAGCCCGACTCGTCAGATGGGCGCCCACGAAAGGCGCAGTCGCGGCGCAATAGGCCAGCCAGCGCCAAATATCTGCAGGTTAAGTCCAATCGGACCCTGGCGAAATACGCAGCTAGACGCTCGCGGCTTTCTTTCGCAGGCGGCCTCGCGTCCGACGCTGCTTATCCATGGCGTCCAACGTGGCAAGATCTCGGAGACTTCGCCTCTTCAAAAGTTGAGCCTTTGCTCGAGGCGACTTGCCTTGAAGGCTGCTCTTTCGGACAACTTGTATCCGTAGCTTCTTGCTTGTCTGGGGAAGATCGCCGCTCATGACAGTCTCCTCCGCCATGGCGCAAACGAAACGCGACATCAGAACTTCCTTCCTTGTAGTCATCGGCTAAAACGGACCTCCTGGTTCAAGGAAAGCCGGCAACTCCCGTGCCAGCCTGCATCCTAAGCGTTATGCCCCGAACGGTCCAGTGGTTCGCGAATCGCCGAAGTATATAAGCCTCGAAGGAGACCCACAATAGTTGATTGACAATTGCCAGCCTGCCAGCGGCGTAGCCGGCCGATACTTCCCGCCCGAGCCGCCCGGTCAACCGGCCACCTATCGTTTAATCCATAGACGCAGATTGATTGGTCTCCGCCAACTTAACGCCATGTTCGTTTTTCGTTTTGCTTACTAACCGTTCGGTAGAAATGCACGAAGATCCTTCAAATTCTCGCCCGCTTTCTACAGCGAACTTCCCCGCTGACGCCGATCGCAATTGCATCTGGGTCTTTGAGAGCCCGATTGAGGCGAAGATGACGAGAGTCCGAGCAAAACGGCCTCACTGCAAGGGCTTCTTTTGCGGGGGATGCTGCCTAGTAGTTGTCGAAGAACAGCGGACGAGAGATTGGCCTCGCAGCTTTGCACAACAATTCTCGTCCGATGTCAATTTCATTCGCTTCTCCACCTTCGGGTCTCGGGCATAGTGCTCGACCGCGTTAAGGATGTGCCTTAGCCCGGACACTGTTCCATCACACCGAAGGAGGATCGTCATGGCTCAAGCTACGCTCATAAACCACCGCGGAGCGGTAGAGCTCGATCGCCAAGCACTGGCACTGATCGAAGCTCCGCTACCAACGGACACCTGGTTCCCGGTCAAGCACTCGGTCGTTCTCGATCGGGTCGCCGAAACGCTCGACGGGGCCGGATTCGGAATCGAGGAAATGCAGCTCTCAGTTGCACGCGACAACCAACGCTTCTTCGGCACGTTTCGTCTGAAGACGAAAGTGAGCGATGAAGTCAGCCTGGCGGTCGGGATTCGGAACTCAACGGACAAATCGTTTCCGATTGGTCTGTGCATGGGCACTCGCTGTTTTGTTTGCGACAACCTGGCCTTCAGCTCGGAAGTCGTGATTGCCCGTCGTCATACCCGATTCGGAGAGGTTCGCTTCAATGAGGCCGTCTCCCAAGCCGTGCTCGGATTGCACGAGTATCAGCTTTCCGCGTCACAGCGGATCACTCAGTTGCAGGCGTGGGAGCTGTCGACGCAAGAGGCGGATTCGCTGCTTCTGCGGTCGTTTGAAACGGGAATAGTCTCGTCGAGATTATTGCCCGACGTGATTCGGGAGTGGAGAAATCCACGCCATCCCGAATTCGCGGGAAGAAATGCCTTTTCATTGCTGAATTGTTTCACGGAGATTCTCAAGGAAAGGCAAAAGTCGAACCCGCAAGTAGCCGCTTTGCAAACGATTCAATTGCAGCGGCTCTTGAATCCTCCTGACGTAATCGACGTCGTTTCGACACCGGCGATTGCCGGTTAGGTCGATCAACCCACGGATGGGCAGTGCCCTCAGTCAGAAATGATTGAGGGCTTTTTTTGAAGCGGCCTTTTATGCTGCCGGCACTTTGAGTGTTATGCGGAACGAGTCTCAGCCGCCGGCAGCAATCGCATTTGACGATTTATTACGAGCCGATCCGAGTTCTCTACGATGGAACCGGAACGGCGGCATTTTCCGTCAATGTTAAATACGTCAATTTGTCCCTCGCGAGACAGCTCTCCTACGACGCCGCGAAGGATTTCGCTCGTAGCTGGAGTCTCGTTCGTCGTGCATGCGAAAAAGTCATCGAACGTTATCCCATTGCTTCCGACGATCGCAATACGCTTAGGTACATCGACCATCAAACTTGATCGCGTTTTCAGTCTAGCGTCATCATCAAAGCGGAACTCTTCGATCATTGGCTGTCCGGTTTCAGCAGCGTCTTGCTTCCAATCGTATCCCAGCATTTGCAAGCCTGCTCCGCCGTAGTGAACAAAATCATTCGACTGCGACCAGTGAAGGCTTGTCATTACATCGCGCACCCGATGGTGATTTGAAAGATGAATTAGCCAGTAACTTCTGTGTGCTTGCGGGCAGCGAATAAAGAATGGCGTGTAATGCTTCGCCCCGCTGCCAGAATGGATGCAGTGATGCAAGTCGCGTTGAATGATGCGCCGCCACTGACCAGGTTCTGAGCACTTGGCTGCCTCAATATCAGAAACGGATAGTCCGAATCCGAGCTGATCGAGCCTCTCTTGCGATTCTGGATTGTTGCCCAGGTAGTCGATCAAAGCGTCAGTTGCGAACGTCAATAACACCTCGGCATGCGGCAATTGCCGAAAAATACTGCGCAGAAGTGGCAAAGGGGTGTCTTTGTACCCATATTGATCGAGAACAAAAATGCAGCGATGAGCATGCCGCGGCTCTTGATACGGTCGATCAGCTTCTGCACATAGCTCTCGAAGGCGCCATGCAAGACGGTGATCGTCTGATCTTGGTGGGCCGACTGCGCAAGAATATGGTTCAAGTGCTGGCACGCAGACTCGTCCTCGTCGATGAAGTAGAATTCTGTCGCAAGAGAAAACTCCTTTTTTCGCGACGCCTTTGCCAGCGTCTCCGCCGCAGCCATCGCTTCAAGCATGATGAGTGGCGATCCCGGGCGAGTCTCGCCGAGCGGACCCCTGTACAATCCGCCGCCACAGAATCCATCCACGAGCGTCAATTGGAGTCGATCGCGGCGTGGGTTGGCCGTCAGAACTGAGACGTAGAGCTTCAAATACTCCCGCAACACGTTGTGTTTAGCAACACTGTGGCGGTCAAGAACGGGCGGCGTCTGGCCCAATTTCCAAATGTATTTTGGCTTTTTCATGGCACACACGTTCCGTTGTGAACAGCATCAGGCCATTCATCCCAAGTTCTGCCTTCGAGCAATCGGCCATTAGCTTTTTTTGATCGCCGGGTTCCATCGTTGCCGAAAGCGCCCCATTGCTTAAAGAAGAATGGCACCGATGCAGCACGGCACTGATCACGGATATCAACCACCCATTCAGCGCTCATCGGCCGCGCTCCCGCACCGGATTCTCCCCCGACGATAACCCAGTCAACGCCACGGAGGTCCAGGCTCGGCAAAGGCCCAAGAAGCGGCTCCAGAGAGAGAAACTTGGTCGCCGCGCTCGTCTCCCGCAGACAATCGACACGATGCAAGTACGATTTACTCTCTACGCTCACACCAAACCAAATATTCTGCGTCCAACGCAGAGTACGGTCCATGCGTACTGCCCGGCCGGGGCGCTTTGTCAAAAGCTGAAACTGGTGCCAATGAGCCTGACGCATTATGTCAAATACAGCAGTGACAAACGCGCTTGGAACTTGCTTGTGGAACAAGTCGCTCATCGAGTTGACGAACACGCGACGCGGTTTCTTCCAGCCAAGCGGAGCCCTCAATTTTTCAGGAACGAGTCGAAGATCGAATCCTTGTTCATACGGGTGACCCGGAACGCCCCGAAATCGTTCAGCAAATGTTTCCGCATAGCAGTGCGCACACCCGGGGCTCACCTTGGTGCATCCGCGCACAGGATTCCAGGTAGCATCGGTCCATTCGATCCTGGACTTGTCACTCATTGACGTTCGTCACTCTCTGAAGGAAGAGGATCGATGACCCCAGCGTTCAACCTTGCGTCCGTCGCAGGTGCATCGAACGTCGGAACCCGATATTCTAGCCGACGACCATCATGCCGCATAGCCAATGCTGGCACGTGCGGTTACTCGAATGGTTAATTCAAATTAGCCCCGTCCAGTGACGGGGCAAATTGTGACGGCGATCCGTCACGCACAGAGGTGGCAGCGTTTGTGCTGCTCGGAGGATTCGAGCCGTGGCCGGACTTCCCGGGCCCACTCGACTTCCAGGCCGATTTCGCCGACGAGCGTCCGGGAGATAAATTCGAGCAGTCGCTCCTCGGTCATCCATGACGCCGTGATGCTTTCGAGTTGGATGTAGGGAGCCCCGGCAGTGGCCGGCTTTTTTAGCACGGCATACTCCGCGGCTCCGTCTTCGGATGTGGCGTCGTTGAGAAAAAGATAGTCGCCGATCTCGAAGGCGGTGCACAGGCACCACGTCGACTCGGCAAGTTTGTGGGCCAAGTCTTCCGGCGTCGCGATCGGGAAGATGCACCAAGTTCGCGATGTGTGCATCATTGGGCACTCCCTTTCATCCGGGCGCACTGCGCTTTGGCAAACGCCTCGCAACAAATGGACTCTGTCACGGCTCGGTGCCACTTGTTGCCCAGAGACTTGTCACCGAGCGTTTGTGGCGGAAAGCCGCCCTTGCGAAGCCACAGCGAGAGGTCTTTTGCGCAGGTTTCCACTTCGTTCCAGCGGTGCTCTTTGAGCGCATCCAATAACGCACGCAAGGTTTCGTCAGGATCCATGTCTGTCCTCCGTTGAAAGAAATGAGCAAGCAGAACGCTGCGGTCCCCTGCCCGAACGGGCAAGGTGGAGGAGGATAAACCCAATGGGCGCAGCCGACAAACTATTTTAATTCGTCGTCGGACCAGAGACTTCCCTGATAGCGAGCCGTCGTCGGACGATCGGCCTCGTCGGGCACGTCCGCCGGCATCAGCTTATTGAGATGCTGTGCCCAGTGCGGATCGGCGGGATCACGTGGCATACTCGTCAGATGGAAAATCGGTTGTCCATTTCGGACAGCCCACTGAATATCTTCACGTTTCTCGTCCTCGATTTCGCGGATCACGCCAAGTACTTCGACCGCGTCTCGAACGACTTCCGCGATGTGTTCGAGCCGATCGTGGATTGAAGCGAGCTGTTCTTCAACGATGCTCTTCAACTGGTCCAGGGCTTCGAGTAATTGCGTAAGGTCGTTGTCTTCCATAGGTCGATCGGGCATAAGGGGCAGAATGTTGCCCGATACAACGCCGATTGGCAACAGATTGCACTCGACCCACACGCCCAGGTACGCTTATGTGAATGGCAGAGGAACCACGCAAACGCGGCGACCGCTACGATGTGTCAGGGAACACCGAGGCCCAGTACGTCGATGAAACCCAGACAGTGCTTGTGAATAAGCCGGGAATCACTCGACTTGAAACGTTGCAAGCGGCCGAGGAGCAGGCGCTGGCCGAGGCCTATGGTCAACTACTCCGTGACGTGCGTGTAGACACACCGATGACGTGCGAACTGTTGCGGCATATCCACTCACGCATTTTCGGCGAGCTCTACGAGTGGGCGGGCCGCTGGCGAACGGTTTGGATCAACAAGCCCGGGGTCACGTGGCCACCCCCTGATTTCTTGGGGCCTTCAATGGATGAATTTGAGCGCACGGTCTTAGCTCGCTGGCCGGCGAGCACGATCCGTGACGACGAGATGTTTTGCCGAGCGGCAGGCGAGATCCAAGGGGAGTTCCTGACAATCCATCCGTTCCGCGAAGGCAACGCTCGGACGATCAAATTACTGACGGACCTGCTGGCCGCGCAAACGGGACGGCCTCTTCTGGCATACGACAATTCTCCGGGCGGGGCCGACGCCTACGTTGACGCGGCCAAGAAGGCGTTCACACGCGACCACTCGGCGCTCGCTACGCTGATCGCCGAGGCGCTTGCGCGGAGCCGCTGAAGATCGCTTCCAGTTCGCGGCGAATAGAATCCCGCAGAGATTCGTCGAACGCCGGCAGGCCCTCAATCATGCTGTTTCGCTCGCTGACGTCCAGGATGCGAGCGATACACTCTGCCTCATCGCGCAGGTATGGCGAGGCGTCACGGAGCGTGGGACCGGTACCAAGTACTGGATTCATACGACTAGTATACCACGCTCTCGCCTACACGGGCCATCTGGTGACGTTCGTGAGCCCAGTTTCCCGGGGAAACATTCGGAGCGTTTGGCTTACCTTCGCCATGTAGGGGCACATTCAATCCTCATGCAAGAGCTTCCGCCAGGTGTCGATCGACTTGCCGTGCCGGCTTCGTGTAGCGATGGTGGGATGTTCGCCGGAGTGTGTCAGGGGATTGCTCATCGCCACGACGTTTCGCGGGCGGCAACGTTCGTACCGAGAACGGTGCACTTGGCACGCCATCTGCAAGCATGCGCACGTACGCTTGATATTTCGGGAGAGCGAGCAGATCCGAGGGGAGCAGACCGCCGCCGAACTCGTTCGCCATGATCTCTGCGTCATGTTGAGATAGCTGAAACGCAACAGTCGTTCCGACGTTGCCGAACAGGCTGGCTCGCGTCAGCTCATCGAGCTGATCGAGAAACTGCGTCGCTACGGTGAGGGAGAGGCGATACTTTCGTGCCTCAGAGAACGCCGCTGAAAAGGCGTCTGTGGTGAACGAACTGAACTCATCGATATAGGCGAAGAAATCTCGTCGATTCTCTTCCGTTGTGTCCGCTCGACTCATCGCCGCGAGCTGGATTGCTGTGACAAGCAGGGATCCGAGCAGCTCGCTGGCGTCGCTGCCCACCTTTCCTTTCGAGAGGTTCACGATCAGAATCTTTCCTGCGTCCATTGTCTGTCGAAGGTCGAGCGTGCTGGCGGATTGCCCGACGATGTTCCTGAGAACCGGGCTACTGATGAAGTGCCCGATCTTGTTGAGTACCGGGGAAATGGCTTCGCCGCGGAGCCGCGTCGGCATCTCGGCAAACTCTCGTTCCCAGAAGCGACGCACGGCCGGATCGCTCACGTACTTCATCACGCCGTTCCGATAGTCATCATCACCGAGCAGCGGCAGGATTTGCACGAGCGATGAACCGGGAACTTCAAGAAGTGCCAGGAGCGCATTTCGCAAAATATGCTCCAGCCGCGGTCCCCACATCGTGCCGTAAATCTTCTTAAACGACGACACCAGGCCCGAGGCGACGAGCGGCCGTTGTGCCGGATCGGCACACGCGAGGAGATTGAAAGAGAGCGGATGCGATGCGTCGCCGACGTCGAAGAGCACGACGTCATTCGTTCGGCTGCGGGGAATCAACGCCAAAAGTGAATCGGCTAGGTCGCCATGCGGTTCGATGCACGCGACACCGTGGCCGGCTTGGATGTCCGCCACGAGCAGATTCTGAAGTAAGGTCGTTTTTCCGGTGCCGGTCTTCCCGATGATGGCGAGATGCCGGCGGCGATCGTCGACGCCCAGGCTGACTGGCTCTCGCTGCGAGCGGAACTGCGTGCGGGCGAAGCACACGTGATCCGGTCGATCGCTCCGTGCGGCCAGTCCCTTCGGTGGTGCAAACTCACGACTCTCCACCTGGGCCAGGCGTGGAACGCGAACGGTATCGTTTGGCGGATGGAACAGTGTCGCCATTTCCTCGCATGACAGCAGGAATACAGGTCCGAGCCGACGCGATTGATGCGGTTTTCCGATCTGAAAGGATCCGGTCCGAGGCGAGTTGAAATGCCCGAGGCTTCCGGCCAGCTGCTGCAGCCGCTCTCGCACCTGGTCCCGCTCTGCCACGGGCGCCGCAAGCGACACCCGGAGCCGGGCCTCGAACAGTTGCCGCCCCAACTTATCGGACGCCGATTGCAGGTCCTCCTCTCTTTCGTGGAGTCTGGATCCCGAGACACTGAGCATGCTGCGTGACGCTTGATCGGTCGCCCTCCGGGCGGGAATCGAAAGCACCCGAGCTGCCAGCCTTCGCCAGAGCGTTGGCGAGAGAGCTGCCTTGGCATAGAACTCGGCAAGCCGGGGTTTGGATCGAAAGAACGGATGATCGAGTCGGCGCAGCGTGCGTCTCGCTTGTGCCGGCCTTCTGTGATCGGCCGGACGCACCACAAGCTCTAGCCGACCGGTGAACCCCTCACGCTGCAAATGATCGAGCGTCGTGAGAATTCCCATCAGCGGATCCGCAGTGACGCGATTTAAAGCATCCTCAAATTGCCCGTAGCGGCGGCAGGGAAACAGATCGGGCGTGAGCATCAGATCGATGCTCCACGATTCAGAGTCCCCAGGACTGTCGAGAGCACCGGCCGACAGCCGGTCTAACGTGCAATCGGGATAGTTCGCGTAGAACTGCTCCTCAACGAGTGGTCGCAAGACATTCTGGCCTGCGACGAACAGCCCCACGCCCTCCTCGTGGATTCCGAACATCAAACGCAGCGGCAATCGCCGGACGTTGGCTTGGTGGAAGGCGGCGAAAGCCTGCTCGGCGTACAACGGACCACGGTCATTGCTCGCCGGGGTTCGGATTCTGAGGAGCACGGCGGAATCATAGCAGTTCCCGCAGGGGCAGAACGAGACGACATTTCACTCAGTTGACCGGCATCTTCGGGGGACGATAATCCTGATACGAGACAAATCTCGACAGAATGCCTTTGAGACCTTCTGGAATAATGTTTTCCCAACCCAGAGCGTCACGCCAGGGAGCAGAACGTGCCGAAACCGAGTTCGTTTTTAGATGCACCACTGCGGTGGTCGGCAGGTATGAACCGTGTTTTCAATCAAGAAGTCGCCGTTCCAGTGCTTCAACACGATGACTCTATTCCATCCAAGAGCGTTTACTTCGGCTTTCCGTTCAAGGTAATTCGCGACGAGGTTATCGAACTGGGTCGGACCGATTTCACAGCCCAGCACTACGACAAAGCCTACGGCACACTGAACGTCGCACAAATCGCTCTCTGCTATAGCTTCATCAACATGAAGCGTCATTTCTTTTCGGCCTATGCGAACTTTCGACTGTCGAAGCAGAGGCTAGAGAGCTTATTCGCACCGCAAGCCAATGTTGTGCTGATTGATATTGGGTGCGGACCCGGCACAGCGGGCCTTGCGTTCGCCGAGCTGTTCCCAAAGAGACCATTCACCTACTACGGTGTCGACAGAGCACGAGCAATGCGCGACCAAGCGAGAAAGATGATGAAGGCCGCAATTGATCACGGGGTCGGCGCAGACTCGACTAGGACGATTTGCAAATCAACCTGGGAAAATGTGCCCACTCACTTTGGTGCCAAAGCGTCCGTGATTTTGAATTTCTCGTTCTTCTTTGGAAGCCCGTTTCTAACGCTCGCGAGCGTGCGGTCCCTCGGCCAATTGTACAAGGACTTGGTCGACAATGAGCATACGGAACGCGTACTCATTTCCTACACAAACTCCAGCCATCCGTTGGCGAACGATAAGTATAAATTGTTCCTGAAAGAGCTAGGTCTCTCGTTCGAAGAATCGCCTCCTAAGACGAAGGTCGTGACGTTCTTCAAGAATCTAACGAGTTCTGAAAAGAATCCTCCAGAGACGTTTCTCCGCGAGATCTTCGAGGTGTCTGAGTAATGCACGCCCAATTGCCCCTCTTTGAAGACTTCAACGACAAACCTAACGAGGCACCAACTGCACTCGACGTAGCTGGACTAGTTTATCGTCCAAACGTCGTCAGCATTGATGAACAAGAAAGACTGCTTGCTGAAATCGACGTCCTGCCTTGGCAGAATGACCTGAAGCGACGCGTTCAGCATTTTGGCTACAAGTACGACTACAAGGCCAGGCGGATCGATCAGTCAATGTACGTCGGCGCGCTACCGCCTTTTGCAGTGGAACTCGGTCGTCATCTCATCGCTCAGGGCCTCATTCGTGACCTTCCCGATCAACTCATCGTGAACGAATACTTGCCTGGCCAAGGTATTTCGCTTCATGTCGACTGCGAACCCTGCTTCAAAGATACGATCGTGACAGTCAGCCTTGGTTCGGCGTACGTGATGGATTTTCAAGAGATTGCGAGTAACACTTCCAAAGAGTTGCTGCTAGAGGTTGGCAGTGCGCTGGTGATGTCCGGTGACGCTCGGTTTCGATGGCGCCACGGAATTAAGATGCGTCGTTCCGATCACGGCCGTCGAAGGGGGCGACGAGTCTCCCTGACATTTCGATACGTTATTCTCGATGCGCAAAGAGGCGACGCGGTCCGATAGATCACGGATTTGTGATCGAAGACTCCCGCCCCGGCATTGTGCGTCAGCCCGAGGGCGGGCCTGTTAGTTCAGCAACGTTCTTCCATGTGGCGGAACCCAATCCGGTAGGCAAGATCGCAGAGGATCAGAACCCCGGATGCCCACGACAGAGTCATCGGAAACCCGTCGCGACAGACCGGGTGCCTCCGACGTCGGAGAAGGGAGCCTGCACGATCGCAGAACTCAGGCCCGGAATCCGAACGGAGAACCGACAGGGGAAGAGCCTAGCACGGTACTGCGGCCGGCTGCAATGTGCGTGGCGCAAGCAAGGCCTCGACGCCGATGTCAGGGACGAGGGACTGTCGGCCGCCCCTGTGATCTCTGAAAACGGGAGACGTAACAGAGAATGTTGTCGTCAGGTATTCCATGAGCGTGATTCCGTAGAACAAAGTTCGGCTGGGATTCCGGGAAACGTCCATTGCGGTCTTGAGGATATGGTCCAGTCGCCCACGAGAATTTTGGCCGGAAATGAAAAGGACCCGAAACCGCTCGCGTGGGTCCTGGTCCTGCACGGCGTCATAAATGCGAATCTTCCGCTCGATGCTATCTGCATCTTTCTGTGAGCGGATTCGCTCCGTTCCGTTATCGATCTCGGCGAAGAAGCGCAGACTCTTGCCGTCGCGTGTGACGAGTGTGAACGAGGCATCCGGAAAGAGGGTCAGTCCGTCGGCGGTCAGTCGGATCGTATTCTCGCGGTAGAAGTCGGTGAAGCGGGCGCCGGAGCGAAAAGCACCGCAAGCCGTGTGCACGACGAAGTCACTGACCGCACGTTGGTGCGGCTGCCGGCCGAGTCCAGCCGGCGAGAAGTAGCCTTTGGTTGGCGGCTGGCTGTCCGGTCCGTGCAGGAGCTGGTAGCCGCGACGGGAGAGCACATAGTAGTTCTCTGGTTGTCCCCGATCCAGGATCGCGTAGCGATGCGTGGTCACGAGCTTCGCCTCGCTCAATCGCTGAAGTCGCTCACGCACGAGTCGGGTCGCGTTGAAGGGCGTCGCCCAGGTCATGCTGAGCTTCTCGATTTGTCGCGCCGTGAGGGGCGCATAGTCGAGTGCTCGAAGCATCTCGATATCGCGCGGCGTGACGAGCCATCCTGTGGAAGTGCTTGTCATGGGTTACGCCGGAGCCTATCATCGCCGACCGTACTTTTCTCCCAATCTCACTTGCATGTCCGAACGAAAGTCATCCTTCATTGATGTCGACAAGCTGATGCCGCAAGTTTCCGTCGAGCAAGCCGCCGAATATTACGGCATATCCTTGCCACAGATTCGCCGTGTGGGCGATGAAATTCGAATGAAGTGCTTCCTGGCCTGCGGCCGGGCGGAGGAAACCGGCGACCGCGCAATCGCCGTCCAGGTGGAGAACCCCGTGAAGCCCTGGAAGTGCCACGCCTACGAGTGCCAGAAAGGCGGCAATCTCGTCGGTCTTTGTGATTTGATGAAGCCGGGTGAGAACGCTGGCGGACGCCCACGGGGTGAGCGGTTCAAGGCAATCGCCGCAGACCTCGTTTCCATGGCAAGCGGTGCAGAACGTCCCGCGCACACTGCCGAGGCTGCCATCGTCAAGTCTCCGAAAGCACCGGAGAAGCCGGACGTAAATGTGCCACTGGCTGCGTCGGAGAATGAGCGAGCCCGCGAGCTCGTGAACCTCCGCGAGCAATTCATCACCGATGTCGCGGCCATGCCGCCCGAGGCCTCGGCCTACTTTCGCCGTCGCACCTTCCTCACTCCCGAGGTGTGCCAGAAGTTCTCGATGGGATACCTCCCGCAAAGTTCAAAGTCCCTGCTCCGCGGTCATGTCGTCTACGGGTATCGGTCACCGACCGGTGAGATGCTGACCTGGTTCGGACGGAACGTCCGTTATGAGGAACAGGTCGCGAAATGGAAAGCGTCGGATCGTTCCGAATCTGAGCCGATCAAAACGCGTTTCGTGAAAGGGTTTCATCGTGGGCTAGAGACCTATGGCGAGGATGTAGTGCGTCTGGAAGCGATGGGCCGGGAGCACAGCAGGAACCTCGTCGTGGTCGAAGGACCAAACGACGCAATGCGGTTGAATACGATCGGCGTACCCGCGATCGCGTTGTGCTCGAACACGATCACGCACGAACAGGTGAAGCGGATCGCGGCTCTCGCTCGCGACATTGGCGCGCGTTTCGTTACGGTCATGCTCGACTGCGATGAAGAAGGCATCAACGGCACTCAACAAGTGTTGCCGATGCTCGCTGAGAGAATACCGGTGCGGCTTGCTTGGTCAGGCACGACTGCCGGCGGGAAATTCAAGGGCCGTCAGCCGGAGAATCTGACGGCGGACGATTGGATTGAACTCATGACGGCAACCTAATGAGCGACTACATGCGAATTCTGAGTCCGCAAGTGGAACGTGTGAAGTCGCTCGTCGACGGTCCGGATATGGATGTCGCGGACAAAACGTTCATGCGACAATGTGCCGCGGCAAGTATCGAGGCGTCCGAGCGTCGAATGGAAATCACCAGGCAGGAACGCGACGAGCTGATGAAGCTTCTCTACTCGTTCGAAGTGCAGATATTTCCGGAGGAACGCTAGGCCGCTTGAATCTCTGGTCGATACGCTATAATCCCACCCCGAATCCCCGAGCCGCCTATGGTCACCAAATCCGCCTACACCCGAACACTGGACTGCCCGCGGTACGCCTGGCTGTATCAACATCGGCGCGACGAAGTCGCAAGGATGGATCTACAGCGACAGTGGATACTGGAACAAGGTGACGTGGTCGAACGCCACGCTCGCACGTTATTCGAGGGCGCGACGCCGGTGCAAGGCTTCCGCTCCCGCGCGGTTCGAGAGACGGAACGACACATCGCGCGCGGTGCCACCTGCCTGTTCCAAGCGTCAGTGATTGCAGACGACCTGCACGCGATGGCGGACGTCCTCAAGAAAAGCCCGCACAATGGGAGCTGGGACATTTACGAAGTGAAGGCTGCGGGTGAGGTGAAGGAGCGCCATCTGCATGACGTCTGTTTTCAGAAGATCGCGTTCGAGCGAGCGGGGTACATGATCGACCGCGTGTTCATCGTGCACATCAATCGGGAGTATGCCCGAAACGGTGAGATTGATCCGTCCCGCCTGCTCGTCACGAACGATGTCACGGGCGCTGCACGGGATCTCGTGCAGGACGTTGAATCCGGTATCGAGAAGGCACGGCGGCTTTTCGACCTTCCGGACGTTCCGTCGATCGAGGAGTTTCCGTGCAATTGCTCCCCGAAGGACTGTCCCAGTCTCAATCATTGCTATCCCGGCCTGCCGGCGAACTCGGTGTATTTCGTAAGCAGGCTCCAGCTCGCAAAAGCTCGCGCGCTCTACGCGGACGGATATCGGACGATACGCGACATTCCGGACACTGCAAAACTGTCCGCACGGCAGCGATTGCAGGTGAATGCTGCGAAGCAAGGTGTACCCATCATTGATCGCCCGGCAATACGGGAGATGCTCGGCGCGCTGAAGTATCCCCTGTATTTCCTCGACTACGAGACGTTCGCAAGCATCGTTCCTCAATTCGCCGGGTACTGCCCGAACGAAGCGATGCCGTTCCAGTATTCCCTGCACGTGCTGCGATCGGCGACGTCAGAGCCGGAGCACCACGAGTATCTGGCACCCGCATACTGCGACACATCGCCTGGCGTCGTCGCGTCGCTCCAGCGCGATATCGCGGACGGTGGAACGATCATCACGTGGAACAAGTCCTTCGAATCGGGCTGTCATACCCGCATGGCCAGGTTGCAGCCGGCAGCCGCAGCATTTCTCGCGTCACTCAACGCGCGGGTGTTCGACCTCAAGGATGTCTTCAGCAAACAACTCTACGTGGATGGTTGCTTCAACGGCAGTTGCTCGATCAAGGACGTGCTCCCGGTGCTGGTTCCGCATCTGTCGTACAAGAACCTCGCGATCCAAGAGGGAAACAGTGCGTCGCTCGAATGGTATCGCATGTTCGACCCGAAGGTGACGCGTGAAGAACGAGCGACAACGGAAGCGAATCTGCGGGCATACTGCGAGCTGGATACGCTGGCGATGGTCGAAATCTTCCGGTGCTTGCGGGCACTGTAGGGAATCCCGAGATTCGCCAAGAGTGGAGCACGGTGCTGCGCACGTGGCCTTTCGTCTTCCGCTGCGTCTAGCAGCGGCCGCGTCCTGCTCCAGCTGGCGTTCCTGCTGTAGGGCGGGAAGCGTGCGGGACAAGCGAGCGCCGGTCGGGCAATCCACACACACTAGTTTCCCGCTCGGGCGATGATTCCTCGCGCATCTCCGAAGGCCGCGAGACCCCGGGCTGTGCCGCACATGTTGAGCGTAGCGAGCGGGCGTGTCGCAGGACGGGGTCTCGCGGGCGGAACGTCCCGCGAGCGCCGTCCCCTGACGGAGAGGTGCTGCGCATAGCAGTGCGGTTGCCAGGTCGGCCTCCGGCCGCCGGCATCCTCGGCGTTGCCTTCGTCACCGGAAGCGGGGCGATGGCGGGATGATATTCCTCGGACGCGGTGTATATTGGGCGTTCGCGGCGCCGAAGCAGAGTCGATAGACCCTAGGAGAAGTTGCTGTATGCGTCTGTTTGATTTCCTTTCGTTGATGGATCCGGCCGTCACTCCGGATCAATCGAAGATTCACCTTGCCACGTGGAATGGTGAAGAGAATCCACTCGCTGTGTTTCTCGGCGGCACGTTTGATGACTGGCAGCGCCCGCAAACCAGACGCAACTTCGAGCGTAGGTTCGTCGTGGCGCTCATTAGCTTGCCAGGCACGAATCGATGGATGTATGCGGGCGTGTACGAATCACACGGTTCAGTGTGGGACGAGGTGCGGCAGTACAACGTTTATGATCTGCGGGAGCGTGCGGCTTGTTCGGAATTCATCGGGCGGTTGGTCGTGAGCTTTCCCCGACCTGGACGGCAGTCGTATCTCAATGCGGAATCCTGGGCTGATGGCATTCTTGTCGGCGAGATCTTTCCGAAGCGCCTGACGATCGGCGAGTTTCCTGGCTTCAAGGCCGTCGACCTTGCGAAGTCGGAGCTCGACATCATAGTCACTCAGAATTTGGAGTCATGGCGGACAGCGTTATCGAGTGTCGCGGGCGTGTATCTAATTTCCGACACGACGACCGGCAAGCTGTATGTCGGAAGCGCGACGGGCGAAGGCGGGATCTGGGCGCGGTGGTGTCAGTACGCATTGAGTGGGCACGGAGGGAACGTCGAGCTTGTAGCGATCCTCACAGCGGAGGGCCCCACACGTGCGAATTATTTTCGCTATTCAGTGTTGGAGATTGCCGATACCCACGCAAGCCACAGCGACATCATCGGACGTGAGATTCATTGGAAGAGAGTGTTGCTCACCCGGGATCATGGTTGGAACTCGAATTGAAAGCGCCGGCCGCGGGGACTTTTCGACCTCCGAGTGTTCATTGTTTTTCGTCCGTCTGTCGAGGCGTGTGTTCTTCTTAAAAGCAGATAGAGGGCGAAGCCCTCCTTTGTTTAAGAACAATAAACCTTTGCTTAGTATTTGGTCAGAATCGAACGGAGAGAGAGCCAACGTGGATGGATGGCTTCTATAAGGCATAAAACGTCAGTCGAGGCCCGTTCACAGTGAGAGAAAAAGGTGCGGCAAAGTACACCAGTTGGTGCGGCAGAGTACACCAGGTCGGCTGAATGAATGGTGCGGCAAAGTACACCTATCGGACGACTGATCTAGGCAGTCATTCACCGTACGATTCGGCCAGTCTTCCAATCGCTGTCGCGGACGACCATTCTCCATAATCTGGGAATCGGAATCCGGCGCCGAGGTGCCGCTCTGCCTCTTCGATCGCCTGCTGTTTCGCAACGTCTTCCGGAGCATCCTTGAACATTCCCAAGAATGTCTCGACGGTTTTGTGATAGCGATCACGATCGATCTCTTCGCGGAGGAATCGATGCAGTGCTTCCTTCCTTGCTTTGCGATAGGCGATCGTGAGATTCGGATCGTCGGCGGAGACGCCGCGAGCCTGTAGATCTTCGTCGTGCTGTCGTCGACGTTCGTCGCGTTGATGATCAAGAAACCAATCCGGCGCAGAGGTACCACGCTTGATGCCGTCCAGGCAGTACGCTTCCGGACTCTTCGAAAAGAACTTCCGCCCCTTCGTCTCCATCGCGACCTGTGTGTATTGTGCCCAGCGTGCGATGACCTGGTGGTCATACTTCTTCAGAATGGATCGGATCGCGGCATCCTCGAAGCCGATCGTTTTCAGTGGGTCGTAAAGAGGGGAGTCGGCGACGCTCATAACGGGGTGATGGGCAAGCTGATCGATCGAATGCTGCTCGAAGTATGAGCCGCGTTCAAAGCGAATGACATACGATCCGCGCCCTCGCTTCTCGAAGAGATCGGCCACGCGTTCGACACCGCTCGGCAAGGCGATGAAGTTCGCGGCCAGAAGCTTCTCGGCGCAGTGACTGATGTCACGCTTCAGATACTTGGTCAGTCGCTGGGGCGAGAACCCGAGGACGTTCGTTCCGAGATGCCGCAACTCAAACGGAGGAGATACTTTTCGTCGCCAGAAAATCTTATGGAGCAGCAACGCGAGCCGCCTTGATGCTGGATCGAAACTCCGGAACGTGTCGCTCGTCAGATCGAAGAAGAGCTTTCCGCCCGTTGCCTGTACGTACTCAAAAAACAGCGGGTCCCACACGATCCGCCAAGCTCGGGAGGAATCGTCACGTTGCGGCAGGCTGTATTTGAGCAAGCCGAACCCCGTATCCTGAAACGTCTGGAGTCGGGGGTCGTAGAACGCATCGCATTGGTAGAAGACACCGGCGAGGCGCTTGATTGTTGCCCGAAACTCGGCGTATTGCTTTCCGCCCTTGGCCTCCAAGTATCCGAGCTTCTTCAGGCAGAAGTGCGGCGTGGCCAGAAACTCGATCGACGGCTGCGGCTGATTGAACGTCAGCGCGAGTAGTCCCCAGAGAAAGTACTCGTCTCGTGACGAGAGTCCGAGTGCCGCGAAAATGGAGACGTTGGCGAAGCGGCGTTTGTTGGCGTCCGTGTAGAAGTATCCGGTCTTGTGCTGGTACGGAGCGACGAGAGAGAGAGCCGGGTCGAGCGAACAGAGTGCGTGCTCGATGATCGATAGCTGTGCGAGTCCGCTACGCTGCTCCCGCGTGCGCGTCGGCCGGGATGGATGGGCCGATGGGGGATTGAGCGCGGACATTAAACAATGCGAAGTGCTTCGGATTGTCCCGCGCGGTAGGCATTGTTGGCAAGCGAAGAATTTTGTTCAACAGGCACTCCCGCTAAACACACTATCGTTTCAAATCGGCGTCGGGGACGTGCGGGCGAGTGAGGACTCAAGCATTTTCTGACTCTCGAACGAGATCACCTTCTTCATCGGTCAGCTCATACGCTTCGTAAAATTGTTTATTGAGCAACTCTTCCTTTTGAGCAATCTCGACTTCGAGGGAAGATATCTCGTTGTCGATCGCGATTGTCTGCGATCTCAACGGCTGTTGATTCGTCGCCCTCAGTGCAACAAGTGCGGCAACAAGTCTCTTAGCTCCGAAAGCCTCAGTTACGTTTGTCGATCGACAAATGTGTTTCCATTGGGCCGCGATATACGTGCATTGTTCGGCGTCATCGCTGGGGTAGATCGCCAACACGGATTGGCCATCGATCAGCAGGCTCAACTCCTTCTCAGCCATGAGTACAGACAAGTGTGCCCCGGGGCGAAGATGGCTGTTGAGTAGCTGAAGATGGGCATCGACCAGCGCTTCGTAGTGGCTCTTGGCCCACGATGTCAGTTGGCGTCCAGACAGTGACTGTGGGTTTTGCGCTTTCCAATACTCCTTGTTGTGGACGTCAGCCCAAAGCCACGACATTGTTTTAGGGTCATCGTACGCTTGACTACTCGCGAGTCTTTTTTCCAATTGCAGAATAGCGTCACGTCGTGACGTATGTAGAGCTTGCAATTCTTTCCCCGCTGCGGCAATTACCTGTCGCGTGGCATCTGCAACCTGTGGAATTGGGAGCGGAGCAATAAACTGCTTGTTCGCCTCGAAGTATCCGTTCTGCTTGGGCTTGGACTGCTCGCTGTCACTGAGGCCTGGATGATGGGCAAAGTTTCCCGGGGAAACCATCTGCTCCGATAGCTTTGGTTAGCCCTCAGTTCGCAGTTGCAACGGCTCTTGGTTGGCGGGCGAAGTCAGTTGTTCGCGAGCCTCGTCGAGCGCAGTAACCACGTCGGCATCGCCGACGGATCGTTTGCGGAAGGAAATCGTTACGATTGCGGCGCTCGTCTGGAACCGTCGCATTGTCATGTGCGGCGTTCCGCGACGATTCGACGGCCGCTTTTCACGGCGAACCAATTCCTCAGTCTCGACGACTTTCAATCCTCGCTTTTGAACTTCCTTGATGATTTCGACCTGGCGGTCCGGAGCGACCTGGGAAACTGCGTAGAGTTGTCTGCGTGAAAGCGCCGAATCCTGACGGGCGCGTTTCTGCACTTCCGGTGCAAGCGAAAGTAAAGCGAGCAGCTTGGATATCTCACCCTTGGGTTTGCCGGTCAACTTGGCGAGTGCGTCCTGGGTCAGCTTGTTGGTGTCGCGGATGGAGGCAAGCGCATCGGCGAGCTCGAACGGACTCAAATCACTTCGCTGCCAGTTTTCGACGATCTGGCGGACAAGGATCTCTTCCTCGCGAGGGGATTGCACCCAGCACGGAATCTCGGTGAGCTTCGCGCGAAGCGCGGCCTGATAGCGGCGCTCACCGGAGATGATCAGATAGATGTTCTGCTCTTCGATGTAGCGGACGGCGATCGGCTGCATGATGCCGAACTGCTTAATGGAAAGTGTCAGCTCCTGCTGTGCCTGCGAATCGAGCTGGCGTCGCGGCTGTGTTGGATCCGGGTGGATTCGACCGATTTCGATGAAATACGCGCCGGCCAAGCGGCGACGTCCGTCCAGAGCCTCGGCTCCAGTCTGGGGCTTCTGCTCAAGCAGCGACGACGGTCGAGCGGCGAACGTTCGATTTGCGGCGGTGACTGCTTTGGCCAGCGAGCGCTTTGATGCGGACTTCGACTTCGCGGAAGAGCGCACGCGCGACATCGGCCTCTTCGGAGCGAGGCGCTTGGAGCGTGATGGGGATGCGGTCGGTGACACTTTGCTCAAAGCGTGCCAGATCAGGTACGACTGTGTCAAAGGCCAGTCCGCCGAAGTGCGTGCGCAATTGCTTCAGATAACTCTGCTGGTAGGCTCGTGCCCGCTTGAATCGAGAGACCAAATAACCGAGCAGTTTTAATCGGGGATTGTAGTGGCGTTGTACTTCCTCGATCGCGGCCGTGACCTGGACAATTCCCTGGGCACCCCAGTCGGCTGCCTCCAGCGGAATCACAACGTAGTCGCTCGCGCACAGTGCCGCGAAGCTGACGACTGACAATCGCGGTGGGCAGTCAAACAAGATAAAGTCGTAAGAGGATCGAAGCGAGGACACTGGCTCGACGAGCGACAGGTGCAGCTCCGTCTTCTCCCACAGGTGCCGGTCGGCCAGGTCGAACCGGGCTAAGCGGGTGTTGGCTGGGATAATGTCGATCTGCGGAAAGACACTCTTGCGGATGAGGGTGTTCGGATCAGCGTCCTGTGCGGGATCGAAGAGTGCCTCGACGCCTGGTTCACGATGAGCTTCGTCGACGAACGAGCTGGTGAGGTTCGCCTGCATGTCCGTATCGACGAGCAGAACGCGTTGCTTCCGCTCTTCGCAGACGGCGGCGAGCAGCCAGCTCGCGTGGGTCTTGCCCACGCCGCCCTTGAGGTTGATGACGGTAATGACCGAAGCGCGATGCGGGGATCGTTCAGGCACGGCGGCATCGTAGCAGCATGTGTCGTCTCCGGTCGAGTATCAGATGGATGATGATTTCTGGCACTCATTCCGTCCTAATGCGCGTGACCAGTTACGCCACCAATGGTCGCGACGTGCCAATACGGCAGACCGGGCGACCGTTGGCTGCCAAATAGGCATTTACTGGGCGCAAGTGCCGTCTTTATCTCAGATTCCGCCTCCCCACATAAACCCTTGTACAGTATGGAATTGCGCCCCCCTTCTGGGGATAACGTGGAGCTGCTGGCATGCGCTCTGCAATGGGGCGGCTCCATCCCGCGGCCATGCCGACAGTTTGTTGCGCCGGCATGGAAGGGACACCGTCGGGTCGTTGAGAATTCATATGATGTGACCTGCAAACAAGGATGTTACTATGCCTCCGAAGACGGAGCATATGCCGCAGCAGATTCAACTTCCGGCAGTCGTAAAGACCATTCTAAAGACGCCCCTCGGGCGTGTGTGGCAGGTGCTGCAAGCCGGCAGAACCGAAAATGTCGCTGATACCGAAGAGGTACGCGTCTCTCGACGAAAGTTCGAGCGACTCGTCACCCTAGAGTCAGGACAAAAGATCGTCTGCACCGAACGCCGAAGCTGCCCCGCTCAGCTCATGGCTGATGGCGTCCTTTGGACGAAGCCGGGAGCGACTCCACAATGGCTCGATCACGCATTGCTACGGCAGGCCGCGGAAAACGATGTGATCGATGCGTTTGATGCCCGGACCGCGGTCTCGGATGCATGGAAGGACCAGCTGCGCTTTCGATCCGAAGAGGCGGATGCCGAAGGGAACGTAATAACGCCTGGCTTGAGGCCACCCCAACTCGGTGCCCTCCATGCAATCGGCGCGCATTGGAGTATTCATAGCGATCCAGCGACGATCGTGATGCCAACCGGAACAGGGAAGACGGAGACGATGATCGCCGCGCTTGTCGCGATGGCTCGCGGCCCGGTGCTCGTTGTTGTGCCGTCGGTTGCATTACGAAACCAGACGGCGGCGAAGTTCGAAACTCTCGGTCTGCTTCGGCAACTCGGAGTAATACCAGAGGATCTCCCCAATCCGATCGTTGGCGTAATTGAAAAGCGTCCTCAATCCGAGGAAGACATCGAGTTCCTGGATCGCTGCAATGTGGTAATCAGCACGATGTCCGCATTATCCCAGGGGACGGCAGTTCCACTGATTCCGCGAATCGCGGCAAAGGTCGGCACATTGATTGTCGATGAGACCCATCACGTCGCCGCACGAACGTGGAGTGGATTTCGTGAACAGTTTGCCAATCGCCGGGTGCTGCAGTTCACCGCGACGCCGTACCGTCGAGACGGTCAGCTCGTCGACGGTGACGTGATCTACACGTACCCACTCCGTCGCGCACAGGAAGATGGATACTTTACGCCAATCAGCTTCAAGCCCGTGTATGAGTTCGACCAGCACAGTGCCGACAGAGCAATCGCCGAAGCAGCTATCGGAGTGCTGAAGGAAGACTTTAGCAATGGGTGGAACCACGCGATGATGGCGCGTTGCGAGACGATCGCCCGCGCTGAGGAAGTGCATGCGATCTACGAAGAATTGGCGCCCGAGTATGAACCGCTTCTTGTACATTCGGAGTCGAGCGGAACAACACAGTCTGTTGCACGCCTGCGCAGGCGAAAGCAGAATCGTTGTCTGCGTCGATATGCTGGGCGAGGGGTTCGATCTTCCCCAACTGAAGATCGCGGCGGTGCATGACACCCACAAGAGTCTCGCGGTCTTGCTCCAGTTTACCGGCAGATTCACCAGAACGTCCGGCGAACACATCGGCGAGGCAACCGTTGTCGCGAACGTGATGAACGAGGATGTCAGCCATGCACTTGATCGGCTTTATAGTGAGGAGGCCGACTGGAACTACTTGTTGAGCGAGTTCAGCTCCGATGCCGTTCGCCAGCATGCAGAACTGGTATCGTTCCTCAAGGAATCAACCCAACTTGGTGAACAGAACGATGCCGACGACGTGGCAATCTCCCACTCGTTGCTGCGACCGAAATTCAGCACTGCCGTCTACCGCTGTAGGGGCTTCGCGCCAAAGAAGTTTCACAGCGCGATCGGCAGAGCCGTGAAGGTTCACGCTGTGTGGTTGCACGAGAAAAGCAACACGCTTTACTTCGTGACCCGAGCGGAGCCGGCAGTCGCTTGGAGCCGGTCAAAACAACTTCGTGATCGCCAGTGGGATCTGTTCGTCGTTCACTATGATGCAGGCCGCGGACTGCTTTACATTCATTCGAGCGACAAGAGTTCGATGCACCAGAAGCTCGCCGATGCAGTCGGTGGGAATGGGGCGCAGTTGATTTACGGCGACCAGGTGTTTCGCGTCCTCGGTCGGATATCGCGTCTCGTTTTTCAGCAGATCGGCGTGCGGAAATTTGGGCGGCGCAACCTCCGATACGCCAAGTATACGGGCGCGGACGTCAAACAAGCTCTCAGCGTGGCACAGACGTCGGGGTCAGTGAAGTCCGACCTTTCCGGCACTGGGTTCGAGGGTGGCGGACCGGTGACTGTCGGCTGTTCCTATAAAGGCCGTGTGTGGAGTCACGAGAACGGCACAATCCGTGGCTTTGTTGACTGGTGCGAGGGCGTTGGGGCGAAAATGATCGACAGCTCAATCAACACCGACGACATCATCGACAACGTGCTGATCCCCAACGAAGTCGATGCCATTCCGAACGGAGAAATCCTTGGCATCGAATGGCCGGTCGAATTGCTTCGACAATCTGAAGAGCGAATCATGCTGACCGGGACGGCGGAGGAGCCGTTGACCTTGTTTGAGATCGTCTCCGAAGGAGTTGACCAGGCGCGACGGCAGCTTCAGTTTCGGATTGCGAGCGACGGCCAAGCAGGCATTTACACACTTCGTGTCGGTGGAGAAAAAGGATTTGAGGTACAGCACGAGTCAGGCGCTGCGTTCAAGATCAATGTTGGCCGACTCGGCATGCCACTCGCGGAGTATTTCACGAACTATCCGCCCCTCGTTCGATTCTGTGACCTGTCTGAGCTGGACGGCAATCTCTACATCTCTCCGGAGCAAGCCCTGACTTAACGCTGCCTCCGGAGCGATTCGAACCCTGGGACTGGTCCAACGTCGACATTACAACCGAGTCGCTCTGGCGCGGTGGGACAATGCGTCAGAATTCAATTCAAGGTCATGTCGCCGAGCACTATCGCGACGGCGGATTCGACGTCATCTTTGACGACGACGCGAAGGGCGAAGCCGCTGATCTCGTCTGTCTGAAGGAACACGACGATCATATTCAGCTTGCCCTTGTTCACTGCAAATTCTCCGGGGGAAGCGATGCTGGCGAGCGAGTAAAGGACGTGGTCGAAGTCGCTTCGCAAGCTGTCCGATCGGCCAAATGGAAGTGGCGATTCCGAGAACTGTGTCGGCACATAAACAGCCGTGAACGCCGAATGAAAACGGCCGAGCGACCGACAAGGTTCCTGACGGGCGATGCCAAAACGCTCAGCCGCATCCTGCAATCGCATCGATTTAAAGTCGTTCGGGCCGAGATCGTGATCGCGCAGCCGGGTCTCTCCGAAGAATCCTGCACCATTGATCAGAAGCGAGTCCTGGCCGCAGCCGACAGCTACCTCATGGAGACAATCAGCATCGGCCTCACGATCGTCTGCTCGGCGTAGTCAGCTGGTCAATGCAACCCGCTTTAGTCATTGCGCTCCGCCTGGGCGAACTTCACAACAACACCGAATCGAGAAAACGATGCACTCGTACTCAATGAAAGACTGCTCGCGGGAGCACTACGCCTACTACCTCACGCTTCTTGCAGTTGCAGTAGCCGCACTCGCGAAACAGAGCGCAGGGATACTTCGGTGTCGCGGTCAGCATCACAACCTTTTCAATATTCGGCGGAATACTATTCGTTTTCGACCGTTGGTTGTGGAAACTGCCTTGGCTAACCAGAGTCGTTGGTATCCCGTACCTCGCCGGCACGTGGACCATCACTGGAAAAACAAATGGCGCTGATGGCCAACCAAGGGATTGGAGCGCTGAAGCACGCATCGAGCAAACTTGGTCGCGGATCGCGATCAGCATCGAGACGGATATCTCTCGGTCGCGCAGCGGGATGGCCGCTCTGGAACGTGATCCGGGCCACGGCTTCCGGGTTATCTATGGGTATCTGAATGAGCCGAAAACAACTACGGGTGAGCTCAAGTCACATCGGGGTACCTGTGAAGTCGTATTCGCCCGCGACCTGATGTCAGGCGAGGGGACATATTTCAATGACCATCAGCGTCGGACCACCGGGTCAATGAACTGGGCTCGCAAGTCGAAGAACGGAGCAAACGATGAAGGGATTTGATGTGGACTACGATCAGCGTCTTGAGTCGCTGATTGCACGGCGGACAGAAACGGTTGAGTTGCGGGGTAAAGCAGCGAGCACGGGCATGAGGAGAGGCGACGTCGAGCGCTACCGCGCTTCACCCATCTACGAGGTGTACAGCAAGCTAGGCCAGGAAGGATCCGCAGTTCGGTACGCGGTGGGGGCGATGGCCCGTATCGACCCCAAGTATACCGAGATTACCTATGAGGAAGGGAACCGCGTCAGAGACCAACTGGACCGCGCACTGTTAGCGGCAGATGCCGCATGCGAGTTCGAATATCAGGGGTCCGTGACGAACGACACACACATCAAGTCCTATAGCGATATCGACCTCCTGGCTATCACGTGTCGATTTTGGACACTTGAGCCACCACAAAAGCCGAGCAGTTCTTATGATGGCGATCCAGTGGAAGATCTGAAGTTGATTCGGTCTACGAGTGGCAAGTGCCTTCGAGAAGCATTTCCAGCAGCCGACGTTGACGAGAGCGGGGGAAAGTCGATAAACATTTGCGGTGGCTCGCTATGCCGAAAGATCGATGTCGTACCGGCGAACTGGTACGACACAAACGCGTACGCGCAATCTCAGGCGAAGCGGGACCGCGCGATTCAGGTGTTAAACGTCAATACCGGTGAGCGGAGCAAAAACACTCCATTTCTACACAACTATCTGATCGACGTGCGAGATCGAAGGGCCGTCGGCGGGCTGCGCAAGGTGATCCGATTGATGAAGTCTCTGAAATACGACAGCGAGAGCATCAGCTTGAGCAGCTACGACCTTGTGGCGATTGCCTATAGCATGCCGGAACATCAACTCCGGACTATCGCCGGAGAGGAGATTGCTTTGCTTGCGCGGTTAAAGAACTACCTCGATCGACTGGCTCTCGATGCAGACCTGCGCACGGAATTATCGGTACCGGACGAATCCCGAAAAGTGTTTGCTGACGGTCACGCGACGATCGAGGGTCTGGATGAACTTCGAGTCGAAGTTGATGATTTGGTTGAAGCAGTTTGCAGCAACCGCCAAAAGTCATTTGCGGCACTGGCTGAGGCACGGGTGACGTACTGATAGAAGCGAGCCACTTTCGCTGACAAAGTTGTCGAGGAAGTGCCGGTTCCTCGCATAAACCGCGTCGCGCCTCAACCAACCGTGGGCACCCGACGATGAGGTCCCAGCGCTACTCTACGCATGGCAGCTCGCCCCTAAGGACTTTCTAAAGCCATCGGAAAACGTCACAATTCATCAACCGCAATTGTTACCCGCCTAGCACCGGTGACCGCCATGCAATCCGATTGGAAAGCAATCATCGCCGATAACATCCACTTCATAATCGACTGCCTGAAGCTTTCAGGCGTTGAAGATGGCGCTGTCGCCTTGGCTGATGCCGAACAAATGCGTGACAATTTGTCGCCCAGCTTCGCCGAAGTGATGCAGGCACGAGGTGCGGATCCCGCTCCGCTGATGTCCAAGCAAGGTCACAAGATCATGCTCGTATATCTTCCCCGCACCGCACTCGAAAAGATTCTTTCCAATCACACCGAGTCATTTCGACCGCTCCGGCCCGCAAGCGGAACATTAAAGCTCTGGGCCGCATGCTTTGACCCCGACGAATTCTCTGTGATGGACATTCATCAAGCCGCGCCGGAGCACAACTGATAGTGCTCACACGGCCTTATTGAGATCAATGTGTAGGCCAGCAACCTTCATCTCTCGGGCAAGGGGGAGTTTCCAAGCCCCAGAATTTTCAATCGGTACGAATAGAACGCCTGAATAGTCGGAAGGAATCTCAACTCCATCTTCGTAGAGGGCACAGACCCGTGCCCGTCCCAAGGCCCCCAGGAAAAACCCGAGTTCCAAGATCACGTTTTGTCGGGCACGAAGGCCGTAAGTCGCACCATCTCCGTCGCGGACACCTCCACGGTCATCACCCGTCAGCAACACTACGGCAAAAGCAGCTTTCGCGGCATGCGACTCGAATTTCTCGATGATCGTTTTTCCTTCGTTCGGCTCTTCCCGAAGGATTGTCACTCCGAGATCGAATTTACCGATATAGCGAGCTACCTCTTGCAACCACCGCTCGTTGTGCCCGTGAACTAGAAAGACAGATTTTCCGGCAGTCGCTACCTTCTTCTCTCCCTCGCTCGATTCCTCGATTGCGATCAACTCGATCAATGCATCAATGTGGCCAAGCAGACGCTTCTGGGCGTTCGCTGCGATATCTTCATTGACTCGTGCGTGATTGATGTTGTCTAGTGGCTGGCCATCTAGAGTCGTCACATGTGGGTACGACCAACTCGGCGAGCCTAAACTATCAAACGGCTTCAGTTGCTCTTTGAACCGCTGAGCGATCATCGGTCTTGTGCGCGTGTGCCACTCGGTAATCTTCGACCAATTTGACCGTGGCGATTCGATTGCGGCCAATTCGGCGCGGCGATCCCGCAGGATGTTTAGAATCTTCTCGGACATGTCGTCACAATTCTCCCGGGAACAACCTAATCGAAACGACGCGATCCCGAGATTTTCCGCTGTCCGGTCAGAGATGACAATGCCGTTATTCCGGAGCTTTCGAGGCCCCGGTTATCGGATGGACATAGATCAGCCCGCGGGTTTGTGCTGCCTTGATCTTTCGATCTAGCATGTCGCGAAATGAGATATGCCCTTCGAGGACCAAGATCAGGTCCTGACCGTCTACGAAGATAGTTTTCACTGCCTTGCCGATCACAATCGTCTTAATCACGTTCTCGCTGAAGCCGTGCACAGACACGAACAGCCCGCGGCCATACATTTTCCCCTCAATCTTACCGACGAACTGATACACGGGCTCGTTGGCCATGGCCTGATCCTGCCATTTCGCCTCAACCAGGTAGTTCTCGCCATCGTATTTCACGGTCCCATCGATTTGCTCTCCTTGGACTGTGAATGGATCCGTCACCTCCAAAGCATCGACCTTCGCCAGCTCGGCTAGGATTTTTTCCAAAGCGTATCCACGCTCCTGGGCCGTCAACTGCCCCGCGTGAAGCTTCAGGTATTGATCCCTCAGAGCCGCCAGATCGAACTTGGGTTTCTGGCGTTCCGATTCCGCCGCTTCTCGTTTCTTCCGCTCCGCCTTGATCTTGGCGTCTCGAATCTCTTGAAGTTGGCGGAGATGCTCGATATTTCGCTCCGCATCTTCGCGCTTCAGCTTCTTGAGATTGTCAAAATAATACGGGTCAAAGTCCGACCATCCGACAAGGGACTGCAACATCGCTCGGAACGAGCCAAGTCCGTCGTCAGCACGGGTCTCAAGCTGACTGAACATCGCGTCCACCATCGCCGAACGGCTCATTTCCTTATACCCCGAGAGCACCTTCAGATCGGCGGTCGTACAATCGTGGTCCTTGAAGAAGTCGCGGATGCGATCCTTTGGCCAAAAAATGGAAAGGATGCAACTTTTCATGCACCCCTTAATGTCGCTCGGAAAACTCATCCCTACCCGCCCCTTGGACCCGGCCGTAGCTAAATGGCAAACACTTCGGCGAGTCAGTATACTTGCCGGCCGATCATCGTCGAAAAACGGGGGGAGAGCTGACCAGAGGTTAGGCTGCTGCCGTATTGGCGGCGGTTGCACAAAGTTGCACTAACCTGTGTGAATTCGGTGCGTTTGGAGGACTTGACGCGTTCGGTATGATTTCACATCGCGTTGAAAGGCAACGCCTTACGTCGATCGCCCTTGCGTGACCAGATTGCTGGGGGTCAAGAGGTCGCAGGTTCAAATTCTGTCGCTAGTTTAACTTGGTTGCGCGAACGGGCTCCCGTCAGCTTCGCGCATAACCCTCAATCACCTTGCGATCAAAAGCTGGAGCGACCGCATTGCCGCTCTCCAGCATGAGGTCGTGTATCTTCAGAAGTTCAACCGACTGAGTCGTTCTGCACTTCCGCCAAAACTCAATACTCTTCAGCAGACTTGCCTGCTTATTCTCGCTGAAGTAGACGCCTTCATCTCTATACCCCCCATCTCGTATGCGGAGCTCGTGTTCCGAGTGTTCGAGCCTTTCATTGGACCTTTTTACTTTGGCCCACTGGGTCCTGAATCGCAATGGCAGCCCCATAGCGGTCTCCTTTCCCGTGTCGACTCTCCGCCGATCATTCTAGCCGATGATGCGGCTACAGGTATGACGGCTCCACGATCAAGTTCTCGTTTCAACGATCGCCAAAATCGCTCGCCGCAATGCTTGCGGCAGCATGCGCCATGCTGCGATCACTTGCCGCAAACCGGGATCGAAGCTACCGTGATTCGCAACTGCGTCGGATTTCGCGTCGTGCGTTTCGGAAACGGCCGCTTTTTGCAAGGAATTCTGCACCTGTTCGACTCCCCGTGGAACTCGACGAACAAAATAGCTTGGGACAAGTCATACCGCGAGTCAGTCGCCACCTCGTGGGCCAGAAGCGTGGCTGCTTGCTCAACCAAAGTGGGCCATCCGCTCGGTTTCGGAAGCCTCTTAGGTCAAGCTTATCTCGTGCAACTTGGCGACACACGACGTCAACTCGAGTCATGCGACGGCGCCGAGATTGCAGCGCCAATGCAGGTGAGCACTCTCGGCAAATGACGCAAACGCAAGTCACACTGCCGGTTGAGCTGAAATCACTCGCGGGTTCGATCCCCACTACGTCGATTTGTTCTTTGAACTCGCGCTGGTGATAACTCGAGACGCGTCGGATGTCACGAGGATGTCGCCGAAAAGCGCTGCTGTATCAGATGAACGATGTCGCCGATGGTGAGCAGCCGCATCAGCTCTTCATCTGTGAGCTTAGTGCGCCAGAGTTCTTCGAGTTCACACCGTAGGTCGAGCAGGTCCAGCGATGACAGGCCGACGTCCTCAATAATTCTCGCGTCGTCATTAAGCGGCTCAAGTTTGGTGCGCCCATTCGATGCTCGGTCCAAAGCGCCGCTAAGTGTCTCGATAATCTCATCGCGCGTCGGTGCTGTCATGGCGCGTTTTCCACAAGGAGGGCCACGTTATTCCCGCCAAAAGCAAAGGAGTTTGACATCGCAAATCGCATGCCATGCGGCCGCCCAACGTTTGGCACGTAGTCGAGGCCTACTTCCGGATCGGGCTCGTCGCAGTTGATTGTCGGCGGGATGAAGCCATGTCGAAGCGCTTCGACACAGACGATAAACTCGATGGCTCCGCACGCTCCAAGTGAATGTCCAAGCATCGATTTGGTGGAACTCACCGTCAATGCTGAGCCACGCTGACCAAACACATCCACAATCGCGTGTGCCTCGGTCTCGTCATTGGCCCTGGTACCGGTGCCATGCGCGTTGATGTAAGAAACGTCCTCCGGTCGAAGTCCGGCATCCTGCAGACAACCCTCCATTGCGCGGCGTTGCCCGATGACAGTCGGTGCTGTGACATGAAACGCGTCGCTCGACGCTCCATAGCCGCGAACGCTAGCTAGTGGAATGGCTCCCCGACGATCGGCACTGTCCTTCGACTCTATCACTACCATCCCTGCCCCTTCTCCAAGAACCAATCCAGTGCGCTGTCGATCGAACGGACGAGAGGCCTTAGCGGGATCAGAGTTCTGCGCAAGCACGCGCAATTTCGTCCAACATGTGAAAAGTACCGGGGTGAACGGGGAGTCGGCGCCGCCAGCCAATACAATATCAGCGTATCCGTGTCGAATTAGCACTGTTGCAACGCCGATTGCAGACGCTCCCGACGCACATGCGGACGCAATGACCAAGTTGCTTCCGGTCAGGCCAAAGTGGATCGACACATTTGACGACAAGGAATTGAACATGGACTTTGGGATCGTCGTTGGTCGAATGGCCCCAGGACCACGTTGAAAGAACGTCGAATATCCGATCTCCGCTTCATGGCAAGCTCCGTGCCCCGAACCCAGCACTGCTTCAATCCGCATGAATGGGTCGACAAGTTTGTCAGAGACATCAAGAAGATCGGCTTGATGCAACGCATCTCGTGATGCAACCAAACCCATCTGTACGCTTCGTTCGATTCGAACGTCACAATGCTGATTCAGATGTTCATCTGCCGAAAACCCCTTTACCTCAGCACCGTAGCGAACCGGATAGGTCGCCGGATCAAGGTCAGGAAGGAGTTGCAGCCAATCGACGCCGCTACGACCACTACGAACGCTGTTCCATAAGGCTTCAACACCGGTGCCAAACGGAGTGACAGCCCCCATGCCAGTAACGACCACTTCTCGTCGATGGTCTTTCATCCAACTGCTCGACTTCCTGACGCGAAACTAGCGCGCACCGGTCAAATGATCGTCGTGGCGATACAACTCGTCAATCCCTCAAACCGAAAAGGCCCCGGTTTTCTTGTGTCAACTTTCGGAAGCGGACTAGCATTGGATCGCCGGCGTGGGATAATCCTTCATTGTTAAGACTCGTGATTGGCTTTGACAAGAGTAGTGGCCGATGCTTTTCAACTCCTTTACGTTTCTTTTGTTTTTCATTTGTGTGCTAATTGTCCATTCACTGCCGTTTCCTTGGCGACTTCGTAAATTCAATCTGCTGGTCGCTAGCTATGTGTTCTACGCTGCATGGGATTTGCGATTTGTTCTCTTTCTCCTTTATGCCACCGCGACCAACTGGCTGGCAGGCCGCTTGCTGACGGTGTGGGATCAGTTCACCCTTCGTCGGCGAGTCGTGCTATGGCTCACAGTCCTACTCAACATCGGATTGCTTTGTGCCTTCAAGTACGGAAATGAATTACTGGGTGCGTTGCAGTGGCTTGGCAGTTTCGTCAGCCTTCGCTATGAGACACCACGGATACGGATCCTTTTGCCTGTCGGCCTCTCGTTCTTCACGTTCCAGGCACTATCCTATACGATCGACATTTATCGGCGAACAATCAAGCCCGCCAGCTCTATCCTTGATTTCGCGATCTTCGTTTCTTTTTTTCCGGTGTTGCTGGCGGGACCATTATTGCGAGCTGGACCATTTCTGTCGCAGTGCGCCGTACCACGTCGGGCATCGGACGAACAGTTTGGCTCCGGTGTTGCCTTAATCACACTTGGATTATTCTTGAAGGTCTCGCTCGCCGACAATCTTCTTTCCCCCGTCGTGCAACAGGTGTTCGATCCAAAGTTTCGACCCGATGCATTAAGCGCGTGGGTTGGAACGATTGCCTTCGCTGCTCAGGATTACTGCGATTTTGCTGGATACTCGACGTGCGCCATGGGCGTTGGTTTGTGTCTTGGATTCATTCTGCCTGAAAATTTTCGCGCCCCTTTTTCTTCAGTGGGCTTTCGTGACCTATGGCAACGGTGGCACATCACCCTAGTTGCATGGATGCGCGATTACGTCTTCAATTCACTAGGCGGTGTTTACAAAGGATATCTCCGCGCGGCGATCAACGTAATGATCGTCATGCTGCTTATCGGGCTATGGCACGGGGCGGCATGGACTTACGTGATCTTTGGACTTCTGCACGGTTGTTACCTTATCGGCGAGACGATCCTTCAGCGATCTTCTCTTCGAGGGATACGTTTTTGGCGCGGTGCGTCGGGGACCTGCGTATTGTGGCTTGTAACAATGATGCTTTGTTGCGTTGCATTCGTGTTTTATCGTTCAGAAACACTTGAGCAATCGTGTCGACTTCTATCTGCCATGGTCGGCGCGGTCTACGCGACTCCCGTCACGCTGAGCGAATACCATCTTCTAATAACCGTGGTCGTGGTTGAGTCTTTAATTATTGCCCATTGGCTGTGCCGGAATGAGGGCCTTGACAAGATAGCCATCCGTGCTCCTTGGTGGGTGTCCGCTACATGTCTCGGCCTAATGCTTTTGGCCATCAGTGTAAGTTCCGTGCGCCGCAAGATTTCCTTTATTTCAACTACTAAGGTAATACGCTGTAGCAATCAGCGCGATCAGTCGTTCGTCACTTGCGATTCGCTCGGATTCTAAATCGATCTATAGTCGCAGAATTGTTTGGAAAATGACCGCAATGGCTATGGGCTTACTACCTTGCGGTGTCTTGGTTCAGCGGGAATTGGAATCCAGGGTGCTGGGCGTTAGCGAGTTGAGTAGTGCTGTGGGTCATGCGATGAGTTCGACATCTTGGGCGGGTTCTTGCAGAGGGCGCTCATTGCCGCCCCTCTGCACTCCCCGGCTAGCCTCTTCTGCTATCCGTGTTGCGTACGCGTCGGCATGGCTGGACGCCCGACGCCGCTGGCGTGCCTCTTCCAATTTTCGATCGCGCTCGGCGAAGATCACCGCTTCCAGCTTGCGTTCGCGACTCATGGAATCCTCCAGGCTGCAGGGTTATGCTAACCCCAACACCTGGAAATTCCAGTTCCATCTGAAGCAGGACAGCGGAGTCGCGCTTCCAAAGTTCAAGGCCGAAAACAATGAAGATCAACAGGTCCCTTCTCAATGCGGTATATTCATCGACGTGAGGCTGCTTGTCAATTCCGTAACGGGTCAATTAAAGGCAAGTCCATCTCTGCGCGCACCCGATTGGCCTCATCAACAGTTATGTTGTAAATCAGAATCGAGTAGCCAGCTCAAGCCACGGGTGTGAACTCAAGAAAATATCCGTAGAAGCCCCAGTCGGGATAGCTACTCCGGCCCGGCCACGTGTCGCCATGTAGTGTATTGACATTCACAGCGTGCCAGCCTGGAATTGGACCTAGCTGCTTTGCTCCATGCGACATAACCGTTGTGCTCGGGGCAGTGCCAGATGGTGACACATAGTAAGTGAGTCCTGCAAGGCGCGGATCAACAGAATCGAGATCCCAATAGGCCAGGCCAAGCGGGCGTGCGTCGGGATGCTGGTCATACCAGCTCCGCAGCTTGAGAAGGTCCTGCCCGTAGTCAATATTACTACTAGCAAGGTGATAATGGCCATAGCGCGGTCCACCTACGATCTCATTGAAAAACGACAGACTGTGTGGATATATCCAAAGACTACTTAGCGCCGTCCACACGGTGGCCGCAATTACCGCCTTGCCGAGGGATTGGTGCGTCGACACTCGCATGGCGAGACGAGAAATCCAAATGAACACGAACGGAAAACATGGCAAGACGTACCTCAGGTGGTCAGCGTACCCCGCCGACTTACTAGCAACCAACAGGATCGCCACCGCCGGAGCCAATAGGACCACTTCATCGCGTACATGATTCTGCGCGTCCACCCGGCAAAGTCGCACAAGTGATGCGAGTAACAGTAGACACCATGTCCCGAGCGGCACTTTGATGGCTAATGCGTATAAGTAGTAGTACGGCGTGCCACCCGCACTCCATTCCCCGCGCAAGTAAGAGCCTCGCGATCCTATTCGTCCTTCTTGGGAAAAGCGCTGAAGATCCAGACCTGCGAGAAATGCGCATGGCAAAGGAATTGGGAGCTCTCCCAGGACGGAATCGGCGAAGCGATTGCCGGGTCCATCTGATGTTCCTGCAAGCGCGTGAGAACGAAACCTGTAAGAGTTGAGGCTATTAAGGGATCCTTGGAATCCGTATCCAAGGTTTAGTACGTCGATCGCTAGGATCAGAATCGCAGCAAGCATCGCGCCACTGACGAGCCAAGATCGGCTTAATCGTCGTTCGTCCGCCCTTCCGGCGCACCAACTTATCCACATCAACGGCCACAGCGCAAAATGAATTAACATAGTCATCTTCGTCAGCAAAGCCAATCCAAGGCAAACACCGGCCGTCGCGGTCGTCTTTAAGGTCGGCTGGCAAAGCCATCTCCAGAAGGCATAGCAGGCGACGAGTCCCAGGCTAGTCGCTGCAACGTCGTGCGCAACCAGTTGGCCGTGGGCTAATACATTGGGGCAGAAACACCAAAGCGTCGCTGCGAGAATTCCCGACTTAGGGCCATAGAGGTCGCGTGCCCAGGTATAACACGCGATGGCCCCGACGATGCTGAATGGGATGCAGGCCCAGCGCCCAGAGTGAACAGCCAAAACGATCGGGTACCGTTTTGGCGAATGAATTCGCGGCCAATGACGCGGGCCCCGGCACCCGACTTCAATGCCGTCATGTCTGGTTTGGCGAACAAGAGGGGCATTGCCGCAATTAATCCCACATGCGGTGGATTCCTGATGACGATATCGCCACGCCCGGTTTCCAATTGCGCCAAGCCCCCTGGCAGCCATTCCACTTCGTCGATTGTTGGCGAGTGAACCACAGCCCCCCAGGCGAGCATGATGCTATGAATTAGCAGCAGAATTAGTAGAATTCTAATCGGCCGGGTGTGCATCGGTCGAACATCCGAAGAACGTGCGAACACTGGTGATAAGCCCGATTCCACTGCACCGCTGGATTACTTAGCTTGAATGCCGTCGAATCGAGTGTAGGACTTCCAAACCGCTAGAAAGGCAATTCGAGCTGTCCGCGGTAGTCACGCCGATGCATGTTATGCCATAAGTCCTTGTCAATGTCGTCATCGACAAAATGAACTGATCCATCAAGCATCAGTATGTTAACCCCATCCTGGTGCAGACTTCTTGCTCCGGCCTCGAAGCTCGAGCCTGCGACCCGCCATTCGTTGCATCCCATGCCCATCGCTGCTAGCGCCGCGGCTCCGCCGACCTTGGATTGCAGATCCATGCAGTTGGCAATGACGTCGGACTTTGCACTTGGATTGTTCGGTCCACCGGCCCTTGCAAACGTACCATGACCTGCCGTTGCTGATGCACCAACGAAGCCGAGTGCCCAAACCCCGCGCGGGTCGGCTGAGTTGACACCGGCCCGTATTTCGTCGATCGCGACCATCTTGCTAAGACCACGGGGAAATTCTCGGTAAGCGAAGCCTTTGTTGATGCCACCGATGCCGCTGCCCCAGACTCGACGGACATTGGTCTTCAAATCGTTGCCGTCGATCCAATACCCGTCGGAACAGGGATTCTCTGGCGGGGTCCAAGGGGAGACGACTCCCATGAGACACGAATCATTCGTGCCGCCATTCATCGCGTAGTTACCGCGCGCATAGCCGTCGTCGGCCACGCCCATATAAGCACTGCGCTGAAAGTGATTTCCAGCGTCGTTGTAGCCGTCGCTGGGGCATTTTAGAGCGGGCACATCAGTTCCTCGTGCCAGTCCATTGGTTTGATGTCCGATGGGAACTGAAAAGTCGATTCTAGTATGTAATGCCGACTCCTCGAGAAACGGCAAGAGCATGCAAAGCCAGTTAGCATACGCACGATCCGGTTCGCCCATCGACGCCGGACCTCTCATCAGACGGTCGACGACACCGGGTGGCAGTATGCCTTCACCGAGGGGTTCACCTGCGGGATGCCAAATCATCATCGGCGGCAGCACATGATGCACGTCATGGTACACGCTGAGCGCGACCCCAATTTGCCGGGTATTCGATACACATTGCGTGCGCCGAGCTGCCTCACGAGCTGCTTGAATTACAGGAACGCTGAGGCTGACTAGAAGGCCGATAATGGCAATCACGACCAGCAGCTCGACGAGCGTGAAACCATGTAGGGGGCGACGGCGGATGGTATCCTGCCGTCGCGCTGGGTGCTGATTCCAAACCCCTACATGGAGAGGTTGATTATGATGAATGCAACGCTTCCTCACCACTGGTGCGTGGGCATCGATTTGCACAAGGACACGCTCACCGCGTGCGTGTTCTGCTCGTGCTGTGGTGAAATCCGCTTTCAAAAGTTGGCTTACAAGTGTCGCACGCAGATCGTGGAGTTCTTCTCGGCATTGCCGCGTCCGCATGTTGTCGCCATCGAAGCGGTCGGTTTCTATCGCTGGCTGTGGGATCTGCTGGAACCGGTGGTCGAGAAATTGGTCCTGGCTGACGCCACCGCGGCTGCGCGCTGGCGGGTCGGCGATTGAAGACCGACCGGGAAGACGCCCAAAACATCGCCGAACTGCTGGCCTCCGGACGCTTGCCGTTGGCTTACGCGCCGCCCTTGGAAGTGCAAATCCTCAAAGACCAAACGCGGCATCGCAACCAGTTCTCGCGATTGTACGCCCGCGTGTTGCACCAGATCAAGAGCCTGATGAACGCCAACAACCGGCCGGGTCCGGCCCGCTTGCAGAGTGCCGGATTGATCCGTTATCTGAAAGCCTTCGAGGCTAAGCTGCCCGAGCGGCACGCCGCCATCCTCTGGAAGTGCGTCGACCAGTTGACGCTCATCGAGCGGCAGATGGCGCAAGCCGAAATCGAGCTGCGCCACCTGCTTGACGCCGAGCGGTTCCGCGAGACGGCCGCCATCCTGGCCAGCTTCCCCGGCGTGGGGCTGATCGTCTGCACCACCGTGCTGGCCGAAGTCGGTGACTTCCGTCGCTTCACCTACCGCAAGGCGATTGCCTGCTACGCCGGCCTGCATCCGCGAGTCTTCGCCAGTGGTGGCAAGCAGCGCGAAGGGCACATCGCCGAAACCGGCCCCCGAGACTTGCGCTGGGTCTTGCAACAGGCTGCTTGGATCGCGATTCGTTGCGAGCCGGGCATCAAGAAAATGTGGCTCAAAATGAGCCGCTCCGCCGGCAAGAAGGCCGCCGCCGTCGGCATCGCCCGCAAGCTGCTCAGTTGGATGTGGGCCGCCGTTGTCAAGAACCAACCGTACCAACCGCGTGGCGCTGTGCCGACCCACGCGTAAAGAAGAAATAATTTCGGATCCTCGAAGTGCAGGATCGGGATCGACAGCTCGGGCTGCGTTTTGGGCCAGGGCCTCGACGGCCGTGTGAGCTCGTAAGTGTGAATGGGCGTCGATCTCGCCGTACTGGATCACATGGGCCGGGGACTCGCTCCCAGGAGCTCGAATAGCTGAATGGAACCTTCGAGGTTGCTTCGAGGACAGGGCTCGTGAAAACAGAAAATCGTCAGGCGCCGCGCCGCTGGCGGGCACGCTCCGCTCCGGCTGCGGGGGGGCCTGCGCTACGCGAGCTCGCCAGCTCGCCAACCACGAGGCAACGATGTGAAATATCGCCACTACTTGACGAGCCCCTACATAGCTAAATCCGTCGCGTGCTAGTCTATGGGCGAGCACGGTCGGCGAGTTTTCTGACGAGAGACTCTGCACAGGACCATTCATGTCATCTACGCGTACTGCCATATGTCCCCGCGTTTGTTGCAATTAGTCGTCCATTTTGAAGACGGCACGACTAGCCGATGCAGGCCAGTGATGATCCGATCCATCTCGCATCGTCACTTTCATCCAAGTTCGTCATTCCTCTGCTTTGGTCTCTCAGATTCAATCGGCGCGATTGCTGATTCCAGGCAAACCGAACTCGCAGGACCATCAGGAACGTGTTCGCGCCTGTCGATCAGAGATCAAGCACCTCGCGTTGAATCAACGCATCAATTAACACGCTGGTAAACCAGTTTGCGCGTTGGAGGTCCAAGTGAGAACCATCCGGACACGTCATCCCGGTTATACCCTTAAGTTCGTCCGCGTGGATGCAAATACCACTGCTTTGTTTGACGAATCGGTCCCAATACCTCGCCTTTGGATGGAACTCTTCTTCCAATGCCCGACGTTTGCCGGACGATGGCATCCTAAGAAAAACAACACGACCCCCACGACCTTGGATCTCGCGAACAAACTTGTCTATCTCGTCAAACTCGTCATGCAACTCTTCAGGCGTGGGGATTTGTGCCGCCTCATAGCGCGCGCGAGCCGTGGCGACGTCCCTGGAGATGAAATCATCTAAACGCTCGCCATGCTCAAGTTTCGTAAAATCAAGCTCGAGAGATCGGTCCACGCGAATTCTCACTCGGTCGGCATGCGGCGGATGACCTCGATCAAGAAGTCGTTCGAGCGCTGCTCGGAGACCTGTCGTTGCATGTTTTGCGGCAATCATGTCTTGGGCGCTCGCGGAAGCAAAAGCTTCAATTCGAGTTCGGGCATCCGCAGGAAAGTCGTACAGCTCCCGTTGATCGCTCCAGTTTGTTCTGACGAAAAAGGGCTCAAGGGTGTCGCAGATCACGATGCCGTTAAAACGCTCATCAAGCGCAAGTGCCCGCAGAACGCCGATAGGGCCGACGCCCCTATACTTAGCCAATTGACTAATGCGGTAATGCGGTAACCGACGGTGCATCTGTGTCATCGATATTCCGGCTTGCATCCGCGAGGAACCAATTAGAGCGATTGATTGCCGTCGACCCCGAACCGCATGTTCGTACCAGAACCGCCATAATGGCGGTGAGTCGACGACCGACGGGCGATATCCTCGATGGCGCCAAACAGATTCGACACCCAATAAGCCTACGAAGAAAATGACCAGCGCGAAGGTCCATGTCAAAAGCCATGGCCGCCATTGCCATTTCGCCGCATTAAAACTAGAAAGGGACTTGGGCCATCCCATCCGAGGCTCCTGTGTCAAACGCCTAAGCTGGGCCACTTGGTACCAACCTGACGTCTGTTAGTTTGCATCAACTCACATGACCCGCAGGCGACAGACGTGATAGAGTTGAGCGAACTCGCTGCTATCGTCCCGACTCTCGGGACTGGTCCGTTGTGGCTGCCTGGATATCGACGACTCTGATCGTTGGATTACTGAATGCAAAGCTGCAGTAAGTCGGCTTGAACTCGATATAAGGGTGCGCAAACAGCTCGCGATAGCGCTGGTAACCCGAATACACAAACGGATCTTGACCCAATAATTCGTTGCCATGAAAGTACCGGTCGTACATGAAGCTACTCGCGATCACGTATCTCACTCCGCGATCTCTAACATCATTCAGATCGATGGAGGAAAGAGTCCACAGATCGCTATCGGTTCCAGAATAATGCTCTCTCAGTACGGGTTGACGCACCTTGCCAATCCATTTGGCCGCCGCTGCCCGCGTATCATGGCCTAAAAAGTAATCCAAAAGTACAGTGTCCAGCGCACAATAGCTTATGGCAGCAGCAAGTATCGCAACTCGCGGCCACTCCTTCGCTGTCCTTAGTGGCAAGTGTAATGCGCCTCGACATGCCAAACAAATCATCACCGGCACCAGCGGTAGAACATACCGCGCAAAATCGGGCTCAGGCTTTAAGGGAATGATTTCAGGCGCAGCATAAAAAATTGCGGCGAAGGCTATCAACAGTCGCTCCTCCGCAATCGTGCTTGCCCAATGACAAATAGCCCAGACAATCTGCCACATGCCAAGAGCCACAATGACGGGCGTCATTCCTGGGATCAGACTGAACCACAAATGGAATCCGAAGCAATAAGTTAAAGGTCCGATTCGAAGCGTATGCCCCCGGAGCAAGTGATCGGCCTCATACCGTACGCCTTCTGAGAATACATCAGGCGATTCCAGTAGCGGCCAGTTAATCATTATGAAAATCCAGCCCGCTAGAAACAGACTTCCCAGCAGGTATGCATAAAACTTAGGTATGCTTGCAACGCGACCAAACGTTGGGAACAGGCCGAAGAGCACAACAAGCAGTAGCGACTTGTAGTGACCCGCCATCGCCAATCCCGTCGCGACCCCAAATTGGGTTGCCGTGCTAATCGACATGCGCCGCACAAATCGAATAAACGTCACCAGCGACAAAAGAGCGCCAGCAGTAAAGACAATGTCCTCCTTGAAATAGTGAGCGTGAATTACTAGTATCGGCGAGACTGCAACGGCTATTGCGCTCAAGAGGGCAACACCTACTGGTAGTATTTGTTTGGCGAGCCAATAACTTAAGTAGACGATGGCAACGCCGCATAAAGCGCTGCACACGCGACCTAACACGGCGACCTGTTGCGGTTTGTTGACGCGAATTGCGAGATTGGCAATTCTAGCCAGTTGCAGCATCAGGATCGGGTGATGAAAGTCCTGCGTGCCAGTCCGCACAAATGTGACTTTCTTTGGTTCATCGCCGTGATAGCCCAATGGAAAATCGATATTCCAAAGATTGAGACACGCCGAACCAAGTAGAATTGAGATTAGAGCTATTCTGCGGCGGCTTTGCATTCCTCGTAGTGTCCCCCTGTATCCGCGTAAGCCCGTTTTGTCGACGCGTCTTTCGGTGGGCACGTCGCGGCTCACAAAGCCAGGTGTCCTACCACAGGCATCGTACACTCCTGAGCGTCACGATGCATCGCGCCATTCTTGTTGTTTACGTAGAGTGCCGCGTCCGGATTAAGACGAGCATAAAGATCGCCGTCGAGAAGATCAAAGAATACGTCCACCAAGGCCAGCTGCGAGCGTCTAGGATTCCCACAGTCGACCAAAACGCAGCCGGTACAAGCTGAAAAAAAAGGCTAGTGCCGGTGAGGCCGGCAAGTAGTGCCAACAATCGCGAGGTAGCGTCACCTTTGTTCATGGAAATCAGCTTCTATGCACTGAGTGACTTCGCCACGTGCATCCTGTCTAAATCTTGCATTGCGGAAAGTGTTTTCGACAATCTAGTAGAAGTCGCTTGCGCGAGGCAAGTCCCCGCCCCCCGGTCCAGGGCGAGGATTGTCTGCGTGGCTTGAAACGATCTCACGATCGCGTATGAACGATATATGCATAGGTCGACAGCGAGTGGCTTCCAAAAAAAGGATGCTGGCGACAATTCGCTGAGCCGTGCGCCCATTCTTGTTGGTCGAGTCAGGGCAAACGTTGACGTTTTGACAATTCGCCAAGACGATCTGTTTACCTCTTTCCGGCCATCCCGAGACACTAAAGTTCTCGCCTCTGGGCCACCACGAGGTCGCTTAGCATGCCTACGCTCAAAATGATCAACCCTGTTAGTGATATAAGAATATCAGAATCGTGCAGTCCAAGGGGGGACGACAATAAGTTGACACTGCCCTTGATCAATGCAATCACAAACAGTGCCAACGCCAAAGGAAGAAATATGCGCAGTGGGCGGAAATACATTATGATGCGTATAATTGTGGCAACATACTGAATGGAATCAAATACTGGATGAAACTTTGAACTACCAATGCGCTTGCGATACGCGACCGGGACGTACTTCACGGGATGGTCATTACAGAGAAAAGCGAGCGTCATTGAAGTCACGCACGAGAAGCCTGACGGAATTACCCACATGTAGCGAAGCATGACGTCGCGCTTGACGATCTTGAATCCTGTGTTCAAGTCTGGGATAGTCTTGCCGCTAACAACTTCGGTTAGTTTCCGAATAAGCCATTTTGCGATAAAGCGCAACGGTTTGAGATTCCCTTGTTCGCTAGTCCGAGCGCCATTGACCTGGTCGTAGTCGGGAAAAAACGAGAGCAGCAGAGGAAGTTGCGACGGATCGTAGCTGCCATCCGCATCAAGCATCGCGAGGATATTTCCGCGCACTTCTAGAATTCCCGTCTTGCGAGCCGCGCCGGCTCCGCCGTTTTCGACTCGACGGACTACTCTGGCACCTGCGTGTACGGCGCGGTCGAGCGTCTCATCGTCGGATCCATCGTCGATCACTAGAACTTCCCAGCTTCCTTCCCAACCCGTCATGACTTGCCGGATTTCGGTAATGACATGTGCAATTGCCTCCTGCTCGTTGTAAGCGGGCAGAAGGATCGACAGATCCACTGGACTATTTCCGCTCGCCACTTCTGACACTTCGGGAACCTCGACTTGCTGGGATGTCGGTGTACAGACACAAAGAGATGAGAGAACGTGCGTGCCCCGCGATCCATGAACGAAAGCAACTCGAGCGATCCCGTGCTAGTACGGACGTCATCGAGTCGCCTTACGGTGCCGAAAGTTATACACACGTAATCCAATGGCGCCCACCGCGGCAGCCACGACGAGTATAACTTGAACGACAAACTGATCAGTGCTCACCGCCGGGCCATTAATCAAGCGCAGCAATGGAGCAAGTACCAGCACAACCCAACAGCCGAACTCAATGGAAGGACTGACGTCACAAAAGCGAGTCTGGCCCTTTGATTGGTCGTCGTCCATCAAAACACTTCCTCCATTTATGACGACCTATTGAAGGATTCACGAACTCACCACTTCATTCGGCAGACAGTCCAAAATACGATATATCGGTCGCATGCGCGTGCTTCACTCGCCACTGTGTTGCGAAAGAAATCAAAATCGCCAGACAATGCTTCCTTAGCCAAGCGTGAGCGGCCGTTCAGCACAATCAATAGAGTTGATTGAGAAGAATAGTCAAGCGCCCGTGCTCGGCGGCGACTTAAAACGTTGCCGAATGTCGCCATTGACGGCCAAACTTTCTCAGCACGCAGAGTTCAGCGGCCAATTTGGCCCAAAACGCGTCGCTCGCGAAGGTTTACGGTTTGCTGAGCCCAAAATTAGCCGAGTCAATCCTCGCGATAATTGAGTCTTCCCAGGCCGGCACAAAAGAATACGAAGGCTGCCTGATCCTGTTCCACCCCTTAAATTGAATCAGTTTTGCATAGCGATCGTCGCCAAAAGCAAGCGACGAATTGTTGCAAACCATAGATTCCGTCGACCTTTCCGCAATAACCGATCGCAGGCGTCGGAGCCGTTCCGCCCGGTCGATTATTGACCGCTCGTCGCTTTTCGAAAGCATGAAATGCTGGCGACTATTGGTTACACTGAGTCGGCATTTAGCAGTCTCGTACGCATGGACAGACTTGTAGACGACGAATAACTCATCTTAGGGTGGCGCCTCAAGGTCGGGCAAGGAGTGGGACTGCAAGTGACCTGCTATTGAAAATCTGATCCATCGGTTATGAAGGTCTTTAGCCCTTGATGGCAAGGAGACCTTTTGATGAGTACGAGACGACGAAGACGACACAGTCCCGAGCAGATCATTGTGAAGTTGCGGGATGCGGACGCGATGCTGAACGCGGGCAAGGACCTGGCCGTGGTGTTGCAGGGTCTGGAGGTCAGCGAATCCACCTACGAGCGGTGGCGGGCCAGTATGGCGGCATGAAGGCCGAGGAAGCGAAGCGACTCAAGGAGTTGGTCGACGAGAATCGTCGGTTGAAGCAGCTTGTGGCCGACCAGGCCCTCGACATCCAGATGCTGAAGCACGTTGCCTCGGGAAACTGGTGAGCCCTTCCCGGAAGCGCGTGGCGGTCGGCGCGTTGCAAACGCAGTTCGCCGTCTCCGAGCGAAGGGCATGTGAGGTGTTGGATCAGCCGCGTTCGAGTCAACGTTACCAGCCGCAGCCACGTAGCGACGAGCCGGCGCTGGTGAAGCGGATGTTGGAGTTGGTTCGCCGGCGACCGCGATTTGGTTATCGTCGGATCGCTTGGCTGCTGGCCGCTGACGGTTGGCGGGCAGGCCCGGCGAGAGTGTTTCGACTGTGGCGTCGAGAGGGACTGAAAGTGCCGCAAAAAAAGCGAAAACGACGGCGATTGGGCAGCAGTGCCAACGGCTGCGATCGCCGTCAGGCGGAGCACAAAGACCACGTTTGGTGCTGGGACTTCGTGTTCGACCGCACGGCCTCGGGCAGCACGCTCAAGTGGTTGAGCATTGTCGACGAGCACACCCGGGAGTGCCTGGCGTTGAAAGTGGCACGCGGCATCACCAGCGAAGACGTGATCGACACGCTGGCCGAGCTGTTCGCTATGCGTGGGGTCCCGCGGCACATTCGCAGCGACAATGGCCCAGAATTCGTCGCCACGGCGATCCGCCGCTGGCTGAGCCAAGTGGACGTCGAGGCGCTGTATATCGAGCCAGGAAGTCCCTGGGAGAATGGCTACGCCGAGAGCTTCCACAGTCGCTTGAGAGATGAGTTCCTCGCGGTCGAAGTGTTCGAGAACCTGGCATCAGCCCGAGCGCTCACGGCCGCTTGGAGAGAGGATTACAACCACCATCGGCCCCACGGCTCCCTGGGCTACCAGACCCCCTCCCAGTTCGCCGCCGCGTGTGCTGCTTCCGCTCCGGCTGCGCCTACGCTCCACCAGCACACGCGAACCCAAAAAGCATTACCCGCTCCCCAACCCTTACCTTCATAGCTTCTGGTACAGAAAATCCAAGCCGGTCACAAGGATGGACCTTCGTCGATCGGCCCCAATGAGTCGGGCGAAGTCTCCAGGTTCATCACAACTTTGGGCTATGGCCTAAGCATCGCGGCCACAAGGATCAGCAGTCAGGAGAGTCAAAGGACTTATTTCAAGAAAACTTGCACTCCATCAATGGCGTGAAGAATAATATGTCGAGCAACACCGCCACAATTTCGACCTGCCTAAAACGTCCACGCGCTAGGCTTGGCCTTGCAGCACTCGAAGTCGCCTTTATCTTTTTGGCATTTTCGATTCGCGGCGGATGGTCAATTCCCAGTGGCGGCGAAGCTCACTATCTTACGAGGGCAAAGCACTATTGGAATCACGACTGGTGTCCAAATGATTTCTTTTGTGAGACGCCGGACGCGCATTGGGTCTTCGATTGCACATTCGGCCTCGTCACGCTGGTCCTCCCGCTGCCAGCGGTCGCTATGTTCGGTCGCCTCCTGGAGTGGGGCCTGTTGGCGTGGTCTTGGCAGCGCATGAGCCGCGCTATGGTTCCCCTGCCATTCGCTTCCATCCTGTCGGCCACGTTGTTCGCAACCTTAGGCTACACATGTCAGTTGGCAGGCGAATGGGTTGTCGGTGGAATCGAAGCGAAATGCTTCTCTTATGCGTTTGTTTTTCTTGCGATCGAAGCCGTTGGGCGCGACCGCTGGAACCGCGTCTGGCTGCTGCTTGGTCTGGCAAGCGCGTTTCATGTGCTTGTCGGCGGCTGGACGACTCTCGCAGTGATTTGCGCTTGGTTAATGGGAAATCCAAAGTGGCCTCGTCTGCGCACTATGGCACCGGGTCTTGTAGGTGGCGCACTGTTGGCACTTTTAGGACTAGTGCCGGCGCTAGCCCTCACCTGGAATACCGATTCCGCAGTTGTAATTGAGGCGAATCACATCTCGGTCTTCGAGCGACTGTCACATCATTTATGGCCGTTGTCATTTTCGAATCGCGCAATTGCGCGGCATTTGCCATTAATCACGGCATGGTGCTTGCTCATTTTTCTCGTGCCCGGCGAAGCTTCACAGCTTGGACTTCGGCGAATTGTTAACTGCAGTATCGTCTTTTCGCTTTTCGGTTGGGCAATCGCTCTCGGGTTCGTCAATCAGCCAGACACCGCGGCGAGTTTGCTGCAATACTACTGGTTTCGAATGTCCGACTCCATGTTGCCGACTGGCGTGGCAATCGTTGGAACGTCGTCGATTCTGCAATTGAGTCGCGCAAGCCCTCGCCTTGGCGCGGTTTGGGGCGCGATGTTAGTTCTCGTCACTGCGTTCTTCGTAAGTTACCTCATGTCGGGCAAGCGAATCAGTTACGCGAGCAGCGACTTTGCCATCGCGAACGTCGAAGACTGGCACAAATCGTGTGCGTGGATTGCAGCGAATACGCCCAGAACAGCTGTGTTCATTACTCCGTGTTTGGCGCAATCTTTTCACTGGCACACAGGAAGGGCAGAGGTGGTCAACCGCAAGAATTGCCCCCAGGATGCGGCCGGAATTGTCGAATGGCGGAAGCGAATAGACGATCTTTATCGCATTCGAGAAGCGGGATCTGTCCGGTGGGCAGATACCGTCAATGAGCTCGGCATAAAGCACGTGCTTAGGGTCGGGCGGTTCTACGACGCCGACTATGTCGTGGCCACGGGCAATCCACCATTGGATTTACCGACGGTAGGGCCGCCGGGCTTATACTATGTCATTTACAAGTTGCCCGACCCCTTCGTCCAGTGAGATTTCTATCGATTTCTATGTTCGATTGTCGTGCATGCGCAAGACCAGAGGATTAATATCTGTATAGTGGTTAAGTGATGTTGACTTTAGAGCTTCCTCAGATAGGTTTGACCGCGCGATTGTTAGTGCCGACAGTTTTCAGAAAGGATAATATCAGAATGACTCGGTCGCAAGTCGTTTCAATGACACTTGGCGCAATACTAGTCGTCGCGGCAGGTCTAAAGGCGCACGAACTCGCGACCCGGCCATTGCCCAACTCCGGGATCCAGAATAATCGATTGATGCTGACAGCCGTCGTCGAGATCGAAATACTGTTCGGCCTTTGGATGTTGTCGGGACTGTATCCGCTGGTCGCACGGACACTTGGAATTGCTTGGTTCTGCGGACTCAGTGCGATATCGCTCGGAAAAGCACTCAATGGATTGGAAACATGCGGCTGCTTTGGAACTGTACCGGTGAATCCATGGTGGACGACTGCGTTCAACGTTGGGGCCGCAACTGCTCTGTGGCAATGGCCACCAATTCGAGGTACATTGTCTGAGTTACGATGGCGGCGGACTAGGATTGTGGCCGGCGCGATATTGGCGATCGCCATTTGCATCCCGGTGGCCATGTTCACCACGTCATTTGCGCCGCGCCACTCAGCGATGGCATTGAATCGTCGACGGTCGGTAATTTTGTTATTCTCGAGCCCAGCAAATGGCTTGGCAAGCGACTTCCAGTGTTACCATATCTCGATGCTCATCACGATTTGGCGAAGGGAGTATGGGTACTTCTGTTTTACCACCACGATTGCGCGAAGTGCCGGGAAGTAATCCCCGAGTACCACCAATTGGCGTATCAATCGCTCAATCGGTCCGGCAGTCCCAGGTGCGCCCTGGTTGAATTGCCCCCATATGGTGACCAGACGCTGGGAGCACATGAAGGGCTGGTTTTCGCCCGGATCTCCGAGGCCAACGAGTGGTTTATGGCGACGCCCAGCGAGATTACGGTTCGAGATGGGTTGGTAACTCATGTTCAAGAAAATGTCGAACTGGGACACGCGGGCCTCGGCGTCGAATTTTGCCGTTGCGGTGGCCAATTGAGCGGCGCGCTTTGTGCGGAAATGCAGGGCGCCCTCAAGTCCGCAGTATTGAACGCCGGTCATCGACTAGAGTGAGTTCAAGTCGTGTTTAGTCGGCGAACATCCGAATTCGTGTTTCGGGAGCTGATCGCGGTTGGCTCGCCCACGATGACCTATGTCACTCGGATTCCGTTAAAGCGTGTTTTCAAAAATGCATGAATACGAAAAGCATGGGCAACTACCTCGACGGACAATTGTAGGCTTATTTCGTAGCGTCTTTTTCGGGATCCCTAGTCTTCGCTGACACCAATTCTTTGGCTGCCAGATTCTTGCCGGCCAAGAGCAGTTCGAGGTCCGATCGCAGTTGACTTGCAAGGGCGTCTGACTTTCCGACGCGGACAGCGTGTACAACGCCATCTTTTCCAATGAGCACCAAATGGGGCATGCTGGAAACGGAATAAGCCCTAGCCGCTTCCTTTTTCTTGTCGAGTGGAATGGGGATTTGTCCGCTCCATCTCACCTTTTCGAGAAATGTGCGTGCTTCATCAGCGGTTTGACCCACGTTCACTGCAAATAGTCGGACGCCCTTGGCTTTGAATTCCTGCGCCACTCCCTCGACGATCGGCAAGGACTGAATGCATGTCAAGCAAGAAGTTGACCAGAAATCAAGCATTACGATGCTTTCGTTCTTTAAACTGGCGAGGTCAAGCGTACCGCCATCAAGCAAATCGAGTGTCAGTGACGGCGCGGGTTGTCCCAAGAGAGGATGCCGGACGGACGAAGCGGGATTATTGACGGCTGGCTTGCCGGTGAGAACTTCCATGCACGAACTCGCGGTGGTCGACCCTTCCGGACGAGTGAAGACGAACGCGTCGTCAGTAAACTGTGGATTGACTGTCCAATCCACGAAGGTGGAAAGGATTGTCATTGTTAGGAATTTGGAGGAAATCTCACCAGAGGTCACTTTGGACTGTCGCACTAGCGGTCGTTCGCCCGCTTCGATCCAAAGTTGCCAGTCGAAATCCCCACCTGCATTCGTGGTTGAGGAATCTGCAACGGATCGAATCACGTGACACTCGATGCCATTGAGTATTTCCCGTCCACCATACTTTACGGACTTCGATTTCAGAAGCACAATCGCCGCTGGGTCATCGCTGAGAATCGCCGTAGGAACCGGCACGATAGTAGTTGCCGCCAACAGTGCGCCAATGGCAGGATGGCTGGAGATAGCTTGCCAAGTGTCAGGTCCTTTCTCAACGGCATACCTTCCGCCGTGTGCTGGCCGATTGTCAACGAACGCCGCTGCGAGGCTGATGCCATCACTCATGACAATGAGTCGATTGGACGCCTCCCCGTAGGATGCGTGGGCGGAAAGGGCCAGCTTATTTGGACGGGCGGCACTCAAGCGCAGCTTTGCTGTTGATTGTCCAAGCCCACTTTGAGAAGCAGAGATCTGTGATTCAATCGTAACGCTAAAGCCCGAGAGCCGTTTGTAGTAGTTCCCAAAATCGTTCATGATCTTCTTAGCTTCAGAATCGATTTCAAGATGCGGCATCGAGTCAGACGCGCGGGCAGCGACGGTAGTGGTAATGACGAGGACGGCATGCGCCGCCCACGAAAATATCCGTGCAGACAGAACAGGCATCTTCAAGCTCCCTTTGAAAACGTGTTCAAATTGATGATTCGACGAATCGCGTTACCGCTCTGTTCCTTGGTGCATCACGTCAAAAACGACGGAGTCGTAGAGATGCGAATTATCCCAGCGACCTGACCAACGAGCAATAGCAGTTGATTTGATCCCTATTGCCGAGGCTGGGTGAAGCGGGGGTCGCCCATCCATCAACCGACGAGAAGTCCTCAATGCCGTCCTGTAAGTTGCCCCGTCCCGGGTGTCAACGGCGTCATCTGCCACAAGACTTTCCCAAATGGAGCACGGTGTACACGGTCTTCTAGCGATGGCGGAAAATGGGAGCCTGGCAGCTCATTCACGATGCTCTGCCGCGGCAGGTGCGCCCGGGGGGCGGCCAAAGGTAGCATGCCCACGGCGACCACCATGGACAGCCAATCGGTGCGCACCGCCGAAGGAGATGAAGAGCGCGGCTACGACACCGGCAGAAAGATCACCGGTCGCTAGCGGCCACTACCGTTGACGCGCGGGACTTGGTGTCGACTGTCGCCTTGTCTCCTGGGTCCGCCGCCAAGTCACCTTGGCCTGGAAAGCCGCCCGAAAACCCGCCGCATTCCATGTAATCGCCACATTGCTGATTCAGTTGTTCCCGTGCCCAGAAACTACATCTTATCAGGCGACCAGTTTCTGGGGTCCACCTCAGACGCCTGAAGATTGTCTTCGCCGCTAGCGCCTGTCGTCGCGTCGGACTGCCGGAGTGGGTTCGCACGACCTTCGGTTGGGTCTTGCAAGCGGCGATGCGCCCGGTGACAGCGAACGGTTACGTCGTATCTGCTGTAGCGCCACATTGTCGAGCGCACATTCTCCTGGATCGCGCGATACCGCGCAGTCAAGCCCGAGCCTGCGAGCGAAACACCGAGACTAGTATTACTCCGTTAACTGATCTTGGCTGATTTCTCTGCATCGGGCAAGATCGGTTGTATGGATGCACGGAAGCTAAGCAAGTTGCGGAAGGATTTGGCGGCGTTCCTGGACGCTGTCGTGGGGGCCTTGGACAACGCGCGACGCCGACGTTGGTGCGAGGCGTATGTCCGCGGCGTACTGCTCGACGGGCAACGCAAGAGCATCGAGCCGATGTCGGTGCGATTGAAAAAGATCGAGCAAGGCGAAGGAGATTACGAACAGGCGTTGCAGCAGTTTATCAATCAGAGCCCCTGGGACGAACAAGCAGTGCTCGACAGCTTGCAGACCTGGGTGGCGCGTCAATTTGGCGCCGAGGGTTATCTGATCCTCGATGATACGGACTTTCCCAAGCAGGGGCAGCACTCGGTCGGCGTCGCTCGACAGTACACAGGTACGTTGGGCAAGGTAGCCAGCTGCCAAGTCGCCGTCACTCTTCAACTGGCGACCGATCGTGAGGTGCTCGGACTGGACACCCGACTGTACCTTCCCCGGGCCTGGGCCGATGACCGTGAACGTTGTGAGAAATCCGGTATTCCGGCCGGGGTGACATACCAGCCGAAGTGGCAATTGGCGTTGGCCATGCTGCGCCGCGCCCACGTCAATGGCTTGAGCGGCATCGTGTTGGCCGACAGTTTGTTCGGCACGGTGACTGAATTTCGACAACAGTTGGCCGCCGAGGGTTGGCCTTACTGCGTCGGCATCGATTCCACCTTGAAAGTGATCGCCGCGGACGCCGACCTGGGGCCCGTGCCGAAATATTCCGGCCGCGGCCAACCGCCTAAGCGACCGCTGAAGGTCCGGGCCGGGGCGAAATCGCCGAGCGTCAAACAGTGGGCCGTCGCACAGGCTGCCGACTTCCGCAAAGTAACGTGGAGAGAAGGGACGAAAGGAAAGATGGCCGGGCGTTTCGCTGCCTGGCGAGTCCGACCGGCGCACAAACTCTCGGCCGGTAAAGAGCCGCTCGATGCGTGCTGGTTGCTCGTCGAATGGCCGCAAGACTCGGAGCACCCGGCGAAGTACTTTTTCAGCAACTTACCACCCACGACGAGTCTCAAGCGATTGGTGGCGACGGCGAAAAGCCGCTGGTGGATCGAACACAGCTACCGGGAACTGAAGGACGAACTGGGGCTGGATCATTTCGAGGGACGATCGTGGCGTGGCTGGCACCATCACGTCGTGCTCGTCCTGTTAGCCTACGCTTTCCTTCAAGATGTTCGTCGCCGCCGCGCAAAAAAGGGGGCATACGCCTAACGCTACCACTGCTACGCGAGCAACTGCAAAACCTCTGATAACGTCCTGAATAGTTGCGCACAAATTGAAGGGGCAGTCCTGGAACTGGTAGAAGTTTGTTTGTCTAGAACGAACCTACCAGCACGAAAGGACTGCCCGATGGACAGTGTAGCAGGATCGGCAAGCGGCGGGAACTTTGAGGGCGTGATTCGGATCGAGGAGGAGAAGATTCGCTCGCACGTGGGCGAGGTGGTGCGGCAGACGGTCGAAGCAGACGCTCAACGGCCTGCTGGAGGCGGAGGCCGACGAGCTGTGCGGCGCCAAGCGTTACGCGCGCTCGCCGGAGCGGCTCGACACGCGGGCCGGGCACTACGACCGCAAGTTGCAGACCCAGGCCGGCGAGGTGAGCTTGCAGGTGCCGCGGCTGCGGAACCTGCCGTTCGAGACCGAGATCATCGAGCGTTATCGGCGTCGCGAGAGTCGAGCGTGGAAGAGGCCCTGGTCGAGATGTACCTGGCCGGCGTGTCGGTGCGGCGGGTGGAGGACATCACCGAGGCCCTGTGGGGCACGCGGGTCAGCCCGAGCACGGTCAGCGAGCTGAACCAGAAGATTTACGCGCAGATCGAAGCCTGGCGGAACCGGCCGATCGAGGGCCAGCACGCCTACGTGTACCTGGACGGCATCTGGCTCAAGCGATAGCTGGGGCGGCGAGGTGAAGAACGTGGCCGTGCTGGTGGCCATCGGCGTGCGCGAGCGATGGCTACCGCGAGATCCTGGGCGTGGTCGAGGGCATGAAGGAAGACACCGAGAGCTGGCGGAACTTCCTGCGGCATTTGAAAGAGCGTGGCCTGCAGGGCGTGCGGCTGTTCATCTCGCGACAAGTGCCTGGGCCTGGTCGAAGCGTTGGGCGAGTTTTATCCCGAGGCGGCCTGGCAGCGGTGCATGGTGCACTGGTATCGCAACGTGATGAGCGTGGTGCCCAAGGGCAAGGTGAAGGAAGTGATGGCGATGCTCAAGGCGATCCACGCCCAGGAAGACCGCCAGGCGGCTCGCGACAAGGCCGGCCTGGTGGCCGAGAAGCTCGACAGCGATGCGGCTGTGCACAGGCGGCCACGATCGTGCGTGACGGCGTGGACGAGACGCTGTCGTACATGGCCTTCCCGCGCGAGCACTGGACGCGGATCCGCACCAACAACGTGCTGGAGCGGATCATGCGTGAGATTCGCCGACGCACCCGCGTGGTGGGCAACTTCCCCGACGGCAAGAGTGCCGTGATGCTGGTGGCCGCCCGGCTGCGTCACATCGCCGGCACCCGCTGGGGCAAACGAGTCTACCTCGACATGGAGCGGCTGCGCGAGGCGACCGAAGCATCGATCGAATCACGTTGCGGCGCGCAACATGGGGGAAAATCAAACGGTACTCAATGCGTGAGTGAAGCATCGCGGCCGCGCGAGACCCGTGAGGGGTCTCGCAGGCCGCCAGCTCTACCAGACCAGGACCAACCCAAAATCAATTGTGCGCAACTTGACAGACGCTACCAAACCTCTTGGCCTGCTGGTGCGGCCGTTGCCCCGTCTGCGGACAAGACGTACCCGAACTCGTCGCCGCCCAGCCACCGTAGTTAACGGAGTAATACTAGCCACGCCATGATCTACATCGCCATGGTCAGCCTCATGTTACGCGCCCTGCACGCAGATACTACATTTACAAGACACGTTCTTAGTCTGACAACATTTTCGGCGGCAACGTGGTATTCGTTTGAGGGCTGCCCGTGACGTGATAGATGTAAATCGAATAGCCGGCCATCGCAAGCGGCTTTAATTCTTGAAAACTTGCCAGCTCGTTGAGTTGTACCGCGTCCCCCGAACCATCGCCCGTGTACACATGCCCCGGCAGTCCTTGCACAAAGTTGACGCTCACTGCGTACCATCCCGCGGGAAGCTGTGCCGTACCTGACATATCGTCGTTGCGTCGCGGCAGTCTCGGATTACTGTACGCAATTCTCGCATGTGACGGATCAAAGTAACCATAATATGCCATATTCAAGGGCTTTACTTCTGTGTGTTCATTCAGCCAGCGTTTCAAGTACAACAGGTCCTGGCCCCAGTCGACACTGCTGTTGATCAAGTATTTGGGGCCGTTGATTGGACCGCCCGCAAGCTCGTTGAAGTAGGACAGGCTGTGCGGAAATAACCACATACTGCTCGCGATTGACCAAGCCAAAGTCGCGGCAACAAGACCACTGAATACCAAGCGTGAGCGATTAAGAAAAAGCGTAACTCGACTAAGCCAGACGAAGATGAAAGGAAACGCAGGCAGTACATATCGCACGTGCCGACTGAACCCGGCCTGGGAACTTACAATGATAAGAATAAGTATAGCAGGACAAAGTAAAATGAACTCGGCTCGTAGGGGGAGCCCGATTTTTTCTCTGGCACTCACTATGCAGGCCAATACAATCAAACCCCATGTTCCCAGTGGAACTTTAAAAAGTAGCGCATATAAGTAGAAATACCACCAACCTCGTGAATTGAACTCTCCACCAAGGTAAGAAGGCTGTCCGCCGTTCTCAAAATCGCGTTTCTGAAGGTCAATGCCTAAAATGTAGTTCTTTGGTAAAGGAATTGGAATATCGGCCAGAATTGAATTGGCAAAGCGATTGCCGCCGTCCGGTGGTACCGCTCCGGCAACAGCATTGGCGCCCAATGCGGCACTCGCGAACCGGAACTCACCCAGACGAGTACCGGATCCCTCGAATCCATAGCCGACGTTTATAACGTACAGCCCAATGAGGGTACGGATCACGAGCATGCAAGCCTCACGCATCCAATCCTGTTTGGACAGAATACGGCGTTCAGGCCAACGATAGATCAACCACATGATGGGCCAGATTACGTAGAAGACGAGAAGAGTTGTCTTTGCCAACTCAGCAAGTCCAAGCGTGAGGCCGCCGACAACAACATTGCGCCACGTGGGCTGTTTCAACCAACACCAGAAAGCGTAGCAGGCGGTTAGGGCCAGCGAAGTGGCTGCAATGTCCGAGGTAATCAGTTGCCCGTTCGCGATGATGTTGGGGCAAAAACACCATAGTGTAAGGGCCATTAAGCCAGCCGTTCGACCATACAGATCTCGAGCCCAGCAAAAGGAAACACAGGCACCCAAAAGGCTGAAGGGTATACACGCCCAACGGGCGAGCGTGAACAACCAGAAAGACCGCTCACCGTTCGCTCTTACGAAATCCTCGCCCAACGGAAATTCCGGTCGTGCCCCTACGCCTTCAAACAGGCCTCGCCAATCGGTTTCTGTTCCGACCAGAACTACTGGAGCCGCTGCCACCAGGCGGACCAATGGTGGATTGACCATGTAGACGTCGAATCGCCCAAGTTGCCAGTTGCTTATGCCAGCTACTAGGTGTCCCGGTTCATTGAAGGTTGGGCTGTGTGTATATGCTCCCCAGGCCAAAAGCAATGCGTGGCACGAAAGTAAGAGGGCGATCGCACGCTTCATGGGGCTGTCGCAACTTTGATGCAGGGCCCACACCACTGAAGGCCAGTTGAGAATGTACGCTCGCCTGCCGCACACTTGGTTCCGACGCTTTCATTCCCGTATTTGCAAGAAATCTTTTTTTGGGGGGCTTGAATTCTCCCGTTGCGGTGGATAACTTGAGGGCGTCCTAGCTTAGAATAGATGGGGTGCCTCCTTCGTCTAATCCGCGATAACGAGTTCCGTCAATTCCCATTTGCGCCTCAAGAACGCAAGACTAAGTGAATGGTGAAGCCTATGCAAGCCACAGCTCCAAGATTGCTGTGGTCGGCCTTCGTCATCACAGCGCTATCCGCATTAATTTTGGTCGGAGTAGCTCTCTCGGCAAAAATGATGTTCGGATCCACGTCAACAGCAATTGCATATTGTCGCGGCTACCGGTGCATTATTGGCCCAGAGGAAATCGATCTTGGGACGATTCCCGTTGGGGGCTCGACGACCGCCAAGTTCAAAGCTCAAAACTTTGCCGGACATCGGATAACGATTGTGGGTGCCCGGGTCAGTTGCAGCTGTATCGGAGTCAATATTTTTCCAGTTCACTTAGAGCCGGGCGAAGAACGCGATCTCAGTTTCGAGGTCCGCCACGCACGGGACAAAGATTTCAGGCATATAATCGCCATTCACACAGATTTGCCGAGCCACGCCGTGAGTGCGGTCGTTATTCGCGGCCACAACGAAGAGGGATAGGGCTGGAAGCTTTTGTTGCTTGCCCGGGGCTGATGCTGGCAAGTGGCGTAGGCTATCGACGCAATGATCTTTTAGTCGTGTATGTTCAGACCACTGTTTCTCAAAAAAGGGGATGTTGCGATGTTGAATTTGATCCGACGTGTCGTTGGGCAAGTATTGGCCGCAACGGCGATAGCCATCTTTGTTATTGGAATTGTCTTGGTCGCACCGCCGAAACAGGCGGATGCGGCTGCCAAGAAACTTTGCTTTGCCGTTTGTTTATGCGGTGGGAGTTGTGTTGGAATCAACGGTGCCGCGTGCGATTGTGTAGGTGCGGGTATTTGCATTTGTACCACTAATGACCCGGGTGCATAAATCGCACGGTTTTTTCGGGATCCTGGTTTCCAGTCCCCTACGGCGACACGGTTGCACTGCAGGACCCCATTCTGCCCTGGAAGAACCCAACCGAGCATGTGCGCATGTTTGGAATTGCGCACATGCTCTTATTTGTAAATACTAACCAGCTAAACGCTTGGATTGCTGCCTAGGCTTGGGCTGGTAGTTTTTCGTCGGTCATTTTGGGGTATTGGTTATGTTCGCAGGGGGTGGTCTCGAACTAATCGTTTGAGCGAAGTTGCAGTGACAAGTCGATACGAATTGACAGACGAACGACCTAAGCTGCTTGCCGATTTGTTGCTGCAGGAGCAATCCACCGGCCAGCCCTGGCCAGGCTATCGCGCAACGCGCAGCGTCATTTGCAGCCGGGCTCGGTGGGCCGTTGCGATTTGCGCGATCGATACGGCCCACAGCAGACAGCGCACAACTGCATCAAACGCAGCCACAAGGATGGCGCGTTCGACGCGGTCTGGGAACTATTGCAGTTGAGCCTCGACGGAAAGGTCGCCTTTACTGGCGTCTCTGGTTAATGCGACGAGTACTCGTCGAGCGTCTGTTCGTCTACGCATTCGCCCCCTACGTATGGCCAATTGTAAGGTGTACGACGCGGCTCAAGTCCGTAATTGGCCTCGCTGTAGTCGCATTGCTGTGACATCCCGGTAGAACACAACCGCACCGTCCGAAATTAGCTCGCCTCACAGGTGCCCAATGCCGATCGTCTTCGTGGCCACAAGCTCATCGCGTTCTTGATCAGTTGACTGAACCACAAGAGGCCATTCGCAAATCGCTGCTAACACAGTCTATCAACTTTTTGCCCATGCCCAGGTTGGCCAATGATCTAAATTTGGCTGCGAAACTATTTACGAGATAAAACGCGGCTCAATTCACGTCTTGCATTTGGTTAGGACACATTGGGGTGGCTTTTGTCCTTGGCGTGACAATCTTGGGACGATATTTTGCGTTCGTTTTGGTCTTTTTTCGTTCGCGAAAGATATTATATATGGCAACTATCGGAATTCGTAACTCGTTCTTGATCCTCGTGACGCTTGCCTTCCTACTCCATTTGTCCGGAGTCGCGTCCGCCGATCAATCGGACTCATCACGTGAGATTGTGGGAGTCGACCCTTTACTGCGAGACCGGCTCTTCACCGAGGCGATCCAGGCTTGGAATCGCAATAAAAAGCGAAATGAAACCGTTTTAATCGATGCTCGTACTCACACCAAGTCGACCAAATCTGAAGTAGTGGTTGACTGGAGAATGAAGGTAAACGGCAATAGAATCCTCGTTGAACGAAGAAAGACTAACATTGGACCGGACAAGCCGGTTCCGGCGCTGACGGACGATCGGTCTCAGGCTATGGTGGTAGATGGAATGAACGGAGACTATTCGTACAGAATCCAAAGAGCTCCGACGGGCGGTACCTGGGGTATAAAGTCGGTCCGGACACTCCAAGGAGTTCCACTGAGCACCGATATAGAACTAGTCGCCACTTTCAACGCCTACAATATGTTTCGACAATTAAACACGGATGTTCTCCTAGTCCCTCTTGACGAATTAATTCGCAGTCCCGATTTTACCCTGATTTCCTTAGGGGCGGTTAGGGAGCATGAACGTGACCTTGTGAAGCTCACTTTTTCGTACAAGCCAGCCCAAAAAGTACCGATTGGCGCGATCATTGTCACTCCCATGCGAGCTGGCTCGTTAGTGCTGGATCCGGAGTACGACTGGGGGCCGCGATCGTACGAGTTGGCGACCAAAGATGCCGCGGGCGAAGGGACATTTACCGTTTCAATAGATTATGTTCCAAAAAATGACTCAGTTCAGCATTCAATTGTCCAGCGGTTTTCTTCGCGGCAGGTCAACGGAGATAAGTCTGTTGCCATGGTGACGATTGATTTTGTGAAAGTTGAGTACCCGGTAATTTCAGATGAAGAATTTCGCCTTACCGCATACGATCTCCCAGAGCCGGGAAACTCCTTGGGGTCGCAAAGGACCGTCGGGTTTATTTTCATCAATGTGGCCGTATTGCTCATGATCACTGTGGTCTTTTTTTACCGGAAGTATAAGGGTGGAGAGTCCAAATGAGTCATGACAAGGACGCCATGTTGAAATCTCTTGCGGTTGTCTTTATTCGTTTGCGCCGACATGGCTGATGTTTTTTAGCGAAGGGCTGGCACGCAGCGTTTGGCGAAAATACACATAAAGGTCGATCTCAAGAATAACTCATCGACTCCTATGTAAAGTGTTAGGGGCTGTGACCGCATGCGGCAGCTTCGCTTGTATGGAAAGAGTTGGGGGTTCTCGCTGACATCGAGCCGACTCAACAGAGAATATTCGAGACGGTTATTGCTCCCGGTCCGGTCGGCGAATTTCTCGTAGAGTCAGCACTTTTATGCAACTGCCGTTGGGTGATTCAAAGTTCCGTGCATGATTACCGCAATAGCAAAGGTGCAGAGCACCGACCAGGACTTCGTTGAGAGATAACGTCCTGAATAGTGCGCACAAATTGAAGGGGCAGTCCTGGAACTGGTAGAAGTTTGTTTGTCACAACGAACTCTATCAGCACGAAAGGACTGCCCGATGGACAGTGTAGCAGGATCGGCAAACGGCGCGAGCTTTGAGGGCGTGATTCGGATCGAGGGGGAGAAGATTCGCTCCCACGTGGGCGAGGTGGTGCGGGAGACGGTCGAGCAGACGCTCAACGGCCTGTTGCAAGCGGAGGCGGACGAGCTGTGCGGCGCCAAGCGTTACGCTCGCTCGCCCGATCGGCTCGACACGCGGGCTGGGCACTACGACCGCAAGTTGCAAACCCAGGCCGGCGAGGTGAGTTTGCAGGTGCCGCGGCTGCGGAACCTGCCGTTCGAGACCGAGATCATCGAGCGGTACCGGCGGCGCGAGAGCAGCGTGGAAGAGGCCCTGGTCGAGATGTATCTGGCCGGCGTGTCGGTGCGACGGGTGGAGGACATTACCGAGGCCCTGTGGGGCACGCGGGTCAGCCCCAGCACGGTGAGCGAACTGAACCAGAAGATTTACGCGCAGATCGAAGCCTGGCGGAATCGGCCGATCGAAGGCCAGCACGCTTACGTGTACTTGGATGGTATTTGGCTCAAACGCTCATGGGGCGGCAAAGTAAAGAACGTGGCGGTGCTGGTGGCGATTGGCGTGCGTGAGGATGGCTACCGCGAGATCTTGGGCGTGGTCGAGGGCGTGAACTCCGAACGCAGCTTGTCCTGCACTTCCGGATGTCATGTCCGCATGAATGTCACGCGTCTCCCCATCTTGCCACGACTCGAGCATGCGCGTCGCGGCCGCGACCATCTCACAGGTTGTAGCTCAGTATCAGACAGAGTTCTGTAAGTACGGGCTATTCCTGCAACATTACAAGTGCCAAGACTGCCTTCCGAGTCGCCGCCGGCAGCCCATCCCATGCCGCGACCACCGATTGCAAATCGCGCTCAATCGATGCCAACTCAAGCCAGTCCGAGTGCCCCGTTTGCAGCGCCCGTGCAGCGCGGCACGGCTCACAAATCAGACAACTACGCGGCGCATCACCGGTTGCGCCAAGACCTGCCGTGGGTTCAAGTCCCACCTTCGGTACTTTCGATTTCCCGCAGAGATTGCCGCATTTCTGCCGCACTTCTTCAAGCTTAGTTCAGCGATCTTGCGAGAGCAACTCCGCTCGAACCCATCGTTTCCGCTCCCGTTTGCGTACAGCGCGGACTGCCCGCTACTAGTACGGGCTCCAACCACCACTACCGCCGCTGCCACCGCTCGTGCCGGCATAGCTCGGTCTATCTGGGGCCTCAGCGGCAACAGTAATGTCGAAGAACGAGACGCCTTGCTTCCTCATAAACTCGAATGCCGCATCTGTGGCGAGGTTGGCTGGCTTACTCTTCGTGCCCAACCAGCTTTTCAAATTGCCCTCGTAGAACAACAGCCATTGCGGTCCGAAAACTTCGTTGACGGCGTGGAAGCGATCTAGTCCAGCCAGATTCGCTTTGTCTGCTAGTCCGCTGTCTGCCAGTCCCAAGCCCATTAAGCCAGCGATCGAATCCTCCGTTCCGCCGACTGCCCTTCCAGCCTCTTCTGCGAGCTGAACGTTAAGAAACTTCATAATCCACATCGCCCATGCTGCTTCGCTCGAATGGCCCAGCGGCAGTCTGTCGAGCACGATTCTATTCAGGCAACCGGTCCACAGCGCCTGCCGCGCCTCCATACCTTCGCTCTCGTAAAACACGAGTTGATCGCATACCTGTGGGAGGCAAGCGGGCTCAACTAAGGCGCATTGGCAAAGGATGTTCTCGTAAAGCTCCCAATTGTCTTCATCGACCGTTAAGCTATTCAGTCGCGCGATCGCATATTTAAGCAGCCCTTCGTCTGGTCCTGTTTTGACGAGAGAAAATGCCCTATCAAAGTACCGAGTAATCTCGTACCGCTGTCCTGCAACGCCACGGCTACGAAACGCAAAGGTACGAAGTTCAGAAATCCACGGATTCTCAAGTGGCTCTGGCATTTCAAGAATAGCAGTCTTGCTGGCATTCACCGCAAGCTCGAATTCATTTAGCTGGTGTTGCAGCTTGCTCAAAACGCTTTCGGCTTCGGCCCTGGTTTGGCAGGCGAATTCATAATCATCGATATACCTTATGCCCGCCAGATGAGGGAACTCGCCTCGAAGTTCGATGTCAATCCGAGCGAGAATGACTTCCGCAAACAGGCGCGAGGTGTCAGGACCGATCGGAATGCCGATCGTCTGATTGCTGATTATTCCCCTAGTGAGCGCGTCCCCTTTATCTTGCCAAGTGTTTGCCAATGTGCCGCCCGTGTGCGCGGCCTTAGCTGTTGCCTTGCCCATAGTGGCCCACGGCAACGAATGAGTGTAGATGGACGGGAAAAATCTACTAACGTCCGTTTTAAGAACGTATTTGCCTTGTGCGCGCAATTCGGCGCGGAACAGCGTTCGTTCATCTAGATCATGCTCTGATGTGATCGCCCGCTGTGGCGATGTACCAACAGTCGGCTTGGTCAACGAGAACGGCGACTGATTGGCGAATGTCGAATAGTCGGTCCAGTGGGCAACGACGTGAGCGGCCAGCCTGTAGAAGTGCTTCGGGTTGGGAATGCTGAGATTGCGGCGTAATCCACCACTACGGACTAAATTGTGAACGCAGGGACTTGAATGCTTCGGTGCTTGATTGAAAGCGCCGTTTCCTGGGTTGGCTACGGCGAGTGCCGTTCCGTAGGTGGACGTGCTAAAGGACGGGGGAAGCTCGCGCGGGAAGTATCCGCGAGTTAGAAGATCGACCAGTTGCAGTGCCATTTTTGTCTGCGGCCTCCTAGCCTCTCAATTCGATAACCGGGCATTTGTGCTCGTGGGCTTTAAGACACGCCGCGAACCTTTGAGGTGCATCCACGTCTCACCTTCCTTGGCCGTTGACCTGCTAGCATGCCGTCACACTACGGTCCCTGGAGAACGTAGGTAGCTACTGGCTAGTAGCTAGCAGTGCTACAATTCTCCCCTCGTCGGAAATGAATGTGCTTACCCCGTTTGGGCGACTCCCATGTTTACCGAACTCTTGTCCGCATTTGAAGACCTTCGCGCTTATACCGCCCGTTTTCGTCGCATTGCAGTTCACCTTCACTCGCCGGACAGTCACGACTGGGGACGGGATGGCGATAAGGCGAGAAACCATCGCGACAGGTTTGACGGGGACGTTGGACTTGGCACATTTGCAGAAGAACTTGCGCCGCACCTTGATCTAGTGTGCGTCACCGACCACATGCGCTGTTCGTTTGCAACTAGGCTTAGCTCCGCAAGCACTGCCCCAATCGTTCTTCCGGGAATGGAAGTCAACTTAGAGATTCAACCGATCGGATTCGCTCGAATCCATGTGCTTTCGATCTTCCCGGCTGGTCGAACGCCCGAATCATTTGCCTGCCTGTTCGCAAACATTTCTGGTGTCCCGCGCGACGACACGCAACGCAACGGCAACGAGGTAGTTACTGGCCTGACCCTTCGCGAATGGGTCGATCGCGTGCATAGCGAAGGTGGACTCTGCATCGGGGCGCACGTCAACAACAAGAATGGTGTTCGCCTCGCATTCCGCCAAGCAGCGCGTGATGTCTTGAAGCTGTTTCAAGAAGACACATCCATTGAAGCAGAACGAGAAGTAGATATCCCGGACGTTCTAAAGAACTACTTGTTCGACTCGGGAATCGACGCGATTGAAGTTCACAAAAGCGATGACGTGCAGCACTACAGATGGGTGTCGGAGGCAAACGGTCAAACACGATCGATCGCAACGCTTCTCACGTTCAACGCGCATACCTGCGAAGCATTTGACCGCAAAGAGCGAGTCACGCACGTAAAGATGACTTCGTTAGACTTCGACGGGCTACGCGGTGCGTTGCGGTTCCCTGACACGAGGATTCGCTTCCCGCACAATCTGCCGACAGCACCAAACCCGCGATTGCTAGGCATCTCGATTAAGGGATCCAATGAATCGTTCTTTGAAGACGTGACGCTTGCTCTCGCCGAAAACCTGAACTGCATCATCGGCGTTCGCGGCTCGGGTAAGTCTACGATCATCGAAGCGTTGCGGTATGTCTTCGGTTACAACCGCTCCCTTAATGACCTGGGGAAGCAAATGGCGGAAGGCATCCGGGAGATGCAAAACGCCAACCTGACTGGGACAATGGTTCGGGTGGCATACCGGACGCGGACAGGCGAGGACCGCATTCTGCAAGCAACCTTCGATGACAAAGCGGACTACGCAACAAAGGTCTTCGCGATCAATGGCGATCAGTTGGAAATCGTTGACGTTGAAGAATGCGGGGAGTTCCCACTGCGTTTATTTGGTTGGAGCGAGTTGGAAACCCTTGGAAGGGTGCCCACAAAGCAGCGCGACTTGCTCGACCGTTTAATCCCCGACTTGGCACCCGCGACTCGACGGCGCGATGCCATTAGGCAACGTCTGCAAGTCAATCGTGGCAACGTAGCACAATGTCTTGCTGAGTTGCGTGCCGCGTTTGAGCACAACGGAAGTGAGATCACCCGCTTCCGCGAGTTCACAAACGACTTCAACACGTTGAACACCGAAGAAGTGCAGGTACTCTTCGCGGCACTCGACTTGGCGAAAGCCAAACGGCGATTGCTTTGGCAAGTCGATGAGAACGTCGCAGAGCAGATGCGACGAGTGCACGAGATTGCCACAATCTCACTACGAACAAGCATTGACGAGTTGCTTACGCAGGGGAATGACGAGCTTCGCGAATGGTGGCATGGAAGTGAACTACAATCGCTCGGACTCGTGGCAGCAGAAACTGACGCCAGTGGTCTCGCTCGACAACTCTCGGAACGCCTGACCGCATTTGGCAGCACGCTTGCAGTTCGCCTAGGCGCTCTGGATCGCGAAGTGGAAAAGGTGGAGCAAGACCTACAGCGCAAGTTCGATCAAGAGGGCAACGATTCGATGCAGCGGATAGCGGACCTACGCCAGAACGCTGAACAGCGGTTGGCCACTGTCCGGGAGTCACGCCGCAAGTACCTGGCAGGGTGGAACACACTGGAAGAGTTGCTTGAAGAGCGAGACGCAATCTGCGAAGAGTTAGTGAGCGTACAGAACGAGATTGCTGGAATTCGAGCAAAGCACAATTCGGCGGTCGAAAAGACTCTCAATCGATTCTTGCCCGCATGGATGAAAGTTTCGATCGACTTTCGCGCTGGGCAAGATAAGACGCAATATGCAAACGCGCTTAAGACCGTTGTTCCCGGTCGCGCGAACAACGTCAATACGGCTCGCATTCGACAGGCCCTTGAGCAACACTACGATCCCGTGTCTTGCGCACGAATGGCGTTGCGATCCGAGTTTGGCGGGCTAATTGGTCGAACGACATCCCTGGGGGACAAGGATGTCAGCATCGGCCAAGAAGAAGTGGATTCGTGGTCATCGAAGATTAGCCCTTATGATCGACATGACGGCGCGGATGTTCAAATACTGGCTGAGGATGGTGAGCGACTTGGCGCTCTGCTTGACTTGCAGGAAACGCCTTGGGACGACTTCGCCACGATCTTGCTGGACGGCGGGCCGGTCAACGAGAAGTCGCCTGGACAGCGAGCAAGCGCAATGCTGCCGCTTATCGCCCTCGCGGAAGAAGCGCCACTCGTGATCGATCAGCCAGAAGACAATCTGGACAAGCGACTCATTGGCACGGTGTTGATGCAGGTGCTTGCTGAACTCAAGGAGAAGCGCCAAATCACAGTTTGCACGCATGATCCGAACATCCTCGTCGGCGGCGATGCAGAACAGGTGATCGTGCTGAAAGCGGTAAGCAGCACGCGCGGCGTTGTCGAGTCTCACGGTTCGATCGACAACCCGCACATTGTCGAGACCGTTATCGATCTTCTTGAAGGTGGCGCGGAGGCTTTTGAGACGCGAAGACGCCGCTACCACTTGTAGGCTCGCGTCTAGTTCCCGCTCCCGTGTTGCGTGTTGCTCGCGTCCGTCGTCCAGGTTCGGCAAAGAGCTTGTCCACACTCGCCGTGTCGGTGATCTCGACAAGCTCACGGCCGGCCCCTGGGGAATTGACGCGGCAGTCGTTCCCGAACGGGAGATTGTCAGTCGATAGGGCAGCGGTTTTCGTGCCAATCCCGCCTCGTTGCGGATCGCGAATCTGACCCCGCCTGTCGCTCGCCCCTCGTCCTCGCCCCCTGTCCGAACCTGGGAGCTAGGCAGCAAGAGCGTACAGTCTTGCGTACACGATCAGCGATGATTGCACGCAATTGCTGTGCTCACAATGGGTTGCAGATCATCAGTCACCTGGATCAATAGTCCAGTGGTCGCGGTGCCGTTGTGCAGCAGCACGGCGGATCGCTACAAGGGCAGCCAAGTTTTCTTCCCAAGTGCTCAAAATGAGTTTCAAATGATCCTCGCCGGAGTGTCTGGCCATCCAAGCTGCTTGCGCCACCGTGATTTTACAATGCAATCGGTCGCTCGCCTCATGGCTTGGCCTTCTGGTCTGAAATATAGAAGGACGCGATTGTATGCGCACGGAGGCGGTCCTGTTAATCAACAGGACCGCCCCGCGCAATCGACAGGTTGTTAACACGATGTCACTGGCTGGAGTTAAGACTCGACGCAGGGTGGAAACTCTCCCAAGTGGATCCGCTCAACTCTGCTTCGATTCGCCGACTTAGATCCGATTGGCTCATGCAAAAACCGCTCCGTCGAGCCTCCTCTTTCCTGGCCAGAACCTGAATCTTGCAAGCTCGGCTCGCCACCAGAGGTTGGTTGGTATTTCGAGCCGCCCTCAAGAGATCCTCGTCCGTGCAGCATGCAGAAATATGCCGTGACAGTTTGGATCTGAGTTGAACTAAGGACGCTTGATAGCCGACCAGTGGTCGATCCGGATTGGTAATCGCATCAAGGATCTCCTCCTGTGTAAAATGAACTTGCATGTGCGCCACGGCCTCCCGCATCGCCAGTTCCAGTTTCTCGACAAATCCGTCAGGGAACTGCTGGTTGAAATCCTGGCTGACATCAACGTCAAAACGTCGGAGGATGTCTCGGGCCGGGTTCTCCACCGTAAGAAACGTCACGTCGCGTGCCGGATTCCACACGTCCACCCCTACGAGCCCGTGGAAGTCCTCGAAGATCATCAGCGAGCGACCGGCCTGGGTGCAGAGCTCGGCATCGACGAGCAGTAAGTCCGTCGGGTTATTGACCGTGTGTGGAGCGATCAACTGGCGCTGCCACACATCGTGCAATAGCCGTTCCTGCAACACAGGTTCGTTCATGGCCAGCTGCTCGACCATGATGCCCAGTCGCCGAGCCGCCTTGCGGCGCAGCACAATCGAATCCTCGAACTCGGGCGGCTGATCGGGCGCGAAGCCCAGCAAGATCCTTGGCAATAGAGGACAGCTTCCGATGGAGTGCCCACCTCGAATCCGGACTCTACAAGCCTGGTTGAGCCTGAGGAGCATCTCGACCAAGTCTGAACTGCGGGTGGCGCTGAGGGCACGACCCGTGGCGTTCGGCCGCGGCGACAGGCTCCCGTCGAAACAGAACGAGCAACCTGCCTCGCCACCATATCGTACGGAACCGTCCCGGCATGCCTGCGCCCTAAATCCGCGCAATGGCATGGTAAAGCGATCAGCCTTGGCGGATCGCGGCTCCTCGTACGAGAGAACCACCATCAACGTGGATCCTATTCGCCGCAACAGTCCACCGCCAAAATGACTCACACTGCGGCCGGGCAGGAACGTGACGGCATAGACGTCAGCCAGTTCAGGATATTGAAGGGGCACTGCGATCTGTGCGCGGTGCTTGCCAATTAGCTTACGGGCCGCGTTGCTGGTGCGGGAGTTTCGAGTAACCGTGGGGTTCATAAGAGAGCTCCTTGGAGTTTAAAAGTCGAGATTCTGGACGAGTGCCCGAACGTCGGGCATTTGTTCTTTGGTCAGGTACTGCACCTTGCCGTGGCGGAGCCAATCGTCTTGGGTGACGATGATGGCGCCGCCCGGCTCGCCCGGTATGGCTCCGACGAGGGTCAGGAGCAGTCCACCCTGCAACCGGCGCCGGCGTTTAACCGGCCAATCACGAAACGTGACGAGAAGCGGCATGAGGATTCCTCAGAAGGGAAAGCAATCAAAGCTAGCCAGCGGCTTAGAAAAACCGCTTTGGACAGAAGGCACGGAAGTGATCGAGGGTCAGACTTCGATCACGGTGCCTCATTTAGACCAAGTCGCATGACGTCCGAGGACGACGAAGCGCTGGTGCAAGAAGGACCCACTCAGGCACGCTTCAACACGGCATCGAGCTGGTCAAACAACGGAACGAGATTCGAGGTGATCAACGCTCTAACGATCGGTTCGCACTCGTCAAAGGGCACGAATCTCCAGAATGCCTCACACTCGTACTGGGGACTGTCCCGTACCGATGCGAGTTCTTCGCTGTCCCAAACGACAGCTCCAACGCCACCCGGCAGCGCCAGAGCTGCCTGAATGACCTGCCCCGAGTCCTTGGGTGGAAATCTCAAGCTGTAGCCGCGCAGTAACAAAAACTGACCCAACAGGATCTGGTCGGCCACAAGGCCGCTGGTCGCCAGTTGAGCAATCAGCGGGTTCGCGGTCGCGACCCTGGCTTCGGCTTGCTCGGCCTGGTGGCGAATCTGAGCATTGAGTTCTTTCAGTGCATCAAGTCGAGCGCTCAGGTTGTCGGTCATGAATGCTGTGATTCTCCTTTGTGAGAAACGGAACGTCGAGGACCGTACCGTCCGCGGAACCGCGGGAGCGAAAAAAAGCTCAAATGCTAAAAGTCCTCTATAGATATATGCCCGGTTTCCGGCTGGAATTAAGGTGCGATTGACAATTCAGTTACGTGCTTATTGGACACGACGACCAATGAGACCGAGTTCTGGACGATGTCCACGTCGCCCTCGGCCTCATGGGCCTAGCTGCCTGGGTCTGGCGGCGAAAGCGTTGACCCGATCACAGGTGGCGGGTAGTGGCAATTGTGGCTCTCGCGAGCCTGGATCGGTTTCAAGCTCAATCCCGACGGGAGTTGTCGATTCGTTGAACCAAACAAAAGTTGAGTCCTTTCCACCAGAAGTGGTCAACGCGGTCCAAAATAGTGCGTGAATCTCGACTCCCTTACGGGCATTCCGCTATTGAACTGCTCGTGGCGGCATACGATATTCGCAGGTGCAAGAATTGCTGGGACATTCCGGCTTCCGCAGTCCAGCCGACCTCGGTCGAGAACCGACGGCGCATGCTAGGCCGAATTCATCTAACGGGCCGAGACGATCGCGATGAGCGACTAACTTGCGTCAATAGCGAACGTGAGTGATAGGCTGCAGGCAAGCGGCCTGCAAGTAATGCAACGATCAGTCTACAATCTAGTGTGCAATTCAAGATAACACTCTCCGAAGGAGGGGCGTGCCCATGTCCGACAAGATCCGCGTCGTGTGCCCTCACTGTGGCAAGGCGTTGACCGCCCAGTCAGCGCTCATCGGACGAACCGCCAAATGTCCTGGTTGCAAAAATACCATCACCATTGAGGCGCCATCCTCACCAAGACCGAGGCAACCGCAGGCAGCACCTCCGGTGCCGCCACCTCAACCAAATGCGTCCAGCCGCAAACGTCCCGTTGAGGCTATCGACTCGGAGCTCGCGCAACAGCCTTCGCATCGAGACGAGTTTTCCCTAGACCGACGACGGATGTTGGCCGCTGTCTCAGCGGAACCCGACAAGTACGCACTGGTCGAACCGTACCTCATGCAATACGAACAGCCACTCGCGATCGCTGTGCAACGGCAATTTCCTTTTTCTATCTTCGCTGACATTGTGCTCCTTTCAACACACCGCCTAATGGTCTTCAAACGGTTTTTCACCAAGATCGACATGTTTGACGTTAACTACGTGGATTTTCACGATGTCACCATCAAACAAGGGTTCTTCACCAGCTCGCTTACTATTGCAAGCGACGACCGACGCAGATGCTCAGTGGTTCGCCTCGTGACTGAGCAGGCACTCAATCTCTATCGTCTTTGCCAAGACATTGAGACTAAAGCACGTATTGCCCGTCGTCAGTTTCAGCTCGAAGAAAACCGCTCCCGCACAACAACAATGCAAGTCAATAACTTGGTTGCGCCTCCAGATTCATTTCCGCAGGCGCAGCGTCAAGCACCACTTCTTCCGAATCGCGATATTTCCGGGGTTGGCGACGAGGAACGCAACCCGTATCGACTCGGCGAATAAATGGAAGCACGGCGGTAAATCGGAGCGGCGGGCCGTGCGGTAGCCTCGCGTCGGCGGGTGCCTGTTTCTTAAGCGCGCAGATGGGGACTGAAGGAACTCGAATTCGAGTTTCCCGCCGTCGACCGTTGGCTGACCTGCCCTTACCTCGCCGCGGCAGATTGGGCTTGAAATTGGACCAGTGTGACTAAAGCCGCGAAAGGAATTCCTGCCGAGCTTGATCACTCTCGTTCTGCAACTGTCCAAGTTTAGTTCGGATCTCTCGCTCCCACTTTCCTCTCCCCTCGCGGTCTCTGGCGGCAGCCAAGCTCTGATTCAACCGCTTGAGTTCAGCTTCGTTCTTGCTCCACCAAGTCCTCAGGCTCTGCCGCCACTGACGCTCGTCTTCAAGAAGGCGACGTTCGGTGAGTTCGAGAGTGGCTTCCGCCGCCGTGAGCACCTGCTTGGACTCCGGATCAAGATTGTCTACACCCCCGACACTTGGTCCATCTTTGGTAAGTTTTACAAAGTATCGCGACGGAACCTGGTTTGTGCCCCAATCCTCGATTAGCCGCGGCTGACCATTGACGTAAATCAGAGTGATTCCAAGTTTGCGACCGGCTTTGTAAGTCGTGAACCGCTCGATGTGCCCCTTGTCGTTCCAGCACCGCCAGACTCCGTCTCGCCGATTGTTCTCGTACGAGACAATGGTCATCGGCTTTCGATCATCACTCAGGACCAACGTGTGGCCCTCTAGCTCGCCCTCATTGTTAAATGTCAAAAGTCCGTTTTTTACCGCAAAGTGTGCGAGCGCCTTGGTCGTTGCCTTTTTCTTGCTCGACGAAGCGGAGCCTTGCGTGAAAAGTGCTTTGATTGCAGCCGGAATCAACGTTCTTTGACTTGCATCGATGACGGCGCCGGTCGGCAATACGATTGTCTGGACGATTTGCTCGATGGCCCTTTCTGGTTCATTGCCTTTCTTTTGCGCGGCTACTACAGACGATTTTGGTGCAGCACCAGGCGGACGCGTGTTAGTCCGCGATTCAGCCGGCGTCGCTCGGCGATTGGTCGGCAACGATCCACGGGAGTTGGTCAACATCGGTTCGCACCATATAGCGAAGGCAAATGATGCGTCGCCCGGGCACCGCACGCGCAACTCCAATTCAGAAATATCAGGCAAGGGAATGTTGAATGGCTGTGGCTCCCCCCAACGTGCCACGGGCTGCGATTGCCAAAGCAGTTCATCGTCGCCTAACACTTCAAAAACCAAAGGTGTATGAGGACCATATCGCCTTACGTCATCGACGCCGACCATACCCTGAAAGTACTTGTATTTCTTCCCGCTCAAGTCGTAAACCACCCTGGAAGCGCTATTAGTTTTTGGATGGGCGAGAATTCCCTTCGGTGACGGTTTACCGCCAAGTGTGATGGCTCGCAAGTCCTTGCCATCCAGAAACTTTCCGTTTGTTCCGAAGCCGAAACCAGGATGCAACTCCCAAACCTCGTGAAGAGTCTCCTTGAGGTCGGAAAGATATACAGAAGATCGATTCTGCGTTACTGTCTTGCCGGCCTTAACTGAGCGGGGCGCTGGCACGGGTGCCGTTGCGATTGGCCCTTGTTCCGAGCGCCGATCCGTCAAACTCTTAGGTGTTGCCGTTAAGGAATCCGCGACAATGCCTGACGCTGACTGGTCAGCATCCGAGTCGGATTTCATCATCCAAATGACCGCGATAGACAGGAAAAGGAGCAAGGTCACGCCACCCAACGCAAAGAACGCGAGCTTCCACCGATCGGAATTGGCCGAGGCACGCGATCTCGACTTCGTCCGGTCAACCATCAATGGCTGCGCGACCTGCGGAGTTACCGGAAGTTCAGCCAACAGATCGGCGTGAAGCTCAGGCAGCTCTTCGACTGGAGCGATCGTTGGCGAAGGCGCCGCTCCGAAGAGACCGTTTATTAGCGAGGCTGGACCCCATGCTCCCTGCTCGCCGAGGCGAATCCGCGAAGACTGCTGTACGGTGCCAGCGGCGACCGCGCTCGCAAGACCGGCATCGTCGATTGGTCCAACGACCTTGTCGCCGACTTTGAGGTACCAACTGTTGGGCATCATTCGCCTCTGTCTTGCGTGACTAATCAGGTGTGCGGTTCGGGCGAATGATCGTCCTTGCGAATTCCTGTCAGTATCGCCGACGCCGATCCATCGCGCACTAAATGGTGATAAACGGGCGGGACTTTGTCGGTCATATAGGTCCCAACCATGTCCGAGTAGCTAAAAAGTGAATTAGTCTGATGGAAAAACTTGACTTCGAATTCCGCCGCGAATCTAATCGTAGCTCCGCTTAACGGGTGGTTCAATGCAGATCAAGGGTGGGCTCACCGCTGATCCCCCAACGGGTTAAAAATGCGCACCGCTCAAAGAACGATTTTAGCCTTGGGGTTGTTGAGCGTCGGCTGCGCCGCGTCAGTTTTTCCGGGATGCGGGTGCACGAGAACAGAGATCGATCGACCACACGCAAAGGCCGCTGACGAAGACAAGAAACCGCACGCACCACCTCAAGAACACACGACTTCTCCGCATTCATCACCGAAGCCATCAACGGGTAATCAGGCCGCCACGCCGAGCAATTCCCCGCCTACGTCTGAGGTGCCTGAGAAGAGTCCCGCTGCGGGTGCTACCAAAACTGAAAAGGCGTCCGCAGCAAAGGTGGATTCGGTTGCAGGTGATGGGGACGATACGGGGGCATCGCTGGGACAAACCGCACCGAAGGGTCCCCCCGGAAATGTAAATGACGCACGCCGCGAAGCCAAGGAATTGGCCGCCGCGGCCAAGAAATCAGCCATCGGCGGCAACTTTTCGCAAGCATTTCGAGAGGCTCGCGCTGGCTGGCAACTGGCCTCGAAGTTTCCACACGATGCGGAGTGTCAAACCTTGACGCGTGCCCTTTCGCAGCAAATGCAGCAGTTGGGTGCAAAAGCAAACAAGAACGTGAAGCCAGACGCCGGGAAGACGCTAATCGTTGAATGATCTTCTAGCCTGAGGCCGAATAGTGGCAGAGACAAAGACTCGCTTAACTGTGCCACTTCGTGCTCAGGTTACGTGCCCGCACTGTTGGCACAATTTCCCACCTGAAGAGTGTCTGTGGATCTCGCAACACCCTGATCTGCTGGGTGATCAGCGACTGGGCCAAGATCACCAGATACGTTTCCTGCCAACGCGGTTCAACGTCGACGGAGATGCTCTCGATGCCCGCGGCTTTGCATGTCAGGGGTTGGCCTGTCCTCGATGCCATCTGCCGATTCCTAGAGCCCTCCTGGAGATGCAGTCGATATTTCTGTCGATTCTGGGCGCCCCGGCTTCCGGCAAGTCGTATTTCCTGACCACGATGACTTGGCTGCTTCGCCAAACATTGCCTCGAAGTTTTTCGCTGTCGTTCGGAGACGCCGATCCGGCGTCCAACCGCAGCCTGAATGAATACGAAGAACGATTGTTTCTGAACGAGAATCAAGATCGACTGGTGGCCTTGGACAAAACGGCGCTGGAAGGCGATCTCTACAATACGGTCTTGTTCAGCGGTCATTCGGTCAGTTACCCGCGCCCCTTCATCTTCTCGCTCAAGCCGCTGGAAGATCATCCCAATTACAAAGCGATGTCCAATTTGGCACGAGCGGTGTGCCTGTACGACAATGCTGGTGAGCATTTCCTGCCAGGCCAAGACACCGCCAGCAGTCCCGTCACGCGGCACCTGGCACTCTCCAGAGTGTTGTTCTTTCTGTTCGATCCCACACAAGATCCTCGCTTCCGCCGGGCCTGCGCGGGCAAGACCGACGATCCGCAAATGGGCGACCGGGCCCGCACCACTCGGCAGGAAACCATTCTGCTCGAGGCGGCCGACCGCATCCGGCGATTTACTGGTCTGGCGCAACAGGCGCGGCACCCACGACCACTGGTCGTCGTCGTGACGAAATATGACGCATGGTCGGCGCTGCTAAGTCGTCGAGTGCCCGACGAGCCGTGGTCGTCAACAAAGTTTCCCAATCTCTGTGGCATGGACCTGGAGAGCATCGAGGCCGTTTCATCCGACGTCCGCTCTATGCTCGTGCAATTTACACCCGAGGTTGTGTCGGCCGCCGAGGGCTTTGCTGAAAACGTGGTCTATATTCCAGCAAGTTCGTTGGGACAGTCGCCCGAGGTCGATGCGGAAACGGGACTGCTCGGTATCCGGCCGCGTGACCTGCGCCCAGTCTGGGCCGAGGTTGCATTTCTGTACGTCATGGCGCGATGGATGGACGGAATCATTCCGTTTATGAAACCCCTGAACGAAGGTGCCGCGTCGGCCGCGGACAATGCCTGGCCGCCAAAGCCCGACACGTTGCGGCTATGGGGGACCTGAGACATGACACAGGAACTTTTTTACACTTCGGCACTGCGCGGCCTAAAGCCAGGAAGCCGCGGATTCTGCACCGTAATGAGCACTTCCGGCATGGCCAAAAACCTTGCCGATCGACTGGAAGCACTCAGCGGCTACCGACATGTGTTTGCGCCAAACGATCCAAGCGCCCATCTCAATCCGATCGCGTTTTCGCATCTGCGGATCACGGTCGGTGGCAAGCCTTTTCATGTCTTGTCGCGCATCTGTGCCGCCGGGCTGGATTACACGCAGCGATCGAACAAGTTTGCGCACCATGTTGTGCTCGACCAGAAGGAGCTTGTTCCTGCCGGGCCGGGCGCGCTATTGTGTGCCACAGGCTTCATGGAAACTACCTGGGAGGGAGAGCCAAGAATTTGCGGCAATGGACGGAGGCCGCCGAGTTTCGCCGCGGCACCCGCGGCTTGTCGACATTGGCAGCAAGTCGCGGGCGACGCTGGGTGGGCTGGCGTCTTGGCCGAGACCGCGACCGTCCCGAAGTCTCGTGTCACTGCAGTAATCTTTCCGCCCGGCACGGATACGATCAGTCTGGTTGCCGAGGCGTTGGCTCTGCTTCCGCCGCCATTGCGCTGGCAAGTTACGTTCAGCACGTATTTCACGAAGCTGCCTCCGGAAGTGGAGTGCCAATGGCGTTTTGTCCTCGCCGGCTCGCCGGAGGCTAAGGCCGCTGAACGGTCCCCGAATTTGCTTGCGATCAATCTTGGCAATGCTCTAGGTAGGGCACCCGATGGACCGTGGGTTGAAGGCGCGCGCACCGGCAAGCCACCTCAACTGTCTGCTGCCGCGATCGCCCGGCCCGCCGTTCAGGCTCCGATTGCGCCCATAGAAACACCGGTTGGCTTGACGTCGGATGGTGTCGCAAGCTCACAACCGTACGACCATTGGGACTTCCCTCCACACAGCGGGGAACTTGGTGGTGTCATACCCAAAGTTCCAAGGTTGCAAAGCACGCGATTACCAAGGCAGCGAGCCCTTGCGTTGTCAATTGCAGGAACTCTCACGGCCATTGTAGTAGCAGCTACAGGGATGTACCTGGTATTCAGCCAAGTCCAACGGCAGAACGCCGCAAACAACACCGTCGCTGCGACGAAAGTTAAAGAATCTTACAGCGCCAAAACGAACGCAGTGCCTAAGGTAGACGTTCCCGCACCAATTGTGACGCCGGCTGGCGCCACGACCGAGCAAGGTGACGCTGAAAAACAGGGCCCCGAAACTCTTGAGACAACTGACAGCAACGACAAGTCTCGCAACGCAGTTGACCCTCGAGGCGGAACAGATAAGGCGCCTGAGGCCGCCGATAATCGCCAGGGCAATACCCCAGCGAATCACTCGCAACACAAGAACGCCGCGCCGCCCATGGCGCTGCACACGAAGTCACTACTTGAGTTGCCCAAGTACTTTGACGTGCAGAGCGTGAAGCCCAAGTCATCACTTCAAAGCGACGTTCGATCGATCGCGGAAATCGCAGGCATCAAGTCCGCCGAATGCACGTTTGAACTCCTTGGCCGGAGTCACGTGTTAAAGGATGGTTGGATTCTATTCTTGGAAGAACAGCAGACTTCAAAGAAGCCAAGCCAGCTTTTGATTCGAGTTAAGAAGCCGGCGCGTGAAAACGCCGAAGGCGCACCGACCACGGTTGCGGTTGTCACACTCGTTGACAGCAAAATAGAGTTTTCCTGGGAAAGGATTACCAATGGCGATACCCAAACGCGAGCACATGAATTGGCCAATTGCGTGCTGCAAGTGTCATTCGGCAACGCGACTCGCGCGATCGCATTACGTGCGCCAGCAAGTGACCTTCCGCCCATTCAAATCTCCTTTGACGCGGTGACAAATGAAGTGCCGCTCACTTCCGTCCTGACATGGCCAAAAGCTCCGCTATACATTGATGTGCCTGAGGACTTCAAGCAAAGGACCGCAGCTATTGGTTACTCGATCGACGGTGTGGGTACGGACAGGATACAGATCGCAACGCGCGAAGAGGACATGCCGCTATTTACGATGACGATCGACTCGCAGCGTCGCTGCATCAAGCTGACCTATGAGTGGACGTTACTCGGTCCACCCGATGGTAAGGAAAAGCGATTACTAACGAGGGTGAAACAACTAACTAACGAGCAAAAACGATTTGCAGAACAGTTAGAGACATTGAATAAGAAGAAAGAACGTTTTCAAAATGAAAACAAGTCCAAGGCAGAGATGGACGGTGTCCAGGGGAATATAAATTCAGCTACCGACGATTGGAAGGCTGCCACGAAGAAACTCGAGATCATCACGAAAGTAAAGGATCAGTGGAAACTCGAAGGAAAACAAATTCCGTTCATTGTTGGTATGCATGTAGAGTCACTTCCAGTTGTCGTTGCGGAAACACAACCGTCCGACAAATAGCTCGCCGAAAGCATAAGGGCCGAACGGCCAAGTGAACTTAAATGATTGACCATCAACGCACCATCGACAACATCCGTACTATTCTCGCGTCGGCCGGTCCGACCTCGATGGAGGGCATTTGGGCGGTGGCGGTTGAATATGCTGACGCCTGCGAAATGGTCAACGAGCGACTTCGGAAATGCGACCAACTTCTGCGCGAAGGATTGCGCAGCGAAGCCATTCACCAGTGCGAAATGGAGCCGAATCTTCTGCGCCTCGTTGCGACGCTCGATTTTCCAGAAGTCCCAACCTGGACCGCGTACTTGCAGTCCAATGGGCTGGCCCCACCGAGCCCCCTACTCGTGGAAGTGGCGGCCGAGCTGAACGAAGCATATGGCCAGGAGCAGCCCCTGACTGCAACGCTCCGCCGACACCGCTTATTGGCTTTGAGCCGCAGCCCTTTACGTGAGCGCATCTCAACCCTGCGAAAGCTAGCGAGACTGGACGCCAACAATCCTGTGTGGAATGAGGACCTGCGCATTTACGAACAAGCTCGCCAGCAAGAAATTCGCCGTTCAACTGATCAAGCATCTCGGCAGGGTAACCTGGCCGGGCTCGCCGAGCTTGCTCGTGATGTCCAAAGTGGTGTCTGGCTGGAGCCTTTACCAACCGCACTGGTGCAGCAGGTGTGCGACGCTCACAACCGCCTCCTGCAACAGCAATCCCGGTCTGAACTCGGACACATCGAACCGCAACTCAACGAGGCGTTCTCGCAGTTCGATGTCACGAGGGGGCGTATGTTGCGCGAGCGCTGGAACGCTTTGGCAACGGTCGTGGGATTGGAGGAGACTGACATCCTTTACGAGCGCGCCGCTCCAGCCTTGGAGTGGCTAGACCAACAGGATCGAGAGTCGGCGGACGAAACCGGGTACAAGGCGGCAGTAGCCGCACTTGAACTAGCCCTCGATGACGAGGAGGGACTGACAATCCTGGAGCGGCTAGCCCATGCCGTGCTTCGTTATGAGCGCCCAATTCCGGCGGTGCTGGAGCAGCGACTCCGCACTCGAATGGCGGGGTTGGAACTTGCCAAAACCCGCCGACTGCGACTAATAGTTGCCGCAGCAGGCGTGTTCGTCGTGTTGATCGCGGCGGGAGTGGGCTATGCGCGAGTCAGCCGCCAACACGCTGACCAGGTTGCAACGCACGTCGCCACGCTTCAAATCCTCATGGACCAGAGACACTTTGAGGAGGCGCGAAAGCACCTGGATCAACTGACGCAGTCGGCGCCCAACATCGCATCGGATGTGCAAATCCAGGAGTTGGGCGTCCAGCTTGCTTCGTTGATTAGTGATGAGCAGGTCCGTCGCGAGAAATTCACGAGTGCGATCAGTGCGGCTGAACAGGCCGGCGATACGCATGCCGACCGCGAGTCGCTCAGGGAGGCCCGCCGGCTTGCCGTGCTCGATTCCGAGAAGGCCCGGGTATTGAAACTCGAAACCGCGATCGCAGCGACAGACCGTCGTCGGCAGACGGAGCGCGACGATCAATTTGTAAAAGATCTCAAGGGCCTTAGAGGCCGTATCGACGCGATCGGCAGAAACCATCCCGATGCCAAAGCCCTGGCCGAGGTACGAAAGGACTTGGCGGCGCTGATCGGCAAAAGCACCGAAATCAGTCCGGCGATCATGGAGCAGGGCACGGCGGCGCAGGCTCGAATTCAAGGCCTCTACAAGACGATCGAGCGCCAGCAGAGTATGGACTCAACGATGCTGGCCATCGACCGCGCGGTAGGAGATGGAGAAGTCTTTAGAAGCTCGTTGGAGTTGCTTATCAAAGACTTTCCCGAATCGACTCAGGCTGTCGATTTCAAACGGGTGGTCGGTGAAGCTCCGCTGTGGAAAACAATTGACGCTTGGAACCGGTTCATTGCGGAATGGCAGAAGCAGGACGTGGCGCGCATCGATGCGGCTCGTGCCAAAGAATTGCTAGCCGCGAGCAACGACATCTTGCGCGATCACGGCGGTCATCCGGCCGCGGCCGAATTGCGTTTGCGCATACCACAGTTGGAGTCAATCATCCGCCGCCAAGACGAAAGTGGCGTCAAATTGTACGCGCCGTTGAACGAGTTGTTCAGCGACCCACTGATTGCGAGTCTTTGGATGGTGGAGGCAGTCGACGAAAAAGAAAGACCCTTTACCTACTATCTGATCGCCCCTCTTCCGGAATCACTGGCCAATCAATCGTCAGTTCAAGTCGCGCACATCGCAGACTTTTCGCGAAATGCAAGTGAAAAGCTGCGAGTGCCCCTCAAGTCCATTAAATACACCGGATCGGCACCGCAGTCGGTTATTGCCAGAACAGCGATGGATGAATTGGCAAGAATAAACGAGCAGCTTTGGGAACAGACTTTCATCAAAATCATTAGGGCGATCAATGCAAATGAACGACTCGACCCAATTCTTAAAGTCATGCTTCTACAAAAGGTACTGGATGTCGCCTGCCCTGGAAGTGAAAGTCTGAAGTCCGCCTTTACGAAGTTCCGGGAAGTCCTGGCCTCGGTACCGATTGACCCGGCAGTGCCGTGGATGAATACCAAGAATGAAGACGCAAGACGCGCACGGGCGCTGGCCACTGACTTGTTAAAGCGATTACCGCCCTTGCGCCAGGCGACCGAGGCGGCAGCAATGAGCCTCAAGACGTTTAAGGTAACGCCGGGTGAAAGTTACAAGTGGGTTGGCTGGCTGGCACACGACGCGGATGGCGGGTGGCAATGCCGTCTGGCGGAACAAACACCGCCTAATTGCAAACTATTCGTTGCCCGGCCCGTCGCGGCTGCGAAGGCGCTGACCTGGTCGACAATTGGAAAAGTTAATGCGGGTAAAGTGGAACTCGATCGGACAGAACCTGCAGCGTTTGTGCAGGGTCGTCCGGTGTTTGCAATCGAGAAGAGTCCGACGCCGATGGCAGCGGCGCGCAACTGAGCTGAGAAAATTCACATGAGCGAACAACTATTCATTCGATTGCGGGGAAGAATCCAGGGGCCGTTCACCTCCGACCAGCTACAATCGCTTGCTAAGCGCGGCCAGTTCAGCCGGACCCACGAGGTCTCGGTCGACGGGGTGCAGTGGTCGCGTGCTAGCAACCGCCCTGAGTTGTTTCCGGCCGCTGTGGTGGACTTGCCCCCGGTTGAGTTGGATTTTGCCGAGGCTCAATTCGCCGTCGACGCGCCGCCAACAGGTGCCGCAGTGCCTCCGCCTACTGATGTATGGCACTACAACCAACTTGGGAAGAACTATGGCCCTGTCGATTTCAGCCATTTGCAATACTTGGCAAACTCAGGGCAGATTCGATCCGAAGATATGGTTTGGAAAGAGGGACTTCCAGAATGGCTAGAGGCCGGTCGTGTACCAGGTTTGATTAAGAACCCAGCGGCCGAGCACGGGCAGACGCCGGTATATTTCGGTGCTGTGGCGGCTCCTTTTTCGGCAACATCCGAGTTTCCTCGAGTGTCCGCGCTCGCGGTAACCAGTTTCATATTGAGTTTGTTGTGGCTTTGCGGAGTCGGCAGCCTTCTGGCAGTGATTTTCGGAGCTGTGGCACTACATCAAATCCGACTTGGCCGAGGACGAATTAGGGGCACAGGTTTGGCCATAAGTGGCTTGAGCATCGGCATCGTCTCACTTGTTGCGAGTTTTGCTGCGTTATTAGTTATTGTCGGACCGAAAATCCCATCGGTCAGCAGGAGTACGCAAGAAGCTTGGAACCAGATGCGGGCGACTGAAACGGAACTGGTGGAATCGCTCGAGGGAGTCCAAGAACGATCAGCGCGATACGCTTCGATCAATTGCGCTGGAGTTGACCCAGAGCTAGCAACGCATCTTCAGAATTGCGCGAATGTGTTCGCGGACCTGTCTCACCTGTTTAAGGAGTACAAGGATCAGGTATCGCAAATTGAAGCGACAGAGGAAGAACGCAGCAAGGCGATAGCCACAATTGCTCGATTTGCTGGCCATGAAGCAAGGCCACAAAATCCGAATTCGGGTGAGTTCGCGGCACTTCTTGCAAGTGCCTTTTCAAACGCAGCGCGACAGGCACAGTTAGATACAGTCAACTCGAAGTTCTCTCCGCAGTTTGAAGCGATACAGTCGAGGAAGCGCGAATTGCAGCTTGAACGAAAGCACCTCGCCGTGGAGTTGAAACGAAGACACGGGCTGTCGTTTGATTGAGCCTGCCTCACACGAAACTTGTCAATGGACCAAGCAGCACTGCGTTTTCGCGTGTCCGACAGACGTTGAACCTAGGCCGCGGACGTCAGCCATGAGGATCCCTAACGAGTGAGTCACCATCCAGACATTCTCCTTTCCTGGGCCACATCCGACGTCGAGCAGCGGCTTGGTTTCCGTGGAGGGCGATATACCCGCGTCAATAATTTATTGACTTTTCTCTTGGCTGGGTTATTGACGCTGCTGTTTTATGGAGCCCTGATTCCATTTCAGGGCAATAGTCTTGCCGATATGTTCACCCAACGGGGCTGGGTTCAATATGCCACGGTTTTGCTGACCTCGTGGTCGCTGGTAATTCTGTTCTTCAAATGGCGGAAGTTGGTGCTACAGCGGCAGGCGCTCGACCACCAGGTCGTCCCAGCCAGCAGCGACTTTGTCCTATCGTCGGCTACCGTCGATCAGGTGATGGGACAAACCTATGCGACGGTAGACGATCCGAAGCACTTCCTGCTGTTTAATCGGATTACCGTAGCTCTGTCAAATTTGCGTAATCTCGGCCGTGTCACCGACGTCGGCGACATTCTGCGGAGCCAAGCGGAGCAAGATGAGTCCGGTATGGAAACCTCCTACGCCTTGGTGCAGGGCTTTGTGTGGGCCATTCCTGTCTTGGGCTTCATCGGTACGGTTATCGGGCTCTCCGACGCAATTAGCTCGTTTAGCGGAGTGCTCACCGACGCCGAGAAGGTTGATGAGCTGGCCACGGCTCTTCGTGGCGTCACGGCGGGATTAGCAACGGCATTCGAGACGACTCTCGTCGCGCTCGTCGCGGCGCTCTGCATTCAACTAATCTTGACCGTACTGAAGAAGTCGGAAGAAGAGTTTTTGGATAGTTGCAGCGAGTATTGCGCGCGCCACGTCGTGGGCCGGCTTCGCATCATGCCCTTTGAGCAAATCGGCGATTAGTCATGGCGCAGTCGAGGTCGGGGCGGTTCGCCGTTCTCCTTGTTCTCATTTCAGGACATTATCACCTGCGTGTCAGGAATCATTATTCTCATCACCCTGGTCCTGGCATTGGAACTCTCGCAGCGGAAACAGGGCTCGCCGCAAATCCAAACTGCACGGCTGGCCGCACAACTGCGTGAAGCCATCACCGAAGCGCAGGCAGAGGTTGTGCGGCTCGAAGCTGAGCTAAAACGCAAGGCTGAGAGCGCTCACGAAGTCGGTGGTGTTTCGGAGAGCGACGTGCGACACGACTTGTTTGTTACAAACGAACAGATCAAGTCACTTGAGGCCGAACTCACTGCGTTGCGTAAGCAGCACTCGGCTGTCACCGAAGAAGATGAGAAACTTCAAGCCAAGCGATTTGACCGCGAGAAGGAAAGAAAGAAGCTAGACGACGAGGAGCTCAAAGTCAAAGGCTTGGAGGAGAAGCTACGGCAAGTGCGGCAAAAGGGCCGACTGATCTACAATCCACGGACGGCGGACGGTAAACAAGTCTGGCTGGTGCAAATCGAGGGTGATCGAACGCTAGTTGCGCAAGTCGGCTCTACTTCCCGTCCTCAGATCCTTTCTCAGGGAACTCACCTTTTTGGTGAGTCCGATTTCGAGAAATGGCTGGCCAACCGTTCAGCGTCAGCTGACTTCGTGTTCTTGCTAGTGCGTCCGGAAAGCTCCGTCGAGTTCAACGAGCTCAAGACCTTGCTTAACAAGCAGGGGTTTTCGATCGGCTTTGACTTGCTTGGTCCGCGCCAGAGCGCCATCGACCTTGAAAAGGGGGCCAGCGGACCATGAGCAAGCGAAGACGCGGCGGCGACAGCAGCCTGGAACTGCTGCTGGATACCATCTGCAATACATTCGGCGGTGTGCTGTTCGTCGCGATATTGATTGTGATCATGCTTCGGATGACTTCCAAGAGCGAAGCCGAAGGAGACTCGTCGCAGGTCTCCGAGGCGGAGCAACTGGAACTCAAGCGGCAACAGGCAGAGTTAGAAGGCACCGCCGAGACACTTCGCCAGGCTACTGAAGGGTTCGACGAACCTCTCAAAGTGGCCGACTCAGCCGCAGCTGAACTTGTGAACGAGCTTAAGAACCAACAGCAAGCGCGTCAGAACCTACTGCAGGATCGGCTCAAGACTCTGGATAGTATTGTCACCCACCAGGCACGCATCAATGAAGCTGCTCGCGAGAACGAACAACACGAGAAGCGTGAGCAGGCGACGAGAGGACGAAAGAGCGAATTGGAAGCAACGCTAAGAACCGAAATTGCATCTCGCTCTCAACAGGTTGAATACTCAAGAGCGCGCCAGAGTGGCAAGCAGGAAATACCGGCACTGTTGCGCTATGGTCGGTTCTACCTCTTATACAGGTACGGTGCCGCGGGACATCCCTTGGGACTCAATACCGATGAATTCATAGTCCTTGACGAAACCTTGATCCAGACGCGCACCACGCCCATGCCACATGCCGGAACGGTCGTCGCCGACGGCCCTCAGGCAACCCGAGAACTTAATTCAAAACTTGATGCCTTTCATCCTGAGCGGGACTACATAGCTGTGCTGGTATGGCCCGACTCGTTCGAGCACTTCGGGGTTCTCAAAAAAGTGCTCGTCCAAAGAGGCTTCGAATATCGCCTGATCCCGGCAAAAGACGGAGGCGAATACAGCAACCGCGGCGGCTCGAGGGACGGAGTGCAGTAGAAGCACCTTCGGCCGATTATTGACAAGCCTTCAAGTCGATCGTGGTGGCGCTAACTATTCCGCGTCTGTATTCGTGCTACCAACTCTGGCGCTGGTAGGTCATCCGCTGGGACCGATCTATAGCCTTTTGGCGCACCCTTTTCCCCGAATAGCTCAAGCGCCCTTCTCTTCGTCAGATCTTTGGTTATCTGCATGGCATGCGGAAGGTGGCGCCCAAGGGCTGCCGGGCTCGATGTACAGAGCCTCGACGCTTACCTGGTCGAGCCAGCGGCGGATCGCGGCGGCGATAAACTCCGGGCCGTTGTCGCTGCGGATGCGCCTGGGCACGCCTCGCATGGCGAACAGCTCGGCAAGCATGTCGATCACGTCCTCGCTGGTAAAGCCGCGATCCACGTTTCAGCTCCAGGCACTCCCGCATGTGCTCGTCGACGATCGACAGCGATTCGAGCATGCTGCCCGATGCCGTGCAGCCAAACACGAAGTCCCAGTACCACACGTGGTCATTGTGAAGCGCGCGCCGCCGACAGCCGATACACCCGCGTGTCGCTAGCACTCCAGGCTTCGTCGCGCAGCAGCTTGCCGACCCGCTGATACCCGAACCGCGGCCGCCCGCGCGCCAGCTCGCGCATCCGCGCTGGCCAGCTTGGGCTCGTAATCACGCGGCTGAGGCTCGTAACGCTGACTGTTCCGCAGCTGATCCAACACCTTCCACGCTTTTCGCTCGACACTGCGACCATCTCGTGAAGCCCGCAGACCGCGGCCCGCCTACGGGAAAGGTTCACCAGTTTCCCTCCGTAATGTGCTCCAGCATCTGGATATCCAAGGCTTGGTCTGTCACGACGCGTTTCAGCCGGCAGTTCTCGTCCTCCAGCTTTTTGAGCCGCTTGGCCTCCTCGGCCTTCATACCACCATATTGGTTGCGCCAGCGATCGAATGTCGACTGGCTGACCTTCCAAGGCCTGCAACACAGCTGCCACGCCCTTGCTTGCATTGTGCATCGCCTCGGCATCGCGCAGCTTCCGCATGATCTGCTCGGGATGGTGTCGCTTCCGTCGCCTCGTCGTCATCAACGGTCTCCTTGTCCTGAGGGCCTAAAGACCTTCATAATCGATGGACCAGGTTTCAACAGCAGGTCACCGCTAGCAAGGTTGACCGTCATCCGGGTTCACCACCGGCATCGCGCACTTGTGGCTCAAATAGTACAGCCGATTACGCCCAAAGCGGCGAGGGCCAATCGGGGGCTTGCAGGCCTTAACCGGTGATTATCGCATGATTTAGTGGATTGCATTGTTGATTGGAAAGCTCTCACGTATTTCAATGCGTAAAGCGTCATGTGCGTGTCGCTATGCGAAAAAACTTTCCAAGCAATCCTGCGATCCCGATAAGCGCCGCTAATGCGCATCGTGAGGTTGGATGCTAGCAACATTGCCCCTAAAGGAGCCCGGCCCAGAGAAATGTGCAGCGCATCGTGAAGTGCCTTAGCCATGGGCGATGCGGCATTCAAGGCCGAGGTTGCCTCCGAAAAGGTTCGGGATGACAAACGCCGCAGGTGCCCTCAGCGGCTTGCTCGTGCCATACGGGGCAGGGCGGAGGTCTGAGGACAGCCGCGTGAGGCATGTCGTTCGTTGTGACGCCGTGGCTGACAAGAGGTCATGGAATCGTCACGCTACCCAACGTGCACTTGACGCGGCACTCGGCACCCTCGTAGGGGACGGGCGACGGAGTTCTGGTCAGGGAGTTCCAGGAGTGAGCGGCGGCGTAATCGAGAAGGGCAGGGTGTTGAACAAAGAGGAGGGGCCGGATGCCCTCGCGCGAGCATCGCAACCTATCCCCTCCCGTCCTGGTATAGACGCTGTTGGCGAAAGCGAGGACCGGCAGCCGCCAGCCTGCTTGCCCCCTAGCCAGTCTTACGCCGCCGAAGATCAGGCGCCTGCTTGCCCTCGTTCGCAAAAGATTCCTTCAAATATTTTCGAGCTGTAGTCGTTGAGGCTCTCAAGGCCTCCGCAATGTCATTGAGCGAGGCACCCTCCTCATGCAGCCTCCGAACTCGGCGTCTAGTCGCACGCTGTGCATCAGCTCGCGTTGGCATCTGTTGCCCATCTTGTTCATATGCATACGCCAACGCGCGATCGATGACAGGAGGCGAATAGCCGATCATTTTCGCGATCGCCACTTTCGCGAGACCGCCTTCCCAGAGACGGCGTACTTCAATTGCAAACGTCGTCACGTCGACCCGCGGTCCACGTTTGCCGCCACGAGGCAAATGTACGGCGTCGGTCACGCCTGGGTGCGTGTCTAGATAATATGCGATGGCTAAACCTATCATGCGCGCACTTGTGCGAAATTCAAGTGCAAGTACCCGGTATGAGTGTCGGGATTCTTGCCGGCGCCGAAAGACTAGCTCGGCGTTTTCTTTAACCCACGACAGCTTTCGACCCGGAATACGAAACGTGTCGTTCCAAAACCACTGCTCGCCCAACCCGGCGAAGCGATTAGGGTCGGCAGCCAGGTAGGCGATCGTTTTGACTCCTCGCTTTGTTCAATGGGACCTTCAATTCGCAGTCGCGCACGTCGTCGTGGCGTCGCCTGCTTTGTGGGCGACGTCGCCGCTGCGCCCAGCTCTGGAACCTGCGGATTGTCTTCGACGAACAGCTCCGCGGCACCGCTGAGGAAACTCAATTTACAAGTCCTCATGTTTACGGTGCCGTCCGAAAAACAATCGATGCGGTCAATGTGCTGCGCCAACTCGAGGTTCCCTTGAGTTGGATTGTTGGCAGCCAGTATGTCCGATAGGCGCTCGAGTCGGCTTGCGACTTGGCCAGGATCGAGGAGCTCCTGCAGGATGTCTTGTTTGCTCTCTTGCTCCGCCAAGATGATCTCAATTTCCCTACGACGCCCGAGCGCGTTAGCCCAGTGCGTTTCGATCTCCGCGCGGAGTGCCGTATCGAGATCCGTTTTAGCCAACGATACTGCCCAGCCATCGATCTGTGCCTGAAGTTGACCGTACTCATGGTGGAGCGCTGCACGCCTGTCCGGTTGGTTCCCGTCGAGGCGCTTGAGCTCGTGCCCTACCTCGCGCACTAACGACTGAAACCAATCCGTTTCCTCCAACTCTTGGACGCACATGGTGGTAGTCCTGTGATACTGGCCGGTAGAAGCAATGTTAGGGGATAGGTCCCGCTTTCCTGGTTCTTATTTATCAAAGTCAGGAAATAGGCGGTGGCGGAGTTCAGCGACTACGGTTTCGCGCAACCACGCCTCCGGCACCCGCCGGTTATTGGCGCAGACTCCGCCCAAGTAACCGGGGCACACGTATGAAACGTACTTGACAGTTTCACCGCTCTTGTTCGTATACTTGCTTGACGAAGGGTCCATGGAGCGCTGGCATTCGCCACAACGAACGAGGCCAGTCAAAAGGTACTTGAGGACCATGCCTGGCGATGGAGCCCGGAGCAACTTGCGCTCGTCTGGCCGCGCTTCTCTCCCTCTCCGAATCGATTCAGATCGCTTCGTTCGGAGGTCTTGGACCGCGTCCCAGACCTCCTTGGAGACCAGCGGCTCGCAGAAGCCCGGTAGCTCGAGTACGTCCTCTGGATTGTTGCGCTCGATGACGCGTGAGTCGGCGATGATGTCGGTTGAATGAATTGGCCACCGGAGATGGCCGTGGTAGATCGGATTTTTTAGCCACCGTCCGACGGTGGTTGGTAGAAAGGGCTTGAATTTGTCTGGAATATCAGGATGGGCGGTCAAGAACTTAGCCAATCGCGTTTGGCCCCAACCTGTTTCGTGAGCCTTGGCGAACGCGAGCTTGAGGATAGGGGCTTGCTCTGGGCACGGGGTGAGGTGATTGCCCACGATTTCCTGATGTCCCTTGATGGTGGCAAAGTCCGGGCTAAATTGAAGACCGAATGGATGGACGCCGCCTGGCCAATAGCCCTGCTGCGCAAGGTCACGCTTGCCTCGCAGCACTTGATGTGCTTTGATCCGCCCTTCCTCAGTCGCCCTCATCGCCTCGAATGCGCTGTAAGCCTTGCCCATGGGCGTAGTCGGGTCGGCGAAGCGGGTGTCGGCCGTGAGCAACAAGATGCCCTCGCTATCGAATAGTTCCTTGCGAATGGGCTGAAGGTCTTCGACCCGCCCAAATCGTTCGGTCGTATCGACGAGGATCAGGTCCGCTGTGACCCGACGCATTCGGATGTCTGCCAGCATTTCTTGATACCCGTGTCGCTTGCGCTTCAGGCGTCCGCTTATTCCGTCGTCTCGGTATATCTTGACCACAGTCCACGGCAATTTCATCGAGTGGATCAGATCTCGAATCATCGCTTCTTGTTGTTCGGGACTGCGGGGATTCTGTCCTGGATCGCTCATTCGCAGATAGAGAATGACACGATAGCGCTTGAATAAGTCGAAGGTTCGCTTGAGCATTTGTGATCTCCAAATAGTTAAGGTTTACGCGATTGCTGGATGTCTTGGGCAATCGTCCGAGCAATGAACGTGACTAACCGAGTGCGACGACATCGCGCAACGCGCTCCAACAACATGTCATGTTCCTCCGCATTGAGATCGTTCGGAAACGAAACTCCGCCAAACGCGATGAGCTCGGCCCACCGGTCCAAGTCCACGATGGCCTTGATCGGCTGGGCAGAGTTGTCGTTCGAGTTGGACTCTCGGTTTGATAGACCTCCATCACCGTTGTGAGATTTGTCATCCGGAACAGGTGCCAAATTGACCTCGGAAGTAAGGGGGACTTATGAAGACCGCCCTACGGAGCGGTCGTGGTTTGAACACAACCGCCCCGCGCCCCTTGAGGCCGAAGCAGGATCCGTAATCGAGTCGCCCTCAACGACCGAGCAACTCAGTTACGAAAGGTCAGCTAGCGTTTTCGAGTTATTTCCTCCTGGGTTAGTCGCCACCGGACTCCGCCGACTGCAACTTTTGGAAGGCGTTCCAAAGTTGGTCGGCGGAGAGCGCAGCGTTGCTGCCAACGTAGTAGCGGAGCGTCGTGTCGATTGACTCGTGCCGCATCAATTCCTTCAGAACCTGCGGCATGACAAGTCGCGACCAGCGCTCTCCAAAAGAGCGACGGAGGTCGTGTGCGGACGCGTACTTTTTCTTCCCACTGATAGGGTGAATGTGAACCACAACACCGGCTTTGCGTCCGATTCTCGAGATCGTTTTAGACGCCCAATCGGCGCGGACCCGCTTGCCGGTCCGTTGGGCGGCGGGGTTAAAAACTGCTCCCTCGCGCTCCGACGTCGGAACCTGTCGAAGAAACTCTGCGAAGTCGGGTGCAAGCGGGATCAAGCGATCGGTGTGACCTTTTTCGAATTCCGCTGGGATCCGAAGCATTGGCCGCGCGTCAACTAACAGAGGATGCAGCCGGTCGATACGATCCCAGTACAGGTTGAGTGCCTCGCCGAGCCGGAGCCCCGACAGCCAAAGGCCCTCCAGCAAGAAGATCCACGACGCGGCAGCGCTTGGCCCCACAATTTCTGGGACATGGTCCTGGAGCCGTGCGAACTCGTCGCTTGACAGGGGCCGCCCCTTCATGAGCTTGCTGCCTTTGGTCCGTTTTGGCCGCTGGACCTTCGGCGCGAAAGCCAGTAGGTCGACGTCAACAGCCCAACGCAACGCCGCCATCAGGTGCGCCAAGTAGCTTCGGATCGTGTCCTGGGCGCAACCTTGTTGGCGAAGCTGTGATTGAAAATAGCTAAGATGCGAGGCGGTTAAGTTCGCCAGTGCCGAAGGGCGAAGAATCGCTTCTACCCAGTTGAACACCGTGTTAACCATGTCGCATGTTTTTGACGCCAAGCCTGGCAACACTTCGGTTTCGTAGCGATCCCGGAATGCGGGCCAACTAATGTTCTGTGTGATGACCGCGCGCCCCTGCGACAGCTGGGCCTCCCATTGAGCGGCGGCCCGCTCGGCGTCTCGCCGATTTGTCGTTTTGGCGGACTTCGTTTTCACTCGATTCGTGAGTGGATCGCGGTGTCGAAGCACTAAGTGCCGACGGTCTGGATAGCGAACAATGGTGACAGTGCTGCGAGAGGTCAATGTATTGTTGTTGCTTGGGTTGAGTTCCTGGATGTTGATGAAAACTGGCTTGGTCTGGCGATCATTCGCAGCTAGTGAGGAAGCGAAAGAGCTCCCGGCCAGTAACGAACGATCGCTTCCCGCATTTGACTAAGCGGAGGCCGTTTCTTTTCGCACTTCGAAGTGCAGAGTCCGTCCATCCCAGTCGGCGACGTGCTTCCGAGATCGTATAGAGTTCCAGCACCGAGACGACGCCGGACGGATTCGTGGAAGACGAAAGCCGGGATGCGGGAACTTGCGATGGCATTGGAAATCGTTGGTTAAAGGCTACGGCGTTGGATTCCTCAATCTGTTTTTGATTGTGAGCTCCAATTTCGCCGTGGCCAGGGAAAGGATTTTGAATCTCTTTCCCTCCTCGGTGTTTCAGCTCGTGATGGGTTTTGAATTGCAATCCGATGCGGCGTCTGCCAATCTGGACCTGCCCCGTGGTGCAGGCCCGGAGAGTGGATTGCGATTGGGCGGACTAAGGCATGCGAGATCGATCATGGAACGGCCATGGAATCAACTCGGCCCGCAACGGAAGAAGATGCTCAAAGAGCACCGTGGCGCAATCTATTCGTTGCCGGCCACACTCATCGACGTCCTGCAGGAAATGCCAAAGAAGGCAGGGGCGAAATTTTTCACGCAAGGCGAAGAATCGCTTGAGCGCGAGCTTTCACGGGTGGCCGGCAACGGATTTGTTTTCAAGAATCCGTTCGGCTACCCGATGTTTCCAATCGAGCCGGAGGATCGCGAACCAACTGAGGCCGACAAACGGCAACACCAGTTGGACGAGTCGATTGAATTCTTGATGGAGCAAGAGATGGCCGCCAGCGGTCGGACCAGGTTGGAAACGGAAGCCTATTTTGCCGCCAGTGCCGCTATCGCGAAATTGGTCGACGTTCGTCGTGCAGCCTACGCAGGCTGGCTGGTGACGAATCCGCATTTCCGTGAGGAGTTAGCCAGGCTTTATGAGGTGTTCGGCGAGGCGGTCAAAAGTGTGGGCAGGTTCCCGCAGTTGCCAAAGTACATCTTTAGACAGCAGACGGAGTACTCCAAGACCGACAACGTCGGGCTCCGTACGGCGTTCTCGCTGTTCTACCGACGCTGGTCAATTGACCGTCTAATTACGTGGGACTTGCCAGTACCTATGGACCCACAGCTCGTCAATCGAACTCTATATCGGGTCGAAGATCTTGATGTAGCCGGAACCACTCTGTTTGTGCCGTGGTATTTGCGACGAGATGAGCAATTAAAGATCGCCGAGGTACTTGAAGCGAGTCGGATCTATTCGTCCCCAAATCACCTAGCGGCCTGGCTCGACAAAAAGCCGAAGAATCTAGGCATGAAGCGATATGGACTGTTACTTCAAATGTGCATTTGCCTCGAGTTCGTACTAGAGCGTCGTTATCCCAACAAGTTGGTGAATCGGATTGAGGACTTTGATCGGGCCTTTGATATCTATGCCGCCGACGGTGCTGACCGAAGGAAATCAGATGCCGTGGGCGAGAACGCCAAGAAGCTGCGGATGGAAATGCGCAAGCTGCTGCGCTCGACGTAGCCTCACTGCACAATTTCGTCGTGCGATCGAGCATTCAGAGTGAGTCTTGGTTTCCGGTGCCATTCAACGAGAAACGTTTCCGTTTAGAGGAATCGCGATTGAAAAGGCACAAATGTCAGGAAGAATCGACGCGACCTGGCCCAGCTATGTGAGCGCTTCAGTCGATGTGACCGACACACGAAGGCCGAATCCATAGCGACGGTGTTTCAATTCCAATCCTGTCGAGTTATCCCTTTGAGATGCCACACGACCAGTACCAAGCCAGCGACGACAAGCAAACTTATTGGCGAAGGTTCGGGCACGGCTACCCACTCTACTGCGAAGTATTTGCCGTTCTGAACTGCGTAACCGAAAACGTCGCCATTGGCGTCGATGGCGAGGGCCTGAGAGTCTGTCGCACCGCCGGGAACAAGACTTGACAAGTCCAACGCGGAAGCCGCTGTTCCAGCCCACAACATAGCATGGTCGGCGGTTAAGTATCCTTGGTCGGCATAGCCAATTTGGTAGATTCCGTTTGTGGACACTGCCCTGCTCTCTGAATACGTACTTGGATTGAGATCGACAGCGGAGTCGGCAGTGCCCGTCCACAGCATGGCATGGTAAACATTGCCAAAGAGCCCAATGCCGACCTGTTGCGCACCGCTAATTCCTAGTGCCTGGCTGAACGTGGTTATTGTCGGATTGAGATCGACAGCAGAACTTGCTGTACTATTCCAGAGCATTGCGTGAGTGGTTGCCCTGCCATTCACAGTCATAAGTGCGTACCCAGCTTGCCGAACGCCATCGGTTGCGATAGCGTCGCTTCCGGAATAAATCGCGTCAGAAGGCTGTAGGTCGACTGCCGAGTAGTTGCTGCCGGTCCAAAGAAACGCATGGTTTTGTAGAGCCAAGGAGACGACTCCTACGATCTGATTGCCCGCGACTCCATTGGCTTGGCCGAGGTAACCCGCGGGACTTAAGAAGACGTCAGAGTTGGCCGTGCCGGACCAGACGACAGGGTGCGCCTGATTTGCACCTCCATTGTAGGAAGAGCCAACCTGAAGCGTTCCATTCGTGGCCAACGCGGCGCTATATCCCGATTGGTTAAGGGTGATCGCGAGGGAGGTCGGATTGTTCCAAAGGGCGGCGTAGCTTTCCCCGGACATATTCTTGCCCTCAATTCCAACCACCTGATGCCCGTCCGCAGAGACCCCCCAGATACTTTGTATGTTGTACCCACTCGGAACAGTGAGCTGAAAAAGCTTATTGCACGTGTACGCCGGCAGCGTAGTACCGTGGGCGATTGCCGAAACACCCGACAGAGCAGCGGCGATTAGGACTCGCAACAGAACTACAGAAGTGGGCCTGGAATTCACGAGCTACTCCTTTTGGAATTGAGATTAAGCACGATCAGTTACGCCGCGGAGATCAGCGCAAACAGCCCGTCGTCGCCGATTCCGAGAGGGATCGTCCTAAGAAAGAATCCGACGCGACGGGCGACAGCAGGAGTCTAACCGGACCAGCCGTAAGCACGATAGGCCGGTTCTATTTCAACGCCGCCAAAACCCGGTGTAGGATGCCCTTGCCGTAGGCTGTTGAGTGAACACTGGGCCGCTTGACGCGCACCCACTACGATCCGTCTTTGTTTCCCACCAATGGCGCGACGCGTGACGACGAGATATTACGATCTGGAACGCCGAAAAGGATGATCGTCCGGCTCAATCCCTTCAGCAAGTGGGGCGTGGAATGTTTTAGGCCCCCGTGACCGAGATCCGTTGTCGAATTCGGTTGCCCAGAGGACCGCATCGTCGATAGCGGCGAAGTAGATTCTCCCTTGGTTCTGGTAGCGGGCTTTTCAAACAACCCTGCCCGCTTCGGTCCGACACGCCGGGTGTCGTCGACGGGGAACATTTCAACCGAGTATGGCTCCCTGGCAGATGGGTACGATCGGTGACACAAACAGTGTACGTTCGCCGGTGGCAACTCTAGTGCGATTTGACCCAATTGTGCATCACTTGCGCGAATGGGGCACTGACATGTTGACTGACATACTGCATCCACAATACTGACGCGGTCTGGTCGTCGCCTATTTGGAGCGTGGTGCATGCCCCGCATACATCGATCTATCCCAGCTCAAGCAGAAAAGATTGCCGTGGCTGCGTACGTCCGCATGTCGAGCGACAAGCAAGACACTAGCCCGGACCAGCAGCGAGAGCATATTCTGAAGCTTGCCAACCGGAGCAACCTTGAGATTGTACGCTGGTATGAGGATCTGGGCGTCTCAGGCGACGATATCTATCGCCGCACCGAATTCAAACGGATGATCGCCGACGCCGCGACCGGTTCGTTCCAGAAGGTCCTTTGCTGGTCGCAGGATCGATTTGGAAGGTTCGATTCCATCGAAGCGGGCGAGTGGGTTGCACCTTTACGCCGGGCGGGAGTGAATTTGTTGACTGTCGCCGAAGGTGAAATCAACTGGGCTGATGCCATAGGCCGGCTGATTTATACAATCCAGCAGGAGGGGAAGCATACGTTTCTGGTGGATTTGGCGCGCGGTATTGCACGAGCCGCGCACCGTCGTGCTCATCAGCGCGGTTACTACATCGGCACGATTCCATATGGTTACGACAAGCTTGTCTTGGATGAGCGAGGAAAATGTCAGCGTCGAATCACGCCACACGATAAGCTCTCGAAGCCAGCAGAGTGGACAGTACAGCTTGTGCCTTCGTCAGATAAAGTCATCTTGCGAACCGTTCGTTGGATGTTCCGATCCGCTGATCGCGGAATGTCATTGAGGAGTATCGCAATGACGCTGAATAAGCGGGGCATTCCCTCTCCTAGTGGCAAAAAATGGCAGACGACGACCATTCGCATCATTCTGATTAATCCCGTATACGCTGGCGACCAGGTCTGGAATCGACGGCGCAAGGGAAGGTACATCGGTGTGCTCGGTGGAGAGATGGTGAGCGCCAACGTGCTCAGAAATAAAGCGCTGGCTAGAGGCACAGCCATTTGGACTGACAAAAGCGAATGGGTTGTCGTTCGAGATGCGCATCCGGCATTGATTGATCGCAGGATTGTCGATCGAGTTCGGGCTGCGCTAATGAAGCGCACTCACCCCGGGCGTGCACCAGGAAACGCGCCGTTGCGAGGCTTGGTAGTCTGTGGGCACTGCGGAGCGCGGATGGCGATCGACGATCATCGGCATCCAAAGCTGAATAGAGATACTTGCTACCGAAGGCTGCAATGTCCGACGGCCCATGTCAGGGGCACATCCGTCTGCGGATATCGCTCGGTCTCACACTCGAAGTTCCTCAAGCTCATCTTGGATCTGATGCTGAAGCGAGTGCTCGATGACCAGATTGAAGCTCGCTTCCGCGCACGTCTTCAGGCGACATTAAACGCCGATCGTGCGAACGAAGTGGGAGGATCGCAAAAACCGGCTTCAGCTGCTGCTCGATCGTCATGCCGAAGTCTGGATGAAACTCTTGCCGACGAAATGGCCTGCGTAACGCGCTACCGCATCGCGTTCTTGGGAAGCGATCCAGGCTTGATCCGAAACGCTTTACAGGAGCTGATCGAACGGATCGAAATCTGGTTTGGCCCACACCCACGAATTAAACGTGCATCGAAGATTCTGACAGGAATTATCGAGCTGCGTAAACCATTCGCCGACTCATCGACCGGTGAGGCAACGATTGAATTCACTCGCGAGGACTTCGACCGCTCAGCGGCCAGTCTACGCGCTCCTCGATGTCGTCGCTCCAGTCAGCCGACGCCCGCGACCGCAGCGTGCGATTGACGCGTCAGCCGCCCGGCCGAGTTTTCCGGTGCCATCGATTCCGTCGAACTGCGAGACAATACCTTGACCAGTTCAATCAAGAGGCTTCGTTGGTCTGAGCTGAGCAGAAGGTCAACCTTTTCACGGATCTCACGGTCCATGAGCTCCGGGCTGGTGCCCGCAACTTCGGGGCACGGCCAGAAGAACTCGTCTGCACTAACGCCCAAGCCAGCAGCTAGACGGTGAAGCGTCCGGGCATGCGGCTTGCTGCGGCCGCGCAATAACTCTTTTACCGTCCGCTCATTGAGGCCGGTTGAGTCGATTACTTGGTCCATCGTCAAATTCAGCCTAGCCATGAGTCGCCGAAGGTTCGTCGAGTATGGCCAAACATGCTTGCTCTGCGACATGGCAAATAGTGTACATGCGCTCACTTTCCTGTCAAGGTCGGTGGCTGGGCCACGGCGATAAGCCGTTCTGCCGCCGCATCGGCATCCCCGACCTATATTCCGGACCGACCGAGTGCCGACCACTCATACTTTCCTCGAACGGACGCACTGATCGTTGGTCGAGGCGCCGGCCGTTTTTTAGACCGGCAACCATTCGTCCAAGGTGGAGAACTTGGGACAGCCGGTCTGTCCGCGCCCCCTTGCGCGGACGGCCCTAAACCCTGAGGGCAGTCACGAGACCAGCCGGTCGATATGACCAAAGCGTTGTTTGAAATCCGGGAAAACGATTGAGATTCCGAGAGGGCCAGACGGGTTGCACATAGAGTATCAAACTTGAGAGGACGCCCACCTGTGTGAGTGCCTCGGGCGAAAGAATTGTTGCAGTTGTCACCCTCGTCCGGCCATAATAGCCCGACTGAAATCGAGGGATGCCGAACTATTCCCGCAATCCCCATCACTAGTTTGCTTCAGGAGCCAGCATGAAATTGCGAAGTCTTTGCGGCCTAGGGTGCCTGTTATCGATTGCAATACTTGCGCGTGTTGTTCGAGCCGACATTCGCCTGCCGGCGGTCGTCGGAGACCATATGGTGCTGCAGCGCGATCTGCCTCTGCCGATTTGGGGTTGGGCTGATCCTGACGAAGAGGTCAGCGTCACGCTCGGCGAAGCCAAGGCAAGTACCAAAGCCGATGCCAGCGGAAACTGGCGAGTCACACTTCCGGCGATGAAGACTGGTAAAGCGCTAGAAATGACCCTAATTGGCAAGAACACAATCAAGCTCGTTGACATCCTCATCGGTGAGGTCTGGCTCGGTTCCGGTCAATCGAACATGCAGTGGTCGGTCCAACAGTCGACCAATGCCCCGGGAGAAATCGCCGCGGCCAACTTCCCAGAAATCCGCCTGTTCGCAGTCCCTCTGGTTCCCTCAGGCAAGCCCGCCAAGGACGTGAATGCAAAGTGGGTTGCGTGTACGCCTGATACGATCAAGAATTTTTCGGGAGTGCTCTATTTCTTCGGCCGCGAATTGCACAAAGATCTGAACGTACCGATCGGCTTGATCAATACATCTTGGGGCGGCACGCGCATAGAGCCATGGACTCCGCCGGAGGGTTTTGCTTCTCAAGGCGAACTGCAAAACGAGGTCGAGTGGATTAACGCTCGCAAGGCAGACTATCAGAAAGCCCTGGACTCCAGCCTCGCCCAATACCGTGCCTGGATCGACAGTGCGTCCAAAGCCAAAGCTGCCGGCCAGGAAATTCCCGATCCTCCGGCTGCTCCTCCGCATCCCCTCAATAGTAATGGGGTCAGCACGGGGCTCTACAACGGTATGATCCATCCGTTGGTGCCATTTGCGATTCGCGGTGCCATCTGGTATCAGGGCGAAGCGAACGTCGGCCAAGGGATGCAATACAACACGCATATGAAGGCCTTGATACAAGGGTGGCGAACGGTTTGGGGCCAAGGGGACTTTCCGTTTTTGTTCGTGCAGCTTGCTCCCTTCGATTATGGTGGAGTCGCGACCCGACTGCCTGAGATCTGGGAAGCTCAAGCCGCTACCTTGGAGTTTCCCAATACAGGCATGGCGGTCATCACAGACTTGGTGGCCAGCCTCAAAGACATTCATCCACCGAACAAGCAGGATGTCGGCAAACGTCTGGCTCTTTGGGCCTTGGCCAAGACCTACAACCGGAGCGATACGGTATATTCCGGACCCTTGTACGATTCATTCAAGGCGGAGCCTGATCAAATCAGGGTCAAGTTCAAGCATGCCAGCGGCGGACTCGTTTCGCGCGATGGAAAGCCACTGAGTTGGTTCTCGATTGCCGCCGCCGACAAGAAGTTTTTGCCAGCTGAAGCGGTCGTCGACGACGAGTTTGTCGTAGTGCGTTCCCCGAGCGTGGTCAACCCAGTAGCCGTTCGCTTCGGATGGCACCAATTGGCCAATCCCAACCTGGTGAATAAAGCTGGCTTGCCTGCCTCGCCGTTCAGAACCGATACCTGGAGCGACGCCATCGCCGTCGCTCCGCCAGGCACATAAGAGCCCATCCCAAAGCATTTGCGCCCGAGCTCAGTGTAATTTTCTATCGATGATAGCGTCTTCACGATGGAGCTATCGATCGCAAGATCGTTTTTGCCGTCGCCGCATCGAATTACGAACTGAGCTACTCCCCGTTGACTCCGGTAGTAGCTCAGTCAAAGGAGACAAGGCCGCGGCGAGGCGATCCATGCGTTCATTCGACGCACTGGCAGTTCTATGGTCAATTGAATAGTCCGAGTCGCGGAGCTGAATTCGGGTCTCGGTCGATGTGACCGCGGCATATTAGAAAGGCAAAAAAAGCCGAACTATGGTTGGTTCAAAGACGGAAGGAGATTCCCTCCCGAATCACGGGCGACCGATCATGTGCAACCTACTCGGGTCGCATTAGCTGAACCTATCCTGACGAGCTGGCCTGAATTATTTGCCGTGCGGCAGATTCGCGATGATCGTTTTCACGATTGAAGTGCTGACAGCGGTATAACCCAAGCTCTTGGCCATCTTAGCAATTTCGCTCGGAGTCTTGGCGGGGTATTCCTTAACCAATTGCGCTATCGCTGCAGGCGTGCTTGTGAGCTTCTTCATCGCCGTATTGTCGTCGTCGGAATCAATCTGTCAATCCGGCTTGGGTTCTGAGAGTTGCTTGGGGTGGTCCGACACACCTCGGGCGATGTGACCGAAGCACCTTATCGTTCCTGTCGGTATCGAAAAACGACGATGGACTTCTGATTATGGAGCACTGACGGTTTGTCGACGACGATATCTCTTAAATCAGACCCAGAGCGCCGCGACAACGCAGGCAAAGATGTTGCTAAGTCGGAGCGGATCGGGATGCCGCTCTTGACCAAGAAAGGTTAAGCCGCACACTCCTCCAGCGAGCAGCCCCTCGACTTAGAAGGTGTGCCTCATTGACATCGTTCAATCTTTCCGTGGGCGTACGGCAACGCTGGTCTTGCTGGAGTCCTCCGACCGTCAGCCACTCGAAACGATGTTCGCTACGCACACCCGAATTGTAGCTCAACGCGTTGTATTCTTCAGCCTAACGTGGCCTACACTGGCACGTACATCCAAATATGTTGTTCGTGCAGTCTGGGACAAAACCCGGCGCGCACTGGTTGGACTTGACGGAGCAGCCAAAGGGCGCGCCGCCACAATCGCAAACGCCACCGTCGGAGAGGCGAACGCCGGATTCGTGCGCCATTGTGCGGACGGTGCGATGCTCCGAGACACAGCTGCTGAGTGTTGGCAGTTTCATTTTGTTTCGCTCCTTCGATTCAAAGGCTATTGAGAATCAGTTGGGACTGGGCCGTGGCACACGACTAGCATGCGCTGTCCGATTGCGCCGCGCGATAGGCATCGCCGCCCATGCGTTCCACGGCAAGTGCATAGGTGTTGGCGACTCCGATGCACGCGGCGCGGGAGACTTGGCTAAGGCCACCACCGTCGTAGGTGTCTCGGCATGCTTGTTCCATATCGCGCTCAAACTGCCGGTCGCAATCGCTCTTGCTTCGTCCACAAGTCTCATAGCATTCATCGTGGGCGCGGCAGGCATCCGAGAAGTTTGCGCCGCCCCATCGATCGCGAACGTAGCGTTCATGCCAGCTTGTTCCGCAATAGCCCGACGGTGCAATTGAGCGTGCGTCGCCAATACCGCTCTGCAGGCTGCGAACGTCTTTTGTCAATTGTGGAAGTTTCATGGGTTGAGATTGCTCCAAACGAGCGAGTCGGTCTGAGAGCGACAAACTACGCGCCGCCGGTGCGGCAAGCGTGCCTTGCCGACCAGCGGAGCGCGGATCGAGTTTACGAGGACGCCGCGGTAAAAAGCGGGCAGCGGAATTTGACCCCAGCTGACGACTCCAACGCGCGGGTTGCGGCAACCTGGTTGTTAAAATGGGACGCACTGCCCCGCACAGCTTCCCAGGATGCACGGCCCGACGCAGTGCCAGCCACGATCGCACCCACAATCCTGCGGCACGACGCCGCTCGAGTCATGAGAGTTGAATTGCGTGACGCTGCGGTCGCTCGCATTGCCGGCGACGTCGGCTATCGCACAAGCCTGGGAATAGCGGGCGGCTGTAAGCGATGGAAGTTTCATGATCTGACGCTCCTTTCCTGTGAGCAAAAACACACGGATCAAGAACACAACACTGAAAGACACTTAGGCGCACTCAATGCACGAGCCGGCCCCGATGGCGGCGAAGCATGAGGCGCAGGCCGCAGTTCCCACGCCGCTCACGCAGGCAGCGGTACATGCTGCCACTGCCGCCGCACAGGCGATTTTCTTGCCCAGGCCACAGCCCTGAAGGACCAATCCGTCGTGACTGTCGGTCATGAAGCTGCCGTCCCGCGGCTGCGTGTTCGTCGTCAATACTGGCATTCGCATCGAATGATCTCCTCTGATGGTCGGGTTGGTGATGACGGATTTCCAATTAGCGGGGCCCGCCAAGCGTCGCGGTAGTTCACGTGCAGCCGCACGAGACGGCTGCCGAGCCAGCGCAAGCGATACATTCCACGATGTTGCCGCTCGTGCATTTTCCAATGCATTGCGGCGCCTTGGATAGCAGGCACAGGATGTCGCAGCCCTGCAAGGCAACTCCCTGACGATCGTGGCCAGCCACGACTCTGGGGCGTGCGCTGATTTCATTGAATACTGGCAGTCTCATCGTGTTACCTCCTTTGAATTGGGGCTCGTTTGTGTAGTCTGAAGTTGCCTCTCGTGAAACTGTTCTGTTGGTACGCCGCGTCGAGGCCGTTGGCCGTCAAATGGCCCCTGGCTCGCAAGCGGCCATAGGGTTACCGATTGCAGAAGGTCCCGTCGCACGTCCGCCGGCAGTTTCTGCCGTCGGCATCGCAGACACAGGGACATCCTGCCAGTCGGTCTGGTGCCTGGCGTGCACTGGGGCCGACCAACGCCGTAGCGAGTCGCGTGCCTTGTGCCAAGGATTGCTGGGCACTGCGATCCGTCAATAGAGGTATTCGCATGATTTTTCTCCTGACCAAAAGGGGATCGGCGCGTCTAACGCACCGTGAAATCCTGACGTCTGCCTAGCATGACGGGAACCACGTCGCTCACGTCGACGGTGTAGCGGACCGCGCAACGCGCTCTCCTCAGCTCGTTGGGGTCGTAGAAGTAGAGCGTGACGTCCCAGCAATCCGCGTCCGGCCGGCAGATCGGGCTTCGGCTGACTTCGAACGAGTCGAACTCGAACTGTCTGAAGCGGTTGTCCTCCCGAACGTTCCGAAAGACGGTTTGAAGGATGAACGCGTCCGTGGCCGCGTAGTTCAACGCTCGATCCTGCGGCGTGATTCCCAGGTTCCGCGTTTGGCTGTAGGCCACATTCAGGAATTCTCCAAGATCTCGGGTGGCCGCGATTTCGGCCGCTGTAGGCTCGCCCTTTCCGAATGCTTGTTGTTGGGCAGCGTCGAGCAGAGCCTTGGTTGTCCAATTGCGTAGCCCCCGGCTATCTGGGCGAATTACCGGTACGGTCTCGCCAGTGTAAAGGGTGACCTGGCCCGCGATCACGCCCGCGATGGCGACGCGGCCGATTTCCAGGCTGATATCACCACCCAGTAGATTCGCGTCGTCATCCTTGTCTTTTGTCCGCTGCGGTTTGGATCTCTTCGCATGGATTGCCTCGTTGATTTGGGCAAGGCGGACCTCCTCGTCAACCTGGTCGCCCAAGAACTCCACAAGCAGATCGTGGATTTCGAAGGCGAATGCATCGGACGGCGCAATCGCGTAGATCGGCGTATCATCGATGGACAGCGTCCAAATAATTGAGGTTACATCGGTACGATTCGCGAACCGGTTTCCGGATAGGATCTTGTAGTGTTCCGGCACCTTAGCCTCGAGATAGCGAATCAGCTGGGCGGCGCTGTCGATGTTGTTGAGTCCGCGGTCTTCCGCGAGAAACGCATTGGCAAAGTAGTTGCGCCGGGCTCTCGTCCCGTAGTCGAAAGAGAGCTTCCCCAGGGTGTAAACGAGTTGTAGGCCGTTGCCACCGGACTGGCACGCGCAGGCCGACGGATTGACCATCGACGGAGTGAAGGTGGAGTCGTGCTGCAGATCAGCAGGCGGATCGGCAGATGAGGGAAGCACGCTTGCGACGCTTGCAGTCATCGTAGGAGAAACTCCCGCAACCGATGCATCAAGTGCTAGAGACCGGGTTTCAGTGGCAACGGAGTCGGTCATTTTTGTATCTCCTAGGATAAGGGAAGTGGCACCAGGTATGTTCAGGCGGCCCGCGAGCAGTTTGCGACATTCAGAAGCTGTTGGCTCCTCGCACCCAAGGGCAGTTTGCAACAGCGCCGTTCGAACACGATGTGCCGAGGGGGTTATTCCGTGCTTGTGTTGAAGACTCAATAACAGCGTCGCAACGCCTGAGACGACCGCGGTGGCGAAGCTCGTGCCGCTGTTCGCGCTGGTTCCGCCCGACGGTGCGGCGCCGAGAATATTTTCCCCAGGCGCAAGGATCCCGTTTTCGCGGTATAGCTGGCCCCAGTTGCTGAAATCAAGGGGCGCCCCTTGCAGGTCCATGGCGCCGACGGCAAGCACTGACGGAATCGCACCCGGAATATGGATGCATTCACACCCTTGATTTCCAGCCGCGGCGACGATCAGAACCTTGTTTGGATCGCAATTGCGGATCACATCAGCCAGAATGGGGTGGGCGCGTCCCGATTGCGTAAATTGCCCTCCGCTAATGTTGATCACCAGGGCATGCATGCGGTTTTCTTCAGCGAACTGGACGGCACGCGTAATGGCGCGCGCCAAGTCCACTTGAGAACACGGTAGCGCAGATCCGTCGCCGCCATGCTTGAACACCGGCACGATAACGCCACTACAGGCCGGCGCGATACCTTTGACCGGCCCGGGATGTTGACCGAAGATGATGCTGGTAACATGCAGCCCGTGTCGCGCAGCCGACCCGTTGACGGCAGACGTGAGCAGCTGAGGATTCGTGGCGCTGCGCCGCGCAGGCAATCGTGCGTCAAGTCGACAGGCCCGTCCAGAACCGCGACGCAAACCTGCGGATCGCCGAGCGTCTGTTCCCACAAGGCGGACAGCCCGGGGATCTCGGAGACGTCCACTGCTTCGGAAGTCGGAGTTGGTGATTGCGCCGGCACGAGGGCCGCGGAACCGTGAGTGGCTTCCACGCAAGGGCAACTTCCCCGTGGCGGCGACAGACGGGGCGGCCGGGGCGCCAGTTCGGCGATCGCCGCCACCGCCCTGTGCATCTCGTCGAGGGAATTGAATGGACCGACACTAAGCCTCACGGTTCCGTTGCCCGGGAGCGTTCCAAGTTGGCGGTGCAATAGCCCTGCGCATTGCAATCCGGCCCTGACCTGGACGCGAAAGTCTTTGTCGAGTGCGTCGGCAAGGGCCACGGGATCGTGACCTTCAAGCGTGAAACTGACGACGCCGACTTGCTGTTCGGAGCGCTGCGGTCCGTAAACCTTGACGCCGGGGATTCCCCGCAGGCCGTTTAGCAAGAACTCGGTCAATTCGACCGCGTGACGTCGGACGTTGTCGAGTCCAAGCATTTCCAAATATCGGATACCGGCGCCCAATCCGATAAGCCCGGGCGCATTGTGGTTTCCTGATTCGTACTTATGAGGCAACGTCTCCGGCTGATTGTCGTCGGCGCTGTTACTTCCCGTGCCGCCCTGGCGAATGGAGTGAACGAGCTCCTCAATGCCGGGGCGAACGTAAAGAATTCCCGTTCCCAATGGACCGAGCAAGCCCTTGTGGCCCGGCGAGGCGAGCATGTCTGCACCCAACTCGGCAACAGAAAGCGGGAGATGCCCAAGTGTCTGCGCCGCGTCGACAAGCAACATCGCGCCGTGCCCGCGAGAGATCCTGCCAACCTCCGAGACGGGTTGAATCGCACCGGTCACGTTGGAAGCGTGGGTGATCACAATCAACCTGGTCTTTGGAGACAAAGCGGTGCGAATATCTTCGGGATTGATTACTCCGGCGGCATCGCAGGTTACGCGAGTGACATCGATTAGGTTTCTTTTTTCCAGCCTGCGCAAAGGCCGGAGCACAGAGTTGTGTTCGGCAACGGTCGTTATGACATGGTCGCCGGTTCGCAGCGTGCCGTGGATGGCCAGATTCAGCGAGTCGGTGCCGTTGAACGTGAAGGCGATGCGTTCGGGACCTTCCGCCCCGATCAATCTGGCGATCGCTGCGCGTGTCGCTTCGATTGCGCGGCCGACCTCCTCCGCTTCGGCATACCCGCTGCGACCCACTGCCGTTCCGAGCCGTCGCTGGTAGTCATCGACGGCGTCGTACACTGCGGGCGGCTTGGGCCAGCTGGTTGCGGCATTGTCGAGATAGATGCGGGGACGATCGGACATGGTTGCCTTTCGGCGCTGATTGTAAACCTCAATCGGACACAGCACTTACCTGTTGCGAATACTCACTCATGAATCCGGATCTACCGAACCGCAAGCTTCCGCGGCTATCAGCTCCAAGTTCGAAACCGTCGTAAACGACCGCACACCGTCGCGCTCGATATAAATCGTGCCGTCATCGTCACGGTCGACGACCTTCCAAACCAGACCCAACGTGCTGTCTCGAACGACGCATCCGATTCTGATCGCGTGACCGACCATGGGGGATCTCCTACTCTGCAGTCAAGGTGCTCCATGTGGTACATCGCAAGAACCCGGCCGGCCCCGCCAGATATCGTGCATGCCCCCGCGCAACCGGCTTCCACGGTGCGGCTTGCGCTACGCCCGGTGGTACTTGAGCAAATGAATGATTCGACTGAGCCTCATAGTCCGCGGCACCCTCCTCGGCAGATAAGGCATACCGCTTCGCGCTTGCCAGTCGATCGCGTACGGCCTCGCGGAGTTCGTCGGCCAGGGGCATGGCATCGAGCCCGGCGGAAGCCTGCTTCAAGGCCACAATCTGGTCGGCGGGTCTGCCTGCGAGACTATGGGCGAGTGTGATCCACGTCACAACCATGGCCTGAGCTTCCGCCTCCTCCTCCGACGGCCCGTGCGGTTCAATCACATTCCGTCCCCGACTCTCCGGGCATGCTTCCTTTCCGGCGAATCTCTGGGGCCTCCTCAAGCTTTAATCACAACACGCGGACGACTTCACTCTTCCGCCAAACAGACTTGCGTTTTTTGACCGCGTCTAAAGCTGGAGTACGCCTGAGGTAGAGAGTATCATTAGTCGCAATGCCGCCAAACGTCGATCGTATTACCAACATGTCAGACACTTCCATAACAACCTGGATCCAACGAGTACGCTCGAGCGACGACATTGCTGCGCAGCGATTGTGGGAGCGATACGTACATCGACTGGTGGAAATCGCCAGGCTCAGGCTGGGGCATGTGCGCGCCGTGGCCGACGAAGAAGACGTCGTGGTCGTGGCGTTCGAAAAGTTCCTGAGGGCCGTCAGCCAGAACCGTTTTCCAAAATTGAACGACCGGCATGATTTGTGGCAGGTCCTGGTGTTGTTGACGGAGCGTGCCGCAGTAGATCAGTACCGTAAGCTAACCGCCAATCGTCGCGGCGGCGGCAAAGTGGAGGGAGACCCGATCGGTTCCAATGATTCGGAATGCGACGGTGTAAGGGCGATTGTTGACAGGGAACCCACGCCCGAGTTTGCCGTGCTCGCCGCAGAACAGTACAAGCAGTTGCTTGATACTCTCGACGACGACGAACTGCGCGCCATTGCGGTCGCCAAAATGGAAGGGATGTCCAACCGTGAGATCTCGGCGCAAGCCGATCTGGGCCTTCGCAGCGTGGAAAGGAAACTGAACTTGATCCGCTCGATCTGGATGCAGGAAGGATTGGGATGAACCGGCAATCCGATTCTTATTCAGATTCTTTACCAGTCACCGTTCAAATCGCCATTGATCGGCGGTGCACGGACTTCGAACGAGCGGTAGGCGAGGGGCGTAGAATCGACATTGAGGACTACCTGGTAGGATTCTCGGGGTCGGCGCGAGAAAGCTCTCGAGGAACTCATTGCCCTCGATATGGACGATAGGGTCGCGCGGTGAACCACCATCGCTGGATCATTACCGCAAACAGTTTCCAAAAGACCTGCAACTGATCAAGACCGTTTACCTGGGCGCGCTTGTGCCGCAGAAGATCGGAGCCTTTCGAGTCGACGGTGTGCTGGGAACGGGTGGTTTTGGGCGCGTCTATCGCGCTTACGACGTGACACTCAACCGACCCGTCGCGATCAAAATGCTCTTGGGGAACTCCATACGATCCAAAGGTGGCGTCGAAGAACTTCTCAGGGAAGCGCGGCTTGCCGCGAAGCTGAAGCATCCGTCGATTGTAAGGGTTTATGAAGTCGGACAGGATGACGACGGCGATCGTTTTGTCGTGCTCGAATACATCGACGGAATGCCGCTGGACCGTCTTCTCGATGACGGCAAACCGGCGCCTGGCCGCATTGTCGAAATCATGATCAAGATCGCGCAGGCACTGCAGTATGCCCACGACCACGGTCTCACGCATCGCGATTTAAAGCCGTCGAATATTCTTCTCGACAAGCACGACGAGCCGTATATCACGGACTTTGGCCTGGCCATCGACGAGACGACCGAACGACTCCGTGCCGGCGAGGTGGCTGGAACACCGCCGTACATGGCGCCTGAGCAAGTCGCCGGTGAGTCCCATCGCATCGATGGCCGCACCGACATCTGGGCACTCGGGGTGATCGTTTACGAGCTACTTGCCGGCCATCGACCTTACCGCGGAGCCGACAGAGACGAGCTGTTCTACTCCATTCGCTACGTCGACCCCAAGCCGCTCCGCGAGGTAGACCTGTCGATCCCGGCAGAGCTCGACCGTATCGCGCTTAAGTGCATGGCGAAACGCATGGCAGACCGATACGCCAAAGCGTTAGACGTCGCCGTGGACCTGAAGACCGTGCTGCGCGCGCTGCAGCAGGATCCGTCGAAGCGATTCGACATGGGTAACGGTCAATTTGACTCGGCGGGCGCGTCGGACGGCGATTCTCGCTCCGTCCCGCCCGTGGTGCCCAAGGGGTTGCGCAGTTTTGAGCGGCAGGACGCCGAATTCTTCTTGCGGCTTCTGCCAGGGCCAAAAGATCTCAATGGGATTCCCGAGTCCATTCGCTTCTGGCAATGGAGTATCAATGACCGCAGCAACCCGGCCACCTTTCCAATCGGTCTGGTCTACGGACCGAGCGGCAGCGGAAAATCATCGTTCGTCAAAGCCGGGTTGCTTCCCAGATTGGCCGATCATGTCATCCCCGTCTTCGTGGAAGCCACGCGCGACGAGTCGGAGCTGCGGCTTCTGAAAGCACTCCGCGCTGCACTTCCAGACATTCCAGCCAAGCTCTCCCTGCCAAATATCGTCGCCGGCCTGCGAGAACGGCTGTGGATGCGGCCGGACGCAAAGATTCTGATTGTCCTGGACCAGTTCGAACAATGGTTGCACGGACATGCAACGTACGAGGCCACTCAGCTCGTGGATGCTCTGCGCCATTGCGACGGCGAGATCGTCCAGACGCTCGTGCTGATGCGCGACGACTTCTGGATGCAAATAACCCGGCTCTTTCGTATCCTCGAAGTCCCTCTCGTGGAAGGGCGCAACTCCGCGGCGGTCGACCTGTTCAGTGTCGCGCATTCGACCTCCGTGCTTGGCGAGTTTGGCCGCGCGTATGGACAGCTGCCCGTTCGCGAGAGCGAGTGGTCCGCCGAGCAACGACGATTCGTCGAACAGTGCGCGCACATTCTGGCGGACGACGAACGCGTGATACCCGTCCGGCTTGCATTGTTTGCCGAGATGATCAAGTCGAAGCCGTGGTCGCGACGCACGCTGCCCGCGGCGAGAAGCTCCGAAAAGCTTGGCGTCGACTTTCTGGAGGAGACGTTTGGCTCCGCTACATCGGCTCCCGAGCACCGTCTGCACCGACTCGCCGCGCGCCGCATCCTGGAGCGTCTGCTCCCACAGGAAGGTTCGAATATTCGGGGCCACATTCGCGCGGAGCAGGAGCTCCTCGAGTATTCGGGCTACGCGCGAACTCCGCACGAGTTTCAGCGTACCATGCAGATCCTGGACCTCGAGCTGCGGCTGATCTCGCCGACGACATTATTGGGAAAACCCGGCATCGGAGATCAGGTATCGCCGGCCGGCACCGCGGAGACTCGCTATTACCAACTAACGCATGACTATCTTGTGCCCGCCATCCGCGCGTGGCTGACCAGCAAGAAACGCGAAACGGCACGCGGACGCGCGGAGCTACGGCTGACCGATCGAGCAAGGGCATACCGAGATCAGCCGCATCCGCGCCAGTTGCCTTCCGTTTGGGAGTGGCTGTCCATTCTGGCGCTGACTCGTCGACGAAACGATGGCGAGTCGGAGCGCCGCCTGCTCGCCGCGGCTAATCGGCGTCATCTCGCGCGACTGGGCACGGCCGCTGTCCTTGCCTTCACGCTCATCTGGCTGGCGAGCGAGACCCTTGGACGCACACGGGCCACGGGCCTTGTCGAGCTCATTGGCCACGGCGGCAACCGCCGACGTCCCTGAGATCATCCAACAGATGGCGCCGTATCGAAGTCGCGCAATAGCCCTGCTGCGCGACCTCCGCGAAAACGGGCAAGGAAAGGAGCGTCTCCACGCCGCGATGGCGCTTCTACCGGACAGCCAGGCGACTTTTGGGTTTCTCGTACAAGAACTGGTGCATGCCGAGTCCGACACATTCGCGGCGATCCGAGACGTCCTCGCCCAGTACGGCGACGTCGATGCGGCGTGCAAGGGGCTATGGACGACGCTAGAAGACGTGAACCAGCCAGCAGATCGGCGGTTCCGAGCCGGAATGGCGCTAGTTAGCCTGGATGCCTCGACTCCGGACATTCGCTGGAAGGACTTGACGGGCTTCTTGTCGGCGCAGCTCGCGGAAGATTTGGCGCGCTCTCCAAGCCGTTTTGAGGCTTGGACTAACTCGTTACGACCGAAACGGCAGCTTTTACTGGCGGACCTTCGCCGGATTTCGCGTGAGAAAGATAGGGGCGAGCCCGCGCGACAAATGGCAGCTTCCGCCCTAGCAAACTTCTTCTCGAACGAACGAGCCGTTTTGGAAGAGCTGTTTCTGGACGCCGACGGAGCTCAAATCGTGACTTATCTAGAAGCCCTGACAATCCACCGGGACCAAGTCCAGGGCGCAATGCGATTGGCGCTGGCGACCAAGACCGACAGATCAGCCCAAGAGACACAGTTGCTCGCGGCTGCGCGGGCCGACTATCAGACGGCCAGGCAAGTGTACGATGCACAAGCTAATGGCGCGTTGAAGGTCGCTTTTGATGAGGCCGGCTCCCGCCTCCAGAATGCCGCCGCCGCATGGGAGGACGACTGTGACCATCGGGCCCGGCGGGTCGCCAACGCGGCCGTTGCCTTATTTACGTGGGACTCCCACACAAGCGCTCTCGTGCCGTTGCTGGCGCAACATGAAGATCCGCGAGTTCGGTCGTACCTGATCGATCGCGTGGGAAGGAATGCGGCCGATCAACTCGACGTTCAAGCAGCCCTCGAGATATTGCAGGCCGGCGAAGGTGACCCGGCAGTGCTGCAGGCGCACGTGCTGCTCCTCGGTCAAACCCCGTCTAAGTTGGACCGCTCTGTGCAGGCCGCGTTGGGCGAACAGCTTCTCGATATCTACCGTTCCCATTCCGACTCCGGCGTCCATTCGGCCGCCGAATGGACGCTCAAACGATTCGGAATGGCGCACCGCCTGAAACCGCTCGACGTTGAGCTGGCGTCCGAAGGAATTCGGGAAGACCGCAACTGGTATGTGACCCCCTCCGGACACACGATGATCATCATTACTCCTCCTGAGCGCGCGAAACTCGGCTCTCCCGCGGAGGAGTTGGATCGAGACACGGACGAAGGGGAATCCCTGTGCCGGATACCGCGTCGGTTTGCCATTTCGGCAAAGGAGGTCGCCCAGGCTCAATACCTGGAATTTCGTGACGATTTTCCGCACGTGCCCAACGAGGCCGCGCCGTCGCCCGACTGCCCGATCAATGCCGTGCACTGGTACAACGCATCGTCCTATTGCCGATGGCTGTCCACTCGGGATCACTTTTCCGAGAAGGACATGTGCTATCCGCTAGTCATCCGCCAGGGCCTCCGACCCCATAGCGACTACCTCCAACGCAGCGGCTATCGCCTGCCCACAGAGTCTGAGTGGGAGCTCGCCGCCCGCGCGGGAAGCAACACTCGCTTCTACCACGGCCACGATGCAGGGATGCTGGGATCCTACGCCTGGCATCTTTTCAACGCAGAAGGCAAGGCGCACTCGGTCGGCGAAAAGATGCCAAATCGATTGGGCTTGTTTGATATCCAAGGCAACGTCTCCGAATGGTGTTTCGAGAGCTATGTCGCCATGCGCACCGCGGATACCGAGGACCTGGCTGACACGCGTCCGCTGTCGAACGACGAGCCTCGCTCCGTGCGCGGCGGGTCCTATGCGGCGCCGACACTTGCCCATCGATTGGCAAACCGCCGCGGCGATTACCCGGGCACAGGCTCGCTACAAATCGGGTTTCGTATCGCACGTACCATCGAACCGTCGAATTCGAAAGGTCCACAAGAGTGATCCTTTCCCTTTGGATTTTCCGCATTACAATCGGGTGCACTGAGGTGACACTCCGATACTCGCCTTCGAGCGCGTGCGATTTAGCACGATTGTGTTTCGAGTCAAGTAAGTAAACTGACTTGCATCTAGGGGAGATTGTTCATGTCGACATTGACGCCGCCTGCTGGCTGGGTATCCGTCGAAAATCCGAAAGAGATTCAGGAATGCATTGCCTTCTACATCGCGCATTGGCCGGCTCAGCACCAGAGGATGACGCTCCGGAAATGCTTGATGAAGATGTATGTCGACCCTGGCATGAGTAGCTGTCTGTACATGTTTCGCTCGAGTGACTGGGACACGAACGTGTCGCAGCGAATTGCGGCCTCGTTTTACCTCCGCCGGGTTCCGCGCGGCCATCCGGATCCGGACGAACACGGCTGGTGCCTCTGCCTCGCAACGCTGTTGGAGATGTCGAGCCCAATGGAACTGCAGTTCGTTTACGGGCGACTAGAGTCATTGTGCAGGTGGTTCAGGACCGTCGGGGCTTTGCAGGAAGTTACTCAAGACGCCTCGCGCGTGCTCCCCCCCAATCTACAGCGCCTGTTTGACAAGGCGTACAATGACGGTGATCTCAGGGAAGCAGACGATGACACGATGGGCCTCGGTTGGCCGAGTGTTTTGAATCGCTGGGAAGTCGTCTTTTGAGCGCATTGTGGAACTCTACTGTGTGGATCCACCTAGCTGGATTCTTCAGACGGCAGGTCGGAATCAACGTAGTGCAACTAAGCCAAGGAGATTGAAAGATGCCCGAACCGGAACCCACTCCGCACTATCCTGGAAAAGAACCGCAGGCCGATCAACAGGAACCGCCGCGCGACAAGGAAGAGAGGGAAAAAGGCGAAAAGAAACGCTGAGGACTGGATCGATCAAAAATAGTGCTCGTCGCGTGTCGCTGTTGGAAATGAGTGCGCCAAATACGACCAGGTCAATCGGCTGCCAAGCGTTCATGAGAATATCAGTTGTCGTAACGGCGCACAACGAAGGCCAGGAGCTGCAACGCACGATCGACTCGATCCGCGCAACACGCGCCAACTTCTGGAAATTATCGTTGTAGACGACGGCTCGACCGATGGGTCATGCCTAGGACTCGGCGGAGACGATGTGCGGCTGCTCCGCCACGACCAGCGCACGGGCGTCGCCTTTTCGCGCGATGCGGCAACACGCATTGCCTCCGGCGACGTGTTTTGTTTTCTCGACGGGCATCAACGCGTCAATGCGGACTGTATAGATCGATGCGCGCACGTCGCAATTCGACGCCAGGCCATTGTTAGTCCGGAAGTCCATGGCCTTTACGAGACGTCTCACCCAGTGTACGGCGCGGCGTTTCAGCTATGTCCCAAAAACGGGTTCTTTTCTGCCGAATGGATCGGGGATCGTCCACGCACAAAATCACCACCAGAACAGCACTTCGCGGGCCGGGCTATGTGATCCCGCGCTCGGTATATCAGGACGTCGCCTGGATTCCAGCGCCTGGGCGGCTGGGGTGGCTCTGAGGCGGCAATCGGGCTCAAAGCGTTCTTCCTTGAAATCGACATCCTGTACCTTCGGGGGCCGATTTCTTATCACCTGTTTCGGAGAAAATTCCCATACCCCACGACGTGGGACGGGATTTGGCGAGATCACGCCATCATTGCCAGAGTCTGTTTTGAGGAGCGGACCTGGCGCGAGTATTGGTTGCCCGAGTTGTTTGAGCAGCGCCTGACCGACGACGCTCGCCTTGCTGTCGAGTCAGACGAAGTTATGAAGGAGCACGAGAAATTTCAGAAAAAGAAGGTCCGATCGGATCGGGATTTCTGGCGAGAATTGGTTGGTATGGACGAACCCGTGTGCCTGCAATCGAGAACACGGTCGGATCCCGTTCGCAATAACGCGCAAGTGTGGAAACAATGAGCCCTCGCGACGGGGTGCGCACGGTCAATTGGAATTAACAATTACCCAATTACGATAGGTCAGCAGTTTTTTGCTCGTATGGCACGATGCCCGTCATACCTGTCGGCGATTAGCGGCTCAAGGAGTTAGACGAGTTCTAATTGTAGACATAGCCGGAGATGCAGGAACAACCTTCCTTTAAGGCGCCCGTCCATCAGACCAAATGAAGTCGGCTTCAGTCGATGTGACCGAAGCACTTGACAGGAGCGCCTTACGAATCTCAACCGTGCGAAGCGGTCATGCGGGACTGGCGCTAGCAGCTATGCAATGACGAGCGCATGTGAGAGACTGCAGCGCCGGACGGAGTGCTGGGCAGTGTCTATAATTAAGCTGTCCACATAACGGTTTATTGTTGGGGGCCGGCAGGTGTCGCGATGCTCGAAGATCTGAATGGTAATTCGCAACCCGCATTTGGGACCCAGCCGCACTGGTCGATGCTCCCCGCCGTGATGGCCGACCCGGTCATTTACGACCCGCTGCTAGCTGAGGTCGCGCAGTTGGTCGCTGCCGTTATCTCGGCGAATCCGGCTCGGCCATTCATTAGATCACGGGAGGCGGGGGCGAAGGCGCTTGATAACATCGGGCCTACTTGGCACGCCAAGTTTCCGCGGCGATTCCCTGGCTTCCCGAATGGAGCGGACCGTGGAATGTTTGGCATGGCCCTGTGGCATTATCTCGCCGTCCAAACAGACCGATGGTGCTTCACGGGAGTTGCCGATCCGTACGGGTATGGACAAGACTCCACCGACTATTGGCGTCTGTGCGCGGGGCAAGCAACCGATCCACCGACGCGGCAGTGTTGACCAGTGCCGTTCGGGCGACCGAGTTAAGCATTGCACGCACGAAGGCGAGGCCGATGGCCCGATGATGCGGGAAGAATTGACCACCCAGCAGGGTGCTTTGGCTCAAAACGGGATGCATCATGGCGAATACTTCCATCCTTCGTCCTCGATTGCTGTTTTCGCGCAAGCGTCTGAAAGCATCTTCTCCAACCAGTCCATTGCGCGACTGGGTCCGCGGGGAGACGAAGCTTTGCAACATTGAGTCGCTTCAGAACGACGACGTAAATCTTGACACGGCATTCATCCGGATTGAGGCCGTTTATCCGCTTCAAAAGTCCTGGAAAACGCCGCACCAGAGCCTTGAGCACGGCAGGACCACTGCCCTCACCTTCGTCCGTAACTGCCTGAATGAAATCGGCGGCGGCAGTCTCTCCGAGGTTCGTACCCTGAATGCTGTTCAAGTGAAGCTGCTGCGAGATACGGGCCACCACAAACACGTGCCACCGCTGTGCGAACCGCTTTACTTCTTCGGTGTGTTCCGAGATAAGCAGACGTTCGGACTTCCTCTAGCGGTCCCTGTCGATCAAAACGACACGGACGCCGTCGATCAAGACGATCCGGACGCCTGGGTAGCCTACGTCGGAAAGAAGACGAGCCTGACCCACAGGTTCGAAAAGGGGCACGCGGCGTTCGGGATTCTTCACGGCCCGGAATACGAGGGCATGCGGAAATACCACTTCATGGCAAGGCCATTCTTCCTGACCAAGAAAGGCAGGTTAGAGGTCCCCGTCGAATGGCTACCGAATGACGCTGCCGAAATCGTCGAAGACATCGAGCGTCAGCTCATCTTCGAGCTGCCGAAGACGGCAAACCATAAGCATCAGGATCACAACGTCGAGAAGCCCAGGAACATCATCGTATCTAACCTGATCCCCGGGTATCGCGAGCTGCTGCACGGTTGGATGAGCATTCACCGAATCCCGCCAGATCCCGTTATCTAACCCCGATTCGGCGGTTCCGAATCGTGCTACTCTGAAGCCGCCGCCTTAAGGTGTAGGACGGCGATTGGAGCGTGTCGAGAAGCAATCAAGTGGCACTTCTGAATATGGCGGGTTGCCTTTTCGCTTGCGCGCATCGGGCCGACACACAGCGAGGCCCGGTCGATGAAACCGAAGCACCTCGGCGGATTCGCGATTGGCTACCGCACTTCCAGGAAACGGTCGTTACCTGCAAGTCTCATTCCCGCCGCAGTAAGACGACTTGATGACACATTCCACGGGTCTGAAAACGTGCACGCTCACCTTTCGGAGTGATGGCCGTCTCAACCTTCCTTTACTCTCGGAATGAACCCGGGAACGCCGGTCTCTACAACGGCATTGAACCTGACCCGCGACTTGATTCCTTCACTAATCTCCAGCATGGCGTCTTGAGGAAGGGCGGAGACTTCAAAGTTCTCCTTGATCCGGCTGGGGGTCTTTGAGGTGGTCAGGGGGGCCGTCCCGCGCTGAATAGCCCAGGCGAGCAAGACTTGCGCGGGAGTCTTGTTGACTCGCTTGGCGATAGCGGTGATGACAGGATCTTCCAGCAACTTGGGCTCGCTATTGTGCCCTAGCGCCGCGAAAGCTTGCAGCACGATGCCATTCTTTCTGCAATAGTTCAAAAGGTCCCATTCCGGGAGATACGGATGGGATTCGACGTGAACGACCGCAGGCTTGATCCTCGCGGCTTCAAAGATTTCTTGCGCCTGTTCCAGGCTGACGTCGGATAATCCGATGGCCTTGCACTTCCCTTCATCCACTAGGCCCTCCAACGCCCTCCATGTATCCAGGAGCGTCACGCCTTGGTCATAAATCACATTGCCGTTTGCATCCCTCGGATCTAGCTCGTTTCCGGGTTGGAAGGCAAAGGGGGTGTGGATGAGATAGAGATCGACGAAATCGAGTTGGAGTTTCTTGAGACTGGCCTCGAAAGCAGGTTTGACGCGTTCCGGACGATGATTTGTGTTCCAGAGCTTCGTGACGACAAAAACGTCCTCTCGCTTGATCTTCCCCTCGCTTGAACACCTCCTGCATCGCTTCGCCGACTTCTTTTTCAGTCTCGGTAACGTTCCGCAGTGTCGAGCAGGCGAAATCCTGCTTCCAGCGCCGCCTTGGTCGCGTTTTTGGTTGCCACAGGGTCGGGAATCAATGTGCCAAATCCGAGCGCGGGGATCGCGCCGGATCCGTTGTTGAGCGCGATCTTCGTATCGCGAAGGTTGTCGGGTTCTACCATTGTTTCACTCCTCCGATATTTCCCAGGTGGACTTCAGGCGCGCGACTGTCGCGGACCAGCTCGAAGATGACTTCCAGTTCATCCGGCGCTCCCCCGAAAACGAGCGGGGCGAATGCAACGATAACCAATCGGTATTTCATCAACATTGGCCCTCCTGATCATAACTGGGAAATGGGCGCTATTTCGGCGGCGCCTATGCTGTGCAATGGCCCAGAGGCGGAGGTCTCCGAAGAGTTGTGCGAGGGCGGCGGGCTGGTAGTGGGCGTTGAGGCCGCTGGGGTTGGGTAGGACCCAGGCGTGGCTGCCGCCGAAGGGGTCCTTTTGGAGGCCGACGCGGGCGTCTTTGATGCCGGAGACTGATGCGGTAGGGACCGATGCCGACGAAGGCGACGACGGTGGGGCGCCAGCGTTTGACTTTGGCTTGGAGGCGCTGGCCGCCGGCGCGAAGTTCGTCGTCGGTGAGTTCATCGGCGCGGGCGGTGGCGCGTTCGACGATGTTGGTGATGCCGAATTTGAGGTCGAGAAGGAGGGATTGCTTCAAAGGGGGAGAAGAGGCGCGGGGTGAAGCCGCCGCCGTGGAGGGCGGGCCAGAAGCGGTTGCCGGGGCGGCCGAAGTGGCGGCCGATGGCGGCGGTGTAGAGGCCAGGGTTGATGCCGGCGAAGAGGACGATGAGGTTTTTGGCGGCGAGATCCGGGACGAGCTTGTTGTGCGCGGCGAGGAGCTGGGCTTTGGTGGGTTTCCAAGGGGTGGGCAATGTCCGATTCATAGGGCGGCCTCCTTGGAGGGTATTTTGCTGGCAGTCAGAAGGCTGCGCCCAGACAATTTCAGGAGGAACATGTTACTTACCCTTGGCGGCAAAAGTGTCACCAATCATCGCCGAGACGCCCGACACCAGCGCGTCCAGCAGTTCGGTCGCCTTCGTGTAATGAGCAAGGTTCGCACTCTGCCCGGCCCACATCGGGATGAGTTCCTGTCGGCCGGACTTCTCCGCCAGCAACGGAGATATTCCGCATGAGGAAACGTTGGAGCGGGTATGGCAGAATTTCTACGCCCGGCGCGTTCATCAAATCGAGCAACTGGTTTTTGATTCCGCGTCCGAGCCTTCCTGTGAAGCCACGAGTCAACGCGGTATGACCCGCCTTGCCGCGGAGCAAGGCCTCGCGATGCTGCGGACTCGCCCCTGACTCTTCGCAGGCGAGGAACGCCGTCCCGATCTGCACGCCTTCTGCACCGAGGACGAAGGCGGCAACTATGCCTCGGGCGTCGGCAATGCCACCCGCCGCGACGACGGGCACCGACACGCGATCGGCGACTTGCGGTACGAGTGAGAACGTCCCGGTCAGCGAGTCCTCGGAGGCGCGGAGGAACGACCCGCGATGCCCACCCGCCTCGAAACCTGAGGCGGCGATCACGTCCACGTTCGACTTCTGTAACTCGATCGCCTCATCCGGTGTGGTGGCGGTGCCGATGATCACGATGCCCTTGGCGCGACACTCGTCCAAAACGTCTTTTGGTGGGATGCCATAGATGAAGCTGAACGCCGGCACTTTCGCATCGATGAGCACTCGCGCCTGCTCTTCGAACTTCATCGGCGAATACGGCGTGTAGGACGGAAGAGTGCCGCCCAGGGACTGAATGTGCGGCGCGAGCGTTGCGAGACTTCGCTTGAACGCTGCTTCGTCCGATGCCTTCGCCCCTTCATCCTCCATTGAGACCCAGAGGTTCATCGCAAACGGCTTGTCAGTCATCGATCGCAGTTCAGCGATGACATCCTTGATCGCGCTAGGAGTCAGTCCGTGTGCGCCGAACGAGCCAAGGCCTCCGTAATTCGAGACAGCGGCCGTCAAATGTTGCGAAGAAAAACCGCCCAGTGGTCCTTGAATGATCGGGTACTTGATGCCGAGCTTCGTTGAGACTCTCGTGTTGGCCCACTCTGGCGCTGTGTTTTGGTTGCTCATTTCCGAATCCTCACGCCTTCACTTCCAAGGTGACTTCCTGTTCATGATGAAAACTCCTTTCAATTACCAGCGGCCGAAATGAGCGCCGCCATCGACATACAGGATGTCGCCAGTGACCGTCGCGGCGTCGGTCAGGTACATGACCGCGTCCGTGATGTCCTTGACCGTCGAAGGCCGACCCATCGGCGAGAGGCTCTCCATCACGTCCTTCGGAGTGTCCCGGTGAAGCGGCGTGTCGACGACGCCCGGCGCGACGGCATTCACGCGGATGCCGTCTTTCGCATACTCCATCGCCAGGTGCTGAGTGATCGTTTCCAGACCGCCTTTGGTGATCATCGGCACCGCCGCCGTGCACGCCCCGGATCGGGTTGCGAGCCAGGGCCGCCGTGATCGTGACAATGCTCCCGCCGGTCTTCTGCGCCAACATTTGCTTGATGGAAAGTTGGGTGACGTACAGGAAGCCCTCGACGTTCGTCGAAACGAGCGACTTAATGTCTTCGGCTGTGTAATCCGTGAACGGCTTGGTAAAGAAGATGCCGGCGTTATTGACCAGTACATCGATCGACTTGAAACGAGACAGCGCCGTTTCGACGATCTTGGCGGCGGTTGCCGGCTCGCCGATGTGGCCGTCGACCAGAGCGACCTGGTTGGAAGCTGCGACTTCGGTGGATTGAGTCATCTTCCGGGAATTGGCAACGACGTTGAAACCCCGTTCGACAAATCCTTTCACGATTCCCGCGCCGATTCCCTGCGAAGCTCCGGTCACGATGGCTGTCTTCCGTGGTCCGCTCATGGTATTTACCTCGAAGATCGTGTTTCTCTGGAAAGAATACGGCCGCGTTGCCTGTGCCGGCGTAATTGAAACAACATCAAGCCCGTGCGATCGTCAATCGGAGCAGAAAACTAACTGGCATTCTGCATGACTAGCGCTTCAGAAGCGCCTGAGCTGCGGCTGTAGACGATGCGGGGTTCTGCCCGGTAACCAGACGATCGTCGACAATCGCAAAGCTTTCCCAATCTGGAGCCTTCTCATAGCGGCCGCCGATTCTTTTGAGCTCGTCCTCTACAAGGAACGGCACAACATGGGTGAGCTGAACAGCTTCCTCTTCGCCGTTGGTAAAGCCGGTGACCCGCTTACCCTTGACCATTGGCGCCCCCTGGTACATGACCCGATGGAACACGGCCGGAGAATGGCAGACCGCCGCAACCACCTTGCCGGAATTGTAGAAAGACTCGATCAAGGCGATGGAGTCGGGATTATCGACGAGGTCCCACATCGGGCCGTGCCCGCCCACGTAAAAGATCGTATCGAAATCTTCCGCTTTCATGTCGGCAAGTCTGACCGTCTGAGAAAGCGCCTTTTGCGCCGCCTGATCCTTCTTGAACCGCGCCATGGCGGGGGTCTGGTTCTCAGGCAAATCGCTCTTAGGGTCGATTGGTGGTTGCCCGCCCTTCGGCGATGCCAGTGTCAGCTCGACACCCGCATCCCTGAATACAAAATAGGGGGCTGCGAATTCTTCAAGCCAAAAGCCAGTTTTGCGGCCAGTGTTTCCCAGTTGATCGTGGGATGTCAGCACCATAAGTATCTTCATGTTCTATTCCTTTCTTTAGAGCATGTTTATGGGGATCAATCTGCCAACGATTTAGACTTTTCTTTCGGATTTCGTGATCAAAGCCGCACGGCAGCGAGGTCCGAGCCAAGTCGCAATATCCATGCGCCTATTATTCCCCGCGCTGTACTGGTCGGGAAGTGCTGCAAACCTTCGTTCGCTGGCACAAGTGGCGGCAACTCTGATGCCCCAAGCATTCCTGGGCGATCAAGCCCTCTGAACTCATCTCACGAATCAAAGTACCGAAGCCCGTCCGAAGCTAGGAATCTGACCACTGCTACGTCAGAGAATGCGCGCTTCGGTCCGACACACCGACGCGCACCGTTCCGCTGCTTCGGACTGTCAATGAAACTGAATTGAGCAATTCTGGGGTTCTTGCGACTCCAGGTGTGCCTTTTTTGTCGTTTGATTGCAGGGATGTGTTACCTGGAATGTTACCTCATGCCCGCTGGAGCCGAGCAATTGTGATGATCCCTCGAAACCAATAAGCCGGAAAATCCGCCAAGTCGAGGACAACAGAAGGTGGACTGCAATTAATTGACCGACTCTTAATCAGAGGGTTGATGGTTCAAGTCCATCAGGGAGCACACCGAAAGCCTTACTGCAACGAAAGTTACGGTAAGGCTTTTTTCATTGGCCGAAAGGACTGTGCGTGGTGCTACGTCGTGCAACGCTTGGCGAGAAATACCAGGCTTATTTTGCAGGTCAACTTCCACGGCATCCTACGCTTCGCACGTTCATTATTCCTCGGTTGGAACGCGCGGCTGCGCGTGGATCGTCCATTCCCAGACGGCTCGCTGTCGATCGGGCAGCGCGGCGGTGCCCACCAGTCTTCGACCGTCAGCCGAGAACTCAAGGTCTACGACGTTATGCGCGTCCCACTCGACCTGCATGAGTAGTTGCCGCGTGCGGGTATCCCATAAGCTGATTACTCCCGGCTGGCTCAGTGCGGCAGCCAGCGTGTTTCCGTCGGGTGAAATGGCCAAGGACTTAATATCGGCGCCGCCCGTCACGAGCGTCGAAACCTTCCAGTCGGAAGTCAATTCGAGAAGAGTTACATTTGCTCCCACTTCGGCCGCGATGAGCCGGCCGTTGCGGGCGACCGCCAATTCGCCCTGACGTCGGTTCAGGGCGTAAGTTTTTTGTCCCGTGGCGACGTCCCAGATCTGAAGCGACTGACCCGAAGTAATTAAATACCGGCCGTCCGGTGAGAATTCAACGGAATAAACCTTTGATTCGTGCGGAAAGCGGCGGACTATTTGGTTCGAGTTGACGTCGATCAGGGCCACCGTCCCTGGTTCGACAGTAGTTGCCAGCTGGCGCCCATCTGGGTGAAAAGCGATCGCGGAGCTTGTACCGGCCCGAGCGCTTCGGGCCAGTATCTGTGTGGACGAGCTGCGCTGCCACACCTTCATGGTTCCGTCCGCGCCGCGTATGGCAATCAACGAGCAGTCCGGCGAGAATCGTTGGCAGTAAATCTCTTTGTCGTGCAGCGGGATTTCGTTGATCACCGAGCGGGTGGTGAGATCCCAAATGCGCAGCAAGCCCTCTTCCTCGGCGGGGCTGGCTAGCAGAGTTCCGTCAGCGGACAACTCGCAAATCGTCGTCGTGCTGGGAACCAGGGCACGCATCGCGGCGTCATCCTCGGCCAACGACCAAATCTTGACAACGCCATCGGCCCCGGCGCTTGCCAGTCGCTGTCCGTCTGGCGACCATGCCACCGACCAAATCCGATCCTTGTGACCGAGAAGCGTCCGAAACGGCGCCATGGCCCCCGGCTTCCACAGCCTCAGGACACGATCCTTGCCGGCCGAGGCTAAAGTGCCATCCACCGGCGAAAATGCAAGCGACTGAATCCATTCGGTATGGCCGTTTTCAAGCGTCTCCAGTCGCTTCAACTCGCCGTCTGCGGGTTCCCAGACGTCGATCACTTCGCGGCGTCCGGCTGTCGCGATTCGGTTGCCCGAGCCGGAGATCGCCAGAGCGAAGTATTTCTCCTTGGGACTTGCCTTGCTGGCCAACGGCTCCCAATCATGCGTCCGCCAGGCGTGCAGTCTCCCTGCTTCGTCGACCGCACATAGCAAGTCGCCATCGGGCGAAAACGCCAGCGATTGGATGACATCCATCTCGCCGTCCAGTTTTTGAATTGTCGCGCCGGCAGCCACGTCCCAGATGCGCACAGTTGCATCACAACTACCGCTGGCCAGGAGTGCGCCGTCCGGTGAAAAACCAACGGCCAGCACTTGATCATCGTGCCCCGCCAGCATTTGGCGCGGCTCGCCTGTCGCGATATCCCAGAGTCGGATTAAATGGTTCTCGTAGCCAGTGGCCAGCAGGCTGCCATTCGGAGCAAAGGCCAGGCTGGTGACCTCCTTGGTATTATCTCTGAGCACGCGCAGCGGACTGCCGGTGGCCGCGTCCCACAGTCGCGCCGTGCCGTCGTCGCCGCCGCTGGCCAGCAGCTTGCCGTCAGGCGAGAAAGACACTGCCATCACTCCGCTTCCGTGTCCCTTCAGGTTCAACGACGTCGGTTCACATTGTTCGTGGAGATAGTGCCAGGCGAACTCACGGAGGTCTTCCTGCCCCTGAACGGGGATTTGACGATTGAGGACTTCGAGCGTTTGGACGATGTTGTTTGCCCGCAGTGTCTCGTAAGCAACGCGGACGTCGGCCGAATAGAGCAATTTGCGGCTCACCGCGACCTCGCGCTCGGCACGGATGACTTCCTGACCCAGCCGCGCGTTGTACGCAACAACGACTCCGAACATTGCCACCACCGCGGCCGCGACCACGCCGAACAGCGCCGCGAGAGCCGGGCGACGCCGGCCCCATTTCGCCAGTCTTTCGATGGCCCCCGCCGGCCGGGCCCAGGTCGGTTCGCCGTTGAGATATCGTTCGAGATCGTCGGCCAGTTGGTCAGCCGATCGATAGCGATTGGCAGGCGCCCGCTCCATGCACTTCAGAGCGATTGCCTCCAGATCGCGGGATACAACCGGTCTAAAACCGCGTAGCCGGGGAATTTCTCCGCGCACTACAAGTTGCAGGGTTTGCACGTCGCTTTGCCCGCGCAAGGGCGGCTGGCCCGCGAGCACTTCGTACAGCAGCACTCCGAGCGCATACACGTCGGTCGTTGTGTGGACGTCTTCCAATCGGCCTTCGGCCTGTTCCGGGGCCATGTACGCCGGCGTGCCCAGCAACGTCCCGCTACGGGTGTGGTCCTCCGCCAATTCCGCGATTTTCGCCAGACCGAAATCGGTTAGCCGCGGCGTGAACAGCGCTAATTCTCCACTCGCACCAGGCGTCGGCGAGCCCTCCGTGATGGGCTCCAGAAGTACATTGCTCGGCTTAATGTCGCGATGCAATACTCCGCGTTGGTGCGCGTGAGCGACGCCACGCGCCAGCCAGCAAATCATGGCCGCCGCCTCCCTCTCCGGCACTGGCCGGCTGCGCCCGGCGAGCCACTGGGAAAGGTTCGGCCCATTGCAAAACGCCGAGGCGATATAGCAGATCGGTCCATCCTCGCCGACCTCGTGAATCGGGATCAGGTTGGGATGCGCCAGTCCGCCGGCCGCTTTGGCCTCGCGCAAGAACCTCGATCGGGTCGATCGACTGGCGAGCACCTCCGGCCGCGGTATCTTCACGGCCACTCGTCGACCGACACGGGGGTCGACGGCGGCAAACACCACTCCGAAGCCGCCGCGGCCTACTTCCCGTACGATCTCGAACCGGCCGATCCGCTTGAGCCGTGGAATGGCAACATCCCTTTCCCTCCGAAACCGGTCCAGCAGCCGGAGGCAGTCTCGCAAGGTCGCCAATTCCTCGGGCGGCGAAGCACTGACCGTCGGATCGAATTCCTCCTCGGTATCGGTGACAATCGCGTCGTGCAGGGCCTCAAGCCAGTGCGAGTCCTCTCGATCGCTTTCGGATTCAGGACTGATCATCGTCCAGCCTCAGGTCATTGGCCAATCTTCGCACCGCGCGCTCCCACAGCTTGCGGGCTGTATCCGGCTTCAGCTTCAACAGTCCGCCGATTTCGGCGAACGACAAGTACTCGATATTCCGCAGCCGGATAATCTCCGCGTACTGGTTGGGCATCTCGTCAAGTTTCTCCGCCAGCCGCTCCATTTCCTCGCGTTCGGCCGCACAGCCGCTGGGTGAAGTGTCGTCGCTGACCAGATGCTGGGCAAAGCCATCTCGCGACCCATCGTCCGCCAATGGGAACTCTCGGGCTCCGCCGCGCTTGGTCGTGAGGCGGAACGCCGCGGGTGGTATCACGAACATTGTTCAGTAGGATGCGTCGCAGCCACCCGCGCAGCGCGGGCTCGTCTTGTCCACGAAAAGTGTCGAATGCCTGCCAGGCTTCCGCCAGGCTCTGTTGCACCAGGTCGCTCGGAGCGACCTTCGGGCGAATGTCACTGGGAACTTCCTGGTTGGCGATCAGTTGCAGGTAGTCGCGGCATTGTTCCAGCATTCTTCCCAGTGCGCGATGCGAACCCTGTTGGGCCTGCTGGATTTGTTGCTGCAGGGTGGCATCGTCCGGGACGGAGCCCTGTTGCCGCGGAATGCCCAGGCTCGGCTCGGACTGCTTGGGCATCACACGTCTCTCTATTTCACCGAGGCGACAAATGGCCGCGAACAGGAACCCCGATCGCCGCGAAAAACACAAAATAATGCAGCCGGACCGACTGCGGATCGCTTTAAACACCCTCGGCGGACACACGTCGAATGGGCCGCGACCTAAGCCTCACCAACCGGCGGATTTCAGTATAGGCACGCGCCTTGGGCCAGCAAGCAGTTGCGCGAGGGACTTTCGATTTTCCGGGAAAAATCCTAACGGAACTTCCGATCGTCGTGACAATCTCGCCTTGCGCCTAGGAGAATCCGCTTTGGGCGAATTCGGCCGGGCTGAATCGACAAATCAAGTTCGGCTAGATTCGAGGCGTTTCGCACTTCCGTAGGGCCAGTGCGGCTACCAACCGGCATGAACCAGCCGGCGGTGGCCCAACTTTAGTAACGATAAAGGGGAAGCTAATGATGAGAAACTTGTATTGCCACGCCAAGGCTTCAGGCGTGGCTGTTGGTCTAGCTATAGCGGCACTTCTTCTTGCTCCAAAGGCCGCAAACTGTGCAGACGGCATTTGGAATCGGACGAGCGGTACTAATTCCTGGACAAACCCGGCGAACTGGTTGAATTCACAACCACCGGGTCCAACGAATGTTGCATTTTTCCGCAATACGACTAGTTGAAATGTCATCGTCGACAACGACGTGACTGTCGGCAAGATTCTTGCTCCGGATTACACCAGCCCAAACGCCCACGTGACCGCCACAATTGAAATTCAAGCCGGGCACACATTGTCAACCGCAACGAACATCTATTTGGGCAACACTTCCCCGTACAACATGAACGCAGCTCTACACGTTCAGGGGCCCGGGGCCCTTTCGGTTGGTACCAGCATTGGTCTTCCTGAGGGCGCAAGCCTCTATTTGTCAGGCGGCGTCGATGCATCCGCCAATTCTCTCAGCGATGCTAGCTCGTCGGGCGGCCTCTCAACTCTAAGCGTGTCCGGAACTGGAACCACGCTCAATGTCGGCACCATTACCGTCGGAAGCTACGGTGGCATGAACATGACGGTCGAAAGCGGCGCTTCTGTAACCAGTGGCAACGTCAACCTGCTGGAGGGCCAATTCGGAACACCGGGCGCGATAGTGAACGTGAATGGCGCTGGGACTACTTGGACTAACAGCGGCGACTTTCGTGTCGGGACGAGCACGTCGAACAGCGATCTCGCAAGGCTCACGATCGATCAGGGACAACTTCAGACGCATGCTCTTTACATCGGTGAGGCTGGCACGAGCGTGAACGAAGGTATCGTGACTCTTCAGAATGGAGGCTCGATCGACGTCGCGACTGCGACGAATATACTTTCTGGCAGTAGCCTCCAAATCAATAGCGGTTCCATGCACACACAAAGCTTGACTCTAAGCTCCGGCGGTGCTTTCCACATGGTCGGCGGCACGGTCGCGGTCGATGGCGGTGCTTTCTCGCAGCCAAGTGGCCCTTTCACCCTTAACGGCAACACCCCGGCCGCAAATCCCGAACTTCAACTCCTCAACGGCGCCACAACCAGCGGAATCACCAACCTGACGGTGGGAGATTCGAATCAAGCCAGCCTGCTGGTGAGTAACGGCAGCAAACTTACGCCCAGCGGATTCAGCATCCTCGGGAATGGTCCGGGTAGTGTCGGCACCGCGGTCGTCTCCGGTGCCGGCTCGGAATGGAACAGCACTGGCTTGTATATCGGTGGAGACTCGGTCGGACAGGGTGGCGCCAGTTCGGTATCGATCGCCAACGGCGGACAAATAAACGTCGATGCGACGACAAAGGTCTGGAACGACAGCACGCTGGCCCTTGATGGCGGTGGCATCAAAACCGCTACGCTCGCCTCCGCAGGACCTACGGGTAAGGTCCATCTCACAGGCAACGCGAACACAATTGACATCACCGCGGGCACTTCTGAGTTCATCGGCGACATCGAGGGTGCGGGAGGATTTATCAAACAAGGCGCGGGCACGCTCGCACTCAACAACAACAACACCTACTCCGGCCTTACGACGGTCGGCAGCGGACTGCTACGAGTCGACACCAGGCTGGCCAATAACGACGCGCAGCATGTGTTCATCTCGGCGGAAGACGATACGCTGGCCGGAAATGCCCAGTTGACACGCACTGTCAGCACCTTGTCAGTTCCGAACGACTACTCGGGCCTGGGGGCGACGGAACTGGGGGGACTTCAAACCACGGCTTCACTGCTCTACGGTCAGAACACCGGCGGCATCGACGACGCCGTGTCGATGCAGTTCCGCCAACGTACCGCCAGTGAAATGGCCAACACGGGTACCAGCCCGCCACTGCCATTCGATGAGCACGGTGGACTGATCAGCGACGTGCTCAACCTCACCGGAATGGTAAATGACAGTGCGCTGGCGGCCCACCAGACTGACCTGTTCGTGCTCCAAATGTCGTACGACGAGACTCTTTTGGCGGGACTCGAGGTAGATCTTCTCGCCACAGGGTCGCTCTATCTGGGTTATCTGAGTGAATCGACCGGCATGTGGGCCAACGCAGTCGACGGCAATGTTGGCAGCACGGCCAACCTCTATATGGGCGACATCCCTTGGAATAGCGGTCTCACCACGCTGGGCCAGTGGGGAGTCGACACCGACGCCAACGTCGTCTGGGCCGTACTCGATCACAACAGCCTTTTTGCCTCCGTGCCCGAACCGTCGTCGCTCGTGCTGGTGCTTGCGGAATCGTAGCGCTCCTGGGGCTCATCCGGCGCCGCTGCCCGCCGAAACGCTGAGTTCGATGGTGTTGCATTTCCAAAGCAAGCGTTGCCGGTTTTACATAGGAGATCGTTGGGCTGGTCCAGGTTGCTGGCCTGGGCGTGACCCAGAACTTCGTGGCGCTAAGCCTCGCCTATTCCGACGGCGTAGTAGGTACCGTACCCGAGCCCAGTTCGCTAGCGCTGGCCGCAACCAGTCTGGCAGCGCTGGGGGCACTGGCGCGGCGACGTCGGCAGAACCGCGCGTCCTCGACTTGCTCGACGCCGACACCAGCGCTGCACCCGAGCGCTCAGACTCCAACTTGCCGGTAGAGCCATCGAGGCTCGTGCGACACCACCAGCGCACAAGCCTAATTGAAGTTGCTCGAAATGGCCGTACCGAGCTAACTGAGCCTTAGCGCTTTCAAGGCTCACGCACGAGCATATTTAGGCCGAAGTCGCGATGGCGCTTTGAGCGTATTAGGGCATGTCGGACTTTTACGCCCGTTCGAATCGGCCGATCACGTTCTATTGCGAGCTTTCAGCGGTTGAGTACCCCGCTGCTCAGATGCTGGCGGGCGTAAGTAGAGCAACCTGAGCTTCTTGTCACTTCTGTCGCACCTCTTATTGTACTGGCGCGGCCGACTCTTAATCAGAGGGTGGATGGTTCAAGTCCATCAGGGAGCACTGTTAAAGGCTCGACGTGACATAGGTTTACGTCGAGCCTTTTCGTTGCGCCGTCGCGTGTTTTTCAGCCACGGTTTCTTAGAGTGTTGCCCGGAGTATGCTGCCGCGTTTGACCGCGGAATGCTGGCGACGTAATCTGGCTTCGCCGAATAATGCCGCGGGCTGAAGGTAGTCACCCCATTCAATTGGGCAAAGATGCGATGAGCGAACCAGACTTTGAGAATCGGACGGTTTTGGTGACCGGCGGATCGCGTGGCATCGGGCGCGCGTGTTGCGAACGGTTGGCAAGAGCCGGCGCGCGGGTCGCGATCAACTTTCGCTCGCGCGAAAAGGACGCCCTGGAAACCGCCCAACTCGTCGAGGCCGCTGGCGCCCGGGGGATGATCGTTCAAGCCGATGTCGCCGATCAAAAGTCCGTCGAGACGATGGTCGCGCGGGTGAATGACCAGCTTGGGCCGATCGACATGCTCGTGAACAATGCCGGAATCTTCGAGTATGTCACGCCCGAAACAACGACCCTGGACCATTGGAAGCGCACGATCGACGTGAACCTGACTGGCCTGTACATCGTCACTTGGGCCGTTAAAGATCAAATGGCCGAGCGGCGATTTGGGCGGATCGTCAACATGTCCTCGATTTCCGCCCTTCGGTCGCGGCCGTACGGAATCGCCTACTCCGCGAGCAAGGCGGGGGTGATTGCCTTTACCAAAAGCGCCTCCGAGGCGTTGATACCGCTCGGCATTCGCATGAATGCCGTCGCGCCTGGATTGGTGGAAACCGAGATCATCGACGACGTTGACCAGCCGACGATCGATCGAATCGTCGAACAAACGCCGATGAAACGGATCGGCCAGGCCGCCGAGATCGCTGATGTCGTCCACTTTCTCCTTTCCGAGGCTTCGCGATTCATGCTCGGCCAAACCCTCGTGGCGTGTGGCGGCCGGGTCATGCTGCCTTAGATCAGGCGCGACGACAGGTGCCCAAGAATAGGCAACCGCGTTAACGGATCGCTAGCGGGCGGGCGTCGGCTGCGACGACGCAGCAGGCGCGCCGTCAAAGTCCGGATTTGGTGTGGGCATCACCGCCGAGGTGGCAGCGCCAGGCGACAAGTTTCGCGTGCAACTCCCGGGATTTTTCAGCGTGCTGGGCGGCCAGGTTCTTCTGCTCGCCGAGATCGTCGCGCAAATTGAACAGCTCCAGGCTCCCGTCTTCGAACCATTCGATCAGCTTCCAGTCGCCGTCGCGCGCCGCGCCGCAAGGCGCGCCGCCCTGATTGCCGTAGTGCGGATAGTGCCAAAACAACGGCGCCGATCGCCGCACGGTTCCGCCTTTAAGCGCCGCGACCAGGCTGACGCCGTCGATGTGCTGCGACGGGGCCGGCGGCAATCCCGCGAGTTCCAGCAGCGTCGGATAGAAATCCGTCGTGATCACCGGCGCGTCGCAAACGCTGTTCGGCCGCGTGACGCCCGGTGCGCGGATGATCCACGGGGTGCGGATTCCGCCTTCGTAGGGCCAGCCTTTGCCGCCTCGCAGAGGCAGATTCGAGGTCGGATGTCCTTCGGAAGTCGACAGGCCGCCGTTGTCGGAGGTGAAGACGACGATCGTTCGCTCGGCGAGCCCAGTGCGTTCAATCGCCGCCAGCACACGGCCGATCGCGGCGTCCATCTGTTCCAGCATCGCGGCGTAAACCGCGTGATTCTGCACCAGGCGCACCTTCCGTTCGCGCTCCTGCCCCCAAGCGTCCGCCGGCGCCAAAGCCTGCTTGGCTTCGTACTTGGCAACCAGGTCGGGGCGAGCCTTGATCGGCGTGTGAACGGCCAGGAACGGCAAGTAGGCGAAGAACGGCATGTCTCGGTGCGCTTCGATGAAACGCACGGCCTCGTTGGCGATGCGGTCGGTTGTCTTGGGGTCGTCTCGCGAGTCGGGGGGCGGCTCGTCGCTGGGCGGATAATAGAACTGCCCTTGGCCCGTCAGTCCAGGGCCGAAACCTTGCGCGTTGGGCGAGTATTCGCCCGTGCCCAGGTGCCACTTGCCGGCGAAGAACGTCGCGTAGCCCACCTCGCGAAACCGCTCGGCGATCGTGACCTCTTCCAGCGCGAGATGGTCCTGGTTTGGCGCCGGGTTAAGACGCCCCGCGCGCTTGCCGCCGATGAAATCGGTGATGCCCGTCCGCTGCGGGTATTTGCCAGTCATGATGCTGGCCCTGGTCGGCGAACAGACCGGACAGGCGGCGTAACCTTGCGTGAAGCGCATACCTCTCGCCGCCAGGCTGTCGATGTGCGGCGTTTCGTAAAACGACTTGGGGTTGTTGGCCCCGATGTCCATGTACCCCAAGTCATCCGCCAGGATGAAAACAATGTTGGGGCGATCCGCGTCGGCGGCCGCGGCGGTGGCGCCCAACAGCCCGAAGATACAAATCGCCGCGAGAAGTAGCAATTGGACGTGTTTCATATTCGCGTGTTCCGCGTCGGGGAATGGTCGGCCGCCGGCCTTGTTTTCGGATACTCGCACGCGGACCCGCCGCCGCGAACTCCAGCCGTATGGTAAATGCCACAGGCGCCGACGCCTAGTCGCTACCAAGCCGGAATTTCGCGACCGTCGTCGGCGCGTGGCGTACGATGAGCACATCGGTCGCGTCCCGATGTTTCGCAGCCGGTGGCTCGGCCCGATAATGCTTAGGCTACCGCCTGAAAAAACATCGACTCTGGGAATTGGCTGCCGCAATTTCAGCGCACGGCGACTCTAGGTAGATAGAAAGCTCCGATGGGGTCCATGCAACGATTGAGCTTTGAGAATGACGAGACGCTAGTCGCCGCGGTCGTGGCCGGCGACAAGGCTCGCTTTGCCGAGTTAGTGCATCGCTATGAACCAGTCGCCCGGGCGGCGGCGTCCGCAATTGTCGGCGACACGCACTTGGCTCAGGACGTCGTGCAAGAAGCGTTTTTGTCGGCATATACCAACCTGGGAAAACTGGCGGATCGGGCCCGATTTGGGCCCTGGGTTTTGAAAATTGCGAGGCGGCAGGCGCTGCGGACACGCTCGCGACGAAGGAAATTCGACGAGACGCTGGAAGCCAACGAACCGGCGGCCGACGAAGCCCGCACGGATCGACTCGACGACGACTCACGCGAGTTGCTCGCCGCGATCGGTCGGCTGCCGGATCACGAGCAGGTGGCCGTCGTGTTGCACTATTTCGAACATCACAAAGTGGAAGCGATCGCCCGGATGACTGGACGATCCACGAGCACCGTGACCAGGCAACTGTCGCGGGCCCGGAGTCGGCTGGAAAAGTGGTTGCGAAAGGCCGAATGATGAACGACCCATCGAACGAAATTGAACAACGACTTGGCCGGCTGGGTGAGCGGCTTGCCCGGCAGCCGTCGGTCGTGGAGCGGGTGATGCATGAAGTGGAGCGGTCCGCGCCGTTGCGGGCGCCAAGATTCAACCAACGGAGGATTCTGACCATGCTCGTGAAACCACAAAGTCTGGCAGCGGCCGCCGCCGTGCTGGCGATCGTTGTATTCGGATTTCGACCCTGGGATATCGGTCGCGAGTCGGGGGCCGCCTGGTGGCTCGCTCCGCCGTCGGCCTGGGCCGGTGAGCTGCAGGCGGCCATCGAAGGGGCGAACCAGCGGGGATACACATGCAACGAAAGCTTCATCAATCGGATCGCCGACGGCGCCAGCGCGACATCGAGCACGACGAACAAGCTGTCGGTCGCCGGCAAGCGGTATCGTCGCGATGGCTACGAAGCGGGCCGCCTGCACGAAAGTCAATGGTATGTGTACGGAGCTGACGGGCTCACGTTGACCAGCGTGCGCTACGACGACAAGACGTACTCGGTCGCACATGATGCGAAGGCGCGACAGGGCGACGGCGATCCGCTTTCGCACCTGGAGTCTCTGGCTGGCTTGCTGGAGAAGTCGGGGCGGCGACTGGGGACGGCGAAAGTCGACGGCCGCGACGCGGTCGAGTTCGAGATTTCCGCGACTGCTATCGACGCCCAAAGTGATCCTGCCGTAGTCCACGTGTGGCTGGACCAGGCGACGAAGATGCCGGTCAAGATCAAACACGAGTTTGCTGCCCAAGCAGGCTTGGGCCCGGTCGTGGGCATGACCTTGGTGCAGGAGCATTTCAACTGGACTCCCTCGCTGCCCGCCAATACTTTTGAGCCGGAGATTCCCGAGGGCTATACGAAATTGGAGGGCAAATAGGGGAGTCGGTCCGTGCCCCGTTGGCATCAATTGTTCTGAAGGCAGGTTTCGAAACCTTTGGCTAATAAGTTGGCGGCAACGCGAAGCCGTCATGGTGTCGCGTGCGACATCAAAGATCATCAAGGTTGGCTTGAATAACGAGCAAGAATGCTCCAAGGTGGTCAAAGCAGAGGAACTGTGTTTTCGGTGGCAATCCCAAATGAAGTTTTTCAAGTCCTTTGGCTGACGCATTCTTCGCGAGGCCCGCGACGACAATATATCGGATGTCGGAGACATTCTTTGACTCGATCGCAAGTTCATCGAGCAGTGCGACTCGCTTGTCGGCAATTACTGATGTCCAATCCAAAACCTGTCGTATTGCGGCATTAACCTCAGCGTGCGGATGACCCTTCTTCGTAAGCAACGTCGTGCTCGGCTTCTCCAGCTCAACAAAATACAAAACGTTGTGATGAGTTAAGATGCCAAAGTCAGCTGTGTGATGCGTTAGCAGCCTTGGTTTTGGAATGATTCTCTTCGGGGAAAGAAAAGCCCAAATTAAGGGATGCTTGTCGATAAAAGCCTGGACGGTTTCTTCGCTAGGGTTTGAGTCGATAAGTGTCGAGTAATTGCGATATAAGGCAGTGACCTGTCCCTTCCGGTACAACGGCGTCAGGTTTATCGCCTGATTTGGATTTCCAGGGGACGCTCGAAATAGATGAAATAGCCCCCGTTTCATGTGCACTAAGGGAGCAGTAGTCTTCCCGCATTTGCAGGTCCAACTGTCAGGTAGAATCGACACTTCGATCGCGTCTGGCGGCAAATTATGCGTGGGGCTTGACGGATCAAGCGCAGCATACGCACACAAGGTGGCGCCGCAATGGGCGCATCCTATGGCAGCCGTTACGACACTGCCGGCATTTGGGCTACTTGCGAGCGCTTTTCTTTCTTCCAATGACATTGGAAGCGGCGCAAAGACACTGACCAAGAGGCTTCCCACTTCGCAAAGCTCGTTGTTCCACTCAGCTCGAAGATTTATGCGAGTGGGTAGCGTAACGGTAACACCTGCAAGCGGGACGCTCATTGGTATATAGCGTGGACCCTTGTATTTTAACGCGTCAACTGCGCTTATCGGCTTTTTGAGAAATGCAAGCGTACCAGGTTCAGTGCACGATATAGCAGATTCAAGCAATATCGTGGTAGATATGGTTCCGGTATTGCCGGTCGACTCGTCCGTCCAGTGAAAGGTAATGGCGGGATTGGGCCCAAGTTGAAGCAAGGCGAGTGCGTCGACCCAAAAAACACATTGAAAACCTTCCAGTGCCATCGGAACGAATGGCACAAAGAGAGTATTGGTTAGATTGAGGATGTCGATGCCGAATTGATGCTGGTGAACATTCGTCGCGACACCCATTAAATACATTGGGTGCCGATGAGTTGTAGTTGCGTCATCCATGTTGTACTGAGCTCATAAGAGTGGCAGCGCGATTGGCGTGCAGCATATGGTGCAGTCACAACGGCAAATATAGCCCGATGCAGTTAATTAGAGGCGGGTGTGCATGATAACGTGCAGGATAGGACCATGCCTACTTCACCAGCCGCCAGCCCGAGGCGTCGGCAGTGAGGCCGGTGTGGCCTTTGTAGCGATCATAGAGCTTGTGCATGGCATCGATGGTGTCGAAGTAGCCCACGATGTGCGCGGCGCTGAACGATTCGCCGGCCTTGGTCGGCCGGCCGTGGATCTCCTCGATCATCACGATGATCCCGCCGGGCCGCTGGCTGCACCAGGCTTCGTAGACCACGTTCGGGTCGAGCGTCAGCCCGGCCAGCCAGGGGCCGTCCTTGCCCGTCGCCTTGTCGCGCAGATGATAGGCGCGGATGAAACTCTCCGGCGATTTGTGCGTGTCGCGACGGTAGCCGAACTTCAGGTCGGGCGGAAACGGGGCGAAGAATTCGCTCGATGGAATGCGAACGCCATTCGGTCCGCTCAAGTAACTCAGATACATCTCGCTGAACGTGTCCCCCTGCTCGTGGCGGACGCAGCCCGGCGTGTCGTTGCGCAGGAACATCTCGGGCGAGTCGTTGACGCTGTCGATTTTGTCCATCAGGACGAAGTAACCGCTCTCCCTTGGGGAAAACGATCAACTGCGTCCATTGCGAGCCCGGCTTGCGGCCCGGCGCGGCGTATTCGAATTTGTAAGTCGTCTTCACCGCGACGAAATCCTTGCCGCGGATGATCTCGGGCTGGACCGGCTTTCATGCGATGGCAAAGCTGCGGGCCCTCGACCATCCGCTTGCGATGGCTGCTGCCGTGGGACATGCAGCGTGTAGGCCTGCCGTGCCGGATCGGTTTCGTTCGTCGTACCACGAATAGCGGCCGACGCCGTTGCCGTCCGGTGCGAACACCTGGTCGCTCCACTCGGCGTCGCTGCCGGCCTCCATCAGCCAGTCGACGACCATCAGCCCGTCGCCGACTTCGCGAAAGCCCGTAGTCTTATCGACGAACGATCCCTTCTCGATGCCGGTCATCCACTGCTTGGGGTTCTTCTTGGGGATGACGGCCTCGAGCTTGTCGGTCTCGATCTTGATGGCTCGTTCGTCCTCGGTCACGCGGGCCCAGGCATCGCCGCCAACCGCCTGAGTCAGAACCGCTTGGGGCGACATGATACTGGCCATGGCGATCGAAACGAGCCAGCCGAGCGACAGTATCACGAAACGGGCCTTGGCATTTCTCATGTGATGGTCCTCGTCGTTTTGTATGCCCGGCGACTTGCGCCGACCCGAGCGGGAGCCCAGATTAAAATCGCTCGACGAGCCGGGGTCAACGAAAGGGCGGGGGGGCGACCGGCGGACCGCGCGAAAATGCTGCGCCGGTCAGCCGTTTGTGCCGGCGGGCTGGCGGGGTTACAATTCGAGTTCGACGTGGCGCGGGAGTAGGGTCAAGCGGAGTCGTGCGAAAGTGCGAAATCGGCTTCCCGGCAGGCGGTTCGAGCGCGCCCTCCGAACTGTGCATTCTTCCTGCCGGGATATTCTATGTCTTCGCTGCCGTCCGATACGGCCAAAGCGCCCGAGTTGAGTGATATGAGCCCTGCTGGCGCGGGCCCGGTTGATGCGGGCGCCGCCGACATGGGCACGGCTGACATGGGTACCGCGGCCTTGCCGGGCCGCAATGTGCTCGACATCGGCGTCGTTCGTTCGCTTAGCCGGCGTTCCGACGCGCGGGGTCTCGCGCGGTACGCGGCTCATCTGGCGTGCCTGGCCGCCACCGGCACGCTGGTCTGGCTGGCCTACGATCGGTGGTACCTGCTTTTCCCGGCGATGATCCTGCACGGCTTCGCGATCGTGACCATGTTTGCGCCGATGCACGAGTGCGTCCATCGCACGGCGTTCAAGTCGCGACGATTGAACGATGTCTTCGGCTGGCTGGCGGGCGTGGTCTGTTTTTACAATTCGACTTACTACCGCCGGTATCACACCTGGCATCACCGCTACACCCAGGACGGCCAGCGCGATCCAGAGTTGATGACGCCCAAACCGCGCTCCCGATTCGAGTACTGGGCGCACATCAGCGGGATTCCTTTCTGGCTGGGCAGGCCGCTTGAGCTGGTTTCGATTGCCGCCGGCCGCCTGGGTCACTTGCCGTTCATTCCGCCCGACGCGCGGCGAGAGACGGCGCTTTCAACCGCGGCGCAAGTGGCCGTGTACGTCGCCGCGATCGCCGGCTCGATCGTCGCCGAGAGCACAGTGTTGTTGTACTACTGGCTGTTGCCGGCCTTGCTGGCGCAGCCGCTATTGAGGGCGATCTTGATCGTCGAGCACACCGGCTGCACCGAGGACGCCAACGGTCTGACGAACACCCGCACCACGCTGACAATGGCGCCGGTGCGGGCGCTGATGTGGAACATGCCGTTTCATGCCGAGCACCACCTGTATCCGTCGATCCCGTTCCATCAACTTCCCGCGGCACACCAGAAAATTCGCGAGAACCTGGCCCATATCGCGCCGAGCTACGTGGCGGCGAACCGCTCGGTGATCCGTTCCATCGGCGACGTTCCACCGCGGGAAGAACATGGCTGAGAGCATGACCAACGCGATGCGCGTATTCGAGCTGACTGATTTTTCGTTGCAGTCCGGCGTCACGCTGCCCGTGGCGCGGCTCGCGTATCAAACCTACGGAGAGCTAAACGCCCAGCGGTCGAACGCCATCCTGTATCCCACCTCCTATGGCGCTCAGCATCCGGATATCGAGTGGCTGATCGGGCCGGAGCGAATCCTTGACCCGACTCGCTACTTCATCATCATCGCCAACATGTTCGGCAACGGGCTGTCGACTTCGCCGAGCAACACGCCGCCGGCGAGCGATGACGAACCGCTGACCGTGTTCACGCACGTGGATAATCTCGCGGCGCAGCGGCGGCTGATCGACGACGTGTTCGGCATCACGCGGCTGGCGTTGGTCTATGGCTGGTCGATGGGCGCGCAGCAGGCGCTGCATTGGGGAGCGCTGTGTCCGCGGCGCGTGGCGCGAATCGCGGCCGTATGCGGGTCGGCCAAGACAGCCGCGTTTAACCGAGTGTTTCTGGAGGGGATTCAAGCCGCGCTGTCCGCCGACCCGGCCTGGAACGGCCAGCGCTTCACCACCTGGCCCGAGCGCGGGTTGCGGGCCATGGGGCGCGTCTATGCCGGTTTCGCCATGTCGCAGGCTTTCTATCGAAACCAGATTTACTTGCAGCTTGGCTACGAATCGCTCGAAGACTACCTCGTCCGCGATTGGGAGGCCAGCTTCCTCAAGCGCGACGCCAACAATCTGATCTCGATGATCGAGACCTGGAAGCGGTCGGACATTAGCGCGAACGAAGTTTACCGGGGAGATATCGAGCGCGCGTTGGCCGCCATCGAGGCCCGCACTCTGGTCATGCCCTGCACGACCGACTTTTACTTCACTGCCGAAGACGCCCAAGCCGAGGCACGGCAAATCCCGCGGGCCCGGTTTTGCCCGATTCCGTCCATCTGGGGGCACCGTGCCGGCAATCCCATGAAGAATCCAGCTGACGAAGCGTTCATCAAGGCGGCCGTTGCCCAATTACTCGCCGAAGAATAGCCCGAACCCGATGGCCCGTACGAACGAGGACGCGAAGCATGTTGGAACAGAAAGCCAAGGAATTGGGCATCAAGTATTTCCTGGTGTCGTTCACGGATTTGTTCGGCACGCAGCGGGCCAAGCTGGTTCCGGCCGCGGCCATCGCTCAGGCTTGTGAGAGCGGCGCTGGGTTTGCCGGCTTCGCGACCTGGCTCGATATGACGCCGGCCGATCCCGACGTGCTGGCCGTGCCGGCGCCGGAGAGCCTGGTGCAACTTCCCTGGAAGCCCGAGATCGGCTGGTTGGCGGCCGACTTGTTCATGAACGGCGAACCCGTCGCGCAGGCGCCACGGCAAGTGCTGAAGCGATCGCTGGCGCGACTGGAACGGCAGGGTTATCAACTGCGGACCGGCGTGGAGTGCGAGTTTTTCGTCGTGGCCAGCGACGGCCGCACTATCGCCGACGTTCAAGACCGGCAAGAAAAACCGTGCTACGACCAACAGGCCTTGGTCCGCCGCTACGATCTGATCTCCGAGATTTGCGACTACATGCTCCAGCTCGGCTGGGAGCCGTATCAGAACGACCACGAAGACGGCAGCGGCCAGTTCGAAATTAATTGGGCCTATGCCGGCGCGCTGGAAACGGCCGATCGCCACGCGTTCTTCAAGTACATGGTCAAGTCGCTGGCCGAAAAACACGGGCTCCGGGCCACGTTCATGCCCAAGCCGTTTGACTCATTGACCGGCAACGGTTGCCACGTGCACATCTCGCTGTGGGACCGCGAGCGCGGTACGAACTTGTTTCAGGACACGGGCAACGACGTCGGTATCTCGGCGCTGGGCTATGCCTTTATCGGCGGATTGTTGCATTCCGCCGACGCCCTGTGCGCCCTGACCAATCCCACGGTCAACTCGTATCGTCGCATCAACGCGCCGGTGACGACCTCCGGCGCCACCTGGTCGCCCAACGCAATCAGCTACTCGGGCAACAATCGCACGCACATGATTCGCATACCGGCGCCGGGGCGTTGCGAGCTGCGGCTGCCCGACGGCTCGGCGAATCCCTACTTGCTGGCCGCCGGCATTGCCGAGGCCGGCTACGACGGCATCATGAATCGCCGCGATCCGGGCCAGCGGGTGGACGCGAATATCTACCGCGATGTCGAATCTCGCGATCAACTGCGCAAGCTGCCGGACAATCTGCTCGACGCGCTACGTTCGCTTGAACAGTGTCACGTGCTGCGCGAGGGCCTGGGAGCGGCCTTCACGGATTCGTTTTTGAAGTTGAAGCGCGCCGAATGGCGCGACTACACGCGGCACGTCTCGCCCTGGGAAGTGGAACACACGCTCGACTGCTGAAGGCTCTCGCGTCCGACCACGGATCAGACTCGCGCCCCGCGATAGGACAGGTTGGGCGCCGATTTGGCGCGGCGAACCAGTTTGGGCAGCGCTTCATGATGCCCCAAGATGACAATCACGTCGCCCGCTCCGATCGCGAGCGTGGATTCGGTGGCCCGCAAGATCGAGTTGTCGGGCCGTTTGATCGCGACGACGACGAATCCGCCCGCGCCGCTTTCCAGATCGGCCACGGTCTGGCCCACCAGCGGCGAGCCGGCCGCGACCTCGACCTCGGTCAGTTGCAGCCCGATCTGGGTTAATTCGTCGTTGAGTCCCGTCGAACCGGCGGCGGCGAGCAGCAAATCCTCGGCCGACGGCCGAGCGATGATGTGCGCGATCTTCGATGCCCCGATCACGGCTGGCATCACCACTCGGTTGGCGCCGGATCGCAATAGCTTTTTCTCGGTCGAGGCGGTTTCGGCCCGGGCGATAATCTGGATCGAAGGATTTAATTCGCCGCGCCGTCAAGGCCACGAAAACGTTGGCCGTGTCGGCGGGCAATACGGTGGCCAGCACCTTGGCGCGCATGATCCCCGCGGTCTCCAAAGTCGCCTCCTCGCTGGCGCTGCCCAGCAGCGCCAGGTGTCCGGCCTGGTGCGCGCGTTCGATGCGATCCGTGTCGGAGTCGATCACGACAAAGGGATAGCTGGCCGCGGTCAATTCCTGCGCCAGCACTTGTCCGATCCGTCCATAGCCGCACAAAATGGCGTGGCCGCTTAAGACTTCGATTCCTTTGGACATTCTTCGGTTCCCCAATACGCGGTTGATTTCGCCTTCGGCCAACATCTGCACGAATCCGCCCACGACGTAAATCGCCGAGGAGCAGCCGGCGATGATCACGCCCATCGTGAACAGCTTAAGATTGGTGCTATCCAGCGGCTTGGTCTCGCCATAGCCAACGCCGAACACGGTGATGACCACCATGTAGATGGCGTCCAGCATCTTCCAACCGGCACTCATGTAGCCGGCGATTGCCACCAGGCAAGTGATCGTGAAGAAGCTCGCTCCGACGATCATGCGACGGACCGAGCGATTCATAGGACAACTCGCAAAGGCTACCGAGAGAAGAGCGACCTCGCGCTGCGCGCGGCATCATCTAGGACCTAAGTGCAAACGCCGGGCCGGGGTCGTATCGAGGGCGCCTCCCCGTCCCGCAAGTCGCACCATGACAAGGGATTCGGGCGACTCCGCCCGCTCGGTTCACCAACCTTGAGCCGAGGGCCTGCCTGCTTTTCGGGCAAGGAATGCCGCCGAGCACCTGGACTGATTGAGAATCCGGTCAACTCCAGGCCACGAAGCGAGGCGCCGTGCGGTTCTTCGCCAGCAGCACGACCGCCCGCTTGCCATCGGTGTAATACACGTCGCCAGTCAGATTTCGCCGCGGCTTGGCTACGTCGCACTCGCCGACCCCATCCACGTAGCCCGAGGCCTCGATTCGCTCGGCCTGCAACAGGTCTTCGATGACGTAGTCGCGGGCCTCATCGACGTCGGGGTCAATGCGGTGCGTCGTCAGATTCCAGACCTTGGTTGTGAACCGCACCCCGATGTCGCGACTTATCTGCCCCACCCATACTGGCTGGCCTTGAAAACGCAGAGGGCTCATCCACAGCCGCAGGTGCAGCCGCTCGTTGATCGATTGCCTCGAGCGCTGTAACGCCACGTCCTGACTGCGGCCGAATAGATACAACGGGCTGACCGGCGAATAGCGGTATTGCGATCCGAGCAAAAACGCGCGGACTGTCTTCCAGCATGTCTTCAGCGAGATAGTCTCGCTTTCGTCCCACCGCGCGGCAAACGCCGCCAGGATCGTCGCGAACTCGCCGATCACTACCAGGTTCAACGGGTCGCCCGAAAGCGAATCCTTAGCGTTGGTGGTGGCCGCGGGCATGGCGCTCAGCCGCGAGACCAGCGTCGGCAGGTCGCACTCCACTTGCGACGCGACCGGCTCCAGCGTGTCGAAGTCGCGCCGCAGATAATCCACCGCGATGCCGGGCACTGAAATCGAAAAGGTAAACTCGACGATCGGGGGCGAGGCTTCGCCCGCTTCGAATTTTCCGGTAGCGCTATCCATCAAGTCGCCCGTGGCGTGCAAGCTGACATGAACGATCTTGGTGCCCGAATCCAGCGGGGTGAAGACGAAACCCTCGACGGTGGCGCCGGGCGGAATGGGGCGGAGGCGAAAAGCATTCTCGCGAAAACAATCGTCCATCCGCCGATTGGCTCGCCAGGCCGTGATCAGCTTGAACGGGACCAAGATCAGCATGGGCAAGATCAGCCAGAAGAACCAGGCGATGAAGCCGAATGCCGAAAGCCGCTTGACGATCGAAAAGTGATTCATGCCGGCCGCTTCCAGGGCCGTGTAGTACTTGGGATCGATCCGCACCAATTGCAACCGCAATAGCTTGTCGGAGCGGTTGTCGATCTTGAGATAAACCGGCTGGATGCCGCGCCGGGCCAGCGGAACGCCGAACGCCCGTTCGCTTTCGATCGCGTCGAGCACCGCCACCGTGGCCACGGCCCGCGGATCTTCCTGCGACTGGGCTCGCGCGAGGAACGTGCGCAACTGCGGATTCGGCGCGTACTGCGTGGTGAACAGCCGCAGAAAGGTTTTCTTGACGGTGGTGATCACGGACATGGCGCGATTGGTACGAGCGAAGGCACGGAGGACGACGCGGAATCAACAGTTGAGGATTCTCGTTGCTCGCCGCCGCGGCGTCCATACGTCTTGGCGGCTGGATTCGCCAGGGCCGTTGGGCCATACTCCAGAACGGCCGTTCGACCGACCCGCGCTGCGCGGCAGGCGGCGGATCGGCGAAACGCACCTCATCTTGGAGTGATTTTCATGTTGTCGTGGCCAGGTTCTCAAGTTTGCACGGGCGTCGGGCGGATCGCGGCCCTCGCGTTACTCCTGTTCGCGGGCCAGGTCACGGCCGCCGGCGAGCCGCAAATTTTACTGGATGAGGACTTCCGCGGCTTTCGCTCGGGGGTGTGGCTGGGGGTCGTCGACGCGCATGCGGAGTATCACTACCTGAACGAGACGGCACCCAAGGGGCCGTGGTCGGTGTCCACGTTTCGCTCCGGCATCCCCTGGCAGCGGGCCTGGCGCGTGATGAGCCATGACGGCGCCCGCGTACTGGCGCAGACGTTCGAAAATCGCAAGGAGCGCCATGCGCACCCCATGGTCGTGGCCGGCGATCCGCTATGGACGGACTATACGCTCGCGGTGCGCTTCTGTCCGCGGGGCGACTCGGGCCGCAGTGGCGTCGTGTTCCGCTATCGAAATGACCGATGCTATTACTTTTTCGGCGTGGAGAACGGCAAGGCATCGCTGCGCATGGTGCGGCATGAGACGGCATTTCGTCAGCCCTATGAAAAGATCCTGGCCGAGTCGCCGTATTCGCCCGTGGCGGGAAAATTCGTTCGTGCCGTCGTCAACGTCGAGGGCAACGCGATCCGCGCTTCGCTGGACGAGGGACCGAGTTTATCGGCGATCGACGACACGTACCCGGCTGGAAAGATCGGCCTCGTGGCCGACGTGGAGACCTTCTACCAGCACGTGCTTGTCACGGCACAGCCCGAAACCGCGAGCAAGATAACCAGTGCCATCGCCCAGCGCGATCGCGAAGAGTCGCGCTTGCAAGCGGCGAATCCCAAACCGGTTCATTGGAAGCGAATCAAGACCGAGACTTTCGGCGCCGGCCGCAACCTGCGCTTTGGCGATTTGGATGGCGACGGCGATTTGGACATCCTCATCGGCCAGGTTGAGCATCACGGACCCAAGGACCGCAACAGCGAGTTGAGCTGCCTGACGGCGGTCACGCTCGAAGGAAAAATACTGTGGCAGATCGGCGAGCCCGACGCCTGGAAGCAGCACCTCACGAACGACGTGGCGTTTCAGATTCACGACCTCGACGGCGACGGCAAGAACGAAGTGGTCTATGCGATGCACCAGGAGCTCATCGTCGCCGACGGCGCTACCGGCGTCACGAAACGCAAGGTTCCCACGCCCGAGATGCCCTCGACGGCCGAAGCCGTGTATCGCAAGTTTCCTCGCGTGTTGGGCGATGCTCTGTACTTTGCCGATTTCCGCGGCGTCGGCCGGGCGACGGACCTCGTGCTCAAGGACCGCTATTGGCACTTTTGGGTCTTCGATGATCAACTGCGTCCGCAATGGAACGGCCGCTGCAACACGGGCCACTATCCCACGGCCGCCGACGTCGATGGCGACGGCCGCGACGAACTGGCGATTGGATATTCTCTCTACGACCACGATGGCCGGCAGCTATGGACGCTGGAGAACGAGCTCAAGGACCATGCCGACGGCGTTGCGATTGTGCGAATGTCGCCCGACCCGAAAGCGCCGCCGCAAATCTATTGTTGCGCAAGCGACGAGGGCGCGTATTTTTGCGATGTTCAAGGAAACATTTTGCGGCACCACCGCGTGGGCCACGCGCAGAATCCCACGGTCGCCAACCTGCGCGACGACTTGCCGGGCCTCGAGGCCCTGTCGATGAGTTTCTGGGGCAACCAGGGCATCATCCATTTGTACAACTCGCGCGGCGAGATCTACCACGATTTCGAACCTTGCCAGCACGGCAGCATGTGCCTTCCCACCAACTGGACTGGCAAGTCCGAGGAGTTCATCATGCTCACGCCCAATCCCGAGGACGGCGGCATGTTCGATGGGCTCGGCCGCCGCGTGGTGCGCTTTCCGGACGACGGTCATCCGGACATGTGCAACGCGGTCCTGGACCTGACGGGCGATTGTCGCGACGAGATCGTCGTCTGGGATCCGCACGAACTGTGGGTTTACACGCAGGATGACAATCCGCGGTCCGGGCGGCTCTATCGTCCGCGCCGCAATCCACTGTACAACTATTCGAATTACCAGGCCTCGACTTCCACGCCCGGCTGGTCGGACGAGAAACCGAAACCAGCGGCGCTGCGGTGAGACGCGTCTGCATGACCTAAAAGTTAGCGTTCGATTAGCGTGCCAGACGAGCCTGTTGACGCCAGGGAACTTCGCTACAATTACGCTCGTATTCGGAGCCCTCGACCTGCACGTCGATGCGGATTCCAAATTCAAGACTCGCTTGTCCGATGCGTCGTTGGCGCTGATTCACACCGCTTTCAGGGAGCCGCTATGCTTTCAAGGCCTTTCATGGTAATGCGATCCGGTGCTAGTGGGTTGCTGCTGAGCTGGCTGGCGGTCACGTCTCTGGTCGCCCACGAAGATCACCCGCCGAAAAAAGTCCTCGACGAGGCGCTCTATCGCGCTACTCCGATGCCCGACCGGATTATTCTGACATGGAAGTCCGATCCGGCGCATACGCAGGCCGTTACTTGGCGCACGGACACAACTATCAAGAAGGCGCTTGCGCAGATCGCCGTTTCCGAGGGTAGCGCCAAGTTTGTTCGCAATACCAAGGACGTCGCCGCCGCAACCGAGGCCCACGAGAGCGACCTGGGGCCGGCGCATTATCACAGCGTGAACTTCGAGGATCTGAAGCCGGCCACCAAGTATGTCTATCGCGTCGGCGATGGGGCGAACTGGAGCGAATGGTTTCAGTTTATGACGGCGGGGGAGAAGGCCGCGCCGTTTTCCTTCATCTATTTCGGCGACGCGCAGAACGACGTTCGGCAGCACTGGTCGCGCGTGATTCGCGAGGCGCACTCCGACGCGCCCAAGGCCCGTTTCATGATTCACGCCGGCGATTTGATCAACAGCGGCAATCGCGACGCGGAATGGGGCGAATGGTTTGGCGCCGGCGGCTGGCTCAACGCGATGATTCCCAGCGTGCCGACGCCTGGAAATCACGAATACCCGAGCGACAAGACCAAAAAGGATTCGACGAGCCAACTTTCTCGCCACTGGCGACCGCAATTCACGCTTCCGGAGAACGGTCCGCCGGACTTAAAAGAAACCGCGTATTGGCTCGACTATCAGGGGGCCCGCATCATCTCGCTCAACTCGAACGAACAGCAATCCGAGCAGGTCGAATGGCTCGACCGCGTGCTGGGCGACAATATGAATACCTGGACCGTCGTGACCTTTCATCACCCGGTGTTTTCGACGGCCCGCGGTCGCGACAATCCGCAAATTCGATCGCTCTGGAAGCCGCTTTTGGATAAGCACAAGGTCGACCTGGTTCTGCAAGGACACGATCACACGTACGCCCGCTTCAGCCAGGAGCACACGGAAAACGTGCCGAGCGGCGTGAACGTTCGCAGCCCCGAGGGGGGCACGGTCTATGTCGTTTCGGTGAGCGGTCCAAAAATGTACAACATCGATCGCCGGCCCGACATGCGCCGCGTGGCGGAAGACACGCAGCTCTACCAGATCATCTCGATCGACGGCAATACCCTGCGGTACGAAGCGCGGACCGCGACCGGAGAACTGTACGACGGATTTCGCCTCAACAAGCGCCCGGGTCAGATCAACGAGTTGATCGACGAAATTCCTGACACGCCCGAGCGACGACGCCCGGCCGAAAACGCCAAAAAATAGCGCGCCGTGACCGCGCACGTGCGTCGACAATTCGCCCATTCATTTTTCGATCGCCAATCAACCTATGCGTAATCGCCTTTTGCAAATCGTTGTTTCATGCTTCCTGTTCGCCAGCTCGACATGCTTCGCGGCGGAGGCGGTGTTTCCCGACGCCCACTGGCAAGAGCGCTCGGCCGCTGACTTGGGGCTCGACGGCGATCGGCTGGACGCGGTGGCCGTGGCCCTCGGCGGTCGCGGCTGCATTGTCAAGGATGGTTACGTCGTAAAAACTTGGGGATCGCAATCCGAGCGGAGCGATTGGTTCTCGTCGGCCAAGCCCGTGCTGAGCACGCTGTTGATGTTCGCCGTGCAGGAGGGCAAGGCGCCGAGCGTCAACGCGCGGATCGCCGACTTCGGTTGGGAGCTGCGCGAAAAGGACCGCACGATGACCTTTCGCCATCTCGGCGCCATGACCAGCGGCTACGCCCGACCCGAGCCGCCGGGCGCCGCCTGGAGCTACAACGACTACGCGATTCAGCTTTATCAGAAAACCCTGTTCGATCGCGTGTTCAAGGACTCGCCCGAAGCGGTCGTTGCCGCGCCGGAGCGCTTCGGCGCGTTGGGCCTGGAAGACGGCCTGGCGTTCCGAGCGAAAAATCGCCGCATCTCGGCCTCGGTCCGCGATTTTGCCCGCATCGGCTGGCTGTGGCTCAACGCGGGCAAGTGGCAGGACCGCCAACTGATCCAGCGCGAGCTGTTCGAAGCCTGCCGCCGGCCGCAGGTGCCCGTGGACCTGCCCATGACCGTCAAAGCGCCGACCGACGACTATCTGAAGATCGGCACGTATGGCGGCGATTCCGATCATTTCAGCCAGGCCGGCCCGGGCACGTATGGCTTCAATTGGTGGTTCAACGCCAAGGGAGGCAAACATCCCGATTCATTGGCTTGGCCCGACGCGCCGCCCGACACGTTCATGAGCCTGGGCCTGCACGGCAACAACACGGCCATGATGCCGAGTCTGGGGCTGCTGGTTGTGTCGGCCAATGGCGATTGGGGGCCGAACGATCAGGGAAAATCGGAGTCGGTTTTCAATCAGCGTTTGCGCTTGATCGCCCATGCCGGCACGCCGCCGCCGAAAGCCTCGGACGCGCGCGAGCACAAGCAGCCGCTCGGCGATCAACCCGTGATCGTGTCGGGCACGGCGAAAAAATGGCACACGCTCACCCTGACGTTCCGCGGCCCGCAATCGAACGAAGCCGGCACGCCCAACCCGTTCACGGACTGTCGGCTGGATGTCACCTTCCAAAACGGCGATCGGCGTTTCGTCGTGCCGGGCTACTTCGCCGCCGATGGCGATTCGGCCGAAAGCGGCGCGGAAGCGGGCGACCGCTGGCAGGTAAAGTTCGTTCCCGACGCGTCGGGAGAGTGGTCGTGGAGGGCATCGTTTCGGCAAGGGGAGAAAGTCGCTATTGCCGATTCGGAGCAAGCCGGGACCGCGGGAGCGTTCGATGGCCTGGAGGGAAAACTTTCCGTCGCGGCGGCCGATTCCGCGGCGCCTGGTTTTTTGTCGCAAGGGCGATTGCAATACGTCGGCAAACGATACCTTCGATTCGCCGAGACGGGGCGCTACTTCTTGAAGAACGGCGCCGACAGTCCCGAGAACCTGCTCGCCTATGACGGATTCGATGCCACCAAGCCGACGCATCGCTACGGCCCGCACATGCTCGACGCGCGGGACGGCGATCCGACGTGGCGGAATGGCCGCGGGCGCAACTTGCTGGGAGCCATGAACTACCTGGCCGGCAAGGGTGTGAATTCGATCTACTTCCTGCCGATGAACGTGAAGGGAGACGGCAAGGACGTCTGGCCCTGGACCGGCCCGCAGGAACGTTGGCGGTTCGATTGCAGCAAACTCGACCAATGGGAGATCTTCTTCACGCACCTCGAACGGTTGGGAATTGGTCTGCACATCGTGCTGCAAGAACAAGAAAACGATCAACTGCTCGATAAGGGAGAATTGGGTGACGAGCGAAAGCTCTACCATCGCGAGCTGGTCGCGCGCTTTGCCCATCACCTGTCGGTCGTGTGGAACCTGGGCGAGGAAAACACGAACACGACGGCGCAGCGCAAGAGTTTTGCCCGCCACGTGCACGAGTTGGACGCTTACGACAACCCGGTCGTGATCCACACGTTTCCCAAGCAGCAGGATGCGGTCTACGAGCCGCTATTGGCCTACGAGTTTTTGGAGGGGGTGTCGCTGCAAACCAATCAGACGCGCGAGCAGACGCGGCGCTGGATCGAGCGATCGGCTGCCGCCGGCCGGCAGTGGTTCGTCTGTCTCGACGAGATTGGACCGGCGAAAACCGGCGTCAAGCCCGACGCCGTCGACTACAACCACGACGAGGTGCGCACCGAACACCTCTGGCCGCATTTCATGTCGGGGGGGGCGGGCGTGGAGTGGCTGTTCGGATACGCTTATCCGCATGACGACGTGAAGCTCGAGGACTTTCGCAGCCGCGACCACATGTGGGAGCTGACCAAGATCGCCGTCGACTTCTTTCAAGAACACTTGCCATTTCCGGAAATGGAAGCGTGCGACCAACTGACGAGCAGCGATGACGACTTCTGCCTGGCCGGGCGGGGCAGGGTGTACGCGATCTATTGCCCGCGCGGTTCCAGTTCGGAGTTGGAACTCGAATCTGGCGACTATCGGGTCCGCTGGTTCGACCCGCGCCACGGCGGGGCGCTGCGCAGCGGCACGGTCGAGCAGGTGACCGGCCCGGGCAAGGTTTCGCTGGGTGCCCCTCCGCGGGAAGCCAACCGCGATTGGGTGTGCCTGGTTACGCGGGTAGCAACTCCGTAGGCGACTCGCGCTACACGCGGACCGAGGCGGCATGTCAGCCGATGCGGAAGGCCGGCTTCTCGAACACTTCGAGTTCGACTGAACCGAGCGCCGTATCGGTGACGAAATCCTTGAGACGTAAGATCGACTCCGGATTGCCGATCACCGAGACCGTGCACGAGAAGTCGTTCGACTGCATCACGCGCAGTCCGGAAACATGGGCCAGGATCGTCTCGATACCATGGTCCAACGTCTTTTTTCGGAGCGCATCTCCAGCGAAGGCTTCATTCGCATCGTCGTGCGAAAAGAAGACGATTGCGGATCGGGGACCATTCATGTTGGGTATCCTAAATCGCGGCGCGGCGAATTCAACCAAAAAACCGCCGCAAGCCGCCATCTCTTCTCAGCCTCGTTCAGACGGCCGACGCATTCGGGTACACAGCTTAGGCATCGGCAACCCGCCCAGCGGCGGATGATTCTTTCAAGTCGATGGACACCGCAGAATGCGTGCCGCGGATCATGGCTGTCGTTGGAATTCTGATCGTAAGTTGTTAATTCATCGGAGGTTGAATAGCATAATTCCCTGTCCGTGCCACAGCTAGACGAGTTTTCCAGCCAGCCGCTTGTTCTAGTTTTCGGAGCGTCGATTGCTGCAAAACCTGAGGGCGCTGGTAGATAACGATCGGCCGCCAGCACCCGCCGATGCCAAAGTTAATCCGCGCTGTCTAGGGTCGGCGACGAACGCATGGGGCAAGCAGCGACGTCCTCGATGATGAGATGACAACTGCAATATACAAGTTTGTTCGCGTCCGGGGGCCAAAAATCTTCCCGTCGTGGCATCCCGGCGGCCAGGTTGCCCGCATCGAGCGCCCTATCGCAGGGCGCCATCGATCCACAGCCGCCCATTTCGGGAATTTGCCAGCAGCTTGTCCATCGCCGCGGGGGCGGATATTTTCTTTTCGCCAGCCACGAGCGCTACCGCGCCGGCCACGATCGCGGCGGCCAGCGAGCTGCCATGATGTCGTCCGAACAGGCGATTGTTGAGTCGCGGCGAGGCGGGTTGGCCGCAATACAAATCGCCTGGGGCCAATAGATCGACCCGTTTTCCGTTGTTAGGACTGGGATTCCCCTGGGCATCTAACGCGCCGATGTAATAGCCTTGCGTGCCCAAGGGACAAGAATCTTCGCCGTGATTGCCGGCCGCCAGAATTGGGACGATGCCGTTCTTCTTGATCCGGCCCAGCATCTCGTCAACATTGCGTGTGATGTCCGTCGGACGTGGAGCGTTGAACGCCATGCTGATGTTTACGATCTGATGATGATACCGGTGCTTCAACAACACGGCGTTTTTGAGTCCGGCCAGCAATTGGTCCCATGTGCCGCTCTCACGCAGCAGATCGCCGTTCATCGCGCTGAGAATCACCAGTCTGGCTTGCGGGGCGATGCCCAAGCGAATGTTACCCCGACCGCAAAGCCGCGAGAGGTCCAGCGGTTTGCCGCAGATCAACCCGGCGATTTTAGTGCCATGACACGCGTTGTCCATGCAGGCATAGGCTTCCTTCTCGTTTCCATAGAGGTCGAAACGCATGTAATGAGCCACTTGCCGTTGCAAGAGCGGATGGCTCTCGTCCGCGCCTGAATCGATGACGCAAACTATCTGGCCGTGACCGGGCGAGGCGCTCCACGATGCGGCATCGCCGATTTGCAACTGATTCAGATACTCCCATTCGTTCTTAAAGCTCGACAGGTATTCGATGGGATCGGGATCGGATTCCAGTGGGTCGTTGCCAGCCCCCGTCGGGCCGCTATAAAGCGCCGCGAGCAGCGATTCGCTGACCATCGCGTCGAGCCGTTTTCGATTCTTGTCGCGCCGCCCCAATTCAAAGCAATCGCGCGCGAACGTTTCCAGCGCAACCAGAGCGCTATCGGGCACACCTGCCGAGGCAACTCGGGCTTCCGGTGTCGTGAAAAAGCCGCCATAGAGATAACCCCTGACAGGCCGCGCGGTCGATTCGTGCAGCTCGTTTAAAAGCCGCTCCAGTTCGGCGGTGGGGCCGTGCAGCGTGCAGGCGGCCAGCTCAGGATAGCAGTTGATTCGAGACCAATGGGTTCCGTGGCCCACGATCGCATGCCATTGATCGTGGACTTCGCGCAGCGATCGTTCGCAAGCCTGGCCGGTATTGAACGGAATTGCGGGGTCGCCGTCCGCTAATCGGTCGATATCTTCCTCCAGGCCCGGATCAAGCCGCAGCATGACGACCACCGATTCGTGCGTCTTGGCCTGTCTCAGCCAGTCGATCATCGCCTGGTGTTCTTGACATCGCTGGTTGTGCGGGGGCGGCAGGGTATGCGTGGACACGAAATGAAACTCCCTTAGTGCCGGAAATTGGGAGGGGAAACCGCTGCCAACGACCAACCGTCGCCATTGAGACTGTGATTGATGGCGCACCGCGAGACGCAGGGGAAAGTGAAACCGGCGGCAACAAAACGGCCGCTCGGGAATTCGCATCGGGTATGACTTGAGGACATCCTGCAACGTGACATGCCACACCGCCTGTGTGTACCATGCCGCAAGGGCCCATGCATGACCTGGCGGCGGAAGCCTGGAATATACTACTTATGGAGTACGTGTCAACGAAATAGGTGGGGTGTCGTCGGTCGTCGGTTAGAATGAGCAGTTTCCGAGGCGCGGTCGTCTTTGGGATGGCGCGCGAGCTCGTCTGTCCGCAACGGATCTTTCCTTTATGTGGCAATCGCTGTTGCGAAACTGGCTGATGGCGCAGGCGAAGGACGGGTTGCGCGAAGCGGCGTCGCAGGGCGCCGAGGGCCGGACGGCGTCCGCTCCGACCGAGCCCGTCAAAACCGCCGCCGAACATGGGCCGCCCGAAGCCCAGCGCGAGGTCTGCCACGTGGGCGTCGTGTTTGCCCTGGGCATCGAAGCCGGTGGTCTGGCCGACTTGCTTGCCGGGGTGGTGCGCACACAAGCCGCCGGACTGGTGTTCCGCGAGGGAGGGCTCGACGGGCGCCGCGTCGTGCTGGTCGAGTCCGGCGTCGGTCGCGATGCCGCCGAGCGGGCCACGCAAGCATTGATCCTCGGTCACCAGCCGCAATGGATCATCTCGGCCGGCTATGCCGGAGGGCTGAGCGACCGGGTCGCCCAAGGCGATTTTGTTCTGGCCGACGAAATCGTCGACAGCCAGGGACGCTCGCTGGCCATCGATTTCAAACTCGCGCCCGATGCTCTGAAACTGATGCCCCATGTTCACGTCGGCCGCTTGGTGACCGTGAACCAGGTTGTCGCGCGAGCCGAGGACAAGCGATCGCTGGGTGCACGGCACGGGGCGCTGGCCGTCGATATGGAAACGATGGGCGCGGCCGAGGCCTGCCGGAGCGACAAGATTCGATTCCTCTCGGTCAGGGTCGTCACCGACGCGGTCGACCGCACGTTGCCCGACGACATCGATTATCTCGTCAAGAGAAAATCGACGGCCGGCCGTCTCGGCGCGGCGGCGGGCGCCATCCTGCGGCGTCCCTCGAGCGTCAAGGATATGTGGCAGCTCAAGGAAGACGCCCTGGTCGCTTCCGATCGTCTGGCCAGATTTCTGGTCGGCGTCATTGGCCAACTGCGCTAAGGGCCCGATACGGGCGGCCACCGGGCTACCTCTTGACATCAAGCGTGCGTTCCAAGCAGTCGGCCGAGATTTTTTCGCGCACCGGCTGCTACAATTCCGGGCATGAGCGATCGAACGAAACTCCGCGAGCTCTCCGCGGTTTGTTGCCAACGGAACCCCGACCCTGACAAGCAGCGGGCCGAGATCGAGGCTCTCATCAAGGCCGGAGCCGATATTCAACAAACTGACAAGAACGGAGTCACTCCACTGCATCACGCCGTGCGCTTCAGAAGCCTGGTGGCGGTGGAGGCTCTGCTAAAACATGGCGCCGCGGTAAATCAAACGTGCAAAAGGTCCAATTCCACGGCATTGCATCGTGCGGTTACCTCCACCGGGCGCCCGGTACCAAGGGGAAAGACGCGGAGGCTCGACAGATTATCGCGATTCTCTTGCGGTATCGAGCCGATCCATCGATCAAGAACAAGCTCGGCAAGAAAGCCGTGGACTACGCGCGCGATGAAGAAACTCGCCGATTGTTCGCAGCGCGGTAACCGCTCGACCGGACGGGTTCCAATCCGAGGACGGTTCAGCCGCGACATGCCTTTCTCCCACTTCCGCCCGCGGTGAATTGCTGCATAATTGGTCGTTTGTCCCAACAGCGGGCCACGGGCCTTGACCGTGGCGCGCCGCAACCGCAAGCGATTTCAATATGGTCCGCACTCGTTTCGCTCCCAGCCCGACCGGCTATCTGCATATTGGCGGCGTACGGACGGCGCTGTTCAATTGGCTGTTCGCGCCGGCACGGCGGGCAATTCCTGCTGCGAATCGACGACACCGACGCCGAGCGCAATGTCGAGGCGGCGCTGGCCCCCATTTTGCACGGCTTTCGCTGGTTGGGCATCGATTGGGATGAGGGGCCCGAGGTGGGCGGACCGTATGCGCCTTATTACCAATCGCAGCGCCTGGCCGGATATCAGGCCGCGGTCGAGAAGCTTTTGGCCGGCGGCTTCGCCTATCGCGACTATGCCACCAGCGAAGAGGTGCAGGCCGAGCGCGAGGCGGCCCAGGCCGAGAAACGGCCGTTCCTGTACAGCCGCCGCTGGATGGCCGAAACGCCCGCCGAGCAGACGGCGTTCGAGGCCCAGGGGCGGCAGGCCGTGGTACGGCTGAAGATGCCGCGCGAGGGAAAGCTCGTCATCGACGACCAGGTGCGCGGGCAGGTCGAATTCGATTGGGCTCGCGAGCAAGACCACGTCATCCAGCGAACCGACGGCACGTGCCTGTATCACCTGGCCAGCGTGGTCGACGATTTCGACTACCAGATCACGCACGTCATCCGCGCCGAGGAACATCTTTCCAATACGCCGCGGCAGATTTTTATTGCCCAGTCGCTGGGCTATCCGCTGCCGATTTATGCCCACTTGCCCTATGTGGCCGAGCCCGGCAGCAAGAACAAGCTCAGCAAGCGCAAGCTCGACAAGTATCTGAAGAACCGCGATTTCGCCCTGGTCAATGAACATGGGGTGGCGATCGCCGCGGCGCTGGGCTTGCCCACGGCGGCCGACACGTTCAATCCCGTGATTGTCGACTTCTACGAGCAGGTGGGCTATCTGCCCGACGCAATCATCAACTACCTGGTGCTGCTGGGCTGGTCGCTCGACGACAAGACCGAGTTTCTGTCGCGCCAGCAGATGATCGACAACTTCTCGCTCGAACGCGTCACCAAGGCTCCGGCCAGCTTCGATCCCAAAAAATTGTGGGCCTTTCAGGACCACTACATGCAGCAGTTGCCGCTCAAACAGCGCGTGGCCCGGATGCTCGAGTATTTGCAGCTTGCGGGGCTGGTTCCCAAGCCGGCGCCCTGCGAAGTCGGGCCGAAGCTGACGCGGATCGTCGAGGCGGCCGGCGACCGGCTGAAAGTGTTCGGCGACATCATTGCCTACGCCGACTTCTTTTTTCAGGACCCGATCACGTACGACCCCAAGGCCTTCGAAAAGAACCTGCTCAAGTCGGGCGCGGCTGAGTTGCTCTCGAAGTTTCGCGATAAGCTGGCCACACTGGAGCCGTTCGATGTGCCGAATCTGGAACAGGCGCTGCAAGGTTTTGTGGCGGAACAGGGTATCAAAATCGGCGACATCATCCACGCGGTCCGCGTTGCCACGACCGGAAAGTCCGTGGGCGCGGGTCTCTATGATTGTCTGGATATCCTGGGCAAGCAGACTTGTCTGGCTCGGATCGACCGGGCGCTGGCCGAGATTGATGGGCGTTAAGCCCACGCGTGGTGCTATTTTCGCCGCCGTCGAGCGACTTGCCAATACGCCTTGCCGCGCGGCGATAGCTCGTAGCCGACTTCAAAACTTTGCGTCAGCCCCAATTTCTTGAGCTTGACCACGTTGGCTTTGAAGGCGGCCCGCTCTTGCTTCATTTTCAGGGCGAGCCGTGAGGCGGCTACGCGCGGATTGCCTTCGATGAGCCGTAGCGTTGTCCGGGTCCAAGGTTTCTCTCGATCCAATCGCGCCAGCCGAGCGTCGATTTGGGCAATGTCGTCGTTCGATAGCTGATCCTCGGTGGCGATCGCAGCGCGATCGCCATCGCCCGCATAGTGCAACTCGATGCGAAATAGTTCGGTCTTCGGTCCAAACTTGCCTCTCGCCGCCGGTTCCAGATAGGCCAGCAGTTCGGCCCGGTCGTCGAATCCGGCCCGACGGGCTTCTTGCTCCGAAATGTCTTCAACGCGAACACGGTCGACGCGCACGACTTCCACGACGCCGATCGGGTGCACGCGATATCGTCCCAGCGGCTTGACGCGAGCTTGCGGCCACTGGCGAAAAGTGAGCGTAACGCTTCCGTCCACGAGACCCGGCAGGAATCTCTTTTGAAACAGGAGCATCGATTAGAAGTCGAAACCCGTGAAGTATTCGGGCCCGGGCGCGCCGGGCGTATAATTGTCGAGCAGCACGGTCTCGCGCTCCAGGCAAGTGTGCGAGGGGCCTTTTTCCTTGATGCTCGTGATGCGCGAGGCCAGCGGAATGCCATTCTGCTGGCCGTCGTACTCCACCGAGCCTCGATGCGTGACGGCGGAGTCGCCCTGTCCGGACGTGCGTGAAAACTCGCGCACGGCCCAGCCTTCATCCGGCGATAGCAGCACCCAGGAACTCCACTGAGTCGCGCGATCTTGCCGCCCGGTGGTTTCGTGGAAGTTGATTTTCACGAACGATTCCTGGTCGCGTTTGATTCTTTTGACCGACAGGATTTTCACGTTCGACTGCCGCAAGTAATCAAGGACCGTTCCTTGGCCGACGCACGCATAAGGAAACGTCAACAGGCACGTGTCGTCGATGCGGCTCTTGGTATCGCCGTAGCTGAGTTGTGTGGCGTCGTTGAAAACCTCGGAGCCGGGATTGCGCACCGTGGTCAACGATCCGTCGCGGGTCGCCATGTACAGGTCCGAACCGCCGACTTTGGCCTTCATCCCCTTGTTCGCCACCGTGGTGACATTCAAGCGGACCTGTGTGCCCGCAGCGCGATAGATGAAGGTTTGTTCCAGAGATTTTTTGGTCTGCGGGAATTCCCGTTTGAGCGAGCCGGTCACGGTGACATGCGTGTAGAAGTCGCGCAGCCGCTCGACGGCTGGCGCGTAGGCATTGCTAAGGTCGGTGGGCAACTCGCCGCCGCTGGAGCGGTTCGAGCAGACCAGCAGGAAAACTCCCAGCGCCGCCGCCCCGACCATGACGCTTCGTTGCATTGCCGAGCAGCCAGACATTTCCGCATCTCCGCTAGATCCGACAGAATCGTTCAAGTCCCCACGCTCGCCTCTCGGCGAAGGAAATCGACAAACCGGGCCGATCGACGGGCCAATTGAATTCTACGCCACAAAAATGGGACTCGCGCTCGCGGCGCCCCGATCGTTCGCGGACGCTGCATAGTATGTCGGCCATTTCAGTGAGCGTCCGTGGGCGTTTTTAGGGCCCCCGGTTCGTCGAACTCGAAATACTCGCGGCGCTCAAGCGCGAACATGCCGGCCACGATGTTCGAGGGAAACCCATCCAGGCGGTTATTCAGATCTCGGACCGAGGCATTGTAGAAGCGTCGAGCGCGCTGCAGCCGGTCGTCCGCGGCGGCCAATTCTTCCCGCAGCTCGACGTATCGGCGATCTGACCGTAAGTCCGGAAAATCCTCGGCCAGAATAAAAACCTGCCCCAAGCCCAGAGCGAGGGCGTTTTCATCCCGGGCACGCGTGCCGGGCGAACTTTGATTGGCGGCCGCCGCGTTTCGCGCCTGATTCGCTCGCTCCAGCACATTGCGCTCGTGACGAGCGTAACCTTTGACGGTCTCGACCAGACCGGGAATGAGTTCGCAGCGCCGGCGCAACTCGGAATCGAGTTCCGACCACGACTCATCGCAGGCGTTGTCCAGTCGCACGAGCGTGTTGTACAGCACCGCGCCCAAGGCCAGTAGCGCGAGCGACAGTGCGATCAGGATCGTCAACGGGAGCAGGTAGATCATCCATCGCCTCTTCCTAGACGCGTCAACCGAGTTAACGCGGCGACGTTCGCGGCTTGCGAAACATGGCGAAGATTGGCACGCGATGGCCGGGAACGTCGGCACGCTCGACGACTTCAAAACCGTGGCGCTCGTAGAGCCGCACATTAGGCTCGCGATGCGTCTCCAGATAGCAGGCGACTTTTTTCGCGTCGGCCCGAGCCAGGATCGGCTGCATTCAGCGCGCCACCGACTCCCTGTCCTTGTCGTTCGGGCTCCACGCCGATGGCGGCCAGGTACCAATGGGGTACGCCGGCATGTTGGTGGTGCAACTTTTGGGTCATGGCGTCGTACGGCAACAGCCGGCCAAACGAGGCCAGCCCGAAGCAAAACGGCAAGCGCAGCATGCCGGCGCGGATCTGCCGCCAGAGCGACATTTGCGCCGTCTCGGGCGGCAGCCAGCAGGCCGCGCCCGTGCCGTCGCGAGTCACGTGGACTTCGCCCCAGCAAAAGCAATCTTTCAGGATCGCGCCGTACAGCGCGCCCACGCCCGATTTTCGCCGCCTGGCGTCGGGCGCGGCGTAGACCATCAACTCGTAATCGAGAAACGCCCGCGTCAAGGCCGTGCGAGCCCGCTCGTATTCGGCCGCTTCGAGCCGCACAATCTCATCGCCGGAAGTCAGTGGCACGGGATCTCCAGCACGTTAAACGTGACAGCGGCCAGGGTGCGCTGGGTATTATCGACGGCCGAATGCCCGGCGACAAGGCGGCGCAAGCGTGCATTACTGACGGGAGCCCCGCGGCGTGATAGAATTGTGATTTCGCGGGCTTTTCCGCCTCGCGGACTTTCCGTGTCGCCGTCATTGGCGGCAATCCCAGGTCGCACCGGCGAGCAAGGTGAATCTTTTGGCCGACATCGCGCAGTTGCTGGCACAGGCGAAGAGTTATCATCGCGCCGGACAACTGTCCGATGCGGAGCAGTTTTATCGGCGAGCCCTTGCGGCCGACGCGTGTCAGCCCGAGGCTCTCTTTCTGCTGGGCGCTGCCTGCCACGCGCAAGGCAAAGTCCACGACGCGATCTCGTTTTTGGAGCGAGCCGTGAGCGTGCAGCCCGGCCATGCCGATGCCCGCCATCATCTCGGTGTCGCACTCAGCCAGCAGGGGCGTTTTGCCGAAGCCGTCGCTCAGTTGCAAGAGGCGAACCGCCTGCGGCCCGGCGTGGCTCAAATCGTGCAAAGCCTGCGCGCGGCGGCGGCGGCCGATCACTTGCATCAGGCCGGGTTACTCGAGGAGCAGGGCAGGGCGGAAGAAGCGGCGGCCCAATATCGCCTGGCCATTGCCGCCCAGCCCGAGAACGTGGCCGCGCATGGAAATCTCGGCAATGTGTTAAAAAGCCGTGGGCAGTTGGACGAGGCGGCGGCCTGTTTCCACCGAGTCTTGGAATTGGCGCCTGGGATGGGGCAGGCCCATAACGACTTAGGGCTGATTTGCCAGGCAAAGCGGCAACTTCCAGAGGCCGTGGCGCATTTTCGGCGGGCCTTGCAATTGCAGCCGGGCTTGGTCGAGGCGCACACCAACCTGGGCACGGCGCTGGCGGCGCTGGGAGAGTTCGACGAGGCCGAACGTTGCTGCCGACACGCGCTGGCTTTGCGGCCCGACTTTATCGACGCGCACCTGGATCTGGCGGGCGTGTTGTTTGGGCGAAAAGCATACGACGAAGCGTCGACCTGGTTACAGCGCGCTCTGACGCTCACGCCGAACCATCCTCCGGCCGTTCACCGCCTGGGACAGGTGCTTCTTGCACAGGACCAGTGCGAACAGGCCGAAACCTGGCTGCTGCGGGCGCGAGAACAGCAGCCGGACAACCCCGAGGTGCATTTCGACCTGGGGCGCATGTGGGCAGTGCAAAAGAAATACGATCAGGCGGTCGAGAGTTTTCGCCGGGTGCTTTCGATTGATTCCGGCCACGCCGAAGCCCACAACAATTTGGGAGTCGTGCTTAAGGAACTGGAGCGGCTCGACGAGGCGGCGGCCAAGCTGCGCCGAGCGATCGATCTGCGGCCCAAGTATGTCGACGCGCATATCAACCTGGGACTGGTGTTCGCGGCCGGCGAGAAATACGCCGAGGCCGAGGCTAGTTATCTCCGAGCGCTCGAATTAGCGCCGGACCACGTCGAGGCCACGTGCGTTCTTGGCGTTGCGCTTGCCGGACAAGACAAGTTGGACGAGGCGATCGCGTGCTTCCGCCGAGCGCTTGCCCTGAAAGCCAATTGCGAGCAAGCCTTCTGCGAGCTGTGTGCGGCGCTATTGCGGCAGAAAAAGTTCGCGGACGCCGAAGTCGCCGCGCGGCGATTCGTGGACCTTGAGCCAGCCTCGGCCGTGGCACATGGCAATCTCGCCGCCGTGTTTGCCGATCAGGATCGTTTCGAAGAGGCGGAAGCTAGTTATCGACACGCTCTGTCGCTCGATCCCCGCTCGGTGCAAACCCATCGCAATCTGGCCGTTCTGTTCACCCGACAGAACAAGCTGGAAGCCGCGATCGGCCACCGCGCACAGCGCTGGCACTTGACCCAAACGATGCCGAAGCACACTTTGGACATGCTTTGGGACTGCTTCAAGCAGGGCAATTCCAGGCCGGCTGGCAGGAATACGAATGGCGCTTCCGGCGGAAAGGGAAGGGCGAGGGGAATTTGCCGCGGCCGCGTTGGGATGGCTCGCCTCTAACCGGGCGCACAATTCTATTGCGGGCCGAACAAGGATTGGGCGATACGCTCCAGTTCATCCGCTATGCGGGCATGGTCAAAGCGCGAGGAGCGACAGTCGTGGTCGAGTGTCCGCGCCCATTAGCGCGAATCCTAGCTAGTTGCGACGGCATCGACGCAGTGAATACCGAAGGCGAATCCCGCCCGCATTTTGACGTTCATATACCGCTCTTGAGTCTGCCACGGATTTTTGGCACGTCGCTTGAAAACATTCCCCAGCGAGTCCCGTATCTAGCGTCTCCCGTCGACGCGGTTGAACGTTGGCGATCCGAGTTGAGCGGCGCGAAGGGTCTAAAGGTTGGCATCGCTTGGCAGGGCTCGATAGGTAATGTCGGTGATCGGCAACGTTCATTCCCGCTGCTCGAGTTTGCCTGCATCGCACGCATGCCGCAGATTCAACTTTATAGCTTGCAGTTCGGCGCCGGCCGCGAGCAGTTGGATTCGTTCGAAGAAGCTGGTTCCGTCATCGATTTGGGCGACCGCCTGGGCGATTTTTCAGAAACCGCGGGGATTGTCAGCAATCTGGATCTCGTGATCACGTGCGATTCATCGCCGGCGCACCTGGCAGCGCGCTGGCCGTGCCCGTGTGGGTGGCCTTGGCATCCTCGCCCGATTGGCGCTGGCTGGTCGATCGCGAAGATAGTCCCTGGTACCCTACAATGCGATTGTTCCGCCAAAAGTCCGTGGGTGATTGGGCCGATGTCTTCCGCCGCATTGAACAGGCTCTCGCCGAGCACATCTCCGGCTGAGCCGCGCGGAACGGCTTGGGCGGCTTTGCTGGAGCTTGAATTAGACCGGAAACATTAGGAGACGTTCGTGGCCGACAATGCGACCCTGCTGGGACAAGCCAAGGAGCACCATCGTTCGGGACGCCTGCGCGAGGCGGAACAAATCTATCGCAGTCTGTTGGCCGGCGACGCGGTCGACCCGCAACTGCTCTATCTCCTGGGAGCGGCCTGTTACGGCCTGGGAAAGTCGTCCGAGGCGGCGTTGTTTCTGGAACGCGCCGTGCAGATCGATCCGAATCATGCTGAAGCTCGGCATCATTTGGGCGTGGTCTACATGCAGCAAGAACGGCTCGACGACGCGGTCGCGCAGCTTCAGGAGGCCTGGCGGCTCGGTCCCCAATCGGCACAGACCGTGCAACACCTGAGACAGGCGCTGGCCGCCCGCCATGATGCCGCTGGAATGGCGGCGTTCCGACAAAATCGCTTCGAGGAAGCCGAAGCCCAATTTCGCGAGGCTTTGGCGGTCGACCCCATGTGCGTTGCCGCTCAGGGCAACCTGGGCAACGCGCTCAAGAATTTGGGCCAGTTGGATGCTGCTCAGGCCTGTTACCGGCGCGTGCTGGAGATCGCGCCCGATACGGCCCAGCCATACAACGACCTGGGATTGATTGATCTGGCACGGGGAGAGACGGATGCGGCGGTGACGAACTTTCGCCGCGCCATCGAGCTGCAAGCCACGCTGGCCGAAGCGCACACAAACCTGGGTACGGCGCTAGCCAGCCAAGGCAAGTGGGCGGAGGCCGAAGCCAGTTGCCGGCGGGCGATCGAATTGCGGCCCGAGATGGTCGAGGCTCACGCCGACCTGGCCGGCGTGTTGACCAGGCAAAAGAAGTTCGACGAGGCGTTGGCCTGCTGCCGCCGGGCATTGGAACTGAACCCCAACCTGGCCGTCGTGCACGTGAACGCCGCGATGGCGCAATCGGGGCTGAACAAACCGAGTGAGGCCGCGGCCAGCTATCGCCGCGCGATCGAGTTGCAGCCGAGCTATGCCCAAGCACACAACAATCTGGGCGTGATCCTGGCCGATGCCGGCCAGTTCGATGCGGCGGCCGATTGTTACTTGAAAGCCATCGAGATCGCGCCCACGTATCTGGACCCTCGCTACAACCTGGGCCTGACGCGTACGAGCCAGAATCGGCTGGACGAAGCCGCCGCTTGTTATCGCGAGGTTTTGCGGTTGAGGCCGGACCACCTGGCTGCTTCGTGCAGCTTGTGCCTGGTGTTGCTGATGCAAAGGCGGGACGAAGAGGCGATCGCCGTCGGCCGCAAATTATTGGAAGCGCATCCAGAATCGACCTTGGCGCATGGCAACCTGGGGGACGTGTTTGCCGATCAAGACCGGTTCGACGAAGCCGAGGCTTGTTACCGGCGGGCCATGGAACTCGATCCGGCGAGGCGCAGATTTACAACAGTCGGGCTGCCCTGGCGCTTCGGCAGAGCAAATTGGACGAAGCCCAGGCCTTGTGTGCACAATCGCTGAAGCTCGATCCGGAGCACGCCCATGCCCATTTCTCGCAGGCCTACCTCCTGTTGTTGACCGGCCGGCTGGCACAAGGCTGGCCGGAGTACGAGTGGCGCTTTCGCCGCAAGGGCCACGGAGAGGGCACGCTCTCGCGGCCGCGTTGGGACGGCGCGCCGCTCGAGGGTCGTACGATCTTGCTGCGTGCCGAACAGGGGTTGGGCGATACCATCCAATTCGTTCGTTATGCCGCGCTGGTCAATCAGCGGGGGGGCAAGGTAGTTATCCAGTGCCAACGGCAATTGGCCGGCCTCTTGGCCACGTGTCCCGGCGTCGACCGCGTAGTCGCCGTGGGAGATCCCTTGCCCGACTTCGACGTTCACATACCGTTGATGAGTCTGCCATTGATATTCGGGACGACGCTGGAAACCATTCCGGCCAAAGTGCCGTACTTGACGCCGGACGCAGCATCGCTGGCGCGGTGGAAAGACGAATTCAGCGGTGAGCGGGCCCTCAAAGTGGGTATCGCCTGGCAAGGCAGCCCCTCGCAGCTGTTCGACCGCGCCCGTTCGATTCCGCTGGCGCAATTCGCTGCGTTGGCGGGTCTCGACGGCGTGCGGCTCTATAGCCTGCAAATGGGCCCCGGGCGCGAGCAATTGTCGAGCTGGGATGCAACGCGCCCGATCGTCGACCTGGGCGATCGGCTAGGCGATTTCAACAATACGGCCGCCATCATGTGCAATCTCGACCTGGTCATCACATGCGACTCATCGCCAGCGCACCTGGCCGGCGCCCTGGGTTTGCCGGTGCGGGTGGCGCTGCCGCTGTGCGCCGATTGGCGTTGGCTGTTAGAGCGCGCGGACAGTCCCTGGTATCCGACGATGCGGCTGTTCCGGCAGACCGCGCCGGGCAATGGAACGGCGTCTTTCAGGAGATTCAAGAATCGCTCGTCGAGGATGTAGCATCACGCGACCGTTAGACGCGCGATCGGTCCTTCGCCGGTGACTCCTGCGACGGCTTGTGATAAAATTGGGCCTTCTGGAGAGCCTGATGTGAGTAACGTTGCGCCTACGCTAGACCAGGCCATCGCCTGCCACCGCGCCGGACGACTGCGCGACGCGGAACAGATGTATCGCCAGATCCTGGCTGTCAATGCGACCCATCCCGAGGCGCTATATTTGCTGGGGGCGGCTTGTCACGCACAAGATAAGCCCCGCGACGCGATCGCCTTTCTGGAACAGGCTAGTCGGGTCCGCCCTGGATATATCGACGCGCTGCACTACCTGGGTGTCGTGCTGACTCAGCAGGACCGACCGGAACAAGCCGTGCCGCACCTGCAAGAAGCCGCTCGGCTGGCCCCGGCCTCGCAACCGATTGTCGCGAGTTTGCACGCGGCGCTGGCGGCGAGTCACAACAACGCGGGCCTGGTCGCGTCCGAGCAGGGCCGTTTCGAAGCGGCGCTGGCCCATTACCGCGAGGCGCTAAACGCGGTGCCGGACTACGTGCCGGCGATCGGAAACATGGGGAACGCCTTGAAAGCTCAGCACCGGCTCGACGAGGCGGCGGACTGCTATCGACAGATACTCGCGATCGCGCCCCAGGCTGCCCAGCCGCACAACGACCTGGGGCTCATTGCCCAGGCCCAGGACCGTGTCTCGGAGGCGATCGATTATTTCCGCCGCGCGGTGCAACTTGATTGTCGATTCGCCGAAGCCCATACCAATCTGGGAACGGCGCTGGCGCTCGATGGCCGACTGGACGAAGCCGAGGCATGCTGCCGCAAAGCGCTGGAGCTTCGGCCCGACCTGGCCGAGGCGCACAGCGATCTAGGGTCCGTACTGCTGAAGCGCAACCGGCTGGTCGAAGCGGCGGAGTGCTTTCGACGTGCCATTCGCGTACAACCCGGCTTTGCGGCGGCGCACTTCAATCTGGGACTTGCTTTGTCACAGTTGAAGCAAGCCGACGAGGCCGTCGATTGTTTTCGGCAAACCCTGGCGATCGACCCGAGCCATGCCGAGGCGCATACCCGATTGGGGCTATGGCTAAAGGCTCAGCATAGACTGCCGGAAGCCATCAGCGCCTTCCGCCTGGCACTGCAATCCAGACCGAATTCCGTCGATGCGCTCAATGGACTAGGCGCCTGCCTTTCCGAGCTCAAACGGTACGAAGAGGCGATTGGCTATTACCAGCGGGTCTTGGAGATCAAGCCGGACTATGCCGACGCGCACAACAACCTGGGCGCGGCACTGTCGGAGCAAGACAAGTTTGACGAGGCCGTCGCCTGCTATCGTCGCGCCATCGAATTGAAAGGGGACTACTACGCCGGCTACTACAACATCGCGGACGCATTGGTGCGGCAGGGTCGGCTCGCCGACGCCGAAGTGGCTTGTCGGCGGGCCCTGGAGTTGACCCCCGAGAGCGCCGACGCTCACGGGCTTTTGTCGTTGACGCTCCTCGGCCAGGGAAAGCTCGCCGAGGGCTGGCCCGAGTACGAATGGCGGTTCAAAGCCAGCAATTTCGAATATGCCACGCCATCGCGGCCGCGCTGGGATGGGGGGCCGCTGGAAGGTCGGACCGTGCTATTGTGCAGCGAGCAGGGGCATGGCGACACGCTGCAATTCATCCGCTATGCGGAATTAGTCAAAGGGAAAGGAGGAAACGTCGTCGTCGAGTGTCCCGCCGCCACGGCGCGGCTCGTTGCCGGCTGCGCTGGGGTCGATAGCGTGGTCGTCGTAGGTCAGCCGCGGCCCCCTTTTGACTTTTACATTCCGCTCTTGAGCCTGCCCTATGTTTTGGGCACGTCGTTGGAAACCATTCCCGCGAGGATTCCATATCTCGCCCCCGATCCGGCGACGGCCGCGCAATGGAAGGAAGAATTCAGCCGCGAAAAATCCTTCAAGGTGGGAATCTCGTGGCAGGGCAATCCGGACTATCGCCGAGATAACTTGCGATCGGTCTCCCTCGGTCATTTTGCTCCCTTGACGCAGGTGCCGGGCGTTCGGATTTATAGCTTGCAATTGGGGGCTGGCCGCGAGCAGTTGACGCAATTGAACGGCGCCTTGCCGATCATCGACCTGGGCGACCGGTTGGGAGACTTTTACAACACGGCCGCCGTCGTCACTAATCTGGATCTCGTGATTAGTTCGGATTGCGCCACGGTTCATCTGGCCGGGGCGCTCGGCGTGCCCGTGTGGGTAGCGATGTCGCTGGCGCCGGATTGGCGCTGGTTGCAGGAGCGAGAAGACTGTCCCTGGTACCCCACGATGCGGCTGTTTCGTCAGTCGACGGCTGGCGATTGGCCCGGTGTTTTTCGCCGACTTCAGGCGTCGTTGCTCGAACGCGTTGGCAGCTAACCCATCCCGGGCAACCAAATTCCCCGCGGACCGCGTTGAGCCTTCGGGTGCATGTTTACCGTTTAGGCAAACTGCCGGACCTCGGCATACAGGTTCCCCTTCCCGCGTCGGCAGGCCTTGGCAAGCCACGAAAAATCGGCCGATTGTACCTTCATTGACGATCGTGCTGTCAACCCTTGCGAGCCGTAACGATTAATCCGGCGACTGCTCGAACGGGGGACAGGATTGTAGGGGATTTTCTTGGCGGGGCCGATAAACGCGGACGATTGCTAGAGTGAATCGACGTAGCGCTCGGTGCGTACCGAGACTCCAACGGACTGGAGACGGAAGAACGATGGATCGTACAGACTTTGCCGTTTGCGCTGGCCTTTTCGTCTCGCTCGCCGCGATCTGCAGCGGCGGTTGCGGCGGACAGAGCGCACCCGCGCCGACAAGTCAAGGTCCGGCAGCACCGCTAGCACGCTCGATTGCCGGCCCAGACAGCTCGCGAGGAGCACATCGGCCACAGCCCGCGCCGCAGGTGGTCGAGCCGGTACGCGAGGCTTTCGTCCCCCAGAGCGCCATCGTCGACGATGTTGTCCCGGTTCGCGTCGCCGAAGCATCCCCCGGAACTGACGCTCGTGTTCCGGCGATTGTCGCGCCGCCTCTGGTCCCGGCCGACGAGCCGGTGCCGCACAGCACGGCCCAGGAGTTGAGCCGGTCGGCTCCCGGGGCTCAGGTGCGCGTCGTCGAACGACGCGACAGCGAGCTGTCGTTCGTCGCGTCGAGCGGCGCTCGGGAGTCGGCGTCCGAGGAGGTCGAAGATACCTCTGGAGAGATCGCCGGCAGCGCGGCCGAGGTGGCCGCCGACGCGACCGAAGTTGAGCGGAGCCGGCCCGACTCCCGGACGAATGTGAGTGTCGAGGTCGAAGCGGCCGCGGCCGTCGTCGGTCCGGCGCCGGCGATCGAAGACCACGCTCCCTCGATCCGCGAGCCCGGCCGGGGCGAGCGGGTCAGCCACGAGGCGATGCGATCGGAGATCGTCGGCGATGACGAACCGCAAGGTGAACTCTCGAAGCCGGCGCCACTGCGGATTAACCTGAACCTCACCGACCCCAAAGCCCCGGATCGCGTGACGATCAAGTTTGCCGCGCCCGAAGCCGCCAGTCCGGCGGAAAAGTCGGCCCCGCCGCGTCGCGTCGTGGCCAAAACGCGAGGGATTGCGCCGGTCGTTATTACTCCGATCGAGGCTGCGAAGCCCAAGGTCGCGACGCACCCCGCCCGGCCGACCGAGGCTCCAGCCCGCTCGTCCGCCAAGCGCGAGTTGGTCCACCGCGGACCTGTCAAGCATGAACCCGCGTCGATCGAGGCGGCTCCGGCGGCAACGATTAAAGCCGAGCCGACGCTTGCCAAAGAGCCCATCGTGGCACAGGAGAGCCCCAACTCGGCCTTGGTTCAGAACGACGAGCCAGCAGCGGCCACGGCCGAGTCGGTTCCTCAGCATGGCGAGCCGACTCTAGCGAACCCGGCGCTCGAGAGCCGCGAAGTCGCCGCGCAAGAGCCGACTCCTGCCATTGCCGAGCCGGCGGCATCGCCGCCCGCGGTCGAAGAGGTCGTCGCCGCGCCAGCCGCCACCGAGCCGACGATTGCTAAACCGGAGCCGACGCTTGCCAAAACATCGCCTGTCGTTGCCAAGCCGGAATCGGTCGTGGTGCAACCAGTGCCCGTGGCCGCTGAGCCCGAGCCGACGCCCGCTGCCGAGTCGCTGCTCGTCCAACCGGAGAATCCGGTCCCAGCGGCCCCCGCTCCCACGATTGCCAAAGTGGCTCCGCCAGAGCCGCGGCCGGTTGGAACCGAGGCCGCGCCTGCCGAGAGTCCGTCCCGTGTTGCACAACAGCCCGCCGCGCCGGGCATGGGGTCGTCGCGCTCCGATTCAACGAAATACGGCAATCCCAAGGGGGACGTTGCGCATCAGGACGCGTTGAAGCGGCCCGTCGCTCCCCCGTTGGTGTCGCCGCCGAACATGATGGGGGTCGGATCGGCCGCCGAGCGTTCTGCCCGTCTGATCGCCGACGTCCGCCGCGCCGATCATCGTGTGGCCCATGGTTTTCAGCTTGCCGAGCGGGGCGCCATTTATCTAGCCAAGGCCGAGTTCACGGCTGCGTTGAAATTGATTGCCCAGGCCAAGGATATCGAGGATGGCACCCGAGTACACAGCCGGGCCGTGACGTCCGGTCTGGTCGCGCTGAGGGAGTCCGGCGACTTCGTCAAGCAAATGGCCGGAATCGATGACATTGACCTGGCGAGGATCATTTCGGCGCACAGGACGCCGGTGCTCAAGGGAGTTGACGTGTCGGAGATGGCGCCCACCGTGGCGGCGCAATATTATTACGCGTTTGCCCAGAATGAGCTGGCCACGGCAATCGGCAGCGAGATGGTTGGATCGATGGCCATGTATGGTCTTGGCAAAGCCACGCTGGTCTCCGCCGGCGCCAACGCGCATCAAATGGAATATACCGGTCAGGCAATGGCTTTCTACCAGGCCGCCATGGCCGTCGAGCCGAGAAACGTTCGCGCGGCCAATGAATTGGGCGTGTTGTTCGCGAGCAACGGTCAGCTCAAGCAGGCTCGCGACATGTTGACCCGCAGTGCCTCGATCGCGCCGAACGCTGCCACCTTCCAGAATTTGGCCGTCGTCCACAACCGGATGGGCGACCCCAGGATGGCCGAGCGATTGAGAGAGCAAGTGCGCGAGATGAAGCAGTCGGGCAAAGACCCAGCCACGCCGTCCGTGCAATGGGTCGATCCGGAGACGTTTGCCGGCATCACACCCGCCACCGACGGCACGGCCACGGCCCCCATAACGGCCGCCAAGGAAATACCCGCCGGGAAGCCAGTGACCGAGCCGGTTAGTCCGCCGGCTAGCGTCGCCCAGCGAATCAACGAATGGCTTCCGCAACCCCTGCGTCGATAGTCTACAAGGTTTCTCACCCATGAACTTCATGAATCTCAAATCAACTCACCTTGCTCTCTGGGCGCCGGCAATCATTGTGGTCGTGGGTAGCCTGATTGGCAGCCTGCCATCGCGGGGCGCCGAGCCAGTGAACCAAAGCCAGGTCGTCCAGAACATGGAAGAGCTTGCGCCTGGCTACCGTCCCAGTTGGGAAATGGGCCCGCCTCCAGGTCCGGTGCTCAGCCCCGCGGATCCCAATCCGATTCCGGCCGTGGACTGCGTCAACCACTGCCCGCCAGGATACGAGGCCACATGGCGGGCCATCGGCCCGGTGTGGGGCTTCCAAGAGTGGGCCCAAGGTGAATACGTCGGCCGCGCTCGAATTCCGCACGTCCCGACCTATCGACTGCGCGTCGACGACCAGATGGAGTTCGTGTTTCGCGTAACGCGCAACGAGATCGCCCGTCCTTACAAGCTGAATGTCGGCGACGAAGTGATGATCGAGTCGACCAACGAGGCGGACCTCAGGCGCACGCTGGTGGTCTTGCCCGACGGCACGCTCACGCTGCCGCTGCTGGGTTCGGTACGCGCAGCTCAGTTGAGCGTTCACGAGCTGCGCGAAGATCTCAACAAGCGCTACGAGAAATACTACAACACTCCGGCGATCACGATCACGCCGGTGAAGGTCGACACGCAGTTGGAAGACCTGCGCTATACGGTGAGCGGCCGATCCGGCTTCGGCGGCCAGGTGCTACAGGGTCGTATCACGCCCGAAGGCACGATCCAGCTGCCGGCCGTGGGCTCGGTGCCCGCCCAGGGCCTCACCCTGGATGAATTCCGCGCCGAATTAGGAGAGCGCTTTGCCGAGAAGATCGAAGGCATCGAAGTCATGCCCGTCCTCAAGGACCGCGCCCCTCGTTACGTGTACGTCTTGGGCGAGGTCAAGGCGCCGGGCCGCTATACGCTCGAAGCGCCGACCACGGTCATGCAGGCCATCAGTATGGCCGGTAGTTGGACCGTGGGTGCCCACATCACGCACGTCGTCGTCTTCCGGCGCGCCGACGACTGGCGGTTAATCGCCACGGTGCTCGACCTTCGCGCGGCGCTGCTCGGCAAGAAGCCCTGCCCGGCCAGCGAGATTTGGGTCAGCGACGCGGACCTGATCATCGTGCCGAAATCCAGACTGTTGCGGGCCGACAACTTCGTCGAGTTGGTGTTCACCCGCGGCATTTACGGGGTAGTACCGGTGAGCGGCAACCTGAGCTACTCGGTATTTAAGGGACTCACGGCGATTCCCTAACAGGCAAATTTCCGGGATTTTCGATTCTCGCGGGCCGCGAGATTGGTCGCGCGTGGCGGCGGGTTTCTGTCCCCCCTCCACCAGCCAGGGCCTGACTAGCATTCGTTCGCCTAATGCTGGCTCGGCCCGTGACACAGGGCGATTCAACTCCGATCGCCAACGCTTGGTTAGAATCGCGTGAGATCGAGCGAGAGTCGTCCACGCAAACTCCATAACTGCGTGCGGCTTAGGTTCGACCCACACCTGTCTCGCGCGAATCGCCGCGGAATCCAGTTCCGAGACTACCCAAGCGGTCGTCGTCAATGGCATGATTCCACTCTTTGATACAATCGCTTCGCGCGACGTCGCCGCTCGCGCGTTCAGCATAATTGACACGCCGTAGCGCGCGTGTCGCGATTCGCCGGCCAGGACCGGAGTCAGGGGCGGCAAATAGATTGACAATCTCCCCGGCCCCGATAAGCTAGTACGTAACCCAGGATCAGACAGAGAGCCAACCTGAAGGAGCGAAGCTCGGTGCGCCATGACGGCGTGCGCGGGCTTATTGTGTTTTTGGACCGTGAGTTGACATCGATGGCTCTAAGCTTGTACTCGGGGGCAAAGCAATGGAAGCGCTAAAAGTAGCGACGGCTGAACGACCGGACCGCAATCATGAAGCGGACCAACCCAGTGGCAACGGGTTTCAAAAGTCAAGGATTCGTTTGGCTCCGCGCATCAAGACCGCGCTTCTCGCGCTGTTGGAAGCGATCGACTACGGTCAGGACCTGGAGCGCACGGCGTGGGACTTCGCCATCGAATTGCCGTGCTTGCGCCGCATGAAATTGTCGAATAGTGACTTGCGCTGGCTAGTTGGTCGCGATTTGGTCGATCACGCGATCGAGATCACCACGACTGGCGACGCCGAACGCAGCTTCCGTCAGCCGCCCAGGCTGATGTTCTCCAAACGGGCCTGTTTTGTCCTCACGTCGGCGGGCGTGACCTTGGCACGCGGGATCGCCGGACGCGAACAGTCACGGCGGCGTTCCGACCTACACTCGGCCGCCGATCAGCCTGTGCTGGCGATTGCGCATCCGCGCCCGCTGTCGCCGAGTTGGGACCGGAATCGCCAGGAACTGAAAGTGGGCAATACGGTGGTCAAGAGGTTCCGTGTTCCGGCGGCCAACCAAGAGTCGATCTTGGCGGCCTTCGAGGAAGAGCATTGGCCCCCGCGAATCGACGATCCGCTGCCACCTCACCCGGAGCAGTCCCCCAAGCGGCGATTGCAGGAAACGATCAAGTCGCTCAATCGCAATCAACGGACGTCAATGATTCGGTTTTTGGGGGACGGAAGCGGCCAAGGCGTGTTGTGGGAATTTTGTAACGACCGCGAATCGCCCTCCGAGGCATCGTAAGGCTCGCAAAACGAGTGCGACGACTCGGCGCCAAAATGAGCTGCGGGCTGGATTTGCCGCGCGGCCTGTAAAATGCCGAGAAACCCGGACAATTGAGCCTGATTGTCCCATGTCGGCACGCGGCCCGATTGCGCCCGCTGTCACCCGGCGGCTTCCCCTCCTTTGCCCGTAGCGGGGCTGATAAACTGGGGGCTACCTTGAGCGTCCGGCCCACAAGTTGCTCCCCCGTATGAATTCGGCACACGGCAGTCGTCGACAGATTATGGCGTCCGGAGAGCTGTGGCGGTCGTGCGTGCGTACCCTTGGTGCCAAGTATGGCGTGCGTCTCAAATCAACATCGGTTCAATTGGCAACCGGATCTTCCGGACCATCGAGACTTCGGGCTTTCGGCGGCTCCGGTCGCGGCGCTTTTGCGGAAGCTCAAGTTGAAGACCCGCAAGTCTCGCCCATTGCCTGAGAGCATCGACTGGCGCGAGTACTGCGGTCCGGCGGAAGACCAGCAAGGCTTGGGAAGCAGCGCGGCGCAAACCTGTGCGGCCCTGCTTCAGCAATTCGAGCGCCGTGCCAGCGGGCAATTCATTCGACCTTCGCGGCTATTCATTGACTACACGGCCCGTCGTCTGGCGGGAGATTCCGCCTCCGCCCCCGTCTCGCTGCGAACGGCGTTTAAGGCGGTTTCGCGGTGCGGCGTTCCGCCGGAAAGTCACTGGCCGTTTGACGCCACGCATGCAACCCGGGAACCGGACGCCTTCGCATACAGTTTTCAGCGAGAATACCGCGCAATGCGCTATCTGCGACTGGACAGTCGGGGCTCGCAAGAGCGCGCCACGCTGGATGTGGTGCGATCGTTTTTGGCGGCTGGCTTCTTCGTGGCCTTTGGCTTTCCGATTAGCACCGCCGTGACGTCCGAACCAGAGATTCCATTTCCCACCGCCGCGGATTCGATTCTAGGAGGCCAGACCGTGACCGCGGTCGGCTACAACGATAAGTTCCGCATCCGTTCCGACAAGGGGGCGATTCTTGTGCGGAACTCATGGGGCCCTGACTGGGGCGATCGAGGCTTCGGCTGGTTACCGTACGCTTTCGTACGCGAGCGGCTCGCCTGCGACTTCTGGACCCTAATGAGCCCTCGCTGGCTGCGATCTGGCGAGTTTGACTTGCCAGGGCTAGAGGCTTGATCGGACGATCGGGGGGTGGGCGGCTAGCCTACCCCGAATCGTCACCCCACCACCACCACCATCCCGTCCGTAGATTGCCCGTGCCGGGCGATCAATGATGGGCTCTTTAGTAGGCTTCCGCCGCGGGGCTGGGGCCAATTGGTGTGCGCTTTCCATCGGCCCGTGTCGCAAAGACAAAGAGGTGTCCCATGATGATCACTCGAGCTTCCGTCAACGGTCCTTCGGTGCCCAGCACACGAGACATCTTCCGAATTCTCGGCCGCCACAAGCGCAAGATGGCCGTGTTTTTCTGCGCGACGCTATCGATGATCGTGGGCGTGTTGGTCGTTTTTCCCCGCACGTATTCCTCCGAGGCGCGGCTGTTCGTTCGCCTTGGCAAGGAAAGCGTTTCGTTGGATCCCACCGCGACGCTCGGCCAGACCGTGGCCGTTAACGAGTCTCGCGAGAGCGAAATCAATTCAGAGCTTGAGATGCTGCGCAGCCGGGTTCTGTTGGAGGACGTGGTCGAGCACCTGGGCCCGGAGAAGGTTCTGGGTGGGTCGGCCGGCGGAGAGAAGAGCTGGCTTGGCACGCTCTTCTCGCCGCTGTCGATGGTCAGTTCGCTGTTGTCGACGCCCGTCACCGAGAACGAACGGGCCATTGCGAAGCTCGAAAAGATGATCGTTGTTGGTTCGCCGCGCAAGTCGAACGTGATTGTGTTGACCTGCAATGCCCGCGAGCCCAAGCAGGCCCAGGAGCTTTTGCAGGATTTCCTGGACTCGTACATGGTGCGGCACGGCAAGGCCAACCGCACTTCCGGCTCGCACGAATTCTTCGTCGAGCAGTCTGACCTGCTGCGTAAGCAGTTGGAGCAGGCCACCCACGAGCTCCGCGACGTCAAGAACACGTCTGGCTTTGTGTCGATCGAAGGTCAGCGCGAGAACGTGCAGTCGCAGGTCGACTCGATCGAGGCGGCCATTCTGGAGAACCAGCGGCAATTGGCCGCCTCCGAAGCCAAGATCGCCGCGCTCAGCAAGGCGCTCGGCGAGCTGCCGCAACAGCTGAATGCCGAGGAAGCCAACGTTCCGAGCCTGGCGGCCGACTATATGCGAAACGAACTGTACAAGCTGCAAATTCTGGAAAAGGAAGCCAGCAGCCGCAGCACGAGCGAACATCCACGAGTCATTGCCTTGCGCCGGCAGGTTGCCGAAATGCAGCGCATTCTGGACGAGCAGGAACCGAGCCGTAATCACGTCACGCGCAAGCTGAGCGTGGTTCACCAGTCGGCGCAAACCGAGTTGATGACCGCGCAGGCCATGGCCGCGGCTCAAAAGGCCGAAGCCAAATCACTCGAGGAACAGTACGCGTCCGTGATGTCGAAGCTGCGAACTTTGAATGACAACGAGTCGCACATCACGCAACTGAACCGACAAGTGGCGCTGCTGGAAACGAGCTATAGCAGCTACGCCACGAATCGCGAACAGGCGCGGATCGATGCGGCCCTGGAAGCCGGTCGCATCTCGAACGTCAACGTCGTGCAGCCCGCCTCGTTCGTGGGCAAGGCGACAAACCCGAAGATGGCAATTTCGCTGTTGGCCGGGTTCTTCGTGGCTTCGATCGGGGCGGTTTTATTGGCGTTTGCGGTCGAATACTTCGACCGTTCGTTGAAGTCTCCCCAACAGATCGAGCAGGAACTGGGCATTCCCGTGTTGCTGGCCGTACCTCGCGCCACGCGTCACGAAATGCTCAAGAACTGAGGATCCCCAGCATGACCACGCTTACTCAAAATCCATCGCGGGCTCGCGTTTCGGCCGGAGAATCCGAAGACCGTCTCGCCGACTATTATTTCGACCTGTTCGATTGGCTGCGGTCCAACGTGGACCTGGCCGGCGAACCACTCACGTCGATTGGCGTCACAACGTGCGCCGCCGGCGCGGGCGCGAGCACGGTCGCTTGGAACCTGGCGGTCGTAGCCGCGGAGAATAGCGATCGGCCCGTGCTATTGGTGGATTTGAGCGGACTGGAAAAGGACCAGGCCAGCGAGCAGGCGACGCCCGCGGCGCTGGCCGCGGCGGTGCGTAACCCGGGCGATTGGGTCACCGCGTCCAGCGTGCCCAACTTGTCGTTGCTTTCCGTGGGAGCGGCGTGCAGCCGGTCTGAGCTGAGCGTCGACTACGGCAACGTGGGAGATTTTCTGCGATCGCTCCAGAACGACTTTGGAATGTTGATCGTCGATCTGCCGACAACCGAGTCGAGCCTTTGTTTTGGCGCGGCCGGATCGGTCGACGGAGTGTTGTTCGTGATCGAGGCGGAGGAAACGCCGCGCGAGTCGGCCGAACGGGCCGTGCGGCGTCTGAGTTATGCTCACGCGAATGTGCTGGGGATCATCCTAAACAAATGTCCGCGGCACATGTCCGGGTGAGGCCATGCCACGAGTTTAGATTGTTCGGCGCCTAAGCCGGACCGGGGCCCTGCCGCTAGTGCCGTGCTCTCGGTCGCAGACTTGCCGCACGCGTTATCCCGCCATTGGTTTCAACAAGACCTTCAGAAAAGCTCGCCCCGAGAGCATCGAACATGATCCGCCTCCGCAAGATTCTCCACCGCCTGACCTCCTCGGACCGCCGTGACAATTCGGACTGGCTGTTGCACTCGGTCGATCGCATGCGGGCCATTCTGGATCGCGAGCGCATGCGCAGCGACCGCGGCAATGCGACGTTCGCCGTTCTCACGCTAACCGTGTCGGCCCGTTGCGAGAGCTCCGATATTTCCGCTTTGGCCCGCGTGTTGCACGACCGTTTGCGCGCGACCGACGATGCCGGATTCCTGAGCGCCTATTCGATAGGCATCGTGCTGCCGGAAACTCCGGCCGAGGGTGCGTGGAAGCTGGCCCAGGACATTTGCGATCTTTTGCCGGAGAACATGCGTCGGCCCCAGTGCGAGGTCTACGTCTATCCCTCCGAGGACGAGCCGACGGGCCTGGAAGCGGACGCCGCCGACGCGGCATCTCGTGAGCGGCGCGAAGGGCGTCCGATGCGCGCGCTGTTCACGCGTCCGATGCCCGTGGGCAAGCGGGCCCTCGACGTGCTTGGTGCAAGCGCGATCCTGGTCGTCTCGGCTCCGATCATGCTGCTGGTCGCGGCGGCCATCAAACTCACGTCGCCCGGTCCCGTCATTTTCAGTCAGCGCCGCGACACCATCGGCGGCGAGCAATTCAAGATCTACAAGTTTCGCACCATGTCGGTCGACGCCGAACAACGCAAGAACGACTTGCGACAGTTTAGCGAGCAAGATGGACCGGCCTTCAAGATGCTCAACGATCCTCGCGTCACGCGGCTCGGGCGCATCCTGCGCAAGACGAGCATCGACGAGTTGCCCCAGCTTTTTAACGTGCTGAAGGGCGAAATGTCGTTGGTTGGTCCCCGCCCGTTGCCCTGCGACGAGTCACGCCGTTGCGAAGCCTGGCAGCAGCGGCGACTCGATGTTACGCCCGGCCTGACCTGCATTTGGCAGGTGCGCGGACGTTCGGCGGTCTCATTCTCGGAATGGATCCGCATGGACTACGAGTATATTCAGTCGCGTTCGCTGGCCACCGACGTGAAGTTGATCTTGCAAACCATTCCTGCCGTGGCCTTTAGTCGCGGCGCGCGTTGAGCGGTCTTCCGACGCGGCCCGACAAACCCAATCATGATTAACACCGTCGAGACATCGCGCGGGCGAGTTCTCCTGCTGGCGTATTACTGCAGCCCCGAGCGGGGTTCGGAGTATACCGAGGGTTGGAATCGCGCGCTGCAATGCGCCGAGGAATTCGACACTTGGGTCATTTGCCAGGGCGGTCCGACCGAGGAACAGATTACCCGCTATCTGCGAACCCACGGACCGGTGCCGGGTTTGAACTTCGAGTTCCTGCCTTTCAGCCCCTGGGAAGAGCCGCTTTCGCGGGCCCGCGGCCTTGAGTGGATCATGTACAACTTCTGGCAGCGGCGAGCGCTGGGCGTGGCGCGGCGGCTGCATGAACGACTCGCCTTCGATCTGATTCACCAGGTGACCTGCATCGCCTTTCGCGAGCCCGGCTATGCGTGGAAGCTGGACGTGCCATTTGTATGGGGGCCAATCGCGGGCACCGAAAACTATCCCTGGCGATTCCTGGGCGAGGCCAATTTCACCAACGCGGCCTGCGAGTTCATTCGCACCATCACCAACGGCTTTCAACTTCGCTTCAGCCGCCGCGTGCGGCAGGCGGCCCGCAAGGCCAGCGCCCTGTTGGCATCCAATTCCTGTGGACGCCAGCAGATGCAACAGCATCACGGGGTCGCGCCTGCGTTGATGTCGGACGCCGGCATCTCGGCGGTGGCGCACGTCGAGCGACCCGTTCGCGCCGCCGGCTCGCCGCTGCGGATTCTCTGGTCTGGGCAATTCGTGGCTCGCAAGGCGCTGTCGCTGTTGCTCAAGGCGATCGCTCAACTGCCGCCGGATGTTCCCGTGCAACTGCGGGTGCTGGGCCGCGGTCGGATGGAACGACGTTGGAAGCTTCTGGCCGACAAATTGGGGCTGGGCGACCGCGTCGAGTGGCTCGGTTGGCTGCCCTATCAGGAAGCGCTGCAACAATACTCCTGGGCCGACGTGTTCGCGTTCACGAGCCTTCGCGACGCGATGGGCAACGTGGTGCTCGAAGCGCTGGCCAGCGGCCTGCCAGTCGTGTGCCTGGACCATCACGGAGTCCACGATACCGTAACCGACCGTTGCGGCATCAAGGTGCCGGTCGTTAATCCAACGCAGGTCGTCGCCGATCTTCGTCAGGCGCTGAGTGCGTCTGGCGGGGGACCCCGAATTGCTGGCGGCAATGAGCCAGGCGGCGCCCGAGCGGGCTCGCGAGTTTCTCTGGTCGCGACTCGGCTCGCAAATGACCGAGGTCTATCAGCGCGTGCTGAGCCGTGGTGAGGAGGAAGTTGCGCCGCGCCCGTTCATTGCCGAGCGCCTCCGTCGCGGTGCCTTCGGTTCGCGTGCAATCGTCCGGCCGCAGGCTCCATGTGCCCGCCAGAAGCCGGTGGTTTGATGCGGCCACCTGGACGACAGGCCGCATGGCCGTGGGGCTGAACAGTCTGTTCGGCGACCGTCAGGGCGACGCGTTCGGAATCTTAATGTATCACCGCTCGACGTCGCATGCCGCCGGCGATCAGCCGACTTGGAACGTGACGCCCGAACAGATGCGCCGCCAACTCGCGGGCCTCCTGTCGCGCGGGTTCGAAGCGTGGCCCTTGGAAAAACTCATCGCGGCCCAGCGCGACTCGACGTTTGTGCCCGCCGGTGCCTTCGCCGTCACATTCGACGATGGTCACGAGAGCAACTACACCGAGGCCTGGCCCATTCTGCGGGAACTCGGCGTTCCGGCCACGATCTTTCTGGCGACGAAGTATCTGGATTCCAATCGCCCGTTTCCTTTCGATGACTGGTCGGCTGCCGGTTTGCCGCGCGTTCCGCGGGATTCTTGGCGGCCGATGACGACCGCTCAGTGCCGCGAGCTGCTTTCCGGCGGCCTGATTTCGCTGGGAGCGCACACGCACTCCCACGAGCGTTTTGTCGGCCGGGGGGCCGAGTTCCGCGCTGATCTTGACGAGTGCCTTTCAGTGTTGCGCGAGCGATTCGACATCGCCGAGCCGACCTTCGCCCTGCCGTTTGGCGCAAGCGACGACGAGTTGATTGAACTGGCACGCCAATCCGGAGTGACCTGCTGCTTGTCGACGCGGGCCAGACGCGTGCGCAAGGGCGACGATCCATTTACTTGGGGCCGGTTCACCGTCGAAGCCGCCGACACCGCCGCGGTCTTGGCGGCGAAACTGTCGGGCTGGTATACGACGGCGGCCGACGCCAGCAAAACCTTGGCCCGCCCGCTGGTCGCCGTGGCCCGAACCGCGCGGGGCTCGCGCCCTTTGTCCGTTGTCGGCGAGGTGACCCGAGCGTGAGCATTCCCACCCCCGTCATCAATGTCGAGACATCCGAGCGTGCCGCGCTCGAGCGAGTCGCCGCGCCCGTGGAAGCCAAACCGGTCGCGCGCCGCTGGCGGCTGGCGGATGTGGCGCGAAACTTTCCCACACTTTCCAGCGGCGCGTTGTCGATTCTCGATCAGGCGATTGTCAGCGGCACGAGTTTTGTCACCGCCGTGATCATCAATCGCACGGTCTCGGCCGTCGAAGTGGGCATCTACTATGTCACGTTGAGCATCGTCATCATCGCCTTGGGCGTTCAGGAGAACGCCATCGTGGCGCCCTACGTGATCTACTCCAAACGCCGCCAGGGCGCGAGCTGGCCCAGTATGCTGGCAGTTCATGGTTGCAGCATTTTGCGATGACGGCGCTGGCCATGCTGGCCTTGCTCGCCGCGATCATCGGTTTTTCGCTGGCCCGCTCGAGCGAGATCACTCCGGGCTTATGGGCCTTGCTCATCGCCAGTCCGCTGCTCCTGCTCCGCGAGGGAATTCGTCGTTTCGCAATCGCCGACTTGAAGATCGGCACTGCGATGCTCGTTGACGCGTTGGTTTCGGCGGTGCAAATCGGCGGCCTGCTGTTGGCCGCCTATCTCGGAGTGCTTTCGATCTTTTCGATCTACGGCGTAATGGCCATTGCCTGCGGATTGGCGTGTGCCGGGTGGTATTTTCTCGATGCCACGCCGATTCGATTCGAGCGCAGCCGCTTTTGGCCTGATTTGCGGTCGAACTGGACGTTCGCCAAATGGTCGCTGCAAAGCTTCCTGGTTGGCAACACGGCGCCCTACATCATGCCCTGGATCGTGAGCATGGCGGTTGGCGCCGCCGCAGCCGGCGTGCTGGGGGCCTGCGGCACGCTGATCGGTCTGACGACCATTATTTTATGCGGCGTCGATCGCGTCTTGGCGCCGTGCGCCGCGATGTCCTTCGTAACCGGCGGATCGGCGGCGCTGGTTCGCGTGTTGTTCGGGGCGGCGACGGTCCTGATACTGACTCTGGGAACCTTCTGCCTGTTCGCCTTCGCGACCGGCTCGTGGCTGCCCGAGTTGGTTTATGGCAGCCAGTTTCAAGGCACCGGACCGCTGTTTGGCGTGCTGGCCCTGGGGGGGCTGATAACCGGGCTGGGAATGGTCGCCGGCAACGGACTTTGGGCCATCGAACAGCCGCGATCGAATTTCGTGGCGGACGTGATTGGTCTTTCCATCACCGTCGCGACCGCCGTATGCCTCGTCACCCCGTACGGTCCTCTGGGGGCGGCGATCGCCACGCTGGCTGGCACCTCGACGGCCGCCGTAACGCGACTTGCGACCCTGGTGTGGGCGTTGGATGCCACGCGTCTCGTGCCGGTTGCCAGCTTAATCCCAGCGCGGGCGGATTCGGAACAGAGCGACCTTCAAGGAACCTTACCATGAGTTCGATGGGTATGCGCACAATCGGGTTACCGTCGTCGTACGCCGCTCCGGGCGACCTCGACATCAGCGCCAAGCCCAGCTTCATCGTCGCGGTCGTGCTGCTGATCACGCTCGGCTATACCATGCCGCTGACCGGGGGCTGGACGTTGTCTTTGACCGAACATTACGGCTTCGAGGATCGCCTGGAAGCGTATGCGGCCGAAGGCACGCTAACGCGGCAGCTCGCCCTGGGATCGCTCGGCTTGTTCGGTCTGGCGGCCGTAATTTGGCCGGGTGGACGCCGGTTGCGAATTGCCGGTCCCATGGGAGTGCTGGCCGTGGGATACGTGGTGTGGTGCGGCGTGAGCTCCGTTTGGGCGGACGTGCCGATGATGTCGTTTCGGCGTGTGGCCGCGCTGCTCTGCGAGTCGGCATTGGCCCTTTCGCTGGCCAAGCGCACGTCGAGCCGCCAATTCGTCTGGATCGCATTTTCTTGCACACTCACCTGGATGACACTCGGCCTTCTGGCCGAGTTCTCGCTGGGAACGTTCCGACCCTGGGCCTGGGGCTACCGATTTTCCGGAATCTTTCACCCCAATCGCATGAGCGTCAACTGCGCCGTCCTCGTCCTGGCATCAATGTATCTGTACGTCACCGAGAACTATCAGCGACGTTGGCTGCTGGCCGTGGCAGGGGTCGCGTTCGTCATGGTCATCTTGGCGGCCTCGCGCAGCGCCTTCGGGGCCATGCTGCTGGCGGCCGGCATTGTCTGGGCTGTCACCGCGCCGCCCCGGCGCGTCTTCATCGCGGGGCTAAGCGGCGTCTGGCTGGTGGCCCTGGCCGTCCTTCTAATGGCGATTTTACAGATTGCCGTGACGGACGACGCGGTCTCGATGGGCCGGGCCGAACACGAGAACTCATCGCTCACCGGTCGCGTGCCGTTGTGGGAGGATCTATTGCATTACATCGGCCAGCGGCCTTTCGTCGGTCACGGATATAACTCGTTCTGGACCGTGGATCATATTCGCGAAATCTCCGACGAGCAGTCGTGGTCCATCTCGACCGCGCACTCGAGCTATCTCGATCTGCTGCTGAATGTCGGCATTGTCGGGGCCTTCTTCAGTTTGTCGACGCTGCTGCTGGGCGTGATACGCTCCACTCGCCTCGCTCGGCGGATGCCCGGGGCAGGCTACGGCTTCATCGCGGCCGTGATTATCTACGGCCTGTCGGCCGGTTTCTTCGAAACCACCTTCGGCATGTCCTGGTTCTTTCAAATCTTCGTCATTTCCAGCGTCTGCTACCTGGCATTTGTCGATCCAGACGCCCCTTCGCCCGTCACGACGCCGGACGTAGCGTCGCGATTCCTCTCTCGGCCCGCTTTCGGCGGCAGGATTACTTTATGAAATCCGACATGCGTCACGACGATCAACCGAAATTGACGGTTAGCGTTGTCATTCCCGCTTACAATTGCGCGGCCTATATCCGCGAGGCGGTCGACAGTGCGCTGGGCCAGAGCCGCGTGCCGGACGAGATCATCGTGGTCGACGATGGCTCGACCGACGGCACCCACCGCGTTTTGGCCGAATACGAAGCTCCGGTGCGCGTCATTCGCCAGGTCAATGCCGGCGAGTCGGCGGCGCGGAACACAGGACTGCGAGCTGCCCGGGGGGATCTCATCGCCTTCCTGGACGGCGACGACACGTTCACGACCGGTAGCATCGCCCGCCGGATCGAGATCTTCGAGGCCTCGCCCGAAGTAGGCGTCGTGTACGGCGACATGTATGTCATGAACGCCGCCGGGGAGCCGCTCGGCCGACATCGCGACTACATGCCCGGCGCCCGGCCGTCGGGCTACATTCTGCCGGATCTGGCGGTGCGGTCGTTCATCCTCATTCCGGCGATGATTCGCCGCAGCATATTGGGCGACCAAACATTTGACGAATCACTGCACCATTGTCCCGATTACGACTTTTGGCGCAAGCTGGCGGCTCATTGTCAATTCCGCTACCTCGACGAGCCCGTGGCGCACTATCGCATTCACGATGCCAACAAGATCGTTATGCAGCCCCGGAGCATTCAGGAGTGCGAGCTGATCGTGCAGCAGCGGATTTTCGCGATGCCCGAGTTTCAGCGACTGTCCCGCGGTCAGAAGGCACGGGCCTATCGCCACCATGGCGCCAAGAACGCCGTGCTGGGCCGCATGGGCGCCGCGCAAATACTTGGCCCGCGCGGTCTGGGCCAATCCGCTGTCCCCGGCGGGCGTGGGCCTTTTGGGACTGAGCATGCTCGGCGCCCGCGTCCTGCCGTCGGTCATCTTGCAACGTCGCAAGATGGTCGGCAACGACATGATTCGCGCGGCCTCGAGCGCGCCTGCCGAATCGGCGCCGGCCGAGCGGCGCGAGACGGTGTTGTCGTCCTAGGATCACTGGAAACAAGGAAGCGTACCGCGTTGCTGGAGATCGTATGACGAAAGTGTTAGTCGTAGGCCAGAGCCCGCCGCCCTTTGGCGGACAAGCGATCATGATCGAGCGGCTCGTTAAAAGCGAGCTGGCCGACGTGGAGATGATTCACGTGCGCATGAGCTTCTCATCGCATATGAACGAAGTCGGATACGTGCGCTTGTCGAAGATACTCCACTTGTTCTCGCTGATCGCGCGGATCGTCTACTGCCGAGTCGTTCATCGAGTGCGGATCCTGTACTATCCGCCGGCCGGTCCTTATCGCGTGCCGATGTATCGCGACTTCGTGATCTTGCTGGCGACGCGGTGGATGTTCGCCAAGACGATCTTTCACTTCCATGCCGGCGGAGTTTCGGAGTTGTACGATCGACTTTCGATTTGGGAACGTTGGCTGTTCCGTCGGGCCTACTTCCACGCGGACGCCGCGATCCGTATCTCGGACTTGAACCCTCCAGACGGCAGCGTCCTGTTGGCCAGGCGAGACTGCGTGATCCCCTGCGGCATCGACGACCCTTGCCCCGAGTTTCTCGCGCCGCCGCGCGGCGAAGTCGCCACCGAAAGCCGGCCCTTGCGAATCCTGTTCGTCGGCATCCTGCGCGAGTCAAAAGGCTTGGGGGTGTTGGTCGAGGCCTGCGGAAAACTGAACGCGGCCGGCGTGCCGTTCTCGCTCGAGATCATGGGACAATCCCAAGAACCGGAGTTCCTGGCCGGATTACAAGCCTGGATCTCCGAGCAAAACCTGCAGGACAAAATTCGTTTCCTGGGTGTTCTGACCGGTAAAGAGAAATTCGCCGCCTATGCCCGGGCCGACGTTTTCTGCATGCCCACGTTCTTCGATTGCGAGACGTTTGGAATCGTGTTTGTCGAGGCAATGGCTTATGGCTTGCCGGTGGTCGCGACTCGCTGGCGTGGCGTGCCATCGATTGTCGACGAGGGGGAGACCGGCTTTGTCGTCGAGATCCGCAATCCGTCGGCCGTCGCCGACCGCCTGGCCATCTTGGCCGACGATCCCGATCTGCGGCGGCGGATGGGACTGGCCGGGCGCGACAAATTCGAGCGCGAGTACATTTGGCAGCGCCATGCCGATCGCATGCGCGAGCTGTTTTTAGAGGTCGATGGCGTGGCCAGTTCGCGCACCGTCCAACCCCGTGAGGAAGTTCTGGCCCTGCATTAAACATGCCGGTACCGAGGAGACAATTCCAGTAGGAATCCATATGGCAACTGTCGAAACCATTGAAGTCGCGTCCAAGGCCCCGGCCCAGTCCGGCCCTCATGTTCACCTTTTCGGCTGCCGCATCGACGCCCTGCGCATGCCCGAGGCAGCGGCTCGCGCGTACGAACTGATGGCCGCCGGTGAAGACCTGTGCAACTACGTGGTCACGCCAAACGTGGATCACGTGGTGATGCTCGAACATCATCAAGGGTTGCGGCGAGCTTACGACGACGCGGACCTGGTGCTGGCTGATGGCATGCCCGTGGTGTTGGCCAGCCGCCTTTTCGGCAGCCCTTTGCCGGAGCGCGTGACCGGGGCCGACCTGGTGCCGGCGGTGTTTGATGCGGCGGCCGATCGCGGTGGCCTGCGCGTGTTTTTGCTTGGGGCGGGACCGGGAGTCGGCGAAATGGCGGCCGCCAACATCGCGAAACGGTGGCCGGCGGTTGAAGTCTGTGGTACGTATAGCCCGCCGTTTGGCTTCGAGAAGGACCCGGCCGAGAATGACGCAATCCTGGCCATGATTGCCGCCAGCTGCCCCGATGCGTTGGTCGTTGGCCTCGGCGCCGCCAAGCAAGAATTGTGGGTCCATGCCAACCGCGAGGCGATTCGCGCCAAGACGGCGTTCTGCGTCGGCGCCACGATCGACTTTTTGGCCGGACACAAGCGTCGCGCCCCGATGTGGATGCGCGACAATGGCCTGGAATGGCTGCATCGGGTCGCCACCGAGCCGCGCCGCCTGCTGGGACGCTACCTACGCGACGCCCGCAAATTTCCCAGGCTTTTGTGGCGGGAGTACAAGCGACGCCGAGCGCTGACCGGCAAAGTGTCGGCGAACCGCGACTCGACCGCCTGAGAGCGGCAGCGAACGTCCCGCGATATGGATTTCAACAGTAACTGCCCACCACGCGCCACTGAGGATTCTGGTATGAGCCAGCACGAGTCGATCCTGGAACTGGCAGAGCGTGAAGGTCGAGCCTTGACCACGGAGCTAGCCGTGACGAGCCGGGTTCGCGACGGATTGTTTGCACCCGTCGGCCGGCGCCGTGGGAACCGGCGCCGCATGTCGCTGGCCGCCATTGCCGAGGCACTCGACATGACGGGCGAAGCGGTGTACTTCGCCACACCGGATCTGCGGATTGTCGAGACTAATTCAGCCGCCATTGGAACCACTGGCTTTTCCCGCCAACGGCTCACGCGGATGAACCTGCGGGAAGTGATCTCCGACGAATGCGAGGGACAGTTGCGCTCGAACGTGGCGCGACTGATCCGCCGCGAAGTAGCTGAAACGTCGCACATGGCGCGTCAGTTGTGCCAGGATCGCGAAGCCTTTGCCGTGCGAGTGCGGATGCGGCTGGTCGAACAATGTGATACGACCGTGGTTGTGGTCCTTGTTGAACGACAAGGCGAACTCGATGGCTCGCTCGTTGCTGAATCGCGCCGTGATTTTCTAACCGGACTACCCTCGCGCGAGGCACTCGAGGTTCGACTACAACGCGCACAACGGCGCGCGCTCAAGGAGAACGGCCGATTCGTCGTGCTGTTCGTCGATCTTGACGACTTCAAGCAAATTAACGACGCCCATGGTCACCGCGTGGGCGACCAGGTGCTGCGGATCGTCGCCGAACGCTTGTTGGGCTGCATGCGCCCGGCGACTTTGTCGGCCGTTATGGCGGCGACGAATTCGTGGTCGTCGTCGACGACCTGGGCGCCGAAACGGAAGTCGAACGGATCGCCGAGCGAATTCGCAGCCAAATGGCCGCTGCCATCGACGTCGCCGGGCGCGTGCTGCGCGTCTCGTCGAGCGTCGGCGGCGCCGTGGGCCACGCCCGATCGTCAGTCGAACAGATCCTCGACGCGGCCGATCAAGACATGTATCGAATGAAGCGATCGAATCGCGCGGCTGGCTTTCAGGTCGTGATGGCCGCGGGGCCCGCGGACCCGATTCGGTCATGATTCTGCCGGCTGTATTGGCTGGAGACCCCGCCTAAGCGGCAAGCCGTCGCACGAATCACGCTTATTCGCCCCATGGCGCGCCAGCGAGAGGTTCATGCTATTTTTACATGGTTTCGGAGGCGAATCGCGCCGCTGTGGGGGACGTGAATGATTCGGTTGTTCGAGAAATCCTGTTTCCCCATGGGCCTGGGCACCTCTCGGCTTCGCTCGGTCGGGGGCGGCCTATCGGCCGTCGCGGCCGGACGTCTGCTCGAGAGCGCCTTCGATGCCGGGATTCGCTTCGTCGATACGGCGCCCAGTTACGGACAGGGTCAGGCTGAAACAGCGATTGGCGGTTTGGCGCCCAGCCGCAGAGACGAACTGGTTATTTGCTCCAAGGTGGGCTATAGCTTTGGTCGTAAAACGCTGCTCATCAACGCGCTCAAGCCCGTTCTGCGGCCGGTCGCCGCGAGCATGGCGAGTCTGAGGACGCTCATGCAGCGCTCACGCGAAGCGATGCGCCAACGGGGCGCAATCACAATGGACATCACGCCCGCGACGATTCGCGCGAGCCTCGAAGGCACGCTTCGCCGGCTCCGTCGCGAGCGGCTTGACGTTCTCATGTTGCACGATCCGGCGATCGATTCAATCAGCGAAGCCAACGTCGCCGAGCTTGATTTGCTGGCCGCCAAGGGACTGATCGGATCTTGGGGTATTTCGACCAGCGACCCGATGGCCGCGCGGCGAGGGCTGCAATTCGGTAGCCTGGCCCTGTTGCAAATGCCGGTCGACGCGGCCTGGGTGCGCGAGGCCGGCGACTTGTTCGAATGCTGTGCCCAACGCGGCGTGGGAGTCATCGCGCACCGCGTGTTTGCGCTCGGATTGCCGCGGTCGGACTCGCAACCCCCAGGAACGACGCGACAACAAATCGTCGAGCAATGTTTCGAGTTCGCCCTGACGCGGCCCGGGGTCCAAATGGTGCTCTGCGGCACCACCAGCAGGGAACACTTATTGGAAAACGTGCGCTCGATTCGCCGAGTGCTTCAACCAGCAGTGAGAAATGTGCAATGATCATCGAGCCATCGCAACTCGACGTCGATAAGCTTTCGTGTCAGATCTGCATCATCGGCTCCGGCGCCGCGGGGATCGTTTTGGCCCTGGAATTGGGCAAGCAGCGATTCGACGTCGTGCTGGTCAGTGGTGGCGGCGACAAACAAACCGAAGCCGACCGTAAGCTCTACGAAGGCACGATCGACGCGGCCAATCCGCACGAGCCGCTGCACGAAAACCGCTGTCGGGCCTTTGGCGGGAGCACGAAACTTTGGGGCGGCCGCCTGGTTCCGTACGACGCCATTGATTTCGAGCGGCGCGACTTCGTGCCGCTCAGTGGTTGGCCGATCGCGTTCGAGGACGTCGCCAGCCATTTCCAGCGATCGGCAAAATGGTGCGAGGTGGTTGCCGACGGCTTCCACCGGACCACGCGGCCGGACGACGGAGACTTCCCGGATACGATAGGCGGAGGCGCTATTGAAACGACGCCGGTCGAGCGCTGGAGTCCCCCCACCGACTTTGGAACACATTACCGCCGCGCTGGCCGACATGGACAACATTCGGGTCTTGATGGATTATCATGCCGTCGATCTGCGGCTCGATGGCGATCTGGCACGCGTCGAGAGCGTTAAACTCGTGTCTCGTCGCGGCAGTCCGGTGCGCGTCACGGCGAAGATTTTCATCCTCGCGGCCGGCGGGTTGGAGAACCCGCGCATTCTGCTGGCGTCGCGCAGTCAAATCTCGAGCGGATTGGGCAATCACAGCGATATGGTCGGCCGATGTTACATGAGCCACCTGGCCGGAACGCATGGCCGGTTGGCCCTTTCGCGACCGGATAAGCCTCCGTTTTATCGGTTTCAAAAGGACCGCCAGGGAGCCTACGAGCGCCGCCGTTTTCGGCTGAGCGACGAGGCGCAGCGTGCCAATCGCGTCATGAACATCATCGGCTTTCCATATCGACCGGCAATTGCCGACCCGGCCCACGGCGACGCCGCGCTCTCGACCCTGTGGCTGCAGGAAATAATGTTCAAGGGATCGGGCCGGCCTCTTTCGTGCGCGCTATTGGCCGTCATCTGCGGAACATCGTGCTGAACACCCCCGCCGCATGGCTCAACGTCGCCAGACAGATCGGCGCTCGGGCCCGGCGCCCGAGACTGCCGTTTATCCTGCCGCACGACGCCCGCGCAAGACGCTTTGTTCTTTCAGGCCGAGCAGGCGCAGACCCCGCCAGCCGGTTGACCCTCAGCGAGGAACTCGACGAATTTGGCATGCCGCGCATCCATCCCCAGGTTCGGTTTTCGCAGTTGGACTACGATACCGTGACGACCTTTTATCGCGAATTGGACCGGGCGCTGCGGGCCGAGCGGCTGGGTTTCGTCGACTACGATGAGCGCGAGCTGATCGCTTCGATGGCGGAATCCATCAAGAACTTCAATAGCATGGCGCATCACTTGGGCACGACGCGCATGTCGTCTGATCCCGAGTTGGGAGTCGTCGACCCCGATTGCCGGGTTCATTCACTCAACAATCTTTACATCAGCGGCGGATCGGTGTTCCCCACCTCGGGCCATGCCAACCCGACGCTGACGGTCCTGGCGCTCGTGCTGCGGCTGGTCGACCATGTCTCCGAGCGGCTACGAGAAGCCGTCGTTCCGGACGGATCGCTGGTCTAGCAGCCTCTTGATAAAATCAACAGGCGCCCGAGCGCTGGTCGTCGTTTCTTACCGAACAGCTCTATCGAGGGAGGTGTGCTGGCGAGGGCGAAATCGTCTGGCGTATCCAAGTCTGGGCACTTTTCATCCAGGGAATCCTTTTCACCCGCTGTCGGGCGGAAAGGCCCAATGATCGTAGCTTTCTGCGCCAGGGTAGAAGATCGAGCGAACCGCGAATGACCGAATACTGTTCGTTCGTGAACTTCTCTTTGTACGCCTCGGTTCCACTGCCCATATCGATCAAGGCGATTCCTTCGGCCGGGGCCCGCGCCGCCATGCGCAGGAACAATTCCGTGCCCGGAGAAAAACGTGCGTGCTCGACGGAGTATGCGGGAAACCAGCAGTGCAATATGTCGCGATACCGCAGGGCCAGGTGCACCGCGACGAGCTCATCGCCGGCAAACAGCGCGCTCATCTGTCCATGCATGCCTCGGGCGTCGAGACCGAGAAGGTCACGCGCTAATTGCCTGGCCCAAGGGACCGCGAAAACGTCGCAACAGCCTGTTCGCCGATATTGCCGGCTCTTCCACGCGACGAGCGTTTCGAAGATGGCATCGTCTCGCGTGTTCCACTCCATTCGAATGGGCCCCAGCTTGCGCTCCATGGCGCGAGTCTTGCGAGTCTGTTGTCGGACCGAGTATCGCGAGCTCGTCAACTGTTCGATGTATTTGCCGGGTTGGTCGCCCAGGCGGGCCCTGTAACCGCGTACTTCGCTGGACAGCGCGCAGCGGAATTCCAGGGCATGATCGGCGTGGCATGAAAGTCAAAGCGTGTGAGTCCGGCCAGACGAAAGATCCGCGCGAAATCCTCTTGGTTCATTTCGGCAACAATGGGCCCGTGCAGATCATTGAGCAGACCCGCTACGGGCATTGCCCGTCGCTCTCCTTTGCGTTCGAAGGGAAAACAACCGACGAGTTCCCCGTCTTGTCTCAAAAGCGCGACTTCCACGTCGCCGCGCAGCCGAGCGACGCTGTCGAGGAATTCCCAAGTCAAGTAGGGGCTGGCGTGTAACAGGGCGCGGCATTTGAATCCGCTCCACGCCTCTTTCAGCAGAGAGCCGCAAGCCGACCAAGGGCTAACCTGACATTGCATGTTGTTCCGTTCTAACGGTGAGTGAATCGATGTCGATCGCGCATGCGTCGCGCCGTATTCCAGGCCGCTCGTGGTCGCTTTACGGAGCGAACCGTACGGAAATGTACCTTTTCGTGCGGCGTTTTCCCGGCGAGTCGCTCGACACATGATTCGGCGCGACAGGAACCGTCGCTACTTCCGGAAGGTCCGGAAAGTTCGCCAAAGCGAGCAGTGCTAGGGGTAAATCGCGTGCTAAATTCCAATTGAACGGGTCGAGTATGGGTACGAATTCTTCGAGGGACATGATGACGGATCAGCAAAGCGTCCAAACAGGTGTCTCGGATGAGACCCCCACGGTGGTGCGCACGGCGGGCATCGGCGCGACGCTTGTCGGGCTGGTCGTGTTAATCGGCTGGGGCTTCGATATCCAGATGCTGAAGACGGTGCTCCCCGGCTACGGGCCAATGGAAGTCGGCACGGCAGTGGCCTTCATTTTGATAGGCATCGCGTTGACTGAGTTCGCACGCCGCAATTCGCGCGGCTCTCGGTTGATTACCCGGGTGGCCGCCGCGGCGATTCTATTGATCGCCGGCACTTCCCTCGCCGAACAGCTTTTCGACCTGGAACTCAGCGCCGGCACATTATGGTCGCCCCCAACTAGACCGCGGGCGCCCATGTCGATTCTAAACGGAATCTGTCTGATGTTGTTGGCCTCGTCGTTGCTCTTGTTGCCGTCGCGCCGCCTTTGGACCGGACGACTGCTGCAGGCACTGGTGCTGACCACCTTGCTTGTCTCGGGGCTTTGCCTGGTCGGCTATGCCTACGACATCAGCTCCTTGTTTCGATTCGATCCCTACACGGCGCTTGCCATCCACACGGCGGCGACGATGGTCGTGGTATGCATCGGGCTGCTATACGCGCGACCCGATCTGGAAATCATGGCTCCCATTCGCAGCCAACGTCTGGGGGGGCTGGCGGCCAGGACCTTGCTGCCGGCGGCGGTTAGCGTTCCGCTCTTGTTGGGTTGGGTGAAATTGCAAGGCGAGGAGTTGGGACTTTATCAGCTCGAATTCGGCACGGCCGTGCACACGGTTTCCACGATCATCTCATTCGCGGTGCTCGTCTGGTATTGCGCGCGAACGTTGAACCACGCGGACGAGCAACGCGATTTGGCGCAACGGGCTCAGCGCGAGTTGCGAATCCTGTCGGAATGCGACCCGCTGACCGGAGTGCTCAATCGCCGCAGCCTGGCCGAACGCTCGGAACGTGAATGGGCCCGCGCCATTCGATACAGTCGGCCGTTGTCCTGCATCATGGTCGATCTGGACGGGTTTAAGGGAGTGAACGACACCTACGGCCACGTCTCGGGCGACGCGGTCTTGAAGGCGGTGGCCGAGCTGTTAGTCGAGCTGTGTCGGTCCTCGGATTTGGTGGCTCGCTACGGCGGCGAGGAGTTTTGCATCATCGCCCCCGAGACCGGCGAGGAAGCGGCGACGCTACTTGCTGAACGATTGCGTGCCACGCTGGCCCAGCACCGCATCGAGTTGTTGTCCGGCGCTTTAAGCGTCACGGGCAGCTTCGGCGTTGCCGAATCGTGTCAGGATGGCGATAGCGTTGAGCGTCTGATCGCGCGCGCCGACGATGCCTTGTTGGCCGCGAAGCGGGCCGGGCGCGATTGTATCGTCGTCGCCGAGTCGCCCAAAAAGGGAACTCCAACGTGGGGCGGGACCACGGCGCTGTCGGTCGTTGACGTCGCCGAACCGGCATTGTCGTCGTGTGAGTGAAACGACGGCTTAGGTCTCGGAATAGGCCGACGGACCGGGGGCGTCAACCAGTTGCGGATGCTTGCCCGCGCCGATCGGCGCGATGGTGCGCGGCACGACCGGTGTCTGCGGTCCTCTCGGCGAGAACAGGCGCGACAGGTCGTCGAATAGCGAGTAGACCACCGGCGTGGCCAATAGGGTCAACATCAACGACAGGGTCTGCCCGCCGACGGCGAGCACGGCGATCGACCGCCGTTCCTCCGAGCCCGGCCCCGATCCGATCAACAGCGGCAACATACCGGCCACGAACGCGATCGTGGTCATCAGAATTGGCCGCAGTCGGTCGCGGTTGGCCTGCAAGATAGCACTCAAGCGATCCATTCCCTGGGATCGCAATTGATTCGTGTGATCGACCTGCAAAATCGAGTTCTTCTTCACCACGCCGAACAGCACGAGGATGCCCAACGCCGAGTAAAGATTCAGCGTTTCGGCTCCCAACAACAGGCTTACCAGGCCAAAGGGTACGGCCAGCGGCAGCGAAACCAGGATTGTCAGCGGATGGATCAGGTGCTCGAACTGAGCGGCCAGCACCAGGTACATGAAGATAAACGACAGCGCGAACGTCCAGCCAAAATCCTGAAACGTTCTTTCCAGTTCGCGACCGCGGCCGGACACGCGAGTCGTGAACCCGGGCGGCAGCCCCATTTCCTTGGCGGCCGTGCGAAACGCATCAATGCGATCGCCCAGGGCGAAGCCGGGCGAGAGATTGGCTCGCACTGCCGCCATTCGCTGCCGGTCCACGCGATCGATGCGGGGCGAGGATTCGGCATAGTGAAATCGCACGACATTGTCCAATCGCGTCAACGACGATCCGTCGTCGCTCGAACCGTCGGAAGCGGTCGTCCGCGGCTGCGTGCGAACGTAAAGCTGGCTGATGGCTTCCCGGCTGCCACGGTCCAGCCCGACCAGCCGCAACTCCACGTCATAAGTGTCGTCGGCGAGCGGGTCGTGATAACGCGACACGCGGTCGTCGCCGCCAACGGCGATTCGCAGCGTTTCGGCGATGTCCTGCACTTCGACTCCCAACGCGGCCGCTCGTTCGCGATTAATTTCGACCCGCAGCTCGGGCTTATCCATGCGCAACGTGGTGTACGTGTCGACGATGCCGGGCAGTTTCGCCACCCGCTGCCGCAGTTGTTCGCTCACCTCCGCCAAGGTCTTGATGTCGGGGCCTTCGATCACGAAATCGATGTCGACCGGCGCGCCTTGACGCAGACTGGTCAAGTTGCGGACCGCGATGATCAGATCTTTGAACTTTTTCAGGCGGCTCCGCACCTGCTGCATCACCTCGCGCTGCGAGTAATTGCCCTGCCAGGCGGCGGCCGGCTGTCCGGCCAGGGTCTCGCGCCACAAGCGCCCCAGGCTGAAAGCGCGAGTCGAGATGTCCTCAAGCTGCACGAACACTTCGCCGGTGTTGAGCGCGGTCGAACTGGAGCTGCCGACGGTCGTGACGAGTCTCCGGACCCCCGGCACCTGGCGCACCTCAGTCTTCGACGGCGCTCATGGTCTCGTTCATTACCGACAGCGAGGCCCCTTCCTTGGCCGTCACTCCGACTTCGAACTCCGACTCGTCAACGTTCGTCGGAACGTAGTCCTGTTGAACCATGCGGTACAGCGGAACGTTCGAGGCGATGACGGCGATTGCCAACAGGCAGACCACCCAGCGATGACGCATGGCCCACGACAGACAACCGACGTAGCCGATTTCAAGCAAGTGGTAGAATCCGCGGCGGGAGCGGGGGGCCGCGGCCGAATGCGGTTCACGCCGCAAAAGTCGTGAGCACATCATGGGCGTTAGCGAGAAGCTGATCAGCATCGAGATCAAGATGGCCACGACGCTGGTCATGCCGAACTGGTAGAGCATGCGGCCCGTGACGCTCGACAGGAACGATACCGGCAGAAACACGATGACCAGCGACAGCGTCGTGGCCAGCACGGCCAGACCGATCTCGCGAGTGCCTTCGATCGCGGCCGCGATCGGGGTCATCCCCTTTTCCTCGATGAACCGGAACACGTTTTCCAAAACCACGATCGCATCATCGATTACCACGCCCACCATCAGCACCAGCGCCAGCATGGTGACGTTGTTGAGCGTGAAATCCAGATACTTCATGACCGCGAACGTGGAAATGACCGATCCGGGGATTGCCACGGCCGCGATCAACGTCGATCGCCAGGATCGCATGAACAACAGCACCACGACCGTGGCGAAAATGCTTCCCAGGACCAGGTGCCCCTGAATCTCGTGCATCGCGGCGTCAATGTAGCGGGACTGATCTTGAATGACGCTCACGGCCACGTCCGGCGGCAGCAGGCTGCGGCTTCGGTCGAGACGGGCCTTGACCGCCTGGATCACGTCGACCGTGTTCGTGCCCGACTGGCGCTGCACCTCCAGCACGACTGCCGGCTTGCCGTCCAACCGGGCCAGCGTGCGGACTTCCTTCGAGCCGTCGATGACTTCGCCCAGGTCGCGCAGCCGCACGGGCGTCCCCTGCGAACTGGCCACGACCAGGTCGAGAAAATGCGCGGTGTCTTCCATTCGCCCCAGGGTACGCAGCGTCAACTCCTGATTGCCGGCGTCGACGCGGCCGCCAGGAATGTCGATATTTTGCCGGGCCAGTGCGTCGCGCACCTGCATGATCGACAGCTGGTAGGCGGCCAGCCGCCGGGCCTCGATATTCACCTGCACCGCGCGGTCCGCGGCGCCGGTGATGAACACCTGACCCACTCCCTGCGCCGACTCGATGACGTTTTTCACAAACCGGTCGGCCAGCACGTATAACTCGCGGCTTTCCCGATTGCCGGATACGGCCAGCGACAGGATCGGCGAGGCGTCAAGATCCTGCTTGCGGACGACCGGCGGATCGGTATCCGGCGGAAGCCGGTTGATCACGCTCGACACCGCGTCGCGCACATCCTGGGCCGCGGCATCGATGTCGCGGTTCAGGTTGAACGTGATGATCAACAGCGAATTGCCGTCGCGCGATAGGCTTCGCAACTCGTCGATGCCGCTGACGGTGGCGACGGCATCTTCCAAAACCTGCGTGATCTCGGTTTCAATTTCCCCAGCGGCCGCGCCCGGGTAGTTCGTGAACACCATCAGCGTGGGCAGGTCCATCTTCGGAAAACGGTCGATGCCCAGCCGCTGATACGCGGCTAAACCGGCGACAACCATGGCCATCACCAGCATCACGGCAAAAACCGGTCTGCGAACACAAATTTCAGCGAGCCACTGCAAGCAAAAACTCCTCTGGCGTTCGTCTCAACCTCGCGCGCCGGCCTGGCAGGCCCGGGTTCTCATTGTCCGATCGAATCGGGCCCGCTCGGTCTGGAAGTCTCTTGCGGCGCCGCGCGTTGGTCGGGGGGCTGGGACGTCTCGCGATTGACGTGCACCACGCCCTCGCGGCCTTGTCGCCCATCGCTCAAAATCACGTCTCCGGCCGAAAGCCCGTCGAGGATTTCGACAAACCGGGCGTCGCGCCGTCCAATTCGCACGGGTTGTGGCTCCGCCTTGTCGCCTTTGACGGTCCACACCTTCTCCACGCCGCCAAAGGCCACCACGCTGCTGACTGGCACCGTCAATGCCTGTTGCTCGGCGTCGACCAGAATCTCTCCCTCGGCGAACAGGCCGCTTCGCCAGCGACTGTCGCCATTCTCGACGTCGGCCTCGATCATCAGCGCCCGGCTGCTCAGATCGAGCGCCGGACTGATGCGCGAGATTTTGACCTCGATTGGAGCGGGCTGGCCATCGAGGAAGATCTTGACCGTTTGTCCCACTTTGACGCCGACCGCCGCCCGCTCGGGAACGCCGGCGCGAAACCGCAACGGGTCGATCCGCATCAGCATCACGACTGGCTGACCTATGTTGACGTAACTGCCCGGCGCGACGTGCTTTTGTTGGATGATGCCCACGAACGGCGCCTTGAGCACGGCGTCGTGTTGGTTTTGCACGGCCAGCGCCAATTCGGCGCGCCGCAAGGCCAGCAGCGCGACTTGCTCCTGCACGGCATTAAGCGATGACGAATAGCGGGCTTCAGCCACGTGCAGCGCCGACTGTCGGGTTTGGATCTCTTCCTGAGTGAACACGGCTTTGCCCGTCACGCCACGAACCCGGTTGAAATTCAAACGCGCCTCTTCCAGCAACGCCATCTCCTGGAGCACCGGAGCCGCTTTCGTCGGATCGAGCTTGTCGTCGGGCGTGTTTCCCTTGAGGCCGAGCGTTGCGCGGGCCTGCGCCACCTGGGCTTCGGCCTGCTGCACGCGCAGGTCGAATTCCTCGGTATCGAGCCGCGCGACCGGCTGGCCCTCGTCGACGCGCGTGCCGAGATCGACCATGACTTCCTTGACCCGTCCCGCCACCTTGGCGCCGAGTTCGGCCGATTCATCTTCGATCAGCGAACCTTGCACCCGCACCGTGTAGGGCCATGGCCGCAGGGCGACTTCCACCGCGCTCAACGCTTCGGCAGAGGGTTCCGCGGCGGCATTTGCCTGGGCTTCGACCGCCGCCGGGCCAACATGCTCGCTGCAACCGGCGACTCCGAATGCAGTCGCCGAAAGCGACAGTAATGCGCCTGTTAGGCAACGCGATTGGAGAATTCGCCTCATCAGACCGCCTCTGGAGGGAGCCGCATGGCAACAGGCAGGACGTACGCCGGCAGGCCGCACGCTCGATTCTAACTAACGGATTGCCACAGTTCCAGAAGATTGCGGCAGGCGCCGCTGGCGGCAATTTAGCCAGCCAGGGCGTGGCGCTTTCGCAAGAAAGATTGGCGGGAATTCGCCCGGTTCCGTTCGCGTTTTTTCGGCGGCCGAGCGGCGGCGCGACTCAACTGAACTGCCAGAGGGCCATTTTCAGAGTGTCGCCCAGGCGACGGTTGACGCCTAGCACGGCGGCCGGCTCGAAGCCGCAATGCACCATGCAGTTTTCGCAACGCGGATCGTTGCCTTGTCCCAGCTTGTCCCAGTCGGTCTTGTCGATCAGATCGCGATATGTCGAGTGGTGCGTGTCGGTGATCAGGTAGCAGGGGCCTTTCCAGCCCTTCAGATTGCGGGTCGGATTGGCCCACGCGGCGCAACGCAGGTCGCGCTCGCCGCGCAGGAACTCGAGATACACCGGCGAGGTGTTGAGCCGGTACGAAGACAGCAGCGTCTTGGCGGCGCGGAATTTCTCGTGGATATCCTCGCGAGTCATGAAGATGTCGTGCGCCCCGTCGGGATTCGTGGCATGCACTGCCGCATAGCCGTAGGCCGGCGACATCATGAACCCATCGACCCCCAACTCGGTCAGGTAGCTCAGCATCACGGCGATTTCATTCATGTCCGTTTCTTTGTAAACGGTCGTGTTCGTGCACACGAGAAAACCCGCCGCTTTGGCCGCCTTGATGCCTTCAATCGCCTCGGCGAACACGCCCTCGCGCTCGACCGCCTTGTCGTGGCTGGTCTCCATGCCGTCCAAGTGCACGTTCCAGAAGAATCGGTCCGTGACCTTGAATCCCGCCAGCTTCTTGCGGGTGAACATGCCGTTGGTGCACAAGTAGATGTGCTTCTTTCGCTCCAGGATCTTGGCGACCAGCTCCTCGATCCAGGGATAGATCATCGGTTCGCCGCCGCAGATGCTGACGCAGGGCGCGCCGCATTCGTCGACCGCCGCCAGGCACTCGTCCACCGTCAGTTTGTCCTTGATCGTGCTGGCATACTCGCGAATCCGCCCGCAGCCGGTGCAGGTCAGGTTGCAGGCGTGCAACGGCTCGAGCATCAGCACGAGCGGAAACTTCTTGTCGCCGGACAACTTCTTCTTGAGAAGGTACGTCGTCATCGTCCGGGTCAGCGAGAATGGAAAGCGCATGCGGAGTCTCCGAGCACGTGTGCGAGCAAGAGGTTCAGGAGTCGCGAGACATTTCGAGCGGCCCGCGGCCGTTCGACGGGTTGTCGTCGGCCCTAGGGTCGGCCAAATCGGGCAGCGCGACGGCCGCGTTCCAACCGGCCACGGCCAAGAGCGGGAAATAGATCGGATAGTAGTGATAGCGCAGATAGAAGACCTGAGGAAAGCCGGTGCCAGTGAATTCGGGCTCGTCCCAGCTGCCGTCGTCGCGCTGCTGATCGAGCAGATACTGCACGCCGCGCGTGGCTGCCGCTCCGCGGGCGTGTCCGGCGGCAACCAGCCCCAACACGGCCCACGCCGTTTGCGAAGCCGTCGCCGACCCCCGGCCGCGCAAATGCGGATGGGCATAGCTGTCGGGCGATTCGCCCCATCCGCCCGAGGGCTGCTGATAAGCCACCAGCCAGTTGACGCCGCCCACGATGGCTGCGTCATCGGCCTTCAGGCCGACGGCCGCGAGTCCCACCAGCGCCTGCCATGTGCCATAGATGTAGTTCACTCCCCAGCGGCCGAACCAACTGCCGTCAGATTCCTGCGTGCGTCGCATGTAGGCCACGGCTCGGTCCACGACCGGATCGCCCACGCGTCGACCGAGTTGCCCCAGCATTTCCAAGACTCGACCGGTCAGGTCGGGCGTGCTGGGATCGATCATCGCGTTGTGATCGGCGAACGGCACGTGACAGAGGAATTCGTGATTGTTATCGCGATCGAACGCGCCCCATCCGCCATCGCGGTTCTGCATCGCCAGCACCCAATCGAGGGCCCGCTGACTGGCGGCGGCCAGTTGATCGATCGCCGCCACGCGCTGCCGCGCGTCACCCGGCGTGGACACGGCCGTCTGATCGATCAGTTGCAAAGCAGTGGGCGAGTTTCCGGGCAGTCCGATCGCCGAGTCCAACTGGCTGACCAATGCCATCACGACCATGCTCGTGTCGTCGACGTCGGGATAGAACTCATTGGCGTACTCGAAGCACCAGCCGGCCGGTTGTGCGGCCACGGTCTCCGACCAATCGCCCGTGCGGCGAATCTCTTGCCTAAGCAGCCAGTCGACGGCCCGCCTGGCCGTGGGATGTTCCGCCGGCACGCCGCCAGCCGCCAGGGCCCGCAGCGTCAAGGCCGTGTCCCACACCGGCGACTTGCAAGGCTGCAGCCGAATCGTATCTCCCTCGGCAATAATCAAACCTTCCAAGTGCTCGTGGCAGTATTTGACTTCCGGACTGTCGTCGCGGTAGCCCAGGCAGCGCAGCGCGATCACGCTCCACACTATGGGCGGAAAGATCGCGCCGAGTCCCTGGCTGCCGGCAAAGCGATCGATCATCCAACGTTCGGCCGCGATCAAAGCCCGTCGGCGCAACGGCAGCCATCCGCGACGCTGGAAAAACTTAATGCCGCGGTCCACGGTGCGAAAGAACCGGTCCCAGCTGAGCAGGCCCGTGCCCCCTTTTTGACCCGGACAGCGCAGCGGCGGCCACTGGTGAGGCGGTTTGAGAAACAGTTCCGAGATTCCCAAAGCCGCTTCGATATCGGTCTTGGGCTGGCAGGCCCACATGATCGACAACGGCACAATGATCGTGCGCGACCAGGCGCTCACGCGATACAAGTTAATCGGCGAGAATTTCGGCAGCAGCAGCGCCTCGGGCGGAACGGCCGGGCATTGTTCGTAGGAAATCTGACCGAGCAGGGCCAGGTAAAATCGAGTGAAGCTGTTGACCGCGTCGGCGCCGCCATGGGCTCGAATGGCCGCGCGGGCTCGCTGCATGGGTTCGGAGTCGGGATCGTGCCCGGTGAGTTTGAGCGCGAAATAGGCTTTGACGCTGACGCTGACATCCACCGGTCCGCCGGGATACGTGGTCCAGCCGCCTGCTGGAAGTTGCTGCTTGAGAATGTAGTTAGCCGCCTTGTGGGCCACGTCGCCAGAGTGCCGGCCCAAGAAGGCCAACAACAGCACATATTCGCTTTCCAGGATCGTGTCGCCCTCGAGCTCGGCGACCCAGTGTCCGTCCGCATGCTGCCGCTCGATGAGCCAATCGCGGGTGCGCGAAATCGCGCGCTCGTGTAGCTCGGAGTGCTTATCCCTTGCCGAAGAGTGGGGCAACGGCGGTTGATTCGAAGTGGCGCGGGCCGAATGGGCGGCGCTGGCGTGCCGATTTGGTTTCATACCACTGGTGTCTCGCAGAGCCTCCGTGCAGCGAATCTTCCCTGATTCGCCTAACCCCAGCCATTTCGCCGGAGGGTCGACAGCTTAGGCCATGCTCCCCACTTGGGGCAAGATCAATGCGGGTTTTTGGCGGAATCGGCTGGACGCACTCCAGTCGCAAGTTGGGTGTTTTGGAAGGTGAGCGCAGTGTGCGTTGAGATTGCGGGGACGGCTTGTTGGATACCTACCCAACTATCCGGAATGTGTCGGTGCCGCGCCTCGCTTTGGCGCCAAGCCGACGTCCTTGACATCGGCTACGTCGCCGCCGTCATCCTTCAGATCTCTGCCGACCGAATAAATCAGCCAGCCCTCGGGCAGCTTTTTTAGACGCAATTGCTGGCCGTTGAATGGGTCCACGAGTTCGCTTGCCGGCAAACCCAACTCGTCGAGTTTTGGTAGAGGAGCATCTGGCGTGAATTTGTTGCGTGACAGCGCGCTGAGGATGCGCAGGGTTCGCAACGTGGCCAGGTCGCGGCGAGCGGCGTAGAGGTAGGCTTGCAAAGCGGGTTCGGTCATTCCGACGAGCCAACCCGATTGCGCCAGTATTGCGCGAATTTTGGGATCTGTGACCGAGTTTGACGTGTCATCAGGCAGTATTTCGATCAGGGCATCGATCAATTCGACGGCATTACAAGCCTCGTCCTTCAGGTAGGGAAGCCAACCGATGCCCTGCCCAAAAAAGTCTCGGTAGTGCTCCAGCATAAACGCGCGTTCTGTTTTCAATGTATGCTTGGCAGCTTCGATGGGGGTTTGTTGGGCTAGTTCGTCGTCGAGCGCTTTTTGGCTGGCGTCGGAAACTGGACCTAGCCGCAAGGCGTCATTGGCCACTTGAGCTCCGACGCTGAAACACGCTATCGCGACTAGGCTCACGACCATGGTTGGCTCGCGTCCATAGAGACGGCTCAAACGCATGATCGCCAGAGCCGATTGCAACGCGTCGTCGGCGCGGCCATCGGCCAGATCGACCTGTGCTTGATAGTTCAAAACGCGCACGCCGCCACGCATCGGCGAAAACACATCGATCATGGCTGCGGTAAATTCATTCGGTGCGAGATTCACGTCGAGTTGCCAGTCAAAGTCCGGGCAACGGCTGGCTTGCAGCAATATCGGCACGGCCTTGGGATAGGCCGCCAGCGCCGCCCGCATGGCGGCCAGCACGGCCGGCGAGAATGCATCGTCGTCATCTCGCTCTTGGCGAGGCGCTGCATCTTCCTCTTCCTCTCGCTCCAACCGCGCTTCCTCTTCAGCGGTTTCGGCGGCGCTGACCTCGTTCTCGATGGCCTTGATGTCCGTCTCGGCCCGCTTGAGAAATGTGAACGCGTTCTCCTCGGGCGGAATCGGCGGTCGCGCCAAGTCCGCTAGCGCGACGGGTTCGCCGGCGGCTCGCAGCCGGGAGATTGTTTTTTCCAACCGGACGCTGGCCCGCCAATTGCTGATCGCATAGTAGATCAGCCCGGCCGCAATCAGACCTCCGAAGAGGATCGCGGCGAACCGGAAGTGTTTTAGAAACCGCTTCATGGCAACGTGCTCAATGGATAGGTTGTGAGGGGCTCGTCCAAATGATGCTGTCGTTCGTGGCGCGACTTGTACGCCGCCAAACGCTCGGAAAACCAACGTCCGCTGTCGGGGCCGCTAGTCGATTCGATATCCCGAACGAGTTGGGTGATCGTCGACGATTGCCCAGCGGGACCGAACGCCGAAGCCAGCCGTGCATCGACGACGATGCGTTGCCAGGCGCACAAACCGATGCCGACGAGCAATGACGCTGCGACGGTCCAGGCGGAGAGCTTTTCGAGGCTGAGGTGCGGCGGGGTGGACTTCGTGCAAGCGGACGCGGGGAGGACACTGCTGGACAAGCCAGCAGTGGCACCCAGAATTGCCAACTCGGTTGGTGATTTAGCCAGTTCGCGATCCACGGCCGCCAATACCTTGGCTCGCAGCTCGGGCGGAGCAGGGCAGGGGGTCAAGCTGTCGAGTTCGTTCAGAGGTTCGTCACTCATTGCAATTCCTTGCTCAGCCACTCTCGCAAGCGGGCGAGCGCCGCGCGATAGCGCGTCGCCACCGTGCCCGGGGGAGTTCCCGTCACGTCGGCAATTTCGGCGAGCGTCAGACCCGCGCTAGTTTTCAATTCCACGATTTCTCGTTGTTCCACAGGCAATCGCTCGAGCGCCGCGGTCAGCGCTTCGGCCGAATCGCGGGCAGCCTGGTCGTCGGACGTCGCTTCGCGATACATATCGGCCGCCACGAGTTGCGACGCGCTTCGCAGCCTCGACTTGTCCGCCAACAGCCGCGCCGCTTCGTTCCGCGCGATCGTGAACACGTAGCCCGGCAGGTTCTCGACCGTCGCCAGGTTTTGGGGCGCTCGGGCCATTCGCAAAAACGTCTGTTGCAGCAAGTCGTCGGCATCGTCGCGCGAGCCCAGGCGAACCACCAGGTAGTGATGCACGCGATCGGCGCAGGCATCGTATAACTCGGCAAAAGCCGTGCCATCGCCGCGCGCCAACCGTTCGCCCAAGTCTCCCATCGGTGCTCCACGCGGCCGGTTTACAGAAGAGACCGCCGGCGGGGGAAGATTTATTGCCAAAACGGGATCTCGGCGGCGAAAAATTGCCGGCGTTCGGCCAAAGCGGGGGGCGGAGAAAAATAACCTAGGTTTTGGTAGACTTTGGCCGAGAGCACCCGAACGAGGCCGGCTTTTGCACCCCATTCTATCACAGACGGCCCAGCCGCTGGCCCTGGCACTGTTGGAGATCGGCAACCTCGCGCCGGCCCTGCTGGTGGCCGATCGCTTCGCCAAGGCCGCCGGCGTTCACATCCTGGGCATCGAAAGCGCGGATAGCGCCGCCCAGTGCATCAAGCTGGTCGGCGCGGCGGGCGATGTCCGCGAAGCCGCCGAGGTTGGGCTCGCATTGGCCCGGCAGATGGGCACGACCGCCGAGCTGGTCGTGATGGCCGCGCCCGAGGAAGCAACCCGGCAGTTGGCCAACCAGCCGCCCGTCTATAGCCCACTGCTTGAAATTTACGATTCCCGAGTTCCCAGAGAAGATCCCATGAGCTCCTCCGACGCGATTGGACTGTTGGAAACCCAAGGACTGGTGGCGGCCCTGCACGCCACGGACGAAATGCTCAAGAGCGCCTCGGTGACGCTAGTGGGCAAGGAGAAGATCGGCGCGGCCTACGTCACGATCATCGTGCGCGGCGACGTGGCGGCCGTGCAGTCGGCCATCGATGCCGGCAAACAGACCGTCGAGCGGCTGGGGGGCAAGCTGATCATGGCCGACGTGATCGCGCGACCGCATGCCGAGTTGGCGGCGCTATTGCCCAAGTAAGACCCGCTCACATGCGCAAGAAAAAATGCCGCAGGCGGTAAAAGACCGCCGCGGCATGGACTCAGTTCAATGTGCCATCGTCTCGCGGAATCGACCAACGATTCTGCGACGAACTACCACGGCCGCAAGCGGCCAAACAAGCCTCGTCGATAGTAGACGGGATAAGCGACAGGCGCCACGTAGCTCGGCGCCACATAAGCCGCGCTCACCGCCGGAGCATAATACGCCGTCGTTGCGGGGGCGTAGTAGGCCGTTGTGGCCACGCTGGGAGCGTAATAGCTCGTGACAACCTCGGGGGCATAATAGGTTGTCACCGGTGTGGCAACCGACGGTGCATAATACGTTGTCACCGGCGCGGCAACCGTGGTTGGCGCGTAGTAGGTCGTCACGGGAGCGGCGACCGAGGGTGCGTAGTACGTCGTCACTGGCGCGGCGACCGTTGCAGGCGCGTAATTGGTCGTCACCGGCGCGGCAACTGTGGCGGGCGCGTAGTACGTCGTGACGGGAGCAGCGACGGAGGGTGCATAATACGAGTAGACCACTTGCGCATCAGCCGCCGACGCCAAGCCCGTTAAGCCAACCGCGAACGCGAGAATCAGTTTTTTCATGGCAAGTTTCTCCTTTAAGAAACACTCTATGCCGGCGCGACGGACATTGCAACAACCAGCTTGATCGGACGGCGCCAAAAAATAGACGGCCTCCCGGGGCGACGAAGCATGAATTCGTCAGCCCGTTACCGAATGGCACGTGTTGCCAATACCGCAAAAATACTGCAAATAGAGTGCCGCTCCAGCCAAGGTTGGCCGAGCCAATTTCGCCCTGGCCTTCGTGCCGCCGCCTTTGGACGACACGAAGCCAAGGACGAATTGTCGGAAGCGGGCGATTTACCAGCCCCATCGCGCGGCGCGACGATAGGCCCAACGCGGCGCATAGTACGGCGCCGGATAATATCCGTAGGCCGGGGCATACGCCGCCGTGTAGGGCGCGTAATACGACACCACCGGCGCCGGCGCGTAATACGTCGTCACCGGAGCGGGCGAATAATAGGTGACGACCGGGGCCGGCGCCACATAAGCCGGGGCGGGAACGATCACTTCCTGGGCCACGGCCGTGGCCGCGAAGCCAATCACACCCAGCGCCATTGCAAGACAGGCATACTTCATGATGAATCCTTTGTGTGCGCGGAAATTCAAGGCTGTCGACTCACTATGGAGAACCTAGCTGACTCGGCGCGAGATGCAAACTTGCTCGCCACCGTGCCGGCCGAAATGCGGCTCTACACCGCAAAAACAGGCTCAAATAGCGGTCGGCGCCGCCGTGGGGCGACACTTCAGCATCGCGGGTCGTTGCGGAAAGTCAACCGTCGTGGCGAACTGGCAACGATAGCGTGAAGCGGGCGCCGGTCTCGTTCGAGTCGACCGCGACGTCGCCGCCGTGCATGCGGACGATTCGCCAGCACTTCGAGAGTCCGAACCCCAGGCCGCGCCCCGCTTCGCGGCCGGAATAGAATGGGTCGAATAGGTGCTGTCGCACGTCGGGCGGAATGCCCGGGCCGTTATCGCGAATGATAATTTGCACAGTTCCGGGGGACGTTGCCGGTTGGACAAGCTCAATCTCGACGCGCGCGTCGGCGGCCCGCGCTTCCAGTGCGTTCGAGCACACCGCGCGGATCGCCACGGCGATTTGCGTTTTGTCGGCCGTTATTTCCAACGGCATCGTCGGAGGCCGAAAGGCTAGCTCGCCGTTCACGGCGGCCGCTTGTGCCGAGAGTTCCTCGGTCACCTCGCCCACCAAGGCTACCAGATCGACGTTGGCCAATTGCGGCTGCGGCGGCCGCGCGAACAGCATCATGTCGGCGATCATCTCGTGAGCGCGAAACGCTTGCGTGTTGATGGCCGCCAGCAACCGTCGGCGGTCGGGATCGTGCTCATCCTGCAACAGCGTTTGCGCGCGCGGAGATGTTGGCCAAGGGATTGTTGATCTCGTGGCCCGCGCCGTAGGCCAACTCCTTGAGCGATTCCAGCTTTTCGTGTTCGAGCATCCGCGCGAATTGCGTTTCCAGCTTTTGCAGCCGCGCGAGCTTGGCCGTGAGTTGCTCCAGGGCCTGGATGTCGCCAGAGGCCAGCCACTCGGCCCGCGCGGCGTCGACACGGGCTTTATGTGCGCGGCGATCGAAGCGGAATGCGGGCGTGCTTCTGCCGGCTCCGGATTTGATGACCACCAGGCAAGCCGCCGTCGCCGCGGCGCGTTCCGGGGTGGTAATGTCGGCCGTCGCGCCGGTTTCCGCGGCCATTGCCTCGACGTCGGCCAAGCGCTCTTTCAGCCAGGGGGGCAAAGCGTCGCCGGCGGACGACTTCTCGGGACGACGAGCAGAGACAGCCAGCCAATCGGTCGCCAGGTGCAACGATCCCAACAGCCAGGCCGCGCCTTCGTCCAGTTTTCGCTCGGCGCGATTTCGGCGGCCAGCATGGCCACGCCCAACGATCGACCGAATAAGTCGCCCCAGGCCTCGATTTGAGCTGAGCGCGGGACCGGTCGGGGGCGCGGTTTCGCGGCCCGCTGGTCTTCCGGCTCGCTGGGTTCGTCAGGGCGGCCCAACTCGGTCAAAAGCGTGCCGGCCAGCCAGTGGGTCAATTGGGGCAAATCTTGAATCGTGCCGGCGGCTACCTGCTCGGCCCGCAGGAATCCCCATAGCGCCAGAGCCGGATCCGCGGCCAAGGCCTCGCCCAGCAGTGCCTCGTCGCAGCGAAAATCCTGTCCGCGCAACAGGGCCGAGACGAGCCGCCCCGCGGTATGCCCCGAAAGGGGCAGCTCGAAATCTCCGTGGGGCGTAATCAGCGTGGGAAGCCACTGCATATTGCCAACTCCTCAGGCGCGCGGGAACCGGGCCGGAAGTTGGCCGTCATCGAACGAACTTGCCGACCCGCTGCCGAGCGCGCAAGCTCGCTGTGATCCGTTCTCAGCGCGGTGCCGCGACAGTCGCGCGCACAGTCCCTTTTGGGGGAATCGAGCGCAGCCGACCTGCCGCGGCCGGGCAGTTCGGCCGGCAACTCGTTTTGAGAACGAAACTTAGCGCGACGTCACGGCTTCGATATCCAGCAGGCCGCACATTCGCTCGATCAACGTCTCGACCTCGAATGGCTTGTGCAGGAAGTCGTTGGCGCCGGCACTCTTGAGATCCTCGATCTTGTCTTCCTCGACCATGCCCGAGATGCAGATAATCCGCACGTCGTCCATCGACTTGTCGGTGCGAACCCGCTGGCAAACCTCGCGGCCATTGATATCCGGCAGCATCACGTCCAACACGATCAGGTCGGGGTGATACTCCTTGACCATCATTCCGGCGTCGAAGCCGTTGTTGACGGTGCGGACTTCAAAGCGTCCGTCCTTATCCAGGACGTCCACGATCAATTCGACCAATTCCTGGTCGTCGTCGACGATCAGCACCTTGCGTTTGCCGCTCTCCAGGGCATCGGTTGGAATGCCGTTGTCACGCATGAATGCGTAGAGCTGCTCCCGCGGAATGCGACGGAAACGGCTACCCGGAACGCGAAACCCCTTGAGCTGACCGGAATCGAAGCAACGGATGATAGTTTGTTGGCTGACTTTGCAAATTTTGGCCGCTTCGCCTGTGGTAAACACAGTTTTCATGGTTGCTAACCACCCCTCTCCCTAGCCGATGGTAAGGCTAGTCTAAGCGGGACTTCCGACTCGATTTCTCGACTTAAGAAACCTCCGGAAGTTCCTAATCCTCCTTGTCACGCTAGACGGATCCGTCACGCTAGACGGAACCTAGCCTTTTAGCTTTCTGCGTCTCTCACGCTTGACCGATCTGGTCCCTCTTAAGTCAGCAGTGCGTTTGTAGGGTTCCTGCCAAGATTACCGAACTTGCCATTGAGACCCATTATAGCCCTCTTTCAAGGTGAGTCAATATTGATATTCTGCGCAAGTCAATCAGTCATGGTGAGTTAGATCGATTCGTTCGAAATCGATCAAAATCATTTCGCCCCTCCCTTTGTAAGCTTCCTAGACCGCGCGACAGGGCGCTTCCACCAGCCTTTCCTCGGTCACACACTCCGCATCGCGGCAGCGATACGTGCGACGATTCAACGACAGTGTGACGGTTCGAGAAGGGCACTGGCGCACTCGGAACGCCGCTCAGCCCGCGCCCAGGTGCAGCACCAATAGAGCCACATCGGCCGGCGTGATCCCGCTAATTCGGCTGGCTTGTGCCAGGCTGATCGGCCGCACGCGCGAGAGTTTTTCGCGGGCTTCAGCCCGCAGATGGGTGATGGCCGCGAAATCAAACGCCTCGGGAATGCGCTTCTCCGCCAGTCGCTCATGTCGTGCGATTTCGACATCTTGCCTGGCGATATAGCCGGCGTATTTGACGTCGTGGCACACCTGCTCCGCCACTTCCGCATCGAACAGGGCCAAGGCCGGTTCGCGGGCGACCAGATCCGGCCAGCCGATTTCGGGCCGTTTGAGCAGCTTGCTCAAATTGCCGTCTTCGCCTCGGGGCGTCGCGAGAATTTCCTGCGCGGCGGCAATCCGCGTTTCTTTTTGCGTCAATCGTTCATAACGCTCGCGCTCGACGGCTCCCAGCTTCCAGCCCAGTGCGGTCAAGCGGCGGTCCGCGTTGTCCTGCCGCAGCATCAGGCGATACTCGGCGCGGCTGGTGAACATGCGATAGGGTTCGTCGACGCCGCGCGTCACCAGGTCATCGATCAACACGCCGATATAGGCCTGGTTGCGCCAGCACGAGCGGCTCGGTGCCGGCGATCGCAAGCGCCGCGTTCATGCCGGCCATCAATCCCTGCGCCCGGCCTCTTCATATCCGGTGGTGCCGTTGATCTGCCCCGCGAAATACAAACCGCCGACACGCTTGGTCTCCAGCGAGGGCCACAATTGCTCGGGCGGGGAGTAATCATATTCCACCGCATATCCATAGCGCATGATCTCGGCGCGTTCCAGCCCGGGGATCAAACGCATGATGCCATCTTGCACGTCGCGCGGCAGGCTGGTCGAAACGCCGTTGACGTAGACTTCGCGCGTCGAGCGTCCCTCGGGCTCGAGAAACAACTGATGCCGATCCTTGTCGGCGAACCGCACGACCTTGTCTTCGATTGACGGACAGTAGCGCGGTCCGCTGGAGCGAATCTGGCCGCTGTACATCGGCGCGCGACTGAGGTTCGCGCGGATCAGTTCGTGCGCCTGCTCGTTGGTATACGTGATCCAGCAGGGCAACTGCTGGCACTCGATCTTGTCGTTCAGGTACGAGAACGGCCGCGGATCGTCGTCGCCCGGTTGCAGTTCGGTCTTGTCGTAGTCGATCGTGCGACCATTCAAACGCGGCGGCGTGCCGGTCTTGAATCGCGCCAGGGCAAAGCCGAGCCGCGTAAGCGCGCCACTGATCCCGGCCGTCGTGCCTTCGCCGGCGCGGCCGCCGGGGGTCTGGGCTTCGCCCGTGTGCATGAGCGCCTGCAGAAACGTGCCCGTCGTGAGGATCACCGCGCGAGCCCGATACACGGCGTCGCCGCGCACTCGCACCCCAACGATCCTCGCCCTGCTGCCTTCCTCCTCCAGTCTCAAGCCTCCAGCCTCCAGCCCCCCTTCGACCAACAAGTCTTCAACAGTCTCTTGCCGCAGCGTGAGATTCGGCTGCTCCTCGACGATCCGCTTGATTTCGAGTTGATAGGCCTTTTTGTCGGCCTGAGCCCGGGGGCTGTGCATGGCCGGGCCCTTGCGGCGGTTGAGCATGCGAAACTGAATGCCCGTGGCGTCGATGGCCCGGCCCATGGCGCCCCCCAATGCGTCGATTTCGCGGACGATCTGCCCCTTGGCCACGCCGCCGATGGCCGGATTGCAGCTCATCTGACCGACCGTGTCGCAATTGGTGGTCAGCAGTGCCGTGCGGGCGCCCATCCGCGCCGCGGCCAACGCCGCCTCGGTGCCGGCATGTCCGGCGCCAATCACCACCACGTCAAATTCGTACTCGGAACCTGCCATAGGAGCCATGATAACTGGCCAAAGCAGGGCGGGGGAGGGGCGGACGCGATCGACTTCTATGACAAGTGACTGCGACGCAGGCAACATCGCTTAAATTTTTGGCCGCTTCCACAGGGACACGGTTCATTCCTCCCAATACGGTCCGTGTACGTGCGGCGGAACAATTCACTTGGGGCACTAACAGGACCGCCCGCATGTCGAGAGAGTGTTGGCGAGTTGATTATCTTTCCATCCGCGACGTAGAGTCGTTTGCTAGTCCCATCATCGTTGCAATCCTCCGCTTCGATTGTAAACGATGGGATAGCAGACATTACAACATCATCGAATTCACCGCCCCGGCTTCGCAGATATTCCACCTCGATGAGATCTGAATAGTTTGCATTAAGCCGTACCAAATCCGCATCTTCGGGCATTTTTGCCGGACCATGCGCCGCATAGAAACCGGCGAACACCGCCTCATCCTCGTTGAATGCGATCCCCTGTACGCTCTTTCGCCAATTTAAGAATTCAACTAATCGTTCGAACGAATTAATCGAATGAAGGATCGGTTCGACCGAATCCTTATCGACGGCCCACGGGAAGCCGATTCCTTCGATTGGCGTAAGCCAGGGTGAGAGATCGGTTGCGAACAATCCGTGGTAAGTGTCAAGCACGACGATGACATAGACGCTCTTAATTGCTTTCCGATTCAGACGGAATGCCGGCTGTTGCTTTCGACGGGACGACAAATAAAAGGGGACGTCACTCTCGGATCTCATGATGTACGAGTAAACGTCAGTAGCTTGGTGATATGCCGCCGTAATTGAACTCTTAAGGTCGCTCGCAATTTTCGTAAGATTTGCACGATGTCCGGAAACAGAACGAAGGCGGGTCGCTTTGCTTTCCACGAGGAACAGCACATTGTCACGAAGGAGTAGCAGGTCGCGTTCAACAAGAGCCCCATCTGTCCCCAACGGAATGTAGTAATTCTGGAGCCTCGTGGCGGCCTTGACGATCGGCGAAAGTAACGCTGCGGCGTCGCGCTTCGAGCAAATTATCGCGCTGGCGGGTCAGTTTTTGCTGCTGTCGCGGCGTTGAAAAACATTCGTTTAGACGTACGCCTAGTGCTGAGGGGCAGTAGCAAGGATCCATAAGGAGGTACTGATCACCAGGCAACTTTGCAAAGGGCCTGGCCCGCACTGCGTCATGGTCGAAGGGCGTCTGATATGCCTCGTTTACTTGCCCAGGAGTGAAAGAAAACGCAAGAAGAAACTTTTCGGCGGCCTCGCCAAGTGCCGTTTTTAAATCAGACGAGGTAAACACCAAAAGTTCGTTCAATTGTCGCTGTCCCTGAACAAATTCCTCGCCAATTTCGCCATGGCGCGGATCGTCCAGAACTACTCTTTCGAGAACATTTCTTGAAACTCCTTGCGCCGCGAGTGCATTATGGAGTTGCCATCTGCGCCGAGTGGCGCCGTTAGTTCTCCGACGGCATCGAGACGGGATAATACCGTCTTGGAGGCTTCTTCGATTCCCAAAACGGCCTGCTCGACCGAGAATCCAATCGCCGCCTCAATCACCTCAGAAAATGGACCGAATGTTTTTCGAACTCGCGAAAAAGATTGATGGGCATAATTCATCTCTCCCTGCACAGCACTCAGCAGACTCATGAGGCCTGCCATAACCCTTCTTTTCCTAAAGTGCTCCTCGGCAAAATTTCTCTGAAGTCCGCCAAGCATCTCGAAATAGAAGAGTGATTTCCATAATTCATCGCATTCGCTTAGCAACTTCTCGGTCTTAGGATCTTCGCTGGGTACGGCGGTCGTGAACGGGATTGAGCCGACAACCGCGCGAAGGTGACGGGCGTGGCCAGCAAAGTTGGAGACTTGAATATGAACAAGTTCACTAACTCGCTGTATTTCTTTGATGCCGAGAGACCAAATAAGCCCAGGAGCTGTTTCAGGGGTCAGCAGCGAACGCGCTCTAGCGACGGATTCCTGGATGGAAACGCCTAATCTTTCTTTCTCCAGTCGAATTGCGGCCGGTTTACCAGCCAGCGTTCGTAAATAGACTTCGTATTCTCGTCGATCCATGACGGGCTCACCAAGTTGGAGCAAGGCGTGGCGCTACCTGTGCAACTTAGCACTCATTCTAGCACGGAAAGCGAAAATCGACGCAACGAGTCATGCTTTTCACTGCCGATGGCCTTCCGCCCGCCCGTCGATCGGGCCGTAGAAGCCGAAGAGCTGATTGGCGCCGCCGGTGGCTTTGACGGGTCGCTTGCCCTTGGTCTCTTCGCGCATCAAATCCACGAACCGCTGCGCCGCGGGCGAGAGGAACTTGCCTTTGCGAATCACCAGGCCATAGGTCCGTTTGGGAAAATAGCGCGACAGCGGAATCGCCTTCAGTTTCTCGTCGCCGCTTAGACAGATGCTGGTCACGATCGAGATGCCCATGCCCAGCGAGACGTATTTCTTGATCACTTCCCAGCCGCCAGCCTCCATTTTCACCTGATAATTCAACTTGTGCTGGCCGAAGGCGTAATCGACCACGCGCCAGGTCGTCAGGTGGCTGGGGGGCAGAATCAACGGATAGGCCGCCACGTCGGCGAGTTTCACGCTTCGCCGCCGGGCCAGCGGATGATCGAGCGACACGATCAGCACCGGGTCGTACGTGAACATCGGCAGATAGTCGATATCCTCGCGCGCTTCGAGCATCGAGCCGACGGCGAAATCGACTTCGTCGGCCCGCACCATCGCCAGCCCGTCGCGGCCCGTGACGTTGTGCAGCTTGAGTTCGATGCCCGGATGGGCTTCGGAGAACGCTTTAACGAATCGCGGCAGGAGGTAGAGCGTGGTCGATTCGCCGGCAGCGATGTCGAGCCGGCCGCGTTCGATGCCGCCTCGCCGCGTTGCGAACGTTTCATCCAGCGAGTCGATGGCCTGCACCAGCGGAAAGGCCACGTCGAACAGCGTCTTGCCGTCGGGCGTGAGGCTGATCCGTGGACCGCGGCGCTCGAAGAGCGTGGTCTTGAATTCGCGCTCCAGGGCCTGGATTTGCAGCGACACGCTGGGCTGGCTCAGGTACAGCCGTTCGGCCGCTTTCGAGATACTGAGCGCCTGCGCTGCGTAACAGAAACCGCGCAGCTGCTGCAAGCGATTGTGTTTGTACGACTGCGCCCGGGAGGGAGATTTCATCGCGCGGCTCCGCGTTGATCCGAGACCATTCGATAATAGCGCATCGCAATAATGATCATTTCATTGATTAGAACAATGATATTCATTGAAAAGATTATTGTATTCAATCATCCGCCGCGTTGCTAGATTTTCCTTGAACGCGACCGGCAGTTGGTTCGAGGGACGCTACGCGGCGACCGACCGCCGACCCCGAAAACCACTGCCAGCGTCGCCCACAAGGAGCCCGAGCATGTACGCCACGACCGTCCGCCACCACGCGGAAGAAATCGAACTGCTGGCACCGGTGTCGGCGGAAACCGCCCACATCCTGTCGCCCGAGGCCTTGCAGTTCGTGGCCGAACTGGAGCGTTTCGCCCGCGATCGCCGCCGGCAACTGCTGGCCGCGCGCGTCGAGCGGCAGAAGCAGATCGACGCGGGCCAATTGCCAGACTTCTTGCCCGAGACAGCCGACGTGCGCCGCTCGGAATGGCGAATATCGCCGGTGCCGCATGAACTTCGCGATCGCCGGGTCGAAATCACGGGGCCCGTGGATCGCAAAATGGTCATCAACGCCCTCAACTCCGGCGCCAAGACCTACATGGCCGATTTCGAGGACTCGCACTCGCCGGTTTGGGAGTCCACGCTCGAAGGCCAGGTCAACCTGCGCGACGCCGTGGCCGGCACGATCGAATTCACCAGCCCCGAGGGCAAGCACTACGCGCTCGACAAGCAAACCGCCGTGCTCATCGTGCGGCCCCGCGGGTGGCACCTGGACGAGAAGCACGTGCTGGTCGACGGCCAGCCGATCTCGGCCAGCATTTTTGATTTTGGTTTGTATTTCTTCCACAACGCGCAGGCGCTGGTGGACAAAGGCACGGGACCCTATTTCTATCTCCCTAAGTTGGAAAGCCACTTGGAAGCCCGGCTGTGGAACGACGTTTTCCTGTTCGCTCAGGAAGAGCTTGATCTGCCGCCCGGCACGATCAAGGCCACGGTGTTGATCGAGACCATCCTGGCGGCGTTCGAAATGGACGAGATCCTGTTCGAGCTCGGCGAGCACGCCGCGGGCCTCAACTGCGGCCGCTGGGATTACATCTTCAGCTTCATCAAGAAACTTCGCAACGATCCCAATCGCGTGCTGCCCGACCGCGCCACGGTCACCATGACCACGCCGTTCTTGCGTGCCTACTCGCGGCTGTTGATCGAGACCTGCCATCGCCGCGGCGCGCACGCCATGGGGGGCATGGCCGCGCAAATCCCGATCAAAAACGACCCGGCCGCCAACGAGGTGGCCCTGGCCAAGGTGCGCGCCGACAAAGAACGCGAGGCGGCCGACGGACACGACGGCACTTGGGTCGCGCATCCGGGCCTGGTGAAGACCGCGCTGGAAGTTTTCGATGCGCACATGCCAGGACCGAATCAGCTCGATCGCCGCCATCCCGATCTGCGAGTTACAGCCGCCGACCTGCTGGCTGTGCCCGAGGGGCCGATCACTCCCGAGGGGCTGCGGGCCAATGTCGCGATCGGCCTGCGCTACCTGGCCAGTTGGCTCTCGGGCAATGGCTGCGTGCCGATCTTCAACCTGATGGAAGACGCCGCCACGGCCGATATTTCACGGGCCCAGATCTGGCAGTGGATCCGCCACCCGCGCGGTCGCTTTGCCGATGGGCGTCGCATCTATGCTCCGCTGGTCGAGCACGAGCTGCGCGCCGAGCTGGCCGCGCTTTACGACAGCCTGGGCCCGGAGGCCTACCTGGCCGGCAATTTCGACTTGGCGGCCGAGTTGCTCCTGTCGGTGAGCGTCGCGCCTGATTTCGTCGAGTTCTTGACTCTGCCGGCATACGAGCGACTGGCTTGAAAGCGTTTCTCCCGATCAATTCCCCACGAAGTTCTTTGTTCCTTTAGAAAGGTTTGTGTGCACCATGTCTGGTAATCGCACCCCGGCAGAGCTCGAAAGTGAATGGACCGATCACCCGCGTTGGGAAGGCGTGCGCCGCGACTACTCGGCCGACGACGTCGTGCGGCTGCGCGGCAGCCTGCACGTCGAGCACACGCTGGCCCGGCGCGGGGCGGAAAAACTGTGGAAACTCGTCACATTCGAGCCCTACGTCAACGCCCTGGGCGCGCTGACCGGAAACCAGGCCGTGCAGATGGCCGAGGCCGGCCTGTCGGCCATTTATCTGAGTGGATGGCAGGTGGCCGCCGACGCCAATAACGCCGGACAGATGTATCCCGACCAAAGTTTGTACCCGGCCGATAGCGTGCCCAACGTCGTGCGACGGATCAACAACGCGCTGCGCCGCGCCGACCAGGTACAACACATGGAAGGCCGGGCGGACCGCGACTACTTTCTGCCCATCGTGGCCGACGCCGAGGCCGGCTTCGGCGGACCGCTCAACGCCTTCGAGCTGATGAAAGGCATGATCGAGGCCGGCGCTGCCGGAGTGCACTTCGAAGACCAGTTGGCCAGCGAGAAAAAATGCGGGCACATGGGGGGCAAGGTATTGGTCCCCACCAGCCAGTTCGTGCGCACGCTGTGCGCCGCTCGCCTGGCTGCCGACGTGCTCGACGTGCCCACGGTGCTCGTGGCCCGCACCGACGCCAACAGGCGCAATTGCTCACCACCGACGTCGACTCGCGCGACCGCCGCTTTATCACCGGCGAGCGCACGCCCGAGGGCTTCTATCGCATCGAAGGGGGCCTCGAGATCGCGATCGACCGCGGTCTGTCGTACGCGCCTTATGCCGACCTGTTGTGGTGCGAAACGTCCCAGCCCGATTTGGACGAGGCCCAGCGCTTCGCCGAGGCGATTCATGCGGAGTTCCCCGGCAAACTATTGGCCTATAACTGTTCGCCGTCGTTCAACTGGAAAAAGAAACTGGACGAGCCCACGATCGCCCGTTTTCAGCGCGAGCTCGGCGCGATGGGCTACAAGTTCCAGTTCATCACGCTGGCCGGCTTCCACGCGCTCAACTTGTCGATGTTCGAGTTGCGCGCGGATACCAGCAAACCGGCATGACGGCTTACGCCGCGCTGCAAGAGCGCGAATTCGCCCGCGAGGCCGACTCCGGATATCGCGCCACCAAGCACCAGCGCTTCGTGGGCACGGGTTACTTCGACGAAGTGGCGCAGGCGATTGCCTGCGGCTATTCGTCGACGACGGCCCTGTGCGGTTCGACCGAAGAGGCCCAATTCGACAGCCGGCAGCCGGCGGCGTAAAAGGGCCGCGCCGACGGCTGTCGGTTGCTATTCGTACCAAGGGATGGGGCGGTGGAAGGCCCCTGGCCGCGCTTCGTTTTCGAACGAAGCGCGGCTTTTTTGTTCCGGACGCTGGTTTTTGTTGCGTCGCGGGTTGCGGCAGTTACAATCGCCCTGGGCCGGTAGAGCCGTGCGGCGCCCTTTCGCCCGGCCAGGTACGCTTCCGATCCGCAGCAGAGTGCGGCGCTTTTCGAAACCCGCAACGAACCAGGTTGCCCCAGTGGGCGGCACGGACGTCCATATCATCCAACATCAGAGGTAGCCATGACGCGCCCCCGTCGACTCGCCCGCTTGGCACGCGCGAAACGTGTTCGCCATTCCCCTCCGCTCCATCCGCGAAAACTCCTCAGCGAGTTGCTGGAGCCTCGCCTGGTGCTGGCGGCTCAGACCACCGGCCTGTTCCTGAACGCCCCCGGTTCGTCGGACGGCTACGTGTTGTTTTCGCCGAACACGACAACCACCACGTACTTGATCGATAAAGATGCCAACATCGTCAACCAATGGACGTCCGCCTATGCGCCCGGTCTGTTGGGCTACTTACAGCCCGATGGCAGCCTGCTGCGCGACGGCTCGCCGCACGGACAGGGGGGCAACGGCTATATCAACGCGGCCGGCGCCGGCGGACTGCTCGAACGATTCGCCTGGGACGGAACCAAGAACTGGGATTTTGCCTACGACGATGCAACGCACCTGGCCCACCACGATTTCGAGGTCATGCCCAATGGCAACATCCTGCTGATCGCCTGGGAACTAAAGACCGAGGCCGAGGCCACGCAGGCCGGTCGTGATCCTAACTTGCCCGGCCCCGGATACCTGTATCCCGACCACATCGTCGAAGTGCATCCCGATTACGTCAACGGCGGTGGAAGCATTGTCTGGCAGTGGCACATCTGGGATCACCTGGTGCAAAACTTCGACAGCACGAAAGCCAATTGGTACGGCGCCACCGGGGTCCAAGACCATCCGGAATTGATCAACATCAATTACGTCTCCTCGTTCGACGAGGGCTCGGGCGACCCGCAGGATTGGACGCACGCGAACGGAATCGACTACAACCCGGATCTCGATCAGATCGTTTTATCCTCGCGCGAGTTCAGTGAGTTCTGGATCATCGATCACAGCACGACAACGGCCGAGGCGGCGACCCACGCGGGCGGCAACTTGGGCCATGGCGGCGACTTGCTCTACCGCTGGGGCAATCCGCAAACGTATGGCGCTGGGACCGCCGCCGATCGAATCCTCTATTACCAGCACGATCCCAAGTGGATTCCCGACGGCTTGCCGGGGGCCGGCCATATCACGGTGTTCAATAACGGCGTCGGGCGTCCTGGGCAGGATTACACACTGATCGAAGAGATCGCGCCGCCGGTTGATATCAATGGCAACTATGCGCTGACCCCCGGACAAGCTTACGGACCGGCGACGGCAAGCTGGATCTACACGCCGCCGCTGAGTGATTTTTCCGCAATCATCTCCAGTGCCCAGCGACTTCCGAATGGCAATACGCTGATCGACTACGGCGTGAAGGGAACTTTCTCCGAAGTCACGCCCGCGGGGGTCGAGGTTTGGAGATATGTGAACCCCTATACGTCGGGCGGAGAACTCGGCCCCACGGATCCGATTCCGAATCTCGGCCTTCCGGGACCGATTCTGAACTCGCTCTACGCCAATTTCACGTTCCAAGCGGCCTACTATCCCGTCAATTACGCGCCGCAATTGCCCGCGCAGGTCGTCAGCCGCCAGTTGTTCTACAACGGCTCGGGCACGTCGACGCGCTACGATCACAACGATTTGGCGATCAACTCGTTCGACGACAATGCTATCGCCACCGACAAGACGGCCTATCTCTGGGAAGATGCCGGAGCAGCCACGTTCGCCAACGTCAGTAGCTACACCAAGGGCATCAACGGCATCATGGTGGATATCTCAGGTTCGCACCCGAATATTTCGGCCGATGATTTTATTTTCCGCGTCGGCAACAACAATTCTCCGGGCACGTGGACGACCGCGAACGCTCCCACCAGTATCTCGGTGCGGGCTGGCGCGGGCGTGAGCGGTTCCGACCGCGTCGAGATCATCTGGAACGGCGCCGCGGCTCCGTTCAAGCAGTGGCTGCAGGTGATCGTGCTGGCCAACGCCGACACGGGCCTTGCCCAGAAGGCCGGCTACCCGGCCGGTCAGGCCGACGCGTTCTTCTTCGGCAACGCGCCGGGAAATACCGGCACAGGCGATACCGGGTCCAACTCGCTGGTCAATTCTCTCGACGAGGCGGCCATCCGAGCCAACAACGCCTTGGTGAGCGCGAACATTCCGATCACAAACGTCTACGACGTGGGTCGCAATGCCAGCGTGAATGTGATCGATGAAAGCGCCGCTCGTTTGAACGGCACCAATCCGTCGACCACGCTCAAGTACCTCAATCTGACCACGGCTCCGGCGGCGCCGGAAATCGATGGCGGCGATGTTAGCCCATTGGTCGCGGGAGACAACGCCTCTGGAGACAGTGCCTCTGGAGACAGTGCCTCTGGAGACAGTGCCTCTGGAGACAGTGCCTCTGGAGACAGTGCCTCTGGAGACAGTGCCTCTGGAGACAGTGGCGTGGCATCGGCCTTGACGGTTCCGGCCATACCCGTCGTGTTGGGTCGAGTGCCCCAGTGGCTGGTGAACCGGCTCGATAGCGACGACCTGAATTCGGGCGCCCCGGCCAGGTTATTCCAATACCTGCACGACGCGAACACGCCCCGCTCGCGAGCCCAGCTCGGGAAGTTCGACGCCACGGCCGATTTCCTGGCTCTGGACGACGAGCTACTCGATTCGCTGCTGGCGGATTTTTGAGGTTAGAACAAGTCAGCCCAGCGCATTCGACCCCGCGGCTTGCGGCTTTCATGTCGAAGCTGTCGCGGTGCGCGCAGACCCCGACTTTTCATTGCATTCCCGCGCGGGAGACAAGAATGGGTGTTAACCGTAAAAAGCGGGCAAGTCGCGTGATCTAAGGGACTTCGATTTGAGGCGCCAGGATATCTTTTGCGCTGAAGCTACGCGCCGCAAGCGCAAGGATCGTCGCGCGCGCGAAGCTGGGTCACGACCCCGGAGTCTTGCCTGGACGACGCTATCGATCGACGTGCTGGAGGACCGGCGGATGATGTCGGTCACCACGCCGGTGGAGACGGTCTATCGGGACCTGGTATCGGTCGAGGTCGTTGACCGGCACGTCTTCTACAACAACTCGGCGTTCGACGGCAACAGCGCGGCCATCAACTCGGCCGACGACAACGCGATCGCCGCGGACAAGACGGCCCTGTTGCCTGGCCAGTCGGCCACGCTGGCCAACTACACCAGCTATAGCCGCGGCATCAACGGCCTGATGGTCGACATCGCGGGACTGCCGACCGACCATTTGACGGCCGCCGACTTCGAATTTCGCGTGGGCAACAGCAACACGCCCACGGCCTGGACCACGGCCGCGGCGCCGACGTCGATCAGCGTGCGGCTGGGCGCGGGCGTTTCCGGCTCCGCCCGGGTCGAGATCATCTGGCCCGATGGCGCGATTCAAAAGGAGTGGCTGCAAGTCACGGTCAAAGCCACTCCCAACACGGGTCTGACCACGGCCGACGTGTTTTACTTCGGCAATGCCGTGGGCGAGACGGGCAATGCGGCCGGCGATGCGATCGTCGACACGATCGACTCCCAAGGCGCAGAATCCCCCGCTCAATCCGGCCCCGATTTCATCGGTGTATGACTTCAATCGCGACGCTCTGGTCAATGCCACCGACACAACGCTGGCCACGAACAACGCGACCACGGCTGGCACGGCCTTGAAGCTGATCGCCACGCCGGCGGCGGTCGATGCACCGCCCGACGAGCGATTGCAGATTTCGCTGTTCAACTGGGGAGACGGCGGCTACCCGGTGTTCAACATTCCAGGCATCATCGACACCGGCACGGGCACGACCCTGGCTTTTGCCGAAGGGCGGTCCGGACGAGAAGATTTTTTTTCGGACGCGATGGTTATGCGACGCAGCACCGACGGCGGTGTGACCTGGTCGTCTCCGACGACAGTCTACTCCGTGCCGCCAATTTCGGGGCTCGTGATCGGCAACCCCACGGCAGTGGTTGATCGCATTGCGGGCAAGGTCTTCCTGCTATTTGGCACTGGCGTGGTCGATCCCCAAACCAGTTTGCCTGAATACAATGGCATTTCGATCGTCGAGAGCGACAATGACGGCCTGACCTGGTCGGCGCCAACAGACATCACCTCGTCGGTCAAGGTGACAGCGGGCAACAACCCCGGTCCGCCCGGCCTATTTCCGGATACGCCTTGGGGTTGGATCATCGTCGGACCAGGGCACGGCATTCAATTGCAGCACGGCGAACACGCCGGTCGGCTGTTAATCGCCGGTGATCATCGATTCACGGACGACACGACCGGCAAATCCTGGTCGCACGTGATGTATTCCGACGATCATGGCCAAACCTGGCATCTCGGCGGCGGGCTCGTCGGAGCGAGCGATCCTGCGATGGACAGCCCGAACGACTATGCGAACGAGTCCACGCTGGTCGAACGATCCGACGGCAGCGTGTACATGAGCATTCGCGTCAACGCATCGAGTACGCTAAACCGTGGCCAGTCAATCAGCACCGACGGTGGAATGACCTGGTCGACGATGGAATTGCAAACCGACCTGACAACGCCCCAGGTTCATGGAAGCCTGCTGCGGCTTAACGACGATGTGCTGCTATTCTCGTCGCCTAGCTCAACCGATCGGCTCGACAACAACCGGCACGAGATGGCGATTTGGCTCAGCTACGACGATGGGGCCAATTGGACCAGGCGACGCGTTGTTTTCTTTGGCTATGCCGGCTACTCGGACATGACGCTGGTGGGCCCCGATACGATTCTCCTGACTTACACGCGCGGCTGGACGGGCGGCCTCGGACAGGGCGACAGCATCAGCAATAATCCGGACTTCTACTCCGAAATCACCCTCGCGCGAGTCAATCTGCGGTGGCTGGAAAGCGACGAACCGTACGAGTTCAATTGGTACTTCAACGAACTCGAGCCGGGCGCGAAGGCTGACTACAGCGGCTCTTCGATACAAGACTACGGGCCCTGGGACCAAAGGGCCTGGGCGCTTGCCTCGGCGAACGTGGCTGCCCAGTATGTCGCGGGCGCGGCGGGCGACACGGCAATTCAGCTCACGGGCCAGATCGGCGCCAGAGGCGTCCTGCTTTCGCAGGCCTATAATACGGCCTTGCATGCTGGGCCCGACGACAGCTTTACCGTGCAGATCGAGCTCAAAACGTCCGATGCCACGGGCGTGATCATCGGAACGCGCCCCACGGTCCGTAACTGGGCGTTGCAAGTCGTCGGCGGGAAGGTGCAGTTCTCACTGTTCGACGGCGAACATACGGCCGTCATTGTCAGCGACTTCGCGATCAATGATGGCAATTGGCATCACATTGCCGCGGTGCGCGACGCGACCGGACGGTTGCTGAAGCTCTACGTCGATCATGTCCAAGCGGCGACGCCGGTGATCGACACGGCCACCCGCGTGACTGGGCCCTCGGAACTGCCGGATCCGATCGATCCTGTGTACCTGGGCATTTACAACACGGGGGCCGCGGCCAGTAAACTGGACGTGACGGTCGACACGCTGCGCTTTACCCGTGCGGCACTGGCGCCGGAGCAATTCTTTTCCGCCAATCTGGCGGTTCCGTCGCCTCCTCCGCCGCCGATCTACCCGCCCGACGCTCCCACTTCGCTGCCGGGTCTCAAACTATGGCTGCCCGCGTACGACCCGACCAAATACTTCGGCGACTACGGTTCGTATGCCATCCCGTTGCCCTTGACGCCGTTCGACGGCATGGCGACGCGCTCGATGATCGAAGCTTCAGACAATGCCTACCGGGTTCAAATCGATCTGCCGTACCACCAGGTGCTCTTTGAGCATGACGCGGACATCGGCCCTTACTGGTTGTACACGGCCAACCCCGGGCAGGCTGGCACCGAATTGCGCGTCTTCGATAAGTCGACTTCCGCCGATGGCGACTTCGACTTCGTGCAAAATACGGGCACGTTCACGCTCTCGACGTTCGTCAATGCCGGCGCCTCGACGGGCGGTTTCATGACGATTTTCGACACCAATCGAGCCTCTTCATCCGTAGCGGGCTTCAGCTTGTTTCTGCGGCCAGATGGACAATTGTCGCTGAGCATCACGGGGGGCGCGGCCGGCCCGGTGCGTTTCAATGAGGCGGTGCCCGAGGGCACGATGACGCCGGGTGAGTGGTATCACGTGGCCGTGGTGGGCAACGGCCCCGGCAACCCCATCAAGTTCTACATAACTCCCGTCAGCGCCTCGCAGGTGACTTCGTTCGACTCGGCCGATCCGCTGGTCGGGGCCAACGGAACCTACCCCAACGGAGCTGGCAGCCTGTTCATTGGCAGCCGCTCCAATCAAGGAGGTCCAGCGGGCGAAGCGCCATTCAATGGCGGGCTCGTGAACCAGGCGATCTTCAACCAGGCTCTAACTCCGGCCCAAATTCAACAGCTGTTCCTATTCGGCAAGGGCGTGGCCCTGCCAGCCGTGAGCTTGAGCCCGGCCGTGCTCTCGCAAGCGGAGGGGGGCCTTGGCACAAAGGCGTATGTGTTCACAGTCACACTCTCGGAGGCCAGCCTTCAGACAGTGACCGTGAACTTCGCCACCGCCGACGGATCGGCCACCACGGCTGGAAACGACTACCAGACCACCAGCGGCGTCCTGACCTTTTCGCCCAGCGAGACCACAAAGCAGATCTCGGTCCTGGTCAACGGCGATATGACTTTCGAGCCTGATGAGACGTTCGACCTCACGCTCAGCGCTCCCGTGAACGCAACGTTAGCCAATGGCCTGGGAGTGGGAACGATCCTCAACGACGACTCGCTGCCGTCCGCCGTTGTCGCTCGTCAGCTGTTCTACAACGGCTCGGGCACGTCGACGCGCTATGACCACAACGATCTGGCGATCAATTCGTTCGACGACCTTGCGATCGCCACCGACAAGACGGCCTATTTGTGGGAGGATGCCGGCGCAGCCACGTTCGCCAATGTCTCCAGCTACACCAAGGGGATCAACGGCATCATGGTTGAAATTGCCGGTTCGCACGGCACAATTACGGCCGCCGACTTCATCTTCCGCGTGGGTAATAACAACTCACCCGGCTTGTGGACCACGGCCAGCGCTCCCACCAGCGTCTCGGTGCGTGCCGGAGCCGGAGTGAGCGGCTCGGATCGCGTCGAGATCATCTGGAACACAGGCGCTCCGTTTGCGCAGTGGCTCGAAGTCATTACCTTGGCCAATGCCAACACGGGCCTGGCCCAGAAGGTCGGCTACCCGGCCGGTCAGGGGGACGCATTCTTCTTCGGCAACGCGCCGGGAAATACCGGCACAGGCGATACGGGGTCCAACTCGCTGGTCAATTCGCTCGACGAGGCTGCCATCCGCGCGAACAACGCCTTGGTGAGCGCGAACATTCCGATCACGAACGTCTACGACGTAGGTCGCAATGCCAGCGTGAACGTGATCGATGAAAGCGCCGCTCGTTTGAACGGCACCAATCCGTCGACCACGCTCAAGTACCTCAATCTGACCACGGCTCCGGCGGCGCCGGAAATCGATGGCGGCGATGTTAGCCCATTGGTCGCGGGAGACAGTGCCTCTGGAGACAGTGCCTCTGGAGACAACGGCGTGGCATCGGCCTTGACGGTTTCGGCGCCGGTGGGCGCTCCTCCAGTCAACGTGCCGAAGTGGATCTCGAACCGGCTGGATAGCGTCGACCTGAATTCGGGCGCCCCGGCCAGGTTCTTCCATTACCTGCACGACGCCAACACGCCCCGTTCGCGAGCCCTGCTCGAGAAGTTCGATGCCGTGGCCGATGCCTTGGGTCTCGACGACGAACTGCTGGACGCGCTGCTGGCCGATCTGAGTTAACAGGTCGGCAGCGTTAGCGGGTAATAAACACCACAGCGGCCTGATCTACGCCGCCAGGTCGATGGGGCCGCTGGGGCAGCGGAGCTTGAACAAACCAAAAATCTCTTGTTGAGTAAGGCCCAGGTTCTTTCGCGGCTCGACGTCGCTGAAGATCGTGTCGAAGATTTCGCGCTTCTCGCGCAGCACCTGGTCGATGCGCTCCTCGATCGTGCCCAGTGTCAGGAATCGCGTCACGGTCACCGGGCCGGCGGCCCCGATGCGATGGGCCCGATTGATCGCCTGGTCCTCGACGGCCGGATTCCACCAGCGGTCGAACAAAAACACGTACTCGGCGAATTGCAGGTTGAGTCCCACTCCGCCAGCTCCGTAGCTCAACAGCATGACCTGCCGTCGCGGGTCCTCGCGAAATTCGGCCAACACTTCATCGCGTTTGTTCATGGGCACGCGACCGTGATACGCCAATGGTCGCAAATGGGCCAGCCGCGCCGAGAGCGTGTCCAGTGTCGAAACCCACTGGCTGAAGATGATCGCCTTGCGGCCGCTGGCGGCCACTTCATCCAGGTCGGCGGCCAGCCGCTCGAACTTCGAGCTCTCGCCGCTGGCCGGGTCGAAATTGCATATCTGCTTAAGCCGCAACACCAGCTCGAAGACATGCTGGATCGTGGCTTCGTGCCCCATTTCCGTCAATCGCAGCACGCCTTCCTGTTCGGCCAACTGATAAGTCTCGCGCTGTTCAGCGCTCAACTCGACGTCGGCGTCGCGAAACATCTTGGGAGGCAAGTCCGAGAGCACGCGGTCCTTGGTGCGTCGCAGCACATAATCTGCCGCGGCCACCCCCATCTTGCGCGGCTTCATCGCGTCGGAAAGGTATCCGGGGGCCAGGAACTCGAAAATTCCGACCAGGTCTTGCGGACTGTTTTCGACCGGAGTGCCGGTCAGTGCCCAACTGCGCCGCCGCGACAGACCGCGCACGCACTGGCTGGTGGCGCTTGCGCGGTTTTTGATGCGCTGCGCCTCGTCGAGCACGACCAGGTCGAACTCAAGGCCCAGCTCGGCGGCCAACTCGCGGTCGCGTTGCAACAATTCATAGTTGGCGATCTTCACCGGCATGTCGCTCTGTTGCCACTGCCAGCGGCGCTTGGCCTGGTCCCCCTCGATCACGCTCAGCGGCACCTCGGGCGCCCACTGGGCAAACTCCCGCTGCCAATTGGTCACCAGCGGCTTGGGGCAAACAAACAACACGCTATTGAGCTCGCCGGCGTGCAGCAGCATCCGCACGGCCGTAATGGCCTGCATCGTTTTTCCCAGCCCCATCTCGTCGGCCAGGATGGCGGCATAGCGAGGATACAGAAACGCCACGCCTTCGAACTGGTAAGCGAAAGGATGAAACGGAAACGCCAGCGCGCCCTCGCCCACCAGCGACTCGAGCGACGGCTGCAGCATGTAGAACAGCCGGTCTTCGAGCTTCACCACGTCGCCCGGCGGTTTGATGCGGGTTCGCGTGAGCGGCTTCGGGCGCGCCGAGTTGGCGCCACTTGCTGAAGGAACAGTCGCCGCGGCGGGCGGGATCGCGCCGTTCGTCAGTCGGGCCCGCCATCCGCCGGGCTGTGGAAACTGAAAACTGAGGACTTTCAATTTCGGCGCCGCAATCGGTAGCGACACCGCTTGCGCGGCGCTCGTGAAAATCGAACCACCGACAATCGCCACGACCGTGCCGCCGAGCGCCGAGGCCGCCCAATCCCCGGTCGAGACTTGCGCCCGCAAAGTCGAGTCGACGTTGATCGTCGATACGCCGGCCGCGGGCTTCCATGCCAGACTGCCGTCGGCGGCCATGTCGGCTGCGAAGACGTGCCCAGATGCGGCCATATCAGTCGTAGCGAGACCAGTCATCGGCAACGGCGGATTCCTCGTGGGTCTTGAATGATTAACCGCGCGGGGCCCGATGGGCTTCCTCCACCGCCTCGCGAATCCGCTCGAATGGCTCGCTCAAGTCGAAAGTCCCCAGCGTATCCAGCGCGCCGGCGATGCGCTGTTCGTCCCCGGCGCGATTGACGGACACGGCGAGTCGATTCGCGCCGATCTCGAAGGCGTGTAAGTGCGGTCCGCCACGATGGGGCGCGTCGACGCGCCATTGCGAGGCGGCGACCGTCGATTCCGACGCGGTCGGCGGATTTCCGGCAAACACGAGCGCCACGGGCAGCGAAACGAAATCGCGCACGCTCAGCACGCGCTCGACGTCGGTGTAGACGGCGAACGGCTCGATCGAGCCCTTGGCCAGCAGCGTCTGGCCGATCTGTTCTCCGTAGAGGTATGGTTCCAACGTGGGTCCGAACAGGATTCGCTGCGCGCGGCTGGGCTTGATCGGCGCCGTGCAATGAAACTCCAGCGGGCGGCCGGAGGTGTTCAGAATCAGGTACCCGCCCACGAGGCCCTGTTGTTCGTGCTCGAGCACTGTAAGAAATCCCAGCGCTTGCGACGGCTTCGCCTCGCCATTGCTCATTCGGCTGTCCCTGTTTGGCCAGATTCAAACCCAGTTGCGTCAATCGGTCCGAGTTACTGGGTCGTTGGTGCCGACGCAGTGCGGTTGTCCCTTTGGATCGGGCCCTGCCCTCGGATGACTTGAAGCATGTCCCGGTGGGCGGCGAAGGCCACGCCCAACTCGCAAGCGTGCCAGACCGGAAAAGTCGCCAGGGCTTCCCTAATCAGACCTCCCGCCGGGCTCGAAGGGGTAACGATCGGCGTCAGGGTCGCACCGCGGATCTACCCCTTTCGTAACCGGCACATCCGGCCCTCGAACGATGGCCAGCGGAAGAATCAAAAAAGTTTGGCAACCGCCGCAGTGCCTCGTTATATTGGCGTTTCGTCGTCCCCCCTTTTGGCAGCTAGCAGAGCGGTCACGATGAACAACTTACGGTACGCCGCGTGGGCCTGGGCAGCGTTATTGACAATAGTTTGGCCAGGGCCAATCGTGGCGATGGATCTGGTGGAAGTTGTCAAGATCGCCGAGCGTTCCACGGTTCGCATCGACACCGACCGTGGCGTTGGCAGCGGAGTGATCGTCGACGAGCGGGGCTGGGTGATCACGAACTTCCATGTGATCGAGGGCGCGAAAAGCGCCAAGATCACGTTTGGCCCGACGGACCACAAAGAAATCCAGGAAGTCGTCGGCGTCATGGTGCACGCTTCCGCCTGTGATTTGGCGGTGCTCAAGGTCAACAAGGTGCCCTCCGGCTCGGCGGCGCGGATAGCGGCCCAACTGCCGCAGGTCGGTGAAAAGGTGGCTGCATTCGGCAGTCCCATCCGATTTACTTTTTCCACGTCCGAGGGCATTGTCTCGGCGATCCGCACGGGACAAGAACTGCGCGAAATCGTGGGCCGAGAGTTTTACGTCGAGTCGGGCTACGATTTATCGGCTACTTGGATTCAAACCACGGCCGCGATTTCTCCCGGCAATAGCGGCGGTCCGCTCTTGAACATGAACGCCGAATTGGTCGGCCTGAATACCTGGTCGCACGCGCAAGGGCAGAGCCTGAATTTCGCGATCGCCTTGCCCGACATCAAGCAGATACTGGCGCGGGCCGAAACGGCGCCAGTACTTGATATGAGCACGGTTCGTCCACGGCGCCGGTCGACCGAACGGCTCAAACACGATGATTTCAGCCTGCGGTTTGCCTCGGGCCACGTCTATTCCCCGCACATTTTCCGGACCGAAGGCAAGGACCGGCCGCCGCTAGTGTTCGATGCCCGAGACGATGGTCTGGTCATCATCCGCCATGCGAATCGCGCCATCTTCGCGGTCGCGCAGCAGAGCGGCGGTAAGCTGCATGGGGTGACTCTGGCGCAACATGAGACCGGAAAGCAGATGTTGTACGGCACGTACGCCGAAGGGAAGAGGCACGGGCTGATGGAGACTTGGGACGAGGCCGGCCAGCCGATGTTGTTCACACAATACAATAAGGGGCGGCGGCACGGCTTCTCGAGCTTCTGGGACGACGGGCGCCTGCGGCTGCTAATCGAATACAAGTTCGACACGCCGATTCAAATTCAGAAGATGTCGAACGAGCAGGTGCTAGACAGTTTCGATAGCCGCGCCGCCGCCGAGAAGAACTCGGAGGCCAAGGATCTGTTGACCAAACTGGCCGCGCTGGAGAAGAACCTGCTGGTCAACGAAGCGACCTTCAAAAAGCAGGTGCTGGCCGACGAAGAAGATCGGCGGCGCATGCTAGCAGCCCAATTGGCGCCTCAAAAACGCCGCAATGCCAGTCAGCGCGCCGCGCGCGCAGCGCGGCCGACGACGCCGCGATTCGCGGCATGTTGCGGAGCTACGGGGTGCAATATTGAGTGCCGCGCGACGCAAGGCGGCCGGTTGCGCGGCGAATGTCCGGGTCGTTCGGATGTTCCGCCCCCGGGCCGGTGGAAAGTTGCCTCGCCGCTAGGTACAATAGTCGTTCAGTAGGATGAAATCGACGTCAGGAGCCCCTCGATGAGCAACGATTCGCAGCCTTCGTCCGCCTTGTTTACGCAGGTTGATATCACGGCGGGCTCGCAATTGGGCCGGCCTCGCGACAGCCACGACATGGCCGAGGAGCAGACCGGGCTGCTCCGCGGCATTCTGGCCGCCCAGGACCGGCAGAACGAATTGCTCGAGGAACTGACCAATCAACTGAGCGCTGCCCAGCGCCAGCGCAATGCCGAACTCGGACAGTGGAAACAAGCCAATCCCGAGTTGGCGCGCGGCTGCCGCGTTGCCGCCGAGGCCTTGAGCCAGGTGCAGATCGAGTTTCTCAACACCATGACTCAAGAAATCAACGAAAACGCCGACGCCCTGATGGACGGCGAGTTCATGCTCAACGAGTTCGTCGATCGCTTCGGTCCGCGGTTGGCACACTTGAACGGCGTGTTGCAGATTCTGGCGCAGTTGAGCAGCGTGCCGAACCCCGCCAACTCGTAAGCGGCGGCCGATGCTCGTCGATCTTGTCCAAGTCGAAACCCGCGACGCCATGCGCCTGCACGGCGCTCTCGAACTGCCCGCCGAACGCGCGCCCGGCGACTCGGCTCCTTCCGCCCCGCTCGACGCGTGGCTGTGCATTCACGGCACGGGCAGCAATTTTTATTCGGCTTCGACATTGGCCGGACTGGCCGGAAAACTGTTAAGCGCCGGCGCCGCGGTGCTCAGGGCCAACACGCGCGGGCACGATCTGGTTTCAACAGGTCCCAGCGCCGGTGGACGCTGGGTACAAGGCGCCGCATTCGAACGGGTCGACGAGTCGCCGCTCGACCTGCGGGCCTGGGTCGAGTTTCTCGCCGGCCGCGGCTTTCGTCGCATCGGGCTGTTGGGTCATAGCCTGGGGGCGGTGAAAGCCATCTTTACGCTGGCTGCCGACGACGCGCCGCAAGTCGCGGCGCTCGTGGCTGTCTCCCCGCCGCGCTTGTCGTATGCCTGGTTTTGCGCGTCCGCGCGAGCCGATGGCTTTCGACAGACTCTCGCGCGGGCCGAAGAGCTCGTCGCCGCCGGACGCGAAGACGAACTGATGCTGGTCGACTTCCCGCTCAAGTACTACGTTAGCGCCGGCGGCTTTGTCGATCGCTATGGCCCACAAGAGCGGTACGATGTGGTGCGACTTCTGGATCGCGTGCGCGTGCCGACGCTGGTCACCTACGGCTCCAGCGAAGTGCAGGGAAATCTGGCCTTTCGGGGCATGCCCGAGGACGTGGAAAAAACCGCCAGCGCGGCCAACCGTCTGCAAGTCGCGGTGATCGCCGGCGCGGACCATATATATAGCGGTTGCCACGATGCGTTGGCGGGTCGGATTCTTGCCTGGCTGGGGCGACTCGATCGGCGGGCGGCAGGAGCGTAGCGGTTGTTTTCGAGCTCCCCGTCGGGTATTTTTCAGGTATTCGGCCGCGCCCTTGCGAGAGCCCCCGCCTATCGGCAACTCGCGCGCGGCCGGGCCAGGCGCCTGTATCCCACCGGCTAGGAGTTTTCATGAGCACAGTCAAGCAGGCTTCCGCCCCGGAAGTCGAGGCAGCCGCCAAGCGTGCCGCACGACGAGCTCGACGCGCATGCCTACGAGACCGTCCAATGGCACTTTCACCCGTCGACCGGCTGCCCGTTCTGGCTGGAGACGGCATCGCGGCTCTCATTCGATCCGCTCAAGGAAGTGCGAACGTTTGACGATTTGAAGAAATTCGAGTCGTTCAAGGACGAGTGGCTGCGCGGCGGCCCGGTGCGGCGCTGGGTTCCCAAGGCCTTTGCCGACAAGCCGATTTACGTCTTCGAAACCGGCGGCACCACGGGGATTCCCAAGAGTCGCATCGCGATCGACGACTTTCGCACGGATTATTCGCTGTTCAGCAAAACCTTGCCCGACGAATATTTTCCGCCGGGAGCGAACTGGCTGATGCTCGGTCCCTCGGGCCCGCGACGCTTGCGGCTGGCGGTGGAGCACCTGGCGCAGTTTCGCGGCGGCATCTGCTTCTGCATCGACTTGGACCCGCGGTGGGTGATCAAGTTGATCAAGAAGGGCTGGATGGAGCATCTCGAAGCCTATAAGCAGCACTGTATCGACCAGGCCATCACCATCCTGAGCGCGGGACACGATATCAAGTGTATGTTCACCACGCCCAAGCTGCTCGAATCGCTCGCGCTGGAGCTGGAAAAGCGCGGCACCACGATTCGCGAGCAAGGCATTACGGGCATCTTCTCCGGGGGCACCGAGTTCACGCCGCAGTGGACCCGCTTTGCTACCGAGGAGTTTCTCGAAGGCGTTTACATGACGCCCACGTACGGCAATACGCTGATGGGACTGGCCTGCAGCAAGCCGGTCACGGCGGCCGAGAACTACAAGATTTCTTACTACGCTCCGCAGCCGCGAGCCGTGCTTGAAATCGTCGAATTCAATGACGCGGACAGCGTCGTGGGCTATGGCCAAACCGGCCGCGTCAAGCTGACCACGTTGACCAAGGAGTTTTTCGTGCCCGGCTTCCTCGAACGCGACGAGGGCGAGCGCGAGCCTCCTTATATCAGTTATCCGTGGGATGGCGTCAGCGGAGTGCGGCCCTTCCACGAACTGGCCGAAGCCACGACGGTAGGAGTGTATTAAGGGAGTGGGGTTTAGGGGCTGGGGGCTGGAAGGGCAAAACACCCGTGACGGCTTTCGACCTTGAAGCTCCAATCCTCAACCCCTAACCCCTAACAACCATCCTATGCTCAACATTCCGATCCTGCGCTGGGGCCAACCGTACGACTCCCTGGAAGTCGACCACGTCGTGCATTTCATGACGGGCGAGCCAATCGCCAAGGTCAGCCAGGCCAACGGCGGCCTGCTGCAGCGCGACATGCGCAAGGCGCACAAGGCCCGCGAGGCATTGCGGGCCATTCCGTGCGACGAGTTGATCGAGCGGGTGAAGAAGGCCGGTGAGCTGTACTTGAACGCCACGCTCCCCATCGGCGACGGCCAGCAAACCCCCGACGATTTCGCGCACATGCAGTCGGCTTCCACCGGACTGCCCGAGCACATGTGCAAGGCGAACATGCAGAAGAATTTCTTCGTGCTCTCGCACATGGACCAGATGCTCGACGCCCTGACGCGCGGCTTGGATTTGAATATTCTTTCGAACGGCTATGGTGTCGAGAATCGCGGCGTGGTGGTCAGCTACCAGGCGCAGGCGCCGGCCGTCGGCCTGGTGCTGCCCTCGAATTCGCCCGGCGTGCATACGCTGTGGTTGCCCGTGATTCCGATGCAAATCGGCCTGGTGCTCAAGCCCGGCCCGCAAGAACCCTGGACGCCGTATCGCATGGCGGCCGCTTTTACCGCCGCGGGCATTCCGGCCGAGGCGATGTCGATCTATCCCGGCGGGGCCGACGTCGGCGCCGCCGTGTTGGCTAATTGCGACCGCAGCATGATCTTCGGCGGCACGGCCACCGTGGAGCGCTACAAGGGAAATCCCAAGGTGCAGGCGCACGGACCCGGATTCAGCAAGATCTTGCTAGGCGATGACGTCGTCGACGATTGGGAGAAGTACATCGACCTAATGGCCGACAGCGTCTATCTCAACAGCGGACGCGGTTGCATCAACTGCTCGGGCATTTGGGCTTCGCGGCACACCAAGGAAATCGCCGCGGCTTTGGCCAAGCGGTTGGGACCGGTGCCGGCGCTTCCTCCCGAGGATCCCAAGGCGGGGTTGGCGGCGTTCACTATTCAAGGCGCGGCCCAGGCCATCTGGAACCAGATCGAGGCCGGCACGAAGGAAGACGGCGTAACTGACATGACGAGCCAATACGGAGCACGGCTGGTCGAGAAGGAACGCTGCGCGTATCTGCGGCCCGTGGTAGTGCATTGCACGTCGCCCGCGCCGGCGCTGGCCAAGGCCGAATACATGTTTCCGTTCGCCAGCGTCGTGGAGTGTCCGCAAGACAAGATGCTGGAATCGATCGGGTCGACGTTGGTTTGCACCGCGATCACCGAGGACAAGGCGTTTCAGCGGAGCCTGACCGACGCGGTGCATATCGACAGGTTGAATATCGGGCCGATTCCCACGATCAAGTTGGATTGGCTGCAACCGCACGAAGGCAATATTGTCGAATTTTTGTTCCGCGCTCGTGCATATCAGTTGCCCGCGGAGCGCTTGGCCGCGGCTCATTAGGGACACGTGGCTGGCAATTCGGCGGTAGAATAGAAGAGAGAAGTGACACACCGGCGATGTCCAGGGCGGCCGATAGCCGCCGGGGCTTTTTTCCGGAGACTTGCCTGTTTCCCACCGAACGATCGCTCGCCCTCGCGTGGTCCGCATGATTCCTTTCGACTATCAGCCTCGCACCCGGATCGTGTTCGGCCCGGACAAGATCGATGCGCTCGGCCCGCTTGCCGGCGAGTTGGGCGCCCGGCGAGCGCTTGTCGTCAGCGATCCGGGGATCGTCGCTGCCGGCCATGCCCAGCGCGGACTGGATTCGCTCAGCAAGGCGGGCATCAGCGTGCAATTGTTCGACGGCGTGGCCGAGAATCCCTCGACTGACAATGTCGAGGCCGGCGCGGCCCTTGCCCGGCGGCACGAACCCGAGTTGATCGTGGGCCTGGGCGGCGGCAGTTCGATGGACTGCGCCAAGGGGATCAATTTCCTGGTCTCCAATGGCGGTCGGATGCACGACTACTGGGGCGTGGGCAAGGCCACGCGGCCGATGCTGCCGATGATCGCCGTGCCGACCACGTCTGGAACCGGCAGCGAAACGCAGTCGTTCGCGCTGATTTCCGACGCCAAGACACACGTCAAGATGGCCTGCGGCGACAAGAAGGCTTCGTTTCGCGTAGCGCTTTTGGACCCGACATTGACCGTCTCGCAGCCGGCCCGCGTGACGGCGCTGACCGGCATCGACGCCATCGCGCACGCGCTGGAGACCTACGTCACGAAAGTTCGCAACCCCGTCTCGCTGGCGTTCAGCCGCGAAGCCTGGCTGCTATTGGGCGAAAACTTCGCCCGGGTCGTGCGCGAGCCCGCGGATATCGAGGCCCGCGCGGGAATGCAATTGGGCGCTTGTTTTGCGGGCCTGGCCATCGAGAACTCGATGCTGGGCGCCACGCATGCGTTGGCGAACCCGTTGACGACGCGATACAGCATCGTGCACGGGCAGGCGATTGGTTTGATGTTGCCGCACGTGATTCGCTTTAACGGCGCGGAGTTCGCGCCCTGGTATCGGGATTTGCTCGAGGGCACCGGCGGCGCCAACGGCTTTCCCGATCCAGACAGCGGTTTCGAGGGGCTGGCCGATTTCGTGGCTCGCCTGGCCGGCGAGGCGGGGTTGGCGAAGACCCTTTCGCAGTGTGGTGTCGAACGCGGCAAATTGCCCGAGATGGCCGCCGAGGCCGCTAAGCAGTGGACCGGCAGCTTCAACCCGCGTAGGGTTGGAGAGGCTGAGCTGCTGGGATTGTATGAAGCGGCATTCTAGCCAATTCGCCGACGGACGACGGAACATGACGCAAACCAAGTCAATCGATTTCAACCAGCGATGCCGATCGTGGCCGGGCTGCCGGATGCTGATACTTTTGGCTGTGACGGCATTGCCAACGATCGGTTGCGGTCGCCCGATGGAAACCAGCCAGGCTACACGGAGCGAGCCTGCTCTCGCGCCGATGGCTGAAGTAACGACTCTCTTGGCAGCCGAATCGCCGGTTGCCGCGGCGGTCGATCCAGCGGGAGTCGCGCCGGCCCCCGCGGCCGGCAGCGCGGCGTGGCCCGTGTTTCGCGGTGATGCCCTGGCTAATGGCGTGGCCGGCAGCCCGCTGGCTGAAAACTTGGAAGTGCTGTGGAAGTTCTCGGCCAAGGAGCATGGCTTCGAGGCCACCTGCGTGATCGAAAACGGGATGGTATTCGCCGGCTGTTTGGACGGCGAGCTGTACGCGCTTTCACTGGCCGACGGTGAGAAGAAGTGGAGCTTCCACACGGAGCTCGGTTTCAGCGCCCCGGCGGCGGTGCACGACGGACGCGTATTCGCCGGCGACACCGACGGCAAGTTTTATTGCTTCGATGCCGCCACCGGCAATCCGTTATGGGCCTCGGAAGCCAATGGCGAGATCAACTCCGGCGCGAACTTCTACAAGGACAAGGTGCTGTTCGGATCGCAAGACGCGACGCTCTATTGTCTCGACGCGGCCACCGGCACGTTGGCTTGGAAGTACACGATCGGCGATCAGATTCGCTGTTCGCCCACGGTCGTCGAGGGGTGCGCGTTTTTGGCCGGCTGCGACGCCAAGCTGCACATCATCGACCTGGAAAAAGGGGAAGCCACGGCCACCGTCGAAATCGACGGACCCACGGGCTCGACGCCCGCGGCCCGTGGCTCGCGCGTGTATTTCGGCACCGAGGGGTCGAGCTTTTTTTGTATCGACTGGCAAAAGGCCGAAACCGCTTGGGTGATGAAGTCGCCGCGCAACATGCCGTTTCGGTCGTCGGCCGCCGTGACCGCCGGCGCCGTGATTTTTGGCGGCCGCGACAAGCAGATTTACGCGCTCGATCCGGGCGACGGACACGAACTGTGGAAGTACGCCATGCGTGCCAAGGTGGACTCCTCGCCGGTAATCGTCGGCTCGCGCGTGTTCATTGGCGGTTCCGACGGGCGGCTGACGGCGCTGGATTGGAAGAGCGGCAAAAAGGTCTGGGAATACGAGGCCGGAGGCGATTTTGCCGCCTCGCCCGCCGTGGCTGAAGGGCGATTGGTGATCGGCAACACGGACGGCACGTTATACTGTTTTGGAGCGAAGTCTCCGTGAGTCGCCCCGGGTGGGCGGTGCGCGGAGATCGGCAAGCGAGAAAACATCATGGCCGTTGAAGCCACGAAGACTGAAGTCGGAAGCTATTTCATTTCGAACTACCCGCCGTTCTCACAGTGGAGCGCCGAGGGGCTCGAGGCCGCCCGCGCGGCGCTGTCGTCGCCCCCTGTTTGCCCGCCCCACTTGTCCGAGCCGGCACCGCTAGGGCTGTACCTGCACATTCCGTTTTGTCGCAAGCGTTGCAAGTTTTGTTACTTCCGCGTGTACACCGACAAGAACGGCGGCGACGTCGAGACCTATGTCTCGGCCCTGTCGCGCGAGATTGAACTGGTCAGCCGGCTGCCGATCATGGGGCAACGTCCGTTTCGCTTTGTCTATTTCGGCGGCGGAACGCCCTCGTTCCTGAGCGGCAAGCAACTCACCTCGTTGGTCGACCGCTTGCGGGCCAACATCAACTGGGATGAAGCCGAAGAAGTCACGTTCGAGTGCGAGCCGGGCACGCTCTCGCAGCCCAAGTTGGAAACCCTGCGCTCGCTGGGGGTCACGCGGCTGAGCCTGGGTGTGGAGAATTTTGGCGACGCGGTGCTTGAGGAAAATGGCCGGGCCCACCTCTCGGCCGAGGTCTATAAAGCCTGGGATTGGATCGTCGCGCAACAATTTCCCAACGTGAATATCGACCTGATCGCCGGAATGGTCGGTGAAACCTGGGACAACTGGAAAGATTCGATTGCCAAGACCGTGGCGCTGCGCCCGACAGCGTAACGATCTATCAAATGGAGCTTCCGTTTAATACCGTCTATTCGAAAGACATGCTGGGCAATCACGTCGAGTCGCCCGTGGCCGATTGGCCCACCAAGCGGGCGTGGGTCGATTACGCATTCGACGAACTGGCCGCCGCCGGCTACTCGGTATCTAGCGCCTACACGATGGTGAAGGACAAAAACAAAGTCAATTTCAGCTATCGGGACAATCTGTGGCACGGCGCCGACTTGTTGGCGACCGGGGTCGCCAGCTTCGGCCATGCCTCGGGCGTCCATTATCAGAACGAGCCCGACTGGGCCGGGTACGTCGGTCGATTGGAAGCCGGGGAACTGCCTTTGCACCGCGGCATGCGGCCGACGCCGCATCAACTGCTGGTCCGCGAGATGATTCTGCAACTCAAGACGGGCCATCTTCGCGTCGGTTATTTCCGTGACAAGTTCGCCGTCGACATCATCGACATGTGGAACGACGCCTGGCAACAGTTCCAAGAGGAAGGCTATTTGACCTTCGACGCCGATCGCGTCTCGCTGACGCGCGCGGGCTTGCTGCGGGTCGACGCGCTTTTGCCCGCTTTTTTCGAGCCGGAGCACCGCGGCGTTCGCTATACCTAGGAAGCACGCCATGACCCGCGCCGTCTGGTCGCTGGGCAAGCGGATCTGGGCATCGCCGTGGACCCTGTGCGGACTGGTTGTCGGTCTCATCGCCCTGGCCAGCGGTGGTCGCGTGCGCCGTTATCGAGGTACGCTGGGATTCGCCGGCGGCGGAGCGGGAACATTTCTGCGAGTCTTTCCCTTCGTCCGCGGCGCCTCGGCCATGGCCCTGGGCCACGTCGTTCTGGCTCAAACGGAAGTGGATCTCGATCTGTCGTACGAGCATGAGTTAGTGCACGTTCGCCAGTACGAACGATGGGGGCCGCTGTTTGTGCCGGCTTATCTGGCAGCCTCGGTTTGGCAGAAGCTCAAGGGCCGTCACCCGTATTGGGATAACCCGTTTGAGCGCGAAGCATTCGACGCCACCCGCTAAAAGGGGCAGTGCTCCAAAGGGGCGGGCATGATCCGCAAGTGTTTAGTGTTGCAATTCATACGGTCGTTGCGACATGCGGTGCCAGGGAGCGTTGCGGCGCCCAGTGGGGGGAGGAGTCTCGACAGGCCGGTCCCCGCTGTTTAAACTTTCGTCTTCGGCTCGCCTGGCGGGGTTGCGACTTTTGGACGTCTTGGCGTCCCGCGGTCGCGGCGTTTTCCCGCCTGGCTTCGAGCCTCCCATCTCCCTGGATTACAAAATCTATGGTCGATCCCGATCGACTCTCGGCCGCCTTTGAGACGGCCCGCTGCGACTTGCTCGCGGAAACTTCCCCCACGGGGCACTGGATCGGACGACCCTCCAGTTCACCTCTTTCTACTGCCGCCGCCATCGCGGCGCTGGCGCTGGTCGAACGGCACGCGCCGACGATCGGCGGTCGCGTGGCAGACGAAATCCGGGAGTGCCAGTTGAGCAAATTGATCATCGTCAGTTTGCGCTGGTTGGCGAGAAATCAGAATGCCGACGGCGGTTGGGGCGATTCCGACAAAAGCCCGTCGAACATCGCGGCCACGATGATGGTTCGCGCCGCCTTCGCGCTAACCTGTGTTCCAGCTGAGAACCCTGGAATTCTGGAACGGGCCGACGCTTACATCGCCACGGTCGGCGGAGCGCGTCGACTGCGGCGACGCTACGGCAATGAGCGGCCGCTGACCGCCGGCATCCTGGCGGCTTCCGCATTGGGCGGTCTGGTTTCCTGGCGCCAGGTGCCCGCGCTGCCGTTCGAGCGGTCCGCATGTTCCAAGCAATTCTGGCGGCTGCTGCGGCTGCCGGTCGAAAGCCAGGCCGCCGCTGGGCTCGTGGCACTTGGACAAGCCCGTTACGTGCATTGCAAGCCCCGCAATCCGTTGGTGCGGCTCGCGCGCCGTTTGACGATGGATTGCAGCTTGCGGACGCTCGCGGCGATGCAGTCAGCGGGTGGCGGATTCGAGCAATCTCCGCTTTCGACCAGTCTGGTGATCATTGGCCTGGCCGGCAGCGGCCGGGCCGATCACCCCGTGGTTCGCGCTGGCGTGGAGTTTTTGTTCCATAGCGTGCGCTCCGACGGCAGTTGGCCAATCGAGACGGATTCATCCGTGCGCAACACGTCGCTGGCCGCCAGGGCGCTGGCCGCGGCCGGCGAGGACATGGGCGAGATCGGCGGATTGAATTGGGTATTGTCTTGTCAAAGACGCGATACGCACTCCAGCGGCGCCGAGACGCAAGGGGCTTGGGCTGTGACGGATTTGCCCGGCGCGGCGCCCCGCGTCGAAACCTCCGCCGACGTGCTTCTGGCGCTGGCGGCGTGGAGAAGAAACGCGTCGACGTCGCGTGTTGAAATCGATGCCGCGGCCCTCGCGGGCATCCGCTGGCTACTCGCACGGCAGGGGATCGACGGAGGATGGCCGCCGACGTTTCGCGGCTTCTCTCAAGAGTCGTCTGCGGCCGGCGCCTGCGACTCCACGGCGCTGGTGCTCCGGGCCCTTGCGGCTGGGCGCGGCGTGTTTTCGAATGACTCGGATGCGACCTGCGGCTTTCAAAATATGGTCGCGGCGATGGGTAGCGCGATCGAGCGCGGATTTCGATTCATGAAACTCGGGCAATCCCCTCAGGGTTGCTGGGAGGCATCGGCGGCTGGCAGCCAGTCGCTCCCCAACCAGAACAATCTTGTGATCGGCACGGCCCAGGCACTTTTGGCCTTTCGCGATGCGGATCGTTTGGAATGCGATTCGGTGAGGCGCGGGCTGGCGTGGCTCGAAGCCTCGATGCACGCCGACGGAAGCTGTGGCGGCGAATTGCTCTGTGAGCGGCGCGCAGCCGGCGGCGTCCACCGCGTCGAAGAAACCGCCCTGGCGGCCGAGGCGCTTCTGACTTGTGGACCAGGAGCCACTCCGGTGGCGGCCGCTTATCGCAGTCTCGATTGGTTGATCGACGCCGTCGAATCGAACCGCCACCAGTCGGCCGCGGCGATCGGATTGGCGTTCGGAAGACTGTCGTATTACGAAAAGTTAGATCCCCTGGCGCTCTCCGTGGCGACGCTCGGACAGGCCGTGTTGCGATCGCAGTCCCGATTGACGCCGCGATTCGCCGCACATGCGGCGAAAACCTGAGTCGGCCTCGCGTAATTGGGCGGGGTTGAGATTGGCGACTCGCCGCAAGATTGGCAAAATCGAACACGGCCCCTGGACCGCTTGCTATAATGACGGGTGGAATTCATCCCCGCTTTGCCCTACCGCCCAGCCCGTTAACTGACTACCCGCCGGCCCCCTCGAATTGGTACCCGTGAGCGACGCCCGCGCTATCACCCCCGATCTCGACACCCTGGTAGCCCTTTTCTATCCGCGACCCGAACAGTTGGGCCGGTTCGAGGAAGTCGATTCCCACGACTTGTCGCGCGACTATCGCATGCTGCTGGCACACGACAGCCACATGACGGTTACGGTCGAGCGATTTCATAACACGGCCGTCGACGTACGGGTTTTGGATTCGCAACTCACGGGCCAGCATTACGCTCGCAAGATTCTGCTCGCGCGGCAGAGCGACGGCGCGGTGGTGCAATTTGGCATCATGCGACTCGACTTTGCCGCCGTGAGCCCCGAGGTGCGTCGCGAGGTCGAGAGCCAGCAGACGCCGCTGGGCAGGATTCTGATTCGTCACAATATCCTCCGCGAAGTGCATCTGACTAAGCTGTGGCGAGTGACGCCCGGCGAGGATTTGCGCAAGTTGTTCGGGATGGCGGACGGCCAAATCACTTACGGTCGCACGGCTATCATCGATTGCGACGGCGAGCCGGCCGTCGAATTGCTCGAAATCGTTACGCCCGTTTGACGAAAAATCGGCGGAAAACCGGCCGAAGCGGTATACGCGGGGGAGCCGTCGCGTTGGTAGAATGGCTGTTCTTCCGAGCCCGGCACCTCACGAACTCCAATGAGCGGGGGTATTCCAGCGATATACCCGAAGGAAATGAAACTTCGAGCCCCCCGACCGCGTAAACCCCTTAGTGGAATGCACTCCCCGTTGACGTTTCTCGCGTGACGCTCCCGAGCCGCTGAGTTCCCATCTAACCTTTCCGCCCCGGCTTCGATCCAACGATGACATTCAGACTTGCTGGCGTTGTGCTCGGAATTGCCGCCGTCGTTGGCGGCGCTGTTTACTACGCAAAGTTTCTGAAAGCCGCGCCGCCGCCGAATTTCCGGACGGCCAAGGTTGAGAGGGGGGATCTGCGCATCCAGATCAAGGCCAACGGCACGCTCGAGCCGCAAGAAGTGATTGACGTCGGCGCGCAGGTCATGGGACGCATCCAAGAGCTCGGCGAAGATCCGCGCGCGACGTCCGATCCCGACATGCCAGTCAAGCACGTCGACTACTGCTCCGACGTTGACCAAGGCATGGTGCTGGCCAGGATCGACCCCTCGCTCTACCAGGCCACCTACGACCAGGCGGAAGCCGCCGTGAAACGGGCCGAAGCGGACTTGCTTCAAATGAAGGCCAAGCTCGTGCAGACCGAGGCCGAGTGGAATCGAGCCCAGCGATTGCGAGAAATGAAACTCCCGAGCATGTCCGGGCTGGGAGCCAACCCCACGCAATCGGGGAGTAGTCCGACCACGATTAAGGGAATCTCGGATAGCGATTTCGTGCTGGCCAAAGCCAACTACGAAGTCGCCAAGGCCAATGTGGAGGTCGGCAGCGCGGCCGTCGACCAGCAGGAAGCTCTCCTGGCCTCGGCCAAGAAAAACCTCGAATACACGATTATCAAATCGCCGATCAAAGGCACGATCATCGACCGCCGCGTCAACATCGGCCAGACGGTCGTGGCCAGTCTGAACGCGCCAAGTTTGTTTTTGATCGCCAAGGACCTGAAGCGGATGGAAATCTGGACCTCGGTCAACGAGGCCGACATTGGCCGGTTGAAGGTCGGTATGCCCGTGAGTTTCTCGGTCGATGCTTACCCGGGCGAGTTCTTTAGCGGCGTGGTACGGCAGGTTCGGTTGAACGCTTCGATGACGTCGAACGTGGTGCTGTACACGGTCGTGGTGACCGCTGGTAACGACGACCTGCGACTATTGCCGTACTTGACCGCCGACGTTCGATTCGAAGTCGAAAAGCGAGAGGACGCGCTGCTGGTGCCCAATGCCGCGTTGCGTTACGAGCCACGTCCCGAGCTGGTCCGCCAAACGAACGAGGACGACGGAGCTCTGGACGACGAGGAAGGCGGGGAAAAGAACGTCCGATGCGTCGAGCGCCGAAAAACGTCGGACCGTGTGGGTGCGTCGGGGCGATTTTGTCTCGCCCGTCGAGGTCGAAATCGGAACCACTGACGGCACGCGGACCGAAATCGTTCGCGGCGATTTGGAGCCCGGGACCGAGATCGTCTTGGGTGAAAACGCCGACGAACCTTTGGCCAGGGCGGATAACAATCCCTTCGGACCCCCTCAATTCGGCCGCGGAAAAGCCCGCAAGAAAGGCGCCTGATAACCGTCATGCCGCTGATCCGACTGGAAAACATCTATAAGACCTACCACGTAGGCGAGATCGACGTCCCCGTGCTCAAGGGCGTCTCGTTGTCGATCCAGCGCGGCGAACTGGTGGCGTTGATGGGCGCCTCGGGATCGGGCAAGTCGACGCTCATGAACATCCTGGGCCTGTTGGATCGGCCCACCTCGGGTCAGTATTGGCTCGATGGCGAGGATGTCAGCCAATTGCCGCCGGACGAGCGGGCCCTGGTGCGCACCGCCAAGCTGGGATTCGTTTTTCAAAGCTTCAACCTGTTGCCGCGAACCACGGCCGTCAACAACGTGTTGATGCCGCTCGACTACTCGACCCGTCGGCAGCCCGTGGCCGAGTCGCTGGCACGGACCCATCAACTGCTCGAGCGAGTGGGTCTCAAGGATCGGCTCGATCACATTCCCTCGCAAATGTCCGGCGGGCAGCAGCAACGCGTGGCAATCGCCCGATCGCTGGTGAACCAGCCGGCGCTGCTTCTGGCCGACGAGCCGACCGGCAATCTCGACTCGCACACCAGCGTCGAGATTCTGGAAATGTTTCAGCAGCTCAATGCCTCGGGATTGACCGTGATCCTGGTCACGCACGACCCGAAGGTCGCCAACTACACGCATCGCACGATTCGCATGGTCGACGGAGTCATCGAACAAGATACGGGCGTTTCGTCGCCGGCCCTGCCTGCTCCGCATTTGCTGCGCACAGCGCGCACGGCGCGAACGGCCCCCGCGGCAATCGATCGGAGCCCGACGGCGACTCCTGGTCGGAACCGGCTATCGAACCGGCCGGCACCGGTGGAAATGTCGGTGCCGTGGCGACATGGACCGAGACCCGATTGAAACGACGCGCGGCGGCGGCCCCACAAGGCCAGGCCGCGGCCGAAAGCAAACCCGGCGAGACTGCCGCAAAACATCCGGCTATCCTTGGACGAGCGCGTCGCGGCGCTGATGCCCGCCACGCTGCGCACGGCCTTCGGCGCACTGCGGCGCAATTTGATGCGCTCGGCGCTGACGACGCTGGGCATCATCATCGGCGTCGGCGCCGTGATCGCGATGGTCGAGATCAGCGACGGCTCTCGCGCCGCATTGATGAAGACCATGTCGAGCATGGGCGCCAACGTGCTGATCGTCGCCAATGGCGCGGCGGCCAGCGGCGGCGTCAGTTGGGGATCGGGGACGGAAGAAACGCTGACGCCCGACGATGCGGCCGAGATTGCCCGACAGTGTCCCGCCGTGGCCGACGTGGCGCCGATCGTGTCGGTCGGCGGCCAGGTGGTCTACGGCAATCGCAACTGGGTGCCGATGCGAATCACCGGCTCGACGCCAGGATACCTGGTCGTCCGCGATTGGGGCGACATGGACGACGGCGAGATGTTCACCGAGCGCGACGTGCTCTCGGCCAGTCGGGTGTGTGTGATCGGACGCACGCTGGCCCGCGAGCTGTTTCAAGGCGACTCGCCGGTCGGCAAGGACATCCGCGCTCAAGAATGTCTCGCTGCGCGTCGTCGGCGTGCTGGGACGCAAAGGGGCCAACATGATGGGCGAAGACCAGGACGACATCGTGCTGGCCCCCTGGACGACGATCAAGTATCGCATCAGCGGCACCCGAACCGCCGGCGCCAAGGCCGCCACGGCCGGTGCTTCGAATCTTGAAAAACTCAACAGCTTGCAGAATCCCTACCCAGGGACGGTCACGCTCTATCCCGTGCAGTCCGCGGTGCAGAAGGCAAATACGCCGCAGCCGGTCCGATTCGAGACGGTCGACGTCATTCTGGTCAAAGGCGTCTCGGCCGGCCGAACGAAGGAAGCCGTCAGCGAGATCACGGCCCTGCTGCACGAACGCCACCGGATTCGCGCAGGCCAGGACGACGACTTTACGATTCGCGACATGGCCGAGATCATTTCAGCCATGTCGTCGATGTCGAAGATGATGGGCGGACTGCTGTTGATCGTGGCCATGATCTCGCTGGCCGTTGGCGGCGTGGGCATCATGAATATCATGCTGGTCTCGGTGACCGAGCGAACTCGCGAGATCGGCCTGCGGATGGCCGTGGGCGCCCGGTCATATCACATCCTGCGTCAGTTCCTCATCGAGGCAGTCGTGCTGTGCCTGTTCGGCGGGGCGGTGGGCATCTTGCTGGGACGAACCGCGTCGATCCTGGTCTGGTACTTCATGCGCTGGCCGGTTCAAGCCTCGATGCTGGCGATCTCGGCCGCCTTCGTGGTCTCGGCCGGCGTGGGGATCGCGTTCGGTTTCTATCCGGCCTGGAAGGCCCGCGGCTCGACCCGATCGAGGCCCTGCGCTACGAATAATCGCCCGCTTGGAAAACTTTGCCGACTGGGCTGACTCTTCCGCCCTCCGTCGGGGCTGTTTACGCGCTCTAACCCCTTGTTCGGCAAGCCCGGAATCCGCATTTTGGCAAGCCTTGCCGAAGGTTCCGGATAATCGGCCGGTATCAATTCCTCGGGCGGATGTGCACGCGCGAACCGATAACTCCAAGGACGCCGATTATTGGGCGTCTACGTCCTATGCCGCTTGTAACGCACGTCCACCGTGCGTCCCCGTCCGCGGTTGAGCGAACGACCCTTCCCCGACCAATCAGCTGTGCTTGCTCTAAAGCGACAGTCTGGCGAGCCGCGAATGTCGGCGCCGCCCGAGCTGGCGCGACGAGTGTAACAGGACCCGCCGAATGCTCTCGTCCGCCCGAGGTTTGCTCATCGTTGCGCTGGCCGCTGGTGCGCTGGCGCTCGGCGGCTGCACGAGCCCTCGAGAATATCTGCGCAACGGCTTCAAGGTTGGACCGCAATATGCGACTCCGCCGGCGCCGGTCGCGGATGATTGGATCGACGCCCACGATGTCCGTCTGCACGGCCAGACCGACGACTTGAGCACCTGGTGGGCCGTGTTCGACGATCCCACGCTCAACGGCCTGATCGTCGACTCGTATCAGCAGAATCTTACCTTGCGCGAAGCCGGGTTTCGCATCCTGGCGGCCAGGTCTCAACTGGGGATTGCCTTCGGAAATTTCTTCCCGCAGTCCCAAACGATGGACGCCAGCTACCAGCGGGCCGTCTTGCAACAAATCTACAGCCAGCGGTGGACCTATGGGTTCAACATGGCCTGGGAGCTTGACTTCTGGGGACGATTTCGGCGGGCCATCATTTCGGCCGATGCCAGCCTCGACGCATCGGTGTTCGACTACGACGACGTGCTGGTTACGCTCGTAGGGGACGTAGCGAGCAATTATGTCTCGATCCGAACCACCCAGCGCCGGATTCTGTTGCTCGAAAACGTGATCAAGGTGCAACAAGATGTCTACAACTTCATCGGCGAACGCCTGAAGGCAGGATTTCGCGGCGTGACCGACCTGGACAAGGCCCAGGCCGAGAGCGACTTGCGGCAAAGCCAGGCTCAAGTCGAGCAGCTGCGGATCGATCTGAGACAAACCGAGAACCGCCTGTGCACCTTGTTGGGAATGCCGGCGGTCGCACTCGGACCTCGACTGAGCGCCGGACCTAAAACAGGGATTCCCGTCCCGCCCGACTATGCCGTGGTCGGAGTTCCGGCGGATCTGTTGCGGCGGCGTCCCGACGTGCGAAGGGCCGAGCGGCTGGCCGCGGCACAAGCCGAGCAGATCGGCATCGCCACGGCGGAGCTCTACCCGGCGTTTACGATTTCGGGTTCGCTTGGCTGGCAAAATGCAAGCCTGTCGCAGTTGATCGAGCCCGGCTCGTTCACTGGAGCGATCGCACCGAGCTTTCACTGGAATGTGCTCAACTACGGACGCTTACTCAACAATATTCGATTCCAGGATGCGACGTTCAACGCGCTCGTGGCGAACTATCAGAACACCGTGGTGCAGGCCAGCGCCGAGGTGGAAAACGGCATGGTCACGTTCCTGCGGGCTCAGCGACGGGAAGAACTTTTGAACCAAAGCGTGAATGCCGCCTACCGGGCGCTGGCCGTGATTGTTGGCCAATACGAGGCCGGGCTGGCCGGCGTCGATTTCAATCGGTACGCCGTGATTCTGCAAAGCCTGGTTCAACAACAAGACACTTGGGCCCAGTCGCAGGGCCAGATCGGTCAAGGGTTGATTCAGATTTATCGCGGCCTGGGCGGCGGCTGGCAAATCCGTTTGAATGGCAATGCCGAGAACCTGCGCGCTCTGCCTCCCGTCGACGGTTCGGACGCCGAAATCATCGCGCCGCCCATGCCAGAGCCCGTTGGCGCCGCGCCGCAAGAAAAGCCGATCGCCGACAGTAAGCCGCACGAGGAGTTGCCGCTCGATCCGGCGGTAAAAGGGGCGAACTGAGCCCGCGATTCAGAACCGCATGGCCGTGAATCCGCCGTCGACGTAACAGGCGGCGCCAGTCATGAAACTGCCGGCGGCACGCGACAACAGCAGCAGGGCAGGGCCCACCAACTCCTCGGGCTGGCCGAAGCGGGCCATCGGCGTTTGGGCCATGATCGACGCCGTGCGAGTTTCGTCAAGGATGGCACGATTCTGTTCGGCCGGAAAAAAGCCGGGACAGAGCACGTTCACTCGCACGCCCCCCGGCGCCGATTCGCGCGCCACATTTTGCGTCAGGTTCACCACGGCGGCCTTCGAGGCGCTGTAGGCGAACACGCGTGAGAGCGGCAAATCGGCGGTCACGCTGCCCACGTTCAAGATCGAGCCCCCGCCGGCGGCCGCCATGTGCGCGCCAAAAATCTGGCAACCCCAGTGCGTGCCGCGCAGATTGACGTCGAATACGCGCTGCCAGTCCTCGTCGGTGATGTCGAGATACGCACTGGCCGAATTGACTCCGGCGCAGTTCACGAGCATGTCAACGCGGCCCAGCGCGGCGATCGTGTCCGCCAGCAGGGTTTCCAGTGACTCGCGCCGCCCCACGTCGGCCGGCAAGAATACCGCTTCGCCGCCCAGCGATTCAATCCGCCGCACGCGCTCCTCGCCGCGCGCGCGGCTGTTGCCGGCGACAACCACTTTGGCCCCCGCCTGCGCGATTCCCTCGCACAGCGCGCCGCCCAGCACGCCCGTGCCGCCGACCACCACGGCCACCTGGCCCGAGAGACCAAACAATTGTTCGAGATAGTCGCGGGCCATAAACACTCAGGTTCACTTGGGTTCTTTACGCAGCCGCAGCCAATCGCTGTGGAACACGCCGGGCTGGTCGATGCGCTGATAGGTGTGGGCGCCGAAGTAATCGCGCTGAGCCTGCAGCAGATTGGCCGGCAAGCGGGCCTGGCGGTAGCCGTCGTAGTACGAGATCGCGGCGGCAAACGCCGGCACGGGAATGCCAAAAGCGACAGCAGTGGCCACGACGTGCCGCCACGCCGTTTGGGCCTTTTCGACGGCTTGCGTGAAGTAGGGGGCCAACAGCAGGTTCTCGAGCTTCGCGTCGACGTCGAACGCCTCCTTGATGCGATCGAGGAATTGCGCCCGAATGATGCACCCGCCGCGCCACAGCATGGCGATCTCGCCGTAATTCAGCGGCCAGTTGTGTTCCTTGGCCGCGGCTTCCATCTGTACGAACCCCTGGGCATAGCTGCAAATCTTCGAGGCGTAGAGCGCCTCGCGAGTCTGATCGATGAATGTCTGTTTGTCGCCGGAAAAAGCCAGCTTGGGTCCCTTGAGGACCTTGCTCGCGCGGACGCGGGCCTCCTTCATGGCCGACAGGTAGCGGGCGAACACGGCCTCGGTCACCAGCGTGCTGGGCACGCCCAGGTCGAGCGCCAACTGGCTCATCCACTTGCCGGTCCCCTTGGCGCCGGCGGTGTCCAGAATCTTGTCGACCAGGAAGTCGCTCGTGTCGCCGTCGTGGACGCTGAAAATGTCGCGCGTGATTTCGATCAGGTAACTATCCAGCTCGCCGCGGTTCCAGGTATCGAACACTTTGTAAAGCTCGTCGTTCGAAAGGCCCAGCGCCTGCTTCATCACGAAATAGGCTTCGCAGATCAACTGCATGTCGCCGTATTCAATGCCGTTGTGCACCATCTTGACGTAGTGCCCCGCGCCGCGCGGCCCAACCCACTCGGCGCAAGGAATGTCATTGTTCGGTCCGACCTTGGCGGCGATGGCCTGAAAGATCGGCTTTACCAGCGGCCACGCCGCAGGCGAGCCGCCGGGCATCATGCTGGGGCCCAGCAGCGCGCCCTCCTCGCCGCCGGACACCCCCGTGCCGACGTACAGCAATCCCTTGGACTCGACCAACTGCGTGCGCCGCTCGGTGTCGAGATAATACGTGTTGCCGCCATCGATAATCACGTCGCCCGGCGAGAGCAGCGGCAGCAATTGCTCGATCAGGCTGTCGACGGCCGGGCCGGCCTTGATCATCAACATCACCTTGCGCGGCGCGGCGAGGTTCTTGACCAGGTCCTCGACCGAGTGGCAGCCGACGAACTTCTTGCCCTTGCCCCGACCCTCGATGAAGGCGTCGACCACGCTCGTCGTGCGATTGAAGACAGCCACGCGGTAACCCCGGCTCTCGATATTGAGCGCCAGGTTCTCGCCCATCACCGCCAGTCCAATCAGTCCAATGTCGCAAAGCTCAGCCATGACGTCGCTCTCGGAATAAAAAATTCATCACAACACGGAAAGGCATTCGCCGCACCGTCACGACTTTTTCCAAAACGGCTTCTCGGGCAGGTACGTGTCGAATTTGGCAATCAACTTGTCTTGATACGCTCCGGCAAACGTGCCGGTCAGGAAGCGGTCGATTCCCTCGTCGTACAATTGTTTCCAACTGGCGTCCTCGTGACCCGGATTGATCGGAAAAAACAGCGCCGCGTTGGCCTTGGCCGCCGCCTGGTCACCGGGCGCGTCGCCGATCATCAGCGTGTGATGCGGCGGATATTTCTTCGCGTTGGCTAACGACTCCTTCTTCGTTCCCTCTTCCTGCCCGCAAATCGCGCACACGTAACGGGCCAGGTCGTGCTCTTCCCACTCGCGTTTGAGGGCCTCGTTGGGCGTGGCCGAGACGACGAACAGATCGGCCACGGGCTTGAGCTTTTCCAGGCACTCGCGGACGTGCGGAAAGGGAGGCACGGCGCGAACCACTTTTTCGATCGTCGCGTTGACCGCCTTCGACCATGCAAGCGCCTGCTTCAAGTACGGATCCCCCGACGCTTGGACTTCGACCTCGAGCGCCGGATTGGCCAGCTTGGTCTCGCGGCGAATCCAATCCACCAGCGACTTGGGAATCTCGATCGCCACGCCCCGCGCCTGGACCTCGGCCCGGTCGCGCACCAGTTCGAGTGCCTCGATCAACGCGGGGAAACGGTTGATGCCGCGGCTCTTCGAGTACAAGTTGACGAACTCGGCCGCCTCGCGGGCATACTTGCTTACTCCGGCCAGGTTGTAGTGATCGACAATGTTCGGAATGAAGCACTCCTTGTGCTTGACTTCCATCGTGTCGAAGGCACAGCCGTCGGAGTCGATACCGACCAGAAAATCGTGTTGCTTGGTGATCTCGAACATGGTCTTTATTTTTTGCGGTCCGCCTGGGGAATGTATTGGGCCAGTTTTTGAGCGGCATAAATGGGTTCGAAGCGGGTCATGCGGAACCGGCCGTCGACCAGGGGAATCGTCAACATGTCCTCGCCCACCAGCGGCTTGGCATAGCGCACAAACTCGTCGGTCACGTCGCAGCCGCTTTCGGCGATCCATCTGGACGGAAACGTGCGCTCGCTGTTGGCGACTTCCTCGAGCGGAACCTTGTCGTAGCGGACGTTATAGATCGGCCCCGGATTGCGCAAAATAGTCGACATGTATCCGCTCTGTCCGGTCGCCGCCAGAATTGCCGCCAATTGGCCGCTGCGATACGCCTCTTCCAGGTCGACTGTCGATGCCAGCGCCATGGCATTGCGCTGATCGGTGCCCGCCACGTTTCCCCGCGCCGCCCCCTTGGCCGCCAGCCCGACCTTGTTCAAGTAATTGACCACGGCTTGCGTAACGGTCATCTGGCTGGAACTGAACATGGTGTGCCCGAATGAGTCGCGCACTTCTCCCAGCTCGCCGACGTTAAACCCCTCGCTGACCACAACCATGCAGCGGCCACGCGCGCGGAGTTGATCATTGACCTGATCGGCCATTTGCTCAAGCGAGCAGGGGCTCTCGGCCAGGTAGATCTGCAGCGGCATTTCGCGCTTCGGGTCGGCCAACCGGGCGGCCGCTGGGATGTAGCCGATCTTGCGACCCATGGCCTGCATCACCAGCACCGGGTCGGCCGGCGATGAACCCTCGTTCTCTTCGTTGGCGGTTTGCACCGTGTGCATCCAGAACTTAGCCACCGAGCCATAGCCCGGCGTGTGATCGATGAGCTTGAATTCGCTGTCTCCCACGTCGTTGTCGATCGTCTTGGGCACGCCGATGCCGGCCAGCTCCAGTCCGCGCTCGCTGGCCAGGGCGGCCACCTTATTGGCCGTATCCATCGAGTCGTTGCCGCCGATGTACAGGAAGTAGCCGACATCGTGGGCCTTGAAAACGTCGATCGCGCGGTCGAAGTCCTCGGTCTGGCTAGGACGCAGCTTGTAGCGGCAAGTGCCGATCGAGCCAGCGGCCGGCGTATAGCGCAACAGCGAGACTTCCTCGGCCGGCTGGGCCGATAGGTCCAGCAGCTCTTCCTTCAGCACCCCCTCGATGCCGTGCCGCGCGCCGTACACCGTGCCGATCTCGGCCATCTGGCGGGCCTGCTCGATGATGCCGCGCAGGCTGTTATTGATCACCGGACTGGGGCCGCCACTCTGGGCGACCACCATATTACGCGCTTTTGCCATGGTTCGCTGTCGACTCGCTTCTGCCCCATTCACACGGGAAAACCGCAAAGTTTAACAGTCCCGGCTACCCTGGGCAATGAGCCCTCTCAACCGCTAGCCGACCCGCGCCGCCGGCTTGTACAATGGCGGTTTGCCATTGGCTTGCCACCACGAGTTTTGCCGCCATGTTGATCGGAATATCACCGCTGATTAGCCCCGAGCTGCTGGCCACGCTGTGCCGCATGGGGCACGGGGACGAAATCGTGTTTGCCGACGCCCATTTTCCAGGCGAGAGCTGCAACCCGCGCACGGTTCGGGCCGACGGACTGCGGATCGCCGAACTGCTAGATGCCGTGTTGCCGCTGTTGGCCCTGGACGCGAACGTCGATACGCCGCTGTGCATGATGGCGCCGGTCGAGGGCGACGAGCTCGATCCGGCCGTGGAGCAGGCGTATCGTGGCCCAATCGAGCGGCACTGGCCTGGCACGCCGCCGGTGGCGCGGCTGGAGCGATTTGCCTTTTATGCTCAGGCTCGGCGGGCCTACGCCGTGGTGATGACCGGCGAGACGGCCAAGTATGGCAACATCATCTTGAAAAAGGGCGTCACGCCGATCCGCGGCTCGTGACGCGTGAACGTGCCGCTCGGGTTGCGGCGCCCGACGCCGCGATCGATAATCGGCCGGCCATCTCCCTAATCCATTCTTCCACGCGAGTGTCCCTACCATGCCGCTTTTGGTCGTCGGTTCGATTGCGTTCGATAGTGTCGAAACGCCCACGGAAAAACGCGACAACGTCCTGGGCGGTTCGGCCGTGTTCTTCTCCTACGCGGCCAGTTACTTCGCCCCGGTGCGATTGGTGGGAGTGGTGGGCGACGATTGGCCGGCAGAGCACACCGAGCTGTTGCGCGACCAGGGGATCGACACCGGTGGCCTGCAAGTCGTAAGCGGCGCTAAGACGTTTCGCTGGCGGGGCAAGTACATGCCCAACATGAACGACCGCGAAACGCTCGAAATCCATTTGAACGTCTTCGAAAAGTTCGATCCCGTTCTGCCCGCCGATTATCGACAGAGCAAGTATCTGTTTCTGGCCAATGGCTCGCCGATCACGCAGATGAAGGTGCTCGACCAGGTGCCCAATGCCGAGCTGAAAGTGGCCGATACGATGGATCTGTGGATCAACCTGCAAAAGGACGAGTTGTGCGCGCTGCTCAAGCGGCTGGATGGGCTGGTGCTCAACGACAGCGAGGCCAAGCTGCTCACCGGCGACGAGAACCTGGTGCGGGCCGGCCGAAAGGTTCTGGAGTTGGGCCCCAAATTCGTGGTCATCAAGAAGGGCGAGCACGGAGCGATGTTCTTCAGCCGTCAGGAGACCTACGTCATGCCGGCATACCCCACGCCCGATGTCGTCGATCCGACCGGGGCGGGCGACAGTTTCGCCGGCGGCATGATGGGCTACCTGGCCGAAAAAGGAAACAGTTCGCCCGAAACGCTCAAACAGGCCCTGGCCTATGGCACGATCGTGGCCAGCTACAATGTCGAGGATTTCAGCCTCGACCGCATGAAGCAGATCGGCCGCGCGGACCTGGAAGAGCGGATGAAGTCATACCGGCGGATGTTGTCGTTCTAGCCTCGAATCGATGCGCGACTGACAGGCTTGAAGCATGGCTGATATCGTTCGCACGTTCGTGGCTGTCGAAATCCCCGGCGAGGTGAAATCGCGCGCTGCGCAGTTGATCGAACGCTTGCGGCTCGCGCCGGCCAATGTGAAATGGGTCGCTCCGGAGCACATGCACTGGACGCTCAAGTTCCTGGGCGACGTCGACATGCTCGAAATTCCCGAGGTCTGCCGGGCCGTTAAACGGGCGGTCGAGCCTCTACGGCCATTCGACGTCGAGGCCCGAGGGGCCGGAGCCTTTCCCGATCTCCAGAACCCGCGCACGGTATGGGTTGGCGTGGGGGAAGGAAGCGAGGCCATGGTCGAACTGCACGACGCGCTAGCCCGCGAACTGGGCCAGCTCGGATATCGCGAGGAGAATCGCCGCTTCCGTCCCCACCTGACGATCGGCCGCGTGCGTCAGAGCCCCGTGGGGCTCGACGAGCTGGGGCGGCTTATCGAAGATAGCGCCGACTTTGAGAGCGGGCTGTCGACCGTATACGAAGTGAGCGTGTTCGCCAGCCAGCTGGGACGCGAAGGTCCGACCTACGAGCCGCTGTGCCACGCCGATCTCAAGGGGCGATAGCCGGCCGGCACCCGCGTTAAACTGCGCAGTCTGAACGGGTCGGCAGCGAGGCGCTGGCTTATAAATCTGCTCGCCAATTGGGAATCGGGTTTGCTAAGATAACTCCGTCTAGCGAGCAGGACGTTTTTGCGAAAAAGCTCTTGCAGGAGCGGGTGGGCACCGATAATATGTACAGGTGTTCACTAATGCGGCGGGTACGGCGTTCCTTCGTTGTCAGGCAGCCGTCCGCAGCCGCACTTGGCTCTCCCAGCAGGAAGGACTCATATCGCCATGGTCACCGCCACCAAAACCAACAATCGCATGCCCAAAGAAACACCCGCCTCGAGCAAGTCTGGCAAGAAGGCCAAGGACGTGGCTTCGATCCTGGATTCCAATCCGGATTTGAAGAACACGTTGGCCCAGATCGAAAAGCAATTTGGCGAGGGGGCCATCATGCCCCTGGGCATTGCCACGGCGGTACAGATCGACGGAATTCCCACCGGCAGCCTGTCGCTGGACTTGGCCCTGGGAGGGCAAGGAATTCCCAAGGGTCGGATTGTCGAAATCTTTGGTCCTGAATCGAGCGGCAAAACCACCCTGGCGCTGCACGTCGTATCTCGGGCTCAAAAGCAAGGGGGAATCGCCGCATTTATCGACGCCGAGCACGCCTTGGATCCGGGCTGGGCCAAGAAGCTGGGCGTCGATTTGGACACCCTGCTGGTCAGCCAGCCGGGCAGCGGCGAAGAGGCCATGCACATTACCGAGATGCTGATCCGCTCCAACGCGGTCGACGTGATCGTGATCGACTCGGTGGCGGCCCTGGTGCCCCGCAAGGAGCTCGAAGGCGAAATCGGCGATTCGCACGTCGGACTGCAGGCCCGGCTCATGAGCCAGTCGATGCGCAAGCTGACCGGAGCGATCGCCAAGAGCAAAACCTCGGTGATCTTCATTAACCAGATTCGCGAGAAGATCGGCGTCATGTTCGGCAGCCCCGAGACCACGCCGGGCGGCCGAGCCCTGAAGTTCTACAGCTCCTGCCGGATCGATGTACGGCGGATCGGCCAACTGAAAGAGGGCGAGGATGTCGTCGGCCAGCGGGTGCGGGCCAAGGTGGTCAAGAACAAGGTCGCGCCCCCCTTCCGGGTCGCCGAGTTCGACATGATGCATGCCAATGGCATCAGCTACGAAGGGGATGTGCTGGATTTGGCGATTGCCCAGAAACTAGTCGTCCGCTCCGGAGCCTGGTTTCGCTATGGTGATGTACAATTAGGACAAGGTCGCGAGAAGACCCGAACCTACATGCTGGAGAATCCGGAGCTGGTCGAAGAGCTAAGAAGCAAGATCGCCAATGCCGGCGAACTGCCCCCCGTGGCGACGGCCCCCAGCGGCGACGCGGCGGAAGAGTAGGGGGGAGCGGCTGGCTGGCGGCTTCGCGGCGATTCGATCAACTTGGATGAAACCGGCCGTAAGCCTCCAACCGAGGTGCCGAACATGAGCCGCCGTTGTCGAATTGAAATGTGCTGCAGCGCCGTGGCGATCGTCGCCGGGTCGCTGTTTGCGGGCCCGTTGTCCTCTACGCGCCATGGGCCAGCAAATCACCGGTTTGCAGGCTGCCGCGGCCATGGAGGACGTGCTGGTTAAGGCCATCGCTCAAAGCGAGCGATCGGTCGTGGCCATCGCCCGGGTCAAGCGCAACACGGACGACCGACTGGACCTGACCCCCAATTTGTTCAACCAATTGGGCCGCACCATTCCCCGGCCGGGCGACGCCGAGTTCATTCCCAATGAGTACGCCACGGGAGTGGTCGTCGGCGCCCAAGGGCTGATCCTCACGGCGCACCACGTTCTGCGCGAAGATAGCGACTACTGGGTCACGACCGCGGATCGAAAGACCTACAAGGTCATCAAAGTGGTGGGGGCCGATCCGCGCAGCGATTTGGCCGTGCTGCTTATCGAGGCGACCGATCTGTCCCCGATCAAGTTTGGCGACGCCACGAAATTGAAAAAGGGGCAAATTGTCATCGCCTTGGGTAATCCTTATGCGATCGCCCGCGATGGCCAAGCAAGCGCCAGTTGGGGTATCGTTTCGAATCTGACCCGCAAGGACGGCCCCTGGCCGGGCGCGAGGGACAACCAACCAAGCCGACCATGCATCAATACGGCACGCTGATTCAGACCGACGCCAAGCTGAACCTGGGCACCAGCGGCGGTGCTCTGTTGAATCTTAAGGGCGAAATGATCGGCCTGACCGTCTCGCTGGCTGCCGCCTTGGGCTATGAGCAGTCGGCAGGTTTCGCGCTGCCGGTCGACGAGACATTTCTGCGGCGCTGAAACACGCTCAAGACGGGAAGCGAAGTCGAGTACGGGTTTCTGGGCGTCTCCCTGCCGCCGCCCTACGATATGCGGCGGCGGGGAAAAACGGCGTGATGGTGGTCGACGTCCTCGAGGGCACGCCGGCGGATCGCTATTCGCTCAGGAAAGAGGACGTGATCACGCACGTTAACGGCGTCGAAATACACGACCACGATGAACTGCTGTTAAATGTCGGCAAGTTGCCCCCAGATGCCAGCGTCAGGCTGACGATTGAGCGCGACGGCCGTTCGCAGGTCGTCACGATCAATGAACTGTCCAAGTTCTGGATTACCGGCAAGAAAATCGTGACCAATCCGACGCCGGCCTGTGCGGGATCCGCGTGGATTATGTTACGGCTTCGGAACGCTTTCGCGATTGGATGGCGCAGCGCCGAATCGACCCGCAGGGAGCGGTGTGGATCACCGAGGTCGACGAAAACAGTTCCGCTTGGAAAGAGGGCCTGCGTCCCGACATGATGATCAGCCATGTCGGCAATAAGCGGGTGGCCACGCCCAAGGATTTTCAGGAAGCGGTGGCGAATCAGCAGGGGCCCATCAAGATTCGCCTCACGTTGGCCCCCAACGATCGCCCGGTGCGGACCATCGAGCCGGACGCCAGCTAGGCCGCGGTTTGCACTCCGCGAGTTGCTTTCGGTTCGCCGCCGCAAGGCGCGCTTCGCCTGGTACCTCTCCACCTGCCGTTCGCCATGACCTCGGCGGCTGCCGCCGCGGCAAATGCCTTGGCGTTTGCCAGGCAGCAGCACTTCCCTGGTCGGTCTGGCGGTAAATGACTATTATGACGAGCCTTGCCGCGCTGGCCGGGACATCCAGCGAACGATGACGGCTCCAGGTTTGTCCGAATAATGCGGGACGCTGGCATTTTGCCGGCATCCCGTCCCACCGCCCAAACTGCGATCTCTATGAAAACTGACGAACTGCGCGAAAAGTATTTGACCTTTTTCGAGGGCAAGGGCTGCGTCCGCCGCCCGAGCGACGTCCTGGTTCCTCGTTGGGACCCTTCGGTGCTTTTCACCCCGGCGGGCATGAACCAGTTCAAGGATCATTTCCTGGGCAAGGTGAAGCTCGACTTCACTCGGGCCACGACCTGTCAGAAATGCCTCCGCACGGGCGACATCGAAAACGTGGGTCGCACGGCCTATCACCACACGTTTTTCGAGATGCTGGGCAATTTCAGCTTTGGCGACTATTTCAAGCGCGAAGCGATCAACTGGGCCTGGGAATTCTTGACGAAGAAGGAATGGCTGGGCCTCGATGCGGATCGGCTATTCGTGTCGGTCTACCAGGATGACAACGAGGCCGCCGAGATTTGGGATCGCGATATCAAGCTGCCGCCCGACCGAATCAAACGCATGGGCGAGGACGACAATTTCTGGCCGGCCGGGGCGCCAAGCAGCGGACCAGACGGCGTCTGCGGACCGTGCAGCGAAATCTTTTACAAGCCCGACGACAAAAGCGAGGTCGAGATCTGGAACCTGGTGTTCACCCAGTTCAACCGAGTGGGAGCACCGCCCGACAATCTGCGGCCGCTGCCCAGCAAGAATATCGACACGGGGATGGGACTGGAGCGCACGGCGGCGGTGCTGCAAAACGTGCCCAGTAATTTTCACATCGATATCCTGCTGCCGATCGTCCAGCGCCGGCGAAGTTTGCGGCATCAAATACGATCCGGCCAGCGAGAATGGCCGGCGGTTGCGGCGCATCGCGGATCACGTGCGGGCTTGCACGTTCGCGATTCACGAAAACGTGTATCCCGGTCCGAACAAGGAAAAATACGTCGTCAAGCGGCTGCTCCGCCGGGCGGTGCTCGACGGCCGGCAGATCGGGCTGCACGAGCCGTTCTTGCACAAGCTAGTGCCGCTGGTTGCCGAGATGATGCGCAAGCCCTATCCCGAGTTGGGCCAGACGACGACCCGCGTTTCGCAGGTAATCGAGACCGAGGAGAGCAACTTCTTTTCGACAATCGATGCCGGATTGGATCGCATCGAGCGGCTATTCGAGAACATGAAATCGGCCGAACGCGAAATGGTCTCGGGCGGCGAGGCCGCCGAGATGTACACCACGCATGGTTTTCCTCCCGAGCTGTTCGAGACGCTGGCGGCGGAACACAACCTGGGATTCGACTGGACCGGTTTCAATCGCGAAATGGAGCAGCACGGCATCGATTCTGGCGCGGGCCAGCGGATGGAACTGTTTCAGTCCAGTCCGCTCGACGCGCTGAAGAAAACGCTTAGCGGCACCGAGTTCGTCGGCTACGAAAAGACCGAATGCGATGCCCAGGTGGTGGGAATCATCGCGCGTGGCGAGCTCATCGAGCAGATCGACGAGATTGGCCACGACAAGCCCGTCTGCATCGTGCTCGATAAGACTCCCTTTTACGGCGAGTCGGGCGGACAAGTCGGCGACACCGGCAAGATCGTCGGCCAGGGATTTCGCTTCGATGTCGTTGACACGCAAAAAGAAGGCGCCTTTACGTTGCACTTGGGGCACCTGCGCGAAGGTCGCATCGAGCAAGGGGCCAGCGGTCGGGCGAGCGTCGACGCGGCCCGCCGGCTCGGTATCCGGCGAGCTCACTCGGCGACGCATATTCTGCACTACGCGCTGCAAAAACACCTGGGCAAGCATGCCCAGCAGCAGGGCTCGAAGGTAGACGTCGATTGGCTCCGCTTCGATTTCACCAATCCCTCGTCACTTTCACCCGCGGAACTTGCCGCCGTCGAAGCCGAGGTCAATGAGCTGGTGGCCACGAGCGCCAAAATCAGCTGGCGCAGCCTGCCGCTGGCACACGCCCGCGAAACTGGCGCGATGATGCTCTTCGGCGAGAAATATCCGGACATTGTGCGGATGGTTTCGATCGGGGAATTCAGCAAGGAGTTGTGCGGCGGAACACACTTGGACAACAGCGGCCAGGTCGGGTTGTTCAAGATCATCGGCGAGGAGAGCGTGGCGGCCGGCACCCGCCGCGTAACGGCGTTGACCGGCACGGCCGCCCTCAAACGCGTGCGCGACCACGAGACGGCCCTGGCGCAGACCGCCGCGATTTTGCGGGTGCCGGCGGCCGAGGTGCCCGAACGCGTCACGGCAATGGCCAAGGAACTGCGCGATTTGAAAAAACAGCTCTCCGCCACGCCCCGTAGCGGCGCTGTTACGGCCGAACGCCTGTTGGCCGATTCCGGCGAAATCGGCGGCGTGCGGGTCGTCGTCGCCCCCACGCCCGACGCGGACGCAAATACAATGCGGCAGTTGATCGATCAACTGCGCAAGACCGCCAGCCCCGTGGCCGTACTGCTGGGATCCGCGGCCGACGGCAAGGTAACCCTCGTGGCGGGAATCAGTCGCGATCTGGAACAGCGCGGATTGAACGCCGGTGTCTGGATTCGCGGCGCGGCCGAAGTGGTGGGCGGACGAGGCGGCGGCAAGCCCGACATGGCGCAGGCCGGCGGCAAGCACGCCGAGAAACTCTCCGAAGCGCTCGAAACGGCCCGCAAGGATATCGCGGCCCTGCTAGCGAAATGATTCTTTGCCCGCCTGATTCGGACCGGCGCAAGCTGTACAGCGCACGGCCGCGCCCCCGGGGAGTCGTTGGTACGAGATCGTACCAATGTCCCCGTCGGCGGCTTACTTTCGCGCTGTCGCTTACAGTGCTCCTTTGAGCGCGCTGATGGCGGCAGCGTAGTTCGGCTCCTCGGCGACTTCCTTGACTTGCTCGGCGTAAATCACCTTGCCGTCCTTGTCGAGCACGAACGCGCCGCGGGCTAAAATCTTCAATTCTTCGATCAGCATGCCCCAGTTCTTGCCGAAGCTCCGATCTTGATAGTCGCTTAAAGCCCGCATGTTGGCGATGTGCTCGGCGCCGCAGAAGCGGTTCATCGCGAACGGCAGATCGAGGCTCACCGTCACCGCGTTGACTTTATCGCCCAGGCCCGACAATTCGTCGTTGAACTTTTTGGTCTGAGTTTGGCAGACGGGCGTGTCGAGCGAGGGGACGACACTGATAAACGTTGGTTTACCCTTCAGGTCGGCGGGAGTGACGGTTACCAGCGCCGCCCTTTTCGAAGTTATGAAGTTTGAAGTCGGGCGCATTCTGTCCGACGGTGACGGCGTTGCCCGCCAAAGTCATGGGGTTGCCCTTGAACGTGACGGCTCCTGAGCGCGACATATTTCGTCTTCCTTTCGAGTGATAGCATCGACTGCGGTTGCGAACCGGTAGTATCGCGCGATGCCCGACGAGGTACAAGGGGCCTGGAAAAGGAAAAACGGGGGGTGGCTCTTGTCACCTTTACGGGCAGGAGTAAGATGCCAGGGTCGACGGTGCGGTTCGCTCTGAACTCGCCGGCAACGCTCCCTAATAGGCGGCTTCTTTTAAAGTTGACGGAGCAACCCCCATGGTTCAAGTAACTCCCGCGCGCGGGTGGGATCTCGTCGTTGAGCGCGGACCCGACTGGCTCTTTGTGCAACCGCGTTGCTCCGGCGAGGCAACCGGCGGCGAGCGGGACTTGGCGGAACAGGTTTGGTCGCTGCTTGAGCAAAACCGCACGTACCGATTGGTGCTCGAACTGGACGCGATCGATTGCCTTCTGCCAGAGCTGATCGATAAACTCGCGTCGCTGCAGAAGAGAATTCACGCCCACGATGGCACGTTGCGGATTTGCGGTCTTTCGGACAAGAACGCGCGGCTGCTGCAGGACAGCGTGCGATCGAGTTTGTTACCGCACTTTTGCGATCGTGAGTCGGCGGTCATGGGACACGCCCGGCCGCGGCAACCGCGGTAACTGATACGAACACGGGTCATTGTTCCGCTCCCTCGCGCACGAGGGAAATCGCTGGCTGCCCGCTGCGCGATTTGGCCGTTCGCTAGTGGTACTCAAAATCCTGCCGCACAAGGCGCTGCCAGCGGCGTTGGCGATGCCCGTAGAAGAACCAGGCAAAGGCCGCGACCAGTGGCGTCAGGAGACCGGCCTGGATCTCGATTCTGTCGGTATAACGGCAACCGCCTGGCGCTGATTCGACCGTAATCCAATGATCCCACTTGGTCGCAAGCGCGCTGTGCCCATTATCCCGCAGTTGAGCGCGAAAGCCGCTGTCGCCGTCCGAGAATTCGCCTCGCGAGATACCGATGACCTGGCTTCCCAACGGAATCCAGCCGAAGATTCGCAGGCCAACGCGGTAATTTCCATCCTCCCAACGCTCGGGAAATGCCGGCGGATCGATGGCCACAAAGCGGACCACCGGACTCGAGACGTAACGCAGCAGACGCGGGGTCTCGACTTCCGCGAAACAGCGCCGTGGCGAGCAGGGCAGAAGGCAGCTTCGCTCGATCAACATGCGAATGGAGTCGCCTGATCGCGGTTTTTGACCGAACGACGGTCTTGACGGCCGCCGGCCCGCGCGGCGGCGCGGTTGCTGGGCGAAAGACCGTTTTACGCCCAGTTGACTTCCAAGCGGTTCTCGATGTGGTCGACTCCCTTGAGGCGACGCAGGGCTTCTTGCGCCATTTGCTTTTGATAATAAGAGCTGACCGTTCCCCGCAACACGACTCGGCCCTCGTGCGTCTCGAAGCGGAGATCGCGCCGATGGAGGTGAGGACTGCGCTCGATGGCCGACGAGATCAAGGAATCCAACGTGTTTTCAACGGTCGCCATGAGGATCGTTCCAGTCGCCGGGGGGATTAGGGGGGATCGTGGCCGGTGGTCGTCGCCGCGCGGAGACAAGTCCGCGCTGCTCGCTGTCGCGTACTTTTATCCATCGACAACGTAGGCCGACTTCGTAAGGAAATCCATTCACGGACTTTAGGAATCCCTCGCTGGCCTGTCCGTTTATGCCGGTTGTGACAGCTAGCATTCCTGCCCGCATAAGCCGGCAAACGGTGACCTAGGTTTTTCCTATGGCATATGCAATCGAGGCATCGCCGGCGGTAGGCTCGCGCAAAGGCTGCGCCGCTGCGCTGGTGTCACGCGCAAACGATCGATGAAATCGACCGCTGGGAAATCCCCTGGCGGCGTTTGGATCGAGCGGCCGGCAATCCCCTGTCTGGCTTCAGTTGGATGCGGGCGTTCTTGCGGGCGTTCTCCGCCGACGCCAATCCGTTTTTCGTGGGGGCCCTGCGCGATCAGGAACTGGTGGCCTTGGCGCCGCTTGTGCGCAAACGACTGCACGGCGTAAATCGGCTATGCCTGGCCGGCGCCGCCGAACTGCACGAACCGGTCGACATGAATTACTCCGACGAGCGGGCGTTCGAGCGCCTGTTGGCCCGGCTGGCCCGTCGTGGTTCTCCGTTGTTCCTCGAACGAATCACGGCCGACTCGCCGGCGCTGAGGCAAAATCCAACGCGCGTATCGCGGTCGCGCGGTCGTCGTCGTGCGTCCACACGCCAGCTGCCCCTACATCGAACTCGACGAAAGTTGGCTCGATCCGGAGGCGCATTTGAACGCCGGACGTCGCAGCGATCTGCGCCGGGCACGCCGTAAGGCCGAACAACTCGGCGCCGTCGCCACCGAGATTCACACTCCCGATCTCGACGAACTGCCGCACCTGATGGATGCGGCGTTCGAGATCGAAGCCAAAAGTTGGAAAGGCGAGGAGCAGACGGCCCTGCTGCACGATGCCCACCGCGCGGCCTTCTACCGGCAATATGCCGAGAGCGCCTGCACCGAGGGCGTGTTGCGGATCTGTTTCCTGCGCATCGGAGACCACCTGGCGGCCATGCAACTGGCCATCGAGCAGGCCGGGGGTTTTTGGCTGCTAAAGGTCGGATACGACGCGAAATTCAGTCAATGCTCGCCGGGATTGTTGCTGATGCGCGATACGATTCGCTACGCCACCGAAGCCGGACTGCGCACGTACGAGTTTCTGGGCAAGGCCGAAGCCTGGACCAGGGTGTGGACCACCACCGAACATGCCTGCGTTTCGGTGCGCGTGTATCCCCTCGGGATCCGTGGCATGGCGGCCTTGGCTGCCGATTCGCTGGTCGCGGCGCGGCGGAAGTGGAGCAAAGCCCATGCGGATGGTTGAGCGTTTTCGCGGCGCGGCGTCGAAATGCCTGCGCCCGTTGGCGGCCCGCGCCGCCAGGGCCTACGTGGCCGGCGAACGTCTGGAAGACGCAGTGCGCGTGGCCAACCAGCTCGGCGAGCGCGGGCTGGGGGTCACGCTGGGTTATTGGGATTCGCCCAAGGACACGCCGCGCGGCGTCGCCGACGCGTATCTGAACGCCATCGACGCGCTTCGAGGCAGGCAGCACGCATACGTGTCGATCAAGGTCCCGGCGCTCGACTTTTCGCACGAACTGTCTTGCGAGGTCGTCGATCGTGCGGCATGTGCGGGTGTGCGCGTTCACTTCGACGCCTTGGCCCCCGAAACGGCCGACCGCTCGCGAGCCCTGTTCGACCGACTGCTCGATCGAGGCGCCGAGTTGAGTTATACCTTGCCGGGACGCTGGCGGCGGAGCGTGAGCGACGCGGTCTGGGCCGTCGAGCGAAAAATCATTGTCCGAGTCGTCAAAGGACAATGGGCTGACCCGGACGACAACGCGCGCGATCCACGGTTGGGATATCTCGAGGTCATCGATGCCCTGGCGGCGCGTGCCGCACACGTCGCCCTGGCCAGCCATGACACGCAACTCATTGCCGCGGCCGTTGCCCGGCTTAAGGGAGCCAGGACCTCGTGCGAACTCGAGCTACTGCACGGGCTACCCATGCGGCGCTCGCTGACCCAAGCCGACGCGCTATCGCTGGGCGTTCACGTGTACGTGCCGTATGGCGAAACGTATCTTCCCTACGCCATCTCGCGGATGCGCAAGAATCCGCGCGTATTGTGGTGGTTGTTGCGCGACCTGGTTGCCTCGCATGCCGCCGATTCACGAGTTCAACCCGGCCCCGAGTTGGTGGGCAGGTAGCGACCCGATGGCTTGGCGCGTCACCCGGCCAGCCACGGCGGACGTTCGCCCGCCGGCGGCAGCTTGATGACGATCGCGCTTTTGATGGCCGGGTGCGATCGCACTTCGTCCAGGGCGGCTTGCGGCGGGGCCTGATCAAGATTCAGCACCCCGATGGCCTCGCCCCCCTTGGTCTCGCGGCCCACGGCCATCTGCGCGATGTTGATCTTATGGGCGCCGAAGATTGTGCCCACGGTGCCGATGATGCCGGGCACGTCGTGATGCGTGAACACCATTAGCACGCCATCCAGATAGGCGTCGAGCCGGAAATCCTCGAGCTGCACCAGTCGCAACATGTCGGTGCCGAAGACCGTGGCCGCGGCCTTGTGGGTTTCGTTCTCGGTCTCGACTTCGGCCAGCACGACCGCGGAGAAGGCACCCATGTCGCCTCGCCGCTGCTCGACGAGTTCGATGCCCCGTTCGCGCAGCAAGACCTCGGCATTGACGATGTTGATGTCTTCCTCGAGCGCGTTGGCCAACAATCCGGCCGCGAAGCTGGCGGTGATGAGCTTCGTGTTCTTGCCGGCCACCTCGCCGCGGAATTGCAGGGTGCAACGCTTGATCGAACCGGTTTCGAATTGCCCCAGCAACAGCCCCAGGCGATAGCCGACGTCCAGAAAGCCGCGCATCTCACTGAGCGTTTTTGCGTCCAGGGGCGTCATATTCACCGCGTGGCGAATAGCGCCCGTGGTCAGGTAATCAACCAGCAAGCCCACGCCTTCGACCGCGACCTGGGCTTGCGCTTCCTCCGTGCTAGCGCCCAAGTGGGGAGTGGCCAGCACGCCGGGCATGCCAAACAGCGGACTGGTCGTGCAGGGCTCGCTGGCGAATACGTCGAGCGCCACCCCGGCGATCTTGCCGCTTTTGAGACCCTCGACCAATGCGGCCTCGTCGTAGATGCCGCCCCGCGGCAATTGATCAGTCGCACGCCGCTGCGCAGGTGCTCCAATTGCGGCATGCCCACCAGGTTGCGGGTTTCATCCGTCAGCGGAGTGTGCACGGTCAGGTAATCGACGTGCGGTAGCATGTCGGCCACGGTGGCGGCGGGCTCAAAACCCAGCTCTTGGATGCGTTCGCGCGACAAAAACGGGTCGAAGCCCAGGACGCGCATTTGCAGCGCCTTGGCCCGCGCGCCCACGGCCTGGCCAATGCGGCCGAGCCCGACGATGCCCAGGGTCTTGGCCGCCAACTGCGTTCCCATGTATCGGTTGCGGTCCCATTTGCCTTCAATCAGGCTCTGATAGGCCGGCGCGATGTTGCGCGACAGGGCCAGCATCATGGCGATCGTGTGTTCGGCCGTGCTGAGCGTGTTGCCCGCCGGCGTGTTCATGACCACGATGCCCAGCCGGGTGGCGGCCTTCGAGTCGATGTTATCGGTGCCCACGCCCGCGCGCACGATGGCCTTGAGGCGATGATTGCCTTCGAGGACGTCGGCCGTGATCTTGACGCCGCTGCGACAGATGGCGCCGTCGAACTCGGCGAGCGCCGTGCGCAGCGCGTCCCCCTTCAACCCCGTGCGAACTTCGAACTCGATTCCCTTGGCGGCGGCCAGCAGGTCGAGACCTTCCTGGGCCAACGTATCCAACACGATCACTTTCGGCATGATAACTCTCGGTGTGAAAAACCAACGACTTAACAAGATTCAGACAGACGGCGAAAAACGAACGACATTCGCCAGCATGTTACTCGGGCTTACTCAATTCTCGGGAACCCCGCGGCGGCGGTCTCCACGCCCTTGGACTCCCGCGCGAATGACCCGGCTGGCGGCGGCCGCGGCAGCGCCCAGTTCTACCTCGTGTCCCATTTCGTCCAACACGATTTCCATGGCGGCCAGCGTGGCGATGACGTCCAGCTCGTCGATGGTTCCAAAATGGGCCATCCGCACGATCTTGCCCGACAGTTCCAGTTGTCCCCCGGCCAGCTTGACGCCGAAGCGGCTTTCGAGCCGTTTCAATAGCGCGGATGCCTCGATGCCCTCGGGCACGCGAACCGCGGTCATCCCGGCGGCTGGCCGAGCCGCGAAGACCTCAAGGCCCAAGGCTGCCATGCCCGCGATCGTCGCGCGGCTCAACAGCGCCGAGCGTTGCCATATGGCCTCGATGCCTTCAGCGCGAATCAGCGCGAGCGATTCAGCCAAACCCGCGATCAATGTATTGGCCGGGGTCCAGGGCGTGTCGGGGCCCTCGCCCGGTTTGCCGCCACGGATCTTGGCGCGGTGCAACTTGAGATCGAAATAGAACGCCTGCGGCTCGACTCGCGCCATCTGTTGCCAGGCCGCTTCGCTTACGGCCAGGAAGGCCAATCCCGGCGGCGTCATCAGGGCTTTTTGCGACCCGACGACCAGCACGTCGATGTGCCAAGCATCGACCAGGCATGGCATGGCCCCCGCGCCGCTGATCGCATCGACGACCCACAAGGCGTTGCTCGCCTTGACAACTTCGCCGATCGCCTGCACGTCGTGTCCGACGCCTGTGCTGCTTTCCATCAACGTGCCGAAGACGGAGACCGCGTCGGGATGCTCGGCCAACAGCCGGGCCACGTCGTCGGCCTCGACCGCCTGTCCCCAGGGTACGGCATGGCGCACTACTTCAATGCCATAGCGGCGGCAGATATCGGCCCAGCGGCGGGAAAAGACGCCCGATTCAAGCACGATTGCCTTGCCGCCTCGCGGCACAAGGTTGACCACGGCGGCTTCCATGGCTCCGGTGCCCGAGCAGGTCAGCACCAGCACGTCGTTCTCGGTTGCGAACAAGTACTTCAAGTCCGCCAGGACCTGGGCCAGCACGGCGCGGAATTCCGGCGTGCGGTGATGAGTCTGCTGCCGGGCCATGGCCAGTCGGGCTGGCTCCGGCACCGGCGTCGGACCGGGGGTCATGAGTCGCTTGTGGGGCATCGACGAACGAGCGGCTTAGGGAAGTTGCGTAAAGTCACGCATTGTAAGCCGCCAGCGGCGGTTTGGCCATTGGATCGCGGGCCGCTTCGAGCGAGCGGACCGGCTGTCAGCGCACGGGAGCCTGCGGGGCCGCGACCCAACGGGGCGCGGTGGCGGGAACGGCGCCGGGCGGGGCCGCCATCGGCGCTACCGGCGTGCTGATCGCGCCGACGCGCGAAGCCAGTTGCGGCTGGTTGGGATTGAGCTGCAACGAGCGCTGGTAATTGGCCAGCGCCTGTGCGGTCTCGCCGGCGTCTTCGCGCAGCTTGCCGAGCGCGGCCAGGGCACGCGAGTTCGTGGGATCGACCCCCACGGCTTCGATCAATTGGCTCTTGGCGGCTTCGCGATTGCCGGTCTCTTCATACAGCCGCGCCAACTCGATCTTGGGAGAGGCCAGCGAGGGATTGCGCGTCGCCCAGCCTTCCATCAGCTTGAAGGCGTCGCCGCTGCGGTTCTGTTCCATCAATAAAACCGCCAAGCCCCGGTAGCAATCCTGCTTGTTGGGGTCGCGGTCGAGGCACTGATGGTAGTAGCTTTCGGCCTGTTGCAGATCGGCGGGCTGGTTGTGCAATTTTCCCAACTGGTGATAGGTCCGAGCGAGATTGTAATATCCGTCGGGATTCTTCGGATCGGATTGGATGGCCTGTTGGAAGCTCTGCAGCGCGCCCTGATAGTACGCCTGTTGAAACATTCGCACGCCATCGGAGTTTTGGGTGTGCGACATCATCTGGCAGCCCGAGCCCGCCACGATGAACACGAGCGCTCCACTGATCCAGGCGAGCAAGGCCCGGCGATCGGCGCGACGGTGGTGAGGTTGATTAGGCAACACGGCTTCGCTCCGAGCCTCACATAAAAGTCGGGCAGGCGCTGACGGCCTTTTGCTTAAAGAAATGACGCGGGCGGACGATACTCGCCGGTTCGCTCCGCCGCAAGGGCACTTTGGCGGCGCATCAAAAAACCAGACCGCGCGCCCCGGGGCTGGGGCATGCGGTCTGGTTGAATTGGCCGGCCGCCACGGGGCGGCTTGTTACTTCGGCTAGTGCGCGGCTGCTAGCAGCAGGGTGGCCCTAGGCGCTGTACTGCGAGTGATCTTGGGGGCTTGTCCGAGCCACCTCCGCGTGGCTGTCGCGCTTCTCATAGCCCAAGTTGCGCAACACCTCCAGCACCTCGCTGCAAGTGGGGAACATGCGACCGCTGGCCCGCTTGTAGAGGTCCATGGCGTGCATGAATTCGATTTCGGCGTCGGTGTAGTCCCGTTCGCAGGTGGTCGGGTCAATCTGTCGACGACGGCTCACCTTGGCCCGTCGCTCGCCAACGCGTCGCTCGGCCACCACCGCGATGTTTTCGACCCGGCGCTCGTTCGTGCGTCGGTTGCGCTCCTTGCGTTGGTCAATCGTAATCGTCGATTCTGATTTCTTGATCTTGGCCAAGTCCGTTTCCTCCGCTGGTAAGCTCCATAAACTTTGACGCCTCCGCCGACCTTGCTGGCATCGGAATTCTACGGGCGTGGAGTTCAGCGGTCAGTGAAAATGGGTGGATTTGCCGGATTATCCGATTTGGCGAAAGATTGCCGTCGCGTGGGCGGTGACGGTCGTGCGGCCCCGCTAGGGCATCTCCCTGGGCAGTAACCAAAACCAAGCGGGGCCGTGGCTTGAAAAGCGGGCGAAACAGGCCCCCAGAGCCCCGTATACGAGCCCTAAGAGCGGCTGGCCAATTCCGTGGCAGGCAGGACCCTAAGCAGCAACTGAAGCGTGTTGGTCACTGAATCGGTGACCGGCCGCAGCCCTTCGCTCACTTGCACGGCCCAAGCCGGCTCCGGGTCGGCAACGCTGGATTCGGCGTCGATAATGCCGCGGGCACCGCCGATGCCCGGCACATACCGCACAATCGCCGCCAAGCCACTGCCCGTCTCCTTGGCCAGTTCTCCGTAGACGTCGCCCGGTTGGTCGCCCGCCAGAATTGGCAGGCTTGCAAAAACGGGAATCGACTCATGCATCGCTGGACCGAGCAAAGCATGCGTGCCCGGAAGCGCCGGGGTGCGCGGCAGCCGGCGGTTGGCCGCCAACGACGAAATCGGCGAGACCGCCTGGGCGGCCACCTGAGCTGGTGTTGTTTTCACGGCCAGCCGGGATTCCTCCGGCGACATCCAGCGGAGCAAGGGACCTACCGCCAGGAGCAAGCCGGCGGCCGTGGCCAGCGCCGCGTAGGACCATCGTCCCCGGCTGGTCGAGCGACTGGGCCCCAAGTCGACCAATACTCGGCCAGCCATGTCCGGGGGCGCCTCCGGCGCCGACAGCGCAGCAAAAGCCGTCCAACAGCGCACCGTATAGCGCCGCGACGTGCCGGCACTCGGCGCACGCCTCGACGTGCAGCACGAACTCGGCGTCGCACTCCGGGCGGCCGCGCTCGTCGAGAATCTGGTTCAATCGATCTTCAAACTCTTCGCACTGCATGCCGCAACTCCTGCACGACTCCACGATCTTTCAATTGCGCGATCAACTCGCGCCGCGCCCGATGCACCCAGGTTTTCACCGTGCCCAACGGACAATCGAGCGTGGCGCTGATCTGGGCATAGCTCAGTTCATGTTGATGGAACAGTAAAAACGCCTGGCGATACTCGGATCTGAGCGTGCTCAAGGCCCGTTCGACCTCTTCGGCCAAATTGCGTGCCTCGGTGAGCTCCAGCGCCTTGTCGCTCAAGTGATCGACAAGCGAAGTCACGCTTGGCTGACGCATGCGAACCGCCAACAAGGTCCGGCAGCGATTGCCCGCGATGGCCAATAGCCAAGGCAGAAATTCCCGCTGCTGGTCCCATGTCCGCAGGCTTCGCAGGACTCGAACGAACGATTCTTGGGTCACGTCCTCGGCGTCGTGCCGATGCCGGAGCATGCGATAGCAAAGACCGAAGACCTGACCGCGGTAGTTATCGACCAATTCGACCATCGCCGACTGGTCGCCGTGTAAGCATCGCTCAACCAACTCACGCACGTTGTCGGATAACAAACCGCTCCTCAACGATCTGGCAAGCCGGCCAAAGGACAGTACCGCCGAATCGAACCGCCGGTTTCAAAGCTCACCGGGGTCTGGAAATTGATCGCGGAGGCCATTCTAGAGCAAGGAGGCGGAAAATGCCAAGAAAAACCGCTCGGAAAGCGGCCGGGCGGCGACGCGGTCGCGATGGCTAACGCTCGATCTTTTCGCAGATATCGCGCAATTCGCGAATCGAGACGTCCTCGAGTCGACAACCGCGCCGATCGAGGTGTTCGTTGATTTTCACGGCCGTCTCTTGCATGACCTCGTGCGTCTCCGAGGAACCGCCGCAAAGCACGAAGTTCTTGCCGCGGGTCAAACGCGTGTGCCCGTCCTCGGCATCAAAGGCCAGACCGACTAGCGCGGCGTTCTTCGGCTTGGTGTTGGTAGCCCGCATCGGCATTTCCCCAAGGACTTAAGTTAACCCGTCGCCCGGAAAACCAGGGAGTTTTCACACACTAGTAAGTATAGAAACCGAACCCCCACATTCAAGTCGCGGGCGATTCAGGCTCTGGGCGAAGCATGCGACTCGCCCGTACGGTCAATTTCCGGTCACCGAATCGCGCACCAACTGACGGGCCAGCTTGAAGGCGACGGCCAGCGTATGGACGCGGACTTCCATTTGATCGGCCGTGAAGTTGAACGGACTTTCGCTTGTTGGCAATCCGGCGATGTTAATCGTCAATGGCATCAGTTCCAGGAATTCCCGGTATCGGCGGCGCAGGGTTTCTTCATCCACGGCCATCGCCATACTCCTCTTCGCATCAACAGGGTAAATCTTGCTCAGGCCGCAAGGTCCGCCGGGGCGTCCGCGTCGATCCCCGCCCGAGACCACTCTTACACAGATATCCGCTGGCTTCGCGGCGAGCAAGCCAAATAACGGCCGGCGCGGCGGTTCGGCGCGCGATTAAGGAAATTCTCCGCGAATTCGAGCCAGCGCAGGGGGATCGGCCAGCGGTCAGCGGCGCTTGCGAAGTTTGTTGAGCATCGCCGAGGCCGCTTCCTGGCTGTCCTTCGAATCGTTGGGCCGAGGCGGCAGCTTGCCCGGGGTCCGCTTGTCGCGAGGATTCTTGGATTCCGTGTTGGGCGTGTCCTCGGGCGTCATCGTTTGCGTCGTGCTCGCCTGGATCGAATCGGTGTCGCCGGCGCTCACGGTGTGCGTATCGCGAGTCGAGGCCGGCTTGGCCTCTTCCTCCGTTTCGGTCGCCAGCCATTGGGTGACATCGAACGGATCGTGCGCGGCGTCTTGGGCAGTGCGCGCGGCGGCTTCCTTGATGTCGCCAACCGGGGGACGTTTTTTGGCGCCCAGGTTGTGCGCGACATGAACCTCGAATTGCAAAGGGCCAACAGTCAACCGGTCGCCGGGCTTCAGCTCGCGCTCGCCGACGACGCGCTCTTGGTTGACGTAGGTGCCGTTCTTACTGCCGAAGTCGCGCACCCCGATATAGCCATCTTCGACCAATAGCACGCAATGATGCCGGCTGATCAGTTCGCTACCCGGGCGCAAGTTGCAATCTTCGGCTCGGCCGATAAAAAACTTCTTGCCGTGGACCGGGATCTCCTGGCCGACGTTCTTTCCTTCCAGAACCTTCAGCTTCAAGTCCATAGTTCTGCGCCGCTCCGCCTAGGCTACCTACAGAGAAAACCTGAACGAGTGCGGATGGAAAATTAAAATTAGCAGCCCTACTTGGGATCGACGGAATTGTGGATTGAAGCGAGTCGAAGTGGCTTGCCGACGGCAATGCACACCGCGACCAGACGTATTATTATGTCAATAACCGACAAGTGAAGCAAATCGAATCCTCGCCGAAAAAATGCCCTCCCGAGCTCTCGTGCGCGTTTACGCACGACTATGGTGCGAATCGGCTCGCGGCCCTAGCGCCGTCGATTCCAGCGTGTGGAATCATATTTTTCCACCGCTAGCGTTCTGACGCGATCCAATTCCATGGCCGAGAGTCCCCCTTCCTGGATGGTTAGACCCAGCCGCGAGGCCAGCTCCCGAGCCCAGGAATCTCGCAAGAATGCCACGCTCCAGCTCTGCCCCGTCAGTTCCTTGAGGCCGGGCAACTCGGGCGTTAGCGAGGAGGAGGCCAGCAGCAAACTGCCATGCTGCAACACCGCTTTGCCATGGCGCCTCTGGGCGCTGCCGCAGATCTTCGACTCGCCGACGAGAACGTCGCCGCGCGCGCGACGCTGGAAACAAAGGAATGGCTCGCGACGAGCGGCGCGAGAGGAACCGTCGTCCGGATTATTACAAATTCGTGAGCTATCCACGGTATGCGGTGGCGATAGCTCGATCATGGCGTGCTGCTCGATGCGGCCGTCGCTCAACCTGGCCTCAACGCCCAGTCCGGCCAACATATCCACAAGCGCCGTGTGCACGAAGTCATAGAGCCGCGTTGCGTCGCCAAGACCCCGGCGATCTTCCGCCACCGCCAGGCTGTACGTCAGCTCGAGGTCGTGTAGGATCGCCCCGCCGCCGGTTTGCCGCCGCACGAGCCGACAGTCGCGCATGGCGCGGTGCGTCGAGCGATCGGCGTACTGTTGGAAATAGCCCAGCGAGAGCGTGGGCTCGGACCACTCGTAAAACCGCAGCGACGCGCCGCCGCCGGCCGCGGCCGTTTCCAACAGGGCCTCGTCGATGGCCATCTGCCAGGCGCCTCCGGAGGCGGGGTCGACCAGAAGCCGACACGGAATCGGCGGGGCGTACGTCGGCATGAAGTAATCTCCAGCGAACGAGTCGGGACGCTGGCGAGGGTTACGCTCGCGGGGCAGTCCAGGCCACGATCGGCTGTCGTGCGGCGCGGACTTCGTCCGGCCGGCTGATCGCCGTGGTGTGCGGCGCCTCGTGCAGCAACTCGGCCGGCTCTTCGCAGATGCGAAACAGCGTCTGCGCGAACGCGTCCAGAGTCTCCTTCGTCTCGGTTTCGGTCGGCTCGATCATCATGGCTTCCCGCACGATCGGCGGAAAATAAACCGTCGGGGCGTGAAAGCCATAGTCCAACAGTCGTTTGGCGATGTCCATCGCCGAGACCTTGCGGTCGCTGGCCAGCTTGGCAGCGCTGGCCACGAATTCGTGCATACAGCGGTCGCCCTGCGGCACGGGCAAGATATGTTTGACCTTTGACAGCAGGTAGTTGGCATTCAACACGGCATTTTCCGATACGCGCCGCAGCCCCTCCGGCCCGTGCGTCCGGATGTAGCAGTAGGCTCGCACCAGCACCCCCACGTTGCCAAAGAAACTCCGCACTCGGCCGATCGATTGGGGGCCATCGTAAACCAGCCGATAGCCCGAGCTGTCGCGGGCCACGATTGGCAAAGGCAGGTAGGGGGCCAACGTCTGGCTGACCGCGATCGGTCCGGCGCCCGGTCCGCCGCCGCCGTGCGGGCCGCTGAATGTTTTGTGCGGATTAAAGTGCATCATGTCGGCGCCAAAATCGCCGGGTCGCGCGATGCCCAGGATGGCGTTCATATTGGCGCCGTCCAGATAGATCAATCCGCCCACGTCGTGCACCTGCCGCGCGATCTCGGCGATTTGCCGGTCGAACATGCCGAGCGTATTGGGATTGGTGATCATGAACACGGCCGTCTTGTCGTCGAGCTTGGCGGCGAGGTCTTGCATGTCGACGTAGCCGGCCGGAGTGCTCTTCACGGTTACCGCGTCGAAGCCCGCCATTGCCGCGCTGGCCGGGTTCGTGCCGTGCGCGCTATCCGGCGCGAGCACTCGCAGACGTTGCTCGCCGCGGGCCCGAAAATGCGCGGCCGCCACCAACAAGGCGGTCAGCTCGCCTTGTGCGCCGGCCGCCGGTTGCAATGAGACGGCCGGCAGCCCGGCGATCTCGGCCAGGATCTGTTGCAAATCGTAGAGGAGTTCCAGCAGCCCCTGGAGCGTCGACTCGACCTGGTAAGGATGCAAATCGACCAACCCGCTCAAACCGGCCAGGCGCTCGTTGCGCTTGGGGTTGTACTTCATCGTGCAGGAGCCGAGCGGATAAAAATGTGTGTCGACCGACATGTTCTGCGTCGAGAGATTCGTAAAGTGCCGCACCAATTCCGGCTCGGTCAACTCGGGCAGGGAAGGGGGTGACGCGGAGAACGAACCTTCGGGCAAAAGTTCCGCCAAGGGAAGCTCGGGCACGTCGGCCGCCGGCAGACGACTGCCTCGCCGGCCGGGCCGCGACAATTCGAACAGCAATTGGGTCGCACGGTTATTTCGCATGAGACGTTCCGGTCAGCTCCTCAAGGCACGCGGCCAATCCGTCGATCTCGTCGCGCGTGCGCCGCTCGGTGACCGATACCAGAAAACAATCCGACAATTCGTCGTACCATCGCGCCAGCGGCACGCCGGCCAGGTAGCCTCGCTCGGCGGCGTCCTGGATCAGCGTCTCGATGTTCTTTCCGGCAGCGCGCACGACGAACTCCTTGAACGTCGGCCGCGCGAAGGCAGCTCGCAAAGACGATTGCGAGGTCAATCGCCCGGCCGCGTAGTGCGCCTTGCGCAGGCACGACTCGGCCGTCTCGCGCAGGCCTTGGGGCCCCAGCGCCGCCAGATAAACCGCGGCCCGCAGCGCGAACAGTCCCTGGTTGGTGCAGATGTTGCTCGTGGCCTTCTCGCGGCGGATGTGCTGCTCGCGCGTTTGCAGCGTGAGCACGAAGCAGCGTTTGCCGCGGCGGTCGACCGTCTCGCCGGCCAATCGACCGGGCATGCGGCGCACGAACTTTTCGCGGCAGGCCATGATCCCCAGGTACGGTCCTCCGAACGACATCGGACTGCCCAGGCTTTGGCCCTCGGCCACGACAATATCGGCGCCATAGTCGCCGGGGCGTTTCAACACCCCCAGGCTGATCGGATCGACCGAGACGACCATCAGCGCGCCGGCTTCGTGAGCGATCTTGGCCAACGCGTCCACCGGTTCCAGGCAGCCAAAAAAATTGGGATGCTGCACCAGCACGCAGGCCGTATCCTGATTCACCGCGGCGGCCAACTCGGCCGGCGCGATCGTTCCCTCGGGCGTGCCCACCTCGATCAGTTCGATACCCAAATTGGCCAGATACGTTTTCAGGATTTGCCGGTATTCTGGATGCACGCTCCGCGCGGTGACAATGCGTCCGTGTCGGCTGGTGGCGCTACACGCCATCAATACTGCCTCGGCCGCTGCGCTGCCGCCGTCGTACAAGCTGGCGTTCGAGACGTCCATGCCGGTCAACTGCGTGATTAGCGTCTGATATTCGAAAAAAACCTGCAGGTTGCCCTGGCTGGCCTCGGGTTGATAGGGCGTGTACGAAGTATAAAACTCGCCGCGTGACGCCACATAGTCCACGATCGCGGGAATGAAATGGTCGTAGCTGCCCCCGCCCAAGAAGCACACTTTCTTGCCGGCAGGGGCGTTCTTGTCGGCCAGACGCTGCATGTGGGACGTTAATTCCAGTTCCGAAAGCGCCGGCGGAATCGCCAAGGGCCGCGGCAACCGCAGTGCGTTCGGAATCGACGCGAACAGTTCTTCGATCGAGCCCAAGCCGATCGATTCGAGCATGGCTCGCTGATCGTCGGGAGTGTTGGCGATGTACGGCATGGCGGGCAAACGGGGCTCAAGTATTTCTGGAGATCGCCGGAGAAACCGCCGGCGCGAAGTTCCATGACAAGTTCACGTCGGCAAAAAACACCGACGCCGCGCGAGATCGCGTCGCGACGCGTTTCGGGAACGCTTTTAGTGTCCTTCCTCGGCGCACTGCTTTTCGTAGGCGGCGTGCGAAAGCAGTTGAGACAGATCCGCTTCGTCCGTGATTTTGATTTTTACGATCCAGCCCGCGCCATAGGGATCGTCGTGGAGTTGATCGAGATGATTGGCCAGGTCGCCGTTGACGTCGACGATTTCGCCCGACAGCGGACTGTAGAGATCGCTGACGGCTTTGACCGATTCGACCTCTCCGAACGATTCTCCCGCCTTGAGCGTGCGGCCCACTTCGGGCAGTTCGATGTACACCAGGTCGGTGAGCGCTTCGACCGCGAAATGCGAAATTCCCACCGTGGCGATCTTGTCGCCGCCGCTGTCGCGATCGAGGTGCACCCACTCGTGGGTTTTGGCGTAAAGCAAGTCTTGCGGCTGCACGATCGGGGGTTCCTTATGCGGTTCGACGATAAAAGGGCAGGGGCACGCCGCGGGCCGGCTCGCGCGAGCCGCGGATGTCGATCGTCACTTCGCCGCCGGGCGCGGCCAGGTCGGCGCGGATATAGCCCATTGCGATTGGTTTTTCGAGCGTGGGCGAAAACGTGCCGCTGGTGACGCGTCCCACTGCTTCGTCACTTTGGTACACGGCATATCCCTCGCGCGGCACGCGCTTGCCATCCAGAATCCAGGCGGCGCGACGCGGGCGGCTGGCGTTGTCACGCCGCTCCAGCAGCGCGTCGCGTCCGGGGAACTGGTGATCGTCCAGGTCGACCGCGAAAGCCAGGCCGGCCTGAAACGGATCGATCTGGTCGGTCAATTCGTGACCATACAGCGGCATGCCCGCCTCCAGCCGCAGTGTGTCGCGCGCGCCCAGGCCCGCAGCGCCGCCGCTGAACTGCTCGGCGGCGGGAATCAGCTTGTCCCACACCTCCAGCGCAATGGCCGACGGCACGATCAACTCGCAACCATCTTCGCCGGTGTAGCCGGTGCGGCTGACAATGCCCAGCGCACTCGATATCTCGGTCTCGGCGCCGTGGTAATAAGGCAAACGGGCCGCGTCGATCTTGACCAGCGGACGCACGATCTCCAGCGCCCGCGGGCCTTGCACGGCGATCATCGCGGTGTCGGGTGTGGCATCGACGTAGGCGCCGCGCGCGCCGTGGTCGTCGAGCCAATCGAGAATTTTTTGCCGATTGCTGGCGTTGACCACCAGTTGAAAGTAACTCTCGCCATGCACATTGCGCAGGTGATAGACCAGCACGTCGTCCAGAATTCCGCCATCGTCGCGCGTAATCAGGGCGTAGCGAATCTGGCCGCACTTCATGCCGGCCACGCGCCGCGTGACGATCGAATCGAGCAGGCCGCCCCCGCCCGGATCGGCAAACACGATGCGTCCCATGTGCGAGACGTCGAACAATCCGACGGCATTACGCGTGGCGCGATGTTCGGAGACAATCGACGAATACTGCACCGGCATCGACCAGCCGGCGAAATCGACCATCCGCCCGCCGTGCGAGACATGCCAATCGTGGAGCGGCGTCTTTGCCAGCATACTGGTCATCCGGGATTCGTCCCCAGAAGTGATAACTGGACGCTCGCCCCTTAAGGATCCGCGGATCCAATCGGCGTTCGAGAGCCCGTAAGTTGCCAAGAAGTCAAACCGCTACTGCGTCACGTAGGGTATTGTAGCGATCGAGCGGCAACGTGCCAGGGTGGGGAAATGGCGGGGGCCCCAGCGAGTTATTTGCGACGGCGGCTTTTGCCCTTGTCCTTGGAGCCGCGCTTGGCGGCTTTCGCCTGCTCGGCCTGGCGTTCTTTTTTGGTCGGACGAACGCCGCCACGGTCCGATTCCTTGCCGCGCCCCACAAGCCGCAAATCCAGCTCGCGGCGGTCGACGTCGACACGGGCCACGGCCACCTTCACGCTGTCGCCCAAGCGGAACCGATTGCCCGAGCGATAGCCCGAGAGCGTGTGCGTGGCCCGATCGTAGCGGTAGAAATCATCTTGCAGCGAGCTGACGTGCACCAGGCCCTCGGCCGGCAACTCGACACCTTGCACGAACAGTCCGAACTCCTCGACGCCCGTGACCACGGCATCCAGCGTCGTGCCGATCCGCGTGCTGAGATAGTCCAACAGCTTGACCTTGGTCAATTCGCGCTCGGCGGCCTCGCTGCGCCGCTCGCGGTCGGAACAATGCTCGCCCAACACGGCCAGCTCGCCAAAATCGTTGCGGGGTTTTTTGCCCGCCATCAGCGCCTCGAGCAGGCGATGGACCGTCAGATCGGGATAGCGGCGAATCGGCGACGTGAAGTGCGCGTAGCATTCGCTGGCCAGCGCGTAGTGCCCCTCTTCCTCGGGACTGTAAACGGCCCGCTGCAAACTGCGCAACAGCGAGAAATTGACGGCCCGTTCTTCCGGCTTTCCGGAGACCAGCGCCAACAGCCTTTGCAGTTCGAAGCGACTTTCCAGGCTTTCGACCTGAAAGCCCAGCCCGGCGACGAATTCGGTGAGCGCTTTGAGTTTGCGCGGGTCGGGAGCCTGGTGCACGCGGCGCAAGAAGTGCAATTCGGCCTTGGCCAGCAATTCGGCCACGGCCTCGTTGGCGGCCAGCATGAAGGCCTCGATGATCTTGTGGCTCTCCGTGTTTTCGACCAGATGCGCGCCGGCCACGCGACCGTCCTTGTCCAGATCGATCTTTACCTCGGGCATGGTCAATTCCAGCGAGCCGCGCCGCGTCCGCCGCTCGCGCAGAATTTGGGCCAGTTCGCGCATGTTGCCCAACAGCGTGTGTACCTGCGGTTCCAGCTTGCCGCGCCAGGCCGCCGGATCGGCCAGGTACTCGTCAACCTCCTCGTAGCTGAAGCGGCGGCAGCTCTTGATGGCCGCCGACATCGGCTCGGTGTGCAGCGGAATGCCCTCGGGCGAAAACTCGATGAACACGGTCTTGGTGTATCGCACCCGATCGGGCTGCAAGCTGGCCAGGTTGTTCGAGATAATTTCGGGCAACATCGGAATCACCCGGTCGGGCAGATAGGTGCTCGTGCCGCGGGCGTAGGCCTCGCGATCGAGCGCCGTCTTGGGCCGCACGAAGTGCGACACGTCGGCAATGTGCACGCCTAGCCGCCAATGCCCCTTGTCGGTGCGAGTGAGCGAAATCGCGTCGTCGAAATCGCGGGCGTCGACCGGATCGATCGTGATCGTTACCGTTTGGGTCAAATCGGTTCGTCCCGGTCCGATGCTCTCGTCGAATTCCTCGGCCTGCACGCGCGACTCTTCGATCGCGTCTTCGGCGAACTCCTCGGGCAGATTGAATTCGCGAATGATCGACAGCGTGTCGACCCCCGGCGTGCCGCGCGGTCCGAGCACCTCGGTAATCACGCCTTCGCCTTCGGCCCCAATCGCCGGAAAGCGGACCATCTCGATCACGATCTTGTCGTCGGGCCGCGGCGTTCTTGGCGCCAGGATCGCCGAGCAGGATCGGCTGCGAAAAGGGCTTGCCGTCGACGTTGACGTAGGCGCTGCCGTCCTGCTCGAAGTAGGTGCCCACGAACTGGTGGGTCTGCCGTTCGATCACCTCGACAATTTCGCCCTCGGGGTTCGGGCGGCGCGTTTCGGTTTTCTTTTTCAGCCGCACCAACACGGTGTCGCCCGTGGCGGCGTCGCTAGAGTCCTTGGCGGCGATGAAGACATCTTGCGTGCGATCGGCGCCCGGCGCGCTGCCGGCGGGGCGCACGAAGCCGAATCCGGCATCGGCGCGGCGAAAGACTCCGGTCACGCGATATCCGGGCGAGCCTGCTCCGCTGCTTCCGGTTGCCGCTGCCGCCGCCGGACCCACCAGGTGGTTGGCGCCGTAGCTCAACTGGCCCTTTTTGACCAGTTGCCTGACGGCCCGTTTCAAATCGCGGGCTTCGTCTTCGGAAAGTCCCAGTTGCGTGGCAATCGCGGCCGGCTTGCTCGGCTTGAAACCGGGCTGCTTAACCAGATGCAGCAGTTGTTTTTCCAATGCATCGCTCGTCAAGACAGCTTCCTTTCCTAAGTGGGCGCCGAACACTGCAACCCGGCGCCGCGGACGGTCGACTCTATTGGTTGTTGCGCAGCGGGTTCGGCCGCGGGGGATTTTCGGGCTCGCCCTTAAACAGCTTGCGGCCCAGGCCGTGATGGAAGCTGGTCCAGCCGCTTTCCACGTTCGGGTCGTCGCGCATCAACTGGTCGAACGAATGGATCTTGGCGTCCAAATTGTCCAGGTGATGCAGCGCCACGGCCTCGAGCGTCATGGGCAACTTGGGGCTGCCGAATTCGTACTGTCCATGATGGCTGACGATCATGTGCTTGAGCCGCAACACCAACTCATCCGGCAGGGCCTCGCCCGAGAGTCGCTCGGCTTCTTTCAGCTTGCGCTCGAGCATGCCCACGGCCATCACCACGTGGCCGATCAACTGGCCTTCGTCCGAATAGGCGAAGTCGCGTTCGTAGGTCAGCTCGTCCACTTTGCCGACGTCGTGCAGAAACGCGCCCATCAAGAGCACGTCGCCATTGATCGAGGGATACAAGGGCATGATCCGAGTGATCAGCTCCATCAGGTTGACGATGTGCTCGATCAGCCCGCCCAGGTAGGCGTGGTGGTTCTTGATGCCGGCTGGGGCTCGGCTCAGCTTGCGCATGAATTCTTCGTCGACCAGAAAGCACTCGGCCAGGTTCAACAAGTGCGGGTCGCGCATCTTGCGCAAAAAGCCGCTCAGGCGGAGCACGAGCTGGTCGACTTCCTTCGAGCCCAGGATCATGAAGTCGTCGGGATTGACGTCGGTCTTTTGCGCGCGGCGGATGCTGCTGGCGATGAGCTGGATCGTGCCTTGAAAAAGCTGGGTCGTCCCCTCGACGCGCACATAGTCGCCGTTCTCGAAGCTGCGATAGTCCTGCTCGCTGGCATTCCACATCCGCGCGCCGATGGCGCCGCTGCGGTCCGAGAGTTCGATCTGCAAATAGAGGTTGCCGTTGCGATTGGGCCGCAACTGTTTGTCCGAGGCCAGGAAGATCTGGTCGATGGCTTCCTGATGAGCCAATTGACTGACGTAACGCCGAGACATGGAACCGCTTTCTAAGACGCCATTAGTTTTTGGGGCGTCGCTCGATGGGAGGGGCAAATCCGCGCTGGCAAAAAAGGCAGCGCAGGAGTGATGAATTCTAGGGCTCGGCAGGGCGGATCACAAGTGGCGGGGAAGGGCGGCGGAGGCCCAAAAGTGTGGGGCTAGGGCGGAAACGCTAAGCTCGATTGAAAAAATATCGAACAACTCGACCGAGGCCAAATATGGCGGCCGCGATTGCCCAGCACGCCACACTATATTGAACCAGCTTTGCCGCCGAATCTGGATTGACATCCCACTTCCGCAGCGCGACCCACAGCCCGACGCACCCCATCAACACGAGCAGAGCGATTGATCCCCACAAGATTGTCTTCCATTGGGCTGGGGTCGTCGGCACATCGGGGTATCGCATAAATCCCATCACGAAAGGCCGATGGATTTCCTGGTGTGTTGGTCAGAACAAGCATCGATTAGGATCGGTCATGAGAGGGGTCGGCATCGTCTCTTGGCCAAATCCACCAATAGATAAAGTAGCACACCATTAGCACGACACCACATTCGATGGCGGCAACTGCCCTCGCCATCGAGGCGGCCGTCCAAAGCTTTTGTTCTGCAATCGCCTGAGCATTGATTTCTGAGAAAACGCAGATCGGCACGATGATGGCTGCCGTGACCGCAAACAGGCCGATGCCGTACAAGGGATTATCGCGCGCCCTCGATAGTGCAATCGACCACTTGCCGACAAAGAGCAACGGAATGATGAACCAAAGAAACCCGCTCATTCCGCCATTCTACCAAGAGGCAACGCCATAAAGTCACGTTGGGGCTACGGCGCACTATTCAGGTCATTGTCGCTGTCCTGCTAGAATGATGGACATGCGGAAAGGATCAAGGAGAGTCGCCGGGATCGTGATTTTGATGGCTCTGGCCTTAATCGTGGGAATGTTCCTTGTTTTAGGCCGCGACATGCACGCGGTTGAGCATCGAGTAAAGGCCGCCGTCTCGTCCGGTGGCACCGAATTAGATTTTGTCTCTGCAACGCCGCTCGAGTGGGACCGGATGTACGTCTTCGGTTGCTACACGCCTCGAAGCGAAGTTGAAAGGACACTCGGATTCGAGTGGCCTGACTTTCGACGGACGTCGATTGAGAGGTCGGACTCCGTTTGCTTAATTGTTTTTGTGCACAACTCCGAAGTCGTCTATTGGTACGAACAGCCCCGCACGATCGAGCTAGGAGGCTTAGCGAACGGCAAAGGTTACTCTCCCTCAGAGGCAAAGTTTCGCATCGTCCGAACTGATCATCAGGTCGCCTTGACGCCAATAGCGGCCAATGAGAATCTATGACCGCCCCCAATCGCCCGTGGTTCGACCGCAGAATTGGTGGCAGCACACTTGCGGAGTGGGGCGGTATCGCACTCTTGCTTATCGGCGGCGCGAACGCTGTCGGGGCGTCAAAGTGGGCGCAGCGAATTGGCAGTCCGTGGCATCCGCTGGCTTGGCTCGTGTTCCTGCCAATCTTCGGCGCTGGATGTGCGATTCTGTTTTGGTCACTGCGGCGTGACCGCGCTCACGATGACCCGCCTGACGGGCCAACGCCTCCCTAGGACAATGCATGCCCTCCTCCCATTGTTGGTTTCTCGCCGGCCTGCGTACAATGATCGGCCTGTCCCGTTCGACCGACAATGAGGAACACGCATGGCCAAGGCTCCGCAAAACGCTATCTCGCCAACTCGCGCCGAGGACTATCCCGAGTGGTACCAGCAGGTCGTCCGCGCCGGCGACTTGGCCGAGCAGTCGGCCGTCCGCGGCTGCATGGTCATCAAGCCCTGGGGCTATGCCTTGTGGGAGAACATGCAGCGCGTGCTCGACGGCATGTTCAAAGACACAGGGCACGTGAATGCCTACTTCCCGCTGTTCATCCCGCTCAGCTACCTGGAGAAAGAGGCCGAGCACGTCGAGGGCTTTGCCAAGGAGTGCGCGGTGGTCACGCATCATCGCCTCGAGGCCGGCCCCGACGGCAAGCTCGTTCCCACCGGCAAGCTGGAAGAGCCGCTGGTCGTGCGGCCCACGAGCGAGACGATCATCGGCGCCACGTACGCCAAGTGGGTCAAGTCGTACCGCGACCTGCCGATTCTCATCAACCAGTGGGCCAACGTCGTCCGCTGGGAGCTGCGGACGCGGATGTTTCTGCGGACCACCGAGTTTCTCTGGCAGGAGGGGCACACCGCCCATGCGACCCGCGCCGAGGCCGAGGAAGAAACCTACAAGATGCTCGACGTCTACGCCACGTTCGCCCAGGACTACATGGCGATGCCGGTGATCCGCGGCGAGAAAACGGCCGGCGAGCGATTTCCCGGCGCGGTCAACACCTACAGCATCGAGGCCATGATGCAGGATCGCAAAGCCCTGCAGGCCGGCACCTCGCACTTTCTGGGTCAGAACTTTTCCAAGGCCCAGGAGATCAAGTACCTGTCGGCCGAAGGCCGCGAGGAGTTCGCCTGGACGACGTCATGGGGCGTATCGACGCGGCTGATCGGTGCGCTGATCATGACCCACAGCGACGACGACGGGCTGGTTTTGCCGCCGCGGCTGGCGCCGGAGCAAGTAATCATCCTGCCGATCCATCGCAACGACGAGGAAGCCGGGCCCGTGCTCGAGTATTGTCGGGCACTGGAAAGCGAGTTGAAAGCGCAGCAGTACGACGGCCATCCGGTGCGGGCCAAGCTCGACGCGCGCGACGTGCCGCGCGCCGACAAGAAGTGGCAACACGTCAAGCGCGGCGTGCCGATCCTGGTCGAAGTCGGCCCGCGCGATATCGCGGGCGACACGCTGATGCCCAAGCGGCGCGACCAGTCGGCCGGCGAAAAGAAACCGGCGATTGCCCGCGGCGAGTTCGTGGCCACCGTGGCGGCGGAACTGGCGGCCATGCAGAAGAATCTCTACGAGCGGGCGCTGGCCTTGCGCAATGAGAATACGCGAGTCATCGAGAAGCTGGATGATTTCGAAGCCTTCTTCACGCCCAAGAATGCCGACAAGCCGGAGATGCACGGCGGGTTCGCGATTTGCCACTTCGTCGAGGGACCCCAGACGACCGAGATACTGAACAAGCTCAAGGTCACGATTCGCTGCGTGCCGGTGGCCGCCGAGCAGGGCTTTGGCCAGCCGCAACCGGGCAAGTGTTTGTTCACCGGCCAGCCGACCAGCACGCGGGGCGTGTTCGCGAAGGCGTATTAGCGATCGGCGTTCAGGAGCCGCAAGCAGGCCTTCGACCGTCTCGCTGCCGAACGGTTTGAGAAGATAACCTACATGGGTGACATCACCGCGCCGGAACCCGTGCTCCTCGTGCTGGCCGCCTTCAGCCGGCATCCGGCGGCGCTCGACTGGGCCAGGGCCAATGCGGAAGAACGTTTTGGCCCGGTGGCGCTGGCCAGCCCGCGGTTCTCCTTCGTCGAAACCGACTATTATGAGCCCACGATGGGCGCCGGCATTCACAAATGCTTTTGGGCCTTCGAGCGGCTCATCGACCCGGCTGCTTTGGTCGAAATCAAACGGGCGACAAACGACTGGGAGGCAGAGTATGCTAAAAGTGCGGCCCACGTCGAACCCCGGCCGTTGAACCTGGACCCGGGCTACATCACGGCGGCCAAACTGGTGCTGGCTTCGACCAAGGACCACGCCCATCGCCTCTACCTTTCGGACGGCATCTTCGCCGAAGTGACTTTGTTCTATAAAGACCGCGCGTGGCAGCATCGCGACTGGACGTTTCCCGACTACCGCCGCGCCGACTACCAGCAGTTTTTTTCCGAGTGCCGCGACGAATTTCGCCGTCGCCAGCGCGAGGGTCGACGCCGATGAACACTCCGAGCATCGATTGGATAGTGGCCGCGGCCGTCGTGCCCAGCTTGCTGGTCTCCTGGTCGTTGGCGTTTGCCGTCCGCAAGTTGGCGGTGCGCTGGGGACTGGTCGATCATCCCGGACATCGCAAGGTGCACACGCACGCCACGCCCTTCGGCGGCGGTCTGGCGATTTGGGCTGGTGTCGTCCTGCCGCTGGCGATCGCACAAGGGCCGCTCGAGATCTGGGCGCACGCCTACGAGCAAGATCCCACGGCCGCGCGATTCGCCTCGTGGGGACCGTGGGCCACGAGCACAGCCGAGTTCGTCGAGCCGCACCTACCGGGCCTGGTCGAGGCCTCGGCCAACCTGTGGTTTTTTTTGGGCGCGGGCACGGTGCTGCTGCTATTGGGATTGGCCGACGACGCGCGCAAGCTCGATTGGCGATTTCGCCTGGCGATCGAATTCATCGTGGCCGTGGCGGTCGTCTACGGCCGCGGCTGGACGCTGACAATCTTTGTCGATTGGCCGGCGCTGACCCGCGCGATCAGCGTGTTGTGGATCGTATGGCTTACGAACGCCTTCAACATGCTCGACAACATGGATGGGCTGTCGGCCGGAGTGGCGGCGATCGCGGCCACCTTGTTGGCGATCGTCATGCTCATGACGCCCGAGGCCGGCTCGACGCAGCCGCAGTTGTTCGTGGCGGGTTTTTTGTTCCTGCTTGTAGGCGCGCTAGGGGGATTCCTGATTCACAATCGGCCGCCGGCGCGGCTGTTCATGGGCGACGCCGGCAGTTACTTCGTGGGCTTTTGCATCGCCGTGATGACCATTCAGGCCACGTTCACCGGCAACGGTCTGCCTCGGCACGCCATCCTCGCCCCCTTGTGTGTGCTGGCCGTGCCGCTCTACGACACGCTGAGCGTGCTGTGGATTCGTCTCCGCGCGGGCCGCAGCCCGTTCCAAGGAGACACTAGCCACTTTTCGCATCGCCTGACGGCGCTGGGGCTGTCGAAGCGGCAGGCCGTGCTGACCATATATTTGACCACGGCGGCCTGCGGCCTGGGCGCGCTACTGTTGCATCAGGTGAACGTGGCAGGCGCGGCGATCATCTTGCTGGTCATCGGTTGTCTGCTCTCCGTGATCGCGATTCTGGAGACGACGGCGCTGCGGAACTCGCGTTAGCCGTCGCCGCCGAACGACCGCCCAGAATTCTGCATCCGCAATGGATGCCGCCGAGCGCGTGTCGGCACTGCTAGTTCAAGCCATGCCTAACACGGGGGAAGAACTCATCGCGCGCCGCTCCAAGGCGGGGCTGCCGAGTGTATAATCTTGGCAATTGCCAGCCGCGCTCGCTTCCAGGCTCACCGACAGAGGAAGTGTTGAAATGATCGACTCACATTCATCGGCTCTACCGCGCATGCGGCCGTTGCTGTTGTTGCTGGGAATCCTGTGCCTGGCTGGCATACCGTGCCCGGCCGCGGAGGCAACTCGACCGCCGAACATCGTCTTTATTCTCGCCGATGACCTGGGTTACGGGGACCTTGGTTGCTACGGGGCGACAAAAATTCGCACGACGAACATCGACCGCCTCGCCGCGGAGGGAATGCGCTTGACGCGGCATTACAGTGGCAACGCGGTCTGCGCGCCTTCGCGATGCGTTCTGATGACGGGCCTTCATCCGGGACATGCATTCATTCGACACAATCGCACCGTGGGCGAAGAGGGGCAGTACCCGATTCCCGCCGGCACGAAAACGCTCGCCCGGCGGCTCCACGACGCCGGTTATATCTGCGGAGCGTTCGGCAAGTGGGGCCTCGGCGGACCAACTTCCGACGGTCGGCCCTTGCAGCAGGGAATCGACCGATTCTTCGGCTACAACTGTCAGGGCTTTGCGCACAATTTCTATCCCGATACGCTATGGGACAACGAACGGCGAGCCCCGCTTAGGAATCCCAAATTCGAGGCCCATCAGCCGCTGCCGGATGGCGCCGACCCGACCGACCCGGCGAGTTACCGGTCCTATCGCGGCGAGGAGTACTCGGCCGACGTCATTCAGGCCCAGACGCTCGCGTTCATTCGCGACCATCGCGCGCGGCCATTCTTTCTCTACGTTCCCAGCACGATCCCCCATTTGTCGTTGCAAGTGCCGGACGATTCGCTGGCGGAGTACGTCGGTAAAATCGCCGACGTGCCATACAAGGGCGAGCGCCGCTATTTGCCGCACCAATATCCGCATGCCTGTTACGCGGCAATGGTTTCGCGTCTGGATCGATATGTCGGCGAGATCGTGGCCGAACTCACGAAACTGGACTTGGAAAAGAACACAATCATTATTTTCACCTCGGACAACGGCCCGGCGGCCGAGCAGGTCGGCGGCTCCGATTCCGACTTCTTCAATTCGGCGGGCGGCCTGACCGGGAGGAAAGGCTCGTTGCAGGAAGGCGGCGTTCGCGTACCGTGCATCGTCCGTTGGCCCGCACGAATCCCCGCGGCGACAACGTCGGAACGGATCACAGGCTTCGAAGATTGGACTCCAACGCTATTTGATCTTGCGGGTTTAAGTCTGGAGAATCGCCAAGAGCTCGACGGGATCAGCTTCGCCGACACGCTGTCGGGACAACATCAGCCGGAACGCCCATTTTTGTATCGCGAATTTGTGCGACAACAAGCAGTATGGTCCGGACCGTGGAAAGCGATTCGCAATCACCTCGCGAAAGCCGGCGACACGCGATCGCTGCGCACCGAGCTCTACAATCTGGCGGCCGACCCCCTCGAAGCGCACGACGTCTCGGGGCAGCACCCAGACGTACTGGCCCGATTGCAAAGAATCATGCAAGAGGAACACCAACCGTCGCAGCTGTTTCCAATCCCGGCGCTGGACGTCAAACGGCCGGCCGACTAGTCGACTCGCTGCGATCGGGTGTCGGGCGACATGCTTGCGCTCACGCAAGCATGCTCACGCGGCGTGTGCATGACTTTCCCAATTCGGCCCCGGCGCGGTGTTGCGTGAATTCGACATGCGTGGCCGACCCGGGCCCGTCACGCTGGACGCACTCTCGCTGGGGCTCTAGAATCGCCGGCCAAGCGCCCTGCGAATGCGGCGCGCTGGCAACGCAATTCCCAAAATCCTGCTCCGGTCGCTTCATGAACGCGAAGCTTTCCAAGGGCGCCGCCAAGCGAGCCAAGCAAGCCGCCGCCGCGACTGGCGGACTCCAGCGCGTGCGGCTCGGGCTGTTGGCCGGCTTGACCATGATCTGCGTGGCCCGGCCGCTAGTTCCCAGCGAAGGCGTCTCATGGCTGGGCGACGGCTTGGGCTTCGACATGTTGTTACTCGTGCTGGCGGCCGGCTCGCTGTTGTGGGCCACGGCACGCGGCCGGCTTTTGCGAGCACCGAACGCCGTCGATGCCTGCGTCGGCCTGCTGATCTTGATCAGCGCGATTAGCGCGCTTTTCGGCGAGCGGGGAGGCAACCCGCGCTTTGCGATCGACATGCTCTGGGAATGGGTCGGCCTGGGGCTGGTCTATTTCCTCACCCGACACTTGGTGCGCACCGCGGCCGAGGCTCGGGCGCTGGCCGCCACGATGTTTGCTCTGGCCGTGGTCGTCAGCGCGTTTGGCTTCTACCAGGTGCTCGTCAGCCTGCCTGCCGATCGAGCCCGCTATGCCGCCGATCCCGAAGGAGTGATGCAAGAAGCTCTGGGGCAAGTTTTTCCCAACGGCTCGCCCGAACGCTGCGCGGCTGGAAGATCGTTTGCAGAGCACTGAGCCGCTGGCGACGTTTGCCTTGACCAATTCGCTGGCTGGGTTCCTCGTGGCCTGGCTCGCGGCGGCCCTGGGGACGATTTGGGCGGCTTCGGAAACGCGAATCGGCATGCAATCGTCGGATTCGGAACGGTCCTCGCGCGAGTTTTGGATCTCAACGGTCCGAGTCGCGGCGATCGCACTGGCGATTTTGTCCGTGACGGGCTGCTTGCTGCTGACCAAGAGCCGCAGCGCCTATGTAGCGCTCGGCGCGTGTGCGCTTCTGCTGCCGTTTTGCGGCGCGAGTTGGCGGCGCTTCGATCGAAGACTCGCGCTGGCCGGCATCTTCACCGTCGTGCTGCTCGTCGTCGCTGCAATTCTTGGCGGTGGTCTCGACGCCCAGGTTCTCACGGAAGCCTCGAAGTCCCTGGGATTTCGTTTGCAATACTGGCAGGCCACGCTCTCGATGATCGCCCGTCATCCCTGGCTGGGAGTGGGTCCGGGCAACTTTCAGGATTACTACACGCAGTTCAAGCTGCCCCAGGCCAGCGAGGAAATTCGCGATCCGCACAACTTTCTGCTCGAGGTGTGGGCTACCTGTGGCACGTTCGCTTTTGTGGCGCTGGTCGCCGCATTGGCGATGCTGGCCTGGCGACTGTGGCATGCGCGCGCCGAGAGCAGTTCCTCTCCGACAATCCGGCGGCCGACGGCGGCGGGCACGACGAACGAAGTGCTTTACGTGGTCGTGGGTGGCGGCGCGGGCTTTCTGCTGGCGTTTCTCATCGGACCACTTTTTGGCTACTCCTTGACCGAGTTGCAAATCCTCGGTGGTCTGTTGCTGGGCGGGGCCGTCGTGGCCGCGCTGTGGGCTTGGATTGTCGCGGGCGAGTTGCCGGCAGGGCGCTGGCTCTGGGAGTGTTGGCCCTTGGCATCAATCTATTGGCGGCCGGCGGAATCACGTTTCCGGGCGTGGCCGGGTCGTTTTGGATTCTCGTGGCCCTGGCCGTCAATGTCGCGGACGGCGAACCGGTTGACGACTTGCGTCCGCGACAGCCGGCGACACGGCTACTTCTGCTGTCGGGGTTTGTCGGCATGTGCGCGGCCGCCGTTGCTTGCTACTACACCGCGCTGCGGCCCGTCGTGCGACAGCACGCCGCCATGGCCCAGGCGGCGCGGGTCGCGCATCCACAGGCTCGCATGGTGGCCTACCTGGAAGCGGCGACTGCCGACCCGCTTTCGGCGGATGCCTGGTTCGCGATCGCCGAGCTCGAAGCGGACAAACTGCGGCAAAGGCGCGAGATGCCGGGCAGTTATCAGAACTTTGTCAATGCCGCGGAAGATGTGCTCGAATTGCGTCCGCACTCGAGTTCGACCTGGCGGCAGGCTGGGACCTGGTACGCCGAGATCTTTCGCGCGGAGCGAACAAACAGGCGGGCGAAGCCGCCGTGGACCGACTGCGTCGAGCCGTGGAGCTCTACCCGACGTCGGCCGCGACACGCGCCGACCTGGCCCTGGCGCTGGACATGGTTGGAAAACGGGACAATGCCGTTCGGCAGGCCGAGCAGGCGCTGGCGCTGGACGAGCAAATGCCGCACGCCGATCGGAAATTGCCGAAAGAAACGCGAGATTCACTCGAAGCCTTGCTGAAAGAACCGCGTTGACGGTTTCCACCGCTGGGTCGTAAAATTAAGGCTGACGGAATCGCCCTCCACACTTCGCCGGCGATTCGCTCGGGCGGACTTCCACCAGGCTCCTCATGAAACCCTTGCACGTTGTTATTGTCGCCGCGGTCTTGGGCATTGCGCTGGGCAGCGGCATCAGTTGGGCCCGGTTTGCGAACACGCCGCCGCTGGAATGGAATCGTTCCGTCGCCGAGGCGGCGACTGGCTCGCAACCCAGGGTTCTTGTCGACAGCGAGTCGTTTGATTTTGGCCGCGTGGAGCGCGACACCACCGTGCAACATGCATTTCGAATCACCAACGTCGGCGATGCGGTATTGACTCTGAAAGCCGGCGAAACGACCTGCACCCGATGCACGATTTCGGAACTGTCCAAGTCGCGGGTCGAGCCGGGCGAAACCGTCGACGTCATCGTGGAATACAAAGCTAGCGGCGCCAAGCCACAGGTCCGGCAAATCGCGCCGATCCTGACCAACGACCCCCAGCGACCGCGCATCGAACTGAACATTAGCTGCATTGTCACCACCCGCTTTCGAATCGTTCCGGAGGAAGTGGTGCTGAGCAAGGTCTCGGCCAACGAAACCAAAACCGTCGATGTCAAGATTTACGCGCTATTGGACAAGTCGGTGCGGGTCGTGGGGCACGAGTTCCTGGCGCCCGAGTCGGCCCGTTTCTTCGAGATGCAAAGCGAACCGATACCCGCCGATCGGTTGCCCGACGCCGACGCAAAAAGTGGCTGTCTCGTGCGGTTGACGCTAAAACCGGGCTTGCCCTTGGGGATGATTCAACAGACAATTCGCCTCGATCTCCAGTTCGGCGACTCGCCGGAAATAGTGCCGGTCGAAGTGCCCATTGAGGGCAACATCGACAGCGATGTTTCCATTGTCGGACCGGGATGGGACCAAAGGCTCAGCCGGTTGTCGATTCCGGCCGTCACTAGCGCCAAGGGAGCAACCAGAAAGTTGTTCATCTTGTTGCGCGGCGATCGTCGACACGACGTGACGATCAAGACGGGCAAGATCGATCCGCCCTGGCTGAAGGTTACGTTGGGCGAGCCCACCGAGCTCAAAGGCGGGGGCGACGGAGGGGTGACACAAATTCCCCTGACCATCGAAATCCCGCCCGGTATGAAGCCGGTCAATCACCTGGGCACCGATCAAGGAAAATACGCCGAGGTCGTCCTGGAGACGACCCACCCGCAGGTCACCGAGCTGCGCATGAATTTAAGGTTCGTGATCGAGCAATAAGCCACGGGACGGGCCGTTCGACCGCCCCGACGCCAGGACCATTTGGACGGATCCAAAGCACATGCCTAACATCTCCTATTATTCTACGTTTGGGATACTCTCGCTGCTGGCAATCGGCGCACTGACGACGGCTTGCAACCGCTCGGACCTGGCGGAGCCAGCCGCGGCGCACCACGCGGTCGTTGCGTCAACCGAGCAAGCGGCGCTCGACGGCCGAACGGACGGCGGAGAAACGGACAATTCCGGCGCCGTCGAGCATGACGCGGCCGACAGCGGCGTGCATACGGTCGCCTACAACGAGCCGATCAAGGAAAAGTTCGATCCCGTTGCCGAGAACGGCAAGTTCTTCGAGGGTTGGAAGAAACCCAAACTGGCCATCGTCATCAGCGGACGCCAGGATGGATATCTCGAACCGTGCGGCTGCGCGGGACTGTTTCGACAAAAGGGCGGAATGAGCCGCCGCCATTCGCTGATCCGCCAACTCGAAAGCCAGGGCTGGCCCGTGGCTGCCGTTGACGTGGGCGGACTGGTCCGCCGCTTTGGCAAGCAAGCCGAGATTCAATTCGCCATTTCGGCCAACGCGCTCAAATTGATGGGCTACGGCGCCGTCGGGTTTGGCCCTAGCGATTTGCGGCTCTCGGCCGGTGAGATCGTGGCCGCAGTGGCCGGCGCCGATCCCAAGGACAGCCTGTTCGTGTCGGCCAATGTCGATCTGTTTGGCCTGACACCAAAATTCAGGATCATCGACGCCGGTGGCATGAAGATCGGCGTCACGTCCGTGCTCGGCAAGGAATACCAAGAGCAAATCAACAACGCCGAAGTCACGATCCAGCCGGCCGCCGAATCGCTACGGGCCGTAATGCCTGAGTTGAAGGCGTGCGACCTGCGGATCTTGCTGGCGCACGCGACGTTGGACGAAACCAGGGCGCTGGCGAAACAGTTTCCGGCGTTCGAGCTGGTTGTCACCGCCGACGGCCACGAGATCCCGCCGGCCGAGCCCGAAAAACTAAGCGCGAAGACCCGTTTGATCGAAGCCGCGCCCAAAGCCACGTACGTGACCGTGGTCGGCATTTACGACAATCCCAAGCCGTCGATGCGATTTCAACGCGTGGCGCTCGACTCTCGATTTCCGGATTCGCCGGAGATGAAGGAGACCATGACCACCTACCAGCGCCAGTTGGAGCAACTGGGCTGGGAGGGACTCGGTCTGCGCAGCTCCCCGCATCCGCGGACGAACCGCGCCGACAAGTTGTCGGGCCAGTTCGCCTCGGCCGCCAGTTGCAAGGAATGCCATCCGACGGCTTGGAACGTGTGGTCGAAGTCGAAGCACGCGCACGCCACCGAGTCGCTCACCAAGCTCGATCCGCCGCGGCAGTTCGATGCCGAGTGCGTCAGTTGCCACTCAACGGGTTGGAACCCCGGCGAGTTTTATCCCTACACGAGCGGCTTCCAAAGCCTTGAGAAAACGCCGCAATTGGCCGGCAACTCGTGCGACAATTGTCATGGCCCCGGCGCCGCGCACGTGGCCGCCGAAAAGGGCCGAAACGCCGCCAAGCGCACCGCCGAGCGCAAGGCGCTCAAACTCACCGTGGCCTTTGCCCGCGACAATGTCTGCGCCAAGTGCCACGATCACGACAATAGCCCCGACTTCGCGGGCAAGGACCCGGCTACCGGTCAGGACAACTTCGACGTGAAATACTGGCCCAAGGTGGAGCACAAGGGCAAGCGGTAGCGGTCGTCGCTCCTTACCACGTGACGGTCACGCCGGCGAACGGCCCGTGAAAGGCCAGGTGGCTGTTGCGCGTGATCTCCGACGGCGACGTGGTCATGAATGGCAGATTGCGGTGGAAGTTGTCCGCCGCCAGCGCCAGACCGTCAATGAAGATTCCCTGGTAACCGGCTCGGCCGACGATGTGCTGAGTGAATTGCCAAATCGCGGTCGCGCTGACGTCGCCGGCCAGCGTCATGCGGCCCCGGCTGTTGCTGCCGCTGATCGTCGTGCCCGGTCCCGCGCCGGGCGCGAATGTGAAATCGGTATTCTGTGCGGCGTCGTTGTAACTCAAGATGCCCTTGAGTTCGAAGTTCAGCCAAAACCGTGGCTCGATGCGAAACTCGATCGTGCCGCCGGCCTGCAATCCCCACAGACTGTTTCGCGTGTTGACCTCGACCGAGTTGCTGGTTCCGGGCCCGATCGGCACGTGCGACTCGGTGTGGTAGTTGAACGTCTCGCGGAGGTTCATGTAGCGAAAGCCGTAGAGCGCCGAGGCCTGCATCAGCGAAGGCTGCGTGACCAGCCGCTGGCGCAGATTGAGCTCGGCGTTGTTGAATCGCGATTGCAGGCGGATTGAAGCAAGGTCGTTGAAATCAAAACCGGCCGCGGCCGGATCGCCAAAATTGGTGAACGGCGAAAACAAGTTGCCGGTCGTTCCCAGAATGTTGGGAGTCGAATCGAGCCTGGTCCGCGTTTCGTCCCATTGCAACAACCCCAGAAAGCTCCCCTCGAGAGCCCAAAAATCGTTCAAGCGCCGCCCGGCCAGCACGCGCAATCCCGGCTGATACGCGATTTCCAAGTCGCCGATCGAAAGCGCGATGTTGGTTGAATTGTCGAGCGTGGCAAAAACTTGCCGCGTCTGCCAGTCGCGGCGGAAGGCGATCAGATCGGCCGTGACATAGGTCGTCTCCAGCGGCGAGGCATACAACAACGGCTGGAAGCAAAGCCCGGCGGGCGAATACCAGGGCGCTCGCGCCGGGCCTCCTCCCGGGCCGATATCGAGGCCGTTCTGCGCCACGGCCGTCGCCGCGCAGACGACGGAGAGTATCGACACAAAAACAGTCGTCCAAAGCCGCGGCATTCCACGCTCGTGCTAGCAGGGAGTCGATCGAGCGCACCGGATGCGCGCTCCGCTACTTTAGTTTCGACCGTCACTTTCCGCGTTTCGAGAGAATTCAACCGATCCGTCAGGGTCCCCGCAGCTTGCCAGGCTTGAAGCCGAAAACTTCAACGGAGCTCTGACCGAGTTCGCGCGGCTTGGCCGCCGGAGGCCAGAATGTCGGCGACGACGGCATCGGCGGCGGCGCGATCTTGCCGATAATTGACGCATACCGCGTCACCGCGCTCGGCGGCGAGCCTGGCGGTTGCCGCGCCGATTCCCCGTCCGCCGCCCGTAATCAAGATGACTCGACTCATAAGCGCCGGCGCTACCCCTCGATCTCGGCCAGCGCTTCCTGGGGAATATTGAAATTGGCCGACACGCTTTGCACGTCGTCGTGGTCGTCCAGCTTCTCCATCAGCTTGAGCACCTTGCGGGCTGTTTCGGCGTCCAGGTCGATCGTGGAATTGGGGATGCGCGAGATCTCGTTCACGTCGGGCTGGATGCCCTTGGCCGATAGCGCGGTACCCACTTCGGCGAACACGCTAGGGTCGCAAGTGATTTCGAACTTATCCTCGACCCGTTTGACGTCGTCGGCGCCGGCTTCCAGCGCGAATTCCAATAGTTCGTCCTCGTCGATCTTGTCGGCGGGAACCAGGAACAGCCCCTTGCGTTCGAACATCCAGGCCACGCAGCCCGTCGCGCCCAGTTTGCCGTCGGCGACTTCGAAGATTTTGCGAATCTCGCCGGCCGTGCGGTTGCGGTTGTCGGTGAGGATCTCGCACAGCACGGCCACGCCGCCGGCGCCGTAGCCCTCGTACAGGACTTCGTCGAGATTGCCGCCGTCCAACTCGCCGGTGCCGCGCTTGATGGCGCGAATGATGTTGTCCTTGGGCACGCTGACGGCCTTGGCGGCGTCAATGGCATAGCGCAACTTGAGGTTCATGTCGACGTCGCCGCCGCCGCTCTTGGCGGCCACGATGATGGCCTTCGACAACTTGCTCCACAGCTTGCCACGCTTGTTGTCGATCAGGGCCTTCTTGTGTGCGATGTTGGCCCAATGGGAATGACCTGCCATCGACGGACTCTTTCGGTTCTCGGGTGCGGATGAATCGGGCGTGTGCATCCAGCGCCGGCGACCAGGCGGGCGGGGCGGGATCGCGAGGGGAGGTTATTTTTCGTTCGTGGGTTTTTCGTTGTCCGCGTTTTGCGCTTGGGAAATCTTATCGCGAATTTGCCTGGCCTTGTCGGTTTCCGCCGACTTGTCGAAGCCGGCCGCGGCCCGCGTCCAACTGGCAATCGCGGCCTCGCGCTCTCCGGTTCGCAGTTGAGCTTCCGCCAGGTGATCCAAGATCGTGGCATCGGTTTCGTCGTCGGCCGAGGCGGCCGCTTTGAGCTCGGCCACGGCCTCGGGATAACGGCCCAGGCGGAACAGAACCCAGCCCAGGCTGTCGCGATAGGCCTTGTTCTTCGGTTCGCGCCCGACGGCCACGCGGATCATCGACTCCGAAAGTTCCAGGTGTTGCCCGTTGTCGGCCCACAGGTAGCCCAAATCGTTGAGCGCGCCGACATCCTCGGGAAACTCGTCGAGCACCTGTTCGAGCCACTCTTCGGCCTCGGGCGTCCGGCCCTCGATCACATTGATGTTGGACAGCGCCAGCCGGGCGTCGCGCATCACCTCGCGGACTTCGCCCGACTCGTGATTCTTGTCGAACTTCTTGAGTAACTCCAGGTAGCTCGCCTGGGCGGCGGGATAGCGCTTGGCGTGATATTGAATCCAGGCAATGCGGCTATGGAAACGGGGCGAATCGGACTGCAAGGCCGCGGCGCGGCGGGCGGCTTCGATGGCCTGATCGGTGCGGCCATCCATCTCCAGCGCACAGCCAGGTAGAAATGAAAGGCGGGATTTTCCAGCGGCAATACCTTGTCCTGCAAGCCGCGCTGGAAAACCTCGATCGCCTTGGCGTACTGTCCGGCCATGAACAGCTCCAAGCCCCAGGTGACGAGCGCTTCGGCGGGCTTGGCGCCTTCGGCTTTGAGCGATTGTTCGAACAGCTCGTTCGCGGCGTCGTAGTCCTTTAGCGACACAGCCAACAGCGCCGCGCCCAGCCTGGATCCATAACTGACTTTGGACGGATCGGCCTTGAGCTGATCCACGGCGGCGGTCACCACGGCTTTGGTCAAATCGCCGTCGGCCAGCAGGTCTTTGCCGGCATCGCCCAAGGGCACCAGCGAGGCGGCGCGGCTGACCGCTTCTCCCAACGTGGTCAGTAATTTGCCAGCGTCCTTTTGTTGGCGATAGATCTCGACCAGGCCCTGATAGGCCTCGAGCGGCGGCCGGGATTTATGACGCTCGATCAGGTCGCGATACGTGGGTTCCGCCTTGTCGAGTTGGCCCGCCTGGCGATATTGCTGTGCCAGGAAGTAGGCCAGCGGCACGTTCTCGGGATCGGCCGCGTGCATTTTTTCCAGCCGCGCGAGCAACTGGTCCTTTTGGCCCAACTCGCCCAGCACGTCTCCCAGCAGATGATAGGGCCCCGTGCCTTGCGTGGCGAAGTGTTTATCGAAATACGTTTCGAGCTTGGCGAGCGCTTGCGCAGGTTGCTTTTGCTTGGACTCGACGCGCGCCCGATTGTAAAGCGAAAGCGGCTCATCGGCCTTGATTTGGTTCGATTTCTCGAAGGCGGCCAAGGCTTCGGTCGTTTTGCCGGCCTCGAGAAAACTTTCTCCGAATAACTGATAGGCCAATTCGGACTTGTTCAGCAGCGCCTTCTGCATCGCCGGCTCCAGGCCGAACTCCTGGGGATTCTCCAGGGCCTTATAGACTTCCCCAAAGTAATGGGCCGTCTGGTCGTATTGCTTGGCGACAAAGTACAGCCGGCCCATTTCCATCCACAGCGCCACTTGTTGGGCATTGGGCTTGATATTCGACTTCTGGTACAGCTCGAGCGCCTTTTCGCACAGCTTGATGGCGCGTTCGATGTCTCCCTCTTCGGTCAAATAGCCTGCCAGCCGGGCAAGCAACACCGGATCGGCCGGCTCGTGCTCGGCCATGATCAGCGCGTAGCGGACGGCCTCGGCCTGGCGATCGAGGTTGAAGGCCAATGGCACGATCTCGCGCAAGGCCGGCATGGCGTCCGAATCGAACCGAAACGCTCGCTGATAATTACGCAGCGCCAACGGATAGTCTTGCTTTTGTTCGGCGACACGCGCGGCTGCGAACAGGGCCAGCGCACGGATCCGGTCGTCTTCACGCCCGCCGCGTCCCTTGAGCGGCACGAACTTCTCGACGGGATCTTCCAGTTCCGAGGAAGCTTGCGGCGCCGCGGCAGCCACAGGCTCGGCCGCAAGCTCGACCCAGGGGCAGCATGCCAGCCATCCGCCAAGAAACAGGCCGATCCACTTGAGATTCATAAACCACCTGGGCGTTAGGACGCGCTTGTTCGGCAGGTTCGACGGGGCGTCGCTCGACTTGCTTCGAGCATCGGCCCGCCTCCGTCCTTCTATTCTGGCTGCAAACGTGAATGCGGCAAGGTCGCTTCGAGCCGCGGCCCGGTAGGTTCACTGGCGGGCAGTCAGTGACGTCGACGGGCGGCTGGCCGCGCTCGCCAGCTTTCCACCTTAGCGAGGCTTGCGTTTGGCCAGCGCTTTGGCGGCCGGCTTCTTCACCCGGCCGGCGGCTTTTTTCTTGGGATGGGCTGCGACCTTCCGTTCGTGCGACGCACGCTTCTGGGCCGTCTTGGTCACGATTTTTTTGGGTTCGGGTTGCTTGGCCTTCTCTTTTTCTTGTCCGCGGCCGCCTTGACCGGCGCCGGAGGCGGGGCAGGGGGGGCCGGCGGTTTCTTCGACGCACGCTTCGGAAAACGCTCCTTGGCGTCGGCGGCAATCGACAGGAGCAGTATCGCGCACGCGACTGCGAGAACGGGTTGGCGAAGAAATCGGCTCCCAATTCGTGCAGCAAGGCGCCGAACTCTTGTCCCTTGCTCTTGGGAATCGCCCGCTCCATGCCCGGCACGACGCCCGCCTTCGTCTCCGCCTCGCTGATCACGCCCAGCACGTACAGCGCGCCAGCGTGCCCTTGTCGACCGGGATCGAATGGCCGCCAAGCGCTGTTTGCGTGGCATAGGCCACGTTGAACGGCGTAGCGCCTTGCAGCTTTTGCAGCCGCTTGACCGCCACGCCGATGTTTTGCTTCTTGAGGTGTTCCAGATCGAACGAGTAGTCCGACTCGAACACGCTTTGCAGCACGCCCTTGAGCCGGGCCGCCGCTTCCAGCGGCTCGGGCAGGTTGGCCATGGCCTCGGCCAATTCCTTGACCGTGCTGACGCGGATCTCGTTCCAGTCGAAGAAGGCGGCCTGCAGCGTTTACGAAAGCCTGTTTGGGCCAGCGTCGTGCTGAGCGTTTTCCAGGCAGCAGGCGAACAGCAGCGACTCCAGCAACGGCTGGTCGCCCTTGAGCGGGGTGTGCTTATAGATACGCTTCAGCACCTTGTGGGTTTTGGTGAGAAGTGCGGCGCGGTTGGGTGTGCTCATGCCAGTCTCAAGCGGTCGTCAGCGGGAGATTCGATAGGTTGGGTACGTTGCGGCGCGGGCGACGTCCGGCAATCGTGCGAGCTTATCGGTCACGTCGTCGTCATCTGGGTCGCCGACGTCGCCTTCAGGCCGTCGATTTCGTCGCCTTCCAGATCGTCCGCGTCGCGTCGCCGTCCTCGCGTATCCAGTTCGTCGTCCGCTTCCATTTCGGCCGCCGGCGGCAGCACCGACTGCAGGATCTGGCTGATCTCGATCGATTGCTTGACCCCCAAGTCTAGCACGAAGGCCAGACGGGGGGTGTAGCGGGTGTCAATTCGCTTGGCCACCTTGGTTTGCAGGAAACCAGCGGCATTTTGCAGCCCCCGCAGGCTCAATTGCTGCTTGGTCTCGTCCCCCATCACCGAAACGTGGACTTTGGCCTGCCGCATGTCCGGCGACACTTCGACGTAGGTCACCGTCACGTCGCGAACGCGCGGATCCTTCAGATCCGTCAGAATCGCCATGCTGACGACCTCGCGAATTGCTTCGGCGGCTTTTTGCGTGCGTCGGGAGGTCATAGGACTTCGGGGGCGTTCGACTCGGTCGCGGGCGGAAGCAACTCGGTGCAGGGCGGCTTCAGAAGGTACGGGCGACTTCCTCGACCTTGTAGGCCTCGAGAATGTCGCCTTCCTTCAAGTCGTTGAAGCCGCCCAGCTTGATGCCGCACTCCAGGCCTTCGCGCACCTCGCGGGCGTCGTCCTTTTCGCGCTTGAGCGACTCCAACGGCGTAGTCGCCGATGATGCGGTTCTCGCGAATCACTCGCACCCGGGCATTGCGCTGGACGTGCCCGCCAAGCACGCGGCAACCGGCAATCGTGCCCACGCGGCTGATCGTAAACGTGCGCTGCACCAGGGCGCGGCCCAATTCGATCTCGCGCTGTTCCGGGTTCGAGCATCCCTTCCAAGGCGGCCTTCAGATCGCTCGGTCAGCTTGTAGATGATCTCGTAGCGGCGAACTGCACGCCGCGATCTTCGGCCAGCGCGCGGGCGTTTTCGTCGGGCACCACGTTAAAGCCGATGATGATCGCGTCCGAGGCGTCGGCCAGGTGCACGTCGGCTTCGGTGATGCCGCCGACCGTGGCCTGCAGCACCTTGATCTTCACTTCCGGGTGCTCCAGCTTGGTGAGCTCCTTCTGGATCGCCTCGATCGAGCCGCGCACGTCGGCCCGCAGGATGATGTTGAGCGTTTGGACTTCTTTCTGGCCCAGGCGGTCGAACAGGTTTTCGAGCGTGACGTGACTCGGGCGCCGACAGCCAGATGCGGCGCCGCCGGCTCTTGCTCGCGTTCTCGGCGATTTCGCGGGCCTTGGCGATGTCGTCGCAGCACGTAAAAGTGCTCGCCGGCCGCCGGCGCCACGTTCAAACCCGTCACGTTGACCGGCATCGACGGCCCGGCCTCGGCGTGAGTCATGCTGCGGCGCAGCGTGTCGTACATCGCCTTGACGCGGCCGTATGCCGAGCCGCAGACCAGGGCGTCGCCGATCTTGAGCGTGCCGTTTTGCACGATCAGTTTGGCGACCACGCCGCGGCCCTCGTGCAACTCGGCCTCGAGGCAGGTGCCCGAGGCCGCCCGGTGCGGATTGGCCTGGTAGTCGCGCAGTTCGGCCAACGTCAGCAGCGTTTCCAGCAGTTCGTCCATGCCGGTGCCGGTCGTGGCGCTGGTCTTGACGACTTCGGTGTCGCCGCCCCATTCGGTCGGCAGCAGGTCGTTGGCCGCCAGTTGCTGATAAATTCGCTCCGGAGTCGACGCCGGGCAGAGTCGATTTTGTTCAGCGCCACGACGATCGGCACTCCGGCCGCCTTGGCGTGGCTGATGGCTTCCTCGGTCTGCGGCATGACGCCGTCGTCGGCCGCCACGACCAACACCGCGATGTCGGTGACGTTGGCGCCGCGGGCCCGCATTTCGGTGAAGGCCTCGTGACCGGGCGTATCGACAAACGAGATCTTGCGACCGTCCTTGTCGATTTGATAGGCGCGGATGTGCTGGGTGATGCCGCCGCTTTCGCCGCTGACCACGTCGATGCCGATGATGCGATCAAGCAGCGACGTTTTGCCGTGGTCGACGTGGCCCAGGAACGTAATGACGGCGAGCCCGATGCTCCAACTGCGCCGGATCGTCCGGCTCTTCGTGCAATTGCGCGATGGTTTGTTCCGCGACGTCCACGGCGGCCTTGATATCGATTTCCACGCCCAGGCTCACCGCCAGCAGTTCGGCCGTTTCCTGGTCGATCTCGGCGTTGATATTGGCCATGGTGCCCAGCGTCAGCATCTGCCGCAGCACCTGCTGGGCAGGTACGCCGATGGCTTCGGAAAAACTACGCACGGTGCACGGCAGTTCGAGCATGACACGGTTTTTACGAGGCGCGGCCGTGTTCGTTCCGGTCCGCTTGATGACCCGCGCGGATCGCCGCCGCGGCGTGGATTCCTCCTCTTCGCCGCGCGGGCGGTCGCCGCCGGTTCGTCGGCGATTCAGTTGGCGTTGTTCCCGACCGACCAACAGCCCCGGCTCTTCGGCTGCGCCAGCCTTGCCGGGTGGCCCACGCCGACCCCGGGCCGGAGGCGCGGCCACGGAATCGCCGCCGATCATTTCCTTGGGACGTGTCGTGCGTTCGCGCGGGAAGGAGGGCTTCGGGGCCGCTCCGGCGCCGGCTCGTCGGCCCCGCCCCGTTTGCCGGCATGCTTGCGCACATGGTCGATCAGCGGCTTGGTGCCGCCGCTGCGGCTGGCAGCTTTGATGGCATCGATCGGCAGTCGCAGGTCGGGTTTCTGCGGAGCGGCCTCTGGCGCGGCGGCGCGGCCGTGGGCTGCGAGGCCGTCGGCAAGGGAGCCAGTTTGATCGTCGCGCCGGGCTTGGCCGGCGCGGGACGCGGCGCCGTTTCGCCGTTGGATGATTTCTTTTTCTTGCTGCGGTCATCCAGCACCGGCATCTTGTCGCCAGCCGCGGCGGCCGGCGCGATATAGTCTTCGCGGCGTACGACCGCTCCCTCGGCGGGCGCTTCGACCGATGTCGTCACGGCGGCGCGCGGCTTGGGCGCCGGAGCCTTGGCCGTCGCGCCGGCTCCGCCCATATAGGCTTTAACTCGATCGACTTCCTCGTCGGTCAGGCTGGCCAGGGCCGAGCCTTTTCCAGTGACACCCGCACTGGTGCAGATGTCGACCAGGATTTTGCTGTCGAGCTTGAGTTCTTTTGCTAACGAATAAATACGAACGGGCAAGTTTTAGCCCTCCCTCTCGCCTGGTCTCGGCCGCATGGAGTGCCGGCCAAGCCTGATAAAATACCTTATTGCATACTCGAATTCTCCCTGTGTGGCCGTTACCCTTCGTCCGCCGCCGGCGGCGATGGTTCGGGTTCCTCGGAGGAGGCCGCTCCGTTGACCTCGGACTCGGCAACCTCCGAATCCACGGTCCCGGGCGCTTCGCTCTCAAGACGTTCGCGTTCGGCGGCCTCCGCCGCCTCGGCTGCTGCCGTGGCCGCGTCGATGCGATCCTGCTCCCGCTGACGGCGACGTTCCAGCGCGGCGGCTTGCTCGGCCTCCTGCGCTCTCGTCTCGGCCTGCGCGACGATCTGATCGGCGCTGCTCTTCGTCGAACTCGCCCATCTCCATCAGCGCATCGGGCTCGATGATCGACAGATCGTCGTATGACAAAAAGCCCTCGCCGACCAGCTTCTCGCTCAGACTCTCGTCGACCCCGTCGATGGCCGAGAAACCGATCACGGCCCGATCAATCGATTCGTCGAGTTCCTCGCGGGTCATGATTTCGATATCCCAGCCACAGAGCTTGCTGGCCAGCCGCACATTCTGGCCGCGGCGCCCGATCGCCAGCGACAGTTGATCTTCACGCACCAGCACGATCGCCCGGCCCAGCATCTGGCAGAGAATCACTTCTTCCACTTCCGCGGGCTGCAGGGCGTTGGGAATCAGGACCTGCAAGTCGTCGCTCCAGCGGACGATGTCAATTCGTTCGCCGGCCAGCTCATCAACAATGTTCTTGATGCGATTTCCGCGTACGCCGACGCAAGCGCCGACGCAATCCACACGCTGGTCGGAACTGCTGACCGCCACCTTGCTGCGATAGCCGGGCTCGCGGGCCATGGCCCGGATCTCGATGACGCCGTCGGCGATTTCGGGAATCTCTTGCTCAAACAACCGCTGCACCAACTGCGGTCGCGTGCGGCTGAGAATCACCTTCACGCGGCTGCCGGCCTTGCGGACTTCGAACACCGTTGCCCGCACGCGCTCGTTGGGGTGATGCGTCTCGCCGGGAATCTGTTCGCTGCGTGGAAGGATGGCTTCGACATTGGTGAGCGAAACCGTGGCGGCGCCGCCTTCGTAGCGCTGCACCACGCCGGTGATCATCTGGCCGGTCAGTTCGTGATACTCGTCGTACAGCGCATCGCGCTCGGCTTCGCGAATCTTCTGGATCATCACCTGTTTGGCGGTTTGCGCGCCGATCCGGCCGACAGTCTCCTCGGGATCCAGCGGAGCGCCGTTATGCGTGCCGCTGATCGAACCGTCCTTGCGGTCGATCTGCACGACGATATCTTCTTCCTCGCCGTATTGTTTCTTGGCCGCCGACACCAGCGCCGCTTCGATCGCGCCAAACACGACTTCCTTGTCGACGTTTTTGTCGCGATGAATGGCATCGACGATTCGCAGAAGTTCGGTTGCATTCATGGTTGGGTGACGTCCCTAATGGGGCAAATTCGAATTGTCGGGTGCGGCGGCAGTCCATTCTTCGCTCCTGCCCGTTCGGGGCACTCGCGAATGAAGGGGGGCTGGCAGCCGTCCCTCGTCGGATTGTAAATACTCGCCTTAGTCGCTCTTGGCCGGGTTGACGGCCAATCTCTTTACTACGTAGCCAAAGTCGATTCGGATTGCCGCCTACGCGGCCCCAGCGTGAGCGTCGCCAGCGCGATTTCCCAGCCGTCCGGCCTTCGTGGCCATGGCCGCCGTAAGAAAGCCCGCCGCCCGTCGCAAATCGGCAAAAATCGTTTTCGCTACAACACTTAGCTAAATCCGTAATCTGGTAAAGATACCCCTTCGGCCAGCGGGCTGTCAAGCCGCTGGCGCCATCGCTCGCCACGCGTCGCTGCACTCTCGCCGAGCCTGACCGTGGGTTCCGACGGTGCCGCCGGATGATCAGCGATATGCCAATAAAAAACCGGCAGGGCCGCGAAAAAATCGCTGCCATGCCGGTGCATTGAACTCTACGCGAGCCGTCAAGTGCGACTCGCTGTCGTTGATCTGCCTAAGCCGCGGCGCGTCGGTTCCGCGGTCGCACCGCCGCGCCCGGGCGTCCGCCGCCTCGCCCTTGGCGGCGGATCTCGCCCTTGAACGGCTCGCCGTTCATTTCCTTCCATTTGGTTTGCTGCTCAGCGCTCAGCACGGCGGTCGATTTTTCGTTGACGGAAGTTCGCAGCGCTTCGGCCTTTTTCCGCATTTCCTCTCGATCGCCGCCACCACCGGCTTGAAACAACTCGCGCATGTCGTTCTGCGAGGCTTCCTGGATGGCATGGATGCGGTCCTTTTGCTCGGTTGACAGACCGAGTGCTTGCGCGACTTCAGGATCCGCCAGCGCCTGGCCGCCTCGCTGCTGCAGCGAAATCTGCTTGAATCGCTTGAGCTGGTCATCCTTCAGAATGTCCGCCAGCACGGCCTGGTTGGCCTTCGCGGATTCCTGCATCTTCGCCTGGCGTTCTTCCCGGCTCAGGTCGCGCAGGCCCGCGAACGACTCGCGCTGCTTCTCGACCTCCTCGGTCGCCTTCTTGACTTGTTCGTCGGACATCTTGAGTTCGTCCTGGACGGACTTTTGCATCAACAAGCCGAGGCTGTTGCCTCCTGGCCCGCGACCGCCGCCAAACCCCGGTCCCCGCCCGCCGCCCCGCTGAGCCAAGGCGGGTGACGCCGTTGCCACTACTGCCGCCAACGCGAACATCAACAGCGCATGCATCTTCATCGTGGTCCTCCCGAATGTGAAATGGCTGGTTCTCGGCGTTGTGCCGAGAGTGATTGGTTCCCCTAGCTAATAGAACCGCCGAAGGGGCGAACAGTTCCGAAAAATGCCGAGCAGGTTGCCAGGCGAGCGGAAACTGGCCGCCGTGGCCCACTCGTGGCGAGGGAGAAAGAACCGCCCTATGTCCGACTAGCCTGCCTTGGCGATCACTACGGCACTGGCCTGTCCTTGCGGCGTGACGTTGACATTCAGAAAGTTCGCGCCGGCTTTCGATCCCTCGACTGCCAGCGACAATTCGCATCGCGGATCGGGCGTATCCGTATTGAGCACTTTAAAGAGCGTGCCGTTTTGGATTGACAGCACGCTGGCAATCATCTCGATCAGGCCGCTGGCGGCGCCCAGATTTCCAAAATAGCTCTTGGCCGCGGTAATCGGCGGCTGGGTTGAACGCGCGCCGAAAACGGCTTGCAGAGCCGCCGCCTCTTCCTCGTCGCAACTCCTCGTGCTGAGACCGTGCGCATGGACGTGCCCGATGTCGCGGGGCTCGAGTCCCGAGTCCTTGATCGCGGCGATCATGACGTTCGTCAGGACTTTCTTGCGATCGGCCACGCCTTGGCGGTTCATCGCCGAGCCCGAGGCGGCGCCGAGCACCTCGGCGTAAATCCTGGCTCCGCGCGCTTTGGCGTGCTCGAGCTCTTCCAAAATCACGGCGCCGGCGCCCTCGCCCAACACCATGCCACTGCGATTCAAATCGAACGGCCGGCTGGCCCGGGTCGGCTCGACCCCGTTGCCTGCCACTTCCTCTTGGGTAATCGCGTGTACCGTTTTCATCGGATGGACGCGCGTGCCGGTGGCGCCGGCCACCATCACGTCGGAGCTGCCACGAACGATCGTGCGAAATGCCTCGCCGACGGCGGCATTCGAAGCGGCCTCGCGAAGCGTGAGCGAATTGTTCGGCCCACGCAAGTCGTTGTAGATCGCCACGTGACTGGCCGGCATATTGGGCAGATACTTGAGCAGCCACAGCGGCGTCACCTGCGGCATTCCATCGACGGCCCAGCGGGTGAAATCGAAAACGCCGTCCTCTCCCAGGCAATGCTGGATGCCGCTGGCAAAGTCGTCGGGCAAAGTCAGCATGTAGTCGGTGCCGAAGACGACTCCCGTTCGCTCGGGATCCAACGCGTCGCTGGCGCCCAGGCCCGCATCGGACAGCGCTCGTTGCGCGGCGGCAACTCCCATTTGCGATTCGCGGCACATTAGCTTTAGCCCTTTGCGAATCGTCTTCTTCTTTTCGCCCTCGAGCGGGCCAAAATCGTCGATCGCGCCGCTGAAATCACGCGCTTCGGCCGCGAACTTCGTTGGCAGATACCTGGCCGGAAAAGCCTGTAGCGGGCCCACTCCGCTGCGGCCGCTCGAGAGGGCCTCCCACAGCGATTCGGGCGTATTTCCCAGCGGGCTGATCAAGCCAAGACCGGCGATCACCACGCGGCGTGAAGTTTTCATGACGGCTTTCAGATCTCGACGGTTGGAATCGGCCGGCGTGAGCTAGCGCGAAAAATCGGCACGCTCGACGGCGTCAGTCTAATATCCTGTCGGCCGCATGGCGAGACGTGGGGCGCTCTAGGAGGGGTTTGACGGCACCTGTTCCGCGGTCGTCTGTTCGCTCAATAGCGGTTGCGATACGCGTTGGGAGGCGCCCCAGGCTGCAAGGCTGTCGGCTGATTGCCCAACAGGCCCTTGCTCTCAATCAAAATCAGCAGTTCGGTCCGCGTCCCGCCGCTGATCAGGGGCACGTTGACGCCAATCGGACTCGCCGACGGCGCCACGGGCGTGGGACCGACTCCCAGGCTGATCATCAGCACCTGTTCGACCGGCCAGCGGAAACGCTCGTGCAGCCTCGAACTGATCGGTTGCGGCACGTCGATCCTTTGTCGTTGCCGTGGGGCGACCGTGGTCGGCACGTCGATCATCACGGGAATCATCTTCTCGACCAGGTCGACTTCGCAGCGGACGACCGCGTCGACCACTTTTCCGTCGAGCGACAGCAGCGGATTGAACTCCAGCTTGAAACCTTCGTCGAACTGGGCCATCTGCGGCTCGAAGCCCGGCCAGGCCTCGGCCTTCAGGATGACGTCGCGGATATAGTTGCGGGTTCGCGTGGCCGCGATATGTTTCGCCTGGCCGTTGTTGACCAGCAGGTGTGGCGTGCTGTGCTCCTGAAAGTCGCTGCGGCGGCGCAAGTCGGCCACCAACAGCGCGGCGTCTTCCTTGGCCAACAGCCAGGCCTGAACTCCCTGGGTTTGCGTCGCCACGGGATGCAGCACCTTGTGTGACTTCGAGCGCCAGTTAGGGCTGCCGACCGTGACGACGCGCATGCCGAAAGCGTGCGATTCGGCCTCGGTGTTGACGAATCGGTCGACCATTTCCGAGACCAGCCCGTGCATTTCCGGCGTGTGATAGACGCGCAGCCGGTGATTGTCGATGTTCAACACGGCCAGCGGTTGCGTGTGCCAGGCCTCGTAGCCGGTTTCGCGCAAGATCCAATCCAGAATCGCCTGCTCCGGCCGGTTGGTCGAGGTGACGCGGGCCGTGTAGGGACTGATGTCGTAATCGCGCCATTCCTGGCCGGCGTCGTTGGGCAGCGAATCGGGTCCCTTGGTCACCCGGGCAATGGGTGTGCGAGAGGGATCTCCGCTCACTGGTCGCAACGGTTGCTGGCCTTCGGCCGCGGCCCGCGGCGCGGAGCCCGGAGTTCGCCACTTGGCGCCGCCGCCGGACGGCGCCGTTTCGCCTTCGAGCGGTTGTTCTTCAGCGGGCGGCGTTTGCGCCAGAGCCGTGGTGTCGCGGCGCGATTGCGCCAGGGCGGTGCTGGTCGCCGACAGCAATAGAGCGGCGAAGAAGAAACGTCGGATGAGCATGGGTCGGCCTCCTTACCTACGCGCCAGCCGTCAGTCACGCGCAAAACCGCATGGGACGCGCGCGAAATCCTTCTCGCGCTTGCGCGGCAGAGTATAGGAACCGCTCGGAAGGGCCACAATAGCGTTCGCCGGGCGTCATGCCAGCAAGCCGGTGGGGCAGGGTGGGCGAAGGGTGCTGGCAGTGCCGTGCGATTGGCGGTCGCGAGGCGACTAAGCGCGGCCGTTGCCCAGGGGCCCGACCAGGATCGAGGCGTTGTGACCGCCGAAACCGAAGCTGTTGCTCATCGCGCTGGATAGTTTCCGCTGGCGCGGTTCGCGGGGCGTGTAATCGAGGTCGCAAGCCGGATCGGGCGTGTCGAGATTGATCGTCGGCGGCACGACGCTGTCGCGCATCGCCAGGATCGTGAGCACCAGTTCCACGCCGCCGCTGGCGCCTAGCAGGTGGCCCAGTTGGCTTTTTGTGCTGGAGATGCTGATCTCCCGTGCGTGCTCGCCAAAAACACGCTTGATGGCCGTGGTTTCGGCCGCGTCGCCCAGGCTGGTGCTCGTGCCGTGGGCATTGATATAGCTGACGTGCGAGGCATCGATCTGGGCGTCTTCCAGGGCCCGCTTCATGGCCCGCGCCGCGCCGACTCCGCCCTCGTCCGGCTGGGTGATGTGGCCGGCGTCGGCGCTGGCGCCGTAGCCCAGCACCTCGGCATAGATGTGCGCGCCGCGTTGGCGGGCGTGCTCCAATTCCTCGAAGACCAGCATGCCGGCGCCTTCGCTGAGCACGAATCCGTCGCGATCGCGATCGAACGGGCGGCTGGCTTTCTGGGGCTCTTCGTTACGCTCCGACAGGGCCCGCATGTTCGCGAACCCGCTGATCCCCATGGGCGTGATCGCCGCTTCGGTGCCGCCGGTGATCATGATGTCGGCTTCGTCGTATTGAATCGACTTGAAAGCGTCGCCCATGGCGTTGGTGGCGCTGGCACAGGCCGTTGCCACGGCGAAGTTGGGTCCGCGCAAGCCAAACTCGATGGACAACTGCCCGCTGGCGGCATTAAGCATGAGCTTGGGAATGGTGAAGGCCGAGACTTTGTCGGGGCCCTTGTGCAGCAAGCGCTCGACTTGGGTTTCGATCTCGTGCAAGCCGCCAATGCCTGAGCCCAGAATGACGCCGCCGCGAAACGGATCGAGCTTGGAAAAGTCGATTCCGCTGTCGCGCACCGCATCGATGCCGGCCACCATGGCAAACTGCGTGAAGCGATCGATCCGCTTGGCGTCCTTGGGCGACATGTAGTCGCCCGTGGTCCAATCGTGAATGTCGCCGCCGAAGTGCACCTTGTGCCCGGCGGTATCGAACAGCCGGATCGTATGGATGCCGCTTTCGCCCTCGAGAATCCGTTTCCAGAGGTCTTCGATCTGGCAACTAAGCGAAGTGACGGCTCCCAGTCCGGTTACGACGACTCGCCGTTTCATGAAAAATGCTTAAGACTGGGAATTCTCAATGTATTGAACCGCCTGTCCCACGGTCTGAATCTTTTCCGCGGCATCATCGGGGATCGTGATGTCGAACTCCTCTTCCAACTCCATGACCAACTCGACCGTATCGAGGGAGTCGGCGCCAAGGTCATTGACGAAGGAGGTTTCGGGCGTGACTTTTTCCTTGTCGACACCCAACTGTTCCGCGACGATATCGATTACTCGCTCTTGAACTGACGCCACCTTCTTGATCCTCCAACTGAATTCAAGGTCGGGGGAGGAACCTGGCCCATGCAGTTCCCCAGGAATGACTACCTTCCCCGAAAGTTACCCAAACTCCGCACTCAGGTCCGCTTTGGCGTTGCTCGTTGATCGAGGCCCCGCCGGCAGAGTCCGGAAAGGAATACTGTCCCCCTCCAGGGAACGCCATTCCTTACCCGAGTCGTACCGTAGTCTTCAAGTGACAAAAATAGAGGATTTCCATAAGACAGGTCAAGATAGAAAGTTTTCAGATTCCTGTCCATATCACCTTAGAGACGCCGCCGGCCATCGCCGGGTCACATTAACGACCCAATTCGATTCTCACGCGGCTAATCCGCATCAGGCACATAACCCGCCGTCAATTGTCAGCACCTGGCCGTTGATATACGCCGCGGCGTCGCTGGCCAGAAACAGCACGCCGTAGGCAATCTCGTCGGCCTGGCCCAGCCGTTTAGCGGGAATGCGCTTCTTCACCTCGTCCAGAATCGCCGGGCCCATGGCCTGCGTCATTTCCGTCTCGATAAAGCCAGGGGCCACGGCGTTAATCGTAATCTTGCGGCCGGCCAGCTCCTTGGCCACCGTCCGCGTCATGGCGATGACGCCGGCCTTGGACGCCGAGTAGTTGGCCTGTCCCGGATTACCCGTCAAACCCGAGACACTGGCGATATTGATCACCCGGCCATAGCGCGCCTGCATCATGGGCCGCGTCACGGCCCGGGTGAACAGAAACGTGCCGCGCAAGTTGGTGTTGATAACGGTATCCCAGTCCTCGTCGGTCATCCGCGGAATGAGCGTGTCGCGGGTAACGCCGGCATTGTTGACTAGAATTTGCAGCTTGTCCCATTTGGCCAACACGTCGTCGACGACTTTTTGCACGCTTTGGCCATCGGTGACGTCGCAGGCGAACGTCTCGGCGGTGCCCCCGGCGCGGCGAATCAGGTCGACCGTTTCCGTCAGTTTTTCGACGCTGCGGGCGACGCAGGCCACCTTGGCGCCGGCGCCGGCCAGCATCAGGGCGATCGCTCGTCCGATGCCTTGCGAGGCCCCGGTGACGATCGCGCTTTGGCCGCTCAAATCGACTTGCATTGCCTGTTTGGGTTTGTCGTTCATGGAAGCGATTAACCGCGGAGGACGGCTCAGTTAAAAACGCCTTGGCAGGAGATTTTCCGCTCGATCCGCTTGAGCAGGCCGCGCAATACCCGGCCCGGACCGACCTCGTAAAACTGATCGTAGCCCTGCGCGAGCAACAGCCGCATCGAGTCTTCCCAACGGACCGGCGACACGACCTGTTGGATCAACAATCGCCGGATCTCTTCCGGCTCGAAATGGGCCTGGGCATCGACGTTCGAGATCACCGGAATCGTGGGCCGCACGATCCGCGCCTCGGCCAGCGCTTCGGTCAGACGCTCGACGGCGCTCGCCATGATGGGCGTGTGAAACGCGCCGGCCACGGCCAGGGGAACGGCTTTTTGCGCACCGGCCGCGGGAGCATACTCGGCGGCCCGCTCGCAGGCCGCGTTCGTGCCCGAGATCACGATATTGCCGGGGCACAACAGATTCGCGATCTGCAAGGTCTCGTCGAGGCGCGCCTTGTCGCACAAGGCTTCGACTTGCGCGCGGTCCAGGCCCAGGATACTGACCATGCCGCTGGGCGTGGCGTCCGAGGCCTCTTGCATCGCGTCGCCGCGTACCGCGACCAACCGCAGCGCGTCCTCGAATTCGATCGCGCCGGCGAACACCAGCGCCGTGTATTCGCCCAAGCTGAGCCCGGCCGTGGCTTCGCACGACAGCACGACATCCGGCGCGGTGCTGCGCAGTTGTTCGATGGCCACCAGGCTGGTCACGAACAGGGCCGGCTGGCTGATGACCGTCGAATCCAGCTCCTCGGCCGGACCCTCGAAGCACAGCTTCGCCAGGTCGTAGCCCAGGATGGCGTTGGCCCGGTCGTACAGCTTGCGAGCGGCCGGCAGCTCTTGGGCCACCTGTTGCCCCATGCCCACGGCTTGCGCGCCCTGGCCCGGAAAGAGAAAAGCAATCTTGCTCAACGTGACGCCCCCCGGGGGATAGTGACTCGGCGCGAAGCGGACGGGCTGCGGAGCAGCCGATCTGGTGCATCGAGAGAATCCGTTCTAGCAAGCTGCGCCGCCGGCGACCGGTTGCAATGCGATGCAATCGCGCCCTGCGGCAATGGAGTGTTGGCCGCGCCGATGGCCAGGTCATGCCATCTTCCGCGCTTGCCGAGTTTTACTCCTCGGCCATTTCAACCATCGGTCGGCCCATGTAATGCCCGCAATTGGGGCACACTCGGTGCGACGGCACCGCGGTGCTGCATTGCGGGCAATACTCGAGCTTCATGGGCTTGAGCGCCTTGTTAGCCGAGCGACTTCCGCTACGGGAATTAGAACTTTTACGTTTGGGTACAGCCATGGCGAGCCACCAGAATGCCAGGCGCCTGGTAACAGGCCCAAGCTCAAGGGAGATAACTTGTTGCAGTAAGGCGAACGGATCATCCTATGCGACCGCTCGGCCGGGTGTCAAGCCGGTCGAAAACGAGCTCAAGGCTATTCGACGCCCACGGCAGATCGCGATGCGACGGCGGCGGTTGCCGTAGAGTTCACGAAAATGTCGAGAGCCGAGAACGTAAATCCCGGGGAAGCCTGACCCTGGGGGTCGCTGTCGGGCGCCGGTCGAAATTCAAGGATATTGTCGCCGGCATGCAACGGCAGGCGATCGATCAGGCAGCAATCCAGGCGCTCGCATTTGGCGACTTCGTAGCCATTCAGGAGCACCACGAGATTCTTGCTCGCCGGCTCGCGCCGATAGGCCGCGCGAAACCGAACCGTGATATCGGACGGCACATGTACTACCAGCCGCGCCGGTTCGCTCGAGCAGTCGATCGTCGAGCGTCCCTGGTCATCGACCTTCCAGCCGCCGTCGCGCTTGACTGATAAAGCCAGGCCATCTCGCGCCGCCGCCGACAAGGTATGCCGTCGCGCCAGCTTGTAGCGGCGATTGATCTCGATTCCGCCGCTCGGGTCAACCATGTCGACGCGGTCGCCGACGGCATTCCATTGAATGAAAGCGCCTTGATCCCACCACGTCCCCCTGGGCAACAGGTCCCATTCGGCCGTCAGTGGCGAGGCTTCGCGCCCCGAGTACGTGCTCGACAAGTAGTCGATATTCTTGCTGATCAAGAAATTGGTCAACCACATCGATTCCCAAAATTGATCGCTGAGCAGATTGATCCGCGGGACATGGCTGTCGGCCGCAATCGCCCGCACGTCGGCCAGATCCTCGTCGACGATCCGCAAGTGAGGAAGGCTCTTGCGGGCCATCACCTGATCGCTGTACAGGTTGGCGCCAAGAATCGCGACCAGCGCGACCATCCAGGCCGGTGATCGAACGACGGCTCGCCAGCTTTGAAGCTGCCGGAAGATCGTCCAGGACGCCAACAGGAATACTGGCAAGAAGAACGAAATGAACTTGTAATTTTTGTAGCCGCCCAGTTGTCCCGCCTCTTGTTCTTGCAGCGCGAGCAAAAAGCACCCGCTGCAGACCGTAATGAGCGTGGCGGCGGCAAAGCACCCGGCGTCCGGATCGAGCCGGAACGTTTTGATCAGCCCCCACAGAATCGCAATCACGAACAGCAGCGACATTGCGGCGCAAAGGCCCGCTGGCAATACATCACGCAGAGTTCCCAGCGGTAGAAAGCCGAGACAGCGCTCTAGCGTCATCCACGGAACGAACCAGCCGGCTTTCACGCTCCCCATGGCCTGCATGTACTTGATGATGGCATCGGCCCGCCAGGTCGACATGCGAAACACCACCGCGGTGACGACCAACGTCAGCGCCAGGTAGCGGCCCGCCGTTGCCAGGGACCGGGTCCGCAGGGACGTAAGCCCGACATATCCGATCAGAGGCGCCTGCGCGAGCAAGGTCATGTGGGGGTAGCTCAGGCTGAGTCCCCAGTTGAGCAAGACGGCCAACGGCAGATACCGCCAAATCTCGGCCCAGCGCGGCGCACGCGGCTTCCGCCTGAACGAGCAAGATCAACAGCGCGACCCCCGTCGCCACCAACTGCCCCTGATAGCCTTCGCAGACCGTAAACAGCATGACGGGACTGACCGCGTATAGCAGGCACGCGATCGTCGCTCCGACATGCTCATAGCGGAACAATTCGCGGGCCACGACATACATCGCCAGCACGCTGAACATGAAGTGCAGATGCACGCTCATGGACTGCAACTGATAGGTTTCCAAATGCAGCAGCGATGCCGAAAAAGCGGTCGCCAGACAGCCGCCGAAAATAGCCCGGGCGGCGAGGTCTTTCAGGATGGGCGTTTGACCGAGATATCCGGATTGGTCCAAATGAGCATGCTTCTGCAAGTAAGTCGAGACCGCGGACGAATCCGCGATGTCCGCGTTCCCGAACGAATAGGAAGTGAGCTGGTCGGTTTGCGAGAGCATGGGCGCGGAGGTCAGCAGGAACGCGGCCAGGCCGACGACCAGCGGCGCCACGAGTTCCCGCGAGAAGATCGAATCGACCGGTTCGTGCCGACGTCGTTCTCGCCACCAGGCCAACGCCAGCACAACCGCGCCGCCCAGGATGCACCAGGGAGCATAGGCGTCGGTTCCCGGCACTTCCGCCACGAAACAGCGCCAACCGATGAGCGTCAGCAGGCAATAGCCCACGGTCGGGGCGAGTAGCAGCACATGGCGGCGCCAACGAACCGGTACGATGAGTAGCGACAGCCCGAGCCCCAGGAACCAAAACACGAGCGCCACGACGGCGGAGACGAAAAGGTAGGTCACGCGGTTGGCCTCGCTGACTGTCGTACGGTAAGAGTCGGGTCGACGGCCGAAATCACGCCGCGGGGGCGCCACGTGGTCCGATCACCAGGCGTGCGGTCTAAGCCGCCACGCGGGCCTGCTGAGCTTCTCCGCGCCGTGCCACGACTACGAGGGACAATCCAAACGGCAGGTTAAGCCAAGGCAGGAGATAACCTTCGGAGCAGAACAGCCGCGTCAGGACGGCATTGATTGGCTTGGCCGGCACGCTCAAATCGCCCGACGTGTCGCGCAAGGGCGTGAACCGGCTTGCCAGGCGCACCACGGCCGCAATCGGGAACAGGAAACTATTGTAATGGCTTAAAAGTTCCAGCCGCACTCCCGGCAGATCGAACAAACGGGCAAAGTTCTTCTTCGAGTAGCGGCGAAAGTGATGGTGGTGAGCGTCGCGCGGCGACGTGAGCCATTGATATGCCGGAACCGTTGCGATCAGGATGCCGCCGGGTTTCAGCAACTCCATGGCGCGTCGGGCCGCGTCGACGTCGTCCTTCACGTGTTCCAGCACATCGGCCAACAGCACCACGTCCTGACTGTCCTTGTCGACCGGCAATCGATCTGGCAATGTCCCCAGCCGCACGCGATCGCCCAGACGCTTCCGCGCATATTCCAGCGCCAGCGGCACCATGTCGACGCCCAAGACTTCGTGGTTGTCGGCCCAAACCGCGAGATTCGCGCCGCAACCGCAGCCCAGGTCGCAGACCGCGAGCCGGCGCCCGTCGCTGGAGTCCTGATAGCGCTTTACGAGCGATTGCAGAATTCGCCGTCGTCCGAGAAACCACCAGTGGGTTTGCTCGCAGGCCCACATCTCGTCGTACAGAATCGAGTTCATGCTGAGCGTCCTTGCGGGTGGTTCATCGCTCGGAGGGTTGGGTCAAAGATCCGAGCCTGTCTCATGGCGATCCGTGCGCGACGACGCTGCGCCGTCCATGGGTCGAACGTCGCGCGGCCTGCCATAATTTGGCTACTTTTGGCGAATTGACACTTTGGGTCAAGAGCAGTCTCCCTAGGCATCGACAACGTTCCGATCCCCGGCTCAAGTGGCCGTCGCCGCGGCGGCTAAGCCGCTTGTCGGGCGGCCGCTCGCGTGGGCTTTTGCCCGACCACGACCAACGACATACCCCGCACCGGCAGCACCCAGTCCAACAGCTTCACCAATGGCAGAATCCGGTCGAACCAGACCATCTGTCGCACGCTAAGGTGACGGCGGCGCAGAACATGCCCGGCCACGGCCCAACTGATTGTTCCCAACCGGTTGAATCGTTGACTGTGCACGATCTTGAATCCGGCCGTCGTCATTTTTTGCTCCAGCTCTTGCCGCGTGTAACGCCGACAGTGCCCCAGTTGAGCGTCGAGCGGCGTGTACAGCGCTTTGCCGGCCGGCACCACGATGATGCAGTGTCCGCCGGCAGAGAGCGTTCGCCGGAAGCTGCGCAACACGTCGATGTCGGGTTCCAGATGTTCCAGCACGTTGGAACAGAAAACGGTGTCGACTTCCTCCTGCTCCCAGCGGTCGTAGTCGTCGGCCCGCTCGAAGATCTCCCTGGTCGACGCGCACATTGCTTCGTCGTCCGAATCGCTGCTCGAGCACGGGAAGATAAATCGGATCGTTGTCCGTCAGAATCAATCGCTCGCGGCTCACCAGCATCGCGCTGATGTTGCCAAGACCCGAACCGGCCTCGAGCACTCGGCTCCCGAGAAATGGCTTGACGAGATCCAAGGTCCAGCGGTTGTACCTGTTCGACCGCGACATGGACTTAAGCGTGTAGAAGCCGGCATGATCGGTGAACTGGGGATCGAAAAACTTGCAGCGCAAGATCTGCCAGATCGCCTTCACGCCGTCGATCGCGCGAATTTTTTTGCCTTCCTCGTACGTGCGGCCGACGTAGCTGATCGGCACCTCGTAGATTCGCGCGCCCCACTGCGCCAAGCGGCAAGTTAACTCCGGCTCGAACGTGAACGTCTCGGCGCTGAGCCGCAGCCGTTTGAGAATCGAGGATCGCACGATCTTGTAGCCGCTTTCCATGTCGGTCAGATTCAGGTCGTTGGCCATGTTCGAGACCAACGTCAGGAACTTGTTGGCCAGGCTATGCCAGAAAAACAGCACGCGCCGCGGGGTGCCGGCGAAGCGGGAGCCGAAGACCGCGTCGGCCTTGCCCGCGAGGATGGGCGCGAGCAACAACGAGTATTCTTGGGGATCGTATTCCAGGTCCGCGTCCTGGATGATCGAGACTTCACCGGTGATCAACGGGATCGCGGTGCGAATGGCCGCGCCCTTCCCCCGATTCTTTTCGTGCCGCACGATCTTGATCCGGCTGTCCTTCGCCGCCAGGTCCTGGATCACGTCCCACGATCCGTCGCTCGATGCGTCGTCGACAATGATCAACTCAATCGCCACGCCCACGCGCGAAGCAAGCACCCGGCTCACGATCTCGCGCAGCGTCCAACACTCGTTGTAGACGGGCATCAAGACCGAGAGCTTGCGAATCTGTTGCGACGCCCCGGCGATCGGCTTCGAGAACGGCGCGGCGGAACTTCCTTGTTCCGAATTGACAATCCTCATGATTGCCTCCAGGTCGCGGTGTGCATGCATTGGGAGATTTTGGGCGGGCGCTCCATCGGCGGGCAGTTGCGAACCGCCGCCATTCGTCCATCGCGCGGCCACCCAGGGGGAATCGAGGCGGCTGCAAGCCCGCCGCGGAGCAATTCCAATCGCCCCGGTTGACGCGCTCCGGCGTTGGCCATCGATCGGCGAGAAGATTATCAACTATCTAGGGCCAGAGCCATGCCAGATAACGCTTCGGCTGTCGTCGTCCGTAAAAAACGTCTGTTGGCGCTGGCGAACCAGATGTGAAAAGGTTGCTAGCGATCGTTTCGGTTCGCACGGAGACTGTTTTGGGGGATAACGATTCTCGTGATCGCGGCCGCTGCGCGTGAGCGCGTGGAAATTCGTCGTTGCCATCGAAGGCGCATCGCGATCGCGAAGTTCGTTGCCTGAATGAACCGACTTCGACGCAACCACGCAGCGAATAGAAATCGCTCGCGCGACGATTCGTGGGCGCCCCGGAGAACGCAGGCTCGGAAAATTGCAAGGGGCATGCGAGTTTCGAATCGCCCAATCGCCCGCCCGGTTCTTCGCGCCTACTTGACTTGCGGCGCTCGAACCGCATACTCACTAGAGTTCGAAAACGGCCGGAAATGATCGTGCTTTGGTGCCGTGAACCATCCGACCATCGGTCGATCACGCGGTTTTGAATCGTATCGGCGCAGCGCACCGAACGCGGCACCCGCGCCACGGCGTCCGGCCAGCAAGACAAGTGAGTCCTTCGCGGAGTTGAACATGGGTCGTCCCAAAATCAGTATCATTGGCGCTGGAAATGTCGGCGCGACCACGGCGCATTGGTGCGCGGCCGCCGAATTGGGCGACATCGTGCTGTTGGACATTCCGCAAGTTGGCGACATGCCCAAGGGCAAGGCGCTCGATCTGATGCAAGCCTCGCCGATCGTGGGTTTCGACTCGCGTATCGTGGGCACCAATGACTACGCCGACACCGCCGGAAGCCAGGTGGTGGTGATCACCGCCGGCATCGCGCGCAAGCCGGGCATGAGCCGCGACGACCTGTTGAGCACGAACGCCAAAATCGTCGGTTCGGTCGCCGAGCAAATCAAAAACACGAGCCCCGACGCGATCCTCATCGTCGTCAGCAACCCTTTAGATGCCATGGTGCAACGCGTGCTAGAGGTGAGCGGTTTTCCGTCTCGCCGCGTGTTGGGCCAGGCCGGCGTGCTGGATACGGCGCGGTACCGTACATTCCTGTCGATGGAGTTGGGCGTCAGCGTCGAGGACATCCAGGCGCTCTTGATGGGCGGACACGGCGACACGATGGTGCCGATGCCCAGTTGCACGTCGGTGGGCGGAATTCCCGTCACGCGGCTGATCGACTCCAAGCGGCTCGACGAGATCGTGGCCCGCACTCGGGCTGGCGGTGCCGAAATCGTCGGCCTGCTCAAGACCGGCAGCGCTTATTACGCCCCGGCCGCCGCCACGACACAAATGGTCGAAGCCATCATTCGCGACAAGAAGCGGCTCATTCCCTGTGCGGCGTACTGCGACAAGGAATACGGCGTGGGCGGTTACTACGTCGGCGTGCCGATCATTTTGGGCGCCGGCGGCGTCGAGCGCATCATCGAGCTGGAGCTCACGGCGCAGGAGCGGACCGATTTCGACAAGAGCATCTCGGCGGTCAAGGAACTCGTGGCGGCGATGAACTCGCTGCCGCTATAAGACCGCGTTTCAATTCCTTCTCCCAGGCAAAGTTCGCGTTTTACCAAACAGCCCTCCACGGCGGCAGCGTCGCACGAAACAAGATCGAACGACCTGACAACCAGCGAGATCCGTCCGGCATGCTAGCGTGCTGGCGCGACGGCTACGCGACATGCAAAACTTATACCGCGCACAACATCGCCGCGATGGCGCCCTTGCCGTTGACATTTTGCAATGCCCTGGAGTAAAGTCCGCAACTTGTTGGCGGCATCGATCAGTGCGGCGATTTTTGCAACCAGGAGTTGGTCGATTGTGTAGGGAGCGTGTGAGCGGGTTGAGGCGATACGTTCGAGATGTATTTTGCACGAGTCTCGCCATGCTGCTAGTCAATGCGCTCGTCGCCGGCCCGTCCGGCGAAATCTCCTTCGGGTTGCCGGTGGCCCGCGTGGCCGCGGCGAACATTCCCTCCCGCGCGACCGATATCCCCGCGCCCGCATCGCCCGAGCGCGATTGGAAAACCATCGTGTTGCATCACTCGGCCACGCGCGGCGGAGACGTGGCGACGATCGACGCCGAGCACCGCACGCATCGCGACCGCCGAGGAAACCCTTGGCTGGGGATCGGCTATCATTTTGTCGTCGGCAACGGCCAGAAAATGGGCGATGGCGAAGTCCAGGCGACATTTCGCTGGCACCAGCAGTTACCCGGCGCACGCAGGCGACCGCGACCACAACAACCGCGGCATTGGTATCTGTCTGATAGGCAATTTCGACCAGTCGCCGCCGACCGATCGGCAAGTGGCGGCTCTGCGCGGCCTGGTAAAAGCCTTGGCCGAGCGCTATTCGATGTCTCGCGACGCCCTGGTGCGTCACTCCGACGTGCAGGCCACGCTCTGCCCCGGAAAATTGTTTCCCTGGGAGCCGCTGCGCGGCGAGTTGGCCGCCCAGCGGCAAGCTCCGAAAAACTGAAGGCCGCTTAGCCGCGGTCGCCGTGTTTCGAAAACTATCACCCCCACGTAAAAGCGAAATGAATCGTATTCAAAGTCTGATTGAAGACGAGCAGGACTCTATTTTACGATCCGCGGCATGCGTCGCCGAAATGAGCGGCGACGGCGATGGGGAACACGACGAGACGCACTGTATTTTCACGCCCATGCACTACGAGCGCAACTATGCCTATCCGCTCGTCGTGTGGTTGCACGGGCCCGATGACGACGAACGCCAGGTAACGCGGGTGATGCCGCTCGTCAGCACGCGCAACTACGTGGCGGTCGGCCCGCGCGGCACGCTTGCCTCGCGGCGCGCGGCCGAGGCCTACGATTGGTCGCAAACCTCGCGGCACATCGCGTTGGCCGAGCAGCGCGTCTTTGCGGCCGTTGCGTCCGCGCGTCGCTGGTTGAATGTCGCGCCGCACCGCGTGTTCTTGGCCGGTTACGGCGCGGGTGGCACGATGGCTCTCAGGATCGGGCTCAACCAGCCAAGCGCATTCGCCGGCGCGCTTTCGATCGGCGGGCCGTTTCCGAGCACGCACCGGCCGCTATCGCGGTTGCACGAAGCTCGGAAACTGAAAATCTTCTTGACCACCGCGCGCGACAGCCAGGAATATCCCGAGGCCGACGTCTGCCGACATTTGCGGCTGTTTCATGCCGCCGGAATGTCGGTCGATCTGCGCCAGTATCCTTGCGGCGACGAATTGACGACCAATATGCTTTCGGATATGGATCGTTGGATCATGCGACAATTCGCCGAGAGCGCACGGCCGAGCGGGACCAGGCCGGCCATCGCTCCAGGGGCTAGTGACGCGCGTTGGGCGCCGCCTGGCGCCCGCTAGCAGGCTCAAAACCCGTTGACCGTGCCTGGCGTTTCGAGTACAAGAGCCCCCGCTTTTCCACCCAACACGCATGCGTTGGGTTAAGGTGCCGTCGTTCTGGCGGTCGTTCGTGAGGTGGCTGTTTCTTTGTCAAATCGCTGCGCGCGCAAGAATGGCGGATCGCGCACGACGGTATTTTTCCACTGGCATTTCCGCCGGACCTGGCCGACTTCGAAAATTCGAGAGGGTTGCATGGACGCTCCCAATTCCTTTCCCGGCGCCGAATGGTATGCGCACACCCCGGAATGCCGCTGGCTCAACGTGCGTCAGATCGTCGACGAAGTGTGCGCGTCGCTGGCGCGACGATTCGTCGAACAACGCATCGAAGCCGTCACCGACGTGCCCCGTTATCTGGCGGCGACCGCCGACCGCGACATGTTGCGCGCGGCGGTCTTGAACCTGGTCGTCAACGCCGTCGAGGCTATGCCTCGCGGCGGCAAGCTGGTGATCACCTCCTACATTGGTCGCAATGGACTGGAACTGGAGGTGGCCGACAGCGGCCCGGGGCTGAGCGACGAGGCGCAGCAAAGCCTTCGAACCCCAATACACAACCAAGCGGGACAGGGCCGGCGTGGGACTGGCGATCGTGCGCGAAATCGCCAAAGCTCATGGCGGCGACGTCGTGGCAGCAAATTGTCCCGAAGGCGGCGCGGCGTTTACCTTGCGATTTCCTCCGACCGTTTCCAGGGCGGCGGCCTAAAAGTTCATGACGCTGGTGCGCGGCACGATCAAAAGTGCCGCCGTCAAGCCGTCGCGTGAGAGGTTCCACGGATGGAATTGCTCCAAAAGACCTACGTGCAATTGGCCGACGTTGTCAGGTCAATGACCCCCGGCGCGCCTGGTCGCCGGCGCGGTGCTTTGCGTGGTGTTGGCCAGCCTGGGCTATCTTTTGAACCAGCAAGTCGCGCCACGGCAGTCGTACCTGCTGGGTGGCGAAATGTTTTCCGCCAGTCAACTGCGCGAAATGCAGATGGCACTGGGCAAGGCGGGCCTCGAAGCCTCGGTCGAGGGCGCGCGGGTCAAAGTCCCTCACGGCCAGGAATCGAAATACATGGCCGCCCTGGCCGAATCAGGCGCCCTGAGCGACTTTGGCGGCTACCTGAAGAAGGCCGTCAACGGCAGCGGGTTCATGGCCTATGGACCGCAGCAAGAAGCCCGCACGAAGGTTGCCTTGCAGAGCGAATTGCAACTCGTGATCAGCCAGATGAAGGGCATCGAGAGCGCCTTCGTCCACATCGACCAGGAGAGCCGACGCGGATTTCGCGAGGCCAATATCGTCACCGCATCGGTCGGAGTTCAGCCGCGCGGAGCGGGCAGCTTGGACGAGCAAACCGTGGCCGCCATCCGCTCGTTTGTTGCCAGCGCCTGGGCCGGACTCAAGCCCGAGGCCGTCACGGTCGTCGATCTGAGCGGCCCGCGACTGTTTCCCGGCACCGGCGGCGGCGACTCGAAGCCAGGCGCCGTGGTCGGCAGCTATTCTCAAAACAAGAAGCAACTCGAATTGGACTGGCAGGAAAAAATCGAGCGGCTGCTGGCGCCGATGGTGGCCGGTGCGCTGGTGACGACCAACGTGGAATTGGACCCTGAGGTGTCGAACGAGGAGAAGTCCACTCAGGTCGCCGGTTTGCCACGCGACGGACAGTCCGCGTCCACCGGACCGACGACCGAAAAGCGAATCGTGCGCGAGGGCCGGACGCCCAAACGCGTGACCGTCTCGGTGGTGGTTCCGCATACGTATTACGAGGAGATCTGGCGCAAGCAACGTCCTCCGGTGGTGGGCGGCTACCGCCGCGAGCCGGACGCCCAAGCGCTGGCCGAGATCGAAAGCGCGGAGAAGAAAAAAATCGAAGCGGCGATTCTACCTTTGTTGGGCAAGAACGACCTGGCGCCCGGACAGCCTTCGCAGGTCGCGGTCACGACCTTCTATCCCCCCACCGTCGCGCCGCTTGCGCCGCCCACGCTTCGCGACAGCGCTCTTGCCTGGCTGGGCCAGAATTGGAACACCGTGGGGTTGGGTTGCCTGGCGGTTGTCGGCTTGTTGCTGCTGAGGTCAATGATGAAATCGCTGCCTGCCGCGACCCCGCGCGAGCCGGCGATCACGCAACAGGCGCCCCCGTCGATGCCGCCGCGGCCCCGCCCCGTGGTCGCCGACGAAGATGAATTTGATCGTCCCGCGACGCACGTGCGCGGTTCGACGCCAGTTGTCGCGCGTCGTCGAGACACGGCGGCCGCGACCTTACGCGACGAATTGAGCGACGTGGTGCGGGAGCATCCCGATTCGGCCGTGAACCTGCTGCGCACCTGGATTGGAAACGCGAGTTAACTTGCATGAAAGACACGCGTCGCAATTTGCGCAAGGCAGCCATGCTCGTGGCCAGCCTCGACGAGCGCAATGCCCAAGCCCTGTTGGCCCAGATGACCCCGGCCCAGTCCCAGGCGGTGAAACGCGCCATTGAAACCCTGGGGCCGATCGACGCGGGCGAGCAGCACGACGTCATTGAGGAATTCTTTCGCGTCGGGCCGCTCGTGCCCGGCAAACAACCCTCGGGCATCGAACTCGACGACCGACTGCCAAAGCGACTCTCGATTTCGCGGCCGGACCATACCGAACCGTTCGCGGGCTCCGATGTCGAAAGGCGGCGATTTCGTTTTTTGCTCGAGGCCCCACCGCACTGCTTGACGCCGTTTCTCGAGCGCGAGCATCCGCAAACCGTGGCCGTCGTGGTCTCGCATCTGCCGGCCGAACGAGCCGCCGAGGTCCTGGCGGGCCTTTCCGGCGAGCTGCAAATTGAAGTTGCCCGCCGCTTGATCGATTTGGACGAAGCCGACCCGGAGATACTGCGGGACGTCGAACTGGGACTGGAAAACTGGCTGGGACAGCAAGTTCGCGACGAACAGCGGCGCACCGCCGGATTGGCGGCCTTGAAAAACATCTTGGGCGCCGCCACGCCCGAGACCAAACATCACATTCTCGCGAACCTGGGCCGACAGGATCGCCAACTGGCCAACCAGCTCAAGGAGCCTCGGACGCCAACCATGACGTTTGCGGAACTGGAGCAACTGGACACGGCGCCGTTGTCGGTCGTTTTGAGCCACGCGCCGCGAGAGTTGCTGGTGTTGGCCCTGGCCGGATCCGGATTGAACTTCGCCGAGCGGGTATTCGCGTTGTGCGAACCGGCCGAGTCGGCCACGCTGACCGAGGCGCTGCGCAATTTGGGCCCCACGCGGTTGAGCGACGTCGAGCAGGCGCAGCATGACCTGGCGCAATTGGCGTGCGAGTTGGAGATTCGCGGTGAAATCGCGCCCGACGCCCCCGGTCGCGGTCGTCTGAGCGTGGCGGTCTGATCGGTCGAAATTCGAAGCTTCGCTGAACCACGTCTCGCAACGAGCGCCCGCCCCAATCGAGATTTTCATGGCGACCATCATCAAAGCCGCGAGTCTGGCCTCCCCCGCCGCAGCGCGAAACTTCGCGTTCGACGATCTTGGCGACACCGCCGACGATCATCTGGAGCGTGTGCGCCGGCAGGCTGCCGAAATCCTCGCGGGAGCCGAACAAGAGGCGATCGAAATTCGCCGCCGGGCCGAGGAGCAAGGCCGCGCCGCGGCGCTCGAAGCCGCCGAACTGGTGTTGGAGGAAAAGGTCGGGCGCCGACTCGCCACGCTCGTCTTGGCGCTTCAGGCGGCCGTCGATCGCATGGAAGCCGCGCGGGCCGAATGGCTTGCGCACTGGGAGCGAGCGGCAATTCGCCTGGCCACTGGCATCGCCGGCCGCGTCATTCGTCGCGAAGTCGAACGCTCGCCGGAAATCACCTTGACGCTGGTGCGCGAGGCGCTCGAACTGGCCGCCGGTAGCGCCGACATTCAGCTTCGCCTGCACCCGCGAGATTTGTCGGCGTTGGGCCCGCACGTCACACAATTGGCCGCCGAGCTCGCCCGACTGGGAAGGCCCGAGATCGTCGCCGACGCGAGTATCGAGCCGGGCGGGTGCCGAATCGACACGCGCCACGGCGCGATCGATCAACAATTCGCCGCTCAACTGGCGCGGATCGAGCAAGAACTGACTTGAGCCGTTCAACGGCCAATTCCCCAGAGCCACGCATGTCCATGTCGATCGAAGAATTAACCGAGTCGTTGCAAAACGTCATGCCCACGGCCCTCTGCGGCAGTGTCGTGCGCACCTCGGGCATGACGGCCGCCGTGGCGGATTTTCCCGCTCCGGTCGGCGCCCAGGTAGACATCGATCGTCAGACCGGCAGTCCCGCCACCGGCGAAGTGATCGGATTCCGTGACGACCTGACGCTCGTTTATCTTTTGAGCGAGACCGCGGGCCTGCGTCGCGGCAATCGTGTGCGAATGGTAAAAACTTCGCGCCGGCTGAGCGTCGGCCGCGAACTATTGGGCCGGGTCATTGACGCCGAGGGCCGTGCGATCGACGGCCGACCGCAGCCCGCCTGCCGGGATCGCGTGCCGCTGGATCGCGCGGCGCTAGCGGCCGTGGAGCGGCCCCGCATCGACGCCCCCTTGTCGACCGGCATCCGAGCCATCGACGGCATGCTGACTTGCGGCAAGGGACAAAGGATTGGAGTTTTCGCGGGCTCGGGGGTCGGCAAAAGTATCGCGCTGGGCATGATGTCGCGCTACACCGCCGCGGACGTGAACGTCGTCGCGCTGGTGGGCGAGCGCGGCCGGGAAGTCAACGAGTTTATCGAGCGCGACTTGGGCCCGGGGTTGGCCAAAAGCGTGGTGGTTGTCGCCACCAGCGACGAACCAGCGCTGGCCCGAGTGCGGGCCGCCTTCACCGCCACGGCCGTGGCCGAGTATTTTCGCGAGCAGGGCAACGACGTACTGCTAGTCATGGACTCGCTCACCCGGCTGGCCCTGGCGCAGCGGGAAATCGGGCTGGCCGCCGGCGAACCTCCCACGACGCGCGGGTTTCCCCCGTCGGTTTTCGGCATGTTGCCCAAGCTGCTCGAGCGCGCCGGACGCACCGCGCACGGCAGTATCACGGGTTTCTATTCCGTGCTGGTCGAGGGGGACGATCCCAACGAACCGATCAGCGATACGGTTCGCGGGCTGCTCGACGGACACGTCTGGCTGTCGCGCAAACTGGCCACGCGCGGCCATTACCCGGCCATCGACGTGTTGGAGAGCGTGAGCCGGCTGATGATCGAGGTCGTCGATGCTCGGCATCGGGCCGCGGCTCAAACGCTGCGCGAGCTGATGGCTGCCTATCGCGATCATGAGGATTTGATCTCGGTCGGGGCCTACCGCGCGGGATCCAACCTGCTGGTCGACCGGGCAATTCAAATCCAAAACCAGATCGACCAATTTCTTCGTCAGCGCATCGACGAGTCTTCGAGCGTCTCGCAAGCCCGCGGCGGCTGCTGGCGCTGGTTGCGCCGTAATCCGGCTATCGAGGTTGTCCAATGTCCGTGTTTCACTTTCGATTGAAGACCTTGTTGGCGATCCGTCAGTCCACGCGGCAAGCGCGGCGGGCCCAGTTAGCCGACGGACTGGCCGCGCAGCGGGATCTCGACCGGGCCCGGGGCGAATTGCAGCAACAGTTGATCGACCAGGGACAATTACCAACGCCAGGAGATGGGCGGCGAGCCATCGATATCGAGCGGTTGGCCGCAAGGGACCGCTACCGCGGCACGTTGCGCGCGCGATTGGCCTCGTTGGCCCAGGAAGCGGCGGCCTTGTCGGCCGAAATCGAGGCCAGGCAGCAGGCGCTGGCCGAGGCCGAGCGCGAGGTTCGCATGCTGGATAAACTGCGCGAGCGGCAGTATGAACGCTTTCGTTACGAGCAAGCACGGCGTGAAAACAACGCGGCCGATGAGGTTGCAACACAAAACTCCGCGATTCGCAATTCGTCAGCGTAACTCCATTTTTTCCCTCCCCGCCATCGCTAGCAGCCGGGAACGGCGCCATCCCGGCCTGCCGCGATTCTCCACTTTGGCGCGGCCCATCGAGCTCGCCCGGTGTTTGCGTTGAGTTGGCCTTGCTTCGATTCGGGAATTTCGAGACAAGTAGCCGCCTCTTGCGCACGTCAATTCCCGCGCGAGCGGCTGGATCGATCAAATCTCGCATCAGCATCGATAGTCGATGGGCGCCGCCGGCGATTGGCCGGTGCCGAAAGCTTGGTCTCCCGTCTACTCGCGGCCAGGAACGGATTTCATGCACCGCGGACAAGATAAGTTGAACGCGGCAGCAGCCTCGACGCCGGCCTTTCGGCTTCGCGAATTCGACGGATCGGATTCGATCGATTCGCGGCCGGTCGGAAGCACGGCCGCGGGTGTGCACTCGGAAGTGAGTATCGTGTTGGGGCGAGCGCGACTAACACCGGCCGAAGCCAGTTCCTTGCACGCCGGGAGCCTGGTCGTGCTGGAAGAAGAAACGGCCGATCCGGTGGAGATTTTTTCCTGCGGTCGGCTTCTTGGCCGCGGGCAAATCGTGGTGATCGACGAGAAGTTTTGCGTTCGCATTGTCGAGTTGAGCGCGGCCGAGCAAGCCGCCTGATCGCAGCGCACAATCGTTCGAAAGGGCAAGGATGCCACGGATTTCAGGTTCGACCGTTCGAGCACTGGCCACGCTGGCTCTCGCATGCGCCGGAGGCGCCACCGCGCTGGGCGATTTTCCCGACTATGCGCCGGCCTCTTCCCATGGCCAGCCGGAAGCGGGCGTTCCACGGAATCCCCGCGCCCAGGATGAAGTCCTCGCTCGGCCGGCCGAGTTGAACAATGCGGGCACGAGCGCTCCGCTAAGGCTGCCGGGACGGCTGCAGCCGTCCCGGCGCCACGACACCGGCAGCGCGGACCTGGCCTCGGATATCGAACAGCCGCGCGAACCGCTGGCCGATCATTCCGTGCCGCTGGCGCCCAAAGCGACGGAGCCCAAACCGGCCGCGCGATCGCACGAGATGTCTCCGTTTGTAACCGGCGCGGCCAGCCTGGGAATCGTGCTGGGATTGTTCTTGCTGGTGGCTTGGGCCGTGCGGCGCGGCATGCCGCGCAGGCGCGGCGCTACTGCCGCGCGAAGCCCTTGAGGTCCTGGGCCGCGCACCGTTAGTCGGCCGGCAGCAGGTTCACCTGGTGCGCTGCGGCAACAAGGTGTTGCTGTTGAACGTGTCCGCCGCCAGCGTCGAGACCCTCACCGAAATCACCGATTCCGCCGAAGTCGAACGCCTTGGAGAAATCTGTCGACAGGCCGGCGGAGGCGGCGTGGCTTCGTTCCGACAGGTATTCAATCAGTTTGCTCGATCCGAGCAGCCGGCCTATGTGTCGCCCCGCGAGGCCGACGAGCTGGATTTCGCCCATTTGGAAGTTGGCAGTCGCCGACGCGGGCGGGAGGCGCATGCCTGAATGAACGGTCTCACGCTGAATCTGTTCGCTCCTTCGCGTCTCGGTCGGCGGTTCATTTTTTGGATCGCGACCGCGCTGGTCGGTTGCACGCTAGGCGCTCAAGGCGCTGGCCGATGAAACATCGACGACATCGACAACGACGACCGGCGCGTCCAACGACTTGTTCAAACTCGAGTTGCCCGGCGGCATCGGCGGTCCCGAGCGTTGGACGAGTCCCGAGGGACTGACCTCGGCGCTGGAGGTGATGGTGCTCTTGACCGTCGTCAGCCTGGCGCCGGCCGTGTTGATGATGACGACGTGTTTCGTGCGGATCGCCGTGGTGCTGGGCCTGTTGCGGCAGGCGCTTGGCACGCAGCAGCTGCCGCCCAACCAGGTAATGACGTCGATCGCGCTGTTCATGACGCTGCTCGTCATGTCGCCCGTGTGGAACAAGGTTTACAGCGAGGCCATCGTGCCGTACACCGCGCGCGAAATCTCGCTCGAACAGGCCTGGACGGCGGGCGTCAAGCCGGTGCGAAAGTTCATGAGCGCCCAGATCGAGCGGACCGGAAACAGCGGCGACGTATGGCTGTTCTATAAGTACTTGCCGGCGGACACCCCGGCCCCGTCGAGCTACGACGACGTGCCGCTCACGGCGCTGTTGCCGGCGTTCGTCTTGAGCGAGCTGAAAACCGCGTTTCTGATCGGGTTCCAGATTTACCTTCCCTTCCTGGTCTTGGACGTGGTCATCGCCAGCGTCACGATCTCGATGGGCATGTTGATGCTTCCGCCCGCGCTTATCTCGCTGCCGTTCAAGCTGCTGCTCTTCGTGCTGGTCGATGGCTGGCACCTGGTGGTGGGCATGTTGATGGATAGCTTCGAAATATTCTCCTGAGCCGAGACGTCATGGATCCGCAAACCGCCATCGACTTGGGACGCGAGGCCGTCAACACGGCTCTGTTGCTCGGAGCGCCGGTGCTCGTGTGCGGTATGGTCGTGGGCCTGGCGGTCGGGCTGTTGCAGGCCATGACCCAGGTTCAAGAACAGACGGTCTCGTTCCTTCCCAAGCTGGTGGCCATGGTCATCGTCCTGAGTTTGACGTTGCCCTGGCTCGTGAACGAGATGGTTCGCTATTCGCACGACCTGATCGTCAACATTCCGAACACGCTGTAGGTCGTCCACCGCGGGGCGTCTCGATGAATTTGCCTGGCGAACTCTATCTGCATCAGTTTTCCACGTTCACGCTCGTCTTGGTGCGGATCGCGGCGCTGGTGCTGATCGCGCCGCTGTTCGGTTCGTCGCCCGTCCCGCCCAAGGTCCGCCTGGCGCTGGCGGCAGCCCTGGCGATTTTGATTGTGCCGCTCGAGCTCCAGAAAGCGACGCCCGCGCCCATCACGCTCGTCGATTACCTGGTGTTGGCCGGCGCCGAGGCCTTGATCGGCTTGACCCTGGGACTGGGCGTATTGTTGCTGTTCTCCAGCATGCACGTCGCCGGACAGATCATCAGTCAGATGAGCGGCATGCAACTGGCCGATGTATTCGATCCGGGATTTGGAGCGAATGTGCCCGCGTTTTCGCAATTGTTGTCCTACGTGACCATCGCCGTGTTCGTGATCATCGGCGGTCACCGCAAAGTGCTCGAAGCGTTGCTCGATACGTTTGCCTGGCTGCCGGCGGGGCAGGGGGGATTCTCGCAATCGATGGGCCAGGCCACGACTTCGCTATTGGCCGAGAGCTTCGTGCTCGGCATTCGGGCCGCGGCGCCGGCCATGGTCGCGCTGCTGCTGGCCACCTTGGTGCTGGGATTGATCAGCCGCACGTTGCCGCAACTGAACTTGATGGTGTTGGGTTTCGGTTTCAACGCCTTGGCCAGCATGGCGGCGCTGGGCGTGTCTCTCGGGGCCGCGGCTTGGATCTTCCAAGACCAGCTCGAACCATTTCTGGATACCGTGCTGCGATCGCTCGCGGCCGGATAGACGGCCCCGGCCTAGGCGCACCCGCGCCACGCTGTCGATTCCTTCCACTCATTCCAACGCGGGACCTGACGCATGGCTGCGGATGACGGCGAAAAAACGCAGGATCCCACGCCGCATCGTCGCCGAGAGATGCGCGAGCGCGGACAGGTCGCGCAAAGTCACGACCTGACGTCGGCGGCCGTGCTGCTTGGCGGCCTGATCGTGCTCGTGTTCACCGGCACGGCGCTGGTGGAGTACCTGGTTGGCCTTCTGGTCGGAAACTTGAGCGGGCAGGCCTGGATGGGCACGCTCGGCGCGGACCCGGCGGGAGCGAGCGGCTCGATAATAAACCAGTGGCAGGCGCTGGTGGCCGGATTGGCCAAGGTCTTGCTGCCCGTGCTGGGATTGATACTTCTGCTGGCGGTCGGAGTGAACACCCTGCAAACCGGCTTTCTGTTCATGCCCGGCCGCGTGCTGCCCGACCTGTCGCGAATCAATCCGGTCGCGGGGCTGGGGCGCATCATCTCCGCTCGCGGCACGGCGAGAATGGCTTTCGGACTGGTCAAGGTGCTGGCGATTGCCGCGGTTGCCGGCGCGAGTCTGTATGCACGGCGGGAGGAGATTATTTCTCTCAGCGGCATGGGGCTGCCGGGAATCGCCGCGTTTGCCTGGGACGTGTGCTTGTGGACCTGCGTCAAAATTGGTTTCACGCTGGTCGCCCTGGCCATCGTGGATTATGGCTTCGAGCGTTGGAAGCTGGAGCGCAACGCGCGGATGACGCCGCAAGAGGTGCGCGAGGAACAACGCACCACGCAGGGCGACCCGCAAGTGGTCGCGCGGCGCCGCGCCGCCCAGCGCGAGATGGCCGAACAGGGTCCGTCGGCGGCCGTCACCGACGCCGACGTGGTGATCGCCGGGCCCGAGGGTCTGATCGTGGCGATCCGTTATCGAGAGGCATCAATGGCGGCGCCGATCGTTTCCGCCAAGGGATCGGTGCGATCGCCTTGCGAGTTCGCCGCCTGGCGGAGGAGAGCGGCGTGCCGATCATCGAGAAAGCGGGGCTTGCGGCCGCATTGCACAAGCAAGTCGCCGTCCGCGCGGCGGTTCCCGAGAAGCTATTCGCGCAGGTGGCTGAAGTGCTGGCCCATGCCGGTGCGCTGAAGAGTCGCTCAACAAGCTGACGTCGCGGCTATCCGGCTGCCGGCGTGCTGGCCGTGGCGCAATATCCGTAGCGGCGCATGTACGGTCCCCAGCGGCGATCAATCTCTTCCCGCAGCTCGTTGGGAATCTGGTAGGTGCCGGTGCGATAGTCCTCGGTGTCTTTGAAGTAGGCCTTCAACTTCGGCAAGGCCACCTCGAATTCTCCCAGCCCCAGGTGTTCGTACAGCAATCGCATTTGTTCGATCGGATCGCGGACCAGGTCCTCGTAACGAACCTCGAAGAAGTGTGCCGGGTCGATCAGCTCGCGATCGCGCTCGAACTTGTCGTACATCTGCTCGAAGCAGGTGAAGACATATTCCTCGAGTCCCACGTGCCGCGGCACTTGCAGGCCCTGGAAGCGATACAGAGTTTTCCAGAGTTTCACCGTCGATCCGTACAGCGGATAGGGATCGCGCACGATGTGCACGAACCGCGCGTCGGGAAACAATTCGATCAGCGTCTTCACCCGTCCGGTATGCGGCGGCGATTTGAGGATGATCCGTTTTTGCTTGCGCAGCGTCACGCGGGTCAGAAACCACTTCAAGGCGTTCTTCCAGCGCGACAATTCGTCGTCAGAGAGACCTTCCAGAGTCAGGTAATTCGAATCCTGCGGCGGCTCGTTGGGAAATGCCATGGTCAGATACGGCGACGGAATCCCCATGTTGCACAACGCGAACTCGTCCTCTTGCGGCCGATCCCAACCGGTGACCATGTTATCCATCGGCCGCCGCTCGGGCAGGAGAAACTTGAACTTCGTCACCAGCCAGTCGCTGATCATGAAATGATTCGGCGCCAGACACTCGTACGTGGTCGGAAACGTATAGCGCTCGTCGAGCACCAGCAATTCATGCAACAAAGTCGTGCCGGAGCGCCAGTGGCCGATGATAAAAATTGGCGCGTCCTTGATATGCGTTCGATCGGTATAGCGCCGATAGAGAAACTCTTGCAGCGGCCGCAGCAGTGAATTGGCAATCGTGGCGCAGGTGATCGTAAAGGCCAATGGCAGCCGTGAGAAGCTGATCCGGCAGCGATTGCGAAAAACCAGCCGAATCCAGGAGCCGAACAGCATTCCGTGCCAAAAGCGGGCCGCCCACAAATGGTAAGGATTGACCGATTCGACCTTCTGCGGTTTCGCTTTCGGCTTGTTCGCGGCGTCGGACATCTAGCGGCTCGTGGCAAATGGTTGTTCGGGCAAGCGCGTCATCAAAGATAACAATCCAGGACTTTCTCGACTACCGTCGCCAACGCTTGCGATCCGCGCGCTAGTCGGCTTATCGCACCGGCACGTCCGGTTTGTCGGCGTTTCGGGCGACATTTTGCAGGGCCGCTTGCATGGCCATCATCAACTGATGCCCTGGCTTCTTGCCCACGATGCGCTCGAGCGGCACGCCGTGCGCCGACAAGAATTGGACAGTGGGGAACCCCGTCACTTGAAACTGCCGACAAACGGCCGGTTCGGCATCCCCGTCGACCAGAATGCACACGAACTGACCGGAGAGGCTCACGACCTGTGGATGCGTGAAGGCCTCATCCGCCATCTGATGGCAGAACTTGCACCAACTGGCCGTGAAGAACAGCAGCATCGGCTTGCCCTCGGCCGCGGCCTGGCGACGGCCCTGCTCGTAGCTCGGCACGAAGCTCAACAGCCCCCCCGGGATCGGACCGCCTTGCGAACCTCGCGCCCGTGGATAATTCGCGCCGGCCGGCGGTGTTCCTTCCACGCCGAACTCGCAGCCTGCCAGCAAAATGGCCGCCAGTAAAGCGCAATTCCGAACCGCGTCGAGTCGCATGCCGGGGCCGCATGGTGGGAACGGGGGGGGCTTAAAGTCCCAGTGGACTGCCATCGAGCCGCGCGTGATGGGAATACCGCGGCGCTCTGCTTTCATCGTCGCGGTGGAAATCCGAACTTGAAGGCTGCTGCCCGCCGGCGACACGTTTGTCGATGCCGGCCGTTTGACCAGCGAGTAAAAAGGGGGGACGCGGAGTGCTAGCAGATGGCTGTGCTCCCGCCCAAACCGCACTGGACACCTGGAGTTCTTTTCAGTAACTTCCCGCCCTCACATCTGCACCTTGTCTGGTCGTTCTGACACCGTCAATTCATCGGAAACTACGGATGGCTTCCGCAGCCGTGCCACGCGCTGGATTTTCGCTCGACCGACCGCAGGATTTACTCCTGCCGTTGGCCGTGGTCGGAAGCGTCGTCGTGGTCCTGGCGCCGTTGCCGACAGCGTTGATGGACTTACTGTTGGCGGCCAACATCGCCGTGGCCGTGATCATCCTGTTGACCACGATCTACGTCCGCTCGCCGCTCGAGTTCAGCGTCTTTCCCACGTTGCTTTTGACGACCACGCTGGCACGGCTGGTGCTGAACGTGGCCACGACTCGCCTGGTGCTGACCAACGCCGAATCGCAGGGCATGCTAGCGGCCGGGGCCGTCGTGAAAAACTTCGGCGAGTTCGTGGCTGGCGACAAGATCGTCGTCGGGCTGATCATTTTTTCGATTATCGTCGTCATCCAGTTCGTGGTGATCACCAAGGGCGCCACCCGAATCAGCGAGGTCGCGGCCCGTTTTGCCTTGGACGGCATGCCGGGACGGCAGATGGCTATCGACGCCGATCTCAACGCCGGACTGATCGACCAGCAAGAAGCCCAGCGGCGCCGCGCCGAGGTGACCGGCCAGGCTGATTTTTACGGAGCCATGGACGGTGCCAGTAAGTTTGTCCGCGGCGACGCGATCGCCGGCATCATCATCACCCTGGTGAACATCGTGGGCGGACTGGTAATCGGTGTCGTCGAATACGGCATGGACATCGGTCAGGCCGCCTCGCTCTTTACGCGCTTGACGATCGGCGACGGGCTGGTCAGCCAGTTGCCGGCGTTTTTAGTTTCGATGGCCGCCGGTTTGATCGTGACCCGCAGTTCGGCCAAATCGAACCTTCCCGCCCAGTTCGTTAACCAGCTTTTTTCGCGGCCGCAGGCGCTGGCTGTCACGGCCGGATTTCTTGGCATTCTGATCTTCACGAACCTTCCGGCATTGCCCCTGTTGGGACTCGGCGGAGGCTGCGCAGTATTGGCCGTGTTGCTCACGCGGCGACAGCGCCAATCCGAAGGCGCGGCGGTCGAACAGGCGGCGGCCGAAGCCAAAAAACCGCGCGAGGCGCGCGTCGAGGATTATCTGGCCGTGGACCCGATGGAAATCGAAATCGGCGTCGGACTGATCCGCCTCGCTGATCCCAAGCGGGGCGGAGATCTGTTGGAACGAATCCAACGCGTGCGACAGCAAGTTGCCACGGAAATGGGGCTGATCATGCCCAAGGTCCGAATTCGCGACAACATGCGGCTCGAACAGAATCAATATCGCATCAAGATCGCCGACATCACCGTGGCTGAGGGCAAAGTCTTTCCGGGCATGTTGCTGGCGGTCGATTCCGGCGCGACGACCGGCAGCGTCGCCGGGCTGGCGACCCGCGACCCGGCCTTCGATTTGCCCGCGACGTGGATTGAAAAAGCCACGCGCGAGCAGGCCGAAAAGTTCGGCTACACGCTGGTCGAGCCGGTGAGCGTGCTGGCCACGCACCTGACCGAGGTCGTGCGCCGCAACGCCGACGAGATCCTCAACCGCGACGCCACGAAACACTTGATCGACGAACTGCGAAAAACCTCGCCGGCGGTCGTCGACGACTTGATTCCCGAGCGAATGAAACTGGTTGAAGTGCAGCAGATCTTGCAGATGTTGCTGCGCGAGCAAGTGCCGATTCGCCAGTTGGCGGCGATTCTGGAAACATTGGGCGAGCACGCCGGCCGCGCTCGGCAGTCCGTGGTCCTGGTGGAACTGGTCCGACAACGACTCGCGCACGATTTCGAGCCGTTACTGCGACAAAGACAACCGGCTGTACGTGATCTCGCTCGAAGCGTCGCTGGAAGACCGTATCGAGGAAAACATCGAGGTGGCCGACGGCGGACTTTCGACGCGGCTGCCGCCGCACGAAGTCGAAGCCATCTGCGGCCGCATCGAGGAAGAGTTGGATAGCCCCGTGTGGGCCCAGCGTGCGCCGGTCGTGTTGGTCAGTCCGCGCATCCGGGCGGCGTTGAAGCAGTTGACCGCAGCGCGACTGCCGCGGTTGGTGGTGCTCAGTTATCGCGAAATCACGAGAGACGCGCGGATCGAATCATTGGCCCAAATTGACGACGTGTTGGCGGTGCGTTAGCTGAGTAGGCCGAAAATAAGTCCAAGTCCGCGGAACAAACGACGATAAACATGCATTCGAAGACTTACCGAGCCAAGACGATGCAGGAAGCGCTGGCCATGGTGCGGCGGGACATGGGTCCCCGGGCGTGCGTGCTGCAAACGCGCGAGGTGCGCGGCGGTTGGAAACAATGGATCGCCGGCTCGCGGCTGATCGAAGTCGTGGCCTCGAACAGCGTCTCGGTGCCCAGCCGCTTGCCTCCCCGTTCGCGTCCGGCCCAGCCGCCTTTCTCTCGCCCCCTGGCTTCGCCGCCCGCTCAAGACGGAATCGATCTGGCCGGCCAGATCAGCCAGTTGCAGTCTCAAGTTCAGGATCTTTGCCGCCGCACGACGCTCTCGGCTTCGCCCGGGCTCCCCGACGCCCTGTTTCACTTGTTCACCGGCTTGATCGAAGCGGACGTCCACGAAGATTTGGCGCGCGGCCTGGTCGATCGGGTGCGGCAAGAAGCGGCGCCCGAGGATCTGGCCGACGAGTCGCGGCTGAAAGGTCGCCTGGCACGCCTGATCGAGGACTCGATTCCAATCGCCGGCCCCATCCAACTCGCCGCCGGCCAGCGGCGGATGGTGGCGCTCGTCGGTCCAACCGGAGTCGGCAAAACGACCACGATCGCCAAGCTGGCGGCCAATTATCGACTGCGCGAAAAGCGCAAAGTCGGATTGATCACGGTCGATACCTATCGCATCGCGGCGGTGGAACAACTGCGGACCTATGCCGACATCATCGATCTGCCCATGGAGATTGTCGCCACGCCCGAGGAAATGCATCAGGCCGTGGCCCGCATGTCCAACTTGGATTTGATTCTGATGGACACGGCCGGCCGCAGTCCGCGCGATGAAGTGAAGATTCAGGAGCTCAAGTCGATGCTGGCCGAGGCCATGCCCGACGAGGTTCACCTGGTGCTCTCTAGCGTGGCCAGTGCCGCCACGCTTTCGAAGACGGCCGAGCAGTTTGCCACGGTGGGCACCACGGCCTTGTTGTTGACAAAACTGGACGAGGCCAGCTCGCTGGGCAACCTGCTGCCGCTCTTGCGTGGCAGCCGATTGCCTCTCAGTTATCTGACACACGGCCAGAATGTCCCCGACGACATCGCCCCGGCCGAAAGCGCGCGGCTGGCGCGCGTCGTATTGGGAATGGAGTCGATTGACGCCAGATAGGCGTCGCAGGAAGAAGACGGCAAGCGAATCATGATTCACGATCAAGCGGACGAATTACGACACCTGGTGCGAATGCGGGCCGCCAGCGGCGCGCCCTCGGGCATGACCGTGCCGCTGGTCGTCGTTGCCGGCGGCAAGGGGGGCGTCGGCGCCACGACGATCGCCGTCAACCTGGCTCTGGCATTGGCCCGCCAAGGTCGCCGCGCCGTGTTCGTCGATGCCGATCTGGATCACGGCGGCAACTCGCGACTCACGCAATACTCCCAACAAGGTTCCGTTCTCGACGTGCTTGCCGGCCGGCGCGGCGTTCACGAGGTGCTTGAGCGCGGGCCGCTGGGAGTGCAGGTGCTGTCGGGCGCCTGGGCCGAGGGCGCGCCGGTCGAGTTTTCGCCCGCCGCGCAACATCGATTCATCACCGATTTGAAACACCTGGGCGCCCACGCCGACGTGGTGGTCATCGACGCCGGCAGCAGCCGCAGCCCGTTCGCTCGCGGCTTGTGGCGGGCCGCCAGCGTGGTGCTGGCCGTCACGACAACCGATCCCGGCTCGATCATGGAGTGCTACGCCGCCATCAAGGTGCAATTGGATGCCGCCGAGACGGCCTCGATTTACACGCTGGCCAATCGATCGGACGAACCCGAGGCCGCCGCCGAGGTGCAAGCTCGCATCGCCGAAGCCTGTCGCCGTTTTTTGGGCATGCAGGCAGTTGCCGCGGGCGTGGTGGAAACGTGTCCGCCGACAGCCAGCGCTCCGCCCCTGGTGTTTCCCTCCGGCACTCAGGCGGCCCGGTCGATGGACCAGGTGGCCGAAACGTTGTGGACGCAAACGCAACTAATGGCGCGCAGCGCGCCGCGACGGCCGGAGGCCAAAAGCGCCTGACGAGCCGCCAGAGCGATCCACGCCGTTACGAACACAATCAACAATCGCCGCGCTCGGTTTTTACATTCGAGTCGCGGCCAGACAATCGACGCAAGAAAACGACTGAACTTGGAGGCCGACTCGACCGATAATAGAAAGACACCTCGGACAGCCGCGCCGCTGGCAAACTCTGCCGATTAAGTAGAGATTGACGTAGCGGAGCGGAAAGTCACGGGCCCGGCAACCTGGTTGCATCGATTCCACGCCCAATCGCGGAATCTCGACAAACTCGATCAATCGTCGCGGCGGCCGGCCAAAGCCAAGGATGGCTTTCACGCTCGTCGCGACACTAGACGGATCTCAAAGCGCGGCTAGCCGCCGAATCATCGAACACGGAGGAAGCAATGGCGATGACCACATTGGCGCCAGAGGACGTGGCGCAAATCTGGCAGAACTTCAAGGCAGATCCGGACAACCAGGAAATGCGCAATCGGCTGGTCGAGATGTATCTGCCGCTGGTGAAATACAACGGCGAACGCATCTGGTCGCGACTGCCCGAAGGCGTCGAGCTGGACGACCTGGTCTCGGCCGGCGTCTTCGGCCTGATGGACGCCATCGACGCCTTCGATCTGTCGCGCGGCGTCAAGTTCGAAACCTACTGCGTGCCGCGTATCCGCGGGGCCATGCTCGACGAACTGCGCACCATGGACTGGGTGCCGCGCCTGGTGCGCTCCAAGGCCAGCAAGCTCAACGAGGCGTTCAAGACGCTCGAAGCCAAGCTGGGCCGCACGCCCACCGAAGATCGAGCTGTCCGAGCACATGGGCATCAGCGTGCCCGAGCTGGAGAAGATGATGCTCGACGCCAACGCGGTCAACCTGATCAGCCTGAACAAGAAGTGGTACGAGACCGACAGCTACAAGGACGTCCGCGAGATCGACATTCTGGAAGACAAGAAGGGCGAAGACCCCACCCGCCGCATTCAGAAGAACGACCTGATGCGGCTGGTCACCAAGGGCCTGAATCGCAACGAGCGGCTGATCATCATCCTCTACTACTACGAAGAGCTGACGATGAAGGAGATCGGCGCCACGCTCGATCTCTCCGAAAGCCGCGTCAGCCAGATGCACAGCTCGATCGTGCAGCGCCTGCAAAGCCAGTTGCAGCGCCGCCGCCCGGAGTTCGGCACGTAGGCTTGGCGTTAGTCGGCCTGTGCCCCGGGGAACATTCCCTCACCGCAAACTTTCGCGATCTTCACGAAACGGCCGCTTGGCCGTTTCTTTTTGCGCCTGTAGGCACGCGATTCCGAAGCGCTAGTCGCGCTGTCGGTCTAGATGTCGCCGTTGTCCCAGAAACTCGGATCTTCCCAAACGCCGCTCGGGAGCAAGCCCTCAAAAAAGTCAGTGTCGTGCCCGTTTCATCGCCGTTAGACCGGCTCATCCTCGGGCACAGAACTTTCCACCATCAACCTTTCGGTAAAGAAAAACGGGGCATCAGCCTTGAGCGCCAATACAAGTGCATCGCTGGGGCGCATATCCACGCGGACGAGATCGAGTTCGCGCCAATCGCAACTCCGCGTAATAAGTCTGTTCACGAAGATCATGGACACAAGCCGATTGCACGTTTGCTTCCAAGGCTGCGATTGAATCCAACCAGCCATCATGAGTCAGTGGGCGAGGATGCTCCATACCTTTCAAGGTCCGATCGAGAGTTGTCGCCTCGAAAATACCGGTCGTAAACACCAATCGACGTGTACCGCCAATTTCGCGGAAGATTATCAGCTGTTCATCGGAAACTTCTGAAATAACCACTGTATCGACCGCTACTCGCACTTCACGAGCTGCCTCGCTCGCATCGCCCTTAAATCTGACACCTGTCGGTGTAGCAATCCGCAGGGCATCTTTGGCGCACTCTATGCAAAGATCGGCGGTGCCCTGAACCTCGCCTTGATTCACGCGGGTAATATGGATTGCCTGCGGCTTGTCGCAACGCTCGCACTTACGAGTTACCGGCAGTGCTGCAGCTGTACTTTGCCCGGTGGGCCGTGTATCGCCCTTTGCGAACCAACTGACAATTCTTCGGAACATGCGAGGTTACCTCCTTCAGCGGGTCCAAGGATCATAGCTGCCGTCGAGTCCATCCGCTACAGTTCTAAACGCAACCATAGTCCACGACGTGCGGTCCGCGATCGATCGTTGTTGCCATTCGGCAGCGTGGCCTACGGGCTTGCGTGCTGGACGGCACCGTGGCGGGAAGTCAGTTGCCGCTAAGTTGGATGGACAGGGATGCGTAAATGAACAGGACTCGATTCAACTCATTTCCTTGGTACGGCAAGATCGGGCTAGTCCTTGGATGGATTTTCGTTGCCGTGCCGTCAATTGTGATCGTCGTTCTTGCATTGGGTCCGCCGGTTACTCTGTTGGTTGCGGTCGGCAGCGTTAGGGAACTCTGTTTGCCGATACGGATGGGCTTCCGGCGGCGATACATTCCATCTTGGGAACTCCGACGACAAATCTGTCACGACGACGGCACTCTTATTATCGAGAGCCCAACGATCGGGTGGGGCATAACACGCGCTTGGTGGACAGCGGAAGATGTGGTGGCTTGCTCACCGTTTCGTGAGCCGACGCAGGAGGAATATAAGGCAAAATTATCCCAAGTCGAAGAGCCCACAGAGAGTCGAGCGCTCGATTGGGACAGGTGGTGTTGGGAGAATTACACCCGACTCGACTGCGGTAGAGCAATGCTCGCTCGTGCTTGGAACGGAAAATCTTTGGAGGCTCGACTGTCGCGCGCATTCCCAAAAATGAAGATTGTTCACACCTGGACTGGGTTGGTCCATGAGCCCTTGCCGGCTACCGGCGTGGTGAGTCGATGGTTCTGGATGCGAGACCGTGTTGCATTGGTCGGATGCGCTCTGCTTGTGTTCGTTGAGATATTTTCGGCGATGCTCCTGATTGCTTGGTTGTCCAGCTAATGGCGGCGGCAAACAAACTGCCACGTAGGTGGCCGTGAAAACTGTCAGGACGCCGCAGGCACAAGAGATCGTGCCAAGACCATTTCCACGCCGAGCGGCGTGGCGTCAGCGAGCACCGCAACCATACGCACACGCTTTTTTCCTTTTGTGACCAATCTCGGCCCGCGGGCGTCGAACTTCCGGATAGCGAACCGGGGGGCGCGTGTGGTATAAGGCTGCCACCAGACCCCCAAGGCAAAAAACCGCGCCCCGACTTCCCAGACAACAAAAAACGCATGGCCAGCGTCGCCACTCCCAACCTCGCCAAGAACCAGCCCCGCGAGATTATCGCCTGGTGCATGTACGATTGGGCCAACAGCGCCTATTCGACCATCTACATCACGGTGCTGGTGGGCTACTTGCAGCGGGCCGTGTTGCCAGACGACCAGGGCGTCAGGGCGTATGGCTGGGGAATCGGCGGAACGATGCTCGTGGCGGCGTTTCTGTCGCCCATTCTCGGCGCCATTGCCGACGCTCAGGCGAACAAGCGCGGTTGGCTGTTCCTGACGACGTTGCTTGGCACCCTGGCCTCGATGTTGATGTTTTTCGCCACCCCCGAACGGCCTTGGTTTTTTGTGGTCCTGTTTCTAGTCGCCAATCTGTGCTACGAACTGGTGCAGGGATTCTACAACGCCTTTTTGCCCGAGATTGCCGACGATGCCACGATGGGCCGCGTGTCGGCTTGGGGCTATGGCACCGGCTACGTCGGCGGCGGCTTGATGCTCGTCGTCGCGCTGGCGATTCTTAGTCAGGGCGAGGCATGGGGGCTGCCGACCGAAAACGGATTTCTGCCCCGATTGTGTTTGTTCTTGATGGGCGCCTGGTGGCTCGTGTTCAGCCTGCCCATGCTGCTCGTCGTGCGCGACAAGGCCCAGCCGCGCCGGCAGGGGCAGTCGCTAATCGCCACGGCCGCTACGGGTCTGCGCGAGGTCAAAATGACCTTGGGCCACATACGTCATTATCGCATGTTGGCAATCTTCTTGATCGGGTTCTTGATCTTCAACGACGGTGTGATGACCGTCATCTCGCAGGCGTCTGTGTTTGCTGAAAAAGTCCTGCACATGGAAATCAGCGACCTGGTCAAGGTAATCTTGATGATCCAATTCGTGGCGCTGCCCGGAGCGCTGGCGGTGGGTTGGATCGCCGATCGGATCGGCCAAAAGACGACGCTCAATATTTGCTTGGCGGTGTGGATCGTGGTCCTCCTGACCGGATTCTTCATTACCGAGACCTGGCAATTCTGGATCATGGCCGTTTTTGTCGCGCTTGTGATGGGCGGCACGCAATCGGTTAGCCGCGCCATCATGGGCCTGATGACTCCCGAGGAACGCGCCGGCGAATTCTTTGGATTCTTCAACCTTTCTGGCAAAGCCGTAAGCGTCTTCGGGCCCATCTTCTTCAGCGAGATTCTGGCCCGCACCGGCAGCGCTCACATGGCGATCGTCAGCCTGTTGGTTTTCTTCATCGTGGGTTGGCTAATCATCATTCCCCTGGATATCGCTCGCGGTCAGCGCGAGGCGCGAAATGGCTTGGCGCAGCCGACTAGCTTGGGTTTCGCGAACGAATTCGGCGAATTTGGTTTCGATTCGGCCAAGCCGCCAGCGGCTTAGCAACGAGGACCTTGAAACGCCTTCGAATACGTCGCATCGTTGGACGGCATCTGGCGAGTCCGACGATGCGGCTGTAAACTGGAGGTTTGAAACAGCCCGCCGCAACTTCCCTGCCATAGGATGACCGCCGAAAAATGTTGGGTGCCACATTAGGCGTCGACGAGTACGTCAAGCGACTGCAAAGCGAGTTGGCGCGAGTCGACGCCAAAGAGATTCAAACCTGGGCCGACCTGGTTTACGAGGCTTGGGAAAAAGAGCGCTTCGTGTTCGTCTTCGGCAACGGAGGATCGGCCACCACGGCCACGCACATCTGCGAAGACCTGGGCAAGAGCTCGCTGCACCAGCACGACCTCAAGGACGAGAGCAAAAAGCGGCTGAAAATCCTCAGCCTCACCGACAACCAGGGTTGGATTCTGGCGCTGGGCAACGACGTGGGTTACGACCAGATCTTCGTCCAGCAGTTGATGAATTTCGGCGGCAAAGGCGACCTGGTGATCGCCATCAGCGGATCGGGCAATAGCCCCAACGTGCTCAACGCGGTCGATTGGTCCAACCGTCACGGACTGAAAACCTTCGCACTCACCGGGTTCGACGGCGGAAAACTGCGCAAGATGGCCCACGGCGGTCTGCACGTGCCGCTGGACGATATGGGAATGGTCGAGAGCATTCACCTGTGCCTGTTTCACTGGGTGCTCAACGACGTCTTTGCCCGAATCAATCACGAGGGTCGATATAAGAGTAGTCACTAGTGGGCAGTGGCTAGTAGAGCAGGAGCGCGACCCCGGTAGAATTAGGTCCGCTCTCTGTGCCCTCGGAGCTTCCGGCGGCTAAACCCGAACGACCAATGGCATCATGTATCTAGGCATCGAGATCGGCGGCACGAAGCTGCAGTTGGGCGTCGGAGCCGGCGATGGCAAACTCGTGGCCATGGAACGTCACGAGGTGCGGCCAGCGCTCGGCGCGGCCGGCATTCTCGAGCAGATCGAAACCTCGGGCCGAACCCTGGCCACGCGACACGGCGTCAAGGCCGTGGGCATTGGATTTGGCGGTCCGGTCGACGCGCCCGGCGGCCGGGTGATCAAAAGCCATCAAGTCGACGGCTGGAACGATCAGCCGCTCGTCGCGTGGTGCGACCGCATGTTGTCGCTCCCGGCGGCGCTGGAGAACGATTGCGACGCGGCCGGAATGGCCGAGGCTCGATTCGGGGCAGGGCAGGGGAGTCAGGTCGTGCTGTTCGTCACCGTTGGCACCGGCATCGGCGGCGGTCTGGTATTGGACGGAAAAATCTATCGAGGCAACGGTCACGGCGCCGCCGAGATCGGCCACTTGCGGCCTGGTTTGCACGCCGATCGGCCCGATCAAACCGTGGAGTCGTTGGCCAGCGGTTGGGGTATCGCGGCCGCCGCTCAGGCCCGTCTCAGCGAGACGATATCCCACGCCTTCGTGCCGCTCACGGCCGGTCTGAATCGCAACACGCGAGAGGATGTCCGCCAAAGGCTTATCCAGTCGGAAGAAACCGCCGCCGAGTATGTCTCGGACCTGTGGGAACGCTGTGGCGGCAAGATCGACCAATTGACGGCCGCCCTCGTCGCACAAGCCGCTGGCGAAGGCAACGAGGTCGCCCGCGACGTGCTGGCCCGAGCCTGTCAGGCGTTGGGTTGGGGCATCGCGCAGGCCGTCACGCTGGTTTCGCCGCAGATTGTCGTCGTGGGGGGCGGCGTTTCGCTAGCCGACGAGAGCCTGTTCTTGTTGCCGTTACGGCGCGAAGTGGAGCGGTACGTGTTTCCGCCCCTGGCTGGCAGCTTCGAGATTGTTCAGGCTCAATTGGGCGAACTGGTCGTGGTCCACGGAGCACTGGCCGTGGCTGCCGAACGATTTGGACAAGGCGGCTAACGAAGTCGGCTCGTGGTCTACGTGCGTCTCGTCTAGGTAACGGCCGAGGCCGCGCCGACGAACTGCCCGCCGCTGATAAACCAGCCCTCGCCGCAAGGCTGGCACCACACGATCCGCGTTCGCACGCGAATCGAGTAACCTCGCTTGCTGGGAATCAACAGCTCGACTTCTCCGGGGGTCAGCTCCACGTTGTGGAACAGCCCCAGGCCGATCGTGGAGATCTCGCGGCTAAAGATTATGACCGACGCGTCCTCGCCGCGAATCGCCAGCCGGCGAAAGAACGGATAGCGCGCGGCCGACCGGCGGTCGCGCAGGTTGTCCTGGTGCGCTTCAAGAATCAGCTCGTGAATCGCCATTCCCGATCGTGGCGTGTCCAATAGTTGTTCCATCCCCGTTCCTCTCTTGCTCTAGGTAGTGCATGTGCGCGGCGCGGGCGTCGATCGCCTGGTCCAGCGCTTGCTTGAGCGATGATCGTGGAGCCCCCGCTTGAACCGCGCCCAGGGGCGCGGAATTTGGCCTTCCGAAACTTGGGATCCACGGACTATCAAAAACCTGGCTCGATTAGTTTTTTTTGAGCGAGAGGCAAATAAGGAATTGATTGACTTTCCGCGGGCGGTGTCGCGTCGACACGCGGCACATATCCGGCGGGATTGCGTCCCTCTAGAGCAAACATAGCTCAAAAACAGCCTGACGCGACGGAGGAAAATGACCACGAATCCGGGAAAACGGGCATCGTTTTGAGTCCGCGGCGCGATAGGGGGCCTATTTCGGAGCTTCCGAAACTCGATCGGCCAAGGCCTCCATCAGCATTTGCGCGGTATCCGGACCGACGCTGTTTTTCTCGCCATATTGCGAGCCGCTGCGGCCATAGGCAAACGGCGGCGCGACATCCCATTGCCGCTTGGGAATGATGTAGCCGACTTCGTCGTTGGCCAATCCCAGCACCATGATCTTGGGACCCGGTAGTATTTTGGCCACGGGGGTCTCCAGCGGGGCGTCGCGGAAATCGGCGCCCGGATCGGCCGGCTCCTGAAACTTGCCGTAGACCAGTTCGGGATAAAGTTCGCCCGGAATAGCGGCCACGTGCAGTTCACCCAGGCGGAGGTACGCGACCTCGGTTTCCATCGCCTGTTCGCCATCGGCTTTGCCAGCAGCGATTTGTTCGCCGCGACCTTCTCGCGTTCCCTTCCACTCGAACACGGGCCGCGTGAGAACGCCGGCCGCAGTGGCGGCACGATAGCCCTCATTGGCCAGCGGAATCATGATCGGCCGCGCCGAAACGACTAGCGGCGTCAGTGTAATGGGCTGCGCGTCTTTGAGCGCTCGATCGGCCAGGTCGGCAATCGCCACGCCGCAGGCGTCGATGAAACCGAAACTATCGCTGGGAATCCGCCCGGCCTTGGCGTCGTCAACCAGTTTTTTTGGCGTGCCCATCAGGCCGCCGATCGCGCCCTGGAAAAACACGACACGGCAGGCATGCCGTTTCTCCAGCGAATCGACCGTCGCGCCCATGTAGTCGCGCGAGACAAGAGCGTTGTTCTTCGGTTCCACGCCGTGGCTATTCCATTGCACGACCAGCCCCAGGGTTTTACCGTCGGACACGCGCATAAATCGCAGCAGCCGCAGCACGCCGTCGTAGACCTCGGGCAGGCGAAAATCGCCCAGCAGGCTCTCGTCTTCGGCCGTGGCGTATTCGGCCCGCGCGGGTGTCAGTGCCGCGTCGGCCTTGCGCACCGCCTCGACGATTTTCGCCTCCATGAAATGCACGTACTCGGGGACGACGCCGGACTTGCCGGGCGAGGGTCCCCAAATGCCGATCACGTCGGGACTGTCGTGCGAATGCGTACTAGCCACGAGCACGTAATCAAAATCTTTCAACTCCGATCGCGCTTTCATGACCGAAGGGTAGGGCAGTCCGATCGAGTCGACCGACACCAGCGCGATCTTCCGCCCAGCGTCTCGAAGCACGACCGCGCGAGCGAAGAGCGAGTCGTGAACTCCGGTGGCGGCTCGATTCATTTCCTTGCCCGCCAGCCAGATGGGCCGATCGGGCTTGAGCTGGGGCGTGATGTCGACGACGCCGAAACCGGCCTCCAGCACGCCTTCGGCCAGTGCCGTCGAAGACGCAACGACGCTCAGAACGCCCAGGATCGCGAATGCACTCGTACGCATGGAAAGGACTCCGCCATGATGTCGGGATACAACAGCACAAGCTTAGTTGGAAAACCTTGCGACTAACAGTGGCGCCTCGCTCGCGCGGCGATTCACGCGTGGCCGGGGTTACGTCCGAGCGCTTCTCGGTTAGAATTTGCTCACTTCGCCGCGCCCGGTGGCTCTGCAATCGCTCAAAGAAAACCGGCGGCGAAATTGCCACGATCTCGGAGCGAGTATGCAAGGCATCGACGGATTTCTGGGCTCGCGGGCCTCGTTCATGTTGGACGTGGTGGCGCTGGCGATGGCGCTCCTGTTGCCGGTGCTCGGTTGGAGTATCTACCTCGTCAAGTACCGCCAAAACTACTCGCTGCACAAGCGCGTTCAACTGACCCTGGGAGCGGTGCTGTTCGTCACGGTGCTATTGTTCGAAGTCGACATGCGGATCAACGGCTGGCGCGATCGCGCGGCGGCGTCTCCTTATGGTGAATCTGGCGGTGGCGTCGACTGGGTGTTCACGTCGCTCGGCGTGCACTTGTGTTTTGCCATCACGACGGCCGTGCTATGGGCCGCCGTGATCATTCGCGCCTGCGCGCGTTTCCGCGGCCGCCGGCGCCGTCGCCGCACAGCGCGTGGCATCGCCGCTATGCCCGACTGGCGGCCATCGACATGGTTTGCACGGCCGTCACCGGCTGGATCTTTTACTGGCTGGCGTTCGTGGCTTGACGCGAAGGTCGTCTTCTCGCTCGCCGTTGACCACGAGATACTGGCACTGCTCAAGGCGCCGGCTCGACGGGCGCCCCCACGTTGGCCGCGATGCGATTGATGGCGTTGAGGAATGCTTTGGCGCTGGCCTCGAGGCTGTCGGTCGAGACGCCGCGTCCGCGGTGTAGCCGTCCGTCGTGCTCGAGTTCCACGTTGACCTCGGCCTGGGCGTCTTTGCCCAAGGTGACGGCCTGCACGCGAAAGTCCTTGCAAACCGTCGTCACGCCCGTGATGCGTTCGATGGCCAGGAACATCGCATCGACCGGTCCATCGCCGGCTGACATGGTCTCCGTAACTTCCCGATCGGCATGTCGTAGCGTGAGCGTGACCGACGGGACCTGTCCGGTCGAGGCCGCGACTTGATACGAGACCATCGACCATGAGTCGGCAAAGTCGTGGAGCCGCGAATCGATCAGGGCGGCGACGTCGGCGTCGTAGACTTCCTTCTTCTTGTCGGCCAGCGCCTTGAACGCCTCGAACACGCTTTGCAGTTGCTCGCCGGACAGTTGATAGCCGAGTGCCTTGGCGCGATCGGCCAGGGCCGCGCGTCCGCTGTGTTTGCCCAGCACCAGGTCGGTCTTGGCAAAGCCCACGTCCTCGGGCCGCATGATCTCGTACGTCGTGCGCTCCTTGAGCATCCCGTCTTGATGAATGCCCGCCTCGTGGGCAAACGCGTTGCGACCGACAATCGCCTTGTTGCGCGGAACTTGCAGGCCCGTGACATTGGCCACCAGCCGGCTGACAGGCACGAGCCGCTGGCTGTTGATCCGAGTATCGGCCTGGTAGTAGTCGCCGCGCGTACGCAGCGCCATCACGACCTCCTCGAGCGAGCAGTTGCCGGCCCGTTCGCCGATGCCGTTAATCGTGCACTCGATTTGTCCGGCGCCGTTCTCCACCCCGGCCAGGCTATTGGCCACGGCCAGCCCCAGGTCGTCGTGGCAGTGCATGCTGACCACGGCCTTGCCGATGTTGGGAACGCGCTCGCAGAGCGTGCGAATAACCGAGCCCATGTGCGCCGGAGTGGCGTAGCCGACCGTGTCGGGAATGTTGACCGTGGTGGCGCCGGCGTCGATCGCGGCTTCGATCACTTCGCAGAGAAAATCGAGCTCGGTGCGCGAGGCATCCTCGGGCGAGAACTCGATGTCGCTGCAATAGCCCGCGGCGCGGCGCACGCCGTGAATGGCCCGGGCAATGATCTCCTTCTTGTCCATCTTGAGCTTGAACTCGCGATGGATGGCGCTGGTGGCCAGGAATACGTGAATCCGCGGCGCTTCGCTTTCGCGCAGCGCCTCCCAGGCTCGGTCGATGTCCTCGTCGTTGCAGCGGGCCAGGCCGCAAATCACGGAGCCGCGCACCGAGCGGGCGATCTCGCGCACCGCTTCGAAGTCGCCCGGCGAAGCGATGGGGAAACCGGCCTCGATAATGTCGACGCCCAGTTCGACCAGTGCCTGGGCGATTTCCATTTTCTCCGCCAGGTTCATGCTCGCGCCGGGCGATTGCTCGCCGTCGCGAAGGGTGGTATCGAAAATGCGAATGTTCTTTTTCTTGGACATGAGAGTCTTGCTTTCAGTTGGAGATTACGAGATGTCTCGACGCGCGCGGCAAGGTGATGGCCGACCCGAGGTCGGCCCGGGCAATGCCAACCGCGCCCTTGTCGAACTCAGGCGCCGCTGCGCCTGTTGGGTGACTCGAAAACCATCGCGTGCATACTCCTCGAAAACGGCCTCCCGCCAATAAAAAACCCCAAGTGCCGAGGCCTTGGGGTTCGCTGATTTCCACGGATTGACCGAAAACGAACCCCTACGGTTTGCGCTCGCCGAGCGCCAATAGCAACAACCGCAGTCGATTCGTGAGGGTCATGGATCGCGTACCTGTCACTCTGTCATACGATTGCCGGGACCGTCGGAATGAAACTGGGTTCCGCTCGACCCCCGCTAATAAACAACTTACGTCCTGACTGTACATAAGCAAAGAACGACGGTCAAGCTGTCAGGTTCGCCGAAAAACCGCTCGCGCTACCATGCCAGCATTCGGCCTCAAGGCCCGGGAAGGCCGAGTCTTGTGGCGGGCGCTACCGTCTCGCTGGGTAAGGAGTTATGGCAATCCAGGTCACCCGGCGTCCGCTCGGCCATCCCGACAAACCCCTGTCTTGAGCCAAACCCGCCTTTTGCGTACTATTCCGCCGCCATGTTTCCCGTCTGAGCGGTCCGGGCTGCGCTGCGCCGACCGTTTTCGATTTCAATCGCAACCGCCAACGCCGCCATGATCGACTACGAGATCCAACGCTGCACGCGTCATTGTGCCGTCACCGGCCGCGAGCTGCAGCCGGGCGAGACGTTCTACTCGACGCTGACGCCCGAGGGCGCGAGTGTCGTGCGGCACGACTATGGCGCCGAGTCTTGGAACGGGCCGCCGGCCGGAGTGATGGGATGGTGGAAATCGCACATGCCGGCGCGCGACGCCAGACGCGTGCACTGGGCCCCCAACGACGTCATGCTCGAGCTGCTCGAAAGTCTGGAACCGCAGAGCGACAAACAAGACATGCGTTATGTCCTTTCGCTGCTGCTGGTTCGCCGCCGGGTCCTGCGACTGGAACACACCGAACAGGATCCGCAACTAGGCGAGGTTTCGGTCCTCTATTGTCCGCGCCGCGATACGACCTATCGCGTCACGACTCACATTCCCGCCGACGAGCGGGCCGCCGAGATTCAGGAGGAGTTGGCCCGACTTTTGTTTGCCGGCGCCGCGTAACGACTGCAAGGATGCCATGACGCTCGACCAGCCTCAATCGACCGACGGCAGACGCGCGCTGGCGATGCGCCGTGCCGGTTGGTTATTGGCGAGTCTGCTCGGGCTGGTCTCGGCAAGCGGCGCCAGTTGTCCCCAGGTGCTACAACAATACACCCAGCCGATCCCCCGCGCCCTGCCGACCGGCGCGCCGCTCGCGCAAATCGTAGACGTTGTCAACAACAACAGTGCCCGCGTGCAATCGTTGTCGGCCTCTCGCGCCACGATCACGACGCCGGGAGTTCCGGCCCTGAACGCCGATATCGCCATGCAACGGCCGCGCTCTTTGCGCCTGGTCGCGCGGACGTTCATCGGCCCCGAGTTCGACCTGGGCAGCAACGACGAATTGCTGTGGTTCTGGGTCAAGCGGTCCCAGCCGCCGGCGCTCTATTTCTGCCGCCACGATCAGTTCGCCGCCAGCGCCGCGCGGCAGGTCATTCCGGTCGAACCCGAGTGGCTGATCGAGGCGTTCGGCCTCGTGACGCTCAACCCGGCCGATCACATCGAGGGACCGTTTCCCGTGGGCAACGGCCGGGTGGAGATTCGCAGCCGCTCGACGGCGCCGGGCAAGGAGGGCTCGCGAATTACGATCATCGACGCCAGCCGCGGCATCGTCTTGGAGGAACATCTGTACGACCCCCAAGGCGTGCGACTGGCGTCGGCCGTGCTGAGCAAGCACATTCGCGATCCGGCCAGCGATGCCACGCTGCCACGACACGTCGAGATACAATGGCCGACGGCCAAGTTCGAGTTGAGCGTCGATATGCCCGACCTGCATATCAATCAACTGACGGCCGATCCGCGGGAACTGTTCGTCAAGCCGATCAAGAGCGGCTATCCCGACATGGATCTTGCCCAGCCAATCGGTCCCTTATCGCCCGCCGCCGCGGGGCCGACCGCCGCGAGGCCATCACCGCTGCAAAATCACTATTAGCCGCGCCGCCCCGCTCACTTGCCGATCAGCATGCCGCCGTCGCAGACGAGCACCTGTCCGGTGATCATCGGCGAACCAGTCACGAGGCTCATGATGGCCGCCGCCACGTCGGCCGGATCCGAAACTTTCTCCAGCGGACACATCCGCTCGACGGTCCGCTTGACGCCTTCGTAGGCCTTGCCAAATCCCTGCTCCAGCCAGCGGCCCGTGATAAAGCCGGGCGCCACGGCGTTGACTCGAATGTGCGGCGCCAGGGTGCGGGCCAGCGCAATCGTCAGGTTGTTCAGCGCGGCCTTGGAAGCGGCATACGGAATCGAGCTCCCCTTGCCGGCGAAGGCCGCCACGCTGCTGACGTTGACGATCTGCCCTCCGCCAGAGGCGAGCATCGGTTCCTTGACGGCTCGGGCACAATGAAACGGACCGATGACGTTGACCGCGAAGATCCGCTGCCAATCCTCGTCGGTCACGCCGTCCAGCTCCGAAGCCAACACGAATTTGGTTGTGCCCGCATTGTTCACCAACACGTCGAGCCGTGCGAAAGCCTTGACCGCCACCTCGACCATCCGCCGGCACTGGGCATCGTCGGCCACGTCGGCCTGCACGGCGATGCCGCGCACTCCCAGGGCCTCGATCTCGGCCGCCGTGGCTTCGGCCTCGTCGCGCGATTTGGAATAATTGACGACGACCGAACAACCTTGCCGTGCCAATTCCAACGCCGTGGCTCGTCCGACACCGGTGCCGCCGCCAGTGACAATTGCCGCTTTGCCTTCGAGTTGCATAATCGAGAGTCCGCAAGAGAATTGGGGGCGATCAGAAAGCGAATATCTTAACGCGGGGCAGGGCAGGGGGGAATGATGGGCGCTGGCGGTCTTCGCTACTTGGCAACGGGCTTCAAGATCTGGCCGCCGGGCGGCACTTCGCCAACCTCGCCCGTGACTTCGGCGAGAGACCCCGAGTCGCTTTGCGCATCGTAAAACAGTCGCTTCCACTCGAACTGCCCCGACACTTCGGCGATATCCAGCGAGCGGTTTCGCGGATCGTATCGCAGGACCATCTCGGCGTCCGTCGTGCCTGAAATTGGAATCGCTCCCAACGTGGCCGGACCAAAGTGCAGCTTCATGGTTTTTCCGCTTTGCAACTTCGAGAGCGAAATCGGTTCGCCCAGTTCCAACTCGTTCTTGATGCCGACCAAGCGCACGGTCAACTCGTCGGGGTGCTCCTTGGAGCGAAGAAAGCGAATGCCCTTGAAATCCACCGCCACGCCCTTGGGGCAAATGTCTTTCGTGTCGCGCCAGTAGTTGATGCTCTCGGCCGTCGCGGCCTGCTCCGCATTCAGAAACAACACAATGCGCGGCGTCTTGCCATTCTGATCCCTGAGTCGGAACGTGACTTCCGTCTCGCCGTTCTTGAACAGCGAAAGCGCCTGCTCGGCGCACGCCGTGCCAATCGTGGCAACGACCGCCAGCACGGCCAAGGATTTGATAGGCATGAGGAACGTCTCCGGCCCGTAAGTCTAGCACGCCAACGATTGGCGGACATGGTCCGCCCTCAGGGCAAGCAATCGCTGTGCCAGGGCAGGGGCCAATGATCGCCCAAACCGGCGGCGCCAGACCGTGCGGCCGCTACCGAACGCGGCAGTTGAATCGCACCAGGCCGCCCTGACCGACCGGTAGCGGATCGGTGAATTCCCACCGCAGCACCAGCGAATCGCCGGCGTTCTGCTCGGTCGAAAAGTCGGCCGTGCGGCTGCTCTGCGCCGTGCCGGGCACATACTCCAAGCGCGTCGTGAGATTGTCGATCAGCACGACGTGCTGGATGGCCTGGTCCCCCAGGTTGTCGAAGCGAATCGTGAAGTCGACGGTGTCGCCCGGCTTGGCGGCCTTGGTCGATGCCACCTTGATAACCCGCAGACAGGGATGGTTCGGCTCGTCGACTCGATACGTGACTTGCGCTTTCTGATCGGTGGTGACGGAAACGGCGGCCCGTCCATCGAGCATGACCTGCACCGCCTGCACGTGCGACCAGACGATGGCCGCTTCGAAGGCTTCGATCAGCCGCGCCTTCTCCGATTCCTCGAACACACCTTGCCGCAGAATACGCAGGTTTTCATACGTCGCGAATCCGCCGTCGATTGCTGCCACGGGCTGGCGGCTGACGGCCGGCACGGCGCCCTCTTGCACGCGCTCGATGCTCGGTTGTTTCGTGGCGATTCCGCCCACCGGTTGGACCGGCTGCAATACGCTGGTCGCCAGGCGGTCTTCCAAGTGCAAGTTGGGCTTAACCGGCAATTGCACGCCGATCGGCTGATCGTTCTGCAGATTCTGCACGACGCTTTCCACTTTTCGCACCGCCGCAAAGCGGGGCGAGTACAAACATACCCGATTGCTGGGCTCGATAATCGTGCAACCGTCGCGCGTGTCGTAAATTGCCACGGTGTCTTCCAATTCCAAGCCGCGAACTTCGCCCTCGGGCCCGATGTTAACCTGCACGTCGCGATCTCCGCCGTCCTCCAGGTATTCGTCGTGGGGCCAAGGCCCCGCAATCCCCGGCGGCGCCCAAGGGGAGTTGCAGCCGAGTGGAATTGGCAAGCCCTCGTTGCACACCGGCTCGGCCGGCACGTTCGCAACTTTTTCGACCGCTCCGGCAATGGCGGCCGATTCGACCGGCCTTCCAATGGGAACGTGCTCCGCCGGCAGAGGCGTTTGGCCTTGCGGCACCGAACGGCACGAGCACAGCGATAGTGTCATCGCGGCGAACAACAGCGCGCGGCGCAGCGCGCGCCGTGGATCGCGAAGCGAATGGAAGCTGACAACTGGCGGCTCATGAGCGCCGTGCGACCGTGGGCTATCGGGTGCGGCGAATCGGCGCGCTGGCGGCGGCTCGCTGAATTTTGTAGGGCGATTTGGCCACGCTCTCCTCGCGTCTCGGCAGGGCAGGGGGCTGATTCGGTTTCCACAGCAGCATCGGCGGCGAACCGAACAAGAACGTTTCATCCGGCGGATCCGCGCTGGGTAGCCGCCCGCCAAGACGCAAGATCGCCACCGGCCGGCCCAAGCTGTCGGCCACGTCCAACGGGTTTTGCCCCTCGCCGACTTCGTAGAACGGTTGTTCGTCCGGCCGTTGTGCGACCGGCAGCGCGGCGTCTGGCTCTTCAAGATAAATGACTCGGGTCACGAACTTGCCGTCGGCCGCCATCCGCAGTTCTTCCTCGGTCAGTTCGACCGGGATCGGAAAGCGAAATTCCTGACCCACTGGCGGATAGATTCGATCGATCACTTCGATCGTCGGAAAAACCTCCAGGCCTTCATGCAGAGGTATGTTCGAGATTCGCAGCCGATACACGGCGCCGATCAGCATGCCCGCGGTCAGAATGCTCGGCTGGGGATCGGCAAAGTCGCCAGACGACGCGGCCGAGATCAGAGCCCCTTGCGGAGCGCGGATCTCGACCGGTTGGAAGTATCCTGGCAATGGTCCGCCCCGCTGGAGTTGCTGGCTTCCAATCGCTCCCGGTGGCATGATGCCAGCGTGATGGTAGTGTACCGGTGGGGCTTGAGCCCGCAGATAATCCGCGGAACTCGTCCCCGCCAATACGACGGCCATCACTGTGCCGGCAACCCTTGCCAGATTCCTCTGGCTGCGGAGCTTGTGGACCATTGTCATGGATATCGTCTGACGACCTTCCCAAAAGAACCACCACCAATCATTGTTACTCGACCACGCACGTGGAGACTATTCGCAGTCCGTCTCGTCCGGCACGTCGAACGCATGCTCATGCTTGTCGCCGATGCGGCTGCCGGAAGAGTACCGGGGGCATGTGCATGTGCTCGGTGATGCTGACCTGACTGACCGGTTTCGGATAGCTGAAGCCCGGCTTCTCGCTTAACGTCGATCTTGAACTTGCGGACCGGCGGCGGAATGTGCATCTCGCGTGTGATTCGCGATCACGTGCTTCTGCAAGCCGGCCGGAACTCCCAACGGAATGTGCGGAGGTCCGGGCAGTCCGATCGGCGTGCCGCTGATCGGCATGCCATATTGCGGAGCGGTCATGCCGGCGATGAACGGGGCCGGCGAGCCGGAAGGCATGGCGCCGGTAATTCCGGGGAAGCAAGCGCCGTTGCCGCATCCACACGCCCCGCCGGGGCCACTGGCGCACCATCGGCAGCGGACCGCCGCCTCCACCATAGCCCATGTCGCCGAGCCATCTCGGCCTCGCCGCCGGGAACTTCCAGATCCTTGTTACCGACGCGGATGATCGCCATGATCGAGCCGCGGCGATCGGCCTCGACGATCGGGTCGACGCCCGGATCGAGCCGCGTGCTGACCAGCGTTTCGACGCCGGCCAATGCCAGCTCCTGGAACTCGGGATCGGGCAGGTAGATGACTTTGGTGACGAAGTTGCCGGAGAGCACCTGGTCGAAATCCTCTTCGGTGAACTGGACCGGAATGGCGTTGTGCGCCAGGTAGGCTTCGGTACGCGGAGTCGGCGGCCCGATTTCGAGCGTCGGATAGAGCTCCACGCCCGGGCGACCGGGAATGTTCGTCAGCTTCATGCGATAGATCGCGCCCTGCGGAAAGTTGTAGCGGCCGGGCACGATCAGCGGTTCGGAATCGAATGTGTCCGGTCCGCCCACGTCCCAGCCGACCGCCATGCCCTCGGGACTGACGAAGGCTACCTGCGAGGTGCGGATGTTGGGCGACACCAACTCGGCCGTGGCCATGATGCCGGGGCCCGGTCCACCGACGCCCGGTCCGGGCTCCATCAGCATTTGAGCCGGCGGCAGGTTGTTGCGATGGGTCAGCTTGCCCATGGGCGGAAGCATGCTGGTATTGCCGTTGAGCGCTCCATATGGGGGATGCAGAAAGCAGCCGCCGCCACCGGCGACCACTGTCATCCCTAACAGAATCGAAGCCATGCGAGATTTCATGTGTCCCCCCTAAAAGCGAGATTCCGGCGTTCGTCCGGGCAACAGCCTGGTTCCGGCACCTGCGTCAAGTTCGTTTTTCGTCGCCTGAAAGGCTCCTGGCGGCTGGCCTTGGACTGAGATAGACCCTTGGCTGACAACCATTTACAATTCCTGCCCGCGGCGTTTTTGCGTCACCGCTCGACACGGGTCGAGTGGCACCGCGACGCGCCTACATCGGGCGAGAGTTTCGGCGATGCAATGTTGGTCGGCGTCCTACAATGCGATTCTTTGGCAAATCCGGCAAAATCAGAAAATGAGCTCCATTTTGCCCATCTTTGCCGTGGTCGTCGCCAGCGTGGCCGGCGGCGTGGCGGCGCTTGCTCAAACGCCTTTGCCACTCAACACTTCCGCCGCCGGAAACGGTACACCTGCCAACGCCGCGGCCGAGAGCAGCTCGGGCGACGCCCTACTGCGGCATGTCATCGCGGCAGTCGACTCGCAAGCATCGATCTCGGCCAAAGTCCGCCATCGGATCGATCTGCTAGGGCGGCGGTTAATCGGCTCGGGCATTTATCTACAGCAGGGCAGGGGACCCACGCGGTCGTTGCGGTTCGACCTGAACCTGCAAACGGCCACCAAGCCGGCCAGCATCCAACAGATCTCCGATGGCAAGGAGCTATGGATTTCCGAGGAGACGGGTTCGAGCAGCCGACTGAGCCGCGTCGACCTGGCGCGGCTGGCTCGCGCGCAGGCCCAAGTCGCCGCTGCCGCCGAACGCCTGGTTGACGTTGGGAGGTTTGCCCAAACTGCTGAGCGGAATCGAAAGTTCGTTTCAATTCGGCACGGTCGCCGAAAGCCGTCTCGAGGACTTGCCGGTGTGGACGATCGAAGGAACGTGGAACCGGGCACGGCTCGTGCAGATCTTGGGCGATCAGAAGGAGGCCATCGAGGCCGGCCAACCCCCGGATCTCAGCAAGTTAAGTCCGAACCTGCCTGACCGAGTCGTGCTGCACGTGGGCTGCGACGACTTCTTTCCGTATCGAATCGAATACTGGCGCGCACCGTCCAAGAGCGATGCGAAGCCCGGCGCCGACGATGACGTCGGGCGTTTGATCGTACTCATGGAAATGTACGAAGTGCGGCTGGGCGCGAGCATCAATCCGCAAGAGTTCGCGTTTAAACGCGGCACGGTGAAACCAGTGGATCGAACGCAAGAGTTCCTCGACAGGTTCTCCTTGGAAGATGGCTTGCCCGAACGGGCCAGTCAGCCGCGACGCCCACGGCGGTAAGTGTGCGAGCCGCAAGCGGGAATGACGCAGTGGCCGCCGACGATCATCGCGCGTTTTTGGCCGCCGCCAGGCGGCTGGCGACGCGCAATGCCTCGACCATGCCGGCGGTTTCTGCCCGCCCTTGCCACGCCAGGTCGAACGCCGTGCCGTGCGCGACGCTCGTGCGGACAATGGGCAGCCCGAGCGTGACATTCACGGCGCGGTGCATGGCCAATAGCTTAATGGCGATGTGCCCTTGATCGTGATACATGGCCACCACGGCGTCGAACTGTCCGTCGCGAGCCCTGCCGATCAGCGTGTCGGCCGGCAGCGGACCTTCGAGATCCAGCCCCTCGGCCAGCCCGCGCTCCACGGCCGGCCGAATTACGGTCCGTTCCTCGCTGCCGAAGAGTCCTTCCTCGCCGGCATGGGGATTCAACGCGCACACGCCGACTCGCGGTCGGGCGCCCTTGAACACGGCCATCACGCGCGACACGAGCCGGGCCTTGTTGAGGATTGCATCGCTGGTGAGCGCGGCGAACACATCAGCCAGCGCCATGTGCAGCGTCACGTGCACGATCGCCAAACCGGCCGGTCCGCGCACGTCGGCGCCCGGCCCGAGATACAGCATCATGGCGAAGTCGTCCACGCCGCACAGCTCGGCTAACAGCTCGGTGTGCCCCGGGTAATGGTGCCCGGCACGCCATAAGGCCGCCTTGTGCAACGGCGCCGTGGTCAACCCGTCGATCTTTCCGTCCAGTGCCAGTCGCGCGGCGACCAGCAGCGCGTCGTACGCGGCCTGGCCGCCACGAGCGTCGATGGCGCCGGGTGCGACCAGCGCGGCGTCATCGCTGCCGGACTTGAGGCAGGGGATCGCGTCGATGGCCGGCTCGGCTTCGGCGGGCGAACGGATTTCAACGACCCGCGCCGGGCTGTTCAACAGCCGCACGGCGCGGCGCACGATCTCGGGATGCCCGATCACGAGCGGACGGCAGAATTCGTGCACGGATGGCTCGGTCCAGGCGCCGACGATCGTCTCGGGACCGACGCCCGCCGGATCTCCCAGCGTGATGGCCAAAACGGGTTTTTCCATGCTTCGATTCTAGCCGCCGCCGATGGCTGGACGAAATGGTCCGACGGAGTGTCTAATGCGAGCCCTGGCCTCGACGTCCCGCCGGGCCGCACTTTTCTCCATCCATCTTCCCACCGCGCCTACTTGCCGTGACTCGCATTTTCATGACCCTGGCCTGGTTTGCCCTGGTAATGATGGGGGCCACGCTGATCGTGGGCCTGTCGATCGAAGAACTGCACACCGAGCACACGGCGGAAATGTTGCGCTGGGCGACCGTGCATCGCCTGGCCGGCGTGGCCACGGCGCTGGCGGTGGTGCTAGTCAACAGCATCGTGGTCACGTACTTCATCGGCACCAGTCGCTGGTGCAAGGAAGTCTGCGAGACCTATGCTCTCGATGGCTCGCTCATCCGGCGCAGCACGGCGCTTAAGCGACGGACATTTCCCTGGGCCGTGATGGGCATGTTGGCGGTCGTCGGCGTGATCGCCCTGGGCGGAGCGGCCGACCCGGCCACCGGCATGCCGCACACGAGTGATTGGGTCACGCCGCACCTGTGGGGCGCCATGATCGGGCTGATGTTCATCGCCTGGGTGTTCTTCGTCGAGTGGAAGAACATCGAGGCCAACCACGCGGTGATTGCCGACGTGCTGACGGAAGTTCGACGGATCCGTCTGGAACGCGGCCTGGAAGTGTAACCGCCGCCAGGCGCTCGTCTGAACAGTCTAGTCGTGATGGTGATTGCGCTCGACGTCGTGTTCGTGCTCGACCCCACCTTCCCGATTGTGCGTTGATGCCGGCGAGTGGGAATGGTCGTGGCCACCTTCGAGCAACACCGTGCCCCAGGCGACCGCGATGCCCGCGACGAGCGCCGCCGACAACGTCAGCCGATCGTGGCGATGGAATTGCAACTCGGGCAACAGATCGCTCGTGGCGATGCAAATGAACGCGCCGGCGGCGAACCCCAGCACTTGCCCCAGTCCGTCGTGCGCTGGACCGACAGCCTGCGACGCCGCGAAGAACAGCAACACGCCGAGCGGCGTGACAAGCGAGTAGAGCGCGTTGAGCAAATGGCGCAGGGCCGGCGCTCGACCGTCGGCGGCCATCAAGGTGCCGATCGTTAGCGAGTCGAACGGCTTGTGCAACACGATGGCCATAAACGTGCCCAAGCCGGCCCAGACCACGAGGCCCGCTTCGGCCTGCACCGCGGCGGCCATGGCCACGCCGTCAATCAGTCCGTGCAACGTCAGCCCCACAATCGCGCCGCCCCAGGGAAACAAGGAGCCGGAGCGAGCATGTTTGTGCCCGTCGTGCGATGAATGACTGCCTTGGTGGCCGATGGCGTGGTTGTGATCCGCGTGATCATGATCCGCGGACGTTGCATCGGGCAAGGGACTTTCGCCGACGTCGTGATGGTGGAAGTGAAAGAACCGCTCCAGGAAAAACATGAACAAGAAACCGGCCAGCGCCCAGCCCACCGTGCGGTCGATCGAGTGCAGGGCCTCGAAGCTGTGAGGCAGCAGATGCAGCAGGCCGATTCCCAGCATCACGCCGGAAACAAAGCTGATCGCGAATTGCATGCGTCGGTGCGTCAGCTGAACCACCAGCGGCACCCAGCCGCCCGAAAGCGATGCCACGATGCTCAGCAAGCAGTAGATACCCAGTAACAGCGCGGGATGCATGGCCGCCACTTTCGCAAACGCATTAGTATCGTCTGCAAAGCGCGCGCGGGCAAGATCTGTTGAAATCGGCCGTGTACGCGTCGCGATTGACCGCCCTGCGAGCCGCACCGTATCGTGAAGCCCGTCGGCTTGGGGCAATTTTCACCGCGAGGTCGTCATCGATGCGTGCATGCGTGCAGCGAGTCAGCCGGGCCCAGGTCACGGTCGAGGCGGAACTTTGCGGCGAGATCGGCCGCGGGATGGTGGTCTTGCTCGGGGTCGCGGTCGGCGACACGGCGGACGACGCGCGGCAACTGGCCGCGAAAATCGCCCAACTGCGCATCTTCGACGACGCGGCGGGCAAGATGAACCTGGCGATTCGAGACGTCGGCGGCGCGATGTTGGTGGTCAGCCAGTTCACGTTGCTGGGCGACTGTCGCAAGGGACGCCGTCCCAGCTTCGTTGCCGCGGCGCCGCCGGAGATCGCCGAAGCGCTCTATGAGTCATTCGTCGCAGCAGTGGCGGCTTCGGACATTTCCGTCGCCACCGGACGATTTCGCGCGCACATGCTGGTCGATCTGACCAACGACGGGCCGGTAACATTGATGCTGGACACGCGCGGCGAGTTCTGACGTCGTCCTCGCCGCTCCAGCATCGGGTTCGATTCGTTCAATACGGCCCGCCGCGTCGCGAATACATTCATGTGCGGCGACCGAGACACGCGTCGCCCGTCGAACGGTAATACGACCCCTGGGTTCCGAGGAGTTATCATGCCAAGTGCCAATTCCGAAACCGCGTCTCGTCGAAAAGAGCTGACAGGAAGACTGCCAATCGCGGCGAGCTTGCTTTTTGTTTCCCTGGCGGGCTCGCCTGTCGCGCTGGCGCAGACCGCTGATCGCCAATTGCCGAATCCGACGGGCAAGCATGCCGTGGGACGAATCACATTCTTCTGGAAGGACGAGGAGAGTGACGAGCCGAACACGCCGGACGAGCACGACCGACGCGAGTTGCGCGCCGACTTGTGGTATCCGGCCGATGTCTCGGCGCCGACTCAGCCGGCCGCTTATTTTCCCGATCTGAAGGCTCTGCATAAGGCGCTGGGCCCCGAGACGCTCCTGTTGGGCGCGATTAAATCACACACCCTCGCCGCGCCGCCAGTCGCTCCGGGAACAAATCGCTTTCCCGTGCTCGTTCTCTCACCCGGCCTGGGCACGAACGCAGTGCAGTATACCTACCTCGTCGAGGAGTTGGTGAGTCACGGATACCTGGTGGCAACAGTCGATCATCCGTTTCAAAGCAAGGCTATAGCATTCCCCGACGGGCGCGTAGTCACGCAAGTTGAAACGCCTCGAGACGCCGACCCACAAAAGAATGCCGAGAACTATCGGAAAGTTGTCGACCGTCGGGCCGACGATCTGCGTTTCGTGCTCGATCGCTTGGAGCGACTGAATGACGGCAAACTATTTCCGCGGTTTAAGGGTCGGATCGATGTATCGCGAGTGGGCGTCTTGGGCCATTCGACCGGCGGCATCACGGCAGCTCGGACTTGCATGAACGACTCGCGTTTCAAAGCCGCCGTCAACCTGGACGGCCATACCAATTCGCTCCCTTTCCTTCTCGACCAGCAGGGAAGGGGCCCTCGACAGCCGTTCATGGAGCTGACCGATGGCATGCAACCGGCCACGGATCGTCAGTTGGCGCAGTGGAATATGACGCGCGAACAGTTCGATCACCAGCGCACTCAAGCAATCCAGCGCACCGACGCAGCGATGCGCACCGTCGCCGGGGGCAGCTACCGCGTCACGATTCCCGGGGTCCGCCACAATAGTTTTGGCGACATGGGCATTTGGGACCCCGACTCGCTGGAAGTTCGCTACCGCCGGATGCAAATCATGCGCGATTACGTGCGCGCCTTTTTCGACAAGCATTTAATCGCCCGGACGGACACGCTCCTGGATGCCAGCCAGGGGCCTTACCCGGAAGTCACGCTAGAGCGCTTCTCGACCGCGCCGTAGCCGGGCGCTGCATGCACAATAGAATCGCTGGCTATTTCAATTCACTGTCGGCCGGTTGCGTGGCCATCATGTCATGCTTGTGCCCCGGCATCGGGCCGTGCTCGGGCGATGGATCTTGCAAGATAATCATCGCCAGGATGATGACGTTGGCATAAGCGGCCAGGTTGGACCACCAGCAGTCGCCCCAGAATTTGATCGCCGTGCCGAACGAACTTTTTAGTCGAAAGTGGCTGAAGTCGATGCTCCAGATTTCGTCGAGCACAAGGTGCGAGGCAAACCCCAACATCACCGCGCCGACATAAAACAATCGAATCCATTCGTTCTCGTGCGAACAGATCAGGTATGCCAACTGTCCCACGATTGCCAGCGCCGGAATACTGTGGAACATTCCTCGGTGCACGGTCACGGAGCGCAGCAACTTGCCCACTCCAAAGCGAATGAATAAATAGATCATCGCGCCGGCCAGCACCATCGTCTCGGGATCCAGCCCCATGCGACGAGCGCGATGCAACATCAGCATCGGTACCACGGCCGCGGCAAAGGCCACGCTCTCGCGCAACGGAACGCCGGGACCGCTGTCCAAGTCGGGCAACATGCCCGAGACGCCGCACAGACCTCCGGCCAGCAAACACGACGTCACGGGGACGTCCAACGAAAGAGCCCCTGTCGTGCCGTAGACGACTCCCAGAACACTGCTGGTGGTAATGTGTGTTTTGAAGCCGGCCATGCGATTCGGTCCTGGAGTTGGATGGGAGCCAGCCAGCACGGCTCCGGGGCCGCCTCTGGGGATGCGGACTGTATCGCGCACCGCCCGGCCCTTCCAAGATCAGTTTCCATTTCGCGAAGATGCTATCACGCTCTGGTCTTCGCCGCCGCCACGGGGTTGGGTATACTCCGGCCGAATTCCGCCGCGGCTGCCTGCTGGGTGGGGGAGAGAGAATGGAACTTTACGATATTTGCATGCTCGTGGTCCTGGTCGGGACGACGGTGTTTGGCGCCTGGAAAGGCATGGCCTGGCAGGTCGCCTCGTCGGCCAGCCTGGTGGCCAGCTACGCCGTGTCGTTGCGATTCAGCGCGCAATTGGCCCCCCGCTTCGGCCAACAAGCGCCGCTGAATCGTTTCATCGCCATGTTCGTGCTGTTTGCCGGCACATCGCTGGTCATCTGGCTGCTGTTTCGCGTCGTGGCCGGCTTTCTCAATCGCATGCGGCTGAAGGAATTCGATCGCCAGATGGGCGCCCTGTTTGGCGCGGCCAAGGGGGTGTTATTCTGCGTGGCCATTACCTTCTTTGCCGTCACCCTTTCAGCCAAGGCCCGCACGGCCGTGCTCAACTCCCGGAGTGGTTTTTACATCGCCGTGCTGCTGGACCGGGCCGACGGGGTGATGCCCCGAGAACTGCACGAGGTGCTCGACCCCTACCTGAAAAAGCTGGAACAAGAACTCGATCCGACGAAGAAACCACCTGGCGGCGAGCCGCAACCGACCACCGGCCGGGCTCAGCAGGGGAGCTCCGAGCCGCCACTTTCCGGCATCCGCAGACTGCCGCCGACGGGCAACGAATGGCGAGCTTCGCCAGAGCCCGGCGCGGTCACGCCGTCGGCTTATCGAGAGCCGGCTCGAAGCCAGAATCCTATGTATCGCGGCCGATATTAGGGCCAAAACCGAACATAAGAAACATTATCGGACGTTGGGGAGAGGGACGCGGTTTCGCGTTTCTCAGCTTGTAAGTCATCGAATGCCGATAGCCGCCGTCCCTGGGCCGCTGGCTCATCTGGCGCATCTCACTCGGACTGACTTGGCTGTCGAGTGCTCGGTTTCGACAACGGACCGTCGGCCGACGGCGGCGCCAAAAACTCCACGGTCGGCGCGCTCTCAGCGGAGCGAGAATCTCAGTCTCCGACGGCGCGCCCGAGTCACTCGCGACCGGCCGGCACGGTTTCGGCGTCCGAATCGGCCGCGGCGATTCGTTCCAGGTAAACGCCCATCCGGCGGAACTTTTGGTAGCGATTGTCGATCAACTGCTCGGTCTGGGTTCCGACCAGGTCTCGCAGGCATTTGAGCAGGTACATCTTCATCCGGGCGGCCATTTGGTGGTGGTCGCGATGGGCGCCCCCGAGCGGCTCCTCAATTACGTCGTCGACGACCCCCAGACCCAGCAGATGCTTGGAAGTCATCTTCAGGGCGGCCGCGGCCTGCTCGGCAAAGGTGTGGCTCTTCCAGAGGATGCCGGCGCAGCCCTCGGGACTGATCACCGAGTAGTAAGCGTGCTCGAGCATGGCAACCTTGTCACCCACGCCGATCCCCAGCGCGCCGCCCGAGCCGCCCTCGCCGATCACGACACAAATGATCGGCGTCGGCAAACGCGACATCTCGAACATGTTCTGGGCGATTACCTGTGCCTGCCCGCGCTCTTCGGCCCCGATGCCTGGGTAAGCGCCCGGCGTGTCGATGAAGCAGATCACCGGCAGCCCATACTTGGCGGCCAATTTCATTTTCGCCAAGGCCTTGCGATATCCCTCGGGATGCGCGCAGCCGTGGTAACAAGCAATGCGCTCCTTGGTGGTCTTGCCCTTTTGATGGCCGATCACCATGACCTTGTACTGATCGATCTTGGCGAAGCCGGTGCGCATGGCCCGATCGTCGCCGAAGAACCGGTCGCCGTGCAGCTCGACGAACTCGTCGAAGACCAGGTCGAGATAGTCGGTGGTCATTGGACGGTCGGAGTGGCGGGCAACCTGAACGGTTTCCCAAGGGGCCAGGTTGCCATAGATTCGCTTCTTGGTCTCCGAGAGCTCTCGCTTCAGCAGCCGGATATCTTCCCGCCCGGTCGGATTGTCGGTAACGGAACTTTCGAGCTTCTGCAAACGCGCTTCGAGCTCGTAGATGGGGCGCTCGAATGCCAGGCGCGGACTGACGCTTGCCATATTCATGGTTCCTCGGTCTTCGACCGTTCATTGCCAGCACTGCTTGCGCCAGCATCTCGAACTTTCGCACTCCATTATCAACAACGTGGCCGACACACTCTTTGTGTCGTAACCGTCCGTCCAAGCCCGCGACGCACAGGACGCGTGCTTGCCGGGATTCTATTTCCCTGTGTACTTCATCGGCTAATAGCCGGCAACGTCATTCGCGGGTGGGCTGTTTCGTGGCTGTGGGCCGCACTTTAAAGATCTGCATGGTATGCATCTCGCCGAGAAACTCGTTCATCGTTTGGGGCCGCTCGTCCGGAGTTTTGGCCAACGTTCGCTTGAGCAATTGAGCGAAAGCGTCCGTCACGTTGCGATTCGAGCCCTGCACCGGCGGAATCGCGGAGCGCAGGTGCTTGGTGAGCAAGTCGTTGGTCGTGTTGCCCGTGTAGGGGGGCTTCCCGCCCAGGATCTCGAAGACCATGCACCCAAAGCTGTAGATATCGGCCCGCTCGTCGAGCGGCAGGCCGCGGATTTGCTCGGGCGACATATAACTGCGCGTGCCCTGCACTTTTGACTTGCCGGCAAACAGCCGAGCGAACCCCCCTTTTCGACGCACGGCCAGCGCGAAGTCGATGAGCTTCACTTCTCCCTTGAGATTCATCAGGTAATTGTCCGGCTTGATATCGCGATGAATCCAGCCTTGCGAGTGGAAATAGGCCAGGCCCTCGCCGGCACGGCGGATGAATTCCTCGGCCAACGGCGCGAGCGACTCGACTCCGTTCTGGTTGATCAACTGCTTGACATTCGGAGTCGCGAATAGCTCCATTGCCAGGAAAACGTTATCGCGGTCGGTGCCGTAGTCGTACACTTTGATGACGTACGGATGATCCAGCCCCTTGCCCACCTGGCTTTCGTGCTTCAGGTAAGCCACTTCCTCGCGGTTCTTTGTAGCCTCGCCAGAGAGCAGCTTGATGGCCAGCCGTTCGCCCTTCAGGTCGTTCATCACCTCCCATACTTCGCAGGTCTTGCCTGCGCGTATCAGGTTCAGCAGTCGATAAGGTCCGACGTAATCTTGCGACACGGAGCACGAGCTCGCACAGGGCTAAGGTAATCAGCGGTCGCGCCGGGGAGAGGGGTTTCTTGTTCCTGCGCCGATCCATTTTAACAACAACGCCGCGCGGGGGGAACGTACGACCGGGGCGGTTAGCGGCTGGTTTTGGCCGACAAGATACGCTCGTACACGCCGCGCAATTGCTCGGTCATGCGAGTATGCCGAAACTGATCGGTGAATCGCTCGCGGCCCTGGGCGCCCAGCCGGGCTCGCAGCGCCGGATCGGCCGCCAGTGAGCAAATGGCCTCGGCCAGCTCGTCGATCGATTGCGGCGGCAACAAAATCCCCGTTTCGCCCGTGATCACGACCTCGCGCGCGCCGTCGATGTCGTAGCTGATAGCCGGCTTGCCGGCGATCAGCGCCTGCGGCAACACGCGCGCCAACCCTTCGCGCAGGCTGGTGTGGACGACGATATCCATGGCGCCGATCATGCCGGGCAACTGCTCCCGCGGAACCAGGCCCGTGAATTGAAAGTACGGCGTCAGGCAGGCGCTCGACTTGCTCGCGAAGCGAGTCCGCGAGGATGCCGTCTCCCACGAACAAGAAGCGAACATTCGGCTGCCGCGCGATCACCTGTCGCGCGGCGCGGACGACGTACTCATGCCCCTTCAAGTGAAACAGTCGCGCGATCTTGCCGACCACGACATGTTCGTCGTTATATCCCAGCTCAGATCGCACTTGCTCGCGCGATTCGTCGGCCCCAAGAAAACGTTCGACATACATGCCGCTGTAGACGGTAGTGAATTTCTCGCGAGGCGCCACGCGGGCGGCAACCATCATCTCGGTCATGGCGTCCGCTACGCTCACCAGCGCATCGCACCTTGCGGCCGCGTAGCGCTCGCACCACCGCAAAATCGCGCGCGATCCCCTGCCCTGGTACGGATGAAACGGCGCACCGTGAACCGTATGAATCACGGCCGGCACGCCCAATGCATGCGCGGCGACACGTCCCAGCAGCCCTGCCTTGCCGCTGTGGGTGTGCACGACGTCGGGCTTGAACTGCTCGATCGCGCGTTTGATCTGGAAGTATCCTTGCGGGTCGCGCAGCGGATTGATCGCACGGCCAAGCGCTGGCAGCAACTGCACTGGCACGCCGCTGCTCTCCAGCCTAGCGAGCAGGCTTCCCTCGGGTCCGCTGGGTGGCCCGGCCACGAGCAACACCTCGTCGCCATGGATCCGCATCAGGTCCTCGCACGTCAGCACCGTGTTTTCCTGGGCGCCTCCCAGGATGATCCGAGTAATGACGTGGGCGATCCGCATGCGGCAAGCGCTCTCCATTCTTCGTTCAATAGTCAACGCGCAGCAGAAACAGTCCGTGGGCAGGCGCCGTCTGGCCGGCGGCCTTGCGGTCGCGGGCCTCCAAGACCTCGGCCGGCCAAGATTCGTCGCGAACCCCCCGCCCCACTTCCACCAGCGTACCAACGATCGTGCGGACCATGTTATAGAGGAATCCATCGGCCTCGATCTCCAGCGAGATGCCGCCTGGCTGCTCCCCCACCCGCTGGACCGAGATTGCGAAGACGGTACGCACGCTCGACCGCCGCGCGGAGCCGCTCGTCTCGAAACTGCTGAAATCGTGCCGCCCCGCCAGCGACTGCGCCGCGCGGTGCATCGCCTCTGCGTCGAGCCGGTGGCGACAATGCCAAGAATAGCGACGCGAAAAGACGTCGCGAATCGGCCGATCGTCGAGTTGATAGCGGTAGCGCTTGCGCCGGGCGCTCGCCCGGGCATGAAAACCGGCGTCGGCTTCCTCCACCGAGAACACGGCCATGTCGCGCGGCAATTCGGCGTTCAGCGCCTTGTGTAGAACGTTCGTCGCCAACTCGGTCTCGCTGCGAAAACTGGCCACTTGGGCCAGCGCGTGCACTCCAGCGTCGGTGCGGCCGCTGCCGGTTACGCGCACGTGCTGCCCCGTGATTCGAGCCAGCGCCTCTTCGAGCGTGCCTTGCAGCGTGGTCCTGCCGGGTTGGACCTGCCAGCCCGAATAATTCGAACCGTCATACGCCAGCACCAATTTGAAAACGCGCATGACGGCGACGGGACGAAAGAGTTAACCGCTCGCGACCGCTTCTCCCTTGCCGCGGGCCCGGATGCCCTTGCGCACCAGCAACTCGGCAATCTGCACGGCGTTGGTGGCCGCGCCTTTGCGCAGGTTGTCGCTTACGCACCAGAATGCGAGACCGTTGGGGCTCGACAAATCCTCGCGAATGCGCCCGATGAACACTTCGTCGCGCGCGTTGCAATTCGAGGGCATCGGATAACGCTTGGCCGCCAAATCGTCGACGACGACAATGCCCGGTGTGGCCGCGAACAAGTTGCGGGCTTGTTCAACCGTGAGCTTCTTTTCCGTCTCGACCAGGATGCTCTCGCTGTGGCAATTCTCGACCGGAACCCGCACGCAGGTCGGGCAAATCTGAATCGATTCGTCGCCGATGATCTTGCGGGTCTCGTAGACCATCTTCATTTCTTCGGAAGTGTAGCCCTGCTCCTTGTGCGAGCCGATTTGCGGAATCAGGTTGAAGGCGATGTTATGGGCAAACGCCGTCGGCTCGAACGACTCCTTGGCGATCGCCGCCCGGGTGGATTGATCCAACTCCAGACTGCCGGACAGGCCCATGCCGCTGGTGGCCTGGTAGGTGCTGACGATGACGCGACGAATGCGGGCCGCGTCGTGCAACGGCTTCATGGCCACGACCATCTGGGTCGTTGAACAATTCGGGCTGGCGATGATGCCCTGGTGCGAGTCGACCGCGTCGGGATTGACCTCGGGAACGACCAGCGGAACTTTCGGGTCCATCCGCCAGTAGCCGCTCTCGTCAACCACCAGGCACCCGCGCTCCACGGCCCAGGGGGCAAAGTCGCGGGCGGTCTCGTCAGGCGTGCTGCCGATGGCCAGATCGACGCCGTCAAAAGCCGCGGGCACGAGCTCCTCGACCGTGTAGTCCCGGCCGGCAAATCGCAATGTCTTGCCGGCCGAGCGAGCGGACGCCAGGAACTTGATTCGTTTGAAAGGAAACTTGCGCTCCGCCAGGAGTTGGCAAATGATCGTTCCCACGGCGCCGGTAGCGCCGACAATGGCCACTGTATCGAACACTCGATTCACACTCCTGGTTTCTGGAGAGCTCCCCTGCCCTGCCCCGTCGGGCCAAAGGCAAACCGATAGTATAAGCCGATTGGGGGACAATTCAACGCGAGACGAGGTTCGCGGGGCCGATTCGTTCGCACGTTGGTCGAGTGAACCCGACTTTGGCCGCCAATTCTGCTGGGCCCTGCGCCGCGATTCAGGCTATCTTGACTGGGCCCGATAGAGGCTCAAAGACGAGAGCGTAGCGCCGCAATTCACTTCGCCGCGGCGCATCAGGGCGTCCATTTCGTCGGCCGCCAAGGCCACGCAGCCGGCGATCAGGCTCTCCTCGGCGCCCGCCGGTCGGGCCGGCAAACCGCCGCAATCCGCGGCATGGATGACGAGCATGCTGATCGAGGTCAGCGACGGTTCTACTTCGATGGCCCCTAGCAATCGCATCTGGTCGGCAACCAAGCCCGTGCTCTTGAGCAAGTTCTCGGCGGCCGAGTCTTCCCAGCCGGCGTCGCTCGACTCGGCCCAATAGCGGGGAAACTCCAGCGACCAACGGGCCAGCGCATAGCGGTAGCGGCCGACCAACATAAATCGGCCGTCGTCGAGCACCGGAACTATGGCGACCATGTGCAGCTCCTCGCCGGCCGGCGCGATTCGCAGCACAGTCTCTTCGGCACGCGTGGCGGCGTTGCGGACCCGATTGGCTTCGACGCGCACCAGCGCGTCCTCGAACACGACCCGAGGCTCGATGGTCGAGATCGGATGGAGTTGTCCGCCGCCGTTCGTGCGATCGTCAAAAGCACGCGGCAGAGACCATGCGGGGATGCGGGGGCCGGAATGTCGAAACATGCGAGACTTTCGTCGTCGAAGCCGCGGGAGTTCCAATCCGTAGCACCGACTTATCGCGCGCGACGGCGACAACGACAATCCGCTACCCGTGTCCGGTGACAACAGCTTGTCATCACACGAATGATGGCGTCCGACCCCCCTCTCGCCCGAAGAAACCCCCGCGGGACCATCGGGGCGGGCAAACATGCTCGCCGTTATCGTCTGGCACTCGATGCGCTGCGAGCTGCCGTCGGGGTGGGTTTGTGCTCGACCTCGCGATTGTCGCGGGGCCCCTGCCCTGCTCGGCGCCGGCCTTCGGCAACAGGGCCCGCACCCAGGAACTGGGCACGAAGGCAAAATTAGCGATCAGCATTGCCAGCCCAAACGTGATCATGCCCAGGCAGATGGCGATGCCCATGTGCAGCGGGATGGCCAGGGCCAGGACGATGCCGGCGCGTCTGCCTGGGCCAGATGAGAGCCGAGTACGAAAGTTCCCAAAAAACCGTGACGTGCGTCATCAGGTTGATCAGCCGGGGCCAATTGGCCATCCAGGTCATGTCGAGCGACTGGTATTCCATATTGCCCAGCGCCATCCACAGCGCCGTGCCATCCCACCAGGCGGGCCCGGTGAGCTTGGCCATGCCGGCGAACAGATAGATGATGCAATGTGGATCTGGATCAAGCGAATCGCCAGGTTGGCCGTCCAACTGGCGCGAATCGGCAGCGGACCGCCGGCGCGTCGCTGGGCCAGCCAGCGATCCAGCGAAAACGCGTCACCCGCGGGGCCCACGGCCAGGTACATCGCCAGCATGACGTTGATCTGATCGAGTCCAAACAGCGCGCCGGGCACGCGCTGCACATAAGCCAGCGTGATCACCAGCGCGAGCACCGACGACGACCCGCGTGAACAAGCCGACGGCAAGCATCGCGAACACGACCAGCCCAGCGAGATGAACCGTCCACAGCAAGGCAGGCGAATCTTCGATCCACCACAGGTAGCTCCAGGAATACGATATCTTTCTGCAACAGTTCGACAGCGCCTTGGGGCAGCCAGCCGTCGGGGCCGAAGAACGCGGTCAGATCGAGGCTCCACACCAGGTGCGTGTAGAACAACATCGCGCCGGCGAAGATGCGGATCAGTCCCAGCGTGGCCGGATCGGCCGGCGAGAACCAGAAGCGGTTCCAACCAGCGACCAGGTCGGCGATCCAGGCTCGTAGGGTGGCGAATGTCGTACTCACGATTCGTCCCGCGTGTAAACCGCCAACAGACGTTCTTCGTACAGCGATTTGTCCGTCAAGTCGCATGCCCTGGCGCACCTCGCTCGCTGCGCGGCACGTAGTGGCGGCGCAAATAGAGCTCGCACCGTGCGGCCGTCATATTCATTGGCCAGATGCTGGGCATAGCCTTTGGCAAAGGCCTCGGCAAGCTCGTTGGCAGCGTCCGGACTGCCCAGCGTATTGACGAACTCGCTGAGCATGAAATAGCGATGATATAGCAGTCGGGGCCAGTTAACTTGCCGGTTGGGAAACTCGCCTGTCTTCAGCGTGCCGTCGGCGAGCGTCACTTCATACCGCACCAGGTGGCTGGGGCCCGGCTCGGGAGCGAAGAATCGATAGCCGTTGCCCAGCGACAGCACATCCAAGTAAGGCTGAAAGATCCGCCGACTGTCGGCGGCCAGGGTCGAGGAGGGCGGCATCGCCCAGGGGCCAACAAACACCGCCAACACGTGCAGGGCCACCAGCAGACTGACCACGGCGCGCACCGCCGGCCGCGGCATTGCGACGGGAGCAAGAGTGTCGGCCGGGGTCGTCACGATAGGTTCATTATCGGTCGGCTGTAGCGCATCGCGAAAGCCGATTCCGGGTCACGCCGCCTTACGAGCCTTGGGGATGGCATAACGCCTACAGTCGGCGCACAAGAACCGCGCCCCCTGCCCTGCCGCCGAGTCCCGCGCACCGCAATTCAACAAAAAAAGCCTTCCCACCGGATAGGCTCCGATGGGAAGGTTTCGAAAGATCGATGCGAATTCGAACTTCGATCTAGCGAGCGCTCGAGTCGGCGACCTTGTCGGCGACTGATTGTTGAAATCAAAGCTAATTTCGCGGGATTCGCCGGCCTTCAGCGACACGTTCTGCTCGCGAACAACCTGCTCTCCGTCGCGCTCGATGACGGCGCGAATGGCGTAGGTGTCCCACTCGGAACCGGCCGGCAGTTTCTTGGTCGTGAACTCGCGAACCGCGCCCGTGGCCTTCGTCTCCTTGACCGGCCAGGAACAGCTTGGCATCGTCGGGCAGGCGCATGATCAGGGTCGTGCGGAGCGGTTTCCGTCGGCGTTTGCACGGCGGGCTCGTCCCCGGTGAAGTCAAGATTCGCCGTTCTGGCCGGCGGTCAGTTGCAACGTCTTGTCCTCCGTCACGGTCTTGCCGTCGCGGTTGAACTCGGCCCGCACTTGTAGTTGTAGCGAGCGCCGGCTGCAGATCGCGCGAGATGTACTCGCGCTCGCTCGCCAGTGCTGGTGGTGTCGTGATCGTTCACGAACACCTTGGCGTCGGCCGGCACCTTGACGGTCAGCAGCGCGCCGCTGCGGAGCGGGCCGTACGTCGGATGGATAGGTCGTCGGACCCGGGACCGCGGGGCCGGAAGGCGTCGGACGGGGCCGGAGGAGTGGCCGGCGCCGGAGCCGGAGTGCTCGGGCTGGCGGGCGATACGCCGCGGTATCCACCGCTCGAACCACCGCTCGATCCGCCACTCGAACCATAGCCACCGCTGGATCCGTAGCCGCCGCTGGAACCGTAGGCGTAGTAGCCACCACTCGAACCCCAGCGAGCCGCCGCTGGAACCCCAACCGCCGCTGGAACCCCAACCGCCGCTGGAACCGAGCCGGCGTAGTAGCCACCGCTGGATCCCCAACCGCCGCTCGAGCCATAACCACCGCTGGAACCATACGAGCCGCCGCTGGAACCCCAGCTGCCGCCGTAACCGTGACGATGCCACGAACCGGCCTCGGCCTGTTGGGCGAAACATGCCCAGGACCACGAGGACCACGCAAGGCCTTATAATCCTGTACGCATTTGAATTCGCTCCCCTTAATCTGGGTCTTACCGGCTTGCCCTACCCTCCAAACGGGGGCTAACACGGCTCAAGCCTCCAAAAACATACCAACCCTAGCACGGAATACAAGAAATCTGCGGTGCTTTTTTCGGTTGTGTGCTGCAAACCGAATGGTGAAGTGGGTTGTATACGGAGAAATTTCGGTCTCATCGCTGCAGGGAAGCTTTGATGCCCCTTGTTCCCGCCTGCTACCTCATTGCCGTCCTTTCGGGGGGTGATAGCTTGGGACCGCGGCAACAATCCCCATCTCCCACAAAATCCCGCCTCGGACCGACACGCCCAAACGCCTATAATCCGCAGCCCTTCTCTCTTCCCGGATGCCCGACTCCCATGAATGCGAGTTTGGACTTCGTCGATTGCCCTGGGCGATCGTCGCTGCTGGCGGTCTTGCTGATGCTCTTGGGCTGGCTGGGCATCGCCCGTAGCGAAGCGCTCTGGACGGCTCGGGACGCTACTTTTACCGCCAGGTGTTGTGGACACCGGTGTGTCTGCTCGGCGATGCTCGCCGTCAGCGTGCCAAGTTACAAGGTGCTCTCGCGTTGGAGCTACGCCGCGTTTTTGGCGTCGCTGGCGTTGCTGGTGGCCGTGTTTTGGTTTCCGCCGATCAACGGCGCGCAGCGCTGGATTCGGCTTGGCCCGGTCGGCTTGCAGCCCTCGGAGTTTGCCAAGCTGGCTTTCGTGCTGGGACTGGCGCGGTACTTGATGTATCGCGACAGTTACCGCCGGCTGCCTGGACTGTTGCGTGCCGCTGGCGCTGGTGATGGTGCCGCTGGTGCTGGTGCTCAGAGAACCCGACTTGGGAACGGCGCTGGTGTTCCTGCCGGTGTTGTTCGTGATGCTGTTCGCCGCCGGCGCCCGGCAGGCGGCATTTGGCCCTGCTCGTGGTGCTGGCGCGTGGCCATGCTGCCGCTGCTGTGGTCGCAAATGAGTCGCGAGCAGAAGTCGCGCATCACGGCGCTGGCCGAGCAAACGACCGCCGGCCGAGCGACCCACCGACGACGGCTATCATCTGCACCAGGCCAAGCAGCAACTGGCCCTGGGCGGATGGACGGGCAGTTCTTGGACCGGCCGAGACGGCGAAGACGACGTCGACTTGCTACGTGCCCGAGCCGCACACCGATTCGATCGCGGTCGTGCTGGGCGAGCGATTTGGCCTGCGTCGGCTGGTGCCTGATGCTGTGCTGTTTCTGCTGCTGGCCTGGCGCGCGCTGGCGATCGCCCAGGCACACGCGCGAGCCGTTCGGCCGGCTGGTGGCCGTCGGCATCGCGGCGCTGATCGCCACGCAAGTGTTCATCAACACGGCGATGCTGGTGGGACTGCTGCCGATCACGGGGCTGGCCTTGCCGCTGGTGAGTTACGGCGGTTCGAGCCTGTTGGCCAACTGCGCTGGCGCTGGGGCTGGTGTTGAACATCGGCCTGCGGCCCGGTTATGAAGTGACGAACGAGCCGTTTCGCTTCGCGATTGAAGACCAGGCCGACCCGACGCCGCTATCGGTCGGCTCGATCTGCACGTCGTCGACCGAGAGCTCGCCGGTGGCGCCGCTCAAGCCGATCCGCACGATGGCTTCGCGAGCCTTTGGGCGGCACGCGCACGCGGTCGCTGAACTTCTGCCAGGCGAAACGTTCGCTGCCAGGGCCCGACCACGTATAGCCGGCCTCGGAGCGGTTCTCGTCGTAGAACGTGATGCCAGCACGGCTTCTTGATCGGGACTGGCCGCCGGAGTTGATCGCCTTTGACCCACACCGAGACATCGAGCATGCTGCACTTTGCGGCCGTCGACGGCCAGGCCTTGCAGGGCTGGGCGCCGCGGCCCGCCTCGGTGTTCGTGAACGTGACAAAGTGGTCGCCCTCCGGCGCGTCGTCGTCTTCGATAAGTTTCATCTGCCGCTGGTAGTGCCAGCCGATTGGCGTTGGCTCGTCCTTCTCGGCCGCGCCAGATTCGTCGGTTGGTGATTTGTCAGTCGATGGCTCGTCCGTTGCGTTTTGCCGATAGGCGATTTCTCGTTGGGCCCTTTGTCGCCGTGCTCGCGTCGGCTCGGCGGCCGTATCGGAGATCTCTTCGAATCCGCCGTTGTTGATCTGCGGATTGAGCGGATCGGGCTTGAGCAACCCGGCCGTCCTCGGCCTTGCCGGTCATCGGCACGAACAGCGTCGGCAGCAGGGCCACCTTTTCGAGCTTGCCGTCTTTCTTTTCGAACAGATACAGCATCTGCTGATAGCGCTCGCCGACGGGCACGATCATCCGCCCCCCTTCGCGCAACTGGTCGACCAGCGGCTGCGGCACTTTCTCGGGCGAGCAGGTGACGATGATCTTGTCGAACGGCGCGTGCTCGGGCCAGCCCTGATAGCCGTCGCCGATCTTGGCGTGGACGTTGTTGTAGTTCGAGCCGCTTGAGCGTGCGCGCGGCGCGCTCGCCCAGCGGCTTGACGATCTCGATCGTGTAGACGTCTTTGACCAGCGGGCTGAGCACGGCCGCCTGGTAGCCGCTGCCGGTGCCGATCTCCAGCACCTTGTCGGTCGGCTGCGGCTCGAGCTGTTCGGTCATGTAGGCCACGACGAACGGCGGCGAGATGGTTTGGCCGTTGCCGATCGGCAGCGCCATGTCGAAGTAGGCGTTGCGGCCGCGAAGTTGCACGGCCACGAATTCGTGCCGCGGCGTGTCGCGCATCGATTCGATCACGCGCGGATCCTTGATCCCGGCCGCCACGATCTCCTCGTCGACCATTCGCTGCCGCTGGGCGGCGAAGTCGACCGCCCAAGCCGTCGGCGACCACGACACAGAACAAAACCGCCGCTTGCAGCAAAGTTGCCGACCTGATGTTCATCGTCAATCTCCACCATGCACGGTTTCAATCTCGTCGAGCCCGCTCGTGCGCGGGCACGGCCGGCGGCAAGTTTCCCCGCAGCAGTAACGTTCGCCGTGCAAGGTCGAACGTTACCCGGTACGAGCTGAGCAGGTCGTGTCCCACGAGCACGTCGACCAAGTCGAGTCGTTCGAGCGAACCGGGAAGCGTGTCGACGACGGGCCAGTCGGCCAGCGTCTGATCGCCGAACTCCAGGGATTCAATTGTCAGATCTCGCTGCTTGAATTTGAAGACCAGTCCTGCAACCGGCCGGCGAAAAACGGGGCAAGTTGTGCCGCGCCCAACGAGCCGAGACGAACGTGCCGGCACGATTGCCCGTGTCGAGCAGCACTCGCCCGCCCGCCCCGGTTTCGCTGCGGCCTTGCACGAGGCAGGCCTGCGAAAACGTCCACAGCGGAATTTGCCAGTTCGATTCGTCCGCCGCCATCGCTCTCGCGTCGTCGGCAGGCTCGGCCAGCACGCGACCGGCCGGATAGTCGAGCGTCAAGCAGAACATGATGCATCAATTCGGTGCCCAAGGCCATTTGCCCGTTCAAGGCGACTAGCGGTGCGCGATCGCCCACTAGGATTGGTACGTTGTGCAGCGTCAGGCCGCCCAACTGCAAGGTCTCCAAAACCCCCGGCTGGGCGCGAAGCCCCGCGAAACCGACCAACGGCGTGGCCGTTTTGCCCAGGGTCACCCCCGCCCGCCGCGCGGCCGCCGTGGTCATTAAACTATGTTGTGCTCCCGTATCGATGAATACCAGGGGCAGAGCGATTCCGTTGGTCTGGGCTTCGATCGCGCAGCGGTCGGCCGGCGAATTCCGCGAGGCCGGCACCTCGGTTGGCTCGGAAACGGCCCCGTCGAGCAGATAGGGAATTCGACCCCGCAGCGTGTCGCGCCAATAGCGAAGCATCTCGGCCGAGGCATCCTCGGCGGGCAGGGTCGCCAGAACGCCGGCGAAAATCGGGTCATCGAGCGATTGGCGCTGGCGAAATTGGGCCACGGCATAAAGCTTGAGCGCCTGAGTCGCCGCCAGGGCATTGTCGTTCGACTGAGCCAACTCGGCGGCGGCCAGCGCCGCTTCGCCGGCCGCTTCGTTGCGACCGCTTGCCAGCAGGGCTTCGACCTTGAGCAGTTCGACCGCGACGTCGGGTGACGCGGATTCGCTGGACGATAGCGCGGCGTCGACAAACTGGCCGAACTCGCCGCGCTTGCGAAGCCGCTCCAGCCGCGCCGCCAATGCACGCTCCGGCGATTCGTCGGCTTCCAAATCGCGCCGCTCGCCGGTCGGCTCGATGGGCGCCGCGGATGCGAGGGTTTCATCACCGGCGCCCCCTGCCCTGCCGCAGCCGGAGATGGCCAATAGCATCCAGCCAATCATCAACGCTCGAACAGCCATGTTCTTTGGGGGGCGCATTTCCAGTTTCCCGGTCCCTATCGGCTCGCAGCGGCAACCGTCGATGTCGCCGCCAATCCCGATTTTCGCTGATCGCGCGCCCGGCGGCAACTGCTACCCGCGGCCGACCGCGAAAACCTCCGCGGCTCGCGAGCCGCCACTTGCGGCGCGACGGGCCGTCTGGAACACTGCTGGTTTGACATTCCCCGCAATTCGATGGGTCACTCGCGATGAGAAACAATCCGGTCAAGCGCGCCCTGCGCGAAGGAAAACCGACGTTCGGAACCTGGCTGTCGCTGGGCGATTTGTTCGCGACCCGCATCCTGGCGCGGATGGATTTCGCCTGGCTCACGCTGGACCTGGAACACAGCGCGATCGACTGGTCGCAGGCGGCGATGATCTTCGCCACCATCGCCGATGCTGGCGGAGTGCCGCTGGCGCGCGTGCCCAAGGGCAATCACGATTACATCAAGCGCACTGCTCGACGCCGGAGCCTGGGGCATCGTCGTGCCGATGGTCGACACGGTCGAGCAGGCACAAATCGCCATCGCCGCGGCCAAGTATCCGCCGATCGGCAATCGCAGCCTGGGGGGCGGCATGCACTCGCTGAACTTTGACGGCACCAGCGCCGAGTACTTCACGCCGCGCCAATGACGAGATCCTGGTCGTGCTGCAAACCGAAAGTCCCACCGGCGTGGCCAACGCCGAGGAGATTTACAGCCTGCCGGGCGTGGATGCGATTTTCGTCGGCCCGGTCGATTTGCGTGCCCAGATGCGCAAGCCCGACGGCACGGAAGCCACGGACGAAGCCTTCGAGGCCATGCTGCAGCGCGTGATCGCGATCGGCAAGAAGACCGGCACGCCCACCGGCATGCACGTGATGGATCCGCAAGCGGCGTTACGCCGCGCCGAGCAAGGCATGCAGTTTATCGCCATCGGCAGCGAACTGCGGATGATGACCGAGAAGGCCACCGAGACGCTGGCCGCGGTTCGCCCCGGCGGCGACCGCAAAGAGCTCGTGAAGTACTAAGACAAGGATGAAGGCGGAAGGATGCCAACGGATCGAAACTCGCTGCGCATGCGATTCCGCGTAGCACCCACTGACCACTACTAATGTTTCAACGCGAAGACATCCTGGCCGGCTTGCGAGCCAAAGTTGCTGCCGGCCGGCCGATCGTCGGTGGCGGCGCCGGCACGGGGCTGAGCGCCAAGATGTCCGAAGCCGGCGGCATCGACCTGCTCGTGATTTACAACTCCGGCCGGTTTCGCATGGGCGGACGCGGCTCGCTCTCGGGCATGATGCCCTACGGCGACGCCAACGCCATCGTGATGGATATGGCCCGCGAGGTGATTCCCGTCGTCCGAGCGGACGCCCGTATTGGCCGGCGTGTGCGGCACCGATCCGTTTCGCGTGATGAAGCTTTTCTTGCGCGACGTGGTCGCGGCCGGTTTTTCCGGCGTGCAGAATTTTCCCACGGTCGGCTTGATCGACGGACAGTTTCGCCAGGGCCTGGAAGAAACCGGCATGGGCTTCGGCCTGGAAATCGACATGATTCGCCAGGCGCACGAGATGAATCTACTCACCACGCCCTACGCCTTCGATGCCGACCAGGCCCGGGCAATGGCCGAGGCCGGCGCCGACATATTGATTCCGCACATGGGTCTGACGACCAAGGGCACGATCGGCGCCGCCACGGCCCCTTCGCTCGACGAGTCGGCGCGCCGCATTCAAGACATGCACGACGCGGCACGCCGGATCAACTCCGACATTCTCGTCCTTTGCCACGGCGGTCCCATCGCCGAGCCGTCCGACGCCCAATACATTTTGGATCGCACCGAAGGCATCGTCGGCTTCTACGGCGCCAGTTCGATGGAGCGCCTGCCCGTCGAACCGGCGATCGAGAACCGTGTCCGGGAATTCACGCGAGCTGAAGCTGGGGTAGAACCGACCCACGGGATGCACTTGCGGGTATGTTATTTGTTCATGCGACATTAACATTTGGGGTGAGGGATTTGTATGACTATTAAACTCGCTATTTTGAGTTTCGCAATATTGGCAACCCCAATATTGCTCGCATCTAGTCAGAAATCCGACTTGGAAGTGTTTCAGAGTGGCATAGCGAGCATGAATAAAGGCGATCTTGATGAGGCAATCAAGGCCTTTACCGAAGCGATTCAGATCAACCCTAAATATGCCGACGCCTTTTTTTATCGAGGTTTGTCCGAGACGAAGAAGAACGAACATAATAAGGCGATCGCCGACTACAGCGAGGCCCTTCGTATTCAACCAGAGTTAATTGACGGACATTTCAATCGCGCGATTGAGTATTCTTACATCGGCGATTACGACAAGGCAATAGTTGACTACACGGAGTCGATTAAGTTGAATCCCAATATTTCAGAGGCCTATTACGGTCGCGGTATGGCATTCGCCATGAAAGATTCTCATGCTAAAGCAATCGACGACTATACAGAGGCGCTCCGTCGACAGCCAGGCGCCCCTGCTCCCTACGCTAATCGGGCTGCGTCCTTCTTCCGTATTGGCGAGTACAAGAAGGCGGTCACTGACTGTTCGGAGGCGATTCGACTCGATGCAAAAAATGCGATCCCGTATGTTACCAGAGGTTCAGTACATCTTAAGTTACACGAGACAAACATGGCCATAGAGGATTACTCAAAGGCCATTGAGCTTGATCCCACCAATGGGAGCGTATTTCATGCACGCGGCCGTGCGTACGAAGAGAGAGGAGAACTCGGAAAGGCGCAGAGTGATTTTGAGCAATCGAAGAGGCTCGGTTTTTCACGTTGATTTGGCGACGACAGACGGCGGCGAGCGTGTGGAGGGTGGTGAAGAAAAGGGGCCGCGACAGGCTCAGTAGAAAACTTCGACGCATAAGAGAATCATGACGTTGTGGGTCAGGGCCATCAAGCGGAGGTCGCGGCATTGGGCTTGGTAGGTACGGCCGCGGACGTAAGCGCCTTGGCGGCGCTTGATCATCGACATCACGGTCTCGACCTGTGCACGGCGGTGGTATCGCGAGTCATCGAAGCGGGTTTGCATCAGCCGTCGATAACGTCCGCGGGCGGGCTTGTCGGTGGGACGGCCATGCCTGGCCGGAATCAGCGTCCGCACGCCGCACTGCTCGCGGGCGAAGCGGTGATTGGCTTCCGAATCATAACCGGCATCGGCCGCCAGGCACTCCAGCAACATCGACCGCAAGGCGCCAGAGAGCAACGGCACGAGTTCATCGACGTCGGGACGCGGACCGCGACCGACACCGATCGCCAGAATGAAATGGCAGCTCGTGTCGCACACCAGGCCGAGCTTTGCAAAGCGATGATAGACCACGGTTTTCCAGGGCAAGTTGACGCGGTGGCGACGCCGAACGAAGTAGCCGCTGGCCGCCGTGCATTCCAAGCCGGTCGAGTCGACGGCGGACGAAGCAACCCGACGGCGGCGGCCATAATGCAGTTGAATCGTGCTTTCCAGCAGCCGCCGCGCGGGCTCGGAGGCGAGTAGATGCCGGCTGGCCTTCTGCAACGTCGTGAAGTGCGGCACGCTATCCAGCCTGAGCACTTTACGCAGTTCAGGATGGTCGGCCAGGTGCGCGACGACGCCTCGATAGTCCGTCTTCAAAAAGTTCTTCAGCACCAAACAAGCGAACAGTTGATGCTGCGTGAACTTCTTGGGACTATTCGGATGTGTGTAGAATGGCAGCACTCGCTGCGCCGCTTCCAACGCCGCCCTCGCCACGGCCTTCGGTGATTTGCTCGTGCGTGCCACATCCCCAGTACGCACACGAGCGAGCTAGCAGGCTAAGCCAGCAGGGGAGTTTTCTTCAGAGCCGCCGCGACACGTTCTTGACGACGGGAAGGTGTCAGCCGAAGGTTGAGGCGTTGCTGCGGATCGCTCTCCGGGCTGGTGGCCCAGGCTTGGCGCTGGTCGAGTTTGTGGCGGCGCCAGTCGGGTGACTCGCAAGCGCGGGCCTTGCTGGCTGGTTGGCGGGTCCCTCGACCGCGTGCCTGGGTCGCGTACGTCAATGCCCCTCGGACAGAAGCGGAGTTGGAAGCCGTGCGACTGGCCGTGCGCAGGAGCAGCCCGTATGGCAATCCCGATTGGCAGCAGACCATCGCCAAACGCCTCGGCCTGCAAGCCACACTCCGTCCTCGTGGCCGTCCTCGCAAGCAGTCCGCCCCGTGAATCGAGTCGCGTCCCCGTTCTTTAGCGCGTTTCCAGCGCGGCCGTTTTGCTGACGATGCTTTCGCCGGTTGATGGCTTAGCATCGATGCGCGTGTCAATCCAATCGGCCGATACGAAGCGCCGCAACAGCGTGCGCAGGCTTTCGGCGACAGCCGCCGGCACGACAACATCGCCGCGGCCGGGCTCGCGATTGCGAAAGCCTCGCCAGCCGAGTTGCACGGGCCAGTCGTACATCGCGGCCGAAGTGTTCATGCGCTCGGCAACGCGCAGGCTCCACACCAGTCCAAAGGCATCGCGAAAATCCAACCACACTCGATCCAACCCGGCGGCAGTTGCATCGACAGCGCGACCACGCATCGGCAACGCCAGCGAAACGACTATCAACGCCAGACCGAGCACCGGCGCCAGAGCGCCGGGCAATGCCGCGACCGTGGTGGAAAGGAAAGACGCCATCAAGGCCCCCTGCCCCGCCGCGTAAAGCAGGTTCGATAACCACCGCCGCGTGCCGATGCCATTAAGCGCGCCGACGCCGACCAGGATCAGCAAGAAGACGAGTCGCGCCGGGTGCAACTCCTTGATCTCGCCGAACAACAGCCATTCGAAGCTGGGCAGCGCGAGAATCGCCCACAGAGAGAACACGATGAATTGCCAGGCTCGATCTTGCGGCCGCTTGGCTCCCAATAGCGCCATGGTCGGAGTGAACGTTGCCATGGCCGCGGCATAGCGCAGCCCCATCCGCCAGTTCAGGGGCAACGAATCGACCAGCCCCACCGCCATTTCGGCCCCGGCGACCGCCACGAGCGCCACGATCGTCCAGACCCAGGGAGCCACGAGTGTCGTGCCGCCGATCTTCCGCCGCGTTAGCAGCAGGACGAACAGACCGGCCAGGCCGAGCAATCCGGCCAGCGCGGCGGCGGCCGGTCCGGCCGTCAGCAGATCCTCGATCCCGCCCGAAAACGTCGCAGACCGCGCCATCGTTACAACCCGAACTGGTTGATTGCGGGCATGGTGAAAAAACGCAACATTTCCCCGCTGCCCTATCGTAAGCGTTAAACCAAGCCGCCGCCAAGGGATGCGTCCGGAGCGCCCGGTGCGCGAAGCAGGGTAGTATTCACAAAATTAAACGATTGCGTTTGCTTTGAGGCCGGCGTGGGGAATGTTTTCTTTAGCGATGCACGGCTGGTACCCGCCGCGGTAATCAACCCGCGAGCCATGTGGATCAGGTTTCCACCACCCAGGGTTACAACCGGCTGTCGCATCGTCTTTACCGAACAAACAAACAGTCGTCACCACGTTCGAGAGGGGAGCTCACGATGAGCAAGAACTTTTTTGCGGCCTTGGCGCTTGTGTTGGGAACGGCCAGCCTGGGATTTGCCAACGATCCGTACAACTCCTATGCCTATGGCAACGGCGCCGACGTCTACGGCGGTGCGGTGCCCTCCGGCCTGCGATTCGGCGGCGGGGACGTGATGACGGTTCGCACCGGCGGCGTGGATGGCAATTTCGCCGGCGGCTGCAATAGTTGCGGCGCGATCGGCTGCCTCGACTGGAAGTACAACACCTGGTACGGATCGTGGGACGGTCATGGCTATGGACACGGATGCCGTCGCGGCTGCGGCTACTAGTCAATCGGCCGGGACAATGACGGACCAAGCAAGTCAGCGGCATTGAAGCGTCTGGGGAGAAGTGACGGTGCCGCCGACTTCGAGCGTGGGGGCGAGTTCCAATCGAGCTCGCCCCTTTTTTTGTGGCCAGCTAGCATATCCCCCGTGGACGGTAGGGAGCGGAAAACCGGCTCAAGAGCCGTTCGCGGCTGGGCCGATAAAAACCCTACAGACTCAACGGAAGGGCGGGACACACGTGGGTTCCGCTTCAGGATAGAGGTCATGGCAAGACGACGGATCGACTTGCCATGACCTTTTTTTGCGCGCTCGCGACGTCCTTATCCCGCGACGCAGCAAACGGCCCTCTGCAATGCCAGGCGCCCTAACGGGCCGCGCCGGCCTTCGCCGATGGCTTGGCGTCCGGCGTCTTGTCGCCCTTGGCGGCGGGCGAGGATTTGTCCAGCTTGGACAATTGCGCTAAAAACTCCTCGGCCGGTTTGCGATATGCGAACGGCAGCTCCGTGTTCAGCGCTTCCTTGAGCATCTGAATGGCCTCGGGGATATTTCCCTGCTCCTTGGCGACGTGCGCCAGGTAATAGGCCATTTCCGAATTCATTGTCTTACTCGGCGAGCCGTCGGGCATGGTCATCGCGGCCGAGAAGGCCCGCTCGGCCTCGCGGCGCCGGTTCAACCGATAGTAGACCCAACCCAGCGTCCCCATCGCCTCGCGCGAGTTGCCGCTCTGCCTGGCTCCCAGCTCGGCGAATTCCAGCGCCCTCTCGCGCGCATCATTCGGCATTTCGACCAACACTAGCGCCAAGTTGTTGATCACGCCCGTATGCGTAGGCGCCAGCAAGTGCGCTTTCTCGAGATACGCACGGGCCTTGGGATAGTCGGCCATGGCGCGGGCCACGAGTCCGGCGGTCGCGTTCGAGTCGAATCCGTCGGGGTCCAGCTTCACGGCTTCCTCGGCGTGGACTTTGGCGGTGTCGAGCTGATTGTGTTTGAGCATGTAGTTGGCCGCGCCCATTTGCGTTCGTAAGTCTTGCCGACCCTTGTTGAGCGCGTAATTCAGCCATTTCTCCACCGTGGGCCGGTCGGTGAACAGGTAAGCCATCGCCAATTCGGCCGGCAGCAGTTTCTTGTCCATCTCGGCGGCCGTTTGAAACGAGGCGTATGCCGCCTTCTGATCGCCCAAGGCAAATAGCACCCGTCCCAGGCGTTCGTGCGCCGCCGAATTGCGCGGGTCGAGCTTGATCAGGCTTTCCAAGATCGGCTTTGCCTCCTTGGCCATTCCGCGCGCTTCATCCACGGTGGCGGCGCCGCTGAGAGCACGAATCTGCAGATCCTGCTTGCGTCGCGGATTGTCGGTATACGACTCGACGTTCTTGGCGGCCCGTTGAAACATGATGTCGGCTTCCGTGAATCGGCCCTCGGCGGCGGCCCGTTCGCCCAGGATCAGGAAAGCCTCGGGATCTTGCGGCACGTGCAAAATCGCGCGCTCCAGAAACACGATTCCCTGGCCGGGCTGCTCCGAGTCCAGATACAGCATGGCCATCATGACCTCGGGCGGGGCCAGCCGAGGAGTCGACTTCTTGGCCGCTTCGAGGTGTTCGAGCGCCCCGGCGTAGTCCTTCGCGCCAAACAGGCGGATCGCGTCGGCAATATCCTGATAGTACGGCCCCACGCCCGTGATCGCCGTCCCGACCAGTTTCTCGACGGTCATATCCGCGCCGGCTGCCGACGTCACGCCGATCCAAGAGATCGCCAAGGCCCCGATTAGACACGCGTAGGTTGCACGATTTAGAACCATTCGTCGTCACCGCCACTTCGAAGGGATTGGCACCAGACACCGCGGCCCCCCGCGCCAAACGAGGTCGGGCCGCCATTTTTAGTTTAGCCAGCCATCGCAACCCGGGAAAGAACTGGCGGCAATCGCCGACGAAACCGCCCGTTTCGCCGGCGGCACGGGGGCGCTATAATCGGGACCGGGCCTTGTTGCGAGGCGATCTAATTCCATGCGTCGCGTTGACGACCGCGGAAAGGTACGGATTCGGTGCTGGTTGGCCCGGTTTTTACACGCGAGGCGATGACCGCTCCCAGGCGCCCGCGGTTGTATATTGCGCGCGCCGCGTACGTATCCGGCCTGTTGGTGCTGATGTGTACCGCCTGGCTGCTATTGGCCGGCACGCAAGTCGTGCGCAACGTCAGCGACATGGCTCGGTTCGGCGCGCTACTGTTTCATATCCTGGCCCCGCTGCAACTGGCGCTGGCCATGTTCTTCTCGGCCCTGTTGGCCGCCAGCGGCGTGGCCCAGGAGAAAGATCGCCGCACGCTCGTGTTGTTGCTGCTGACCAATTTGACTAACAGCGAAATCGTGCTGGGCAAGTTGTTGGCCGCGATGCTCAACGTGTTGGTGCTGCTGGCCGCTTCGCTGCCGCTGTTTATGCTGTCCGCCTTGTTCGGCGGCGTGTCGTTCGAGCAGATCGCCCGCGTGTTCGCGGTCTCCCTGGCGACCGCATTGGTCGCCGGCAGCCTGGGCTCGACGATCGCGCTATCGCGTGAAAAGACGTTTCAGGCCCTGGCGGTCACCGTGTTGGCCCTGGTCTTTTGGCTCGTGGCCGGCGAAGTGGTCGCCAGCGGCTCCCTGGGCGAACGTTGGCAAGGCATCTCCGCGCCGGACTGGGCGGCTGCGCTCAGCCCCTGGCAGGCGATCCTGGCGGCCACCCGCCCGATCGTCGAAGCCCGCCGCCCTCTGCCTTACGTCGGCAACGCCGTCAATCTGTTCGTGTTAGTCGCGATTGGGCTGACGCTTTGCTCAACGGCTGGGCCATCTACCGGGTGCGTCGCTGGAACACGACCAGCGAAGTTCGCGCCACCGGCGGCCAGGCCGAAGAGCCCGAGAGTATCTGGGGACTTTCCGAGGAAACGCTGGCGGCCCGTAAGGCGCTGGCCCAGCGCGTCCATTCGGCCGGCGGCAAAACGCGTCAGGTGTGGGACAACCCGATTCTGTGGCGAGAGGTCGCCACCTGGGCCTATGGCCGCAAAATGCTGGCCATTCGGCTGGCCTATTTGGTGCTGGTCGGACTGGCGGCCTATGCCTTGTACGGACTGGTTCACTCGGAGCAAGGTCTGGGCATGGCTTCGGCGGCGCTGGTGTTAGTCCCGCTGTTCGTGCTGAGCCTGGTATTGGTCAACGCGCAGGCTGTCACCGCCCTGACGAGCGAGCGCGACGCACGCGCGCTCGACCTGCTGCTGGTCACGGACCTGACCGCCAAGGAATTCGTGTTCGGCAAGTTGGGAGGCGTGATTTACAACACCAAGGAGATGATCCTGCTGCCGATGGCGCTGTGCTGCTACTTGTGGTTTGAGCGCGCCGTAAGCGGCGAGAATCTGCTGTATCTGCTGGGCGGTTTGCTCGTGATGAACGCTTTTGTCGCCATGCTGGGCGTGCATGCCGGCATGAGTTATGGCAACTCGCGGACGGCCGTGGGCGTCAGCCTGGGAACGGTGTTTTTCCTGTTCGTGGGCGTCGCCACGTGCATGCGGATGATGATCGCCTTCAGCGGCGCCTTCCACTGGCAAATCCAGCCGTTCTTGGCATTCATGTTGGGCGGCGGCGTCGGATTATACGCGGCGCTCGGCTCGCGCAATCCCTCGGTGGCCATCGGCGTGGCATCCATGCTGGCCCCGGTCGCCACGTTTTGGGCCATCACCAGCTTTCTGATGAACTACAACCTGGGCGTGTTCGTCGTCATCGCCGCTATGTACGGCTTTGCCACGACCGCCATGCTGATGCCGGCCATCTTCGAATTCGATGTCGCCACGGGCCGCACCACCGGCGGAGACGAGTGACACACGAGACTCACCTCCTTGCGCATGAAAATGCCAGGCCAAATTCGGGCCTGGCAATTCATGCAATTCTCTTCTTGACGTTGCGCCGGTTACTTGTGACCGGCTTACTTGTGATAGCCAAGCGCTTTGACTACGCCCAGCATCTCCTCGAACGTGATGAAGCGGCGGCGATGGACCAGCTTGTATTCGTCGATGGCCAGGGCCAGGTCGCGGGCCTCGGCCGACAGCTCGTCGTGGCTGTTGGTGAATTGTCGTCGCTCTTGCGACGGCCGGCCAATGCCCGGGTCGTAAGATCGCCGATCGACGAACGGGGCATTGGAGGGGCTGAGCGTGGTCATGAACACTCCTTGAAGTAAACGGTGGGTGGCCCAACGGGGGCTTCGACGTCGCGGGAGGCCTCGTCCGCGCGCATACGCGCATTTCAGGCGAGCTATAAAACCTAGGCCGCAACTCAACCTTGGGCAAATCGCATCGTTCGACTGGGGGGAAGCGGGCACGAATCGGAGCACGGTTGTAACGATTGTGCCGATCGCGGCCGGCCGTGGCGTTTAATCAGCGAACCATTGGCTGATCGCCGCGCTGAGCGACGGCCATCCGCGCCGCCAAGGCCCGGCCGGGGGCATACTGCGGATCCATGGCCAGGGCGTGCTGCAGCGCCTCCTGGGCCGCGGCATAATGACCGGCGAGCAATTCGGCCTCGGCCAGCCGGCACAGAATCTCGGCGGTCGGCCGTTCGCGATGGGCGGCCAGGGTCAATGTCTGAGCCGCGTCGTCATGCCGGCCCAGTGCCGTCATCGCCAGCCCTTGCAGGTACAAGACCTGTTGCGGCTCCTCGCCCGGGGGATAACGATCGGCCAGGGCCTGCAGCGCCAATAGCGCGCGCTGCGGTTGATTCAGTTGGCGGTACGTTTCCGCCACGCGCAGGGCAACCTCGCGATCTTCGGGCGCGTAACCGAGCGAGCGTTGATAATCGGCCAGCGCCGCCTTGTGTTGACCATTGGCCGAAGCCACTCGGCCGCGCAGGGCCCAGGCCGAGGCCAGGCGAGGATCCAGCCGCAGCGCTTCGTCGGCCAGTTGGCTGGCCAAGGAAATCTGTCCCAGTTCGAGGTGCAATTCGCCGGTCCGCACCGCCAGGCTGGGATCTTCGACGGCCAGCCGCCGCGCTCCTTCCAGTTGCACCAGCGCTTCCTGCTTGGCGCCGCGCCGCCACAGTGTTTCCGCGTAATTGCGCCGCGCGTCGACGTCGGTCGCCGAGGTTTGCACGGCGCGCGACAAAAGCGACTCGGCCCGCTTCCAATCGCCTGCGCTCCATGGCGTTGATGCCCTGTTGCGTCAACTGCCGGCAGTTTGCCACCGATTCACTGACGGGTCCCCGATTCCCGAGACTGCGACAGCCGCCGGCCAAGGCGCAGAGGCCTAGCGCCAGAATTGCGCGTTTCATCCTGCGGCTGTTGTCGGGCATACGCGAGGTGCGCACTTGTGGGGCGGTCGGCAGTGGAAGTTGAAGGCCAGCGAGGAACACCGGAAATTTGGCGGCGAAACCGTAGCAAGATAGCTGTTTTTCCACAAGATCAGGGGGGACCGCGGCGCATGCCATGCCGTTCGCATTGCCGACCGAGACTGGTCCGCATCGCCGGCAGGTTTTAGAATGTTCCGTTTGCCTCCCCTGCCCCGCTTTCGACAGCATGGAGCCGCCAGCGATGCCCGCCACATTCGACAAACTGGGCATCCGATTCCTTTATCCCGACAATTGGGTTCTGGATGAGGAGGAGGCTGTGGGCGGAAACGATTCGGTGACGGTCTACAGCCCCGGCGGAGCATTCTGGTCGATCGTGCTGCACCCGCTCGAATCGGATCCAAGCGATCTGGCGGCGGCGGCGTTGCAGGCGCTCAAGACCGAGTACGAACACTCGGAGGCGGAACCGACCAGCGAAAAGATCGGCGGCCGGACGCTGCATGGCTACGACATGAGTTTCTTTTATCTCGATCTTACCAATACCGCGCTGATTCGCGCATTTCGCACCGAGACTGCAACTTGCCTGGTTTTATGCCAGGCCGAGGATCGAGACTTCGACGAGCTGGCGGGCGTGTTTCGCGCCATCACGACCAGTCTGTTGACCGAGACGTAGAGATTTACCCTTCGGCTTGTAAGACTTACACGCCGCCGGCCGTGCAGTCTGGCGAGTGCTATCGCGGGTTGATTTGCGAAAGGGCTGAATTTCTCGGGCGTTGCGAGAATTGCTCAAGATATTTTCGCCGCCGGTCGACTTGGCACGCCAACTGCTTTAACCACCATCGCTCATGTCGACCCAGACTGGCCGGGACGCCCCGCAGTGTTCCGCGGCCGCCAAGTCGAAGTATGACGCACCGTGAATCTTAGCAGTCTGTCGCCGGGGTATGGCGACCTTTGCCCGTTACGGGAGGCACCAGTTTTTCACGGTTCAAGGGCCCCCCTTGGCAGCATCGGCCGCCAAAGGGGGCCCTTTTTTTTGCGCCTGGTGCATTCGAGCTATCCGGCGTTAAAGCCGCGTCGGTCCGCACGTTCGGCGTCTTCGGCACCGCCAGACTCCCCCGCCGCGCCCGGCCGCCGGCCTATATTTTTCTCGGGGCCGGCCGTTAGCCCGGCGCCCGTCCATGGCACGCCCGACGCTTACCCGCGGGCGATGTCAGGACTTGAGCCCCGCGGGGCTCCAGGGATATACTTCCGCAAGCAATGGCGGCATGGGTTTTGAATCCGTATCGCACTTCGATTAGGAGCAAGTGACTATGGCAACGGCTCAACACAGTTGCGTGGACCAGATTGGCGATACCGCCGGCATTGTCTGGAATGAACTCAACGAGAACGGCCCGCGCACCCTGACCCAGTTGGCCAAGGAAATCGACGCCCCACGAGACGTCATCATGCAGGCCGTGGGCTGGTTGGCTCGCGAAGACAAACTGTCGATCGAAGAAGACGCGCGGGGCAAGAAGAACGTCTCGTTGCGAGCCTAACGGTCGCCCTCGAGTGTCCGGACCGGTGGGCGAGCGTCGCTCCACCGAGCCATCAACTCGGCGGCCCGGCCCGCCGGCGGAACACGCCGGGCGTGTCCAACGCTTTGGCCGACGCGTTCTTCGACCACACTGGGTTTGGGCCGCATCGGGTTTTGACCGTTCTGTTGGCGTTGGGTGTTACCGAAAGTTCTCGCGTTGGCAGAAATCTTTACCGGACATTGGGCTGCGACGACCCTGCTGGCGCAAGCCGCGCCCTGGCCGCGCCGGAACCAACGCTTTGGCACTGGCTGGTCTTCAGTGCCTTTGTCGTCGTCCTGCTCACGCTCGACCTGGTCGTGTTCCATCGAGACTCGCGCGAGCCCACGCTCCGCGAGTCGGCCATGTGGACAGTCGTCTGGTGCGGTATCGCCCTGGCATTCAACGGCTTGATCTGGGCCTGGCGCGGTCCGGTCATCGGCGTTGAATTCCTCACCGGCTACCTGGTCGAATGGTCGTTGTCGATGGACAACGTCTTCGTGTTCGCCGTGATCTTCAGCTTCTTCGGCGTGCCGCTGAAGTATCAATATCGCGTGCTGTTCTGGGGCATCCTGGGCGCGATCGTGATGCGGCTGGCATTTATCTTGCTGGGCACGGCGCTGTTGGAGCAGTTCGACTGGGTGATGTGGATCTTCGGCGCGTTTTTGATCTACACCGGCGTCAAGCTGGCCATGCACGATTCCAGCGAAGTGAATCCCGAAAAGAACTTGCTGATGCGCGGCGCCAAGCGTGTCTTTTCGGTCGCTAAGGAACACCACGGCGATCGTTTCTTCGCGGTCGAAAACGGCAAGCGCTGCATCACGCCGCTGTTTCTGGTGCTGCTGGTGGTCGAGAGCACCGACGTGCTGTTCGCCGTCGACAGCGTGCCGGCCATCTTCGGCATCACCAAGGATCCGTTCATCGTCTTCACGTCGAATATCTTCGCCATTCTCGGTCTGCGGGCGCTGTACTTCCTGTTGGCCGGCGTGATGGACATGTTCCGCTACCTGAACTATGGCCTGTCGGCCGTGCTGGTCTTCGTGGGCGTCAAGATGGTCGGCGAATACTGGACCGGCCACCACCTGGTCACTCCGCCGGTGTCGCTGGTCATCATCCTGTCGCTCTTGGGAGTATCGATCGTGGCTTCGATTGTCGCCCAAAAACGCGAATTGGCCGGCCCGGAGAAACCGGCCGAAGCGGATCGCTCTTGACGCCGACGCACGCGGCGTACACTGTGGATTGATGGGCAACTTTCGGGGAATCGAGAAGCGAAGCGAGCGACCGTGAAACATGCTCTGATCACCGGCGGCGCCGGCTTCATCGGCAGCCATCTGGCCGAGGCCCTGCTGGCTCGCGACTACCGCGTGACGGTCGTCGACGACGAATCGACCGGCACGGCCGAGAACCTGGCGGCGGTCCGCGAGCACTTCAATTTCAGCTTCGTGCAGGGCACCGTGGCCGACAAGGCGCTCGTGCGGCGGCTGGTCGCCGACGTCGACGAGGTCTATCACCTGGCCGCCGCCGTGGGCGTGCAATTGATCTCGACCGCGCCGATCCACACCATCGAGACCAATATCTATCCCACCGAATTGATCTTGAGCGAGCTGTTGCGCCGCAAGCGAGAGGGCTACGCCGTCAAGCTGTTCCTGGCCAGCTCGAGCGAGGTCTACGGCAAGAATCCCAAGCCGCTGTGGACCGAGGACGACGACCTGGTCTTCGGCCCCACGACCCGCGGCCGCTGGTCGTATGGCGCCTCGAAGGCCATCGACGAGTTTCTGGCCCTGGCCTATTGGCGGCAGCATCGGCTGCCAGTCGTGATCGGGCGGTTCTTCAACGTCGTTGGTCCGCGACAGACGGGCCGCTACGGCATGGTGCTGCCCCGCTTTGTCGACGCGGCCCTGGCCGGCCGGCCGCTGGTGGTGCACGACGACGGCAACCAGGTCCGCTGCTTTGCCCACGTCTACGACGTGGTGCGTTCGGTGATCGAGCTGATGGATACCGAGGCGGCCGTGGCCGGCGTGTTCAACATCGGCAGCGATCAGCCGGTGAGCATTCTGCAACTGGCCAAGACCGTGATCGCGGCTATCAATCCCAAGCTCGAGATCGCCTTCCAGACGTACGCCGAGGCCTACGATCAGGATTTCGAGGACGTCCGCACGCGGATCCCCGACCTGTCTCGCCTGCGGCGCACGATCCGCTTCCGCCCCGAGTTCGAGTTGGACTCGACGATCCGCGACGTCATCGAGCAAGCCCGCGCCCGCCCGAGACATTAGGGCCATTAAGCGACCGTTCGGTGGCGCGGAAGAAGGTTTGCCACGGAGGTCACAGAGATCACGGAGAAAATTGTGCTTTTACTCTGTGAGTGTTCCGCGGTCTGTGTGGCTTTCCATCCGAGCCACTCGGAAGTAATAAGGGGCCGACGGGCTAACCACGACGGGTATGGTCGTCACAGAGAGACTCGTTTCACGCCATCAACCATCCGTGAGCAGCCGAAGTTCAAAATCAGACCACGGCGCAGTTGAGTCACTTTCAAGTAGGAAAGTACCTGTGCCAGAGCCACATCGGGTAGCTTGGCCAGGGATTTTGTTTCCACGATCACCTTGCCCTCGACGACAAGATCGATTCGTTGCCCTTTCAGGATGTGACCTTTGTATACAACCTCTACCGCGACTTGACGTTGGCAAACGACCCCGCGCAGGCCGAGTTCCACGGTCAAAGCCTCCTCATAGATTGACTCCAGTAGTCCTGGCCCCAAATGCCGATGGACTTCAATCGCGGCGCCGATGATTTGTTCGGTCAGGGTTTCGTCAGCTTCCACTCTCTGTGTCCTCTGTGAACTCCGTGGCTTTTCTTCCGGACCGTTGGTAATTCGCTTCGATTCAGCCAGGAACCTTAGTATGGTGGGCCTACCCCGTAATTTCAAAGCAGGCTGGCGAATACGTGTTTGGGGCCGTACGTTGGCAATTGCCGACCGCCGGCGGTAAGATAGTAGGGTGTGCAATCGCACAGTTCGCGGCCGAGGGCAAGCTGCCGCAGACGAGGGGCAGTTCACCTCGCATATCGGACGCCATCGCCATGATTCATTCGCACGCCGTCTGTTGCAACTTTCGCCGATTCCCACGAGCATCGCTTGCGACTTCAAGCTCCGGCCCGCGCGGTTTCACGCTCATCGAAATGCTCGTGGCGCTGGCCGCCACGCTGTTGATGATGGGGGCCACGGTCACGCTGTTCGGCGTCATCGTCGACAGCGTCTCGGGCAGCCGCGCGCTGTTGGAGATATCCGACAAGCTCCGCGCCATGCGCAATCGCATTCAAGCCGACTTGCAAGGCGCGACCGCCACGATGAAGCCCCCCCTGCGGCCCGAGAACGACGAGGGGTATTTGGAGATCATCGAAGGGGGCGAGAGTGACGGTAACCACCCGAGTATCACAAACACGTTGTTCGGCGACACTGACGATGCGCTGTTGCTGACGGTCCGCAGCCGGGGCGAACCATTCGTGGGCAAGCTGAACACGATCACAGCGGAGTCGCAAGTCGCCGAAGTTTTGTATTTCCTCAAACAGGATGGTCCGATCATCGACGCGACCGTTTCGCCCCCGCTTCGCTTGTGTACGCTCTACCGAAGGGCGTTGTTGGTCGTTCCAGGACAGCAAGCGGCCGTGGCCGCGGGCAATACTTCTTCGCCCTTTTTAACGGTCAATCCCTTCTACAACTTCTTCGATGTCTCTGCCCGAGTCGAAGGCGGCGCTCGCGTGGCAAACACACTCGGGGATTTAACCAAGCCCGAGAATCGAATCGGACATCAGCCGAGAGGAGGAGGCACGACATTTCCTTTCCGATTCTTGCCCAATATTGATCCCACTTCCCTTATCGAACCACAGGCGTTCACCGCGGCGGGTTCCAGATTGGGCGACGATATCCTGATGACGAACGTTCTGTCGTTCGACGTGCAGGTCTACGATCCGGGCGCTCCGGTTTTTGTAGTGACGGAAGGTCCCCCGCCAAGGCCAGTTGTGGCCGTTGAGCCGCGAGACGTAATCTATCGGAGCGTGCTTACTCAATGGATCAACGCCAGTTATCCGGCAACACTTTCGCTGAACCCCCCGGCTCCGCCACCGCAATATTCTGTCGGATCCGTCGCTTTCGGCGCCTATGCTGATTTGGGCTACCTTACTACTCCGCCGCCATATACGGTCACTCCGCCTGCATACACGCCGCCGAGCGGTTTTCCCACGCCGCAGTTTGGCGAAGTACCAAACGCACTATCGGGGATAACGACTCCTCGTTCGGTCACCAATCCGTTCGTCTACGACACCTGGTCGCTGCACTACGAGAATGATGGCATCCCACAATTAAGCACCTTTGGGACCGACAGCGGAACGAACGGCCTCGACGATTCGCCACCTAACGGCATCGTCGACGACATCAACGAACGCGACACCATGCCCCCCTACTCCGCTCCGCTGCGCGGCATTCGGATCACGATTCGCGTCTACGAACCCTCGAGCCTGCAAGTCCGGCAGGTCACGATCGTGCAGGATTTCCTGCCCGAGTAGTTCTCCTCGCAACCAGCCGAACCAGCGCGGGCTATCCGCCACGACCAATCGCCACGCATGCCCACTCCGCACATCATTCGCCTGCGGGCGCCGTGGACCTTGCAGGCCGTGGCGCGCACGGTTCGGGTGAACCTGGCGGAGTTCGAAGAACAAACCTCCGACCTGCCGCCGCCGGCCAAGGCCGAGGTGCCCGGCGACTGGACCGAATTGCTGGGCGCCGATTTTTTCGGCCGCGTTCGTTACACTCGGCCGTTCAACACCCCCACCAACCTGGACACGGACGAGCGCGTGTGGCTGGTTTGCGAGGGGGTCGACGGCGCGGCCGAGTTCTCTCTCAACGGCACCTCGATCTTTTCGCTCGCGGATCCCGATCATCCGGCCGAGTGCAACGTCACCGCGCTGTTGCGCCCGCACAATTTGCTCTCCGTCGACATCAGTCTGTTCCCGCCCGGTCACAACGGCCATTTGGCCCGGCCTGTCGGTCGCGCGGGCCGTGGCGGCGGGATCACCGGCGAGGTTCGGCTGGAGATTCGCCGCTCGCTCAACTGGCTAGTTGACTGACCTAGGCTTATTTGTCGGGTGGCACGGGCATCTTGCCCGTGAAAAGTGCCTGCACTGGCAAGATGCCAGTGCCACCCGGCGGATGACAATTAAGAACAAGTCAGTCCACTAGGCTTATTTGTCGGGTGCCATACTTGCGCCTCACGCAAGCATGTTCACGCGGCGTGACCATGGCTTCCAAAAGTTACATACCGGCCGGGCGTGATATTGATGCGTAGTCAGCCCACTAGTTCCGGCCTTTGGTTTCGCGACCTGATGCTCGCGAATCTTTCGTGTAAACTGGCGACCTGATGGAAATGCACGTCCGCTCACGCGCCGAGATCGAATCGCAGCCGCTGCCGGGCCCCAGCGCCGTCATCCGCATGGCCGACTCGGTCGAGCTGCTGGCCACGATTCAAGATTCGCAAAACGTCGTCGCGCGGCTCGACTTGATTTTCTTCGACACCAGCGAATCGTTTCACGACGTTCGGCCTCCCACGCTCGACGACGCCCGGCGAATACTCGAGTTTCTCAATGCCAACCTCCAGGTGCCGCACCTGGTGATGCAGTGCCAGGCCGGAGTCGGCCGCAGTCGCGCCGTGCAGGCGGCGCTGATGAAAATCTTCGGCGAGGACCCCAGGCCGATCCTGCACGGGGGCACCTACAATCGCGGCCTGTACCGCATGCTACTCGCGGCCGCCGGAATCGCGCCCGATCCCGAACCGCTGGTCTCGATGAACGTGCGCGTGAAGTACGCGCCCGATCGCCTGCGGCTGTTCCTGCTGGCCATGCAGCGGCAGCGCTACGAGAATTGGGAAGTCGTGGCCGTCACCGACGGACCGAACGAGCCGGCCGCGCACGTCGTGACCGAACTCGGCGATCCGCGCATCCGCCTGATCCAAACCGAAAAACGGCTGGGCTGCTGGGGACATCCCTATCGGCAGCTCGGCCTGGACGCCTGCCGCGGCGAGTTCATCGGGTTGAGCAACGACGACAACTACTACGTGCCCGGCTATCTCGAACAGATGCTGCACGCCTTGGAAGATGCCGACATCGCCATGTGCCAGATTCTGCACAGCTACCTCGGCTGGGAGCCGACCTTTCCTGGCGAGGACCTGGGCAGTTGGATCGCCCGCACGCCGCTGGTCCGGCGGCTCCCCTGGCCGGGCAACGATTTCGAGGCCGACCGACGATACATTCGAGCGCTCACCGAGCTGCCTGGGGTTCGCGTGGCAAAGGTCAATCGGAACTTGTTCGTCCATAACTGAAGCGTCCCCATCCGTGGAAATGGCCCCGCCCGGCTGTTAGAATCGCCGGGTCGAAATCACCCTGCCCTGCCCCGCTCGCGCTGTTGCGCGCCGCCGCCGACTCCCGCACCGATTGAGGTCCCCATGCACGCCCGTATTGCTCCCCTGATTTTCGTTTTCGTTTGGGCCTTGTCTTCGCGGTTGCCGGCGGCCGAGCCCAACACGCTCACGGCCGAGGAAATCGCCGACGGTTGGATCCTGCTGTTCGACGGACAGACCGACTATGGCTGGCAGGCGGGAAGCAAGGCGAACTGGAAAGTGGCCGACGGCACGATCTCGGTCGACGCCGGCGAAATGGGGCTATTGCACACGACCAGCCAGTTTGCCGACTACGTGCTGAAAGTCGATTTTCGCAGCGCGCAGACACGAACAGCGGCATCTTCCTGCGCACTCCAGCCGTGCCGACAAACCCCGCGGTCGATTGCTACGAATTGAACATTGCCGCCCCGGCGGTCAGCCCCTTTCCGACCGGCAGCTTCGTCAATCGCGAAAAGGCGCGAACCGTGCCCGAGAGCGCCGACTGGCGGACCTTTGTCGTCCGAGCCGAGGGCGGACACTTCACCGTCGCGGTCGACGGCCAGAACGTGCTCGACTACACCGACTCGCGTCCGCTGGGACGAGGTTTTATCGGGCTGCAATTCAACAAGGGCCGCGTCGCGTTTCGCAACATCAAGCTCAAGCCGCTGGCGTTGGAAAGTCTGTTCAACGGCCGCGACCTGACCGGCTGGAAGGTGTTTCCGGATAAGAAGAGCGTCTTTTCGGTGACCCCCGAGGGCGCCTTGAACGTGAAAAACGGCAACGGTCAGTTGGAATCGGAAGGCCAGTTTGGCGATTTCGTGTTGCAGCTCGAGATTTTCTCGGGCGGCAAACACCTGAACTCGGGCATCTTCTTTCGCTGCATTCCAGGCGAGTTCTGGCAGGGCTACGAAAGCCAGATCCAGAATGGTTTCAAGGCGGGCGACCGGACCCAGCCGATCGACTGCGGCACCGGCGGCTTTTATCGTCGGCAGAATGCCCGCCGGGTCGTCCCCGACGACTTCGAGTGGTTCGCCAAGACGCTCGTCGTGTCCGGCGATCACATGGCCACCTGGATCAACGGCTACCAGGTCAGTGACTGGACCGACACACGGCCGGCCAACGACAACCCCCGCGCTGGTCTGCGGCTGAAGCCCGGCACTTTGGCCATCCAGGGGCACGATCCCACGACGAATCTGTCGTTTCGCAAACTGCGGATTGCCGAGATGCCGCCGCGCTAGTCGCTTCGGCCTTTCGTGGCGTCGCGCGCTAGCGGTGATTGTGACGGATTTCACAAGCGGCGACCGGTGCGTCCGATTTCGCGGCCCCGGCGCGGCGTTTTCTCCCGTGCCCACGTGTGATAATCCCCGGCGACAGCGCCGACGAACGTGTGTCGCGCGGGCCGTGTCGTATACTTCAGCAGTCGATTCGAAGCGCGGCAATCGTTGCGTCGCTTCGAATTATTTTTTTGACAAACCCGACGGCCTCTCGCTATGCTGTCTCTGCTGTTCAGCAATTCCCTTCCGCACCGTTTCAAATCAGTTTAGGGGGCGGCCATGGACCTCCGTGAAATTCTTCACATCAAGGGACACGTCGTACACACGATCGGCCAGAACGCGACGCTCGAAGACGTCGTGCAAAAACTCGTGCGCAACAACTGCGGCTCGCTCGTCGTGTGCGACGACGCCTCGTCGTCAAGCCAGATGACGGGCATCATCACCGAGCGCGACATTCTGCGGGCATGCGCCAAGCATCAGTGCCCGTTGTCGAACCTGATTGTCGGCGACGTGATGACGGCCGACGTGGCCGTGGGCTCGCCGAGCGATTCGGTCGAGGACACGATGGGGCTGATGACGCGGATGAGAATCCGCCATTTGCCGGTCGTCGAGGACGGCCAACTGCTGGGCCTGGTTTCGATCGGCGACGTCGTGAAAACGCAGCACGACCGTCTGACGATGGAAAACTTCTACTTGAAGAGCTACCTGCAAGGGTAACTTCTCGATATTACAAAGAGAGTAGCCACAGAGGTCACAGAAGACACGGAGGGTTTCAAGCATTCCCTCTCTGTGTTCTCCGTGACCTCTGTGGCTATCTGCCTTCGTAAACTACTGCCATACGCTAAGAACTCTGCGTGGCGGCTAACTGGCGGAACTCTTTCGGCAGGGGAAAATAGACTTCCTCCTCCCGGATCGAACGCGATTCGACCACCGCGCCGAATCGATCGTCCAGCGCTTTGAGGCATTGTTCGACGACGGTCTCCGGCGCGCTGGCTCCGGCGGTCACCAACACCGTGTCCTCGGCGCGAAACCAGCTCATGTCGATGTCCGCGGGACCATCGATCAAATGGGCCGCCACTCCGGTCTCGCTCGCCAGCTCGGCCAGCCGCTGGCTGTTCGAGCTGTTCTGGCTGCCCAGCACCAGCACCACGTCGGCCTCGCGAGCCAGCAGCCGCACGGCCTCTTGGCGGTTTTGCGTGGCATAGCAGATGTCTTCTTTCGGCGGTCCGACAATGTGCGGAAAGCGTTGCTTCAGCCGCGCGATAATGCGGTTCGCGTCGTCAACCGAAAGGGTCGTTTGCGTGAGATAAGCAAGCTTGCTCGTCGTAAGCTGCAAGCGATCGACGTCCTCGGGCGACTCGACCAGGATAATCGCCTCGGGCGCTTCGCCCATGGTGCCGATCACTTCGTCGTGCCCGTCGTGACCGATCAACACGATCGTATAACCGTCCTTGGCGTAGCGCACCGCCTCCAAGTGAACCTTGATCACCAACGGGCAGGTGGCGTCGATGGTTCGCAGCCGGCGCTCGGCGGCCATGCGGCGAATCTCCGGCGAGACTCCGTGGGCCGAGTACAGCAACTGCGCACCTTCGGGCACCTCCGACAGATGCTCGACGAACACCGCGCCCTTGGCTCGAAAGCGATCGACAACGTGCTTGTTGTGGACGATCTCGTGATACACATAAACCGGGACGCCGAAGAGCTTGATTGCTAGCTCAAGCGTTTCGATGGCCATGTTCACGCCCGCGCAGAAGCCGCGGGGACTGGCGAGAATGATTTTCATAGGCGGGCAGTGTGGTCTCTTGGTACGCTCGCGAGGCTAGCACGCCAAGTACACTCGAAGACGCGCGTGGCGAGCGTCAAAGACGTTGCAATCAGCCGACGATTCATCATAATGCACGCGCCGGGGATTGGATAGATGGATCGAGACGTTCTCCTCCGGCCGAGCATTCGTCGCTTAACACGCATTGGGCAGTTCGCCTGTGGCCCAGCTTTCGGTAACGGAAGAAATCGCACGCTATCAAGCCGCCGGCCATGGCATGTCCGCTCGGGGCACCGACGCCCTCGGCGCGGCGGCCAGCACGCGCGACCGAGCGCCCGTCACTCGTGATGAAGCCCGGCACTATTGCCGGCGATTCGTCCGCGCCCACGACGAGAATTTCACGGTCGCCAGTTGGCTGTTGCCGCGTCGTTTGTTGCCCCATTTTTGCTCGATCTATGCCTACTGCCGCTTTGCCGACGACCTGGCCGACGAACTGGGCGATCCCCAGCAGAGTCTGGCGGCGCTCGACTGGTGGGAGTCGGAACTCGAGCGTTGCTATGCCGGCTCGCCGCACCACCCGGTGTTTGTCGCCTTGCAGGCGACGATCGAGGAATTCTCGATTCCGCGAGAACCTTTCTCGCGGCTTTTGACCGCGTTTCGCCAGGACCAGCGAACCGTACGCTACCGCACGCACGACGACGTGCTAGGGTATTGTCGGAACTCGGCCGATCCGGTGGGACGTTTGATCCTGTACCTCGGCCGCTCGCACGACGCGCGTCGCGGCGAGCTCTCCGACTCGATTTGCACGGGATTGCAATTGATCAATTTCTGTCAGGACGTGGCTCGCGATTGGCGTCGAGGCCGCTTGTACTTGCCGCTTGAAACTCTGGAACAGGCCGGCTGCTCGGAGGCGGACTTCGCCGCGCTGACTTGGACGGCCCAGGGGCGACCGAGGCTCTCCGTCGGGCGCTGCGCATCGAGGTGGACCGCGCCGAATCGTACTTGCGCGGGGGCCAAGAGCTGGTCGGGCTCGTGCCGCGCGAGCTGCGCGTCGAAGTGTCGCTGTTTCTGGCCGGAGGATTGAGCGTGGTCGATGCGATTCGACGCCAGAGCCACGACGTTTGGCGGCGGCGCCCGGTCGTCTCGGCGGCGAAAAAGCTGCGACTGCTCGTGGGCTGTTGGTGGAATCCTTTCAGGTTCTCGCGCAGGGAGGCGCCCCGATGAATTTTGCCTTGCCAGCCAGCTACACGCATTGCCAGCGCATTGCCCGCCGCTCGGCATCGAGCTTTTACTACTCGTTCTTGCTGCTGCCCAAGCACAAGCGCATGGCGATGTGCGCGTTGTACTCGTTTTTGCGGCGGACCGACGACTTGGGCGACAGTTCGGACTCGGCCCACGAGCGCCGCGGCGCGTTGGAAGCTTGGCGCCGATCGCTGGTTGCCGCGACGCGCGGCGAGCACGACGACCCGCTGTTGCCGGCCTTGGCCGACACGCTGGCGAACTTTCAGGTTCCCTTGGCATATCTGCACGCCGTGATCGACGGCGTCGAAATGGACCTGGAGCCGGTAGTTTACGAGAACTTCGACCAATTGAAACGCTATTGCTACCACGTCGCTTCGGCCGTGGGGCTTTCCTGCCTGCGCATCTGGGGCTGCGACCACGTCCGCGCCGAACAGCCGGCGCGACAGTGCGGCGTCGCCTTTCAGATGACCAACATCCTCCGCGATCTCAAGGAAGACGCGGCCCAAGGCCGGGTTTATCTGCCCCGCGAGGACCTGGCGCGATTCGGTTACACGGCCGAGGACCTGCGGGCCGGCGTGCGGAACGATCGCTTCCGCCGCTTGATGCGGTTCGAAATTGAACGCACCGAACGGCTGTATGAAGACGCGGCCGGCTTGGAGCCGCTGTTGGAGCCGGATGGCAAGCGCGTTTTCGGCAGCATGGTCGCCGTCTATCGGGCCCTGTTGGATGAGATCAAAAGGCGCGACGGAGATGTGTTGACCACGCGCGTGCGACTGAGTCGCTGGCGCAAGATGCGAATCGCCTCGCGCTGGCTGTTTCGGCCGACAACCGACGAAGTCGTCCGAGTCGGCGCTCCATGAGCGGCGCCGCGCCGGACGGCCCGCGGGTGGCCGTGGTCGGCGGCGGGTTGGCCGGGCTCGCGGCGGCGATCGCTTTGAGTTCGGCAGGCTGCCGGGTTGAGTTGTTCGAGGCCCGCCGATCGCTGGGCGGAAGAGCCGCCTCGTTTCGCGATCCCGCCAGCGGCGAATGGGTCGACCATTGCCAGCACGTCAGCATGGGCTGCTGCACGAATCTGGCCGACTTCTGCCGCCGCACGGAGATCTCGGGCCTCTTTCGGCACGATGACACACTGAACTTCTTTGGGCCCGATCGCCGGCCGTGCCGCTTTCGCGCGGCGCCGCTGTTGCCCGCTCCCTTGCATTTGGCGCCCGCGTTCCTGCGTCTGCGCTACCTTTCGCTGCGCGACCGATTGGCCATCGGTCGCGCGATTTGGAAATTGATGCGAATGCGATCCTCGCCGAATAACCTCGACGGTCATCAAGAGGCGACCATCGGCGAATGGCTAACGCGACAGGGACAATCTCCGGCCGCCATCGAGCAATTCTGGAGCGTGATACTCGTTACGCGCCCTGGGCGAGCAATTGGATCGAGCTTCTCTGACCGCGGCGCGTAAAGTCATTGTCGACGGCTTTCTGGCCGCGCGAGGCTCCTATGTCTTGGAAATTCCCCAAGCCCCCTTGGGCACGTTGTACGGCCAGCGGCTGGTCGATTGGTTTGCCGCGCACCAGGTTGTGCTGCGATTGGGCCAGCCGATTCGTCGTCTGGACGATACCGGAACGCTCGCGCTAAGTTGCGATGACGGCACGGCGATCGAAACCGACTACGCGGTGCTGGCCGTCCCCTGGAATCGGGTGGTTGACCTGCTCTCGCCCGAGCTCGCCGCGCACTGTCCATGGGCGCAGGGGATCCGCCACATCGAAAGCGCGCCGATCACGGGCGTGCACCTGTGGTTCGACCGGCCGATCACGGCACTGCCGCATGCCGTGCTGGTCGGCCGTTTGAGCCAATGGCTCTTCAATCGCGGCAATCGCGACGCGACGGATCAGGGCCGCGGACACTATTATCAGGTCGTGATCAGCGCGTCGCGATCGCTCGCCGGGCGCGATCGTCAACAGATCGTGGCCGAGGTGCTGCGCCGAGCTATCGGCCATTTGGCCCGAGGCGGCCAGCGCCGAACTCCTGCAAGCCCGCGTGGTGACCGAGCAGGCGGCCGTTTTCTCGGCGCGGCCGGGCTTCGAGAAGTTGCGGCCCGCGCAGCAAACCAAGATCGAGCGCTTAGTCGTCGCCGGCGATTGGACCGACACCGGTTGGCCGGCCACGATGGAGGGCGCCGTGCGCAGCGGCTATTTGGCTGCCGAGGCGATTCTGCGGTCGGCCGGCCGACCGCGAAGGCTTTTGCAGCCGGATTTGCCGCGCGGATGGTTGGCGCGATTGCTTATACGTTCATAAGACCGCGAGGATTTGCCTAGCCGGCCATCCGCGCGTCGCGACGCAAACGCCTGCGGTCGGCTCGCGACAAGCCGGAAGCGGACTGGCCGTCCGATGTCGCCTGGCGAGAATTCGCCGCCGAGCGCATGGGAATCGCCGGGTTCGCCGCCGGCGATTTTTCCACCGCATCCAGGTCGGTGCGAACGTGGAGATCGACCTTCGGCGGCGCCGCGTCGATGCCCTTTTTTGCGCTCTTCCGGGCCTTGATTCGCCGCGGTTTGGCCGGCGCCAGGATGGCGCGGCCCTCGATCTGCGCGATCACGTGCCGGGCGTAGAACAGGAACGACGTTAGAACGAGCACGTATCCGGACAGCCAACTGCCCCGACCGGCCAATGGCAAGTACGTCGACGAAATCTCCACCAGCTGCGTCTCGTGTACGAGTGCCGCGGTCGCAAAGCAGCACCCCGCGGCCACCAGGGCGCCCACGGCCGGCCGGCAGCTTCGCATTTCAATGCCCAAGCGAACTCCGGCGGACAAGAACACGAGTGCCACGATCCCATCCCAAACCGGCGGCTCGGCCAGCGAGAAATAAACGACAACGCCACGACCCGCGCCCCGAACAAGCGCACCCAACTCGGCCGACTCGAACAGGCTAAGCAACACGCACCCGGCGGCGGTCCAGAGCCAGACGCGGTAGCGGCCGTGATAGTCGTCGACCCGGTGCCGACGCAGCGTGTACGTGAGCATGGCCAGCAGCGCGCCGAGCAACCATAACGTCGAAGCCAGCCAATGGCTGATGTTGCCCGGCGCGTCGAGATCGATCGCGGCCAAATCGGCGGCGTTGAGATAGGCTTTCAACCAGTCGGCCGCCACGTGCAGCAGGCAAACCGCGCCGACTGCCAGGCAGGCTGTCAACACGCTCAGGGCCGCGGCCAGTCGGCGAGCAGGAAACAGGTCGAGCACGAGACGTTGGCAATCGGACTTCGCGTTCGCCGTGTAGGCCGTCTGTCCCCCCTCGGAGTCCGCGCCTGCCAGCTTCAGGTGTGACTCACCGGCCACCGCCAATTCGTCGTCCAACGAATCGTCGGTTAACAGGCGGCGTCGGCGTTCGTGACGAAAGGACATGGGCGCGGTCTTGGTTGCGGAGGGCGGCGCCACGCCGAGCGTCGCGTTTACGTGGCGGTGACTTGGCGGGGGAACGGCGGTCGCGGGGAGCGCTTCGTGCGTCTTCTACGGATTCGGCATTTCGAAGCGATCAACTGCACTCTAGCGGCAGCCATGCGACTGCTTTGCATGCATGCGCTGCGGTGTCGGCGGTTTGGCGAACCTTTGCAATCCCTGGCCAGGACGGTTGGGTTCGCTTGGGGGGGCCGACCGACCGCGCGGCGGTCGACCGCAGCGCGGTATATTCGGCACAATCGGCATGACGCGTCATTCGGTCGGAACTGGCCGCGGGCGGTTTTGACCGTCGCTCCCATGTGACGTAACGTTCTGAAGCGGTAGGTGTTGCCCTTCTGGAATCAGCTGGCCCGGCGCGGACAGGCTGTAGGGCTTCTTGATTTGCATCTTGTGGAAGGGTCAGCAACACATGCCATCGTCGTTTCCAGCGAGCAACGAGCCCACGGACATGACGGTCGCCGGGACGGCTTCCGCATCCAACATCGAACAGTCGGTCGCTCAGCTCAGTTCGCTCGTGGAGAGTCTTGGCGCGACGACTCCGCCGCTGCGCGGCGCGACCCATGAGAACCGTCTCGTCGAGGTGCGACTCGGCATTGCCAGCAGCTTGTTCATCGCCCTGCGGCAGCGGCACGCCGAAACGGCCGCGCACTCGCTGCGAGTGGCATTGGGCTGCTCGGCCTGGGGATTCGTGCGAGGTTTGGATTGCGAGTTGCGCGACGAATTGGAAGTCGCGGCCCTGCTGCACGACATCGGAAAGATCGGTGTGCCCGACCAGTTGTTGCTCAAGCCCGGACGCTTGGAGCACGACGAAGCAAAACTCATGGACCACTTTCGTCTCTCGGGCCTGGATATCCTTGCTACGTGCTGTCCGTCGCAACTGATTGTCGATTCCATTCGTCATTCGGCGGGCTGGTTCGACGGAAGCCGTCACAACTATCCGCTTGCCGGCGACAGAATTCCCATCGGCGCCCGGATGCTGGCTATTGTGGACGCATTCGACTCGATGACTTCGGATCAGGTTTACCGCCGGGCGATGTCGCGCGAGCGCGCGCTCCACGAGTTGTTCGAGTGCGCCGGCAGCCAGTTCGATGCGGAACTGGTCAATTCGTTCAGTGAGTTGCCGCTGTCTGCCCACGCGCACGGTTCCGTGGCCAGCCATTGGCTCCAGACCTTGAACCCGCAGCAATCGAACCGCTTTTGGCGCTGCCTGGCAACGATGGCGCCGATATCTCCGGCGCCGACAGCCGAGATGATGTTCCAACAGAAGTTGTTGGACAACATGCACGACGCCGTGATTTTCGTCGACGAGAATTTGCATATCCTGCAATGGAATCGGGGCGCGGAGCGGTTGACAGGCCTCGGCGCGTCTGGCGTCGTCTCGCGAAGTTGGGCGCCGACGTTGATCGGCATGCGCGAGGAAGGGGCGACCTCGGCCCGCCGCTTCGACTGCCCAATCGCGTATTGCATCGGCACTGGAATTCAGTCGCTGAAACGGCTGCAAATCTCGGGTCGAGACGGACGGCCAATCTCGGTCGACGCGCACACCGTGCCGGTCGTCGGCCCCAACGGCAAGATCTACGGCGCGGCGATGTTGTTGCACGACGCCTCGCCCGAGGCCACGCTCGAAGAGCGCTGCCAGAACCTGCATGAACGCGCCACGAAAGACCCTCTGACCCAGGTCGCGAACCGTGCCGAGTTCGACCGAACCTACGCGCCGTTCATCCAAGCGCATCTGGAGCGGCGGCTCCCTTGCAGCCTGATTATTTGCGACATCGACCGCTTCAAGTCGATCAACGACACATTCGGCCACCAAGCCGGAGACGAGGTTTTGAAGATCTTTGGGCAACTTCTCAAGAGCGACTGCCGTCAAGGTGACCTGGTCGCTCGTTATGGCGGCGAGGAGTTTGTCATGCTCTGCGCCGACTGCGCCAACGCGGCGGCCGCTCGGCGGGCCGAGCAATTGCGCAAAACCGTCAGCGAACTGCCGCAGCCGGCCGTCAACGGCAACACCGTGACGGTCAGCTTTGGCGTCACCGAAATTCAACCCGGCGACACGGCCGATTCCATGCTGCGCCGCGCGGACCGAGCGCTATTCGAAGCCAAGCGAATGGGCCGCAACATGGTCGTGCAGCTCGGCGGCGGGCTCGGCGAACCGGACGAGTCGGCGCCCCAGGCCATCGCGCCAGCGCACTGCCCCGGCAGCGAGCTGTTTTTGGAGCGCGTGCTCGTGACCGCCGTGCCGCTCAACATCGCGGTCGAGAAACTGCGCGGCTTCGTGCTCGATCATCACGTCGAAATCCTTTCGATCAAGGCCGATCGCATCGACTTGCAGATCGAAACGCACGGACTGCGCAACGGCCGCCGCCGCTCGGACCGCGGCGTGCCCTTTCTCGTCGAACTCACTCTGGCCGAGCAGCGCATTCCCGTCGCGGGCCCCGAGGGACGCGGATCGTACGTGTCGAGGACGAGAATTCGCGTCTCGATTCGACTCAAGCGGGCTCGCGATCGACGCAGCGCGAACGTCGCCGAACAAGCCACCTCCATCCTGGCCGGTTTGCAGTCGTATTTGATGGCCAACGAAGAGGCCGAACCGGTCGATCCGGCGACCACGCGCCGCGCCGTCAACGTGTTGGGGCCTTGGCTCAAACCGCGCGGCTGAAAACCGCTGCGCTGCCTCGACTTATCGATCGCGAACGGTTCTCCGGCGATTGTCAGTCCGCGCGGAATCGGGTATGCTGCGCAACTGGCACGCTTAGCCGGCCACGGGCGGTCCGTTGACCGCCATGTCACTGCTCAGTTTCTTGAATTTCACGGATCTGCCGATCGAGGAGCCATCCATGCCATACCAGCTTCCCCCCTTGCCGTACGCCTTTAATGCGCTGGAGCCTCACATCGATGCCCGCACGATGGAAATCCATCACGACAAGCATCATGCGGCCTATGTCACGAATCTGAACAAGGCCATCGAGAACACTGAGTGGGACAACCGCCCGATCGAAGAGCTGCTGCGCAACATCGAGAAGGTGCCGGAAAACATCCGCACCGCGGTCCGCAATCATGGCGGAGGCCATGCGAACCACTCGATGTTCTGGATCACGATTGGCCCGGGCAAGGGTGGTCAGCCCGAGGGCAAGCTGGCCGAGGCGATCCAATCGCAACTGGGCGGCTTCGATGCATTCAAGCAGGCGTTTAGCGCCGCGGCCGCCGGCCGGTTCGGCAGCGGTTGGGCCTGGCTGAGCGTCGACAAGAACAAGAAACTGGTCGTCGAAAGTTCGGCCAACCAGGACAGCCCGCTGATGCACGGCAACACGCCGATCCTGGGTCTCGACGTGTGGGAACACGCGTACTACCTGCTGTATCAGAATCGCCGGCCCGACTACATTGCCGCGTTTTACAACGTCATCGACTGGCCGGCCGTGGGCAAGTTGTACGAGGCCGCGATCAAGTAGTTGCAGCGACGTGCTGGCGATGCTTTCGGCTCAGGTAGTCCGAGCGTGCGCCCGTAGCTTGATCGGCGGCGCGGCCGGCAGTGCCTGCCGCAACTGGGTTTGGGGGCTTGTTTCCCCGAGCCCCACGAGTCTGCGGTTGCCCGTGCGCCTCTACGTCGTTTTTTTGACGTTGACCGGCGGCAAGTGTTTTCTATAATCCCCGCCCTGCGTGCCCCCCCGGGCGCGTACCTCCGCCGGCAAACTTTTCGGATTCTAGTGGGGCGACCGGCCGAGCGTGTCCGAATAATCAATAATGATCGACTAAATTCCCCAGGCGGATCGTCGAGTCGTCTTTCGACCCCGCCGCCCCACGACCGATTCAAGAAGTCCTCAGGGAAGAGGGCGCCAAGCCACCGCGACACGCTTGTCGCGCGGGCCGAGCGATCCGCCTTCTCGATCACATTCATCAAGGGCGCGATGCAAATGCGAGCTAGTATCACCCGGTATGCGGTCTTTGCGATCACGATTCTGGCTCTGTCGGGTTGTCGCGGCGGCATGGGCAGTTACTCGCCCTGGCGCTGGGGTCGCAAGAACCCGGCCAACTCGAACATGAGCACGCCCAGCGAGGGGCCGGCCCTGCCCTCGGCCAGCGCGACACCCGGCAACTACGGTTCGACCGCGCAAACGGCGACCACCCCCGGATATCCGGACCAGACCGCGGCCGCCTATCAGCCGCCGGCGTCTCCCGGTCAAGCAGCCGCGTATCCTGGCCAGGCGGCCGGATACAACAATGTCGCGCCAACCGGCATGCCAAACGCCGCCGCCCCCGGCGGTTACGGCGCGATGCCAAACGCGGCCGACGCCTCCGCCGTTGCCGCCGCGCCGCAGAACGGACTCTACAACGAAGGCTATGGCCAGACTCCAGTCGCCCAGGCCAGCACCGATCAGAATGCTTATCAATCGCCGCAGGGCGGCGCGTATCAGACGCCCGCCGCGACCGATCCGGCGGCACAAGGCTACGCTCCGCAGGGACAGGCGTATGCGCCGCCGGGAGACGCCTATGCCCCGCAGGGACAAGCCTACGCTCCTCCTTCGTCGGATCCCTATGCGAATAACGCCCAACCTCCGGCCGGCAACTATGGACAACCCGCGGCCGATAATTACGCACAGCCGCAAGCCGGAAGTTACGCACCGCCGGCCGATGGATATGCCGCGCCGGCGCAGCGCCAGCAGCGCCTATGCCACGGCCGATGCGTCGAACGGCGCCTATCCGTCCAGCGATGGTCAATATGGCAACGATCGTTACAGCACCGACTCGAGCCAGCCCGAGCAGGCAACGGCCGATCGCTACGCCGACAGCAGCGCCGAACCGGCTGTCCAGCCAGCCGCGGAGCAGGCCGGTTCCGGCGGCGACCGCTATCAGCCCAGTTCGAGCTACAATCCCGGACAAACTGGCTACTCGCCCCCCGGCGTCGCGCCGTATCAGACGCCCGCGCAGCCGAACACCGTGCCGTCGCCGCGCCGCGATCCGTACTATCGCCCTGGCGGGACGAGCGACTATTCGACCGGCGCGGTCGTGCCCGCCGCGGCAACCACTGCCGCGGAGCGTTACGCCACTCCGGCGGCTAACGGTGGCGCCAATCCCAACGATCGTTACGCTCCGCCGGCGGGGGCCAATCAGTTGCCGGGCTCGTATTGAGCCGCGGCGAATCACGCCAGCACGTCGTCGATCACGCGGCCATGCACGAACGTAAGCCGCTGTTCCGCGCCGTTGTGCGCATAGCTGAGCCGCTCGTGATCTAAGCCCAGCAAGTGCAGGATCGTGGCGTGCAACTCGTAGACGCTGCTGGGGTTCTCCACGGCCTGATAGCCGAACTCGTCGGTCTGTCCGTAGCTATACGCCCGTTTCACGCCAGCCCCGGCCATCCATACCGTGAATCCGCGCGGGTTGTGGTCTCGCCCGTTGGCGCCAGCCTGAAACGTGGGCATGCGGCCAAATTCGGTGGTCCATACGACGAGTGTATCGTCCAACAGCCCGCGGGCTTTCAAGTCCTTGATGAGCGCGGCGGCCGGTTGATCGAGGATGGGCGCGTGGACCTCGTATTGAGTCTTGAGCGTCTTGTGGCCGTCCCAATTGCCGACCCCCTCGCCCATGGCGTAGGCGCCGTTGAACAATTGGACGAAGCGCACGCCGCGCTCGAGCAGGCGTCGAGCCAACAGGCAATTGCGTGCAAAGCCGGCCTTGGTCTTGTTGGCGTCGTCGGTGCCGTAAGCGGCATGAGTCGCGGCGGTCTCGCGCGATAAATCGCCCACCTCCGGCGCGCTGAGCTGCAATCGCGCCGCCAGTTCATAACTGGCAATCCGCGCCGCCAGTTCGCTATCGCCGGGATTGCGCTGCAGATGTTTGTCGTTGAGCAACTTAAGAAAATCGCGCGTCGAACGCTCGGCGGCCTGGCTGATTTGCGGCGGCGTGGCCAGGTTCGAGATTGGCTGATCGGCGTTGAATGCCGTGCCTTGAAACACGGCCGGCAAGAAACCGCTCGACCAGTTGCTGGGGCCGGCCTGCGGCACGCCGCGCGGATCGGGGATGGCCACGAAAGCCGGCAGATTGTCGCACTCGCTCCCCAAGGCGTAGGTGATCCATGCGCCCGCGCTCGGATAGCCCTCGACCGTGAAGCCCGTGCTCATGAAGTTTTCGCCCGGCCCGTGCGTGTTGATCTTCGAGGTCATGGAATGGATAAAACACATCTCGTCGGCCAACTCGGCCAGATTCGGCAACAAATCGGAGACATACTTGCCACTTTCTCCGCGGGGCTTGAACTCCCAATGACTTTTGATCAGGTTGCCGCTCTTGCCTTGGAACGTGACCAGCTTGTCGGAGCCTGGCATGGGCGTGTTGTGTCGCTTGATCAGCTCGGGCTTGTAGTCCCAAGTATCCAAGTGACTGCATGCGCCGGAGCAAAAGATCATCAACACGCGCTTGGCGCGGGGCGGAAAGTGGGCCGCGCACGGCGCCAGCGGCGCCTCGGGGTTGATCACCGGGCGAATCGGTCCCCCCTGCCCCGCCGCAAGTCGTCCTTCTTGCGCGAACAAGTTGGCCAGCGCAATGCCGCTCAAGCCGCCGGCCGCGTGCGCCAAAAAACCGCGGCGATCGAGCAAGCGGTGACCGGAGATCGAGAGCGTGGGACGCGCGGGCATGGATGGTCCGATTCAATTCAGGTAGAGAAACTCGTTGGCGTTGAGCAGCGCCCGGCAAAAAACCAGCAAGCCCTGCGACTCCACCAAAGCCGCGCCGGCGGCCGCCTCGTCGGCATCCGGCTCGCGCCCCAGCGCCAGGCGAAACGCGCGGCGGATCTGATCGGACGGCTCCGCACCGGCCTCGCGCTCGATCCGCTCGGCGAACAAGCCCGCCTGCTGCACCATGAACGGACCGTTCAGCAGATTCAAGGCCTGCAGGGCTGTCGTCGAGACGTTTCGCCGGGCCATCGACTGGCTCGAGTCCGGGCAGTCGAACTCGCCGAACGTGGCGTCTTGCCGCATGCGGGGCTTCGTTTGATACACCATCCGTCGCCATTCGGGCGGGCCAAACGATTTCTTGGGTGCGTAAACTTTGACGTAATTCGTGTTCGGCTCGAACACGTCGTAGCCCGGACCGCCCATCCGCAAATCGAGCGCGCCGGTGGCGAACAATACGGAATCTCGCAGTGGTTCGGCCTCCAGCCGGCGCGAAGGATATCGCCATAGCAGCCGGGCGCCGGCATCCTGGGCCGCGGCCCGCGGAACGTGACGGCTGGCCTGGCGATACGTGCTTGAAAGCATGATCGCTCGATGCAGGGCTTTTACGCGGCCTCCGCCGGCCACGAATTCCGTGGCCAACCAGTCCAACAGCTCGGGATGCGACGGCACGCCGCCGTTAAAACCGAAGTCGCTAGGAGTCCGCACCAGCCCTTGGCCGAAATGGTAGTGCCAGATCCGATTGGCCATCACCCGCGCCGAAAGCGGGTTGTCGTCGCTGGCGATCCACCGTGCCAGCGCCAAACGCCGTTGGGCATCCGGCGCATCGGCGGTCAACTGCAATGCCGGAGCCACGCTCCCGATCGCCCCGGGCGAAACTTGCTCGCGCGGTTGCAAAGCCTCGCCGCGATATAGCACGTGGGTCGGTTCCGGTTTGGAAAACGTGCCGGCATAGACCTGGCGCGGCGCCCATTCCTCGATCTGCTTTTTTAGCACGCTGATTTGCTCGCGCAATCGGTTCACTTGCTCGGCGACATCCGGCGGCAGATTCTCAAAGTTCATTGAATCGGCTGGTTCCGCTTGCGGATCGTAGGTTTGGCGATCGTCGCCATTGGCCACTACTTGCCAATGGACGCCATCTTCGCTCAGCTCGATTTGATACCTCGTCGCCAGCCGATCGCGAAACGCCCCCTCGCGGTCCCGCGCCCACACGACGCAAGCGATCGAGGCCGACTCGGGCAGCTCGATCTGTACCCAGCCGGCGCCGGGCTCGGCCGAGATCCAGCTGTGGCTATTCCCATAGCGACTATCGTTCACGTGAGGCAAGCGATGCAAAGCGGATTCTCCGCCGGCAAACACGCTGGAAGCCGTGGCCTTGGCCCCGCGCGGCCGCGGCCAGGTTAGTGCCCGTTTCATCGCTGGCGAAAATCTCGAACTCGTCCAGACATGGCTCGGCCTGGTTGGTGGCGAGGATCGTAAATCGCACGAAGCGGGCTTGGGCGGGCGCGAATCGATCGACATTAGCCCGCGCGTTGACGGCCGGGCGCGGCGGTCCGTCGGCTTTGCCGCCCAGTTGCGCCAGAGGTTGATGTCGCACGGCCAGCCCCCGGGCTCGCGATTCCAACTCCACTAGTTGCCGTTGCAACTCGTCGCGTTGTCGGCGTCGCTGCTGCCAGTCGCCGCCGCGAAGCTCGCGCTCGCCGTGCTGTACCCCGGCGAAGACGGCTTGCAACGCGTAGTAATCCCGCTGCGCGATCGGATCGAACTTATGGTCGTGGCACCGCGCCAGCCGACGGTCAGCCCCAGAAAAGCCGCCGCCGTCGTCGAAATCATGTCGTCCAGGTCATTCATCCGCTGAGCACGGGTCAATTCGATGTCGGGGCTACCCACGACGTCGTGCGCGCCGCCGACAAGAAAACCCGTGGCGGCGTCCGCGCCCACCTGCTCGCCGGCCAATTGTTCCAGCACGAACTGCCGATAGGGAATGTCGTCGTTCAGCGCCCCGATCAGCCAGTCGCGATAAGGCCAGGCGTTCGGCCGGGCCGTGTTGGTTTCATATCCGTTGCTTTCGCCGAAACGTACCACGTCCAACCAATGCCGCGCCCAACGCTCGCCGTAACGGGGTGAGGCCAACAGCCGCTCGATCAACCGCTCGTAGGCGGCTGGCGACGTGTCGGCGATGAAATCGTCAATCTCTTGCGGCGATGGAGGTAACCCCAGCAGGTCCAGCGATGCGCGGCGAATCAACGTGGCGCGGTCGGCCTCGGGCGAAAGCTCAAGACCTCGCGACTCAAGCGCGGAAACGATAAATGCGTCAATCGGCGTGCGCACGCGATCCGCCTGACGCACTTGCGGAACCGCCGGACGAACCGGTCGCTTGAGCGACCACCAGTCGCGCCGCGCGCGCGGACGTGGTAAACTCGAACGGGCTCAGCACGCGATCCTTGGGCCACGCGGCGCCAGCCTTGATCCACTCGTCCAGCTGGGCCAGTTCGGTTGCCGTCAGCGGCTCGCCCTTGCCCTCGGGCGGCATTTCGCCGGCGCGCACGCGCGCCAGCAAATTGCTCTCGTCGGGCTTGCCGGCGACGATGGCCGGCAGACCGCTTTCGCCGCCGGCCGCCGCGGTGTCGCGTTGCATCAGGTTCAAGCCGCCAGCCGGATCACTCGCGCCGTGACACGCGGCGCAGCGCCGCACCAGGATGCTGGCAACGTGCCGTTCGAAGTCAACCTCTTCGGCAATCGCCAGGTTCGACTGCCAGAGACAGCCGCAGAAGATGATCCAGAATCCGGCGGCGGCACGCAACGTCTGTACCCTCAACAACCTGCGGCAAAGCGCGGACCTTACTCTGGGTACGATAGACTGCCGAGTGAGCGACTGTCAAACACGACGGCGACCTCGTGGCTTTACCGAGCCATTGGGCCGCCGTGCGGAATCGACAGATTGAGATAGGGGCTCGCATGGCTCGCCGATTCGGCGAGCGGCCGGTAGCAATGGCGCAGGTCCTATTACCAGCCCATAACCATGTTCGACTCGATGACCTTGCGCGCTCGTTCCAGGTCCGAGCCCGTCTCGTGCATGTACAGCCGAATGGCGTGCACCTTGTCGCCGGCCGCCTTCGACAGACAGTCACGGGCCGTCGAGCAGGGATCGATCTGACGGGCAATGCCCAGGGCGGTTTTCGAAATCACCCAGGTATCGCGAGGGCGCTTCGTAAGTCGAATCACGCGATCGCCTGGATAGGCTTCGTTGACGACCGTCGAAGCGGCGTCTTCGTCGCTGGCCCAGGTGATGATGATATGACAATCGGTCTCGACTTCGAACAGTGGCATGTGCATACCCTCCTTTGTGCGTCTTTGGAGTCGGTGGTCTTTGCCAGGAGTCCTCGGCCCGGCGCGGCAGCCTGCGCAACAAACGGCCCGCAAACCGCAATCGTAAAACCTGACGAGGGATTCGTCAACGCATTGGTATTGCTAGTCATCTTCGGGGGGGCATGAGATGCGTCCGGTTCGCTGCCAATCCATCAGCAGTCCAGCTGGCGCCAGGCATATGCATTGGTCGCCAGGCATCCACTACCTCCGCAGAAGGAGCCCGATCGCGCGGGAGCCGTCACATGCAGCCTCGCGCAACGGCATGGGCACGACCGGTCTGGAGAACAGCGTAATTTCGAAGTGTTTTGACTAGACGGAAAATTCGGCATGGGCCGGCAGGCCGTCGACCGGCTCGATGTCGGCGCCCGTGTGGCGGAAGATCCGATTGCGGCCGGCGGCCTTGCCGCTGTAGAGCGCCGCGTCGGCCCGCGACAACAAGCTTTGAGCGTTGTCGCCGTCCAGCGCCATGGCCACGCCGCCACTGATGGTGATGCCCAGGTCACTTTCAATCTTTTGCCGCACGCGCTCGGCAAACAGGCAGCCGTTTTCCAGTGGCGTATGCGGCATGACGACGACAAACTCCTCGCCTCCGTATCGAGCCACGATATCGGTGTCGCGCACCGAGTCGTCGATCACCCGCGCCACGGCCTGCAAGGTGCGGTCGCCGTGCAGGTGACCCTTCTTGTCGTTGACTTCCTTGAAATGGTCGATGTCGAAGATGGCCAGCGAGAATTGCTCTTCGTATCGCTCCATCAGGGCGAACATCGATTCCAGCGTTTCGTCCAGCCCGCGGCGGTTGCCCACGCGCGTCAACGGGTCGGTGCGGACTTCGCTGAACGACATCAATTGATTCGTTTGCCGACGGATTTCGTCGTAGGCCTGCGCGATCTGTTCGGCCAATCGCAGCGTGGGCTTGAGAATTTGTTCCGACTCGCCGCACAGCTCTTGCCAGGCGGCTTCCTTCTCGCGGCCGCTCAGTTCGGCAACGCGGTCCTTGAAGCGCGCCACCGAAAGATGGTGATTGGCCAGGCTCTTGCGCACGCTTTCGGCAACTTGTTCCAATTCCTTGGCGATTAGCTTGGCGCGTCGCAGTTCGCGGCGCGCCTTGTCGGCTTCGTTGACGGCCTGACCGCGCGAGCGACGACCAACCATGTAGCCCAAAACAGCGATCACGGCCAGGGCGACGGGAAGGGGAAAGCCGGTCGGAATGTCCATCGAGTTTTCCAAATCAGGTGGGATAAGACCGATCCAGACCGATCGTGGCAGCGGCACGGCACGCGCCTTCGACCGCTCGGACGGGACGGACGGTTAGTAATTCGAACGCGAACCGAAGCCGCGGAGGCAGTAAAATCCAAACGCCACGATCGCCAATACCAGCAAGCTGACCTGGTGGAAGTCCAGGCTCACGAGCCGGGTGAAAATCGTTCGATACAGGTCGTTGTACCACATTGTTTTAAAGCCTGGCGCAAGGTTCTTGACTCTGCAAATCTAGGTCATATTGGCCCGCAAGTTACCCGGCGGCGTGAGATTGCAAGTCGCTTGCGTCGTGGCGGCCGCGGCGCGACGGCGCAAGCGGCACGAGCGTCAGAACCGGTCCCCTTGCAGGGCCCTAACGCAAGGCTATAATTTCATCTCGACCCGAGGATAGGCCTTTCGACGCGGCGCATTCGCGCCCGTTGGCGGGCCGTTCGCCGAGTCGACCCCGGGGGTGTAGCTCAGTTGGTTAGAGCGCTAGCCTGTCACGTCCCTGTGACATTTCTTCCCCGCGCGATAATCCCCGATGATTTCAGGGTTTAGCCCACTCTATCGGGCCAAAAGTTTCCCGTCAAATCGCGCCAAGTCCATAGAGTCTACTGCACAAATACTGCACGACTGTCATTCACCCTCCTACGTGCGTGCGTTCGGAAACTCAGGCGCAATTGTTGATGCGGTATCGGCACGCCTAGGCGAGTGCTGACTTTACGCCATTGATCGACGGCGTAGGAGACGATCTCCTCATCTGAGGCTTCTGGATGATTCATCCGGTAGCGTGTCGAGAAGTTGGCCGAGCCGCATTCCTCCTCCTCAAGGACGCGCCACCATGTATTCCTGAACTCGTCGTGCCGGCCCTCGATTTCTGACCAAATCTCGTGGTATGTGTGCAGCAATAGATCGACGCCATCGGCCGTACCGCCATACATCAGCGGTCGATGGTAGTACATGTACCCGATCTTGAGCGCTAAAATTGCCTCGATTTCCTGTGAATCCTTCATGGCATCATACCGCGTTAGTGATTCTTCTCGAACTCGATCATTTCGGCGACGGATGTGTTCATTTTCCCAAGTCCCTTGGCTGCCCAGAGTCGGTATTCTTCAGCGTTGTCAAATCCCGTCTCTGGAAATTGGCCGTCGAGCAGCGCACCGAAAACAAAGCGAGACGTATTGGCATCGAGTGTCAGATGCAGCCATTTCCCGGCTTCATCAATGGACTCAAATTCTGCGACATTTTTGATGAAGGTTGCGACATGGTCCGACATCACTTGGCCCAGCACACTGCTTCCTCTGCCGAGGCTGCACGACCACAGCGGGAAGGTATTTCCCTGTCCGAATTGCCAGGTGTGGTCGTGTTCGCCAACCAGTTGAGTGGTTGCGCATATCCGGCTCAACGGCGTGGTTTCGATCGAATGCGTTGTCCAGTAGGAAACCGAACCGGTAGGCAGCAAGTCGCGTTCGTTCGTATGACGGATCGCGCCGCAATCGGTGCAGACAGAGAAATAGCCAAAACGGCACGGGCCGAGGACGGCCAGCCCGGCCAAACAGACAAGTCCTGTGAGGTAGCGCCGGAGTTTTCGCACGCTAGACACACCAACTGATTATCGGACGAAGGTCAATGAGACCAATTAACACTCTTTAGGTTATTGTACAGGAATCAAATTGTATTGCTCATATAATGGACGACTGTGGCCGAGCAAACACCGTCCCCCAAGATTTCCGGCCCTGGGATGAACTACTCCCTTCGATCATTTTTCGTGGCGGTGGCAGTTCTCGCGCTCATCTTCGCCCTCCTTCAAGCTGAGGGATGTGGCACTGCTCACATGAAGATACACTCGTTGGCATTCTCGCCAGATGGCAAGCGGATTGCTGTCGTGAAACTCAATTGGCGTAACGCCAACGTCCATCTGAAGAATTATGCCGCAAATATTGGACGGACCATTAGCTTGATTGATGGCGAGTCGGTGGAACCAACGAGAGCCATCGACAGCGACTTTCGTCCGGGAAACCGCGGCCCTGCAACCGAGTTCCTGCGCCAAGGCCGTGAGGCCCTTGCATTTAATGCTGACGGCGACTCATTGTTGTTTCCTGAGTTTGGCGGTGGCAAGATTCAACGCTTTGATCTTAACTCAGGAAAGACGACGACCTTTTTCGATCCCGGGATGGCAAAAGCGGTTCAGGACTTCGCGCTTTCTCAGGATCGAACGGTACTCGCGGCGACAATCTGGAATGGCGGCGTTAGTTTGCTCGGCGGGGACAATGCGAAGCAAATCGTAAATAATCCTAGACTCTTCGTGTTCAGCCCCTTCAGGCCAGGCATTGCGCTGTCGGCGGACAATCGCTGGATTGCAGCGCTCGATCATCCTGAATTGAAGCTGTACGACGCTGACGCACGATTACGGCCTGGCAAAATCTTCGCGTGCTCTGGTGCATTCGCGTTCGGTCCGCGTGCGGATCAATTGGCGGTGGCGGACGAACGAAAATTGTCTCTTCGCAATCTCGGGACGAGCGAAAGCCGCGATCTCACATGCGAGGGAGAAATCCGCCATCTTCATTACTTGAGCGAAGAAAAGTTGGTCGTCGCAATCGAGGATGGTGTGATATTGCTCGACGTCGCCACAACAAAAGAGGTTCTGCGACTTAGGCATCACGATTGGGTAACGGCATTGGCAACTTCTCCCGATATGCGCACGGTTGCAATCGGCGACTTAGGTGGGAATGTAATCCTGTGGGACGTCAAGACCGGCAAATCCTCAAGTTTTCAAATTCCCGGTCGAAGCGGTCATCCTTGGACGTTGCCAGCCGGACTTCTGTTTTTGATTGTCGCTTTTTACGTCCGTAGCTGGAAGAAGCGACGAAATGCGACGACGCCTTCTGTGCAGGTCAACACAACTATCGGGTCGTGATCCGCGTGGCCGGGAGGACTCGTTTGGACGTGCAAGTGCCTATCCGCTAACTGGCCGGTGCCCATTCCCATTGGCATGATCCAATGCGGTCCGTAGTTCATCGCTTCGGAGTTCCAGATGGTTGTAGACTTCCATGAGCATCCGAGTGCCCTTGTGCCCCATGATCTTCGCTACAAACTGGATTGGGACACCACGAGCGAGCGCGTCGGTTGCCCAGGCATGTCGGATCGTATACGACGTGACTTTAAACCCTAGTTTCACGCTTAGATCAGCGAAGCGTTGAACTACGGCGTCTTTGCTCCAAGGCTTGCCAGCGCGATTGCGGAATAATTGACCATCGCCATACCGGTTAGCGCTGCGCCTTGATAATTTCAAACGCTTCTCCGTCGAGCAGCACGACTCGGCGGTCCCTCTTTCCTTTAGATTCGGTCTTCGGGAAAGTGAGGCACTTATTGTCAGCATCAAAATGCCGTACTTCAGCATTTCGAGCTTCTTGTGGCCGACATCCAGTCAGCCGCATTAACGTAACGAACTCTCGGAAGTCCAAATCGTCAACTCGAATCGCCGCGATCAGCTTGTCGAATTGCTCGGGCGTTACGTAGGTTTCACGTCGGGTGCTGGGAAAGTTCTTCACGTCAGCGACCGGCGACTTGTCGATGTGGCCTTCTTCCTTGGCCCATTGGAAGCACCGCTTGACCGCCCGGACCGCGTTATGCCGATGATTGTCGGAGACAGGCCTCTGCGGCTTGCCCTTTTGCGGCTTGCTCAAGCGATAGTATTTTTTGATCCAACTCGTGATGTCCCTCGGTTTCAGGTCGTTGACTTTCATCTTCGGCGAGATAAAGTCCAAGAAGTGGAGCAAGGGTTCCCGGTAAAACCCAAAACTCTTCTCGCTCAGATTGTCCAATGCCCATTCCAGGTAGAGAACTACGACCTCGTGGGCGGTAATCTCGTCCTTAGCCGAGACTTGACCCTCCGCCATGATTTTGTGATATTGCTCGAAGGCGGCGGCCTTATCCGGGCCAAGCTTGACTTGCTTCCGACCGATTTCGACGTACCAGCACTGGGTCTGCTTGCGGAACCAAGGTTTTCGCATTACTTTGGGTCTCCGGTGAAGGTTACGTCGCCGCAACTGAGTTGGGAAATTGCTGCACAATCACTGCACGACGAAGAAAACAGGAAACCTAAATCACCGGAAGTTGAACGCAGACAAGCACTTGGGGGTGTAGCTCAGTTGGTTAGAGCGCTAGCCTGTCACGCTAGAGGCCGAGGGTTCGAGTCCCTTCACCCTCGCTTCAATTAAGTCCCGCCGAAATCTCACGTTAGATTACCTGCCGTTGGTCGGCAGTGCGGCCCATTTTAAGAGCGACGAAACGGTACATACCGTTTGTGCCTCAACGAACGGGATTTGCATCTTGCCGGCGCTTCCCGTCCAACGGCTCTCAGAGTAACGCGATCATCGGGCTGGCGGTCGGGCCGTTGTGACTCTCTCGGGCCCGATACATCTACCCCGGCCCACGCGGCAACAGGGCCAGCAAGAAAAACGACAATTCGGTCACCACTCAATGGCTGACCAACGACCGAACCTTTGGCGCGCCGGCGTCAGGCATTTCGATCGTCCAAATGCTGGCCAAGTTTCGCCGGTATGGGGTAAGGCACTTTTCAAGGATGGTAAGCCGACCCGCGAGATCCATAACGTCGACGACACGATCGTGCCACCTCGGCCCCTTTAGGGATGTGAGCCAGGGCGCGACTTCGGCCCGCTCAGATTGAAGGCGATTCAGACCCTCCTGGCCCGGGAGCTACACCGATCCGAAGCGGGACGCGGTCTCGGGGCTGTCACGGGGCGTGTTCAATTCGCGGATCGTTCGAATCAAAAGTAGATTTCGCCCCGGGCAGTCAGTGAGGAATTGGCGCCGGCCAATCTGGCCCATGCACTCGAGACTGTCCGCGGGCTGAAATTCGGCCGCACCGAATGCCGCGAGACCGACCCTAGGGTTTGCCTTAGCACTCTGCTGTTGTCTTGCCCCATCTACGCGGTAGGGTTGCCGGGACAAAAAAGCGAAAGCGATATGCCCCGGTCGGTAACGAGGACGCCATCACACTGGATAGCCATGGGCTGCTGCTTAATCGCCGGCCGGTGAAAGGGAATGGAACATTGCTCGAAGCCGCGAAATTCAATGAGGACTGTTGACATGGCCACGCCGCATCGCCTGCTGGCGAACGATGAAGTCCGGCTACCGTTGGCGGGAGGACAGCCAGTGAGGGGCCCAATGCCGCCAGAGCGAACCGAGAGCCTTTCAACGGCGGGCGACACTGTCGTGGCCGAGGCCGTTGAGCCGGCCTTCAACGAAGCACAGGCTTTGGCGAGGTTCGGCGGCGATCGTGTCTTTCTTTGCAGCTTGGCCTTGATCTTCATGGAGGAAGCGCAATCGATGATCGCCGATATTCGCGCCGCGGTCGAACTACAAGACGGTAGGCGATTAGAGCGCGCGGCCCACAAGCTGAAGGGCTCGGCGTATCCCTTGTGTGCCACGGCGGTCACGGAATCGGCGCAAGCCCTGGAGTCGATTGGCGCGTCGGGGAACCTGGCCGATGCGACGGCCGATTTCCTTCGCTTCGAGACCGAAATCCTCCGGCTGCTGAGAGCCCTTTCGGCGTTGCATTGTCGCGCCGAAGCTCAAGGAAGCTTGAACGCGGACGTACCATCCGCAGGAGCCATTGAATGCAAAGCATGACCATCGTTCCCATCGGCTGCGCCGACAACGTTCTGTCCGACCTGCGGCGCGAGGCCTTGAATCATTCCGCATCGTTCGACGCCGAGTTTGCCGACATACAGAGCGCGTTGAAGGGCCTCGATTTGTCCTCGGACACGATGCGGTTGTTCGTCGTTCAAGTCAGTTCCGGCGTCGAACTGGCGAACTTGAAGCGGCTAAGCGCCACGTTTATCGGCCGGCCGATCATCGCGCTGGTCAACGCTGACAAGGATTCGTCGATAGTCGTCAGGGCAATGCGGGCCGGCGCCCTGCAAGTCGTGCTATTGCCATTTCAACGGGCCGATTTTTGGGCCGCCGTCGATTGCATCGCCGTACAGTTCGGCCTGGCGCCCGGACTGGCAAAAACGATCGTGGTGGCTGGGGCTGGCGGCGGTTGCGGCACAACGACCATCGCGCTCAACCTGGCCTACGAGTTGGCCTGCGTCAAGCAAATAAAGTGCGTGTTGTTGGAACTGTCGCTGCGGATGGGCGTATTGGCAAGCCATCTGGACGTGCAGCCAAAATACACCACCTCGGACCTGTTGTTCGGCGAAAACGTCGATAGCTATGCCATCAATCAGGCGCTTACGCCAATCGTCGACAACCTTTCGATTTTACCGGGTCCCTATCAAACGATCGAGCCGGGCGTGATCAAGCCCGACGACGTGCTCTCGCTCATCGAGATGGCCGAACACCTGGCCGCGGTCGTCGTCGTCGACCTTCCCTGCAACTACGACGACTTGTACTTCAAGGTGCTCGCGGCGGCCGACAGCGTGGTCCTCGTCACGCAACAGAAAGTATCCTCAATCCGCGGAGTGCAAATGGTCTGCGAGGCCTTGCCGGAACTGCGGCCGACCATATTGGTCAATCGTTACGACGCGAAGTTAGCGGGCTTTTCGGCCGACCGACTGCGGTCTCTGTTGCATTGTCCGGGATTGGCGACCGTGTCGTACGACTCGGTGGTCGGCGCGGCCGTGGATCACGGCCGGCCGCTAAGACTGCAAGCGTCGGGTTCGCGCGCGCTGGCCGAGATTCGCGAACTGATGGAGCGATTGGCTCCTCAAACCATGCCGTCCGACGGGAACGCGCAGCGGCCAACCCTCTTGGGCCGGCTTAGTCGCGCCCTCACTTTTGCAAAGGTTTAATCATGGGCCCCACCCGAGTGCTGCACGTCGAGGACGACAAGACTCAACGAGCCTTGATCGCTCATTACCTGGTAGTTCCCGACGAGCATAAGTACGTCGTGACCGGCGTGGAGAGCGAGCAGAAGGCCGTCGATGCTTTTCGTCACGGCGGGGTCGACCTGGTGATTCTCGATTATCAGCTTGCCGAAGGTGACGGGCTGAACTGCCTGCGGCAACTGCGCGCTCTCGATTCAATCGTGCCGGTCATCGCACTCTCCGGCGTCGCCACGCCGTCGATCGCGGCCGAGCTGATCGAGGCGGGCGCCGACGATTATCTCAGCAAGCAATCCATGGATAAACAGATACTGTCGGAAAGCATCGAGACGGCGCTGGCGCGGGCCCAGGCGATTCGCGCCGAATTGCGCGCGACGGCGCTCTTGCGGCGGCTGGCCGGGGGCGAACATCCGATCACACCGCCCAACGCGAATACCTTGGGCTAAAGGAATGATGCGACCATGAGCGTTCGAAGTCCCTTCACATCCGATCGATCGTTGAAGCGGGCCTTCGCGTCCAACCCACACCGCGCGCAGTGGCTGGCACTGGGGCTGTTGTTTGTCGTGGGAATGTTTTCGCTATGGAGCACATTTGCGCTCATCGAGAACAATCGGGCGCGAACCAGGCTTAGCTTGCTCCTCAACACGCTGCAGTTGGCCGTGTCCAAGGTAAGCGACGCCGAGGCCGGTCAACGCGGTTTCTTGCTCGTGGGCGAGGCTCCCTATCTCGCGCCGTACCAGGCTGCCGTGAATGCGACAGACCACCAATTGGCTCTGGTCGACGACCTGATGGACGCCCTGCCCGGGCGGCGGCCAACGTTCGACGCCATGCGGCAACTCATGAAGACGAAGTTCGCCGAGTTGGCCGAAACGGTTGAGTTGCGGGAGACCGTGGGTATCGACGCCGCCATGCGGGTCGTGCGAACCGATCAGGGCCAAATGCTCATGGATGAGATCCGCGTTCTGTCCCGGCAGATCAGTACGGACATTCAAGAACAATTGACCGCGCGCGACGAGCGGACCGTCGCGCTGTCGATGCGCGCGGCCGTGGGCAGCATTCTCGGGAACGTTCTGGCAGCCGTGCTGTTGGTCTCCGTGCTGCAACACGAGCGTCGGGAACGCACGCGGATCGAGGAGCGGGCGCGTGAGCTCGCACTGGCCGCGGAGACGTCGCGAATCGATGCCATCGGGCCTTCCCCCGAAGCTGGCATCGAACTCCTCGGATCGCAAGGCCCGGAGTTGGGCGCGTTTGTCCAAACCATGCAAGAGCACTCCCTCTCCGAGTCCGACAAAAAAATTCTCGCCCTGGGGTTACAAGCCCGAGAGTTGGCACGATCCGTCGAGACGTCGCGCATCCAGACGCTGATGCAATCGGACAAAGAAATCGAAGCCTTGGGGCAACGAGCCCGTGAGCTGGCTCGTTCCGTCGAACGCTCGCGCATCCAGACACTCAATCAGTCGGGCAAGGAAATCGAAGCCCTGGCGGAGCAGGCCCGCGAGTTGGCCACGCTCGTCGAGACGTCGCGCATGCAGACTCTAATGCAATCGGACGAGAAAATCGAGGCCTTAGGTCAGCAAGCGCGCGAGTTGGCTCGTTCCGTGGAACGCTCGCGAGTTCAGACCCTCAATCAGTCCGACAGAGAGATCCAGGCGCTGGGCCAGCAGGCGCGCGACCTGGCTACGTCGGTCGAGACGTCGCGCATCGAGACCTTGATGCAGTCGGACGAGATCATCCAAGCGATGGGTCAACAAGCCCGTGATCTGGCCACCTCGGTTGAGGCTTCCCGACTGGAAACTCTCGACCAATCGGACAAGGAAATCAAGGCGCTCGGCAAACAGGCGCGGGAGTTGGCCACTTCGGTCGAGACCTCGCGCATCGAGACGCTGCTGCAATCGGACAGAGAAATCCGCAAGCTCAACGAAGACCTGGAACAGCGGGTCCTGGAGCGCACCGCGCAGCTCGAAACCGCCAACAAGGAACTTGAATCGTTTTCGTACTCGGTCTCGCACGATCTGCGCGCTCCGTTACGGGCGATCGACGGCTTTTCTCGAATCGTGTTGGAAGACTACGGTCTGCCGTTGGCTTCGGAGGGCAAGGCCTATTTGCAAATGGTGCGCGACAATACGCGCCAGATGGGGCAACTGGTCGACGACCTGCTGGCTTTCTCGCGACTCGGCCGCCAGGCCCTGGCCAAGCATTCGGTCGATCCGAACAGGATCGTGCGCCGTTGTCTCGAAGAAATGGAAAAGTCTCACGAAGGGCGGCAACTCGATATAGAAATCGGCGACTTGCCTTCTTGCGAGGCTGATCCGACCTTGCTCAAGCAAGTCTGGACCAACCTGATCGCCAACGCGATCAAATACACCCGCAAGCAGGAAAACGCTCGCGTCGAGATCGGTTGCCGCACCCAGCCGCGGCCGATCGCCGAAGGCCAGCCGCATCTGAACGGCAAAGCCGAACCGGAAGTCGTGTATTTCGTCAAAGACAACGGCGCCGGATTTGACATGAAGTATGCCCATAAATTGTTCGGTGTGTTTCAACGACTGCACCGCACGGCCGACTACGAAGGTACCGGGGTGGGGCTGGCCATCGTGCAGCGGATCGTTCAGCGTCACGGCGGCCGAGTTTGGGGAGAAGCGAAGCCCAACGAGGGCGCTACTTTTTCTTTCACGCTTGAATAAGGGGGACCTGCTATGTCGGAAGATGGCGTCGAGATCTTGTTGGTCGAAGACAACCCGAACGACGAAGCACTGGCGAAGCACGCTTTCAAGCGGCAAAACATCGTCAACGAACTGCACGTCGTACGCGACGGAGCCGAGGCCCTGGAGTACATCTTTTGCACCGGGGCTTATTCCCATCGCAGGATCGCAAATCCCAAGGTCATCCTGCTCGATCTCAAGCTGCCGCTCGTCGATGGCATCGAGGTGCTTCGGCAAATACGCAGCGATCCACGCACGAGGCTGATTCCCGTGGTGGTGCTCACGTCGTCCAGCGAGCAGCGCGACATCGTCGAGAGCTATAAGTTGGGCGTCAACAGCTACATCGTCAAACCGGTCGACTTCGAGCAGTTCAACGAAGTCGCCAAGCACCTGGGCTACTACTGGCTGCTGCTGAATCGCCAGCCGCCTTCGAATTTGGACCTCCCGCTCGAAGTAGAAAAGCAACCGGAACTTGTCTAAGCATCGTCGTCGCTTACTTTTTTGTGGATCTGGAGACATCGTCCCGGTTGGGAGGCCACGCCGGGGTTTGGGCAATGCGACGCCCAATCAAAGCGCGGCCCTTTTTTACTTTCGAATGAGGAGCAACGTCATGGTGGATAGCGACGCGGAGGTTCTATTGGTTGAAGACAACCCGAACGATGAAATGCTGGCTCTGCATGCCTTCAAACGGCACGATATCGCGAAGAATGTTTACGTCGTGCGGGATGGCGCCGAAGCGCTGGAGTATCTGTTTTGCACTGGCGCGTTTGCCAATCGTAGAAACGAAAACCCGAAGGTGATCCTGCTCGATCTCAAGCTGCCCTTGGTCGACGGTATCGAGGTGCTGCGCCAGGTCCGCGGCAATCCGCGCACCCGCACCGTACCCGTCGTCGTGCTCACGTCGTCTAGCGAGGAGCGCGACATCATCGAGACCTACCGCCTGGGGGTCAATAGTTACATCGTCAAGCCTGTCGATTTCGAGCAATTCAACGAAGTGGCTCGGCACTTGGGCTACTATTGGCTTTCGCTGAACCGCCAGCCTATTTCCGCGATTGAACGCCCGCTCGAGCCCCTCGCACCCAAAGTGAGCGTCTGATCATGGCTACACCGCTGCGCGTCCTGATACTTGAGGACAATCCATCTGACGCCGCGCAGATGGTCCACTCGCTGCGCCACGACGGGTTTGACTTGATGGTAAAAGTGGTGGAGACCGAACAGGAATTTCGGGATTCGCTGCCATCGAACCCCGAGGCAATTCTCGCGGATTTCACGTTGCCGGCATTCAGCGCGCTGGGCGCCTTGCAGATTCTGCGGGAGAACGAGCTGGATATTCCCTGTATCATCGTGTCGGGCAGCATTGATCAAGAACGCGCGGTGCAGATTTTGCAGCGAGGCGCGGCCGACTACGTGATGAAAGACTCGCTGGGGCGTCTGGGCCAGTCGGTGAGGGTCGCTTTGGAGAAAAAACTGCTGCGCGATGGAATGCGCGAGGCTGATCGGCTGTTGCGACACAGCGCCTGCCTGCTGACATTAAGTGCCGAAGTAGCCATTGCTTTGACCAAGGGCGACACGCTTGAGGAAATGCTGGGGCGCTGTGCCGAGTCGTTGATTCGCAACCTCGACGCCGCCTTCGCGCGAATCTGGACGTTCAACACGAGCGAAACCGAATTGGAACTGCGCGCTTCCGCGGCGTCCGCCATCGAAGCGAGCGGAGTGCCTGCAACCGGTCCCCCCGACAGCCGGCAGGTCGATCAGTTTGTCCAGATCGGGCAATCCTATTCCACAAACGCCGCGATCGGCGACCCGCGCGTGGTCGATCAAACGTGGGCGCAACGCGAGCATATAGTCGCGTTCTCCGGACACCCTTTGATCGTTGAAGGCCGGATCGTGGGAGTTTTGGCGATCTACTCGCGCCAGGCGATTCCGCCGCCGACGTTGGACGCCTTGGCCGCATTGGCCGTTAATATCGCGATGGGCATCGAACGCAAAGACTCCGAGCAATCGCTTGCCGCCGCCAAGGAAGCGGCCGAGGCCGCCAATCGGTCCAAAAGCCAGTTCCTGGCCAACGTGAGCCACGAAATCCGCACACCCATGAATGGAATCCTCGGCTTGACGACCCTGGTGCTGGGCACGAGCTTGACGGGCGAACAACGGCAATATGTCGACGGCGTGAAACTGTCGGCCGAGGCTCTCATGCAGGTTATCAACGACATTCTCGACTTTTCCAAGATCGAGGCCGGTCGCGTGGATCTGGAGTCCATACACTTGGACCTCCGCGAGATGCTCGGCGATACCCTTAAGGTTCTCGCGATTGGCGCTCAAAAGAAAGGTTTGGAACTCATATTCGAGATTCGACCTGACGTTCCTGACTCGCTCATGGGCGACCCGACGCGACTGCGGCAGGTCGTCGTTAACCTGGTGGGCAACGCGCTCAAGTTCACCTCGCAGGGAGAAATCTCGGTAGTGGTGCAGGCGACCCCTTCGACCCGAGAGTCCGTGGAGTTGCATTTTACCGTGAGCGATTCCGGCATCGGCATCCCCGCCGCCAAACAACAAGCCATATTCGAGGCCTTCACGCAAGTTGACGGCTCCACGACGCGCATTTACGGCGGCACCGGGCTGGGCCTGACAATTTCTGCCCAGTTGGTGAAAATGATGGGAGGGCAAATGTGGGTGGAGAGTGAAGTCGGCCGAGGCAGCAAGTTCCACTTCACCGCTCAATTAACCACATCGATCGCGACTGCTGTCCACGAAAGTCCATTGCTGCCGGCGGAACTGAAAAACCTTCGCATCCTCGTGGTCGATGACAGCACCACGAACGGGCGGATCCTGAAGGACATTCTCACACGCTGGCACTTAAGGCCTGTGTACGCCGATGGCGGGGCCAATGCCCTGGCCGCCATTCAAAACGCCGTGGACGCCGGTCAGCCGTTCGGCCTGGTCATGCTCGATTTGCGAATGCCGGGCATCGACGGCTTTTCTGTAATGCAACACATGCGCCGTAAGGCGTCAACGACCGTGCCCACGATCTTGATGGTCAATTCGTCGTGCCGTTCCGAGGATCTCGCCCGCGGTTGCCAATTCGGCGCGGCGGCATGTCTCATCAAGCCGATCAAGCCTTCGGAAATGCTCAATGCGATTGTCGCTGCGCTTTCCGTCCCGGTTGTACAAAAGGATCCGCAAGTGACTATCGCAGCCGCACCGCTCGCGCGACCGAAGCCAGGCCTGAATATCCTGGTGGCCGAAGATAATGCCATCAATCGTATGGTCATTTCTCGCATTCTCGAACGGGCTGGTCATAACGTCGTGGTTGCCGTCAATGGTCAGGAGGCCGTGATCGCGCTGGCCGAGGCGAACTTCGACCTGGTGCTCATGGACGTGCAGATGCCGGTGATGGACGGTTTCGAGGCCACGGCCATGATCCGAGCCAACGAATTCAATAGCGACAGGCACATGCCGGTCGTGGCGATGACAGCGCACGCGATGAACGGGGACCGCGAGCGCTGCCTCGAGGCCGGCATGGACGGCTACGTTCCCAAGCCGATCCAGGAGGATCTTCTCTTTCAGACTCTTCGAGGCCGTCATTACCCAATCGCGACCACTGGCGGTCGATGGCGCCGTGACCGCCCGAGAAACGAGTTGCCCGCCGCCCGCAGTGTTCGCTCCGGTCGCGAACGAGCCGATTGTGCCCGCGAGCGAACCGGTACATCAAGAACTGATCGCCTAGCACTAACATAAGGGGACCCAACTCGTGAAACCAATTCGAGTATTGCTGGTCGAAGACAATCCGATCGAAGCATTGCAAACGCAAAAATGGCTGGAGGGCGCCAACGGCGATTCTTTCGAAGTCGAATGGGTCGACAAAGCAGCGACCGGCTTGGACCGGCTGGCGCGCAACGGCATCGACGTCGTGCTCTCCGACCTCAACCTTTCGGACAGCCGCGGGTTGGAAACCTTCATCAAGCTCCATGCGCAGGCTCCCACCGTGCCGATGATCGTGCTCACCGGCCAGGACGATGAGATGCTGGGAGCACTGGCGGTCGAGAGCGGCGCTCAAGACTATCTAGTGAAGAAACAGATCGACGGGGCCAAGCTTGCGCGCGCTTCGATACACGTTGGCACGACGTCGTGCGCACGAAGGGCTGGCCGGCGAAGGGCCGACGGAGAAACCGACGCGGGTAATCGGATTTATAGGAGCGAAAGGTGGCGTTGGAACGACCACCGTGGCGATGAATGTCGCAGCGGTGCTGACTAAACAGAAAAAATCGGTCATTCTGGCCGAGCTCCGACCCTCATTCGGAACGCTTGCTTATCAAATGCGCCTGGAGCCGAGGGAGAGTCTGCGGACTTTGTTGGACGACCCGGCAGAAACGCTCGACCAGGATGACGTGACCGTACGGCTGAGCAAGGGGCCGGGCAATTCGCGAGTCCTGTTCGGTCCACAACTGACGGACGGCTACAAGAAGATCGATCCGGTTCGGGCGGACGCCGTGGTCAAATTGATGGCCGAGATGGCCGAGTTCGTGATCCTGGACCTTCCCAGCCAGCCATCGCCCGCGACGCAAGCCGCGATCGGCTTGTGCCACCTTACTGTCGTCGTCACTGAGCGAGAATTGAGCTCGGTGTTGTGCGGCAAGGCGGCGATCAACCAATTGCAGTCGTGGGGTGTCAGCGGCAGCGCGGTTTCGGCGATTGTCGTGAGCCGAAGTGAACAGCCCAAGCCGCTCGACCTGAGAGTTATCCGCGCGTCATTGGAATGCGAGATCGTGGGAGTCGTCCCATTGGCTTGCTCCGCGCACCTGGAGACGGCTATCAACAGGGCCGACGGCGTCGCCGCCAGTTTCCTGGAAATCGGCAACCGGCTGGCCGCGGACAAGCTCGTGGGTGTGAAGTGCTAGCGCGAGCAACAACGGGCGTGCGAACGGCGGAGAAAAGGTGCGTCACAATCGTCGCCGACCAGTCGCCGGTTTGTTTGCAGTGCCAGCCCGAACGCTGAGATCTCCGCCGAGTCTTGCTGCCGCCGAGGGATCGGTTCCATCGCGCAGCTCGCAGAACGCGATTGATTTTTGCCGTGTCGCTCGAAGACCCCCAGGAAGCGATTGAGGCCTGGCGAGAAGATTGCAACCAGCATCGGCCGGCCCCACAGCGCTCTAGAGCGCGATCGCCGGTCGAGCTCGCGATTCTCTCAAGGGGGGCAGGTCACCGTTGCAAAGGGTAGCAGCGAATGCTTTGCGACCAGGTGGAACAGCCCGGCGGCCGATTCCACGTGCATTTTTCGCATGATGTTGCTGCGGTGTACTTCGACTGTTTTAGGCGAAATCCCTAAACGCCGGGCAATAGACTTGGTGACATCTCCGGCCGCTACATACTCCAAGATCTGCCTCTCCCGCGGCGTAAGCGACTTGAATAGACTGAGCACCGAGGCTAGGTCGGCCTGCACACGGCGAGCGTCGGCATCCTGGGCGATGGCGTCCTGGATGCAGCTGCGCATCCTTTTGCGATTCAGGGGCGCTCGAAGCAATCCAGCGCTCCATGACGCATGACCTCGACGGCTATTGCGACGTCTCGGTCTTGCAACACGAAGATGAACGGCTGCTGGCAGCCTTTGGCGTGCAGTTGAATGTGCACATACAGGCCGCTCGTTCCACGAACCTGTTGATCGACCACGAAACAGCCTGGCATCTGCGGTTCGCAAAAATCCAATGCATCGGCCGCCGAATCGAAGCGCCGTAAAGCAATTCGGCCGCTAGTGATCATGCCGTCCAGGCATTCGCGGACGTCGTGAACGTCGCCCACGGCGAATACGGTTGACAGCGTTTCCACAAGCCTGCCCATTAGGAGAAGTCGCCAAGGCAACTCATCGCCCTGTCAACGGAACCAACCAGCCTATCAATGCCACCGTCTCCGGTTGGCGGGATCGAGCCGAGCCGCCCCGTTCTCCGCTGCTTCAAAACCGTCGAGCGCGGGGTACTGCACGCTAGTTTGTTCTTCGGACGACAACGAAGGTTCCTGGGCCAGGAAAACCCTGAGCTGGAGGATCAAATACCTGCGATTGGCCGACCGGCTCAGGGCCCTCAATCGTGAGATTTCACGTTGAGAATCCATTCTGTGGGCCAACGCTTCGAGCCTTACTCGCAACGATTCTGCCGGCGATACGGGAGCCGATGCTTTGCCAGAGGGCAGCGCGAGGCGGCCTGACTCAGACCCACTTGCGTCGGAGGGCCGTCCCGTGGGACGAACTCGAAGAGATGCACGAGTGCCTGCGGCCAAGAGTCAATCGCATGCTCCAGGGCCAATTCCGCCTTAGCGTTTGGGCGGTTTCGCGCTATTCAGATCGCGCACGATCTTGTGGCAATTGACGCAACTGAGCGTCAGCTGCACGTAGGCCAACGCCGCGCCGTCCAGGTTCTCCTTGTCGGCCGATCGAATCAATTGCTCGTTGGCATGTTCAAAGAGGTGCAACTGGGTGCGGTATTCCGGCGACGTGCCGCGAACCCATTTTTCCATGTGCGTCAGAGCGTTCATCGTCCGTGCCGTCTTGCCGATCGTGTCAAAATCGGCGGCGGCCAACCCGCCCAGTATTTTTTCACTGTATTCCAGCTTCTTGCGCATCCAGTAGCTGGCGGGCTTCTCCTCCTGCGGTTCGTCGGCGCCGCTCGGCGACAGGTAACTGAGGCAACTCAACGAAACGATTGACAGCACAATGAGCAGGCTCGACTTCATGGTCACTCCTTTGAATGGGGATGCCGTTTCCAGCGCAGGATGCAACTGGCAGGCCAAAGCTTAAACGGGCCGATTTGTCTCGGGTTAGAATCCTCCGCCACGCCGGGGCGAGCGATTTCGCACGGTAAATGGGCCGCTCCCGCGCGCCGTCGTCGGTCGCCGGCGTCACCCGCGAATTGTGGCGGCGCAGCGCAATTGGCTCAATTGCCCCCACAAATCATCGCACACGGCAAAAGGCCTCGTTGTCGGAAGCGGGGATGCTCCCGCTGGCACCGCAATTGCGTTCTTAACGAGGCGGAAGAATGTCGTGCACGCCTTCGCGCCTCCAATCGCTAGACCGCGAGGAATGAACGTATGTCGCTGGAATGCAAATATCAACAGGCCGTGGATGTGATCGGACCGCACCAAAGCGCGTTCGAGGCCGCTGAACGCATGCATCAACGTAGCGTCGGCGCGCTGGTTGTCGTGGACAACAGCCATTCGCCAATCGGTATTCTCACGGACCGCGATTTGACGGTTCGCGTGATGGCTGCCGGACTCGACGCGCAAACCACGGCGGTCGGCGAAGTTATGACCCCCGCGCCGACGACCGCGCAAACCGCCATTACCGTCGAAACGGCGCTAGCCATCATGCAAGGCGGCGAGTTCCGCCGTCTGCCGCTAGTCAACGCGCTAGGTCACCTCGTGGGTATCATCACGCTCGACGATATTCTGATGTCGCTCGGCAAGCAATTCGTCTCCGTGAAAAAAGTGCTGGAGGAAGAGATTCCGGCGGCCGCGGCAAAGATTCGTTGACAGGCTATGCCCGTCGAAATACTCCAGTCATCCGTAATTCTGACAGGACCATCCAAGCATGAAAACCGATCCCAGCACGACCTATCTCGGCATGTCGCTCAAAAACCCCGTGGTAGTGTCGGCCTGTCCGTTACCCGGCGAGATGGATGTGTTGAAAAAGCTCGAGGAGTTTGGTGCGGCGGCGGTGGTGATGCCCTCCCTCTTCGAGGAGCAAGTCGAACATTTGCAGGCCCTGGCGACCGGAAGCGCCGAGCCCGAAGGAAGCGTGCCGATGGTCGATCAACTGGCGCACTTCCAAACGCTCAAGGAATACAACCGTGGGCCGGAGGCTTATCTCAAGCACCTCGGCGCCGCCAAGCTGGCGGTGTCGATTCCGATCATCGGCAGTTTGAACGTGACGGGACCCGGCGATGCGTGCCGCTACGCGAGCAGGATGCAAGAGGCCGGCGCCGACGCCTTGGAATTGAATATCTTCTTTCTCGCGACCGATCCCCAGACCACGAGCCGGGAAGTCGAAGCGCGCTATATCGAAGTGGTGGCTTCCGTGCGGGAACGCATTTCCATTCCGCTGGCCGTGAAGATCGGTCCCTATTTCACGGCCTTGCCGAATCTGGCTAGCCGGCTCGCGGAAGCCGGCGCCAACGGACTCGTGTTGTTTAACCGATTTTTGCAGCCGGAGATCGATCTGGACGCCATGCGCGTGGCCCCGCGACTGGAGCTGAGTACGCACGAAGAGCTGCGGTTGGCCCTGCGTTGGGTTGGCCTGTTGCACGGCCGAGTCTCGTGCTCGCTGGCCGCCAGCGGCGGCGCGCACTTTGCCGACGACGTGATCAAGCTGGTCTTGGCGGGGGCCGACGTGGTCATGGTCGCCTCGACGCTCTACCGCCACGGCGTCGCCGTGTTGCAAACCCTGATCGAGGGCCTGGTCTACTGGCTCGAGAGCAATGACTACCGGTCCCTCGAGCAGATCAAGGGCATTCTCAGCCAACACAAATGCTCCGATCCCGGCGCCTTCAAGCGCGCGAACTACACGAAAGCGCTGGCGACGTATGTCCGCTAGACATTCAAGCTCACTATCGGGTTTCCCGTGCTGACAGTCGCTGGTCGCCGCGATACATTGTTGGCTGGGATCGATTGGAAGAAGTTTCGGTCACGCGCTTTGTCATTAGCGCTTCATCTTGCGCGGGAGAACGCAAAACGCATGACAAAGTCAGAGTCGGATCTGCCCATCTCCAGCGGTTCGGGACCGCATCCCTCGGAAATCACCGGTCTCGAACGGCGATTACAGTTTCTGGAAATGGACGACGCCGACCGCCAGCGCCTGCGGGCAATAGCGGGCGACTTAAAGGCGTCCGGGCCTGAATTCGTCGAAATATTCTACCGCCATTTGTTCGCCTTCGACGAAACGCGGCGGTTCCTTCAGGATCCTGCGCTCGTCGAGCGGCTTAAGCGGGCCCAGCAGGTACATTTGGAATCGATGCTTGATGCCGAATGGAGCGACGCCTATCTCGAACAGCGCTTTCGCGTGGGCGACGTGCATGCGCAAACGGGCATCAGCCCGCAGGTATTTCTGGGCGCCTACAACCAGTACCTGCAATTCTGCGTTCGCCATCTTTCCGCGAATTCCCCGGTTGAAGTTCAGCAGTTCGTCGAGGAAATCGTCTCACTGCAAAAAGCCGTGTGCTTCGACATCGGTTTGACGCTCGAGGCCTATTTCATACAGTCCACCCAGCGGCTTCGCAAAGCGCTCGAATTGGTGTATCGGGCCAACGCGGAATTGCGGCAATTCGCGCAGCTCACCTCGCACGATTTGAAGACGCCGCTGGCCACCGTGGCCAACTTGTGCGACGAAGCGATCGACGAATTCGGCGAGCAGATGCCGGCCGAGGCCGTCAAGCTGATCGAGACGGCTCGAAAACGGGCCTTCCGGATGAGCACGACCATCGACGAGCTACTGAGCTCGACGATCTCGCTACACCAGGAAAATGATTTGGAAACCGCCTCCAGCCAGCAGGCCGTCGCCGAGGCCGTGGAGCAGATACGGCCCCTGCTGGAGCAAAAACAAATCGAACTGACCATCGCCGACGACTTGCCGCGGGTGTGGGGAGATCGGGTCCGGCTCCGCGAGGTCTTCTATAACCTGCTCTCGAATGCCGTCAAGTTCATCGACAAACGACCGGGAACGATCGATGTCTCTTGCACGGTGCGGGACGACGAATGCATCTTCGCCATCGCCGACAACGGCACGGGCATTCCGGCCGAGGAATTGGCTCGTGTGTTCGTGCCGTTTCGGCGTCTGCCGACGCATCGCGAAATTCCGGGTTCCGGCTTGGGGCTGTACTTCGCGAAGACGATCGTCGAGCAACAGCACGGGCGAATCTGGGTCGAGTCGCAATGGGGGCGCGGCAGTTGCTTTTTCGTGCTGCTCAAACTCGCCGATCGTTCGGCCGGCGGCTGAGCCCCTCGCTTATGAGGTGACGAGCACGGCCGCCAAAGTCGCGATGCACAGCAACATGCCCGTCGCGATTAGCGAGACAAGTACCATCGAAACGGTAACGCCCGCTGACAAATCGTCTCCCACCATTTCGTCTTGTTGGTCGGCGCTGAACCGGTCCCACACCTGGTGCACGTTGTGATTCAGGTACCAGGACAGTTTCTGCGCGTTTCTGGGACGTCCGTCGACAGTGGCCATGGAACAGGTCCTCCGCTTGCCCGAATGCGAATCGAAGCTCTGGCGGTCAACGCGACCGTCAATATCTGGATTGCATTCCGGGTGCCAATCTCGCTTGGTTTTTGCACGATATCGCCGTAAACGCGGCAAGCGGATAATCGGCCGGGAGTTGCACGCCGCATTTTCTCGCTGCCGCGGTTTTGCATGGCCGGCCGCGCGCGCCAAGGCGACGCGCGCCGCGCGAGCGGATGTGCTGGTCGAGCGCGCGACCGCACGCACGATTTGGCGCCGCGGTGCCGGGCCGGAGGGCAATTCAGGAAGGCGAGAGACGGCTAGCGACTTTCCGTCGGCAAGCCGTCCGGCTGATTCGAATCGCCGTTGTGTCGGACCGCCGCCGGCGCCGGTTCCTCGGTTTGAATCCCATGTTTTTCGAGCAGCCGATACAGGCTGCGCCGATTCACGCCCAGTGCTTGCGCCGCGCGTGACTTGTTGCCGTGCACGCGTTTGAGGACTTCCAGGATGTGCGCCTTCTGGATCTCGGCCAGGTGGTCGCCGCCGCCGGAGGCCGCCGCGGCGACGGCCTGCGGCTGTGTCGAAGACGTACCCGCTATTTCGCGCGGCAGGTCCGCCAGTCGAATGCACTTTCCGTCGGCCATGATCTGGGCGCGCTCCAACGCATTCATCAACTGCCGCACATTTCCCGGCCAGCGGTATCGCTCCAACGCTCGCATCGCTTGCGGCTCGACTGTCCAATCCGGTCCGAGAAATCGATCGATCAGCAAGGGGATATCGCCCACCCGATCGCGCAGCGGAGGCAGTTGCAGCGACATGACGTTGATCCGATAGTACAGATCCTCGCGGAACCGTCCCTCGTTGACTTCCTTCTCCATGTCGCGGTTCGTGGCCGCCAACAAGCGCACGTTGACGCGACGCTCCTTCAGCGAACCGACCCGGCGCATCGAGCCGTCTTCCAGCACGCGCAGCAGCTTGGCCTGCAACGGACCGGCCAACTCTCCAATTTCGTCGATGAACAATGTGCCGCCGTCGGCGACTTCGAACAGCCCCTGCTTGGTCGCGATGGCCCCGGTAAACGACCCCTTTTCATGGCCAAACAGCTCGCTCTCCAACAGGCTCTCCGGCAGAGCCGCGCAATTGATCGTCACTATCGGCTTGTCGGCACGAGCGCTGGCTCGTTGCAGTGCCTTGGCGACGAGTTCCTTGCCGGTGCCGCTTTCGCCTTGAATCAGAATCGACTTGTCCGTGGGACCGGCGCGTTCGATCAGCCGAAACACCTCTTGCATTGCCGCCGATTTGCCGACGATCGTCGGTTCGGTTTGAGCTCGGGTCAACACGGCCTTGAGCTGCTCGTTTTCCTTGCGAAGCTGCCGCCGTTCGTAGGCCTTCTCGATCAGAATTTCCAATTCCGCCAGCGGAAACGGCTTGGTGAGAAAATCGTACGCCCCCAGCTTCATGGCTTGCACGGCCGCTTCGATCGTGCCCTGCCCGGTCAGCAAAATCGCTTCCCCCTCGAATCCCGAGGCCTTGAGCTGTTCGAGCACTTGTATGCCCGACAGTCCCGGCATCACCATGTCGAGTATCACAACGTCGAACTGACGGCGTTCGGCCAGTTGCAAGGCTTGTTGGCCATCCGATGCCTCGGCCACTTGAAAGCCGCGCCGCAGAAATCGTCGCGCGACGGTCTCGCGAAAATCGGCGTCGTCGTCGACCAGAAGCAAGTCGATTTGTTGCGGGTTATAGGTCATGCGATCGCTCAAATTCACGAGTTAGGGGGGCGGCTTTGGGCTGGCAGAACAAAGACCCTCGACGCCACTCCATGGGCGCCGCTGCGGCTACGTGGAGGCTCGGATCGAGTCCATGCTCGTGATCCACCCAAGCAACAAACATGCCGGAAAGCAGTGCGGCGCGCCTCCCGTCTTTTTGCGCCCGAATCTCGCTGGCATCGACCGACGGCACGTCAACCGAGCGATTCTGGGACATTACTGTGCGAACACGCACGCATGCATTGTACGGTGCCGAGCATCGGGAGTCCCCCGCAAAGTCCTTGGGCGACCTTGAAACTCCCGCTTTTTCCGGGCTTCGTCGCCGCTTTGCCGGTCCATAAACCGGCATTGTAAATCCGGGGCACTCGGTTTGCGTTATACTCTCTCGCGCGGGCTCTCGCGCTGCACGCGAGCAAGCAGATCGGCAAACTCGGTGAATTTGACTCGAGCTAGGAGCCCAAAAAATGACAAAGAATTGGTCGCTGGCGATTTGCGTCGCCGTCGGAGTTTGTGCGGTCTCGGCCCGAACAAATGCGGAACCGTGCGCCGAGCTGCGCGATTTTATGCGCGTCAAACTAAAGCACTCCCAGGCGGCCATCGAGGGATTGGTTTCCGACGACTTGGAAAAGGTCGCCAAAAGCGCAAGAGATGAGCTTGCTCAGTCTGGCCGAAACCTGGCAGGTGCTCAACACGCCGCAATACATCGAGTTCAGCCGCAAGTTCCGGCAAGCCGCCGATGCGCTGTCGCTGGCGGCGAAGAACAACAATCTCGATCAAGCCACGCTCGCGTTCAACGCCGTCACGACAAAGTGCGTGGAGTGTCATAAATACGTGCGCGACGCTGCGCATGGCCAGCGCGGCCAAGTAGGTTCCATTCAACGCGAGAGCAAAGGGCGCCATGAAGGTATTGTTCGCGATCGATGGATCGGCCGGATCGTTCGAGGCCCTGGCGCAAGTCGGGCCGCTGCTGACGCCGGTGCGCGACGAGATTATCTTGTATTGCTCGCCGCCGCACGTGAAGCTCGCCTCAAAAGCCGTCACGGCGGAGATGGTTGCCGCCGCGCAAACTGCTTTGGCCGATTCCATCCTCGCCGAGGCCGTCAAACGGCTTCCGAACGAGTGGCAGCCGGCTGCCAAGAGATTGGTCGGCACGGCCGACGCTCGACACGGCATTCTGGCGGCGTCCGAGCAGACTCATGCCGAGATGATCGTCGTCGGCGCTCGCGGCCTCAGCCGATTCGAACGGCTGTTCCTGGGAAGCGTGTCGCGGGCCGTCGTGCATGGATCGCGCGTTCCCGTGTGGATCGCACGCCCCCGGCCCACGACTGCTCCATCGGCCTACCAGATATTGCTCTGCTGCGAGAACGCAAGCACGGCTCGATGCCCCCTCGAGTTGCTGTCCAAGCTGGCCTGGCCCGAGGGAACGGCCTGCTCGGCCCTAACCGTCATTTCCAGCGTCTTCGCCGGCCGCCTGCCCGCATGGCTCGAAGAACAGGCACGCAGCCCCGATGTCGACGAGATGGTGCGGCATTGGGTTCGCGAGCACGACGAAGAAGTGCAAAAGAACCTCGCCGAAATGGGCCAATGCCTGAAGGACTTTCCCGGCAAATTCTCGCAGGCTCGGCCGCTGGTCGCCGAGGGAGAAGCGGTTGAGCACATTCTGGCAGAGACCGGGCGGCAACATGCCGACTTGGTCGTGCTCGGCGCTCGCCAGGCGCGATCAACCGCCGCGACGATCTTCGGCAGCACCGCCGAGGCCGTGCTCAACCACGCGGGTTGCTCGGTGTTGGTCGTGCCGCATCCGGAAACTTGCTGACAAGCTTCCGCTCAGCAAAGCTCGCCGCGGCGAGTCGCGAAAAGCTAGTTTCGCCATCTATTAAGTTGCAATTAGGATCTGCCGGCGGCGCGGGTTTGCATGCGTGCGGAATCGAAAGTTGTCGCCGGTCCGACTTGTGCCATCGGCAGAATCTGTCCCGATCGCGCACTAATGTTGGCGTATGCGAAGCAAGCCAATCGATGCGCTGCGCGCCGTGGCCGTGATTCTGGTCTTGGGCCGGCACGCCCATTTTCCAGCCACCACGCTGACCGACATTTGGCATCGCGGCGGCTGGGTCGGAGTCGACCTGTTTTTCGTCTTGAGCGGATTCCTCGTCTCGGGTTTGCTGTTTCGTGAATTCCAAGCTACCGGCGGTGTGGGTTGGACTCGTTTCGTGGCCCGTCGCGGCTTTAAGATCTATCCGGCATTCTGGTGCCTGATTTTCTTCACGATCGGCTTCAACCATTTTGTCGCCGGCCACGAGTTCCTGTGGAAGCGCGCGTGAAGCGAGCTGTTCTTCGTGCAGAACTATGGTGCGGCCATGTGGGGCCACACCTGGTCGCTGGCCGTCGAGGAGCATTTTTATCTCATGCTGCCGATCCTGCTGGCCGCCAGCGCGCGAGATCGCTTTCGAGGGCTTCCTTGGGTGATCGCCGTGACAGCCGTTTGCCTGTTGGCGCTGCGCTGGCTGGGCGGCCCGTTCGAAGTGAAGAAAAGTCTCTTCGCCACGCACATTCGCCTCGATTCCTTACTGTTCGGCGTGCTGCTGTCCTATGGATTTCATTTTCACCGGCAGGCGTTCGATCGCGTCGCGTCGCATCGCTTGCTACTGTCCGTGGCGGGCGTGGCCTTGCTGACGCCGGCGTTCATCTGGCCGCTGGAAGAGACCCGCGGCATTTACACGATCGGCTTTACCGGTTTTTACCTGGGCAGCGGCGCAATCCTGATGGCGTCGCTGGGCGGACTGCCCGACTGCCGATTGGTCGACTACCTGGCTGCGATTGGCACATTCTCCTATTCGATTTACCTCTGGCACGCCGCGGTCCTCTCCTGGCTGTTTCCCGACGCGAGTTGGCTGCACTGCGGCATGTACTTCGTGTCCAGCGTGATCATAGGCGTCGGCCTGTCAAAGCTGATCGAAATCCCGACGCTACGCCTGCGCGAGCGATTGGTTCCCGCGTAGGGGTCAACCACTCGTCGCTTTCCGCGGCGCCTCTTCCGCCTCGGCAAGACGCTGCGTGCGCTGCCGCCAGATCTCCAACAGCGCAAAAGTCAGCGTGACGACGATCGGGCCCAGCACAATGCCCGTAGCACCAAACACCGCCAGCCCGCCGATCACGGCGATGAAACTAATCACGGTGTGCTGCCGCAAGCGGTTCCCGACGAGCACCGGATAAAGCAAGTTGTCGACCAGTCCGATAGCCAGCAGGCCCCAACTCACCAGGATGGCCGCCTTGATCCACTCCCCCTCAAGCGCGAGGATGGCGGCCGTCGGCGCCCAGATGACAAACGTGCCCAGATAAGGGACCGTGGCCAGGATTCCCATCACGACCCCCCACAGCACGGCGCCAGGCACGCCCAGCATCCAGAACATGAATCCGCCCAGGGCTCCCTGCACCAGCGCCACGACCACCGAGCCGTAGAGCGTCGCGTGAATCGTGTCGTTCAGCCGCCCCAGCAAGTGATCGGTTTCCGGCCGGGTCAGCGGCGAGTATTGACGCACCGCGGCGAGCACCAGCTTTTCGTCACGGTAGAGATAGAACAGCACGAAAAGCATCAGCACCGCTTGCACGGCCGTATACACCAGCCCCGAGAGAATCGTCGTCACGACCCCCTGGATTTGTCGCGCCGTTTGTTGCACGGCCGCCGGCAGATCAAAGTCCTTGCTCAACCGATCCCACGCCTCCCTCAGGCGCGGATTATCCGCCAGAATCTGGTCCCAGCGAGCCTGATACTCGGGGCTTTGCCACTGCTCGATCGTGTCGGCAATTTGCGCGGCCGAAAAGTAAATCAAGAACACGATCGGCGCCAAAATGGCCAGCGCCACGCCGCCGACCGCCAGCGCCGCGCTGGCGCCTTGCCATTTCAAGTGCCGCCCCAGCCAGCGCCAAACCGGATGCGTCACCACCGCCACCGCCACGGCCCAAACCAGCGCGGGCAAGAACGGACTGGCCAGCAGAAAGCACAGATACAACGCCAGGATCGTGGCCCCGGCCATCACAAACAGCTTGCCGTTGTTCCGCGTGGCCCAGGCGCTGCTAGCCGTGGCGCGGGCCTCGATCGGTCGGTTGGGCCTGGTCATTCGCAGTCCTAAGCGGGGGCGTTTCAAGCGGTGTCGGCTGCCGCCAGCGCGCGGTAGGGCCGCCCATTATCAGCCTCTCGCCTCGCTTCCACAAGCACGCCGCTCGTGCTCCGGGCGATTTGTCCAGCTTGGCGATCCCGAGGTCGACTCGTAAACTACACCAATCCGCGGGCAGGGATTTATTCGTCGCCGAATTTTGGAAAGGAACCACAAGCCATGATGCATCGATACTTTCTTCCGATGGCGGCCGCCTTCGCGTTGGCGATGATCGTGGGCCGAATCGCCTCCGCGGAAACCGCCAAGACCCGCGCGACTGCCTATCCGGCCGCTCCCCGTGGCGAAGTTGTCGACGACTACCACGGCACCAAGGTCGCCGATCCCTACCGGCCGCTCGAAGATCCCGATTCTCAGGAAACCCGCGCCTGGGTCGAAGCCGAGAACAAAGTGACGTTCGCCTTCCTGGAGAACATCCCCGCGCGAGCCGCGCTCAAGGAGCGGCTGACCAAACTCTGGGATTTCGAGAAGTTCACCGCGCCTTTCAAGGAGGGAACGCGTTACTTCTACACCCGCAACAGCGGCCTGCAAAACCAGAACGTGCTGTACGTGACCGACTCGCTCGACGGCAAACCGACGGTGTTGCTCGACCCCAATACGCTTTCGGCCGATGGCACCGTGGCTTTGGCCGGCGTGGCCGTCAGCGATGACGGCGGCAAGCTGGCCTATGCGCTGGCCGACGCCGGCTCGGATTGGATTACCTGGAAAGTCCGCGACGTGGCGACCGGCAAGGACACCGCCGACCTGGTCAAGTGGAGCAAATTCTCCGGCGCGTCGTGGACCAAGGATGGCAAGGGCTTTTACTACGGCCGTTATCCGGAGCCGAAGCCGGGCGAGGATCTGCGAGCCTCGAACTACTTTCAGAAACTGTACTACCACGTGCTGGGCACCGAACAGGCGGCCGACAAGCTCATCTACGAGCAGCCCGAGCATAAGGAATGGCAGTTCGGCAACATCGTCACCGACGACGGCAAGTACCTGGTGATCGAAGTGTCCCAGAGCACCGACGATCGTAATCGGGTGTTGTATCAGAAGCTGGACGCGGCCGGATCGCCGATCGTGGAACTGATCGCCAACTTCGACGCCGGATACGAATTGATCAGCAATGACGGCCCGGTGTTTTTCTTCAAGACCAACAACAACGCGCCTCGCGGTCGCGTCATCGCCATCGACACGCGCGAACCGGCAGAAAAGAATTGGAAGGAAATCATTCCGCAATCCGCCGAGACGCTGCGCTCGGTGAGCCTGGTGGGCGATCGATTCTTCGCCGGCTACCTGCTCGACGCGCACACGCAAGTCAAGGTGTTCGACCTGGCCGGAAAATTTCAAAGCGAAGTGAAGTTTCCGGGCCTGGGCACCGTGACCGGTTTTGCCGGCAAGCGCGAGGACCGCGAAACCTTCTACAGCTACGCCTCGTTCGCCACGCCGCCGACCATCTATCGCTACGATGTCGCCAGCGGCAAGAGCACGATCTACCGCTCGCCGCGGGTGGGCTTCGATCCGGATGACTACGCGACCGAACAGGTCTTCTTCCCCAGCAAGGACGGGACGAAGATCCCGATGTTCATCAGTTACAAAAAGGGATTCAAGCGAAACGGCCAGGCCCCGACGTATCTATACGGCTACGGCGGATTCAATATCGCCCTGACACCGGCCTTCAGCGTGCCGAACCTGGTGTGGATGGAGATGGGCGGCGTGTTCGCGCTGCCGAATCTGCGCGGCGGCGGAGAATATGGCGAGGATTGGCACAAGGCCGGCACGAAGTTGACCAAGCAAAACGTGTTCGACGACTTCATCTCGGCCGCCCAATGGCTGATCGCCAACAACTACACCTCGACGCCCAAGCTGGCCATCGGCGGCGGCTCGAACGGCGGTCTGCTGGTCGGCGCCTGCCTGACTCAATCGCCCGCTCTATACGGCGCCGTGCTGCCCGCGGTTGGCGTGCTGGATATGTTGCGGTTCCACAAGTTCACGATCGGCCACGCCTGGGTCGACGATTACGGTTCGTCGGACAACGAGGCCGAGTTCAAGGCCCTGTACCAATACTCGCCGCTGCACGCCATTAAACCGGGCACCTGTTATCCGCCGACGATGATCACTACCGCCGATCACGACGACCGAGTCGTACCGGCGCACAGCTTCAAGTTTGCCGCCACGCTGCAAGCCGCTCAGTCTTGCGACAATCCGATTTTGATCCGCATCGAGACCAAGGCCGGTCACGGGGCCGGCAAGCCCACGGCCAAGATCATCGAAGAGGCGGCCGATAAATGGGCCTTTCTGGTAAAAGTGCTGAACATCGACACGGTTCACAACGTAGTTCGGTAAGGGTAGGAATCATCAAACGATACGCGATGCCGGATGGCGGTGCCCCGTGCGGGGGATTGCTTCGGTGTCGCGTGTCGCAAGGATTCATCAACACACGCTGGCGCGATTGTCCTATAATGGACGTTGTGCCAGACATGCATATCCCTACCGTGTGAGCTATCTAATTGCGGAACCGAGAAGCTGCGCAGCATCTACGACCGCATTGGGTGCGCCAAGCGCCCCAGACTGTTCCACGGTAGGGTTTTTTAATGCGCCAGTCGCGTCGCTCCGGCGGCGCGGCGGCTACTTGCCGACAGCCGCTTTGAAGAACGGGTCGTTGTCGGCGTCGCGATGCCATTGATACTCCGTCAGGTCGGCAATCGTCTCGGCCGTCTTCTCGCCATACAGCCGTGCGACCACGGCCAGCGCCATGTCGATTCCCGCTGAGACCCCCGACGAGGTCACGCGGTCGCCGTCGTCGACCCAGCGGGCCCGTTCGATCCAGTTGACCTTAGGGCCATGACTCACGGCGATCTGAAAATATCGCTTGTTCGATGTGGCCTTGCGGCCATCCAACAAACCCGCTTCGGCCAAGATCGCCGAACCCGAGCAGACCGACATCACGATTTCGGCGCCCTTGGCCCGCCCGCGCAGCCAATCGAGCATGGCGGGGTTCTTGACCTCGGCCAACGTGCCCATGCCGCCGGGCACCAACACCAGATCGAGCGGCGGACAATCCTCGAATCCGAATTTGGCTAACACTTGAGGCCCTTGCGCCGAGGTCACGGGACCGGCTTTCTCCGCGACCATCACCACCTTCAAGCCCTTGTTCACGTTGCCGAAGATTTCGGCCGGACCATACACGTCGAGCAACTCAAACATCGGATAGAGCACGATGCCCAGCGTGCGTGTTTTCTTCTGCGGCGGCTCGGCCGCCGCGGCGACGGGCTTGCCGGCGTCATCCGGTGGCGCCGCGCCAATCGGCACAACCGCTACGACAAGGGCCGCGATCATTATCCCCAGGACGCCCGCATAGTGCCTCATACGATCGTGACGTTTCATGACCATGGCTCCGGTGAGAAAGAAACAGCGATCCGGGGGGGCGAGGCGGGCATTTGTGCCACTGAGTATAGTGCCGCTACCGAGCGAAACAATAACCGCTGCCTCGCTCGTTGTGGTTCGCCCCTAGCGGCGCGGATATACTAAGCTTCTGGTGGTTCGCACTGGCCCGCGGGATCTTGGCCGCGCGTTCCGCCCCCTTCATTCACCAGGAGCGTTTGATGCGTTTTCGGATATATTTCTCGGTCGCGCTGCTCGTTGGCACGGCATGCTGTCTGTCTGCCCAGGCCCAAACCGCCGAGCGGCAGCAGGATGAGCAAGCGATCCGCCGCGTGGCGCAAGAGTATCTCGCCGCGCTGGCCCGTGGCGACGCCAAGGCGATGGGCGAACTGTGGACCGCCGACGGCGACGTCGTGGACGCGGCGGGCCACTCCTACCCGGCCCGCAGCGTCATCGGTCCAGAGGCGAGCGAAAGCGATGCGGAGCGCCCGGTCGTGAAACTAACCGGCAGCAAAATCCGCTTCTTGACCCCCGACGTGGCCCTGGAAGACGGCACCTCCGAGGTCAGCCACCCATCGACCCAGGGTGTGGCGCCGCTGGTTGGCCGATTTACCGTGATCTGGGTCAAGCAGGATGGCAACTGGCGGCTGGCCAGCCTGCGCGAGTCGCGGACCGATCCCCCCGCCACGGCCGCTCAACTGGCCGAATTGGACTGGATGACCGGCGAATGGACCGGAGAAAATGGCGACACGACCCTTGAGGTGTCGACTCGCTGGAACGAGACGCACACCTACTTGCTTCGCGACCTGAAGGTGCTCCGCGAGGGGCACGTCGTGTTCAGCGGCACGCAACGCATTGGCTGGGACCCCGTTTCGCGCACGATCAAGTCGTGGGTGTTCGACACCGACGGCGGTCACGGCGAAGGCGTCTGGACCAAGGCGGGAGATCGTTGGATCGTGCACGGCTCGGCCGTATTGGCCAACGGCCGCCGGACAAACTCCATCAATGAGTATTCGCCCGACGGCAAGGACGCGATGCGCTGGACGTCGTCGCGTGAGCAAAACGACGGGCAACCCAACGCCTCGATCGATATCAAGCTGGTTCGTAAGCCGGCCGCCGAGTAATTAGTCGTTATCTTTTTTCGCCTCGCGGCGGCGAATAAACTCCAGGAAACAGAGACCATGTTGCTGCAATTCACTGTGCGGACGTTTCCGCTGCTTGTCGTCTCGCTGGTCGTGGCCGTGGGGCAACCAGCGCGGGCACAGCAATCGCAATCGAAAGCGCCGGCAAAGGCCCCCGCCAAGGCCGCGGCCCCGTCGGGCAAGTCGACTGCCAAGGCCGCGTCGGCTCCGGCCGCGAAGCCAGCCGCCAGCCGCGCCGATCAGCGCGGAGGACGCCGCCAAAAAGGCCGCGATCCTCGACAGCAAGCGTTGGCGCCGCGCCATGTTCGAGCTCAACGAATGGTTTTCCGCCCAGCCTTTTTACGACAAAAAACAGGTCGACGAGATCAAGGCCAACCTGACGAGCCGCGTGGCCGAAATGTCATCGACGGAACTGGAATTCATGCTCCAGGACATGGAAGCCAAGTTTCAGATCATGGACAGTCAGCCCGCCCAGGAAGCCCGCCAGTGGGTCGGCCATTACCTCTCGCTGCTGTCGGCCAAGAAACGCGATGAGGTGCTCAAGGATTTGCCCAATCTGGCCACGATGACCGCGGCGCAACTGAGTAAGGAGGTGGAAAAAATCGAGCGCAAGCGCACCCTGATGAGCCGCGAGGCGGCCGCCAGCAATCGCACCCAGCAGGCGCTGGTCAGCAATCAAATGCAAGCGAATCGCGCCGCTCAGCAGGCCGCCCGCCGCCAACAGAACATGGGGCCCGACACGTACTCTTCTCCTTACCGCGCGGCGAATGGCACGCCCGGAGCCCGGCCGTTCGACGACCGCAAGGTCGGTCCGAATATGGAGTTCTATAGCGGCAACTACGGGCAGTTCGGCGTCATCTTCAATCCCAGCAGCTATTAGCGCGAGCCGTCGGCTCGCCGGGGTCGGGGGCTAGGGGCTGGGGATTGGTACGCGACAACGTCCCCGGTCTCGGATCGGGCCTTCTTTGAGAGCCTTCTTTCTGGCGCGCGTTTTTCACGCGCGCCGCCGCGGTTCTCGAAAAACTTTCTTGACAAATGTACGGCAGTTGCCGTAACATGACCCTTCGTACGGCGGCCGCCGTACGCGCCTCGGTCAATCGCCACGGATGTACCGTCAAGGATGCGATTTTGACAGGCGTGCAATTCGACACGGAGCAAGCGCGACATGGCTAAAGAACTTCCCACGCTGGGCGACCTGGAAATCCACGTGCTGCGCTGGATTTGGCAAGAGCAGCCCTGCACGGAGCGAACCATTTGGGAGCACGTTCGCCGAGACCGCTCGGTCGGTCGTACCACGGTGCTCAAGACTTTGCAGCGACTGGAAGCCAAGGGGCTGTTGATTCGCGTCAAGGCCGAGGGGCCGGTGCAGTATCGCGCCGCGATCGACGAGCGGCGTCTGCTGCCGGCCATCGTCGAGCGGTTCGTCGATCGCACCCTGGCCGGCTCGCTGCAGCCGCTGGTGGCCTATCTGGCCGACTCGGCCAAACTTTCGGCCAAGGACCTGGCGGCGCTCTGCGCGATCGCGCGAAAAATGGCGGCGGACGAGAATAACAAAGCTGGCTAGCGAGAGACGTCTCCATGTCCGCGATCGTCGACACGCTGAACCGCTATTCGGCCGACTGGACCGCTCTGGTCGCCGCCGTCGTCTGGCAATCGACCCTGCTGGCGCTGGTGATCGGCGCGATCGCTTACTTTCTGCGTTCCTCGTCGCCTGCCGTGCGATATTGGTTGTGGCAGATCGTGGCGATCAAGATGCTGGTAATGCCGTTTTGGATTTCGTGGGTGCCATTGCCGTGGTCGCTGGCGCCAAGCCCGAGCGTCGTGGCGTTGCCGGCCAATGTCATCGATGAACCTGTTCCAGCGGGGAATCAATCGCCACAACATGCGCCGCGACCCGCGCCGGACTGCGATTAAGCGACATGCGTTGGCAAGCCTGCCTGTTGGCGGCCTGGGGCGCTGTGGTGCTCGCGCAGTTCGCGCGGCTGGCGGTGCAATGGCGCCGCCTGGCGCGACTGTTACATGAGTCAACTTTGGCCGGCGAAGACGTTTGTGCGCAGGTTGTCCAGGTAGCCTCGAAGCTGCGTCTGGCTCGCGTTCCAACGGTCCGCCTGACAACTGCCGACTGTTCGCCGTTCGTGTGCCGCGCGTTGCGTCCGACGCTGGTCTTGCCGCGTGACCTTCTGCCGACCCTCGCGCCGGTCGAGCTCGCGCAAGTGTTGGCCCACGAGTTGGCCCACGTGAAGCGCCGCGATCTCGCCTGGGGTTGGACGGTCGAACTGGCCCGCGTGTTCTATTTCTTTCATCCCGTGGCGCATTGGGTCGGTTATCGCGTGCGGCTGGAGCGGGAGTTGGCCTGCGATCAATTGGCGATGGCGGCCAGCGGCCGCGGCCCGGCCGCCTATGCCGAGACGCTGGTCCGCGTGGTCAGCGCGATCTCACAGCCCAGCATTTTCCGCGTCTCGGCGGCGGCCGGTTTCGACGGCGGCGAGCCGATTGCACCCGGCGACGCGAATTCCCCGAACACACAACCTTTGTAACAGGCACGGCACAACCATGATACGTCGCATGCGATCGGCCGTCCGGCTTTTTCTGTCACCCGGTTACGGACCTTGGGCCACGACGCTGGACACGGAACCCGGCGGCGTGGGCCTCAGCATCTTCTGGAAGAGGAGAATGACCATGCTCTCGACCCTGCACACGACTTCGTCTCGATTGTCTTGGCGCGCGAGCGTCCTGCTGGCGGCAATCGCCTTGGCTGCGTTCGCCTCCCCCCTGCTCTACGTCTCACGGGCGACGCTCGCGCAATCCGGCGATCCATTTGGCGGCACGACGACTCCGCCCCAGCCGGCGGTAGAGTTCCTCCCCAAGCTGACCCCGGTCGAAGAGAAGATTCTGCTCGCGCTGGAAAAACCAACAGTGATGGATTTCATCGAAACGCCGCTGCAAGATGCCGTGGATTACCTCAAGGACTTCCACGGGATTGAAATCCAACTCGACACCAAGGTGCTTGAAGGCTGCCGGTATCGGCACCGACTCGCCGGTCACTCGCAAGTTGCACGGTATTTCGCTACGGTCCGCGTTGCGGATCCTGCTGGCTCCGCACGACATGACATTCGACATCCGCGACGAAGTCTTGCAATTCACCACCAAGGAGGAGGCCTCCACCTGGCTGATCACCCGGACCTACCCGGTCGGCGACCTGCTCGAGGGCAAGGATTACGACAACCTCATCGAAGCGATTACCAACGCGGTCGATTCCAAATCGTGGGACGAATATGGCGGCGCGGGCAGCATCTCCCAGGTGCCCGGCTCGAAAAGCCTGGTGATTTCCCAGACTCGCGACGTTCACGACAAGGTACTCTCCCTGTTGCGGTCGCTGCGCGGTGCGCAAATCGGCCGCCGCCGCGAAGTAGATCAATTCAAGCCGAAGTCCCGGAACACCTTCAGGCACCAGGAGCATGGCCATGCAATCCAACACGAATGTCTCGTCGTCAACCGCCCCGCACGGCGCACGCTGGCTCTTAGCGATCGTCGCCCTCGCGGCCGTCGCCGCGCCGGCCTTGTATTTCTCGCGCGGCCGGTCGTGCAAGCCGAGGATCCCCCCTCGCCGAAATCGATTGCGCCGAAAAGCACCCGACGTCGAGTTCTTTCCCGAACCGTCGGCCAGCGAGAAAAAAATTCTGGCGGCGCTCGAACAGCCGACTGAGCTGGAGTTTTCACGAGACGCCCCTACAGGACGCCATCGACTTTCTCCAGGACAAACATTCGCTCGAGATTCAGATCGATGTCAAGGCGCTCGAAGACGGCGGAATGGGGAGCGATACGCCCGTAACCTGCAAGGTCAGCGGCATTTCGCTGCGATCCGGATTGCGAATGCTACTTTCGCGGAAGGACCTCGTCTTTCTCATTCGCGACGAAGTGTTGCAGATCACTACCAAGCAAGTCGTGGACGCAGCGCTAGCGACGCGCACCTATCCGGTCGCCGACCTGACGCCAGGCGATAAGTACGACAGCCTGATCGACGCAATTACGACGAACGTCGCGCCAACTACTTGGAGCGAAGTGGGTGGCCCGGGGTCGCTATCGCCCGTCAAGGCCGCCAGGAGCCTGGTGGTCTCGCAAACGCAAGACGTGCAGGACCAGGTTCTACAATTGCTCCGCTCGCTTCGCGCGGCCCGCAAGGCCGGCGGCGTCGAGTGGAGCGCGGTTGTGGCCGAAGTAAGCCACGCCCAGAATTGCTCCGGCGGAAAAACCAAAGGCGGCAAGGCCCAAGGCATGGGCAAGGGCATGGGCATGTTTTAGTCGCCAGGCAGTTCAGTAGCAGGCACACGCCGTGTGCCGTCGCCTTTTCAAACACCGCGCCGATCTCTATTTCGCCAACGGCATACGGCGTATGCCTGCTACTTTGGCGATCGCCAAAAAACACTTGGCCAGGAACGCGGTTTTGGCAACAATATCGCTTTGGCTTCCCAATTCTCCGACTCGCCGCGTCGAGGAGCCCCATGAGCAGCAAGTTTGGCTTATGCGCGTTGATCGTTGCCGCCGCCATCGTCCCGGCCTGGGCCCAACACGCCACAAAGAAGGCCGAGCGCGATGGGGCGATCGTGCCGTTGATCGAGAATCTCGGCGATTTGGAACATCGCGTATCGACCGAGGATGCGCTCGCCCAGCAGTATTTCAACCAGGGACTGCGGCTGATCTTCGCGTTTAACCACGACGAGGCGATTCGCGCCTTTCGCGCCGCGGCCGTGATCGACCCCAACTGTGCCATGGCGCATTGGGGAATCGCCCTGGCCTTGGGACCGAACTACAACCTCGAGGCCGACGCGGATCGGAACGAGAAAGCTTGCAAGGCTTTGCGCGAGGCACAACGGTTGGCAGCCGGCGCCTCGCCCTCGGACGCAGCCTACATCGCCGCCCTCGCGAAGCGTTATTCCGAATCGCCCGACGCCGACCGCAAAGCGCTCGACCGCGCCTATGCCGACGCCATGCGCGACCTGGTGCGCCGGTATCCCGACGACCTCGATGCGGCCGTGCTGTTTGCCGAGTCGATGATGGACTTGCGTCCCTGGGATCTATGGACCTTCGACGGCCGGCCCCAGCCGGGCACTCGCGAAATCGTGGCCACGCTCGAAAGTGTTCTGAAAAGGAACGAGCGGCATCCAGGCGCTAACCATTTTTACATCCACGCCGTCGAGGCATCGACCAGTCCCCAGCGCGGCCTTGCCAGCGCCCAGCGCCTGGGCGATCTGATGCCCGGCGCAGGCCACATGGTACACATGCCGTCGCATATCTACTTTCGCCTGGGCCGCTATCGCCAGGCCGTCGAAGCCAACCAGCGAGCCGTGCAAGCCGACCGCAAGTACATCGAGGAGTACCGGCCCGAGGGCGTGTATCCGATGATGTACTACCCGCACAACATCCACTTCTTGTGGAGCGCCTTGTGCTTCGAAGGTCGCAGCGCCGAGGCCATCTCGGCGGCGACGCAGGTCGTCGGTTCGCTCAGCGACGAGATGGTCCAAGAAATGCCGATGCTGGAGGCGTTTCTGCCGACCCGGCTCTATACGCTGCTGTTGTTCGAGAAATGGGATGACGTGTTGCGAGAGAAGCAACCGCTGGCCGAGTTTGTCTTCGCCACGGGCATGTGGCACTACGGCCAAGGACTGGCCCAAGCGGGTCTGGGGCGAACGAGCGACGCGGAGGCGCACCAGGCGAAGCTCGCCGAGATCATCGCGGCCACGCCCGAGGATAAGCTGGTGATGCGGCACTCGGCATTGCGCTTGCTGCGGATCGCGCACAGTGAATTGGCCGCCCGGCTCGATGCGGCCGCCGGCCGCCCGGACGCGGCACTAGCGCAGTTGCACAACGCCGTACTCTTGCAAGATGGGTTGCAGTACGACGAACCGCCGCCCTGGTATTTTCCGACGCGGCAGGCCTTGGGTGCGCAACTGCTGGCGGCTAATCGGCCCGCCGACGCGGAAACCGTGTATCGCGAGGACCTGCGCCGGCATCCCGAAAACGGCCGCTCGCTGCACGGTCTGATGCTGGCCCTGACGGTGCTCAAGAAAACCGACGACGCGGCCGCGATCCGCAATCGCTTCGAAAAGGCCTGGGCTCGCGCGGATTTTCCGTTGGAAAAGAGGTAACCCGCCAAGCCCCGTCCGTGCAAAGTCGAGCGGCTCAATCGCGCTCGTCGAGGATTGCCACGATGCGCTCCAATTGCGAATCGCTCAGCGCGTCGGAGGCTTGCCAGTCGAACTGCACGATCCGGCTCCGCGCCACCCGGCGCCACAGGTCGTGGCGCTCCGCCTCGGTAGCAACGGCCAGGTGCAGCGTTTCTCCCGAGATCGGATCGGACCAGAAGTAGTCTGGCGGGCAAAAACGGGCGCCCCAGCATTCGATGGCCTCGGCCGAGGCGGAGTCGACGCTGACGGCTTTTCGCAGACCCGTGGCAAAAACAATCGCCACGCAATCGCCGGCGCTCAAACCAGCAAGATCTTCCCGCAGATACGTTGACATGGACTGCCCCCCGAATGCCGCCAAAGCCAAACGCTGCCAACCAATCGCCCCGAACCGAAGGTTATTTCCGCCCGCCGTCTCCCATCGGAGCGGGGTGGGCGCGATGAGCGATCAGAAGTAATCGTGCGAAACTCCTATTCACTAAGGTGCGAATCTAGACGGAACCGGACGAAAAAAACCGAAAAGTTTTCGATCTCTCCTCGTATTCGTCGCAAATGGCTAGAATCTTGCCTTCCGTTGTCCCGCCGAACGCGGTTGCGAACTGGTCGTAAGAGTTGCCGCCATCGACACGATAACCGCACGCCGACCATCGTCCAAGCTTTTTTCGCCCCTTGGTTGGTCGCGATCGTCGGACTGTTTGGTACGATGTCGTACCAACGGGGGAGCAAGGGACCGCCCTCTGTTCGAAGCACATCATGCAACGAAAGCCACCGATGCCCGTCAGAAAACACGCCATCGTAACCGGAGCCGCCAGCGGCTTGGGACGCGCCATTTCCGTTGAACTCGTGCGCCACGGTTGGCACATTGCGATTTGCGATTTGAACTACGCCGGCAGTCAAGAAACTCTGGCCTTGGTGCGCACCGCCGGCGGCGACGGGCAAGTCGAGCATCTCGACGTCACTTCGCCCGACGAGTGGACCGGACTGCGCGACCGTCTGATGACTCAGTGGCCCGCGCTCGATCTGCTAGTCAACAACGCGGGCGTGGGCGTGGGGGGCGATGTCGGCCAACTGCCGCTGTCCGATTGGCATTGGATCATCAACATAAACTTGTACGGCGCCATCTACGGCTGCCACACGCTGGTCGAATGGCTCAAGCAGAATCCCGCGGCGCTCACATCGTGAATATCGCGTCGATGGCGGCTATCGCCTCGGCGCCGGGCATGGCCCCCTACAACATCACGAAGGCCGGCATGCTCTCGTTCTCCGAAACGCTTTACGGTGAACTCAAGCCCTACAACATCGGCGTGACGGGCGTCTGCCCCGCTTTCTTTCCCACCAACATCATCAACAACGGACGCTTCAACTCGCCCGAGCAGCGCAAGGTGGCCGAGGGTTTGATGAGCCAATCGCGGGCCACGGCCGACGAAGTGGCGCGCCGCGTAATGCGAGCCATCACGCGCCGCCAGCTATACGTCTTCGTTCCGACCATTGCCAGCGTGTTCTGGCGGCTCAAGCGGCTGATGCCAAAAACCGTGCTGAATCTGATCGCGAGTCGTCAAAAACGCGAGAAGTCGCTCGCTGCCAGGCGATAATTCCTGTTTCTCGGATCCTCTAGCGAGAGCTTCGCGACGTGTTAGGTCTTCGATCGTCGACCGGTCCGGATTGGTTAACCCAGGTCGATCGCGATTTGCCCTCGATCCTGATCGATCATGCGCACTGCGAAAAGAAGGCGGCCGGCACGGCGATGAACCTGCTCGTGGCCTATGGCAGCGATCGGCCGCAAATATGCCGCGAATTGGCCGACATCGTCGTCGAGGAGCTCGAGCATTTCCGCCTCGTCCTCGATCTGCTCGAGGCCCGCGGCATTCGCTATGTGTCGCAAAAGCCCAGCGGATACGGCCGGCAGCTCAACGACCTGGTGCGCAAAACCGAGCCCGAGCGGGCCGTCGATCGCCTGCTGGTGGCCAGCTTGATCGAAGCCCGTAGCTGCGAGCGATTCTCCTTGCTGCAAGAGCATGTGCCCGATGCCGCGTTGGCCGAGTTTTATGGCGGCCTGTTCGAGTCCGAGGCCCGGCATCATAGCACGTACGTGCAGATGGCCTGTCAATTCGCGCCGACCGACACGGTCCGCGCCCGGCTCGACGAGTTGGCGGCGGCGGAAGCCGAGATCATCGCGCGTGGCGAGGCGCTGCCGCGGATGCACAGTTAGAGTGGGTTAATAACACGCTTCTGGCGCGACCGCGAATGTGCCTGCAAGCGAATACAAAAACGATTAGCCACAGAGGGCACGGAGGGCACAGAGATTTAACAAAACTCCCCGTGTCCTCTGTGAACTCTGTGGCGAACTGTCTTAGAAATTCGGCGGCGTGGCGTCGCGTTACAACGTGAAGGTCGCTTCCAGGATGGGCGATAGCCCGCGGCGGCCGAGTGATTTACTTCTTGTCGATCAGCTTGCAGTTGCTGAATACGATCTGTTTCGTGCTCACGCCCCCCTTCTCGGCCGAGACTTCGACAATCGTTTTGGGCAGGTCGAAGGCCCCGACCTGCTGCCACTCGTTCAGATAGGCGAGGCTGGTTTTCAACTCGCCCGTTTTGGCGTCGAAAAAGTTCATGGTAAACGAGCGCGGCAGGTACTTGTGCTCGGCGTTGCGGACGATTTCCAGCACGCTGATCGTGAACCGCAGCGGACCCATCGAGCGGTTGACTTCCATGATCACGTCGTCCTTCAGCCGATAGGCGCTCTGCAAGCTGGGGTCGCCCAGGTCGATCTTTCGTCCCAGCGGATGCGTCAGATCGTCGTCGGCGTATTTCACTTCGCCCTGCGTCACCTCGCCGTCCGGCATGCGATGTTGCACGAGCGAATTGAGTTGTTCCTCGACCCAATCGGCAAGCGGCGACTTGGGCATTTGCAACTCCACCGTGCCGTTAGCGTCGATCGTCGCCTTGCCCTTCACCAACTCGCCGCCGCTGGTTACGGCCAAATCGGCCCTAAAGCCGGGAAAGTCGTGCCAGATGGAGCGGCCGTCGCGGGCCCGTTTGAGCGCTTCGAGCGCCGTGGGTTCGCCGGCCGCCGCGTCGGCGGAACGAACATCGAGCGTCAATGTGCAATAGTGCCAGGTCTGGGCGTATTTCTTGCCGTCGCGAGTGCCGCTACGGTCGGCCTCGATGTGTCCGGTCCGGATCGCGTAGCGCCCAGCTGCCGCCGTTTTGAACGTGGCGCGACCTTGGGAGTCGGTTTTCAAATCGTGCGAGTCGCCGGCCGGGTCGATGACGACCAGTTCTTCGTCCGCAAGCGGCTTGCCGTTGTAAAGTACCGTCAGGCCGAGTTGGTCGCCGTCAACGCTCGGCACGATGTCCAGGGCCAATCGCTCGGCCCGCGCGAGCTTATCGCCGTGCTTCGCCCAGTCGCCAGTCAAATGCTTGGCGTAGTAATTGAGCACGACGCCGACCGGTCCGCGCGAGTAAACACCGTAGTCGCAGATGGCTTCCAGGCTGGCCGGCGATTGTCTCGGGCAGTCCACGACCAAGGCCGCCAGGTCCTTGTCCGCCGCCGGCGCAACTCGAGCTCGGTTTCTCCATCCACGCCGCGAAGCCACGCTTTCGACTGCGCGACCTTGGCAATCAGGTGCGGCTCGCCCGGCTCGGGAAGCTCGGACAAGTACAATTGGGCTCGCCGTTGTCCGTCGGCCGATTGTTTCAGATCGATCCACACGAAATGCGCCCGGGCGATCGCGGGCGTGAACAAAGCGAGGCAGGACAGGCCGACCAGGGCGCTGCGAATCATGGCAAGTTCCTTATGACGCGAAAAAATGAATGCAATTGTAATGCCGCGAGCCGCGGCTAGTTTAAATTTGAGGGGTACTTTTTAATTCTCCGAGACATCCACCGGCTCGCCGCCGGCGCGGGTTGCCAGGGCGCTATAGATGCCTCGATCGATATCCTCACTGAGAAATCGTACGCTGCCGTCGACAAAAGCGAAGTGAGCGCCGCCGGCGTGATCGCTGCGAAAGGCTTCAAACTCCTCCCAATAGATGTCGTACTTGTATGTCCGTAACGTGTCGCTGTTCATGCGAGCAGTCGTCGAGGCCCAAGTGATCCCCGGATAGGCGACTGCCCAACGCGTCTCGCCGTAAGCAGGCGTGCCGTCCGCGAAATTGTAATTCGTGAGACCGTAGTTCAGTTCGCCCGCCAGAAATGTCTTCGACGTGCCATCGGCGTTGCTGATCTTGCTCAACGTGGTGGCGCCAAAGGCGAGATGAATAATCGCTCCGTTGTGCGGAGGGATGATGTTGTTCGACAGGAACGAAATGTCCGAACCGGTCGACACCGCGTAACTGCCCGGCGTGCCGACCTCGGCGTGCGACGCATCGGGAACTTCGCGCGGCAAATTCATCGTCGGGCACAGGTAGATCGGAATCCGCGTGTTCGAGACCGCGACGTTCGCGGCCGATTTGTACGACGCGGACGCGGTAAACAACTTCGCGGAATTCTGTTCCTCGAGATACGGCAAGAGAATAAAGAACGTGCTGGTTCCGGGTCCGGACTTGGCGCGGTCCAGACGCGCCGGTGGAAGCCGTTTGGCTCCATCGTGGTATAAATGCGCGGCCATCGCGATCTGTTTCAGGTTGTTGCGGCACGAAACCGCCCGCGAGGACTCGCGGGCCGACTGGATCGCGGGCAACAGGATCGCCACCAGCACGCCGATAATGGCGATCACGACCAGCAACTCGACGAGCGAGAAACCGCCGATCGTCCGCCGCCGGCACGCGCTGTTTGCCACGATTCTTTTCATGATAAGCATTCGGTTTCCAATCCTTGCCAGCGATGGTCGCGCCCGAATCTCTCGGGGCGACCACCACTGGAGTGCCGGTCGCTTCTGCTGCCTGGCCCAGTGCCTCTAGGAAACCCTCGAACGATGCGCCCGGCGGTGCGCCTTCCAGGCCAAGAATGGCAAGCCGCACAGAGCCAACACCAGGCTGCCTGGCTCGGGAACGGCCAAAACGGTCAGCGTGGGCGCGTGCCCGAGGCTGCCAAATCCGGAACCGAAATTGGCATACACCCAATCCGGAGAGCTGCCCACCGGCACGCTCCCCTTGAGCACGAAGCCAAAATTCGTGGCCGGGTTGTCCAACCAACCGGCCACGGTCGAGGTGACATCGAAGTCGACCCACGCGCCGGCCCCAGTGATTGGCGATGACGACGTGACCAATCCGACGTTGGCCGGTTTGGTGGACCACTTAAGCGTGGCCCGATCCCAGGCGGCGCTCACTGGATACACGTCAATCGTGATGGGCTCGCCCGACGACGGATTGACGCCGAATCCCGCCGACGAGGCGTCTTCTACGTACAGCGACAAAATCGCGGAAGTGAGTTGCCCGCCGGTAAAGCCGATCGAGCCCAGCCCAAACTGCACAAACGCTTCGGTCGTGTGCGCGTCCCCCGAAACCGGGGCCTGCCCGGCCGGGATGACGTCAAAACTGCCGCTGACCGGCACGGGCACCTTGGAAAACGCGTAGACGAAGCCATCCTGGCTTCCGGCATCGTTGGAATGGACGACGGCGGCTCGCGCGCCGCTGGTGCTCAGCGAAGCGACGACGAAAAACATCAAGATGGCAAAAACTCGACACTTCATGACGATTCTTTCCTCGTTCAATTTTTGGAAAAGAGAAACGACTCCGACGCACGCTCAAAGGACAGTAGCGGCTCCTTTCTGGCTGGTGGCTCAAGTGTGCGCACGGAACGAAGCCAATCGATCGTTCCTGGAAAACGCGGGCACCCGGACCGAGCGTGGCGGGCGAATCGGCAGAAGGCCGTGTGGCGGGCTAGCTCAACTCAATTGAGACTTAATCTCAACTGAGCAGTCATCATAACTTCCCAGCAGGGATTGTCAACCATCGAATACTTGGGTTCGTTGCAATCCAAAAGTCTCTGTAGGATAACGATTTAGGTCTAATTAAGTGGACCGGGTGCCGGCCCTCGACTCGCTTGTTTGGGAATGTTATTGACATTCAGTATCAATAAGGCTAAAAGGTTGTCTTGCCGCTATCTTGCCTGGTTTCTTCAAACACGAGCCTCGCCGTGACAACCGATACGCCGCTCGATCCCAGCTTTTCGCCGCCGCCGGCACCCTTGCCGGCATCGGCGCGCGAGATCACCTCGCAAGAGCTGATGCAGGGAAAGCGCGAAATCGTCATTCGCCACGGCGAGGAAGCGTATCGCCTGAGCGTCACGCGCAGCGGCAAGTTGATCTTGCGCAAATGACGGCGACGGCAGCGAGATGGCGGCCCCAAGGACCGTCACGCCTCCGTCTTAGAAGTGGTTTCAATACCACGTCCTGAGAAGGGGACAGTCCCATTTTGCTCCGAGGACTGCGCAAAATCGGAACAATCCCCGGCGGTTTTGAAACCGCTTCTAGAACACCTTGACCAGCGATCCGCCGTCGACGACCAGCACGGCGCCCGTGATGTAACTGCCCGCCTCGCTGGCCAACAGCAGCGCCGGACCGGCCAGTTCTCGCGGCTCGGCCCAGCGGCCCAATGCGGTGCGGACGGCGAACGTCTTCTTTTCCGCGTCCGAAAGCAGCGTGCCGGGCAGATCGGTCAAAAACGGCCCTGGGGCCAGGCAATTGACCGTAATGCCGAACGGGCCCAGGTCGAGCGCGCTGGCGCGGGCGAGCCCCAGCAAAGCGCTTTTCGTCGCGCTGTAGGCGTTGCGCTCTTCCTTGGACGAAAGGCCCATGATCGACGAGATATGGATGATCCGTCCCCAGCGGCGCTGTTTCATCTGCGGCGCCAGCGCCCGTGCCAGGGCCATGCACGAACTGAGATTCAGCTCCACGATCCGGTCCCAGTCTTCGTCCGTGATCTTGTCGATCGCTTGCGGCTTGTTGCTGCCCGCGTTGTTCACCAGGATGTCGACTTTACCCATCGCCGCTAGAGCGCTGTCGGCCAGCTTGCGCACGTCGTCGCGCTTGGTCATGTCGGCCACGAAGTACACGACCTTGGCCTTCGTTCCCTCGGCAATTTCGGCGGCCGCTCTCTTGAGTTCTTCCTCGTGCCGGCTGGAAATGACGACATCGGCTCCGGCCTCGGCGAATCCCCGGGCCATAGCCTTTCCCAGGCCCTTGCTGCCGCCCGTCACGAGCGCCACTCGTCCGGTCAGATCAAACAACGCATGGCTCATGATTCTCGTTCCTTAAGGGCTAGCGCGGCGCGTGAGAACTCGATTAGGCCAAGGCCTCGACGACCAGGTCGCCGACCTGCTGGGTGCTATATCCCATTTTTCCAGCGGCCTGGCTTTTCATCTTGGTGCCGGTCACTTTCTGAATGGCCGTCAGGATTCGCCCGGCCGATTTTGCCTGGCCCGACTGTTCGAGCAGCATGCTCATGGCGTTGATGGCGGCGATCGGATTGATCACATTCTTGCCGGTGTACTTGGGAGCGCTGCCCCCCATCGGTTCAAACATGCTCGTGCCGCCCGGGTCAGGGTTGATGTTGCCGCCGGCCGCCACGCCCATTCCGCCCTGCAAAATTCCGGCCAGGTCGGTGATGATGTCGCCAAACATATTCGTGGTCACGATCACGTCGTAATATTCCGGGTTCTTGACCATCCACATGCAACAGGCATCGACATGGTTGTAGTCGGGCTTGATATCAGGATATTCCTTGGCCACGTCCTGAAACGTTCGCCACCACAGGTCGTGACCAAAGGTGAGGACGTTGGTCTTGGCAACCAGCGTGAGCATCTTCTTGGGGTTGTTGCGCTTGCGCGTGAACTCGAACGCCCAGCGGATGCAGCGCTCGCAGCCCTTGCGGGTGTAGAGGGCCGTCTGGCTGGCGACTTCGTCGGGCGTGTTCTTCTTGAGAAAGCCGCCGACACCGCAATACATATCCTCGGTGTTCTCGCGAACCACGACAAAATCAATGTCCGCCGGCCCCTTGTCCCGCAGCGGCGTCTCCACGCCCGGAAACAATTTGACCGGTCGCAAGTTGATGTATTGATCGAGCCGAAAACGCAGCTCCAAGAGCAGCCCTTTTTCCAGTATGCCTGGCTTGACGTCAGGGTGGCCGACGGCGCCCAGATAGATGGCGTCGAACTTTCGCAGCTCATCCACGGCCCCCTCGGGCAGGGTCTCGCCGGTGCGCAGGTACCGCTCGCCGCCGAAGTCGAAATCGGTCGTTTCGTAGGTGAAGCCGTCCAGGGCGGCGACCGCTTTGAGTACTTTGAGCCCCTCGGCAGCCACCTCGGGCCCCGTGCCATCGCCGCCAATGACCGCGATGCGTAGCGAATTTTTTGCGTTCAAGACAATCCCCGAAAATGACGTGGTGTGTGCGGTGCAAGCCCGGCGGAAACGAACCCACGACAAACGCGGGCACGCGGGAAAGAAGGCCGATTTTACCAACGCCCGCCGAGCGTCACAAGTTGCCGTAATAGCCGGTAGTGCGCCCCTCGAATCCGAGATTTCTCGGAATTAGAACCCTGGCGGGCGTTTGCGATTCCGCCAGAAATAGTCTACCAAAAAAGCGCCCAACAGGATTGCGGCGGCCAATGGTAGATTTGGCTCGCGCCGAATGCCGCGAATTGCGCGTGGTGGGATCACGAGCGCAACGACAATTCCAATGATCGCCAGGGCGCCGAGAAACGCGAGAAGATTTCTTCTATTGTGTTTGCGGTCTTCGCTCATGGGGCCATTGGACCTTTGCGAGTAGCAATTTCCTCGGCTAATTGGTTGAGGCGTGATGCATTAGCCAAAAGGTCCGCTTGGATTTTCTCTCGGTCTACTGCCGGTACGTCGCCGCGATCCGCGATGGCTTGATACTCGGTCATAGCCTCACATGCTTGTTGCATGACGTCCCACCACTCGGCCAGTGCCTTTATGCGATCCTCGGCGTCGCTCATAGGGCCATTATAGGGGGGCAGGAGCTATCTTGAAGTGGTGGATTATCTGGAGGGCTTCGGCTGCACGCTGCTGTCGCCGTCGGGCCGTGGCGGCTGAGGGGCTGCGGCGTTTTTGATCTTCACGTTGACCGAGCCTTTGTTGTCTCCCAGGGAGCTCCACGCGTCGCGCATCCGCAGAAACAACCGGCCGTCGCCGGGCGAGGTAAAGGTCCCTTTCGCGCCGAGGGCAAACGGTTCCCCCAGGGAGAAATCATGGAATAACACGCCTTCCAGCCTTCCCGCACCGTCCTCGCCGCCATCGGCCGTGAGCTCGGCGCCCCCCTTGGCCGATTGCCACTTGCCGGTCGCGGTGTAGCTGTATTGTTTTCCGCCGACGAGCTCGGCGCCCGACGGTTGCCAGCCCCGATTGGCCGAGATTCGAGAGGGTACGCCATTCGTGCCCGACGGTTCGCGGAATTTGCGATTCCAATCCCAACTGCACAGGTCAACGCGATACCCTTGCTCGAGATGTCGCAGGAAGAACCGGTATTCGAATTCGACTTCGTTTCGCATGGCACCGTAGGTGTCGGCGAATGTGATCGTCTGGCCAGTGAGCAACCCCAGGCCCAGCGGACGAAAACGATCGGCGTAGTTGCCGTTGTTGGCCAGCAAGTGGCAGAGGGCCCAGCGCCAGGCGTAGTTCTGCCACGAGTCGCCCGTCCGCGGGGCCGTCGCGCCGCGCCCCGGCCGGCCGCCGTCCTCGGCCAGGATCTCGTCCAGCGGTTTGGGAGGACTTGTGCGAATGTAGTTCACGACGTGCGCGGGGCACCGCACGCTGGCATCTCCCTCGCGCCAATACTGCCCCATCTCGGCCATGCCCTCGGCGTACCACAGCGGACCGGTGTGACCGAACGCCTGGCCGCAATACGCGTGCACGGCTTCGTGTTGCGGCGTGCCCAGCTCGGCCACGGCATAGACGATCGATTTGGCGGCCAGCAGCCGCCGGCCTCGGGTCATGGTTTCGGTCACCGTGACGCCGGCCCGCTGCTTGATCTTGGCCAGCCCGGCCGGGTCCAGCGATCCCTCGGGCCAGCGGCCCAGGTCGTCGACGACGTACATTTCGATGACCCCAACCGGCGGATGATTCCAGTAGTTCGCGATCAGCCTGAGCATCGTCTCCAAACGGTCGAGCAGGTCATTGGCTTCGCGGGGGGCCAGGTCGGTATGCAGCAGGAAGTGCTCGCGCCGATAATCGGCCGGAGCTTGCACCCGCACGCTGCGCGTTTTAGGCGGAGCATCGCTGGGCCCCGGCAAGGCAACGCGCTGCCGTTTGGCGGGCGCTTGGGCCACCAGCGGCGCCGAATCGGCCACGGCAAGAGCCGCCAGAAGCGCCAACGCCAGCATTCGCGTGGCGGGCCAAAAAACGATGGCGCAGCGTCCGTGGAAGTCTGAATAGCTTCATGGCGGAAAATGGCGAACTCGACGGCGACGGAGGCTCATTCCATTGTACCCGCACGGCGCAATAAAAAACTGGCGTCCGGGAGATCATTTCTCCCGAACGCCAGCGGATTCGATCCTGCCGCACGCAACGCTTATGAAGGCGCCGGCGAAGGCAGACTTGCCGGGCCTTGCGGCACGACGATTTATTCAGGCTTGAAGTTGAGCTTGAAGCTGCACTGGAAACGATCGTAGATCGTCACGTAGGCAGTGCCCGTGTTGTCTTCAAGATCCTTGACTTCCAGCGCCAACGGCTGCGTGCCGGGGCCCGCGCCTTCGCCGATGCGAGCATCGACAACCGGCTTCTCTTCCGAGCCGTAGCCATATAGGTGCCACACATCGTCATCGGTGTGGCGGGCGGCCAACGCCAGGTACAGAACTTCCTGCTCGTTGCCGTCCTGACCCGGGAACTTCACGGTCCGCAGCTTGGACGTATCCAGCGGCTTGCCGTCGATGACGGGCGTGAAGCCTTTGGACATAAACAAGTGCGCCATCGGGGCGCCCGGATCGCTGTTAACTGCGTCGGGAATGTTCTCGGCGTTCAAGTCTTTCTGCGGCACGAGAATCAGCCCGACCTGTTCCTTGTGTACGCCGCACGCTTTTTCGATGTCGCCTTCAATCTTGACTTGCGGCTTCTCGACCTTCTCGGCGGCCTCGGTCAGTACCTGAGCAAAGGCCTGTGAAATTTGCGGATCCAGAATTTCCAGATCCTCGGCCAAAACGAAACTCGTGCTCCACGCACAGGCCGCTAGCGCGGCAACGCCCAACATAAGCTTCCTCATCGAACCCTCCGTTTGACTAAAACTGGTATGCCAATATGGCGCATCTCGACGCGACCGGCGACAATGCCGGGCGATACGGCTGACTGAAAAACTCATCATCAGAATACTCTCGGCCGGGGCGGCTGCAAGCGATTTGCCAGTGGAATCATGAATTTCTCGTGTTTGTCGCTGGCGAAAGGACCCAAATCCGGGGAACTTGCGTATGGCTAGTGGATACCCGGCGCCAGCTTCGCCGTCCTGAACGTTGGGCCGAAGTCAATCGACCGTGGCCTATCGAGCTGGCGGCAAAGCGTGCCGGATCTTTCTCTTGGCTTGGTCGCGGCGACGCGCCTAAAATGCTCAAAAGCTCCAACTCGGCACGTCGCCGCACCGTTCATTCGGTTCCGGCCGCCGAATCTTGGCACGATGTTGCAAGTTTTGCCGTCTAACACCCGCGAGCCTTTGCCCATGCCTGCTGACGACTTCCATTCCCCCGGAAGAACCTATTCGGTCGCCTTGTGGATCGTTGTCGCGCTGCTACTGTCTGCCACGGCTCTGGCCACCTGGCGGGCGACGCCGTCCGAGGACCAATCGACAATCGAGCAATCATCGTCTGAAACATTGCCGGAAACGGCTTATTCCCACTCAAGAGGCGCGACCTTTATGCCAAAAATCCAAAAGACCGATGCCGAATGGAAACAGCAACTGACCCCCGAGCAATATGAAGTCACCCGCAATAAAGGCACCGAGCGGGCCTATACCGGAAAGTATTGGAACAACAAGGAAGCGGGCGCCTACAAGTGCATCGGCTGCGGCGCCGAGTTATTCACCTCCGACACCAAGTACGACTCGGGCTGCGGCTGGCCGAGCTTTTTTGCCGCCGGCACGCCGGAGAACTTTCATACCGAAGTCGACCGCAGCCACGGCATGGTCCGCACCGAGGTCATGTGCAACAACTGCGGTGCGCACCTGGGCCACTTGTTCGACGACGGGCCCGCGCCGACCGGCCAGCGCTACTGCATGAATTCGGCTTCGCTGGACTTCGAGAAAAAGCCCGAAGGTGAAACCGCTAAGAAATCGGACGACTCGGAGCCGACCCCGTAGCTTTGCGACTCTCCAATCTCCACAAAGACAAATGGCCACCGAGGGCACCGAGATCGTAAACCCTCTCCCTCCGTGTCCTCGGTGATCTCTGTGGCTGTCCCCATATTTTTTCGTGTGCCGCTGGCTCAACTACTCGCGCTGCGATAGCTCAACATCGCGCGGCGAAAGATGATCCGCGAGACCCACAGCGATCCCGCCGCCGCGAACAGCGCGAACACCGCCAGCGGCCAGGATTGGGCCTCGAGCGGTTTGGCCAGCAATTGGGCCGGCACGTTCACGACCACCAGCACCGGAATGATGAACGTGAAGAACAATCGCAGCGGCCCTCCCACCGCGCCGCGGTAGATCTCCATCGGGTAGCGCGAAAAGTTCGTGATGTAAAACCAGAAGTCGTACAGCGTCTGGTTGCGCCCCAGCCACACGCTGGTTGCCGCCAGCGTGATCATCAGGCTGTACATGATCGCCACGCCGCAAGCCAGGTACAGCGGATACAGCAGCCATCGGCACCAGCCCAGGCCACTGGGGCAAGTTGGCCAGCGAAAAGGTCAGCAGGCAGATCGCGAAAACGAAATTCGACAGCGCCGACCAGTCGATCTTGCTGCAACGAGATCAGGAACTGCGTGTCGATCGGCTTGAGCAGCGCGAAATCGAGACCGCCGGTGCGGATCAACTCGCTGAACTCCTCGCAGTTGGGCATGAAGAACGCCTGCACGATGCTGTTGACGAACAGCGTCGTGGCCAGAAACACGAAGAACTGGTATTTCCCCCAGCCGGTTCCCTCGCCGATCGTTGTCGTGAACTGAAAAATCAACAGGTAAAAGCCCAGGTTCATCGCCATCCACGCCAGCGACGTGACGCTCTCGATGATGAAATTGCGCGCGAAACGTCATGTCGCGCACCAGGCTATTGCGGGCGAAGGTCAGAAACACCCGCCAGTAGGAAGGGTGCGCGGGCAGGGCCGCGGTTTGAGCGTCGACGATGGGTTCTTGCATCGGGGTAGATCGCGTTTCGCGGCCTTATAGCGTGTTTTTCGTCGGATTGCGCTTTGATAGTTAATACGCGGACGCCAAATGTCGGTGCGACACGCACTAGCCGCCGTAGCCGCTGTAACGTTTGACGCCGCGATGGAACGTGACCCGGCAAAGGATGATGAACAACACGACCCAGGCGCTTCGATCGCCAGCCCCCAGGCCAGGTCGGCCCCCTGAATCTTTCCCAGAAAGACGGCCGCCGGAAAATAGGCCAGGTATTGCAGCGGCAGGGCGCGGACAAGCGTCTCCCAGCGGCCAGGCAGCATGTCGATCGGAAACATGTGTCCCGAGAGAAAGAACGTGAACAGCATATAAACGAACAACAGCGAGCTGACTTCCAGAAACCAGAAGCCGAGCATGCCCAGCGTGGCTTCCAGAAAAAGCCCAGCAGAAACGACATCACCAGCGACGCCACGAAAGCCAGCAAGGTCGATCGGCGTCGGGCCAGCCGCGAGAAAAATCCCCGGCACAGGAAGAACACCAGCGCAAACGGCCCCGCCGCCACGACGTAATACACCAGCTTGTGGGCCAGCCGATTCAGCAGCAGAAAGCCGATCAGGTCGACCGGCTGCACCAGGTATTTCTTGATCTCGCCGTTGCGGATTTGCAGGGCGATGCCGAGGCCAGCCCCGGCATGCTGGAAAACGCCCGGCTGACTTGCGTCAGCAGGTAGTAGGCGACCATTTCGCCGTAGGTGTAGCCGGCCACCGTGCTCATGCCCGTGGTGCCGTCGACGGCTTCGAAAATCGCGCCCCACAGAAAGATCTGCGTCACGATCGGCAGAAACCGCATCAGCGTGCCGAGCGCGAAATCGCCCCGATAGACCAGCCGCTCTTCGAGCGAGATCCGCAGGATCGTCCACCAGGTCAGCTTACTCGTAAGTGCCACGGCAGCGAAGCGGTGACCGAGCCAGTCTGTTCGAAGTTCGCCATCCCCTGCCCTTTCGCCCGGTCGTCAACCGCTGGGCTTTGATCGCCTCGGTCTCGGCCTGTTCACTTGACAGCGCGAACATTTCCGCGATGACTTCCTCCAGCGGCGGGTCCTCGACGCTGACGTCCTCGACCGTGTGCTGCGCCAGAATGGCCGCCAGCGCCGTGGCGATGCCGTTGCGATCCACACGCAGCTTGACCTTGGGGGCTTGCTCTTCCAGCACTTCGCCGAAACGCGACAAGTCCATGCGGCAGCGTCTCGCCGGGAAACACCAGCGTGATCACCTTGTGGCCGCTGAATCGATCGATGATCCCGCTCAGCGAGCCGTCGTACATGATCTGGCCGTGGGCGATGATGACCACCCGCCGGCAGAGCGCGGCCACGTCCTTCATATAGTGGCTGGTCAGCAGGATGGTCATCTTCCGCTGCTGCTGATAGTGCCGCAGGAACGCCTGAATGTTGTGCTGCGCCACCACGTCCAGCCCGATCGTCGGCTCGTCCAGAAACAGCACCTCGGGCGAGTGCAGCAGCGCGGCGATCAGTTCCATCTTCATCCGCTCGCCCAGCGACAACTCGCGCACCGGCTGGCCGAGCAGCTTGCGCACGTCGAGCAGATCGACCAGCTCGTCGCGCGCGCCGGTCGAACTCCGTCGCGTCGATGCAGTAAATCTGCTGGTGCAGGCGGAACGACTCTTGCGCGGGCAGGTCCCACCAGAGCTGGTTCTTCTGCCCCATCACCAGGGCGAAGCGGCGGCGATAGGCGTTTTCGCGCCGCCAGGGCACATAGCCCATCACCCGGGCCGTGCCGCGCGTGGGATTGATCACGCCCGAGAGCAGTTTGAGCGTGGTGGTTTTGCCGGCGCCGTTGGGCCCGAGAAAGGCGACGAACTCGCCGGCCTCGACCGTCAGGTCGATGCCGCGCACGGCCTGCACCTCGCGATACGTGCGATGGAACAGCCCCCGCACCGAGGCCAGCAGCCCCTCCTGCTTTTGATAGATGCGGTAGGACTTGGCCAGGCCTTCGATTTCGATGATCGCCATAAGTGACAGGATTATAGAACGAGCCGGGTGGCGAACAAGGTGGACGGGGAACAGATCGATCGGCCGCTTCATCTTGCAATCCAAGCCCTGCATTGCACCGGTTTCCACGTCGCTGCGCCCCCCGCCGAGTCGCGTTGTCCGCTTGCGCTCGCTGGGTTATAATCCCCGCGCGGTCGTTTTCGACGGTTCGCTCGCGATACCACCAGGAGATTGAGCCACGAAGGGCGCACGCATTGGAATCGGGCACGACACGCACCGGCTGGTGCCCGGTGGACCGCTACGGCTGGGCGGGATCGACATTCCGTTCGAGGCCCATGCCGACGGTCACAGCGATGCCGACGTCTTGCTGCACGCTCTGACCGACGCGCTGCTGGGGGCCGCCGCCGCCGGGGACATCGGCGAGATGTTCCCGGACACCGATCCGGCCAATCGGGGCCGCGACTCGGGCCAGATGCTGCAAGCGGCCTGGCGCACCGTGGCCGCCCGGGGTTTTCGCATCGTGAACGTCGACTGCATCGTATTTGTCGAGAAGCCGAAGCTGTCCCCCTACAAAGATACGATTCGCCGCCGCATCGCCGAGCTCCTGGAATTGACGGCCGATCAGGTGGGCGTAAAAGCCAAAACGAGCGAAACCGTCGGACCCGTCGGACGGCGCGAAGCGATCGCCGCCGAGTGCGTCGCGCTGCTGGAGAAGACTGACTGAAACCGTCGCGCGATTACCAAGTAGAACCACAATTATGCTTAGTGCCTGCAAGCTTGCCTCGGGTGCCACTGCTGGCTTGTCCAGCAGTGCCGTGACGCCGCGAAATCTCGGACGGTTCGCACTGCTGGACAAGCCAGCCATGGAATCCAGACGGCCAAACATTCGTTGATTGCATTTCGCGGGGCCGTCTCGCGCACTCCGCGTTACCCGGATCGTGAATTGAAAAGGATTGAGATGCTCACCGCCAAGAAATCCCTCTCCCGCCGTCACCAAAAGCGAGCCTCGGATGTCGATTCGCGTCTTTAACACGCTGTCGAAGAACAAGGAGCCGTTCGAGCCGGTCAAGCCTCCGCACGTCGGCATCTATCTCTGCGGACCCACGGTCTACAAGCCCAGCCACATCGGCCACATGGTCGGGCCGGTGATCTTCGACGCCGTCAAGCGCTACCTGGTCTACTCCGGCTACAAGGTGACGCTGGTAATCAACATCACCGACGTCGACGACAAGCTGATCAACGAATCGAAAGCGCGCAATCTCACGATGGCCGCCTTGGCCGACGAGATGACGGCCGACTACATGCGCAACCTGGCCACGATGGGCGTCGACACGGTCGATCATTTTCCCCGCGCCACCGACAACATCGAAGAGATCATCGCCATCACCCGCGACCTGATCGCCAAGGGCTTTGCGTACGAATCGGAAGGCGATGTCTATTTCGACGTGGCACGCGACCCGCAGTACGGCAAGCTCAGCAATCGCGACGTGGCCAGCATGTTGGGCGAAGGCGGCGAGATGGCCGAGCGCAAGCGTTCGCCCGCCGACTTCGCCCTGTGGAAAAGCGCCAAGCCGGGCGAACCCTCGTGGGATAGCCCCTGGGGCAAGGGCCGCCCGGGCTGGCACATCGAGTGCTCGGCCATGAGCCGCCGCATCCTGGGCGAGACGTTCGACATCCACGGCGGTGGATTGGACCTGGTTTTCCCGCATCACGAAAACGAAATCGCGCAGAGCGAATGCTGCCACGGCAAGCCGCAGGCCAAATACTGGATGCACAACGGCCTGATGCAGGCCTCGAACGAAGTCGGCAAGGTCGGCGGCCGCGCCACCCGCGAAGCCGATGCGCAAGATCAACAGGCCCAGGAGACCGGCAAGCTCGGCAAATCCAAAGGCGCCGCCCCCTTCACCGACCTGCTCAAACGGCACGCGCCCGAGACCATCCGCTTTTTCTTGCTCTCGACCCATTACCGCCGGCCGATCGATTTCAGCGAAGGCCGCATCGAGGAAGTCGGCACGGGCCTCGACCAGTTTTACCGCTTCTTCAAGCGCTACGAACGGATCGCGGGTCAGAGTTTTTACGACATTCCGTATCCGCGCACCCGCGGCGAAGGCGACTTCGATGCCCCGGCCGGCGGCACGCTGGCCCAGATCGCCGAGCACCGCCGTCGCTTCCTGGACGCCATGGACGACGACTTCAACACCGGCGGCGCGGTCGGCGACATGTTCGAGCTCGGTGCGCACGCTCAACAAATACGCCGACGAGGAGAAACTGGAGAATCGGCAGCCGGACGCGGCCCAGTTGGCCACGCTCGGTCAGGGCGCCCGCACGCTGCGCGAGCTGGGGGCCACGCTAGGATTGTTTCGCGCGCCTCCGGTCAGCGCCGCCGGCGGCGACGATCAACTGGCCGGCGGATTGATGGCCCTGATCATCGAACTGCGGGCTGCCGCTCGCGCGAAAAAGGATTTCGCCACCGCCGATCGCATTCGCCAGGCCTTGGCCGAATTGAAGATCACGCTCGAGGATCGGCCGGGCGGAACCGAGTGGACCGTCAAATGACTGTCCAGCCGCAGCGCATCTTGGGCATCGACCCCGGACTGAACATCACCGGCTACGGCGTGCTGGAGATCGTCTCGGGCCGTCTGAAGCTCTGCGAGGCGGGCGTGGTGCGCGGCCGCAGTCAGGGCTCGCTCACCGACCGTCTGGCCGAGATCCACTCGGGCGTTGCCGAAGTGATCGCTTCGTTTGCGCCGGCCACGATGGCCATCGAACAGCTCTACTCGCACTACAAGCATCCGCGCACCGCGATCTTGATGGGACACGCGCGGGGCGTGATCTGTTTGGCGGCCTCGCAAGCCGGCGTCGCGGTCGAACATTACTCGGCCACGCAGATCAAAAAGATACTCACCGGCAACGGACACTCGCCCAAGAGTCAGATCCAACTCGCGATCCGCCGCGAACTGAACCTGCTCGAAACGCCCGAGCCCGCCGACGTGGCCGACGCGTTGGCCGTCGCCTTGTGTCACCATTACCTGCACGCGCGGCGAGTCCTGGCTCGTCGGAAGCCGGCTTGAGATCCTTCCAGCCCTACTTGCGGCAGAGCAACGATCTGATCTCCGAAAAGGACGTCCTCGATTGATCACCAAAGTGACGGGAAATTTGTTGTCGCTGGCCGAAGACACCCTGACGCTGGGCGTGGGGGCGTTTGAGTACGAGATTCTGATTCCCGAGTTTTCGCGCCGACAATTGCAAACGGCCTTGGGGCAGGAAGTCCGGCTGCACACGATCGAGTATCTGGAAGGCAACCCCATGCAAGGCCGCCTGACGCCGCGGCTGGTCGGTTTCCTGACCGAGATCGAACGGGAATTCTTCGAGCTGTTCTGCTCCGTCGACGGCGTTGGAGTGAAGAAGGCCCTGCGGGCGATGGTCCGGCCGGTGCGCGAAGTGGCCGCCGCCATCGAAGAGCAGGACACCAAGGCCCTTTCCGGATTACCCGGCGTGGGGCCGGCCACCGCGGAGCGCATCGTGGCCAAATTGCGCCGCAAGGTTCCAAAGTTCGCGCTGATGGCGGCCCGCGACGAGCCAAGCGACTCGGACGTCGAGTTGGATGTCGTCAGCGAGACCTTCGAGGTCTTGCGCAAGCTGGGGCATTCCGAGGGCGATGCCCGGCGGCTGGTCGAAGGGGCGCTAGTGCAAAAGAAGAAGTTCAAGGACGTGCAAGAACTGCTGGCGGCCATCTATCAACAGAGTCAGCGCTAGTCGGATGGTATCGCGGGTGCCATGCTCGCGCCCCGCGAGCATGCGTGGCGGCCTGGGACATGCTTGCGAAGCGCAAGCATGGCGCCCAACGGGAATGGAACCGAGCACGTCTGGGAGCGGCCCTGCCCTGCCCTGCTCGGCTACGCTATATTGCACAGGTTCGCAACTTCACCCGCGAGGACCTCGGCCGTGCGCGAGCCGGTTATCTCTAGCGCTTCGACGCCCCTGGGCGACGACGACCGCGATTTGCGCCCGCAGCACATGCGGGACATGGTCGGCCAGCGCGAAGTATTCGCGCGGCTCGAAATTGCCGTCGACTCGGCCCGCAAGCGGGGAGATACGCTGGGGCATATCTTGTTCGATGGTCCGCCCGGCCTGGGCAAGACCACGTTTGCCACCTGCATTCCGCGCGATCTGGGCGTTTCGTTTCAGATTGCCAGCGGCGCGGTGCTGCAAGCCCCCAAGGATTTGATCCCCTACCTGACCAATGCCGAGGAAGGCTCGGTGCTGTTCATCGACGAGATTCACCGCTTGCCCAAGGCGGTCGAGGAATTCCTCTATCCGGCGATGGAAGACTTTCGCATCGATATCCTGCTGGGCGATGGGATCAACGCGCGGACGATCAACATGTCGTTGCGGCCGTTCACGCTGATCGGCGCCACGACGCGGGCCGGCCTGCTGTCGGCGCCGCTTCGAGATCGCTTCCACATGCGCGAGCACTTGGATTTTTACAGCGTCGACGAATTGACCGAGATTGCCTCGCGCAGCGCGGCGAAATTGCAATTGACGATGAAGCCCGACGCGGCCCGCGAAATCGCCACCCGCAGCCGCGGCACCCCGCGCCTGGCGAATAACCGTCTGCGCTGGGTCCGCGACTACGTCACCAGCAAGGCCGACGGCAAGGTGACGCTCGAATTGGCGCACGCCGCTCTCAACATGCAAGGCATCGACGCCATGGGGCTCGACGGCCAGGATCGCAAGTACCTGGAGACGATCGTGCGGGTTTTTCACGGCGGCCCGGTGGGCGTCGAGGCCGTGGCCCATACGCTCAACCTGGCGCCCGACACGCTGGTCGACGAGGTCGAACCGTATCTGTTGCGCAGCGGGCTGCTGATTCGCACGCCGCGCGGGCGGAGAGTCACCGCGGCCGGCCACGCGCACTTGGGCCTCGTTCCGCGCGACCCTCCCGACCCACAACGGGCATTATTTAGCTGAATTTCGCGTGTCTCGCTCGGCGCTCGATAACCGACTGACCGGACGGTAGCTAAATGGTTGTCCAAACGGGCTTTGCCGCAAAAAAACTTCCAAGAATTTGCTTGCGGAAACGCGCACAAATCCACTACGATGCATTTCACGCGAAGGGACTCATATCGCTCGTTTCGAAGTGATTTTTCGTTTGGCCTATCTTCGATAAGTCCAGTCGGTTCTCGACTGCAATAAATCTGGCGGCTGGGGGCGAATTCACAGGGAGCCCGGCCGCGCTTTCTCGAAGATCATGGCTTTCGAGAGGGAGGGGCTAAAAGTGGCACTGACCCAGGCTACTTTCAATCGCCTTGTCGCCGATCATGGCCCTGCGCTGTATCGCATGGCGTACCGCATGATGGGCGACCGGCACGAAGCAGAAGACATTGTTCAGGAGACGTACCGCTCGGCGTGGACCAGCCGACGGGGTTACGAATCGGGGCACAGCCAACGGGCCTGGCTGGCTTCGATCTTGCGTCGCCGAGTCGTCGATCGTTGGCGCAGGCACACGCTGCCCGGGCCAACGGGTGGCGACTTTACTGTCGACGTCGAGGTCAACGGCGCCGACCCCATGGCGAACGAGTATACGGACGAAATGCAAAACGCCCTGCAACGGCTTCCCATCGAACTTCGCGAATCGCTCTTGCTGGTGGTCGTGGCGGAACTGACCCACCAGGAAGCGGCCGATTTGTTGGAAGTGCCCCTGGGAACGGTCCTCTCACGTGTCAGTCGCGCGCGGCAACGTCTGCGCGAGTACTGGCTGCACGTGGCCAAGAGTACTGCCGGCTGATTGGGCCCCACGAAATCAAGCCCGCGCTATCTTCATGCCCGATTTCGACGATTGGATTGACCACCAACTGCGCAATGTGCCAGTCCCGCCAGACCTGGTGTGGCGGCTGTCTGAAATTGGGCCCGACGAGCACGACGCCAAGGCCGAAGCCCTGGCCGACGCGCGGCTCGACCTGGTTCTCCGGCAGGTGCCGATTCCCAGCACCCTGGTGCCGGGCCTGTTGCGTATCGCGCGGCGGCGCGGACCGTCGCCGACTTTCGTGCGAATGGCGCTCGCCGCGTCACTGCTGTTGATGCTCGGCGTGGCCGCGACCGGCTACTTGAGTGTTGCCAACAGGCCGCCCAAGAACGCACTTGCCAAGAATGTTCCGGTTAAGGCGAAGGCAACCACGGCGCCGACCTTACTCGCCAAAAACTTGCCCCCCCAACGCCGCTCGCTGACCAGGCGACAACGCGCAACAACCGCCGGCGTGTCATCGCGGAACGTCGTGGCCGATGGGCCAGCCGCACTTCAACCGACCGAGCGTTCGCTAAAAAACAACGAAGCCCAGATCGCGCCGCTCCCCTTCGATTTGCAAGACGTCGCGACCGCGGGCAGTTCGATTTGGCAAGCTCTGGAAACTCGCTTGCGTTCGCAGGCGACCCTGGGCGCGGCTGGCGCGATCGAGCGGCTGCCGCAGCTCGATTCGTTCGAGTTGCCAGTCGCCGCGGGCGTCGCCCCGCCGCGCGTGCGCGGTTACGACCTGCTGTTTCATCTGAAATACGGCGAGCATCCCTTCGCGCCCCCCGCGGCCCACGCGGAATTGGCTTCCACCAAGATGCCGTTCACATTCCGCACGGCCAGCTATGACCTGGCCTTGGATCATGCCGCCGCGGGGCAACTGCCGCCGGCCGAGGAAATCCGCGCCGAAGACTTCTTGGCGGCGCAGGAGTATCCCCTGCCGCCGGCGCCGCCCAATGGTTTGGCTCTGCACATGGCGGCCACGCCGTCGCCGTTCGCGAAGGGCGGATTGCACTTGTTGCAACTGGCCGTCAAAGCCGGCGAAAAGCAAGACGCCGGGCGTCTGCCCGCTCGCTTGGTGGCGGCCATCGATTCCTCGTCCCGGATGGCTGGCGGAGCCCGCTGGGCCGCGACCGTGCGGGCTTTGGAGAAAATCACCGCCGACATGCAGCCAGAAGACCGGCTTACGCTGGTTGGATACGCCGAGCAACCGCGACTGCTGCTCGAAGACGCCACGGCGGACCAGGTGCAGGCGCTGTTGTCCAGCGGGTTGCCGAAGCCGGCCGGCACGGCCGACCTGGCCGCCGCGATTCAACTGGCGTGCGACGCGGCTCGCAAACCGTCCGAAATGACTTCGCGGATCGCGATCATCACGGCCGCCAACGGCGACGCGGGCGACGCCACGATGGCACGGATCGACGAGTCGTTGGGTCGGTTGGCCGGCGCGGGATTTCCTTGGCAGATCGTGCGGCTGGCCGCGCCGGAGCCGGAGTCTCCCCTGGCACGGCTCGTCCTGCGCCACGATGGCGAGATCGTCTCCGCGGATTCGGCCGACCAGCTCCACGCCGTATTGTGGCAGAAGCTGACTGGCCGCTCTTCGGTCGTGGCGCACGCAGTCTCGCTGAAGCTGACTTTTGATCCGCGCTTCGTCACCGTCTACCGATTGCTGGGACACGCCTCCGCGACCCTCACGGCCGAGAATACCGCGCCGTTGGAAATCTCGCTGCATGCCAATCAGACAGCCACGGCGATGTACGAGTTGTGGATCAAACCGGGCGCAAACGCGCCAGTCGCCACGGCCGAGTTGATTTGGCGCGATCCGGCTGGTTCGGAACCGGGCCGCGTGATTCAGACTTTGACGAACGATCAGATCGCCGCCTCGTTTGCCGAGGCGCCGTCCTGGTTGCAGCAGGGAGTCATCGCCGCCAAAACCGCCGAAGCACTTGGCGGCAGCTATTTCGTCTCCGCCGCGCACCCGCTCGAAGAGATTCGCGTTTTGGCGGCACAAGTCGACCCCGGCACGGCCGAGCAGCCCAGTTTCCAGACATTGCTGCGGTTGCTCGAACAGACTCGAAACCTGCGCTAGGCCAGCGCCAAAGCCGGTATCAATCGATTCCCTTTGCCGCGTTTGCGCAACTGGCCCGCGCAAGCGAAAAAACCGCTCCCCGGAAACGGGTTGTGCCCACGTGCGCCAGGTTATAATTTGGCTTATAGGGACAGGGCGCGGTCTGAGGGGCAATCCCCGAGCATCAGCCCGAATTGCGGTCACGGGCCGGCAAGCACACGCCGCGCTCCCCTTTCGCGAACGAACGGTCGGCGAAGCGCGACTGTCGCATGCTCCGAGGAACGGATGAATAGGAATTCGGTATTCCCTGGATCGCTTCTGGCCGTGGCCCTCTCGGCCTGGAGTCTCGCCGGCGGTGGCGCGCGGGGAAGCGAACCGGTTGAACCATTCCTAAGCGCACTTCATGAGCGTCACTATTACGATACGGCGATCGTCTATCTCGAGTCGCTCGCCGGGCAAACGCACTTGCCCGCCGAAGTTCGAGAGCGGCTGCCCTACGACGAGGGCCAAGCGCTGCTGGCGAGTGCCGCCGCCGAATCCGACCCAACGACGCGAGATTTTCTGCTTGCCAAGGCTGAAAGAAAATTCGCCGACTTCACCGCCGCGCATCCGGACCACGACCTGGCCCCCTCGGCCAAGCATGAGTTTGCCGGCGTGCTATTGCAGCGTGGACGAATCGCGCTTCAGGCCGCCAGCGGCCAGCCCGACACCAAGGAGAAGCGGCTGGCGACGGCTCGCGAGAGCTTCGAACAAGCGCGGCATTTGCTCGCGGCGGCCGAGGACGACATGGTCGCTCGGCTGGATCGCCTGCCCAAGCTCGTCTCCCCCGACCAGGCCGATCTGGCCGAGCAAAAACAGAAGCTGGGAGCCGAACTGATCCACGTCCGGCTGCTGAAAGCCAGCGTGGACTACGATCTGGCCGAAACGTTCGAAGCCGGCAGCTTGAAAGCCAAGGACCACCTTCGCGCCGCTGCCAAGAGCTACGCCACGCTGCACGAGACCTACCGCACAAGATCGGCCGGGCTGCTGGCTCGACTGTGGGAGGGACGCTGTCACCAACAACTAGGACAGTTCAGCCAGGCCCTGGGCTGCTTTCGGGAACTGATCGATTTGCCCCCCTCGCCGGACACGCAGGGCTTGCGCTCCAAGGCCACGCGCGGCGCCCTGGAATGTTGGACGCACGACAGCCAAAAAAAGTATCGCGAGGCGATCAACTGCGCCCAGCGTTGGGAGAGCCAGACCCCCGCTGACGCGCACGATGCCGATTCGCTGGCGATTCGCTACTTGACCGGTCTGGCCTATCAGGCTCAAGCCAAGGCCCTGCCGACCAAGGACCCCAATCGCAGGAAGTTGACCGGCTCGGCCCGACAGTACGTCGACGTGGTTGCTCGGCAGCCCGGCGAGTATCAGCGCCCGGCCAAGATGATGTTGGTGGCCCTGGCCGGCGGCAAGGGAGCTAAAGACTCCCCTTCGCAGAGCGTCACCTTCGCCGAGGCCTACGACCAGGGCCGCCAGGCGCTCGAACAAATGCAACAGGCCGCGGCCGACTTGACGCTGGCGCGGGGCGGAACCGACAAGGCGGCCATTGAAAAATTCGAAAAGCGCACCAACGAAAGCCGGGCCGCCGCGCTCGATGCCTTGCGATTGGCCGTGAACAAGAGCGACTCGAAGACGCCCATCGAAGACCTGAATTCGGCCCGTTACTACCTTTGCTTCCTGGCCTGGGACATGGGCCATTTGCCCGATGCCGCCGTGTTGGGCGAGTTTCTCGCGACCCGCTATCCCGATAGTCCCGCCGGCCGTCAAGGCGCGAGAATCGCGCTGGCGGCGTACGTGCGGATGCATGGCGAAGCCAAGGACGATGACAAGGATTTCGAGCGCGCACAGGTGCGGCGGATCGCCGAATTGATTTACAAGCGTTGGCCGAATCAAGAAGAGTCGGACGATGCCGCGCTGACTCTGATGAATCTCGCCGTTGCCGAAAAAAGATACGACGACGCGCTGGCTTGCCTGGCCAAGGTGGCGCCGGAGTCCCCCCGCCGCGGCCAGGCCGAGTTGCGGGCCGGACAGTCGCTGTGGTCGGCCTATTTGCGGGCCATGCAACTGCCGGTCGAAGACCGCCCGAAGGAAGAACAGCTTGAGGGGCTGAAGAAGAACGCCCGCGAGATACTCGGCAAGGGAATCGCGCGTCTGGAAAAGGCGCCGGCGGTCGACGCCGCCCTGGCCACCGGTGTGCTCTCTTTGGCGCAGATCGACGTCGAAGCCGGCGAGCCGGCCAAGGCGATCGAATTGCTCGAAGACAAGAAGATGGGTCCCTTGGTCCTGGTCAAGGCGAACAACCCGGCCGTCGCTCGCGAGGCCTTCGCCAACGAGACCTACAAGGTCGCGCTGCGGGCCTACATCGCCGTGCAGCCGCAGCAGATCAAGAAGGCCGAAGAAGTGATGGATCTGCTGGAAAAGAGGGTTCAGAAGTCGGGCGACGCCGCGGCGGCCGCGAACCTGACGGCGATCTATATCAGCCTGGGCCGCGAGCTGCAGCAGCATTTGCAGGAGCTGCGAAAAGCCGGCAAGACGAAGGAGCTGGACGCCGTCTCCTCGGCCTTCGAGGTGTTCCTCGATCGCATTACCAAGCGCGAAACTGGCGGCAGCTATTCGTCGCTCAACTGGGTTGGCGAGACCTACTACAGCCTCGGCAAGGGCCTCGACGAAGGCGGTGCCGGCGGGTCGACCAAAACCAAGACCTATTTTCAGAAGGCGGCCGTCGCCTACGAGAAGATGCTGGACCTCGCCGCCAAGGATCCCAAGTTCAAGGATCACCCGGAAACGTTGGTGGCGATTCGGCTGCGCATTGCCGATTGTCAGCGTCGCGGAGGCGATTTCGACGCCGCGCTCAAGACGCTCATTGCGATTCTGAAGGAAAAGGCCGTGCGCCTCGACGTGCAAGTGCAAGCGGCCGAGTTGTATCAGTCCCACGGCGCCTTCGACCCCACCGGCTACGCCCTGGCGATCACCGGCAGCACGCCGGGGCGCGACGGCAGGAATATCATCTGGGGCTGGGCCAAGATCTCGCAACTCACGACCAACCGGCCCGAGTTTGCAAACACGTTCCACGAAGCCCGCTTGAACATGGCCGAGGCCCGCTACCAATACGCGCTCACGCATAAGGACGAGGACAAGCGCGCAAGATCCTCGAGGCGGCCAATCAGGACCTATGGTTCACGTATAAGCTGTATCCCAAGCTGGGCGGCGAGGAAACGTCGGCCCGCTACGATCGGATGCTTAAGAAAATTCAAAAGGCCTTGGGCAAACAAGAAACGGGCCTGACCGAGTTCAAGGAGCGCGATGCGGCCCTCACCCCGGCCACGTGACGCGACAAGACGCTTCGGCGGATAATCCATGAACGCACGACTCCCCTACCTGCTGCTGACCTTGCTGTGCCTGGCACATTCGGCGCCGGCGTTGGCGGCCGATCGGGTCAAGCTGGCCCAGGGGTCTCAGTCCAGCGGTAAAGTCACCGAAATCTCGCCCACTGAAATCGTGCTTGAAATCGGCTCCACCAAGAAGAAATATGCCGTCAACTTGGTCGAGTCGGTGCAATTCGACAAAGAACCGAACGATCTGACCCAGGCCCGCATCGCGGTGCATGCCGGGCGATTTACCGACGCGGTCACCCTGCTGGCCAAGATCGACACTTCGAAGATCGACCGCGCCGAGATCCTCAAGGACATTGAATTCTTCAAAGCCCTGGCCGCGTCCCGCCTGGCGCTGGCCGGCAGCGGCTCGATCGCGGACGCCGGCAAGAAAATGTTCGCCTTCGAAAAGGCCGATAGCGACAGTTTTCACTATTTCGAGACTTGCGAAACGCTGGGCGACTTGCTGTTCGCGTTGAACAAGTTTTCCGACGCAGAGACATTCTACAACAAGTTGGCCGCGGCCCCTTGGCCTGATTACCAAATGCGCGCCGCGGTGCTCATCGGGCGTGCCCTGGTCGGCCAGAAGCAATTCGACCGTGCCAATGTGAAGTTCGACGAGGCCCTGGCCATCGAAGGCGCGGGCAAAGAGGCCGATGGCCAGCGCCTGGCGGCCCGCCTGGGCAAAGCTTCGGCCCTGGCCGGCGGCGGCAAAACCGACGACGCGATCAAGCTGGTCGACGAAATCATCAGCCAGGCCGACGCCGAGAACCTCGAACTCCACGCCCGCGCCTATACCGTGCTGGGCAATTGCTATAAAGCCGCCGGCAAAAAGAACGAGGCGCTGCTGGCTTTCCTGCACGTCGATCTTTTGTATTCACGGTTCGGCGAGTTGCACGCCGAAGCCCTGGCCAACCTGGCCAGGCTCTGGGCCGATCTCGACAAAGCCGATCGCGCGGCGCAGGCCCGCGAAACGCTCAAGGAAAAGTATCCCGCCAGCGCTTGGATCGGTAACTAACCAATCGCTGATCGGACTTCTACTCCGTGTGCCACTGCTGGCGATTCGCCAGCAGTGCTTCTGTTTTGTCGCCCTTAAAGCCTTTAGCATCAACCAGCGGTCGCATCGAATTCGTCGAGTTGGCGATTGCTGTGTCGCGTGGTGTACGGCCGCCAAGCGGGGCCGGAGAAAGGCTCGTGGCAGGTCAATGGCATACCACTGCTGGCCAGGCCAGCAGTCGCACACGAATCGCGCGCCGTGCCTCGCCACTCAAGCCCGCGGGTGAAACTGCTTGTGTACCGCTTTCAGCCGCGACGGGTCGACGTGCGTATAAATTTGCGTCGTGGCGATGCTGGCGTGTCCGAGCATCTCTTGCACCTGCCGCAGATCGGCGCCTCCCGAGAGCAAATGCGTGGCAAAACTGTGCCGCAGCGTGTGCGGGCTCATGTCGCTGGAAATGCCGACGGCCGCCGCGTAACGCTTGAACAGCTCCCAAATCCGTTCGCGCCGCAGTCGCTGTCCGCGCCGCGATACCAGCAGCCACCCTGGAGTCGGCGAAACGTGGGCGACCATCGTGCCCCGTTCGCGGGCCAGGTACTCGCGCACGGCCAGAATCGCGCGGCGCCCCAGCGGCACGAGCCGTTCCTTGTCTCCCTTGCCCTTGCACAGGCAATACCCATCGTCCAAATGCACATCCTGCAGCCGCAAGTTCGATAGTTCCGAGGCCCGGCAGCCCGTGGCATAGAGCAATTCCAACAAGGCCCTGTCGCGCCGCCAGAGCGGTTCGCCCGGCGCGGGACTTTCCAACAGCGACTCAACCTGCGCCGGCGCGAGCACGTGCGGCACGCGCTCCCACAGCTTCTGGCTGCCGAGCAACTCGGCCAGGTTCTCGTGCAGCAGTCCTTCCAGTTGCAGATAGCGGAAGAACATCCGCAGAGAGGCCAGGTGCCGCGCCACGCTGGCCGGTGCGAGCTTGTTTTGGTTCAGCCAGCCGGCATAGTCGGCCAGGTCTTGAATCGTGAGTTGCGTGACCCGGCGGCCGGCCAGCCAGGAGTAGAAGCGGCGCAGATCGCGGTGATAGGCCAGGACCGTATTGTCGGACAGGTGGCATTCGCTGCGCAGATAATCGACGAACGACTCGATCCAGCGCCCGGTCACGGCGCCGGTGGCTGCGGCGGCTGGTTTGAGAAGTTTGCGGCGCGGACCACCCATGACAAAAACGAACCTCCACTGGCTCTGAACCTATCCTTCGACGCTCCCAGATGCCCGTCTTCACGGATTTGCCCCCGGGCCGACTCTCTCCTATGTTAAGAAAGCCCCGGATGCGGCTTGCGGCGGTCCTGGCGGCCAGCAGTGACGCCAGACAAGCCAGCCCGCACGGCGCAATCGACACAAACGGCGCCGGCGGAAGTCTTTCGCCAGTTCGATCAAGGAGTGAGTCCACGTGAAAGTATTGGTCACCGGGGGAGCGGGTTACATTGGCAGCCACGCGGCGCGGCACTTGTCCGCCGCCGGCCACGATGTCTGGGTATACGACAATCTCTCGCTCGGCCATCGCGCCGCCGTGGCGCCTGGCCGCTTGATCGAAGGCGATCTGATGGATCGCCCGCGAATGATCGCCGCGCTGTCGGACAAACAAATCGACGCGGTCATGCACTTCGCCGCCTTCGCTTCGGTCAATGAATCGGTTGTCGATCCCGCCAAGTACTACCAGAACAACGTCGTGGCCAGTCTGAACTTGCTCGAGGCCATGCGGGCCGTCGACGTGGGCCGGATCGTGTTCTCCAGCACCACCGCCACGTATGGCGTGCCCCAGCACGTGCCGATCACCGAGGACGAGCCGCAGCGGCCGATCAATCCCTATGGATTCGCCAAGCTGGTCGTCGAGCAGGCCCTGGCCGACTACGCCGCGGCGTATGGACTGGCTTATGCCGCGCTGCGCTACTTCAATGCCTCGGGCGCCAGCCCGACGGGCGACCTGGGCGAGGATCACACGCCCGAAACGCACCTGATTCCGATCGTGCTCGAAGTGGCGCTGGGAAAGCGTCCGCACATCACGATCTTCGGCGAGGACTATCCCACCCCCGACGGAACCTGCATTCGCGACTACGTTCACGTCGACGATTTGGCGTCGGCGCACTTGCTGGCACTGGAGAAGCTCGAGCCGGGCCACGGTTTGCGGCTCAATCTGGGCACGGGCCGCGGCCACAGCGTGCGCGAGGTGATCGACGCCTGCCGCCGCGTCACCGGACATGCGATTCCGACGCAGTCCGGCCCCCGCAGGGCTGGCGATCCGCCCGAGCTCGTGGCCGACTCGCGGCTGGCCCAAAGTACGCTGGGCTGGCAGCCGGCGTATATGGATCTCGACGGAATCGTCCGCACGGCGTGGCAATGGCACTCGGCGAATCCCGACGGATACGCGCGGTGAAACCGCCGCCAAGAGTTGGTGGGTGACGCGCCGGGTCGGTAAGATATTCCCAGCCCCAGCCGTCGCGTTGGCTGGCCGTCCGATCACACCAGCCCAAGAGCCTCGCCATGCCGCCCGAGAGTCGCGCGCTGTCGATTGTCACGCTGTCGGAAATGACGCACGGTCAGGAAGCCGACTTGTTCGTGTTGATGACGACCAAGGAAGAGCTGACCACTCGCGACGGCAAGCCCTATTTCAAAGTCGGCTTTCGCGATCACGCCCGCGAGGTCAGCTTTCCCATCTGGCACGACTCGCCCTGGGGTGCCGATTGTCGCGAGGCCTGGCGACCCGGCACGTACTACAAACTGCGCGCCGTGTATCGCGACACCAACTATGGTCCGCAGCTCGACCTGCGCAAGATTCGCGAAGTATGTCGGGCCGACGAGGCCGATGGTTTCGCCCCGTCGATGTGTCTGCCGCAGTCTCGCTTCGATGCTGCCGAGATGTTCGCCGAGCTGTCGACGATCGCTCGCGAGCGGATCGAAGACCCGGGCCTGTCCGAGTTGGTCTTGGACTTGCTGGAGAAGCACAAAGCTCAACTGCTGACCTTGCCGGCCGCCACGCGCAATCATCACGCTTTCGTGGGCGGTTGGCTAGAACACGTGCTCAGCGTCACGCGGAGTAGTATTTATCTTGCCGACAAGTACGACGCGTATTACCCGGACATGCAGCCTCGGCTCAACAAGGGTCTGGCCATAGCCGGCGCGATCCTGCACGACATCGGCAAGCTGCGCGAGATCGAGGAACACCCGCAAGGCGCCGAATACACTGCCGAAGGCAACCTGATCGGTCACATCCTGCAGGGCCGCGACATCGTGCGCGAGGCCGCCGCCGGCCGCTCGCTCGATCGCGATTTGCTGCTGCGCTTGGAGCACATCATCGTCTCGCACCAGCGGCTGCCCGAGTGGGGTTCACCCAAGCCGCCTATGACGCCCGAAGCGCTATTAGTACACTACGCCGACGATCTGGACGCCAAGTATCAGATGATGGCCACGATCTTACGCGACGACACGAACCCCGGGCCGATGACGTCGAAGAAGAACGTCTTGTTTCAGAAGATCTACCGGGGCATTTCCTGAAGCCGCGCGGGAACGGTCGGCCGCTCGGTGTTGAATGTCGGCCGGGCGGCTCCAGCGTCGGGCTCCCGCGAGATTTGTGCGCCCAGGCCGGCGAGCTTCTTTTCCAGCTGCTCGTAGCCGCGGTCGAGATGATACACCCGACGCACGATCGTTTCCCGTTCGGCGGCCAGGCCGGCCACGACGAGGGCGGCGCTAGCGCGCAGGTCCGAAGCCATGACGGTCGCGCCCGATAGTCGTGGCACGCCCGAGACGATTGCCGTGGAACCCTTCCGCTCGATCCGCGCGCCCAGGCGGTTGAGCTCGGCCACTTGCATGAAGCGATCGGGAAACACGAGGTCGCATATCCGGCTTTCGCCATCGGCCAGAGCGAGCAAGGCCATGAACTGCGCCTGCAAATCCGTGGGTATTCCGGGATAGGGAAGCGCGGTCACCGCAGCCGGCCGGGGCGCCCCTGGGCACGTAGCGAAATCCGTCGCGGTCCGACGGTCAGAAGCGCGCCGGTGGCTCGCAACGTGTCCACGACGGCCGTCAAGTGTTGGGGATCGATCCGGTCGATCGTCACCTCGCCGCCGGCGGCCGCGGTCGCGATCAATAGAGTGGCCGCTTCGATCCGATCGGGAATGATTTGATAGGCCGTTCCCGACAGCCGCTCGACGCCGTCGATTTCGATCGTGTCGCTACCCAGCCCGCCGATTTGTGCTCCCATCGCAGTCAAGAAACGGCCCAGGTCGACAATCTCGGGTTCTTGCGCCGCGCCGACGAGCGTGGTGCGTCCGCGCGCCAAGGTGGCGGCGCTCATGGCATTGGCGGTGCCGGTGACCGTCGGACCGTACGGCCCGCGCAAGTCGATTGTGGCGCCGTGCAGGCGGCGAGCCTCGGCGATGACGTAGCCCCCTTCGATGCGAATGTCGGCGCCTAACGCGGCCAAGGCCGCCAGGTGCAAATCGACGGGCCGCGTGCCGATGTTACACCCGCCGGGCAGCGAGACGACTCCCCTGCCCCGGCGTGCGACAAGCGGCCCCAGAACGCAAAAGCTGGCCCGCATCCGTCGCACCAGGTCGTAGTCGGCTTTGGTCGGCCGCGCGTCGACCGTTTCGATATGCAGCGTTGTGTCGGCGTGTCGCTTGACTTCGACGCCCAGAAAGCCCAGCAGCAGTGCGAGCGTGTTCACGTCGACCAGATCGGGCACGCCGGCGAGCACGGTCGGCGTGTCCGCCAGAATCGTCGCGGCCATAATCGGCAGCGCCGCGTTTTTGGAACCGCTGACCGTCACCACGCCCCGCAAGGGAAATCCACCCCTGATGCGCAGATAATCCATGGCTCGTTCCATCGGGCCCATTGGTCCGCTCTCGCTATCGAGCGAGAACGGCTAGCGGCGCCGCGCTTGCACGACGCGGGGCAGCCCGGCCAGGTCCTTGACCGTCGGTCCCAACTCCAGCCGTTCCTCTGCCGCCAGCAGCGATTCGACCCGCTGTTGTAGCATAGGGCTGATTTCCAGCAAGACCGATCCGCCACGGGCTAATCGCTCGGCCGCTTGTGGTATCAGCCGCTCGATCACATCGGTGCCGGCCTCGCCAGCGGCCAGTGCTAGCGCCGGCTCGTAGGCCCGGACTTCGCGCGGCAGCTTGGCCATTTCCGCGGTGCTGACGTACGGCGGATTGCTGAGCACCAGGTCGAAGGCCTGGCCGGCGGAGACCGCGGCGAACAGATCGCTTTCGACGAACTCGACCCGCTCGCTGACGCCATGCCGCTCGGCGTTGTCCCGCGCCACGGCCAGTGCCGCCGGGCTGACGTCCATGGCCGTGAGTTTTGCCCGCGGCACCTGCCGCGCCACCGTGATCGCCACGATGCCGCTGCCGGTCCCCACGTCGGCCACGGCCAACGGCGCCTCGGCTGCCCGCTGCTTGATCAGGTCCAAGGCGGTGAGCACCAGAAATTCGGTTTCGGGTCGCGGGATGAGCACGTCGGAGGTGACGCGAAAATCGAGCGAATAAAACTCGCGATGACCGACCAGGTAGGCCACGGGCATGCCCTCGGCCCGCCGCCGCACGAGTTCGCGAAATCGCGTTCGGAGCTCTTCGTCGGCTGGGTCGGCAAAGCTGGTGTAGAGCTCGATCCGTTGGCACTTTCGCGCCTGCGCCAACAGCACTTCGGCTTCGAGCCGGGGGCTCTCCGAGCCGTGCTGCTTCAGATAGTCGGCCGTCCATTGCAGCAGGCGCCCGATCGTCCACTCGTCGGCCATGAGGATACCACGAGTTCGTGTGCCGTATTCAGTTGGTCTTAGAGATCGTCGGCGCCCATTTCCTCGCGCTGCCGCTGGCGGTCGTAATCCACCAGCGCGTCGGTCAGCGGCTGGACGTCGCCGGCCAGGATCGCGTCGAGCTTGTAGAGCGTGAGGTTGATGCGATGGTCGGTGACGCGGTTCTCGGCAAAGTTGTAGGTGCGAATACGCTGGCTGCGGTCGCCCGACCCGACCAGGGTCTTGCGTTCGCTGGCTCGCTTGTCATGCTCCGACTGGCGTTTGGCCTCGTACAGCCGGCTCTTGAGCACGCGCAGGGCCTTGGCGAAGTTTTTGTGCTGGCTCTTCTCATCCTGGCACTGCACGACGATGCCGGTTTCCAGGTGTGTGAGGCGCACGGCCGAGGCCGTCTTATTCACGTGCTGTCCGCCGGGGCCGCTTGCGCAAAAGGTGTCCTTGCGAAAATCGTCGGGTTTAAGATCGATCTCCACGTCCTCGGGCTCGGGCAGGACGGCCACGGTGGCGGCGGAAGTGTGGATGCGGCCCTTGGTTTCGGTTTCCGGAACGCGCTGCACGCGGTGGCCGCCGCTTTCGTATTGCAACTCGCGAAAGGCCCCCTCCCCCTCGACGCCCAGGATGATCTCCTTGAACCCGCCCAGCTCCGTGGAGTTGAGATCGAGCACCTCGACTTTCCAGTGCTTGTTCTCGGCATGATGCTTGTACATTTCGTACAAGTCGCGGGCGAACAGCGCGGCCTCGTCGCCGCCGGTGCCGGCCCGGATTTCCATGACGATCTTATCGCGCTGCGAGTCCTCGCCGCCGATCGTCATCTCGAGCAGTTCATTCCACAACGTCTCCCGTTCGGCCCGCAACTCCGGAAGCTCGGCTTCGGCCATTTCGCGCATCTCGACGTCCTTGCCGGCCATGAGCGTTTGCGTTTCCGTAATCTCGGCATTGAGCGCCTGGAAGCGGCGATACTTCTTGGCGAGCTTGGCCAGCGTGCCGTGTTCGCGCGCGGCGGCGGCAACGCGCGAGGCGTTGGACAGGACGTCGGGATCGACGAGCTGCTTTTCCAGCTCTTCGAACCGGCTCAATTTTTCATCGAGCATCTTGCGCAATGACACGGCAGACGGCCTCCAGAAACGTTAGCGCCGACGAAACTTCGCCACGACGGACTGGGCGCCCCGCGGCGGCGCACGAAGCGAGGCAACAGAAACGCCGCCCCCCGGTCCAATCCGACCAAGGACAGCGGCGCGTGGATACCAGCAGGCTAAGACTCGGTTTTGGTCTCGGCGGCCTTCTTGCCCCGACCCAGGCTGGCATAGCCGGCCGCGGCAAACTTGTTCTTGAATTTTTCGATGCGGCCGGCCGTATCGACGAACTTCAACTTGCCCGTGTAAAACGGATGGCACACGTTGCAGATATCGACCTTCAACTCCGGCCGGGTGCTGCGGGTCGTGAAGGAGTTGCCGCAGCCGCACTTGACGGACGTCACGAAATATTCGGGATGGACTTCTTTTTTCATAACTTTCACCACGTTACGGCGACGACCTGGCACTTCCAGTCAGAATAACAGCAGGCCAAATTCTACCAACTTCCCATGACTGGGAGAAGGGGTGAATAGACTCTCGGAAACGCCGCCGCACGGGCAAAGCTTCGCTAAAATAGCCTGTCGGCGACCGCATTTGTTGACACTCCGCGCAACGCGCGGCCAAGATGACGACGGTTTCTGGTTCGGCCGTTCCAGGCGGCCGCCAATCTTCCGCGGTTCTTGCATGAGCGGTATCCTCCTTCAATCCGGCCATGGCGCCGATGGCGAATTGTTGCGCCTAACGCGGCGGCACCATCGAGATTATGCCGAGCGACACGCCCTGGAATACCTCTGCGTCGACGCCAATCCGGCCGCGCCCAAACGACCGGGCTGGGCCAAGATTCCCATCATCCTCGCCGCCATGCAAATGGGCTTCCGGCGAATCGTTTGGCTCGATGCCTGCGCCGTTGTCCGCGATGTCGACAAAGATCTGTCGCAACTCGTCGACAGCGGCATCGGCATGGTGCGACACCCGAGCCCGGACCACTGGAGCTCGGGCGTGACGGTCGTGGTCAGCTCGCAGGCAACCTTTGATTTTTTCCAGGCGGTCCATATTCAGCCCGAAAATTCCAGCCCCTGGATGGAGCAACTGGCCATTAACGCGCTGGCGAATCGGCAGTTGGACTCCGGCCTCGTCACGCGACTAGCGCCGGCTTATCACTGCCTGCCCGACGTCGTGGCGGCGCCGCATCCAGTGGTGTCGTCGGCCGCCGCATTGCCGGAGCAATCGCGGCCGGCCGCCATTCGAGCCTGGTTGGACGATCCGGTCCGAATCAGTCGCGACGCGGCCCGCGAACCGCTCATTCGTGCGCGCGAGGATTTTGGCGAGCTCTTGAATCGGCGCGGCCTGATTGGCGACGCCGCCGAGATCGGCGTGCAGCGGGGGTTGTTTTCTCGCACGCTGTTAGACCATTGGAAGGGCAAGCGGCTGCACCTGGTCGATCCGTGGCAGCATTTCAGCGACGGATACGAGGACATCGGCAACGTCTCCGACGCCGAGCATGAGGCCTGTCTGCAAGCGGCGAAGGACAATCTGGCAGCCCACTCGGGCCGTTATCAGATTCATCGCAAACGCTCGTTAGACGCGGTCGCCGACTTTGCCGATGAATCGTTGGACTTCGTCTATGTCGACGCGAATCATTCCTACCAGGACTCGCTCGACGACATGCTGGCCTGGTTCCCCAAGGTCAAACCCGGGGGCCTGTTTGCCGGCCACGATTACCTGGACGGACAGCTTTCGGCCGGGGATTTTGGCGTGAAAAGCGCCGTCCGGGCCTTCGAGTGCCGGACCGGCCTGATCGCGACCGGTACGCTGGATCCGCCTTGGCCCAGCTGGTATCTGTTCAAGCCGGTGTCATAACGCTTGCGCGTTACAGTTTCGGCGGCGCGCGGCGCTGGGGGCGGGGGATGTTTCGCGCCTTGTCGTCTCGCGGCGGGCCGTTGTTGCCCGCGGCCGCCTGCCGCGGAGCGTTCACGCCGGTGTACATCTCTTGCCACTTCCAGCCAAACGGCTGCTGCAAATCTGTCTTCGCCAGGAGGGCCCAGGGAGTGCCCGGGTGTTCGCTAACGACGCGTTCCAGATACTGTTTGCCTGCCTTGGCTTGGGCTTCGAGCGTGCTCGACACATTGACTTCGTCCGAGGGCACGAGCCGCCAGGTGTCGTTCTTGGGGTCTTCGAATCGCATTCCCTGCTTGGCTTTGGCCAGGATGGCGTTGTAGCCCTCGGTCCGCACCTTCAGCGCCAAGACTCGTCCCATCGAGAGGTCGTAGCCCGCCTGCCACCGCGGCCGGGTCAGCCGGGGCCGATCCGCCTCGCCTTCCTTGAGCACCTGGTAGATTCTCGCGACTTGGGGTTCGAGCACGGCCGCCGCATGTTGGGCTTCCGACAAGAGCGTCGCCAGGCTGGCGTCGTTGACCTTCGGAAACAGCAGTCGCGGCCGTTCCATTGGTGTCAGCCACGACATTTCCGCGGCCTGGACGAGCGCGCAACGCGCCTTGTTTTCGGCCAGCAGCTTCTGATATTCCTTGATCGATCCATAGTCCGGCCGATAGTTGAGCATGATCTGCGGGTCGAAAAAGTGAGTCAATTGCGCCGACAGCACCGCCGTCTGGCGCCGACTGACCGTATGTTGTTCGTCGCGATTCGGATGCACGGCAAAAAACACTCCCCCGGTTTCATAACAAAGCCGGGTCAAGCTGTAAGGACCAAAGCCCGAGTCCATCGGCTCTTCCGAGTCGATCGAGCCGATTTTGACTAGCTCCGGCAGATACGATTCGGGGCCTTGCCGCACCGGAATCCACTGCACGGATTGATCGTACTTGGGATCTGGGTCGATGTATTTGATATTGGCGTCGCGGTGGCCGAACGGAGCGGGCACGCCGACGCAATACACCGGAATCGCATGGCGGCGGCAGATCGCGACCGCCGAATCCAACTCGGCCTCGTCGTCGCCCGCCTCATCCGTGAAGATCACGAATAGCACGTTGCGGCGCGGTTCCTGGGTGCGAAATTGGCGGAAGCGCGTGGCGGCCTGACGGACCGCGTGAAACGTGCGCTCGATGCCGCTGGCATCGGTCTTGAGTCCGGAAACCGCCGACTTGATTTCGGCAATGTCGTCGGTCGGCTTGGGAATCAAAAAGGTGACGTTCTCGCCAAACGCCACGACCGAGGTCAAAAGCGGCTTGTTCTCGTGCTTCTTGAAAGCCGGATTACCGGCGGCTTCGATGACGCCCAACTCGTCGTAGATGCGGTCGAAGCGATCGAGGATTTCGCCCCGTTGCCGTTCCAGGCTGCCCGACTGATCGAAAAACCACACCACTAGCGTCCGACGTTCCTCGAGCGACAGCAGGATCTCCTGGGTAATACGATCGACAGCCCCCGTTGCGCCGGTGGCGCCTGCGCCGGCCGCGCCTTTGATCACCAAGGTCTCGGCGAAGCGCGGGCCCGTCGCCAATCGGATTTCATCCTGCACGTCAATTGGCTGCGTGATGTGCGGCACGTCCTCGATTTCGCTCTGCGGCGGCGCGGCCGTCGGCATGGCCAGGAACGGCGATACCAGCATGCCCGCATCCGAGCTGCTTCCCGAGCTCGAAGAACCGATCTCGTCCTGCGGCAATTCAGACGTGGCGAATTCCTGCGACTCGGCGAGCGGATCGTCGACCGATTGCGCGTCGCTCAGCAAGATCAGCGTCAACTGTTCTCGCTGCTCGCCGACGACGATCAGGGTGAGCCCCACCAGAATTCCCAGGTGCAAGATCAGGCTGGAGAGCCAGGCCGGCATATCGGCGCCCAGGCTCGTCGCCTCGGCGCCGGTTCCCCGTCCCCACCAGGCTCGCAATCGAGATAGGAGGCCCACGTCAGGTGTACACCGGAAGAATGGTTACGTCGGAAATCGGACGGTCGTTAGACGAAAGCTCCGTGGAAAAATCGCGGAATCGCCCGCTACGGCCGCCGCACAATTCAATTCTCCGCCGTCAGGCGAAATGGATCAACTGTCGGGGTCGACCCAAGGCGGCACATGATCCGCCAGTTAAGCAGTCGCCGGCGACGCCGCCGTTTATTGCCTGGGACGAGCTGGACCGCACCTTTCCCGCCAAAAATGCGACATTTAGGGCATCGGTCGGGCGGCAGCCTTCCCCCCGGCGCATTGACCCTGGGCCGACCGGGCATTTAGGATGAATTTTACCGCGGGCGGTCGTCAATCCGGGACCGCTTGCAGGCTGTCGCACCCACGCTCGCAGGGGCTGACCCCATGTGTCAATCGTGTTTGTCGGTCGCCACCAAAAACCGCGCGACCGCTCGCCAGCGTCGCATCGCCGGGTTGGCTCGGATCGCGCTGGTCGTGCTTGCGCTGTTGCTGGCCGTGGCTTTTTCGCGACAGGCCCGCGCGGCTGACGATGACGAAAAAGACAAACCGCTGCCGCCAGAGAACACGGTGTTGACGACCGGCGACGACGTGACGATTACCGCCACGTATTATCCCAGCAAGTTGAAAAAAGCCGTGCCGGTCATCCTGCTGCACTCATCGAAGGGAAACCGCGGCGACCTCGTGAATCTTGCCTTGCAATTGCAGCAAGCCGGTCATGCCGTGATCGTGCCAGATTTGCGCGGACACGGCGAGAGTGCCCGCGGCACCGACCGGCCGGGTGAACTGCGCTCGACCGATTACCTGGCTATCGTCGAGCCGGGCGGCGATCTGGAAACTATCAAACGTTTCCTGATCGCCAAGAACAACGCCGGCGATATCAACATCGAAAAACTCTGCGTCGTGGGCGTGGAGATGGGCGCCGTGGTGGCGCTCAATTGGGCTGCCCGAGATTGGAGCTGGCCCGCGCTGGCAACCGGCAAGCAAGGCGAGGACGTCAAGGCCCTGGTGTTGATCTCTCCCGAGTGGACCTTCAAGGGGCTGCGAATCAACGAGGCCGTCGCGCATCCCAACGTGCGGCAGGATCTGGCCGTGCTGCTGGTGGTGGGCAAGCGCAACGGGAAGCTACTGAGCGAAGCCAAGCGGTTGCACGCCGCACTGGAAAGATACCACGCGCCGGCCGGCGGTGAGGCGCAAACGCTCGTGTTCAACACCCCGCAGACCGCCCTGCAAGGCTCGCGCCTGCTCAACGAAAAGTCGATGCACGTCGACGACGCGATCCTGAAATTCATCGACGCGCGGGTCGCCAAGCAGCCGATTCCCTGGAGCGAGCGCAAAAGCCCGCTCCAGTAAACCGGGCCTCCGCTGTCGTACTACACGCTCGCAAGTCGTCAGCCGAGCCGAGTTTAGCTCGCGTTGCCGCCGGGGGGCACCGGGGTTAGAGGCAACTGGTCATCGACGTTCGACGGCGCCCACGGCTGGATCGGCGGGTCGGCCGGCGGCTGAACTTTCTGCCGGGACGGGATCTTCAGCGTGACGCCGATCGGTAACAGATCGGGACTCGACAACACGCCCCGATTCATCTCGTAAATCTCCAGGTACCGATCCGCCCTTCCCAGGTATTCCACCGCCAGCTTCGAAAGCGTGTCGCCATCGACGATCCGATGCAGCGTGGCTCCGGCCAGAGCATTGGTCTCAAAGCCGGTCAGTGTCGTGCCGTCAGCGGATTGCGGTTCATCTCCTTCCGGCGGAATGTTCTCGATTGGCTCGAGCAACGCGCCCACGGGGTTGAAGCTCCGCTCGATCGTCGGCTGGCTCTCGGCCGATAGCCCTTGCGGAATCGAAGCGGTTGCCGGCACGCGCAGCGCGTCGGCCGACCGCGACGCCAGCTTGGGGCGAGCGGTTTGCAGATTCCTGGTCCACGTCGTGTCCGCTACCACGCGGCGTTCGACCCGCTGGCGAAATGGGTTTTCTAGCGAGGCCTCGTGCCGATAATCTTCCTGGGACGCATCCTTGCGAAAAAAAAGAGCCGTGCTAACGCCGGTCACCAACACCGACAACACGACCACCAACTTTTTTCCACCGGGCATCCTGTCTCCTCTCGGGGTTCATCATCAAAGTTTTGTCTTCCGCATTCCATCCTACGGCCGCGGTCCAGTGTTCCAATAAACTGCATCCATGCGGCCTTCGCGTTCCAACCGCGCACTGGTTCCTCTCACCTATCGGGCAGAGGACCGGGGTAATGCGCAAAGAATTTCCCGGCGTCGAGCGATTTGCTCAAGAACCGGGTGGGCTGGCGCCGACAGGCGCGACTGGACCGGTGAAATCGTATGGCGCAGGCGCCTAACAGTTTGCCGAACCGGCACGAATTGACGGCCCGCACGGTCCAAACCGGTCGAGATAGCCCTGGCTGCTAGCGATTCTTGGCCGACAAGCCGCCGGCCGCGGCCGCCGGTCGATTGACGCCCACCGGCTTCGCCGAGGGCTGTTTCAGCCACAACAAGACAGGCGCGGCAATGTAAATCGAGCTGTAAGTTCCCGCGATCACGCCGATGACCATCGAAAACGCAAAGGCGTGGATGCCGGGGCCGCCCACGAAATACAGGATGATGCTGGCGATGAACACCGTGCCCGAGGTAAGCAGCGTGCGGCTCAGCGTCTGATTGACGCTGAAGTTGATGGTCTGTTCGGTCAGGTCCGTGCTCTTGCCGCGGACCTCGCGAATGCGGTCGAAGACGACAATCGTGTCGTTGATCGAAAAACCAATGATCGTCAACAACGCCGCGAGCACCGAAAGGCTGATCTTAAATGGATCGACCTGCAGAAACCCCAGGTACGGCGACAGGTAATAGCTCATCGCCAGAAAAGCGATCGTGACCAGCACGTCGTGCAGCAAGGCCAGCACGGCGGCCAGACCGAAGATCACGTTTTGAAACCGGATCCAGACGTAGAGCACGATGATGACCATACTCGCCAACAGCGCGTACATGGCCATCAGCTGCGTGTCGCCGGCCACCTTTCCGCCGATCTGATTCGACGACGGGAAGACGGGCGTATCGTCCATGGTCGTTTGGATGCGCTTGAGCAACGCCTCGGTTTGCTCCCGTGCGAGCGTGGTCTCCAGCGTCCACTCGTGATACCTGGCGTCGCTGCCGAGTTGATAGTCCGGGTTCTTGAGATCGTACACCGCGTCCTTTAGTTCCATCGCGTCGAGCGCCTTCTGCACCATCTCGCGCAGCGGAGTGTAGCTGATCTCTTGAGGGAACGTGAGCGTGACGCGCGTTCCGCCGGCCATCGCATCGGTCGAGGCCGGGGTCGAGGCCGCGACTGGCGCGGTGGATGCCGGCGCGGAGGATGGAGTTGGCGCGTCGGCCGGCGGCGGTGTCGCCTCGCTGGCCGCCTTGGTATCCGCGGGCGCCTGGGCCGGGGCTCCGCTCTTATCGCCAGGGCTTTCGGCGGCTTTCTCTTGAGCCGGCGCCTCCTCGGCTTGAGCCAACAGCAGTTCCGCCACGCCAGCCTGGTCATCGGCGGACGCGACTTCCAATGATTTCGGTCCGAATGTAGCCGACGACTTGGGTGCTTCGCCCGCGGCGGGTTCGTCGGTCTTGGGCGGCGTGGTTTCCTCGGGCGCGGGAGTTTCGGCTGGCGTTGTGTCGGCCGGTTTGGCGTCACCCTCGGCCGGCGACTTGGCTTCGTCAGCCGACTTGGCTTCCTCGGCCGGCTTGGCCTCGGGCTCACTCGCCGGCTTCGTGTCGTCCGGTTTGGTTGCCGCCGGCTGGTCCGCGGCCGAGTCTGGTTTCGTGGCCTCGTCTTTCGCCGGCTCGGCCGGCTTGGCCTCGATCATGGCCAGCGGGCCAGCGCTCATGTGATACGTGCGCAGCTCGCCGGGAAACTTCTCTTGCAGCGTGGCCTGAACCTTTTGGATATCGGGCTCGGACGTATCGACCTTGAACGCCAGCCGATCCTCGCCGACGCTGCTCACCGCCACGTCGGGCAACTCGGCCACCGCCGCTCGCACCGTGGCTATGTCTTGCGGCTTGTCCTCGGCGAACAACACCTGCACGCTCGAGCCGCCGGTAAAGTCAATGTCCAGCAACTCGGGTCCGCGCGCCAGGGTGGCCACCACCCCCGCCCCGATTATCAGCAGCGACCCGACAATCGCCGGCGTGCGCCAGCGAATAAAGTCGATATTCGTATGCCCGATCAAGTGCATGAAATTCAATCGCGTCAGCCAGCGCTTCCGCTCGGCGACGTCGAAGATCACTCGCGATACGTACACCGCGGTGAACAGGCTCATCAGCAAACCGATGATCAGCGTGACGGCGAAGCCCTTGATCTGGTCGGTGCCGACCATATACAGCACGACCGCCGAAGCCAGCGTCGTGACGTGCGAGTCGATAATCGTGGACATGGCCCGCGCGTATCCGTTGCGGATGGCCATGCGCAGCGAGGCTCCCCGTTCGCTTTCCTCGCGCATTCGTTCGTAGATTAACACGTTTGCGTCGACCGCCATGCCCACGGTGAGCACCAGACCGGCCAGCCCCGGCAGGGTAAAGGCCGCCTTGATCAAGATCATCAAGGCCACGGTGACGATCATGTTCAGCACCACGGCCAGATCGGCCACGAGGCCGCAGAAGCGGTAGTACACAGCCATGAACACCAGCACGGCGATAGTCGAAATGGCGATCGCCAGCGTGCCGCGGCGAATCGTGTCGTCGCCCAATTGCGAGCTGATGCGCTGCTGGCTGATCGGCTCAGGCCTCAGAGAGGCGGGCAGGCTGCCGGCGTTGAGCACGCCGATTAAGAACTCGATTTCCGGCTGCCGTAAAGTGACCAGAAATCTGTCCATTGCCGTAGATCGTGCTGTTGATCGTCGGCGCCGAGAGCATCACGTTATCCAAGATAATGCCCAGATGGCGGTAGAAATCGATCGTCGTGTCGGGCAGGTTTGCGCCCGTCAATTCGCCGAATTTGCGCCACCCTCGGCGTTGAAGGAGAAATCGACGGCCAGGCCGCCGCGCTGATCGAATCCTTGCGAAGCCCGATTCAAGTAGCGGCCGTCGACGTCGAACGGATCGATCCGCACCAATATCTCGCGGCCCCGCGCGGGCGTCTCGCGATATTCGGCGTCGGGCACGAACAGGTCTGGTCCGGCCTGCACCCAGCGGCCCACCAGTCGGCCGCCGATGTAGACGTCACGTCCCGGCGATTTCTGCGCGGCCTTGATCAGTTCCTTATCGTCGATTTTGTTGGCCGTGATGCGAAACTCGAGCAAACCGCTGGTGCTGATCTTGCGCTTGATTTGCTCGACCTCGCGCTCTTCGACCTCCGGCACGATAACTTCGATCTGGTCGGCGCCATAGCGGCGGATCGTCAACTCTTTCACGCCGCTGGGATTAATGCGCTTGCCCACCGCTGCGATCAGCTTGTCCATCTCGACGGACTTTTCCGCTTGCGGCTCGACTGTATAGACGAACACCGTCTTGCCGGGTTCGCTACGGCGGCCGGCGCTTTCGAGCGCGACGTCGACCGCCGCGACCCGCTTTTCCACCGCCGCGATGTCGGCGTCCCCGGGAGCGTCGATTTCGATCTGGTTGGCGCCGCTGGCGCGGGCCGTCAGCTTCGGACCCTCGGCTCCGGACAATCGCTGGTTGATCTGGTCGACCGTGTTTTGCAACAGGGCGGGCGACGAGGCGCCTTTTTCGATTTCATAGACCAGCACGACGCCGCCGCTCAGGTCGATGCCCCGCTTGGGCGGCCAGCCCGCGACGTTGACCGCCATCGCGGCCACGAACGTGAACAGCACCAGGCCGATGCGGAACGAATAGTCCGGCAGTCGCAGCACCCGCGCCACAACCGCCCCGGCGATGAACGACCCAGCCACCACGCCCACGGCCAACAGCATTTTGAACAGGATGGACATCCCGCCGTCGGCTGCCGGCTCGGCGGCGACTTTGGTCGCTACGTCCGCGGCCTGTTGCGCGACGATCCAGGGAAGATTCGAATACCACAACATGGGAGGAAGTTCCTCGCGTCGAAAGTTAGGATGTTTTATCGCCCGACGATTCGCTGCCGACGATGCGGGCGATCGAGCCCATCGTGACGCGAATCTTGGTGTTATTGGTCTCGTCGATCTTGAGGGTCACTTCGTCCGAGTCAGACTGCACGTTCATGACCACTCCGTAGATCCCGCCGATCGTGACCACGCGGTCGTTCTTCTTGAGCAGGTCCATCTGCGTGCGGTGCGTGGTTTGCTTGCGCCGTTCGGGACGGATGATTAGGAAATAGTACAGCACCATCGCGCCGGCGATGGCCGGCAAAAACGCACCCAGGCCGGGGGCCTGTGGCGCCGCCTCGGCCGGCGCGGCCCCTTTCGCTTCCGACACCTGCGACAACAACAGAATGAAGTGCGTTAGATATTCCAAGGTCGGTTCCCGCTGGTTCGTGACGTTGCCAAAGAAGCCGCCGGTTCGAGCATCCGGAGTCCGAAACAACACCGGCTGATGCGCTTCAGCGAGAAAACCGCGATCGAGCGCTGGGGAATGAACTCGCGCCGCCCCCCAATGGCTCCACGGCCAAACGCGCTTCAGGCGTCGACCGAGCCCTCCGCCTCAATGCGACCGATTATCTTAAAGTTATATGCCAAAAGGGACAAGAGCGCTCGGCATCACCCGTCGCACCAGGGCCCCTTGCCCCGCTTCCGCGACTTCGCGGTTTCACGACTCTGCCGCTTCCCAACGCTTTAGCTTCTCATCGGCCAGCTCGACGAAGGTTCCGGCCTCGATCGCGTCTCGGGCAGCCGCCAACAGCCGCTGGTAATAGGTCAGGTTGTGTAGCGAAACCAGCATCGGCCCGAGCATTTCGCCGGCCATGAACAGGTGCCGCAGGTACCCGCGACTATGGCGGCATGCCGCGCACGGGCAGTCCGGCTCCAGCGGCCGTGGATCGCGTTCGTATTGCAAATTGCGTAGCCGTAGCGGTCCGGCATCGGTGAACGCCAGCGCATTGCGTCCATTGCGAGTCGGCAGCACGCAATCGAACAAATCGATGCCGCGGCGAATCGCCTCGAACATGTCCTGCGGACGCCCTACACCCATCAAATACCGGGGCCGATCGCCGGGCATCGCCGGCACGGTGGCATCCAAAACCCGATACATCTCGGCCGGCGTCTCGCCCACGCTCAGCCCGCCGACGGCGTAGCCCGGAAAATCCATCTCCGCCAGCCGCTGGGCACATTCGACGCGCAATTGCGGGTCCAGCCCCCCTTGCACGATCGCGAACAGGGCCTGGTCGGCACGCGTCTGGGCCGCGCGGCAGCGGGCCGCCCAGCGAATCGAGCGCTCCGTGGCGTCGCGAATGGCCGCGGCGTCGTTGGGCAAGGCCACGACGTGGTCGAGCACCATCGCCACGTCGCTGCCCAGCGCCTCTTGAATGGCCACCGCCCGCTCCGGAGACAGCTCAAACGCATTGCCGTCCAGATGCGAACGGAACGTGACTTGTTGTTCCGTGACCTTCGTGTTCTGCGCCAGGCTGAACACCTGAAACCCGCCGCTGTCGGTCAAGATCGGACCGTCCCAACCGCAAAAACCGTGCAGCCCGCCGAGCGAACGCACGACCTCCTCGCCAGGGCGCAGAGCCAGGTGGTAGGTATTGGCCAGGATCATCTGCGCGCCGCTTGCGCGAACCGACTCGACGCTCAGTCCCTTGACCGTCGCCTGCGTGCCGACCGGCATGAAGGCCGGCATCGACACCGGGCCGTGCGGCGTGTGAAACGTGCTTGCGCGGGCCGCGCTGCGCGGGTCGGTGGCCCGCACCGCGAACGAGAACAAGCCGCCGGCCGTCGGCGTTTCGTGTGGCATGATTCGATCGGCCGCCGCGCCGCGCTCGTATTGATTCCTGTCCGCCGACCGTTGCCCAATCAGTCGCCGCGCAGCTTCAGGTTTTGCAGCGTCAGCTTTTCGCGAACTTCGTTGAGGCTCGTGACGCCAAAGTTCTTGCACTCCAGCAAATCGTCGCCCGTGCGTCGCAACAATTCGCCGACGGTGTTCAGACCCAGCCGGATCATGCACTTGCGGGCACGCACCGACAAATTGAGGTCGGAAATCGGCCGATCCAACATCGCCTGTTCGTCGGGAGACATGAACTCGGGTTCAAAGGCCGGCTCCGGCTCGATCGTGGTCGTGGCCATTTGGCCCAAGGACAGCCCCTTGGAGGAAAGCATCTCGCGGATCTCGACCAGCGACGTTTCGCCAAAGTTCTTGCTGGCCAGCAAATCTTGCTCGCTGCAACGCGCCAAATCGCCGAGCGTGAGAATGCCCATCTTTTGCAGGCAATTGCGGCTGCGAACCGAAAGTTCGAAATCGCTGACCGGGATGTTCATCACCTGGCTGGCTCGGTCGCGTTTGCGCTGCGCGTCCTCGTCGTAGAACATGTCGCCCGAGGCCTGCGCGTCTTTCAGAAACAGCCGCGCCGGGCAAAGTTCGGATACTGCTCGAGAATGCGGTTGTAGCACTGTTGAGCCCGGTCGTATTGCTGGCGATCTTCATACAACACGCCCAAGTTCAATAGCGTGCCCACGAAGGCCGGAAACTGGGCGCTGGAACGCTCGTAGAGATCGACGGCGATTTCGTCGTTGCCGCGGCGATCGTTTTCCTTCGCCAGTCCAAACAGCGCGCCGGCGTGGTTCGTATCGGCCTCGACGGCTCGCTCGAACAGCGCGATGACTTCGCTCGGGTTGCCTCCCAGCGCCGAGATCGTGGCGCCGCGCTGATACAGGTATTCGGCGGTCTGCTCGACGGCTCCTGAAAGCGAATCGAGCGATTGCAGCGCAGCCGTGGGGTCGCCGGCATTGCGCTGGGCTTCGGCCCGACCGAGCACGCAGTCGTCGTTGTTGTAGCCGGCCTTGATCGCGGCGGCATAACTGGCAATCGCTTCGTCATATTGCCCGAGCGCGAAGTGGGTCTTGGCCAGATAAAAATGGACCAAGGCTCCGCCGTCGCCGGTCTTGAGAGTTTGAATCGCGGCCGCATAGCGCCCCAACAGGTAGTAGCACACGCCCAAGCGAACCGAGGCGGCGGGGCTGCGATCCTCGCGCATTTCGAATTCGCCGACCGCTTCGCGCAGCGCCCGATATTGCGAAAAGTCTTCGGCGATCGCGGCCACGATCTGCTTGATTTCCTGCGGCCCGAATGCGCCGCCCCCCAGCACAATCTGCTTCAGCTCCGACTCCACGTCTTGCGACATCAAAATCTCTCCCTACGCGTGAGGCGAACAACCAGCCAGCGCGACTTTTGTGATCGATATAGGAACGCGAGCCGATGCCCTAAGTCCTTGCAAGCCAAGGGCCATGGCATCATCTCGAACACCGCGGCGCACGACCCCGGGCAGTCCCCGAAGCCAAGATATTGTACGGTCCCGGGCCACCTCCCGGCCGTACGGCGAACGAGTAACCCGCCACCTTTTAACGACTTGCGACAGTCTAAAGGCTGCCGAAAATATCGTCAAGGGCTCGCCGAATCGGGGACGTCCCAAGGCGATTTGGGACTCGTGCCGCGAGATTTAGCTGGCCATGCCCGGGCGCTAGGCAAAGCCGCCAGCGGAGAAGGCCGGTCGGGAATTAGTCCCAATCGCTAACTCGTTTTCTAGTAAATTGTTACGGGAAATCTCCAGGATCCCCATCCGCTCTCGGCTCGCCAATTGCTTTACCACGCGATTGCCCTCGGTCACCGCAGTTCGGTTGGCCGCCCAACTTCGTCGCCAGGTGAGCTCCGCGGAGGCCAACAAGTTGATCGAGATACTCAGTCTTCGTCGCCGCAAGCGAGCGTTGCTCGCCATTGCATTTTGCCTCGCCTTGGGCAGCCGATTCGGAGCCGTCGAACCAGCATTTGCTGCCGAGAGCCGGCTGGTCGAGACCGCCAGTTTCCGCATCGTTGGGCTCGACGCGAAAATGGCCAACCAGGCGATCGCCGCTTGCTGCGAACAGATGCGTGACGAGTTGGCCCTCCGCTGGCTGGGCGAAAAGGCCGACGGCGCCTGGACCCCCAAATGCGACGTCGTGTTGCATTCCAGCGACGAAAGCTACCTGCGAGAAGTCGGCCGGGGCGGACGCAATACCGTGGCCTCGTCGGTGATCGATCGAGATGGCCCGCGCGTGTTGCGGCGACGGATCGACCTGCTGGCCGCCAACGCCCGCTGGTCGGCCTCGACGCTGGGACACGAATTGACACATCTGGTGTTGGCCGACGCCTTCGCCGACAAAAAGCTGCCCCGTTGGCTGGACGAGGGGATCGCGATTCTGGCCGACTCCCCGACCAAACAAAGTCAGCATCGCCGCGACCTGAAAATCGCGCTACAGCGAGGCGCCGAATTCCGCGTGCTCGAACTCGTGAGCCTCGCCGATTATCCCCCGGCCGAGCGCTGGGGAGCGTTCTATGGCCAGAGCGCGTCGCTCGTTCAATACCTGGTCGAACAAGGCGACGAGCGGCAGTTCGTCGAGTTCGTGCGAATCGCCCTGGCCGATGGCTACGACCGCGGACTGCGGCAAGTCTATGGCTGTGCCCTGCCCGAGCTGGAACGACAGTGGCGAGCTCAATTGGGCCGGCAGGCGGTTCCCTATCTGTCGCGCAAATCCGCGCCGGCGACGCCGCATACCCCGCACGCCGAAATTCAGCCGGTTTCTCTGGAAATCCGCTGAGCTGCGGCCGCGATCAAATTTGCGCCTCTCAAGAGAGCGGCACCATCCAAAAAAAGCGGCGACCGTGGCAGGATTGGATTGCCACGGCCGCCAAACAAACAACGATTCAGACCAAACCCCACGCCAAACTAACTAGTAGTTGCCGTTCTCCTTCGCGCCCGCGGGCCGCCATCCATAGCTATTGATGATCCGCCCGCGATTCGTGTTCATTCCGCCCGGGGCAAACGAGTAGGTGTTGCTCGTCGACGGCTGATACGAAAAGCTCCGATTGCTTTGCGGCGCCTGGGCCGTGTCGTTACTGGCCGCGTGGTCGGTAGCCGCCGCCGCTGGGGCCGCCGCGCCATCGCAGCAACTGGGGGCCGCCTGGCAACAAGGCGCCGGCGTGCAACACCCGCGGTGCCGTCCGGCATTGGCCTGACTGGCAACCGCCGCCAGTGCACAAGCCGCTACGGCAAATGCGAAAACCTTGGTCATTGTCTGTCTCCTTGCAAGAGTGTGAAACAACTCAGCGCTGGCGAGTTCGCCGGCGAGACGCCGCTGTTTGCCCCATCCGCCGGCAATGCTGCGTCCCGGTCGCCACCAACCCACCGCGCCCTTACAAGCCGCCTAGACCTGTACATCGGTCGCTGCGCCAATCATACCAAAGCAGCCGCTTTGGTCCGGCGCTGGTTGTCGCAGTCGATGATTCTCCATTAGCAGATTCGTCGCGTCAGCCGACGAACTACTGCCGAGCGCAACAGATTCCGGATTCAGCGGTTAAGATGATGCTGAGGTGCGCCGTCGCGACCGATTCGGCTCGTACAATGCGACCGAACCTTGCGAACTTTTCATCTTTCGTGGGGAGGAAAACGCCCCAAGACGGGACAGAAAATGAGCGTTGTCGGGACTGTCGGAATTGGCCGGCGCAAAGCCGCCTCGACGGCACGACAACAGCCCGTCGCCGATTCGGCCGGGCTGAGAAATGGATCGCGGTAAAGCCAGCGGCGGGAGTCGAACCCGCAACCCCCGCATTACGAATGCGGTGCTCTGCCAATTGAAGCTACGCTGGCAAGTGTGAATCTCTAAATGTGTTGCGCGAATCGATGCCTGTCAACTCAAAGTCATTCGCGGCACGAACAATCCCGAGAATCGTTGGCGAAACGACCCCGCTCGGCAACCTGTCTCAGTCTATCGGCCGCGGATTGTGCCGCCAAGTCCGATGGCTCAATCGACAAAGGTTCGCTCGGAAGTGGTACCGGGCCCGCGACAGAAGTCGGCGCATCGCTTTACATCAACCCGAGACACGAGCGAGGGATCTTCGTCGTTTGTCCCTCGCTGCCGCTTCGCGCTTGGTGTATTGACAAACGCCCTGACAATGTGGTCGCGGCGTCAATGCCGTCCACGCACGCTCGGGACGAGCGGCAGAAGCATCGCGATCACAATCCCAATCCAGAACCGACCGAGGAGCAGGAGCATCGACCAGGCCGGCGAGCCGATCGTGCGATATTTCATGGTCGGCGATGCACCGCGCAATAAAAAAGGGGCCTCTGATGCGCCAAGTACGATTGGCGTTGCTGGACGGTTAGGGGCAAGGTAACTGTCCGGCTAAAGTTCATCAGAGGCCCCACGGGCCGTAAGTTGCAGGCGTCGTTAAACGCCCGGCCGCTCTAAAGCAACCGCGGTGCCGTTCGTCGGCCAGGCCCCCGGCTCGACGACGAAAAAGCCATTTATCTCTTGACTCGACAGCCACTTAAAATTTTCCACCAACCCGAATTCCCGCGAGAAAAGGGCACAGTGCAGGTGAAGCGTTTCAATACACCTTGCATTCTTTTAGCGTGCACCGGGGCAAATTCACGCTAAAACCTCGCGAGTAGCGCCACGCGCGGCTGGTCCGTCTCAAATCAAGACGACGCCCCTCTCAGGCGTTTCCGGGCGGGTTTCGTCGCGGGCCATTGACCTGCTGCTTGCCGAAATCATCAAGCCCGCCACGATCGGCCGCCCCGTCTCGTCATATCGGCCCCCTTGCGGTCTAATTGCCCTCTTCCAGTCATTCGGCGGATGCTGCTACGGCGAGGGCATGTGGCTTGGGGTCGAGGATCGGGTTTGTCAATCTGGCGTCGGATCGCGTGCTGGTGGTCACCAATCCCAGCGCCGGCGCCCGGGCGCGCGATGAAGCTATTTCGCAACTGGCTGACTGTCTCAGTCAGCGCGGACTGACGCCCGAGATTGTCACCGACCTGGCCATGCTCGACACACTGTGCACTCGCTACCACGCGGCTGGGCGACTGCGGGCCGTGGTGGCCGCCGGTGGCGACGGCACGGTGGCCGAAATCGTCAATCGAACCGCCGCCGACGTGCCTGTGACCGTCTATCCGCTGGGCACCGCCAATTTGCTGGCCGGCTATTTCGAGCTCACTCGCGACCCGGCGGCGCTGGCCCAAACGTTGGTCGAGGGCGTCACCTTGCGGCTCGACGCCGGCAGCGCCAACGGCCGCGTGTTTCTGCTAATGGTTGGCTGTGGTTTCGACGCGCACGTGGTCGAGAAAGTCCACCGCAAGCGCAACGGCCAACACATCACTTACTGGACCTACGCCAGGCCGATCCTGGAGACCATTCGCAGCTACCGCTACCCGGTACTGCGCGTGTTTGGCGAAACGACCCCAGGCGACGAGTGGCCCTCGCCGCCGCGCCTGGCCCGCTGGACATTCCTGGTCAATCTGCCCGTTTATGCCGGCGGCTTGCAGTTCTCGCCCGACGCGGTCGGCACCGACGGCCTGCTCGATGCCTGTACGTTTGGCAGTGGCTCGTTTTGGCATGCGCTGCGATACTTGGGTTACGTGGTCACGCGGCGGCATCGAGGTTTGTCGGACTACAGTTCGACGCACGTGCGGCGCGCGCGGATCGAGTCGGACGAGCCGGTGCCCTACCAGTTGGACGGCGACCCTGGCGGGTTCCTGCCGCTGACAATCGAAGTTCTGCCGAAACGATTCACGCTGGTCGCGCCGCTGGCCCGGCTGTTGGCGATGGGTCTGGATCCGACCGGCAAGCAAAGTTCCGGAGTCTAATTCGTGTCGTCGAATCCTGCCAGCGTTGGCCCCCATCGATGCGGTCGTGGCGAGCGGCTGCTCGTCATTGCCGGCCCCTGCGTGATCGAGACGGCCGATCTCACCCTTTCGATCGCCGAGCACTTGCGCTCGCTGGCCGACACACTGCCGATTTCGCTGGTCTTCAAGGCCTCATTCGACAAGGCGAATCGCACCAGTCTGGAGGCCTATCGCGGGCCAGGGTTGGACGAGGGACTGGCGATTTTGGAGCGTGTCAAACAGGCCACGGGCCTGAGCGTGACAACCGATATCCACGAGCCGTCGCAAGCTGCCGCCGTCGGCCAGGTCTGTGAGCTGCTGCAAATTCCCGCGTTTCTGGCCCGCCAGACCGATTTGCTGGTCGCGGCCGCCCAAACGGGGAGGGCCGTAAACGTAAAAAAGGGCCAATTCATGGCTCCCGGCGATATGCGGCACGTATTGGGCAAACTCCAAGCCGCCGGCTGCCGTAATATCTTATTGTGCGAGCGCGGCACGTTTTTCGGCTATGGCCGATTGGTCAACGACATGCGGGCCATCCCGCAAATGCAGCAACTGGGGGCCCCCGTCATTTTCGACGCCACTCACAGCGTGCAAGAGCCCGGCGGCCTGGGCAACGCCACGGGCGGAAACCGGGCCATGGTCGAGCCGCTGGCCCGGGCGGCCACCGCGATCGGCGCCGACGGATTATTCTTCGAGACACATCCCGCGCCCGACACGTCGCCGAGCGACGGAGCCAACATGGTTCCGCTGGCCGATTTCGGCAAGCTGCTGGCTGGCGTGGTGCGAATACGGCAAACCGTGGAGACACTCGCGTGATTTTTCGTGGATGCGTGCGATTTTCCGCGGCTTCGATTGCTGTCGGCGGACTGTTGTTGAGCGCGCTCGGAGTCGCCGGCTGCGATTCGACCAAGACCGCTCGAACCAATCGCGGTCCGTCCAAACAGGCCAACGCCCAGGGCGGCTTGTTCGACTCGGTGGCCGATACCCTCGATCGAATGGACCAGTTCGAAACCGGCCAGATCCTCAAACAGACTTGCGATCGGCTCAACCAGTGGTATTTGCAGGAACATCCGAAAATCGCCTGGCAGCCGGATCCCTTGGTGGCCGAGTTACCCGACGAGCTGCGCGGCACGATGGCCGTCAAGCTGTTGGACTCGACCCAGTATCGCCTGCCGGACGACGCCTGGTTTTTGCAAGAATCGGTCTGGTTGCGCGACATCTCCCGCGCGGCGCGCGGCGATCAGTTCGAGGATCTGGACGTGGCCCAGCGGCTGTTCGATTGGACGGTGCGCAATATCCAGCTCGAGCCCGATGCCGACCCGAGCGCGCAACCGCTGCAACGCCGGGCGTTCGAAATCCTGCTCAATGGCCGCGGCCAGGCGCGCGATCGGGCCTGGGTCTTCACGCTGCTGGCTCGGCAGCAGGGCCTCGACGTGGTGTTGCTCGGCTTTGAGGCGTATGGCGACAAACCGGCCCGGCTGTGGCTGCCGGCTCTGTTGAGCGGCGACCATCTGTACTTATTCGACTGCCGGCTGGGTCTTCCGATTCCCGGTCCGGAGGGAAAAGGCGTGGCCACGCTGGCCCAGGTCGTGGCCGATCCCGAATTGCTGCGGCGGCTGGACCTGGACGAAGCTCATTCCTATCCCGTTACCGCCGACGATCTCCAGCACGTGGTGGCATTCGTCGAGGGCTCGCCGCGCAGCCTCATCGCGCCGCATGGCGCTGGTTGAATCGCGTTTGACCGGCAACCGCAAGATCGTGTTGACCTCGCCCGGTACGGCGCTGGCCGATCGGGTCAAGAAAATTCCGCACGTGGGCGGCGTCAGCCTGTGGACATGGCCCTTCGAGATCGCGCTTTGGCAATCGAAACTCGACGACGCGGTGCTCAAGGCCGCCAGTCGCGAAATGTACTTGTTTCAGGCCCTGCCGACGGTCGTCTATGGACGATCGGGAGAGGCGCTGGCCGACGAATACGGGCGGCCGATCTTTCAGCCACAGCCGACGCTGATGACCGCGCGCACGCTCGACTTCAAGGGCAAGTACGACGGCGATGGCGGAGCGAAGAGCTATTATCTCAGGGCCCGGCCGACCGACGCGAATATCGACAACTTTCATTTGCCTGCCGAAGTGCTCAAGCAGATTCGCCAGGAAGACGTTTCGAAGATCGAAGCCAGCCAGGTCCTCGTGATGCGACGCGCCAAGCAAAACGCCAGTTACTGGCTGGGGCTGGTGCACTTCGAGCAGCAGAATTATCCCGAGGCGATCGATTTCTTCTCCAACCGCACGCTCAAGGCGACGCCCGGCGGTCCCTGGAGTTCCGCGCGCGGTACAATCTGGCCCGCAGCTACGAGGCCATGGGCCAGAACGACAAGGCCATCGTGTTGCTGGAATCGGACAAGGAGTCGCCGCAAAGTCACGGCAATCAACTGCGCGCTCGGCGCCTGAAAGAATCGCAAGCGCCGCCGGCGGGGTAGCGCGAGTAAAACTCTCGCGAATTCAACAGCCGTCTAATCCAGCAGCGCCGTGCTGTCGTTGGCGAAGTCGACCGTCGAGTCGTGGTCGTAGAAATAGTGGGCAATCTGCCGCGCCAAGTAGCCGACAAACTGGCGGCGGAACTGGGCCTCGGGCTTTTCACCGGCCGGAATGGCCGCGTTGGGCGGATAGACCGACTGCGGCAAGTTGCGTTCAAAGACCGGTTCGCGCCCTTGGCGACATCGAAGATCAGCATCTTCAAGTTGGCCTTGCCCTGATACAGCGTCTGGCCTTGATACAGGTTGAATTCCTCGAGATCCAAGCCCACGACCATGTCGGCATTCAAGGCCTTGCCGATTTCGACATATTCTTCCCAGTCGTTCTCGTCTCCCCACTCGAAGACTTCGCGCTGGTCGATGATTTCGATCTTGTCGACGTTCTTTTCCAGCAGCAGTCCGACTTGCTTGCCCAGATCGCGAGCCACGCTGGCGTCGCGGAAGTGCAGCGAGGTGATCGGCCGGCAGACCACCGCGACCCGTTTGCCCTTCAGGCCGTCGAAATCGGCTTTGGTGTTGGCGCCCTGGATGACATACATGGCCGTGGCCACCAGGCTGCAACCGGTCGAGGTCGTCAGACCCGCGGACAGCGCGACCAATGCCAGAAAAATGCACAGCGGTTGAGTGCGCAAGCGATCCATCGCCAAACCCTCGCAACGTTCCTTGTTGATTTGTGTCGGCGCGTGCCGCGCCGTCGTCCGCGAGCCGTGCCTGTCCGCTGTGTTTTATCCTCGCAGCAAGCGGATCGCCCACTCAAACAATATCACTCCGGCCAGCGCCAGGGCCGCCGCGGCGACTTGCGTCTCGCGCGGCTGCCAGGCGACCCGTCGCCCGCGGGCCGCAACGACCGAAGCCGTGACACCCACGACCAACGCAATGCCCGCCAGCAATGTGCCCGTCGCACTCGCCCTGAGCGCGTCGGCGACTCGCCCGTGCGTGAAGTGGGCCCAGGAGGTCGTCATTCCGCAAGCGGGACAACGCTTACCTGTCAGGGCCAACAACGTACAAGGCGGCAGACCGATTTGCTCGTGCGTACCCCAGCCTCTTGGATCGGGCCGCAATTGACTGGCGACAAATAGTGTCGCCAACAATCCAGCTCCCACGAAAGCCGCCAAGAAACGTGAGCGGCGGGAGAGCTCGGCCGGTTTTGATCCGGTTACTGGAATCACGCGTCTGTACACGAAAGGGAGGCGAAGGATAGCGAGACGCCAACGGGCGTGCAAGACCGCTTCCGGCCGCAACGGAACATCATACTAAACGCCTCTCCGAGAAACGGTCGAGCACCGCCCCCCGTCTTTCGAAGAGTTCTCGGATTGGCACTAAACGCACGTCCCCGTGGCCGTTAGAGCACGTGGCGTCGGGCCGGTTGGACCGATCGATACAACCGCTCGGCCTCGGCCTCGACCACGCAAATTCGCTCGATTGCCGTGGCGCAGGCCCGACAGCGGGTCGACATCGACCATCGTGCCCAACAGCTTTACGTCGCCGGTTGCCACTTCAAAGTGAGTGGGATTAAAGGTTAAGGTCGATTCCAACACCCGGTCCACCCGCCGCCCCAGGACGCTGTCGAACGGCCCGGTCATGCCCACGTCGCACTGAAATGCGGTTCCGCCGGGCAGAATGCATTCGTCGGCCGTGGGGACATGCGTGTGGGTGCCTAGCACGGCGCTTGCACGCCCCTCGAGATAGCGGCCCATCAACTGCTTGTCGCTGGTGGCTTCGCCGTGGAAGTCGACCAGGATGACTTTGATCTCCGCCGGCAACGCGGCCAGCACCCGATCGGCCGCCGCCCAGGGACAATCGACGGGGCGCATGAACACGCGTCCCAACAGGCTGATCACGGCCACGTCCGTTCCATTGCGCGCTCGCACGATCGCATGATCGCGTCCCGGCGCCGTGGGAGGAAAGTTGGCCGGCTTGACGATGTTCGGTTGTTCTTCCAGCACGCTGATGATTTCGCGCCGCCGGTAGATATGATCGCCCAGCGTGATGCAGTCGACTCCCGCGTCGATCAGTTCGCGGTAGTTGGCCGGAGTGAGTCCCGATCCGCCGGCCGCGTTCTCGGCATTGACCACGACGAGGTCGAGCCCATGCGCTTGGATCAACCCGCGCATTGCCCGACAGACAATGTGGCGGCCCGGTTTCCCGACGACGTCTCCGATCAACAGCAAGCGCACGACAGCGGGTTTCCTTGTCTTTGCAAATGGCGCCCGGCGAAATTGCCCGCCGTGGCGGCTATTTCGCGATTTCCGTCACGCGTGTTTCTCGCAACACGGTTACCTTGATCTCGCCGGGATAAGTCAATTGTTGTTCGAACGCCTTGGCGATGTCGCGGCAGATCTTGGCGGCCGAGGCATCGGTGGTGTCTTTCGAACTGACCAGCACGCGCAGCTCGCGGCCGGCCTGTATGGCAAACGCCTGGTCGACCCCCTCGAAGCCGGTGGCGATTCGTTCGAGTTCTTCCATCCGCTTGACGTAGCGCTCCAGCGTTTCGCGCCGCGCGCCGGACGCGACGCGCTACAGGCATCGGCCGCGGCCACCAGCACCGTGTAAGGATGGTCGACGCGGATGTCATCGTGATGCCCCAGCGCCGCGTGCACGACTTCCGGCCCTTCGCCGTAGCGTTTGAGCAGGTCGGCTCCGATCTTGGGATGCCCGCCCTCGGCTTCGTGGTCGGCCGCCTTGCCGATATCGTGCAACAACCCGCAGCGGCGGGCCAGGCGTCCGTCGAGACCCATCTCCTCGGCCAGCAGCCCGGTGAGAAAGGCGACCTCGATCGAATGCCGCAAGACGTTCTGACTGTAGCTGGTGCGGAACCGCAGCCGACCGAGCAGGTGAATGACCTTGGGGTGCAGTCCCGGCACGTCGGCTTCCTGGGCGGCTTCCTCCCCCTTCTTCTGAATATGGGCTTCCATTTCGGTTTGCGTTTCGGCGACGAGCTCTTCGATTCGCGTGGGATGGATCCGCCCGTCGGCGATCAGCTTGTTGAGCGCCAGCCGCGCAATCTCGCGGCGCACGGTGTCGAAGCCGCTGACGATCACCACGCCGGGAGTATCGTCGATGATGACGTCGACGCCGGTCGCCTTTTCGAACGCGCGGATATTGCGGCCTTCGCGGCCGATGATGCGGCCCTTCATCTCATCGCTGGGAATATCGACCGTGCTGGTCGTCGTTTCGGCGGTGTGCTTGGCCGCGTAGCGCTGGATGCAGGTGAGCAGGATCTCGCGCGATTTGGCGTCCGTGATCTCGGCCATCTTGCGTTCGTGCTTGAGCACGATCGCGCCGGCCTCGTGCTGCAATTCGCGCTCCAGCATTTCCAGCAGGCGGCGCGTGGCCTCGTCGCGGTTCATCCCGCTCAGGGTGTGGAGCGTTTGCCGCTCGGCGTCCAGCAGCCCGGCCAGCTCCTCGTTGCGGCGGTTGGTTTCCTCGATCTTTTCGGCCAGTTTGCGCTGCGTGCCCTCGACCATTTTCTCCTGGCGGCGGAGCTGATCGATCTGCTGCTCGATCGTATCCTGGCGCTTGTCCAGCAGGCGCTCGCGCTCGTGCAAGTCCTGCCGCATTTTACCCAGCTCGCGCTCGCCCTCGGCCTTTTGCTGGATGGCCATTTCCTTGATTTCCAGCTCCGCCTCCTTGCGGCGGTTGGTGCTCTCGCGATCGGCGCGGGCGATAATATCGCGGGCTTCCGTCTCAGCGTCTTTGCGACGCAAGCGGTCGATGAGTTTGACGCCCACGAATGTGAGCACCGCCGAAAAGACGACGGCTAGAAAGATGAACAGCGGGCTTTCGATCACGGTTCCCCCTTTGCAATGCCACTGGCGGCGCCGTCAGGCGAGCATGCCAGGCGCGGCCAGTGACCGCGGCCAGGTGCCATGCATCGGCAAGGGAAGAAGTCGCCACCAGTTGACGGGTCGAAGCCCCGGCTGGTCACGGATGGCTAAGTCGCGACGTGCGCTGGGATCAAGTGCGAACCCAGGACGACGTGGAACCTATCATCTGCGCGCAGTTCGAGAATTGACGAGACAGACTGCAGCGGCGAAAGTGGGATAAGGCTCCGGTCGTCCGGCAAGACGCCGACAGAACCAGAACAAGGAGCGCAAGGGATGGTTTGTTTGCTTGAACGTGCCGCGGCCACAGTAAACGTAACCGTCGCGGACTTCCGTCAAAACATAATCCATTCTCATCCATTCATGCGGCGCCACCGGCGCGAATTCGGCACGGACACAAGACCACTTGGAAACCAAGCCCTTGAAGAACCGAGTCGATCGAATCACGGTGGAGATCTTCGACAAACCGCCAAAGACGAATCGCAGAATTACTAGCAGGTACATCGTGTTTGCGAACTCCCGCATATCGCTTGACTTATCGCACGCTGCAGAGCCGTCGATCAATTGCTCCAAAAGTCTTGGCGGCAATTTCTTCCCCCGGTTTAACCCGAAGGCGCTCTTTTGGTTGTTCTCACTGGAAAGGCAAAGATGATTCGGCAGCGCTACGGCGTGACCATTAGAGGGAGAAGCGTAAACGCTCGCTTTCCCCCCGCGGGTCCCGACGCACGAAACCGGTTCTTGGCATTTCGATAACCTCATCCTATCACAGTCTGGCCCAACTGCAACAGAATTCAGGTCGAAATGCTGGCGAGCTAAGGTGCATCGCAAGCCCAACTTAGCTCGCGCGAGGCGACGGCTGCATAAGCTGGCGACTTTGCTCCGGTTATTCCTGTTTATACGATGGCGGATTGGCTCCACCAACCACGACGACGGGTCTCAATGCCCCTTGCCCCCCACCCTTTCGAGCAGTCCGTCGCCAGCGCCTGGCCCCCCGACCGATGGAGCGATCTGACCGTGCTGGTCGCCGTGTCGGGCGGAGCCGACAGTGTCGCCCTGCTGCGCGCCCTGAACGCCTTGCGCCCCTCCGGGCCCGGTCGACTGGTGGTCGCCCACTTCAATCACGGCCTGCGGGGGGCCGAATCCGAGGCCGACCAGCAATTTGTCGCCGAGCTTTGTCAGGCACTCGCGCTCGACTGCCAGATGGGTCGTCCCGGCTCTCGGCTGCAACCGGCCGGAGAAGGACCGGAAGCGGCCGCCCGACACGCTCGCTACGAATTCCTCTCAGCCACGGCGGCCCGACTCGGCGCCCGGTACGTGGCCACCGCGCACACGGCCGACGACCAGGCCGAAACGATTCTGCACCATGTGTTGCGCGGAACGGGGCTGTCGGGCCTGGCGGGAATGCGGACCGTTCGCGCGCTCAATCCGGCCGTGACGCTGGTGAGGCCGATGCTGGAAATTCGCCGTGGCGAAGTGTTGGCCTACCTGGCGACGCTCGTCCAGCCGTTTCGCGAGGACGCCTCGAACGCGGACCTGCAATTCACGCGGAACCGAATTCGCCGCGAATTGTTGCCGCAACTGGCGCGCGACTATTCACCGACGGTCGTCGAGTCGTTGTTGCGGTTGGGCAAATTGTCCGCCGACGCCCGCGAGCTGATCGATGGCCTGAGCGAAAGGCTTCTCGATCGCTGCCTGATGCAGTGCAGTCGCGAACGGGCCGTGCTGGATTGCCGGCAACTGGCCGGCGAGCATCGCCATCTCGTGCGCGACATGCTGCTGACACTGTGGCGGCGGCAGGCCTGGCCCATGCAGGCCATGGGCTTCGTCGAGTGGGACGCGCTGGCTACGCTAGCGCTCGATCCGGATCGAACGGGCAATGGCAGCGCGACGGCTCGAAGCGCTGCCCGGAGCGATTTCGGCACGCCGCGTGGGTCACGAATTAGTGCTGGTCCGCGCTGGCAAGTACGACGATTCGTAGCTAGGCCTGATCGGCGCGCGAGTCGGTGTAGATCGCCTCTTTGGCGGTCGGCTCGAACGGTGTTTCCCGTTCCACGCCGCCGGGGCCGATCTCAACCAGCTTGTAGCCGCCGATAGCGCGGAAATACAACAACAACAGCAGGTAGCCGACCGCCATCGTGGCCGGAATGGCGGCCGTGATCTTCAGCGCCTGTTGCTTGCCATACATGGTCGCTTCTTTCACGACCTTTTCGGCGGCACTGTCAGCCGGCAGCGCGCTGACCGCCGCGCCATTGAGCCCCCGAACCGGCTTGAAGAACAAGAAGCGGTTTTCTTCCGGCGAGGCCAATCGCTCGTATTCCGCCGGGTCGAGCTGCTGCAGCTTCGCTGAAATGTTGACGTCCTGCGTATATCCGATGCCCGGGCCGCCAAGCATTCCGGCCGAGAGCATGCCGACGCCTCCCATGGCGCCCATCGCCAGCGCGCCCCCCTTGGGAAACCGTTCGCCGACGACGCCCAACATCGTGGGCCAGAGGAACGTCTTGCCAACGCCGTAGATCGTGGCCGGAATCAAGATCGCCCAGATCGTGGCGCCGCCGAGCATGCTCCCCATCATGTACAGACCGATGCAGCCCAGGATCGAGCTGACGAACAGCAGGCCCAAGGGATTGATGTGTTCGACGATGGGCCCGGCGAAGAATCGCAACACGAACATCAGTCCGGCCGTGTACACCAACAGCAACACGCTGTTCTTGATGTAGCCGCCCATGATATTCGTGATCCAGCTATCGGTTCCCAACTCGACATAGCCGACCAGCGCGTGCAGAAACAGCAAGAACAACAACACCGGCGCCGCGAACTCGGCCAGCATCTCGCTGAACTTGACGCCGGCGGCGCGGGCTTCGGAGATTGGAAATCGCTCCTTCAGCGTGATCGTGCCATACCACAGCGTCGGGATGAGGAAAAACATCATGGGGATTTCCCAACGCAGCTTGTGGACGACGCAGTTCTCGCCCACGAAGCAAAAGGCCAGAAGACCGCCCAGGATCAATCCGCCCGGCCAGCCCGCGTGCAAGATGTTGAGATAATGCGTTTTCTGTTTGGGATACAACGTCGCGACCAGCGGATTGATGGCCGCTTCGCACATGCCGTTGGCCAGCGAGAACATGAACATGCCGACGTACAGGCACCAATAGGTCGCCGTTTGACCGTAAGCGTCGAAGACGGGCGTGGCCGCCAGCGTGACCGCGGCCGAGGAGACGTGCAGCAGAAACGCGCCGATCAGAATCCACTTGTAGCCGATACGGTCGGCAAACAGGCTGAAACCAATAATCGTAAAGGCCATTCCTGTCAGGCCGCCGCCGGTGATCGTGCCCAGGTCAGTCTTGGTGAAGCCGAAATTCGCGCTCCATTCGGCCAACACGTCGCCGCGAATGGCAAAACCCATCCCCGCCGCGATCAGCGTCAGGAAGCTCGCCCAAAAGATTTTGCCGTTCGACTGCATGACCCGGGTCTCCCAGAATAGTGTGCTGGCAATTCCGCCTGCTTGTCAGCAGCGCCGGCCTGCGGCGGCGCTCAAAATATAGAATCCCGAGTATACAAGGCGGCGGGGGCAAGTAAACCAACGTGGAGTGCACATTTCAGGCAATTCCGACAACCTGCCCGTGCTGGGGATGCTAGATCGGGAGCAAAGCTCACGTCTTGCCTAGCTTCGCCGGCCTTTGTCGGCGCCTGAACGTGCCTTGACCGCCAGCGCGCGATGCTCGTACCATGTGCCGCCCCAAAGTCCCTCCAGCTTCTCGGCCTTGCGATCATGCCACGCCTCACGGTCCACGTCACCACCTGGATTTGCATCCTCGCCGTCGCCATCGGCGTGCGCCTGGCGCTCGGCGTTTGGTGGCAATCGCGGCTCGGTCCCGACAAGCAATTCTACTTCGGTGACAGCCATACCTATTGGGTGTTGGGACAAGCAATTGCGCGGGGCGATCCCTATCAATACGAGTCGCCGGATCGGCGCGTGTTTCGCACGCCCGGTTACCCGCTGATGCTCGCCGGATTGTTTCGCCTGTTTGGCGACGACATGCCCGTGATGGCCGCGCGCGCTGAGCGCCGTCTTGGGAGGTCTGGCCGTGGGAATCGTTGGCTGGTGGTGCGCGTTGTTGTTCGACATGCGCGCGAGCCTGATTGCCGGTTGGATCGCAGCGATTTATCCCGGCGCCGTCTCGATGGGGGCCTTTGTGCTTAGCGAAGCGCCTTTTTGTCCTTTCATGTTGTTGCAGCTTGTGTGCTGGACCAAGGCTTGGCGTAGCGCGTCAAATCGGTACGCGACTTTGTGGGCTGCCGGCGGTGGCGTGGCGGCCGCCCTGGCGACTCTCGTGCGTCCCAGTTGGCTGCCCTTTACGCCGCTGGCGATCGTGGTTGCACTCGTGATGGACAAACATCGCCGCCGAGAATTGTTGATCGGCGCGGCGATGTCCGCTGCCCTGATCGGTACGATGCTCCCTTGGTGGATTCGCAACGCTCAAGTTACGGGACGGTTCGTGGCCACGTCGCTGCAAGCCGGCGCTAGCCTGTACGACGGGTTGAACCCCGCCGCCGATGGCAGTAGCAACATGGCGTATGTTCCCGAGTTCACGGCCGCCGAGCGCGCCGCCGAAGACGCCGGGGGCCATCAAGACACCTTCGAATATCGCTTGGATCGTCGCATGCACGACGCTGCGGTGGAGTGGGCCGTGGCGCATCCGGCGCGCGTGGTCGAGTTGGCTTGTATTAAATTCCTGCGGATCTGGAACATCTGGCCGAACGAGCCGGCGTTTCGCCGCTGGCCGCTACGGCTGGCCGTGTTTGGCACGTATACGCCGCTGTTGGCTTTAGCGCTGGTCGGCGCTTGGCGATTCACGCCGCGCGGCTGGCCCTATGTCCTGGCGTGGCTCCCCGCCGTGTACCTGACACTACTCCATATGGTCTTCGTGGGATCGATTCGCTATCGCGAACCGGCCATGCTGGCTTTAACCGTACTGGCCGCCGGCGTGCTGGCCGGCATCGGTCGCAAGGGGACCGTGCCCGACCAGGTTCCGGGCTGAAGGAATCGTCGCTAGCGAAGACGGACAATTGAATCAGGCGGTCAAGGATTGGCCGCCAGGAAATCGCTGAGGGATCGGCACTATCATCAACGGCGCTACCAACGTCTGTTGGTTCTTCTTCAAGTGGGGCGCCGCGATTGCGCTGGTCGCGCTGCTGGCGGCGACTCCCTACCTGTACCGGCTGGGATTCGGCCGCGTCGAGGCCGAGTTGCGCCACCGCGTGGCTGCCAAAATTGCCGAGCGATTTCCCAAGCTGGAAGTTCAGGTGCGCCCGCCCATTTGACCGCCGATGGCATCTCGGTCCAGGGGCTGTCGATCACCGAGCCCGACGCGCCGGGGCCCCAGCCGGAAATCATTCACGTCGAGGAAGTATTCCTGGCCTGCCGCACGAACATCCAGGAGCTGATTTCCGGCGAGCCGGTCGTGACCAGCGTTCGCATCAGCCGCCCCGTGGTCCGGGCCACGCGCCGGCCGGACGGCACGTTCAGCGTGAGCAAGATTTTCCCGTTCCCCACGTTCAACCGCGCACCGCCGGCCATCACGGTCGAAGGCGGCACGATCGTCGTGTTCGACCCGCTCAAGAATCCGTCCAGCACGTTCACGCTGCGCAACGTCAACTTGTCGGTCAAGCGCTCGGCGGCCTCGGCCGTCGATCAGAATCTGCTGGAGGTGCAAGGTTCGCTGATCTCCGACAAGATCCAGCACGTCGAGGTCGTGGCCACCGTCGACCCCAGTGGACCGCGCTGGACGATCGCCGGCACGGTCGACAACCTCGAGATCTCTCCGACTTTGCGCCTGATTTGCCCGAGCGTTTGGCGGCGCCGCTTACGCCGCTCAAGTCGCTGCGGGCGATGACCAATTGGAGTTTCCGCGTGTCGAGCGACCAGGCCGGGACACCGCCCCGCTTCGAAGTCAACGGCCGCGTACTCCACGGGCGGCTGGAAGACCCGATGCTCCCCTACCCCGTCACCGACTTGCAAGCCGACGTGCACGCCGACAACAGCGGCATTCTAGTCGGCAACTTGAAGGCCAGCCACGGCCCCACGACCTGGGAGATTTCCGAATTCCGGCAAACCGGCTTCGAGCCTCGCAGCCCCTTCGTGCTGCGCGCAGCGGCCGGCAGGTACGCCTGGATCGGCGCTGGGCACAGACCCTGCCCAAGCCGTGGAGCATCTATTGGTCTGAATACGATCCGGACGGCGAAGTGAATCTCGACTGCACGCTGCTGTTCGACGGCCAGCGGCTGCAGCCGACTTTGCAGGTGACTTGCCTGGACAACGTTTCGTTCAGTTGCCACAAATTTCCCTATCGACTCGAAGGTGCCCGCGGCACGATGACCCTAAAGGACGGCGTGCTCGACGTGGCGCTGACCGCCTACAGCGGAGCCCAGTTTCAACAGGCCGAGCGGCGCGAGGGAACGCGCGAGCCGAGTCTGGCCGCCCAGCAGCGCGGCGGCGTGCCGGTTACGCTCACCGGAAAATTCAACAACCCTGGTCCCCAATACACCGGCTGGATTGAAATCCACGGCGACACGATTCAGTTCGACGAGAAGCTGTTCGCGGCGCTATTGAAACCCAAGGCCCGCGAGACGCTACGATCGCTCAATCCGCGGGGAACGTTCAAGATCGCCGCCCGGCTGTGGCGCGACGATCCGACGATCCGCGAGATGCACCAGTTCGCCGAGATCACGCTCGACCGCTGCTCGCTTGTGTACGACAAATTTCCCGTGCCGTTGAACAACGTGCACGGCGTGCTCCATCTGCGCGACGGCCAATGGACGACGCATCCGGAGTACATGCTGAAAGGGAGGAACGGCACAGGCGAGGTCAGCATCTCGGGCACGCTTTCCACATCGGCCAACGAGGACGTGCTGGCCCTGGCCATTCATGCCGATAACTTTCCGCTGCACGAGGAATTGCGCGATGCGCTTCTCCCAGCCAGCGGCAGCTCTGGGAGGCGCTGCAGCCGCACGGAAAATTCAATCTCGACGCCGGCGTGCAATTCAACTCGCGAGCCAAGCGGATGACGGTCGAATTGCGGGCCTTTCCCCGCGACGACGCCTCGTCGATCGGCACCTCGATCGAACCGGTCGCATTTCCCTACCGCATGCGATTGCTCCGCGGCTCGATCCACTACGCCAACAACAAAGCGACGCTGGACAACCTGCGCGTGGTCCACGGAACCACGACCATGCGCACGAACGGCACCTGCGATCTGTCGCCCGATGGCGGGTGGCATTTGCGGCTGGTTGATCTGGCAGTCGACCGCGTGCGGCTTCGCGGCGAGGACCACGACCTCGAGACCGCGCTGCCCGAGGCCCTGCGGCGGGCGATCACGGAACTCAAGCCGGGTGGACCCATCAACCTGCAGGGCGCGGTCGATTTCGCCAAGTTCAGCGCCGACGGCCCGTTGCAAACCAGTTGGGACGTCGACGTCCGGATGCATCAAGGCAGCCTGCAAGCCGGGCCGAAGCTGGAGAACATCTTCGGGCTGGTGCGGCTCACCGGTTCGGCCAATGGCACGCGTTATTCCAGCCGCGGCGAATTGCACCTCGACAGCGTGACGTACAAGAATTTCCAGTTCAAGGATGTCATCGGTCCGCTGTGGTTCGACAATAACAACGTCGTGTTGGGCCACTGGGGCAACGCACCCAGGGACAAACACCCCGGCATATTTCCGCCGACGTGCTCGGCGGCGTGCTCACCGGTGACTGCCACGTCAAACTCGGCCCGCTGCCGCACTACCACCTGATCGCTTCGGTCGCCCAAGCCGACTTGCAGGAATTCGCCCGCAGCAACATGGCTGGCCAGCAAAAACTAAAGGGAAAAATCCTCGCGCAGGTCAATCTGCAAGGCGACGGCGGGCCGCGCAACATGGTCGGCACCGGCACCATTCACCTGAGCGAAGCCGACGTCTACGAGCTGCCGGTCATGGTCTCGCTGTTGAAGATCGCGCGGGCCAAATCGCCCGACTCCACGGCCTTCACGCAAAGCGATATCAACTTCGCCATCCAGGGCGAACATATCACGCTGAACCAGATCAATCTCGACGGCGACGCGATCAGCCTTTCGGGGCACGGCGAACTGACGCTCGACGGGCAAAGCAATCCGATCAACCTGGAACTGCACACCACGGTGGGAAGAAACACCGTGCCGCTCTTGAGCGGATTGCTCAGCGAAGCCAGCCAGCACATCATGTTGATCTACATCGACGGCACGCTCGACCATCCCTCGACCCGGGCCGAGGCCTTTCCGACCGCCCAGGGCGCCCTGCAGCAATTGCAGGGCGACGGCGAAAGATCGACTTTACTGCCTCGGCCGGGCGGCATCATGCGAGCCCTGGGTGTCGGCCGATGAAAAGCGTGCTCGACAGATTCCCGCCCTGTCGCCGCATCGTCGCATTAGCCCGCTGAAAGCCAACATGAACGTCGAATTCATTAGCGGAGTTTTGGCCGGTGCCGCCGGAACGGCCCACGCCGAGCGCTTGCTCGCCCGGGCAGGCTCGGTCCGCGGCGCGGCCGCTTCGTCGCGCGCGGCCGAAAGCGTGGAAGGCCCGCTGGAAACCGGCGATCGCGACGGCGACGGCCGACAATTCCGCGGAACCGCCTCGCCCGAACCGCTAACGCCTAGCGACGGGAGCGAACTTCCTGCCCCGGCGGATAGCGCGACTCGCGGACAGCGCCTGGACTTGATCGCCTGAACGCGTCACCCGGGCGCACGGCGAACCACCCCTCGCTTGGTCGTGTCCTGCCGTTTGTCGAGCGTATTGCGCCCGCTCGCGGCGGGCGGTGGCAATCGGGTTTGCCGCCTCCGGCCAGTCGCTCTAGAATACCGCCCTCCGGCAATCCACTCGGTCAATAGGCGCAAAACGGGTTCGTCATGCGGTTTACCAAGATGCACGGCATTGGCAACGACTACGTCTACGTCGATTGCTTTCAAGAGCCGTTCCCGCAGGATCCGGCCGAGTTGGCGATAAAAGTGGCCGATCGGCATTTCGGCGTGGGCGGCGACGGCATGATCTTCATTTGCCCTTCGAGCGTGGCCACGGCACGCATGCGGATGTTCAACGCCGACGGATCGGAATCCGAAATGTGCGGCAATGGAATCCGTTGCGTGGCCAAGTACGTCTTCGACCATGGGATCTCGCGGGAGAAACAACTGAAGATCGAAACCGGCGCGGGCGTCTTGGCCCTCAATCTTGAAGTCGCCGACGGCAAGGTTTCACGCGTCCGCGTCGACATGGGCCAGCCGGTGCTCGAACCCGACAAGATTCCCGTCCATCTGCCGGGTCCGGCGCAAGCAAAACTGGTCGACGTGCCGCTAGCGCCGCACATTGTCCTTGACAATGCCGGGGGCTGGATCGAAAAATGCGGACTCGACCCGCGCATGACCTGCGTTTCGATGGGCAATCCTCACCTGGTGTTATTCGTAAAGAACGCCAGCGCCGTGCCGTTGGCGATGGTCGGACCCGCCCTCGAATCGCACGCTATTTTTCCGCGCCGCATCAACGTGCATTTCGTCGAGGTTCACGGCTCGGGCGAGGTGACGATGCGAACCTGGGAACGGGGCAGCGGCATTACGTTGGCTTGCGGAACCGGCGCGTCGGCCGTTTGCGTGGCCGGCAGTCTCAGCCGGCGGACCGACCGCAAGATACTGGCGCACCTGCCCGGCGGAGACTTGGAACTCGATTGGGCGCTGGACAATCACGTTTTCATGACCGGACCGGCCACCGAAGTCTTCTCGGGAGACTGGCCGTAACAGGTCGCCGCGGCGGCCGCATTCGACAATGGCAAGCAGGCAAGGAAGCCCTCGATGAAACGACTGCAACAACTGGCCATCAAGTTCGGCGGACTGCTGGGCGCGTCGACGGTTCGCGCCTGGATGTCGACGCTCGACTATAAAGGCGCCTTCTACGATCCCACGGTCGATCCGGTCGATCCCCGTTGCCACGGCCAGAAGATCTACGTCTTCTGGCACGAGAACATTCTGTTCCCGCTCTATCTGCGCGGACATTGCAACCTGGCAATGCTGTTGAGCCGGCATCGCGATGCCGACATTCTCAAGGAACTGGCTCGGCACCTGGGTTTCGAAATCGTGCGCGGCTCGACGTTCGGCGGCGGCAGTTCGGCGCTGCGCGAATTATTGCGCAAGAGTCAGCGGATGAATCTGGCGATCACGCCCGACGGCCCGCGCGGCCCGCGCCGCGTCTTGGCGCAAGGTCCGGTCTATCTGTCCTCCAAGCTGGGCATGCCGCTGGTGGCGATGGGCATCGGCTACGACCGGCCCTGGCGGCTCAACAGTTGGGATCGCTTCGCCGTGCCGCGTCCCTTCTCGCGGGCCCGCGCCGTGTTGAGCCCGCAGATGCTGATCCCGCCCAACCTGGATCGAGAGGGTGTCGAACATTATCGGCTGCAAGTCGAGCAGATGCTCAATCGCCTGACTCTCGAGGCCCAGGCCTGGGCCGAAGCCGGCACGCCCAAAGTCGACGAGGTGCCAGCCCGCCGCGAGGCCTCGCGCCAGCATCTGCAGCGGCACCAGGCCCACGCGGTTCCGGCGCCGCACGCGCTTGCACCGGCCGAGAATTATTGCGACGCGTAGCCCGCCCTAGATAGGATCGGTAGCCGGCCGCCGATATATTGAAGTCCCGCGGTCCTTGCGCAGCACCTTTCGGGCCTCTCGTGGATTCATGGTTTTCGACGATCTTTACAGCTCGGCAAGCGACGCGGAGACCGGGCGCGTGCTATCCGTCGGCGAGCTGACCGACCAAATCAAGGGCACGCTCGAAGGCCAGTTTCCGGCCGTTTGGGTCAGCGGCGAAATCTCGAATTTCTCCCGCCCGCAGTCGGGCCATTGCTATTTGACGCTCAAGGACGATCAGGCCCAGATCCGGGCCGTCTTGTGGCGAACGAGCGCCGCCAAGGTGCGCTTTGATTTGCACGACGGTTTGGAAGTCATCTGCCAGGGCAGCCTCGATGTCTACGGTCCGCGCGGCAGCTACCAACTCGTCATCCGACAGATCGAACCCAAGGGAATGGGAGCACTCGAACTGGCGCTGCGGAAACTGCGCGAGCGGCTAACGGCCGAGGGGTTGTTCGCGGCCGAGCGCAAGCGTCCCCTGCCCCGCTTTCCTCGCCGCATCGCCTTTGTCACCAGTCCCACCGGCGCCGCGATTCGCGACTTTCTGGAAGTGTTGCGCCGCCGTTGGGCTGGCGTTCACGTGTTGATCGTGCCAGTCCGCGTGCAAGGGCCGGGCGCCGGCGACGAGATTGCCGCGGGCATCGAACTGGTCAACCGCCTGAGCGATCCGATCGACGTCCTGGTTGTCGGTCGCGGCGGCGGCAGCCTGGAGGACTTGTGGTCGTTCAACGAAGAGGTCGTGGTCCGCGCGATTCATGCGTCGCGCATTCCGATCGTTTCGGCCGTGGGCCATGAAATCGACGTCACGCTGTCCGACCTCGTGGCCGACGTTCGCGCGCTGACTCCCAGCGAGGCGGCCGAACGGGTCGTGCCGGCCGCCGAGGAACTGCTCGACTTCTTGCGACGCCAAGAGCAGCGATTGGCGACGGCGCTGCGCGCCCGTTTGACTTCGGCCCGCGCGGACTCGATGCCCTGGCCGCGTGCCGCTCGTTGCGACGGCCGCTAGAGCGCGTGCAACTGCTCGAGCGGCGACTCGATGAACTCGGTGCTCGTGCGCAGCGCGCGATGGCGCGTCGCGTCGAAGCCGCCGGTGCGCAATTGGCCGCGCCGGCGGCCAATTGGAATCACTCAGTCCGCTGGCCGTGCTGGGGCGCGGCTATAGCCTGACAAGCACGGTCGAGGACGGACAACTGGTGCCGCGCCTGGCGACAAGCCGGCGTCGGCACCCTCGTTCGCACGCGTCTCGCCGAGGGCGAACTGATCAGTCGCGTTGAATCGAGCACGCCGCTCGATACGCGAGAAACCAACAATATTAACAGCCGGGCCGAATGACATGAGCGCTAAAGACGCCGACAAATCCGCTCCCCCGCAGCCCACGTTCGAGGAAGCGCTCGCGCAATTGGAAAACATCGTCTCGGAGCTGGAGGAAGGACAGGTGCCGCTGGCCGATGGTCTGGCGCGATACGAGCAGGGGATCAAACTGCTCCGCCAATGCTATCAGCAGCTCGAACAGGTGCAGCGCCGCATCGAGGTGTTAAACCGTGTCGATTCCGAAGGCGGTGCGCAGTGCGAGCCTTTTGACGATCGTGCGCTTTCTCTGGAGGAGAAGGCCGCTTCGCGCGGCAAGCGACGCACGCGCGGCGCCGATTTCAAGCGCCTTCTAGTGAAGACGAGATAGACGGACCGCGCCGTCTCTTTTAGAATGAAAGACTCCCAAGCGCGATTGTCGCGCGCGAGGGAAGTTTCGAGTCAAGTCCTCGTGCCGACGTCGCTCAATGATCGAGTCCACCGCATTCTCGCTGGAAGTTTTCAGTCAAGCGGCGCACGAGCGCATCGATCGCGCACTCGATGAGTACACTCGCTTCGACGCGGGTTGTCCCGAAACGCTTGGCGACGCGATTCGCTACAGCTTGCTCGCGCCCGGCAAGCGCTTGCGTCCAATGCTTGTCATGATGGCCGCCGAAGCGTGCCAGGGTTTCGTCGACGCGGCTCTGCCCGCGGCCTGCGCCGTCGAGATGGTGCATGCCTACTCGCTCGTGCATGATGATTTGCCGGCGATGGACGACGACGATTTGCGCCGCGGCCGGCCCACCTGTCACAAGGCGTTCGGCGAAGCGGTCGCGATCTTGACGGGCGACGCGCTGCTGACCTTGGCGTTCGAAGTGCTCGCGCGCGATATCGATCCGCCCGCCGTGGCGGCGCGTTGTTGCGCGGCGCTGGCGCGCGCCGCCGGCGCATGCGAGTTGGTGGGCGGACAAGCCGACGACCTCGCCGGACAGTTCTCCGACGGCGGCTTGGATTCGCTCGAAGCCATCCATCGCCGCAAGACCGGCGCCATGTTTCTGGTCTCGCTCGAACTGGGCGCGCTCGTCGCCGGCGCAACCGCCGCGCAGCATGCCGCGCTGGCCGAGTATGGCCGCCGGCTCGGACTGGCCTTTCAAATCACAGACGACCTGCTCGATGTCCGCGGAGACGCCGCGGCCATGGGAAAACGAGCGGGCAAGGATTCCGACCGGGGCAAGTTGACCTTTCCCGGAATCCTGGGAGTAGAAGAGAGCGTGCGTAGAGCCGAGATGTTGATCGAACAGGCGCGGGCGGCGGTGGCGCCGCTGGGGCCGCCGGCCAGGGGATTGGAAGCCCTGGCCCAATACGTCCTCGAGAGGAATCACTAATGGATAAGCTGCTCTCTAAAATCGAATCTCCGCGCGATCTCCAGGGACTTTCCAACGCCGAGCTGGATCAGCTCGCCGGCGAGATGCGCGAGGTGCTTTGCAACCTGGTTTCGAACCGCACCGCGCACTTCGCCTCGAACCTGGGCGTCGTCGAACTCTGCCTGGCCCTGCATACCACGTTCGATTTCAGCCGCGACCGGCTGATCTGGGACACCGGTCACCAGATCTATCCGCACAAGCTGATCACCGGGCGCTACCACGAATTCAGCACCATGCGCACCAAGGGGGGCCTGATGGGCTACCCCAACCCCAACGAAAGCCCCTACGACCTGTTCATGACCGGCCACGCCGGCTGCAGCGTCTCGACCGCGCTGGGTTTAAAAAGCGGCGACGAGTTGATGGGCGAGGATGACCGCCATTCGGTTGCCGTGATCGGCGACGGGGCGTTTCCCTCGGGCATCGTCTACGAGGCCATGAACAATGCCGGCGGCATGCGCAAGAACCTGCTCGTGATTCTCAACGACAATCAAATGTCGATCTGCCCGCGCGTCGGCGGCATGGGCGAGTATCTCGATCGCTTGCGAATCAACACTTTGTACACCGGGCTGAAAAGCGAAGTGCTCAAGGTCCTCAACAAAGTGCCGTTGTTCGGCGATCCGGCCGAGCGGTTCTTGGCGCAGGTCAAGGAATCGATCAAGGCCGGTCTGCACGGCGGCATGCTTTTCGAGGAACTTAACTTCCGTTACATCGGTCCGGTCGACGGCCACAACATTCCGCAACTCCGCCGCTACCTGGCGATGGTCAAGGACGTGCCCGGCCCGGTGCTGTTGCACGTCGTGACCGAGAAGGGGCACGGCTTCCAACCGGCCGCCGAGGATCCCGTGTTCTTTCACACGCCCGTCCCATTCACTTGCGAGAACGCGGGCGTCGTGGCTTTCAAGAAAAGTTCGTCCAAGGCCTACACCGACGTCGTCAGCCAATCGATCTTCGACGTCATGGCCGTCAATCCCAGGGTCACGGTCATGACGGCCGCCATGTGCCAGGGCACGAAGCTCGAGCCGATTCGGGTCGCCTATCCCGATCGGTTCTTCGACACCGGCATCTGCGAGTCGCACACCGTGGCGTTTGCCGCCGGCCAGGCCAAGGCCGGCATGAGGCCGATTGTCGACATCTACAGCACGTTCTTGCAGCGCAGCTACGACCAGATCTTCCAGGAAGTGGCGTTGCAGAATCTGCCCGTCACGTTCGTGCTCGATCGTGCCGGCCTGACCGGCGCCGACGGGCCCACGCATCACGGCATGTTCGACATCGGATACATGCGCCTGCTGCCGAATATGGTCGTCATGGCGCCGGGCGACGAGAGCGACGTGCGGGCGATGCTCGAGTTCGCGCTCGTGCAAGACAGTCCCGTTTCGATCCGCTATCCCAAGGCCACGGCCGAAACCGTCGAGGCGGCGCGAACCCCCATCGAGTTGGGCCATGCCGAGGTCATCGACTGGGGCCACGACGGCATGATAATCGCTTGCGGCTCACTGTTGCCGAATTGCATCAAGGCGGCCGCCGTGCTCCGCGAGGAAGGTCTCGACGTGGGCGTAATCAACGCCCGTTTCATCAAGCCGCTGGATAATGAAATCGTGCTCCGCGCGATTAGCAGCAGCCCCTTCGTGGTTACTGTCGAGGAGGCGTCGCTGGCCGGCGGCTTCGGCAGCGCGGTGCTGGAAGCCGCGACCGATGCCGGGCAAAGTGTGGCGCATCTGCGGCGGCTGGGCGTTCCCGATCGCTTTATCGAGCATGCCGAACGGGGTGAACTGCTGGCCGACCTGGGTCTGGACGCCGCCGGCATCGCCCTGGCCTGCCGACAAATGGCCGCCCGGGTCGAAGTGAAAACGGCCGATCGCCGCCGCGTAAGCTGAGCCGCCGCCGCGAATAACCTCGCGTTTCGGCCGGCGCGAAGGCGCCGCCGTCGTTCGAGCGCGCTTCCGTCCGGCCGCGCCGTCTTCTATGATCAATCGCATGGCTGCCAAATCCGCCGCAACCGACCAACCCATCGCGCATCGAAAAATGAAGCTGTTGCTCTTGGCTGCCGCGGGTCGTGGCGAACTGGCGGCCGAAGCCGCCCGGTTGGCGCCCTTGGCTGCTCGTCACGCCGAGGTGATTCGCCAAGACCTTGATGCCGGCGATGATCTGTCGCAATTGGAGTTCGACCTGGCGGTGGTTGTTGGCGGCGACGGCTCGATGCTCCGCGCCGCGCACCAGATGGGCCGGCGGCAGCGCCCGATCGTCGGAGTCAATCTAGGGAAGTTGGGATTCCTGGCAGATCTGTTGCCCGAGGAGTTCGAGGCGCGCTTGCCCGCGATTTGTGCGGGACAATACGAGGTCGTCGAGCACCTGATGTACGAATGCAGCGTCATTCGCGGCGGGCAGGTGATGCACGAGCGGTTGGGACTCAACGAAGTCGCGGTGCTAGCCGGTCCGCCATTCGCCATTCTGGACATCGATCTTTACGTTGACGCGGAATTGGTGACGACCTATAGTTGCGACGGTTTGATCGTCAGCACGCCGGTTGGTTCGACGGCGCACAACCTCTCCGCCGGCGGCCCGATCTTGCGGCAAGACTTGCAGGCCTTCGTGATCTCTCCGATCAGCCCGCACACGTTGACCAATCGGCCGGTGGTCGACTCGGCGGATCGGGTTTATGAAGTGGTCGTTTCCCGGCCGCACCCGGGCACGTCGGTCGTGGCCGACGGTCGAGTGGTCGGTCGGTTGGAGGCGGAGGACAGGGTACGTGTCGAGCGCTCGGATGCGCGATTCCGACTCATTGCCTTGCCCGGTCATACGTATTACCGCACGCTTCGCGAAAAACTTGGCTGGGGCGGCCGGCTGAAATCAAAGCACTGAAACACGCCGCCAGCGCGGCGGGGCACGACTCGAAAGGATGCGAGTATGTTGAGATTCGGTGGTCTCTTGCTGTCGCTTGCATGTGTTCTTGCCGGCAACACTCGGACTTGGTCGTACGAGCCCGAGGACTCCGATGTGACGGCGACCGCCGCGCCCGACGATGCGCCGGCTGCCGAAACCGACCCCTCCGACGACACTCGCCAGTTCGATCTTCGCTACAAGTTCTCGCCGGGCGAAATCATCCGCACCGAGATCGTGCACCGCGCCGCCGTGCAAACCACGATCGACGGCACCACGCAAAAGGCCGAGACCCAAAGCAAGTCGATCAAGACCTGGCGCGTCGGCGAAGTCACTCCCCAAGCCGTGACCTTCATGCACATGGTCGAAAGCATCGACATGTGGCAGCGGGCCCAGGGACGCAAGGAAGTTCGCTACAACAGCCGCACCGACAGCGAGGCGCCGCCGGGATACGAGGAAGTCGCCAAGGCCGTTGGAGTTCCGCTCACCGTGGTGACCATGGACGATCGCGGCAAGATCATCAAGCGCCAGGAAAAGCGGGCCCAACCGACCAGCATGTCCACGCAAATGACGATGCCGCTGCCCGATCATCCGATTGGCATCGGCGACACCTGGACGAGCCCCTTGGAGGTCGAGGTGGTTCTCAAGGACGGTGGCACGAAGAAGATTCAAACACGGCAGAAGTTCACGCTCGAAAAAGTCGTCGACGGCGTGGCTACGATCGACGTTGACTCGCAGATTCTCACGCCCGTCAGCGATCCGGCCATCGAGGCGCAGTTGATTCAACGCCTCTCGAGCGGCACGGTGCGGTTCGATATCGAGGCCGGCCGCGTGTTGAGCCAGCAACTCGACCTGGATCGGCACGTGATCGGCTTTAGCGGCGCCGCCAGCAGCATGCACTACGTGACCCGCTTCACCGAGGAATTGCTTCCGCCGGTGGCGGAAACCGCCCGGCGAGCCGCCCCGCGCAAGGCGCCGATCGAAGACGCGCCGGCCAGTCCAAACGCGGCGGCCAAGTCAAAACCGCCGGCCAAAAAAACAGCGCCGGCGCAAAAACGCTAAGCTGTTAGTCAGGCGTCACGCGTCGCGCCAGCACGGCCGTCACGCGCTTGGCAATCGGCATCAACAGCAGCGTGGCAGCCTGGTCTCCCTTCAAACGCAACTGGCGGCGCAGCTCGCCCGGGTCGATCGCAACACCACGTTTCTTGATTTCCAATTGTCCGACGCCCCGCTCGCGCAACATCGCCGCCAAAGGCTTCACGCGAAACGGCAGCACTTCGAGCACCTCGAAGCACGCCAATGCCTGATCCATGACCGGCGCATCGGCGGTCCAATAGGCGATGCCGGCGGAAATGCCCGCCAGCGCATGTTCCGCGGCCAGCGTCGGCCCCAAGTCGGCGGCCAGCACGGCAGCGTCGGGTTCGAACAAATAGCGGCCGATCTCCTGGATGTTCGGCGGCGGCAGATCAGCCCCGCCCACGATTGATCGCGGCGCCCCCGCGCCGTCGCCTAGCACCGTCGCCCGCCGTCGCCCCGGGTCGCGCGCGAACTCGCCAAACCAGGCCACCAACTGCCGGCACTCACGACCGCGGCTGATCCATTCCAGTTCGGCTCGGCCTGCCCACTCATCTGGCAACTGTGCCGCCGGTGCAAGCTTCACCGCGGCGTGCGGATTGCGCGCTAGCAACCGATCGATCGCGCCGGTGGCCGGTTCGTGCAGGTCGACACGCGTCGTGCGGCGTCCCGTCGATCTGCGATCGGGATCGATGTGCCAGGCCGAGCACTTCGTCAGGTCAAGTTGTTCCACGTCGCGCGCCAGGCAAACGGCCGGCGCGAATCGACGCTCCGGCGACCTGCGATCAAAACGGACGCGAGCATTGGCGGTCGCCAGCATCGCCATAACGGGGTCGCGGTCGAAGCCGGTCGCTTCACCGACTTCGGACAAGGCCAGCAGATCGCCGCCGATGCCCGTGCACAAATCATGGATCGTGGTCCGGCCCAGAAATCGTTGGGCCTTGTACGACGCGACAAGTTCATCCGTCGCCTGTTCCAGCCCGCGCTGGGTAAAGAACATGGCCTGGGCCTGGCTGAACTTGGTTCGCGCCCGGTCGCGCAAGGCCGTTAATTCCAAAACGAGATGCGCGCGCTCGGCCGACAGGTCCCGCCGTAGCGCGGCCACTCGGGCCGTCAGCGAGAGCGGAGAATTGCGCATCGATTGCAGCCACGGTTCGGCCGCTGGGCTGATTAGCCATGGATAATCGTCCCATTGCTCAAGTGTCGCGCTGCTCGCGCTGGTGTCGCCCATGGCACTTTCACGGCAGGCTTTGCGCGGTGGAACCCGAACGGTTTGGTCTTGAATTTACCCTTGCCCGCTCGATGATTAACATATCGAGCCGGCGACCGCAATTGCGCGGCCGAGGCGCCCCGTCGGATGGATGCACGTTGATGGCAGAAGCGGATCGAACGCTGGGCATGTATTTGCACCTGGCCCGCGCCAGCCATATGCGGCGTCAGCCAATGGTTCGCGACAAGCTGTTGGTGTTGGCGGGCGTGCAGGCCGAGCAAATGGGTTTGGACGAAATATCGGCTCTCTGCCGACACAAGATTCTCTCCCACAACGCGCGGCACCTGGTGCGCGATTGGCCGACCCTGACCGCGGCCCTGGGTGACGAGAAGTTTCAATCTTACCTGAAGCAGCTCAAACGCCGCTACTCGGCCGAAAAGACCGAACACATCCTGCACTCGTTGGGGATTGAGTTGGGTCGCGAACGAGAGGCCTACTTCGACGACTTGGAATACGCCGCGGCCTTGCTCGACACGCAGCCTGATTCGATCGCCGCAATTCTGGCTCGCGATCCCGGCAGTCCCCTGGTCGAGCACGGTAGGCGGCTTCGGGGTGATCGGCAGGCGGAAGGTCAGGCAGAGGGCATTGACGCTTCCGCCGGAATCTCGCGGTCGTCGTGGTTGCTCGATTGGGGACCGTTGCTGTTATTGGGTTTGGCGGCCATTCTGACCGTCCTCTCCCAGATTCCCTGGCGCTAGTCGCGCGGCACATGGCGGTTGTGCCGGTTGCTCGCCGAAGAACGAATGCTCGCGGCAGGCAAGCTGATTTGCCTCCGACGTCGCCCGGGCAAGTCTCCGCCCGCGCCGAGCCGATACTGTGCGAAGAGCGATCTTGGCAAAAGCGCGGAGGGCGAACGAAGCGATGCTCAAGCGGTTCTTCTTTTTGAGTTTCATGATGAGCATGGTCGGTGCGCCGTACGTGTTTTCGTCGTCGTCCGAATGGTGGAATTCGCTGAGCTCGAAGTTTTCCAGTTCATCCCAGGCCGAGAAGGCCCCGGCGGCCGGCGAGGCTCTGGCCCCGGCACGCAGCGCCGGATATCTGGCGGCGGTCGAACAGGGCGCGCTGCGCAGGCGGAGGCAACCAGCACGAATCGCAATCTTGAAGGCGCTCCGACGCGCGGTCTGGAAGAGGTCCTGCAATTCGAAGGCACGCCCGCCTGGGTCATGGCCCGCTGGCCGCGAGTGACCGCCGGGCTGGCCGAGTTGGATTTGCAGGGTTACCGCGTGCCTTTGGTCAGCGGCACGGGGTCCGATGACCTGGCTGGATCGCTCACCTACTATTTCAACAAAGATCAAAAGATCGAGCGGATCATCTTTCATGGCACGACCGGCGACCCGCGCAAACTGATCGCGCTGGTCACTTCCAAATACCACTTCTCGCACGAGGCGACCAGCGACCCCAGTCTGTCGCTCTTTCAGGCCAAGTGGAACGGTAAGCCGCACAGCGAGCTGCGCATTCGGCCGGCACGCGTGGTTCGCGCCGATCAGCCCCACGTGCGATTCGAAGTCGACCTGGCGATGAAGCGGCCCTGAATCGGGCGACGTACCGCGTGCTTGCGCGATTCTACTTCGGCACGTCGTGCTCAGCCTCGGCGGCGGGCGCCGGAGGCGCCAATCGGGTCTCCAGCTTTTCCAGCCGCGTCTGCAGGTCGCGAATGCGCTGTTCGAGTTCGGCGATGCGCTCATCGGCCGAGCCCGGCAACACGGGTCCGTCGCTGGGTTGCGGTCGAGGAGGATTCGCCGCGACTGGAACTCGCGGCGGCACGGCCGGTCCACTCGGACCGGCGGACAGGCTGACGCGTTTTTGTATCTCTTGACCGCGATACCAATAGGTCAGCTCGATCTCGCCCCGCGCCGCGCTAGCCACCCCGCCCGCCAACTCCTGCGGCGAGTTGATCGATTCGTCGTCGAGCCGGGTGATCACCGCGCCGATTGGAATTCCCGCGCGGGCCGCGGCCGTGCCGGGCGTTACCGCATCGACCAGCGCGCCGCTTGTATCAGGCAATTGATTCTGCCGCCGCGCCGCTTCCGTCACGGTTATGGCATGGACTCCCAGCTTCGGCCCTGACGCCTGCGCGGCAACCGTGCTCGGCCCGGGAAGTTCCTCGATCTTGCGCTGGGCCGCGGTCGGAGCACGCCGACCGAGCGTAACGCTCAATTGCCGTGTTGCTCCGCCTCGATCGATGGACATGGCCAGCTTGGCGCCCGGCGGTTTGCGATCGAGCGCTTGCGACAAGTCCTCCATGTCCAGGATCGGCTGGCCGTCGGTCGCGGTGATCAGGTCTCCGACTCGCAATCCTCCCTTCGCCGCCGGACCATCTTCGACGACGTCCAGCACGCGCACGCCTCGGCCCGCCTCTTCACGGTCGTCGCCCACGAGTCCCAAGTAGCCGCGTTCGGGATCTGCCGGCGGCTGTTGCGCGGGCGGAACGCCGCGCGCCGCGTCCACCTGGTCGCGCAGCAACTGCTCGACCCGATTCAAGATCGGCTGCCCAAACAGTTCTTGTCCGCGGCCGGCGACACTCGCGATCCCGGCTACAATCAGCAAGACGTGCTTGATCATCGGATTCTCATTCGAAAAAAGACGCGTGGCCAATGCCCGAGCGTCTATTATAGAGGCAATTCCGTCGGCCGAATCCAGGCGGCGTTCTTTTTTTCCGACTTCGTAAGAATTGCCATGACTCACGGTGAATCGGGTTTGCGAGTTCGGGCGGCGACCGACGCGGATCGCGCAGCCGCGCTCGAACTCGTTTACTCGCATTTGCCCGCGGAAGAACGCGCCGGCCGCATCGCCCAGGCGACCGACCGCGCTAGCGGCTCGCATCGCACGGCGTGGACAGCCTATCGCGGCGAAAAACTGACGGCAGCAACCTTGGTTGAGGTGCTGCCGGGCAAGACAGCTATTATTTCGCTCCCCCGGGTCTCCGGCCGACAATCGGCCGAGGCGATCCGCGGCCTGCTCGCCCAAGTCGTCGCGCGGCTGCCGGGGCAAAACGTGCGGCTGGCACAAGTGTTCCTGCCGATCGAGGATAGCGGCGAAGAAGAGCTGCTTGTCGACGGCGGTTTTCACCGCGCCGCGAACCTTTTGTACCTGCTCAGCCCGTGCGGCAAGTTCCCCGTGGTAATGCCGGAGGAAGATTGTGAATTCCTCCCCTACTCCGCCTCGCTCCAGGCGCGATTATTCCGGATCGTCGAGCATACGTACGCCGGATCGTTCGATTGTCCTTCGATCGACCGGGTTCGCTCCGTCGAGGACGTGATGGACGGATACCGCGCGGCCGGAGTTTTCGATCCGGCACGCTGGTTGATCGTGCGGCGTGACGGCAGCGACGTGGGCTGTTTGTTGTTGGCCGACGATGCCGCCAGCAATCAATGGGAGCTGACCTATATGGGAGTCATTCCCGCGGCTCGCGGCCAGGGTATCGGCCGCGCGATCGTGCGGCACGCGCAATGCCTTGCCGCGCGAGCCGGACGCCAGCGGTTGGTCTTAGCGGTGGATGCCAACAATGAGCCCGCGATCGCCATCTATGCTGCCGCGAACTTCATCGAATGGGACGCGCGGCGGCTGTTTTTGCGGGTGTTGTGAAGCGCTGTCGAAACATGGTTGTCTCGAATACGGCGAATACCGCGATGTTCCTGGCATTTTGGCGCAGTGCGGCGCAAAACCGTTTTTTGGTCGCGTCGCAAGTCGTGTGTTCTTTGCGACTTGCGAAGGTCGCTGGCGGCCCTCGCGGCGCCGCGCGGCTTGCAGCCGACAAATTTTCCACGACGCCAGCGCGACTTAAAAAAATCCTCGATCGTCGCTCTGCGGAACTTTCCGGGCGATTTCCACGGGGCCATCTTCCTAAGCGCGCGCCTTGGCGAGGCCGTTTGACAGCAACGCTAGCGGTCGTACAATCGGCGTCTCGGGTGACAGGAATGCGAGTCTCAAAGCGGCCACGGCCGTGCGAGATTATTCTCCCGAATCTTGAGCACGATCCGTCCTGCCGGCGGATCACGCTCGACTCGTCTGACTGGCAATAAGCGACGTGGCGGATTGCGCGCTGGGGGTTTACAGGAAGTGAACACAGACGATAGGGAGATCGTATCGGCGATTCGCGCAGCTCGCGGACCGCATCGGCAAGGACCGATGCGAAGTCTGGTTTGGAGCGGCGACGCAATTGTCCGTCCGCGGCACCACGCTGGTCGTGAGCGTGGCCAATCAGTTTTTTCAGGATTGGCTGCGCACCCATTTTCGCAAGGATCTGGAAGCGGCGGCGCTGGCCGCCTGCGGCAAGCCGCTGGTCCCGGAGTTTCGCATCGCTCTTTGCGATCATTTGCCCCCCGCCACAACCCATGGGGCAATGGACCCGGCCGCTGCAACGGGCACGCCCTGCCCTGCATTGCCCTCCCCCTCGCAGTCCGCGCAAATTGGCCCGCCGCCAAACGCGATCGCGCGTCGCCGTCGGCTGTCGAGTCTCGATTCGTTCGTGATCGGCAATTCCAACTGTCTGGCGCATAAAGCGGCGCAGATGGCGGCCGAAGAGCCCGGCCGATACTCGCCGTTGTTGGTGCACGGACCGACGGGAACGGGCAAAACGCATTTGCTCGAGGGCATTTGCGACGCATTTCGCAAGGCCCGGCCCCGCGCCGCCCAGGTGCTGCTGTCGGCGGAACAATTCACCAGCTACTTTCTCGAGGCCCTGCACGGCAGCGGCATGCCCAGCTTCCGCCGCAAGTATCGCGATCTGGAATTGCTCGTGATCGACGACGTGCAGTTTTTCGCGAACAAGCGCGCCACGCTCGTCGAGCTATTGCACACGATCGACACGTTCCTGGGCGCACGGCGGCAATTGGTGTTTGCCTCCGATCGTTCGCCGGCGGCCCTCAAGGCGTTGGGTCCGGAATTGATGGCCCGGCTGTCCGGAGGCATGGTCTGCCGCCTGGAGTCGGCCGAATATCCGACCCGCCTGGGCATCGTGCGCGGACACGCCCGCGACCTGGAATTGAGCGTGCCGGAAGAAGTCGAATCGTACATCGCGTCGCACTTCACCACCCAATCGCGCGAATTGGCCGGCGCGCTCAAGAAGCTCCAAGCCGCCAGCCTGGCTCACGGCCGGCCGATTTCGCTGGCGCTGGCCGAGGAAGTCCTCTCCGAGTTGATCGATCATCACGATCGCGTCGTCAAGCTGGTCGATATCGAGAAGGCCGTGTGCGACGTCTTCGGCATCGACTCGAAGAGCCTGCAATCCAGCGGCAAGACCCGCACGGTCTGCCATCCGCGGATGCTGGCGATGTGGCTGGCCCGCAAACACACGCGGGCCGGCTTGAGCGAGATCGGCTCCTACTTCGGCCGCCGCAGCCACAGCACCGTCATCTCGGCGCAGAAGAAGATCGAATCGTGGATGAGCGACGCCTCGCCGCTCAAGCTGGCCTGCGGCTCGCTCAGCCTGGAAGAGACGATCCGCCGCGTCGAAGCCAACCTGCGAGCCGGCTGAACGTCTTTCTTCAGTAGCTCGGCGTCACACGAACCGTGTCAGTCCCGGCTTGGCCACCGGCGGCACCGCCACGTCGGCCCATTCGTATTTCGCCGGGGTCAGGTCCTCGGTCGAGTTCAGGCACTGGTCCCAGGTGAGCGTCTGCCCGGTATAGCTGGCCATGCGGCCCATGATCGCCAGCATGGTGCTGCGAGCCATGTACACGCCGTTGTTCAGCGGATTGCCGGTTCGCAAGCCGGCGAACAAGGCGCGATGCTCTTCTTCGTACATGTTCGGCTTGCCGCCGCGATAGCGCCACGCCTGGGGCCCTTCGATCGTGGCCCGCATCATCTCGGCCGAACCCTTGTTGCCGATCAAATGATCCGAAACATCGACCGAGCAGCCGGCCATCTGGCGGCATTGGGCAAACAGCTTGACCCCGTTGGCATACTCGTAGACCACGGAAAAATGATCGAAGATGTTGCCCCACTGCTCATCGGTGCGAACCTGCCGCCCGCCCAGTCCGGTGGCTTGCACCGGCGGTTCATCGTGCATGGCCCAGGCGGCTTTGTCCAAGCTGTGTACGTGCTGTTCGACGTTGAAATCGCCCGAGAGCCAGGTGAAGTACAGCCAATTGCGAAGCTGGTACTCCATTTCGCTCCAGTCCGGCTGCCGACCCTTGTGCCACAGCGTGCCGGTGTTGTAGCTGACCTGCATGGTCAGGATATCGCCGATCGCGCCGTCGTGGACTCGTTTGATCAATTCCTGCTTCGGCGGATCGTAGCGGTAGCACAGACCGGAAACGATCGACAGGTTCTTTTTGCGGGCCTCCTCAGTGGTTTCCAGCACGCTCCGCACGCCGGGGGCATCGACGGCCACGGGCTTTTCGCAGAACACGTGCTTGCCCGAGGCGATTGCCGCTTTCAAATGCGCGGGTCGAAAATGGGGCGGCGTGGCCAAAATCACCACGTCGACGTCGGTGGCCAGCAGTTGCTGATAGGCGTCGAAGCCCGCAAAGCAATGATCGGGCTCAACGGCCACGCGCTCGGGGGCCGCCTTGCGCAATTGCGAAAGGCTGTTTTGCACGGAGTCGGGAAAGGCGTCCGCCATGGCCACCAGCCGGCAATTCGAGTCGGCCGCAAAAGCATTGCCCACGGCGCCCGTGCCGCGTCCGCCGCAGCCGATCAGTCCGATCTTGAGCGTGTCGCTGCCGGCCGCGTGGGCCGAGCGTTGAATCGCGAGTTGGCTGACCAGGGCGCCTGTGACCACGGCGGTCGTCGAGGCTTTGAGGAAATCACGGCGAGACGTGGGCCGGTTCTCGGCGGGCGATTTTTCAACGGTCATGGCGTGTTTTTCCTCGGGGGCGGGAGCATACGGGGGATTCTGTGCGGGAACGTGCGACGTGCCTCGATTATAACCCGCACCGCCGCCGCGAAGAAAGTGCCGCGTGAATCGAAAACAGCGGGACTTCGAGCCTTCGCCGCTCAGCGAACTTTCTGCATCTGGCGGAGGAAGTCCGCGTCCAGCGTGCCCAGGTTATCGCCGAACGCCTCTTGAAACTCCTTCAACCGCGTGGCCGGGTCATCCCACAGCAACGGCTCCTTGCGCGAGAGCATTTGCAGATAGGCTATGAATTGCTTGGGCCGCTGATGAATCAGGTAATAGTTCAACGCCCAGGCTTCGGCGTATGCGTCGAGCGCCTGCCGCGTGTCGCGAATCCGCTTATCGTCGGAAACCAGTGACTTGAGCGACGCCGAGGGTCGCTTGTGCAGGTACTCGCGAAACCGGTCCAGCCGCGTGTCGTTGATTGCGCCAATCGTGCGCCAGCCCTTGGCGCTGCGCAAGTCGGGCGTTTCGAAGAACGCGGCAATGCCCTCGCTGACCCACAACGGGATGTCGGCAAAGCGGGTTTGTAATCCACTGTTGAAGGCGATCTGGTGCGTGGCCTCGTGGATGATCGTGGCCACGAGTTGTTCGACCTCGGGGCGCTCCAACATGCGATTGATTTGAGCGGCCGAGCCGCGCCGATCGCCGGCGCTGCGCAGCGCCTCGACCCCGGTCAGGTCGTACATCGTGATCCGATTGCTGCGCAGACTGTAGTAGCCGATGATCGACTCCGGCAACGCGCCTAACTCGCCGCGCGAGTGCGCCGAGTAGGACTCGGCCGAATTGAATATCACGGCCACGAGCGGAAACTCGGGCTCGTGCAGCTTCATGCCCTTGCGCGACCAGAAATTCGTAAATCCCTTGTACAGCCGTTCGAATACGCGCCCCGCACCAGACGGCATACTCGCGCGAGGTGTTGTAGCAGATCAGGTAGTGATGCGTGCTGTATGTCTCGAAGCCCGCGGGCAGCTCAGAGATCAATTGTTTGGCCAGTTCGTCGCGGGTAAATGGCCGAAACGGTTCGTCGTCCTGCTTGCGCGAAACGAGCTGATCCGGCTCGATCGTCCACAGTGTGCCGTCGCGCAACATCATCAGCAAGCCGCCGTCTTCGGCCGCAATGACGACCTGTCCCGACACGGTCTGCTCGCGACCATCGCGGCGCAGCGTGACGTGCTCCAGCGCACACAGCGGCTGGGCCAGGCAAATCGAGATCAAAACCACGCAAGCGAAGAGTCGCTTCACGGCCAGTGGATCGCGGCGGCAGGGAAATGGCCAGATTGAGCTCACGTACTCCAATCATAGCACGCCGCCCTGCCCGATAAACGGTCGACTTTTCCGGCCCGCCTGGGAAGGCCGCCGCTGCTTGCCCAAGCCCCGCCCGCCCCGATTGCGGCAAGTCTGGCGGTATCGGGCGAATTTGCCGCTTTGCTAGCATCCCAGGATGCGGGTTTGACGAGCCCGCCTTTCTGAACCGATTCGTCTGGAGCGCCTCCGGGGGATTTGCTAAAAGGCCGCTCTGACATTTCGATCCCAGTTCGGATTTCTTCATTTCTTGTCCCCTCTAAGCGCGCATGCAGGGCCCGGTTTATAACTTGGCGGTGCTGGTGTTTTGCCTCGGCGTGACCCTGTGCACGGGCTGCGCCGAAACGGCCAACCGAATCACCTCGTTTGGGTCCGGCCTGATATTTCGCACTCCCGAGCAAGTGCTCAACATCAAGACGCCGGCGGATCGCATCAAGGAATTGAAGAAGATCGCCAAGGCCGCGCCCAAACAGCCGCCGGCGGAGCAGGAACAAATGGTCGCGAAGCTGTCGGCGGAATACCAGAACGAGAACGATCCCATCCTCCGCCGTCATTTGCTCCTCACCTTGGCCGTGTTCCCGCAGACGGCCGCCGGAGCGGTCGTGGTGGGGGCCCTGAGCGACAGCGACATTGAAACCCGCCGCACGGCCTGCAAGTGCTTGGGAATTCGCGGCGACAAGGGGGCCGTGACCGAGTTGACCCGCTTGATCGGCAGCGACTCGAATTTCGACGTGCGGATCGCGGCCGTGCGGGCCCTGGGCCAAACCAGCGACCCTTCAGCGCTCGTTCCCCTGTCCGAGGCCATCGTTGATCCTGACCCGGCCATGCAGGCCCGCGCGCACGAGTCGCTCGTGTCGGTCAGCGGACGCGACTACGGCAACGACGTGCAAGCCTGGCGCCAATATGCTCAGACAGGAAAGTCCGACGCTCCCGAGGTGAGCATTGCCGAACGCGTGCGGCGCACCTTGTTCTAATCAGTCCTTTGCGTCAACCGGCACAAGCCGCACCGATTTCTCAGTCGGCGCGGCAAAACTGCCCCTTTCCGCACGTTTAGGAAAGCGTCGGCCCAACCAAAGAGCGCCGGCATTCGGTCCGATATCATTACTCCGTCAGGCAGCTTGCACCCCGGTAGTGTCAATCCGGGCGGCTGACCGAAGAGAATTCATGATACGGAACCGCGAGAGCGTCGAGTCCGCTCTGGGGTGGCTGAGGAGTCTTTGATGATCGGTACGATTCGGCGAAGTTTGCGGCCCGCGGCGGGCGCTTTTCTATCCGTGGCCTGCGTGTGCATGAGCGGCATCCTGATCGGCGGCGAGTTTGATCCCGCCGATTTCGATATCGATTCCGTTTACGGAGCGCACCAGGGTTCGGCCCGGGCCATTGCCCGACAGGCCAGCCGCCCGAGCGCGATCCGCGAAAAACAACAGGATGAAAAGCAGCAGGATACGTCGATCCGCTTCAAGCTCGATGGCGATTCCGCTTCAACTGCCGCGCAAGCGAGCGACCAGGATGCCGAGGAGACGGACGCTTCGTCGTCGAGTCCTTCCGAGCAACTCTCGCCGGAAATGGAGGCCCTGGGCAAGCAAATTCGCCAGGCCTTGACCATGTACTATCCGCGGCATCAAAACACCCGGGACAACACGCCCTGGGAAGTGATGCACGCGATAATCGCCTACGGGGTCGACACGCGGCTGTTCAAGGGCGGCCCCGCCGGTGAGCGGGTCAATGCCGTCGGCTGGATGTGCTTCAACAATCCCTGTGGCGGCGAGCGGATGCTGTTCGTGAATCGCGACAAAGTCGACGCCCGCCGCGGCGTCGGCGTGCAAGGCCATGCCGGGCAATTCCTGGCCATCCTGGCCCAGTCGCACGTCAAATCCGACTACCCGCTGCTGGTCAGCGGCAAGAACTTCACCCTGGCCGACCTGGTCGAGCACGAGAAAGAGACGTGCGTCGCCGGCGAGGAGCTGACCTTCAAGCTCATCTCGCTCATGCACTACCTCGATTCCGATGCCGAGTGGACCACTCGCGACGGGCAGCAATGGTCGATCCAGCGCCTGATTCGCGAGGAACTGAAGCAGCCCGTTCGCGGGGCGGCATGCGGCGGCACGCATCGCCTGATGGGGTTCAGCTATGCCGTCAACAAACGCATTCAACGCGGCAAGCCCGTCGTGGGCGAGTTCAGCCGCGCCCAAAAATTCGTGCAGGATTACCACCGCTACACGTTCAGCCTGCAAAACCCGGACGGCAGCTTCAGCACCGAGTGGTTCACGCGTCGCGGCGATACGCAGGATATCGACCGGCGGCTCAAAACCAGCGGACATATCCTGGAGTGGATCGCATTTTCGCTCTCCGACGAGGAACTGCGCGATCCGAAGATGGTCAAGGTCGTGGACTACTTGTCCAACCTGCTGTTGAAGAACAGCAACCACACCTGGGAGATTGGTCCCTTGGGACACGGCCTGCATGGCCTGGCGGTTTATCACAACCGCGTGTTCAAGAACTCCCCGCCAGCCTGGTCGCAGAGCCTGGTCGATGGCCCCGGCGACGACGGCGTGCTACAAGCCAAGTTGCCGGTGGAAACCGTGCGCGAATAGGACCGCCTCGCGGCTTGATGTCTCATCCATGTTGACCGCGATCGCCAAGGACCGGCAACGATCCGCCGTTTTCTTGCCGTTGCCGCCGCGCTCTAAAATCCTTACGATGCGGCATCCCGATTCGCGGATGGGTGGAGGCGCTGTGCGGCGGCCCTCGCCAGCCACGGCTTGCCTCGGTCGGGCTCCCGGGTCGTCGATTTCCGATTCGGGTTGTCTGGTTTGCCTTCTGTTAACCAAAGATGGCCCCCTGCCGTGAGAACTTTCCGCTTTACCGAGCAGTTCGAGACGGTGATCGACGTGGCGTCGAAATTGTCCCGGGCCGTCGATGCCGACGCATTGATGTTGCTCTTGGAAGGTCCAACCGACTGGGACCGCCTCAAGACGCATGCCGGCGACGAACGTATCCTGGTCGCGGCTGACTTTCGGGCGCAGCTCGAGGGAGCCGCCGAAGCGGGACTGGCCACCGTTATCCTGAAAATGCCCGAGGCCCCGGTTTACGAGAAGCTGACCCAGGCCCTTTTGGAAAGCGTGGCCGACGACATCCTCACCGCCGGCGCGCAGGTCGTGGCGCTATACAGCGGCTTCGAGGCCGGCACGATCGACTCGATCAGCCTGGTCCACCTGGGCGAGCATCTGGGACAATTGACTTCGCGCGACTTGCGGCAACTCGAGACCCGGGTGCCGCTCGACACGCTCAAAACCGTGGTCGATATGGCCGTCGAAGTCGGCCGCGAGGGACGCGAAGGCAAGCCCATTGGAACCCTGTTCGTCGTGGGCGACGCCCGCAAGGTCTTGGCCAGCAGCCACCCGGTCGGTTTCGACCCGGTGCGGGGCTACAGCCGCAAGGAACGGAACCTGGACGACCCCCGCGTCCGCGAGGGCATCAAGGAGATCGCGCAACTCGACGGCGCGATCGTGGTGAATGCCGACGGCATCGTCGAGGCCTCGGCACGGTACATCGACGCGCCGGCCGACAACATCACCCTGCCCAAGGGTCTGGGCGCCCGACATTGGGCGGCCGCGGCCATCAGCCGCAAGACCAACGCCGTGGCCGTCGCCGTCAGCGAGTCGAACGGCACGGTCCGCATCTTCCAGAACGGCGAAGTCACGCTCCGAATCGAGCCGTTCCGCCGGCCCATGAAGTGGAAGGATTTCGAATACGAACCGCCCCCGGCCGAATGACGCGGCGGCCAGGCGAACGCACGGGCTTCGACTCGCTGCTTGGACGTCCTGCTACCTGGTCGAGCACCCAGGCACTCTTCGATCAACCGCCGTGGAGCGCCGATGTCGCACACGTGCACCACGCCCAAATAATCGCGCGCCGCGGGGACCAGAAACCCAGGCTTTTGCGCCACGAACGTGCAGGTGTGCGCGGCCCGAATCGTGTTCCGCGCGGCCTGCCCCGTGTCGCAGTCCAGGCCGCTGGGCACGTCGACGGCCAGAATCGGAATGCCCGCGGCGTTCATCCGTTCGATTGCTCCATCCACCGGCGGTCGCGGTTCGCCGCGGGCGCCGGTGCCCAATAGGGCATCGACTGTCCAGCATGCGCCGGACAGCGCCGCGGGCAGGTCGTTCGGACTGATCTGGCGAATCGACAGCCCGCTGCGCTCGATGATGCGATAGTTGGCTGACGCGTCCCCTTTCAGCGCGCCCGGATCGGAGAAAAGCAGCACTCGGACCTCGTGCCCGCGTAGATCCAAATGTCGGGCCACCACGAATCCATCGCCGCCGTTGTTACCCGCGCCGCAACAGATCGCCACGGGGCCGGCGATTCCCAACTCGCACAGCCGATCGGCCGCGCCACGGCCGGCGTTTTCCATCAGCACTAGCCCGGTCATGCCGTACTCGTCGACGGCCCGCCGATCGAGCTCGCGGGCCGCTTCGCGTGACAGGGTAAGCGTGGACATCAGCTCGACTCTCGCTAGGGTTGCGTCATCAACAGCGATCGATTGTAACCGCCGTCAATCGCGCAGCGAGCGGCTCACAATTTCGGTACACCAACTTCCCCCCCGGGGTGCCCACGAAAACACGACCTCCCAGCGCGAGGTCCGATAGCCCGAATATCCGGATAAGTCGTTGGTCCGCGACTTTTCGATTCAACACAGCGCGGAGCATTCGGTAAGTAAACTACTTCTGGCACGTTCGGCAGCCGAGCCTCGCGACTGTGCTCAAACCGCCCATTTTTTCCGAACGCCCCGCCACACGTTCGCCGATCAGGTTTTCTGGGGCGGTGCGCATCCGGTCGACGGTGTGCGATAAAGGCTTGCGTGCCGCGTGGGGGTCTTGAGGTTCTAGTGTTTCTAGAGGGAGGATGCCGATGATCGTTCGAATTGCGGTCCTGGCCGCTTTGCTGGCCGTGCCATTTGCCGTTTCCACCGCTTCGGCGGCCAACAACAACTTAAGCCGCCGCGAAATCCGCCAGATGCCCATCACGGAACGGCCTTCGCGGCCCGGGCATTTCTACGGCAATGCCGTGCGCCGCAATCAATCCCGCCATGCCGGTGCGGTGGTCAGCTCGGGACAACAGTGGTAGTCCTGGGGAGTCTTGAATTCTCAACAAAAAAACCGCCAGGTCCCCCAAGGGGATCTGGCGGTTAAGTTTTTTAACGATCATCACGCCAGGTTTGCATCAACCCGGCCACAGCCAGAATCCGAACGCCGCGGCCCCCAGGCCCTCGAACACGATTGCCCGCAAGCTAAACGGAATCGGTTCGAGCATATACGGCGCACAACTGCCGGGCCGGTAGTAACCCAATGAGTAGACGCACTCGCTGGGCGGGTTGAGCCCCATCTTGTACGGCAACAGCGGCACCGACACGAAGAAGTGAGCCGCCGACATGAACGGCTGCACCACCGGATTCCACGAGTGGCCGTAACGCTCCAGCTGCACGTCTTCGAAGTACAGCGGCTTGTGGCAAACGCCAGTCGCTCTCCAATTGAACGTCGTGCGGGCAAAATGTCGTCCCGGAAATTCGGGCGCCATGAGATTGCCCCCCAGCTTGCAATCGCAGGGAAAGTCCTCGCCTTCCACCCCCTCGATCACCAGACCCACCACGATCTTGGAAATATCGCGGTTCTGCAACTCGCGCACGGCTCGCATGCATTCCTGGTTGTAATCCTGGCAGCCCATCGTCGGCGGCGCGGTGCTGATTCCCTCGGACAGATCGCCCGGCGGCAACGGCTCGCCGGCGCTCGGCATCAACTCGCTCGATGGCGGCGTGGGGATCGGCTCGTCGGCAAATGGGTCGGACCCGGGCCGCAGGGGCGCCGGCTCGCTGTCGGGCGTGGGACCGGCGTCCGGCATCGTCGGCTCGGCGGATGTTTCGGGCGTCACCGTGTCAGGAGTGAGTTCGTCGGCGCTCCTCGTGCTATCGTCTCCCAGCGGATCCTGGGCACTGACCTGCATTACCGCATCGCGCAGTTTGGCCCGCGACGAAGGCGTCGACGACGGCTGCACCGCCGCGGTGGCCGTGTCCGCCTGCACGACGGCCGTTTGCCGAGGTGCTTTGAAGACCACTCTGGCCGCTGGCGCCGCCGGCGATTGTGTTTCAACGCCGCGCGCCGCGGGCGCTTTGGCGAGCGGCACGCCGCGTGCGTGCCATTGCAGTTTGCTGACCGACGGGCCCGTGACCACGTCGCCGGCTTGCACGCTCGCGCCGACCAGCCCCGCGATCAGGCAGGCCAGGCCCGCCGGCACGGTCATCGGCCAAACGCGAAAAGCCTCAGTAGTTCTCGCCCGCGATGTACTGAGTGCTGTAGTTGGACGCTTCCTGCGTAATGGCGATGTCATGTGGATGACTCTCCCGTACTCCTGCCGCGGAGATCTGAATAAAACGTGTGTCGTTGCGCAACTGCTCGATGCTTTGCGTTCCGCAATAGCCCATTCCGGCTCGCAGCCCGCCGACGAGTTGATAGACGAAGTTGCTCAAGGGGCCCTTGAACGGCACCCGGCCCTCGACCCCCTCGGGCACGAGCTTGCCGGGTCTGCGTTCGGCGCCCCGTTGTCGATAGCGTTCGCTCGAGCCTTGCATCATCGCGCCCAGCGAACCCATGCCGCGATAAACTTTGAACGTTCGGCCCTGATACAGGATCTGCTCGCCCGGACTTTCCGCCAGGCCGGCGAATAGTCCGCCGATCATCACCACGTGCGCCCCGGCCGCCAACGCCTTGGTCACGTCGCCCGAGTAGCGAATGCCGCCGTCGGCGATCACCGGCACGTCGTTCTTGGCCGCGGTCTGCGAGGCTTCGTAGATCGCGGTAATCTGCGGCACGCCCACTCCCGAGATAATGCGGGTCGTGCAGATCGAGCCCGGCCCGATGCCGACCTTGATCGCATCGGCCCCGGCGGCGATCAAGTCGCGAGCTCCGTCGGCGGTGGCGATATTCCCAGCGACCACGTCAATGTCCCAGCGGCTTTTCAGGTTCTTCACGGTTTCGATCACATTGGCCGAATGGCCGTGGGCGCTGTCGACGATCAACACGTCGACGTCCTTTGCTAGCAGGCTCTCGGCCCGTTCATAGTCGTGAACGCCAATCGCAGCTCCCACCCTTAACCTGCCCTTCGCATCTTTACATGCGTTGGGGAAACGTTTCATCATGTCGATGTCTTTGATCGTAATCAGGCCGGTCAGATTGTATTTTTCGTCCACCAGCAAAAGTTTCTCGACCTTTTTTGCCATCAAAATCTTCTCAGCTTCCTCAAGCGTTACTGTTCCCGTAGCCGTTACAAGATTCTCATGGGTCATCACCTGGGCGATTTTGAGCTGAGTATCTTCGAGAAAACGCAAATCGCGGCGGGTGATGATGCCCACCAACTGACGGTGAGCGGTCGTGATCGGCACGCCGGAAACATTGTGCTGATCCATGATCTCGCGAGCCCGGCCGACGCTAGCATCGGGCGGTAGCGTCACCGGGTCGGTGATGATGCCGTTGGCGCTGCGTTTGACCATGTCGACCTCCTCGGTCTGCCGTTCGATCGACATGTTCTTGTGAATCACGCCCAATCCACCCTCCTGAGCCAGAGCGATGGCCATCTCGTTTTCGGTCACCGTGTCCATCGGCGAGCTGACCAGCGGAATATTGAGGTGGATTCGCTTCGTCAGCCGGGTGGTGACGTCGACTTCCGAAGGCACGACCGTGCTATAGCGGGGCTCGAGCAGCACGTCGTCAAAGGTAATGCCCAGCGAAGCCAGCTTGTTTTTCATGGAATCAGCCTCCCTCGGGAGAAGAAACGAATCTCGCATTATGTCGGGAAAACCCGAGATTGGCAACGAGGGGGCGAGCGTCAACCAGCGAGGATGTGGTTGAGGATACTGGTCCGTCCCCGGCCGATCGCCCAAGAGTCAAGATGGCATCACAACCAAGATTGACCGGTTTTGAGCGAGCGGGCCCGACAACATGGAGTCGTTAACCACCCGCGGAGCGTCAACCGGCACCTTACTGCTGCGAATCTTCGGCCGACGGCGGCGGCGGGGCGGACAGCTTTGCCTCGGGATCGTGCGGGGCGACGACCGGCACGGTCGGCTCGAGCACCGAGGGATCGAAGATCTTGCGCCAGTTATCGTCGGTGGTCATCCAGTGGACCAGGACGTACAGGGCCATGAAACTCATCACGACCAGGGCGGCCAGGATGCCCATCATCGCCGGCCGTTGCCAGCCGCCGTTGCCCTGGCCCAGGCGGCGCTTGGACCTTGGCCGCAACATGGTGCCCGAGCTGCCCGCGAAACCCCCTGCCCCGGATGGTTCCATGTCCAGCATCAGATCGTCGGCCAAAATCGCGCCGCCGCTCTTGTTGGAAACCAGCGTGGAACCGCTCGAAACATTCGCACTCGAAACCGGGCTTCCCACGCCGGAACTGGCCGCGACCGGTTTGGCCGTCACGGGCTTCGCGGTCGCTTTGGCAGGCGCCGCGGGCGAGGCCTTGGGCGGCATGACGGGCACGGCCGCTTGGGCCACGGGCAGCGGCTTGCCCATCAGAACTGGCGAGGCCTTGGGCACTGAACCCAGTTTGGCACGCAACTGTTCGTCATATTCCGCCTTGCGCGGCGGGCTCAGCAGGCACAGTCGGGCATTGGCCAGTTCGTTGAGGATCTGTTGCGACAGCGCCTGGTGCCGACCCGACTGAAAAGTCCGCACATGCGCCATCTGTCGATCGGCCGCATGGTCGATGACGTCCAGGTCGGTCTCAAATACCGCGATTCCCAGCAGTCGGTAGTGATTCGGCGGCTGCTCATTGGCCGGAATGCCGAGCCAAACATGGTAGCCGTTGAACGTATCGGACATGAGGGCGCGACTCGCGAGCGGAGAGACTACGTGGGCCCCCGAAATAGGGAACATTATTATAGGAGATCGCACCGGAGGTTCAAGATTATTCGCGCTTCCGGCGATGTTTGACCGCCGCCCGCGGCCTCATGCCGTCGCGCGTGGCCCTAGCGTCCGCGCTTGTTACGACGGGCGCGGCGGCCGCTGGTTTCGCGCGAACTGTCCTCCGACTCCACGCCATAGCCGACCAGTTCCAGCTTGCTGCGGCGTTCGAGCTTGCCGCTGGCATCCATTTTCTCGGAGGTCTGCCGCACGACCTCGCCCGGCACGTCCGGAACGTGTACCGACAGGGTCGTCGTGGTGCCGCGATCGCTTTTCTGCACCAGCCGCACCCGATAGGCCTGTTTCGGCTCGCCCAACACCATTTGGCTTTCGTTCAGCTTGACCACTTCGCTGACCGATTCTTGCAGGGTCTTGCCGCTGGCCACGTCGCTCGTGGTGCTGCGCCGCCGCAGCACGCGCGGGGTCAGGCGGGGCGAGTAATGCACCAGGCTGACCTCCTTGTTCTGGCCCCCCAGGATTTCGATCTGTTCGGTGTCGCACACGATCTCACGATCGCCGACCGTAACCGTGTCGGTCTTCAGCGGCTTGACCGAAACCGTTTGTCCCACGCTCTCGCCGGCATAACCCTGGCGAACGATCTGCGGTTGCGAGGGGAATTTCTGTCCGGCGACTTCCACCGTCACTTCCACGCGCAGGGAAATCCGCTCGGGCGTGATCTCTTCCAGCGTGGTCGTATTGTCGGTCGTGCTCGAATTGACCAGCTTGCCTTCGGCATCGAAACTTTCGGTGACGATCCGCACCTGCTTCCACGAGCCTTTGCCGAAACGTCCCCAGGCATGCGCCTGCCGAAGATCCGCGGCGTCATCGGCACGCAGCACCAGCGGGCTCGAGCAAAGCCAACCCAGCCCGGCCAGCAGGCATGCCGCAACAACTCGCGCTCGACTACCCAATGCCGATTCTCCGTGGGACTGGTGGGATGTTGGTTCGACGACCAAAGCTCTGGGCGCCCAACCAACCCCCAGTTTGGAACCCCTCTCATGATAACCCGCGCGGCCGGCCGATGCACGCCCCGCGCTCCACCGGGCCAAACAGGAAATTCCGCGGAAATAATGTCGAGTGCCGACTACTTGACGGCAGCCGGCCGTTCAGACGCGAAGGAGGTGACCGCCAGGCAGATCGCGCCGGTGGTAATCGCCACGTCGGCGACATTGAAGATTCCGGTGCGCACCGGTCCCAAGCCGAGGTTCATGAAATCGATGACCAGTCCGTCGCAGCGCACGCGATCGATCAGATTGCCCACCGCCCCGGCCAGCAGCAACGCCGCCGCGGCAAATCCCAGCGGCGAAACTTGCCGCCGCGCGACCAGCAGCATGAAAATCACGGCCGCGACGATTCCATTGCAAACGACCATCGCCACCCAACGCGTCGCCGCAGGAAGTTCGCCGCCGAGTCCCAAAAACGCGCCGGGGTTCTCGGCATATTCCAATCGCACGGCGCCGCCCCAATAAATTCGAGCGGGCTGGCCCTTGAGCTCGGCGATGGCCAATTGCTTGGTCAACTGGTCGCAGCCAATACACGAGACCAGTACGACCGCCAACGCGCACCAGCGAGCCAGGTAGGGGACCGAATGCATGACTTGAATTCTCCTACAGGGCATTCCATTGCGGCGCAGGATTCTTCCCGCGGAACGGCCCTCAAGGGGCTTTGGCCTTCGCGTCCGCCGGGGTTTCCACGAGTTTGTATAGCCGGATTTGTTCGTTGGGGAAATACTGGATATTGCGGACGTTGCGAGCGACTCCGCCGCCGGCCACCAGCAACTTGCCGTCCGGCGAAAACAACACCCGCATCACGTTCCCCTGCCCTCCCTCGACGCGGCTTTGCTCACGGCCGCTGTCGGAATCCCACAACCGGATCGTGCCATCCCAACCGCCGGAAGCGATCAGCCGTCCGTCGGGCGAGATGTCGACGGTGTAGGCGGCATGCGTGTGGCCGTCCATCTGACGAAGGAGTCTTCCCGTCGCCGCGTCCCACACGCGCAGCGCGTTGTCGTCTTGTGGATTGATCATCAGCGTCGTGGGAGCGCCGTTGAGCGTTCCCCCGGCGCCTGTGACAATCCGCTGTCCGTCGGGCGAAATCGCCAGACCCCAGACCACGGTCGGTTGCTCGATGACCAATCGCTGCTGGCCCGTCGCGGCGTTCCAGATCCGTAGCGTCTTGTCGTGGTCGGCTGAAATCACTTCCTTGCCGTCGGGCGAAAAGATGGCGCGGGTGATTAACGCCGCGTGGGAATCGAACGAGCAGATTTTTTCTCCGGTTGCCGGGTCCCAGACGTTCAATAGCTTGTCGAGCCCGCCGCTGGCCAGGCGGGCGCCGTCTTTCGAGACGGCAAGCGCGCGAATCGTGTCGCCGTGCTGCATCTCGCGGAGGATATCGCCCGAGTCGACGTCGACGATTTGAATCGTCGGCGAAAGCCACGTGGTGGCAAACTTCCGACCATCGGGAAACATCGTGATGGCGATCCCCTGCCCGCCCAGGCTCTTGGTTGCATCGCTCGCCAGGTCCCAAACCTGCACGCCTTCATCCTCCGGATCGCCGCCCATCACCAGCCGCCGTCCATCGGGCGTGAAAGCCATGCCGTAGACGATGCTGCCCTTCGGGTGCCGCTTGATTTCTTCCAGCTTCCAAGTGCGTGCCGCGGCGGCTGCCTGGGGCGGCGCGGGCGTTTGGCGGTCGCTGGAGAAAGCAATCCACTGGCCATCGGGGCTCCAGGCCGGCATCAGGTTGTTCCCCTCTTGGCCGGGAATCGGATCGGGCGCCGAACGGCCCTCGACTTTGAGCAACTGAATCAAATGGTTGAAAGCAACCGCCAAGCGTTTGCCATCGGGCGACCAGGCAAGATATCCGTTCAAGCTGCCAGTCAAACGCGGCGCCGCGGGCGGTTTGCTTGCTTGGCTGTCGAGGATCCACAACTCGCGGCGATTGTCGCGATTCGTGACCACGGCCAACTGCTTGCCGTCGGGCGACCAATCGAAGCCGCCGCCCATCTCGCCCAAGGTCGCGTCGAGCAAGTTTCGTTCCTGGCCTTCGACCAGGTCGAGAATCGTCAGGACTCCGCCGCCGCCGACATATGCGATCTGCCCGCCATCGGGCGACCAGCGCGGCGCCATGCCCGCGGAAAGCCAGTCGCGTCCCTGGCCATCGAGGTTTTGCACCCAGACGCCTCGCTTATGCTTCCCGCCGTACGAGTAGCACGCTAACTGTTTGTCGTCGGGCGACCAGTCGGCCATGAGGAAGTCGCCCATCTCTTGCAAGTCGCCGCCGTCGAACTGGATCGCGTAGAACTTGTACGTTCCGTTAGGGCCCTGCGAGGCATCGAAGGCCACTCGCTTGCCGTCGTGCGACCAGCGCGGAGACCCGTGCTTCTGGAAGCCTTCGACCTGCGCCAAACGGCGCAATTGGCTGCCGTCGATCTTCATCACATAAATCGCCGTGTTTCGCTCGGCCGCCGTGACGGTCGAAGCGGCCAACACGGCCCCGAAGAAGATCCATCCGGCGAAGCAACGAGAGTGCCGTTCGGAAGCGAAAGAAGACCGCTGCCACACCGCGGCGCTGCCCATTCTAGCCATTGCCGATTCCTCGCCAGGCTATTTTCGCGCAGGGAGATTGCCCTGCCACGTTCGCTGCGGCCATTCTAAGGGCGGCCGGTGCAGCTTACCACCAGAGCGGGACGTCGAATTACCGGCGCCGCTGGCTACACTCCACGTCACGGACCACTAGCCACTGACCCCTGACTACTGATCACTACTCGACGTCGGCGTATTGTCTGGCCTTTTCGGCCGTGGCCTCCGGCGAGCGGTTCGATGGCAGCCACTTGCACAGCCCAATGCCGGCGAAGTACAGCCCGATGAGCGGCACCAGCATCATCAACATGCTGTTCGGATCCCCTCCGGGCGAGAGAATCATCGCGGCCACGGCCATCACCAGCACCGCGATCCGCCATTTCGCCAGGTAGATCTGCACGTTGAAGACGTGAATCCGGTCCAGAAAAAGCATCACCAGCGGCAACTGAAAGCTGACGCCGAACCCCAGCGGCAGCAACAGCACGAAGCTCATCCAGTCGCTGGCGCGAGGCTCGAGCGATTGCCCCATCGACTTGTTGATGGCGAAGAAAAACCGCAACACGGGCGGAAAGACGAAGGTGAAGGCCAGTGCTGCTCCGCATATGAACAAAAACAGGCTCACCGGCAGGAACGTGTGGATGTACTTCTTCTCGTGCGGATACAGTCCCGCCGCCACGAAGCTCCACAGGAAATAGAACACGAAAGGACTGGAGATGATCGCGCCGAACAAAATCGCGGCCTTGATCCAGATCATGAACCCTTCCTGCACTTCCAATGCGACTAACTTGGTTCGCTCGTCATCGGAGAGAGGTCGCCAGACCACGACGGGAATCAGATCGTTTTTGGACACGACCGGCTTGTCGGCCGGTTGTTCGGCAAGGGGTGTTGTCGTCGCGGTATCGGCCGGTCGGGACAACTCGACATTGTTGAATTGTTGCGGGTAGTTGGCTCGCAGTTGTGAGAGAATCTCACTGGGCATGACAAACATCTCTTGCGGCATGAGCCCTTCGTCGAGCACCATTTTCTCGACCGAGGGATTGTTCCGCATCGACTCCGGCAGGCGGGAATTGACGTACTCAATCGCCTCCTGCGAATAATACGTCCGCAGCGCCCCTTCCAGCGGCGATTGAATCCACTGCACGACCGTCGGCGCGAAATACAGCCCGATGCAAAACCCAATTCCCAAACTCAGCACCGCCTTGAACAGGCTGGAGCGAAGCTCTTCCAGGTGTTCCCCGAACGTCATCGAGGTATGCTGGAATAAATCGTCTTCGTCGATCTTTTTTGCCATGAGGCGCGAGAGGATCGGGGGTGCTGACGGGCGGCAAGACGTGCCGTGCCGGAGGGTTCACAACGATAATACCACTGATATTGGCGTTGGGCAACAAGGACGACTCGCCGCCGCGTAGTAAGCTATAGTGATCGCGACTTTTCACTCGCCAGGCTGCTTCGAGACTCCCGATGAGCGTGCTTTACCCGCTTCGATTCCACCCGGTGTTAAAGCGCTATTTATGGGGCGGCCGCCGGCTTTCAACCTTGGGAAAGGCGCTCGGCCCGGAAAGCGACTATGCCGAAAGTTGGGAGATCGTCGATCACGGCGCCGATCAGAGCGTGGTCGCATACGGCGCGCTGGCCGGCCAGACCCTGGGTGAACTGGTGCGCCAGCATGCCGGCGAACTGCTCGGTCGTGGCGCCGCGCCAGAACAGTTTCCGCTGTTGTTCAAGTTTCTCGACGCCAACGAACGGCTGTCGATCCAGGTGCATCCCGACGACGCGCGTGCCGGCCAACTCGTTCCGCCCGACCGCGGCAAGACCGAAGCCTGGGTGATCCTCGACGCCGCGCCCGACAGCTATCTCTACGCCGGCTTGCGCCCGGAATCGACGCCGACACGTTGCGCCGGGAAATCGCCCGCCGCACCTGCGAGTTATGCGTCGAACGCATTGAGCCGCGTGTGGGCGATTGCTATTTCTTGCCGGCCGGAGTCGTCCATGCGCTCGGGCCGGGCTTGCTCGTTGCCGAAATCCAGCAGGCCAGCGACACGACTTACCGCATTTACGATTGGGGTCGCCTGGGGCCCGACGGTCGGCCGCGCACGCTGCACTTGGACCAAGCGCTCGAAGCCATCGACTATGAATACGGCTTGGTCACGGCGCAGGTGCCCGCGCCCGCCGGCAACACGCGCCGCGAGCGGTTGGTGGACTGCGATCGGTTTGTGCTCGATCGCTGGGCGATCGCGGGCGACGATCGCGTCGGCGGCGACGATCGGTTTCATATCCTGGCGGTTCTCGAGGGCACGCTGGCGATCGATGGCGATCCGGCCGCCGAGCCGCTGGCCCGCGGTGGCGTGGTTTTGCTCCCGGCCGCCTTGGGCGCCGTCGGGATCAGGCCTTCGCCCGAGGCTGTTTTTCTGGATGCCTATTTGCCCTAGTTTGGCCCCTCGTGCCGAATACTTGCCGCGTGCTAGCAGTTCGCGCCGCGATTGTGAGCTAGCGCCAAGCGAGTTCGCCTTCTACCTGCTCCGGCCGCTCCCTATAATTCGCGGCCCGTCTTGTGGCTCCCGGCGAGCCGCGAGCATTTCATTTTCCAGCAGGACTCGCTCCGGGCGGCGGAGAGCGAAATCACATGATGCGCCACGCACTGTTATTGTTCGCGCTCGTCGGCGCGGCCGGATGTCCGGGTCTGCAAGGCCCGGGCTACGTTCATCCGGGCTCGGCGCAATACCAGCAGAATCAAGCGCAGCGTTTCGATCCCTATCCGGCGACCGACGTGGGACCGGACATGGCGGCCCGACCGCTGGCCTTCATGCGCCCGGCGCCGGAAACCGAACGCGTGCAAAATGTCGACAGTTACATGAAGCGCTATCACCAGCCGCCGCCGCTGGACCAGTACCGGCCGCCGCGCACGACCGTGGCTCCTCCGCCGACCGGCGTATTCCCCAACGCCGTGGAAACGACGGCGCCGCCCTGGAGCGGGCCCTAGCAGCCTGTTGATTTTATCCGCAGGCTGCGTCGTCGCATGGATGCGGTGACAAAATAGCGACGTAAGTCGCTATTTTGCGAGCCGTGCGGAGCTCAGCGCCGCACCTGGCGAGGTTGAAAAATGCCACGATGGCATTTTTCAACATGCTGCTAAGCCGCCTGTTTGCGGCATTTCTTCGCGCCACCTAGCGCCCACCAAATCCGGGCCGGGCTCTGACAGGCGCGCCCCGTGGCGGGTATGATGGGCCTTTGATTCCTTCGCCCGTCACGACCCTTCCGGTTCCCCGATGCCCCCACGTTCCGAGTCGACGAAAAAAGGTTCCCCGTCCCGAGCGCCTGTTGCCGAAGGTCCCGAACGGCTGCAGAAAATCCTGGCCGCCGCCGGACTGGGCAGCCGCCGCAAATGCGAGGAGTTGATTCTCGCCGGCCGCGTCGAGGTAGATCGCCGCGTCATTCACGAGTTGGGGGCCAAGGCCGACCGCCGCGAGCAGGAGATTCGCGTCGACGGCGTCCCCTTGCCGCGACCGCGCCTGGTCTATTTCATGATCCACAAGCCGACCGGCATCCTCTCGACCAATAGCGATCCCTCCGGCCGCCCGCGGGTCATCGATTTGGTGGATTATCCCGGCCGACTGTTCACGGTCGGCCGGCTCGACATGTCGAGCGAGGGACTGATCCTGGCTACCAACGACGGCGAATTGGCAAACCGCCTGACGCATCCGCGCTACGGCGTCGAGAAGACCTATCAGGTGGAAGTCGCCGGCATGGTCGATCGCAAGGAGTTGGCGAAGCTGCGCGAGGGCGTGCATCTGGCCGAGGGCTTTGCCAAGGTCGTGTCCGCCAAAGTGATCCGCCAATACCAGCACAGCAGCCTGTTGGAGATTGTGCTCAACGAAGGGCGCAATCGGGAGATTCGCCGCGTGCTGGCCCGCGTGGGACACAAGGTCGAGCGTCTGAAGCGGATTGCCATCGGTCCCTTGCGCCTGGCCGATCTGCCCACCGGCCAGGTCCGCGAGCTCGACCGCAACGAGATCCGCGAGCTGCGCCAAGCCGCCCGCGGGCAGACGTCCCCAGCGCCGCGCCGGCCGAAACGAGCCGGCGCGCCGAAGCACAAACCCAAAGCGGCGGCGCCGGTGCGAGCCGTGATCGGCGGTGATACCGCGCCCAAACCACGCGCGCAGAAACCCACCGGCCACGCGGGCGAATCTCGCCAGGCCGGCAAACCGCGGCAAACCGGCAAAGCCAGTGGACGTCCCTCCAGACCTGGCAAGCCCAGTGGTCGCCCCGGCAAGCCAAACGATCGCGCGGCTAAACCCAGTGGTCGCCCCGGCAAGCCCAGCGGTCGACCGAGCAAACCCGGCGCCCGCACGGGCAAGTCCGGCGGACGGCCGGCGCCGGCCCGCGGAAAATCAAGCTCGCCAAAGAAACACTTCTAAAACCAAACTTGCCGCGCAAACCACGAGGGCGCTGACGAGCCATGCCGGATCTTACCGAGTTGCTGACGCAAGCCATTCAGATGCACCAGGCGGGCCAGGTCGAACCGGCCCGAGAAATCTATCTGCAACTCCTGCGGCAGGACCCGAACCATTTGCATGCCCTGAACCTGCTGGGGCTGGCCGGTTGGCAAACGGGCCGCCACGCCGAGGCGGTTGGGTATCTCGAGCGGGCGATCGCCATCGATCCCACCCAGGCGGCTTTCCACGGAAATCTGGCTGAGGCTCGGCGCGGCCTGGGCCAGCTCGGCCCGGCTCTGGAAAGCTATGCCGAGGCTGCGCGGCTGGCGCCCGACGCGGCTATCGTACACCTCAACCTCGGGACCCTGCTGCAACAGGCCGGACAGCCGGAACATGCGATTACCAGTTTCGGACGCGCGCTGGAATTGGATCCGCAAAACATCCTGGCCCGATATCACTTGGGAACCGCGTTCGAGCAACAAGGCAAACCGCAGCCGGCCGAAGCGTGTTACGAACAAGTGCTGGAATCGGCCCCCGAGCACGTCCCCTCGCTGGTGGCGCAGGCCGGGCTGCGAAAAACCCGCGGCGATCTGGAAGGTGCGGTCGAGCTTTACGAGCGGGCCTTACGGCTGGAGCCCGAAATTGCGGCGCGGCACTTCGACTTGGGAAACGTGCATCAGTTGGCTCGTCGCTGGCACGAGGCGGTCGCCTGTTACCGCCGCGCGCTCGACATCGACCCGCAATACGCCGAGGCATTTTCGAATCTGGTCAACGCCCTGCGCGAGTTGGATCAGTTGGACGAAGCGTTGATGTGTGCCGAGCGTGCCGTGCAGTTGCGGCCCGATTCGGCCCCCTCGGCCAATAACCTGGCCGTGGTCCTGCAAGATCTCGGCCGCCTCGACGAAGCCCGCCGGCAATTCGAGCGGGCCCTGTTGCTCGACCCCAAAAAGGCCGAATTGCACTTGAATTTGGGCGTGGTGCTCAAGGATCAGGGGCACGTCGAGCAGGCGATCGCCAAGTACGACGAGGCGCTGCAAATTCAGCCCGACCATGCACAAACGCGTTGCAGCCGCGGGATGGCGCTCTTGAGCCTGGGACGCGGCGAAGGCTGGGCCGGCTACGAACACCGCATTGGATTGCCGCAATTCGACACCCTCACTTTTGCCAAGCCGCGCTGGGACGGCGGGCCGCTGGCCGGACGCACGCTGCTGATCCATTGCGAACAAGGCTACGGCGACACCCTGCAGTTCGTTCGCTTCGTCAAGACGGCGATGGAACGCGGCGGCGACGACGGAAAAATCATCCTGGCCACGCAGCCGGAAATGATCCCGCTGTTGAAACAGTCAGGCTATCCAGGACAGGTTCCCAAGAATCAACCCATCGCCGCGTTCGACGTCCACGTGCCGCTGATGAGTTTGCCCATGACGCTGGGAGTCGGATTCCACGAACTCTCGCGCGAGATTCCCTACCTGAGCGTCGAACCAAATCGCATCGAAAAATGGCGTGAGGAACTGGGCAAGTATCCGGGCTTCAGGATCGGCATCGGGTGGCAGGGGCGGCCCGATTTTCGCGGCGACCGCTTGCGTTCGATTCCCTTGGAGGCCTTTGCGCCGTTAGCCGAGGTGCCGCAAGCCCGACTGATTAGCCTGCAAAAAGGCCCCGGCAGCGAACAACTGGGGGCCGGGTTGCATCGCTTCGACGTCGTTGACCTGGGCGATGCCCTCGACGGGCCGAGCTCGCGCTTCATGGATTCCGCCGCCGTCATGCACAGCCTCGACCTGATCGTGACCAGCGATTCGGCCGTCGCGCACCTGGCGGGCGCTTTGGGAATGCGCGTCTGGCTGGCTCTTTCGGCGGCGCCGGACTGGCGCTGGATGGTCGACCGCGACGACACTCCCTGGTATCCCACGATGCGGCTGTTCCGACAAACCCGACTGGGCGACTGGGCCGATGTCTTCGGGCGCATGGCCGCCGAACTGCGCACTCTGGTGCAATCAACCGCCTCGGAGAAGACGGTTTCATGACCAGCGCCTTGCATGCCCAGTTTTACGCCGATTCTGCCGCTCAGCATCGCGTCGCGGTGGTGGAAAACGTGCGGCTTTCGCGCGACACGTTTCGTGTCCGCTTCGAGTGCCCGACCCTCGCGCGTCGGATCGTGCCCGGCCAGTTCCTCATGCTGCGCCTGCCCGATCGCGACGACCCGCTGTTGGCCAGGCCGCTGGCGCTCTACGATACCGTGGTCTCCAGTTCTGGCGCCGCCACGGGCATCGATATCGTGTATCTCGTGGTCGGCAAGATGACCGGGCAGCTGAGCCGCATCGCGGCCGGCGACGTGCTGGAAACCTGGGGGCCGCTAGGCAATGGTTTCGTGCCGCAACCGACCGGGCATCTGGTGATGGTGGCCGGCGGTATCGGACAGACGCCGTTCCTGGCGCTAGCCCGCGAAGCCCTCGGCGGGCGAACGTATGGCGAGCCGCCGCGCGCCGTGCCTAAGGTTGCCCGCGTGACACTTTGTTACGGCGCCCGAAACAAGGATTACCTGGCTGGCATTGATGATTTCGAGCGGTTGGGCGTCGAGGTGCGCGTCAGCACCGATGATGGCACGGCCGGACACCGGGGACTCGTGACCGATCTGGTCCACGAAGTTTTGGACGAATCGCCGCAAGCCCGCGTGGTGTGCTGCGGCCCCGAGCCGATGATGGAAGCTGTCGCCAAACTGACCCAAGCGCGAAACGTCGCCTGCCAGGTGTCGTTGGAAACGCCGATGGCTTGCGGCATCGGCATTTGCTTTAGTTGCGTGGCCCGGGTGCGGGATCGAGCGCGGCGAATGGGACTATCGCCGCACCTGTGTGGAAGGGCCCGTCTTCGACGCCCAGCGCATCGAGTGGTGAGTGCCAGAGCGCCCGTGCCTTCGGTAGAAGGAGCCGCCAAACCAGGACAGCGGGACCGTGCCGCTACTTGGTCTTCTGCTTGGCGGTCTTGAGCGCGGTCGACAGCCGCGATTTCACTCGGGCGGCAAGATTGGCATGTACGACGCCCTTGGCCGCGGCCTTGTCCAATCGCTTGGCCGCCAGCCGGAACTCGGTCTCGCCCACTTCGACGTTGCCGGCAGCGATCGCTTCGCGCACCTTGCGAACCTGCGACTTGAGGACGCTCTTTTGGGCGCGATTACGCGCTCGACGGACAAGGTTCTGACGCAGACGTTTCTTGGCACTTGTGGAGTTGGGCATTGCTCGTTGACGGACTCTGGTTTTCGGTGCGGGCGGCAGCCGCAGGAGGCCCGTGGGCTTCGCAAGCGACTAACGAATCAGCCTTTATCGCCTAATTTGGCAATCTTGTCCAGTAGTTGCGGCACGTCCTTGTAGCCGAATTCGAGCCCCGCTAGCTCGTTCAGGTACTTCTCGGCCTTGGCCAGCGAATCTTTCGCCTGGTTGTCCTTGGCGGCCAGGTACTTCTCGCCCAATCCCAGGGCCAATTTGCCCGCGCGATACAGGGCCAGCTTGCGCTCGTCGATTTCGCGCCCCGACAGGGCTTCGAGCGACGCCTCATAGTTGGTCATCGCCAGCTTGTACTGTTTGATCTGTTGAAAGCATTCGCCCAATTCCATATGGGTTTTTGCTTTACGCTTGGCGTCCTCGGTGGCGGCTTGCAGGCATTTGATGGCCTCGCCGAATTGCCCCGCCTTTTTCAGCCGCACACCCAGCTCGAACTTCAACCCCGGATTGTTGGGATACCGATCGCTGCGGCTGCGGAAGATTTCGGTCTCGACCGCCAGCAGTTCGGCTTTCATGCGTTTGGCCAGTTCGGCCGCTTCCGGCGTGGCTTCCTTGACGGCTCGCTTTTCGGCAATCGTGAGCTGCTGGCGGCTGGTGCGCAGCTTGGCGTCTTCCAGCCGCTCGCGCACCATCACGTCGCCGCCCGAGGCCGCCAGCGCCCGCACGAGCACTTCCTCGGCCTCTTTATGGCGTTCCTCGCGCGTGTGCAACTCCGAGAGTTCGACGTACAGGCTCACGTCCTCGGGCTTCTTGGTGATCGCCCGCTCGAGTTGTTCGGCCGGCGAGAGCTTGCTCGTGGCCTCGCTGCGACGGTCGGCCTTGGCGGCCTTGTCAGCCATCACGTCGGTGCTGTTCTCGGCCCCTTCGTATCCGCCCTGGCTGATCGTCTTCTCGATGGCCAGGTCGCCCACCGCGCACACGGCTTCCTCGTCCCCCGGTTTGGCCTGTTCCACGCGGTGCCAACAACTGATGGCCTCGTCGAAACGCCCCATGCGGGCCAAGGCCCTCGCGCACTTGCGATTGACCTCCGCGTCCTTGGAGTCGACGTCCAGGGCCTGCTTGAGGTAGATGAACTGGGCCTCGTCGAAATTCAGGGTCTCGCAGGCGTCGGCCATGGCCGTCAAGGTCGAGACATCCCAGGGGTTGAGCTTGAGCACCTCCAGCGCGGTCGTCATCAGCGTCGGCCAATCCTTGGAATAGGCCGACTTCTTCATGCTCCCCTTGAGCGCCGCGATCTTGGGCCCGCTGGTGAAACCGGCGCCTTTCTTGTTGTCGTTATACTTCTTGCACAAGTTCGAAAGGAACTGCTTGACGTAGATCGCGTTCGAGGGGTCGCCGGCCACGCACATTTGGAACATATTCGTGGCGTAGTCGAAGTCGCTCTTCGCCGCGCTGCGACTGCCGTGCTCGAAGCAGGATTGCAGCCTGCGCCGGGTGGCCGGCGGCAACGGTTGTCGGCCGGAGTTATCGGAAGTTTGGGTAGCGTCGCTCACGGATGGATTTAAGCCTTTTTCGGCGTCCCAAAGCGGATGATAATAGGCACTTGCCTGTGAATTGTTCGCTATTCGATTTTACCCGCTAAGACCCGTCTGAACAACGCGGGTCGGCCCGACGGCTAAGGTCCCCTACTCGATGAGTGAAACTGTCGGCAAAGTGTACTTGATTGGCAGCGGTCCCGGCGATCCCGGCCTGATCACCCTGCGCGGCTGCCAATTACTCGAGCGGGCCGACGTCGTGCTGTACGATTATCTCGCCAATCCGCTGATTATGGCGCGTGCCAAGGCCGGCGCCGAATTGATCTGCCTTGGCCGCCACGGCCGCGACCGTATCATGCCGCAGGCGGAAATCAGCCGCCGCCTGGTCGAGCTGGCCCGCGCCGGTCGCACCGTCGCGCGGCTCAAGGCCGGCGATCCGGCTGTCTTCGCCCACGCCGCCGAGGAAATCGCGGCGCTCGAAGCCGCGAACATTCCCTACGAAATCGTGCCGGGCATCACGGCCGCGCTGGCCGTGGGAAGTTATGCCGGCATTCCGCTCACGCACGGCGACTCGGCCTCGGCCGTGGCGCTAGTGACCGGGCAGGAGCGCGAAGGCAAGCCGGCCGACAACCTCGACTACGCCGCCTTGGCGGCTTTTCCCGGCACGTTGGTTTTCTATATGGGAATCACGACGGCCCCGCACTGGACCGCCGCGCTCATCCTGGCCGGTAAGAGCAAGGACACGCCCGCGGCCATCGTGCGGCGCTGCTCATGGCCCGATCAGGAAACCATTCCTTGCACGCTCGGCACCGTGGCCGATGAAATCGAAATGCGCCGCTTGCGTCCGCCGGCATTGGTCGTTGTCGGCGCCGTGGCGGCGCTCGCGCCACAAGGCGCCTGGTTCGCCGAGCGCCCTTTGTTTGGTGCGAGCGTGCTGGTGACGCGTCCGGCACATCAATCCGCGGAGTTGAGCGAGGCGCTCGCCGACCTGGGAGCCCAGGTTTACTTGCAACCGGCCATCGAAATCCTGCCGCCGGCCGATTGGTCGGCCGTGGATCGCGCGATCGAGCGCTTGGATGATTTCGATTGGCTGGTGTTCTCTAGCGCCAACGGCGTTCGCTCCCTGCTCGATCGAATTCTCCAGCACCGCGACTTGCGCGCGCTGGCCAAGATCAAACTGGCCGCCATCGGGTCCGGCACGGCCGAAGAACTGGCTCGCTACCACCTGCGGGCCGACCTGGTGCCCGCAGAATTTCGCGCCGAAGGACTCGCCGAAGCACTCAAACCGCTCGCCGCCGGCAGGCGCTTTCTGTTGGCGCGGGCCAGCCGCGGCCGCGAACTGCTGGCCGAGCAACTGCTCGCGCACGGAGCGGAAGTCGAACAGGTCATGGTTTACGTCAGTCAGGATGTTGCCGCGTGCGATCCGCAAATCCGCGAAATGCTCGCCGAGGGGAAAATCGACTGGATCACGGTTACCAGCCCGGCCATCGCCCGCTCGCTGGCCCGAATGTTCCCCGGCCAAATGGCCAGTGCGCGGCTGGCATCGATCAGCCCCCTGACCTCGCAGGCCCTGCGTGACCTGGGTTTTGACACCGCGGCCGAGGCCCAGCAGGCCACGACCGCCGATCTGCTGGCCGCGATCTGTCGGGTTGAGAAAGACAGGTCGAGGGGATAGATCGCGCCGGCGCGCGACGCCAAGCCGCCACGCGACATTCAACCTGTTTCGCCCTGGTCACTTACACGGGGTCGGCGCCCGATTCCCACAAGACAACGGGCCCGGTTTTGGTCGAGTCGCTGCCGCCGGCCAGCCGAATTCTCCTAATAGATGTTCCATAGCCGCCGGGGACTGTCCCAATTTTGCGGAGTCCTGGGAGCAAAATGGGACTGTCCCCTTCTCCTAGGCGAGAACGATTTCGCCGGGAAGCCGACACGGGAGTCCATCATGAGCGCGCGCCCAGCCAGCGGAGTATTAACGATTTCGATCGACTGGAGCGGCGACGACGCGGGCCTGGACCTCGCTGACCGCCGAACGCTCGACCAGTTCGGCCAGCGGTTGGTGTCGCTACTCGATTCGTTCCAACTGCCGGCAACTTGGGCACTGGCCGATCCCGCGGCTGCCGCGAGAATCGAATCGCTCACAAGCTCGGCGCTGCCGCACGAAGTCGCGCTCTTGGGGCAGGCCAGTTGGATGGGGCCCGAGATTCCGCCCAGCCGTGTCGCGCGCGCGCTGGCCCGGCACGTCGAGAACGGACGCGCCGCCGGATACGCGATTTCGACGCTCGCGACCCGATCGCCCGGGCTCGATCATGCCCGCCTGGCGGTCAAACACGGCATCACGGCCGTGCGGCATGTGCCAACCGAAAAGTCCGTCAGCCGCACTCCGCGCTCGCGAGCGTTGCAGTTTGGCCTCTGGAGTTTTCCAGTCACGATGACCCTGCCAGGCACAAGTCGGGTTTGGCCCGGCGGCGGCGGGACCCGCGCGGCCCGCGCCGCAATCGCCCGCGGCATTGCGCAGGGCGGCACGGTGCAACTCGTGATCGAATCGTCTCGCATGGCCGCGCGGGCGGCGCATGGGGCGTGCTGCAGCGCGTGTTGCGACACGTCGCAGGCCGCCGAGATGCCGGGCTGCTGGAAGTTTTGACGATCGGCTCGATGGCCGCCCGATTGTCGACCCAGCGACAGGGGCAGCCTTCGCGCTCGATCTTGCAGTCGGCAGCCTGAGCGACGTCGCGCGGTTTTAGACTTGCTCGCGAAACGTGCTCCAGCTCATGTAGCCGAGCATGATCGCGCTGAGCAGAAACGTGATGTCCATCGCCTTGCTCGCGCCGCTGAAGGGAAACCCAAGCACGAGATCCAGCCCGAACATCAGGAAAAACAAAGCCGCTATCGCCATCCCTGAAATCGTCAACGCTTTGGGCATTCTCGCTGGGTCCTTCGGGCGGCGGTCGCTGGGCTCGTCTGGTCGAACTAGTATAGTTCACGCCCCAGATGGCGAAAACCTCCGATATTTCTGCTAAAATCGCGCGCCTTGCGCCGTTTTGCGCGTGAGGGTCGCGCGCCATGCGCCGGTCCGATCATTCCGCAGGCCTTTTCGAGTACTTCGCGCGATGTCGCAGTTGCTCTCCGACCCAAAGCAAATCTGGCAAGCGTTTCGAGCACAAATGCCGGTGGCGCGGAAATGGGCTTATTTCGATCATGCGGCCGTCGCGCCCCTTCCGGACAAGACCCGACAGTCGATCGTCGCATGGGCCGCGCAGGCAGCGGCCGAGGGCGACACCTGCTGGCCCGCCTGGCATCGTCGCGTCGAAGCCGCCCGGCAACTCGCGGCCCGGCTGCTGGGCGCCGACGAGAGCGAAGTGGCACTCGTGCACAGCACGACCGAGGGCATTGGCCTGGTGGCCGAGGGATATCCGTGGGTCGCGGGCGATAACGTCGTCACGCTCGAAAACGAATTTCCCTCGAACCTCTATCCCTGGATGAACCTGGCCTCGCGCGGCGTGGAAACGCGCCGCGTGGCATCGCCGGACGGCCGCTTGGATTTAAAAGCGCTCGAAGCCGCCTGCGACGCGCAGCACGCGAATCATCTCGGTCAGTTGGGTCGGTTACGTCAGCGGCTGGCGGGCTGATCTCGACGCCGTCGCCGCGCTGGCGAAACGGCGTGGGGCGCACCTGTTCGTCGATGCCATTCAGGGCCTCGGCGTCTTTCCGCTCAACGTTCGCGACACGCCCATCGATTTCCTGGCGGCCGACGGACACAAATGGCTGCTCGGTCCCGAGGGCGCCGGGTTGTTCTACTTGCGGCGCGAGCACCTGGGCCTGCTGCGGCCGGTGGGCGTCGGCTGGCACAGCGTCGAGCACGCCTCGGACTACAGCCGCATCGAGCTGAATTTCAAGCCGTCGGCCGGCCGCTACGAGGGCGGAACCCAGAACATGGTCGGCTTTCTGGGGCTGGCCGACAGCCTCGAAATTCTGCTCGAATTGGGCCAAGAGGCCATCGGCCAGCGCCTCATCGAGATTACCGACCTGGCCTGCGAGCAATTGCAACGCGCCGGCGCAACCCTGGCGAGTCCGCGCGAGGGCGACCACCGCTCCGGCATTGTGTCGTTCGAAATGCCGGGCCAAAACTCGCTGGAAGTGAAGCATCGCTGCCTGGCCGCCGGCGTGGTCCTTCACGCCCGGGGCGGCAAGTTGCGGATCGCCCCGCACGCCTATTGCAACGAGGAAGACATCGGCCGGCTGATTGAATCGCTGGCTAGGTAGCGGACCGGCTTTGGTGGTTTGCCCGGTGCCGCTCTACGCCGTTAACCATTTCCATCTCGAAATATCCGCAGATTTCACAGATTTCGCAGATGTTCACCAAATGAATTGAACCTCAAAATGAGATCACGCGAGAAGCGTTCTTTGATTCTTCATTTAAAATCTGCGTCATCTGCGAAATCTGCGGATCGCGTTTAGAAGGTTAACGGCGTAGAGTGGCTCCCTGCGCATTTCTTCATAGAAGGTCATGCCGTGGCATGACACGAGCGCCGACAGTCGTTCAGTTTCACGCTAAAGCGGGACCTACTGGACTGACAGTTCTTAATTGTCATCCGCCGGGTGGCACTGGCATCTTGCCAGTGCAGACACTTTTCACGGACAAGATGCCCGTGCCACCCGACAAATAAGCGTAGTCAGTCCACTACTCGGCTAACCACCGAGGGCCCCGAGAACACGGAGATAAAATTCAGGAAAATCGCCCTTGCGTTTTACGACGACTGTAGTATTATGATTACGACAGGAGTCATGAAACGGAGGTTCGCATGAAAAAGTCCAAGGGACCGCGGCTCTCGGCCGGCGAGATGGAAATCCTGCAGATGCTGTGGCGGCAAGGCTCGGTCGCGCTGTCCGAGGCCCAGGCCGCGCTCGGCCGGGCGATCGGCTACACCACGATGCAGACCCGGCTCAATCGCCTGGTCGAAAAAGGCGTCGTCACGCGCTCCGCCGACCGCCCCGCCCGCTACACGGCCGCGGTTGCCCCCGAACAAGTCAGCGCCGGGCATCTCGACTTGCTGCTGGAGCGCGTCAGCGGCGGAAGCATCGTGCCGCTGGTGGCGCACCTGGTGCGCGATCGAGCGCTGTCGAGCGCCGAGATTGCCGAACTCAAGCAATTGATCGGCGAGGCCGATCGCCAGTCGCGCAAGACCAAGGATACGAAAAAATAAGGGCGGGTTTTCATAATAGCCTTGGGACAAGACGTCGGGGACTGTCCCAATTTTGCGGAGTTCTCGGAGCAATATGGGGCTGTCCCCCTCGCAAAACGTTTTGTCCCCAGGCTAAGACAACATTCGCGGAAAGGGCAGGTCAGCCATGAACGACGTCGCCTCCTTGCTGCTGGTGTCCCTGGGCCGCACGACACTCTGGCTTGCCGTTGCCGCGCTTGCCACCGCGATCGTTTTGCGCTTGGTGCGGCCGGCCTGGCCCGCCGCCCATCGCCTGGCCTGGCTCATCGTGCTGCTGGTCGGTTGGAGTTTTATCCGCCTGCCGCTCGCCGTGCCCTGGTATGCAGCACCATCGCCCGAGCCGGCCGCGACAGTCGAACTGGCAGCGAGCGAGTTCGTCCTGGATCGCGAACCGCCGGTAGTCGAAATTGCTCCGACCCTGGTCGAGCCTTCGGACGAGATTGTGTCGACGAGGCCCGTCGCGACGACAACTGGACCTGTGATTCAACCGCCTGTCGCTACCAAGAAAATTGATTGGCCGCTCGTGCTGCTCGGCGCATGGGCTTGCGGCGGCGCGGCACTGGTCGCGGCCTGGTGCGTCGGCTATTGGTTGTTCGTGCGCTCGCTGGCCACGCGCCTGCCGGCCGACGAGGTCCATCAGGCTGAGTGGCACGAGTTGCTGGCCGCGGCTGGCATTTGGCGAGAAATTCCGCTCAGCTTGACGGAGAACATGGGGCCTCTGCTCTGCCGATTGCCACGCGGCTTCGAGATCATTGTACCCGAGTCGCTGTGGCGCGAGCTAAGCCCTCGCGAACGCACGGCCATCCTCCGCCACGAGTTGGCGCATTACCAGCGCGGCGATGTCTGGACGTCGCTCGTCGCGCGGGTTCTGGCTCTGCCGCATTGGTTCAATCCGGCCGCCTGGTGGGCAGCCCGCCAGTTTGACGAGGCGGCCGAATGGGCCTGCGATCGCGCGGCGGCCGGCGACGACTCGACCACCGACTATGCCAGTGCGCTCGTGCGTCTTGGCCAGGTCGGCCCGCGCGCCACGTTCTACGGCACCGCGGCGCGTGGCCGGTCCCTTGCCGCCCGCATTCGCCGCGTTCTGGCCGGGCCGTCGACGGAGGATTCGCTGATGAAAAAAGCCTCGTTGATTGCCATCGTGCTCGGTCTGGCCGCAGCCAGCGTGGTACAGATCGACCTCGTGGCCCAACAACCGGCCGGGGAAGAAAAGCAGCCAACCGATAAAGATCAGTCGGCCGATAAAGTCGCAAAAGATCAGCCAGTCGGTGACGAAAAGTCGGGGCCGTCAGAGAAGGAGGAGGATAGCGACGGGTCCAAAGGACCGACTGTAGAACCGTATTTGAGACTTCTGCAGAGCAAGGCGACTCCGACCGAAGGTGCGGCGGCTCAGGGCAAGCCAAAGTCCACGGTGTACCAGGCTGCGGTGGAGAAGTTGGAGAAGATGGTCGTTGAAGCAGGCGCGGCGTACAAGGCCAACCTGGCCGAGTTCGATGCCGAGAATGCCACGATGGACAGCGTTTACGATTGGTCAGTTCGCTGGATGCGCGCGGCACAGTTTCGCGCGCCGAACGACCAACTGAATGCGGCCGCCACTCGCGAGCATTTGATCCGTATGCTCGATCTGCAGAAGAAGATTGCCTCGCTTTACAAAGTCGACCCGCGCGGCGGCGATGAAGCGAAAGTGCGGGCCGCCAACTTTTACGTCGCCGAGGCCGAACGATGGCTGGCTGAAGCCGAAGTGCGCGTGAATGCGAAAGTTGGTCAGTCGGAGCCGCCGCCACTAAACAAGGCGCTGGACGTGCGAGCCAAGATCGCCGAGCTCAAGGGCGAGGTGGCACAGACCTTCATCGATCTGCAAAAGATCAATCGCATACTCGACGCCGTGAACAAAGCCAAACCGGGAACCTTCACGACTTCCCAGATGGCCCAATGGAAGACCGACGCCGACAAACTGGACGTGCGACTGGCCACGCTGACCGAGCAACTGCAGATTTATGAGAAAATGCTCCAGTTGGCCGGCAAGACCCCAGAGGAGCGCGTGGCCATTATCGAAGCGCGTCAACTCATGGACTTGAAAATTGCCATGGCCGAGATTGAAAAGGAGATTTCGCAGACTGAGATCGATCTGAAATTGGCGAATGAGTCACTTACTTCCAAGCCACTTTCGGCGACGGAACAGTCGCGGCTCAGGGCCGACGCGGAGAAGGCGAAGCTGCAACATTCGTATCTAGCTAAACGGCTGTCGCTATATCAGGAGAAAGCAAAGCTCATCGACACCCAGTTGCGGGATCGGCCAGATGCTCGCGCGGCGACAGACGGCAAAACGGCCGGCCGCGAACCGACCCATGGCGAGGCGAAAACTGCCGGACCCAATGTGCGTTATGAGGGCAAGGACTTCGAGAGTTGGGCCGAAGAATTGCGCAATGATTTGAGTACCCGGCGACGCGCCGAAGCGATTCAGGCGCTGGCGGCCTTTGGGGCTCGTGGTTATGGCCCACAGGCTGCTGCGCTGATCCTAGACGCCGCGATTCCGGCGTGGATAAACACTCGTCATCGATGGGAATCCCCGTGGGCGATATCGGTGCGCACGGCGTTTCAAGAAATTCCAGCCTCGGATACGCTACCGCTGTTGGTCAAACACCTTAAGAGCGAAAAGGCTGAGGAGCGGCTGTTCGCCCTGATAGTACTACCAGATACCCCGCAGACACGTCACGAAACGGCGAAGCTCGTGGTCCCAATGCTGAAGGATCCTTCCGCCGAAGTGCGTCAACTGGCGGCATCCCATTTATTGGCCGCCGAGCTCACCCCGCCGGAGTTGGTCGCTGCCCTGCGCGAATGGCTCGCCTCGGACGACCCCGCTCAAGTGTCGTTTGCCGCGGGGGCGGCTTTTGGCACTGGACCAAACAGGACCAGCGCAAGTCCGAAAAACCTGAAATTGCTAGATGAACTGTTGCCCGATATGTTGCGTGCCATGGAGCGTCCGGAACCGTATGGCCCGCTGGTCGAGCGAGGCCTGGGGGAACGCCTCGAATACAATGCCCTAACCCACCTCTATGAGACGATCGAATCCACGAAAACGGAACTCGGCCCGCGCGGCCAAGAGTTCCTGGAGAAGCGGTTGGGAAAGAAAGTAGAAAAGAAGTAGCGCCGATTTTTTCTAAGCCTGCCTTGCATTCCCATTAGTGTATTACTACACTAATGCGCATGGCCGCCGACTTTCTATTCCGCGTCTTTCCCACTTCCGGCTTGCCGATCTACCGGCAAATCGTCGACCAGGTCCGCCGACACGTGGCCACCGGCCGCATTCAGCCGGGCGATTTCCTTCCCTCGGTCCGCCAGGTGGCCCTCGAGCTGGAAATCAATCCCATGACCGTCTCCAAGGCCTACTCGCTGTTGGAGCGGGACGGCGCGGTCGAACTGGTGCGCGGCCAGGGAATGCGAATCGCCCCGCGCAATGAAGCCCACTCGAACGGCAACCTCCGCGAGCGGCAGGATCAGCTCCTGCCCCTGCTCCGCCAGGTCGCGGCCGAGGCCCATCAACTGTCTCTCTCGGGCAAGCAAGTCCGATCTCTGCTGGAACGCGTCCTCAAGGAGCTCGACGGAACATGAACGCCAAATCCGTGCTCGAGATGCGAGCCGTTTCCAAAATCTATTCTGGCACTCCCGTGCTCGATCGGGTGACGCTGGAGATTCCCGCCGGCAGTGTCGTGGGCCTGCTGGGAAAAAACGGCGCCGGCAAGACCACGCTCTTGCGCTGTGCGCTGGGCCTGGCCAAACCGCAGCACGGCACGGTCACGATTCTGGACGAGCCGGCCTGGAACCTGAGCGCGCGGGCCAAGGAGCATATCGGCTACGTGCCGCAAAATCCGCAGCTCTATCCCTGGATGCAGGTGCGGCACATCATCGCCTACACGGCCGCCTTTTACGCCCGTTGGAATCATGGTCTGGTCGCGGACCTGGTGCGCGACTGGCAAATTCCGCTCCGCCGCCGGGCCGGAACCCTGTCGGTCGGCGAATTGCAAAAGCTGGCCATCGTGCTGGCCCTGGGACACGAGCCCGAACTGCTCCTTCTCGACGAGCCAGTGGCCAGTCTCGATCCATCAGCCCGCCGCGAGTTCCTCAAGGTCGTGCTCGATATCGCGGCCGGCGGCGGACGCAGCATTGTTTTTTCCACGCACATCACTTCCGACTTGGAACGTGTGGCCGATCGCGTGGCCATTTTGCAGAAAGGCCAAATCAGCTTCTTCGGCGAGTTGGGCGAGCTCAAGGACCAGATCAAGCGGCTCAGCCTCAGCTCGTTGAACCTGTTTCCCGACCATTTCGACATGCCCGGCATCTTGCGGCAGCGCGTCGAAGGCAACCGGGCCATGGTCACGACCCGGGCGCATACCCACGAATTGGTCGAACACATCGAAACCGAGTGGCACGCCACCGTCGAAGTGCAGGATCTCAACCTGGAAGAGATTTTTCTGGAGCTGCACGATGAATAAATACTGGCACGTTGCACATGCCTATTGGAGCCGCCCGCGGTTTTGGATTTTTGGGCTGCTGTATGTATTTGTCGTCTCGACGCAAGCCGACCCGATGAACGCGCGGCCACAGATCGTTCTTTCGGTCTTTTTTGCCGGCATTACTACCGGACTGTTGGCTTTGCACTTGCGTCGCCAATTCGCCACGCCGCAGGCGCACCTGACTCCCGATTTTTTCGTGCCGCACGTGGCGGTCGCACTCTTAGTCAGCTTGTTGATCTGGGTCGCCGTGCCGTGGTGGGAAGCATCGCGGATGAACGTGAGTCCCCTGGTCGTGATCAGCGTCCATGCCCTGATTCCCGCGTTACTGGCGGCGGTCGTGTGGTTTCCCAAGGCCATCGTGCTGATTCCGGCGATGCCGCTGGCGGCGATGGCGCTGGTCCTGTCGCGGCGGCCACGCGAAATTGGCTTTGCCACGAAGTTTATGGCCGGTGAAAAGTGGCCAGTCTATTGGGGGCTGATTGCCCTGGGCGTCGCCAGCGTGATTCTGGCTGCCTGGCGTCTGGCGCGTTTGCCCGACGTTGCAGTGGCGACGAGCGATGACTTTGCTCTTGAGCCTCCGCGCAGCGATCAGCCCACTAATCGCTGGCTCGAATGGCTGCTCGAGTGGCGCGATGCGGCGATCGATCGGCGGCTGATGTACGCCCATGGGCGCGGGACGCAACTGGCCACGCGGCGCATCCCCAGCACGATATCGGTCGCCGAGTTGTCGCTGTTCTCGGCGGCGATCGTCGCGCTGATGCCTTTAATGTGGTACACGTTCGGAGAGCCCGGCGCCGCTTGGACCGTATTGATCCTTGGCACCGGACTAATGTTGTTCGCGCCGCTCAGCTCGTGGCGGTTCCGCTTGAACGCGCTGGCCCTGGAATTCATGCGGCCCGCGGCGCGCGATGTCTTCCTGCGGCAGATGATTTGGGCGATGGGGCTCGACTTCTGCCTGTGGACCGGCGCCGCAACGCTGGTCGCGGCCTGTGGGCAACTGTTGTTTATTGGCCAGCACGGCTTTGACTACTTCGTATTCTTCTCCGGGCAAACGGTCACCATGTGGAGCATCGCCGTGCTGTTGTTCGGCATTGGACTAGCGACGTTGAGGTTTCGGGCCTGGATACCGTTCCTTGTCGGCGCCCTTTTGTGTTCGGTCATCGCTTCGGCATTCGCCTCGGTGATCGTCGAAGCGGCTCTTCGACATGGCGGCGCTCACCATGCGATATCGGGCTACCCCGTGACCGTCGCCTTTTCATTGAGCTGCGCCACGATCGGCCTGGCCCTGGCCTGGGCGACCTATCGGCGCTGGCTTTCGGCCGATTTGACCTAGCAATTTCGGCCGAAAACCCCGCTATCGCTGCGCCCCGCCCGCGAGCTAGAATTGCATTGGCAAATCCACTGCACAGCGGGCTCAGGCAGGAAACGATCGCGATGACCAATTCCGATTCCCGGATCGCCGTCTATACCGGCTCGTTCGATCCCATCACGCTCGGCCATTTGAACGTCATCGAACGGGCCAGCCGGCTGGTGGACCGGCTCATCGTCGGCATCGGCGTCAACATCGAGAAACAATCGCTGTTCACGCCCGACGAGCGGGTCGACCTGGTGCGGCGGAGCGTGGCGCACTTGAACAACGTCGAAGTGCAATCGTTCTCCGGCCTGGCCGTCGGCTTCGTCCGCCAATGCCATGCCCGCGTGCTGATCCGCGGCGTGCGTTCGCTGGGCGATACGGAAGCCGAGTTCACCATGACCCTGGCCAACCGCAAGCTCGATCCGGGCATCGAGACCGTCTTCCTGATGGCCGACGAGCAATACTCGCACGTCTCCAGTTCGCTGATCAAGCAGATCGCGGCCCTGGCCGGCGACGAGGAGCTGGCGCGTTTCGTGCCGCGCGAAGTCGTGACCGCGATCCGCGCGAAGATGACGGCCGGCTGAGGCGTTTCGTCTTCTACTCGCTTTGCAGTTTCGTCGAGCCGTCGTGGTCGATAAAGCCGACGATACCACGAAGAATGAAGCTGTCTGTCTGCCACCCGAAAAAAGGCCACCCGACAACAGGTATGGGTGACCGCCTCAGTTCTTGCCCGAGTTGTCGCCGTCATCCTTGTTCAAGTGGCGGCGCAGGTAGCGGGCCCGCTCGATGTTGCGGTCGGCCGTGTCGAGCTCCACGCCTCGCAGCTTTTGCAGATGTGCCGGCTGGGTGTGAATGAACAGCTCGTTGAGCATGGGGATTTGCAGGTCGTTGATCAATCCCAGGTTGACCCCCATTCGCACGCTGGAAAGCAGGTGCATGGTCTCCTCGGAACTGATCGTCTGCGCGGTTCGCAGAATGCCGTATGCCCGGCTGACTTTGTCGTGCAGGTTTTCGTGGCTTTCCTTGACCAGAAAGTCGCGCGCCTGGCGTTCGTAGTCGATCAGCACCGGCACGATGTCGCCAACCTGTTTGACCAGGTCGGTTTCGCTCTTGCCGAGCGTGATCTGGTTGCTGATCTGGTAGAAGTCGCCCATGGCCTGCGAACCCTCGCCATACAGGCCGCGCACGGCCAGGCTGATCTTCTGCAAGCTGCGGAAGACCTTGTCGATCTGCCGCGTAATGACCAGGGCCGGCAGGTGCAGCATCACGCTCACCCGCACGCCGGTGCCGACGTTCGTGGGACAGGCCGTCAAATACCCCAGCTTGGGATGAAACGCGAAGGTGACCTGGTCGGCGATGAGCGAATCGATGCGGTCGATCTGCTGCCAGGCCGCTTCGAGATCCAGGCCGCTGTGCATCACCTGGATCCGCAAGTGGTCTTCCTCGTTGATCATCAGGCTGACTTGTTCGCGCTGATCGATGGCGACGCCGCGGGCACCCTCGCTTTCGGCGTGCTCGCGGCTGATCAACTGCCGCTCGACCAGGAACTGGCGATCGATGCCCTTCAGTTCGTTGACGTTCACATATTCCAGCTCGCCCGATTCCTGAATGTGCAGGATGCGGTCGCGCAAGATCGTTTCGATTTCGCTGCGGTCGGCCTGGCTGGCGCGGCTGATGAAGGGGAACTCGGCCAGGTTGCGCGCCAGGCGAATGCGGCTGCTAATGACGATGTCGGACTCGGGACCCGAGCCTCGCAGCCATTCGCCGCTGGTGCGTACTAGTTGATTCAAATCCACCACAGGGTTTTCCAATCTGGCCCTAGGGCGTCATCGCCCCACGGGTCTGCGCCGTTACGGCTGTCCCGGCGCCTCTTCCTCGCTGGCGCGAATTTCGTCGCGCAACCGGGACGCACGCTCGTAGTCTTCTTCGCCAATCGCTTCCTTCATCTCGCGGCGCAGGCGAATCAGTTGCGTGCGCTTCTCGGTGCCGTTGGGATATTTGGCGGGTCTCTTGCCGACGTGTTCCGTTTCGCCGTGAATGTTCACGATCAGCGGTTCGAGTTCGGCCTTGAAGCAAATGTAGTCGTAAGGGCAGCCCAAGCGGCCTTGGTTGCGGAACTCGTAAAACGTGATCCCGCAAACGGGGCACGAGCGCTGGTCGAGCTTGGCAAGCTCCTCGGCCGTTTGGCCGACGGCCAACTGCTGAGCCAACACGCCGGCCAGGCTGGGAGCGACCGGCGGCTCTTCCTCGCTCTGGGTCAGGTAGTGCCGCGCGTGCTCCTCACACAAGTGGAGCTCTTGCGGCTTGCCCTTGGTCAGCTCGGTGATATGAAAGGTCGCCGTCTTGTTACACTGTTGACACTTCATGGAAGTCCCCAAGAACTGTCTGTAGCCGCCGTCCGCGCATGTGCACGATAACTTCGCGAAGCTTGGCCAATCAGATCAATTATATCGTGGGGAAGGACGGCCAGTGGGATTCTAACAATAGCGCCTGGGGTGTCAAGGCAGATCGATTGCCGCGCGTTTCTTCCCGTTATTTCGCCCGAAAACTGAGTGCGCGCGTCGCTCGCGCGGGCCGCGTTGTCGCGCGTGGGCGCGCCTGCTAAGCTGAGCGTTGCGAACCTGCGACCCCCTTGGATGTGTCCCATACCGCACGAGTTCCATGCGTTTCAGCAGCTCCCTCTCTCATTCGCCGCCGCCAGGATGAAGTATTCCCCGGATTTCGCCACGTTCTCGCGTCTGGCCCAGGGCGTCCAGCTAGTGCCTGTCTACCGGCGCTTGCTGGGCGATACGCTGACCCCCGTCTCGGCTTTTCACAAGATCGATTCGGGGCCCACGGCCTGCTTGTTCGAAAGCGTGATCGGCGGCGAGAAAGTCGGCCGCTATAGTTTTCTGGCCGCCCACCCCTTTCTGCAAATCGAGGCGCGCGGCAATCAGGTCACGGTCGTCTCCGCTGCTGGCAAGGAGGAATTCAACTCGGCCGATCCACTCGACGAGTTGCGCTCGCGCGTCGAAGCGATCCGCTCGGCCACCCTGCCCGAGTTGCCGCCGTTCACCAGCGGCGCCGTCGGCTATGCCGGCTACGATGTCATTCGCTACTCGGAGCACCTTCCCAATGCTCCGCTGAACGATCGGGATCTGCCCGATTTGACATTCGCTTTTTACGACCACATGGTGGTCTTCGACCACGTGAACAAAACCAACGTGGTCGTCGCCATGGCCCGGCTCGACAAGTTCGGCTCGGACCTGAAAGCGGCGTATGCCGATGCCCAGCGACGGATCGACGAACTGGTCGAACAGCTCGAAAGCCCCGACCACACCCTGCCGCCCGCCGATATCCGCACGACCGGGCAGCCAACGATCGCTTATACGTCGAACTTCGCGCAGGCCGAGTTCGAGCGGGCCGTCGAGCGGTGCGTCGAGTACATCGTGGCCGGCGACGTCTTTCAGGTCGTCATCAGCCAACGATTGCAACTCGAGATACACTGCGAGCCGTTCGAGATTTACCGCACGCTGCGCGTGGTCAATCCCAGCCCATTCATGTTTTATTTGCGGACCCCCAGCGTGACCCTGGTGGGCAGTTCGCCCGAGATTATGGTGCGCGTGGTCGACGGTCGCGTTACCGTGCGGCCCCTGGCCGGCACGCGCCCGCGGCGCCACCGATGAGGAAGACCGCCGGCTGGCAGAGGAACTTTTGGCCGATCCCAAGGAACGGGCCGAGCACGTGATGCTGGTCGACCTGGGACGCAACGACGTCGGCCGCGTCGCCCGCTATCGGTCCGTGGAATTGACCGACGTGATGACGATCGAACGCTACAGCCACGTCATGCACATCACCTCGAACGTCAGCGGCCAACTGGCCGACGGCTGCGACGCGTTCGACGCGCTGCGGGCTTGCGTGCCGGCCGGCACCGTTTCGGGCGCGCCAAGGTCCGGGCCATGGAAATCATCGATGAGCTGGAGCCGCATCGGCGCGGTCCCTACGCCGGCGCAGTCGGCTACGTGGATTTCAACGGCAACATGGACACCTGCATCGCCCTGCGGACCCTGGTCGTGCAAGGCTCCCAGGCCTATGTCCAGGCGGGCGCCGGCATCGTCGCCGACAGCCGGCCGGCCGAGGAATATCAAGAAACGCTCAACAAGGCACGCGGCTTGCTAAAGGCGATAGAGATTACGGAGAATCGTCGGAAGGAAACTCGCCTCTAGTCAGATTTGTTTGTTAACACCGCATGCATATCGAGTCCGTCCAAATCTCACGCGTCCGATTAAGCGGCCTGACCTCCCGGTCCGGCGCTCCGCTCGAATCGGTCGTGGTGGCGCTGGCCAGCGGCGATCAGTTGGGCTGGGGCGAGGCCACGCTGGGGGTCGGTCCTCTGAACAATCCCGAATGGGCTGCCGGCGCATTCACCTGCCTGCGCGACTGGCTGGCGCCGGCAATCGTCGGACGCGCGATCAATTCGGGAAAGGAACTCCAAGAAGCCCTGCGGCCGTTTCAAGGAAACGGCCGCGCCAAATCGGCGCTCGACATCGCCTGGTGGAACCTGGCGGCGCGGGAACAACAAAAACCGCTCTACGAGATCCTCGGGGGCGCGGCGGTCGCCGTCCCCCTGGAAACGACCGTCGGCAGGACGGAAACGACCGAAGAACTGCTGGCGCGGGTCGGCGCCGCGCTTGAAGCCGGTTACGGCACCGTCTCGCTCGAATTCCGACCGGGTTGGGATGTGCCGATGGTCAAGGCCGTCCGCGAATCGTTTCCCGCCGAGCCGATTGCCATCGATTGCGGCGGCTTGTGCACGCTCGGACAGCAGGAGATGTTTTATCGCCTGGAGGATTTTTTTCTTAAATACATTGAACAGCCCTTCGCCGCCGACGACATGGTCGGACACGCCATGCTGCAACAAGCCATCCGCACGCCGATCTGCCTCGACCAGAGCATTAACTCGCTGGAGCGGGCCGAGCAAGCCATCGACTTGGGAAGTTGCCGCCGCGTGCGCATCGATGTCGCTCGCGTCGGCGGACTGACGCCGGCACTGGCCATTCGGCAGGCCTGTGAAGACGCGCGGCTGGCCTGGGCTCTGGGGGGTGAGCCTCAGGGGCGCTGGCCTCGCTGTCGGCGACGGCGCTGGCGACGCTTCCGAATCATGCGGCCGCCATGGCTTTTGCGCAAACGCGAAAGCTGGCTGTCCTGGGAAGACGCGGGACCGCTGGAATCGATCAAGGGCGGGAAGCTTACGCTCTCGCTGCCCGACGTGCCTGGCACCGGCGTGGCGATCGATCTCAACCAATTGGAAGAGGTCGCCGTCGACCAGGCTACGATCTGTTAGTGGGCCGGGCTCCCCTCGACCCGCGCACCGCCCATTGCGTTTCGCGAGCGAGGATTTCACAATGCTTGCCTTCGCGGGGCCGAGACGAGCTGAAACTCATCTCATTGCCTCCGAAAGCCAGTCATTTTGCGGCAACGATTATCTCGACTCGCAACCCTTTCACGGGGTACAATCAAGGAGTCAGCGTTCCAGGGGAGGATCCGACTATGACTCAGCAATTCTCGCCGACCGTTGAACAGCTCATTCGAGACAAGATGGCGTCTGGCCGCTATCGCTCGGAAGAAGAGCTCTTGGTCGAAGCCCTCCAATCGCTAGACGAAGGCGACGAGGATCTAACGGCAGTCGAAGACGGGCTATCCTCGATTGATCGTGGAGAAAAGGGCGTCCTGCTCGACGAGGCCTTCGATCGGCTTCGTCAAAAGCACAAGATTCAGGGTTAGCCATGGCCTTTGAGGTGCGTCTCCAGCTTCTGGCGGAGAACGACCTTGACGAAGCATATCTGTGGGCAGCGAAGAGCGCTCCAGAAACAGCCGGGCTTTGGCTCGCTCGCTTTCAAGCAGCACTGTTAACCCTCGCCGAGCAGCCCGAACGCTGCGGTTTCGCTCCCGAGCATAAAAAACTCAAACGGGAACTCCGCCAGCTCTTATTTGGCCGAAAGCCGAACGTCTTTCGCGCCGTCTTTCTGATTGACGGCAATGTCGTACGAATCGTTCGTATCCGTCGCGGTTCGAGACGCCAATTAACTCAGAAAGAACTGGGCACGCCCTAGCTGTCGGAGCTACTTGGGCATTTATGTGATGCCGCGTAGCGGCCCATTGCGTTTCGCGGGCGCGTATTTCACAATGCTTGACTTCGCGGGGCGTTCCTTGTGCGTGCTGCACCCTGAGCGGCGGTAATGTCAAGCAAAAATATTGGACGAGAGGGCATCATGATTCACGTCGTGGCGGTGATCGAAGTCAAGGACGGCATGCGCGACGAATTCCTGGCCGAACAGCGAAATCTATTGCCGCTGGTGCGAGCGGAAGTCGGTTGCGTCGAGTACGTGCCCACGGTCGACGTGCCGCTCTCCAATCCCCCGAAGACCCCGCCCAGGGCCAACGCCGTCATCATGCACGAAAAGTGGGAGACGCTCCCCAACCTGATGGCCCATGCCGTGGCGCCGCACATGAACGACTTTCGCACGAAGACCAAACATATGGTCGTCAGCACCAAGGTCGAGGCGTTTGAAACCGTTTAAGGACACCCGTTATTCAGCCACGCGGTTCACCAGACCGCTTTTCATACTTTTCTTTCAGCGAGAACGAACATGAGCTCGATCATCGATATCCAAGGCCGGCAAATTCTGGACAGCCGCGGCAACCCGACCGTCGAAGTGGACGTCACCCTGGTGGACGGTTCCTTCGGACGCGCCAGCGTCCCCAGCGGCGCCAGCACCGGCGTTCACGAGGCCTGGGAACTGCGTGACACGGATCAGACCAAAGTCTATCTGGGCAAGGGCGTCATGCAGGCCGTCGATAACGTCAACGAGCGGCTGGCCGACGCCCTGCACGGCATGGACGCGCTCGAACAAGCCGAGATCGATCTGCGAATGATCGAGCTGGACGGTTCCGAGAATAAGAAGAACCTCGGCGCCAACGCGATTCTGGGCGTGTCGCTGGCCGTGGCCCATGCGGCGGCCGATCACTGCGGCCTGCCGCTGTATCGCTACCTGGGCGGACCCGGCGCGCGAATGTTGCCCGCTCCGATGATGAACATCATCAACGGCGGCCAGCATGCCGACAACTCGGTCGACGTGCAGGAGTTCATGGTCATGCCCCTGGGCTTCGACACGTTTTCCGAAGCCCTCCGCTCGGGCGTCGAGATTTTTCACAGCCTCAAAAGCGTGCTCAAATCCAAGAAGCTCAACACGGCCGTGGGGGACGAAGGCGGATTCGCGCCCGACCTGCCGAACAACGCCGCGGCGCTCGACCTGATTTTGGAGGCGATCTCCAAGGCCGGTTATCGGGCCGGCGAGCAGGTTTGGATCGCGCTGGACGCCGCCGCCACCGAGTTCTATGACTCGAAATCGAAGACGTATGCCATCGACGGCAAGAAACTGTCGTCCGCCGAGATGGTCGAGTTTCTCGCCTCCTGGGTCGAGAAGTATCCGATTTGTTCGATCGAGGACGGCTGTAGCGAAGACGATTGGGAAGGCTGGGGCCAGTTGACGAAACGTTTGGGCGACAAGGTGCAGCTAGTCGGCGACGACTTGTTCGTCACCAATACCCGGCGGCTGCAACGCGGCATCGACGAGCACATCGCCAACAGCATCCTGATCAAGGTCAACCAGATCGGCACGTTGACCGAAACGATCGAGGCCATTCAATTGGCCCAGCGCAATGGCTACACGACCATTTCCAGCCACCGCAGCGGCGAAACCGAGGACGCGACCATTGCCGATCTGGCCGTTGGCCTATCGACCGGACAGATCAAGACCGGCTCGGCTTCGCGCACCGACCGGATCGCCAAGTACAACGAGTTGCTGCGGATCGAAGAGCAACTGGGCGACACGGCCCAATACGGCGGCCCGATCTTCAAGGCCCGGCTGAAATAGCGGCTTCTGAAGTAATCCCGCCCCGACTCTCGCCCCGCCGCGATGACACTCCCCTGCCCTGTCGTGATAGAATGCGCACAGCAGGTGTCATTTCGCTTTGTCGTGCGCCCCCCGAATCGTCTCGTCTCATGTCGAACCGGCCATCCGCGGACCACGAGCAACCAACAGGCGCTTCCGATCGCGGACCGGCGCGGCCTCCCCTCACCGATTCGCCCTGGTTTTGGGTAATGTTGTTTTGTGCCGCCGGCGCCGTCGCCTTGCTGTTGATCACGCCCCGCTATTCGAAACGGCAGACGCGGCTGGAAATGCAGTATTACGCCCGGCAGGAAATCGCCCGGCGGCAGGTCGAGGGAGATGATTTCGCCAGCCCGCCCGGCGAGGAAGGCGAGGCGCCGCCGCCGACAGGCGACACGCTTCTGATTCCACTCTGGCCCCTGTGGTCGCTGCTGGCGATTGCGTTTATTCTTGCCGCCGTGATGTTCCGCCGAGATCGGCAATCGCACGGCCACCAGCCGCCGGCATCGCACCAAGCGAGCGGACCATGACCTGGTTTATCGAAAGCCCCTGGCCGTCGCTGGCGCTTGGCATCTCGCTCGAGATCATCCTGGCAATCGTGCTGGTGCGAACGGGCCGCTCGTGGATCGTCGCGGCGATGGTGGTCGCGCTGGCCGCGACGGCGGCGCTGCTGGCGGTCGAGCGATACGTGGTTACCGAGCGCGAGGAAGTCGAGGACGCGCTTGCGGCGGTTGCCGACGCGCTGGAATCGAACGACGTGCCCGCCGTATTAGCAGCGTTCTCGCCAGATTGCCCTCGTTTGGGCGAAGTGAAGTCGGCGTTGTCGCGTTTCACGGTCCGCGAGGCGCGCGTCGGCGGCGACTTGGAGGTGCGGATCAATCGTCTGACCAGCCCGCCATCGGCCGCCACGTATTTCACCGGCCGGATCGACGGCAAGGATGCGCGCGGCGAGTTTCCCTACGAGCACATGATTCGCAAGTTCAAGGTCACGCTGCACAAGCGCGGCGGAAAATGGCTGATCGCCGACTACAGCGACGCCGATTCCCGCGCTCGCTGACTCCGCGGTTCGACCGATTGCCGGCTGAAATGGCGGAAGCTCGCCCGTCGCTACTCAGCCGGTTTCGGGTGCCGAACCATGAGCTGTTCGGTCTTGGGGTCGTACCAGTATTCGTCCCCCTCCGGCAGCTCGGGCAAACGCACGCCTCCGTCCTTGATGATCGCTTGCATGAATTCTTCGTGCGTCTTGGGACCCTTGTTGTCGTGCTCGGCCTTGTACAGGCTCAGATTCTTGGGAATGTGCGATTCGAAGACGATCAGCTCGTCGGCTCGAAAGATGGTCGCCACGGGCGTGGTGACGAAGCCATCGCCGTAGTCTCGCCCCTTGGCTCCGGCCCCCACCGCGGCGCGCTCCGAATCGCCCGGCGCCGCGGCTGGTGGTTCTGCGGCAGGGGTTTCGGCCGGCGCTGCTCCACCGGCCGGCGGTGTGCCCTCAGCGGCCGGGGCGGCATTGTCAGTCGCGCCCTCGGCGGCCTCGCCTTCGGTTGCCGTGGCCGGTTGCGGCGGCGGCGGCGCGGCGATTTCGGTTCCCGACGTGCCCCCTTCGGGCACAACGCTCGATTCGCAGCCCAGGCAAAACATCATTCCCAGAATCGAACAAAACAATAGCGAGTATCTCATGAATCTCTCCGTTCCTCTCCTCTCGACAAATTAATCGCCATCAACTCCGATTCGCTAGCTCGAAATTCCACTGTTCCATCTCCGCGAGCGCCGACCGCTTGGTCAAGTCAAAGTCCAGCGGCGTCAGCGTTACCATGCCCTGGCGAAGCGCGGAAATATCAGTCTCGTGCTCGCAGGCATGGACCACCGGATCCGACAGCGCCCAAAAGTAACTCCGGCCGCGCGGGTCCACGCGTTTTTCATACTGTTCGCCGCTGCGCTGCAAACCCATCGGCACGACGCGCAACTGGCTCTCGGGCGAGTCGAGCGCGGCGGTGGGGATGTTCAAATTGTAAAGCTGCGGCGCGGACGATTTTTTTTCCAAAATCTGTTCGATGACGCGGCGGGCCAAGACGGCAGCCTTGTCGAATCGGGCATGCTCATCAAATTCTAATGAAACGGCGACGCTCGTGATACCGAAGAACGCGCCTTCAATGGCCGCGGCCACCGTGCCCGAGTACAGCACGTTGATGCCGGCGTTCAGCCCGCCGTTGATGCCGCTGACGACCAGGTCCGGCAGGCGGGGGCAAAACTCGAAAATGCCGATTTTTACGCAGTCGGCCGGGCTTCCCTCGACGGCCCAGCCGCGGCGCTGACGGCCTTCGAACAATTCCTTGACGACCAGCGGGCTCAAGTACGTGATCGAGTGGCCGACGCCGCTCTGTTCGGTGGCTGGCGAAACGACGTACACGTCGCCCAGGGCCTCGAGCTCCCGCTCCATGGCCGCCAGGCCTGGCGCGTAGATGCCATCGTCATTTGTCAGCAGGATCAACACGGAGGGTAGGTCTCGGCGCGGCGGCGACTGCCCGGGGTGGTCGCAAGCTCACACTATAATGGGCCGCCCGGCCGCCGGCAATTGGCGCGGCCCTAGCCGACTGTGCCCAAACGCGCTATAATCAGCCGTTTGATACCCGTCTTGTTGGCGGGTCTTTTCGTTTACGCCAACCGTGGCGCGCTGTCCGACAACACAGGCTTCAAAAGCGCGTGAAACTTTCAACCCCTTCGGCGGCGGATTCGCGAGACGCCCTGGTCGCCGACGAGAAAGTGCTGATCCTTGATTTCGGCGCACAGTACGCCCAACTGATCGCCCGCCGCGTGCGCGAAAATCACGTGTATTGCGAAATCCTGCGGCACGACGTCTCGGCCGAGCGGATTCGCGAATTGGCGCCCCGCGGCATTATCCTCTCCGGCGGCCCGGCCAGCGTCTACGAGGCCGGATGCGCCAAGTGCGATCCCGAAATCTTGCGGCTCGGCATTCCCGTGTTGGGAATCTGCTACGGTCTGCAACTGGCGTGCGAGGCTCTGGGGGGCAAGGTCGACGGCGCGCCGAAGCGCGAGTTCGGTCGCGCCAGCGTACACATCACGTCGCACGCCGACCTGTTCGACGGCGTGCCCGACGATATCGAAGTCTGGATGAGCCACGGCGATCAGGTGTCGGCCGTCTCCGCCGGCTTTTTGTCGCTCGCCGAAACCAGCACCTGTCCGATCGCCGCGGTGAAGCACGCGACGTTGCCGGTTTATGGCTTGCAGTTTCATCCCGAGGTGACGCACACCCCGCTGGGCTCGAAGGTCCTGGCCAACTTCCTCACCAAAATCTGCGGCTGCACCGGAGCCTGGCGACTCGGGGATTTCGCCGAACAGACCGTCGCCCAGATCCGCCAACGAGTCGGCGCCGACCGCGTGATCTGCGGGCTCTCGGGCGGCGTCGATTCCTCGGTCGTGGCAGCGCTCATCTATCGGGCCATCGGGTCGCAGTTGTCTTGCATCCTGATCGACAACGGCCTGCTGAGAAAAAGCGAGGAGGCCTCGGTCATCGAGGAATTCTCCAAGCACTTCAACACCGACTTGCATGTAGTCAAGGCCGAGGACCGGTTTCTCAAGGCCTTGGCCGGAGTCACCGATCCGCAAGAAAAACGCCGCCGCATCGGACACGCCTTTATCGATTGCTTCAGCGAGGAAGCCGCCAAGATCCAAGCGGCCCGCTTCCTGGCCCAAGGCACGCTGTATCCCGACGTGATCGAAAGCGGCGCCGCCGTCGACGGTCCGGCGGCCACGATCAAGCTGCACCACAACGTCGGTGGACTGCCGGCCGACATGAGCTTCGAGCTGATCGAGCCTTTGCGCGATTTGTTCAAGGACGAAGTTCGCCGCCTGGGGCTGCAATTGGGACTGCCCGAGGAAATCGTCTGGCGGCACCCCTTCCCCGGCCCCGGACTGGCCGTCCGCTGTCTGGGCGAGGTGACCAAAGTGCGGCTGGAAACCTTGCGCGAGGCCGACGCGATCGTGATCGAGGAGATCAAGGCCGCCGGTTTGTATCGCGCCACGTCGCAGGTCTTCGCCGTGCTGCTGCCGGTGCAAAGCGTGGGCGTCATGGGCGACGCCCGCACCTATCAAGACACGGTCGCCGTGCGGGCCGTCACGACCGAAGATTTCATGACCGCCGACTGGAGCCATTTGCCGCACGACCTGTTGGCCCGCATGTCGACACGAATCATCAACGAAGTCCCCGGCGTCAATCGGGTTGTGTACGACATCAGCTCGAAGCCCCCCGCCACGATCGAGTGGGAGTGATCGAGTGGCGGCTGGGGGGGAGGTTAGGGGCCGTTAAGGCATTCGGATCCAAAGTCGGCCCGGCATTTTCAATTCTGAGCACTGACCACTAACCCCTGATCACTACACGCACATGGGCAAGCAATACATCTATCAAATTTCCGAGCTGACCAAGAAACACGGCCAGCGCGAAGTGCTCAAGAACATCTGGCTCTCGTTCTATCCGGGCGCCAAGATCGGCGTGTTGGGGCGCAACGGCTCGGGCAAGAGCACGCTGCTGCGGATCATGGCCGGCACCGACCGCGAGTTCGAGGGCGAGGCCGCGATCACCACGGGCTTCACCGCCGGCTACTTGCCGCAGGAACCCCTGCTCAATCCCGACAAGAACGTCTGGGGCAATGTCGAGGAAGCCGTCGAACCAACTCGCAAACTGCTCACCCGCTTCGACGAGATCAACGCTCGGCTGGGCGAGGACATGAGCCCCGAGGAAATGGAAAAACTGCTCGCCGAGCAGGCCAAGGTGCAGGACCTGATCGAGGCTCACAACGCCTGGGACCTGGATCGGCAAGTGGAAGTCGCGATGGACGTCATGAACCTGCCGCCCGGCGATGCCGACGTGACGACCCTCTCGGGCGGAGAGCGACGCCGCGTGGCGCTGTGCAAAATCTTGCTCGAGAAGCCCGACCTGCTTTTGCTCGACGAGCCGACGAACCACCTGGATGCCGAAAGCGTGGCCTGGCTGGAGCGCCACCTGGCCGAGTATCCCGGCACCGTCGTCGCCGTAACCCACGACCGCTACTTTCTCGACAACGTGGCCGGTTGGATCCTGGAACTCGACCGTGGCCGGGGCATTCCCTGGGAGGGCAACTACTCCTCGTGGCTCGAACAAAAGAAGAACCGCCTGGCCTTGGAAGAGAAGGCCGCCTCGGCCCGGCAGAAGACCCTCGACAAAGAGCTGGAATGGATCCGCATGGCGCCGCGGGCCCGGCAGGCCAAGAGCAAGGCCCGCATCAAGGCCTACGAGGAAATGTCGCGCGAGCAGCAGCAAGATCGCGAAGCCGAGTTGGAAATCCAGATTCCGCCCGGCAAGCACTTGGGCGACCTGGTCATCGAGGCCAAGAACATTTCCAAGAGCTACGGCGACAACATCCTGATTGAGAACCTCAGCTTCCGCCTGCCGCCGGGCGGTATCGTCGGCGTGATCGGCGCCAACGGCGTCGGCAAGACCACGCTATTCCGCATGTTCATGGGCGCCGAAAAGCCCGACAGCGGCGAAATCCGCATCGGCGACACCGTCGAGCTGGGCTACGTCGACCAGAACCGTGACGCCCTCAAGCCGGGCAGCACCGTCTACGAGGAAATCTCGGGCGGTCACGACACGATCGAGATGGGCAATCGCAAAATGAACGCCCGTTCGTACGTGGCTCGCTTCAACTTCCAGGGTCAGGATCAGCAGAAGAAGGTCGGCGACCTCTCGGGCGGAGAGCGAAACCGCGTGCACCTGGCCAAGCTGTTGCGCTGCGGCTGCAACGTGCTGCTGCTCGACGAGCCGACCAACGACTTGGACATCGACACGCTACGGGCCCTGGAAGAGGCAATCCTCAACTTCGCCGGTTGCGTGGTGGTGATCAGCCACGATCGCTGGTTCTTGGATCGCGTGGCCACGCACATCCTGGCCTTCGAGGGAGACAGCTACGTCCACTGGTGCGAGGGCAACTTCGACACCTACGAAACCCAGCGCAAGGAACGCCTGGGCATGGAAGCCGATCAGCCGCACCGCATCCGCTACAAGAAATTGCAGCACTAGGCCGGATGCCTTAACATCACCCGAGGCAAGGGCCGCACTATCGAGCGGGAACTGCCAAATAAGAACCGCAAGGAGCCACTCCATGGACAGCCGTCAAGCACTCAAGTCGGGCATCAATGGCGCCAACCATCTGATCGATAGCTATCTGGGCGATCTGAGCGACGCCGATCTTTTGGTTCGCGCTGTCCCGGGCACGAATCACATCGCGTGGCAGTTGGGCCATCTGATCCAGGCCGAGAACTACATGCTCGAAAAGATCTGTCCCGGCTCGATGCCCAAGCTGCCCGAGGGTTTCAGGGAGCAGCACGCGAAGGAAACGGCCGGCAGCGACGATCCCAAGGCCTTTTTGACCAAGGACCAATACTTGGCGCTGTTCAAGGAGCAACGGGCCGGCACGCTGGCCGCGCTGGCCAAGATGAGCGACGAGGATCTCGACAAGGCAGTGCCTCCGCCGCTCGACAAAATGTGGAAGCGCGTGGGCGACGTGTTTGCCATGCAGGGGACGCACTGGGTGATGCATGCCGGGCAATGGGCCATCATTCGCCGCAAGCTGGGCCACAAGCCGCTGTTCTAATAACACAGGCCGCCCGCGGCTATTGACCGCGCGGCGCTTTTGCTTCTATATCTAAGGCAGTTGCACCGGCGGTGTCGGCCACGGAGGTCGCACGCGGCGCATAACCAGGAAAAACTTGAGGGGAAACTACCGTGACTATTGTTCGTGTCGGCGCAACTAAGAAGTATTCGGACGGTTGGGAGTCGGCATTCAAAAAGGGCAAGAGCAAGAGTTCGGCAGCGCCCGCGGCCCAGAAGTCCTCGGCCAAGTCGGCGCCCGCCAAGAAGGCGGCGGCCAAGAAGACCGCCGTCAAGCCGTCGGCCAAGAAGAAGGCAACCGGCAAGAAGAGCAAGAAGTAAGGTTTGCCGCAGCCAGCGCGAACTCCGCCGGCTCACTCCAGCCCCAGCGCCACCAGCAGCGAATCGAGCAACTCGTCGTCCAGGGCCAGGCTGTGCGCCGCGGCATCGAGCTTCCCGAGCGCTGCGTGGAATCGCGGTCGGTTCTGGTCGTGCCCATACTCGAACGATTGGGCTGTTGCGGCCGAACGCAGCTCCGTGCCATCGATCCGGCTCGAAATCTTCTGCAGTACGCTCGGGACGTCGCTCGTCGTTGCCCCGGCGGCCAACGCCGATACCACGCCCGCATCGCCCGTCGGAACATCGCTTTCGGCGGCGTCGAGTTCCGGGGCCGCCGGCGCCGAGGTCAGGTTTAAATACTTGAGTGCCGTGACCGGATTCGTGGCATTGAGCCGGGCCACGCTCTGATCAATCACGTTTACCAGGGCACTGCGATCGAAGTCGTAGATGTTGGTGACGGGGATGTTCGCTGCCGCTAACGCCGGGTTAAGCCGCGCGCCGCTTTCGTCGATGACATTCACCAAGGCAAATGTGACCGTGTCGCCCGAGCCGCTGTCGCCGACGGCGCTGCCGAAGAAGAAAGCATCGCCTTGACCTGCCGGATAGCCGGCCTTCTGTTGCAGGCCTGTATCGGCATTGGCCAGCACGATTACTTCCAGCCATTGCCGGATCGGAGCCGCCCCGTTGTTCCAGATGATCTCGACTCGGTCCGAACCGCCGACGCCCGCTCCGGCTCGCACCGAGACGCTGGCCGGAGCATTCGCCGTGCCCCACAGACCGGGCGAGTTGTTGTTCCCCACTCGGAAGATAAAATCGTCGGCCGAGATGTTCGGGTGTGAGCCCGAAATGTCGACCATGACTCCGTTGATGCCCTTGGTGTAGCTGGAGACGTTGGCAAACGTGGCCGCGCCGGCATCCTCCCACAAGTAGGCCGTCTTGTCGGTGGCGATGGCCGCATCGTCGAACGAGTTGATCGCCGCATCGTTGTGATCATAGCGCGTCGACGTTCCAGACTGGTTGTAGAACAGGTAGCGTCCGACGACCGTCGACGGCGGCGCGTCATCGTTAATGATCGCGGCGATGGCCTGGGACAATCCCAGCACGGCATTCGTCGGATGGTCGAGCACGACCGCGAATGTCTCGTCCATTTCGAAAGTCGTGTCGCCATAAATCCAGACCGTGACCTGCCGCGTGGTCTCGCCCGGCGCAAAGGTGAGAGTTCCGGTGGCCGCCTGGTAGTCGCTGCCCGCGGTAGCCGAACCGTTTACGCTGGAGTATTCCACCGTCACGGACTGATCGACCGGAGCGGACAGCGAGACGGTAAACTCGTACGGCGTGACTCCGACATTCCCCTCGATCTGCGTGGGGAACGTGGGATTGACGCTGACCAATTGCGGCTGATCGTCGTTGAAAATCAAACCGGTCGCCCCCGCAACGCCGAGCGTGGCGTTTACCGGGTTCGAAAGCGTCACGGTAAAGTATTCATCCTCCTCGAATGTCGTATCGCCATTGACCAGGACCGTGATTTGCCGCGTGGTCTGGCCCGGAAAGAACGTGAGGATTCCGCCAGTCGGTTGATAGTCGCTGCCCGCAGTGGCCGTTCCGTCGGCCGTCGCATACGCCACGCTCACCGTGGCGACGCTGGGGCCTGAGAGCGCGACGGTGAACACGTAGGGCGTTAGGCCGCCATCCCCCTCGCCATGCACGACCGTCTCCGGACTGATCCCGACCATGGGGGGCGCCGCGACGACGTTTCCAAAGTTCAGGCCGGTGGCTCCCTGGCCATTGGAAAGCGTTACGACGTATGCGCCGTTGGACGCTCCCACGCGCACGTCGTCGATTTGGACGTTGAAATAATTGATATCACTCTCCACGACGAAGGCGATGCGAATCGTCTGGCCCGCATAAGCCGACAGATCGACACTGCGGTCCGTCCAATCGGTCGCCAGCGGATCGCCCGGGTTTGTGGAAAAAACCGTCGCGAGAGTTTGATTGCTCAGATTTCTGATTTCGACGCGGTATTCCTGGTTGGGATCCTGAAACGTGGTCGCGTGGTTGTGAATCTGGTCGCGCCAGTGGAGCGTGGGGTAATTTCCTGTGGGGATGTAAATGTCCTGATAGATCGCGGATGTCCCCGGGCCGGACTGCTGGAAAAGCGCGCTATACGCGCCGGCATACGGCGCCAACGGTCCGTCCGGACCGGGCGGATCGAACGCTCCATTGTTGATGACGAATGACGCGCTTCCGGAGAGCTCGACTGTCCAACCCGTCATGTTGCCGGTTTCGAAACCGCCGTTGGCAATCGCGACCATTTGGGGGCCCGTGCCCGGATAGGTCTGGACCCATCCTGGCTGCATGAACTCGGCCACCGTGTATGTGCCTGCCGGCAACCCGCTGAACGAGTAATTGCCATTTGCATCGGTGGTGGTCGCCAGCTCGCCATCCAAAATGCCGTTGTTGTTCGCGTCCAGGTAGATGATCCAGCCTGGCAGCCCTGGCTCGCCTTGGTCCCAAACTCCGTTGGCATTCAAATCGTTCCACTTCGCGCCGTGGATTTCGCCGGACAAAGCGCTTCCGCCGCCATCGTCGCCGCCCAGCGCCGAAACGCCGTACTGCGTTGCAATTGAGCGCACAAAAACGCCGCTGCGGTCAACCACGTCGATCGTCAACCCTGCATTGCGTCCCAAATAGATCTGACCGTTGACGACCGATACGCCATAAATGCCGCTGTTCGGCGCGAAGAACGAATGCGTGACCAGGCCCGTAGCCGGGTCAATCTCGACGACCATCGAGCTGGCGGTCGAGGCAATCAGTGCGTTAGGCCCCGTGATTCCAGAGACGCCGCCGATAATGCTGACCCCCGGATTCAGGCCATTGATATCGAGAGTGCCGGTCACCAGGTTGGTGGCGGGGTTGTAGACCAGGATGTCGCTTCTGGAGTAATCCGAGATGTAGAGCTTCCCGCCCACGGCGCCTAAGCCATCGTAGGAGCCCGAGCCTCCGGTGATCGCATGCGAATCGATCACCGCGCCCGTGTCGGGATTTAGTTTCCACAGGGTCTGGTTCGCGAGGAAGTAGAGATTCGTGCCGTCAAAGGCCAGCCCGTCGGGGCCATGCGTCGGGGTGACGGGAGCGGCATAGCGGTGGATTTCGACTCCCGAATTTGGGTCGAGCTCGACCAGGTCCGCGCTGTTATCCTGGGGCACCGCGAACAATCGCTGCGTTCCCCCGTTGACACTCAACAGGCGTCGCGATTCGAGCGACTCGATACTCAACTGGCGAAAGCAGCCCAACCCGGACGGGCCGGCTCGGCCGCTTTTTGGGACGCGAAAAGAATGAGAATCTTGCCGTCGGCCTCGCGACATGATCCGGTCCATTTCCAGGGCGGCTCCTGGGGGGGCCTAGTAGAAGTAGGGGGGCTTGCAGCTCGGCCATTATGAGCCTGACGCTGTTCGGCTTCAAGCAAAAATCGCTTTCCACCGCAATTCTCTTGAATCAAGCTGGGCCAGTGCGTGGCGGCGTTTCGGGCCACTGCCCGATCGCAAGGCGGGGCCTCGCTATGGCGGGAGTCGCCGGCACATGTCTTCGGTCGGCTCGGTTCGATGCTTACAAATCTCGATAGAAGGTCAGCGCAGTTTCGATCGAGGTCGTAGAGCGCGGATTCGCGCGTCCCCCAGGGCGTGTCGGCCAAACGCGCCCGCTCGCCACAAGCTTGTTTCTCCTGGTACTCGGCAAACAACGAGTCGGGATCCTCGACCAGGAAGCGAAGCCGAGTGGGGGCCATTTCGCTTTCATCCTGCCACTGGAAGTGGAGTTCAACGCCATCTCGCCGCACCCCGGCGTAGTTATCCGGACCGGACGGATCGCGAAATGCCAGCGTGAACCCCAGCCGCTCGATATAGAAATCGAGCGCCTGCTCCAAATCGCGCGTGCCCAAAATCGGGTGCGTTTCTTTGAACATCCTCGTGCTCCCTGAAGTGACACGAATCTACGAAGTCTTTTATAATCCCAGGTTTTTTACTTGGAACTCAACCGGCTCTCGTCTATAAATGCCAGCGGTCCGATTTCCTTTACCCCTTTTCCGGGGGAACGCTTGTGCCAAATGAGCGTGACCGCGACGCCACCTAAAGGGCGATGCAACTCCCTCCACCGCGGGCGGGAGTTGCAGCGCCTTTTTTTGGTCCCGGCCACCTGACGACGTGGGGCTACGGCACGCGATCTTTTCGCCGAGGCACGGCATCTGTCGCGCTGAACTGGCCTAGCCTGGCAGGAGCGGGGACACGGATTGGCGCTTTCGAAGCGTCGAAGTGGGCTTCAGTCTGTTTCCCTTACTAATTGGAGAAGCGCTCATGGTCACGAATCCATCGACGATCCGCCGTGCCGTTACGACCGCCAAGAAACACTCCCCGATCCAACGTCCCGGCTGGATGGCGCTGACGGTCCTCCTTGCCGGTTGGACGAGCACGGCCCTGGCGACGCCGTACAGCTTCATGTCCGTGAGCGGCACCAATGTTCCCGGCAATGGAATCGCGGTCAGCACGTTCACGAGCGGCCTGCACGGCACGATTACGGTGGATCACAACTCCACGACTCCGAATTCCCTGGGGAATTGGGGGGCTCAGGACAACCTCAATTCCTATGTTATCCCGTCCAAATTTGCCACGCTCTTCCCCACCAGCGGCAACGTGGATGGCCACCTGGCACAGTCGATGTATGGCGATCCCAATCCTCCCGTGGGCTTTCCAGCGCCGATTCCCAATGTGACGACCGTCACATTTGATCTGACCACCTACACCGGGTACCTGCCCGATTTGATGTTTGGCATCTGGAACACGACCATCGAAGTCGGTATGCCCGTTTACAACGTTCAATTGATGGACGCGTCCAACGCGATCGTCCCGCCCTCGACGCTCAACGTCTACGGCAACGACGACAACACGGGCTCCGCCGGCGTTCTCGGCTACCACAAGATGCTATTCACCCCGTCGTCCGGCGACATCACGTTCTCGAATGCCGTCCTCAACGCTTCCGGCATCCACACCGATGCCATTTTTCTTAACAACCTGCCTCTTGGAACCAAGCAAATCATCGTCACCGCCACGCTGCCGGCGCTGAACAACCTTGGAGACGGCGTCGGCTACTACTTCGCCGAACCGGTGCCCGAACCATCCAGCTTCGTTCTGGCCGCGATGGGCCTGGCGTCGCTGGTCGTGTTTCGCCGGCGGCGAAAGCGCTAGCCAGCGCCAGCGGCGCTTAAGCTCGCGACAAGAATTCGCCGGTGCGCGTGTCGACCTTGACCGTTTCGCCCTGCGCCAGATACTCGGGCACTTGCACGACCAGACCCGTCTCGAGCGTGGCGGGCTTGTTGCGGCTTGTCGCCGAGTTGCCCTTGATGCCGGGATCGCACTGCGTAACGGTCAGAAGCACGGTCGTGGGCAGTTGAATGCCGACGCACTCGTCGTTGTAGATCATGGCCTGGATGCCCTCCAGGGCCTCGGTGATGAACTTGGCCTCATACGCCAGCTCATCGACCGGCAGCGCGTATTGGTTGTAGTCTTCCGAATCGAGAAAGTGCATGTGCGAGGCGTCGGCATACATGAACTTCACCGGCCGCCGCTCGAAATTGGCCTCGTCCAGCGATTCGCCGCCGCGGAGCACGATGTCGACCTTGGCCTTGGTGACCAGGTTGCGGGCTCGATATTTATAAATCGTCGCCGCCCCGCGTGCCGAAGGGCTTTGCACGTTGATCGACTCGATAATGCACGGCGCACCGTTGTAGTTGAGCACGGCGCCGTTCTTGATGTCTTTGGCAATCATGGAAGCGTGGCAAGATAGACCGAGGGGAGATCGAATCGCTTTCGAGCAAGCAATTCATCATAGCAGCGTGCCCGATTGCGGATCAACGCCCACGCCGCCGGTCAGTTCCACCAGCGCGTCCAACACGATCAACAGCGCGCTGGGATCCAACATTTCGTCGGCCTCGTCCTCCGGCTCGTCGTCGGTCACCTGCTCGAAGTGCAGCAGGTCGAAGCGCGCGTCGCACTTCGAAAGCCGGGCCAGGCGGGCCCGTTCTTCCGCGTCCGTGGCCGAGGATTTCATCTCCTGTTCCAGCACCGCGCCTTGTTCCAACACTTCCTCGCCCGACTCAAAGCTGATATCGAGCGCCGCGTAGTCGTCCGGCGACATGACCGTGATCGACTCGAAGCGGCCGTCTTCGTCGGCGCTGCCATTCGACAGTTCGAATCGCTCGCTGAGATCGCGCAACACGCGCTCCACGGTTTTCAGCGTGGGCCGTTTCGCGGAATCGAACATCACGAAATACGTCTCACGCCATTTGAATTCATCGCGCTCAAAGGTGGACATCATGACTGCCTGGCGAGGTAATAAATCGACCCTAGCTTTCCCATTCTTCCTCGGGCGGACCCAGGCCGCCCTGCCAGGTCTCCAGTGCCTTGAGCATCTGGTCGCGTTCTTGTTGTTTTGCCCAGACCGATTCGCCCTGTTCGAGCCGAACCTCGTATTGCCCCTCGCGTTCGCAGTCGTCGGCGCCGCAAAAATGCGGCGTCGAGGCCACCCACATCACGCGATACAGGGGTATGTGTTTGTCGTCAACCACGCAAAAAATGGACATCTCGTTTTTTCCCCGTCAACGCCACACTCTCGCCGTGCGGCTCAATAATCCGAGCCTTGCTTCCGTGCCCGCACTGACACCGACATTATAGCTGGCCCAGCTCGATCGATCTGCGAGTCGCGGCTTCCACCGCGGCCATCAGCGTACCACGCAGCCCGCCAGATTCCAGGGCTTGTAAACCCGCGATCGTCGTGCCGCCAGGACTCGCCACGCGGTCCTTGAGCGTCGCCGGATGCTCGCCCGTTTCCAACACCATTTGCGCCGCGCCGCGCACCGTTTGCGCGGCCAGCGCCGTAGCCACGTCGCGCGGCAATCCCATCCGCACTCCGCCGTCGCTCAGCGCTTCGATGATCACATAGACAAACGCCGGGCCCGAGCCCGACAAGCCGGTCACCGCGTCCAATAGTTTTTCGTCGACTTCGAAAGCAAGTCCCACGGCGCCCAGCAGCTCGGCCACGAGTTGCCGATCGGCCGCCGTGGCCCCCGGTCCCAGGCAATAGCCGCTGGCGCTCTGCCCCACCAGGCAAGGCGTATTCGGCATCACGCGCACCAGCCGGGCCCCCGGCAGCGCGGCCGCCAGGGTCGACAGTTTGACCCCCGCCGCGATCGAAATCGCCAGTTTGCCGCCACTGCTTTTTTTTACCGGCGCCAGGGCCGCGGCGATCTGCTGGGGCTTGGTTGCCAACAGCAGAATGTCGGCCTGCTGGGCCACGCTAGCGTTGTCATCCGCGATACGCGACCCCGGAACGGACTGCCGCCAGGCATCGAGCGCCTCCGGCACCGGATCGGCCGCCACGATTCGTTCGGGCGCCAGCAGGCCGGCTTTGACGAAGCCGCTGGCTAGGGCGCGGGCCATTTGCCCTGCCCCGATGAAGCCGATGGTCTGCTGGAGCATGTTCAGAACGGTGAAAGTTAAGGCACGAAAGCGACTTGCGACAGGTGCAGGCGCGCGCCGGATAGCACATCGATCGCATCAATAATCTAAGACCACTGCGGCCCTCCCGCAAGGAACACCCACGCTGACAGACGCTTTCGCAGGCTGTTAGAGCGGTTTTTCCGGTCGTATTGGGCGTTTTTTCGCGCCCCGGCTGCTGGCGGTGCTCGGTCCATGGCTTCGCTGGTTACCCCCTTGGCCAAAACGCGTCTGGACAGATCGGGCCAATTGTGAGATTCTTCCGCCGCGCCCCCTGTCGAATCCGCCCAATGGCTCGTGGCGGCGTGTCCCTTCCGAGGAGTTCTTCCGATGTTTGTTAAATCCTTTATCGGAGCGCTGGCGACTTTTGATCGCAATGAGCTTTGCGCCCGCTCCGGCCGCCGCCGACTCGTCCGCAATGGCCCGTTGGTTCAGTTTCGGCAAGGATAAATCCAAGGCCCCGGCCAAGACGACCAACGCCTCCAGCACGTCGAAGTCGATCAAAACACCCCAGGTCGTCACCAAAATGACCGACGGCACGAAGCGGCTGGTGAGCAATACCACGAGTATCTTTAAACCCAGCAAAACCACGACTCGCAAGAGCGGCACGACCAATATCGAAATCGCCAAGAAGCCGCCGCAGGAGAAGCAGGGATTCTTCAAGTCGCTGTTTCATCCCGAGCCGCCGCCACCGCCCAAGACGATCAAGGAATGGATGTCGCTCAAGCAGATTCATCCGTAACTGAGCGGGCCGTCTCTCATATCCGTGGAAAGTAGCCTCGTCGGAAGTTCTCATAAGTAGAAGTAAACGGCGCACATGGATGCCGCCGAGTCTCGAAGGCAAGGACGCCGACCCCAGTGGCACACTGTTTCGCTCGCGGCATAGTGGCAATCCTGGCGATGATGGCATGTCTCGCGGCTTCCGGCTGCGTGGGCCCGGTGGCGCACGGATGGGCCAATTTCAAGAGCGACAGGGACGTGGCAACCGCGGCGGCCGACGACTCGTTTCCCTCGGCCGCCGAAGTCGGACTGGCATCCACGGAAAACGAGCCCTGAGCCGCCGGCGATCTGCTATCCGCGCGGGTCGTAGCCCAAGTTCGGCGCCAGCCAGCGTTCGATTTCGGCCACGCTCACGCCCTTGCGGGCCGCGTAGTCGGTCACCTGCTCGCGGTCGATGCGATCGACCGAGAAGTAACGGGCCTGCGGATGCCCGAAATACCAGCCGCTGACGCTCGAGGCCGGCAACATCGCGAAGTTCTCGGTCAGGCGGATGTGGGCCTGCCGCTCGGCGTCGAGCAAATCGAATAGCGTCGCGCTTTTCGGTGTGATCGGGACAAGCGGGATAGCCCGGCGCGGGTCGGATCCCCCGATACTTTTCGGCGATCATTTCCTCGTTCGAGAGTTGTTCGGCGGCGCCGTATCCCCAGTCGTGGCGCGCCGTGCGGTGCAGGCACTCGGCAAACGCCTCGGCCAGGCGGTCGGCCAGGGCCTTGACCATGATCGCGTTGTAATCGTCGTGGTCGGCTTCGAACCTGGCGACCAGCTCATCGACTCCCAGGCCGGTCGTGACGGCGAACGCCCCCAGGTAGTCGGCCCGTCCGCTGTCCACCGGCGCGATGAAATCGGCCAAGGCCAGGAAGGTGGTCTGACCCTGGCGCTGCCACTGTTGCCGCAGGGTGTGGAACCGCGTGAGTTCGGTCTTGCGCGTCTCGTCGGTAAACAGCACGATATCGTCGCCCACCGATCCGGCCGGCCAGAATCCATACACGCCGCGCGCCGAGATCAACTGCTTCGAGACGATCTCGTCCAGGAGTTGCGTCGCGTCCTCGAAAAGTTTCCTGGCCGCCTCGCCGACCTTTGGATCGGAAAGAATCTTGGGGTACTTGCCCTTGAGTTCCCAGGTCTGAAAAAACGGCGACCAATCGATGTATTCGACCAACGTCGAGAGTGGAAAGTCGGCCAGGACGTGCGTGCCGAGAAATCGCGGCACGTCGATTTCGACGCTTTTCCAATCGGTTGCGAACCTCCTGGCCTTGGCCTGGGCGTAGGGCACGAGTTCGACCTGCTGCCGCCGGTTGAAGGCCTCGACCAACGACTCTTGTTCCTCGCGGTTGCGCGCCTCAAAGGCCGTCCGCATGTCATCGCTCTTGAGGCGATCGACCACGCCCACCGAGCGCGACGCATCGAGCACGTGTACGGTCGTGTTCTTGTACGCCGGCGCGATCTTGACCGCCGTATGCTTGGCACTGGTAGTCGCGCCGCCAATCAACAGTGGCAGGGTAAATCCCTGGCGATCCATTTCCCGGGCCACGTGCACCATCTCGTCCAGGCTGGGCGTGATCAGGCCCGACAGCCCGATCATGTCGACGCCTTCGGTCTTGGCCGTCTCCAAAATCTTTTCGCAGGGCACCATCACGCCCAGGTCGATGACCTGGTAGTTGTTGCAGCCCAGCACCACGCCGACGATATTCTTGCCGATGTCGTGCACGTCGCCTTTGACCGTGGCCAGCAGGATCTTGCCGCGGGCCGCTTGCGACTGCACGTTGTCCCTGATTTTTTCCTGTTCCATGAACGGCAGCAGGTAGGCCACTGCCTTCTTCATCACGCGGGCGCTTTTGACGACCTGCGGCAGAAACATCTTGCCCGCGCCGAACAGATCGCCCACGATCTGCATGCCGTCCATCAGCGGGCCTTCGATGATTTGCAGGCAGCGGTCGTATTTCGCTCGGGCTTCCTCGATGTCCTGGTCGATGAACTCGACAATTCCCTTGACCAGCGCGTGGGCCAGCCGTTTTTCGACCGGCTCGCTCCGCCAGGCCGAGGCCGTGGTTTCGCCCTGCGGCGATTGTTTCTTGACGGTCTCGGCAAACTCGACCAGCCGCTCCGTCGCATCCGCGCGGCGGTTGAGCAGCACGTCCTCGACCAGTTCCAAAAGCGGCGGCGGAATTTCCTCGTACAGCGCCAGTTGGCCGGCATTGACGATGCCCATGTCCATCCCGGCCCGAATCGCGTGGTACAGAAACGCGCTATGAATCGCCTCGCGCACCGTGTCGTTTCCGCGGAACGAAAACGAAACGTTGCTCACTCCGCCCGAAATCTTGGCCCCCGGGCAATGCGATTTGATGGCTTTGATCGACTCGAAGAAGTTGACCGCGTAGTTGTTGTGCTCCTCGATTCCCGTGGCCACGGTGAGGATATTCGGGTCGAAGATAATGTCCTCGGCCGGCATGCCGACTTCCCTGGTCAGCAGGTGATAGGCCCGCTCCGCGATCGCCACTTTGCGGTCGGTCTCGGTTGCCTGCCCTTGCTCGTCGAACGCCATCACGACCACGGCGGCCCCATAGCGGCGCACCAGCCGGGCGTAGTGCAGAAATTGCTCTTCGCCTTCTTTCAAGCTGATCGAGTTGACGATGGCTTTGCCTTGCACGCACTTCAAGCCCGCTTCGATCACCGACCACTTCGAGCTGTCGACCATGATCGGCACGCGCGAGATTTCCGGCTCGGCCGAAACGAGGTTGAGAAACTTGGTCATCGCGGCTTCGCCGTCCAACATTCCCTCGTCCATGTTGACGTCGATGATGTTGGCGCCGGCTTCCACCTGCTCGCGGGCAACGGCGATCGCCTCCTCGTACTTTTCGGACAGGATCAACCGCGAGAACTTCTTCGAGCCGGTGACGTTCGTCCGCTCGCCGATCATGATGAAGTTGCTCTCGGGCCGCAGCGTCAGCGGCTCCAGTCCGCTCAACCGGGTCAATGGCTCGATTCGCGGCCGGCGGCGAGGCGCCTGGCCGGCCACGGCCTTGGCGATGGCGCGAATGTGCGCCGGAGTGGTGCCGCAGCAACCGCCCACGATGTTCAGCCAGCCCTGGGCCGCGAAATCGCCCAGCGTGCGGGCCATCAGCTCCGGCGTTTCGTCGAAGCCGCCAAAGGCGTTCGGCAGTCCCGCGTTCGGATAGCAACTGACGAAAACCGGCGCGATGTTCGAAAGCTCTTCGATATACGGCCGCAAGTTCTCGGGGCCCAGCGCGAATTCATGCCCACGCTAAGCAAGTCGGCATGTGAAATCGAGTTCCAACAGGCTTCGACCGTCTGCGCCGACAGCGTGCGGCCGCCCTCGAAGATCGTGAACGAGGCCATCACCGGCACGCGCGTCCCGCCGCGGTCGAAGAACTGATCGATGGCAAACAAACACGCCTTCATCACCAGCGTGTCGAAGGCCGTCTCGCATAGCAACAGGTCCACGCCCCCCTCGACCAGCGCTTCGACCTGCTCGGTGTAGGTGGCCACCATCTGGTCGAATGTCGCGCCGCGATAGCCCGGATCGTTGACGTTGCCGGCGATCGACAGCTGTTTGTTCGTCGGGCCGATCGAACCGGCCACGAACCGCGGTTTCTCGGGCGTGCGCAGGTTCATCTCGTCCACGGCTCGCCGCGCCAGCGCCACGGCGGCGAGGTTCAGCTCGCGGGCACAGTCCGAGAGCTTGAAATCGGCCATCGCGACGCTCGTGGCGCCGAACGTATTGGTCTCGATGATATCGGCGCCGGCCTCCAGATATTCGCGATGAATCGCCTCGATCGCCTCGGGTTGGGTGATCGACAGAATATCGATGAAGTTTTGCAGGTCCTGCGAATGATGGGCGAAGCGCTGGCCTCGAAAGTCGGCCTCGGTAAAGTGCAGCGCATGGACCATGGTTCCCATGGCGCCGTCGAGCACCAGAATGCGCTCGCCCAATAGCCGCTCGAGCAAGGCTCGGGTCTGAACGTGTTGCTGAGTGACTGCCATAACTTGGGACTGGTCCCCTAAGATGTTTTGTACGAGGAGATTATCGCCGATCGCAGGCCGGCGAAAAGGGCTTGGACCAGCCGTCGCGGTCGCGACATTTTCTGGCTCAAGGGACTTGGCCTCCGCTCAACTATCGCATAGCCGCCCACGGCCCGCAAGCATGGCGCGCCCCGCGGCGGCAGCCCTGTCAAGACAGCTAAACGATTGGCTCGGTTGCGCTTACTAGAAGGACGAGAGCCGCCGCCGGAACGGGGTTCGCGCACCGCGCCGCAGCGTGTGTCGCCCAGTGACCGCGGAGGCGCAGCCCGGCCTCCGCACTTTCCCTAAACCGCGCATGCCGGAGAACACTCAAGATCGTCACCACCCCAACCCGATAAGGAGATGTAGCCGCCCTTGCGCTGGCGGCGTCCAATCCACTCCTGCGAACGGTCATCCATGGCGATCCTGACTCGAGAAAGCGATCCCCGCGGTAAGTTGGACGTGCACGAGCCGGCGGTACTGGCCTATCGGCGCGGTCCGTTGGTCGAGCCGTACCGCTCGCCGCGATCGATCGCCGAAGTGGGCGGCCTGGATGACGTTCCGTTGCCGGCGGTCGTGTTGCAATTGCCCGACCTGAAAACCACATCATACTTGCGCCGCGGCTGGCACATTCCGCTGGCAGCGCATGCCTATTGGGCTGCCCTGGTGCTGGGCGCCTTGTTCGCGCTTTGGCTCGTGCTCAGCGCCCGTAAGTCGGTCGAGCCGCCAGCCGAAGAAGCTCCCACGTGGGCGGGCCAGGCGGGGACGCCGTCGGATCGCGCGATCTCGACCTGGGGCGCGCAACACGGGCGATCCCACCGCCGCGCCGCCAAAGTGGCGGGCAACCGATGCGGACACTGGCCCGACGACAACCGACTCAATTCCCTCGCAGTCCCATGACGGACCGGTGTCGCCGGCCGAGGCGGCCGACGGCGCCACGGAAATGGCCGCGCCGGTTTTGCCGAGTCCCGACACAGCGCCGCAAACTGGCGACGGGGCGGTCGCGCCATTTCAACCGTCCGAGGCAATTCACACGGTGCGCGGCGGCGACACGCATTGGGACGGAACGACTAATCCCATCCAGCCGAGCGAAGCCGCCCCGCTCGGAATCACCATGCCGGTGCCCCAATGACCGTTCTGGATCGCGCTTTCATCAAAGCCTTTCACGCCCCCGTCGCGGACGGAAAACTCGCCCCGCACACGGCCCCCGCCGCGGTCGGGTCCGGGTTGTCGGCGCCGGCGCGGGCCGCGAAACTGTCGACCGCGCAGCCGGTCTCCGGCAAACGCGCGATCAGCCTGGCCGACGTGCCGGATCCGATCTCCTCGCTGGCGCCGCTCTCTTCGTTCTCCGTCACCCCGAAAATCCACGATTCGTTTTGCGCCGAGCACGAAGTCGATCGCCTCACCTGGCCGCCGGCCTGTCAAAAACTGTTGGCCCATGCCAGCCGCGCTTGGTCAGGTTTTGCCGATCAATTGATCGAGCGCTGCGGGCAAGGCAAGAAGTGCATCGCCATCACGAGCACGCAGCGCGGCGAAGGCCGCACCACGGTATGCATGGCCACCGCCAAGTATCTGTCCGATCGCGGGCTGCGCGGCGTCGTGGTCGATGCCGATTTCGAAAACCCCGCTCTGGCCACGGAATGCGGTTTGGCGGCATACACCGGCTGGGGCGGCGTACTGCGCGGCGAATTGCCGCTCGGCGAGGCGCTGGTCGCCGCCATCGACGACGGGCTGACACTGATGCCGTGGCGTGCCGCCGATGCCTCGATCTCGGATTTGTGCACATCGCAACGCACGGCCACCAGCTTTGCACTACTGCGCGAGCAATACGATTACGTTCTGCTCGACACCATGCCGATGGTCGGTCAGACGACGATCTCGGAATTTGCCAGCTTCGCCGCGACGATCCGGCTCGACGCGACATACCTCATTCAGGACGTCCGCTGGACGCTCGAGGAACAACTCTCCGCGGCCTGCGCCAAGATGGAGCGAGCGGGGTTGCACGTCGCGGGGATCATCGAGAACTTCTTTTCGCCCCCCGGACGCGGCGAATCGTCGATCCGCGATTTGGTTCGTTCGGCCACGAGCGTCAAGCTGTCGACCGCTCGCCAGTAACGAAGGACCAACGCGAAACGCCTCCACAGAGTTCACAGATGGCGCAGATGCTAAATGACTTCCCTTCCGTGTCCTCTGTGAACTCTGTGGCCAATTGTATTTGTAGACAATGAGTGCCCAGCTTGGTCCGTGCCCGCTGGGTCGGATACGACGAAGTTAAGGAAGAGAGCCATGTACAAGGCCTATTGGCAGTTGAATAGCCGGCCGTTCGAAAACGTGTCCGACTCGAAATTCTATTACCCGAGCGAGGTGCACCAGGGCGCCCTGCTCAAGCTGCGCTACGCGGTCGAGAATCAGCGCGGCGCGGCCCTGTTGACTGGCGATGCCGGGTCCGGCAAGACGTTGCTGATTAATTCGTTGAAACGGCAGCTGGACGATACGCAGGGCCCGTTTGTGCACCTGGTTTTTCCGCGCATGACGTCCGGCGAATTGCTGGCCTATTTGGCCGCCGAGATGGGGGCCCTCCCCGATCCCAGCTCGATCGTGACCGTCGACGAGAGCGTGCGCCGCTTGCAGAACTTTCTCACCGAGAACACACGCCGACAAAAGCATGCCGTCATCGCCATCGACGAAGCCCAGTTGCTGGTCGATACCGACGCGTTGGAGACCTTGCGCCTGTTGACCAATTTCGAAGCGGGCGGAAAACCGGCCCTGACGCTAATCCTCATCGGACAGCCGCAATTGCTGCCGGCCTTGGAGCGTCTGCCAGGCTTGGAGGCCCGGCTGGGCGTCAAGTGCCTGTTGCGACCATTCAACCTGGAGGAGACGGTTAGCTACGTCAGCCATCGCCTGACCGCCGCCGGGGCCGCGCACGAAATCTTTACCTCCGACGCCCTGACGGCGCTCCACGAGTTGACCGCCGGCAACCCCCGCCGCATCAATCGTCTCTGCGACCTGGCCCTGCTGGTGGGTTATGCCGAGGAGCAAGTCCGAATCAACGCTGCGCAAATCGAAGCCGTCTCGAACGAATTGGTCACCGTCGCGCCCGAATAGGCGCGGTGCGCGGCCGGGCCTCGTGTTAAGATTCGGGCGTGAACATACCCCCACGATATTTCCCCATTCTCTCGGCCTGCGGCGTGGCTGCCGTTTGCGCGGCGCTGCTCGTGGCCACGTCGTCGAGCATCCCCATCGTGTGGGACGAGGGCGACACGATCTATCGCGCCGAACAGATCTTGCGCGAGGTGGAAAAACCTCGTAACGACGCCGATCCCTCGTTCGTTCAAGCAATCTCCTCGACGGCGAACTGGCCCTATACCACGGTCCGCGAAGGGCATCCGCCGCTGTCGGGCATTCTCGTGGCGATCGGACTGCAAGCAGCTCCCCGTTGGCTCGATCCGCTGACCCGAGCCCGATTAGCGCCGATGCTGCTGTTTTCCGTCGGCGTGGGCGCGATGTTCTATCGGCTGCAGCGCGAATATGGCGTGTGGGCCGTGAGCGTCATGGCCGTGGCGGCGCTACTGACCATGCCGCGGGTCTTTGCACACGCGCATTTCGCGACGCTCGACGGGCCCGTGACCGCCTGCTGGATGTTGGCCTGGGCCCTGTTCGCACCGGCCTGTCACGATTGGCGAATGATCGCGGCATTTGGCGTGGCGCTGGGGCTCGCCCTCTCGGCCAAATTCACCGGCTGGCTGGCGCCCCTGCCCTTTCTGGCATGGGTTGTTCTCTACAGGGATTTGCGCGGACTGCGGGCCCTGACCTTGGGCGCCGCAATCGCCGTCGCCGTTTTCGTCGCGCTCAATCCGCCGCTGTGGCACGCACCGGTCGAGGGTCTGCGAACATTTCTCGATCTGAACCTCGGTCGGGCGTCGCGGCCCGGGCTGAATATCACCACGCAGTTCTTCGGCCAAATGTACGATCTCGATCACCCGTTGCCGTGGTACAACACGCTCGTGTGGACCGTCATCACGATTTCGCCCGTGCCGCTGCTGATCGGCTGCATCGGCCTGGTGGCATCGTTGCGCCGTTGGCGAAGCGACCGCGCGGCGATTCTCATCATCTGCCAATGGGCGACGCTCGTCATTGTGCGAGCGCTGCCGCTCTCGCCGCCTCACGACGCCGAGCGGTTGATCCTGCCCAGCTTCGCATTCTTCGCGGCCCTGATCGGCGTGGGGATCGGCCGCGCCTTGTATCGCGACTCGTTGCTATTGCCCGAGAAGATCGTGGCCCAGGGCTGGGCCAAGGTGGCGATGGCGATCGCGCTGGTGGCGCCGACCGTGGACTCGATCCTCTATTTTCCCCACGGGTTGTCGTTCTACAGCCGCTTGATTGGCGGGCTCCAAGGCGCGAGCCGCCTGGGAATGGAGCCCACCTACTACTGGGACGCCCTCGACCGCCAGACACTGGAATGGCTGGCCGAAAACACGGCCGACGACGAAAAGGTCGCCTTCGGCGCCGCGCCTCCCAAGAACCTCGCCCTCTTGCAACGCTGGGGACGGCTCAAGCACTTGCCAGACGACCCGGGATCGTTCCGCTGGTATGTCATTCAGCGCCGCCCAAGCGCATGGAGCACGGCCGATCGCTGGCTGATCGCCAACGAACAACCCGCCTTCCAACGAACGCTCTCGGGCATTCCGCTGTTGGACGTTTATTCGTTCGATCAGTACCAGCGAGCCGGCCAATCGCGCTGAAGCGGGTGCTCGCGTGTCCCGCCTGGCGTTGCACGAGATCGTTACGCCCCGACCGGAAATTGCGTGGTGATCAAGCGAGCGATCAGGATGTACACCGGAATTCCAATGGTCACGTTGTAACTGAAGGTCAATCCTAGCGACGCCGCCAAGGGAAGCGTGGGACTTGCCTCGGGAATGGCCAGCCGCTGCACTGCCGGCACGGCGATGTACGAGGCGGCTCCGCACAGTACGGCGAACAATACGTAAGTTCCCAAGTCGAACGGCGAGCCGAGGACCATGCTATAGCAATGCAAAACGATCATGCCAAAACTGGCAAAAATGTTCGGAGCCAAAATACCGAAGGCGATGAATTTCCATCCGGCCTGCTTCAGGTCGAAAAGCCGCCGCGAGGCCGTGATGCCCATCTCGAGCAAGAACAGGCACAAAATGCCTTGGAATAACGCGACGAACAGCGTGTCGTCCGCGGCCGTGACCGACGTGCCCTGCAAGCGGCTGATGAAACCGATCGCGATACCCCCGAAGAGCAGGTAGATTCCCGGATTCAGGAAAACTTCATGCAGCAGTGCGCCGGTCGACTTGCCGTGATTAACGTCGCCAGCCGATTCCGGCCCGTCCTCGTCATACGTTTCCATCGCCATCTCGGCGACTTCTTCCATTTCCATCTCGCGTTCGTCGGCCGTACCGCCTTCGCCATGTGACCGAGCGCTTCCGGTTTTATGGATCGAACTACGGCGCTCGGCCACCGCGGTCGCAGCCTGCTTGGCGTCGTCGTGTTGGTTGTCAGCGGTTGCGGCATGCGACGAAGACTTGCTCGCCGCGGCCGTGGCCGTCTGTCGGACTTGACCCGAATGGCCATTGTGCCCGGCTGCCGCGACGCCGGCCGAAGCGACGGCGTTCGCGTTGTATCCCACTTCATCGGCGGCGTAGCCATTGGCGTCCATTCCCTGATGACGAAGGCGCGAGACCAAATACAGGGCCACCAGGCAACCGGGAATTTCCATCACAGCCAACATGACCGGCATATAGGCCTGATAGGCGATGCCCACGGAAGCCAACACGCCGACGCAAGTCACGAAGGTACCGGCCGAGTCGGAACCGTAGTATCCGGCCACGGTGGCGGCATCGATCCGCCGCAAACGGACGACCCGACGGAGAATCTGATAGGCGACGACGCCGATGATGAAATTCGTAAAAAAGCCGATCACCATCAGGCCCACCGCTTCTCGCAGTGAGCTCATCGGCAGGCTCGCCAACTCCTCCCCGCCGTGCCAGCCGATCGCGATCAGCAAGTACATCGTGAGTCCCTGATAGATCACGTACGGGAATTCAAAGGGGATTCGCAGCAGCGGAATCAGAAACCCCATGTAGAAAAAGAGCAGCAGGGGCTTGAACAGGTTGTGCGTGAAGTTGTGGAGGAATTCGGACAGTAAAGGCGTCATCGCTGCTCCTTGGTTATTTGATTAAAAGACGATGTGCGACTTCCATTCGCACAGTCGAGATAGGAAACTGCCACGACTTCAGCCGTACTCGAATTCTCGTAGCGGTCATTGATTCGGGGTGTTTTTGCAGTAATTATTCGGTCGTTCGTCGTCGCCGCTGTTCAGTCGCCGCTCGGCACCGTAAACGCTTTTGGAAAATGCCAATGCAGGGCAAAGTTCTTGGGCGTTTCGGGCGCCGGCCCAGATGAAGCCGACCAAAGCCAGCAAAAAGTAACTCAAGCCCACGGCGCTCGGGTCGCCGGCCGCAACCGGGGAAAGTTGGTTTGCGAGAGGGCCAAGGCCGCCCACGAGAAACGCGCCCAATGTCGCGGCCAGACACACTCGCGCCGCGTCGTTTTGCCGACACCAGAATCGCCAAGTCGCTCTCGGGCCCAAATCGTGCTCCTCCACAAGAAACACTCGCGCACCTAGCCGAGCGTTCGGCTTAATTGTAGTGGCAAGTAGAATGCCTTGCACTCGGTCATCTCCGCGACCTTACGGACTTTTAATCCAACGCCGATAGCCACGATTCCGCCCCCAGGGTAGAAACCAACACCGGCAAGGATAAAACCGTTTTCCAGGCCGTGGGATTCATCTTGCAAAACTTCCTTCGTCCCCCTCCAGAACTAGAAGCTGCTCAAAGGTGAGGCAGAAGCAAGGCTATTAATGAGGCACCCCCGCCATGGATGGCGCGTATAACCGGCCCACGACGAGGGTCGTCAAGGCCAGGAGAAGCCACGAGTCAGGTTGTCGACGTTGCATCCAGACCGCATTTAGTCGCGCCGTTGTGCGCAATGTTTCCGACGAAGCGTAGCTACACGATGCCCACACGAGTCATTCCGGACGAGCAAGATTTACCCGCCAGGGATTCGGCATTCGGATCGTGTGGGTCATCGAGCGATTCTCACCGTTCACCCCGGCAATTTGCGATATGCCCCATTTGTTAATCGTCGGTAGCGAGCCGGATGTATTATCCCAGGTTGAAGCTTCGTTGCGATCGGCTGAACTGAATGTCTCGGCGTCGCTCACGGCGCGCGAGGCCATGCAAATCGTAACCGAGCAAGCGCCTGACGTCGTGCTGATGGATGTCTCGCTTCCGGATCTCTCGGGACTGGAAGCGTATACGCGGATGCGCGAGAAATCTCCCGCGTTGCCGGTAATCATGATGACCGCCTTCGCCATGACCGATACCGCCATCGAAGCCATGAAGCTCGGCGCGTTCGATTATTTCGTCAAACCCATCGATGTTCCTCGCCTGCGATCGGCGGTCGCCCGCGCGCTCGAAGTCGCGCGGTTGACACGCGCGGCTGGCGAACTGATTGGTGTCGTGGGTTCAGGACGCGAACCGGCCGCCGAGCAAATCGTCGGCCATTCGGTCGCCATGCTGCCCGGCTCGGCGACGCCGGCACCGCGCCCGGCGAAGCGGCGTACGACGAAGGCAGTCTGCCGGGACTCGTGAGCCTGGCCCGCAATCTGCTGCGGCACAATCCCGGCTCGGTCTATCGTCAGCTCGCAAACGCGGTCGATCGCATCGCCATCCACGAGGCCCTGCGCCATGCCAAGGGCAACCAATTGCAAGCTGCGGCCATGCTGGGGATTTCTCGTACCACGCTCCGAGCCAAACTGCGGAGCTTGGGACTAAGCGTGGAGAAGCAATTGTCGAGCAACGGAAACCCCAAGTAACCTCGCGCCCGGGCTGGACGACAGGCAAGATTCCAGGTCGGGCATTCCAGGTCGGGCGCGCTAAACCAAATGCGCCATCGTGGCGTACAGGTCCAACTCGGGCCGGTCGCCAATGATTGCGAACAGTGCGCGAATCTGGTCCAGGCCGCGACCGATCAGAAACCGCGAGTCCCGCCCCAGGCTCTTGGCGCCGAGGATGTAGAAATCCGGCTCGGGTTGCACGAGCGATGCCAGATCCAAGCTCAATTCGCCCGCTAGATCGCCAACAGTCGTCCGCAGGGCGGCTTCGCGAAACGGATCTTGCCGCACATGGATCTCGCGAGCGATTTCGTGGTCGGGCCGATAGCCGACATTCGCGATAATGCGGTCGAATTCCATTTCGCCGGCGTGTTTGCCGGCCAGCCGCACCGAAAACCGCTCGAGATCGGCGTGCCAGGAGAGCGATTCGACCACCGTGCCGCTCAATAGCGAAACGTGGTTGGAATCGTCGGCGGCCAGTTGATTGGCCTGGGCCGTCAAGCGGGCCCGCTCCGCAAACGGGTCGTCGAGAATCGGCGAGACCGGCTGCGGATGCTGTTCGTCGAGGTCTCGCCGTGCGAGCCAGGTGATCCACGTGTCGGGCGCCTGCGCGGCCAACTCCGCCAGGGCCACCAGGTTCGTAGCCGCCGAATGTCCCGTGCCCACCAGCAGAATGCCGCGGCTGGCATAGCGGTCGCGATCGGCGCCCAGCACGTCGGGCAAGCCGTATTCGATTTGCTCGCGAGCCGCCAGCTCGCCCAGTGCCGGCAATCCGCCGGGGCCCAGCCAGTTGTGATTGCCGAACGTGCCCGAGGCGTCGATCACGACGTCGGCCGCGGCGAATCGCTCGCGGCCGTGCTCTTTCGGATCGGTGCTGGCCAGCAGCAACCGAAAGCCAGGGTCTTCGCGCCCCTCTTCGTCGGCAAGTTCGCCTTTGATCAGCCCTTCACGGCCAATTGACACCACGGCCGTCCGCGAGTGGATGCTGTCGGCCAGCAAGTCGGAATGCGCCAGCGGAATCAAATATCGCTCGGCGAACTGGCGACCGCTGAGCAGCTCGTCGTCGGCCGGAGACTGCCAGTGTGCGTCTTGGGCCTTGAGAGCGGCCAGGCCCAACGGCGAGCGATTGAGGCCAAACGGCGTGAACATCCGCACGTGCCCCCAGCGCAGCAGGTTTTCGGCGATCCGGCCCCGCTCGTAAACGTCGACGTCATATCCCAGGTAGCGAGCGTACAAGGCCGCTTCGAGTCCGATGGGCCCTGCCCCGATTATCGCGATACGTGCCGGAGTTTCGATGGCCATGGTCAGCCGTGCCCTCGTGAATAAACCCGCCGCGATCGACGGAAATCGGAAATTATCGGGGCGCCGCCTTGCGCACCGTCGCGCCGGCCACTTCGCTTTCGCGCTGGTCGCGGTCGGGACGAAACATCGTCAGGTCGATTTGCGGCGACTGGCCGCGAATCAATTGGGACATCACGACGGCCGTGCCGGTCGACAGTTGCAAGCCGCTGCGAAAATGCCCGGCCGCCACGAAAGCATTATCCAAGCCCGGCAGCGCTCCGAGATAGGGCAGTCCGTCGAAGGTCGACGGCCGCAAACCGGCCCACGAGCGCTCGACCGTCGCCGTCTCCAGATCTTCCACCAGACCCAGGGCGAAATCAAGCAAGCCGGCCACCCCCGCGGCCGTCGTGCAGCGATCGAAGCCGACGTCATCCTCCGTCGAGCCGACCAACAGCCGTCCATCGGCCCTCGGCACAAGATAACGACTGCCTTCGTTGACAATTCGCGACAACACTGGTCGCGCGGTGGACAGCAGCACGATCTGTCCGCGAATCGGTTTCATGCGCGGTGCGGCCCCTAGCTTTCGCATCAACGCGGCCGCCCAGGCGCCGCTGGTGATGCAAACCGAGTCGGCCCGCAACACGCCATCGTTGGTGCAAACTCCGGTGACGCGATCGCCGCGAATCTCAAAATCCTCGGCGGCCAGACACGGCAATATCTCGACGCCACGCAAGGCACAGGCGGCCGCCAGGGCCTTGAGATGTCGTGGATTGCGAATCTGGCATTCGCCCGGCACGTGATAAGCGGCTTCCAGCGCGCCCTGCGGCCGCAGCGACGATTCGAGTTCCACGAGCGCGGCCGCGGAAAGTCGCGCCGCGGCAATTCCGCGAGACTCGGCCAACTCGGCGAAACCAGTGAGCCGGCGAGCCTCTTCGGCGTCGCGGGCCAGATAAATCGCGCCCGAGCGACGAAATCCGTTGTCGTTGCCCGTGGCCTTCAATAAGTCGGCCGACCACTGGGCGTGCAAACGGTTGCTCAGCGCGGTCAATCGTTCCAGCGGATCTTGCGAGTCCGACCAGGCCGGCGGCAGGATTCCCGCCCCAGCCCAGGAGGCCTCGCGACCCGGTTGGCCGGCGTCGATCAGCCTGACCCGCACTCCATGCCCGGCCATTTCATAGGCCAGCGACAGGCCGATGACTCCTGCTCCCACGATCAAACAATCGGACATTGATCCATCCCGCATGACTGATCTTGCGCCGTTTGACATTGTATCGCCGCGCTGGCCGGCCTACGAGGATGCCCCCGGTGGCGGCCCGCTCCGTTTGCGGTTCTCCAGCAGGCGTCCTAGCAGCAATTCGTCGACGCGCCCGCGAAACCGTTCCCGGCCGTCGATCACAACCACCGGCACGCAAGTGTCGTACCGGGCCCGCAATGCCGGGTCCGAATCGATATCGACCCGCTCGAATTCCAGGCCGTTTCGAGCGAGAATTTCGGCCGCCACGTCGCAAAGATGGCAACCGCCTCGCGAATACAGGACAATGTCCCAGGCCATGTTGTGCTCGTTGGTTCAGATCGGTTCGCGACGCCGGGTCTGCGCGGGCCCTTTCCCGACCCTCGGCCCGTAAGTATTCTCACACATAGTCTTCCGCACTCAAGTGGCTAGCCGCCATGAGCATGTTGTCGCTCGACAAATTCGTGGCGCTTGTGAGTCGCAGCACGCTGCTTGACGAAGAGCGTCTTACGGCGGCCGTCGACGATTGGAAGCGGCAGGCCTCGCTGCGGCAGTTGGATGACGCCCGCCATTGCGCCGAGCACCTTGTGCGCGAGGGCCTGCTGACCCAGTGGCAGGCCGATAAGCTGCTCGACGGCCGGCATCGAGGCTTCTTCCTGGGCAAGTACAAGTTGCTGGACCACCTGGGCAGCGGCGGCATGAGCAGCGTGTACCTGGCCGAGCACGTGCTGATGCAGCGCCGCGTGGCCATCAAGGTGTTGCCGCACAATCGAGTCGGCGACTCGTCGTACCTGGCGCGCTTTCACTTCGAGGGACAGGCCGCCGCCGCGCTCGATCATCGCAATATCGTGCGGGCCTACGACCTGGATAACGAAGGCCGAATCCATTACCTCGTGATGGAGTACATCGAGGGCCGCGACCTGCAAGCCATCGTCGAGCAGGACGGCGCGCTCGAATACCACGCCGCCGCCAACGTCGTCGCCCAGGCCGCCGCCGGCTTGGAACACGCCCACCAGCGTGGCCTGGTGCATCGCGATATCAAGCCCGCCAACTTGCTCGTGGATCTCAAGGGCACGGTCAAGATCCTGGACATGGGCCTGGCGAAATTCACGCCCGAGACCCGGCCAACACCGGGTTTCGCGCAAGACGATCAGATCCTCGGCACGGCCGACTATCTGGCCCCGGAACAGGCCTCGAATCCCCGCTCGGTCGACCATCGTGCCGATATTTACGCCCTCGGGTGCACGCTCTATTTTCTGCTCACCGGGCATCCTCCGTTTTCCGGCGGCACCTCGAGCGAGCGCATGGCCGCCCATCAACAGAAGACGCCGCCCAGCCTGTTGCTGGATCGCCCCGATGCGCCGCCGCCGCTTGTGGCGATCTGCCGGCGGATGATGGAAAAGTTGCCCAGCGGCCGTTATCAATCCGCCGCCGAAGTGAAACTCGCCTTGGGCGCATGGCTCGAAAGCGAGGCAGTTCTCGGCCAGGTCACCACCGCGACCTTGATGATTTCTCCCGAGCCCGCCCACGCGGCTCGCTCGCAGGGGAAGTCGAGGGCGAATCTCGTCTCGGGCTCGGCGCTGGATCTGAATCCGCTGCCTCCCGATTTTCCGCAGGCCCCCTCTTCTTTGCAGGATACCGATTCAAACTTAAATCGCGCGGCCACCGTGAAGATTCCGATCGAGCTGGCGCAGTCTGACAGGCGAGGCCTCGATCGTGCCGCGCATGGTTGAGCCGCCGGCGACCGCCTTGCCGCCACCATCGGATGCAAACCTGTTGTTCGGCGGCGAGCGCCCCGTGCCTCCGCCGATCGTCGCCCCCCCGCGCGAACCGCCGCTCGCCCCGCGCATCGCGCTCGCGGAAGAAGTTGGCGACGCGCCGCACGCGCCCGATTTCGAGGACTCGCTGCACGACATTTCGCAGCGCCCGCAACGTGGGCGAGCGCGCTTGATGCGCACCGCGCGCGGGGCCCGATGGCCCGCCTGGTTGAGCGCCGCGGCGCTGACGATTTTAATTCTCGGCGCCGTCGCGCTGGCGGTCATCGCGATCGCTCGTTAAGGTCGCTTGAGCATCGCGAAAATTGGCCCCTGGGGGCCATTCCGCGAGCCGCCAGCGCCCTCCCGTCAAGACCCCCTTCTGGCGAAATAATCGGCATAAACGGATTATCGTAAGTCGTTTGATATTAGTGACTTAAAATAATCTATTGCAACTCATCCAATTGCCTACGTAGGATGGAAATGGCGAGGGCACGCCAACCACTCACAGACGCGGCTGGTGCCGCCGTGTGAGTCCGGGTCGCAGCGGGGCGGATAGGATGTTTTTGCCCCTCAAAGGATTGTTTTGCGCTGCCAATTCACCTTTGGGGTTTTACCTGTCATGCAACGCCGCGATACAAAATTCGGAGGGCGGTTTCCCCAGTCCCAACCGACCGGCGCCGCGGCACTGACCAAGGCCCGGCGGCCGGGCGTTCTGGCCAATAAGCGCATGCGCGGTGTTCCGCGCAACGAAAAGCTGCCGTTTATACCCCCCGAAGATTGGCACGAGCCGACCGAATTGGAACGCGGCTACCGCGTAATCGTGCGCCAGCCCGGCGTTGGCTTCCGGCACATCCTCTCGCCTGGCGATGTCCGCGAGCGACTGAGCCGTTTTCCGGCCGAGATGCTTGCCGGTCTCGAGGTCGTGCAGATGAGCCGCATGACGCGCAAGAAGGCCAGCTTCCCGTGCTATGGCATGCAGTGGGGTGCCAGCCTGTACCTCTACCCGATCGAGGAGAACTTGATCGAGGTCTACCACTGCCCGCCGACGCCCAATCAGGTCAACGAGGCCCGCATGTACGGCGGTCGCTGGTCGCAGAACGCCCGCGGAGTCTGGCGGCTGGAATGGACCGAGGCCTCGGTCCGCGACTTCTATCTCAACAACATCCTGATTCACGAGCTGGGCCACCTGGTCGACAGCCGCAACACAAGCTATGTGGACCGCGAGCGATACGCCGAGTGGTTCGCCCTCGAGTACGGCTATAAGCGCAGCCGTCGCGAGCGCGAACCGAAGCCCATCGTGCGCCGCCACCACCGGCACGCTTCGCGGCGAATTCAGGGGGCATAGGTCGACGGGCGACACGCGAAATGCCCGCCCGAAGTAGCAGGCACACGCCTGTGTGCCGTCGCCAAATTTGAAGTATGGGCGGAACGCGAAGCAGGCAACGGCATACGGCGTATGCCTGCTACTTTCAAGCGCACCCCAGCCCGGCGATCGAGACCAGCGCGTTGAGGCTTCCCGAGCGAAAGCCTTCCAGATCGAGCGTCACGTATTTGAAGCCCAACGCTTTGAATTGCTCGACCAGTGCCTCGCGTAGCGGCGCTTCGCAAAGCCGGGCCAAAGCCTCGGTCGGCACTTCCAGTCGGGCCACGTCTCCTTTGTGGAAGCGCACGCGAACCACGCCCAAACCCTGCTCGCGCAGAAACTGCTCGCCGCGATCGATCATCGCCAGCCGCTCGGGCGTCACCGCCTCGCCATAAGCCACGCGGCTGCTCAGGCAGGGCGTGGCCGGCTTGTCCCACGTCGGCAATTCCCACTCGGCGGCCAAGGCCCGCACGTCGGCCTTGCGAAACCCGCATTCGGCCAGGGGACTGGCCACGCGGTGCTCGTTGGCTGCCTGCATGCCGGGCCGATAGTCGCCCAGGTCGTCCACGTTCGCGCCGTTGACCACCACGGCCACCCCCAGGCGCTCGGCAAGACCTTCCAAGTGCGTGTAGAGCTCGGTCTTGCAGTGATAACAACGGTCCGGCGCGTTCTGTAGATAGTCGGGGTTCGAGAACTCGTCGGTCGAGATCACTTCGTGCCGAATCCCGATCAGCCGGGCCAGCTCGACCGCCTCGTCCAACTCGCCGGCTGCGAGACTGGCACTGGTGCCGGTCACTGCCACCGCGGCGTCACCCAGGGCCAACTGCGCGGCCTTGGCCACGACCGTGCTGTCGATGCCGCCGGAAAACGCGACCGCGCAGCTGCCATAACCGGCGAGCAAACTCAGCAATTGGTCGCGCTTCGCGTCGAGTTCAGGCATACTGTTTCCGCTGCACCATGGGACCACAGACGGCGAAAGGCCGCGATCTTTAGCGTATCACGATGCCCACGGACCAACAAGAATGACAAGCAGCGGCCCACACGGCCGGTTGCCGAGAGGTGAACTTTCGCCGCTACTTGCATGGCGAAAATTTCTGTGGGATATTTGCCGATTGCATCCTTTCTGGACCGTCTATTCCGAGGCTCGGCATGCAGATCTGGCCGGCGATCGACCTGCGCGGAGGCAAATGCGTCCGCCTGCAACAAGGAGATTATGACCGCGAGACCGTCTTCGGCGACGATCCGGCCGCCATGGCCCGACAATGGGTCGACGCCGGGGCCGAGTATCTGCACCTGGTCGATCTGGACGGCGCCCGGGCCGGCTTTGTCGAGAACTGGGCCGCCATCGAAGCGATCGTTGCCGCCTCCGGCATTCCCTGCGAGCTGGGGGGCGGCGTGCGCGATCAGGACACGATCGCACGGCTGCTCGATCTGGGTCTCGAGCGGGTCGTGATCGGCACCTTGGCCGTGAAGGAGCCCGAGTGGTTCCGTCAGATGTGCGGCGAGTTTCCCGGCCGGCTGGTGCTGGGACTCGACGCGCGGCACGGCATGGTGGCCACCGAGGGCTGGCTGGAAACCAGCCGCGTGGCCGCGGTCGACCTGGCCCGGCAGTTTGCCCGCGAGCCAATCGCCGCGCTCGTCTACACCGATATCGAGACCGACGGCATGCTGGCCGGGCCGAATTTGGCGGCTCTGGCCGAAATGGTCGCGGCCGTGGACCTGCCGGTGATCGCCTCGGGCGGCATCACCACGGCCGACGACGTGGCCCGGCTGGCCGCCTTGCCCGTGGCCGGTTGCATCATTGGGCGGGCACTGTACGAGGGATCTTTGAGCTTGAAAGATGCGCTGGCGGTAGCGCGTTGACGAACACTCTCTAGCACAAGGGATTTCGAGCATGGCGCAAAGCAAGGTCCAGGACATTCGCAACATTGTTTTCTGCGGCCACGGATTGGCCGGCAAGACCACGCTCACCGACGCTCTGCTCACCACGACCGGAGCCGTCAAGCGGCACGCCAGCGTCGACGACGGCACCAGCATTTGCGACTTCGACGAAGAGGAGAAGCACCACCACCACTCGCTCGAATCGACGCTCGTCCACTTCCAGCACGGCGACAAACAGTTCAACGTCATCGACACGCCCGGCTATCCCGATTTCATCGCCCAGGTGCTCGGCGCCTTGTACGCCGTCGACAACGCCGCGATCGTCATCGACGCGCACGCCGGCCTGGGCGTCAACACCCGCCGCGTATTCAACGAAGCCGGCAAACGGGGCGTCGGGCGGATCATCATCATCAACAAAATGGACGCCGACAACGTCGACTTTCCGGCTCTGCTGGCCACGATTCAAGAGCTGTGGGGAACGGCCTGCATTCCCTTCAACGTGCCCGTTGGCCACGGCGCGGGTTTCAAGGGCGTGGCCAGCACGCTCCATCCCCCAGCCGACTCCGCTGGCGCCGTCATCGACCCGGCCTCGCTCCGCGATTCTCTGATCGAGGCCATCATCGAAGTCGACGACGCCGCCACCGAGCGCTACTTCGAGGGCAAGTTACCCACCGACGAGGAAGTCGCCCGCTTGACCCCCGAGAGCATCGCCGCCGGCACGCTGATTCCGGTGTTGTGCGTGTCGGCCAAGACGGGCGTGGGCATGAGCGAACTGCTCGATGCGCTCTCCATCTGCACGCTCTCGCCCGACCGCTTGCCCCGCACCGGCACCAACCAGGCCGGCGAAGAGGTGCCGGTCGTGGCCGATCCGGCCGCGCCGCTTGTGGCCCAGGTATTCAAAACCCGCATCGATCCCTTCGTGCACAAGCTGAGTTTTTTGCGGATCTTCTCCGGCACGCTCAAGAAAGACGACAGCGTTCACGTCTCCGGCGAGCGCAAACTTGTCAAGCTGCATCAGCTCCTGATGGTTCAGGCCAACGAGACCCATGCGATCGAAGAGGCCAGCGCGGGCCAGATTATCGCCGTGGCCAAAGTCGAAGAGCTTCACACCGGTTTGTCGCTGGGCGACGTCGTGATGCCGCCGATCAAGCTGCCCACGCCCATGGTCGGCCTGGCCGTGACTCCCAAGAGCCGCGGCGACGAGGGCAAGCTCTCCGGCGCCTGCACAAGCTGGTCGAGGAAGATGGCACCATCCAACTGCACCGCGACTCGCAGACTCACGAGCTGGTAATGAACGGCATGAGCGAGCTGCACTTGCTGATCCTGCGCGAACGGCTCAAACGCCGCGACAAGGTCGAGGTCGACACCAAGGAACCCAAGATTCCTTATCGCGAAACCGTGCAGTCCAACGCCGAAGGCAGCTACCGCCACAAGAAGCAGTCGGGCGGTCGCGGCCAGTTCGGCGAGGTTCACATTCGCGTCTTTCCGCTCCCCGCCGATGTCAATCCGGCCGAGTACTGCAGCAAGACTCGTTTTCCCAGCATGCGCGAGTTCCACTACGACCAGGCCCACAACTTCCTGTGGGTCGACTCGATCGTGGGCGGATCGATCCCCAACAACTTCCTGCCCGCGGTGGAAAAGGGTTTCAAGGAACGGCTCGACCGCGGCGTGATCGCCGGTTATCAACTGCAAAACGTGGGCGTGGAAGTCTTTTTCGGCAAGCATCACCCGGTCGACAGCTCCGAGGCCGCCTTCAAAACGGCCGGCTCGATGGCCTTTCGCAATGTCTTTCAAGAAGCCAAGCCCGGGCTGTTGGAGCCGCTGGTCGTGGTCCACGTGACCGTGCCCGGCACCAAGCTGGGCGATATCTCTAGCGACATGTCGGGGCGTCGCGGCCGTGTGCTGGGCATGGATTCGGCCGGCGGCGACCTGCAAACCATCTCGGCCGAAGTGCCCCTCTCCGAGGTCACGACCTACGCCCGCTCGCTTTCGAGCATCACCGGCGGCCAGGGCAGCTACACGATGGAATTCAGCCGCTACGACCTCGTGCCCGGCAACATCCAGAAGGAAATCGTCGAGAAGGCGGTCATGAAGGAGGAGGAAGAGGAGTAGCCCTTGGGCTCGACTTTCCCTCAACTCGGCCCGGCCGCCCGGTCGAAAACGATAACGAGTGTCTTGATTTTGCGGGGTGTGCGACCTAGGATGACCGGGCTTAAGCTACTGATCGCGCCATGGTCTAAGTCGAGATGTGAACCCATCCTATGACCCGAACCAGAAACCTAATGGCTCGCGGTTGTCGCTGCTCCTGTACGGTGTAGCCCGCCCGGCTACCACTTCCGACAGACTTCTTCGTTCAGCGACTCACCGACTTTCCCACCCGACCCGCCCAGCGCTATTGCCGATTCGGCGCCGACCCCCGGCCGAAACCGATCGCCCGCCCGCTAGCACGGTCAAGGAGCAATCGAGACCATGGCCTCGGACCTTCGCCTCAAAGAACAACTGCCCGACCTCACCAACCGCATCGTGCGGACTTATAGCGAGATTTCCTCGATCAGCCACCTGGGCCACTGCCCGCTGCCGAATTACGAAGTCATCGTCGAGGCGATCGAGGACCTGAAAGAGATCATCTATCCGGGCTATCGCCGCCGCGAGGGCCTGCACAGCGGCAACGTGACCTATCACGTCGGCGACCTGATCGACGGCCTACACGACAAGCTCACCACCCAAATCGGCCGCGCGATGCGGCACGACGCCGGCTATTCCCACGATTGCGGCCAGGTCGATCACGACTTCGAGGCCCTGGGTCAGGCCAAGGCAATTCTGTTTCTCGAGGAATTGCCCGAGCTCCGCCGCCGGCTGGCGCTCGACGCCCAGGCCGCGATGGACGGCGACCCGGCGGTCAAAACGCTCGACGAAGTCATCTTCTGCTACCCGGGCTTGGAGGCCGTGACCGTCTACCGCCTGGCCCATGCCTTGCACCTCCTCGAGGTGCCGCTCATTCCACGAATGATGACCGAGTGGGCCCACTCGAAGACGGGCATCGACATCCATCCGGGCGCGACGATCGGCGACCACTTCTTCATCGATCACGGCACCGGCGTGGTGATCGGCGAGACCTGCGAGATCGGCAACCGGGTGAAGCTCTACCAGGGCGTAACGCTCGGCGCGCTGAGCTTCGCGCTCGACGGCGACGGCAACCTGGTGCGCGGCCTGAAGCGGCATCCCACGATCGAGGACGACGTGGTGATTTATGCCAACGCGACCGTGCTCGGCGGCACGACCGTGATCGGCCACCACTCGGTCATCGGCTCCAGCGTGTGGCTCACCCGCAGCCTGCAACCGCGCACGACCGTGGTGCTGGAAAAGCCCAAGCTGAAAATCCGGGGCGAAATCGACGAGATGCACGCCGATCTGAATTTTCAGATCTAGAGCCCGCCAGGGGACGTTTGCTTTCTTTCCAAGTGGCACTCTACGCCGTTAACCCTTCTGAACGTGATCCGCAGATTTCGCAGATTTCACCAGCCGAATTGAACTTCAAACGCTGAAGTCATTCGAAAGGCATTCTTTCATTTTTCATTTCAAATTTGCGTCATCTGCGAAATCTGCGGATATCCCGAAATGCAAAAGGTAAAGGGGGTACACTGGCACTGGCGTTTTGCAAGTCGGTGCGCCGGTCACCCGGTTCGCTTCCGTCGCCAGGCGATCAATCCGCAGGCCGCCAGCGCCAGCATCGTCGCCGCGCTCACTACGCCGCCCCACAGCACGCTGGCCGGCCGGTAGCGATAGATCAACTTGTGGTCGCCGGCCGCAAGCGCGACGCCGCGCATCACTCGGTTGGTGCGCACGATCGGCAAGTCGATCTCCGTGCCGGAAACTTCCTCGACGAGCTCCCAGCCCGGGTAGTGCAAGTCCGAGAGCACGACAAGTCCGCGCTCGCCAGCCGCGCGTCGATGCGCACCAGCGAGGCGCTGGCATCGGTGATCGTGCACGATTCTTGTGCTCCCGGCGGCAGCGGTTCGCTCTGGGGGAGCAGCGGCTGGTTCGTCTCGACGACGGCCTGTTGCCGCCAGTCTCGCGGTTGGTTGTCGGGAAATAACAGCGATTCGGTGAACTCCCTTAGCTGCCGGTCCGTCAGATGGCTTGGCTCGGGAATCACCTCAACCTCGTGCACGATCCAGGCCCGCGGCAATGCCGTCGAGCGAATGCCCGCCACCATGCCTTCGCCCGGAGCGGACCGGTCGGCCAAGGCGCCTGGCGGCACGTCGTCGGTGACGATCGCGACGCGGGCCGCCAGCAGATCGAGCACCGACGCGTCGGGCAGCAGGCCCGATCGAGAGCGCGACGCCGTCTTCCAATCTCCCGGCCCAGAACGCCGCGAGCGTCGCCGCGCGATGTCGAGCACCGTTTGGTAGTCGCGCGGAACCATCGTGCCCGAGGCTTCGATAAGCGAAATTCGATACGGCAACGGATATTTGGGAGACAGGGTTTGCCGGTCCCAGACAACCGAGTCGGCCAGCCGGTCCGCGGAATTGGTCAGCAGCCAGGAGGGCGGCAGCGTGTTCAACTGGCGAAAAACGCGATAGCTGTCCGCGTCCGGCGGGAGTTGTTTGACCAGCGGCGGTTCGAACTGCCAGGCATCGGCCGGCGCGTAGACGACCAGGCACGCCTGCGCAAGTGCCAGGTCGACGGCCGTCAGCCCCAGCGCCGCCGCGCGAGCCCATCCCGCGTGCGCTGGCTTGTTCGCCGTCAGCCAAAACAGCACGAACAGCGAAGTCGCGACGACCGTGGTTTGCCCGAGCGCGAACACGATGTCGTGCCAGGCGCCGGTCGGATCGAAGGGGCCCAGCAAGGCGTCGTTGGCAGCGGTCTCTTCCAGACGCACAAGCGCCGAGTGGCTCGCCGCCGCCGCGATCAGCCCGACCAAACTCGCGACGGCGACCACCGCCAGCCAGCGGCGCACGCGGCGGTGCGGCGCTTGCCAGGCCGCGTCCCAACCCCGCGCGGCCAGCAGGCTAAGGCCCAAATTTGCCACGACAAACAACTTCGCCGAGTAGCGGAAGTAGACGTAGTTCGGCAGCAGCGTAACCATCCACCAGTGAATGCCGCCGATCTCTCCCCCCACGCGCAACACGTCGACCCCGCCGAGAATCCAACCAAAGGCCCAGGCGAGACCATACGTGCCCAGGCTCCCCAGGCCGCCCAGCAGCACCATCCAAGATAGCCAGCGGACTTGAGGCGAGGCCTTGCGGCGCAGACTCCAGGCCGCCGCGCCCAACACCAGCGGCAACAGCCCCAGATAGTTCGACGGCGTCCACAGATTGTTCTCGGCCCCCAGGGCCGCCAGCGTGCGATGATTGCCCGCGAACGGACGGCCCGTGATATTCGGCCAGATGAGTTCCACCACTCGCCATGGCGCGATGTTGAATTGATAAACCCGTCCCTGGTGCGAGCTGGGATCGTTGCCCAACAGTCCGCCATACCAGCTCGTGTCGGGATCGGCGTCGCGCGGGTCGCGATCGACGAAGAGATAGGCGGCCAGCTCGTAAATGTTGCGAGGAGATGTGTAGTTGCCGCGGGCGCTGGTCGCTGAAGCCTCCATGGTCGGAAAAATCTGCACGGCGGCAACAAGCAGACCGACCGCCGCCGTCATGGCCAACAGCAGCGGCCGGCCCGGCCGCCGCGCGAGCCGTGCCGGTTCGACCGTGCCTGTGTCCGTAGCGCCATCGGGCGTTCCCCCTGCCCTGCCGTCGCGCGGCAAAAGCCAAGCATATAGTGCCGCCAGCAATCCGGCGTTGTACGCCATCTGCGGATCGCCGCCGGCGATCATCAGCGCCAGCACAAATCCCAGTGCGACTGCCGCCGCGTAGCTGCGCTCGCGCAACATGCGGTCCGCGCACAGCGCCGCCCAAGGCAGCCACGCCGCGCCCACTAGAAACACGACGTTGCAGTATTGAAACAGCACGCTGCCGCCGAAGGCATACGACATGCCGGCCAGGCCGGCGGCCAGCTCGCTGCCGCCGAATCGCCGCGCGAGGCGGTAACTGCCCGCCGCCGCCAAAACAACGTGCGACACGATATACAAGTTGTAGAGCAGCGTATAGTCGAGCGGCAATGCGAAGATCAGCTTGCCCGGATAGAACACGCTGGTGGTGTTCTCGGCCAACAGCGGCATGCCGATGTTCTCATACGGGTTCCACAGCGGCAGTTCGCCGCGCCCCAACTCGCCGCGAATGTACTCGAACAGCGGGTGGTAGAAGTGGGCCGCGTCGCGAAAAGCGAAGCTCGCCCCGCCATCCAGGGCCGGCGCGAAGATCCACGCCGCCAGCGCGCCGATCAGGCCCAATGCTATCCAATGTGGCTTCAAACGGAACTCGAGAAGGGCGCGCGTGGTTAACGTCTAAAGCCGCCCATTGTAGCAGCCGCCGATGACGGAGCTAACTTCGTGCAATTGTGATAATGCGTCAGTCTGACATCAGACTTTCGGAAACAAGCTGCCGACTCTATCACATCCGCAGAGCTGCTAGGAGTCCGAGCAAGACGATCGCAAGGATGCACCACAGCAAACTTGTTCGATATTGTGTCGGATCCTCTTGGCGGGGCTGAACGTTCAGGAGTCGGTGGAACCAGCGAGTCTTGTGGCGTTCGCTCATAGATGCAGTATAGCCGAGCGCAAAAGGAAAGCCGCAACGCGGCGAAATGTGATAGCCAGGGGCGGTCAGCCCCTGGAATCGCGCGATACAGGAAATGATCCAAGAGCCCCGCGAGGGGCGACACCGTGAATCAAGCCCGCGCTAATGGCGCACTCAGTGTCGCCCCTCGCGGGGCTTGCGCATCAACTCGCGATCGGAATTCCCAGTGCTCCGCAAGGCTTCGCCCTGGGCTATTTCAGTGCCGCGGCTTTGCGGCTTAGGAATCGGGGACAATGCCACGGCTTCAAAATCGGGCGTCTCGTGCCGCCCCATGCCATTCCGACCGCGCTGGCTCCCGGCGTCAGCGGCTGGCGGCCAACCGCCGCAAGACCTGGGCGACAACCTGTTCCAATTCGGCGGCCAGCCCGCCGAGATCGGCGGGCACGCGGGCAGGCGCCGTCCAAAACGGGGCGAACCGTCCCGAGAAATGGGTCGGCCGCATGCGCGGATGTCCCCCCAGCCTGGCCGTCGTCGCTGGCGACGTCGTCTCGCGAGACGCGAGCCTGCTCAGCGTCTGGGCCAAGGTCGCGTCGTCCTGCGGTTCGCGGCCAAACGACGCATCGGTCGCAGGCTCCAAATCCGCCGGTTCAATGGCGATGATACCTGTCGGACCCGTTGTATCTTCCGCACCCATGAAGCTACTCGCATCTCGCGATTCTTGCTTGATCGGAGGCCGACTCGCCTCCGATTGCAGCAGAACCTTTCCTCGGCCCCCGCCGCCCGTCCCCACCGTCCCTGTAAAGAGGTTTCGGCATTCATCGCCGGGGGTTTTCATTCGGACTGCACGATCCCCTGGAGAATTGCCGACACGGCGGTCCGGTGGGTCGGGGTAGTGAAGATAATCGGGGTTGAATCCCGCCGCGAGCCGCGGTGAGCGGCGATCGAGCAAGGGCAACGTGTCACCGCGTGTGGCACGCGCGAACACCAATCAACCGCCGCTTGCGCCTGCTAACGTGCGTGCGACGCGACGCGCAGTTGGCCGCGGGCCTGGCTTTCCAGACGATCGCGCACGGCCAGCGATTCCTCGCTAGTCGCTTTGCGCTGCGCGCCTGAGCGAGCTGCTCTTGAGCCACGGCCGGGTCGATTGTCGCGGCCGGCAAGGCGCGATTGGTGAGCACCGAGACCTCGTTGTTGGCCACCTGCACGAAACCGGCGTCGACGTAGAATCGCCGCTTTTGGCCGCCGGCCGTCAATCGCAATTCGCCGTAGCCCAGCCGTCCGATCAGGGGGCTGCGCCCGGCGCGATGCCGATTTCGCCGTCGAACAGCGGCAATGCCACGAATTCAACCAACTCATCGAGCACGGTTGCCTCGGGCGTGACCACGATCAACCGCAACTCGCCCTTCAGGTGGCTCTCGGCTTCAACTTTAGCCATCGTTTGTTTCCACGATCCACGAACTACTAGCCACTGACCACGACCTAGACCTTGGCAGCCATCTTCTTGGCCTGCTCTTCGGCCTGCTCGATCGGCCCCACGTACATAAACGCCTGTTCGGGCAGGTGGTCCCACTTGCCCTCGGCGATTTCCTCGAAGCTGCGGATCGTATCGGCCAAGGGGGTGATTTCGCCCGGCTTGCCGGTGAACACCTCGGCCACGAGGAACGGCTGCGAAAGGAACCGCTCCATGCGACGAGCCCGATGCACGATCAGCTTGTCCGTTTCGCTCAATTCGTCGACCCCCAGGATCGCGATGATGTCCTGCAATTCGCGATACCGCTGCAGCGTGGTCTGCACCTGGCGGGCCACCCGGTAGTGACGCTCGCCGACGTACTGCGGATCGAGAATTCGACTGCTCGAGGCCAGCGGATCGACCGCCGGGTAAATGCCCTTTTCGGTAATCGAACGTTCCAGGTAAAGAAACGCGTCCAACTGGCCGAAGGCGGCCGCCGGGGCCGGGTCGGTGGGGTCGTCGGCCGGCACGTACACGGCCTGCACCGAAGTGATGGCCCCCTTCTTGGTCGAGGCGATTCGCTCTTGCAGCGCGCCCATTTCCGTGGCCAGAGTCGGTTGATATCCCACCGCCGAGGGCATGCGCCCCAACAAGGCCGACACCTCGCTGCCCGCCTGCGAAAAGCGGAAAATGTTATCGATGAACAACAACGTGTCGGCGCCGGTCGTGTCGCGAAAGTACTCGGCCATCGTCAGGGCCGACAGGGCCACCCGCAGGCGGGCTCCCGGCGGCTCGTTCATCTGGCCAAACACCATGCACGTCTGCTCGATCACGCTACGGCCGGTATCGCCGATCTTGGCCTCCTGCATTTCCAGCCACAGATCGGTTCCCTCGCGGGTCCGTTCGCCGACGCCGGCAAACACCGAGTAACCGCCGTGGGCGCTGGCAATACGGGCAATCAATTCGGTCAGAATGACGGTCTTGCCCAACCCGGCACCGCCGAACAACCCGGCCTTGCCGCCGCGGACAAACGGCGTAAGCAGATCGATTACCTTGATGCCGGTTTCGAACAACTCGGTCTTGGTGGACAGGTCGGCCAGCGGCGGCGCGTCGCGATGGATCGACCAGCGCTCCTCGGCATTGACCGGACCGCGGCCATCGACCGGATCGCCAATAAGATTGAACACACGGCCCAACGTGGCCTTGCCCACCGGCACCGTCACCGGCGAGCCCGTGTCGAGACATTCCTGCCCGCGAACCATGCCGTCGGTGCTGCCCAGGGCCACGCAGCGGACCCGGCCGCCGCCCAGATGCTGCTGAACCTCGCCGGTCAGGCTGACTTTGATGCCCTTGTGCTCCGACGAGATCTTCACGGCGTTGTAAATCGCCGGCAGGTTCGCATCGGCATATTCGACGTCAAACGTCGAGCCGATCACCTGCGTTACGTGGCCAATGTTCTTCGCGTGAGGCTTGTGGTTCGTGGAAGTTGCCATGGTTTCTGCCGTGGTTCGCTCGTTTGGGTGTGTGAATAGAGTGGTTGGGGTGGCCGAAGATTACTTCAGGGCCTCCACGCCGCCGATGATTTCCATGATTTCGCCCGTGATCTGCGACTGCCGGGCCCGGTTATAAGCCATCGACAATTGGCGGATGCGGTCGCCGGCGCTCTTCGTGGCGGCCTTCATCGCCACCATCCGAGCCACCTGCTCGCTGACCGCCGCGTCGAGAAAGCATTTGAACAGTTTGACCTTGAAGCTGGTCGGCACGACTTCTTCCAGGATGCTCTCGGCCGAGGGAAGAAACTCGTATTGCGATTGGACTCGCTCGGCCGCCGGCTGCGACTCGGCCAACGAGCCCAGCGGCAACAGGGTCTCGACGGTCACATATTGCCGGCTCACGTTTTCGAAGCGAATGTAGGCCACGTCCAGCCGGTCGAGTTTGCCTTCGGCGTAAGCTTCGAGATACCGATTGGCCAGCACCTCGACTTGCTCGAAGCTGGGTCGGTCCTCGAAGTGCGTAAAGCTTTCGGCCACCGGCATGTTGCGGAACTTCGCAGCCGCGATGCCCCGCTTGCCCGAGATCTCTAGCGAAAGCTGGGGCACCTGGGTCTTCAGCTCGGCGTAGCGATTGAAACCGGCCCGCTGCACGTTCGAGTTGTAGCCGCCGCACAGGCCGCGATTGGCCGACAAGATCAACAGTACCGCCCGCTCGGTGGTTTCTCGCGGCTCGAGCAGCGGGTGCTTGACCTCCAGCCCGCTATTGGCCAGGTCGGCCACCAGTTGCGTGATTCGCCGGGTGTAGGCCGTGGCCGCATGGGCCCGGTCCATTGCCTTCTTGAAGCGCGCCGTGGCGATCAGCTCCATCGTCCGCGTGATCTTGCGGATATTGCGAATGCTCTTGCGGCGTTTGTCGAGGGCGCGGGCCTTGGCCATGATGCACGTTGCTCAGTTTGCGAATCGAAAAACGGTCGAACTCGGTTCTTGTTAACTAATCAGCCGAATCGTCAACGGGTAGCGATATACCGTGCCGCCGCTGGCTTTGACGGCGGCCACCACGATCAGGATCACGTCGATCGCCCACAAAATCGGCAGCAGGACAAACCCAATGCCGATGCACAACGTTACCGACAAGATCGCCGAGTAAATCAACATCGAGATCTGAAAATTCAGCGACTCCCGGCCGTTGGCGTCGATAAATGGATGTTCCTTGCCTTTGACCAGCCAGATAAACAGCGGACCCAAAACCACTCCAATAAACGGAGGCACAAATCCCAACAGGGCCGACAAGTGGCACAACATGCCCCAGTTCTTGGTCTCGTTCGTCAGCGGCGGAAGTTCCGGCACGCTGGCGGTCGATTCGGCTTCGTCCATGTACAATCCTCCTTCGCCGCGGGTCCCACAACGGCGAACATGTTCTGGCGATTAAACCCGCGCGGTCGCCTCCCGTTTGGCCGCGTACTGCTTTTGAAACTCCCCGATCGCGTCGGTGATCGACTTCATGGCCGCGTCGTCCAGGTCCTTCGTTTCGGCAATTTTCTTGCCAATTTCCGGTTTCTGGTCACGCATGAAGATGAGGAACTGCTTTTCCCAGGCCGCCACTTCGGTTCTCGGAATCTTGTCCAAGTGGCCGCGCGTGCCCGCGAAGATAATCAGGATCTGGTCGATCACGTTGAGCGGCTCGTACTGGCCCTGCTTCAAGATCTCGACCATTCGGTAACCACGATCGAGCCGCGACTGCGTGGCTGCATCCAAGTCGGTGCCCAACTGCGCGAATGCTTCCAGCTCGCGGAAGGCCGCCAAGTCGAGGCGCAAACCGCCGGCCACTTTCTTCATAGCCTTGATCTGCGCGGCACCGCCCACGCGCGACACCGAAATACCCACGTTCATGGCCGGACGAATACCGGCGAAGAACAAGTCGGGCTGCAGGTAAATCTGCCCGTCGGTAATCGAAATCACGTTCGTGGGAATATACGCCGAGACCTCGCCCTCGAGCGTCTCGATGATCGGCAGCGACGTGAGCGAACCGGCGCCCAGCGCGTCGCTCAACTTGGCCGATCGCTCCAACAACCGGCTATGGGCATAGAACACGTCGCCCGGATAGGCTTCGCGTCCCGGCGGACGCCGCATCAACAGCGACAACTGTCGATAGGCCGCGGCCTGCTTCGACAAGTCATCGTAGATGACCAGCGTATGGCCGCCGCGGTAGGTGAAGTATTCGGCCATCGAGGTGCCGGCATACGGAGCGACGTACTGCAACGGAGCCGGGTCGCTGGCGCTGGCCACGACCACGGTCGTGTAGTCCATCGCCCCCTTGGCCCGCAGCACTTCGATCACGCCCGCGATGGTCGATTCCTTTTGCCCGACCGCCACATAAAAGCACTTAACGCCCGAGTCTTTCTGATTGATGATCGCGTCGATGCCGATGGCCGTTTTGCCGGTCTTGCGGTCGCCGATGATTAGTTCGCGCTGGCCGCGTCCGATGGGGGTCATCGAGTCGATGGCCTTGATACCGGTCTGCAGCGGTTCGTGCACTGGCTTGCGCTCGGCCACGCCGGGAGCCACGGTTTCCACGTCGCGGCGCTCGGTCGTGATGATCGGGCCCTTGCCGTCCAGCGGATTGCCCAGCGGATCGACCACGCGGCCGATGACCGCGTCGCCCACCGGCACGCTCAGCAGCTTGCCGGTGCTCTTCACCTCGTCTCCCTCGGTGATGCCGAGGAAGTCGCCGAGGATGATCACGCCCACCGAGTTTTCCTCGAGGTTGAAGGCCAGGCCGATGGTGCCGTTGGGAAACTCGACCATTTCGCCGGCCATCACGCCCGACAGTCCGTAGACCCGCGCGATACCATCGCCCACCTCGAGCACGCGACCTACTTCGCGAACGTCGATCTGCGAACGGTAATTCTCAATCTCCGCCTGGATGACGGAAGCTATCTCGTCGGCTCTGAATTTCATGGACGCTCCTGTTGATCATTTGCTCGCGAACCTGGGCGAGTTGCCGGGCCACCGAGCCATCGTACACCGTATCGCCCACGCGCAACGTCAAGCCGCCAATCAGCTCGGCATCCACCTCGGATTCGAGCGTCGGCTCGCCGCCCAACAGCTTGGTCAGCGAGGCCGTCAGGCTGCGCGAAAGGCCATCGTCCACCGGAGTGGCCGTGCGAAGTTGCACGCGCACCCGGCCGCGTAATTCGTCGTATAACTTGCCGACCAACTCGTTGATGGCGGACATCACGTCCAACCTTCCGTGCCGGGCGACGACTTTCAAAAAATCAAGCAACGTTCCCGACAGCCGCGAGCCGTACAATCGCTCCAAGAGCTGCGATTTTTCGTCCGGGCTCACCAGCGCCGAGGCAAACACGGCCTCGAGCTGCGGAAAATCGCCCAGCGAGTCGCTCACGGCGGCCAGCTCGGCCACCAGGGCGTCGGTTTGTCCCAGGCTTTCGGCGGCGCCCAGAAAGGCCTTGGCATAGATTGCCGCGACCTGCTGCGCGCCGACGTTCACGGCTCGGGATTTTCGCTTGGCGTTTGGCGAGCTTTCGGCCATCGCTGGGTGACTGCTGGAGGACTCGGGAACTGAATACAACACGCTGCAAACAAAGTCGAACGCGAACGACTAATTCGAACTGGCGCTCGACGCGGGAAACTTGGCCACGGCCTCTTGAATCAGCCGGGTGTGATCCGCCGCCGAAAGCTTCGACTGCAAAATCTTGCCGGCCAAATCAACCGCCAACTGCGCGCTCCGCTCGGCCAGCGATTCCATCGCCTGGTCGGCGGCCGTCTCAATATCGCGCAGCGCCCGGTCGCGCTCGGCTTCCGCCCCCGCCTTGGCCTCGGCCAAGATGGTTTGTCGGGCGTGGTCGGCGTCGCGACGCGCTTCTTCCATCATCTCACGGACGTCGTTGGCGGCGCTGGCCAACTTCTGCTCGTACTGGGCGAGCAGCTTTTTGGCCTCTTCATGGTTCCGTTCGGCCTGCGCGATGTGGTTGGCAATGCCGCTTTCGCGACTTTCCAATCCCGCCAGGATCGGCCCCCAGGCGAACTTCTTAAGCACGACCAACAGCACCACGAACACCACCAGCGTCCAGATCGCGAGATCCGGATCGACCGACAGCGGATCGCTGGCCGTGCTGTCGTAGCCCGGGTCGGTTCCAGCCGCGTGGGCCAGTTCTTCCCCCGCGTGCTCGATCCTATCCGCCACGCCGCCCTGCCAGGCCAGCGCCACCACCGGCGCGCACCAGGCGCATCCGATAGCCATACAAAACACGAAACGGGCCAGGCTCATAACACGCCTCCGTCTTTCACTTTAAACGGGTGTGTTGAACAACATGCACACGATCAGGGCGAAAAACGTGGCCCCTTCGATCAGGGCCGCCGAAATAATCATGGCGGTCTGCACGTTGCCGGCCACCTCGGGCTGCCGTGCCATGCTCTCGACCGCGGCGGAGCCAATCTTGGCGATGCCGAAACCGGCGCCCAGAATGACCAGCCCGGCGCCAAAGGCCGAACCCAGATTCATAGAGACCGCCGGCTTGGCGGCGTCCTGGGCCATGGCCGGCGAAGCCACAAGCAGGATGGCAAAGCTCAGCGCGACGACTTTTACGAAACTGTTCACTACTTGGTCTCCTCTAAAATGCGTGAAAGAGTAGGTCGATTTCCAATGCCACCGCGGCGCACGCCGCGGATCAATGCGGATGGACGGCCATTCCAATGAATAAGGCCGACAAAAACGTGAAAATATAAGCCTGCAGAAACGCCACGAACAACTCGAGCAGGCTCAGCGCGACCACGCCCAGCACGCTCGCCGGCGTGACCGCGTACCACACAATGCTCGAAGCGCTGGCGGCGATAAACGTCAGGATCACGGCCAACACCAGGTGGCCCGCCATCATGTTGGCCAAAAGTCGCATGGCCAGGATGAAATGCTTGATACACAGCCCCATCAGCTCAATCCCGAAAATCATCGGCTTGAGTATGAACCCGATTGGCTTCGGCAGGTCCATGTGCGGGACTTGCGCCAGCCAGAATTTGACCGGGCCTAACTTGACCATTCCCGAAATGATCACGGTCGCGAACGTTAATGTCGCCAGCATGCCGGTGGTTGCCAACGCGCCGGTCGCCGAACCAGCCCAAGGCACCAGTCCCAGCAGGTTGCAGCCGACGATGAAGAAGAACACCGTGAGCAGGTACGGCGTGAAGCGATCGGCGTCGTGATGGCCGATCGCCGGCCGAGCCACCTCATCGCGAATGAACACGACCATCGACTCCAGCAAATTGGTCAGGCTCCCCTTCGGGCGCGTTGCCGCGCTTGATCCGCGCCGCGAGTCGCGTGAACAGCACGATCACGATCACCGCGGCGATCAACTCCAGCACCATGAACTTCGTGATCTTCAAATCGAACGGCTCGATCCGGTCGTCGATCGGCGCGAAGCCCGTATGGACCGTGGCCAATGGCTTGTCGGTCTTGAACAACTGCGGGATGTAGATCTTGCCGCCCAGCGCGCGCGGGAACTCGAAGTACTCGGCGTCCTTGACGTGACCGATCAGGTGGCTCTTCTCGAACGGATTGTGCGCATGACCCGCGTCGTGCCCATGCTCGGCGCCGTGCGCGTCGACAGCGTGCGGAGTGGCGGAATCGTGTTGTGCGGCTTTTTCGTCGGCCATGACCGTTTCGGATCGTTTGGTTAGATCGGCTTGTCGGATGCTTGCTGACTGCTCGCCCCCTGCGAGTCGGCCACCTGGGCGAGCAACAGGGCCGTGTCGAACACCAGCGTCGCCAGGTAAAAAATCAACAGGTAGAAAATCATGCCAGAGGCCGCCAGGCTGGGGACCTTGAGATGCAAGATCACGCCCAACAGCAGCGGAACCATTGTGCGGGCCATCATGCCGAGCAACATGCGGTGCATGACGCCCGACGGTCCTGGGAAGGGCGCCGCGACCAACAGCGCCAGCCAGCCGCCCAACAAACACGCGCCGGCGCCCACGGCGGCTGCCCTTGGACCGGCAGCTCCGGAAATCTGATACGCGACCGGGGCCATCAAGAGCCAGAGTCCAACCACCAGCGCGCTGGCCCAGGCGGCCTGAGCCGGCAAGCTCAAAGCAGCGAGCCTGCTTCGCATTGTGTTTCGACTGCCCGACATCGTCTTAACTACCGCTGTCTTAACTACCGCTTTTCTGTCGCCCCGCCGGTTCGCTTACGCTTGGCGGTTTGTTCGGCATTGCCTAGTTGGCGTTGCCGTCGTCTTTTCCCGACCGCTTGTTGGCAATCCGCATCAACTGCAATCCGGCCAAAGTGCCCCCGATGGCAAAGCCCACCAGTAGAAACAAAGCCCGCGTGCCCAGCCGCTGATCGAGCCAATAGCCCAGCAATCCCGGGACGACCATTTCAGCGGAAATGGTCATGACCGTCGCCGACCACTCGAAGGCGATCGCCATGGGCGACCGGTCGTCCTGGGGCTCTGGCACGTTCGCGATTCTCGCCTTGGGGAGCGACCTGAATGGCGCCTGTTGGGCACCCAAAAACCGCCGCACCACACTACGGGCGATACGCTTGCGATCCCGTAAGGATGGCCATCCTAGTCGCGTCAAAAAAAGGTGTCAATTACCTGGGACGCCAAATTCGTGTTTTTTTTCACAAAGTCATTCTATCGGTCATAAGCCAAGCATGTCAAACGCGTTACTAAACGAGCACCGAGTGGGTCGGGGGCCGATTAAGATTGCCCCCAGCCGGCCTGCCAGCGGCCCCAGGCGGAGACCAGCCAAGGGCCCGCCAATCGGGCCCGCATTGCAACTGGCGCGCCACGCTATAAAGCTAGCGGTGGTATGGATTCCAGACGATTCTCCAGGCCCAGGGCGTTGCGTTTTCTGAACGACTTGATTAGACTTGCTTATGCGAGGTTGCCGTACTTGAAACGGGCTCGACAGGGCCCGCCAGCAAGTACCCCACCAAACAGCGGTTGTCGTTGCTTGCGGAGATGTGCGTGGCACCCCCAAAGCCATGCTGTGCCGCAGGGAAGCGCACCGACGCCGCCCGAAGTACTGCACGGTTCCCCACTGGACGTCTCCGCTCTAAGTTCAAACGGATTAAGGCGGTTGCGTCACCTCATGGGGCTATGGACTGCCCGGGAGGGTTCGAGCGTTATTTCCAGTCAAGGACGGCGCTCCAACCACGACTTCCTGCTCGACGAGGCTTATGAAAAGCCCTCGGCGGGCGAACGCGGAGGTAAGTCCATTGATGACGCCAGCAGCTCTCAAGTCGTACTCTCATAAAGACTTGGCTCAAATGGCCAAGCAAGGCGGCGTGCGCGGGTGGCACAGCATGCGAAAAGACCAATTGGTCAAAGCGCTGCTCAGCACCACCAAGCCAAAATCCGCGTCCAATGGCGCCGCGAAAGTCGCCGCGCCGGCCCGTCGTTCGACCACGGCCAAGGCCGTGACGCGGGCCACTCCGCGTAAGCCCACCAGCCCGCGCGTGCAGCGGCATATCAACCAAATCAAAGACAAACTACAGCGCTCCAAGAACCTGGCCTCCGAAAACGGCAAGGCCAAGCGCCCGCTCAAGGAGCGGATCGTCGTCATGGTGCGCGACCCTTACTGGTTGCACGCCTTCTGGGAGGTGAAACGCCAAAGTGTCGAACGCGTCCAGGCCGCCATGAGCCAGGACTGGCACACCGCGCGCCCCTACCTGCGTTTGCTGGAAGTTTCCGACGGCGGAAATTCAAGCGCCTCGGAACGCGTCATTCGCGATATCGAAGTCCACGGCGGCGTCAGCAATTGGTATGTCCACGTCGATGACTCCCCGGGCAGCTACCGCCTGGAATTGGGCTACATGGGCAGCACCGGCCGCTTCTATCCGCTCGTGCGCAGCAACGTCGTCAGCACTCCCGAACCCGGCAGTAGCGACGCGATCGACGAAAACTGGACCGATGTCGCCGAGAACTTCGACAAGATCTATGCCATGAGCGGCGGCTATTCGACCGACAACAACAGCCTGGAACTACAGGAGTTGTTCGAAGAGCGTCTCCGCCGTCCAATGGGCTCGCCCATGGTCACGCGCTATGGCTCGGGCATGGAAGGCATGTTCGCCGCTTCCGGCGATTTCAAGTTCGAGGTCGACGCCGAGATGATCGTCTACGGCGTCACCAGCCCGAACTCCCACGTTAGCCTGCGCGGCGAGCCGGTTCGCATCCGTTCCGACGGCACGTTCACCGTGCGGATGAGTCTGCCCAATCAGCGGCAGGTGATTCCCGTCGTCGCGAGCGCCGCCAACGGTGGCGAACAGCGGACGATCGTGTTGGCCGTCGAGCGCAATACGAAGGTCATGGAACCGGTGTTGCGCGAAGCGAACGAATAATTAATAGCGTGCTCTGGTCCGGTCCCGTGGGTCATGCCTCGGCATGACAGGCGGTGTCAGCGGGGCCCATGTCATGCCAAGGCATGAGCTACGGTCTACGGTCGCCTTCCGATGGCCCCCGTGCTGGCGTGCGCTTCGACTGGCCTCCCGCCATCTTCCCCTGTCGGATAAACTGGAAGTGGCGTTGAATCGGCCGAAAAGCCACATGGGATTGGACAGGGCGTGGCGAAAGACATCTCCAAAACGCTGGAAGGCTGGGACTACGATCCGGACCGGGTCTCGGTGCGGATCGTCACCGGCGATGATGGCCGCGAAAAGATTCAATTGCGGTTGGATCTGGGGCTGTTGCAGATGGAGTTCGACGGCCGACCCGACGGCAAGCGCGCCGGCGGCTGCGCCTCTTGGCTCGATTTCTACCAGCGCAAACAGCGCGATCACGACGCCGAGAATCCCGACGGGACCCCCTTCACGCTCGAAAGCGAAGATTGCGTTCGGCTGTTGCGCGAGGGCGTGCAGTACTACCATCGATACGTCAGTTTTTGGCACCTCGAGCGGTTCGAGTTGTGCGCCCGCGACACCAGCCGAAATCTGCGGTTGTTTGCCTTCGTGCGCGAGTTCGCCAAACATCCCAAGGACAAGCTGCAATTCGACCAATGGCGGCCGTACGTCACGATGATGCACGCCCGGGCCGTGGCCACGCCCCTGGTCGGGTTGAAGGACTATCGCGCGGCGATCGGCGCGATCGACGCCGGCATTCGCTCGATTCGGGCGTTTCTCAAGGAGTACGACCAGTCGCAGAATGCCGATAATTGCAGCGAGCTGTCCTACCTGCTGCGTTGGCGCGACGAGATTTCGTCGAAGGGCCAAGGCGGCGACCCGGCCGACATCCCCTACGACCCGCTCGTGCGGTTGCAGGAAGAGTTGGAACAAGCGGTCAGCGAGGAACGCTTCGAAGACGCGGTGCGGCTGCGCGACAGCATTCGTCAGCATTCCAAAGGCCCGGACGACGGTCCCAGCGGCGCTTTATAGCGGTCATTCGGAATGGCGCCGCGCCCGGCACCGTCCGTCGGACGTTCGAGCCGGATCAATTCGGTCGGAATCCGGCCCTTTTCGCAGTGCAAAATTGGCAACACGGGCCGATTGTTTGACACTCAAAAAGTGGCTATTTACAATGGGTTTAGGTTGTTTGCCAGCGACTCTCCGGGTCTGTAGGGGATCTTGAGCCGAACCTTCCGCGCGGGCGCTATTTTGCGGCAGGATGCCAACGCTCTCGAAACTCGGCGGCCGGTTCCCCTCTGAGCGGCCGACAACCGGAAAAGCCTCTCGTACGGAACAGTTTCAATTCAATTCAATCTCTGCTGTCCGGCCCGTCTGGCGGCTGGCGTGCATACTCCTGCTGAGGAGAAATAGTCGATGGCTGCTCGCGAAAACCAGGGCCTGCAAATCGCGCTGATCATCTTCGTGATTCTCACGATCATCCTGATCGTGACCACGTACATGTTCTTCAGCAGTGCCCAGAAGGAAAAAGAATCGAACAAGGCGCTGGCCTCGGACAATTCCAGTAAGTCGGCCGCGGCGGAAAAAGCGAACAGCGAGATGCAGCAGATGAAGATTACGCTCGGCGCCGCCGAGACCGAATCCAGCGCCGACGTCGAGGCCCGAGCGAAGAAGGACATCGAAACCTTCGGCAAGGGAATTCCCGAAGCCAACCGCAACTATCGCTTCCTGGTCGAACAGTTGGGCACGGAGCTCAAGACCGCGAACACCCGCATCGCCGAGTTGACCTCGCAAAACAAGGACCTGGCCGACAAGATCAAGACCGACGAGACGGCGCAATGCCGAGATCGCCAAGTACAAAAAGACGCTCGACGACACGGCGGCGGACCTGAAGGCCGAACGCGAGAAGTTCGGCGCCGATCGTCAGACGATCACATCCGGCAATGCCGATCTGGCGAAGAAGTTCGATGCCAAGCGCAAGGAACACGAGGAGCTCACCAAGCAATCGACCGCGCAGATTGCGGACCTGACGACCGACAAGACCAAGCTGCGCGGCACGTTGGAACGCATCAACGAGGAGAATCAGCGCAAGAGCAAGGCCAACGAAGTGCCCGATGGCAAGATATCGCGAGTCAACCAGGTCACGCGCCTGGTATGGATCAACCTGGGATCGGAAGACGGTTTGCGTCGCCAGATTTCGTTCAGCGTGTTCGACAAGGAAGACACCAATCCGGTCGAATCGGAGCGCAAGGGCATGATCGAAGTGACTCGCCTGATGGGCCCCCACATGGCCGAGGCCCGCATCGTCGACGACGACCTGTCGAACCCGATCATGTCCGGCGACCAACTGTTTTCTCCGGTCTGGGAACCCGGCCGCCCCGAGCATTTCGCCCTGGCCGGTTTCATGGACATCGATGGCGACGGCGAAAGCGATCGCCAGCGGATCCGCGACCTGATCGCGCTCAACGGCGGCATCATCGACGCCGAAGCCAGCGACGACGGCGTCAAGACCGGCAAGGTTTCGATCGAAACCAAGTACCTGATCATCGGCACCGAACCCAAGGGCGAAGGCAAGATCAGCGCCTACAGCGAAGTCTACGACGAAGCCCGCAATTACGGCGTCCGGGAGATGCCGGTCAAGGATTTCATGAACTACATGGGCTATCGACCCGAAGAGCGCACCGTGGCGCTGGGCAAATCGGCCCGGCCCGTCGATTTCAAGCCGCGGCTGCCCGAGGGCGTGCAACGCGTGATGCCGGGCGCCCGTCGCAAGGAAGGTCCGCGCCGCACCAAGGGCAGCGATACGACCGATTCGTAGGCCATGTCTTCGTAGGCCATGACGTTGACACGATTTGCACTGCCTCGCCATCCGCTATCATGCGTCGGTCTGGGCTGCCTTGATTTTCAGCCCGCTGGCGAAGAAACTGAACTCGTTGCCGCGTTGACACCGACGAAGCCCGCGGCGGCAGCGAAAACCGCCTGGTAGCGATCATGCCAATCCCGCTCGATGCTCCCGAAGTGCTGGACCGTGAGTTTCTCGAGATCCGCGCCCGCGTGTTGCAGATTGCGGCCTCGCTAGACCGCCTGGCCCGTGCCGAGGGAAACGTCTCGGGCGACAAGCGGCTGGAGCAACTGGCCGCGGCATTGGAGATTCTGGCCGGCGGCGGACAGGATCGGGCCGAAAAAATTCAACTCGTGTTCTCGCGCCCTTACGACCCCCAGTGGAAACCCGGCTTCGATCGTGACCGAATGAATTCCTGACCGTCCTCGCATTCACGCGACTCGCCCCCCTGCCCTACCGCCCGCCGCGCGCAAAAGCCAACTATGTATTACTTCGATCCGCACATTCACATGGTGTCGCGCGTCACGGACGACTACGAGACTCTGGCCAAGATGGGTTGCGTCGGCATGAGCGAGCCGGCCTTTTGGGCCGGGTTCGATCGCGGCAGCGTCGACGGCTTTCGCGACTACTTCCGCCAACTGACCGAATTCGAGACCAAGCGGGCCAGTTGGTATCGGGTGCAACACTACACCTGGCTGTGCATCAACGCCAAGGAAGCCGAGAACGTCAGCCTGTCGCGCGAAGTGATCGCCATGATTCCCGAGTTCCTCGATCGGCCGGGCGTGCTGGGTATCGGCGAGATCGGGCTCAACAAGAACACCAGGAACGAAGCGATCATCTTCTGCGAGCACTTGGATCTGGCGATGAAGACCGACGAGCAGATCCTGATCCACACGCCGCACCTGGAAGACAAGTACCAGGGCACGCGGATGATCCTCGACATGCTCTGCGACGACGAGCGCATCGACCACGGCCGCGTGTTGGTCGATCATGTCGAGGAGCACACGATCCGCGCCGTGCTCGACGAAGGTTTTTGGGCCGGCATGACGCTCTATCCGGTCAGCAAGTGTACGCCCGAGCGGGCCGTCGACATGATCGAGATGTATGGTCCCGAGCGGCTGCTGGTGAATTCGGCCGGCGACTGGGGCCCCTCGAAGCCGACGGCCGTGCCCGACTTTATTATGGCGATGCGTCTGCGGGGGCATCCCGAGAGTCTGATTCGCCGCGTGGTCTACGAAAACCCGCTACGGTTCTTCAGCCAGAGCCGCAATTTCGACTTCACCCCGCCGGAAGTCTACGAGCCGCAGCAGCGGCTGTGAGATTTTGGATTTTGGATTGCGGATTTTGGATTGGATGTTCACAGGTGAACGACTCCGCTGTCAAACGCCGCTGGTTCTGGTTCCACCTGGCTACGCTATTCGTGGCAAGCATTCTGCTCGGAGGCTGGTTATCAGCAGGATTGACGCATGCGAGACAGCGCGAGCATTTGTTAGAAATCCTCGACGGCGTTCAGACGCACATGGGCTTGCGCGGTGACGCAAGTATTCCACTCAGCTGGAGGCTCTTTGGTGCGACGGCGTACGAATGGATATATTTTGCCAGCGATGGGCTGTCGGCAGCGGAATGCGAGGCAGTGAGTGAAGCATTTCCAGAGGCGAACGTCGTTCCTGTTTCAGAACAACAACAATTCCAAAACGATGTACGGCACTATTACGAATCGCTCAAATGACTCGCAACTTCACACACTGTTAAAACACGACTGGAAATCCCAAATTCAAAAGCAATCTGATGGATGAGCAGGAATTTAAGCACCGAACAAAGGATGTCGGGCTGCGAGTCATTCGGCTCGTGGAATCATTGCCTAGGACTCGCACCGCGGAGGTAATTGCCCGGCAATTATTGCGATGCGGGACCTCGATTGGAGCAAACTATCGGGCTGCTTGTCGCGCCAAGTCGTGTGCGGATATGATCGCCAGGTTGGCGATTGTTGAAGAAGAAACAGACGAAGCGATTTATTGGTTGGAGTTGCTGGTCGACACGAAGCTGGTTCCGATGGAGAAATTAGCGTTGTTGGCTGACGAATTGAATCAAATAACGGCAATGATCGTAGCTTCGGAAAAGTCACTGCGTCGTCGCAATCCAAAATCCAAAATCCAAAATCCAAAATAGAAGGCCCTGCCATGAACAACCGTGTCCCTCGACTGCTCGTCCTGCCGCTGACTCTTGTTGCGATGCTCGCGTTCCCTGGGCCTTCGGCCCTCGCCGACGACGACGGCTTCAAGCCGATCTTCAACGGCAAGAATCTCGACGGCTGGGACGGCAACCCAAAATTCTGGTCGGTCCAAGACGGCGAGATCGTCGGCCAGACCACCGCCGAAAATCCCACCAAGGGCAATACGTTTCTCATCTGGCGGCAGGCGCCGGTCGACGACTTCGTCCTCAAGCTGCAATACAAAATCACCGGCGGCAACTCGGGCATCCAGTATCGCAGCAAGGATCTCGACAACTGGGTCGTGGGCGGATACCAGGGCGACTTCGAAGCTGGAGACACCTTTTCTGGAATTTTGTACGAAGAGCGCGGCCGCGGAATCCTGGCCAATCGCGGCCAGAAGGTGACGATCGACAAGGACGGCAAGAAGCATGAGGAGCAAGTCACGGATTCCAAAAGCCTGCAGGCCAACATCAAGAAAGAGGACTGGAACGATTACGAGATCATCGCCCAGGGCAACCACCTGATCCACAAGATCAACGGCAAGGTCACGGCCGAAGTAATCGACAACCAGCCCGACAAACGGGCCGAAAGCGGAATCCTGGCCCTGCAACTGCACGCCGGGCCCCCGATGAAGGTCGAGTTCAAGGACATCCTGCTCAAGCGAACTCGGCTGGCCGATGGCCGCAAGAAAATCGTGATGGTCGCCGGCACGCCCAGCCACGGCAAAGGCGCGCACGAGTTCAACGCCGGCACCAAGCTGTTGAAGAAATGTCTCGACGCCACCCCCGGCGTCGTGGCCACGGCCTATTACAACGGCTGGCCGGCCGATCCCACGGCCTTCGACAACGCCGACTCGATCTTGCTCTACATGGACGGTGGCTCCGGCCACCCGGTCATCCAGCGCAATCGGCTGACCGAGATTGACCAGTTGATGAAACGTGGCGTCGGCCTGTGCTGCGCCCACTATGCCGTGGAAGTCCCTAAGGAAAAGGGCGGCCCCGACCTGATCAAGTGGATCGGCGGCTACTACGAGACGGGCTATTCAATCAACCCGCACTGGGACGCCAAATTCACCGACCTGCCCAAGCACGCCGTGACCGCCGGCGTGCACCCGTTCACGATCAACGACGAGTGGTACTACAACATGCGGTTTGCCGACGGGCTGAGCGGCATCGTGCCGATCTTGAAATCGTCGCCCCCCAATGCGACGCGCCGCACCGAGGCTTCGAAAGCCAATCCCGATCGCGTCGAGATCGTGGCCTGGGCCATCGAGCGGCCCGATGGCGGTCGTGGATTCGGATTTACCGGCGGCCACAACCACGCCAACTGGGGCAACGACGACTTCCGCAAGCTGGTCCTGAATGCCCTGCTCTGGACCGCCAAGGCCGACGTGCCCGAGGGCGGCGTGTCGTCAACCGTGACCCCCGAAGAGTTGACGCAAAACCTCGATCCCAAGAAATAGGGTCGGTTCGTCCGGCATACCAGCTAACGCTCCGCGAACCGCATGGCTAAACGACCAAAGGCCCGCCAACCGAGAATGGTTGACGGGCCTTTTGGTCAATGTAGCTTTCCAGTCGACACGTTACCCGGCAAGCGGCTTCTGACGTCGACGGCCAGCGAGCCACAAGCCGATCGCGCCTAGCCCGGCTAGCACGAACGTGCTCGGCTCCGGAATCGGCGCGAAGTTAGCCGCCACGTTTTGATTTCCCAGGAAATCACCGACGAAGGCGGGATCATACGCCTCGTTTAAAGCCTCGTGATTCTCCGGGTCGTATCCGCCCGTGTATTTGTAGAATTCGTAGCGGCGCGTAACCGCTTCGTTAGCGGCCCCCAGGTCACTCTCGTCGAGCTTTTCGCCAAGGTCCGGTCGATTGGGGTCCGTTTGCAGGAGTTGCCACTCGACCTCGGTTTCCGAATCGGGGGGCACCGCCGCATTACCCAGAACCAGCTCATTGAGATCGACGGGATTCGGGTGCTCGACGACCGTGGTGAAAACCTTGACCCAAATGGCGTCGCTCAGTTGCTGTCCAACCTCCGGTGGCGGCGCTTGCACCACCGCTTGAACCCCGGCCTGATTGACCGGGTTCGCTGGCGGAACGACGGAAAAAACTGGCGCGGGAACCATCACACTCGTACCGGCCTTGACGAGATTGCCGCCGCCTCCGTCAAGCAGCCAATGGTAGATCGTGTTGCTCGGGGTCGTGTTCAATGCGACACCAAAATGATCGCCTGGCACATTGGGGTAGTCGGCGGCGCCGCCATACTGCGGGAAGAACAGCGAATGCCCGCCGGTCGGAGCATAGGTCCCCGAGCTGGTGCCCACGGTCCATGAGCCAGCGTTGTAGGTGCTTTCATAACGCACGAACGTATTCGTGCCGTCGGTGGTTATTGTCGGCGTGCCATAACGATTGTAGGGGGCGCCGAACGTCGAATAGACACTCGAGGGAAGGCAATTGTCGAGTTCGATTTCGAAGCCGTGAGCGGTCTGGCCTGTGTCGTTGATAATGTCGAAGTTGCCCAAGCTGCCGTACATGGTGGCATAAGCTGGAGCGCTGAACGAAACAATCGCCAGCGCGGCTGCAATCGTCAACCGGAACTTTGGATACTTCACGTTCATTTGGTCTCTCCCTGCCGAAGATAAGTGGTTGCCCCGAAAAACAAACGTCTGGCGAGGCTCGAAATGATTTCGAGCCTCGCAACCCAACAAGGGTCAAAGAGGGGGCAAGCGAGCGGCCGTTTGATGATTTGGGGGACGGCTCTGCGTCAGACACCGCGCGAGTTAGCGAACGGCATGGTCATGGCCTTCACGGCCGCCATCGCCACACGCGCGGAGGTAATTATCTTTTCGCTTGACTAGCGTTCTCCCTAAGGTCGCTTGGCGAGCCTTGACCCGAGGTCGTTCTCGCTTCGCGACGGAGGAATCAGAAGAGTCATACCTGAATCTCGATGCCGCAAGTTAAGCGCGCGGCGAACTGAGCGTCAAGATGTGCATAAGGGCTCGCTGGAATAGGGGGGCTCCCATCTTCACCGCCAGCGCCGTGCAACGCATCGAAACCGACGAATCGATGCAGAATTCACCGCTCCAACGATCGGCTGGCGCTGTGGCGTTCGTCTCAAATCCCGAATTGCCGTAGCACCAACTCGCACACGTCGGTGTCCGACATGGCGCTGCCCACGAGCACTCCCTTTTCCGAGGCGATGATCACGCCTCGCTGCTCGTCCACGTGCGGCGGAGCGCCGTGCGAGCCTTTCACCAGCGTGGCATCCAGCGGAATGCTCTTGGTCGCCATGTCCAGGTGCATCTCTACCGGGTCGTAGCCCGGCTTGCGATGGATATCGACCGTGCGGGCGTACTTCGGCGCGTGTTCGTCGGCTAGCCACCAGTAATAGGCCTGCCAGCTGTTGGCCGCGGAAATCAAAATCACCTCGCCGCTTCGCTCGTGATCCAGCGCGTAGCGCTGGCGCTGCGAACCGACCAGGATCTCGTCGATCCCCTCGCACCCGGCGAATAGCTCGGCCACGAGTTCGATATCCGCCTCGGCGGCGACGAAAACGTGCGCCAATTGATGATCGACCAGGGCCCAGGCCCGGCTCCCCTCTAAATCCAACTGCTCCGTGCCGTCGTCGTCCAAGACCGCCAGAAAGCCCGCCTCGCGCAGCAAACGATTGGGGTAGACCACGTGATTGACCGGCACGATCGTGTATTCGCTGGCCACGATCCATAGCGGCTTGTTGGGAGCATAGGCCTCTTCCAGGCCGCTCACGAGCCGGGCAATTGCGCCGTCCAGGTCCACTAGCGCTTGCGTCGCCTGCGGGCTGTCGGGTCCGAACTTTTGCGCCGCGTAATCCAGGTGCGGCAGGTAGAGGTAAAAGAAGTTCGGCTTCGACTGCCGGGCCGCCACCACCGCCGAATCGCAAATCCAGGCGGTCGAGCGAATGTTAGACAGCGGCCCCCAAAAATGTTGCAGCGGAAAGTGCCCCAGCGCGTCGCGCAACTGGCCATACATCTCCGTGGGCTTGGTGTAGCACCACAGCGTTTCCGAGCCGTCGGGATTGTGGATCGGCGCCGGCGTGCACACCAGGTCCGCGCCGCAGCCCTTGCTATGCAGCGCGAACCACACGGCCGACGTGATCGAGGGATCGTGCCGCTTGAGCGTGTCCCAAATCTGTTCGGCCTGGATGCAGTCGTTCCAGGCAGTCCACATTTCGACTTCCTGCTTGTCGCGCCAGTAGAATCCGTTGGCCACCACGCCGTGTTCGTTCGGCAACTTCCCCGTCGTCATGTTGGCTTGCACCGGGCAAGTGACGCAAGGGAAGCTGGGCACCAGATGGATCTGGTCCCCCGCCGCCGCCAGCCGGGCCAGGCTCGGCATCGCCGCCAGATCTTGCCCGCGAAGGCCGGGAATCGACAACAAAACGACATAGTCGGCCATGACTGCTACCTTGGGGTTGAATCAGGCTGGTTCGCGCTCGACGCGGCCGTGGAGTCCGACAAGCGCCGGGGCGGATCCTGCTCGATCACCACGAATTCGTATCCTTTGCCCTTGGCGGCCGCCCGGATTTCGAACCGGGTTCGCTTGATCTCGCCCGCAGCGCGATTGGCGTACGAGCATTCCAGTTCGGCCAGTCGGGTCTGGGTTTGCGGCTCGAAAAAGTGCCACAGTTCCTTGTCCGCGCTGGCAATGCCCGCCTTGGCCAGCAGTCTGCGGTCCGCGGCGTGCAATTGGCCCTTCTTCCAGCCGATGTGAGGGCGATATTCGGTCGTCACCTGCCCCGTCCTTTTTTCCGGTTTCGGCTGGCTGATTTTCGAAATGTATTCGATCTTGCCGCTCTTCGACACGGCTCCGACTTCGATTTTGAAGTAGTCCATCTGCCGGGCATATTCCTCGACCGTGATCCCGTCGGCAAACAAGATTTCCCACTCGCGATTGCTTTGCTGCCCGTCGTTGGGCTGGTGGGCCGATTTCGCGGTGTCCTTCTCGGCGCGCGTCGGCGGCGCTGCGGCAATCGCCGAAAGCAACAACAAAACGGCAAGCATGGTTCGCGTCATCAGGTTGAGTATATCCATCGGCCCAGAAGCAAAGTGGGCGCCAAGAGGAACAATATCGCGGCAGCCGTCGCCATGTCCTGCACGGCCGTCGAAGCCACCGCATCCAGAGCCACTAACGAAAAAATGCAACTGCGGACCGCCGCCTGCACCAACGGCGGCTTAGGGTCGAATACCGCGCGCAGGCAGCGCCCGCCAATCAACAGACCGATCAGCCCCCAAACCACGTACCATCGCGGCGGCGCTTCGACCGGCGGCCATTCGCCGCCGCTGACCCACTCCGGCAGCGACGCCACCAGCGCAATTCCCGCGGCCAGGAGAAACGTGCCCAGCAGCAACTGCGTTTTGCCGCTCTCGCGGGCCTCGCTACGCGCGAAGACGGTCACGCCCACGATGTACAGTCCGATGCCCAGCGCCACGACCCAGTGTACGGCATGCCAAGGGCCGTCGGCCAGACTCATTCCCAGCAGCACGTTGAGCGTGCGGCAGGCCCCCATGACCACCGGCCCGGCCAGCGTTTTCTTCAGCCAGCCGTCGTAGGCCAGCACGGCGGCGGCCAGCAGCGTCGCCACCGTGCCGCTTCGCATATCCCCCGAGACGGCGCTAACCGTCCATCCCAGCAACGTTCCCAACACCAGCATGCCCAGGCCCAGGCGCCTGGCCGTGGCCGGCGAAACGCGACCCGAGGGAATCGGGCGAAAGGGACGCTCCCGGGCATCCTGCTCCTGATCGAAGAAATCGTTGAGGACCATGCCCCCCAGATACAACAGGCTGGAGGCCGCCAACAGCAGCGCGAACTGGGATAGCGGGGCCAAACGCTCGTGCGTGAAAAGAAAACCCAACGCGATATCGGCCATGGCCGTAAACACGTTCGGCAGCCGCATCAGTTGCAGGTACGCGCGCATGACTCTCGGCTGCTGGAACCGCCCTAGCCGACCTTCAGCCCCAGTTTCGCAAAGAGCGCGGTCATGTACTGATGCGCCTCGCTGGCCGCCTCGTCGGGATTCTCAATGTACGGATACAGTTCGACCGTCAGCCAGCCGTCGTAACCCGTCTCGGCGATCGCGCTGACGGTGGCGGCGATGTCGATCGCGCCCCGCCCGGGAATCAGGTGCCGATGAACGCGCGTGTCGGCGATGTCCTCGATGTGATAGTGCCGCGTGTGAGTGGCCATTGGCGCCACCCATAACTGCGGATCCTGGCCCACGCAGTAGGCGTGTCCGATGTCGAAGTTCAAGCCCACCCACGGCGAGTCGATGAGCGACATGAACTCCAGGTACTGATCGAACCGTTCGATCATCAAGTCGGGCTCGGGCTCGATCAGCAGCCGCACCGAAACCTGCTCGGCGACTTCCACGCAGGGCATCAACTCGTCGTAAAACCTCCGCGCCGCGTCCTGCCACGTTTGTCCCTTGACCAGCCGCCCGCCCGGCTCGGTCGTGATGCAGGGCGCTCCCAGTTCGCCGGCCAGTTTCAGGGCCCGCTTGGTGTGCTCGCGTCGTATGGCCCGATAGTTCGGATCGGCGTCGGTCCAGCCGGGATACCAATAGGGCTGCCGCGGATCGGCCACGGCGTTCATCATGAAGGCGTTGACGTTCGAGATCGCCAGGCCGTGTTTCGCCAGGCAATTGCGGATCGAATCCTTTCGCTCCGGCAGCAGCCCGGCCGGCCAGGCGTGGGGCACGTCGGCCAATATTTCGATGCCGCGATAGCCCAGCGCGGCAATCTTGCCGATGGTGTCCTCGATCGAGAAATGCATGTAAGCATTGGAACTGAACGCAAGTTTCATGTGCCGCGGGGCCGTGATGTGTGAGGGGGGCGGGATTCGAGTCGCGCAGTGCCAATCGGGTCGCGCAGTGCCAGGGGAGACACGATTGTACACGTCCGCCCGGCCCCGCGAAACCGCTACAAGACGCGGCTAAACAGCGCGTGCCGCTCCCGTTTTCGCCGCTCGGTCAGGCGCGGTTTGTTCGCTCGGCGACCTAACGATACATCTTGCCCGTGACGTCCGACCAGCCGACCACGGGAGTTTCCGGACCTAGCACGAAGATCTCGACGCGGCGATTGCGCTGTCGCGCTTCGGAACTGTCGTTCGATGAAATCGGCTGATACTGGCCGAAGCCCGTGACTCCCATCCGCGATTCCGGAATTCCGGCCTTGCGCAATCGGTCCGCCACGGCCAGGGCCCGCCCGGCGCTCAAATGCCAATTGGTCGGGTAGCGCTCGCGCACCTCGCGCCCCTTGATCCCTTGCGCGTCGGCGTGGCCCACGACCATGATCTTCAGCTCGCGGGCTTCGGGAGACTGAAAGATGTCGGCGAATTCGTTGAGGATCCGGTCGGACCCGGGTTTCAAGTCGGCGTCGCCGCTGTCAAACAACAGGTCGGTGTCGAGCTTGCTGATCCCGGTCTTGGGATCGAATTGCAGGCTGGGATAGCGCTCGGCCAGGTCAGCCAGGCGGCCATTCAAACCCGACGGCAAGCCGACTACCGGACTCCGGCCGTTGGCCGGATCGAGCCGCGCCAGCTCGTCTTCGGCGTGGATCAACTGATCCTCGACGCGGCGGGAATGAATCTTGAGGTTCTCGATCTCGGCCAGTTGGGCCTTGGATTGCTCGGTGAGCATGCGGTTTTGCGACTGCACCGCGGAGAACTGGCTCTGCGTCGCCATCTTGCAGCCGCACGAAGCGAGCGCGCAAGCGACGAGCAAATAGAAAGGGTTTCGGGCGGCTGGCATGGGATTCGACTCCTTTCGAATCGGCAACAAACAATTCACGGTCGCGATCGCCGCCCAAGTCCCCGTAACCGGGACTCGCAGGGCGCGGATATTTAAAACATGCTCAAAACCATGTCCATCAGCGGGCTGTTGACCGAATACGCGCCTCCCCAACTCCACATGTTGCGCAACAAGTCGAACGTGAACATGCCGCAAAACATCAGCAGTAGCGCGCACAACACCAGGCTGGCCACGTTCCAGCCCGAAAAGACTTCTTGAGGCGCGGCGGCCACGGCTCCGGGCGAGGTCGCGGCTGCCGCGGCGGCTGCCAACGACGGCGCTGGCCGCGGGCGTCAGGGCCGAACTTCCCAGCGCGTCGCCCAGGCCGGCGCCCAAATCGTCGTCCAGCAACCCGCCGCCCGACTCCTCCACTTCTTGTAGCTCTTGCAGTTCCGACGTGATGCCGCTGACGCTCGGGCCGGCTTCGTCGAACTCCACTTCGCTGTCCAAGGCGATCACTTGCGAGCCGCTATCGGACTCCTCGACGCCGGCCTCTTCCAGCGGCGCCAACAGAAAATCATCGTCCGAGTCCGGCTCGGCCGCCGGGGCGTCTGTTTTCTTGGCCGCCGGCGCGGCTGGTTCCTCGACTGAGAGCAAATCGTCCTCGCCCAGTTCGAGCGACTCGACCGCCGAACCGCCCAATTGCAGCGGAGCCGATTCCAGCGAGATGCCGCTGTCGGCCGGATTCAATAAGTTGATGCCGCTATCGCCGGCCCGCGACAGATCGCCGTGCGAGCTGCCGCCGAGCACCAGGTCGCCGTCCTCGTCTCCGGTCAGATCGATTGCCGATCCGCCCGCTTTCGAGTCCGCAATTTCCAAGGCCGAAGCCTCGCCCAACGCCAGCTCGTCGTCGCTGCCAAAAGCCAGGCCCGAGCCTTCCAGCTTCAGCGCGTCCGAGCCCATCGTGATTTCGCTCCCCGGGCCGGCTTCGCTGCCCAGGTCAAGGCCGCTGCCGGTCTTGGCGTCGCCGATGATTCCCGAAGATATTCCGCTGTCGGCGGCGCTGGGCATTTCCAGGTCCAGCGTATCCAATTCGTCGAACATGGGGCTCACGCCCGAGCCGGCCGCGAGCACGTCCGACCCGCTCTTGGCGTCGCCGACGGTAAGCTCCGCGTCCAGGTTGATGTCGCTGTCGTGTTTTGGCTGCGCCAGTTGAATATCGGCGTCGGCCGCGTCCTTCGAATCCTTGCGGGTCGGCTTGCCGCCGATGATCGTGCTCGACGTGCTTTCGTCCGACTGGCCCAACTCGACTTCGCTCAGCAGGATCGAATCCGGATCCTCATCCAACTCCGCATACTCGCCTTCCTCGTCGATCGAGTCGCGATCCGCCACCAGGCGCTCCACGTCCTCGGGCTTGAATTTCCAACTGCCGCCGTCGCGATAGCCATAGATTTTCTGGCGTTCGCGCATCTCGGCCAGCGTCTCGGGCGTAACGCCCAGCATCTTCGCGGCTTCGTCGAGGTCGATGAATTTACGGGCCATCAGGCGCTCCCAATCTTGAATTCGCCCGCCAAGGTTCGGAGGCGAATTCGCGCTGTTCGTGCGGGTTGTCCGCTCTCGCAGCCGTTATTTGCTCATCTCTTGTCCAGCAGAGATTGCACCTCTCGCGGCAGCGGACTTGTTCCGTTAAAAACTCCCAGTTGCAAATCCCAGTGGATGCTGCGCACGCTCTTGAGCACGATTTCGCCGCTGGCCAGATCGATGTGATACACGCCCACTACGCGTGTCTCCGGATCGATTACGGTCAACTGCTGACGTTGCTCTCCGGCGGTCGTGGACATCGCAATCAGCCCGCCCGACGCTCGGCCCGGCTGGGGATCATTGCGTTGCGCCAGACCAACATTCGGCGCCAAAGCGGCCAGGAACATGGCAATCACGAGACTTGCAACCGTCGACGCACCGACCACCGCGATTCTCATAAGTCACCTTTCAACTTAGGAGTTTGGCGGAAATTGGAGCGACAATTCCATTCTAAAAGCTCCAATTCCCAATTCAACTTAAATCCGCCTCGGAATCGCCTCTGAAAGCGCCTAGGACGGCTCGATTTTGCAGCTCCACCGGCATAAAACATCGATAAATCCGCTCGCACCCCACGGCGCCAGGACATTCGCCTCCTCGCCAAATCCGGCCGTCCCGGCCAATTGCTCGAGAAGCGGCGCCGTCGCCAACCGATAGCGCCTATCGCGGACGATTTGTCGGTCCCGGTCCGAATGGACAGCTAAGAAGGGTTTTTCGGGTTGGGGAGTCTAGTGCGGCACGCGTTGCCGGACAAGTGCAACCCCGACGATGGCAAACGGGCGCACCGGGCGAGGATCCCCTGCCCTCGTTGCCTTCCACTCCCCCGCGGCCATGTGGGGGCTTACAATAACCGGCTGTGCCGGCCCTTCAGCCTCCTTCCGCGGACACGTGCTCCGGTGAACTCACTCCCCCCAGATTCCGCCGTCGCGGTGCTGTTCAGCGGCGGTTTGGACAGCTCGATCCTGCTGGCCGGTTTGCTAGCACGCCGCCAGAGCGTCGTGCCGCTCTACGTCGACTGCGAGCTGCACTGGCAGGCGGCCGAACTGCAAGCGGCCCGCCAGTTCTTGCGGGCGGTCGAGACTCCCACGCTCGGCGAACTGGTCGTCCTCAAGATGCCGCTGGCGGATCTCTACGAAAGCCATTGGAGCCTGACCGGCCGCGGCGTGCCCCGCGACACGGATCCCGACGAACAAGTGTATCTCCCCGGCCGCAATCCGCTGTTGCTGGTCAAGGCCGATCTCTGGTGCCGCTTGCACGGGATCGGCCAGTTGGCGCTAGGTTCGCTCGCGAGCAACCCGTTCGCCGATTCCAGCAACGCTTTCTTCGACCACTTCGAAGCGGCCATGAACCTGGCGGTTTCCGGTCCCGTGCGGATCGTGCGACCGCTTGGCGGGCTCGACAAGCGGCAGGTGATGCGGCTGGGGCGCGGAATGCCGCTCGAGTGGACATTTTCCTGCTTGCATCCCCTCGATGGCCTGCACTGCGGCGGTTGCAATAAGTGCGCCGAGCGGCAGCAGGCATTTCGTCTGGCCGATCTCGAAGATCCCACGGCCTACGCGGCCGCGCGCCGAGTTGCGATGGAACAAGGCTGAAGTGAAACTTTCACGCCGGCGAGCGACAACAATCGATCGCCGGCCGTCCACCAGGGGAATCCCGTTATGTTTCGAGTGAGTCGCGAGATCGATTTTTGTTACGGCCACCGCCTGTTGAACTACGACGGCAAGTGCAAGCACCTGCACGGCCACAACGGCCGGGCCGTGATCACGATCGAGTCCCCCTCGCTCGACGAGCGAGGCATGGTGCTGGATTTCTCGGAGATCAAACGCGTCATCAGCAATTGGATCGATGAAAGCCTCGACCATCGCATGATCCTGCATCGCGACGATCCGGCCCGCGCCGCGCTGGAAAAGCTGGGTGAGCCGCTCTTTCTGATCGACACGAACCCCACGGCCGAGAACATTGCCCGGCTGATCTTCGATCACGCCAAAAGCCAGGGGATTCCGATCGTCGAGTGCCTGCTGTGGGAAACTCCCCGTTGCTTTGCCACCTATCGCGAGTAAGCGAAGCTCTTTCTTGCCGCCAGGCGCCGCGCGCCGATCTGCCGCGGCCAATGCAAACAGCCCGGGAGGTCCGCGTTGGACCATCACCGGGCTGTAAAGTTCCCCCCTGGGAATAAGCATGGGCGTGCCATGGCACGTCGTGTCTTGTGCTGCCTCGAGTGTTTCGCGTGTCGAACTGGAGGATTGATTACGTTGACGCAAGGAATATCGGTTAGGCTGCCGCCCGTACTTTGGGAAAAAAATGCGGGTTGTGCGGAGCGCCTTCGCCGCCGCGTGCGTGGCGGGCTTGCGTTTCGCGGTTTGGCAGCCTTTTCACTGCTCGCGCGCTAGCGTTGCTGGCTGGCAATTCAAGTCGGTCCACTCTGGCGACTTTCGTTCATAGACTGTAGCGTTTACGCCGATTTTAAGGTCAGCGCCAATGCGCGGGGCGAGTCCGCTTGCGGCACGCCGCGGGCTGACACGTCCAAACCGTCGGCTCTGTTTCACGCACAACTCCATTGACGCCGCTCGCTTTCGCGGGCCAGGCCATTTATGCCACTCGAGCGCTCGAATCGCATGCGTAGACGCCGGCGCGTCAAACCCAGCGGCGGCGTCCAGATGTTCTCCTTTCTGGACGCGATGATCTGCACCATGGGAGCATTGCTCGTGCTGCTCCACGCCTTTGGCGCCACGGCCAGGACACGGTAACCCAGAAAGCCGAAGCCCGTGCCAATAGCGCCGAGGTCAAAGCCGAACGCGAAGACCTCGAGTGGCGGATTGCTCGCTTGAAAGAATCGCGCGACAAAACCGCCGCCGAACTGGCTGAACAGCGGCTCAAATTGAGCCATGTCGAGGATCACGAACGCCGGCTGCGCGAGCAGTTTCGCAATCTCAAGATCGCGGCCGACGAAATGGAGCGGTCGAGTTCCACGGTTGCTCAGGAACAGCAACACGCCGCGGCCGAGCTGCAAGCCGCTCAAGACCAGCTCCGCGACGCGCGGCTCGCGCTCGACGACGCTCGCAAAAAGGCCCAAGGCCAGGCCTCGGCCTATTCGGTCGTTCCCTACGATGGTCCCAACGCCACGCGCCGGCGCCCGATTTACATCGAATGCCGTGCCAACAAGGTGATCCTGCAGCCCGAGGGCATCGAGCTTAAGCCGCAAGACTTTATGGGCATGCTAGGCCCCGGCAATGCCTTGGCTTCGGCATTGCGCGGCATGCGCGAATACCTGGCGGCTCAGGCCGCCAAACCCAATCAGAACAGCGAACCTTATCCGCTGCTTTTGGTCCGTCCCGAAGGCATCGAAGCCTATTACGCGGCGCGCACGGCGCTCGATTCCTGGGGTTCCGAATTCGGCTATGAGCTGGTCGGGTCCGATTGGAAGCTGAAGTTTCCCGAGCCCGATCCGAGGCTGGCCGACTTGACCCGGCAAGTCGTGGCCGAAGCTCGCGAGCGACAACGCGAATACGTCCTGAACTCGCCGCAACTCGTCCGCAGCCGCAATCGGCCGACCTTTCATGCCAACTCGCGGGGCGGCTTTTCGGCACAGCCTGGCTCCGGTGGCGGAGGCGGAGGCGCGGGCGGACATGGCGGTTGGGATTCGCTCGGCACCGAATGGTCGCGCCGCGGCGGCAGCGGCAGCGGTGGCGACGACGAAGGAGACGGCGGCACGAGCGGCGCCGGATTTGCCGGCGGCGGCGCGGCCGCTTCGCCTGGCGGCGGCACACAGCCCGGCGGAAGGTCCGGCGCGCTTGGCAGCGGCGGCGATGGTCTCGATGCCACGGGGCGCGGCCTCGACGTGGCGGCCATCGGCGGCGAGTTGAACGGCGGCGGCGCCGGACGCTATGGCGACGGCACCGGCGCCTCGCGCTACGGCAGTGGCTCCGGCGGCGGCATGGGTGCCGGTGGAGGCCAGGCCGGCGGTTCGCCCGACGGCCGATCGACCGATCCCGGCTCGCGCGACGGCGCCGGCTCCGACGCCAGTGGCCAAGACGGCTCGCAAGCTAGCGGCGGCGGTTCGTCAATGGCCGGCCAGGGCGCGAACGGATCGGGCCAGGGCTCCGCGGCTCAGGGCTTCACGCCATCGCCCGGCGGAACTCCGCCCGGCGGTTCTTCCAAGTCCGCCGGTTCGCCAAACGGATTCGCCCGCGGCGGCGCATCACAAGGTTCCACAGCGGGCGGGTCGCCATCCAGCGGTTCCGCCGCCGGTTCGGGCGCCCCAGGAAGTCAGGCATCGGCCGGCTCGCCCGGATCGTCGGGCGGCTCGTCTCAGGCGAGCGGCTCCTCCGGTACCTCGGCGTCCGGCCAGGCATCGAACGTCAAGAGCATGGCCAAAACGCGCGGCCGCGACTGGGGGCTTCCCGAGTCGGCCGTCGCCGCGGTGGCCGCCACGCGTCCGATTCGCGTCGAGTGTCACAACGATCGCCTGGTGCTCGTTCCGGAATCGCGCAACGAGCTTCCGCAGGAAGTCAAGTTGGGGGCCCGCACCCAGGACTCGATGGATGAGCTGGTCTCCGACGTCTGGACGCACACGAAAAGCTGGGGCGTCGCTGGCAAGGGCATGTACTGGCGGCCGACGCTGGTCATGGACGTCAAACCCGGCGCGGCCGATCGCTACGCCGAGATCAAGGCCCTGTTGGCCGATAGCGGGCTCGACATTCACGAGCGGCGGCAGCCGACTGCCGCCAGGCCCGCGCCCCGCAAAACCTCGCGCAAGTAGACTCCCAGGTATCAGCACATGGCCAAATCACATTCCGTCGAGCACGATTCCGAGAGCACCAACTCGTTCTTGGACGTGATCACCAGTTCGATCGGCATCTTGATCATTCTGGTGATGGTCGCCGGGCAGCGTTCGCAGCAGGCGATCGAACAACTGGCCCGAGCCCCCGTCGATGCCGAGCTCAAGGCCGCCGAAGCCGAAGCCACGGCCCTGGAACAGGACATCCACCAGATCGCCCAGCAAACGGCCGTCGTCGACGCCGAATTAGCCGGGCGATCCGTCCAGCGCGGGCAAGTCAGCACCTTGATCCGGGCCATTGAACAGGAGCTGGCCGAGCGGCGCCGGCGCTCGACCAGAACGCCCGTCGGCGATACGACCTGCAGCGCGACCTGGCCATCGCTCGCGACGAATTGAGCCGTCTCGACGCCGAGCGCGACCAGGTCTCCGAAACGGTGGCGCCCGAGGTCATCAAGATCGAAAGCTATCCCACGCCGATCAGCAAGACCGTCGATGGTCACGAAGCGCACTTTCAACTCATCGGGGGTCGGCTGGCGTTTATCCCGTTCGACGCCCTGGTCGATCGTCTCAAGGGATCGATGCGCGACTACGCCTCGAAGCTGCAAGACCAGGGTGAGCTGAGCGACACGCTGGGGCCGGTCGGCGGGTTTCGCCTTCGCTACAACATCGAGCGGCACGACACCCACAATGGCAGCTTCATGCAGGTTTCGTATATCGAATTCCTGCCCACCTCGAGCCAACTCGGCGAGCCGGTCGACGACGCGCTGGCCGCCCACTCCGCCTTGCGCAAGAAGCTCGAGATGATGTCGCCGCGACAATACACGATCACCGTCTGGACCTATCCAGACAGCTTCGCCGATTTTCGCAAGCTGAAAAAAGAGCTCTACGGCATGGGCTATGCCGTCGCCGCCCGACCTCTCCCCACCGGCATGCCGATCGGCGCCTCGCCGCAGGGCAGCCGGTCATCGGCGCAGTAGAATCTTTTCGTTTGAACGTGCACTCTACTCCGTTCAATTGGTGCGATGGATGCAACCCTTTCAGGGTTGCCCCTTTTCTGGCGGACACGCGTACCCAGGGTAGCCGCTCGCGCGGCAACGCTGGGCTGAAAGATGCAATCCCCATGGGATTGGTTGGGGCGGGATTGTCCAATGTCGTCGCAACGTTTGAACACTTCCGATCCGGCCGACGGCAGCGATGAGTCCTCGCAATCACGGCCGGATTGCTGTCGCAGTTCTTTCAATCCCACCGGGACCAAAACATGCAACTCGCTCAATCCCAACAGGATTTCAGCATCCAGCCCAGGGTTGCGAGTCTTCGAGCTACCCTGGGATGGATCGGCACCATTATCACGACAACCCTGAAAGGGTTGCATCCGTCCTGTATGGACGTGTACTGGGCTTGATCTGCGAATTCTTGCTTCGTGCGGCGGGCTTGCGTGCCACCGGCCGACTTGATGGCTCTCACCGCTCAGTGACTTCCACGATGCCGGCTTCCAGGGCCAGCAGATCCGATCCAGCTCGTCGAGCGTGACCGACAGCGGCGGCATCACGACCAGCACGTTGCCCAGCGGTCGCAGCAAGCACGCCGTGCCGCGCGGGCGACGTCGCAGACGGCCAGGCCCCGCTTCTCTTCCCAGGGATAGGGCTCGCGCGTGTCGCGATTCTGCGCACCAGTTCGATCGCGCCGATCAGCCCGCGCTGCCGCACGTCGCCCACGTGCGGATGCCGGGCGATGCGTGCCAGGTGCTCTCGCCAGCCGCGCGATCTTGGGCGGCAAATTGGCGAGCGTCTGTTCCTCCTCGAACACGTCGAGCGTCGCCAGCGCCACCGCGCAGCCCAGCGGATTGCCGCCGTAGGTGTGGCCGTGAAAAAACGTCTTCGACTCGGCATAGGTGCCCAGAAAGGCCTGCCAGATTTCGTCGGTCGCCAGCGTGGCCGCCACCGGCATGTAGCCGCCGGTCAGTCCCTTGGCCAGGCACAGCAAGTCGGGCGTGACCTCTTCCTGCTGGCAGGCGAACATCGTGCCGGTGCGGCCGAAGCCGACGGCCACTTCGTCGGCAATCAGCAGCACGTCGTAGCGCCGCGTCAGTTCGCGCCAGCCCGCGCAGGTAACCCGGCCGGGTGCATCACCATGCCGGCGGCGGCCTGCACCAACGGCTCGACCACGACGGCCGCGATCCGCTCGTGCTCGCGCGCCAAGCAACTCGCTCCGACTGCGCCCAGATAATGCGCCAGCGCGCCTTCGGCGCGTCACGCCCGGCGGGCAGCCGATACATGTCGGGCGCCGGGGCCCGCAGCACCTCGAACAACAGCGGCTCGAACATGGCGTGAAACCGCTCCACGCCGCCCACGCTCACGCTGCCCAGCGTGTCGCCGTGATAGGCATCGCCCAGCGCCAGGTAGCGTCGTCTTGTCGGGCCGCGGATCGCGGCGCTGCCGCCAATATTGCAGCGCCATCTTGAGCGCCACTTCGACGGCCGTGGCGCCGCTGTCGGAAAAGAACACGTGCGCCAGTCCCGGCGGCGCGATCTCGACCAGCCGTTTGGCCAGCTTGATCGTCGTGGGATTCGACGAACCCAGCGACGTGACGTGGGCCACCTTGTCCAGCTGCTCGCGAAGCGCCGCGTCGAGCCGCGGATGCCGATGCCCGTGGACGTTGCACCACACGCTGCTGACGCCGTCGAGATACTCGCGCCCGTCGATGTCGACCAGCGTGCAGCCGTGCGCCCGCTCGATGATCAGCGGCTCGTATTCGCTCATCTGGGTGAAGGCGTGCCAGACGATCTCGCGGTCCCAGCGTTCGAGTTCCTCGCGGGTCGGTTCGGCGTGGCGGGCAGGTTCACCGGTGGCGCATGGGTTTTAGCATTGGCGGAAGTGCTCGCGCGCCATGGATGGCTACCAGGTGACCGTGACCGGCGTGCCGACCGCGACGCCCAGCATGATGGCGGCGCTGTCGCCCACGATCGCCAGCTCCAGCTGTGCCGCTGGAACCGACCAGCGCGATCAGGGTCATCTCGGGCTGATCGCCGTAGGTCTTGAAAATGCCGCGCGTCTCGTGCTCGTCGCAGACGATCGCGACTTCCTCGCCCCGCGGCACATTGGCCAGGGCATCGGCCGGAATATTGGTGATCAGGTTGCCGAACGAATCGATCGACTCGACGGCGCCTTCGATTTTGTTCGCCGTCACGCGGGCCTCCGTCCAATCGAGCTGTTGCAATTCGCCGAGCGTCCGTTCCCAGCCGCGACGGGTCCAGCCCCAGGCTCAGCCGGGCCGCCACGGGCGCCATGATGTCGCGGCCGTGAAACGTCGCCGACACGCTCGGCAGCCAGAATTCGCGGCTGGGTGACGGCAATGATTGTAGAGGGAGGAGCCGAGAGCGCCAAACGGCTCAACAGCCCGTTGTCGGGCGCCACGAAATGCTGCTCGCCGATGTGGGCGTACACGATTTGCCGCGCCGTCCCCACGCCCGGGTCGACCACGGCCACGTGAATCGTCTCCGGCGGGAAACCAGCGTGCCGCCTCGGCCAGCACGATGGCCCCCTGGCGAATGTCCTGCGGCGCGATGCCGTGCGTGATGTCGACCAGAGTCGCGTCCGGATTGATCGACAGGATCACGCCCTTCATCGCCGCCACATACGGGCTGCCGACGCCGAAATCGGTCGTGAGCGTGATGATGCGAGCCATGGACGTTCGGTCTCCAGGGCCGCGCAAGGATTCGCCGCGCGATCGCGCCGCTCTACATCTTGCCGACCAGTTCGATCACGATCTCGCGAAAGCGGCCCGGATTGACGTTCGGATTCTTCTTCTTGGCCTGCCCGATCAGGTTGCCGGCCGCCTGCAGTTTGCCCGCCTTGAATGTCGGCCACGATCTTCGGGATTCGCCGCGATCAACTCCTGGCACAGGGCCATCAGCTCGCTTTCGTCGACCTTCTCGATTCCTTGCGCCTTCATCACCTCGGCGGCGCTCTGGCCCGAGGCGACCATCTCGATGAACACCTCGCGGGCTCGGCTGGTGTCGATCTCGCCGGCCTGAATCGCCGCGAGCAGTTCGGCCAATTGCTTGGGCCGCATCGCGAACCGCTCGATGTCGACTTTTTGCTCGTTCAGCGTCCGCATCACGTCCTGCTGCACCCAATTGCTGGCCAGCTTGCCGTCGCCGACGAGTTCGGCCAGCTCGACGAAGTAATCCACCAGCGGACGGCCCTCGCTCACCAGCACGTCGCTATCGTAGGGCTTGATGCCGTGCGTCGTTTCCAGCCGGCTCCGCAGGTCGGCCGGCAACTCGCCCAACGACGCTTGCGCCTCGCCCAGCTCCGCTTCGCTCACACGCACGGGCACCAGGTCGGGATCGGGGAAGTAGCGATAGTCGCTCGATTCTTCCTTGTGCCGCTGGCCGCGGGTCACGTTGGCCACGTCGTCCCAGCCGCGTGTCTGCTTGGGCACGTCGCCCAACCGCTGGCCGCGTTTCCTGCCACACCTGCCAGTGCCGCTCCGCCTCATACTCCATCGCCCGCTCGACCGCCCGGAAGCTGTTCATGTTCTTCACTTCGACGATCGGCGTGGCCACGTTGCCCTCGGGCGTGTCGACGTGCAAATTGATATTCGCGTCGACGCGCAGGCTGCCTTCCTGCATGTTGCAGTCGGAGACGCCCAGGTACGTCAGCAGCAGCTTCAGCTCGGTGAGATAGGCCTTGGCTTCCAGCGGCGAGCGCATGTCGGGCTGGCTGACGATCTCCAACAGCGGCGTGCCGGCCCGGTTCAGGTCGATGCGGCTGTCGGCCTGGCCGGCCAGCTTCGTCGTGCATGCTCTTGCCGGCGTCTTCTTCCAGGTGCGCGCGGATGATGCCGATGCGCTTGGCTTCGAATCGCCCCTTGGGATCGCTGATCTCCAGATATCCGTCGTGCGAAAACGGCAAGATCGTACTGGCTGATCTGATATCCCTTGGGCAAGTCGGGATAGTAATACTGTTTGCGGTCCCATTTGGTGAACGCGGGCGATCTGGCAGTTCAGCGCCAGCGCCGTCTTCAGGCCCAGCCGAAACGCCTCGCGATTCATCACCGGCAGCGTGCCGGGCATGCCGATGCAAATCGGGCAGGTCTGCGTGTTGGGCGGCGCGCCAAACTTCGTGCTGCAGCGGCAGAACAGCTTGGTGCGCGTCTGCCAGCTGCACGTGCACTTCAAGGCCGATGATGACGGTGTAAGGCTTGGTCACGCTGTGGGCTCGATCTTGCACTACGTTTTCTTGGTGACGGGCTGTTCGGCAAACATGGCCGGATAGCGACGATGCCAATCGGTCGCTTGCTGGAACATGTGGGTCGCTTGCAGCAGCCGTTCCTCGGCAAACGGCGGACCCTGCAACTGCAAGCCGATCGGCAGCCCCGCGGCGCTAAACCCGCAGGGAAACGCGATTCCGCCGACGCCAGCCAGGTTCGCGCTGACGGTATACAAGTCGACCAGGTACATCGACAGTGGATCGTCGACCTTCTCGCCCAGCTTGAATGCCGTGTTGGCCGTAACCGGCCCGGCAATCAGGTCGACTTCTTGAAAGGCGGCGTCATAGTCCTGGCGAATCAGCCGCCGCACCTTGAGGGCCTTGAGATAATAGGCATCGTAGTAGCCGGCGCTCAGGGCATACGTGCCGAGCATGATGCGGCGCTTGACCTCGGGACCAAAACCCTCGGCCCGGCTTTCGCGATACATCCGCACCAGCGGATTGTCGAGCGCCGCGGCTTCGGCGTGCTTGCCCGCCTTCTCCAGCGCGGCTCGTTCGCCGGCCAGCGCCGCCACGAGTTTTTTTTCGTCGGCCCGGTGGCCGTAATGCACGCCGTCGTAGCGGGCCAGATTGCTCGAGGCCTCGCAAGGGGCAATGATGTAGTACGTCGCCACGCCGATACTTGCCGTGCGGCATCGAGATCCACTTGACCGTCGCGCCCAGCGATTCGTAGACCTTGACGGCCTCGCGCACCGCGCGGTCCACCTCGCCGTCCAGTCCCTCGCCGAAGTGTTCGCGCACCAGGCCCAGACGCAAATTCGCCAGTGGCTTGGTCACCGACTGGCTGTACGCCGGCACGGCCATGTCGACCGACGTCGAATCCAGCGGATCGTGCCCGGCCAACACTTCCAGCAGCAGCGCCGCGTCCTCGGCCGAACGCGCCAAGGGCCCAATCTGGTCCAAGCTGCTGGCAAAGGCCACCAGCCCGTAGCGGCTCACTCGCCCGTAGGTCGGCTTGAGTCCCGTCACGCCGCACAGTCCGGCCGGCTGGCGAATCGATCCGCCCGTGTCAGTGCCGACCGAAAGCGGCGCCATGCCGGCCGCTACGCAGGCCGCCGCGCCGCCGCTGGAGCCGCCGGGGGTTCGCGCCAGGTCCCAGGGGTTGGATGTTTTTTGAAATGCCGAGTTCTCGGTCGAGCCCCCCATCGCGAACTCGTCCATGTTCGTCTTGCCGATCAGCACGGCGTCGGCCGCTTTCAGCCGGGCGATGACCGTGGCGTCGTAGGGCGGCTTGAAATTCTCAAGCATCCGCGAGGCGCAGGTCGTCGTCTCGCCCTGGGTGCAAAGCAGATCCTTGATCGCTACCGGCAAGCCGGCCAGCCGCCCCAGTTTCTTGCCCGCCTTGCGTCGCGCGTCGATCTCCGCCGCGCGCTCCAGGGCCTTGGCCGCGTCGACGCGCAAAAACGCCTTGACTGCCGGATCGTGCTTTTGGATCTGGCCCAGGTAGGCCTGGGTCAACTCGACCGAGGTCATCTGGCCGGCGTTCAATTGGGCCAACAACTCGACGGCGGAGACGTGTGGCGATGACATGCTTTACTCGCCCAGCACGGCGGGGACCAGGTAGAACTCCCGATCGTGATGGGGAGCGGTGGCCAGCGCCTCGTCCCGCGGCAGGCTGGCTCGGGGTTCGTCGGCGGCGAAGACATTGGCCACGTCGAGCGCGTGAGCCATGGGTTCGACCGCTTCGGTGTCCAACTCCGAGAGCGATTCGACGTAGGCCACGATCTGGCCCATTTGAACCGTCATTCGATCCAGCTCTTCGCCGCTTAGCCGCAACCGCGCCAGCAGCGAGACTTTTTCGACCTCTTGGCGAGTGAGACTCATGCGATCGTGCGCGAGGCTTTCAGAATCGAAGGGTCGCGGCTGGCGGCGGGCCCCCGGCGAGCTAGCCGGTGGCTGTGGCGCCCTTGGCCGCGCCCTTGGTTCCCGAGGTCTTGCCGTTGCGAACCGCGCCGGTGGCGGCAGGAAGCTTGAACGGGGCGTTGCGGACGCGCTTGGTGATCGCGCCGGAGCGAATGCACTGCGTGCAAACGCGAACCGTGGTGTTGGTTCCCTTGTTGGTCGTAATCCGCACCCGTTGCAGGTTGGGCTTGAATTGCCGCCGCGAAATGCCGGTGACCTTGGTACCCACCCCGCCCAGGTATTTCGCTTTGCCGCGAATGGTTACCTTGTTGCCCAGCGCGGGCGCCTTACCGCAAACTTCGCATCGACTTCCCATCGGAAAACGCCCCGAACCGTGACTCACTGGTAACACGAACGCAACATCCTGGAATAACGTAAGACAGCCAGTATATCCGCTTTAGGGAGTCACGCAAGCGGGAAAAGCCGGTCGATTTGGCCCGCAACGAACCGCGGCCGGCAGCCATTCGATCTGGCCTTCTCGACGGACCACGAGCCACCGCCCACCAGCCACGACCTTCGCCCCAGTCGTCTTTCGCGCGCCGTGCGACTACAATGCCCCTAACCGGTTTGCGCCAGTGCCCGGACCTGCATTCCGCCGCGCGGCCGCCCCCCCAAGAGATTCCTGTCATGTCGCACCTTCTTCTCCTGGCGGCGCTTGCGCCGCTGTTTGTCCAAGCCGATGCGCCGTTGGCCCCCGGCGGGCAACTGTCAGCCGGCACGCAGCTCAATTTTCGCGGCACGGTCGAGCCCGGCGCCGAGACTTCGGCCTCGGGACGCAAAGCCTTCGACTTCACGCTGTGGATCGCCGCCCAAAGCGACACGGGCGCGGAAGTGCTATGGTTGCTCGAAGAGCGCGGACGCGGCGAGTTTCCCTGGCCCGCGCGGTTCGGCCGCCTGAGCCTCGACCGTTTGTGGCGCCCCGCCGGGACTGCTCCGGCCCTGCTCTACGATCGGGGCGACGGGCGCAGCGTGGTGCCGATTCCCCTGCCCTTCCTGGCCGAGGAGCAACCGCTCGCCGCCGGCGCGAAATTTCAGGACGGAAAATTCGAGCTCACCGTCGAGAAGCCCTCGAAAACCGCCGATCGGGCCAGTTGGAAGGTCTCGGTCCGCGACCCCTTCGGACCGCGCCGCATGATCTGGGTCGACCAGGCGAGTCCGTTGGTCCTGGGCCTGACCGAAAAGGTGACGATGGGCCGCGGCGACGTGTATCAACTGAAGCTCGAATGGCTCTCGAGCGAGCGATTGCCCGACGGACAGTTCAGCGCCATCAGCAAGGCATTCGAACGGCTGGCCGCCTTGAGCGGCAAGCTGGGCCTGACGGCCGGCGCCGAGGAGATCGACTGGAAGAACGGTCAACTCGACTTGCTCCGCGAGCAACTGCCGCAATTGGCCGAGTTGGCCGTCGCCACGCCGCTGGCCAAACTCGTCACCGCGGCCCAGCGCGATCTCGAGGCTCAAAGCGGCCGCACCAGCGGCGTCGCCGAGCTGGCCGCGAAATTCGGCGGCCGCGCGGTCGAGGACTTTTCAGCCAAGGGATTTGCCGGCGAAGCCTTGAGCCTGGCCGAATTGAAAGACCAGGTCACGGTCCTGCACTTCTGGGATTATCGCGACGAGCCGCTCAAGGAACCCTACGGCCAGGTCGGCTACCTGGACTTCATCTACCATCGTCGCAAGCCCGCCGGTCTGCGCGTCTACGGCGTGGCGGTCGACGGACGGCTGGCCGACGACAAGACTCGCGGCGCCGCCGAGCGCAGCGTCCGCAAACTCAAGGAGTTCATGAACCTGAGCTACCCGGTACTGCTCGACGGCGGCGGCCTGATCAAGCAATTTGGCGATCCCCGCGTCGTGGGCGCGAACTTGCCTTTGTATGTCGTGATCGGTCCGGATCAGAAAATCATCCACTATCACGTCGGTCACTACGACGTGCACCAGGACCAGGGGCTCAAGGAGCTCGATCAAATCGTGGTCGACGCGCTGGGCAAGAAGTAACTACGTGCCGCGCGTAATCGCCAGCACTTCCGCCAGCACGTGGCCATTGGTGGCGATGCCATCGCCCGAGTAGATCGTCGGGCGCCCCTGCCAATCGGTGAACGTGCCGCCGGCCTCGAGCAAAATCGGCTGCAGGGCGGCCGCGTCCCACACGTTCATGATCGCGTCGATCATCACGTCGGCGCGCCCCGTCGCCACCAGCAAATAACCGTAGCAGTCTCCCCAGGTGCGGCTCACGCCCACGGCTTGCTGCAGCCGGTCATACGCTTCGCGCCGCGCGGGCGGAAAGCGCGTGTCGCTCGCACACAGCAGCGCTTCGGCCAGGGTTTTTCGCGTCGAGACGTGCGCGGGTCGTGCCGCCGCCTGCCCGCATTCGTACCACGCCCCCTGCCCCGTGGCGGCATACAAGCATTCTTCCAGCGCCGGAATGTAGATCACGCCGATCGTGCTGCGGCCTTCGTATTCCACGCCGACCAGCGTGCCATACAGCGGCACGCCTCGAATAAACGACTTCGTGCCGTCGATCGGATCGAGGATCCAACGATAGCCGCTCGTGCCGGGCTTCTCGGGAAACTCCTCCCCCAGGATGCCATCGTCCGGAAACCGCTCGGCAATCCGTTCGCGCAACAACTGCTCGCTGCCGCGATCGGCCACGGTGACGGGCGATTGATCCTGTTTCAGCTCCACCGCCAGCGTTTCGCTGCGAAAGTAGCGCAGTGTCAGTTGCCCGGCCTCGCGGGCGGCCAGGCGGGCCAATTCCAGTCGCGGCGCATGATCGACGGCACTCATGTCCAGAGCCTACCGCCGGAACCCCACGGTGCCAAGTGCCGCGGCTCGCCGGGGCGCACCGCTCAGGCCATCTTCGACAGCGGGTGCGACGAGAGCAGATCGGAAATCCGCACGGCCTGGAGCTGGCGGCGCATGGCCGCGTTCACGTGGTCCAGTGCCTCGCGCAAGCGCGCCTCGCTCGCGGGCCGCTCGCCCTCCTCGGGGTCCGGCAGCATCACGATCAGCGGACCGTCGATCGCTTCGATCAGATCCAACAGCGAGATGTCTTCCGGCTTCCGCTGGAGCGAATAGCCGCCGTCGACGCCGCGCGTCGAGCGCAAAATTCCGTGCGTCACCAGACTGCGCAGGATTTGCAACAAAAACCGCTCCGGCATGCGGCCGTCGGAGGCCAGCCGGCTGCACGGCACGGGAGCGCCCGAGTTGGATTGAGCTAATTGAATCGTAGCGCGCACGGCGTAAGCCACGGTGCGAGAGAGCTTCATGGCGGAGCTGCCAGGGGGGGTGTTGTGGCGGTGCGGCAGCCGACGTTCGGCGCCAAAACACATACACGAATCAGGCGGGCAAGCTGTTCCAGGCAATGCCAACGCGCCGGACCTTAGAGAACGCTATACCTGCTAAACACCGCAGCCATCGAAAAGTATCACCGCCGATTCACTTATGTGAACTTTTCCGCCGGCTTCATTTGGTGCTGTCGCAAAGTTAATAGCGTTTGCTTGTTATTCGCGCGAAACTATCAGACGCGTGATTGAATGTCAAAAGCATTGGGCCGCCGACGGCAATTTTGCACACTCGCGCAATTTCATTCCGCAACTTGCTGCGCCTTGCTTGATACAAAATCACAGTTAGCAAGTGGGGAATGCTAACGCAGTACTAACATCAAAGTGACGTTAGCCGCTAGAGATGGTCCGCTGATCCCGCGATCCTTGTCCGGTGAACGCCAACGTGGTTACTTATCGACCATCTCGGTGCGTTCCAGCGCGGGTGCGATTCGCATCGCGTGCCAGATCAGCAGCGCCGCGCCGCAAACCAGCAGGCTGTCGGCGATGTTGAAGATCGGCCAATCGACAATGCCGTCGATTTTAAAATGCAGCCAATCGCGCACGGCATACACCGGTTCGCCCCGTTGATGAAAGGCGTGTGCCTGCCAGTTGAGACCGGGCATGCCCAGCCGGTCGTAGAGATTTCCCAAGATGCCGCCGGTGACCGCGCCCAGCGCAATGGCCAACCACACATCTCGAACGGCGCCCACGACGAACAACCAGTAGAAGATACCGGCGATGGCCACCAGCGACAGAGCGCTGAAGACCAGCCCCTGCCCTTGGCCGATGCCGAACAGGGCGCCCTCGTTGAGGCTGGTGGTGAAGCCGAAGATTTCGTCGACCAGCCACCAACTGGGCCGTTCGTGCGGCATCCCCAGACGGCGAAAGATCCAGCTTTTGCTGAGCAGATCGACCAGGCAGCCGCCGGCCGCCAGGGCGGCAAACAGCAGCAAATTACGCGTGGCCGGGGGCGTCATGGCGCCCTGCCCTAGCCCCGTTCCAGCTTCTGGGCGCACTTGATGCACAAGGGTGTGTACGGGATGGCGTTTAAACGAGCTTTGCTGATCGGGCCGGAGCAATCCTCGCACAGGCCGAACGCGCCATCTTCGATGCGCTCGATGGCCGCCTCGATCGATTCCAGCGTCAATTCGTCAGTCTGCATCAGGCTCAACGTGAATTCTTGTTCGTAGTTGTCGCTGCCGATGTCGGCCATGTGGATCGGCATGCTCGAGAGATCCCCGTTCGCTTCCGAGCGGGTTTTTCGCAGTGCGGCATCGGCCATCGCCGTGACGTCTCCGCGCAATCGCGCACGCAGAACCAACAGTTGTTCCTTGAATGCCTTCATCTCGGCCTTCTTCATAGTGAACCTCTCCAACAGCGAGAACCACAGATGAGCTGAAATTAGTAGTTGATAGAACCAATATTCTAAAGTCCGCAAATCGAGCTGTCAAATCCGGCCGTTTCCTCGCATCCGCCACAGCCAGCACGATCCTTCTGGGCCGCGGCACTACCCGAGCGCCGGCGGCTCGCCCCGCGAAAGTCTCAGAAATTTCTGGCGCTCCCCCCAGCGACGCGCGCCATGGCACGTCAAATCTCGTGCGAACTATTGCCCGGCCAAGCGCATCCACGTCGATCGTGATCGACTATTCTGGAGGGTAGATGCCGCCCGCCGCGCGGACGACTGGCGCGAACCTGGACAGTGCCGCTCGTGCTGGCATAGACTAGCGAGCAGTTTTGTCTGCGCCGCGGCGCCGGGCCGCGTTTTTTGGAGCCCACAGCCATTAGCCTTGCCACATTGACCGACGTCGCCTTTCAACGTTGCATCTCGCCGTCTTGCGCGACGACGTACGGCGTGGAAGAAGTGCGCGTGGCCTGCGACGTGTGCGGCGGGCTGCTCGACGTGATCTACGATTGGGACCGTCTGCGGCCCCCGTCGTCGTTCGACTTCTTCGAGCAAAAATGGTCGCGCCGCTACGATCCGCTGTCGCTCAGCGGCGTGTGGCGGTTTCACGAACTGCTGCCCTTCGCCCCGCGCGAACGCGTCGTCACCATCGGCGAGGGCCAGACCCTGTTGCAGCCCTCGCCGCCGGTCGGCAAGTTCGTCGGCCTCAAACCCGGCAATCTGTTCTTGCAATACGAGGGGATGAATCCCTCGGGCAGCTTCAAGGACAACGGCATGTCGGCCGCCTTCACCCATGCCCATACCATCGGCGCCAAGCGGGCCGCCTGCGCCTCGACCGGCAACACCAGCGCCTCGCTGGCCCTGTATTGCTCGGTGACGCGGCTGATGAAGGCCGTGATCTTCATCGGCTCCGGCAAGATTTCCTACGGCAAGCTCTCGCAGGCCCTCGACTACGGGGCGCTGACCATGCAGATCGCCGGCGACTTCGACGACGCCATGGCCCGCGTCAAGGAAGTCTCCAGCCAACTGGGCATCTACCTGGTCAACAGCGTCAACCCGTTCCGGCTCGAAGGGCCAAAAGACGATCATGTTCCGCGTGCTCGAAGCCCTGCGCTGGCAGGTGCCCGACTGGATCGTGGTGCCCGGCGGAAACCTGGGCAATTCGAGCGCCTTCGGCAAGGCGTTTGCCGAGCTGACGCGAGCTCGGCCTGATCGATCGCATCCCGCGGCTGGCGGTCATCAACGCCGCCGGCGCCAATACGCTCTACGAACTTTTCGAACGCCGCGGCCTGCGCTGGAACGACGGCCGGCCCGACTCGTCGATCGCCGACGAGCTACTACCGCGAGCTGGACGCCAACGGACAGCGGGCCTCGACCATCGCCAGCGCCATCGAAATCAATCGCCCGGTGAACCTCGACAAGTGCCTGCGGGCGCTGGAAGTCTGCGACGGCGTGGTGCGCGAGGTCAGCGACCAGGAAATCCTGGACGCCAAGGCCCAGGTCGGCGCCGGCGGCTTGGGCTGCGAGCCGGCCAGCGCCGCCAGCGTCGCCGGCGCGAAGCTGCTGGTGTCCGAGGGCGTGATCGGTCCCGACGAGCGCGTGGTCTGCATCCTTACCGGCCACCAGCTCAAGGATCCCACCGCCACCGTGGCCTATCACACCACCGACCAGGAACAATTCAACAAGGTGCTGGGCAGCCGGGGCGTCAAGCGGGCCGCATTCGCCAATCGGGCGGTCGCCGTCCCCAACGAACTCGACGAAATCGTCAAGGCGATTCAACTCTACAGCTGAGCGCGCCAGCCGCTCGCCACGCGACCGGCCATGGATCGTCCGCCGTCGGCCGGGCATAATAAACCCCCGGCGAACTTCTCACCCGATTGGAGCGTCATTCAAGGATGGCAATTCGCATCGCAATTAACGGCGCCGCCGGGCGCATGGGACAGCGGCTCGTGGCGCTGACGCACGCCGACCCCCAATTACAACTGGTCGCCGCGCTCGAACACGCGGGCCACGTACGTCTGGGCGAGGACGCGGGCACGTTGGCCGGCGTCGGCCCGCTGGAAATACCCCTGTCGGCCTCGCTCGATGCGGACGTCGACGTGGCGATCGATTTCTCGGTGCCCCAGGCCACCAGCGCCATCTTGGCTCGGTGCCTGGCCAAAAAAATTCCGCTCGTCGTCGCCACCACCGGTCTGGCGGACGAGCAGAAGCATCAGATTCGCGATGCCGCCCGCGAGATCCCCGTGCTCTGGTCGCCCAGCATGAGCCTGGCGGTGAACCTGACCATGAAGCTGTCCGAAATCGCGGCACGGCGCCTTGGCAGATCATCCCTCCGGCGCCGACGTGGAAATCATCGAGCGGCATCACCGCTTCAAGGAAGACGCCCCCAGCGGCACGGCCTTGCAGCTTCGGCGAGATCATCGCCGGCGTGATGGGACAAAGCGAACAGCGCCACGGCCGCTGGGGCGGCCCGGACAACGGCCGCACGGCGAGATCGGCTATCATGCCCTGCGCGTGGGCGACAATTTCGGCGAGCACACGATCGTCTTCGGCCTGTTGGGTGAAACCATCGAGCTTTCCGTGCGCGCCAGCAGCCGCGATTGCTACGCGCACGGAGCGCTGGCCGCCGCCAAGTTTTTGGCCGGGAAAAAGCCCGGGCTGTACAACATGAATGACGTGTTGGGGATTTGAAGTGGGGGCTGGGGGTTGGGGATTGGAGACGACGTTAGATCGCCCCATAAGTTCATCGGTATCTTACGATGCGCCGTAGTGTCCTCCCTGGCTCGCAGCTTCTTATTCCAGCCCCCAACCCCCAACCCCTACGCCCCAAATGGCCAAATGCGAAGAAGGCTACCTGTGCGACGTTTGCGGCGGTGACGTCGAAGCGATCACCGACAGCGATTTGTACTTGCGCTTCGTGATCGGCCTGTTGGATCCCGAAACGCTGCACACCACGCGCGAGCGGCACATCCGCTGCAATCCCGTTTTGGCGCAATTCATCGTCGACGCCGAGTTCGAGGCGATCACGGTCGAGGGCGATTTTGACAAACGGCGGTTGGACGCCGCCTACGTGCGCGAGCGCGAGTCGCTCCTCTCGCGCGGCTATCGCCGGCTGCGAGAAGTCGCCGGTTTGGACTTGCCCATCATCGATTATCCGTTGCCCGAGGTTCGCGCCCGCCTGGAGGAGGCCAGCCGGCCGCGGCCGCGCGAGCGTTAGCGGATATTGCCGGCGGCGGTTGGATAGGCGATCGGTCGGCATTTAATATAGAATCGCGGCCTTGGCATCGCACGATACGCGGACTTTCTTTCATGCACGCGACGATTCCGGCGACGAACGCGGACGCGGCTCCGACGACCACCGACTGGTCCGGCCTGAAATGGGGTGCCGCCTTGGCGCTGGTGGCCGCGATCGTCTATTGGCCGTTGCTCAACAACGGGTTTATCTGGGACGACGACGCGTATGTCCTGAACAACGTGCAGTTGCGCACGTTCGACGGGCTCTACAACATCTGGTTTCGGCTGGGGGCGGTGCCGCAGTACTACCCGCTCGTGCACTCGACGTTCTGGCTCGAATATCACGCCTGGGGCCTCTACCCGACCGGCTACCACTTGACGAATCTGGCGTTGCACATCGGCAGCGCGCTATTGATCTGGCGGCTGCTCCTGCGATTGAGCGTGCCCGGAGCGTGGCTGGCGGCGGCGATTTTCGCCGTTCAACCGGTCGAGGTGGAGAGCGTGGCTTGGGTCACCGAACGCAAGAACGTCCTCTCTTGCGCGCTGGCGCTCGGCTCGCTTTGGGCCTATTTGAATTTCAGTCCGCCCGACGACGCGCGGGCGCCGCGATCGCGGTTGAGCGCTTGGGCCTTTTATGCGCTGTCCCTACTGCTGTTCCTGGGGGCCCTGCTAAGCAAAACCGTCACGGCCAGCGTGCCGGCCGTGTTGCTCGTGATCACCTGGTGGAAGCGCGGGCGGATCACCTGGCGCGACCTGGCGCCGCTGGTGCCGTTTTTCGGCCTGGGACTGGCACTGGCCTACGTCACCGTGTGGATGGAGCAGACGCACGTCGGCGCGGTGGGACCGGAGTGGGACTTGTCGTTTACGGAACGCACTTTGATCGCCGGCCGCGCGCTGTGGTTCTATGCCGGCAAGCTGTTCTTTCCATATCCGCTAATTTTCTTCTACCATCGCTGGACGATCGACCCGGCCGTCTGGTGGCAGTATCTGTTTCCCTTGGCCGCCGTGGGTGTGCTGGTGGCGCTTTGGCTGGCGCGAGGGCGAATCGGCCGCGGTCCGTTGGCCGCGGCGCTCATTTTCGGCGGCGTGCTATTGCCCGCCTTGGGTTATTTCAACGTCTACCCGTTCCGCTTTTCCTTCGTTGCCGACCACTTTCAATATCACGCCAGCATTGCGCTGCTCGCCCTGGCCGCCGCGGCCGGCGTGGTGGCCTTCGAGCGCTGGACGCAGGCCGATTCGCCGCTGCGGGTACTCGCGGCCGGGGGCGTGCTGTTGGTGCTCGGCGCCATCTCGCAGGAGCGAACTCGCGTCTATCGCGATCTGGTCACGCTCTACGAAGACACGCTGGCCAAGAATCCAACCTCCTGGGCCGCCAGGTTTAATCTGGGCGAGTCGCTGCTGACCCAGGGAAAACCCGATGAAGGCCTGCGCGAAATTCGCGAGGCCGTGCGGCTGAGCCCCGAGCAACCCTGGCTGCGAACCGGGCTGGCTAGCGCGCTCGTCACGGCCGGCGACATCGACGAAGCCGAGGCCCAGTTTCGCCAGGCCCTGGCCGAGCCCTTGCACGACGTGGCGCGGGCCGACGCGCTCGTGCGGCTCGGCGTGTTGTTGGCCCAAAAAGGAAACCTTGACGAGGCCATCGATCTGTTCCGCCAGGCAATCGAACTGCGCCCGAATAATTCGCCGCGATGTACAACTATGGGCTGGCACTGGCGAAGAAAGGCGATCGCAAGGCTGGCATCGACGAGGTGCGGCGCGCGCTGGCCATCACGCCGTTCGATCCCGAGGCGCAGCACGGCCTGGGCGCGATGCTTGCCGAACAAGGCAAGCTGGCCGAAGCCCTGGTCCATCTTGAGGAGGCCGTCGCGCTACAACCCTCGAGCGCCGCATATCGCGAGGATCTGGGCAGCACGCTGGTCGTGTTCGGCGACCTGGATCGCGCTGGCGAACAACTGGCCGAAGCCGTGCGGCTCGATCCCAAAAGCGCCAAAGCTCACAATTTGCTGGGCGCGCTGCTGGCCCGGCGCGGCCGCCACAACGCCGCCATCCGCGAGTTCGAAGCCGCCCTCAAGCTCGATCCCAACCTGCCCGGCGCCGCCGATAATTTGCAAAAAGCCCGCCAGCGCGGCCAGCGGTCAGCCCCCTGATTCCGCCGCCTTCGAATGCGGCGCAACGCGAAACATCTGGCCCGAGTCGTCCGGAATCGACGGCAGCGGCTCGAGCACGCCTTCGGCCACGAGATTGTCGAACACCCGAGGCTGGAGAAAATCGGTGATGCCGTAATTGCCCGGCGATCGATAGCGGCCAATCTCGCGCCACGAGACATACACGTGCGTGATCCCCATGTCGTGGAGCGCGCGGGCGACTTCCGCAGGCGTGCGACCGCGGGCCAGCTGCTCGAAGATCGAATCGTCGAATACCGTGTTGTAGGTCGCGGGAACCCGTAAGTCGAACGGCGTGGCGTCTCCCACCAGCAACACCCGGCCGACCTCGTCGGCATGTGCGTTGAGATACAAATGCCAGGGTTCGACGCGCTGCGAATCGGTCCGCAATACCGCAAGATCGGCCAGGTACCGATTGTCGACCAGTTGACCAGCGGCGATGACGATGAAGTCGAAGCCCAGTCCCACGGCCAGCAATGCCGCCAGGCTGCGGCGCCACCAGAGCGAATTGCTGCCGGCCGCGCCGATGCCGGCCAACAGGGCCGCCAGCGGCAGCGCCGGCGTCAAGAACCGTTCGATGCGATGCGTGAACAACCACCAAACCGCGAACAGGAACATCAAATACCCGGCCGTGATCAGCGTCAGCCTTTGCTTCGGCAAGCGGAAGACCGCCAGCGCTGCCAACGGGAAGACCAGCGGGCTCAGCCAATCGCTGCCGATCGCCGCCTGCACGGCGCGCTGGCCCAGATCCGCCAGGTCATGGTTCGGCGGGCGGTGCGCCTGCGACCACTGCGCTTCTTTTTCCGGCGTGCGACTTTCTCCGTCGAACCAACGGTAGAGCAGCGGATACGTGGGGTTGCCCGTCAGCACGGCGTTCTTCACGAACCACGGACCACATCCGACGACACAGGCCAATAGAAACGCCGCCAGCGCGCCGACTCGCGCGCGCGTGCGTGAGCCGCCGGACTCGCCCGCGCGTCCGGCGAATAGTGCGCAGGCCACGTACGCCGCCAATGGCAGCACGGCGTAGACCACGCCAGGATACTTGGTCGTCGCGGCGCCTCGCCGCCAAAAAGCCGGCCAACATCAACAGCGGCCAGCACGCTGCGTCGCGTGGTTCACAGTCGCGCCACGTCAGCACGGCGTAGTAGGCTGCGAACAAATAAAACGCGAAGGCTCCTTCAACCAGTCCCTGCGTCGATATCAGGGCCACCCAGGGGATTGAAATGTAGAGGATCGCCGCCAGAACACCCACCGAGGGCGACGCCAGGCGGCGCCCCGCCGCGTATAGTGCCAAGGCCGTCAGCGGCGCGAAGCAACTGATCAGCGTCTTGCCCACCAGCGCGCCCAGCCACCAGTCGCCCGTGACCACCATTGCCGCCAGGCTGAGCATCTCGGTCCCCAGCGGCATGTTGGCATACACGTTGTGCGGCAGGAATGTGATTTCGCCCGCCTGGAAAAACTCCTTGGGCGCCTGCAAGTGATACTCGCGCACGTCGAAGTCGAATGGCGGCAGCATGGCGCTGGCCAATAGCACCGCGACAAACGGCGCGGCCAGCCACAGCCACTTCGAGCGGATCGACAACGGAATCACCGACGCTGGCAGCCTCAGCCTCGACATCGCGTTGACGTCACCCACCGCCGCGTCCGCTGGCCGGCCGAAACGAATCGCCGCGGCGGTCAGCACGATCGCCAGGCCCGCCGTCAGAAACAGGCCGCGCCACAGCGCTCCGGCCAGGCCGACGGCGAGCGTGGCCAGCGAAATCAGGTTCAGGCCGACGCCGGCCGAGAAGACGAACGTTTCGAGACGGGTCAATCGTCGATCGATCACCAATGCCCACAGGGCCACCCAACCGGCCGCCGTGGCCACCAGCAAGATCGCGGCGGCCGCGGCCAGGATTTGTCCTCGCTCGGCCAGCGAAGAAAGACTCGCATCTTCGAACCAGCGGCCGAAGGTCTCGTCTCCCAGTAGCAGCCCCAGCCACAAATGCCCGCGGCGAAGCGCGTGTCGGGCGGCGAGCGGTCCGCTCGTCAACGGCCACAGGAAGTAAATCGCCAGGTAGATGGCCAGCCATCCCCACACCAGGATCAATCGGGCGGAAATGCCCTCGGGCGCCGGATCGGCGGCCCTGGGCCCACGATCGTCCGCCGGCGTGCCGCGATGTTTGACGGTTTTAGCCACGACAAAATGATGCAAAAAAGGACGCCAACGAGCGGCGAAACGGGGCCCCGCCGGGCTCGCCGCCGTGGTTTTCAAGCTACATTTTGGCAGCTAGACTGGCAAAACCGCGGATCCCGCCCGACCCACCCGATCATAACACAAGCGCGCGACGTCTCGCGCCCTACCGGCCCTGGCCCTCGAGAAAGTTGTTTTCGACATGACGCGTTCCACGAAGCTCCAAGGCATTTTCACGCCCAACATCGTGCCGCTCGACGCCCACGGCGAAATCAACGAGGCCGAACTGCGGCGGTACACCGATTGGCTCATCGACCGCGGCGTGCACGGTTTGTATCCCAACGGCTCGACCGGCGAGTTCACGCGTTTCACGCCCGAGGAGCGGCGGCGGATCATCGCCATCATGGCCGACCAGACGCGCGGTCGCGTGCCCATCCTGGCCGGGGCCGCCGAGGCCAACACGCGCGAGACGATTCGAGCCTGCGAATACTATCACGACCTGGGCGTGCGAGCCGTGGCCATCGTATCGCCTTTTTACTATAAGCTCAGCCCCGGCGCCGTGTACGCTTACTTCAAGGAGATCGGCGACAACACGCCGGTCGACGTCACGCTCTACAACATCCCCATGTTCGCCTCGCCCATCGACGTGCCGACCGTGCAGCGACTGAGCGAGGAGTGCCAGCGGGTCGTGGCGATCAAGGACTCGTCGGGCGACTTGCCGCACATGATTCGCATGATCCAGGCCGTGCGTCCCAACCGTCCCGATTTCACCTTCCTGACCGGTTGGGACGCGGCGCTGATGCCGATGCTGTTGATCGGTTGCGACGGCGGCACCAACGCCACCAGCGGCGTCGTGCCCGAGATCACCCGCAAACTCTATGACCTGACCATGGCTCGCGACATCGATCGGGCTCGCGAGCTGCAATACAAGCTAGTGACGCTGTTCGACACGATGCTCTACTCGGCCGATTTTCCAGAAGGGTTTCGCGCGGCCCTCAAACTGCGCGGCATCCAGGCGGGCGAAAGCCGGCAGCCGTTCGCGGCGGACCACCACCTGAGAATGGAAACGATCAGCCGCTCGCTGGCTTGCCTGCTGTCGGAAGAAGGTTTCGCCGATCAGCCGGTGGGAGGTTGTCCGGTCGGTTCCCAGCGCGTTGATCCCGACCAGGTCGGACGGATCGTGCAAGGCGTGTTGGCCGAGCTCAAGGATCGCGGGCTGGCCTGATTGCCGAGCCGCCAGTCGCCTGGGCCGCGGCTAGATGGCTTCGCCGCCCCGTTCGCCGGTGCGGATGCGAATGCAGTCGTCCATCGGCAGCACGAAGATCTTGCCGTCGCCGATTTCGCCGCTCTTGCCCGTACGGCCCCCCTTGATGATGGCGTTGATCGTCGGTTCGACGAACTCGTCATTCACCGCAATCTGCAATTGCACCTTGCGCAGCAAGTTGACGGTTATCTCGTGGCCGCGGTAGACCTCGGTGTGACCCTTCTGCCGGCCGAAGCCCTGCACATCCATCACGGTCAGCCGAAACACTTCGACTTCGGTCAACGCGGTCTTCACCGCTTCCAGCCGCGTGGGCTGGATGATGGCGATGATCAGCTTCATCGAAAGAGGACTCCCAGATCGTTTGGCTCGTTAGGGCAGGCGGAAGCTCGCTGCCGTGCGTCGCCCCCGGGTTGCCGGGCATGCCCAGGCGCGATGATGTAGTTCTAGCCGGGTTGATCGATTCGGGCAACGAGACGTGATGGCGTGGCGAGTGCCGAAGTGGAAAAAAAATAGGCCCCTGGCTTGGGCAGGTTAGGCGGAGACCTACCCAAGCCAAAGGGCATCCTTCTGGCCCAGGCAAGAGCCGAAGTTTTCGCAAATCCACTTGTCAAACGAAACGGGTACGGCGGACGTTGCAGTTCCCTTGCGTTGTCCTATTGAAGAGGCATCCGGCTCTTCGTTGAGAAAGCGATAATGCAAGGGGCATGCCAACCGCTTTGGCCCGCGGAAGATTTCGCCAAAGACAGGGCCGATCCCGCACCGCGAGCGAGACTTACGACGCGGCGATGCGTTCTTGTTGGACATCCGCTTGCAGTCTGAGGATGCCGCTATCTGCCCAATTTTCTGTCAACCGGCGAAGCGCTTTTGGGCAAATGCGCGGTAACGGTCGCCGTGCGACTGCCGCTCGACGCGGACTTCGCTGGCCAGCAAAACAAAGAAAGCGGGGTGCACCAGGTGGCACACCCCGCTTTTCCGTTGCTTTCGATCGGCGGGCTGGAGGACCCACCGTTTACATTCGACTAGAACAAGGCCACCACGTCGAAGCCCAACAACGTCTGGCTGTTGCCAAACCCGTCGTTGAACGGCCTCAGGTTGGCCGCCGGGGAGGCTCCGCTGAACCAGTCGAACCGGACATACGGGCGAACCGTGATGTTCGAGTTGTACTTCCAGTTGGCACCAGCGGTGATTTCGTAGAAGCTGCCGGGGTAGCCGTAACGAGCGGCCGGCAAACCACGGGTGGCGCCAGCGTTCGTCGTACCCAGGGCACCGCCCACGCGGAAGCCTTCCTCGTCGCGGAACCATTCAGCACGCAGCCCGTACGACATACAGTCGCTGACCTTGTAGAACAAGTACTGGTTCACGCCGTACCAGTAAGCATCCTTACCGGTGGCCGCGATGGCATTGTTCTGGAAACCAAAGTCGCTCTGCAGCACGTAGGTCAACCGGTCACTGATTTGCTTCAACGGACGGCTATAGACCGCCGTCTGGGCATATCGGAAGCTGGTCGCCGGGGCGTTTTGGTTCGGCTCCTGTCCCATCGTCTGGGCATAGGCAAACGACGCACCGTCCGAGAAGTTCTCGGTGAACGTGCCAATCCAGCCCGCATGCGGGTTGGCCTGGTTGTCGAAGTTATCCCAACCGTGGTTGATACCACCGCCGATCGAGACATCCTCGCTGTACTGCCATGTGGCGAAAACGCCAGTCATGGTAAACGGTTCGCCGTATTGGAAGGTATAGGGCAGGTTGGGGAAGAAGTTGCCGGTTGTCGGCACAACTTCGTAACCGACCGGGGCATACCAACGACCAACCTTGATCTTCAGGTCGCCGTAGGCCGCTTCCAGGTAGGCCTGCGTGAACGCAGTGCCGTAAAAGCGCTGCTGGCTGATCCGCGGGTTCTGGAACTCGAACGGACCGTGCGTTTCGAAACCGCCCTGGGTGTTGAAACGGTAATCGGTACCGAACAAAACGTCGGCCCGGAAACCGAAGTCCCAACCGCCATCCGAAGCGTCGGTGGCCCGCTCGGCGTACAAGTACAACTGGTTGAGTTGGTACTCGTTCGAACGATCGGTCCAGGTCACGGGGCCGTTCCAGCGGTCCGCCGGGCTGGTCGTGTTCCACGTATAGCTCTGGGCCAACCAGCCGGCAATGTTGATCTTACGGCAGGTCAGGCACTCGCTATCGAAGGCCTTCCATTGTTCGCCCAGGTTGCAGCAAGGGTTCAAAATCGTACCGCCGCCATTGCCAAAGCTGGGCTCGTCCTCGGCAGGGGTTTCGGCATTCGCGGGCGGCTTGCGGGTCGGGCTCGCCCTCGACTCCACGCTCTTTCGCGCCCGCTTGTTCGTCGTAGTCCTGGGCGTAATAGCTGTTGTATTCGAACGCGGTTTGCCGCGCTGATTGGGGCTGCCCCAATCCGCTCTGGGCGTAGGCGCTTCCGGCCGAGATTAGGCCGGCCAACGCACCGGCCAACGCCAACTTCGTGAGTTTCATATCCGTTCTCCAATCCTTTGCAACGGTAGTAGAGTGCTTTTGGGAACACTCAGGTGGGCTGGTTCAACTCGGCAGAGCGAAGAAGGGAGGGCCGCCTGATCTCCAAATCAGCTCCGCAATGTTGCTATCGGCCCATCCGTCAAATCGAATTGACGCCAAGAGCCGCATATTCCTGCCCGCTGGCACAAATACACGACAAGCTAGGGAAAGCTTATCGGCTGTGCGGGAAAGGAGTGCCCGAATCCGGATTTGCAGCTGCCGACTGCGGGATCGGAGTTTGCTGGCCTTGTCAAGAACGACCGGCCGCCGGGCCGAGTGCTAGCGACTGCCAGCTTGGCCTCGAAGATGCCGCGTCAGGTCGTGGCGCCGGTTCCCACCAGGTCCGCGAACAACGCGTCGACAAAGTCGTCGGGATTGAACACGGTCAGGTCTTCCGGCTGTTCGCCGACGCCCACGTACTTCACCGGCAGTCCGACTTGCTGGCGAATGGCGACCACCACGCCACCCTTGGCCGTGCCGTCCAGCTTTGCCAGAACAATGCCCGTGCACTGCACCGCGTCGGTGAAGTGCTTGGCCTGGCTAATGCCGTTTTGTCCCGTCGTGGCATCCAGGACTAAAAGCACCTCGTGCGGCGCTTCGGGAATCTGCTTGCCGATGACCCGATGGATCTTGGTGAGCTGCTGCATCAGGTTCTGCTGAGTTTGCAGCCGACCGGCCGTGTCGACAATGCAAATGTCGGCGCCGGTTTCAACGGCCGTGGCCACGGCGCGATGCGCGACGCTGGCCGGGTCGCTCCCCGGCTCTCCCTTGACGATCTGGGCGCCGATGCGGCCGGCCCAGATGGTCAACTGCTCCACCGCCGCGGCTCGAAACGTGTCGGCCGCCCCCAACACCACGCTTTTGCCCTGTGATTTGAACAAATTGGCCAGCTTGGCGATGGTCGTTGTCTTGCCGGCTCCGTTAACGCCCGCCACCATGATGACCGTCGGGCCCGAAGCGGCGAACCGCAATGGCTGGTCGCTTTGCGCCATCAGCTCCTTGAGCTTGGCCTTCACGCTGGCCAGCAGGTCCTCGATCTCGACGACGCGGGCCCGAAACTGCACTCCCACTTCGTCGACGATTGCTTGCGCCGACTGCACTCCCATGTCGGTCTTGATGAGGATGCCCAGCAGCTCCTCGAGAAAGGCCTCGTCAACCAGCCGGCCCTGGCTTTTGAACAGGTCGCGGACGTCGGTGTTGAGCAGGGCCGCGGTCTTTTTCAGACCTTGCTTGAGCTTATCGAACAAACCCATCGTGTCACACCGTCCGGGAGAATCGCCGCGAGTGGCGGAAAGAAGGAAAGAAAAACGTCACGATTTTTCGTGGCCCACGAGCAATCGGTCGAGAATGCCGTTGACGAACTGGGCCGACTGCTTTGAGCCGAATCGCTTGGCCAGCTCGACCGCCTCGTTGATGGCCACCCGATCCGGCGTTTCCGAGTGCAGGATTTCGAAAGCCCCCAGCCGCAGCACGTTGCGATCGGTCGCCGCCATTCGCCCCAGGCTCCAGTGGTCGGCCGTCTGCGCCAGTCGGTCGTCCAACTCCTGCCGATTGCGCCGCACTCCGGCCACCAGCGAGCTGGCAAACTCGACCAGCTCGGCCGCCTGCAAACGGTTGCGCACGAACCGCTCGTCGTCGGCCGGATTGTGCGATGGATTCAAATCGTCCTGATACAGGACCTGCAGAGCAACCTCACGTGCTCGACTGCGACGCGCCATGGAAAAACCAACTCCCTTTTTTGTCTCAGGCCAGCTTGGCCAGCAAACTGATCATTTCCAAGGCGGCCAACGCACACTCGCTGCCCTTATTGCCTACGTTGCCGCCCGAGCGATGGATCGCCTGCTCGAGCGTATTGCACGTCAGGACCCCAAACAAAACCGGCACGCCGGTGTGCAAACCCAGGTCCGACAGCCCCACGCTGACCGCGCGATTGATATGCTCGTCGTGCGTGGTCTCGCCGCGAATCACGGCGCCCAGACAAATCACGGCCGCGTACCGCCCGCCTCCGGCCATCCGCTGGGCCACGAGTGGAATCTCCCACGCACCGGGCACCCAGGCGACGTCGACGCGGTCGTCTCCCACGCCGTTCTCGGCCAAAGTCGACAGCGCGCCGGCCAACAGCTTGCTCGTGATCGATTCGTTGTAGCGCGAAACCACGATCCCCAGCCGGCCGGCCGCATCGCTCAGATTGCCCTCGAACACGCGTGGCACCGCAATTACCTTTCAGCGACTCCCGGCCGGTTCGCGGGCCGGCTAACTCTTCATGCTCATCAGGAACTCGGCGTTGGTCTTGGTCTTTTGCAAACGGTTGACCATCAATTCCATGGCGTCCGGACCGTTCATGTCGTTGAGCACACGCCGCAAAATGCACACGCGGCGATACTCCTCCGGATCCATCAGCATTTCCTCCCGCCGCGTCCCGCTGCGGCCAATGTCGATCGCCGGCCAGACACGCTTGTCGACCAGCTTGCGGTCCAGCACGATTTCCAGGTTGCCGGTGCCCTTGAACTCCTCGAAGATCACCTCATCCATCTTGCTGCCCGTGTCGATCAGCGCCGTGGCGATGATCGTCAGCGAACCCCCCTCCTCGACCTTGCGGGCCGAGCCGAAAAATCGCTTCGGCCGCTGCAGCGCGTTCGCGTCCACGCCGCCCGAGAGAATCTTGCCCGAGTGCGGGCATTCCGAGTTCCAGGCCCGGGCCAGCCGCGTGATCGAATCCAGGAAGATGATTACGTCGTGGCCGTACTCGACCATCCGCTTGGCCTTTTCGATCACCATTTCGGAAACTTGAATGTGCCGCGAGGCCGGCTCATCGAACGTGGAGCTGATGACCTCGCAGTTCGGACCCTTGACCTGCCGCTCCATGTCCGTGACTTCTTCCGGACGCTCGTCGATCAACAGCATGATCACGTACACTTCCGGATGATTGACCAGCACGCTCTTGGCCATCTTTTGCAGCAGGATCGTCTTGCCGGCCCGCGGCGGGCTGACGATCAATCCTCGCTGTCCGAAACCGATCGGCACGATCAGGTCGACCACGCGCATGGCCGTCTCGTCGGCCGTGGTTTCCAGCACCACCCGCTTGTCGGGATGCAGCGGAGTGAGGTCGTCGAAGAACACTTTCTCCGACAGTTGGTTGGGATCTTGATAGTTGATCGCCTCGACGCGCAGCAGCGCGAAGTACCGCTCGTTCTCCTTGGGCGGCCGGATCTGTCCCGACACCGTGGCCCCGGTCCGCAGACCGAAACGGCGAATCTGGCTCGGAGAAACATAAATGTCGTCCGGGCACGACAGGTAGTGATAGTCGGGACTGCGCAGAAATCCAAAACCGTCCGGCAGGATCTCGAGCGTGCCCTCGCCGAACATCAGTCCGTTCAGCTTGACCCGCTCTTTGAGGATCTTGAAGATCAGGTCCTGCTTTTTGATGCCCGTGATCTCGGCGAGATTTTCCTTCCGGGCCTGCTCGATCAATTGCGGCATGGTCATCCGCTGCAGCTCGGCGATATGGATGTCGCCCTGCTTGATTTGCTCGTAGCGATCGTGGGTTTCGTCGCCAAAGTGGGCGGCCTCGTCGGCCAATTCCTCGGCCAGGCTCAGCGGCTCACCTTCCGGCGCTTGCGGAAAGTTGTCGGTGCTTGCGGAAACTCGTCGGTGCGAACGTGCGGCTTGGCCGTGACCGCCGGTTTGCGAGCGCCGCTGCTCTTGATTTCGGACATGATTCGGAGTGCTCCTGAAAAGTCGTTGGCTGACGCGCGGAAGGCGTCAACGGCGGGTGAGGGAGGTTCCCATGAAAAGATAGCGAAGGAGTCGGCGATGGGTTTCGGTCTAGGGATCTTGGCCCGCCGTCTTGGCCCGGTGGGCCGCGGCGGCGCGCGACGTACAACGATTGTAGCGGCTAATAGGGTGCGGCACGGTTTGGCAAGGAATCCTCGACGTGTGAATGGTCGAACCAGCCATGCCAGACGCGGTCGATTTGGTGTTGGGTCGCTTGCGGTGTTCCCGAGTTGTCGATCACCACGTCGGCCTGCGTCCGTTTTCTTTCAAGCGATTCCTGGGCCGCCTCGCGGCGGGCAAAGTCCTCCGGGGTCCAGCCTCGCGCCGCGGCGCGGCTCTCGCGCAGCGTTCGCTCGGCATCGACGAAAATCGTCTTATCGCAAATTTTGTTCCATCCGCTTTCGAACAGCAATGGCACATCCAGCACGATCGCCGCCGCCGAGCCCTCTTCGCTCAGTTGGCCGACCCGCTCCAGCACCAGTCGCCCAATCCGCGGATGGGTCAGGCCCTCCAGGTATTTCAGTTCCCTCGGACCGTCGGGTGCGGGGGCAAAGACGATCTTTCCCAGCGCCTGTCGGTCGATCTGTCCGTCCTTGGCAAAAACTCCATCCCCCCAGCGCTGACGCACCAGGGCCTTGACCTCGTCCAGTTTCAATACGTCATGGGCCACCTTGTCGGCATCTACCACGACGGCCCCCTGCCGCTCCAGTTGAGCAGCCACCAGGCTCTTGCCGCTGGCGATCCCTCCCACGATTCCCACGATCGGTATCTTGGTTGGACCCATGTTATTCGCTTGCCTACTGCCACTCCTGGCAGTCCGCCCAATTGTCTCCCGATTTCAAATCGACTTTCAGCGGGACCGTGAGATCCATGACGCCTGCCATTTCTTCAACCACGATTTGCGCCAAGCCGTGCAGTTCGTCTGAAGGGACTTCGAAGATTAGTTCGTCGTGGATTTGCAGCAGCATTCGCGCTGCCGATTTTTCGTCGCGCAACCGGCGATGGACATGGATCATTGCCAGCTTGATCAGGTCCGCCGCGGAGCCCTGGATGACCGTGTTGATCGCTGTGCGTTCCGGTAGGTTTCGCTGCCGCGTCGCGCTGCTTCGAATGCCGCTGATCGCGCGTCGCCGGCCGAGGATGGTACTAACATAACCGGTCTTGGGACATGCTTCCAGTATAGAATTCAGGAATTTCTCCACCCCCGGATAGCGTGCGAAGTAGGCATCGATGAATTCCGCCGCTTTGGCCTGCTCGATGTTCAATTGCTTGGCCAGCCCGAAGGGACTTTGCCCGTAAATCACGCCAAAATTGACCGCCTTCGCGCCCCGCCGCATGTCGCTCGTAACCGCCTCCAGCGGCACGCCGTAGACCTCGCTGGCCACCCGCGCATGCACGTCCTCGTCCCGCTCGAAGGCCCCGCACAGCGTCGGATCTTGCGAGAAGTGCGCCAGCACCCGCAGCTCGATTTGCGAATAGTCGGCTGCCAGCAGTTTCCAGCCCGGCTGTCCCGGCAAGAACGCCGCGCGAATCTCCCGGCCCCGCTCGTTGCGCACCGGAATGTTTTGCAGGTTGGGATCATGCGAACTGAGCCGCCCCGTGGCCGCCACCACCTGGTTGAACGATGCATGCACCCGGCCGGTTTGCGGATGCACCATCAGCGGCAACGCATCGACATACGTGTTCTTCAACTTTGCGTACTGCCGATACTCGATGATCTTCGCCGGCAGCGGATGCAATCGCGCCAGATCCTCGAGCACGTCGGCATCCGTGCTGCCGCCGGTCTTGGTCTTCTTCAGCATCGGCAGCTTGTGCTCTTCGAACAGAATCTGCTGCAGTTGCTTGGGCGAGCCAATGTTAAACTCGCGGCCGGCCAGGGCGTAAACCTCCCGCTCCAACTCGCACAATATTTCGCCATACTTGGCGCTCAGTCCGGCCAGCACGTCCGTGTCGATCTTAATGCCGTTCGATTCCAACTCCACCAGCACCTCGACCAGCGGCATCTCGAGCGTGTCGAACAACGTCTCCAGCTCGGCGGTTTTCAATCGTTCGGCCAGAATCGGCCGCAGTCGCCGCGCGATGTCGGCATCCTCGGCCGCATAGTGCGTGATCGCCTCCAACGGCACCTCGTCCATCTGCTTCTGGTTCTTGCCGCTTCCGATCAGCGATTCGATCTTCGTCGTCTCGTGCCGCAGATAACGTTGCGCTAACTCATCCAGGTTGTGATTCCGCTCGCCGGCATCCAGCAAATAACTCGCGACCATGCTGTCGAATCGGCGCCGGCCACCCGCACCCCCGCCGAGCGCAGCACGACCATGTCGTACTTCAAGTTCTGCCCGACTTTTTCGATCTTCTCGTTTTCCAAAATCGGCCGCAGCGCTTCGAGCGTCTCGGCCGGATCCAAATGCGCTTCCCCCTCCGGCGCCCGCACCGGCAGGTAATACGCCTCGTTGTCTTTCCACGAGAACGAATAGCCCACGATCTCGGCCCACCGCGGCCGCACGCTGGTGGTCTCCGTGTCCAGCGAAATGCTCGCCTGCTTGCCCAACTCGCCCACCAGCCAGGCCAGCCGCTCGGGCGTGTTGATCAATTGGTAGTCCACCTCGGGCCGATCGCCCGCGGCCGGCCGCTCCGGCAGCGTCGAATATTTTTGCGCGAGCGAATGAAAGCCCAGCTCCACGAACAGCTCGCGCCAGCGCTTCGCGATCGACTCCCTGCACGCGCGCCGCGTCCCAATCGATCGCCGCCGGCACGTGGCGATCCAATCGCACCAGGTCGCGGCTCAGAAGCGCCTGCTCGCGCATCGCGATCAAATTGTCGCGCCGCTTCCCCTTGGGCAATTCGGCGGCCCGCTCTAGCAGGGCATCCAGCGTGTCGAACTTCTGCAAATACTCGCCGGCGATCTTCGGCCCGATCAGCGGCACCCCCGGCACGTTGTCGACCGAGTCGCCGACCAGGGCCTGAAAATCGACGACTTGCTCCGGCCGCACGCCCCAGTCGGCCTTGAGCGCCGCGGCGTCGTACAACTGGTCCTTGCGAACGTTGTACACCTTCACCCGATCGGTGATCAGTTGCCGCGCATCCTTGTCTCCGGTGACCAGGTAGCACTCCCCTTCGAGTTCGTTCACCTGGTGCGCGACGGTGGCCAGCAGGTCGTCGGCCTCGAAGCCGGGATATTCCAAAATCGGCACCCCCAGCCCCGCCAGCAGCCGGCGAATGTGCGGATACTGCGCGCCCAGGTCGACCGGCATTTCGCCGCGATTCGCTTTGTATTCGGCATACGCCTCGTGGCGAAACGTCTTTTCCGGGCCGTCAAAAGCCGCGAACAAATACGTCGGCCGCTTCTGCTCCAGCAGATAGATCAAATCCCGCGCAAAACCGAACACGGCCGAGACCGGCTCGCCGCGCGGGCTGGTCATTTCGGGCAAGGCATGAAACACCTGGAAGATCAGCGAATTGGCGTCGATGACCCACACCGTTTCCCCGGCCAGCGTGCTGCGCGGCGTCGGTTGCTGGACCGCTTCGGCCTCGATGGCCGCCTTGTCGTGCCCCGGGTCCTGTTGATCACACGGCATGGCCTGTTCGCGCGGGTCATCTTCGCGCGGTGCACTGTCGTGCGACGCGCTGTCGTCCGCAGTTTGCGCGGCGCTCATGCCGGGAAACATGCCTTGACGCATTGGATTGGCCATGCAAAGGGCTTGGGAAGCCGGAACAGCAGGAGGGGAAAACCAGGAAGGGACTACGGCAATCGTAGGCTTCTCGTGCTGGCGGTGTCAAGCGCGCTTCGGGGCGGGAAGCTTCTCAGATCCTGCGCAGGCCTACATGTCGATTATCACGAACTTCCAACAGAGCGCGGACACGAGCGGAATGGCGCACAACAAGGCAACGATTATCAATACCGCCCGGGCAAACCAGTGGAATTTTCGGGTCAATGCGAATACGAAAACCACAACTGCGAGCAGTGATCCATAGGCGACCAATGGAAGAATCCAGGGGTTGTTCATGGGGACACTCGGAACCGGCGGCGCTTTAGAGGTGACCATACGGCTTTCCATCGGTTGGTCTGTTCGGAAATCGAGTCAGGACGTGTGCGGTGAGCAAGCCGGTTACAATTGCCGAGGCAAACATTCCCCAAGCGGACACCTCGTTTGCGACGATAGGAAGAAAAAAGGGACATCACTGATTTCGGAATTGGGCGGCGCTATCGCAATTGTAGCCGGAGGCAGGCGAGCTTTCATCTAATCAACTCGGGCCGTTGGCCCTGCAATTCCAAGCCCCAACGGGGCGCTCTGCGATAGCCAGGGGCAAGCGCAGCGTCGCCCCTGGAAAACATGCGGCGAGCGAAGCGTCACGCGATGGACAAAGGATCACGGAGCCCCAACGGGGCGACACCCGTCGGCCTCTCGGCCATCCATTGCATGTCGCCCCGTTGGGGCTTGCTCGAAATTAGGAATGAATGGACCTCCCCCTGCCGATCCCATCGGCGCTTACCCATGGCTATCGCAGTTCGGGCCTTCGGCCCTGCCGGTTCAATCCCAACGGGATTGAAGCATCCAGCCCCGGGTTGCCGCGAGAGCGGCTACCCGGGGTACTCGGAAGTCACTCAAGTCGCGCCAACCCTGTAAGGGTTGCATCATTCGCCGCGCACAACGTTTGGCGTATTCAACCCTTTCAGGGTTGCACCGCGATGCGCCTCAATCGTATCCCAGGGTAGCTCGAAGACTCGCAATCCTGGGCTAATCGCTGCAATCCCGTTGGGATTGGGGCAAAAAAACCGACGCCCCGCGCTCTGTGCCCGCGCACAACCTACAACTCCGCGAAATTCTTGAGCATCCGCAATCCATCCCGCTGACTCTTTTCGGGATGGAATTGCGTCGCAAAAAGATTGTCGCGCCAGATCGCCGCGCAAAACGGCTCGCCGTAGCTGGTTTCGGCGGCAATCACCGCGCGATCTTTCGGCACGACATGATACGAGTGGACGAAGTAGCAATACACGCCGCTCTCCAGCCCTGCCAACAAAGGCGACGGCCGCAAAATCGAAAGCTGGTTCCAGCCCATGTGCGGAACTTTATATTCACTGGGCAGTTCGAATCGCACCACTTCGCCCGGCACGATTCCCAGTCCTTCGTGGCGGCCGTTCTCGTAGCCCACGTCGAACAGCAATTGCAAACCCAGGCAGACGCCCAGAAACGGCTTGCCCGAATCCACGGCCTGGCGAATCGGCTCAACCAGCTCGCGGCGCTTGAGCTCGGCCATGGCGTCGCCAAACGCGCCCACGCCGGGGAGCACGATCTTCTCCGCCCGCGCAACACGGCCGGGTCGCTGGTAATCGTCGCGGTGTGCCCGACTTTCTCGAATCCCTTTTGAACGCTGCGCAGGTTGCCCATCTGGTAGTCGATAATCGCGATCATGGGCCGGTTTTGCGCTTGCGGAGGGAAAGAAATCAGCCCAGTGGCACGAAAGCGGACAAGGGGCTGCCGAGGCAGGTTCGCACGCCCGACATTATACCGAGAAGCGCCGCGGGGGGCAGCTACCGCGCCGCCCACCTTTTCCGGATAAACCACCAGCTCGACGCGGCTGTTGCGCGCCTTGCCCGCCGCCGTGGCGTTGGAAACCACCGGGTGGTTGGCGCCGTGGCCGACGACGAACATGCGGTTGGCGGCAATCGTGCCCCGCGAGGCCAGGTACTGATAGACGGCCGTCGCCCGCGCGATCGAAATCTGCTGGTTGTCGCCGGCCGGCGAGCGAACCAGGTCGCCGTCGGTGTGCCCTTCGACGCCAATCTGCTGATCGGGATAAGCCCGGGCCAGCTCCGCCGCCACGGTATCCAACAGCGGTCCGGCGACCGGCTGCAACATGGTGGAGCCCGGCTGAAACAATCGCGCGACCGGCAATTCAACCCGCACCACGTCGCCGTCGGCCCGCACGTCGATGCCGCTTAGGTTCAGCGGCGGCAGATTGCGCTGCAAGCTGTTGTTGGCCGTGATCTGCGCGCCGGCCCGGCGCCTCGTGGAGGCCATCAAGGCCTCGGTTTGTTTTTCGGTCAGGTTTTTCTCGTCGCGCACCTGCGCCAATTGCGTGGTGGCCGTGGCCAGTTGATCTCGAAGCGCCGCCACGTGATCTTCCAGCACCTTGCCCTGTTGCCGCGTTTGGGCCAACAAGGTTTCCAGTTCCTGATTATCACGGTCCAGCGTGCTGGCGCGGCTTTGCAGTTCCTGGTTGCGTTGGGCGAGCGTGGCTTGCTGCTGTTGCAGCGCCTGGTTCTGAGACTGCAGCGCATAGGGATTGTTCGCGCAGCCGGCCAACACCGGCAGCAGCAACAATCCCAGCGAGGCCGCCCGTGCGACGTCTCGCATGCAGTATCTCCTGAAAGACCGGAACGAACGTCCATGTTCGACGGGCACGCGTGCGATTGCGGCGCCCAGAATTTGGCACGCAACCAGCCCGCGCGACTGAGCCCCGAATGCCCCTTGCGCTAGGGAGAATCGGGGCGCGAACTCTGACAAGGCCGCGGATGGTATCGAGCCGGTCCGTGCGCCACAAGAGCAATTTAGGAACGGCCACGGAGTTTAAGATTGGCCACCGAGGGCACGGAGAACACAGAGACATGAAGAAGAAGGACGTTCTCCCTCCGTGTCCTCTGTGCCCTCTGTGGCTAATCTGCCTTCGTCGGCCTTGCTAGCACTCGACCGTGGCCGGCAAGGTATTGGGCAAGCCGGCCGAGGCCGTGTCACTCGCCGGCGGATAAACGCCATAGAAGCGCTTGATGTAGTGCCGGTGCCAGCGGTCTGGCTTATGCGCTTCCCAGCCGTCGCGCGCCAGCAGCCGTTCCGAAATCCGCAAGTTCCAAGCGTCGCACAAAATGGCGTCGCTGCGCTTGATTCGGGCAACTTCGTACAGTGCCGCCACCGCACGGTGAAGCGTCGTGTAGGTGCAGTCGCGACGCGACACGACGTAGTTCAACGCCAGGTAATTCGAGTGCCGCCGCGGTTGGTTGTAGTACAGCAGGCAGCGGTCCCCCGCGCGGCGTTTGTGAAGTCGTCCGAGCCAGTCGGCCTCGAGCACCGAAACGATTCGCGGCCAGGGCCGCAAGTGAATCGCCACCAGCCGTCCACCGCACGTCTCGATGATGCCATACCGCCCGCGGCGCAAGGCCTCGCGCTGTTCACCAAACGGATCGACGAGCGTGTGACTGAAAAAATCGCCGAGCATGCGGTCCACTTGTGGAGGAACAGGAATCGCCGGGGATACGACAAGTTTAGCTCGCGAAATCGACCGTCCGCGGCCAGACGTGCGGCTGCGATCAGGCCCTCCCCGCGCCCCGTTCCCGCAAGGTGCGGAAGCCCCACAGCATTAGTCCCATCAGCACGAAGCACACCGCCAACAGGCCCGGCAACAGCCAGCCCAGCGCGAACAGATCGTAGCCGCGGTCCCACAGCCAGGGCCACTTGAGGATCACGAAAAACGTCGCCAGGCACAGATACGGTCCGTAGGGAATCTCCGGCTCGCGGTGCAACGTCCACTGCAACACGCCGTTGACCAGTCCCAAAAAGGGCGCGACAAAGAACACGATGAGCGCGCCCTGCCAGCCGACAAACGCTCCAATGAGTGACATCAGCATCACGTCGCCAAATCCCATCGCCTCGCGCCTAAGCGTGGCGGCGCCGATCACGCGCACGATCCAGATCATTCCTCCGCCGGCGGCCACGCCCACCAGCGCCGTCAACAGCCCCGCCCACGACGCGGCCGCGCCGCGCGCGGCGACCGCGCAATGGCTATCGCGCCCAGCAGCCAGCCGGCGGCCACCAGGTAACTCAGCCGCTCGGCCAGCAGCCGATGCACGAACACCCGCGCCGCGGTTCGCCAGCCGTGTCGCGTGTTCCACCGCCTGGGCAGAATTCCGCCGCACCACAGCGTCCAACAGGCCAGGCCAATCGCCAACGGGCCCAGCCGCGGCGCGGCCTCCAGCCACGCCGGCCAAGGCGCGGGCGAAGTGAACGTGAGAAACTCGATCGAGGGCGCCCCGTCGATCAGCCACGCCTCGGCCGGCAACAACGACCAGGGCAGCGCCGTCGCGATGGCCAGCCCCGCCACCGTGCCGGGAATTGTGATCGCGTCGGGAATCGTCTGTTCGTCCAAATCGATCAGCGATGCCGCGATCATCAGCGACAAGACCGCCAGGTGAGCGAAAAGTTGGGCGTGGATGATCGACGTCAGGTCGCCGTTGTTGAGCGCCGGCACGGCCGCCAGGCCCGCGCGAAAGATCGGATACAACGCCTGCATCCGCACTTCCCAGACGTACATGCCCGCGAACAGGCAGCCGGTGAGCACTTCGACCACCAGCGGCCGAATCCAGAAGCCGCGTCCGTGCAGGGCGCTCTCGCGCCAGCCCCCACCAGCCGAAAATGGGAATCCGATCCGCGGGGCGCCGCGGCGGCGCCGCGGCCGGCGGCTTCGACCAGGGACTGATCGAGCGCTGCCGCCAGGCCAACCGATAAACGGCCAGGTTGAGCGCGGCGGCCACGACCACGCCCAGCAGAAAGAAAGCGATCAACGCGACAGCGAATGGAATGGCCAAGTTCGAGTCCACGCCCCAGAGGTTGCGATTCGCGCCCGAAGCCCGCTAGCCGAGCTTCAACTCAGTAAGGATAGCGTCCGCCACTTCGGCGGGCGTCCTTCCTTGAGTATCGACCTCGTGATGGGCGCACTGGCGATAAACCTCGCGCCGTGCGTCGAGCGTAGCGATGATCTCGGTTATGCCGCCGACGGCGGTCAGGTTGGGACGTTGCCCGGCGGTCGCCTCGTCCTCGTCGATCCGCTGCCACAAGGTTTCCGGCGAAGCGGTCAGCCATACCACGCGACCTTGCCGCAAGACCGCCTCCTGGTTCTCGGGCCGCACGACCGCTCCGCCCCCCAGCGCCAACACCGCCCGGTCTTGAGCCGCCAGATCGGCCACGACGCGGCTCTCCCAATCGCGAAAGGCCCCTTCGCCATCCTCGGCGAAAATCCGCGCGATCGATTTCCCGGCCCGGGCTTCGATCTCCACGTCCGCGTCGAACCAGGGCCACCCCAGCCGCTCGGCCAACAGTCGGGCGACCGTGCTTTTGCCCGTGCCGCGATATCCGATCAAGACAAGGTTCATGCCGCTCGCGCCGGGTTAATCAGCTTCCTTGCCGGTTGGCTGGTCTCATCCTTCATCTTTCCGCCTTCATCCTTTATCAACACTTCGCCGGGCGCGGATCTCGCTTTTTCGATGCCGTCAGGCAATTCCTCGCGGGAAAGCCCAGCTACTGTGCGTCGTTTCTGGGGGCCTATTCCCGATACGGCTTGTCCTGCTTGTAAAGTTCGAGCCGTTTCGGGCGATTAAAGGTTAGCTGGGTTTTCTTGCCCAACTCGATTGCGTTTTGTTGCCATTTGATCGCTTCTTGGAAGTCGCCGGATTCGGCGTAGGCGGCGGCCAAAGAGTCAATATAGTCGCCGTTCTTCCACCCACTGAGTTCGCATGCCTGCTTCGCATATTCGACGGCCTTGGCGCCATTTCGGACGTTGGCCTCCGAACAGGTTGCCAAGACCCAAGCAAGCTGGTTGTATCCAGCGGGGTCCATGGGATGGATCCGAATCGCTTCCTCATAGTCTTTCAGGGCATTTTCAATGTCACCCTTGCGCCTCAAGGCATTTCCACGATTGTAGTAAGCCCAAAAATTCTTCGGCTCGAGACGAGAGACCTGAGTAAAGTCCTTGATTGCATCATCGAGCTTATTTTGGCTAGCCAAGGAATTGCCCCGGTTCAAGTAGGCGATGCCATAACGAACGTCGATCCCGATGGCCTCGGTGTAATCGTGGATGGCCTTTTCATGGTTGCGCTTCTTCGACCACATGAATCCCCTAAGGTTGAATGCCCAGGCGTTTTTTGGATGGAGTCGGAGTGCGTCGTCGCAATCCGCGATGGCTTTGTCTGCGTTGCCCTTTTTCTCCCATGCAGATGCACGATGGCAATATGCCAACGCCTTATTTGGCTCAAGCCGGATTTCCTCGGTGTGATCCGAGATCGCCTTGTCGGAGTCGCCCTTCATAAGCCAGGCCCGACCCCGGTCGTTCCAAAACTCGCTGCCGCTCGGGTCCAGGCGAATGACTTCGGAAAAGTCTTGGATGGCGCTGTCTAGCTTCCCGTCAGCCATGAATAACAACCCTCGGGCACGCAAAGCATCTCGGAATGTTGGAACCAACTCGAGCGATTTGGTGAAGTACGCGGCGGCCTCGTCGAATGGGAGCACATATCGTCTTTCAATCCAGCCCGAGTCTTTAGCATCGACCAACAGAGAGCTTCCGTTGACTTGTTCGACGTTGTACACCCAACCCATCAATGCGTGCTTAATGGTCTTTCGATCAGAGATGATCGGCGCTGCACGGATCACGACAATCCGGTCGGAAATCTGATAGGAACGTGCCTGGCTTGGGTCTTCGACCGGTTCGGACTCGTGGCACCTGAATAAATCGAGTCGAGTCTCGCCGCGCCTTCGGTCCGATGGCTGTAAAAACAATTCATTAGCTTTCGCTTGCCACTTAATCGCCTCGTCAAATTGTCCTGCCTCGGCATTGGCGCTAGCCAGGAGTTCGATGTCTCGGGTGTCTTGCCACTTGGAAATTTTACAGGCAGCGGTTGCATGCTTGACCGCCTCCAATCCGTTTCGAAACTGCTTGTCTGGTGTCCTTGCAAAAAGTCGGGCTAAGGATTGATGCGGACCGATCAGGTGGGGACTGAAGACGAGAGCAGCTTTCCAGTCGTAGACGGCTTTGGAATAGTCCGCTTTTCGCCCCTCGGCATTACCTCGGTACTCGAAATAAACGGACCGCGGGAAGCGTCGGATTGCTTCGGTGTAATCGGAAATTGCCGCATCATGGTTGCCCGCTATCGTCAATGCCCGTGCCCGGTTATTCCAGTTCGCATCGCTTTGGGGATCCAGTCGGATCAATTCCGTGAGATCGGCAATGGCCGCATCGAACAGGCCGTCAACCATGAGCACGTTTGCCCTAGACCAAATTGCAATCGTGTCGGCCGGATCAATTTCAATCAGAGCACTGAAATGCGATAGGCCTTGCCGTAGCGGAAGAACGTGCACTGGATCGATCCATCCGGGGGTTGGCGAGTCCACCCACAGCTTACCGTTGTCCATTCGCTGCACTGCATAGAGTCGCCCTATGTCCACGTGACCGACCGTTTTGTTTTCGACGACGATGGGAGCGCCGTCGTGGATCACCACGATTCGGTCGCCGACTTTATAGGGCTCGGCAAACGCCCGTTCTTGGGCGACCGACAAAGCCAAAAGCGCGAGAAGGAACCGCATTGGCGACACCTTAGTTAGTACTTCGCCGGACCGATCGCACGCTTCAGCACGTCGCGCATCAAATCGCTGGGCGCTTCTTGCGCCGTGAATTCCTTGAATTGCAGACAGGCCTGTCGCACGAACATCTCCACGCCGGTCACGACCGTGCAGCTCTGGCTGCGGGCGTCTTTGAGCAACAGCGTGTTCTCCGGGATTGTAGACCGTGTCGAACACGACCATCGAGGGGCGCAGGTGATGCTTGTCGTAGGGCGTGGCGTCGACATTGGGGTGCATGCCCACCGGCGTGCAATTGACCAGAATGTCGGGCTGAATCGAATAGCGGTTGGCCCAATCGACCGTTTTGCACTTTAGCGCGTCGGCCAGTTGCTGGGCTCGTTGGGCCGTGCGGCCGGCGACCACCACGGTGGCGCCCAGCCGCTTCAGCCCATAGGCGATCGCCTTGGCGGCCCCGCCGGCCCCCAGCACCAGCGCCGTCTGGTTGTCGAGCGCGGCCTTGCGGCCGTGGTGCTCGCTCGAGCGCCATTTCCAGGCTGTCGAGCGCGGCCTGATAGTCGGTGTTGTAGCCCACGATCTTGCCGTCCTCGAACAACAGCGTATTGGCGGCCGCGATGCCGCTCATGCTGTCGTCCATTCGGGTCAGTTTTTTCAGCACGGCTTCCTTGTGCGGAATCGTGACGCTCAGCCCCTTAATGCCCAGGGCCGGCGCGTCTTCCAAAAATTGCGACAGATGCTCGCGCGGCACGCGAAACGGCACGTAGACCGCGTTGATGCCCAGGCGGCGAAAAGCCGCGTTGTGCACCATCGGGCTGAGGCTGTGCCCGATCGGATCGCCGATCACGCCGTACACCACGGTATCGGCGTCGATCCGATCGTAGTGATAGATCTCGGTCATCTGCTGATAAGCTGAGTTGCCCCGGCGCCAGCGTCCGCTCGTGATGAAAGGTGGCGAACGTGAACGGCGCGCCGAACCGGCCGGCCAGAATTCGCGAGGGCGTGCCGATGTCGCCCATGCAGATGCCGACCGTGGGCACCTTGCGAGTCGCGAACCAGTTGCAGCATCCGCAGGTTGTCGTGCGGCTGGTTGGCCATCGTGGCGAACTTGACGATGTCGGCGTCGTGCGCGGCCAGGCGGTCGTGGATCTCGTCCAGGTCGTCGGGCGTCTTGCGAAAGTCGTGCAGGCTGATGATCCGCTTGGTCTTGCCGTAACGCGGGATCAAGCCGGCCACGTCGTCCTCCAGATCGACGTACTCGACCCCCTCGGCGATCGCGCTGCGCAACAGCATCAGCCGCTGCTCCTCGCTGCCGCTGAACTTGCCGCCGTCCTGCTCGCGGCGGCAGGTGATCACCACCGGCGACGGCCGGTCGGCCAACAGCCGCTTCAAGTTCACTTCGCCGTTGATATAGTCCAGCCGCAGCTCGACCAGCTTGGCACCCTGTTGAACCAGGTGGCGATGCTCGGCAATCATGTGCCGGTGCCGGCCGCGGGCAATACTGACGCAAATCATGGGAGGTTCGTCCGTCAACGGGACGACGCCGGGATGAACGTGCTTCGAGGAACGCACCGCATGACGGGTGCATCGAGTCTAGTATAACTCGATTTGCCGCGGCTGTTGAGACGCCAATCCAATCGGAGCCGCGGCCACCGCTGCGCCTTCCAGGGCGACGAACGTATGCAACCTCAGGTCCGCTTGAACTGCTTGTCCAGCTCTTCGCGGCTGAAAAACAGCGCCGTCGGCCGGCCGTGGGGGCAGTGGTGCGCGTCCTGGGCCAGGTGCCGCTGTTCCAGCAGGGCCGCGATCTCGTCGCCGCTCAGCCGATCGCCGGCCTTGATCGCCGCCTTGCACGAGATCATGTGCAGCAGCGAGTCCAGCACGTCGCGGCGGTCCGGGTTCTTGCCGCCCGAAAGCAACTGATCGACCAGGTCGCGCAGCACCTCGGCCGGGCGGAAATTGGCCAGCATGGCCGGATAGCTCGAAACCAGCACCGTGTCGCCGCCGAACGGTTCGATCGCCACGCCCAGGCTGGCCAGCACGTCGCGCGCGTCGAGCGCCGCGGCCGCTTCGGCCGGCGTCAGGTCGACCGGTTCGCCGCACCAGCAAGGCCTGCGACTCGACCGCGCCGGAGAGCACCTTCTCGCGCAAGTGCTCGTACAAAATCCGCTCGTGCAGCGCGTGCTGATCGATCACGACCATCCCGTCGTCGCTCTCGGTAATCAGGTACCGGTTATGGACCTGCAAACCCGTCACTGGCCGGCCGGCGACCGGCCCCGGCCCGTCGACACGATAGGCCGCCGACGGTGGCGTTTGCGCGGCGTGCTCCGATTCGCTTAGTCCCCGGCTGTCCGATCCCGCCTCGCCCCGCTCCGGACCCGCCGCCTCCCAGCGGCGCTCCAGCGTGCTCAGCTCGAGCGGAGCGCGGGGCGTCGAGGCCCGCATGTCGAACCGCGATTGACCGAGCGCGGGCGCGGCCGCTTCCGGCCCCTCGAAAGAGCCCAATTGTCCCTTGGCCCAATCGACCAGCTCGCGCCGCATCGTGTCGGCCTGCTGGCTGTCGATGGCCGCCGCCGCTTCATGTTCGGCGGTCGGTTGCAATCGGGCCGTCAGATCGGTCGTGAGGAATCGCGTCCGCAAGGTTCCCAGCAACTGGCTGTAGAGCTTGCCTGACTCCTGAAATCGAACTTCCAGCTTCGTGGGATGCACGTTGACGTCGACCATCTCGGCCGGCATGTCGATCCGCAGAAACGCGATCGGATAGCGCCCCGTGAGCAGCAGCCCGCGATAGGCCTCGCCCAGGGCGTGTTGCAGCGAGCGATCGCGAATCGCGCGGCCGTTGAGAAACAAATACTGCAAGCGGGCGTTGGCCCGGCTGTGGTTGGGGGCGGCGACAAACCCTTCCAGCCGCACCCCGTCGTGCTCGCTGGAAACCGCGATCAGGTCGGCCGCCAGGTCATGGCCGAAAAACGCCGCGATCCGGCCCCGCCAATCGCTGCTGGCCGGCAGATCGTAGAGCGAACGCGTGTTGTGCTTAAGCGTGCAATGCACGTGCGGGTTGGCCAGCGCCAGCCGCGTGAAGGCCTCGCCCACGTGCCCCATTTCGGTTTGCGTGGAGCGCATGAATTTGCGCCGCACCGGCGTGTTGTAAAACAACTGCCGAATCTCGACCGTCGTGCCCACCGGACAGCCGCAGGGCCCGATGGGCTGCGCCACGCCGCCGGAGATTTCGAGTTGGCAGCCGGCGTCGGCCGCGCGCGTGCGGCTGCGCAAGACCATGCGGCTGACTTCCGCGATCGAGGCCAGCGCCTCGCCGCGAAAACCGAGCGTCTCGACCCGAAACAAATCCTCCGCGTCGATAATCTTGCTCGTGGCGTGGCTGGCCACGGCCAGCGTCAACTGATCGGCCGCGATGCCGCAGCCGTCGTCAGCTGACCCGCACCAGTTCCAGCCCCCCCTCCTCCACCACCACGTCGACGCGCGTGGCCCCGGCGTCGATCGAGTTTTCCATCAACTCCTTCACGGCGCTGGCCGGCCGCTCGATCACCTCGCCGGCCGCGATCTTGTTGATCACGCTAGGCGGAAGCTGCCGGATGTCGTTGGTCGTTTTCAGCATCGCGAAGGATCCAACCGGAGATGCGAAGCAAAGAAGCCGTTAGTCGATACGAAGTCCGATTTCGTGTGCCACTGCTGGCTTGCCCAGCAGTGCTCTTTCTAAGTTCAACGAGGACACCGCTGGGCAAGCCAACCGTGGCACTCTATGTCGTTAACCTTTTGCATCTCGAGATATCCGCAGATTCGCAGATTTCACAGATCTTTCACTAGTCGAATTGAACTTCAAACGATTGAAGTCATGCGAAACGCGTTCTTTCATTCTTCATTACAAATCTGCGTCATCTGCGAAATCTGCGGATCACGTTCCGAAAAGTTAACGGGGTAGCGTGGCGCCCAGCAAAGAATCTTCTTGGTCTCCCATTTCCGAACTACAGGCCAAATTCCTTGATCTTGCGATACAGCGTCCGCTGGCCGATGCCCAGCATCTCGGCCGCCGCTTCGCGGTTTCCGCCGGTCTGCTCCAGCGTCTCGGCGATGAACAGCCGCTCGATCTCCTCCAGCGGCTTGCCCACCAGCCCCGCCAGCGTGCCGCCGCTGACTTCCTCGGCCGCTTCGCCCGGCACGCACAGCTCGCTCGGCAAATCATCGAGATCCAACACCCCGTCGTAGTCCACCACCACCATGCTCTCCACCACGTTGCGCAACTGCCGCACGTTGCCCGGCCAGTCGAACGACATCAGCCGCCGCCGGGCCGCGGCCGACATGCTCTGCACGTTCTTGTGGTGCCGCTTTGCGAATTGTTTCATGAAGTGTTCGATCAACAGCGGAATGTCGTGGCTCCGCTCGGCCAGGCTCGGCAGGTTGATCGTGATCACCTTCAGCCGATGATACAAATCGCTGCGGAACGTGCCGGCCGCGATCGATTCCTCGAGATTGCGGTTCGTGGCCGACAGAATCCGCACGTTCACCGCAATCGCCTCGTTCGAGCCGACCCGCGTGATCTCGCTGCTCTCCAGCACCCGCAGCAGCTTGATCTGCGTGGCCAGCGGCATGTCCCCCACTTCGTCCAGAAACAGCGTGCCGCCGTGGGCGTACTCGAACTTGCCGATGCGATCGTTCGAGGCGTCGGTGAACGCGCCCCGCACGTGGCCGAACAGCTCGCTCTCCAGAATGTTCTCGCTCAAGGCCGCGCAGTTCAGGGCCACGAACGGCTTGTTCTTTCGCGGGCTGTTCTGATGAATGGCCTGCGCCACCAGCTCCTTGCCCGTGCCCGTGGCCCCCTGAATCAACACACTGGCGTCGGTCGGCGCGATCCGCTTCAGCCGGTCGATCACATCGTGCATCTGCGGGCTGTTGCCAATCAGTCCCTCGAAGCCGAACTTTTCGTCCAGCCGCCGGTTGAGCTCCGCGTTCTGCCGCCGCAGCCGCAAGCTGGCCGAGGCCTTTTCGGTCACGGCCCGCAGCTGGCTCAGGTCCAACGGCTTGAGCAGGTAGTTGAATGCCCCTTGCTGCATGGCCGTCACGGCCGAGGGGACCGTGCCATGCCCGGTGACCAGGATCACCTCGGCGTCGGGCAGTTTTTCCTTGGTGTGCGCGAGGATCGCCAGCCCGTCGACCTCGTTCATCACGAGATCCGTAATCACCAGGTCGAAGGCGTCCCGCTCGATCAGCCGCAGGCCTTGCGGGCCGCTGGTGGCCACGGTGCAGTCGTAGCCGAGCCGCTGCAAGCTCTCGGCCACGGCCTGGGCGTGGGGCGCCTCGTTGTCGACGATGAGCACGCGAATCGGCGCACTCTCGGCAGCCCCGCGCTGGATTGCTTCACCGGTCACCATCCGGCCGATGATACCGCATGATTGCCCCGTGGGGCTAGTGGCTGGCCGTGCAGGGTGATGGGGATCCGAACCGCGTGGTGCCGCCAATCAGGCCTGATTCGGATTCATCCACGTCAGCCCCCAGCCATGGCCATCCAGGTCATAGAAACCAGACTGATACATAAAGCCATAGTCCTCGGGCTCATGGGCCTGCGATCCTCCGGCGGCGACCGCCTTCGATACGATGGCATCGACCTCTTCGCGGCTTTCGCACGTGAGACTCAGAAGCACCTGGCAATATTTTTTCGCATCGGACAGCGGCTTGGGCGAAATCTCCTGGAACCGCGCGGGCGTGGTGAGCATCACGGAAATCGTGTCACTGATAATGACGCACCCGGTCGTGTCATCCGAAAACTGGGGGTTCAGCTTGTAGCCGAGTGCTTCGTAAAAAGCTTTCGACTTCTTGGGATCTTGAACGGGCAGACTAATGAAAATGCTGGTGGACATGACTCGATGGTATCCCAGATCGTGAAAAGGGTATCGTCAACTGCAACCTAGCTTTTACTTTCGCACGCGAACCGACCGGCCGATATTATCGGATTGTTGGGTGGTTGGGCTAGTGGCCGAGGCGTGGCGAACCCAGGTCGACGCTTCGTCGTTGGTCAGGGTGTGTGTCCGACAGCCTTTCTCAGCGCTGCCTTCTGCCGGCTTGAATTTCCTCCTCGAAAATACCTTCGACTGCGCCACTCCTTGTCCTCGCCGGCCTTGAACGCTCCAAGTCCGGAGGAATCAAGATTAAATATGCAGACGTAGATTGCTTTTCCGTTTTTCTGCGTGATGCGCAACTCGCCGAGGACTTCCCACTTCAATGGATCCGGATCGAATTCGGAAGGGAGAAGTGCGTTGAGGACTTCTGGCCACTTTTCCTTCGATAACTCGCGATCCTCAGTTAACTGGCCGGTGTCGTCGTCGTAAAACATGATGATGTGGATGCCCTCTAATTCCGCGAGCGTTGGAAACGCAAATCCGGTCTCAGGATGATGGACTTGTCCGCGCTGTGAATCGAAGCACCCGCCTAGTAAGACCGCGGCCGCGAGTCCGTACAGCGTGCCAAACGCATAGCGAAACCAGCAGCTATCAGGAGCAATGATGCAACTGCACTTCGGCAAAATACGAATCGGTTTGCCTGCATACGTGATTGGCATGCCACGATTCTAGCAGGTGCCAAGAACGGCACGAAGCTAGGCCTTAGGCCGACGTCAACCTCGGCGGCAGCGGCAAAACGATCGTGAACTTCGTGCCGCGGCCGACTTCGCTCTCGGCCCAGATGCGGCCGCCGTGCGCTTCGATGATCTTCCGCGTGGTCGGCAGGCCCAGGCCCGAGCCGCCCGGCTTGGTCGAAAAGAAGGCGTCGAACACGTGGCTGGCCGTCCGTTCGTCCATGCCGATGCCCGTGTCGATCAGCTCCAGCGCCACGCCGGATGAGACCGTCACGGTGCGGACCACCAACTGCCCGCCCCCGGGCATGGCCTGCTGGGCGTTGAGCACCAGGTTGATCAGTGCGCCGTGGAACGACTCGCGATCCAGCACCACGCTGGGCAAGTCGGGATCGAAATATCGCAAGATCTCGATGTTCGACTCGGCCGCCTTGGGGGCGAAAAAGTCGAGCACCTGCTGCACCTGTTCGTTCAGGTCCGAGGCCTCGAAACGGACCGTCCGGACCTTGGCAAAATTCAAAAAATTGTCCAGCAGGTTTTGCAGCCGCTGGCACTCGTGCTGCACCACCGCGATCTTGGCCAGCGCCCGGCGGTCGCGCGGGCTGTCGGCCGCCGCAAAATCCTCGGCCAACAGCTCCATGTTCAGGCAGATCGTCGAGAGCGGATTCTTGATCTCGTGAGCCAGTCCCCCGGCCAGCGTGGCGATCTCCGTGTACTGAGCAACGAGCTTCTGGTTGACTTCCTCGGCCGAGGGCGGGTGCGGCTGGTTCATCATGGTGGGCAACGATGCGATTTGTTAATTCTTTTGCTCTGACCTATTAACCTGACGCGCCAGCGAGGGCACCTGGCACTGCGTCGTTCGCTGTCGAGTATTGATCTTGCGCAATTTTGAAAATAGTTGGCCACCGAGATCACCGAGATATACGATTAATTCCCTTGGCGTCCTCCGAGTTTCATGGCGAACCAAAGTTTGACTCGTATCTTTGTTCCTCTCTCTGTGATCCTCTCTCTGTGATCTCTGTGTTCTCGGTGGCTAATCTCCTGCATTTGGCGGGTTCGTATACGCGCCGGACCAAAGCCGAACCGTTTCCGAATAAAAAAACGCCCGCCGACCGTATTCGGCCAACGGGCGTTTGAGGTTTTGAGGAGTTTTGCCTTCTTACTCGCCGTCGCCGTTGCCGACCGCGGTCGGGTTCAGCTCGCGCATGGCCTGCTTGCGGCTCAGCTTGACGCGGTCTTGCTCGTCGATGGCGATCACCTTCACGGCCATCTCATCGCCCACGCTGCACACGTCGGCCACGCTGTTGACGTAGTCGTCGGCCAGCTCGCTGATGTGGCACAAGCCGTCCTTGCCGGGAATGATCTCGACGAACGCGCCGAAATCCTTGACGCTGGTCACGCGGCCGTGGTAGATCCGGCCCACCTGCACCGAAGCCGTCAGGGCCTCGACCTTGGCCAAGGCGGCCTTGGCCGATTCGCCGTCGGCGCTGGCGATTGTCACCGTGCCGTCGTCCTCGACTTCCAGGCTGGCGCCGGTCGATTCCTGAATCGCGCGAATCGTCTTGCCGCCGGGGCCAATCAACGCGCCGATCTTGTCCGGCGGAATGTGCGTCCGCAGCAGCCGCGGCGCCCAGTCCGAAATGTCGGGCTTGGGCCGGGCGATGGCGGTCAGCATCTTACGCAAGATCTCGATCCGCGCGTCGCGGCTCTGGGCCAGCGTGGCTTCGATGATCTCCTCGCTGATGCCGTTGACCTTCAAGTCCAACTGAATGCCGGTGATGCCGTTTTGCGTGCCGGCAATTTTGAAATCCATGTCGCCGAAGTGATCCTCGTCGCCGATGATGTCGGTCAGCAGGGTCCACTTGTCGCCTTCTTTGACCAACCCGACCGAGATACCGGCCACGGGATTCGTGATCGGCACGCCGGCGGCCATCAGGCCCAACGTGGCGCCGCACACCGAGGCCATCGAGCTGGAGCCGTTCGACTCCAGGATGTCCGAGATCACGCGCACCGTGTAGGGAAACACTTCCGCGTCCGGCAATACTGGCTTGACGCTCCGCTCGGCCAGCGCACCGTGTCCGATCTCGCGACGGCCAGGGCCGCGAATCGGCCGCACTTCGCCCACCGAGAACGGCGGAAAGTTATAGTCCAGCATGAACTTTTTCGAGTACTCGTCGATCAGCCCGTCGACGCGCTGCTCGTCGCGGCCGGTGCCCAAGGTCACGGTGATCAGGGCCTGGGTCTCGCCACGCTGGAACACGGCCGAGCCGTGCACCCGCGGCAACAGGTCGATCGCGCACTCGATCGCTCGCAGGGTCTTCGAGTCGCGGCCGTCGGCCCGCGTTCCGGCCAGGATCAGATCGCGCATCACCTTTTCTTCCAGACCGTGCCAGGCATGGCCCAGCGCGTGGGCACAAACGGCGCCCTCGGCCGTGGCATCGGGAATCATCTCGGCGATGACGCGCGATTTCAGACTCGCCACGGCCTCGGCCCGGGCTTGCTTGCCCGTGGTTTGCTTGGCCGTGCGCAGCTCGTCGTAATAGCGCCCCTTGAGCTTCTCCAGCAGCCCGTCGTCGGCTGGAATTTCGTACTGCTTCTTCTCGACCTTGACCTTGGCGATCAGGTCCAATTGCAGGTCGCACAGTTGCTTGACGATGCGGTGCGCCTCGCGCAGCGCCTCGAGCATGCGGGCCTCGGGCATTTCGCGGGCAAAGCCCTCGATCATCAGGATCGCGTCCTTGCTGCCCGAGACGATCAAATCCAGATCGCTCTCCTCGAGCTCATCCTGCGTGGGGAAGGGAATGAACTGGCCGTCGACATGTCCCAGGCGGACCGAGCCGATCGGGCCCTCGAACGGCAGCGGCGAAATTCCCAGCGCGGCCGAGGCGGCGTTCATCGCCAGCACGTCGCCGTCATTTTGCCGGTCGCTGGCCAGCACGAAGCTTTGCACCTGCACTTCGTCGTGGAACCAGGAGGGGAACAGCGGGCGGATCGGGCGATCCATCAACCGCGCGGTGAGCGTTTCCTTCATCGTCGGCCGGCCCTCGCGCTTGAGGAAGCCGCCCGGGAACTTGCCGGCCGCGGCGGTCCGCTCGCGATAGTCGCAGGTCAGCGGGAAGAAGTCGGAAATGCCCGGCCGGGGCGGTCCATCCGCCGCGGCGGCCAGCACCACGGTGTCGCCGTACTGCACCAGCACGCTGCCGGCGGCCTGCTTGGCCAGGAATCCCGTCTCAATCGATAAAACGCCGGCGCCGATTTGTTTCTCTACACGTACTTTCAATTTATTTCCCTGCCTTCTTTAGGGGTTCTCAGCCGGCATCTTGGCCGGTGAACTGTTTCGAGGCTTCGGCAACAAGGGCCCGCGGGGGGCTGCTTTGCCAAAACGGCCGCGCCAACGAGATCGAACGAGAGAAGGCGTGTTCGCATTCGAACTCGCCGGAAAGAAGTTCGCCCGAGCGCCCACAGGGCCCCGCTCGACACGTCCACGCCCGACCCTTCTTGGGCTCCGGTGCCCGCTGTCTAGCGGCCCGAAGCTCCGGGTGCGCCTCTATCTGCGCCCCGTGAGCCCTATTTGCGCCCGTGAGCCCTACTTGCGGATGTCAAGACGGCGAATAACGTCGAGATATCGCTGCGGATCCACCACTTTCAGGTAATCCAACAAGCGACGACGGCGACTCACCATCATCAACAGGCCCCGCCGACTGGCGTAGTCCTTCTTGTGCGTTCGCAGATGCTCCGTCAGGTCGCTAACCCGGGTCGTCAAAATGGCGATTTGAACCTCGGGCGAGCCGGTGTCTTGCTCCGCTCGCTTGAAATCGCCGATTAAAACCTGTTTACGCTCTTTCGTGATCGACATCTGCTACCGCGACTTCTCTCTTTAGCCCGTTCTCAATGCTCGCGGACATACCGCTTGCGAAGCACCGAAACCGCCAAGGTGACTGGAACCATCCCTACGTTTCTGGGTTTACAAAACTAAGGACGTTAGTTTAACACCGTGACCCTGACTTGCAACTCCAAATTCCCCGGCGACCGCGGACCGGCCGCCAGGGCGTTTTAAGCGGAATGCCGCTCGATCGGCCAGCCGCCCGTCGCTATTGGCAACCGCCGGATCGGCCTAGGCGGGCTTCGTGTGCTTGGGAACTTCCTTCACGACGTTCCAGGCCAGGCCCAATTTTTCCAGAACCAGAATCGCCCAATAGGTCATGTCGATCTCCCACCAGCGATGTCCCTGCCGGGCCATCCGCTGATAGGCGTGGTGGTTGTTGTGCCAGCCTTCGCCAAAGGCCAGGATGGCGACCCACCACAGGTTGCGGCTGTCGTCCGTGGTTTCGTAGTTGCGATAGCCCCACAGGTGCGTGGCCGAATTGACGAACCAGGTGACGTGCAGCACATAGACCAGCCGCACGAACATGCCCCACACCACGAACGACCAGCCGGTGTAGGCGTTCCAGCCGAAATAGCCGATCGCGAACAGGATGGCTCCCAGGATGATGTGCGAAGGCAGGAAGAAGGCGTGCAGGAACCGCATCATGGGATCCTTGGCCATGTCCGGCGCGAAGCGGGCAATCAGCGTCTCGTAGTGCTTGCGGCCAAAATCGGGCATGAACCAGAACATGTGGCTCCACCAGGCGCCGTCGTGCGGGCTGTGCGGGTCGCCTTCCTGGTCGCTGTACAGGTGATGCTTGCGGTGATTGGCCACCCAGGTCAGCGCCGAGCCCTCGCCCGACAGGCCGCCGATCAAGGCCAACAGCCAGCGGACGGGCCGGTAGGTGGCGAAACTGCCGTGCGTCAGTTGCCGGTGATAGCCCATGCAGACGCCGATGCTGCCGGTGAACCAGGCCAAAAACGCGCACAGTCCCAGGGCCTTCCAGGTGAAGAAAAACGGCGCGGCCAACGCCCCCAGATGCACGACGACGATCCAGGTCACGACCGGCCAGTCATAGCCGTTGTCCCAGGGATTGTCGGTGGTCAAAAGGTCCTGATGGGTCCCCTTCACTTGCGGTTTGGCGGCGGCCACGCCAGCAGCGTGTCGTCCGTCCACGTGCAAATACTGACCGGTTACGATGTCCGATATAGGCTGTGTTGCACGCGAGTCCTCCGCGTTATCGCGGGCCACGAGCGGTTCGATTTCGGTGTCGATTGCATCCAACTGGGTTGCCATTCCTGCGACTCCTGGAATCCTGGGTACTTCCGCGGTGCACCCCCGTGCCCTCCGCTTAACTGTCCACTCGTCAGATTCTACGGATGCGGATGATCGGCTGTGTCACGGTCAAGTCGTCGGAATGTAAAATCCAGGTAAAATGTAGGCCCTGTCAGGATATATGGCGGAAATTGGGGAAATTCCCCATACGCTAAGCTGTGAGCCGTGGGGCCGACGGCATTTGGCGCCGGGATTGGCGGCCACCTGCAAGAGTGGTCGAATACCTGATCCGAAATGATGTTTTAGCGGAGGGGGATCGATGTCAAGCGAACTCGTTACGGTAGCAACCTATCCGAGCGCCATCGAGGCCCATGCGGCAAGGAACTGCCTCGAAGAAAATGAGATCGAGGCATTCGTTGCCGACGAGTACTTTTCGACCTTGAAATTCGGAAACCTCTCGACAAGCAAGCTTCAGGTTCCCGTCGCCGACGTGCAGCGAGCCAAGGACGTGCTGAGTTCGCATCCGATGGCGGCGGCGCACGGAACCCGAAAAGCGCCCGGAGACTTCTGTGGGGCATCATCGTGTTTATGTTGATAGCGCCCGCGCTCTACTCGCTGGCTCAGATCATTCTGGCACGATAAAGCTCAGGTGCATCGCGGCGTGGCGAAACGTGATCTGGTCCCACTCGTCGCGCGTGAGCGGACCAAAGAACGGATGGGGCTTGCGATCCGCGACGCGATTCAGCCGCTCGACGGCCCGTTCCAACTCCGCGACGCCCTCGGCGGCGTCGCCTTCGCTGGGGATCAGAAACGCCGCCTTCCTCGACAGTCGAAAGCCGGGCGTCAGCGGCCGGGTGAGAAAACGCCGCTTGAGCAACCGACCGCCCATGCGCACCAGCAGATTGGGTTTGAAATCCGTGCCGTCGATGGCCATGTCCACGGCGATCGCCAGGTGCCGGCAGATCTTTCCCAGCGACCAGTTGCCCAGGGCTCGCGTCGGACTCGCGGCCAGCGCGTGAACGTCGTCGAGAATATCCTGGTAGCAAGTAAACTCGATTTGTCGACGCCCGGCGACTTTTCCGGTCTGAACCGCCATGGCCTGGTCTCCAGTGGACGAAGGGATCTGGCCTCGACGTTGATACCGTTTTCGACGGTGGCACTGGCATCCTGCCAGTGCAAACGCCAGTTTAGCGTCCGCGCTCGGCCGCGACCGTCGCCAACTCCGCCGCGATGCGCTGGAACACGTCGTCCCAATCGCCCGCGCTGCGCCTGTCGAAACAGTCGCATCGTAGGATACCAGGGGCTATCGGCACGGTCCAGCAACCACCGCCAGTCTGGCGCGAACGGCAGCGCCAGCCACACCCGCGCGCCCAGCGCCCCGGCCAGGTGCGCCACGGCCGTGTCGGACGTGATCACCAGGTCCAGGTTTTCGATCACCGCGGCCGTGTCGCAAAACGCCCGGCCGTCGTGGTCCAACTTCCCGCCCCAGTCCTCGACGGCGAAGTCGGCCTCGGGCAGTTGTTCGATCCCAAATCCCTGCTGCAGGCTCAACAGCCGCACTCCCTCGACGTCCGCCAATGGTGCGAACTTCACCAGCGGAATCGAGCGGTAACGGTCGTCGCGATACTTGGGATTGCCCTGCCAGTTGATGCCCACGCGCAGCCGCTCGTCGCCGGCCAAGGCCTCGCCCCAGCGTGCGATCAGTTCCTTCTCGGCCGACAAGTAAGGAACGTCGGCCGGAATCGACGCCAGATCGGTTTTGAAAACGCCGGGCAGACTCGATCAGCGCCGCCCGCACGTCGAACGCCTCGGGCGGATCGCCGTCGCACAGCACACGATCGATCCCCGCGCACGTGCCCAGGATCGGCCCCATTTTTTCGGCGCCATGAGCAGCACTTTTCCGCCCCGCTCTGACCAAGGGCGCGTAGCGGACGAATTGCAGCATATCGCCCAAGCCCTGCTCGGGATGCAACAAGATCGTGCGGCCGTCGAGCGGCTCGCCTTCCCAGATCGGTCTGGCCCAGGGACGCGGCGGCGCGTCGGGCAGCTTCCAACGCCATTCATATTCCTCCCAGCCCTTGGCAAAGTCTCCCAGCAGCAAGCGAGTCACCGCCCGATTGCTGTGGGCCGAGGCCAGGCTGGGTTGCAAACGCGTGGCCCTGTCGAAGGCGGACATCGCGGCGTCGAACTCTCCCTGGCCGCTCAGCAGGTTGCCGATATTGTCGTGAGCCTCGGCGTAGCCGGGCTTCAGGTCGATCGCCTGGCGAAAGGCGGCCAACGCCTCGTCCGCCTGTTCGTTCATTTGCAACGCCGTGCCAAAATTGTTGAGGGCTTCGGCCGAATTGGCGTCGATCCGCAGCGATTCCTCGAAGCACACGACCGCCTCGCCATATTTGCCTTGCTCCTTGAGCACGCTGCCCAAATTGTTATAGGCCTCGGCAAAACCGGGATCCAATTGCACCGCGCGTCGAAACCGCTCGAGCGCTTGATCGTGTTCGCCTTGGCTTTCCAGCGCCACCCCCAGCGCGTTGTGCGCGGCGGCGAACTCGGGCCGCAGCCGCAAGGCTTCCGTCTGGCAAACAATCGCTTCGGTCGTGCGCCCCGCTTCCTGCAAAACCAGTCCGAAGTTCGTGTGCAGGTCGGCGTTGGTCGGATCGAGCGCCAGCCGCGCCGGCACCACTGTTCGGCCTCTTCGTATCGATGCAGTTTCAGCAGCGAGACCGCGAGGTTGTTCAGCGCTTCGACGAACGTGCGGTTGTGGCGCACCGCTTCGCTGTAGCTGGCCACCGCCGCTTCGAGTTGTCCCTGGTCACGCAGCAAATTTCCCAGTGCCTGGTGTGCCTCGGCCAGCGAGGGTTTCAGCCGCAAGCTCTCGTCGAGCGCCGCGCGGGCCCGGGCGAGTTGGCCCCGCGCTTGCAGCACCCCCGCCAGCCGCAGATAGCCCTCGGCAAAGTTGGGCCGCTGCTCGACGACAATCTCCAGGGCTTCCAGGGCCTCGTCCAGCAGACCCTGGCTCTTGTAAATGCCCCCCAAGTTGAATCGCGCCTCGACAAAATCGGGCCGCACGCGCAACGCCTCGCGATACGCGGCGATCGCCTCGTCCGGCTTGTCCAGGCTGCTCAGCGTGTGGGCCAGGTTGTAATAGCCCTCGGCATAGTTCGGATCGATCCGCAGCGCCGCTCGATATTGTTCGATGGCCTCGTCCACCTGGCCTTCGGCCTTGAGCACGTTTCCCAAATTGCCGTAGGCCTGAAGCATCTCGGGCTTGAGGCGGATGGCCGCGCGAAAACACTCAATGGCCTCGGCGCGGCGGCCTTGCTGGTTGAGGATGTTGCCCAGGTTATTGTGCGACGCGGCATGCTGCGGTTGCAGTCGCAACACACGCTCGAAGCATTCGGTCGCCTCGGCGGTACGCCCGAGATTGGCCAGCAAAACGCCCAGGTCGTTGTAGGTCTTGACGTGATCGGGCTGCAACTGCACGACGTTGCGCATCGCGCCAATCGCCAACTCGGTCTTTCCCAACGCCAGGTAGGCCGATGCCAGATTGGCATGAAACATGAATTGCATCGCGTCCTGGGCGATCGCTCGACTGAACAGTTCGACCGCCGCGGCATGCCGGCCGCGCTGATGCGCGATCGCGCCGAGCAAATGCAACGCGTGTGGATTTTCAGGCTCGACCGCCAGCACCTGCCGATAAAGCCGCTCGGCCTCGTCGAGCCGGCCCTCGCGGTGCTGTTCGTAACCCAATTGCAGAACATCGGCGGTGGTTGTCATCGACGCATTGCCAGTTCTCGGTCGGGCCGATGAGAATGCGGCCGGAGTGCCGGTATTGATTCTGCCCGTTTGTCAGTGACCGTGGCGTTGAGCCGCCGCGGTCGGTTTCCAATTGACTTCGTGGATCGTAGGCAGCCGCCGGCTCGGCGACAACCGCCGAGTTATGGGGTGCGCAACATCTTGTCCAGTTCCCCGGCCATTCGCTGTATCACGCCCGGCCAATCGCCCGGCGATTGTTGACGAAACAGCCGCATGCTCGGATACCAGGGGCTCGTTTCTCCTCGCCGCCCCCAGCGCCACTCCGGCGCGAACGCCAGCGCCACCCAGACTCGCGCCCCCAGCCCGCCGGCCACGTGCGCCATCGAAGTGTCGGAGGTGACGACCAGGTCCAGGTTCTGAATGATGGCCGCGGTATCCATGAACGCGCCTTGTTCGCGATCGACTTCCTCGCCCAAGTCGATCACCGTAAACCGATCGGCGACCTGCGCCAATTGTTCTCGCCCTTCCCCGTGTTGCAGCGAGATCAAGCGTGCCGAACCGCGCTCGCCCAGCGGCGCGAAGTCCTCCAGCGGCACGGAGCGCAGATGATTGAGCGGAAACCGCTCGCTCCCCTGCCAGCAAATGCCGATCTTGAACCCGGCCAACGGCGCCAGCCGCTCGCGCCAAAGCTCCACCAACTCGCCGCGAGCCCGCAGGTAGGGCGTCCGTCCGTCGATCGTGTGTCGCTCGGCGTAGTACAAGGCCGGCAGCATGACGGTGGGAATGTGCACGTCAAAATCTTCGGGAAAGCTGTCGGGCGAAACCAATTCGCCGAATCCGGACTCGGCAAGCAAGGGATGCAACGCCCGCTGCGCGGCCAGCAGGATGCGCCCCGCCCCCTGCTCGCGAACCCAGCTCAGATGACGCACGAATTGGATCGTATCGCCCAGGCCGTGGTCGCAGACGATCAAGATCGTCCGACCCGCGAGCGGCGAACCGTCCCACAGCGGTTGGCGCAATTGACTGCCGTAATACGACGGGCACTTCGAATACCACGCGTATTCCGGCCAGCCGGCCTCGTGATCCCCCTCGCCCAATAGCAACATGCCCCGGTTGCAATGCGCTCGGCGCACTCGGGTTGTAGCGCCAAGATTCGATCGAACCGCGTCTTGGCCTCGTCGTACTCCCCCAGGTTCGTGTGCAGCACGCCCAGGTTGCAATGCGCTTCGGCATAGTCCGGTCGCAATCGCAGCGCCTCTATATAACTGTCGCGGGCCTCGTCCCATTTCTTCATCCATTGGCAGACCGAGCCCAGGTTGAAATGGCTGGGCGCGTGCCCGGGATCCAGCTCGATCGCGCAGGTAACTCGCCCGCGCGGCTTCCAGGTTCCCGCTCTTCTGCAAGGCCGTGGCCAGGTTGAAGCGAGCTTCGGCCAACAGCGGGTCGCTGCGCACCGCCTCGACGAAGGCGCGCATCGCGCCGTCGCGGTCTCCCAAGTCGTCGAGCGTGGTGCCCAGATTGTTGTAGGCCAGGGCGAAGTCGGGCTCGAGTTGCACGGCCCGGCGGTAGCTGGCCGCGGCCTGTTCCCCGCGCCCGCCGCGCACAGCGCATTGCCCAGGTTGTAGTGCGCCGCCGCCATCGCCGGTTGCAACCGCACGGCTTGCTCGAACGCTTCAATCGCGCTATCGAGTTGTCCGGTGTCTTGCAGTAGGTTGCCCAGGTCGTTGTGGGCCTCGGCCAATTCAGGATTGCAGGCAAGCGCGCGGCGGAATGCCAAGAGCGCCTGCTCGGTGTCCCCTTTTTGCCGCAGCAAATTGGCCAGCTCGTTGTGGACCTCGGCCAGATTCGGCCGCACGCGCAACACCTGCCCCAGGGCGCCGATCGCCGCGTCGAGATCTCCCTGTTGCTGATACAGCAGTCCCAGGTTGTAGTGGCCCCCCGCCGCGTCGGAGTCCAACTCGATCGCGCAGGAAGCAGGCTTTCGCTTGCGACCATTCTCGCCGCGCGAAATGCGCCTCGCCCAGGCTGTTGTGAAACGCGGCCTGGCTCGGATCGATGGCGATCGCCGACTGAATCCGCTCGATCGCCAGATCCGTCAGCCCGTTTTGATGCGCCAACACGCCCATCAGATGCTGCGTCGGGGCGTGCCCGGGATCAACCGCCAGGATCTGGCGATAGACGGCTTCGGCCTGTGCCAATCGCCCTTGCTGATGGTGCGCAACGGCCAACTCGAACGCGGCGGGTAGAGAGACTGAGGTCATGCGCTCGGCGCCCGTCCACGCGTGGAGCCGGCAATCAATGCCTTCCGCAAGATGCTCATCGGCCGCGCTCCTCGACCAATGCCGTCAGTTGCCGGGCCATGTCGCCGAAGGGCAAACTCCAATCGCCGGCCGTTGGTTGTCGAAATAACCGCATCGTGGGATACCAGGGCGAATCTTCCCGCCCGATAAACCACCGCCAATCGGGCCACGCGCCCAGCGCCACCCAAACCGGCACCCCCAGCGCCCCGGCCAGGTGCGCCGTGGCCGTGTCCGAGGTGATGACCAAATCCAGGTTTTTCATCACCGCGGCCGTGTCCATGAACGCGCCCGATCCTTCATCCAGCGCCGGACCAAGGTCTTCCACGCCGAAACGATCGGACACCGCGGCCAACTGGTCCTGCGCCGATTTCTGCAAGCTGATCAATCGCACGCCATTCACCTCGCCCAACGGCGCAAATCGAGACAGTGGAATCGAGCGGATGCGATCGAAGGAATATTGCGGATTGCCTTGCCAGGCGATGCCAACCCGAAAGCCCGGCCGGGCCGCCAGTGTCTCGCCCCACGATTGGACCAGCTCGGAGTCGGTCGCCAGGTAGGGCGTCGCCACGGACAGCCCCTCGAGCGATACGTTCAGCACGCCGGGCAGGCTGAGCAGCGGCAGGTACACGTCAAAAGGCGGCAGTTCCTCGCCCGCCGCATGGACGTCGTCAATGCCCGAGGCCTTCAGCAAGGGAACGAGTGCCGGTTGCGCTTCGAACACAACCCGGCCGCCGAACTTGCCAGCGTCTCGCAAGAATCGGACGAACATCATCGTGTCGCCAAACCCCTGCTCGGCGTGGACCAGCAGCGTGCGGCCCGCCAGCGGCGAGCCGTCCCACAGCGGCTTGCCGGACACGCGCGGGCGAAAATGCCGGCACTTCAGCCGCCACGCGAACTCCGGCCAGCCCTCGGCGAATTTTTCCTGGCTCAAATACAGCAGTGCCAGATTGTAATGCCCCTCGGGAAAGTCCGGCGCAATCGCAAACTCGCCCGGTAACAGGCCAAAGCGCGGGCCACCTTGCCTTGTTCCTGCAACACCCCGCCCAGGTTGTTGTAGGCTTCGGCAAAGTCGTGCTTGAAACGCAGGGATCTCTGGTAGCAGGCGACCGCCTCGGGCAATTGTCCTTGATGTCGCAGTACCGACCCCAGGTTCATCATGGCCTCGGCCTGTTCGGGGTCAAGCTCGATCGCACGTTCGTAGCAAGTGATCGCCTCGGACAGATTTCCTCGGTGCTTGTGAATATTCCCAAGATTGTTATGAGCCAGCGCCATCTCGGGACGCAATCGTATTGCCTCGCGATAGGCTTCGGCCGCCCGGTCGAATTCGCCGAGTTCCTGTAGCACCGTGCCCAGGTTGTAATGCGCGTCGGCAAACGTCGGCTTGCAACGAATCGCCTGCCGATATTTGTCCGCCGCCTCGGCCACGCGCTGTTGTCGTTTGAGCGCCGTGCCCCAGTTGTAATACGCCTCGGCGTGCTCGGGCGCCTGGCGCAGCGCCGCTTGATACATCTCGACGGCCGCATCGATTTTGTCTTGTGCTTGCAGCAGTGAGCCCAGGCTGCAAGCCGCCTCGGCCATGTTGGGCCGCAGCCGCAGCGCTTCGCGATAGGCCGCTTCCGCCTCGGGCCACCGCCGCAGCTCGTGCAGCACCAACGCCAGGCCGTAATGAGCCTCGGCGTATTCCTTCTGAATCGCCACGGCTCGCTCGAATGCGGTCCGCGACTCGTCGAACTGCTTCTCGTGCGCCAGTGCCGCGCCCAGGTTGTAGTATCCGCGCGCGTAACCGGGATCGACCTCGACCGATTTGCGATAACAGGCGATCGCCCCCGGCCAGTCTCCCTGTTCTTGATAGACCGTGCCCAGGTTGTTGTGGGCATCGGCATAGTCGGGTTTTTTGGAGATGGCCTTTTGATACAGCGCGATCGCCTCGGGCCGATTGCCTTGCGATTGCAAGACCGTGCCCAGGTTGTTTTGGGCCTCGGCCAACTCGGGCTGCAATCGCAGCGCCTGTTCGTAGCATTGCCGCGCTTCGGCGATTCGCCCCATGCCGCGATAGGCCGCGCCCAGATTGACGTGAAACGCCGCTTGCCCGCCGTCCAGCCGCACCGCCACGCTGATCCGCTCCACGGCCAGGTCGAAGCCCCCACTTGCAGCGCCAACAGTCCCCACAGGTGCGCCGCCCCGGCGTGTTTCGGGTTGGCTTGCAATACTTGCCGATAGATCGATTCGGCCAGCTGCAATTGGCCGGCGCGATGATGCGCCAGGCCCATTTCCACCGCTTCAGGTATTGTGGTCATCGTATTGCGTCCGCTCGTCAGGCTCCGCGGCACCAGTCTTGCCACATTTGTCGGTAGGCGCGTTCCACGTGGCTGGCAAACGTCCTCGCGTCCACCAGCCGCGAACCGGCCACGCGGGCTCGCAGCCCGCGCCGCATCTCGGCCAACCGCGGCAGATCAGCGGCCAGCCGCGACACGATCTCGACATACTGCTCGTCGCTGCCGGCGATCAATTCTTCGAGCCCCAGGCTGCGCAGCGCCGATCCGCCGAAACGCGAGGCATACGTCGAACCTTGCCGCACCACCGAGGGCACTCCCATCCACAGCGCGTTGCAAATCGTGGTGTGGCCGTTGAAGGGAAACGAATCCAACGCGATGTCGATCCGATGGTGCAGCCGCAGATACGCATCGGGCGGCCGCCAATGGACGATCTCGACCCGCGCCGGGTCGACCCCCGCGGCCGCCATCGCGTCGAGCACGCGCTCCTCGAACACCCCGGGCCGATAGGCCAGCACGACCAGTTGCGCATGCGGCACGGCGCGCAGCAATCGGCCCCACATCTCAATCGCTTGCGGCGTGGTCTTGGCCAGGAAGTTGAGCCATCCCAGCGTCACGCGACCCGAAGCCAGCGCCGGCAACTCGTTCACCTCCGGCGCGGTCTCGGTCGGGCGGTAGCAAAAAAAGCTGCCCGGCAGCCGCACGAGCTTCTCCGTGTAAAACGCGTCGGTCATGCCCGGCGGGTCCGCATGATCGTCGGTCAGCCGGTAGTCCATGGCCGACATGCCGGTCGTGTTCTGGTAGCCCAGGTAAGTGACTTGCACCGGCGCCGGCTTGCGGGCGAATACCGGCAGCCGGTTGCCGCCGATGTGACCGGTCAAATCGACCAGGATATCGATCTGATCCTCGCGCACCTGTTGGGCCACGGCTTCGTCCGACATTCCGTCGATCGGCCGCCAGGCGACGGCAGCTTGCCGAAATTGCTCGGTCACAGCGTCGGAGTCGCGCGAATTCGAGTAACAATACACTTCGAATTGGTCGCGGTCGTGAGCGGCCAACAGCGGCAGGCTGAAAAAGCTCACCGCGTGCTCGCGAAAATGGGCCGAGACATAGCCCACGCGCAGCCGCCGCCCCGGATCGCGATCGTTTGCATGCGGCAAAGCCGCGGCCGTCAGCGGCTCGGCGTGCCGCTGGGCCCATTCACGGTGTTCGGCCAACAGTTCAGCGGGGCTCGAATCGGGATGAAAATTCAAGACATATAGCAAGTTGCTATGCGTTTCCGCGCTGTCGGGATTCAGTTCGACGGCCCGACGATGGGCCGCGACCGCGCCGTCCAAATCTCCCTGGGCCTGCAATGCCGCGGCCAGGTGCGCCACGGCCGAGGCCGAATCGCTTCGCAGCTCCACCGCCGCGCGGCTGGCGGCCACGGCCAGGTCCGGCGCCTCCAGCCCCAGGTAAAGATTGGCCAGGCACAACTGCGCGTCGAGCATGGCGGGGGCCAATCGCGCCGCTTCCCGGAACAGTGCCAGCGCCTCGTTCACGCGGCCTCGGTTCCGCTCGAGCAGTCCCAAGTGGTAATGGGCCTCGGCCAGCTCCGGCGCCAGCCGCAGCGCCTGCAAGTACGCGGCCTCGGCCAGATCCAACTCGCCGCGAGCATGCTGGGCGCGGGCCAATTGGTAATGCGCCGCCGCCGACTCGGGATCGAGACGCACGGCCATTTGAAAACAGGCAATGGCGCCCAGCGTGTTTTTTTGGGCCCGCAGACAGCGGCCGAACGCCAAATAGGCCAGCGGATCGTCCGGCGAGATTCGCACCGCATTCTCGAAGGCCGCCTCGGCTTCGGCCAATTTTCCCTGCGCCTGCAGACTTGCGCCCAGGTTCATCGCCGCTTCCGGATGCGCGGCGTTCAGCCGCAAGGCCTCGCGAAAGCAATCGCCGGCCTCGGCCGGCTGCCCGGCCGCTTGCAGCAGCGTGCCCAGGTTGTTCCACGAGTCGGCGGCTTCCGGATTCAATTCGATCGCCTTGCGGTAGGCGGCAATCGCCTCGTCGGACTTGCCAATCGCTCGATAAACTTCCCCCAGGTCGGCCGCATACGGGGCGTGAAAGGCGTCGATCTTGGCCGCCTCCTGTAGCATGTACTCGGCCACGTCGAGCTTGCCGGCCTGAAACGCGATCAGTCCCAGCAAATGCACGGCGCCGGCGTGCCGCGGATGGATTTGCAGCACCCGGCGATACATCTGTTCGGCCTGCAACAGCCGTCCGGCCCGGTGGTGTTCCAAACCGGCCTGCAATGCTTCGGGAATGCTCGTCATGCTTGTCCTGTCGAGTGCCGCGATTCGTCTACGATGGGGGTGACTGCATTTTAGCGGCTGTCGGCGAATCGTGCCCGCACCGCTCGACCCACATCCGTCGATAACTCTGCTCCAGGCGGCGGGTAAAGCCCGGCGCGTCCATCAACGTCGAATTTTGCATCCGCTCGCGCAAGGCCGCTCGCAGCGCCGCCAGCCGCGGCAGGTCGGCCGCCAAGGCCGTGGCAATGTGTGCGTATTGGCTTTTCGAGCCCGCGATCAGTTCGCGCAGCCCCAGGTTCACCAGCGCCGTGCCGCCGAAGCGCGAGGCATAGGTCCGCCCTTCCAGCATAATCGAGGGCACCCCCATCCACAGCGCGTCGCAGACCGTCGTGTGACCGTTGAACGGAAACGTGTCCAGACAAATGTCGATTTCGTGGTGCAGCCGCAAATAATCCGGGCGCGGCCGCTTATTGATCACTCGCAACCGCGCCGCGTCGATGCCCTCGCGCGCAGTACATTCCGCACATTCGTTTCGAACCGACCCGGCGCATAGCCCAGCACCAGCAACCGCGAATGCGGCGTCGACTTCAAAATCTGCGACCAGAGCTGAAACGTCTCGCGGCGCAGCTTGCTGATGTGATTGAATGAAGCGAACGTCACATAACCGTTGGTCGCCGCCGGCAAGGCATTCACCTCGGGCGCTTGTTCGCTGGCGGCGAAGCAAAAAAAGCTCTCGGGCAATCGCTCCAGCCGTTCGCTGTACAACGCTTCGGTCATGCCGGGCGGGTCCGCATGGCCGTCGGTCAGTCGATAGTCCATGGCCGACATGCCCGTCGTGTTCTGATAGCCCAGATACGTGACTTGCACCGGCGCCGGTTTGCGCGAATACCAACAGGCGGTTGCCGCCGATATGTCCCGCCAGGTCCACCAGGATGTCGATCCGGTCGTCTCGCACTTGCCGCGCGACCTGTTCGTCCGAAACACCCGCGATCTCGCGCCAGCCGTCCGCGCGGCGCGAAATCTCTGGGTGCAGTCATCGCCGACGCGCGTGTCGCTGTAACAGAAAATCTCGAACTCGCCTCGATCGTGCGCCAGGATCATCGGCTCGCTGAAAAAACTGACCGCATGCTCGCGGAAATGGGGCGAGACATAGCCCACCCGCAATCGCCGACGGGGATCGTCGGCACGCGCATGCGGCGCCGCGGCGGCCGTGAGCGGTTCGGCGTGCCGCCGCGCCCAGGCGCGGTGCTCGGCAAACAACGCGGCCGGCTCCATCCGCGGGTCGAAATTCAGCGCATACAGCAAGTTGCTGTGTTCGGCCGCGTTGCCCGGGCTGACGGCCACCACGCGGCGATAGGCCGCGATCGCCGCGTCGGCCTCGCCCTGCAGTTGCAATGCGATGGCCAGTCGCGCCAAAGCCAAGGGCGCCTCGGGCGTAATCGCCAGAGCGGCCCGCGCCGCCGCTAGCGCCTCGTCCGGCCGCGCGAGCGCTATGAAGGCGCTGGAGATCGCCCCATGCGCCTCGGCAAGGCCCGGCATGAGACGCAGCGCCGTTTGCAGGCTGGCCACGGCCTCGCCCGGCCGGTCGACCAATTGCAGTGCCACTCCCAGGTTGTAGTGGGCCTGCGGCAACTTGGCATCGAGTTCGATCGCGCGGCCATACGCGGCGATGGCCTCGTCCAGCTTGCCTTGGCCCTGGCGGACCGCCCCCACACCGCAATGCGCCCATGCCGATCGCGGATGCAACCGCGCGGCTGTCTCGAATTGAACGCCGGCTTCGTCCAGCTTGCCTTGTCCATACAGCGCCTGTCCCAGGTGCAGCGCCCCGTCGAGATGCCCCGGCGCCAGCCGCAAGGTCTCGGAAAATTCAACGGCCGCGCCCGGCAAGTCGTTTGCCGTTTCCAACAGCCGCCCCAAGGCAAAGCGCGCCTCGACCGAGTCCGGCGTCAATTGCACGAGCCGCCGGGCGCTGGCGATCGCGTCGACCAGACGCCCGCTGGCGCGCAGCACTTCAATCAGCGTGGCGTGGAACTCGGGCCGCTTCGAGTCGATTCGAATCGCGGCGCCCAATTGCTCGACGGCCAGTTGATACTGTCCGAGTTGAAAGCTGGCCGTTCCCAGCAGGTGCAACGTCTGGGCGTGGCGCGGGTTCGATTCCAGGATCTTTCGGTAGAGGATCGCCGCCCGTTCCACCTCGCCGGCCCGGTGGAGCTCGACGGCCGCTTGCAAAGCTTCGTTGATCGTTTGCATGGTTCGTTTGCGCGGCCTTCGGTAATGGACCGCTTTGGGAGCCTGGTTGTCAGCGGCTGGCCGGCGCTGTCGATTCTTCGCACCAGCGGCGCCACATCTGGCGATACGACTCCTCGAAGATTGCGCGTAAAGCCGGCCGCGTCCAATAAAGCCGAACCGCCCATCCTGTCACGCAGCCTTTGGCGCAGCGCGGCCAGCGAGTCGACGTCCGCGGCCAGGCGAGTCGCGATCTCGACGTATTCCGCGGGCGAGGTGGCAATCAAGTCTTCAAGGCCCACCTGCTTGAGCACGCTCCCCCCGAATCGCGAGGCGTAACTTTCCCCGGCCAGCATCACGACCGGCAATCCCATCCACACCGCGTCGCACGTTGTCGTGTGCCCATTGAACGGAAAAGGATCCAGGGCGATGTCCACGCGGGACATGAGCTGCAAATACGCGGGCCGAGGGCGCTTTTCGCAGAACTCGATCCGCGCCGGGTCGATGCCCCGCCCTGCGGCCAATTGCCCGACCCGCGCCGCCAACGTTCCGCCGCCGCGGGCCAGGATCAACAAACGCGAGCCCGCGACGCGATCGAGAATTTCCAGCCAGGCCTCGAGCGCCCCGGCGAGACCTTGGCAAAGTTGTTCAGCGAGCCGAACGTGACGTGCCCGGCCGCTGTGGCTGGCAGCGGCCCGACATCGGGAGCTTCCGAAGGGCGGTAGCAAAAAAAGGCCCGCGGCAGTCGCACGAGTTGCTCAGTGTAATAGTCCTCGGTCCGTCCCGGCGGATCGGCCCAGGCGTCGGTGAGCCGATAATCCATGGCCGACATGCCGGTCGTGTTTTGATAGCCGAGATACGTCACCTGGATCGGGGCCGGCTTGCGGGCAAACGTCAGCAGCCGGTTTCCCGCGATATGCCCGGTGAGATCGACCAGAATGTCGATGGCGTCGCCGCGAACGGTCTCGGCCAGTTCCTCGTCGGTCTGGTAGCGGGTTTCACGCCAATGGTCGACGGTCGGTCGCAGTCGCTCGGTGGCCGCGTCGACGATGGCTGCGTCGCTATAGCAGAAGATCTCGAAGTCGCGATGGTCGTGAGCCGCGATCATCGGCTCGCTGAAAAAATTCACCGCATGATCGCGGAAATAGGGAGAGACGTAACCAATCCTCAGCCGCCGCTCGGGCGCCGGGTCGTTCGTGTTCCGCGGCGGCGCGCCGTCAACGGTTCGGCGTGCCGCCGGGCCCACTCGAGATGCTCCTGGAAAATCGCGGCCGCGTCGTAGCCAGCATGGAAGTTCAGCTTGTAGAGCAGATTGGTGTGCGCCCCACCGCGCCGGGTTGCAGCTCGACCGACTTGCGCGAGTACTGAATCGCCTCGTCGGCCAGGCCCAGGTTCTGCATGGCGGTCGCCAGGTTGGCAACCAGCGGGCCCGATTTCGGATCCTGCTGAAGTCCCCGCCGGCAGCACTGCACGGCCAGGTCCGGTTGGTCGATGTCGTTGAACAACACCGCCAGGTTGTTGTACGCCTCGGGAAAGTCCGGTTGCAGCCGCAGCGCGGTTTCGTAGTTCTCAACGGCCTCGGCGTTTCGCCGCTGCATGCGGTAGACATTGGCCCGATTCAGATATGCCGCGGCGAAGCCCGGGTCGAGTTCGATAGCCCGGTCCAACACGGCCAACGACTCGTCGATGCGCCCCTGATGTTGCAAAACCGCGCCCAGATTGGCCAGTGACTTGTTGTGGTCCGCCTGCAATCGCAGCACGTCTTCATACGCCGCGGCCGCCGGCGGCCAGTTTTCTTGCGCGTGCCAGACCGTCGCCAGATTGAAACGCGCGTCGATATTTTCCGGCGCCAGTTCGATGGCCGTCCGCAGGCTCGCGGCCGCTTCGTCAAAATGTTTCTGCTCTTTCAGCGCCGCCCCCAGGTTGCTATGTGCCGTCGCCGAACGCGGATCCAGCGCCACCGCCCGGCGATAACATTCAATCGCCTCGTCGAGTTCGTGCTGGTCCTGATGGACCGTGCCCAGGTTCAGGTGCGCCTCGCTATTGTTCGGCGCCAGTTGCAAGGCTTGTCGATACGATCGGGCCGCCTCGCCGCCGTTGCCTTGCGTGCGCCAGGCGGTGCCCAGGTTCAGCCACGCGTCGACATAGCGCGGGTTCAGTCGCAGGGCTTCGCGATAGGCCGTGATGGCAGCCGAAAGCTGGCCGCGAGCTTGCAGCACCGTGCCCAGGTTGTTGTGTGCCGCGGCAAAGGTCGGCCGCAACTCGATCGCGCGGCGAAATGACGCGATCGCTTCCTCCTCGCGCTGCGTGGCGCGCAGCACGTTCCCCAGGCTGTTGTGCGCGTCGGCCGAAGCCGGATCGAGCCGCAGCGACTCGCGCAGGCAAGCCTCGGCTTCGGACGTTCGTCCGCAAGCCCGCAGCGCTTCGCCGAGGTTGCCCTGAAAGACCGGCTGATCGGCTTGCAGGCTCACGGCGCGGCCGATCAGCTCGACGGCCGTTTCCTGTTGGCCAACTTGATAGGCCACGAGCCCCAGCAGGTGCAGTGAATCGGCGTGCCGCGGATCGACCTGCAAAATCTGGCGATAAATGGCTTCCGCTTCGCGCAGCTGCCCGGCCTGGTGATGGGCATACGCCGTCTGCAAAGCTTCGGAAGTGCTGGGCATGATTGAATTGGACCGACCGGGGATCGAGGGGTTGCCAGACCGCCGCCAGCCGATTTGGCTAGCCAGGCGAAAGCGAAGCGCGTGCGCGCCCGACCCCTATTCTAATCTAATCTCGCGACTTTGCCCTCACGCTATCGGCCGTGGTACGATGGAGCCGTTCGGAACCGAGAAGCTTCGCCAATTTTTTGCCTGCCGAATCGCCGGGCCTGGCTTGCGGGCCGTGGCGCACTCGCCAGAGCCCGATTCATGCCCATCGCCATCCACGAGTTTTGGAACCTGGCCGTCGCCTCCGGCCTGTTTTCGCCCGAGCGCTGCCGCGAGTTGAACGGGGCCTATAAAAAACTCAAAGGCGCTTCCGAAAATGCCAGCGTTCTCAGCCTGGCCCAGTGGCTCGTGGCCGGCGGCGTGCTGACCCGCTACCAGGCGTCGCTGCTGGCGGCCGGCCGCCCGGGACCGTTCGTCTTCGGCGATTACACCATTACCGACCGCATCGATTCCGGCCGGCTCGCGCCTTGGTTTCGGGCCACGGCTGGCGACCGCCGCTGGCTGATCGTATTCGCGGCACAGTTAACTTCCGATCCCGATCTTTACGAAATGGCTGCCGAGCGCGCGCTCCTGGCGATGAGCGTCAAAAGCCCGCACGTCAGCGCCGTGCGTGAATTCATCGATTCGCAGCCCCCCATGATCGTCGTCGAGGACCTGGCCGGACAAAGCCTGCGCGAGCAGCTGGCCGCCGGGCCGCTGTCGCTGCAAACCGCCTGCCGCGTCGTCTTCGAAGCGGCGCTCGGGCTGGTGGCCCTGCACGAGCGGCAAATCGTTCACGGCGGCATCCGACCCGACAATCTTTGGGTCCAAGCGACCGGAGCGACAAAAGTCTTGCAGTTCCCCTGTCAGTCCGATCCGCTGGGTCTCGCCCCTTTCGACGCGACGGCCGTGGACTATCTCGCCCCCGAGCGGGCCTCGGGCGAGCCGGCGCTCGACACGCGGTCGGACCTCTACAGCCTCGGTTGCACGCTCTATGAGTTGGTCGCCGGTCGGGTGCCGTTTCCAGGCGGTACCGTGCAACAAAGGATCACTCGCCACCGCACCGAGGTCGCCCAGCGCCTCGACGCGATCAATCCGGCGACACCCGAGGAGGTGGCCGATCTGGTGGCCGAGATGCTCGATAAAGAACCGGAGCTGCGCTGTCAGACGGCCAGCCACGTGGCGCATTTGTTGGCGCCGTTCGTCGCCGGCGCGAAGCCCAACGCCGCGCGTCCGCCCCAGCAAGCGCCGCGCAGCCTGACTCCCGGCTATGGCGCTTGGCAGGCGCCCGACTGGAAACCGCCCCCGCGACAACAGCAACCCCGGCCGCCGGCCGCCAAGCTTGCGCCAATGGTCGCGCCTCCTGCTGCGCCAACCGTCGCGCAAACGGTCGCGCCCGCGACCCCACCGATCAGACCCGCGGCGCGGGAAGTCATTCCGCCCGAGCCCTCGACCTCAACCGCCGCCGCCAGCGTGGGACTGCCTCCGGATCCAGGTATTCCTCCGCAAGCCAGCGAGCTCATCGCTCCCTTCGAAGACACCCCGTTTCCGCCACGCACGCTCCGTCGGCCCCCGGCCGGCGGGCTTTCCGGCGCGGTGATGGTCGGCGGCTCGGCGCTGTTGGCGGCCGCCCTCATCCTGGCGGCGCTGTTCTTCGGACGAAGCGGTGGCGACGATGAATCGCCCGACGCCGCTGCCCAGCCCGCAACCGTGGAAGAAACGGTACCCAGCGAAGACCCCCCGAAGGCCGAGCCGGCCGATGAGGATCTCGACGCCGACGATGCCACGGCCCAATCGCTCCCTCCGGCTCGGCCGACCGTTCGCGAGGTCGACGACGACGGCAAGACGCTCTGGATCTCGCCGACCGCTGGCGATCCTCTCGCCGTGCGATATTTGCCTTCCGGCATTCAAGCGCTGCTGGTGCTGCGGCCCGCGGAACTGCTGGCCAGCGCCGAGGGCGTTCGCATGCTCGACGCGCTGGGTCCCGCCGGCCAGAACGCCCGAGCCACTTTGCGTTCGATACTGGGAGTCGAGCTGGCCGAGATCGAACAGCTCGCGATCGCCTGTTATCCGGACGACTCGGGAGCTCCGCGCGTGGCGCTGGTCATGCGATTGCTCAAGCCGCAACCGATCGAGCGGCTGTTGGCGGCTTGGAACGCGCCGGCCCCGCTGAAGCACGGCGCGGGACAGTATTATCAGAACGACCGCTGGGCCTATTGGCTGCCGGTCCAAGAGCAGGGCCAGGTGGTGGCGATCACGCCTCCCGCCGTCATGCCCGAGGTGCTCGATCTCAAGGGCCAGCCGTTGGTCCCCAAGGGATTCGAGCGCTTGCTCCGCTACTCGGACGCCGCGCGGCAGATCAATCTGCTGCTCGTGCCCCGTTATCTGATGACCGACGGCGCGAGCCTGTTGTCCGGCGATCTGGAGCGCCTGCGCGAGCCGCTGTTGCGCTTTTTCGACGGCGGCGTCGAAGCGGCGCTCCTGAGCGCGCACTTGGGCGATGCGCTGTTCGTCGAGGTGCGCGTGGCCTCCCTGGCCGACCGGCGAGCCGCGGAGGTGGCCGACGAATTAAAGGCGCGGCTGGATGGCATCGCCGAGTCGCTTAAGACGCTGCCGGCCGCGCTCGGACCCGCCGCCTACGGTCGCGACGTGATCGCGCGGTTGCCAGCCATGGTGCAACTGGCCCACGACTATACCCGCGAGGGAGTCGACCATCGACAGGCGGTCCTCGACTGCTATCTGCCGCTCGCCGCCGCGCACAATCTGCTCTTGGGCGCCGAGTTGGCGCTGTCCTTGCAGCCGAGCGGCCCTCCGGCAGCGACGGTCAGCGCACCGTCGACTCCTGCACAGCCGACAGCGGCCAGCGCTCTCGAAAAACGAATCTCGCTCAGTTTTCCGCGCGACACGCTGGAACGAGCCGTCGAGCTGCTGTCGCAAGAGATCGGCGTCAAAATTGTTATCCTCGGCTCCGATCTGCGCCGCCAGGGAATCACCAAGAACCAGTCGTTCGCCATCGACGAGCGCGATCAGCCGGCCGGCCAGATCCTGCGAAAAATCCTGGCTCGCTCCAATCCCGACGGCAAGCTGGTCTATGTGATCCGCGCCATCGATGGCGGGGGCCAGGCGATTTTCATCACCACCCGCGACGCGGCCCAGGAGCGCGGCGAAAAGGTTGGGGAAGAAACCGCTGGAACAACGACGAAAGAATCCCGTTAAGGCCGTTTCAACTCGTTGGGGTTCTGGCGCGTCTCGGAAACCGTAAAACGGTCCTTGGATGGTGCAGCTCGCAAAAGGTGTGACTTTGCGGGACTGTCAGGGATCAACGAGTCCCGGCACAATTGCCGTCGTGACCTCGCGCAGGTTATTGTCGTGGACCAACACCTGCGCGTCGCTTACGAAATACGAATTGAAATCCGCGACTACTAAATTGTAGCAGGCAGCTTCAGGCTGGCGGCTGACGCTGCGAATCTCGACGGGTCCTCGCGGGCTGTGGAGATACTGGCCACGCTTGAGCTCCTTGGCCATTTGCCAGCCGATCCCGTCAACCCAAAACGGATGGCCTTTCGTGGCGCGAATCGTCGCGGTGTCTGTTTCGATCTCGATCGTCTCGCTGGGCGGACGCACGGTCGTGCCGAAGACCGGCTTGTAGGCCAGTTCGCCCGAGTCCGGATCTTGCGCTAGCACGCTCTCACCCGGTTGCACTTGCTCGATCGGCATCGTCCCGGTCGAGGTCCAAACCGGCGTGCCGGCCACGAAGCAGGAAACATTGGTCACGCGAAACAAATATGGAATTGGCGCGGTGTTGATTTCAGTCCTGACGACTGGCTTGTACGGAGGTCGGTACATTTCGTTGTAGTCATTCCACCAGTCCCACCATTGCGTGACGTCGTCCAAGTCTTTCCCCGTCGCAACGTTCAACGCGGCCCCAATCCGCTGGTTCAGCACCGTGTTCGCCTCTTTCGCGGCAAATGCCTGCTGAGCTCGCAGCGCGTCGGCCTCCAAGGTTCTGTCCGGTAGCAACGTGGTCCTGACCTCGGTCGGCTTGCGACTGATTACATGCGTTGTTATATCGACGTTCGTTTGCCCTCCTCCCCCGGACTCGAAGGAGTAATCCGCCGCGGGCCCTTGCTGATAGATAAACAAATCGTGCCGCGGAACAGTGCCGATCCAATAGACCTGAAAGTGCACGTCCACGGGCGGTCGCAGAGCGCCGACCAGCGTCGGCACGTAGGCAAAAAACGACCTCGATTGCAGGGCCTCGGCCGCCGCCTTGCGCGTGTCTTGTCGCTGACCGAACACCGCCTGGCGGACCAGGGCGTCGGTTGCCGCTTGCCCGGGTTCGGCCGCCAGCGCCGCGAACGTCTCCTTCGAAATGGCGGTCGGCAAGCCGTCTTCCTGCAACACGCTCTCCAGCACCGCCACCCGCAACGAATTCGGTATCGAGTCCAGCTCGTTCAATAGCGTGTCGTGCATGCGGTAGCCACGATCGGCAAGACTCCGCTTGAGGCTTGCCATCAACCGGGTTCGCTCGCGCTTGACGGTCGGCACGTCTTTCGCCTGGTGCTTTAGCGCGTCGACTTGAGCTTGCGGCATCAACTGGCCCCGATAGCGGACCAGATCGAGTTTGGACATGATCTCACGAAGCTGCCCGTTCGATGGCCGCAGGTAGTTCGCATACACCAGATGCGTCCGCTCCTGGTCATGCAGTCCGGCCGTGGCACACCAACTAGCAAGCTTGATATGCGCCGCGGCCGTGCGGGCCACGCGATTACGCAAGCGGCGATACTGGTCCATCGTTCCACTTCGGACCGTCTGTGTGGCAGCCGCGTCGATTGGCATCCATCGGCCCTCGAAACGAACTTCACCCGAGTGCCAATGGGCCGGCGCGTACGAGGGGTCGACGCTAATCGCCTCGCGCAGCAGGTCGCTCCGGGCTTGGACGTCTCCGCTCGCCTCGGCGGCAAGCGCACCATGCACGAGTTGCGCGGCCCCCCTATCGCGTCGCGTCGGCTTGTCGTCTGAGTTCGCGGCCGACGAAGCGTCAGCATCGAGTGTCTTTATTTCCGCCTGCAATCGATCCGTGGGGGCAAAGCAGAGCAGGATCAGTATGGCACGCGCAGGAAGGGCGGATGATCTTCGCACAGCACGATCTCCTCGACAGCGCCGGATGCCGAATGACACGCGTTGGCGCATTGTCCCACTAAATCGAGCCATTCGTCAACACAATTACGGCCCAATCGTCTGGCCAGGCAGGCTCTAACGATTTCGTAATCATCAGGGCCGCACGTTGGTCTCCGGCCAGCACGCGTCGGTGTGTCAGGCAAAAACACCGATGCGCACACCATCCGCGGATCGCCCGACACGCCGTTTCACTCCTTCGCGACTTTCGACGCTGAAGGCGCCGCGGCGGGCGATGCTGCCGCCGGATCTTTCTTCAAGTACTTTGCAAGCGGAATGTCATAGAAAACTCCACCTGACGCCGATTGTCTTTTGCCGTCGACCGTGAGGGTGATGATTCGAATCGTGGCGCGGTCGACAAATTCCTTGCGTATCTGCACTTCTCCGGTGCGTTTGCCGTCTTGAGTCGGTTTCAGCTTGATGGGCACATTCAAGTCATAGGTACGGCCAGCCCGAGGGCTCGCCGGCTTGCTCCAAGCAATCACGTCGAGCGAATAGAAGGGTTTCAGTCTACCCTCGTCGGCGAGCGTGAACACGACGGTCACCTTGTCGTCGTCGGCGTCGTGTACCGCCACGTCGTACTTCAGCCCCCACTCGTCTTTCGAGGGACCAAGCTTCTCTCGAATCGCCCAACTTGGGTCGGACGTCAGTACCAAGATTGTGACAACCAACATACCTGTCGCGACGCGTGATAATCGAATGTTCATGGTAAGTTCTCTTCCTAAAGGTGCGGGAGCGATGCAGCAGATCCGAGCGTCAGCCGCTCGGCTTAGGCCCAGCCAGTGGACCATTCAAGCCGCGCGCGTCCATTCGGACAATATCAATCTGAAAGCTCACGACTCGGCTGATTCTTCGTTGCGATGGCGCAACTTTTGATCGCCACAATCCGACGGATCAAAACGGCGCCGGGAAAACCGAGCCAGAAGAATTGGGGTTCTGGCTCGTCTCAAAAACCGTCAAACCGTCGTATTTCGGAACGCTCCATAGAGCGTATGACATGTCAACGCACCGCGGCTGTCGCCATGTCCGAGGCTTGTGCATTTGCAGCGGTGCTGAATGCGAGTGAGCGGCTCTGACCCGCGGTCAATTCGACGGTTTTCTCTTCGCTGATGGTTTTGCCGTCGCGGACGTACTCGGCGCGCACCCGGTACCCATAGACAGCAGCCGGCTGAAGACCACTGGACACATACTGGCGGACTTCGCCGGTGCTGCTGGTCGATTGGCCGTTCACGAACACCTTCGCATCGGCCGGCACGCTGACCGTCAACAGCACGCTGTCCGAACTCGGTCGGTATTCGCCATATCCATATCCGCTGTACCCATATCCGCCGTATCCCCAGCCGCCATAATTCCAGCCGCCGTATCCATAGCCGCCATACCCATAACCACCGTACCAGCCACCGTATCCGCAGCCGCCATATCCGCAGCCGCCCCCCCACCCCCGGTGACCGAAGGCATTCGCGTCTTGAACGATCAACCCGAGAACCACAACGATCGCCCCAATCTTCAGTGCTTGAAACATTGTTCTCCTCCCAAGAAGGGTTTCTGTTGATTGACTGGTTCAGCCACGCGTGCTTGTGTGCAATTTCTGCGCCTGGAGAGGGTGTAATTCATGACTGACTTGACGAGTTCGAAGGCATTGAAACCGTCGGCCATGATTGCCCTCCCGGAGATGAATGTACGGCTCGGCCGCCGCGACCGTGCGGCTAGGGTTTGGCCTCCAGCACGAGGTTGAAAGGCGTTTCGGTAGCGCGGCGAAAATGCCTGAATCCACCCGCCATCGCAACCTCCCGCAGCCGCTTTTCGCCGGCTTGAGCGCCCAGCGCCAGCCCGACTTCCTGGCTGATGGAAGCCGGCGTGCAGATCATCGTCGAAAAACAATAGTACATGCGTCCGACCGGGTTCAGATTGTCCGCCAGACGGTCGTGCGCGAATGGCTCGACCAGCATCATCGTCCCGTCAGGCTTAAGCGCCTCAAGCGTATGCGCGGCCGCGCCCACCGGGTCCCCCATATCATGAAGGCAATCGAAAAAGGCAATCAAGTCGTAGTCACTGCCCGGAAAATGCTTCGCGGCCGCGACTTCAAAGCGAACATTGTCCAGCCCCGATTCTCGCGCGTGTTCGTTGGCATGCTGAACCGAGGCTTCATGAAAGTCGAAGCCAGTGAACGACGAGCGCGGAAATGCCTTGGCCATGACCAGCGTCGAGGCTCCGTGACCACACCCGACATCCGCAACCTTGGCCCCGCGTTCGAGCTTTTCCACGACGCCATCCAGCGCCGGCAGCCAATCCGCGACCAGGTTGGCCATGTAACCGGGCCGAAAGAACTTCTCCGTGCCGCAGAACAGACATTCGCTGTGATCGCCCCACGCCACGCCTTCGCCAGTTTGGAACGCATGAGTAATCTTGGGCTCGTCGGTAAACAACGAGCTGATCGCGTAGTAACCGCCGGTCATGCACGCCGGGCTGTCTCCGTCCGCGAAGACCGCTTGTTGCTCCGGGCTCATGCTGAACGCATTGCGCTCGGGATCGTACTCGATGTATCCCGAGCTGGCCTGCGCGGCGCACCACTCGCGCACGTAGCGTTCCGTCGTGCCGGTTTGATCGGCCAGCTTCTCGGTCGTCAACGGCCCGTCGGCCGCCAGGGCTTTGTAAAGTCCCAGCTTGTCTCCCAAGATGACGAGCGGCGCCGCGGCGGCCGCGCCCATGTCGCCGACCATCTTCGACAGCAGCTCGTGCAGTTTGGTTTCGTCAATCGCCATTTTAATTCCTCCACGATTTGGAGCGTGGGGACAAAACGTCGGGGACTGTCCCGATTTTTCGGTGCCCTGGGAGAAAAACGGGGCTGTCCCCCTCTCCCAGGACGTTTTGTCCCCAGGCTCTTTGTTCGTTATCCACGCCCGCCGGCATTTCTCGTGGCGAGCCGACGCCTTACGTGGGCCGAAAAAAACACGTTACCATATCACGAACGCGCGTAAAACCGTGACGGCCAAAACGTCCGCGCCAAGCACGCACATCGTCCGCGGGCCGCCTCAGAGCGGTCGTTTCTCGCGAGCGTCGCGCGGACACGAGTCAACGCCGCTCAACCGCCGTCGGCGCCGTCGTTCCCGCCGCGTGGACGGACCGTGGATTGCAGACAACGGCACGACTTCCGAGAATAGCTCCATGGGAATTGAACTCGGTCGCATTCGTGCCCTATTTCGTTACCCGATCAAATCGATGGCCGGTGAAAGGCTCGACTCCGCGCGACTTGGCTGGCATGGCATCGAAGGCGATCGGCGCTTCGCGTTTCGACGTCTTGCCGATCGCGGCGCGTTCCCCTGGCTCACAGCGAGCCGACTTCCCGAATTGCTTCTCTATCAACCGGTCGGCCGCCAGGATCACTCGGGGCAGCAACTGCCCACCCACGTTCGCACGCCCGATGGCCGGGAATACACAGTCGCGGACGAAGCGTTAGTGAAGGAAATCGCGACTCGGCACCAGGGCGATGTGGAACTCATGCAGTTTAGCCACGGCATCTTCGACGAGGCCGCCGTTTCCGCGATAACCTTGAGCACGATACAGGGCATCGCGCGCGAGGCGGGCCACGACGGCGATATCCGTCGATTTCCGGGCGAACCTCGTGATCGACGCCGCGGACGCCCAGCCTTTCCAGGAAGATCGCTGGGTGGGCCAGATCCTGGAATTTGGCTCCGACGCGACCGGTCCGGCCATCAGCGTCACCATGCGCGACAAGCGCTGCGTGATGATCAATCTCGACCCGGACACGGCCGAAGCAAACCCCGCGTTCATGCAGACCGTGATCCGCATGAACGAGAATCATGCCGGCGTCTATGGGACCGTTGTCCGGACAGGCGAGCTTCGCGTCGGCCAGGTCGTCAGCTTGAGAGCGTGACGGTTCCCAATCCCGTCAACGGCCTGAGCTTTTGACCCGGTCCAGAAGAGGTGTCGGAATGCCGCGGTTCGATGAGATCGTCAGCGATCACAGCCCTCTGCGCGAGTTCCCGGGACGACGTCCACTGTCGTAAAGCAAGATTAAGATCGGTACTGTCTTTTGTTTGAATGCCAAGGAGACATCATGACGGTCAAGCGTATGGACAACGTCGGCATCGTGGTGGAAGACATCGATGCCGCCATTGAGTTCTTCACCGAACTTGGCCTCGAGCTCGAGGGGCGCGCCCCAATCGAAGGAGACTGGGCAGATGGCGTCACGGGATTGCGCGACATGCGCGTCGAGATTGCCATGATGCGTACGCCGGACGGTCACAGCCGGCTCGAGATGTCCCGATTCCTCGCGCCGCCTGTGGTCGCCGATCACCGCAGCGCCCCGGTGAACGCTCTCGGTTACCTACGCGTCATGTTCACCGTGGAGGACATCGACGATACGCTCGCCCGGCTCGGCAAACGCGGCGCGGAGCTCGTCGGCGAAGTGGTCCAGTACGAAGACACGTATCGGCTCTGCTACATCCGGGGCCCCGAAGGAATTCTCATCGGGCTCGCCCAAGAGCTCGGGCAACAGACTTCCCGATGAGCACACCGGATAGGTAGGGATCGGATAGAGGACGGTGCCACCCGCGACGTGGCCCCAGTCATCGATCGAATCAACGGTTGGTGGATTCGGCCTGCCGGATAAAGTTGATGAATTCTTGGGTCGCGGAAGATTGTCGGTCGCCGCGGCGGGTGAGGACCCCTGAGTTGATGGGGCGGATAGGATCGACCAAAGACCGGACAGCAACTTTACGGTGACGGGTTACGGCGCCACTGGGCAAAAGAGGCACAATCGCGATACCCAGGCCTGCCTCGACCATCTGCACCACGATCTCGGTCGTCGTCGTCTCCATGTTCACGCAGGGCGACAGGCCCTGGTGGTGAAACGCATCAAGCACGTGCTGGCGGCCGGTGGAACCGCGCTCGAATACGATCAGCGGTTCGTCCACGATCGCACGCAGCCGAATCGACCGTCGCTTGGCGAGCGGATGCCTCGGCGGCATGATCAAGCTCCAATTCATCGAGAAGAGATGCTCGTAGTGCAGCTCGGCCGGCGGCTCGTACGGTGCCGCGACGCCCAGATCGACGTCCGTGTCGCTCAACAGCACGCTTTCGATCTCCTGCTCGGAGTGAACGCTCAAACGCACGCGGATCTGCGGAAAGCGCGCATGGAATCGCCGCGTCGCGTCAATGAGCACATAGCGCATCATGTATTGACTGGCCGCCACGTACACGTCGCGCGGCTGCGCGCTGGGTTGAAAGACTTCCTTCAATTCGCGGGCACGATCGAGAAACGCGATCGCATGCGGCAGGAACACACGACCCTGCCGCGTCAAAGGCGTGGACTGTCTCATGCCGCGGGCTTTGCGATAGAGTTCAACTTCCAACCGCGCCTCAAGCGCGATCAGCCGATTCCGCACGCCTTGCTCGGAGAGGTGCAGGATTTCACTCGCCCGTCGTAGACTCCCCTGCCGCGCCAGTTCGACGAACGCGGCCACTTGATCGGTCGAGAGCGAAGGAATCGTAGAGTACATGGTGCGTCTCGCGAATCCACGGAATCGTGTACTGCGGTCCCCGCAACCCGGCGCCGCACAACGGGAAAACAACATAATAGATTATAGGCGGAACAATAAACAACTATTTCTGACGATCCGAAGTGACGTAGGATGCCACTTGCGGTCACGCGGCATGCCAAATGCAAATAGGTATCCGTCCATGGCAATCAATTCACGCTTGCCCGCGGGCTTCTGCCTGCTCCTGCTCCTTACGCAGGCCGCCTGGGCTCATCCCGGCTCCGGAATCGTTGTCGACCAGGGCGGTTACGTCTGGTTCATGGACACGGGGTACGGCCTCTGGCAAATCGATCCTTCCGGACACCTGACGGCGCAAGCAGGTCCCGGCGGACATTTCCTCGCGATCGATCGTCAAGAACGGTACGAGCAAAAGGATTTTGCGATCCTGGCGCCAGGCGACGTCGAAGTGGGCCGGTTCGACCCGAGATTAATCGTCGCGACGAGCTATCCGGTCACGTTCGGCTCGGATGGCGCCTTTTATTATCCGCAGGTGGCGGGCAAGGGGCGCGTGCGAATCATGCCGCATGGAGCCGGGCAAACCGGCCGAGCCGTTTGCCGATCTACCACCGGCGCGTGAGATCGGAGGGAACGGTGAATCGGTCGAATGGATCTGGGGAATCGCGGCCGGCCCCGCGGGTTCGATCTACTACACCGAGCAGCAGGCCGTCCGTCGCATCGCGCCCGACGGCACCGTGTCGACCGTTGCCGAAAACGTCGTGGTGCCCGACTGCGAGCGCCCGGAGGCACTGCAGGACGTCCCATCCAAGACCAATCTTTACGGCCTCGACGTCGCCGCCGATGGCACGATCTACGTCGCCGCGTCTGGCTGTAGCGCGGTGCTCAAGATCTCGCCCGACGGAAACGTCGCCGTTGCCGCGCGGTCCACGGACCGTTGGTCACCAACGGGCGTCGCTGTGGCAGGCGACACGCTTTACGTACTCGAATACGACTACGTCGACTCAGACGATCGGGCTGACTGGTATCCCCGCGTGCGACGCGTGGACCCCGACGGAACGATCACGATCCTCGCGCAGGTTGAAAAGCGACCAGAGCGGGCCGCCGCGAAAATGCGGACGTTGCCGCGCAACATCTTGAAGGCATTCGTACAGCCGGCGCGGACGCACGCGGCGATCGTCCATTTCCCGATCGTGTTGTTTCTGATTAGCGTGCCGGTCGCCATCGCCGCCCTCCTCACGCCCCAACGCGGCCTGCTGCGGGTGCAGTTGCTCGTGCTATTTGCCGCGATTGTGGCTTTCTGCTGGAATGCCGAGTCGTCGGGCGAAATGGCCGAACGGCAGATACCTTACGGCACTGACGGAGTGCCGGGTGTCGCGTGGGAGTACCTGCGAGAACACACGACGTATGCCTCCTTCCTCAAGCGATTCGCCCTCGCCGGGGCGGTGCTGGCGGGCGCGGCGCTGCTTCCGGCAGGTTCACGCCGGGCTATGGCGGTGCGAATCGCGGTGCTTTCGCTTGTTCTTTGCGCCGCGCTCGGCGGCTCCGCAATGGCTATTGTCACCGCGCATTACGGCGGTGAGTTGGTCTACGGGCAAGGCCTGGGCAGTGAAACCTTGCACCATTTTCTAGTGGAAAAATCGCGCGCAAATCGCGATGCAGTGAAGCTTGTCGCCCAGCAGCGCGGCGAAGCAATCGTTGACGCGGCCGACGCGGCAGGGCTCGGCACTCGATCTGGAGAAGAGCGCACCATAGCGGGCACCGTGCTGTGCTGGTGTCCGCCCGGGCGATTCGACATGGGCAGCCCTCCGAGCGAACCCGAACGCCGCCCGTTCGAATTTCAGGTCACCGTCACGCTCACGAAAGGCTTTTGGACCGGAAAGTACGAGGTGACGCAAGGCGATTGGAAACGAGTTGTCGGCGAATTGCCGGGCGAGACGACGGACGAGTTGCCCAAGGATGACGAGCTCCCCGTTGGCAATGTCAGTTTCTCCGAGGCCGAACAGTACTGCGCGAAGCTGACCAAGCGAGGCTCGCGATGCGGGCGAACTGCCGGCCGGGTGGGACTTTCGATTGCCCACCGAGGCCCAATGGGAATACGCATGTCGCGCCGGAACGACGACAGCGACGTCATTTGGCGATTCGATTGGCAGCAAGCAGGCGAACACCAAGGGCGACCAGCCCTATAACGGCGCGGAGCCGGGGCCGACCTTGGGCCGCGCCGCCAAGGTCGGCAGCTACCCGGCCAATCCGTGGGGCATTCACGACATGCATGGCAACACCTGCGAGTGGTGTCGCGATTGGGCTCATTGGCGATATCCCGGCGGCGTCGACCCCGATCTGCACGACGCTCAGGCAACGGCGACTCGCAACCCAGGGGGAAGTTACTCGCGATCGCGCCGTGGCAGCTGCTGGGCCGACCCGGCCTGGGCAAGCCGTTCGGCGTTTCGCCAGCGATTCGAGCCCGAGCGGCGCTACGATCATATTGGCTTTCGGGTCGTGCTGGTGCGGCCCTAGCAGGTTCGCGACACACCGGCATGGCCGTCGTCTGAAAGTCTCGGGCAACTAATGATGGCGTCGGTGCACCTTGTTCCGTCTTGGATTTGGTGCGCGCTGAAGGCGCCTCAGACTGTATTGAAGTGCACCGAATTAGCTAGCCAAACTGGTCAGGTGAGCGTGACCGGGGCCGTCCTGTGCGCCGGAATGCGCGGCAAGGTAGGCGTTGCGTCCAATGGCAGTTGTTCGCTTGCGTCGCGGGCGGAAGAATCCAAACGCAGAGAATCCCACAGCAAGTAGCGTGATACCCTTAGGCTCTGGCACAATAATCGTGCCCTGAAAGGCAAAAACGATATTGCCCGCAACATCGTTGGGATAGGTCTGCGCCTCCATCGACACTCATCAACTCGAGAGTGCTGTTGACCGGCGAGAAGACGCTTCCGGCGTCGGGACTCAGACTGTCCGTGCTGGCAATAATTGAGGTCGAGGCATTGAGGTTTTCGTTGATGCCAACCACTAGCCAGTAGGTTGTGTCCGCGGCCAATCCGATTCCCGCGTCTGTCGTGCTGAAATCCGTGCGAGGAAACGTCAAAGCAGGCACGGCAATTGTTCCGTCAAAGGTTTCAACAAGAGTTCCGGGCCCTCCCGAGTTCTCAGTATAGAGGGCGAACGTAAAATGGTGGTCGATGCTGTCGGGGTTCGTCATCGCGATAGTAATGGCGGTAATCGTCGAGGGATCGCTTCCCGTGTGAAAATCACTCGCCCAGCGGCTGGCGGCGTCGTGGAAGTTGTAGAATTGGTCAACTGATTGGCCAAGCGTGCTGTAAACGGTTGCCGCTGGGACGGAGACGGCCGACGATAGCACGAGCGCGCAGATTAAATAGGGAGAAAACGAATTCATCCGAAACTCCGCATATGATGAGTAGAGGCTAATAAGGACGTTAACTCCCAGTGGTCATTATTCTAACAACGCATCCCCCTTCCGCGGGTATCGCGTGGTGCATCATTGCAGCCAATCGAGACTCCGTTTAGCCGGCCGGCGGAATTATCGCCGGTTGTCCAGGTGGATTCAAGCTTCGCCACTCCGTTATTCGTTCACTCTTCGGATCATTGACTTGGTGGGACCGACTCGTTCGCACCTTCGGGCACATCGGTCCGACATCCGCGTATTGGGATGCAGCACTCGCGGAGTCAAACTGTCCCCAAAATGGTTCTGTTGATGCCGAGGAATGCTGGTGCTACAAGTAGCACACTGATCGCGGCACGTGCCGCCCCCGAGCACGAGACGTGCCGGGAGATCGCAATCTCCGCGCTCTTGCAGATGCAAAAACATGGCCGGCAACTGGCTGTGAAGGGTGATTAACTGCTCGTCCGATTCTGCGGAATATGCCGGCCCGCTGCGATCCACTGCAAGTTGTGTCAGCTCCTTCCCTTGTTTGGCCGCACCTTGTTTCAAGCTAGGTTTGATCGATTCTCGCATCGCACGAGCAGGAAGATGCACCGATGACAGCGCCTTCTCAGGTCACCCGCCGTCAAGCGCTCGCCGCGATTTCGCTGGGTTGTGCCGCGCCAATTTCAATCGTTCCGTGGGCGGCTCGCACGGCTGAAGCGCGACTAGCAGGCACCGGGCGTTCTTCCGGATTTCGCCTCGACTACACGTTCGACCGCGAAGAGCTAGTCGGCGATCTTTTGCACGGTGATCGCGGCGATCCAAATCGCGAATCGCGGACTCCCCGGCACGACTGGTATTCGCATCACGTCCGCCGTCGCTTCGGGGCCTGGGGGCCAGCGGCGCACCGGTATGAGCCCCTTGCGGAAATGCAACACCGCTCAGTTGAATGGATGCGCGAACGGGTCATCGCGTGCGCCGCTCGGTTCATCGGCTACAAGTACCAACACCACCACATACCCGACTGGGACCCGCCGCAAGACTGGCCATGGAAGGCGTGTTGCGCGGGACACAACGGCAAGGGAGTCGATTGCAGCAACTTCTCCAGCTTCGTCTACAACCAGGGCTTTGGCATCCATATGAGCTCTGGCATTGGTCAACAGGCGCATCAGCACACGGCCTTCGAGCAAGGAGGAAATACCGCGCCGCTTAAGCGGATTGAATTGCCAAAGAACTTCAAAGAACGACAGCATGTCTTACGCACCGGCGATTTACTGTTCATCCGCCATCGGGAAGACATGCAGATATCGCACGTTGTGCTCTGGGTTGGCGAAATCGGCCGCTCACCCGGCGGTGAACCGTTGGTCCTCGACAGCCACGGCGGCGACGTGCTCGATGACCAGGGCCAGGCAATCCCCTGCGGCATTCATTTGCGCCCCTTCCGCGAGGGCTCCTGGTACGACCGCTGCGCCAGCCACGCCCATCGCGTCTTCGGCAATGCCTGACCACAGCGTTCCATGCGGCCATACGATTGGGCATGGTCAGCCGGTGTCTACCCGGTCCTTGCAGGCGATTTTCACACCCCAAAAGCAAGGATTTTCACGGCTTCTCGGTTGTTCTCGCGTATACTGGAGAGGGTCCGCGCGACTGGCGCCAAAATTGGATCGCTCCCATAGCGAATCGGCCGTGGAATTGTTCACCATTCAATGCACGACTTGCCGGGCTCGCCTCGTCGTCCACGACGAGGACGTGATCGGCGATATCCTGGCCTGCCCCAAATGCTCGAGCATGGTGCATGTCGTGCCCCCCCCGGGCTGGAATTCCACGACCGTCGAAGTCGCGCCCCAGGATCCCGCGGTTTGGCCGCCCACGCACGACGCCGCGCCCGCCGCTCCCCGGGCCGTGAAAGCGAAAGCGGCCGCGATCATACCACCGGCCTTGCCCCCCCGCCCTGCTCCCGTTCAGCCAGCCGCGGTTGCCGCCGGCCAGCCGTCCGCGCCCGTTCCGCCGCCGGTGCTCGCCGCCGCCAAGGTCGCCGCCCAACCGCCTCTACCAGCGCCCGTAGCCGGCCCTGCCCTGCCGCCGGCCGCCGCTGCCGTGCCGCCGACAATTGCTGCCCTGCCGCCGGCGAGTTCTGCCGTACCGCCGCCGGTTCCAACTCTGGCCGCCACCGCCGGCGTTGCGGCGAAAAGCCTGGCTGCCTCGAAGCTGGCGCCGTCCCGTTGGACGCCCCTGACGAATTGGGCGCGGCAAGAATGGAAATTCCTGACCGCGGGTCTCGGCGCCGGCATCGTGCTCGGCGGTAGCGTGTGGTTGATCCTCGCGCTGCAGACGCCCAGCGTACCTCCGGCGGACGAAGTGACGGTCGAAGCGCCCGCCAATGTCACGCCTGCAACCGACGCCGCCCCCAGTTCGCCCACGCGCGCCGGCGACGCTCCTGTGGTGAAAACGCTGCCGCCGCCGGTCGAAGCCTTGGCGGAGAATCCCGTCGCGACGGCGGAACCACCCCACGTTGCCGCCGATCGTCTCACCGAACAACCACAAGACCCGATCGACGAGGCGCCCGACGCGGCTCAAGCAACCGAAAAATCCGAAGCCGCTTTGTCGCCGCCAGCAGTGTCCGAACCAACGGAGACCGACAAACCGTCACCGCCCGTGGCCAGCGCGCCGCGGCCCACGATCAAGCTCGAACCGGCGCCGGCCGAAGCTCCGGCCGCCGCTGTGCCTGCCGAGGAAATGGCCGAAAGCATTATCGACAGCGCGGCCTCGGACGATTCGGTCGAAGCTCCCGCCGCGGTGCGCACCCCCGCGGCCGACTCGCCGGGTGTCGAACATCCCGAAATCACGGCCGCCGATGTCGATGAGCGACTTTCGCGCCAGTTGCCGGCGGCTCAGTTCAGCAAAGTGCCGCTGTTCCAATTCATCGAGTTTGTCTCCGAGTTCACCGGCCTGCCGATCCAACTCGACGAGCCCGCCTTGAAGCGCGCCGGCAAAAACCGCCAGAGTCCGGTGACAATCAAGCTCAACCAGACGACCGCCGGCGACGCGCTGCGCACCGCGCTCTCGGAGTTGGGCCTGGCGACGTCCTTGCGCGAGGGCGTGGTGGTGGTCACCGCCGCCCCAAACGCCAAGGCCGAGTAGCCCTTGCCAAAATCGGCGCCGCTACATTTTCTTGCCCACCGCTTCGGCCACCCTGCGGCAAAGCTGCATCGTCTCGTCGAACTGCTTGAATGTCAGCGACTGATATCCGTCGCTCAACGCGTTTTCCGGGCAAGGGTGCACTTCCAGGATCAGTCCGTCGGCGCCGGCCGCCACGCTGGCGGCCGCCATTTGCGGCACCAGATACGTGTGCCCCGTGCCGTGGCTGGGGTCGACCACAACCGGCAAATGCGTCTTGGCGTGCAAGTAGACCACCGTGGCCAAGGGGAGCGTGAAGCGCGTGTGCGACTCGAACGTGCGAATGCCCCGCTCGCAGAGCATCACGTTCGGGTTGCCGGCGTTCAGGATATATTCGGCCGCCAGCAGCAACTCCTCGATCGTCGCGCTCGGTCCGCGCTTGAGTAGCACGGCGCGGTCGGTTTCGCCGACGGCTTCCAGCAGGCGATAGTTCTGCATGTTCCGCGCACCGATTTGCAGCACGTCGGCATACCGGGCCACCAGCGCCACGTCCTCGGTCGCCACGACTTCGGTGACCACCGCCAACCCGGTGGCCTCGCGCGCCGTGGCCAACATCTTCAGTCCGTCTTCTTTCAATCCCTGGAAGCTGTAGGGGCTGGTGCGCGGCTTGAACGCGCCGCCGCGCAGGCGCCGTCGCGCCCGACGCCTTGACCGCGCGGGCCGTCGACAAAATCTGCTCTTCGGATTCGACCGAACAGGGCCCGGCAATCACGCCCAGCATGCCATTGCCCACCGACAGGCTGCCTGCTCGCACCATGGTGGGCTCCTTTTTCACCTCGCGGCTGGCGACCTTGTAAGGCGCGAGAATCGGCACGACCTCCGACACCCCCTCGCCGCTTTCGAGCGACTCCTTGTGCGTCTTGCGATCATCGCCCACCGCGGCGATCACGGTCCGCTCGGCCCCCACGATCACGTGGGCTTTCAAACCTAACGATTCAATGCGTCGGACCATGTGCTCGACCTGGGTCGGCGTGGCCTCGGGTTTCATGACAACGATCACGGCAGTCTGGCTCCTGTGGCTGGGGCTGGTTGGATGAAATTTTCAAAAGTCCGTCGAACGCTGGATGGGGTTTGTACCGCCTTCCAAAACAAAACAGCCCCGAGACCTGACGATTCGGGTCTCGGGGCTGTTCTGTCGCTTCGGTAGGTAGGAAACGTTTACATTCCTCCTCCGGCCCCGCGACCCGGCGGGCTAAAGTAATACCAAAAGTACGTGGTAAAGCTGGCGTTCATGGGTGCTATTGTGTCTCGCCGGCGGCGCGATTGCAAGCGCCGGGCTTCCTCCCAGTCGTCTACGAACGGCTAAAGTTCCCGGAAACCGCACGAGAATTTGCATTCCCTTGTTGGGCATGCGAGAATACCCCAGCGGACTCAGACAGAATCCCCTTTGGAACAGGAGAGGAACATTGATCCGTACACCAATCGCTCATGCGCTGCTGGCGCTCGTCCTCAGCGGCACGACCGCCCTCGCCGACGAGATTGTCGTTCGCAACGACTCGATTCCACCCGGTGAACCCGTAGACGGTCTATATTATTTCGACAACGACACCCATTTGCTTTCCCGCGCGGGCGTTCGTGTTGGCTCGCAATTGACCGTCCCCGTCAGTGGCACAATCGTCGGCGTGCAAATCCCGTGGGCGTCCGACCAGGGCGGAGCCGCACCGTCGCAGCAAGTAGCAATTCGCATCACCGAGAACGGCCCATACCCCTATTCTATTCCGGGCCCCACCCTCGCGGAGATCGACTCGCCCACCTTGATTGATGGCGCGACCAACGAGTTTCGCTACCTCGATCCGGGGACTAACCTGGACCCAATCTCAATTCCGGTAACCGCTGGAGCACAATACTTCGTCGACCTGGAATTCGGACACCACGCTGATCATGATGCGTCAAGCCCTCCCCCCGATTTGTCGCAGGTGCCATCGATTCTGGCCGATGCGGATCTTCTGAGTCCAAACAGCCACAGCTTTATGTATTTGCCGGGTTATTCCGAACCCGGTGCCTTTTTTGAGGCGCCCCTTGTCCTACCGAGTACTGGCGCATTCGCCATCCGCCTGATCATCGTTCCGGTTCCCGAGCCGTCGTCATTGGCATTGATCGGCTTTTCCGCTATCGGGATGGCGGCCTTCGCCCGGCGGCCTCGCAAGCGCCGGGCCAATTGATTTGGCGGGCATCCTTGCGTTCTACCGCCGCGGCGGACCCGCTGGCGCCCCGGCCACCACGGCCCCTTGCGGCGAAAACGCCGGCATGCCAACCGGCGGCATCGAGAACGGATTGGCCGCCAGGCTCGCGCTGGCTGCCGCCGCCTCGGGCGAATTACTCCGCGCCAGCATGTTGCGATACGCCTCGAGACTGGCGATCGAACCTTCCGCGATTCCCGCTTCCGCCGCCGGTCGCGAGTAGGCCACCAGCCGCCCTTCGCGGCGCACGCGCTGCGCCAGCGCGCCCAACTGCGGTACCTGCTCCCAAGGCTTATGCACCTGGCTGCCGTTGATCGTCACCGTCAATTGCGCCGCGCCAGTCCCCGGCCGCTCGGTGTTGTAAAAACTCTGCGCGGCCAGCAGCTTGAAATACTGGTCCGACTCGGCGGCCGGAATATCCAGCACCCACAATTCATGCACCTCGGGCTGCGCCGTGACCATCGCCTTGGGCGAGGGAGGCGCCGGCGGCTTGCGGGAAAACGGATTCCAATTCCGTGTCGCCGCCGGCTTGCTGGCCTTGGCCGGCGCACTGTCGATCGCGAACTTCGCTTGCGCCTGTCCCTGCTTTCCGCCCGGATGCGGATAGATGATCGAAAGCGTGCCGATCGATTGCTCGGCCAGCGGGCTGCTGGCGACTTGTTCGAAGGCGATCCTCTGCCCCTCGACCCGAGCCACGTCGAGCGGTTGTTCCATCTTGCCCGCATCCAAGCGGTACACGATGCTGGCCGAGTCATAGAATCCGGCCGAGGCATCCAGCGGCACCCGCTTCCACGGCATGGCGGTCGGCAGGCTGCCGCAACCGCTCGCGAGCCAGACCGCTAGCAGTCCCGCCAGGGCCGCGCGCCTCGCAGTATTCGGCCTGGTCGAGTTCACTGATAGTCTTCTCGCGGCGGATGAAACACATCCAGCGCCCGCACCGGGCGGTCTCCGGCCACGACCTTGTGCGGCACGCCGCCGGGAATCCGCCACATCTGGCCGGCGACGATCCGCATCGCCTGGCCGCCGATCGTGAAGTCGGCCTCGCCTTCGAGCATCAAACCCATTTGTTCGTGCGGATGCGAGTGCTCCTCGACCACGGCAAACGGCTCCATCTCGACCAGCGATAGCATCATTTGCTCTCCGCAAGCCGTGTGGATATCAACGCCCGGGAAAATACGATGGTGCGAACAGTCGCTCTTATCGACGAAGTAGCCGCTCATGCTTGAATATCCTCCGCGACCGTCAAAGTTTAACGCGCGTGCAATGACTTGCCGGCACCGCCAGCATCGGCCGCGTGCCTCGTGGCGACCCCGTTTCCGCCCGGCTGCGAGCTGGTTACGGCAACGGCAAAGCCGGGTGCTCGGCCGGCATATCCTTGATCGCTTCTGCCAGGCCGGGAATCTGGTCGCTGCCGTCGGGGCACGTGATCGACGAGTCGGCAAAGTCATTGCCGATCGGCTCGAAGCGACCTCCCAGGTGCCGCGCCAGGAAGGCCTCGGTCACGGCCTGGAAAGCCAGGTTGTTCTCAGGCCGCGCGAAACCGTGCCCCTCGTCCGGGAACAAAACATACGTGACCGGAATCTTCTTCTCCCGCATCGCATCGACGATCTGATCGGCCTCAGCCTGTTTGACGCGCGGATCGTTAGCCCCCTGGCCGATCAACAGCGGCCGCTGGATCTTCTCCACGAAGTTCAGCGGCGATCGCTCGCCCAGCAGTTTCTTCCCCTCGTCGGTCGTGGGATCGCCGACGCGATCCTTGAACATTTGCATCTGCGGCGCCCAGTAAGGCGGAATCGTGCTCAGCAGCGTAAACAGATTGCTCGGCCCCACGACGTCGACGCCGCAGGCGAACTTCTCTGGCGTGAACGTCAGCCCGACCAGCGTGGCATATCCGCCATAGCTGCCCCCCGAGATCGCCACCCGCGCCGGATCGGCGATCTTCTCGGCGATTGCCCAATCGACCGCGTCGATCAGGTCGTCGTGCATTTTGCCGGCCCACTCCTTGTTGCCCGCGTTGGTGAATCCCTTGCCCAGGCCAGTGGAGCCGCGAAAGTTGACGCTCAGTACGGCATAGCCCCGATTGGCCAGCAGTTGATGCTCGGCGTCAAAACCCCAGGTGTCGCGGCCCCAGGGTCCGCCGTGAACCACCAGCACCATCGGCAGCGGCTCGCTCGGGCGTCCCTTGTTTTCCGGATCGGCCGCCTTCGGCAGCGTCAGGTAACTCACCAGGTTCAGCTTGTCGCGCGAGGGAATCACCACCGGGTGCATCTTGGCCAGCGGCAATCCTTCCAGCGATTTGCGATTCGTGAACAGGAACGTGGCTTTCTTGCTGGGCCGATCGTAGCGGTAATAGTTCACCGGTCCGTCGTCCTTCAGATAGGCCACGGTCCACGTCTTGTCGTCGAGCGTGCGGCTGGGAACCTGCACCTCGCCCTCGGCGACCGTGCCCAGATCGCGCAAGTCTTCCTCGATCGCCGGATCCAAAATCTTCCACGTTGGCCGGTCATAGTTGATCGTCACGGCCTGGATCGTCTTTTCGGTCGGATGCGAAAGCACGCCCCCCACGTCCACTCGATCATCCGCGGCCAGCACGGTTTCCTTGCCCGAAGCCAGATCGATCTGCACCAGCGCGCTGGTGTCGCGTCCGCGGCTGTCGGTCATGTAAAGAATCTTGCCGCTTTTGTCGAAGCCGACCGGCGACGTCGTGAGCGTGTCTTCCATGTCGATCTTGCGATAATCCTTCCAGCCTCCCTGGCCGTCGGCTTCCAGCAGTTGGCTGCCGCCGTCCGGGGTCATCTTGCTGGCGAAGCGAACCTGAAAATCATCGTCGGTAATAAATCCCGCGAACTCCGTGTTCTTCTGCACCAGCGTCCGCTCGCCGGAAAGAATGTTCACGCGATACAGATCGTGATACTGCGGATCGCGATCGTTCAGGCCGACCAGAATCTCCTCGGGAAACTTTTCGCTCACGGCGTCTATTTGCGCCGCGATTTTCGCGAGCGGCGTCAGATCCTTGGTCGTGCCCGCGGCCAGGTCGACGGCATACACGTGCCAGTTCTCGTCGCCGCCCACATCCTGCACGTACAAGATGTGCTTGCTGTCGTAGGCCCAGAAATAGGCCGGTATCCGCCGCGTCTTTTCCTGCGTCACCGGCTTAGCCGCCGCCGGATCGTCCAGCGGCGCAACAAACACGTTCAGCACCCCGTCCAGCGGCGCGAGATAACTGATCCGCGTGCCGTCAGGACTGATCCGGGCCATCGACTTGTCGGGATTGCCAAACAGTGTGCGGCGCGGGATCAGCGCCGTGCCGGCCGTGCCCGCCGGCTCGGTCACCGGCAGCGAAAGCGGCTCTTCCTTGGCGGGATGTTCATCGCTGGCGGCCGGTTGTTCGGTCGTCGCCGCCGTGGCTTCGATCGGTTTCTCGTCAGCAGGCTTTTCGTCGAGTGGCTTTTCGTCGGTCTGTTTTTCATTTGCTGGCTGCTCGACCGCTTGGGCAGTCGGCGACGCCGAGGGCACTTCTTCCGGCTGGGGCGTCGGTTTGGCGCCGCAGCCGCCTAGTGCGATGGCCACAACGGCAACAACCGCAAGCGACAAGCGATAAAACACGTTGGTCATGGTGACGACTCCTGGTCCGGTATGGGATGGCCGATTGGCGGGCATGGTCGGTGGGTTCGGTCGAGCCGTCAGGATATCGTCCGTCGCCGCGTTCGCCAAGCAACCCCGTGCGCCGCGGCAAACGGCGAAGAATAGGCTGAACGCCCTTGCCCCGTCTGCTACATTGCGCCATCGAAGAACCGTCAACGAGTCTCGCCCGAGTGCGCGTCTGCTGAAACTTGCCGTGAACGCTGCCTCACCATCCCTCGCGCGTCCCGCATATGCGCCCTTGGTCGCGGTGCTCGCGACCGTCTGCGCGGGAATTGCGCTCGATCGCTTCGCGCCGCTGCCGCTCGTCGCATGGTGGGCCCTGGCCGTGGCGGCCTGGCTGGCGTGGTGGTTGTTTTGGCGGCTGGCGCACGAGCGCGTCGCTACGCTGGCGCTGCTGGCGAGTTTGCTGGCCACGGCCGCCGCCTGGCATCACTGCCGCTGGTCGCTCTACGACAACCGCGAGGTGGGCCTGGCCGCTGCGCGACACGGCCGAGCCCGTAGCCTTGGAGGTCGTCGCCGTCAGCGGCCCGCATCGCATCCCCGCGCCGCCCCCCGATCCGCTCCGCACGATCGCCCAGCGCAGAGCGCACCCGAATCGAAGCGGCTTTTTCACGCATTCGCGATGGCGACACGTGGCGCGACGCGGCCGGGCGAACCACGCTGTTCGTCAGCGGGAACCTCACCGACATTCGGGCCGGGGACCGCCTGCGCGTGTTCGGACAACTGCGTTCGATCCGCCCGCCGGCCAACCCGGGTGAGTTCGACTTCGCGGCCTACTCGCGCGCAGCGCCGGCTGTCGGCCGTCGACAGCGAATTTCCCGAGTGCGTCGCCACGCTGAGCCAGGCCTCCCCCTTTCGCATCGGCCGGATCGTCGAATACCTGCGCACCCGCGGCGAGTCGCTTTTGTGGCGCAGTGTCGGCCCGCGGCGCAGCGGACTGGCGGCGGCCATGTTCCTGGGCGCCCGCGACGAACTCGAGCCCGACGCCATGCAAGCCTTTCTCGAAACAGGCACGATCCACCTGCTGGTCATCTCGGGCCTCAACGTCGGCATTCTCGCCGCCTGCCTGTTCTTCGCCACGCGAATCGGACTGGCCCCCGCCGGCTGGTCACTGGCGATCGTGGCGATTGGCTGCGCGCTGTACGCAGTGACGACCGGCGCTCAGCCTCCCGTCGTGCGAGCCACGGTAATGGTGCTGGTCGCCTGCCTGGCAATGCTGCTCGCGCGCCGCGCATTGGCGTTCAATTCCATCGCCGCCGCCGGGCTGGTCGTGTTGGCGCTGAATCCGGCCGAGTTGTTTCAAGCTGGCACGCAACTGTCTTTTCTCTCGGTGGCCGTGTTGGGCTGGTTCGCCCAGCGCGCCGCCAATCGGCCCGAGCCCGATCCGCTCGACCGCCTGATCGCGGCCACGCGCGGCTGGCCCGAGCGCGGTGCTGCGCGGCGTCGCCGGCGCTACCTGGCGCGCGGTGCTCGTGAGCCTCGTGATCTGGCTCGTGATCGCTCCGCTGGTGATGGCCCGCTTTCATCTGGTTTCGCCGGTGGCCGTGCTGTTGGGACCGATCCTGGGCTTGCCCGTGGCGCTGGCGATGGCCTCCGGCTTCGGCATCTTCGCGTTTGGCTGGTTGGCGCCCGCCGTGGCCAATGGGTTGGGATGGCTATGCGACGCGAACCTGGCGTTCATGGAATCGGCCGTGAATCTGTCCCGCGACTGGCGGGGAAATCACTTCTGGGTTAGCGGTCCGGCCGACTGGTGGCTGCTCGTGTTTTATGGCGCGCTGGCGGTCGGAGTCTTCGCGCGGCGCTTCGCTCCGCCGCGGCGTTGGTGCTTCGCGCTGCTTGCCGGCTGGATCACCGTGGGCCTGGCGCTGCCTGTCTTCTCGCCGCGCGAGGGCAACCAACTGCGCTGCACGATCCTCTCGGTCGGCCATGGCTCGGCCGTCGTCGTCGAACTGCCCGGCGGCAAGACACTGCTCTACGACGCCGGGCGCTTGGGCTCGCCGGTCGCGGCCTCGCGCGCCATCGCCGGCTATCTCTGGTCGCGCGGCATCGCGCACATCGACGCGGCCATCATCTCCCATGCCGACGCCGACCATTACAACGCCCTTCCGGCGCTTTTGGATCAGTTCTCGTTCGGCGCCGTGTACGTCTCGCCCGTGATGTTCGACGAATCCAGTGCTTCGCTCTCGGCGCTTCACTCGGCGATCGAGCGGCACGGCGTGCCGCTGGCCGAACTCTGGGGCGGCGACCAACTGCGCTCGGGCGGACCGGCGCGAATCGAAGTCTTGCACCCGCCACGCCGCGGCATCCTGGGCAGCGACAATGCCAACAGCATCGTGCTGGCCGTCGAGTTCGAGGGGCGGAGGCTCCTTCTGGCCGGCGATCTCGAATCCCCCGGGTTGGACGACGTGATGGCCGAAGCTCCCTACGATTGCGACGCGCTGTTGGCCCCGCACCACGGCAGCGCGTTCAGCGATCCGCCCGGTACTGGTAACCTTCCGTGTGGGATTCGCGCAGCCCGCTTGAACACCTGAGCTGATGCCGTGATTATACCGGCATGAGTGCGTTTAATGAATTGCGCAAGCACGCCAGAGACAAGCGCGACAAGGCCGTCAACCAGGCACGCGCCGAGTACGCCGACACGCTGGTCAAGATCGCAGCCCTGGAGCAAGACTTGCTGGGCAGCGTGCCATCGGGCCACAAGACAATCGCCAGCAGTATCAACAGTGTCTTGCCGGATGAGCCGTTCACCACATTGGACATCCTGGCACGGCTGGAAGCACTGGACCCCGGCCGCGTCTGGCACCGGCGCATGATCGACCACCACATTTTCAGACTGCGAGAACGCGGGGTAGTCCGCCGGCTACAAAAGGCCAAGGGGCACGAGCTGGCCGTCTATGTCCGCAAGGGCGTGCAGGTCGAGCCGATCCCATTCGATGACAAGACGCTGGCCGAAGTGGCTGCCGAGGTGTTGGCTGATGGCCCGCTGTCGCAAACGGAGCTGGCCATCAAGCTACTGGATCGCGGCTATCGAACCACCATGACCCCGGCGGCCTTGCGGGATGCCCTGGGGGTCGTGCTGCGGAAGGGGCCGTTTAAGAGGCAGGGCGGAAAGTGGGCGGTTGGATCGCCATGATCATGGCTTGGCGGTTCCGGCAAGGGACGGGATTTGCCGATTCTGCGGGTAGTGTCAAGCCCGATTTGATAGCATTATCTGTAGGGCGCTTAAGGTGTTGCGTCGAAATGCGTTGCCAACTAACGATTTACGACCAAAAAAATGGAATTTTGCACTCTTGCCGTCCTGCTATCCGGACGATATATTTCAGTGAAACAACCCGCTAGCCGAACTGTCACCCTTTGGTGTGCGTTCCCTCAGCTCATAACTGAGAGATAGGCTCGGCGGGTTATTTTTTGCGCCCTACGGCCAATCAATAATGGCCACCTCTTTCTGGGCAATCATCTGCCGGTACTCGTTGTGCCACTTCTTTTGATGATCGTATGAGCGTGTCAGTGCGCCGCAAACGATGTCGGCCAACTGCAACAAATAATGTCGGTGCGACTCTTCATCCTTTACTTTGTGGATGACAATCCTACCAAACTTGGCATTCATTTCATTCTTCAAGTTCTTGGCTAGATCCTTACGGAAATCACTACTGCCAGTCCTGTCGATCACTACAGTAGCGCGATCCATGCGTTCGGCCATTTGGGCGAAAATGCCCATTACAGGGTATTGGAGAAAGGGCCGACTAAAACACAGGCTCTTTGCCGCCAGCTTCTCTTTGCTCACGACGAGACCCCAATACGTGAACTCAAATGGCAAAACGGTGCGAAAGAATCGTCGACGATTACTGTCGTTGCAATCGCTGAATCTGAACTCCCGCCGCACCCCGAGCTCGCTCTTGAGGGCTTCAATTGCGTTATAGCATTCAGTGGCAGCCTCTGGCTTCTCGAATAACGTCGCAGCAACTCCGAAAAACTTTGAAGAATTCCGATGCAATCGCATTCCCATACAGCCAGATTCATCGACGTACGCTGCGCATTGGCTCGCCTTGCCTTTTGAGTACATTCCCTGTCACCGGCTGCGATCAGCTTACATGTTTGCGGCGTCGTCCAAGTCGCCAAAGCCGCTGCCCGCGCCTTTTCGTCCGACTTTGAACCACTCACCTCTCTTGCGGCGCTCCTCGGCGATCGCAAGTAGAACAAAACCGGACATGATGATGCCCGACCGACGTGTGAAGCTTGCTGCGAGCGCCCCTACGATTTCACTACTCCAGAATGCCGCATCGGTTCCCTTTTGATAGGGCAACACAGTCTCCTGATAGGCATCTCGCAATGCTTGCAACTGGTCATCGTCAAGAGTCCTCGTGACGGCCGGTGATCGTTTGTGGGTGCCGTTGAAAGTGGGCCACGGAACCGGCAATCGCCTCTTGGCCTTCTGTTTGTTCTGAATGTATCGAATCAACTCCGGACCTTCATCGTGTCGACCAGATAGCCGATTGAAAGTATCAGCGAGCGCCGCCAAATCTTCGGGTGGGCGTTTTTTGTACTGGTCTCGCGGGATTCCGAGATCAACGTACACTGCGCAACAAGCTGTCGTCATGGGCATCAAGTCGTATTGGCCTTTCTTTATCGGACATGCTAAAATGCTCCCTGGTTAAGGATGCGATGAGGAAGGGTGTCAGCCAATCTCCTCGTCGCTGAAATGACTCTGGCCGGGCTCCGACGCCCGGCCTTTTTTTTGCCGAATTGGTTTCAGCTTCAAGATATTTGCGTCGCTGTCCTCCTTTTCTTCGTGTTCCGTGATTCCCATCGCTAAATCGCGACGCCGGCGCAATTGACCGGCATCAATACCAGTAACCGCAGCCGCCTCATTCCAACTGAGAGTCTTTTCTGCGATTGCTTGATCCAAAAGCCTTTCAAACCGCACGGCACGGTCGGCTCGAACGATTCCAGGCTCCTTGGCTCTCCAACCGCGTCGACTGAATTGTATCCACAGCCACTTGGCGGTTTTCGCGTCGATGACTCCAAGTTTTTCCGCTCGAAAAATCATCGCAGCCATCGAGATCCCATATCGCTCCTTGTACTGAACGAGCTTAACCGCAGAGCGTCCAGTAAAGGCGGCTTTCAATTGTGAAGGCAAAATGAGTAAGTGCGAAGCAAATTCAAAAGCCCTATTGTCCATCTCATCCGTCGTTTCGGTGCCCGACTCGCAGTCACCGAATAGTACGTGACCAAGCTCATGTCCAGCGTTCAATCGACAGCGATCGTTGGCCGCACTCGGGTTCAAGACTACTGCTGGATCGCCACCTAGCCTTGCCGCAAACCCATCTATCGCCAGTGACGTCGGCATCTCGATTGTGCGAATTCCGAACCCCTCTAGGATTTCGATCACACTGGGCACCGGATCGACTTCTTTTAGGTTCAGGCTCTTTCTCACAGCGCGCGCTGCATCCAAAGCGCTCATTGACGGATCGACGTTCGGATGCTTCGTGCGCCGCAACGGCTGACCAAGGCGGCGTTCAAGTTTGATATATCCCTCCAGCCAATAGAGCGACTGGCACTCAAACTGATGCCGCTCCTTAATTCTGGTCTTTGACGAGAGGAATCGGTAGCGAATACCGGTAAGCGGCAAGCCCGGCTCAAGAAACCAACTGAGCGGCCTGTCATAGACCATCGCGAGGGCTGCGATCACATCAATCGTCGGCGCGGCAGCACATTTTTCATAGTTTGCGATGGTCGCGTGAGAGATCGCGAGCCCTGGAAATCGCTTGGCTACGGCCGCCGCCGCCGCGTATGTAGAAAGACCGGCCGCTATCCGCGCTTCCTTCAGCTTTGCTGCAAGGGGTGTCCAGTCCAGCATCCTAAGGGTCTGCATAAGACCTCCATTTCTGTAAACGTCATTTTACAGAAGTGACCGGCTCATGCAAGCAGCCAGTAATTGGAAATCCTGTGAGCGTCAATGAACCCTGTGGGGAGCGTCGCCTCTGATCCGCTGACAGGAGAGCGGCCGGCGTCTGGTGGCGCGGGTGGCCTTATAAGCTTACCGGGGGCGGCTGCGCTGCCCGAGTTCGATCCTCCCTCTCTCCGCTATCGCTTGCGTGGCGCTTTCGTGGCGGCCTTGGTGAGATTGTCCCTGATCCATGCCGACAGCGTTTGGTCGGCCTGGCTGGCGGCTTTCTCGAATAGTGCCCGCTCGGCCTTGGTCATGCGCACCGGAACCATTTCCGAGGCTTTCTTGGCGGGGTCGATGGGTGGTCTGCCGCGCTTGGGTTCCATGCCATAAGTGTATTACTGAAAATCTTTCTGGCAAGCCCGATTTCCCTATTGCATTTATGGTATTACGGTATTACCATAAAGACCATGATAGTTGCATGCTGCCAACACGACACGAAACACAAACACGGCAAGGACCGCCAAGGCAACCAACGGTACAAGTGCGCCCTATGCGGCCAGACGTTCGTTGACGATGCGGTCAAGCCGCTGGGCGATCTTCGCACGTCGATGAAGGAAGCGACGATGGCCCTGTCCCTCATGCTGGAGGGAATGTCGATCCGATCCGTTCAACGGCTCACCGGACTTTGCCGACAGACGTTGGCCGACTTGATTCTGTTGGTGGGTGAGAACTGCCAACGGCTGCTAGATGCCAAGATCAAGGCCGTTCCGGTGAAGGATGTTCAGCTAGACGAGATTTGGTCTTTCGTCGGGGCCAAAGCCAAGAACGTTCACGATGGCAAGCACCCCGGCGATTCGTGGACCTTCATTGCAATCGAACGCGACACGAAATTGATCCTCGCCCATCAAGTCGGACTCCGCGACGGAGCGACTTGCTCCCAGTTCCTGACCAAGCTGAACGCCGCCACGCTGGGCCGCTTCCAGTTGACCACGGATGGCTTGCGAGCCTACACGTTGAACGTGCCTTTCGTCCTCGGTTCGCGGGTGGACTTCGCCCAGCTCATAAAGACCTACGCCAGCACCCAAGAGCAAACCCGCTATTCGCCGGCCCGGATAATAAGCGCGAGAAGGTGCCGCAGTTTGGCCGGCCGGACGAGGATCGCATCAGCACGAGCCATATCGAGCGATTGAATCTCACGCTGCGGATGACGCTACGGCGGTTCACCCGGTTGACCAACGGCCACAGCAAGAGCCTAAAACACCACACGGCCATGCAGGCGATTTTCTTCGCGTTCTACAATTTCTGCCGCAAGCATGAAGCACTCGGCGGCAAGACGCCAGCGATGGCCAGCGGGCTGGCCGACAAGGTTTGGACCGTCAAGGAACTGGTCGAGCGGGCAGCAAATTATTGACCCCCCAGGGGAGTGACACGGCGCGTGGTAGCCATTAAGCTGTCCGGGAGTCAGGTGTTGGTCCATCATGCCTTTCTGACAGATCGCCGCCATGGCAAAAAACGACGACAGAATCGGCGACTTGGAAAAGCAGCAGGAACGCACCCGGGCGCATCTCGACAATGCTGCGAATTCGATCCGTGAGCAAAAGGGCGCACATGACAAACTTGCAGAAGCCATAAGTGCCCTGACCGAGAAAACGGCGGAGACGAGTGGCGCTGTTCGCGTTTTGGTCGCATTGGCAAGTGTCGCCGTGATTCTTGGCGGGGGATCTTTGTGGATGCAATGGGGAATCCACAGCAAGATCGGGGCAATGGAATCGCGTATGAGCGTTCTCGACGAGCAGGCCAAGTCGACTGCCGATTCGGCCAAAAACTCCAAGCTGGCTGTTGAGAAAATAGCGACCAATGATTTGGCAGACCTCAGAAACCTCACCGCTGCTACAACAAAGCTAGATGAAGTAATCAACAAGGCGCTCACGGAAGAAACGCACATATTAATTAAGGGACCGGACATCGCCGCTTACATCACTCTCGGTAAAGATTTCATCCTAGACTCTAGCGAGGGCGACGCTGTGTTGAGCTGGGATGTCGAGATTGCTGGAGTTCCTGCGGGAAGGCACATTGACTCGGCATCCATAACCCACATCTCGGCCCCCACCCCAGCGCCTGAATCGCCGCTACCTTTCGCCACATGGAGCGTAAAACCTACCACGGGTCGCATGGTTCGTGTGCGGATGGACACAAACAGCCAAGGCGACAAGAGCCGCATGCAAGAATTCTTTGAATCCGGGGGCGCTATATCGCTGGATTTCGGGATTTATCTTCGCGAGCAGCAGCCGACTCAAGAGAATCCGCCGCCAAAGAATTGAGTCTAGAAATTTCTCGCAAGGCATCCTGGGCAGACGTTCCGATTTTACGGATGTCGGCCGTACCTTTACCGAATCGCCGTCCGAATGCATAAAGCGTGATCGCGATTAGAATCGCGATCCCGGAGATGATGAACGTTGTCATCGAATCATCCTTTGCGCAAATGCAGCCCCCAGCTACCTAATCATAGCGACGGCTCCAGCCATGGCCAGCATCTTATCTCTAATTCCGCCGGGTTTGTCGACCCCAAAGCAGCGATAATGGCCGCTAAATCCAACCCTATCGACCGCGCCCAGCGTCTAATGCGTACCCTCGGCTGGTCCTACGGCGATATGTGCCACTGGCGCGGCACCAAACCAATCTGGATGGTCTACGCCAAACGAGACTCCGACCAGATTGTGGTCAACGCCGACACTCAGTCGGAAGCATGGGACGAAGCGCTAAGGCAAGCGGGGGTTGTACAGCGAGCGGAGCTATAATGGGGCTATGAGCGAAGCCCACGGACCTATCATTGAAACCATGTGTCCGCGCTGTGGCAAAATTACCGAAGTCAGAACGGACGGATCTGACTGGGAGAATCGACACAAGGCCGAATTTATTCGTGGCGAACGCCCCGAAATAATGTGCCTTCAGTGCTTCCTCGAAATTCACCCGAATTGCGAGAATTGATTTTTTCCCACACACTAGGTTACCAGTACCATCCGCCCGGCTTCGCCGCCTGGAGCACGCCCGAGTGGACCATAATCAGCGGCAGCCCCCGCGATCGCTCGCCGGAAGTGGAGCACGCCTACACCTCGCGCGGCAGCGCGGTCTTGCACACCGCCGAGTGCGGCGCCGTGAGCATGGAGATCGAAGACGGCCGGCTGGAGGTGGCTCGGTTTCACGCTTCGCTCCCGTGAAGCGCCGAATCGCACACCGTGAAATCAGTAATGTCCCTATTTGTTTTCCCCGCGCCTCATGCGTACCCTAAGCTGGTTACTCGGCGACATGCAGCACTGGCGCAGACACTAGACCAATCTGGATGGTCTACGCCAAACGAGACTCCGAGGTAATCGTGGTCAATGCTGACACGCAATCGGAAGCTTGGGACGAAGCGCTAAGGCAAGCGGGAATTGTTCAGCGGAGCTAAAAATGGCCAACGCCCTCATTGTCCTCTTGCTAGTCGTGCTCTGCGCACTTTTTTGCTATTCGCAATGTTCAACGACAACCCGCAGCCAAGACCCCAAGTGGGCGACATCAGCTATATGATGTACAGCACCGGATTCGGAATCTTGCTATGCATCGCGGCGCTGATTGGGCTAAATCGTAGACGGCTGCGGTGATTGGCAGCGAAACTTTTTCAAATCCCACACACTAGGTTACCAGTACCATCCGCCCGGCTTCGCCGCCTGGAGCACGCCCGAGTGGACCATTATCAGCGGCAGCCCCCGCGACCGCTCGCCGGAGGTGGAGCATGCCTACGCCTCGCGTGGCAGCGCGGTGTTGCACACCGCCGAATGCGGCGCCGTGAGTATGGAGATCGAAGACGGGCGGCTGGAGGTGGCAAGCTTTCACGGGCCGCCCCCATGACGATTGAATCGTCAGGCTAATACACGATTATAATGGAGCCATGAACGATAGGCCGCCACCCATCTACACATGCCCGAAATGCAAAACCAAAATCCCATTCGGGACCGTGGATAACCCTCCGCCAAGGAAATGCCCAGGCTGTCAGAGGGCACTTATCATTCCGAAGGTCACGCCGGAGGGATTTATCATCGCGACAACCATGCCGGAAGAATGCGACCTAACTCCCATTCGACACGCCAATCAGCGATGGAGCGAATGGGATTGGAGGGTCTTCGCGTTTTTTATGGTCCTCAGTCTCTTGATTGGAATGCTCGGCCGGTGGATGGTTTTCGTAAAGTTCCCCAGCTAACATTCCTCGAACCCACAAACTGCCTTCCCAACCGCTGGTAGGGAAAGTCAACGCTGTCCCAGATGGCACTTGGACGGTCAACGCTCATCGAGACGCCGACAAGATCGTCACACGCGCCGACTGCAATCGGAAACCAGCGACGAAGCGGGGAGGCAAGCCGGGATCGTGCAGCGGAGCTCAGGCCGCTTGGTAGAATCAGGGCATGACCCCTAAACAAACAAAAGGCGTGCTGATTGGCTTCGGATGCGTCATCGCCGCCTACGTGGTTCTGTTGCTTCCTGGGTTTATCCTGGGTCGACTAGCCAAACTAAACAGAGTTTCTACGTTTTCTGACATCGTATTTTACATTTACGCCTTTGGGGGCTTCGTTGCGTTGATTGCACTCGGAGTATTCATAATCCACCGCGGTTTTCAGCCACCAACTGATGGAAAATAATTCCCATCCCACCACTTGACTGACCAGCCAAGTAGGTCAGGCCTTGGCCTGACACTCGACGTGGCTGGTGGCGGGGCTTTTCATTCGTTGTGGTAGGATGCGCGGCAGGAGTGTCGTCAGCCCAACCCCTTTCACGGAGATCGATCCATGAACCTGCAAAAGACTCTAGTCGGTGTCGCGGCCCTGTGTCTGTCGGTAGCGGTAGTCATCAATTCGGCAGATGCGCAATTGAGGGGAAGACCTACAACCAATGAAGGACCGAGCACGCCCGCGATCGTCGGACGATTTAAGCTTGAGGTGATGGGCGGTGCCAGAGCCTTTATGTACGACACGACGAACGGGCAATGCTGGCAATGGAATGGAGAGTCGTGGGTATCAATGGATATTCCCCAGCCAGCGCCTGCGGGCTAACTCGGAAATTCTTTTTTTCCCACTACTTAACTGACCAGTACCATCCGCCCGGCTTCGCCGCCTGGAGCACGCCCGAGTGGACCATTATCAGCGGCAGCCCCCGCGACCGCTCGCCGGAGGTGGAGCATGCCTACGCCTCGCGTGGCAGCGCGGTGTTGCACACCGCCGAATGCGGCGCCGTGAGTATGGAGATCGAAGGTGTGCGGCTAGCCGTGACTCGCTTTCACGCCTCGGCCCAGTGAAACGCCAATGGCACACCGTGAAATCAGTAATTTCCCTATTTGTTTTCCCGGCGCCTCATGCGTACCCTAGGCTGGTTACTCGGCGACATGCAGCACTGGCGCGGCACTATACCAAGCTGGGTGGTCTACGCCAAACGAGACTCAGACGTAATCGTGGTCAATGCCGACACGCAATCGGAAGCCTGGGACGAAGCGCTACGGCAAGCAGGGATCGTTCAGCGCGGGTAGAATACCGGAATGAGCGACGACGCCCCAACCGAACGGATTTCCCTCCCTCCAGTTGCACCTCCCGCAGCGACTGGTGGGGCCGCCGATGACGACTGTCCTATGTACGTCTGCCCAAAATGCAAAACCAAGATCCGTCTTGGAACTCTTGATAAAGCTCCCCGACGCAGCTGCCCCAACTGTCATCGGCGGCTATTTATTCCATACCGTTTAAGGGAGGGCGAGAAAGGTCCTTGGGAGCGAACAAGCGAATCCGAGCCTGGCAACTGAGAATTTCTTTTTCCTACACACTAGGTTACCAGTACCATCCGCCCGGCTTCGCCGCCTGGAGCACGCCCGAGTGGACCGTCATCAGCGGCAGCCCGCGCGATCGCTCGCCGGAAGTGGAGCATGCCTACGCCTCGCGCGGCAGCGCGGTGTTGCACACCGCCGAATGCGGCGCCGTGAGCATGGAGATCGAATGCGGCCGGCTGGAAGTGGCTCGTTTTCGTGTCGCAGCTCCGTGATCCCCTCTCGTTCAGCAGACCTGCCCTGGCGTCCGGTGCGGCCAGTGGTGGAGCGATGACGTTTGGACTGCTACGGTCACAGACACGAGTAACGAATCGGCACACGAGCCCACCTGCAATCGGCAGTTCCGAAATTCACGCTGGCAAAAGTCGAACGACGCTGCTCTACTCGCAAGTCAGTTGCTTGAGCCGACCCGGCTGGTCAACTAGGATGGAGGCGTCACATGCGGCATTTTAGGCTGGGGAAACCTGTGCTGAACTCTCGTCTCGCCCCTCTCATCGTAATTGCCACGCTCTGTTTGGCCACCCCGGCTCGCGCTGTGCCAGTCATTGCTGATCTAGGCAATCACAACTTGCTGCCCAATACGCCAAGTCAGAAGATTCCGATCTACATAAGCGGCATTGCACCGAACTCGGCGTCGTTTCCATTCATGATCGAGAATAACGTGTGGGGGATGGAACTGAACGTGGCAATTAATGATGGTGGGCCGACGTGGGGATCGGGCGGGGTTGGTCCGACCATAACGAACATCGACGTCGACTCAGGACCGACGATTTGGGTGGCTCCAAATTCACTGGCGGGTCACGGCCCTCCGAGCGAGTATTACGGTGGCCAATTAGCATACAGTCACGTGGCAACCGCTTCGGGGTTTGTCAATGTGGCGGGAGGCCTGCTAGCCACTCTCGTAGTTGATACGACAGGTTTCGTCAGCGGTACATACAAGTTGTCATTGGGCGGTGTCCCGCAGCGTGGGGTACTGCCTGAAACCGCTTTGGTAGGTCTGTTCCTCGGCGGCACGTCAGGAGACCTTTCTTATTCGGGTCCGGCCGGCCAGATCACGATCGTCCCCGAGCCCTCGAGCGTGGTGCTGGGTGCGATTGGCCTGACTGGCCTCGTCGCTTGGGGTTGGCGACGGCGGAATCGCTGACCCGGCCCTCTGGCAGAATCAGGCCACGGACCAAGAGCCACGGACCTGGAGGAGTCATGCGACTGCATCAACCCATCTATCTCTTGTACCTGTTCAACTTGTTCTTCTTGGCGGCACTGTGGCGGCCGGACTCTTCTAAGTTGATTGCGCTATTTGCCCTGTTCAGTGTCTTCGCCGTATTCGCATTTAAGAGAACGGTGACTCACAAAAGCCCGTAGCCGTCCGCTGGAATTTCTTTTTCCCCACGCACGACTTTACCAGTGCCCTCTGCCCCGGCCTCGCCGACTGGAGCTCCCCTTCGGACCACGATCAGCGTCCCGCGCGAACGCTCGCCGGCGAACACCTCAATTTGGTGACCGCGACTCCCTTTCATCTGTCGATTCCGTAACAATTCCCTCGGCGATGCGCCGGCGCGAGCCGAGCTCGCCTTGAGCCGTGCGCCACCCATGACTATGATTCCATTGGCCCGCAACGTCGGGCCGCTTTTGTTCCCCTCGCAGGCGCTCCCCGCGCCGCCAGCAGCCGAAACCCCAGGGATTTGCCATGCGAGCTATCGACGCCACGCGACTCTACTTCGACCGCGCCGCCGACGCGATGGACCTGAGCGAAAGCATGCGCCTGTTGCTGCTGGCGGCCCGACGCGAGGTCTCGGTGCAGATCGCCGTCGAAATGGACAACGGTCAGTTGACCACGTTGATCGGCTACCGCGTGCAACACGACAACGCCCGCGGCCCCATGAAGGGCGGGCTGCGTTATCACCCGGAAGTCGATCTGAGCGAAGTCCGCTCGCTGGCGGCGCTGATGACCTGGAAAACAGCCCTGGTCGATATCCCCTTCGGCGGCGCCAAGGGTGGCGTGGCGGTCGACCCCACCAAGCTCTCACCGCGCGAAATGGAGAACATCACCCGCCGCTTCGTCGACGGCATCCACGACGTCATCGGTCCGGACGTCGATATTCCGGCCCCCGACATGGGCACCAACTCGCAAGTGATGGGCTGGATCATGAACCAGTACCAGAAGTACCACGGGTTCAGCCCCGGCGTCGTCACCGGCAAGCCGGTCGAGTTGCACGGCATTCCAGGTCGCGAGGAAGCCACCGGCCGCGGCGTGGGGCATCTGGCCTTCAAGATGGTCAGCCGCCTGGGCCGCAAGCCGCAGCAAACCCGCGTGGCCCTGCAGGGCTTCGGCAACGTCGGCGCGCATGCCGCCAAGTTCCTGAACGAGGCCGAATTCAAGCTCGTCGCCGTCAGCGACGTCAGCGGCGGTTACTATCGACCCGAAGGACTCGATATTCCCAAGGTGCTGCAATACAGCCTCGAGCATCAGGGCTCGCTGCTGGGCTACACCGAAGCCGAGCGGATCTCGAACGAAAAGCTGCTGGAGCTGGACGTCGAGTTGTTGATTCCCGCGGCACTCGGCGGCGTGATCACGGCCCAGAATGCGCCGCGGGTCAAGGCGCCGCTGATCATCGAAGCGGCCAACCAGCCCGTCTGGCCCGACGCCGACCAGATCTTCGAGGAGCGCGGCACGCTCATTCTGCCCGACATCCTGGCCAACGCCGGCGGCGTGACGGTCAGTTACTTCGAATGGGTGCAGAACCGCCAGCATTACCAGTGGGGCTTGAACCGCGTGCGGCAAGAGCTCGACCGCATCCTGTCCGACAGCTTCGAACGGGTTTGGGGACTGTCCAAAGAGCGCAAGATCAGCCTCCGCACCGCGGCCTACGTCCTGGGCATCGGCCGCGTTAGCCGCGCCACGATCCTGGGGGGGATTACGTAACGGTCGCCATGGCCGACGTCGTCTTCAAGCCGCGAAGCGGCGACATGTAAATAGCCCAGGGCGCGAGCCCTGGGTTTAGCGTCGAACGAGTGAGTACTCTGAGCCCCGCGAGGGGCGACACCTGAAGCCCGCGGAAGTTTCGTGTCGGGTTAATACACTACCTCTTGCCCCGCCACGACTTTCCCTCGCGGGGCCTGGCCCGCCACTTCCGCCAGGATTTCTCCAGCCCTGGCGGCATCCTTCTCGTCAACGTCCAGGTGCGTTACCGCGCGAACCTGCTGCGCGCCGATGGCGAGCATCAGCAGCCCCTCGTCCTTTAGCCGCTGACAAAACTCGGCCGCCGTGCCCAGCGACGGCTCGACGGCAAAAATCACGATGTTCGTATCCACCGAGTCGCCGACCAGCTCCAGCCCGCGAATCTCGCGCACCGCGTCGGCCAGCCGCGCGGCGTTGGCATGATCGTCGGCCAATCGCTCCACGTGATGCTCCAATGCATACAGCGCCGCGGCCGCCAACACGCCGGCCTGCCGCATGCCGCCGCCGAACAGCTTGCGATGCCGCCGCGCTTCTTGCATCTGCTCCTTGGAGCCGGCCAATGCCGAGCCGACCGGCGCGCCCAGCCCCTTGCTAAAGCACACGCTGACCGTGTCGAAGTGCTGGGCCCAACGCCGCGCGTCGATGCCCGAGGCCACCACTGCGTTGAACAACCGCGCGCCGTCCAGGTGCGTGCGCAGTCCGCTCGCATGCGCCCAATTGCAAATCGCTTCGACGTTCTCATAGGGTTGAATCCGGCCGCCACCCCGGTTGTGCGTGTTTTCCAGACACACCAGCCGCGTCCGCACCAGGTGCTCGTTGTCCCCCCGCACCAGGCCGGTCAATTGCTCGACCCGCAAGATCCCGTCCCGCCCGTCGACCGTGCGGGTCGCCACGCCGCTCAGCTGCGCATAGGCCCCTTGCTCGTAGTTGTAAATGTGGCAGCCGCTCTCGCAGATGAACTCGTCCCCCGGCTTGCAATGGATTCGCACGCCGATCTGGTTCGACATCGAACCGGAGGGGACGAACACGGCGGCCGCCTTGCCCAGCATGGCGGCGATCCGCTCCTGCAAGGCGTGGATCGAGGGATCCTCGTCAAAAACGTCGTCCCCCACCTCGGCCCCAGCCATCGCGGCCCGCATGGCCGCCGTCGGCTTGGTCACCGTATCACTGCGAAAATCGAGCACTTTCTTGGGCATGGATCCCTCCTCGAACCACGGTCGGCCGCGCGTCTGGGCTTTTCCGCGACGGCGCAACGAGACAGAATGGGTGTTTCCTCAACGTGAACATAACCACGGCCCAATTATCGTAGCTCTCCGGCCAGAGCGTTGCCAGTGTCGGCCCTCGCCCGCAAACGGCAAACCATACTCCCACGGCATATGTCTACCGTACCGCTTCCAATCCAGCGCATCGACAGCCGCCAGGGAGACGCCCGCGCGCGAATCGCGGCCCTCCGCGCCGCGCTCAGCCCGCGCGGCGACGTGGTCAGCGAGGCCGGGCGGCGGCGCACGATCGAAGTCTTCGGCCAGGAGCTTTCGCCGCTGGCAGTGGTCGAGCGTATTTGCCGCGACGTCCGCGAGCAGGGACTCAAAGCCGTGCTCGACTACTCGGCCCGCATCGACAAGGCGCAAGTCACCGCCGAGACCTTGCGCGTCTCGGCGGCCGAACTCGAAGCCGCGCACCGGCAGGCCGATCCCGCCTTCCTGGCCACGATCCGCCGCATTCGCGACAACATCCTCGAGTTTCAGCGCGCCCTGGTTCCCAAGGACGTGAAAATCGCCCGCCCGCACGGCGGCTACTTGCAGCAGCGCTACTTTCCGCTCGATCGGGTCGGCATCTGCGTGCCCGGCGGCGCGGCGGCCTATCCCTCGACCGTGTTGATGACGGCCGTTCCGGCCCAGGCGGCTGGCGTGCGCGAGCTGGCCGTGGTGGCGCCCCCCACAGCGTTCGGCGCCTACAACGTCGACTTGCTGGCCACCTGCCACGAGTTGGGCGTCGGCGAGGTTTATCGCGTCGGCGGGGCACAGGCCATCGCGGCCTTGGCCTACGGCGTCGAGGGCATCCGGCCGGTGGACAAGATCGTCGGCCCGGGAAACCTGTTCGTGGCGCTGGCCAAAAAAACCGTCTACGGCGACGTCGACATCGATTCGATCGCCGGCCCCAGCGAGGTGGTCGTTATTGCCGACGGTGCCAGCCGCGCCGACTTCGTGGCCGCCGACCTGATCGCACAGGCCGAGCACGCGCCGGGCGCCAGCATCTTGATTTCCTGGAGCGAGCCGCTTGATCGAAGCCACTGCCGCGGAACTCGCGCGGCAGACGGCCCACCTTTCGCGCGGCGATCTCGCCCGCCAAAGTCTGGAACAATTCGGCGCCTTGATTTTGGTGCGCGATGCGGCCGAGGCCGCGGCATTGGCCGACGAGATCGCCCCGGAGCACCTGCACCTGGCGGTGGACGATGCCGACGGTTTGCTCGCCGCGATCCGCCACGCCGGGGCCGTGTTCGTCGGCCCGTACAGCCCCGTGGCCGTGGGCGACTACGCGGCCGGCCCTTCGCACGTCTTGCCCACTGGCGGCACGGCCCGCTTCGCCAGCGGACTGTCGGCCCGCGACTTTTTCCGTTCCGGCAGCGTGATCCACTGCTCGCGCGAGGGCCTGGCCGAGTTGGCCGCCGACGTGCGCGCGATGGCCGACAAGGAAGGTCTGACGGCGCACCGCTTTAGCGTCGACGTGAGAATGAGTGAACCGCCGCCAGGCCCGCGGGGTCCAACTTAGAGCGAATGAGTGCCGCGGGCTTGGTAGTGGACCGACCACGCATCCATGTCATGCCCGGCTGGGATGTAAATCTTGGGTGCCATGCTCACGCCGCGTGAGCATGCTTGCGTGAGCGCAAGCATGGCACCCGACATTTAAGCGTAGTCAGTCCACTACTGGACGGAAGAAGTCACGATATCGAAGAAGCAGCTTTCACCCGCAACGATACAAGAAGTGCGACCATCGATCGATGTCATGCCAAGGCATGACCTACTGGACTCAAAATCAATAGCGATCCCGCATGCCCTACTTCCGACCCGAGATCGAGCAGATGGCCGGCTACGTGCCGGGCGAACAGCCGCAGGCCGGCAAGTTCATCAAGCTCAATACCAACGAGAATCCTTACCCTCCCTCGCCGGCGGTGAACCAGGCGATCGCGGCCGTGCTGGAGCGCGGACTGTCGCGCTATCCCGATCCCATGGCCGGCGCGTTTCGCCGTCGCGCTGGCGAGGTGCTGGGCGTGGATCCCGATTGGATCTTGTGCGGCAACGGCAGCGACGACATCCTGACCATTGTCACCCGCGCCCTGGTCGGCGAAAACGAGTGGCTGCGACTCCCCTACCCCAGCTACATCCTCTACAAGACCCTGGCCCAGTTGCAGGGCGCCCGTGCCGAGGAGATCTCCTTCGAGCCCGACTGGTCGCTGCCCGAAAAATTTTCCGCGCCGCGCGATGATCTCAAGCTGGCCTTTCTGCCCAATCCCAACAGTCCCTCCGGCACGGTGCTCAGCCCCGAGCGCGTTTTGGAACTGGCCGAGCGGCTCCCTTGTCCCTTGCTGGTGGACGAGGCCTATGCCGATTTCGCCGAGCGGAACTGCGTGTCGTTGGTGGCCCAAAGCGACAAAATCATGGTCTCGCGTTCCTTGAGCAAGTCGTACTCGCTGGCCGGTCTCCGCTTCGGCTTCCTGATCGCGCAGCCGCACTTGATTCGCGAGTTCGCCAAGGTCAAGGACTCGTACAACACCGACGCGCTGAGTATTGCCGGCGCCACCGCTGCCATCGACGACCAGGCCTGGCTGGCTGAAAATCGGGCGAAAATCCTGCACACCCGCCAAAGGCTGACCCGCGGGAATGCGCGATTTGGGTTTTGCCACCGTCGAATCGCAGGCTAACTTTGTATGGAATCCGCACGCCGGCCTGCCGCTCAAACCCCTCTACGAAAAGCTCAAAGACAGCCGCGTGCTGGTGCGATACATGGATTATTCCGGCTGGGGGGACGGGCTGCGGATTTCGGTCGGCACCGACGATCAAATCGATGCCTGCCTGGCGCTGCTAAAGTCGATGATTTAAGGAAGGCACTTTCGCCAGCCGGCAACGTTTCTTTGCCAGCCGGCAACGTTTCAGGGTGCCACTGCTGGCTTGCCCAGCAGTGAATTTAAAACTCAAAAACGACGCTGCTGGGCCAGCCAGCCGTAGCACCGGAATACGCCCTACACACTTCAGGACAGCTTCAAGTTTTTCTCGCCATGCCCCGCACCGCCAACATCCAACGCAAGACCCAAGAAACCGAAATCGAGTTGCAACTCAATCTCGACGGAACGGGCCAGTCGCAGGTGGACACCGGCGTCGGCTTCTTCGATCACATGCTCACGCTCTTGGCCCGGCATGCCTCCTTCGACCTGACGGTCCGCGCCGCCGGCGACTTGCACGTCGATCAGCATCACACGGTCGAGGACGTCGGCATCTGTTTCGGCCAGGCGCTCAAGCAAGCCCTGGGCGACAAGTCCGGCATCCGCCGCTACGGACACGTCACGTTGCCCATGGAAGAGACGCTGGCCACCGTGGCGGTCGACTTGAGCGGCCGCTACTATCTGGTCTTTCAGGCCGAGTTTCCCTCGTCCAAGATCGGCCAGTTCGACAGCGAACTGGTCGAGGATTTTTGGCAGGCCGTGGCCGCAAATTGCCTGTGCAATTTGCACGTCATCGTGCATCACGGCCGCAACAGCCATCACGTCAGCGAGGCGATCTTCAAAGCCGCGGCCCGCGCCCTGCGCATGGCCGTCGAGATCGACCCCCGCACCACCGGCGTGCCCAGCACCAAGGGCACGCTGACGGATTGACGGACCCCCTTCGTTCGAGACTTGTGCTTTCCGTCGCCGACGCTCGCAAAAACCGCGCCGCCGGACTCACACGAGTCACCGCGCCTGGCGATAATACGGATGCCCCTTCATCAACCCGGCCGTCGCAATGTCCCAAGTGCGAATCCCCAACGTCCGCGCCGGTGACTCAGGCCGCAGCCGCAGGTCGCCACGCTCGACGTCCACGAACATCGGATCCGCGGACAGGCTATGAAGCTCGACGCCGTAGCGACGCTGCTCGTCGATGTGCCGCTTTCCCCACTCGGGATCGGCCGGGCACCAAAACAAGTTATAGTCGGTCTTCGTGTCCTTTAGCCGGTCTCCGGCGCCCGTGGCAAGACTCTTGTGCTCGACGATGGGCCAATAGTCGGCCCGCGGCGACCAGATGATGTTGCGCATGATCTGGGCCCCCGCAATCGGCCAGGTAGGATTCGGTATCGAGATGTAACCGTGGACGATGTTGGGCTTTGTGATTGGCCGGCGGCTCGGAATCAGCTCGACGATGATGTTGTCGACGATGTCGTTCGCCTCCGTCATCGAGATTCCCGTTTGGGCGCTGCGGATCTTGTACAAAACATTGCCCTGGACGATGGTCTCGTACTGGTCATTATCACAGCGAATTCCCGACGCCACCCCGTCGCCATCGAGATGGTGAATGTAATTCTGGTAGATGTGATTCTCCTTGCCGGTCCCAGAAATATAGATACCGTTGCCATCCCCCATGGTTTGCATCACGTCGTGAATGTCGTTCCAGGCCACGAAGTTCTTGCGGCCATGCATGTACCGTTCGCGGGCCTGCCACCATTCCCGGTGCACCGCGTTTGAGCCGCTCGCGGCGCTCGGCAACGAGTTGTACGCCGGCAAGTCGACTTCGTGCGCGCGGAAGGTTTCGTCCGTCTCACTCGTCCAGCCCGTTCGACCACTGACGGTAATGCCCGAATACGGCGTGTCGTGGACCAGGTTGTGAGTCACCTGGTTTTCGCCGCTTTGCCACACCATGATCGCCGGCGAGGCCCAGTAAATCTCTCCCACGTGATGGACCCAGTTGTTCGACACGACATTACGTTTACTCTCGTCTTTCGTGCCCGGGCCGTAGCCCGCCACGAGAATTCCGACGCCTCCGGTATGAGCGATCTCGTTGTCGACGATGCGGTTGCCCAGGCACGTGAGATCCAGGCGCAGGCCGGTTCCGCTCGTGTCGACAAACCGGCAGGCCTGAATCGTGCATTCACGCGCGCCTCGCAAACGCACAAGCGCGCTCGGCCTGTCGAAGTGTTCCCACTTGTGCTGGAGTTCCCCTGGCGTGCTCCCGTGCCACGGCAATCGCTGGCCGCCAGTGAAAATCAACCCACGAAACACGAGGCCCGTCACGGGCCTGTCGGCCGGCCCGTCGTAGTCGATGGCTCCTTCGACGCGGAGTAACTCCGTGAGCAGCGGGCTGTTAATCGCCTCCGACGGCGCTCCGCCAGCAGGCCATAGATACAACTTCCGATCGGCGGCATTGAAAGCCCATTCTCCCGGCTCGTCCAGCACCTCCAGGATGTTCTCCACCCAGGCCGTTTCGTCCAGGAATTTTACTCTTCCCATCGTTCGCGATGCCGGAACCGTCGTCTTCGCCAGCCCGGCCCTCTCATCCACCTCCGCCAGAGGCAACAAACACATTTCATAGTCGCACGAAGGAATTACGCGGAGTTCCGCATTGCCGAGGTCGGGCCAGTTCTTCATGGCTCCCGCGGGAAACGCGATTTGGTCGTGCGGGCTCTTCGCATCCAGGAACGCCACGGGCGTAAACGCCTTGGACGATGCTCGCCGCAGGCGATTGCTTCCATCGTACAGCGTCAGGACGTTCGGCAAACTCGCGGGAACATCAGCGGTCCACACCGCGTCGCGCGCATTCTCGGGCAAAAGCGGCGACGGATCCTCCGGCTTCCGCCAGCCGACGATCTGAACTGCCGACGTAAATACGGGCGTTTCGTCGCCGTAGGCGGCATAGGTGATCGCGCCGCCAGCAGGCGCCGAATCCTCGAGCGCGAAAACCACGGTCTCCTTAAGCCGATACACGCCGCCTCGAATCAGCACCAGAATTTCTTGCCGATCGCCGTGCCGTTTCAACTCCCGCGCCGCGTCTCGAGCTCTGGCGAGCGTCGCGAAGGGGCCATCGGTCCTCGCGGGATTGGGCCGGTCCAGTCGGCCCGACCATTGATCGGATCCATTCACGGCGACAAAGAAGTCCGCCGTCGCTTGTCCGTTCCGCCTCGAATCGCGAGCCAGCGCGTCGCTCGCACATCCGGCGAACATCAGGCTACCCGCCATCTCGGCAAAGAGTAACAGCCACAGGTGACGACGCAGTTTATGAACGTTCTTCATGTTGCGCGCTCCCGAGCGTCCCTCCGCCTGCCACGCGATCAGCCGCCGCGCACCGCCAAGATCACGAAGTTCCGCGGGCGGCGGGGATCGATCGGCACCTTGATTGCGAACAATCCGCCGGGATGCTCTTCGGTGGGCGGCACCTTGAGCTCGGTTTGCCGGCTCTCGGCAAAAGGCGACAGCAAGAGCGAGGTCGCGGGATCCGACTCCCAGGCGAAATCGCGCCCCGATTCCGGCTGGAAAACGGCCATGATTCCGCCGCTCCGATCGGCCACCGACACGCTCTGGGCGGTCGTGTCTCGGGACCACTCGGCGAGCAGGTACTCCAGGTCGATTACCAGGCCGACCGCGCCGAACAATCCGCCGTTGGTTTCGTCGTGAATCGGAACGGCCAGGTGCAGCGTCAGCGGCTGGCCGTCGCCTGCTTGCGCGATCCCCGCGGGATCATCCCCCGAGCGCCTCAATTCCGAAACGGCAACATCTCCCACGTTCAACGAAGCCACGTTGCGTTCCGGAGCGTCCGGCGGCAGATCGACCATTCGCTCCGCGACCACCGCCTCGACCGAGGTGCGATCGAAACGATTGCGCTCCACGCGCACGATCTCGCGGGACTCGTCCCCCAGCGAATAGTAAGAGATCCGCAGATACTGGGGATTCGCCCGCAGCAGCCCCAGATAGATCGTCTCCAATCGCTCGCGCCAAGTGGCTTCGCTGTCTTGTTCCTCGCTGTCGGGATGTCGCGAGCGGATGATTCCCTGAATCGGCGGGACGCGCGACATGAAACGCGCGTTCTGTCGACCATTTTCCGCCGCCGCCGAAAGATTGACGCTCAATCCCTTGCCGTCCAGGTAAAGGGCTTCCATCCGCGCTTGCGCCGCGGCGGCGCGGCGCTCGTTGGCCGCATAGCCGAGAAATACCAGCGGAATCATGATCGCCGCCAGCAGCGTCGCCGCCAGCATCGACAGCCCGCGGTGCTTGCGCAACAACCGCGTCATCTGCTTGGCGCCGGGTTCCCGGTATGCCGACACCGGTTCGCCGGCCATCCACAATTGAATGTCTTCGGCCATATCGGAAGCCGCCGCGTAGCGAGCGGCCGGCGCCGCGGCCATCGCCTTGGCGCAAATGGCGTCCAACGGGGCCGGAACGTCCGCCACGGTGTCGCGACAGCGCGGCGTCGGATTGTCGACGATGGCGGCGTACAATTCGGCGCCCCGCGTGCTGCGAGTGGAACCGGCTTGCGATGCTTCGTGCGGTGCGTAGCCGGTGAGAATGGCAAACAGCGTGGCGCCAAGCCCATACACATCCGTCCGTTCGTCCATGCACTCCACCCGACCGGCCGCCTGCTCGGGCGACATGTAGTGCGGCGTCCCCAGCACCTGCCCGGCCATCGTGCGCTCGACCGTCGAACCGCCAGACAGCGTGCCCGGCGCTGTCCTGCCAGTCGCCGTCGTCGGTGCGCTTGGCCAGTCCCCAGTCGAGCACGATCACCTGGCCGAAATTGCCCAGCGCCACGTTTTCCGGCTTCAGATCGCGGTGCAGCACGCCGCGCGAGTGAGCGAACGCGACCGCCTGGCACACCGACAGGAACGCGCCCAGCAGCCGATGCAGTTCCACCGTGTCGGCCAGTCCGGCGGCGCGACGCGTATGATAGTCGGCGATGGCGTCGGAAAGGGTTTTCTTGCCGACGAACCGCATCACGTAGAACGGGTGATGGCTGCGCGTGTCTTCGCCCGACTGGTAAACCGGCACGATGTTGGGATGCTCGAGTTGACCGGTGATTTCCGCCTCGCGACGAAAGCGGGCCAGCGCCGCGGGCGACTCGGCGCCGCGCTCGTTGACCTCCTTGATCGCCACCAGCCGTTTGAGCGTTTGGTCGCGCGCCAGCCAGACGCTTCCCAAGCCGCCGATGCCCAGCCGACGCACAATGGCGTACTCGACCAGGCTGGCGCGCGGCGCCTCCTGATCGCCCGATTCGCTCGTCGTCGCCATCCCCAGCAGCCGGCCAATCTGCTCCCAAGCGTCCGGCCCTACCTGATCGCGCAACTGCGCCCGCACGTCGCCCGGCTGACCCTGGCAGGACGCGAGCAGTTTCAGCGCGACGCGTTCGTACTTCGTCCGATCGTCCGCGCTGATCACGCCGCGATTCACCAGGTGGTCGGCCAGCGAGCGATGACCGTGAATGGTCCAGGTATCCAGCGATCGGGCGACTTGCCGCGAATTGACCTGGCCAGACTGGATCGTCGCCATCGCGAAGGCGATGTCGCGCTCTTCCTTGCCCGCGCGTTCCAGCGCCGAATCAAAAGCGACCGTGCCGTCGAAGGCCGAGTTGCTCGAATCGACCCGCCCCGACTCGCCATTCCGCGGCGCCGAAAGTTCGTCTTTGGTATCCGCGCGCTCGGCTTCTGTTTGGGAGGACTGCTCTGGCTGCGATTCGGGCTTCACGATTGCGACCTGACAGGTGAACGGAATTCGCGGGGATAACTGATCTTACTCTGGCTCGTTGGCTGCAAACGGCCGCCAGGCCCCGGGTTCACCCATTTTGAACAGACTTCGTCCCGAAAGCCAATTCCCTGGCAAAAAACCGCACACCAGCTCGGGCGATCGATGCAGATGAAGCCCGCTTTACGACAATTCGATTCGCCTCACCGCTCACCCCCTGATTGGCGCGAAAATCAACGGTATCCCGCTCAGAAACGCGTCCCGCGCATGCCCATCGGCTTGGGCCCTGCCATCATTGGCGTGCCGCGCCCAAGGGCACGCTGACGGGCCAATCAGAATGAGGAAGGTCGGTCACCGAGATACCGTGACACTCTTCCCTCTGTGTCCTCGGCGATCTCGGTGGCTGGCTGCCTTCGTAATCTGTGGCCGTGAATCGACGAGAAGTATGGCCGTACCAGGGCACATGGCCGGAGCAATTCCTACTCGTTGATATACGTTTCCAAGAAACGCGCCAGTCGGTGGAAGTCGCTCTTGGGCTCCACGTAGCGGACCATCGTGACCAGCGTTTCCGGATCGATCAGCTGATCGAACGGCACGTAGTTCAATTCGAGCTGCCCCGACACCGACACCATCACGCCGTCCCGCCGCTCCTCCACCAGCGCGCAATACGCGCCTACGCCCAACTGGCTGCCCAACATCACGTCGAACGCGTGCGGCTGCGCGCAGCGGGCTTCGTAACCGAGTTGCAGTCCCGTGATCTTTCTCTTCCGCCCGGTTTGCGCGTGGTACTGTTCGGCCACCAGGCGCGAAAACAGCCGGCTCAGGTTGAGTTGCGAAATCGCGATATGCCCATGCTCGTCGCGCGAGACGCCTTTCAGGTACGTCATCGGCAGGTATTCGGCCAGGCCCTCGGCCATCACGATCACGCCGAATTCCTTGCCTTCCCCTTCCTCGCGAACCCGCATCGTCGCCACCAGCCGCTTCACGACTTCCTCGACGTTCATGATCGGCCGGGTCGACTTCTCGCCGGTCGTGGGGTCGACCACCTCCTCGGTGTCGCGATAGCGGCCGGTGAGATCCTCGACGCTGATCACGAGACTGGCCTCGCCGGCCATCGCCGCGCCATAGGCCAGCCAACCGGCGCTGCGCCCCATTGTTTCGGCCAGGAAGTACGTGCGGCCCGCCTCGGCGTCGGCCAACAGGCTGCGAATCTCGGTCGCCAGCGTGTCGACGGCCGTGAAATAGCCGAACGTGAAATCGATGCCCGAATAGTCGTTGTCGATTGTCTTGGGCAGATGCACCACCGGAATGTGCGGCCCGATGTCGGGGCAGCGATCCTGGAACAGCTTGAACTTATTGGCCGTTTTCAGCGTGTCGTCGCCGCCGATCGAAACCAGCGCATCGACTTCCAGCGAGCGCAGCGCCTGATATACCGTGCGCAGCGGCGCCACGCGGTGTGGATCGCTGAAGTGTTCGGGACTGGAAACCTCGCGCCCGGATTGGCCCGCGCCGTGCCGATCAGAATTCCCTGCGAGTTGCGCGTGCGCCGCAACTTGGCATGGTCCAGATGGATGTAGTCGCGGCCCAGTTCGAGCGGCCGGTGCTCGCCGAATTCGAGCAGCCGCGAATAGCCGTTCATGATTCCCAACACTTGAATTTCGTTGCGCAAGAACGAATTGGCGGCCGTCGAGATCACGGCGTTGGCCGCCGGCGCCGGGCCGCCGGCAAACAAGATCGCCACGCGGCGAATCGGGGTTTCCGTTTTGGGCGGGCGGGAGAGTGTCATTTTCTCTGGTTTCCGTGCGCCCGCCGGGCGAGCGCTATTGGGTCAAGCCGCTGCGCTCGATGAAGGTCGTGTCCATGCGGCCGTCGACGAAGGCCGCATGTCGCAGGATCTCGCGGTGCAGCGGCACCGTGGTCTGTATGCCCTCGATCCGCAACTCGCTCAAGGCCCGCAGCATGCAGTCGATCGCCTCGCGGCGCGTCGGCTGGTGAACGATCAGCTTGCCGATCATCGAGTCATAGTGCGGCGACACCGTGTAACCCGTGTGTGCGTGCGAATCGAAGCGCACGCCAAAACCGCCGGGCGCCATCAGTCGCTCGATCTTGCCGGGCGAGGGCTGAAAGTTCTTCTTGGGGTCTTCGGCGTTGATCCGGCACTCGATCGCCACCCCCCGGGCCACGATGTCCGACTGCGAAAACGGCAGCGGCTCGCCGGCCGCGACCCGAATTTGCGCCTTGATCAGGTCGATGCCCGTCACCATCTCGGTCACCGGGTGCTCGACCTGGATCCGGGCGTTGACCTCGATGAAGTAGAAATTCTCCTCGGCGTCGACAATGAACTCGACCGTGCCGGCGTTCGTGTACCCGGCGGTCTTGATCAACCGCACGGCCGATTCGCACATCGCTACCCGCGTCTCGGGCGAAAGAACCGGCGAGGGACTTTCCTCGATCAGCTTCTGATGCCGCCGCTGGGTCGAACAATCGCGCTCCCACAGATGCACCGCGTTGCCGTGATGATCGGCCAGCACCTGCACCTCGACGTGCCGCGGGTGCTCGATATATTTTTCCAGATAGATGCTGCCGTCGCCGAACGCCGCCTCCGCTTCCGTGCTGGCCTGTTGCAGCGCGGACTTGAGCGCCAGGTCGTTCAGCGCCACCCGCATCCCCCGGCCGCCGCCGCCGGCCGACGCCTTGACCAGCACCGGAAAGCCGATCTCATGCGCCACGCGCAACGCCTCGGACTCGTCGCTAATCAGTCCGGCGCTGCCGGGCACCACCGGCACGTTCGCTTCACGCGCCAGCTTGCGGGCCGTGTTCTTGTCCCCCAGCCGGGCCATCGCCTCGGGCGTGGGGCCGATGAAGTCGATCTTGCAACTGCGGCACACTTCGTTGAAGTGCGCGTTTTCGGAGAGAAACCCGTAGCCCGGGTGAATGGCCTGCACGTTGCCGATTTCCGCGGCGCTGATCACGCGATCGATTTTGCGGTAGCTTTCGGCCCCCTTGGGCGGGCCCACGCAATAGGCCTCGTCGGCCAATTCCAAATACGCGGCGCCGCGGTCGGCTTCGCTGAAAATGGCCACGCTCTCGATGCCCAGCTCCCGGCAAGCGCGAATGATGCGCAGCGCAATCTCGCCCCGATTGGCGACCAGGATTCTCTTGTACATCAAAAACACCCGTGTGACGTGTTGGCTCAGGAAACAGCCGGCGTGTCGCGCGCCGCGACGGGCGCGCGCCGTGCTTATCGGTGCGGATCGATCTTGAACAACGGCTGCCCGAACTCGACGGGCTCCCCGTTTTCGACCAGCACGGCCACGACCAACCCCGAGACCTCGGCCGGAATCTCGTTAAATACCTTCATGGCTTCGATGATGCAGACCGTCGAAGTGGGACCGACGTGATCGCCCACCTTGACGAACGGCGGCGTGTCGGGGCCAGCCGCCACAAAGAAAGTGCCGATCATCGGGCTTTTGATCACGGCCAAGTCGGCCTCCGCCTGGGCCGCCCCATGGTCTCCCCCCGCGCTGGTCCCGCTGGCCGCCTCGCCGCTGGAGGCGGGGCGCGACGGCGCGAGCGTGACTACCGGCTCGCCACCTTTGCGCAGACGGATTCGCTGGTCGGACTGCCGCAGGTCGATCTCGGCCAATTCGTGCTCGTTCATCAGCTCCACCAGCCGACGAATCCGCTTGACGTCGAAAATATCGCCCTGACTGGAGCCCGAGCCCGACATTATTTCTTCTCCCATGGACTCTGAACCGCGGCGTTGAGGCTCGCGGGCTTTGGTTTGTTTTTTGGCCACCGCTGGTGTCTCCGCAAAGGGTTATGCCACGATGGCGTCTTCCCACTGTTTGGGGGCGCTGGTCAGGACCTCGTGGCCGCCCTTGGTGACCAGCACGTCATCTTCAATCCGCACGCCGCCCCAGCCCGGCAGGTAGATGCCCGGCTCAACGGTGACGACCATGCCCGGCTCGAGCTTGAGATACGCCTTGGGGGTCAGCCGCGGCGCCTCGTGTATCTCCAGGCCGATGCCGTGACCCAGGCCATGGCCGAAGTGCCGTCCGAAGCCGGCCTTCGCGATAATGGAGCGAGCCACCTGATCCACGTCGTGACAGGTCACTCCCGGCCGGATCGCGGCAATCGCCTGCTCCTGCGCGGACAACACAACTCTATATATCCGTTCGAGTTTGGGCGAAATTTTACCGGTCACAAGAACCCGCGTCAAGTCGCTCATATACAGCCCGCCGTTGGCTCCCCAATCGACCAGAACAAAGTCGCTTGCGCCAATTTTCTGGCTCGTTGGCCGCGCGTGGGGCAGTGCCGAGCGCGGCCCCACGGCGATGATCGACTGGAAACTGCAACTCTTGCCGCCATACAGCCGGATCTGATTTTCCAGCTCGTCGGCCACTTCTTTTTCGGTCCGCTCCGGTCGCAGCGACGCCCGCAACACGCCGAAGGCCCGCTCGGCATACCACACCGCCTGGCGGATCAGGGCCACCTCGTCCTTGTCCTTGATCAGCCGCAAGTCCTCGACCAGGTTGGTCGTGCTCACCAGCTCGGTCTTGGGCAGCGCCGCCGCGATCTGGTCGCGCAAAGCCACCGTGACCGACGCGGCTTCGATGCCCAGCTTGCTCACCTTTGCCTGCTTGGAGACCTGGGCCACCGCGTCGACAATTCCGGTGCCCGGCGGGCGGATTTCCGCCGTCAATCCGGGGCACTCTTCCTCGATTTGAGTCGTATACCGCGGGTCGCTGATCAGCACCGGTTCGGCCGCCAACAACAGGTAACTGTCGTCGCCGGTAAAGCCGGTCAGGTACGTCACGTTCGTAAAGTTCGTGACCAGCAGGGCATCGACTCCGGCTTTGCGCAAATTCCGGCGCAGTTTCTCACGGCGGGCGGCGTGTTGGCTCATGGAAGGCTTGGCTATCCGGGAAAGAAACGTGATTTCGGTAGCCAATTGCTAACATCGCTCCGGCTTTCTGACAAGCCTGAAACGGCGGGGAGCCCGGCCCCGGGGTGTCGGAGAGTCGCACGCCGCCAGGACACGAGTTACCATAAGAGGCATGAACTCGCTACGCCTGGAACAACTGGCAAAGGAGCTGCTCGCCGGCCAGATTGCGCTCGATGATTTCGTGGCCCAGGCCGCCGGCCCGGCCACCGCCGACCTGGCCGAGGCCCAGATCGATCTCGACCGCCGCCGCCGCTGCGGATATCCCGAAGTCGTGTTCGGCCAGGGCAAAACCGTCGCCACGCTGGCCAAAATCTTCGCCCGCCAAATCGCCGAAGGGATCGACGTGCTGGCCACCCGCATCTCGCCCGAACAGGCCGGCGAGCTGTCTTTGCAGTTTCCCGCGGCTCGCTACAATCCCGTGGCCCGCACGTTTCGCGTTCCGCTGGCCGGACAAAACGGCCGTTCGCCCGACCCGGCCGGACACGTGGCCGTCGTCACCGCCGGCACGAGCGATTTGCCCGTCGCCGAAGAAGCGCGCGAGACGCTCGAGTGGATGGGCGCCCAAGTGAAAATGATCTTTGACGTCGGCGTCGCCGGGCCCCACCGGCTGCCCGAGCGGCTCGCCGAACTCCAGCGTGCCGACGTCGTCGTGGTCATCGCCGGCATGGAAGGCGCGCTGCCCAGTGTCGTCGGCGGACACGTCGCCTGCCCCGTCATCGCCGTGCCGACCAGCGTCGGCTATGGAGCGAATCTGGGCGGCTTCGCGGCACTTCTCAGCATGCTCAACAGTTGTGCGGCGAACGTCACCGTCGTGAATATCGACGCCGGTTTCAAGGGCGGATACGTCGCCGGGCTAATCGCGGCGCGCGCCGCGCGGCGGGACCATGCCACGCCGCAAGGCGATCGCGCGGGACTCTTGCCATGACGAAGTCGGTCGAGTCGTCGTCCCCCCTGCCCCAGCTTCCGCCTCGCTCGCCCGACAGCCACAAGGGAAACTTCGGCCGCCTGCTCTTCGTCGGCGGATCGCAAGGCATGGCCGGCGCGATCGCTCTGTCCGGCATGGCGGCGCTGCGCAGCGGCGCGGGCCTGGTGAAACTCGCCACGCCGGCGGCCTGCCAGGCCACCGTGGCCGGCTTCGAGCCCTGCGCCATGACGATCGCTCTGCCGGGCGACGAGCACGGCCGGATCGCCGGCTGGGCCTTGCCCGTTATTGCCGAAGCCGCGGCCGAAGCCTCGGTCGTGGCCTGCGGACCCGGCCTGGGCCGCTCGGACGATCTGGTCGAAGTCGTCTCTTGGCTCTATCAAAACCTGTCGCAGCCGTTGGTCGTCGATGCCGACGGTCTCAACGCTCTGGCCCAGCGGCCTGAGGTTCTTGCGAAACCCGGCGGCCCCAGAATCCTCACCCCGCACCCCGGCGAGTTCTGCCGCTTGACGGATCGTGAGCGCCTCGCTCTGGACGATCGCGAAACGGCCGCCCGCGAGTTTGCCGCGCGCGTCGGCGCGGTGGTCGTTCTCAAGGGCCACCGCACGGTCATCACCGACGGCAAGGAACTGGCGATCAACACCACCGGCAACCCGGGCATGGCCACCGCCGGCACCGGCGACGTCTTGACCGGCATGATCACGGTGCTCGTGGGTCAGGGCCTGTCTCCATTCGATGCCGCGCGCTACGGCGCCCACGTCCACGGCCTGGCCGGCGACCTGGCCGCCGCCGAGTTGGGTCAGCTCTCGCTCGTCGCCAGCGATCTGATCACCCATCTGCCGCAGGCCTGGCGGCAGATGGCGAAATGACTCCCCGTCCCGTGTCAATTCGGCGCGGCATATCCGAACCACAGAAGCGCAAGAATGATCGCGGCTACTACGACGTTGGTGCCCGTGTGCAATAGTCGCATGTTGCCGAACAGCGCGTAGTTCACCCAAAACGCGGCGAGCACGACGACCATGATGGCGACCGCGGCGGCCCAACTGCCCCATGGCATGTTGCCGGTTGCCGCCGCTCCGGCGATTAGCAGCAACCCGGCCATCACGATCATTCCGAGCGATGTTCGCCGCACGGTTAGCGTGTCAGCGGTCACGTCGGGCCACGCTTCCCTCCCGCCTCGCCACAATTGAATACCGCCGGCGCCAATCGCCGTGCCAACCAGAAGCACCAACACACCGCCTGCCATGCGACAAATTTCCGACGGGCTCATGGAGCATCTCCATAAAAAGAAGAAAGATGGCGTACGGGATCTTTCTCAACTCGCGTCAAAGGTCCGTTCAGCTTCCGAAGCCGCGAGAGCGGCATCATGTTATAGCCTAGGGCGGGAGTAAAACGGTGTCAGGAACCTTTTCGGCTCATTGACGGTTTTGCCGCAATTTCTCAGCCGCGAGTGCGGCGCCATGTAATTAGCCTAGGGCGAAACGCCTCGGCGAGGGTGCCACTGGCTTCGCCAGTGCTCTGCCTGCCAAACCCTTGCGGCCTGTCTGTCGAGTGCAAGCTGATACTTGCTCGACTCGCCCAAACAACAATCCCTGGACCCAATCACGCGGAGCCAGCACTGACAAAGCCAATGGCACCCGGCAATTCAAAACTTCCGCTTGAAATCAGGCCAGCACTTTTGCGACAATCACGCTCAGCCGAATCGGACTGGGCATCGTAGGAGTGCCAGCCACTTTGAGCGGGGCGTTTACGTTCGCCGTGGTTTTTTCTTGGACCGCGGCGCGAGGGACTTTTTAGCAAAAAAGTCCCGCGTCCCGGCCTTGCCCTCCGTTGATCGCGCGCGACTGCAGTCGCGCGTGCTGGACGGTCGACCTGTAGGGGGTGCCGATCGGGTTTGAGCCGGCCTCGACAGCGAGCCCGGAGACGGGGGCAACGTGCTCCGGAAAACGCTCGCTGCTTCGCCAAAAAAGTCCGGTGTTGTCCCGCGGCGTCGTGGCTCCGAGTGCCTCGGACCGAGGCCACCCATTTTCTTTTTCAAATCAAGAAACGGCCTCGGCAACCAGAGGGGAGCCGCGACGTCCAAATTTTTTCTTTCACGTGCGCGCCCTGTGGCGCACTGCGCGCGTGCCGCTTCGCGCAGTTGGGAGATAAAGCGACGGAGGAATGGCCACAGAGGTCACCGAGAACACCGAGGGGGGAGTAGGACAGAATCTCTGTGTCCTCTGTGATCTCTGTGGCTATCTGCCTTCGTATCTGCCTTCGTCTCCCGCGTCCCGGGCGGCCTGGCCCGGCGTTGGTTTTTGTCGCTCGTGCGCGCGGCCCCCTTTTTTTGAGGTCATGGTGCGCTTTGGAGGAGGACAAGCGGATGTCGACTCGCCCCTGCCGCGATCTAGCGTGTCTCGCCCGCCGGCTGCGCACCGTGGGCCGCCGCTTTGCCATTCGTGGCGGCCGGTGCCGCGGCAGGTTGCTCGGCCGGGTCGGCCCATTGGATATCGAGCGTCGTGTCGAAGACTTTCTCGAACAGTTTGCTGCGCTCTGCGAGCGCCCCAGATATCAACCTCGGGAAACTGTTTGGCGGAAACTCGCAGCGTGACATCTCCCTTCTTGCCCAGCTCGACCGTCACGTCGCTGACCTGCTGCGTGTTGCTGCGATCCAATCCGCCGGCCACGCGCAAGATGGCCGCCATCTGCCGCACGCGCTGCTGGTCGCGGGCCGAGAGCTGGCGAAAGTTGGCGTGCCGACGCTTGGGATCCGCCCCGCGATGATAACGGGCCACGTTGGCGATCAATTCCAATTCGTTCGGCTGAAATCCTTCCAGCCGGCTGTGCAGAATCAGGTGATAACTGTGCTTGTGGTGCTGGTCGTAATTGATCAGATAGCCCACGTCTTGCAGCTTGGCGGCCGCTTCCAGCAGCGCCGCATCCAACGGATTGAGGTCATGGGCGGCGGCCAACTGCGTGAAGATCGAGCCGGCCAATTTGGCGACGTGGCGGCTGTGGGCCATCTCGCAACCGCAACTGGCGGCCAGACGCTCCAGCGCCGCGTCGCGATCGCGGGGTTGTTCGGCCGAAGTGCCCAGCGATTGATCGATCATCGTCAGCAGCATTCCGTCGCGCACGCCCCGGTTGTGCACCTGCACGGCATTGACCTCGAAGCGGTCCATCACGCGGTCCACGATCGCCAGGCCGGCCACGATGATGTCGGCCCGATCGGGGCTCAAACCCTGCACGCTGGCCCGATCCTTGACCGGCATCTTGCGCAATCGATCCAACAAGTGCCGCACTTCGGCCCGGCTCACCTGGTAGCCGCGGACCGGCATCCCGTCCTGGCCCTTGGCGGCCATCGACATGGCGGCCAGGCTCGTGAACGTGCCTCCGGATCCGAACAATATGTGCGGAACGAACACGGGGTTCTTCGTGTGCTTTCGCAAATGGCGGTCGATGCCCGAGATCAATTCGGCAAAGCCCTCGGGCGACGACGTGTCGGCATAGACCTCGCTCATGCGGACCGCGCCCAACTGGGTCGTGTAGACGGCCTCGACGAATTTGCCGAAAGCCAGCACGATCTCGGTGCTGCCGCCGCCGATGTCGACCACGGCCACGTGCTGGTTCGTGAGATCGAAGGCCCGTTGCACGCTGGCAAAGGCCAGCAGGGCCTCTTGCTCGGCGCCGATGATGTCGATCTTGATGCCCAGCTCCTCGAGCGCCCGGCGGCAAAATTCCTCGCCGTTGGTCGCCTCGCGCACGGCGCAGGTGGCGATGGTCTTGAGCTCCGTGACCTGGAAACCTTCGGCGATCTGTTTCATACGCCGCAGCGCGCCCAGCGACTTCTCGATCGCCTGCGGATCCAGGTGGCCGGTCTTGCTGAGCTTCTCGCCCAGGCGGGTCGATTCCTTCTCTTCATCAAGAATTCGATAGTTCCCGCCCCGCAACGGCTCGGCCACGATCAGCCGGATGCTGTTGGTGCCGATGTCGATTGCCGCCAACCGATAGGCGAGTTCGGGGGAGAGGTAGAATTGCTTTTCTTCCATGCAATTTTCAGCGCCGGCCGCGGTTCAGCCAAAATCTCTAGAAAAGGATACCATACGGGGGCCCCGCTGGGCGAGGATCCGCCGGGCGAAGCGCATGGTCCGCGGTTGACCGCGCGGGGCGAATCGCCCCATAATTCGCATTGGCGCCGCCATCCATCTCTTTCGCTGGTTCGCCCGCTTGTGAAGCTGCTGCGACAATCCACCGATTTGCCCCCCGCCTTGCGCTCGGGCGCCGTAGCGATCGGCAATTTCGACGGCGTTCATCGCGGGCACGCCCGCATCGTCCAGCGCGTCATCGAGCAGGCCCTGCGCTGGGCGGCCCGGCGCTGGTCTTCACGTTCGACCCGCACCCGGTGCGCTTGCTGCGCCCGGCCGAGGCGCCTCCGCCGTTGACCTGGACCGATCGCAAGGCCGAGTTGCTCGCTGCGCTGGGCGTCGACGCGGTGATCGCCTATCCCACCGACGAGGAGCTGTTGCGGCTCGCGCCCGACGATTTTTTCCAGCGCGTGGTTCGCGATCAACTCGACGCGCGGGCCATGGTCGAGGGGCCGAATTTCTATTTCGGACGCGGCCGCAGCGGCACGATCGACGTGTTGCGCCGGCTGACCAGCGCCGCGGGGATTCGTCTGGAGGTCGTCGAGCCGCTGGTGGTCGGGGGCGAATATGTCTCCAGCTCGCGCATCCGCCGGTTGCTCAGCGAGGGGCGCGTCGAGCTGGCCCGCGAACTGTTGACCGAGCCCTATCGCATCCGCGGCATGGTCGTGCATGGAGCCGGCCGCGGCGCCAAGCTGGGTTTCGGCACCGCCAATCTGGATGCCGTCGACACCCTGTTGCCCGGGCCCGGAGTGTATGCAGGGCGGGGTTTTGTGAATCATCCGAACCCCTCGCGCTGGCCGGCCGCCATCAACATTGGGCCGAATCCGACGTTCGGCGAACATGCCATGAAGGTCGAAGTTCATCTGGCGGGGTGGGATGGCTCGCCGCTGTACGGCCAGCCGCTGGAGGTCGATTTCCTGGCTCCCTTGCGTCCCGTGCGGCGTTTTTCGGGCGTGGAAGAACTGAAACAACAACTGCACGACGACGTGTTGGCCGCGCGGAGGGCTTTCCAAGACTATGAGCTGGCCGATAAGCTGCGCGCGAAGCGCCCGAGGGCGGTCAGCCCCCCTGACGCGACTCGAACACGACAGCGTTACTACTGCCCGTCCGAAATCACCGCGAGACAGCGTGAAAATTATGCCGATTCATTGGCCTCGATTCGTGGAGTTGGTCCGTTCGCACGATCGGTTTCTGTTGACCAGCCACGTGCGGCCCGACTGCGACGCCCTGGGCAGCGAATTGGGGATGGCCGGAGTGCTGGAAGCGCTCCGTAAGAGCGTGGTGATCGTCAATGCCCAGGAAACGCCGCCGAACCTGAAATTCATCGATCCCGAGCAGCGGCTCAACGCCTTGGGCGTCGACGTCAAACCAAACGAGCTCGAGGCCTGCGAAGTCCTGATGGTGTTGGACACCAGCGCCTGGGCCCAATTGGGCACGATGGCCGACATCGTCCGCTCGACGCGTGCCCACAAGCTGATCCTCGATCACCACATCGGCGAAGACGACATGGGTGCCGAGCTGTTCAAGGACACGAAGGCCGAAGCCACGGGCCGCCTGGTGCTGGAGGCGGCGCATCATTTGGGCGTGGCGATCACGCCGCAAATTGCCAGGCCGTTGTTCGCGGCCATTGCCACGGACACCGGCTGGTTTCGTTTCGGTTCCACGACCGGAGTTACGCTGCGCAGCGCCGCCGAACTGGTCGAGGCCGGCGCTTCGCCGGGCGACATCTATAACGCTCTGTACGAACAAGACACGCTGGCGCGGCTACAACTGCGCGGCAGGATTCTGGCGCGCACCGTCACCGAACTCGACGGACGGCTGGCTTATACCGCGGCGCTCCACGAGGATTTCCAGGCCACCGGCGCCTTGCCTTCGGACACCGAGGACGTGATTAACATGACGCTGGCCATCGCGGGAACGCAGGTTGCCGTGATCTTCGTCGAACAGGCCGTGGGCGGATTCAAGCTCAGCTTTCGCAGCCGCACGCCCAGCGTCGATTGCAGCACGCTTGCCAAATCTTTTGGCGGCGGAGGCCACAAGGCGGCGGCCGGAGCGTCGATCAACGGCTCCTGGCCGGAGGTGCAAACGAAAGTGCTTGACGCCGTGCGAAATGCCATGCGATAATCGCGCTGTCCGTCCCACCCCCGATTGCCTGCCTGCGAAAACTCCGCCAGCGCGTACCAGGCGCACCAAGCGCGGAGCGGAACACCACACGGAAGCATACCAGCCCGGAGTCTCGGCCCATGGCCAAACCCTTGTCCACTCCGCAGCCGCGGGAACCCGTTCCGCCGGCCACCGCCGAGCGCCGCGGTTTTCTCACGCGCGCCGGCGCGATCGCCGCCGGCGCCATCGCGGCACTAGTGCCGATCTTCAGCGGGCTGGTGGTCTTCCTCGATCCCCTCCGCAAGCGCGCGGCGGCCGGCCAGTTCATTCGCGTGGCCACGCTCGACGCCGTGCCCGACGACGGAATTCCACGAGAGTTTCCCGTAATCGCCCGTCGCGTGGACGCCTGGAACGATTCGCTGGAGCCGGTCGGCGCCGTGTATTTGCGGCGCAAGCAGGGCGAGGAAACGCCCGAGTGCTGGACGGCCACTTGCCCGCACGCCGGCTGTTTCGTGGCCTATGACGGTGCGACCAACACGTTCCGATGTCCTTGCCACAATAGTTCCTTCCAGGTCGACGGCGCGATCATTCCGCCCAGTCCCAGTCCTCGGGCGATGGACACGCTCGAGTGCCGTCTCGAAAAGCAAGAGATTCTCGTCAAGTTCGAGAACTTCTACACCGGCAAGGCGGAAAAAGTGGTCAAGACATGAAGTCGCTCGTCGATTGGTTGGACAATCGCACCGGGATCCGCGGCTTTTTGCACGAAGCGCTGTTCGAGCGCGTCCCCGGCGGCGCTCGCTGGCGCTATGTGTGGGGCAGCACGCTCAGTTTCGCATTCTTCGTGCAACTGGTCACGGGTTTTTTCCTCTGGACGTGCTATAGCCCCAGGCGCAGACGGCCTGGGAGAGCGTGTATCACATCCAGAACGAAATGCAGGGCGGCTGGCTGCTGCGCGGAATTCACCACTTCATGGCCCAGGCCATGGTCGTGCTGCTGTTGCTGCATTTCATGCAGGTCGTGATCGACGGCGCCTACCGGGCGCCGCGCGAGGTGAACTTCTGGCTCGGTCTGATCCTGATGCAGATCGTGCTCGCACTGTCGCTGACCGGCTATCTGCTGCCCTGGGATCAAAAGGGCTACTGGGCCACGCGCGTTGCCACGAACCTGCTCAGCGTGGTGCCGCTGGTCGGGCCCCAGTTGCAACAACTGGTCGTGGGCGGCGCCGATTACGGGCATATGACGTTAACTCGGTTCTTCGCGCTGCACGCCGGACTGCTGCCGGCCTTGCTGGTCGCATTCCTGGTGCTGCACGTGGCGCTGTTTCGCCGCCACGGCTTGTGCTACAGGCAGCCGGCCAAGGGGCCCGACGCGATGTTCTGGCCGGACCAGGTCCTCAAGGACGCCGTTGCCTGCCTGGCCGTGCTGGCCGTGGTGCTGTTGCTGGTTGCGCAACCGCTCAAGATGTTTTCGCATGAAGGACCAATCGAAACGGCGCACCTGGGGGCCGAGTTCGGCGCGCCGGCCGATCCTTCCAACCAGTATTCGGCCGCGCGCCCCGAATGGTACTTCTTGTTCTTGTTTCAATTCCTAAAGCTGTTCGACGGCTGGGGCGAACACGGCGAATTGCTCGGCGCCGTGGTCATTCCAATGGTCGTCCTGCTGGCCTTGTTCTTGATGCCGCTCGTGGGTCGCTGGAAGCTGGGCCATCGCTTCAACCTGGCGTTCGTCGCGATCCTACTGACCGGCGTCGCGTATTTGACCGTGGCCGCGGTTACCGAGGACTATCGGGCCCGCTGGACCGAACCGGGGCGCTTCGCCGATCTTGTGCCCACGATTGATGAGCTGGGCTCGGACGAAGCCAAGATCGCCGCGCATTTCGAGAACGATCCGCTCAAGATTCAGGAATACCGAGACAACTTGCGGGCGTATGAAAGCTATCGCAAGTCGAAGGAATACTTGCAGGCGGTTGCCGATGCCAACCAAGAAGCTCAGCGGATCACGGTGCTGGCTGCAGGTCCCGCCAAAATTCCTCCCTCGGGCGCGATCACGCTGCTGCGCAACGATGCTAAGACGCGAGGGCCCAAGCTGTTCGCCCAACACTGCGGCAGTTGCCACACGCACATCCCGGCGCGAGCCGAGGGAGCCGCGGTGACCGATGCCGACGCCTCATCGGCGCCCAATTTGTACGGTTTCGCCAGCCGCGCGTGGCTGGCCGGCTTTCTCAATCCCGAACAAATCGCCGGCCCGGAGTATTTCGGCAATACGAGCCACAAGGAAGGAACCATGGTGGGCTTTGTCCACGACACGATGGCTGATTGGCCGGCCGAGGAAACGCAAAACGTGGTGTTGGCGCTGTCGGCAGAAGCGGGACTCAAAAGCCAGGCCGAGGCCGATCGCAAGGATGCTGATCGCATTGAATTGGGCCGCAAACTGATCGCCGACTCCGAGCGCTGCGCGTCGTGTCACAAGTTTCACGATCAGGGAGAATTGGGCAGCGCCCCGACCTGACCGGTTATGGGTCCCGCGAATGGCTCATGGGAATGATCGGCAATCCCAAGGGTGAGCGATTCTATCGCGATGACAACGATCGGATGCCGTCATTCGCCGAGCATCCCGGCGACGCATCCGGCAACATGCTCGATGCCCGCTCGCTGGGACTGATTGCCGATTGGCTGCGTGGCGACTGGTATGAGCCGGCGCCGGCTGCCGAACAGCACTAGCCAATATTGGCAGGCCGGCGGCACAGTCCGCCGGACCGGCAAGCTTCGCGGAATCGTTATAGTTTCGCATTTCGGCGAGCCGATGGAACAATACGCGCGCCTCGCGACGGGGCGAAGGTTGCTAGCACACGGTACTCAGAGCTCCCGCGGATGTGGTGCAAACACTGTCGTCAAGACGTGAAGGGCGTTCGTTCGCCGGAACAGTTGGGAGCCAACTGCGCGCGGTGTGGCAGCTTGCTGTTTGCCGACGAGGATTCGCCACGTGCTGAAGCCTCCGGTGTCGCGCGGTCCGCCGCGCATGGCATCGATCTGGGCCAAGCGCCGCCGATCGAGACAGAGTCCACATTCGAGGACTGGGAACTCGACGAGCGCTACCGCCGTGTGCAGGCTCGCGTGGGCCGCTGGAAACATCATGAGGCTCAGCCTCCCCAGGCGGCCGCGCCGAGTCGAGAACCCGCCTGGCACATCCATCAGCGGCATTCGGCGCCCCCGAAGCGCCACGCCCGGCCGTCGCGGGCGCCTGAGCGCTCGCCCTTGGCCGCTCGAATGATGATCGGCTTAAGCCTGCTGGCGACCGTTAGCGGCGCGGCACTATTGGGGTCTTCAGTCTGGTTGGTTCGCGGCGAGCTATGGAGCCCGGGAATCGCCACGATCGTGGCCGGGCAAATCGGCCTGCTCGCGGGACTGGCGCTGCGTTTGGAGGCGCGTCTGGCAAAATGGCCGCGATGCGGTTCGCAAGCTGGAACAGGTCGATTCGCAATTGCATCGCTTAGAACGGACCACCACGCTCTTGTCCGTCAGCCACGGAACGGCCGCGCAGGCGTTCTACGCGCACATGGCCGACGATGCCAATCCGCAGGTGCTCGTGGCCGATCTTAAGGGCCAGCTTGACTTGCTGGCTCGCACGATGGTCCGCCGGCGAGCCTGAATCAGCCCGGTGTCAGTTCCATCGGAAACGGGGTCAGCAATTCTACGCCCGTTTCGGTGACCAGATAGTTGTTCTCCAGCCGAATGCCGGCCCGCAGTCCGTCACCGTACAAACCGGGCTCGACGGCGAATACCTCGCCGGCCTGAAACGTATCGTTCCAGTTCGGATTCAGATGCGGGGCCTCGTGCGGAAACAGGCCGATGCCGTGACCCAGGTGGTGGGCGAATTTCCAGGGCGCGGCTTGGTTGAGCCAATCGAACGCTTCTTCGAACAACGCGCGACAACTTTGCCCGGGTTTGACCTTCTGCTCGATCATCTCGAACACCGGCAGAATATGCTGCCAGGCTTTGTACTGGGCGTCGGTCGGCCGATGGCCGACTGCCGTCACTCGCGTGTTGTCGGCGAAGTAGCCGCGAAATGCCGGACCGAGATCGAGAATATAGAGCTCTCCGGCTTCAATCTTCCGATCGCGCGGATGCCCGCCGTGGGCGCCCGAGGCGTAATCATTGCCCGTGCCGGTCAGCATCTCGCCGTATTCTCGCACGGCCGCGGCCTGCAACTGGTTGAAGACATCCAACTCGTTGATCCCCGGCTCGATGATCTCGCGGGCGCGGCGGTGCATGGCCTCCGTGCCGGCGATGGCCTTGCGCAGCCGAGCGATTTCGTCGGGATCCTTGCGGCGCCGTAGTTCGTAAAGTTCCGGTTCCAGATCGATCAACTCGGCCGAGATGTTGGCGGCCAAATGCGGCGGAAACGAGGAAAACTCGACGCCCAATCGGGCCGCGGCCTTGCGCTTGCCCAGCGAGTCGAGCAATACCTGCGAGGACTTTTGTCGCTGATCGTTGCGTAGCGTGGAAAAGGATTTCGCCTCATACGTCAACACTTCATCCGCCGCCACGGGCTCGGCCGGAACGGCCGGAGCCACCAACGTGGCATGCCCATCGGCCGCCAGCGCAACCGCGGGCGAAAAAGTCCATTCGTAGCGCGGTCCAACCAGGTACTGCACGTGCTGGTTTTGGGTGATGATTGCCAGATCGACCTTCAATCGCTGCATCGCGGCGAGCAAACGCTGCTGGCGACCACGGCACGCGGCCACGTCGATTCCATACTGATCCTTTGCTGCCGCCATGTTGTTGACCTCGGAGAGCAAGAGACGTCCAAATACACGCGAATTGCGATCTGACGCGGCTATTGTTTGCCGCCCTGTTCCTTGAGCCGTTTGACGTGAACGTCGGCCACGTTCCACATGTAATGGCCGATCTTATGACTTTTGGCCGCCGTTTCAAGGTGTTCGCGGGCCCGCGCGGCGTCGCCCGCCGCCTCGTAGTACAGCCCCAAATACAAATGTGCATAGAACAATCGCTCGTTGAGCTCGGCGGGGGTTGGTTTGCCGGCGCGGGCCGCGCTCAGAACGTCCTCCGACGTAGCCCGGCCGCCGAAAAGTGAATAGACCTCCATCATCGGCACGCGGCCGTCGCGTTTGATCGGTAACAGGCTGTCGCGCGCGATCGCCACACCCTGTCCGCGAGCCATGCACAAGTATCGCCATACCGCGTTCTCAACGTCGTTGTCGTCGACGGTCTGGTAGCCTTCGAATTGCCTTCTGCCCTGGTCATAGCGGCCGGCGTAGTAGTAAGAAATGCCACGCTTCCAGTGCCGCGGTTCCTGCTGGGGTCGTAATTGAATCGAACGATCGAAGTCGGCGATCGATTGAGTAATGTGCCCCAACATAAAATGTTGGCTGCCGCGCTGGTCAAACACCTCGGCGGAACTCGGTTCCAACTCCAGTAGCCGGTCATAGTCGGCAATCGCCCGTCGGTGGTCTCCCGTGGCGGCATAGATCGCGGCTCGAGTGCCATAGGCCTTCGCGTCGCGCGGATTCGCGGAGATCGCCGCATTGGCGTCGCGAAGTTTCGGCTCGAGTTCGGGGGGAATTTCCTCCGACCGACCGACCGACACGCCGCTGGCCATCAGCAGAAGTATTGCAGCTAGACGCATGATAGTTGGCCTCGCCGTGAATGATCGGACCCACGCCGCGAAAGGGTCCACAGGGCATTGACTCGTCGAACCGTGCAGGGTGCGTAGCCGTGCCTGGTCACGTAGGCCGATTGTAGAGCATTTGGCGCGGGTTCCCAGGCGGGCGACGCGACGTGGCGAACGGATCGCGATCGGCTAGCTCGTACGAACCGCCACCGCCGCGGCGAGGACTTCGTCGGAGTGCAGCGCCAAATCGATAAACCGCCTTAACGGCTTGCGGCGAATCCGCACCCGAGCTTCCTCGGCCAGACACCACAAACGACGGTATTGATGCATGAGCGGCCATTCGTTCGCCACCGCGCTCACTTGCATCAGATATCCGGTCATGCTGCGCGACTCGCTGCCGCGCGCGGCCTGGAAATGACCCAGAGGTTCACCCGTGCGCACTGATCCACCGATTCCCAACGATTCGGCCAATCGTCCCATGTCAGCCGCCACTGCCCCGGCTTCCGCGGGCCGTGGAATCTTGGGAAACTCCCAGCGGTTGTCCACCAAAGGGCTGACGAGGCAGAATTGAATGCCTGAACTCGTTAACCGATAGGGTACTACGCAAGCTTCGTGTACTTGCACGCGTCCTCGACTGTCCATACTTCGAGTATAGCGCTCAGGAAATCGAGTGCGGATTCGCGCAAATCCCCAGAGATCTTCTCCGGCAGCAGCCGGCCGGTCCTGGACAGTCCGGCGGCCGGGTCGCTGGAGAACCAAGCGACTTCGCCGCAAGCTTCCATCAGTTCTAGGCTTAGGCAATGCAGACCTTCTGCTCACGACATCGACCGGACTGTCGTCTCGAATTTGGACGACACTCTCAACTTCGGACGCGCGTGAAGCTGATAGCTCGGCCATCAAGAATTTTTGCCATTTGTGTAACTAATGTTCACATAACGACTTTCGGGCGTTACGGGTGCGTTTCCGACGGCACTTTGGGGCTTTGGCACTGACATTGCGTTTAGTGATCGACAAAACCGCATGAATCCACTCGATGGAGTGGAGGCGGGACACTTGCCAAAGTGAACTCACTCAGGGAAGGACGCGACCTATGCTCGTGCTCAGTCGGAAGATCGGAGAGAAGGTGGTCATCGGTGATGGCATCGTCGTCGTGGTCAAGCGAATTCTGGGACAGCGCGTGACTTTCGGGATCGAGGCCCCCGATGCCGTGCGCATCGTTCGCGGTGAACTGCCGCGTTTCGACGAATCACCCGCCTCCAAACCGATTCCAAAGCCGAGACTTCGCAATACGATGTGGTCCGTCCGACCGAGATAGCAGCCGACGCGGGAGCGAGCAGGCCTATGGTTGCAGTGGCGCGTCGATAACCGAACGTAGCACGATCCGCGTGATGGCGATGCGCCCGGAAAAGCAGACCTCGATGTCGTGCCCCGCGGCCCGTTGTCGACTGTGGTAACTGCCGCGGTAATGTAGCTTGCCATCCAGCAGCTCGTAGCCCACTGGCAACGGGTGCGGATCGAACGGGCAAAAGACGCACTGCGGAACGCCACTGGCGACCTCGTCGGGCTGCGGCAAATTGACGTTCCAAAAACTGCCTGGCTCGGGCGGCCGATCCAGTAGCAGTTCGAGAACGTGCCGCGCCCACTTGCTGGTTTGTTGCCAGTCGATCGGTCGGCGGCGAACGTACTGGCTGATCGCGATGGCCGCGGTGCCCAGCAGGCACGCCTCGCGAGCGGCGGCCACCGTGCCCGACAGATAGACGTCGGCACCGAGGTTTCCGCCCTCGTTGACACCGGATAACACCCAGTGTGCGCCGGGCGCCACCCGGGTCAGGCCCACGCGAGCGCAGTCGACCGGCGAACCGTCGAGCGCATAGCGGTCGGGTGACAAGTGGGTCAGCTCCAGCGGGCGCGAAGTCGTGGCCTGGTGGCTACAACCGGACAAGTGCCGATCAGGCGCAACGATCACGGACGGCCCAAACGGTTCGATCGCCCGCTGCAAGGCCAAGATTCCCGGCGCGTCAACGCCATCGTCATTGGTGAGCAGGAATGCCATCGGCCGGTCATCGCGTTCGGGCGCAAAGGATGATCTCCGGCAGCCCAGCCGGGCAGCCGCAGTTCGTCACTTTACCGCCCCGTGCCGTCTCGCGTAAGTCATTGCTCGGCGGCGCTCCCCGCTACCGGGCGTGAATATCTGCGGGAATCAGGGAGAATACGACAGCGTCGTGTTGCACGCCGTGTACCCGCAGGCGGTTGCGGGCAATCGCTTCTCGCGTCGCGCCCACGCGCTCGGCGACGCGCTGGCTCGCCAGATTTCCCACGGCGGCGACGATTTCGATTCGCTCCAGATTCTGAGATTCGAAAGCCCAGCGCGCGAGCAACTTCGTTGCTTCGGTGGCGTAACCTCGCCCGCTGGCGCTGGTGCGCAGCCAGTAGCCCAGGTTGGCCCTTTGCGCCGCCTTATCGATTTGATTGATGCCGATGGCGCCGACGAAGCGCCCGCTGGCACGCTCGATGATAGCGAAGCTGTATTCGCCGTCTGTCCGAAAAGCCTCGCCGCGACCGTCCAGAAACTGCCTTGTGTCGGCGATTGCATAGTCCGGGTGGCACCAGGAGAGCCATTTCGACAACTCGTTCATCGACTCACGCACGGCCGCGTGAACCGCCTCCGCGTCGTCGGACCGAAATGCGCGCAGCAGTAACCGGTCGTCTCCCAGTTCGACTTCGTGGTCCCTGGCGGGCATGGTATTGGCCTGAATCATCATCGAAATTGCTATCTTTCGCACGCTGGCACTAGAGCGTTGGCATGGCTGGCGCGGCGTGCCAACCCCCTGACACGGTGCGCGTCAATTCTCTCGATAGACGCAAAACACGCAAGCAGGTTCGGTTGACGACTTTGCAACCGGGCGAAACCTCCCCGCCTGGGGCCGAAACGGCATTGTGGCCGGGGACCGAAGAACCTATTGTTCGTCCCCTTGCTTGGGCCCCCACTGCGCGGCGCAGCGGACATCACCCAAGTGTTTGGCAGATCAAAGTTTCTGACGGAATCCGAGGCAGCGCATGCGGCCAGAAGCTGGAGCTATCGGCTTCGCTCGACCCACATGCGCCAGGCGAGTTGCGGCGATCGCGCTGCTGGTTGCTTTGGCGTCGGGTTGGGGCTGCGCGCAGACGGCCTGGGTTCGGGTACGCGAGGCGCCCGCCAACCCTCTGGCCGGGCCGCTCAAACTACTCTCCCCCTCCGGCCCACAACCGACCGATCGCACCCTGCTTCTATTGCGACGCTACAACCTTGAAGGCCAGGCCAAGAACGGCGGGACCGACTTGCTCGGCAAGCTCCACGAGATTCAGCTTCAGGAGCCCTCGACCGACAAATTGTATTCGATTTCCGAATTGGCCTACCTGGCTGGCAAACGGGCCGAGCCGATTAGCCGCCGCAAGGCCATGGAACTGCACGGCCTTGCCGTCGTCAACGCCTACCAATACCTGTTCGATGCCCGCTTTGGCAAGTATCGCAACCCGTACGATCCCGAATTTCGCGGCGCTTGCGAGCTGTACAACAGCGCTCTGGAAAGCACGCTTCGGATCATCAAGAAGCAGGGCGGTCTTGTGCCGGGCTCGACGCATTCAATCTGCACGGTCAACCAGAACGTCGAGGCCACGATCGTGCTCGAGTCGCGGAACTGGCGAGCCGAGGACTTTCAAGAATTCCGTTTCGTATCGGATTATGAAATCAAGGGGCTGCAAAACCATTATCACAACTATGGCCTGGGCGTGCCGCTGATCGCGGTTCGCAAGCATCACGGCGGCGAAAACTCGGAAGAGAAATTCTATCCTCCCGGGTTGAGCTTTCCGGTTACGGCATTCATGCGCGTCATGCCCAAGCGCGCGCCCGGCGAAAACCACGTCGTACACATCGAGCTATACGACCCGCTCAACGCCTCGACAATCAATGTCGACGGTCGCGACGTTCCGCTCGAAAGCGATTTAACCACGCCCTTGGCCTATGCCCTCAATCAAAAGCAGCTTCGCGATCTCGACTCGTCGACCATCGGCTTGTTGAATCCGGCGAAGACCGAAAAGCTGCAAGGCCTATACATGCTCGAGCCGTATCAGCCGGGCAAAATCCCCGTGCTGATGATTCACGGGCTGTGGTCGAGCCCGATCACGTGGATGGAAATGTTCAACGACCTGCGCACCGCCCAGCAGATTCGCGACCGCTACCAATTCTGGTTCTATCTGTACCCGACAGGACAGCCGTTCTGGCACAGCGCGCTCGATTTGCGGCGAGATCTGGCCGAAGCCCGCAAGATCATCGATCCTCAACGGCGACAGCCGGCGCTCGACAAGATGGTGCTGGTCGGCCACAGCATGGGCGGCCTGGTGTCGCATTTGCAGACGATCGACAGCGGCAATGACTTTTGGAACGTGGTTAGCGACAAGCCGTTTCAGTTCGTCAAAGCCTCGGACGATGCCCGACATGACCTGGCCGACACGTTCTATTTTCGTCCCAATCCCTCGATCGGACGCGTGATTACGATCGGCACGCCGTTTCGAGGCAGCACGATGGCCAACTCGACGACCCGCTGGCTAAGCAATAAGGTGATCAAGCTGCCGCAGATGATCATCAGCCATCGCCAGCAACTGCACAAAGACAATCCCGATCTGTTTCGCGAGCCAGCCAACTTGATCGACGTGAACACGAGCATCGATTCCCTGGCCCCCGACTCGCCGATCTTGCCGGTGATGTTGGCCGCCAAGCGACCGCCGTGGGTTCACTACCACAACATCGTGGGGCATTTGCCCGATCCGGGATTGTTGGGACGCGTGACGGGCCCCAGCGACGGTGACGGGGTGGTATCGACGAAGAGCGCTCACTTCGAGGGCGCCGAGTCCGAGGTCGTCGTCAATGCGGAACATTCCGAGATCCACCGGCATCCCTTGAGCGTTTTAGAGGTCTATCGAATTCTGATGGCGCACCTGGCTGACGTCGATGCCCGACCGCCGAGCCACTTGGAGCGTCTGCCGTACACGGCCTCAACGGCCGGCACTTCACCGCCGCATGTGACGCCCCCGGCTGTCCGGCCCCCGGTCGTCGACGCTGGGGCGCGCCCCATTCAATTCTCGCCGCCGCCCGTTGCGCCGTCGCAGGCAGCGCCGCCGATGTATCTCGAGGGGCCTCCCCTGCCCTGATCGCGTTGGCACGGAAACGGTCAACTCGCTTGTGATAGATCTGCGCTCGCTTCTTCCGGATTACATCCCGCGCCAATGAGCAAACAGGTTTGTCAGGTTGCGCCAGAGTATGTTGTCGCGCTTTTCGGATGGCAGATCGGAGGTCAATTCAATCATCCGGTCGACGGCCTGCCGGGGCGTGTACTCGGGAAAGTCGGACCCTACGATCAGGCGTTGATCCAACTCGCGACATACGAACTTCATATCCAAATCAAGCGAACTGCCGGCGTACCGCAGCAGCGTAAACGACAGATCGAGCACCAGGTGCTCATGCATGCGTACCAACTCGAACAGATCGAGCATTGATGGTCCGCCGGCATGCAGCAGCACGATTTTCGTGCCGCCGCAACGATTGGCGATTTGATCGATAATATCGGCAGTTCCAGCCACGGGACGTCCTCGCTGCCGAAACAAGGTACACAAGAAAAGTACCAGGCCGTGCTGGCCCGCGGCATCGATGGCCGCCAAAGACAGGGGGTCGAGAGGATCGTAGTGATTCAGCCGTGGGTGCAACTTCAAACCCGCGAAACCTTGTCGCGCGAGCTCCCCGACGGCTGCCGCCACGCGATGCGAATTGGCCATTTCGCCAGGATTGATCGAGCCGATCGGAACGAATCGGTCCGGATGGCGTCTCGTGCACTCCGACACCACGTCGTTGTCGACGTGGTCAGCGATCGCTACCAGGCATGCACGGTATGGTTGGACAAGGTTCATCTCCGCGAGGAGTCGATCCAAACTCGCATCGTAGCGCCGCGCCCCCAGCCAACTGCCGTCACGCGTTACATGGACCAACGAGTCGAAAAGGTTAAGCACGATCAGTGACCTTTCAACGGATTGTGCCAGCCTGCATTCGGCCGGGTGAGTGGTGACACGCTGCGGGCCTCGCCGAACAACTCAGTCTAGCGGTCAATCGCGCTTGCGAATCCGGCCTCGGTCATGAATCGCACGCGCCGTAAGGCTGCGTCCCCTCGGCGGATCGCCTCACGAGCATCGGCTCCCTCGCAAACGACGTGGCCCACGCGGCCGGTGCTATCACGCAACGCGGGCACAATGCCATCCTTTGGCGGATAAACCTCGAGGTTGCACACGCCGGGCATCCGCCGAGCCGTTTCAAGGCCATTAATTCGTCGGAGATGCCCAGGCTTTGGGGCAAAAAACCGTACTGCGGCACCGCCCGGCACGCCGCGGCGCAAGTCGGGCGAGCGTCCCATCGCAATTTCGATCGCGGCCCGCAACATATCGATGCCTGTCGATCGTGGAACCAGGTGTGAAGTGATGCATCCGCCACCGAGCCTGGCGCCAATCTCCATAACGCTAGGGCCGGTGCGTCCTAAGCGAATTTCGGCATGGCTGGCCGCCCAATCAATGCCGAGTGCCGCGACGCTGGCAAGTGCCGTCCCAACGATTGAATTCCGATCGGACGCATTCACACACGCCGGCTGACTATGGCCGATCTCGACGCAATAAGAATCGTTCGAGGTCATTTTGTCCGTGACCGCCACAACCTCGGTCCGACCGGCGAAAGTGAGCATTTCGACCGAGAACTCCGGTCCGTTGATGAACTCCTCGACCAGAAGGCCGTCGGCTCGTGTGTGCCGCATGGCCGATTCGAAAGCAACGCGAATCTCATGCGGGCTGGCGCTTGCCGCCAACCGGGTGACGCCTCGCCCGCCACTGGACACGGTCGGCTTGAGAATTGTCGGGCCGCCAATCTGCGAGAGCGCCGTCACCGTTTGGGAGTAGGTGTTTGCCGGCAGCGACCGCGGGCACGGTACGCCAGCCGCACGGAGTCTGGCCCGCATTTGGCGCTTGTTGGTCGAGCACGATGCGGCGGCCTCGCTGAGTCCGTGCAGACCAAGGCATGCGCAGATATGTGCCACTGTGGAAACGGGAAAGTCGGCAGCGGCGGTAAGCACACCCTTGACACGCTCGCGCTCGGCGACGAATCGGCATGCAGGTAGATCCGAAAGGTCCAGTTTGTAGAACCGGTCTGTCAGCCCCCGGCCCGGGGCATTTGGGCACGGGTCGATTGCGACCGCGCAAACCGAGCCGCCTTAAAGTCTGCAGCAGCGGTAATTGCTGTCGTCCGGCACCTAACACGAGCAGCGTGTCCAATGGCTACCTCTTACGACGGGGTCGCGAGATGAACGGCGCACCAGCAGAGAACCCTTCATGGCTGCCCATCGCGACGGTTCAGGCGGCCCTCTTGCTCGTGGTTTCTTCGCCCGAATCATTGGCCACGTGAGGCAGCATTCGCACTTCCAGCGGCGAGCTGGTATCGAGGTGGACCTCTCGCTGCGTAAAGGCAATGACAATGCCCGCCTCGCGAAAATACTGATCGATAATGAATCGCAGGTCGCTTTCAATTCGGCGGCGATCAGCCAGCGTCCGAATGCCAATCCAAAAGTGCAGCTCGAAGTTCAGCGAACTATCGGCAAAATCGGCGAACCAGACAAACGGTTCTGGCTTTTTGAGCACCAGGCCGTGTTCGTCAGCGGCGCGCTTCAGCCATCGTGCGGCGTCTCGCGTCGGCGAGCCATACGCTATTCCGACGCTGACCGAGCAACGAATGGTGGAATCAGAGAGAGTCCAATTGACGACATTTCCTTCAAGGAAGGAGCTGTTCGGGATGATGATTTCCAAATTCGTGCCCGTTCGGATTCGCGTGCTCCGAGTGCCGATTCGTTCGACCGTGCCGGAAAGGTTTCCGACTTCGATCATGTCGCCAACGCGGATCGGTCTTTCGATGAGCAGAATCACGCCACTGATGAAATTATTGAGGATATTCTGACTGCCGAAGCCCACGCCGATGGCGACCGCTCCGCCCATGAAAGTAAAAACGGTCAAAGGCACATTGATCATGTGCAAGGCCATCAACGCCGTTGACACCACGAGCGCATAAAAGGCCAAAGACTCCACGGCCACGGCCGCCCCATCGTGGATTCCGATGCGGGGCAACACACGCCGCGAGAAGAGTCTTGTAATTCGACGGGAGAGGAAGATTCCGCAGAACAGCAGAAGAATCCCGGTACACACCTTGCCGACTGTCACGGATTGGTCGTCAAAGCTTGTCAGTTCATAGTTCCACGCGGTCCCTATGCCGCTCCAGGTGGCGGACCACCAATCCGCAAGCGAATGATGTGCCGTTTTCTTGTCGATCTCGTCGAGAAGTCTCGCGTGTAACTTGCTATGTGTCTCCAGCCGAACCAGATTCGTGCCGTGCGACTTGATGAGTTGTTGATAAAGCGAGATCTCTTTCTCGATCCAACGCGCCACTTCGGGATCTTGGTCCTTGGCCTGTTGCAGGCGTTTCTCCAGGTCGGCAAGCTCCTTGCGGCCCTCTCCTATTTGTAATTCCTCGAGTCGCCGCTCCAGGTCGAGTTGTTCCGAGTATTTCTTGCTCTCCTGTCGCCAGCTCAGCATGTCGGATCGATCAATCTTCTTCGATGCGAGCTCGAAACGTCGTCGCCAGGCTTGGCGCAATGGTCCCAGCCGCTCGAGCTGCTTCTGCATCAGCGTGGTTCGCCGCAATTGCGAATCCCGCGCTAACTTGCTGGCTCTCTCTTCTTCGCGCAGCGCCGGAGTGCTCTGCGGAACCGTGTCCAGCTTTTGCCGGGTGCCCGTCCACTGACGGTCAAAGTATTCCAGGCTCAATTCAGCCGCTTGAAGTTCCTGCTTGAGCTCGGTCTCTTGTTTTTCAATATCAACGAGTACGCTGTGCAGGTCGTCTTCGGAGAAGACCACGTCTTTCTCCATCAGCGCGAGCGTTTCTTGCAGCAAGGTCAGATGAATATCATGCACTTGCTGCATCGATTTGGCGTTGCTCAGCTCGGCCTGCCGCAGCGAGACGGTTTGCTTTGCCACCTTGGCTTCGAGCTCAACGCCCTTCAGATGATTCGCCAGTTCTCCGGCTTTCGTCGGATCGCCATTTTTTTCCGCGGCTTCCTTCGCGCGTCGGCGTTCGGCTTCGCGCTGCTCATACGTTGCCTTGGCTCGGTCCAGGCCTTCGGCGGCGGCCGTCAGCGCGGCCTCGATCGTGCTGGCGCGACTCTCTTGGGTGAGCAAGTTGTCACGCAGACTGTCCAGCAGGAGAAACGAGTAGGGGCGGGTTTCGAGAGGTCCGTCACGCCGCAGGTGTGAGAGTTTTTCCTCCACTGCAATCTTGGTCGACTCCGTCTCTTTGCGAAGCTCTTCGGCCGATTGCTGTTGGGCATAAAGCATGTCCAGCTGTTTGAGCAATTCGACCTCGTGCGAGAGCTGCTCCGGCGGGGGCGCTTCGCCCGTGGTTCCTGCCTTCACCGTATCCAGCGTTCGCTGCGCTTCGACGATGCGTTGCGCCACATCCTGCCGTTTGGCCCGTAAGTCCTCGGGAGGGGCTTCCGTGTGCGCCTGAGGCGATTCGGGCTCGTTGGCCGGACTACTGACAGTGGGGCCGACGGACTGGGCTTTGGCAACCGATAGGCCCAACGACAGAATCGCGAACGTGGTCGTGAATAGCCACGGTCGACGAAGCAATGAGTGAAGCACGGTGTGACTCCCTGGTCGAGATTGGCGCCATGCTGAAGGAACCGACCGATGTCGGGGGTCCGATTCGCTGAAGCCCGAGCGGTGGTCCGCGGATAGTAGGGAGACAGCACTTCGGGGTCAACGCCGGTACACGTGATTCCAGCGATGCTGGCGCAGGGGGGAGATTCGCCTCGGATTCCCTGCCCCCCGCAGCGGCCGTTTCTCGGTGGTTGACGCCGGCTGGCGAGCGATTCACAATTGGGCCGATAGGACAGCGCGTGTTTCGGCCTAGTCTGGCCGCGTTTGATCGTTGCCCCACCCGTGTGTTTTTTGCATCCCCCAGGCGGAGACCCCGGCCATGTCGCAGCACTTGGAGCGTCGAGAGTTCTTTCGCCAGGCCGTGTTGGCCGGTACGGCTGCCTGGGCCGCCGGCAGCGTGACTCCGACGCCGCTTGTCTGTGCGGCTCGCGGCCCCAACGAAAAGCTCAATTTGGCTTGCGTCGGCGTGGCCAACAAGGGCGCCGACAACATCAATAACCTGGCCAGCGAAAACATCGTGGCCCTGTGCGACATCGATTCGCTGCACTTGGGCAAGATGGCCGGCCGTTTTCCGCAGGCCAAAACCTACGTCGATTTCCGCCAGATGTTGGATCAGGAGAAAAACCTGGACGGCGTCGTCGTCTCGACGCCTGATCACACGCACGCAGTGGCCGTGATGGCGGCGCTCAAGCGTGGGCTGGACGTCTACTGCGAAAAGCCGCTTGCTCACTCGGTCTACGAAGTGCGTCAAATGCGCAACGAAGCGGCCAGCCGCAAGGCCGTCACGCAGATGGGGACGCAGATCCATGCCGGCGACAACTACCGCCGCGTGGTCGAGATCATCAAGGCGGGCCAGATAGGCCCCGTCTCGCGCGTGCACGTGTGGATGGCCAATACGAATCGCCCCGGCGTTCGCGTCAAACAAGGCACGCCGCCTTCCACCGTCGATTACGATTTGTGGATTGGCCCGGCCCCCATGCGGCCGTTTCATCCCTCGCACTTCCACTTTAACTGGCGCTACTGGTGGGATTTCGGCGGCGGCACGCTGGGCGACTTCGGTTGCCACTACATGGATTTGCCGTTTTGGGCGCTCGACCTGCGTTACCCGACGTCGGTGGAAGCCAAGGGCGAAAAGACATCGCAGGGCGACAACGAAGTGCCCGACAACATGCGGGTCGACTATCACTTTCCGGCGCGGGGCGATCAGCCGCCGGTGCATCTCACCTGGTATCACGGCGACTGGAAGCCCGAGGGCGCGGAGGAGTACGGCAAGGCCTCGGCCGTGCTGTTCGAGGGCGCCGGCGCGAGCGGCCGGCTGTTGGCCGACTACGGCACGCGCAAACTGTTCATGCTCGACGGCACCGATCCCAAACCGCCGGCGCAATCCATTCCCAACTCGATCGGCCACTGGGCCGAATGGGCCGAGGCCTGCAAGACTCGCGGTCAGACGACCTGCAATTTTGACTACTCGGTGGTGCTGGCCGAGGCCGTATTGCTGGGCAACGTTTCGTATCGGGCCGGCGGCAAGAAATTGACCTGGGACGCCGATTCGCTCAAGGCTACGAATTGTCCCGAGGCCGATGCGTTCATCAAGCGCGAGTATCGCGCCGGTTGGACCTTGTAATGATCTGGTCGTGGCTGCGAGAGCGACGGCGGAAAAAGATCCTCGCTGCGCCGTTCCCCTCCGAGTGGGAGAAGTTTCTCAAGAGAAACGTGCCCCACTACCGCTTTCTTTCGACCGACGAACAAGCCCGCCTGCGCGACGACTTGCGAGTTTTCATTGCCGAAAAGAATTGGGAGGGCTGCGCCGGACTTGAAGTGACCGATGAAATGAAGGTCACGATCGCGGCCCAAGCCAGCTTGATGACGCTGGGCCTGCCCGGCGAGCCGTTTCGCAACGTGCTCTCGGTGCTGATTTATCCCACGGGCTATGCCGCCCCGGAACAGCGCTGGTACGAAGGCTGGTCGATCTCGGGCGAATCCGGCCGGCTTGGCGAGTCGTGGTATCGCGGGCCAGTGATCCTCTCGTGGGACGAAGTGCGTCGCGACTCGCGCCGCCCTGGCGAGGGACGGAACCTGGTATGGCACGAGTTTGCGCATCAAATCGACATGCTTGATCGGAGCACCAACGGTACGCCTCCGCTGGCCGATCGCAGACAGCGGCAGCGCTGGCACGATGTGATGACCGCTGAGTACGAGCAGTTGGCCGCCGATGCGGCGGAGGGCCGCGCGACGCTCCTCGATACTTATGGGGCCAGCAACGAAGCCGAGTTCTTCGCCGTGGCCACGGAGTGCTTCTTCGATTGCCCGGTGGAATTGCGAGCCGAGCACCCGGGGCTGTACGACTTGCTGCGCGGCTACTACGGCCAGGATCCGGCCGAGCGGGAGCGGCCGAAGGCGTGACAGCGTTCGAGTCAGCACTCTCGTTCGGCCAGTGCCAGCCGCGCGAACTCCAGCACCTGCTCCGGCGTGGGCAACGCTTCGCGCAGTTGGGCCTCGCCTGCGGCGATCGCTCTTGAGAGCGGATCGGCGAGCCCATGGTATCGCGCCGCTCGCTCCAAAACCTTTGCCCGCCAAAGTGAAGATCCATGACGGACGTGCAGAATGTGTTCCGGCGGTCGCGCGGGAGCTATCAATCCGATCCAACCCTCGAACGCGCCGGCGATGGCCGTGGCGGCCGAATCGTTGGTCACCAGCACGGGTGCTCTGGAAATCAGGGCGATCGTCTCGGGCAATGTGAGCTTGCCGACCAGATTCAGGCAACCGGCCGAGTCGAAATCGACCACCGCGAAGTCGGGTTTGCGCTCCCCAATAATGGCGACTTGAATTCCGTTTCTGCGAAGTTCATCGGCATAGGATTGCCACACGTCTGCCGGAAACGTGTCGCTCTCGCGAACGCGGCCGGGATGCAGCAGCACGAATCGCTCCGGCGTGTCAGGTTTCAACTTGCTTAGCAGCGAGACCAAAGCCTGTTCGTCGACGCGCAGCCGGGGAGTTTTCGCGTCCTCGGGCAGCTCGCACCCCAGCAAACGGCGCGCAGCGACGTCGACAACGAGGGCCGAAACGCCAGCCGACTCTAATTCGGTTGTCGAGGCCGACGATCGAACCAGAAAACTGCCGCGCTCGGGAATCTGGTCGAGCTCAAGAAAAACCGGGGCCTTCAAGTGGCTGTAGACTTGCGAGCGAGAAGCAACGATGACGAGCCGGTCGCCCGCGTACAGCACCTCGCGCGCGTCGCGCAGCGCGGGTTCCGCGGCGACCTGCTCGGCCAGTCCACCCTCGACAACGAGAGCGACGCTCTTCCGAAATGCATACGCCGGATTGTTGTCCTGCCAGACCGAGAGGTCCTTCCGCATCAAGTCGAGCTGCTCGTCCTCGGGCATCAGTAGATTGATCCCGGCGTAGTGCATGAAAAATGAATCGAATCGCTGCTCGCCGTGGAAACTGTCCATGCAATACACGCGGTTAAAGCGGTGCGGCAGTTCAAAGATCTTCGTGCCGTTCATCGCGAACAGCACGTTCAGATACGTCTGCTCGCGGAAGTTGTCGACCTCGTTCACCGGCCGGACGAAAAGATCACGGTGCGCTTGCGACAAAACAAGCACGCCGGCGTTGTAGTATCGCCCGTTCCAATCCCGAGGCTCGTAACCGATCGACTGCATGAGGTGCAGCGTCCACTCCTTGCGATCGGGGTAGTATTGGCCTTCTTCCAGCGCCTCCCAGCTCGCCTTCCGGCACCAGAGCGAAGATGTCCGGCGCGTCGTCGCGCACCAGGATATCGGTGTCGACATAAAGCACTCGTTGGTACCTGCGCAACAGGTCGCCCAACTCGAGCTTTTTGTAGTGCGGCATCGCATGGCCGTCGTAGTCGGTCCACACGATGAAATCCGCATCGAGCCTGTCGGCATAGGCCTTGATCGTGGGATGCGATATCTCGGCCATCCGCTGGTAAAAGTCGCCGCACGAGATCGTGACGATCGCTCGATTCATGGAATGCTCGGCGCGGCTTGAATCAGCGGGGCTAGGACAACCCCAATACGCGGTTCATGCGTTGGGCAATGTCGCGCAGCTCGACCTCGCCGCCGCCGGCCACTTCGCTCGTGGCCCAGCCGTGATACCCCACGTCGTCCAGCGCCCGGAGCACCTCGGGCCAGTCTTCGTCTCCCTCGCCGATGGGAACCCACTTGTTCTTGTGGCTGTAGCCCTTGAAATCGAACTTGAGCATCCGCTTGCCCAGCGTGCGAATCCACGTGGCCGCCGGCACGCCGTACTTGAGCATGTTGCTGCAATCGAAATACGCGCCCACGGCCGGAGAGTTGAAGTCGTCGACATATTGCACCAATTGCTCGGGCTTGGTGATAAAGTCGTTCCACACCACCTCGATAGCGATTTTCACTCCGGCGTCGTTGGCTTGCGCGATCACCTTGCGGATCTCTTCTTGCGAACGGGAGTAGCATTGATTGTAGTTTTCCGTTTCCGGATTGCTGACCTTGCCGGGCACGAGCAACACCGTGTCAGCGCCATAGAACTTGGCGTCGCCGATGGCCGTGCGCAAGGCCTCGACGCCCTTGGCTCGCACCGCGCCGTCAGGGTCGGAAAGACGAATCTGCCAGTGCACCGAATCGATGACGCCATGAATTTTGATTCCAGTTTTATCCTGCGCTCGCAGAGCCTCGTCACGATCGATATTGCTTGGGCTGTCGAACTCGACTCCCTCGAAGCCCAGCGATTTGACGAGCGCAAACTTGGCGGCGATCGAGGCGCCCGGCACTTTGATCATGCCGTATTTGACGGCCTTTTTCAGGCTGTGCTTTTTCTCGTCGGCCCATGCGGAGGCGATTCCCCCGGCTACGCCGGCCCACGCGGCGCCGGCTAACGCGGCTTGCAAAAGTTCACGGCGAGACGTGCTGTATGAGGCGTCGATGGCTGAGCTCCTGGCGGCAAACAGATTTGGCTAAACGCGAGACGCCGGCCTGTAGGGTCCGGTCGCCCAGGCGCGGTGGTACGAGCCGTATTATAGTCGCCCGCCAGTTGCCGCTTCAACGTTCGCCCGCCGGTGCCTTTCGCCCGCCGTCGGTCGCACGTTGCTTTGGGACCTCCACGGTGCACGGCGCCAGAATGGAAGCCATCGCTGGCGGATGTTAGACTGCATGGGCCCGCGTCGCTCCCACCTGCCCCGCTACGCCCGCCGAGAATCGCCATGACTTACCGCCGTTGGACTTCGTTCCTCGTGATCGCTCTTGCACTTTGCGCTTGCACCGCCTTTGCCTGGGCCGACCCTTTGCCAGGCACGCAGTCGCTGGACATGCAAGGCGATCTGGCCGAACAGATGGTGGCCGGCATCGACCGGTTTCTGCTGCGGCAGATCGCCGAGTCGGTGGGTCGCCGGCCGCGGCATTGGAAGCGAGATTGCTCGTCCACCGAAAAGTACAACGAGTCCACCGCCCCCAATCGCGCTCGCCTGGCCAAGATCATCGGCGCTTACGATCCGCGTCCGTCCGACCCGACTCTTGAACTAATCGCCACGACCTCCGAGCCCGCTTTGGTAGCACGCAGCGAGGCCTTCGATGTTTTTGCCGTCCGCTGGACGGCGGTGCGGGGCGTACGGGGTGAAGGGCTGCTGATCGTTCCCAAGCGCCCTCGTGCCGTGGCCGACGTCGTCGCCCTGCCCGATGCCGATCAGACGCCCGAACAACTCGTCGGTCTTGCGCCGGGCATAGCGCCCGAGGCTCAGTTCGTCCGTCGCCTGGCCGAGAGTGGTTGTCGCGTGATCGTGCCTGCGCTTGTCGATCGGGCCGACACGTTGTCGGCCATTGGCGCCCGAGGAACGAATCAACCGCATCGCGAGTTCCTCTACCGCCCGGCGTTTGAGATGGGCCGGCACGTCATCGGTTACGAAGTGCAAAAAGTCCTGGCTGCCGTGGATTGGTTCGCACGCGAGACGAATTCGAGCAAAGCGCCGATTGGCGTGGTTGGGTACGGTGAAGGCGGTTTGCTGGCGTTGTACGCCGCGGCGCTCGACACTCGGATCGACGCGGCACTCGTGAGCGGATACGTCGATTCGCGACAGGATTTGTGGCAGGAGCCGATCTATCGCAACGTATTCGCCCTGCTAGACGAATTCGGAGACGCCGAATTGGCTAGTCTTGTCGCACCGCGGGCTTTGATTGTCGAGGCGTGTGACGTGCCGGCCGTCGTCGGACCGCCGCAGCCGCGCGAAGGCCGCAATGCCTCGGCCGCGCCGGGACGACTGGTTACGCCGGGCGTCGCCACGCTGCAAAGCGAATTAGATCGCGCTCGAGCCTTAGTGAGCGGCTTGGCGATGACGAACGACTTTCAGTTAGTCTCCAGCTCCGAGGGAGCCGGACCGCCGGGCAGTCCGCTAGCGCTCGAAAGATTCTTGGCCGCCCTGGCCAGCGGATCGAAGCTGGCTCCGCTTTCGGCCCCGCCGGAAACCTTGCGCAAGGATTTCGACCCACAAGCTCGCCTGCGTCGATTGTTCGATCAGATCAACGACGATACCCAATACCTGCTGCGCGAGGGTGAAACCACGCGAGCACAATGGTGGGAACGAGCCGACCGTGCCTCGCGCAACGTGGAAAAGTGGAAGGCAAGCACGCAGGACTATCGCAGGCATTTTTACGACTCGGTCATCGGACGCTTCGAGCAGGATCGATTGCCGCCGGCCGCGCGAACACGCCAGGTTTACGACGAGACGTTGTACTCCGGTCACGAAGTGGTGCTCGACGTCTTCCCCGACGTGTTCGCGTATGGCATGTTGCTGTTGCCCAAGGGAATCAAACCGGGTGAAAAGCGCCCGGTGGTTGTCTGTCAGCATGGTCTTGAGGGGCGGCCCACCGACGTGGCCGACCCCAGGAAGGTCAACCCGGCCTACAACCAGTTCGCGTGCCGGCTGGCCGAGCGGGGCTTTATCGTCTTCGCGCCGCAGAATCCCTACATCTTCGGCGACAAGTTTCGCACGTTGCAGCGCAAGGCCAACCCGCTCGGCAAGACGCTGTACTCGATCATCGTGCCGCAACACCAGCAAATCGTCGATTGGCTGGCTACCCTGGAACCGGTGGATCCCAATCGGATCGGTTTTTACGGACTCTCCTATGGCGGCAAGACGGCGATGCGCGTACCGGCGCTGGTCGAGCGTTATTGCCTGTCGATTTGCTCCGCCGATTTTAACGAATGGGTTTGGAAAAACGCGTCGACTCGTTCGACGTATACCTATGTCACGACCGGCGAGTATGAGATCTTTGAGTTCGACCTGGGCAATACCTACAATTATGCCGAGATGGCCGCGCTGATCGCGCCGCGGCCGTTCATGGTTGAGCGCGGGCATCGCGACGGCGTGGGGCCCGACACCTGGGTGTCCTATGAATTCGCGAAAATCCGCTTGCTCTATGCCGATCTCGGCATACTGGACCGCACCACGATCGAATACTTCGACGGTCCGCACACGATTCACGGCGTGGGAACTTTTGATTTTTTGCACAAGCATCTGCGGTGGCCGGCCCAGTTGAATCGCTGACGGTTTTGACGGCGAACGCTGGCCCAACCATGGTGGACTGAGGTTGTATCCCGGCTCGGTGCGTTTCATAATCAATTCTAGGCCGCGCGGGCGGCACATCGCCGTTCTATCCTGCCTGGAGCATGGTCATCGGCCGATCGAGCGCCGGGCTCGCCGCTGGCCGGCGAATGGATCGCGACCCAAACCTTATTGCGAAGAGTGCTTTAATGTCGGACGCGATACGCCCGGTGACGGAACCTCAGCTCGACGTCGATTTGTCGGGGCGTCAGTTGGGTGGCTATCGCCTGTTGCGGCGGCTGGGACGCGGCGCGATGGCCGAAGTCTACCTGGCCGACCAGCTCTCGCTCGGCCGACAAGTGGCATTTAAGGTTCTGCGGCTCACTTTGGCCAGCGACGCCACCTACGTCGAGCGGTTTCATCAAGAGGCCCGCGCGGCCGCCCGGCTGGTGCACGCCAACATTGTGCAGATCTATGAGGTGGGCTGCGTCGAGGGTGTCCACTTTATTGCGCAAGAATACGTGCAGGGGTTGAACCTCGCCGAGCTGTTGGCGCGGCGCGGGCCGCCGGATCTCCCCCGCGTGATGGGCATTCTGCGGCAGGTTGCCGCCGCGCTGCACAAAGCGGCCGAGCAAAGTATCGTCCATCGCGACATCAAGCCCGAGAACATCATGCTGGCGGCCAGCGGCGAAGTAAAGGTGGCCGACTTCGGGCTGGCGCGGCTCTACAGCCGCGATGACACCGCGAACCTGACCCAGGTGGGGATCACCATGGGCACGCCACTTTATATGAGCCCCGAACAGGTCGAGGGTCGCCAGCTCGATTCACGCAGCGACATCTATTCCCTGGGAGTTACCAGCTATCAGATGCTCACCGGCGAGCCGCCATTTCGCGGCGATACCGCGTTGAGCATTGCTGTGCAGCACCTGCACGCGCCGGCCGAGCGGCTGGAAAACTTACGGCCTGATTTGCCGTCGTCCGTGTGTCGCATCGTTCACACCATGCTGGCCAAGGATCCTGGCGATCGCTATGCCACGCCGCGGCAGTTGCTCCACGAGTTGCGGGCCGCCTCGATCGAGCTTTTTCACGACGATCCGGGCGAGGAGTTTGAGGGGTGGGCCGACGATGACTTGCCCGGCACGGTGGAAGCCCGTCGCCAGGCCACCGAGCGGCTGGCCGTGGCCATGAGAACAACTGCCATGCCCGTGGTGCGGGCGCGAGCGTGTTGCGCTGGCTGTTTTTGATTCCCGTGTTCTTCGCGGTCGGCGCCGGCGCGGCTTGGGCGCTGCGCGAGCGGCCGCTGATCAACGCCTCGGTCCATGACGAGGAGACGATTCCACGGCAAGACACGGCCGAGTCGCAATGGCTGTACGCGTTCATTCGCAACACCGAGGCGGCCTGGGAAAGCGTCCCGCATTATTTCCCCGACGACAAGAGCTATACACGCCGCGCCAAGCAGAGCCTGGCCTTGCTCTATTTGCAGGAATATGACTACCGCCGGGCGATGGAGCTATTCGACGAATTTGCCGGCTACAACGACGCCGAGGTGCAATTCAAAGCGTTCGGCCTGGCCGGTCAGGCGATCGTGCTCAACCGGCAAAAGCAGTACGGCGAATCGGCCGAGAAGTTGGTGCAACTCTGGCCGCTGCGCAGCAAGCTCGAAGGCGAGATGCGCTACCTGATCGAAACCATGCTCAGTCAGAATCGTCCCTCGCGGAATGACGCCAAGTCGCTGCTCCGTTGGCGCCAGTGGTTTCGCGAATCGCCGCCAATCGAATCGAATGGCACGAGCGCCGCACGAGTCCTTGGCCCAGCCCATTTCACATTGGGCGCTGTGGGGACTGCCAGCGACAGTTAATCAGTGAGCCAGACGCGCGGCGAGTTGCCGGTATTCGCGCGGAATGAAAACAATCCGCGCGCCTGGTCCATCGAGGGCATATCCCCCTCGCCAGCGACGGGGTACAATGCGTTCGATGTCCGTTTCTCAGCAGAGCGCAGCAATTCAAGCGCGACTCAATGAGATCCACGCCGAACTTCAGGCTTTAGAAGCGAAGATCGACCTCGAAGCGTGGAAGAAACTCTTCAACGAAAAGATTCGTCTCGAGCGGCAGCTTGACGGTGACAAAACCAGCGATTAGGTCGCATCGGTTTTGTCGGTACCGCGGGCTTTTGCGCCAGGCTGTCTTCAGAGTCAGCCCATTTTGGCGCTATCCCCAGGGCTGGCCCGGCAGTTGACAGCATGGGGTGGTTTTTGTAACAACTAATGACCGGCCCGGCAGCGGGCCGATTTAGTTGCCTGTGACCGCTCTCCGTGGTTCGGCCTGCCTGGAGGTTGTGGCGCGGCGACATTCCCGATATTGTGCAATTTGACCGTACGCCCCCATCGTCTAGTGGCCCAGGACGTCGGGTTCTCAGTCCGAAAACCGGGGTTCGACTCCCCGTGGGGGTATTTTTGGCAAGGGGTCGCATCAGGTCGCACGACCTCGCATAACATCTTAGGTGTTATGGTCTTCGGTAGATTCTTTTACTGATCGCTCTCGCGACGGCTCTCAGACTGTCCAGCATGCTTTTGCACTGTTTCGCGCCCTGACTGTTGCGCCAGGCGCTGCGCGTTTTTTGGCGTAAGTCGGCCTTCGGTTCCAGTTGCGCAAAGGGTCGACGTATCTTCACATCCCTGATCGGCAGGAGCATCCAGGCTCGGCAGACTTTCCAAAGCCCCTTCTAGGTCGTGCAACCGCGTTTGAGCGTAGCGGCCAATCGTTAGTGTTGGCGTCGAGTGTCTGGCTAGTTCCTGGGCTACCTTCACCGAAGCGCCGCCGTTGACGATCCCGGAAATGTAGGTGTGCCGGGTCGCGTGGAAGTCGAAAACCTCCCCTGCCCCGTTCTCGTACGCCAAGAAGTCAGACTTCCGACGAGCCTCGATTTCGGCATCAGTTTTTGCCTCGGCTATCCATGCCTCGCGCGCTGCCTTCAAATCGCTCCGAAGCATTCGGGCCGTATTCTTTGGCAATCGGGCGAAGAGCATTTCACCTTTCGGCCGGCCCTTGATCCAGGGCCGCAGTTGCTCGGCCAAGTTGCGTCGGATTGGCTGCGAGTCCTTTCGCCGTCGCTTGGAATGCGCGGCCGTCACGGTGACGGTCGGTGGATCGGAATCCAGATCGAATGATGCCGGAGTCATGCTTCGCAGCTCTTTAGCCCGAAAGCCGGTGCCGAGCGCTAGCCGATAGGCCATTGCGCGATCTGGACCCGGCATTCTATGCTCGGCCAAGGTTCTTCCCTCGGCGGTCGTGATAAGCCGAATCAGTTCCTCAGGCGATATCTCTCGGCGGACACGCCGGAGGTCCGTTATCGCATTGAAAGATTCGAGAATCATCAACGCATCGTCACGAGTCCGCTTATCGCGATGCAACCAACGTGAAAAGCTCTTAATTGCTCGCAGGTAATGGTTGCAGGTTTTTAGGCTCCGACCTTTGTCTCGCAATTGCTTCAACGCGCCTTGCACAGACAGCGGAGTTAGGTCGCATATGAATTTCGCCCCGCTCTGTTCGATGATCTTTCCGGCTTGCGTTTTGGTTTCGTGGCAATGCTGGTCACCGTTCTCGCGGGCCGTCAGGGCAGAATGAAAGTCGGCTAAGTGGTCGGCGATCGACCGGCGGGCCTCGGCTGCATAACGATCCTGTGAGGGGTCAATCACGCCATCGCGGCGCAATGCCGTGTCACCCTCATGCTTGGCAGCGATTCTTTCCGCTACTGCCTTATCGGTCGTCTTCGTGCATTTTGTTCGCCGGGCGCCGTTGTGATCGAACCAACTGGCGTACCAATAGCCGCTTCGATTCTCTTTCCCGCCGCGCTTAAAAACGCTCGCCACCCGATTTACCTTTTCTTTGATTTCTTGCGGGCAACCAATTCCAAGTCTAACCAATCGCAAAGCTTGTCTAGGTTTTCAAGAGAAAGGCCCCGCGTGCCGTGCATGAATCTCGACAGCAGCGGTTGGGATATACCGATCTCCCGGCAGATTCGATATCGAGTTTCTGGCGCGGCTTCGACTGCCTTTCGTAGAGCGTCGCTGATCTTCGGCTTCGTCATGCCAAAATCGTAGCAGCGTCTTTACCCTGAGGCAAGCAGTTCCTAATTTGCGTCTTTTTGGGCCTCAATCCAGGCCCGCAGATCAATGCGATCGTAACGGACTGCTCGGCCAATTCTGACGCATGGGATTTCCCCGCCCGCCGTAAGCGACCAGAGTTTGCGGGGCGAGAGCGCGAGGGCCTTAGCGGCCTGCTCGGTCGTTAAAAGTAGTGGTTCAATAGTAGATGCTGCCGCGACCATGTTTGTTCCTACTAGGGGTGTAGATTGACGGCACAAGATTGGATAGCCTCGGGCGAAGCCAGAAATAAGTTGCGGTTAGTTCGGTACTCAACTACTCTCGGTGATGCCGTGTTCCAGGGGAATCGTCCATCCTTCAAGTACCGCCCATGCATCCTCGAATGCCAATTGTAGTTGCGACCTGCTTTTTTATCCTGGTTCAGGGAGGAAAATCGCTTGCCGCAAGTTACACAATTACCGATCTAGGCACTTTTGGTGGTTCTGGCAGTGGTGGGTACGGCATCAACTCCAGCGGACAAGTTACTGGGTTCGCTGAAACTCCCGCTTTGTTCACCAGCCATGCGTTCCTATACGACGGCACATTGCATGACATTGGCTCGCTTGGCGGAACAACCAGCGAAGGACAGAGCATCAACAATTTGGGTCACATTGCGGGCACTTCAACAACGAGCAGTGGGATGATCCGAGCATTTCGCTACGACGGTGCCTTACACGATTTGGGAAGCTTCGGTGGAAGTGTAACTTTCGGATTTGGGATTAACGACGGCGATCAAGTCACGGGTGCCTCGCAAATCAGTCCTGCCGCTTTTACGTTTCACGCATTTTTGCATGACGGCACGCTGCATGACCTTGGCACGCTCGGCGGCTCTGACAGCCAAGGGAACGACATTAACAATAGCGGCAAGGTCATTGGCAGTTCGTCGCTGCTCGGAAACAGCGCTACACATGCGTTTCTGTACGACGGGAGCATGCACGATTTGGGTACCCTCGGCGGCACCTATAGTGATGGACAAGCCATCAATGATCTTGGGCAGGCGACTGGGTCTTCCTCCACGCTTGGAGACTTGAGTCGGCATGCGTTTCTGTACGACGGCACATTGCATGACATCGGTACACTTGGCGGAACAACCAGCGAAGGACGGGATATCAACAACAACGGTCAAGTGACTGGGTGGTCGTATACGACTGGCCAAACCCTTCAGCACGCCGTTATATATGATTTCTTCAATGGCCTCCGCGATCTGAACACGTTAATCGATCCCTTGTCTGGCTGGGTCCTGAATTCCGCGGAGAGTATTAACGACGCAGGGCAAATTACAGGGTCAGGCGCAATCGGCGGTCAATTTCATGCATTTCTTCTGACGCCGATTCCCGAGCCCTCTAGCTTCGTCCTCGCGGCGCTCGGCCTCATCAGCCTCACAGCTTGGCGCTGGCGGCGAAAGCGTTCTTAGTGCCGCGCCGCCCGCCGTCGCCACTTCTCTACGCCCTTGCGTCGACCGGGCTTCAATGTCGGCGTGATACGTCGCACGGCCGTGCGCCGCTTTCTTGGCGTTGTCCGCGGCGCGACACTCGGGATTCAGACGGCAAAGGATACTGCGCACGCGGGTGGATTCCCGGTGCCGTTCGTCGCCCTTAAGCCCGGCCACGATATCGCGGAGTAGTTGGCGCTCTTCGGCCGTCAGTTTGAAGGGCATGGGGACCATTGAACGAAGTGATGGAATGATTCTGACACAATCGCCGCGGAGGCTTGGCGACATTCTGGAGCGTGCGCCAGCCTGTTGTGAGCTGACGATTACCTAGCGAGCGCGCTCCTCTGGCCGTCTGGGTGAAGGACGGCTTTTCTCAGTGAGATTGACGCAACGAGACTCGGCGGCTAGCCTCTACGCAACCGCTGCATTAAATCGAGGGAACGCTAATGCGCCGTAATTTCGCTCCGCTCCTTTTTCTTTGCGCAATTTTTCTCATCGCGCCCCAGCCAAGCCAGGCCGTGACAATCGATACGGTTCCCATCGGAAATGTCGGCAACGCCAACGACCCGTTGACCGGTAACGTGTACGGCGGCGTCGACTATGCCTACCGCATCGGCACGACCGAGGTAACCAACGCTCAGTATGTGGACTTTCTCAACGCCAAAGCCGCTCACGATCCACTTGCTCTTTACGACCTCAAAATGGGCAGCGATCCGCACGGTGGGATCACGCGCAGCGGCGTCATCTTCGATTATGTCTACGCGACTAAGCCCGACATGGCCGACAAGCCAGTGAACTTTGTAAGTTGGTATGATTCCCTCCGCTTTGCCAACTGGCTCAACAACGGGCAAGGGTCTGGTGACACGGAAACGGGTGCCTATACTCTGGGCGTTTTGGGTTCAGGCGGTATACCGCTGAACGGGGCGAGCATCACCCGCAATCCTGGCGCGACGTGGTTCCTGACCGGCGAGAGTGAGTGGTACAAGGCGGCCTATTATCAGCCCGCCGCGGAGGGCGGCGACGTGGACAATTACTGGCTCTATCCCACGGCTAACAACACCACTCCTACGGTCGCAACCGCAAACAGCCTAGGGGACATCAACAACCCTGGGCCAAATGTTGCCAATTACAACTTTGGAGCCGATTGGAACGGCCAGAATGGCAATGTGACCACCGTCGGAAGCGCAGGACCGTTGAGCCAGAGTTTCTATGGTACCTCAGACCAAGGCGGCAACGTCTATGAGTGGACTGAGGCCTTGATTGCCGACCCTCATTATCCCGGCGGCGCTCGGGGCGCGCGCGGCGGCGGCTATAGCAACAATTCCTGGGCGTTCTTGGCGTCGACGCAACGGAGCTATGGAGGTCCGGACAACGCCAACCCTTTTCTCGGCTTCCGCGTGGCCCTCGTCCCCGAGCCCTCCAGCTTCGTGCTCGCCGCGCTTGGGCTGGCAACCTTGGTTGCATGGATTTGGAAGCGCACGCGCGCTCAGTCCGCTATCGCACGAGCATAGCCGGACGGCATTCGCCGGCTTGCTGCTTTGCCACGACGGACGCGACACGCGGCCCTGGCCCGCGCTTGGCTATTTCGCCTTGCTCCGCGGCTTACTTATGGCCAGATCGTGCCAGGGCGTTGTGGCGAGGTGTCCGCGGAGCGTTGCGCGGCCGGGCTGGAAGCTTCCGTCCGAGCAAAAATCGCTTGTGCCGGTTGTTCCGGCCCGTAACGCGCAAGTAAGGAAGCTCGATATGCGACGAGTTCCCATAGGGCACGGCCGTCGAAATCGTAAAAAGGGACCCGCGAACGTCAGCCCTCGCCCCCGCCCCCTGCTAGAATTCCGGAATGTTCGTTAATCGCCGCGCCGCGAAAATGATCGCCATCTTATTCGGTTCGCTCTGGGCGCTGCTGGCGCTCATGGCGGTAGCCGCGCTTATTGATCGGTTGAAGGTTTTCCCATGACCGCCCCTATTCTGACTGCGACTGATCTCTCGCTGGACGCCGGAGTCAGGGTGGCCGGATTTGAACCGACGCTCTCCTGCTCCCGAAGCAGGCGGACTACCAGGCTATCCCACACCCTGAAAATGAAGCGGCCAGCGGCGGGAGCAAGCGAGCGCGCCTGCCAGGGCGGCAGGCGAGCGCAGTGCGGTAGCTTGTCGCAACAAAGACTACCGCGGCCAGCCTTCATCCTCCCTAATCGGTCGGCGGCTGACCTTGCTACCCGCACTTCCGCCATGGCAAGGCAGCAGGCTACCGCTACATCATGGGCGCGTCGAATCGCTGGTCGAATTGTCAAAGATGAGAGCACCGGACCACCGAGTACGGCGGTGCCCGGACACGAACCCACGTCACCGCCGACCAACCTTCGGTCGGTGCCCGGGGTGCGGAGTCCTCGCCGCCGACCACCGCTGCGCGGCGGTGCCCGGACCAGTGCCTTTCCTTCAATGGGATCAGAGGGACTTGAACCCTCAGTAATGCTTCAACTACCGCCCTGCGCTCGAGCCACGCCCCGTGGCCCGTGCTCGGTTGCTGGTTAAGAGCCGGGCATGCTGCCTCTAACACCTTGATCAGTTGTTCGTGTTTTGCTTCTCATTGTTTGTCTGCGCGCATAATGGGGCGGAGGGAATCGAACCCAGCAACCGAGCACGGCAGATGGGCATCTGCCGTGCGCAGGGCGGTAGTTCTTATCGTTACTGCCTTATAAGAGACCTGCTCTCCGTATTGCTACGACTTCCGCCCTCGGCCTTCATCCTCGCTATCGCTCGGCGGCCTCAGTTGCTGCTACGCGCCGCCGCGATAGCTGGCCAAGGCCAACCCAGTGGGGCCGAAGGGAGTCGAACCCTTACCGTTCCGCTTAAAAGGCGGACGCGCTGCCGTTACGCCACGACCCCAACTATGGAGTGGGCGTATCCGTTTGAGTCGCGTGGTTTGCTTCATGTGAAGTTCTCCTGTGCTTCAGTTGTCCGAGGTGGAGTCGAACCGGGCACCGACCCGTAGGGTTGGTCCGGCGACGTATCAGATCGCTATGCTTCCGTTACAACACCGGACAGACGTGGAACCAAACGAGCACGGCAGACGGGCGTCTGCCGAGCGCAGTGCGGTAGTTCTGGACCACAGCACAAGTCACTACCGCCTTCCGTGCGGGCCACGCCCGTGCTGCGGTCGGTGCCCGCGTCTCAGCTACCGACCCATTCATCCGTTGCTTGGTTCTCGCTATCGCTCTGCAGCATCAGACCAACAAAAAAGCCCGATGTCCTTGCAACACCGGGCTTTTATCAGCCGTCAGACCGTAGTACGGCCAAGCGTCACAAGCGTAGTGGTAGCGCGGTGGAATTACCTTGCAGCGGTCGCTGCCGCTGGGCGGCAAACGATTTCAGTCGCTGCGCCAATAACTCCCGGCTATCCGTTCTTGGAACAGTCTTGGCCGTAAAAACATCATGGAAGGAACAACCCGCAAAAGCTTGTCACAACAGCAGTCGGCAGCCCCCTGGCCCCGACCCCTCTTATACACCTTAGACGCCGCTGGGGTTTCGGTGGTTCACTGGGGAAATCTGAAAATCTTTGATGCCTTTTCTCAAGCCGGCGCGTCGACGCGGGCCTACCTGCTTGATCGGCGGACCACCGAGCGCAGGTGCGCCGGAGTCCGAGCAGGATAGCGTCGCTAGCCGGAATCCAGGTCGCCTAGACGCGCTGCGTTCGCTCGGATGAACTCAGACAGCCTTTTAGTTATCGCGGGCTCGTCTTGCCAAAACTCCCGGTCAAGTGCTGCCCGGGCCGATTTGTTCGCTGCATCATAGAGCCGGCTTCGTTCTTCTGGATCGCACGGCACCACATTGCCTGGAAATAGGCGAAACGCAGCCTGAAACGCCTCGTAGCTGCGTTTGATGCCCGCAGTTCGATAAGCCTCGGCGGTGATGCGAAAATCCGGGTCGCCTGGAAACTCACCAGCAAACAGATACTCTAAGCCGCCGTTGCCGATCAGGCCGCTCGAATGCCAGACGAGCGCGACTACGGCCTCCTCGGGCGTGTATTGGGAAGCATCTAGCCAATGGTGATAGCGAGCCCCGATCTTAACAAATGTGCCGTTCACCAGATCAAAATCTCTCGCCTTGGCAAGGAGCACTTCAAACGGAGTACTACTGTCTAGCTCCGGTTGATCCGCATCCCCAGCAACCTCGGGTTGCCACCGGTCGCGTTCGATGTCGTGAACGCCGCACTTCGGAAGGCCGTCGCGCAGTTGTTGCAGCCCGTCATCGGACACGGAAGAACGCGTAAGAACCAACTCCTCAAGCGCCGCGCAGCAGAGCAGCGCCGCAATGCAATCATCGCTCAGGCGAGGCGTATCCAAATAAAGTGACTCCAATCTCGGAAATGTCGCGACAACGGCGATTCCTTCCGATGTCACAAGTTCCGAATGGATGGCAAGCCTCTCGAGTCTCTGTAGTGCGGTTAAGTGCCTCAGACCTGCATCCGAAAACGGCCCACCCACGTACAGATCAGCCAAACCCAACAGCCTGGCAATCATGGCCAATCCTTCGTCGGCAAGTTTCTCGCCGGGGGTTGAGATAGTTCAGGCGTGACAGGCCCACCATGTGTTCGCAAAAAGTACCGTGCAGACAGTCGTTGTCAGTCAAAGAGAGTTTCTCAAGTTTGACAAGTGCCGCCAGCGGCGCCAAATCTGCGTCGCAAAAGCTGCCACCGCGCAATGCCAACTGGCGCAGGCTGGGGACACGCGCTATGCACGCGATCGCTGCGAAATCGACGTCGCGTGCATTGCCGATATAGAGGTCTTCAAGCCGTGACATCGCGACCAGATGCGCAAGCCCAGACGACGTGAACCCCGAACCATCGATCCATAGTTTCCTTAGGTTAACGGCGCCGGCCAGGTGACTTAAGCCATGGTCAGTAAAATCTGTTGTGTACAATGACAGCTCTTGAAGATCTCGAAGATTGCCGAGGTGCGCGGCGGCCTCGTCGACATTTGCCTTGTCCGAGATGCGCACTTTGACGACCCGTTCTTGATCGTCGAACTCGAAGAATTGATTGTGGACTCGCAGATACTCGAGCGCCGCTGCGATTTGGCTTTTGTCGCCTGCGCTAGCCATGCGAATCGTCGATGCCCCCGCGACCCTGTGTCAGCCGCATCAGTCAATGATCCGCCCGGTTTCCCGATCGATCGGCCGACCGCCTCTGCGAATATAACGATTCCTGCCAGGGGCGTTCAGCCCTGGCGCCAGAATATTTGTAATGCCGTCGACCGTTGTGAGCACTGCCGGAAAGACGATCGGCTCCGCCACGTCAGCAATTACGAGGTCGCGAGCAACCTCATTGAATGCCCCCCACGCGCCATCACCCGTATGGCCTTGACCCGCCCAGCCACGTCTGGCGGCCGTTGCTGCGCTGAAAAACACCAATCCAGGAAGAATCTTCTTCGCCGCAGCTTTGAGCAAAGGTTTGCCACCCAAAATAACGCGCTGCGCCGATTTCGCCGCCGCTTTGGAGAGTGGCTGCTTTGACCCACCGTTGACGACTTGCTGCGCGATAGCCTTGAGTTCCGCGGCCGTCAGTTTCGGATTCACCTCAGCTGCAGCGTGTGCAACAACCAGGCTCTGGAGAAAGCCCTTACGCCACTTGAAGACCTTGCCAAGCAGTTTCTGATGCTTGGTAGCAAACTCTCGATTCTCGCACTTTCCGTTCGCAATCCAGGACAGAAACTCTTTTGCACCGTCTTCATCGAGCTTTCCACCTCGCGTTGCAATCCAGTCGTCCAGGAGCTCGCCCGTACCGTCAATGGACTCTGCATGCGTCACGCCGTTCCAAGTATCGAAGGCGTGATTATAGGGGCCAGAAGATTTCGTCCCGGACTCAAGAACGTCCGAGCCTGACGCCTTCAGAACGAACGCAGGCCGGAATTGAGGGTTGGATCCTCGGGATCTGTTAAACGCCTCGAATCAGCTTGCCGCCCTTACCAGCGCCAGAATCCCCGCCCGAATCGCCTCGGGCAGATGGGGCCACGCTTGGATGACAACCACGAGTGCGACGTCGATTTGGGCTTGCTGGGCTGAGCTGTTCGACTGGCCTTGAGCGCTCGTTTCGCCGTCCGTTTCTCCTCGTGCGGCAACTGCGCCGTTTTGTGCGCCGCGTGGTTGGGAATGGAGCGTTTTTCCCGAGAGTTGCGCTGGGTGTTCGACTCCCCGTGGTACTGAACAAGTTTTGACTGTATCGCAGGAAGTCGCAGGCCCCGGCAAAGTCCGGGCTTTTGCGTTGGTGGTCTGAGCGGCCGGCCCGACTCTATGGCGCGAATTCTGCGTCGAAGCCTATCGCGCCAATTAACGTGTCGCGAGCGTCGACCAAATATCCGACCTAGCCAACCCGCCGAAGCGCCCCGGGCACCAGGTCTTTGAGCGACGGATAGCCATCGACAGCCATGATCAGATCCGCTTCGGCAAGGATGGACCGCAGTACATGCCGCACGCCCTCGGTGCCTCCAATTGCCAGTCCGTAGGCATAGGGTCGACCGATGCCGACCGCCGTGGCGCCTAGGGCGAGAGCCTTGATCACGTCAGCGCCCGAGCGAACGCCGGAATCGAAAAGTACCGGCACGCGCCCGGCAGCTTCGACCACCTCGGGCAAGTGATCTAGCGCGGGAATTCCGCCGTTTGCTTGACGGCCGCCGTGGTTCGAGCAGAAGATTCCGTCAACGCCTCCGTCAATTGCCCGGCGAACGTCATCCGGATGCAGGATCCCCTTGAGAATCAGCGGCAGCCTGGTCATCGAACGCAGCCAGGGAAGATCCTTCCAGGTCAACGGATTGCCAAAGATTCCGGCCCAGGCCATGGCAGCGGCGCGCAGATCTTCCTCGGGCGGCTTGGCGAGCTTCTTGAGAAACACCGGATCCGAGAAGTAGTTGGCCAGGCACAGACCGCGGAGCTGCGGAAAGTTGCCAAGCGTCAGATCGCGCGGCGCCAGCCGGGCAGCCAGGTGTCGAGCGTCACGACGATCCCCTTGAAGCCGGCTGCTTCGGCACGCCGCACAAAACTCTCGGCGAGCTCTCGATCCGTGGGTGTGTAAAGCTGGAAGAACCCGGGCGTGCCGCCAAACTGGCAAGCTACTTCTTCCATCGGATCGACCGACAGAGTCGAGGCGATCATCGGCACTCCCGTCTGCGCCGCCGCCCGGGCCGTCGCCAGGTCCCCATGTCCGTCCTGCGAGCAGATTCCCAGCACACCGATCGGGCTCATGAATATCGGCGACGGCAGCTTCATGCCAAACAGCTCGACCGACAGGTCACGCTGCGTGGGACTGACGAGCATCCGCGGCACGAGCCCCCAGCGCTCGAACGCCTCGACGTTCACGCGTTGCGTTCGTTCGTCGCCGGCTCCGCCCGCGACGTACGACAGAACGTCGCGCGGCATGGTGGCATGCGCTTTGGCCTCCAGCTCGTGAATATCGATGGGGAACGGCACACGCTGCCCGTGCAGGCCGCCGAAGTAGATCTCAAGTTGATAGTCGCCGAAGTTCGCCATCGGAGGTTCCTTTCTCATTGGTCCCGCACAGAGAATCTGACACATTATCAGGAATGTAATCAAGCGTCCCCGGGAGCCCTCGCGGGCCTTCAAAGTTATCCCGCGATGCGACCTTCCGCCTGATTGGATTATGGAGTGGCCCCCCCGGTTTTTGCTGAGAAAGTTGACACCAAACTTTTGCCGAAATAGGATTTCTCGTTGCCGTTCAGGGCTCGCTTCACGATTACTAAAGGAGGACCTCGCGATGTTTCCCGTCCGCAACAGTTGGGCCCCGGTCGCGTGGCTGCCGTTGTGCATATTTATGTTGGCGGGGATTGCTTGCCATGCCGATGAAAACGACGCACCACCGGGAATGCTGGGCGTGATTCTACGTGACGAGGGTGGGCGAGTGCTCCTGAAAGATGTATACGTTGGCGGGCCGGCCCATACGGCGGGATTGCGGCCGGGCGATCGGATCATCGCCGTGGGACACAAAGCGGTCAACACTTCCGACGAGCTGATCGAGGTATTGGCCGAGAACCGCGCGAACGACCGCATCGAGCTTTTCGCCAGTCGCGACGGTTGGATGAAAGATCTGCCGATCACGCTCGCCAAGCGCGAAGATATCGTTGGGAAACCGCTTCTAGCCCCCAAACAAACACCGCGGCCTCGCACCGGAAACTCGCCGGTTACCGTACCGCGGCAACCGCTTGTGCATCCCGATCCGGCCCACCGAGTTCGATACGAGCGCTGGTAAGCGAGGCGGCACGCCGCTCGAAGAGACGGTTCAAATCCCGGGTGTTGAATTCCTTCAGTCTCCGGCCTCCAGATTTGCTCCAGCGTCACCTGAAAAACCAACACATCCCCAGCGTGCATGCCACCAGCAGCACCGCCCAGGACTTGTCGTTCTGCCACCAGGGTCGCAGCGAGCCGGCGTCGGCCAGTCGCTGGGCTTTGAATCGCTTGAAGGTGTACTGCTCGCGGTCGTGGTCGCGCTCGGCCTGGGTGGCAAAGCTCACGACCAGCAGCACGACATAACAGCTCAGTGTCGCCAGGCCGGCGCGGTGAAACGCCTGCAATTCGTGGTCGAACGCCAGATATGCGGTTTGATCAAACAAAATCGACAGCGCCGGACCGGCCAGAATGCAAACCAGCGCCGCGGTCCGCGTGATCCGCGGTTGAATGATGCCAGCCACGTAGGCCACGATCACGCCGGGCACCAGATAGGCGTTGTAGTCGGCCATCTTGTTGAAGATGCCCCCCTTGGTCTTCCCGTAATGCAATGACAGCCAAATCGCCAGCGTCACCATCAGCATCATCGCCACGCGACCCACCCAGACCAGCCGCATTTCCGAGGCGTTCGGGCGGACGTACTTCTTGTAGATGTCGAAGGTGAACAGCGTGGCGGTCGAGTTCATCATCGAATCGATCGTCGACAGAATTCCGGCCACCAGCGCCGCCATCACAACACCCACCAACCCGTAGCCGGCCGGCAGAAGCTCGCGCGTCAATCCGGCAAATGCAGTGTCGCTTTCGGTGGCCGGGTCGATGTTCAGGATGAAGGCGGCGGCCATGCCCGGCACGATGCACAGAAACGGGATTAACAGCTTGAAGAATCCGGCCGCGATCGTGCCCATCCGCGCGTCCCAGTCGCTCCGCGCCCCCATCGTTCGCTGGGCGATAAACTGGTTGGTGCCCCAATAGTAAAGGTGCAGCACCATCAGCCCGCTCAGCACGCCGGTCCAGGGAAGCTGCGGATGGCTGGCCTCGAAAAATACGTGGAACTTCTCGGGCTGCTTTTCCATCAGGCCCGAAATCCCGCCCACGTTCGTGTGCCAGATCGCCAATACGGCCAGCATGCCGCTGCCTAGCAATAGCAGCACGCTTTGCACGACGTCGTTGAAAATGTCGGCCTTTAATCCACCGAAGAACGTGTACATCGCGGCCACGGCGGCCAGCATGATCACGGCCAGCTCATAGCTCACCGCGTAGGGCGAATCGGCCGTCAGCGTGGCGATCGTCAGCCCGCCCAGGATCATCGTGCCGACCATCTGGATCAGCAGAAACGCCATGTTCGTGATCGAGTACACCAGCCGGCTGCGGTCGTCGAACCGTCGGCCCAGGTATTCCGAGAGCGTGTACAACCCCATGCGACGGTAGAACGGCAGAAAAAAGTAGCACAGCATCAGCAGTCCGAAGATGGCGCCGAACTCGAAATTCGCCTGGGCGAACCCTTCCTTGAGCCCGGCCCCCATCATGCCGACCATGTGGTGCGAGCTGATGTTGGTGCCGAAGATCGACCCGGCCACGGCCCACCAGGCCACGGTCTTGCCGGCCAGGTAGTAGTCGTTGGTGTTGTCTTCCTTGCGCCCGATCCACATCCCAAAGCCCGTGACCAGCACGACGCTGGTGACCAGGATCAGCACGTCCAGCCATTGCAACTGCACGCTGGCCGACTGAGCGATGAGCGAAGGGACGCCCAGCGCGGGCAAGTCGAATGATGTCAAGCAATCGAGCATGAGATTCTCCGCCTCGAGAAGGACGAGTTAGGGAGAATCTAACGGCGCCAAAGGCGGAGTGGAAGGCGGAGCGGTTGTGTATTCGCTCAACGCTCCGCCTGCGCTCGGAGGTTTCCGCCGCTGACGAGCCGTCTGTCGGGCGAAGAACGGCGACCTCCGTCGATGCACGGCTGACGCGGCGGAATGTCCTTATACCGCTGGCGAAGCGTCAAGCGGATGGCACCGATCGGTCGCTACTTCGCCACGGCCGACACCTTCGCATAGTTCGCGCGGACGTATTCATCCGCGGCGTCGAGCGAATGGAAGCTGATCGCTTCCTCGCGCGTGGCCGACCAGCAGGTGCCAGTCCAGACTTCGTATACCTCCGTCAACCGGGTTGGAGCCCGAGCGGTGGGCGAGGCGCCGAAGGCGCGGTCCGAGGTAATGACAAATGTATCGCCTTGCTGGCGAGTCATAATACCCATGTCGCGCTCCCTAAACGGTCGAGGGATCACTGGGAAAGCTAAGCCGTCGCGGTCACGGACGAACAGACTTCGTAGCGGGTCATGCCGTTGATCTTTTGCGCCAATTCTTTGACCTGGCTGTCCTGGCGGCATTCGGCGATGGTCCGCGAGTGCGGAACCCACTGCCCGCCCTGGTAGACGAACGTCACCTTTTGGGCATCTTCCAAGACCACGAACGGTTTGCCGTAGACAACTGGAATTTTCTTCTCGGGCGGAGCCGGCGGAGCCCGAAAGGCCGCCGCATGCGCCGCGGTGTGCGGTTTGGGCCGCTTGGAAACGTGGCGATTCTTATGGGCCATCGGATGTTCCTCCTAGCTTGACGGGTCGATCGGACTCGGATGGGAAACAATAAGCCGGGAGCACGCCCATCGTGCGCCCCCGGCCCGAAGTTGTTGTTCACGACTGCCGGCGTGTCTAGCGGCGACTGCTATAGCCGCCACGTCCGCCGCCGCCGGAACCGCGATCTTCGCGGGGCTTCGCTTCGTTGACCGTCAGGGGACGGCCGCCAAAATCTTTTTCGTTCAGTTCCGCGATCGCCGTGCGAGCGGCGTTGTCATCCGCCATCTCCACAAAGCCAAAGCCCTTGCTCCGGCCGGTGTCGCGGTCTTGGATCACCTGCGCACTGCGCACCGAGCCGAACGGGGCCAACAACCCCTCCAGGCTCTCGTTGTTGATGTCGTAGCTCAGGTTGCCGACGTACAATTTCATTCCCACGGTTTCTATCTCCAGAAAAAAGCCGACCGAACTGGCTTCCGGGTCGACTCGGAAGTGGCCAAAATGGTGGGCCGCCAAGTGGGAGAGTCGAAAGAGGGGGCAGATTCGCGTGAATCAATGCTCGAACGTCGTCAAACCGACCAAATGAACTATAGCGGTTGCCCCGCAATAAGATAGGCCAAATCGCTCGCGCCTCGCCGTTTAGGGGGGCTCTCTCCGAATCCTGTAGTTGCTGACAGTTCTTCAGCCCTTTTCGAGTTAGCGGGAGATCAGCGCGGTTATATCGCGCACAAATTGCGGTGAAATGTCGATTCCAGCCCGCTTTGGCGTCGGCAACGCGAGCGCAATCTGGTTATACTGGATCGGATGATAACCGCCTCACAACCACGCGCCGCAATACTCGATCGACTGGCGCAACTTGAAGTGGAGTTGCGGCAGTCGCGGGTCGACCTCAAGAACCTGCGAACCCACGATCCCGCCACCGCCGAGGTGGTGATGCGCGGCGCACGGCTGTGCCGCGAGCGATCTTTGCTGGAGCGTCAGCTCGAGCTGCTTTCGAGGGGTTCGACGCTGGCCGCCAACTGTTCCAACTAACCGCAGCGGAGGTCCGAAACATGGATGATTCCAAGACCGAAGAGCGCACGCTGTTGACCCAGCAACTGGAAGTCGTGCGGGCGAAGCTTCGCGCCACCGGAGCCACCGTGCTCTCGCCGACCGCCGAGTGGACGGCACTGCGCAAGAAAATGCTCGCGCTCAACAAGCTGTTGAAATAGCTCGCCCATTCATCGCGGCTCGCGACCGCTGGCCCCGACACTTCGGCGCCGCCGTCACGTTCTTTTTCAGCGCAAATGGACCGGCCCCAGGCCCCTTCGGGCATCACACCGTGTTATAGGCCCTGACACGGCCGGCTGTCAGCTCGCGCGTGAACTTGTAGAAGTGCCAATGCGTGACACAGCGGTTCATGAACTGTGCAAAACCCACGATATCGCGGCGGTGCCGCAGGTTGCGCGTGAAGAAATATCGGGCGTACACCCGACCGACCGAGAAGAGCGAGCCGTCCTTCAATAGCGCCCAGGCCAGCGACCATAATAGCGCTAGACCATAGCCCAAGGTCGGCAGCCGCTTGCCTTCGCCGGCCTTGCGGCAGATTTCGGCGCGGCAGTCCAAGTACTCGGGCGATTCATAAACCTTGAAGTACCGCTCCAAATAGGCTTCGGGCGTGTACAGCCTCGTGACCAGATCCCAGTAGCCCTTGCGCAGCTCGTCGCGAGTCATCTGCTTGGGCACGAAATTGCAACTCGGGTCTTCCTCCACCAGTCGATTGTCTTTTTTCAGCCGGGCATAGAGCGGCGTCCTGGGAATCGCTTGTAGCATTCCCACCATTGCTAGGGTAATGCCGTTTTCCTGGATGAATTTGAACTGGTCCTCGAAGATGCCCAGGTCGTCGCTGTCGAAGCCGACGATGAATCCGGCGTTGATGTCGAGCCCCGCGGCTTGAATCCGCGCGAGCTTCGCGCCCAATGAGTCGCCGCGGACGTTCTGAAACTTCTTGGTTTCGTTCAGAGAATCGAGCCTCGGTGTTTCGATGCCGATGAACACGCTGCGGAAATTGGCCCGATACATCATGTCGAGCAGCTCAGCGTCTTCGGCCAGGTCGATGCTAGCCTCGGTTGTCAGCCGCAGCGGATAATCGTGCTCTTCCATCCAAGGGATGAGCTTGGTCAAGAGGGCTTTGGCTTTTTTCTTATCGCCGATGAAGTTGTCGTCGACGATGAAGGCCGAATGGAAACCCGCCTTGCGCATGTCGTCCAGCTCGGCCACCAGTTGATCCGGATCCTTGACCCGGGGACGACGTCCATAGATCACGATGATGTCGCAGAACTCGCACTGAAACGGACATCCCCGCGAGTATTGCAAAGCGCCCGAGGCGTAGCGGTCGACCTTGAGCAGATCGAATCGCGGACGCGGCACGTTGAGCATGTTGGTCGGTTGGGCTTGCTCGTAACGCTTGGCGGTGAGCAGCCCGCGCGAGAAATCGTCGAGAAATTGCGGCCACGTGGTTTCGGCCTCGCCCACGAATTTGACGTCGCAAAGATCGTCGAAGAACTCTTCCTGCACCGAGACGAACGGCCCGCCCACGACGGTGAAGATTTTTAGCTCGCGCAGTTTAACCAGGATTTGACGAGTGCGGTTTTTTTGCACGTTCATTCCGGTCACGCCGACCAGGTCGAACCGCCGCAGCGACTCCCAGTCGATTTCCTCGACGTTTTCGTCCAGCAGGTACACGTCGTGATCCCCGCACAAGCCCGCAACCGCGGTGAGCGATCCCGAGATCATCGTGCTGCGTTTATCGCCCGGGTAGAGCGGCAAGGCGAAATCAAATCCCCAATACGAAGGCTCGAACCTGGGATTAATCAGGCAGATCGACAGCCGCCTGGGCGATGGTGCCGGCGTGTGCGTCTCGTTTGGCTCCAGTAACAGCAGATCGCGCTTCATTCGGCCGCGCTCATGCGGTTTCTCCAACTAGGAATGCAAAGGAAAATCGCCCGGAAACGATGTGAGCGGCGGTACGGTACGCTATCGTGCGGAAATGACGAAGGCCAACATGGCGGCCGCCCCTAGGCCATTTCGAAATGGGCCGCAGTCCCCCGCGCGAGTTTCACGAACTGTGCGGGGCCCCGTTGTTCGACACTTGAATTATCATAAGTTATGTACTTGCAATGCTTTGTATGTGGAGATACAATATTTGTAGGTTCTGTTTGTGAATGTGCGTTGGGAGATTGAACCGCCATGTCCGTGATCACCGCCGACGTGCTTATTTCTCGACAACTCTTCCTCGATGATCGCCAAGGTCGCACTTTTGCCGACGTTGTGAATGATCCGGGCCAGCCGTTCGAGAAGGTGCTTGCTTTTTTCAACGAGCCGGACCGGCAGCGGCGAATGGAAGAGTCCGAAGTCCACCACAACCGGCCGCCGCTGGCCGGCGTCGTGCGAGAGTTCGAATCGACTCCCGAAGTCGATTTGTTTCTGGGATCGCAGCACCCGCGACGCACCAAGCGGTTGCGACAAGCCGTCGGCGTTGTGGTGCGCATGATCATGGAACAGCGTGGCTGGAGAAAGACCGGCAAAAAAGGATCGCTGGGCGTTCGCGCTCTGCGCGCCCGCGCTCGGCTACGCCGGGCGCGTACCACAACACGGGCGGATTGGCCTTCTGGTTTTTGCGCGCGAACGTTATCAGCGCCCCGATGGCATGCCCTTTCGCACGGTCCGCGCGCGGCGGAATGAGTTCGACGTGACGCCGGCGCGAAAACCGCCAAAACACAAAAAGTCGAAAGACTGACTCAAAGCCATCGATCGCGCGGGGAGATGTTCCCGCGCACAACGGATCTTGTTTGGATTTCGACCTCAAGCTGGGTCATCAAAGGTCAGCTAAGCCGAAACTCTCTTCTATGCAGGCTGAGCGGTCGTTATGGTCGCTGGCCTCGCTTCATAGATCGGAGCCGAACGAGTCGAGGGCTCGGGCGGAGCGATCGGTCCTGGGCATTGTCGCTCAAGGCAATGCCACCCTCTGAAGGAAGCGCGCGCCCGCCGCTCGCACGTGGATGCTGTTACTGGAAAACGCCGGCGTTAGTCACTTGGGAGAAGTCATCATGAGCGAAAAAAAGCCAATTGTCGTGCGAACCGCGCCTGCGCCGGGACTTTGCCCGGTGTGTGGCAAGGCTTCCTACTCGCTGAATGGCACGCATCCGCAGTGTTCGGTTGCTCGTGCCGACGCAATTTCTCGCGCCGCGCAAGGCAGCCGGCGTTGAAGTCGTCGAAACGCCTCGCAAATCGTGGTCCAAACCTTGTCCCAAGTGCAAGCGTCAGATTCCCGCCCGGCGGATCGTCTGCGATTGCGGTCACAAGTTCGGCGCCCTGCCCTCGGGCTCGACGAGTCAGTTCACCAGGCGAAATCCGGAATCCAAAGTCAAATCCCCGCGATAGTCGCATCCCCCTACTTTTCTGGAGACGAAACTATGGCCATCACTCCCGTGCAGGACAAAACGATCACCCGGCAGGTTCAAGGCAAGCTCGCCGGCCGAGGATTGGGCGTCCCTTGCCGCATTGCCGTGGAAACGAGCAAAGGCGAAGTCACGTTAAGCGGCAGCGTTCAACAACAGCAACAGAAGTCGGCGGCGGTACAGGTGACGAACGGAATTTCAGGGGTGCGTCGCGTCATCGACCGACTGATCGTGAAAGCCGCCGTCAAGTACTGACCCCCGCCACTTCTCCACTGCAACAAACTTCAGGAACCGGACCGTTGGCCGTTCTGCTTCGCAAACGAAAACCCACCGCGCTGGCGGCGCTGTTGGAGATCACCATCGTCATGGCCATGGGGATCGCCGTGGTCGGCGCCTACCGCGGCTGGTTCAATCCGTCGGTCCCCAGTCCCGCGCTTCCCTCCCCCAGGGTCAAAGCCCAACTCGTTCGCCGGCCGGAAGGCCAAACCGGTTTGTCACTCAAATCCGTCTTGGACGGACAAGGCGGAATCGCGGGCTCGTCGAAAGGATTGCCATGTTGCTAGAAGCCATTCAGTCGGAACTCGTTCGACTTCAAATTCATCCGGTAAACCTGGCCGCAATGACCCGGGATGAACACGTCGTGGCGCTTAGCGGCAGCCTTCGGCACTATTGGACCATTCCCGAGGCCGTTGATGCACAGTGGCTTCTCGATGTGTTGCGACCGTTGCCCGATGCGGCTGGCGCCACGGTCGTCATGACCGCGCTCACGGCCGCTTGCGCCGGCCAGACGCAACCGCTTCAACTCGGCAGTTAGCGTACCTTGCCGTGCCCTTCGCTTCCGGGCCAAGCTGGACGTTCTCGCAGCTCGGTCGCGCCGTTTCCCGATGCTTGCCGACTCCACTAGGTTTTGTACGATGAGGCGAGTTGAAATCGGCCTTTGAGCGGGAGGTTGCCATGAGTATCGCGAAATCGATGTTGCCCGAGTTCGACCAGGAAATGGCCGGCACGCGCAAGACGCTCGAACGCATTCCAGACGATAAGCTGGAGTGGAAAGCGCATCCCAAGTCGAACACGATCGGTTGGGTGGCGGCGCATCTGGCGGAAATCCCCGGTTGGGTCCAGGGAATCCTGGAACAAGATGCCTGGGACATCAACCCTGTCGGCGGAGAGCCCTATCGCACGCCTCAAGTCGCCAGCCGCCAGCAGGTGCTCGAGATTTTCGACCGGAACGTCGCGGCTGCCCGTAAGTCGCTAGAGGGGGCCACGGACGAAGCCCTGATGAAACCCTGGTCTTTGGTTTCCGGCGGTCAGGCACTATTCACGATGCCGCGAATCGCGGTCTTGCGTGGATTTGTTTTCAATCACACGATCCACCATCGCGCCCATTTGTGCGTGTACTTGCGACTGAACGATATTCCCGTGCCGGCGTTGTATGGTCCGTCGGGAGATGAATCGGGCTAGCTTCCGACGTCCGCTCAAAGTGGCTGACGCCGATCGATTTGGAATTCGAGCGGCGCCATCGCATTTTGTTCGCGGTTCAGAGTCGAGCTGGCGGACTCCAGAGCGCGTCTCGCGACCTTTGTAGCGGGTATTTCGTCGGATTTCGCGTTGAAAGTCGCTATGCCGCCGCCAAATGTCAGTGCGACATGCACTAGCGTATGGCGCGGCACCTCTTGAAGAAAGCCTCCACGTCGAGCACGCCGAACCCCATTGCCGCGGAGTGGAACCCGTCGAAGTTCTGCGTCGTTTGGGTGAGCGCCTGCGCAATTGGTTGGCAGTCAGCCAACGCTTGCCCGGTTGCTTCGCGCGGTCCGAGAGCGCCAAGGCAATCGCGCCGGTGACGTGCGGCGCGGCCATGCTCGTGCCGCTCATGGCAACCGTGCCGTTGATCGTCCCCGCCTTCGCGGCGCATAACTCCGTGCCCGGCGCGGACAACTCGGGCTTCTTGCGGCGGTCCCTCGTCAGACCGCACGAAGAGCGCGGGTGGACCACCAAGGGAAGCTGCGAGTTGACCGCCGCGACGGTGATCACCGACTCGGCCGTGCCGGGCACGCTGAGCGTGGTGTCGTTGGTCTGATGGTTCAGAAATTCCGTGGGTCGGTCGTCGATTCGTTCCAGCCAGGCGTCGATGGTTCCTTCCGAGACAACCCGGTCGGCCGTGATTCCCAACTTCCACTCGCCGCTCTGAATTGTTGGCGCGGCGCCGCGGCGAACGCGTATTCTGGCCAGGCTGTCGCCGGCCAGCGAGTTGCTCAGGTCGTAGTCAATGAGAACCAGATTCCTGGCATAGGTGTTCCAGGCGATGTCGCCGCTGGCCGCGTGACATTCCTCCGAATGTCCCCCCGAAGGGTCGTGGACTCGAAATCTTAGCTCCATCGTCGGGGGAAACCAGATCTCGATCAAATCTTCGTCACGCGCAATCGGTTGTGAGTGCCAGCGCAACTGCTCGCTTTGACCGGCGACAGCGTCAGCCGAGCGTGCCCGTTACGGTCTCGCTCGTTTCCTGCCGACTTGACGACGACATAGCCAGGCTTGGTGCCGCTTTGCGTGAACTTCTCGAATCCGGTTTCCAACACGCTCTTGCCGTCGTGCGGGCCGGCGTTCATCCCCAGACTAACGTTGACCACCACGGGCAACGACCTGCTGTCGGCCACCGCGCTGATATAGTCCAACGCCTGGAAGTGACTGTTCGAGTAACCGATGCTGACCGAATCGCCCGGGTTGACGTCCATCTTGGCAATCACCAACACGATTTTCGCTTCCCGCGCCAGACCGCCGAAGAATCCCCCGGGCGTCGGATCCTTACCGCCGGCCGCAATGCTGGCCACGTGCGTGCCGTGCCCGGCAGGATCGCGGAGGCGTGGCGGAATGCTCGCCGGATCGCCAAGGAATCCCGCGATTTCGACTGCCGTGTAGACCCGGCCGTAATTCAACCGCAGTTGCGGATAGACTTGTGCCGGAGTCGTCCCGGCGATTTCTCGCTGGTCCCAGATCTCGACGATTCGCGATTGACCGGCATCGTCGACGAATGCTCTGTGCAGGATATCGATGCCCGTATCGATGAAGGCTACCACGCATCTGTCTCCCTGTTCTCCGACCGGCGGTTCCTGGATGGGCGTGGCCTTGACGAACGGCACTGATATCGCGCACTCGACCAATCCGGCCGGCCGGCTGGCTTCGATTTCCGCGACGTTATCGTCGGCCTCAAGCGCATCGAGCGCGGCGCTGGTGCCGATGCCCGAGACGACCGTGTCCATCTGTGTCTGAAGTTGAAAGCCAGCCGGAGGCGTCCAGTGTGGCTGAACCAGGCGCACCATCATCGAATGCAGCGATTCCTTCGGCGGCGAAGCACTCACCCGGGAGGCTTCCTCGCCTTCGGTGGCGGCGATGACGAGGGCGTGATCCTCGAACTCCGAAATCGGCATCTTGAAATAACTGTCGCGCTTGCGCCGTTTCGGACGTGCCGGCGCGACCGCCGCCTCGGTCCCTTCAACCGGCTCGACCCCCTTGACCATCGCCAACCGACCGCCGCCATGGCCTGGCGTTGTCGGCTTGTGTCCCAGGATTTGCTTGAGTTCGGACATCGCTTCGATCTGGTCGCTCGATTCAGTGCCCTCGGCGGACGGTTGATACGCTTCCGGCGCAGTCCGTTCGCAAGCTGATGCGAAACAACAAGGGGCGGTGATCGCTCACGCGGGCGATGTAATCGGGAATTTCACGTTCGGCCGCCACGATGAATACGTCATTGGGGCCATAGGTCGTGGCCAGGTTCTTGGAAACGAAGATGTGGTCGATTAGCGAGCGGTAAGGCCGCTTCAAATACGTAAACGATCCCTGGTCCGCATCGGTTGCGGTCAGTGGCGTGAATTTGCCGTCGGACAGCTTGCTGAAGTCATCGGAAGCCAGCTCCGCGTTGAAATCTCCGCCGATGATCCAGTCGGCGTCGGCGCCCGCCTCGATTTTCTTGTTCACGGCGGCGGCCAGGATCTCACTGGCCATTCGACGCCGCTTGCTTCCCTCGGCCATTGCTTTCAGATGGACCGGCACCAGGTAGGAATCGAACGGCGCCTGCCCGGAGCGACGCCGCGACTGAAACCACAACAGTGCCGGATACCGATCGAAGATCTTTCCTTCGACCGCCTCCAATGCCAGGTCGTCGAAGTCGCGGCTGTTGGCGCGCAGCCAGGTCTCGATCGGCTCGCCCCAGGGTTCCTGGCGGACATCGACTGTGCGGCGATTCCACAGCACCGTGCAGGTCTGCCGCCGCTCGGACGCTGCCGGCTCGGCCGCCACGAAGGCAAAATCCAGCCCATAGCGGCTGTTCAGTCGCTCCACCAGCGCCTGGGCCGCCGCCGGCGATGACTCCTCCAGCGACCAAATGTCGAGATTCATACGGAACATGGCCTCGGCGACCGCATCGACCTTCTCGGAATAACGGTAGCTGAACCACTCGATATTCCAGAACGCCACGTCGACGTCGTCGTACTCTCCTCGATAACTGTCGACCACGGCCTCGACGCCCGTTGCCCCGTCGGTTCTCGAACGCCCCAGCCCGCCAAAGAAGCCAAGCAGTTCGTCGGAGCCGTCGAATAAGGCCAACGCCTCGCGGGCTGCTTCAGCCTGCGAGCCCGACTGGGTCCAGCGTTCAAGCTGCGTGGCGATGGCAGAGATTTTGATGCCTTCGTTCAGATAGTCGAAGCCGGGGACTTGCGAAACCTGGCTGGCGTGATGCAGGCCGATCAGCTTCCACTGGTTGTTGAATACGGCGGCTCCAGAACTGCCTGGCTCGGTGTCGGAAGTGTAGTGCAGTAGCAACTCGTTTTGCCATTTCACCTGATTGTCTTGCAGCGTGACGGCCTTTGGATTGCCGCTGGGATGCGAAATGACGTTGGCGAACTCGTCGACCGCAATCGAAAGCGCGCTACGCTCTGGAGCGATGCGGCCGAACTTCTCTCCCGGCTTTCCTTCCACCCAGACCAAGGTGAAGTCAAGTCCGCCGGCGATTGGGCTGGTCAAGAACAACCGCGACGGGCGCAGGCGGTAGGTGGTCGTCGCGCGCATCTGGCCCGTGGCATCGAGCTCATAATCGAATATGCACATCGCGCCAGCGGCCACCGCCTCGGTGTTCAACACGTGGTGGTTCGTCAGCAAAACATCAGGCCCAATCAGAAACCCGGTTCCACTCCAAGCCCCCGTCTCGCCCCGATAGTTGACGCCCGATGCATGGACCAGACACACGGCGCGGGCACATTCGGCTCCGCGGGCCAGGAAGCTGGCTGGCAACAAATTGGAAGCTCCCAAAATGATTTCGACCGCCGCGGCGATTCGGTCGGCGCCTTCTTCGAACGATTCGACCCCGTCGATCGATTGATTCGAAATAAAGCCTTGATTGTGCAGCCCCGCCAATCGGGCGCGCCAAACGGATTGCTCCGGGATCAGACCCAGGCCGCTGCCCGACCAGGTCGCCTGCGGGGATGTCGAAGAGTTGAGGAAGGGCACGCTCTCGGCCAGGTTCTGTGTCGCCATGGTTGACTACTCCCTCATGAGCGGTTGCGGTTCGGTCGAGATTGTTGGATCGATGGCCGCCGAATATACCGCTGGCAAATTCGCCGACAATTAGCCGGTCAACTGGCAGTGACATACGTGTGTCACAGCGTGTCGGGCGACACTTGCCTGCCGTTGCGGCAGTCGCTGTGTTTATAGGCCGGATCAACTCGCACGGCGGGCGCGGAAAATGAGGAAAGCATGTACGATCCTTCCACCTTGATCGACCAGGGCTTTCGATCCGCCCTGGCGTTGTTGTTGAAGGCCTCGCAGTACGCGCTCGACAGCCGCGCGGACCGCTGGCAGTTCGCGGTTGAGATGTCCGAATTGACGTCCCGGGGCGCCACGCTTACCGACCTGCGTTGGCTGATCCTGCGCGGCTTCGGAGAGCACGGCAAAGAGACCACCGTGCCGGGCGACGACGAGCGGTCCTTTCGCGGTTTGTCGCCGACCTCGTTTCCCACCGAAACTTGCGTTGTTTTATCGTCCGACGGGGTTTCCGTCCTCAGCCGCGCGCTGGCGGCGCCAGTGGAGCCCGGCCGGCCCGACGACTCGCCGCGCCCGATTGGTCCGACCACGTCGCCGTCGATTCCCGATTGGGACGCCACGCGTCGCGAACTGCGCTATCGTGGACAAGTCGTGAAACGGTATCGCGTGCCCGCCAAAAACCAGTCGTTGGTGCTGACGGCATTCCAGGAAGAAGGCTGGCCCGGATTCATTGACGACCCGATGCGGCCGTCTTCCGACATCGATTCCAAGCACCGACTGCAAGTTACGATCAAGTCGCTCAATCGCAATCAGCTAACCCCGCTTATCAAATTTCACGGCAACGGCAGCGGGCTGCAAGTCTATTGGGAAGCAATCGAACGGGTCTGAGCCCGGGCCGCGGCGTGACATCGCCTCTGCATTGCTGCCAAATCGAGACGCGATCGCGACTGGATCAAGCCTTGAGACCGTTCGAGCGCGCCCCGACGATCAAGATCGCCAAACGAACGACCAGCCGACAACCGTCAACGCGACCCTCGACCGAGAACCCAACCGTGACTGCTACGCGCGCGGTAGATCTCCCCGGCCTGCGTGAACTGTGGTTGGAAACGACCGGAGTTCCCGAAGTTACGGTGGCCGTTGTGGACGGCCCGGTCGATATGTGTCATCCCTGTTTTCGCGGCGCGAAACTGCAACTCGCCGATCCGTTGAGGCGAGCCGGCGTCGACGATCCGTTTGTTCGCGGACACGGCACGGCGGTCGCGAGTTTGTTGTTTGGAAATCACGATAGCGCGCCGATGGGCGTCGCCCCCGGGTGTCGCGGCCTGCTGATTCCGATCTATCGGGTCATCAACCGGCGGATGAGTTGTTCCCAGGCCGACCTGGCGATCGCGATTCGCGAGGCTGTGCGACTGGGCGCCGACGTAATTAATGTTAGCGGTGGCGAACTGACGCCCGGCGGCATACCCAGCCGCGATCTGAGAGACGCGGTGCAATACTGCGCCGACAAGGGACGTCTGCTCGTGGCCGCCGTGGGCAACGACGGCTGTATCGACTGCTTGCACGTGCCGGGTGCGATTCCCTCGGTGCTCGCGGTTGGCGCCACGGAGCCTGATGGAAATCCGCTGCCCGAGAGCAACTGGGGAGGAGCGTATCAAGTCCAGGGAATCGTGGCGCCGGGGCGCGACGTTCTGGTGGCAGCCCCGGGGGGCGGTTATGCGCTGGGCAGCGGCACCAGCCTGGCGACGCCGCTGGTGGCAGGGGTCGCTGCCCTGCTGGCTTCTTTGCAGAGAAGACATGGCCGGCGCGTCGACGTGGCTGCCGTACGACGCATCCTGCTGTCCGCCGCCACGCGATGCGACGAACAACCGGCTGACCAGTGCGACCGCCTGCTGTTCGGAAGACTGAACATTCCGCGAGCCCACTCCTATCTCTCGAGAAACCTGAAAGGATCCTCCATGAACGACAATCCAGAACCCGTCGTCGAGCCGGCGCTCCTCAATCCCGCGGAGCTTGGATCGGCCGAGAGCGAAACCGCGACCATGATTTCCCTGGCGCCAGCGCCGGAAGCCACCTGCTCTCCGCGCTCCTGCGTCATGCCGAGCATCATTCCTTCCGATTGCGGGTGCCGTGGCAATGCCGGCGTATCCCGCTATGTGTATGCCATCGGCGACCGTATTGGGTACGACTTTGGTACTCCCGTTCGCCTGGCCTCGCTACAAGCGAATGCCGATCCCGATTACGATTATCCAATCACTCTGCCGGCCGGCTTTCTGCGTTACTTGTTGGGTTCTCGCCGATTGGGCGCTCCGTATAACGGAAATCTGCACGACGCCAAGGCAGTCCATTGGATTTTGTATCAGGAGAACTGTCCGTTGTATGCCGTCCAGCCGCTGGGCGACTTCGGCGAGATAATCTACAAGGCCCTGATTTCGTTTTTGATCGAAACCTGTTCCTTGGGTGTGTATCCCAAGGGACACGAAAACGAAGGCCAGCCGCGCCCGTTCACCGACGAAGAACTGGACATTCGTTATGACTGCCTGGAGGGATACTTCAACTGTTTCGGCGGCCAGCAAGATCCGCTCGAGCCCGGAACGGGGCGACCGGTTGTTCCGGATTTGGAGGCGGCACTGGTCGAGGAACGACAGTTGATCGACCGTTTCACGCAAAGCGAGTTTCAACGTGTCAATGTGATCGAATCGGCCGATCAGCCACGCGAGCAGCTCCTGGAAAACGAAGCCCGCGATGATGCCTTGCTGTTCCTCACGGAGACTCCCAGTCGAGCCTCGAAGGTGGCCATCGCGGGTACTCTTTCCAACAAACGGGTGACGTTGCTGAACGGCCAACAGGTAGAGGTCATTCACCCGGATCTACGCGGCATGTCCACCTGGAACTCGGCCCGATTGCTGCGGGTCGCGCTCAAGACATTCAAGGGTCTCGCCGGAGTCGTCGAGGCGGATGCCTGGGGATTCGTGGCACGCGTCACCTCTCGCCTTTACGAACTGGCCCGCAATGACGGCAAGACGCCGCAAGACCGGGCCATGAACTGGGCGTGCACGGTATTCCTCCAGCAGGTTCGGCCGCTATTGTTGAGCCGCACGTTTCGCGACTCTCTGGGAGGGTTGAACACCGCGGCGGTCAACGACGTTCAGGTTCGGCCGGCCGCGTGCCAGGAGTCTGGAGGAGAGTACGATGTCGAGCTTTCGCTGTTCAGCATTGAAAACGCGCTGCGCGGACTGACCGTGCTGGCCAGCAAGGTCGACGTCAGCGACGTAGTGCCCGTCACTTTGAGCCCAACCCGAGTGTTCAACAAAAGGCAATGATCATGCGACTGCCCCAACAACGACAAATCATCAACAAGCTATCCGAACACGTTGGGTTGAGCTCGCCGCGTGCGAGCGGTACTACGGCGATTGGCGAGAGTTCCCTACTCGTGCGGCCCGCGTTCGGATCGGGGGGCACGGCCGACTGTTTTGCCCGCTGCCGATTGCTCCCCCCCGGGCCGTTGCGAGAGCAGTGTCTGCGCGATTGTTTCTAGTTCCGTCGCCGGGGGCGTTCTATTCACGCCTTCGGTCGAATTACAACCACTTTGAGGAGGAGTTGCGATGCGTATTCCCCGTTCTACCTGTATTCGTCCCGAATTCTTGAGCGTCCCACCGCGCGCCGCGGGCTTCCGAGCCGTATTCGCCGCCGGCAGGGTCGCGGGTACGAAGTCATCTTTTGTTCGCCCCTCGGGGCTATGCGAGCTCGCCTGCAATGGGTTGCCCGAGCCCGCGCGGAGCATTTGCAAAGCGGCCTGTTAGTGGACATCCTACGCCGGGTTCGAGACGTGCTCGGGCGGCGACGCACTTGTCAATCAATGGAGGTATCGAAAAATGCGACTCCCTCGTACCAGGGCCACTCGTGGCGGATTTGTTGCGGCGGCGGCGCGCGCAGGAATGCAGAGTCCCAGCGCCGGGGCGCTCAAGGGCGCCGGCGTTCAACCGTCTGGCGTGAATATCGGCTGCATATTGAGCAAGGCGGCGGGATGCCTGCCAGTTTGCATTACCGGCAATGTGCCGGCCTGCATTGCCTGCGCCGGGCCGGGTATTTTGTCCTGCCTCTAGCTCGGGACCACGATCGCCTGAATGAGAATTCATTCGACCGTTCGAACCCGCCCATGGGCCGTCACTTGGTCCTAGGGCGGGGATCGAACGGCACGCCCGCGCCGCGAATATCGAGGATCTCGCGAACTTGCGGCTCTAATCGCGGTCCCCTTGGATCACATCTTCATCGGTTCGCGCGGCACGGTCGTCTCTGATTTGTTGGGAGACCGCCGTCGCAGATTCAGTTCGGTCGACGGCCCGAAGTCGGCGATTTAAGGAAACATTCCTCTCCGTTGCGCTTGCCGCCGTCCGTGCTGCCCCTTAATTCGAATTACGCAATCGTAAGGTTCGCGGCATAGCACAACGCCAGCAATCTATTGGGCGGCCGCTGGCGAACTCGCTATACTCTGCGGTGGTGTCGGTACCGATCCAGGAGCCACCGGCCATGCGTACCTCGACAATGTCGCGCCCAGCTCGTGGCGGCTTCACGCTAATCGAGCTATTAGTTGTAATCGGAATCATCGGGCTGTTGATCGCGCTTCTGCTGCCGGCCATCCAGTCGGCTCGCGAAGCGGCCCGGCGCATGCAATGCAGCAATAACCTAAAACAGGTGGGCGTGGCGCTGCACAATTACCAGGCCGCCGTCGGCCGTTTCCCGCCGATCACGCTGTTGCCGGTGGGGCAAACGTTTCAACCCTGGTCGGCCCAGGTTCGGCTTTTGCCGTATCTGGAAGAGGTTGGATTGGCCGCGTTGGTCGACTTCAAACAAACGCCCGAGTTTACCGGCAACCCGCAGGCGGCCAAGACGCGCGTCGCGACTTATATGTGCCCCGACGAAATCAACGATCGTGAGCGGCAGACCCCCACGCTCACGCACTACCCTCTTAATTATGTGTTCAACCAAGGAACGTGGTTCATTTACGATCCGGTGTCTGGCGACGTCGGCGACGGCGCCTTTATGCCCAACCGCGCGTTTCGAGTGGCCGAGATTAAAGACGGACTCTCGAAGACATTGGCCGCGTCAGAAGCCAAGGCCTATCAAACGAATATCTGGGACACGCTGCAACCTGGCACGAAAGGCGTCGCGGCCCCCGCGACGCCGGCCGACCTGGCTCCCTATTTTGGCGGAACCTTCGACTCGAATGGTCACACCGAATGGGTCGAGGGTGACGTCCACGAGACTGGCTTTACCACCACCTTTACTCCCAACCAGGACGTGCCGTACGTCGACAATGGCATCACCTACAGCATCGACCTGACGTCGATCCGCGACGGTGAATCGGCCACCGCCCCGACCTATGCCGCCGTGACGGCTCGCAGCTATCATTTTGGCCTGGTAAACACCTTGTGGCTGGACGGTTCGGTGCGTCCGATCGTCGACGAGGTCGATTTGCGCGTATGGCGAGCCCTCGGCACGCGCGCCGGCGGCGAACCGCAATCCATGATCGAATAATCGGGAAGAATATCGTGGTTATCATTCGACGAACGACGGACAGGCGTGGAAAGACGCTCGTCGTGCTGTTGGCGGTCTTCGTCGCCTTGGCGATTGCCGTTGCACTGATGTGGCGCAAGGCTCCGACCGAGCCCAGCGTCGACGAAGGCCGCGCGGTGGCCGACAAGTTCCTGGAACTTATTCGATCCGGCCAGGCGCAGCAGGCCTGGGAATCGACCACCGCGGAATTCAAGAGTGCCGAGGGCCGCGAGTCGTTCGTCCGCTCGGTCAAGAAGCAGCCGGCATTGGCCAAACCGCTATCTTTTGTTTCAGTCCAGACCGCCACCGTGCAAGGCAATCCCCGGGCAGAGTATATTTATCGCGAGGCGGCTGGCGGCGGCACTGTGCGGCTGCTGGCCGGAAACGACCGCGGTTCGTGGCGAGTCGATCGCATGATCGTCGAATGACGATCCGACTCGGCCGGAAACACGATCGGCCGTCGACTCCGCCAACTCACGGGAATTCGCCAATGTCTCACGAATGGTCTAACTGGTCCGGCCTTGTCCGCTGCCAGCCGGCGCGAATCGTTGAACCGGCCGATGAAAGCCAACTCATCGATGTCGTGCGCGGGGCTGCCGCCGCGGGGCAATCCGTGCGCGTGACGGGAACGGGCCATTCGTTCACCGCGCTTTGCGCAACCGACGACCTACTCGTATCGCTCGATCGGCTCTCGGGAATCGAATCGGTCGATGCCGCCGCCGGCCTGGCCTGGCTCCGGGCCGGAAGCAAGATTCACGACCTTGGCGGACCGCTGGCCGAGCATGGGCTGGCGCTGGAAAACCAGGGCGATGTCGACGTCCAGGCTCTGGCCGGCGCGGTTTCCACCGGCACCCATGGCACGGGTCCAAAACTGGGCAGCATTTCGACGCAGGTCGACGCGCTGCGAATCGTCACGGCCACGGGCGACGTCGTCGAGTGTTCGCTCGAGGTCGATGCCGAAACATTTCGGGCCGCGCAGGTATCGCTCGGTTCGCTGGGTGTGCTGGTGGCGCTGCGGATGCGGCTGTTGCCCCTGTACCGCTTGCACGAAGTCTGCCGACGCGAGCCGCTCGACGCGTGTCTGGCTGGCCTCGACGAACGAATTCGCGCGAATCGACATTTCGAGTTCTTTTGGTATCCGGCCGACGACTGTGCGTTCACCAAGACGCTCAACCCGACGGACCGCCCGCGTTCTGGCGGGCCACTCCAGGCTGCGGCGCAGGGCTCGGGCCTGGCCAGCGCCGAACGCGAGCGGGTCGACGATAGTTGGCGGATTTTTCCAACCGTTCGCGAAAACCGCTTCAACGAAATGGAATACTCCGTGCCGGCCGAGCACGGCGTCGACTGTTTTCTCGAAGTGCGCGACCTGGTCCGCACGAAGCATCGTCAGGCAACCTGGCCGATTGAGTACCGTACCGTTGCGGCCGACGACATTCTGATCAGTCCGGCTCAAGGACGGGCGACCGTCGCCATTTCGATCCACGAGAGTGCGACGCTGCCCCACGAGGCGTTCTTCGCAGACGCCGAGAAAATCTTTCGCCGTCACCAAGGCCGCCCGCACTGGGCCAAGTTGCATAGCCTCGGCCGACGGGAATTGGCTGACATTTATCCCGAATGGGAGCGATTTCAGGCAGTCCGCAAGCGACTCGACCCCGACGGCCGATTCCTGAATGAGCATTTGCGCCGGCTGTTTGTGTAGTGCCAACCAAAACGAATCGCAGCCGCGCGGTCTTTAAAACCCCATCGAGCGACCGATGATCTCTTTCATGATCTCGGTCGTGCCACCGAAGATGGTTTGAACGCGGCTGTCGATGAAGGCCTTGGCGATCGGGTACTCGAGCATGTAGCCGTAGCCGCCGTGTAGTTGCACGCACTGGTCAACGACCCGCTTGAGCAGCTCGGTGGACCACCACTTGGCCATGGCCCCCGTCTCCTGCGTCAGTTTGCCCGCGTTCAACAGCGTCACGCAACGATCGATGAAGACCTGGCCAATCTGCACCTCGGTTTGCATTTCGGCCAGTTTGAATCGCGAATTCTGGAACTTGCCGATCGCCTGGCCAAAAGCATGCCGCTGCCGGCAGTATTCGACCGTCATCTCCAAACAGGCCGCGGCGCTGGCGATGGCGCCGCAGGCGATCGATAGCCGCTCGCGCGGCAATTGCCGCATCAGGTAGAAGAACCCCTGCCCCTCCTCGCCCAGCCGGTTAGTCACCGGCACCTTGATGTTGCTGAAGAACAACTCGGCAGTGTCCTGGGCGTGCATGCCGACCTTGTGCAGCTTGCGGGGCTTTTCGTAACCGGGCCGGTCGCTTTCGACGCATAGTAGGCTCAGTCCCTCGTGGCGGGCCTCGCGATTGGTCCGCGCCACGACCACGACCAGATCCGCCAACAGCCCGCTGGTGATGAATGTCTTCTGCCCGTTGAGTACGTAGTGGTCTCCCTGCCGCTCGGCGGTCGTGCGAATGCCGGCCAGGTCGCTGCCCGTGTCGGGTTCGGTCATGGCGATCGCCAGGACGATTTCACCGCTAACGCACTTGGGCAGCCAGCGTGCCTTCTGCTCGTCGTTGCCGAATTCTTGCAGGTAGGGAACGACAATGTCATTTTGCAGGTTGAACGCCACGCCCGAGGCGCCGATTCGGGCCAGCTCCTCGTTCAAAACCATGTTGTAGCGAAAGTCGGCCAGCCCGCTGCCGCCATATTCCTCGGGCACGTCCATGCACAACAGCCCCTGCTCGCCGGCTTTGAGCCAAAGCTGCCGGGGCACTCGGCCGTCAACTTCCCATTGGGCATGGTTCGGCACAATCTCGGTCTTGCAGAACTGGCGGACCGCTTCGCGAAACATGCGGTGTTCGGGCTCAAGCAACTCGCGGTCTAACATGGGGATTGGAGGTTGGGGTGTAGGGATTGGGGGTAGCAGTTAATAACAGGCTGGAGGCCGGAGGTAAGAGAGTATAGAGTCTTTCTCATCGTTCATCCTTCCGCCTTCATCCTTTTTCTGCCCCCCATTTTCAATCTGCCGGCAGAAGTGTTCAATAGCACCTTGGTTCACTTGGATCAATCGTCCCGCGTTTGCCGAACCTTGTTTTTCGCCTTGGAGTGCCTCCCATGACCCAGCCGCGTCACGTGCAACCCATGCTCCCGCCAGACTCGTTTCGCGGCCAAACAATTGTCGTCACCGGCGGCGGCACGGGCTTGGGGCGATCGATGGGTGAATATTTCGCCAGCCTGGGCGCCAACCTCGCGATTTGCGGCCGACGCCGTGACGTGCTGGACAAGACCGCGGCCGAAATTTCCCCCTCGGGCGAAGTGCTGGCCGTGGGCTGCGACGTGCGACAGCCCGAACAGGTGGAGGCAATGTTGGCCGCCGTTCGCGAGCGGTTCGGCCGCATCCATGGGCTGGTGAACAACGCGGCCGGCAATTTCATCTGTCCCACCGAGCGGCTGTCGTACAATGCCTTCAACTCGGTCGTCGACATCGTGCTCAAGGGTACCTACAACTGCACGTTGGCGGTGGGCAAACGCTGGATTGCCGAAAAAACACCGGGGTCAATTCTCAATATCAGCACGACGTATGCATGGACTGGGTCGGGTTTTGTCGTTCCCTCGGCCGTGGCCAAAGCGGGCGCCTTGATCATGATTCGCTCGCTGGCTTCGGAGTGGGGGAAGTACGGCATCCGCTTGAACGCCATCGCTCCAGGCTCGTTTCCGACCGAGGGCGCCTGGTCGCGGCTGCGACCGCCCGGCGTGAATGACGGCAAGGAGGCATTTCAAAAAGTGCCATTGGGTCGAACCGGCGAGCATCAGGAATTGTCGAACCTGGCGGCGTATTTACTCTCGGATTTCGCGGCCTATATCACCGGCGCCTGCGTGACCATCGACGGCGGCGCGTGGCTGCGCGGGGCGGGGCAGTTCAACGGGCTCGAAGAAGTCAGCAGCGAGCAATGGGACACGTTGCAAGCGATGATGAAACCCCGCAAGTAGCCGACCTCCTCCGCTTTCCTCAAGCCGGACAATAGCATGAAGCAATATCCGTCGATCTGCATTCTGGGGGCGGGGGTCAGCGGTCTGACGATGATGAAGGCCCTGCGCGAGCGCGGCATTCCGTATACGACCTTCGAAAAGAGCGACCAGATCGGCGGCAATTGGGTATTCCGCAACAAGAACGGCATGTCGTCGGCCTATCGGTCGCTGCATATCGATTCGTCGCGCTACTCGATCGCGTTTGACGACTTTCCCTTTCCGCCCGACTATCCCGACTTCCCACATCACACGCAGATCGCGGCCTACTTGAACGCCTACGCCGACCACTTCGGCCTGCGCGACTCGATCTGGTTCAACACGGGCGTCGAGCGCGCCGATCGCATGGCCGACGGCGGCTGGCGGATCACGCTCGACAACGGCGAGGTCCACGCGTTCGACGTGCTGGTCGTGGCCAACGGTCATCACTGGGACGTGCGCTGGCCCGAGCCCGCCTTTCCCGGCCATTTCGACGGCATTCAAATCCATTCGCACGAGTATATCGACGCCTTCACGCCGCACGACATGCACGGCAAGCGGGTGTTGGTGGTGGGCGTCGGCAATAGCGCCATGGATATCTCGTGCGAATTGAGCCACCGAGGCGTGGCGGAACGATTGGTCGTCTCCACGCGGCGCGGGGCCCACGTCATTCCCAAGTATTTGTACGGCCGGCCAATCGACGCGCTCGTGCACACCATACCCTGGCTGCCACTCAAGCCGCAGCGCTTGCTGGGCACGCTGTTAATCCGGCTGGCCGTGGGTCGGATGAAAAACTACGGGCTGCCCGAGCCAAAACACACGATCTGGCAAACGCACCCCACCGTCTCCAGCGAGTTTCTCATCCGTGCCGGCAGCGGCGATATTTCCGTCCGGCCGAACATCGCTCGCTTGGACGGCAGCCGAGTGCATTTCACCGACGGCAGCGCCGAGGATTTCGACGCCATCATTTACGCCACGGGCTACCGCGTCAGCTTCCCATTCTTGGATCCATCGGTCGTGCAGGTCGAGAACAATGACTTTCCGCTATTCAAACGGGCATTCAAGCCGGGAATCGACAATTTGATCTTCGTGGGCTTTGCACAAGCCATCCCCAGCATCATCAAATTTGTCGAGATCCAGACCCGCTGGCTGGCGGCCTATCTCGGTGGCGAGTACGCGCTGCCGCCGGTCGATGAAATGCAGCGCATGATGGCCGACGATCAGCGGCGTGCAAACGCCGGATACGTCTCCACCGGGCGGCACACGATGCAAGTCGACAATTACCTTTACGAGTGGGACCTGCGCAAGGAATGGAAGCGGGGTGCGCGACGGGCCAGCAGCGGCGCGGGCGCCGGGCCGCGGCGGACGGGCGGGCCATGAACATTATCGTCACCGGGGCAGCCAGCGGCATCGGACGCCAACTGGTAACCCTGCTCGCCCGGCGCGGTGACCACGTGCTGGCCACGGACATCGACCAGCAAAGCCTGGCCGCCACGGCCGCTGAACAGGGTTGGCCGTCTGGCTCGGTCGTCACCTTCGTTCACGATGTCGCCAGTGCCCAGGCTTGGACCGATGCGATTGCGCTCGCCCGGGAGCGATTCGGCAGACTCGATTGCCTGATCAACGTCGCCGGTGTGCTGCGAGTCGAGCGTGTCGAAGACCTGCTCCCCGAGAGCGTCGCCCTGCAACTGGACGTGAACACCAAGGGAGTCATTTTCGGCACGCACGCCGCCGCAAAAGTGATGGTTGGCCGGGGACGCGGCCACATCATCAACATCGCTTCGATGGCGGCACTCGCGCCCGTTTCGGGCATTTCAGTGTATTCGGCCAGCAAGTTTGCCGTGCGCGGGTTTTCGTTGGCCGCCGCCCAGGAACTCGAGGGACGCGGCGTGCGGGTCACGGTCGTGTGTCCCGATGCGGTGGACACGCCGATGGTCGACTATCAGCTCGATCGGGCCGATGCCGCGCTCACGTTTTCCGGCTCGCGCGTCCTGTCGGCCGACGAAGTCGCGCGGGCCGTGATTGGTCTGCTCGACGGACGGCCGCGCTTCGAACTCGTCATTCCCTGGAGCCGGGGATTCTTGCGCGAATCAGCACGCTATTGCCCCGTTGGCTTCATCGCCGCATCAGCGCCCGGCTGACTCAAAAAGGCCTCGCACGGCAGCAGACGATTCGGGAGCAGCGAAAGAACTGATGGAGCGGGACCGCACGGTCCCGCCCCTGGTCAAGGTTTTTGCGGTTCTTCGCGGCGAGCGCCCGAAAGCGCTCCGCTTAGCATCCGCGTGAATGTCGGCAAGATGGCGCCCAGGGCGTCGATGCCGCCGTTGGCTTCGCTCAGCTCAAGAGTCAAGCGATTGCCGCTGGCCACGGGCACAAGCCGCTTCGACAATTCGTCGTAATCCGGAACGGCTTCTTTGAACTGTGGATACTCGCCCAACGCCGCCAACAGCTTGCGAATTTCTCCTTCCAGCACGGTCGCCGCTTCGGCGTCGGCCGATTGCAAAACGACTCGCACGGCGATGGATTTTGGCGGCAAGTCGATTCCCACCGCGGCCCAGACGATCCCCTTGGTAAATGTCTTGGTGGAACCGCCCCCCAAGCGTTCCGGCAGCTTGGGCGCCAAGCTTTCCGCCAACTTCCGCACTGCCGCCGACGGCACAATGGCGATTTGAATTCCGCCGGCGCCTACCGCTTCAAAGGCCGCGGCAATTTCCGGCCGCGCGACCGGCTTGGCCTTCTTGAGCCGCGCGACGGTTGTTGGCGCGCCGGTAATCAGCACCTCGCCGACCTCATCGCTGATAACCTCGCGGCGCCACGACTCTCCGATTGCGCGCCGCGCCTCGTGAGCGATCGCTTTGGCGGGCGTCGTATTGTCGATCGGCAGCGCCAGGAAGAACGGCAATTGCGCCAGGTCGGAAAAGCTGACGATCAGGATGGCATCGACGGCAACCGACTCGGGGAGCCCTTGCGTGACAACCTGCACGGGCGCGAACTGGACTTGCAAATGGTCGCGAGTTGCCTCGGGCCATTGCAGGCCGCGCGCGACCGTGTCGATGGTGGCCGCCACGTCGAACGCCATCAAATTGGCATGCACGACCGCCAGGGTTTGTTCGTCGACCAGCGGGGCAACGATCTTCGCCACCCGATCGACCGGCGGCTGTTGAGCCAAGAGACTGCTCATGCCTGCCGCGGCAATCGCCATCCAGCACGTTGCCGCAGTAAAACTAGGTCGCATGACTCAACTCGCTTTTCGGGGGCGTCCGGGCAACGGTTCAACATGACACCCAACGCGTGCTTCGGCAAGTGCAGGGCACGGTCGACGACGTCCACGCTTGGATCGCCGGCCCGCCGCGGGTATTCTGATGCACTGCGGTCAAGCATATTGGGGGGATCGTCGATGCATGCTCGTTCGGTAAACTGTTTCGCGGCGCTGACCTGCCTGGTCGTGTGGTCGACTGTTGCCCAGGCTGATGCGGCCCCGGCCGACGATCTGGCTCGGTTGTTTGCCGACAGTTGGGAGTTTTCGCTCATCGAGGATCCGCTATTCGCGACTCAGACCGGAGACGCGCGTTACAACGATCGCTTGCCCCGAGAGACTCTGGCCGACCAACAGCGTCGACTAGCCGCCGAGCGCAAGTTTCTGGCGCGGCTCGAGGCCATTCCACGTGACAAGCTATCGCGCGGGGATCAGGTCAACTACGACATCTTCGGCCGCTTGAAGCGCGATTCGATCGCCGAGAGCGAGTTTCAAGCCTATCTAATGCCGATCACGAATCGATCCGGGTTCGCGGTTTCGTTTCCCGAATTGCCCCGAGAAGTGCCACTGGTTACCGTTCGCGACTTCGAAAATTACATCGCTCGGCTCAAGGCCTTCAAGCAGTATGTCGCCGACAACATCGAGCTGATGCGGGAGGGGATCAAGCTGGGCATCGTTCCGCCTGGCGTGGTTATGGCTGGCATCGACAAGGTGCTGTCACCGCTCGTCGTCGACGATCCCGCTCAGAGTTTACTCTACAAACCGCTGGCCGACCTGCCCGCGGGGTTCAGTAAGGCCGACCGCGAACGCCTGGTGGCCGATGGCAAAGCCGCCATCGCCGGGAGCGTTTCCCCGGGTTACCGCACGCTGTTGGAATTTGTCACGCGCGAGTATCTACCGGCCTGTCGCGAGCAGGTGGGAGCGGCGGCATTGCCCCGCGGCCGCGAGTTCTATCGCCATCGGGTGCGGCAGTTCACGACGTTGGACGTCGCGCCCGAGCGCGTCCACGAGATCGGCCAAGAGGAAGTGCGACGGATCAAGGCTGAGATGGAAGCCGTCATCAAGCGAGTTGATTTCAAAGGCGACTTTCCCGCCTTCGTCGAATTCTTGCGTTCCGATCCGCGATTCTACGTGGACACGCCCGAGCGGCTGATGCAGGAGGTGAGCCTGGTGCTCAAGCGAATGGATGGCGAGTTGCCCAAGCTGTTCAAAACCCTGCCCCGCACTCCGTATGGCGTGCGCGAGATCCCGGCTTTCGTGGCCCCTCGCACGACCACGGCCTATTACATGCCGCCGGCCGGCGATGGCACGCGGGCGGGCTTCTACTACGTCAACACCTACAACCTCAAGAGTCGTCCGCTGTACGAGATCGAGGCTCTTTCGCTACACGAGGCCGTGCCCGGCCACCACATTCAGATTGCCTTGCAGCAAGAGCTCAAGGGACTGCCGCCGTTTCGTCGTTTTTCCTTTGCCACGGCGTTTGTCGAAGGCTGGGGATTGTACTCCGAGCGGCTGGGGCTCGAGGTTGGGTTCTATCAGGATCCGTATAGCGATTTTGGCCGGCTTAGCTACGAGATGTGGCGGGCCTGTCGCCTGGTTGTCGATACGGGCATGCACTACTTGGGCTGGACCCGTGCACAGGCCATCGCCTTTATGGCCGACAACACGGCGCTAACGTTGCACAACATCACGGCCGAGGTGGATCGCTATATTTCGTGGCCCGGTCAGGCTACGGCCTATAAGATGGGAGAATTGAAAATTCGCGCGCTACGCCGATTGGCGGAAGAGCGACTTGCCGGTCGTTTCGACGTCCGCGAGTTTCACGACGCCGTGCTGGCCGGCGGAGCCGTTCCGTTGGATGTCCTGGAAGACAACATCGAATCGTATATTGCCGGCAAAACGGGCGGAGAATCTCCATGAGTGGCGATGTCGCCGGAGAAGCGGCCGTGCCCCAGGCGGCCGACGTGGTCGTGGTCGGAGCTGGCCTGGCCGGGCTCTGTGCGGCGCGCGAGCTGGTGCGGCGCGGCGCGACGTGCGTGGTGCTCGAAGCGCGCGATCGGGTCGGCGGACGCACGCTCAGCCAGCCTCTTGCCGGTGAGACGATCGACCTGGGCGGCCAATGGATCGGCCCCACGCAAAACCGCCTGGCCGCGTTGGCCAAGGAATTGGGCATAGCCACGTTTCCGCAATACCACAGTGGTCGCAAGCTGCTCTCCTGGGGTGGCAAGCTGTCGAGTTACACGAGCGACTTGCCTCGTTTGTCGTTGCTGGCCCAGGCCGAGTTGCTGTGGACGGACTATCGTTGGAAAAGTTACCAACGTGAAATTCCGCCCGACGCTCCCTGGAATGCCCCCCACGCGGACTTGTGGGACGGCATGACGCTCGAGACTTGGAAAAATCGCCATTTGCGCTCGGCCGGCGCCCGCCTGTTTGTCGATGCGGTTACGAGGGCCGTCCTGACCTCGGAGCCGCGAGACGTGTCGTTCTTGTTTTTCCTGAGCTACTTGCGCTGGGGAAACGGATTGGAAAGCCTGATCTCGATCAAGGGCGGCGCCCAGCAGGAGCGATTTGTCGGCGGCGCAACAAATTTCCCAGCGGCTTGCCGATGAACTAGCGCCACGCGTTGTGCTCGATTGCCCGGTGCGCGCGATCGAACAATCCGCTGACGGCGTGGTCGTGCGCGGCGACCGGGGCGTCTGTCATGCCAAGCTGGTGATCGTCGCTTTGCCGCCGGTCCTGGCCGGTCGCATCCACTACACGGCCGCCCTGCCCGCCCGCCGCGATCAGATTACCGCGCGGATGCCGATGGGCTCAGTCATCAAGTACGTCGCGGTTTACGAGCGCCCCTTTTGGCGGTCCGCCGGTTTTTCCGGAGAAGTCGTGAGCGATACGGGCGTCACGGTCACGACGTTTGACGACAGCTCGGCCGATGGCCGGCATGCCGCCCTGGTTACCTTCAGCGACGGCGACGCCGCGCGCAACTGCTCGGGCTGGTCGCCCGAGGAGCGCCGGCAGGCGGTGCTGGCCGAGTTCGTGCGGTTTTTTGGCCCCGAGGCCGCCCGGCCCGTGGCATTCGCCGAGAAAAACTGGAACGAGGACCCTTGGAGCCGCGGCTGCTATGTCGGCGTGGCCGGTCCCGGCGCTTTGACCGGATTTGGCTCGGCGCTGCGCGAGCCGTGTGGTCGAATTCATTGGTCGGGCACCGAGACCGCGACCGAGTGGATGGGATACTTGGACGGGGCGATCCAATCGGGCCAGCGAGCCGCGGACGAAGTGCTCGCACGGCTGAACTGACCGCCGCCGCCGAACAGCGACAGGAAACGATCATCGATGTGCGACACCATGGTCAGCGTGCAGTCGGACCGAGTGCTGTTCGCCAAGAATTCGGATCGCGATCCGAACGAGGCGCAGTTTCTCGACTGGCAACCCCGCGCGTCGCATCCCGAGGGGGCGCGGCTCAATTGCACCTGGATCGAAATTCCCCAGGTTCGCGAGACAAACGCGGTGCTGTTGAGCCGCCCTTACTGGATGTGGGGCGCGGAAATGGGGACGAATGAGCACGGCGTCACGATCGGCAACGAGGCGGTCTTTACCCGTCAGCCGTATGCCGCGGCCGGGCTGACCGGCATGGACCTGCTGCGACTGGCCTTGGAGCGATCGCGCACCGCGGCCGAGGCCGTGCAAACCATCGTGTCGCTGCTCGAGGAATTTGGCCAGGGGGGGCTGTGCAGCCTGGAGCGTGCCGGCTTCACGTACCACAACAGCTTCATCGTGGCCGATCCCACCGGCGCACTGGTGCTGGAGACGGCGGGCCGGCACCATGCGATTGAAACGGTCCGCGGCGGGCGGAGCATTTCCAACGGACTGACCATCCCGGACTTTGCTCGCCGACACAGCGATACCATCAAGACGCACGTCTCGGCTTGCCGACTCCGGCAAGCCCGCACGCAGCGCTTGGTGGATCGGGCCGAGGAACCGCTGGATTTGATGCACATCCTGCGAGATCATGGCGACGGCCAGCCGGCGCCGAGTTATTCGTGGCTCAATGGAGGGTTGGGGGCGCCGTGCGTGCATGCCGGCGGTTTGGTGGCGGCCTCGCAAACGACGGGCTCTTGGGTCGCGGAATTGCGGCCCGGAGCGATTCGCCATTGGGCAACCGCCACCGCGGCTCCCTGCACGGGCCTGTTCAAGCCGGTATCGATCGACGAGCCGTTGGACTTGCCGCGGCCCGGCGAGCGAGCCGACGACGAGTCGCTGTGGTGGCGGCACGAACGACTTCACCGCGCGGTGATGCGCGACCCCGCCCGCCTGGGGCGACGATATTCGGCCGAGCGCGACGAAATCGAAGCGGCCTGGGCCGCCGAGCCCGTCGATTCGCGGACGGCTTTTGCCGAGGGGGACCGGCTGCTTTCGCATTGGACGGCCGACGTGCTGTCCGCCGGCGGCCCCGACCTGCGCCCTGGTACGTGCGACGCTATTGGGCCAAGAGAAATGCCCGCGCGGGTCTGCGTGGGAACGTGCCAGTGCCGGCGCTGGCATAATTCGCTCGCCCGCCGCGATGCGTTTAGACCTGCGCCAGGGCCTGCTCGAATTTGGCCAGCCGCTCGGCCATGGGGCCCGGAGCTTCGAGGTGATACTCGGCGCCGACCGGCTCGACGGCCAGCACGATGAATCGCGGACCAGGACGATTCAACACTTCAGCGGCCTGCTGCCGCCAATCATCCAGCCGATCGAATCGTTCTGCCACGGTGAATCCGGCCGCGCGGGCAACGCCGGCAAAGTCGACTTGCCCGCGGCATGCTACCGAACTGGCAGCGGTCTGCTGGCCGCCGGTGACTTCGTAGATGCCGTTCTCCAGCACAATTACAGTCACGTTTCGAGCTCCGCTGGCCACGATCGTAATCAGGCAGCCGAGATTCATCAGCATGCACCCATCGCCGTTGAGCACCCACACCTCGCGGTCCGGTTTCGCCAGTGCCAGTCCCAGGCCCAAGGCGGGCGCCTGCCCCATCGACGAAGGAACGTAGTGAAAATCCAGCGGGTGTTGCGAGAGCTTGGGCCACTCGCGCGCTGCGCCCATTGTGGTGACCACGATTTGGTTGCGACGAAGGCCGCTTAAGACCTCGAGCGCGGCGACCATTGGCATCCGCGGACCGTTGGACTGCGTCATGGCATCGGTTCTCGCTGCGTGATCCGGAAGAGACTTGCGCGTACATTCGTCCTTCGGCAATCAGAGCCACGCCCGGTCGCCCGGCTTCGCGGCAGCTTCTTAAATGCGCGGCCATTCGCGGCAATTCGTCCGGACCGGCCACGACAAGGTAGTCCAATCCCCATGCGTCCAGCACCGGTTCGGTAAATCGTCGCGCCGTATCGGTCGAATTCGGGACCAGAAAACTTCGATAGCCGACGATCGCGGCCAGCGGCAGCCGCAAATCGAACAGCACGTTGCGCATCGCGTCGCCCGATTCGAACAGACCCGTATTTTGAATCATCACCAGCGGCCGTTTTCCCGCCAAATGCAACCCGGCGGCGATCGCCCAGGCTTCTCCCTCGCGGCAGACCCGCACCAATTCGAGCGTGCCCGGCAGATCGAGCGCGCCTTCCCAGGGGCCGATAGCCGAATCGGGCAGCCAAACCACGTGCGTGATGCCCAACTCGAGGAGCATTTGGCTGACCTTTGCGGCGGGAATGTCCATACCGGTCCTCGCGCGATTTGGTGGCTCGCCGTGGCGCGACCGGCCGAATTCGGCAACTGCCGCGCGACTATTCGCCTATTCTAGGGGAAAGCCAGGTAAGCTCCATACGGCTCGTCCGTCAGGTTTTGGAATATCCGGCCGCGGCGGCCAAAAAGAAATCGAGGCGAAGCTCGCTGGCAACGAAGCTGCATTCGTCCGCGAGGATCGACTCTTCGGAACGGCTTTGAGATTGAGCATCCGATTCGCTAAGCTAATCCGAACGTGACAAGTTGCACAATTCCCGCTTCTAACCGCCTATTCAATCATGTCGCACGCCGAATCCACGCCCGCCCTCGTCAAGCCTGACCGCTCGCGCCACGCCTGGTTGCCTTTTTCGACAATTGTCGTGGCGACGGTCGCGATTGCGGCGATTTGGCTCTACGCGCCCGATCGACTCGACCGCGGCACGCGGATCGGGGTTAGCTTTCTGGTCCCCATGGTTGCCTTCCTGGTGATTTTGGCGTGGTTCTTCCTGCTGTCCGGTTTTGCGCTCGTCGGCCGCTTGCTCGTCGCGCTGCTACTCGTCACGGCGGCCACGGCATTCGGTTTGTCGATTCGCCGGGTGGAATTCTCGGGCGACATGGTGCCGACCTTCGACTTTCGCTGGTCCCCCGATCGAACGGAAGTGCTCGAAGCCCATCGCACGCGGCAGCGTTCGATGCAGGGTGCCGGCGCTCTCACGCCCCCGGCCGCGGACTTGATCGCCAGCGCGATGCGGCCGACCGACGTCTTGGATTACCGGGGTCCGAGGCGCGATGGCGTGGTCGAGGGCCCGGCGCTCGCCCGCGATTGGTCCGCCAACCCGCCGCGATTGGCATGGCGGCAGCCCGTCGGTGGCGGCTATGCCTCGTTCGTGGTCGTGGGGCCGCTTGTTGTCACGATCGAGCAGCGTCGCGAAAACGAAGCCATCGTGGCCTACGACTTTGATACGGGCCGCGAACGCTGGATCCACGAATATCCGGCGCTTTTTCACGAGACGCTGGGGGGCGACGGCCCGCGCGCACGCCGACCGTGCACGACGGAAAACTCTATTCGCTAGGCGCCACCGGCGAATTGGTCTGTTTGGAACTGGCCACGGGGCGAAAGCTGTGGTCGCTGAATATCCTCGAACAAAACGCCTCGGGCAACCTGGAATGGGCCATGTCCGGCTCGCCCCTGGTCTACGACGGCCTGGTGCTGGTGAATCCCGGCAACCAGAAGGGCACTGCCAATAGTCGGTCGATCGCGGCTTTCGACCTGGCGGAAGGAAAGCCGTTGTGGTCGAGCGGAACTACCAAGGCCGGTTATGCCTCGCCCATGCTGGCCACGCTCGCGGGCGTGCGGCAGGTAATTATGTTCGACGCCGCCGGCCTGGCCGGGTACGACGCGCTCGACGGTCGTGAACTGTGGCAGACGCCCTGGACGAGCGATCACGATATCAACGCCGCTCAACCGGTGATCTTGCCCGAGGATCGGATTCTAATCTCTTCGAGTTCCGGCGCCGAGTTGCTCCAGATCCGCCGCGATGGAGACCGCTGGACCGCCGACGAATTGTGGAAAAATCGCAAACTGAAATGTGGTTACGCCAATCCGATTGTCTACGAAGGAAATGTCTACGGATTGGACGATATCATCCTGGCGTGTCTGGAGCTGTCCACCGGCAAGCAATTGTGGAAAGCGCGCGGCGGACAATACGGCCACGGTCAAATGCTGCTGAGCCACGATCTATTGGTGGTGTTGGCCGAGACGGGCGAGCTGGCGCTGGTCGACGCTTCACCGCGGGCATTTCGCGAGCTTGGCCGAATCCAAGCCATCGACGGCAAAACGTGGAACAATCCCGTGCTGGTCGGTTCGCGGATTTTTGTCCGCAATCACTTGGAGATGGCAGCCTACGACCTGCCCACCGCCGACGTTGCGGCCGAAAAAATGCCCTCCGAAACGACCGAAACGACTGAGGTGACCGAAACGACTTCAACACCACCCGTAGCGAGCCAACCATGAGCGTGTTCAAGCGACTGGACCATATTTCGATCGGCGTTCACGACATGGAGGCCGCGCGGCATCTTTTTGTCGACGTGTTTGGCGGCGAACCGTTGCGTGACACGGGCACGAACGAGCGCGAGGGTTTTCGCTGGCTCACCTTCAAGCTTGGCGGAAAAAAAGTCGAAATCGTTTCTCCCACTGAGCCGGGAGCCGGCGGCGTGGGGCGTTATCTTTCCAAGCACGGCGAAGGCTTTCATCACCTCTCGATCAGCGTCGAGAATCTGCCCGAGGCCATCAAGTATTTCGAATCGCAGGGACTGCGCGTCTTGGCGCCGAATATGACCGATCCCAACTGGAAACACTGCTACTTGCATCCCCAGGACACGCACGGGGCCCTGGTGCAGGTGTTCGAGGAGACTCCCCACAGCCTGGCCGGCGCGGGCGACTGAACCGCGTCGCGAGAGCAAATCACGAACCATCAACGACCGTGGAGGCCAGCGCCATGGACCCGGAATCTCTCTTCTCGGCGGCCAGCATGCTGGTTATGCCCGGGTGGCTGCTGTTGGTGTTCCTGCCACGCTGGCGATACTCGGCCCGCTTGATCGCCCCTTGTCTGTTGCCGGCGATCTTGGCCGTCGGCTACTTGGGGCTGTTTGCCGCCAATTTTCGCTCGCAGCCCGAGGGCTTTGCCGCCTTTAACACGCTGGCCGGCGTGAAGGCGTTGTTTCAAAATGATTGGCTGTTGCTGGCCGGCTGGATCCACTATCTGGCGTTCGATCTGTTCGTCGGCAGTTGGGAAGTTCGCGACAGCCAGCGCCTCGGCATTCACCATTTGCTGGTTATCCCCTGCCTGGTCGGCACGCTGATGATGGGACCCGCCGGACTGTTGGCCTACTTTCTGCTACGCGTGGTTTTGCGCGGCCGAGATGCGATCGATCTATCGCCCCTGGCCGCGCCCAGCGGCGACTGACCATTGCGGCCGAAGCCACAATTGGGGACGATTGATGCCGAAGCGAGGCCGTCGCGCCTTGCGCCGACGATTCGACCGGGGTTACTTCGTTCAACCAGCGAAGTTCACACGATGTCCGCAGCGGTTCTTAACGTCATCAATCTCGAAAAGCGCTATGGCCAAACCACGGCCTTGGCTGGCGTCAGCTTTCAGGCGCAGGCCGGCGAATTGTTCGGGCTGCTGGGACCGAACGGGGCCGGCAAGACCACGCTGTTGTCCATTGTCTCCTGCCTGTTGGAGCCCACGGCAGGCGAGGCCTGGATCCTGGGCCGAAAAGTCTCGACCAGCGACCGCGACTTGCGCCGATTGATCGGCATCGTCCCGCAGGAGTTGGCGCTCTACAACGAATTGAATGCTCGCGAGAACCTTAACTTCTTTGGCAGCTTGTATGGCATCACCGGCCAGCGGCTGCGGAGTCGTGTCGAAGAGGTTTTGGCGGCCGTGGGGCTGACCGACCGTGCCGATGATCGGGTCAGTCAGTTTTCAGGCGGAATGAAGCGGCGGCTTAACCTCGGAGCGGCGATCGTTCATCAGCCCAAGATCCTCCTACTGGATGAGCCCACAACGGGCGTCGATCCTCAGTCGCGCAACCACATCTTCGAGGAAGTCCGGCGGCTCGCCGGCCAGGGTGTGTGCGTGGTTTATACGAGCCATTATCTTGAGGAAGTGCAGGCCCTCTGCTCGCGCGTGGGGATCATCGATCACGGACGTTTGATCGCCTGCGACAGCCTGCAGGCGATCTTGCAAAAAATGCCTGGCCTGATTCGGTTTCGCGTTCGAGAAGACACGCCGGAACTGCGCAAGCGACTTCTGGCAATTCGCGGCGCCAAGCTCAATGGCTTCGCGGAGCCGGGTATGGAGCTGGAGTGCAGCGACATGAAAGCAGCGCTGATGCAATTGATCGCCCTGCTCAACGAGTTGAACGTCGAACTGCTGAGCCTGGAAACAACCGAGCCGACTTTGGAACGCGTGTTCCTGCACCTGACCGGAAGCGCGCTGCGAGATTAGGGGATGGCAATGCTTGTATGGACGCTGGCCCGCAAGGAACTTCGGATGTTGTTGCGCGATCCGCGCGCCATGGTCGTGCTGTTGGCGATGCCCTTGATCTTTATTCTCGTGCTGGGGGTCTCGCTGGGAGACAGCTTTGGCCAGAAGCCCGACGACCGGTTGCGAATTTCGATCCTGGATCTCGACGAGGGGTATGCCGATCCGGAAGAGGAAAAAAAACCGGCATTGAATTGGTCGAAGGTGGTTGAGAACGACCTGGCCCAGACCGGCGGCATTCGCGTGGAAGTGATTCCCACGCAAAAGGACGCCGAAGCGCTGATCGCCAATAGCAAGCGCGCCGCCATTCTCGTGTTTGGACCGAAGTTCAGCGAGAAGATGACGCGCAGCTCCTTCTTGCGCGGCGGCGTCAACCCGCTGTTTCGCGACGGGGTCGATCTCGAAGCTCTCGACGCGCACGTGATGCGCGATCCCACGCAGTTGACCGCCGCCTCGATCATCGAACAAGTCGGCCAGGTGACCATGCTCCGCGTCGTGCTCCCTTGGATGATCGGCCGGGCTTTCGAGCGCATTGGCGATCGGCTCGGGCGACTCGTCAAAACCGGGCTTCAGCAGATGTTTCCCAACTACGACCTGACCGGAACGACCTGGGCGGCGCTGACGCGCAGCGAAGCCCGTTCCGACGAAGGCGCCACGATCAGCAAGTACGAACCGCCCGCCGGCTCTGGCCTCCTAAGTCGTGGCGCGATGCGCTATCAGATCATTGTCCCCTCGTATACGGTGATGTTCGCCTACTTCCTGGTGCTCACCGTGGGCTGGTTGTTCGTCGCCGAACGCCGCCAGGGAACGCTCAAACGGCTACGCGCCGCTCCGCTTTCGCGCAGCCAAATCCTGCTGGGAAAGCTGCTCCCCTGTTTCCTCTTGTCGGTCGTGCAGGGATTGTTCTTGTTGATCGCCGGAAAGCTGGTGTTCGCGATGAGCTGGGGGCCCGAACCGTGGTGGCTGCTGTTGGTCGTGCTCACCACGTCGCTTTCGGCGATGGGGATGGCCCTGCTCGTGGCTTCCATGGCCCGTAGCGAGGCGCAAGTAGCGATTTACGGCACCTTATTGGTGTTGGTGTTGGCTGGCATCAGCGGTTGCCTGATGGGCGATCGCGACATGATGCCCGAGAATATGCAGCGCCTGAGCTTGATCACGCCGCACGCCTGGGCGCTGAATGGCTTATAAGCAACTTCTGGCCAATCCCTCGGCCCCCAATGTGGCGCTGGTTTTGCAAGCTTGCGCGGTGCTGGCCAGCTTCGGCATCGGTTTCATCTTTCTGGCGTGGTGCTTCCTGCGATTGGACGAGCAGTCCTGAATCGCGCGGGCCGCGCGTCTCTCAGGCCTGGCCCAGCCAGGCGTAAGCGACCGTGCCAAAGCCAATCGAAACCGACGCGAGCCAGCCCCACAGCCAGCGGCTGGGCAGACCCACGGCCGCCACGCGACGCCGTTGCATGAAGAACATCATCGCGAACGAGCCCGCGCCCGACAAACAGGCGATCGCCGCCGCCGCTTCACGCGGCAGAAACATCGACGCCAGACCAAACGGCAAGAGAACCGCCGTCCCCGCGAAAGTGGTGATCGCCAGGTGCGCAAGATAATCGATGCGCTGTTCGCCCCGTAGCGAAACCAGCGCGACCAGAGCCAATGGAGCCAGTCCCGCGCCAATGGCCGCCGGCATGAACCACGCTCCGCTGGCCGCATCGCCCAATTGCCAGCCGTGAAATACGCCCGCGCCGAAAGCGGCCGCGAATAGCAGCGTCAACAACAGCACCGGCACGACAAGCGCCAATCGCCTGGCCAGCGTCACCTCGGGCTCGCAATCGCACACGATGCGGTGCCGCGGCGGGCTGATCACCCGACGGTTGTAGGAAATGGCTTCGTAACCAAAGCTCAGAATCTGGCGGAAGCCCGGCCAGGTCCACAATCGCATCCACCAAGGATTGCCCAGGTTGTCGCCGATCAACCACACCAGGCCGTCGCTGCCGGAGCGGGTCTCGCGCGATTCGGGATCGAGCACCACCACCTGGTTGCGAATGCCCGCGGCGCGGATGCTTTGCAGGTCGTCTCCTTCCAGATCGTGATTGCTGCGCGTTTGCTCGGGCCGCACCAACTTAAGCCGCAGCAACAGCGCGATCGTGCTGGTGCACATCGGGCAATCGCCGTCGAAGGCCAGGAATTTTTCGGATTGTCGGATGGCGGTGGTCATCGCGAGGTCACGATAGGGGACGCGTGCGGTCGTTGACGACGATTCGATCGTCGGGTCAATCTCACTGAAAAAATAGGCTAGCCACGCCCGGTTGTCGAGAAAATCGCGGTTTTTTCGGGATTCTTCGCCCAGCTATTCTCATTCTATCCCGAATGCACGGTTTTGGCCGAGCCCGACTTTTGGAATTGTCGGGGGCACAATCGTTGCCAGCCTGTTGCCGACCCCTGCCCTGGTGGCCCAACGGCCCGGTTTACATGAACCGATAAGTGTCGCTGAGCTGTCGACGTGTGAGCGCCACGATCTCCTGGGTGTGGCCGCCCAAATGCACGAGCGTTTGCACGACGAGCGCCACGGCCGTGCCTTCGACTTCGCCCCGCAGCTTGATAAAGCGGTGCTTTTCCAACAATCGCGCAGCCGATAATCCGGCCAATACGCCATCGGCGCGTTCAACTACTTCGTCAAATCGGGCCAGCAACTCCTTCTTGGCAATTGGATCACGGGCAGAAAATTCCGCGGGCCGGTCGCGAACGTCGGGCCTGCCGCCGAGGGTCGAATTAATCCGCTGCTCGATGTTGCCTGTCAGATGCAGCAGCAAGTTGGCGATGCTGTTGAATGACTCGCCGGCCCGCCACCAGATTTGCTCGTCGCTCAATTGATCGACGCAATGGTGAATTCGCTTCTGGCAACTTCGCAATTCGCCACGAGCTTCGTGGACGACCGACTTGGCGAGTTCGTTGTCGATGACAGCCATGGTTGCGGATTGTCCGGCTCCCAAGAACAAAGAAAATTAACCATGAAAGGCACAAAGAACACGGAGAATTAAAACTTGTTCTCCCCTCCGGGTTCTTTGTGCCCCCTCGTGTCCACTCATTCCCATCTCGGAGGCATTTTGTGCGATTGCATCATCGCCGGCCCGCCGCCGTGCGCGCCGGTGCGGCTGGCGGAGCCGACATCCAGACGATCAGCTCTTCGAGCACGAGCCGGCTGCGGGCTGGTGACGAGCTGGATCCCTTGAGCGCCAAATCAGCCTGCAAAAGTTGGCGATAGAGCTGATCGGCCCGCGCTCGTCCCAGCTTTCGCAGCTGTCCCTCGGCCTTACCCAACAGAAACGGCTTGAGTCCCGACTTTTCGAGCGCCTGCCGCAGGTTAAGCGGGCGGCGCGAGCGTTCCGACTGCGCGACCAGTCTTGCGGCCGCTGCATAACGCCTGAGCGTGGCGCCGATTTGAGCCAGCAGCGCGATCGGCACTTCGCCCGCAAGCAGCAGACGGTCTAGTTGCGTTACGCGCCTTGCGCGGCTCTCCGGCCATCGCCGCGTCCAACATGTCCCAAGCCGTCTTGGCGCGCCAACCGCCGACCGCCTCGTCGACCATCTGCGTGGTGATCGTGCCGCCTTCGCCGGCCAGCGAGGCCAGCTTGGCCAACTCCTGATCGACCAGTCCTAGTTCCGGCTCGACCCGCTCGGCCAATAGCTCGGCGGCCTGTGCATCGAGCCGCGCGCCGTGCGCCTGCTGGCTCCAACTCGCCATCCACTTGAGCAACCGGGCCGGCGGCGGAAACTTGCATTCGATCTGCAAGCCGTGTTCGGCGATCGCCTTGAAAAGTCGCGTATTGCCGGGCCACAGCCTGGCATCGAGCACGAGAAGCGATGCCGTCCGCGGATGGCCGACGTAGTCTTCGAGCGCGGGACGATTGCCACTGACGAACTCGTCAGCCTCCTCGACCACGACCAGGTGCCGCCCCCCGCCGAACAGGGCTCGGGTCGCGAGCGCGTCGGTCACGTCGCGCATCGTACACTCGCGGCCGTCGAAAACCGTGACCGAAAAATCGGCATCCTCGCCGGCCAGCACCTGCTCCTTGAGCCGTCCCAGCACCTGCCGCTTGAGAAATGCGTCGTCGCCAAATAGCGCGCAGACACCCGCTGCCGGATGCTTGGCCGGATGGGCCAGGTAGTCGAGTCCGTCGGTCGGTTTCGCCATCGTTTCAATGTAACGGTCACGCGGCGGAAACCCCAGCACCCCTCGATCACGGCTCTGCCGCCGTTTCTTCGCAGTTTCCCCCCCTTTGCCCGTCTTCCGCAGAACCGGTCTTTCGGCATCTCGACGCTGTGAGTAAAATCGCGGTGGGGCGATCATTTCTGGATCGCGCTGCGCAATTCTAGTGTGGGGAACAAGTTAGCGATGTTGCGTTATTCCACGGCCGGCGAATCGCACGGCAAGGCGCTGCTGGCCTTGGTCGACGGTTTTCCCGCCGGCGTGCAGATTGAAACCGACTCGATCGACGTCGAACTTCGCCGCCGACAAGGCGGCTACGGACGCGGCGGCCGGCAGCGCATCGAAACCGACACCGTCGAAATCCTTAGCGGAGTCTGGCACGATACGACCCTGGGCAGCCCCATTGCCCTGCAGGTGATCAACAAAGACGCCAAACTGGAACGTCTTGGCGACTTGCCCCGGCCCCGGCCCGGCCACGGCGATTTGACCGGCGCGATCAAGTTCCTGGGTTCGATCCGCGGCGTGCTCGAACGGGCCAGTGCTCGCGAGACCGCGGCCCGAGTGGCGGCGGGAGCTTTAGCGAAACAGCTCTTAAAGCCCTTCGGCATCACGGCCTTTGGCTATGTCGTCGAACTGGGCGGCGTCGTCATCAAGCCCCAAGCCGGCACGCTCGAACACCAGCGGGCGCTGCGCGATTCGAGCGAGATCTACAGTCTGAATCCCGCCCAAGACGATCAGATCAAAGCCCTGATCGACGCGTCGGGCAAGGACGGCGACACGTTGGGTGGCATTTTGGAAGTTCGCGTCGAGGGATTGCCGTTCGGCCTGGGCACACACGCCCAATGGGACCGCAAGCTCGACGGCCGGCTGGCCCAGGCGGTGATGGCCGTGCAGGCGATCAAGGGCGTCGAGATCGGCTTGGGCTTCGAGGCGGCCCGCCGCCCCGGTTCCCAGGTGCATGACCCGATCCAATACGACGAGACGCAAAAGGATTCCCCCAACCTGGGCTACGTGCGACCCTCGAACAATGCCGGCGGGCTGGAAGCCGGCATGACGAACGGCCAGCCGCTCGTGGTGCGGGCGGCAAAAAAACCGATCAGTACGCTCCGCAAAGCGCTCGAATCGATCAATCTCGACAGTAAACAACCCGACGCCGCCAGCTATGAGCGGAGCGACGTCTGCGCCGTGCCGGCCGCCAGCGTGATTTTGGAGAACGTGGTGGCGTTCGAAGTGGCATGCGCGCTGGTCGATAAATTTGGCGGCGACAGTCTGGTGGAGATGCAGGCACGCTGGAAACTGTTTCACGAAATGGCCAGCAAGCGGTAGCACATTGAAAGCCGCGGCAAGCGGCTGCGCCCGGCAGAACCCTGGGAACACGGATGTTCTCGCTGCACGAAAACACCAAGATTCGCTTGTGCCGCGTCGCGTTCTTCGTGACGTGCCTGGCGCCTTCTTGCGCCATCCTGGCGTGGGGAGCGTTCGTGCGAATGCCCAGCTACACGCGGGCCCATGAGGCCGCGATTGCCGAAGCGCTCGGCCTGCACGCCAAACTCGCCAAGGCCAGCTCGCCTCGGCCGGGAATGATGTTGTATGAAACCCTCGAGCTGTCCGACCCCGATTCGCTGCAGCCGCTGGCGCGACTGCCATTTGTCGAAGTGCGGGTCCGCGGCAACGCGCTACACGTGACGCTTCCCTTTCCGGCAATGATCAACGGCACGCGGCTGGACGCCTTCTGGAATGCCGCCCGGCGCGAAGTGCGCCCGTCGCACGGTTGGCGCGAACTGCACTTTAGCTCAGGCAACCTGACCATTCATCTCCCGACCGGCGACCAAAGTTTCACAACGCTGACAGGTCGGATCGATAACGCCATAGACAACGCCAAGATTCAATTGAGCCTGCACAGGGCCGTGGCAGGAAACCTCTCAAGTCAAGCCGCCGAGCTCGCGATCCAGCGGCAATGGCAAACGCGGCCGCAAGCCACGCTCGTGCAGTTCAACACCGGCGCCACGCCGCTCCCCTGCTCGCTCGTGGCCTCAATCTGGCCGGATGTGGAAACCCTCGGACCGGCGAGCGAATTCCAGGGCCGCATCGCGGCTTATGAACATGCGGGCCGAGGCAAGTGCGAGTTGAGCGGGCGGTTGATTGGCGCCGATCTCGATCGGCTGGTGAGCGGGCAGTTTCCCCATAAATTGACCGGCCGAGCCGCGGCCGAGCTGGAATTCGTGACGATCGAAGATGGACGCCTGGAAGCCGCCGCCGGAAAAATCACGGCGGGTCCCGGGACGATCAGTCGTTCGCTGGTGCGCAGCGCGCAGACCCATCTGAACCTGCACGGCTCGACCGAGTTCCACGCCCCGGGCGATCGATTGGTCGCCTATCGCGAGTTGAACTTCGCCTTCAGGATTGACCGCCAGGGGCTGTCGCTGCGCGGCGAGTCGCCCGCGGTTAAGGGTGCGCTGTTGGTCGACGATCGGCGGCATCTCTTGCTGGGCGAGCCGACCGGGTTGGTTCAACCCGTCGTGAATCTCGCCAGAACGCTCGTGCCGGATAGCCTCGTGCAGGTGCCCGCCACCCGCGAAACCGCGGCACTGATTCGGGCGCTGCCGGTGCCCTCGGCGTTGCCGCCGGTGGAAGGTCGGGAGCCAGCGGCGCAGGCCCGGCGATTGCGTGTCGTGCCCGGCAAGCCGCAGTGAGCCGTCGTGTGCGGCTTTCTAGTTCGCCGCGCGGAAACTCCACCAGACGTGCTTGGGCAACAGGCACAGGGCGATCACTGCCAGTTGAATGACGATGAACACACCCAGGGTCAGCAGCACGCCATCGGTAAAACCATAGGAATGCAGGCCGACGCCCAGTTCGTTGACGCCGAACCAGGACCACCCGGTGATGATGTTGCCCCCCACGGCCAGGGCCGCCAGTCCGCGGTCCTTGACGATGCCGCCCCAGCGGGCGTGCAACACCAGCGCGTTCCATAGCACGATCATCAAGGCGCCGTTTTCCTTGGGGTCCCAACCCCAGAAGCGTCCCCAGGAATCGTCGGCCCAGAGTCCGCCCAGGACGGTGCCGATGAAGCTGAAGAACATGGCAAAGCAGATCGTGCCGTAGATCATGCGGCTCAAATCCTTGGCCACTGGCGGCGGACAAGCTGGGAGTCAATACGCCCCGCAGGATGTAGATCAGTCCCAGTAAGCCGGCGATGAAGGTGGTCGTGTATCCCAACGTTTCGCAGACCACGTGCGTGGCCAGCCAGAACTGCGTATCGAGCACGGCCTGCAACACGCCGAGCGTGTCGCCATCGGTCATGCCGGCCAGGAAGTTGGCGATCAACAGCGTCGTGAAACCGGCAACCGAGGCGATGACGTTGCCGACCCCCAATCGATAGACGACCTCCAGCACCAGCCCCAGCACGACTCCGCCCCAGCCGATGAACACGGCCGATGAGTAGAGATTGGTCACCGGCGGACGCCCGGAAATATAGATTCGCGAGACCAGGGCGAACGTGTGCACGGCCAGCGCCAGCACAATCAACCAGAACGCGGCCCGATTAAGCGGCCCGCTCCATCCCAGCCAGCCGACGGCCACTAAAACAAACGCCACGACGTACAGCACGAGCGCTCGATAGAAGGGCTCGAAGGAATTAAAGAACGCCTCGAAATCGACTTTCTTCTCGTCAAGTTCATCGGGCCGATGTTCAGCCAGCCAGCTTTGATACTTCGCCAGCTCCTTGTTGAATTTCTCGCCGTCGTTACCGGCATAAGCGGTCAACATGGAATGCATCGTTACCATGGCCGGATTCGGCGCCTTGCCATGCGCGCTGTCCTTGGCTCCGTTGAACCACGACTCGGCGTACGTCTCCCATTGTTCGTCGGCCGAGGCCGGCGGAATCGCCAGCGGCGGCTGCAACCGTTTGAGCGCGTCGAGCTGCGCCAGAAACGCGGCGGCCGCTTCCTGCATGTTCTCGCTGCGCGGATTTGGCAATTCGAAAGACAGCCGGACGAGCATCACCAGCCGCAGCTTCTTGGCTAACTCGATCATCCGCTTTTGATACGTGCTTAACTTGGCCGGCTCCAGCGCCGAAGCAAGTTCAGTCTGTCGCTCCAATTCGCCCACGTGCTCGACGAATTCCTCGGTCGCATAGCGTAAGCCCGAGCGACGCTTCAATCCCAACAATTCGAGGACTTCGATGTTCTCGATCCGAAATACCTTGATCCGTCCGCCAGGCGTCGCTCCGGGATGCCACGTCGAGAAACCACTTGATGGCCGGCTGCGTTTCGCCGTCCTTGTCGACATAGGTCTGCTTGCCGGACAAATACCGCAGCATGTTGCGGGCCACGGTATCGAGCGGCTTGACGCGGCCTTCGTAAACCACCGGCAGCCGGCCAAACTCGGCAAGTTGCATCTCCTTGATCGGCGCGTGCCGGGGCCACGCCGACGAGGCGACCCACATCGCCGCATCAGTCCGACGACGATGGCCGGAAAGTAGAGCATCGCGAATTGCCGATTGCCCGCCGAGAACACGGCCGCTTTCTGCGCCGCCTTCCGCTGTTTCGACGACTCGGCCGTTCCGGGCCGATCTTCGTCGCGACGGCGGAGGAAACGCAACAGCGTGATCGAGAACTGCGCGAGCATGCCCGTGCCGACCAGCATGCAGGCCACGTAAGGAATCATCCAGCCCGCATTGGTCACGACTTGCAAGCGTCGTGACTTCGCGCCCCTTTTCGTCGATAGTTGTAGCCGCTCTGATAAAACGTCTCGCCGGCGAACCGCAGCGGGTTGTTCATCCAGATCTTGACTTCGCGGTCGATGTTGCGGTCCTTGTCGACCAGCCGCACGTCGGAAGAGTAGTTCTTCGGCGTCTGCGTGCCCAGATAATTGTCGGCCCGCACGTCATCGAGATGGATCTGGTAGGGTTTGTAAGTCGCGCTTGAAGCGCATCGCCAGCTCGTAAGTCTTGCCGTCCAGCTTGACCGCTTGCGGCAGCAGTTCGACGCTGACCAGGTAGGTGCCGATCGTCTCGCCGCCGCTCTTCTTGGTCAACTTGATGTAGGCCGCGGTTAAATCGATTTTGCCGCCGGCATCGGTGCCCGCTCCCGCCCGGCGCGACTCGGCGATCCACTGCATTCCTGCTCCGGCCGTGGCGAGGTTACCCACGGTCGCGGTCGCACGTTTCGAGCTCCGCGTTTTGCAGGTATTTTTCGACCGTGATGTCAAACGGCAATAGCTCGTCGCGAATCTGCTCGTCGTTTTTGAGCAGCGAGCGCGGCACGACCACGACGTCGTCGGTCTTGGGGTTTGACGGATCGACCACGGCTAGTTCGATCGTGCGGATGTCTTGTACGAAGTTGACCGTCTCCCCCTCGCGAATGTGCATCTGCCCTTCGACGTGCAGCGTGTGTACGACCAGTTCATTGGCCATCACCAGGGCGATCCCGCCGTGCAACAGCACGATTCCGGCCCGTTTGCGAAACACCAGGGCAGCAACCGGCCAGCAGCACCAGCCCGGCCAGTCCGCCCTTCATCAGTTGCCACAAAATGCGCATCGACGAGTCGCCCAGTGCCGCCTCGGCCCCCTGCGAGAAAACCCAAAGCAGGGCGCCGCCAAGCACGGCCTGGAAAATCGCCAGCGTCCAGCGCTCCAGTTTGCGGCCGCTTTCGAGCTTCGCCAGGCCATAGGCTCCCGCGACCCACAGCGCAACCAGGCCCCACTTGGTCGCCGACCACAGCGTCGACCAGGCCAAGGGCGCTGTTTCTCCGACCGCGTCTTTGTCCGAACCGCCGGCCACGACCATCCAGGTAAGCGCCACTCCCAACCCGATCACGGCCAGTCCGGCCAAAAGTCGCGAGCCGCTGGCCTGCACCTTGAAACGCAAGGCATGCGCGGCCAGCAGGTTGACTCCCATCGCCCCGCCGATCAGCCATCCGCCCGGAAACCAGAAACCGCCCGGCACGGTCGGGCGCTGCCAGCAAAGAACGAGGGTGGGAAGAATACCTGCAAGTCGATCCACGCGAACGTCGTGCGGAAGTATTGGGTCATCACTTCCCAGATATCTTTGTCGACTTGTGCGAGCGTGCCGGCAAAGATCAGGAAGATCGCCATCGCGAACAGCGCCACGGTCAGTCGCAGCGAAGCCAATGGCATCAGCAGCTTGACCAGCTTGGAACTAGCCGAGAGCGATCGCACGCGGCTGGCAGCCCGCATTTCGTCGGCTTCTTGGATGGTCAGCGTATCGATCGTCTCAGTTGCCATTGGGTGCTCCGGACATAAACGGCGGGCGGCCCATGCTATTTGGCGCCGCGGTGCCGAGCAGATTGACCAGCGTGGCGGTCTTTCCGCCCAGATCGAGTTGAGTCGACTCGCCGGGTAGCTGTTCTTTCGTGATCGGCGGCAACTTCAACTGATTCCGCCATCGATTCACGTTCACCAGGATATAGTCCGCGTCGTCCCCCGATTTCGGCAGCACGGTGACGCTGATCTCCAGCGGCTTATCGTTTTCGCCCGCCGCGGCCGGAATGACGATGGTCGAAAAGCGAATCTGATTGCCGTCGTTCTCCGTCCAGCCGTCCGGCAGACTCCATTCGGGCTTGCCCTCGGGCGAAAACCGCACGGACTGGACGAATGCCGAGAAGGCCTCGGCCCGCGATTCGACCGCGTCCTTCGGCCCGGTTAGTTTGAAGAACCAGCCCTGCTCGGCCAAGGGAACGATGGCGGCCACGGTGCGATCGGTCGGTTCGCCGGCCGGTTGGCCCGCCTCGGCGCTCGCCGTCGCTTTCGGTTCTTCGATCGGCGGCGGTTTGTCGACCGTGTATTTCGTAATCCGCTCGGGCTTTTCGCAGCCTGCCGCCAACGTCAAGCTCGCGGCGACAGACAACAGTAAGAGCCAGAACCGGTTGGTTGCCATGGAATTTGCTCGTGTCCGCGGAGGAAGGAAGGTCCAGATTCGCCGAGGCGATTCCGCCGCGCGGGGAGGGTGTCTTTGCTTGGATCGCTCGCGAGCCGCCTTTTTCCCCGGCAACCCTGCCGGCCCCCGGCTAGTTGGCCATGCCGGTAAAATAGGCAACTCACACCGCGGTTCAAACCGCCCTTTTGGCCGTTCCAACAGCCAACACTCGATTATAGTCCGCCGCACGCGAAAAAGTACAGGTGATGGGAGTTCGGGTCGTGGTGCAGCTTGCCCGAAGGTTAGGAAAAAACTGGGCGGTCCCTAGAGCCGGCTCCGCTCCCACACTATGAGGAATACCGCAAGTACAAATGCACCGAAGGTAAAAGCGAGCCGATTCTTCCCGCGCAATGCATCGAAGGCGACAAACGGGCAGCCCCACATGAGAAAACAGAGCGCAGCCCCAATCGCGCTGGGCGGCTCAAGAGTCCGCTTCATCAGGAAGATCCCTGATCCCATCGAAACGCCCACCCAAAACGTGGCGAGCATGATGCTCCGAATGGTGATTCGCGGCTTCTCGTCCATTCCCGGATTCTACCAGCGGCAATTAGGGGCGATCATCCTCTGGGAACCTCGACTGTAGGCACTAGCAACAGCATCAAATTGACAGTGAACGACGCGAACGCGACCAGCATCGCCCAACAAGTCCTAGGGCGGTGGTTTGTCTTGCGGTTCGGTCCAGTGTTGGCTTATTCCGATATTCCGGCTCGGCTATCCGATGCCCTGTTCATTACGACGATGACTTCGAGTGGCTCGTCGTTTTCATAGTCTCGCTCGCCGCCGAATCTGTGTCCGTCGAGCGAAACGAAGGCCACGGGGCGACCGGCAGCAACGACCTTCAGCCAACCTCCACCCAATCGATACCAGCGATCGCGGCCGCCCGTCCAGTTGGCGCCGCGGTTTGCCCATGCTCTAAAAACTCCCACGACTTCGGCACGACCGTGCGCGTCGGTAATTCCCGTCGGCGAACTGTTCTCTGCGAAATCGCTCATGCGCGGTTCGGCATCATCAAGCGAAGCATCACGACCTCGAAAGAAGGTTACTTCAGCGCCCTTGATTGCCGTGTGCTCGTCCGTGTCAATCACCTTGACCTTTACCGGCAATTTCTTCGCTTTATACGATCCGCCGGAACGGATCGAAGGAAGAAACATCGCGACTAGAAGGCCACACACGATGAAAGCGCCAACACCTTTCAGGATGCATTTCATACGACACGTCTCAGCGCTTCGCCCATAGGCGCATTATAGCCGAACGGGTTTACGCCACCCGCGCCGCGCGGCTTTTTGGGGGCCGGTTTGCCTCGGATCACCTCACCGCCCGGGCTCCAGCACCCCGTCTTGCGACCAAATCCCCAGGTGCTCTCGCCTGGCCTCTTGCTGGGCGCGGCGGAAGCGATCCTTGTTGGCTTGCGAATAGGAGAAATGCGCTTCGAAACGGGCCAGGCCGGCGCGAACCAATTCTTCGTTCAGCATCCGCTCGTCGACCCACACGTAGGCCAGAAAACGGCCGAAGCGATCGACCCGCTCGCGATCGAATGCCAGGCGGGCTTCGCCGCCCGAGAGGAACGCGCGTGTAAACGCGGTGGCTTCGGGGCCGTACGGCTCGACCGGATGCTCGGGCTTGACGGTTTCGGGCGTGTCGACGCCGATCAGTCGCACCGTGGCGTGCGGCGCGAAGATCAGCGTATCGCCATCGACGACCCGCACCAGGCGATGCACGCCAGGGGCCAACGGCTCAGGCGGAGTGGGAGGAAGCTCGCCGCTAAAGTAGCGGACTAAAAAGAGCACCACCAGCGCCACGCAGACTACCAGCGTGCGGTAGGGTTGACGTCGGAATCGCCGGCCTGGGGAGATGGCGAATCGCTCCGGCTAGTTCTTGCTGAAGTCGAACTGCTTGGAGTGGTCGCGGCCCAGGGGATTCTTGATGAACTTCTTGCGGCACTCGGTGCACAGGTCGAACCGAAGCTGCTCGTAAACGTCGTGGCTGATTTGCGGGTCCGTCGCGTCCTCGGTGCGTTGCAGAATCTCTTGGATTTCCTGCAAATGATCCCGGTCGTCTTCGCGCTCGTCCATGGCGGTCGGATCGAACGCCGCGTAGACTTCCATCTTCACGACATAGCGCAGGTCCTCGGGATCGAGCGCCCGCTTGCAGCAATCACATGAAAAGTGAATCATCGTCAGCTTCCCCGCGACAAAGAGGTCTTGGCTTCCGTCCCGCCCACGTTTCAGTAACTCCGCTGGTTTCCATCCTAATGCGAGTTCTCGAACCAGAGCAAGGCATCCTCGCTCATTTTTTCGCGTTTGTTGCCGCCATTGCTTAATCGGGAAATAGCGGCTTGACAAGCCGGTTGCAGCGCGCTGTGCGACTTCGGGCACACGGGGTCGGCTGCCTAGGGAGTCGCGTCTCGGCAGCGGAATTTAGCTGGTAAGGGCGGCCGTTTCACTGAGTTCCTGCACTAGTCTGACGTCAATTGGCCGACTAGAATAAGCACGAGTGCAGAGCCGGCGGACCGCAGTCGTTCGCCCGCAAAAACGGCCGAGTGTCCGGTGGACTTCGTCGGTTCGCTCGCAAGTGAGTGGTGACGCACACGCGGCCGCAGCGCGGGAATCCTCGTTTAGCGCGGGAGTTCTCCATGTCGAGTTCGGCGATGACCGCCAACCCTCTGGGCGCCAGCGTTCTGGTGCTCAATCGCTTTTACATGGCGGTCCACGTCGTCAACGTGCGCCGTGCTTTCGGGCTGTTGTTTCGTGAACTGGCCGAGGTAATCCACCTGCAAGAGGGCCAGTTCGCCAATTACAGCTTCGACTCCTGGCGCGAAGTGAGCGAGCTGCGAGCCTCGTTCAAGGAGCCGCACGAGGATTGGATTTCTTCGGTAAATTTCGAGATCCAAGTGCCGCGCAGTCATTCGACTGTTGTCGTTCGACCGCGTGCCGAAGCAAACGATTCGCTTCAATCGTCGCAACCTGTTCGCCCGCGACGGCAACCGCTGTCAGTACTGCGGCAAGAGCTTTCCAACCAGCGAGCTGAGCCTGGACCACGTGGTGCCCAAGAGCCGCAACGGCCAGACCTGCTGGGAGAACATCGTGTGCAGTTGCGTGGCCTGCAACGTGAGAAAAGGTGGCCGCACGCCGCAAGAAGCTCACATGAAGCTGATTCGCCTGCCAGTCAAGCCGAAGCGCAGCCCGCTTTTGGCGATCAAGCTGGGCAATCCGAAATACGAGAGCTGGAAGACGTTTTTGGATAGCGCTACTGGTCAGTCGATCTCAAGTAGACGGTTCTCAAGTGAACGGCGCTGCCGTCCTCCGGCACGCTGCAAGCGACTTGCACTTTGCGCCCGAGCAGCTTCGCACTCCAACGGTGCAGGATTTCCCCGCCTGCAAGCGCGCATGCGCAATATTTCCAGTTAGCGCATGCGCAAGGAGTCTTCGCCCGTGAACTGCCGCAAGGCCCGTCGCCTAGGCGCCGGCCAGCGGTTCTTTCTTCTCGGTGATGACCGGGCACTGCGGGGCCATCTCGGCGTTGAGCGCGGTGAATTCTTTCCACTGCTCGGGCAGGTTGTCCTCGTGGAAGATGGCTTCGACCGGGCACTCCGGAACGCACGCTTCGCAATCGATGCACTCATCCGGATGGATATACAGCATCTTCTCGCCCTCGTAGAAGCATTCCACGGGGCAAACCACCACGCAGTCGGTGTATTTGCAGGCGAAGCATGGTTCGGCAACAACGTGAGTCATGGACTGATCTCTCCTTGTGGCGTCGTACACGACGCAGATCGGGTTGTGGCGTCGTACACGACGCGGATCGGGGGAACGTAGACGCTCGCACGTTTTACCGCGTCCGAGCCCGGCAGGCTGCGTTGAAAGACGCCAGTGGCGACTTCCAGGGGCAGGCGATTGAGCTGCTGGCAAGTCCGCGGTTGAGGGGGCGACGTCTAAAAGGGTGTCTGGTTCCAGGGTCGTCAAGTGGTCCGGGGTTCAAGTGCTTGAAACAAAAGCACTTGAAGGCCTCCAATTCAATCGTCGCGCGAATTCTAGTGCTCGTTCGCGGGAGTGTCAAGCAAAGGACTTCACACAATAATCGGTATAAAGCAACTCAGACTTGCTTCGATACGCGATCCTACTTAAAATCATAAGTATTAACACTTTCGGCAAGCATTTCGCGGTTTCTACGGCGGCCGGCGGACGTCCGGCCTCGACAATCAGCGATTCATAAGGGTCGCGCCTGTGGCACTCTCCGAGATCGACCGCAATCTCCTCCAGCGCTGCTTGGCGCGGAAGCCGCGAGCGTGGGAAGACTTCGTCGATCGTTTCATGGGCCTGGTGATCCATGTCGTGAACCATTCGGCCCAAAGTCGCTCGCTTCGGCTGACCAGCGAGGACCGAGAGGATTTGGCCGCTCAGGTCTTTCTGACGATCGTCAAGGAGGACCTCTCGGTGCTGCGGCAGTTTCGCGGCGAGAGCAGCCTGGCGACGTATTTGACCGTGATCGCCCGCCGCGTCGTGGTCGCTGAATTGCTCAAGCAAAAAACCTCCTCCCGCCTGGATGCCCACGCCTCGTCCGAGGAATTGGCGCTGGTTAGCGCCGAGTCGGAGAGCCGCGTTAGCGATCGCGAGCAAGTCGAGCGGCTGCTGGCCGAGTTGGACGGCGCCGAAGCCAAGGTGGTCCGCATGTACCATCTGGAAGGCAAGAGCTACCAGGAAATCAGTTCCGCCGTCGGATTGCCGGAGAACAGCGTGGGACCGACGCTAAGTCGCGCGCACCGCAAAATGCGCCGTGGCGCCGATGAGAGCGTGTAGTCGACTCGGGTGCCGCGGGAAGAGCCTTCGGCCGGGGTCGCGCGTTCCACAAGACCGGCATGTTTCAAGGATGAAACGCCTTTGTCCGCTGAAGTCGAAAGCTACTGTTGTCCTGGCGAAGACCGCCCGATCGGGCGCGGCGTGCATCTGGCCCGGCTGGCAACGTTCTACGCCCCCTGCCGCGAGTGCATTCATCGCGCGGATGTGCGGCATCTGTCGCCGATCGAGATTCGCCGCTGGGGCGAGATCGACCGCCGCCCGCATCGCCCCCCGCGATTTACCGACGAAGGGCTGCAAAGCGACTCGCCCAATGAGTTCAATCCCGCCGTGGCTCGCCGCTGCGCAAGTGCGCTGGCCGCGATTGTCTGGGAGTGGCACCGCGATCCCTCGCGATCGCCCAGGATTTTGGTCGGCGCCGACGGGCATTGGTCGACCGCCGAGCTGGTTGCTGCCGCTTGCGAGTCGCTGCAACGCGCGGGCTGCGGCGCCGTCGAAACCGGCGCCCTGACGTCGGCGTCGCTCGGTGCCTTGGGACATCGCCTCGGCGCGGATGCGGCGCTTTGGATTGGTAACTTTACCGGGCGACCGCACTCGATCGGCTGCAAGCTGTGGGGCAAGCACGGTCGGCCATGGTCCTCGCCAGGCGAGTTGGATGCGGCTCGCCAGCAGTATGAAATGACCGATTTGCCGCGCCCAAGCGGCGCGGCGGCGGATTGCAGCGAGCCAGCGCCGCCGAATTCTATCTGCCGCCGCTGAGCAGTTTGTTTCACGGCCTGCGACCCTTGCGATTTGTACTCGACACGACGTGCGAGCCGTTGGTGCGATATTTCCACGCGCTGAGCGCGGGCGGAGCGTGCGAAGTGCTGCGCGAGCGCGTAAGCGAAGGCGTTTTTGAAGTGCCCGAAGGCACCGCGACGGATGCTTCGTTCGCCGAGCGTCGCGTCGAGGCCGTTGGCCGATGCGTGCTCGAGCGATGTGCCCACTTCGGTCTCTGGGTCGATGGGGACGGCGAAACCTGCCGCCTGGTCGACCAGCGCGGCGCGGCGGTCAACGGCGAAGTTCTCCTGCTGACGTTGGCCGAGTACATTTGCCGCGAACGCCCGGGCGTGTCTTTGCTGGTCGAGCGCGGCGCCAGCGATGAGCTCACCGCGGCGCTCGAACGCGCGGGGGCTAACGTCGTGCGCGGCGGGGACACGCGACAAGAAAGTTACGATGCGGTAATCTCTGGCGGCGCCGTTTTCGGCGGCGGCGCCAGCGGGCGGTTTTGGTTTGCCGGCGAGCCGCCCGTAGCCGACGCGCTGATGACCTTGAGCGTGTTTCTGACCTTGCTGAGCCAGTCGGATCGCGCCGTTTCGGAAGTCCTCGACGGCGCACGGCTGGCGCTGTACAAATAATCTCTGCACCCATACACGGCTGCCGGTCGCCGGAGCCGTTCCGTACGTCGCTTCCCTGCTCTCACGTTCTCGCGTGGATACGAACATGAGTCACCCCTGGATCGCGGATCGCACTCGTTATTTCGACAGCTCCGGCATTCGCAAGGTGTTCGACCTGGCCAGTGCCATGAGCGATCCCATCAATCTTTCGATCGGGCAGCCCGATTTCGACATGCCCGAGAAAGTTCAGGAAGCGGCCGTGCGCGCGATCCACGAGGGCAAGAATGGCTATACGCCGACCCAGGGCATCGCGCCTCTTCGCGACAAGCTGCAGGCGCTCGTTCAGAAGCAGTACAAGCACTCGGTCCGCCAGTTGTTCGTCACCAGCGGCACCAGCGGCGGACTGGTGCTGGCGATGCTGGCCCTGGTCAATCCGGGCGACGAAGTGATCGTCTTCGATCCCTACTTCGTGATGTACAAGTCGCTGGTGGGCCTGGCCGGCGGTAAGTGCGTAATGATCGACACCGCCCCCGATTTTCGCATCGACTTGAACAAGGTGGCCTCGGCAATCACCAAGCGAACCAAGGCGATTCTATTCAACAGCCCCGGCAATCCGACGGGAGTGACCGCCGGCGACGCGGAGATTCGCGGTCTGGCCCAATTGGCCGCCGAACGGAACATCGCGCTGATTAGCGACGAGATCTACAGCCACTTCTGTTACGACGCGCCGTTCGTCTCGCCGGCCCGTTACAACCCGCAAACGATCGTCATCGACGGCTTCTCGAAGAGCCACGCGATGACCGGCTGGCGATTGGGATACGCGCACGGCCCGGCCGAAGTCATCGCCCAGATGATCAAGATACAGCAGTATAGTTTCGTCTGCGCACCGCAGCCGGCGCAATGGGCCGGCATCGCGGCGTTGGGCGTCGACATGACCTCGCACGTCGACGATTATCGCCGCAAGCGCGACATGGTCGTGGCGGCACTCGCCGAGGACTACGAGCTGGTCAAGCCAGGGGGGGCGTTCTACGTATTTCCCAAGGCCCCCTGGGGTACCGGCGAGCAATTCGTGCATAAGGCGATCGAGAACAAGCTGCTGATTATCCCCGGCAATATCTTCAGCCAGCACGACACGCACTTTCGGATTTCCTATGCGGCATCCGACGCCACGATTGCACGGGGGCTGGAGGTGCTCCGCAATTTGGCCCGTATGTAGGCCTGGCGCGATGCCGGCGTTTCTCCCTCGGCGGCCGGACTAAAGTCGCATTGGTGCTGGCGGCGCGGTATGCTAATCGCGCGGCCGCAATATCGCGGATTTCCCGCACGGTTCCGATGCCACGCCTGTTCTCGAAGGAGGCGATCGATGAACACTTTTCGCACGCGTCGTGAATTCCTCTCCGCAGTCGGTCAAGGTATGCTCGTTGCTAGCGTTGGCGCGGGCGTGGCCACCGATTTGAACCTGGGAGTGGCTTATGCGGACGAGGCGGCCGGAGCGCTCACGTTTGGCCCGTTGGAACCCCTGGTAGCCTTGATGCAGGAGACGCCCGTCGAGCGGTTGCTGCCGACGCTCGTTGAGCGGCTCAACCAGGGCGCCGAACTGCGCACGCTCGTGGCGGCCGCGGCGCTGGCCAACGCGCGCACGTTTGGCGGCGAGGATTACATCGGATTTCACACCATGATGGCCCTGGCGCCGGCCTATCATATGTCGCGCGAGCTGCCCTCCGAGCGACAGGCATTGCCAGTGCTCAAAGTTCTCTATCGCAACACCAATCGCATTCACGAACACGGCGGCCGCTCGAGCGAGGTCTTGCGACCCGTGACGTCCGCCCCCGTCTCCACCGGCGGCGGCGAGGCCATGCAAGCCGCCGTGCGATCCAAGGACATCGAGCGGGCCGAGCGCACCTTCGCTGGCCTGGTCCAGCGATCTCCGGAGGAAGGCTTTAACGATCTCTTGTACGCCGTGCAGGATCATACCGACGTACACCGCGTCGTGTTGCCCTATCGGGCCTGGGACCTGTTGGGCCTGATCGGCCGCGAGCATGCCCATACGCTGCTGCGTCAGTCGGTCCGCTATTGCGTGAAGGCCGAGAGCCAGGGGCACGGCTCTCACGGCGACGAGCCTCGCGCGCTGTTGCCGAAGCTGTTGGAGGAATACCATTTGATCAATCGGGCGCCGGGTTCTCAATCGGCCGATGATGTCTGGATCGAACGAATGAGTCAGACGATCTTCCGCGGCACTCCCAGCGAAGCCGCCGATGCCGCCGCCGCAGCGCTGGCCGAGGGGTTCACTCCCGATGCCGTCGGCGAGGCCATCTCGCTGGCCGCCAATCAATTGGTCTTGCGCGACATGGGCCGCCCGCCGCAAGCAGAATCTCCGGGTAAGCCGGTCGGCAGCGTCCACGGCGATTCGATCGGCGTGCATGCCTGCGACTCGGCCAATGCCTGGCGGAACATGTCGCGCGCCGGCAATCCCCGCAACGTCTTCGCGTGTCTGATTCTCGGCGCGTATCAAGTGGCGCTCGACCGAGCCGAACGTGGCGGCGATTTTCTGCATTGGAATCCGCTGCCCGTCCAATGGCACCTGGACCAGCTCAAGGACAACGAGCCCGACAGGCTGCTGGCACAGCTCGACGAGTCGATTCGCGGCAACTTACAGGCCCGGGCGTGCGCGGTTGTGCATCGCTACGGCCAACTGGGGCATGCCCCGCGGGGCGTGTTCGATCTGTTGCTGGGTTACGCAATCAGCGAGGACGGCGCCCTGCACGGCGAAAAATATTACCGCACCGTTAGTGAGGAATTCGCTGCCACGCGACCGGCGTTCCGCTGGCGACAATTGACAGCTCTGGCCCGAGTCACCGCCAGCGAATTCGGCCGTCCGGCCGCTGGTTGCGAAGAAGCCCGCAATCTGTTGAAACTGGCTTGATCGCGCGCGCGGAGTATGTGATTAGAATAGAGTTTGGGCAATGGCATGCTCCGGCATGACATGAGGCTCCGTGCGCGGCCGTCATGCCCAGGCAGGACCCACCTTCGACCATGTAGAACACGAGGAACGCGATGATGCCAGGTGCGAGTTCTCGCGCATCCGCCTGTTTGGCGGTCGCGCTGCTGTTGCCGGCTGTCTCCTGGGCCAGCGAGATCAAGTTTCGCGTGCAAGAAATCTTCAACCACCTCTCGGTCGGCTACGCGACGCGATTGATCGACATAAACAAGGACGGCAAGCTCGACATCGTCGTTGTCGACACCGAGCGGGTTATCTGGCTCGAGAATCCCACCTGGCAAGTTCACACGCTCATCGAGCACGCCACGAAAAAAGACAACGTATCGATCGCCGAGAGCGATATCGACGGCGACGGCAAGCTGGATTTCGCGCTGGCGGCCGACTGGCGCCCCTCCGACACGCGCGCCAGCGGCACCCTGCAATGGCTCCGACGTGGCAACTCTCTCGACGAGCCGTGGACTGTGTATCCGATTGGCGTCGAGCCCACGTTGCACCGAATTCGCTTTGCTGATCTCGATGGCGACGGTCGCGACGAATTGGTGGTCGTGCCGCTGTTTGGCCGTGGCACAACCGCACCGAAGTTTGCGGAAGCGCCGCTGCGCATCCTGGCCTACAAAGTACCCGCCGATCCGGTCAAGGGACCGTGGACGCCGCAGGTCATCAACGAAGAACTGCACGTGGCCCACAATTTCTGGCCGACCGATCTGAATCATGACGGTCGGCTGGACCTGCTCGTGGCCAGTTTCGAGGGCGTGAGCCTGCTCGAGCGCGGAGATGACGGCCAGTGGCGTCGAACGCTGATCGGCACGGGCAACCAGGCCACCTCGCCCAACCGTGGCGCCAGCGAAATCAAGCATGGACGACTAGCCTCCGGCGAGGATTATCTGGCCACGATCGAGCCGTGGCACGGGTTTCAAGTCGTGGTCTATACGCCGCCAAAACCCGGCGATAAACCGGCCGCTGGCGCCACATCGCCGCTATGGCGGCGAACGGTGCTGGACGAAGAGTTGAAGTGGGGTCACGCCGTGTGGTGCGCCGACCTAGACGGTGACGGCGATCAGGAGTTGATCATCGGAGCTCGCGACACGAAGGACGCCGCTAATCCCTGCGGCCTGCGGATCTACGATCCGGCTGGCGACGATCCGGCGTCGTGGAGTAAGCACCGAGTCGATCCTGGCGGAGTGGCGATTGAAGACCTTGCGGCCGGAGATTTGGACGGCGATGGCCGCGTCGACGTCGTGGCCGTGGGCCGTGCCACGAAGAACGTGCGAATTTATTGGAACGAGACGGCCTCTGAATCGGCCGCGTCGGCTGAGACTAAAACCGCCGCCAACGATGAGTTTCCGCGAGAAACCCTGGCGGCGAGCGACGGCGCCAAGCGGCCCCTTCCGGAGGTTCGAGGCAAGAAGGCCAGCGTGCTGGTCACGATGTCAATCGAATGTCCGATCTCGAACGAGTATTTGCCTACCATCCTGGCTCTGGCCGATCGCTATCGCCCGCTTGGCGTGAATTTGATCGGCATCGATCCCAACTCGGGCGAAACGATCTCGCAAATGGGCGAATATGCCCGCGAGCATCATCTGACATTCCCGTTTCTGAAGGATGAGCGAGGCAAGATCACGCGTCGACTGTTGATGCACGTCACGCCGGAAGTATGCGTGTTCGACGCGACTGGCGCTATTGTCTATCGTGGGCGTATCGACGACCGCTACCGCGCCGGCGGTGCTTCGACCGGCGCGGCGCCAGTATCCGATTTGGAACGAGGCGCTGGACGAATTGCTGGCCGGCAAGGACATCAGCGTGGCGCGCACGAAAGCCATGGGCTGCCCGATCCAGTGAGTCTCCGCCGCGCTGCGCTTTATGCGCCGGCCACGACAAAGCCCCACACGGCGATGTAGTGGCACGCGCTGCCAGCGATCACGAACAGGTGCCAGGTGGCGTGAAAGAACGGTACCCGGTCGTCGCGCAGTAGAAAGATCGTGCCCAGCGTATAGAACAACCCGCCGGCCAGAATCCAGGCCAACGCCGCACCAGGCATCAGTTGCACGATCGGTTTGAAGGCGATGATCGGCATCCAGCCCAGCAGCACGTAGGCCGCAATCGAGACGTTGTGCAGCCGAGTGAAAAACAATTTGCAGATAATTCCGGCCAGTGCCATGCCCCACATTGAGATGAACAGCGCCCACCACCAACCGGCCCGCAGATAGGTGAGCGAGATGGGGGTAAAAGTTCCGGCGATCAACAGGAAAATACAGACCTGGTCGAGTGTGCGAAAGAAATGCCGCAGCCGCGGCGACGCGAAGCTGTGCGAAAGCGTCGAGGCCGCGTAGAGTGCGATGAGTGTGATGCCATAGACGCCCACGCCCACCATTTGCAGCGAGTCGCCATATTCGGCCGTAACCGACCACAGAGCGACGGAGCCCGCCACGGCCAGCGCAAACCCCAGCGCATGAGTCAGGCAATTGGCAAGTTCATCGGCCCGCGACATCGGGTCGGGAGCAGTGACGACGAAGTTCATAGGCGCCCCTTTGCCCTCATTGGCTGATCCACCGCGAAGTTGGTTCGCGAGGTCACCGCCGACAAGCGATATGTCCTGGGAGGCACGCGAGCCGCATGGCGCTGTCTTGGCGCGACGTGCTCGAACTTACATATTATTGTATCGACCGCCGCGTGGGACAAGAAACAGGCGACTCGGCCGCGCCTTGCGGCTTTTTCCGCCGCCCATTTTTTCAACTCAATAGTAGGTCGGAGTTTGTATCCATGTCGGGCAAAGGTCGCCGAGATTTTTTGAAAACGGGCGCAGTCACCTGGGGAACGGTACTTTTGAACCAATTGTCATTTTCAGCGGAGCGCAACCCGAGAGCACAACAGTTCTTCGAGCGCCAGGCCGAACGGCGGGAAGAGCTGTGGGGCCTGTTGGGGGATCTGCCCCCGCGCAACCGGGGCGTATCGGCCAAATTGTTGCGAACCGAGCAACACCCCGGCTATACGCTTGAGCACTTGGAGACTCGATCTCAACGGCATCGAGGCGGCGCCTGCCGTCTTGCTGATCCCCGACAAACGGGCCGATCGGGCGCCGGGACTCGTCTATATCCACGCCCACGGCGGCACCTACGAGGTCGGCAAGGAAGAGCTTGTCGTGGGCCGCAAGGTGCTGCCGGCCTATGCCCCGGTGTGCCGCAAAAAGGAATCGTGACGCTAGCGATCGACAGTTGGTGCTTTTCCGCCGCAAGCACGTCGAAGACGGCCGTCAGGGCGAAACGGACACCTTCAAGCACATGCTCTGGCATGGTCGGGTGTTGTGGGGAATGATGATGTACGATGAAGTGCAGGCGGTTACCTACCTGGCCAGCCGCGCGGAAGTCGATCCCGAACGCATTGGCGCCTTCGGATTGTCGATGGGTTCGACCAAGGCCTGGTGGTTGGCTGCCCTCGATCCGCGCGTAAAGCTGTGCATCGACCTGTGCTGCCTGACCGATTACGAGGAATTGATAAAAATCGATAATCTCAAGGGCCACGGCATCTACTACTACCTACCGCGACTGCTCCAGCATTTTCAGGCACAAGACATCAACGAATTGATCGTGCCGCGGGCGCATTTGAGCTTGAATGGACGCCAGGACCGACTGACGCCCCCGGCCGGCGTGGAGCGAATCGCGGCGCACTTGGCGCCGCTGTACCGCGAGTTTGGGCGCGAGGCCGACTGCCGCATCGAACTATTCGATTGCGGGCATGAAGAAACGCCCGAAATGCGCAAACTCGTGCTGGCCTGGCTGGACGAGCACCTATAGCCCCTTATTCGAACAAGAACGCACTTTCCCATGAGCAATCCCAACCACGCATCGCCCTGGATCGTCGACGCCGACGAGGCCACGTTTCAACAGTCGGCCGTCGAGCGCTGCGCGAGCTGCCGGTAGTCGTCGACTTTTGGCGCCCTGGTGCCAGCCGTGCCTATTGCTGGGGCCGGTGCTGGAAAAACTGGCCGGCGAATACGCGGGCAAGTTTCTGCTCGTCAAGGCGGACGTCGACAAGCTGCCCGGCATCGCGGCCGGATTTGGAGTGCAGTCGATTCCCGCGGTCTATGCCATGCGCGACGGACAATTGCTCGATTATTTCGTGGGACTCAAGAGCGAGGATCAATTACGAGGCTGGATCGATCGATTGCTGCCCACTCCGGCTGAACAACTCGTGGCGGAAGGGCGCGGCGCTGGCCGCGAGCGATCCTAAGGCGGCGGAAACAAAGTACCTCGAGGCGAGCGGGCTGGACGCGAACCTGGCATCGGCGCGTATTGGCCTGGCGGAGTTGCTGCTCGAGCAAGGGCGCGGCGACGAAACCCGCGCGATTCTCGACGAATTGGAACAGCGCGGTTTTCTGGAGCCGGAGGCCGAAAAACTCAAGGCACAACTTCACCTGGCCGCGCCAACCGACTCAACAGTCGATTTGCCAGGGTTGCGTGCCGCCGCCAGCGACCCCAAGAATCTCGCCGCGGTGTTGGCCCTGGCCGAAGGCCTGGCATCTCAGGCCCAGTATGAAGAGGCGCTCGCCACGGCTCTGTCTGTGGTGCAGTCGGGCAAGAAAGAATTTGTCGAGCCCGCGCGGCAATTGATGGTCGATGTCTTTCGGTTGTTGCCCGACGATAGCCCGCTCGTGACCGACTACCGCCGTCGCCTGTCGACGGCATTGTAATAGCTGATTGTCGAGCGCCGCTCGCGCGACCGACCGTTCAATCCCCGTGTTTTTGCCGCAACCGAGACGAGGTACGCAAGATCAACTGTGCCCGGTCGAAGATATCGAGCCAGTCCTGGGTGACGGCATCCAGCAGATCTTCGAGCCTCGGGCACGAGTCCTGTCGGGCAGGCGGGACCGAACTGGTCGGCCGCCATCTTGCGATATTTCGACAGCGTTCGATCGCCGAAGCGGCTGACTTCAAACCCATCTTCGCTCAAAAACACGACAACTGGCACCCGCGCGCCGCCGCACACTTTGAGTTCCGCCGCCAGATCGGCGTGCGTGTCGCGGTCGAAGTAGCGTATCGAGATGCGAGGGTTCAGCCGCTCGAAGTGATCGAGGATCGGGCACTGGTTGACGCAGTCTCCACACCACGCCCCGGTCAGGCAGATGACGGGCATTTCGCGCTGAAACGAGGCCACCAGGGATCGTTGTTCCGGCGTGAGTTGGACGCGCGCGTGTAAATCGGCCCAGCGGCGTCGGTGTTCGTCCGTACCGTGAATCTTCAGAAATTCGTCGTACGGCAGTCCCGCGGCGAGCTTGGCGGCAAAATCAATCATGGTTTATCCTTCGCTATCGGTCGATTTGAGTAACGCGCCGCGGCGTGTAAAAGGTCCGCACGTCGACATATTCCATGCCCGCGCGGCGTGCCGCCTCGATGCCCGGATCGGTATCCTCGTACACGCGGCAGTGCGAGGGTTCGACTCCCAGTCGCCGCGCGGCCTCCAGGAAGACGTCGGGCGCGGGTTTGTGCCGGGCGACGTCTTCAGAGCTGACGATCGTGTTGAATGAATCGGCCAGGCCAATTTGGGCCAGAATCTTCTCGCATACCGGTCGAACCGCGCCGGTCGCGACCGCCAAGGGCAATCTGCCACGGTGCGCCCGAACCACTTCGGCGACCGGCTCGATCGGCCGCACCAGGTGCACCATTTCGTGAAACAGCGACTCTTTTTCGATCGAGAGTTGCACGGCGTCGATCGCGCGGCCGCTTTCGGCGATCAACAGTTCGGCCACGCGCTCGGTCGGCCAACCTCCCAGTGCGTAAAACCGGTCTTCACTCATTTCCAATTCATATTGGCGCAGGATCGTCATCCAGGCCTCGTAGTGCGAAGGCATGGTATCGGCAAGCGTTCCGTCGCAATCGAAAATAATTCCACGCATGAGATGCGATCAGCTCCTTGATGTCTGGGGAGTGCGAATGTTCATTGCTCGGCGTTCCATTCGGCATGGAATCGCTGTAGGAAGTCCACCATGAACCGATGCCGACCTTCGGCCAGCCGCCGCGCGGTGGGGGTGTTCATCCGGTCCTTGAGCAGCAGCAACTTTTCATGGAAATGATTGATCGTCGGTCCGCTATTCTTCTTATAGGCCTCGAACGAAGAATGTTCGTCGGCCACAATCGCCGGGTCATACAGTGCGCGGCCGGCGTGTCCGCCGTAGGCAAATGCGCGGGCGATGCCGATCGCGCCGATCGCGTCCAGCCGATCGGCATCCTGCACCACCTGTCCCTCCAACGTCCGCATGGGCGTTGCCACCCCCGCCCCTTTGAACGACACTCCGCGGATGATTTCGGCGACGTGTTCGATCACGCCGGGCTCCACGCCCAGGCCCGCGAGCCACTCGGCCGCGCGGCTCGGCCCCAACGCGTCGTCGCCGCCATGAAACTTCCAATCGGCGATGTCGTGCAACAGGGCCGCCAGCTCGACGACGTATAAATCGGCTCCTTCACCGCGGCCGATGGTCAGGGCCATGGCTCGTACGCGCGCGATGTGCCACCAGTCGTGTCCCGAGCTATCGCCAGCGAGCAATTGGCGGCACATGCGCGGAGGTCTGTTCCAGTACTTGGGCTGATGCGGCGGCGGTCATATGGTTTCGTCCACGCCGCGAGTCGCCTTCAGTCCGAGCGTGCCGGCACGCTCCGGCACGACTTGCACGCCAGCCTCGATGAGCGCGGCGAAAAGTCTTTCGATGTGGCGGCGATTGGCGGTTTCGACCGTGCATAATACATTCGCGGCGGCCAGGTCGGGTCCCGAAAAAGTACGATCGTGGACCAGCTCTTGAATACTCGCGCCGGTATCGGCAATCAGCTTCGTCAACTTCGCCAGTCCGCCCGGCCGGTCGGTGACCACGGCCGTAAAGCGGCACAAGCGGCCGTCGGTTACCAGCCCGCGCTCGATCACGCGCGAAAGCATCAGGGGATCGACGTTGCCGCCGGACAGAATGATCACGGTTCGCAGTCCGTCGAGTTCCGGAAACTTGCCGGTCATCAGGGCCGCCAACGGCGCAGCGCCGGCCCCCTCGACGACGCTCTTTTCCAACTCCACCAACCTCAACATGGCCAAGGCGAGTTCTTCTTCGCCGACCGTCACTACGCGCTCGACTCTCGGGCGGGCGATTTCAAATGCCAATTCGCCGATTTTGCCCACGGCCAGGCCATCGGCCAAGGTCGGTTCGACCGGCGCCCGGACCACGTGACCGGCTGCCAGCGATGTAGTGAATCCGGCTGCCCGCGTCGGCTCGACGCCCACTAGCCGCACCTTGGGCGCGATGCTTTTGACCGCCAGGGCGATTCCGGCCATCAACCCCGCGCCCCCGATCGGCACGACAATGGCCTCGACGTCGGGCACTTGCTCGAGAATTTCCAGGGCAATGGTCCCCTGCCCCGCGATAATTGCCGGGTCGTTGAACCCGTGGATGTAGACCAGGCCATCGCGGGTGGCCAGTTGACGCGCGTGTTCGTAGGCCTCGCCAAAGGTCTCGCCGTGTAAAATGATTTTGCGCCAAGTTTCAAGCAGGTCGTCCGCTTGATGAGCGGTGCGTATTGCGGCATCACAACCGTGACGCCGATGCCGAGCAACTTGCCGTGATACGCCAGCCCGAGGGCATGATTTCCGGCCGATGCCGAGATGACGCCGCGCTGCCGCTGGGCCGCGTCCAGCAGCAACAGGGCGTTGCGCGCACCCCGCTCCTTGAAGCTGCCGGTGCGCTGCAGGTAGTCGAGCTTGCAGAAGATCCGCCCGCGACAAATCTCGGAGAGCGGAATCGACTCAGGGCAAGGCGAGAGGTAGATGCCCTCGGCAATCCTGCTTCTTGCGGCGACGATATCTGCGAGCGTGAGGTCCATTGATCGATCGAGCCAGGGCGATAGCCGTGCGCCGCGTCGGCTGCGCGGCAACATTCGCCGCCGCTTGAACGTGCCGAATTGTACTCGGCAGAAGCAGTTTCTAAAAGGAGATCACGATTCGCCGCGGGCGGCTAGGCGCGGTTTAACCATATGTTCATGGATTCCGCCCCCAGCTATTGCGCCGACTGAATCGAGAGCGAAACTCGAGCAAAAGTGAGCGCCGTGTTACAGCCCAGGGTTTGCGTCGCGGCCATCGAAACAGACAGCATCAACGTCAAGAGAATTGCGTATTCAACCGAGGTCGGACCATCGTCCGATCGGAAGAAGCCCAAAGCTTTGTGTGCGAATCGACGCATTGGGGTGCTGTTTTGCGGTTGCCTGGATGGCGGCGCTTCGGCCCTGTCCGCGCCGCGTTAGCTTGCCTCGGTTTGTAAATCCATGGTGGGTGACGTAGCTGGCAAGAGAGAATGTGAACTCACGGCCGACTCGTCCCCGGCGTCGACTTTCTTCGGCTGTATGGTTCGAATGCCGACGATGCGGCCCGTCTCGCCCTCGTGAAGATACACGCAGTTTTTTCCGCTGTCCTTTGCGGCGTACAGCGCCGTGTCAGCCCGGGAGAGGAAAGTGGATGGCGTGTCGCTCGGGAGCCACTGGGCCAGGCCGATACTGATGGTCAGCGGCGGACTGGCGGCAACGCCGCTACGCATTCGTTCGGCCAGGTTGCAGGCCGCGTGCAGCTCGGTGCGGGGCATCAGCACGACAAACTCCTCGCCGCCGTAGCGGGCCAGAAAATCGCACTCGCGCACGCTCGCTTTGAGCGAGGCGGCCAGTTCCTTGAGCGCGCGGTCGCCCGCCAGGTGTCCGTGCGTATCGTTGATTAGCTTGAAGGAGTCGACGTCAATCATGGCCAGCGACAAGGACGTGGGATAGCGGCCTTGTTCGGCTGTGAGCGCCTGCAACGATTCGTCAAAAGCCCGCCGGTTGTTGAGGCCGGTCAGCGGATCGGCGCGTAACTCGGCGAACGAGGACAAGTGCGTCATCTGGCGGAGGATTTCCGCGTAGCTGTGCGAGATCTCCGTCCCCAGGCGCATGGTTGGCTTAAGCAGTTCATCGGCCCGATCGCACAACTCCTGCCACGAGCCGCTCGGCGTGCCTTCGATGCGATCCAGTCTGCGTTGGAATCTGGCAATGGCCGGCAAGTGCGAGCCAAGCGCCGCTTGCAGTCGTTCGGCGATGGATTCGAACTCGTGGGCCACGGCCAATGCTCGCGCGATCTCGTTGCGACTGTCGGCTTGGGCCGTGTCCGGGAGCCGAATCGGTCGCCGGCCCAACAGATAGCCCAGCGTGGCGGCCACGGCCAAGAGCAAAGTGATCCAGAAAGTCACAGTCGATCCGTGCGCAAGTAGCATGCGAGAGCCTCCCAAGGACCACGGTTCGACCGTGCCGCTTTACCCATGGCAAATATAGGTCAATCGGGGCTAGCCGGACGGCTCACTTCGTCCGGTCGCGGCGCATTGTGCCGATCAAGCCTGGTATGCGAACGAATCGCCGCGGCAAAAGCGAAATTGCCGCAATTTAAGCCATCACGGCAACACGGTTGGCGGAGCGCCGAATGGGCGATCGAACGCCCGGACTAAAGCAACCCGTAGCGGCTAAGTGTGCCGCGCAGCCGGGCCTCGCTGTCGGCGTCCAGCGGAGTCATTGGCATCCGCAACTGGCCCGTATCGCGGCCCAGCATCCGCATCGCGGCCTTGATCGGTATCGGGTTAGTCGACAGCCCCAGCATGTCTCGGCACAGGGGAAACAGCTTGCGATGCCACTGCTGGGCCGTGGCCAGGTCGCCGGCGTCGAACGCCTTGACCAGCGCGATAACGTCGCCCGGCACGATATTCCCCACGACCGAGATCACGCCCCGCGCCCCGATCGCCATCAAGGGCAACGTCAGGCTATCGTCGCCGCTGAGCACTGTCAGGTTCGAGAGCGCCACGATCTGCGAGGCCTGGTCCATCGATCCGGTGGCTTCCTTGACCATCGTGATATTGGCCAGCTCGCCCATCCGCGCGATGGTTTCAGGCTCGATGTTCTTGCCGGTGCGTCCGGGAATGTTGTAGACGCAGATCGGAATCGAGACCGCTTCGGCCAGGGCCTTGAAGTGCTGGTAAAACCCTTCCTGCGTGGGCTTGTTGTAATAGGGCGCCACGACCAACGCCGCGTCGGCGCCGTGCTTTTCGGCGAAACGCGTCAGTCGCAACGCTTCGGCCGTGCTGTTCGAGCCGGTGCCGGCCATGACCTTGATGCGGCCGGCGGCAAACTCGACCACCGAGGCGATTACCCGTTCGTGCTCGTCATGGCTCAGCGTCGGGCATTCGCCAGTCGTGCCGACCGGGCACAAGCATGTCGTGCCGGCGGCCACCTGGAATTCGACCTGGGCGCGAAGCGCATCGTAGTCCACCGCGGCGTCGCGAAACGGCGTGGTAATGGCCACGGACAGTCCGGCAAACGCTTCTCCCTTGGTTGTCATCGTTGCATCTCGCGCGAGAAAACGAACATTCCTTTTGCCTCAAACCGCTGCATCATAGACGTTTCTCGGCCGGGCGTGCAATCGCCGAGCGGCAATGGCGGCAACGTTCTATGAAACGAGCTGTTTCATCTCGCGCACGGCCTGCTCGAAACCGACCATCATGGCCCGGGCGACGATGCTGTGGCCGATGTTCAGTTCGGACATCCCGGCGATCGCGGCCACCGGTTTGACGTTGCGATAGGTCAGGCCGTGCCCGGCGTGCAATACGAGACCCAGCGAGCGGACCTGCTTGGCTGCCGTTTCGAGCTTGGCGAGCTCGGCGGATTGCTGTTCGTCGCCAACCGCCCCGGCAAATTGGCCGGTGTGCAATTCCACGGCTTCGACGTCGAGCTTGGCCGCGGCATCGATCTGCTTCGCGTCCGGATCGAGAAACAAGCTGACGCTGATGCCGCTCGCCCGCAGCCGGGCGATGGCCTCGGCCACGGCCGTACGATTCGAGATCAGGTCCAGCCCGCCCTCGGTCGTAACCTCCTCGCGCTTCTCGGGCACGAGTGTAGCCTGGTCTGGGCGGTTCTCGCAGGCAATGGCCACGATCTCAGCGTTGGCGGCCAGCTCCAGATTCAGCTTAACCGTGACCGTTTCTCGCAGCACGCGCAGATCCCGATCTTGGATGTGGCGGCGATCTTCTCGTAAATGCAGCGTGATACCGTCGGCGCCGCCCAGTTGCGCCAACATGGCCGCCCACACGGGATCGGGTTCGGTCGTGCGACGAGCCTGGCGAACCGTGGCCACGTGATCGATGTTGACGCCCAGTTGTGCCATGCAAATTTCTCGTGTTTCTTCGAAAAGGACCCTCTAGCGCTGCTTAGACGCCCGCGACAAGCACGAGGTTCGCGGTTGTGGGCCGTTACCCCGCCGACCGTCCAAACTAGAACAAGTATACCTGTGCCAGCGTGAACAGGATCAAAATGCCGGTCACGTCCACGAACGTCGCCACGAACGGACTGGAAGCATAGGCCGGGTCGATTCCCATGCGACGAAACACCAGCGGCAGCATCGAACCCACCAGCGTGCCCCACAGGCAGATCGCCGTGACAGCCTGGGAAATGACCAGCGCAAACAACCAGCGATTGGCCCCACCCAGGCTTTCGGTGGGCGCTGAGAAACGCTCCGCCAAAGCCCATGATGCCCAGGGTCAGCCCCAGCGCGATTCCAATGGCCAATTCGTGCTTGATGACGCGCCACCAATCGAGCGGCGTGATATGGCCCAGCGCAATCGCGCGGGTTATGAGCGTGGCGGCCTGCGCGCCCGAGTTGCCGCCGGTGGCGATGCACAGAGGAACGAAGAATGCCAGGGCCACGATCTTTTGAATCGAATGCTCGAAGCCGGCTAGCACGGTCAATGTCAACATTTCCACCAGAAACAGCCAGGCCAGCCAAATCGAGCGCTTCCACCAGATCGAGCGCACGCTAGAGGCCAGGTAATCTTCGACGATCGGCCCCACGGCGGCCATGCGATAGACGTCTTCCGACGCTTCGGCGCTGACTACGTCCATCACGTCGTCGTGCGTGATGATGCCCAGCATGTGGCGCTCGGTATCGACCACGGGAATCGCATGCAAGTCGTAACGAGCGACTTCCTGTGCCACTTTTTCTTGATCGTCGGTGACTTCGGCCGTCACCAGGTCGCGCTCCATGAGGTCGTCGACCTTCATCGTGGGCTTGCCGATCGCCGATAGAAGTTGCCGGGCCGACACCAGGCCTCGCAGGTGGTCGTGCTCGTCCACGATGAACACGTAATAAATCGTCTCCAACTCCTCGGCCTGGCGGCCGATTTCCTCAAGCGCCTCGCGAACCGTATGCCCCTCGCCGATCTTGGCATAGCTGGTCGTCATCATCGCGCCGGCCGTACCCTCGGGATACGACCGCAATCGCAAGATATCGCGGCGATCCAGCACCGGAATATAAGGCAGCAGTTCGTCGACGATCTTGGGATCGACGCTTTTGAGGATGTCCACCCGATCGTCTGGCGGCAAGTCGGCGATCAATTTGCCGATGGCCGAGCGATCGACTGTCTCGATAATCTCGACCTGTTTGTCGCGATCGAAGTAACTGAAGATGTGCGCCCGGGTCGACTCGTCGGCATGCTCCAGCACGGCCCAGGCTTCGCCCGCGGTGAGTCCTTCCATGAACTCGGCGGTGCGAGCGGCGTGCAGCGCAACGCAAAACTCCTCCAGCTCGGCCGTGTTATTCTCGGCCAGCATCTCGCGCAGTTCAGGCAGGTAGAGCGTGTTGGTCATGGAAGCAATCGAGGGGGGAACGAATCTCGCGGTGGTTGGGCAGTCCGCGTCCGCGCCGGCGTGTAGTGATCATGGGCTAGCCCGGCGCCATCGAATCCCTGAGTATCCTGCCCCCGCACCAACCTGTCAAAGCCGGTTGCCGCCTTGGCGGGCAAGCGCAAACCAAACAAAAAGGGGCGCCCCGGCTGGGGCGCCCCCTTGAAAAAACTCGCGAATAACGCTCGGCCCTAGGCGTGCCGCCGACGCGTTACTCTTTGATCATCACGAAGCGGTTGGCTCCGGCTGGCACCCGCACCAACAACAGGATGCCGTCCTTCACGTTCTCGCCCTTGAGCGCCGACTTGAACTCTTCCACGCTCTTGACCGGCTTCTTGTCGACTTTCAACACCATCATGCCCTCGCGGATGCCCTTCTCGAAGGCAATCTTGTCGCGAGCAACCTTGGTGATCAGCACTCCCGATTCGCCTTCGTAGCCCAGTTCCGTGGCCCGATCGGCCGACAATTCCGTGACTTCAATCCCCAACTCGTCCGCCTCAAAGGCTTGGGGATCCGCGGAACTGCCCCGGCTGGGACGACCCTGGCGGTCGACGATGCCAAAATCCTTGGGCATGCTCTTGGCCGTAACCTGCAGCGTCACGTACTTCCCATCGCGCAAAACCTCGACGTCGGCCTTGGTATCGAGCGTGGTCCGTTCAACCAGCGATTGCAGAGCGCTGCGGTCCTTGACTGGCTGCCCGTTGAACTTCGTGATCACATCGCCCGGCTCGAAGCCAGCTTCGGCCGCCGGAGTCTTGGGGAAGACTTGTGCCACGAGGACTCCTTCTCCGCGACGAGCGCCGAACTTGGCGGCCAGGTCAGGATTCAGCTCTTCCAGGCCGATGCCCAGGTAAGCACGCTGGACCGATCCCTTCTGCAGCAGATGGCCGGTAACCCATTTGGCCAGATTGACCGGAATCGCGAAACCCACGCCCTGGAACCTGCCATTGTCGGTCGCGATCGCCGTGTTGATTCCAACCACCTCGCCGCGCAGATTCACAAGCGGACCACCCGAGTTACCCGGGTTAATCGCGGCGTCGGTCTGCAAGAATCGAGCTCGGCGAACCGATCCCAATTCGCGGCCCAGACCGCTGATGATGCCGGCGCTGACGGTTTGTTCCAGCTCGAACGGGTTGCCGATCGCCATGACCCAGTCGCCGATCTTGAGTTTGTCCGAGTCGCCCATCGTGGCGGCCGGCAGAGTGCCAGCGCCCCGAATTCGCACGACCGCCAAATCCGTCTGTTCGTCGGTCTTGATGTCCTCGGCCTTGAACTCGCGGCCATCGGCCAGATGCACGATGACCTCGTCGGCGCCGTCTACCACGTGGTTATTGGTCAGCACGACTCCAGACGAGTCAATGATCACGCCCGAGCCCATACCTTGCCGTGGGGCCTGATCGGGCATGAAATTCTCGGGATGCTCCTTGAAGAAATCCTCGAACGGAGTGCCCTTGAACGGGTTGTCGCCGCGAGCGGCGGGGCCTCGTCCCTTGGTCACGGGGTGGGCTTTGACCTTGCTATAGACCGTCACCACGCTAGGCATGGCGATGTCGGCCGCATTGTTGAAAGCCTCGGACAGCTCTTGAGCATGTCGCAAGGCCGCCGTATTCACTTCTTTCTTGGGTTCCTCGCCGACGGCGCCGCTGCGCTCGATCACGAGTCCTGCTCCAAAGGCGGCCAGCAAGGCCGCGAAGATGACGAGTCTGGATTTGTCGCGTAGCCGACTGACGGACATAAGAGTCCTCCTTGAGTAAGGATTCAAGATCGATGGATTGTAGGCTTTGGAAGGTACGATTGCTTCCTATTGTGTCTTTTACGGAAGCCGGCGGCAGGCGGTTCGTTTCGAGAAACTTCCCCTGCTCGCCCGGCGACCGCGCACCCGGCTCAAAAGCGGCAGGTCGTCACCCCCTGGCCCATTTCGTCGATCCGGCGAGCAATCTTGGCTGGCAGGCACCTTAGCGAGTCAGTCCCTGGCATCGGACGCCGCCGGCTGGCGACCCCGACGCGCTTGGCTAAGATTGACAAAAGCCGCTATCTTGGCTAGGGTTACGTGCATAAACGTTAGCATTTTTTCGCCCGCCAAGTAAAGGCTAGTTGACATGGTGCACACCGTCCGTTCCATCCTGACGGACGCTCAGATTCCGGAGATGGAGCGCTGCGAACGGCGCATCGGATACGTCTTTCAGGACAAATCGCTGTTGGCGGCGGCGCTCACCCATGCGTCTGGAGCCCAGCATCGTCTGGCTTCCAACGAGCGGTTGGAATTCCTCGGAGACGCCATTCTGGGGGCCGTGGTCTGCGAAATACTGTACCTCCAGTACCCCGACTATCTGGAAGGCGACCTCACCAAAATCAAGTCCGTCGTCGTCAGCCGCCAGACCTGCGCCAAGATCAGCGAAGCCCTTGGATTGCAAGAGTTTCTGATCCTCGGCAAGGGCATGAGTTCGCATCCCAGCGTGCCTCCGTCGCTGCTGGCCGATGTGTTCGAATCCCTGGCGGCGGCAATCTATCTGGATGGCGGCGACCCGGCGGCGCGAGAGTTCATTCAGCGTTTTATCGGTCCGGAAATCGAGCTGGCCGCGGCTGGCGAATTGGGCGGCAACTACAAATCGCTGTTGCAGCAGCTGGCCCAGCGTGAAAACGGCTCCACGCCCACCTATCAATTGCTCGACGAAAAGGGCCCCGATCACAGCAAGTGCTTCAAGATTTCGGCACAGATCGGAGGCTCCCAATTTCAAGCCGCCTGGGGACGAAACAAAAAAGAAGCCGAGCAGCGTGCCGCTCGCAATGCCCTGGCCGAAATTAACGACGAGCCGGTCCCTTTTCCATCTGACTGAAGCCCGCTGTTCGAATCGCGAATAGCCAGCGCCTGGTTTTCATTCCAGGTTTCGGCGCGGAGCAGCAAGCTGTTCGTGACGACCGACACGCTCGACAGTGCCATCGCGGCGGCCGCTGCCACGCCCGGCAGGCGATAGCCTCCCAGCGGCACCAAAATTCCCGCGGCGATCGGGATCAACAATAGATTGTACAAGAAGGCCCAGGCCAGGTTCTGCTTGATTGTCGACAGCGTGGCCCGCGCCAAGGCAATCGTGCGGGCCACGGGCGCAGATCGTCGGCCGTGATGACGATGTCGGCTGCTTCCAGCGCGATGTCCGATCCCGAACCGATCGCGATCCCAAGGTCGGCCGCGGCCAGCGCCGGAGCGTCGTTGATTCCATCGCCGACCATGGCCACGACCTGACCCGACTCGCGCAAAGCAGCCACGGCCGCCTGTTTTTGTCCAGGCAAGACCTCCGCTTGAATGCGCTCGATGCCGACCTCGCGAGCTACCCTGGCCACGATCGCCCGATGATCGCCCGAAAGCAGCAGCACATCGAGCCCCAGTGCCTTGAGCTGCTCGACCGCCTCGCGGCTGTGCTCCGCGACCACATCGGACACGGCGAGCAATCCCAGGTATTTTCCGCCGGCAGCCACCAGGATTGGCGTTTCGCCGCCAGTGCGCAAGGAATTGATCAGCGTTTGCGCGCTCGCCCAGGATATACCGCGCGAGGACAAGAGGCTCTCGTTCCCGACCAGCAGCTCACCGCGATTTCCGGTGGCGAAAATCCCCTGCCCCGGCGCAATCTGCAGGCTATCCACGGGCGAAAACGAAAGTCCGGCTTTCTCCGCCGCTCGAACGATCGGCTCGGCCAACGGATGTTTGCTCAATTGCTCCACTGCCGCGGCAGTGGCCAGCAGTTCTTCGGGAGACACGCCCGCCGCGGGCACGATCTGTGACACGCTGGGTTTGCCGCGCGTGATCGTGCCTGTTTTATCCAGCACCACGGTTGTCACGCGACCGGCAATCTCGAGGGCATGAGCTTCCTTGATCAGGATTCCCAACTCGGCGCCGCGGCCGCTGGCCACGAGAATCGCCGTCGGCGTCGCCAGTCCCAGGGCACAGGGACATGCCACGACCAGCACCGCTACGGTTGCCGACAGGCCCTGGAACCAATCGCCGCCGGCAAGGCCCCAGGCCAGCAGCGTCGCCGCTGCGACCACCAGCACCGTGGGCACGAACCACGACACGACCCGGTCGGCCAGACGCTGGATTTCGGTCTTCGATTCCTGCGCCCGGCGAACCAGTTCCACCACTTGAGCCAGGGCCGTTTCGCCGGCCGGCTTCAGCACGCGAGCCGTCAGCGCGCCATTGCCGTTAATGGTCCCGGCCAGGATTTCGCTGCCCGGGCCTTTCTCCCGCGGCGCCGACTCGCCGGTCAGCCACGATTCGTCGACACTGGTCGTGCCGCGAAGCACCTGTGCGTCGAGCGGAATTTTTTCGCCCGGTCGCACCACAATTGTCTCGCCGATCGCGACCTGGTCCGGCGGCACGCTCAAGATCGCGCTGCCTCGTTGGACGCTGGCCAGCGGCGGGGCCAGGTCCAACAGTTTGCGGATCGCTGCCGAAGCCCGCCCTTTGGCTCGGGCCTCCAGGTACTTGCCCAAGGTAATAAAGGTCAAGATGATGCCGGCGTCCATCAAATACATCGGCTGCGAATGTTCGCCGTGTGAAGAATCGCCAAGGAGTCCGTAAACTCCGGAACCATAGGCCGCCCAGGTGCCGATCGTGACCAGCGTGTCCATGTTGGTCGAAGCATGCCGCAGACGGCGCGCAGCGCCCTGCAAAAACGGCCAGCCGACGAACACTTGCAGCGCCGTGGCCGAGGCGAGTTGGATCCAGCGTGCCGCGGGCCAATCGGCCCCCACGAAGTCGAGCACCACCACTGGCGCCAGCAGCCCGGCGCTCCAGAAGAGCAACCGTCGCCAGCGGGTCAGTTCGCGCTCGCCACGCTCGGCCACGCTTCCGCCGTGATGTTGATCGTCGGCCAGGGAAGCCTCATAGCCGGCATGATGCACGGCTTCAACGAGGGCCGGGATATCCGCCGTTCCGGGCCTGATATTCACCGCCGCCTGGTTAGTCGCCAGGTTTGCCCGCGCGCTGGCCACGCCCGGCACGGCACTCAGCGCGCGTTCGACGCGCGAAACGCAACTGGCGCAGGTCATGCCCTCGACGTTTAGCAGGACTTCGTCGGCTCGGCCCGCGGGACCGGACTGATGAGCGGCCTCCGGCGCGGCAGCGCTGCCGAGTGTCGCCGTGTTGAGCGACACAAGCCGCGGATCGGAATCGTGCGGTCGTGCCCCTTCGGGCACCCGATAGCCAGACTTCGCCACCGCAGCGCTCAATTGATCGCGCTGGACCACGTTCTCGTCGGCCTCGACCGTGGCTTTGCGGTCGGCGAGGCTGACTTTCGCGCTGCGGACTCCCGGCACGGCCTGGAGCGCGCCTTGCACGGTGCGGACGCAATGCTCGCACGTCATGCCTTCGATCGGTAGTTCAATCCGCGTCATGCGTTTGCCCCAACGTCAAGTTTAGCGGTAGAGACCAAATATCCCTTCCCGAAGGCGGGCCAGTTGACGGCTTTCGCGATTTCGTCGGATACGAATTTGGCGATTGGCCGGTCGCGGCGGGGATGTCACAATGGTCGGCGCTCGGAAACATCGCGAGGAAAGCAACATGATAGCGGAAGTCATCTCGATCGGCGACGAATTGACGAGCGGCCAGCGGCTGGACACGAACAGCCAGTGGCTCAGCGAGCGGCTGGGCGAGTTGGGGATCAAGGTCCTGTACCACACGACCGTGGCCGACGATCTGGCGGCCAATGTCTCGGTGTTTGCCACGGCGATCGCTCGCGCCGACGTCGTTGTGGCCACCGGCGGACTTGGACCCACGGCCGACGACCTGACGCGCGAGGTGTTGGCGCAGGCGGTTGGCCGCGAACTGGTATTGGACGAAGCGTCGCTCGAGCACATTCGAGGACTGTTTGCCAAATACAAACGCGACATGCCAGAGCGAAATCGCGTGCAGGCGATGTTTCCCGCCGGCAGTCGCATCATTCCCAACGCCAATGGAACCGCGCCGGGCATCTGGCTCGAGGCGCCGCGACCAGCCGGGGGCACGTGTCATGTGTTCGCCCTGCCGGGCGTGCCCGCCGAGATGTTCGAAATGTACCATCAGACCGTGGCTCCGGCGGTGGCGAGCTTGAGCGGTCGGCCTCGCATCATCCGCCATCGCCGCATCAAATGTTTCGGGGCCGGCGAGAGCCACGTCGAGCAGATGTTGCCCGACTTGATTCGCCGCGGACGACAGCCTTCCGTGGGAATCACCGTGCACGCCGCCACGATAACCCTGCGGATCACGGCCGACGGAGCCACCGAGGAGGAGTGCCGTGCCGCGATGGAGCCCACGGCGGCCACAATCCGAGAGTGCCTGGGCTCGCTGGTGTTCGGCGAGGAGGACGACGAACTGGAGCATGCCGTGCTCAGGTTGTTGGCGGCATCAAACCGATCGCTGTCCACGTCCGAATTCGGCACCGGAGGCTCGCTGGCCGAAGGACTCAGCCGCGCCGCCGGCGACGATCAACATTATCTCGGCGGCCTTGTCATCCGCGGCGAGGCCATGCTCGCGCGATCGTTGGGCGATTCGGGGGATTTGGTCGCGTCACACGGGGCAGCATCCCGCGAAGTGGCCGAGGCCATGGCCCGCGCTTGCCGCGAACAAAGCGGCGCGGACTATGCGTTGGCCGTCGGCCCTTTTCCCGACCAGTCCCAACGCGACACCGACGTGCCCTACTACTTCGCCCTCGCGACGCCTCAGAAGGTGACGGTTAAAGCCTCGTCACTGGCTGGGCATCCGTCGATCTGGACGCCGCGAGCCGCCAAGGCGGCCCTAAACCTGCTGCGGTTAACGCTGCTCGGTCAGGCGTAGACGCCCGACTCGGGCCTTGCTTGCTGCTAGCACGCCCGAGCCAGGAGGTTATTGTTCATCCGAGACGTCGGATTGTTCCGACTATTCAAGATAGGTCGCAACGATCACGTCAAGGAATCCGAGCCATGCAATCTCGTCCTCAGAAATCATTGCGTGAACGACTGGTCCAGGACCAAACCGACGTCCGCGCGCGAACGATCGACGCGAAGACGGTCTGCGCCGAGGAATTGGCGGAGATCGAGAACATGGTGCTGCGTACGCTATATCGCGAGCAAAGCGGTCGGCGCGGTCGCCGTATCGTAATCGAGCAACATCGCTTGACGATCCGCTGATTCGCCGCATCCTCGGCCCTTAACCGCCGGCTGTTTGGGCGACTGGCTTCTTGTCGTCGGGCTTGGCTTCGGGCGGTTTCGGCGGCGAAAACGATCGGAGCAGCTGTCCGTTATCGACGAGCCACACAAACAGCACGCTTTCCTGGCCGCCGGCCACGGCCAGTCGTCCGTCGGCGCTCACCGCGCCGGAGTACATGAAATCATTGGAGCCGGCATAGGTCCGCTCCATGGCGCCGTTGTCGGTGTTCACCAGCCGGACCGTCTTATCGCCCGAAGTCACCAACGCTTTCTGCGTGGTTCCGGCGAACTCAATGGACGTGACTTCCTTGCCCAGCGGCTGCGTGGTCCGACGCTGATCGCCGGTGATGAAGTCCCAAATCTTGATCACGTTGTCGGCCCCGCAACTGACCAATACCTTGCCGTCGGACTTCCACGACACGCCCAGCACGTGGTGCGTGTGTCCTTCGAACGACCGGTAGTGGCTGCCGGCCGCGACGTTCCAGACTTTGACAAAGCGATCGGCGCCAGAGCTGGCCAGAAACAACCCGTCAGGCGAGAATTCGAGGCTGAAAATCGTATCGCTGTGCGCGTCGGCGATCGAGCGCACCAGCGTGCCGTCGGCGACGTTCCAGATCTTCAGCTCGCCCGAGCGCGAGGGTTCGCCGCCGCCGGTCGCCAGCAGCTGTCCGTCGGGACTGAACGAGAGGGCCAGCACGCGGTCGACGAACACGGTCGGATTGTCGACGTTGCCGATCGTGCGCTCCAACGTCCAATCGGGCGTGGTGTTCCATTCGATCGGGGCGCCCTGTGCCGCCGCCGAGACCAGCGCGCCATCGACCGCGAATGCAACGGCTTCGACCGGGGCCAAGTGACCGGCAAGGGTCTCCAGCGGAGCGCCGGTTTCGGCGTTCCAGGTGCGCACCAATTGGTTGTCGCCGCCGCTGGCCAGCAGCGTACTGTCGGCCGAATAGGCGAGCGAACGAATCGGTTTCTCGGCCGCCGCGGCAACCTGTTTCGCCGCGTCGGTGTCGGCCTGGGTCTTGGCCAAGGCCGCTTCCGCGGCTTTGAGCGCCTGCTTCGGCAAGCGGAACGTCGGTGACGGCCTTCTTAATCGCGCTGACGGCGGAGGTCGCCGCTTGCAACGAAGCCATGTTGGCGGCTTCAGCCGTCGTGGCCTCGGTCGTGGCTTTGGCGAGCGTGGCGGTCGCATCTTGAACCTTCTTCTCCGACTCCTTCACTTTCTTGTCGGCTTCGGCGGCCGCCTTTGCGGCTTCGTCGTTGGCTTTGATCAGGTCCGCGTTTTTGGCGTCCTTTTCCAGCGCGGCCTTGGCCTGAGCGGCTTTTTCGACCGCCGCCTTATTGGCTTCTTGCGCGGCCGCTAGTTCCTTGTCGGCGGCCGCCTTGGCGTCGGTCGGCGCTGTGACCGCGGCCGTCTTTTCGGCCAGGGTCTTGGCCGCGGCGTCCTTGGCCGCCTGGCTGGCGGTCACGGCGGCGGCGGTGGCGATAATCTTGGCCTCTGCGTCTTCCACCGCTTTCTTGTCGTCGGCCACTTTGGCCGTGGCAGCGGCCAGGGCCCGTTCCATGTGAGCCACGCGGAACTGAGCACGAAAGTCTCCCTTCATCGCCACAATCGGCTGCTTGTCGGGCGAGGCCCAGGGCTGGCCGTCGGCCGCATTCCAGAGCTTGATCTGATTGTCGGCGCCGGCCGAGGCGATCTGCTTGCCATCGGCGCGCACTGCCAATGCCGTAACCGCCGCTCCGTGCTTGATCTCGCGAATCGACTGGTTGTTGGCCAGGTTCCACTGCCGAATGACGCCATCGGCACTGGCCGAAATCAATTGGGTTTTATCCGTCGGCAAGAGTGCCAGCCCCGTAATCGCCGCAGTATGCCCGGCGAGCTTCGCCCCGGCCGCGAACATGCCTGCCGCGTCCGCCGGAACCGTCCACAGGCTGATCACGTTGTCCGCGCCGCCGATCGCCACTTGAGCGCCGTCGGCCAACGTCGCCAGGGCGTTGATCGGCGCGGGTGTTTCCACCTGACCCGCCGCGGCGCCGTCGGCCACGTTCCAGGCCCGCAGGGTCTTGTCGTGCGACGCCGAGAGCAGCTTCGCTCCGCTGGGCAGGAATTGCAAAGCGGTCACCGGTCCCGTGTGTCCGGATAGCGTTCTAACTTCCTTGCCGGTTGCTGTGTCGCAGAGTTTGACCGCGCCATACGCCTCGCCGATGGCTGCCAACTTGCCGTCGGGGCTGATCGCGATCGATTTTGCCCCCGCGGTTGACGCGGCCAGTTCCAATTTGCGAACGTCATGCGGACGACGCCACAGCTTCACTTCGCGATAGCCTCCCGAGGCCAGTACGTCGCCGTCGGGACTGAAGGCCAGCGATTGCACGAGATCCAGATGCGCGGCGCCCTGGTTCTGGTAAAGTCCCGTTGCCGCTAGGCTGGGATCGGTCAGGCGGGCGACCAGCTGGCCGCTAGCGACCTGATAGACGAAGATCTGGTTGGCGCGGCCGCAGGCGGCATATTGCCCATCGCCGGTGATTGCCACGGCATAAATCGGGTTGACGGTGGCCGCTAGCGATTGCCATTTGATCGGCGTCGACGGCTGCGATGTTTCGCCGGTTGCCCCTTGGTCGATCCAGAGTTTGAGCAGGCCCAACTGTTCGCTGGTGAACGCCACGGCGCCGACATTGTTGTCGGCCGGCGGCATGATCGGCTCGTCCTTGTGCGAGGCGACGGTTAATAGCAGGCTTTCGTCCCCTTTCCTGGGCACGACCGCCGGCCCGGAGTCGCCTCCCTTAAGGATCGATTGCGGCGTCTCCAGCACCAGCGAGTTCTCGGCCTTCTTCTCGTTGTGACAGGCCACGCAGTTCTTGTTCAAAAGAGGCAAGATCTCTTTCTGGAAATCCACCGGGGTATCGCGCTTGACGTCGGCGACGGCGATTGGCTTGGCCTCTTCGGCCCTGGCCGGCAACGCCGCGACACCGAGCGACAGTGTGGCCAAGAATAGCGTGATGGCGTGATGAGGAGAGTTCACGTTAGCCTGCCTGAAGGTGGGAGGGAACTTGCCTGGTTTGATCGATCGGCGGGAAGCATGGCGGCCGGCGCGGTCTGCTGTGGGGCGGGCGCCGCCGGCACCATGATAATTACGACGAACTCGGGAGGGAACGAAAAACGAGATCCTTATCGTTCTTGCGGCAAAAGGCGGGAATTAAGCAGTGCGGCCGGCGGCTCGGAGGCGCCTGGCATCAGAATCGGGATCGAACAAGCAATGCGTTGAGTCGATTCAACGCCCTTTAGTGGTTGAACAAAAACTCTTTGGTGTTCACCAACGCCCAGAGGATGTCCTCGAAAGCCAGCTTCTCGTCTTTGGCCTTGCTCAAGTGCGCAATCGCCACGGCCGCTTCGTCGGGCAGCGGTTCACGCGAGTAAACGCGCAGGTAAATCTCGCGGATCTTTTCCTGGGGCGAATGGGCCTTGTCGGCCGCCAACAGGGCCGCGCGGCCGCTGCCGGCCGAGAGCTTGCCCTGGACTTCCGAGGAGTTGAGCAAATGCAGGCTCTGCGCCAGGTTGGCTTCGCTCGATCGCTCGCACTCGCAGGCGCTGGTCGATTCAGGCCGGCCGAACACGGTCAGGAAGTAGCTGTTAAATCCGCTGTCGGGCAACTGCACGGCCCGCACGCTCTGCGGCACGCCGTTGAAACCGGTTTTCGATTCCGTCACCGCGTCGATCGCGTCCAGCAGCACTTCCGCCGGCAGCCGCTTGGGGTAGTAACGCGAGTAGTTTTGTTTGTCGTTGGCGTTGAAATCGTTGGGCGTAGAAGCCAGTTGATAGACCTGCGAGTTGCAAATCGTGCGGACCAGCATCTTCAAGTCGAACTTGCTGTCGATGAAGTGCTTCGCCAGTGCGTCGAGCAGTTCCTGGTTGGTCGAAGGGTTAGTGACCCGCATGTCGTCTTCCGGGTCGACCAGCCCGCGGCTGAAGAAATGCTTCCAGTAACGATTCACCAGCGCCGGCGCGAAGAATTTGTTGTCCGGCGCGGTCATCCAGTCGACCAGCTTCTGCCGCGGATCCTCGTCCGTCGAGACGGCGGCCGGAGCGGCGCCCAGCCCGGCGGGCGCCACCGCTTTCTGCGTCTTCGGGTTCGTTGCCGCCGGAGTGCCCCGCGAGTGAACGATTCGCTCTTCACCGAACTGAGCCCCGGGCTTGCGCTGCATGCGCGAAAAGAACGCCGCGAAGCCGTAATAGTCTTGCTGGCTCCACTTCTCAAACGGATGGTGATGGCAACGAGCACATTGAATTCGCAATCCCAAGAACAACTGGGCCGTGTCCTCGACCTGCTCGTTGGAATCCTTGACTTCGCGATACCAGGCAACCGGCGGGTTCTGGCCGATTTCCCCGGTTGCGGTCAGCAACTGACGGGCGATCTGGTCGAACGGGACGTTCGTGTGCAGGCTGTCGCGGATCCAATCGTGGAAAATCCGCGTGCCTCGGGCATACGTCTCGTTGCGCCGCTTGTTACGCAGGATTGCGTTCCATTTGCTGGCAAAGTAGTCCGCATAGTCGGTGCTGGCCAGCAGCGTGTCGACCCAGGCCTCGCGCTTGGCCGGATTCGTGTCGGCGAGGAACTTTTGCGTCTCCTCGGGCGTGGGCAGTCGGCCGGCAATGTCGATCGCCGAACGGCGCAAAAACGTGGAGTCGTCGCATACCGCCGACGGCGGCACGCCCAGCGTCTTCAGCTTCTTGAATACCAACTCATCGACGAAATTCTTTGGCGGCGGAGTGCTTTCGACCGGCACGCCCAGCGGCACGCTGGCCCGGAACACTCCGACCTGCCCCTGATAGCGAGCCATCACGGCCACGTCGCCGGTCAGGTCCAGCGTCTTGACTAGTCCGCTGACGCTGACTTCGGCCATTTCCGGATTGTTGGGCTCGAACTTGACGGTGCCGGTGACGTCCTCGGTCACGCCGTTGGTATAGTGAGCGATGACCAACAGTTGCTGCTGGCCGTTTTGCGGCATCGTGCGCTCGGTCGGAAAGACCTCAATGCGAGCCACGGTCGGGTCGCTGTCGTTGCCGTACGGCATGCCTTGTAGAATCCAGCGTCGCATCAATCGATAAGAATGCGAGTCGGCTTCCAGCCGAGTGCCGCCGCCGTGCGGGGCCTCGCCGATCGGTTTGAGCAGCAGCAGGCTCTTGTCCGGGGAGGCCGGAAACAGACGTCGGCCGCGGCCCTCTTTGACCAGGTGCTCGTAGTCCTCGGTCGGTTCGAAACCCAACAGCGATAGCTTGAAACCATTCTGGCCGCTGGCTTTGCCGTGGCAGCCGCCACTGTTGCAGCCCAGCTTGGTGAAGATTGGCACGATTTGATTGGGGAAATTCACGAGCGGATCGTTGCCGAAATGGACCACCGAAACGTTGAGCGTTCCGGACGGTCCCTGGGCCGTACGGGCCGTGATCGTGGCCGTGCCGTCGGCTCGCGGAATGATGAGCCCGGACTTCTCAATGGTAATGATTCCCTCGGGCGCGGCCTCGTAGGTGACCGTCCCGGTCAAATCTCGCAGTTGACCGCTGGAAAACTTGCCGCTGACGACCAATTGTTGCCGCGAATCCTGGCCATCGAGCACGAAACCGCCGTCCACGGTGCGGCCGGTATCGATTTGCACTTCCAATAGCTGTCCCGGGTCGCCCAAACCCGGGGCTTTCTGGGCGGCGGAATCCGTGGCCGAATCGGCGGCTGCGGTCAAGCCGGCGACACCTGAAAGAATCGTGACGGCAGCAATCCGAGTGATCCAGCTCGTCATGGTGCGCTTTCCTCTCGCGGGGTGGGTGGGGCCGTCTTAAGTCCATACGGCCGGCGGGACATCGATCCGCCGAGATTATCCCAAGACTCGGCCCGACATGCAAGCAGATTTATCCACGTTCGTTGATGGGTGACGGGTGGCGATTGGGGACTAGGGGTTGGGCGTTGGGACGAAGATTACGGTCAGCCAAGGGTTTTGGCGCCGGCCATTCAGGCGGCAGGCGTTCAACAGTGATAGGAGGGTGCCGGGGTTTTCGCTATGCTCAAACTCCATGAACACCAACAAGCTGGCTCGCAGCCCCGACTTGATGACGCCCGAAGACACCGTGCTACTGGTTGTCGACGTGCAGGAAAAGCTGATGCCGCTGATACTCGGCCGGGGGCGTATCACGTGGAACTTGCGGCGCTTGCTGGATGGCGCGGCGGCCGTCGGGCTCAAGGCGCTGGCCACCGAACAATACCCCCAGGGCCTGGGTCCCACGTTGCCGGAATTGGCCGGCCGGCTGGGCCCGATCCCCAGCAAAGCCACCTTCAGTTGCGGCGGCTGTGAGCCGTTCGTCGATCAACTGGCTGAACTGGGCGCGAGCAAGGTGATGGTGTCGGGCATCGAAGCCCACGTTTGCGTGCAGCAGACCGTGCTCGATCTGCTGGCCAGCGGATATCGGGTCTACGTGCCGGTCGATGCCGTCGGATCGCGATTCGCGATCGACTGCGAAACTGGACTGAAGCGGATGGAATCGGCCGGCGCCACGCTGACCACGACCGAATCGGCCCTGTTCGAGTGGTGCCAGGTATCGGGCACGCCGACGTTCAAAAAAATTAGCGCGCTGGTGCGCGAAACTCCCCCCGACGATTGAGGCCGAGCCGTCTCCGCTCGCCGAGCAAGGATCAACCATGAATCGAGAGAGTGCTGTCGCGCCGACATTGAACCCTCCGGTGCGAATTCTGATGGGCCCGGGCCCCAGCGATATCCATCCCCGCGTGCTCGAAGCCCTGGGACGCAACACCGTGGGGCATCTGGATCCCTACTACCTGGAAATCATGAACGACATGCAGCGCATGCTGCAAACGCTGTTTCGCACCAAGAACCCAATGACGCTGGCCATCAGCGGCACCGGATCGGCCGGCATGGAAGCCACGGTCGTCAACCTGATCGAGCCGGGCGACTCGATGGTCGTGTGCGTCAATGGCGTGTTCGGCGGACGCATGGTCGACGTCGCCGAGCGGGCCGGCGCGAAAGTCACCAAAGTCGAGCGGCCCTGGGGCGAAGTCTTCACCGTCGACGATCTAAAGACGGCACTGGCCCAGTCGCAACCCAAGGTGGTGGGCATTGTGATGGCCGAAACCTCGACCGGCGCCTGGCAGCCGATCGAGGAGATTTCCAAACTCGTGCACGAGTCCGGAGCCATGTTGCTGGTCGATGCCGTGACATCGCTCGGTGGCGTGCCGGTTGAGGTCGATGCCTGGAATATCGACGCGATTTACTCGGGCACGCAAAAGTGCTTGAGTTGTCCGCCCGGGTTGTCGCCCGTTTCGTTCTCTCCGCGGGCCATGGAAGCGGTGCTGGCCCGCAAGACAAAGGTGCAAAGCTGGTACCTCGACGTGACCATGCTGGCCAAGTACTGGGGCAGCGAGCGCGTCTATCACCATACCGCGCCGATCAACATGACCTACGGGCTATACGAGGCGCTGCGCCTGATTCTCGAGGAGGGGCTCGAAGCCTGCTTCGCGCGGCATGCGCTCAATCACCGCGCGCTCAAGGCCGGCTTGGCCGCGATCGGCATCGAATACGCCGCCCAGCCGGGGCATCAACTGCCGATGCTCAACGCGGTGCGAATTCCCGAGGGCGTGGACGATGCGGCGGTCCGCTCGGGCTTGCTCAATCGCTTCGGCATCGAGATTGGCGGCGGGCTGGGCGCGTTCAAAGGCAAAGTCTGGCGCATCGGCCTGATGGGATACGCCTCTCGGGCCAACAACGTGTTCGTGCTGCTGGCGGCGCTGGAACAATTGCTGGCCGAACAGAAACATCGGTTCCAGCACGGGGCCTCGATTGCCGCCGCATCGGCGGAGTATGCCGCTGGATAATGCGGCGACTGAAAGTAGCCCGCACACGCCGTGTGCGGTCAGCCGCATCTCTATCGGTTGAGAGTCGGCGGTCATTGTATCGTTTCGCGTGCGCGTTCATCAGCCCTCGAGCGAATCGGTTGCGGCACACGGCGTGTGCCTACTACTTTACCTGCGGCACTCGATGAACGTGGCCGGCGGGTGCGCCAGGAAATCATCCCAAAAACCGGGGCCGCCCTCGTCTACGCGCCTCCGGCGACATTCGCGGATGGTGCCAGCGCACGTCCCCCAGGCCGGCGGCGCTGAAAGCCTGCTCGTGAATCGGCACGTCGAGATAGTAGTTCTCGATCGAAAACGGTCCGTCGGACAGGTAAAACGTCCAGGTGATCGGCGAGCCCTCGCGAAACCCGTCGGGCAGACTGGTTTCGAAACCGTATTTGCGATAACTGGGCGCCGTGCGAAAGTCGAGCGCCGGATTGCAGTTGACCGTCACGAACCTTCCGCCCGGTTTTAGCGCCGCGCAATGCCGCCGCACATGGCCGCAAGCTCCGCGCGGTCTTGTGCGTAGTTCAGCAAATAGGCCGCCACGACTATGTCGAACTGGCCCACCATTTCCAGGGCTCGGGCATCCCCCTGCACGTATTCGATGCCCAAGCCGTGAGCCGATTCTTGTTTGCGGGCCAACTCGACCATGCCCGCCGAAAGGTCCACGCCCACGACTTTCGCCGCTCCACGACGGCGAATCTGCCGGCTATAGAAACCCTCGCCGCACGCCACGTCCAGCACGGCCATCCCCGTCGGATCGCCGACCAGTTCCATCAGCGTGAACGCCTCGATAAACGTTCGCCAAGGCTGTTGCTTCGAGCGCTGGTACTGTTCGGCGATGGGATCGTAGTCGGTATTCAAGAATCAGCCTCGCCAGAACGCAGCACAAAAAAGGATGCTACTCCAGCCGCCGTTGCAGCCGCGTTTCCTCGCTGTGCTTGGGCAAGGCTTCGATGCTGGGACGCGGATTGCTCAGCAGTGCGCCAGTCGGGCTGATCACGATCTCGTGCGGCTGCCCATCCGGGTCGTCGAGCGAGCCGTTGTTCTGCGTCGCGTAACGCTTGAGCTGCGCCAGCTTCTTCGCGGCTGGCACTTCGCCCGGCATGGTCGTGGCTGGCGAGCGGCCCCAGAGAATTTTCGTCCCGGATCGTGTGACGAGAGCATACGTGTATTCAACGCCGGATTTTGCCGGCTTGCGCTCGGCCGGCACGATTCGAAACAGTTCCAGCGATTTCCAGTCAGGCCCCAACTCGGCCGCGACCTGCGCCGCGCCGACCACGCACGGATCTCCCCAGGCAGTCCCCAGCGGCCCCAGGGGTTTGCTGTGGATCTCGCCGATGCGCGGTAACTCCTCCGCATCCTGAGCCGAGAAATCTTTGGTGGGAAGCAGCACGCCGCCGGCGTCGATCGGCAGTCCGCCCGCGCCGTCTTGCACTTCGACCATGGCGACCGGCTTGCGGTATGACAACAGGACGTCCAGCCCCGATGGAAAATGCTTGCTCACCCGCTCCACGCGGGCCACCCACGGATGTGCCGCGAACGCGGCCGCGATGCGCACCGTCAGGTCGCGGTCCACGATCGACAATGGGCCGTCCAGCCTTGCCTGTCGAATGACATCGCTTTTGATGTCCGACTTGACCCAGGGGGGCGGCGCCGGCGCCACGCGAATCTGATCGGGTTCGACCTGGTATTGCCCGCTGGCCAGCACGTGCGGACCGACCTCCTGCCACACCATGTAAAAGGTTCCGACAACGAGCGCCGCAATGACGGCGCCCATGATGGCCCAACGTTTCGCGCGGCCGTCGCCTGGCTGGCGCTTGAGCGCGGGCGGTTCCGACCCGGCGGATTGTTTTCGCTTCGCATTCATGAGGCACCCGCGTGGGACAGGCATCGGCGGACCAATACATCGCAAAGCGCGGTCATATCCAGTCCGGCGCGCGCGGCGGCGAGCGGCGCGAGACTGCGGGCCGTCAGGCCGGGCACGGCATTCAGCTCCAACACCCATACCCGGTCATCGCTGTCCACAATCAGGTCGACGCGCGACAGGCCAGCGGCGCCCACGGCCTGGCCGGCGGCCACCGCGGCACGCATCATGTCGTCGCGCACCGGTTCGGCCAGTTCGAACTCGAAGCGATACTCGGTCTCCGCGCTCTGGTATTTCGCCGCATAGGAAAAGACTCGCTCGGGCGAAACGATCTCGATCGGCGGCAAGGCCTGCTCGTCGATCAAGGTCACGGTGAATTCACGACCCGCAACGTAGGGCTCGATCAGGCATTGCTCGTCGAAGCGCTCCGCGGTGCGGATGGCCCCGCTCAATTCCCTGGGCGCCGACACGATCGTGATTCCCAGGCTCGATCCTTGGGCGTCGGGCTTAACGATGAGCGGATAGCCCAGCGGTGCGACCCGCTTAGCCACGTTGGCCGCCCTGCTTCCGCGGGTCAGATCCTCCGCGTCGGTAACGCACCAGTCGAGCGTTGGAACTCCGTACGCGGCAAACCGCTGCTTGGCTGCCGACTTGCTCATTGCCAGCCGGCAGGCGTCCGGTCCGCTGCCGGTATAGGGCACGCCCAGCAGTTCCAACTGCTGTTGCACGCGACCGTCCTCCCCTGCCCCGCCATGCAGCGCGATGAAGCACGCATCGCAGCCGCTCCAGTCGACCGCATCGAGCGCGGTTTCGACCGGATCAAGCCGCGTGACGCAATGCCCTGCTTCCGCGAGGGCCAGGGCGACCGCGGCGCCGCTGCGAAGACTGACCGCGCGCTCCGGAGATTCTCCTCCGGCGAGCACAATGATGCGCAGTGGCGCATCAGGCTGATTGAAGACCATGCTCTCGTCCTCCTTGACTCGCTTGCCACACGCGATAACCCGGCTGGCACACTCGCGATTGACCTCGCGCGCGCCGCGCTACCAGATCTCGATTTCCGTCTCGAGATCGATTCCCAGTCGTTCCATGACGCGATCTCGCACCAACTCGACAAGCCCCAGCACGTCCTGACTCGTGGCGCCCGGATGGGCTACGATAAAGTTGGCGTGCCGTTCGCTGACTTCGGCCTGGCCGACTCGCGAGTTCTTGAGACCCGCCTGTTCGATCAGCATGCCGGCGCTCATCCCTCGCGGATTCTTGAAAATGCAGCCGGCGCTTTGGTGCCCCAGCGGCTGGGCGGCCTTCTTCACAATCCACTGCTTTTGCATCCGCTTGGTCAATTCTTCGGGATCGTCTTTTTCCAGCTCGAACTTCGCGCCAAGAATCACCAGTTCATCGAGCGAGCTTTCGCGATAGGCGAAGACCAGCTCCTCGCGCGAGCGTTCGATAATCTCGCCGGCGCGGGTCATCACCGTAGCCTGGCAGGTCCATTGTCCGATGTCGCCGCCCCGGCTGCCGGCGTTTCCGTGCAGCGCACCGCCGATGGTGCCAGGGATGCCGACCAGGGCTTCCAGTCCCGCCAGACCTTCGCGGACCGATGTGGAGATGGCCTGCCCCAGTTTCGCGCCGCCGCCGGCCGACAGGATTTGTCCGGCCAGCGCGATCTCGCTGAAGGCCGGCGCCGCCATGCGCACGACCAGTCCCGCCACGCCTTCATCCCGCACCAGAATATTCGACCCTCCGCCCAAGATTCGCACGACGATATTCTCTTCGCGCGCGCGGCGCACCAGCGCCCGCAACTCGTCGATCGTGTTCGGATCGGCGAAATACTCGGCCGGACCGCCCAAGTGAAACCACGTGTGCGGCGCGAGCGGCTCAGCCCGCTTGACGATATGTTCGAAGCCCTTGTCCAAGCTCATGCGCGATTCTACCGATGTCTCCGGCGCCCATGGTGACGACCACGTCTCCCGGGCGGAGCGATTGCCTCAAATGATCGTGTATTTCCGCGACCGATGCCAGCCACAGCGCGTCTCCGCCGCGCCGGGTGACGAGTGCCGCCAGGTCTTTGGCCGTGACCTCGCCTGCCGCGGTCGCGGTTTCGCGAGCGCGAACGATTTCGCCGACGATAACCTTATCCGCATTGTGCAGGCTGGCGGCGAATTCGTCCAGCAAGTACCGGGTCCGCGACGCCTGGTGCGGCTGAAACACGCACCACAATCGGCGCTGCGGATACATCTGTCGAATGGTCGCGATCGTGGCGGCCACTTCCGTGGGGTGGTGCGCGTAGTCGTCGAGAATCGCGACTTGTCGCACTTCGCCCAGCAGTTGCAGCCGGCGGCGCAGACCCGCGAAGCGTTCGAGTCCGGCGCGGATTGCCGCGCCGCTCGCGCCACAGTGGCTGGCCAATGCCGCGGCGGCCAAGGCGTTCAGCACGTTGTGTCGCCCCGGCACGTGAAGCTTCACTTCACATACCAGGCGTTCGCCGTGGCGTACTTGAAACGTATAAAATCCCTGCCGCTCGCGCAGCTCGGCGGCATGCCAGGCGGCTGACGGCTCAAAGCCGAAGGTTTCGGTAGCGCAGCGCCGCTCGGCCAGCACGCGCGCCGTCGCCTCGCAATCCGCGCACGACAGCAGCAGTCCGTCTTCGGGTATCCGCGCGACGAAACGCGCGAAGGCGCCTTCCAGGTCCGCGGGCGTTGCGAAGCAATCGAAATGATCCGGCTCGATCCCCAAAATCACGGCCAACCGCGGATTCAAATATCGAAAGTTGTCACGATATTCGCAAGCCTCGGCCAGCATCCAACGACCGCGCCCAAACCTTCCCGTCGAGTTGCCTTCGATCGAACGAGCGCCGCACACGACGGTGGGATCGAAGCCGGCAGCCGACAGGATTTCTCCGGCCATGGCCGTGGTCGTCGATTTGCCGTGCGTGCCGGCGATGGCCGCCCCTTGCTGCTGCGACATCAGTCGCCCGAGCATCCGCGGATAACTCAACACCGATACCCCCAGCGCCACGGCCCGCCGCAGCTCGGGATTATCCTCGGCCACGGCGTCGCTATGGATCAACAAATCGAGGTCGTCGTCGACATGCGCGGCATCGTGCGACGCGTGAACGTGAAAACGGCTTCGGGCCGCGAACTGGCAGTTCAAATCCGAGCCGCTGATTTCCCATCCAGCCGCGTCGAGCACCTCGGCCAAGGAGCTCATGCCCGCGCCGGCGATGCCGACCAGGTGTGCTTTGGGCGCCGCGTGGATTCGGATGTTTTCTGGCGCAAGCGGCGTCGCAAAGGCGGAGTTGGACACGGTCGATTCCCAGGGATGAACTCGGGTTCGAGGCCAAGGCGGGCGGGGATCATACGGCCGATTGCCGGCGTATGTCAATGCAAGTGTCGCTAGCAGCGCGTGCCGCCCCCTGGGGGCGACCGTGCTGGCCGGCGCTGTTTATAGCGCCGCCAGCTCGGCCGTATTCAATAGCGCGCCGATCGAACGGACAACGCTGCGCGTGGCTTCGGGCCGCGCCAGGCCCGTCATCGCGTGCGCCATCCGCACCCGCACTCGGTGCGCGGCGGCCAGTTCGGCGACGGCCTCGGCCAGGTGGTTGTCGAGCCGGCCCACTACCTCGCGCTCATCCAGCGTCTTGGCGGCGCCGGCCTCGGCGAACAGGTTCGCGTTCTTCCGCTGATGATCGTCGGTCGCGTGCGGATAGGGCAATAAAATCGCGGGCACGCCGCTGGCCGCCAATTCGGCCAACGTCGTGCCACCGGCGCGGCTGATTGCCAATTGGCTGGAACGCAGCACCAGCGGCATGTTTTCGATAAACGGCACTACCTTGGCTTTAATTCCCAGCTTGCCGTAGAGCTGGCTGGTGCGCGCCAAATCGCGTTCCCCCGTCTGGTGCACGATCTGCCATCCGCCCAGCGCGGCGCCGGCCTTGTAAAGTGCCAGCGGCGCCCGTTCATTGAGTGTTTGCGCGCCGCCGCTGCCGCCCAATACAACCAGAGTACGTCGCCCGCCAAGTCGATCGGGCAATTCGCGCGCGGCGATCCGGCCATCGACGAATTCTCGCCGCAGCGGATTGCCCGTGACCCGCACGCGGCAAGTCGCCCGCAGGTAGGGGCGGATATTCTCGAACGCCGAGCAGACCAATGCGGCGGTCGGCGCCAGCCAACGCGTGGCGCGGCCCGGCACGGCGTTTTGTTCCAACAGCAGTTGCGGAATGTGCATTCGCGCCGCGGCTCGCACGGCAGGCACGCTGGCGTATCCGCCCAGTCCCACGACGAGCGATACTTCTTGCTCGCGCAGAAACTTCGCGCGACATAATACCCGGCGAAATTGTCGGTCAGAAATCGCAGCGCCTCTCGGGCCTTGCGCGGAAATGGCTGGCACGGCAGCGTGACATAATCGAAACCCGCCCGCTGGACGTAGCGAGTTTCGAACGCCTTCCCCGTGCCGACAAATGTGACGCGCACCCCCGCGCATAGCGCAGCAACTGCTCGGCCACGGCCAGGCCGGGGAACAGGTGTCCGGCGGTCCCGCCGCCGGCAAACACAATGTGATCGTTATGTCCTCTCATCATAATTGCTATCTTTCTATCCATCCCTGCGCGACGTCGGTTTGCCGCGCTCCACACTGGCACGACTTCAGTGCCACCGTCCGTCGTACAATCATCACTCGAAAATCGGACACGAATGAGTCGTAAATAGTTCGGAAAAACAGGCTATATCTTGGCTGCGTCGGCACGCTAACGGGTTAGTCGTTGCGCTGCGGTGAGTTGCAGCGGTTGGGCGATGTCGCGGGAGTGCAGCTTAAGCCCCGCCAAGCCCGACACGGCGCATAGCGCCGCAGCGATCCAAAACCGAACCACGATCTTGTCTTCCGGCCAGCCCTTGAGTTGAAAATGGTGATGCAACGGTGCGCACAGAAAAATGCGTTTCTTTTTCAACCGGAACCAGCCGACTTGCACAATCACGCTGAGTGCTTCCACGACGAACACGCCGCCGATCACGACCAGCAGCAACTCCTGCCGAGCGATGACAGCCAGCAGCCCGAGCAATCCGCCCAGGCTTAACGAACCGGTGTCTCCCATGAAGACCGAGGCCGGGTGGCAGTTGAACCATAGGAACCCTAATAAGCCGCCGATCATGCCGCCGGCGATCACGACCATTTCGCCCGCGCCTGCCAGGTGAGGAACCCCCAGGTAAGCGGCCCAGCCGACGTGGCCGCAGGCATAGGCCACGAGTGCAATCGCGCCAGTGGCGCAAACCAGACATCCGCCGGCCAATCCGTCCAAACCGTCGGCCAGGTTCACGGCGTTCGACGCCCCGACAATGACGAGTGCCGCCCAGGGAATGAAGTACCAACCCAATTGAAAGCTTAGGCCCATGCCCGGCACGGCCAGTTCGAGCCCCTGTTCGCTGCCGGCGTGCAGCCGATAAATCGCCACGGCGGCGACAATCGCGATTGCCGATTGGGCCACGAGTTTGGCTCGCGGCGAAAGACCCCTGCGGCTGGTGCTGAGTTTAACCAGGTCGTCATGCGCGCCCAGCACGGCCAGCGCCAGCACGATCACCACGGCCACGATCACATAGGCGTTGCTCCAGTCGGCGAATATCGCCGTGCTGGCCACCAGTCCACCCACGATAAATAGCCCGCCCATCGTGGGCGTCGCTTGCTTGCTTGCATGCAGTCGGGCCACGGCGGCCGAGGGAATCTTGATCGGCTCGCGGAATCGCAGGGCCAGCCACGCAATTGAGCGAGGCCCGAACGCCACCGCCAGCGAAAAGCTGACCAGCGCCGCCAGCGCCGCGCGCAGCGTGATCTTGTCCAGCGCCGATGCGTCGCCCAGGTCTGGCCAAACGGCCAGCAGGCGATTCAGGAAATAAAGAAACATCCAGGCACGATCCGAAGTGTGACTGGCGCCGGCGGCGCCATGATTCGCGCGCGGCGCGAGACGTGATCCCTGAGGCGCCGGAGCGGCGTTATCCGCCGCTCGCGGCGCTCAGTCTTGAGTTCCATCGCGAAGCACCCACCGGAGCGGTCGACCCAGTAACCGCTGTGTCCGGTAAGTTGTTGCTCCTACCCAGGAGGGCGGGTAGTGTCGAGTTCCCGCAAACTCTACACCGTCGATGGAACCCACAAGTGTTTTGTCGTATTGACTCTCGATCGAGCGCCCGCGGCGCTCGATCATGTTTGCTTAAACTTCGCACGGCGACGGCTCTTGAAAACTCCGCACGAGCCGCTCCATCTCCATCGCGCGCGAGCCTTTCACCAGCACCACGTCACCGGGATGTAGTGCGACCTCGCCCCGCGCCAAAAACTCATCCAGTTCGCGGCAAGCGACGCTGCGAGCATGCGGCATTCCCGCGGCTCGCGCTCCGGCCACCACGTCCTCGGCATAGTTGCCGCAGGCCACGAGCAAATCGGCGCCGCACAACGTGACCACCTGGTCGCCCAACGAGCGGTGTAACCTTTCGCTCGCGTCGCCCAATTCGCGCATATCTCCACAAACCACGATTCGTCGGCCGGGAGCGTCGAAATCGCGCAGCAGCTCAAGTGCGGCCCGCATGGCCACGGGGCTGGCGTTGTACGTATCGTCGATGATCGTGGCGCCGGCCACGCGGGTGATTTGACAGCGCATCGGCGGCGGCTCGAACTCGGCCAGCGCGCGGGCAATTTCCCGATCGTCCATGCCGAAGATTCGCCCCACGGCCACGGCCGAAAGTGCCCCGATCAAGTGATGGCGTCCCCAGACGTTGACGGACATCGGCATGCCGTCGAGCGTGAAACTCAAATGGCCCTGGCGACTCTCGATGTTTGTCGCCACCAGGTCGTTGTCGAGCGATCGCCCGCACCACACGATTTTCGGTTTGGCGCCCGCCGCCACGCGGCGCAACTGCGCGTCGTCGCCGGCCAGCACGGCCCAACCCTCGGGCGGAAGTGCCGCGATCAATTCAGCCTTGGCCTCGGCCACCGCTTCGACCGAGCCGAACGTCCCCAGGTGGGCATCGCCAACCCGCGTCAGCACTCCAATCGACGGCTGGCACAACGCGGCCAGTTTGCCGATTTCGCCGGCAGCGCTCGCGCCCAATTCCAACACGCAATAGTCGTGTTCCGGCTGCATGCCCAACATGCTCAGCGGCAGGCCGACGTGGTTGTTGAAGTTTCGCGGGCTGGTCGATCCGCACAAGCGGCTGCCCAGCACGGTATGAATCATCTGTCGGGTCGTGGTCTTGCCCACGCTGCCGGTTACGGCGACGACCGTGCCCGACATCCGCTGACGATTCCAGCGCGCCAGCCGAACCAGCGACTCCTGCGCGTCAGGGACTTCGAGACTCCAGCATCCGGGCGCGGGCTGTACGTATCGTTTGCCCACCACGGCGCCCGCGGCGCCGCGGGCGAAGGCCTGTTCGGCGAAATCAGCCCCGTCAAATCGCGCGCCGGCCAATCCCCAGAAGACGTCCGAGCGTTGCACCTGTCGGCTGTCAGTGACGATGTGTCCGACGCGGGCCTCTTCGCCGCACGGCGGAGACAACGTCGCCAGGCGAAGCCGGCCGCCGGCGATCTCGTGCAGTTTTTTGACGGTCAAATCACGCATGCTCGTATACGTCCTAGGAATTCGCGACCGACGCCAGCGCGCCATATTGCGAGCTGGGTTCGAGGTTGTACAAATAGCGCCGCGCGACCTCGCGATCGTCCAGCGGCAGGCGGGCATCGCCGATAATCTGGTGCGTTTCGTGTCCGCGCCCCGCCACCAGCACCGTATCGTCCGGTCCGGCGAGCGAAAGCGCATATTGGATCGCCCGTTCGCGCTCGGGCATCCAGCGGGCTTCTCCTGGCCGCGCGAAGCCGGAAAAAATATCAGCAGCGATGATGTGCGGGTCTTCCTGCCTGGAATTGTCGTTGGTGACGATGGCCAAATCGGCCAATGTTTCCACTGTGTGTCCCATCAGGGGGCGCTTCTCGGTATCTCGGTTTCCGCCGGCGCCGAACACACACAGCACGCGACCGACCGTCACCTCGCGCAACGCCGTTAACGTCGCGGCCAAAGCGTCGGGCGTATGGGCGAAGTCGACGAATACGCCGAACGGCTGCCCACATTCGATCCGTTCCATGCGGCCTGCGACCCGAGACACGCCTTCCAAGCCCCGGGCGATGGTTGGCAAGTCGATGCCTTCGGCCAGGCCCAGCGCCGCGGCCGACAGGCAATTATAAATATGATGATCGCCGATCATGGTCGTGCGGACCGTCGCCGCGACTTTGCCGGCCGAGATGACGAAAGTCTGTTCGCTCTTGAATCGCTCGATGACCGTGGCCGTGACATCGGCGGTTTGGTGGATGCCGATTGTCAGCACACGGCCGGGCAGCATGGGGGCCGCTGCCACGCTGGCCGGATCGTCGGCATTGATAACCGCGGTTCCGCTCGGCGAAAGATCGTTGAACAGACTCAGCTTGGCGTGGTGGTATTCGGCCAGATCGTGGTGATAGTCCAAGTGGTCGCGCCGCAAATTGGTCAGGCATGCCCCGGCGAACGACACGCCCGACACGCGGCGCTGCGACAGGGCGTGGCTCGAAACTTCCATCACCGCGTGCGAGCAGCCGTGTCCCACCATGCGCCCCAGCCAGTCGGCCAGGGCCGGCGCCGTGGGCGTCGTCAGCTCGGCGTTTTCGAATTCCAGCGAGTCGTGGTAGCCTAGCGTGCCCAAAAGGCCTGTTCGCGCGCCGGCTGTTTCCAATATGTTGGCCAGCAGATGAGCGGTCGTGGTCTTGCCGTTGGTGCCGGTGATGCCGATGACTTTGAGCGAGTGACTGGGCTGTGCGGCCAGGGCCTGGCAGATGTGTCCGTAGGCTTCGCGAGCGTCGCTCACCAGGCACAACGGCACCTCGACGGCAAGTTCGCGCTCCGTCACGACGGCCCGCGCACCGCGTGCGATGGCCTCGGCGACAAACTGGTGACCGTCCGAGCTGCCGCCCTCCATCGCGACAAAGACGTCGCCCGGCCGACACGTGCGCGAATCGGCCGAGCAGCTCGACAGGTGGATGTCGGCGGCGCGTTTGAATTCGGCGCCGGCCAGCAGGCCGGCCAAACTCACGGGCTCGACGGTCGAGAAAGAATGCGACATGCCGCGTTTGGCCTCCGTGCCGTACGCATGGGACAATTCCGATGGTTCCGCTCATCCGTTGAACGGGTTCCGAAGTGGCGGCGGGATTTTGGCGATTTTCGCCAGCCTGTCAAGACGGGATTAAATCGGCGTCGACCGCGCGTCCCGATATGGACAAATGGTACTGGCCACGAAATGATTTACGCATCTTTTGGCCGCGGCCCGCCGCAGCGGCAGCCTTCACGGGATCGCTAGCATGGCCGACGACGATTTTGGCATCGAAAGCCTGGCGGCCTACTTGCACGTCGACCCGGCGCAGGTATTGCGGTTGGTCGACCGCGGCCGACTTCCGGGGCGGAAGGTTGCCGGGCAGTGGCGATTCTCCCCCGCCGAGGTGCATCACTGGCTGGAGGAGCGGATCGGCCTGTCGAGCGACGAGGAATTGGTGCAGATGGAAGGCGTGCTGCGCCGCGCCGCCGGCACTCCCGAGGAAAGTCCGCTGTCGATCGCCGAAATGCTGCCGCTAGAGGCGATCGCCATTCCGCTGCTGGCGCGAACGCGAGGATCGGCGATTACTTCGATGGTCGAACTGGCCGCCCGCACTGGAATGCTGTGGGATACGGCCAAAATGGCCGAGGCGGTGCGGCGCGCGAGGACATGCTGCCGACGGCCCTGGAAAATGGCGTGGCCCTGCTCCATCCGCGGCGTCCGCTGCCGAACCTGCTGGCCGAGCCGTTTCTGGCGATGGGCCGGATCGATCGCGGAATCCCCTTCGGCGCCCCCCGCGGCGGCCTGACGGACCTGTTTTTCCTGGTGCTTTCGACCGACGACCGGGGACATTTGCGCGTTCTGGCACGCTTGAGCCGCCTGCTTGGCGATGCCGAACTATTGGCTGAATTGCGCGCGGCTCCCGACCCCTTCTCCGCCCAACGTGCCCTCGCCGAGCGCGAAGAGCGGCTGGCCTGAGCAGGTCGGAGACGCTTGTCCAACCGCCGGCTGGTCCCGGGGAAATTCTCGCTAAAACCTTTGACAAACGCGCGGCGAAAGCAGATACTAGCTCGGAAGGCGGCATTGTTGTGTTATTTGTCATCATCCACCACATTTCTCCGCCACGAATCTGTGGTTCGTAACTCAAAGGGACGGGAGCTCAAAATGACAATCGGTAAACAGCGAACAGGCGGGTGCCAGGTCAAAGCCCGGCGCCAGGGTTTTACGCTCGTGGAACTGCTGGTCGTGATCGCGATCATCGGCGTGTTGGTAGCGCTGTTGCTGCCGGCCATTCAGGCTGCCCGCGAGGCCGCCCGCCGCTCGAGTTGCACCAACAACATGAAGCAGTTCGGACTGGCCCTCAACTCATACCAGACGGCCTTGAAGACGTTTCCGCCCGGGACTTGCGTTAAAGATATCACTAACCTTACCAGCAACTATTATGCAAGTTGTCATGCCATGTTGCTGCCGTATTTCGAGGAGGCATCCTTGAAGAACCTTTACGACAGCAAGCAGGACTGGAAAAATCAGACTCAGTTGGGCGTAGCCGGCGTCAGTGCGCCGATCCCGGCCACGGTAATTCCGGTCTTTGCGTGTCCTTCCTCCGGCGGCCAGAATCCCATGGAAGATACGGCCCTCAACATCATTTTCGTTCTCGCAGTCTCGAACAGCTATCCCATGACCCAGCAATTCGGCGTGACCAACTATGCGGTCTGCAAAGGCGTTACCGATGCCTGGTGCCTGGGACCGAACAGCGCGCCCCCTAGCGGGACGTACGTGGGTTCGAACTCACGCGGAATGTTTGACGTTAATTGGGCAGTGCCGATCCGCAAGGTAACCGACGGACTATCCAACACGATTGCCATGGGCGAGGCCGCTCACGGTCCGAATTGGCCCCTGGCGTTTACCCAACCCGGTATCCCGGTGTTCAACGCTGACGGAACGCTGGCCAATCAGCGTACCCAACTGGGCGGAACTGGTAATACCGGAACAAGTAGTTACGGTCAGCAAATTATTGCCTGGGCGGCCTGGATCGCCCCCCAGCCCTGCCCCTCTGGTATCCAAACGCCAAGCAACCAGGGTTTTTGCGGGATTTATGGGTGTACGTTGGAGCCGTTGAATAAGACGCCCGTCACGCAAACCATGGTGGACGACGGTGCGACAAACTATAGTAAGAGAGCCTGCCAAAAAAGTCAGGCAGGCGCGATCGGCACAAAGCCAAACATGGGCATCACCGAAGGATTCGGACCGAACTTAACTTCCAATTTCCGTAGCGATCACTCGGGTGGCGGGAATTTCTTGATGGGCGACGGGTCGATCCAGTTCCTCAATCAGGATATCGACATGCTGGTTTATCAGCAATTGTCGACCATGGCTGGCGGTGAAATCCAAGAGATTCCTCAGTAGACAGAGAGTGTCGTCCGCTCGCCGCGTGTTTTACGCAATGCGAGTTCAGACGAAATATCCAAGTGCCTTGCGATGCCCTGTGCCAACGCACAGGGCATCTTTTTTGCGCATTGGCATCCGCGGCGTGAAGCCAAGCGACTCGCGCGATGGGACAAGCCGCGCGACTCGCTCGATCAAGCTCTGTATTCGCATCGTGACAACATGACGCAAAGTTCGATCTGGCTGATTGGCGCGCCCCTGGAAATCACCTCGCTCGTTGGGGGCAGCTTGGCCCTCCAGCCGAGCACGCACGTTTTCGACAATCTCGATGACGCACAAGCCAATTTAGCCCGTTCGCCTGAGGCGCCGGAGCTGATCGTGCTGGCCCAGGCCCGCCCCGGTCAGTTCGCGGACAGCCGGATCGAGGCGCTGCGCACTGCCGCGCCCTTCGCGCGAATATGGCGCGTGGTCGGCAGTTGGTGCGAGGGCGAGGGGCGCAGCGCCCCGCCGCCAGCCGGGTGCGCGAGCGCCTACTGGCATCAGTGGCCCGCCCGCTGGGAATGCGAGTTGGCGCGTCGCCAGCGCGGCGAAGTTGCCAGTTGGTCGTTGCCGCTGACGGCCTCGCCGGAAGAGCACACGCTCGCGCTATCCGCCGAGCCCCTCGCGCGCGGCGTTGGCCCACTTGCTGTTTTTGCGCGGCATCCGCACACCGCCGCCGCGCTGGCCGATGTATGCCGACGCGGAGGGTACGAAGTCACGATTGTCGACGCCGGTTGCCCTGTTCCGTTGCCGCTGGCCGGTTCCGCGCCGCGACCAATGATCGTTTGGGACGCGCTACCCGAACAAATTGGCGACGCCCGTGCCATTGGCATTGTCCGCGCGATCTGCGGCACGGGGCCGATCGTCGCCATCGTGGGATTCGCCCGCTTGGACGACTGCCGGCAAGCCGCCGAGGCCGGCGTGGCCGCGGTTGTCACCAAGCCCTATCGCATGCACGACCTCTTGTGGCAATTGGCACAAGTCAAAGGTCGCGGTGCCGATTCAGGCGCCGGCGTTTGACCCGGCCCGTCACTCGGCCCAGTTGTCATCAGCGCCCGCGATCGGGCCGCCGTCAATGTCGTCCGTCTGCCACTCAGTGCGCAGAATTTCACGCTTCCAGTCCAGCTCGTGGATCGGCCAGGCCCGCACCCGGCACAACGGGGTTTCCTCGACGACCGGCTCGCCCCGTTCGTGGGCCGCGTGTCGCGCGGCGGCTTCCAAAGGCAATAGCGCCGGCGGCCGCCGGTCGAGGTTGCCTTTCCGCCAGGTGCGCCGTCCTTGGTCGAACACGGTGATGATGATCGGCGGGGCGAAATCGAGCATCCGCCGCGCGATCAATTCGTGGCTCGCGCTGGTGTATCGCGCTTTCAACACCAATAGATCCCAGTCCGAGGCGCGGCCGTCGGCGGAAAAAGCGTCGCGCGGCAAAAGCAGCCGGCCGGCCAACTGGTTGGCCACCATTTCGCGCACCGCCGGGGGAGCTTCGCGAGGATCGACGCCCAATCGGTCAAAGACCTGGCAGGCACAGGTTTCACCAATCTCGTGCGCCGTGGCCCATTGCAGCCGTTCCGGCCGAGGCTCGGGCCGCAGTAGAATCGAGCCGCGCGGCCGTGTGCCGCCGAATCCGGCCAGCCGGACCACCCGTCCACGCCCCGGCTGTTCGGTGTCCCAGGCGAGCGCCAAACCCAGCGCGCGGGCCAGGCCCGCGGCGTCGATCGGCGGCGCGTATTGTCCAGCCGCGTCGAGCACGCTGCCGGCCACGGCATCGAGCGCCGCGGAGAACTCGTCCTGAGTCAGTTCGGGAAGCATCGTTCGGCCCTTCGTCTGAGCCATTCGGTTAGTGTATATGTGTACACTATAGCCCGCTCGATGGCAATTGCAAGGACGACGAGTAGGCCACGCGGCTCATCGCCCCACATCAGCATTTCCGAATTGGCCTTTTTGTGCGTTCTGGCGATGACGAATTGTCTTTCGCGGCGAATGCTCCGGCCCGATCTGCACGCCGGCCCACTCGTCACCCGCCACGGGATCGGCTAGGATGGAGAACTTCGCTCGCGCGCTCTTTTTCAAGGGGCGCTTCCAGCCTTGCGGGACTTTTTATTTTGGCGACAACCACTCCACACCAGCCGGCCCCCAAAACTGTTTCCGCGAAGGCCAAGGGCACCTATTCGTTCGTCAGCCTGGGCTGTCCCAAGAACCTTGTCGACAGCGAACGGATGCTGGGGCTATTGCAGTTAGACGGCTATAAGCTGGTGAGCGAGCCGGTCGGCGCTGATTTCGTGGTGGTCAACACTTGCGGGTTCATCGAACGAGCCCGTGACGAGTCATACGCCACGATCCGCGAGATGTTGGAGCTGAAGCGCAGGGGCGACATCCGCGGCGTGATCGTCTCCGGCTGCCTGGCCGAGCGCGAGAAGGAAAAACTGCTTGAGACACTGCCGCAGATCGACCACCTGGTGGGCGTCTTTGGCCGCGAACAGGTGACGAAAGTCGCCGATCGCCTGATCGGCGGGCTGGACGAACAGCGGACGGTGTTTCAGCCCGCCCCCTCGCGGCCGCTGGACGATCGCAATCGGCTGCGGATTACGCCGCGCCACTTCGCATTTCTGAAGATCTCCGAGGGCTGCGACCGGCTCTGTACATTCTGCGCCATCCCGAAAATGCGCGGCAAGCATGCTACCAAGCCCATCGACGCCGTGATTGCCGAGGCCCGCGAGTTGGCCGCCGACGGCGTGCGCGAGCTGGTGATCGTGGCGCAAGACACGACGTATTACGGCATGGATCTGTACGGCGAGACACGGTTGACGGAACTGCTGGCTCAGTTGGAACAAGTGGAAGGCATCCAATGGATCCGCCTGATGTACTTGTATCCCATGTATTTCGGCGACGAGTTGATCGAAAAAATCGCCACCAGCAAGAAGATCATTCCCTACTTGGACTTGCCGCTGCAGCACATCAACGACACGATGCTGCGCCGCATGCAGCGGCGCGTGCCCCGCGACGCCACCGAGACGTTGCTGGCGAAGCTGCGCGAGCGGATCGAGGGCCTCGTGATGCGGACCACCTTCATCACGGGATTTCCCGGCGAAACGGACGAGCAGTTCGAGGAACTGGTGGATTTCGTGCGGGCGCAGCGATTCGAACGGCTGGGGGTCTTCATCTATTCGTTTGAGCCCGACACGCCGGCCGCCCGCCTGCCCGACCATTTGTCCGAGGAGATCAAGGAAGCCCGCCGCGAGCGGCTGATGGCGGTGCAGCAAGACGTGGCATTTGCCTGGAACCAGGCCCAGATCGGCCGGCAGGTCGACGTTTTGATCGATCGGGGCGTGCCGGGCGAGAAACAGGCCTGGATCGGCCGCGGACATGCCGACGCGCCGGACGTGGACGGCGTGGTGTACGTCACGGGGCAGAAATTGCGGCCCGGCAAAATAGTGCGCTGTGAAATTGTGGCCACGAGCGACTATGATTTAGTTGGTGTCGCGGTTGGCAAGCCTCGCTAGAAGGACACGCCCCGGTGTCGATCGCCACGAAAAAGGAAGTTGGCCGACAACAGGTATTTAACGTACCCAATCAACTCACGGCCCTGCGGCTGCTGTTGTCGATCGTGCTGTTCGTGTTGATCGCGTTCGAATACTATCTGGCAAGCACGATCGTGTTTGCCGTTGCGGCGGGTACCGACTGGCTCGACGGATATTGGGCCCGCAAGTACGGCCAGGTCACGAACCTGGGCCGCATCCTCGATCCCTTCGTGGACAAGATCATCGTCTGCGGCACTTTCATATTCTTATCGGCCGTGCCCGGCTCGGGCGTCCGCCCTTGGATGGCGGTCGTGATCGTGGGCCGCGAATTGCTGGTGACGGCGCTGCGCAGTTATCTCGAGGGAGAGGGGGCTGACTTTTCGGCGCAGATGTCGGGCAAGTTGAAAATGCTCGCGCAGTGCCTCGCCGCCGTGATCTGCCTGTTCGCGCTGTACCGCGGGGCGGATCGGCCCGAGGCCCTGAGTTGGTCGCTGGACGTGGCGGTATGGTTGGCCGTGGGCCTGACTCTCTATTCCGGCGGAGCGTACGTCCTGCGGGCGATCGCCTTGTTGCGGCGCTGAGTTCGGTCTCGGCTTTGAGCGGCCGGTTTTCCATTTGCCTCGGTCTCGGCCATGCCACAGCGCGAGCTTGTTGTTGTCGCGATCTTGTCGTCACTGATGATGGCCAGCCTGATCGTTTGGCTGAACGTGGCGAGGCGGCTGTCCGAAGGCGAGTCGCTCGTGCCCTACGAGCCCCGGCTGCGAGCGCCCTGGAACGTGGTCGACGTCTTGTGGCTGGTGCTGGCCTGGCCGATCTTCGAGCTGGTTGCGCTGCGCTTGGCCGTGCCGGGACATACGATTGCCGAAGGCGGGTTGTCGATTGCCGGCCTGGCGGCTGTCACGGCCGGGCACTTCCTGTGGACCGTGGCCGCGATTTTCTACCTTGAAATGCGGACCAGGGCTCGAGCCCGCGAGTTCGGCTTCGATACGAGCCGCCTTCCGCAGGACGTGCGTTTGGGCGTGCTGGCCTTTCTTGCGGCGGCGCCTTTGGTCTATGGCGTGCAGATCGTGGTCTCGCAGTTCTGGACGCCCCTGGAGCATCCCCTGGCCAAATTGGTTTCCGAGCAAAACGGCCCGGCGCTGGTGGCGCTGGCGGCGCTGAGCGCGATTGTCGTAGCGCCTTTGTCGGAAGAACTGTTGTTTCGAGTCGTCTTGCAAGGCTGGCTGGAGCGCGTCTTGCGGCGCCGCAGGCGACCCTGGCGATCGGCTCACCGGGTCTTGCCGATTCTGATCAGTTCGGCGCTGTTTTCCGCCATGCACCAGGGGGCCGATCGCGTGGCGCTGTTCGTCTTGGCTCTGTTTTTGGGTTTTCTCTATCGCCAAACGCACCGCATCTTTCCCTCGCTGGTGCTGCACGCGTGCATCAATGCGCTGGCCGTCGTGGCGCTGGCCCTGGGCGTTGGCTGACGCGCCACTCGAGTGTGGCCCTGGCGTTTTAGCGGCCAGACTTCTAAAATCCTCACTTTGTCGATCGATTTGGACGGTGCATCAGGGAGACGCGCGTGGCGAAAAACACAGGGAAATTTGGGTTCGGAATTATCGGCTGCGGCATGATCGCTAACTTTCACGCCCGCGCCATCGGAGACATTCGCGGCGCCAAGGTCGTGGCCTGCTACGACGCCGTGCCGGCCTCGGCTGATCGGTTTGCCGCCGCGCAGGGTTGCCGGGCTTATCACGATCTGAACCAGATGCTGGCCGATCCGGCCGTCGACGTAGTGACGGTGGGCACCCCCAGCGGCGCGCATCTGGAGCCGGCGGTCGCCGCGGCGCGGGCCGGCAAGCACGTCATCGTCGAAAAGCCGCTCGAGATCACGCTCAAACGTTGCGATCAGATCATCCGCGAGTGCGAGAAAAACAAGGTCAAGTGCTCGGCCATCTTTCCTTCGCGGTTTCACCGCTCCAGCATTGAGCTCAAGCGGGCTATGGAACAGGGCCGCTTCGGCCGGCTGACTCTCGGCGAGGCTTATGTGAAGTGGTATCGCACGCAGGCCTATTACGATAGCGGCGCCTGGCGCGGCACCTGGGAACTGGACGGCGGCGGGGCGCTGATGAACCAGGCCATTCACAGCGTCGATATACTCACCTGGCTGATGGGCCCGGTCGTGGAGATCACGGCCCACGTGGGTCTGCTTGCGCATGAGCGCATCGCCGTCGAAGACACCGCGGTGGCTACGCTGAAATTCGCCAACGGCGCGTTGGGCGTGATCGAAGCCAGCACGGCGGCCTATCCGGGCTATCTGAAGCGGATCGAAATACACGGATCCGAGGGGAGCGCCGCGATGGAGGAGGAAGATGTCGTGGCCTGGGACTTTGCCAAGAAGGGCCGCGGCGACGCGGCCGTGCACGAGCGCATGGCGGCGCGCACCAGCACTGCCGGCGGAGCGAGCGACCCGTCGGCGATCGGCCACCATGGGCACACCGAGCAGTTTCGCGACGTGCTGGCAGCGATTCGCGAGGATCGCGCGCCGGCCGTCGACGGCCACGAAGGACGCCGCTCGGTCGAGATCATCCTGGGCATCTACAAGGCCGCCGAGACCGGTAAGGTTTTGAAGCTGCCCCTGGCCAGCGATCCGGTGCTGGCGGCGCGTAAGAAAAAGAAGTAGCTCGCGGCGCCGGCGTTACGAGCCCGAACCGGTCTTCCACCGCGCGGCGGTCCGTGGCACAATGTCGCCCTCGATTAGCTAGCTACTTCTCGCCGAAAAAAGGCCCCCCGTGCGTCGAACCTTTCTGCAAGACATTCTCGATCGGGTGGTCTATCTGCTGCTGCGCATTTTCGTGTGCGTCGTGCAAGCCTTGCCGATGGACGTCTGTGCGAGCATGGCCCGACGGCTGGCGACGCTGTGTACCAACGTGGTGCGTATTCGTCACGACGTGATTGCCGAGAACCTGCTGCACGCCTTTCCCGAGATGTCCGAGGCCCAGCGGCGCGAATTGACGTGGAAGATGTGGGAGCACTTGTTCCTGATGGTCATTGAGGTGATGCATGCGCCGCGCAAAATTCACGACACGAATTGGCGTGACTACGTGACGTTGCGCGACGCGGACTCGATCATCCGCACGTTTTTCGACGATCGCCCGACAATCGTCATCTGCGGCCATTACGGCAACTTCGAGCTCTCGGGCTATGTGTTGGGGCTGTTTGGATTTCCGACCTACACGATTGCCCGGCCGCTCGATAATCCGTATCTGAACCGATATCTCAATGAGTTTCGCGGCCTGACCGGCCAGTACATCTTGTCGAAGAACGGCAGTGCCGGGCAGATTCAGGACATTCTCGACCGCGGCGGCATCCTGGCGCTGTTGGGAGATCAGTACGCCGGCAGCAAGGGTTGCTGGGTCGAGTTTTTCGGGCGGCCCGCATCGAGCCACAAGGCCATCGCGCTGTTCTCGCTGGGCAGCGATTCGCCGGCCATGTTCTGCTTTGCGCGGCGCAACGGAAAACCGCTGCATTTGTTGATGTCTCTCGGCGGCGTATTGGATCCGCGCGCGGTCGGCTCCGATATGCAAAGCGTGACGGCCATCACCAAGTGGTATACTGAGCGGCTGGAAGGCACGATTCGCCAGGCGCCAGAGCAGTACTGGTGGCTGCACCGTCGCTGGAAGGACACCCGGCCTTTGCGGCGGCGGCATGCGCCGGGCAAAGCCGCTTGAATCGCGACACGCCCGACCCCGTGCGATCGGGTGGAAACCTAGCTTGCCCTCGACCAGCGATAAAACGCCCTAGCCTCTCGACTCTTTTCCGCCCTGCCATGACCAATTGGGTTCGTATTGCCCGCACGACGGACTGTCTTCCTGGGTGCGGCGTGGAACGGATTGCCGAAGAGCGTGTGATTGCGCTATTCAATGTCGAGGGCCGATTCCACGCGATCGACGGGGTTTGTCCCCATCAGGGCGGTCCCTTGGGACGTGGCGAGCTCGAAGGCTGTATCGTGGCCTGCCCCTGGCACGGCTGGCGGTTCGACGTCACCAGCGGCCAGAATCAGCTCAATCCCCGCATCGTGCAGCCCGTGTTCGAAACGCGTGTCGAAGGAGAGTGGATCCTGGTAAACTTAGAATGACAAAACCGCGGAGCGTGGCTCCGTTTTTTGGGCGGTGTACCCGCGGCCCAGGTGAGAGTCACGTTGATCCGGAGCTTTCTTGCTGGCCAGCGAGTGCCGTTCGGTGATTGAATACCGCGTGTTTCGAAACACCGACCCGCCACGTTTGGCCGAAGTCTGGCGCAGCCAGGTCGGTCACTTTGAGGTAATGCAGCCAATGTCGATGGCTGTGTTCGAGCGATACGTCCTCTCCAAGCCGATCTTCGATCGACACGGGCTTATCGTCGCCCACGACGCCGAAAAAGTCGTTGGCTTTGCTCATGCGGGCTTTGGTCCTAGCGACGGACAGAACGGGTTATCGACGCAGCGCGGGGTCACGTCGCTGGTCATGCTCCGCCCCGAAGTCGAGTCAGAGGTCGCCGGAGAACTGCTGGCTCGCTCGGAACAGTATCTGCGCAGTCACGGCGCGACGCACCTTTATGGCGGCGGCAATTATCCGTTATCGCCCTTCTATTATGGGCTGTACGGGGGTAGTGAGTTCTCGGGAGTACTGCAGCGCGACCAGCGAATGCAATCGTTGTTTCGCGACCACGGCTATCAAGAGCTGCACCGCGCGGCGGTGTTTCATCGCGAACTGTGCGACTTTCGGCCCGCCATCGATCGACAGCAGTTGAAAATTCGCCGGCAGTTCACGGTGGAGACGATTGTCGACCCACCGACGACAACCTGGTGGGAGGCCGTCATCTTCGAGCCGTTCGAACGCACGCGGTGCCTGCTCACTCCCAAGGACGGCGGCCCGGCCTTGGCGAGCGTGAATTTCTGGAACATGGAAACGATGGTTGGCACGTTGGGCGTTCATGCCGTCGGCATCGTGGGCCTGGAAGTCGCTCCCAACCAGCGGCGGCAAGGACTGGCCAAATTCCTGCTGGGAGAGGCGCTGCGGCAGCTACATTCCCAACACGTGGCATTGGCCGAGGTCCACGTGGCTGAGGAGAACGCCACGGCCCTCACGTTGTTTCGTGGCCTGGGATTCAACCAGGTCGATTCGTCGATCCTCTATTGCAAAGAGTGCTGCAACACGGACAAGTGATCCAGCAAGTTCGTGGCAGCCTGGGGATCGGCGGTGAACAACAATTCGGACAACGGCCGGTGGCCGTGCGGTCGCGTGAGCGACTTCAAATAGGCCTGCAATACCTGTAGCCGCAACGGCGAACTCTCCAACATGAAGTGCACCCAGGCCCAGCTTTCGGCATACTCGATCTGGGTCATTTCACCGCTATCACGCAGCTGCTCAAGCCGCACCAGGTTGGGCCTCCAATCCGGGTTGCCAGACAATTGTTCGAGATGCGGCCGATTCAGACCCGATTCTCCGCGGGCGACTTCGAAGTATTCGGCCAGCCCTTCGTCCAGCCAAAGCGGCAAGTTGGGCACAGCGGCATGCAGATATCCATGGGCTACCTCGTGCCGCAAATCCTCGGCCACGCGATCGCCCCAATACGCATAAACCGTGAGCCGCGTGTCGGTTTCGACGAAAAAAGCTCGTCGTTTGGGCAAGCCCGGATAGTGCACATTGAGATAGGACTCCAACCGGTCCGACGTGGGAAACAGGTAGACGTGGATCGGCTCCTCGGTCTGAGGAAGCGCCAGCCGGGTACTGACCAGGCTGCGTTGCGTGCGCAGCTCTTCCAACAGGCGGTGATGCTTGGGAAGCGCCGTGTCGCTAAAGACCAGCAATTGGTCCAAGGTCAGATGGTGGCGCGACGGCAGCGCGGGCGCCGACCTCCAGTGGGAGCAACCGGCGGCCGTTGCCATGGCCCATGCCAGGGCGGTCCATCGGAGGGCGGTCATCCTTGACCTGTGATTCATCAGGAAACGATCCGAAAGAAAACACGTCCAGCGTCAATGGCCCGATTCAACGCCCGCGGCGCCCGCTCGCACGGCGATCAATTGATCGAGCTCTTGTTTCAATCGCGGCAAGATGGCGTCGTAGGCAAAAGCACCAGCTCCTGGCTGCGGCGCTTGAGATTTACGAAATTGGGACCGCACCACAGCCCCAAGTCGGCATCGTCCGTTTCGCCGGGGCCATTCACGCGGCAGCCCATCACGGCGATCGTGATGGCGTACTCCTTGGCGTAGCGCGTCATTTCCTTCACATCCTGGGCCAGCTCAATGAACGCCTCGTTCTCGACGCGCGAGCAACTGGGACAACTGATGATATTAAGCGTGTCCAGTCCGAAGTCGACGACGCTGCGCACTCGGCCCGAGGCGATGTCCGCCAGGATCTGCCGTCCGGCGGCAATCTCCTCGCCTTTTGCGCATTCGGAACGGTCAGCGAAACGCGAATCGTGTCGCCAATTCCGCGGCTGATGAGTTGCTCGAACGCGATGCGCGTCTTGATGACTCCCTCGGGCGGCAGGCCGGCTTCGGTCACGCCCAGGTGCAAAGGGACGTCGGGCCGCTGAGCGGCGAAGCGACGATTGACTTCGATCACCTTGGCCGGGTCCGAGTCCTTGAGCGACACGCAATACCGAGTGAAGCCCAGCGAATCGAGCAGCTCGCAATGCTCCCACGCGCTTTCCAACATCGGCGTCAGCGAATCGCCGTCGGCGAACTTTTCCAGCTTGGCCGGATCGACCGAGCCGCAATTCACGCCCACGCGCATCGCGCAGTCGTTCTCGCCCGCCACGTCGACCAGAAACTTCACCTTGTCCTGCCAGGGCTTTTCGCGCTCGTGGTGATAGAGGTGGCCCGGGTTGTAGCGAACCTTGTCGACGTACGGAGCCACCGCCTTGGCCAGCCGGTAATTCTCTTGCAGATCAACCGAAAGATTGGCTGACACGCGAGCGCGGATTTCGGCCAGCGCTTCGGCGTCCTTGGTATTGTCGACGGCGATTCGCACGACGTCGGCGCCGGCCGCTTGCAGATCGTTCACCTGCGCCGCGGTAGCGGCGACGTCTTGCGTGTGCGTGGCCGTCATGCTCTGGACGGCGATCGGGTTGCCCCCGCCCAGGCTGATGGTGCCAACGCGAACGCTACGTGTCGGATTTCGAGGCAAGTTCAAGTTTCCGCGCTCCCAACGAGGGGTCGTCCAAGGCCCGGCAAACGGCGGCCAGAAGCCAGCGGCGCAACGACTTAGCGCACGCGGCCAGTCCTGCTATGCAGCCTATCAAAATCACCTTCCGCGAGCGAGGGAGATTCACCGCCGATTCAAGGCCGATTGCCGCAATAACAAGGGCAATGCGGCCTATAATCGACACGTCCGTAAGAGTTTATCCGCCGGCACGGTGCAGCCCGGGATTTGAGCCAGCCGCGGTAATCGCCGCGGAGCGGCTCGCCTCGAATAAATACCAAAGTGCTCGTTCGGCCGATTAGGCCGCGGGCGTGTACCCCAGGACGATATCGAACTTCGCTGCCAGCTCGCCGGCTCGCGACTCTTTGATCGGCGCGAAGTCGGCTAACAGCAGGTCGCGGGCCTTGGCGTCTTTTACTCCCTTCAGCACGAAGTCGCGTTCGTTCTGCGGGTGGCCCTTGATGTAGCACTGGGTGCTGAACTTTTCGTGGCCCTTGTGCTTGACCTGAAAATGGATGTGGGGCGTGCGGCCCGGATAGGGCACCGGCTTGATCGTGCGGAAATAATACTCGCCGGTCGAGCCAGTCAGGAAGCGGCCGAAACCCTGGAAATTGCCGTCGCGTTTTTCGCGATTGACGCTCCCGGTATGGATGTAGGCCCCGCCGCTGTCGCACTGCCAGATCTCGACCAAGGCGTTGCGCAAAGGTTCGCCACGGGCGTCCAGAATTCGACCGCTCAGGTGCGTGATTTCACCCACGGCCGGCGTGAGTTGATCGTTGACGATAATCAGGTCGTTATCGGTGTCCAAGGGGAGCTTGTCCGGATAGAACGGCCCTTCGGTCTGCAGCGGCGTCCGCAGCAGTTCCTCGGCTAGCGCCCCGGCGCCGCCAACGCCAAACCCCCCAGGGCCAGCCCGCCTAGAAACTCTCGCCGCGACGCGTGGAAATGGATCGATTTCATGTCTTGGCCCCCTGTTGGATCGCCTGAAATTTAGTCGCCTGGCAAGTCGACCTACCGCGCCGCCTGGTTCATTGCAAACTGAAATGCACTTCGGCAAATCTTTTGGCAGCTCGACGTCATGCCGTATTTCAATGTTACCCGGCCTGAACTAGTTTACCCTAACCAGTCAGTCACGGCGATAACTCGTTACCGCCGTCTATTCGTGCCGTTATGTTATATTGCGCAATCTCATGTCCATGGAACGCGATCTGGGGACTGCTTAGCCTGTCGAAGTTGACTCGCCGCCGAGCGTAGCCGATCGACGAGACGACAAGACCAAAAATCCAACGAAAACACCGGCGTCATGCCGGTGCTTTTCAGTTACCCATATGGCCGCCAGCCAACGGCGATCGGCTTTCTTCGGCAGGCCGCAGACGATCCCTACTTCTTTTTCTTCGGAGGCGTTTTGAACTCTTCGAGCGTCAGCGTTCCGTCCTTATCTTTATCGAGCAATTTGAATCGCTTGGCGCCGGCCTTCTTCTGGTCGTCGTTCTTTCGCTTGGACACGAACTCCTCGGCGGTCAGCTTCTGGTCATTGTTGGCATCCAGTGCCGCGAAGCGTTCGGCGACCGTCTTCTTGGGTTTCTTGGGTTTCGGGTCCTCGGCCGCCGCGCTCAAGGCGCTGCCGACGATTAACGACGCGGCCACAAAGGCAATTAACATTCGCGACATCGTTTCATCCTTTTCGAATAATAGGAAGCGGGATACCAGTTCAGGAGTCCGCACGCGCTTTTCGTGGTCGCACGAGGATTTCGGCAGCGACAGGACTCCACGGGCATGAAACCCCAGGCAATCCCGCGAGTATCGCAAAGCCCGCGATTGGCTGCCATCTTTTTTGCCAAAATGCAGCAAATAGTCGCCCGTAAAACGACAAAAAAGGGTCGGATTCTCCGTGCCCGGGCGATGCCCTTTTTTGAGCGAACAGGAACCCCAGAGATGCTAATTGCGCTCGGATTGAGCCATAGCCGGCGCCAGGATTGATTGCTTCGACGAGCCATTGTCGCCCTCGCCAGACACGGGCTATCTTTTCCGAGGAATCCCCATGTCGAATGCGGACCAAAAAAGACCCGCCGCGGCGACTTGCTGCCCGGCGGTCTTCGAGGACTCGACGCGAATTGAGACTCCGCTCAAGCACTGCGGAACATCCGCGCAGCAAAAACCCCCGCGGCCGCGCTTGCGACCCGGGGGTTATGAGAGTGGCGGGGACAGGATTCGAACCTGTGACCTCGAGGTTATGAGCCTCGCGAGCTACCGGGCTGCTCCACCCCGCGATATGTATCGGCCGGAAAGGACGCAGTGCTTTCGCGTGCGCCGTTGGCCAGTGCCATCATTGTAGCGAAGCATCGCGAGCGCGTCGAGTGTCGCGCATGCAGCGTGCGGTTCTTGCTCTGCGGCACTTCCGCCCACGGGCCGTCACAGGCCGATTAGTCGCTATAATTGCGAGGTGGGCCGCTCGATTACCCGACGCCGGTGCGTAAGGGCGCCCAGCAGCGAGCGGGCTTGCTTGGCGCAAGGATAGGGCACTGTTAGACTTCAATGTCGGGGCTATCACGATTGGCGCACTCGCGTTTCTGCCTTTTTTGGGACATTTCCGTCCCCCCTCGTGCCATCCAAATCGGCGGACCTGACCGGGAGTTAGTGAATGGGCCCCCTGGACCCTGATCTTGAGGCCGAAGGCCGACTGCCGCCTTTGCCCGGCCAGCCAGGAAGCCGACCGCGTCCCGCGCCGTCGAACGCCGCGCCGGGTCACCCTCAGACGCTTTCGCCCACGAACCGCCCGATCCCGCTCAAGCCCCGCTCGGCCGCCGAGGTTCCCGAGACCTACGACGACGATGATGAGGAGGAAGTTGACGATCTTCAGGAGGTCTTGCGCAATGCGCCGGCCTGGCTGATCAGCACGGTGTTTCACATGCTGCTGTTGATCACTCTGGGCTTGCTGGCCGTCGTGAACAAAGTGGCGCCCTCGGACATCTCGATCGAGGTCGCCCAAGAGGATCCGATCGGCACGCAACTCGAGGATCCGTCGATTTTGGAAGGCGATAGCACGCGGTTGGAAAATCCGCATGACAAGGAACAAACGATCACGCCCACCGACTTGCCGCCGGTGGATGATCCGCTGGCATCGCCGCTGGAGATTGGTGATCTCAAGATCGGGCCAACCTCGGGCGCCATCACGGGCCCCGTGACGATCGAAGGCGCTCCGATCGGGCTGGCGCTCAAGGGCGCCAAATCGGGTCCAGGAACGTGCTGCTTGGAAAGTATGGCGGCACGACGGAAACCGAAGCGGCCGTCGAAGCCGGGCTCGCCTGGCTCGCCAATCAGCAGCGGTCCGACGGGACTTGGAGCCTTAGCGGACCCTATTCCGATGGTTCCCGCAACGGCGAAAACACGGTGGCGGCCACGGCCATGGCGCTGTTGGCCTTCCAGGGACATGGCGATACCCATCGCGACGGCCGGTATTCGAAAAACGTCGCCCGCGGCTGGAAAGCGCTGCTCGCCATGCAGCGCAAGGACGGACAGTTCAGCGGCACGATGTCATCGCGCAACGAGCTGCTCTATGCCCATGCCCAGGCTACGATTGCACTTTGCGAATTATACGGCATGACTCAGGACTCGTTCTATCGTGGTCCCGCCACGCGCGCCATCGACTATGCGGTCGGCGTGCAAGACAAAAAACTGGGTGGCTGGCGCTATATTCCGGGCGAAGACTCCGACACGTCCGTTACCGGTTGGTTTGTCATGGCGTTGCAAAGCGCGCGGATGGCCGGGTTGAACGTTCCCAAGGAAACGCTGGACCGGGTTTCTTCCTATCTCGATTTAGCACAGCTCGACGGCGGCCGGCGATACGGCTATTGGCAAGCCTTGCAGCCTAGCAACGCCGTCTGCGCCGAGGGGCTGCTCTGTCGACAGTATCTCGGTTGGCGCCAGGACGACGAGCGGCTCGTCGAAGGGGTCTCGGCGCTGAACAAGATGCCGATCACGTATGTCGACTCGCAAGATCCCGATTTCCGCTTCCGCGGCGAGCAGGATGCCTACTATTGGTACTACGCCACCCAGGCCACGCACCACATGGAAGGCAAGATCTGGGACGAGTGGAACAAGGTAATGCGCGTGGAAGTACCGTCGCACCAGGTCAAGAAAGGTCCTGAAGCCGGCAGTTGGAATCCGCAAACCGACAAATGGGGTAGCGCCGGCGGGCGGCTGTACGTCACGTGCCTGTCGATCTACATGCTCGAAGTCTATTATCGGCACCTGCCGATCTACTCGGGCTATCGATCGCTTGTTGCCGTCGAGCCAGCCGCCAAGGATGCCGAACCGCCCGCGGTCAATTCCGATAAACCGGCTGCCGAGTCGCCCGACAAGCCCGAGGCCGATGCCCCGGCAGCCGAGAAAATCGACGATAAAAAGCCAGAGGCTGTGAGAGACGCATTGCCTTAGCGATTTCCGCAGGCCTTCACGCGCGAAGCTAAAACTCGCGTGGCCCCGCCGGCCGCTTCTTCTGCATTCGCATCGCCGGCGGCTTGCCGATCGGTTCAGGGTCCGATGGGCCGGGCAATTCCGGGCCGGCAGCACGGTGATTCATCGGAGTGCCGGGCGCGACTGGCTCTGCGGGCCGTGCATAGAGCGGACGATAGATCCAGCGATTGGGCCCAGTCTGGACCGATTCGTGACCGATCGGCTGCTCGATGGGTCGCGGGCGCGGATATCCCCAAATGTCTCCCGGAACACTCACCCACGGTTCGAAGGGATCGAGACCTTGCGGGCCGTAGCCCGACGCCCAGATCATTTGCTGATTGAGATCCAACTGCCGGGCGATCAGATCCCTCCGCCGGGCCTCGTTGGCGTCATCGATTCCGGCGGCTGGACTGAACCCGTCGGTGTTCGACTCGGGATCGAGCGGTCCGGCCATCGCCATCCATCCGGCCAGGCACGCGCCGGCGAGCAGGGATGCGGGCAGAAGCTGACGGATTACCATAGTTTGCTTCGGCAGACGCCGAACTCCAACAGACTTCGCATTGAGCGGCTCGTCATATTCATCATAACAATGATGAGTCGCAACTGGCGCCCTGCGAGGCTTTCGACGCGGATCGCTCCATCAGCCAGAATCGGACGAACAGCCCGGCCGCGATCAGCGGAATCGTAGGCAGCCAGCGCGTTAGTTCGACCGGCATGGGCCGCACTTGCGCCAATTCCATTGCCACAAGGCCAGCCATGCCAAGTCCGACGAGCGTCGATTGCAGGGCCACATAGGCTGAAACCGTGTCGCGGCGCATCCAAGACCAGACCGCGGCGAAGCCGAACGCGACGATCAACGCCACCATCGCCCTTGCGCCGACGAGATCGCGGGCTTCGCAGTAGCTCCATAGCGGCCAGATCATCCAGGCCATACCGCCGGCATTCGAACCGAACCAGCCGCCAAAGTTCCAGCGAAATGCCGAGTTGCGCTCTTCAGCAGTTTTGGATGCGTCGTTCATCGAATTGGTACCCTAGTCCGCCGCCGACTCCGCCAGAATCTTCGCATAGGCTTTGCGGGCAACGTCATAGGCCGCGGCCGCCGCGGGCTGCTCGGCTGCGCGGGTTTGCTTGACTTTCTGGTTCCAGCACACGTCCACCGCGTCGAGGCACCACTGGGCGCTTTTCTTGCTGGCCCGAATCGGCTTGCCGTCCACTTCGACGAACACGGGATTCGTGTGGCAACTGGGAAAGACCCGCAGCGCTACCCAACTCGATCGGTCTGGCTTATAGCTGAATTTCAGGTCGGAAATCGTTCCGTCCGCCACGAGATCCTGCTTTTCAACGGACTGCCCGTTGACGATCAACTCGACCGGCACGGTCTGGGTGTTTCCAATCCGCGCGCGCTCGACGTGCCAGTACGGCTTTTGATCGAGCGGGGTCTTGCGGATCTTCTCGTTGGGCTTGTCGGCCAATCAGCGCCGCCGCTCGCACGCGAATTTCCAGGGGCTTGCCGCTCTGGACTGCCAAGACGCTTGGTCGCCCGTCCGCGCCGGGCTCGCCCACGCCCAGCCCATCGACCGTCATGTCGAACAAGTGCGACAATCCGTCGCAGCAGTAGCTTCGCCCGTCGCGAATCTGCCGCACCCAGCGGTCGTAGTCCAGCGGTTCGTCTTTCGGAAGCTTGACGTAAGCTCGGCCCAATCCAACTTTGTCGCCGTAAATGCACGGAAAGTCGGTTTCGCCGCTAATGCGCGCCGTGTATCCGCAGTTGAGCGTGTGATACCAGATATTCAGCTCCCAAACGGCCGGTGTGTCGACCGCGGAGATAAAATCGCAGGCGTCGTGCACGACGTCGACGATATATTCGTTCGCGCCGATGCCGTCGAACTTGGGCATGTCAAAAGTCGGCAGGCTCTTGGCCGGAACTTGCAGACCCCAGCCGCTGTGCGAAAACCCGACCACGCCCCCTTGCTGCTTTGCCCCACTGCAAAATCGGCAAGTCCCAACTGGGCCACTCCTCGATGCGAGTCGTGCCGGGATAGTCGTCCTCGGTCAAACGCAACAGGCACAAGTGCCCGGCGTGTTGGCTGGGAAAACCGGAAACCTCTACGTCGTAGCGCATCAGGTTGCCCGGCTGCGAGAGTTTGTGCACTTTGCCTTCGAAATACTGTTTCTGGAAGTACCAGCAAGGTCCCCAAGACAACACGCAGCCCACGTTGAGATCCTCGCCCAGAATGTGCCGCATCATGTCGACCGGCTGCACGCCCTCGGCCGGCGATTCGTAGTGAGCACACCCGGCGGCATGAATATGGTGGTCGCCCGAAAACCAGCCATGGTCGGCCAGCTTGATCCAACGCTTCAGATGAAACGTCTCCTTATGCGACACCGAGTCGGGCACATCGATCTCGCCCTCGAGCACTCGATACTCCGGCCCCCGGCCGTACGTGACGCGATATTTGCCGGGCGGCAGCATGATGCTTTCGCCGCTGTGACGATAAATCTGCTCGTGAAAGAAAAAGTCCGGCGCAAGCCGGCGCGACAGCGACGGATAGACCCGGCCGCGTAAATCGCGAAACACGAAATGTCCGGTCGTGGGCTGGCCGTCATCGTCCAGCACTTCCAGCGTCACTTCCACGGCCGGCTCGCAGTTGAACAGAATGTTCACTTCATTGCGAAAACCCAGGTCCTGCGTCCCCTGCCCCACGTCGAACATCAGCTTGGCCTCGCGGCGGCCCACGTCGCGGCTATAAAGCTCGATCAGCCGATACTCCAGCGGAAAGCCCGAGAGTGTTTTGTTCAGTGGTTGGCCGTCGAGCATGGCGACGTCCAGCCATCGGTCGGGCACCTGGTTCGGCTTGATCGTGATCTGCGGATCGGCGCTGCCAGTCGAGCGTTTGACCAGCGGTTCGGCGTTGGGACTTGAAACGCGCAATTGCGCGGTCACGCCTCCTTCGTTGTGTACCTTGACCAGAAACACGCGCCGCCCCTGTTGCAACAAGCTGGGCGGCGCCTGGCCGGCCGCCACCTTGACGCGGCTTTCGGGATTGATATTCACGCCCGCGATGCACAGCGGATCGAGCACGGCCTGGATTTCCTTGGCCGCCTGAGCCGCGTCGGCGTTCTCCAGGGCCTTGTCGATCGCCGCCCGCTGGGCCGGCACAAGCGGCGAGCCGACCAGCTCCAGCGCCTGCACGACGCGCTTCGTCTGCGCCACAAGCGGTTGCAATTCCACGCCGGTCACAATGGGCAGCGGTTCGGCCGCCGCGGCAAGGGCCGGCAGCAATCCGATGAGCGTTCCCAGTCCCATTTTTGCGATGCGGTGCATGGCTGACATTCCTTCCGGAAAATGACGACGGCGGCCGACGGGAATCATCATACGATGCTCCCCGAGGACGATGCAAACTTCTGGCGACCGCCCAGGCCGCAACTTGCAAGCAGCCCAAGCGGCTCAGGCGGGCAGCGGCACTTCGAGCCGTTCGGCCAGCTTCACCAGTTCGTGCCAATTGCCCTCGTCCAGCGGAATCCCTTCCGCGCCGCGGGCTGCCAGCATCCGCCGTTCGGGCTCGCCCGGAAGAAGGATTTCGCTAACGCCTTCAATCGTCGGACAGCCACGGACGAACTCGGCCAGTCCCGCCACCTCGCGGGCGAAGTGCTCCGCGCCCCCCAGGTGGCCCGGATCGAGCACCATCATGAACACGCAATTGCCGTTCTGATTGACCGGCACTTCGCGAATGCAAATTCCGCCCGACAGCGCTCCGGCGAAGATTTCGACCATCAGCCCGAGCCCAAACCCCTTGTACCCCTGTTCGCCGCCCATCGGCAGAATCGTGCCTGGCGGATTGGCATACAGAGTCTTAGGATCGTTCGTCGGCCGTCCTTCGCAATCCAACAACCAGCCGTCCGGACAGAGCTGCCCGGCAATGCGCTTGACGCGGACCTTGCCCTCGGCCGTGGCGCTGGTCCCAAAGTCCAAAATCAGCGGACCGCCAGGCGCGGGCGAGCCCAGCGCCAGTGGGTTCGTGCCCAGGCGCGGCGCCTTGCCCCCCGGCGGCGCGACGCGTCGAGCGTGCCCGTGCGTATTGACCATCATCATCGATACCAGGCTCGCCTCGGCCGCCATCTCGCAATACTCTCCCAGGCGTCCGACGTGGCTGGAATGAACGAGCGTGCCAATGGCCGAGCCATTCTCACGGGCCATCGCGATCAACGTACGCGTCAGCCGTTGGGCTTGCGTTTGGCCAAAGCCCCAATGGGCGTCGGCCACGTAGATGCCCGGCGATTGTCGCAGCACGGTCAACGGCGCGCCGGCCACGACGTCTCCCTTGCGGCAGGCATCCAGGTAGCTGGGAATCCGCATCACGCCGTGCGAATCGTGGCCGCGCAGGTTTGCGTCGACCAGGCTCGTGGCGACGAGGCCGGCCTCGTCGGCGCTGAATCCGCCCGCCGAGAGCAGCCGGGTGGCGAAGTCGACCAACTGTGGGGCCGCGAAAGTCGGCATGGGGTGGCAACTCCATTGAAGATGCTAAGATAATCGGGTCGTACGTGTTGCCACGTTGCGGCACGCGTTGCGAGCGTGTTTATCGTAATAAACGGCCGCCTCGGCTGGATAGCCCCGTACGTCAGGGCGGTGGAGTGTCGAATGCCTCGATTTCACGCCTGTTTTCCGGTTTTGGAACCTATCTTTCTGAAGGTTTCACCGGTCGGGAAACCGCTTCGCGCCAGGAGGAAAACGAATATGAAACGGCATCGATTCCCAGCGGCTTTGACATGCGTGGCACGCGCCGCCATCGTTATGTCGGCGGCTCTTATGGCGACAGTCGCTGTCGCGCGCGACGAGGACCGAGTCTGGCCGGAGGACGCGATCGGTATGGAAATGGTCGACCAGACGTTGACGTCGTTCCGTTTCGAGGGGCTGGCCGTCGGCACCAGCACGAAGAAATTCAAAGAGAAGTTTCCAGCGGCAAAACTGGATAACGACCGGCTGGACGAGAAAGCTGGACTGCAATGCTATACGCTGGCCAATCTCAAAAGCGCCGATGCCGCTCAGTTCTATTTCTTCGAAGATAAGCTCTACATGATTGAAATCGAGTACAAGAACGCGCGCATCGACAAACAGGGCGGCCTGGAAGCTCTCGTCCGCACGCTGGTGAAAAAGTTCGGCAATGCCGACAATATCTACATGAATCGCCGCACGTGGCACCAGCCGAATGCAGGCCGCCGGGCCGATTTTTACACCTCGCCCACCGGCGCCCAGTTGGTCGTTACGGATACGAACTTGTCGGCCATCATCGAAGCCCGCGAGAAGCGCACGTCGCTTGAAGAAAACGGCCAGTGGGGATTTTAACCGCCGAGTCTTAGCGGCGTTTCCCAATTTCGCGGGACCTTAGTATCTCGCAGCGGTGGCGCTGGTGCGGCACTGCGGCCTCTGCGATTGCCATCGTCTCCGGCGGCAGAGAACTAGACCGAGAAGGCCGAGCGCAGCAAGGACAAGGCTGGAGGGCTCGGGAACCATTGCGACGCGGAATCCGACGTGGGCAGCCTGGGCGGATGGGGGCGCGTCGCTCCAGTACGAGGAGGCTAATGTGCCCGAGACGCTGTCATTATACGAACCACCGCGCAACTTTCGAAACGAGTCATTGATCAAGGCTTCGTTCCATTGATACACGTTCCCATTCATGTCGAAGGCGCCGTAGGGGCTAGTCGTCCCCGTGTAGGCGCCCACCTCGGTCAGATTGGAGACCTCAAAGACGTAATTCGCCAGCATGTAATTCGCATGATTCGGTAAGCCCGTTGGAGTGCTGGCGGTTGGGGGTAAATCGCTGCTGGTCGCGTATTGGAAGTAAGAGTCGGTTGTCGAGTCGTAATAGGCCGCCTTGTACCACTCGCTTTCGCTGGGAAGAAATACCTTCGCTCCCGGGTTGCGAGTGATGCTCAGGCCGTTCGAGGGCGCAGGCGTGCCGCCCAAGAGCGTGTAGGCGCCGGTCTCCGTGTCTCCATTCCCCTGTCCGTTGTTCAGCCAATTGGCAAATCGAATGGTGTCGTACCAACTGACGTAGTTCACGGGATAATTCTCGCGGCCGGCGGTCAACACGTACTTGCTGCCGTTCGCATTGCCGGCGTTGAAGCTGATGCCGCCGAACTCGTTGGCCATGGCGCTGGTCCACAGACCAAGCGAATTCGTCCCGCCGGAATCTTTGGTGTTAAGGAACTCGGCATACTGAGCGTTGGTCACGTCGTATGTGCCGATATTGTAATTGTAGCCGACCGCTCCGTAGATGGATCCCGTCGCCGGGTCGGCCGCATTGCCTGGATTGCCGACGGCAGACCACTCAATCGCAATGGCGGAAGCAGGCTGTGGCGCGGAGAGAGACGCCGCGCAGAAAATAGAGAGCAAAATGAAGCAGCGGTTCATTAGCGTTCTCCAAATACCGGCCGTTTGGGCGGTGTTGGCGACTATCCTAACCAACCGTATGGATTAATGCGAACAAAAAGCCCCAGTTACCGTAACGATTGCAGGGCTTTGCCATTGTCCGTCCGCTTGGGGCGTGCTATAGTTGCCTTGTAAAGATGTAGCGAGAGCAGCCGGCGCAAGAGACGCCACTAGTGGCTTCTGCCGGCTGTTTTAATTGCTTTGGGTGCGATTTGCCTGGTTTCCAAGGAAACGGGCGTCTGATTCGGCCCGCGATTGGTCTCGTCACACTTTAGTGTTGGACGAGATTTTCTTTTCCACCATGCTATTCGGGTGCTTCGGTTTCGCGCCGCATGTTCACCACGGGTGGCCACACAGAAATTGACCCGCTTGGTGCACAGTCCTAACCGGCTGTTTGACGCACGTGTCGTGCGCTTGAGACGCACCTGCGATATTCGTCCGAGCGCGGCGTGCCGATACCGGCCGACAGCGTGCCGACAGTTTTTTCGAAAGGTTCAGGAGTTTCCATGACGTTTGAAGATTTAGGATTGAGTGCCACGTTGCTGAAGACCGTGCAGAACGAGGGCTACACCGCGCCGACACCGATCCAGGAGCAATCGATCGGCTTCGTGCTCGAGGGTCGCGATCTGCTGGGCGTGGCCCAAACCGGCACCGGCAAGACGGCCGCCTTCGCCCTGCCGATTCTCGACCGCCTGGGCAAGGCCCCCGAGGGACATCAAAAAGTCCGCGGACGCAAAGCTCGCGTGCTCGTGCTGTCCCCCACCCGCGAGTTGGCCACGCAAATCGCGGACAGTTTTTCCACTTACGGCCGCCACACAGGTCTCAAGCAGGCCGTGATCTACGGCGGTGTCAGCCAGAATCCGCAAGCCAAGGCCGTCCGCGACGGTGTCGACATCCTCGTCGCCACGCCCGGACGCTTGATGGACCTGATGGACCAGAAGCTGGTCACGCTCACGGGCATCGAGATCCTGGTCGTTGACGAGGCAGACCGCATGCTCGACATGGGCTTTATTCGCGACATTCGCAAAATTGTTTCGAAGTTGCCCGCCAAGCGGCAGACGTTGATGTTCTCGGCCACGATGCCCGCCGACATTCGCCAACTGGCCGACAGCATTTTGTCGAACCCGGCGCACGTGCAGGTGGCTGCCAAGAGCGCCGCGGCCGACACGGTCGAACAATCGGTGTACTTTGTCGAAAAGCGCAACAAGCCGGCGCTGCTGAAGCATGTGATCGAACTGAACGGCATGACCCGGGCGCTGGTCTTCACCCGCACCAAGCACGGCGCGGATAAGGTGGCACGCCATCTGCTGAAGTGCGGTATTCGCGCCGAAGCGATCCATGGCGACAAGTCGCAAAACGCCCGCCAGCGGGCGCTGGTGAACTTCAAGTCGAACAAGCCGCCGATCCTGGTGGCCACGGACGTGGCCGCGCGTGGCTTGGACATCGACGAAGTTTCGCACGTCGTGAACTACGACATGCCGAATGTTCCCGAGACCTACGTACACCGCATCGGCCGTACCGGTCGCGCCGGGGCGAGCGGCGTTGCCGTATCGTTCTGCGATCACGACGAGCGCGAGCATCTGCGCAACATCGAAAAGCTGTTGCGTAAGAAGACCACGATTCGCGACGATCATCCGGTGTACGCGGCCAAGGAGCCGTCGGCCGCCGGCAGTCACTCGCAAAAGTCGCAGCGCCCGGCCGGCCCGCCGCCGCGCAAGCCGCACGCCGCCGGCCCCAGCGACCAGCGGCAGCGTTCGCGCCGCCGCAAGTTCGGCAAGGCGCCGGCCCCGGCCTCGCAGACCAACGCCACCGGTTATACGACCATGTGGTAGGCGGTCGAGGGCCGACCGCCTGCCAGGCGACGGCCCCGCGGGATCGCGAAATTAACCGCCGTGTCGAGCCATGACGGCATTTCAGCGTCGGCATCGGCCAACGCCAGGTCCGACTCGTCGGCGTCGAAATACGCCACGAGCGCCTGGTCGTGCGCCGAGGGTGAAGCCACGGTCGAATTCGACGCTATGTTCGATTCCGCCTTGGCGATGCGCGACTGGCTTAATGTGGCGGATCGCGCGGGCGCGTCGAGTAGGCTGGAAGTGGCATGGGCTGGCACGGCTGCCGTGCCGTTATCCGCGGCCGACGACACGATGAAACGCCGCACGGAAACTCCCTGTGCCACGGCCGATTGGGCGACTTGCGCCGTGGCGCTCGAAGCGCTGCTGGAGAGTTGACCGCTGGCGGCCAGCGCCACGGTCACGGCGGCGTTGATTCCGCCGCGCGAGTCGGATCCGGCGATCGTGTGGTTCGCGCCGTTGACAATCAATGTGCGCAGTTGTGCCGCGGTGAGGTTGTGGTTTGCCGATAGTGCGAGCGCCGCCAGTCCGGCCGTTTCCGGCGTGGCCATGCTGGTTCCGCTCAGAGTGGCATAGCGCCCGTCGAGATATGTGCTGTAAATGTTGACACCGGGGGCGTCGACCTGCACGGCGCCGCTCGTGCCCACGTGGTTGCTGAAGCTGGCGATCGAGTTCGCCGAGCTGTAGGCGCCAACCGATAGCACGTTGTTGAGTGACGAGCTGAATCGCGCGGGGTAGGACGGCGCGGAAGCCGATTCGTTGCCCGCCGCCACTACGACCAGCACGTTCAGCTGCTGTGCGTATTGAATGGCCGCCTGAATCACCGAACTGAACGCGCCGCCCAGGCTGAGGTTGATGATGTTGGCGCCGTTTTGCGCGGCATAGCGAATTCCGGCCGCCACGCTGGCCGCCGAACCCGAGCCGTCGCTGCCCAAAACCCGCACCGGCATGATCGTGGCATTGGGCGCAACGCCCGTCGAGCCGACGCCATTGTTGGCGGCCGCGATAATGCCAGCCACGTGGGTTCCGTGGCCGTTGCCGTCATCGGGGTTGTTATCGTTGCTGGCGAAATCCCATCCCGAGGTGTCGTCGATGAATCCATTGTGATCGTCGTCGATGCCATTGCCGGGAATCTCGCCCGGGTTGGTCCACAGGTGGCTCATCAGTTCCGGATGGTTGATGTCGACGCCGGTATCCACAACGGCCACGACGACCCCCTGCCCCGTATAGCCCTGCGCCCACGCTTCTGGCGCGTTGATCGAGTTCAATGCCCAATCGTTGCTGCCGCCGAAATAAGGGACGTCTGGCAAAGCGGTTACCGGCGTCGTGGGCGTCGTGGGCGTCGTCGGAGTTGTTGGCGTTGTGGGAGTCGTTGGCGTGGTGGGCGTGGTCGGCGTCGTGGGCGTGGAAGTCGGCTGATTGGGTGTCGCGCCGATTCCCAGCACGTAATTGCTCGACGCTCGTCGCCAAGGCGCAATCAGCACGTAGTAAGTGCCAGCTGAAAGCGTTTCCGAGATCGCCTCCGATGCCGTGCCCGCGCGATTCGAGAGGCCGATGCGCTGGCCGGCGCTGTTATAGAGCGCTAAATCGATATCACTCGTCAGGCCGCTCAGCGAGACGTCGACTCGCGATTGCGTCGCCAGCGTAAAACGCACGACGTCGCTTGGATCGGCTCCGCCAACCGAGCCGCCCAGATCTTGATGCCCGCTGAGCTGGCCCATGTCGTAGGCCGTGGCCATCGTCGAGCCCGCGTCCAAGGCACGATAATCGCCGGAAGCAACCAGGCCCAGGGCACTCGCCGCGGTGTCGATATCGTCGGCCGGATCGTGCGCGCAGACGCCGCCACTATCCAGCGGCAGCCGGCTCTCGAGCTGCTCGATCATGCCACGGCGATACGTTTCCACCCCTCTTCGCCGCAGACGCTTTTTCCCGCCGTTAACCCGCCTGTTTCTCGGTCGTAGTCCCATTCGACCACCTCACTGTTCTCTGCCCCTTCCTTCTCAATCGCGTCCACCGAGTAAGTCACCAAAAGCAGCGCAATCCGCCGCCCTGAAGGCGTATAATTCAGGGATCGCTTTTGGCAACGATCTTGATGATCTCGCCGGCCAATGCCTGCACCGGCGCGTTATGCAAATTACACATCAGCGCCACGGCGGCGCGGCGCTCGGGTGACAAGACAAGGAATGTGGATACTTTGGGCTGACCGCCCGAGTGCGCGATCAGCCTCTGGCCGTTGACGACGTTGATGTTGCAGCCGAATCCATAGCTGGTTGCTTCGCCATCGGCCGTTTTTTGCGGCGTCCACATCCGCTCCAAGGTTTCGCGGCTGACCAGCTTGCCGTCGGCCAGGGCAATCGCGAATCGGCCCAGGTCGCCGGCCGTCGAGCACCAGCCGCCGCCGGGGATCTTGTTGCTGACATCAACCATGAAGTCGTTGAGCAACTCGCCGCCGGCCAACGACCCTTTGATTCGGTAACCAGCCGCCCGGTGCGGGATGATCCTGTAGGGATTGTCGGGTTGAATGGTCGTCATTTCGGCCGGCTGGCAGACATGTTCCTGCACATAGCGAACGTAATCCTGGCCGCTGGCCCCCTCGATCGCGGCGCCCAACAGGTTATAGCCGTAGGTGGTGTAGGAGAATTTTTCGCCGGGGTTGAACAACAGCGGGTCGTTCTGAAAAATCGGCAACGAATCTTCAACGCGGCTGTAAAAGACGGTACTGCGGACTTCGTCGCCCTGGTAGTGCCGGATGCCGCTTTGATGTTTCAACAGCAACTCGGCCGTGATCAGCGCTTGCTTTTCCGGAAAACTGGGCACGTACGTCTGGATCGCGGCCGAGAGATCCAGCTTGCCCTGCTCGACCAATTGCATGGCGGCCACGGCGGTTAGCATCTTCGAGATCGAAGCCAGCCGATAGATCGTGGCCGGGCTCGCCGGCACCTGGTTCTCCACGTCCGCCATTCCATACCCGCGCTCGTAGCTCAATTGCCCATCGGTGACAATTGCCGCGGACAGCCCGGGCACGCGCTTCTCGGCCATGAACCGCGCGATCGCGGCATCGACTGCCGTGATCTTTTCGGAAGCGAGTTCCGCGGCCCGGGAAACGGCTAGGCAAGTTAAAGACAGCCCGACAACCAGAGCAGCAACGAATGCCTGCCGGATGGCGAAGGCCCGGCGAAGCGAGCGCAGTTCGGTTGAGGAGGGGAAATTCAAGGCCATGCCAGATCTCTCCCGATTTTCGTATTTAATTCTTGTAACCACTTCGCCAGTTGCCGACAAGCTTTCTCGGCCGCTTCTAACAACCTTGTAATCCACGGCAATAGTGCACTGCCTCGTGGAGGCAGTGCGCCCCGTTTGCCGCGATCTTGGCTCGCTGGCGAAGGATACGCCCTGCGAGAGCCAATGTGCGGCGAGATCTAGTCGCGGCTCGAACTGGTCTTTGTCATATAATCGCCGCCTTGCCGGCGTTTCGCCGACAGGCTGAAAGTTGGGCGGCATGAAACGCGGCGTGCGTGCACATCAGATGCGATACCACGTCGCCGATCGTTTTCAACACCGTGGGCTTGAGCAATTCGATGGGGTGCGGCTGGCTCATCGCCTCTTCACTCGCCGCCGTCGAGGCTTCCGACACGCGTTGATGGCCGTTTTCGATCGCGGCCATCAGTTCGGCCTTGGTGGGATAGGGCTGCGGAACGTCAGCCGGTTTGCTGCCGGGAGCAAACACCACGTGCCATCGCCGCGGGCAAACCGTCTCGAGCCCTAACATGCGGCCTGCATAGTCAGTCGCCACGGCCAGGTGGCCCAGAATCCAGACCGGCGGATTCGCGCCCGGAAACGGCGACGTCCCCATGTCGGCCTCCTCGAGATCGGCCGCCAGCATTCGCAAATAGTTCAAATTGAATTGGTACAGGGTTCGTTCACGCTCGAACATCGTTGGGCTCCTCGGCGCATGGAAAAAGTGCGATTTGGCGGTTGGCCCGAACCCTGGGGGGAGGCCCGCATTGTAGCGGACCGCCGGCACCCGGCGAATATCGACATCGGATAATCCATTCCCCTATCGGACGATCCGTTTGCGGTCCGTGCGCCGGACGTTCATAATTCGCTAACATTCGTGGCCTACGATGGCCTTTTCACTAACGAGCCAACCGTGGGTACCATCAGGAGACGCGCGTCATGCGACATTGTCTGTTCGGGCCATTTTTCGTGATGAGTACGTTTTGGGCCGTTTGCCTTGCCGCTTGCTGTGCCCCCGGTCAAGCCGCCGAAGTGCTGCGGCTCTCCGCCGAGAACTGGGACGAGGCCACGCCCGAGGGCAAGGAGGTCGACGCGATTTACGGCGATTGGCTGCTCCGCAACGAACAACTAGTCGCGGTCATCGGCGAGGCCATCGAAAGCCGCAACGCCAACATGACCGTGCGCGGCGTCGGTGGCTCGGTCATCGACCTGACCGAGCGAAAGGCGCAGAGCGATCAACTCAGCGCTTACTATCCGCTGGGCACGGGCTACAAGCTGAGCGGACCCGATCCAGCCGAACAGGCCGGCAAGGGATCGAACGTGAAACTGACGTTTCGCGGCCCGGCGATTGACGAACGCTCGAAGGCCGAGGTTGTCTACGAGTTGGCCGATGGCGCCCATTGGCTGAAGATCACCACGCGAGTCACCAACACCAGCAAAGAGCCGTTGGAGTTGAATCGTCTCGATGCGATCCGCGCCGATGGTGAGTTCAAAACCGGGACAGACGCGGCGCTGGGCCTGTACTGGGTTGACGACGCCTACTGGCGACAGGCCTACGGAACGCTGTTCTCCGACGCCAAACTGCGTCTCGTGCCCGAAGCGGGGGAAGGCCGGGGCCGGCCAACGCTCGCGCTGGCGACCAAGGACAAAAAACCGCTCTCGATCGCGCCCGGCGAATCGCTTGAAATGGTCCGCTATTTCTTCCCCGCCGCCAACACCATCGAAGTGCGAGCTTTGGCCAACGAGCTGCGCAAGAAGCCGCTGGTTGATGTCACGATCGCGGTGCGCGATCCGGCCGGTCCGGTCGAGGGTGCCGACGTCACGCTTCATTCGGGCGCCGACGTCTATGCGCATGGCGTCACCGCCGCCGATGGCCGGCTGACGGCGCGACTGCCGGCCGGCGACTACAAAGCCGTGGCAAGCTCTCTGGGACGCGGCGAAACGTCGCACAATTTGCAGGTTTCCAAGCCCGTCAGCGTCGAGATCGACCTGCCCGCTGCCGGCTACGTGGTTGCCAAGCTGACAGGGACCGACGGAAAGCCGATCGCCGGAAAAGTGCAATTCCTGGGTCGCGAGGGAACCCCCAGCCCGAATTTCGGGCCCGATAGCGCGATTCACGGGGTACGCAACGCCTATTACACGGCCGATGGCCAGTTTCGCGCGGCCCTCGAGCCGGGCGAGTACGACGTCATCGTCAGCCACGGTCCGGAGTACGACGCCGTTTTCTCCACCATCAAGGTCGAGCGCGGCAAGGACACGCCCCTGGTCGCCGAGCTCAAGCGATCGGTCGATACCCGCGGCTGGCTGAGCGCCGATTTCCATAGCCATTCGAGCCCCTCGGGCGACAACACCTCCAGCCAGCGCGGCCGGGTGCTGAACTTGCTGGCCGAGCACATCGAGTTTGCCCCCTGCACCGAGCACAACCGCATAACGGTCTACGATCCGCACATCGAGCACTTCAAGGCTTGGGACCGAATGCTGACCTGCCCCGGCATGGAGCTCACCGGCCGGCCGCTGCCAATCAACCATCAGAATGCGTTTCCGCTGGTGCCGAAGCCCCGCACCCAGGACGGCGGCGGTCCGCAGGCCGACCCCGATCCGGTTGTGCAGATCGAGCGGCTGGCGATGTGGGACAATGGCTCGGAAAAGCTCGTGCAGATCAATCATCCCAACATCCCGCAAATGGTCGGCGACCGCGACACGAACGGCTCGCCCGACGGCGGATTCGAAAAGATGTTCAGCTTCATGGACGTCATCGAAGTGCATCCGCTGGATAACATTTTCAAAAAGCCTGCCGCGCTGCCCAACGAGCGCGAGGGGGGCAACGCCATCTTCCATTGGCTGCAACTGTTGAACCTGGGCTATCGCATGCCGGGGGTGGTAAACACCGACGCGCACTGGAATTTTCACGGCTCCGGCTTTCTGCGCAACTACATCAAGTCCGACGTCGAAGACCCGACCCAGGCCAAGGTGAGTGATTTGGTGCATACCTGCGAACACGGCAACATCACGATGACCAACGGGCCCTTTATGGAAGTCTGGGCCGCGGCCGGCGCGGGCAACGACAAGGCCGGCGTGGGCGACGATCTGGCGGCGCCGGACGGAAAGGTGTCGCTGCGAGTTCGCGTGCAATGCCCGAACTGGGTCAAGGTGAATCGCGTGCAAGTGTTCGTCAACGGCCAGCCGGAGGAGAAGGCGAATTTCACCGAAAGGACCCACTCACAGAAGTTTCACGCGGCGACGACGGTCTTCGACGAGACGATTCCGCTAGTGCTCAAGCACGACGCGCACCTGGTCGTGGCTTGCATCGGCGAGGGCAAGGAGCTGGGGCCGGTGATGGGACCCGAACAGGGCAAAACGCCGCCGTGCGCCGTGGGCAACCCGATCTTCGTGGACATCGACGGCGACGGTTTCAAGCCGAACGGCGACATGCTGGGCCTGCCGCTGGTCCTCGAGCCGGGCGCGAAGCCCTCGAAGGGGCACAAGCATCCGCATACGCACTAATCAAACCGCTTGCGCCAATTTGTCGGGTGCCACGCTACGTCGTTAACCATTTCCATTTCGAAATATCGGCAGATTTCACAGGTTTTCGCCAAGCGAGTTGATCCTCAAACGATGAGGTCATCCAAGAAGAGTCCTTTCGTTCTTCATTACAAATCTGCGTCATCTGCGAAATCTGCGGATTACGTTTAGAAAGGTTAACGGCGCTGGGTGGCACGGGCATCTTGCCCGTGAGATGTGCCTGCCCTTTGCGGGATCTTTTGGGAGACGCGGCGAGACATGCCGCTCGCTTTGATGTGGCCCGGCTTTGATATCTAGCGGCGTTTGCCATCGCGAATCAGGCCGCGACTCGAATTGGCTTGTGCCGCCGGCGAAAATACCATAACGCCAATAGTCCTGTGCTCAGCAACACGGAAGTGGACGGCTCGGGAACCGATTGCAATTGCACGAAATTGAAATTGCCTTGGCCGCCACTTAGCACGCCGAACTGGATGCCGTTTCCACCGACGAAGGTGGTGTCTCCGGTGTAACCCTGGATGCGGCTGACTCCATCCACAAAGAGTTCGGCCGACGTTAGCCCCGGGGCGAAAACGAGCGAGTAGGTGTGATAGCCGTTTCCTAAGCCCGTCAAAACATAATTCGGCCCTGCAACCTCGGTCGTACCGCCGGGACCAGTGGCGCAAAGGAATTGACCAATCCGACAACCGTATCGCCATTGGCATCGATTGCCAGACCGAAGTCAAAACGCAGTGCACCGGTACCAAGACTCACCGCGATGATTCCGACAGGGTCATCGGTTGTCCAAGTGGGAGCCAGCTGTTGTATCGCCCGCCCCGTGAATTCAAGCGTGGCCCCATAGTTTGTGAGGTCGGATAGCTGAGACGCGGAAAACGGACTGACGTTGTAACCGAACGATGAATCCAGCGCGCTGCCGGTAATGCTCCAAGCCGGCAGACCCAAATCATTGGCCAGCGGAATGGCGGTCGAGGCCGCGCCGGTTGTCGCGCTGACAAATCCTTGCGTCGTCGGATCCGTATTGGCCTGGTACGTGATGGTAAACGCAGCGCGGCCGACTGTCGGCAGGAGAGCTAGCATCACCAACCAAGTCAGCGAAGCACCGAAAAGCCGCACGGCTTTGAGCGGCAATTCGGGGCGACGAACTCTACGGACGCGACAAGGCTGGTCGATCATCTAGGAATCTCCAATGAAGGCTTGTGTTGAATTTGAGTGGTGGCAACGGCTAACTGCCGAACCGATCGGGCACTGGCTCAGGATAAAAACGGGCATAGCGCACGGATTCACGGAAAAGGTGCGTCTGGGCACGACGCGCGAGATGCGTCGTGGCCACGGAGCCGGTTTGAGCCGCAATTCGAGTGCGACTTAATCGTGGCGGATATGTATCGGAATCACTGGCGATCCGGACCGGCTGTTAGAGTCGACAAGCCCCCCCAATATAAGGCTCAGCCGACCGCTGTCAAGCAACAAATCAGAGATTCGGAGCATAAATCCGTGTGTCCAGTCGAGACGCCGCAAGGTCGCGGGGCGATTTCTGGAAAGCGTGTGCGGGAACTTGCATTCGCTGAACCGTATGAGCTTTCCACATCAACGAGAACGGCAAGGTCGACAGCGCGCGACGAGGTGAGCAATTTCCTGCGCGGGTGGATAGCCGACGCCCTGTTCACGGACTCCCCGGATCAGTTCCGGCGCTGGAGTGATGCGTTTCCGTAGAGATTTGGTGTCCAGGCAGATGCCTGACGCCGCCAATTCAATAAGGAAGTCAACGAAACTCCGGTCGAGAGACAGTTGCAGCAGCCACTAGCGTCGCGGAGAATCGAGATATTCGATTCGCGATGAGGATTGGGCTGTTTTTGGCTGGGATTCTTGGGTTCGGGAGATTCGCGATGAGTAGCCGTATTCTCCAATGGAGAAGCGCCATCATCGCGGCGGTTGCAGGATGCCTTATTTTAGTCGTGCTGCTGGGCACGTGGGCGGTCTCTTATAGCCCAGCCTTGCCGGACAATTCACCGGCAGCTCTTGTAACTCCGTCTCGGCGCACGACGTACATCACCGAGCCGTTGCGGGCCGACGGTTCCGTCGATTACCTGGCGGCGCTCAACCTGCGGTCCAGCAAGGGAGTGACGCCCGATAACAATGCCTCGGTATTGATCTGGCAGGCACTTGGTCCGGGACCGCACGAAGCGGCCACGCGATCCGCGTTCTTCAAGGCGATTGGAATGCCAGTGCCTGCCGAGAAGGGCGATTACTTCATTTCCACTGCGCGGTTTGCACGCCAACGACACGACGCTGACGGTGACGTTTCGATTGAGGAAGAAATCGACGACCAATTGTACACGGCAACGACGAGGGCATGGGAGACGGACGAATTCCCTCTGGTCGCAACCTGGTTGCAGGCGAATGAGGAGCCACTGAGACTGGCGATCGAAGCGACCCAACGATCTCGCCGCTTCGACCCGCTAGTAGTTCTCCATAACGTGCCTGGTCAGTTATTGGCCATGGATCTGCCGATGGCCACCGAGTCTCGTTCTATCACTCGCGCGTTGGTAGCTCGCGCCATGTTGCGGCTGAAACAAGGCCAGATCGACGAAGCATGGCAGGACTTGTTGGCCGTTCATCGCTTGTCGCGACTTGTCGCTCAGGGGCCGACGCTCGTCGAAGGCCTTATCGAAGTTGCAATCGATGGCCAAGCTTGTGCAGGGGAACGGGCCATCTTGCAATTTGCCGAGCTCAAACCAGAACAAATTAGTCGCATGAGGGCGGAGCTGGAGGAACTTTCGCCACTTGCCAGCTTGGTGGAAAGACTCAATATAGGTGATCGATACATGTGTCTCGACAGCATCTACAGCATGGCCGGCGAAATGTCAGGGCACACGGCAGCCGGTGAACATTTCGACCCAATTTTGCAGAGGGCGTTGAAGTCATTGGGTGGATTTCAAGTTGATTGGAATTTGGTCTTTGCCAGAATTAATTCGAGATGGGATCGCTACATAGCCGCATGCCGCTTACCTACTCGAACCACGAGAAAGGCGGCGTTCGACGGGTTGGAACAGGAAATACGGCAAGCCAAGGGTGTGATAACGCCATTCGCGACGTCCTTCGTTTCGAGCAAGGGCGTGTCCGAGCGAATGGCGGATCTGATGATCGCGCTAATGGCGCACCGCGGCAGCGACCACTTGCGACGTCGAAGATCGCGGAAAAACGGAATTGGATCTGACGAAGTTGGCGTATGCCTTAGCCCTCTATCGCGCGAACCACGGTGCGTTTCCCGAATCGGCAGACTTGCTCGCTCCTGAATTCCTTTCCAAAGTCCCGATCGACATCTTTGCCGGCGCTCCGCTGCTGTACGAGTTGACCAACGAAGGCGGTTACGTCCTTGTAAGCGTTGGGCCGGACGGCGTGCGGGACGAAGCGTCTACGTTCGATCCTGCGGGCGCAGAAAAATCCGGCGACGATCTGATCGTGCGCATGTCCGCGCCGGCGCCGTCGGTCAATCAGCAATAGCCAGCAATAGCGCCTGCGCAACAAAAAACCCCGGCGGATCCTTGTTTGGACCCGTCGGGGTTTCGAGTGAAAAATCCGGCGATACCTACTCTCGCACTTTTGGCACTACCATCGGCTCTGAAAGCTTAACTACCGTGTTCGGAATGGGAACGGGTGTGGCCTTTCAGATATGGTCACCGGAAAAGACCGCCTGCGGCCGTACAGTGAGGCGCCCAGGCGGCCGTGTATGGTTGTTGCTTAAGTGGCTTGTCTTGATAAAGGCTCTTGGCCCCTGAATCAGCGTTTTTCGGATCAAGAGCGTTGGATATATGTGGCCAAGCATTCGTCCGTTAGTACCGGTTAGCTGAATGGGTTAACCCCACGTACACATCCGGCCTATCAACCTGGTAGTCTTCCAGGGGACTTTCGAGCATTTGCTCTACGAAACCTGATCTTGGAGCGGGCTTCACGCTTATATGCTTTCAGCGTTTATCCTTTCCGTCCATAGCTACCCAGCCGTGCCGCTAGCGCGACAACTGGCAAACCAGAGGGACGTCCTTCCAAATCCTCTCGTACTAAAGAAGAACCTCCGCAAGTTTCGTGCGCCCACAGCAGATAGGGACCGACCTGTCTCACGACGGTCTGAACCCAGCTCACGTACCACTTTCATTGGCGAACAGCCAAACCCTTGGGAGCTTCTTCACCCCCAGGATGTGATGAGCCGACATCGAGGTGCCAAACCGCTTCGCCGCTATGGACGCTCGGAAGCGATAAGCCTGTTATCCCCAGAGTACCTTTTATCTGATGAGCGATGGCCCTTCCACACGGGACCACCGGATCACTAAGTCCTACTTTCGTATCTGTTCGACTGATGAGTCTCACAGTTAAGCACCCTTCTACCTTTGCGCTCGGAGCCTGATTGCCAACCAGGCTGAGGGTACCTTTGAACTCCTCCGTTACCTTTTCGGAGGAGACCGCCCCAGTCAAACTGCCCAACTGAAAATGTCCTCTGCCCGGATTCACGGGAATCAGAGTTAGAACTAAAGCATGTTCAGGGTGGTATTTCAAGGATGGCTCCCTGGACACTGGCGTGCCCAGATCAACGCCTCCCACCTATCCTACACAGAGCATACCTCAACCCAATATCAGCCTGCAGTGAAGGTTCACGGGGTCTTTCCGTCTAGCTGCGGGAACGTGGCATCTTCACCACGACTACAATTTCACCGGGTCACTGGTTGAGACAGTGCTTCAGTCGTTACGCCATTCATGCAGGTCGGAACTTACCCGACAAGGAACTTCGCTACCTTAGGACCGTCATAGTTACGGCCGCCGTTTATTGGGGCTTCGGTTGCGAGCTTCGCTCTTACGAGCTAACCCTCTTCCTTAACCTACCAACACCGGGCAGGCGTCAGACTCTATACCTCCTCTTGCGAGTTAGCAGAGTCCTGTGTTTTTGATAAACAGTCGCTGAAGCCGATTTACTGTGACCCCCAGAAGCTTGCACCCCCAGAGGCACCCCTTATCGCGAACTTACGGGGTCAATTTGCAGAGTTCCTTAACCAGTGTTCTCCCGAGCGCCTTAGACTTCTCGTCTCGCCTACCTGTGTCAGTTTTAGTACGGTCACTTCCGCTTCAACCCTTAGAAGCTTTTCTTGGACGTCCTTCGGATGACTTCTCGAACATAAACGCGATCGGTCCTACCCGTTGGCTTATGAGGGCGGATTTTCCTATCCCTCACCTCCAAGTAGTCCACGGACGTTTCTAATCGTACCGCTCACCCTACAAACGCCGTCCCTCCATCGGTCCACGGCATGTGGCGCAGGAATGTTGACCTGCTGTCCATCGTCTACGCCTTTCGGCCTCGACTAAGGTACCGGCTAACCCTGGGCGGAATTACCTTCCCCAGGAAACCTTAGGCTTTCGGCGAGCAGGATTCTCACCTGCTTTATCGTTACTCATTCCGGCATAATCACCTGTACACCCCGATACCGTTCCTTGCGGTACGGCTTGTGTCTGATGTACAGCGCTCTCCTACCACGATAGCCAACCCGCAGGTCGGCCATCATCCACTGCTTCGGTGACGTACTTACTCCCGTTCATTATCGGCGCAGAATTTCTCGACCAGTAAGCTGTTACGCACTTTTTAAATGGTGGCTGCTTCTAAGCCAACATCCTGGCTGTCACAGAAACTCAACTTCCTTAGTGACTAAGTACATCTTGGGGACCTTAGCAGATGGTCTGGGTTGTTTCCCTCTCGACCGCGAAGCTTATCCCTCGCGGACTGACTCCTGAGATAGTCGTACCGGTATTCGGAGTTTGGTTCAGCAGAGTAGTCTGGGAAGACCCTCAAGCCGATTCAGTATCTCTACCCCCGGTACGTAGTGGCTCAAGGCTAGCCCTAAAGCTATTTCGGAGAGAACGAGCTATCTCTGCGCTTGATTAGACTTTCACTCCTCCCCACAAGTCATCCCCTCGGTTTTCAACCCAAGTGGGTTCGGTCCTCCACGCGGTATAACCCGCGATTCAACCTGCTCATGGGTAGTTCGTGCAGTTTCGCGTCTAGCACCAGCGACCAATAATCGCCCTATTCAGACTCGGTTTCCCTATGGCTTCGGTCCGTAAGACCTTAACCGGGCCGCTGACGCTAACTCGCCGGATCATTATGCAAAAGGCACGCCGTCACACGTTGCTCTTACGAGCCATAGTGCTCCGACCGCTTGTAGGCACATGGTTTCAGGTTCAGTGTCCTCCCCTAACAGGGGTTCTTCCCATCTTTCAGTCGCCCTACTGAGTTCACTATCGGTCGTCAGGTAGTATTTAGCCTTACGGGATGGTCCCCGTGGATTCAGTCGGGGTTTCACGTGACCCGACCTACTCAGGTACCCTTCGAGAGACGAGTCAACTTTCACCTACGGGACTGTCACCCGCTGTGGTCTGACTTTCCAGACAGTTCGGTTAGTCGCTCGCTTTGTAACTCTCATGTGAAAGGCCCTACAACCCCGCAGAGGAAAACCTCCGCGGTTTGGGCTATTTCCCGTTCGCTCGCCGCTACTGAGGAAATCGATTTTTCTTTCTTTTCCTGCGGTTACTTAGATGTTTCAGTTCACCGCGTTCGCCGCCTGCACCTATGGATTCAGTGCAGGCCAGTTCGGGAATCTCGGGATCAACACTCGTTTGACAGTTCCCCCGAGCTTTTCGCAGTTTTCCACGCCCTTCAAAGCCTCCTGACGCCAAGACATCCCCCATGTGCCCTTAGTAGCTTGGTCCACATAAATCCAACCCTCTTCTCGATGTGCGGCCCCTCCCGAAGGAGAAACCGCCGCCGACAAAAAGCCAAGACTTTCTGTGGCTTCCACCTACTTATTCAGCACGTACGCTTGCATCGCGCACGTCTGAAAAGAGTAACGCTCGATCTTAAGTGTGTTCCAGTCCCGATTCCATCGCCCAGCCCATGGTGGAGCCAGGCTCTGCAATCGAAAACAAGAACAACGCTAAGAGCCTTGGAGAACAAAATTTCTAGATCAATCCCCAGTGCCGTCGCTTGCGAGGCCGCCCCAGGTGATCGACCCGGTATTGTTCAAATACAAGATGCCACTCTTGCAACAACCAAATTGTCAAAGATCGTCCGCGGGTCCGCTTTCCACTGGAAAACGGCTCACGTTCTGTCGGTGGACAGAGGCTGAATCCAACGCTGGTGAAGTCGGCCACTGGCCACGCGAAGGGCCCAGCTTCAAGGAAGGGCCCAGTTCCAAGTCCGCCCCGCTCTCGCGGGCGACCAAACCGGAAACAGGCAATCTTACTGATCCTGCCGCTCCCGTCAAGTGCAAGCAAATCAGTGATTTCAAAACCCGGACGGAAGCAGTTCTACGTCGCCGCCTGGCTTTGGGTTCGAGTCATTTCCGTGACCCAACCAAATTTGCCGTTCCATCGAACGCAAGCGATTTTATCGAACCCCGCGGCTTTCGCAAGGGCCCCTTGAAAATCACTGCTTTTCGTCCGCAAAACCGGCCTCCAAAATCTCGTCGACAACGCCCTGTTTCACCGCCTCGGCGCCAACAAAAAGCGCCGCAAGCGCGGCGCTTTTTTCGAATCGTTTTTACATCGACGGATAGGGCCGCTGACTTGAGCCGGCCCTGCGAAGCCTGCCGGCCCCGGGCTCAACAACCAGCCACTATCCACTGACCACTAGCCGCTATTTTACGCCTGGAACGAGCTGCCGCAGCCGCAGGTCTTCACCGCGTTGGGATTCTCGAACGTAAAGCCTCGCTTTTCCAGCCCCTCGTAGTAGTCGACGGTCGTGCCGTCCAGGTACAAGGCGCTCTTCTTGTCGACCACCACGGTCACGCCGTGATGCTCGTACTTCGAGTCCAACTTCTCGTCGAATTTGTCGTCAAATCGCAGGTCGTAGCTGAATCCGCTGCAACCGCCGCCCACGACGCGAACCCGCAGCAAAGTCCCTTCGGTCGCCTTTTGCTCCTCGAGGACTTTCTTGACTTCGCTCGCGGCCCTTTCGCTCAATATAACGGCCATGTGTGCTTGCACTCCAAACTGGGGGTTATTGCTGTTGGCGAGACCGATCCGCGATTTTCTTTTTCGCAGCTCGGACTATCTAAATTATACGATCCTTCGCCGCAAGAAAAGCTGGCTTGCCGGTTTTCCTCCGCATTCTACCCAATTCCGGCAGTCAAACCACGAGGAAACCGGTTGCGGTCGTAGCGGGAGCATCCTCGACGGCCGCCCATTTGTGCCGGCTCGGCCTCGACTTGCGCCCTCTCGCCCCTCAGGCCATGCTGCTCAATTTCCGCAGCCGCCTGACCACCTGGGTCACGGCCGTGATCGCTGTCTCAATATCGTCCGGCGAGTTGAACCTTCCCAACCCAAATCGCAGGGTGCTGCGCGTGGCCCAAATCAGCTTGTGGCTTGTGTTGGATTCGCCACGCCCCGGACACGCCGCCGAATTGCGGCAAAACCTGCCCAGGACAGGAGCCCAGCGACTGACAAAAGCAGCGAGCCTGGCTCCGGAACAGGGGTCAACAACACAGCGCGGGTGATAGCGCGGTCCCACCCGGTCCGTCCGGATCAAAGACGCCCGTCCCGACAATCAGGCCCGAGTCGTTGATGCCCTGAAGTTGTACGATCGTCCAACCGTTTGTGATCGTGAGCTCGTTAATATCCGTCATGACGCCGCCATCGAAAAGGAAGCCTCGCACCGGGCCTTGTCCAATCGGGTCCAAAAGGTTCCCCACGATCATGCCACTGCTATTGATGGCGGTTGCCTGCGAGAAATAGCTACCGACTGTGCCCAGATCTTGCATCACGCCGCCGCTGTACAGGAATCCGTGGACTGTTTCGCCGGTCATATCAATCGTGGAATAGCCGACAACTTGCCCAGCAGAATTGATGGCTTTACCCACGCTATAATTCCCGTCGCCCAGGGCGCCAAGGAAAGTCGTCACGCCGGCCTCATATAGGAACGCTTGACGAGGTCCAAGTTGCACGTACCCCGTAATCTGTCCCGAATCATTTATTGCAGCCGCACTGCTGGTTGCGCCGGTTCCTGGAAACATGTCGACCATTGTTCCGCCGTCGTATATGAATGCGTGCGTTCGACCAGTGACTGCAATCGCAGATTCACCGACCACTATGCCGCTTGAATTGATGCCAAATGCATCACTAATAGTGCCGCCGAGCGTACCCAAATCGGTGGCGTTACCACCCGTGTACACCACAGCACGTGGACCAATACCACTCGGTGCCGCCGCAGAATTGCCGGCGACCTGACCGCTGCTGTTGATTGCATTGCCATGGCTCGTCGAATTGATGGGACTACCTGGCAATGGGAACAAGCGGTGCATTACGCCATCGGTATAGCGAAATCCGTTCTGCGAAGGGCTGCTCGTATGCCATGCGGACGAACCAGCGATTTGCCCGCTGTTGTTGATAGCCGTAGCCTCGCTCGACGTTCCGCCCACCGTACCGAGGTTCGTAACCGTGAATTGCGCTGCCCGAGCTGCGGCGGAGAAAATGGATAAGACCGTGGCGAGAAGCAGCAGAATTCGGAGCCGCGCACGCATTCCCAAGGAAGTCGAGAGTCGCGAGGTTGATGCGTCGGAGTTCGCATCGAGAGAATTGAGGGCCTGTCGCGGGGGGCCTCTGCGCGCGGAATTAAAATTCCGCTTTACGGTGAGTCGCATTAGCGTCTCCGTTCCGCTGCGACCGGCAGTTCGCTGATAGGCGACGTGCCGGTCTAGCTTTGCCCCCTCGACATCATCACCGAACCCGTTGACCCAGTCAAGGAAAATGTGAGCTCGCCGGTCCCCGGGTCGTACAATAGCTTGGTTCTCAGGCCATGCTGCTCAATTTCCGCAGCCGCCTGACCACCTGGGTCACGGCCGTGATCGCTGTCTCGATATCGTCCGGCGAGTTGAACCTTCCCAACCCAAATCGCAGGCTGCTCCGCGTCGCCTCGTCGCTCAAGCCCAGGGCCCGCAGCACGTGGCTCGGCTCGGGATTGGCCGAAGTGCAGGCACTGCCCGAGCTGACCGCCACGCGGCCCATGTTCATCAGCAGCGCTTCGCCGTCGACGTAGGCAAAGCTGACGTTCAGATTGCCAGGGAGGCGCGGAGTGGGGGCTGGGGGCTGGGGGTTGGGGGTCGGGGCGGAGGCTGGAGGCTCGAGGTTGGAGGCTGGAGATGTGGACGGTGGAGCGGGGTTGGTGGTCGCATTCCCGCTGTTCTTGTCTTCCCCAACCCCCAAGCCCCAACCCCCAACCCCCTGTCCCAGCTCCGGCCCGTTCAACGTCACTCCATCCAGCTCGGAAGTCAGCCCTTCGTACAACCGATTGCGCAGCGCCGCCAGCCGCGCTGGTTCGCGCGGCAGTTCTTCGAGGCACAGTGCCAAGGCCTTCGCGAAGCCCACGATTCCAGGCACGTTGAGCGTGCCGCTGCGCAGCCCGCCCTCATGGCCGCCGCCGGCGATCTGCGGCTCCAATCGCACTTGCGGAGAACTGCGGCGGACATACAGCGCCCCCACGCCCTTGGGGCCGTAGATCTTGTGGGCCGAAAAGCTCATCAGGTCGACGCCCAGCGCAGCCACATCGACCGGCATCTTTCCCACGGCTTGCGTGGCGTCGCAGTGCACCAGTGCCCCGCGCTCGTGGCAGATGGCCGCGATCTCGGCCAGCGGCTGGATGACGCCGATCTCGTTATTGGCCAGCATCACCGAAACCAGCAGCGTGTCGTCCGTCACCGCGGCCCGCAAGATATCCAGATCCAACAGCCCTGCCCTGCTGCTGCCGGCCTGCTCGACCGCCAGTTGCACGACGTCGAACCCGCGCCGGCCCAGGCGCTCGATCGGATCCAACACCGCGCGGTGTTCGGTCTGCACTGTCACCAGTCGGTTGCCGCGGCGGTTCTGCCGCTCGGCGACGCCCCGAATGGCCAGGTTGTTGCTCTCGGTCGCGCCGCTGGTGAATACGATCTCGCGGGCATTCGCGCCGATGGACGCGGCAATCGACTCGCGGGCGGCGTCGATCGCCTCCTTGGCCTCCCAGCCGAAGCTATGCCCGGTGCTGGCCGCGTTGCCGTAGATTTCACTGAAATACGGCAGCATCGCCTCGACAACCCGCGGATCGACCCGCGTGGTGGCATGATTATCGAGATAAATGGGGGCGTCGGACATCGTTTTGTGCGAGCTGAGTGGGGAGCCGGTGGTCGGCAGGAGCGAATCAGCCAATTATACGCCCATGCGGCGTTGCAATCTCGGGCTCAACGGGCCGTTGGGGTGATAGTTGCCGGATTGATCGCGTGTTTTCCTCAGAATTCGTCGCCATAGGCCAGGTGCCGCACGAATTTGACGGCTTCGATGACCACCGCCGGCGCGATCGAACACGCGCCGATCAGCAGCCAATCTCGCTGGGCCAGCGGCGCGGTGTGCAACAAGCGATTGAGCGGAACAAAATAAACCGCCGCCAATTGCAAAAGCGTACAGCCGATCACGGCCGCCCATAGCCATGCGTTGGAAAAGAAGGACGAAAGAATCGCCGAACGGCGCGTCGACCTGGCTGAGAATACGTGCAGCACCTGCGTCAGGGCCAGCGTCATGAAGGCGACGGTCGTCGATAGCGTCATGCCGTGCTCGTCCACGCCGTGCCATTGCATGGCCACGTAAAACGACACCAGCGTCGAGGCGGCCAATAGCACCGCCTGCCAGACGATCATCCACAAAAACAAAGCGTTCAAAAGCGGCTGCTTTGGATCGCGGGGCTTGCGCTTCATCAGCCCGGGAGTCGAGGGCTCCAGGGCCAGCGCCAGCGCGGGAAAAACGTCGGTCACCATGTTCAGCCACAAAATCTGCAGTGCCACCAGCGGCAACGGCCAGCCGACGATGATCGGCACGAAGATCGTGAGGATCTCGGAAAAATTGCAGGAAAACAAGTAATGGATAAAGCGGATGATATTGGAATAGATAATGCGTCCTTGCTCCACGGCGCCGACGATCGTGGCGAAGTTGTCGTCGGTGATGATCATCGCCGAGGCTTCCTTGGCGACCTCGGTCCCCTTGATGCCCATCGCGATCCCGATATCGGCCTTCTTGAGCGCCGGCGCGTCGTTGACGCCGTCGCCCGTCATCGCCACGATTGCCCCCTGGGTTTGCAGCGCTTCGACGATTCGCAGCTTGTGCTCCGGCGAAACGCGGGCAAACACGGCCGTGTTCCCCACGATTCGCCGCCAACCCGACTCGTCGAGGTTGGCCAGATCGCGGCCATGGACGACTTCCAACGGCGTCTGGCCCGGCTTGCCGCCGAGGCCCAACTGGCGTCCGATTTCACGGGCCGTGGCGGGTTGATCGCCCGTGATCATCACCACGCGAATGCCGGCCCGGCGGCAAACGGCGACCGCGTTTTTTGCCTCCTCGCGCAGGGGGTCGAGCATGCCGACCAGCGCCACGAACGTCAGATCCTGCGAGTGCCGGGCTTCGTCAAACGGCTCCGAGACTTCCCGATAGGCCAACGCCAGGACTCGCAGCGCGCGGCCCGCCAGTTCGTCGTTGAGTTCGCGAATACGCCGGTGCTCGTCGTCGGCCAGCGGGCTGATTCCCTCGGCGGTCAATTTTCCTCGACAGCTCTCCAGCAAGGCGCCCGGCGCGCCTTTGACGCAGACGATTGTCTTGCCGTCGGCGGTGTGATGCACCGTGATCATGCGCTGGGTATCGCTACTGAATGGCACCTCCATGACCCGTGAGAATTGCGTCCGCAGGTCGCCGTGGCGCAGGCCGGATTTCTCCGCCGCCACGACCAGGGCGCCTTCGGTTGGGTCGCCGAGGATTGTCGCCGGCGGGCCAGGCGAAAGCTTCGCGTCGTTGCACAAAGCGCCGACTTCCAGGGCCCGTCGCAGCACGGAATCCCGTAGCGGGTCGATCTTCCGACCGTCGGTCGAAAATTCTCCTAGGGCCTCGTAGCCGGCCCCGCCCACGTCGATCCGCTGCCGCAGCGTCTGGTAGACGCAAACCGTCATTTCGTTCCGCGTCAGCGTGCCGGTCTTGTCGGTGCAGATGATCGTGGTCGAACCCAGGGTCTCGACGGCGGACAGGCGGCGCACGATCGCTTGCTTCCTGGCCATCCGCTGCATTCCCAACGCGAGCGTCATCGTCGCCACGGCGGGAAGTCCCTCGGGCACCGCGGCAATGGCCAGCGAGATTCCCACCTCGAGCATCTTCAGAAACGAGTTTCCGCGCAGCCAGCCGGCAAACACGATCACGGCGCACAACACCAACACGATGACCACCAGCGCCCGGCCGAGCTGGCTCAGCTTGCGGTCGAGCGGGCTCTCGCGTGTTCCGGCCTCGTCGATCAGCTTGCCGATCCGCCCCATCTCGGTGCGCGCGCCGGTCTCGGTGACCAGGAATCGTCCGCGGCCGTTGGTCACGGCGGTGCCGAGGTAGACCATGCCGCGGCGATCTCCCAGGGGAGTATCGATGTCGCCGGTCGGTTGGCAGTCTTTCTCCGAGGCGACCGACTCGCCCGTCAGCGCGGCTTCTTCGACTTGCAGGCGAACCCCTTCGACCAGCCGCCCATCGGCCGCGATTCGGTCGCCGGCGGTGATCATCACCACATCGCCAGGCACGAGTTCGGTCGCGGCGATTTCCCGGGAAACGCCGTCGCGCAGCACTGCGGCCGTGGGTACCGTTTGCTTCTCCAGGGCCGCCAGCGTGCGCTCGGCCTTCCACTCGGTCAGAAAACCGATCAGGGCGTTCAAAACCACGACCACCAGAATGGCCGCCGCCTCCAAGTGTTCGCCCATCACGAACGCCACGCCCGTGGCCGTCAGTAGCAGGCCGACCATCAGGCTGGCAAACTGAGCCACCAGGATTGACCAGGCGGACCGCCCCCGCGACTGTTCCAGGACGTTCTTTCCGAATTTCTGTTGGCGGCGCTTCGCCTCCGAAGCGGACAGTCCCGCCTTCGGACTCACCTCCAACAGCCGCGCTACCTCGGAGTCGGGCAGCATGTGCCAGGCTGGGGCGGAAGACGTTGGGTTGCGACGCTCGGATGCGGCCATGGGAACACTCGGGCCGCGCGGCTATTCCGGCAAATAATCCTGGCCGCGCTTGATGGCTCGCACCAGCGCGACCAGCTTTTCCAACTCCCCCTTTGACTCGCTAATTCCGATGCGCAGCGTCCGCATGGCGACCTGCTTGCCCAGGCGAACGCTCTCCTCCAGCGCAGGCGTGCCGAACACCGTGAACTCGTTTTGCGTCGCGGCGTCGACGCCGATGATCACGTCGGCTCGGGCGATCGCCACGCGACGATCAGGCCGAATGCCCTGGCCCGGCGTCTCGTCGAACAAGGAGTCGATGGGGATGACGTCCATTTCGAATAGCTTACCCTGTACCGTGGCCGATTGCGAACCGGCCCGAGCAACGACTGTCAGGCGATAGCGTAGTGCGTTCGCAGCAGACGGCAAGCTTCTCCACCCACGGCGAAATCGCGGCAGGCCTGTGGCCGCGTGGCGTGGTTCCGGCAGGTTCCGGCTGCCAGGTCGAACCAAACGCATGGTCCGCTGTTACCGCCAGGCGCCTCGCGTGCCTGCCCGACCTCCGCGCGCGCCCAAGCCGGCAGGTTCGCATATTCGGCTGCCTTAAACGGCGGCGCCGAAACATGCAAGCAACAGGCGCCGCAGGCGTCGCAATTGGCCGGGCTTGCCAATTCCGTCGCGGGTAACTCGGTAATTGGCATGCGTGTGGTTTGCCTTGTGGGTAAGTATTTGGCGACCGCCGACCTCTGGGTGGGTCGGAGTAGCTGGAGGGACAATCTCACCGTCCTTAACGCTACGTTTGCCGCGATTTGGCTTTTTTTTGCATGGCTGAAAAATCGCGCAATAGCTCTCGTTTGGGAGCCAGCCGCCCGAATAAAAACTTGCGCGTTCCGACCAGTTTTCGCACGGCGGTCTTGGCCTCTTCCGACAGCGCGTGCCCCTTCAGTCCCCCGTCGGGCTCGATTTGTTCGGTCATAATGTCGAACATTTCGCCGGGCCGCGCCCCGGTCTGAAAGGCCACCAGGATCCAGGCCGTCCAAAAATCCGATTTTTGCACGCCCGAGAACGTGCCGCGCGTGTGCCGGGCGGCGCCGAGCAATCGCCCCAGAAACTGCGGATTCCACGTCTTCGGTTGCGATCGATCGTCCTTCGCCATCGGACTCTCCTGGTCTGCCGCCGCGATGTGCGCCGCCGGCGGCTGTCGTGCGAGTAGACTCTAGCACTTCGACGGCCCGTCCGACATCCGTGTTGGGAATGCCAGGCTCTCGCCGCTTAGCGGCCCTTGGGCGCCTCGTGCCAATCATCGGCGATCCACAGCACGGCCGTGCCATCGAGCCCAGCGGTCAGAATCGAGCGGCCGTCGGGCGAAAATGCCACGGACGTGACGGCCTGGTCGTGGTGCTTGAGCGAGAGGATTTCCTTGCCATCCAAAACTTCCTCCGTGCTGGCCGTGTGGGTTGTTGCTTGGGGGGCCGCCGGCGTCGATCCCGGGGTATTCATGTCCCAGAGCTTGGCGGAACGGTCGCTGGAGCCTGTCAAGGCACGGCGGCCGTCCGGCGAAAGTGCCACGCTATGAATTGCGGCGGTGTGTCCCAAGTAACGCACCAATGGTTGGTAACTTTCCGCGTCGAACACCATCGCCTTGCCGTTGGCGCTTCCGGCGATGATTCGCCGGCCGTCGGCCGAGTAGGCCACGGCTAGTGCGGGCCCGTCGAGCTTGATGTCGCCGATCGTGCGGCCCGTGGCGGTCTCCCAAAACCGCACGAAGCCATCCTCGCAGGCCGTGGCAATCCGCCGGCCATCGGGCGAGAAAACCGCCTGATGAATCGGGCCTCCGGCCCCGTCCGGGCGCGATGCGAAAGCACGTGCAGCACCCGGCGCGAAGGCAGTTCCCAAATGCGTGCCGTGCCGTCGTTGCTCGCCGTCACCAACAGTTGGTTGCTGACCGGCGAGAACTCGGCGCTATTGATTTGGCCGGAATGGGCCGCGGGGAATTGCAGCTCGACCTTGCCGGTGGCGGCGTTCCAAATCTTCGCTCGTTGGTCCGAGCTGCCGGTGACGATCATTTTCCCGTTGGGAGAAATGCCCGCCGCGGTGACGCCGCTATGGGGCTTGAACGTCAGCTCCGGCATCTCGCGGTGCAGCGGGTCCCAAAGCACGGCTCCGTTGCCGCCGACCGTCAACACGCCGCCGCCAGCCGGGGCTTCGATGGCGGACCAGACCAATCCCTGCGCGTCGGTAAACTCCAAATAAGGTTTGCCGCCCGGCCCGGTGACTTCTTGCCGCGTTTCCAGATTCCAGCGCCGCACCAGGCTGCCGCCGGCCGCTCGCTCGTCAGCTTGAGGCTGAAAGCTGACCGACAAAGCCGCCTGGTCGTCGGCAAACGCCACGGAGATGACGTTTTCGGGTCCGCGGTACAGCTCGGCATCCAGCGTGCCGCGAGCGACGTCCCACAAACAAATCACGCTCGCGCGCGCCGCGTCCCTCGCTTCGGCCAAGGTTAGTAGACGCCGGCCATCGGGAGACAAGTCCATGGCGGTGATAGGAGGCTGCCCGACGTCGCGATTGGCCGCATTGCCTTGCCTGAAACCCAGGGGAAGTTCCTTGCCGGTGGTTACGTCCCACCGAGCCACAGTGCCGTCGGTGCTGGAGGTGAGCAATTGCCGCCCGTCGAGCAAGAAGAAGGCCTGCGTGATGCGGCTGGTGTGGCCCTTGAGCGCGAAGGCCAGCTCGCCGGTCGATGCGTTCCACAGGCGGCCCGCGCCGGCTTCGTCACCTGAAAACAGCCAGCGGCCGTCGGGAGAAATTGCGACGGCGGTGACGATCGAGCGATGCCCGCTGCCAAAGGCCGGATTGGCAAGCTGATGCGCCCGGGGAGATTTGCCATCGGCGTCGAGCTTCCACAAGGCAATGCGCGCGTGCGATTCGGCGTCGTTTTGCTCAGGCGTGCCGGTGAGAATCCACTTCGAATCGCGCGAAACGGCGGCCGTGGCGTTGCGGCCCGTTCCCTCGATCGAGCTCAGTTGGGCGCCGCTTCGGGCATCCCAAATGCGCACGCTGTTGTCGCCGGCCGCGGTCAGAAGTAATTTGCCGTTGGCAAAGTAGATAGCCCGGGAGACGAGAAAGTCGTGCCCCTCTTTCAACACCCGCAGGCATTTACCGCTGGCCGAGTCGAACAGGCGAGCCGTGTGATCGCGGCTCGCGGTGACGATCTGTCGACCGTCGCGAGCAAAGGCGGCCGCCAGGATGGCGTCGTCGTGACCTTCGAGCACGCGCGCTTGCGGAGCGCGGAGCTCTTTATAGTCGAACAGGCTCCAAATCTTGATCTGACCTTCCTGGCCGCCGGACAGTACCTGTCGCCCGTCGGCCGAAAACGCGCACGACTCGAGCGGCCGGCTATGGCCTTGCAGCACGCTGCGCGTTTTGCCGGTGGTCGTTTCCCAAATCCGCGCCGTGTTGTCGTCGCCCCCGCTCAACAGGTATTCACCGTCGGCGGAAAAGCCGACCGTGCGAACCGGCGCCGAATGGCCCTCGAAAGAGCGACTATCTTGCGCCGTCACCGGCCCAGCGGCCACGAGGTCTTTAAGGTCGATGTCCTTAATCTTGTCGGGTTGCCACAGCAGCACGCGCTTGTCGTTGCCGGCCGAGGCCACCTGGCGGCCGTCAGGCGAAAACGCGGCGGCAAACACTGGCCCTTCGTGTCCCAGGAATACCTTGGATTGCCTGATGAGCGGCTCCTCGCCGCGGGCGTCGAACGACCAGACGATGGCCTTGCCATCCTGGCCCGCGGTCACGAATCGTGTGCCGTCAGCGGAAAACGCGGCCGACCACACCCACCAGGAATGGCCCTGAAGCGGCGAGCCGCCGACCTCGCGTCCCGTGGCCGTATTCCAGACTCGGACCGTCTTGTCGCGCGAACAGGAGACCAGGTAACGGCCATCGCGCGGCGAAAAGGCCACGCCCACCGCACGATCCTGGTGGCCGGCCAGCGAGCGCAAAGGGGAACCGTCCTGAGCATTCCAGATTCGCACCACGCCGTCGCCGCCGGCCGTGGCCAGCGAGCGGCCGTCTGGAGAAATCGCGACGGCATAGATCGTGGCGCCGTGGCGAATCGCCAGGCGATGCTCCTGTGTCGCGCGGTTCCAGAGGTGGGCCTCTCCGTCCTCACCCGCCGTGACGAACCATTGCTGATCGGGAGAGAAGGCAACGGAGTAGACGGTACCGCGGGCCGGAAGATTTCGGCCGTGTCCGCAGAGGCGTTTGAGATAGCCCCATTCCCAGTTCCGCAGGTCCGTATCATTGTCCTCCGGAAGGCAGGCGTCGAGCAGGCTCTGTGCCGTGTCGAAGGCGTTTTCCTCGATTTTGGCGGCGGTCATGCCGATGCGGGCGATATATGCCGCGTATTCCTCGCCTTGCTTGGCCAGCAGGGCCTTCTTCTCCTCGGCCTTGGCTTTGTCCTCGGCCGCGATGGCAAGCAATTTCTGCTTGCGCTCATCCTCCTCGGCGCTCTTGGCCTTGGCCTCCGCCGCGTGGGCCAGGGCTTCTTCGTGCTTGGCCTTGCCCTCGGCCGCAACGGCGATGGCTTTGGCCTCTTCGGCGGTGCGCTCGGCCTTTTCAGCAGCGATCTTGTCCAGGATCGCCTGATCCTTGGCGGCTGTTTCCTGGTTTTTGGCCTCGGCGATAATGATCAGCGCCACGGTGATCACGCCGAACACGGTCAATACCAGCGCGGCGGCGATGCGTTTAAATCGCGACAACCATTTTTGCCGAGCCTGGCTCTCGGCCAAGGCGGCGCTGAGCGCCATGCACAACGGGGCGTGCTGCGGGTCGCCGACGTCCAACAGTGAAAGGCCCAGTTCGAAGTCGCCCTTGGCCTTTGCAGCCTGGGCGTAGCTTAGCCGTACTTCAGAGATCGCGGCTTTCGCGCGAACGTTGTCATCCCAAAGCGCCAGGGCCGATTTGAATCCGAAAAGCGCCTGGGCAAAGCTCTGATAGTCGCTTGTGGCGATAGCCTTCTCGAATTCCTCGTCGGCCCGCTCCGCCAGCACGATGCTCTCGCAATGGGAGTGGTACTCGCGCAGCGCAGCTTGAAAATCGCGCACGCTTGGAAAGCGATCGACCGGGTCGGTGGCCATCGCCCGGTAGGCAATGTCGATCAGTTCGCCCGTCTCTTCGGTTGGTTGTATTTCGTTGCGCGCCGCGGCCAGCACGCATTCCCTGGCGCTTGCGGCGTTGTGAGGCGGAAATCCGGCCACGATCTCGAACAAAATCGCGCCCAACAGATATATGTCGCTGTGGTTGCCGATCATCTCGAACAGACCAAGCGCCATTTCCGGCGCGAGATAGGCAGGCGTTCCGCCCATGCTGTCCGGACCGGTGACAAACTCGCCGTGGCGAAAGTCGGCCGTGGCCAGCGCCAGGCCCCAGTCCATCACCAACACCTCGCCGAAATCCCCCAGCATGACGTTTTCTGGCTTTAAGTCGCGGTGAATGACGCCGTTGGAGTGGGCAAAGGCCACGGCGTCGGCGACCTTCATCAGAACTTCCAGGTTTTCGGCCAACGGTTTCTGCTCGATCACCTTCGACCACGGCGTTCCCTGCACTCGCTTCATCGAATAAAAAAGCGCGTCGTCCTCGTTGGTTCCCAATTCGTAAACGGGGACGATGTTCGGGTGATCGAGGTCGCCGGTGACGACGGCCTCGGATAGGAACTTTTCGCGACGGCCGGCGTCGCCGGCCACGTTCTTGCGGATCATCTTGACCGCCACGAGCCGATCGACCGACGCTTGCCGCGCGGAATACACCACGCCCATCCCGCCGGTTCCGATCACTTCCAGCAGTTCGTAGTCGGCGCCGGCGCCGGAGTCGGTTCGCTTGGGACTCGGATCGTGAGGATTGCGCACGCCGCGCGGATTGACAACCAGCGAAGATCGTTTGACGCCCGAGGCTTGCGAATCGGCCTTGAGCGTCGCGTGGATTCCCGACTCGGGAGTTATGGCACTTTCCCAGTTACTGGTAACCATCGCCACGTCGTTCATCGACAGCTTGCGCGTCGCGATCCGCACCGGCGGATTTCGCTTCGGGAGCGTCAGATCCTGCGTGACCGCGGCGTGGCCTCCGCCCACCGTGTTATCGTGCGGCCCGGCCGGTGGCGAAGCGCCAGGCAGGAACTCGAGTGTGGCCTCCGTGTCCGGATTGGCCGCAGGCGGGCTGGGTGGCACGATCTCGAGCGTGGCCGCCGTGTTCTCTTCGCCGGGAGGAAACAAGGCCTGGCTGCACCGCGGACAAATGCCCGACGCCGACACGTTGTCTGCCAGGGACTCTCGGCATGCGGGACAAATGAACATACGATTACCGCGGTCGACGGAGCAGGCGAGGAATTTTCGTTAGAGAACGGTCGGCGTGTTCACGCGCCTCGCCGTTGGATTTTCGGGCGCGGATCGCGCCGCCAATACGGCGGAGCCGCTCCAAGCGACCGCCGCTTCATACCAGGGCCGCTCAATGATTTCCGCGGGCTGCGTCTCGTTCGTCGGATCGGCTGAGTCGGCCTCGATCTTCGGCGGCAGCGAGTCCGCCGATTTCGATTCGTCCGCCGGCGGCGGAATCTGGACGCTATCGGCCGCTTCATCGGCCGCGTCGATACTGCGGCCCTCGCGCACGATCACATCAACCACCAGCCGCTCGGCCCCATCGGGCTGAATCTGGTAGATGCGATAATGACCGTCGGGCAGTCGCTTGAAGAGTTTTCGCAAGTTGTCCAACGTCTCGTTGGCCAGCGGCTCGTCGTTCAACTTGTCTTCCTCGCCCGAGGGAAGCACGATTCTCAGCACCAGTCGCGATTCGGCGCCCGCCACCGATCCCACGCGGAAGTTGACGAACTCCGTTCTCGTGGTCGCCAGCGGCGTCACGGGCCGCGCGGCCGCCTCGATGAGGACGACTCGCGAAGTCTCGAACGTTCCGTCCGTGCGGTTGGTGACAAACGTGATGTTCTTGGGCACGATCGGGGCAACTACCACCGTGAATTGTTGCGTTGCCACGCCTCCGTCATCGTCGCGCAAGGTGACGGTGACCGTGAAGGTTCCGGCGCTGGCAAACGTATGCAGCCCATTGAACGAACCGGATGTCAAGACGCCCACGCTGCCGGGGCCGGTTATCGTGCCCGGTCCGGTGCTGGGCGTCGTGCCGTCGCCCCAATTGATCGTGTGCGTGAAGCGTTCGGTCGTTTGGCCGCCCACGTTCAGAAGGTTATCGAACCCGGGATCCGTGAACTTGCCGATGTCAGTGATCGCCAACGGCCGCGTCTGCCCGATGGTCTGATCGCCGACTACGGTCAACGTTGGCGCCACGTTGTTCACCGTCACTGAAAACGTGCTCGTGTCGGCGCGGCCGTCGCCGGCGATCACTCGCACGGTAACGGTGTAAATGCCATTGTCGGCATAGGTATGTGAACCGCCGAACGATCCGCTAGTCGCGGCGCCATCGACGGGACTGGCGTCGATCGCCGGCAACCCGTTGTCGACTGGGCGGCCATCGCCCCAGTTGATTGTGTAGGTGTAGGGGTCGTTATTCGGTCCGCCGGGGCTCAATTGGGCCGGCGTTGGGTCGGAGAACTGACCGAGGCTGCCGATGGTCAATAGCGATCCCTCATTGACCAACTGGCTGGGTGCAACTGTCAACGTGGGGCCGACATAAACCAGGAATGTCCCGCTCGCAACGCCGCCGTCGTCGTCGCTGAGAGTGACCGTGACGGTGTAAACCCCGCCGTGCGGGTAGACGTGCTGGGCATCGAATGATCCGGCCGTGAGCACGCCGGGCGACCCGGGAGCGTCGATGGTGCCGGGGCCACTGTCGATGGGAGTGCCGTCGCCCCAATCGACCGTGAACGAAAACCGTTCGGTCGTTTCGCCGCCGACGTTCAGCAGATTGTCGAATCCTGGATCGGTGAACTGACCAATATTGGCAACCAGCAACGGCGCTTCTTCGGCCACCTTCTGGTCGCCGACGACGGTGAGCGAAGGAGCTACATTGCCGACCGTTACGTCAAACGTCTTGCTGGCCGCGCCGCCGTCATCGTCGGTGACGGTCACCGTGACGGTGTAAACGCCATTGTCGGCGTACGTGTGTTGACCGTCGAACGATCCCGCAGTGAGTACTCCCACGGCGCCTGGCACGTCAACCGTGGCGGCGCCCGAGTCGGTCGCCGTGCCGTCCCCCCAGTTGATTGTGTAGTTGAACGTTTCACTGGTTGGGCGGGGGACGTTCGATGGGTTGTCGAATCCTGGATCGGTGAACTGGCCGATATTGGTGATCGACAGTTGCGTGCCTTCGTTGACCGTCTGGTTCGGCGCGACGGTGAGTGACGGCGCAACGTTGTCGACCGTTACTTCAAACGTCTTGGTGGCCGCGCCGCCGTCATCATCAGTAACAATAACGGTGACGGTGTACACGCCATTGTCGGCGTAGGTGTGTTGGCCATCGAACGATCCCGCAGTGAGTACTCCCACGGCGCCTGGCACGTCAACCGTGGCGGCGCCAGAATCGGTCGCCGTGCCGTCGCCCCAGTTGATTGTGTAGTTGAACGTTTCACTGGTTGGGATGGGAATGTTGGATGGGTTGTCGAATCCTGGATCGGTGAACTGGCCGATATTGGTGATCGACAGTTGCGTGCCTTCGTTGACCGTCTGGTTCGGCGCGACGGTGAGTGACGGCGCGACGTTGTTGACTGTCACTTCAAACGTTTTACTGGCCGCGCCGCCGTCATCGTCGATGACCGTCACCGTGACGGTATACACGCCATTGTCGGCATATGTGTGTTGGCCATCGAACGATCCGGCCGTCAGCACGCCCGCTGAGCCGGGCACGTCGATGGTTGGCGAGCCGGAATCGACTGGCGTGCCATCGCCCCAATTGATCGCATAGGCGAACTTCTCGCTGGTCTCACCGCCGATATTCAATGGGTTGTTAAACCCGGGGTCGGTAAATTGGCCGATATTGGTGATCGACAGTTGCGTGCCTTCGTTGACCGTCTGGTTCGGCGCGACGGTGAGCGACGGCGCGACGTTGTCGACCGTTACTTCAAACGTTTTGGTGGCCGCGCCGCCGTCATCGTCGGTGACGGTAACCGTGACGGTGTACACGCCATTGTCGGCGTACGTGTGTTGGCCATCGAACGATCCGGCCGTGAGTACTCCCACGGCGCCTGGCACGTCAACCGTGGCGGCGCCCGAGTCGGTCGCTGTTCCGTCCCCCCAGTTGATCGTGTAGTTGAACGTTTCACTGGTCGGGCTGGGGATGTTAAGTGGGTTGTCGAATCCTGGGTCGGTGAACTGGCCGATATTGGTGATCGCCAGTTGCGTGCCTTCGTTGACCGTTTGGTTTGGCGCGACGGTGAGCGACGGCGCGACGTTGTCGACCGTGACTTTCAGTGTGGCGCTCGCAGAACCGCCGTCGTCGTCGGTGACGGTCACCGTGACGGTATACACGCCATTGTCGGCATATGTGTGTTGGCCATCGAACGATCCGGCCGTGAGCACGCCCGCTGAGCCGGGCACGTCGATGGTTGGCGAGCCGGAATCGACTGGCGTGCCATCGCCCCAATTGATCGCATAGGCGAACTTCTCGCTGGTCTCACCGCCGATATTCAATGGGTTGTTAAACCCTGGGTCGGTAAATTGGCCGATATTGGTGATCGACAGTTGCGTGCCCTCATGAACCGTCTGGTTCGGCGCGACGGTGAGTGATGGTGCAACGTTATCGACCGTGACTTTAAGTGTAGCGCTCGCAGAACCGCCGTCATCGTCGGTGACGGTCACCGTAACCGTATACACGCCATTGTCGGCGTAGGTATGTTGACCGTCGAACGACCCGGCCGTGAGTACACCCGCTGAGCCTGGCATGTCGATGGTTGGCGAGCCGGAATCGAGTGGCGTGCCATCGCCCCAGTTGATTGTGTAGGTGAACGTTTCGCTGGTCGGGCTGGGAACGTTTGATGGATTATCAAACCCTGGATCGGTGAACTGGCCGATGTTGGTGATCGACAGTTGCGTGCCTTCGTTAACCGTCTGGTCAGGCGCGACGGTGAGCCACGGGGCAACATTGCTGACTGTCACTTCAAACGTTTTACTGGCCGCGCCGCCGTCATCGTCGGTGACGGTAACCGTGACGGTATACAAGCCATTGTCGGCGTACGTGTGTTGACCGTCGAACGATCCGGCCGTGAGCGTGCCCGGCGCCACGACCACGTCCACCGTGGCGGCGCCAGAATCGGTCGCCGTACCGTCGCCCCAGTTGATTGTGTAGTTGAACGTTTCACTGGTCGGGCTGGGGATGTTCGATGGGTTGTCGAATCCTGGATCGGTGAACTGTCCGATGTTGGCGATCGACAGTTGCGTGCCTTCGTTGACCGTCTGGTTTGGCACGACGGTGAGCGACGGCGCGACGTTGTCGACCGTTACTTCAAACGTTTTACTGGCCGCGCCGCCGTCATCGTCGGTGACGGTAACCGTGACGGTATACACGCCATTGTCGGCGTACGTGTGTTGGCCATCGAACGATCCGGCCGTGAGCACGCCCGGTGAGCCTGGTACGTCGATGGTCGGCGATCCGGAATCGACTGGCGTGCCATCGCCCCAATTGATCGCATAGGCGAACTTCTCGTTGGTCTCACCGCCGATATTCAATGCGTTGTTAAACCCAGGGTCGGTAAATTGGCCGATATTGGCAATCGACAGTTGCGTGCCCTCATTAACCGTCTGGTTCGGCGCGACGGTGAGTGATGGTGCCACGTTGTCGACCGTGACCTTCAGTGTAGTGCTCGCAGAACCGCCGTCATCGTCGGTGACGGTCACCGTAACCGTATACACGCCGTTGTCGGCATAGGTATGTTGACCGTCGAACGACCCGGCCGTGAGTACGCCAGGTGCGCCGAGCACGTCGACCGTGGCCGCGCCAGAGTCGGTCGCCGTACCGTCCCCCCAGTTGATTGTGTAGTTGAACGTTTCACTGGTCGGGCTGGGGATGTTAAGTGGGTTGTCGAATCCCGGGTCCGTGAACTGTCCGATGTTGGTGATCGACAGTTGCGTGCCTTCGTTAACCGTCTGGTGAGGTGCGACGGTGAGCGACGGCGCGACGTTGCTGACTGTCACTTCAAACGTTTTACTGTCCGCGCCGCCGTCATCGTCGGTGACCGTCACGGTAACGGTATACACGCCATTGTCGGCGTACGTATGTTGGCCATCGAACGACCCCGCCGTCGGCACGCCCGGAGCGCCGACCACGTCCACCGTGGCGGCGCCAGAATCGGTCGCCGTGCCGTCCCCCCAGTTGATTGTGTAGTTGAACGTTTCGCTGGTCGGGCTGGGAACGTTCGATGGGTTATCAAACCCCGGATCGGTGAACTGGCCGACATTGGTGATCGACAGTTGCGCCCCTTCGTTGACGGTCTGGTTCGGCGCCACCGCAAGTGCGGGTGCGACGTTGTCGACCGTGACCGTCAAGCTGGCGCTCGCGGATCCACCATCGTCATCGATGATCGTAATCGTGACGGTATACACGCCATTGTCGGCGTACGTGTGTTGGCCATCGAAAGACCCCGCAGTGAGAATTCCCGCCGAGCCCGCCACGTCGATCGTAGGCGCCCGGAATCGACTGGCGTCCCATCCCCCCAATCGATCGAATAGGCGAACTTCTCGCTGGTCTCGCCGCCGACATTCAGGGGGTTATCGAAGCCGGGGTCCGTAAACTGGCCGATATTGGTGATCGACAGTTGCGCCGCCTTCGTTAACCGTCTGATTGGGCGCGACGGTGAGTGACGGTGCCACGTTGTCGACCGTGACCTTTAGCGTGGCGCTCGCGGATCCGCCATCATCGTCAGTGATGGTCACCGTGACGGTATAGACGCCATTGTCGGCGTACGTATGTTGAACATCGAATGATCCCGCAGTCGGCACCCCGGGCGAGCCAGGCACGTCGATCGTAGGCGCCCGGAATCGACCGGCGTCCCATCGCCCCAATTGATCGCATAAGCGAACTTCTCGCTGGTCTCGCCCCCAACATTCAAGGGGTTGTTAAACCCCGGGTCGGTAAATTGACCGATATTGGTGATCGACAGTTGCGTGCCTTCGTTAACCGTCTGGTCGGGCGCGACCGTGAGCGACGGCGCCACGTTGTCGACGACCACCTTAAAGCTGCCGCTTGCCGAGTTTCCGTGCTCGTCGCTGATGGAAACCGTGACCGTATACAGTCCGTTGTCCGCGTAGATCTTTTGTCCGTCGAATGATCCTTTGGTGGACGATTGGTCCGTTCCCGGCACATCGATCGTGGCCATTCCCGAATCGGCCGGTTTTCCGTCGCCCCAGTTGATCGTGTACGTGAAGGTGTCCGTCGAGCTGTTCGGGCCGAACGCGCTGAACTGCCCGACGTCGACAATTGAAAGTTGCGCTCCCTCGTCGACCGTTTGATTAGGCGCGACAACGAGCGAAAGCAAAGTAACGGCGGCCGCGTTTTCTTGCGCTTGCGGCGTCGCAATGGCGTTTCCGATCGCCGGTACGGTATTGGGCGTGGCGCTTGGCGCGGTCGACACCTGGGCGGGGCCCTGCCGGGCCGCCGCAATCTGCGCGAGTCCGGCAGTATTTCCATTTCCCTGCACGGCGGGTGCGGGCTCGCTGATTGCAGGAGCAACCGGCTCGCGGCCCAGGGCAACTGCGCTCGCCATGCCGGAGACCACCATCGGCCCAACGCTCAGCACGCGGCGCTGCTCGAGAGGCCGCAAAAACAATTGCGGCGCAAGATCTTGCGGTGCGTGAGGAAAGCTTGGAATGCGCCAGCTTTTTTGGAGCTTGCGCCAAATCCCGGAGATTTGCCAAGGCCGTCGCATACAAAGGATCCTGTGCGCGGTTCCGTTGCCCGACCGCCTCGTTTGGGGTTCAAACTACCGCGAATCCATTATTTCTAGCCGGTAGTTACGGTGTCAAACCAGGCCGCTACTTTGTTGGCGCCGGGCGCTGCCCAGTTTACCAGTTCGCGGATGACAAGGTCCAAGTTGTGTTTGGGGGGGAACGGGCGATCGTGAGGAAAAGGATCAAGATTCCGATTAGGCAGCGTCGAAGAGAGAATCGGGGGGAAAATCTCGCATGAGACTGCTCGTTGCGCTATTGGCTGTGAGTGCTTGTTGGGCGGCATCTGGCTGCGCGCCGGGATGATCCGTTCCAAACGCCTGGTCCCCAAGCAAATGTGGCGGAACGATTCGACCGCCAGGTCGGCGCGTCACTCGGATGCCTTGCTCGTCGATTCCAGTGCGCCCGAAGGCGACGCCGCGGAGCCCACGCTCGAACAACTCGAACCAGACTCCGACCAGACCGACACCGGCCAGCCGATTGAGGAGCAAGAACCGGGTTCCTTGTCCGAAAGCTCGTCGGAGCCGAACGTTCCGACACAGGCCACGCGGAAACAAGCCGCCGTGCACCTCGCTGAATTCGCCGAGGAAGTCGCCTCGCCGCAGCCGGCATTGGACTCGGTAACCAAGGCCGACGATATCAGCGATCCCGACGCGTTGACGCGGAGCGTCGCGCAAGTTTCCCTCGACATTCGTCCGCCGCAAGGTGAGCTACCCACCGATCTGGCCGCTGCGGCTTTCGCCGCCAGTGCCCAGTCCGATGAGGAACTGGCCCGCGCGGGACGCCTGGAAACCGTCGTTTCCTGGACGCCGTGGACGCTGTGCTATCGACCGCTCTACCTTGAGGAGGTCGCGCTCGAGCGATATGGCAACACGGTTGGTTGCATCCAGCCCGGGATTTCAGCCGTTCATTTCTTCTTCGGCGTGGGATTGCTTCCGTATAAGATGGTCGTTCGTCCTCCGAGGTCGTGCCTGTGCTCCAACGGCTTCAGCCGTTGCGGCGACGTTCCGCCGCCGGGCTACGTCGACAACCGAATTCACCTGGACGCGGCCGCGATCGAAGCCGCGCTTCTGGCGGGCATCGTGCTGGCATTGCCCTAGCGCCGCGATCAGCGGCTGAACGCCTGGCGCACGAAGCGATCGCATTGCGCCGCGATCGATTGCGACGCCACGGTGATCTTCGCCTGGCCATGGACGCGCGCGAGCAGATTTGGCGGGTCGCCGTCAAATTGCACCCGCACCTGGTACCAGGTATTCAGCGGATGCGCGGCTCCATGAGGGTCGGTAAGCGCCGGCAGATCGCGTGCCGCCGCCAGTTCCCGCGGCATGACCTTCAAATCCACTTTTCCAATCTCGACGACGCGGCCCTGCAATACCTCGGCGGGGTGATGATCGAGCACGACGCGCACCGGCTGACCGATGGCCACCAGTTCAATGTCGGTCTGTTCCACGTGTACCACGGCCTCGAAACGCGCGGCATCGCCGACCAGGCAGAGGAGCGTTCCACGCTCGAGATACGCGCCCAGGTTGCGTGGATTCAAGGGCACGTCCGACCAGGTGTCGAGCGCTTCGCTCTTGGAAAGTTGGCGCGGACGATTGGGGGGCGGCAACACCGTGCCTGCCATCGGCGATACGATCGCCAGGCGCGCGGCGTCGCGCTCGAGTTGCTTGAGCCGCTCGGTGACGTCCGCCAGGGCGGCTATGGCCGCGGGAAGTTGATTGCCGTCGGCGACGCCCTGCAATTGCCGAGCCTTGAGGTTGTCGAGATACAGCTGTTGTCGATCACGCTCGGATGTCAGTCGAGCCACTTCGAGAAGCACCTCGGCATTTTCCAGCCGCGCCAGGAGATCGCCGGGTTGAACCGTCTGGCCGATGCGGGCCCCTTCCACGAGCCGGCCCGGGACCGTCACGTAGACCCGCTCGGCATCCCGATAGGCGAGCACCAATGGCGCCGAGACGCGCATCGGCACCTTGATGAAAGCGACGGCCAGCAAAACGGCGAGCAACAAGCCGCCCGAGAGCATCGCACGAGCGCGCACGACTCGCTGCCCGCGCGCGAGATTGCGCGATAAATCGACAACCCCCGCTGCCACCGGCCACAGCATGGCCGCAAAAGTTAGGCAAGCTGCCAGCGCCACCAGCGGCTCCAGATGATAGGGACGCGCAAACTCGCGCAAACCCCAGAAGATGGCAATCACGAGCAGTAGGCGATAGGCTGTCGACGCGACCGCGTACAGCCAAAGCCAGCGCTGGCGGCGCGGCGGGGCGATTCGTTCGTCGGGCAGCGCGATCCCCAGGCACCACCTCGCCAGGGTGCGGCGGACCGCCGCCGTCGATTCGGCGCTCAGGTTCGGCACCTCGAACAGGTCGGAGACGATGTAGTATCCATCATATCGCAATAGCGGATTGCCGTTGAACAGCACCGTGCCGACCGAACAGACGAGCATGACATTCAGGCAAAGCGCGTTCAACAGGCCCGGCGCGGTCCACCACCACAAGAACGTGGCGATTGTCGCGAGAATCAGCTCGACGTATATTCCCGCCGCCGCGACCGCGATCCGCTGCCACTTGTTCTTAAGCATCCAGGAATCCGATACGTTGCAATAAAGGCACGGCACGAAGACCAACAGCAGGACCCCGATCTCGTGACAGTCGCCGCCAAATCGCCGGCAGGCCAGCGCGTGGCCCAGCTCGTGAAAAATCTTTGTTACGGCGATTGTCAAAATCAGCCAGGGAAGGCGCGACGCGGCCAAAACCGCCTTGAACTCTGGCGCTCGCGCGAAGCACGTCGAATTGAACCGTGACGAGCAACATCGCGGCGCACGCCAGTATCAGCCAGACGGCCACGCACCAGGACGAAAAAAGCCAGCCGAAGCGGGGTTCGAGCCAGTCGAGAATGCGCTGCGGGTGAATGCCGCGAAAGCGAATCGCCAACGGACCCAATAGTGCCTGATATCGCCGTCGCCGCGTCCGAGTCGCCCGACTGGCCAGCAGTTGTTCGGCCTGGCCCGTGCCTTCGGCCAACACCAGTCGCTGGCGATGCAGCGTGGCTAGAAACGCGTGCAACGAATGTTCGCCCAGCACGCGCGGGGCGAATTGCCTCGCGAATTGGCGCTGGATATCGGCCAGGCTCGTTCGTCCGTCGAGCATCGAAAGGATCGCGTACTCTTCTTCACGTAAATGGAAATATTGCAGCGTGATCGGATCCTTGACGGCCCAATATCGCTCCCGGCCGTGACGCTGTGCGCACACGACGAGATCCGGGCGGCGGCGCAAACCAATCGGGCGGCTGCTTGCCGGAAGACTATCGACCAGCGTCATACCGTCACCGATCTTGGTTCCCGATCTTGGCTTCCTCGATAACCAGCGATCCGTGCAGCCCGGGCCGGAGCTTCAAGTCCGTGTTTTCGATTTCCGCCCAGATTCGCGCCTGGCCGTTCACCGGATCGATTTCCGGGCTGACGAATGCCAGCTTGCCGGCATAGGTCGCCGTGGCTTGATCGTTGAGCTGGACGGTGAGCTTGACCGGCCGGCCGTTGACGTCGCCCTGCACCGAGCGGGCGCTGACCAGACCTTCGGCCCGGAGCCGATCGAGGCGCACCATCCGCAAGATGGGCTGGCCGGGCTGAACCCACTCGCCTCGGTGTCGGTAAACTTCGACCACGAAGCCGGCCAAGGGCGCGGTGATGCTGCGCTGCAGGATGGCATAGTCAGCCAGCCGCACGTCGTTCTCCTTCGATTCGCGGGTCGTTTGCGCCAGTTCCCATTCGAGCTGGGCCTCTTCCACTTCCAGTTCGCCTCGCTGCACCAGCAAACGGAGCTGGTCCAGCTCCGATTTCGAAACGCTTTGGGCGAGCCGCTTTTCCGAATCAACGGCCCGCCGCAGCTCGGTTTGAGCCACTTCGAGCGATTTTTTGGCATATCGCACCTGGACATCGCTGTCGGCTGCCCGGCGAGCGGCGACCAACTCCAGGTCGGCGCGGCGCTTTTCGATTTTCGCATCGCCGTCCTCGATTTGGGCCAACGGCACTCCGGCTTCGACGATCTCACCCTCGCGCGCCACGACGGCGGTCAAGGCGCCGGCCACGCGCCGGAACGTCGACTTGTTCGTGCAGCTTAATCAGCACCGACGGAACCTGAATGTCTTCGGCCCGGACCGCGGAAACCAGCACGGCCGAGGCGACCACGAACCAGGCAATTGAGCGAATCATGGTTAATTCACCACCACCAATGAGATTGAACGGCTTCGAATAAGTCGTGCAGCCAGACGTAGCCGATTGACCGGCGCCCGCAATGAACCTGGGCGATCGCCGTCGCGCCGGGACGCAAGCCCGCCACTTTGTCGCGATCGAATTGGACGGTTAGGAGCACCGTTGGCGCCGATTTGTCATCGAGCTCCGTGGACAGGCCCACGTTCGTAATGATTCCGCGATATTCCGTGCCCGGCTCGGAAGCCAACGCAAACGTCACTCCCAGCTCGTCGCCTGCTTCGGCCCGGGCGGCCAGGACGTGTCCGGCGCGATAGTCGGGCAGGTGCAGCTCCAGCTCCCACGGTCCGTCCAGATCGGCCACGGTAAGCAGTGTCTGGCCGCGTTGCACGGGGCGAGCTTCCAACAATTCCTTAAGGTTCCATGTCAGCGCCTGGCCGTCGAGCGGACTGCGGATCGTCAATTCGTTGCGCTGGCGTTCGAGCAGCGCACGCTGGTCGCGCAATCCCTCCAGAAGTTTCTTCAATTCCTCCTCATCCGCGGTTAACTGGTGCGAGTTGCGGCGTGTGTCAGGCGCGGCCGGCACGTTTGTCAACCGTTCGGCTTGCACGGCCGCAAGTCGCTTCTCCGCGGTCTGCATTTCGCCGACAACCCGACTGTATTCCAGGTCCAGCTCCGGTTTGCGCAAGACGACGAGCGCCTCGCCTTTGTGAGTCGCATGCCCGTGATCCACGAGCAGCTGGCTGACAACGCCGTCGTCCGAGGCAAACACGTCGCGACGGCGCTGCGGTTGGAGCTCGCCTCGCGCTTCGACGTTAAAATCAGCGGGGATGAAAGCCAGGGCCGCCACGATCGACGTCGCGGCCGCGAGGGCCATGAGTGTGCGGGGCAATTGTCGAGCTTCGGCGAGCCACCGTACCCTGGCCAGCGCCACCCCAGAGACGACAACGGCAATTGCGAATGGGCCCGCGAGTTTGCAAGCGCCAACGAAGCATGAGCGGCCATCGCAGTGGTGCGCGAACGGAGCCTCGAATCGGCAATCGAGGTTTGAAAACGTTCGATGAACAGCACGCCGAATGGCTCGGCATTGGCATGAACGTCCTCATCGTGGCGCTCGACGAGCGGCACGATGGCCAGCACGCGGCAGTGACTCTCGTCCAAATACTCTTGCAGCGGTTGTTCGATCTCGGCTGGGAAATCGGCCAAGCCGTCGCAGTACCAGACCGAATCGCCGCTTGCCGCCGCCTTGGCCGCCAATCGCTCCAGACGACGCACCAGCTGGGCGCGACGCTCCAACACGTCGACGCCGCTGATCGCCAGCGCGCAAAACGAAGCGCCCCGACGCATGACAACGCTGACACGATCGCACTCCAACAATCTTCGGCCTTCGTTGGCGATCAGGTACGCGGTGCGGTTGACGTCGAGACTCGCGTGCACGCGCAAGGCAAACAGCTCGCCTTGCTGCCACGCACGCTCGTTGCCGCGCAATTCCGACAATTCGCGGCTACGGTCAAAATCGCCGATCAGCTCGCCCAGCGTGGCGAGGATTCGCAGGTATCCATGAACTTCGGCGGCCGGCACGTTGCCTCGGCAAACGAGCTCGATCACGCCCGGCGTGCGCAGGCCCGACGGGAATGGCTGAAGTATGCGAGTGCAATCGTCTGAAACGCAGCGGGACTTACCGCTCGCGCTGATGCTGTTCGGCGGAACAACGCGCGGCTCTCCGCTCGCGAGGACTTCCTCGACCAGTGCGGCACTGCCGCTGCTCGGGTCGGCCGCGGCGCTCTCTGCGAGATTCAGCTCGCACTCCAGCCGCAGTTCAGACGGACGCCGGGCCGTCCACAGACGTGCGCCGCGGACTCTCACCGTCGGAACGATCCGTTCCACCACCATTCGATAAAAATCGGGCTCGGATTGAGTCGAGCGGGCAGCCTGCGCGATCTCCTCAAGCAGTTCTTCGACCTCTCGCCAGTCGGGCGGCGCATGCTCGGATGGGATGGAAGAAGGGTGAAAGCTCATAAGGTTCGAGTATAGTCGAGAATTTGCGGAAAACCGATGAATTGGGGAACGCCGCCGGCGGGCCGACCGTCAGTTTGGAAGAATTTAACGGTTAGGAGGAGATTTCGTATTGCACCGACTAGGAGACTGCCGATCGAAGGGGCACCGTCTCGGAATGCGCTCAGGTTGCAGTGATAGCGTGGCCGACGCCGGTATCGCAGGGCTGCTTTCCTAAGTTGCCTGTTTTGTGGGGAACGACAGGACCGGTGGATAATCGAGCGGATCGACAGCGGCGGCAATTTCGATTCGCGGACAACTCTCCAGCTTAAATGATGCGCATCACGAAGCCACTAATGCGGCTGCTTCTCGCGGCGCCGGTCTTGATGTCCGGCTGCTTCGTATTGCGTCCTCCTTGCGTGATGGACGATGAGATCGAGCACTGCCGCACGCTCGCCGCCGCGCCCCTGCCGAGCGAATGTCCAACGGCCGAGTGCCGCGCGCCGCTATCGACCGAGGCCCCTCTTCTGATCGATCCCGATTCGCCTCCGCCACCGTCGTGGGAACTGTCGCTCGAGGAAGTGATTCGACTGGGCCTGGAGAACTCGAAGGTGCTGCGCGACCTGGGGGGCAGCGTGCTGCGAACCCCGGCACTGGCACAAACCGTTCATGACCCCGCGATTCAGGCCACGGATCCGCGGTTTGGCATCGATGGCGCGCTGGCGGCGTTCGATGCCCAGGTGACCACCCGCTTGATCGCCCAGCACAACGACCGCGCGTATAACAACCTGTTCCTCGGCGGTGGCGCGTTCCTGTTTCAGCAAGATCTGGACAACTTCGACACGGATATCACCAAGCGCACCGCCACCGGAGCTACGTTCGCGTTGCGGCACCATGTCGATTACGACGCCAACAACGCGCCGGCAAATCACTTTCCCAGCGCCTGGAATACGAATTACGAGGCCTATGTTCGCCAGCCGTTGCTGCAAGGCGCCGGCGTCGACTTCAACCGCATTGCCGGTCCCAACGGATCGCCCGGTCAGATCAACGGCGTCGTGATCGCGCGGATCAACAATGCTGCCAGCACCGCCGAGTTCGAGATTGCCCTGCGCGACCTGGTGAGCAACCTGGAAAACGCGTATTGGGATCTATACTACGCCTACCGCGATTTGGATTCCAAGACGGCGGCTCGAGACGCAAGCCTAAGTACCTGGCGATTCATCCATGCCAACGTGCAAGAAGGGCGCGGCTACAGCAAGCTGCAGGAAGTGCAGGCGCTCGAACAGTACTATCGCTTCCAGGAAGACGTGGTCGACGCCCTGGGCGGCCGGATCGTGGACCGCACGCGAACCAACAACGGCAGCAACGGCGGCACGTTCCGCGGCGTCGGTGGACTGCACGCGGCCGAGCGCCGCCTGCGGATGTGGATGTCGGTCCCCATCAACGACGGCAAACTCATTCGGCCGACCGACGAGCCGTCCAAGGTCAAGATGGTCTATGACTGGAGCGAATTGTCGGCCGAGGCCTTGATGCGGCGGCCCGAACTACGGCGTCAACGGGCCCAGGTGGAACGCGCCGAGGCGGAACTCGTGGCCGACAAAAACTTCTTGTTGCCGCAGTTGGACATCATCGGTCGCTATCGCATGCGCAGGATTCGGCCAGGACTGGATGGGCCCCCGCGATCCTCAAGATCCTTACGCCAATGCTCTGGCCAATCTGACGAGTGGGCAGTTCCAGGAATGGGAACTCGGGTTCGAGTACACGATGCCTATCGGATTTCGCCGCGGCTATGCCGCGGTGCGCAATGGCCAGCTCCGGTTGGCTCGTGAGCGGGTCGTTCTCGAAGATCAAGAGCGACAGGTCATTCACGACCTTTCGGCGGCTTACGCCGACACCCGACGCGCCTACATGCTGATGGAGTTGGCCTACAACCGCCTGGTGACTTGCCAGGATCAGTCGCGGCGGGCGTACGACTCGTTCTTCGAACTGGGCGGCAAGGTTTCGCTGGAACTCGTGCTCGACGCTCGCATCCGACTCGCCGAGGCGGAAACCAGCTACCATCGTGCGCGAATCGAGTACGCCGTGGCCTTGAAGAACGTCCACTTCGAAACCGGTTCGCTGTTGGAACACAACGGAGCCATCCTGGCCGATGCTCCTACTTATCATCGCGATCCGTTGCTGGCGATTCCGGGCCTGGCCGCCAGGGAACCACGAATCAACTATGTGCTGGCGCGGCCGATAGACGAGGCAGATGACGCGAAAGAAACAATCAAAGAACCGGAAGAACCGGTTGCCATGGCAGAGCCGGCCCATCACGAGGCAGCCGTTGAAGTTCCGGCGAGCCCCTAGCCCGCGCCTCGCCGTTTGCGACGCAGCAATCTCCAGCACGCGGCGAAGGCCGCACCCATCAGGGCCAGCACGGCGCTTGATGGCTCGGGCAGCGGCGTCGGCACGATTTCCAGCGTGTAGGTTCCAGTTTCGGCATGTTGGCCGATGAAGCCGCTGTCGGGAGCGCCGGTCACTCCAATCAAGGCGCGCCCTGCGCGTCGGCCTGGCCGACGAGCGTTGCGGTCGTATCGACCGGATTGCTCGAGTTGAGCAAGACGCTGGCATTGTTAAACTGGCCGATCATGACGGGGAACGTCGCCGTGTCAATTTGCGCGGTAAACGACTGGAACGGTTGCAGCCCGGCAAACAAGAAGAAGTCGAGCGAATCGCCCGTGCCCGGACCAATCACGTTGTTGAGCGTGACGTTCACCGTGCCCCCAATGCGGCGCGGGTCGGTGGTGGGATCGAGCCAGATGGCGTCAAAGGTGCCCGCCACGACGTCTTCGTACTCGGCAGAAATCGACTCGATCGGATTGTGGTGCGCGTCGAAGAGATCAAATTGATACGAATAGGTGCCGGATTGTGTGTGATGGCCGGTGAAATTGACGTCGGGCGCGCCGGTAACGCGGAAGTAAGCTGAGCCGTTGAAACGTAGCGGAACACCAATCAGTTGGCTGGCCTGGCCATTGCCCAGGACGCTGCTGTTCGTGTCGCTTTGCAGCAAGGTCAGGTATTGGGAATCTTCATACTCGCCAAGGATCGTGGCCGGACGGCCGACGTTTCCGTTCAAGTCGTCGCTGACGACCCATTGGCCCGGCGCCAAGAGCGTCGCAGTAGCGGGCGTGTCGTTGGCCGGCAGCGGCGAGGCCCCGGCCGGCGCCGAGAGGCACACAACCCCGATCACACTAGCGCACAAGATGGATGGCCACCGAGACATTCGAATCATTCCGACCGTGAGTATTGAATTAATTGCGGACGCTATGTACGGCGAGGCGCAAGCGCGCATCGACGACCAAGCCTGGCAAGGATGAGCGACGCCTTGGAGCTGATCAGGCGGCGCGGAAGGAGCCACTTAACGCGGTCACGGCTAACCGTGCCGAGATGCGGGCTCTGGGAGAGAGTTCATTAGCGCGTCGATTTCGTGGCCGAAGGACAATGCAAAAACGTTCGCGATTGCCACGAAGATGTCCTAAGCCCTAGAATCTAAACAGGGTTCGATGCTTAGTCAAGCAACCCGACACGCCATGGATTCTCGATCGCTTTGGCGCCGCCTTGGGGTTCTCGGTTTGGCGGCAATCGAGCCGCGTGTGCCGCCCAGGCCTCGACTGCCACGAACGACTTGGAGTGCCTAACGGGTGAGGCTCGCTTGCCCAGATACTGTGCATTCGTGGTTGCCCCTGCTGATCGCGATTGGCAAAAAACAAGCAATCTAGCGGCGAAACCAAGCTCTAGTGCCGGTGGCACGAGAAATGCAAGTCGCGAGGTGGGCGGGTGCGGCGACAGCATGGCGATGTCGGCCGGGCGATCCGCCGCTCGACGGGCACGTTCACGATGATCCCCCGAATTACCCTCCACTTGCTTGATTCGGCTCAAGGACATCCGCTTCAGACCTGGTCGTTCGAGAATCGCGAATCGATCACGCTCGGCCGGGCCCCCGACAATGACGTGGTGCTGGCCGACCCTTACGTTTCTCGTTCCCACGCCGCCCTTCGGTTCGACAGCACCGGCTGGCGTCTGGTTTCGCTCAGCGCCCGCATGATCGAGTTGGAAGGTCAGATTTGGAACGAGATCCCGGTGGTTGCGGGCACCGTTTTCCGCTTGGGCCCGACCGGCTGTTACATGCGTTGCGGCCGGCCGCAAGACGAAGCTTCCAGCAGTGCCACCATGTCGTTCGATACAACATTGGTACCCTTGTTCGAGCTCGATCGCGATAAAATGCAGCGCGAAGTCGGGCAGATTGTCGAAGGCGCCTACTTCCAGCAGTTGAAAAACGCTCGTCGGCAGCTTCGTGAACAAAAACAATTGGAACAGCCCGAGCGTTAGCTGGCGACGATTGCCGAGCGGGCCCTCGCGCGCCGCCGAATTTATCCCGGGAGTCAGGGCGTGGCCAAAATCATTGCAGTCCACTCGTTCCGCGGCGGAACGGGCAAATCGAACATCAGCGCCAATCTGGCTGCGCTCGTGGCCGCCTCTGGCAAGCGAGTGGGCATCATCGACACCGACATCCAGTCGCCCGGCGTGCATGTCATCTTCAATTTCAATCAAGACGACGTGAAGTACGCGCTGAACGACTTCCTCTGGGGCACCTGTCAGATCGAGGAGGCCGCATACGACGTGACCTCGACCCTGGGCGGCAATGGGCCGGCCAGCGACTCGTGCCGCTTGTACCTGATCCCCTCGAGCGTCAAAACCGGTGAAATCGCCCGTGTATTGCGAGACGGCTACGACGTCGGGATATTGAACGACGGCATCCAGCGGCTGGTGGAGCAATTGAAGCTCGACTACTTGTTCATCGACACGCACCCGGGCGTCAACGAAGAGACGCTCCTGTCGATCGCCATCTGCGATCGATTTCTCCTCATCATGCGACCCGACAATCAGGACTTTCAGGGCACGGCCGTGACGGTCGAACTGGCCCGACGTCTGGAAGTTCAGGACATGCAGATGATCGTCAACAAGCTGCCGCAAGGCATGGAGCGAGAGTTGGTTCGAGGGCAGATCGAGACGATCTACCAGGTTCCGGTCATCGGTCTGTTGCCTTTGAATTCGGAAGTGGCGAGCCTCGCCAGCCGGGACTTGTTCACGACTCGCTTTCCCGATCACCCGATCTCCCGCGAGCTTCAATCGATGGCCAGGAGAATCACCTCCTAAACGCCTCGTACCGCCGCCCCCGAGCCTTCCATTCGCTCAAAAAGACATTCGCAGAGACATAACCGTGCCGACCGACGCCCATAGCAATCATCTCGATGCGCTGGTCACGAAGCTCAAAAGTCGCCGCCGCGCCATTTCGCGGCACGCTCAACGAGCTACACGCGCGCTACAAGGACATCCATGACGGCGCCGTGGCCGATTATATTCCCGAGCTCGCCAAGGCCGATCCCAACTGGTTCGGGATTAGCGTGGTCAGCGTCGATGGCCAGGTCGTCGAGGTCGGCGATTATCAGCAACTTTTCAGCATTCAATCGGTTTCCAAGCCATTCGTCTTCGGGATGGCCCTGGAAGACCATGGTCGCGCGGCCGTCCTCGACAAGGTCAGCGTCGAGCCGACCGGTGAAGCGTTCAACTCGATCGTACTCGACGAAGTCACGAATCGTCCGTTCAACCCGCTGGTCAATGCCGGCGCTATTGCCACGGCCGACCTGATCGAAGGGCGCGATTTTTCCGAGCGCATTTCACGGCTGTTGGCCATGTTCGGTCGCTACGTCGGGCGAACAACCTACGTCGATAATTCGATCTTCATGTCCGAACGCGCCACGGGCCATCGCAATCGGGCGATTGGGCACATGATGCTCAACTTCGGCATGATCAAGGATCGCGTCGAGGAAACGCTCGAACTGTACTTCCAGCAGTGCTCGCTGTTGGTGAACTGCCACGACCTGGCCGTGATGGGGGCGACGTTGGCCAACCGCGGCGTTAATCCAATTACCGGCGAACGGGCCATCAAGGCCGAGTTCGTCAAGGATGTGCTCTCGATCATGCTCTCCTGCGGCATGTACGATTACGCCGGCGAATGGGCCTATCGGGTCGGCCTGCCGGCCAAAAGCGGTGTCGGCGGAGGCATCGTGGCCGTCGTGCCCGGCCAGTTTGGCATCGGCATTTTCTCGCCCCCCTTGGACGCAAAGGGAAACAGCGTCCGCGGCGTGCAAGCGTGCAAAGACTTGTCGGAGCGATTCGGGCTGCACGCCTTCGAGGCCGGCTACGAGGGCTCAAGCCTCAAGGATCAGTTCCGTCCACGCGGCGAAAATCGCAAATAGCCGGACGGTCCAGCCGCCGTCTATTGCCCGCGTCTTTGGCTCGTCTCGCGGAATGCCGTCGCGGAAGTTCCGCGACCAGACGTCCGACCACTGAAAAAGGGGAAATGGGTCGCTGGTCCTTCGGCCCTTGCGAGCGGTGGCCGGCCGATTAGAATTAGCCACTTCGCTCGTTCGCGCGGCGTGGCGATTTCAGAGTGTTCGGTGCCAAGAAACGGACGACGGACCCCGGGTTCGGTGTCAGGTGGCACTTACCGAATGCCTTGAAAGACCCAATAATCCGGCGAACGACGAGATTCTGGACAGGTAGCTCAGTTGGTAGAGCAACGGACTGAAAATCCGTGTGTCGGCGGTTCGATCCCGCCCCTGTCCACTTGGGAGGTGCTCTCGGAGCCAATCGTTTTGCATTGCCCGCCGCTGTGCTCGGCTGTCTGAGCATGGCCTCTCTGTTACCTAAAGTGCTACCAGGCTCGGCGGGTGCGTGTGCGCCTGCCGATGGCTTGTTCGCCTCCGTCGGCATTTCCGGTGTCGTTACGGCATTGCATACGCCGGGGTCAGACCAGGCTGCCGATGAGCGTGCAATTTAGGGGCGGTTGCCTTAAAATATTTGCAGAAACCGCCGCCCGCATCCAGCGTGTTTAGGTTAAGGTCCGAGACATGGCGACCATAACCCCCATCGAGTTTGGCACGTTGCTCGTGCCGACGGATTTCTCCGTGGCATCCGAGGCCGCCCTTTCGCAGGCGTTGAACCTTGGCGGCGGTAAAAAGCCAGTCGTGATTCTGTTACACGTCATCGATTCGTCCCTGGTACACTTCGCGGCCACGCACGATTTTGGATCGCCCGAGGAAGTTACCCAGCGCACTGCGCGCAAGCCCAGCAAGACTTAAAGGCGCTGAAGGAGCGCTATCAAGATTGCGCCGAGATCGACACGATTGCTTGCGAGGGGGTGCCCTTCGTCGAGATCCTCAAGAAAGCCGAGGATTTCGCGGTCGATGCGATCGTTATCGGCAAAGTCGGCGCGAGGAACGGCCGAAAAGCTGCTGTTTGGGTCGACTGCCGAGAAAGTCGTGCGGGGAAGCCGCCGGCCTGTGGTTGTGCTCCCCATCGCGACCTAGAGCACGTCTCGCGACTTTGACGCGGGTAATTCGTCGGATTTCGCGCTGAAAATCCCTATGCGGACGCCAAATGTCAGTGCGACACGCACTAGCCAACGCGACTCTAGGCGGGCCATATCCTGCGCCGCGAAGCGGCGTAGCACGACTCGACGTGCTCACGACGCCTTCCGGCCGATCTCGGGACTACACGCCAAAAACGCGGAGTCGCCGCACGCGTTTGCTCGACGCCTACCGGATCAGCCACCAGAGCAGCACCACCAGCAAGCCGGCCGGCACCGCGACTCGCGCCGCGCGCTTCCAGCGGCCAAACAATCGCTCGCGAGCCAGGGACTCGAGCGTTTCCTTGCCCTCGTTCAGGTGCGGAAAGGGAACTCCCGACGGCGCTCTCGCGCCCAGAAATCTGCACAACGGCTCCCAGCCGTCTTGCACACGAAAGACCAACAAGCGGTCCGCCGGCACGTGCTCCTGCACGGCGCGATTGTGCCGCTCGAAAACCTCGATGCAGCGCGCTTGATCGCGCGGATCGGTGAAGACCTTGGGCAGCAGTAAATCGACAAAGTTGAGAAAACGTCGAGCGCGGGGAATGAAGCGAAAAACCCGAAAGCGGTCGGTCGTCTGCTGCAGCGTCAAAAAGCTGTCGAACCAGCGATCCGGCTCGCGAACGTTCAGAACCACCTTGGCGTCGGGAAACTCGCGCAGCAATTCTCGATAGTAGGTGCAGGCCGGAAAATCGACCGTCGCCTCGAAGTTCTTGAAGAGGCTTTGCCAGTCCATCGCGGCACGACCGGCGACGAACTCGTGCCAGGCTCGCAGGTGCCCCTCGTGCTCGGTGACCTCCTTCATGTGGTAACAGCGGTAGCCCAGGATTTCGAGCGCCGCCTGCATCGACATCGTCCCGGTGCGCCCGAAGCCCGCGCCAATGACTTTCATGAACTGGCTCTACCGAGTCGTGGGCGGAAGGGCCGGCTTGCCCGTCGCGGCTTGCAAATCTTCGTGGACGGAAACGGAGCCAAACCAGCCGATCATCATTTCTTCCCAGGTTTGATCGCCCCAGCGGACCGTCTCCGTGGGATCCGGATTCGCCAGGTTATCGGCCGAATTATCGAAGTACGCCGTGCAGTGCATCGTCGTGCCCGCCGGCATCAGCTTCGGCTCGGCAAGCAAATAGCGGATTTGCCAGTTGAAGTCGTACTTGGGAACATCCAGTAAGATCTCTCGCTTGCCATCGGGATACGCGGCTTCGTAACGGAAGGCGGATCCGCGCAAATGCATGTGCGGCGCCAGCCAGATCAGATTCGTGTCTTCGCTGAACTGGTGCTCGCTCGTGACCTTAGTAGTGCGGGTCGCCCGGAGGGATGGCAAATCCATGATTCAAGGGCGTGCCGCCTCGAATGCGCTTGTGGACCGTCTTGGGATCGGCGAACACGACGCCGATATAGCTGCGGTCTTTTTGGACCGAGCCATTGGGCGTGTAGTGCATCTGGAAGCGGAGTTTCGAACCGGCTGGCACGAACGTGGCTACTCCCGGCGGATTTACCCGCATGCCCCCGCCGGGTGCATAGCCGGCCAACAAACCGCCGCGCGCCTCGCCTAGTCTGCTTCCCTCGCCGCTCGGAGGAATGATCGAGGCGATGATGTGGTGTACGACGGCGCGATTGTCGGGCCGGGCCTCGGCCGCTTGCACCCATTTGTCCTCGGTCCAGCCAGGATCCGCCGTGAAATACTGATACTCCACGACTCCCTCGGCCGGCACGGTGTAGGGCTCTTCGGTCATGTAGATCACCTGGTCCGGCTCGGGAATTTGCCAGCCCGTGACCCATTGCCGGGGTTCGGGTAGATCGGCGCGATTCCCCTCGGGGCAGCCGTTGTCGACCCACGCATAGAACAACTTCTTCTGTTCGTCGCTCAGGCGGGCGTCGTTGGCAAACCGACCATGCGCCGGATTCGCGAACCAGGGAGGCATGCGGCCTTCGTCGATCACTTCGCGCATCATCGGGGCCCACCCAACCACCTCGTCGTACTGCATCAGCGGAAACGGCGCGATCTCGCCGGGGCGATGGCACGAGACGCAACGCTCCTCGAGGATTCGCGCGATCTGGTTCGAGTAAGTCACTTCGCCGTGCGCGTCAATCTTGGGCACACGGCCGATAATGCAGCCTTTGGCCTCCGTAACGGGCGTGCTCACTTCGCGGCCGGCGAGCAGCTCGTCGAGGGCCTCCGCCAGATTGCGCTTGTCCACTTTCGGCCGGGCGTAACCCGAGTTCGCCCCCTGGCCATATTGATCGTCGATGCGTCCCCAGTAACGAATCTTCCGATCGGCGTCGAGGACAAACACCTCGGGCGTCCGCAGTGCGCCGAACACGTCGGCGATCGTATTGCCCGGGTCCTTGATCAGCGGAAACTGGATGCGGTGAATGTGCGCGTAGGCCGCCAATTCCGTGATCGAGTCCTGACGGTTGGCGTCAATGCCCAGGAACGCGACACCCTGTTTGACGAATTGCTCGTGGAGTTCCTCGAGTCGCGGCGCGTAGAGTTTTGCCAGCGGACACTCGGTACCCAAGAACGCGACGACGACCAGCTTGGCATCGGCGAATTCATCGAGAGAACGAACCTTGCCGCGATAGTCGCGGAGCGAGAAGTTCTCGACGCGGCGATTGATGGGGGACTCCGCTCCCAGGCCCGGGCCGCAGCCGAGTAGCATGGCAACCACGACCGTCCCAACCCCCGCCCAGTTGAATCGCATCGACTTGCCCCTTATGCGTTTCACTCACTTCGCCTGTATGGACCGCGGCCGACAACGCTCCCCTCGCCCTAGCCGCGATTGTAGCAAGGCGACCCCTCCCCTCGCGTCTAGGGCGAGGAAAGATTCTTGGCATTTTTTCCAACCGGTTCGGGTGGCAGGTTTCTTGGTTGGACACCTGCCCAGCTAATGTTTTTTGATACAATCCTGGCCGGCGCCGCCATGTTCCGGCGAGGTTCGCGGGCTGCGGCCGGGCAGAACATCCGTGGGCGCCGGTCGGATCCGTTCCTTTTTGCACGACCGAATAGCCATCGATTGACCGCCAGACTCCGCCATGCCAATCCATTCATCGCCGTCCACAAGAGTCGCGGTTCCGCGAGCCTTCGCGGTCCTGACCCTCGCGCTGGTCGTTGTTTCATCGGCCCGCGCCGGCGAGACAACTCCGCCCAAAGTCCGGGTCAGTTCCGTCCGCCGGGTGTTCCACAATGGCGAGCACAACGCCTTTACTGACCTGTGCAAGTATCGCGGGCAATACTATCTCACCTTTCGCAGTTGCCCGGACGGGCACATGGTGCATCCCACGTCCTCGATCATCGTCCTTCGCAGCGTCGACGGTCAGGCCTGGACCAAGGTCCACCAGTTTCGCGTCGAGCGTCGCGATCCCCGCGACCCCCATTTCCTGGTCTTTGGAGACAAGCTGTTCGTTTATACCGGCACCTGGTACTGCGGCGACACGAGCCCCAAGACGCGAGATCTGAACGAGCACTTGGGCTATGCCGCCTGGACCGACGACGGCAGCCAATGGAACGGCCCCGCGATGCTCGAAGGCACGTACGGCCATTACATCTGGCGGGCCGCGGCCCATGGCGACCGGGCCTACCTGTGCGGTCGTCGCAAGCATCACTTCGAGCACTCGAGCGAGCCCGAGCCGCCCACGGTCGAGTCCGCCTTGCTCGAAAGCAAAGATGGCCTGGTCTGGTCGCACGTCGGTCTATTTCAAGAAACGAACGGCGACGAGACGGCGTTCCTCTTCGAGCCGGACGGCGCGGTTCTGGCAGTTGCTCGCGGCGGCGGTCGCCACAATGCCGAGCTCTGTCGGTCGCTGCCTCCCTATCACACCTGGGAGCGCACCGACCTGGGCCGGCAAATTGGCGGACCGCTGGTGACGCGCTGGGGCAACGACCTGCTCGTGGGCGGTCGCAAATCGATCGGCGAAGCCCGCACCGCGCTCTATTGGCTGATCGACGGCAAGCTAAACGAGTTCGCCGAGCTTCCCAGCGCCGGGGACAATTCCTATCCCGGCTTCGTAGCGCTCGACGCGAACCACGGCCTGTTGTCGTATTACTCCAGCCACGAGCGCGACCCGAGCGGCCAACCCATCACGGCCATCTACCTGGCCGAGTTGGCGCGGGATGAGTAAGTTCTGGCTCGTTGCACCCGCCACGCCACAAGACCCACCAGCGACAGTGCCGCTAGCGCGAGGCTGCCCGGCTCTGGCACCGGCGTGGTGTCGAACTCCATGCCGTACCATTGGCCATTGACGGCATACGACAGGGACTGCAGTGGGTTGCCCGCTTGATCGAATTGAAACAGCGTCTTCGTCGAATCGTCAGCCATCCACAGGGTGCCGTCGGCCGGATCGAGCGCAAGACCCGAGCTAGGCGACACGCCCGAGTTGAAGCCGCCCAAAAGCGTGCCGGTGGGACTAAAATGCGCGACCAGATCGCCTCCTCCCCACTGCGAGAGCCAGAACGTGCCATCGCTGGCGTTCATCGTGATCCAGCCCGCGTCCGGCAGGTCGGCCGTGACATTGAACAGCGTGGTCGGATTGGCCCAGTCGCGATCGAACTGAAGCAAGTCGCCGGTCGTGTAGTTCACGCTGTAGTTGTAGTTGCCGTCGGAAGTGCCGTCGTGAAGCTGCGAGTCGAAGATGTTGTTCGTGTAGGGGCCGCCGACCGCGAAGTTGCCCGAGAGATCGAATTTCTCGCCCTGATTGGTATCGGAGTAGCCCATCGTGCGGACATCGCCATAGACCGCGATGTCGATGCCCAGCGGGAAACTGGTGGGATTGGAAACCTCGCTGATTCCCTGAATCAGGTCCAGACCCGTGACCGAGCCGTCGCCCAGCTCAAGGTAGTTCATGATATAGAGCGTGCTCGTCGGTCCGGGAGCAGCCAGTGCCGGGCTGGCCAGTGCGGCGCCTAAAAGCGCGGCAAGAAGGCAACAGAATCGTAATCGGTTCATGAGCGTACTCCCTACAAATCGATCCGCGAGTTCATCCTTAAACGCTTTTCGGGTCAGCGATCAGGCGTTAGCGTAGACCTGTTGACCAGGGATTGCAAGGATCTGGGCGCCTTGATGCGGCGGCCGCCGAAGATGCGGTAGCTGGGCAACGACGGCGCTGTTCAACCGGGCCGTGCCGCTCGATTGTTTCGCGTCATGAGCGACACCACGATCAACACCACAAAACCCAGCGGGATCGTCACAATGCCAGGCTGACTGAACGGCACCAGGGCGCTCGTTGGAGCCAGTCCATAGACATCCTTGAACGTGTCGCCGCTCAACAAAATCCAGGCCAGCGAGGCGACCATGCCAACCAGGATCGCGGCCGTGATTCCCTGTCGCGTCGTTCCCTTCCAAAACAACAGCATCACGAGCGACGGCAGATTCGCCGAGGCCGCTACGCTAAACGCCCAGCCCACCAGAAAGCTGACGTTCATTTGCTCGAACAAAATCCCCAGCCCGATCGCCAGCAGTCCCACGGCGCCGGCCGCCCATTTGCCTGCCCGCACTTTTTCGTGGTCCGTCAGCTTCATGCCCGCCACGCTGGTGAGCAGGTCGTGCACGACCGCGCCGCTGGCCGCCACGATCAATCCGCTGACGGTTCCCAGCACCGTGGTAAAGGCGATCGCCGAGATCATGGCGAACAGTAACTCGCCAAAACTCTTGGCCAACAGCGGGGCGGCCATGTTGTTGTTCGAACTCGTCACGTCGATCACGCCGCTGGTCATCGCGCCCAGGCCCATGAACAGCGTCAGCAGGTAAAAGAATCCGATCGTGGCGATGCCCACCACCGTGCTCTTGCGCCGCGGCCTGGTCCTTCACCGTGTAGTAGCGAATCAGGATGTGCGGCAGCGAGGCCGTGCCGCCGAACAGCGCCAGCATCAGCGACAGAAAGTTCAGCTTCGCGTACAAGTCGTCGCCGCGAATGCCCTGGAACGTGGGACTCTTTCCCGGCAGCAGCACGTCGCTGCCGGCGGTTAGTTGCGGATAGTACACCGTCGTCGTGTCGCCGTCGTCCACGATTTTCGCCGGATCCTTGCTCCACTGCATGATCTGGCTTTGCTCGAGCGTGCTGAAGAAACCAATCGGCCCCAGCGGACCGGTGTGGCTGGCATTGTCGGGCAACCGCTCAATGTTTCCCACGGGGAAAAAATCGGTCTCGCCCTGCCCGGTGCCGTGCGGCAGGCCGTTGACCAGTTGGCGACCGTCGGCCGTCGTGGTCTGCGTTTGCGTTTCGTAGTACACGGTCGCCGAATCGCTCAGCGGCGTTTTGCGCCACACCGTCACCAGGCCCGTTTTGTCATCGCGAGTGCGTAAGTAGGGTCGGTCTTGCCACGGGCCCTCGGCCGGCAGCACGTGGCTGTCCGACAAGCCCAATTCGTCCGCCGTTGGCGAGCCGGTTGCCGAGGCGGCCACCTCGCGCGTCACGCGCGGCGGTCGATAGCCCGGGTTGGTCGGCTCGGTGGTCAAGCCGCGGTTGAGAATCATCACGGTCAACACGGCGCTAAACAGCACCAGCAGCGAACCTTTCAGGAATTGCACATACGTCGTCGAGACCATGCCGGCGGTGATCACGATCAACATCACCACGGCGCCAACCATGCTCACGCCCACCCAATGCGGCAAACCCAGCAGTGGCTTGACCAGCGCGCCGGCGCCCACCATTTGCGGAATGAGGTAGAAAATGCTGACGGCCAAAGTGCTGATGCCGGCCGAGAGCTTGATCGCGCGCGATTGGAAGCGGCTGTCCAGCGCGTCGGCAAACGTGTAGCGGCCCATCCGCTTGAGCGGCTCGGCGACGACCAGCAGGGCCACGATCCAGCCGGCCAGGTATCCGATCGAATACAGAAACCCGTCGTAGCCGTACGAGGCGATCATGCCGCAAATGCCCAAAAACGATGCGGCCGAAAGATAATCTCCGGCAAAGGCCACGCCGTTGATGAACCAGGGAATCGATCCGCCGGCGGCGAAATAGCCCTGTGCCGAGCGCGTCCGGCCGGCAAAATAGAAGCTGAGGCCGAGCGTCAGCGCGACGAACAGTCCAAACACGGTGACGGCCAGCGGCGAGGGGCTGTAGATCATGATCGATCCCGCGCGCGACACAGCCAGCTATAGACCATGGCCACCAAGAAAGCCGCGCCCAGCAGGGCAAACCCATACCAAATCGCCAGATTGATGCCGGCCCAGGGCGCTCGGCCATCGTCGACGGGGCAAAGGCCGCGATCAGCACGAACCCGGCGTAGAACGCCAGGTAAAAAACGAACAGTACCATGCCGATCCGCGCGTTGCGCGACGCCGTGGCGGGCGAAGTGTCGTCGCCGGTCGAACTGCCGCCGTGGTCCCAATGCGTCATTGATCGATTTCCGCCCGGTTGCCTGGTTTTCGTTGCACGGCACGAATACCAGAATCGCGCCGGCAAAGCAACCTGCGGCATTCGTCGTCCTGGCAGAGCCGGTTCGCCAGCCCGCGATAACGGGCCGCGGCGGTTCGCTCGGTTCAGGGCAGGTAGTAAATCAGCCCCAGCGCCTCCGATCACGATCAAAATCACCAGCCAGGCATCCGGCTCGATCAGTCGCGTGCGCGATTCGGACTGGTAAAGTTGTCCCATAATGGCGACTAGCGTGGCCAGCATCCCCGCCACGCACGTGATCGCATGTCTCGGCGAAACCGCCGCGAACAGCGACTCTCCGTGAACCAGGTCGAGCGGGACGAACAACACCATGTTGAACGCGTTGCTGCCGAATGCGTTGCCGATGGCCAAATCGATCGCGCCCATCCGCAAGGCGGCCAGCATCGAAACCAGCTCGGGCAGCGACGTGCTCAGTGCCACAAGCGTCGTGCCCACGAAGGTGTTGCCTAAACCCGATTGTTCGGCGAGTTCGCCGGCCGCCTCGGCCATGTATGGTCCGGCCAGGAAGATCGCAGCGGCGCACACGCCGAACCCCATGATCGCTTTGGCGAGCGTCATGCCCGGGGCTAGCGCAATCGGGGGTTCTCCTTGTTCGACGGCCGTTTTGAGCGAGATTCGCTGATCGAGATAGACCAGCCGCACTCCGAAACCATACGCCACAAGCAACAACAGCGCGGCCGGGCTGAGTCCAACCACGGTGAACGACTCAAATGCCTTCCCCGTCAGCAGCCCCAGCGCCACGAGTCCCATCAAACCCGCGCTGACCGATCCCGACAATGCGTGGGCCGCGCCTTGTCGCGAGAACATTTTTCCGCGGGAATGGTGCGACAGATCGAGCCCCGCCAGAATGAGCAGATTCATCAGGCAGCTTCCGAGCAAATCGCCCACGGCCAGGTCGGCCAGGCCCATGCGAACGGCGGAAACATCGACGGTCAACTCGGGCAGCGAAGTCGCCCCAGCCAGCAGCACGCTGCCGACGACGAGCCGCCCCAGCTTGGTGATCTCTGCAATTGCGTCGGCATATTGAGTCAGAAACGTGCCGGCGATCACGATCACGCCCGCGCACAGAAGGAATTGAGTCAGAGTGCCTGCCATGGCGGCTCCTTAGAAGGGTTGATGGTTTTCGAGGCGAAACTGCCGCGGCGCCAGGCCCATGCCTGTTAGACCGATTCGGTGACGAGTTCATCGATGCCCTCGGGCGGCACGCGCCGCCCCGTGCCGGGCGGCAACAGCAAGCGTAGCAACGGCGGCGCCACGAAAGTCGTGGCCATCACCATCAGCGTGATCGCGCTGAACAATCCGGCGTCGAGCACTCCCAGCGACAGTCCCATCTGCGCGAAGATCAGCCCCACTTCGCCGCGGGGAATCATTCCCACGCCGATCACTGCCTTTCGTCCTCGGAACCAGAACGGCGCGAAACCAGCGGCGAACTTCGAAACGATGGCCGCCGCCAACAGCAAGCCGCCAATCGCCAGGGTGTTTGGATCCAAGCCGCGCAAATCGACCGACGCCCCCACGACGACAAAAAACAGCGGCACGAAGAAATGCCCGATGCTGGCCACGCCGTGTTCAATCTCTTTTGCTTGCTCCGTGCGGGCCAACAGCACTCCGGCCGCGAAGGCCCCCACAATCATCGCCGAACCGGCCGCTTCCGCCGCCCAGGCGAGCCCCAAGGCCCCGATCATGGCCGCGATCGTCGCCGTGCCGGGCAGGTCCACGTGACGCGTCATCCGCAGTAGAGGCGGCAGCACAAAACTGCCCACTACAAGCGTCACCAACAAAAAGCCAAACGCAACACCCGCGATACTCGACACCGAGACCAGCGACACGCCGTTTCCGACTGCCGTCTCGGCCACGACCGTCAGGATGACCAGCCCGATGATGTCGTCGATGACCGCCGCGCCCACGATGATCTGACCTTCGGGATCCTGCAGCCGTCCCAAATCGGAAAGCACCCGCGCCGTGATGCCGACGCTCGTGGCCGTCAACGATGCTCCGGCCACGATCGCGACCATGTTCTCAAGGCCCCAGAGGCGACAAACCGCGTAGCCCAGCGCAAAGGGGAGCACGACGCCCGTGACGGCGACCGCGGCCGACGTGGCTCCCACGCCCAGCAGCTTGCGAAGGTCGGTTTCCAGGCCGATCTCGAATAGCAGAATCACGACGCCGAGCTCGCCCATCAGATGCAGGATCGGATCGTGCGGATCGACGACCCCCAGCAGCGAGACTCCGAGCAGGACTCCGGCGACTAGCTCACCCAGCACTGCCGGCTGGCCGATTCGCGTGGCGAGCCAGCCAAACAACTTGGCGCCCAGCAGCATGAGGGCCAGCACGCCAAGTAGACGCGGCACGTCGGTGCTTTCCATGAATTGGTCAATCGAGCAAGTAGTTACTGATTAAGTTGGCCAGGACCCACACGGTCGCGCCGGCGACAAAGACGACGAGTATATAACGGCCCAACTCGCCCGGCGCCGCTGGCTCGCCCATCGCGTTGCGAGGGTCGCCTCCCCGATGCTCGAGCCAGCGGCCCAAAATCATGCCGGCCAGGACGACCAAAAACACGATGTCTGCGCCGGTGTGCCAGCCGGTTCTGGGCGAATTGATAATGACCGCGGCACTGACCAGCAATAGCGCCGGTCCGATCATCATCCAGAAAATGCGACCAAACAGAGCCGCTTGCGAATCATTGCGTGGAACAGCCATGGCTGCCTCCCTCGAATAAAACGGAAGCCAGAAAACGACGACCATCGAATCAGTCGCGCTCCAAAACGAGCGCATGGAGCGCCGCCGCGGCCCTTAAACGCCGCCGCCGTTGCTCACGAAGAGCACCAGGTAGAGACCGTGCTCATTCCTGGGGTTGGATTCGATTCGTGCTTCCATCGGGAACGCGAGCCCCATTCCTTCCGGCGGAAAATGCCGGGAAAAACCGCTGCCAAAGGGTCGTATCGCACAATTCTGCCATATTTGCCGCAAACAACAAGGGAGCGCGGAATCGGCCACGAGCGTGCCTGCCGCGCAATGCGACGACACTTGCCCAGCTTCGCGGCACATGCTTGCCGCCGCATCGCGCTCGGGCTGAATCGAGAGTCGATACAAATAAACGAAATGACATTTCCAGTAATGGGTTAGACAACGTTCGCCGACCGCGGATCGACGTCATGCTAGCTCGTTGGCACGCCGATTGCCTTGGAACGAGTCGCACCGTTTGAGTCGCTGTTTCGAGAGTCGTCGATCCATGTCACAAGTTCAGAATGTGAATCCAGCGACCGAGCATGCTCTTTATCTGACGCTCTACGTCAGCAATGCCGGTGGCGTGAAACGCCGCGCATGATTTCCGCGCTATATCCGCGCGGATTGGGCATCGTCGACCGGACCCTAGCGAGCTTTCGTCCGCGCTAGCACGCGCGTTTCGCGAGCGCCGGCTGTCGATGCGCGCAGCGTGTCGTCCGCATTGCACTTTGAATTTGTCGAGTCTGGCCGTGCCGGCCGCGTCGTTTAGCGGAACGCGCGTGGATGGCACGGTCGAGTTGTTGGTCTGTTTTTTCGTCCCTCTGAAAAGGTTTGAGAGCCCTATGAACACACTGAATTGGTTCCGTTTGTCGGCAGCGCTTGTCGCTGCGTCGTTGGTTTTGATTGTGTCGACGTGTCCGCCGGTTTGGGCCGATGAGCCCGGAACTCCGGCCACGAACGCCGAACTCGCCGAGTGCCCGCGCCCCCCGCCGAGCCGGCTGGCGTCAACAAGGACGTTGGTTCGCTGAGCGTGGCCCTGGACACGGTCTGGGTGATGGTGGCCGCGTTTTTGGTCATGTGGATGCAGGCCGGCTTTGCCCTGGTCGAGACGGGTTTGACCCGCGCCAAAAACGCAGTGAACATCTGCATGAAAAACCTGATGGACTTCTGCTTCGGCAGCGTGGCCTACTGGCTCGTCGGGTTTGGGCTGATGTTCAGCATCGGCAATAGTTTCTCCGGCGACAGCGGCTTCATGTTGCAGGAAACGCCCGCGCAGGTCGAAGTCGACGGCGTCACCAAGGACACCACGAACTTCGATCCCCTGTCGTGGACGGCCGTGCCCCTGGAGGCCAAGTTCTTCTTCCAACTCGTGTTCGCCGCCACCGCCGCGACGATCGTCTCGGGCGCCATGGCCGAGCGCACCAAGTTCGTCTCCTACATGCTCTACAGCGTCATGATCTCGGCCCTGATCTATCCGATTTCGGGTCACTGGATCTGGGGCGGCGGCTGGTTGGCGCAGCAGGGCTTTTTTGATTTCGCCGGCTCGACCGTCGTGCATAGTTTGGGCGGCTGGCTGGCCTTGGTGGGTGCTTTCGTGCTCGGACCACGCTTGGGCAAATTCACTCCCGCAGGAAAACCCAAGGCCATTCCGGGCCACAATCTCGTGCTCGTCGCGCTGGGCGTGTTCATCCTCTGGCTGGGGTGGTTCGGCTTTAACCCGGGCAGCACGATGGGCGCCAACGCGGTCGACATCGCTCACATCACTTGCACGACCAACGCCGCCGCGGCGGCTGGCGGCATCGTGGCGATGTTCGTCTCCAAGGCGATGTTCAAGAAATGGGACGCTTCGATGGCCCTCAATGGCGCATTGGCCGGCCTGGTGGCCATCACCGCGCCCTGCATGTGGGTCACGATTCCTAGCGCGTTGATCATCGGCGCGATCGGTGGAGGGTTGGTCGTGTTCTCGGTCGTGTTCATCGAACACACGCTGAAGATCGACGACCCCGTGGGCGCTGTCTCGGTGCACGGCGTTTGTGGCGCCTGGGGCACGCTTTCGCTGGGCCTGTTCTCGATCGGCACCGGCGAAGCCATGCCCAAGCCCGGGCTGTTCATGGGAGGCGATGCCTCGCAGTTGATCATCCAAGCGACCGGCGTGCTGGCCGTGATGGGTTGGGCATTGGTGACCGGAGCGATCTGCTTCTACGGCATCAAGCTGGTGATGGGCCTGCGCGTCTCGCCGGAAGAAGAAACCGAAGGCCTCGATGTCGGCGAGCACGGCAACGAAGCCTATCACGGTTTCCAGATCATTCAGGACGTCGCCTAGTCGTCGCCCGGTAAACCATGTGAAATCTGGCTTCTCCGCTAGTTGCCAGAGGGACGCCCTTGACTTGGGCGAGTCGTACGACTCGCTCAAGTCGGGGTTTTTTTTATGCACAAGGACTCCGAAGCGCGCCTCGCGGTCACTCTGCCCGCGCGTCTGGTACCGCGAACCATCGTCCCCGGGCTAGCGCTTGATAGAGCGAAAGACGATTGTTCGAGTCGCGCTCGACGTAGTAGATAATGTCCGGCGTCGGAACCACGTCGTCTCCGACGGTCAACTGCAAACCATCGCTCGGCAGAAATTCGGCGTATAGATGCGGTCCGGTCGACCAGATTCCTGGTGTGCCGGGCGCCATGCTGAACCATATCTTTCTCGCCTCGGCCAGATCGATCGATTCCACGTCCGTCACGGGTTTCGGCACGCCTTCGGGAAAGTAAAGAAAGTCTTTCCCTGAGTAGGGATCGAGCGGCATTGCGGGCAAATACGCACCAACCAGGTCCGCAAGTTTGGCTGGCAGCTTCCCATGCTCAAGCCGATACGCTTCCAGCGCCAGCAGCAACAACGTCGCTCGCTTCTGCGCTTCGAACTTGCCCAATTCGACGATGGCCTCGATGCCCCAATAGTTATTTGACAGCCAATAACTCGGCGAATCGATATGCCTCGAGAGACTAATCGGCTGGAAGTCGAAAATTCCCTTGCCGCGCGACAGCGTTACGCGAGTCGATTCGACTCGCCCCAAAGCATCATCTGTCGAAAGTACGGAAAGTCGTTCTTCGCGTCTCCTTTCCCAGGGCAGGCGCAGTCGCAGTAGATGCCAAGTTAGACTGGGCTGTTTGCCAATCAACGCCGCCAGTTCCGACGGATCGCCTTCAAGGGCCCGTTGAACTAGGAGGTAATTCGATTTGAGCCCATCGTCCAGGTGCAGCATGGAGTCGTCCAAGGCGCTAAGCCTGGCGATGGCGCCGTTGATTCGCTCCGGCGTTTGGCCCGGCTGCGTCGACCACCAGGCCACGAGATGCGGCAAAACCATGTCGATGTAAAATGTGGCACCATAGTTTATATAGTTTTGGATGCGCGAGGCTCGATGCTGTCGCCAGTGCCCAATCATTCGCAGTGCTTCGAAGTAACGATCCAGCGCCTCATCAAGCTTGTTCTCGCGCTCCAGTTCGCGAGCACTGACAAGGATCAGCCTCACGAGCGTGTAGGCGTGACTGAGCTCCACGTCGTCTGACGTCTTGACGGGATCGTCGAGCGTGCAACTGGCGCGAAGGCTGGCTTCGTGAAGGAGCGACAATGTCTCGGCGTTATTTTCCAGCCAACGACGGTCACGGTCGTTGCCATCCTCGGGATAGCCCACGAGCAGCTCATCGGCTCGACGATACATGGCGGCCGTCTCGCGACTTGCGTCGGTCATCTCGACTTCGTATTTCGACACATCGAACGACAAGCCGACCTCCGGAACCTGGTTGACGCGATTGCTGATCGCCGCCGTGAAAATCGCCGCCGCCGGCACAAGCACCATCGCCGCGGCTCGCAGCCGCGCGCTCCAGCGCATGTTTTCCGAGACCCAATCCGGGGCGCGCATCCAAGTCGCGGCCAACAACACGATTGGAATCGGAAGTACCGACATAGACCATGGGATGTTCAACTCCCCCATCAAATACACCCAACAGCACAACACGCCCGCCAACATCAGGCCAAAGAACCCCGCCAACAGCCCGCTGCGCACGAACATCGACGTCCATTGCCCGGCGGCGTAGGAAACCGCCACAAACGCAATGCCGAGCAAGATCGGTACCGGTTCACCAGTCTCGGACCATAGCCGTGGCCAATAGTAAGAGCGAGACCACAACATCAGGATCGACCTCCCAATGATGTCAAGCAGATTCAGACTCGACCAATATAGGCTCGCGCATGTCGAGATCGCGATGGTTGCGATCCATGGCAGTTGCCGCGTCAGCCACACCGATCGTGGCGGGATGTTGTGCTCGACGAAGAAGCGATAATGGCATCGCTCTTGATCGGGCAAGAAAACGCAGCCACCGGCAAGCGCCGCCAACATCGTTGTAGCCACGACTGCGTACTTCCATTCGTCCTGCAGTCCGCCGTGGACCGCCAAAAACGTCAATGCAATTTGCAGCCCGCCCATGAGCATCATCAGCCTGCCCGACTGCCGCCAATGCTGCCAGAAAAGACGCGAGCGCATGGCGCCACGATTGGGAAGGTCCACGGTATCTTGAACTATGCTCGCATCTTGGCCATAAGTCACGGCGCTCGACCTGCGGCGGAACCGTCGAAAGTTCCAGCTCTTCCAGCTCGCTCGCGTGGCGGGCTCGGCTTCGCTCAGCCAATGCAGTCCCAAATAAACGTCCGCCAACAACACCATGCCGGTCAGCGTGGCCCGCCAGGGCGCCGCCGCAAGGTACGCGTCCAATTGATAGGGGTTGGTCGATTTCGGCAACGAATTCCAAGCCAACAAATGCTCGCTCGTCGACACGGCCACCAGCGCCATGCAAATCGCCGGCAGCGGCCGCGCGGAGATCAACGAAAAGAAGGCGCCCCAGGCGACAGCTTCGATTGCGGCCAGCGGCCACAGACCCAACATGCCGCGCCATGTCCGTTCTTCGGGCAGTTGCCCGCCGGTGATTCGCCACGCGATTGGTACGAGCACGGCCAGCATCGCCACCGTGGCCAGGATGGTCAGACCCAACTTGCTGGTCAAAACTTGCCGCGCGGATACAGGCGCCGCCCGCAGGAAGTCGAACGTGCCTTCCTCCTTCTCCAAGGCGAAGCCCGTGCCGGCCGCGCCCAGCGCGAAAAACGCCGGAGCACCCAGCGCCAGGCTATAAACCAGGTTTAGTCGAGACGTTGGGTCGCTTGCCAGGGCCATCGTCAACCACAATGCTCCCATCACCATCACCACCAGCGACAGCCAGAAGGCGCGGATCGCACGATATTCCTTCCAAAGCAAGTGCAGATAGGGCGTGGCGTTCATCGTGCGACCGCCTCCGCCCGCGCGGGCGGCGTCTGATCGGTCGAATCGGCCGATTCCAGATAGGCCACGAAGATTTCCTCCAGCGAAGGCGTGCGAATGCCTAGCTCGCGCACCGAGTTGTGAGCCCGCAATCCAGCAAGTTCCGACTCGCTCATGCCGCGCACCAGCAGCTGCAACTGATGCCGATGGCGGCGCTCGTGCAAAATGTTCCCGCCGATGGGCGGCCGTGCGGCGCTATCGGCCAGCGTGATCGTCAGCTCGCGAATCTGGTCCTTGAGATCCTCCAGGCGCTCCACGGCCAGCAACTTGCCGGCCCGCAAGATGGCCACGATATCGGCCACGCGCTCGACTTCGCCGATCTGATGGCTGGAAAGAAACACCGTCCGCCCGGCCGCCGCAATGTCGACCATGCCTTCCAGAAACTCGCGACGCACGAGCGTATCCAGCCCCGAAGTGGGTTCGTCCAGAATTAACAGCGCCGGCTCGTGCGCCAGGGCAAGCGCCAGCGAGACTTTGGCCCGCATGCCTTTGGACAGGCTCTTGATCTTTCGCTTGGACGGAAGTTGGTAATCTTCGGCCAGGCGGACGTACCGCTCCTGAAAACCGCTGCCGTAAAACCCGGCCGTGAACCAGCCGATCTCGCTGACGGTCATCCACTCGTACAGTGTCGGCCGCTCGGGCACATAACCCACCTGGCTGCGCACCCGCTGCCCCTCGCGGGCGCTGTCGATACCCAGCACGTGTGCCGACCCTTCGTCGCAATGCGCGAGACCTAGCAAGATCCGAATCGCCGTGGTCTTGCCGGCCCCGTTTTCGCCCAACAGGGCGCAAACCACGCCGCTGGGCACCTCGAGCGACACGTGGTCCAGCGCCACCTGCGTGCCGTAGCGCTTCGTGACGTTCTGCAAACGAATCACGGGGTCCATGCTCAGGCTCCTTCTCTTTCGATTTGCTTGAGTTCCTGTTGCACGATGTCGCGCAGCTCGCGCGCTTCGAGATGGCTTTGCCGCGCTTCGGCCAGTACTTGCCGCAGGCGGGCGCGAATCAGTTTCAGCCGCTCGCCGCGGCAGCGCTCCCCTGCCCCGCTGGCGACTTCCAGTCCCGTGCCGCGCACGGCGGCCAGCACCCGATCGTCCTGCAACTGGCGATATGCCCGGGCGATCGTGTTGGGATTGATGGCCAGCTCGCGGGCCAGTTCGCGGACCGAGGGAATGAGTTCGCCCGGCTTGAGTAATCCGCCGGCGATGGCGAATTTGATTTGCCGCACGATCTGATCGTAGATGGCCAGTCCGTTGTGCGGATCGATGTGAAAAAACATCGGCGGCTCGGTACGGGGGCGTGCCGATCGTTATTCGGCACATGTGTACTATCGTTCTAGTACACTAGTGAGTGGGTCGAAGCTTGTCAAGCACGTCGCGGCGGGAATGTGCCGATCGAAGCCGGAGCGGTCTTGCCTGGCGTGTGTGGTACTGGCATCTTGCCGCTAGTGCCTGGCACGCTGGATGCGCGCTGCCGGAGGCGACTACGCACCTGGCACAAACACGGGGTCGACCCAGTAATTGCTGCCCTGATAAGTCAGCGATGGGAACGCGCTGCCGCCATAGCGATAGACGCCGCCGCTAACCGGCACTCGCAGAGCGCCACTGGTGAACTGGGAGTTGAAGAAGGAGCGGTCAACCGAGTAGTGGCCCGCGCTAGTGTGGTACGAAGCCACGTAGGTCGCTCCCGCCGTGATCGCCACGGGCGTGACAAAGTTTACCTGCTGCCAGCCGCTGTTGGTTTCGCCCGTGAAGGTGGCCGTGGCCAGCAACTGTCCGGCAGCGTTCCACAGGCTGGCCGTGTGAACCCCGGTGTTGGCGGCGCTCTTGTAGAATCGAAGGCCCGTTATCATACCGTCGGTGCTGGCGATGAATTTCACTCCCAATTCGATCGCCTGGCGTCGCCACTGTCGACGATGCCGGGCGTTACGGCGGCGTTCCACAAACTCGTTGAAACTCCGGCCGCGATCGTCGTAAACGACGAGCTGGCGTTGACCGCCAATGCGTTTCCAGCCAGGTCCTTGACGCCCGAGGCGCCCCCCTTGACCAAAACGGTGTACGTGTTCGAGTTCGCCAACGTAGTTGCCGGAGTGATCGTGGCGATCTTCGTCCCGGCATTGTACGAGACACTGGCGGCGACCGGCACGCCGCCAGTGAGCAACTGAATGCTGGCGGAATTGATCGTCGCGGCGTTCATGGCCTCGTTGAACGTGACTTGCGGAGTCGCGTTCGTGCCGATACTTGTCGTGCCCGCCGCCGGGCTGAACGCCGAGACGACCGGCGGCGCGGTATCTGGGACCGTCGCCAGCATCACGTCGACCCAATAGTTCGTGTTTTGATACGTCATCGTGGGGAAGGCGCTACGCGCCATAGCGGTAGACCCCGCCGCCGATCGGCACGCTGAGCGGCCCGTTGGTGTACGGCGAGGCGAAGTACGGACGCGACATCGAGTAGTGGCCGGCGGTCGTAAAGTACGACGCCACGTAAGTCGTGCCGGCCGTGATGGCCACCGGCGTCGCGAAATCGACCTGCTGCCAGCCGCTGCCGGTTTCTCCGGTGAAGGTGGCCGTGGCCAGCAACTGACCGCTCGCGGTCCACAAATGGGCCGTGTGCACTCCCGTATTGGCCGCGCTCTTATAGAACTTCAGTCCCGTGATCAATCCATCGACCGAGGCGGTGAACTTGACTCCCAGCTCGATCGAACGAGATTCTCCGCTATCGGCATACACCGGGGAGGCCGAGTTATCCCACAGGCTCGATGTGACGACCGCCGCACCGGCGACTGTCGTGAACGAGGACGTCGAGTCGGTCAAGGCCGCGTTTCCGGCCTGATCCTTCACTCCCGAGCCGCCACCTTTGACCAAGACGGTATATGTCCTCGAGTTACCCAGCGCGGCCGAGGGAGTCAGCGTGGCGATATGCGTTCCGCTGTTGTACGAAACGCTGGCCGCTACGGCCGATCCGCCGTCGAGCAATTGCACCGTGCCGGCGTTAACGCTCGAGGCGCTCATCGCTTCGCTGAACGTGACCGTGACGGCCGACCCGGTTGCGACGCCGGCGGCGCCGGAGCCGGGGCTGAAGGCGGTTACGCTGGGAGGCGTGGTGTCGGCGAACGGATCGTTGACGTTGATCGTGATCGCATTGGGCGTCGGATCGACGTTCACTCCCCCGCCGGCGGTTCCACCGTTGTCTTGCACCTGAAAAGTGAACGACGAGTAGCCCGTTCCAACCCCATTGAGATAGGGCGTGAATTTCAGCTTGCCGGCCGAGATGTTGGCCAGCGTGACCATCTGACCGAGCGAGACGCCCGCGTTGTTGGCGGTCAGTAGTCCGGCCGTCGGCAAGCTCGCGATCGTGATGGCCGACAACGTATTGGCCGGCGAATCGTTGGGATCGTTCACGACAAAGTCGGCCGCGGTGAATGTATAGGTCGCGTTCTTCAGCAAGTCGATGGTTTGGTCGACGCCCGCGGGCGCGTCATTGACCGGCGTGACGTCGATTTGCAATCCTTGCGCCGTCGGATCCAAGCCGGCCGCGTCTTGCACTTGGAACGTGAAGCCGGTGGCCGAACCGGCAAAGTTAGCCGAGGGAGTGAATTGCAATTTGCCCGCCGCGATATCGGCGGCGGAAATCAATTGGCCAACTGCCACTGCCGTGCCGTTATTCCGGAGCGTGCCATTGGACGGCAAACTGTCAACTTTGACGGCAACCAGGCCGCCGTTGGCCTCGGGCAGTTGATGCCAGGTCATCAGCGGATCGCCCACGACCGTGTTGACGAACGACAATTGGGCATTGCCGCTCCAGGCCGCCTCGGCAAATGTGTAGCCGGCCAGCAGCATGCGGACCATTTTGTCTTCGTTATTAACGGTGCTGGACGAGGCGGTTGGCTCCTCGACATGCCCCACGGCTACTGTGCCGCCGACTTGCAGCCACTCGGCGATTTGCCCCTGGTTGCCGTGCGGATTTGAGGTGTTGAAGCTATACGCGTTGTAGCTCTCCCAACTCTGAAAGACCGCGCCATCGGCCAACGGGGCCGTCAACCCGGTGAGCAAATAGTCGGCCGGCGTCGAGGCCTGATGGACGCCATGCGTGTCGTAGAGAATCACCGGTCCCGGCGCCGTGCCCACGAACGCCGAAGTGTTGTCGAACGCCACCGGGTAGCCGCCCGGCGTCAAGACATTGTTGACCAGGTCGTTCATCGACTGGCCGTAATTCTTCGAGGGATCGTCGTCTACTAGGAAGTAATACGGGCCATTGGGGCTGTTGGCCGGGCCAATCGCGGCGTCCTGAGCGCGATCGATGCTGGCGATCACGTCGGCCACGGTGTAGCCATCGAGACGCGCGGTCAGCCGCGTTCCGTACGTATCGTGATCGAACGAAACGGTCGATCCGTAATACGGATTGTCCGAAAAATGATTGGGGATGATGTACGACTGGTCGCCGATCATTTGCCAGGTGCTGACCTTGTCGATGCTGGCCAACTCGCTTTCCAAGCTCGAATACGTCGACCAGGCGTAGATCGGCCGGCTGATGCCTTGCGGATCGATATAAGTCGAAAACAGCGGCATGGCCGTTTCGGTCACCTGAATCCGCAGCGGCAAGCCCTTGGTCGTCACGATGACGTCGGTGCTGGAAGTCAATGCCGCCAGGACCTGCGGGCGAATGATACTCAGGTAATTGTCAGCCGTGATGTCTTCGCTGTTCGGATCGACGCCCGAGATGCCCGCCAGCCGCACGCCGGGATGGATCTGCGCGTAATAATTCGCGATTTGGGTGCCGGCCGCGCTGGCCGTGTTGTACAGCACCAGCACGTTGGCGGCAGTCAAGCTGCTGACAGTCGTCGTCACGCCGGCGGCTCCCGCGAAACCGAAGTCGCCGACGGAGAACGTATAGGGAGTGTCCTCCAGCGTCGTCACGCTCGCGCTGGCGGTGGCGGCCTGGGGGCTGATGTCAGGCTGGCTGTTGTCGGTCAGGGTTCCCGGCATCGTCGGCGCGGCATCGGCCGGCGAGACGACATTCGGCGCAATGACGGCGGGCGGAGAATTCTGTGCGTTGCGGGCGCTCGCCAGGAACGCCGCCATTGAGCACCCGGCCCCCACGGTCAGCAGGTTCCGGGTCTCAAGCGGTTCAATCGCCAGCCGAGTTCGAGCCAGAAAGTTCTTGGCAGCCACGATATTTGTAGCCAATCGACGGAGAATTCCGCCGCCGGCGCTCCAAAGTTGCCTGCATTGTTGCGCGTTCGGACGAAGTGAGTCCCGTCGGCCCGATGACTTGCATCCGGCCCTTGCCGGCCGACAGATTGGCTGCCCCACGCAACTCTAGGTTGCATTTTCAGACAGTCAAAAACGCGAGTCTGGCCACGCCCTCCCCCGTTGGCACGGGGAGTATGAGATCGGCTATAATCGGCCCGCCCAGCCTCTTCCGCTTCACACTTGTTCCAAGGTGTTCCGATGCACGCACTGTATCGCGGTCCGACTTGCTTGTCCACCGTTTTGGTTTTTTCCCTGGTCGCTTTTTCGCACGCTCAGCAACCCTCGCCCCGATTTACTCCGCCCGACGACGTCGCCTATCGCACGGCCGACATTATCAGCGAAGGCACGCGCATGTCCGCCGAGGTGTTTGCGCCGAAGTCGCCCCAGAGCGAGAAGCTGCCCACGATCGTCATGGCGCACGGCTGGGGAGGCGTCGCGGCGAATCTGCGGGCCGATGCCGTCAAATTTGCTCAGGCCGGTTATCTCGTTGTTACGTTTGACTATCGAGGCTGGGGCGCGAGCGATTCGCGCGTCGTGCTCACCAAACCGCGCGGAGCCGCGAGCGGATCGTCGCCTTACGAGGCCGAAGTGAGGGACGTCCGCGAGGTCGTCGACCCGATCGATCAGACCACCGACCTGGCCAATGCCGTCAGTTGGGTCTGCGGCGAACCGCAATGCGACCCCACGCGGATCGGACTCTGGGGCAGCAGTTACTCGGGCGGGCACGTCGTCTACGTCGCGGCGCGCGACCCCCGAGTGAAGGCCACGGTCAGCCAGGTGCCGGCGCTTGACTCACGGCCGATGACACTGACCGGCTCGGAGCAGGAGAAGACGTTCGCCGAGGCATCCGCCCGCACGCACGGCGAACTGGGCTATCCGCCGCCCGGCGCGCGAGTGATCGGCAACTTCGCGGGGCCCCGCTGCGCGAAAAACTGATGCAATATGCGCCGGTCGAGGACGTCGCCCGCGCGCCGAACTGCGCAATGCTGTTCGTGTTGGCCGAGAACGAGGAATTGTTCGACAATAAGGACCACGGCCTGAAGGCATTCGAGCGAGCGCTGGGACCGAAAAAACTGGTGACTGTGCCCAAGATCAAGCACTATGGCATCTACATGGAAGCCCACAAGCAGGCTCAGCAACTGGCCATCGATTGGTTCGACGAGCACCTGAAGAAAGCTGGCAAATAGCCGGGCGGGCTCCCAGAGGGGCCGGCGAGAAGACCGCTAGAACGACGCCAGCGCCGTGGGCGCGTCGGCGTGAATGTCGAACAGCTTGTCGAGCCGCGTGATCTTGAACACGTCGAGTGGGTTCTTCGAGATCCCGCTCAGTTTGAGCTTGATCTTGTCGGCCTTGCACCGCTTGTGCAGTTGGATCAGCTTGCCGAGCATGGCCGACGACATGTATTCGACGACCTGAAAGTCCAGCAACAGCTTGCGGTTGCTGGCCGCTTCCAGCTCGAGTTGCTCGAACTCGCGGGCGATCTGGTCGATCACGGCCTGGTCCAGGATTGAAGCCTGTCGAAATCCCGCCACCAGCACCTCGCCGGCGTCCTTGAGATCGAGATACGTGTACTTGAACGATTTTCCCATGCGAGGTGTGCCTGTCGTGTTACGCGGCTCATTACTCCAGCCGTCGATAGCTGGCGTTTACTATTAATTGCACGTTGACGCTCGCTGATCAATGCGGTGTCGAGTCTACGGCCTGCCGGCCGTGGCGGCAACTCGCGGGTCGGCCGGATCGCACATTTCATGGGCCGCCCGAATCCTCAGGGTGACACACCCCTTTCGGGTGATTACAATGTGGGCGTTGGAACAGCGACAGATCCACTGCCGCGCGCCGGGGGGCCTGCAGGCAAGTTTCGCCCAACCCGCGCGAACAGACGGACATTCTCGAGGTGGCACATGCACGGCTCCGTCATGTTGCAAAGTCTCGTTTCTCAGCGGCGACCGGCGCGCCGAGGGATGTCTCGTTTTCTGATGTTGTCCGCGCTGGCCGCCGGTGGAGTCAGCCTGGCAGTGCTGGTCTGGCTGGCGACGTTTCTGACGCAGGGCGATCAGCGCCGACGACCTGATTACCCAGCGCGCCACGCTTGGCCTGTTCACGCACGACGTCGTCGAGCGCGGCGAGTTGGAAAGCTCGGCCAATGTTTCGGTCCGCTGCGAGGTCCAGTCGCGCACCACCGGCTCCAACGGCATTAAGATCATCGAGATCGTCCCCGAGGGCACGCTCGTCAAGCAGGGTGATTTTCTGGTGAAGTTCGACGACGCGGCCCTGCAAGCCGAGCGGACCACTCAACAGATCAACGTGAGCTCGGCGGAAGCCGCCGCCGCGCAGTCCCAGAACGATCTCGAAGCCGCGATTATCGCCAAGAAAGAATACGAGTTCGGCGAGTTCGAAACCGAGCGCGAAAAGCTTCTGGCCGAGATCCTCGTGGCCAATGAAAATGCCAGCCGGGCGCAAGAGTCGGTTGCCTTTAGCGAGCGGCTGGTACGTCGCGGATACATTGCGCCCCGCCAGCTCCGGATCGACAAGTTCGATCTCGACAAGGCACGCTCCGATCTCAAGGTCGCGAAAACGAAATTAAACGCTCTGACCGAGTTCACTCGACTCAAAAAGCTCAGCGAACTGGACGCCAAGGTCAAGACATCCGACGCGAAGCTGAAATCCGACGAAGCCAAGCTGGCGCTGGAGCGGCAGAAGCTGCAAATCCTGGTCGAGCAAATCGCCAAGTGCGTGGTCAACGCGCCGGTCGCCGGCCAGGTCATTTACGACCACGAGCAAGACAACTGGCGCGGGGCCGAGTATCAAATCAAGCAGGGCACTGTCATTCACGAACAGCGCGTGGTTATCCGTCTGCCCGACCCCAAGCAGATGCAGGTCGTGGCCAAGGTGGCCGAATCGCGCATCGACCTGATCAAGGTCGACATGCCCGTCGCGGTCGAGATCGAGGGCCTGCCCGGCGCGGCGCTCAAGGGCAAAGTCGTCAAGGTCAATGAATACCCCGTTTCGGAAAACTGGTTCAATGCCAACGTTAAGGAATATGCCACCACGATCGCGGTGCTCGACTCTCCGCCCGGTTTGCGACCGGGCATGACCGCCAAGGTGGCGATTCGCGTGGAGACGATTCCCGACGCCTTGCAAGTGCCCATCCAGGCCGTCGTCGAGCGCGGCGGCAAGCATTATTGTCTCATGGCTCGCGGCGCGAGCGGTCTGGAAGCGCGGGAAGTCCTGATCGGCTCGACCAATGAGAAGTTCCTCGTGATCCGCGACGGTCTTTCTCCGGATGACGCCGTCCTGTTGAATCCGCGCGTGCACCTTGCGGAAGTGTCTTTAGGCGACGATTCGCCCGAGGCAGGCAAACCGCAATTGGCCTCGCGCAAGGCAGAACCGGCCACGCCGCAGGTCCCCCGCCCCGCGCCCGCCACCACGCAAGGACCGGGGTCATGATCGTCGTGCGGCTTCGCGCCTGGCGAATGGGCGTGCGGAGTTTGCGGCTGCACCCGTTACGATCGCTCTTGACCATCCTGGGCATTCTGGTCGGCGTGGCGAGCGTGATCTGGCTATTGGCGATCGGACAAGGCATTAGCGCCTCGGTGCAAAGGCAAATCGAAGGCCTGGGCGCCGACAACATCATCGTCCGCTCGATCAAACCCCGGCACGACTCCGACGATAGCCAGGGTGCCCGAGGCGTCGTCAAATACGGCCTGACACGACGCGACTTCGAGCGCCTGCAAGAAACCGTGCCCACCGTCGACCGCGCCCTGCCGGTTCGCGAATTGCGCCGCGAGTTTCGCCGCGGCGCGTACCTGGTCGACGGCCGGCTCGTCGGCTGCACTCCCGAGTACGCCACGGTCACGCACCTCGATCCCGAGCGCGGGCGGTTTCTTTCCGACGCCGACGTCGAGTTCAAACGCAATGTTTGCGTGCTGGCGGCCCGCGTGGCCGAACGACTGTTTCCGATCGAAGATCCGCTGGGGCGATCGATTCGCGTGGAGAATCTGTACTATGTCGTGATCGGCATCGTCAAGGACCGCGCGCCCTCGGCCGGCATCGGCGGCTCGCTCACCGCGCAAGACTTCTCCAACGACGTTTATATTCCGCTCAGCGATCTGTGGGCCCGCATCGGCGACACCGTCGTTACGCGGCGGAGCGGATCGTTCGAGGGCGAGACGCTCGAACTCAATCAAATCACGCTCCGCATCCGCTCGGTGGCCCGCGTGCTGGCCACGGCCGAAATCGTCAAGAACACGCTGGCCGAGTTTCATCGCGAGGAGGATTATGGCGTTACCGTGCCCCTGGAACTGCTCGAACAGGCCAAGACGACACGTTTGATGTTCATGATCTTCATGGGGATCATCGCCGCGATATCGCTGGTCGTGGGCGGCATCGGCATCATGAACATCATGCTGGCCACGGTGACCGAACGCACCCGCGAGATCGGCATTCGCCGAGCGCTGGGGGCTAAGCGCAAGGATATCGCCCGGCAATTCCTCGTCGAGACCGTCGTGTTGTCGATCGTGGGCGGGCTGGTGGGCGTCGCGGTCGGGCTGACTTGCGGTCCGATGATCCGAGTCGCGCGGGTGCTGCTCGAGGGCGCGTTTCCCGCGGCCATGCAAAGCTTGCCCGAGGTCATTCGTACCGTCCAACCCGAGATCGTCGGCTGGTCCATTCCGCTGGCCTTCGGCATTTCCGTGGGCGTGGGCGTGGTGTTCGGTTTGTATCCGGCCGTGCGCGCCGCGGCGATGGACCCCATCGAAGCGCTGCGCGAATTGGGTTGAGCGGGGTTGAGCACTGTCGTGCGAGCAAACCCCTGGTGTGTCACTGCCAGCGAGAGGCGTTCCGCGCAACAAACAAGCCGCTCGTCCAGACTCGCTCACGAGTGCGCCCCGAAGGGTCTCGTGAGACGCGTTTGGCCGAGCGGCCCTGTTCGCAATAGCTCGTGCGAGCGGTCGCCGACGTCAGACCATGTCCTTGAGGTTCTTCAAAGCGCGGACCTTGACCTTCACGCTGGCCGGCTTGGCCGGTTGGTCCATCAGTTCGCCGGGCTTGAAGGGGTTGGGCACGCCCTTGCGCCGGACGGGCCGGAACTTTCTTCTTCTCGATCTTCACCAGGCCGGGAACGGCGAACACGCCAGGACCCTTGTTCGAGAGGCTCTTCTTGATCTCGTTGGCGAGCGCCTCGAGGACCGCCCCGACTTGCTTCTTCGAGAGACTCGTGGCCTCTGCAATATTGTTGGTGACTTCCGACTTCGATGGTGCCTTCTTCGCTGGGCTTGCGGCTTTCGCCATAGTCGTTGACCCTCCCTGTGGGTTTGCTGGGGTACAAATCACGTCCATCCGTAACAACGGACGCGATGATTAAAATCGTTAAGGGCAAAAATGCAAGCCACAAAACACTGGATTTCGCGGAAAACAGCGAAATACCGGCTCTGGATTGCCGGAATTCCCCGCGATTTCGCCACCTTCGCCCATTCCGCCAGGCCCTGGGTCCGTCGCGGCGTCTCCCTCGTGTGGCCTCGACAACCTCTCCTGTTGATGATTCGACCGTGCTGTTTCAGCGGCGGAGTGTCGCCTGCGCACGGCGTCTTTCTTGCGAGCCCTCACTCAATCGCGATCCGGCGTCGGGCCGGGCGCGCCGAGATATCTCGCCCCGCCGGGCCGCGAAAATCGTTCATCATAAAAACTGCTTTTAACTTGCTAACTGGCAAATACTTGTGATTCGCCAGCCAGCACACTAAGATAAACTGTTGGGAACAGATGTGGCGGTTGGTCAGCCTGTGCACCTTTCGCCGGCCCTGCCGATGGCGGGCCGACAACGGCAGTAGTACAGCACGTATGGCCGCCGGAGGCCCGGATCGAGCGGTAGAGTGTTGCAAGGACTCGCATCGCCCTCGTGGCCGCGGGAAGGCTAAGGTCAGGGAGACACCCATGGAGCGACCCGGAGTGAGCAGTCGGTGGACGGCCGCTGGCGGGTTCATCGTTCTGAGCTGCATACCGCTGTTCGCGTTTGCTCAAGCTCCCCGCCCCGCCAATCCCCAGCGTGCCGGCGGCATACAAGTTCAAATCCGCCGGGGACAAGGCGTTCCCGCGCGACCGGTGGCCGATGGCGGCGCCGAGGACGAGGCCGGCTGGGACGGCGTGTTTCTGCCCCCAGACCGCAGTGCCAAGCGACGGCTCGACCTGGCCCAGCAAATGCTCGACGATCGCCGCTTTGGCGAGGGAGTTCGCCTGCTGGGTTCGTTATTGGAAAACACCGAGGATTTCTTCTTCAAACCCGACCCGGAACACCCGGTCTTTCGCAGCCTGAAAGCCGAGGCGGGCCGCCTGATCTCGAAACTATCGTCCGAAGGGCGCGAGTCGTACGAACTGCAATTCGGCGCCCGCGCTCGGCAGATGCTCACCGAGGGGAGCGCCTCGGGCAATTTGAACACGATCGCCGAAGTATCGCGCCAGTTCTTCCACACCCAGGCCGGCCAGGAAGCCACCTTCCTGTTGGGGCGTCATCACTTGGATCAAAACCGCCCCTTGGCCGCTGCCATGTGCTTCGAGCGGCTTCGCGAGAGTGCGAATGCCAGTGAGCGATTCGAACCTGTGCTCTCGCTTTCCTTGGCTACTTGTTGGCAGCGCGCAGGCAAATCGGACAAGGCCAAGGAAACGCTCGTGCGACTAAAGCGTGCCGGCGGCAACGGCAAAATCCTGGTCGCCGGCAAGACGGTCAAGCTCTTCACCAACGACTCACAGGCGCTGGCCTGGATGGAAGACACCCTCGGGCCGCAGCGTTCGCCGCGACCGCAGGATGCGGATCAATGGGCCCTGTACCGTGGCGATGAAAGCCGCAACGCGGCCAGCCTCGGCGGTCGACCGCTGCTAAGCGTTCGTTGGCGACAGCGCACGACCGACGATCGGGCGATCGAAAAATTCGTGGCCAAGGCCCGCGGCGACTACGCCAGCCAGGAAATCGTGGCCCTTCCCGGCATGCATCCTCTGGCCGTCGGCGACGTCGTGGTGATGCGGACCGCGTTTGCGCTCGAAGCGGTCGACTTTCAAAACGGCAAGCTGGTCTGGAAATACCCGACAACCGACGATTCCTTCGAGCAGTTCTCCAAAGTCGGCAATTCGCAGCAGCCCACCTCGAGCACGCAACAACTCTTCGCCGGGCTCGACCAACGAATTTGGGAAGACGCCATCTACGGCACGCTCAGCAGCGACACGGCTCAAGTTTATTTTATCGAGGGCCTGGGGCTGGCCGGGGTCAATTCGAACCTGGTCATGACCGTGCTGCCCAACGGGCAGCGCCGTTACAGCGTCAACTCGCGGGGTTCCAATCGCCTGGCCGCGCGCGAGCTGCGCCACGCAAGGCAAACTTAAGTGGGAGGTTGGCGGCGTCACCGGCGAGGACGAGCCCAAGCTGGCCGGCGCGTTCTTTTTGGGGCCGCCGCTGCCGCTGCTGGGACATTTGTATGTAATGGCCGAGATGCGCGGACAGGAAATCCGCCTGCTGTCGCTCTCTCCCAAGACCGGCGCGCTCGAGTGGTCGCAGCAGTTGGCCGTGGTCGAGCAATCGGTTACCTCCGACGGGTTTCGTCGCAATGCCGGCGCAACGCCCAGTTTCGCCGATGGCGTGCTGGTCTGTCCGACTTCGGCCGGCGCTGTTGTGGGGCTGGACCTGACGACGCGATCGCTGCTTTGGGGCTATCAATATCCGCGGGCTTCTCAGTATGCCTCCGAGCGATTTATCAACGGCCGCATGACGGTCTATCCCGGCGGCGATCGCCGCGGCAGCGAGCGCTGGGCCGACGCCACGGTTACGATCGCCGACGGCCGCGTGTTGGTGACGCCGGTCGAAACCGACCAGATTTATTGCCTGGACCTGGCCGACGGCCGCGAATTGTGGAAGCAGCAGCGAGGCGGCTCGCTGTATGTCGGCTGCGTGCATCGCGACCATGCGATCGTCATTGGCCGCGGCGGTGTTTCGGCGATGCGGATGTCGGACGGCGAAAAGGCCTGGCCGGCCGATGCGGAACTGCCCCCCGGCAGCCTGCCCAGCGGACGCGGCTTCTACAGCGGCAACTACTATTACCTGCCCGTGTCCAGCGCCGAAGTGTTCAAGATCAATCTCGACAACGGCAAGATCGAGGAACGGGCCCGCTCGCGGAGCGGCATTATCCCGGGCAATCTGGTGTGCCACCGTGGCAGCATCATTTCGCAAGGCGCCGACTATGTCGACGCGTTCTATCAACTCGACACGCTCAAGGAGCAGATTGCCGCCGCGCTGGAAAAGCAGCCGGAGAATCCCGCGGCCCTGGCCAGTTTGGGCGAAGTGCGGCTCGACGAAGGCAAGTTGGCCGAGGCGGTGGAGCTGTTTCGTCGCTCGTATCGCTTACGGCCCGATGACACCACGCGCGAGCAACTGGTCGAAAGCTTGTTGGCGTCGCTGAATAATGACTTTGCCGCGCATCGTGACAGCCTGGATGAACTCGGCCAACTTGTCGAGCAGCCGGAGCATCGGGTCGAATTCCTGCGTTTGAAAGCCCAGGGATTGCAGGCCGCGGGCGACGTCGCGGCGGCATTCAAAACGTACATGCAACTGGCGGATCTGCCGGCGCCAAATACGCTCGACACAATCGACGACCGCTGGAGCGTGCGCCGCGACCGCTGGATTCGAAGTCAACTGGAGACGCTGCGCACGGCTGCCAATGCCGAGCAAGGCCGCGCGATCGACGCGGTGGCCAACGAGCGTTTGCAGGCTTCGCTGGCCGCCCAGTCGAACGACTCGCTGCGCGGTTATTTGGCGATATTCGGCACGCAGCCTCCGGCCGAGTTGGCGCGGAAGGCGCTCGTCGAGCAATTACCGAACGATGACTTGCTCGAGCGGAATCTACTCTTGCGCAAGGCCGAGCGCTCGACCCGACGAGGCCCAGGCCGGAGCGGCCACGGCCCGGCTGGCGAAATTACTGGCCGACGCCGGACGCACGGAATTGGCCGGCATCTATTACCGCCAACTGGCGGGCCGCTTTGCAACTGTCCAATGCCAGGACGACAAGACCGGCGAGCAGCTCGTCGCGGCCCTTCCGGCGGACGATCCGGCCCGCAAGGCTGCTCGCCGCCCGGCGCCCCTGGCCGCGCGGCAAAGTGACGGCGCACGAAGACAAGCCCCTTTCCCGCGCCGTGGGGGCCTCGCGCATGCAGCGCACGATTGATCTCGAGATCGTCGGCCCGAGCAATCCATTGTTCGAGGATGTTTCGATCCTTTACGACGCCCAGCAGCATCTTGTGGCCCAGAATGAATTTGGTGAAAAGCGGTTCCGCATCCCCCTGTTCGAACAGGGCGGCCGACGGCTGACCACGATCAATCGCAATGCGTACAACGCGCCGGCCCTCACCTACGCCAGCGTCAACGGCGGCCTGATGGTGTTGTCGCTCGGCAATCAGCTCGTGGCCGTCGACACGTTGCGTGCCGGCGACGGCCCCTCGAATCGGGTGCTCTGGACCCAGGATCTCAACGACCAGGCTGGCGGCTTCACGAACAATCAAGGCGTCCTGGCCCGGCCGGTCAATCTGCCCTGGGGCGGTTTGCGGCACGTGCCGGAGGATGCCTATGGGCATCGTTTCGGCAGCATTGGGCCGCTGGGCGACGATGGCGTCTGCTTCCAGCGCCTGCACGATCTATGTTGCGTTGACCCGCTCACCGGCAAGCCCGTCTGGACGCGCAAGAACGTGGGCCTGGGCAACGATCTGTTCGGCGACCAGGAGTTGTTGTTCGTCGCGCCGCCGGGCGATGCCGATACGATGGTTTTGCGGGCCTCGACCGGCGAATCGCTGGGAGTGCGGCGCGTGGCCCCCTTCGATCGTCGGATGGCGACTTTGGGCCGCCGGGTGTTGAGTTGGGAACCGCAAAACGTAATGCAGATGCGGGACGTCTGGGCCGGTCAGACCCACTGGTCGCACACGTTTGCCCCCGGGTCCAAGGCCGCGCTGGTTGGCGAGGAAGCCGTCGGCGTGTATCAGCCCAATGGTGAGTTCACCCTCATCCTGCTGGCCGACGGCAAGGTGCTGGTCAAAGAACAGCTCCAGGCCGAAAACGCGCTATTGGGAATCTTCCTGCTGCGCTCCGCCGAGGGTTATCTGTTGATTACGAATGTCGCGGCCCGCAGCGAGCCCAATGTGTCGGTGCAGCCCATTCCGGCCGCGCCCAATAGCCTGATCTCGGGCCAAATCTATGCTTTCGAGCGCGGTACCGGCAAAAAACTGTGGCCAGCGCCGCTGCCGATTTCGCAGCACGGATTGCTGATGAACCAACCCAGCGGCGTTCCCGTCTTGATAATGGCCCGGCAAGTTCACCGCCTGGGGCCCGTGAGCCCCCGCGAACCCAAGACCTCGGTGCTGTGCATCGACAAACGGACCGGCAAGGTGGTGTATCAAAACGATCAGTTGCCCGGCTCGACCGTGGCCAGTTTCGAAGTGCTGGGGGATCCGGCGGCGAGCACCGTTACGATCGGGCTGCCGTCGCGGTCGATTACGCTCACGTTTACCGACGAGGCGGCTGATCCGCAGGCCGATGCGAGGAATGCGGCGAGGGCGGCCATTCAACGGCTGCTGACCCAGGCCCAGGAGGCGGCCGACGCGCTGCATGCGGCCGTGCGCGAACGTGTCGGGCCTGCCGATCCCGATGACCCCTTCCGTCAAGACGAGCCGTAGCCGAACAGGCGTAGCTTTATGCGAATTCATCAATGTATCGCGATCACCTGCCTGGCTGTCGTGGGCGCTGCCGTTGCCCTGCCGGCGCGGGCCGCGGTTCGCGATGCCAAAATCGACAAGCTCGTGGCCCGCGGGCTCGATTGGGTGGCCAGCACGCAGTCGCGCCTGGGTCACTGGAGCGCCAACGATAGCCGCTATCCGACCGCCATGACGGCGCTGGCCGGCGTGGCATTGCTTTCCGAAGGCTCGACGACAACGCAAGGCAAATACTCCAAGAACATCCGCATGGCCGTCGACTATCTGCTCTCGCGCAGCAGATCCAACGGTCTGATCGGGGACCCGGGCGCGACGACCGCTATACCTATGGCCACGGCTATTCGATGCTGTTTCTGTCTCAGGTGCTGGGCGAGGAGGAAGATGAAAGCCGCCGCAAGGAACTGATCGACGTGCTCACGCGAGCGGTCGTGTTCACCGGCGAGGCGCAAACCGCGGCCGGCGGGTGGGGTTATGTCAGCGCCAAGGACGGCAACGATTTTGACGAAGGTTCGACCACGATCACCCAAGTGCAGGGGCTGCGCAGTTGCCGCAACGCCGGCATCGTGGTTCCCAAGGAGATTATCGATAAAGCCGTGGTCTATATACGCAAATGCACCCTTCCCGACGGCGGCGTACAATACAGTTCCAAAGGGGGCGGCGGCCGGCCGGCTATTTCGGCGGCGGCCATTGCCTGTTTGTTCAACGCTGGCGACTACGACAGCCAATACGTCCCTAAACTGCAGGATTATTGCCGGCGCAATCTCGAGGATATTTCGAATCAAGGCTTTGGCCACTGGCACTACGCCCACTATTACTATGCCCAGGTCCGCTATCGCGAAGGGGGCAAGCAGTGGGACAGCTACCGCGACAAGGTCTTCAACAAACTGGCCAGCGAGGCCACGGAAAACGGCAAGTACGTCGTCTGGAACCAGGGCTACATCGGCCCGATCTACACCACCGCCATCAACCTCACGATCTTGCAACTTGAAAACGGTGCGCTGCCGATTTACCAGCGCTAGTTTCTCCCCCTAAGCTTGCTCGCCACGATTCACACACAACCGCGACGACAGGAACTCCCGCGATGACCGACCATGCTTCGAACACTCCCGATTCGGCCGCCATCCGCAAGCTGGGCGAGGCTCGCGAGCGGATTCTCTCGCAACTGGGCCAGGTCATCGTCGGCCAGAACCAGGTCATCGAGGAACTGCTGATTTCGTTGTTTAGCCGCGGCCACTGCCTGTTGGAGGGCGTGCCCGGCCTGGCCAAGACCCTCATGATCAGCACCCTGGCCCGGGCCCTGAATCTGTCGTTCAGCCGCATTCAATTCACGCCCGACCTGATGCCCGCCGACATTACCGGCACCGAGATCATCGAGGAGAACCGGGCCACCGGCGCCCGCGAGTTCCGTTTTCTCGAAGGGCCCCTTTTTTCCAACGTGATCTTGGCCGACGAAGTCAACCGCACCCCGCCCAAGACCCAGGCCGCGCTGCTGGAAGCCATGCAAGAGCGGCAAGTCACGGTCGGTCGCGTGCGGCACAAGCTTTCCGATCCGTTCTTCGTGCTGGCCACGCAAAACCCGATTGAACAGGAAGGCACGTATCCGCTGCCCGAGGCGCAGCAGGACCGGTTCATGTTCAAGGTGTTCGTGAACTACCCGAATTTTTCCGAGGAATTCGAGATCGCGCGCCGCACCACGACCACCAGCAGCGATCACATCGTGCCGGTGCTCACCGCCGAGGAAATCCTCGAATTGCAGCATATCGTGCGCGAGGTGCCCGTCACGGACCACGTGATTCGCTACGCGTTGAGCTTGATCCGCCAGACCCGGGTAGGCGAGGCCGGCACGCCCGATTTCATCCAGGACCAGGTGAGCTGGGGCGCGGGTCCGCGTGCCGTGCAGTTTCTGATCTTGGGCGCCAAGGCGCGAGCCTTGCTCCACGGGCGCACGCACGTCTCGACCGAGGACATTCAGGCCCTGGTCAAGCCGGTCTTGCGGCACCGCCTGGTGGTGAATTTCGCGGCCGAAAGCGACGGCGTCACGCCCGATGCGATCGTGGATCGACTGCTGGCCATTACGCCGACTAAAGAGGACGAATTGACGAGCGATGCCCGCTTCCAAAAGATTTTTGCATCCTGATGCCATTGGCCGGATCGCGCGGCTCGATTTGCGCGCTCGCCACATCGTCGAAGGATTTTTGTCCGGCATCCACCGCAGTCCCCACTTCGGTCAGTCGGTCGAATTCCTTCAACACCGCGAGTACACGCGCGGCGACGATCTGCGCCACATCGACTGGAAGGTCTGGGCCAAGCAAGACCGCTACTACGTCAAGCAGTTCGAGGAAGATACGAATCTTCGCGCGACGCTGCTGGTCGACGTGTCGGGCAGCATGCGATTCGGTTCGGGTGAGTTTGACAAGTACGAATACGGCGCCACCGTGGCCGCCTGCCTCGCCTATCTGCTCTTGCGCCAGCAAGACGCGGTCGGCGCGCTGGCCTTCGACGACACGATTCGCGCCCGCGTTCCGCAGCGCACGAAGCGCGGGCACCTGGCCTCGATTGTTCAAGCCCTGACCGCCAGCGAGCCGCGCGACAAGACCGACATGGCGTCTATTCTGCGCGGCGCGGCTGAAGCCTATCCGCGCCGCGGGCTGATGATCCTGATCTCCGACCTGCTGGTGGACCGGGCCGATCTGTTCAAAGGCATCAAGTTGCTCCGGCAACAGGGACACGACGTCATCGTGTTTCACGTGATGGACGACCAGGAACTCGATTTCTCGTTCAACGGTCCGACACGATTCGAAGGGCTTGAGTTGCCCGAGCACCTGGCCTGCAACCCACGCGCGCTGCGGGACGGCTACTTGGAGGCGCTGGGCGTATTTCTCGACGAAGTCCGTCACGGCTGCGCCCGCGACGGGGTCGACTATGTGTTGTTGCGCACCAGCCAGCCGCTGGACGCGGCCCTGGCCGAGTTTTTGAGTCGCAGGATGGGCGCCCGGCGGCGCGAGAAGCGGCCGCGAGTCCGAGAACACTACGGTAAAAGACAAATGCCTGGTTTTGTTCACGAATCATTGCTCTGGTGGGGGCTGCCGCTGGTCGGCTTGCCGATCCTCATCCACCTGATCAATCTGATGCGGCATCGCCGCGTCCAGTGGGCTGCCATGGAGTTTTTGCTCGCCAGCCAGAAGCGGCACCAAAAGTCGATCCTGTTCAAACAGTGGCTGTTGCTTCTGTTGCGGATGTTGGCCGTGGCGGCGGTGGTGTTGATGGTCTCCCAGCCTCTGGTTCGCAACCGCTGGGGCTCGGTGTTTGGCGGCGCCAAGACGCACCATGTCGTGCTGTTGGACGACAGTTTTTCGATGTCGGACCGTTGGGGCGACACCAGCGGCTTTAACGAGGCCCGGCAGGTCGTCTCGCGATTGGCAGCGCAGGCCGAACATCAGGACACGCCGCAGATTTTCACGCTGTTGCGATTTTCGCGCGCTCACTCGCTGGCCGAGGGCAATCAGCCCGACATGCTCGAGGAACCGCTCGACGCCGACTTTCAGAAACGATTGGAGCAGGTGCTCGGTTCGCTCAAGGTGTCGGAAACCGCCGCCGAGCCGGGTGACGCCTTGGAGGCCGTCGACCGCCTGCCCGCCAAGGGGCCTGATGAAAATCGCGTGATCTATCTGGTCTCCGATTTCCGCGCCAACCAGTGGCAAGAGTCCGAGGCCCTGGCCAAATCGCTCAAGCGGCTCGACGCCTCGGACGCGCAGCTCCATCTGGTCGATTGCGTCGACAAGGTACGGCCCAATTTGGCGATCTCGGCGTTGCGCCCCGGGCCGGGCACTCGGGCCGCCGGAGTGCCGCTGTTAGTGGAAGTTTCGGTCCGCAATTTCGGTTCGACTAAAAAAGATCGCGTGTCGGTCTCGCTCGAGGAAGATGGCGCTGCGCGACCGGCGATCGTCGTCGAGGAGATTCCGCCCGGCCGCACCGTCACGCGGGGCTTTCCGGTGCTCTTCACCACAGCCGGCGAACACCAGGTCGTGGCCCGGCTGGAAACCGACGCGGTCGAAATCGATAACGCGCGGTCGTTAGTGATCGACGTGCCGCAGGTCGTGAATGTGCTGGTGATTGATGGCGATGCCAAGTCGGCCGACGCGTTCTTCGTGGCCACGGCTCTGTCCCCCGGCGGAAAAATCGCCAGCGGTCTTAAACCGCAGATCGAAACGCCGCGCTACTTGCGCGATCATCCGCTCGATCAATTCGAAACCATTTACCTGCTGAACATCGCGCGGCTCGATGCCGCGGAAATCTCGGCGCTGGAAGCCTTTGTGGCCGCCGGAGGCGGCTTGGGCATCTTCATGGGTGAATTGTCGCGGGCCGATTTCTTCAATGCTCAACTCTATCGCGAAGGCGCGGGCTTGTTTCCCTTGCCGCTAGCCGGTCCGGCCGAGTTGGCCGTCGATCGCCTGGATAAGTCTCCCGATTTGGAAGTCGGCGATCATCCGATCTTCAGTGTGTTTGCCGGCGAGCGAAACAGTTTCTTGAACCTCGTGACGGTGAATCGCTACTTCGCCGCCGCCAAAGATTGGAGCCCTTCTCCCGATTCCAATACGACGATCATCGCGCGGCTGCGCAACAAGGCCCCGCTGGCGGTCGAACACCGTTTTGGCGAGGGCCGCGTCGTGGCCGTCTTGACCAAGGCCTCGCCGGTCGAGACATCGCTCGGCAGTTGGAACAACTGGGGACGCGACAACCCGAGCTTTGTCGTGGCGCTCCTCGAGATGCAATCGTATCTCTCCGCCCCGCGCCATCCCGACAGTAGTCGCCTGGTCGGCACGCCGCTGGAGATCAAGCTCGACCCGGCCAAGTACCTGCCGAACGTTCGCTTCGTGCTGCCCGGAGATGCTCCGGGCGCCACGATCAGCGTCGATGCGACTGCGTCTTCCGATGGCCATCGCGCCGTGCTCGCCGCGACCGATTCGGCCGGCGTTTACCAGGTGCAATTGACGGCCGCCGACGGTTCGCAGCGGGTCGAACAGTTCGCTTTTAACGTCACGCCCGAGGAGGGCAATCTGAAACGCCTCGACGCCGAACAACTGGCCGGCCATTTGCAGCAAGTGCGCTACGAGTACCACCGCTCGGGCGACATCAATTACAACCCGCAACAATTGGCCGGATTCAATCTCAGCGAGAGCTTGATGTACGCCCTGATCGCGATTCTGCTGTTCGAATCGATCTTGGCATATGCCTGCAGCTACCATCCGCGGACCAGGGAGGGAACGCGTTGATGGCCCCTGGTCTTTTTTTCGCTGAAACCTCGACCCGCACCAGCTACGAGTTGGCGCGACTGCAAACCTATACGGAGCGCTGGCATTACCTGGTGCTGGCGGTGCTGTGCGCCGCCGTGGTGACGTTCGCCGTGTGGATGTATCGTCGCGATAGCGTCGAGCTGCGCCCGGGCATCGGGGTGCTGTTGCTTGGCCTGCGGCTGGCCGCTCTGGCCGGCCTGCTCGTGTTCTATCTCGATCTGGAAAAGCGAACTGAGCGCAAAGTCGTGCACAATTCGCGCGTGCTGATGCTGGTCGATACCAGCCTCAGCATGGGCCTGCACGACAGCACCGCTTCGGCCGTGCCGGCCGCGCCCAATCGGCTCGAACAGGTCGTGGCCACCCTGGGCGACGGCCAGCTGATCGGCAAGTTGCGGGAAAAACATGATGTGGTCCTGAGTCGCTTCGATGCGGACCTGCATCGCGTGGCCTCGCTGGGCAAGATCGACGTGCAGGCCGCGTCCCCAGCCACCGAGCCAAAGCCGGCGGACGAAGCCGCCGAGTCAACCGCCGAAAAAACCGACTGGCGCGCCGCCCTGCTTCCGCAAGGTTCCGAGACTCGGCTGGGTCAATCTCTGCGACAACTCGTGAACGACGAACGGGCCACGCCCGTCTCCGGCGTGCTCATGTTCAGCGACGGCGGCCAAAACTCGGGTATCGACGCCAGTGCCGCGATTGCCGCGGCCCGCGACGCCAAGATCCCGATTTTCACTGTCGGCATCGGCTCCGATCGGCGGCCGGCCAATGTCCGCGTGAGCGACCTGGTTGCGCCGGCCCGGGCCTATCCGGACGACAGCTTTAACATCACCGGCTACCTGCAATCCGAGGGGCTGGCCGATCGGACGATGACGGTCGAGCTACTGTCGCGCATGGTCGGGGCGGCCGGCAAGAACGACGAGAGCAAGCTAGAGGCCACCGAGCGCGTGACCCTGGGCGGTCGTGGCGAGGTGGTGCCCGTCAAGTTCGAGATTACTTCGGCCACGCCGGGCCGCCGCATGTATCGGCTGCGCGTCAAGGCGCCGCCGGAAGACAGCAACGCCGCCGACGACCAGCAGGAAGTCGATGTCGAGATCGTCGATCGCAAGACCAAGGTGTTGTTGATCGCCAGCGGCCCGACGCGAGAGTACATCTTCTTGACCAATCAGTTGCAACGTGCCACCACCGCCGGCGGCGAACGGACGGATAAGGATGTCGTGGTTGACGTGTGGTTGCAATCGGCCGGCGAGGGCGTTTCGCAGGATGCCAACAAGCTCTTGACCGAGTTTCCCTCCACGCCGCAAGAGCTGTTCGAATACGATTGTATTTTGGCGTTCGATCCCGATTGGAAGCTGCTCAGTTCCGACGAAGTCGATCTGCTCGAACGCTGGGTCGCGGAAAAGGCCGGCGGACTCGTGGTCCTGGCCGGTCCGGTGCAAATGGATCGTTGGGTGCAGGATCCGAAGCTGGGAAAAATTCGCGCGCTGTATCCCGTCGAATTCAATCGCCGGCTGTCGCTCGTCGAGGAAGGTCGCTTCGGCTCGACCACGGCCTGGCCGATCGAATTCACTCGCGAGGGGCTTGAAGCCGAGTTCCTATGGCTCGCCGATAGCGCTCCCCGAAGTCAGCAGGTCTGGAGCACGTTTCCCGGCGTGTATGGCTACTACGGCGTGCGCGGCCCCAAGCCGGGCGCCACCGTGTACGGCCGGTATTCCGATCCCGAGTCGATCGTCGGCGAAGAGCGCCCGGTCTATATGGCCGGCCATTTCTATGGCGCCGGCCGCGTGTTCTACATGGGCAGCGGCGAGATCTGGCGCTTGCGGGCCTTGGACGAAGCTTATTTCGAGCAGTTCTATACCAAGTTGATCCGCTATGTTTCGCAGGGTCGTCTGCTATTGGGTTCCAGCCGCGGGATGTTGCTGGTGGACCGCGACCGGTACCTGCTGGGCAACACCGTGGTCGTGCGGGCCCAATTGACCAGCGTGCAGTTCGAGCCGCTCGATCGGCCCAGCGTGAGCCTGAAGGTGATCCGCCCCGACAGCACCAGCGAAAACCTGCAACTCATGGCCGACCCGTCGCGCAAGGGAATGTTTGTCGGGCAGTTTACCGCGCTCGAGGAGGGCAGCTATCGCCTGGAGATGGACGTGCCCGACACTGACTCCGAACAGCTCACGCGCCGAATCCAGGTCAAGGTGCCGGATTTGGAACGCGAGAACCCGGAGCGCAACGACTCCCTGTTGAAACAGATCGCCGACCAGACGGGCGGGCAATACTATGTTGGCGCCGATGCCGTGTTGGGCACGCGCGGCGTGCCCCCCGTGTCCACTCAACTGGCCGATCGCACCGAGGTGACCTACCTGGCGGGGGTGACCGATCGCGATTTTGACGAGAGCTGGACGCGCGGTTTGCTGTTCGTGATTTGCGGCGCATTGTGCCTGGAGTGGACGATCCGGAGGTTGTCGAAGCTCGCCTGATTGTCGACTGGCGGCGAAATCATTTATGGCCACTCAAATCAAACCATCGCCGGCCCGGCTGGAAGCCGCCCTTGAAACGCTCTTGGCGAGCTTGCGACGGCGATTCCGCGCTTACGTTTGGGCCGATGGTGTGGCCGCCACGCTCATCGCAGTGGGTGCGAGCTTCTGGGCGAGCCTGGCCTTCGATTGGCTGTTCGAGCCGCCCGTGGCGCTGCGCATTCGCGGCGCTCGTGGCAATCTCGGTCGGCTTGGGCTACGTCGTGGCCCGTTTACTGCTCGCCCGCGTGTTCGTGCCCTTGCACAATCGCAATCTGGCACTACTGATCGAGCGGCGATTTGGCAATTTCCGCGACAGCCTGTTGACGGCCGTGGAAATGTCCGAGCAGCCGGAACACGCCGCTGAGTTCAATCCCGACATGCTGGCCCACACGCATCGCGAGGCGCTTGGCCGCGCCGTCGAAGTCGATCTCGGCAAGGTGTTCAACCCCGCGCCGCTGGTGCGCCGCATCAGCTTGGCGGCGGTACTGGTGGGGGCGGCGCTGGCTTTCGTGGTGCTCGCGCCCGAGGCATTCGGCGTTTGGGCGCGGCGAAGCTTGCTTCTGTCGCAAGAACTGTGGCCCCGCACCACGCGGCTGCTGGTCGAGGGTCTGGAGCCCGAGGCGCACGTCAAGATCGCGCGCGGTTCGGACTGGAAGCTGTCCGTGCAGGCCGATGCCGCTTTGGGCCGCAATATCCCGGAAATCGTTGAAGTGCGTTACACCACCAGCGAAGGCGCGCGAGGGCGCGAGAACATGAGCCGCGAGGGTGTGGTTTCGCCCGGCGAGGCGCCGTTCCAGAGCTATGCTCACGCGTTCAAAAGCGTGCTCAGCCCACTCGAGTTTTACGTGCTCGGCGGCGACGACCGTCAGGGCCCCTACTATCTGGACGTCGTGGATAGTCCCACGATCAGCCGCATGACCCTGCACTGCGAATACCCGCCGTACATGCATCGCGATAGCCGCGACATTCCCGTGGCCGGCCTGATGCAGTTGCCGCGGGGTACGCAAATCACGATTTTGGCCGAATCGAACAAGCCGTTGGTGTGGGTGCAAGTGGACGATGTGGCCAACGACAGCGATGTCGCGCCGACGACACACCGCCTCGAGCTGGCTCAAGAACACGGCGCCCCGCAAACCCGCTTCCGATTCAGCCTGCCGCGGCTCGACGCCGACAAGACCCTGCTGTTCACCTTGCACGATTCCGACGGCATCCGCAGCCGCGAGGCGGTACGGCTGGCGCTGGGAGCCGTGGCCGACGAACCGCCCCAGGTCAACGTGCAGCTCAAGGGAATTGGCTCCGCGATTACTTCCCAGGCCCGCTTGCCCGCCGCCGGAGAGATCTCCGACGACTACGGCGTGGCCCGCGTTTGGTTCGACTTTCACGTCGACGAAACGCCGCCGCGCGAGCAGCCGTTCGCGGTCGCGGCCAATGGCCAGGAACAACTCGCCGCGGCCGATGCCCTCGAAGTCGGGCCGCTGGAATTGCAGCCTAAACAAAAACTGCACTGGGCCGTGCAAGCCGCCGACGCCTGCGCCTTGGAAGGCGGACCCAACATCGGCTCCAGCCAGCGCTACGTACTCGAGGTTGTGACGGCCGAACAACTCCGCGCCATGCTCGAGGCCCGCGAGCTGACCCTGCGGCGACGCTTCGAGACCATTATCGAGGAGTTGACCGACACCCGTAATATGCTCTCGGGTATTGAAATGCGCCCCGCGACCGCGCCGGACTCCGAGAAAAAACCCGCGGCGCCGGACGGCAGCGAGCCAGGGGACGACACCGAGACCACGAAACCGGCCGCGTCGAGTGCCGCCTCGCGGGCATTGCAAGTCGAGCGCGTGCTGCAAAACGGGCAACGCAGTTCGCACGAGACGCTGCAAGTGGCTTTGGCGTTTGACGAGATTCGCGAGGAGATGATCAATAATCGCGTGGATACCGAGGAACTGAAAACACGGCTGAAGGAAGGAGTCGCGGATCCGTTGCGACGTATCGTCGAGGCCCGCTTCTCCTCGCTGGAAGAATCGCTCAAACAACTGGCGGCCGTTCTGTCCGATCCGAACGCGGCCGTCACGGCCCAGGCCAAGGCCGTGGCCGAAACCGACGCCATCCTCGTGGAAATGCAACAAGTGCTGGACAAGATGCTGGAGCTGGAAACATTCAACGAAGTGCTCGACATGCTCCGCCAGATCATCGATGCGCAAGAAAAAGTGAACGCGGAAACGAAGCAAAAGCAAAAACAAAAACTGCGAGACCTGATCGAGTAACGACCGCCGGGTTGGCTCGCGCATGGCGCGGGCAACGTTCGCCGTGTCGGGAGATTGCAACCATGCCCATGAAATGCCTGCTCCTGCTGCTGCTGTGCGGCATGCTCGTTCCCGGCGCCGGACTGCTCGCGCAGGAAGATGCCGGCCAAGAGGACCGGCAGGCCGAGACGCCTGGCGCCAAGGCCGGCGAGAAAGGCGAGAACAGCCTGACCGCTGAGCAGCGTCAGGTGGCCGATCGTTATCGCGAGTTGGAAAAGCTGCTGCTGCGAATGGCCGAGCTGTCGGCGCCGACCGATCCGCGCCGCGCCGCCCTGCTGCGCCAGGCCGTGGCCCAGAGTAAACAGCGCGACATCGATCACCAGTTCGAACAACTGGTCGAACTGTTGCGTCAGGAACGCCTGGCCGTGGTGGTCAAGAACCAAGGCGCGGTACAGCAGGATTTGAACAAGCTGTTGGAACTGCTGCTCAGCGAGGATCGCTCGAAACGCATCGAGTCGGAAAAGGAGCGCGCTGCGCGAATACCTCAAACGCGTCAACAAGATCATCAAGGAGCAGAAAGCCGTCCAGGGTGACACCGAGCGCGGCGGCGACGAAGGCAAGCTTTCGGACAAGCAAGGCGAGATTGCCGACAAAACCGGTGAACTGGCCCAGCAGCTCAAGGAGGAATCGGGCAGCAAAAAGCCCGCTGAAGAGACGCCAGAGGGCAAGCCCGGTGAGGACGGTAAGTCGCCCGATGGCGAGGAATCGGACGGCAAGAAAAAGGACGGAGAAGCGGAAGAAGCCGACAAGAAAAACGAGGGTCAGGAAAAAGGCGACAAGAAAGACGGCGAGAAACAAGAAGGCGATAAGAAGGACAAGACCCCCGCCGACGACCAATCGAAGCCGGATTCTCAAGATCAAAAGCCGGGCGAAGCGCCTGGCAAGCCCAAGGACGGAAAGCCGGGCGCTCCCGACTCGCCCCCGCCTGGCGAATCGCCAGAGGGCGAAGGCCAAAGTGGAGAGCCGTCAGATGCCGAGAGCAATCCCGCTCAGAAGCGCCTGGAACAAGCCAAGCAGCGGATGCGCGAAGCACAGCAGAAATTGAATGAGGCCAAACGCGAGGACGCCAAGGAGAAACAGGCCGAAGCGATCAAGGAACTCGAGCAAGCCAAGGCCGATTTGGAAGAGATCTTGCGTCAACTTCGCGAGGAAGAGATGTCGCGCACCCTCGCCATGCTGGAAACTCGCTTCCGCAAGATGCTTGGTCAACAGGTCGAAGTCTACGAGGGCACGAAGAAAGTCGACAAGACCCCAAAGGCTGAGCGCGATCGCGACGACGAGATTGAAGCCGGCCGCTTGAGCCGCAAGGAATCGCAAATTGCCGCCGAGGCCGACAAGGCGCTGGCCGTGTTGCGCGAGGAAGGTTCGGCCGTGGCCTTTCCGGAAGCCGTCACGGAGATGCGAGAGGATATGGAGCAGGTCGTCGCGCGATTGGCCCAGGCCAAAACGGGCGAAGTGACGCAGGGCATCGAGACCGACATCATTGCCGCGCTCGAGGAGATGATCGCCTCGCTGCAAAAGGCCCAGAAAGACATGGAACAAAAGAACAAGCAGGGTCAGCCCCCTCCCAGTGGCGAACAGGATGAACCGCCCTTGGTCGATACGCTCGCCGAACTAAGAATGATCCGTGCCCTGCAAATGAGGGTCAACGTGCGGACCGAACGCTACGCCCAGATGACCAAAACCGAACAGACCGACAAACCCGACCTGCTCGAAGCGCTCAAGCGGTTGGCCGAACGCGAAGCACGGATCCACCAGGTCACTCGCGACATCGTCGTGGGGAGGAATCAATGACCAACTTGCCAACGATTTGCCGCTTGGGGATGCTGGGCGTTTTGTTGTCGAGCACGCTCTTTACGGGCGGAGCTGTCGAGGCCGACCAGGGCCGCTTGGGCCAGGAGTTCGCGCGAAAAGCCAGTTGGACGGTGCCCACGCCACAAAGCGTCCGCGACCTGGCCATCGAGTGGCTGGCGACGCGCGAGGCTCGACGCCGCGGAGCGAGCCCAGCTTGAAATCATGTGGGGCAGCGCCACGGCCGAAGGCGCCGATGCGCCGGTGTTCGACGTGCTGTGCGCGACGTTTGCCGCCGCCGACCCGCAAGCCCGGAAGCTCGTGGACGTGTGTGCGCAGCCGCGTCGCGAGATCGCTCTGCCGGATTCGGCCTGGCTGATGGACGAAAAGACGCCTCTCGTGGAGCGAAATAATCTGCGATTGGCTTACGGGCGCTGGCTCGTCCAAGAGTCGTTGTACGACGAGGCCGGCGTGCAGCTTGCCGAGTTGAAGCCGGCCGACGTCGCCGATCCAGCGGCGCTTTTGTTCTACCAGGCCGTTGTGCACCATCGCACGCTGGCCCGCGAACCAGGCCTGGCGGCGATTTCGCTATTGTTGGAAAACGAAGCCGCGATTCCCCGGCGATTCGTCTCGCTATCGCGACTGATGCAGGCCGATCTCGACGCACTCAAGGACGAATCGCTCGATCACATATCGCGGCGTATGGACGACATCCGCCGCCGCCTGGACCTGGGCCGCGCCGGTCCCAAGGTGCGCGAAGTCGAAAACGGCGTGATTGCGTCGCTCGATAAGTTGATCGAACAATTGGAACAGCAGCAACAAGCCGCCGCCGCGGCGGCCGCGGCCGCCGGCCGGGGCAGCTCACGCCCCAGCAACCCGCTGCCCGACAGCATGCCGATCGAGCAAAAGGGGCCCGGCGAAGTGGTGAAAAAGCCGATCGGCAACGAGAGCGGCTGGGGAAATCTGCCGCCCAAGGATCGCCAGGAGGCGTTGCAACAAATCGGCAAGGACTTTCCGGCCCATTACCGCGACATGATCGAACAGTATTTTCGCAAGCTGGCCAGCGAAGGCAGCGAGAACAAGGACAAATAGTCATTCGAGCTGAACAGGGATTACCGTTGTGTTGATATTGAGTTTGTTGTTAAGCGCGGCACTGGCGAGCGGGGCCGCGGAATTCGAAGCGCAAACCGTCGATGGCCAATCGGCCGTGGGACGCATTGTCGAATTGAACGCTGGGCAACTGGTGCTCGAAACCATGCCGGCCCCAGCAAGTTCGCCTTCAATGCGTTGGCCGGATTGACGCGTAAGCCCGCGCCCACTGCGGCCGATCGCAAGCTGCCGATCCGCGTCGAACTCGTCGATCAATCGCTCTTGGCGGCCAGCGGCTACACGGTTCGCGGCGGCCTGGCGCAGCTGGTATTGGGTGGCGGAGCGAAGCTGGAAGTACCTACCCGCGCGATTCGCTGGGTCCGTTTTGCCGCCGCAGCCGATGCCGACGAAAAACTAACCAAGCAGTGGTCCGAGATCGCCGAGACCAAAGCCGATGGCGACTTGTTGGTCGTGCGCAAGAGCGGCGCGCTCGATTACCTCGAGGGCGTCCAAGGCGACATCGATGCCGACAGGTGCAACTTCGAATTGGACAAAGAGCCCGTCCCCGTCCCGCGTGCCAAGGTCGAGGGCGTGGTTTACTTCCACTCCGCCACGGCGGAATTGCCTGAAGCGGCCGGTGAATTGATTTTGCTCGACGGCAGTCGAGTGGCGATTGCCAAAGTTGAACTGGCCGGCGACAAAGTTCGGATCGCCACGCCCGCGGGCGTCAGCCTGGCGATGCCGCTGGACAACGTATCGCGATTCGATTTCTCGTCGGGCAAGATCGCGTACCTGAGCGACCTCGACCCGGAGTCGGCCACGCACGTGCCCTACCTGGGTTTTGCCGAGGAGCCGGCGGCCCTGCGCGAGTTTTATCGTTACCGACGCGACATCGGCTTCGAGCAGAATCCCTTGCGGCTGGACGGCAAAACCTATCGCAAGGGCCTGTCGCTGGCCAGCCGCAGCGTACTCTTTTACAAATTGCCGGGCAAGTTCCGGCTGTTTCGCGCCGTCGTCGGCATCGACGACAGTGTGCGCGAGACGGGCGATGTCCACCTCGTTATCAAGGGCGACGGAAAAGTGCTCTGGGAGGGGGACGTCCGCGGGGCCGACCCGGCCCGTGAATTGGAATTGGAAATCGCCGGGGTCAAGCGAATGGAGATCGTGGTCGATTATGGCGGCGGTTTGGACGTCGGCGATCGGCTTGATCTATGCGATGCGCGAGTCACTAAATAGGCAACACCCGATGAACCGCAAGGTCGTAAGTACTTCGCGGGGAGAAACTCAATTGATGCGATTGTCGCTGCTCCTATTAGGCCTGCTCCTGTTGCCCGCGGTCGCTCGCGCCCAGGTCGATCCTGGCGTGCTCGAAGCCGAAGCGGCCCGCGTGGCGGTTGTCGAGCGAGCCAGTAGCGCCACGATCGCCATCTTTGCCAACGGCGGCCAAGGCGGCGGTTCCGGCGTGGTCATCTCGCCCGATGGATATGCCCTCAGCAATTTTCACGTCACGCACGAGTGCGGCCCCGGCATGAAATGCGGCATGGCCGACGGCAAGCTATACGACGCCGTGATCGTGGGACTCGATCCCACGGGCGACGTGGCTCTGATCAAGCTGCTCGGTCGCACCGATTTTCCGCACGCCGAACTGGCCGACAGCGACCGGGTTCGCGTGGGCGATTGGTGCTTCACGATCGGCAATCCGTTCTTGTTGGCCACCGATTTTCGGCCGTCCGTGGCTTACGGCGTGATCTCCGGCGTGCATCGCTATCAGTATCCCTCCGGCACCATTCTGGAATATGCCGATTGTTTGCAGTCCGACGCCGCGATCAATCCGGGCAACTCGGGCGGGCCGATGTTCGATGCCGAGGGGCGGCTGATCGGCATCAACGGCCGCGGCTCGTTCGAAAAGCGAGGCCGCGTGAACGTCGGCGTCGGCTATGCCATTTCGATCAACCAGATCAAGAATTTCCTCGGCCACTTGCACAGCGGTCGGATCGCGGACCATGCCACCCTAGGCGCCAACGCTCGCAGCGACGAGCACCGGCGCGTGATGGTCGACGATATTCTCGACGAATCCGACGCCTATCGCCGCGGTTTGCGCTACGGCGACATCATCGTGAGTTGCGGCGGCCGAGCGGTTAGTTCGGTCAACGCGCTGAAGAACGTATTGGGCATCTTTCCCAAGGACTGGCGTGTCCCGCTGGTGTTCGAGCATCGCGGCGAGCGCAGTGAGATTCTGGTTCGCTTGCGCGGCGTGCATCGCTCCTCGGAACTGGCCGAAATGATCGAAAGCAAACCAAAGGCCGAGCCGGAAAAAGACGGACCGAAGCCTGTTCCTGGAGAACCCAAGCCGCGCCCCGAACGAATGCCTAAGGGGCATCCAGCCACCAAGCCCGCGCCGGTGCCAGAGGTCGTCAAGCAACACTACATTGCGAAGCCGGGCTACGTGAATTACTACTTCAACCAGTTGAACCGCGATCGGGTTTGGAGGTCGCTCGTGTCCCGCGGCGATTATGCGTCTCTGCGTGGTGCCTGGACCATTCTCGGTCAGGCGGCGCAGGACGAGGAAGTGCGCTTCGAACTGTCCGATACGCACGCCTCGATCAGGTTGCCCAGCGGCGAATTGAAAATCGAGTTGACCGGCGGCCTTGCCGAGAAGCTCGATCCGCCCGGCAGCGGCGGATTGCTGGTGGCGCTATCCATGTGGCGGCGGTTTCTCATCGAGGGACCCGAAAAGTTCGGCGACGTGTATTATTTGGGCACAGCGCCCGTGGTAGGCCGCCAGGGGCTAATGGACGTGCTGGTCGCGGCGCATGGCGACATCGAATGCCGCTTCTATGTCGATCCGGCCGATGGTCAATTGGCGGTGTTGGAAATGATTCCCGAGGAAGATACCGATCCGGCGGAGCTGTATTTCAGCGAGTACAAGGAAGTCGACGGCCGGATTTTCCCGGGCGCATCGAAGCCCGCCACGGCGACGAATACCTGCAAGTGTTCCAGTGTCGCGAGTTCACGTTCGCTCCCGCCGCGGCGGTCGAGGAGGGCGCGAAATGAGCAAGACGATCCTGACCGCTTGTCTGGCAATTGCGATGATCGTGTGCCTGCGCGATTTCGCCGCCGCCCAATCGTTCGCCCAGGTTATCGCCGACAGTCAGCCGAAAATGATCAAGATCCACGGCGCCGGTGGCATCAGCGGGCTCGAGGCCTATCAAAGCGGGTTTCTCGTCTCCGATCAGGGCCATGTGTTAACCGTGTGGAGCTATGTGCTGGACACGGATTACATCACCGTCACGCTCGACGACGGTCGCAAGTTCGAGGGCAAGCTGGTAGGCGCCGATCCCCGGCTGGAGTTGGCCGTGCTCAAGATCGACGCCACGGATTTGCCGCATTTCGATCTGGCCGCCAGCGTGCCGGCCGAGGCGGGCAGCCGCGTGTTGGCCTTCAGCAATCTGTTCGGCGTGGCGACCGGCGACGAGCCGGCCAGCGTGCAACACGGCATCATCGCCGTCAAAACCAGGCTCGATGCCCGCCGCGGGGCGTTCGAAACCCCTTACCACGGCTCCGTCTACGTGCTGGACGCAATGACCAATAATCCCGGCGCGGCCGGCGGCGCACTGGTGAATCAGAACGGCGAACTACTGGCCATGCTCGGTAAGGAACTGCGCAGCGCGCACAACAACATCTGGCTCAACTACGCGATTCCCGTCGACGAGTATGCGCGAATCCGTGACGCGAATCGTGGCCGGCGATTTCCGCCCAAGCGAGGACAAGCCCGCGGCAAAACCTGATGAAGCGATCGACCTGGCCGACCTCGGGCTGGTGCTCGTGCCCGACGTGTTGGAGCGCACGCCCCCGTACGTCGATCGCGTTCGCGCCGGCTCCGTGGCCGAGACTGCCGGAATCAAACCCGACGACCTGGTTGTTTTTGTCGGCGAAAGTCTGGTGCAGTCCTGCAAAAGTTTGCGCGAGGAACTGGCTCGGATCGAGCGCGACGCAGGACTGAAAATCGTGCTCATGCGCGGGCAGGAACTGATCGAAATCGAAATTCCGGGCCCCAAGGGCCCAGAGACGCAAAGTCCATGATCGGCAACATGAAAACAACTCTCGTCCTGGTCACTGTGTTCGCCCTGCTTGCGTGCGGTCGTTCGCAGGCCGCTGACAGCCTGCAAGCCCGCGAGGAACAGGCGATCAAAGCCGCGGTGGCGCGTGTCGCGCCTTCGGTCGTTCGCATCGAAACCGTCGGCGGGCTGGAGCGAATCGGCAAATTGATGGTCGGCGCCTCGCCCACCACCGGTCTGATTGTCTCGGCCGACGGCTATATTATTTCCAGCGCGTTCAATTTCGTGCAAAAGCCCGACTCGATTCTCGTCACCCTCGACGGCGGAACGCGACGCCCGGCCAAATTGGTCGCCACCGATCACAGTCGCATGCTGGTGCTGCTCAAGGTCGAGACCGACGCGAGTCTGAGCGTGCCGGAGGTGGTTCCCGAAAAAGAAATGCGCGTGGGGCAATGGGCCGTGGCATTGGGGCGAACCTTCGAATCGAACCGGCCGAATGTCTCGGTTGGCATTGTCAGCGCTCTGGGGCGCATCTGGGGCAAGGCAATTCAAACCGACGCCAAGATTTCGCCCAATAACTACGGCGGCCCGCTGGTCGATATCTCTGGCCGTGTGCTGGGGGTGCTCGTGCCCATGTCGCCCCAGGGCGGCGCTGAAGTGGCGGGAGTCGAGTGGTACGACTCAGGCATTGGTTTTGCCGTGCCGCTGGAGAGCGTGATGCGCTCTCTGCCGGCGATGCAGCAGGGACACGACCTGCGAGCCGGCCTGTTGGGCATCACCATGCAAGGCGCCGACGTCTACGGTTCGGAGGCGGTTATCGCCGCCGCGCGGGCCTCGGGACCCGCTTACAAGATGGGTTTTCGCGCGGGAGACAAGATCATCGAAGCCGGCGGCAAGCCGATCACCCGCCAAAGCGAGCTCAAGCACGAACTCGGCCCGCATTATGCCAACGAAAAAATCCGCATCGTCGCCTTGCGCGGCGATGAGCGCCTGGACCGCGAAGTCGAGTTGGTCGACAAGATCGAGCCCTATGAGGCGCCGTTCCTGGGAATCCTGCCCTTGCGCGGCGAATCGCTGGAGACGTCGCCCCCGGTGGTGCGCTACGTTTACCCCGAAAGCCCGGCCGCGGAGGTCGATCTCAAGCCGGGCGATCAGATTCGATCGTTCGACGGAGTGGCGGTCGATAAACTGAGCACGATCGTCGAGAAAATGCATTCGCTCGAGCCGGGGCAAAAAGTGCGGCTGGAAGTTCGCCGCGGCAGCGAAACCCTGCTCGTCGAACCGTCGCTCGGTCGCCTGCCCGAGGCGCTGCCCGGTGTATTGCCGCCGGCTCACGACGCGGTCGCCGCCCCGGGCGAGGGCGAACGCGTGCAGACGGGTGTCGTAACGGTCAAGATTCCCGAGTTCGAAAACGAGTGCCTGGCCTACATCCCCGAGAATTACAATCCGCGGCTGGCGTATGGGGTGGTCGTGTGGTTGCACGCCCCCGGCGGCTTCAAGCAGGAAGAACTCATCGAGCGATGGAAGCCGCTGTGCGACGAAAATGATCTGATCCTGCTTGCGCCCAAAAGCGGCGATCGGGCACGCTGGCAGCCGACCGAGGCTCGCTTCGTGCGCCGCGCGCTCGACGACATTCTGAAGAATTACCACGTCGACGCCTCGCGCGTGGTGGTGCATGGCCACGAAGGGGGCGCGGCCATGGCCTATCTCGTGGGACTGACAAACCGCGACGTGGTGCGGGCCGTGGCCGCGGTCGATGCCCCCCTGCCCCGCGTGGCGCAACTCCCCGAGACCGATCCGGTCGAGCGGCTGGCCTTCTACACCACCCTGGCCGCCAAGACCGATGCAACTCCCGCCGTCGAGGCCGGCATCAAGCGTTTGCGCGAGATGAAGTTTCCCGTCAGCGTGCATGACGTGGGCGATCAGCCACGCTATCTGACGACCGAGGAACTACAGCAATTGGTGCGCTGGTTCGATTCGCTCGACCGCATTTGAGCGGCGTGCAACTCCAACCCTGCGTCATCGGCGCCGCTTGCGGCCTGTCCGCTTGACGGCTTACCCTTGCCGTCGCCGCACGATCGTGGGCATAATCGGCGCCATGCATCGTCCCACTGTCGGTTTGATTGCGATTGTGTTGCTCGTGGCGGGTTTTGCTGTCCGCGGCGCCAGCGATGAGACCCTTTCGGCCGCCCTGCTGCGGGTGGGCCTGGTGATGGCCATCCTCTGGTTTGCGCATCCGCAGATCAAGAACTTGCCCAAGTGGTGGGTGGCCATCGGCGCCGCGGCGCTGTTTTTCGTGACGCGTTTTCCCAAGTTGCTCGTCGTGATCATTCCCATTGCGGCGGTGCTGTATTTTCTCGGCCCCCGCGCGCCACGTCGCGAGAATATCCGTCGCCCAGGCTCGTCATAGCCGCCTCTCGATCATTCACCGCCTGTTTCGAGGGCGAGGTTCGTGGTTGCCGGCGCGGCCGCGCGCGTGGCCCGCGCGAACAGCGCGATACTGACCACGGTTAACAGGGAGGCGAACGCAAAGGCCGCTCCTGGAAAGTAAACCGGCGCACGCTCCGTCGTGAAGTATCCGAATAGCTGCGTCATCACGAGCGGCCCGATAATTGCCGTCAGACTGTACAGGCTGGCGACTCCTCCTTGCAACTCTCCCTGGGACGAGGAAGGAATCTGCCGCGACATCAGTGCGTTCATCGAGGGATAAGCCAGGCCTGTAAACGACGCGAAGGTCAGGCAGGCGTACATCGACCAGGTGCTTTCGGCAAAAGCATATCCGCAAAAACTCAGGGCTCCAACGGTGAGCCCCACGAATACGGCCATTGGTTCGCCGATACGCGGCACAATGACACGCGTCAGACCGCCTTGAACCACTGCCATCATCACGCCGGCAAATGCCAGCGACAGGCCGATCTCGCCCTCGGACCAGCCGAATTTCAGCTTCGTGTAATAGGCCCAAGTGTTGGGCAGCACCTGGTGGGCCAGTTGCCAGATAAACAGCGAGCCGGCCATGCCCCAGACGACCGGATAGCGCCGCATTTGCAAGACGGTGCCAATCGTGTTGGCCCGTTTCCACGAAAACGGCCGGCGGTGCTCGACCGGCAGGCTCTCGGGCAGCACGAAATATCCGTAAGCCAGGTTCACCATCGCCAGCGTGGCGGCGGCGAAGAACGGAGCCCGCGGTCCAAAACTGCCGAGCAAGCCCCCCAGCGCCGGGCCCAGAATGAATCCCACGCCGAAGGCCGCGCCGATCATGCCGAAATTTTGTGCGCAGTTTTTCCGGCGTGCTGATGTCGGCCACATAGGCGTTGGCCGTGGTGTGCGCCGCGCCGGCGATGCCGGCCAAAATCCGCCCCAGAAACAGCCAGCTCAACGTGGGCGCGAATCCCATCAGGGCATAATCGCACCCAAATGCCAACAGCGAGAGCAATAGCACCGGCCGCCGGCCAAAATGATCGCTCAAGTTGCCGACCACCGGTCCGCACAGGAACTGGGCGATGGCATAGGAAAATGCCAGCCAGCCTCCGGCCATCGACGCTTCGCCGATGCCCTGTCCGGTCAAGTCCATGATCAACTGCGGCGTCACCGGCAGGATGATGCCGAAGCCGATCGTGTCGATCAGCACCGTAATGAAGATGAACGCCAGGGCATGCGGACCGGCTTGCTTCGGCATCACACGGTCGCCTAACCGATTTTGGCCTTCAACTCACGCAACAGTCCCAGCGCCCGGCCGATCTCGATTTTTTGTCGCTGGGGATCCTGCGGGATTTCGCGTTCGATCGTCAGTGGCCCGTGATAGCCGAGTTTGTCGAGCGTGCGCAGGTAGCGTTCCATGCCCACGTCGCCCTCGCCCAGTGCCACTTCGGCGCCCCACTCCTGGCCCGGGTTAGCGGCCCAGGTCGCGTCCTTGCAGTGCACGCTGCGGACATAGCGTCCGACCTTTTCCAGGGCCTCGATCGGCTCTCCGGAGCCGTAGAGAATCATGTTGGCGGGATCGAAATTGATAAACAGATTGTCGCGCTCGACGTCGGAGATAAATTGCAACAGCGCGTCGGCCGGCTCTTGCCCGGTCTCCAGGTGCAACGCCTGTCCTTGGTCGCGACAATGATCGCAGAGCCCGCGCGTCACGGTGAGCACCTCGCGGTAGAGCGGGTCGGCGCTGTCGTGCGGCACGAAACCCAGGTGCAAGGCCACGACGTTCACGTCGAGCAGGCGGGCGAAGTCGGCAATCTCCATCATTTCGCGGGTTCGCGCGGCGCGGGTGTCCGGCGGAACCAGGCCGACGGTGCGCGTGACGGTGGGAATGTCGGCGTAGCTCTCGCCGTCGAAGCCGCCGAACACGGCCGTCAGGCGAATGTCCATCGACGCGAGTCGGTCGAGAAATCGCTTGGCGTTGTCAGCGGTTCGCGTGGCCTTGGCTGGCGCGTGCAACTGGATCGTCGGCACGCCCAACTCGTGGGCCACTTCAAGCTTCACGCCCAAGCCGGCGTCGATACTCGCGAACACTCCCAGCGGCCATTTTTCCACGCGATCGTCTCCTCGTTAAGTGTTGCGTCGTCGCAAACGCGAAGCAGACGAGGAAGACGGACGGCCACAGAGATCACAGAGGACACGGAGAAGGACCATTTCAAGATCCTCTGTGTCCTCTGTGATCTCCGTGGCTACTCTTCAATCGGTGCGATTTCGCGCCTGCGGCGAATGGTGCCGGCAACCATGATAGGGCACGGGCCGGCAAGCGTTCAAGAAGTGTAGCGCGACAGATCGGGTTTGACGCCCTCGGGTGTCTCGTCGCTGTCGATCTCGAACCACTCTTTCTTGAACTCGATGCGGCGGTTCTCGCGGATGGCGATATTCGTCGTCAGCGCGATGACCGCGTCACCCAGCGCCACCTTCGGTTTGCAGCGGGGCTGGTGGTTCGGGTCGGGGTTGCGGATGCACCAGGCCCAATGTTCGAGCTCCTCGGTGTAGCCCCGGCTGACGGGGCCATCGAGGGCCTTCTTGCCCACGGCCGCCGCCTCGCCTCCGCCGCTTTGCGTGGTGTCGAGCGTGGGGGCGCCCTTCTTGTCCTTGGAAACGCCCACGCTGGTCGCCGCCGGAGCACTGTTGCTGAACAGCATCACCTCCTGCTCGCGCTCCAGGATCAACGTCCCCTTGGTGCCCATCACGTTTTCGCCGTAGCCGCCAAAGCCGTTGCCGTTGATCGACGAGTAGGTGACGCCGATTTTTTTGTTCGGGTCGCTCTCGTACTCGGGGCCAGGGAACTCGTAAACGCAGTAGACGTGGTCTTCGCAGTCGCGATCCAGCGGGAACAGCGAGCGGATGCCGGCGGCCGAGACGGTCAGCGGCAGGGCCTTTTCGCCGTCGCTGCGCAGACCGCTGATGAAAATGCCAGCCGCGTCGAGTTGGTGGCTGCCCAACTCGGCCATCAGCCCGCCGCCGGTGCGATTCCACAGCCGCCAGCGAATCAGCTCTTCGAGCGCGCTGCGGCGTCGACCGTCGGCCAGCGTGATTTCCTGGTAGCCGTAGTTCTCGGCCTTCACCGTGTGATCCAGATATTGCAGCGTGAGTTGATCGAGATCGCGGCTCATCGCATCGACCGTATTGCTGCGGGCGGCCTCGATCTCGCGTTTGAGCGAGACTAATTTCGTGATTTCCTTGCCCAGCTTGTCGATCGCCAGTCCCTTGGCGCCTTCCAGTTCCTTCGTCAGCCGCGCAACGCGCTGGCCCATCTTGTCGTCGGGCAGCGGCAGCGACCAGCTATCGTGGCCCGGCATGTTGTCGCGGTGCCACTCGGCGCGAATGCTGTGGATCTCGCCGATCAGGCCGCGGCGAATCGTGTCCACCGCGTTGTCGTACAAAATGCTGTAGTGACGTTGATGGCCCGTGGCCAGGATTTTGTTCGACTGTTGGGCGAAGCGGGCCATCTCCTTGCACTCGTGGACGCTGTGGCCCATCAGCTTTTCGGTCAGCACGTGCTTGCCGGCCTTCATGGCTTCGATGGCCACCGGCGCGTGCAAATGCAGCGGCAGCGCGATCACCACGGCTTCGACATCCGGATCCTTTAGCAGATCGTGGTAGTCCTGGTCGTAGACCTTCACGTGCTTGCGGGCTTCGTCCTCGCTCGCCCAGCCATATTTGGTCATCAGCCCGCAGCGGACCTTCAGCGCGTTGTCGCTGGAGTGGTCCCCGTGGAACGCGCGGTGGATGTTGTAGGGCCGGATATCGGCGATGGCCACCACGTTGATGTAGCTGGGCGTGATCGCTCCAAGCAGCACGTTGCCCTCGTCGCCCGTGCCGATGAAGCCCACGCGCAAGGGGTTGCTGACAGCCGCCTCGTAGCCGAAGTACATCGCGCCCAGCCCGGCGCCCGAGACCGCGCCGGCGGCGATGCCGGTCTTCAGGAAATCGCGCCGGGTCACGCCGATCGCGTTCTGAAAGTTTCCTTGGCCGACGGCTTTCTCTTCAGGACTCAGATACATCGGTCTTGCCTTTCGACGAGCAACAAATTCGGGAGACGAACGGGGTCAGAAAGAAGTCCAGTCCGGCCCAGCGGCCGACCGGCGTGGTGGCGAGCGTAAGCAGGGCCAGCATTTCGACGTACTGGTTGAACGTGGGCAGGGCCTCGCTGACCCAAAACGGCTGCATCATCACCACCGACAACAGAAACGCCGCTCCGGCCACGCAGGCCGTGCGGGTAAACAATCCCAGCAGCAACAGCAGCCCAATTGCCAGAATACCATAGGTCATCGTGACGTCGACAATCTCTAGCGAGGTGGCGCAGGCGCGGCATCGCCTGGTCCGCCCCGACGGCATCCTCGAGCGCCTCTTCATATTTTCGCTCCAGAGCGGTCAGCTCGGCTTTCCAGCCGCCGGCTTCGCCGTTCAGGGTCGCTTGTTTTTCGGCCAGCCGTTTGCGCTGGAACGGCAGCCCCGCCGCCGGCGACGATTCGGTGGTTTCCTTGCGCCGCCATTCGTGCACGTGCGTGGCCAGGGCCTCTTTGTTATCGGCGCCCAGGCGCGCACCTGGGCCTGATAATCGTGTAAAACCGCGCTGGCCAGCTTCTGTTGTACGTCATCGAGACTGTAGTGGATCGCGAACCGCTGGCGATATTCGTCCCAATCGGCCTGAATTTCATCGAGCCAGGCTTTAATCGCGTGGTCCGGCGTTTGCGATTCGTCGTTGTGCAGCAGGCGCTCGAAGCCGTGGAAATCGTCGACGTAAGAGTGATAAAGCGGCGCAAGCGGACCCTTGGCGCTTCGCAACACGCCTTCGGAAGTCCAATTCGGGTCGGCGTAGTGCTTCACGCCCTCGCTGAAAAAGTGCCAGCCGATGCACAGTCGCAAGACCACGAGCATCACGACCGTGGCGGCGCCGATGGAATATCGAGAAGGCACGAGGGGAAATCTCCTGCAAGGGGGCGGGAGGAAGCCGCCGGCAATTGGGCTGGGTTGGACTGTCGACCGATTTCGGCCATTTCGGGCCGACCTCGTCAACCGCGCCGCTGGCCGGTTTGCGCGCTTCCGGAGCCTCTATTCTAAACTAACCCGGCCCGGCCAATCTAGGGGCCGGGACAATCAACCAACGTTGTTTCGCGGCCACATTTGGCATTCGGCCCTGCCTATGTTTCGTCCTGACCGTGGTACTCATCTGAAGTTTCAGCCGCGTCGCCCTCAGGGTACGATTGCTTCTGATCCCCATTCAGGCCACGGTCGCGCACTCCTGCCATGAGAATCGTCCTTTGCTACCCCGTTGAAAAGCGGCACTACGACCAGATTGCCGCCGTCGCGCCCGAGGCCGAACTGGTCGACGCCGGACAGGAACGGATTGGGGAGGAAATTCTGCAAGCCGACATTTTCTGCGGCCATGCAAAGGTGCCGGTCGATTGGACGGCCGTCGTGAGCGGCGGCCGGCTGCGGTGGATCCAATCGTCGGCTGCCGGACTGGACCATTGCCTGACGCCGCCCGTCGTGACTTCGGACATCATCGTGACCAGCGCCTCGGGCGTGCTGGCCGATCAGGTGGCCGAACATGCTTTGGCCCTCGTCGGCGCGATCACGCGCAGCCTGCCGGTGTTTCTCAAGGCTCAACACGCCCGCGAGTTCATCCGCCGGCCCACGACCGACCTGCACCACAGCACGGTGGGCATTGTGGGCTTTGGCGGCAACGGCCGCCGGCTGGCCGAGGTGCTCAGCGTGTTCAAAACGCGGATCCTGGCCGTCGACCTGTTTCCGGTCAATCAGCCCCCCGAGGTCGACGCTCTTGTGGGGGTCGAACGGCTGGACGACGTGCTGAGCCAGGTCGACTTTCTCTTTCTGGCCGCGCCGCTCACCGATCTGACGCGCGGCATGTTCGACGCGGCACGACTCGCCAAGATGAAGCGGGGCGCCGTGCTCATCAACATGGCGCGGGGACCGCTGGTGGTCGAGGCCGATCTGGTGGCCGCGCTGCGCTCTGGGCACTTGGCGGCGGCTGGGCTGGACGTCACCGAAATTGAGCCGCTTCCACACGCCAGCGAACTCTGGGACTTGCCCAATGTCATCATCACGCCCCACGTCGGCGGGCAGAGCCGCCTCAGGATCGATCAGATGACGGATTTCTTTTGCGACAACTTGCGCCGTTATCTGGCGGGCCGGCCGCTTGTCAACCTGGTCGACAAGCAACTCGGCTTTCCGGTTCCGGTTGCCCGTGCTTTCGCGCGATAGCACTCATGTTCTTGCGGCGTTTTCTTCGCGAAGCGCTCGCATCGCCGCGCAATGCGCGCAGTGAAGTCGCGTTTGGCACGATTAAGCTCTAGAGTCAAATCGCAAATCCGCATAAAATACTTTTCCGCAACAACGCATTCCTACCATCCATTCGTCACGAGGCCGGCGCCATGTCGACGACGACGTTTCATTACGGAAGTCCCACGCTCACCTACGAGGGCCAGCCCGCCCCGCATTGTCCCGACGAACTGCTGCAGCGTTACGATTCGGTGCTCGCCGATCAACGCATGAGCTGGACCGAGCACCTGCACCTCACGCGGCTGCTGGGCTCGGGCGGTCAAGGGGTGGTCTATTTGAGCGAGCGCCGCGGCACCGATAAGTTCACCCTGCCGGTGGCCTTGAAGGTATTTTCACCGGCGCGCTATGACGACGCACGCTCCTACGACGAGGCCATGGCCCGGATCGCCGAGATCGGCGTCCGCGTGGCCCAGATTCAGCAAGACAACCTGCTGGACGTCCACAATTTCGTCGAGCGGAGCCGCATCCGCATCATGGAAATGGAGTGGATCGACGGCTACGACTTGAACCGGCTTATGACCCGAGAAATGTTCGACCGCACCCGCGAACGGGTCAGCGCCCGCCGCTGGGACTATCTGAACAACGTGATCGTGACCGACGGTCCGATGCAGCCGCGGCTCAAGCCGGGCGTGGCGATCAACGTGGTCCGCGAGTGCCTGGCCGGATTGGCCGCGCTGCACCGCGAGGGAATCGTTCACGGCGACATGAAGCCCTCGAACATCATGCTCAAACGCACGGGCAACGCCAAGATCATCGACATCGGTTCGGCCTTCGAGCTGATCAATGCCCCCGCGCAGCGCACCTGCACGCCGACCTACGCCGCGCCCGAGGTGCTGGAAGGAGCCGAGTGTTCGGCCCGCTCCGATCTGGCCAGCCTGGGCTATGTGTTGATCGAGCTATTGGCGGGCCGTCCGGCGTTCGTGGGTCTCACGGCCTATCGCGATCTGCTCGAAGCCAAACGTCTGCTGCCACAGCGGCTGCCGCAAATTCTGCCGCAGGAGGTGGTTTGCAACGAACTATTGATGAATTTCTGCCGCGGCCTGATCGCCCCCGATCCGATGCGCCGTTTCCCCAGCGCCGAGGCGGCCGATCTGGTCAAGGAAGGCGCGGCCAGCTTCCAACGGCAACTCATCAAGGGAGACCTGGCCAGCGAATACGAAAACGAAATTCGCGTCTGGCTGGAAGAACTGGACTGACGAGTAACAGGCTCACTGTCGAAGTGCGGATTCGTGAATGGGATTGTCGCGAACGGTCCGCGGGTCGACTCTCTTATCGCTCAGTTTTTTTCCGAGCGGGCATCTCTCGGCCAAGTTGGACGGCACGTTCGCAGTCCGGACATGCATTCCCGCCGCGCGACCGTCGTTCGCGGCAGCCACAAGGGCCGAATAGCCTTTCCCGCACCCTGCGATGATCGTGGGTCGCATGACTTCCACCGAGGCGCGATGCGCCGTCGATCATCGAAAGTTGTGCCGTTTTTCGCTAAATCCGAGCCGCCCTAAGGGGTTGCAGCATCGGGAGGCGATTTCCGCAGAAAAAGGACCGAATCCCCCAATAAAATGCTTGCGTTACGTGAATGTGCACGTAATATCTGAAGTATCTAGAGATCAGGCATTGCATCAGCGAACCCCGTAACAAACGCTAATGAAACGAGGGTAATCCAATGCTGCGGTCCAAGACTCTGGCGTTCATGCTATCGAGCGCGACCTGTTGGTCGGCCAGTCAGGCGGCTGCCGACATTCTCTTCACTACCGGAGCCATGACCGAGATCGCTGCTCCACCGTCCTTCGTTGAGGGAGCACTGGAAAGCTCAACCGAAATCGTCATTCTGGACGAAGGCAGTAAATCCCTTCCGGTTGACGTGACGGTCAATGCGTTCGGAGTAGGCGTCCATGACGGAAGCACTGCATCGCTCACAACGGTGCCTGGGGGCACGCTGGTGCATTCTTACATTGTGCACTTCGACCCAATCGGCGGAGGTTTCGCCACGCTCACCGGTGCGGTCTTCTTTGATCCAGGCGAAACGATTGTGGGTATTCAAACTCACACGCCCTTGATCGATTCGACCGACGCGATAGCCGGACATCCGACGCCAACGTACCCCACGGCCCTTTATGCCACCCGGGGTTTTGAGACCTTGCCCGGCACCGATACGGTGACGATATCCCCCGGCCTGGTCTCCGCTTCCTTTACGTTGTTTGCCGAACTGGGCATCGACCAGGCCCGCATTTTTACCGTGCCAGAACCGTCGTCAGTCGCGCTGCTCGGCGTCGGCGTCATCGGAATGACATGGTTGGCTCGCCGCCGCCGCGCGTAGGAGTTATCGCGATTCGCAAGTCCAAGGCTCTGGGCGCCACTCGCCTAGGGGCGTATTTTGTCGCTCCCGTCAGCGTTGATCGTTGCATCCGCGCGGCTGATGCGTGCTATTGCAGGTCGAGCTCGATACGGCATCCCTCGGCGTGGCTGCGATGCGCTTCCTGCACGATGCTCATGGCCCGATAGGCGTCTTCCAGTCCGCTGGTGCTGCGCACCAGGCTGGTCACGGCGCGGTGAAACTGCGAGAGCATCTGCTCGCCGACCGGCCGTTCGCTATCGAGCGATTCCATGTGCCGTCCGGCCTTGTCGAACCACACCAGCGTGGATGGCAGGTCGATAAATGCGATGCCCTCCTCGCAAGCCACCTGCAACGCCGCCGGCGGCCGATAAGCCACGGCCTCGGGCCAGCAGGCCGGCATGTAGCGGCCCGAACTGATCTGGGCCGTGATCTTCGTGCCGGGGCCCGTCGTGCCCGAAAAGTCCAGGCTCATCATCTCGTAGTCGATCAGGTCGGGTTCCGCTTGTGCGCAGTGCGTCAGCCCAAGCACCGAGGTCGCTTCGCTTCCGGCCACATAACGGCACCAATCGACCAGCTCGACCAGATCGTGGGTTCGCGACACGGCTGTTTGCGCCGCGGTCCGCTGCCCGCCGGGGGACTCGGCCGGAGTTCGCTGGTGACAAAACATGAGTCGCGGGCTGGCCAATCGGGTCGCGATCAATTCTTTCAATCGCAACGTGGCCGGAGCCTGCCGGCGCGGGAACTCGGCCATGAACGCCACGCCCGAGGCTTCGACGCGCTGCTTAATCTGCCGTGCCTGCTCGGTGTCGAAATCCAGCGCCGCGGCGCAGTACACGGCTTTGCCAGCATCGCAGGCCGCCAGGATCGGCAGCGCGCCAAACCACTGGCCCGATAGCACCAGCACCGCGTCGACGTCGTCGCGCTCGGCCAGGGCGCGAAACCCGTCGACGGCATCGGCGCCGAAGTCGCGGGCGCCGATTTCGGCCCGATGAGCCACTGGCTCGCAAACCGCCCGCACTTCAAAGCGGTCGCTCAGCGCGCGCAAAGCCGGACGGTGTCTGACTTCCCAGGCATTGCCCAAACCGACCAGGCCAACGCGTAACTTCATGAGATTGGCTTTGGATTGCTCGTTGCGGCAGCAGGCGCCTATACGAAGGAGCGCCTCAGAGGTGATAAGACCCTGCCGGCTAAGCCGTGTGATTATATCGACCCGCCGAATTTACTCAACTATTTGGCAAATAACATCCTAGCCCGCTATCAGCCGTCGCAATTGGGCTCTCCTCGTGGTCCAGCTTGGCATCTCCTGGCGGCTTGCATTGCTAATTAGCGGGTTCCCTTCCGACCCTTGGTGGCGTCAAAGCCAGCTCATTTATACTTGCGTCTGCAAATTACCCAGATAGACTTACAGCTCGTCTTTCGGAACGCCCCCGTCACTGATGATTGCATTGAGGTCCGGAAAGGATGCCGCCCCAGGGCGCCCCAAGCACACAACCCCTCGCGGTCGTGGCTTTCCTCCTTTCCCCCGCCTTGAATCTTCGGCTGCCGGCCGGCGTTTCGATGCTGTCACCAAGGCAATCGTGCCCAATCGCACGGTTAACGGTTTGTGTCCTCGAATTGAAGGAGCATCGAAGTGATTCAACTGACCCTCAGCGTGCTGCTGCAAGCGGCCGCATTGACCGCCGTCGACCATGACTACACCAAGGCCTATCGGGAGACCGCCGAGTCGGGTCGTCCGCTGGTCGTGCTTATCGGCGCCGACTGGTGCCCCGGCTGCCGGCAGATGAAATACTCGTCGATTCCACAGGTGGAGAAGTCGGGCGGACTGAAAAAGGTCGCCTTTGCCTACGTCAACACCGACCAACAGAGCGAACTGGCCGGCAAGCTTATGAAGGGCAGCTCGATTCCGCAATTGGTCATGTATCGCAAGGCCGGCGGAAAATGGGAGCGTCAGCAGTTGACCGGTGCTCAGAGTGCCAGCGCTATCCAGGCGTTCCTGGAACAGGACGCCGAAGCGCCCGCCTCGGACCTGAGCAGTCGGGAATAAACGCGGGCCAGACTGCCTGGTGAGCCACTGCTGGCCCGCAGCCAGCAGTGCTCGGACTGAGATACGCTTGCTCCGCAAATCACGGTCGATAGCCGTATCGTGTTGTTCGGTGCCGCGTCAATGCGTTCGCCAGGGGGGAACTCAGTTGCTCGAATCAGCAGTCGCACGCGACGAATTCCAACCTACAGCATCGTCAGCGGGTTTTGTCGGTTTTTGAGGGGCAGCTCGACCGGCGTGCCCAGCCGTTGCGATTCGAAGACCGCAGCCACCATTTCGACGGCGGCCCGACCGTCGTAAATGCTCCCTTCGGGCTGTCGGTTTTCGCGGATGGCCGCGAGCAACTCGAGAACGCCCAGGCGATTGCCCGAGTCATCCTTGCCGTTGGCGAGCGGCTCGGGCTTGCCCAGGCCGGCGCTGGTCACATTTTCCCACTTGGCGCCGCTTAGGCCCGGCGACCAACTGGGATCGGCCAGGTATTTGACGCTAGGCAGATACCCGGTCGTGATGTCCAGGATCCCCTCGGAACCAAAGATCTGTAGTCCGAAGCGGGGTCGCTTGCCGGATGTGCCCCGGTGCGAGGCGAAATAGGCCGTCTTGGCGTCGGCCAGACCGTACATCGCGTTGACGGCATCGCCAGCCAAGGGGCCGATGCCCTCGTTGCCGTCGATCACGTCGGCCTTCACGATCGGCCGGCCGCCTTTCAACACTCGTCCGAAACACCAACTGGGGTCGCCAGCCAGCAAGCGAATCAGATCCATGATGTGCGAGCCCAGCACCCATAGGTCTTCGCCGCCGCCGCGCGTGGGATCTTCCTTGCCTCGTCCGCGCAGTTCGAGCACGCGACCGATTTTGTTCCCCGCCAGCATCTCCTTGACCACGGGAATTCGCGGGCTGTACCGCGTTGTATGGGCGATTGCCAGTTTGGCGTGCGTGCGCTCGCAGGTGGCGACCATCTCGTCGGCTTCCGTCAGATCGCGGCACAGAGGCTTTTCCAGATAGATGTGGATTCCGCGGCCGGCCGTTTCCACGACGATGTCGCGATGGGCGTCGAGCCAGCGGGCGCCGATGCTAACCACGTCGGGCTTGACAGTGTCGAGCATCTGCCGGTAATCGGCGAAGGCCTTGTCGACCTTCAGTTTCTTGGCCTCCGCGGCCAGGCCTGCCTTGTTGTCGTCGGCCACGGCGACCAACTCCACGCCCGGCAGGTCATTCCACACCTCGTCCAGGCCGTGACCGTAATCGCCTCGTCCCGTGCGGCCGATGACCGCTGCCCGCAATTTTTCCATGATCTGGCTCGCAAGGAAACAAAAAAACGAATGGTGGATTTAGCGGCGAGTTCCGACAAAGCAACTGACGGACTCCGGCTAGTGTACCTGATCGAAAGTCGTGGGGCGACCAAATGGGGCCCGCCAATCAAGGCGCCGCCTTGCGTCGCTCCTCGATCAGTTCGTAGCGGCGAATCTTGCGGTCCAGCGTGGTCCGCTCGATGCCCAATAGCGCCGCCGTCTGGCTCTTGTTCCAGTTCGTCGAGACGAGCGTGGCCAAAATGTGCTGCCGCTCCATGTCGGCCAGCGAGGCGGGGCGAAATGCCGGCTGCTGCGGCAACATCACGTCTCCGGTGTCGCCGGCAGTGGAAAGTTGCGACAGCGTGAGATCATCCTGCTCGATGAATTCGCCTCTGGCGAGCACCACGGCCCGCTCCACGACGTTTTTCAACTCTCGCACGTTGCCCGGCCAGCGGTACTTGCGCATCAGTTCCATGGCCTGGGGCGTGAAGCCGCGCAGCTTGCGGCCGGTTTCGGCATTGAAGCGTTGCAGAAAATAATGCGCCAGTTCCGGAATGTCGTCGGCCCGCTTGCGCAACGGCGGCACGAGAATTTCCAACACGCGGAGGCGGAAGTACAAGTCGCGGCGAAAACGGCCTTCGGAGACGTCACGCTCCAGATCCCGGTTCGTGGCCGCGATCACGCGAACGTCGACCTTGACTGTTTCGGTGCCCCCCACTCGCTCGAACGGATGGCCTTCCAGGACGCGCAGGAACTTGGCCTGGATGGCGGGGCTCATCTCGCCGATTTCGTCGAGCATCAACGTGCCGCCGTGCGAGGCTTCGAACTTGCCGATCTTGCGTTGCGTCGCGCCGGTAAAGGCCCCCTGCTCGTGTCCGAACAGTTCACTCGCCAGCAGGCTCCGCGACAAAGCCGCACAGTTGAGACACACGAACGGCCCCTTGCGGCGCGGGCTGGAGTAGTGCGCCGCGCGGGCCACGAGTTCCTTGCCCACGCCGCTTTCGCCGCGGATCAAGACGGTTGCCCGGCTGGGAGCGGCACGGGCAATTTCCTGGGCCACTTTCGCCATCGCGATGCTGCCGCCGACGATTTCGCTTTGCACGCCCAACTGCTCGCGCAGTTGCAAGTTCTCGTCGCGAATCTGATTGAGGTTCTCGGCCAGCTCCTGCCGACGACTGAGATTATCCAGCGCCACGGCCACCGTGTCGGCCACGGCGAGTGTGAATTCCAAGTCGTCGGGGTCCGGCACGCGCTCGTCGTTGGTCGAATACATGTGCAGCAAGCCCAACAGCCGCTTGCCGCGGCGAATGGGGCGCAAATTACGCTGGTCGCGTCCACCACGCCCTTGCTGTCGCGGCTGCCCAGCGTGCTGTCGCCCATTACGTTGCGCGCGAGCACGGCTTCGCCCTCGCGTAACACGGTCGCGGCCAGCACGCCCGATACGCGATGGTACGGCAGCAGCGAATCGGTCCGCGCGGCCACCATCTCCAGATCGCCCGCGATCGGATCTCCCTCGTAATGTCGCGGCAGCACCAGCACCGCGCCGGCGTCGACCTGCGTGGCCTCGAACAGCCCCGCCAGGGCCAGGTCGGCGATCGTGATAATGTCGGGTGCTTGGGCCAACTCAAAGGCCAGGCGGCACAAACTGGCCGCGGCGCGACCCAGCTTCGGCAACGCCGTCTCGTCGGGTTCGTGCGGCTCCAGAAACTTCGTCTGGCCGCGGCGGTGCGTGATCGTGGCCGGCTCGTGAATCGAGAGCACGCTCGAGTCGTCAACCGACATCGGTCCGTTGAACGTCTCGTCGTCAAGCACGTCCGGGCCGCTACTGACCGGGCTATTGCTTTCCGTGAATGCCTTCGACAAATCGTGGACGAAGCGCAACTGAGATTGACCGATCCGGATAATCTCGCCGGCTTCGAGCAGGTGGTCGCCCCGCACGCGGGCGGCGCCAATCACCGTGCCGTTACGGCTGTCGAGGTCTCGCAGAATCCACTGATCTTCCGAGAGAAAGATTTCCGCGTGGCAGCGGCTGCATCGCTCGTCCTTGATCACAATCTGATTCGTGGGCGCACGGCCGATCGTAACGGCCTGCCCCGGCACGAGCCGAAACACGTCCGCCCATTTCGAGCCTTCACGAATGACCAGGTACGCAAGCATCGGTCGCGATCTCTCGAGAGCGCAACTTCCCGTTCGATGCCGGCGCGAATGGCTCGCCGGAACGTGCGGGGCGAAGAAGTGTCGTCATGATAAGCGCTTCATTCCACCTTATCGTTGCGCGGGGCTGTGCCGCAAGATGCCCAGGTTGTCTTGGTTCTCGAAATTGCCATCCCAGGCGGAAAAATCCGTCGCGACGGCACCCAGCAGCCGAAAAAAGTGCTTCCGGAGTTCGCCTGCGGCTGGGGATGAATGATGCAGGCGGAGGGCCAAATTCCAGGGAAATTCAACCCGTGATCTCGGCCAGCATCACCTCCAACAGCTCCATCGGCAGCCCAATCACGTTCGACTCGCTCCCTTCCACGATATGGAGCCAGCCGGGCCGGTCCTGATAGCCAAACGCGCCTGCCTTGCCTTCCCACAGACCGCTGGCCAAATACTCCTCGATTTCTTCGGCAGCCAAAGGATCCATGCGGAGCGTTGTCCGAGCCACGCGAACATGTGGCTGTGCCGCCCCTGGCGGTTGCAGGCACAGGCCACTGTAAACCCGGTGTTCGCGGCCACTGAGTAGTTTGAGCATTTGCCGGGCATGCGCCCGATCGCGGGGCTTCCCGAGGATCTGTCCCAGGCACTCCCCTACCGTATCGCAAGCTACGATCATCACCGGGCCGGACGGCGGCACGAACCTCTGGTCAGGCTCCACAGCCGGGCTCTGGGCCACTCTATCGGGCAGCTTTGCAGCGACGTCCGCCGCCTTCTGGCAGGCCAGCCGGGCCACCAGTTCTCCGGGGGTTTCCTGGCTGCAAATGCCACACTCGGCATTCGGGCCTGGCGGCACGACTTCAAAGCGATATCCAGCCTCGGCCAATAAATCGCGTCGCTGCGGCGAGCCGCTGGCCAGAATCAGGGTCCAATCGCGTTTATCCATTTTTTGCTAGGATGGGGCCAACTCGCGATCCTACCCGTTTGACGGTCGGTCGCAGAAGCGACACGAGGCGTAGGATGGCAATGGGAACGAACGACTTGGAGATCCTTTACGAGGACAATCACTTGCTGGCCGTCAACAAGCCCGCCGGATTGCCGACGATGGGCGTGGCGGCCGACGAGGAGAGCCTGTTTGTGCTCGCCCAGAAGTATATCAAACGCCGCATGAACAAGCCTGGCAACGTCTACCTGGGCATCATGAGCCGGTTGGATGCGGCCAGTTCAGGCGTGGTGCTGTTGGCGCGTACCTCCAAAGCGGCGGCCCGGCTTACCAATCAGTTTCGCACGCGCACGGTGGAAAAGACCTACTGGGCGATCGTCACCGGCGCCGTGCAGCCGTCGTCTGGCGAGATGGTCGACTGGCTTCGCAAGAACGAGGCCAAGGGGAGGATGGAAATCGTCGCAGCCGATCAGCCTGGCGCCAAGGAAGCTCGCCTCAGCTATCGCCGCGTCCGCCGCGTCGATGAAGGTTCGCTGGTCGAAATCGACTTGCATAGCGGTCGCAAGCATCAAATTCGCGTCCAATTCGGCGCGCGGGGCTGGCCCGTGTGGGGCGAACCCAAGTACGGCCATGCCACGCCATTTTCCGAAGGCATCGCACTTCACGCCCGCAGGCTGGTCGTGGAACACCCGGTTCGAAGAGAGCGGATCGAATTCATTGCGCCGCTGCCACAAGCCTGGCTGGAACTGGGCATCGACGAATAGAGTTTCGGCCAGTCGTTCGATGCCGCGCGATCACCTTCGTTTTGGCGGTCTGGGTAAAAGGCAGTCTCGGCATGCGCTTTCGCGCATTCTGACGCCCGAGGGCTGGTAAATGGCCGCGAGGTATGGTTTAGTTGACGTCTACGGGAACGAGAGGCGTTAAGGGTAGTCGTACAGGCTCGCATCCATTTACCCCTTCGCGCACCCACTGGCCGGCGCTTTTGCATTCGCTTCGAGCGGCCGGAATGAATCGTGGACCATTTGCCTCTGACCGTGTTTCGCCGCTCGGCTCTGGCCAGCGGATTGCTCAGCGTTGAGCAAATCCTCGAGGCCGAGAAGGCTTTGCGCACCGTCGGTTCGGCGGTCGGCACGTGGATTGAAATCGGCGACGATCAATTGGCCGCCAAGCTGATCGAGATGGGCCGGCTGAATCATTGGCAAGCCGAGCAGCTCAAGGTCGGGCGCTCGAAGTTCAATCTCGGGCCCTATCAAATCCTGGATTCGATCGGCCAAGGCGGCATGGGCCAGGTCTTCAAGGCCGAGCATCGGCTGATGGGGCGCGTCGTCGCGATCAAGGTACTGCCGCGGCACCGCTCGACGCCCGATGCAATCGCCAGCTTCACGCGCGAAATCCGCGCCCAGGCCCGTTTCGATCACGAGAATCTCGTCCGAGCTTTCGACGCCGGGCACGATGGCAACGTGTACTTCCTGGTGACTGAGTTCGTGCCCGGCGCCGATCTTCGCAAGCTCGTGCGGGCCCGCGGAAAGCTGTCGATGCGTGACGCCGCCACGATCATTTCACAGGCCGCCCGCGCGCTGGCCCATGCCCACAGTCGCGGCATGGTGCATCGCGACGTCAAGCCCGGCAACCTGCTGGTCACGCCAGGCGGTCAGACCAAAGTTTCCGACCTCGGGCTGGCTAGTTTTTTGGGGGTCGAAGATCCGGACGATCCCCGCGCGGGCCGGATCGTGGGCACGGCCGATTATCTTTCGCCGGAGCACATCACGGCGCCGGCGAATCTTTCTCCCGCCAGTGATGTGTACTCGCTCGGCTGCACGCTGTACTACGCCGTCACCGGCAAGGTGCCGTTCCCTGGCGGCACGAGCCGCGACAAGGCCCGGCGGCATTGCGAGGAAACACCGCTCAATCCGCGCCGCTTCAACCTGGAATTGAGCGACGAATTTATCGACGTCATCGCGGCGATGATGGAGAAAGATCCGAAACGTCGGCTGCGCTCGGCCGATGAAGTCGTGACGCGGCTGGCCCCCTGGGCGGTCGATTCGGTCGCGTCTGAAGATGGCGGGTCGCAGGCGGGCTCGCTGGCGTCCGTGGCGCCGTCGCTCAGCGATACGCAGCCGGGACTGTTCGACGATTTGTCGTTGATGCACGATCCGAGCTCGAGCCAGGTTTCGCAGCGCACCGATCCAGTGGCCTCGGCCCAGCACGAGACGCTGCCCGACATGTACCGTCCCGCGACGCTCATCTCCGATGAACCGGAATATTCTTGGACCTTGGCGCTGGCGGTACTGGTGCCGCTTCTCTTGGCCGCCGGTCTGCTCGTGGCGAGCATCGGCCTGAAAGCCGCGCTGTAAAGTAGCCGGCATACGCCGTATGCCGATAGCCGAATCGCCAAGAGGCGATGTTATCGCTGTCGGCACGAAGTTCAGCACGAATCGTCGATACCCTTGTTTTGGCTCTTGTGCCATGGTGGTTATATTGCCAATCGAACACGTCCGCCTCACAAGGACAGGGCGACGGCTCACGGCTTGAGCCTGCAACTTCGGATAGCCTCTTTGATGAAATTCGAGCTCTTTGATCCGAAGTCGGACGTGAGAATTCGGCGCGGCCGCCTGCCCCATTGGTATCAACCGGGCGTGACCTATTTCGTGACATTTCGGACGCACGATTCCGTTCCGCAAGTCTTGCTCCGATCCTGGCATGCACGGCGCGAGGTTTGGCTGCGGCAAAACGGCATCGATTCATCGTCGCCATCCTGGAAGTCGCATTTGCATAAGTCAGCTCAGCTTGAACGGGATTATCATGCGATCTTCACGCGAGGATTCATGGCTTACCTCGACCAAGGACAAGGCGATTGTCCTTTACGCGACCGTAGCTTGTCGCAAATGGTGGCCGATTGCCTGCGACGCTTTGACGGTGAGCGATACCATTTGGGTGACTTCGTCGTCATGCCCAATCACTTACATTTACTCACTTGCCTGATTGGCTCGACAGACCTTGCTCGCCAATGTCGGTCATGGAAAAAGATTAGCGCAATCGGAATCAACAAGGCACTTGGCCGCAAAGGCCGCTTCTGGCAGGAAGAAAGCTTCGATTACCTGGTCCGCAGCCCAGAGCAGTTCGCATATCTGCAGCACTACATCGCTGGAAATCCGGTCAAGGCGCGGCTGCGGCCTGGCGAGTATTACTTGTACCGCGCAAAGTAGCAGGCACACGCCGTGTGCCGTCGCGCTCTACTCGCTGGTCTTCAATGTCGAAAGTCGCAAGCGAATTGATAACCCCATATTCGCAAGTATTCGCCCGCCAACATTTGATTCAGCAACGGCTCACGGCGTGAGCCTGCTACTTGCCGTTACTCCGCGAATAGCGCCTTCAAGCAAATCTGCGACCAGCTTTCGAAACCGCTCGTGTCGGCCAGGATTTCGTCCAGCGGGCGGAAGCCGGCTTCGATGATGTCGATTTCCAGAGCCTGCACGTCGGGGCGGTCGACGTCGAAGATGTGGACCACGCCCAAGTGCACGCGGCCGACCGGGCTCTCGTCGTCGTTGATCAGTCCCGCGCAACGCTCGGTGTACGGCGTGTCGATCGTCACTTCTTCGGCCAGTTCGCGGCGCATGCCTTCGTGATAGGCGGCCGTGGCAATGCCGCAGTTCGCGTCGGCGGCCCGATCGTCGGCCGAAATGTGGCCGCCGATGCCGATGCTCTTCTTGCTGTGCAGCCGGCCTTCCCCCTGCCCTTTGCCTCGCGTGTATTGAAACACCCAATCGCGGCCGTCGAGATCGCGATAGCGGAAGATCACGTACGGGATCAACTGCTTGAAGCTGGGGTCTTCTTCAACCTCGTGTCTCGGGCGATAGCTCGTATTCTCGGGCAGAAACAGCTCGTCGAGATAGCGATCCACCTCGTCGGAGAAGCCCTGGAAGTGCCCCAGACGATGGAACAGCTCGGTCGGCACCACGAGCACGCATTCGGTTTGCACTTGTGCCACGGCAGAATCCTTTCATGCGGTTGTGGGGATGATTGGTTGGAAGATTATAGCAAAGTCGGGGTTGGGGGTTAGGGGGTGGGGGTTGGTGAAGAAGCTTCGCCTGCACGCTTTTACCATCCGCCGAACCCCAGCCCCCAAACGCCTACAGAATCAGCATCGCATCGCCGTAGCTGTAAAATCGATATTCCTCGCGAATGGCTTCCTCGTAGGCGCCGTCGAATCAACTCGTCGCCGCCGAACGTGCGGACCAGCACCAGCAGCGTCGTGCGGGGCAGATGAAAGTTCGTCAGAAGTGCGTCGACCGCGTGAAACGTATACGGCGGCCGGATGAACAAGTCGGTCGGCCCGCGGAACGGGGCCAGGCTCCCTCCGCGCGCCGCGCTCTCCAGCACCCGAACGCTCGTGGTGCCCACGGCCAAAGTGCGCCCGCCGGCCGCCTTGCCGCGCTCGATTTCGGCCACGGCCGCGGGTGAAATCTCGCACCATTCGCTGTGCATCTTGTGTTCGGCCAGCGTGGGGGCGGTCATGGGGCGGAACGTGTCGAGTCCCACGTGCAGCGTCACGCGTGCGATGGCAATGCCCGCGGCCGATAACCGCTTGAGCAGATCGTCGCTGAAGTGCAATCCGGCCGTCGGCGCGGCCACGGCGCCGGGCGATTCGGCATAGACAGTCTGGTAACGCTCGCGATCGGCGGCGTCCATCTCGCCGGCGCGAATATAGGGCGGCAGCGGCACGCGGCCGACTTTTTCTAGCAGTTCGGTCGCGCTTCCCTCGGCCTCGGGCCGCGCAATCCAGGCCCCGTCGGGCTCTTTCAGCACGAGCCGCAGCTCAAAGATTTCTTGCAATCGCTCATTTACCAGCGCAATCCGCTCGCCGGCTTGCAGTTTGCCTCGGGTTTTCCCCAATAGCCGCCAATTTCCCTGGTCATCGGCCGATAAAAACAGGCCCTCCCACCGCCCGCCGCTCGACGCGCGGAAGCCCACCAGCCGCGCCGGCACGACCCGCGTGTCGTTGATCACCACGCAATCGCCGGGCGCAGCAACGCGGGCAGGTCGCGAATATGATGGTGCTGGAGGGTGGCGGCGGCGCGATCGACCACCAGCAGCCGCGCATCGACTCGCCGCGCCAGCGGATGCTGGGCAATCAGGTGCTTGGGCAGCTCGTAGTCGTAATCGTCAGGCGATGACATTGAAGGGGCCAGTGCTTGTGAACCATCGAGACACCCTGCCCGTGCGGATCGGGTTTTGCATCACGGATCTCGATCCGGGCGGAGCGGAGCGCCAACTGGTCGAACTGGTCACTCGGCTGGATCGCGCCAAGTTCGATCCCGTGGTGTATTGTCTCGGGTCGCGTCCGGCGAGCAATCCCCGTTCGCTGGCCGACGAGTTGGAAGCCGCCGGCATTCGCGTGCACTGCTTCCAGGCCCGGCGGAGTTGGCAGTTCTTCTCGGTTCTGCGCAGGCTGCGGCGGCAGATCGCGGCCGATGCTCCGCGGATCGTGCAGACGTTCTTGTTTCATGCCAACCTGCTGGGCACGTTGGCGGCGCGGCGGGCCGGCGTGCCGCACGTCGTGACCGGCATTCGCGTCGCCGAGCGACGAGCTCGCGGGCATCTGACTCTGGCCCGCTGGACCGATCGTTGGGTCGAGCGGCACGTGTGCGTGAGTGAGAGTGTGCGCGAATTTTGCCGACAAGTCGGCCTCACCGGGTCGAAACTGGTTGTGATTGGCAACGGCGTCGACGTAGCGCGTTTTGCCGCGGCCCAACCACGTCCGCTCGCCGAGTTCGGCATTCCGGCCGGTCGCCCGGTAATCTGCCACGTCGGACGCCTCGACGCCCAAAAGGGCGTGGGATGGCTGCTGGAGCAAATGCCGAAGATACTTGCGGCCCTGCCGGCAGCGGAATTGCTGTTCGTTGGCATGGGTCCCGAGCAGGAAAACCTGGAACGGCTGGCGACGCGGCTGGGTGTTGCACTCCGGGTGCATTTCGCCGGTTTTCGCCGCGACATCCCCGAGATTCTCGCCGCCAGCGACTTGTGCGTAATAGCTTCCCGCTGGGAGGGGATGCCCAACGCGCTGTTGGAAGCCATGGCGGCCGGAAAGCCCGTGGTGGCAACGCGAGTTGAAGGCGTGGAAGAGGCCCTGGGCCCCGGGGCGGGCGTGCAAACCGCCTCGCCCGTAGATCCACAAGCGTTTACTCGGCAAGTGGTTGCGATCCTCACCGATGCCGCGCTAGCGAGCCGGCAGGGACGCGATAACCAGGAGCGGGCAGGCCAAATCTTCACTTTCGAGGCCATGGTCGAGGCTTACCAGCGGCTTTACGACTCGTTGCTGACAAGCGATTCGCGACGCAAAAAATAATTGCGAGCTCAATCTTTTCGTCGCAGCCGGCTCAGCCATAACGGCTTGTGTTCAGCACGACCAACGGTCGGCGCGAATGCGCGGTGAAAGCCAGCTTGACGCGGATAGCGATCCGGGTATTCTTGGGTCCCGTTGGTGAGCAATGGGGAAAAATGGTGATTCATGCTGCTGACCGGCACGTTCAGTCGAGCCGTCGACGAGAAGCTTCGAATCGCCATCCCCAAGCCGCTGCGTGATGCATTGGGTGCGTTGGCCAAAGGCGTGTTGTACATCACGCCTGGCACCGACGGATCGTTGGCTCTCTACACGGAGGATGCTCTGGCTGCTCTGGCCCAGCGTTTAGCGGGATCTTCGCCGAATGCCCAGGACGTGCGTGCTTTCAGCCGTCTGTTTTACGCCCGGGCGCAGGCGGTTGAGCTCGACAGCCAGGGTCGGGTTCGCGTTCCACCGGAGTTGGCTCAATTGTCGGGGTTGGACAAGGAAGCGGTGCTGATCGGCGTTCACGATCACTTGGAGTTGTGGGATCGTGCTCGTTGGGAACGGTACGTGACGAGCAAACAAGGTGACTACGATCAAATTGCCGAAGCGGCGTTTCAAGATATTCCGCGCGGTGCATGACGCATCGCTCGATTGCCTTTCCATACACGAAGCACGGGAGCAACTGGTTCGTCCGTCCGATGTTCGCCAGGTGCGAAGCCCGGTCGTCAGTTTGGGGCCACCGACTGACCGCCGCCGGCTCCGCAGACTCGGAACGCAGGGAGTGCCGTCGAGTCGCGAACAGCGGGAGCGTGGCGCTGGGCCACGAGTCCGCTACCCCCGAATCCACGGGCACAAGGATGTGCCCGGGCTAGGGTGGTGTTACGCTCGACGCTGTATGGACCCCTCCTTGCCAACACACGTGCCGGTCATGCTTGCTGAAGTGATCCAAGCTTTGGATCCGCTTCCCGGCCAGACCGTCGTGGACGGCACTCTGGGCGGCGGAGGCCACACCCGGGCGCTGATCGGATCGCGTCGGCCAGGATGGCCTCGTTCTGGCCCTCGATCGCGACCCGGCGGCGCGGGAAGCGGCCGAACGCAATCTGGCCGGCCGAAGCATCAAGCTCGTGGCAGCGAATTTTTGCGAGCTTCCGGAAGTGCTCGCCCAGTTGGAAATTCCCGCCGTGGACGGCATCGTGCTGGACCTGGGACTTTCGAGCGATCAATTGGATGACGCCGAGCGCGGATTTAGTTTCGACTCGGACGGTCCGCTCGATTTGCGCTTCGACACCGACAGCGGCGAGCCCGCCTGGCGGCTTGTCGAGCGCCTCGAGGCCACGGAATTGGCCAATTTGATTTTCGAATACGGCGAGGAGCGACACAGCCGCCGCATTGCTCGGAATATCGTGGAACGGCGTGCCATCGAGCCGATTCGCACCGCCCGGCAGCTGGCAGAGATCGTGCGGCGCAGCGTGCCGCGGGGTCCCGACGCGCGGCGGATCGATCCGGCGACGCGCACCTTCCAGGCCCTGCGGATCGCGGTGAACGACGAGCTGGGCTCGCTAAGGACCGCTCTTGAGAAGTTCCCCGGCTGTTTACGCGTGGGCGGTCGCCTGGCGGTGATTAGCTTCCACTCGCTCGAGGACCGCATGGTCAAGACGGCCTTTCGCGATGATCCGCGATACGAAGTGTTGACGAGAAAACCCCTGCGGCCCGGCGAGGCCGAAATCGAACGAAACCCACGGGCGCGCAGCGCGAAGCTGCGCGTGGCTCAGCGAATTACGTAATTCAAAATAGGCAGAACGCCCCCGCGCTCCGACCTGCCGCAAGGCGTCGGCGCCGCGGCCATTCAAGGAGGATGAGCATGTTCGAGAAACCCAACTTCAGCGAGCCGAGTGGGCTCGACACCTTTCGCGCCGCGGCCGACGCGCTGCAACCGCCGCTCGAGACTCCGCTTCCGGCCGTCACTCCGCCGGCTGAAGTCGTCAGCAAAAGCGGATTGTCCAGGGAGACCAAGATCGGCCTGGTCGTGATCGGATCGTTGCTGGTCGTGTTTGGGACCCTGCTCGTTCACAAACTTTCGCCCGAGACCTTGACGCCCGCGGCCGAGGACATTGCCCACGCCGAGGCCCAACCGCCCTCTTCGGCCGGAATGGATGCCCGGCCGGCGGTCGTGTTGCCGCAGCTAGGCGTGGCCGACTCAGGGACTTCGGCCGTCTCTCAAGGTGAGCAACCCTCCGCTGCGACGAACCGCAACTTCATGCCGGTCGAAACCGCCGCCGCGGATTCTTTACCGGCCGAGCAGCCGGCCGCCGACCGGTATCATCAGGCCGAACCGGTTTCCGCCAACCCATTTGTCCACCAGGCATCGGCGGCCGAACCCGCCGACTCTTTGCCCGACGCTAACGAACTCCCCCAGGCCTCCGGCGGCCTGGATCTTCCCGTGCAACAGGCTGAACCGATTGCAAATCCGCTACGGCGATTGAACGAGGAAACGCCAACGCCTAACGATGATGAACTGACCGAAGCTCCCCGGTTTGGGGCCGAAGCCGCGCCGGCCGGGGCGACTGAAGAATCGGCTACGGAAGAACCGCACGAGGTTAGCGAGTCGCCCGTCAACGAAGAAGTGCCGGCCGAGGAGACGCCCTTGGATCACGAGCCGGCGGCCGACCGAGCGCGACCGGCCCAATTCCCCCCCCCGGCGGACCTGGCTCGGGACGAAGAGCCGATCGAACCGGCCAACACGGCAGCCGAGGCGGAGCCACCGGTCGCCACCGGCCGCGACTGGCGCGCTGGCGCCTCGGAGCCGCGCCGCGAGGCGATCGAACCCGTGACCCCGCCGGCCAATGGCAAATACACGGTCCAGCCGAACGACAGTCTGTGGATCATTTCCGAAAAGGTTTACGGCACCGGCGGCTATTTCAAGGCGCTGCGCGAACACAATCGGGCCACGCTCCCGCGAGGAGACCGGCTTGTCGTTGGCTCCGTGTTGGCCGTTCCGCCCGTGAGCACGTTGGAACAGAATTTTCCGAGCCTGTGTCCCAAGCAGCGCAAGAGTGCCTTGGTCCAGCCACGCACGATGCAGGCCAGCACCCAGGGGCGGCGCGCTACCGGCTCGAACGTCTACGTCGTGGAACAAGGCGACACGTTGTTCGACATCGCCCGCTATGAGTTGGGCAAGGCTTCGCGGTGGGCCGAGATCTACGATCTCAACCGCGAGGTGTTGGGCGAGGACTTTGACCACCTGTCGCCGGGCACCGAGCTGACCTTGCCGGCCAAACAAGGGGCCGACTCCTTCACGCGACAAAACGACTCGCGTTATCAGCGCGAAAACGCTCCCCGGCATCGCGATCCGCCGACACCGTGCAATACAAAAGGGCCGTCGACCCTCTCACGAGAGTCGGCGGCCCTTGTTTGCTATAATCGTGCCCGCGCCTAATTCAGTGCTATCGGATTCCCAGCGGCTGACATCACGATTGCGGAGGTTCTCGACCATGGACGTTGACGGCAAAGTGGCTTTGGTCACCGGCTCGGGCGGCCTGGGCTCGGGTCGGGCCGAGGCGATCCGCCTCGCGCGCGAGGGCGCGACGGTCGTGGTGTCGGACGTGAACGACGAGGGAGGCCGCGAAACGGTGCGGATGATTGAGTCGCTCGGCGGACGCGCGGTCTTTCGCCGGGCCGACATGGCGCTCGACGCCGAAGTGCGGGCATTGCTCGACTTCGCGGCAGAAACCTGCGGCGGCCTCGATATTCTCGTCAACAACGCCTCGGCCCCCTATCGGCCCGATCAGCCGCTCGATTGGTGGTTTGAGCCGGTGCAAGTCGATTTACTGGGTCCCATGGCGGCTATTCGCCACGCGATACCGATCATGCGCGATCGCGGCGGCGCGATCGTGAACATTGGCTCCACGTCGGCGCTCGGGCACGGGCGCAAGCACTCCGGTTCGCCCGCCTACGACGTGGCCAAGGCCGCCGTCATGCGACTGACCACGACCCTCGGCCGCTTGCGCGAGTCGCACAATATTCGCGTCAACTGCTTCGTTCCCGATTGGGTTGCGGTGCCCGAAGTCTTGACGTATTGGAACTCGTTGACGCCCGCAGAGCGACGCCAGCAAGACGTGCCTGAGGTTTTGACGACGCTGGACGAGGTATGCGACGCGGTGCTCGAGCTGATCACGAATGAACAACTGGCGGGCCGCGTCATGGTTTGGTGGAGCGGCCAGCCGCGCCGACTGATTGCCGCCGGCGACGTGGGCTACGCGTCGCTTGAGTGACCAAATCCGCGCTGAAACTGCCGTCTGTCACGGCCCGGCCGGCGCGTCTAGCGGAAGTGGTATTCCGGATTGCCTTCGTCGAACGTGGCGTCGTTGAAGCCGTTGTTGATCTTGATATCCGTGTAGGTGTATTCTTCGAGCAACAGCGGAGGTCCGCCCGCCCGTTCCGGCCAGTCGTGGGCCTCGTAGCGGACCGGAATGTTCAACTCGTCATCCACGAACACCAGGGCCTTGTGGAACTTGAAGTTTTTGCGGGGCACCGGGTGCACCACTTGGATGCAAGTCGCCGACCGTTTGTTGATCTTCGCGCCCTTGAAGAACTTCACTTCGCACTCGCCATACAGCTTGTCCTGCTCGGCGACTTCAATCAGCCGCTTGGTCAGGTTAAGAAAGCCGATCTCCGTGATCGGATAACGCTGTCCGGCCATGGCCATCACGCCCGTGGGCTGCAATTGCACGGTGCCGGCCAATTTGCGTACGCCGCTGCCGGCATGGCCGAGCAGGTTCCCGTTGTATTTGCCGGAAACGTACATGGCCTCTTGCCCGCGCAGCCGTTCCGGACCCAAAAAGTACATATACACGCTGAACGGCTCGTGCCGCACGCGCAGATGCATGAACTCCGGGTCGTTCAACTTGCCGTCGATCCGCTCTCGCTTGATCATCGTGCAAGAGTAGTCGCGGATGTTGGTGCGAATGTTATTCAGCGCCGCATAAGCAATTTGCAACGCCGGCACCAGCGGATGTTCTTGCTGGGCCACTGGCTCGGGCTGTTGCGGCAGATTGCCGGCGGTGTTGGCAGCGATCGCGTTGGCGTCGGGAACTTGCTGCGCGACGCGATAGACTGGCCGGGGCAACTGATCGCGTCCGGGCCGGGCCGAGGGCTGCTGCTGTCCTTGGGGACTTTGGGCTCGCATCGTGGCCGTAGCGCCCAGCAAGGCGCCGCTGACAACCGCCAGTCCAACAAGGCATTTACCACGGGTCATTCTGAACCTCCTGACCGTTTTTCGCGCTTTCGCGGGCTTGCCGACTCGCGACCCGTTAAGGACTCGCATCGACAATCAGTCCGCGCCGATCCGTCACTCGCGGGAGCAAGCGGAGGAAACCCGCCGCTTCGCGTCGCTTTATCGCATCCGTTCGTCAAAAACGTTTCTGGGCTGATGGCAGGAATAATGCCGATTGCCGCCGTGGAATGTTTATCGCCCTGACAATCGATCTTATATTACAATGCTTCCGGCAATCGGTTCTGTTTGCCTAAGCTTTACGCTGGAAGGTCAGTGGCGGGCGTTATAGTTTTCCTAGTTTATTCAATTGGGTGTCCCGCCGGAAAGGGCGATTCGTGGCTAATTCCGCAATTCGTGTTGCTTGCGTCGTCTCAGCCCCTTTCGACGAAAACACTTACGTCGCGCATCTCGAAGGTCGTAGCGATTGCGTCGTGGTGGACCCTGGCCTGGAGCCAGACGAGATTCTGAGATATCTCGACGAGGAGAAACTAACGCCCGCCGCGATCCTGATCACGCACGGACACAGCGACCATATTGCCGGCAACGAGGCGCTGAAGGACGCTTTCCCGAGTGTCCGATCGTCATCAGCCACGGCGATGAAGCGAAGCTCACCGACCCCATGCTCAACCTGTCCGGAGCTTTTGGAGCGCACCTAGTGAGTCCGGGGGCCGATGTCTTGGTCGGTGAGGGGGACGTTTACAGCGCGGCCGGGATGGACTTCGAAGTTCGCGAGGTGCCGGGACATTCCAGTGGACACGTGGTCTTTATCTGGAACGCCGGCCTGCCGATCGTGGTTTTTGGCGGCGACGTGTTGTTCGCCGGCAGCATCGGCCGGACCGACTTTCCCGACGGCAGCTTCGAGCAGCTAGCATCGCACATCTGGTCCAAGCTCTTCAGCCTGCCGGACGACGTGCAAGTGCTCCCGGGGCACGGTCCGCCGACCACCGTGGGGCACGAAAAACGGACCAATCCGTTCGTCGGTGCTCCGGCCGGATACAAATCTTAACTGACCCGCCGTTCGTGTTCAGGCCGCCATCCGTTGCGGCTCGATCTCTTCGAACAAATTGACGGTCCGCAGCATGTTGCCTTCGCCGTCGTAGAACTGCACCAGTCCCACGTCGATCATCCACATGGCCAGAAAATCGTCGACGCGATAGCTGCGGGCCACGTAGCGGCCGGAATCGAGCATGATTCGCTCGTCCAGATCGGACAAGCGCTCTTCGTCCACGTCGAGTTCCAGGAACGTGCGGAACACGATGGTGCGAATTTGATCGGGATCGGGGGAAATCGTCATCCGTGCAACCTCCTTGTTGCCCTGGCTGTGGCTTCCTGCCACAAGCGCGCGGGGAGCAGTCTACCCGGAGCCGGCGCTTTGTTGAATAGTGAGTTCTTCGGCTGCCAAGCGGTTTGAAAAGATTTCATTCTCGTGATATCACTCCCCCGAGAACGCTGGCATCAGGCCGCAAGCCGGTCTTGACGAGAGGGAAGATTCAGGTGGTCTTGCGCCGCCTGGCTGAATTCGTGGCCGTGAAAGGCCGAGGCAATTGGTTGACCCGGAGCCGGCACGCTGTCATCTTTGCGTACTGTTAAGGGCCGCGGGGGGACTGTCCCAATTTGCGGAGTCTTCGGAGCAAATGGGACTGTCCCCTTCCACACGGGGCTCTTGCATCCAGTCATTGTCTTCTTTCCACGCCACCGGAGCTACCCATCATGCCGCCGCGGACCATTGAAGGCGTCGAGGAATTGCGCACGCTCGTCGGTCAGGAAGTCGGCACCAGCGATTGGCTGACGGTCACGCAGGATATGATCGATTCGTTTTCCGAAGTCACGCGCGACAAACAATGGATTCACATTGATGCCGCCCGCGCCAAGTCTGAGTCGCCCTTCGGCGCGACGATCGCCCACGGGTTTCTCACCCTGTCGTTGCTCAGTCATTTGCACGGTCAGGCGGTGCGCGTGGCGGGCGATCAGAAAATGACGATCAACTACGGATTGAATCGCGTGCGGTTTCCCAATCCGGTCCGCGTGAACTCGCGTATTCGCCGCGCAGCGCGGTCAAAGCAGTCGATGATTTTCCGGGCGGCGTGCAGATCACCTGGCTGGTGACCATCGAACTGGAAAATACCGAGAAGCCCGCCCTGGTCGCCGAATGGCTGGGAAGGTTGTATCAGTGACCGGCGAAGATCGGCCGCAAAATAGCTATTCTTCGACAAACTCCTTCAGCCGCGCCAGCGCTTGATCCCACTGCCGAGAAATGACCTCCAGCGACCGGCGAGCCTCGTCGAGTTGCTCGGTGCGATCTCGAACAGGCTTTCGCGTCCTCGGCGAACGCCGCGCACAAGACCGGCCTCTTGCAGCACTCGCAAGTGCTTGGTGATCGCCTGGCGTGAAAGCGCGGAGTCTTCGGCCAGCCGCGTAATCGAGAGCAGCGATCCGCTTCCGAGCTTAACCAGCAGCTTCAAGCGCGTCTCGTCCCCCAGCGCCGCAAAGAGGGGAGCTTTGCCGCGGAGTTTGCGCGAGCGCTTTCAACGCGAGTTGGTGACATGGAGCTCAATGTTCTTCATTTGTTCCGTCCAGCCGCCGGCGTTCATGCGAAACGCCAGGTCGCGCCGCGCTGCCGGCAGGGCGTCAAATCCAGACTCGGTCAGCTTTAACAGTGTCCCTGTCGGCGTTCGCTCCAAGAGGAACTCGACCAGTGTTGGCGGCTCCTGGGAATAGTCAACCGCCGGATCGACCGCATACGGATGCCAGTGGAACGAAAACAGCCGCTCGGGCTCGATCTTCACTACCTGAATCTCGATCACCAGGTGTTCATACCCGGGATAAGTGATCCTGCCGCGAACGGTCTTTCCCGCAACGAACGGCCCGTCCAGCTTCGCCCGGAACCATTCGCCGAATTCCCTGTAATCCGTCAAAGCCCGCCAAACCTTTGCCGGCGAAGCCTTGAGTTCGATCGTCTTTTCGATGCGATCCGTATTTAAATCGTTCATGTGCAACCTCCAGGTTGCATATTAACGCACCGATACCGTGAGCTGCAATAGTCCCTTGGCCCGGTGGCGAAGCCTCGCCAAGGCCGCTGTTGGGCCCCGAAGCGCGGCGCCTGGGCGGCGTTCTTCAAACGATTTCTCCCGAATGTTGGCGCGAATTCTCAGGAAAAACCGGGTTTTTCCGCACTTTTCCGCTCCCATCGCCACCCCCCGCCAAGACTGCGCTGGCAGGCGCCGCGCGAACTAATCCGTCGCGATCGACCTCAAAGCCGCTGTCATCCGTACAGATGGCAGGCGGATTCCCGCATTTTTTACCCTCGTTGCCCCGGCGTCGCCGACGCGTGACCTAGCATGTTCATAGTGAATTGAACGTCCGCAGTGCACGCTGTTCGACGTGACCGCCGCGAGTGCCCACGGGGGTGCGCGACCGGATCCACGGAGCCGTGCCCGAGCGATCCTTCAACCGAGTTTTTGGCCGCTGAACGAGCAAAGCCCAACAATAGGAGGGGCCCACGCATGCTTGTCTTATCCCGGAAGGTAAACGAGACCATCATCATCAACGACAACATCGTGATCACCGTGGTTGATATCCGCGGCGATAAGGTCCGGCTCGGAATTGAAGCTCCGAAGGACGTACCCGTTCATCGCCAAGAGGTGTACGACGCGATCAAGCGGGCCGAAGGCCCGAGCGGCGCGCGTCGGGCTGATTCTTCGAATCCTTAAAGGGAGATAGTGACCCATGACGACCAAGACCAAACCCAGAACCGAAAAAGCCTTGAGCAAGTCGGAAATTACCGCGGCCTTGAGCGAGAGCACCGGCCTGACCAAAGCGCAGGTCGCCAGCTTGTTCGAGTCGCTGTCGAACCTGGTCAGCCAGAACATCGGTAGCGGCGGCCCCGGCATCTTCACGCTGCCCGGCCTGCTGAAGATCAAGGTGGTCCGCAAGCCGGCCACCCCGGCTCGCACCGGTATCAATCCGTTCACCAAGCAGGAGACGACTTTCAAGGCCAAGCCGGCTCGCAACGTCGTCAAGCTGCAAGCCCTCAAGACCCTCAAGGCCATGGCCTAGGAGCGTCTGGGTTCGCTGGGGAGTTGTGACTCTCTCGGCGCCGTATAGAGACAGCCGGGAAGGAACCTGGCTTGTCACGCAAGAAAGCCGTCCTCTTGAGCCCGCAAGGGTTTCGAGAGGGCGGCTTTTGTTTTTTTGCGGTTGACGCTTTTTCTCCTGCGCCCTGCGGCCGCCACCGACAATGCCAGCTGGCCCTGGTCATTCCGCGAAAGGCGGCTTCGTCAAGTGTTTTTCTGTCGTTCCTTGCGGTATGATGCGGCCGCCGTCAGTTGCGTTTGAGACAGCCGCTCATCCTCGCTTAGGAGACCCAACCGATGCGCCGCAACGAATTCTTGGGAAATTTCACGCGGAGGAAAATAAGACGGAGCGACAGGCGAGTCCCGAACTTTTTTCGCCTCCAGTTGGAACCGCTCGAGACGCGCCAACTGTTGTCGGCGGTCTCTTGGACGATCGATACGGCCGCCAGCTCCCTGTCGATCGCCATTCAAGATCAGCCCATCGATCTCAATGGCACGGCGGCGACGGTCCGCGTGCGGAATCAGAGCGGCGGCGACGCCGGCCCTTGGAATGTCGGCAACACAGCGCACTTCACTGGCACGATCGACACGGATTATGTCGACGGCAGCACAATTCAGTTTCTGGCCGGCCAGACCAATGTGTTGGGCGTGAACTCAGGCAGTTATCGGCCCAAGCCTTCCGACTACGCCGGGGGCACCGTCAATCCTGACGGTACGGCCTCGGGCGGTGATTTCACCGGCACCGCCACTGCGCCGGGAGTGTTCGGCGCTCGCTTTCGCGCGACCGTCAGTGTTCTCGGATTTCCGGTAACCGTCGATGCGGCGTTTGCCTCCTTCTATAACACCAAGTACGAGATCGCAAGCGACACGCTCCCGATTACCGCCGGCAGCTTCCCGATTAACACAACCAACATCGGCATCTCCGATACGCTGATCGGCATCGACGGGCTGACGGTGCCGATCGTGGGTCAGCCCGTTCCCGATTCGATCACGAGAATTACCGACGCGGTCGGGCCCAACGGCCAGCTTACCGCCACCGTCGCCAACTCGGGGCCTTTGACCCGGCAGTTGACGATCCCGATTCTGTTGGACCTGAGTATCCCGGTTGATGCCGATCCAATGCACAATCTGTTGGCCACTGCAACGGGCACCATCGTTGCCAACGCGACGCTGCCTCCTCCCTCGAGCGTTGTCGGTCAGTTCCTGTTCTACAACGGCTCGGGCACCTCAACTCGCTACGACCATAACGATCTGGCGATCAACTCGTTCGACGACGCCGCCATCGCCACCGACAAGACAGCCTACCTCTGGGAAGATGCCGGCGCAGCCACGTTTGCCAACGTCAGCAGCTACACCAAGGGGATCAACGGCATCATGGTTGATATTGCCGGTTCGCACGGCACAATTACGGCCGCCGACTTCATCTTCCGTGTGGGTAACAACAACTCGCCCGGTTTGTGGACCACGGCCAATGCTCCCACCAGCGTCTCGGTGCGTGCCGGAGCCGGAGTCAGTGGCTCGGATCGTGTCGAGATCATCTGGAACGGCGCCGCGGCTCCGTTCGGGAAGTGGCTCGAGGTTATCACCTTGGCCAACGCCAACACGGGCTTGGCTCAGAAGGCCGGTTATCCGGCCGGTCAGGGTGATGCGTTCTTCTTTGGCAACGCGCCGGGAAATACCGGCACAGGCGATACGGGGTCCAACTCGCTGGTCAATTCGCTCGACGAGGCCGCCATCCGCGCCAACAACGCCTTGGTGAGTGCGAATATTCCGATCACGAACGTCTACGACGTGGGTCGCAATGCCAGCGTGAACGTGATCGATGAGAGTGCCGCTCGTTTGAATGGCACCAACCCGTCGACCACGCTCAAGTACCTCAACCTCACCACTTCTCCGGCGGCTCCCGAGGCCGACGGCGTCTTTGGCGACGAAGACGGCGCTGGCGATATCAGCCCCTTGGTTGCTGGAGACGGCGTCTCGCGAGACAGCGGCGTGGCTTCGGCCTTGACGGTTTCGGCGCCGACGGCGCCCCCGGTCAATGTGCCGAAGTGGATCTCGAACCGGCTGGATAGTATCGACCTGAATTCGGGCGCCCCGGCCAGGTTGTTCCAGCACCTGCACGACGTCAACACGCCGGGCACCCGAGCCCTGCTGCAGAAGTTCGATGCTGCGGCGGATGCCCTGGGTCTGGACGACGAGCTGCTGGATGTCCTCCTGGCGGATTTGGGGCTTTAGAAGGTTCCCATCGTTTTTCTCGATGTCGGCGTCCGGTTCCTTTGAAAAGGTTCGTAAGGGGTTAGGGATTTCGTGCCAACGGTGCTCCACTGCATGCCTGACGCGTCACTACGGATGCCCTGGGTCCGGACGCCAACCTAGATTTGTTGCTGGCCGAGCAGAACAAGGTCCCTCACGTTGTGTGTAATTTCTGTGTTGTCGTGGGCCGGGGCTCAAGGTTGTCGTCGACGATTCGTCACGCATATCCAAAGGCCAAATGTTTCGCAGTTTCGATTTTTCTATTGACTAAGGCTGCCCCCCCCTTATAGTACTGACTTCCATTTATACATCTCGGTGACTCCAGCCACTCCGCGATCAGCGGCATATCCATGGCGAGAATACGGTCTGGGATGCGCCGTGGCTTTAGCATGATTGAATTGCTGGTCGTGATCGCCATTATGGGCCTTTTGATCGGCCTGTTAGTGCCCGCAATTCAAGCCTCGCGAGAATCAGGGAGGCGTGCTCAATGCACGAACAACCTTAAGCAATTCGGCCTTGCAATTCTCAATTTCGAAACCCATAAGGGCGCATTTCCACCCTGCCTGACCGCGCGACTTCAAGGCCCCTTGGTCAGCGTTGCGCAAGGACACATGCAGGGCATCATGATTGATCTCCTGCCATATATCGAGGAAGGAACTATCGATGCGTTGTATGATCACGAGGCGTTGTTCTTTGCTCGCCAGAACGCGACGGCAATTGCCACTCCGCTGAGTTTTGCCATTTGTCCCTCCGCTCCGGATCGCGACCTGTCGGTTCCCGGCTCGTTCAAGATATCCCGGCTCGCCGGCAAAAACGCCATCAAGCGATTCCCCGCGATCCTGAACTTGCTGGATCAGCAATTCTCGGGCGCCTATCAAGGCGCGATCACGGACTACGTGATTCCCGTCAAGGCCAGGAAAGAGTTTGCGAATGCACTCGGCTATAACGTGACTGACAGTTTTGCCGAACTGGGGAGCATGTTTCCACTGCCACCGCAAAAGCGGATCGAGTCCATGATTCTGCCCGCGCTGAATCGGAAATAGCGTGTTCGAAATCAAGCAGCAGACTCGCGCCCGGCAGATCACTGACGGTCTGTCACATACCTTCATGATGACCGAGGTAGCTGGGCGGCCACAGCATTGGCAAGCGGGCCAGCGCGTCCCGACTGGAGAACCGGTGGACAGCGCATGGGCGAATCCGCTCGGCATGGGATGTTTGCTGGACGGCGATGGAACAGCCATTCTCCAGCAGGACAACGAATACCAGATATACAGCTTTCATCCAGGCGGCGCCAACTTTGTATTCGCCGACGGCCACGTGGAACTATTTGACGAAACGACGGATCCGCGCATCATCCTCGCGATCATGACACCCAATCGCAAGGAACTGGAAATAAATGTCCACTGAGACCGTGGCCAATCGCACTTATTTCCTGGCCCGCCGGACAATTCAACTACGATTCTTTCAGCCCGCGCTCCGCCACGTGGCCGGAAAGCCCCAAACAAGATGTTCTCTGCGGCCAACAACCAGGAGTGCAACATGAGTCGTCGAAGTCGATCGAGTCGAATTGCTTTGCAGCGTCACCACCGTCGGCGGGACTGCATACCGACGCCCACTCGCTTGCAGCTCGAATCGCTTGAAATTCGCTCGATGTTGTCGATCGTGCCTTGGACGATAGATCAAAACTCTAGCCATATAAGCCTGAGCATCACGCCGCCGAGCAGCGTTTTGGGTTCTCCAATAGCATTCGTCGACCAGGATGCCTCGGGAAACTTTACCGGGTCGGCCTGGCTGAACGGCAATCTGGCCGCGTTGACTGGCCAGTTGGTCACCGAATATGAGGGAACTTCAATTCAATTTGTTCCGGGCGGCAATATCTCGGCGATTGCTGGAACTACTGCGTTTCCCAACCCCGCGAATTTCATTCAGGATCCCGCCCGATCGCCGGGTGAAGGGAATTTTTCGGGCCTTCAGGCCGCGAATGGCGGATCGGCCTTGGCCGTGTTCGGCTCAGGCGTGCGTTTTGTCACAGGAGGCCAGCAACTTGGGCCAATCGCGTTTCCTAGTTTAAATTTGGACGTCATCAGCCCCGTGCTTCCGATCAACGGGGACGCGTTTGATACGATCGGAACTACGGTCGCTATTCCGAGCATGGGTTTCGCAATTGACGCCGCGAATGGCAGTCTCAATCCCCCAGGCCTTCCTGGCGGTTTGCTCGGTTACACCGGAGTCAGTAAGACATTTTCTCAAGCCGCCGCACAGAGTATCGCGCCACTTCCGGCCGTTTTACCACCGGGAGGTGTGACACTAATCGGGCCCGGTACCTGGCAGCTTACGCTCCCCTTTTCGATACCCACGACATTTGCCAGCGGCGCTACGGGAACTGTTAACGGGGTCCTCAGTGGCATCATCGTGGCGACATGGACGCTCCCTCCCCCGGACGGAACGACTGTCAGTCTGACTCCAGCCACGTTGGCGCAATCCGAAGGAAATTCCGGCACGACTCCCTTCGTGTTCACGGCCGGCCTTTCGGCTGCGAGCGAGCAGACCATTACCGTGGCGTACGCCACGAGCAATGGCACGGCCACTGCGGCGAGCGGCGACTACGGGGCCACCAGCGGCACGCTGACCTTCCTACCGGGCGAGACTAGCAAGACGATTACAGTACTGGTCAACGGCGACACAACCCTCGAGCCCGACGAGACGTTCAACGTCACGCTTAGCTCCCCAGTGAACGTGACGTTTCAGACGCCGGCGGATGGCCAGGCCGCGGCCACCATTCTTAACGACGATTTAACGCCGCCCGCGCTGTCGATCAGTGACGTCACGGCCTACGAGGGCAATTCGGGCACGACGCCGTTTGTGTTCACCATCAATTTGTCGGCGGTCAGCGGCGTACAGGCGAATGTCGTTTACACAACCAGCAATGGCACAGCCACGTCCGGCTCCGACTATACGGCCAAGACTGGGACGTTGATCTTCGCACCGGGCGAGACCAGCAAGACGATTACGGTCCTGGTCAACGGCGACACGACCTTCGAGCCCGACGAGACGTTCAACGTCACGCTCAGTTCCCCGGTCAACGCAACGTTGGCCGATAATCTGGGCGTGGGCACGATCCTCAATTCACTGCCCGCGCTGTCGATCAGCAGCACCTATTTGGCGACCGCCGTGCCCTTCAGCTTCACCGACATCAGCGGCACAGGGACGGTTATCGGGGGCCTGACGAACCAGGACTTGGCCAACGTCGCAATCCCCATTGGCTTCACCTTCCCGTTCTTCGGCACGACCAATACCACGGTCTTCGTGAGCACCAAGGGCCTGCTGACCTTTGGCAGCGGCAATAACAACTACAGCAATGACGACCTGACCTTCACGCTTAGCCAGGCCGCGATCGCCCCTTTCTGGGATGACCTGCATACTGGCGGCGGCTTGGCGGGTTCAAATGTGTTCTACCAGGTGCTCGGCTCGGGGGCCAATCAGCACTTGACGGTGCAATGGAACCAGATCCGCTTCTACGGCAGTAGCGCGGCAGGTGACACACTCACCTTCCAGGCCGAGTTGTACGTGGATGGGCGGATTCAGTTCAACTACCCGGACCTGGTCTCCGGCGCCGCCTTCGGCAACAACGGGGCCTCGGCCACCGTGGGCATCAAGGATGCCGGCACCCAGGGACCCAATCGCCTGCTCCTGGCCTACAACAACGGGCCCAATGCCTTCGTCGGCTCGGGCCAGAGCACCCTGATCAGCTCGGCCACCAGCGAAGGGAACGCGGGAACGACACCGTTTGTGTTCACGGTCAGTTTGTCGGCCATCAGCGACCTACAAACCATTGTCGTTTACACAACCAATGATGGCACGGCCACTTCGGCCAGCGGCGACTATCAGCCCACCAGCGGCACGCTGACCTTCGCACCGGGCGAGACCAGCAAGCTGATTACGGTGCTGGTCAACGGCGACACGACCTTCGAGCTTGACGAGACGTTCAACGTCACGCTTAGCTCCCCGGTGAACGCAACTTTGCCCAATAACCCGGGCGTGGGCAAAATTCTCAACGACGATTCAACGCCCCCCGCGCTGTCGATCAGTGACGTCTCGTCCGGCGAAGGGACCTCGGGAACGACGCCGTTTGTGTTCACGGTCAGTTTGTCGGCCGTCAGCGGCGTGCAGACGACGGTCGTTTACACAACCGGCGATGGCACAGCCACTTCGGCGAGCGGCGACTATGCCGCCACCAGCGGCACGCTGACCTTCGCGCCTGGCGAGACCAGCAAGCTGATTACGGTCCTGGTCAATGGCGACACGGCATTCGAACTCGACGAGGCGTTTAACGTCACGCTCAGCGCTCCAGTCAACGCAACGTTGGCCGATACTCTGGGCGTGGGAACGATCCTTAACGATGATGCTCCCGAGTTGTCGATCAGTGACGTCATCAACGTGACCTATCTGTCGACGGCGGTGCCCTTCAGCTTCACCGACATCAGCGGCACCGGGTCGCTCATCGCGGGCCTGACGGACCAGGACGACGCCAGCGTAGCAATCCCCTTTGGCTTCACTTTCCCGTTCTTCGGCGCGGCCTATACCACGGTCTTCGTGAGCAGCAACGGCCTGCTGACGTTTGGCAGCGACAATACCAACTACGTGAATGACGACCTGACCATCTCGCCGAACCAGGCCGCGATCGCCCCGTTCTGGGATGACTTGATTGTCGGTTTTGGCATGCCGGGTTCAAACGTGTTCTTCCAGGTACTCGGTTCGGGGTCCAATCAGCACTTGACGGTGCAATGGAACCACGTCCAATTCATCACGGAAGGCGCGGCCAGTGACACCCTGACCTTCCAGGCCGAGTTGTATGCCGACGGGCGGATTCAGTTCAACTACCCGGACCTGCTCTCCGGCATTGCCGCTGGCAACGACGGGGCCTCGGCCACCGTCGGCATTAAGGACGTGGGCATCCAGGGGTTCAATCGCCTTCTACTGGCTTCGAACGACGGCCCGAATGCCTTCGTCGGCTCGGGGCAGAGCACGCTGATCAGCCCTTCCAGCGAAGGGAACGCGGAGGAAACGACGGACTTCGTATTCAACGTCAATTTGTCGGCCGTCAGCGGAACATTGACGACCGTCGTTTACACAACTAGCGATGGCACGGCCACCTCGGCCAGCGGCGACTACTGGGCCACCAGCGGCACGCTGACCTTCCTACCGGGCGAGACCAGCAAAACGATTACGGTCCTGGTCAACGGCGACACGACCTTCGAACTCGACGAGACGTTCAACGTCACGCTCAGCTCCCCTGTGAATGCGACGTTGGCCGATAGCCTGGGTGTGGGCACGATCCTCAACGATGATTCACCCCCCGCGCTGTCCATCAGTGACGTCACCTACCTGGCGACCGCGGTGCCCTACAGCTTCACCGACATCAGCGGCACCGGGACGATCATCACGGGCTTGACGAACCTGGACGACAACAGCGTCGTCATCCCCGTTGGCTTCACATTCCCGTTCTTCGGCACGAGTAATACCACGGTCTTCGTGAGCAGTAACGGCCTGCTGACCTTCGGCAGCGGCAATGCGGGCTGGGCCAATGACGACCTGACGACCCTGGTAACCCAGGCAGCGATCGCCCCGTTCTGGGATGACTTGTACACCGGCGGCGGGCTGCCAGGCTCGAATGTGTTCTACCAGGTGTTTGGTTCGGGGGCCAATCAGCACTTGACGGTGCAGTGGAACCAGATCCGCTTCCTCAGCGACAACGTGCCCGGTGACACTCTCACCTTTGAGGCCGAGTTGTACGCGGACGGGCGGATTCAGTTCAACTACCAGGACGTGGTCTCCGGCGCCGCCTTTGGCAACAACGGGGCTTCTGCCACCGTCGGCATCAAGGACGCCGGCCCCCAGGGGCCCAATCGCCTGCTGCTGGCCTTCAATGAAGGACCCAATTCCTTGGTCGGCTCGGGCAAGAGCACGCTGATCAGCCCGTCCAGCGAAGGAAACGCGGGAACGAAGAATTTCGCGTTCACGGTCAGTTTGTCGGCCGTCAGCGGCGTGCAGACGACGGTCGTTTACACAACGGGCGATGGCACAGCCACTTCGGCGAGCGGCGACTATCAGCCCACCAGCGGCACGCTGACCTTCGCGCCGGGCGAGACCAGCAAGCTGATTACGGTCCTGGTCAATGGCGACACGACATTCGAACTCGACGAGACGTTCAACGTCACGCTTAGCTCTCCGGCAAACGCGACGTTGGATGATAGCTTGGGCGTGGGCACAATTATTAATGACGACCCGTTGTCATCGACCGTCGTCGGCCGCCAGTTGTTCTACAACGGTTCGGGCACGTCGACCCGCTACGATCACAACGATCTGGCCATCAACTCATTCGACGACGCGGCGATCGCCACCGACAAGACGGCCTATCTCTGGGAAGATGCCGGGGCGGCCACGTTCGCCAACGTCTCCAGCTACACCAAGGGCATCAACGGCATCATGGTCGACATCGCCGGCTCGCACCCGAACATCACGGCCGCCGACTTCATCTTCCGTGTGGGTAACAACAACTCGCCCGGTTTGTGGACCACGGCCAATGCTCCCACCAGCGTCTCGGTGCGTGCCGGAGCCGGAGTCAGTGGCTCGGATCGTGTCGAGATCATCTGGAACGGCGCCGCGGCTCCGTTCGGGAAGTGGCTCGAGGTTATCACCTTGGCCAACGCCAACACGGGCTTGGCTCAGAAGGCCGGTTATCCGGCCGGTCAGGGCGACGCGTTCTTCTTTGGCAACGCGCCGGGAAATACCGGCACAGGCGATACCGGGTCCAACTCGCTGGTCAATTCGCTCGACGAGGCCGCCATCCGCGCCAACAACGCCTTGGTGAGTGCGAATATTCCGATCACGAACGTCTACGACGTGGGTCGCAATGCCAGCGTGAACGTGATCGATGAGAGTGCCGCTCGTTTGAACGGCACCAACCCGTCGACCACGCTCAAGTACCTCAACCTCACCACTTCTCCGGCGGCCCCCGAGGCCGACGGCGTCACTGTCGACGAAGTCGGCGCTGGCGATGTCAGCCCGTTGGTGGCAACCAGCGACTCGGGTGACAGCGGCGTGGCTTCGGCCTTGACGGCTCCCGGGAACCTCGCACCCAGCGTGCCGGGAGTGCCGTCGTGGATTGCCACTCGGCTCGCCAGCGCGGACGTGAATTCTAGTCCTTCGGCTCGGCTGTTCCAGCACCTACACGACGTCAACACGCCGGGCACCCGAGCCCTGCTGCAGAAGTTCGACGCCGTGGCGGACGCCCTGGGCCTGGACGACGAGTTGCTGGATTCGCTGCTCGCAGACCTGGGGTAGCCAATTCGTCAGGTCGGGTTTCGACTCGGCTGCGTGAGGGACAGCGCCGCGCATCCCTTCGCATTTTTGCGCAATATAGTGGCTTTGGTCGCCATTGGAATGTGCATAGCCGCGACTGGTTTTAGACCGTCAATCGACAGAAGGTCTTGCCGCAAAAGGGTATTAAGACGGTCCCCCCCGCGGCACGACGATTGCTTACACAGCTCGCATGCCGATTTCTGCCGCTTGCGCGGCTTCGGCGTACGTCCCTTTTCCTAGCGGAGAAACAGTCATGTATGCGCTTCGTTTGAGTCATTGGCTATCGCTGTTCGCTCTATTTGCAGTCGCGGCGGGAACGCTCCTGCCCACGCGGTTAGCGGCACAGGAGACTCCCGCGGCCGCGGCGGATGCACCCGCGGCTTCGGCCGATGCTCCCGCCGAAGCGGCGCCGCCCGCCGCGCCGGCTCCGCCGCCGACCAACGCCGAAATCAAGGTCATGATGGACACGGTGTGGGTCATGGTCACCGGCTTCCTGGTGTTCTTCATGAATCTTGGGTTTGCCTGCGTCGAGACAGGCATGTGCCGGCATAAGAACGCGGTCAATATCCTGTCGAAGAACTTCATCGTGTTTTCGGTAACGACGATTGGTTTTTGGGTGCTCGGCTGGGGATTGATGTTCGGCGATGGCACGCCCTACTACGGCACCGAGGGACTGATGCTCTTGCGAGGCGCGGACAATAGCCCGGCCACGGCCAGCGAATACTCGGGCGTATACTCGGCGATCAGTTGGACCGGTGTTCCCTTGGGCGCCAAATTCTTCTTCCAACTCGTGTTTGCCGGAACCGCGGCCACGATTGTTTCGGGCGCGGTTGCCGAACGTATCAAATACTTGTCGTTCATCGCCTTCTCAGCCGTGATGGCGATTGCCATCTACCCGATCTGCGGTCACTGGATCTGGGGTGCCGGCTGGCTTTCGCAGCGGGGATTTGTGGACTTCGCCGGCTCGACGGTCGTCCATTCGGTCGGCGGCTGGGCGGCATTGACGGGCGTGTATATTCTTGGCCCACGGCTCGGCAAGTACTCGGCCAATGGCAAGGTCAACGCCATTCCTGGTCACAACCTGACCGCGGCCACGATCGGGTGCTTGATCCTCTGGTTCGGCTGGTTCGGATTTAATCCTGGCAGCACGATGGGCGTCGACGCCGTTGCCATTTCCGAGATCGCGCTAACGACCAACACGGCCGCCGCCGCCGGGGCGCTAGTTGCCACTGCGATTGCCTGGCTCATGTTGGGCAAGCCTGACTTGGGCATGACGCTCAACGGCTGCCTGGCGGGGCTCGTGGCGATTACCGCTCCTTGCGCCTTCGTGACCGTCGAAGCGTCGGCCCTGATTGGCGCCATCGCGGGGGCGCTGGTCGTTTTCGGCGTGCTGTTCTTTGACCGGATTCGGGCGGATGACCCGGTCGGTGCGACTTCGGTCCACCTGCTGAACGGAGTGTTTGGCACGCTATGCGTGGGGCTGTTCGCCACGCCCGAGCGGATTATACGCAGCGGCAACGCCGAACAAAAAGCTGGGCTGTTCTACGGTGGCGGTTCCGAGCAGTTCATCGATCAATTGATCGGCGTGCTGGCCTGCGGAGCGTATGTCGTCATCGTTTCCGCCATCGCTTGGACCGTCATTAAAGTGGTGATGGGCTTGCGAGTCTCGGAGGAAGAAGAGCGCAATGGTTTGGACATCGGCGAACACGGGCACCAGGCCTACGCCGGCTTCCAGTTCCTCGACTAACGAACCGAATGGGATATCAACGGAATCTGGTCTCCGCCTGACCAGAGGGACACCTGACTTGGGCGGGTCGATTTGTCGACCCGCTCAGGTTGGGGTTTGACCCTTAATCCATCACTATTTTCGCGCAAGGGCCCTTCTTAAGTTGCCGCGACCATTGCGAGTCGCCTTGGCGTGGGTCCGTTGCTACTTTCGCCGCCATCGCCGCGCGGCCAGACCCAAACAGGCCAGCGCCGCCAGCACCAGGGACGACGGCTCCGGCGTAGCCAACGAGATCATTGTCGGCGTGACGAACACTCCATCCTCGGGCTGATTCGGAAACGAACCGACTTGCGTCACAACGAACTGCGCGCCGTCCCAGTGGATCCGCCGAACTTGGGCCCCGATTTCGCTGGTCACGATAATGTCCCCCTCCATCCCCGTGAATTCGCTGCCGTCGGCCTTGAGCACGTTGGGCGTGTAGTTCGCGCCGTACAAACCTTCCAGCGGGCTGCCGCTGACGCCCAGATTCAACGGAACGAACGTCAATTCCTCGGCCGAATTGATGAGGATCGGACCGCCCGCGCTGCCATTCGACAGCGGCGTCACGACGCCTCCCGGGCTGATGGCCCGAATGCTTCCGGAGCCCTCGGACGCGACGATGAGCTGGCCGTCGAAGACCGAGAAGCCGTTTCCCAACGGTGCGACGTCCAGACCCTCGACGTCTTCGCCGACATTCGCCAACAGACTTGGCGTGCCCGCATTGTTCACCTGATAAACGTTGCCTGCCGACGTGGTGACGAGCATGTTGTTGCCAAATGTTCCGACCAAATCGAACGCGATACCGCGTACCTCGCCGACAAGTCCGGTGACAAAGCTATTCGAACTAGCGCCGTTGTTCGTGATGTGTACGATGTTCGTGCCGTCAGCGGCGTAGATATCCGAAGTCGGAAAGCCGCCCAAGCCGAACGAAGCGGCCACGAAATGTTCCCCTGACGAGCTCGTCAGGCTCACGCCCGGTGCGAACGGCTGGACATTTCCTCCGACCAGATCGGTCGAATACAGCGACCCGACTCCGTTTTGCAGGACCGAGCCCACGAACTTGTTGCCGGCGTAGGCAAAACCAACGGTGCCGGGGCCCATCGTCGGATGCGGATCGGTGAAGATGTTAAACGTGACGGCATGCGCCGCGCCACATAGCGTCTGAAATATCAACAGCAGGCAGCATACCGTGAGCTTGCGATACATGAGCGATCTCCTTGGTTGGAAAAAGTTAGCCGAGGCCGGCGCGAGATATCCGCCGTGCGGTCATTCAGCTTTTGGGTCGAGCAGTTATGGCTGTACGAAACTTGGAATTCATCCCTAATAAATCGAAGCGGGCGCCGCACGCGTGGATCGCCGCGCGAACGACTGCCCCATGCTGCTTGTTGGTCCGAACGCATTGACAGGACCGCCCAAGAGCAAATGAGACGCCGTCAATAGAACGCGAGCCGCCCGCGGGCGGCTCGCGCGACGACACGTTATCGCTTCCGGCGTCGCCCCCACGCGGCGACGCCAATCAGTCCCAGCGCCATTAGTACCACGCTACCCGGCTCCGGCAGGTTATGCTCAAGCGGCGTGTAAAAATCGCAAACGGGCATTCCATCTGGTCCCGGCACGCCGCCAATGCGGATGATCGACGATTCATTGGTCGTGACGTTGCTGTCCCAGTTCGTGCCCACGCCGGGCGTGGCTCCGTGATAGCTGCCGTTTTCACCCTGGAAGACATAGAAAGCACAGTCCGGCCCGACCGTCGCCAGGTCGCCGTAGGCGCCGCTGCCGCTGGCGATGTCGGTGATCACCGGAACTCCGGTATAGCCGGGGCCCAACACGTATTTCGAAATCGTGCCGTCGTTGTTGTTGCTGTACAACGTGCTGCTGCTGACGTCGGCGCTGAAGGCCAGGCCGTCGGGATAGTGGTTCGTCGCGAAGGTGTTCACGACATTGCCCGCGCTGTCGAGAATCGTGATCGTCTGATTGGTTTGGCCCGTGATCGCGATGTTTCCGGCCGGACCGGAGACCATGCCGTCGACCAGCGCGTTCGAAGTGTAGATGTACGTGTTTGTCGCTAACACCGGATCGTAAATGTAGACGTTGCTATTGGCGCCGCTATCGGTATAGGCAATTCGGCCGTCGGGCATGGTAGTGATGCCGTAAATGCCACCGGCCGTGCCGGGCAAGGATTGCGCCGGTGCGGCCCAGTTGGATGGATCGAACCGCTGCAAGCCGCCGCTGGTTACCGCATAAATGTACCCGTCAAGCCCGTTGGTCATGCCAGTTCCGGAATTGTTCAGCCCGCTGATCACGTGGGTGCCTATCACGCCGTGCAACGGCGTGCTTTGATAACTCGTGTTTTGCGTCAGACTGAGTTCACGGACCGTCGATCCGTTGCGCATGAGCAGGTTGTTCGTGGGACTCCAGGCCATGCCTGCATCGACGCCGGGACCGGCGTAGATCTCTTGCGTGTAGGCCGAATCCAACACGGGATACTGCGTGGCCAGGGCGTGCGTGGCAAAGATGTGACTCGAGAGGCAGACTGTCAGAATGGCGAAGCCGATACCAAGTGCGCGTTTCATGAGCGATCTCCAAAGTAAATGACGTGAACACGGAAGGAGCCAGAATTGGCCAGAGCGAGAGCGAATGCTTGATTTCACTCCGAGGGGCTCCGCCTGAGCCGGGGCGATTATCATTCCGGCAAATCGTTTTGTCCAGCGTGGCAGTAGCAATTCATGCTGGGCGGAAACGCCCACCGGAATTGGGCGATATGTGGCGCTACGCTCCGCCTCGGAAACATCACGATCGCCGCCGCGCAACCGGGCCCTCACTCCCGCGACGATTAGCCGGGCCGCGTCGCACGGACTTCCAGACGGCAAATACGGGCCGGAACGACTCGACTTGTTCCGGCTTTTGGAGCTGCGATAGAATCACCCAGGTTGTGGCCGTCCCGACCCTACCATCCGCTAATCGAAGGATCGCGCCATGAAACTTCGCCAGCGAAGCCTGATTTTCGCCGGACTGACGCTCTTGCTCGCGATCGTCGTCGCCGCGGGACGCGCGGCCATTCATGCGCCATTGCCCGCGGTTTTGGACCTGCTTGTGCGAGTCGACGCCGTTTCAGTCGCGGCGCCCGCCCCGACCGCGAGCTTTTATCGGACGTGGGACGACTCGTTGGGCCCGATTCCACCAAAGCCCGCTCTCGTCGCTCCCGAACCCGGTGTCCTCTTGCCGAACTGGGAAGTCGGCCGCAATGCTGTCGTTTTGATTCCCAACCACCAGGCCGGCATGGCGACGGTGCAACTCTTGCAGTCTTCCGCTCCGCCGGCAGCATCGCCATGACCGTGTGCGTCGGGCGGAACGCCGCGGCGAGGCAGTGACAACGAGACACGCATGAAGACGAGGTTCGCGTGAATCGGTTGCCCAGCGACCCCATCGAGTTACCGGATTCGCCAAATACCACGGCTCGATCCCTTTGGCGACGGTCCTCGATTCGCATCGTTGGCATTTTCGTGGTTGCATATTTACTCGTGTTGGGCCTGATGATGGCAATGGAAGACTCGTTGATTTACTTCCCTGCGGTGTATCCGGACGGAATGTGGAATCCGCCAGGGTTAAAGTTCGAGGACGCCTGGTTCGAGGCCGCGGACGGCACGAAACTGCACGGCTGGTATGTCCCGGCCGCCAATCCACGAGCTGTCGTGCTGTTCGCCCACGGCAATGCGGGCAATCTCAGCCACCGCATCGATTTTCTGGAGATTCTCAACCGACTGAGAGTCTCCGTGCTGATCTTCGATTACCGAGGTTACGGCCGCAGCGAGGGTTCACCCTCGGAAGCGGGCGTCTTGCAAGACGCCCGGGCAGCGCGGCGCTGGCTCGCCGAACGGGCCAACGTCGCCGAATCGCAAATCGTGCTGCTGGGCGAGTCGCTTGGCGGCGGCGTGATGGTCGACCTGGCCGCCGCCGACGGCGCCCGGGCGCTGGTGCTGCAAAACACGTTCACTTCGCTACCCGACGTCGCCAGGTTCCACTATCCGTGGCTGCCCGTCAGCATGCTGATGCGCACGAGATTCGATTCGCTATCCAAGATCGGTCGCTACCGCGGTCCCCTGTTGCAGTTTCATGGCGATGCGGACACGATCATTCCGTTCGCGTTGGCCCAGCGATTGCACGCGGCGGCCAACGAACCGAAGCAACTCACCGTCATCCCCGGCGGCGACCATAACGACCCGCTGTCGCCGCAATTTCAAGAAGCTCTCGACCGGTTTCTCGATCGCCTGCCCGACGCTCCGTAGACGCCCAATCAGCGGGGCTCGCGATCGCTTGTAAAGGCGATCCACTTGCCGTCGGGAGACCAGTCAGGTTCGAAGTTTTGCCCCTTCTGATCCGCCAGCATCCGCGGTCGGCCATCGCCTTCGACGTCGACGACCATGATGAGATAAGCGGCCGAGTACGCGAGTTTCTTGCCGTCGGGAGAAAACGATGGCGTGCTGGACATGCCGCCTTCGGTTTGGATTCGAGCTCGCAGTCCGCGCTCGGCCCCTTGGGAACTCACGATTAACAACTGCCGGCGCGGTCCTTGCACGGGATGCGCGACCAATGCGATATGCTTGCCGTCTGGCGACCAACACGTTCCGTCGTACAGCAACGCGAAGGGCTCCGCGAACAGTGCTCGCCGTTCCCCGGTAACCAGATCGACGACGTGCAACATGCGATCCTCGACCACGGCCAACTGGCTGCCGTCCGGCGACCAGCGCGGCGATCGCCCGCTAGTTACCGAGTCGCGACCTTGTCCATCCACGTTCTGGACGAAAACCTGCCGATCGTGCTCGAATGCGATTTGTTTGTTGTCGGGGGACCAATCGCCGCTCGCGCCGGACCGAGTTTTCGCAGTCCGGTGCCATCGGCATTCACGACAAACAAGTCGCGCGCACCCGAATTCGGCGACGTTGCATCGAAGAGGATCTGTTTGCCGTCTCGTGACCAGCGCGGCGCTTCCTGATCCGAGTGCCCCTCGACCTCGACCAGGCGACGCGCCTCGCTGCCGTCCGCCCGCATGACATGGATCGCCGAGGGTCGTTGCTGCCCATGGGCCTGCTCGGCGGCGGAAATCAGAATCGCCAGCAATAGGTTGCGCCAGTGCGGAATCATGCCGGCTAGTATAACAGCGCTTGCGAGCAAGTCGAAGCAAGCGGCGAACATGCTCGCGCTCTCAAGCGATCAGGAAACAAAGAGCGTCACGCGAATCCACGAGAAATAAAAACCCCGCTCAAGCCGCGCGGCGTTGAACGGGGATTTGGAGTTTCCGACCGGAGGTTCGGCCGTTATCTGGTTATTTGGACTCGGGGGTCGTGGACTGGCCCTCCGTATTGGGCGGCGCCGAGGCAGCCGGAGCGCTCGTCTCGGCCTGGCCGGTATTGGGCGCTTCGGTTTTCGGCACGGGGCCGACTTCCGGAGCTCCTGTCTTCACGGCGAATATATCGTGCAGCCGGCGGGCCGCCGGGTCGCGACCTTCCAACTGAACGGCTTTATCCAGCTCGCGCACGGCTTGCTTGGGATAGCCTAGATATCCGTAGTGAAAACCGAGTAGAAATCGCCACGCCGGTTCGTCCGGCTTTTGTTTGACGGCCTCCTCCAGCGCCTTGAGCTGGTTGGTGTAGTCGCCGATGTTCCCATAAAGCTGGGTGTAGTTTTCGACCACCGTGCCCCACTTATCCTCGGGCAAGCCGCCCATCGCCAGTTCGGTTGCGGCCGCCGCGGGCGTCCATTGGCCGGTTTGGAACAACGACTGCGCGATCAATAGCATCAGCCCCGCGTTGTTCGGTTCGTCGATCATCGCATGGCGGAAGGCGCCGATCGCCTCTTGGTACTTGCCCGCGCGAAAGTCCGCTTCGCCGAGCACGACGTAATCAGTACCGTTGCTGGTCGGCGGATTGGTCGGGGTTTGTTCGTCGGTTTGGGTTGCTGCCGTGGGCTGGCTATCGTCGGCCGTGGTGGCGGCGTAGCCGCCACCATATCCGCCGTAGCCGCCGCCATAGCCGCCATACCCACCGTACCCGAGGTTCCCCAAACCGTAACCCAAGCCAAGACCGCCGAGGAACGGCAAGAAGCCGTATCCGCCGTAGCCTGCACCGTATCCACCGTATCCGCCATACCCCAAGCCCAGACCACCATAGCCCAGGCCGAAGCCGCCATATCCGCCGTATCCTCCATAACCAAATCCACGGCCGTAGTTGCCGTAATTATTGAAGTTGCTTCTGCCAAGATAGGCGTTGTTGAATGCCCCGCGATTACCGAACAAAGCGGAGTTACTGCGATTGAAGTTTGCATTCCCCCGGTAGTACGAGGTGTGCGCTTGTCCGCTGTTTCGATTATTGCCCGCGCTAAAGCTGCGGTTGGTAAAGTTCTGCGACCGCGCCGTCGAGCTTCCGCCGCGATTGAAATTGGCGCCGCCGCTATTACGGCTCATGCCGCCAGGCGATCCTCGATAGCCGCCGCCGCCACTCCAACCCCCACCTCCGCGTCCGCCACCGCCGCCGCTCCAGCCGCCGCCTCCGCCCCCACGTCCACCGCCTCCACCACCGCCGCCGCGTCCCCCACCGCCGCCGCGGGCAAAGGCGACATCGGTGGCCAGCATCAAGGCGAGCAGTAAAGCCAATGAGGTCTTGAGCAGTTTCATCGCATTTCCTCCCTCTGAAGTTTGCTTTCATAAAAGTAAGATTGCGCGTGTCGTTCCGCTGCGCACCGAAGCAAGCACGGGCGAACACAATTTCAAATTCAAAGCACATTCAATGCCAACCGGTGAATTGCCGAGTTTCGGCCCTCGCCCGCTGACCGCCGGGTGATCAATTAGGCTGTTAACTAGGCGCTCCGGCGACGGCCAGGGCGGCTTGCCCGGGAAGAGACCAGTCACCAGGATGGGAGATAAACACCCTACTCGAAGAAGGCAGTTTTAACTTGACCTTCGTTAGGGCAAAGACTTGGGTGTGCAAGTGAAACTCGGCACGCGCTTCTTCTATATCGCGCTGCAGGACCGCATCAAAGCGATCAAAAGCAGGCTGAGAACGATGGACACGGCGATCGATCCCAGGCATCCCATCCGACTGTTAAAAAAGAAAAACATCGTGAGTTGCTACCTGTGTGCTCGATTGATCGCCGTCACGGCATAGAGATACGGGCCCCCTTTCGCTAGCGATCCTTGACCCTGCCAGCAAGCCGCCCCTTCACTGGAAGCAATTCAGATGCCAGAGTTTCGGTTCGTGTAGAAAGCAGCGAACCGTCGCTCGCGAATCGTGAGGACTTATGGCTCATTCGCCACCGGTCGGTTGGGCAATTTCCGTGACTCATGACGAGTGCCCGGACTAGTGCAAAGTTGCCAAGCGGCGGTCGCCGATAACAAGGATTAGCGAGTTTTCCGCCCCGGCGATTTTTTGGATTGTTTTTGAGCGCGGGCGACGACATCCGCCGACTCTTCGTCGAGCATCTGCGATGCAATCTATCGTGGCGCGATCCCTGCTCGGTGCATTGCTGGCCGTGGTTTTTTCGGCGACCGTGACACCGGTTGTCGCCCAGCCACCGTTCATGAAGCAACTTCCGGCCGCATCGCAGCCGGTCAAACGCGCACGGATGGCCGCGCAGGACAGCGCATCGCCCCGACACCCGATGGGCTACTGGACGAATCGCAAGCAGGGTTCTCCAGAGCCGGTCACGCCTTCGGCGGCCCCCGCGACGGACCGTCGCATGGTGCATTTGCCGGCAGTCCCGCAGGCCATGACGCCGGAAATCGCCCCCGATCGGCTGATCATCTCGCCCCGATACACGACGGCGCGTGCCGCGAATCGCGCGACCGATGTTGTTATGCCTGCCGCTTCATCGGCCAAACCCTCGGCTCCGCGCCATCACGCGCTCTCGGTCGGTCCCGCGGCGACAAGTCCTGTCACCCGGTAGTGGAGCTGCCCGACGGGTCGGCTTCGGGCGCCAAGAGTCAAGCGAGGGCTGATCGTTTGCGGCGTCCGTCTCTTAGGGCGTCTGATGCGTTCACTATCCAACGTTGCCGCGTCGAGTTTCCCCGGGGCCCGGCGTCGGTATGTCGACGGCAATCGTCTCGAAGGGAAAAGGCACGTCGCCCGCCAGTTTCTCCAGCGGGTTGTTCAGTCCAACCTGAAGTCCGCTCACGATCCCGGCAAGCAGTTGATTTCGGCGAGCCCGGTTGCCCGTCAGTTTTTCAAAGGCGTCGGCCGCGCGGAGCCGCAGCAGTCCCTCCTCCAGGAAATGTTCGAGTGTATGGATGCCCGACTGCATGTTCCCGCGCCGCGCCGCGATGAATTCGGCGGTGACTTCGGTAATGTACAAGGTCGGCGTGCGCATCGCGATGGCCATGGAGAACATCAGGTCGGCACAGAAGTTCAAAGTGTCTTCGCCGAACGTAAACCCGTTCTTCAGAGCGTCGGCGTGGACTAGCGGCGCGCTCAGCCCGTGGAAAATGTTTCCTCCCTCGGCGATCCCGAGCATCAGATTAGCCGGCGAAACCACCCCTTCTTTTTCGGTCACCCACCAGCGCATCCTGCCGTGTGGCCAGACATTTTCGATTTGGGGAACAATATGCCGAACCGCGGGATGCCGCTGGATGGCGCGACGAAAGATAGCGTTGGAATCCGGCTTGTGCAGATCGCCGGCCATCAAGAACTTCATCCACGCCGCGCCGCTGGAAACGAAGTCCGCAACGCAGGCCTTCCAGTTGCCGACGCGCCCCAGCGAAACCTCGTGGCGCACCACGCGCACGCGTTCGCCCGCCAGCGCCGCCAGTGCGCTTCGATGCGGCTCATCCGAGGCATTGTCCGAGATCACGACGTCCCAGTCCGAAAGTGTCGAGAGCGACTCCTTCACCCACGCGCTGTCGTTGTACGACGGAATATAACAAACCAGGTCAGGCACGGATCGGCGGTTCCCCGGAAAACCCAAGCGGCATTACCAGATTAACGTTAGTCAAATGTTAGTCCCCGCCGGCTGCGAAAACAACGCGGGCTTGTTTGCCCCCAGAGTCATGTGCTCGCTCGAGTGTCGATATTGATCTCATTGGCGCCGGCGGCAGTTGCCCGTGTGGTAACGCGCCCTAGAAATGGTTCACGCTATTCTGTCCCCTTGCGGCGAAAGTTGGGCCCACGAGGGTCTCGGGCGTGGCAACCCCGACGGTGCAAAGGTCGCGATGGGCACGGAATCGCGAGGCGCCCTTCTCTCGCGGCCTCGGATGCGGTCCAATTCAAACCGACGGCGACGTGCATCTCTCTGCGGCGGTGCTTCGGGGCAGCCGCGGATTGGTTTTTCAAGGATCGGTTTATGGCGCGACTACTCGATAAGCGATTCCTGAACGCCGGGGCTTTTCCGCTGGATGGGTTCGATATTTCCAGTGACTTCAGTTATCAAATGGTGCCAGTCGATGGCGCCCGCGAGATTGTCGTTGAGACGGATAAGAAGGCGCCGGCGAAGCTTACTTTCAGCCGGCAGGGCATCGCCCTGGTCGGAAACTTTCACGATTTCGAATCGCATTTGCCGTTGCCCGACCTGCCGGAGAACAAGTTTGTCAATACATTCGATCTGCCGGCCGATCGCAAGATCCAGTTCACCGTCAAGGGTTTTGCGTCCGGCATCACTTCCATGAATGTGGCCGACGTGGCCGGGCCCGATCAGTTTCCGATCAGCTTCGATCTGCTCGTCTCGGTGAAGCCACTGTTGGAGCGGAAATTCTGTTTCGTGTTCATTTCCGACCTGGCCCGCAAGTCGGTACGCGGCAAGATCGAGCCTCGGTTTTTGTTGGATTCCGTCAAGAAGATCTATGTGCAGCAGGCGAACATCCGATTGACGGACATCGACGAGGGGCTGGAATTTCGCGAAGTCCATATTATTCCCTTCGACCTGGGAGATCCGCTCGACGTGACCTCGTCCGCCGACCCCCGGGTCGACAAGGGCGTTGACGATGCGTTTTTTGACCTCAAGACGAAGACGGACTTTGTCGTGCACGTGGTATGGCGCGTCGTCGGCAAGCACAAGCAAAAGCTGCTGGGAGTCAATCTGCAGACAGCCTCCAAACTCAACACGGTCTACTTAGGCCTCGAGCCGACCGCGGTTCCCGGCCGCATCCACACAATGGCTCATGAGTTCGGACATGCGATGGGATTGCCGCACTCGAATGAGAATTGCCTCATGTTTCCCAATCTTTTGCCTTCGAACCGGCTATTGGCGGGACACATCGAACAGCTCCATTCACCTCTGGTGTTTCCGATCCTGCCCAAACCGTAAGATCAAGGCACGAAGACTGGCTGGCGCTTTGATCGCTTTTTTTACAATTGACTTGTCACCGCGCGGTCAAATCCGCGCGTAACGCACTGGTTAGGGAGACCTCCAATGGTATTAAGATCTCGAACATTTGCCGGCGACCCGGCCCTGGAGGCCTGCCTGGTGAATGACAGCGCGCATGTCAAGTTGGGCGCCAAGGGCAACCATGTGTCGAAAATTCAGGGAGTCGTGATGTTCCTGGATGGGGTGACGATCGCCCAGAGCGAGATCGACTCAAAGACGTATGGGCTCTCGACCGCCGACGCCGTGCTGGCCTATAAGCGTAAACGCGCGATCATCAACAAGACCTATCAACAGTCGGCCGACAACATCGTCGGCAAGATGACCATCCAGGCCCTCGACGACGAATTGATGACTCGCCAGGCCGACCACGGCGGCCGCGGCCACTCTCACGGCTGCACCGTGCTGTCTCCTGTTGCACCGCCGCTACGTCTCGCATAGCCGCCGGCATGAGCGACCGCGTTTATCTTCGAGCCTGGGGACAAAGCGTCGAGGCGGCCGAGACCGGCCGAGCCGAACCGAGACCCGCCATTCATTGACAACTTGTAGCGCCCGGCGCCGGAGCCCAACCGCCGGGGCACTAGAGGGACTGCGAGGCTTCCGCAATTCCAGAAATCTGGCGCTGAAAACTCGCGCGTCCCTGGCGGTCGTTTGTTCTTGCGCCACCCCGCCGGACGAAAAACACCTTGCACGGGCTCGGCCGGAGTGGGCAATTGGGGGCCAGCGCCTGTTGGCGTCGCGATATCTTCGCCGCGTGGCAAATCCTCTGGGCTGGCATACAGCGAACGATAGATTCGGCGGTTCGGTCCGGCTTGGGCCCGTTTGTGGCCGATGGGTTGCGCGGTCGGCCACTGCTGCCGATAACCCCACATGGAACCGGGCAAGCCCTGCCACCACGGCTCGAATCGCTCGACATACGACGGTCCGTAGTTGTAGCCCCCCCACCCGTAAAACTGAAGATTGAGATCCCACTGCCGCGCGATCAAGTCCCTTCGCCTGCCCCCATAGACCTCATCGATTTCGGCCGCCGGACCGAAAAGATCCAGTGGCTCCGCCGCCGTCGGTCCGGCCAGGCAGGCCGAGCCGAGCACAAACGCGGCCAGCACATTGCGGTTTATCATCGACAAAGTCCACAAACGCCGGGGAGGAAGGAATAACGCAACCGTCGACACGTCAAATCGCTTATAAGCCTTACAGCACGCAACGAGCACGGCGCGAAGCTGTCGACGCGGATCGCCCCATCAGCCAGAATCGGACGAACAGTCGGGCCGCCATCAGCGGAACGGCGATCAGCCAGCGCCGCCAGTTCGACCGGCATCGGCCGCGCCAGCGCCAATTCCATCGCCACGGGACCAGCCCGGCCAAGTCCCACGACCGTCGGTTGCAAGGGGCGGGGCGGGACGCGAGGCGAACCGCCCGCCAATACGCCGCGAGAAGGTCAAGCAGCGACTGAAGCCGAAGTGATGACTATCGGCGCCGCCGCCGGCCCAAGGCAAACATGCCGAATAGTCCGAGCCCGGCGAGGACGAAGCTGGAGGGCTCGGGGACAAACAGCGGGATACGACAGCCGGCGCCCATTTAAGGGCGAGCCGGATCGGGCGCCGCTTCGACGACGAACTTCACAACATCGTCTACTGGCTCTGTGACGGCTCGAAGGCCCGGTAGGCCGACGAGTTCGGTCCATACCGCAGTATTGCGTGGCACCGCGACGCGGAAGGTGTCAGGTGCCAATTCCGAGTCAAACTTTGCTTCTTCAATCACGAGGATCATAAGCCAGTACAAAACATTCGATCCATCGTAGGATGCCGTGATTTGAACGGTGGGAATAGCCACCGCATCCGAAAACTGCTTGTATCCATACATTGTTTGCTCGACTAACACTTCATCCGGTCTGTCGTATTTAATCCAGCGACGAGGGGTGCCGTCATCATTTAGCTGATAAGGCCAACGCGCTTGATCTTCAAAGTTCAGAAGTGACTGAAGGCTGTCGATCCCTTCCTCGAACCGGCGAAGGGTCATTGCTTGTCCGAATCGAGAAATCTTGGCTTGCCGATTCGCGGGCTCGAACACCACGCCGACCTTGCCGTCAAAGGCGACGCTGCCGCCACGATCCCAGGTCTCGCGAACTTTATTGCCGTCCGTGATAATATTCACGACCTCGTATCCGCGAGCGTCGGCAATCAACTTGCCGGTTACGAGTTGCTGTGTGATTGTATGCAGACCGCGATTATCTTTGGTCAAATCCACTGAATCAAGAACCGCGTTAACTTTGTCCCGCGTTTTAGGAAGCAATCGGTGCCACTTCCGCGAAGTGTCGGGGTTCATCTTTAGCAAATATTCATCGCCCGACGCGAGTTCGACGACGCGGAGCGTCAGCCGCGCATGTTTCAACGCGACTCGTGTGGCGTCGGTCTCGCCGCGCAAGCGAGCGGCAACAGTCGGTTCAATATCGCCAGACTTGAACGGGCCGGGCGGTGCCCCAACGGCCTCGGTGGCGGTCAGCTTCCACGCCAACGTCAGAACTGCCAAGGCAGCGATCCAGATGTGCCTGCGCATTTGAGTTCCTCCAGAGGAGCGATGGTTCACTCCGGCATTGTAGCAGGGGCGGCGCCAAGGCCGCACGGCAGCTCGTGGCGGGGGGCGACGGACGTGACGGCCTGGACCCGGCGACCACCTGCAGCACCACCATCCGGTCGATGACCAGGTGAAACCCGACAGGGCAAGTAAGAGACGCCTGGTTCGTGCGCTCGGAGCCTAGGCTCGAGGCCGTGGGCCCGCTTCCCCGGAAAGACACAAAAAAAGGGAACCAGGAGAGAACTGGCGTCAGAAAAGTAGCTGCCCAGCAAGGATTCGAACCTTGACTAAATGGTTCAGAGCCATTCGTGCTACCGTTACACTACCGGGCAAGGTGCGGAGGCCGATCTTTGCCGGCTGCCGCCTCGCGAACGCCGGCAGAATTGGTGCCGATCGCGCTCGCCATCTAAGCCTAGAACCGCCCCCAGGTCGCGTCAAGGGTAACGGTTATGTCGCGACGCCCGGCCGACTGCTGGCAGGTCCCCGGGCTTAGGATATACTGGAGGTTTACCGATTCGAGCGGGCCGTGGCTCGCGAAAACGTGGCATGGGGCTGGCGCGATAGCGCGGCCGTCGGGTCGTGAGCGAGGCGGACCAAACGCGCGAGCGCCGAGAAGTGTACTTCTCGGGTCGCGTGCAAGGCGTGGGATTTCGTTACACCGCGCACGGCATCGCCGGGCGCTACGACGTCCAAGGCTTCGTGCAGAATTTGAGCGACGGTCGGGTGCTTTTGGTCGTCGAAGGCGCCAGTCGTTCGCTCCAGGCATTCATCGCGGCGGTGCGGGCCGAAATGGAACGCTACATTGCCGCCACGCAAGTCACGGTGCTGCCGGCCAACGGTGAATTTACGGATTTCCAAGTCCGACGCTAGCCGAGCTGCCGACGCCAATCGCAATCATCTCGAACGCATCAATCTCTCCGGATCCAAGCAATCATGCTGAGCAGTTCAATCTTCGTGTTGGGGCTAACCGCCACCTGGGTTACGCCAATTTGGTTATTGAGCGTTGGCGTCGCCTTCGGACTGGCCGTTCTGCTCTTGCTGTATGGCCTGGTATGGCTTGTCTCTCGCTCGCAGGCCCGGGAGATTCTTGCCGCGGTGCGCGAGGGAATTCTGGCGCCCATTTTTTATCTGGCCGTGGTTCTGACAGGCTTCGCCATTTTGGGCATGGTGTTGGTGCCGGCCATCCCCTACCGCGCGTTGATTGCCGCCGTGCCCCGGATCGCGGCCGTCGGCACCTCGGACCACGAGTTTGTCATTCCGCCGGGCGTGGTGGACTATGAGCTCAAGGATTTCGGGCCCCGCCAATTGGAACTCGAGCGCTTTACCATTGAAGCCGACGAGGCTGTCTCGGTGCAGACGACGATCAATGCCGCAATCGGCCAGTTTCTGGGCATGAAGCTCTCCCCCGGGACTTCATACGGCTGGGTTCGGCCGTTCGTGGCCGAAAGAGACAAGGCCCCGCAGGACGTGCCCACGCATTGGTTCGTCACCAACGTGAACGAAAAGCCCGTGAAGCTGATGATTCATGCCGTTACGGACATTGAATTTCCAGAGATGCGGATCGTGCCCAGCACGGCCCTGGCCTTTGTCATTCTGGTTGGCATGTACCTGGGATTGCGTTTCGCCACGCCGAAGGTGGCCGCGATCGCGATGACCACGGCCAAGGAGGCTATGTCCCAGCCGCTGTTCTACCTGGTCATGGGTCTCGGCGCGTTCCTGCTGCTCGCGTTCGTCTTCATTCCCTACAACACGTTCGGCGAAGACGTCAAGATGCTCAAGGACTCGGGCCTGACGTTGATCATGATCCTGGCGATGATCGTGGCCGTCTGGTCGGCGAGCGTCTCGGTCTCCGAGGAAGTCGAAGGCCGCACAGCGCTTACCGTGCTCTCCAAGCCCGTGCGTCGCCGGCAGTTCATCCTGGGGAAGTTCCTGGGTGTTTTGGGGCCCGTGGTCGTGCTGTTCATCGTGCTCGGGTTCTTCTTCCTGGTCACGATCTCGTACAAGGTGGTGTACGACTCGCGCGAAGTCAGCAAGACCGAGCCCACGTGGCAACTCTGTTACCTGGAATCGATCGCCACGCTGCCCGGCCTGGTGCTTGCCTTTCTGGAAACCGTCGTGATGGCGGCGATCAGCGTGGCAATTTCCACCCGACTGCCGATGTTGGCGAATCTGATCGTGTGCGCGTCGGTTTACGTGCTCGGCCACCTGGTGCCGATGCTCGTCAACTCGTCGGTTGGCAAATTCGAGATCGTTCGCTTCGTGGGCCAGTTCATCGCCACGGTGCTGCCGGTCTTGGATCACTTCAACATCCAGGCCGCGGTGGCCGCCGGCGCGACCGTGCCGAACAGCTACTTGTGGATGGCGCTGTTGTATTGCGTTGTTTACAGCACGATCGCCATGCTCCTGGGCCTGGCCATGTTCGAAGATCGCGACCTGGCGTAGGGCAATTGCCGATAAAGTAGCCGGCTCACACCTTGAGGCGTCGCGAATTAGGAGCCGACGCCAATAGACGATTCGGCCGTGGCACATGGCGAGCGCCGGCCACGTTCACGACGAACGCCCTAGGCCGCGGGGCGGGGCTGGGCCACCGAGTGCCAGTGCGGTCCGCGCAGCGTGCCTCGCGACGGGCGAGCCAACGGCCCGACGGGCCCGGCGGCGGCGCCATGCCAGGAATGCTCGGCGATCGATTCCAGAATTGCGTCGGCCAAGGCCAGGGCGTCGCGCCCCTGCTGGCCGGTTACGCGCGGCTCGCGATGCAGCCGCACGGCGTCGACAAAGTCGCGCAGTTCGTCGGCCAAGGCGTTCGTGGCCGGAATCTCCAGCGGCTCCACGCGCAGCACGTCGCTGAAGAGCCGATCCTTGACCCTCGTCCGCCCGGGAATATCCAGAGCTTCGAAGTCAAGCTCGCGGTCCAAAATCGCCTCGCTCGGCGAGACGACCGCGGCGCTGCGATTTCCGAAGTCGATCGTGGCAAACCCGCGATCGCTCCAGATTTGCATTTGCCGTTTCGGCGCCGGATTGAAACTCAATCGCGATGCGCTCAGATTTGCCACGGCGCCGTCGGCGAATTCCACGCGAGCCTGGGCCACGTCTTCCTGACGCCCCATGACCGCCAACCCCATGGCCGACACGCGCGTGATCGGCGCCGACACCAGGGACAACAGCAGATCGATGTCGTGAATCATCAAGTCGAAGACCACGCCGATGTCGACCGAACGGCCCGTATAGCCGCTCGCCCGTACCGCCTCGACGTACTTTGGCTGGCCGACGCGCAACCGCGCCGCCAAAAAGGCCGGATTGAATCGCTCGATATGACCAACTTGCAGGACGACGCCGCGCAAATGGGCCGTATCGACCAGCTCGTCGGCCTGGGCCAGGTTGTCCGCCAGCGGCTTTTCGACCAACAGCGGCACGCCGCGCCGCAACAGATCCATCGCGACCGCGTGATGATGACGCGTCGGCGTGGCAACGACGGCTGCTTCGATGCGCCCAGCCAATTCGCCGTGGTCGCCATAAGCCGGAACATGGCATTCGGCGGCGGCGCTATCGCGGGCCGCCGGCACGGGGTCGACAATGCCCAAAAGCTCCACGTCATCCATCTGGGATAACAGGCGGGCATGGATCCGTCCCAGGTGCCCTGCTCCGATTACCGCCATCTTAAGCTTGGTCACGCCGCTCTCCTGCGCTCGCGCGCTCGTCCGTGTTTGCCTTCTTGCTGCATCTGAATGAAGTTCAGCAGTTCGTTGACCTGCGGGGCCAGCTGGTCATTGCCTCGCAAGATTTCACGGGCGTGGTCCAGGCCAACCTTGGCCCGATACAAGAGCCGATGGGCTTCGGCGAGGCTATTGACGACGTCCGGAGAGAATTCGTTTCGCTTCAGCGCCACGACGTTTATGCATCGCGCCCGAGCCGGGTGGCCTTCGACGAGCATGAACGGGGGCACGTCGTGCAGTACGCGGCTGCAACCGCTGATAAACGAGTAACTGCCGATCGAGGCATAGTGGTGCACCGCCACGGCGCCCGACAGCGAAGCGTGGTCGTGAACGTGAACGTGTCCGCCGAGCAGCGTGCCGTTGGCGATCACGATATGGTTGCCGAGCCGACAATCGTGGGCGATGTGGCAGCAGGCCATGAGGAAGTTATGGCTGCCGACCGTCGTCACGCCCTCTTCTTTCTCGGTGCCGCGATTGATCGTCACGCACTCGCGGATGATGTTGTGATCGCCGATGATCACTTGGGTGTCGCTGCCCCGGTAGCTGAGGTCTTGCGGTTCTCCGCCGACCACGACCCCGGGAAAGATGTGGTTGTGTTCGCCCAGCGTTACGCGACCCATCAGCGTGACGTTGTTTTCGAGCCGCGTGCCGCGGCCGATGCGAACGTTGGGTCCGATCACGCAGAAAGGGCCGATCTCGACATCGGAGTCGATTTCGGCCCGCGGGTGAATCGATACGTTTTCGGCGACGTAGCTTGCCATAATTGTCGCTCCGCGTCCTTTTCCCCTCGCGACTCTTTCGAGCATCCGTGCTCTGCGAGCGAAGGGGCCAAACTCTTGTTTTTTAGCCGCTCGGATCTAGGCCGATCGGCGCCGGCCTTCGGTAATTTCTTCCTCGTTCAACAGCGCTCGCACCAGCTCGGCGTTCAAACGGTGTCCGCTGCGGTGGGCGATGAAGTGCCCGACCAGGTCGCAACCGGCCAATGCCAGATCGCCCACCAGGTCCAGCGACTTGTGTCGCACGCATTCGTCGCGATAGCGCAGCGTGTTCTCCACGGGGCCATCTTTGTCGAACACCAACAGGTTTTCATACGTGGCCCGCTTGCCCAGCCCGCGCGAGACCAGCCACTCGGCTTCTTCCTCTAGCACGAACGTGCGGCTGGGCGCCAGCTCGCGGCGAAATGACTCGGGCGTAATCGGCAGTTGCAGCGTTTGCCGGCCGATGGCGTTGCCCGCGCCGTAGTCGAGCCGAAATTTGATCGTCAGTCCGCCGCTGGCGGCCGGCCGGGCCTCGACCCAACTGTCGTCGTCGCCCAGTCGCGTGATATTGCGCACCACAAGCCGCGAGCGCGAGGCCGATTGTTCCACCACGCCGGCCAGGTCCAATGCTTCGACAAACGGCAAGCTCGATCCGTCGCAGCCGGGCATTTCGGGTTCGTTGACCCACACTTCGCAGTTGTCGATTTGCAACCCGGACAGGGCGGCCATGACGTGTTCCACCATTTCGACGCTGGCCACGCCCGATCGAAGCGTGGTGCGGCGCGGCGTTTCCACGCGATTTCCCACGACCGCCTTGATGCGCACGGCCGGGGTCAAGTCGCGCCGCACGAACACCACTCCCGTGTCGGGTTCGGCTGGGCGAAATTCCACCTGCACGTCGCGTCCGCTCCAGAAGCCGAATCCTTGCACCGAGACCGCGCGGCCGATCGTGCATTGTTGTCGTAGTGCGTGCATCAAGGTTGGTTCGTCGAGGCGTGTTAGACGGGGGAAGGAAGCACACAAGACTCCGGGCGACGCATGGGAACGATCGGACGGACGGCATTTTTGCCGGCCGGTCCGAGGACCCTAGCGGCGCGGCGGCGGTTGGGTGCGCGGCGTGGCGACGGCCGCGTTGCGGTTCAGTTCGGCCAGGATCTGGTCCGTGATGTCGATGTCCTTGTGGTAATGCATGACCAGCTTCGAGAGCTCCATCTGAACCGCCTGGGGATTGGTCGAATCGATCGGCGCACCATTGAATCGCAGCACCAGGGCGATGCCGTTGCGATCGGCGTACGCCTTCACGGCCGCGGACATTTCCTGGTAGGCCTTGAGAAAGTTCATGGCGTCGCGCTCGGCGAACTCGCCCTTCTGGCGATTCACCCGCAGCTTCCAGTCGGATTCGCCCTTGATGAGTTCCTCTTCCAGCGACTTGAATTCCGGCGTGCCGGGCTTGAAGGTCTTGAGCTTCTCGGCCTTCTTGGCCATGGCGTCGCGCTCTTTCTTCAATTGCGCTTCGGCCGTGTCCATGTCGCGCTTGAAGGCGTCGGTGGCCTGCTTCAATCGCGAGTAGTGATCGAGAATGTAAGTCACATCGATGACGGCAATGCCGCCGGGCGCGGCGGCCGCCGCGGGCGCGATTCCGCGGGGCGGCAATTGCCCCTGGCCCACGGGCTGGGCTTGGACTTCGGTAGAGCCAAGAGCGGCGATCAGAAGGGCCGCGATCGCGGCCGGGATTAGATTAGTTCTCACGTTATAGCGCTCCTTGCTGGTGACGGGCGGTCTTCCGTGACCTCCGCTGTCCATCCGCAGGACAACCGAATCAACTCGCGAACTCTGGCCCCCTGGGGGGCCGGTTTCGAGGCGGTATTCTGTCGAGAACCTTAATTCTCGTAAAGGTCAAAAAACCAGGAGGCCTTTCCACGCCAATTTCCGAGCGGAAAGCCTGCTGAATCACCGGCTTCGGGCTCGGTTCTGGTGCCCGTGCTGGCTTAGCACTTGTGCGGCAGTTTCGCCTGATTTTCATGTGCCACGGCCGGCTTTTGGCCAGCAGTGGCAGCCGGCAGTCGCCTACTCAACCCATTGGGGTGGCAGTCCATCGATCGCCGGCAGGTGTTCTTCATGTCCGTCAGTAAATTGGAAATGCCAGAGGCTTGTTCCCTTGGCCACACGATCAGGTGCACGTGTTCCGGCATGTAGACCAGAGCGGCCACGCCGTACCGGTGCCGTTCAACCGCTCGGTCGATGGCCGTCGAAAGCATCCGCCGCCACGGATCGTTCGTCAGCAACGGCCGACGTTGATAACAAGAAAACGTCAGCGCTCGAACGTGACCCGGATGGTCGTAGTGCTTTACCGTTTTTCGGTGCTTCCAGGGATCGAGGCTCATACAGCAAGGTTAACCCGCCGGTACCTCGCCCGGCAAGGCATCGCTGGCCTCGGGGGGAGCAGTGGAGATAGTGCCAATAAGTTGGCCTTGGCTATCTTCGTGTGCCACTGCTGGCCTGGTCCAGCAGTGCTGCCGCTTTGCATCACGTTGACGCCTATTCGGCCCGTCTAGTGAAGACATCTGTAGGTCACTAGCTCAAGTTCATGCCCCAAGCGTGTTGCGGACGGAACACTGCTGGACGGGGCCAGCAGTGGCACTCCACCAGCCCCGAAGACCTATTCGGCTGCAATATTAAATTTGATCGAGTACTACCGCTAAAAACGCGCTGGTAAGGAACCCGCATAGGGCTGCAATATACCGACATCTCAATCGCTGTCCAAACTCAGTGAAATTCTCGGGTCTGAACAATATCGTCGTCGCCCAACTGCTCTCCAGAATCGAAACATTTGGACGTCGATAAAAGATGATGCACACTTGAGTGTAAAGCAGCGCGAGAAAACAGAAAACGGCCGTGCAAACGAGCGCAATGACAAGAATGGTCACCGTGTTTGTCTCCGCCTGGTGCCACCGCTGGCCCCGTCCAGCAGTGCAGCTTTTGCACTGCTTAAACGTTTAATTTGACCCGCTGCGGGCAAAGAGCCATCCGCAGCTAACTCGGATTCGTGCCGCAAGCGTGTCGCAGTTGGAACACTGCCGGCTTTTGGCCAGATGTGCCACCCGGCACACGACAATTATTCCTCTCTCTCCGTGCCCTTCGTGTCGTTGTGGTTCGCCACTGGTTGTGGAACGCTCCTACCTCGGCGGATCGAGCGTGACTTCCAGCTTCACGCGCTCCGCGCCGCGCTTCACGACGACAGGCACTTTGTCGCCGGCCTTGAACTTGCGCAAGGCGCTATCAAAATCCTCGAGGTTGCCGATCTTGCTCGGGCCCAATTCGACGATGATGTCGCCGGCCTTGATGCCGCCCCGCTCGGCGGGGCCCCCCTTCGTGACACCGGTTAACGCATAGCCCGGCTGATCCTGCGAAAAATCGGGAATGCTGCCGAAGTACGGCCGGTCGCCGCCACCGCCCAGAGTTTCATTCCCCCCTTTGACTTCCACGTACTGCGGCCGTTCGCCCGCTTGGGCTAGCGCGACCGCGATCTCGCTCACCATGTCGCCAATCCGCCGCATTCCCGCCAGGTTCAGCTTGTCGACGTCATCGGTGGGGCGGTGATAATCCTTGTGGCTGCCCGTGAAGAAGAACAGCACCGGAATCTTGGCCGCGTAAAACGACGAGTGATCGCTGGGGCCGAACCCGCCCGGCTTCTTCGTGATCTGAAAGCCGTATTCCTTGCCAAAGCGGTCGACCAGTGCGTCGAATTCGCTGGCCGTGCCCGTGCCGTGCACGATCAGCTTGTCATCCTGCAGCCGCCCGACCATGTCCAGGTTGAGCATGGCCACGGTCTTGTCCAACGGCACGAGCGGATTCCGCACGTAGCGAGCGCTGCCGATCAGCCCCCGTTCTTCGCCGGTGAAAGCCAAGAACACGATGCGCCGCGGCAGTTTCTCGGCGCGGCCGGCCAACGTGCGGGCGATCTCGATCAACACGGTTGTGCCCGAGCCGTTGTCGTCGGCTCCGTTGTGGATTTCTTTCACTCCCGGCGCTGCGGAACCGGGGCCGCCGTAGCCCAGGTGATCGAAGTGCGCCCCGATCACGATCGTCTCATCGGCCAGCGGCCCTTCGCCTTCGAGCACTCCCACCACGTTTTTGACTTCCGTTTCCTGCCGCTCGACGCTGATCTCGCCCTCGATCTTCCAGTTGGCGAGTTCGCGGCTGTGCGGAATAGGACCTTTGTCGATCTCGGCCTCGATCTCGGCCAGCGTGGTGCCCAACGACTCGCGAATGACCTCGTCCAAGGCGCTCGGGCGGCAGTAGATCACCGGAAAGTTACGGCCGTCGGCCGCGTCGGGTCCGGCAGCCGTCGAACGGCAGCATCGGATCGGCAGCCTCCTTCATCTGCTCGGCGAATTTCTTGACATCCTCGGCCAAGGCCGCGATTTGCTCTTCGTGCTTGGCTCGCGCCTGGTCGCTGGGATTGTCCAACGCCTTGAATTTGCCGTTCTCCTCGGCAATCTGGTCCACTGCGGCTTGCCACCGCTTGCGGGCGGCATCAACTGATTTGCGGATGTCGAAATCGTCGGTCACGAAAACCACGGCCGCCGCGCCGTGTTCATAGGCGTTCGAAATCTTGCGCTTGAACGGCGCATATTCCGAGTTCTTGTCGCCGTCGAACACGCTGTGCGGGTTGGCTTGCTGCGGCTCGTGCCGCATGATGACTACCGCCTTCCCGCGGACGTCAACCTTCGCGTAATCGTCGTAGTGTTCGTCCTTCGCCGTAATTCCGTAACCGACAAACACCAGGGGCAAATCCAGCTTGCCCGAGCCGCCGATGGCGAGCGGATTGAATTGCTCGCCCAGCTTCCATTCGATTCGTTTTGGCGGCGTGCCGGGCTCGCTCGCGGGTCCGACGAAGGTCAATTCGTTGCGCGGGCCAAGGCTGGCGCCGGTCGTCATTTTGAATTTCTGAAACGGCTGGCCGGCGAACAACGCGGTCTTCAGGCCTATTTCACGAAACTGGGCCGCGATATAGTCGGCCGCCAGGTCGAGCCCCTTGGTCCCCACGCCGCGGCCTTCCAACTCGTCGGAGGCCAGGTAGCCGACGCTTTTCGCCAGCCGGCTCTCGACCGCGCCGGCTTCTTCGGCGGCACGCGCGGCGGAAATCAGCAATGCCCCGGCCAGGCATGTGGCCGCAAAACGATCGATGCGAGCGAACTTCATGGGAATCAACTCCGCGGTTGGCGGAGCCTCGGGTCGTGGTCGGAGGATTGGGCGGGTCGAAGCGACAGCGTGAGGGGTGACGAGGCGAGCAGGCACTTTGCCGCCTGTGATGATTCTTTGTTCCGCCGGCGGCTCCGTCAAGTCGATTCGCCCGGTCATTGATTGCGGTGCGGAACATTCTTAATTGCCACCTTTACCGTAAAACCCTTTTCGCGGTCCCCCGCCATCCGCTAAATTGAATGTTCGCAGCCGATCGCCGGACACACGGCCGCTCGAGTGCCGCTGGCATTGGCCAGCGCAACAGCGGCGCCGGCATTTTGCCTGCCAGTGCCATGGCCGCGAAGGCCTCAGTTCGTCGGGACAGTCCCGGCGCGGGCTCATACATGGGAGTCGGGCAGTGCCGTCGCTTTTCGTTTATCAGGGCCACGACCAGGGATCGCTCTTCGATCTCGAAGAGGGCACGCTGGGCTTGGGGCGCGACGCCTCGAACCACATCCAGGTTCACGACACCGAGGTATCGCGCCGTCACGCCGAAGTCAGCTACGACGGCGCTGACTGCGTGGTTACCGACCTGAACAGCTCGAACGGCACCTACGTCAACGGCAAGCGAATCGTCGAGGCCTGTAAACTGGTCAGCGGCGATCGGTTGCAGGTCGGCTGCACGATGATGCTGTTCACCGATCCGGGCGAAAACGTGCCCGACGATCTCTCGGACAAGATCGACATCGTTCCACGCGGCCAGACCGCCGACGGCTCGCGCATCGTCCGCTCGATGAGCCAGGAAGAAGGCAGCGAACTGTTTCAATTCGAACGCGAGGATGGCGGCAGCCCCTGGTTGGCTCGGGCCCGCAGCAATTTGCAGATCATGTACCGCACGGCGCTGGCCGTTAGCCACACGCTCGACATCGATCAGCTGCTCAATCGCATCATGCAGTTGATCTTCGAATGGGTTGAGGCCGACCGCGGCTGCATCATGTTGCTGGACGAGCAGACCAAGCAGCTCGTGCCCAAGGTGCGGCACAATCGCCAGGGATTCGAATCTGGCGAGAAACTCGCGATCAGCAAGACCATCCTGGATTACGTTTTGCAGCACAACGAGGGCGTGTTGACCAGCGACGCCCGCGAGGACCAGCGCTGGGACCACGCGGCCAGTATCGTGCAGATGGGTATTCGCGAGGCGATCTGCGTGCCGATGCAGGGTCGCTACGACGTCGTGGGCGTGATCTATATCGACACCTCGACCACGCCGCAGCGCATGATCCAGCAGTTGACGCATCAGAACAAGTTTTCCGAGGAACATCTGAAGCTGATGATCGCCATCGCCCATCAGGCGGCGCTGGCCGTGGAAGACACCCGCTATTACTCGGCGATGATGCAAGCGGAGCGGCTGGCGGCCGTGGGCCAGACGATCGCCATGCTATCGCATCACATCAAGAACATCTTGCAGGGCATCCGCGGCGGCAGTTACCTGATCGAAAACGGCCTCGCGCAGCACGACGAGAACGTCGTCCGCAAGGGTTGGACCATGGTCGATCGCAATCAGGGCAAGATTTCCGCCCTGGTGATGGACATGCTCACGTTCAGCAAGGATCGCGAGCCCGATCCCGTGCCCAGCGACTTCAACCAGGTCGTCGGCGAAGTGGTCGAGCTCGTGCAATCGCGGGCCGATGAATTGAACGTCGAGCTCACGTGGCGACCCGACAAGAATATTCCCATGCTGGTGTTCGATCCCGAGGGCCTGCATCGGGCCGTGCTGAATATCGCGACCAACGCGGTCGACGCCTGCGACGAGAACCCGGGCAGCAAGGTGAAGATCGCCACGCATTATGACGTTGCCGAGTCGCTTGTCCGCATCACGGTCGACGACAATGGCTGTGGAATTCCAGAAGAGGATCTGGACAAGATCTTCACGCTGTTCGTCTCCCACAAGGGCGGTCGCGGCACCGGCCTGGGGCTGCCGGTGAGTCAGAAGATCGTCAAAGAGCACGGCGGCGAAATTCGCGTCACCAGCCAGGTCGGCAAGGGAAGCCAGTTCACGATTGAATTGCCCGCCGTGTTGCCCCCCGCTGCCGAACAGGGCGCCGTGCAAGACACCAGCACCGGCGAGATTCCTCGACCATCGTTCTAGCCTCGCCGCTTTCGTACGACTCGCGCACGTCTCGCGACGTCGTAGCGGGTATTTCGTCGATAATCGCGTTAAAGTCGCTATGCGGACGCCAAATGTCAGTGCGACACGCACTAGTTGAGCGAGGGATCCGGCGGAGCGTGCTTGATCTGTAGCGCCGAGCGCCACGAAGCATCGGCTACGAACCGGCTGGCGCGAGTCCACAACTCGTCCTCTTGCCAAAACGCGTGGTCGGTGCGGGCGGGCATGACCGACCACGAGCCGCGGGCGATTTCGGCTTCCAGTTGCCCGGCCGCCCATCCCGAATACCCAGCGAAGAACTTCACCGGCGAACCGTCGGACTGCACGACGAGTTGCTCAAGCTTTTCCCTGCCAGCACAAAAATAGAGCCCTGGCATGACTTCGGTCTCGAGCAAAAACTCATTGGTGTGCAGCGCCACCAAGGGACCTTCGCACGGGCCGCCCAGAAACAGCGAATCGTCGCGGTTGCAGGGCACCTCGCTGAGCCGCGACCAGGCCTCGCGCAAGGTGGCGCTGGTGCGTCGATTCAGGATCAGGCCCAGGGCCCCTTCCTCGTTGTGCCGAATCAACAGGACGACCGAATGATTGAACGGATCGGCCAGTTCGGGAGTGGCTATCAGCAGGTGCGCTTGCAGCGATGTCACGGACGAAACAACCTTTGCACGCAAAACTGATCAGATACTGGATCGCATTATCCTACGATGCGCGCCCCTTAAATTAAAGGTCGTCGACTTGCGGCCGCCCCTGGCTGACGACCAGCCAGGCCGTTGGCGCCATCACCAACACCATGCCCAGCAACGTGATTGCGCTGAAGCTGTGCCGCCAGACGACCGCGTCGAAGATCATGGCGAAACCGACCTGTGTTAGCGCCACGACCGATACTTTGGCCGGCGGCCCGGCCGCAAAAGCCTTGGTCAGAAACAGTTGCCCGATGGTGGCCGTCAGGCCCACGCCCAGGAGCATTGCTAGGCTGTTGTTATCGAAGTGCGATCGGGCCAGGGCCGTGTTCGGAAAGATCGCCAGCGACGCCAGGCACACGATCAGCGCCACCGCCGAAAAATGGGCCACGATCGCCCGCGGATCGACCCCCTGCAACCGATGTAGCCCTAGCATGGAAATAGCCGTGCTGACGGAACTTAGCAACGCCAGCAAGGCCGGCCACTTGTCGTCGTCCAAATGCGGCTGTTCGACCAGCACCACCCCGACCAGCGCGACCGCGATCGCGATCCAGGCCTCCTTCGCGGGGATCTCTCCCAACAAAGGCCAGGACAGTAGCGCCACCCATATCGGAAATACGTTGGTCAGCGTCAGCACGTCGGCCACCGGCAGCCGAGTGAGCGCAAAGAATGTGCATACCAGGCTCACGCTGCCGGCGATGCTGCGAATCCAGAGCGTTCTTGGCTGCCAGACGACCAGTCGTTTGCCGGCCTGCAGCGTCAGCACCGTGGCAAAGACCAGGGCCAGGCCGGTCCGGATCGCGGCGATAATCTGCCAATCGCAGGTCTCGCCCAGGGCGTGCGTCAGCGCCGCCATGACCGAAAAGGCCATCGCGCCAAACAACATCCAGACATAGGGCAAGACCGGGTTGGGTTTCAAGGCGTGCGTCGGGCGCGGGGGCGAGTGAGACCAGCAAAAAGCGGCCGGTTTTCGCAATACTCGCCGTCCAGATCCTATCGCATGGGGGCAGCGCCCTAAAGGCCATTCCCTCGTCCGGGCGGGACTGGCCGACGACCGTTTTGAGCGTCATACTCGTGTCAGTGGACGCTTGCGAGCCGTCCGAGTCTTCACCACCCGACACCAGGAACCGAACACCGTGAAATCGCCGAGCCTGCCGAGGCCGCTGCGCGGCATTATTCCCCCCATGATCACACCGCTATTGGATCGCGACACGCTGGATGCCGCCGGCTTGGAGCGGCTGATCGAGCACCTGATCGACGGCGGCGTTCACGGACTGTTCATCCTGGGCACAACCGGCGAGGCGCCCAGCCTGAGCTATTGTCTGCGCCACGAGCTGGTCAATCGAGTCTGCAAACAGGTTGCAGGCCGGGTACCGGTGCTGGTCGGCGTCACCGACACATCGTTTGTCGAATCGGTCAACCTGGCCACGCACGCGGCCACCGCCGGCGCGCAGGCCGTGGTCCTCTCGGCCCCCTACTATTTTCCTGCCGGGCAGCCCGAGCTGTTGGAATACATCGAGGACATCGCCAGCGAACTGCCGCTGCCGGTGTTCCTCTACAACATGCCCAGCCATACCAAGCTCACCTTCGAGCCGGACACGGTGCGCCGCGCGCTGGCGATTCCAAACATCGTGGGCATGAAGGATAGCTCGGCCCAGATGATTTACTTTCACAAGCTGCGCAGTTTGCTCGCCGAGCGCCCCGATTTTTCGCTGCTGGTTGGGCCCGAGGAACTGCTGGGCGAGTCGGTGCTGTTTGGCGCGCACGGCGGCGTGTGCGGCGGAGCGAATCTGTTTCCGCGGCTGTACGTCGATCTGTATGAAGCGGCCTCGGCCGCCGAGCTGGATCGCATGGCGCTGCTGCATGCCCAAGTCTTGCAGTTGGGCGAAACCATCTATTCGGTCGGCCAACACCGTTCGGCATTCATCAAGGGTCTCAAGTGCGGGCTTTCCTGCCTGGACATCTGCGACGATTTCATGGCCGAGCCGTTCCAGCGTTTCGCTTCGCCCCAGCGCGAGCTGGTGCAAAAGTATCTCGCCGAACTGGGAGTCAGCGCCGCGCAGCGCACACTGCAAACTGTCTAGCCTAGCCGCCGCTTCAATGGGGGACCAAGCATGTTCAAGCACGCGATCGTAATCCTGGCCACGATTCTGGCGACATTACTTGAAGTTATAACGTTGGCCGAAGAGTCGCCCTCCGCCCCGCCTGTCGAGCCCACCGCCAAGAGTCGCTATGACCTGCCCAAGGGAGGAGTCAAAGAGCTGCTGGCGTTTGTGCGAGAAACGTTCGATTTCAAGCCGACTAGTCCGGCCGAAGTCGCTGAGCGGAAAAAACTCGCCTATTCGGCGGTGGAGACGGCCCTGGAAAAGATCGCGGCCATTGCAACCGACGAAGACAAACAGCTCGAGGGTTTTAACGAGGCCATGGGCCTTCGCTTGGTATTTCGCACGATCGTGTTCAGCGGGGGACCACGCGCCGGCACGCCGGAACAGAAACAACAGGTAGTCGACGAAATCAAGGCCGCGCTCGCCGCTTCACCGGCGCCATCGAAAGACGCGGTCTCCGCGGCCCGCAAGGTCGCGGTGGCACTTCAGCACGAGGGCGATCGGCAGCAAGCAATTGCGGTGTGCACTCAGTTCGGACGGCTGTTGTCGCAAAGCACCGATCCGGCCACTGCCCGGGACGGTGTCTACATGCTGGGGGCCGCGCGGCGACTCGACCTGGACGGCAAGCCGCTGGAATTCAGCGGTACCCATCTCGACGGCACGCCGCTCGATTGGAGTAAGTATCGCGGGAAGGTCGTGCTGGTTGAATTCTGGGCCACGTGGTGCCAGCCCTGCCTGCGCGAGTTGTCCAACGTGGAAAAAAACCTGGCCGAATATCACGATCGTGGATTCGCCGTCGTCGGCGTCAGCCTGGACGAGGACCGTCAGGCGCTTGAAAAGTATCTCGCCGAGCACCCCCATCCCTGGCCCACCGTCCATGATGGTGATCGCTTGCACAATCCGATGGCGGTCTATTACGGATTGCCCGGGCCGTCGGCCTGCATACTCGTCGATCGCGAGGGCAAGGTCGTCTGCATCGACGCCCGAGGGCCGGAGTTGGGCAACCAGCTCGCCAAACTTTTCGGCGCCTCGCCGACGAATGCCAGCGAATAAGCAAATTCCTTCAAGCGCGGGCTACTCGCCAGGCGTATCCGTCCATCGTTTTCGCGATCCCTCGACGCGCAGCGGACCGGCGATCTCCTGGCGGTCGCGAACGATGACATAGGCGTCGGCGCCGGTGGCGCTATCCCACTCGAGCGCCGCCAGGCCTTTCGATTTCGCTACGGGCGAAGCCGCCGACCGACTCCCCTGGGGTCCGACGGCGACGATCGCATATTCGTGCGCGCCGGAGCCATCGTCGCTAACAACCACCGGCGCCGCGGGAATCGCCACCGGCTGTTGCTTGAGCTCGCCGCCCCACAGTCGCAACACGTCATCGGGATACGGCAAGCCGCCGCCGCCAAAACCGCCGCCGCCGATCGACATTTTTCCCTGGCCCACCAGCGCGTCGGTCAGCGGCTCGGGGTGGCCTGGACGGAAGGACTGGAAACGCAACCGCCCGGGATGCGTGCTGCCATTCCATTGCTCGCGCGGGGTTTCGTTGTATTCGAGCCCCTCGCCCTGGATGATCGCCATTTGCCGCCACGCGCCGTCGAGCCACACGTTCCACGAAATATGGCCCGGCGCCCGCCGCAACGTGCCATCGCTTTCCAGCGCGTGAAAGCGATCGTCGAACGGGTCGTCGATCTCGCCCTTGATTAGTCGACTGCGAACCCACAAGCCGCCCGGGCCGCCTTCTCCAACCGAACGGGCGTACATTCCGCGGGCAATCTGCTGATCCTCATAGCCCTTTTCCCAGGGCGTGCCCGAGTCGGACACGATCAGTTCCTTGCGCACGATCAGCCGGTCGACGTCCAATTCCCTGGGCGTCTCGGGCGCGGCCTTGATCAGTCCAAACGTCGCGGCAACCGACATGGCGATGGTCACGAGGCGGTCTTTCATCGGGGGGTTCTCCGGTGTCAACGAGCGCGAGATCAGAGCAACTCGCGTCCGATTCTACCACGTTCCTTGGGGCAAGAATTTTCCCGGAAATGCTACAACGCGGGTGGAACTCGTTCAGGCGAGGTGCCCCATTTTTCCGGCCTGATAGTCGGAAATGGCCTGGAAGATCTGTTCGCGCGTATTCATCACGAATGGCCCCTGCCCTTCGACCGGTTCGCCCAGCGGCTGGCCGGCCAAGATCAGCACCCGCGCCGGCTCTTCGGCAAGCAGTTTCACGTCACTGCCTTCGCGGTCGAGCACGACCAACTCGCCGGCCGCGACGTTGTCGGCGCCGTTGATCGCCACCGCGCCGCGCTGCACCAGCAGCAAGCTGGTTTGCCCGTCGGTCAGCGAAAACTTCGCCTCGCGCTGGCCGCTAAGTCGCACGTCCCACAGTTCGATCGGCGTAAACGTTTTGGCCGGGCCTCGCACTCCGCCAAAGCTTCCGGCAATGACGCGGACCGAGCCGGCGCCGTTAGCGAGTGAAACCGTCGGGATTTGTGAGTTCAGAATGCCCTGGTAATTCGGAGTCGAGAGTTTATCCTTGGCCGGCAGATTGACCCACAACTGCACCATCTCCAGCACGCCGCCGTCGCGCGTGAATCGCTCGCTGTGGAATTCCTCGTGCACCACCCCGCCGGCCGCGGTCATCCATTGCACGTCGCCCGGCCCAATCGAGCCATGATTACCCCCTGAGTCGCGATGTTCCAACTCGCCCTCGTAAACGATCGTCACGGTTTCGAAGCCGCGGTGCGGATGCTCGCCCACGCCGCGCGGCGCCGAGCCGGGCGTGAACTCGTGCGGACCAGCGTAGTCCAGCAGCAGGAAGGGATCGAACACGGCGCTATCGTGCGCGTAGCTGAACAGGCTGCGGACCGGGAACCCGTCGCCGACCCAGTGAGGATGAACGTTGCGAATGATGCTGACGACCGATTTCATGTATGGGCCTCCCGCAAGCGACAAAGTTCAATAATAGAACTTCTACGCTTGCGAGCCCCAAGAATCAACCGTCGAGCGGGACGCGGCGCATCCCGCGGTCAGCCGATAACCCGATTGCGACCGCCCCGCTTGGCCACGTAGAGTTGCTTGTCGGCTTGCTCGATCAACTCCACCGCCGTGGTTTCCATTGGCGGCTCGGCGCAGGCGACACCCACGCTGACGGTAACCGAGACCTGGGCGTGTTCCGTCATGAAATCGGATTGGCACACCACCGCGCGGACCCGCTCGCCGGCCTTCATGGCGTCGGCCAGGGCCGTGTCCGGCAGCAGCAGGCAGAACTCCTCGCCGCCGTAGCGGGCCAGCACCTCGTCGCCTCGCAGGGCGGCCAATAGCCGGCGGCTGAATTCGATCAACACTTCGTCGCCCGCCAGATGCCCGTAGGTGTCGTTGATCAGTTTGAATCGGTCGATGTCGATCATCAACAGCGACATCGGTTTGCCGGTTCGCGCCGCGCGGCGCAATTCGCGTTCGGCGACGTCGAGCAGGTAGCGTTTGTTGTGAACCTGCGTCAGTCCGTCGGTGGTCATCATTCGATACGCATTCTCGAAATACTCGGCCTCGGATCGGTCGGCTGACAGATACTTGAAGATCTGGTTGCCCAATCTGAGGCGATCGCTCGGCTCGAGCGCATGCATTTCAACGCGCGTGTCGTTGACGTAAGTGCCGTTCGTGCTCCCCAAATCGATCGCCACGAATCCGCTTCCCGACGGCCGCAACAACGTGTGGCGCCGCGAAACCGAATCGTCTGGCAGTTCGACATCACAGTCCGCGTCGCGACCAATCAGCACTTCCGTGTTGCCGAGCGGAATAACCTCGCCCAGGCGGTCCGACGGGTGAATGCAAACCAGGCAACTGGTGCGCTCGGGGCGATTCTTCTCGCCACGGTTGAACGGCAGCGAGTCCAAGCATTGTGTCGAAAATACGTCTTGCATCTCACGGCCTCATCGACTCTGGGGACGTTTTATTTGCCCATTTGATTTTTGGGAGTTTTCAAGGCCCACGCGCCGGCCGGGTTGCGTCTCGGCGTCTGGCGGCGGGGAATCGGGTTCTTAACAACAGCGCGTGAGAGACGGCTCGATAGTTGGGGTACGAACTCGCGCATTTCTCACCCCTGCAACCGCACAATCGACCGGCCCAAGAAAGACGAATCGGACCGACTAGAAAATATAGGTCACGTCCCTATCGACGCTCCCTAAAGCCCCCTGTCCCGGATCATTACTCAGAAATTTCCGGCGGCTTTGGTTATCCGGATTTGCCCGTCGGAACCGACTAAATTATCCGGGTAAAATTGACGAAGTAATTATACCGGGGTAAAATTCATGGCGTTTCTCCCCTCCCGTCGCCCGCAGGACTGTTTTTATGCCCGAATCAACTGTAAACCCGCCCTACGAATCTGCTTTCGTCGTTTTCGCAGCCGACGCTTGTTTGGCCGTCGGTGATCTGCGAACGGTCGCTGAAGCGGCAAAACGTGCGATTGAGCGCGCCGGCAGCGAACCGGTTTTGATCTTCGATGCCCGGACGAGCCACCAGGTCGAAGTCGATTTTCGTGGTTCGGTGGCCGATGTCGTGGGCCGAATTGTGCTGCGGGCCGAGACGGGAGCTTGCCCCGCCATGGCACCCCCAACGCAGCGCGGGCCTGGGCGTCCAAAGCTCGGCGTCGTTGCACGCGAAGTCACGCTACTACCCCGGCACTGGGAGTGGCTCGCTAGTCAGCCGGGCGGCGCGTCAGTCACGCTCCGAAAGCTGGTCGACCACGCTCGACGCGCCAACGAAGGCAAGGATCGAATCCGACAATCTCAGGATGCGGCGTATCGATTCATGGCGACGATGGCCGGCGACCGCCCGGGCTTCGAAGAGGCAACCCGCGCTCTGTTTGCCGGCGACAAAGTTGGCTTCGATGAGCGGACCGCCGATTGGCCGATCGATATTCGCAATCATGCCACCAACCTGGCGGCCGTGGCCCTCGGCGTTCCCGCGAGTCTCGCTTAACCCAATACAGCGGAGAGAGCCAGCATGGCCACGTACATCGCGCTCTTGCGGGGCGTCAACGTTGGCGGCAACCCGCTAAAAATGGACCGCCTGCGCGCCGTTTGCGCGAGCCTCGGTTTCGCGAACCCCCGGACCTACTTGCAGAGCGGCAACCTGGTCTTCGATGCCACGGCCTCTCAATCCAAGGTGCAATTGGAGATCGAGCGCAAGCTGGCCGGAGAAACGCGTTTGCCGGCGCGGGTGCTGGTGCGCTCGGCGGCCGAACTCAAGCGATTGATCGCCAAGAACCCGTTCCTGAAAGACAACGCCGTCGACCGGGCCCGGCTGCACGTAACCTTCTTGAGCGAAGCGCCGACGAAAGAGGCGCTCAAGCGTTTGGCCGCGGTGGACGCCGGCGCGGACGAATTCCGAGCCATCGGCAGCGAAATCTACCTGCACTGCCCCATGGGCTATGGCCACAGCAAGCTCTCGAACAATCAGCTCGAGCGCCTGTTGGATCGCACCGCCACGACGCGCAATTGGAATACCGTGACTACGCTGGCCGAAATGGCATCGCCCTGAACTTGCAGTTACTTGGCCGGGCACCTTGCCAACAGCGCCTTGACGACGGTCAGCGGCTGCAGCTCGTTGAGTTTCACGACACTATCCCCCAGTGAGAGCACTCGTGATAATTCGCGCGGGCTGATCCCACCCTATGCCATTGGATTTGAAATAGTTGATGTAGTGAAATACGCAAGGCGCGACGATCAGAAGGCTGTCGAAGCGGTCGAGGAGGCCGCCGTGGCCGGGAATGATCGTGGGCAGGTCCTTAATGCCCAAGTCGCGTTTGATCGAGGACACGACCAAGTCGCCGCATTGGCCAAGGATGCTAATCAGTAGCCCCAACACGATCAGGTGTGGAAATCGCTCCAGAGTTGTATCACGAAAAACAAGACGGCCGATAAACACGGCCAGCAATGTCGTGAGCACAACTGCACCGATGGCTCCAGCGATAGTCTTGTTCGGGCTAGTGTGCGGCAGTAGTTTGCGACGACCAAACATCTTGCCCGTGAGGAATGCAAACACGTCATTCAGCTCAATGCAAAGGAGCAGCCAGAGCAGAATCGGTCGAAAAAGAGCGTCATTCGAGATGAATGCGAGATGGCCCAGGCTAATGCCGAATAGGGCGAAGCCTATCGTCGCCAAGGCAACACGACGAAGGTACCCTTGAGGGTGATCGGGCACGAGACCGACAACCGGAATTAATCCTATTCCGAGCGCCCACGAGGTGGTAAACAATCCCATCCAGTGATCCAAGACGGCAAAGTAGGTCCCCAGAATGGCGACCACGACAGAAATCACTGCCGTCCGCGAGACACTTAGTTTTGTCGCGCACGAGTACTCGCGAAAACAAAACAAGCTCAGCAGCAGAAAAGCGCCGCACACCCAAGCGGCGCCCAATAGGATGGGCACAACCATAGCGGCCGACAGCACATACCACGAGCGTGTGCGAGCCAGTAATTCGCGATAAGTCGCTTCGTTGATTCGCTGAGTGCCTTGGAGACCACGTAACAGCGCGGATGCCACCATCAGCCCAATCGCAATTGTTGCAAAGATGCCCACAGTGACGGGATGATCGAAAGCTTGCGAGGCGTCGAAGAGTCGTTGGGTTGCCGTCATCGGGAGTTACTTTGCAAGTGAATCGCAGCTTTTGCCAGGCGTCGGATCGCCGTTACGATCCCGCCGACAATAACAACTACGAGCACGCCATTTACCTGACTCCACGGTAGCCGCCATGCCTCCGGCGCAAGCGCAAGGTAGACGCCCAGGATGGTTGCCAGCGCCATGCGCTGCGGTTTAGCTATTGGCCCGCAGAAATCGTTCGGCGCCCCGATCGAGGTCGCCATCGCGCGTACGTACGACACAAAGACAGATATTAATGCCGCAAGATAGCCAAGTGCCGGCTCGCCGCCGGATGCATAGCCCAGTCCGATGAAAACAGCTGCATCGGACACTCGGTCCGGAACTTCGTTATATAGTTCTCCTGTACGGGATGCGGATTTTCGAGCCAGGGCGACCATGCCGTCGAACAAGTTACACAGCAACCGTACTTGGCACATTGCGGCGCCACACACCCATAGCCCTCGCTGCGCAAAGCCGGCGGTGTGATTCGTAGCAAAGAAAGCGACTCCGGCGGTGAGAGCCGCAAACATGCCGAACAGCGAAATGACGTTCGGTGAAACGCCAGCGAGCACGAGCAATTGCGTGGTGGCCCGAGCCCAGCGCGTGTTGCGACTCCGTATCGGACGGCGATCCTGCGGCTCGTAGGTGGATTCGCTCACTTAACCCATAAATCCCAAGAAGGACATGCCCGCAACAATCAGCACTATGCCAAGTACATCAATTGGCATGATTAACGTCCCATCGACCCGCCAAGCTATCAGTGCCGCCCAAACAACTTTAGATCGCGTACAGGTCCATCCGCGACCCGCCCTGCTTGAACGCTCCAACGAACAGGGCCATCACCGCCACGTAGCAGGTTACTCCCCCGGCTAGATGGGCGTTCGCACGATAGCTGAACCGGCCCTCCTTGGCTGCCGCTCCGCCGCTTTTATACAGGTATACAGGAATTCCCCAACCGCTCCTAAAAATGCCGCAACTACGAACAGGCAATGCTGCTGACTGAGGCATTCCTGCCCATTTGTGATCATTAATTCAGGCCAGGGATATGGGGCGTTGTCGCATCGCGCCAATGCGGTTATTTTGCCGGATATTTAGCCAGCAAGCCCTTGGCAATAATGAGTCTTTGCAGCTCGTTGGTGCCGCCGCCGATGATCAACAGCGGCGCGTCGCGGTAGTAGCGTTCGACGCGAAAGTCCTTCGAATAGCCCGCTCCGCCGTGGATCCGCAGGGCTTCGAGCGCGACTTCCTGGGCCGTTTCAGTGGCGAACAATTTTGCCATGCCGACCTCCAGGTCGCAGCGCTCGCCGCGGTCTTTCTTCGCGGCCGCGGAATAGACCAAGAGCCGTGCCGCCTCGATCTTCGTGCCCATGTCGGCCAGCTTGATCTGGATGGTCTGGTGCTGGCAGATCGGCTTGCCGAACGTTTCCCGCTGCTGGGAATACTGGATCGCGTCTTCCAGCGCCGCCTGGGCCAGACCCACGCCGCGCGCCGCCACGTTGACCCGCTCGCTTTCCAGTCCGGTCATGATTTGCTTGAAGCCTTCGCCTTCGCGGCCGCCGATCAGGTTTTCCTCGGGCACGAAGAAATCCTCGAACGCCAGCTCACAGGTCTCCACTCCCTTGTAGCCCAACTTGTCGATGTCGCGGGTGACGCGAAAGCCGTCGCCTCCCTTCTCGATCGCGAAGGCCGAGATGCCCAGGTAAGGCGGATCGGCACGCGGGTCGGTCTTGGCGGCCAGCACAAACGTATTGCCATGCCGGGCGTTGGTGATCCACATTTTCGCGCCGTTGATCCGATAGCCCCCCGCGCACCGCGTGGCCGTGGTTCGCAGCCGTTGCACGTCGGTGCCGGCGTCGGCCTCGGAAAGGGCCAATCCTCCGCGGCGCTCGCCGCTGGCCAGGCCCGGCAGAAATCGCCGCCGCTGCGCGTCGGTTCCAAAACGATGCAGGATGTCGCATATGACCGAGTGCGTGCCGAGCGGCCCGACGATGCTCATCCAGCCTCGCGCCAGCTCCTCGATAATCATGGCAAACGTCGTCGTGTCCAGTCCCAACCCGCCGTACTCCTGCGGCACATTGGCGCCGAACAGACCCAACTCGATCATCCGCTCGACGATCTTCTGGGGGTATTCGTCGTCGTGCTCCAGTTGGCTGGCCACGGGGATGACTTCACGCTCGACAAACGTCCGAATGCTCTGGACGATGTGTTGTTGCATCGGCTCGCTGGACAACATGGGACGATCCTTGGCGATGGCGTGGCGGTTCGTGGTATGACGGTCCAAACTATCATAGGGTCGCCTGGCGCCGCCATCTCTAGCTCGTGCGGGAATTGAGCCAATCGTCGGTAGCCGGCACATGCTTTGTGTCGAACGAAAACGCCCCAAGGTCTACAATTCATGCGGGGTCGCCGCGGGCGAGATACACGAGGCGACGGCTCACGGCGTGAGCCTGCTACTTTTGTGGCGGCGCTGTGCAGGAATCGCGTCGCCTACAGCAACTCGGCGATCACCTGGCCGCCGTCGATGGCCGGCACCGGGCGGCCGGCGTGGTTCAGAAAACTGATCGAAGGATCGATGCCCAGCACGTGATAGATCGTGGCGTGCACGTCGGCGCATTCCAGCGGGCGGTCCTTGGGCACTTCGCCCAGGCGATTGGTCGAGCCCACGATGCGGCCGCCTTGAATTCCGCCGCCACCCATCAGGCAGAACATGGCGTTGCCCCAGTGGTCGCGACCCGGCGTGCCCATGCTGCCGGCCGGGCCGCCGTTGCCGCCGTTGTTCATCCGCGGCGTGCGGCTGAATTCGCCACACATGACGACAAGCACTTTTTCGGCCAGGCCCCGCTCGTGCAAATCGGTGAACAGGGCCGAAGTGAGCATATCGATTTGCGGTAGGTAACTCTCCATGGCGCTTTTCAAGCTCCAATGGTTGTCCCAGCCGCCCATGTGTACCGTCACCCAGGTCGAGCCGGCCTCGACCAGCCGCCGCGCCAACAGCGTGCTTTGGCCCCAGGGCGTGCGGCCATAACGATCGCGGGTCGCTGCCGGTTCGCTCGCCAGGTCGAAGGCCTTGCGGGCCGCTTCGCCAGCCACCATGTCGAAAGCGCTACGGTCGAAGCGGTCCATCGTTTCCATCGCGCCCGAGGTGTCCATGTCGCGGCGCAAACGATCGAAACGAGTCAGCAGCCCGCGGCGATCCTCCAGACGGTTGATCGACATCGCGTTGGCCAGTTGAATGTTCTCAACCTTGAAATTCGGGCTGTTGGGGTCGCCATTGGTCTCGAATGGGTTGTGGGCCAGGCCCAGGTAATTGGCGCCGAAGTAGCCCGGCCGCAGTCCGATGCTGGCCGCGATCGGCACGGCCACGTGGGCCGGCATACCGGCCTGCCGGGGCCCGCAGACCTTGCTGGCGATCGAGCAAATCGAAGGGTATCTGCCCGCGGTGTCGGCGCCGCTCGCCCCGCCCCGGGAGGTCAGCATGTAGTGGCCGCCGGTAAAGTGATCGCCCGTGTCGTGGTGCAGCGAGCGGATCACCGAGAATTTGTCGGCCATTTTGGCCTGCCGCGGAAACAGCTCGCTGATCTCGAAACCGGGGACGTTCGTGCGGATCGGATTCCAGATGCCTCGGTACTCGGCCGGGGCCTCCGGCTTCATGTCGTACATGTCCATGTGGCCCGGCCCGCCGTCGAGCCACAGCAAGATCACGGCCGTGTCCTTGCGGGCTTGGCCCATCTGGGCCGAGGCGGCTTTGGCTCGCAGAATTTGCGGTAATCCAACCGCGGCCATGCCCGCGACTCCAGCCTGCACAAAGCTGCGCCGGCTGATGCCGTCGCAATACTTTTTGGTATCCCCAGCTTCGATCCTGAGCATGGTTTCACCCTCTCGAGCAAGGAGGCGCGTGGACCCATCAACCAAGTTTGATCCGAGGGCGATTCTAGCACTATCGCGGGCGAAAAGTCAAGAATAGGGCTGGGGGTTGGGGACTGGGGGCTGGGAACAGGAATTCAATTTGCGGCGCCGTGAGTGGTCCGATCGGTCAAGCGATCAGCATGACAGGGGTGTTGCGGATGCAGTCGGCGCTGCCGCTTTGTTAGGCTGGATTTCGATTCTCTTGCTTTACCAATCCCGAGCCCCCAACCTCCAACCCCTGGCCGGCCACTGGCCGAGCCTCCTCCCTCCAGTTAAATTGCAATACTGCCGGCCTTGCCTGCCTGCCGTTACCTTCCTTGCAAAGGATTCCCTGCCATGCTTCGTTTGTTCCCGCGCGGTGCTCATGCCGCGACGTTGCTGTGTTGCGTCGCTTTCCTGGCCGCTGCTCCTGGCGAAGATCGTACCGCGCTCGACGAGTACATTGCCGCGCCAGACCCCAGCTACGCCTACGAGTTGGTGCGCACGGTAAAGGAAGACGGCCTGACGACCTACGTCATCGAGATGACCTCGCAGACCTGGCTCACGACCAAGGAAGTCGATCGGCCCGTGTGGAAGCATTGGGTGATCCTCGCCAAGCCCGACCAGATCAAATCGAACAAGGGTCTGATGTATATCACGGGCGGTGGCAACGGCGGCGCACCCCCGAGAAGAGCGAAGACATGATGAAGCAAATCGCCAAGGCCACCGGTTCGGTCGTTACTGAATTGAAAATGATTCCGAATCAGGAACTGGTCTTCGCCGGCGAAAAATTCGGCCGCAAGGAAGACTCGCTGATCGCCTACACCTGGGACAAGTTCCTCCGCACCGGCGACGCCAAGTGGCCGGCCCGGCTGCCGATGACCAAGGCCGCCGTGCGAGCGATGGATACGATCACCTCGTTTTGCGCAAGCGATGAAGGCGGCAAGGACAAAGTGGACGAGTTCGTCGTCTGCGGCGGCTCAAAGCGGGGTTGGACCACCTGGACCACCGCGGCCGTCGACCGCCGCGTCGTGGCGATCGTGCCCTTCGTGATCGACATGCTCAACGTCGAGCCGTCGTTCATTCACCACTGGGAGGCTTACGGCTTTTGGGCCCCGGCCGTGGGCGACTACGAGGCAAATGAAGCTGATGGATTGGAACGGAACTCCCGAGTACAAGGCGCTCTTGAAAATCGTCGAGCCCTACCAATACCGCAGTCGGCTGACGATGCCCAAGTTCATCGTCAACGCCACGGGCGACCAGTTCTTCCTGCCCGACTCGTCGCAGTTCTATTTCGATGACCTGGTCGGTCCCAAGTATCTGCGCTACGTGCCCAATGCCGACCACAGCCTGAAGGGCACCGACGCTCCGTTCACGCTACTGGCCTATTATGGCGCGGTGCTGAACGACACCAAGCTGCCCGAGTACTCCTGGACCGTGACACCCGACGACGCCCTGCACGTCAAGACCGACGGCAAGCCAAGCGCCGTCAAGCTGTGGTACGCCACCAATCCCGAGGCTCGCGACTTTCGCGTCGAAAAGGTGGGCCGGATCTGGAAGAGCGAATCACTCTCCAGCGAGGGCGACGGCTCGTACATCGGCAAGGTGGCCAAGCCCGAGAAGGGTTACACGGCCTTCATGGTCGAGTTGACCTATCCGAACGGCACGGCCCCGCCGCTGAAGTTCACCACCCAGGTCAAGGTCGTGCCCGACGTCCTGCCCTTCAAGTACGTGGCGCCGAAGGTGCCGAAGTAGGCGCTCGAAACTTCGCACTGGCATCTCGCCAGTACGAGTATGTCAATTGAATGAAACGACTAAGGGCGGGTCGCTCGAACTGAGTGCCCCGCCCTTCTTTTTTCTCGATGGCCGCTTGCTTTTCGTCGCCGGGAGCAGCCCGCTATCGGCACACGGCGTGTGCCCGCTACTTTGAGGGCCCCTCTCCACTGTCGCCTCGCACGCCAGATTTCGCCGCACTAGCTACTGATCACAGACGACCACTACTTGGCCGCGGTCGCCGTGTTCTTCAAATACTTGTCGAACCAGTCAGCGATCGTGCGCATGTCGTCGTGCCACTTCGCCCAGCCGTGCGCCTCGCCCGACTTGACCACCAGCTTGCACGGCACGCCGGCCTCCTCGAACTTCGCGATCATCAACTGCGACTGTTGAATCGGCACCAGCGCGTCCTTGTCGCCGTGGATCATTAGCGTCGGCGGGTCGTCCTTCGAAACATGATAGGCGGGCGAGATCTCGCGGGCGATCTTGACCCGCTCCTCGTCGCTCACCACCTCGAAGATTTTCAAATCCGGGTTCCAGACGTGAAAATCGAAGGGCGCCTTGAGCGCGTCTTTCGGACCCCGGTTGAGCCAGGCATAACCCGGCGTGCCGTAGTTCAAGAAATCGGTGGGCGGAAAGAAACAGGCCACGGCCTGCACTCGGCTGCTGGTGCGCGCGATTGGATCCTTCGACTCCGGATCGCCCGTGTCGCCGGCCGTGCCCTGCATCAGCGACAAGTGACCGCCGGCTGACCCGCCGCTGATGCCGATGCGGTTCGGGTCGATCTTGAATTCGGCCGCGTGCAGGCGGATATAGCGCACCGCCAGGTTCATGTCGGCGATGGCCTCGGGAATCGTGTATTTCGGCTGGCTGCCGTGGACCACCGCGAACACCGTATATCCGCGCGCGAGTAGCTCTTTGAGAAAGTCGAGATTGATGTGGTCGTGATTCGACGTCCAGCCGCCGCTGACCGTCCAGACCACGGCGGCGCCGTTGCGCCGGAGTTCGGCGTGAACACGTCGAACGTCAGGGCCGAGCCGAACTTGCGGCCATAAATCACGTCGCTGGTGCGCGTGAACGTTTCTCCCTCGGCCGCGCGAGCGGTGCTGATTCCGCGGGCGGTTATGCCGCACAGCGCAATTCCAAGTGCAACGATGGCTAACTTCATGGAAGCGCGCTCCCGATTGGAATAATTAGCTGAACAGCTCGCCGATGACCTGCCCGCCGTCAACGAATTTCACCGGCCGGCGGTCGGTGGTCAGATACTCCTGGTGCGGGTCGATCGACAGCACCTGACAGAACGAGACGAACAGATCTTGCACGCTGACGGGCCGATCGGTCACGTGCAGGCCGTCGGGGTCGGTGGCGCCGATCACTTGGCCGCCGCGCACGCCCGCTCCGGACAATCCGACCTGCCAGCCCTCGGAGTAGTGCTCGCGTCCGCCGTCGCTTTTGAGCTTGGGCGTGCGGCCGAATTCGCCCATCCACACCACCAGCGTGTTTTCCAGCAGCCCCCGCTGGGCCAGATCGTTCAATAGCGTGGAATACGCAGGATCGGCCTCCGCGCACAGAGGCGGCGTCTGTTCGAAACCCAACTTGTGCGTGTCCCAGCCCTGATCGCTGATCGATCCAGTGCTGATCACTTCGACAAAGCTCACGCCCTCCTCGATCAACCGCCGGGCGAGCAAACAGCCCTGGCCGAAATTCGTCCGGCCGTAGGCGTCGCGCAGCGCATCGGGCTCTTTCGAGAGATCGAACGCCCCGACCCGCGGGCTGAGCACCAACCGCGCGGTGCGATCGTAGATTTGCCGCTTCTCGGCCACGGACGCGGCCCCGCCAGCGCGGGCGAATTGCCCGTCGAGCTCGTCGGCCAGCGCCAGCCGCCGCCGCACGACATCCGGCGAAACCGTCGGCGAAAGATTCGGCGGTAATTTCCCGGCCTCGTCGATCTTGAACGGGTTGTAGCTGACGCCCAACACTCCGGCGTCGACGTCGCGCGTCGTGATCCGCGGCCGGCCGATTCGCACGAACGAAGGCAGCTCGGCATCGGCCCGCTCGCGTTGCATGGCCACGATCGAGCCCCAAGTCGGATAACGAATCGCCGGTGACGGCTGATAGCCGGTCCGCACCAGCGCGATCGCCCGATCGTGCTCCTTCTCGCTGCTGACCATCGAGCGAATCAGGGCGATCTTGTCCATCACCTTGGCGGTCCGCGGCCAGTACTCGGCCACCTGCACCCCCGGCACGACCGTATTGATCGCCAGCGCCGGTCCCTGGTTGGCCGAGCCCGGCTTGGGATTGAACGTGTCGAACTGGCTGGGGCCACCGTCCATCCACAGCAAGATCATCGACTTGCCGGCCTGTCGCAACTCGGCGGCCTTGGCCACCAGTAAATCGTGCCAGCCGATCGCCAGCGCACCGAGCAGCCTGCGCCGCAGCCAGCGAACGGCGCAGAAACGCGCGACGACTGACGACCCCCTGGCCGTTGACGCCGACGTCGAGAATAGGGTGCAAGTGTGACATGAATGTTTTTGACGAAGTCGCGTTTACCGCCGGGTCGTGAATTCCGCCGAGTTGATCAGACTCCACAACAAATCCTCAAAGGCCGCTCGTCGCTCGCCGACGCGCTTCACGTGCTCCAGCGAAATCCGCAATTCCTCGGGCGTCGCTTCGCGGGCCAAGGTGCGGCTGAACAACTGCTGGCAGGCGGCCGTGTCGTCCTTGTGCTCGGCGAGCACGTCAGCCAGCACCGTGCCGCTCCCCTCGGCGGCATTGATCTGCGCTTGCAACTGCTCGTTGTTCATCATCCACAGCGCCTGGCCGATCGTGCGCGGAGCATCGACGGGCGACAGCGAAGGATCGGCGCCAAAGGCGTCGTTGACCAGCTGCCGCGTGCTCTTGGGCGGGGGCGGAAAGCGAATCTCGGCCGTCGGCTTCACCGCCTCGGGCGTAACGTCGGGCAGCGCGACACCAACCTTGAGCGCCGCGAACACTTCGTCCCCGCGCAGCCTCGGCGGAGTGCCGCTCTCGCCCCCGGCCGGCTCGAACCGCGGATTGTGGCGATAGGCCTTGCTGTTCATCACCAGCCGAAACAAGTCCTTGACGTCAAAGCCGCTGGCCGTGAAATGCCCGGCCAGGGCCTCGTGCACCGCCGGCAACTCGCGCGGACGGGAATTGCCCAAATCATCGACCGGCTCGTAAAAGCCGCGACCGGTCAGGCGGCCCCAAATGCGGTTAGCATACGCCCGGGCGAACCAGGGATTCTCGCGGGCCGTGACCCACTGGGCCAACCGCGTTCGCCGCTCGCTGTCGGACAGACCAGCTTCCGCATCGTTGTCATCGAGTCCGGCGGACTTGCCATCCAAGAGCGCCGGCCGCAGCGGCGTGCCCTTCTTTTTCGGATCGTCGACGTTGGGCAGCAGGTACTCGCCTTTTTCTGCCGACGACACCACCGTGCCGGGCCCGTCGTTCCAGGGCAGCTTGGCTTTGGCCCGGGCGAAGAACGCGGCCAGCTCGTGAAACTGCGTCCGCTTCCAATGATCGAACGGATGATCGTGGCACTCGGCGCAGCCAATCTGCTGGCCCAGGAAGATTCGGCTCGTCTCGGCCGCCAGATTCGTGGCGCTGGCCTGGTGATAGCCGACGAAAGTAGCCGCCGGCTGCTCCTCGATCTTGCCCGTGCCGGCGATCAAATCGCGAACCACCTCGTCCCAGGGCGTGTTTTCGTTGAGCTTCGCCGCCAGCCAGCGCTCTAGCGGCCGATAATCCAAATAGGTCAATTCTGGAGGCGGCACGTGAAAGGCGATCGTATCGGACCAGTAGTCGGCCCAGTTGGCGCCGAACTCGTCGCTGGCCAGCAGTCGCTCGACGAGATCCTGGAACTTATTGGGCGACGAGTCCGCCAGATAGGCCCGGGCTTCAGCCACGGTCGGTGGCCGGCCGACCAGATCGAAGCCTGCACGACGGAGCAGTTGTTCGTCGCTCGTGGAATGGGGCGATGATGGCTCAGCCGCTGCCTGGCCGACCAGGGCGTCGAGCGCCTCGGTAGTGATCTTTGCCGCATTCGGCGGCGCGGGAATCGCGGCCGGCTGGGCGACTGCCGGCTCGGCGACGGATTGGGCCCTGGCCGTCTCAATCCGCCATCCGGCAACGCATATCCCCGCCAGCACCCAGACGCACAACAGGCGATGGCCGCCAGGCAACTTCATGGACACGCTCGCGGGGCTCGAGGAAGGAAACGGCACCAGTTCGATCGGATGCAGTATAGCTGGGCCGGAAATCGAGCGTCAATGTTTGTGGGAGGTATCGACCTATTCCGCGCGGCTGCCAGGTTCGCTCAAAGATCCGCTTCGATCTCGGTATCAGCCCCCTAGGGACGCGATTCGTCCTGCATCGGTAGGCCCCCGAGGGTATAATCGACGAGCGATGCCACTTTGCCGCCGTCCCTTGAGCACAAATTGAAACTCAAAGCAAGGAGCCGAAGGTTTGAATAAAGGCGACACTCGTCCAAACAAGCTGGCCGTGTGGGGCGACAGCATGTTGAATAAGCTCCCGGGCATCAGTCGCAAGAATCGAAAGCGACACGCCAGCAAACGCCGTCGTTCTCTGCTTCGTCGGCAAGACGCGAGCGATTCACAGTGACCATCCCTCTGTCATGCTCGTATCAAGCGGCGTTGCGCGGCTTGAAGATTCAGTCGTTCAAGGTGTCACGCTGAATGCCCCTCGTCCATCTCGAACAACTCTCTCCCAAGGTCGGCAAAGCCGATCTGCTGAAGGTTTTTGACCAGCTGGGCGGGCTGCCGGGCAAGCGAGTCGGCAAGATCGAACTCGGCGGTGGTCGAGCCACGGTCGAAGTGCCCAGTGGTTGGGAAGGCCGAGTGGCCAAGGCGACTCGATGGCACATCGCTCGCCGGGCGAACGATTCGCGCCTGGGCCGGCGCGGCTGCAGGCGAAGGCACGCCAGAAGCGCACGACGAACATTTTCGCCGCTTGATCGAACTGCTGGAAATCGAGCGCGAAACCGAAGCCCGTCGGGCCCTGGAACGCGGCCGCCGATTATCGCCCGCCGACGCCGAACGCACCGGCGATGCATTGGTCGACTTGGCGATTGTCGATGAAGAGGCCGGTTTGGGCGGAAGGTACATTCTCACCCTGGCCAAGCGGCGACGCACCCCCCTGCCCTGGACCCGCCTGGACGCCGGCAGTCCGATCGTGCTCTCGCCGGATGGGCCCGAACTGAAAGGAACCACGGCCAAAGTTGCCTTACGCGGCGTCGTCAGCCAACGGCGCGACAGCACGCTCTCGGTCGCCGTCGCCAGCCTGCCCGAAGAACTCGAAGACATCGAGCGCTGGCGGGTCGACCTGTCGAGCGATGAAATCTCCAGCCAGCGACAGCGCAGCGCCCTGGAACGCGCATCGGCCGCGCGGGGCGACCGGCTGGCGCAGTTGCGCGACGTGCTTTTGGGCCAGCGCGAGCCGCAGTTCGACGAACCATGCGACGAGGATGTGCTCGACGCCGGCCTGAATGTCACACAGCAAGGCGCGGTGGACTTCGCCCTTTCGGCCCGCGACGTGGCGCTTATCCACGGCCCGCCCGGCACGGGCAAGACGACTACCGTGGTCGAGCTAATCCGTCGCGCCGTGCGCCGCGGAGACAAAGTGCTGGCCTGCGGACCGAGCAACATGGCGGTCGATAACCTGTTCTCTCGCTTGCTGGCCCATGGCGAGCACGCTGTGCGACTGGGGCATCCGGCCCGAGTGATGCCCGAGCTGCGCTCGCACACGCTCGACTTATTGGTCGAGCGCCACGAAGACGTGCGCGTGGCCCGCAAGCTGGTGAAAGACGCCCTGGCCCTGTTTCGCCGCGCCTCGCGCACCACCCGGGCCAAACCCCAGACGGGCGCGCGGCGCGAGATGCGCAGCGAAGCCCGGCTGCTATTGGCCGACGCGCGGCGTCTGGAGGATCAGGCCGTCGAACATATTCTGGATACGGCCGACATCTTGTGCGCGACGGTTACGGGTCTCGACGAGGGTCTGCTCGGCGCCCGGCAATTCGACCTGGTCGTAATTGACGAGGCCTGTCAGGGCACCGAGCCGGGCGCATGGATCGCCCTGCTCCGCGCGGACCGCGTCGTGTTGGCCGGCGACCATTGCCAGCTACCGCCCACGGTCCGCAGCGACGAGGCCCGGCGCGGCGGCCTGGGCGTGAGTCTGTTCGAGCGATTGGCTGACGGCTCGGGCGAGCGGCTGGCTCGCCGCCTCGATGTGCAATATCGCATGCACCATGCAATCATGGAGTTTTCCTCCGATGAGTTTTACGACTCTGGCCTCATCGCGGACCCGGCGGTCGAAGATCACGTGCTGGCTGGGCTGCCGGAGGTCGCCCGTGTTCCGCTCACCGAGTCGCCTCTGGAATTCATCGACACGGCCGGTGCTGGCTACGACGAAGAGCCGGAGCCCGACGGCGAAAGCCGGCTCAATCGCCGCGAGGCCGATCTCGTCGTGGCTCGCGTGGCAGCGCTTGTCGAAAGCGGCGTTCCGCCCGCGGCGATCGGCGTCATCACTCCCTACGCCGCCCAAGCCCGGCTGCTCACCGAGCGGCTGGCGTACGACGGCCTGGAGGTCGACACGGTCGACGGTTTTCAAGGACGCGAGAAGGAGGCAATCTTGATCTCGCTGGTCCGCTCCAACGATCAGGGCGAAATTGGCTTTCTGGCCGACACCCGGCGGATGAACGTGGCGATGACGCGGGCCCGGCGGAAATTGATCATCGTGGGCGATAGCGCGACGTTGGCCTCCGACCCCTTCTATGCCCGGCTCATCGCGAGTTGCGAACGGCTGGGCGCGTATCGCACGGTGTGGGAAGAGGATGTACCATAGTCGTGTTCGATTGCTCCGGCGAACCCGAGGCGAGGAAATGCAAGACAGCGATCTAAACCGACGTCGATTTCTAGAGACCTCGGCGGCGCTCGCCGCCGCCGGGCTTGCATCGGGAAGCATTCCGGCATTTGCAGCCGACGGAGCCAAATCGAAGCGTGACCGGCCGCGATTAGGCGCCATTGGCCTGCGCTACCAGGGATCGGTGATCGCTCGCCATGCCGCCACCTACGGCGACCTGGTGGCGCTGTGCGATGTCGATTCGGACGTAGCCGCCAAGGCCAAAGCGGAATTCGGCGACAAGGCCGACGTCTACGAGGACTACCGACGGCTGCTCGACCGCCAGGATATCGACGCGGTATTGATTGGCGCCCCCGACCACTGGCATGCGCCCATGCTCATCGACGCCTGCCGCGCGGGCAAGGACGTCTACTGCGAAAAGCCGCTGACGTTGACGGTCGACGAGGGAAAGCAAATCGTGCGCGTGGTGGAGGAAACCGAGCGCGTCGTTCAGGTCGGCACCTGGCAGCGCAGCGACGCGAGATTCCGCCTGGCCGCCGAAATGGTGCGAGCTGGACGAGTCGGACGCGTGCGCAAAGTGACCATCGTGCTTGGAAAAAACGAGCAGGGAGGTCCGTTTGCCGTCACCGAACCGCCTTCGCGTCTCAACTGGAACCTTTGGCAGGGCCAAACCCCCGCCACGCCGTACATCGCCGAACGGACGCATTACACCTTTCGCTGGTGGTATGAGTACTCGGGAGGACAGATGACCGATTGGGGCGCGCATCATGTCGACATCGCGCAGTGGCTGCTGGGGCATGAGAAATCGGGCCCTATCGAAATCGAGGGCCAGGCCACTTTCCCCTCCATCGCGGACGGTTACAACGTGGCCAAGGATTTTCGCGCCCGGCTGTTGTACGCGGACGGCGTCGAAGTCGAGATTCTCGACAACGGCCGCAATGGCATCCTGGTCGAGGGGGACGGCGGACGACTGTTCGTCAACCGCGGCGTCCTTTCCGGCGAGCCGGTCGAGCAATTGGCCGAGATGCCGTTGCCGCGCGATCGCTTTCAGTTGTATGCCGACGACAACCGTTCGCGTCCCGAGCGTACTGGAAAGCTGGACAGCATCATCAATCACATGGGGAATTTCTTCGATTGCATCGAGACGCGTCGCACCCCTATTTCCGACGTCGTCAGCCAGCACCGTAGTGTCACGGCCTGTCACCTGGCCAATATCTCCATGCGTTTGGGCCGGAAGCTCACGTGGGATCCGACGGCCGAGCGATTCGTCGACGACGAAGCCGCCAATGGCTGGCTAAGCCGGCCGCAGCGCGACGGCTTTCAGTTCAGCGCCTAGCAATCGTGCCCGTCGCCGTTTTCGATCTTGCCCCGTTTTAATCGCCAGTAAGCATGCATATGCAGTTCACACGACGAGAGTTTTCCGCCCTGTTCGCCGCGTCGTCGACGGCGGCAATCTTCGGATCGGTCCGCGCGGCGGTGGCGGTCGAGCGCTGGAAGCCGCGATATATCCTGGGCTCGTGCCTGTACGGGATGTCGAGCCTCGCTGACATTCTGCCCCAGGCTGCCAAAGTCGGCGCGACGCACCTCGACGTCTGGCCTCGCATCCACGCCAATCAACGCGAGCAGATGGACGAGTTGGGCCACGATCAGTTCAAGGCGATGTTGGAAAAAACCGGCGCTCGCCTCGGCATTCTAACACGCTACGATCTGGGACCTCTGAAGCTGCAAGACGAGATTCGGGTCGCTCACGATTTTGGCGCCCCCTTGATTATCTGCGGAGGTGTTGGTCCCAAGGGTTTAAGCGGGCAGGACCTCAAGCAGGCCGTTCGCGACTTCGTCGCCCGCTTGGAGCCCACGCTTGCGGCCGCCCAGCGCGCGGGTGTCACGATCGGCATCGAGAACCACGCGCAGAACTTGATCGAGTCTCCCGATTCGCTCCGCTGGCTCGCCGAGTTTGCAACGGGCCGTCCGTTGGGAATCGCGCTTGCGCCGTATCATCTTCCGCAAGATCCGCGCTTGCTGGCCAGCCTGATCGAGGAGTTGGGCCCACGACTGGCGCACTTCTACGCCTGGCAACATGGTGACGGCGCCGACAAAAATCTTCCCGGCGATCAACAGCGATTGCAGCTGCCCGGCCGCGGGCCGCTCGACTTCCGCCCCCTGATCGCCGCGCTGGCCAAGATCGACTATTCCGGGTTCACGGAAGTCTTCATGCACCCGGTGCCCCGCGGCATCCCGATTCGCGACACGACGGACGGAGTGACCGAGGAGATCAAACAATCCCAGGCCTATCTCGAATCGCTCATTCCGGCTTGAGAACTGGCGGTTGCGCCGCCACGATCGAGGCCAGCGATTCAACCCTCGTCGGCGGAACGTTCGACGACCAGTCGGCGCAGTGCGCGGGCCATCGCCTCGAACACGTAGGTCCACTCGCCCAGATGCGGCTGGCGGAACAATCTCATGGTCGGATACCAAGGGCTCGTGTCGCTGTCCTCGAACCAGCGCCAGTCGCCGTGCGCCGACAGCGCCAACCAGACTGGCGCCCCGAGTCCGCCGGCGAGATGCGCGATTGCCGTGTCGGCCGTAATCACCAAATCCAGGTTCTTGATCACGGCGGCGGTATCGAGAAACGCGCCGTCCGCGTCGAGCTCGGCTCCCAGGTCGGCTACTGCAAAGGAGCTCGCCGCGATCTGCTCGTCCGCCCCTTGCTGCAGGCTCACCAGTTCGACGTCAGCCACGTCCGCCAGCGGCGCCAACTGGGCCAGCGCGAACGATCTTTGGGCATCGAACAGGTGTTTGCGATTTCCCTGCCAGCAAATTCCCACGCGAAAACCGCGCTCGTCGCTCAAACGCCTGCCCCAAGCTTCAATTCGATTGGGATCGGCCGAAAGATAGGGTCCCGTCCAAAGCTGGTCCATGGAAAGGCCCAGGACCCCAGGCAGGCTCATCAGCGGGCAGTGCACGTCGAACGGTCCCGGGGGCGAGCCGGCCGAAACCAGCCGATCGACGCCGGCGATATTGGTCAGGATGGGCAGCAATTGTGGCTGAATTTCGGCGACGACCGTTCCGCCCCGCTCCTTGACCAGCGCCGCGTAACGGACGAAGTGCAACGTGTCGCCGAGTCCTTGCTCGGCATGCAGCAAAATGGTCTTGTCGGCCAAGTGCGAGCCGTCCCAACGGGGTTCGGCGAATTGCCGCGTCGAGAAACTCTTGCACTTCCAGCGCCATTCGTATTCGGCAAAACCGCCGGCCAGGTCGCCGGAGCGCAGCCGTGACGTGGCCCAGGAAAAATGCGCGTCGGGCAGCTCGGGATTCAGTCGCAGCGCGGTTTCGTAACATTCTTCGGCAGCGCCGTAGTCGGTGAGCGCCTGCAACACCGTGCCCAGGTTGTTGTGGCCCTCGGCACTGCCGGGTTCGAGCGTCACGGCTCGCCGCAGGTGCTCGAGCGCCTCCTCGTAGCTGCCGGCGTCGCGCAGCACGGTGCCCAAGTTCAAGTGGGCGTTGGCGTAGTTGGGGTCGACCGACACGGCCGCGCGCAGGATCTCGACGGCTTCAGCCATTCGTTCGCCGTCGCGCAATAGGTTGCCCAGGTTGATCATGGCCCGGATGTAGTTCGGCCGCAGACGAATCGCGTCGCGATACGCGGCTTCGGCCTCGGCCGATCGATTCAACTCGCGCAGCGTGTTGGCCAGGTTGTAGTGCGTTTCGGGCGAGCTGGGATTGGCCGCCAGGGCATGGCGAAACGTCGTAACGGCTTCTTCCAGCCGTCCCGAATTGCGCAGGGCCGTGCCCAGGTTGTAGTGTGCGTGCGCCGAACCCGGAGCCAGGGCAACGGCTCGCCGCAGGCTGGTGACGGCTGCCTCGTTTTCGCCGAGCGCACCGTAAGCCGCCCCCAGATGACTGAAGAAGTCGGGGTTGGTCGAATCGACCAGGATCGCCCCGGAAATCAGTTCGACGGCTTCCCGCGGGCGGCCGACTTGCAGGCACAGTGCGCCCAGGTAATGCGCCGCGGCGGCATCCTGCGGATTCTGGGCCAGCAACTGGCGGTAGAGCTTTTCTGCCAGCGGCAGGTTGCCGGCGCGATGATGCGCCAGCGCAATATCCAGGGAGTCGGCGACGGCATGCGACATGTCGGCGGAACCAATGCGATTGGAATCGCCCGCTTCGCGGTGTGCCGTCCTTACCACGACGGCATCCAAAACGCGGCGGGCCACTTCCTAAAATCTAGCATCTTTCCGCGATCGGCCGACTGGTTTGATGCTGTCGGGCCAATTTCCGAGACGGGTGGCAAAAAACCGCGATTTCGAGCGCCTGCCCCCGCGGGGGGCCTAGGTCGCGGCCATGTTGCCATAACGCAACGTCGAGACCAGCGTCGGGTGCAAGCAACCTGGTCTCGACGTGCCCCCGTCTCAATGACTTAGCTCAGCGACAGCCGCCGCCGACGCGGGCGCAAAAACGATGCCGGGCCCGTCGACTGGGAAGGCGAATTCATGGTTGCCGTATCGACGCGAGGAGCCCGGCATCGCAAGGACCCATTGGCCGGTACCGTAGTCCGGCCACCCTTCATTTCGTTCGAGACGCGGGAAGATATTTCCGCCTCGCGAACATTTTTTTCCAGCGCCGCCAGCACTGTCGGATCGTGACTGTCGTCCGACAGCTTCTCGGCCAGCTCATTTCGCAGCACGCACACCTCGCGCGGCGCCTCGATACCCACCCGGACCGCTTGCCCCTTGATCTGCAAGATCGTGATCGTGACGTTGGGGCCGATTTGGATTTGCTGCTTTGTCTTGCGGGTGAGTACCAACATGAGAACGCTCCTTGTCGAATTGAGGGGATGCTGTCAGATGGGAACTGTCGTGAGCACTCTTAAGCAGCGGGCGTGCCAATCGCCGACAAAAATTCGGCGTGTGCCGAATCTGGCCGCGTTTCACGAGTTCCGGCCTTGACGTGGAGTTTGTACAGGTGTGGTAGTGTACAAATTTACAAACGAAGTTACAAACGGCTTTGCAAGAGCAAGTTCACCATGTTGCGCAACTTCGTCGTGGAATTGGACGCGGCGCGTGTCGGCAGCGGCGCGACAAATGTTGAAACAAAATTCGTGCAAAGGGTCACGAACTCTGAAGTGCACTTGAGGGCGATTGACCGTCGCCGGCGCATCGACGTTCGCCGTCGGCTTAGCGTGATACGCTGCCCGGTCGCAACTAGGCCCGGCGCTTGCCCGTCTTGCGCGACAATTCGTCGCGCAGCTTGGCGGCCAGCTCGTACTGCTCGGTCGCCACCGCGTCGGCCAGTTGCTCCGACAAGCTGGGCTTGAGATCGTACTGCTCGCGCAGCGTGTCGCGCAATTCCATCAGCCGCTGCACCAGTTCGTCGTCCTCGTACTGATCCTCGGCCTCGTAGAGGGCGAAAAGGTCTCGGAAACGCTGCAGGCCCTTGTTGATCTCCTGCAATGCTTCTTCGGGGCCGCCTTCATCGAGCGCGGCCAGTGCCACGGCCTGGCTGCGATGGAACAACACGAAGGGCCGGTATTGTTCGTGCGACAAGGTCCATTCCTCGTCGGGCGAATGGTCTCGCACGAAGTCCATGAAGGCCAGCGTGTGCTCGGCGTCGGTGGCGGCGCGGCGAAAATCCCGCAGCGCCAGCCAGCACACGCGGCGGTGATAGAACTGCATGAACTCGCGGTCGGCTTCGCTGCACTGTTCGGCCGTGAGTTGAAACTCGCCGACGGATTCCGCCGCCTCGTTTTCGAGGTGCTCGAAATAGGTCGTGGCCCCGCCCGGCCGCTGTCCGTCGGGACGGCCCTGGGTCTCGAGTTGCAAAAGCCCCATCTCGACGCGCATTTGCAGCACCTCCCGGCCATCGGCAGCGCGCACCAGTCGCGCGCTGATTTCGCCGGGCTCGTAGGCCCATTCGTGCAAAATACGGTCAATGTCGTGACGCCTGGCCATGGCAAAACGCTCGATGTTCAAAGGTAGTCGGACAGCAGGAGACGACAACCACATTATAGTAGCGATGTCCCGCCTGGACCACTGTTTGCACACCGCCCGCCGCCGTGCGAGGCTCGGCCCGTCGGCGTCGCGGCTTGAAATACCGCCGCCAGACGCTTGACAGCCAATGCCCGGGGGCCCGCTTATTTTTGTCCAACCAAGGGCGACAACACGCGAGCCAGGTCGCTCCGCACTCGCGAGGCGATGCCGCGGCCGGTCGAGTTGTCGTCCTCAGCGTCGTCCGTGACCGCCAGTGGGCTGAAATCCGCGGCCGCCGCTCGGCTGTCCACCATGTCATCCTGCGGCGCCGGATCCGATGCCTTTTGGCTCGCGCACTTGGGACACAGATTCTCCACAACCCATTTTGTCGTGGGCACCGTCTTGGTCTTCTCGGTCTTGACCAGTTTCTTCCGCGTGCGCACGTTCGCGCAGGTCGGCGTGTAGATGATCTTCTTTTTGCCGCACTCGTCGTGACACACCGTGCGAATCGACGGACCAGGAACGCAAACGTCTTCGCATTCACAATCGTATTCGGGCTTCGTGACTTTCTTGGTCGAGGGCACGCAGCGGCAGACTTTGCAGCACGAGGCATCGCAACCGCAGCAGTCGCAGCAGTCGCCGGCTTGGGCCGAAGTCGCGATGGCCAGCAAGACCAGCGCGCAGCAGAGAATTGATTTCATGGCAATGGTTCCAGAAAACTCTAAGGGCGGGGGGACTTCGAGTATCGGGGGGAAGTGCGGCAGGGAGCCAGCGGAGCGGCGGGAAGCCGATCGGGCCGGCCCTGACATAATCATCGGATCCGCTACATTCCCGACTTGCGTGGGACCGGACAATCGCCGCCTTTTGGCCGCCGAGAGCCCAAAAATCTTTCCTAGCCGGAAAAGTCGCCGGCGTGTTAGATTAGTGCCATTAAGGAATCGTCAGAAAAGGATTTCTGTGGCAGCGGAAACACGGCGGCAATAAACAAAGGCGCATGTCATGAAGATGGATCACGAACAGCAGATGGCCCAGGCCGAGGAAGTCTTGGGCGATTCGATCAACGAAGTCGGATTCGCCAAGGGCCTGTTCTTCGGAGAGTACTTCAACCACAAGCTGCTCCCCTACCCCGATCTCGACCGCGACCCGCGCGCGACAAGATGGTCGAGGAACTTCGCCAGTTTTGCCGCGAGCACGTCGACGCGGCCGCCATCGATCGCAACGCCGAGATTCCGCAAAGCGTCGTCGACGGCCTGGGCAAGATCGGCGTGCTCGGCGCTTGCGTGCCCCAGCAGTTTGGCGGCGGCGGCTTCAGTCAGACTGCGTATTGCCGAATGATCGAAGTCATCGGCGGCCACTGCGGCAGCACGGCTCTGTTCGTCAACGCGCATCACTCGATTGGTCCCAGGGCGCTTGTGCTATTCGGCACGCCCGAGCAGCAAGCCGCATCGCTCCCCAAGATGGCTACCGGCGAGTGGATCAGCGCGTTCGCCCTGACCGAGCCCGAGGCTGGCAGCGACGCGGCCAACGTGCAGACCCTGGCCATGCCCTCGCCCGATGGAAAGGGCTATATCCTCAACGGCCAAAAGCGCTGGATCACCAACGGCGGTATCGCCCAGGGCCTGACCGTCATGGCCCGCACTCCGGTGCCCGGCAGCAAGGAAACCAAGATCACGGCCTTTCTCGTGACGCCGGACATGCCGGGTTTCGAAGTCGTCGAAAAGCGAATGCCCAAGTGCGGAGTGCGCGGCACGGCGACGTCGCGGCTGGCCTTCAAGGACATGTTCGTGCCACGCGAGAATATTCTCGGCGAGTTGGGCAAGGGCCTGCGCGTGGCGCTCACGGTGCTCGACTTCGGCCGCACCACCTTCGGCGCCAGTTGCACCGGGGCCGCCAAGTTTTGCGTTGAGCAGGCGACCAGGCATGCTTTGCGCCGCGTGCAGTTCGGACAGCCGCTGGCGAATTTCGAATTGGTCAAGGACAAGCTGGCCTATATGCAGGCCGGGGCCTACGCCATGGAAGCGGCCACCTACGAAACGGCGGCGCTGATCGACTCGGGCGAAGGGGACTTCATGCTCGAAACGGCCATGCTCAAGGTGTTCTCGACCGACGTGCTGTGGCGCATTTTGAACGACACGATTCAAATCTTCGGCGGCAAGGCTTATTTCAGCGACGAGCCCTACGAACGAATGATGCGCGATGGCCGAATCAATCAGATCGGCGAGGGGGCCAACGACGTGCTGCGCGTGTTCACGGCCTTGGTCGGAATGCGCGACGTGGGCCTGCAGCTCAAGAGCGTGCTGGATGCGGCCAAGAGCCCGCTGAAGAACTTGGGTAAGCTCAGCGGCTTCGCCGGTCGCAAGATCGAGGCCTTTTTCAGCTCGCCGGCCGTCGACGTGCATCACTCCGAGTTGGAGTCCGACGCGCTGCGCCTCGGCAAGGTCGTGGGTGCGTTTGGCTCCGAGGTCGAATCGGTCCTGCGGCACTACCGCGAGAGCGTGCTGGATCGTCAATTCCAATTGGCCCGCATCGCCGATAGCGCCAACGAGCTCTATGTTAGCGCTTGCGTGCTGCGACGGCTGGACAAGATGCTGGGACAGGGCCCGTTGGATGCGGCCCGCAAACTGGAACTGGAAACGGGCCGCTATTATCTACTCACCGCCGAGCGGCGCATCCACCACAACCTCGACAACCTGTGGGTCAACGACGACGAGGAGACCGTCCACCTGGCCGACTCACTGTTGGCGAAGTATCGGACTTGATCGTTTCCGACCTCCCTCTCCCCTTGCGGGAGAGGGGCCGGGGGTGAGGGGTTTGCATTCGCGGCTGGCGTTGAATCTCGATCGAGCGACACTTCGCCCCCTCACCTGGCTCGTGGACCGACGTTGCGTCGGTCCCTCGCCTTCCTCTCCCGCGACGGGAGAGGATCGAGGAAGATCATGCCAACATCAAAGCGTAAAGCTGAAAATCAAATTGATAGGTCCAAGTCACTCGAACGCGCTCGTTCGCTTCGCAGAAAATTGACCGACGCTGAGCGACTGCTTTGGTCTAAATTGCGCAACCGCCGTTTCGGCCAGTTCAAATTCCGTCGCCAGATACCGCTTGGACAGTACATTGTGGATTTCGTTTGCTTTGATAAGCGGTTGGTTTTGGAACTGGACGGCGGTCAGCACACGTTGCAAACTGAATACGATGCGCAGCGCACGCGTTGGCTGGAAGAACAGGGATATCGTGTCGTCCGATTTTGGAACCACGAGTTGCGAGAAGACAAAGACGCAGTCGACGAGCTGATTTGGCGCCGCCTGCACGACACCATTTAGAGACTTCTTTCGCTCGTCAAGTGATCCGCACATCCTCCCCTCTCCCCTTGCGGGAGAGGGGCCGGGGGTGAGGGGTTTGCATTCGCGGCTGGCGTTGAATCTCGATTGAACGACAATTCACCCCCTCACCTGGCTCGTGGACCGACGTTGCGTCGGTCCCTCGCCTTCCTCTCCCGCGAGGGGAGAGGAAAGTTCGATCACCCGTCATCATCCACGCTGCGCCGCATCTTCTTCGTCCGCGAATGGGCCTGTTTCGTTTCCACGCGGCGGCGAGCCGAGGCGCGGGTGGGTTTCGTGGGACGCCGCTTCTTCGCCGGCACGGCCACCGCGGCCACCAGTGCCGACAACTTCTCCAGCACGTCGGCCGCGTTGCGTCCCTGGTCGCGGTAGCGCTGGCTGGCCACGATAAAATCGCCCTCGGCCGTGATCCGAGATCGATATCGCGCCAGAAACCGCTCGCGCACGTCCGCCGGCAGCGACGGGCTCTGCGCCACATTCCACCGCAGCACGGCCTTGCTGTTGACCTTGTTCACATTCTGGCCCCCCGGGCCCGAACTGCGAACGTACGTCCACTGAAATTCCGCTGGCGGAATGCGAATCCGCGAATTGATCTCGAGCATCGAACCACCAGAATAACAGGCTGCACGGCGTGACGGCGGACGGCACGATCCAGTATAGTGAGCATGCCCGAGCGAGGGCAGATTGTTTGCGCCGAGGGAGAGTGGAAATGCGTCGCGTTTTGCTATGGCTGGTGGCCGGGATGCCTTGGTGCGCTTGGGCAATTGCCGAAGAAGCTCCAGCCCGAGCGACGCCGCCCCGCAGTGGCCGCGCCCGCGACGTCGCGATCCGGCAGCGACTGGCCCTGCTTTCTCGGTCCCACGGCCGACAGCAAATCGAACGAGCGCGGCATTATCACGAAGTGGCCCGACGCGGGGCCGCAGCTAATTTGGCAGTTGCCCCTGGGCACCGGCTACGGCATGCCCACGATCAAATCGGGGCGACTGTTTCAGTTCGATCGCACCGGCGCGAAGGCCCGTTTGCGAGCGGTCGACAGCCGCACGGCCAGGCCACTTTGGACGTTCGAATATGCCAGCGACTTCGAGGATCTCTACGGCTACGACAACGGACCGCGCTGTTCGCCGCTGGTGGACGACGATCGGGTCTATCTGTTCGGGGCCGAGGGCATGCTGCACTGCCTGAGCGCCGCGGACGGCAAACTGATTTGGAAAGTCGACACCGCCGCCGATTTCGGCGTCATCCAGAATTTCTTTGGCGTCGGCAGCAGCCCGGTGATCGAGGGCCCGCTGTTGATCGTGCAAGTCGGCGGCAGCCCGCCCGAGAGCAAGAGCGTGCCCGTCGGGCGGCTCGATCAGGTCGAGGGCAACGGCTCGGGCATCGTGGCATTCGACAAGCTCACCGGCAAAGTCCGCTACAAGATCACGAACGAACTGGCCAGCTATGCCAGCCCAACGTTGGCCACGATCGACGGCCGCCGCTGGTGCTTCGTCTTCGCGCGCGGCGGATTGGTCGGCTTTGAGCCGGCCAGTGGTAAGGTCGATTTTCAATTTCCCTGGCGGGCAAGCATTTTGGAAAGCGTCAATGCGAGCAACCCGGTCGTCGTGGGGCAAAACGTATTCATCTCGGAAACCTACGGCCCCGGCGGCGCTCTATTGCACGTCAAACCGGGCGAGGCCGAAGTGGTCTGGTCGGATCTGAAGCGTCGACGCGACAAGGCGATGCAGACGCATTGGAACACGCCAGTGCATCACGAGGGCTACCTGTATGGCTCGACCGGCAGGCACACGGAGAATGCCGAGCTACGCTGCATCGAACTGGCCACCGGGCGCGTGGCCTGGAGTCAACCCGACCTGACTCGCTCGTCGCTGTTGTACGTCGACGGACATTTTGTCTGTCTGAGCGAAGATGGCATGCTGCGGCTGCTGCGCGCCAACCCGAACAAATACGACCTCGTGGCGGAAGTCGTGCTCACCGAGCGAACGGCCGGAGCCAATCCCTTTGGCTTCCGGCCGACTCGACTATTGAAGTATCCGGCCTGGGCGGCGCCGATCCTCTCGCATGGCTTGTTGTATGTGCGAGGGGCCGATCGACTAGTGTGCTTGGAGTTAATACCCGGCAGCAAGCCCGAGAAATAATTCGCCATCGCGACGTAGGATTTGCCGGGGGCGCCCGTTGGCGTGCAACCGGCCGAATCGCTGGCGCCCGCCGTTTGCCTTCCAAGGAGACCCGCTCGTTATGGTCGATACGTTGAAATTTGATTTCGTGGTGATCGGCACCGGTCCGGGCGGCGAGGGGGCCGCGATGCGGGCCTCGAAGGCGGGCAAGCGCGTCGCGGCCGTCGAAAAATACTCGCAGGTGGGCGGCGGCTGCACCCACTGGGCCACGATTCCCAGCAAGGCGTTGCGACAGGCCGTCTATCACATGAGCTTGTGCAACCAGAGCCCAATCTACAAGCGAATGGATTTGCAGGCCAAATTCTCGTTCCCCGAACTGCTCGCCACGGCCAACGCCGTGATCGCCAAACAGGTCGACTTGCGCGAGGGATTCTACGATCGCAACGACGTGGCGCTGATTTCCGGCACCGCGAAATTCGTCGACCCGCACACGATTGAAGTCGACAGCCCCGGCGCCGTCACCAAACGAATCACGGCCGATACATTCGTGATCGCCACCGGTTCGCGGCCGTTTCGTCCCAAGGATGTCGACTTTTCGCATCCCCGCATTTTCGACAGCGACACGCTGCTCACGCTCGATCGCACGCCCAGCAGCATCGCCGTCTACGGCGCCGGAGTGGTCGGCTGCGAATACGCTTCGATGATGCGCAACATGCAAGTCCGCGTGCAATTGGTCAACACTCGTGACAAGCTCCTGGCGTTCCTCGATGACGAGATCATCGATGCCCTGAGCTACCATCTCTCTGAAAATGGCGTGCGCATCTTGCACAAGGAGGAATACGAACGGGTCGAGGCCACCGACTGCGGAGTCATCCTGCATTTGCAAAGCGGCAAGAAGATCCGAACAGACGTGCTGCTGTGGGCCAACGGCCGTAGCGGCAATACCGAGGATCTGGGGTTGGATGCGATCGGCGTCGTGCCGAATCACCGCGGACAGATCGACGTCAATGAGCACTATCAAACCGTGCAACCTCACATCTACGCCGTGGGCGACGTGGTCGGATATCCCTCGCTGGCCAGCACATCCTACGACCAGGGCCGTTTCGCGGCCGGCCATTGTTGCGGCGACTCAAACCACCGCCTCGTGCAAGACATACCGACCGGCATTTACACCAGCCCCGAAATATCCTCGATTGGCAAGACAGAGCGGCAACTGACCGATGAAAAAGTGCCCTATGAAGTCGGCAAGGCGATGTTCAAGCACCTGGCCCGCGCCCAGATCACGGGCCAAACGGTTGGCATGCTCAAATTGCTGTTTCATCGCGAGACTTTGGCGCTGCTGGGCATCCATTGTTTCGGCCAGAGCTCGGCTGAAATTATCCACATCGGCCAGGCGATCATGCTGCAGCCGGCGCCAAATAACACGCTGCAGTACTTCACCAACACGACGTTCAACTATCCGACCATGGCGGAGGCCTACCGCGTCGCGGCGCTCAACGGCTTGAATCGAGTATTTTAAAGTTACGCGGAGTTGGCATGCCGCCGGTGCGAGAATTGAATTCCGCTCAAATTGCAATCGCCCAACGGTAATCGCTCTCATGGCACATCCCGCCACGACACGCCCCGACCCCTCGGAGTATGCCGCCGATTTCGGCAAGTACATCGAACGGGTTCCCGCGGGCGACATCCAGGCGTTCCTCGCCACGCAATTGGCGGATTTGCTGGCGCTGGTCGCTGGCCTGTCCGACGAGCAGTCGCTCGTGCATCATGCGCCGTACACCTGGAGCGTCAAGCAAGTCGTGGGGCATGTGACCGACTGCGAACGCATCTTCGGGTACCGCGCGCTGCGGATTGCCCGCGGCGACGCCACGCCGCTGGCTTCGTTCGACGAGAACCAGTACATGCGAATGTCGAATTTCGACCGCTGCCCGTTCATCGAGCTCGTGGACGAGTTTGCCAACGTCCGCCGTTCGCATTTGGCGATGTTCAAGCATCTTGAGCCCGAGGCCTGGCTGCGACGCGGCGTAGTACGGGATCAACCGGCCACGGCCCGCGCGTTCGCCTACGCCATTGCCGGCCACGCCAAACATCACATCGATATTCTTCACCGCCGACTTGCGGCTCATTGAGCGTGCCACGGCTCGTCCGTCGCGCCCCGCGACACAAGACCGCGCCTTGCGGCGCGAAACGGGGATCTGCTTCCGCGTCCTTTGGGGCTTTTCGTACTGGAGGCGAGCTGCGGGGCGAAAAGTTTTCCAAAAAAATACTTGATTTTCGCATCACGTCGCTGTACATTCTTCTTTCGTCGTTGAAAAACCTCCTCCCGGCAACCAGCCAGCTAGTGATCTCGACTTGAGAGTTACGCAAATCTGGAGCACGCTAGTGAGCGTATTCAAAGCCGACAGCGCCGCGTCACCGTGTGGTGACATTCGTCAGCGCTAATCTTCCGGCTCGCTCCGATTCCCCTTGGCATGGCTCGCGCCATAGCGTCGCGGTCTGAACGTGTTCTTCACGTCAGCCTGTTGGGAAGCCTGAGCAACAGCGAAACAAGCATTCCGGTCGCTCCTTGGCGACCTACGGGCGAGAGGTCCCGCTAATCGGCACAGATGGGGGTACGTACGCTTGCGGTTCTGGATCGTATCGGGATGCCGCACGAATGAAAAACATCCGTTGACTTTCATGAAGGGGGCAAGATTCATGACGCTAATGAATAGACTTCACGCGATACTCGGTCGGACGACTCGGTTGCCACTCGTTTTGGGGCTGGCGTCGTGCCTATGGGCGACGACCGCGCGTGCCAATCCCTGGGTGCCGATTGCCAACCCGGTTTTCCCGGCGCCCGGCAATGGCTTGCCAACGGCGCAACAGGTGCCGGGCAAGGACTTCTCCGATGTTCGCGACCGCGATGCGGCCGGAGTGCTCGACCCGGAGCGAGACGTTGCCTGGGACGGCAGCGGCGGCGTCCGCAACTCGTTTGACTACACCGGCAGCCGGGCTTTGTTGCCCCAGGACATCGGCGTCGACGGTGTTTCGGCCGAATTCGATGCCTTGTTCGGTTCGTTGCGTGCCAATCAGTCGTCACTCTTGTTTTCCGTGACGAACGACCCTCGGATCCACTACGTGCTTCCCACCGGCCTGCCGAATTCCGTGGCCGGCTCCGGCGTTTGGGCGACGGCAACCGACATCGACGCGATGAATCCGCCGGTGGACACCGACGCGCTGGAAATTTGGGGGAGTGACAACGTTGACGACTCGAACCGCTATTCGCTCGACGGCGATCCGTTCGTGAACTTTCCCGCCGCTGGCGCAAAAGGTCGCGATCTGGGATTACAACCCGGCCGGTAATGTGAGCAATCCGCACACGTTCACTTCGGACCTTGCCGCGGCAATGGACTTGCAGTTTGGCGGCATTGGCGTAGGCGGCGGGTTGTGGTCGCAACTGGTCGAGCTTATGGACGTCGATGCAATCATGACGCAGGGATCGCAGGTCAATTTCAGCATCCGGCCGCTCGCCTTGAGCCAGTTCGATCCGCTATTGCCAGACTTTGACGGCGGCGAGATTTTTCTCTACGACGGGCCGGCCACGCCGACGCAGTTCCTGGTCCAGGGCGGCTATACCTGGAACACGGCGCTGGACATCATGACCACCTTCAATGTGCCCGACGAGAATATCGACGCGCTGGAGTCGATCTCCGTGCCCGAGCCGGGGAGCATGGTGCTCTTGTCGCTCGGAATGCTGGGGCTGCTCGTCGCGCGGCGGCGCCGACGATAGCCCGCGGGTTGAGTCAACAGCCGACCTGGCCAATACGTTGAATCGCCGATCCTTCGAATGATCGACGCAAGAGGGCGCGGCTCCGTCGGGGGCGGCCCTCTTTTTTTGTTGCCAGTCCGATCAAGTCGTCCCGCTTAAAAAAGCAAGTTACTTGCCGGCAAGTCGTTCCGGCGAAGTCCCAATCAGGCCATCAATAGCTGTTGATATGCCCGCTTCGAGCACTCGAGCAACGACTGATAGTCGTGGCTTTCGATCTCCTCGCCGATCAGCTCGACGTCGTAATAGCCGTCATAGCCCGCTCGGCGCAGCGCCTTGACGATACACGGGAGCGGCAGCATGCCCTCGCCCAGGCAGCGGCGGCTCTGCTCGTGTTCGGGCGGACAGGCGCTGTCGCCCAGGTGCACGATGCCCACATGGCGGGCGATGGCGCCGATCTGACTGATCACTCGAGGGTCGTGCCCCAGATGGTAGGTGTCGAAAGCCAACTTGAGGTACGGGCTTTTCAGGTCCTCGATCAGCGACACAGCCTCGTCGAGCGTTGTCAAAAAAGTCCATTCGTCGGCGCAGCCGGCATGCATCGGCTCGATCGCCAAATGAATACGCAACTCTTCGGCCAGCGGGAGCAACTCGATCAGCGCGCTGGCGAAAAGCCGTCGGGCGTGGTTTTGCGTGTGTCCGTTACGGGCCCCGCTGTACACAACCAGGCAACCGGCCTTGAGCGCGGCGGCCAGGTGCATCGCTTCGGCGGCGTCCGTCAGGCTTTCGCCATACGAGTGACCGTCGCTGCCGGTGAAGCCGCCGGCCCAGAGCAGATTCGAGACGCGCAGACCGCTGGCGGCCAGCAGTGCCACCCCTTTTTCTTCACCATAGTCGGCGAGTTTCTGCCGCCAGACGCCGATCGCCGTAATTCCCGCCGCTTGATATCGTCTAACATCTTCTTCGAACGACCAACGAAAGGTCGTCATTTCATTGATGGACAGAGCCGCCATTCCTTGCTCCCGCACTCGTGCCCCCAAGCCGTTCCAACGCTTGGGAAGTTCCCTCCGACCCTTTCGGTTCCCCAGTATGGAGAATGGGTGCGGAAGTGTAAAGCAACCCGAACGGATGGCCCAAGTCTTGCGGATCGACCGGCCCGACCTCGGGAGATCTGCCCCCAACGGGTCATCGCGCATAAGAAGCAAAGACGCTAGCGCCGGTGCTGGCGCTTTGTTTGCGAGTGGCCGGCTTCCCCGGCTCCGCCTTTCCGAGCTTCCAGGCCGTCAGCCAGTCGGTGGTTCCGCGATGGAGATGGAAATCCGCGACCAGCCGCTTCTCCAGATCGTTCATGTGGCCGGCGCCGTAAAAAATCGCGATCTTCTTCTTGCCGGCGGCAATCTGCTCGGCCAGCCGCTTGAGCGCCACTTTATTGCGCTCTCCGACAATCGTCGAGCCGTGCGGGCCTTCCAAAGCATCCATCGCCCCTTCCATGCTTTCGAATTGCTCGGCCATCATCCGCTTCAGCGAGCCGGCTCGATCGCGATCGAACAAGGCTCCTAGCAGGCTAAAGTCGCTGGTCTTGTTCTTTTGCACCGTTTGCTGGGCCATGGCTTGCCCCATCATCCGGGCCATCATCGTAAAGAAGCTTTCGCCTCGATCGGTCATCGACTTTGAAAAATCGTCGGGCGACATGTCGGCGTGCACCATATTCTTCTTCGTGTAGTCGACGTGTTCCAACTGGTGTTCGAGGTCCAACATGTCCTTCATGCCATTTTGCAGCATGGCCACCGGGTGCCCCCCCGGCTTGGCCCCCTTGGGAATGCGGGTACCCTCGGGCGCGACTAACTCATAGAGCACGACGTCGTACGTCTCGAATCGTTTGTTGAGGGCTTCGTAATAGTCCTTATCGCCGACGTGCACGGCCCCGACCAGGTCGACCGTCACGCCCGAGTCGTCGTCCGCGGCAAATTGCACGACGGCCGTCTGCAGGGCCACCGGGCGATCCAGCTTGTCCCGTTCGAGACGGACGTACTTGGTCCGTGTTGCAAGCGGCACCCGGTCTTCGGCGCCCAGCGGCGCCGCGATGACCAGGGCCAGCAGCGACAATGAGAACACGGTGCTAGCTTGTGCGGGTCGTTTCATGGGAGGCAGTTTCCGGCGGCCGGCCTTGATAATGATGGACGGAGAGGACACTTGCACCCAAGTATACGCGTCCCTGGAGAACTGGACAAACCAGGGCGATCAGCCGGGATGTTGTGGAGCATCTGCCAGCCTTGGGACGCTTTTCTAGCGGCAACCCAGCGACGCTAGCGATGAAGTCAGGGCACTCGACGACCACCGCAACGCGCGGCCGCGGCCCGTTCAGCGACACGGCCCTATCCCATTTTTCCTGGATCGCCCAAGCGCCGGGCGAATAATCGGCTTTTTCGGCAGAGCTTGCCGTTCTTACTTAATTCACGTCACAGGCAAGGCCGATATTACCGTCACACCCAATGCGCGCCCCTTTCCGTGGTGGAGAGACCGCGCAGGACTTATTCAGTGCCGAGCCAAGGTGGATGCGAAACATGTTGATCAAACGCACGGCAATGTGGCTGTTGGCGTTGGGAGTGTCGATCGTGGTGGGCCCCCTGGCTAGCGCCCAGGTGCCGTCCAACTCGAATCTCAACTACCAGACTCCCAACCCGACTTATGAGAACGGCAGCGCCCCGTTTGCCGAGTCGGCGCCGCAGACGCACAAGCCGTTCTTTCCATTCCACCCGGTGGGCTTTGAGCCGAGTTGGGACTGGTTCGCACCGGCGGAAACCAGCAGCTACGGTAACGGCCCTCGTTCGAGAGTCGGATTTTTCGCCAGCTACGAGCGGCTTTACTGGTCGTTCGCCAAGCCAGGCTATTCCCAAGTCGGTAGTCCGACGGCCTCGTTCGCCTCTTCCATCTCCGGACTAACCGAGAACGGCGCCGACAACAGCTTTCTTACCGCTGCTGGCGCGTGGGGCAATCGTTGGGAGTTGGGCTTCGTCGACACCGATAACTACGGCTGGTTGGTCAGCGTGCTGGATCGCGTTTCGCAAGGACAACACGCGGTGGTTGAGAACGCTCTGGTGCAGTTTGACGATCCGAACAACCTGTTGAGCGGATTTGTCCCCTTTGTCGACCCCGTCACGGGCGGCATCATCGACGCTGACAGGAACGGTAACAACATCTATGGACGCTTTGGGTTGGACCTCGGAACGCCGAATCCGCCTCCACCGGGCAATTTCGTTCCCCCACCGGATGGACACCCGGACACGCCGGCCCCCACGGACTTGGGCGACCGCATTCAGTGGCCGGTGATCTATGCCCAATTGGATATGAAGAACGTCACCCGGCTCAACGGCGTCGAACTCATGCGCTTGTATCGGGCTCCGCGCCTGCATAATGGCGGCTACTTCGAATTGCTCTACGGTGCTCGATTCCTACAACTCGACGACGCCTTCAAGCTTTACGGCACCAACTCGGTGAACTCGGTTTCGACCGATATCTTTACGGGCCAGGTAACCACCAATTCGTTTATCGACTTGACCAATCCATTAGCAGACAGTCAATGGTCGATCCGCACGCAGAACAACATGGTCGGTCCCCAGATCGGCGGACGCTGGTCCAATCAGCTCGGCCGCTGGACGACGTCGATCGAGGCTCGGTTCATGGCCGCCGCCAATTTCCAAAACGTGCATCAGAAGACGACGCTGGGCACCAATCTGTTGCAGAACCCGAACTTCTCGACGATCGACTTCAACTCTGGCGGCGTGTTCACCGGTAGCAACATCGCTTTGTTTCATGGCTTCGGAACCAACACCCACAGCTATGCGACCACGTTCTCGCCAGTCGGTGAGTTGCGCTTGCAGACCTCGTGCAACGTCACGAGCAACGTGGCCTTGAAGGTTGGCTATACCGGCCTGGTCATGGGTAACATCACGCGGGCCAGCAATCGCATCGATTACAGCGGTCCCAACCTGATCAGCATTCTACCGACCGGCATCCACCAGACGTTCTTTTCCAACGGTATTAACTTCGGCGTGGAAATCAATCGGTAAGGAGCAGGCACCGGCCGAGGACGCGGAGACACGCCGTTTGCCGAGACAATCCTATGGCAAGGCGAAGCATTGTCCCTGGTGGCCGACGGCGTCGAGCGCCATCGGCTGAAAGCAGCCCGACCAACGGCCTTGGCCGGTGCACCTGAAAATGCCGTTGGGCCGAACCCGGCTTTGCCTTGCAGGCACTCAACTAAGCGCTGCCAAGCGGGCCCCAGCTAGGCCTTGCCTTGCAGGCTCTGTTCGCGGAGCTCTTCCAACTCGTTGCTCAAACGGTGACGCAACGGGCTCTCAGGTCGCAATTCGTCCAGCAAGTTCTCCGCCTTGACAAGACTTTCCCCGGTGATTTCACCCTTGAACAACTTGCCCCAGATTCGCGAAACTTCTTGCTCGGTTAGCATGCTGGGACCTCACAGCGGGAGAACGGGTGGCTGACAACAGGCTGCTGCGTGTGATTCTAGTTAGGATTGCCGTTCTCGCCTAGCTCTGGCATCTTGATTGCATTCGCTTTTCGAAGCGCACTGGCGTGACGGGCGAGGAATCGGTCGGGTTATGAGGCTTTTGGCGGCAGTTCTCGTGAGTTGCGCAAATCCGCAGAGCATCCTCATCCTGCAGCGGACGCTGGCATCGAGCGGATGTGGCACGCGACGAACTCGACAGGATAGGGAACAGACATCGGTATGGTTACGCTGGTAACTGGCGCCACGGGCCTGCTAGGCAATAACGTCGTGCGAAGTCTGCTCGATCGGGGCATGCCGGTTCGTGTGTTGGCGAGGGAAAACTCCGACGCGCGCCCGTTCGCGGGCTTGCAAGTCGAAATGGCGCGCGGCGATATGCGCGATCGCGACGCAGTCGGCCGCGCGGTTGAAGGAGTTTCCTGCGTCATTCACGCGGCTGGCTACGTGCACATCGGTTGGCGGGGGTTGGAACAGGCCCGTTCGATCAACGTCGAGGGAACCCGGCATCTCGCCGAGGCGGCCCGGGCCGCCAATGCGAAATTCGTGCACGTTTCAAGCCTGGACGCCTTGGGCACGTGCCAGCGCGGTCGCGCCAACGATGAGGAAACGCCGCTAGTCGGCGGGGTCCCCTGCCCCTACGTGCTTACCAAGCGCGAAGGCGAGCAAGTAATCCTGGATCTCGTGGCCGGCGGACTCGATGCCCGAATCGTCAATCCCGGCTATATGATCGGTCCTTACGATTGGAAGCCTTCTTCGGGTCGCATGCTGCTGCAAGTGGCCAGGGGCTGGGGACTGTTCGCGCCGCTGGGCGGCAAACTGCTACTGCGACGTACGCGACGTCGCCGCCGGCATTCTCGCCGCGGTCGATCATGGCTCCCCGGGCCGGCGATATATCCTGGCTGGGCCCTCGCTCAGTTACTTTCAGGCCTGGCGAATTTTTGCCCAGGCCACCGGCGCCACGCCGCCGATGTTTCCCGCGGGGCCGATTCTGCGAATCGCTGCCGGCCGAGTGGGCGACATGCTGACGACGCTCACCGGCCGCGAGCCCGATGTCAATTCGGCCGCCACGGCGATCGCGGCTCAAAAGCGCAACTTCACCAGCGCGGGCCGAACAAGAATTGGGCTATCTCCCCCGCCCCCTGTTGGAGTCGGCCGCCGATGCCTGGCGCTGGTTCCGCCAGAACGGCTACGTCTGAACGCACCTGCTGCCTTCTCCTTCTGGAATGCCCCCGCCAGGGACAGGCCGCGGCGAGATAGGCACAGCGGGACAGGCGGAGAATGTCAAATGGCTGCGCTATCGCACCGGAGCGGCCGAAACGCTCGACACCGAGTGGCCGTTGCCTGGCGCCGACCGCACGAGGTACCGAGGATCGATTTTTTCAAGCTCCTCGGCCACGGCGTCAACGGTCATGCGAATCTGTGCTTCGGTGTGGTCCGACGTGATGAAGAACCGCAACCGCGTGGCCTGCTCTTCCACGGCCGGGTGCAGAATCGGCTGCACGTTGATGCCACGGCCGAACAAAGCCTGCGACAACCGCAGGGCGTCCATCGAATTGCCGATGATCACCGGTATCACCGGCGTTCCCTTGCTCACGCCCGTGTTCAAGCCGCGCTGGCGAGCCAGGCTCAAAAACAGCGATGCCCGCTGGTGCACGCGCGTCAATCGATCGGGTTCGGCTTCGAGCAATTCAATGGCGCCCAGTGCCGCTCCCGCGTTGGCCGGCGAAATGCCGCCGGAGAACACAAACCCCGGCGCGGTGTACTTGAGATATTCGATCAGGGGCTTGGAGCCCGCGATATAGCCGCCGCAGCTGCCCAGCGCCTTGCTAATGGTTCCCATCCAAACGTCAACGTCCTTGGAGGGAATTCCAAAATGCTCGCCGACGCCGCGCCCGTGCGCGCCGAACACGCCGATCGAATGGGCCTCGTCGATATACAGCATCGCCTTGTGGCGTTTTTTCACTTCGACAAACCGCGGCACGTCGGCGATGTCGCCATCCATGCTATAGACGCCTTCGATCGCGATCACCACCCGGCGGTAGGCCGGACGCAACTCGTCCAGCAGGCTATCCAGCGCTTGCCAATCGTTGTGCGGAAAGGCCCGTCGCCGCGCTCCCGATAGCGTCGCGCCTTGCACGATGCTGTTGTGCGCCAGTGCGTCGTGCAAAATCAAGTCGCCGGGGCCAAACAGGTGGCCCAAGGTGGTTTCATTCGTGCCGTGGCCGCTAACCATCGCAATGGCGGCTTCAGCCCCCAACAGTTCGGCGATGGCTTGTTCCAGCTCGGCGTGAATTGTCTTCTCGCCGGACACCAGGCGGCTGGCCGAGACGCTGGTGCCAAAGAGGTCGACGGCCCGTTTCGCGGCCGCCGCCACCCGGGGATCGCCGGACATGCCGATATAGTTGTAGCTCGAGTAACTGACCAGCTCGCGCCCGCCAATATGCGTAGTGTCGCGGATCACGTCCTCGTGCACCTTGAAATAAGGGTTCATCAGTCCCGCTTTGTCGATCTCTTGCATTGTCTGCCGCAGTCGCAAGAGCTCGGGAAAGCATTCGAAGCGGTAGCTCTCCGGCGGGATTTCGCGGACGATCGCCGTCGGACGCTCGCTCGGGGCCTTGCCCAGGTGCGTCTCGACGGCCGCAGCCACCTCGCGGCAAGTCTCGATATGGTGCAGAATTTCCTCGGGAAACCGGCCGCCGTAGGTTTCCTCGAGCGAGGCGATAATTTCCATCCGCTCGAGCGAGTCCAGGCCCAGCTCCACGATCGAGCTGTCCAGCGACAAGCCGATGGCCCGTTCCTTGGCAACCCGCTTGACGTGTTCCATCACGACCTCGGCCGTGCTGGCGGTAACGTGCAACGGTCGAGCGGCCGAATTCGACGCAGCCCCGGCCGGCGACGTGCCGGCGGTGCGGAGCGCCTCAGTGGTCGCGGGTCCGCTCGTGGCGGTTGTCCCGCTGCCAGCGGCATTCGAGCCGTCCTGGGCATCCCAGGCACGCCACTCGCCGAGGATTTCCAGCGTGCCGTCCAGAAATCCCTGCCGGCAGGCATGTCGCTGGATCTTGCCGCTGGATGTTTTGGGAATGCTGCCGGCCTTGATCAGCGCGATGGCCTCGACTGGCAACTCGTGTTCCGTGGCCACGTCGCGTCGGATCGCTTCGAACACGTCATCCAGTTCGCGTTGCTTGCGGCGTTCGACCTCTTGCACGATGATCAGCCGCTCGGTCCCGCCGATGTCGACGGTCACCGCCGCGCCATTGCCCGGCCGCAGGCGCGGATGCGCCTTGCCCACGGTCAACTCGATGTCCTGCGGATAATGGTTCAAGCCGCGGACAATGATCAAGTCTTTCAGCCGGCCGGTGATGAACACCTCGCCGTCTTGCATGAAGCCCAGGTCGCCGGTTCGCAAGAATGGGCCCTCGCCTGTGTCCTTGAGATACGCGTGAAACGTCCGCTGGGTTTCCTCGGGCCGGTTCCAGTAGCCCTGGGCCACGCTCGGGCCCGAAACCCAGATCTCGCCCACCTGATCGCCCGGTACCAGCGTCATCAGCTCGGGATGGGCGATCACGATCCTCTGGTCGAGCAGGTTGCCGCCGCTGCCCACCAGCTCGCGAACCCCCTCCTCGTCGGCCAGGGCGTCGACCACCTGGTTGTTTTCCAATGCCTCGGCCTCGAACGTGCGCACCACGGGCAAAGCCGCGCGGAACCCGCCCGATACGATCAACGTGGCCTCGGCCATGCCGTAGCACGGATAAAACGCCTCGCGGCGAAAGCCGACCGGCTCGAACATGCGCGTGAACTGATCGATCGTTTCGGCCCGCACCGGCTCGGCGCCGTTAAAGGCCAGGCACCAGCGGCTCAAATCGAGCGTGTCTCGCTGCTCGGGCGTGATCTTGCGGACGCACAAGTCATAGGCAAAGTTGGGCCCGCCGCTGATCGTACAGCGATACTTCGAGATGGCTTTCAGCCAACGATAGGGCTTCTGCAGAAACGACATCGGCGAGAGCAACACGTTGGCCTGGCCAATGTACATGGGCTGCAAAATGCCGCCGATCAGCCCCATGTCGTGGTAGCTGGGCAGCCAGAAAACGCCGCTGCCGCTGCGCGTGTGTTCGAAGGCATAGGCGATCGATGCCGAGTTGTGCATCAGGTTCGCGTGCGTCAGGATCACGCCCTTGGGCGTGCCGGTCGAGCCGGACGTATATTGCAAAAACGCCAGCGTGTCGCCGTGTACGTCCGGCTGCTGCCATTCGTTCTCGGTGCCCGGGGGCAATTGATCGGTGCACAGCCAGGCGATCTTCTCGAGGTCCGGCGTCTGGTCGAGCACCGTCTGCACTCGCTCCCAAACCGGGTAGGTCGTGAGCGCGATCTTGGCCTGCGCGTCGTCGGCAATCGCCTGGATCCGCGAGAGCGAGCGATTGCGCCGCGGGGGATACGCCGGCACGGCCACCACGCCCGCATACAAGCAGCCGAAAAACGCCACGATAAAATCCAAACCCGCTGGATACAGCAGCAGGGCCCGTTCGCCCTCGAGATTCATTGCCTGCAAGCGTGCGGCCACGGCCCGGGCCTGGCGGTCGAGCTCCTGATAGCTGAGCCGCAGCTCCTCATCCTCGCCGTCAACCAGGTAGGTAAACGCCCGGTCGTTGGCCTGATGCGAGGCCCGATGCCGCAACAAGGCGACAAGATTCGATGGTCCAAAGAAGGACCCAGGCAAATGATCAAGATGCACGGCTGTCTTCGCTCTCAATAAGACAACAAGGCTAACGCGGCGAACCGGCGCAATGCCGACTCATCAAATACCATCGGCTCGCGCAACGGTCTGGCAGGATATCCACTTGGCCTGCACGCAACTTCTTGCGCTACGGTTGGATACCTGCTGCCCGAGGGGCCGCAAGCCGGGCCCCATACCTGACCGCTAAACTCATACCAGTATCTCACAGGCGCATTTACACAATCGCCACAAAGTACCACGATTGCCAATGGGCTTCAAATCTGCCCCCCACGATGCGGGTCTTTGCATTTGACCCAATCGCCCCATATTTGCGGATCGTTAAACGCAACTTGGGAGATTTTCAGGCCCTGAAATTTAACACCGCCCGAAAACTTCGGGGTCGCCGGCGCGTCGGGCCGGGTGGGATCGTCGACGGCCAGAGCAACAGGCGAATCGCTCAGTTCCAATCCAGTCCGGTCAACTTGCGGATCCGGCCCGCATAGTCGCCCAAAAGTCCGCCGATGACGACCCACGAGCCTCGCTGTTGGAGCTCGATATCACCCTGCGGATTGATGCGGATCTTGCTTTCGTCCTGGACGCCCGCCGCCCGCAATTGAGGAATTTCATCCGAATCGGTCAGCTTCAGCAGCGTCGCGCCGGTAATTTCGACGAATTTCATGCGGTCTCGCAGTCTAGAGAGAAGCCAGTGTGCCGGGGCCATCATAGTCGAAGGCTCGGGCAATTTGAACAACTCACGCCCCTGGAATTGGCGATTTCAAACCTGCCGACCGATGGCCGCCTGAACGGCCCGGCTGAGTCGCAAGATCGTCTCCACGCTCAATTGTTCGGCGCGCAGTTCCCCGCTGAGTTCGCATTCGGCCAGGATCCGATCGACGGTTGGCTTGTCCAGGCGGTTTTTCCAGGCGCTCAAAAGCACGCTTCGCAGGAACTTACGGCGGTGAAAGAACAGCGAGCGAGCAAACTCGTGAAAGAACGGCAAATCGTCGATCTGGCCGCGCAACGTCGGATCGAGTTCAATCTGCAAGATGGCCGACGTCACCTTGGGTCGCGGCCAGAAAACGGTCGGTCCCAATAGCCGCACCAGTTCGACCCGGCATTGGCTCTGCACCCAAATGCTCAGCGCCCCGTAATCCTTCGACCCCTCGGGCGCGGCAATCCGATCGGCCAGTTCCTTTTGAATGGTAATCGTCATCGTCGCGGGCACGATCGTCGAACCCAGCAAGTTGGCGATCACCGGCGTGGCCACGCTATAGGGCAAATTGGCGACCAGCTTGAGCCGTCGACCCGGCGCCGCGGCCAGTTGCTGTTGCACGGCTTCGATCACGCGGTCGTCCAGATGGCTTTTGTTGCGCAGCGCATCGTGCGCGAGCATCACCACGTTATCGAAACCGAATAATTCCTCGCTGGCCAGTTGGTAGAGCTGCGGATCGATTTCGACCGTGACCACCGCGGCGGCCAGCGGCGCCATCAGGGCCGAAAGCGCGCCCGTGCCGGTCCCTACCTCCAGCACGACGTCGTCGGGCCCCAGGCGCGGCGCGTTCGACGATCAGGCGCTGCAGGTTCATGTCGATCAGAAAATTCTGACCGTGCCGCGCGTTGAGCCGTATACCGGCCTCGGAGAATCGCTTGGCCAGGTACGAGATCGTTTGATTGGCGACGGGCGCGGACATAAGTTTCAACGTGTCGAACGGGCGGATGCGATGCGATTCTGGAACTCGAACGAAGCGTGTCAGGGCAAATCGGCCAGTTGTTTCTGTGCGTACTTGGCCAGCAAATCCGTTTCCAGATTCACCGAATCGCCGACCTTCAGTCGGCCCAGCGTGGTGGCCTCGAGCGTGTGAGGGATCAGGGCCACGCTAAACCGCTCGGCTTCGACGTCGACCAACGTCAGGCTCACGCCGTCCACCGCGATCGACCCTTTGGGAACCATGTATCGGCCCAACGGCCGTGGAAAGCTGAACCATAGCGTCGACCATTCGCGATCGTCGACGCGCTGGACAAGCGCGCCGGCGCCCTCAATGTGCCCGCTGACAAAGTGTCCGCCCAGGCGATCGCCGACCCGCAGCGACAATTCCAAATTAACCAGGCTGCCGACGGTCAATTCGCCCAGGTTGGTCCGCTCAAGCGTCTCGGGTCCCGCGTCGAACGCCAGGCCCGCGGGCACGTGCTCGACGACAGTCAGGCAGCAGCCATTAATCGCGATGCTGTCGCCCACCGCCGCCTCGCGGCGGATCGTCTCCGCCTCGATTACCAGCCGTTTGCCGGGGGGCCGATCGAGAATCTCGTGAACGCGGCCCAGGCTTTGAACCAGTCCGGTGAACATGGCCGCTCCTGGAAGGTTCAAAAAATGGGGTCTTCGGTGCCGCGGCGATAGAACACGCGTTGAACGGCGTATCGCAGTGGGGCCGCCAACACGAAGACGCAGCCGATAATCGGCACCGAATAGCCGCGAATCGACATGATCGCCACGAACGCGAAGACCAGCGCCACGATGTGGGCAAAGCTGCGCTGTCCGCGCAACACCTGGTTGACCACGTGCGGATAGGGAATGCGCGACACCATCAACAGCGCCACCAGCAATGCGAAAAACGGCAGGCCGGTCTGCACCCACTTGTCGATTTCCTCGGCATAGAGCAGCGTATGTCCTTCTCGGCGCAGCTCATAAAACAGAATGGCGAAACCCGCGATCGAAGCGGCGGCGGCCGGCGAGGGCAGGCCGCTAAAGTGCATGTGGTCGTCGTCCTCGCTCGACTCGACATTGAAACGCGCCAGTCGCAGCGCGGCGCAAGCGGCAAACGCCGCGGCGATCAGCCATATTTTGTCGTGCGAAAACGTTATCGATGGACACATTTTCACTAACAAAAACCCCGGCGCGACTCCAAACGACACCACGTCGCACAAACTGTCCAACTGCGCGCCGAAGTCGCTGGTCGATCGGGCCAGTCGCGCGACATGGCCGTCGAGCGCGTCGAAGATCATGGCCAGAAAAATCAGCCAGCCGCTCAGCATGATGTTGTGCGTGTCGTTGGTCGGGTCAAGCTGCTTCATCACCCGCGTCGGATTCTTGAAAATGATGTCCACGGCCTGCGGTGGCTCCAGCGAAGTCGGCCGCTCGACCCGCGCGGCCACGACAATGGCAAAGAACCCGCAAATCAAATTGGCCAACGTGAACACGGTGGGAAACACCGCGACCGTGCGAATCTTGTTCATGCCAGTCGCTCCCTTGCCTCGCCGAGGCCCGCGTCCTCTTCGTAGCGCGCCAGCACGCTGCTGCCGCCTTTGACTTTTTGTCGGGGTTGCACCAGCACCCGCAAAGCCGGCTCGTCGGCCACGATCAGTTCGGTGCGCGAGCCCAGCTTGATCATGCCGAATTGCTGCCCCCGCGCCACGTGCTCGCCCGGACGCAGATTGCACACGATCCGCCGGGCCAACAGCCCCGCGATCTGCCGCACCACGATCCGCCGGTGCGGCTGGGTGTCTTCCTCCAATGCGATCCACAGGTTTTCGTTCCGGATCGAGCTCTCCGGGTTCAGCGCGTTCATGAACGCGCCGGGATGGTACCGCAGGCCGATCACCCGCGCCTCGGCCGGAGCCCGATTGATATGCACGTTGAAGATCGACAGGAAAATGCCGATTCGCACGGCCGGCCCGCCGATGAATTCATCGTGTGCCAGGTGCGTGACGTCCGACACCGTGCCATCGGCCGGCGAGACGAGCAGGTCCGGCTCGGTCGGAATCCGCCGCGGCGGGTCGCGAAAAAAGTACAACACGAACACTAGCAGCACGGCCGGCACGATCGCCCAGGCCCAATGGAACCAGGCCCCAATTGCCACGAGCGCCGCCAGCGGATAGCCCATCAGTTGCAACTCGGCCAGTCCCCAGCGGGCAAACGGCAGCCGATCGCGCCAGCGAAACCGGTCGTCGGCTGCTTCCCAATCGCACTCGCAACGATTGCGGCAGAACTTCAGATCGCGCGGATCCAGAATCTCGTGCGGAGCGCCGGCCGTCGAGCCGCGGCGCAGTTCGGCCATCCTCCGCACGTAGTCCGCGCGAAAGGTGCGCAAATACCAGCGCCGCAACCGCCCCCAGGCCAATTCGACCTGGTAACAAATGCCACCGCCCGGCTGCACGCTGACCAGGTTGTCGGGCACGCCCTGGGGCTGCAATCGCGACGGTGAGGATTCGGTCTTGGTCATACACAGGCTGAAAATGGCGGTATTCCCGGGCACTCAATCCTACCGTGTGCCCGAGGGGTTGAGAAGGAACGATTCGAACGGTCGGCCGCTACGCTTGGAGCCAATCCGCCATACGAAGGGCCGGAATTGCCGTGAAGTGCTTCGTGTTGTGAGTCACGAGCGTTAAATCGTGTGCCAGCGCCACGGCAGCGATCATGAGATCCGCAGGATTGACGGCGTTTCCTGTTCGGAGAAGTTCGCTCTGCAATTCGCCAAATCGTAGGGCGCATGCCTTGTCGAAATCCAACACCGTCAACTCGGCAAGCAAATCATTCTCGATCAACGAGAGCAGTACCTTCGGATCGTCACGGCGGTACGCCCAAGTATAGAGCTCGCCCAGCACGATCGACGAGATGTGCAGGCTTCCCCGTGCTGCACGAAACGATGGATCAACCCGCTGGGGCGTTTGAGGTGGGCCGAACAGATGTTTGTATCGAGCAGAAAGCTCATGACTGCAAATCGCGACCGGTGGACCTTTTGCGGCTTTCCTCGATTTGCTCAAGGATGGCGTCGTCCTCCGGTTTCCACAGGTCGGCCAACGCGCCGGCGCAGCGGCGCATTCCAGCCCCTCGAGATTCAGCCTTCGTCATGGGTCGCAATGTGATTTCGACTTCTTGCCCCTCTTGCAATCCGGGGTCCTTGCTCAGTTCGATCGTCTTACCGTGAATGACTCCACGAAGGTTAGACGGCGTGATCATGGTGTTCCCCGAAAGTGCATGGCCGGAGTGGGGCGGCTGCTAAGCCCGAGATGCACCGAGCTTACGATGTATTCTAACCCATGGAGCATGGCAAGCCAAAGCCGCCCATACTGAGGACCACCCAGACAACCCCCATCGTTCTCACGGTTCGACATGCCTAAAAACCGCCAAACGGCGACGGGTACTCGACTCTGCCTTTCACTTCGTTTAGCGCCCGGCGACCAACTCCAGCGCCATGAAGGAGTCGCCCGCGTATGGAGACTCGAGCGGCCGGGCCAACTCGGCCGAAAAACCAAATCGCTCGTAGTAGGCCGGATGCCCCAGCACAATCACGATCCAGTGTCCCTGCCGGCGGCACTGGTCGAGACCCTCGCGAATGAGCTGCGAGCCGACGCCCCGGTTTTGAAACTCGGGCAGCACGGCCACCGGCGCGAGCGCCAGGCTATCCACCCGCCCGCGATTGGTCTCAATCGGCAGTGCGCTGAACAACACATGCCCGACGGTTTGGCCCGCCACCTCGGCCACCAGCGACAACCGCAAGTATCCCTGGCTCCGCAGCACGTCGACCAGGCGCGACTCATCATCCTGACCAAATGCCCGGCGATTGATCGTGCGAATCGCTTCCAGGTCGCCCGGTTGTTCTGTTCGCGTAGCAATTTCCATGGCGAGTTTCTGACTCCTTTCGAAAAACGGGTTTGTGCGGGAAATCTCGTGAGATCGAATCGCCCCCGGGGGAGTGCCGCCCCGCCCTCCCTTGACATATACTGAACCGGTTCGGTTCGCACCGCGCTTTCCTCGAGCGACACCCATCCAACCATGCACGACCTCGTCGATCAACTGCTGGCGGCCATCGGGCGCGGCCGCCGGGTGGCCTGCTGCCGGCTCGTGGAGACGCGCGGGTCCACGCCGCAAAAAGCCGGCGCCGCCATGCTCGTCTTCGACGATGGCTCGCAAGCCGGCACTCTCGGAGGCGGCTGCGTCGAAGCCGAGGTCAAACGCCAGACCCTAGCCGTCTTGGGCCAGGGCAACGCGCAAATCGTCCGCTTTCAACTCGACGACGACTACGGCTGGGACGACGGGCTGATCTGCGGCGGACGCATGCAAGTCTTGATCGATCCGCTGGCAAATGCCGCCGCCCGCGATTACTACGCCCGCATCCACTCCATCAGCGGCCAAGGGGCGGGCCTGACCGAGGCGATCGTCTTCGATGCCGAAGCCAGCGGACTGCCGGCCGGGGCCAGTTATCTGTTTGACGCCGCGGGCGGCCTGATTGCTCACATCCGTGGACCCGTCGACGGCGACCGCGCGCCGCAAATCGTGCTCGATGGCTTGCAGCCGCTTGAAAACCGCCCGCGGCCGAGCGCCAGCACGGCGTGGCCTATCTGCCGCTGTTGCCGCGCTGCCGCCTGGTGATCGTCGGCGGCGGACACGTCGGCCAGGCCGTGGGGCAACTGGCGGCCGATTTGGATTTCGATGTTTGGGCCGTCGATGATCGGCAGGAATACGTCGCCGAATCGCGCGTTCCCGCGCCGAGCGGCGGATCGCCGGATCCATGGCCGAAGTGTTGCCGGCCCTCGAAATCACGCCCAATACCTATTGCCTGATCGTCACGCGTGGTCACAACCACGACGAAGAGGCCCTGTTTCACCTCGTCAATCGTGGGGCCCGCTACGTGGGCATGATCGGCAGCAAGCGCAAGATCAAGCTGATCTTTGACGACCTGCTTAACGAGGGCATCGCGGCCGAGGCCCTGGATCGCGTCTATGCTCCCGTGGGCCTCGACATCGGATCGCAAACCGTGACGGAAATCGCCGTCAGCATCGCCGCCGAGCTGGTCGCGCATCGCAATCTGGGCATCGCCGGCCACCACACGCGCGAGCGAACGGCCCTGGCCGCCGGCAACTCGTAGTTCGAGAGCCATGCAGACATTCGCCATCATTCCGGCCGCGGGCCGCAGCCTGCGCATGGGGCAGCCCAAGCTGCTGTTGCCCTGGGGCGAGTCGACCGTGCTCGAGCATGTGCTGGCGACTTGGACGGCCAGCCGTGTGGATCGTGTGGTGCTGGTGGTGCATCCGCAGGATGCCGAGATCGTCAAACTGGGCGTCGCCGCGGGCGTTCATGTCGTGCAGCCCGAGACCGCTCCGGAGGAGATGAAGGTCTCGGTGCAGTTGGCCCTCGACTACATTTCGCACTTCGGGCCATCCGCGACCGACGCCTGGCTGCTCGCGCCGGCCGACATGCCCACGCTGTCGACCGCCACGATCGACCAGTTAATCGCGGCGTACGAATCGAGCCTGGCCGCCAGTCCAGCCGCGACCCCGCGAATCTGGGCGCCGCGCTCGGGCGGTCGTCGCGGCCATCCGGTATTGTTCCCTTGGGCGTTGCGATCCGAAGTGACCGAGTTGGGCCCCGACGAGGGAATCAACGCCCTCATGTCTCGGCACGAGGTGGCCTACGTCGAGGCCAAGGCCGACGCGATCCTCGAAGACCTCGACACGCCCCAGGACTACGACCGGCTGCGTGCTCGGTACGGCAAATGACCCGGCGGCGTATATCCGCTCAATGACCTTTCGGAGAGGCTCGAACCATGATTCGAATCGGCACTTCCGCTTTCATCGCATTGCTCTGTGCCCACTCCGCGGTCTATGCCGAGCCGCCGCGCGTCGAATTGTCGTCGTTCGACGCGGATCCCCACTGGGATGGCTTCCGCAATCGCCTGCTACCCGATCCCTTGCCGATAACGCGGCAGGATTTCGGCTATCGCACCACGCGGCACGCCGGCGGCGCTGGCGCGGGAGAAATCGGCGGTCGCGTCGAACGATCGATCGTGCCGGCATCGTATGCGATGGCGATTCCCGAGGCGCTCGCTCGACGTGCCGCTGTCGGCATCGGGCCGCCTGGCCGTGCCCACGGCCGAGGGGGGCAGCGGCGTCATGATCGGCTGGTTTCATGAAACATCCCAGGGCTGGCGAACTCCCAACTCGCTGGCTTTCCGCGTCGACGGCAACGGCGGCAAGTATTGGCTGTTCTACGAATACGGCACCCGCAACTGGAAAACCGGTGGCGGCGGAGCGTTCGAGGGCGAGCAATACCAAACGACTCCGACCCGGCCCTTTGAGACCGGCGCGATGACCCATCGCTGGCGGCTCGACTACGATCCGCTGGCGGCCGACGGTCGCGGGCAAATTACTTTTCGCATCGACGATCGGAAGTATCAAGCGGACCTGCTCCCGGGCCACCGGGCCGACGGCGCCACCTTCAACCGCTTCGGCATCTGGAACGTGCAGACGCCAGGCGACGAGCTCGAACTGTATCTCGACGACCTGGAGGTCGACGGCAAGCCGTACGCATTCGATGCCGATCCCCGCTGGGAAGGCATCGGCAACTCGGTCCAGTTCGCCGAGCGCGTGATCCGCCCATATCACGACTTTGGGTTCAGCCCCACCCGGCATTGCGGCAGCGGGATGGGCGAGATTGGCGGTATCGTGTTTCGCGACGAGCGGCCCGCCTATTATGGCGCCCGGAGCGAGCCGCTCACGCTCGACGATGAACTCGTGGCCAGCGGCAAATTGGTGCTGGCGAAAGCCGGCAGCGACAGCGGCGCCTACATCGGCTGGTTCGATTCCGCGAGCAAGCAGGCCAATGAAACGCCCGAGCACGCGCGGCGACAATCCAACGTGCTGGGCGTTCTGCTGGAAGGCCCCAGTCGCGTGGGACACTATTTTCGGCCCGCCTACTATAACGCCGCGCACGTTGGGCAGACGGCCGACGGCAGCGCCGGTTGGCCGGTCGTCCGCCCCGATGGCCGGCCCCACCAGTGGCGCTTGCATTATCGGCCCGATGCGGCCGATGGACGCGGACAAATCGAGCTACAGCTCGACGGAGTCACCCGCTCGCTCGATCTGGCTCCCGGACATCGCGCCGGCGGCGCACGATTCGACCGCTTCGGCATCTTCAACTTGCAATCGGGCGGCCACCACGTCGAACTCTATCTCGACGACGTGAGTTTTTCGCGTAAGTAGCAAGCTCACTCCGTGAGCTGCAGCCCGATGGCGAATTGGCGTCGATTCGGTTTCCGCGCCGGTATTCGGAGTGCGCCCCTGCTTTGGACGCCACGCACTAAACCGTCACACGGTCGTCGCGCGGACGCGGGTTGAATGAGAATTCCACGTCGTCGATGCGGATGAAACCGTCCTGCGCGGCGATGGAGAGAGAACCCACCGTGTCCGCCGCGATTGGCTCGACGATCACCGCCACGCCGATTCCACGGCTGGTCTCCATGGCCCCGGCGTCCTGGCTGCGCAGCGTCGCCGAAACCTGAAACGGCTCGTAGCGCGGCCGTCCCGGTTCGCACCAGGGGGGCTGAAATTCGACCGACGCAAACACGCGCTGCTGGCGATGGTCCTTCTTGAGGTCCAGGAAACCGAAAATCACCAGCCGGCAGACAAAGTTTTTCAGGAACGTTTCGCGATAGAATTCGGCCGAGCTGCCCCCGCCCGCGGCGTGCACCGTGAATGTGAACTTTCCGGCGCGGGTTGCGCACCTCCTGCGACAGCATCGCGCGGGCTGCTTGCGGCTTCGCTGCCGCTTCAATGGTCGAATCGGCGATGTGCGTTCTTTCGCCAACACCCGCCGGCAGCAGCCCCAGGGCGACATGATGCCTTCCGCCGCGCGAATTGGCCGGGTCGTCGACCACTGCGGCGCCCAGCTCGCCGGGCTTTCCATCTGGCCCGATCGGCGAGGCTTGCCAGACCTTGGGCGTTTCAGTCGTGCCGTGCGGCGCCAGCGGCGTGCCGCTCTCGAAATCGGTGTCGCGAACCTGCCGCTCGTCATAGGGCGGCACCCGCGCGATATCTCCGCCGGCGGCCACGCGCTCGGTCGTGGCCGGAGCGCTGCCGATGAGTTTCCACAGCGGTTCGCCTTTGCTGACCGGCAGCGGGCGCCCCGTGCGATCGCGAAACGTGGCGTCGTGGCCGATGCCCAGCAGGTGGAAGATCGTCGCCGTCAGTTCCTGGGGCTGCACGCGATTCGACAGCGGAAAGCCGCCGGTCTTTTCGCTGGAGCCGTAAACCTGTCCGCCGCTGATCCCCGCTCCGGCCATGGCGAAGCTGAACACGTGCCCCCAGTGGTCGCGGCCGCCCCAGGTGTTGATCTTGGGGGTGCGGCCGAACTCGGCGATGGCCACCACCAGGGTCTCGTCCAGCAGCCCACGCTGGTCCAGGTCTTCGATCAAGGCCGAAAAGCCGACGTCGAACATCGGGCAAAGCACATCCTGCAACCGATCGGCGTTCTGCGCGTGCGTGTCCCACAGCGGGTTGTCGACGGCCGTGTCTCCCGGATCGCGCGGCCAGCCCACGTGTACCAGTCTCACGCCGGCCTCGATCAGCCGCCGGGCCAACAGCACGCACTGCCCCCAACGGTTCTTGCCGTAGCGCTCTCGGACTTTGTCCGGTTCGCGGCGGACCTCGAACGCCTCGCGCGCTTGGCCCGACGTTAACAGGCCAAAGGCCGCCTGGCGAATATCATCGTAATTGCGCAGCGCGCTTGCGCGTTCGGCTTCGTCCAAGTGACGGCCGACCTGCTCGAACAGCGACAGCCGGCTTTGCAGCCGTAGCGGCGAAATATCGCTGGGCATTCCCAGCCCGTCGACCTGGTAGTCGTCGGCCGAAGGATCGCCGATGAACCGGTCGGGATCCCACTGCGCGCCCAGAAAACCAGCCGTCTGCCCGGCCGGTCGCACGTTGTCGTTGAGCCGCATGGTATCCGGAATCCACACGCTCGACAGCGCGGGCACCCGCTCGCTGGGCTTGAGCATCTTCACGACCGAACCGAAGTAGGGCCAGTCGCTGGGCTTGATTTCCCGCGCGCTACCCGAGGGGTACTTCTCGCCGGTCAACACCCAATAGCCGCTCGTGTCGTGCGTGTTGTCGTCGGTCGACATGGACCGGACCACGGCCAGCTTGTCGGCGATGCGGGCCACGCGCGGCAATAACTCGCTGAATTGGATGCCGGGCACGTTGGTCGAGATGGGCTTAAAGGGCCCGCGAATTTCCAACGGCGCCAGCGGCTTGGGGTCGAACGTCTCGTGCTGCGGCGGTCCGCCTTGCAGCCAAAGGTAAATGATGTTCTTCGCCCGGCCAAACGTCGGGTCCGCGCCGGCGGTTCGCCCCTGGGCCCGGGCTTGCAACAGGGCTGGTAGCGAAAGGCCGAGCATGTTGAGCCCGCCGATCCGCATCAATTCGCGACGCGAGATCCGATCGCACAGGGTGTAGGTCCGATCGTCGAGCGAAAACACGGTTGCGGCGTCTCCACGTTTTGTCAGTGGAAGCAAACCCGGCGCGCCGGCATAGCCGCTGGGCGTCGCGACCAAGTATACCGACTCACCGGGGGCTTTGACATCGTTCCCTGCGGTGTCACGCCAGTCCCCATGCAAGGCCGTGTCCCGCGCGGTCTGTCCCGTTGGCTTGACCGGCCCTCGCGGCGGGTTCGACGGCGACCCAAAAATCCCTTGAAAAATACTAAACCGGCGGCTCCGATCCCCGTGGCGGCAATTTTGTTGAACTTGACCCCTGGGAACATGCCGACTTAAATGCGAATAGGGGCTCGACATGCCTGGCGAGCGAATGCCGAGCCTGTTCGGAATCGAGGAGGCTAGCCCTGATGACTGCTGATCGTCCCGAATTTCCGCTGCGAGATTTCTTCGCAGGCGTCGCCGAGTACACGTTCGAGTCGCGGCTGGGCATCGCCGACCCGCCCCTGGTCGACTACATCGCCGACCTGCTGGCACGGTTCATTCGCTCCGACTCCCTGTACTCGCTCCGAAATCTGTCGGGTCATCGCCTGGGCGAGATCGCGCACATGATGGTCGAGGCCGAAGCCCGCACGGGCGACGCCCGCCGCGAGGTCCACCGCCACATCGGCGACTTCACGCTGTTCTGGACCGGCGTTTATCCCGAGGCGTTGGGCGCGGCCCACACGCGATCGGGAATCGCCCACGACCGGTTTGTCGACTATTGCACGCAGGGCAAGCGGGCCTACTACATCGCCAGCACGATCCCCAGCGACAAAGAAGTGGATAGCGACCTGCTGGAACGGCTGAGCGAGGAGTTCGAGCTGTGCGCCTACGGGTTGAACGAAGCCCGCAAGGAATGGGAGCGCCGCGACTCGGGCGGCGAGGGGCGCCTGTTCGTGTTTAATTGACTTCTTGTCCCCTCTCCCCTCGCGGGAGAGGGTTAGGGTGAGGGGGTCGTTGGGTCGCTTTTTCGGACCGCGACATCAATCACCGCATCCGCCACTCTCCCCCTCACCTGGCTCGTGGACCGACGCTTCGCGTCGGCGCCTCTCGCCATCCTCTCCCACAAGGGGAGAGGAGGAATCCAGCCCGAGCGCCACGCTTTAAATCACCAATCCCTTGGTGACCAGCATGAACACGTCTTCAAGCGTGGGATCCTTCTCGTGGAACGAGCGGATTTTCGCGGTCGAGTGCGTGAGCTTCTCCAGCAAGGCCGCGACGTGCTCGTCGTCGGCCGCCATTTCGACCGTCACCTGGTGGTCCTCGATTTGCACGTCGCGCGTTTGAGGAAAGCCGCGAATGATCGACAGCCCCACGTCGATCGAGTCGACGAACTTGATTTCCACGACCCGGTTGCCGCGGATCTTGCGATAAACCTCGTCGATCGGCCCGTGCATCAGCAGTTGCCCGCGCTCGATGATGCCAATCGACGTGCAGCAGTCGGCCAGCTCGGTGAGGATGTGGCTCGATATCAGAATCGTCTTGCCCATTCGCCGCAGTTCCTTGAGCAGGGCCTTCACCTCCAGCCGTGCCCGCGGATCCAGGCCGCTCGAAGGTTCGTCGAGGATCAACACCGGCGGATCGTGAACCAGTGTCTTGGCCAGGCACAGCCGCTGTTTCATGCCACGCGAGAGACTGTTGACGAAATCTTCGCGCTTATGCGAGAGGTCCAACAGATCAAGCACGTCGCCGATCACTTGCCGCCGCCGGGCGCGCGGAATCTGGTAGGCCACCGCGAAAAAGTCGAGAAACTCCCAGACTTTCATCCCGTCGTACACGCCAAAAGTGTCGGGCATGTAGCCCACGCTGCGCCGCACGGCCAACGGATCCTTGCCGACGCTATAACCGTTGACCGTTCCCTCGCCGTGCGTGGCCTTGAGCAGCGTGGCCAGGAAGCGGATGGTCGTGCTCTTGCCGGCGCCGTTGGGTCCGATGAACCCGAACAGTTCGCCGGCCTCGATTTTGAGGTTCAGGTTATCGACGGCCGTGAACTCGCCGTATTTTTTGGTGAACTCGACGAGCTCGATCATGGGAGGTCTATCCAGCGTGTCCGCGCTAGCGGGTTTGCAAAACAAATCTCGGACTTCGCGATTCTAGTTCGGCTCCGCCGGGGAATCGATTTCCACGGCGGGTTGGCCGTCCAGCGGTCCGTTTGATCGTAAATTCAAGTCGGGCCGCGCCGGCGGCCCCTTGGCATACTGCAAATGGCCCACCACCAGGCACGCCCGCCGCGCCTCGGGCGAGGTCGGTTCGATTCGCACGCTCCCCAACCCTCCCACGCGCCAGCCGACCAATCGCACGTCCCCGGGTTCGAGAGACTCGATATCCTCGGCACAATCCAGCAGCCGCCGCAGGCTCAAACGGCCGGAGATTTGCTCGCGCCGCGTTAGCGGCAACCGCTCGCGCTCGAAGCCAATCAAGTAGGGGCCATGTTCGGCAAATGTCACCTCAACCGTCGCCCCGGCCGCCACGTCGCCCAACCAGGCCGATTCGTTCACGACGTTGCCGTCCTCCTCCAGCCGGCGGCGCAGAATCGCCACGCCCAATATTCGTAGCGCCGTCTGGTTTTCCAGCCTCGGCGATTCGCCCTCAGGCGCGCTCCAGATCAAGCTACCGCCCAAATCGACCAACTGCTCGCTGTGCACCATTCCGGTCGAGTTGGACGAGACTTGAAAGTCAGTTAGCTCGCGGCGATCAACCCCCTCGAGTCGCGCCACCAGCCCAGTTTCTAGGGGAAGGCGCTCCCCGTCCGGCGAAAACGGCAGTGCCAAAGCCGGCGGTGCGTCGAATGCCACGCGGTAGCCGGTCGACAACGCGGTGTACAGCGCCGTATAGCGAGTCACGTGGCCCCGCGGATACCCGTTCTGTATTTCCAGCACGGCAAGCTCGGTTTCGGAGCGGGCAAAACCGATATCCAGCTGCGTCAGCCAGATGACCGCTCCGCCGCCTACCAGGGCCAGCAATGGCACCGCGGCCCAGGCCCACTCCACGCGGCCCAGCAGTCGAAACAGAAGCCAGTTGATCGGCACGACCACCGCCAGGTAAACGCCCAGTGTCCAGAATACGAACTCGCGGCTCGGCACGGCAATGCCAGCCGCCTCGCGCAGCGTCTGCCGGGCCGATCGCGAGATCCAACTGAAATCGTTCCAGGCGGCCACCCCAGCTCGGGTTTTCAGCAGGTCCGTTTCGTCGAGTTCGGCGGAGGGCGACTCGGCAATCGCGCTTTGCGCGGCTTCGGCGGCGGACTCGGCGCTGTTCGCGCAACGCCTCGTCGAGGCTCTCTTGAGTGAAGACCAGTCCGCTCTGTCCGGGCTGTGCGCGTGCCGGATCGCGCGCGTTGCGCGTGAAATAACGTACCGACGTGACCAGCGCCGGGTCGAGCCGCTCGCCGCCGTCGGCGAATTCGAATTGGCCGCGCGTCGGATCGAACATGCGCCGAGGTCGCCGCAGCACTCCCGAGTTGAAGAAACTGTCGAAACCCGGCCAGCGCCAAAGTTCCGGTTCGCTGAGCCGAAACGCGGTCGCGACGACGCGCCCCCGTCCGACTCGTCGCTCGACGACCAGGTCGGCCGTGCCTTCCACGAACTCGCTTTCGGCGTGCCGGATCAACTTGGAGCCCGACCAGGCGGTTTGGGGAGATAGCTCGTGCCGCCTGCCCTCGGCATCGGAGAGCGACCAATGGGCGTTCAGCGGCGCCAAGGTGTCGGCATCCAAACTTACGGTCTCGGCCGCCGTGGCCGGCAGGCAATCGTCGAGAAACGACCCGCGCAGCGCGTCGAGCGCTTGCGGACCGGCGAGAATCAAGCCGCCTCCCCAATGCAGCCAGTCGAGCAGCGCCTGTTGCTGCTCCGGAGCCAGCGACGAGGGTAGCACGTCGTCCCACAGGACGAACGCCGTGCTGGTCCAGCAAAGCGATTGCGTGGGCAGCGCCAGCGGCGAATCCAAACGCGGCGCGACCACGCGGTAGTACGCGGCGTCCTCCGGATTGATCGGCATGTTCTCGCCGAGCGGTCGTACGGACTCGAGTGATTTCAAGCCGCGATACCGATTCGGATCCCTCGACAGCACGATCATGAAATACTGGTAGTCGGGCATGTGCGAGAGCACTTCCGGAAAGGCGGGCGACTGCTCGCCGCGCCGCCGATCGTCGAGCCGATTGGAGATGATCGTGCTCATGTGCGCCGAACGCGGAGGGTAAACGATCGACTCCAGCGTCTTGGGCTGGCCCTTGGCCAGCGCGGCGGGGCGCGACATGACCGCCGAATAGCGACTCCGCTCGAGCGGCGCCGGTTGTTGCTGGGTGTCCAAGGGCGTCGTGGTCAGGCGACCCTCGAAATCGAAATGATTGGCCTTGGTTTCGACCAGCAGGTTGGCCCAATGCCCCGGCTTGATGGCCTGGATGATTCGTCCGGCGTCTTTCAGCTTTTTGTCGGTGAACGAGCGTTCGTTGGGCTCGGTGTAAACGCGAAACGTGTCGAACGGCGGTTTGACTTTTTGCTTCTGTGTGGCTTTGTCCGTTTCCGATTTCGTGGCGCCCGGCGGCGGCGAACCGCAGCCCGCCAGTAGTCCCAACAGCGCGCACCAAACCGCAAGATGCTTTCTCCGCTGAATCCTGGCGCGCATGACTTGTCCCACCCCTCGTCCCGCTGGCCCGCATCTTTAAATTTAGAGGCTGCCGTCGGTCCTGGAAAGCTTTGCCGTCGGGCGGTGCTATTCCGCGTCCAATGCCGCGATCAGGCTGGCCACGTAGTCGCCCACGTCTTTCAGCACGGCGTCGCGCGGCTTGGTCGCCGCCTCCGCGATGCGACGCACCACGGCCGAGCCGACGATTAAACCGTCGGCCACCGGCGCCAGGTGCTTGACGTGCTCGGGGGTGCTGATGCCAAAGCCGATGCAAATCGGCAGCGGCGTTTGCTCGCGCAGCCAGCCCACGTTGTCGATCAGGCTTTGCGGCAGTTGAGTCCGCTCGCCCGTGATGCCGGTTACCGAAACGTAGTACAAAAACCCGGTCGAGCTCTCGGCGATGCGCACCGCTCGATCGCGCGGCGTGGTGGGGGTGACGAGTTGCACGAGGCTGAAATCGGCGTCGCGGCAGATTTTCGAAAGTTCGCCGGCCTCTTCCACGAGCAGATCGGGCACGATCGCGCCGGCCGCTCCGGCCCGCTGCGAGTCGGCCACGTACTGCGCGAGGCCGTGACGGTACACGATGGCGTAGCTGACCATCGTCACGATCGGTGCGCTGACCTTCGGCGCGACCCCGGAGAGCATCTCAAGGATGCCGGTCAGCTTGATCTTTTTGTCCAATGCCCGCGTGTACGAGGCCTGAATCACAGGCCCGTCGGCGATCGGATCGCTGTAGGGAATGCCCAGCTCGCACAGGCTGCTGCCACGACGGGCCAACTCGGCCAACACGGCCGAGGTGAACTCAAGGTCCGGATCGCCGGCCGTGACGAACGGCATCAGCGCCTTGCGGCGCTCCTGGCGAAGCTTTGCAAATAGTTGATCGATGCGCGACATCTTGGTCTGCCTAATGCTTCTCGCTCGTCAGCCGTGCGATCTCGGCGGCGTCCTTGTCGCCCCGGCCCGACAGGCAAACCGCGATGACTTCGCTGGGCTTGCGCGATTTAGCCAGCTCCATGGCCTTGGCCACGGCGTGCGAGCTTTCCAATGCCGGCAGAATTCCCTCGGTCCGAGCCAGGGCATGAAACGCGGACAGGGCGTCGTTGTCGCGGCAACTCGTGTAGGTCACCCGGCCGCTGTCCTTCCAATAGCTGTGCTCGGGACCGACGCCCGGATAGTCCAGGCCGGCCGACACCGAATGCACGTCGCAGGTCTGTCCGTCCTCATCCTGCATCACGTAGCTGTAGCTGCCGTGCAATACGCCCGGCTGGCCGTATGACAAGGGCGACGCGTGCTCGCCGGGCTGGCTCGATCGGCCGCCGGCCTCCACGCCCACCAACTCGACGCCCGGCTGCTCCACAAACGGATAAAACATGCCGGCCGCGTTGCTGCCGCCGCCCACGCAAGCCACGACGACCTCGGGCAGCCGCCCCAGTTGCCGGCGCGACTGCTCGATCGTCTCGTTGCCGATGACCGACTGAAAATCACGGACGATCAGCGGAAACGGATGCGGCCCGACCACCGAGCCCAGGATGTAATGCGTCGTTTCCACCGAGCTCATCCAATCGCGCATCGCCTCGTTGATTGCGTCGCGCAAGGTGCGCGAGCCGCTGGTGACGGGCCGCACTTCGGCCCCCAGCAGCCGCATGCTGAACACGTTGGGTTGCTGCCGGCGAATGTCCTCTTCTCCCATGTAGACAATGCATTCCAACCCAAATCGGCGCAGGCCGTCGCGGTCGCCACGCCGTGTTGCCCGGCTCCGGTTTCGGCGATCACCCGCTTCTTGCCCATGCGAATCGTCAATAGCACCTGCCCGAGCGTGTTATTGATCTTGTGTGCGCCGGTGTGGTTGAGATCCTCGCGCTTCAGATAGATCTGCGCCCCGCCGCATTCGGCGCTCAACCTTCGGGCGTGGTACAGCGGGCTGGGCCGCCCGACGTAGTTGGTCAGCAGATCACTGAGTTCGGCCTGAAACGCCGGGTCAACGCGGGCCTTGGCATATTCGGCGGCCAACTGATCGAGGGCCCGGGTGAGCGTTTCGGGCACGTAGCGCCCGCCAAATGCGCCGAATCGCCCCAGGCTGTCGGGAACCTGACTGACCGCGGATGAATTCGGCATAAGGTGCAAACCAGGACGCACTTGGCAATCGAGAGGGAAATAAAACTGGCCCAGGGACAAGCAGCTTATTGTCGCCCGGTCGGCAGCACGGGGCAAGGGCCCCGCCGCGGTGCGTCCGTGCACGAGAAAACCAGGTACTGGGAGTACTGTATCAAAGAGAATTCCGTGAAAAAACTTGATTCGGGATCGGCGAAGGAATACTTTGGTGTCGGGTCCTAGGGAGCATGCGTCTTGATTGTTCGCCGCCGCAGGCAGGTTCCCACTGGAGACGAAAGTGAGCTCAGCACTATCGCTGACACGCCTTTTCTTGTGGACGTTCGCGGCTATGTGCTCGCCCGCGGCGAGGTTGTTAACCTGTGGCCGCAAGCGATGAACGAAGCTTACGGCACTAACATCCCGCTGCTCACCGATTTGGAGATCCTGACGCTGGCCGGCATCGGCAATGAATCCGTCGAAGAGACTTTCGCACCGGCCACGGACTGGGGCAGCTACACCGAGTTTGTCCCCGAAACCGTCAAGCATGACGCTACTGGCGATGGGCATTCTGGCGCTTGCTCGCGCCCCTTGCGACGGCGCGTATCGCGCTAATCGGCCTGGGATAACAGTGTCGAAGGGTGTCCCTCGCGGGTCACCAGCGGCAGCACTTTCGGTTGATAGATTTGCGTGTAGGCAAATGCCTTGCGATGCGCATCGACCGCCTCCTGCGACTCCCAGTGTTCGTTGAGCAGGAAGCGCGTAGCGTCGGCCGTCGAGTGATACACCTCGAATCGCTTGCAGCCCGGTTCCTGCCGCGAGTTTTTCGCGGCCTCCACCAGCAGTCCACGTACCGCTTCGACCTGTGCCGGATCCTTCACGGTCAGCCAGACATTCAAGTACAACATGGCCCTGCCCTCGCTGCACGGTTTCTTTTTATTTGTGATTGCCAATTTAACCGGCCACATCCGGCGACGCCAGCCGCGTGCCGCCGCGATCCTTCACTGCCGCTTGTCCGCCAGTGTCGAGCCGCACTAGAATTCCCCGCCTGTGCCATTTTTCTCCACCGAGGGCCTCGCGTGCCGGAACTGCCAGAAGTCGAGACCATGCGGCGCGGGATTTTGCCGATCGTGGGCAGCCGCATCGACGATTTGCGAGCCGCGCGCTGCGCGAAACGGCCAATCCTGCTCGCGCCCGGCGCGGCGGCCATGCGCCGTCGTGTGGTCGGCCGGCGGATCGTCGCCGTGGAACGGGCCGGCAAACGGGTCGTGGTTCGACTCGACAGCGAAGCGCGAATCGTCTTCGAGCCCCGCATGACAGGGCTCGTGCTCTTGGCTGCTCCCCCCACCAGCGAGCACCTGCGGCTGCGGATCGCGTTGTCGGAGCGGAATTGCGACGAGCTGCTTTTTTGGGACCGCCGCGGCTTGGGACTCGTGCGGCTAGTCACGCCGGCCGAGTTCGACGAGCTCTACGGCGCCGAGAAACTCGGTCCCGACGCCCTGACGTTGACGGGAGACGATCTGCAGAAGCGGCTCGGCGCCAGCCGCCGCGAGATCAAGGTGGCCCTGCTCGATCAGCGGGCGCTGGCCGGCGTCGGAAACTTATATGCCAGCGAAATTCTGCACCTTGCTCGCGTTCATCCCCGCCGTCGCTGCGACCGCTTGCGGAAAGGTGAGTGGCAGCGAATTCAGTCGACCGTTTTGGAGGTGCTCGAGACGGCCATCCAACACGAAGGATCGACTTTGTCCGACGGCACGTACCGCAACGCGCTCAACCAGCAAGGCGGTTACCAGAATCACCATCGGGTGTACGATCGAGCCGACCAAACGTGCCCGAGTTGCCGCCGAGCCAAGGTCGAGCGGATCGTGCAGGCCCAGCGGTCCACGTTCTTCTGCCCGGCCTGCCAACCCCGCAATGGCAAGGTTCGCTGAGTTCGAACATGCCTTCAGGGACGCCGCAAGCGTCGTCAAATGCCGCGCCCCAGCGGATTTGCATTGGCCCAGGGCTTGGTGTCTAATTGGCGCGACACTCGGCGGTTGAATCCGCCTTCGTCCAACCTTCCAGGAGGCAAGCCATGACGCCGATTATCCGCGTTTGTTCCGATTGTGAATCGAGTTCCGATGTTTCGCGACGCGAGTTCTTGCGATCGGCCGGCGCGGCCGCAGTGGCCGTGGGCGCGGCTCCGCTCGTCGCCCGCGGGGCCGACGCGATCGCCCCTGGCAGCACGCCGGAAACCGTGACCAAGCTGCTCTACGAGTCGCTTAACGACGCGCAGCAGCAAGGAAATTTGTTTCGCCTGGGATTATGTCGAGGACGCCGGCGACAAGCGCGGTCTGCTGCGGACCCGGATCTCGAATAACTGGAATATCACCAAGCCCACGATCGGCAGTGATTTCTACAACAAAGACCAGCAGGCGATGATCAAGCACATTTTCGAGAGCATCATCCAGCCCGAATGGCACAAACGGATCTACAAGCAACTCGAAGACGACGCCCAAGGCTATGGCGAGCAGCAGAGCATCGCCATGTTCGGCAAGCCCGGGGAGAAGTTCGAGTTCGTGATGACCGGCCGGCACATGACACTGCGGGCCGACGGCAATAGCGAGGACCACGTGGCCTTTGGCGGGCCGATTTTTTACGGCCACGCCGCCAACGGCTTCAACGAAAAGCCGAACCACCCGGGCAATGTCTTCTGGCACCAGGCGCTGGCCGCCAACAAGGTCTATGCCATGCTCGACGAAAAACAGCGCAAACAAGCGCTCGTCGAAAAGCTCCCCAAGGAACAGTCCGTCGCCTTCCAGGGACCCAGCGGGCAGTTCCCCGGCATTCCCGTGGCCGACCTGTCGAGCGATCAGAAGGGTCTCGTACAGGAAGTGTTGGAGAAGCTGGTCGAGCCGTATCGCACCAACGACCGCGACGAAGCCTTGAGCTGCTTGAACGCGCAGGGCGGACTGGACAAGTGCTCGCTGGCTTTCTATCGCGAGGGGGACATCGGCAACGACCAGGTCTGGGACTGCTGGCGGCTCGAGGGCCCGTCGTTCGTTTGGTACTACCGCGGCGCCCCGCACGTCCACGTATGGGTCAACGTCGCGGACAGCCCGGGCGTCAAATTGAACGCGTAAGCGAACTCGGTGACAATTCCAGGAATCGACCCAGGCCGGCCTCCCTCGTGGAGGCCGGTTTCTTTGGTATCACCGCACTGCGCAAGTCCGCCTTTGCTTGACAAGATGGGCAGTGCGCGCGATGGTGAGCTTAGGGGGCCAATTCGAAGCATCGCTCGCGTGACCAAATGATCCCACTCCGATCCGTCGTTGTCCTGGGGCTGATGTCGTGGGCAATTGCCGGCGCAGCAGCCCAGGTACCAGCCGAGTCTCCTGTTGCCGATTCCTCTCCCGCTCGAGCGGCCGGCGATTGGTCGCTGGAGCACGTGACGCTCGTCGACGGCAAGACGTACCACGGTCTGGTTGCATCGGAATCGCCCGCGGTCATCGAATTTGTCGAGGTGCACCGTCCGCCTGGCAAGCCGATGTTCCTGGTCGTGCGGCCGATTTATCGCAAGGCGATCAAATCCTGGGTGCGGCTGGCGCCGAGGAACAAGAGATCCTCCGCGGCCGGCTGGAGAAATACAAGCAGCGGGCCCTGATCGAGGGTCGCCGCATGGAAGACCTGACGCTCACCGAGACGCGCAAGAACGGCGTGCTGTTATGGAATTACCGCGGCCGCGACTTCACCGTGGAAAGCACGGCCGACGAGCCGATGACCCGTCGCGTGATCGTGCGGTTGGGCCAGATCTTCACCGCGTACCGTCAACTTCTGCCGCCTCGCCAGGCGGCGCAAGATCGCGTGCACATTCGCGTCTTCGGCGCCAGCGACCAGTACCGCGCCGCGCTGGGCGAACTTGGACTGCCGATCAAGAATCCGGCCGTCTACCTGCCTGACGAGAACCTGATCTTGGCCGGCAGCGATTTAAATCGCTTTGCCGCCGAGTTGGCCCAGGTCAATCGCGAGCATCGCCAGATCAAGGAGCAGTTCGACGCCCAGATGGCCGAATCGCCGGCTCGGCTGAAGCGGTTGGGCGATGATCTCAAGGCCAACGGCGTGCCCACCGCCCAGCGGTTGAGGATTGTGCTGGCCGAGCAAAAGAAATGGGACGATCAACGCCGCGCCTTGCAGCGTAAGATCACGGCGCTCGATCGCAAAAACGCCGCCAAGTTCAACGAGGTCGGCGGCCGGATGTTCCGGCGGCTGGCTCACGAGGCCTTTCACGCCTATCTGGAAACCCAGGTCTATCCACGACAAGCGCACGACGTGCCTCGTTGGCTGAATGAGGGGCTGGCACAGACGTTCGAAGCCGGGCTGATCGAGGCCGATACGCTGCGAATCGACACGCCCAACCTGGTCGCGCTGGCCGCGTTGCAAAGCGACTTGCAGGGCCCGCGGCCCCTCGAACTGGCCGAGGTGCTCAACGCGGGCAGCGAAACCTTCTTGGCCGCGCACGCCGCCGACGACCAGTCCGCGTCGCGGTCGTATTATTACTCGTGGGGCCTGGCCTATTACCTGGCGTTCGACCAGGGTGTATTCGACACACCGCGGTTCGACGCCTATCTAAGTCCGGCCGCGGGCATCCCGGCGGTCGAGCGCTTCGAGACCCTGGTTGGCATGCCGCTCGACGCCTTTCAAACGCAATGGCGCCAAGCCATGCTCGCGCTCAGGCCGACCCATTGAGCTTGCCGAACGTTGGCGGCCGGCGGCCATCGGAAAGGCGTCGGAACCTTGCCTAGGCGCTCGGTGCATTTCCTCGTTCAATCATCGTTCATGCCGTTAATGGCTTCCAGCAGCCTGGCGATGATCTGTTGCAGTCGCTGTTCGTCGGTGATTTTTCGGCCGTCGCGACTGGTGACATAGAAGACATCGACCACCTGGTCGAGATACGTGCCGATCTTCGCCACCGAGACCGAGAGTTCCATCTCGAACAGCGTTCGGGCGATCGTGAACAACAGGCCCATGCGATCGGAAGCGAAGACGTCGATGATCGTAAAGCGGTGCGAGCTGTTGTTGTCGATCAGCACGCGCGTCGGAAGTTGATTGAATGCGGCCAGTTCACGGCTGGCGGCGCTGCGCCACACCTGGCGAAACGAGGGGGTCGATCCGTGTGCCGTTTGCAGCGACTGGGCCAGCGCCCGCGTCACTTGCTCGATCCGGTCCGGAGGCGGCTCCTCGGCAAAGTCGGGATCGCTCGCATAGAACCGGTCGAGCACCATGCCGTCGGCCAGCGTGTTGATTTCGGCCGACAAGATTTGCATTCCCTGGCTGGCCAAGGCGCCCGTCAGTTTATGGAACACGCCGGGTGACACCGATTCGTGCGTGCCGACGACGAACTCCAGCGTGTGACTCTCGGGAAGATAACGGCCGCTGGCGTGGACGTCGCCAGGGCCCAGCGTGGCCAGGTCGCGCAATTCGGCGGCGATTTGTTCTGGCGGCGAACTCGAGGCGTAAGCGTACGGCAGCGAGTCGATTTGCCTGGCGAAGTTTTTCGCATCCGGCTGACCGGCGAAGCATTTTCGCACCGCCGCCCGGCGGCGTTCGAGGCGCTCCGCCGAGTTGGCCGCCGGAGCGTCGCCCGCCAGGTGTTGCATCGTGCGCTGATACAGATCCGTAACGACCTCGGCTTTCCAACTGTTCCAAACTCCTGGACCGACGGCTGCAAAGTCGGCAGCCGTCAGCACGAACAACATGTCGAGCACCTCGGGCGAACCGACATCGACGGCAAACCGCACGACGAGTTGGTCGTCGCTGGTATCTCGCCAGAAGGCAAGGTGCGACATCACGAGATGTTTGTGGACGAGAAACTTCAGCGTTTCGGCCTCGCGCAAGGGCAATCGTAGCCGCTGGGCCGTATCCTCCGCGACTCGCAGCCCCACCTCGCTGTGGTCCTCGACGAAGCCTTTGCCCAAGTCATGGATCAGTAGCGCCAAGTGCAAGGTTCGTTTGTGCCTGATGCCCTTGTAGACACGGCCCAATACGCCCGGATCGGAGATGAACTCGGTGGCACGCTGTACCGCCAGGATGCAATGCTCGTCGACCGTGAACTTGTGATATTCGTTGAACTGCAGCAAGCACCGCGCGTGTGCGAACGAGGGAATGATCTTCTCGAGCACTCCCAACTCGTGAAGCCGCCGCAGCAACTCGCCCAGGCGACCCGGCTGCGAGATGAGCGACAGGAATTGCTTGGAGGTTCTGGCGTCGATTTCCCCTTTCAGATTGGGCGCGGCGGCACGCACCGCTTCCCAAGTGGTCGGGGCAATCCGTATGTCGTGTAAATTGGCCAGTTCGCACAGGCGGAGTACTTCGCTCAGATCGGTCTTCAGCTTGGCCAAACCGCGGGGCGTGGCCGCGATTTGCCGGGGAGTGACCCGATAATCGCCCTCGACCTGGTGGCTGAAAATCGTGCCCCAAACGTCGAGCCAAACGCTTCTCGGCCGCCAGTTGGCCACGAAATTTCCGACCACGCTGCGCACCGCGCACGTATGCCGGAAATAACGCCCCATGAACTGTTCCACCGGCAGAATGCCCTCGGTGCCCTGATGGCCGTACAACGGCGCGAGCCGAACTTGCTCCGAGCGGTCGAGCACGTCATTCGATTTTCCGGCATGGAAGTGCAACTCGTTGCGCAGCCGTAACAGAAACTCGGTCGCATCCCGCACCTCGCGCTGGTCGTCCTTGCTGATGGCGCCCAGAAGCTGCAAGGACTCGGGATCAGTGGTGCCGTGTTTGGAGAATCCGAGCCAGCGCAGCAGCTGCAAGTCTCGCAGACCGCCGCGGGAACGCTTGATATTCGGCTCCAACAGATAGACCGTCTCACCGAACTGCACTCGTTCCTTGCGCCGCGCGGTTTCGATCGCTTCGAACAGCGAACGATAACGGCCTTGTGTCCGGTGGCGGAACTTATCGGTGAACGCCTTGAACAGCTTTTCGCTCCCAGCCAGAAATCGCGATTCCATGAGCGAAGTACACGCGCTCACGTCATGCGCGGCCAGGGCCAGTGCCTGGTCGGGCGTGCGGACGCTTTGCCCCACTTCCAGGCGTGCGTCAGACAAATCGCGCAAGACGCGGCTGGCCAGCGGAAAAACGTGCGCCTCCGCGCCCGGCGCATGCAAGATCATGAGATCGACGTCGGAAAACGGCGCCACGTCGCGGCGACCGTATCCGCCGTGCGCCACCAGGGCGATTTGCGAGCGAAACTCTTCCGAACCCTCCGGCCACAGGTCGGCCAGCGCCGCTTCATACAGGTCCAAAACAACCGTGTCCAGCAACTCGGTAAGATGCGTGGAGACTTGGATGCCCGGCGACCCGGCCTCGTGTTGGGCGCGAATCTCCTGGCGTCCGGTCAGAAGACGCTCGCGCACGGCCAACAGCGATTCGCGAAAGACGGGATTAGTCGACATGGCGGGCGTGCGGGAAAGGTAAGTGCGCCGGCGTGGAACTCGATTGCGGCTCGTCGCTCGGGCGTGGTGGGACGCGAAAATCCGGCTGAGCGACCTGGTTCACGTTCGCGCTGCGGAGATTCGCGGAGTCATAGCATTTGGCACGCGGATTCAAATTGCTTGCTCGCCCGTTTCACCGGTCCGAATGCGAACCGTGTTTCGCAGCTCGGAGACGAATATCTTGCCATCGCCAATCTGACCGGTTTGGGCGGTGCGCAGAATCGTATCGACCACGGCCTGCAGGCTGTCGTCCGGCACGGCAATCTCGAGCTTGATCTTGGGCACGAACTCGACCTTGTATTCGGTGCCCCGATACATCTCGGTATGCCCTTTCTGGCGGCCAAATCCCTTCACGTCCGTAATCGTCATGCCTTGAACTCCCTGCGCCGCCAGTCCGTTCTTGACCTCTTCGAGCTTGTAGATGCGGATGATTGCTTCGACTTTTTTCATGGAGTGGTTCTCGAAGTCCTGGTAGAGCCTCGTCCGTCGATCCGTCTCAGGCCGTCCCGAAAAAACGGCACGATTGAACATCCAATTCTCGATCGTCCGCCGGGTGATCCATCGGACGGCTCACGTGAAAATATACCGTCCAGCCACCGCTTCGATCAGGCCAGCTTCTGGGAATCCCAGCAGGTTCTGTCCTCCAGCCCTGGCTCACGTTCACCCAGCATGCCAGTCGAACTGCCGCCGTTCAAGAGGGATCGGGCCGTTCGCCGATGCCTACCGGCGTCCGGTTCGATCGTGTCGGCGCCGTTTCAAGACCGTTTTTTCCAGGGTACGTCAGGCCGGCCAGCGGCTTGATTCACCCTGCGGGCCATCACGAACAGCAAGTCGCTGAGACGGTTCAGGTAAATCAAGATATCACCGGCGATCGGTTCCGTGGACTGGTGCACCAGCGTCACCAACCGCCGCTCGGCCCGGCGACATACGGTCCGGGCAAAGTGCAGTTGGGCGGCCGCCGGAGTGCCGCCCGGAAGGATGAACTCCTTGAGCGGCTCGAGCCCCTGTTCCAGCCGGTCGATGGCTTGTTCGAGAGCGACAATTTCGCGCGGGCCGACCAGTGCCGTTTGATGGGCCGCCGGGTCGGGCGTGGCCAATTGGGCTCCCAAATCGAACAGCTCGTTCTGGATCTGACCGACCAGCGAGTCCAGATCGTCTTCGAGCCCAGCCGCTCGGGCAAGTCCCAGCACGCTGTTGAGCTCGTCGACTGTCCCGTAGGCTTCGATGCGCGGCGCGTCCTTGCGGACGCGCGGTCCTCCGAACAGGCCCGTGTCGCCTAGATCACCGGTCTTTGTATAGATTTTCATGGCAGATTCGATCGCAATGCCGCGGAGTTGTTCGTTCGTAACGCGTTCGTGGCCCGCGCACGGCCCTCACCCGGCGATGGGGCGGCTGATATAATGGGGAAAATTCCACGTGCCACCACCCTGCCGCGGCGAGACTCCTGGTCTTCCTGGCGCCAGTGCCGGGCCGCCGTGGCGGTCCGTGTGCAAGTCTAGCAACGGGTTTTAGGAAACACGATGAGCAACCAAAATATAACGATTTGCGCCAGTCTGTTGGCGATCGCCTGCGCGGCAGCGTCAAGCAGCCAGGCCGACGATTCGATCGAAGGAAAGTATCTCAGCAATATCCGACAGGTCACCTCGGGCTTTGTCAAAGCCGGCGAAGGCTATTTCTCGCCGGATGGAAAGACCATTATTTATCAGGCGGTTCCCCAGGGCTATCCGTTCTATCAGATCTACAAGCAACCTCTGGCCGGCGGCGAGCACCAGCGGATCAGTACCGGTCGGGGCGCACGACGTGCAGCTACTTCTCGCCCGATGGCAAGCGGCTAATCTACGCCTCCAGCCATCTCGATCCCCAGCTTTCGCAAACCGAGGAACACGAGCGGAAGCAGCAGGCCGACGACGCCAAAACCGGCAAGCGGCGCCGGTACCAATGGGATTTTGACCCCTATACCGACATTTTCGAGGCCGACCTGAACGGCAAGATCTTGCGTCAATTGACCGACGCCAAGGGCTATGACGCCGAGGGGGCTTATTCGCCCGACGGCAAATTGATCGCATTTTGCAGCGATCGCGACGGCGATCCCGATCTCTACGTGATGAACGCCGATGGCACGGGCCTGCGGCAATTAACCAATGAGCCGGGCTATGATGGCGGTCCGTTCATTTCACCAGACGGCAAGTGGGTCGTATATCGCAGCGATCGCAAAAAGTCGGAAATGTTGCAGATTCACGCCATCGGCATCGACGGCAAGAACGACGTGGCGCTGACCGACACGGTGGGCGTGAATTGGGCTCCCTATTGGCATCCCACGCTGCCATACATCATCTGGACAGGTGCGGACCACTCCGACCCGAAGGCGCGTCCCAATTACGACCTGTGGCTGATGAAGTACGCGATCAAGGACGGCAAGATCGCGCCCGGCCCGGTTACGAGAATCACCGACAACCCGGCCGCCGACGTGCTGCCGGTCTTTTCGCCCGACGGCAAGCAATTGATGTGGACCAGCAATCGCACCGACGACCATTCGAGCCAGCTTTTTATCGCGGATTTCAAACTGCCCGAATAATAAAGCCAACTCCGGGGGCTATTCGGCCTCGACCACGCTGATTTTGAGTTTGCCCACGACCTGGGCGACCGGCAGAAAGCTGCTGTAGGCAGTGGCTCCCTCCAGGCTGGAATCGGCCAGCTTCAGGTGCGCTGCGCCGATGCCTCCCTGCCCCATGATCGCGTCCAGCGGCGTCCAGACGCCGTCGAGGTACATTTCCGTCCACATGTGATAGCCAAATCCGCCGGCGCTTCCGACATAGACCAGTCCGATGGCCACGCGCGAGGGAATGCCGCAGGCCCTCGCGAGCGCCGCCAACAGCACGGCGTGCTCGGTACAATCTCCCTCGCGTGATTCGGCCACTTCGGCGGCGGTGGAAAAAGCCTGCGAGAAGTTCTTCTTGGCGATCGCGCGGTGAACGTAGCTCTCCAGGGCCAGCGCCACTTGGGCCGGATCCATGGCATCGCCTTTCGCTTCCTTTGCCGCTTGCCGGACGCGTGGATCGTCGATCTGCAACACGCTATTGGCCGACAAGTACTCCTGACCGGCGGACAGCTCCGAGGCCGCACCGGAGGGTGCCTCGCCAGGGCGCAAACTCTTCACCGTGACAATCGCCGTATGTGCGTCGAGCGATCGCACCGACTGGGTCGGCCCCGTTGCAAAGACCTTTGCCGGATCGCCACCCGCCAGCTCGACGCGATACCGCACAAGACGCGTATGGTGCGGGTCCGCCAATGGTTGCGGCAGCTTCACAACCAGGTCCGAGCCCAAATCGAAGCGGGCGTCGGACGATGCGGGGGCCAACGCGATATCGCGGGTCGTGCGAAACGATTCCTGCTCCAGCGTATCGATTCGGGTCTTGATTGCCTCGCCTTGCGAATCGATCCAAACCGTGGAATTTAGCGTTTGATTACCCGGCAATTGAGCGACAACGTCCACGCGCAAAAGCTTGACTTCGACCCCCAGCACCGACGTCGACTCATGATCCCTGGCAGTGAGTTCCACCTGGGCCACCTGGTTGAGCAGCGGCATCAGCATTTTGAGCGAGCGCTTTTCGCCAGGGATAGGCGGCTTCCGACTGAGCGACTGTTCGATCGCCCGAAATCCGCCAATATCGCTCGACCAGGGGATTTGTGCTTTTTCTTGCCGCCCCTTGGTCTTGATTTCGATGTCCATCGCGCCGTTTGTGACCCGACCGCTGACGGCCACCGGCGCCGGGCCGGTGGACATGTCGGTCGCAAATTCGAGCAGTTCGCCGTCGGGCGTTTCGAGCGTGCTCATTTTCACGTCCTGCTCCGTCCGTTGGCCAAATCGGGATATTTCCAAATGGTTCAGCGATTTAACCTCGACTAGAGGTTGGCCTCGCCGGTCGATTTGGCGGATGGCGGTCTGGCCATAGCCGATCTTGGCGTTTTGCAGATAAAAGGCCTCCCAGATCTCCTCGACGGCGGGATCCGGCGTCGCGACGGCCTTTTGACAGGAAGGCAGAAAGCTCAAGCTCGCCAGGCCGCAGACCAGGATCGCGCGTCTGACCGCGTCGCGTGCCACGGTGCCATACGCTCGAAAATTGCCAATCCTGGGAATCAAAGAATTGCTCCAAAGCGAATACATTCGCGGCAGCGCCGATCCGGTCGCCCAACTTGGCGATCGCTTGATGTTTTACCGTCCTCGTTATTGTAACGGTCGGCGACGCGGGCAGGCCAGCCAAGCCTGCGCCGCGGCGACTTGGAAGAAAGTTCAACGATGCTGATCTGTCAATTTGAGCCTCGCGCACCGACTGCGCGAAGTGTGCCGCAGGCAAACTCGACGTTTCCTCTAGAGGCTTACTTTCAGCCGACAAGTTTCTCCCATCCCGAGCCTCGGCTGGACTGCTCCCGCCATGGACGAGTGGTACGTTTACTAGAGGCCGCGTGGACACTCGAACCGACGACCCCCATTTCTGGGTCGGGCCGAAAAAACCGGCCAACTCGGACACGTTTCGCGACCCCGGTCGGGGCGAGGGCATGAGGGCGGAATTCTCGCGGTTTTTCGCTAAGCACTTGCTTCCGGTATCGCTCGACCTTGGAAGAAACGCCCGATTATGCCGGCTGTAGAGCCCTCTCGGTGGGCTCGCAACAACTTGTTTTAACCTCGCGAATGGCCGCCGAGCACGGCCAGAAGCATGACCTAAGATTTCGTAGCGGAAGGTGCAATGACCAATCACTCCTTTGAGCTTTCCACGATTCTGAGGTCGCCGATGGGTTTCCTGAAAAAATTCTTTCCAAACGTGTTCCGGGACGCTGTTCCGGCCCACACGACGAGCAGCTTTGAGCGCCTCAGCGACGAGGAACTCGAAGCGCACCTGGGCGTGGTGCGCTACGGAGATTTCACGCTTTCCGGCGCCGTACGGCCTTCGTATGACCTGCAGGTCATTCCCTCGCAGGGATACCGGCACGACGTCTACCGCGACGAAGAGAACAAAACCGCCGTGCCGGTGCTGATGGGCGCGGCCTCCAAGGAAGATCTGTTCGAGATTTTCATGGATGTCCTCGATCCCTTGGGTACCGAAGTCGACGTCGTGCTCGAGACGAGCCATAACCGCGACGCCCGCGGCCACGTCGACCTGTATCGCGAGCATATCGACCTGCCGGTGCTGAAGAGCATCTTGTGGGACTTCGAGGACCTGCTGGTCAATGATGGTTGCACGGGTATCGCGGTGCTGAACCCGGGGATTCCCCAGGAAGTTCAGTTCGACGAGCACAAGTTGCTTATCGTCTATGGCAGCGAGCTGGCCGAGTACGAACGTATCTTTGGCTCGCGCGGCGTGCGATGCAACGACCAGATGAAGTTCATCACCGAGGCCGAGCACGTGCACTCCTCCAGCGAGTATTACGCCGGGCAGTTCGAGGAGCTCAAGTGCCGCCTGGGCATCGACTCCAGCTACTGCTAGCTGAGTTGCTGGCAAGTCCAGCGATTCGCGACGCAATTCAAGACCGTGCCTCTTGGCACGGTCTTTTTTTTGCTAGTGCCCGCGGTGCTGGCATCGTGGCCGAGCCGACGGAGCCTGCGAAGAGCCTCATTGGACCGCAGGCCCGCCAGGGGCCGATACCTGCTCTTGTCCCCACAGCCTGTTTTCGTCACACTCCCGACCCATTTCTTCGCGAAACCATCATCTCGCATGGATCTTATGCACGGCGATCGGGCTGTATTTCGGCGCGCGGGCCGCGCGGTGGCAATTGTTATTGCCGGCGCAGGCGCACTCGTGGGTTGCCATGCCTGGCATCCGCCGAGCTACGTCCCGCCCGAACCGCCGTTCCTGCCGTTGCCGCCACCGCAAGGAAATCCGATTGCCGTTAACTCGATGGATCGCGACTTTGTCTGGGACCAGGTGGTGGATGTCGTCGACGATTACTTCCGCGTGCAGCACGAAGAGCGCGTCCGTCTGGTTGGCGATTTGTTGACCGAGGGACGGTTGGACACCTACCCGCGCAGCGGATCGACGATCTTCGAGCCTTGGAACCGTGATTCGGTCACCGCTTACGACCGCTGGGAGAGCACGCTGCAATCCATCCGCCGCAAGGCGCTGGTCCGCGTGATCCCCTCGCAAGGCGGCTTCCTGATCGACGTCCAGGTCTATAAGGAACTGGAAGACGTGCCCCGGCCAGATACCGGCGCCATCAGCACGACCAACTCCCAGGCCCTGCGCAACGACGACTCGTTGCAGCGCGTCGCGAACCCGACTGCCGGCCAGCAACCGACGCTGGGATGGATTCCGCAAGGTCGCGATCCGGCGCTGGAGCAAGTCATCCTGGCGCAAATCCAGTCGCGCATCGGCGGCTTCGGACCGCCGCCGTTCTAGGCACACGCTGCGGCGTCAGTCGTCGCACTTTACAAGCCGGCCGGGTGCTGCGCGGACGTGGGCTCGTGCTTCAATTCGACCGGCAAGTGGCCCGGTTCGACGGCTTTGACCGCGGGCAATTTGAGGGTAAAAGCCGTCCCCTTTCCAACCGTGCTTTCGACGCGTATCCGCCCGTGATGGGCTTCGATGACGTCGCGGCAGAAGGCCAGGCCAAGGCCGGTGCCCCCCTTGCCGCTGGCGTCGGGACCGCTCTTGGTCGTGAAAAAACGGTTGAAGATCTGGGGCAGTTTGTCGGCCGCAATTCCGCCGCCCGTGTCGCGCACCATCAGGTCGACCGTGCCGTGCTCGACATCGTGGCTCAGACGAACAATGACATGACCGCCATGCGGCATTGCCTGCCGGGCATTGACCAGCAGATTGATCAGGACCTGTTGAATCTGGTTGGTATTGACCATGGCCGCCGGCACGGCATGAAACTGCTTGTCGATCACGATCCGATACTTGGACATTTCTCGTTCGAGCAGCAGCAACGAGTCTTCGATCAGCTTGACCATGTCGGCCGGCTCCATGCCTTGGGGCCGATTGCGCGCGAATCCTAGAATTCCGTTCGTAATCTTGGCGGCCCTCAGCCCCGCGGCCAGGATTTTCTCAAACGCCTTGTCGCGAGTCGCCTGGTCGTTGTGGCGCTGCCCCATCTTGGCGTAGTTGATGATGGTCGTCAGCACATTGTTGAATTCATGCGTTGTCGTGCTGACCAATTCGCCCAGGGCCGTGAGCTTTTGCGCTTGAAAAAGCTGCTCTTTGAGGAAAGCTACCTGTTCTTCCAAACTCGGCGCATCATGCTCAGGTTGGCTAGTCGACATGCGGGCTTCCAATAGTAAGAGGCAGACGAGACGCCCCAGGTTAGCAAGAGGACGAGACTTCGCGGTCTTGCGCGATCGCCTTTCGTCCCGCCGCCTTGCCGGATGACGTGCCTTAACTCGTTCGGTCGATATGATTTAATACAAGGTCGATATCGTCGAGTCTGCCTGGGCAACTAAAGAGCAAGCCGATAGAATCCCGATTCGGCCGAAACGTTGCGACGCCACTTAACTCGGCACGCTAGCTCGATTTCGCAAGGACGCACTCGATGCATACGGTCGAATTGCTGGAACAGGCGATCGCCGAGGCCCAGCGGCGCGGTTTCATCGTCCGCCAGGATTGGCTCAGCGGCTCGACGGCAGGCGCCTGCGAATTAAAGGGCCGTCGCTGGCTATTGATCGATCTGGCGCTCAGCCCGCGCGAACAACTCGACGTCGTCCAGGAAGCCCTGCGGCAGTTTCCGGCGCCGGCAACCGCCAGCGTGGTCTCGCCAGCGGCACCATCGCCCCCCTTGCGCAAAGCCGCCTGAGCGGGTACCCCTCTCGATTCGCCCGCCCTGCCCGCTCCAATTAGCCGCCGTGGGCAAAGAGCCGGTGCGACTCGATGTACTTTTCCACGGCTCGTGGCGTCCGATAACGGATGCTCTCGGCGGCCGCAACCCGCGACCGGATATCGCTGGAACTCAGGTCGATGCGCGGCATCTGCACCTGGTGATCGCGAATTTCGCGCAAGCATCGGCCGAGACAATTGTCCCCAGCCTGCTCCAATCGAACGAGTCGTCCCTGGCTTCGGCGTGGCCCAGGTCGCCGCGACATACCATGACCGGCAACGCGAGCTCGCAAATCCGGGCGGGATTCTTCCAGCCCGGAAGATCGCGCAGCGAGTCGGCCCCCATCAAGAAAAACAACTCTCGCGTGGGATCCTCGGCCTTGATGAGCGACAGCGTGTCGGCCGTGTAGTTGACTCCGCCGCGGTCGATCTCGTGACGGCAGACGGCGAAGGCCGGGTGTCCGCCGATCGCCAGTTCCAGCATTTCGGCGCGCGCACTAGCCGGGGCCAGCGTCCGTTCCTGCTTGTGCGGCGGGACCGCCGCCGGCAGAAACCATACCTGGTCCAAACCGAGTTGTTCGCGGCAACTCTCGGCCAGCAATAAGTGTCCATAGTGGACCGGATCGAACGTTCCGCCGAAAATTCCCAGCCGCATTACGCTCTTTGCCCTTCGCTTGTCAGCATCATCCCCTGGGAGGATATTGAGGAAGTGTCGTTTGATTCGTGGAACGTATCGTATCCCCCCTCGCGGCGATGTGCCACAAGGCATTGTATTCGTATTCGTTCGGTCCGATCGAGGGAGAAACCGGCAACCGCATGAAGGCCGAGCAACAAAGCCTGTTCGAGATGAACCCGGCCCCCTGGGACCAGGACAACGCGCGCGAGCAACTGGTCGCGACGCTGATCTTTTCGCGCGGGCCGCAACAGCCGTTCGACTACCGAGTTCCCGATCCGCTTCGCGGGCTGATCTCGCCGGGGCAACGAGTGCGCGCTCCGTTTGGAAAGGCCAACCGGCTGGTGACCGCATATTGCGTGCGACTGGCCAGTTCGATGTCCGGCGCCCCGCTCAAGGAAGTCGAAAGCATCGTCGACCAGCAAAGCTTGCTCAGTCCGGCCATGTTGCGGCTCACCGAATGGATGGCCGAACATTACATGTGCCCGTGGGGGCAGGTGATCGAGGCGGTCGTGCCCAGCGGAGTGCGAGCCCAGGCCGGAACTCGACAAACGCAGTTTGTCTCGCTGCCGAATCGAGCGCACGCGCGGCTGGGTCACATCAAGCTGACCGCGACGCAGCAGCGGATCGTCGATTACCTGGCCGGCCACGGCGCGGCGGCGCCGATCATGCAAGTCGCCCGCGCCGCCGGCTGCACCGTGGGTCCGATCCAGACCTTGCAGAAGAAGGGGATCGTCGAATTCGAAATGCGCCGCTTCGATAGCTCGCCGATCGACGCCACCCAAGCGGCCACCGAAGGACATCTGGAGTTGAATTCCGAGCAGCAGATGGCCCTCGATGCGATTGCCACGGCGCTCGATTCGCGAGCCCACTCGACCATCCTGATGCACGGCGTGACCGGCAGTGGCAAGACCGAGGTGTACATTCAGGCAATCCAACAGGTCTTGCGATTCGGCCGGCAGGCCATCGTGCTCGTGCCGGAAATCAGCCTCACCCCTCAGACCGAGGCCCGCTTTCGCTCCCGCTTCGGCAATGTCGCCGTGCTGCACAGCCACCAAACCGATTCCCAGCGCCGCCGGCACTGGGAGCAAATCGCCGCCGCAGGCGTGTCGGTCGTCGTGGGCGCGCACAGCGCCGTATTCGCTCCTACCCCGAATCTGGGCCTGATCGTGCTGGACGAAGAGCACGAAAACACGTTCAAGCAAGACACCGCCCCGCGCTACAATGCCCGCGACGTGGCACTAGAGCGAGCCCGCGCCGAAGGCATTCCTCTGGTCCTCGGCTCCGCCACCCCGTCGCTGGAAAGCTGGCAGCGGGCCGCCACGGGGGAGTACCGCTTGGTTTCGCTGCCACGACGCGTGTTCGACCGCCCGCTGCCGCAGGTGATTACCGTTGATCTGCGAGTCGAATCGCGCGATCGCCGCAGCCGCGGCGCGATCAGCCGACAATTGCAACTCGGCATGGACGCCGCCCTGCGCGAAGGTGGACAGGTCATCTTGTTGCTGAATCGCCGGGGCTATTCGACGCACATCCAGTGCCCGGGCTGCGGCCACGTCATGCGTTGCCCACACTGTTCCATCGGGTTGACGCACCATGTCCACGGCGACACCGCGATCTGCCACTACTGCGATTATCAGGTACCGGCTCCCACCGAGTGTCCCGAGTGTCAGTTTGCCGGCATTCATTATCGAGGCCTGGGAACCCAGCGACTGGAGGCGGAGGTCCGGGCCCGATTCTCAGGTTATCGCTGCTTGCGGATGGACACCGACACCATGAAAAAGCCGGGCAGCCACGAGCGTGCGCTCTCGGCCTTTCGCGATGGCGAGGTCCGCATCCTGGTCGGCACGCAGATGATCGCCAAGGGACTCGATTTTCCGAACGTCACATTGGTCGGCGTGGTCAATGCCGACACGGCATTGCACTTGCCCGACTTCCGCGCCGCGGAACGGACGTTTCAACTTGTCACGCAAGTGGCCGGCCGCACCGGGCGCGGCGAAAAGGGGGGCCGAGTGCTCGTGCAGACATTCAGCCCCGATCATCCGGCGATCATGGCCGCCGTGCGGCACGATTTCGAAGTCTTCGCGGCCGGCGAATTGCCGGCGCGCCAGAAATTTGAGTATCCGCCGTTTGGCAGCATGATTCGCTTGGTGGTTCGCGGTCCGGTCGAACCGATTGCCGCCGAATTCGCCGAACAGGTCGCCGCTCGATTGCGATCCGCGCTGGAAAAAACCGGCATCCCTGCGCACGTCTTGGGCCCCGCGCCGGCGCCGATCGCCAAGTTAAGAGGAAACTTCCGCTTCCAGATCCAATTGCAAGGACTCGACGGCGCGGCGTTGCGTCAGGCCGTTCGCGCTGCCACCGACTCGCTAAAACCGCCCGATCTGGTCCAATGGATCGCCGATGTCGACCCAGTGGATATGCTCTAGACCCGGCGGTATCGCCGAACTTTCCTCTTGGAGTTTGGCCGTCAAGTCTCGTAAACTATAGGGGTTGGGGAAACTTTCTCTCGCCGGACCCCACTGCATGTCCTATCGCTCGTTAAAACGCGTCTTGGGCGAAACCAGCCTGGAGCGGAAGTTCCTTGTCTTGTTCGGCGCTTCGTTGCTGTTTCTGATCGCCGGCAGCTTCTACTGGTACGGCCGCGCCACGGAGAAGCTGGTCTACGAGGCCAGCCGCGAGACGGCCCGCAGCCTGGTCGAGACGATCATCCGCCTGCAGCATCGCCGTTTGGAGCAAAGCGAGGATGACAAAAAGTCGGGCTACGACTTCTCGGATCTCAATGAGGATTTGGAAAAAGGTCTGGCCGCCCGCGAATATCGTTGGGAGTTTCTGCGACCGGTTCAGGAGGGTCCCCACACGCCCCGCGACAATTACGAATGGGACGTCGTCAAGCAATTCCCACAGACAGTGCATCCTGCCGATGGCAAGGCCGTCACGCGCGAATGGCTGACGGAACTCGCGACCAGCGAATTCCGCGAGCGGCGCGAGGTCGTGAATAATAAGCCCGAATACCAGTTTTATACGCCCGTTCGGATTACCACGGCCAGTTGCATTTCCTGCCACGAAGGCCTGAACGTGAACTCGCAAGTGGCCGGCGCCGCCGCAGGAGATTGGCGACCTGATTTCCGTCGTCAAGGTCTGTCTGCCCGACGAGAAACTGCGCAAGGACCTCAGTTGGAACAATGCCCTGCTGCTGGCCACGGCCATCATCACGGCCTTCCTGGCCATCTCGGCCTCGTACCTGATCGTTCGTTATGTAATCGTCAAGCCGCTGGCCCACTTGCGCGACGTCAGCGATCGCATCAGCCACGGCGATCTGACGTTGCGGGCCGAACTGCACACCGGCGACGAGTTCGAACGCCTGGCCACGGCATTCAACCGGATGTTGCGCCAGTTGGCCAACAATCAGGAAGAACTGAAACAGGTCAACGGCAACCTCAACGTCAAAGTCGACGAGTTGGCCCAGGCCAACATGCGGCTCTATGAGATGAACCGGCTGAAGAGTGACTTTTTGGCCACCATGAGCCACGAGCTGCGGACCCCGCTGAACGCGATCATCGGCTTCAGCGACGTACTGGAATCGATCGCCTCGCTCGACGACAAGCAAAAGCGCTACGTGCGCAATATCCAGACATCTGGCAAAGTGCTGCTGGAGATGATCAACGACATCTTGGATCTGGCCAAAATCGAAAGCGGCAAGATGGAAGTCCGCCTCTCGGATTTCCGCATCGGCCCAGTGATTTCGGCACAATGCGACATGGCTCGCCCGCTGACCGAGCGCAAGAACATCGATCTGGAAACGGAAATCGACCCCGAATTGCCCGACATGTTTCAGGACCAGGCCAAGGTTCAGCAGATCCTCAACAATCTGCTCTCCAACGCCATCAAGTTCACGCCCGAGGGGGGCCGAATCGTGGTCAGTGCCGAGCGCCGGCCCGCACGACTTGTTGTTGAAGGTGGTCGACACCGGCGTCGGAATCGCCGAGGAAGACCAGGTGGCGATTTTCGAAAAATTTCGCCAAGGAAAGACCGTGCTGGGCGGCGGCAACGCCATGACCCGCGAATACTCCGGCACGGGCTTGGGCCTGTCGATCGTCAAGGAATTGTGCAAACTGTTGGGCGGCGAGATCTCCTTGGAGAGCGAGCTCGGCAAGGGGAGCACCTTTATCGTTCGCCTGCCGCTGGCACGCGCCGATCAGCCCAAGGGCGAGTCGCTTCCGCCCGCCGGCGGCGACGAGCTCGTCAAGTCGCGGCGGGGAGAGTTTCCGCGGATCGAAACAGCCGCCGGAACGTCCTAACGGACAGGCTGTTCTAAATTGAGATTCGCGGGGTGGCACTGGCATCTTGCCAGTGCGAAGTTGGTTAGGCACTGGCAAGATGCCAGTGCCACCCGACAAATCAGCATCGTCGGTTTGCTTGCGCCGCAACTTTGGACCGACATCGTCGGCATGCTTGGGGCGAAGATCGGTGCCGCAGCGCCCCGTATCGCCGCGACTTCCCATTTGCGAGGATTCCGCTAACATGGGCCGGCATGTCAGCAAAAGCAAGTTCCGCGGCCGAGTCGTTGCCCGAAGTCGAGCTGTTCACCGACGGCGCCTGTAGCGGAAACCCCGGACCCGGCGGCTGGGCATTTATCCTCAAGCATCCGGCCAGCAGCAAGGAGATGGAGTCGTTCGGCGGCGAGAAGCTGACGACCAACAACCGCATGGAGTTGACCGCCGTGGTTCGCGGTCTCGAGATTCTGAAAAAGCCTTCGCACGTCAAAGTCCTGACCGACAGCGTCTACGTCGGGAAGGGGTTGGTCGAGTGGCTGCCCAAGTGGAAGGCCAATGGCTGGCGGCGGCGCGAGGGCACGCAATGGAAAGAGGTCAAAAACGAAGACCTCTGGCGCCGGCTCGACGAGCTCATCGCCCGGCACAGAATCGAATACATTCGCGTCGCCGGCCACAGCGGCCATCCCGAAAACGACCGCTGCGACGAACTGGCCGTGGCCGCGTATCAGCAGTTCCTGAAACGCTCTTAAACCGCGCACGAGCGTAGGTGCGACCGCGGGCCGCCGGGCGGTAGAATGCCGTTATGCCGCCAAGCGCCGACAAATCGCCCACGCTCGAATTGACCACCCCGGTCCAATTTCTCAAAGGCTGCGGCGCGTGCGGGCCGAGCTGCTGGCCCGGCTTGGCGTTGTCACCGTGCGCGACTTGCTCTTCTATTTCCCGCGCGGCTACCAGGATCTGACCGACTTGCGGCCAATCGAACAGTTGGAGGAGGGCGCACTGGTCAGCGTGCTGGGCACGGTCGAAGAAGTTGAGCTATCGGGTCGCGGCCCCGGCCGCTCCATCCTGGGAGTGTTGGTGGGCCAAGGCTCCGATCACCTCCGGGCCGTCTGGTTCAATCAGCCCTTTCTGCAAGAGAAATTCCGCCGCGGGCAGACGCTGCTGCTCTCAGGTCGGGCGAAACGCCGCACGACACGCTGGGAAATGGTGCATCCCAAAGTGAAGGTGGTCGACTCTGACGAGGAAATTCCCACCGGCCAGCTACTGAGCATTTATCCGCTTACCGAGGGGCTTCAGGACCGGCACCTGCGTCGGCTGGTGCGCAGGGCGCTCGATGCCTGCGGCCAGCAACTCGAAGAGGTTTTTCCGCCGGCCTTTTTGGAATCGCACGCGCTGTGGCCGCTCGGCAAGGCGCTCGACGAACTGCACTTTCCCACCAGTCGCGAAAACCTGAACCACGCCCAGCGGCGGTTCATCTACCAGGAGTTGTTCGTCCTGCAACTGGCCCTGGCGCTGCGGCGTCAGGCCGAACACGACAACGCGCAGGCTTTTCCGCTCGAGCTGACGGCCAAGATCGACGCCCGGATCCGCCGATTGTTGCCGTTCGAACTGACGCCCGGGCAAAACGAAGCCATCGCCGAGATTACCTCCGACATGGCCCAGCCGCGCCCCATGAATCGGCTGTTGCAAGGCGACGTCGGCAGCGGCAAGACGATCGTGGCCGTGTACGCCATGTTGTTGGCCGTCGCGCACAAGGCCCAGGTCGTGCTGATGGCTCCCACCGAAGTGCTGGCCCGCCAGCACGTCGACACGCTGGAGCGATTGCTCTCCGGCAGCCAGACCCGGCTGGGCCTGTTGACCGGCGGCCAAACGGCGAAAGCCCGCCAGGCAACGCTGGCCGGCATCGCCAGCGGCGAAACGCAGATCGTCATCGGCACGCAGGCCGTCGTGTCGGGCGAGGTGCCGTTTGCCCGTTTGGGGCTGGTGGTGATCGACGAGCAGCACAAGTTTGGAGTCCGCGAGCGCACGGCGCTGAAGAAGCTCGCCGTCCAGCCGCATTACCTGGTGATGACGGCCACGCCCATTCCGCGCACGATGACCATGACAATCTTTGGCGATCTCGACGTCACAACGCTCCGCCACGGCCCGCCGGGTCGGCAAAGTGTTCACACCTATTTTCCGCCCGCCGAGGAACGCCCGCGTTGGTGGGAGTTTTTCCGCAAGAAACTGCGCGAAGGACGGCAGGGATTCGTTGTCGCCCCCTTGGTCGAAGGTTCGGACCAGGTGCAGGCGGCCAGCTTGAACGAAACCTACGAGACACTGGCCAACGGCGAACTCGAGGCCTTTCGCATCGGCATGATTCACGGCCGAATGACCCCTGCCGAGAAGCACGAGGCCATGCAGGCCTTTCATCGAGGCGAAACACAAGTGCTCGTGGCAACCTCGGTGGTCGAGGTCGGCGTCGACGTGCCCAATGCCACGCTGATGACGATCGAGGGCGCCGAGCGTTTTGGCCTGGCGCAACTGCATCAACTTCGGGGCCGCGTCAGCCGTGGAGCGTTTCCTGGCTATTGTTGCCTGTTTGCCGGCGCGCTTACGGACGAAGCCGTCGCTCGGCTCAAGGCCTTCGTCGAATCGACCGACGGTTTTCACCTGGCCGAACTCGACTTCGCCCTCCGCGGCCCGGGCGACTTGCTGGGCACGCGGCAGCATGGACTTCCCCCTTTGCGCATCGCAGACCTGGTGCGCGACGCGGTGGTGGTCGAAGAAGCCCGTCGCGATGCCCGCGCCTTGGTCGCTTCGGATCCCGGTCTGAAGCTGCCGGAACACCTGGCCCTGCGCCGCATGGCGCTGGTGCGTTATGGAAAATCGCTCGACTTGGGCGACGTGGGTTGAGTGGCCTAGTTGGGTGCCATGTTCACGCCGCGTGAGCATGCTTGCCCGACGGCAAGCATGGCACGGGGTCTCTTGAGCCGCTTGTGCTCTGGCTTGCCTCGGCCGTGGTGCGGGCGTACTGTAAGCGCTATGACCACTTCACTCTCAAAACTTTGCTGGTTTTTATTCCGTTCGGCCGTGCTGTCGATTTCCGCCGTGTCACCAGGTGCCATCGCGGATGAACCTGTCGCGCCCGACGGTTGGACGGCCGCGTCGCCCCGCGACGAAATCCGCCCAGCGTTCTCATACTCTCCAACCGGCGGGCCCGACGGTCGCGACGCGCTTGTGATCGCATGCGACCAGCGCGAAGGATTGCAGGGCTATTGGACTCGGACGTTCCCGATCAAGGGCGGCGGTTACTATCGCTTCTCGGCCGTGCGCCGGATCGAGAACGTGCCGGCGCCGCGGCGTAGCGTAATGGCCCGCGTGCTGTGGCAGGACGATCAAGGCCATCCCGTCGTGCAGGATCATCCGGTCAAGACGCACCTGCTGGCGGGAAAATATGTTCAGGCCGAAGCCGAACATCCGGCCGACCGCGGCACCGACGTTCGGGGTTGGACCGAAGTGTCCGGCGTTTATTACGTTCCCCGCAAGGCCACTCGAGCCGTCGTTGAACTGCACCTCCAGTGGGCCCCCGGCGGCAAGGTCGAGTGGAGCGACGTACGCCTGGAGCCGAGGTCGCCTCCGACCGGTCGCAAGGTTCGCCTGGCCGCTGTGCATTTCGCCCCCAAGGGTGGCAAGACGCCGCAAGACAACTGCAACATGTTCGAGCCCTTGATCGCTCAGGCAGCCGCCAAGAAAGCCGATCTCGTCGTGCTGCCCGAAACGCTCACGCAAACCGCTCTGGATAAGAGCTATGCCGACGTGGCCGAGCCAATCCCCGGTCCCTCGACCGAATATTTCGCGTCGCTGGCCAAACGACACAACCTCTATATCGTGGCCGGGCTGGTCGAGCGCGACGCGCACCTGATCTACAACATCGCCGTTCTCGTTGGTCCCGAGGGCACGCTGATCGGCAAGTACCGCAAAGTGACCCTGCCACGCGGCGAGGTGGAAATGGGCGTCGCCCCAGGCCACGAGTATCCCGTCTTCGAGACTCGCTTTGGCAAAGTCGGCATGATGGTCTGCTACGACGGATTCTTTCCGGAAGTTGCCCGCGAGTTGAGCAATCGCGGCGCGGAAGTTATCGCGTGGCCCGTGGCGGGTTGCAATCCCCTGCTGGCCCAGGCCCGGGCCTGCGAGAACCACGTCTACCTGTTGAGCAGCACGTACTCCGACGTGAGCTTGAAGTGGACCATCACGGCGGTTTACGACCGGCAGGGGCTGCCGATCGCGCAAGCCAGCCAATGGGGCACCCTGGCAATTGCCGAAGTGGATCTCGACGAACCGACCTATTGGTGGAATCTAGGCGATTTCAAGTCCATGATCGACCGTCATCGGCCGGTCGTCTCGGGCGAACGCTGAGAAAGGTTGAGGTCGAAACTCGCGTCTAGCGCACTTCGAGCGCCTCGGCACTCTCCCACTTCGCTCCGTCGCGCACAACGCGGTGATACAACGTGTCGCGCTCGATCGGCTCGCAGCCGGTCTCGACGATCAACCGCCGGATTTCCTCGACCGAAAGCACCTCGGGCGTGGTCGCGCCGGCGTCGTGATAGATCAACTCATGGCGGACCGTGCCGTCCAGGTCATCGGCACCATAGGCCAGGGCCGTTTGGGCCGTTCCCACGCCCAGCATGATCCAATAGGCCTTCACGTGGTCGAAATTATCGAGCATCAGCCGCCCCACGGCCACGGTCCGCAGGTCGTCGAGTCCCGAAGCCTTCTTGATATGGCTCAAGCCCGTGTTGTCCGGGTGGAAAGCCAGCGGGATGAACGTCTGGAAACCGCCGGTTTCATCCTGCAGCTCGCGGAGCCGGATCATGTGGTCCACGCGGTGAAACGAGTTTTCGATATGCCCGTAGAGCATCGTGGCGTTGGTCCGCAGTCCGAGCGAATGCGCCGTGCGGTGGATGTCGATCCAGCGGCCGGCGTCGGCCTTGTGCTCGCAGATTCGGTCGCGGACCTCGGGATGGAAGATCTCGGCCCCGCCTCCCGGCAAACTGCCCAGCCCGGCGGCGATCATCTCCTCCAATACGGTTCGGATCGACTTGCCGGTCATCCGCGAAAACCAGTCCAACTCCACGCCGGTCCAAGCCTTCAAGTGCAACTGCGGATACGCCTCGTGCAGGATGTGAATCAGATTCAAATACCAGTCGTATTTCATCTGGTGATGCAAACCGCCCACGATGTGCATTTCGGTGGCGCCGCAATCGACAGCCTCCTGGCCCCGGGCCAGAATCTGCTCGTCGCTCATCAGGTAGCCCTTGGGGCTGCGCAGGTCGGAGCGAAAGCGCAAAACACGCAGCGATACACGCAGACGTTGGTCGGGTTCAGGTGCGTGTTGATGTTGTAGTAGGCTCGCCGCCCGTTCTTTCGCTCGCGCACCAGGTTGGCCAACTCGCCGACCTCGCCCAACGGCACGTCGGGCCGATACAGAAACACGCCCTCATCCAGCGTCAATCGGGCGCCGGCTTCGACCTTCTCGCGAATCGATTGCAGCGTGGGTTCGGTGGCTCGAATCATCGATTTTCTATTCCCGGAAAGGGTGTTTCATCCGCCGATTCATGGCGGCGACAAACTTTAGCCTAACAGCTTGGCCGACGTGAGCAAGTCCAAGCTGCCGACCAGAAACAAGCCGATACTGACGACGGCATTCACCTGGAAAAACGCGGCGTTGACGCGTGTCAGGTCGTCGGGTCGCACCAGGTAGTGTTCGTACGCCAAAAGCACCGCCACGGCCGCCACGCCCGAGACGTAGATCCAGCCGAAGTGCGGAAAAACCCAGGGCAACAGCGCCAGCAGAATGACCATGCCCACGTGACACATCGCGGCCAGGCGCAGCGCTCCGGCGACCCCCAGCCGCGCCGGCACGCTGTGCAGTCCGGCGGCGCGGTCAAAATCGACATCCTGACAGGCGTAGATAATGTCGAACCCCGCCACCCACAGAAGAACCGCCCCGCCCAGCACCACGGCTGGCAACAGATCGAGCGGATGCTCCATGACCTGCTCGCCGCGAATCGCGATCCAAGCTGAGATCGGCGCCAGCATCAGCGCCGCTCCCAGCCAGAAATGCGCGGCCGCGGTGAATCGCTTCGTGAAGCTGTACGCCATCAGAAACACCAGCACCGGCAGCGCCAGATACAAGGGCAGCCGATTGGGCAGGAACAAGAGCGTCGCCGCGACAAACGCGATCGAACAGCCCGCGGCGAACACGGCTACCGAAGCCGACGAGAGCGTGCCGGCGGGAATGTGCCGCGCCGCGGTCCGTGGATTGTGTGCGTCGAGTTGCCAGTCGGCCAGCCGGTTGAAGGCCATCGCCGCGCTCCGCGCCGCCACCATGCACAGCACGATGCCCAGCAGTTCCTGCCACCGCCAGCCGCGCGGCGAATCGCCCCGGGCATCCAGCGTCCAGGCCATCACCGCCGCGAACAGCGCGAAGGGAAGCGCGAACAGCGTATGGCTGAAACGGATCATCTCCAGAATGTGGCGCAAGCGGCGAATCATGATTGGCCCTATTCGCCCCAGCGCCGCATCAAGTCGCGTTCGACGCCCAATTGATCGCAAATCCGCGCCACGACGAAGTCGACCAGGTCGCGAATCGAAGTCACGCCATGATAAAAGCCCGGCATGGCCGGCAGCATGACGGCGCCCGCTTCGGCCGCTCGTCGCATGTTGTCCAGTTGAATCGTCGATAGCGGAGTTTCACGCGGCACGACAATCAACCTACGGCGTTCCTTCAAATGGACGCTCGCGGCGCGGTGAATCAGGTTCTCGCCCGTGCCGTGTACCACGGCGCCCAGCGTGCTTCCCGAGCACGGACAAATCACCATCCCGTCGGTCAGAAACGACCCGCTGGCGATTGGCGCCATCAGGTTCTGGAAATGATGGTAAACGATCTGGCCTCGGGCATCGGACGGAGCTAGGTCGGCAAGCGCCTCGGCGATGGCCGGCGGTAGTTGAGCCCGCTCGCGCGAATCGGCTGCGAATAGCAAACGTCGCGGCTCAAAGCGGTCGAGATCCACGTCGACCCCCAACTCTTGCCGCAGCACAAGCACGGCCGCCGGGCTGATCGTCAAATGCACCTGCCGGACCGCGCCGAGCAAGACTTGCAACAGCCGAACGGCGTAGATCGCGCCGCTGGCCCCGGTTATTGCCAGCACGACATTCGAGGGCGCGGCGCGTGTGACCTGATTCATTTTGTGCCCACGTACAAAGTGGCGACTCCCAGCGTCAGCGGGTAAAAGCGGACGTCGCTGGCGCCGGCCGCCCGCATCCGCTCGGCCAGCGCTTCGCCGGAGGGAAACTCGTCCACGCTCTGCGGCAAGTAATTATAGGCATCGAGCCGATTGCGCGCCAGCGCCTGGCCGATGCGCGGCAAAACGTGGCTGAAATACCAGCGATAAATGGCCTTGAATGGCTGCCAAGACGGCATCGAGAACTCGAGCACGGCGACGCGCCCCCCGGTTGACACACGCGAATCATTTCGCGCAGACCTTGGTCGGTGTCGCGCACATTGCGCAGCCCAAAGGCGACCGACACGATCTGAAATCGGTTTTCCACGAACGGCAACCGTTGGGCGTCGGCTTCCACGAAGGCGACTTGCTCGGCCTTCGCCTTCGTCGCCTTGGTCCGGCCGATGACGAGCATCGGATGGCAGAAGTCGGCCCCGATGACTTCCGCCCGGCCGCGAGCCGCCTGATGATAGGCCAGCGCCAGGTCGCCCGTGCCGGTGCACAAGTCCAGGATCGGCGCGTCTCCCCGCGGCGGAACCTTGCGCACGGTGCGCCAGCGCCAATAGACGTCCGCGCCCAGCGACAGCAAGTGATTGAGAAAATCGTAGCGCGCGGCAATCTGGCCGAACATGCCCCGCACGCGTGCTTCCGACTTGTCGACCGCCATGAACGCTCTCGAACCACGAGCCATGTCGCGCGCCACCGTCGCGGCTTGCTCCCACCGATCATAACCCGTCGAGCGACGAGATATCAGGGGTTGTCCGGCGGCGGCGGGCCCAACTTGTATTGGCTCCGGCGCTCCGTCACGAGCCGGGCGACGTCGCCTTCGACGGCCAGAGGCGGCGGCGTGGCCACCCGTCGTTCCCCGACCATCTTGGTCGTGGCATCGATGGCCAGATGCCGACCCAGCGACCCCAAGGTGTTCGCCTGGTCTGAAGCGTGTGCCGGAGAATCATGCGCGAAAATGTCGCATTCCGGCGCAACGTTGGCCCCGGTTTCCGCCAACACGCCGCCGCACGTCGTGTACGTCGACCTCCGCGTCGACCAGGATCAGAAACTTCGTGAATTGCAGGGACGGCGAACCCCACAGCGCTGCCGCGATTTGCCGCGCATGATGCGCGTGCGTCTTGCGAAACGAGACCACGGCATATCGATGGGGACCGCCCAGCATGGGAATATGCAAGTCGACCACGTCGGGCGCGATCGTGCGAACCGACGGCAACAGCAGCCGCTCCCGCACCTTGACGAGCACGGCCAGCTCGCCAACCGATCCACTGTCGATCATCGCCGGCAAAATCGGATGGCTGCGGTGTGTGATCGCGGTAATGTGCAGAACGGGGGCCGCTTCGAGCCGGCGATAGTGCGGTCCCCCTCCGCTTGCCGATTGGATCGCCGCCGCCGGGGCCTCGGGGTCCAGATAACCTTCGATGATAAAGTCGGCATCGGCCGGCGCCTCGAAGGCGTGCGTGCGACACTTCACCAGTTCGAGCGGCCTGCCGCGCAGCAGTCCGATCAAATGGTAGGCGTCGGCCCCCAGCGGCGCGGCGATCGACCCGGCGATGATTCCAGCCGGGTCGCCGCCTAGCACGACCGCTACGGGCATTTTTTCACCGGCCGCGCAAAAATCGACCAATGCCGCGCGAAGCTCGAATGTCCGTCGTCGACGATCGCCAGCCGATTCTGGTCCAGGGCCATCATCGGACACGTCGTCAGCCCGCGGGTTTCCGTGCCGTGCTCGGGCGTGATCAACAATCCGGCCGTGATCGAAGCAGCAGTTTCGGCTGGCCATTGCCGGGTAAGGGGCAGACCGGCCAAATCGACGTCGCGTCCCAGCCGCACGACCTGTTGCGACGCCCCGCTCTTGACCGACTTGGGGCGGAATTTGTTCGTGCCGGTCTCGTCGCCGGTCATCTTCAGCCGCTCGAACCAGTTGTGCGGCGTGTTTTTGTCGATCAAAGACTCGATGCGTTCCCCCAACTCGTCCAGCGATTCGATGCCCAAGGCGCGACATGCCCGAGACTCGGTACCCAATAAATTCGTGACCACCGCGAAGGCCTGGCCCGTGGGGCGATCGAACAGCAGCGCGGGACCGGCGGCGGCAGCCACGCGGCGCGTGATTTCGGCGATCTCCAGCGTCGCGTTCACTTCCACACCGACGCGCGTCAATTCGCCATGCGTGGAAAGCTGTTCCAAAAAATCGGCAAGAGAACTGACTGGCATGGCCGCACATTGTAGCTCCGGCGGACGAACCCGGGCAGATGAGCTTCTGCGGGAACGCCACCGACGAGTGGCTGTGTCCCCGTTTTTCGACAGCCGCTATCATGGGACTTTGCTTGAAGCACCTCTGGGAGCGTTCCATGCGGCAGTTGCGAGTCCACTATTTGCCCGAGTCGATCGCGGGCGAGGTTGCCGCGCACGCCACGGCCGTCGTAATCGATGTCTTGAGGGCGACCACGACCATCGTCCATGCCCTGGCTGCCGGCGCGGCGCCGTGATCCCCTGCCTGACGATCGATCAGGCCCGCGACACGGCCGCCGCGCTTCGGGCCGAGGGAGTCGTTCTGGGCGGCGAGCGCGGCGGCATGCCCATTGAGGGATTCGATCTGGGCAATTCGCCGGCCGAGTATGTTCCGGCCACGGTGGGGGGCAAAATCGTCGTGCTCACGACGACCAACGGCACCAAAACGCTGCTGGAATGCGCGGGCGCCGAACAAGTCCTGATCGGGTCGTTCGTGAACCTTTCGGCTCTGTGCTCTCTCCTGGCTGAAAGGCAAAACGTCGACCTGGTTTGCGCCGGCACCGACGGACACGTGACGCGCGAAGACGTGCTGTTGGCCGGTGCGGTTGTCGATCGCCTGGCGTTTGACGACTCGGGCGCGGCGCCGGTTTGGGAGTTGAATGCCGAAGCGCTGGCGGCGCACGACGTCTGGCTGGCAGTGGCCACCGGCGCGGCCGATGGCCTCTTGTTGGCCCGGCTCGTCGATGCCATGCGCGCTAGCCGCGGGGGCGAAAACCTGATCGCCTTGAACATGGCGGCCGACATCGAACGGGCCGCTCGAATCGATCGATTCTCGCTCGTCCCCCGATTCGATCCCAGCCGCGGCCGGATCGTCGTCGATGCCGCGGCGGAACACATGCCATAGACCTTGGCCGGTCGCGGGCGGTAGACTTTCGCATTACCCATTATCGACGTCGTTTCGCGGAGGAAAGTTTTCGCTCATGGATATGGATAAGCTGGTTTCATTGTGCAAGCGGCGCGGCTTTTTGTTTCAGTCGAGCGAGATCTACGGCGGCTTGAACGGATTCTGGGACTACGGTCCGCTGGGCGTCGAACTGAAGCGCAACGTCAAAGAGGCCTGGTGGCAGGACATGGTTCGCGGCCACGACGACCTGGCCACGTTGCCCGGCGCCCCCGAGCCCTACGAGATGACCGGGCTCGATTGCACGATCATCATGCACCCGCAGGTGTGGAAGTGTTCGGGTCATTACGACTTGTTTCACGACTACATGGTCGATTGTCGGGAGTCGAAGAAGCGCTATCGCCACGATCAGGTGCGCGGCCGCTGGGTCGAGGCGAAAGGTCAGACGATCTTCGTCGCCACGCAGAGCGGCGGCGACGAGGGACTTGCCGAAACGCAACAGCGGGCCCTCAAGTTCTTCAATTTCCGCGGCAAGGACGTCGACTCGCTGCACTGGCAGGGAGACCTTGTGTCGTTGACCACGGTCAAGGAGTTTTCGCAAGTTCTCGGTCCCGATGCCAAGGAACTCGGCACTCTGACCGAGCCCCGCGAATTCAACCTGATGTTCAAAACTTTCGTGGGCGCATTGAGCGGCGAGGAGGGCGCAGCCTTTCTGAGACCGGAGACGGCCCAGGGTATTTTCGTCAACTTTAAAAACGTGCTCGACAGTTCGCGGGTGCGGGTGCCGTTCGGCATCGCGCAGATGGGCAAGAGCTTTCGCAACGAGATAACGCCCCGCAACTTCACCTTTCGTTCGCGCGAATTCGAGCAGATGGAAATTGAATTCTTCTGCCATCCCAAGTCCTCGCCCGAGTGGTACAAATTCTGGCGCGACCGGCGCTACGCCTGGTACTTGAGCCTGGGACTCGCCGGCGAGAGGCTGCGGCTGCGCGATCATGAACAGGACGAATTGAGTCACTACTCCTGCGGCACGGCCGACATCGAATACGCGTTTCCTTTCTTGCCGCCGGGCGAGTTCGGCGAGTTGGAGGGGATCGCGCATCGTGGCGATTTCGATCTTCGCAGCCACATGGAAGGCAAGCTCGTGCGGCAAGGCGACGACCTGGTCGTCGAAATGGGCTCCGACGGAAAACCGCGGCACCGCGGCAGCGGCAAGGACCTGACCTACCGCGACGACATTTCGGGCGAGCGCTTTACCCCGCACGTCATCGAGCCCTCGGCCGGCGCCGATCGTGCCACGCTGGCGTTCCTTTGCCAGGCCTATACCGAAGACGAGGCCCCGGACGAAAACGGCAAAATGCAACAGCGCGTGGTGATGAAATTTCATCCGCGGATCGCGCCGGTCAAAGCCGCCGTGTTTCCGCTGGTCAAGAAGGATGGCATGCCCGAGGTAGCCCAGCGCATCTATCGTGACTTGAAGGCCCGGTTTAATGTCTTCTACGATGAGAAAGGGGCGGTCGGCCGCCGCTATCGTCGCCAGGACGAGGCCGGCACCCCGTATTGCATCACCGTCGACGGGCAGACGCTCAGCGACCAGACCGTCACGGTCCGCGACCGCGACACGTTGCGTCAGTGGCGCATCAAGGTCGACGATTGCGTTGACGAAATCAGCCGCTTGATCCAATCCGGCCCGGCCGAGTAGTCACCGATTCCGTTCTTCGATTCTCAACCAGCCCCGCCGATGAAACTTGCCGTTAGCCAGGTCTGCTCGCTCGAATCGCCTTTCGAGAAGGACATCGAGGACTATGCCGCGGGCGGCTGCAAGGTCGTCGAGCTATGGGTCGGCAAGCTCGACGCCTACCTGGAGCGCAACAGCGAAGCCGATCTGCTGCGCTTGCTCGAAGAGCACGGCGTCGCCGCCCCGGTGGCCGGATTCCAGGGCGGTTTGTTGTCGAGCCAGGGCGAGTTTCGCAAGCAGCACTGGGACGCTTTTGCCCGTCGACTGGCTCAGTGCCGCGCGCTGGGCATCGGTACGCTGGTGCTGGCCGGGGACGTGGCCGGCCCGCTCGAACAGCAAGATCTCGAGCGTGTCCAGCTTTCGCTCTCGCAGGCCGCACGCCTGGCCGGCGAACAGGGCGTGCGGCTGGCGCTGGAGTTTCAAGCCCGGGCCGCGTTCATCAATAATCTCCAGACCGCCGCGGCCGTGGTCGCCGAGATCGGCAGTCCCCATTTGGGCATCTGTTTCGACGCCTTTCACTACTACGTCGGCCCCAGCAAATCCGAGGATTTGGGCTACCTCACCGTCGATAACCTGTTTCATGTTCAACTCTGCGATCTGGCCGGCACGGCGCGCGAATTCGCAACCGACGCCGACCGCGTCCTGCCGGGCGACGGCGATATCGAGTTCTCGCAGTTGACCGCTCGGCTCCGCGAGATCGGCTATCAAGGTTGCGTATCGGTGGAGTTGATGAACCCACAAATCTGGCGGATCCCGCCGCGGCAGTTCGGTGAAATCGGTCTGGCCGCGCTCGGCAAGGTTGTCGGTTCGGCCCAAGGCTGATCGGATTATTCCCGCTCGAACTCGGGACTTCCCTTGCTTCGCTCGCTCGCGGGCGGATAATAACAAGTGGCGACACCCGTTTCGTCGTTGGCCGCAAGGAGGGCCCATGCGACGTCTTCTATCGTGCTGGGTCGTGGTTTGTCTCGCGCTGGCAATCGGGGTTGCGCCCGCAAGTGCCCAGGTGGCGACTCAGGATCCCGCCGCGCACGGAATTCCCGTTCGCCACATGACGGCGCCGCGAAACTTCGTGCCCTATCGCTTGACCACGACCGTGCAAGGCCCCCCGGCCCAACCAGCTGCGGACCACGCGCCCGATCACGTACACAACTCAAGCGGCCAGGGCCAAAATCACGGTCACCACGACTACCGTGGGCATCGATGGCAAGGTGGCTGGTCGAACCCCACGTATTTCCTGGGTGGCGGCTATCCGATTGTTTGGGGCATCCCTTACACGCCCGCCTTTAGTCCGGTCTATCCCGCGTCAGTCGGCTGGCTTCCCAATTGGGAGCCGGCGCCGGCACAACCAGCGGTGCAGCCGCCAGCGCCCGCCGCGGTCAACGCGCCGCTCAGGGGCACGCCCAAAGTCACGAGTCCCGAGCTCAAGGCGCGGGCCGGCAAGTTCATCGGTTTTGGCGATGCGAACTTCGTCGAGCAAAAATACCTGGCGGCGATCGAACGATACAAGTCGGCGTCGCGCATCGCGCCCGATCTGGCCGAGCCCTATCTGCGACAGGGACATGCGCTGGTCGCCCTCGGACAATACGAGAATGCGGTCAAGGCTTTCCGCCGCGGCTTGCGGATTCGCGGCCAGTGGAACGGATCTCCTTTTCGGCTCGATCAGCTCTACGGTCCCGACCGGATCGCCAAGGTCAGCCATCTCGAAACATTGGCCAAAGCGGTCGAGGCCAATCCGCTGGATGCCAATCTGTTGATCGCCATGGGCATGCAGCTGTTTTTCGACGGCCAGTCGGAGCGAGCCGGCGTATTCTTCGCGCGGGCGGCGCAGTTGGGCGGCAACGACGACGGCCTGTTGAACGATTTCTTGCCCAAGCCCGGGCCTGCCGGCGCGCCCGCGCCGCAACCGCCCGCGGCGCCACGGGGCCCAGCTAAGATCGTGTTTTGATCGCGACCAGGATTACGCGAACAGTATTTTCGCGACGGGCCGGGTGCCATGCTCGCGCCTCGCGAGCATGTCGTCGTCTCGCACAGGAACTTTGACACCGCCGGTTGGATGTGGCTGTGGCGCACAACTTACATGCTTGCGAAACGCAAGCATGGCACCCAAACAGATTTCTACCCAACGCAATTGCATCGCAGGCCGGCGCCATGTTCGTGGCCGAGCTCGCCTGGCATCGAAGCCCCCCCGGGGACTCGCAAGCGCCGTGAGTACGGCTGACAGCATTCCACATCCATTTCGGGCGCGGACATTTCTTGGCGACACTTCGTTCGATCTGCTTGACATGCCTTGTCTGCCCATGTATCTTCATGCCTAGGCACGCAAGGTAACTGAATCGCGAGGATCCAACTGCCCATGGCGCAAAACCCTGACCTGGTGCGCAGAGCGCTGGAACCAGTGATATTGGAACTGATCGCCGGCGGCGCAAGCTACGGCTATGAAATTGTCCGGGCCGTGGAACGAGCAAGCAGCGGCGAACTGCTGGCGCAGGAGGGCACCCTCTATCCGGCGCTTCACCGCCTGGAGAAGCGAGGCTATCTCCGCGCGACCTGGAAGACTTCGCCCGAGGGACGCAAGCGAAAGCACTATCAACTCACCGGCGAGGGGCACCGCTATCTGGACGCGCTGCGGAGTGAATGGGCTTCGTTCAGCAAGACGATCAACCGGATTTTGGGGATTGCCCATGTCGCAGTCGTTTGCCCATGACGGTGAAAATGAACGCTCAGGCGGAACACCGGACGAATCGTTGAATGAATCATTCGACGAACAGCTCGCGGCTGAGATCGCCGATCATCTGGCGGCGTCCGCCGACGACCTGGTGCGACGCGGTGAGGCCGAGGACCAGGCAGCGCGGATGGCGATAGCGCGGTTTGGCGACGTGGCTCGCGTCAAACGGCAATGTTGGTGGATTCACAACGGGGAGGACGTCATGTTTCGCACGGCGGGCATCGCGCTGTTGAGCTTGTTGACGATCGGCGTGGCTGTGGTTGCCTTCGGAGGCTGGCAGTTGAGCCGCAATCTGGCGTCGCGCACCGAGGAACTCTCAGGGCAACTGGCGTCGTTGGCCGCCACGCAGGAGGCCATGCTGGCCCAGCAGCGCCCGCCCGAGATCACGGGCCGGGCCTATTTGGGCGACCCGTCGAAACCGGCCAAGGATGTCGAGATTCAGGTCTTTCGGTTCTCGGAAGAGCCGCCTTCGAATATGGGCACGCAAGCGTCTGGGGTGGTAACGCGCCGCCTGCGTACCGACGCGCTAGGACATTTCGATAGCGGAATCTTGCAATCGGGTGAGTACTGTTTGCTCGCGCCCCTGGTGGATCCGGAAGGCAAGGCCAAAGTACAGGATTTTCTCTTCAGGCAATTGCAGAGCCGGCCGCTCTATTTGACGGCGGGAGTCGGCAAGCCGGAGGTCGAGTTCAACCTGGAGACGCCGGCACGCATTCGTTTGAGCGTCGACAATATTCCCAACAGCCTGACGATCGCGGGCAAAGAAGTGCAGGTCTTCGTTCAGATTTCCGCGCAGACCGATGGAGTCCAAATCTTCGAACGGCAGCCGGTGCCGCCGAACGATCAGCCGCCTCGCAATGGCTGGCCGCTGCCGCTGCCGGGCACGCCCAACTCGGCTGCCGGCACCAGCCTGCGACCAGAGAATCTTCCGCATTCTTGGTGGTTCTCACCGCGGGATTACTCCGTTTCGCTCTCTGTTTCGTTTTGGCAATCGAATGGCAGTTTTTTGATGCACGTTTCCACAAAGTGGACAACCATCGACGTGAAGCTGAGCGGGACCGATACCGCGACGCTTACGCTCAGCGTGCTGGGCGATCCACTTCAGCAACAAGTCGAGTCCGCGGCCAAGGAATTCGAGAGGGATCCTCAAGCCTTCAAGGAGAAGGTGGCCAAGAGTTCCAAGGCGCAACCGATGGGTGTTATGGTCGGCGGTATGGGCTCTGCGACACCCGACCCGTTGCTCAAGGGTCTCGCCGACGAGGTTGAGTTGAAGGCAGCACTCGCTATCGACGAGAAAGCCGGCACGGAATGATAAGCAAGGTAAGAGTAGGCCTGCGCTGCTTACAACGCGCGTCGAATCAGTTTGCGTTCAATGTCGGCCGCCGGCACGTCCTTGCTCTCCCATGTCTCGGTCCACAGACAACCGGCCCAGGAGAAGCCCACGCCAAAGCCGGCCAGCAGCGAGCGCGTGCCCGGCCGCAGCCGTCCGCTTGCGCGAAGCTCGTCGATCACGATGGGAATGGTCGACGAAACGGTATTGCCATAGTCGGCCAACACGGTTGGCAGGCGAGTCTCATCGAGCTTCATGTCCTGCCGCAGGCAATCGAGCAGCTTGAGCGTAGCCTGATGAAACAGAAACAGGTCGATGTCGCTCTTGCCGACTTTTCCGGCCGCGAGCACGCGCTCAACCATCTGGGGAATCGTAGCCAACGTCAGCGTGATCAGTCCTGGGCCGTCCATGTAGAGTTTGCTGGCCCAGCGCATCCGAGTGCGGGGTTGAATCGCGGTTGCCGGCGGTCTGGCGCCGCCGGAATTCACCAAGAGCGAGTCGGCCGCGCTTCCGTCGGTGCCAAAGGCAAATGCTGACAGCGACTGCACGTCGGATGCCTCGACGAGCGTCGCCGCGCCCGCATCGCCGAAAATCGTGCGCAGCGATCGATCGGCCGAGTCGATGTATTTCGAGTAGGTTTCGGCCGTGATCAGCAGAATGCGCCGCGCCATCCCGCCGCGAATCAAGCCGTCGGCCAGCGACAAGCCGTACACGAATCCCGAGCAGCCCAAATTAAAATCGAGCGCGCCGACCGTCGTCGGCAGCCCCAGGCGGTCTTGCATCAGGCAAGCGGTCGTCGGCAGCGGGTAATCGGGCGTTTGGGTGCAAAACAAGAGGAAGTCAATCGACCCGCGATCGATGTCGTGCGTCGCGAACAGCTTCTCCGCCGCCGCGACACCCAGGTCCGAGGCACACTCGTCGGCCGCGGCAATGTGCCGGCTGCGGATGCCCGTCTTGCTGTAAATCAAGTCCATGTCCCATCTTGGGAACTGGGCGCGAAGATCTTCGTTGGTCTCGACCCGAGAGGGCAAGTGCACCGCGATGGGACCGATTGCCGCGTATTTCACCGATCGATCACCCTCAAAGAACACTGTGCCGGAGCAAGACTGAACCCCGCGATGATACCCGGCGAGCCGTTTCGGCCGCAAGGTTTCCGCGTCGAGGCAACGTCTTGACACGCGGTTGGGCCCTCGATATTCTCCCGCCGCGTCAGATTTATCCCTTCGATTGAATTCGCGCTCGGACGTGCTGTCGTCCCGCGCGATTACGGACGTTCGTCCACGCTCTTATCGTTTGATCATCCGAAATTCCTTCGCGGAGCCCTCGCGTGCACCCGCTCGAACCCTTCGTCGACATTCACTGTCACCTATTGCCGGCAATCGATGATGGCGCGGCCAGTTGGGACGAGTCCCTGGCGATGGCCCGGATGGCCGTGGCCGATGGCACCGGCATCATCGTGGCGACGCCCCATCAACTGGGCGCCTTTTCGCACAACTCGGCGGCGGCGATCCGTTTGGCAGTCGAGCAATTGCAGTCACGCTTGGATGCCGAACAGATTCCCTTGCGGGTCCTGCCGGGCGCCGACGTCCGAATCGAGGCCGACCTGGTTGCCCGGCTGGCTCGCGACGAGGTCTTGTCGTTGGGGGACAACGGGCACTACGTGCTGTTGGAACTGCCGCACGAAATGTATTTTCCCTTGGACAGGCTGCTTGCCGAGCTTTCAGCCGCCGGTTATCGGGGCATTCTGTCGCATCCGGAACGCAACGAGGGTATTCTCGCCGACCCCGAGGTTTTGGGGCCGCTGGTCGCCCAGGGGTGCTTGCTGCAGATTACGGCCGATAGCTTGCAGGGCGTTTTTGCGCGCGGAGCCGGCAACTGAGCGAAAGGCTGATCAACCGTGGCTGGGTACACTTTGTCAGCTCCGACGCCCACGGAACCAGGCGGCGAAAGCCCCTACTGCGCGAGTCTTTCGAAATCGTGGCCGGCTTATCCAACGTCGAGACGGCCCGCGATTTGTTCTGTCGCAATCCGGCTTGCGTCGTGCAGGGGCTGCCGATCAAACAAGTCCGACAGGGCGCGCCAGCCAAGCACGTCGTTAGCGGTTGGAAGGGTTGGCTCGGGCGGACTTCCTGATGCGGCCCGCCCTGGCGACCTATCGAATGCGCTCGGCTGTCTGCGGGTTGGTCGCGCTGCTGGCGGCCACGGTTTGCCACGCGCAATCGTTGGACCGACGCGTGGTCTATCCGTTCCTCGTGCGGGCCGACTTTTCGCTGACGCCATACTCGTCTTTATTCGACGAGCTGATCGAAATTCAAAACGAAATCATTCGCACGCTGGCGATGCCGCCGCCGCGCGAGCCCGTGAATCTTGTATTGTTTCGCGACGAGGCGGCCTACCGGGCTTATGGCAAGAAGCATTTTCCGGGCGTTCCCTCGCGACGCGCGTTGTTTGTCAAGGGAGCCGGCGCGGGCACTGTCTACGCGTTCCGTGGACCCGAACTGGCGGTCGACGTGCGGCACGAATCGACGCATGGGCTGCTGCATGCCATGCTGCCCATGGTGCCGCTGTGGCTCGACGAAGGCCTGGCCGAATACTTCGAAGTGCCGGCCGATCGACGAGCCACGGGCAATCCCCATCAAGACTCCCTGAAGTGGAACCTGAGATTGGGCCGATTGCCCCGCTTGACGCGACTCGAAAGTCGACATGATCTATCGGAGATGACCGCCGGCGACTATCGCGACGCCTGGGCCTGGGTTCATTTTATGTTGCACGGCCCGCCCGAGGCGCACGACGAACTTCTGCGATTTCTGGCGGATATCCGCGAGGGAGGGGCTCCGGGCCAACTGAGCACGCGATTGGAGGCCCGCTTGCCAGGGGTGGAAAAACGCCTGGCCGAGCATTTCCGCGCCTGGCCCAAATAGCCCCCGCGGAATGCCGCCAACCGCGCTGCCGCATGCCGCTAGCAGCGGACGCCAGGTTTTCGTATCCCGGCACGTTCGCCTCCTCGATGCTGGTCTTCACCTGCATGGGGGTTTCGAGTAGCATCCCGCCTCCATATTCCCGCCGGAGTTCTCCGGCACAAGGCCAATTCGGCCACGCGTTCAAGTCCATTCTCAATTCCACAAAGGTGCTGCGATGCAAATGCGACACTGTTCCTGGTGTGCGGCATGGCTGGCTTGTTTCGGAATGCTCGTTCCGGCGCTGCCGGCTCGGGCGCAAGCTCCCCTGCCAACGTCGGCCAAAACAGAACCCGCTCCGGCCAAGACGCTGATCGCTGACGTTTCCCTACACGACGGCGGCCGGTTGTTCGGCATGGTCGTCGATGCCCAGGGCTTACCGATGCCCGGATCCGACGTCGTGATTTTGCAGGCCGGTAAGGTCGTCGGTCGCTCCAAGACGGACACACTCGGCCAGTTTACTAGCGGCGCCCTGCGCGGCGGCGTATACCAGGTCGCCGCGGGCAACGGCGTGACGACGCTGCGTGTCTGGGAGACCTCGGCCGCCCCACCCTCGGCCCGTTCCGTGGCGTTGGTCGTGGGCAGTTCGACGGTCGTCCGCGGTCAACGCCCCTTCGGTTCGCTCGTGTTTTCCGATGCGCTGGTCTTGGCGGCCATCATTGCCGCGGCGATCGCCATTCCGATCGCGATCAGCAACTCGGACAACGCCGAACCGTCGAGCAGCTAGAAACGTCCGATCAACCTGGCCCCGTTCCCGGTTCGCGAGCAGCGGCGTTCGGGGCACGGGTTCCTTCACGACACATTTCGATTCCGATCTCTCGATCCGCGTTCGAACCGAATGGCACAAACGGCATTGCATACTCGTCCCGGAGTTCGTCCGGGCACGATTTCGCTCATGCTGTGGCTGATCCTCGCGATTGGCTGCTGCGGGTGCGGCCGTTCGCGCATTTACAACGTCGCCCGGCTTCCCCCGGAATTCCTGGCCCCTGGCGTCGAGAACGTGCAAACCATCGATCTTTCGCGGTTGGCGGGACACGCCGCCAACAGCAAGCTGATCGGCCCGGGCGATCTGCTGGAAGTGGCCGTCGATACCGGCTACGCCGACCAGGTCGACTCGGCGCAGGCCCGCGTCGGAGACGACGGGCGGACGACGATTCCCTTGATCGGACCGTTGTCGTTGGCCGGACTTGAACCAGAGGCGGCTGAACGAGTCATTGCCGCCGCCGCCGTCCAACGCGGCGTCTATCGCAACCCTACGGTAACGGTGGACATCAAGCGGCAGCGCACCAACCGCGTGACCGTGATTGGCGCTGTCGAGAAGCCGGACGTGTACGAGTTGCCGCGCGGGTCGAGTTCGCTGATGACGGCGCTGGTCGCCGCCGGCGGACTTTCGAGCAACGCCGGCACGTCGGTTGAGATTCGCCGCCCGCGGCAGGGAGCGCCAGCGCGCGCCCGAGGACCGCGTCACGGCGGCCGGTTTTCAGCAGCCGCAGGCGCCGATCCAGCCGGTGGCGTTTCACGTGAACCTGATCGAGGCCGCCCGCCAGGATCATACCGTCCATGCGCTCGAAGACGGTGACATCGTGATGGTGCAAAAGCAAGATCCGCAGCCGTTCGACGTGCTGGGACTGGTCACCAAGCCCGGTCGATTTGAATTGCCGGCCAACAAGGATTTGTACCTGCTCGATGCCGTCGCGATGGCCGGCGGAGTGACGACGGCCTGGGCCGACAAGGCGCATCTGATTCGCCACGTGCCGGGGCGGCAAGATCCCGTGGTCGTGGAAATCAGCATCAAGGAAGCCAAGCAGCAAGGCAAGGGAAATTTGCGACTGAGCCCGGGAGACGTGGTGAGCGTCGAACAGACGCCGACCACGCTCACGACCGGGGCGTTCCGAGCGATCGCGCCGTATTCGATCGCCGCGTTGATTCCGTTCATCAGGTAATGCCTTTGACGACGAGCGCACTTCAACCGACGCAACCGGCTGGCCCGCGGGCGACGCACGCCCTGCAGGGTTTCATGCAATTTGCGCGGGTCGTTCGCTACCGAAAGGGAATTCTGATCGTCACGCTGGCAATCGCCGCGATGCTCGGCGGCTTGTACTACATGACCGCCAAGCGGGCCTATCAGGCCAAGGCCTCGCTGTTGGTTTTGCAGACCGGATCGGACGTGACCAGCACGTCCATGAGTGCCGAAGGAGTGCGCCAGGGCCTGATGCCGACCTACGAACGGCTATTCACGAGCGCCGTGGTGCTCGAGGGGGCGATTCAGTACCTCGATCCGGCACAGCGAGCCGACCTGGAAGGAACGGCGCCCGACAAGTGGCAGCATGTCTTGCGGGCCAATCTGACTGCCTCGACGCAGCGGCAGACCAATATCATCGAAGTCGCATTTCGCTCGAAGACGCCCTCGGCGGCCGTGGCGGTTGTCAACGCCGTGCTGCGATCGTACCTCGACTTTATGGAACGCACGCACAAAGGCACGGCCGGTCAAATCATCGAGGTCATCACTCGCGAGAAGATGCAGCTCGAAGCTCGTTTGTCAGCCAAGGAAAACGAAGTGCTCGAGACGCGACGCCGGTTTGGCGACCTGGGCATTCGCGCCGGCGGCAACGTTGTGCACCCGATGGTGCAACGCGCCATCAGCCTGAACGAAGCATTGGTGAAAACACAGCAGAAACGCATCGAGTTGCAAGCCTCGCAAAGCGCGCTCCACGCGGCCCTCCGCAATGGCGACGATCTGCGTCCGCAGTTGCTCTCGCTGGAAGGCGTCATCGGTCGCGAGTTCCTGTTGGCCGGATTCGGCATGGGAACGCGCGACGTCGAATCGCAAAGCAATTTGGAAAAAACGCTGCTCGATAGCCAGGCCGAGCTGCGAACCTTGCAGGGTTTCTTCGGACCGGCGCATCCGCGCGTGATGGCCGTTCAAGATCGCATCCGCGTGACTTCGAGTTATCTGGCCGATTATCAGGCCCGGCTCGACCAGAAGTTGCTGGGTATTCGCGACCGGCAATTGGGGCCCATGCTCTCGCAAATGGTGCAGCAACGACTGAACGAAACAGTGCAGCACGAGAATTCGCTGCGAAACAGCTTCGAGGAGGCCCGTCATCAGGCCGTCAACTTGAACGGCGACATGGCGCGGCTGGAAATCCTGGAGCACGATCTGCGCTGGCTCCGCGACCTGCGAGACGTATTGCTCAATCAGATCGCGAACGTCGACTTGAAGCAGGACCACGGCGACATTCGCACCGCCATTGTCAGCGAACCGGTCCTGCCGACCTCGCCCGTATGGCCCAAGTTGCCGCTGGTTGGAGCGTGCTGCCTGTTGGGAGGCCTGGGCGCGGGACTGGCCGTGATTTATGCACTGGACATCTTGGACGATCATTTCCGCTCGCCCGAGGAAATGCGATCCCAGTTGGGAGTCGAGTTGCTCGCCATGGTTCGCGACATGCCGAGCGGCGAAACAGGGCTCGAAGAACTTGCAGGTTTATCGGGCGCCCAATGCGGCCGAGAGCGAAGCCTTCCGCACGCTGCGAACCACGTTGGGCCTGAACAAGCACGAGACGAGCCGACTCGTGATTTCCAGCGCCGAGCCGGGCGACGGCAAGACGACCGTGGCGGCCAATCTGGCGGTCTCCTTCGCGCAGTCCGGCAAGAAGACCTTGTTGATCGACGCCGATATGCGGCGCCCCGGCCTGACGACCCTGCTGAACGCCAAGGGGCAATCCGGCCTGTCGGACGTGCTAGTTGCGAAATCGAACTTGCACGAAACCGGTGTCCAGCAAATTCGCGCAGTGGGCCTAGCTGGGCTGGATTTCCTGCCCGCCGGCACGCGCCGCCCCGACTCGGCCGAACTGCTGGCCTCGAACCGGCTGGGCGAACTTTTGGCCTGGGCCGAATCGCGGTACGACCAGATTCTGATCGACAGTCCGCCGGGCCTCGCCGCCAGCGACGCGTCCATGATCGGACGGCTCGTCGACGGCCTGGTGTTGGTCATGCAGCCTAACAAGACCCAACGCCGCAACGTGCTGCACGTTGTCGAAAGCTTCACCGCCTTGGGTGTGAATCTGTTGGGCGTGGTCATTAACCGCATCAACTCCCAGAAGACCGACTCCGTGTACGGTTACAACTTTGCCTACGGATACGGCTATGAATACGGCGACTCGGATAGCCCGTCGGGAAAACCCGACATGTCCGACGCGCTCGAACTGGCGGATCGTGATGCAAAAGGCCTCGAGACGACATTAAGCGGCCGCCGACCGAAACGCGCGGCTTGAACTCACTCACGAATCGCGGCGACGAACTGCCGGAAGCAGAAACCATGCAGATAGAAACCAGCATCCGACGAAGGCTCGACAATGGCGAGCGACACCGTGCGCCCCCCAGTGCCCTGGATGGCCATTTGAGCCGCGTTGTCGACGGCAGCCTGGCCGGCGCCATTCTAATAGTCCCCTGGTGTCTGGGCGGCAGACATCCGTTGGGTGAGTTGGTTTTGGTGCTATTCGCGCTGGGCGCGAGCCTGGCTTGGATCGGGCGACAGTGGCTAAGTTCCGGCGCAATGGGTTGGACCCGATCGCCGGCCGACGTGATATTCCCGGCGGCCGTGCTGTTGGCGCTGATTCAATTGGCGCCGCTGCCCGCGACGGTCTTCGAAGTGCTGTCGCCCCATTCTCCGACCCGGCTGCCCCTGTGGATGACTGGCGATGGTCCCGCTGGCTTGGGTATTTGGAATCAGATCAGCATGACGCCCCAGGCCACGCGTTCGGCAATAGTGTTGTTGCTCGCCTACGGCCTTTTGTTCGTCACCACGGTGCAGCGCATTGCGCGGCTCGACGACGTCGAGCGATTGCTGCGTTGGGTCGCGCTGTCGGTGACGCTGATGGCCGGCTTCGGGCTCGTGCAGTATCTGACCGACAACGGAAAATTCCTGTGGCTATACCAACATCCGTTTCGCTACACCGGCGCGGCCGCCACCGGGATGTATATCAATAAGAACCATTTTGCCCACTTGCTCGCGCTGGGCATGGGGCCGCTGATGTGGTGTTTGGCTCGCGATTTCGCGCCGCCCAATTCGGAATTGGAACGGCTCGCCCAGCGCGTCCGGCCTTGGCGAAAAAGCATTGTCGCCCTGGGGGTGGCCATCGTCGTGTTTGCTGGCTTGATGAGCCTCTCGCGGGGCGGAGTGGCCATGATCGTGCTCGCCGGCGCGGTCAGCGGCGCGGCCATGGTTCGAGCCGGGCTGCTGGGCTGGAAATCGCTCGGCTCGATGGCTGGCATCGTGCTGCTGGTCGGAACAGCGCTGGCCATTCATGGACATCGGAATGTTGCCGAGCGGCTCGACGACTATGCGGCCGGTTCGCTCGACGAATTGGACACCGATGGCGGCCGCCGGGCCATCTGGCATGCCGACGCCCTGGCCTTTGGAGACTATTTCGTGTTCGGCTCGGGGGTTGGCAGCCACCGCGAAGTTTATCCCATGCATCTGTCCCAGCCGTATGAAACCGAATTCACGCACGCCGAAAACGGCTACCTGCAACTCGGGCTGGAATGCGGGATTCCGGGCATTGCCCTGCTGTTGCTCGCTCTGGTGAAACTGGGCGCCTGCTGCGCCGGCACGCTCCGAGCCGCGCGATCTCAACGGATGTTCGCCTGCGCCGCCGCGGTCTCGGCCAGTCTGTTGGCCAGCGTCTTGCATTCGTTGGTCGATTTTGTGTGGTACATACCATCCTGCATGGCGATCTCGTTGGTTCTGGCGGCCTGCGCCTGCGACTATGGCAATTGAACCGGCCGGACAGCGACTCGGCGACGATCAGGCTGCCGCGATTGGCGCCGCTCTTCGCCTGCGGTTTGATTGCCGTGGCCGGTGTTTGGATGATTCGCGATTCCTCGGCGGCCCTGATCGCGGCCCCGCATTGGGACGCCTATTTGCGGTTTGCTTTGACGCCCGAGGCCAAGGCCGGCCATGCCAAACCAGATCTGCCGGTCATCGAGCAACTGCGGCAAGTCACGGCTTGGACGCCCGGCGACGCCCGCGCGCACCTCGCTTTGGCCGAGGCCTGTTTGCAGCACTTCGAACTCTTACAGGCCGATTCGGCCAACGCGATGCCTTTGGGCCAGATTCGAGACGCCGCGCTGGCATCGCGGTTCGAGTCGCGCACGGCCCTCGACGCATGGCTGGCGCGTGCGATCGGTGCGAACCGCCAGTTTCTGGATCTGGCGCTGTGGCACACGAGGCGCGCCTTGCTCAGTTGTCCGCTCGAGGGCCAGGCCTACGTCTACCTGGCCGAACTGTGTTTCTTGAACGGTTCCGACGACAAGCTCAAACCGGCCCTGATCGACCAGGCCTTGCGTGTTCGGCCTTATAGCGGGTCGGTGCTGATGAGGGCCGGCAGTGAAGCGGCTCTCGCCGAGGACCTGCCGCGCGCGCTCGAATATTGGCGACGCGCCTTTCGAGCCGGGCCGGTGGCACAACGGCAGTTCATCGAAATGTGGGCCGGAATGCAACTTCCAGTGGAGATCGTGCTGAAGGAGTTTGATCCCGACTTGCCCTCCGTGCGAGTGATGCAGGCCATTTACGCCCAGCGCGGGCCGCAGGAACAGGTGCGCACGCTGTTGGCATATCGCGCCGCGGCGTGCCAGCGAGCGGCGCAAGCCACGACCGGCGAATCGGCGGCAGCCCTGTGGCTGGAACTGCACAACGTCTATCGCGAACTAGGCCAACAGGCGCAAGCAATCGAGGCCCTCCGACAGGCCGTCTCGCTAGGGCCGAACGACTTCGCGCCGCGAAGGTTGCTGGCTGTTTCACTCGTCGAACAGCAACGATTTGCCGAGGCCGAAGAGCATCTGCGGTGGTGCCTGGATCGGCGCGGCGACGACCAGCAACTGCGCGAGCTCTTGGCCAACGCGGTCAAGGGGCGGATCCGCGGCCAGCGGGTCTCGGCCAATAACGAACAGGTGCGTTGGCGATAGATTCGAGAACCGCAACGGCGCTTCCCGAAAGTGACAATAACTGGACTCGGACCTTGGCTAGGTATGTTGCGAAACCAAAGTAACTTGACGACGCGCCCAGCGGCTCGATCTCAAGGAGGACTTGTCGATGAATGAAGCCACCGGAATCAAACTGATGGTCCTGGATTCGTCGGTCCATCCCACGCGTCGCACGGGACCTGACCGCGTGCGACGGCGCAATGAGCTGTCGCGGCGTTGGGCCGCCAGCGGTTATGCCTTGCTTAACCGAGCCCTGGCCGCGCTGATGCTGGCCGCGGCGTTGCCGGTCATTCTGTTGACCATCGTGCTCGTGCGTTGCACGTCTCCAGGTCCGGCCATTTATCGTCAGGTGCGGCTCGGCGCCAACGGCCGCCCGTTTGTGATGTATAAAATCCGCACCATGGTCGCCAATGCCGAGAGCGGTTGCGGACCGGTATGGGCCCGCGTAAACGACTCGCGCGTGACGCGGCTGGGTCGTCTGCTCCGGGCCATCGGCTGGGACGAATTGCCGCAACTCGTCAACATTGTCAAAGGCGACATGGCGTTCGTCGGCCCGCGCCCGAACGGCCCGAAATTGCTCAATCGCTGACCGCCGACATTCCCGATTATCAGCGCCGCCTGGTCGTCCGACCCGGCATTACCGGGTTGGCGCAAATCAACCTCACGGCCGATACGCACGTCGACGACGTGTGCAAGAAGCTGCATCTCGACTTGGAATACATCCGGGCCGCGAGCCCTCTGTTCGACGCGCGGATCGTGCTGGCCACCGTGCCGCGCCTGGCCGGCGTGCGAGGCGAGTGGCTGTTGAAACGGCTGGGCGTGTGGAGAGCGGCGCCCGGTGATCGGATCGTGGTTCAAATGCGAATCCCGGCAACGACACGAGTCACCGCCGGACAATCCTCGTCCTTGCTGCAGGCGCGATTCGAGACCGAGCGGCTGTCGGCCCGCTTGCGGCGCCGCGCCGCTTGAGCCGGACCATCAGGCCTATTCCGTCGACGACGGCCCTGGCGGACGCGCCTCGGCCAATTTAACGCGGATCGCGGCGAACGTGGCCAACGTGGCTACTACGTAGACGAGCGACGTCGACATGGCGATGCCCTTGACGCCGAACCAGTGCATGAACGCCACGTTTCCGCACACGTTCATCAGCAGATTCAGCGCGCCAATTCTCAGCAGCAGCGCGTTGCCATCCAGCGCGCTCAGCAACCGATAGCCGACCATCACCAACACGTAAAACGGGATCTGCGGCAGCAGCCAGCGCTGCACCTCGCTCACAGCCGCGGTCGTTTCGGGCGTGAAGGCGCCGCGCTCAAAGACAAGCCTTACCAGCGGTTCGGAAAAGATCGCCAACACGATAATCGCGGGCAGCGAAATCGCGACGATCATCGCTGCGAACAACCGGATCATGTGAGTTAAGTCCGACAGCCGCCCCTCGGCAATCAATCTCGAAAACCGCGGAAACAGCACCGTGCTCAGGCTGACGGCGACCATGCCCAGCACCAACGCCACCATTTTGTTGCCGTAGTTCAAAACCGAGACGCTGCCGCTGCCCAGGCTTGCCGCCATGGCCTGATCGATCACGAGCGAACTGCTCATTAAGAGCGAGCCGATCGCGACCGGCACGTACTGCTGACCGACGAATCGCAGGTTGGCATCGATTCCGCTGGCATCGGGCCGCGCCAGCAGTCCGCGGCGCAGGGTCGCGATGATCAGAATCAGCGTTTCGCCGATAAACCCGCACAAGGTTCCGATCGCCAACGCGTAAATGCCATGGCGCTGCTGACCGAACCAGAACACCACCACCGTCACCAACGGCACGGCCAACGGCGCGAGTGACGCCACGGCGAAGCGTTCGTCGGCATTGAGCACCGCGGCCAGAATCGTCGAAATGCCGCTTGCGACGAGCACGCCCGCGAGGACATGGAACAGCGACGACGCCAGTTCGATCTTCGCGGCGTCGAAGCTGGTGCCGATCCACGGCAGCAGGTACCTCGCCACGGCAGCCAGGACCAGCGTGATGGCGATCAAGACCGTCGCGCCCGAGACCAGCGCACTGGTCGCCAGACGTTTCGCCGCGGACGCTCCGTCGCGATGAGCGACTCGGATGTAGGTCGGCATGAAAGCCATGCCAAAGCTTTGGGCCAGCACGACGACGGCGTAGGAGGGAATCACGAGCGCCACGAGAAAGGCGTCCAGGTCATCGCTAGCACCAAATCGCCTGGCAACCAGCCAGTCCTTGCCAAACGCGGCCAGTTTGACCAAGACCACCATTCCGCCCAGCATGGCCGCGCTGACCAGGACACGGCCGTGGGTTGCTAGCCCCAGCGTCCTGGCTGGCGGTGCGTCGGAAAAGCCGGACTCATCCATTAAAGATCCGTCGGACAGCGGGATATCGGCGCCTGGAACAGGCCGATTGTAGCCGTCGAATGCCACGGCTCACCAGATCAGCCAAACGGTTGACGTCTCATCCTAGGAATGCTTTGGGGCACTGGCCTTGAGGCGAAATCGGGCCGCGGCTATCCTTCCGCCTCTTGTCTGCTTGGCCGGCTTCCCCTGGGAACATTTCGCCGTGCTCGAAGGGTTTACCGCTGATCTGGTGCTGGTCGCGTTCTGCGCCTGGGGCGCCTCGGCATTGATTGCCGGGCGCGATATGCCGCTGCCGCTGTCGTTGGTGCTGGCGACGGTTCGCGTGAGCGTTCCGCTGGTTTACTTCGCCTGGTATTTCGACGCAACCTGGAACGTCGGCGACGATCTGGTCTACGCCGCGCACGGCCGCGAACTGATGAATTGCGGCTATAACCCCCTCACCGTGCTGTGGCACGAACATGGTCGCGCCTATTTGGAATCCTTGAGCCAAGGCCACCACGTGTTGTACGGATGGTGGAACCTGACGGCCATGAGTCTTTTCGGCGAGCACTACTACGCACCCGTTTTTTTCAACGTGGTGGTCTCGTTTGTCGGCGGGTCTTTGCTGGCCCACACGGTACGCCGCCTGGGATTCAGCGCCGGATATTCTCTGGGCCTGCAGGTTTTCTGGCTGTTGCACTGGGACGCGATTGCCTGGTCGTCGCTACTGAACATCAAGGATATTCTCGTGCAGACGCTCACGATCGCCATCATGTATTGCCTGGTGAGCTTCATCGTGGAGCGCAAAAGCCGATATCTGTTGGCTTTTCTTGTCGTCGCACAGTTGTTCTGGTGGATCCGGTTCTACGTGCCCGTCATCGTCCTGACCGCCGTGATGATCTGGATGCTCACGCAATGGAACGACTCGCGAAAATACCTGTTTGTGCCACTCGGAGCGATGGCCTTCTATTTCCTGGCTCCATTGATCGCCGGCGCGAAAGACTACTGGCAGTTCGACACCGTGTTTTACGGCGTCGTCCGCTTCAGCCTGACGCCGATCCCTTGGAACGTCGAGCCGGTGTATGAATACCTCGTCATACCCACGTCGCTGCATTGGTTGTCGTTCATTCCCGCGCTCGTCGGAGCTGGCTATTTGTGGGGCGAATCGAAATACGCCCGAGTGTTCTTCATCTACCTGGCGTGCCTGGTCGGTCTCTATGCCATCACCGAAGACCTGCTTGGTCCGCGTCAGAGATTTCAAGTGGCGTTCCTGTTTGCCTGGGCCCAGTTTCATTTCGCCTGGAAGCTGAAGCCCTCGGCCAACTTTGTCGCGGCCACGAGTCCGCGCGGAGCTTCGCCGGCGTATTCCTGGCCCGCCCCGGCAGGCAGTCCAGTGGCCGCTTGCCAAGGGAGTTCCTCATGATTCGCGCGCTGCGACCTTCGTTTTCTTCGGCCCACCTCCGAGTCACGCACATTATCGGCAGCCTCGAGGTCGGAGGCGCCGAACGGGCCCTGTGCGGACTTATGGCCGCGCTTCATCCGGCACGCGCGACGATGAAAGTGGTGTCCCTGATTTCCGGCGGAGCCCTGACCGACGAGCTGCTCCGCCAGGGGATCGAAGTCGAAACGCTGGCCATGAGCCCCGCGCGTCCCGATCCGAGCGCCGTCGTCCGCCTGGCCCGGCTGTTGCGCGACGATCGACCCGACCTGGTTGTCACTTGGATGTATCACGCCAATCTGATCGGCGGTTTGGCCGCCAAGCTGGCCGACCGAATTCCCGTGGTTTGGAACATCCGCCACACGTGGCTCGAGCCTCGCCGCAGCAAGCGTTTGACGCGCTGGGTCGCGCGAGCCGGCGGCGCCCTCTCGCGACGCTTGCCCGATGCGACGGTGTATGTGGCCCGCGCGGCGCAAGAGAGTCATGCCGCGCTGGGATATGCCTGTCCCGATTCTCTGGTCATTCCCAACGGTTTCGATGCCGCCCAATTCTGTCCCAATCCGGCCGCCAGAGATCAAGTCCGGGCCGAATTGCGTCTCCCCTCCGAAACAGAATTGGTGGGAATCGTGGGACGATTTCACCCGGACAAGGACCATCGCACCTTCTTGGCGGCGGCCGGTCGCGTGCTACGCGCGAACTCGCGGGCCAGGTTTCTGTTGTGCGGAGATGGCGTCACGCCCGACAATCGCGAGCTAACGGCCTGGGCCGATCAGCACGGCATCCGGGACGCGTGCCATTTTCTGGGTCCGCGCGACGATGTGCCGCGGCTCGCCGCGGCAATGGACGTCGCCGTGTGCTCGTCGCTGACCGAGGCATTTCCGCGAGCCGTCGGCGAGGCCATGGCCTGCGGAGTACCCTGCGTCGTGACCGACGTGGGCGACGCGGCACATTTGGTCGGAAAAACTGGACGCGTTGTCGCGCCGGGCGATCCGGCCATGTTGGCACAAGCGGTTCGTAAAATACTTTTGCTCGAAGCGAGCGATCGCGAGGCGATCGGCAAGTCGGCGCGAGAACGCATCGTGCGGAATTTTGCGCACAATCGAATTGTCTCGCGGCATTGGGAGTTGTGGCAACGCGTAGCGGACAAGCGCCGACAACCAGTCCCATTGCGGGCAAAACGGCGGCTGCGGGCAGCCTGAAATGTGAGTGCCCCGGGTATCGGGCCAAGAGAATTCAAAACATCGGCGTCGCTGGACAGTACGTCGATCAGCCAATTTTTCCGTTGAAAGACCGACATGATTCGGATTTGCCACCTCCAGGTCTTCCCGTTGATGAGCGGCGCTCAGCGGTCGATGCTCGAAACATTCAAGCAGATCGACCGCTCGCGCTATGAAGTCGAAGTGGTTTGCAAGGAACCCGGTCCCTTGACCGAGGAGCTGGACCGATTGCGAATTCCCGTGTTCTTCGCGCCTCACCTCGGTCGCGCGATTCATCCCTGGCGAGATTTCAAGGCCTATCGCGAACTCTGCCAGATCTTCTCCGAGCGCCGCTACGACGTCGTGCATACGCACTCCTCCAAGCCGGGCGTGTTGGGCCGGCTGGCGGCGCGGCGCGCGGGCGTGCGCGCCGTGGTACACCAGGTCCACGCCTTTGCGTTTCACGAATATAGCCCGTGGTACAAGCGCTGGTTGTATTCCGGCATCGAGCGGCTAGTGGCCCGGCATTGCGATCGCATGCTATTCGTGAACAGTGAGGAACGCGAGTTGGTCGTGCGGCGCGGCTGGTTGCCGGCGGCCGACTGTCTTACGGTCTACAACGGCGCCGACTTGGAAGTAATCAATCCGCGCAATGTCGCGCCGTACCGACAAGACTATCGAGCGCGCTGGCAGGCGAGTGAAGACGAGATCATCATCTTGTTCATGGGCCGCCTGGAGTATCCCAAGCAGCCGCTTCTCTTGGCCGAAATCGCTGATCGGCTTGAGCGATTGCGACCGCACGAAGCCTGGCGATTAGTCGTTGCCGGCACCGGACCCGAGGAAGCCGGGCTAAGGCGTGCCGTGGCCGACTTGGGCGTAGCGCATCGCGTCCAGCTCGTTGGCTGGCAGCAAGACCCCCTGGGAGTCTCGCACGCCGCCGATATCGCCCTGCTAGTTTCCTTGGCCGAGGGCCTGCCGCGCTCGCTCATCGAGGCTCAGGCCGTGGGTTTGCCCATCGTGGCCAGCGCGGCCAAGGGCAATCGCGAAGTGGTCACCAAAGATTCCGGGTTCCTTTGCCCGCCCAAAGATCCCGCCGCATACGCACAATGCCTGGCGCGCCTGATCGACAGTGGCGAGTTGCAAAAATCGATGGGCCGGGCGGCGCGGACTCACGCCGAGCAATGCTTCAACACGGTCGACAATAATCGGCGAATCGTGGCCGTATACGACTCGCTATTGGCCGCCTGAGGTCTCGACTCCGTCGGCAGGCGGCACGACTTGCAGCACATAAGGGTGCTTGCTCCATTGCCAGCGGTCGACTGCCTTGCGGAACACGAACTGGTTGCAGCCCAACCCGCCGCCGCAAGTAGTCATGCGTTCGAGCACGAATCCACGCTCTTGAAAAAACGCGAAGATCGCCTCCGGTGTGGCGGTTTCGAACGGATAACCGCCGATCCAATCCAGGCAGTCGTACCACCAAGACATGCCCCGCGCGCGATTGTATTGTCGATACCGGTGCAATGGATTTCGCAACAGCAAAAGGTCCTTAACAAGGCCTCGAAAGACATTGAAAGCGATAATCGGCGCCGCCACGACCCAGTTCAGCGGCCACGGCGCGGCGACGAAGCGCGCTTGAGAAACGTGTGTACCGGCGTCCAATAAACCTGGTGGTTGTAGATGGCGATGAAGAGCCGTCCGCCCGCCGCCACGGGAATCGTGGCGTTGTCTAGCGCCTGCCACATGGCGCCCGTGTGGTGCAACACGCCCCACGAATAGACTAGGTCGTATTTGCCCAGGCTTTCCATATAACGCGGATCGAGCACCGAGCCTTCTTCCACCGACCAGTTCGGATCGTCGGCGAAAAAACGTCGCTTCAGCTCGCGCGTGCAGGCCACCGAATGCGGGTCGTAATCGAACGAGCGGACCCGGGCGCCCAAGCGTCGCGCGGCCAGGCTGGACAGACCGCTGCCCGAGCCGATGTCGAGAAACGACGTGCCGGCCAGATCATCGACGCCCAACATGGTTCGCAACGAACGTTCGGATTCGTCGATTCGCTCGGCATTGAGCCGCCGCAAGAATCGTTGCCAATTCTTGCCGAACTCGTAGCGCTCTTTGCGGGCGATCTCCTGGGCGTGATCCGACATGAGGCCAACCATTTTTGTTTGCGAATCGAGAGCGCGATCCATTCCCGGTGCTCACGGGCCCCCGCGAGGAACCCAGCCGGCCAGCTATCCATAACATTCACGACCGGGTTGAACAACCCACGTAGGACCGTTTGGGCGAAACGATTTCCGCTCTATTTATGGTCCGATGTCAACCGAAACTAGTGATTGAAGTCACCAAAAGTTGCAGACGCCAGGGAGGGCGACGTTGCTCAACGCCAACCGCTTGAAGTACCTGTATCTTTCCTATCTTTCCAGGCCGGCGAGCGATCGCGTTCTCTATCGGGCGATTGGCCGTCGCAAGGTGCGCCGAATTCTGGAAATCGGCATGGGGCCGTCACGACGAACCCTGCGAATGATCGATCTTGCCGGACGCGTAAACCAGGGCGATTCGGTCCGCTATGCCGCCATCGATCTGTTCGAGGCCCGGCCGCGCGAAGGTACGCCCGGTTTGGCGCTCAAGGAAACGCATCGCTTGCTGAAGTCGACCCCGGCCGTGGTGCAATTGATCCCCGGCGATCCGGCTTCCGCGTTGGCCCGCGCGGCCAATTCGTTGCTGAATTTGGATCTAGTGATTATCTCGGCCGATCACGACGAACCGTCGCTCGAGGGCGCCTGGTTTTACTTGCCGCGCATGTTGCATGGCAACTCGGCTGTCTATCTCGAATCGAGGGATGCCGGTTCGCCATCGCCCCGCTTGACGTTGCTGGAAGCGGACGACATTGCCCGGTGCGCCCAATCGCGGCGCCCTCGCCGGGCGGCTTAGGCGTTCATTTATCGCGATTTTACCAGCTGTCCGAGAACCTGGTCGCGCCGCGGTGTGTCCAAACGGCAAGTGGTTGCTCCGCTTGGCGATCCGCTCCATCAAGGCATGGCCGCGAGGCATTTCCCTCCCCCCTGCCTGCGAAACCAGCTATGATAGACGTACGTTCCCCGGGTGCTTCCCTCCTCGACCCTGCCGCGAGTGGCGTGGTGCCAAAAGTCTCCGAACCATTGCTGTCGGCCGATACGCTCGACGTGTCTCCCAGCGGCGCCGCCAGCGCCCTCAATGCCGACTTTCACCGGGTGGGCTTCATCGAGGGCAGTCGTCCGCAGATCGCCAGCGAGACGGCCAATCTGTTGCGCGGCCGCCTGCGCTTCGGCGGGCGTGCTGGGCCTGGGATTCGGCCTGTTCTTCGCCTATCGCTTGTTCAGCGGCGACGGACCGGGCGGCTCCGATAGCTTCACGTTCTATTTCCACTTTGGCGTGACCGTGGTTTTGATCTCGTCCTTCTTCCTGCTGTGCCGGCGATGCGAGATCTCGCTGACGACCCTCCGCACGTACGAGCTGGCGATTTTCGGGCTCTCGGTCGCGTACTTCTTGAGTTACGACTACCGGCTGCTCACTATGCTTGCCAAGCGGAATTATTTGTCCGATCCGCTGGCACTGTGGATCGGAACGATCTTTATTTATGCGATGTTCATTCCCAACACCTGGCGCCGCGCGGCGGTGGTGATTGGCGCAATCTGCCTGGCCCCGGCCATCTTGATTGCCTACCTGTGGGTGACCGACCCGGTCTTCGCCAAGGTCGCCAGCACCGGGAGCGGGTTTGTAGCGCAAATTGCCATCTTGCTCAGCGTCACATTTCTGGCGGCCACTTATGGTACGCACATCATCAATACACTGCGCAACGAGGCTTTCGCGGCGCGTCAGTTGGGTCAATATCGACTATGCCGCAAGATCGGCTCCGGCGGCATGGGCGAGGTCTACCTGGCCGAGCATCAGATGATGAAGCGACCCTGTGCCATCAAACTGATCCATCCGGGCAAGGCCGGCGATCCCCAGGCCCTGGCCCGTTTCGAGCGCGAAGTTCGCGCCACGGCCAAGCTCTCGCATTGGAACACCATTGAAATCTTCGATTACGGCCGGACCGACGACGGCACGTTTTATTACGTGATGGAATACCTGCCGGGCCTGAGCTTGAACGAACTGGTCGACAAGCACGGTCCTCTGCCGGCCGCTCGCGCGTTGCACTTGCTGATTCAAACTTGCGACGCGCTGTCCGAGGCGCACGGCCGGGGCTTGATCCATCGCGATATCAAGCCGGGCAACATTTTCTCGGCGCAGCGCGGCGGATTTCACGACGTCGCCAAGCTATTGGATTTCGGCCTGGCCAAGCCCGTTGCCGCCGAGACGCCGGTGCAGTTGACGCAAGAGGGTTCGATCACGGGGTCCCCCTTGTACATGTCGCCCGAGCAAGCCTTGGGAGACAGCGAGCCCGACGTGCGCAGCGATATCTACTCGCTGGGCGCCGTGGCCTACTACTTGCTGACCGGCGTGCCACCGTTCGACGGCGACAAGGCGATCAAGATCATCCTGGCGCATGCGCACCACCCGGTGCTGCCTCCCTCGCGCTTGCGATCCGAGATTCCCGCCGACGTCGAGGACGTGGTCTTGCGCTGCCTGGCCAAGAATCCGGCGGAGCGCTTTCAGACCGCGGCCGAATTGCGGCAAGCTTTCGCCGATTGCGTGGCCGCCGGCGGCTGGACGAACGAAGACGCTGCCCGCTGGTGGCAAGCCAATGGTTCAGCCGATGCGGAAGCCGAGCATTTGGCGGCAACGGCGATTTAACCAGGCCGCATCTCGCCCCTGGCGCCGCCCCCTGCCGCTGGCGACGGTGGCCTATAATAGAGTATCTTGGGTTTACACCAGTATCCTGCCGCCTTCCTCGACGAATAGCACAAACCGATGGTCAACAAACCGCAGCCGCGAACGATGTTCGCCAAAATCTGGGACGAGCATGTCGTCTCGGCCGAGTCCGGAAAGCAGACGATCCTCTACATCGATCTGCAACTGGTTCACGAAGTCACCAGCGCCCAAGCCTTCGAGGGCCTGCGTCTGGCCGGTCGCAAGGTTCGCCGCCCCGAGCTCACCGTGGCCACGGCCGACCATAATGTTCCGACCACGAACCGCGCCTGCCGATCGCCGATCCGATTTCCAAGCAACAGGTCGACACGCTGCGCGAGAATTGCCGCCAGTTTGGCATTCGGCTATACGATCTCCACGACCCCAACCAGGGCGTCGTGCACATCATCGGCCCCGAGTTGGGACTCACCCAGCCCGGCATGACGATCGTCTGCGGCGATAGTCACACGGCCACGCACGGGGCGTTTGGCGCCCTGGCCTTCGGCATCGGCACCAGCGAAGTCGAGCACGTGCTTGCAACGCAAACGCTGCTCCAGTCGCGCCCCAAAACCTTGGAGCTGCGCATCGACGGCCGGCTGGCCAAAGGCGTGACGGCAAAGGATCTGATCTTGTACTTGATCGGCCAGCTCACGACCGATGGCGGCACCGGCTATTGTATCGAGTACACCGGCAGCGCCATCCGGGCGCTGAGCATGGAAGAGCGGATGACCGTTTGCAATATGAGCATCGAGGCCGGCGCCCGGGCTGGCATGATCGCGCCGGATGAAACCACGTATGCCTATCTGCGAGGCCGCGAATTCGCCCCCCGCGATTTCGACGCCGCCGTCGCCCGCTGGCGAACGTTGCCCTCGGATCCGGGCGCGGCGTACGACAAGGTGCTGGTGTTCGAGGCGGCCGGCGTGTCGCCACAAGTGACTTGGGGAACCAACCCCGGCCAGGTTGCCCCGGTGACGGGTCGAATTCCCGATCCGAACGAATTGGGCACGGAAACCGACCGCAAGACCATCGCCAACGCGCTGAGCTACATGGATCTGAAGCCGGGCGCCGCGATCGCCGAGATTGCCCTGGACCGCGTGTTCATCGGCTCCTGCACCAACGCGCGTATCGAAGACTTGCGTGCCGCGGCGGCCGTGGCCCGCGGCTATCGAGTTGCCGATCGGGTCGGCGCGATGGTCGTGCCCGGCAGCGGTCAGGTCAAGCGTCAGGCCGAGGCCGAGGGTCTCGATCGCGTCTTCAAGGAGGCCGGGTTCGAATGGCGCGAGGCCGGCTGCAGTATGTGCCTGGCCATGAATCCCGACAAGCTGGAGCCGGGCGAGCGCTGTGCCTCGACCAGCAACCGCAATTTCGAGGGCCGTCAGGGCAAGGGCGGACGCACGCACCTGGTTTCGCCGGCCATGGCCGCCGCCGCCGCGATCGCCGGACACTTCGTCGATATCCGCGAGTGGGACTATAAAAACTAACTAGCCCTGTAACTTTGTCGTTCGTTTGATTTCACTACCGCCGGAAAGTTACTTCACGATGCAGCCGTTCACGAAGCACACGGGCCTGGTCGCCGCAATGGATCGGGCCAACGTCGACACCGACCAGATCATTCCCAAGCAATTCTTGAAGCGGATCGAACGAACCGGTTTTGGCCAGTTCTTGTTCTTCGACTGGCGCTTTCGCGACGATGGTTCGCCGAACGCGGATTTCGAGTTGAACCGGCCGGCGCTCAAGGGCGCGAGCATCCTGCTCGCGCGCCGCAACTTCGGCTGCGGATCGAGCCGCGAGCATGCCCCCTGGGCGCTCGACGATTACGGCTTCCGGGTCGTGATTGCCCCCAGCTTCGCCGACATTTTCTACAACAACTGCTTCAAGAACGGCATGCTGCCGATTCGCCTGGACGAGGCCACGGTTGACGATCTGTTCAAACGGGCCGCCGGCGATAACCTTCGACTGACGGTGGATCTCGAAAACCGCACGATCAGCGACGAGTCGGGCTTGAAGATTCCCTTCGAGGTCGAGGAATTTCGCCGCCACTGCTTGTTGGGCGGATTGGACGACATCGGACTGACCCTGGCCGAGAGCGACAAGATCGCGGCCTATGAAACGGCTCACGGTTTGGCGCCGCTCAAGGCATGACTGCCGCCGCAGGAGAATTCGGCCGATGAACGCTCCCACGCGACGCGAAAAGATCGAAGTCATGCTGGCCGACGATCCGGCCGACCAGTTTCTTCGCTACAGTCTGGCGCTGGAGCTTGAGAAAGAGAGCCAGCACGAACGGAGCCTTGCCGAGTTCGCCGGGCTGATGAGCGCCGATCCGCCTTATGTGCCCGCGTTCTTCATGGCCGCGCAGCAGTTGGCCCGGCTCGATCGCATTGCCGAAGCTCGCACGGCCTTGCGCGACGGCATCGAGCACGCTCGTGCCGCCGGCAATTCGCACGCCGCCGGCGAAATGAGCGAATTCCTGGCCAGTCTGGCGCGCTAGGCGAATAAGGCGATCGCTTGATCTCAGCCATTAGCCACCGAGGTCACGGAGAACTCCGAGTTTTGTCACTTTGCCTCCTCGGTGTTCTCTGAGACCTCGGTGGCTACCATTTCCCCTTTGGCATCTCTATTCGTCGAGCATTGCCGGCCGGGATTGGTAATCCAATGTCCGCTCGCACCAGATTGCCGTGGCCAAAAGACGCGCTTCGCTCCAGGCGGGGCCGACCAATTGCAGTGATATCGGCAAGCCCGATCGCACCAGTCCAATCGGTATCGAAACCGTGGGAACGCCGGAAAAACTCCAAGGCGAGTTGAAACGTGGGTCGCCGGTCGAGTCCAGACCTGCCGGCGCCGGGGCGGGGGTCGCGGGAGTCACCAAAGCATCCATTCCCGCAAGCGTTCGGGCGACGGCCTGGCGAAAGGCATGTTGATGTCGCAAAGCCGCCTGGTAGTCGGCGATCGAGACACCGAATCCCTCGGCCAACAGTCCGGCCATGTTGGGACCGTAGCCGGCGCGGGGAGCACCGAAGGCCGTGCGATGGAAATCGGCCGCTTCGGCCGCCATCACGCGGCGATGCATGGCGTGCGCCTGGTCAAAGCCCGCGGGCAGCGGCACGTCGACAACTTGCGCTCCGGCATCGCGCAGTCGCAGGATCGCGGCTTCCGTCAATTCGGCGACCTCGGCATCCGCTCCGTCGAAAAAGAACGACCGCGCGATTCCCAGCCGCGGCGGCTTTTGCATCGCGACATGCGCCAGGCACTCGTCGAGCGAAAACTCCTCCCGCGGCACGGCGCCAGGATCATGAGCGTCATCGCCGGCGATAGTCGCCAACAGCGCCGCGCAATCGGCGGCCGAGCGGGCCATCACGCCCACGTGGTCGAGGTGAAAGCTGACCGGCGTCACGCCGCGGCGGCTCACCCGTCCGAAAGTCGGCTTCACTCCGGCGACACCACAATAGCTGGCCGGCCGCGTGATCGACCCGCCGGTCTGCGATGCAATGGCCCCGGCGCACATGCCCGTGGCTACCGCCGCGGCCGACCCGCTCGACGATCCGCCCGGCGTGTGTGCCGTGTTCCAGGGATTGCGCGTCGGCGAGGGATCGAAACAGGCGAACTCGGTCGTGACCGTCTTGCCGAGGATAATTGCGCCGGCACGCCGCAGGCGTGCGACGACCGTGGCGTCGTCGGAAACCGCTCCCGGATCGGTCAAGCTCGAACCGGAGCGAGTCGGTAATCCGGCAACGTCGACGATATCCTTCACCGCTACTGGAATTCCATGCAACGGGCCTCGAACCGTCCCGTGGCCCACTTCCTCGGTCATCCGCCGGGCCGTTTCTCGGGCGGCGTCGGCATCAACCACGACCCAGGCCGAAAGGCCCGGATCGAACCGAGCGATTCGGCTCAGGCAGTCTTCGACCAGTTCCAGCGGCGAGACCATTTTCCGCTGAATTGCCGCCGCGGCTTCCGCGAGTCCAACCGGGGTTTGCATGGCTTTGGTCATACCACACATCTATCGATGGCGTAAGAGATTTCGGCGCAATTTGCCCCCCTGGCGATTCGACTTACGATCCGCTCTTTGGCGAGGATTTGCAAAACGCGCGGCGGTTCACGACAATACGCAGCGGGCAAAACGGAACCGGAACAAGAGAGGATCTTATGGGATGGAAACCATTGGAAGCTCCGAGCATGAAATTCGAGGCGGGTGAGATCGTGATCACTCCCGCCGCTTCGGCAGCGCTCGAGACTTGCGGCCAGTGCCTCGACGATTTGCTGCTACGACATTGCGGCGGCGATTGGGGCGAGGTCAACGAACAAGTTCGCACCGTGAACGAACGCGGGCTAGCCGAGCGATTCAATCTACAATCCAGCTACACGCTGGAAAGCGGCCAGCGGCTGGTCGTGGTCACCAACGCCAGCCGCACGTTGACCATGATTCACCTCGACCCATGCGGCGAGTGAGTTTCGCGATCAGTGCCGATGGCCGTCGCGCGTTGCGCATGCGCCGGCCACGGCACATCCGCTGACACACGTTTTGCAACCCGCGGCCGCATCGGTTCCGCATCCCGGCCCGCAGCCGGTTTCGACCGCGTCGGCGAAGCGGCGGAACTGCACGTGGGTTTCATACAACTCGGCCAGTTCCTGCGTGATCGCTTCCAGCTCGGGCGTGATTTCACCCAGGAAATAAAACAACAACGTCTGGCCGTCGAACAGATGTTCCACGTCCATCAGCACGGCCGATGAGCGAATCGCCTTGATGCGCGCGTCGCAGGCGTCGAACGCAGCCTGGCGGTTTTGCTCCAGCCGCGCCGCCAGCAACTGGTCTTCGACCGTCAGCCCCCGCAAGATCGAACCATCGGCGTCGCCGTCGTCGGCGCTCTCCCCAGGCGGGGCCAGCACCTCGCCCAGCTCCAGTCCACGGCCGGTTCGCACGACGACGCGCGCATGGCGCGGATAGCGGACCGCGTCGACGGCCGTAAACCGTCCCACGTGTCCCAGCGCCCCCACGCGCACCAGATGTTGGCGCCCTGCGGACGTTTCAATCGCTGCGGCTGTATCGATCATCGGCAGTCCATCCTGTCTTTGCCTTCCATGTCTCCATTCTCCGCAGGCAAGCGCCTTCTGCCAAGATCGGCGGGTGATGGATTCCGCCTGCTGTTGATTTAGAGTTTTTCAATATTCCGCGGCACTTTCGGCTCCCGCGGACTTTCCGCCGCAACTAAATTACCCTTGCGTAAACGTTCCGGCGCACGATACTTATGCGAGATAACCGCCTTTGTCTTTTCGTGCGAGCACATCCGCCATGATTCACCGCGCTAGCCAGACCGAACTTTCGCAAACGACCGATTCCTCGCCGCGAATTGCCCTCGAGGCCGGGCCAGGGCGCTGGAACCCGTTGGCCGAGAGCGTGCTCGCTGGCCACCCGCTGTCGACCGAAGATGCGCTGGCGATCTTGCGTTCGCCCGACGAGGAATTGCTCGATTTGCTCGCCGCTGCCTATCGGATTCGGCGGCGATATTTCGGCAATCGCGTGCAACTTTACTTCTTGATGAATGCCAAGAGCGGCTTGTGCCCCGAAGACTGCGGCTACTGTTCGCAGTCGAAAGTGTCGGAGGCCGAGATCCCGCGCTACAACATTCTCAACGCCCAAAAACTGCTCGATGGCGCGCGGGTCGCAGCCGAGCGGCAGGCCAAGACCTATTGCATCGTGATCTCCGCCCGCGGCCCGTCGAACCGCGAGATGGACGCGATCACGTCGATCGTGCCCCAGATCAAGGCCCAATACAACCTCAAGATTTGCGCCTGCCTGGGCCTGCTCACGCCGGACCAGGCCGAGCGGCTCAAGGCCTGCGGCGTCGATCGCGTGAACCATAACCTCAACACCAGCGAAGATTTCTACGGAGAAATTTGCTCGACGCACACCTACGCCGACCGCGTGGCGACGCTCGAAGCGGTCCGCGCTGCCGGCATGGAGCTTTGTTCCGGTGGAATCATCGGCATGGGCGAACAGGATGCCGACGTGGTGCGAATGGCATTTGCGCTGCGCGATCTGGGCGTCGAATCGATCCCGGTCAATTTCCTCAATCCGATCGACGGCACGCCGCTAGCCGGCACGCGGCAGTTGAACCCCCGTTATTGCCTCAAGGTCCTGGCGATGTTTCGCTTCGCCAATCCCGATCGCGAATTGCGTATCGCCGGCGGCCGAGAGCTGCACTTGGGCAGCCTGCAATCGTTGGGACTGTATCCGGCCAACTCGGTTTTCGTCGGCGACTACTTGACGACCAAGGGCCAGGCGCCGGCTGCCGACTACAAGATGATCGAGGATCTGGGCTTCGAGGTGGCGCAAAACGAAGAGCCGGGCTGCCAACTCGGCGCGCGCGAGGGCCAGATGGCCTGACGGCCCAGCGCGGTTGCGGCCGACCGTGGCCGCGTCACCAGTTTCGTTCAACGCCCACGAGCGCTCCGTGGAAAAATGCGTTGCCCGAGGTGACCACGGTTGCGGTTCCGTTTTGAAAGCTATTGGCCGCCTGGTCGGCGGCGACTGCGATTCCCGCCAGCCATAGCAATTGATATCCCGCGCCAGCGACCATTGGTCGTTGAATTGGTAGACGCCCGTAAAGTTCAAGTCTCCCACGAACGCCGTGTGGTCGGCCGACGTCTTATCGCGCACGTTCACGAGCCCCAGGGAGTCGTTGATCGCGACGGCATTCTGAGCCAGGTTGCCATAGACGCCCGCCTTGATGGCGCTTTCGATGCGAAACCGATTGCCGTAATTCCACAAAATGCCATCGGCGCCGATCTGGCCGCCGAACAGATTGTTGTTTCCGTCAAAGTTAAAGCCGAGGTTTCGCGAGGGAAATTGCTGGTCGGCGGTCAATGCCAACTGGTCTCGAAAGTAGACGTAGCGAAAGCCGGCCAGGATCGACCACCGATGCGAGACGTTTCGTCGCAAGTTCACTTCGAAGCTATCGAGTTGCGTGCCGTAGTTAACGCCGAGATTCACCGGAAGGCCGACATTCACGTTTCCGGGAAATACCAGGAACGGTCCTCCCAGAACGGGCGGCGAGCCTAAACCGGCCGACCGCTGGTCGAGTCCGAAGTAGCGCATGTCGACGTCGGCGTATTGGCCGCGACGAAGCAGGCCGACGTCGATTCCGCCGCTCGTCGGCAGGTTGATGTCACTGGCGTTGACAAGGCCGTTTGCGCTGCCGCCGCTAACGCCCAGGACCAGCGGAGCCGAGTTCAGTTTTCCGCGTTGCAAAATTACGGCCCCGACCCGGCCGCTCCACCGCGGCTGATCGGCATCGAGCACATCCCAGTCAAACGAGGGCGTGGAAGCCAGTTCGCTCGATGGGGCGTTGCCGTCGGCGGACAAATCGTCTTCCCAATTCGACGTCTTGGCCGACAATCCATCGGCATCGGCGAAGTAGCGGTCGTCGTACGATTCTGCCACTCCAGGCCGCGCGGCACGCGCCGTAGCGGCCACGGGGCCCATCGAGCTGACAACCAGCAACGCCGTCAGGGCGAGAAGCAAACTAGCGCGATGGCACATTTTCTCTCCTCCGTGATCCGATGCTCGGCTGCTCGACCTCGATACGGGTGGTTGTCACCGCTCGGATTGTGCGGTACCGTTCGCAAATAAGATCGACGAGTCACGCGGCTGAGTTGATTCGCCAAAGAATTATCGAAACAAGCGGCAAAACCGGACTCGTCCCCTCGATTGGGGGATTTCCATTCAGTCGCAGGTGCGAGCGCTCGTCTGAGTAGCCGCAATCGTTTCAAATTAACACGATTTGGCTACTTCCCGATTGCGTACAGGGCGGCAAACGTCCGCAAATAGATGCGTCCGTTCGAGATTGCCGGCGAGGCCGAGATCGACTCGCTCATGTCGTTGGTCGACAGCACTTCGAATTGCTTGCCCGCCTTGACGACAGTCACGTTGCCGTCTCGAGCGGTCAGATAAATCTTGCCGTCGGCATACACGGGCGAAGCGCGATGCCGATCGGCATGGGTCCGCCTCAAATAGAATTCCTCGCCCGTCTTGGCGTCCAGGCACATCAGCGTGCCGTCCTCGCGGCAGAGGTAGGCCAGACCGTCGACCACCAACGGCGACGGCACGTCGGGCGTATTGTGTTCGCGGGTCCAGAGGTGGCCTTCCTTGCTGTTGGAAATATCCCCCTTGCTGTTGGGATCCAGGGCCAACACCGGGCCATTCTTGGCCGACGGCACGAGGATCAGGCCCGGTACGGCCAGGGGCGAGGCGACAAAACGCAGCGTGGGATTGTAATTGCCCGGCGGGTTCAAGCCGCCGCAGCGCCAAACTTCGGCGCCGTCGCTGAGTTGATGGGCCACGATGTAGTCGCAGCCATGCGTCAGCAGCAGCTCCAACTGCTTGTCGCGATAAAGCACGGGCGAGGCGTAGGAGTGTTCGCATTCGGCACGCGCGTCGCTGGAGCGGGTCTGCTTCCATATCTGTTCACCGCTCGCCTTGTCGAGCGCGACGACAATCGCTCCGCCGCTGTGCAGCAATTGCAGATAAAGCCGATCGCCATCCAAGACGGGCGTCGAGGTCATCCCGAACTGAATGTCGAACTTGCCGTATCGCTCTTGCAGGTTGATCTTCCAGACCGGCTTTCCATCGGCCGTGAAGCAGGCCAGGTCGCCGGTCCCCATCATGGCCCACACGTGCTTGCCGTCGGTCGAAGGCGAAGGCGACGCCAGGTTCCCTTCGTCGCCGCGCACCGTGCGGTTTCCGCTGGCCATCACCTGCCGCCACAGTTGCTTGCCCTCGGTGCTGACTGCCAAAAGTACGAGGTCGGCGCCGTCGGCCGAAGTGAGATAGATGTGATCATCCCACACGACGGGGGTCGAGCCGGCCGGCCCGGGCAGCGCGAATCGCCAGGCCACATTCTCGGTCTTGCTCCACTTCTCCGGCACTCCGCTCTCGTGACTGATTCCGTCCAGCTTGGCGCCGCGCCATTGGGGCCAGTTTTCGCCGCGGGCAATCGTGGCGGCCGACAAAGCAATAATCAACGACAACGAGCCAGCGCACCGGGCAAGGAATGGTTTCATCGTGCGAGGTTTCCACGGAAAGCGAGGAGCGTGGGTGGGAAGATTTGGCGGCGCTCGCCTGACGACGGCCAAATACGGCGGGCCAGGGAATACTCCCCGGCGTTAGTACCCAGTTTGCTCGAACGGCCCGCGCTCGTCAACGTGCATGACGGGTCGCTCTGGGGCCCGCGACGGAAGCACCCGGCCCAATTGCGGCAACGGGAACGCGTTAAGCCGCTTCGTCGCGCCGGGTTGGAGGAGAGGGCTGGGACAGCCCCTGCGGCGGCAAATACTCGGACAGAATCTGTTCGAGCCGACGCTCCAGAACTGCTAATTCCCGCAGGGCGTCGTCCTGCCGGGCTTCGATTTCAAGGATGCGGCGCGTCGTATCGCTAATCGAATCCATGTCGGGCATGAGGCGGACTGGCGGGGGCGGAGGACGAGGCGGGACGTCCAAGTCTCATCGTCCCGCGCCGGGGCAAACATCCAGCCCGAGTCGGGCCGACGGCCCTGGCCATGCCCAGCCGTGGAAGACTTTGCCGATTGTTCGGAAGAGGCGATTTCCGGGTCGGCTTTTCCCGTCGAGTTTGCGACTGTGGCCGCGCAATCCCGCAGTTCGGGCGTCGAGTCTTGCCGGTCCGATAACGAGTACACGCACCGGATTTCGATGTCGCGGTGCGCCGTAAAAAACCCCCAAACCGGCTGGACACCGGTGCTGGCGGGAGTGTAAATTTTGGACAGAGTCCCGACGATTGTTCGTGCTATCAATCCAAAGGAGGACGCGTGGTTAAGTTGAACGTTCGCGACCGCGAGAGCATTCAAGAAGCGGTCCGCCGGTTCCGCAAGCTCGTCGAACGGAGCGGCATCAAGAAAGAAATGCGCCGCCGCGAGTATTACGAAAAACCCAGCGAAACCCGCCGCCGTGCGCGATTGCGGGCCGCGCGACGCGGTCGAGCCAGCGTGCTCGAGGGCCTATAGGCCCGATCTGGCGTCGATTCGCCAAGGTCGACAATTCTCTCCGCCTGACGATCAGCGCTAGCCGTGCACCAATGAGTGGGCATTGAACCGCGCTGGCTCCGCTTGGCTTCGTGTCGCGTTGCAACCTCTCATAAATAATAAAGAGGACCGCCGCCACGTGGCGCGATCCTCTTGTAGTGTCGTTGCCCGGGCGGGCGACGGCGTTCGATTGCCGCCCCACTAGAACAGCATTTCGGCCCGCACGAATAACCCGTCGAAGCCCAGGATGTTGGACGTATCGAGCGGTCCGTAGTTCGTGCCGATGACGCCTTCCGACTGTCCCAGGTCCCACCAGCACTGGAAGAAGTAGCCGGCCGAGATGTACGTGAATGGCGCGATCTGCCACGAGCCGCCGACCTCGATATCCGATACCGGGATCATCCGCGAGTAGCGGTCGTACTGGTCGGTGATGATCGTGGGGGTTTGCTGATTTCCAATTTCCGACTTCGAGCGACTCATGCGATAGTCGCCGATTAACAACGCCTGGCTGGCCCGGGCATAGAGCGAAAGGAATCCGTTGGCGCCAAAGTAGCGGCGTCCCTGCAAACCAACGCGCGGTCCGGCTCCCGTGAAACGGGCATCGATATTTCCGTACACGATCTGGTCGGCAGTTGGCGCGGTCGACGAAACCGGCGGCGTGGTGGTGACGTTGTTATCGTATCGGCTGATATCGGCAATCCGCGCACCGGCCCACAAGCGCAAGTCCCAGCGAGGGCAGAAGCAGCAGGTGTCGCAGGGGCCTTGCGGTCCGCCGAACGACAGGCATTTGGCAAAATCGACGTCGAAGATATTCGCGGTAATGCCGGTGTTGGCCGACAGAAACCCGCCGTTGCCTGGGTTGTTCTTCAACTGGCCGAACAGCCGCGGATTGTCGGTTTCGGTATTGGCCGGTCCGTCGCTGAACTGCGAGTTGGCCGTCATCCGCCAGTAGGCCACTTGAATGTCGCCGCCGCAATCGAGCAGCCGATATCCGATCGCCGCGCGGAAACCGCTCTGGTACGAGAACTTGAACTCCTCGGCGGTGTCGGTCACGGTCGACGTGTTTGGCGAGACGTCGGTATTCGTGGTCAAAGTCCGTCGAACTTCGGCCACGCCTTGGCTTAGCCGCGGCCGAAACAGCAGGTAATCGACGCTGCCATACCACATGCCGCGTCGCATCGGTCCCGATACGCCGCAACTGCCGTCGTCGCACGAGTCGCCCAGGTCGTCCCAAATGGGTTGCGGCTGGGAGGGATCGCCGTCGGCGTCCATCACCGGCGAGGCAACGGGCTCGGGCGCGGCTCGCTCGCGCCGTCCGCTTCGGCGCCGCGGTCAATCGGCTCATCGCCGTGGAGGTCGTGCGATAGCGGGCCAGTTGCAAGGGCGGATTATCCGCGGCCCTGGCGGCCCCTGCTGACGTAGCTGCCAGGCAGGCGGCTACGAATAGATTTCGTGCGCAAACGACGATCTTCATGGCTCCCCCCTCATCTAGAAAAATCGCTTGAATGGCTCTGCCAAGCCATCTGGCCGTCTCCACGTCGCCATACTTCGGGAGCGACGTGCGGCGCAAAAGCTTCCGGGTCTTGCGTAGATATCGGCACCGATACAACGCGCATTGCAGGAAATTCCGTTACAGACGGAAAAACCGGTAGAGTCCCACAGCCGCCCGGGGGAAAGGGGTGCCAGCGGACTCGGCGACAGCACGATAGCCCGCCGGCCGGGCAAGAGGGTCGTACCGCGGGGGCAGGCCGCCCCTCGCGATGTCGGCGGCGAATCAGCCGGCTCGCCGGCGCCGCAATCGCCCTGCGACCAGGGCCATCAGGCCGATTCCCAATAGCACAAACGTGCTGGGCTCGGGAATGGGAGGCGGAATAACGCCCTGATCGGTAAACGTAAACGGCACGATGCTATCCATGCCGCAGATCGTGTTTAGCGAATTCAGGTTCGTGGAGGTAAACGGATTCGTGTTGACGAAGTCAGGCATCTGGCGACTGAGAATCTCCGAGCCGCCAGAACTTTGAAATCGCACGCCGACCGTCGAATTGTTGCTCGTGTTGGAGCCGTTCATCTGAAACAACACGGTCCGATAGTCCATGATCGCGCTGGCGTTGGCGCTATCGGGGCTCAGGCCGACTCGAAAACGAACGAACTCTCCCGGATCGAAGCCGGTAAAGCTGATGACTACCGTGTCCGATTTGACCGACCCGGCGATCGCATCGGGAGCCTGAACCGTAAAAGTTACGCCAGGCGAGGCTTGCACGAAACTGGCCCAATCGAAGTTCTTGGACGTGTCGCCGATGCTCATCGTCAGATTCGTGATCTGCGCATCTTCCGTGCCCGTGTTCCTCAGTTCGATATACGGGTTCGTCCGCTCCACCATCAGCACGTGCTGCGATTTCATGGCCGCGTTCTGGGCCAGAATCTGATTGCTCGGGTGCAGCATAACGTCCAGATCTTCGCACAGCGTCATGGAGTACGCGATCGTGCCGGCGCGCGCCATCGGCGCCGCGGCGAGCAGGCTCAATGCCGCGAGTGTCGCGCAAAGCAGGCGCGGAATCGTATTTCGTTTGATCATGAGATTACTAAAGTTCTTGGGTCTTGCCACAAAGGGGCCGAAGTCTCTCGTACACGTGGTGATGCGGTATTCCTGGTTGCCAAAACAGTCCCGTGTCGTCGTTGGTCGCGCCGGCGGTGTCGTGCCGAAATCTGGTCAGCTAGCCCGGTCATGGGCTCGAACGAAACGGCCAGTTGGAAGTCTGGCATTGGCGCTCGACCGATGAATTGGCCCCGCGCACTCAGGCGGCGAACAATGGCGGCTTGCTCGAAAGGACCGGGCGGACTGAACCGCGGTCACACTGAGCCCTGGCTGACGGAGGATCTGCCCAGGAACGCGCGCGAAATTCGCGACAAGAAACCTGGACCCGAAACGGGCGGAGCGAGTGCCGCCGGCAGCGTGGCTAGAAATTTCCGAGAAGCGGCCCGTGCATTGAGTGCCACGGCGCTGTCCAGAATTTCATGAGCGGTCAGCCACGTCTTGAGGAAAGATAGGGAAGATAACGCTTCTTCCGCCTACGTACTCTATGCTAATTGGCGAACATGCGTCGTCAATAGTTTTCCGTCGTGTTAATCGCTAAATTTCCCCGCTATGCGACCTTTTGCTAAGTCAGGCATTCACGGGGCGAAGAGTACGGGAGTCGCGCAGCGCTTGGGAAGATCGTTACCCCCCACGAAGGTGGGGTAATCGCCAAGAACCGCAAAGATGAGCCCGCCACTTCGAGGGAACGACGGATACGACCCAGTGCGATAGAGAAGGACCGGCCAGCAGCGTCTCAGCAGGTTGCCGCGGTGCCGAGGGCGCGGTCGATAAGCCGCACGAGCTCGCGCGGGCTGAATGGCTTGGATAAAATGGCGAGAATGCCCCACTTTTCCATGGCTTCCTCCCGCGACAATTCAAATCCCTTCGCCGTGAGCATCAGTACAGGCAAGTCTTTGGTCGCGGCATTGCCTCGGAGCCGCTGCACCAGTTCGAAGCCGTCCAGCCGGGGCATTTGAAGGTCGGTCACCAGCAGGTCTGGCTGATCTTCGAGGATCGCTTCCCAGGCCTCCTGGCCGTCGCGGGCGATTTGCACTTCGAAACCGGCCTGTACCAGCCGGATTTCGGCCGTGCGCACGATATGAATCTCGTCGTCACACAACAGAATTTTCTTGCTCATGGACTGGACCCCCCGCCTTGTTGCTCGGTTCGCTGCTGGAGAGCATTCCGCTCGGGAGCCCCCGGCTGTCGCGCAATTGCGCCCAACAAGAGCCTATGCCAGGCAGTGGCGTTGTCCAGGAACTGGCCTGCCCGCCGTACTCGCCAGGATACGCCATCTGTAGCGAATATTCCGACTGTGACGGCGAGCCCGGGGGAGCATCGCCCCCGTGTCGGTCGCCCATTGGTCTTAATACCCGTGGTTTTATAGCTGACTGCAAAAAAAGAAGGCGCGACAGGATCCCCTCGAGAGTGACCTGTCGCGCCCTGTCGACTGGCGCCCCTCCCCAAAGGCGCAAGTGGCATCACAAGCATATGTCGAACCCTACCGGGGTCAAATCGTGCCGCCCGCCAGCCGCCGAGACAAAGCTGGGAGAAACGCGTGGAAGATCACGCGGCAAGAAACGAATTATCGCCAATCGAGCCCGACATCGAGACTGACGGCGGAATGGGTCAACGCGCCGACGCTGATCCGCTCCACCCCCGTGGCGGCAATGCGCGCCACGGTTTCGAGGGTCACTCCGCCTGACGCTTCCAATTCAACCCCGCTTGCCAGGCGGTCGCGCAGGGCCACGGCTTGCCTGAGCACTTCGGGCGGCATGTTGTCGAGCAATACGATATCCGGCGATTCCCCGAGCACGATGGCCAGTTGCTCGAGCGTGTCGACTTCGACCTCCACGATCAACGGCTCCGCCGATTGGGCCGCCGCCATCGATTCGACAAATTCCCGCGTTTTTCGCACGGCCTGGGCCGGACTCAAATGCCCCTCGCCCTGCCCCGCCGCGCTAAAGGCCAGGTGATTGTCCTTGATCAGGATTGCGTCGAACAATCCGGTGCGATGATTGTTGCCGCCTCCCAGCCGTACGGCGTATTTCTCCAAGCGGCGCCACCCGGGCGTGGTTTTGCGCGTATCGTAGATTTTCGCGCCGCTGCCGGCCACGGCGTCGACGTAGCGGCGGGTCAGGGTTGCGATTCCGGAGAGCCGCCCGATCAAATTGAGCACGATCCGTTCGCCGCTCAGCAGGCTTCGCGCGGGGCCCTCGACCGCGGCCAGTACCTGACCCCGGGCGACGCGCTGGCCTTCGTCGACCGTCGGCGTCCAATGGACGTTGATGTCCATTTCCGAAAAAGCCAGCTCCGCGGCCCGTAACCCAGCCACGATGCCCTCACTTCGCGAAACGACATCGGCCCGCGCCAGGGCCTCCGGCGGCACGAGACAAACGGTCGTCCAGTCGAATACCCGATCGAGATCCTCGCGCACGGCGAGCCGCACCAATTGCCGGCAGTCTTCCTCGACCGCCGCGTCCCATTCGATCTGTTGAAATTCCTTGGTCACTCAGCGCCTTGGTCGGAGTGTTCTCGGCGGCCCCAGAATCGGCCATAATAGCAGGTCGTCTATCCGCCCCACCAGCGTCGGCGAGCGCCGCGCGACGACTGAACTCAGGGACAACCATTGAGCCCGCGCCTCAAAACTCCCGAACCGCCGCCCCGCCACCCGCTGCTCAAGAGGATGGATCAGGCGGCGATTGCCGGCCTGACCCTGGCGGCGCTGGTCTCGATCGCGGCGTATTGGGTGGTTCAAGGCGGGGCCAGCGGTCGTCTGATCGAGATCGATCGAGCGCCGCGCCAGACCGTTCGTTTTCAGCTCGATGTCAACGAGGCCGACTGGCCCGAGATTTCCGTGCTGCCCGAGGTGGGCGAAACGCTGGCGCGTCGCATCGTCGAATCACGTTCCGCCGACGGTCCGTTCGCCGATCTCGACGATTTGCAGCGCGTGCGTGGCATTGGTCCCAAGACTTTGGAGCGCATTCGGCCGTACTTGCGCCCCGTGCCTCCGGCGGGCAACGTGGCCGGACAGTAGCCAAGCCACAGCCGATGGCGTATCCTTCTGTGGCGGGCGCTGAACAGGACCTCACGGCGTCGCCACCTCCACCCTTCTTACCCATCCGCGGAGCCGCCTCCTTGGCTTTTCAGCTCGTCAGTCCGTTTCAACCCGCCGGCGATCAGCCCCAAGCCATCGCCGCCCTGATCGAGGGTATCCAGCAGCAGCGCAAACACCAGGTGCTGATGGGGGTGACCGGTTCGGGCAAGACGTTCACCATGGCCAACGTTATTCAGGCGGTGCAAAAGCCGACGCTGGTCTTGTCGCACAACAAGACCTTGGCCGCCCAGTTATACGGCGAATTCAAGGAATTCTTTCCGCACAACGCGGTGCACTACTTCGTCAGTTACTACGACTACTATCAGCCCGAGGCGTACATTCCGCAGCGGGACATCTACATCGAGAAAGACGCCTCGATCAACCAGGAAATCGACCGCTTGCGGCTGGCCGCCACGAGTGCTCTGGTGAGCCGTAGCGACGTGATCATCGTGGCCAGCGTGTCGTGCATCTACGGTTTGGGATCGCCCGAGGATTACAAGGCGATGATGATCCCGCTGGCGCGCGGCATGGCGGTCGACCGCGACAACCTGTTGATGAAGCTGGTCGACGTGCAGTATGAGCGGAACGACATCGATTTTTCCCGCGGCAAGTTTCGGGTCCGCGGCGACTGCGTCGAGCTGTGGCCCTCGTACGAGGAATATGGCCTGCGCATCGAATTCTGGGGAGACGAGATCGAGCAGCTCTCGATCATCAATCCCACGACCGGCGAGGTGATTCGGCCCGAGCAGGATCTTTTCATCTACCCGGCGAAACACTTCGTCATGCCCGAGGAGCGAATTGCGGCCGCCATCGATTCGATCAAGCAGGAACTCGAAGAGCGGCTGGAAGTGCTCAGGAACCACGGCAAGTTGCTGGAGGCCCAGCGGCTCAACGCCCGCACGCGGTTCGATATTGAAATGATGCTCGAAGTCGGCTTTTGTCCCGGCATTGAAAACTACAGCCGGCCGCTGAGCGGGCGCCCCGCGGGTTCGACGCCCCAGACGCTGTTCAATTTCTTTCCGGACGATTACCTGTTGTTCGTCGACGAATCGCACGCCACGGTGCCCCAGGTGCGCGGCATGTTCGCGGGCGATCACAGCCGCAAGACGACGCTGGTCGAGCACGGCTTTCGGTTGCCCAGTGCGCTGGATAACCGGCCGCTGAAGTTCGACGAGTGGGAGCAGAAAATTGGCCGCGTGGTATTCGTGTCCGCGACGCCCGGTCCCTATGAACTGCAACAGTCGGGCGGAGAGTTCATCGAGCAAGTCATCCGCCCCACCGGATTGCTGGACCCGGAGATCGAGGTCAGCCCGGCGCGCAACCAGGTGCCGCATTTGCTCGAACAAATCCGGGCCCGCGCCGCCGTGGGCGAACGAGTGCTCGTGACCACGCTCACGAAGCGCCTGGCCGAGGATCTTTCGTTCTACTTGACCGAACAAGGCATTCGCTGCAAGTGGCTGCACAGCGAGCTGGACGCCTTCGAGCGCGTCGAACATCTGCGCGAACTGCGCGAGGGACGGTTCGACGCCCTGGTGGGGGTCAACCTGTTGCGAGAAGGCCTCGACTTGCCCGAGGTTTCGCTGGTGGCGATTCTGGATGCCGACAAGGAGGGGTTCTTGCGTAGCGAGACGTCGCTGATGCAAACCATCGGCCGCGCGGCGCAGTCACGTAAACGCCAAGGTGCTGTTATATGGCGACCGGGTGACCGATTCGATGCAGCGGGCCATCGAAGAGACCGAACGCCGCCGCACGTTGCAGTTCGAATACAACAAGCGGCACAACATTACTCCCGAAACGATCAAAAAAGGCATCCGCTCCGGCATCGAGGCCGAGGCCAATGCCCACGCCCAGGCCAATGCGGCGGTGGGCCGGGCCGACGAAACCCAATACATCACCGAGGAGTATCTGAGCGAACTGGAAGCCGAGATGCTGGCCGCGGCCGACGCCCTGGAATTCGAACGGGCCGCGGGACTTCGCGACCGCATCGAACGCATGCGATCGTCAATGGGCTCGAAAGTGGCCGAAGTCGATGCGCGCAGTGCCTCGGGCGGCAAGCGTCGGCGCGGCAAAGGCGGCCGACTGCCGCGACCGAAACGCACCTAAAAGCCGTCTTGGAACGCCGAGTCTAATCGCGGGCGCTGGATTGCTCTTCGCGACGACGCCGATTCTCGTGCCAGCGACGCGTGTGGCGTTCCAAGGCCTGGTCGACCGCCTCGGGAATGTCCAGCGCGCGATCCTTGGCATCCTCGGCAATCGATGCGGCAAGCGCCGACAGGTCATCGGCATGTTGACCGGCCTCGTTTTTGATATGGTCGCCGGCCTTGCGTACCGCTGCGTCGGCCTCGGCGGCAAAATCATCGATGTTTTTCTTGGTTCGCGCTTCGACGGCCTTGGCGTCGCGATGGACGCGCTCGACCGCGCCGGTATGCGTGGTTTGCGCCTCGCCCGGGCGCTTCGATTGCAGCCTCCCGTAACCCCGGCCAAACCGGCCACGAAGAACACGCACGAGAGTCGTTTCATAACAATCACCTTCCCTGGAGAGTGTGCTGACGCGACGGGCGACGCAGCGGCAAAGCGGGTCTCTCCCTGCTTGCGCGGGCGGCCGTCCATGGCTTATGGAGGGAGTTTAGCCTTCGCGACCTGGACCTCAAAGACGAGTTCGGCGGGTCTTCGTACCCGTTTTGGCGCGAATTCGCCGGCAGGTCGCTTGCCATCGCCGACTCCTCATTCGCTCCAAAACAATTTGCTGGCTAGCGACGCGAATAGCTCTCAGGCCGGTTGCTGGCACGCAGGTTGGGTGGCGCAAGGCGTCCTGGGGTGACTCGGCCGGCAACTGGGAATATTGACGCAAAGCGATATACTGACAGCACCTGGGCGAGCCAAGGCAATCGGCCGGGCATTCGGCTCGAAACGGCCGGCCGAGGGGGCGAGCGGCTGGCTTTCGCCGTGGTCGGGAATAAACTTCCTCGTCCGGGCCTCTTAAAAACGGAAGGGCGGAACATGGCAGACCGTGTCGAGCCGCTGGAAATTGGCCAACTCGTCGCCGAACATCACCAGCCGCTCTATCGCTATGCCTACCGGCTTTCCGGCTCCATGGCCGATGCCGAGGACCTGACGCAGCAGGTCTTTTTGATCGCCCAACAGAAAATCCACCAGGTGCGCGACACCGAGTGTCGTCGCGGCTGGCTGTTTACGGTACTAAGAAACTGCTACGCCAAGAGCTTTCGCGGACGGTTGCCCACGGTCGACTCGGAGTTTGATATCAACTCCGTACCGGCGGATGTCGTCGACGTTGCCATTGATAGCGAACAATTGCAGGTCGCGCTGAATGCGCTTGGCGATGAATTTAAAGTCGTGGTTTTGATGTTTTACTTCGAGCAGCGGTCGTATCGCGAGATTGCCGAGTTGCTCGAGATTCCGCTGGGGACGGTCATGAGCCGTTTGGCTCGTGGCAAATCGCACCTGCGGCGGTTATTGTGCGAGGCCGAGGCCCGGCACGCGAAGCCTAACGAGCAAAATGGACCCGGCGACCTGAACTCGTCGGAGGCGAAAGACTGGCGCCGTCCCACGGCGATTCGGCGATAATTGGCGGCCAGCGCCGGCGGAGTGATTCGTAAATGGACAAGCATCTGAGCGAGAGCATCGAGGCCTGCCGGCCGGGAAGTGGCGACGTCGCTTTGCCCGAATTGGCCGACCTCGCGCGCAAGTCGAGCAAGATCCTCAGACACGCGCGCTCTACGACCGCGTGCAGAAGTGGGACGCGGCCGTTGCTGCCAAAATGGAAGACTTTGACGTTCCCGAGGGACTGCAGCAAAGAATTCTCGACCGTCTGCGCTCGGCAGCCAGTTCGGCCAGCGAGGCATTCAGCGTGGCGAGTCCAACGCCGCTGGCTGACGAGGCATCGGTCTCGTTGGCGCCGCCCCAAGAGGTGGTCTCCCGCTGGTCTCGTCGGCAATGGCTGGCCGGTTTCGCGACCATCGCCGCGTGCGTGCTCGTCGCCGCTTTTCTGAGCGTCTGGCTTCCCGGCGATGGCGAAGTGCCGATGGAAGAGATCGCCGAAGGCTGGTCCCAGCAGCTCGCCGCCAATTGGCAACAGGTCGAGCCAGCGCCTCGCGAGTTTGCGGTGCCTGGTGCCATCACGGCTGCTCCCGTCGGTTGGCAGTGGCTGGCGAAGCATGCGGCCCACGGCGTGGCCTATCAATTGCAAGACCGCGCGGGCACGACCGCCGTCTTGTATGCCGTTCGTCTCTCTCGCGCCGGCCTGCCCCTGGCCCCGCCGTCCACGCCGCAGTCCAACACGGCCGGCAAGGCCGTCGGCTACTGGCGAAGCGGCGAAATGGTATATGTGCTGGTGGTTCCCGGCGACGAACGCAGCTACCGCGCTTTTGTCAGCTCATCGCCGGTACCGTTAGCCTAGCCTGCCTAGTTTTCACTGTCTTCGGCAGCTTCGTCAGCCGCATCGTAGGCATGACTCGCAAGATCGTTTAATCCCGCGACCCCGCCGCATCCGAATGCGAATATAGCGGGCGTGTGTCTGGCGCCGAGTTCCCGCTCCGGCCGCCGACGGTGAACCGCTCGCGGAGTTTGACCCAATTCATTCCGCGCGGCCAGGGGGGCACCCAAGCGCCGCGGCAAAGGAGAACTCGCCGATGGTCCGCTCATGCTGCGCTCTATCGTTCTTATTCGTCGCCGGCCTTGCCTGGCCCTGTTTCGCCGATGATTCGACGCCGCGCGGCATTAGCCCGTCGGACAGCTCGGTCGGAACGCTGGCGCCAACTCCCGAAATGTGGTTCTACGAGCAGGAGCGCACGCGCCACGACGACGTGAAACAGTCGATCCGGCGTCGCGCGGAAACGCGCGGACTGGAGCGGCAGGCTCGGCTGGCGAGCCAGAAATGGTACGGCATTTCGAATTCGCGGCCCATGGTCTCGCCGACCGGCTGGATGAACGGCTACTCGGATCACTGGGGATCGAACACTGGCGATCCCATGCGGTGGCGGATGCCCGCGGTGCCGCTGATCGTGACCCGCCCCGGCAACGAGCGATATTAAGCGACTCGGCGCGGCGTCCGACCCGCGATTCTTGCGCCGACGGAGCGCCTTCTGGCGAGGCCGTCGGCGACGGGTTACGATGAGCGGCAGATCGCCGCGAGCGAGGGCCCCGGGCCATTCGCTCGCCAGGCACAGGATTTCGCCCCCTCCGCTCTTCAACCACGTCCAGCAATGAACGCACGTCCCACGAGGCAGTTGACCGGGCGGCATTATCGAACCGGTCGCCCCGTGCGGATCGAACTGTCCGGCGGAAAAATCAGCGGCGTTACCGAACTGGCGGAGACAGAAGTCGTTGCCGCCGATCTGCACTGGATCGCGCCGGGATTCGTCGACGTTCAATCGAACGGATACGGCGGTCAGGAGTTCAGCTCGCCGCGACTGACAGTCGAGGGCGTTCTGAAAATCGCCGGGCAACAGGCGTCGTTCGGCGTCACGAAATTCTGCCCTACCGTGACGACCGCGGCCTTCGTGACGCTCGCTCACAGCATGCAAACCATCGCGGCCGCCTGTCAACAAGCCGACAATCGGGCCCGGGCGATTGCCGGCATCCACCTCGAGGGACCGTACATCGCCCGCGAGGACGGGCCCCGAGGCGCGCATCCGCTCGCGCATTGCCGGCCGCCCGATTGGGACGAGTTTTGCCGACTGCAAGACGCCGCGGGCGGTCGCATTCGCGTCCTCACGCTCTCGCCCGAGTATCCCAATGCGAGCGCATTCATCGCCCAGGTCGTACAAAGCGGCGTGGTTGTCGCGATTGGCCACACGACAGCCGACTCGGCACAAATACGCGCGGCCGTCGACGCCGGCGCTTCGTTGAGCACGCATCTGGGCAATGGCGCCGCTGGCATGCTGCGCCGCCACCCGAACTACATTTGGGACCAAATGGCCGACGACCGGTTGATGGCGAGCTTGATCGTCGATGGCCATCATTTGCCGGGCGAGGTCGTGCAGAGCATGGTCCGCGCGAAGACGCCGTCGCGCTGCCTGCTGGTGAGCGATCTGTCCGGGTTGGCCGGCCTGCCGCCCGGTCGATACGCGACCGAACTTTGCGAGCTTGAAATTCTGCCGGAAGGCAAGCTCGTGATTGCCGGCCAGGATCAATTGCTGGCCGGCGCCGCGGCGCCGATCGGCACGGGCGTGGCCAACGTCATGCGGTTTGCCGGGGTGGATCTGGCCACGGCGGTGAGCATGGCCAGCCATCATCCGGCTCGTTTACTGGGGCTGAGCGAGAACCATCTCTTGCCGGGTGACCCAGCCGACGCCGTGTTGTTCGATCTCGAACACGGTCCGGCCAGCCAGGTCGTGGGGGTCGCTATTCGTGCGACGCTGTCCCGCGACGGATTGGACGTTGTGGATTCGGCCGGCTTCCGCCAGCCGACGGCCTGATAGGGCCTCGCTCCTCTGAGCGTTCAACGGCCCGCTATCTTTTTGCGCTCCCATGATACAAGCCACTGCGGCTCTCAACTCATGTTTCTATTACTCAAAATATTTTATTGCAATGTACGAATCGATCGTGTAGATTATTGATCGCGGCCGCCATCTACAGCGACATGCAGAAAGATGTGTGAAATTGTGATCGATCTTAAGTGCAGTAATCATAATGGTTTATGCAAGGAATTATGTGCCCGCCCTAGGGCCGCGCCTGGTTTCACCCTGGTCGAGCTCTTGGTAACGATTGCGATCATCGGCAGCCTGGTCGCACTCTTGTTGCCGGCGGTTCAGAGCGCCCGCGAGGCGGCCCGGCGCGGGCAGTGCGCCAATAACTTGAAGCAGCAAGGACTGGCAATTCAGAATTACCATGACGCGCTTCGCGTCTACCCGCCGGCCTACTTGGGCAACCCCTATCAGACCGGCGTGATTAATGGCGTGAGCTTTCCGGACAACAACGCCAACGGCCCCTCGGGCTTTGCCTGGGGCGTGTTGATCCTGCCGCAACTCGAGGAAGGAAATCTGCACGCTCAATTCAATATGAAGACCGCCTGCTGGGCCGCGGAAAACCTGGCGCTGGCCAACACGCGCGTCTCGGTATTTCTCTGTCCTTCCGCCTCCGGCGGCAGCGACGGCTTTGTCGTCGACAAGGGCGAGGGCGACGCATGGGATCCTTCGCTGTCGGCCACACCCTACAGTCCGGAAATCGTATTCGCGCACTCGCACTACGTTACGAACGCGGGCATTCATCAACCCTGGGGGCGTCAGACCGCATTCACGGACTTCACCAAATCCGAAACGGTCCACGCCGGCAGCGATACCTTCGAGGCCAAGATCGACGGCCCGTTCTATCGCAACGCGCGGCTGCGCGGGAAAGATATCACCGACGGATTGTCCAATACCGTCTTCGTCGGCGAGCACAGCTCCGTGTTGAGCAACAAAACCTGGGTGGGGGTCGTGCCGTTTTGCGTGACCTGTCCCAAGTTTCCCTTTCCTTCGGCCTGCAACAGCGGGGGCGCCATCGTCGCGGCACATAGCGGACCCGACACGCACGACCATCCCGAGGTGATCATTCATGCCCCGAACAATCCCTTCGGGCACACCGACGAAATGTATGCCGAGCACCCAGACGGCGCGAATACCTTGTTTGGCGATGGCTCGGTGCGATTCATCCAGGAAGACATTAACCCGTTTACCTGGGTCGCACTGTCCACGCGCAACGTGAATGAGATTGTTTCGACCGATGGCAACTGGTGACGATCGGATGCGCTCGATGAATGTTGTGCGAAACCTCGGTGCGTTGAGTGCCGGATTGGTTCTGCTGCTGTGCCTGGGCTGTGGCGATACGCCGCAACTGGGCAGCGATGCCTGCCTGGGCGCCGCCGATGCGCTTTGGACCTCGGTGACGGCCAAGAGCGTGGAACTATTGGACCAGAGCGCCGGAAAAATCGAAAAGCTTCACGCCTCGGCGGAGCTATCCGACGCCGCATTCGAGCGCCTCTCGGCGGTCATCGCCACGGCACGCGCGGGGGATTGGTCGGCGCCCGCTCGGCGCTTAAGGCGTTTGTTCGTGGCCAGCGGCCTGCCCAGCCCCGTTCTTAGGCACGTTGTCCCGCGCCGCCGGTCTATTGCGTGGCGTCGGCATCGCCTGTCTTCTGATCCTGCTCGGCCGGTTGCTTCATCCGCACCAACAGCCACTGTTGGGTGCGGTCCTTGCCGAAGTGAACCAGCAGCGGCGCTTCGTCCTTGGTCAAGTTGACGATGCCCGTGTCGTAGACCGTGTCCTTGTTGTCGCCGACGGTCCAGGCCGCCCGCTGGGTTTTGCGGTCGACGGCCCCCTGCACTTTCAGGGTCGAACCGGTCAGCAAGTCGCTGAAATTGCCCGCGATGGCGCCACTCTTGTTCGTGGCCAGTTGAAACAGCGCGCTGGCGCTGGTCTGATCTCCTTGCACCAGGCCAAACACGCCCAGCGGCTGCCAGTCGTCGTCCGCGCCTTTGCTGGGCGGATTGCTTTGCGCCAGGGCGTCGGCCTGCTGATAGTACTCGTCGGCCGTGGCGACCGGAGCGTCGCCATAGTACACGTCGTCGCCTTGATACGTGATGTTGGTTCCATAGTCGTAGTAGATCGGTTGAGCATCTCCCCAGCCATACCAGGCGCCCGGCGCCGGCCAGGTGGCCCAATTCCAGGCCGTGCCGGCGGCCCAACCGGCGGCGAACCATGCGCCCGGATGGTTGTTCCACCAGTTGCGGTTGTAATAGTCGTGGTGCCAGAAATTGTTGCGCACGTTGCGACCCCGATTGGCCATGGTATTGGCCGAAATGTTGCGCGTGAAATGTCCGGCCTGCGTGTAACGTGCCGCGGCGCCGCGGCCAAACCCGCCGTCCGAGGGCAACGCGGTATGCGCCCGGGCTCCGAACGTATCTCCGCGGAACGCCTCCGGGCGGTATCCACCGGCATCGAAACCTCCGGGCCGGTAACCTCCGTCGAAACCTCCCGGCCGATACCCGCCGCCGAAGTCGCCGCCGCGGTATCCACCGCCGCCAAAATCACCGCCGCGGAAGTCCACCGCCGCCGAAGTCGCCTCCGCCAAATCCGCGAAACCCGCCTCCGCCGAACCGCCTCCGCCGAAGCCTCCGCCGCCGTGAAACCCGCCGCCGCCGCGGGCCGCGGAATCCTGAGCCTGGCAAAGCACGATCGAAACGACCGCAACGACGACCGAGACAGTTTTCAACATCACGAACTCCTTGTTCTCAAGCGAAGAGATTTTGCTCGGCGGCTTTACCCGCCGACGTGATCCGATGTATCCAGGATAAAAAGCCAGCAAGCGCCGACACTATTTCGCAACGCGCTTCACGCGCACGATGGCCGTATCCGGTAGCATATCGCCGTTCAGGCTGCGCTCCACGCTCTGCCAGCTGAATGTATTCTCGTCGAGCTTCATCAAGATATTCGTGGACAGGCTGGTGCCGCCGTCGCGCAGCACGCTCGAGGCTTCGATCGTCCAACGCTGGGCCGACTGGCTCCACAATTCGCGACTCACGCCGCCTTCGGAATCGAACGTCCACGAGACGATCGTAACCAACTGCGGATCCCAGCCGATGACTTGCATGCCCGAGCTGATGGTCTTGTCCCCTTCCTTGACCGTGAACGAGCGCCTGAGGAAGCTCTTGTTTGCCATCCATTCGCATTGAAACGTCGTGGTCTTGCCGCCGGCTTCAGCCTTCCATTCGCCGACGAGCCAGCCCAGATCCTTCAAGTACGATTCGTTCGTGGGGGGCATGTAACGCGACTCGCTGACGTTCGAAATCAGCCACTTGCCGTCCCGTTTGACGTGTACCGCCGAATACTTGACCCCTGGGGTCGGATTACCGTCGGCCGGTTTGGCTCGCGCCGTGCCGGTTTCAATCGCCACGCCAGGCGCTGAATTGGCGAATCGACGCCACATTCAGCTCCAACGTCGTGCCGGGCTGCTCGCCCCAGGTCGACGTCAGCGCCCGGACGATCGCGTCGCGACCGTGAAACTCCTGACCGAGGTCATCGACGTACTCGGCGTCGGCCGTCCACAGGGCGGCCAGCGCCTTGGCATCGGCCGCCGCATAAGCCTTGGTATAGGCCTCGGCCGATGCGCGAATCGCGGCTTCGTCCGCCGCGCTCAACTTCGACGCCGACTCCGGCGCTTCGGGCGCTTGAGCAAACAAACTCGGCGCTAGAACCGCCGTCATGAATGCCGCCGCCAGCATGCAAACAGGATTAAAAAACCGGTTGCGGAGGCGAAGATGAAAAATCCTCATGAGAACAGGCTCCCGTGGATAATCTCCTGAATCGATCACAGTCGCGATCGCGCGCCGGGCGGCGGCCCGCTCGAACGGGTCGCCGCGCCGGAGGCGATGACTCGCTACGCGATGGTCTCGGACGGCAGGTTGCGGATTCCTTGCGAAAGCATGATCCAGGTCCAGCCGTTGAACAGCATTTCCAAGCCGACCAGCAGACCCACGACCCAAAAGGCGTCGAACGGCAACTGTCGGTAGATGACCACGCCGGCCAGCAGCGTGATCACGCCGTTGAGCAGCGACCAGCCCCATTGAGGATATCGTAGCAGCAGCGACGCCACGGTGCGAAACGCTCCCATGATGACAAACGACAGAGCGATGAAGATCGTCATCGCCAGCGCCGTTTCGCCCGGCCGTTCGGTGATCACGAAGCCGGCCACGACGTACAAAATGCCCACCAGCAATTGAACCAGGAACCCGCTCCAACGTCCCGCCCAAAAGGCGCCGATGATCGTGGCCACCCCGCCGATCATCAACATTACGCCCAGCAGCGCCGCCACGGCAAACGTCGTGATGACGGTCAGGTGCGGAAAAATGATGGCCGAGGTGCCGCAGATCACCAGCAGCGCTCCCAGCAGCGTGAACCACCACCAGTGTGCTCGCAAGTGAACCAACTCGTGCCGGGCCAATCGCGGCACGTCCGACAAGGTGCCCACGCGGGCCGCTGAAGTATCAAAGTCTTTGCTCATGATGAAATGCCTTTCTGAAAGTGAATACGCCAGCAGGTCCTTGCCGCCTGGAACAGCCGTTCGATCGACGATCCCTCCGCGAACGGAAGATTTTTGATATCGCCGCCAAGGGGGACAGTCGCACTTGGCACTTTTTGCGCGGCCAGCGTTCCCCCCGCTAGCGAAAGTTTAGCTCCGTTTTGTGGCTTAACCATCGTTTTATTCTGTGCTTTTTGACTTGCGAGCCGGCCACCCCTCACCCGCCAAATCGCTGTATTCGTGCCGGAAATACTCCTACATCCGCCCTGAGACGGTATTGGAATGCCCCGCGCGAATCCGCATGGACCCCGGAAGGCGGCCAAGGCTACAATCGCCCGCCCGATTCGGTTCGAGGGCACGACGACGTGCACAGAACAATCAAGACTCGCCGCGCGGATGGAGCCAAGCCATGAGAACGACGCTCGTTTGTAGCCTGATCGCATCGTTGCTGTTGGCGCCCGGCGAAGTGTTGGCACAGCGTGGCGGAGGCGGTGGTTCGCGTGGCGGCGGCGGTGGCGGCTCGCACGCCGGCGGTGGCGGCTCGCACGCCGGCGGTGGTCACTCGGGAGGTCGCGGCGGAGCGTCGCCCGGCCGGGCCGGCGGCGGAATGCAGGGCGGTCGCGGACCGGGCGCGCCGTACGGCGGCGGAGGCGGCCAGGCTCGCCACGGGACCGCACCCAGCCGAAGCGCCCGAACGGAGGTCACGGTGGCGGCAACCGTGGGCCTGGCGGTGGCCAGTCCCCTTCGATGCAACACTCAGGCGGACACCGGACGGCGAATAACTCGCATCCTGGGCCGTCGCATCGCGGACCGACGCAGCACGGCGGTCATCAGTCGTTCCAGCATCATGCCGGCTCGTACCACGCGGGCGGGCACAACAACTTCCACTTTCACAACCGCCCCTCGTACCACGCCCAATGGCATCACGGCGATTGGCATGGCCACTGGGGGCGACCCTGGGGGTACTACCCGGCGGGTTGGTATTGGGGAGGCGGCGCCGGCTGGGGTTGGGGATTTGCCGCGGGAGTTGCGACCGTCGGCATCTCGATCGGATCCCCATGGGGTTGGGGGTATTACAGCTACTGGAATCCCTACTGGGTCCCACCTCCCGGCGGCATAACCTACATCAACTACTCCCAACCCATCATCGTCGCCGAGCCGGTCGTCGTCGCGCCACCCCTTGCGGCAGGCTCTCCGGGCCCCAGTGCGCCGGCGCCGTCCTTGGCACAAGCGCCGACGCCCGCCGCCGTGCCGGCCAGCGCTCGAGCGCGGGCGAGACGAGTAATCGCGACAAGGCGCTGGGGATTTTCGAAAACGCGCGGGGATTGTTCAAGCGAGCCGACTATCCGTTGGCGCTTGCCGAGGTCAATCGGGCCGTGGCGCTGGTGCCCAACGACTCGCTCATGCACGAGTTTCGCGCGTTGTGCTTGTTTGCCCAGCGAGACTACCAACAGTCGGCCGGCGGCGCTGTACGCGGTCCTCTCGGCCGGACCGGGATGGGATCTGGCGACCGTCCAGGGACTATATTCAACGCCCGGCGCTTACACCGATCAACTTTTGGCGCTCGAGGCCTATCGCAACGAAAATCCGAACGCCGCCGACGCGAGATTTGTCCTCGCCTATCACTTTCTGCTGGCCGGTCAAAATCAGCAGGCCGAGACCGAACTGGCGGCGGTCGTGGAATTAGAGCCCAAGGACCAGCTCTCGGCGCAATTGCTCGCGGGGCTTCGGGCCAAGCCCCCCGGCGAGTTGCCGCCGAACGGCGCGGCGCCCGAATTGCCTGGCCCCGAGCCGGCCGACGTCAGACCCGCCGTGGCGGCCGCTGATCTCGTCGGAAACTGGAAGGCCAGCCGCGCTGATGGCTCGAAGTTCGAGTTGGGTATTACCGACGATGGCAAATTTCGCTGGAACTTCAGCCAGGAAGATAAAAAGCAGGAGTTCTCCGGCACATATACTTTGGCCAACAATCTCCTCATTCTTTCGGCCAGCGGCCAGAACGCATTGGTCGGTCAAGTGTCGCTTGAGGAAGGGGACAAATTGCAGTTCAAGCTGGCCGGGGGCAGTCCCGCCGATCCCGGTTTGACGTTCACCAGGTAGTCTTGCCGCGCTGAATTGGCGCCCTTCCGCTGTGATGGTTCGAGGGGCCGGCTATGCTGAGTGGCAATCGCCGATCGACCTGCCCGTCACAGGGGAACCATTCTTATGTCCAAGGATCATGACATCTCCGGCCCAGTTGCAGCGCATGGCTGTTCGGCCGAGGCCGATCACGACCGCGAGGTGCCCGAGATCGACTTGCTTAGTCCACTGACGATTCGCGGCGTGACGTTGCGGAATCGAATCGTGATGTCGCCCATGTGTCAGTACAGTTCCGACGAAGGCCTGGCGAGCGACTGGCACCTGGTGCATCTCGGCAGCCGCGCCGCGGGGGCGCGGCTATGGTCGTCGTCGAAGCCACCGCGGTGACGCGCGACGGTCGGATCTCGCCCGGCGATATGGGGATCTGGAGCGAGCGGCACATCGAGCCCCTTGCCCGCATCGCCCGCTTTGTCCAATCGCAAGGGGCGATAGCGGGCATTCAACTGGCGCACGCTGGGCGAAAGGCCAGTTGCGACGCTCCCTGGAAGGGCGGAGCACGTCTAACTCCAGTGGCGGGAGGTTGGGACGTGGTTGCGCCGAGCGCACTGCCATTCAACGATGGCGATCCCATTCCCAAGCCGCTCGACGAGGCAGGTATCGAAGGCATCGTCTCGGCGTTCGAAGCGGCCGCGCTGCGCCCCCTGGCGGCCGGGTTCAAGTTGATCGAAATCCACGCGGCCCATGGATACTTGCTGCACGAATTCCTCTCCCCCTTGGCCAATCAACGGGGAGATCAATGGGGCGGTTCGCTGGAAAACCGAATGCGGCTTGTGTTGCGCGTTGCCGAGAGCGTGCGGCGATTGATGCCCGAGGAATTGCCTCTGTTCGTCCGGATCTCTGCAACCGATTGGGTCGATGGCGGATGGGACGTAGACCAATCCGTTGTTCTCGCGCGAGTTGAAGAAGATCGGCGTGGACCTGATCGATGTTTCATCGGGAGCGCTGACGCCGAAAGCACGCATACCCGTGGGAAAAGGTTATCAGGTTCCCTTCGCACGCCGCATTCGCGACGAGGCCCAGATCAAGACCGCCGCGGTGGGCTTGATCACGGAGCCTCGGTATGCCAACGAAATCATCACCGGCGGCGATGCCGATCTGGTCTTCATCGGCCGCGAGTTGCTGCGCGATCCGTACTGGGCCTTGAAGGCGCAGCATGAACTGGGGGAGGAGCCGTCATGGCCCATCCCCTATGGCTATGCGGTCAAGCGACGCGCCAAATAAGCTTCTACGCGCCGAACGAACCCAAGGCGGAAGCCCAGTTTGGCAAGCCGGAACGATCCCCGGAGTTGTTGGACGCTCGCGGCCTAGCGGAAGTGCCGGGAGTGGAAGCCATGCCCGAAGTGCGTTTCCGCCAAAGTCCCGCTCAAAGTGCCAACGGTCACCGTCGTTGCCGGATCGATGGTCGTCGGGAAATTCGCCGGCAGCGGACTTTCATTGTCGACCGGATCGCTCGACAACACGAGTGTTCCCGCACCCGTACTGTCGGTCGTAACCTGCCCGACGACAACGTCGCCAATCGAAACGTCCAGCGAACTGTCGGCGGCGGCGCCAGTGACGCTGACCGAAAAGCGTGTCGTTGTGACCCCGTCCCGCGTGCGCGTATGGTACGCCACGGTTCCCGCGGCGCTGCTATTGTCCGGATCGGTCAGCGTGGCGCGAAGCGCCGTGCGATTTGCCTCGTGGCAGCCGCCCAAATGACCATCAACCGTCGCCAGGTCGCCGCTTAAACTGCTGACCGTAACGGTCGTGCCCGCGGCGATGTTCGTTGGAAAATCGGCCGGCAACGGCTGTTCGTCTCCCTCGGGATCGCTGGCGAGGATGAGCTGCCCGTCGCCGTTGGCGTCCGTCGAGAGTTGTCCGACGACGGTATCTCCGATCGTGACATCCAGCGTGCTATCCGCCGCGGAGCCCTTGACGTTGACCTTGAGCCGCGTTTCCGTGGCGCCATCTTCCGGGTAGGTCGTCAGCTTGACTGAGCCGGTCCCGCTCCCCTCGGAATCCACGAGGGTCGCGGCAAGGACGGTGTGTTGCCCCTCGGAAGCGTGAGATCCGAGCGCTGCGAATGCCTGAGCTCGCGCCGCGCTGGCGAAGCTCGCCACGGGGCCAGCAAATGCGGCCGCCGCGAACGCGCCGGGAAAGTGTTGAAAGGCTCCGCCAAAACCGTGTCCGGCAAGCAGCTGGCGTGCTTCCAAATACTCCGGATTACGCAGCCGAGATCCTAGACGTGTACGGTGTTGCCTCGTCATGACAGCCTCCTCGACGATGTTCCTGTTAGCCCGGTCCGACCCGCGAATTCCTCTCCAGGTGATGGGTCACGCGGAGCCGGACGAATCCGCCGGAAAAAAACCGATTGCCCTGAAATTCCCTTGCTCGCACAGGCGTGTCGCCGTGCGGCCACCCCAGCGCTCTCTAACGCTGCGAGGTTTGGATTGCTCCAAAAACTGTTTTCGTGACGGTTCGCCGCCGCCGGCGTGACTATCAGGGGGATGTGAATTGTGGCCATCGGTCGACGGCGACATGTTTCTAGCCAGCCGCCCTCCGGTCGCATTGGCGATCACTTGATAAAATGGCATTGGGGCAAAGCGGGCGGCATCCTGCTTGGAATGCGCGCCCGGGAGGCGCACGATGCACGACAGCCGAACTGGCGACACCGCGCAACACTTGCTTCGTCTTGCGCGGTCGGGCGACGTGGCGGCTTTCGACACCTTGTTGGCGATCACGCGCAGAATACCTGCGTTGGTGGCCCGCACTCAGATCGGCCGGCGATTGCAAGGCAAGGCCGACTCGTCCGATTTGGTGCAAGAGGCCCTGCTGCAGATCCACCGCCACTTCGATTATTTTCGCGGCAGCACGGAAGCCGAGTTTGCCGCTTGGGCGCGTAGCATCCTGGCCGGTCTCGTGGCCAATCACGTCCGACGTTTCCTGGGCACCAAACAGCGTGACGCCCGGCTCGAGCAATCGCTCGTCTCGGAGCTCAATAATTCATCGTGCCTCGTGAATCGCCAATTGGGAGCGGCGGTGCATTCGCCTAGCGAGCAAGCCGTGCAACACGAGTCTGCCATGCTGTTGGCCAACGCCCTGGAAACACTGCCCGCGCATTATCGTCAGGTCATTATTTTGCGGCATCTGGATGGGCTGCCCTTCTCCGAGGTGGCCAGTCAAATGGGGCTCGGTCGATAGCGTCGAAAAACTCTGGGTGCGAGCCTCAGCCGATTGCGACAGTCATTAGGTGGGAATGTATGAGCCAAGATTTCACGACCGAAGTGCTGCCGGCACCTCACAGCCAGTCCGCCGCCGAAGATCCGCGAGTGGTGCCGGCGGTTAAGGAGTATCTTGCCGCTCTCGAAAAGGGCGAAGCGATCGCCCGGCAAGAGTTCCTGTCGCGCCACGCGGACATTGCGAACGAGCTGGGCATGTGTCTCGACGCGCTCGATATGCTGCACGCCGCCGCCGACATTCGCCCCGAGGACGCTCGATCGGTCGATTTCCTGCTGACCGAAAACCGCCATCTTCCGCTGGGCGATTTTCGCATCGTTCGTGAAATTGGCCGCGGCGGGATGGGGATCGTCTACGAGGCGACACAACTTTCCCTCGCCCGCCGCGTGGCCCTCAAGGTGCTGCCGTTCGTGGCGTCGCTCGATCCGATCCGCCTGCAGCGATTCAAAAACGAAGCCCATGCCGCGGCCCAACTGCATCACACCAACATCGTGCCCGTCTACGCCGTCGGCGCCGAGCGGGGCGTTCACTTTTACGCCATGCAACTGATCGAAGGGCATGCCCTGTCGACGTTGATTCACGAAATGCGCCGAGCCCGCCGCGACGACCGCGTCGAGCAAACCCAGCCGGGTCATTCGGCCGATCGTGTCGATCTCTCGGCCGCCGCGTGTAAGCCGACCGGCGCCAGGTCGCTCGACGAGCAAGCCGGTCGCCTCGAAACTCGCGCAATTGGATCCACGGTCTTGACCGACGCTAATCCGCAGTCGACCCAATACTTCAGAAACGTCGCGCGAATCGTGCAGCAGGCGGCCGTGGCGCTGGAACACGCGCACGGCTTCGGCGTCATCCACCGCGACATCAAGCCCGCGAACCTGATCCTCGACGCGCGGGGAAATATCTGGATCACGGATTTTGGCCTGGCCTTGTTTCAGGCCGACGTGCAGTTGACGCTGAGCGGTGACATGCTCGGCACGTTGCGGTACATGAGCCCCGAGCAGGCCGAGGGCGATCGGGTCGTGTTGGACCACCGCACGGACATTTATTCCTTGGGAATCACGCTGTATGAGTTGATGACACTCGAGCCAGCCTTTGGAAGCTCCGACCGCCAACTGCTGCTCCAGCGCATCAAGGGCGACGAGCCGCCGACGCCTCGCTCGGTCGACGAAAAGATTCCTCGCGAGCTGGAGACGATCGTGCTCAAAGCGATCGCCAAGGCGCCGCGGGACCGCTATGCGACGGCGCAGCAATTCGCCGACGATCTTGAGCGCTGGTTGGAGGACAAACCGATTCTGGCTCGCCGGCCCACCGTGTTGGAGCGCACCGCACGCTGGCGGCGTCAACATCGGGCCCTGGTTCTCTCGGCGCTGGCGTTTCTCTTGCTCTCGTCGATGATGCTGCTGGCAAGCACGATCGTCGTGTTGCGCGAACACGCGAAGACTCTGCGGTCCTACCAGCGGGAGATTGCACAAAGGGCAGCGGCCGATGAAAGTTTGCGGCAGGCCCGGCATGCCGTCGACGCGTTTGTCGACCTCGAGGAACAGGAGCTTGCCAATCGACCCTCGCTCTACCAGGTGCGACGTAAATTCTTGCAAACCGCGTTCGAGTATTATCAAGACTTTCTGGACCAGCGACACGGCGACGCTTCCGTGCGCACCGAGTTGGCCGCCACTTCCGATCGCGTTGCTCGGATCGTCGAGGAGCTGGCCGTGCTCTCGGGTTTTGGTCCAATGATGCTGCTGACCGACCCGCGCGTGCAGCAGGATTTGACGTTGTCCGATTTGGAAGTCGAGAAGGTCGGCCAGGTCCTGCGCGAGCTGCCGGAGGAATGGGAGCAATTCAAGCGCAGCGGCAATCAACTCAGCCAAGAAACGCGGCAAAGGCGCCTCGCCGAGTTGTTGCGTTCCAAGCAACGCGCGATCGTGGAGACGCTGACGGCGGCGCAACTTTCACGGTTGCACCAAATCGCCTGGCAACAGCGAGGCCCCATCGCCTTCAAATACCCCGAAGTCGTCGCCGCGCTGGCCCTGTCACGCTCGCAACGGGAAAAGATCAACGAGCTGATCGATCAGGGGCGCCCGCCGGGACCGCCGGGTTCGCCCGACGATCATCATGGCCGCGGGCACGATCATCACGGGTCCCGCGACGGCCGTCACCCGGAACGCAGGCCGTTCGAATTCACCGACAAAGAGGCCGCCTGGCCCGATTTTCATGGCAGCGGTCCTCCACGCAATCCTCCGCCGGACTTCGGCAACTGGCAGCGGACGACCGAGCGCATCACGGCGCTGCTCTCGCCAGAACAACGATCGAAATGGCAGGCCATGACCGGTCGTCCTTTCGAGCACGAATTGCACTGGGCCCCCGGCGAATGGTTGCCCCGCTAGCGATCGATCGCGATGCCACCACCAACGGGCGATCGGTTGCCACGATGTTCTGTGACAAAACCGCATCGCGCGACTGCGTTATCGAAATCGAGAATTGCCATCATCGCGCTGGCCGGAAAACGAGCGTTGGCCAATAAAAGTACAAAACTTTTTTAGGCCCGATTTGAGTGACGAAGCGCAATTGGCTCGAGTGGTGCGCCAGCTCGCACCAGGAATCGCGCCGGCGTCACATCTCGCGATAAATGATCACGCGCGGTCCAATCGCGTTTCGGTTGATCGTCCCGCGTTTGCTTCTCGCCGCGGAATACTGCACCTCGCCGATGACGGATTGACCATGCCTCGAACCGCAACATAGCCTCGATGTGTTGCGGCGGAGCGACCCTCGGGAACACGGGTCATTCAGAGCGGAGGCGCGTTACCGCATGCGCGGTCCTAGAGAACACGGGCAACTGGCTGAGCCGGAGAGCGATTTTCTCCAGGGCGAAACGCCCCTCGCGGCGCAGTCCGATGTCGGGCGCGAAGCGGCGCGAGAGTCGTGCGAAGCACGGAATTCGGAGGCCGGCGGCGAGCGACCTAGGCTCACCGCAACCGCGCGGCGCTTGTTGTTGACCGTCACGATTCTGACATTCTTGGCCGGCGGCGCGATGCGTGTCTGGTCGGCGCACGGCGACTTGTGGCTCGACGAAGTGTGGTCCCTTTCGTTGGCCGGAGAAACGGCCAGCCCCTGGGACGTGTTCACTCGACATCATCTCGACAATAACCACTATCTGATCACGCTTTGGATGTACGCGTGTGGCGGCCAATCGCCCTGGATCGTCTATCGACTTCCTTCCTTGATCGCGGGCATGGGCACGATCTTGCTGGCCGGGTGGATCGCGGGGCGCTGGGGCACGCTCGAAGCGCAAGCCGCCATGGTGCTCGCCAGCGCGTCGTTCGTTCTGATCGTATACGCTTCGGAGGCGCGGGGGTATGCCCTGGCCGGCTTCTTTGCCCTGGCCGCGTTTCTAGCGTTGGATCATTTCCTGAAGAGCCGCAGGGCATGGGCCGCGGCGGCGTTTTCGCTCGCGGTTGCACTGGGCTTCCTTTCGCATTTGACCTTCGCGCACTTTTATCTCGGCGCCCTGACATGGTCGGTCGTCGGCCTCGTTCGCCGAGGACCCACGCCCTGGGCAGCGGTTCGCGCGGTGGCATATTGCCAATTGCCGCCAGTGGTCTTCCTGGCCGGCCTGTACCGGACGGACGTCCAGCACATGGTTATCGGCGGCGGACCGGCGTATTCCCTGGAAGCTGTGATCTTTGAGACGCTGGCCTTGGCTGTCGGCGGAGTATCGGGCGATGTGCTGTTCGGCCTGGGAGCCTTGACCGCTTCGCTCGTGGCCGTCGGCGCCGCGGGCTTCGCGTTGGTTTCGCTGTGGCAAGCGCGATCCGACTTGTCGATCTTTTTCTTCGTCGCGATATTCGCTTCCCCGCTGCTGTTGCTGTTCGCGCCGCCCCGAGTATCTGCACGTTCGCTATTTCTACATCAATATCGTGCTGTTTCTCGTTCTGTGCGGCTACCTGCTGGGGCGGATCGTGCGCTCCCCGAGCGGCGGCCCGGCCGCGTTCGCCGCCGCACTTTCGGTGTTCCTCATCGCAAACGTCGCCAGCATGTATGACTTCGCAAGATTCGGCGCGGCCAGTATCTGGCGGCCGTCCAACACATCAGCAAGCACTCGGTCGGTCCCTCCTTCGAGGTGGAAAGCGATCACGATTTTCGCACGGGAATGCTATTGCCGTACTACGCGAGATACCTGCCCAACGATCGGCATATCGACTATCACTTACAGTCCGCCATGACGGAAGCGCCGCCCGAGTGGGTCATCCTGCAAAGTCAGGCCGCGCGATACACTCCGCCACGGACCATCACCGACGCACGCAAACAGCGCTATGTGCTGTCGGGAGTGTTTCCATTCGCGGGCCTGTCGGGATGTCACTGGGCCCTCTATCAGCGCGCCGATGCCCGGCAACCGCCGCGGCGTTGAAACGGCGGGCACCTGCGATGTGCTTAGGCCGCGTCCACGTGTCGCTCGTCATTCGCACTCGGTCGATCGAGAACCGTGTACGGAAGAACGTCGGCCTGGAGAAAATCCTGGTAGTTGATGATCTTCTCGGCGAGGGCCGTCGGCCTCAGTCTGACAAAGCGTCCAGCGACTGGACAAGGCTCAAGTCCCAGGAACGCGAAGACGCTTTGCATCGCTTCGTCGGTCCGGGTTGTCAGTTCGCTGTAAGTGAGGTAATGGAGATCGCAACCGGCGAATCCCAAAATACTTTCGCGCCACATGCGTCGTTCGCGGGCGGAGAAGGCGACGAATTCTCCGGGATCGAGCCGCACTGGCGAGTTCTTCGCCGGGTGTCTCGCGTGCCACAGCCCGTCGCGTTCCGCCATTTTCAGGGAGACGAATTGCCCCAACGTTTCCTCGCGATAGAGGACGAGGATTTTTGGCCGGTGCAAAACCTGCGCGAGATCGGCCGCCTCCAGCGGCAACTCGTCGAGGTGATACGTCAGTATCTTGGCGCCGGCCAGAACGCCGGGACGCTTGACGAACAGCGACTCGACGTGCAGCTTCAGCCGCGCGTGGTCCATGCGATACGGAGCGCCGTAGCCCTGATCGCCCTCGCCGAGAATCTCGCCGCGACAGCGGATTTGCGGATGGCAATTCAGGTAGTCGACCAGCAGTGTCGTGCCGCTGTGCGCGGCCGAGATCAAGAGGAAGTTGCGGTGGCGGTTCCAATCGAATGCTCGGCCGAAGCGAACGACTCCTTGTTGCCAGGTTCGATTGCTGCGTGCCGAGCCGAGCCATCGATTCAGCCACAGCGGATTCGCCCATAACAGGCTTCGCGCGGTTTTCGCGTACCAGTGCAGCACGCTGCTGCCCAAAGATCGATCCATCGACAACGCCGCGTCTCCGTTTGTGTCCGCGCTTAGTGAATTGCGCCAGCTCTGCCGATTGAACACCGATATGCAGGGTTGGTATTGCTAGCGGACCGGTAAAACAGCGAAAAGATCCCTCGAGTGACCATTCTTCGCCATTTGCCAGCAGCCTTCCCGGGGGGCTGCGCCGATTCGCTCAGTTCCATTGGGGGCGATACCGCGAAATCGGACATACGGGCAATCGCGGGTGTTTCCCTCGGAAGGTGTGCCGATCCGCCGAGTTGTGACGCGGCCTGTCCAGAGTGTGTTGCAAAAGCTCGACACCGTTGCGAAACTGAAACGGAATTGCAAGCGAGCGACGAACGATCCCGTCGAGGCCAAAACCTGCGGCAATTCGGCCTCCCGCGTTGTCGTCCCAGGGTGGTGACGTGCTGGCCGACCTGGCGGCTCGACTCCGAAAACAATGACACGCGTAGCCATGATGCGAAAAGCGTACGTCCGATCGATTGGCCCCGCGCGGTCGTGGAAAACTGAACCGCGTTCGCAATCCCTCCGTTGTTCAGCACTTGCGCATGGCGGCGACGGCGGACTCCTCCATTGCAGGCTATCTGGCGCGAGTCTTGCTTTATCGAGGTGCGACGTCCCTTTTCCTCGGCGAGTTTGCCATCGTGTCTGTCTTCATCTCTAGATTGATGGCTGCCCTGGAACGCTGGTTGACCGCGCGAGAAGCGGGGTCCCTCCGCACTCCGCAAGAGTCCCGCTCCTCTCGAAGCCTGGACTACGACATCTACATTCGAGCGAACACGCGTCCCAGCCGGGATTCGGACGTGCGATCGTAACGATTTTTCGGACGACGCGGATGGTTTGTTCGAGTTCGCATTGGAAGGTCCTTGCGGCTAACCCTCGCCGCCGGCGCAGCCGGACCTCGGGCGACCGTCGTTTGACCGATTTCCCGCTTCGCAAATAAGCGGCGACTTCCATCTTGCGGGCCGCTCCGCCGGCGGAATTCACGGCACGCGTGCTAGGGTTGCGCAGCAGCATTTTGGGCCGTAAACCCGTTTTTCGCCCTGCACCAGCACCCTGGCCCGGTCGACTCGCCGACTTGCTTCAATGGATCTTATTAGCCGACGGGAGTTCGGCGCCGTCGCGGCCTTGGGCGGCGCGTCGTTGTGCTCCTGGCAAACGCCACTGTTGAATGGCATGTCACTCGCCGCTTCGCGCCATACGATTCGCGGCGGCGTGTCGTTGGCTGGCGCGGAGTTTGGCGTCGAACGAGCGACGTTCTCCAATCTCAATCCCGGGGTTTACGGCCGGGACTACGATTACCCCGATCAGCGAACCGTCGAATACTTCGCCGATTGCGGGCTGGGTTTGTTGCGGATCCCGTTTCGTTGGGAGCGTCTACAACCCAACCTGGGCCAGCCGCTCAATCCCGCCGAGTTGAATCGAATTCGTCAGGTCGTCGCCTGGGCCGCCGAGTCAGGCGCCCGCATCGTTCTCGACACGCACAATTACGGGCGTTACCAACTTTCGTTGTTCGGCCGGCCGCGCAGCGTGGTGATCGACGAAAAAATCGATGGCGTCGTCGCCGTATCGCGCGCGCACTTCGCCGATTACTGGCGTCGCATCGCCGCGGCCTTCGCCGGCAACAAGGCCGTGCTGGGCCTGGGGCTGATGAATGAGCCGCACGACATGGGACATTCCGATTGGAAGGCCATTTCGCAGGCGGCCGTCGACGCCGTTCGCGCCGTGGATCGCGAGAGCTTTGTGGTCGTGGCCGGCAACGGCTGGTCGAATGCCGAGCGGTTCCCCGAATTGAATGGTCCGACCGCGTGGATTACGGATCCGGCCAATCGCGTGCTGTACGAAGCGCATTGCTACTTTGACGCCGATGGCAGCGGCAAGTACCGCCGTTCCTACGCCGACGAACTCAGTGACGACGCTCAATTGCTCGAACGAGGCGCGAAGCGAGTAACCGTGTTTCTCGACTGGTGTCGACGCAATCGCGTGACCGGTTTCCTCGGCGAATTCGGCATACCCGGCAGTAGTGCCGGTTGGCGGGCCGTACTCGGCGCGACCCTGCAGCTTCTGCAAAAGAGCGACGCTCTGGCCTGCTACTGGGCGGCTGGCGAGTGGTGGGATGACTATCCGCTTTCGGTTCAGCCCCGAGACGACATGCGGCAGCCCGCGCCTCAGCTTGACATTTTGACGCGCTGGCTCGCATCGCCGCGGGCTCGCTCTTGATTCACGGCCGCTGGGCGGAATTGCTGGAAAGACACGCTGGCATGACTGGTACGACACAACCACAATTCAAGCGCCGCATGGCTATGTGCATCGCCGTCATCATGACGGTCGTGTACCTGGCGTACCGCGGACTATTCACCTTGAATTTGTCCAGTCCGCTGGGCGTCGCAATCTCGCTGATGCTCTACCTGGCCGAATGCTACGGCGGATTCCTGTTGTTCCTGTACTTCTTTCAGATCTGGGACGTACGGAATCCGGCGCCGATGCCCGTGCTGCCGGGTCGCACGGTGGACGTGCTGATTCCGACGTATAACGAGGATCCGCAGCTTCTGCGGGGGACGATCTCGGCGGCGCTGAAAATCGACTATCCCCATCGCACCTATGTGCTCGACGACGGCAAGCGCGAGGAAGTGCGCGCGCTGTGCGAGGAATTGGGGGCCGATTACATCACCCGACCCACGAATCTCCATGCCAAGGCCGGCAATCTCAATCACGCCCTGCGAATGACCGACGGCGAGCTTGTCGTCATCTTCGATGCCGACCACGTTTCCGAGCGGCATTTCATCGACCGGCTCGTGGGCTACTTCGCCGACGAGAAGCTGGGCTTCGTACAGACGCCGCACGCGTTCTACAACTTCGACGCGTTTCAGGGAGTTCTCAACTACGAGCGCGGAGTCTACTGGGAAGAGGGAATGTTGTTCTACAACGTGACCCAGCCAGGGAAGAACCGCTGGAACGGCGTGTCCTTCTGCGGCAGCGCCGCGATGTTTCGCCGCAAGGCCCTGGAAGACGTGGGTCTGGTCGCGACCGAGTCCATTACCGAGGACATGCTGACCGGCCTGCGCATGCACGCCAAGGGCTGGAAGAGCCTGTTCGTCAACGAACGCCTCGTCGCCGCCATGGCCGCCGAGGATATTTCAAGCTTCAACACGCAACGATTGCGCTGGGGCGAGGGAAACCTGGCCATCTTCGCGATCGACAATCCCTTGACTATCAAAGGGCTGAGCTGGGCACAGCGACTCTGCTACCTGGGATCCATGCTCTCGTGGACCACGGGCGTGCAGAAACTGTTGATCTACACCACGCCGATGCTCATGCTTTTGACCGATGTTCCGCCGGTTAACCGGATGACCTGGCAGCTCGCATTGGTCCTCGGCATGTATCTGGCGGCAGTCTGGAGCGGCGTCAAAATTGCCAGCAATGGCTACGGCTGGTTGCTGGCGATTGAATTGACGCAAATGACCTGCTTCTGGACCCAAGTCAGATCAACCTGGCGCGCCATCTTCGGGCGACGAAGATCAAAATTCGTGGTCACGTCGAAGCGAGGCCCACAATCGAACGGCATTCTCAGGCATATCGCGCCGCAGATCACGTACATCGCCGGCAGCGCGATCGCCATTTGCTGGGCGGGTACGCGCTATCGCTTGAATCTATCGCAAGACGTGATCGGTCTGACAATCGGTTCGGCGCTGCTGATCGTCAATTCGTACCTGGCCTGGGTCGTGATTCGTCGGGCCCTCCGCTCCAAGGATCGTCGTTCCGCGTGGCGCCATCCGGTTGCCCTGCACGTCGACTACCGCACAGCTTCTCCGCAGGGCGGCGTGCTTAGCGGCCAGTGCGTGACTCGTGACATCAACGAAGGCGGACTCGGGCTCGTGGCTTTCGACGAACTGCCCGACAATGCCGAACTCGCGCTGACGATCTCCGCCGCGGGGCAATCGGTGACGTGCCGCGGCGTCGTCCGATCGCAATTCGCGGCGATTCATTTTCAGTCGCGCCGGCACCCGGCGGCCCGCGCCTTCGTCTACGGCGTCGAATTCCTCGACCCCGACAAGCACCAGTTGGACACGCTCTGGTGGATGGGCGCGCAATTCGCCGTCGGTCTGCACTACGAGCGGTTTTCCGGCGGCCAATTTGGGCTCGGTTCCGTCGAGTCTCGCAAGCTGCCGGCCCGCGACGACGAATGGATGTTCGAGCTGCCCGTGACGTTCGAACTCGACGAGAATCCCGAAGTCGTCGCGGTGACCGAAGGTATCGGCCCGGAGACCATGACACTGCTATTGTCCGAAGACGTCTCGCCGCAGGGTCCGATTCAACTGAAACTCGGGACCCCGTTTGGATCCCTCGATGCTTGCGTCGAGGCCGTGGAGTCCAAGGCACGAAGGCTTGCCGGTTGCGTCGTGCGGGAAACACGCTTCCGCTTCCGGCAAATGTCGCCCGCCGCTCGCGCCACGCTGCAAGCGACTTTGGGCCAGCACAATTCGAAGGTCTTGGGCCCCGTGATTCGCTCGACGCCCCAGCGACGGCCGGCCGAATCGCTGCGCCCGGCGGCGCTCGTAATGGGTACCACCGCGATTGCCGCCTCGCTTGTCATTAGCTGGGTGTTGCTGTTCGAACAGGACGATGTCGCGCTGGCCCGTGCCGAGGCCGGCCGTTATATCACGCAAGGTCAGGTCGCCCGCCTGGTGGAAATGGCCAGACGCGTTCGCCTCGGGGATGCCGGCGAAGAGGCCCGCGCCTTGCGACTGCGATCCGTCATGGTCGCATTGAACCGGCCGACGGACGTCGCCGAGATTGACGAGGCCTTTGCCCGAAGCAATCCGCATACGCTCGAAGGCCTGGCCCTCAAGGCCGAGAGTTTGCAGAATCTCGGCCGTCGCAAAGAGGCCGAGGTTGTCTATCGAGACCTGCTCACAAGACTGGACAAACTATACGACGATCGCAGCAGGTGGGATGTGGTCCTGGCCGCCGCCCGCAATGCCTCGAACCTCGGTGACCTGGCAGACGCGGCCGAACGCTACAAGCAAGTGAGCAAGTACGGCATGCTCACCGACGCGGCGCGCCTGGAATATGCCGGCGTGCTGTATCGGGTCGGACAGCCCGATGAGGCAACGCGGTTGCTGGAACAAGGATCGCCAAGCGTGCAAGATTTACGACTCTTGGCATCAATCTATTCGTCTGCCAAACATTTCTCCAAGGCGATCTCGGTCTACGAACAGGTGCTGAAGATTCTACCCGACGACGCACTGGCGCTGCGCGGACTGGCCGACAATCTGTATTGGTCGCACAAGTTCGGACAAGCCTCGAAAATCTATCGCGAGTTGTTGAATCGTGCACCGAACGACGATGAACTTGGCCAGCGCCTGGCCGAGACGCTGCTGTACGACAAGCAATACCAGGATGCGATCGGGCAATATGCCAAATTGCTCGCTCGCGATCCGGAGCGTCAGGACTTCAGAAACGGCTTTCTGATGGCCGCCGCCGAAATTCCCTCGCTGGGAAAGGCCGACGAGGAAACGCTCGAACGGATATACCAGCAGCACGGTCGTCAAGATAATGTCGCGTATCTGACCAGTCTGCTCAATGCGGTGTCAAAGCACGGCAAGCCCGAGCAGGCTGTGGCTCTGCTCGAATCGCTTTTGGACCGCGTGCCGGACAGTGCGGAATTGCGCTTACGACTGGCCGACACGCTGCACAACCTGGGTCGATTCAAGGAAGCGGACGCCCAGTACCGTTGGCTGCTTGCCAATCCCTTTCCGAATGCCGCCGTGAATTCGCCGCGGATCATGCCGGTCGAGGCCCTACGATAGCGGTCGCTGTGAGCGTGTGAGGCGGCTGTTTGCTCCGGCGCCCGCCTACCAAAGCCGCAGCACGCCGTAAGTCGCCACGCCGACGGCGTCATAGATCAGGTCCGGACTGCGGGTGACGTTGGCGTCGATGGTCCAAGTCAGCCGCTCCGAGAGATCTCGCTGCCAGCGGCAATTGGCGAGGAAGTACGGCACACCGTTGGAGTCCACGGCCGCTCCGGCATAGACCATGCAGAAATGCTGGTTGGCGCCCTTGAAGCGGTCGCAGCTCAGCCACTGCGTCAGTTCCAAGCCGGCACTGATGACCGAGTAGCCAGACGGCGACCAATACGGATGGATCGTTCCGACGAGCGAGTTCGGGTCGGGCCCAAAGATCGTCTGCTGCGCGAACGTGTAGAAATTGTAGTCAATCAATCCGCGCAATTGCCGGCGCCCTTGCCAGATCAAGTGCGCGGAATTGAGGTTAACCCAGTTGACCCAATTGTCGTCGGAGAAATTGGCCAGCCGGTAGTAGCCGCTGAGCGTCCACAGGCGGCGCGGGCGCCACACGCCGTCGATCTGGATGCCGGTCGTGTAAATGTCCTGGCGCACCGCTTCGCCGCAGACATAATAATTCTTCAGAAAACCGGAAACGCGGATCTCACTGTCATCTTGCCGTATCACGTCGATTCCGGCCGTGAAGGTGGGCCGCGTCTTGAGACCGTATTGGTACTTTTCCACGGCGACTTCGACAAACGCCAGGGAGTCGACCGCGTATTTCTGCTGCCAGCGGACATACGGGATCTCGCCGAAATCCTGGCGGTCGTCGGTCGGCTGCAGAATGCGCTCTCGGTAGCCGACTTCGAGGAATTCGTTTTCGTCCCCCAGCGGCCGACGCGCCGACATGGAGAAATTGTACCAGGTCATGTTCGCCAGGCCTTGGCGGCCGATTTGATTCTCGTAGTCGAATCCTCCCAGGATCTTGGGTTGCATTTCAAGCTGATTGCGCCACAGGGCCGTCGCCGCATCCTGGTGGCAAGGATCTGCTTCGAGCAGCCGCTCGTACGTTTCCACCGCGCACTGGGTCCGATTGAGCGCGCTTTGGCACTGAGCAAGGTCGAACACCGACGCCGAGTTTGACGGTTCCATATCGATCAGGCGCTGATAGGCGGGAATCGCCTGGTGCAATCGCCACCCGCGCAGGTACCTGGCGTCATATTCGGCCGCCAACAACTGCTTCTCGGGTTCCCACGCGAACGGCTCTCCTCGCGCGTCGAACGGTTCGTCGACCGCGGGGCCCGCGGGCTCGGGAGTCGGGACTGTCTCGAATCCCGCCTCGGCCGAAAGCGCGGCCTGACCACTTGCATAAATAGGATCGGCGCATTCGAGGCCTCGCCAATCCTCGACCAGCCGCGCCGTCTCTCGAATCACGTTCACGTCTTGGGGCATCAACTTCAGCAACTCCAAATACTCGCAGTACGCCGTTTCGTACGCCAGGTATTTCTGGAATGACCGCGCGGACCCCAAACGCGCTCGCACGTTCGCGGGAGAAGCCTGTATCGCCGCGTGGAACCATCGGTTCGCCGGCGGCGCAGCCCAGCTAAGGTCGCCCGAAAGCGCGTCGTGGACTTTGTCGGCGCGGCAACGGCAGTCGAGCGAACGACAGCCGCAATTGCACTGCTGCGCTGCCTCGCCTCGCATGTTGAGCAACACAAGGTTTCCCGGCGACCGGCACAGTGCCTCGTCGAGCACCGCCGCGGCCGTCTCGCATTCGCAATAACCCAGCGCCCGGCCCGCTACAACCACGCCCCACATCGCCGGGGGCGCCAGCGGCGATGGCCCCAGCGCGAGCGCCTCGCGGGCCTGGTTTGGTTGATGCAACATTACGGATGATTGAAACAGTCCGTACGCCACGTCCGGCGAAGGTTCGTTCGAGTCTTGAGCAAGCGATCGAAACTGCTCGGCTGCTTCCGTCCACCTCCCCTGTTTCAACAGCACGTACCCCAATTGTGTATCCAAGGCGACGCGGTCTCGTGGGTTTTCGCTGTCCGCGCCGGGCCGGGCCAGTGCCGCCGCGGCCTCAAAACATCGTGCTTCGGTGAGCGTCTCCATCAGCAGCAGGCGGCTGGCCACATCCGAGGGGCGCTCCTCAACCAGGCCCCTAAGGATCGCGACCGCTCGGTCGAAGCGGCGGGCGAACAGTTCATTCTTGGCTTGGAGGCGACGGATTTCCCGGCGCGGTTCCACGTCAGTTGCGCGGCAACGGGCCAACGCGGCTGAATAGGCCGCTTCCGCGAAGCCAAATTGGAGCGAAGCGTGGTACACATCGCCTAGCAGAATCGCGGCTTGAATGTCTCCGGCGTCCGTTTCGAAAAGACGCCGCGCAATCGCGATGGCGTCGGAATACTCGCCGACCAACGTGTGATAGTCGGCCATCATCATCGAGACCTCGCGGTCATTCTCACGGCCCCGCCAATCGGCCAAGACTTTGCGGGCGCTTTCGACGTCGTAGAGCCGAAGGTAAGCGCGTGCCATGCCGAGCTCGGCAGCGCGCCCCGGCTGAAGTCGTCGCACTTGTCGATAGAGTGCCAGCGCTTCGGGGAACGCCTGTTCGTCATAAAACCTCGAGGCCATTTCCAGCCACAAACCCGATTCCTTCAGCGGCTGCTTCTCGAGTTGGCCGATCAATTCAATCGCCTCGGTTCGCGCGTTCATCCGCAACAGGGCCAACAACAACGTGGCCGAGACCTTCTCGTTGTCGCGATTGGCGTCGTGGAGCGGCGTGAGGAGCTGAACGGCCTGGGCGGGTCTTTCCAGGTCGATCAGCAATTCTCCGAGTTCCAGCTGAGACGCCGCATCGAGACCTTTAAGTACGGCGAGGTGCGCATCAAGGAATGCTTCTGCCTCGGCCGCCCGATGATCCCACACGAACGATCGGGCGATCTTGATCGCGGCGCGTGCTCCAAGGCCTTTGTCCGACAAGAGCGGCCTCAACTGTTGGCGAGCCGAGGCATAGTCCTTGAGTCGGAACAACAAATCGGCCAGTGCCAGACGATATTCCGCCACGTGCGGTTGTTCCGCGACCAGCCGTTCCAGCTCGCGCCGCCCCTCGGACAAGCGATCGGCTTGCATCAGCAGTCCGGCATATTCGAAGCGTGCCTGATGATCGCCGGGCGTCAGGTGCAATAGCTCCGCGAATCGAGAGATCGCCGTGGGAAAATCTCCCAGGGCGACGGAATTGCGCGCTGCGCGAAGCAGAATGCCGGCATGCTGGTTCGCGGCGACGCTCGCCTCCGGGGCCGCCTCCGCGCCGTCAATCGCCTCTCGGCCGGGAGGGACTGTCTCGACCTGCTTCGAGGCAGCGGCAGACGCGTCCGCGGCGCGACCCGGCGGTGCCGGTTGAACGGTCGTCAGGGATTGTAGCGCTCGCGATGTTGGTTCGGCCCGAACGTCCGACGTCGTGGGTTCGCTCCCGTGCGAAGCGGCAACGAACACGACAACCGCCACCATCCAGGCGGCTGACTTCGCGGCGGCAGTCGAATGGGCTAGGACTCGTTTCATTCGACTAGCGTCTTGCCGGTTAGCGGTTGGAGCCACGGACCGACCCAGTCCACGACGTCAAAATCGGAATCGCCCAGCTCGCGCGGGCCGATTTGACCTGCCGTTCAAGCCATGGAAAAGCTGCGCGATTCGGCGCGATATATAGAGATTTTCGGAGTGTAATCTCCTTGTGGTTTACTCCCTCGAAGCCGCTAAGCCCTGCCCGCTTATCCGCTACCATCCGACGCGAATGTGTTCGGATTTTTGCGGTTGTCCGGACCGTAGGCCCACGGAATTAGGAGTTCTTGGAGTCGGGCTGGAAGAGCCGTCGAGGCTCGGGCGAGCGACCGAGGACCGCGCGGCGCCTGCCTTAATCGCGATCCTGTGCGACGGATGCTAATCTGGCCTATCGCCCAACTAGGAAGTCAGGCGGCGCGTGGATCGGCTGCGTTCCATCGAGTCAGCCGCCGGACGTTCCGGCGAATCCGAACTTCCTGCTCCGAGCGATCGGGAACTCACGCCCAGCCGGTGGAGTTCTTGAAACCAAGGTCGAATGACCCGCCGATTGATAGAGTGATTGTCCCGGCTGCTCGCGCAAAGCCTCGGGCGTCGCCAGTAAGAATCGACATACGTTCAGTTATCGTGGCGTTCATGTTCACCAGCGGAGGGCACGGGACTCGAACCCGCAACCGGTTACCCGGCACGACATTTCCAGTGTCGCCGCTAGCCATTCGCTTACCCTCCAGACTCGTCGAAATTCTAGCCCATGCCGGCGATATTGGCTAGCTGCGCTCGAAGTGCGCCGCGTCGGGCCACGGCGCCGACAAAGCTCTCTTGTCGGTTTCCAGCGGATGTGCGATTCTTCGCTGCCCGCCACCTGCTTGCCCTCAGTGCGCGTCCCATGCACGAGCCAATTCCCAACCCCGATTCGCCCCTTTCCCAGCCCGCGCCTTGGTGGCGCGAATGGGAGTGGATGGCGCTTGCCGCGCTAGTGTTGCTAACCTACTTCGCGCGGCTGACGGTGGCGCCGGTGTGTGGGGAGGAATCGCGCTGGGCCAGCGGCGCCCGCGAGATGATCGCCAGCGGCGATTGGATTGTGCCGCGGCAGCAAGGCACCGTCTTTCCCGAGCGGCCGCCGCTGAACAGTTGGTTGATGGCGCTGGTGGGGCTCGCGCGTGGCGATGTCGATCTGACGGCCGTGCGGCTGCCCAGCGCCCTGGCGACTCTCGTGCTGACACTGCTCATCTATGCCTACGCGCGGCAAGCCATGTCGCGTCTGGCAAGTTTCAGCGCTGCGGCCATCTACGCCACATTTGGACAGGTCCTCGCACTGGGCAGACTTGGCGAGTCCGAGGCCGTCTTCACACTCCTGGTGGCCGGCTCCCTGTTGATCTGGCATTGGGGATACATGCGCGGCTGGCCGCCCAGCGTGGCATGGTCCGCGGGCTACACACTGGCCGCGCTGGGCGCGCTGGCCAAAGGGCCCCGAGCGCCGGTGTATTTTGTTCTCGTCACGGGCGCGTACTTACTGCTTCGGCGAGATTGGCGCTGGCTGTTGGCGCGCGGACACGCGCTGGGTCTGGCTTGTTTTGTCGCCATCGTTGGAAGCTGGTTGGTTCCGTTCGCGCTGTCGAATCCAGAGGCCGTCGATGATATTTGGGCCGGGCTGGCGCGGGAGCGATTCTCCTGGTCCGGCCTCGCCGGACATCTCGCCGGCTATCCGTTGGAAACGCTGGCCTGTTTGCTCCCCTGGTCGCCGCTTTTGATCGTGTTCGTCAAGCCCGGCATGCGTCGATGGCTGCTCGGCAACCGCCCGCAAGCCGTGTTTCTGATAACCGCCGTGGCGGTCACCTATCCCAGCGTTTGGTTGGCGGCGGGCGCACGCGGGCGTTACTTCATGCCGCTGTATCCCTGCCTGGCGATTTTGGCCGCGCTAGTTGTCGAACGTTGCACCGCCGCCGGGGCGGAACTGGCCGATCGGCTGATCTGGCGACGGTACTTGCGCAGCGCGGCGGCAATCCTGGCGGGCGCCTGTGCGCTGGCGGTGTTGAATATCGCCGGGCCACAGCGCTTTGCCGAACTCGAACAACCGACGATATTCCTGGTCGCCTGGCTGGCGGCGGCAGCCCTGACGGCTGGACTGCTGATTTGGGCGTCGCTGGCCGAAACCGCGCCCCGTCCGCAGTTGGCGGTCGCCGCCCTGGCGGCCTTTCTGGGCCTGAGTTATTGCGGCGTGATCGTCAACGTTCGCGTTAACGGCGCCAACGATCTTGCGCCCGCCCTGGCAGACCTCAAGCAACGTTTGCCCAGAGACGTTCGGCTCGTGAGCTTCAACCGGGTTTATCACCGCTTCGCCTACTCGTACGGCGTGCCGATCGAGCAAGTCCCCTGGCCCGCCACGGCGGCCGATGTGCCCGACGACGTCGAGTATTTCTGCTACGACCTGCTGCCGTTCTTCTTCGATCCGCCGGATAGCTCCAGCGCCACGGACCCGCCGGGGGCCACCGGCCGGCTGCCGTTTGAGTGGGATCGGATCGCCGAGATCCAGTGCGACCCGGCGAAACGCAAAGACTGGCACAGCCGGGTCGTCATCGGCCGGATTCGCCGCGCGACAAGTCCCACGCTGGCCACGGATCTGCCAGCGGCCGATGCCTCGATGGCGAGGCCTCAGGCCGCGCAGTCCCCTGCTCCGACGGCCGGCCGTGCGCCTGGCACGTCTAGTCGAGCTGCGTACCGCTGATCAGCTTGACGAACTCACGATTGGACTTGAACTTGGCCAATTGCTTGGTCAGTTGCTCCATCGCGTCCACGTGATGCATCGTCGCCAAGGTTCGCCGCAGCATATTCACGGCGTGCAGCGTATCGGGATCCAGCAGTTTTTCCTCGCGGCGAGTTCCCGACTGCGAAATGTCGATCGCCGGCCAGACGCGGCGGTCGGACAATTTGCGATCGAGCACCAACTCCATGTTGCCGGTGCCCTTGAACTCCTGAAAGATCAGCTCGTCCATCCGGCTCCCGGTGTCGATCAGCGCCGTGGCGACGATCGTCAACGAGCCGCCTTCCTCGAACACGCGGGCCGTGGCAAACAGCTTCTTGGGAATATCGAGGGCTTTGATGTCGACGCCCCCGGACATGGTGCGGCCCGTGTTGCCGACCCATTTGTTGAAGGCGCGGGCCATGCGGGTGATTGAATCCATGAGCAGGAAAACGTCCTTGCCCATTTCCGCCAATCGCTTGCAACGCTCGACTACCAACTGCGACAAACGCACGTGACTTTCGACGTCGCGGTCCAGGCTGCTGGCGATGACGTCGCCCACGACGCAGCGCCGCATGTCGGTGACCTCTTCCGGTCGTTCGTCGATCAACAACATGATCAACGTCAGTTCCGGGTAGTTCGTCGAGATGGCGTTGGCAATGTGCTGTAACAAAAACGTCTTGCCGGTGCGCGGGGGGGCCACGATCAGGGCGCGCTGCCCTTTGCCCAACGGCGTGAGCAAATCCATCACGCGCGTGGTGATGGGGGTCGGGCCGGTCTCGAGTCGCAGCCAGCTTTCGGGATTGATCGGCGTCAGGGCGTCGAAGCTCTTGACGTTGACGTATTCCTCGGGCTTCATGCCGTCGACGTCGATGATCTCTCGCAGCCTCGGACCTTGCTGCTTGCGGGCTTGCTGGACCAGGCCATTGATCAAGACGCCTTCGCGAAGGCGAAACTTGTCGATCATGGTGCCGGGAACGAACGGATCGGTTCGCTCGCGGAGGTAATTGGTCTTGGGGTTGCGAAGGAAGCCATACCCATTGGGGTGCAGTTCCAACACGCCAAGACCCGGTTCGACAACGCCGGGTTCGCCATTATCGGCCTGGGGCTCGTTGTCCGGATAAGGAGGTCGATCGTTGGGATCGTTAAAGCGGCGCGGGCCGCCGCGGCCACGAGGCCGGCCATTCTGGTAGGGGCCGCCGCCACCACCACCGCCTCCCCCGCCGCCACCACCTCCACCGCCACCCATTCCGCCTCTGCCGCGAGGCCGACCCTTTTTCCGTTTACCCATGTTTCACCTGAGATAAGACCGAACCACTGTGCGCGCAGACGCCAAGCGTGCGCGCGGAGTACGATCGGAAACGATTGAATGGCTGTTCAGCTTCGATGCCGAATGCCCTTACTAGAAGTCAATTTTCGCTGGTAAACGAAAATCGTGGAAAACGCCCGCCGGCCAAACGAGAACGCTCAAAAAACGCTCGTCGGGCAGGACGAAAATCGCGAAAAAACAAACAGGCCGCTTACACGCAGCACGCCTGGACAACGTTCCCGGCTCCGTCGATCCCGTGACCAAATATCGTCAAGGGAAAGCCGCCCACGGGGCGACTCATCCTGCCAAGTCGCCGGACGATTCAAGCGCGGTTCCCTAGTGGGTCCAGCGCGGTTGCCTGTGGCACAACCAGTCCGACGCTAACAAGCAGGAATTCGAGTCAAGAAGCGTCTACAGTTCCCCCAGCGCGAACAAAAAACTTTTTGGGGGGGGCTCACCGATCCAGCTCGTGAGCCACGGCGCCTGCCTGCATGGCAGAACTTAAAACTACGGTCATCTTAGTCATGTCTCGAATGATGTCAAGCGACTCTCCGGCAATATCGGCGGAACCGGTAAGTTTTTTCCGAAAAGAAGCTCGACTTTTCCGTCTATTCGGTTCCTCACGTGCACGCACTTTAGGCGTTCTCCAAAGTTTTTCCGTCAGCTATTCCCACGCCCACGGAATTCGCACGCCGCGGCCGCTGGCCAGGTCCCGGCGGCATGGCCCCGCCGGGTGGCTGCCTACCGCCCTCATGGCCCGCATCTTCGTTAATCCTGCTTCAATCCTCAATTTTTACACAACTGCATTGATCGGAGCGGTCGATAAATTGCGCACGGACTAGCATTCTCCGTTTCCGTTGACAGGGGTCAGCACTCATGTGGTCAGTTCGCCATTTTTCGGTTGTGGCCTCGATCGTGGTGACGACTGTCGCCAGCGCCGTGGCAGAAGACAAAATGCCTTGGCAGCCAAACCTGGAAGCGGCCCAGCAACTCGCGGGCCGCACCAACCGGCTCGTGTTGATTCATTTTTGGGCCCCTTGGTGTCAGCCCTGCATGCGGCTGGAGCGCGAGGTGTTTTCACAAGCCGAAACGGCTCGCGCCTTGGAAGCGAACTTCGTGCTGGTCAAACTCAACTCGGACGAAGCGCCGGGCACGACTCGGATGTATGGCGTCTCGAGCTTGCCGACCGACGTCATCATCCAGCCCAACGGCCGGCTCGTGTCACAATTCCAAAGCCCGCCGACGGCCAATCAATACGTCGCACAATTGAACCAGGCCGCCGCCGGCCACCGCGAACTGGTGCGCAAATCGTCGCCGCAGGTTTCTGGCGGCGCTACCGGGCCCAGCGCCGCCGCTCCGAACGGGGCGCCGATGAATGGAAACGGCGTAGCGCCAGCCATGCCGGCCGCCTATCCCACGACTAACGTTGCACAGTCGCCCGCGGCGGTCGCCAATCCGGTCGCGCAGCAGGCCGCGACCCACGACCGTTATGCCGAATACTTTCAGCCGCCGACCGCCGGGTCGGCCGCTCCGCCGGTCGCCGCGCAAGCACCCGTGGCCCAGGCTCCGCCTGCTCAGGGCCCTCCGGCGCAATCGGCCATGGCTCAGCCGTATGCGGCTCAGCCCTACGCGGCTCAGCCGCAACAGCATTTCGCGGCCAATCCTCCGCCGGGTGCGAACGCCGTGCAGGCTTCGCCGCACGCGCCCGGCGCACAACAGGGTGCTTATAACGCCCCTGCGTCGTATCAGCAGCAGCCGCAGCTTCCTCAACTGCCCCCCGGTTGTCCTCCGTTGGGCTTGGATGGCAATTGTCCGGTGACGCTCGTCGAGCGGATGCAGTGGTCCGTGGGCGATCGGGCCTGGGGCGCCGTGCATCGCGGTCGCACGTATCTTTTCGTGGGGCCCCAGGAACGTGAGAAGTTCCTGGCGAATCCCGATCTGTACAGTCCCGTGTTGTCCGGGCTCGATCCCGTGCTGGCGATGGATAACCAGATGGTGGTCGCCGGGCGGCGCGAATTCGGCGTGTTCGGCGCCGATCGCCGGATCTATCTGTTTGCCGACGAATCATCGCTGAAGCGCTTCGAGGCCAACCCGAAGCGCTATGCCGTCGAGGGCGAAACGGTCCGCCGGTAGGCGGCGAGCCGCGCGTAGTGAGTTTCCCAGTCCAGGCTCCGACCGACGGCCTTTTTCCAGCCGGCGTATCGATCGTTGCGCACTTCGGGCGACATCCGCGGCTCGAACTTCCGATCGAGCACCCAGTTTCGCGCGATCTCGTCTTCGCCGCTCCAGTAGCCCACGGCCAGGCCGGCCAGATATGCCGCGCCCAGGGCTGTGGTTTCCGAGACTTGGGGTCGCGAGACGGTCGTTCCCAGGATGTCGGCCTGGAACTGCATCATGCGGTTATTGATCGATGCCCCGCCGTCGACTTTCAGATCCGTCAGCCGCACGCCCGAATCGCGCTGCATGGCTTCGAGCAAGTCCCGCGACTGAAAAGCCATCGATTCGACCGCCGCGAGCGCGATATGGGCTTCGGTCGTGCCGCGCGTGATGCCTAGGATCGCCCCGCGGGCGTAGGGATCCCAATACGGCGCGCCCAGCCCCACGAAGGCCGGCACCAGATAAACCCCGCCGGTATCCGCCACGTGGTCGGCCAGGGCCTCGACGTCGACCGAATGCTTGATGATCTTCAGCCCGTCGCGCAGCCATTGCACGACCGCGCCGCCGATAAACACCGAGCCTTCGAGACAGTAAGTGACTTTGCCCCCCTTGGACCAACCGATCGTGGTCAGCAGCTTGTTCTTGGACGCGACGGCTTCGTGACCCGTATTGAGCAACAGGAAGCATCCGGTGCCGTAGGTGTTCTTGGCGCTGCCGGGCGAGAAACAAGCCTGGCCGAATGTCGCCGCCTGCTGGTCCCCCGCGCAGCCGGCAATGGCGATGGGGCCGCCAAACCACTCGCTGGCCGTTTGCCCCATGACTTCGCTCGACGATTTCACCTCGGGCAGCATGGCCCGCGGAATGTCGAGTATTTTCAGCAGTTCGTCGTCCCAGTCGAGCGAGTGGATGTTGAAAATCAACGTGCGGCTGGCGTTGCTGTAATCGGTCACGTGCTTATGGCCGCTGGTGAGCCGCCAAATGAGCCAACTATCGACGGTGCCGAACAGGATTTCGCCAGCTTCGGCTCGCCGCCGCAAGCCCTCGGTCGTGTCCAGCAGGTGCTTGATCTTCGTGCCCGAAAAATACGCGTCGATGACCAGGCCGGTCTTTTCTCGAAACGTGTCTTCCAGTCCGTCGGCCTTGAGCTGATCGCATATCGGCGAACTGACGCGACTTTGCCAAACGATGGCGTTGCCCACCGGACGCCCCGAGGCGCGTTCCCACAAAATGGTGGTCTCGCGCTGGTTGGCCACGCCGATCGCCGCGATGTCGGCGGCGGTCAGCCGGGCTTGGGTCAGGGCATCGCGAGCCACCTTGAGCTGGGAGTTCCAAATGGCCTCGGCATCGTGTTCGACCAATCCCGGGGCCGGCAGGATTTGTTCGAATTCCTGCTGCGCCACCGAGATCGCGCGGCCGTCGTGGCCAAACACGATGGCCCGGCTGGAAGTCGTGCCCTGATCGAGTGCCAGAATATATTGCTTCGCCGCCATGGAGAACGCCCGCCAAAAAGGATTTCGTGGTACCCGCGCCCCGCCGCCATAGCAGGGGATCTCGGTGTTACTCGATCCGTTTTCCGTACCGCGTCGCCAGCCGCTCGATTTGATCCGTCACGGCTGAGTCGGCTTGCCCCGCCGCCAGGCGTCCGGTTTCGACCAACAGCCGAGCCAGACGCTCCAGGCAAGCACGGGTTAATCGGTGATGGTAAAGGAGCATCAGGCGACGTTCAACCAGATCGGCCAGTGTACTGGCCCATTGCCGTTCGATTGCAGCCCGGGCGTAACAGCAAGGCAATTCGGTGTCCGGCAGCAATTCGCGATCGGGCGAACCAGCCAGGTAACACTCAGTCCGCGAGCCGCACAGGCGCCAAACCGCGCCACCGAATCCGTGGAAAATCCGGTCCGCCCGGCGATATCTCGCCAGCGTGTTTGCAGCGCCTCGGCATTGGGCGGATAGTCCTCGCCGCCAGGGATGGGGCGATCTTGCGAATTGGCGCTCGCCGCGCGGCCCAAGCTAGCGAGCACGGTGGCGGCCGTGCTTTCGGCCAGGGAACGCATCGTGGTCAACTTGCCGCCGACGATCGAGTACAGCGGCACGCTGACCGACTCGTTCTGGACCAACGCATGTCGCCGCGTGATGGCTCCGGTCGTGGCCGCGGTCACGCGCGGCAAGGGACGCACGGCACTGCAATAAAACGCGATATCCGACCAATCCAGCCGGGCCTCAGGCAGAATCGCATTGACCGCGTCCAGCAGGTAGTGAAGCTCCGATTCCGTGGCGGTGGCACGCTCCGGCGAGCCTTCGAACGGAACGTCGGTGGTCCCGACCAACACGGCGTCGTCCAGCGGCGTGATGAAGATCGGGCGCCCGTCGCCGGCTTCGGCATAAATGCCTTGGCATTGGAGCGATTCGCGCAACCTGGGGTTGAACGTGAAGAAGTGGCTCCCCTTGGTGCCGCCGATCAGGCGCTCCGACGGCACGTGTAGACGCTCGAGCGTTTCGTCCACCCAGGCTCCGGTGGCGTTGATGATCACGGCCGGATCGATGGCCGCGGTGGTGCCTTGATTGTCGCCGGCAGGGCTGATCTGCACCGTCCTGTCGCACAGCGTGGGCTTCGAATACGTCATCACTCGAAAGTCCAACCCCTGACGCTCGGAAACATTGCGGGCGTCTTCCAACAGCGCCGTCGTCAGGCATTCGGGAAACGCGACCTGGGCGTCGAAATACGACAGCAGCCAGCGATATTTCTTCGCATCGACCGGTAGGGTGCCGGGTTGCCGGGTGCGCACGAGCGCGTGCTTGGGCCACCGCGGATCATGGGCATAGGCGTCGTAAAAGGCCAGCCCGGCTCGCACCAGAATCACGCCCCGCTCTGCCTTGGGCGCGGGCCAATATTTCCAGCCGAAAAAGCGGCCAATCGCGCCGATGATGCCCCCCAGGCGATTGGAAACCGGGATCCACAACTGCAAGGGTCGCACGAACTGCGGCGCCAGCCGCACCAGTCGAGCCCGTTCAGCGAGCGATTCCTTGACCAGGTCGAACTCGCCGTATTCCAGATACCGTAGTCCGCCGTGCACGAGTCGCGACGATCCGGACGTGGCTCCGGTTGCCAGATCGGCGCTGTCGACCACCCACACCGAGACGCCGTTGAGTGCCAGCTCGCGTGCCAGGGCACAGCCGTTGATGCCGGCCCCCAGGATGAGCACCGTTTGCGAGCCGGTCGTCATGCAATCGCTCGGGAGCGCCGCGGCACTGCGCAAGTGTTACGGAGAGGATCCCAACGCCAAGGTCTATTCTTGGCTTTTCAACGTGCGCTGCAAGTACAGCACGTGGGCCCGAACGCCTTCCAGGCTGGGATTGAGCGACAGAGCGCGGCGGAAGCTCTCCAGCGCCTTGGTGCGATTGCTGGTTTGCAGGTAACTCTGCGCCATGCCCGTGGCCGCGCCGAAATGATAGGGATTGAGTTCCAAAGTCTGGATGCAATCGCAAATCGACTCGGCAAACCGGCCCAGGCTGAACAGGGCCAATGCCCGTTGGTTCCAGGCCTCGGCCAGTGACGGGGCTTCGGCGATCAGGCGAGTGGTCTCGTCGATCGCTTCTTGAAATCGCCGCGAGCCGTTGAATTCCATGGCCACGGCCAGGCCTTTGCGCTGCCTGGGCGTTCCCACGCGGGACCACACCTGGCGAATCGCATTGTCGGCCAGGATGCGCACCCCGCGGTCGGTGTCTTGCAGGGCCCGGCCAATCGCCGCGTTTGAGGAATAGTCCGCCAGCACGCCCAGCGCCAGAATCGCGGCCCGTCGAGCCATGCGATCTCCGGCCGAGCTCAGCCGTTCCAGCGTGCCGATTGTGTAGCGCCGGGTCACGCCGGCTCGAAACACCTCGGAGTTCTGATCCACCAGGTAGCGATGATAGAGCTCGTGCAGCAGCGGCGTTCGCGATTGTTGATTCATAGACGTCGGTTTCGCCCAAGCGGCGCCGTACTGGGTGAGATTCAACGGCCAGCCAAATTGCTTTCCCCCAGTCTAATCGCCGCTTCAGAATTCACCAAACCGGCGGCCAGGTCCGAATTGCCTTGGGGCCGCTTTTAATCGAAAATGAAGGGCGACGCCGCTATCGAATACCAACTTCGGCACTATTCCCATTCATCGCCGGCGATCCATGAAGGGCCGCGTTACCATGCGTCAGCAGTTTTTTACGGCCGCTTTGCTGCTCGCACTGGTTCCAACCCTGTTCGATTCGCATTCGCGTGCCGCCGATTCCAACGGTTGGGCCACGGGCGCCGCGATCAGCCAGCAACTCGCCGGGCCGGTCAGCATTTCCTGGACAAACTTGCCGCTGTCACGAGCGCTAAAGAGCCTCGGCAAGGCCCAGCATCTAGCCGTTTTTCTCGATCGCCGGGTCGATCCGGAACGGCCGATCACCCTGGCCATCGATCAGGAGCCTTTGGGTGAAGCGCTGGAAAAGATCGGTCGGCATCTGATGCTGGGATACTGCCAATTTGGGCCGGTCGCCTATTTTGGGCCGCCGGACATGGCCAGGCGGTTGCGAACCCTGGCGGCGTTAAGACTCGATGAGCTGCGCCGGCTGCCGACTCCCATTACGCGAAAGCTGCTGATGATGCGATCGTCGCATTGGGAGGATCTGACCGAACCCAGGCAGCTGGTCGAGGGATTGGCTGCCGAGGCAGGGGTCGAAATCATCGGCCTCGATAAAATTCCACACGATCTCTGGCCGGCCGCCGACTTGCCCCCCCTGTCTTGGATCGATCGGCTGACGCTGCTAGCGGCGCAGTTCGAGTTGAGTTTCGAGTTGGACAAGACCGGTCGAAGCGCGCAGTTGGTGCCGGTGCCCGCCAGTGTCGCGCTGGTGCGCAGTTATCAAGCCGGAGCCAATGCCGCGGTCGTGGCGCACCGCTGGGCCAAGGCTTTGCCAAACGCCCGGGTGGCGGTCGACAAAAACCAGATTCGCGTCGAGGGGCTCGTCGAGGATCACGAAGCGGCGCAGCAGCGACTGCGAGGAAAGCCCACCGAACAAACCACGGTCACGGCCGGCAAGGAGGTGTATCAACTGTCGGTCGAGAATGCCGCCCTCGATCAGGTGGTCGCGCAACTGGCCGAACGGTTGAATCTCGAGTTCGATTGGGACCGCGCGGCGATCGAGGCTGCGGGGATCGCCGCCGACCAGTTGGTCTCGGTCAAAGTGAAGGATGCCAGCCTGGACGAACTGGTCCGGGCCGTCTTGACTGGCACGGGACTGGCCTTCCGCCGCGACGATCGCAAAATCTCGCTCTATCCGGCTAAGCCATAAACGTCTAGGCCAGCAACTTCTCCAACTCCTCACGCACCGTCTGTTCGATCTTGCCCTTGAACATCATGGCGGCAAATGGCAGCGAACCATTGACCTTCACTTCGCCCGGTTCAACGGTCAGGTCGCCCTTGATGTTGAAGCCATAGGTCGAAAAGGCATAATTCAACCGATTATCCTCCCACGATTCTTCCAAGTTGCTGACCTTGTCCTGGTGGCGATCCTTGAGTTTCTGGAAGAAACTCTTCAAGCGGGCCGTCGCCTCTTCCGCGGACAACGTGTGGGGGGTGGTGATCGACAAGCTGGGCATGGTTCGCGATTCCTACATGGTTCATGACGGGGGAGTTGTTCGACCGTGCCTCCTGGCGAGAGCGATTCTCCCAGGCAGACCTGGTTCGGTCATCCCCCCATCGTATCCGCAATCGCGTGGATTGGGAACTTTGCGAGACGCGCGGCGGTCGGCTTAGTACGCCCGGTCCCGCGAATTGCCCGCTTCCATCTCGGACTCGCAGTCCAAACGATCTTCCGGATGCCACAGAGGCAACCCCAGGCGAACCCGCTCGGCCAAGGCCAGCAACTTGCCGGCCGTTCCGGGCATCGCGCCACAAGCTTCGAATTCCTCGCACTCGAGCTCACGGGGCTCGAAGTCCCACAAACCTTGCTTAATCGCTTCCAGGACTGTATCGGGCACGGCGCAGCTCCTTGCTTCCGGCAAGACTCAGGACAGTCAGCGCGGTCTTGCATCGAGGCACTGTCGCAACGCCATCACGATGCGTGGCTCGTGAAAACTCCCTGCGTCACGACCGACGCACTGAGTATTCCCGGAGCGCTCGGTTTGTCAAGCAAATTTACGTCAAACGGTTGCACGTCGCGGCGCAACCGGAAAATTAGCAAGGAGATGGCACTACCCAGCCGATGTGCATGCCGCGTCGGCAACCCCGTCGACCACCAGCGCGACCAGCTGGCGCACGCGCTTACCGTCTAGCCGGCCAGATCGTTCTCCGCGACAGGCCGCCCCGCGCACGCCGACATAGTCAGGCGCAAGCGGCAAGATCTGGCGGATTTCCCTCGCTTTTAGGCCCCCCGCCACGACCGTGAGAAGTCCCGCGCGCGAGCCCCGCCGATCAAGTGCCTTAGCCGCGAGAGGCCGATGTGATCGATCAGAGAACCGCCTGATTTTTCAAACGTGTCGAACAGCACCGCGGCGCAGCCGACGGCTCGCGCCTGTGCCAGCACGCTGTCGACTTTCGGCGAGCCGGCGGCGTCGGCGTCGGCATATGCGACCGCCACGGCGGCGACTCCAGCCGGCAAATTGGCGATCGCGCGTTGCCAACGCTCCTTCCAATCTACGTGCCTGGCGCAGCCGGCCAGCCCGAATTTGGCGTAACGAAGCTGGCTGGCCAAGCGCGGCGGCAACGGTATGGCTTCGAGCAACTCGCCCATGGCCGCGCTCAGCGGCGCGCGACCGGCCACACAGCGGGCAATCGAGTCAATCGTGCGAGCATCGGCCGCCCCGAGCGCGCCGCGCAAGGGTTCCTTGACGTCAATCAGGTCGACGCCCTCGGCAACCGCGATTTGCGCTTCCTCGGCGTCGCGCACGCTGACGAGCAACCGGGTCATGCGGTATTAGTCCTTTAAGTGGATGCGGCGGCCGTGACTTCGGCCAGCCTTTGGTTAAGCCGGTTCACGACTTCGAGATTGAGCGGTTCGCACCAGGTGCCACGAATCGTGACATATCCGTCGCACCAGGCGCCCAGTTGGGGTTTGACTTCCTGCTGCCGCCATTCGGCGGCCTTATCGGCGATGCGAATCACAATCGTCTGGGTTTCTCGGCGCTCGTTCCGCTTGCCCGGCAGCAAACTGGCCCCGTGCCCTAGCCAAAAACATTCGATGGCTCCGATCGGGACGCGGATCGGCGGACCGGATCGTAACCACACCAACAGCCGGCCATCGCAATAGGCCAGCCGCGGTTGCCGCAATTGCAACAGCAACAGAACAATTGTGAAAAGGGCAACGACGATCAGTCCGATTCCCAACCCACGCATCCACGGAGCCGGCGCTCGGCCCGGCAATCCCAGGCACAGCACCAGGCCGACGAGTCCGACCGCCACCGGCAAGATGGCGCCCGACAAGACGGCGCGGACGTTCGTGCGCAGCCAAATTTCCACGATCGGGGTTTGCCTTGTCGTTTCTGAATCGATCCCAATCAACTTGCGCCCTAATGTAGCAAACGACTCGCACAAGCGCCAGGAGGCCCAAGCCCGCGCGGCCGCGACGGGCTTTGGCACTTGCCTCCTTGCGTTGCAGCCTCCGATTCGTTCTCTTGTGTGCCATCGGGGCCGTTGCAAGCCGGCATTAGGCGGCGGGGTTGCGGCGGCCAAGTTCCCCTGTCTCACCCGTCATGCCAAAACTGCAATGCCGCCTGAGTCCCTGCGTGCCAATGTTCGTTCGCCGGTCGTGCTCGCGATCGGCGCCCTCTTGCTCGTTTATCTGCTGGCCACGTTGACTGGCTGGACCGCGGTGCCGGATGGCGAAGCCGTGCATCACGATCAGGAGGCCGCGGTTCACGTGGCCCACTTTTGGGCCGTAATCCCTTTCGCGTTATTGCTGGGCGCGATTGCCGTCCTACCCCTGCTCGATCACGCCGCGCATTGGTGGGAGCACAACCTGAACAAGTTTGTCGTGGCCGGCGGACTGGCCCTGGTGACGCTCGCCTACCTGGCCATGTTGCATCCCGGCGCTAGCGTGGCCCGCGCGGCTCACTCGCTCGAACACGTAATGTTGGCCGACTACGTTCCCTTCATGATCCTGTTGTTCAGTTTGTACACGATCAGCGGCGGCATTCGCATCGAAGGCGATCTGCCGGCCCATCCGCTGACGAATGCCACGATGATCGTCAGCGGCGGATTGTTGGCAAGCTTGATTGGAACGACCGGCGCGGCAATGCTTCTGATTCGCGTGCTGCTGGAGACCAACAGCGAGCGCAAACACGTGGCGCACACGGTCGTGTTCTTTATCTTCGTGGTCTGCAACTGCGGAGGTCTGCTGCTGCCCATCGGGGATCCTCCCCTGTTTTTGGGATACCTGCACGGCGTCGATTTTCTGTGGACCCTGTCGTTGTGGAAATCCTGGCTCTTCGTCAATGGAATGCTGCTGGCCGCCTATCTCGCGATTGACCACTTTTTTTATTATCCGCACGAGTCAAAGGCCGATATCGCTGCCGACGAAACTCGCGTGCGACGGCTTCAGTTCTCCGGCATCTGGCCGAACGGGCTGCTGCTTGTCGGCGTAATCTTGTCGGTAGCCTTGCTCGATTCCAGCAAACCCGTGCCGGGCACCGATTGGCGTCCCTTCTTGTTTTTGCGCGAAGCGGCCCAGCTGGCATTGGTCGCCGTTTCACTGCTGTTGGGTTCGCGACGGGTGCGCGAGGCCAATAACTTCGACTATCTGCCGATCTTGGAAGTCGCGGCGCTATTTGTCGGCATTTTCGTGGCCATGCAACCGGCGCTTGAAATCCTCGACGCCCGGGGCGGCGAACTCGGCATCGACACGCCGCAGAAGTTTTTCTGGGCCACCGGCTGGCTTTCCGCGGTGCTCGACAACGCGCCGACCTACCTGGTGTTCTTCGAAGCGGCCCACAACATATCTGCCAGTGCCCCGCACACGATGGCCGGCGTGGCCACGCCGCTGTTGACGGCCGTCTCGCTGGGCGCCGTCACGATGGGCGCCATGACGTATATCGGCAACGGCCCCAATTTCATGGTCAAGACCATCGCCGAAAAGTCCGGCGTGCGGATGCCCAGCTTTTTCGGATACATGGGCTATAGCTTCGCGATCTTGCTGCCGATCCTGATCGTCGCGAGCTGGCTCTTTCTGGATTAACGCACTGAGCGCAGCAACCGGCCGTCAGCGCGTCGTTCCAAAATCGTCGGCGAAGCGGGCATCCTCGAAAGCGACCCGGCCACCGATCAAGACCTGGCGAACGACGCCGTCGCTGCGCTTCACCATCCGCATGGCGCCGGCCAGTCGCGGATCGTACTGTTCGATCGGATCGCTTAGCCCGGTTTTTAGCTTCTCGGGATCGATGATCGCCACGTCAGCCCATGCGCCCGGCGCCAGCGAGCCGGCGTCGAGCCCCAGCCATTCGGCCGTTTGGCGCGTCATTTTATGGATCGCCTGTTCCAGCGGCATCAGGCCGGGATTCAGCAGCACTTGCTGCAGCAGTTGCAAGCCGCCGTCCTGAAACGCCATGTTGCGCGCGTGCGCGCCGGAATCGTTGAAGCCCGGAAGCGTGGTGGGATGCGCCAGAATGTATTGCCGCTCGCGGGCCCGGTCGTTCGTGACGATCGTTTTCCAGCGAATGGCCGAATCGTGCTCGGCCAGCAAGTCCATAAAATACTCGAGCGGCTCGGCCCCCGTGGCATCGGCCAGCGCGCCGAACGACTGGCCGGCTTGTCCGGCGATGGGCGAGGACACGACCCACATGTCGTGCAGGTCGCGATGAAACACCCGCTGTCCCCGGGTTTGCCAATCCCGGCGAAACGCCTGACGAAACACTGGGTCGGAGAACATTTGCTGGCGAACCGCCGGCGCGGCGCTGATCGCTTCGACGCCCGTGGCGAATTCCTCGAACAGCGGCGTATGCACGCCATCGCAGAAATTCAAAAACGGCTCGGCCAGCGCCTGCCAGCGGATGTTGGCGCGAAACAGCCGGTTGAGCACCGCGGCGCCCTTGGTCGCGATCTGATAAATGCGGCGATTCGTCTTGACGTCCATGGCCGCCACGATCGTCGTTCGCAACGGTTTGCGAAGCACTCCCGTGCTCAGCATTCCCAATAGCGCTACCGTGCGCTTGGTTAGCGCGTTGGGCGTGGCCTGCAGGACCCGCTCGCGCTGCGCAACACCCCGGCTAGTTGGCGGTATTCGTGTGGCGTCGCATGTTGCGAGGGCACCGAGATTCCGCAAAACGGTTCGCCGTCCATGCGATGCCAGGGCAGCATGTCGATCGACAGCCCGAGGTAGCCGGCGTCCATGGCCTCGGCCACGATCTTGCGCATCGCAGCGATTTCGGCCGGCTCCGCCTGCGAGACCCTGAGACTCCGTTCCATGCCCATTACGTGCGCCCGAATGCTCGAGTGCCCCACGAAACTGCTGACATTGGGGCCAATCGGCAGTTTGTCCAAATGTTCGTAATACCCTCCGACGCTGTCCCACGACAATTCATCGCCGAACCACCGCGACAGCACGTCGCGCGGCAGGCTCTCGACCCGGCAGAACAGGTCGAGAATGTCCTTCTTCTTGCCAACCGCGGTGGAAAGAGAGCAGTTGCCCATGACCACCGTCGTGACGCCATGCCGCACCGACTCGTCGAGCCCTGGTATGGCTTCGATCTCGGCGTCGTAGTGCGTGTGGATATCGAGCATGCCGGGCATCACCCAGCAGCCCTTCGCGTCGATCTCGCGCCGCCCGCTGGTCGGCAGTCGCGCGGCGGTCGCTTGTACCTTACCGCTGTCGATTGCTACGTCGGCCTGCGTCGGTTTGCTGCCCGATCCGTCGAAGAACAGTCCGTTGCGGATCACCACGTCGTAGGCCGGCGCTTGAGAGCCTGCGCCGGCGCCGGTCGTCGAATTGCCAATCATGTTTTCGGGTATTTCGAAGGGTTTGAAGGAAGGCGGCCCGAAATGGCGCCGGATACCGGTGCCCACTATCGTACCATTACGTGACTTCCACCGCGTCGGAGCAAGACGGTTTTTGTTCTCATTTTGGCCGGACCATCCGCGCGGCGAGTCTGTCGAAATACCGGGATTCGGCAGTCGCATCCGCGGGCTGCAAGTCCCGTGGCCAATATCGGTTCGATTGCTACAATGGCGGTTTGCGTTGATTTGCCGGCCTTTTGCCCCACAGGTTTCCGCCCGCGTGGACTACGATCACATCACGACCGACCGCCAGCTGGCCGATTTCTGTCGCGACCTGGCCAGCGAGCCGTCGATTGCCTTCGATACCGAGTTTGTGTCGGAGCATACCTATCGGCCGGAACTGTGCCTGATCCAAGTGGCCGCCGGCGACCGGCTGGCGGTAATCGATCCGCAGACCATCGACGACATCAAGCCATTTTGGCAGTTGCTGGCCTCGCCGGGTCACGAAACGATCGTCCATGCCGGACGTGAGGAGTTGTTGTTCTGCCTGGGCTCGGCTGGTCGTCCGCCCGAGCGGCTGTTCGACGTGCAAATCGCCGCGGGGCTGGTCGGTTTCGAGTATCCGGCCGGCTACGGCTCATTAATGTTCAAGCTTCTGGGACAGCGACTCAACAAGGGCGAAACGCGCCACCGATTGGCGGCGCCGGCCGCTGTCGACCGGCCAGATCGAGTACGCCTTGGACGACGTGCGTTACCTCGACGCCATGGCTGCCCGATTGCGAGAGCGGCTTTCGCGCTTGAATCGCGAGGCCTGGCTGGAGACGGAGATGGCCGCCTGGAAATCCGACGTCGAGGCGACTCGCTCGGACGAACGATGGTGGAGGGTCTCGGGGATTTCCGGCTTGTCCCGCCGCGGCCTGGCGATCGTTCGCGAACTCTGGCGTTGGCGCGAAGCCGAGGCCCAGCGACGCGACTGTCCCACGCGGCGCGTGTTGCGCGACGACTTGATCATCGAACTGGCCAAGCGCAAGAGCGACGATCTCAAACAGATCCGGGAACTGCGCGGCATGGAGCGCGGCGATCTTCAGCGTGCCATGCCGCAACTAGCTGCGGCCGTCAGTCGAGCGCTGGCGTTGTCGGACGACGAGTGCCCTACCCCGCAGGCGCGCAAAGCGCCTTCGCAGTTGGCCGTGCTGGGTCAGTTTCTGTCCTCGGCGTTGGGTAGCATTTGCCGCGCGGCCGAATTGGCGCCCAGCATTGTCGGAACTGCCAGCGACGTGCGCGATCTGATCGCCTATCGCCTGGGGATGATGGAGGGAAACGGAAGCGCCGAGCCGCCCGTGCTGGCGCGAGGTTGGCGGGCCGAAGTCGTGGGTCGGCAGATCGACGACTTGCTCTCCGGCAAGCTGGCCGTGCGAATCCACGATCCTCGTTCCGACGAACCGTTGACGTTCGAGCCGCTCCGCTAAGCGATTGTCCTGATTTCTGCCGTTTTGCCGGTCGCGAGCTTCTCGATTACACGCTCTCACGGCTGTTCCGGCTCTTTTGGCTTCTCGATCGCATCTCGGGCCCAATTAAATGCTTGGATGGCCCCGGCGGTGGCCGCGGCGGGGTTCGAATTCGGCGCAAACATCGGCGCTTGCGTGAGATTGCCTTGTAACCCCGAGCCGGGCGGCTGGGGCGTCGGCGGTGGAACGGCTACCGCGGGCGGCGGAGGAGGAGTATAGGCCGCCTTGGGCTTGACGACCGCTGGCGCTTCACCGGAACTCGCTCCGGGGACCGGCCCGGGCGGCGACTCTGTCCCGTTCGCCGGGTTCAGACCACCAGGCCCGCCCACGGGACGATTGAGCGGCATTGGCGACGAGTAACCGGCGTTGTCGACCCTGTCGACCGGCGCTTGCGCCGCAATTTGGTGCGGGAAGACTTTCTCCTGCGCCACCGAGGAATTGGGCAGCGTATTCTTGGAACCCCCGCCGACTAGTGGAACTCGCAGCTTCTCGCCGGCAAAGGCCGTGCCATCGTAGATCGTGCCGCGCTGGAACGGCCCGGTGCCCAGCACCCAGGTGTCTTTGGCGCGGCTGGCGATCTTGCGATTGCCCGACTGCCACACCGGTCGGCCCGACATGCGATCGTAGGCGAATACCGCCAGTTTGCAGACGCCCTGCTGGTTGGTGCGCTTCATCAGCGCGATTTCCGGGATGCTCGCAGACCCCATCGGCAACAGACCCGCGGTGGGCAGGTTGGTGGCCGGCACGCCAAACAGCAGGTCTTGCCGATTCGTGCCCAGCGAGCCGGTTCGGACCTCGACCACGTAGTCGGCGTCGTCGGCCTTGTCCTTGATAACGCAGCCGCTGGCTAGCATGTGCTGCCGCAACGTGCTGATCACGTAATTCTGATCGAGCGCGGTTATGATATACCGCGTATCGAGATACACGCTCCTGTCAGCCAGGGCGCTAAAGTCGATTTCGCTGATCGCTCGATCCACCGCATCCGAGATCAACAATTGTTCGGTCGCCGTGCGCGGAGAGTCCGACCACTTGGTCGTGCCGCACCCGCTGACCAGCGCCGAGAGCGCGGCCAGTGCGATAACCGCGTTGATTTTGAGCGCCGTGACTCTCATCTAGTTTCCGGGTGGCGGGCGAGCGTAGGTACCGCGCCGGCAAAAACGCGCACGTTGCACGTCCGAGGGAGGATGCCGGCGTAGCGAGCGGCGGGTGGCCGTCGTTGGGTCGCGGAGTATAGCGGAACTCCCCGAACCCACAAACCCTTACTTATGCGTGGCCCCCGCGGCGTGCCGTGTTGTCATAAGTCAATATTATAAATTGACTTACGTGTGAATAGCGGCTTGTTCATTCGCCCTTCGTGCAAGCAGAGGGTCGCACCGAACGGGGGCCGATGGGCCTATTCCGAGTCGGGCGACGTGGCATCCTCAACCGGGCTGTAGCGGTCGCGCGACGCTTGCGATTGGCCCGCATCTTCGCGATCCGCCTCGCGCGGTTGGCTGCGTCGACGCGCTTCGGAGGCCGCGGGCTTGTCGTCGCCGTAGAAGAGCGTCGCCTCTTCGGCGGCTAGCTTCATTTGGGGCGACTGACAAATCATCTCGGCGCGAAACACGAGATTGCCGGCCCGTTCGGCCCGAGCGTGAATCCGATACACGGCCGAGTCGCCGGCCGCCAGCGAACCCAACGATTTGAATACGACCTGACCGGGAGCAATGTCATGCGCGCCCCCTTCGACGGTCGTGGCCTCCAGGCCCTCGGAGAAGAAGACGGCCAACTCGATGTCCTCGGCTGGCTTGGTGCCGCGGTTCTTGACGTGAACCTCGTACACGGTGTCGTCGCCAACGGCGATCGGCCCTTGAGGGTCGCGCAGTTCCAGTTTCAGGTCGGCGATGGCCTCGACATGCGTCGTCGATGTCGCCGCGGTGCTCAGGTCGCTGTCGGCCATGGCCACGAACTGCATCCGGTTTTCGCCGGGCGCGTCGAGCGAGCATTGCATCTCGAAAACGCGTTCGGCACTCGGTTGCAAGGTGCCGATCGTCCAATTCACTTTACCCAGTTGCGTGTCCATCCGTCCGCCTCCGTTGCTGGAGACATACTTGGCGTCCGGCGGCAACATGGCGGCGACCTGCACGTTCTCGCCCGTGGCGTTGCCCGCGTTGATGACTTTCACGCGATAGGTTCCCACCGTGCCCGCATACTTGACCTTGGGGGCCGCGACCTCGATTCTCAGGTTCGCGCGGCGGACCAGCACCTGTTCGGCGGCCTCGGCTCGCAGCCCGTTATCGGCGAAAGCCTGTGCCTTGATCGAAACGGCGCCCGCCTGTCGCGCGGTCAATTCGATGTCGATGGTCTTGCTTTCCCCGGCCTTGAGCGTGCCCAGGCGGTGATTCGCCGCGCTCTCCGCGGCTCGGCCGATCGGCAACAACCCCACGGTGACGTTTTCCGTGTCGCCGTTGCCCGGGTTGGCCACGGTCAACTTATAGATCTTCGATTGGCCGTAGAGAACTTCCTCCGGACCCGAAATCGCCATCGTCAGTTTCGGCTCTTGGACTTCGACCAGGGTTTGCGTGCTTTCCGGCGTGAAAGTCCAGTGCACGGCCAGGTCCAGAGGCGTGCTCTTGCGCGGCACGAGCTTGAGGTTCAGCGTTTCCTCGCTGTCCTCCTCGAGCCGGTTGATTTTCCATTCCAGCGGTTCCTGACGTTCGCCGGCCGCGGGCGGACGTGCCGCGCCGCTGGTCGCTTGAGCCGAGATGACGTCCACATAACTCGGGATGTTGACCGTCACGATGACATTATTGGCCGGCGCGCCCGAGTTTCGGATTCTGACGACGAAGTCGGCTTCCTTGCCGATCAGAACTTTGCGAGGGCCGGTTGCCTCGACGCCGAGCACCGGGCTCTTGGTCGAAAACAATACGCCCGCCGAGGGCGCGGACTTCCGCACCTTGGAGGCCGCCGGTTCCCGCGACAGGTCGTCCCGCGCCGGCGTCGGCCGTTGCTCGACGTGCCGCTCCTGTGTGGTTTCGGACGTGGGCTCCGAGGCTTCTTCGACCGGCGCCGCTTCGGTTTCCTCGGGCTCGGCAGACGCCGCTTCTGACGGCGATGCCTCGGCGGGTTCCGTTTCGGCGCGAGCGGAAGGCGCAGTGGCCACGCGCGGTTCGTCGTGTTCGTGTTCCGACGCGGGTTCGGTAGAAGTCGTCGAGGATTCCTCGGGCGACTCTTCGGCTGAATCGGCGGAGCTTGGTTCCTCGCCGGAAGCCTCGGGTTCGGCGGCGGCGGTCGCCGGGGCCGAGCCGGGTCGTATGATCAGCGGCCGCCGAGGAGTCGCTGCCCTGGGCGTCACGATCTCATCGGCCGAGTCGTCGGCCATCGTCGGCGCATGGCGCACCACCGGCGAGCCTTGGGCGCGGCGGGCGGCTTGGGGCTTGAGATACGCGGGTGGCACGACGTCGCTGCGCGGCGGAATCGGCACGCTCGCAGGCGCCAGACTCGGTTCGCTTCGCTGCGGAGTCGCCGCCGCCGATGAACGTGGCTGCGGCACCGCACTTTCCGGCCGCGGTCGGCGCGTGACCTTGCGCGTCACGGTCCCTTCGACTTTTTTCTCCTCGCCCCGGTCCGAGCCTAACAGGTCGCGGCGGAACCGCTCCAAGCGTTCGCTCAGGCTGTTCGCCCGGCGCGGCGGCGGAGCGTCATCGTCTTGAGCGCGGGCGGAAGTCCCCAGGCACGCAAGTGCCCAGGCGGCGATGGCAAAACAAGTGATTCGGCGAACCATGGCGTCATCCTGACGAATGGGGTTTACGCGGACCTCGTCAGCCTTTATCGGCCGTTAAACTTTGCCGATTGAGAAGACTTTGCACGATATTCAAGAAAGCCGCCCTCGAATTGCCTTGGTTTTGGAGGGCTGAGTTGTTCGCGGTAAATAGGCGGTTGTGGTTGTTTTAGGCAGGAATAGCCTTGTCGACCGTACGCGCCGGTGGCTCGCGAGCGAAAGCGCGACTGGTGATCGTGCCAAGCATTTTTGCCGTTTAAGGTTGTGTGCTGTTGCCATCGAGTGCGTTTGCCCTGTAACTTCTCGCAAGCGGCATCTATAATAAGGGGCTTTAGCACGCCAGCGTTCCCCACCTTCTGTGCCCGCTTCCGGGCGCTGGATCGGCCCAAATTCATGCGACGTAACGACATTCGGAATATTGCCATCATTGCCCACGTCGACCACGGCAAGACGACGCTGGTCGATAGCTTGCTGCGCCAAAGCGGCGAATACCGCGAAAGCCAGTTGGTTGGCGATTGCATCCTCGACTCGAACGAACTCGAGCGGGAACGGGGAATTACCATTCTGGCCAAGAACATCGCCATCCCCTATGCCGGCGTGAAAATCAACCTCATCGACACCCCGGGCCACGCCGACTTCGGCGGCGAAGTGGAGCGCGTGTTGCGCATGGCCAACGGCGCCCTGGTGCTGGTCGACGCGGCCGAAGGCCCCATGCCGCAAACCCGCTTCGTGCTCAGCAAGGCGCTCGAGTGCCGTCTGCAACCGCTGGTGGTGATCAACAAGATCGACCGTCCCGACGCCCGGCCCCAGGAAGTGCTGGAAGAGGTTTTTGACCTGTTTCTGGAACTGGGAGCGGACGATGAGTTGGCCGATTTTCCATACATCTACGCCAGCTCGCGCGAAGGTTACGCCACGCACGACCCGACCCAAAAAGGCGGCACGATGAAGCCGCTGTTGGACCTGGTGCTGGAGCGAATTCCAGGTCCGGAGATCGACGCCGAGGCGGCGCTGCAAATGCTTGTCACCACGCTCGACTGGTCCGCCTACGTCGGTCGAATCGCGGTGGGCCGGATTTTTTCCGGCCGCATCGCGCGGGGCCAGCAAGTGGCGCTGATGCAGTCGGACGATCGCCAGACCACCTGCAAAGTGGTCGCCGTGCATACGTTCGACAAGCTAGGCCGCAAGGAAGTCCCCGATGCCGAAGCCGGCGACATCGTGGCCGTCGTCGGTCTGGAGGACGTCGAGATCGGCGACACGATCAGCGATGCCGAAGATCGGCGAGCCATGGAGCGGGTTGCCGTCGACGAGCCGACCTTGCAAATGATCTTCAGCATCAACAGCTCGCCGCTGGCCGGCCGCGAAGGCAAATTCGTCACCAGCCGGCACCTGCGAGATCGACTTTACAAAGAGTTGGAACGCAACGTCGCCTTGCGCATCGCGCCCGTCGCGGGCACCGATTCTCACGCCGTTTCCGGTCGCGGTTTGCTGCACTTGAGCGTGCTGATCGAGACCATGCGCCGCGAAGGCTTTGAACTTTCAGTGGGCAAGCCGCAGGTCATCCTGCGAGAGCGCAAGGGAATTACCGAAGAACCATTCGAATCGCTGATCGTCGAAGTGCCCCACGACAAGCTCGGCGTGGTCATGGAAATGGTCGGCGCCCGGCGCGGCAAGATGATCGAAATGAATAATCGCGGCGAATATTCGCACGCCGCGTTTTCGATCCCTGCCCGAGGGTTGATCGGCTTGCGCACCCGGCTGCTGAACGCCACGCAGGGCACGGCGATCATGCATCATCGCTTCGAGGCCTACCGCCCGATGGAAGGCGACATCCCTGGCCGGGCCAATGGCGTGCTCGTTTCGATGGCTGCCGGCAAGGCCGTCGCGTTCGGTCTGGATGGCTTGCAGGATCGGGCCGAGATGTTCGTCGGCCCCGGCGACGTCGTGTACGAGGGCATGGTTGTCGGCGAAAACAGTCGCACTGGCGATATGGCCGTCAATCCGACCAAGGAAAAGAAGCTCACCAACATGCGGGCTAGCGGCAGCGATCGCAACATCCTGCTCAAGCCGCCGCGGCTCCTCTCGCTCGAAGCCGCGCTGGAGTATATCGACGAAGACGAATTGGTCGAGATCACGCCCAGCAGCATTCGCCTGCGGAAAATCATCTTAAGCGAGGTCGAGCGGCGAAAGGCCTCGCGCCGCCGCGCCTGATCGTCCCGCGAATCGTCAGCGAGCAACCAATCTACATCGTCGCCGCCCGCCGGCGGGCTTTCTCGATTTGCCAGTCTTCCAGCAAGTCGGCCGTGGCCACGTGCGGATTGCGCGAGCCAAACATCAGGTTGCTTCGCTCGGCTTCGTGATTGGGCGAGTCGAACAGCATGTGACCGATCTCGTGCGCAAGCACGCTGCCCGCGTAACCGGCCAGCGCGCCTTCGGTTTCCTTGCCGCTGACGATGGCGATTCTCCCGCCGCCCCAGCCGCCCTCGTCCGAGGGCAGATCGTGAACGAATCCGACCGCAAAGCCCGAGCGTGGGCTGAGTTGATTGACAAACGCGATCCACATCGCGTCTTCATCGGCCGGCACCACCACGCTCCGCTTCGAGATCGTGAGCGGAGAAAACTCGATCCCGGCCCGCGCCCAAACCTTGCCGGCAATCGCAAACGCGTCCTGAATATCCGATTCGCACCAGAACGACGGCACGGCCAGGCCATTGGCCAGCGATTCGAGCTGCCGACCTTGGGAACGGGTAATCGTTTGCGGCCGTGCGGGACGGTCGAAATTCTGCGGGAATAGTCCGAGAATATACGCCTGCACGGCAATTTTGATGGTGTCCATCGCGTCAGCCTACCGAGGCCGTGGAATCTTGTCGAGCAAGCCCCTCTGCTTGCCAAGTTTGAGAAAAGCCCTCCCCTGATTCACGGTCCCGGCCGAAATTGGGATTTTGAGCTAGGATTCCTTCGGGCGCTGGAATTTTGACTGCCCGCCGGGCCGAACTATTCTTCGGATCGCCAATCCAAGGAGTCCGCCATGTTTCACGCAGCTGCCGTTACGGTTGCTTTGGTCGCGATGTCCGCCGCGCCGGCGTCCGACCGTACGATCACCTTTGACGATGTCACCTACACGCGGCAGTTCATCGGCAACATGAATCCGGGCGGCCTGGCCGAATACGTTCGCCCCACCGAAACCGTCGACAATTGGACCACGCTGGTCGCGGTGCGCAATTTCCCGAAACTCGACGACCCAGCCGCGGCCGCGGAACGGTTAGTCAAGACGTTGAAGGAATCAAACCCCGAGGCTCGCTCTCAAATGCTGGTTAAAGAGGACGGGTCCGAGGCCATGGTCGATTTCATCACCTGGCCCCCGGACGGCTCCTACGCCGAGTTCAACGTTTTTCGCTATCTCAAGCGGCCGGGCTACGCCGGGCTGATCGCCTATCAGTTCGCTTATCGGTTCACCGATACCGGCCCCCAGGCAACCGCGCGAATCCGACAGGATCGCCAGCGCTGGGTCGAAACCATGTCGCGCGCCGATTTTCCGATTGATTTCGAAAAGTGAACGTCGCTCGCTTCTTCAACGCGAATCGTCCGCCGCTTGATCGGAGAATCGCTTGCCCGTCGGAAACCACCCCTTGCGGCGAAAGAAGTAAAGCAGGCCGCCGGCAACCGCGAGCATCACCCCCCAGACCGCCGGATAGCCCCAGTACCATTCCAGTTCCGGCATGTTCCAGGGCGATATCTTGGTGTCGAAATTCATTCCGTACACTCCCACGATGAACGTCAGCGGAATGAAGATCGTGGCGATCACGGTCAACACCTGCATCACTTCATTCATGCGGTTCGATAGCGACGAGTGATACAGATCCAACAAATCGGACGTCAGCTCCCGATACGTCTCGACCAGGTCCATGATTTGAAACGTGTGATCCGCGCAGTCCCGCAAGTAAATGCGGGTGTCGGGCTTGATCAGGGGAATCGGATCGCGGACCAACACGTGCAGGGCCTCGCGCAGCGGCCAGATCGCGCGTCGCAGCACGAGTAATCGCCGCTTGATGCCATGAATTCTTGGAATCGTTACGCCGGTGGGGCTTTCGGCAATCGTGGTTTCCAGGTCCTCGATCTCTTCGCCAAACCCCTCCAGAATGGGAAAGTACGAGTCGACCACGCTGTCGATCATGGCATAAGCCAGGTAATCGGGTCCCGAAGTACGGGCGATTCCTCGGCCTTGACGCAGTCGATCGCGCAGCGGATCGAGACAGTCGCCGGCCAGTTGCTGAAACGTCAGGATGAATCGCTCTCCGACGAACATCGCCAGTTGGTCGCTGTCCAACCGCGCGCCTCCTTCGATGACGCGCGCGACGATGAATAGATGATCGCCATACTGTTCCACCTTGGCTCGCTGATGATTGTTCAGCACGTCTTCCAGGGCGAGCACGTGCAGGCCGAAAATCTCGCCCAGCCGACGAACCACTTCGACATCGCCAAGACCGTCCACATTGATCCACGTTACCGGGTAATCGACCAGCGTCTTGCGGACGAACTCGTAGTCCGAGGTCGCCACCAGTTCTCGCTCCACGCAGCCCGCCGGTCCGTAGGCGATCAGCCTCACGATCGGTTTGCTCGCGGCCGGGTCGGCCACGAGAGTGCCAGGCGCGCGCCGGGCGGCGGTGCGCCGACGAAAATACGACGAACGGTTTCGATGTTTGTGGCGTTTGCTCACACGCTTCTCCTTCCCATGGCCGTGCGAACATGTTCCTCGATTCGCGCACGCCGGGCAAGCCGAGTCGCCGCGTGCCGCCTTGCATGGCTCGCGGTTTGTGCGAACCGCCGCCCATTGGCGCGACCATCGAGACACGGCAAACATTTCCCGCCGTCGAGTCACGCGCCGCGAAATTTCGGCGGGCGTTTTTGCATGAACGCCTGCACGGCTTCGGCCACGTCGGCGCTGTCGATGAGTTGACTTTGGGCCCAGCGCTCGATTGCCATTTGCGCGTGCTTGGGCAGTCCGTCTCCCTGGTCCACGATTAACTTTGCCAATCCCACCGCTAGTGGCGCATTTTGCGCGATCTGATTCGCTAGCGCCACGGCCGAGGGCAACAATTCGGCCGCCGGCACAACTCGATTCACGAGGCCCCAGCCAAGCGCTTCGTCGGCGCCAATCGAGCGGGCCGTCATCAACAGGTCCTTCGCGCGGCTGGGACCAACCGCGCGGGCCAGGCGGGTCGTTCCGCCCACGTCGGCCACCAGTCCGATGCGGGCCTCGGGAATCGACAACTGGCAGTCGTCGCTGGCAACTCGCAAGTCGAAGGCCAGCGCCAGTTCCAATCCCAGCCCCAACACCTGGCCGTGCAATGCGCCGATAATCGGCACCTCGGTTGCTTCCAGCGTATTGAGGGCGTTTTGCAAACGCTCGGCCATCCGGCGAAGGCTGCGCGCGGGATTCCCCGATTTCGCTTCGCCGGCGATCTGCCCGATCATTGAGAGATCGATGCCGGCCGAAAAGATCGGGCCCGTGGCATGCACCACGACGGCCCTCACCGCCGGGTTGTCGTCGGCGCTGCGGACCGCTTCCGAAACCGCGTCGATCATGTCGGGAGTCAGGGCGTTGCGTTTCTCGGGCCGGTCAATCGAAACGAACAGAATCGTGTCCTCGACGCGCGTCTTGATCGTCGCATGGGTCATGGTGCGGCGCCTTGCTATAGGGTACGGTTTGGCGGCCAATAGGAGTACCGCGGCCGCCATCTTAGCAGCGCTGCGCGCTGCGACCTAGTTGGTCGAGCAAGCCCCCCGATCAAATCGCCAGGTGAAGCCGGCGCCGATCCAGTAGCTTGACACGCTGACGTTGGTGAAGTTGCCAAGCTGCTCCGAGGCCTCGAACATGCCCCCGGCAAACGTGTCGAAATCCAGACCGGGCAAGACATCGCGCACGCCCACGCCGGCCGCGAGTCGATGCTGGTTGATGACGGCAAGTTGCGCTTGCAAGTATTTGACGGCTGGGACGCCTCCCGGCACGGTAATGCCGCCGACCGAGTCGCCCGTTGTCGGGTCGATCGGATTTTCGACAAACGCGTAGCCCATCCGCAGCCGGACCCGCTCGTTGACGCTGTATTGCGTGCCCAGTTGCAGGGCCCATTGCGGCCGGTAAATCGAGCGGAACAAGCTGGCCGAATTCCAGTCCAAAAATAGAACGTCAGCGGCCAACAACAGCCTTCCGTCCAGCAGGCTGGAATTGGCCACGCCCACTCCTACGCTCTGCGGCATCGACAAATGCACGTCGCGCGAAATGTCGATCGTGCCATCCAACAATTGCAGGCGGACTTCGTCTTTGAAGCGAAATCGCTGCACGCTCTGGTAATACATGCCCAATGTCGTGCAGTCGGTCATTGCGTAGCTCATTCCAACGCTGCCCCGCAGGGCGTACGCACTCGTCATGGCTCCGTCGCCGACGAACGGTCCGTCGAGAAATCCGTTGCCGACGTACATCGTCGCGCCGGCTGAAACACGATCGGTCAGTTTTGCGCCGGCGGAACCGGCGAACTCGAGAATGCTCAAATAGCTCGAAGTGCCGTTACTTGCGGATTGCTTGCGAAAATCGGTCCCGGCGCCCGCCGCTCCAATCAACCCCAGCCCCAGGGTCACCGGCAATCCATACGCCTCAAGGTCTTGCGAGACGGCCACGTTCGGCACTGCCGCGCCGGGCGTTTGCGACTTGGCTGAAAAGGGTGTGATGATCGGGGTGGCCGGCAATCCGATATCGCCGGTTTGAGTAAGGTTGAATGTCGAACCCGCGAATGCGCCGCCAAGCGAGAACTGAGTGCCCCGGTATTGCGTCAACGTGGCTGGATTGGCATTGATGGCCGAGATCATGTCTTGCGGCCGCGCGATGCTGGTTCCCGCCATTCCGCCTGACGCTGGCATCACCGTATTACGCAGATCGATGCCTAGCGATTGTGCCGCCGCCGATTGGGCGCCGACACCGGCGGCAACGACCAGCAACATGGCGAGGCACGGAATTCTTGTCGAGGGGCGCATCGCGATACCCTTTCCCTTTGGGACTTGGGGAGAGTGGCGGGTCGAGCTAGCCGTGCCCGCGGCAACGCTAACTTGGGCCAGGTTGGCTGTGGTGAGATGTGGAGGCGAGAAGAGCCCGATCATGTGACGATCGGCCATCTCTCCTGACCATCGGCCGCGGAATCTTCCGATCTCTCGGAAAAAGCGACAATCGTCGCACAATCGACACATGCTGTCGCCCGATCGCTCCGTTCGCTCGAGGACTTTTCGCTACAACCGGCAAATCTTGTGATCGGGGCGCGCGCAGCACGCTGCGCTGCCTCGGCGGGCGGATGACGATTGCTATCCCGCCGCGATTCAAAAACCAAGTCCCGGTCCGTCGAGCGCTGCCGTGCCGAGGGTTCCGTCAGTAACGCGAAACATGCTGGGATACCTTCCTTCCCAATCGCGGTTACCCGCCGGGCAATATTGTCGGGCGTTGCCTTCGATGGCCGCCACGGTCGGCATGCGTGCCGCCAGGCTGGCCGAGTGCAGAAACGACCGGCCCGGACACGTCAGGTCTTGCACGCACAAGAACATGCCGTACTTTTGAGCCGCCGCGCCCATGAGCAAGGCCTCGGTGTGTCCCTTGCAGGCTTTCAAGGCAACGCCGGTGTAGCCCAGTTCGCGGCACAGGAGCAGACTTTCCAGATCGACCAGCGACTCGTCGATGACCACCGGTTTGATCTTGGCCGCCTTGTGCATCCGATTTTCCGGATGCGACCGAAGGTCGCGATGCGTGGGCTGCTCGATATATTGAACGCGAGCGAACGCGGCTGGAGAGCGGGACTGCAATTGCCCCAAAAAATCGAGCACGTAGTCCACGTTCTCGCATTTCTCGTTGAAGTCCAGCGAATAGTTCCAGGCATCGCATCCTCGGGCACGCTGGGCTGGCGCGGCTGCGGCCTCGACCGCCACCACCCGGTTCACATCCCACGCCAGGTTGTCGCCTGCCAGTTTGATTTTCAGGTGCGTCAGTCCATCGGCGGCGATCCAATCGGGCAGCGTTTCCGGAAGTCCATCGCCGACGGGCGCCGGCAAATCGGCCAGCGTCAGCGGATCCAACGCTCCCACCAGGTGATACAGCGGCATCTTCGCTTGCGGTCTTCGCAAGGTGTACTGGTCCAAGTATTCGCCGGCAAAATCCGCCCCGAGATAATGCCCCAGATCGTGTTCGACCCACTCGCGCGAGAGCAAGTTATACGAATTTTCGGCGTGAGCCTTGCCAAACGCGTCGTGAATAGCTGCCTCGAGCGGACTGGCCGCAACCAATTGGGCCAATCGCGGCATTTGCTCGCTGAGACTTGCCGACCGCACGACGGCCGCGGCCGTCGACTCGTGCGATTGCGCGAGTTCCCGCGTCAGATCCAACGGATGGCCGACCGATTTGTGCTCGTTGGCTTCTGCAACGAGTCGCTGGCCCAATTCCAGCATGGCCTCGAGGGTCTGGCTGGAAGAAAGCCTCGAACTGGGCCAGGCCCAGGCATTGCCCACTGGCATTGAACCAAATCCTTGAGCGCGCCGTCCGGCGGCTGTCTCCACTTCGACCGTCACGTGCAACAGAAGAACGTCAGTGACCACGCGTCCGCCAAATTTCATCGGCGTCCGATAGTCGATTTGCTCGGTGGTCGCACGCGCCGAAACGAGACGCACGTCAGTGGATTTTGGCACGTGGAACTCCAGGGCAAACTCGCGGCACGCCGAATCACGCGTGTGTGATTATCGACGCTCGGCGCTGATGGCACAACTCGCCCCAGAAGGCGGGCAGGCGCCTGCCGATTGCTTCGGCAAACGTGCTCTTAGACCAGGCCCTTGCGCACGGCCCAAACGGCTGCCTGCGTTCGATCCGAGACGCCGATCTTGCGCAAGATATGCTGCACGTGTTCCTTCACCGTCTCGTAGCTGATGTGCAAGGCCAAGGCGATCTCCTTGTTCGTCAGGCCAAACGCCAATTGCCGCAAGACTTCACTTTCGCGCTGGGTCAAGGGCACCTCGACGTCAGCCGCCATGCGCGGCGTCGCCAGAGCGCCGGTCACTCGCCGCAGTTCGTCACGAGTCCAAGCGCTTTCGCCGGCGGCCGCGGTGCGAATTCCTTCGATCAGTTTCTCCCGCGAAGTCGACTTGAGTAAATACCCGCTCGCGCCCAGAGCCACGGCGCGCGCTACATAGGTCGGATTATCGTACGTGGAAAAAATGAGAATGGGCATGTTCGGCCGGTCGAGCTTGATGCGGCCCAGGGCGTTGAGCCCGTCCCCTTCTGGCATCCGGATGTCCATCAAGACTACATCGGGCTCATGCTTGAGCGCCAAGCGTACAGCCTGCTCGCCCGTCGATGCCTCGCCGACGATCTTGATGTCCGTGCCGGTCAGAAGGGTCTTTAGCCCGGAGCGAACGACTTCGTGGTCGTCAACTACCAGTAACTTTATGCTCATTTCACTTACTCCAAACCTTTGCCCCGTTTGACGCTACATTGGCGGTCGAAAAGCGGCCCGCTCGCGAGCGTCATTCAATCTTACCACGCCGACCCCCCCGCAGGAGAACAGCTAATTAGAGGGGGTCTGCAGCCGCGGACAATCGCCAACTGAGCCAGCCAGTAGGGGATTTGCCTATTGCCCACTCGAATGAGCAAAAACCGCGCCTCGCCGACCCATTCTGGGGAGGCTACTTGGGCCCGGGCAGTGGGAAATAGGCCAGTGCCGCCGCCATGTCGAAGGGCTTAAGCACCCAAATGCGGCTCGATCCTCCGCCGGCCAGCGGGTAGCTTTCTCGGCCCGTGATCTCGAATACCTGCGGAACGGGCGGATCCGAGCCTTCTCGCAGCTCTTTTGTCTCGATGCCACGGACCACAAAACTCACCGGCTGGACCCTGATTTCGCCGCGCGCCACGTAGCGGCGCACGGTCGTCGTCCTGACGTTGAAAAAGCAGCGCACAATTATCTCGCGGTCCGAGATGATTTGATCGATGTGCCAGCTAAGCCGCGGCACGCGCCCGATAGCACCAATCTCGGGCGGAAAGGACAACGTCGAAACAACCGGCTGCTGGTTCGCTCGGAGGACCTTCACATCGTCTTCCAACAAGGCGATGCGGCGAACCATATCCGGCGTCGGCCGAGCCTCGTTTCGTAGACCCCGCAATTGGTGCTCCAACTGCAAGATCGCGCCGCGCCGGTTTGTTTCGCAATTTCGCAGGAATTTCTCGATCTTCGCCGGAATCGGCGGCTTCGCCCCGGTACTGACCTGCGATGTTGCGCTCGCCGAGACAACCACGATCGTCACGAGAAGCATCGACATGATCAGTTTCTCGCGGCAGTCGCGGCGTCCGAACGCGAGCTCGCCATGTTCTCCAGCTTCGCGCGAGCCGCGCATGCTCCTTGAGGTTCCTGGATTGACAAGTTAAACTGGCCCGACGATGCGTGTCAACTATTGACGATTAGGCAGCCGATATACTCAGCGGTGAGTTTGCGGCGCAATTCATTGGCAGTGTCTGGTACGCAGCCGGTCACTCGCGATGCCGACGGCAATCGACAGGATGCCGCAACGGGGCGCGACGGCAAACTGCATACTTCGTCCGTAACGCCGCAGTCACTAGCTCGCCGGGCGCCGGACTGCGAGTGCATGGCACGGTTGCCGGAGCGGACCGTCCGGCCGCATGTTGTCAGAATACAATACCGAGTATTTACGAGGGAGTTGAGCGATGTCGACGAAAGAGGAGGTGTTTTCGAAGGTTCAGACGGCGCTGGTGGATGCGTTGGGTGTGGACGAGGAGGAGGTCACGCCGCAGGCGCGATTGGTGGGAGATTTGGGCGCCGAGAGCATCGACTTTCTGGATATCGTGTTTCGCCTGGAGAAGGCGTTCGACATCAAGATTCCGCGCGGGGAGCTGTTTCCCGAGGACATTCTCACCAATGCCGAGTACGTGCAGAACGGCCGGTTGACGCCGGACGGCCTGGTGCAGCTCAAGGCCCGCATGCCGTTTGCCGATCTGACGAACTTCTCGGCCAACCCGGCCGTGCAAGACTTCGGCAACCTGCTGACCGTGCAGGACATGTGCCGCTATGTGCAGAGCAAAGTCGGCGTGGCGTAAGTAGCGGAAGGCTGAAGGCGGAAGGATGAAGGATGAGTAAGACGAACTGACCTCTATCCGCAACCTTCCCCCCTTCGTTCCCAACCCCCAACCTCCAGTCCCCAACCCCTACTTCCGCCATGCGTTGGTTCTGGATCGATCGTTTTCAGGAGTTCGAAAGCGGCCGGCACGCCGTGGCGGTGAAGAACGTCTCGCTGGCCGAAGAGCACCTGCACGATCATTTTCCCGGCGCGCCCGTGATGCCCAACTCCCTGATCATCGAGGGGCTGGCGCAGACCGGCGGCTTGCTGGTGGCCGAGCACGGCGGTTTTAACGAGCGGGTCGTGCTGGCCAAGATCGCCAAGGCGCGGTTCCATTTTCCGGCCGTGCCCGGGGACACGCTCGTGTATCGGGCCACGATCGAGGACATTCACAAGGACGGCGCGGTGGTCAGCGCCACCAGCCACGTCGGCGAGCGGTTGCAAGGCGAGATCCAGGTGTTCTTCGCGCATCTCGACGAAGCCACGGCCGGCAAGTCGCTGTTCGATCCGGGCAGCCTGCTGGCCATGCTCAAACTGCTGGGCGTGTTCACCGTTGGCCGCGATAGCCAAGGTAATCCGCTCACCGTCCCTGCTTCGCTCCTCGCCACCAACCCCTAACCCCCAATCCCCACATGCGTCGTCGCGTTGTCATCACCGGCATGGGCTGCATCACGCCCATGGGCATCGAGGTCGAAACGGTCTGGGAAGGACTCAAGCGGGGCGCCTCGGGCGTGGGCTTGACCACGATCTTCGACGCCAGCCGCTTCCCGACCAAGATCTCGGCCGAGGTGCGCGACTGGGACGTGAGCGACGTGGGCGAAGACCCCGAGGTCTGGAAGCTGCGCGGACGACACACCCGCTTCGCGGCCGGAGCGGCCAAAAAAGCCATCCGCGACTCGGGCATTTTGGATGCCCATTTGGATCCGACCCGGCTGGGCGTGTACCTGGGCAGCGGCGAAGGCCAGCAGGATTTTCATACCTTCGCGCGGATGATGACCCAGGCGCTTGCCGGCGGCGAGTTCGATCTGGCGGCGTTCACCAAGGCCGGCCTGGAATGGCTGCATCCGACCATCGAATTGGAACAAGAGCCCAACATGCCGGCCGGTCACCTGGCGGCGCTGTTCGACGCGCAAGGTCCCAATGCCAATTGCCTGACGGCTTGCGCTGCTAGCAGCCAGGCGATCGGCGAGGCGGTCGAGATCATCCGCCGCGGCGAGGCCGACGCCATGCTCTCCGGCGGCACGCACAGCATGATCCATCCGTTCGGCGTCACCGGTTTTAATCTGCTCACGGCCTTGTCGACCAACAACGAACATCCCCAGCAGGCCTCGCGGCCGTTCGATCGCGATCGCGACGGTTTTGTGCTGGGCGAAGGGGCCGCCATGGTCGTGCTCGAGGAGTACGAGCACGCCCGCCGGCGCGGCGCGCACATCCACGGCGAGGTGTCGGGCTATGGCTCGACGGCCGACGCCTATCGCATTACCGACACCCATCCCGAGGGCCGCGGCGCCACGCGCTGCATTCAGCTGGCCTTGGAAGACGCGGGTCTGAACGCCACGGACATTCACTACATCAACGCCCACGGCACCAGCACCAGCGTCAACGACAAGGTGGAGACGCTGGCCATCAAGAAGGCGTTTGGCGAGCAGGCCTACAAGATCCCGGTGTCCAGCACCAAGAGCATGATGGGCCATCTGATCGCCGCGGCCGGCGCTACCGAGTTGATCGTGTCGCTGCTGGCGATTCGCGATCGCGTGCTGCCTCCCACGACCAACTACCAGACTCCCGACCCCGATTGCGATCTGGACTACATCCCCAACCAGGCCCGAGCGGCCCCCTGCGACCACGCCCTGACCAACAGCTTCGGCTTCGGCGGACAAAACATCTCCCTCATCGTCAGCCGGGTCTGACGACGAGAAAACGAACGCTTAGCGTGCCGGCTGAGAAATTACTTGTGGCGGCTGCTCGAGGACTTGCAATAGATAACGGCCGTAGTCGTTAGGCATGGCCCGCGCGAGTTTTTCCAATTGCGCTGGCGCGATAAAGCCCTTGTGATAAGCGACTTCTTCAAGGCAGGCGACCTTCATGCCTTGTCGCATCTCGATGGTCTGCACGAAATTGGCGGCTTGAATCAGCGACTCGTGCGTGCCGGTGTCGAGCCAGGCAAAACCACGAGTAAATACTTCGGCATGTAACAAGCCGCGACGGAGATACTCGAGATTCACGTCCGTAATTTCCAACTCGCCTCGCGCCGAGGGGCGGAGACTGGCCGCGATCTCGACCACGTCATTGTCGTAGAAGTACAGGCCGGTGACGGCGAGCTTGGACTTGGGCGAGGCAGGTTTTTCTTCAATCGAGACCGGCCGGCCGGCCGCGTCGAGCGCGACGACGCCGTATCGCTCCGGATCCTTGACGGCATAGGCAAAGATCGTGGCTCCTGTTTCGCGGCGCAGCAGCGGGCGAGAATGTCCTGAAAGCCCTGGCCAAAAAAAATATTGTCGCCCAGCACCAAGGCCACGCGATCTCGCCCGATGAATTCGCGGCCAATCGTAAATGCCTGGGGCAATCCCTCGGGGCGCGGCTGAACGGCATATTGAATCGAAATCCCAATTCGGCTGCCATCGCCCAACAGCCGCTGAAAGCTGGGAAGATCGTCCGGGGTAGAAATTACGAGGATGTCGCGTATGCCGGCCAACATCAGCGCGGAAAGCGGATAATAGATCATCGGCTTGTCGTAGACCGGCAGCAATTGCTTGCTGACAGCCCGCGTCACCGGATCCAATCGCGTGCCCGAACCGCCGGCCAACACGATGCCTTTGTTGAATGAGTGGGACATCAATGCTGCTTTCGATGCAAGGCGCCGGTCATGCGTTCAATCCGAGGCGTTCTCGCCGATACACTCCCGAGGTTACGCGCTCGACCCAACCGGAGTTATTCAGGTACCAGGCCACGGTTTTGCGCAATCCGGCCCGCAGATCTTGTCGGGGCCGCCAACCGAGTTCTCGTCGGGCCTTGCTGGAATCGATCGCATAGCGGCGATCGTGTCCAGGCCGATCTTCGACGAACGTGATCAGCGTCTCGCGGGGACCTATTGCGTCGTCGGGCCGCAAGTCGTCGACGATCGCGCAAATCGCTTCGACGATTTCGAGATTCGTGCGCGGGCTGTCTCCGCCAATGTTGTAGACCTCGCCTGGGCGACCGTGATCGAGTGCCGCCAATAGAGCGTCGACATGATCTTCGACGAAGATCCAGTCGCGAACGTTTTGGCCATCGCCGTAGATCGGCAGCGGCCGGCCCTCGAGCGCGTTCAGGGTTATCAGCGGAATGAGCTTTTCGGGAAACTGAAACGGCCCGTAATTGTTCGAACAATTGGTGACAATCGCCGGCAGGCCATAGGTGCTGCAAAAGGCGCGCACGAAATGGTCGGATGCCGCCTTGGACGCCGCGTAGGGAGAATTGGGAGCGTACGGAGTTGTTTCGGTGAACAATCCCTTGGGACCGAGCGAACCGTACACTTCGTCGGTCGAGACGTGCAGGAAGCGAAATTGCGATTGCTCGGACTCCGCCAGCGTGGTCCAGTAGGCGCGGGCGGCTTGAAGCAGTTGAAAGGAGCCCAGGACGTTGGTATCGACAAACGTCGACGGGGCATCGATCGAACGATCGACGTGCGACTCGGCGGCCAGGTTGATGATGGCCGTTGGGCGATATTCGTCCAGCAAGGATTTGACCCGCTGCGAGTCGCCAATGTCGCCCTGGACGAACAAGTGCAGCGGATCGTTGCCGACTTCATCGAGCGAATCGAGATTGCCTGCATAGGTGAGCTTATCCAGGTTGACGAGGCGAAAGCGACGCAGCGCGACAATCCGCCGCACCAGGCAACTGCCGATAAATCCTGCGCCGCCCGTAATGAGAATGGTGCGCATTGACGTGCCCAATGGTCCGGCCTCACGTGCCATGGTTGCCCAGACGATTTCCAACGCGGTCGACCATGGTGGGATTCTAGCTTTCCGGCGGCGTCAGGCGAAAGTGCAAGGACGAACCGACGCAGCCACTCGCGACCAACACGCGGGTCGGCTAACCGACCATCACCCGTAGGATCGGCTGGCCGCGGATGCTAAAATTGGTCTTTCGGCGGCTACGAGCACCGATTGAGCCGCGAGCAAGAGCTTGCCGAGTCCGACCGCCTTGTTCAAGCGCACCCGTTGAACAATTCAGTTGTGAAGTCTATCGGCGGAACCGAGTTTGCCCCATGGTCAGTATCGCGGAGGCCTTTCAAGCCGGACTCGCCTGCCATGCGACGGGGGATTTGGTCCAAGCCGATCGCTTGTGCCGACAGATTCTCCAGGCCGAGCCATCTCACTCGGGCGCGGCCCATTTGCTGGGACTGATCGCCTTGCAAATGGGGCACCATCAACAGGCCGTCGAATGGATCCGCGAGGCGATTCGCCTTGGCGGCTCGCAGCCCCAATACCTGGCGCACCTCGGCGATGCCCATCGCCATGCCGGCCAACTCGAGGAGTCGGCGACGTCGTACCGGCGGGCCCTTGAGCTGGCGCCGCACTTTGCCGAGGCCCATGACGCCCTGGGCACGGTGCTGCAAGCGCTAGGCCAGCTCGCGGACGCCGAAGGGGCTTACCGTAACGCCGTGCGCATTCGCCCCCAGTTTGCCGCGGCGCACCACAACCTCGGCGTGGCGCTGCGCGGGCAAGGGCGCATCGCGGAGGCATTGGAGAGTTATCGCCGAGCCATCGACGTGGAACCCAAGCTGGCCGAATCGCACCTGGATGTGGCCTGTATTTTGCACAATCAACACGAGTTTTCCGCCGCCGAGGCCGCCTATCGAGAGGCCCTGCGATTGCGGCCCGACTTCGTCGAAGCGCTGACCAACTTCGGCTTTCTGGCCCAGACCCAAATGCGGCTGGACGAGGCGATTGGGCTGTTCGGCCGGGCGGTGCGGTTAACTCCCGACTCGGCCGTCGCGCACTTCAATCTGGCCAACGTCTACATGCTCAAGCAGATGCGTCCCGAAGCCGTTGCTGAGTACCAGCAAACGTTGCGTCTGCAGCCCACGCACTTTGGCGTGTACCACAATCTCGCGATCCTGTTTAACGAATTGCGCCAACCGGACCCGGCGGTCGAAGTTTGCGAAAAGGGCCTGGCCCTTGATCCGCGGTCGGCCTCGCTCTGCGAGAATCTGGCATTTGCGCTGCATACGCAAGGCCGGGGCGAAGAGGCGATCGGCTGGTATCGCAGGTCGATCGAACTAGAGCCCGATCGTTCGATCGGTTATGGAAATCTGTTATACGCGCTGAACTTCGTTCCGGGCCGCGAGCCGGCGGCCGTGTTTGCCGAACACCTGGTCTGGGCAAAACGCCATGCCGAGCCGCTCACGGCGCTCGCGCCGCCGCACGAAAACGATCGCACGCCCGATCGGCGGCTGCGGGTTGGTTATGTGTCGGCCCATTTCTGCCGGCACGCGGTGAACTATTTCACGGAACCTATGATTCGCGCCCACGATCGGAACAACTTCGAGGTGTTTTGCTACAGCGACGTGCTAACCCCAGACGACGTCACCGCGCGACTCAAGGGCGCCGTCGACCAATGGCGCGACACGGGCGCGGTCAACGACGAGCGACTGGCCAACATGGTGCGCGAGGACCGAATCGACATTCTGGTGGACCTGGCCGGTCACATTGGCGGAAATCGCTTGCTCGTCTTCGCGCGCAAGCCGGCCCCGGTTCAAGTGACCTACATCGGATATCAGAACACGACCGGGATGACGGCGATGGACTATCGGCTCACCGATGAGCGGGCCGATCCGCCGGGACGTACCGACCAGTTCCACACGGAACAACTCGTGCGCTTGCCGGCGAGCTTTTTCTGTTACCAACCGTCCGCGGAAGCGCCCGCGGTTACGCCGCTACCGGCACGCGAGGCCGGCCGGGTCACGTTCGGCTACTTCAACAACTTCACCAAGGTCACGCCGCAAGTCTTGGAAACCTGGATGCGGATCTTGCGGCGCGTGCCCGACTCGCACTTGCTCGTACTGGCCGCCGGAGGCGGATACGTGCAACGCCGACTGCACGAGCTAGCCCGTCAACACGACATCGACCCGCGGCGGATCGCATTCTTTGACCGCCAATCCCTGGCCGGGTACCTGCGGCTCATCCAGCGGGCGGACATTGCACTCGATCCCTTCCCGTTCAATGGCCACACGACGACGTGCGACTCGATTTGGATGGGCGTGCCGGTGGTGATGCTCGAAGGAGATACCTATGCCTCGCGCTTCGGCGGCAGCGTGCTGGCCAACGTGGGACTCGAGGACTTGATCGCCAAATCGGTGGACGAGTACGTGGAAATCGCCGTCGACCTGGCCCAGGACTTGGACCGCCTGGCCCGGCTGCGAGACGAGTTGCGGCCGCGGATGGCTGCGTCAGTGCTGCTGGACTTCCCGGGTTTGCGCGGAACGTTGAAGCGGCCTATCGGCAGATGTGGTGCCAGTGGTGCTGCCGGCACGAATAGAAACAAATTCGGGCGGGCACAAAAAAACCCCGCCGGGTCGGGCGGGGTTTTCTTGATTTGTGGCGACCACAAGAAGCTTGCTTACTTCTTGTCGGTCTCGACCGAATGCGTATCGGTCTCGGTGGTCGTACCCTCGGGGGTGGTGACCGTCGTTTCCTTCTTGACTTCGGCCTTCTTATCGCAGCCGGCGAACGGCACGGCCAGACCCAAAATCACGCAGAGAGCAAAAAAGCGCTTCATCATCAAGTCTCCTAAAAGTTTGGCGGGCGGCCGACGGCAGGGTGTCCGGCGTCTGCACTCCGCACTAACTAGGAGGATGCGCCGCCAGTGGCGTTTATTCCCCGTTTTTTCGAATGCCGGCTTCCCGGCCTGAAAACCCCGCTCATTTGATCTGGCAGCCTCGCCAGCGTGACTAACAACATGGGGGTAATCGCCCAGAATACCTATGTTACATAGCTGCGGGCAGGCAAGGCGGTCGGGATATTCTGGTTATTGTTAGACAGTCTGACCAAAACGGGACTTTTCCCGGTCCGCTTATGGCTTTTTCTCCCCTCTCTCAGGCGATGCCCGATCTCTTCCGAGACGCGCGTCTTGCGTCCCAGTTCGTTGACGGCAGTCTGATCGAATTTGCAAGAAACGCTCCGACCGACGCGGCCTTCCGCGAGAGACGACCTACTGAATTCCTCGGTCGCGGCGGTTAGCCAGAGGAAATAGCCGGCCCCAGGGCGCGACGCAGTGAATCACCTGCTATCCTTACGCTTGGGGCGGTAGAACCGTTGGGCGATGGTACCGAGAACGACGATAGCCACGCAGTTTGGAGCGAAACATGGATCGCCAATTCAATGAATCTGAGCTCGCCGACCCAGCCTTGGTCTCCGAGGTCAATCGGTTGCTCGATGCGATCGCCCTGCATCGCCGCGAGCACGTCGGCGGCCAATACTCGGACCGCGATCGAAAACTATACGCGGCGATTGGCTTCACACCGCCGGCGCCAATCAGCGAGATTGCAAGCCCCCGGTATAAGCCGCGGTAAGGGCGCTGAAATCGAAAGCCCCCGGGCCTCGACCGATGTCAACCGGCATGGAGTCCGCCGGCATGTCGCTCTCGTGCGACATGCGGACGATCGCGTCCTCGCAAGATAGAATTGCCGCGTGAGGCAACCGATCGGATGTCCGGTTCACCGCTTTCGCCGGCGCCAGAAAACCAGGCCGATGAGACCGAGCGCGGCGAGCACGAAGTTGGAAGGCTTGGGCCTGACGGGTTGATCGCCGTCGGAAACTCGTACAATCCCCCCGGCCAACTGGCCGCTTGTAATGCCAGGCGGTAAAAACTAAGGGCAAACAAACGCCGTCAAGCTTGGCCCGACTGCCGAAACCGGCCTCACGGCCGGGGCGCGGTCGCACAACGGAGATCGATCATGACGCGGGTCCGAGTCTTGCTGTTACTGATCTTGGCGGCGATCGGCGGAGTCCCATTCGCGCACGTTCCGCTGGCGGCTGGCGAACCTTCCGCGGCCACGGAGGCCTGCAAGATCCTCACCTGGAACGTTCAAATGCTGCCGACGTTCCCCGAGATTCCGCCGCTGCAAAAGAAACAGGCGTTGCGGGCGCCATGGATTATCGAAAGCCTGTGCGCGAGCGATTATGACATCATCGTGCTGCAAGAAGTAATCGATCGCAAGATGACCGAGGAATTCAAGGCCGGTTTGAAAGAGCGCTATCCGCATGTCGTCTCCGTCGACTCAAAACGAGGACTGAGCGGGTGCATCGGCGGCATCCTCTTTGTCAGCAAGATCCCGCTCAAGTACGTTGCCCACATAGTCTTCAAGAACATATCCGGGTCCGACGCACTGGCCGAGAAAGGCTGCGTGCTTGTCGAGGCCGAACACGACGGCTTTCGCTTCCAAATCGCCGCCACGCATCTTCAAGCTGGAAACGACGCCGTTCGCGACAAGGAAGTTCCAGAAATCTACGAGGGAATCATCAAACCGCACAAAACCGACGGTGTTCCGCAAATTCTGCTGGGCGACATGAATATCGCCGCCGGCACCGAAAGTTTCCAGCGATTGCTCACGATCACCGAAATGCAAAACTTCGCGCTCGATGACCCGCGCCCGTTTACGACCGATGGCGAGAATAGCTGGAATCCCAAGAGCAAGCACCCAAGCATATCGACCATATTCTCTTGAACCCGCGTGGCACTGGCACAACGATTGCGCGCCAGACCATTCAACGAGCGAAGCGCGAGCACGAAGGACGCGTCATCGATCTGTCGGACCACTACGGCGTTGTCGCCGAAGTGTTATTTAGGAAGTGATTCTGGCGAGACGCCGAGCCTGCCCCGGCCTCTGCTTTGGAATCAGCCCCGGGATATTGCGTCGGCGCCCGCAATGAGGTCTGGACGAACGACGATCCATCACCGCTTTCGCCGGCGCCAGAAAACCAGGCCGATGAGGCCGAGCGCGGCGAGCACGATCGAGCCGGGCTCGGGAAGGGCAAACACCTCCACGTCGGTGATCTGCATGGTGTACGTGCCGTCCACCGGCGATTGAAAGCCGGTGTAGTACGTGTCCGGTCCGCCAACCGCGAGGTTGATGACGATGTAAAACGGCTGGTCGAAAGGAGCCGTCGCATTTGCCGCCCCAGGCGGATTGTACCAGGCGCCGGATTGGGTCTCGTAGAGATGGCCGTTCACATACCACTCGAGCGTGCCGGGCGTATTGGCGTCGGGGCCGGGCAGCCACAGCAGATCGTAGGTATTCAAATTCGTGGTGTTGAAACTGGGATCGTTAGCCGTGTTGTAATAACCCGTGTGCGATTCAACCGCCATGCTGTTGGCGCCGGAATGAACCGTGCCTTGAACCTGGCTGGTCGGCGGCAGCGAATTGCCGAGCCCCGATTCCATCACGTCGATCTCGCCCGAAGTTGGCCAGTTGCCGTAGACTCCGTTGGCCGGATCGGGATCGGACGACGCAGGCAGCAACCAAAAAGCCGGCCAAAGATCCGGACCTTCTGGCAGCCTGGCCGTGAACTGAAACAAACCATAGGCCTGCGAAAAGATATTCTGCGTCGTGATTCTCGCGGAGGTGACGTTGGTTCCGTTGTCCGAGACGATGGCGGTAATGTTCAGCGCTCCGCCGGAGATATTGAGATTGGCCGGGTCGTCGGTGTAAGTCTGCGCCTCGTTGTTCCCCCAGCCCACCACGCCGTACTGGCTGCCTGTGCCCAGCATTCTCGTCCAGCCGTCTAGCGTGCCGGCCGGCGTGGTGAAATCGTCCGAAAAGGTCGACACCCAGGGCGCGCCCGTGGGAGACGGCACGGCTGCGGTCGGCCCGGCGACAAGGTGGTTTTGCATTCCAATCACTAACAATCCGATTGCAAGGGCGCGCGAGATCATGATGCCTGTTTCCTGTTCCTAGGGGGCTGAAAGGGTGATCTCCCGACCGCGACGGGAATGAGCGCGATCAGGGGAGCCGCGAAGAGATGGTCAAACGAAAGTCGGTCGTTTGGCGAGCGGCACTCGGGTTAGCGAGAAGATGCCCTCAAGATACCCGGCAATGTGAAATGCTGCAAACTTTGCGGAGCGCCATCGGGGAGCATGCATCCCCTCCAATGACGAACTATGCACGCAGTTCGAGCAAGCGAGCGCCGCGAAGCGCAAACGATCGCGCCTTCATGACCTGCAAAGCGCGCGGAAACGAGTGCCCCAGTCGGAATGGAGTCTGCCCCCACGACGGAGCATGAGTGAGCCGGCCGTCGACCGGGACGCACGGAGTGAATAAGCCCGAGGCCGCGGCGGTTGTTGAGCCTGAGCCCAAGCCGGTCGCCCTGCCGAAGCCGAAGCGGGCCAGCAAGGCGGAGCCTGCCAAGCCGCGAGCGCTGGGCCAAGAGATTAGACGCATGGAGGTCGACGCCCTACGGATCGACGAGCGGTCGGCATTGCGGTTTATCCGCGATCATGGGCCGATGACGTTGAACGAGTTCAGGCGCAACTACAAGCTCAAGCCCGCGGCCCGTCAGCGGCTCTTGCAAGACCTGGACCGCTACGGCTTGATTGCCGGCTATTGGGATGCCAAAGGCCGGGGAGTCATCCATGCGACGGAGAGGGCCGAGCCGATCTTCGACGTTGACCTCGACGGGCCGTGGACACGAAAACCGGGCCGCGGGGCAAAGGGCAGCGTTGGCTGAGGAATGGCCTTTTTCATTGACCCGCGCGCTGGGATGACTAGCCTCTAGGCAAGCCTGAATTAATTTGAGGGAACGCTAATGCGTTATACTTTCGCTTCGCTGCTTCTCTTCTGCGCGATTTCTCTCGTCGCGCCTCAATCGGCTTCGGCCGCGTCCAGCTATGTTGTAACCGACCTGGGAACTCTTGGGGGAACGTTTAGTCTTGGATATGCCTTGAATTCCTATGGGCATGTAACCGGCTGGTCCACTACGGCTAACAACGCTGCCCAACATGCGTTCCTCTACGATGGCGTAATGCATGACCTGGGCTCTCTCAACGGCATGGATACCTTCGGGTATGGAATCAACGATAGCGGGCAAGTCGCCGGATCGGCGACCAAGGGCGGTGCCCAACGCGCATTCCTTTATGATGGAAGCATGCACGATATTGGAACACTCAGCGGAAACCTCGCCTGGGGATATGGAATCAATAACAGCGGTGTCGTCTCGGGATATTCGTCGGCGGTTGACAATTTTGGAAATAACATCCATGCCTTCACCTACGATGGCACGATGCACGATGTCGGCACGTTCGGCGGACGGTTTACCTCGTATAGTTTTGGGCATGGCATCAACGACAGCGGCCAGGTTACCGGCTATGCTGGGCCAGGCCGAGGATTTATCTATGACGGTACGCTCCACCAGCTCGGCAATCTTCCAGGCGGAAGCGCAAGCTATGGGTATGGCATCAATAACAATGGTCAAATCACGGGCTACGCCGATCTGGCTGACCATTCAACCGTTCACGCCTTCTTTTACGACGGCACCATACACGATATTGGCACGCCTGCCGGAGCAAAGAATAGCTACGGGGTGGGCATTAATGAAGCGGGACAAGTGACCGGTTATGCGGAGTTGATTGCTGGCGGGCAAGTTGCCTTTCTTTACGACAGCCAGCATGGAATGGTCGACCTGAACACGCTCATCGATCCGACTTCGGGTTGGTATCTGCGGCAGGCGAATGCGATCAACAACGCGGGCCAAATTGCCGGCCTGGGACTGATCGATGGCGAAAGCCACGCGTTTCTCTTGACGCTTGTCCCCGAACCCTCCAGCTTCGTCCTCGCTAGTCTTGGCCTGGCAGGTCTGGCTACCTATGGCTGGCGGAAGCGCCGCCGAGTTTCAGCAACGCCCGGAGCGTGCTCGGCAGCTTGTGCGGACTGACGAGTCCCGACGGGTCCCTCCTGGAGGCTTGAACGGAACAGCCCTATGGGAACTCGTCGCATATCGAGCTTCCTTTGTTGCGCGTTACGGGCCGCCCAACTGCTTTTTCTTGGACGGGAGCGTCCAGCCCGGCCGCGCAACGCTCCGCGGACACCGCGCCACAACGCGACGTCGCCACGCTGGCGCGCTCTGGCAATAAATGAGCCGCGGAGCCAGGCCCATTAGCCCAGCGCGGGCTAAGGCGGCGTGTCGCGTCCGTCGTGGCAACGCGGCAAGACGGCGCATGGCGTTCGGCTATGCTCGTACGATAGCGGGCTGAGCGTGCTTTCGCTTCCAAGTCCAGCTAGCCAAGCCCGTCAGGCCGAGCGCGGCGAGGACGAAGCTGGAGGGCTCTGGGACGAGGGCCACGCGGAATCCCATATTGTTGCCCACGCCCGCCGGGTCGCTGAGGCCCCGGAACGAGGACTCCATCACGTTGAGGGGGCCGCTGAACGAACCACCCCGAACGCTCCGGAACGAATTGACAATCAGCGCTTCGTTCCACTCCCAGACGTTGCCGCCTTGGTCCACTGTGCCGTAGAAACTGTCGCTCAACGGGCCGGCGCTGCCAACCGTCGTCACGTTGCCGTCTTGGCTGTTCCAGTCGGCGCCAAAAACGTAGTTGGCTACATTAGCGCCCGGGTTGCTGATGTCACCCACGCTGTTCGCCGTGGCGATCGTGGGTGCGTTGTTGCTGGCCGTCGGATAGAGCCAGTAATTGTCCACGTCGCCGCCCTCTGCGGCGGGCTGATAGTAGGCCGCCTTGTACCACTCGTTTTCGCTGGGCAGGACCCAGGTGGCACCCGCGTTGCGCGTGATGAGCGGGCCAGTGGCGTTCGGGTCGCCAACAATTGTGTAGGCGCCGGTTTCCGTGTCACCTGAGCCCTGACCATTGTGCAGCCAGTTTGCAAACCGGATCGAGTCGTACCAATTCACATAATTCACGGGCTTGTTGCCCATGTCGGTCTTGGTCGCGTAGACGTAAGGATTGGAAATTGTGCCGTGACCGCTGCGCGTGATCCCACCGCGACCATCAATGCCCATGTTCTCGTTGTAGAGCAACAACGGATCGCTGGCCGCCTTGGCATTGAGGAACTCGGCGTACTGCGCGTTGGTTACTTCGGTCGTGCCGATGCGGTAGTTGTAGGCCACGCCGCCGTAGAGATTGCCCGACAATGGGTCGTTCGCGTTGCCTGGATTTCCGATGGGCACCGTGTCGATTGTCACTCCCCGCGCATCGGCAGCGACAACACACAGAGCCAACAACGGCAGAGCGATTATCGTGAAAGCAAATTGGCATCTTGTAGAAGTGCGCCGAGCTGCGTGCGGTCCCTTGGGGACCAGTAGGTCCGTAAACATAGCCAACTCCCTTGCGAATAACGAAAATGAAGCGAATAAAGAAGTAGCGCCGGGTGGCTCGCGTTGCCCTCGCAAGCCAAGAATCCCGAATATCATCATTTCCGTACGCGTCCCACCGGGGCGGGGCACGTGCGCCACCTATAAGTTAGTGGTCTAGTCCGCGGGAAGCAAGAGAATTCGTATTTCTTTGGGCCGATTGTCGGGCAAGCGATGGGCCGTCGCCGAGCCATCGGCGGGCCATCACTCCGACGGTCAGGGGAGCGATCTAGTTGGCACCGGCAGCCGGGCAATAAGCCGTCGCACGCTCCAGCTTTTTGCCTACGCGCGACGGAGAGGGCGGAGTCGTTCTTCGACGTTGACCTCGACGGGCCGTGGACACGAAAGCCGAGCCGCGGGGCTAAGGCGCGAGGCTGAAGAATAACTGACACGCGCCTGGACGCAGGCCACGACTTTGGCCGAGGCCGAATCCGTCAGCTTGGCGGAACGCGAGCGGCGAAGTCAAACGACTGGGCTGGCGGGGTTGGGCGGATTTAGTTCCGGTTTTCCGCGCGGTGCTGGCGAACGTCCAAAATCAAGCCGACTAACAAGCCGATAGCGCAACCGGAAAGTGCAAACTCCGCAATGGCAATTGGTCCGCCGGCCGGGGTAAGCACTCCGGCTATGAGCGTTCCAACAACCGAACCTTTCAGCAAGTACCAGCGGCGCTTACGGGCGGTCATGGGCCACTTATTGAACAGAAATACCGCGCCATCTATCTGCGCCTGTTCGATCATCCGCATTGATGCAGGTGGGTATTGCTCGGCTTCGGGATTCACCGGCTTGGCCTCGGTCAGTTCCACGATAGACCATTGGGTTTCAGAAAGTTGACGGCCGGCTATCTCGGCAGCGTCGGCTTGCGAGGATGCTCTGATCCAGCAGTTCACGTAAGCGCCGCCGACACTGCGGAAGTCAGGATTCTTGGGATCTGGCGCTACTTCGTAGGTTAGAAGCCAGATGTCGCTCATTCCGGCATTGTAGCACGGGGCGGGGCGAGGCTGACGTTCGGTAGTGTGGCCGAACGTGGCTAGGACGCTGCGCCGTCCCACCACATCAATGCGGCTAGGCAGGCCGCTGCTGCCAATATCGAATAGAGAATCGCGCGAACTGCGGTCGCAAGCGGAATATGGGGCGGGATCGTTAGTCCGTGCCGAAGAATGACAGTATAGAGGGGGACCAAGAAAAGTAGCTGCGTCACGCTCCCGAGCAACAAGCAGGGCCAGACGAGTAAGGCGAAGACCGTGACGACGACCACTTCCCAACGTTTCGAGTTGTAGTAGATCAAGACAACAATCGTGCCCCAATACAGGAACGCGCAGACAATCGCGGTAGTAGCGCCGAGAGACCATTCGATCATGGCCGTATTCTACCTCGCCGTCCGGTCGCGGGTCCCTATTTGCGATTTCGACGGCCGTGCCCTATGGGAACTCGTCGTATATCGAGCTTCCTTTCTTGCGCGTTACGGGCCGCCCAACTGCTTTTTCTTGGACGGGAGCGTCCGGCCCGGCCGCTACGCTCGGCGGGCACCGCGATAGAACGCGACTTCGCCACGCTGGCGCGCTCTGGCCATACGTGCGCCGCGGAGCCTGGGCCAACAGCCAAGCGCGGGCAAGGGCCGCGTGTCGCGTCCGTCCTGGCGAAGCAGCAAGCTGCCGCAGGGCGTCCGGCTATGCTCGTGCGATAGCGGGCTAAGCGTGCTTCCCCTTCCAAATCCAGACAACCGAGCTGGCCAGCCCGAGCGCGGCGAGGACGAAGCTGGCGGGCTCGGGGACCATCGCCACACGGAAGCCGACAATGTCGCTTCCGGTCGCCGGGTAGCTGTCGCCCCGAAACGAGGACGGCAAGCTCAACGAGTTGGTGGCCCACGAACCACCCCGGACGCCCCGAAACCCGGTGTCGAATTGATCGAAGACCAGGGATTCGTTCCACTCAATGACATTGCCCCCCATGTCGAACGCGCCGTAAGGGCTCGTCGTTCCGCTGTACGCGCCAACATCGGTCAGATTTCCAACTCCGCCATGGAAAAAATTCGCGTGGTTCGGTAGCGCGGTCGGGTTGCTCGCAGTTGGGAGCGTATTGCTGCTAGTCGGATACAGGTAATACGAACTGGTAGCCGGGTTGTAGTAGGCCGCCTTGTACCACTCATCTTCGCTCGGAAGGAAAACGGTCGCTCCCGCGTTCCGCGTGATGGTATTCGCGTTGGTTGTGGCCTTGCCGCCCAAGAGCGTGTAGGCGCCCGTCTCGGTACTGCCCGGAGTCTGCCCATTGTTGAGCCAGTTGGCGAAGCGAATCGCGTCGTACCACGTTTCGTAGATGACCGGGTGGTTTCCGGCGCCCGAAGCGAAATTGTACTTGCTGCCGGAGGCGGCGCCGGAATTGTAATTGATGCCGCCGTGGTTGGCGCCGCTCATGAGGCTGCTATAAAGAGCGAGCGTGTTGGCACCGGTTGGATCGTTCGAGTTTAGGAATTCGACGTACTGATTGTTGGTCACCTCGTACGTGCCGATGTTGTAGTTGTAGGCAACGCTGCCATAGCCAGTCGTGCCGTCTTGCATGACTGCCGTGTCGGCCGCATTGCCCGGATTGCCGACCGGGGACCAGTCAATTGTGACGGCCCGCCCTTGAGCGACGAACCCGGTCAATAGAGCCGAGACCAAAAGTGCGCGTTTCAGCATGGATGCAAGTCCCAAAGACGAATATCGTAAATCCCCAATCATCGCGACGGACACGGGCGCAATCGGGGGAGCCGCAGTTTAGAAAGTCAAACGCAGATCGGTCGTTTGGCTAGCGGCACTCGGACTAGAGGGGGGGAAGGCCACCTAAGAATAGTTGCCGGCCGGCCGGGACGCAACCAATTCGGCACTCCGGCCGATTCACGCGGTCAGGCAACCCCAAGGCTGGTTTTTCGTCGAGATACTCTATGCCCCCATCCTTCAAACTAGCCGCCGACGAGCGCCAACTACTCCGCGATATCGTGGCCGGGCTTGAGGGCCACGAACGACAGCGTGAGTCCGCCCGCGTTCGCAGTATCCTTTGCCACCTGAATCTCGATTTCCGCGCCGCGGACAACGCCAAGAAAACGGCGCGAGGCCGTGCGGCATATTACGCCGACATTGAAGCCGGTCGACGCAAGGGCTTGGAGAAATGGCGACGGCAGTCGGGTTGCAGCTAAGAACGCTTGCGCTTCCAAGTCCAGGCAGCCAAGCCGGTGAGCCCGAGCGCGGATAGGACGAAACTGGAGGGCTCGGGGACGGGAGTCAGAAGGAAAGCATGGGATTCGTCGTTGACCCAGCCTTGACCAGTAATCTGTCCAGCGTCGTTGATTCCTCCCGCGAAACCAAGAGTCCACCCTGAGAGGGGATCGATGAGAGTGTTGAGGTCGACCATTCCATCCATTGCGTTGTAGATGAACGCACGACCACGACCGTCGTCATTGCGGAGACGAGAACCTCCGACCACTTGACCGGACGAATTGACGCCCGTCGCCCAGCTGTCGGTTCCGCCTAGCGTTCCCAGTTCGTGGAGGGTTCCATCGTATAAAAAGGCTTGTTGAAAAAACGGGAAATTCGCCGGAATCAATCCGCCTGCGACAAGCCCATTTTGAGCGATGGCAGTTGGCCGATAGGCGAAGCCATCGATGTTATCAAGCTCGGTCAAATCGCCGTGGTCGTAGATGGCCAGGCCGTGATTGCTCGTTCCGACGATCTGACCTGAATTATTTACCGCATATGCATTCACAAAGGTCCAGTCAGGCCTGGGGTCGATCAACGTGTTGAGATCGACCATTCCATGGATTGAGTCATAGATGAATGGGCGCGAGTATGCTTCAGGTGTATCAGAATTGCCCACTACCTGTCCCGAGTCGTTGACTCCGTTCCCCCAACTTTGCTGGCCACCAAACGTTCCCAGGTCATGCATCGCGCCGTCAAAGAGAAACGCATGAACTTCGCCTGCCGCGGTCAACGAGAAGCCCGTCACGAGCCCACCGCTCGCGACGCCCGAACCCTGGCTATAGTCTCCCCCCAGCGTTCCCAGGTCATGCATCGTCCCATCGTAGAGAAAGGCATGCTGGGAGGCATCGACAGACGATCGTCCCGTTACCTGCCCGCTGGCATTGATCGCGAAGCCAATGGTATCCGAGCCGCCAAGCGTTCCTAAATCGGTGATCGTATAGCTCGCTCCAAGGCACTCTGCGGATGAAACGAGAGACATGGCGGTTGCCACCAAGAGAGTAGCGGCATGATTGCGTCCGTGCATTAGCGTGCTCCTGCGAAGATGCCTTGCGAGCATACATCGGCCGAGGCGCAAGTAGAGCCGTCACGCGAGCTTATGCGACCCGATGCGACGGGAAGCGAAGAGAGGCGCCGGTGGGAGTCGAACCCACGATGGCGGATTTGCAATCCGCTGCCTTAGCCACTTGGCTACGGCGCCTGAATCGTGTGCGTAAAGTAAAGAATCATTGGATTTAGGTCAAGGCCACAGGGGGCTTGGCGATCTGGGCGGTTCGCGCAGAGAAGCCCCAGCGCTCACGCTCTCATTGAAGACTTTCGGCCTCGCGGCTCGATCCTCTTTCAGTGCCGCTAGTAATTACATGATGGCAGCCGCCTCGACAAGATCACGCGGCACTCAATCGCTCAACCGAATGGATTCGGAGCCAGGCAAAAGGAGTCGCTATGGGCATTTGGAGTTTCTTCAGCCAGCGTCGTCAGGCGCGCCTCGTGGCACAAACAGCCGACGAAGTCGCAAGCCGCAGCCACGCGGCCGTTCTCGATCGGGTCCGGCGGCGGGCCGGCACCATGCGTGTTTCCGAAGCCCGCGGATACGTCCGCTCGCGGGCGCTCGACATTGTCCACCGCGAGTTGGCGGCGGTGCACAACGGCCGCATTACGCTGGACCCCGCGACGCAGACCGACATCATCAGCCAGGCGACCGAGGCCGTGGTCGTGCGCGTGATGGCCGAAATGCGCAACGTTCCCAAGGCCGTCCGGCCGGACAAGCGCCGCGCGGCGTAGGGCCCGTTCGAAGGAGCAAGTACGGACGGCGCGCTAAACGCGTCGCCGTCCGTATCGGGCCAGCGGAGTCCAACGACGCCCGGACGCGAGTCGGGCTCGGGAAAAATCCGACAAGAGACTTGCCAGCCGGCGCGGCATGCGTTGTAGTGGTGCCGTGTCGCATGGTTGGAACTTGTCGCGCCGGAAGATCGCCCCGTGGCTGTAACTAGTGGAGTGACTATGCTTAAATAGCGGGTGCCATATTAGCGCTCACGCAAGCATGCTCACGCGGCGTGAGCATGGCACCCAAAATTCATATCGCGGCCGGGCATGGCATTAATGCATAGTCAGTCCACGAATACCAAGTCGTCGTCGACGCTGGCCGGCGTATTAAGCGTTTTTCAAACGCCGTACCACGCCGACGAATCGATCGACTTCGACACGCTGGAAAAAGAAATCGAGTGGCTGTTCGAGCGCGGCGCCGATGGCATCGTGATGGCCATGGTTTCGGAAGTCTTGCGGCTCTCGGGTCCGGAGCGCAAGCAACTGGCCGAACACGCCTGTCGTTTGGGGCATCCGCGCGGCGTGGTCGTGATCAGCGTGGGTGCCGAAAGCAGCCACACTGCCGAAGACTATGCCCGACATGCCGAGTCGGCGGGGGCCGATGCCGTGATGGCCGTGCCCCCGATTGCCGTGGCGCTCGGCGACGACCAACTGCTCGACTACTACCGGCGAATCTTGCGCCGATTGAAATTCCCGTCGTCGTGCAGGATGCCAGCGGCTACGTCGGCCGCCCGATGTCCATATCGCTGCAAGCTCGACTGCTGGAAGAGTTCGGTCCCCAAGTATTCTTCAAGCCCGAGGCCGTTCCGATCGGACCCCGGCTGTCGGAATTGCACGCGGCCACCGGCGGCCAGGCTCGCGTTTTCGAGGGGACCGGCGGCATCGCCCTGGTCGACAGCTTTCGGCGCGGGATCGTGGGTACGATGCCCGGCGCCGATCTGATCGACGCCATCGTGGCCCTGTGGCGATGCCTGACGAGCGGCGACGAGGCGGGCGCCTATCGCGTTTGGCTTCCGCTGGCGGCGCTCGTCTCGTTGCAGCATAGTCTCGATGCGTTTCTCGCCATCGAGAAATACCTGTTGGTCAAGCAAGGCGTCTTTCGCAATACGATCGTGCGCGGACCCGTTGGCTACGAGCTCGACGACCCCACGCGTCGCGAAGTCGACCGGCTGTTCGAGTTACTGATGGCGGCGATTGGCTGAGCGACGTTCTCTCGCCACGTCCGCCGCACAAAAAAAACTCCAGACCATCGACACGCTGGGTCGACAGGTCCGGAGTTTTATCGAATGTCGCAAAGTCCTCCGCAACTCGCGGACGACGGCTATTTCTTTTTCGTCGCGGCGGCCGGCGCCTTCACTTCGGCCATGCCGATGACGCCGACGGCAATTCGCGGGCCCGCGTTGCCGGCCGGTTGAGATTTCAGATCGTCCGCGTCGCCATGAACCACGATCGCCCGTCCAACGACGTCGTTTAGAATAACGTGATCCGCCTTGATGTCGAATTTGGCGACGCCCTGGGCATTGGCTTCGATGTTGCCAAGGTCTCCCTCGTGGCGCTCCTTCGATTCCACGCCGCCGTGCGGGTGCCCGTGGGGGTTATAGTGGCCGCCGGCCGAAATCCCATCGGGCGCTCGCAGGTCGCCAAACATGTGAATGTGGAAGCCATGCTTACCCGGCTTCAAACCCGTGATTTCGCCGGTCACTTGCGCGTAGCCTTTTTCCTGCTTCAGCAGGATCGTGCCGTGCACGCCGCTGTCCTTCATCGGCATCAAAACGCAAACGGCTTCCTTGATCGCGACCGGCTCGTGCTTGTGACCGTGATCGTCGGCCGCCTCAGCGTGGGCGACTAGGATGAGCGCCGAAAATAGGCTGCAAAAACTCAAAGCGTATCGAATCATCGTTCGGTCCTCTCGTGGCATGGATAGTTTCCGCAACGTACGGCTTCTGGAGAACGCCTCGCCCGAACTTGCCCGGGCCGGGGGCCATCTTAACCAATTTGTCTCGGGCTGTCGCCCATCGAACGACGTTTCGGGGCCGGCGCCGGTGGCGCCTTTTTGGATGACCGTCATTCTGCTAGCCTACCCACCGGCCTGCTCGCTGAAAGTCGTCGTTGACGTTTCACTTGCCCTGGCGGGATGCGTTCGATGAACCCGATTAATCTCGATGATTACGAAAACCTCGCGCACGAGCGATTGCCGCCGATGGTCTTTGACTATTACTTTGGCGGCGCGGGCGATGAGCTGACCGTGCGCGAAAATCGCTTGGGTTGGCAGCGACTTCGTTTGCGGCCACGCGTTTTGGTCGACGTGGGAACGCGTCGCTTGGCGACCAAGGTGCTGGGTCAGGCGGTTTCGCTTCCGGTGCTGACTGCGCCCTGCGCCTTCAATGCCCTGGCACACCCCGACGGCGAATTGGCGGTCGCTCGCGCGGCGGAGGCCGCCGGCATCATCCAAGTGGTCAGTACCGCGGGCACCTATAGCCTGGAGGAAGTGGCCCAAGCCGCGCCCGGCGGAGCACGCTGGTTTCAACTCTACTGTTATCGCGATCGCGACGTTACCCAGGGTCTTGTCCAGCGGGCCGTCGAGGCCGGTTACTTGGCGCTCTGCTTGACGGTCGACGCGCCCCTTGTTGGAAGGCGAGAGCGCGATACGCGAAACCGCTTTGGCTTGCCGCCCGGCATGACCTGGAAAAACCTGGAACGCGTCGGCCTGGATCGGATGGCGCAGCGCGACGAAGGATCGGCGCTCGTGCAATATATTTCCGACATCTGGGACCCGGCTCTCACCTGGGAAGCCGTCGCGTGGCTGCGCGGCCTGTCGAACTTGCCGCTCGTGATCAAGGGCATCCTCACCGCCGAAGATGCTCGCCGCGCGGCCGACCATGGGGCCGCCGCCATCGTTGTTTCCAACCACGGCGGACGTCAGTTGGACGGTACGATGACCACCAGCGAGTCGTTGGTTGAAATTGCCGAGGCCGTGGGCGATCGGGTCGAGATCTTGGTCGATGGCGGCATCCGGCGCGGGGTCGATATTCTCAAGGCGCTGGCGCTCGGCGCGCGGGCAGTCTTGATCGGCCGTCCCTATTTGTGGGGACTTGCCGTGGCCGGACAAGCCGGCGTCGAGCATGTTCTGGAACTACTTCGCGACGAATTGGACCTCGACATGGCGCTAGCCGGCCGGCCGACCATCGAAAGCATCGACGACACGCTTATTTGGCAACCGAAGAAATAGTTCGGCACGTAGGATTCCGGAGACGGTGCAATGCAACTGGACGATCCTTGTTCCTTGGGCAGTTCGCGTGTGCCGACTTGGCGAACCGCAGGTTTGATTGCGCCGGAAAGGCCTTTTGCATCCCGACCGCTGGCCGAGTAAACTTGAAGCACACCGGCGATGCCTGCCACGACAACCATCCTGCCGTCTTATCTCTCCAAGGGGTGCCCGTTCCATGAGCCGCAATTCCCAGTCTCGGCGTCAATTCCTCCATACGTCCGCCACCGCCGCCGCCGGCCTGGCGGCGCCCTATTGGTTTTCTGCAGAGCGGGCCTTGGCCGCCGACAACCAGTCGAAGAATGACCGGCCCTTGGTCGGCTGCATCGGCACTGGCGACCGTTGGAAGGGACTGTTCAAGGGCGTGCTGCCGCATGGCGACATCGTCGCCGTCGCGGACGTCGATCGAACGCATGCCGAAACGGGCAAGGAATTGTCCGGCGGCAAGGCGGACATCTACGAGGACTATCGCAAGCTGCTGGACCGCAAGGACATTGAAGTCGTGACGATCGTCACGCCCGATCATTGGCACACGAAGATCGCGATCGACGCCATGAAAGCCGGCAAGGATGTGTATTGCGAAAAGCCGCTGACGTTGACGATCGACGAGGGCAAGTTGATTTGCAAGGTCGCCAAGGATACTGGTCGTGTGTTTCAAGTCGGCACGCAGCAGCGCACTGAAATGAGCCGTCGCTTTTTGACCGCCATCGCGATGATCCGCGACGGTCGCATTGGCAAGGTTCAAAAAGCCACGTGTGCCATCGGCGAAGCGCCCACCGGCGGCCCCTTCGAGCCCATGCCGGTGCCGCCGGAACTGAACTGGGAGATGTGGCTCGGCCAGGCTCCCATGGTCGACTATACGAAGAATCGCTGCCACTACGAGTTCCGCTGGTGGTATGAATACTCGGGCGGCAAGATGACCGACTGGGGCGCCCACCACGTCGACATCGCCACCTGGGCGATCGGCGCCGACGCGACCGGACCGATTTCGGTCGAGGGCACGGCCAAGCATCCGAACATCCCCAACGGTTACAACACGGCCACCGAATTTCACGTGACGTGCAAGTACAAAGACGGCACGGACCTGATCATTCGCCACGATACCGAGAACGGCATCACGTTCGAGGGCGACAAGGGCACGTTCTTTGTCAGCCGCGGATCGCTTACCGGCGGACCCGTCGACGAACTGAAGGACCATCCCCTGCCGGAAGGCGCCGTCGAAAAGCTGTACGGCGGCAAGCCGACCAGTCACATGGCCAACTTCTTTCAATGCGTCCAGTCACGCAAGCTGCCGATTTCCGACGTATTCTCGCATCACCGTTCGATCACCACTTGCCACCTGGCGAACATCGCGATTCGGCTGGGACGCAAGCTCAACTGGGATCCGGTGGCCGAACAGATCGTCGGCGATTCCGAAGCCCAATCCTGGCAGTCGCGTGCCCAGCGCAAGGGATACGAGATCATCGCCTGAACTCGACGAAGCAGCTCACCCTCGTCAGACCCGGCTGACGATGAGGGAGATGTTTTGTCCGCCGAAGCCGAAGCTGTTGGTCAGGGCGTGGTCGCAGGGGGCCGCTCGGGCCTGGTTGGGGATGTAGTCCAGATCGCACTCGGGGTCGGGGGTGTGGTAGTTGATCGTGGGCGGCAGCACGCCGTCGCGAATCGCCAGCAGCACACGATCAACTCGGTGGCGCCGGCCGCGGCGATCAGGTGGCCCATCATGCTCTTGGTGCTGGAGACCGGGATCTTGTAGGCCTGCTCGCCCAACGCCTTCTTGATGGCCAGCGTCTCCACCTTGTCGTTGACGCTGGTGCTGGTGCCGTGGGCGTTGATGTAGTGGATGTCCGTGGCGTTCAGACCCGCGTCTTCCAAGGCCAGCTGAATGCAGCGCGTGGCGCCGCGGCCCTCGGGATGCGTGTCGGTGATGCGATAGGCGTCGGCCGTCGAGCCATAGCCCGTCACCTCGCCGTAGATCTGCGCGCCGCGCCGGCGGGCATGCTCCAGCTCCTCGAGCACGACCATGGCGGCCCCTTCGCCCAGCACGAAACCGTCGCGATCGCGATCGAACGGCCGCGAGGCCTGCTGGGGATGTTCGTTGTTGGTCGACAGGGCCGTGAGCAGATTAAAACCCGTGACGCCGAACGGATGGATCATGCTGTGCGTGCCGCCGGAGAGCATGACGTCGGCGTCGCCGCGGCGGATGATCTCGACCGCTTCGCCGATCGCCTGGCTGCTGGCAGCGCAAGCCGTCAGGCAATTGGCATTCGGACCTTGCGCGTCGAACATGCGCCGCCAGGTGACCGGCCGGCATGTTGGGCTCTTGTTCCAGTTCGATCGTCGGATGCAGCCACTCCAGGCCGGCCTTGGTGAACGGCGCCAGATCGAACGCTCGCCGCCGGCAAGCGCCTGGCCATCATCCGCGCGAAGCACTGAAAATCCTGCTGGCCTTCGCCGCTGCCCAGGTACACGCCCAACCGGGTCGGATCGAGCTGGGCATCCAAAATGCCCGAGTCGCGGACGGCTTTTTTGGCCGCTCCGGCGGCGAACTTGGTGTGCCGGCCGCGCAGCTTCCAGACCTCGGGGTCTTCGCCCACTTCGCTCGACGTCCCAGTCGCGCACTTCGGCCGAGATCTTGGTCGGGAAGCGGCTGGCGTCGAAGATCGAGGTGTAGCCCACGCCCGAGGCGCCCTGCTTGAGTCCTTCCCAGACCGTTTCGACTTCGGTGCCCATGGGCGTGATGCAGCCCACGCCGGTGATGACCACGCGTCGACGCATGTGCCGGTCGATCATGGGTTGCGCTGTTAGGCGGTTGGTGGCGAGGAGCGCAAGCAGGCGGGACGGTGAGCGGATTACCCTTGGCGTCGCGGCCGACGTCGAACACGCCCAGCAGCTTGAGCATGGCCAGCAGGCTGGCCGGATCGAACAGCGACTTGCCGGCCGTGGCTTCGTCGAGATGCGCAAAGAACAGTTGCACTCTCGGCTTGCAACCGCTCGCCGACGTGGCTGGTGCCGCTGACGATCGCGCCGTCCTTGTGAATGTCGTCGATCGTGGCCCGATACACGAGCGTGTCCCCGGGCACGGCCGGAAAATGGAACCGGGCCTTGGCCACCTTGGCCAGCACGACCCGCTCGTTAAAACCGCCGTGCTCGGCCACCAGCAAGCCGCCGGTCTGCGCCAGCCCCTCGATGATCAGGGAGTTGGGCATCACCGGCGCGCCGGGAAAATGATCGTGCAGGTGCTCTTCGGCCAGCGAGACGTTCTTCACCGCCGCGGCGTGCCGGCCGCTTTCGAACTCCGTGAAAACGATCGATCCAGAACCAACGCATGGAGGAAGTAGGGGTTGGGGACTGGAGGTTGGGGGTTGGGAACGAAGGGGGGAAGGTTGCGGATAGAGGTCAGTTCGTGTTACTCATCCTTCATCCTTCCGTCTTCAGCCTTCCGCTACTTACGCCACGCCGACTTTGCTCTCGCACGTAGCGGCACATGTCCTGCACGGTCAGCAGGTTGCCAAAATCTTGCACGGCCGGGTTGGCCGAGAAGTTCGTCAGATCGGCAAACGGCATGCGGGCCTTGAGCTGCACCAGGCCCTCCGGCGTCACCCGGCCGTTCTGCACGTACTCGGCATTGGTCAGAATGTCCTCGGGAAACAGCTCCCCGCGCGGAATCTTGATGTCGAACGCCTTCTCCAGGCGAAACACAATATCCAGAAAGTCGATCGACTCTCGGCGCCCAAATCTCCCACCAACCGCGCCTGCGGCGTGACCTCCTCCTCGTCCACACCCAACGCATCCACCAGCGCCGTCTGAACCTTCGAAAACACCTCCTCTTTCGTCGACATCGCTCAACTCCCTCGTAAATACTCGGCTCGTTTCGAATGCGGACTGCGCCGCACGCGATATGGGTTCGAATCCGTCAGGCGCCGCCCAGGCTCAGGCCTCCGTCGACGCGCAGCACTTGTCCGGTAATATAGCTGGCATCGTCGCTGGCCAGGAAGGCGACAACGCTGGCAATCTCCTGCGGCTGGCCGACGCGGCGCAGGGGAATGGCCTCTTTGATGCGGTCGCCGGCCAGATGTCGCGAACCGCCTGCGCTCATGTCGGTTTCGATCATGCCAGGCGCGACGCCATTGACCCGTACCTTGCGGCTGGCCAGCTCCTTGGCCAGGCAGCGGGTCAGGCCGTCGATGCCCCCTTTGCTGGCGGCGTAGTTGACCTGCCCGCGCGAACCGAACTCGGCGGCCACGCTGGAAATATTGACGATGCTGCCCTTGCGGCTGCGAAAGCATGGGCTGGGCGACGGCACGACAATAGTTGTAGGTGCCGCTCAGGTTGGTATCGATGACACTGTGCCACTGATCCGGGCTCATCGTGGCAAACAGTCCGTCGCGAATCACGCCGGCGGAATTGACCAGGATGTCGAGCTGCTCCCAGGCGGCAAGCAAATCGCCGACGATCTTCTCGGCCAGCTCGCCGTCGGCGACGTCGGCCTGGATGGCGCGAACGTCGTATCCCTTGGCTTTCAGTTCAGCGGCCAGGTCATCGGCGGCCTGCTGATTCTGATGATAGAGAAAAGCCACGCGTGCTCCCTCGGCCGCGAGGCGCTCGACGCAGGCGCGGCCTATGCCGCGACTGCCGCCGGTGATGAGCGCTGTTTTTCCTTGTAAACGCATCGATCAAGCCTTGCCCCGGCTGGACTCGGTCGGGGCGGCTTGACGGTTCGGTCGCAGCCGAACCGCTAGCCTCCGCGCGGTACACGAGTGACAAACGATTTCGCAGGTGTTCCTTCAAATAAGCGTCGGTCGTGCGGCCAGGTCCGGACGCGTCTCGGCCAGATTGTATCGCTCCAGCACCAGGCGTCCGCTAGTCGCCACGCGGCCGGCCATCGTGGCTTGTGTTTTCAGTTGTACGTCGCGGGATTCCATCGACAAGATTTCGGCTGTCACGGTGAGCACGCTGCCGGGCTCGACGAAATCGGCGAAGCGGACGTTGCGAGCTTCCTTGAGCGTCACGATGCTGTGCGCGAAATCCTCGGTCGCGCTAATCAATATCGCGGCGGCTTCGGTCATCGCCTGCACCATCAGCACGCCGGGCATCACCGGAAAACGCGGAAAGTGGTCGGCCAAATACTCCTCGCCCAGCGACAGGCACTTGAGGGTCGTGATGCTCACGCCCGGCTGCAGATGGAGCACGCGATCGACAAACGTAAAATGCATGGGCGCGGGGACAACGCGGGATCGGAGAGCGAAATCATGGAAACGGTGTAGTATATCGGGCGGTCTAGGGGGCCACAACCGACAAACGCCGATGCATCTCGCCCGGTTTGGCCCCTGGTGGAGCTGCCGCGCCTCGCCGAGCCGCGAGTCGCTCGGTTTATTGTTTCTTTGACGCCGCATTGCTACGATTTGGAACATGCGAAAGGGGATTGGCGTTTCGCCTGGTGTGGCCGTTGGTACGGCTTATTGCATCCACGAGATCTACGTCAATCCCGACACGCGGCGGCTCGAGAAGGACGAGGCCCTGGCCGAGCTGGCTCGATACGACGAGGCGCGTGAAAAAACCGCCGCCGATCTGCACGCCCTCTATCAAAAAGTCGCCAGCCAGGTCGGCCGGGACGAGGCGGCCATCTTTCGCACTCACGAGTCGATCCTGCACGATCCGGCTTTCACCGCCAAGATTCGCACCTGGATCGTCGAGGAGGGACAGAGCGCGCAGGGCGCACTCCACCGCCTGCTCGAGGAATACACGTCGCTGTTCGCCAGCACGCGCGACGACTATATCAAGGAGCGGCTGGCCGACGTGCGCGACGTGGTGATTCGGTTGAGCGGTCATTTGACCGACGTGCTCCAGCCGCAGCTCGACGTTCTTGCCCGGGCCCTTGATCCTGGTCGCCAACGAGTTGCTCCCGTCGCAGGTCGTGACGCTCGGCAATCGCGAAGTGGCCGGCATCGTGACCGAAACAGGCGGACGAACCAGCCATGCCGCGATCCTGGCCCGCAGCCGCGGCATTCCGGCCGTTTCCGGCGTCAAGGGAATTCTGCGGCACGTGAAGACCGGCGACATGGTCGTCGTCGACGGTCGCGAAGGCCACGTGCTGGTCAATCCCGACACCGAGACCGCCAGCGCCTATCTGAAGCTGCAGCGAGAATTCTTCGATCTGAAGGATACGCTGGCCGAAAACCGCGATCAGCCCGCCGTCACGGCCGACGGTCGATACGATCGAACTGCTGGCCAACATCAACAGCCTGTCCGACGCGCAGGCCGCCGTGGCCATGGGCGCCTCGGGCGTCGGCCTGTTTCGCACCGAGTATCTCTTTCTGACGCATCCCGACGTGCCGGACGAGGAAGAGCAACTCGCAGGCCTATCGCGAGATCATCGCGCGCCAGCCCGAACCACCAGGTCACGATTCGCACGCTGGACTTGGGCGGCGACAAGACCATTCCGTATCTGGGGCACGCGCGCGAGGCGAATCCGTTTCTGGGTTGGCGCTCGATTCGGCTTTCGTTCGAGCATCCCGAGTTTTTTGCCACGCAGATTCGTGCCATCCTGCGGGCGGCAGTCAAGGCGAAAGGCTGCCAAAAACGGATTCGCATGATGTTTCCCATGATCACCACGCTGGAGGAGATCCGCCGCGTGCGGACGATGGTGCGCAAGGCGCGCAAGCAGCTAGCGGCCGAGGGCAAACCCTATGGCCCGGTGCGGATCGGTTTCATGCTCGAAGTGCCGGCCGCCGCCATATCGATCGACTCGCTGCTGGAAGAGGTCGACTTCGTCTCGATCGGATCGAACGATCTGGTGCAGTATCTGATGGCGGCCGATCGAGACAATCCCAAGGTCAGTCATCTCTGCCAGCCGCTGAGTCCGCCGGTGTTGCGCGTGTTGACCAATATTATCGCGGCTTGCAACGCGGCGGAAACTCCGGTTACGCTGTGCGGTGAGATGGCCGGTGCGCCGCGGGCGTTCGTGCTGCTGTTCGGCATGGGGCTGCGCAGCTTCAGCATGAGCCCCGCGTTTATTCCCATGATCAAGGATCTGGCCAAGCACCTGACTCGGAAACGGGCAGAAAAGACGCTCCGGCGGGCGCTGGAGATCAAGACCACGGCGGGCGTGCAGCGGTTTATGGCGGCGCAGATCGCTGAAATCGCGCCGAATTTGAAATTGCTCGACTCCGCGTAATTCGCATTTTTGGCGCATGAGGCGGCAGGGTTCGAGCGAACGCCTACTTGCCGCAACCTCTCGAAAACCTCATGCACGAACTCGATCTCATCTTGACCCTGACCGGCGGATTGACCGTCGCCCTGGTCTTTGGATATCTGACCCACCTGATGGGCCTGTCTCCCATCGTGGGCTATCTGCTGGCGGGGATCGTCGTCGGCCCGCACACCCCCGGTTTTGTCGCCGACCAGTCCTTGGCCGAACAACTGGCCGAGGTCGGCGTCATCCTGCTGATGTTCGGCGTTGGGCTGCAGTTTCATATCGAAGAACTGTTGGCCGTGCGACGCGTCGCCATTCCAGGCGCGCTGACTCAAAGCCTCGTGGCGACGATCCTGGCGCGCTCGTGGCCCGGGCCTTCGGCTGGGATTGGTCGTCCGGCGTGGTCTTCGGATTGGCCATCTCCGTTGCCAGTACCGTCGTCCTGATTCGCGTGCTGGCCGACAACCGCGACTTGCACACCCCCGCCGGACACATCGCCGTGGGTTGGCTGGTGGTTGAGGATCTGCTGACGGTGGTCGTGTTGGTGGTGCTCCCAGCCCTGTTCGGCCAAGACTCGTCGGGCGAACAACTGCCGATGGTGCTGGGGATTGCGGTCGTCAAGGTGGCTACTTTGGTCGCCTTCGCCTTTGTAATCGGCGGACGCGTTATTCCCTGGCTGCTATCCCGCGTGGCTTTGACGCGTTCCCGCGAACTGTTCACGCTGACCGTGCTGGTGGTTGCCCTCGGGCTGTCGGTGGGATCGGCCAAGGTGTTTGGGGTTTCGATGGCGCTCGGCGCGTTTCTGGCGGGAATGGTCGTGGGGCGTTCGGAGTTCAGCCTCCGCGCGGCTTCGGAAGCGTTGCCCATGCGCGATGCCTTTGCGGTGTTGTTTTTCGTTTCCGTGGGCTTGCTGTTCGATCCGTCGAGCGTTTTGAACGCGCCAGGCCTGCTCGCCGCTACCTTGGCCATCATCCTCGTCGGCAAACCGCTTGCTGCTTTGGCAATTGTCGTGCTCTTGGGTTATCCGGCCCAGGTCGCGGTCGGCGTTGCCGTGGCGCTGGCCCAAATCGGGGAATTCTCCTTCATCCTGGCTTCGCTGGGCAGGCAGCTCGGCGTGTTGCCAGCAATCGCGAACGACACGTTGATCGCGGCTGCCATTGTTTCGATCTCGATCAATCCGCTCTTGTACCGCACGGTCGACCCCGTGGCCAACTGGCTGGCGCGTCGCCCAGGCTTGGCTCGCTGGTTCGGCCGCCGGGGCCGAGGGGCTTCGCAGGCCGCGACCGAGCGCGACGAGGAACGATTGTCGCGGCATCGGGCGGTCGTCGTGGGGTACGGTCCGGTCGGCCGCACGGTCGCGCGGTTGTTGCGAGAGAACGACGTCGAACCGACGATCGTCGATTTAAACCTCAAGGTCATCCAGGGTTTGCGCGGTCGCGGCGTTGACGCGGTCTATGGCGATGCCTCGCACGCGCGAAACGCTCAAAGGCGCCGGTCTGGCGCGGGCCGACACCTTCATTCTTAGCTCATCGGCGCTCGCCGGCAGCGAAGAGATCATTCGCCTGGCCCGCGAGATCAATCCAGACGTGCACGTGCTCGCGCGGGCCGTGTATGTGAGCGAGCAACAAAGTTTCCTGGCGGCCGGCGCCGACGAAGTGTTTTCCGGCGAGGGGGAAGTCGCGCTCGGTTTTACCGTCGCCGTGCTCCGTGAATTAGGCGCCACGCCCGAACAGATCGATCGCGAGCAGGAACGCGTGCGGACCGAGCTGTTTGGCCGCGAACCGAACGCCGAAGCGAGCCCGCCAGCAATTGAAGCGGGTCCCCTGCTGCCCGCCAACGGAAACCCGGAATCGAAGGACGGCCGATCGGTCGACGGCGAATCGAGCAACGCCAGTCCCGGCGAACCAGGTCTCGCGGCTGAAAATCCTGCGACAAAGAATCCGGAATAACTTGGCGCGGCAATCCGTTTCGCGCGGTTCGTGTTAGCTCGGACCGGACCAAAAATCTGCGTCCGCCGAGCGTGCATGCATCGGCCCCGGAATCGTCGCATGAGCTACCTTTGTCTTGCCAACTTTTGATTGCAGCCGCGCGATCGGCTTCGCGGCCTAGGACATTTCCCCGCCCAGACTCGGGTTTCCAGCCCGGGCAGCGGGCGTATAATCGGACGAATCGTTAGCGACCAGTCCAGGACGGGCACGAACTGGCCCTGGCACCCCTACGTAAGGAAACCATCATGGCTTGCACTCGCATCACCGGTCTGATTGTTCCGACTTTGATGATCGCCTCGGCAATTGGCGGAATTTTCTCGGTCGCCGAGAAAGCAAACGCCGCGACCGAGAAGGTCCAGTCGGTCGAAGGCATCAGCGAGTACAAGCTCGACAACGGCCTGCGAATTCTGCTCTATCCCGATCCGTCGAAACCGACGGTCACGGTGAACTTGACCGTCATGGTCGGCTCCCGTCACGAGGGATACGGCGAGACAGGCATGGCGCATCTGCTCGAGCACATGGTGTTCAAGGGCACTCCGCTGCATCCCCTGATTCCGAAGGCCCTGCAAGAGCGCGGCGCTCAATTCAACGGCAGCACCTGGGTGGACCGCACCAACTACTACGAGACCCTGCCCGCGACCGAGGACAATCTCAACTTCGCGCTCGATCTGGAGGCCGATCGGCTGGTCAACAGTTTCGTCAAGCAGGAGGATCTGCTCTCGGAAATGACGGTCGTGCGCAGCGAGTTCGAGCAGGGCGAAAACTCCCCGTCGAACCTGCTCAACGAGCGGATGATGTCCGCGGCTTACAACTGGCACAACTACGGCAAGTCGACGATCGGCAATCGCACCGACATTGAGCGCGTGCCGATCAAGAATTTGCAAGCCTTCTACAAGAAGTACTACCAACCGGACAATTGTCTGCTGGTCATCGCCGGAAAGTTCGATCCGGCCAAGGCGCTTGAACTCGCCGACAAGTATTTTGGCAAGCTGCCCAAGCCCGACCGCAAGCTCGATCGCACGTACACCGAGGAGCCGCCGCAAGATGGCGAGCGATCGGTCACGCTGCGGCGCGTGGGCGACGTGGCCTTGGTGGCTGCCGCCTATCACATTCCCTCGGGCGGTCACGAGGACGCGGCCGCGCTCGATATCCTGGCCAGGATTCTGGCCGCTCCCCCCTCTGGGCGTTTGTACAAAGCGCTGGTCGAAACCAAGAAGGCCACCAACGTCGGCGCCAGCGCCACCAACTGGTACGATCCGGGCGTCTTCGAGGTCGACGCCGAAGTGCGCAAGGGCGATTCGCTCGACGCCGCCAAGGATATTCTGCTGGAGATCACGGAAAAGTCCGGCGATGCGCCGATCGCCGAGGCTGACGTCGAACGCGCTCGTCAACAACTTCTCAAGCAGCGCGAACTGGCCGCATCCAACACCAGCCACATCGCCGTGCAGTTGAGCGATTGGGCCTCGCAAGGCGACTGGCGGCTCTATTTCCTGCATCGCGATCGCATCGAAAAGGTCACTCCCCAGCAGGTGCAGGAGGCCGCCAAGAAGTACCTGCGACGCGAAAATCGCACGCTGGGTATGTTCATCCCCACCGAAAAATCGCAAAAGACCGAAATCCCCTCCACCCCCGACCTGGCGAAACTGCTCGACGGCTATAAGGGACGCGTCGAGTTGGAAGGGGGCGAGGCGTTCGACGTGTCGCCCGCCAATATCGACGCGCGCAGCCAGCGCAGCACGCTGGCCGGCGGCATCAAGGCGGTGCTGCTGCCCAAGAAGACCCGCGGCGAAACCGTCAGTGCCCGCGTGGTGCTCCGTTATGGCACGCCCGACTCGCTCAAGGGCTACGAGGCCGCGGCTGACTTGTTGCCCTCGCTTATGCTGCGCGGGACCAAGAACCTCTCGCGACAGCAAATCCAAGACGAATTGGACAAACACCGCGCCACGATCGTGGCCCTGCGCTCGCCGGAGACTGACACCGGTCGGGCCGTGTTTGTCTTACAGGCCAAACGTGGCAGCCTGCCGGCGGTGCTCGGATTGCTCAAGCAGATTCTTCGCGAGCCGACTTTGCCGGCCGAGGAGTTCGAGGTCTTGCGGCGGCAACAACTTTCGAACCTCGAGGAGTCGCTGACCGATCCGGCGTCTTTGGCGATTACCCGCGTGCGGCGAACCGTGTCGCCGTTTCCCAAGGGGGACGTCCGCTACGTCCCCACGTTGGACGAGGAAATCGAACGCTTCAATTCGCTGACCCTGGAGCGGATCAAGACTTTGTATACGCAGTTCCTCGGTTCACAGGCCGGCGAGGTGGCGGTTGTCGGCGACTTCGACCCGGCCGAGAACCTCAAGATCCTCCGCGATACGTTCGAGGGTTGGTCGGCCGGGCAGTCCTATGCCCGAATTCCCAAGAAAGCCTTTCCGGACGTCACCGGCGGCCGCCAAACCATCCTCACCCCCGACAAGGCCAACGCGGTCTACGTCGCTGGGCTGGTGTTTCCCATGAAGGATACCGATCCCGACTATCCGGCGATCGTGATGGGCAATTTCATCCTCGGCGGCGGTTCGCTCTCGTCTCGCCTGGGAGATCGAGTGCGACAGAAGGAAGGTCTTTCCTATGGCGTGGGATCCTACCTGTCGAGCGATGCGCTCGACCCGCGCAGCAGCCTGACATTGAATGCGATCTGCAATCCCAAGAACATCGAAAAAGTGAACAAGGCCATCAGCGAGGAATTGGACCGCATGCTCAAGGAAGAAGTCACGCCGGCCGAATTGCAGCAAGCCAAGCAGGGCTATCTTCAACAACAGCAGGTGAGCCGCACGAGCGACTCGACCCTGGCCAAAACTCTGGCCGAGTGCCTGTTCGTCGATCGCACGATGGCCTACTACGCCGATCTCGAAAAACATATCGACGGAGTCACGCCGGCCGCCGTGCTCGCCGCGCTCAAAAAGCACATCGACCCCAAGCGCCTGGTCGTCGTCGACGCCGGCGACTTCACGGCCGACAAAGCAGCGGCGAAGTAATTCGACTTCGCGAGGATGATACTCCGCCGAACTTCCAAAAAAATGCGAAGAGTGGGCCACAGAGGGCACGGAGAACACAGAGATTTTGTAACATTCCCCCCTCAGTGTCCTCCGTGATCTCCGTGGCCATCCTCCTTCGTAATCTGTCCCCCAAATTGTCGCAGCGCCTCGAAAACCACGATGCCCACGGCGTTGGACAAATTCAGGCTCCGCGCTTGCGGGCGGATCGGAATCCGCAACAGTCGCTCGGCGTTTTGCTCCAATAGCGACGGCGGCAGCCCCTGCGATTCGCTGCCGAATACCAGCACGTCATCCTGGGCAAACGTCACGTCGGCATAGCTCCGCTCGGCTGTCTTGGTGAAAAACCAAGGGCGCCGCGCTGGCAATCGCTCGACAAGCGCCTTCCAGTCGTCCACGACTTCGCACTCCAGAAATTGCCAGTAGTCGAGACCCGCACGGCGCAGATAATAATCGTCCAGCCGAAAACCCAAGGGACGCACCAGCCACAATTTCGCGCCGGCCGCCACGCACGTCCGCCCCACGCTGCCCGTGTTGTGCGGAATCTCGGGCTGGTGCAACACCACGTGCAACAGCGGCTGGTATTGGGGTGTCTCGGTCATGGCGGGCATCGGTGCAAAGTGCCGGGGATACGGTGCCGGGAATACGGTAGCATACCCGTCCGTCTCCGAGTTCGTCGATTGCGCAAAGGGCCGCCAGACCGATCTCGCTGCCCGGCACTTTTCGGCGCCACACCGGAGCGATACGATGAACCGCCGTCACCGATCGCTATCGTGTCCGAACGAGAGAACTGCGCCGCCCATGACCGACTTCCACGCCGAAAAATACGCCCGCGCCCTCGATTTCGCCCAGCGGCAAGTCGCCGCCACCATCGAGCGATCGCCCGATTATTTTCCTATCTACACGGTCGACGGCCGCTGGAATCATCCCGGCGAGCTGTGGACCGATTGGACCGGCGGCTTTTTCGCCGGCATGATGTGGCAATTCTTCCGCCGCACGGGCGATCCCGTCTGGCGCGGCCGGGCCGAACATTACAGCCAACTGCTGGAACACCGCCAGCACGATCGCAACGTCCACGACCTGGGCTTCATTTTTCTCAACACCTACCGCCCCTGGTACGAACTCACTCACGACGAGCGTCTGCACCAAGTGCTGATTCAGGCCGGCCGGACGCTGGCCATGCGTTTTCGCGAGCCCGGGCAGTACCTGTGTTCGTTCATCGGTCCCGAGTCGTTGTTCATCGACATCATGATGAACGTGCCGCTCATTTTTTACGCCGCTCGCGAGACCGACGATGCCGAGTTGCGGCGCATCGCCATGGCGCATTGCCGCACCACGCGCGACTACCTGGTTCGGCCCGACGGCTCGACCGCGCACGAAGGCATTTTCGACGTCGAGACTGGTAAGTTCCTGCGCCAATCCACCCACCAGGGGCTGCGAGCTGACAGCAATTGGGCCCGCGGCCTGGCCTGGTCGCTGTACGGTTTCAGCCAGGTCTATGCCTTGACCGGCGACCTGGAGCACCTGGACGTCGCGGAACGCAACGCCGATTTCTGGCTCACCCACCTGCCCAAGGACCACGTGCCCTGTTGGGATTTCGCGGCCGATCTTTCGGCGCCGTTGCCCTGGGGCCCGCAAAAAGATTCCTCGGCCGCGGCCATCGCCGCCAGCGGCCTGCTCGATCTGGAACGGCAAACCACCGACGTCACGCGCGCCGTGGCTTACCGACAAACCGCGCTCGCCATGCTCGACGCCCTGGTCGAGCCCGAGTACCTGGCCATCGACACGCCCGGCGCCGAGGGCATTCTCAAGCACGGCGTTTATCACACGGCCAAGAATCTGGGCGTCGACGAATCGGTGATGTGGGGCGACTACTTCTTCGTCGAGGCCCTGACCAAGGTCGTTCACCCGCAAGCATGACGCCCGCGCGGGCCAATCGCTCTACTGGGTGAATGACGATCTCGCCCTCGCCGACGGCAACCGTCCCCCTCGAGATCACTAAGGCTATCACCATTCACAGATCGTATTAGATTCTGAGGAAGCCCGGGGTTAGACGCAGCAATTGCTGGGGCACCCATCAAAGGCGTTGCCATAGTTTCGGGATTTCTAGCAGAATCTGCGGGCCGTGTTGCTGTACCAAACCTTCAATCCGATGGAACCCCCTTTGGTATACGCTATCTTGCAGTAGCGGTAAGTGGTGCGTTCCGTCGCGTCTCAAACACGCTGGATAGAGATCGGCGAACCAGACTCGTTCGGCATAAGTCGCGTAGCCCTCGACGAACACCTTATATTTCTCCCTGTCTTCAGCACCGTGCAGCTTGGCGTCCGTCCACTTTGCGTCTAAATGCTCTCCTTCAATCCGCTCCCAAAGCGCATGTGATAGCTCATGCACGGTAATTGCCGCGACCGCTTCATCATGGGGTGTGCCGCTGTGGAACGAGACGTAAATTGCGCTTCTGTAATACATCGCAGCACATTTGAACGCTTCTGTGGCGTACGCAGTCTCAGTGTCTTTCGCATACCGGAGTAGGCGTCGTCGTAGAATGAGCGATCTGAGCCAACCAACGAGCAACGAACTAGCTCGGCCTGCATGTTCCGTAAATACGCGTTGATGCAAACAAGAGTAATCCCAAGCCGAAATATCTCCGAGGGCGACCCCAGTGCGTCTCTCGATTCGTGGCTTGTAGAAGTCAATCGACGATCGGTAAAGGGCCAGGAAGAATTTGCGCTCCGCCTCAATCAATGGGTCAACATCTAACTTAATTGCTTGTTCAGCCAATGCCTGGGTACGGTCGGCAGAAAGTACCCGCAGGATTTCCGCCCGCACGCCCTCGGTGGTTAGTCCAAATCCCTTGAGCACATGGGCGGCGACGCCCTGTTCTTGCCGCAGCAACCCCATCAGAAGGTGCTCGGTTCCAACATAATCGTGATTTAGGTCGTGCGCCTCCTCGATTGCGTGGTCGATTACCGCCTCGGCGCCATTTGTACGGGAAAGCATTGTTACCGCAATTGTGCCCGGGCCCCATCCAGCGAGTCTATCGACTTCCATTGCAACTTTGACAGGGTGGAGTCGCAACTTGTTGAGCACGGATGACGCCGCGCCGCTGCTTTCGCTGACAAGGCCAAGAAGGATATGCTCCGTATCGATTTGTCGGTAGTTCAGCCGTTGCGCATTCTGCGCGGCTACCAGCATGACATTCCGGCGCGGGCAGTGAACCGGTTGCGGAGTTGCAACGCGAGCCTCCAACTTCAGGGCACTATGACGGCTCCGAATACTCAAGAGCCGTTCGGCCGCCGACGTGAGTTACCGCGATCCATAATTCTACCTCACCATCTCACCGCACGCACGGAGTTCCCCGGACTTGACCCCGGTGCCGAGGATCGGTCCCTTCGCGGGAATTGTTCTTGCCACGTGGCCAGGAATCTGGGCGTCGACGAATCGGTGATGTGGGGCGACTATTTCTTCGTCGAGGCCCTGACCAAGGTCGTTCACCCACAAGCATGACGCCCGCGCGGGCCAATCGCTATACTGGGTGAATGACGATCTCGCCAGCCTCATCTTCCACAGCGGCCACCATCCGCATCGCCCTGCTCGGTTTCGACCCGACGACGCTCGCGATCGCCGAGGCGATCACCGGCAATCCCCGCTTTCAATTGGCCGGCGTTTGTGAATGGGACGACTCGGCAGCCGATGACCGCCAGGCGTCTGCCCCCATTCCGCTTCGCGCGCGACAGTTCGATTCCTGGGAATCGCTGCTGGATTCTTCGCAGGTCGACGCCGTGTTCGTGGCTCGCGGCGCCGATGACGACCGCCGAGCCGATCAGCTTCGCAAATTGATCCAGGCGGAAGTGCCGCTGCTGGTGTCCCATCCCGTCGCCGAATCGATGCTCGTCTATTACGAGCTAGACATGATTCGTCGCGAGACCAGTAGCATCGTGCTCCCGCATCTGCCCGCGCGCGCCACCCGGCGATCGAGGAACTGGCCGCGATGGTTCGCCAGGGCCCCTCGTCCCCCATCGGCAAGATCGAGCAACTGGTCGTCGCCCGCACGGTAAAAGACCCGGACAAGCCGAGGGTCATTCGGCAATTCACGCGCGACGTCGATCTGATGCGCGGCGTGGCCGGCGACATGACTCGGCTGGGCGCCATGTCCGCCGGCGCCGACGCGGGCTATGGCAGCCTGGGCGTTCACATGTCCGGCCCCGAGGGCGTGGTGGCGCGGTGGTCGGTGGTTCCCAGCCGGACGGAAGAGCATGCCCAAATCACTCTGCTGGGCGCCAGTGGCAAGGCCGTGGTCGAATCGTTCGACGACGCCCAGCCCTGGACGCTGACCGTTTCGGCTGACGGAGCCGCGCGGAACAAACAGTTTGAGCCGTGGAGTCCGGCCGCGGCGTCGCTCGACGAATTGGCCCGCGTGCTGGCCGGCGAGACGCCCTCGCCCGATTGGGTCGACGCGGCCCGCAGCGTGGAACTGGCCGAAACGATCGATCGCAGCTTGCGCAAGGGACGCACGATCGAGCTTTACTTCGAGGAGTACACCGAAGAGAGCACGTTCAAGGGCACCATGGCCTCGATCGGCTGCGGCCTGTTGCTGTTGGGCTTGTTTCTCATGGGGGCCGTGGCCATCGCCGAACAAGTCGGCGTGCCTTATGTCCGTCTGTGGCCCTACGCGCTGGCGATCGTCATGGGAGTCTTCCTGGTCATGCAACTGCTGATGCTGGTCTTTCGCCGAGAGCCTCGCGGCGATGACGACGGCCGTCCGACACCGCCCGCGTGAGCCCCGCCATACGGCAAAACGGGCCGATTTCCGCTTGAACAAAAGCCCTTCTGGCCCTGGCGGTTAATCTGGGCGAAACAACGCCGTCCTTGCGGCCTCCGGGCTTGTCAATCTGGGCCATCTATTCCGCCTGAGCTGATCGTTTCTTATGCCCCTCGACGGTCGGGCCGATCTTAGCTTTCGTACCGCTGACGACTCTCACGAGTGGCGCTCCCCAAGCGTCATCGGCGGCCCAGGCACCACGACCCGGCGGCGTCCGCCGCCCGGCGTCCAACCTCACGCATCCCCCGCCATGTCCCACCGAATGGTTCGCAACTCTGTTCGACTCTCCAGGGGCCTATGCTGCGGATTGATCGTCGGAGGGGCGCTGGCCCTGTCGACGTCCGCCGCCGCTCGTGCTTCCGAGCTGCGCCGCACGGCGACCGTCAAGCTGGTGCAACAAGCCCGCGAGTCGATCGTCAACATTCACGGTCAGAAGACGCTCGGTCCCGGCGAGGAAGGATTTCGCCGCGGCGAGTCGCAAAATGTCAACGGCATGGGCACGGGCGTCGTGATCGACGAACGGGGCTACATCCTCACGAATCATCACGTCGTCGACGGCGTCAAGAAGATCGAGGTCACGCTGGCCGATCGCCAGGAATACGTCGGCACGCGAGTCGCCCACGATCCCAAGACAGACCTGGCTATCATCAAGATCAACGTCCCGCGGAAGATGCCGGTCATCAATATCGGCACCTCCAGCGATCTCATGCCCGGCGAGTCGGTCGTGGCCGTGGGCAATGCCTACGGATATGAGCATACGGTCACCCGCGGCATCGTCAGCGCCCTGCATCGCACGGTTCGGGTCAGCGACTCGCAAGACTATAAGGATCTGATCCAGACCGACGCCAGCATCAATCCCGGCAACTCGGGCGGCCCGCTGTTGAATATCGACGGCGAGATGATCGGCATCAACGTCGCGGTGCGGGCCGGGGCCCAGGGCATTGGCTTCGCCATCCCGGTCGACGTGGCCATGTCGGTGGCGGCCGAGTTGCTCAGCGTGCAGCACAACACCTGGCACGGAATCATCTCCAAGCAGCCGGGCCCCTCGAATGTCAAGCAATGCGTCGTCAATCGCGTCGACTCCGACAGCCCGGCCGCCCGATGCGGACTGCAACCGGGCGACGTGATTTCCTCGATTGGCGACAGCCCCGTGTCCCGCGCGCTGGACCTGGAGCGGGCCTTGTTGGGACGTCAAGCCGGCGAGGAGGTCGTGGTGGCGGTCGAACGGAACAAGCGGCCGGTCAATGTGAACCTGACGCTGGTGCCGGCGCCCAAGCGAATCAACGATGCCGAGCGGATTTGGGAAACGCTGGGACTGCGGCTCGCGCCGGCCGCGACGTCGCAGCTCAAGGCCTATCAAAAGCAGTATCGCGGCGGGCTGCTGGTGACCGAGGTGAAACCCGAAAGCCCGGCTTCTCGCGAAGGTATTCATCGTGGCGACATCCTGCTGGGAATGCACATCTGGGAAACCGTCTCCCTGGAAAATGTGAACTACATTCTCAAGAATACGGAAGTGGCGTCGCTCCAGCCGCTGAAGTTTCTCATCCTGCGCAACGACGTTCGCTATGAAGGCGAAATGTCCGTCTCGATGCGCAAGCAAACGCGCGACCGCTAACCGTCGCGGGCGACATTGCAGGCCGGTCGATCGCCCCCCTGCCCTCTCTCGACGCCACTGCTGTTCCCGTGGCCCGTTTTCCGGCGGTCTGTTTTCCCGCGCCCTAGGCCCTCACTGGCGCCGGTCCATGCGGCTACAATCCAGGCTGAGTTCGATCGGCGAGCCGGGGTCCGACTGGCAAGCCGGTCGGGCCGCGACCGGGAGCTTTGGCATGGAGTTGGAATTCATCCGTTGGCTTGGCGACCAGTTGCCGCCGCATCCCAATTTACTGTTGGGGCCGGGCGACGACGCGGCCATACTGCGCATGTCGCAAACCGACGGCTGCGTGATCACCGTGGACTTGCTGACCGACGGGGTGGATTTCGAGCTGGATCGCGTCGATGCGGCGCGCGTCGGCCGCAAGGCCCTGGCCGTCAACTTGAGCGATCTGGCCGCCATGGCAGCGCGGCCCTTGGCGGCGGTCATTGCGCTGGCTTTGCCGCGACAACAGGCCCTGCCTCTGGCCAAACAACTCTATCAGGGTCTACTGCCTTTGGCCGACGAGTTCAACGTGGCCATCGCCGGCGGCGATACCAATAGCTGGGACGGACCGCTGGTCATCAGCGTCACCTTGGTGGGCGAGGTCGTGGCCGGCCGGCCGCTGGAGCGAAGCGGCGCCCGCGCGGGGGACAAGATTATCGTCACGGGCAAGTTCGGCGGCAGTATCCTGGGCCATCATTTCGACTTTCAACCCCGCGTCGAGGAGGCGCTGTGGTTGGCCGAGCGCTACCCACTGCATGCCGGCATCGATTGCAGCGATGGGTTGTCGCTCGATCTGTGGCGGCTCGCCGAAGCCAGCGGCTGCGGCGCGGAGCTGTACCCCGGCAAAATTCCCCTGGCCGATGCGGCCCATGAATTGGCGGCTCGCGCGAGCGACGGCCACACGGCGCTTGACCACGGGCTGGGAGACGGCGAAGATTTCGAGCTGATCCTGGCGGTTCCTCCCGAGGCGGCCAACGAAGTGATCGCAAAGCAGGAGTTCGCTTGCGGACTTAGCGAAATCGGACGCCTGGTTCCCGAGCGAGGGCTGTGGCTCGTCGACGAGTCGGGAACGCGGCGACCTCTCGTCCCCCAGGGATTTACGCACTAGTCGATTGATTGCATGTCGCCCATTGTTTTTCTCTCCACGAGCGAGGCTGACACCGAGCGCCTGGGCCGCGCGCTGGCCGAAGTGCTCGTCGAGGGCTCCGTCGTCGCACTCAGCGGACCGTTGGGCGCGGGCAAGACTCGCCTGGTGCAGGCGATCGCGGCCGCGTCCGGAGTCGATCGCCGCGACGTTGTCAGCCCGACGTTCGTGCTGGTCCACGAATATCAGGGCACGCGCCCGATCTATCATCTGGACGCCTATCGACTGGCGGACGATGACGAGTTCTTGCAGTTGGGCGCCGATGAGTATTTCCCGCCGCCGAACCTGGTTTTCATCGAATGGGCCGAACGCGTTGCTCGCTGCCTGCCGGCCGATCGGGTCGAGATCACGATTGCCGTCCTGCGGGGCGACGGCCGGCGATTCGAGATCAGCGCGCGAGGCGAACGATCGGCCCGGCAAGTCGCAGCCTTGCGCGCGACGCTGGAACCGGCCGAGAAATAACCGAAATGGCCACGCGCGGCCCCGGTCGTTAGAGAATGAACTTGCTCAAGTCTTCGTCCGCCGTCAGCTTTTCCAGCCGCTGGTCGACGTAAGCTCGATTGATCAGCACGCGCCCCATGTGCATGTCGGGCGCCTCGAAGCTCAACTCGTCGACCAGCCGCTCCATGATCGTGTACAGCCGCCGAGCGCCGATGTTCTGGCTGCGCTGGTTGACTTGAAAGGCATATTCCGCCAGGGCCTCGATCGCGTCGGGCTCGTATTCGAGCTCGACGCCTTCGGTGCCCAACAGGGCCCGATACTGTTTCGTCAGCGCGCTGGCCGGCTCGGTCAAGATCCGCACGAAGTCATCCTTGGTCAAATCGCTCAGTTCCACCCGGATCGGAAAGCGGCCCTGCAGCTCCGGCATCAAATCGCTGGGCTTTGCCCGATGAAAGGCGCCGGCGGCGACAAACAAGATGTGATCGGTCTTCACGTATCCGTACTTCGTCTGCACGGTCGTGCCTTCGACGATCGGCAGCAGATCGCGTTGCACCCCCTGCCGCGACACGTCGGCTCCCTTGCTCTCGCTGGCCACGACCTTGTCCATTTCGTCGATGAACACGATCCCCAGGTTTTCCGACAATTCGATCGCCTTGGCATTGACTTTTTCCTGGTTGATCAAGGCGTCGCATTCCTGCTCGAACATCACCCGGCGCGCTTCGGCCACGCTCATTTGCCGCCGCGTGGTCTGCTTGGGCAACAGTTTCTCGAACATGCCTTGCAAATCGAGGTCGGTCTGTTCCAGCCCGATGCCGCTGAGCATCATCGGCGGCGACTTTTGCTCGATCGCGATTTCGATCTTGCTGTCCTCCATTTCGCCCGCCGCGAGCCTGGCTCGCACCTTGTCGCGCGTCCGCTCGTAGCGTTCCGGCGAGTTCGCGCTGTCGGCCCCGACGTCGTAGCTCAAAGGCGCCGGCACGAGCAAGTCGAGCAGTTTTTCCTCGACGCGGGCTCGCGCTTCGGCCTCGACGCCCTGACGCTCGCTCTCGCGCACCAACCCGATCGCGTTCTCGACCAGTTCGCGGATCATGCTCTCCACGTCCCGGCCGTAATAGCCGACCTCGGTATATTTCGTCGCCTCGACCTTGACGAACGGCGCCCCGGTCAGCCGCGCCAACCGCCGCGCGATCTCGGTTTTTCCCACGCCCGTGGGCCCGATCATCAGAATGTTCTTGGGCGCGATCTCGGCCCGCATCTCGGGCGCCAGTTGCTGCCGGCGCCAACGATTGCGCATCGCGATGGCCACGGCCCGCTTGGCATCGTGCTGGCCGACGATATGTTGATCGAGTTCGGCGACGATTTGCCGCGGCGTCAGGTCGCGCATGGCAACACCTCGACGACGATGTTGAGATTCGTAAAGACGTCGATCCCCGCGGCGATTTCCAGGCTACGACGCACGATTGTCGGGGCGTCCAGATCGGAATGCGCGATCAGCGCCCGCGCGGCCGCCACGGCGAAGTTTCCTCCCGATCCGATTCCCAGCACCCCGTCGGTCGGCTGAATCACGTCGCCGTTGCCGGTGACCAGCAACGTGTGCCGGGCGTCGACCACCGCCAGCAGCGCTTCAAGACGCCGCAACACGCGGTCGGTGCGCCAGTCCTTGGCCAGCTCGGTGGCCGCCCGCGGCACGTTGGCCGGAAAGTCCTTGAGCTTGGCCTCGAACCGTTCGAGCAGAGCGAACGCGTCGGCGCTCGAGCCGGCAAAACCGGTCAGCACTTTGTTGTCCAGCAGCCCGCGAATCTTGACCGCGTCGGCCTTCATCACCGTGTTGGCCAGCGTGACTTGCCCATCGCCGCCGATCGCCACTTGTCCCTTGTGGCGCACGCTCAGGATCGTGGTGGAATGAGTTTTCATGGGTCCGTCGTCGATACCGGCGTTATTCGTACACGAAGCGGCTCCGGGGTCCGCGACAATCCATGCTATCCGCCTGGGTGTGGTTTGGGCTAGGAGGGGCGGCGAATTGTCCGGCTTCGCAGCGGACCGCTGGCGCGAGGAGTTAGCCGAATAGCCGCGCCACGCCGCGCGCAACCTGCCGTGGCCGCCCCGACCTACTGGGGAATCTCGGCGATTTCGTTGCCGAACATCGTCGAAAGCTGTTGGTAGGTGAGCATGTCGATGTCTTCGTTCAGGTAGTGCACCGAGCCATCGGCGAACAGAAAATTTCCGCCGCCGGAGTGGTCGCTGCGGAAATTAGGCGTGGTGTGCGAACCGCAGCCTGAGCCAGCCGAGGTACAAGAAGTGGGATTCTTGGTTCCCAGTGCTCCCGGCAAACTTTTTCGACAAGCGCCATTCTGGGTAGCTTCCAACAGCGCATCGGTATTGGCCCAGGCGGGCGTAACCGGGTTTTTATTCAACGGTTCGAGCGTGCAGCCCATCACGCTGCCGAATTGCAGCGCGGGCACAATGGCGGTCAAGTCCTTGTAGGACGGTTCCGAAGCGATCCAGAACTGGTACGCCGTGCGCATCATCCCGTAGTTGTCGGTGCCCGCGGGTGTCGTCCGATCGGGATTGGGGCCGGTCGTCTTTGAGAGCGGCCAGTTCGGTCCATGCGCGGCCTCGCCCACGGCGATGGTGTTCGAAGTGCCATCGGTGATTTTGCGCAACGGCACGGCCCAGTTGAAGTCGAAAATGCCGCGCTCGCTGCGATACGGCGCCCGATTGTTGTTGGAAAACGGCGGAAAGCAAAACGCGTCGGTAACCCCCTTGCAGAACGCGTAATTCGTGATTCCGAACGGCTGATCGGAGGGAACGCTGATGCCCAAGGGTCCAAAAACCTGTTCATTCAGAAGTCGATCGACAACCGGATTGTCTCCGCCGGACGAGGGGCACGCGAAGACAGGGATCACCGTCTGGAACACGATCGAGTAACCGTTGGCGTCCTGGAGATGCGTTTGATAGTACCAGGCGGCCTTCAGGTTGTAGATGTTCTTCAGGTTTTCCTCTTCGAAGTAGGGCAGCAACATCGCGTGCGGGCTCATCATGATCTTGCCCACGTTCGAAATATTGTTGCAGCCCCCTGGCGGAAGAGTCTTGAGCGCGTTGTGGTAGTTGGCCAGTGCAATGCCGAACTGCTTCATGTTGTTGACGCAACTCGAGCGCCGTGCCGCCTCGCGCGCCGCCTGAATCGCCGGCAATAAGAGCGCCACCAGCACGCCGATAATGGCAATGACGACCAGGAGCTCCACGAGCGTAAACGCGCGTCGCATCGCGATTGCCGAGCGGAGTCGATTGTCTCTCAAGCGGTCATCCTGTCAGAAAAGAAGCGGGCGGCCGGCGGCGGTGTGCAAACGGTCGGGAATTTGCCGCCCCGCGATATAGTATATTGCCGAGAAAATAATTTATAGAAGCTCGGGGAGCGTATTCTGCCTCCCCTCGGGTTGGTTTCCGGCGGATCACTCCACAGCCTCTGGCAAGGTCTCCAATCGAGAGCCGAACGTCACCGGATGTTCCACGACGCTTGCCAGCCGCTCGAGGTACTGCGAACGCGGAATGTCGACGGCCCCCAGGCTGGTCGTGTGCTCGGTCCGCTGCTGGATGTCGAACAGGGAGTAACCCCGTACCCGCAAGTGATGCACCAGGTGGACCAGGGCCACTTTCGAGGCGTCGGTAACCCGGTGAAACATCGATTCGCCGGCATAAAGCCCGCCGAGTGTCACTCCGTAGGTTCCGCCCACAAGCTGCCCGCCGCGCCAAACTTCCACGCTATGTGCGTGTCCCAGTGCGTGCAGATTCGTATAGCCCTCGATCATCTTGGGAGTGAGCCAGGTGTTGCGCGTCCGATCCCCTGCCGTGGCGCAACCTTCGATGACTCCGGCGAAGTCCCGGTCGCAGGTCACCTCGAATCGCCCTTGGCGGCAGGTTCTCAGCAATCTTCGCGAGGCATGAAATCCGTCGAGCTCGAAGATCCCGCGCGGGTCGGGCGACCACCAGACCACGATGTCGGTGCCGTCGAAGATTGGCCACGGAAAGATTCCGTGCGCATAAGCATCCAGCAGCCACTCCGGCGTCAGTCGCCCGCCGAACAGCACGACGCCTTCCGGCTCGGCCAGTTCAGCGGGAGGAAAGAATTTTGATTTGGGTAGGATGAATTCCACGACGGATCGCTGCAACCGCCGAGCTTGGTGTGCACGCTAGGACGCCCCGCGACGGATTTGTTATACTCGGTGCGTGCATTGTCTTCCATCGTCGCACGTTGGGAATTGCCCTTCCTGGTCCACCGTGGCGTCGGTTTGCTCTCGGGGATCCTCCGTTGGCCTTCGATCAATCCTACGACACCAAACAGCGCGTCAAGCAGGCCGTCGATATCGTCGACCTGGTCAACAGCTATCTGCCGCTGCGGCGTGAAGGCCGCGGCTACAAGGCGATCTGCCCCTGGCACGACGACACGCGCCCCAGTCTGCAGGTCAATCCCGAGCGACAATCGTTCAAATGCTGGGTTTGCGACATTGGCGGCGACATCTTCAGCTTTATCATGAAGATCGAGGGCGTCGAGTTTCCCGAGGCCCTGGCGATGCTGGCCGACCGGGCGAACATCAGCCTGCAGCCCCCCGGACGCGGCGAGACCCGCGGCCCGGTGGACGAAAAGCGACTGCTGTACCAGGCCATGGCCTGGGCCGACGCCAAGTATCACGAATGCCTGCTCAAAGCGCCCGAGGCCGCCGGTGCCCGAAAGTATCTCGACGAGCGGCGCATTACGCCCGAGAGCATCGGCAAGTTCCAATTGGGCTTTGCCCCCGACGAGTGGAGCTGGATCAGCGAACGCTCGCGCGGCACCCCGTTCTCTCCGACCATGTTGGAGCGGGTGGGCCTGGTTAGCCGCCGCAAACAGGGGCCGGGCTACTACGACCGCTTCAAGGGGCGCGTGCTGTTTCCGATCTTCGACTCGCAAGGGCGAGCCGTCGGCGTGGGCGGTCGCGTGCTGCCGGAACTGGCCGCGGGCGACGCCGCCAAGTACGTCAACTCGCCCGAGACGCCCCTGTTCTCCAAGAGCAACCTGCTCTACGGACTGAACGTCGCGCGCGACGCGATTCGCAAGACCGGCACGGCGCTGGTCATGGAAGGCTACACCGATTGCATCGTGGCGCATCAGTTTGGGTTCGAGAATACCGTGGCCGTGCTGGGCACGGCGCTGGGCGCCGGTCATTTGCAGTTGCTCAGGCGTTTTGCCGATCGGATTCGCGTGGTCTTGGTTCTGGACGGCGACCTAGCCGGCCGCCGCCGCGCCAAGGAAGTGCTCGAATTGTTCGTGGCCGGCAATGTCGATCTTCGCGTGTTGACGCTGCCCGACGACATGGACCCGGCCGATTTCCTGCTGCAGCGCGGAGCCGCGGCCTTCGAGGAATTGGTCGACGGCTCGGCCGATGCCCTGACGCATGCATTTCGATCGGCCACTGCCGGGATCGACCTGCACGCGGATCTGCATGCGGCCACGCAAGCCCTCGAGCAATTGATCGCCACGATCGCCAAGGCGCCGCGACTGCGCGGCGATACGCTGGTCGAGGATCGCCTGCGCGAGGAAAAATTCTTGCAGCGGTTGGCGCTGGATTTTCGCGTGGATGAAGCCGAAGTGCGGCGTTTGATGACCCAATTGCGCCGAAAGGCAACGTCCCGCCCTGTTGCAAATGATCTACCCCCGCGTGCTAGCGAACGCGCAGGCAATCGATCCCTTGGAGCGGGAATTGCTGGAGATTGTGCTCCAATTCCCACACTTGTTCGGGGAGGCTGCAAGCGTCATCCAGCCTGCGCAAATTCTCTCAGACTCGTGCCGCGCGGTCTTTTCGCAGTGTGCCCAATTGCACGCCGCCGAGATTCTGCCGGACTACGAGCGACTGTTATTGGAGATTGATGACCCAGGGGTTAAAAACTTGCTAGTCGAGTTGGACGTGCATGGGCGTAGCAAGGGCGACGCCGACGCGGAGGTTCGACTGCGAGACGTGTTGGCCGGCTTCGAGCGCCGGCAACGGGAACATTGGACGCGGAACCGAACCGCGGCCTTGAAAGGAAAACATTTAGCCGAGGAGGACGAGCTGGCCGTGCTGTTGGAGCTCGAACAACAACAGCTTGCCCGGCAAAAACAAAACGAAGACCGCGCCCGGCTTGGTATTTCCGATCCCACGGAAGGGTAGGATGCCTCGACCGGTTGATCGCCAGGCGAGACGGGCATGAAGCCAATCTCAAATGACGATCCATCTGAAGCCAATCGGCACCCGCAGTGCCAGGGAGGATTTGACAGGTGGACCATTCAAACACGGATTTGGAAGAACTGGTCTCCAAAGGCAAGACCCAGGGTTATCTGACCTACGACCAGGTCAACGATTACTTGCCCGACGAAGCGGTCAATCCGGAGAAACTCGACAGTCTGCTGATCGCTCTGGACGAACTTGGAATTGAACTGGTCAACGAGCCGCCGACGGATAGCGCGGCCGTTCTGACCGACGGTGCGGTGGCCTCGCTGCCGGCCGATGACTCGGTGGCCGGCCTCAGCCCGCTGCCCGCCCGCGAGTTGCCCAAGCTGAGCGACGATCCGGTGCGGATGTACTTGACGCAGATGGCGGAAATTCCGCTGCTCACCCGCGCCGAGGAGATCGCCCTGGCCAAGAAGATCGAAGTCACGCGCAAGCGATTTCGCCGCAGCGTGCTGGGCTGCAACTACACGATGCAGGCCACGATTCGCACCCTGGGCGAAGTGCATCGCGGAGCCCTGCCGTTCGACCGCACGATCAAAGTCTCGTTGACCGAGCGGCTGACCAAAGAGCAGATCATGGCGCGCATGCCGCACAATCTGCGTACCCTTGAGCACCTGATCGAGCAGAACCGGCAGGATTTCAAGAAGCTGATCAAGAAGAGCACCGATCCGGCGGAAGCGGCCGCCGCTCGCAAGCGATTTTGCCGGCGCCGCCGCAAAAACCTGACGCTGGTCGAGGAACTCAGCCTGCGCACGCGTCGCGTCCTGCCGATGGTGCGGCAGCTGAGGGAAATGTCGCGGCGCATGAACGCGTTGCGGTCCCGTTTGGACGACCAGCATAATCCGCCCACTGCCGACGTGCGGTCGCACCTGCGGCGGGAACTGCACGACCTGATGCTCACCACGCTCGAAAGCCCGGCCAGCCTCCGCGAGCGCTGTGCCCTGATCGAGCGGCAATACTACGACTACGAACAGGTCAAACGACAACTCTCGAGCGGCAACTTGCGGCTCGTCGTGTCGATCGCCAAGAAGTACCGCAATCGCGGGCTGAGCTTCCTGGACCTGATTCAGGAAGGCAACACGGGGCTGATGCGGGCCGTCGACAAGTTCGAGTACCGCCGCGGCTACAAGTTTTCCACCTATGCCACCTGGTGGATTCGCCAGGCCATCACGCGGGCTATTGCCGATCAGGCCCGCACGATCCGAATTCCGGTCCACATGATCGACGTTTTGTCGCGGCTGCGCAACGTATCCAAGCAGCTTTTGCAAGACTTGGGTCGAGAACCGACGACGGAAGAAACGGCCAAAGCCGCCGACATCAGCGTCGAGGAAACGCGCCGGGTGTTGAACATCGGACGCCATCCGGTTAGCCTGGACCGGCCGGTGGGCGAGAGCGAGGATTGTAGCTTCGGCGAGTTTATCGAGGACGAGGGGACGCTGAGCCCCCTGACCACGGCCACGCATGCGATGCTCAAGGACAAAATCGAGGGCCTGCTCAAGACCCTTACGTATCGCGAACGGGAAATCATCCGTTTGCGCTACGGCCTGGGCGACGGCTATACCTACACGCTGGAAGAGGTTGGCCGGATTTTCAAGGTCACGCGCGAACGCGTCCGCCAGATCGAGGCCAAGGCCGTTCGCAAGCTGCAACACCCCGTCCGCAGCAAGCAATTGGAAGGCTTTTTGGGCGGAGTCGCCGGCTGATTTCCGGCGTCCGGGAAACCACAAGCCGTCGGCCTTCCGGCCGGCGGCTTTTTTTATTCAATAAACTGTTACAATGCACGGGTCCCGTTAGCGATCCAACATGCCTAAAAGTGCGGATCGCACGCGGCCGCGAAATCATCACACCGAGAAGTTGTTTCCATGACCGTCACTGCCAGCGATTTGCGCGAGCTACACCGAATTCATCGTCAATTGTCCGATTTGCGCGAACGCAAGGAGCGCGGTCCCAAGCAGATTCGCGCCCGCGAGGCGAACCTGGCTCGTTCGGCCGACGAGCTGGCCAAGCTTCAGGCCGACCACAAAGCCGCTCGCATGCGCAGCGATCAGAAGCAACTGCTGCTCAAGTCGGGCGAAGATAAGATCGAAGGGCTCAAGGCCAAATTGAACGCCGCCGCCAGCAATCGCGAATACCAGGCCCTCAAGGATCAGATCGCCGCCGACCAGATGGCCGGCAGCGTGCTGGCCGACGAAATCCTGGAATCCATGGAAAAGATCGACGAGCTGGCGGTGCAGATCGCCGCGCAGCAGCAAAAAATCGCGGCCGCGAAGGAAGAACTCGCCAAGGCCGAACAGGGTTTGCGCGACCAGGCGGGCATGCTCGATACCGATATCAAACGGCTCGACGAGGAACTGCGAAAAGCCGAATCGGTCCTGCCCGCCGATTTCCGCGAACATTACCAGCGCGTGGTCAATTCGAAGCATGAAGACGCGATGGCCGAGGTCCAGGGGGAGTTTTGCGGCGGCTGCTTCCAGCAGCTTACGCCCAACAACATGGCCGAGTTGAGCATGGCGATGGCGATCTTCTGTCGCAACTGCGGCCGCTTGATCTACTTGCCCGAGGACCGCACGCCCAGCCGTTAGGAATTGGTCGCAGTATCGCCGGGGACTTTCCCAGTTTTGCGGAGTCTTCGGAGCGAAATGGGACTGTCCCCTTCTCTGAGGCGGATTCGAGGATCGAAGTTGGGTTCTGTCGTGGCGAGCAATTCGCCCCGGCCAGCGATTTCTCTGTTTACAGGCCGGCCGGCATCGTTAAAAATACGACTTGCGGTCTCCCACCGGTAGGAGACCGCGTTTTTTGCACTCGCACGAGATTTTGCCATGTCCGACTTCATCCCCATGACCCGCGTCGGCTACGAGAAGATCAAGGCCGAATTGGACCACCTGGAAGGCGTCGAGCTGCCGGCTATCGCGGCCCGCATTGCCACCGCACGCGGCGAAGGCGACCTGAGCGAAAACGCCGAATACCACGGCGCCCGCGAATCGCAGGGAATGTTGCAGGCCAAAATCAACCTGCTCCGCGACAAGCTGGCCCGGGCGTCGATCGTCGACACCTCGAAGCTCCCCAAGGGCGAAGTCGTGTTCGGTGCGACCGTCGTCGTCAAAGACCTGGACTTCGGCGACGAGGAGGTTTTCATCATGGTCGGCGCCGGCGAGGAAGATTACGACGCCGGCAAAATCCTGGTGACCAGCCCGCTGGCCCAGGGCCTGATGGGCAAGAAGATCGGTGACAAAGTCGAGATCCCCGTCCCCAAGGGCACCATGAGTTTCGAAGTGCTTGAAATTCGCTTTGACGATTAGGCGACAAAAGGGGACGGGAGTCATTATTTATGATCCCCTACCGCGGGCAGTTGCTTGGGAGGCCGGCCGCGCGAGCGAAATGTGTGTCAATCAATGACTCCGGTCCCTCCGGTCCCCTTTAATTCTCCCTAATTGTCCCCTTTAATTGTCCTTCCATGAAACCGGAAATGCTTTTACACCATGTGCGGGGTGCCATTTCGGAAATCGACCGCCTTCTCGAGTGCGGCACGTTCGATCAAGGCCTAGAAGGATTCCCTACGTCGGTTGAACTCTCAGCGATACGGCAAGAGCTCGAAGCACGTAGCAACGGAATTGTTGACCGGAACGATTCCAGAAAAGGGTCTAAGAACATTGGCAATTGGGCGCATCGTTTTGGATGGCTGGTGGAATTACGGCGAAGAACCGTTGGCGAAGGACTTAATCGCGATTAACAACACTTATAAGCGAAAGCTGGTTACCGGCGGACGCGCGTAGCGTTGGGCGAAAACGAGTTCGAGGACAGTGCGGTTGAACGAAAAGGGATCTTCACTGCTATCTCAGTGGGCGCGAATATCAGTGATGTGCCGATTTCCCGCGGCGAACGACGCTTATTGTCGCGGATCAGGCCGTCTTTCCCACTGCTCGGGAGCGGGATAGAATTTCCGCACCAAGCATGACTGAGGCGCAAACGGTCCTCACCGCGCCCGACCGGCTCGAAGATCTGGTCGGGCGTCTGGAAGCGCAACGCGGCTTCGCCCAGGTAATCGCCAGCTTACAGGCCGGCCATGCCGCCACACTGGGCGGAGTCTGGGGATCGAGCTGCGCGCTGGTCGCGGCATCGCTCGCGCGACACGCGCCGGGCCCCGTGGTCGTGGTCTGGCCGCATCTGGACGATCTCGACGACTTCTGCCAAGACTTCGCCCTGTTTTCCCCGATCAAACCCGAGCGGTTTCCCGCCTGGGAGCGGGAACAACAGGGCGCGGTCTTGTACGACGAGACCTACGGCGAGCGCCTGCGGCTGCTCAAGTCACTTTCGAGCGCCGCGCCGCCGCGACTCGTGGTCACCAGCATCCAGAGCCTTTTGCAGGGCGTCCCCAGCCGCGAAAAGCTGGCTGGCCAGACGCGCCGCCTCCGCCGCGGCGAAACAATCAATATCCAGGATCTGCTCTCCTGGCTGGCCACGAACAACTTTCAAAACACCACCGCCGTCGAACTGCCCGGCGAATTCTCTCCGCGGGGCGGAATCCTCGACATCTTTGCGCCCGATTGGTACGACCCGGTGCGGATCGAATTCTTCGGCGACGAAATCGAATCGATTCGCCGTTTCGAGGTGGCCACGCAGCGCAGCCTGGAGTCGCTCGACGAGATCGACGTCACGATTCTGGCCCGGGGCGAGGACGACCGCGAGCATTTCTCGGGCTACCTGCCGGACAATGCCTGGTTCTACCTCGTCGAACCGTCGGACCTGGAGGAAGAGGGCCGCCGTTATCTGGAACGCGTCGAGCGGCCGCAAGATTTTCACGGCATCTCCAGCACGATGCGCCAAGTCACCCGCTTTGCCTCGATCACGGCGGCCAGCGTGCCCAGCGGTTCGCTGGAGACAACCTGTCACCTGGGCATCGAGTCGGTCGAACGGTTCAGCGGCGACATTGCCAAGGTGCGCGACGAGCTAGACTCGTCGATGGGCGCCGGTCAGGCCGCGGCGCAAGATGTGTTCATCGTCTGCCAGACCGAGGCCGAATCGCAAAGATTGCAGGAGATCTTCGCGTCGACAGCCCTGGCCGCCGCTGGCCGCCTGCACTATCCCATCGGACGGCTCAAGTCGGGCTTTCGCATGGTGGCCGACCGCGTGGCGCTAGTCAGCGGCAGCGAGTTGTTTCATCGCGCCGATTTGAGTCGCCCCTCGCGACGCCGCCTGGGCCGCATCATCGACAGCTTTCTCGAGCTGCGCGAGGGCGATTACGTCGTCCACCTTTCGCATGGCATCGGACGCTATCGCGGCTTGCAACTGCTGGAAAAAAACCTTCAAGCCGAAGAGCACCTGGTCATTGAGTTCCACGGCGACACGAAAATCTTCGTGCCCGCCTCGAAGATCGAGCTCGTGCAAAAATATGTCGGCGGCAGCAAAAAATCGCGCCCCGTGCTGGCACGCGTCGGGGGCAAGATGTGGACCCGGCAAAAAGAGGCCGCCCGCGAGGCCGTCAACGACCTGGCCGCCGACATGCTCGAGCTGCAAGCCGCGCGGGCATTGCGACCGGGTATCCGGTTTCCCGACGACACGGCCTGGCAGCGTGAGTTCGATGCTTCGTTTCCCTACCTCGAAACGGCCGATCAGCTCACCTCGATCGTCGCGATCAAGTCCGATATGCAACAGCCGCGGCCCATGGACCGCTTGCTATGCGGCGACGTCGGTTTCGGCAAAACCGAGTTGGCGATGCGCGCGGCCTTCAAGGCTGTCGATCATGGTCATCAGGTGGCGGTGCTGGTCCCCACCACGATTCTCGCCGAGCAGCACCTGCGAACCTTTCGGGCCCGCATGGCCGAGTTTCCAATCACGATCGTCTCGCTGTCGCGTTTCTGCACTCCCAAGGAAACGCGCGACGTGCTCGAGGGGCTGACTACCGGATCGGTCGATATCGTGATCGGCACGCACCGGCTGGCGCAACACGACGTCACGTTCGAGAACCTCGGCCTCGTAATCATCGACGAGGAACAGCGGTTCGGCGTCGAGGTCAAGGAGCGATTGAAGGCCCTGCGGCAAACCGTCGACGTGCTGACCATGACGGCCACGCCCATTCCGCGCACGCTGCACCTGTCGCTGTTGGGCGTGCGCGATATCTCGAATCTCGAAACGCCTCCCAACGACCGGCTGTCGATCGAGACCCGCGTCACGCGCTTCGACGAGGAATTAGTTCGCCATGCCGTGATGCGCGAACTGAACCGGGGCGGCCAGATTTATTTTGTCCATAATCGAGTCAAGGATATCGAAAAAATTCGCCACCGCCTGGAGCAGATCGTGCCCGAGGCCCGCATCGCCATCGGCCACGGGCAGATGTCCGAGGGAGAGTTGGAAAAAGTGATGGTCGATTTTGTCGATCATCGCTTTGATATCTTGCTGGCGACCACGATCGTCGAGAGCGGCTTGGATATTCCCAACGCCAATACAATCTTCATCGACGAGGCGGATCGCTACGGATTGGCCGACCTGCATCAATTGCGCGGCCGCGTGGGCCGCTACAAGCATCGGGCCTATTGCTATTTGCTGGTCGATCCGCACAAGCACCTTTCGACCACTGCCGCCCGGCGGTTGAGAGCGATCGAGGAGTTCAGCCAGATGGGCGCGGGCTTCGCCATCGCCATGCGCGATCTGGAGCTGCGCGGCGCGGGCAATATCCTGGGTACCCAGCAAAGCGGCCACATCGCCACGGTCGGTTATGAATTGTATTGCGAGCTCTTGGAGCAAGCCGTTCGCACGCTCAAACAGTTGCCGGCCAAGGTCTCGGTCGAGGTCAGCGTCGATCTGCCCGTCGAGGCCTACATTCCGCGAACCTACGTGCCCGACATGCGATTGAAGATCGATCTGTACCGCCGCATCGCTCGGCTGGGCAGCATCGCCGAGTGGGAAGACTTCGGCACCGAGCTGGTCGACCGTTTTGGCGCCTGGCCGCCGGAAGTCGACCGCGTGCTGCAGATGGCGCGACTGCGAATTTGGGCCCATCAGTGGCAAATCGAGTCGATCCACCTCGAGGACGGGTACATCGTTTTCGGATACGCCGGCAACCGGCAAATCGCTCAACTGGTCAAAAAGAGCTCCGGCAAGCTGCGGGTTGTCGACGGTAAGAGCGCCTATCTGCCCGTTGCCAAAGATCTTAGGAATCCGAAGCAGATTCTCGATGCCGTGCAATCGCTGTTGCAGCCGGTGTGAGGGGTTCCTATAATCCCGCCCGCCAAAGTCGGGCTTTTCCGCCGACCGTGGCGCGGTTTCACATCGTCTTCGGGTTGTCTCCCATCATACTTTCGTACGGCTGGTTCCGATTCCCTTATCGGTCCGGTCCCAGAGGCCATTAGCGTGATGCGATCGCACTGGCGCTTCCTGATAGCAATCTCGTTGGCCGTGGCCATCGAAGGCATCAGCACGGCCGGCGCGGCGCTCGGGCAGGCGATTCCCGATCCCGGTTTTGGCGATCCCTACGCCAGCGGCGGCTACGGCAACATTCCGCCGCCCCCGTCGTCGACTCAAATCATGAGTCCGAATCTGCCCATCAACAACTACGGCCCTGGCGCTCCGGCAACTCCCGGCACTCCGACGCGGCCGCAGTCGTGGCCGGGAGGCAATGCCGATGGAACCATGAATTCCCCCGGCGGCTATCCAGCGGCGGGCGCTCCGCCGCAAGGCTATCGCACGGCCACGGCCGGTCCCCCGCGGGCGGTCAGCCCGCCCAATGCGGTGCCGCGAAAGTCTCCGGCCGATCCGCCGTACGATCCGGTTGAGATCGTGGCGCACGTGGGCAGCGAAGTGATTCAGGCCAGCGAAGTCCTGCCGATGATCAATCAGCAAATCGCGGCCATTACCAAAGAGCACGCCGCCGAGTTGGCGCAGCTTTCGCAGCAGGAGCGTGACGAGCAGTTGAATCCCGTCCGTCGCGAACTGATGAAACGGGCCGTGGACGATATGGTGAAGGTCAAATTGCTGCTGAGCGAGCTGCGCGGAAAAATCCCGGCGGAAGGGCTGGCAAAACACGACAAGATGATGCGAGAGTACTTCAATTCCAAGGAAATTAAGCGGCTGATGGACGAGAACAAGGCCGTCAGCATTCCCGATCTCGAGAGCAAGCTGCTCGCGCTGGGCAGTTCGCTCGAGTCGCAGCGGATGGTGTTCGTCGAACGGCAATTGGCCGGCAGTTGGTTGAACGAACACACCAAGAGCGACAAGCAGCCGGCCACGCACGAGGAAATGCTCGACTACTATAAAGAGCACGCCGCGGATTGGGACTCGCCCGCGCGTGCGGTGGGAACAATTGACGGCGAAATTCGCCAACTTCAACTCCAAGCAAGAGGCCCATCAGAGTCTGGCCCGCTGGGGCAACGAGGTCATGCGCGGGCGCCGTTTGCCGCCGTGGCCAAGGCCCACTCGCAGGACGTTTCGGCCGAGGACGGCGGTGTACATGATTGGGCCAGCAAGGACAGTTTGCGATCCGAAATTCTCGATCGGGCCTTGTTCTCGCTGCCCGTCGGCGCTCAGCCAGATCATCGAGGATGACGAGGGGCTGCACATCGTGCGCGTCATCGAACGCGAGGATGCCAAACGAGCCCCATTTAGCGACGTGCAAGGCGAAATCAAAAAATCCTTGCAGGATGGCGGCAAGGAGCGCCGCCAGGTGGAATACCTGACGAAACTGCGCGAACAAACGCCGGTGATCACAATCTTCGACCCGGATTTCGTGGCCCGCACAAGCCAGCCCACGGCGACAACCGTGCGATAAGCGGTTTCCGCCGGTCTCGTCCCTTCGCCCCGCGGCCGCCGCCGCTGGCCCGATTGCCGCAAAACGGTCGACTGGCAATTTCCGCCGCGATATACCCGTCCGCACCCGGGCCGCAACCGATTGCCCTTTGACAATTGTGCGCCGCGCTTGCACCGGCTAAACTGGAGTTTTCGCAAGCCTGGGCGGGGTTTGGGGGAACTCACATTGCCGACGAAGACCGTTGTAGAAAGGAATGCCTCGATGAGCGAGGTGGCCAAACTCCGGATCGGGGAACAACAAGTCGATCTGCCCATTGTCGTCGGCACCGAGGACGAGCGCGCCGTCGATATCTCGAAATTACGCGGCCAAACCGGCTACGTCACGCTCGACGAGGGCTACGCCAATACCGGCTCGACCACCAGTGCGATCACGTACCTGGATGGGGATAAGGGAATTTTGCGTTATCGGGGTTACCCGGTCGAAGTCGTGGCCCAGCGCTGCGACTTCATCGAGACGTCCTATCTCCTAATCTACGGCGAGCTGCCGAACGCCGAGCAGTTATCCAAGTTTCGCATGTCGTTGCGTCGTCACACGATGCTGCACGAGGACATGCGGTCGTTCTACAACGGTTTCCCGCGAGACGCCCATCCGATGGCGATCTTGAGCTCTGTCGTGGGGGCCCTGTCGACGTTTTACCAGGATTCGCTCAATCCGCGCGATCCTCGGCAGGTCGAGGTCTCGGTCCATCGTCTCATCGCCAAGTTGCCGACCATCGCGGCCTACGCCTATAAAAAATCGATCGGCCAGCCGTTGGTCTACCCGCAGAACGACTTGCAATATTGCGAGAACTTTCTGCGGATGATGTTCGCCGTGCCGAGCGAGCCCTATGCGCTGGATCCCGACTTTGTCGAGGCGCTGAATCTGCTGTTGGTCGTGCATGCCGATCACGAGCAGAATTGCAGCACGTCGACGGTGCGCATGGTGGGTTCCAGCGACGCGAATTTGTTCGCCTCGATCTCGGCCGGAATTTGCGCCCTCTGGGGACCGCTGCACGGCGGCGCCAACCAGGCCTGCGTCGAGATGCTCGAGACCATTCGGGCCGACGGCGGTAACGTCGAAAAATATGTGGACAAGGCGAAAGACAAAAACAGCGGCTTCCGCCTGATGGGATTCGGACACCGCGTCTACAAGAACTACGATCCCCGGGCCACGATCATCAAACGCACCTGCGACAAGCTGCTGGCCAAGCGGCACATCAGCGATCCGATCTTCGAGATCGCGCAAAAACTCGAGCAGGTCGCGCTCAACGATCCCTATTTCATCGAGCGCAAGCTGTATCCGAATGTCGACTTCTACTCCGGCGTGATCTATCGCGCGATCGGCATTCCCGTGCAGATGTTCACGGTTCTGTTTGCCATCGGCCGGCTCCCCGGTTGGATCGCTCATTGGATGGAGATGCACGAATCGCCCAATAAAAAGATCTGTCGTCCGCGGCAGATTTACACGGGCCCCGTGGAGCGCGAATTCGTGCCGATCGAGAAGCGCCCCTAGGCTTGCTCTCGAAAAGCGACACCGGCCGCCTTGCCATTCCGTCTTCGACGGCCTCGCCTGAAAAATAACAGGCCGTGCACCTCCCGCCCCCGCTGGGCTGGGGGGATCGAATTTCGCCGTCCGGCCCGCGTGCCAGCACGCTTCTAGCTCGCTAGAGCTGGAAAAATCGCCGGTACTTCTTTCCTAAGTTGCCCGTCCTCCTCGATCGGCGTACTTCTGGCAAGCTTTCGCCGTTCGACTTTGGCGCTACTGCCGATTCAGCCGATATCAGACAAGGCGGTGGTCGGTCGCTCGGGCGGCGCGGCGCGCGAATCACCAAAAGCGGCAATTGGCCAGGCACGGAACAGGTTGAATCATGCGCTGTTTAACATTTGCAACGGCTCTGGCAATTTGCGCCTTGGCGACCGGTTCGCTGACGGCCCGGGCACAAAACGCCGCCACGCTCCAAGCGTCGCAGATCATCGAGATCAAACGGGGCAACAACTCCGCCAGGCCGCCGGTCATCACCGCCGTGGCGATACTACCGGGCGGCGGACAAGTGGCCACCGCGGGTGACGATCACGTCGTGCGCGTTTGGAGCGCCGCGAACGGCCAGATCGTGCACACCCTCAGCGGTCACGCAGACTGGGTTCGAAGCCTGGTCTACAGTCCTGACGGCAGCCTTCTGGCCTCTGCAGGCGACGATCACCAGATCATCCTTTGGGAAGTCGCCACGGGCAAGCAGCGGCTGACGCTTCCCAAGCACTCCGACGTGGTCTACTCGCTGGCATTCAGCCCCGATGGACTCACGCTGGCCGTCGTGGGCTTCGGCCACAATGTCTGCCTGTTCGACGTGAACGACGGCCACGAGATCAGCGAGCTAGCCGGCCCCGGCGATGATCTGCGCAGTGTCGTGTTCTCGCCCGACGGCAAACAGTTGGCCGTGGCCGGACGTAGCGGACAGATTCGCGTGTGGTCGATGCCGGATCGCGCCATGCAGATGGAGTTCGCCGCCGGTCGGGGTCGACTCCGCTCGCTGGCCTACACGCCCGACGGCGAGAAGTTGATCGCGGCCGGCGACAGTCGTTTGATCTCGCTGTGGGACACGCGCAGCGGCCAAGAGGTAAGCAAATTCAATTGCCCTTCGGGCCGGGTGCTGTCGATGGCTGTCTGCGGCGATTCGCTGATAGCAACCGGCGGCAGCGACAACGTGGTACGCGTTTGGGATTGGCAAACGCAAACCGAGACCGACCGCCTGTTGGGACACACTGGTTCGGTTGCCGCGCTCGCGTTCGATCGCGAAAGCGGACTAATCATCTCGGGCAGCTTCGATACGACGGTCCGCGTTTGGAACTTGAACTCAAGAGGCGGCTCCGGCGACGCAACCGCCGGCGCCCTGAAGCCCCGCGTGCGATAGCGACGCGGCGTCGCCGACAACGGAGTGTCATCGACATCCACAGGGAGGTAGTCCGTGGGTCTGCTAACTAGCATTTCGCGCCTGAGTCAGCGCTGGCTCGGCAATCGTCGCTTCGATGACCCCCATGCGTCGGTCAGTCGCTTGCGCATCTGCCGCTTCGAGGAAGTCGAAAGTCGCTGCATGATGGCCGCCGACTTGCATGTCGGGTCGGTTTATTACGAGCAGGCCGCCGGCGATGATGCCAAGCCGAATATCCTGCAATTCACGTTCGAAGGGGGCGCACCCGGCACGCAATTGACTCGCATCGTCATCGATGGCGACAAGGACGGCGGCGGCCGATCGTCGGGCGACGTGTTTTTCGATACCGCGCCGGGCGGCTACGGCGTGTTTCAATCGCATCCGCTCAAGATCGTCTCGCATGACGGTTTTCAAGTGCTGTCCACCCAGGTGACCGACGGCGGCATGAAGTTCGTCATCGACCTGGCCGGCTTCGAGGCGGGCGAAACGCTGGTGCTAAGCGTCGACGTCGACGAATTCCAGTATGTCGACGCCACCGCCACCGACGTCAATGCCGTCGCCGAGGGCGGCGAGTTCCAACGGTCTCATTTCATCGCCTCGTTCGTCGCGCCGCACTATGAGGACGTCACGACGCAAACGCAATTCTGGGACTTTTACGACCAGAACTTTGCCGCGGCCGACAGCACTTCCGGAACTCACCTGGCTCTGCCGCCCGACAGCTACACTTCCACCGATGACCTCTCCGACTTTACCGCCGGCGCCGTGGCCACGATCGTTCAGCCGCCCAAGCCCAATAGCCTTTCGGGCGTCGTGTACGTCGACCCGAATTTGAACAATCAACAAGATTCCGGCGAACCGGGAATCGGCGGGGTAAGCCTGACCTTGTTGCGGCTTCAAGGCAACACGTACGTCTCGACCAACCTGACGACCGTCACCGACACGCTGGGCAACTACAAGTTCGATAACCTCCCCATCGGCACATACCAGGTCGTCGAAACGCAGCCAGCTGGCTACTTCAGCGTGGGAGCAAGCCCCGGTAAAGTCGATGGCCAGATCCGGGGCACCGTGCTGACCAGCGACATCCTCACCGGCATCAATCTGCTCGGCGGCGACAATAGCGTCCGCAACGACTTTTCCGAGGCCCTCTACAATTCGATCGCCGGGTACGTAGGCATCGACTGCGAGCACAACGTCACTCCGCCGCCGATCGCGGGCGTCGTGATTCGTCTGCTTAATGCCGCGGGCGCAACGGTCGCCACCACCACGACCGACGCCACGGGCAACTACAAATTCGACCATCTGGTCGCCGGAGTGTACACGGTCGTCGAGGAGCAGCCGGCCGGCTATTTTCAAGGCGATAATCACATCGGGTCGCTGGGCGGCGTGAACCCCCGACAGGACGAGCTCGGACAGATCAAGCTGGTCTCCGACATGCACGGCGTGCATTACGACTTCTGCGAGCTGTTGCCCGTCAGCATCAGCGGCAAGGTGCATGTGAACACCAATGGCGATTGCGACGACCCGGCCAACCCGCCGTTGTCCGGTGTGACGATCCAATTGCTCAACAGCACGGGCAGCGTGATCGACACCACCCAGACCGATGCCGACGGCATGTATCATTTCGTCAATCTGCCGCCAGGCAACTACGGCGTGCGCGAGATTCAGCCGGTCGGATATTTCGATGGCAAAACCTATCAAGGATCCGCCGGGGGCGACGTCAGCAACAACCTGGTGACCCACATCGAGCTCATCTCGGGCGTCGCCGGCGTGCACTACGACTTCTGCGAAATTCCGCCAGCCCAATTGTGCGGTTTCGTGTACGTCGACATGAACAACAACGGCCTGAAAGAGGCTGGCGAGGCTGGCATCGCGAACGTGACGGTCGAACTGTTGGACGCCAATGGCCAGCCCACGGGCGTGACTGCCGTCACCGACGCCACCGGCGAGTACTGCTTCGTGGGCCTGCGCCCCGCCACGTACGGCGTGCGCGAGTTCCAGCCATCGGGCTATTACGACGGTCTGGATACGCCGGGCGACGCGGGCGGCACGGCCGTCAATCCCGGCGATCGCATCGTCGGCGCCGTACTCAAGCCTGCCATGCATGCGGAGAATTACAACTTCGGTGAACTGTTGCCGGCCAGCATTGCCGGCAAGATTCACGTCAACACCAACGGCGACTGCGACGACCCGGCCAACCCGCCGCTGGCCGGCGTGACGATTGAATTGCTCAACGGCAGCGGCACGGTCATCGGCACTCGCATTACCGATGCCAACGGCGAGTATCGCTTCGACAACCTGGCGCCGGGAACGTACTCGGTGCGCGAAATACAGCCGGCCAACTACTTTGACGGCAAGACCTATCAGGGGTCTGCCGGCGGCACGGTGACCAATAATTTCGTCACGGCCATCGCGCTCGGTTCGGGCGTGGCGGGCGTGCACTACGACTTTTGCGAGATTCCGCCGGCCAAACTGTGCGGTTTCGTCTACGCCGACCTCAACAACAACGGCCTCAAAGAGGCCGGCGAGCAGGGAATTGCCGGCGTCACGCTCGAACTGCTCGATGCCAATGGTCAGCCAACCGGCGTCACGATTCAAACCGACGCGACCGGCGAATACTGCTTCGTGGGGTTGCGGCCCGGAACGTACGGCGTCCGGGAGTTCCAGCCCAGCGGCTACTTCGATGGTCTGGACACGCCGGGCGATGCCGGCGGCACGGCCCACAACCCGGGCGATTCGATCACCGGCGCGGTGCTCGCGGGAGGCCAGCACGGCGAGAACTACAACTTCGGCGAGCTACCGCCGGCCAGCATCGCCGGCAAGGTTCACGTCAACACGACCGGCGATTGTGCCGACCCGACAAATCCGCCCCTGGCCGGCGTTACGATCCACCTGTTGGACAGCGCGGGCAATATAATCGCCTCGGCCACCACAGCCGCCGACGGCACTTACCACTTCGACAACCTCGCCCCCGGCACGTACGGCGTGCAAGAGATTCAGCCGCAGGCGTACTTCAACGGGGCCACGTATCAAGGCTCCGCCGGCGGATCGGTCGTTGCCAACCTGGTCACCAATATTGTGCTCGTCGCCGGCTTGCACGCCGTGCACTATGACTTCTGCGAGATTCCCCCCGCCGCGCTCTCCGGGTTCGTGTTCCAAGACGGACCGCCGATCGAAGTCCAGAACGCTGGCGATGTGCCCGACGTGCTGGCCCTGCGCGACGGCAAGCTGACCAGCGACGATACGCGGCTAGGCGGAGTGCTACTGCAACTGCGCGATGGCGTAACGGGCTTGCCGATCTACGGCTCCGCCGCCCTGCCGGGAGTGTACGCCGCCGACCAGCCGATTACCACGCTGACGGACGCTAGCGGCCACTATCAGTTCGTGGGACTTAAGCCGGGCACCTACGCGGTTTACGACGTCAAGATCGACGGCACATACACCGGCATCGACACCGCCGGCTCGCTCGGCGGCGTGATTGTCAGCGAATTGGTCGTGACCGATCCGGCCGTGCTCGCTCAGCTATTGGCTCCCCCCGAACATGACGCGATTCTGGGCATCACGTTGCCGGTCGCCGGGAACTCGATCAACAACAATTTTAGCGTCGTGGTGACAACGATTCCCACGTTCGAGTTGTTGCCGCTGCAATTGTTGCAGCCCGAACCGTTCGTCGGCGGCGGGTTTTTCAATCCCCTGCCTCCCGTGTATCCGCCGCCGCAGTACGTGTTTCCCTATTTACTGCAACCGCAGCTCACTCGCGCCGGCGGCGCCCTCTACACCTGGCACCTGAGCGTGGTCGACGCCGGATTGCCACGCGGACAGCTGGAAACTCGGCAACTCGCGCAGCTGACTGCAATGCGCCCGCAAGACGACATCTTGTGGGAGGACAAAGACCTGGACGACGGCCGCTGGGTGTTCCTGGCCGGCGCGGCCGGCAGCGGTCAGCTCAGCGTTCGCAAAACGCGGTTCGGCATCCGCGGCGGAATTCCCATCGCGGGCGACTTCAACGGCGACGGCAAGTCGGAAGTCGGAGTGTTCAAGGACGGCCACTGGTATATCGATCTGAACGACAATGGCATTTGGGACGAAGGCGACTTGTGGGCCAAGCTCGGTCACAAATGGGACAAGCCGGTGACGGGCGATTGGGACGGCGACGGCAAGACCGACATCGGCATCTATGGTCCGGCCTGGCGGGGCGACCCGCGCGCCGTCGCCAACGAACCCGGCCTTCCCGATCCGAACAATCGTAACACGCGAGTTCACAAGAACATTCCTCGATCGGCCGAGCGCAACACGGTCGGCGAGCGGACGCTCAAGCTGACGGCCAACGGCACGCCGCGGGCCGACCTGATCGATCACGTGTTCTTCTATGGCACGCCCGGCGATCACCCGATCGTGGGCGACTGGAACGGCGACGGCACGCATACGATCGCCGTGTTCCGCGACGGCGTGTGGCACCGCGACACCGACGGCGACGGTAAATGGAGCGAAGCGGACGCCAGGGCCAGCTTCGGTCGCAAGGGCGATCTGCCCGTCGTCGGCGACTTCAACGGCGACGGCGTTGACGAGTTGGGCATTTACCGCGATGGCATGTGGTACATCGATACCAACGGCAATGGCCAAATCGACGCCGGGGACCAGACGTTCCAACTCGGCGGTGCGGGCGACACGCCGGTCGTGGGCGATTGGGACGGCGACGGCGCAGCCGAGCCGGCTGTGTACCGCGATAGCGCCTCGCCAGGAGTTACGACCGCGAAGAAGTAAAGCCGGGGGCCGAAGTCCGAATTCTACTTCAGTTTCTCCAACTCGGCGGCGGTGGCTGCCACCTCCGCGTCGAGCCGCCGCACTTCCTCGGCGTCGTCCATTTGTCGCCGGGCGCCGGCAAGTTGCTGTTGCAGCTTTTGCAGCCGCTGGCGGAGAACATCCTGTTTTTTCTTGATCTTCTTATCCATCGAATGGCCTGTTTCTGATTTTTCGATGCTCGGGCAATCTTTCGCGGCACCAGGTTCGCTATCGCGAGTCGTCCGCGCCGCTGGAACGCTCCTTCAGCGTCCGCACGAACGACAACGCGTCGATCGCCTGAAAGGCAAAGCACTCGCCGAGCAACGTGGCTGTCGTATATTCGTTGGCCGCTTCCATCGATGCCTCGAGTTCTTCGATGCGACGGGCAAGCTCGGGCTGCTCGGCGATCTGTCGCGTGAAGGCCAGTGCGGCACGCCGCGCCTGGCTCGGCTTGATATCGAATAATTCGCAAATCAACACGCTCGCGGTCGCCAGATCGGCGCCCTGGACGTGCCGCACGATATTCCGCAAGCTGACGGCAGCGCGGCGGTCCGTCGGTTCCTCGGTCCGCGCCGGCGCGGGCAAACCTAGCAAGCGAGCGCTGGGGGCCGCCTCGGGTTCGAGGCTGCCCGGGTAGGCCGTCGCCAGGTCGGCATAGATCACCTCGCTGGCCGTGGGATCCGTGGCCGGCGTCGTTGTGGCGGGGGGCAGATTCGAAAGCATCGCGTTGAGGTGTGCCAGTCGGCCGCCAATCTGCTCGTAGATCGTTTCGATCTCGCTGAGGTACGATTCGCCCGCGGCATCGGCCTCGATATCATCGCGTGATTCGATCACCCGTTGCGTGAGCCGCTCGCTTAGCGCGTTGCGCGCCTTCTGCAAAACCGAGATGGCAAAAGATCGGTCGTTCATTTTTGTATCGAATTCGTTGGAGCCGTCTATCGCGACTACTTTACCGACTGAACTGACCAGGCGGACTGGAGTGTCGCTCAAATTCCAGATTAATCCAGACCGCCGACCCTGCAAAGCGTCCGTCAGCGTTCCTCGCCGCGGCTCGGTTGAACCACGGAGTCGGCCGGTTGCTTTGGAATGCGTTCGGCGGTCCTCAAAATGCCCGAAAGACACACCACGGCCACCGCCAGGACGATATTCAAATTAAGCCAGAAAGTGGCGTTTTTCCGCAGTTTCTCGGCCGCCGGCGTGTGCCCCGACAACAGGCTCGCCACCGCGAAGATAATCATCGCCAGCAGGAACTTGATCCCGAACACCGGCATGTACCAGCGGGGCAGCCGGAAGCGTATCGAAGTCATGCCAATGTTATAAAGACCGCTGAGGATCAAAAAACCGATCGCCGCGGCCACGATCATCGACCAACGGGCCCGAAATGCCGCGTGCAGTCGAGACCGTTCCTCGGCCGGCAATCCGCTCAAGACCGGAAACACCACGGCGCGGGCGAAGATCGTGCCCCCCACGGCCGTAATGGCCGCCAGGATGTGCAGCCAACGGGCAACCAGGCCCAGATAAAATTCGGCATCCATATTTCGTGCTGCTCCAAAGTGAACGGCAATCAAGAGGGAGAACTCGGATTCGTTCCGGGTTGTCGCAAAGTATCGACCAATGCCAACGCCTCGGCTCGGGTCGAAATCGACTTGTTCAACTGCGCGTTGCGCACTGCCTCGAGCAGCGTGTGATACTCTCGGCCGCGGGCCACGCCGTGGGCAATCAGGTCGTCGCCGGTGATCAAGGGCGGCGGATCGAGTTCGCCTTCGGGCATGCTCAATAGCCCGCGGCAATAGTTGACCGCGTCGAAGTCGTTTCCCTTGGCCATCGCGATGGCCTCGTGCAGTTGCAGCAATTCCTGAATGCCGTCGGAAATCAACAGTCGTTGCAAGCGCGGCCAGGCCATTTGCCGCGCGGAGGCGAGCGCGTCGTGATGTTCCACCAGCCAGCGGACCTGTAGGCTGTCGCGGTTCGAGAGTTTCCAGCGACGGCAGATCTCGTAGGCGACTTCCGGCGTGACCACGGCATGCAGTAGCGCCGCCAGGGCCAGCGAAAAAGCCGGCTGCTCCAGCCGATCGAGCACTCGTAGCGTCTCGTCCAGCGATCCAGACTCCCGCGCGGCGGACAGCTCCGGCAGAATCGCGGCCAGCAAGCCCACGTCGCCCAGCAGTTCAACGGCGGCTCGCCGCGACGGGTCGAGCAGCATCATCCGCATTTCGGCCGCTATCCGCTCCGCGCTCACTTGGGTGACATCGCCGGCCAGTGCTTCAATGGCCGCCCGTGTGGGCGGGTCGAGCGAGAAATCGAAACGCGTGGCGAAGCGCACGGCCCGCAGCAGCCGTAGCTTGTCTTCGTTGAATCGCTCGAAAGGGTCGCCGATGGCGCGCACGACTCGCCGCTCCATGTCGTCGCGTCCGCCGACGAAATCGATCACTCGCTTGTCAATAGGGTCGTAAAACAGCCCGTTGATGGTAAAGTCGCGGCGCTGGGCGTCGGCCTCGGGAGTGCTGTATTCCACCCCTTCCGGATGCCGGCCGTCGAGGTAGCCCTTGTCCTGGCGAAAGGTCACGACGTCGAGCTGGCCGGCTGGCTTGGGACCCAGCACCGAGATCACGCCGAACGCCGCCCCCACGGCGACGGTGCGCTTGCGGCCAAAGATCTCGCGCACCTGCTCGGGCCGGGCCGACGTGGCGACGTCGTAGTCCTTGGGCGGATGCCCCAATAGTTCGTCGCGCACGCAACCGCCGGCCCACAACGCCTCGTGCCCCCGGGCGCGCAGTTGTCGCACGACTTCGACGGCGAATTCGCGTTGTTGTTGGGGATCAATCGACGGCAAGGTGCGCGTGCCTCGGAATATCTAGCGGGCATTTCGACCGCCGGATTATAAGACCCGACGCTCGACACGATAAGTGCGCGCCGGCGGTTAACTCTCGCGGCCCGCGGCGATGCTGGCGGCGATGCCCGCTTCGACCAGCCGCACGGCCCGCTCGCGAGCCGCGTCGTTCCAAGCGAACTGGTGCTCCGCCCCGGTGCGCAGGAAGTGCAAAGTCAGACCGGTTGGCCCCACGCCCAGAATCTGCTCCGTGGCCAGCCCATAGAGGAGCATTTGCATTTCGTATCGCGCTGCCAGGCCAGCGACCCCGGATTCGCCCACGCGATTGGTCTTGAAGTCGACAACGTGCCAGTCCCCCTGGGCGTCGCGGTAAAGTCGATCGATGGTTCCGTTGATCAGCGATCCGCCGGCAGCGCTTTCCTCCAGCGGCCAACGCAACAAGAACTCGATTTCGGCATGATCTTCCGCCGCGGTCGACAGGGCCGCGTATCGCGGCGAGGCGATGAAACGCTCGATCATCTTCATGGCCTCCGATGCCTGATCCGATGCATCGTCCAAATGCCGCATGGCGTGACGCCTAATCAGCCGCGCAAGCTCGTCGTGGTCAGCCGCGTGCTTCGGCTCCAGCGCTGCCAACACCGCGTGCACCAAGGTTCCCAGGCCGCGCGGGTCGATCGAGCGCTCGGCGGGCGACTCGGATTCGTCCATCGCGGGGGGCCGTGGATGCATCGCCCCGGAGAGCCGAGAAAAGGAAAATTGCCTCCGTGCATGCTCACTCACAGGCACCGGCAGGATTTCGCGGCGGGGCGCGCCGGAAAATGGCTGGTGCAAGGCCTCATCGATCATGGCCTCCACGTCCACGCGCGGCGTTCGCTCGCCATGGCTCGCCGGTGGAGGTTCCGTACTGGTGACGAGGACTTCCGGCGCCTTGGCACCCGGCGGAAGTTTTCCCAGGAACTGTCCGCTCTGGAGATCGAAACGCCGGGCCAGCAACTGCATCCACGGCCCGCTCGCGGCGCCAAGCTCCGGCACCCCGCTCGAAAGAATCAGATAATCGGCCGCCCGCGTCGTGGCCACGTACAGCAGACGATTGAGCTCGGCGGCGTCCTCGGTCCGTTCCACGAACCGCCACAAGTCATAACCGGTCGTCGTCGATCGTCCGTTTTCGGCGTCGGGCAATCGGACCAGCGGGCCGAGCTCGGGGTCGAAGTGAATTCCCGCCGCGGCATTGTGCCGCGGACGATCCAAGTCGGGCACGACCACGATTGGAAACTCGAGCCCCTTGGACTGATGGATCGTCATCAGCCGCACCACGTTCGTATTCTCCGAATGCGTGGCGGCCAGCGGCTCGTCCGGCTGTCGGGCGACATAGTCTGCCAGTTGGGCGATAAAGTCGGACAGATCAAACAGGTCGCCACGCTGAAACGTGCGGGCTTGTTCGATGAGCTTGCGTAGATTGGCCAGTTTCCGTTCGCCCATGAATTCGTTGAGCACAACCGCGTCGTAGCCAGTCCGATCGAGCGCGGTTTCAATGAGTTCGCAGATCCGCACTTGGTCCTTGAGCTGGCGCAATTCGGAAATCGTGCGGGCGGCCAGGCCGACGCGCTCGGCTTCCGAGGCGGAAAGCTGCGGGGGCGGTTGCGGAGCGAACAGTCCGCCGGCCAGGCCCTCGGGGTGGTTGGCCAACCAGAACAAAGTTTCGTCGGCGAGCGAGAATATTCCGCTGCGCAGAACGCCGGCCAGGCTGACCAGGTCGCTGCCGCTGTGGATCGTCCGCAAGAGATTCAGAACGTCGAAAATCTCCTGTTGTGCGTAAAAGGCGTGCCCGCCCACGACGTAATAGTCCAGCCCATAGTCGCGCAACGCCTCTTCATAGATCGCTACGTCTGACAACGCCCGAAACAGAATCGCCACATCCGCGGGCCGCGCGGGCCGCGCGGCCGGTTGCCCAACCGACGCTGCCTCGGCATCCCAAACCAGCAGCTGTCCGGAATCGATCAGCGCTCGCAGCCGGCGGGCAATCCAATCGGCCTCGCGACGGCGGAGCGATTCCTTGTTTTCACGATCGGCGGGCGAGCCCGGCGCCCAGAGAAACTCGACCGCCGGCGTTGGACTGACTTGCGGCCGGTGCGGCCTGAGCGGTTCGTAACCGGCGCCCAGGTCGTCGTGGAACAGGGCGTTGACAAAGTCCAGAATCGCCGGCTGGCTGCGAAAATTCAACGTCAACGAAAGCTGGCCGGCTGCGGGAGTTCGCTCGCGAAGCCCGCGAAAAACGTGCGGCTTGGCTCCGCGAAAGCGATAGATCGACTGCTTGTAGTCCCCCACGAAGAACAGCTTGCCGCCGGCCAGATCGCCGTTGCATAAGGCCTCGACCAGATCGACTTGCAGCGGATCAGTGTCCTGAAACTCGTCGACCAGAAGCAGCTCGATTTGCGATGCCAGCCGCCGCTTCATCTCGCTATGCCGCGGATCGACCAGCAGCGCGCGGGCCCGGGACAACAAGTCGTTGAAGTCCAACACGTTCAACTCGCGCTTGCGCTGCGTATAGCGAAGCTGCGCGGCATCGGCCAGGCTCAACAGTTGCAGACCCACGGTCGCCGCCTCGCGAGCTGCTTCGCGATCGAACGCGGCCATCGCGCTCGCCGCGGCCGCCGCCTCGCGCAATTTCGTGGCCGACGTTTTGAACTGTTCATAAGCCGTGCCACTGTCCCAGACCTTGGCCGAACCTCCTCCCTGCACGCGGGCGTTGGCCTGTATCGCTTCCAGGTCGGCAAGCAGCGTCGCTGTCGACGATTCGCCAAGGGCCAGCGAGCCCAATTTCTCCAGCAGCACGCGCCGCCGCTCGCGCATGACCGGATGATCGGGCTCGTGATCCTTGAGCACGGCCCGCACCGCGAGCGCGGCTGGCGAGTTGGCCAGGTCCCGACCGATCTCGGACAGCACGGTTTGCTCGTGGTAATCGCTCCAGCGAGCGAGTTGCTCGTCCGGCGTGATACCGCGCCATGTGTCAAATTCGTCGGCCGAGCCGCCCCGCACCAGATTGTGCAGCGTCTCGTCGAGAACGCGCAAATCGAAGCGGGCGGCCAGCTCCAAGGTCAGGGGATCCTGATCGGCCACGAGTTGCCGCAGCACGTCGTCGATAACCTTCGACAACAACGCGTCGGCCTGCGCCTGTTCGAGCACCGCGAATTGAGGATCGAGCCCGGCCTCGACCGCGCGCGAGCGCAACAGCGATCCGCAGAACGCATGGATCGTGCTGATCCGGGCAGCGTCCAGCGAGCGCAACAAGTCCGACCAATAATCGGCCTCGCCGTCGCCCGCGGCGAGCAGTCGCTGGTAACACTTGGCCCGAATGCGATCGCGCATTTCGCGGGCAGCGCGTTCGGTGAAGGTAATCGCCACCAACCGTCCCAAGTCGTCCGGCCCAAGCGCCGTGTCGTCAAAAGGACGAAAATGGGCCAGGAAGCGTTCGGTCAATACGAATGTCTTGCCGCAGCCGGCGCCCGCCGAAAGCGACACGGAGACGCTATTGGCGGCGATCGCCTGCTGTTGCTCGGCGGTCAGGCGGCTCGCTTGGGTTGCCGAACTCGTCATGGCGACTCCCGTCGCGGCGCTTGCCACGCTTTGTGCCGTTGACGCGCCTGATTCACCCGGCAGACGGTGGCGAATTCGCAGTGGCTCGTGCACTTGTCGTCGGCGCTATACATCGGAAACTCGCCGCGGCGGATGCCCTCGACGAGCGATCGAACCCGCTCGCGCAGCTTCGCCTCCAGCGACTCCCATTCGGGGTTGACCCGCATTTCGCCCGCCGAGTCGAGCTGAAACTTGACGGCATCCTTCTCCTGATAGCCACGTGCCGCCACATGCCAATAGGCGGCTCGAAAGGACACGGCCTGTTTATCCGACAGTAATTCGCGGGCAGCCAGGGCATAGAGAGGAAGTTGCAGCGAATATCCCTCGTCGATCGATCGCGCGCTGGTGCGCGGCGAGGGACGACCGCTTTTGTAGTCCACGATGTTGAACACGGTCTGTTCTCCGACCTGCCCCAAGTCGATGCGATCGATCCGGCCGGAGAAGCGGATCGTCTCGGTGTCGCACACCAGTTCGAACGGCTCCGGGCGCGAAAGCGGGTCGCGCGTTTCCTGCCTGGTGTGATTCACCGTCGGCTCGGCGCCGCGCCGCGAGGGGCCAAACTCGACCTCGAAATGCGCCGGCAGCAGCGGCGCCGCCATCTCCCTCCAATGTTTGTCATAGGCGCCGTGTTGGCTGTGATAGTTGGCCAACCAGGCGGCCACGTGACCGGCGTCGATCCGCAACATTCCGTTGGCCAGCGGATGATCGCCTTGGCGGCTGGCCAATAGTTCGTCGAGCAGCTCGAGGCTGGCCGCCAGGAACACCGCGGGGTCTTGGCCGGTCGGCGACGTCGGCCCGCCGGATCGCTCGTTAAGGCGTCGATGGACTTCCGACAGAATCCAGTGCAGCATGTCGCCGCGACCGCTGTAGTCGATTTCCAGGGCCGGCTCATCGAGCGCCCGCAGCCCCAGCACTCGCTGCAAGAAAAACTGATGGGGACAGCGTGCGTACTGCTCCAACTGGCTGGCGCTCCAGCAGCGCTCGGGACCGAACCGTTGGGCAAGCGACTGCCGCGCCGCCGCCGACAACAGCATTCCCTCGTAGGGGCCGAACGTGTCGCCCTGACGCCGCGACCAACTGGTACGCAATCCGGCCACGATGCCCGAGGCCGCCGTCGACATCGCGGGGTGGCACGCGAGTTCGCCGAGCATCGTGCTGTCCCCCTCCATGCCCAGCGACACGGCCCGAACGCGAAAATCGCGAGGCGCGAGCACGTCGTTCGATGTCGGAACGCTCGACAGCCGCGGCCCTTCGATTCGTGATTGGGACAGCGGCACGAAGGCGTTTTCCAACTCCGTCAAAAATGGGCTCGGCGAAAGCGGCAAGCCCGCATGATCCAGGGCCGGATAACTGAGCACCAATTGCTTCGTTGCGCGGGTCACGACTTCGTAGAACAACAGCATTTCATAGTCGCGGCGATCGGCGTGCGGCACCAGCGGCAGGCCGGCCGCGATCAACTCCCGCGTTTCCGCCTCGCTGTGCAGACAATCCTCGCGATGCGGCGGCGGAAACGCCTTCTCCGATAACCCGGCGGCAAAGACATAAGGCGCCGTCAAGTTGCGGGCGCTTTCCGCCGACACCACCCGCACCCGGCCCGTCTCGTCATTTTCCGGTGGCGCCGACTCGATCTTGAAAATCTCTTGCAAATGCTCGAACAGCTCGCGACGCGAAACAACCGGTGGCGTCTGGCCCAGCCATTTGGCCAGGCTTTCGCGCGCCGCAGCGCCGCGGTCAATTGCCGCCAGGCCGATCGCGGCGAGCCGGGCGATGGTTCAACATTCGAGTCGGCCGGCCCCAGCATCCCGGTAACCTCGGCCAGCTCGTCCAGCGCGGCGGACCACTGGCAAAACGTCGCATGCTCGGGCAGTGCGTCGAGCGCCCGGCCATCGCCGTCAGCAACGGCAGAGCCCGCCGTGCTTGTTCGCCCAAAGAAATGCCCGGGCACTCATCGGTCACGTCATCGCCGCGGTTTTGCGCCACGCGCTCCACGGCGGCCAGCAGCCGCGCACGGCCCGAGGGAATTCGCAGTGCACGGACCAGGCGTTCGGCGGCCGCCGGTCCTTGGCCCGCTTGCCACTCCGGCCAGACGGGGCGAAAAAAATTGTGGCCGAGCAACCGCAAGACTTGTCGAAACGGCCAGTCTTCCAAATCGAGCCGCAACCAGGCGAGCAGCGCTGCCAGCGCCGGCGCGCGGCCCAGGGGCGGATGCCTGCCAACGGCCACCGGAATCCCGAACTCGGCGAACACTTCCTGCACGATGTCGGCCGCATCGGTGAGCGAACGAAACACGACCAGAATGTCTTCTGGCGGCACCGGTCGTTCGGGCAACGAGTCGTCGCCGTGCACGAGCAGCCATTTAATGCGCCGCGCCAGCGATTCGATTTCGTCGGTTGCGCCCGCAGCCGGCACGACCTCGATGCCCTTGGATTCGGTGGCGGCGCGGAGCTGGCGCGGATTGATAAAAAGGTTCTCTTCCAGATGCGACAGTGCCGGGCTCGCCAAACGGCGGCGCGGCAGCCGCTCGAGCTTGAGTTGCGGATGGCGGAGCTGTAATTCGGCGACGGTCTTCGCCGACTTGGAGAATAACTGCGGCCGCCGATCTCCGTCTTCCACGGGCAGGCTGATGGTCAGCGAATCGACGCGGCCGGCCAGAATCTGGAGCATCTCGTGCTCGGTCCGGGTGAAGTCCGTAAAGCCGTCCACAAACACGTGTCGCAGCCGCGCAAATGGACCCAAGTGCCCCTCATTCAACAGGGCGCGGGCCGACCAGAATTGACCCTGGGCGTCGTACAGATCGTGCTTGTTCAGCAACTGTTGATAGGCCTCGTAAAGTTTCAGCAGCTCACGGTCCTTCGGCGATGCGCGTCGGCCGCGGGCTTGGGCCAGCTCCTGGGGCCAGATTTCCAGTCGCTTGAACTCCTGGATAAACCCGACCAGCAAATCGAGAAATCCGGCGGAGTCGGCAATCGGCTCGAAATACCGCAGCTCGCCCCGCGCTCGAACTTCGGCTACCAGGCCTCTGAGCAGCACGCGAACCAAAGGTGGAGAAATCGCGCGGAGATTGCGCGGCGAACCGTCCAACACGCGCGCGGCAAATCGGTCAAACGTCAGGCAATGGGGGCTAAGGCACCCCGCGAGAGGACCAGTAACGAGTTGCCGTCGGATTTCGGTCGCCGCCCGATAGGTCGGCGATAACCACAGGGCGGCGCCCATCGGGCCGCTGGCGAGCACGGCGCGATAGGCATCGATCAATCGCCCGGTTTTGCCGCTTCGCGCAGCGCCGGCCAGGATGGTTACGCCCTGAAACATGGCCTGAGCCCCGAGGTCTCGCCGGGCCGCCGGAAGCACTTTCTGACCCGCGACCCGCGCCCGGCTGTGGCGAGGTTGAATGAGTGGACAAATGGCTACTATAGAGCTTTGCCGGCCTCTCGACCAGTCTCGCGTCCGGCGACGCGATTCCTCGCCAAGTCCGCACCGATGCCTTCCCGGTCGGCTGCCGCGGCGGCATCGCAAAGGACAAAAACCAAAACTTCCTGTTTGACACCCCTGGGCCGACCCACTAGATTAAAGTGCATCTATCAGAGGGCCCCGCACTTGCGGTGCGCCCATCTATGGAGAGGCGTTGCATCATTTTCTTCATTGGTTTCCTTACCCCAAGGAGGTGACAGATGGTCACCAAAGAGAAGGCACGAGGTTTCACCCTCGTCGAGCTGTTGGTGGTAATTGCCATCATCGGCGTGTTGGTCGCGTTGTTGTTGCCAGCCATTCAGGCCGCCCGCGAGGCTGCCCGACGCAACTCGTGCCAAAACAAGTTGAAGCAAATCGGGCTGGCGCTGTTGAATCACGAAAACACCTACAAGAAATTCCCCCTGCTCACCTGGTGCACGGTCTCGACCAACGCCACTGCCCCGGGCTCCCCCGGTGCGACGGTTTTGCCGAATATTTACAACACGACTCCCGGGAGCTACGTTGGCAGCGCCGCCAGCGCACAGGCGGGTTATAGCTGGATTGTCAAATTGCTGCCGGCCTTGGAGGAAAGCGCGACCTACAACCTGATGAGTGCCGCTTCCAACAAGTTCTCCTATCCGGCCTTCGCGGTAACCGGCGGCTCAGGCACTGGAACCCCCAGCGGCCCTGGTCTTCGGTATAACAATGGCGGCCTGCCGAACGCCCCGTGGTGGCGCCATTTTTCAACCATTGATCTCGATCAGGTGCGATGCCCGAGCTTCTCGGGGGACTCTATATCGACCGACGCCGCTGGCCGATTTCCTGGTTATGCTCAAGTCGCAAGCGCCGTGTCGGTCATGACCACCCCAGGCCCTCCGCAACCCTGGGGCGTTGTCACCACCAATTACAAGGCCATGACGGCCACGCATTTCGGCTGTCTCCAGAATCCTAACCTCATGGGGGCCTTCGACGGTGTCAATGCCGAGGCTCCCAATGGCGTGCTGGTTCCACCTGCGACCCTTGCCAGCCAAGGTACTGCCATCCGCTCAATTACTGATGGAACGTCCAAAACCATCGTGGTGGCGGAGAGCAAGGAGCAGGTCATCTCGTCGTGGTATGACGGCACGACTTCCTATGTCGTGGCGGTGCCCTTGGGCAGTCGCGCCTTTGAACAATCAGTCGTCGACCCCGACAAACCCCGTTCAGCCTCAGCGTATTGTCTCGTCGGGCACCGGCAGCATCCAGACATTCTTCTGGCAGTTTCTTCCGAACAACCCGGGCGTGACTGCTTTGAACTATGGCAACAAGAACGCGCAGCCGCGTACCTTTTTCAACACCGGGCTGTCCATGTACCCGGGCCTTCCCAACAATGGGCAGTTTACGGAGTGGGAATTCGGGCCGAGCAGCGACCATTCCGGGCTCGTCCTCCACGCTTTCGGCGATGCACACGTACAGTCCATCGATCAGGCGATCGATGCAACGCTGTATATTCAATTGTGCACCAAGGCCGGCAAAGAGCCCGCCACGGTGCCCGAATAGTTCACCGTCACAAATTCAGATATCATTACAGGCTGCCCCGAAAACGTTTCGGGGCAGCCTGTTTCGTTTGGCTTGGAAACAACCGCGCGGCCGCAACCCTCGCCACGCTGGGCCGTGAAACTCGAAAGGACTTCGCCATGAACGACCTTCCACTCGAAATCGACTGCCGAAGCGTGGCCGACAAGCTGGGCAAGCAGGACGACTTCGTCCTCATCGATTGCCGCGAGGCGGACGAGCATGCCACCGTGAATATCCTCGGCGCGCGACTGCTCCCCATGAGCGAACTGGCCGGGCGCGTCGGCGAACTCGACGAGTTTCGCGACCACCAGATCGCCGTCCATTGCCATCACGGCGGCCGCAGCCTGAAGGTGGCTCAGTGGCTCCGCAACCAAGGTTTTTCCGGCGCCAAAGCATGGCCGGCGGCATTGACGCCTGGGCCCTGGAGATCGACCGCTCGCTGCCGCGCTATTAAGCGCGCGGCTTTAGCTTATTGCTTGAAGACCGCACGAGCGCGACTCCGCGTTACCTGCGGCTCACTGCAACCGGCCAGCCGCTAGCGCGAGTTCTTCGAGTACGGATTCAGGTGCAGCTTGGAGTTGATCTCGCTTTTCAATCGTTCGAGCACGGATTTCTTGTCCGTGGCTTGCAGGATGCGGGTCACCACGGCCTTGGGCGCTTCGCCCCCCCACGATGCCCCGTGCTCGAAGTAATACTTCGCCGCCTGTCCGACGATGTACGATCCGTATCCCGCCGCCGCTCCCTGTGGCAACGCCGTGAGCACCGTGCCCGAGCCGAACGTCAGCCCCTTGAACAACGACGCGGCAAGATGCGTGGCCATCTCGCCCAGCATCACCCAGCCGGCCGCCTTGAGAATCGACTCGATCAGTTGCCGGGCATTGTTCCAGGTAAGCGACATTCCGTAGACGTGCGCCAGGGTAACAACCATCGTGACATCCACGGCGCTTCCGCCCAGGACGTCGGCGACCGGTATTGGAGTGAGGGCCACGCCGATCGACTTCATCGCCGCATAGCTCCAGATAATCGCCGTGGCCTGTTCGTCGCGCATGCGCACTTTCAGCGCCGCGATGCGATCGCTCTTGTCGGCCGCGTACATGGCGGCGTTGAGCGCCAACAGCGACTTGCCGTCGCGATCCAGAACTTCCAGAATGCGCGCCTTGAGCGCCTCGACTTGCGGCGGTCCCTGTCGAAATTCGCTCCGTACCTGGCCGTCGGCCGATTCAATCAGGTATTCGCGGGGCAACGGGTCGGCGGCCGTCTCGACGACATCATCCGGTCCGATGATCCCGCGCAACCGGCTATCGGAAAGCGCCGTTCGGAGCTGGGCGCGTTGCTCGCGCGTGTAATTGTCGATTTTATTGAACACCAGGATGATCGGCTTGTGGCTGGCCGCCAGCTCCCCCAGGGCCGTAAATTCGGCATGGTTCAAATCCGAGTCGGTGACGAACAGGATCAAATCGGCCCGGCTGGCCGCCTCGCGGGCCATGTCCGCGCGCCGCGCCCCGTCGACCTCGTTGATCCCCGGCGTATCGAGCAACAACACCCGTGATTGCTCGAAGCCGGGCACCAAATAGCTGCAACCGTTCCACTCGGCGCTCCACACCTCCTTGGTCCAGCCGCCGCGCACATCGACCTCGGCCACGTTGCGGCCGATCATAGCATTGATCAGGGCCGACTTGCCGGTGTCGATCTCGCCGAACAGCACGATCTCGACGCGGCCCTGCTCGAGCTTTCGCGAGATCTCCTCCAGGTCCGAGATCTCCTTGGCCAGCGCGGCCTTTTCGGCGTCGCTGCAACCCGAGAATTGTTCGATGGCGTGGCGCACGCTGGCCAGCGCGTGGGCATAGTCCTGGTCGTGCTGCGGATTCGCGCCCGAGGCGTCGGTCGAGTCGGCGGACGATGCGTCGTGCGGCGTCATGACGGTTTGCTCCCCAACCGCGCGATACCGGTTTTCACCAGCCGAGCCAACTCCTCGGGCCGCGTGACCTCATCCCACTTGGCCCGCGCCAGACTGGCCCATCCGGCCGGCGGAGTGCGCATCTCGTTGCGGAAGTATTCGATGAACACCTTGCCGATCCAGCGCGTTACCAGCACTTGCACGAGCCCTTGCAGAACGCCGCCGGTGATGGTGCCGATGCCGGGCACCGTTTTGAGCAACGAGGCGATTCCGCTAGCGGCCGCCGGCGCCGCGACGTTCGCCCCCGCCACCGACAAAAGCTGCTTGCCGAGCTCGCCGAGCAAGCGAGTCACCGTGTCCAGGTCGATCTTCTGGCGATAGACGCGGGCCAGCGAAAGGACCATGTGCGACGTGATTCCCAGTCCGGCCGCCAGGTCGATGACCGGCAGCGGGCTAAGCGCCGCGGCGGCGCCGGCCTGCCACATCGAGCGATCCACGATCTGGCTGGCGCGCGCGTCGAGCTCGGTTTGCACCTGCGGCCTTGGCGTCGGCCAAAAGGCCCCGCGATTGCAACAGCAGATTCGCCAACAGCAGGTCGCGGCCGTCGCGGGACACGATCGCCCGCATCCGCTCGGCCAAGGCCCGAATGTCGCTGTCGACCGCGATGGCTTCCTCGCTTTCCGATCCGTCGCTGAGCACGCGCGTGCGAACCCGGCTGGCCGGCTGGGCACGCAGCGCCACGACGTTCTCGCGCGGCACGAATCGCCCGACCTGGTCGGCAATCTGGCCGAGCAGCAAATCGCGATCGGCCGGCTTGTACCAGTCGGCCTTGTTCAGGCACAGGATGATCCGCTTTTCCATCGCGGCCAGGGTCTCGAGAAACGAAAACTCGAAGTCCTTGAGCGCTCCGTCCACGACGAACAGCACTAGATCGGCATCGCGGGCCGCGCGCTTGGCCAACTCCTCGCGCTGGGGCCCGTTGATCTCGGCCAGCCCCGGTGTATCGACCAGCACGACTTCGTCGGCGCCGGGCCAAGGGATTTCATTGCGCGTGACGGTCGTGCCGCCGCGCGGGTCGGAACGAAAAACGTCGCGGCCAGCCAGCGCGTTGAGCACCGATGACTTGCCGCTGGAGACCGTCCCAAAGGCCACGATTTCCAGATGCTGCTTCTCGAATTTCGTTTGCAGGGCCTCAAGCGAGCGGCGAATCGGCTCACGGGCCTCGGCGCTGAGCGTGACGTCGTCGGCCAGCGTCCGGCCTTCGGAAAGATGCGCCTCGATCTCGGTTTGTTGCTCGCCGGCCGACATCTGGCTGGGGTTGCGAGCCGTTTCGGAGCGATTCCTGGCCTTCCAGCGGGAATTGGACACCAGGCTCCACACGGCCCAGCCGGCCAAAAACACGAAGGCAGCGCCGCTAACTCCCACCACGGCCAGGTAGAAGTAGCCCCAGAACGGGCCGAACCGCGCGGCTTGCTCGTACTCGGTCAGAACGTTGGGCACCAGCGACCGCAGCAGGTAGCCGGCGACGCAGATCGCCGCCAGTAGCACGATGCCCGAAAATTTACGAGTCCAACCCATCGCAAGCCCAAGCCAGTACGCTTCAATAACCCGCCCCCTCCATTCTAGCCCCCTGGCCGCTTTCGGCACCAGAACAGCTCGCCTGCGGCCAGAACACCGTTACGACGCGCACATCCCCACCGGCGCTCGCTCTTGCGGCTCTTCTGGGTTTTCGTAGATTTGCGATGCCGCTACATGACACTACACACCACTACGAAAGGCCCGTAAATTCTAGGCTTTTCAGAAAGTGCCTATAGGCCAAGGTAGCTCTTTGTAGCGGACGCTTGGAAGGTTTTTGGAAGGTTATTCGCCGCTCGGTTGACTCGCTTGGCCGATACTTCGAGACGTGCGATTAGTTTGCTAAAATGAAAGTGCAACCGGCTGACCCTCTTCGTTGTGGCAGCCGTCGCGGAATTGAAACTGCTGGGCTTGCGGGGTAGCTCCCTGCGAGGCTGGCCGTGCGGCACGGTAAGCACAATCCCGAGCCCCACGGCTGGCCGGCTCAGCCAAACGGAGATTGTGCATCATGGATGACCGCAAGCTTGCGGAACTGCGGGAAGATTTTCGGGACCACGCCAAAAACAACCGAGACTTGCGGCTGCATGTTTACTGGGGCGAGGGCGAGCCGCCTTACCACCCCGGCATGGATGCGGCCCGCGAAGTCAATCACCGCGGCAAGCTATACCTTCGATATTCCGGCGATGGTGCCACCGAGTTCGCGGCCCTGGCTGAGCGGGCATCGCGACTACTCAAGCCCAAGCTTCTCAAGTTCGTGGCTGACTGGAAGGCGTGGCCACCGTTCGGCGAGCTGGCTTGGATCGAGGCAATTGCGACCCCTTCGGAAGAGCTGGCGGCTGTCAGTGCCGATAATCTGGTTGACTGTGTTCTCGCGGCAGGAGGGGGACGCCATTGCTCTTTCAAGCTGAGCCCCGCCGCGGCGTCGGTTGATTTTATCGACGCTCTGCAAGAAGTGCCCGCGACTAATGATGGGCGAAAAGGCATGCCACTTGGGGAGGCCGAGATTCACGCGACAAGGATTCTCGCCGAACACAACCGGGCCAATTCAACCAAGAAAATGACGCTCTCCGTGCTAAGTGAAAAAATTGATTGTTCGGAGGGGACCGCCCAAAAGACGGCCGCGTGGCGAGCCTATCACAAAGAATGGGAGCAGCGACACCCGCCCAAACCCAAGGCGGTTGCCATGACCGAGTCGATTGTTGCCGTGAAGGGCGAGGCCGACGCCACGCTAGAGGCACTAATCGCCGAACAAACCGCCGAACTAAAGGAAGACGATAAGCTCATTTCCAATGCCCGGCATCATCGCCGACGGACAAAGATTTAGCCGCTCACTGGCACGCTCATGAGCGGCAATTCTCAATAATCGCCTACACGTATCACGCTCACCGTCTTTTTTCGTGAGCGTTCGCCTTTCCTTAGTAACAAACTAAGGGGGCGAAACATGGCGATTCCTTCTCTACTGACACCCGGACGCATGGCCCAAGAGTTGGCCGTGACGTTGCCGAGAGTGAATTACATTCTCGCCACTAGGCCCCACATCGCCCCAGCGGCCCGAGCCGGCAACATCCGGCTTTATGACAGCCGCTCTATGGCGATGGTTCGGCATGAGCTGAACGCAATCGCGGCACGCCGCGGGGGGCAGTCATGAAGCTTGACGCAAGCGACATTCGCGAGCTTGAGCCCGTCATTCGAGCCGTCGTGCTGGCCGTGCTCGATGAAGTGCAAACCACCGACGCCAAGTTCGCTGGCCGGCTCGCGTTCACCGAACCGGAAGCCGCGGCACAGTTCGGAATCGCAAGGCATTGCCTAAGAGATGCCAGGCTTCGAGGCGAGATTCGCGGCAAGCTGGTGGGCAAGCGAATCCTGTATTCGAGGGACCAGCTATTGCGATTCTTGGGGGACACACGATGAGCGACCTGGACAACATCCCCGAGCCCCTTCGAGAGCGTCCGCAATGGGTTGTGTGGAAACTCATTGAACGCAACGGCGAAAAAACAAAGGTGCCGTTTGCCGTCGATGGTTCGCTAGCGAAGAGCAACGACCCCGCGACCTGGACGACATTCGAGACAGCGGCGTCGACGTTTCAAAATGGTGGCGGCTATGCCGGCATTGGGTACGTGTTCGCTCCCGACGATCCGTTCGCCGGCGTGGACCTGGACGGCTGCCGTGACGCTCAGACTGGCGAGCTTGCGGACTGGGCGTCGGACCAGATTGCAGCACTCGACACCTACGCCGAAGTTTCGCCCAGCGGCACCGGCGTCAAGTTGTTCGCGGTTGGCAAATCGCCATTGCCGACCGGCAAGAAAAAACTTTTGCCCGACGCACCGCGAATGTGCGACAAGGCCGCGGCGATTGAGTTGTACGACCACGGGCGATTCTTTTGCGTGACCGGCGATAAGCTAGATGGCAGTCCAGCCGAGCCGCAAGAATGCCAGGTTCAAATCGACATCCTGGCCAAGATTCACTTTCGCGAATCATCGACCAACGGACACGCGTTGACCGTCCAGCCGGCGACCGGCGTTTGCGAACGTGCCCGCAAGTATCTGGCCAAGATTCCGCCAGCCGTGAGCGGCCAGGGTGGACACGACCAGACGTTCTACGCGGCGTGCGTGCTGTGCCTTGGTTTCAATCTCGCCACTGATGAGGCGTTCGCTCTGCTGTCCGAATGGAATCAAGCGTGCGTGCCGCCGTGGAATGAGCGTGAGCTACGCCACAAGGTTGAATCGGCAATGAAGCAACCGGGCGAACGCGGCCGGCTGCTGGTCAGTGACGAGCGGTTCGTGATGCCGGCAAGGATGGATAGCGGGCAGGTTATAACCGTTATAACCTCGGACAGCCCAGGGGACGAACCACCACAGCCGCTATCGGCCAGTTCCCTAGTCGTCCAGTATCCCCGCCTGCATGAGCCCATCATCGAGGGACTGCTACGCCGACGGGAGACGATGAACATCATCGCGGCCCCGAAGGTCGGCAAGAGCTGGCTAGGCTATGGGCTGGCGTTGTCCGTCGTGGCTGGCACGTCCTGGCTCGACAAATTCCCTTGCCGCCGTGGCAGGGTGCTCATCATCGACAATGAGTTGCATCAGCCGACGCTTGCCAACCGGCTTCGGACCGTGGCCAACGCGTTCGGCATAGAGTTGGTGGAATGCGGCGACGCTCTGACCATCCTATCGCTACGCGGCCGGCTGGCGAACCTTAACAGGATATCGGACATGCTCGCCGCGTATGAAGCGGGCAGCGTGGACGTTGTGATACTCGACGCGTTCTATCGGGCGATGCCGGCCGGGGCATCAGAGAACGACAACGCCACGATTACCGGCTTTTACAACATCATCGACGCCGCGGCCGAGCGGCTGGGTTGTTCGTGGGTGAACATCCACCACAGCTCGAAGGGGTCGCAGTCAGAAAAGACCGTGGTAGACGTGGGAGCCGGGGCTGGATCGCAGAGCCGGGCCGCTGACGCTCACCTAGTCCTACGCCAGCACGAAGAGGAAGGGGCCGTTGTGCTCGAAGCCGTCGTGCGTTCGTTCGCCCCTGTAGAGCCCCTGGCTCTTCGCTGGACGTTTCCGCTTTGGACGGCTGATGATTCACTTGACCCCGCTCAATTGCGTGGACGGCTGACCAGGGGGGAAGAGCGGCAGTTAGACAAGGACGGCGAAGGCAAGGCCGAGATTCTTGAGTTCCTGGCGGAAGGGGCAAAGACAACTCGGGCCATTCGTGGCCACCTGTGCTGCGGACAGCCGCGATGCGACCGATTGTTGGCCATGCTCCAAAGGGACAAGCAAATTGGGGCCGAAGAGTTCACCGGAAACGGTGGCAAGCAGAAGCGATATTTCTTGATTCACAAAGGTGGTTCGGAAGGTGGTACGGCGTACCAGCTTTTGGACCACCACCGTACCACCTAGGGTCAAGGTGGGGTTGTACGCGTCCCTTAAGGGGACGGCGTACCACCGTACCACCTTTACCCAGACCCGAGCGACGTACCACCTTTGAAGGAACTGGACAGCATGGATGCTTGTGGCGACATCACCGACGGACCCCAGCCGCCTGATTGTTTCGCGTGGCGTGGCAAGTTGTACCCTGGCATGCGTCCAACATCATGGCGGTTGGTCGGCGTGCTTTGGTCGGCCCGCAATAGGTGCGTAAGCATCGCCAACCTGGCCGTGCCAGTATTCGAGGACCACGACACGCCAGCACGTCACCGGACGGCACCAGCCGCAAGCCGAGCTAATGAGTTCTTTCGCTGGCACGCCTTGCCGTTGTCGGTTCACGCACGAAATGGATTCATGCAATTGGTAGAGCACGCACGGTAAACATGGCAACGCAATGGCAACGCTTTGGCAACATCGGTCCGCGATACTTGAAGCAAGAGGGAACAAATATATGAGCACCACCGCAACGGTCAACATCGAGCGAATCGTGCCCGAGCCTAGTCGCTTGCGTGCGGCCATTGCTCGCAACATGAGAGAACGTCGAGCTCTTGAGCTGGCATTGCGTACCGCTGAGTTTATCGCGGTGGAGTTGAAGCCACGGCAGCAGGAAACACCATGAGCCCCCGAGCAATCGGGCGATGGCCGGTTGCGGCTTGTTCTCTCCTGGGCAGCCGCAGCCGGCAGAAGACAAAGAGATGGACGAAGGGGGGGCGGTAGGGGTCTTCGCACCTCTGCCGTTTGGCCACGTCGGACCGCCCCCCTCGTCGCCCTTGTTTCCGTGCTGCCGCAAACACCTGAGACTCGGCCGAACAACCAAAAACCCCGCGAAATCGCATGGTAACACCGAAGCAAAACGCACCGAAACCACCCCGAAAGTTGCCGGAACAGGCCAAATTGTTCTGGAATGCCGTTCTAAGTGACTACGTGTTGGAGCCGCACCACATCGAGCTGCTCGACGCCGCGTGCCATCAACTAGCCCGAGCCATTGAGGCCCGCAAGCTACTCGACCGCGACGGACTGACCGAGAAGGACCGTTTCGGACAGACTCGCGAACACCCCGCCGTGGGCATCGAGCGAAGTGCATCGCTGGCTTTCCAGCGAATCACTCGCGAGCTCGGGCTGGACATCGAGCCGGCGTCGGCGTTGCGTGGACCAGCACGACCAGGAGCACGACGCTAATGCCACGAATCCAGAAGCGAGCGACCCGACAACGCCGCGAGTGGAATGCGGGCCACCGAACACAATTGGAAACTGGCCACGATTTTTTCGGCTTTGCATGGGGCGGCTTCGAGCGTCGCCCACCGGACGACCTTGCGGTGTGGCCGACCCGAGAAATCGAAATCGAAATGCGACAGAGCTGGGGCGATATTGGCCACGAAATCATGGCGGACTTTGCGGACACGATTCGTCGCCCGTGGGCTTGGTGGTGGATCGTACAAGGCCGGCCGTTACGCGTGCCCATGTTTGATAGCCGTGATGAGGAAGCCCACGAGCTTGACCGGCTTGGCTTGCTGACCGATGCCGCCCTGGCAAACGCCGCGGCCGACCCGAGCGTTACGCACGGCGTGAAAAACGAATATCACGAGCCGGCGTTTCGTCGGCGTTGGGGTTGGTGGCGTTGGATGGCGCCCGAGCGTCGAGACTATGACGAGCTCGAAGCCGTCCAGCTTGTGGACATCGACCGCCGTGGCGGTGACGTGCTTACAAATCGAGAGCGGCACATCGCCAAGCACAAGACCGACCCGGCCGCCGGCAGTTGTGCGGCCCGCGTGTATCTGCCCCGCGTCGAGTGTGACGCATTGGGCTTACCTGATTCGTTTATCGACCCTTACGAAATGGAGAATTGAAATCATGGCGTTAACGACACTTTTCCGCGGCCAAGCCGCACCATCCGAGCCGCCGACACCTGAGCAGGAATCACTAACCCAGCGGACGGCGTGGGCGACCGAGTTGGCTGAGATTGTCGCCTACAACGCGGACCCGATTTTGCTCCCACTCCGCAAAACCGTGGCCGATGCCGAAGCCATTTTGGCCGAAGCCCGTAAGCGGCTCAATGCGGCCGAAGTCGAACACAGGTTCGGGGCAATCACGAAGTCAAACCGCCGACGCGAAATCGAAATCGCACTTCGGCAAAGTTCACCTGCGGAAATTTCCGCGGCCGTGCAAGAGCTTGAAAGGCAAATTGTCCAGGCGAAAGAATGCAGCCGGAGCCGGACGACCAGCCATTTCAGCGAGGGCGGTGGACCGGCGACCGTTCAAAGCAACGCGGCCAAAATCGGCGAGTTCGTTACGGCCGCGAATGCCGCCATTCGCTCGCTCGAAGATTTGCGATTACTTGTGTTGGACGGCCGAGAATTGAGCAAACGCATCGCGAAGATTCTGCGGAGCGTCCCCGCGTTCGACCCCGCTAAATTGGAGGTTCGTTAACGATGGCCGAAATCCTTCTTTATGACGAAATCGTGAATGACGGAGACGGCTTCGGCATTTCCCCGTCGAGTTTCAATGCCGACCTGCGGGCCGCCAGCGACCAGCACGACATCGACTTGAGAGTGAATTCGCCGGGCGGCTCGCTGTGGGCCGGCTTTTCAATTCACCAAATGATTCTCGACGCTCGCCGAGTCGGTCATAAGGTGACAGTGCGAATCGACGGGGCGGCGTTTTCAATCGCTAGTGCAATTGCGATGGCCGGCTCTCGCGTCGTGATGGGTTCGGCGAGCGTGATGATGATTCACCTGCCGTGGCTTAGCGGCGTGGCTGGCAACTCCGAGGACATCAAGCGGGCTCTAAAAACACTCGACACGGCCAAAGAGCGGCTAATCGACATTTACAAAGCGAAAACGAAGCAATCGAGAGCGACGATTGCGGGCTGGCTCGAAAACGAAACCTATTTTTCGGCTCGCGAGGCCGTGGACGCCAAGTTGGCCGACGAAATCTCGACGGCGATGCCGCGGCTGGCGGCTCTTTGTAATCTTGGCGGCTACAAATTGCCCGACCGCATCCGTGCCGAAATCCGCAAGCCGGCTCACAAGCTGCTCGGCGAACTGATGGAGGAATGCGAGAACGCGAAGTCAGCAGCGACGCCATATGAGTTGGCGTGTGCCCAGACTCGCGTGGTGGAGCTGGGCCAAAAGCTGCAGCGAACACCGGGCGTGACGACGGACGACTACGCGATGATGGCCAAGTGTTTGGCCGAGCTGGACACCGAAGAAAAGCCGCGGGCCCAGCCGTGGGACGATGATTCTTGGGGCAGGGGTTGGTGAGTTCGTTGGCCTTGCGGGGGTAAAGTGCCTGCCGCTCGGCGGCTTCGGGTTTTGCTTCTCCTTTCCCTGGAGTCGTCGAGCGGTTTTTAACACAAAGGATTTTCTATCGTGGTTGATTCCGAGAATCGTGTTTACATCGGCAATTTGGATTATGAAACCACCACCGAAGCCCTGGCCGAGTTTGTTGGCAGGTTCGCAACGTGCTCGAATGTGCGAGTGCCATTCGACAACGTGGCAAATCGGAACAAAGGCTTCGCGTTCGTCTCGGTTGAAACGGCCGCCGATGCCGAGGCGTTAATCGCTACGCTCAACGGCAAGGCGTTCAACGGCCGCACGCTGCGAGTTGCCCCAGCGGTTCCGCGAGGGTACTAACCATGCAAAGCAACGAACAAGCCGTTCGCCACGAATTGGCCCGCATAGAAAGCCGCGTGGCTTGGCTCACCGCCGAGCTACGCCGCGTCGAGGGGCAACGCGACACCATTGCGGCCGCGTTGACCGACTTGGAAGGGGCACACGACCAGCGATTCGCCGGCGTGCGGTAAGTGCAGCAAGGCGGTCAACGACCCGCTACAATGTTGGAGATGACAATTGTGGCTAGGAGTGTACGTGATGACAAACGATGAATGCCGCCAGCAGCTCTATAGTCTCAAGTACGCGGCCGGTGGAAGCCAGCGATACCACCACCGACTTGAATGGTGGTACGGCTTTGCCGACAAGTGTTTGCGAATTGTGATTGGTGTCATTGCGGCTTTTGAACTGGTGGTTGCGTCGAGTCATGATAGTTTTGGACAGCATGCAATCGCCATCGCGGGAGCGTCGTTTTTCGCTGCACTTTTGCTGAACGTGATTCCACTAGGCGACCGCGAAAAGTTCTATGGCGAAATGTTTCGCCGTTGGACCGAGCTTTATAAGGATGTTGAATTGCTCACGTCGCGACTTGATTTATGTCCGACGACAGACGCTCCGGAGCACATATGCGAGCGACTACTCGAAATGAAGGCGAAAGAGCACGAACTAAACGCCGCCGAGCCCGCACCTTTTCGTTGGTTACAAAAGAAATGCGAGGCCGACGAAATCGAAAGTCAGTGGGGGCCGGGCATTCGCACCCACGCGGCCACGGAAGTCGAACGCGCCAAACGTCTCAAGGCTTTGGAATTGGCCGCTCCGAAGGAAGCGGGGGCGGCTGGGCCGGGGCAGGAGTAGTTGGCCGTTGCAGCGGAGGTTCACGCCGCGATGGCTCTAACGGTTCGTCCCTGCGATTAGGAACGTGGACGGGCGGTAGCGGGCGTTGAGGTTGTTCAGGCATGCTCAATTCCATAGTGTCAGCAGTTTGATGTGTTAGCGATTGCCGGTCAATGGTCTTTGTCACCACTGCCCCCCAGACGCACGCCGCGGACCGATGACCTAGAACACGTCGAGCGATGCGAACGCGATTCCTAGGGCATCGTGGCGAACCGATTTTGAGTCGACCGGGCGAATTTGCTTGCTGAGTGGCCGAGACTCGCTAAATTGAAGAGCGAGCCGGCCAAGTGCTGATACACCGGGCCGGCTCTAACCAAAACGCGACCCTGAGTGAGAGGGACACGCAATGGCTTTTGCCATTCTATCGGCCGCGGCTCTCGCGTCGAAGTCTCACCGTTCAGTGGTCGGCCACTATTTTTAGAACGGGGGACACAATGAAAGCCTGGCTTCAGCAAGACCCAAAGCAGCGACAGAAACTCGGCATCGAGGCCCCGTGGTGCGTTGGATGGTACGACCCTGATGGAAAACGCAAAAGTAAGACCATCGGGGCGAAGAGCAACGCGGAGAAATTCGCTCGACGGCTCGAAGGGCAGTTGGCTGCGGGCATCTACGAAACGGCAACGGCAATCCGCTGGGACAAGTTCCGCCAAGAGTACGAAGAGAAAGTGCTCAGCGGTTTGAAGGGCTCCAGCCGCCGGAGCATCAAACATACGCTGACCAAGTTCGAGGAGCTCGCCAAGCCCGGCAAGCTGTCGGCAATCAAGACGGCAACAATTGACGATTACGTTTCCCGCCGCCGACTTCAACGCGGCCGCAAGCGGGCATCGCTGACTTCGCCATGCACGATTAAGAAAGAGCTTGGATATATCCGGGCCGTGCTGAACGTGGCAAAGGACTGGGGGTATCTGGCGAGCGTCCCCAAGTTCCGCAAGGTGAAGGTGCCCGAGGCGATGCCGCGGCCCGTCACCCAAGAGCACTTCGAGGCAATGTATCAGGCGTGCAACGTGGCCAAGCGTCCCAACGACCTACCCTACCCCGCGGCCGATTGGTGGCAAGCTCTGCTTTTGTTTGCAATCACGACCGGGTGGAGGAAGGAAGAAATCTTGGACTTCCGACGGGACGACCTGAACCTTGACACCGGGGAGATCGTCACCCGAGCGGAAAACAACAAGGCCGGACGTGATGAAATGGACTTTCTACCGACCGCGACGCTAGAGCACTTGAAGCGGCTGGCGAGCTTTAGCCCGCTGGTGTTCCCGTGGGCCGGCGACGTTCGCTCATTCGATATCGAGTTCCATCGCATCCAAACGGCCGCGGGAATCAAGCTGCCGTGCAAGAAGAAGGAAGCCCACGAATGTAGCCCGTCTTGCCACCTGTACGGCATGCACGACCTGCGGCGAGCCTATGCCACGGAAAATTGTGACCGGCTTCCCCTGCCAGTGCTGCAAAAGAAAATGCGGCACAAGGATATTCAAACGACCATGAAGTACGTCCAGATGGCCAACAAGATGAAGCGAGCGGCCGAGGTGGTATTCGTGCCCGAGTTCCTGGCCGCGGGAGTCGGTTAGTAGGTTTATGGAATGTTGGCCGACTGCCGGCATCGCAAGTATTTATGCCACAAGGGGCTAGCGTATTTAGTCTGGGTTTTCGTAGAACTAGGGGGCTTCTTGGCTTGCGAATCGAAACCCCCGCACTCGACGGCGTATCGCGATGAAAATCACGGCCATTGAAACCCATGTCTGTCACGCCCGGATGCGAAACTGGGTCTTCGTCAAGGTCTTGACCGACCAGAGCGGTTTGTGGGGCTGGGGCGAAGCGACCCTGGAGTGGCACACGCGGGCCGTGGTGGGGGCGATCGAGGATATCGCCCAGTTGCTCGTGGGCGAGGATCCCACGCGGATCGAACACCTCTGGCAAATGATGTATCGCCAGCACTTCTGGCATGCCAATGGAATCGTGCGCGGCACGGCGCTGAGCGGCATCGATATCGCGCTGTGGGATATCCTGGGCAAGATCCATGGCGTGCCCTGCCACAAGTTGTGGGGCGGCCCGGTGCGCGATTTCATTCGCACGTACTGCCATTTGGGCGGCGGTCGCATGGAAGAATTCTACGTCGTCGATCCGGCCGATGCCCGGCGATTTGGCGAGCTGGCCTCCCGCGCCGTCGAAGAGGGCTTCACCGCGTTCAAATCGATGGCCGTGCCCGCCACGATGCCGCTGGAAGGATTGCGCCCGCTGCGCTATGCCGAAGCCTGTGTGCGCGCCATGCGCGAGGCCGTCGGCGACGACATCGACATCATGGTCGACTGCCACGCCCGGCCGTCGCCCCGCATGGGACTGCTGCTGGCCAAGGCGCTTGAGCCGTACCAGCTGTATTGGTTCGAGGAGCCCTGCTGGCCGGAGAGCGTGGCCGGGCTGGCCGAAATTCAACGGGCCGTGGCCACGCCGATCGCCACGGGCGAGCGTCTGGTCAGTCAGTATGCCTTCCGCGAATTGTTGGAGCAGCGCGCCTGCAGCGTCATTCAGCCCGACGTGACGCATTGCGGCGGGTTGAGCGAGGCCCGCCGTATCGCCGCGATGGCCGAAGCCTATCGACTGGCGATCGCTCCGCACAATCCCCAAGGACCGGTGAGCACGGCCGCTTCCCTCGAATTCGGCTTTGCCACGCCCAGCTACATCATCTGCGAAGCCGTCCATAGCGACGTCCCCTGGCGGCGGGACGTCGTGCGAGAAGGGTTCACCGTCGAGCCGAAGGGACGCATCGTCCGCCCCAGCCAGCGGCCGGGCCTGGGAATCGAGATCGACGAGGCCGAGGTGCGCAAACACCCCTTCGAACAAGAGATCGTGCTGCGCGAGTTCTACGCCGACGGCGCCGTCGGCGATTGGTAATTCGCAACCGATCGGCGAGCGTTGAACGCCGCTACTTGGCCGCCGTGGCGGCCGGCGCCACGTAACCTGGCGCGGCCACGAACGAGGCGACCGGCGAGCCGTCCTCGGCGTTCCAAATGCGCACCTCGCCAGAGAAACTGCCGGCGGCGACGCGGCCCGGCGTAACGACGTCGACCTTGTCGCCGTTCTTCGCGACCGTGCCGGGGTGATACGCCACGCAAAACACCGCGTCGGTATGGCCGGCGTAGGTCTTGAAATGCTTCAGACCCTCGACGCGGTGCTGCTGCACCGATTTGTCCCCCGAGCCGCTGAAGATTTTGTCCTGGTGCGTGGCCAGGGCGAAAACCTCGCCGGTAAAGCCCCCGATCTCGCCTTTCTTCGCGCCGTCATCGGGATTCCAAGCATGGATCTTCTTGTCGGCGCCGGCGGTAAAGATCAGCTTGCCGTCGTTGCTGAAGCCCACGCCGAACACCTGCTCGCCCTGCCCGGAATAGGTCATTATCGACTCGCCGTTGGCGGCGTTGAATAACTTCGAAGTCTTGTCGCGACTGGCCGAGGCAATCCGCGCGCCGTCAACGCTCCAGGCCAGGCCCACGACCCAGTCGGCATGATCCTCGATCAGGATTTCCTGCTTGCCGCTAGCGACGTCGTAGATCCTGATCGAGCGATCGGCTCCGCCCACGGCCAACTTGGTGCCGGCCGGATTAAACACCGCGCGATAGGCCACGTCCCCCATCGAGCCCAGTTCCTTGACCAAGGTTCCCTGCGCGGGATCAAAGAGCTTGGCCTCTCCCATCTGGCCGGGCGTTCCGCCGGCCACGGCCAGCAGCGACCCAGTGGGAGCATAGTCCAGCGAGTAGGTCCGCTCCGCGACATTCTTGATCCGCCGCACCAGTGCGCCGCTCTCCGTGTTCCAAATCGTGACCTCGTGATACCCGCTGGCGGCAATCTCCTTGCCGTCGGGGCTGAACGCCACGGCCGTGATCGGCACGCTGCGCCGGTAGGTCTCGGGCGGGTCCGGCTGCGCCAGCTTCGGCACGATCGATGCCAACGGTGCATTGGGGTCGGCGCCGTCGTATTTCGCCCCTTCGGCGATCCAGCGGCGAATCAAATCCACTTGATCGGCCGGCAAGGCCTCGGCCTCCTTGGGCATCCGCGTATCGGCGTCGGTCGAAGCAATCAGCGTCAGGACCTCGCTCTCCTCCGGCTTGCCCGCCTCGAAGGGCGCGGCGCCCGAGTCACCCGGCTTCATGGCCAGGGCGAAGTTCGATACCTGGTATCCTCCCTTGGGCTCCGGCGCGCCGTGGCACGCCTGGCAATGCTTGAGCAGCACCGGCGCCACGTCTTTGCTGAAACTGACCGGCGCGTCGGCCCCCAGCGCCGGGGCGGCGGCAATAGCGAGCACGGCAACCAACAACCAGCGCAATTCTCGAACAATTGCCACGGAGCCTACTCCCCAAGACCAGGAACGCTTAGTGTTGGAACAGGAATTCATTCGCATTGAGCACGGCCCAGCACACGTCTTCCAGACCGCGCATCCGATCTCCGGCATTGGCGACGTGCTTGGTCGCGGCAGCCAGTTCCGGCTCGCTCGGTTTGCGGCACAGTGCCGCCAGGTAGAGCTCGCCGACGATCTCCTCGTCCGTCTTTCCGGCCGCGGCCAGCACCCGCAGCCGATTCTTGTCATCGCGCACCTTGGAGTGCACCAGCGGACCGTTAATCATCTGCAAGGCTTGTGAGAGATTCGAATCGGTCGAGCGCTCGCACTGGCAGGCGGTCTCGCGAGCGGGCTGGCCAAACACCTTGAGAAAATCGCTGTCGACGTCCGGGCTGGGCAATTGCGTGGCCCGCGTGCCGGCCGGCAGTCCGGCGAATTTCTCCGAGACGTTCGTCACCCGGCAGATCGCGTCGAGCAATTGCTCGGCGGCCAGCAGCCGTGTGTTCGCATGCGAGAAGTACTTCACGTCGGTGGAATTAAAATCATTCTTCCGCGAGCTTAGTTGGTAGGTGCGGCTGTTCAGGATCGTGCGGATCACCCGTTTTCGGTCGTAGCCGTTCTTGGCGAAGTCGTCCGCCAGGGCGCCGATCAGGGCGGCGCTGGACGGCGGGTTCGAATCGCGAAAATCGTCGACCGGCTCGACGATGCCGCGGCCGAACAGATGGCCCCAAATGCGATTCACCTCGACCTTGGCGAAGAACGGATTCTCGGGCTTCACCAGCCAATCGACGAACGCGCCGCGGCGATCGTCCTCGCCGCTCAATTCGGCCGAGCCCGTCAGCGGCAGCCAGGGTTGCATCTGCTTGCCGGTCCGCGGTTGCGTGACTTCGCCGGCCCGGGCGACCCAGATGATCTGTTCGTCCGGATTCGTGCCGGGCTTGCGCTGCACGCGATTGAAGAACGCCCCGATTCCGTAGTAGTTATCCTGCGACCATCGCTCGAACGGGTGGTTGTGGCACTTGGCGCACTGGATGCGAATGCCGAGAAACAATTGCGAGGTGGTCTCGGTGCAGTCGTTGGTTTCGGTCGCGGTGCGGAAGTAATTCGCCGGCGGATTCACGAACGTGCTCCCCTCGGCCGTCAAAAGCTCCCGGGCGAATTGATCGTAGGGCATGTTGTCGCGCAGCGCCGCCACCAGCCAGCGATTGAATTTGTGCACTCCGCCAGCCGAGACCTTGATGTTGCGGATCCGCAGCAAGTCCCCCCACTTGAGCGCCCAGAACTCGGCGAACTCGGGTCGCTCGAGCAGGGAGTCGATCAGCTTGGATCGCTTTTGCGGGTCCTGGTCGGCCAGATACTTCGACGTCTCGCTCGGCTCGGGCAAAATGCCAATCACGTCGAAATACACGCGGCGAACGAACTCTTCGTCGGTGCACAGGTCCGAGGGCAGGATCTGCAACTGCGCGAGCTTTTGAAAGACGTGATGATCGACGAAGTTATTCTCAGTCGGCGAATTCCACTGGAAGCCAGGAATCTCCTTGAGAAACATCATGGACGAAGTCTCGATCTTGTCGAGATATCGTGCCAGGATCGCGGCCTCGCCCCGGTCTTGCGACACGACCAAACCCGCCGCGTCCACCGTGGCCACAGCCTCGTCGGAACTGGAGAACACGGCCAGCGACGTCACGTCGCGCACCGATCCATCGGAGAAATGCGCGAGCGCCACCAGTTGCTGAGTATGCGCCGGCCGCTTCAAGATGCGTTCTCGCGGATAAACTTCGAGCTTGACGCACGTGGGAGCGCCGGCCGGATCAACCTGGCAGCCCTGGGCGATCCAGTCTCGCAGCACGGCATAGCCGGCGTCGGTCTTCTTCAGCTTCCGGCCGCCGCCATGAGCGACTTCCATCAACGGCTTGCGCAGCAGCAGGCTGTTCTCCGGCTCGTACAGGTTCGTGCGGCGGTTGAACGCCTCGCGCACAAGCGTGTCGATGTCGAGGGCCGAGTCGTAGGCCCGCAGCGACATGCGGAAACCTCCCTTGCCGCTGGGCGAACCATGGCACGCGCCCGAATTGCAGCCTTGCTTGGAGAGCACGGCCAACGTGCCGTAATTGAACGACACATGCTCGGGCGATTCCTGGTTCGCGACTTCGACGGGCACATTGACCTCATGCCCGCCGGCCTTGACCGTCACTTCGGTGCGGCCATTAGCCGCCGGATGGACGATGCCCGCCTCGGCCCGCGCAATCTTGTCGTCTTTCGATTGAATCTCGGCCACGGTGCTCAAGTCCTGCACGGTCCCGTCAGCATAAAAGGCGCTGACGATCAGATGCATCGTTCGACCGGCGGCATCCAGCTTGACGCTGGTCGGAAAAACTTCGATCCGCGACGGCGATCCCACGACCACCGGTTCGACGGGCGCTTCCGATGCGGCCGTGGCAGTCGTTGCCAGTAACGTCGCCAGGCAAATCGCCAGGCTGCCCGCTCGGGTCCAGCTATTTCGTTTCCATGAACGGCTGCTCATCGTTTTCTCCCTATTTTCGAGCCACGTTGTCGCGTGTCGCGGTTCGGGCGCATGCACCCCTAGCCGCTCAAGGCTTGTTCACATCCACGGCCACGGGGGGCGACTCGGCCGTAAAGTCGGCCTCGCCGATCGGCGTCGTGCCGGCCACGATTACTTTTTCCAGTTTCCCGACCGGAACGGCCGCCGTGGCGGCCAGTTCGATTTCAGCCTGGTTTTGAGCGTCCACGAGCAACACTTGCTCCGGCGCGTCAAGCCGCCCGGCAGGTTTTTCCACGCCAGCTTTACTAACCGTTTGCGTGCCGGGGCGATGCTGGCGGCCACGCGCGAGTCGACCTCGTCCAGCCGCCAGTACGCCAAGGGGTTGTCTTTGAGAATCACGTCGCGGGCCGGCGTGGCGGCTTTGGCGGCGGCATGGTGCGCCTGCACCTGCGCCGGCGTCAACGCCGTGTCGAAAAACACCACTTCGTCGAGCCGTCCCTGAAACGGTGCATAGCCGTCGCTGCGCGTGCCCAGAAAGATTTCGCTCGTGTTGTAGTTCTTGGGCGCGGTTGTTTGCAGCTCGGCATTAGCCGTGTCGCCGTCGAGATACACCTTAACGTCATCGCCCGATCGAACCAGCGCGATATGGTGCCACGTGTTCGGCGCCAGTACGGTGCGGCCCGCGACCATGTTCTGTCCATTGTAGAAGAACAGCCGATCGCGCGGAGAGCTCTCGACGCCGCCGATTCCCAGGTGATCGCCCGGCTGCGCGCTGGCGTCGCTGGGCGAGCCCGGCCGGCTATAGAAGTATCCGGAAATGGCGGGCGAGTTCGGCTGCGACAAGTCGCGGGTGTTGTACAGCCACAGTTCCAACGTGTAATCGCCCGTCGATAGCGCCGGCAATCGGGCGGTGAGGCGATCGTCCCCCGGCGCCTTGTCGAACCCGGAAAACGCCACGGCCTTGTTGTCGGCCTCGAAACCCGGCAGTGCTGGCGCCCGTGGTCCCTCGGCCGCGCGGGTGACGCCGCTCTCATACGTAGCCGTGGCCGCGACGGGTTGGAACTGGCCGGTGAACGTTAACGTGCCTTTCTGTTTGCCGCCGACCGGCAAGGGCCCGCTGGGGGCAAAGGCGATCGCGATCGGCGGACCTTCGAGCGCGACTTGTTCGATCACGAACTGCTGCGGTTGGTTCTGGAACGTGGCCGAGCCAATCACTCGGATCGCGTGCTTGCCCGGCGCAATGGCTTGGGGACTGACGAATTCAATCGATCCCTCGGCCTTGCCTTTCTCGATCGCCGCCGCCTTGACCGTCGCGGGCGCGGGCAATCCCTCCACGCTCAGGTTTACCTTGTCATCGAATCCGTTCGTGCGCGTCAGTTTCACTTGCAACGTGGACGGCGTGCTGGCCGAGACCAGCGGCACGACCGGCGCCGCGGCGGCCAACTCGAAGAATTTCGGGAACACCGGGCCCACGCCCAGCGCCAACGTGCCATCGAGCGCCGCCGGTGGAAATGGCAGACCGCTCAACGCGCCGCGCAGGGCAACCAGCGTGCTGGCCGTGGCCCGCATCTCGTTGGCGTCGGTCTTGGCCGTGCCAACGATCTTGATCGCCGCCAACTGCCCCGCCGTTAGCGAGGGGCCCAGCGTGGCGCTCAGCGTCGTTTCCGGCTTGCCCTCGGGAATGACATTGTTCGCCAGCGTGCAACCTTCGCCCGCGCCTTCCAACGAAAGCGTGATTGGTCCGTTGTAGTCCCGCCGCGCGGCCGTGACCTTGACGACAAACACGCCGTTCTGCGGGGCGTCGACTTTCTCCGCGGCTGCCGCCAGGGTGAATCCGGGCTGATACGGTTCCACCGAGATGCGATAGACCTCATCCGCGCCGCCCCGATGATTCGTGTCTTCGACCCTCAAACGAAAGACGCCGTCGGCCGGCAAGGTGACGTTGAGGATCCCTTCCTCCGGGCCGGTGTCCTCGGCCTCGGCCAACACGCCCCCCTCGGCGTTGTAAAGCCGCAAGAACAAATCGCAGGGCGATCCCAGGCTGCGCGTCTCTCCGCGAAACAGGAAGCGTTCACCTTTTTTGCCCTCGAACTGAAAGTAGTCGAGATCGCCGCGCACCCCGAATCGGCCGTCGATTGCACCGGGCAATTTGACCGGCGTGCTTTTGTCCGGCGAGTCGTTCGGTTCTTGTTCCAGTTGCTCGGCCGTGTCGCTGGCCAGCAAACTCACCCAGGCACTCCCCTGCCCCGACTTGGCTGGCACGGTTGCCTGAAATACATCGCCCGGCACCTCCGCCGGTACGGCGACGGCAAGTGGCGAGGACGATTCCACCCCCTGCCCGCTCAATTCGACGGTGGCGGTTGTGCCCTTTTGCACCGCCAGAGGATAGGGGCTCGACGGCAGCGGGAATTCTCCGACTCTGAGCCGATAGCGATGACCGCCGCCTCCCTGGAAGCGGATATCACGAATCTCCAGATAGTAATCGCCTGCCGCCGCAAAGGTGTGGCTCAGCCGGCTGTCAGCACCTGTCGAGGCCTCGTCGTCGCTGAATGCCAATTCGTTGCCGTCGGCCGAGAGCAGTCGAAGCATCGGATCCAGCGGCGAACCGAGGCGGCGCGCGAAAACCTCGGCGGATATCCGCTGCCCGGCCGCGACGGTGAGTTTGTAAAAGTCGCTCGATTCAGCGTCGCAGGCGCCGTCCACGGCAATCGGCGGCGCCAGTGGCTGGGCCGTCGCCAGGGTTTTGTTGGCTCCCGATTTGACGGTTGCCGGCAGGTCGTCGACCAGCACCAGCCGCACGTTGGAGATCCCTTGGGCCGTGCCGATGCGAATGCCGGCGACTCCCAGCGGCGCTTCGGCCGGAATCGTGAGCCGATACGTGACGCTGGCCGGCTGGGTGCCGTTGCCTTCGATGCCGGCGGTTAGCGCCGCCGACAGCGGAACACTGGCCCAAACCTTGTTCGCCCCGGCCAGATTCGCCCCATGAAACGTCACGTCCGACGACTGCCCCGGTCGCACGCCGGCCGGTAGCAGATGGCTGAGCGTGGGAGGCTGGCCCAGGGCCAGACTGGCTGGCAGCATGGCCAATAGCAGAACCGCTGGGAACAATCGCTTCATGGCAGGATGGCGCTCGCACGGCGGGATGGCGGGATCGGGCGGGCAGGATTGCTGGCACCATCCTACCCTCCCTAGATGCATCGCACAACGCGCCAAGGATTATTTCAGCCGTCGCCCTGGCACCGCTTAACTGCTTGACGCCCCGCCGCTTATGCCGCACGGGTGACCGGGGCCGTCGCGCATCCGCGAGGCCATCGCTGGGGAACGCATCGCAAATGCGTTATGCAAGAATCTCCCGGATCACGCGGCCGCTATCGACCAGCGCCACCGGGCGACCTTGTGCGTCGGCAATGCGAAGTTCCGGATCGATCCCCAGGCACTCGAAGATGGTGGCCGCCAGGTCTTCCGGGCTGGTCGGATGATCCAGGGCGTACGCGGCATCCTTGTCCGTCGAGCCGTACACCATGCCGCCCCGCACGCCGCCGCCGGCCAGCACCGCCGGAAACAGCGTGCTCCAGTGATTGCGGCCCCAGTCGCCGGTGGCTTTCGGCGTCCGCCCCATTTCGCCCACGGCCACGACCAGCGTCTCATCGAGCAAACCGCGCTGGTCGAGGTCTTCCAACAGCGCCGAAAGCGTCTGGTCCAAGCCGGGAATGAGGTGGTCGCGGACGTCGTTGCTCGTGACGTGCGAATCCCAGCCGTAGCCGTCCGGCGCAGTCCCACGCCACGGTGACAAACCGGGTGCCGGCTTCAACCAGGCGCCGCGCGAGCAACGTCGATTGGCCGAACAGGTGCCGTCCATAGCGATCGTGCATGGCCGCCGGCTCCTGGCGAATATCCAGCGCCTTGCGAACTTTTTCCGAAGTCACCAGCGACAGCGCTCGGCGGCGGAACTGATCGTACACGGCCACGCTGCGGCTGCGATCGTTTTCGCGCCGGGCCTGGTCGAATTGTTCGACCAGCGACCGTCGGCCTTGCAATCGGTCGAGCGACAGCCCCTCGCCCAGCGCGAGTCCTTGAATGCGAAAATCCAACTCCTCGTCGGTGCAATCGCGGTAGTAGGGGTTGTCCTTGTCGTCGCGCTTGCCGATTCGCGTGGCCAATGGATCGTATCCGCGCCCCAGCCAGCCGGCGTACTGCCCGGGCCTATCGAGCCGACTCGAATAGGTCTGAATGTGGCCCAGCCGATTTGGCAGGTAGACGAAACCGGGCATGTCGCGCACTGCTTCGCCCGGGGCGCGCTCGTCCAGGTAGTCGACGACCGAGCCGTACGTGGGCCAGTCTTTTTCCGTCGCGTTGAATCCGCCGCCGATCGGCACGTGCCAAGGATGGCCGGTCTGGATGTAGTGCCCCGCCGTGCTGTGGTCGTTGTAGGGATGCGTCATCGTGCGGATGACGCAGAACTTGTCCGAGATGCCGGCCAGCCTGGGCATCAGCTCGCAAATCTTCAACTCGGGGGTGCGCGACGCGATCGGCCGGAACGGACCCCGCAGGTTGCTGGGCGCGAGCGGCTTGAGATCGAACGTTTCCAGTTGGCTTGGCCCGCCGAACAAGAAAAGAAAGATCACGCTCTTGGCACGCGCCGCCCGCCCGGAAACCGCCTCGGCCGCCAAGAGCTTGGGCAGGCTCAATCCGAGCAGCCCCGCGCCCCCCGCTTGCAATACATCGCGGCGGGTCCAGCCGGCCGCTGCGCGTCGGGGTCGGCCCAGGATGTTGAGCATGGCGACGTTTCCAGAAGGTACGGGTCCGCGGCCGCCTCTCGTCCGCGGCTCTTAGGCAATCACTTCGGGAATGACGTGTCCGTCCACCAGCGGCAAGGGCCGGTCAAGCGTGTCGTGAACGATCGTTTCGTGGTCGATTCCCAACAGATGATACATCGTGGCCAGCAGGTCTTTCGGGCTGATCGGCCGCTCGGCGACGTCGCCGCCCTGCTTGTCCGAAGCGCCCACGACGTGCCCCCGTTTCGTGCCGCCGCCGGCCATCAGGGTGGAATAGACCCGCGACCAATGATCGCGGCCGCCCCCCTGCCCCGTGGTGATCTTGGGCGTTCGTCCATGTTCGCTCGTGCAGACGACCAGCGTATCGTCCAACAGTCCGCGCTGGTCCAAATCGGTAATCAGTCCGTACCAGCCCTGGTCCAGGCCCGGACACAATTCTTGTTTCATGCGGGCGTAATGGTTGTAGTGCGTATCCCAGCCGCTGCCGGCCAGGCCATACTCGTCCCAGAACACGCTCACGATGCGACTGCCGGCTTCGACCAATCGCCGCGCGGCCAGGCACGATTGGCCAAACAACGTATGGCCATACAGCTCACGAATGCCGCTCGCCTCCTTGCGCAGGTCCAGGGCATCGCGCAATTTATCCGAGGCCAGCAACTCGTACGTCATCTCGCGGTAGCGGTCGAGCTGTTTGCCGCGCGGCGAAGCGGCCAGGTCGCGCCGCGCCTGGTCCAACTGCGAAACCAGCGATTTGCGGCGCGCCAGTCGATCGAGCGTGATCTCGCCTTCCAGCCGTGTCGCCGAGGGAACGTAGAAATAACTGTCCGGGCTCAGGCCGATGTAAGGATCGTTTTCGTCGAACCGCTTGTCGGCCAGCGTCTTGGCAAGTCCCTTGGAGGCCGTGCCCACGAAATCGGTCCAAACCGGATTGAACTCGGCGCCCAGGAAGGTCGCATAGGGACCGGCCCGCGGCACCTCGCCGATGCGCCGGCTGCTGAATTGAAACGGCAGCGCCATGTTGGCCGGCACGCTGCGGCGCGGCGCCTGGCCGGCGCGCTCGCGCTGGGCTTCGATGTAGTCCACCACCGAGCCGAAAAACGGCCAGTTGCGCGGATCGCGCGGGTTCAATTCAGCCGGCAGGTCCAACGTCGGCACTCCCGTCAGCGCATAGGCGACGCCGTGCAACGGATACGGATGCGTCATCGACCGAATGACCGTCGTGCGATCCATCACCTTGGCGAACGTCGGCAACAATTCGCAGACGTCGCAGCCCGGCAGGCTGGATGGAATGGATCCCAACTCGCCGCGAATTTCCAAGGGTGCGTTGGGCTTGGGATCGACCCACTCGATCTGGCTGGGCGCCCCGTACAAGTGAATGAGGATAATCGACTTGGCGCGGCCGAAAGACTTGGGTCGAACCACCGCGTCGCCGGCGCTGGCGGTTTGCCAGGCAGCCAGATCCGCCAGGCTCATGCCGGCCAGCCCCAGGCCGCCGATGCGCAGCAAGTCGCGGCGCGTCATGCCGCCGCAAAGCTTTCGAGCTGATCCCAAAATACGCAACATGGTCGACCGCTCCCGCGGACATTCGTCCGGCGTGGTCTCAGCCATTCGAGGCATCAACTAGCGCCGATATGTTAGCACGTCGGGCGACATAAAACCAGCCAGCGATGCAAATCGTCACCCGCGCTCGCGGGCGGCTAAGACAACGACTCGTCGGGCGGCGAGAAGCGAAGCGCCGGCCGGTTGGCTCGGGCGCGCATCGCGTTGACCAGCCGCAGCACGGTCGGGCGTTGCACGATCCGCCGCTCGACCGCGCGCTTGCCGGGAAAGTCCAGCAGCGAAACTCCCAACAGCATGGCCAGCACGCCTTGCCCGGGCGTGAACAACATCACGACCCCGGCGGCAAATAGTATCGCGCCCAAGGCGTTCTTCCCGATGATCAATACTCTTCGCAACACCGGGTGATAATCGCGCCAACGTTCGAGCGGTTGATGCTCGTGCGTGAAATAGTCGGCCGGAATCGTGAGCAAGAAATGCCGCACGGCCCACAGGCTGAAAACCAACAGCACGATCCAGGAAACAAGCACGAAGGCCGTCAAGCCCGCGTGTTCCTCAAGCAGTTCGAAAGTCTTGTGCAGCAGGTCCACGGGCAGTCTTTCAACGACATTGCGAACAGCAACTCATCGGTCGATCATTTCGATACGCCTCTGGTGCCGGCCCCCTTCGAAAGGTGTCGTCAACCACAGCTTGACGATATCCAGCGCCATCTCCAGGGAAATCAGGCGCTCCCCCAGCGATAGCACGTTGGCGTCGTTGTGCGCTCGGCCGAATCGAGCCGATTCCAGGTTCCAGCACAAGGTACAGCGCACCCCGCGTACGCGGTTGGCGACGATTGCCTCGCCATTGCCGGACCCGCCCAGCACGATGCCCCGATCGAACTGACCCGCCGCGACGGCTTCGGCCACCGGACGAATGAACAGCGGATAGTCGACCGGCTCGGTCGAATCGGTGCCAAAGTCCCGTACTTCGTGCCCCAGTTCCTGGAGCAGCGCGATAATCCGCTGCTTGTACTCGAAACCCGCGTGATCCGACCCGATGGCGATTTTCATGGTTTATGTACGGGCGCAGGCGCAAGGAGAGTTCAAATGTGTCAGACCAGAACAGTTGAACGAATCCAATTCGATCATGATCCGTCGGCCGCTTCGATCACGCCGCACCCGCGGTGGAAACAGCATCGACTGCGGGCTGGTGGCGGCGCCCCACTGGGGAGGCGAACTGACCACGTGCAACCAAAATGTCAGCCGCTTTTCCACGGGACGCTCGCCAGTCGGTCGCGGCGCAAAGGCCCGCTGCAGATACACGCGCCCCTGTCCCGCCAGCTCCAGGGTGTCGTCGGTCGTCTCGGCAAATCGATCCATCGCGATGGCCGTGGCTCGCTTGGCGTCCATCAAGTGGCCCCATCCTTGAGGCGAGACATTCGTGCCGACTTGCGGCGGCCGCACAAACGGAACGACTCGTCCAGCCAGAATGCGATCGACCTGCCACCGCGCCTCGGTGGAATCGTCATGATGGACCGGCTTCCCGCGAGCGCGAAAAATCAGGCGATCTTCCGGGCCGAGCGCGGCATACGTCCAACCTCCAGCGCCGACGTCGGCCAGAATCGGCGGATGCTTCTCGGGCTCCAGCCGCAAACGTATTTCGCCGCTCATTGCCGCAACCGCGTCGTCGGGATCGTCGAATCGCCAATCGACGCGAACCCAACTCTTGCCAAGCGGAAAATCGAGGTCGACAGTCGAGTAGACAGCTTTGCTTTCCGACAGCTTGTGACGGCATTTGAACTGGATGGCCGCGGCCAGCGGCCCCGACTTGATGATTTGTGTCGCCGAACCGCCTGACTCATCCCCTTGGGCGACACAAGGCAATTTGAGCCCGTCTCTCAAGTGCAGCACCAGTCCAGGCGAATCGGCGACAAGGTAATCGTCGCCGCGTACCGCGATCGCTTCGAACAATCCCTGCAGGTCATCAGCCAGACGAAATTCGAGCGAGGGGTGCAAGATGCGGATCGCTCGATCGGCCCGCTCGACGCGCAGTCCCAGGTGCTTTGTGTTTGTCGGCGCACCGGATTCGGCGAACTCGTCGATCGTCAGTATGCGGGTCTCGCCCGGCAATAAGTTGATACTGAAGTCGACCGACCAGTGAGCGTCCGCCGCGCCCGCGGATCCAGTCAGTCGTGTGAATTGAGCGGCCAAGTCGCGCTGGCCGTCCCGCAGGCGAAAACTCAAGGGCTTCGTCGTGGCTGACGCGCGGAACTCGGCCGCCAGCGGGTAACCGAACCGCTGGATTCCCGCCGTCTCGCGAACCTCGATCCCCGTTGGCTCGGCTGCCTGGCAGCATGCCCCCAGAAAACTGGCGGCCGCCAGCGCACGACCGAATTGTGATAAAAGCGATTTTAAAACTGCCGGGGACTGTCCCGATTGTGCGCAGTCCTCGGAGCAAAATGGGACTGTCCCCTTCTCCGAACGTGGTTTTGAAACGGTTTTTATCACGAACGACATGGATGAAATGCTTCCGGGACCTGAATTGGTCGCGACACCTCGCCAGCTTACCCCTGTCCGCCCGAACGGGAAAGGCTCACGGCCTCTTTGCCGCCTCGCCGTCATCCGTCATGATACGCGAACCCGTCCGCGTTCCATTCCGATAAAAGACACTCGACGCGTGGAATCATCGTATGACCGTGCAGCCCGTTTTGATCGGCGACCAATGGCGATCCTCCCAACAGACCGGTGTCTTCCAGGCCGAAAACCCGACCGAGCGCCAACCACTGCCGGACGCCTACCCGGTTAGCTCCTGGAGCGACGTTGACGCGGCGCTGGATGCCGCTTCGGCCGCCGCGCCGCGGTTGCGCCGTGCCGGAGGCGCGCTAATCGCCGACTTTTTGGAACGATATGCAACCAACATCGAGGCGGCTCGCGAGGCTCTGGTCACGATGGCCCATGCCGAAACGGCGCTGCCCGTGCAGCCGCGACTGGCCGACGTCGAATTGCCTCGCACCACCGCACAACTCCGCGAGGCCGCTCGCGCCGCTCGCAACGGCAGTTGGCTGCGGCCGACGATCGATACGAAACAGGGCATTCGATCCTGCCATGCGCCGTTGGGGCCAGTCTGGGTGTTTGGGCCGAACAACTTCCCCTTTGCATTCAATAGCATCGCCGGGGGCGACTTCGCGGCCGCCATTGCCGCCGGAAATCCCGTGATCGGCAAAGCCAATAGTTCGCATCCCGGCACGACCCGACTGCTGGGCGAGGCGGCGCACCGCGCTGCGCGCGATGCGGGGCTGCCGCCGGGCAGCGTGCAACTGATTTATCGCACCAGCCACGAAGATGGGCTTCGCGCCGTAGCCGATCCCCGCACGGCCGCCACCGGCTACACCGGCAGCCGCGCCGCGGGACTGGCGCTAAAGGCGGCGGCGGACCGCGCCGGCAAGCCGATTTACTTGGAACTCTCGAGTGTCAATCCCGTCGTGATTCTTCCCGGCGCCCTCGCCACGCGCGGACAACAGATCGTGGACGAGTTTGGCGCCAGTTGTTTGATGGGTACCGGACAGTTCTGCACGAATCCCGGGCTCGTGGTCTTGCTGGCCGGTCCGGCGACCGATGCGTTCCTGGCCTCCGTGGCCGAAAAATTCCGCACGGCGCCGGTCGGAACATTGCTTTCCGCCTCCGTGGCCAGGTCGCTCGAGGCCAGCATCGGAAAGCTCGTCGGCGGCGGTGCGAAGGTGCTGGCCGGCGGCAAGCCAGGCGGCGGAAAAGGACATAGCTTCGCAAACACGCTGCTGGCCGTCTCGGGTGAGCAGTTCTTGAGCGCGGCGGAACACTTTCAAACGGAAGCCTTTGGAAATGCGTCGCTGGCCGTCATTGCCGACAATGCGGAGCAAGCCGGGGGGATCCTGGACGCGCTCGAAGGCAACCTGACCGGTTGCATCTATTCCGACGCAGCCGGTGGCGACGATGCGCTGTACGACCAGCTGGCGCCGCGCCTTCGCACGAAAGTGGGCCGGTTGCTGAACGATAAAATGCCGACTGGCGTGGCGGTCAGCCCGGCAATGAATCACGGCGGGCCCTATCCGGCCACGGGCCATCCCGGCTTCACGGCCGTGGGCATCCCCGCCGCGATCGACCGCTTCACCGCACTCGAGTGCTACGACAACGTGCGGCCCACGCGGCTGCCGGCGGTATTGAGAGACAAGAACCCAACCGGCGCCATGTGGCGGCTCATCGATGGAGAGTGGACGCAAGCCGACGTCAGGGCAACCTAACGCACAATTCTAACCCGATTTCTTCTTCGCCAGGTCGGCCTTGGCCTTTTTGAACTTGGCGGCGTCATTCTTTTCGGGCTTAGCGGGTTTCGCCTTCTTGGCTTTGGCGAGGTCCTTCTTGTCCGGCTTGCCGTTCTTCGCCTTTTTGGCGGCCGCTTCCTCGCGAGCTGCTTTTTTCTGTTCGTCGCGCACCTTGCGTGCTTCCATCCGCTTCTGCGCCGAACTCTTGCGTGTCGTGTCCGCACCCTGGTTGTCCATCGGGGTGCCGGCCATTGGCATCATGGCTTCCGGACCGAAGGGGATGAACTGCGGGTAGCCGGTCCGCACCTGGCCGCGTCGTCGCGACTGCAGATAGCGCAACTGGGCCATGCCTTGAAATTGCTCGGGAGTGAGCTGCGATTGCGCCAGTGGCGAAGTGCCCAAACCCGGCAGCAGCACCGAATTGTTCGACGGATTCACCGCGGGGTTACTGCCGCTCACGATCTGCGCCGCTGCAAGCGACGGAACGCTCGCCAACCCCACAAGTAGAAAAACGCGAACGGCGCGTTGGCAGGTGGCAACTTTCATGGCGATCGCTCCGACGGTGGAGATGTCGTGTCGATATTCCGCAAACTCCGCAGATTCAGCAGGTCTCCAGGCTTTACTTTAGTTGGTCTGGCTCTCGCGGGCAAATTTCGGCACGATTCTCCGAGGTTTTTCGGTCCAGGCGGCTCACGACCAGGGTCTCGCGCTCCCTCACGGCCGTGGGCTCGGCGTTTACACGACACGATCGCAAGTCACCGCGGCGGCATAGCCACGCACCGAGTGGATCTCCAGTCGCGCCGGCAACAATTGGCCGACATTTTGGGCCGCCGCCCCCATTCCCAGCCGGATCGCCTCGAGCGTGTCTTGCCGCTCGACCAGGGCCCAGGCGATTCCCGCCGCCAGGCAATCCCCCGAGCCAATCGGATTCACAGCCTCGACCCGCGGGGGCGTCAGGCAAAACACCTGCTTGCGCGAGCTGGCCCAGGTGGGCCTCGGTCCATCGCTGACGACGACCCACTCGGCGCCCAGCTCGTTGAGTTCCAGCATGGCCGCGTGCAGCTGCGAGTCGCTTTCGATGTCGCGGCCCACGGTTCGCGCCAGTTCCTCGCGGTTCGGTTTGACCAGCAGCACGCGCCGCGCAAGCGCGGCCAACAATTCCGGACCCCGCGCGTCGACGATCGCCGGACAAGCGGTGTCTTCGAGCAACTCGCGAAACATGCCGCGCAGCGCACGGCCGGGAGCGATCCGGCGAGCACAACCATCTCGGATCGGGCGGCGCGGGAGACATAGAGCGACCGAAAGGCATCGAGCTCCGCGGCGTCGGCCGCGGCGGCATTTTCCACCAGCTCCGTGGCTCGGCCCGACGACAGATCCAAAATAGTTGTGCATACACGCGTCGGAACGCGAGTCGAAACCCAAGTCGCCGCAATGCCCAGCTCGCGGAACTCCCGCTGGATTTGATCCCCCGTCATTCCGCCCACGAGCGAGATGGTTTCCGTTGACGAGCCGAGGTGCGCAGCGCGATTCCCACGTTGAGCACCTTTCCGCTTGCGCACCAGCGGGCTTCCACCGCTCGATTGACTTCGCCAGGACGAAAGCGGTCGAAACGCAGGATTTGTTGCCAGGCGGGCGTGAGTCCAGCGGCCAGGATCAAAGCATTGCCTCGAGTATCTCGATCAGTTCTGGTTCCGACAGTGTGCGCGGATTGCCGTCCATGCTGTTGCCGCGCGAGTCGCGAGCCAGTTGCGGAATATCCTGGGGCGTTACGCCCAACTCCGTCAAATGTCGCGGCACTCCCAGCCGCTCGCAGATCTCGTCGACCCGCCCCAGGAGTGCGTCGGCCGCTTGCGGATCGCCCGGTTTGTGGCTCAGCCCGGCGGCTCGCGACAATTCAGCCAACGATCGCTCGGCGATCTGCCGATTGGCCCGCAATGCCGCCGGCAACAGGGTCGCGCATGCCAGCCCGTGTGCCACGCCGTGGTGCACGCCCAATGCGGCCGCCACGCCGTGGGCCATGCCCAAACCGGAATTGGCCAGTGCCATTCCCGACTGCAGCGCCGCCTGCGCCATCGCCTCGCGCCGGCCGCGAATTCCCCTGTTCGACCGCTTCGACGATCGCCCCCAGGGCCAAGGCCAGCCCGCTGGCGGCCAGCGCTCGCGGAATCGCTCGTGCTTTGCGCGATATGTAACTTTCGATGAGCTGCGTAATGGCATCCATGCCGCTTTGCGCCGTGATCGCCGGCGGCACGCTGACGGTGAGCTGCGGATCGATGATCACGATGCGAGGCATCATCCACTCGCTGCGCAGACTCTTTTTGAACGGCGGCTCGTGGTTCGAAATGACGGCATTCTTCGTGGCCTCGCTACCGGTTCCGGCCGTGGTCGGAATGGCGATCAGGCCCAAGGGCCGCTCGGTTATCGCCAGGCCGCGGCCCACCCCTTCGAGATAATCCATGACGCTCGAACCGGCCCTGTTCGTGGCCAGCGCCGCCACGGCCTTGGCCAGGTCGATGGCCGAGCCGCCCCCCAAGCCAATGACAATGTCCCCCTCGCGCACCTGGTGGCGGCGAATCTCGGCGACCGTCTGATCCACGTCCGCCACCAGCGGCTCGCGGGCGATCTCGGCCAGCGCAACCGGCTCAACCCGCTGCTCTCGCAATGCCTGCCGCAAGGCGTCGACCATGCCGTCGGCCTGCAGCGTGCGCAGACCCGACCACGAGAAAGGCGCGGCGGCCGATACTGGCAGCCAGCGGGCCTACCTCGGGCCAACGCCCCCAGCCGAAGACGATCCGTGCGGGCGACAGAAACTCGTACGCCGAAACCGAGGACGCTGCCATGAACAAACTAGCTGAGTTCGTGGAACAGAGGATCAATCGAGAACGCCGCGTGCCGCATTATCGACTTGGCGAACCCGTTTGCCCAGGCTTTTGCGCTCGTTTTGGATTGATTAGGATAGCCGTATGAGCATCGAAGGCACCCGCCGCGTGATGGAAACCACCAGTCACGAAACGGCCAATCAATATCTGCGATTCGGCTGGAGCCTGATTAATCAGTACGTCGTCGAGGCTACTTCCGACCAGCCGGCCGCGGTGACGTATGTGCTGGCTTCCGTGCGGCGTTTGGAGGATACTCGACAACTGGTGACCCTGACCGATGGACACGCCGTCAACGAATACCTGACTCTGGGATGGAAGCTGATCGATCGATACGTCACGTGCGACGAAACGGCCGATCGGCGCAACGAATCGATTAACTTCACGTTGGCCTGGCAAAGCGAGGAACCGCCCCTCTTGCCGGGCTCGGCGCCTCCGGTAAAACGAGACTTCAACACGGTCGTGCCACCGCCGGACGATGAGCTGTGACTCGCCCGGCCCCGGCGGCTGGGGCAAATCGTCCAAGACCGATCCGCCCGCCCAATTCCCTTTGCAGACATTCTCTCTTCTCGCCACCCGCGACGGACTCCATGAACCCTCGAACCACAAGACGCGATATGTTGAGCCACGCACTGGCCGCCACCGGCGCTGCCGCCCTGCTGGGCCAGCCCGCCCCGGCGGCCGCCGCCGAGGCGCGGTCGGCCAATGAGCCCTTCGGCTACTGCTTCAACACCAGCACCATCCGAGGGCAAAAGCTGCCGCTGGTGGCTGAGATCGAAATCGTGGCCCGAGCCGGCTACCAGGGCATCGAACCCTGGGTGTCCGAGATCGATCAGTACGTCAAGGACGGCGGCTCGCTGGCCGATCTGCGCAAGCGAATCGCCGACCTGGGATTGTCCGTGGAAAGCGTGATCGGATTTGCCGAGTGGATCGTCGATGACGACGCGCACCGCGCCAAGGGACTCGACGAGGCCAAACGCATCATGGAGATGACGGCCGAACTCGGCGGCAAGCGGCTGGCGGCGCCGCCAGCCGGCGTATCCGAGGCCGATCGGCTCGATCTGCCCACCATGGCCGCTCGCTACCGCGCTCTGCTCGAACTCGGCGACCAGCACGGCGCCGTGCCGCAACTCGAGCTCTGGGGTTTTGCCCGCGTGTTGAACAAGCTCAGCGAAGTCACCTTCGTGGCCGTCGAGGCCGGCCATCCGCAAGCCTGCATCCTGGCCGACTCCTACCATATGTACAAAGGCGGTTCGAGCTACGACAGCGTGCGGATCGTCTCCGGCGCCGCGATGCACGTGTTCCACATCAACGACTATCCGGCCGTTCCCGATCGCAAAAACATTACCGACGCGCAACGGGTCTTTCCGGGCGACGGAGTAGCGCCGCTGGGCACCCTGTTTCGCGGTCTGCGCGATGGGGGCTTCCGGGGCATGCTTTCGCTCGAGGTATTCAACCGCGAATACTGGAATCAGGATGCGCTATTGGTCGCCCGCACCGGATTGGAAAAAACCCGCGAAGCCGTGCAAAAGGCATTCGCCTGAGCCGCGCGACACGGCGACGTCAAGCCGACGCAATGTCATGAGGACCCGATGGAAGACGAGGCAACGTACATCTGCGACTCCTGCGGCGAGGAGATCGTGATTCCAATCGACCCCTCGGCCGGCGCCCGCCAACAATACGTCGAGGATTGCCCGGTTTGTTGTCATCCCAACGTCTTGTCGGTCGAAGTCGACGAATCCGGCGACATTCGCGTCTGGAGTGAGCACGAATAGCGATTGGGACCGAACTGGTGCAAGCGAGCAGTTTTCGGGGAGTGTCCTACCAATTCATCAATCGGGCGGACCAGAGGCCCTAGGAACCTGTGTTCGCGAGGGTACTGAAATGAAGTGCGAAATTTGCGGCGGGGAAACTAAGGGAGAGCCCCGCTTCGACATGCACAGTCCGGAACCTTCAAGCGAATTCCGCGGCAACGAGACTGTCCGGTTTGTGATGTGCAAGGCTTGCTACGACGCCCGAAACGCAACACAACGCACCATGATGTGGAGCATATTGTTGCTTGTCGCCGGACTTTTGGTGGTGGCGCTGCTGGTATGGATCTCCGGCTAAAGCGTGCAACACACATTTAGGACAACACCGCATTCAGCCTTGGGGATTGCCGCGAACTTTTGCGGCGGCTTTAATGGGCGCTCCGCGTTTCCCCCGAGAGCTTCCCCCAATCGCGAGTCCATCCGCCATGAATCTCAGCTGCCGACTTCTCACGGTTCTGGTCCTGTTCTCCATCGCCTGCCTAGAGATGGCGACGCCGCAGTCGAAGGCCGCCGAACCCAAGGGCGTATTGGTCAACGAATTCATTTACGATAGTGCATCGTTTCCGTCGTGCCATGCCTCGACCATCGAGCAAACGCCCGCAGGTTTGGTGGCCGCCTGGTTTGGCGGGACCGACGAGGGCGAGGACGACGTAGGCATTTGGTTCGCGCGGCGCGACGCGGCGATGCAAAAATGGTCGGCGCCGGTCGAAGTGGCCAACGGCGTTGAGTCGAAGACAAAGCGCTATCCCTGTTGGAATCCGGTGCTGTACCAGCAGCCCGACGGGCCGCTGTTCTTGTTCTACAAGGTCGGACCCACGCCGGAAAAATGGTGGGGCATGCTGATCACCTCCGACGACGGCGGCGCGAACTGGAGCATTCCACGGCGGCTGCCCGATGGAATCCTGGGACCGATCAAGAACAAGCCCATCCTGTATCGCGATCAGTTGCTCTGCCCGTCGAGCACCGAGGACGACGGCTGGCGGGCACACGTGGAACGAACCTCCGACTGGGGAAAAACCTGGACGAAGACCCCTTCGCTGCAAGACTGGAACAAGTTCCACGTCATTCAGCCGACGATCCTCACGCACGAGGGCGGCAAGCTGCAAATGCTCATGCGCAGCCGACAGCGCAAGATTGTCGAATCGTGGTCCAGCGACGGCGGACTCAACTGGACGCCGCTAGCCGCCACGGCGTTGCCGAACCCCGACAGCGGAATCGACGCCGTGAACCTCAAGGACGGCAGAATTCTCTTGGTTTACAATCCCACGCAGCGCGGCCGCAGCCCGCTGTCGGTGGCAATCTCGTCCGATGGCCGCGCCTGGCAGGCGGCCGTGGAACTGGAAACCGAGCGCGGCGAGTTTTCCTACCCGGCCGTCATTTGCACTCCCGATGGCAAAGCGCAGATCACCTATACCTGGAAGCGCAAAAAGATCAAGCACGTGGAGCTCGACCCGGCGCAGTTGACCCTGCGCCCCATGCCCGACGGCGCTTGGCCGCCGAAGTAGCGCGAGTGTTGCAGGTGGCACACCTCACTCGTCGTGACGCAACCGAGCGGGATCGACCGTGCCATTCGACGCGGCGGCCACGCCAACTCGAAGTCAGCTGTGCCAAAGTGGTCGGTTTTTCGCTTGTCTCAGGCCTTAGTGAGTTGACGAGACTTAACCAAGTTGCGGCTGAATGCCAATTCATTCCTGCTCGAACGTCTAGACAACTTCATCGCCATCGACACCCACGGGACCGGGTTCTTGAAACTCGCCGACAAGCTCCTCGGGCTCAAGAACGAAGAAAATATACATATGGCGTTCGCTGCGGCTCAACCTGCACGTAGCTACGGCCGTTTCTCTCGGAGCTTTTCAGATAACATTTCTTCGCCGCCCTTGACGAGGTTTCCGTCGGGGTCCACCAGCAGTGTCGTCGGCACTCCATTGACGCCATATGCTTTAAATGTATTTCCATCGCCGTCGATCAAAATCGGAAACGGCAGCTGTTTGCCGCCCCATTTCGCATCAACAATTGGCGCCGCCAAGCGGTCAAATTCTGCAATGGTTCGGACGTCATCGTTCCAGTTGTTGCAAATGGCGAGGATCTCGAACCGATCGCGATCGGTTTTGTGCTCCTCGTAAAACTTGGATAGCTTAGGCAGGCCCACGTTAATGCAGGGCATGCAATTTAGGCCCCAGAAATCGAGCAACACCCACTTGCCGTGAAAATCTGCCAACTTGACGTTCTTGGGAACGCCACGAGCGTCGGAGATCCCTAACTCTGGCGCTCTCTTTCCATAAAACCGAGAAAAATAATCGAGCGTATCTGAATCGTTGGGGACGACATCGAGCAAGCCGACGTCAAGGGCGGGCTGGCCACGGGGAACGTCAATCCGGATACCCATAAGATACTTCGGCATGTCGACTGGAGCATCGCTGGTTTTGCGCTCATCCGGCTTGGGCATATGAGCATCGGGCAACTCGCTGTAAACGTCGAGGTCAAACTTTCCGGGCGGGAGCAGAAATGAAAACCGCCCCTGGACTGAGCCACAATGGATGAATTGCAAGGAGCCCTCCATGTCGCCTGGCGGATGGACGACCGCCATTGTCCAGCCAGGCGTTTTTTTGGCTTCGGAGCAATAGATGTTGCCAGTCACACGGACTAAGGGCAACAGGGTGAATGTGACCGGCTTGTCGGCCTCACGTCTTTCCACCACCAGATATCCGCCATGCTGTCGCGTGATATCAGTGATGAATATCGATACCCGCGCACGTTTTTCAACCGTTACCTTGAACTTGCCAGCTCCCGTGCGCGTTGCCAACCCAGGCGGGTACGGTGCCAAGGTTCCTTCTTCCTTCCAGTACTTGCCCAAGTTCGCTTGGTCGGCATTGATGTATTTGCCTGCGTCGTCCCATTGCTTGCCATTTGCAGACCAGAAAGTGGCCGCCACGAAATCTTCGACGGGCTTTCCTTGCTCGTCGACGACTTGGCCATGGATTTCCCACGATTCATTGGTCTCGGCGGCGTATACCGCGGTGGCGAGCGCCAAGATCGCTAAGGGGTTCGCGATAGCTTTCATGCCCGATCGTCCTCACGGTGAGAGTTTTCTGCTGCCATTGCGACCGAACGAACGGCTCGATTATCGCCTCGCCGAACCACCTCGTCGAGACACCGTGGCCCTCTTTCTCGGCGGCTGCGAGTGGCACTGAAACCACAGTGCCAGACTCCAGCTTCTCAGCTAGAACGTGGGCGACTCTGTCAGTTGCTTTTCGATGCCGCCAAAGATTAAGGGCCGCTTGTCGTCAACAGTTCATCTATCAGCGCACGAGTGTCGCGACGAAGATTTGGCGAGTAGCCGACATGAACCCGCCGAATGACACCCTTTGTATCGATGACAATTACGCTCGGGTAGGCGGTTACATTATGAGCACGGCTAATTCGCATTTGTTCGTTCTTGAGCGTCAGGTAATTGAGCTGAGCCTTCTCGATGACGAATCGGGCGTCACTCGCATCTTCGTCGCTGTTGATGCCTAGAATCGTGACGTTGCGACCCTTAAAATCTTCGACTAACTGTTTTACTTGTGGCATCCCATGTATGCACCAATTGCAGCCACGATGCCAAAAGTCCAACACCACGACCTTGCCGCGATAGTCAGCCAGCGCGTGGGGATTCCCGTCGAGATCCGTCGTCCTCCACTCAGGAGCTGGCTTATCGAGCCACCTCGCCGCGTCTTTGGCGCTGGAAAGATAATACGCTCGGTTTTGCCCATGGACTTTCAATTTGTGATCGACCATTGTTGCGATAAGCGGCAGTTGCGAATGCGTCGCCAGTTGCCTGAGACCGGACTCCGCTTTATCCAAGAGGTTTTCAGCGTCTTGGACGTCGCGGTGGAGTGCGCGATTCAGCAACTTCAAGTACTGTTCACTCGCCGCCACGAACCGGTCGGATTCCGCATCCAGTTGCTTTAGCTCCGCGCTTCCTAACTGACGCTTGCTTGCGAACTCTATTGGAAGCGTAGTATCGAATGGGCGGCGGTGAAATTTCTGTTTAAGGGCGATGGTTCCCCTTCGCACTAATCCCTGCTCGCAATCAAACGCATACTCCCGATATTCTGTCCGCTCAAGCACGGAGTTAAGCACGCTTCTTGCTTCTTCGCCGATCTCACATTCCTTCGTGCTCGAAGGAACATCCTTCTGTAAGACCCGCAAAGTGCGCTGTGTGCCATCTACCGGCGACGTCGATTGCCAGGTGGTCGCAAAGCTCTCAGTACTTAGCGGTAGTGGTGGAAAGAGAGCAGTGATATCCGATGGGCCTGTTGGAAGGGTTTCATTTGCGACCAAGCGGCCATCCGGCGCCAAATCGAAGTATCCATCCGAATACAGGTCGAATGGCGATTGTGGCGACGTGCCAGTCCACTGATTCGTGAAAACAAACCGCCAAGTCTCATCATCATTTTTGCGCACCACATAGATATTCCACTGCAACGTTGATGAATACTCGATGATTCTCCCGCCCTTGTCGTCGTCCCACTCGTTGCGCGGATACACGATACGGTAGCTCAGCTCCTGGCCGGCCTCGAATTTGTAGCGAGGCAGGTCTTCGGCCGAAATGACGTGCAATGGAAACGCTAGTAATGCGATCACGAAAGTACGAACGGCACCAAGCACGAAGGTCGGTATCGTCACCTTTCGACTCCTTTGACCGCGATTGTGATACGTCCGCGCGTTAATCGCCTTCCCCTGACATTGCCCTGTGGTCCATTGTAACTCGTGTTCGGCGATCGCGTTGAGGACCAGAGCATTACTGAGTGCCGCTCAAAAACGGTGGTGGGTTCGGATGTCTCACGAATCGCATGAGATGTTGGGACTGCATGCTGCGCTAAGGCGTCCTCTCTTTGAGCATTTCAACCAGAGTCGTTTCGTCGCCATTCTTTACGAGGTGACCTTCGGGGTCGACCAACAGCACGGTCGGCCAGCGTTGGATTCCGTAGACGCCTGACGTTTTTCCTTCGCCGTCAATCAGAACCGGAAATGGCAGCCGCTTGCCGGCCCAGACTTTTTCGACGATGGGTGCTGCGAGTGCATCAAAAGCCTTGATCGTGGTGGCTTTCTCTTCTGAGGTGTTACAGATGGCCAGAATCTCAAAGCGGTCGCGATCGGCGGCGTGCTCTTCATAAAACTTTGTCAGCTGGGGCAGGCTGCGATGTACGCACGGGCCACACCACACGGCCCAAAAATCAAGCAGCACCCATTTGCCGCGATAATCGGCCAGCTTCACTTCCTTGGCCACGCCGGCGCGTCGGTTATCGCCAGTTCCGGCGGTTCTTTGCCATAGTACTGCGAATAATCCCGCGCGATGCCGTCCTTGTCCTTGGGCAGATCGACGTAGAGCACGCCCAAGTCGAGCGCGGCATGAGTCGGCACCTCAATGCGAATGCCGGACAAATACGGCGGCATATCGGCGGGCGCATCTTTTGCTTTCCGCTCATGGGGCTTGGGCATGCGAGCATCGGGCGACGAACTGTAGACCGCAAAATCATACTTGCCCGGCGGCAAAAGAAACGAGAATTCTCCGCAGACGGACCCGCACTGCGTGAAGGACAAGTAGTTTTCGCGATCGCCCGGGGGGTGGACTTTTGCCATGGTCCAGTCGGGCGTCCGACGTGCTTCTGGACAATAGATCTTGCCGCGCACACGAACCAGCGGCGCAAACGTAATCGTGACTGGCTTGTCTGCATCCCTTTTTTCGACCGAGACATATCCGCCACGCTCGTGACGTTTGTCGATCGCAAAAATTGAAGCCCGTGGCCGGTTGTTGACCGAGAGGCTGAATTTGCCTTCGGGCAGCCGCTTTGCTATCTCCTTCGGATGCGCGGCGAGTACCCCCTCTTCCGTCCAATTGCCTCTCCATTTGCCAGCTGCGTCCCACTGGTTGCCGTTGGACGACCAGAACGTGGCGGCATCGAAGTCATCGACCGGCGTTCCTTGGTCGTCGACTACCTGACCGTGGATTTCCCAAGAGTGGTCGGTGTCATCCGCTTGGACTGCTCCAACCAAAATCAAAATTGCCAAAATGCTTGCTGGATAGTGCATGTCTCTGTCCTTCGTTGAAGATTCAGGAATCGATTCTACCCGATCTTCCACAAGGAGATGCGTGCTTCTCATCACCCGGTTACCCTATCTTGTCGCGGAAATCCTTGGTTTCCAGGGGTTTGTCATCGCCAGTCGTGGAAGCGGAAAATCTACGGACACCGACGGCGGACTCAACTGGACGCCGCTAGCCGCCACGGCATTGCCAAACCCCGACAGCGGAATCGACGCCGTGAACCTCAAGGACGGCAGGATTCTATTGGTTTACAATCCCACGCAGCGCGGCCGCAGCCCGCTGTCGGTGGCAATCTCGTCCGATGGTCGCACCTGGCAGGCGGCTGTGGAACTGGAAACCGAACGGGGCGAGTTTTCCTACCCGGCCGTCATTTGCACTCCCGATGGCAAAGCGCAGATCACCTACACCTGGAAGCGCAAAAAGATCAAGCACGTCGAGCTCGACCCGGCCCAGTTGACCCTGCGCCCCATGCCCAACGGCGCTTGGCCGAAGTAGCGCGAGTGTTGGCGTGGCCAGCACGCCGATTTGGGGGCGATGTTATTCAAATGGCCAGCTTTTGAATCCGCGAGTTCCGCGCGTCGGCAACATACAAGAAATGCTGGCTGTCGAAGGCCAGCCCGTGAGGCAGGCGAAATTGGCCCGGCTCTGTCCCTTCGCCGCCCGCTCTGCAAACAAATCGCCCTTCGGGCGTAAACTGATGCACGTAGTGGTTGGTCGAGGTCACCCACACCTGATCTGTGTAGTCGACCGCGATGGCAAGGGGACCTGGCATGTACTTGTGGCCGCCAAAATGGCCAGGCGCCACTTCGTTATCTCCCCAGGCGAGCAGGAACGTGCCGTCGGGGCGGAACTTTTGCACGCGACCGACGGACGCCTCCGTGGTGTAGAGGTCACCGTGGCTGTCAAAGGCCAGAAAGTGCGGCCCCCCACCACGGCCTTTCGGAGATGAATTTCCGCCAAATTCGCCGGTCGCCACTCCGTACCTCCCCCAGGCACTAATAGGTTCGCCTTGGGGCGATAGCCGCTGCACGCGTCGGTTCACCTGATCGGCGACGTAGACAGAACCGTCTCTTCCCACGGCGATACCGCCTGGCTGGTCAAACTCTCCGGGCGCTGCGCCCTGCTTGCCAAATTCCCTGACTAGCTTGCCAGTCGAATCGTAGAGGGCAACTTTGTGCTTCATCATGTGCGAAACATAGAGCAGGCCGTCTTTGTCCAGGGCCAGCCCGCCGGGCATGGGGTCGGTCTCAAAACCTCCCAAAAACCTCCCCTCTTGATCGAATCGCTGCACGCGCGACTTGGCTTCCGCGTTCGTCTGTCGAAAGTCCGTAACCAGAATCTCATCTTTTTGATTCACCGCGATCGCAATCGGTATATCGAACTCTCCGTCGCCATGACCGTTGGTTCCCCATGTCAGCAACACTCGGGGACCTGACCGTGGCTCGTCTGCTTGGGCACCTGGTCGCCACGAAAGGAGCGAAGCGACTCCACAGCCGCCTAATCGCAAGAAATCCCGGCGATGCAGCTTCATGGGACCACTCACCGTTCCGGCAGACTCGCGGACAACCTATCCGGAGTTCATCGTGACGCGCTTTCGTGGACAAAACAAGAGACGCATCAATCCGCACCGAGCCACCTTCGTCCCTGCGAAAGTCATTCAAGCCGGCCCGGCGATCAAGTGAGCGCCCCGCTGGGCGTGTGCGATTCCAGCACGCCGTCGCGCATCCGCAGGGTGCGATGCGCCTGCGCGGCGATTTCCGGCTCGTGCGTGACCATGATGATGGTCTTGCCGGTGGCGTTGAGCGCCTCGAGCATCTGCATGATCTCCTCGCCGGTGGCCGAGTCCAAGTTGCCCGTCGGCTCGTCGGCCAGGATCACGTGAGGATTGTTGACCAAGGCCCGCGCGATGGCCACGCGCTGCTGTTGACCGCCGGAGAGCTGGAAGGGGCGGTGGTCGAGGCGGTCGGCCAGGCCCACCATTTCGGCCATTTCGATGCAGCGGCGTTTGGCCGCCTCCGAGATGTCCCCCTGGTAGTACAGCGGCAACTCGATGTTTTCGACCACGGTCAACTGCGCGACCAGGTTGTACGACTGAAAGATAAATCCCAGGTAGCGGCTGCGGATCTCGGAGAGAGCGTCGTCGTCCAACTGCGAGACATCTTGTCCGCCCAGAATGTATTGTCCGCGCGTCGTTCGATCCAGGCAGCCCAACAGGTTCAGGAGCGTGCTTTTTCCGGATCCCGAGGTGCCCATGATGGCGACGAAATCGCCCTCGGGAAAGTCGATCGAGACGCCCCGCAGCGCGCGCACCATGATTCCGCCCTTGAGGACGTAGTCCTTGTGCACGTCGATGACTTGGGCCGCCATTTTCATTGCAACACCGATGGAACAAACGCTATTCGTGGCGCAGGGCTTCGATAGGATCCATCCTGGCTGCTCGTTGGGCCGGATACAAGCCGAACAACACGCCCACGCCGACGGAAATCAAAAACGCCGCGATGATCGACCAGGGCGCGATCCGCGGCTCCAACTGCTGAATGTTCGAGGGCAGCGACGCGATCACGTCCGGAAACAATTGGCGCATCACGGCCCGCGATCCGACGATCGCCGGATAGCACAGAAAACCGAAAAACACGCCCAGCAGACCGCCGGTCGCCGAGAGCACGATCGTCTCGCTCAAGAACTGCGAAACGATGTCGCGTTGCTTGGCCCCCAGCGCGCGCCGAATTCCGATCTCGCGGGTCCGCTCGGTTACCGTGGCCAGCATGATATTCATGATCCCGATGCCGCCCACCAATAGCGCAATGCCCGCGATCAGCACCAGCAGCAGGTTGAACATCATCTGCAGCACCTGGGCCTGCTGCAGCAATTCCTTGGGCACCGTGATCGTGTAGTCCAGGTTGGGGTGGAACTTGGCCAGCAGCTTGCGAATGATCTCGGCCGTTTCGTCGACCTGCGAAATGTCGAACACGGTGACCGTAATCTGGCTGAGTTGCACCTGTTCGCCCTCGCGGCTTCCAGCCCGCGAAGTGACCACCATGTCACCGATGCGAGTCTGCAGCGTGGAGAGCGGAATGTAGACGTCGAGATTGAAATCTTGCGCGGCCAGGCTGCCTCCCACGCCGCCCGAGGGCGTCTTCGACTCCGTCTGGCCGACGATCGTGTAAAACGCCTTGTCGATCTGCAAGAACTTGCCGATCGGATCCTCGTACAGGAACAAGTCCTGGGCCGTGCGATCGCCGATCACGCACACGTTCTCACCCTGCTCAAAATCCCTGTCGCTAAGAAAGCGACCGCGGGACATGTGCAAGTTATTCATTTCCAGATATTTCGACGTGCAACCCACGATGCGCGCGTCGGCGACCTTGTCGAGATATCGGGCTTCCTTCTTGATCTCCCGCATGGGAACGGCCTGCAACAACGTGGGCACGTTCGAAACAATGCGGTCGTAATCGTCGCGCAGCAGGCCGTAGGCGATGATAAACCCGCCGCCGCGGGTGACATCCGAGGGGGGCTTCGCGCTGCGAACGATGATGTTATTCGCGCCCAGGTCCTTAATCTGCTGCTGGGCCTGATAGCTGACGCCCTCGCCCATGGCCACCAGCCAAATGACCGCGGTCACGCCGATCAAAATCCCCAGAATTGCCAGGCCTGAGCGCAGCTTGTGCAGCAACAGGCTCTTGAGCCCTAGCCGCAGGGATTGCCAGAATCGTACGCCCAAGATTGCCTGAACCTATTGAATGCGGAGAGTGGCCCCGCGGCAACATGGCGGCGCCAAACCCTGGCCGAGACGCGGTTAAGAGAAGCAGCCGATCAAGGTCCACCGCCGCCCGGAGGCCCGCCGCCTCCCGGACCGCCGGCTCCGCCTTGTTGTTGCCGCATCTGTTGCATTTTCCTGACCTCTGCCAGTTCCGAGGCGCTGACCGAACCGTCCTGATCCTTGTCCATCGCGTCGAAGAAGTCCTGCATGCGCTCGGGCAGCTCTTCCTTGCTCAGTTTTCCATCGCCGTCCTTATCGAGCGTCTTCATGTCGAGCTGCGGGCGACCGCCCCCCTTGCCCTTGCCGCCGCGCGAGCCGCCAGGTCCGCCGGGACCCGCGCCCGGACCGGCGACAACCGCCGGCTTGTCGTCGCCGAATCGCTTCTTCACGTCGACCTTTTCGTCGCTCCGTTCGTCTTCGCGGGCTTCTTCCACCGTGGCCCTGGGATTGAGCAGCACTTCGTCCCCCTCTTTCACTCCGTCCTTGATTTCGATGCGCGAGTTGTCGCCCATGCCCAAAATCACGGGGCGTTTTTCGGGGCCCGCGGATGTGTTCACCCAGCAGTAGAATTTCCCGCTCTTCTCGACGACCGATTGCACCGGAACGCTGAGCACGTCCTTCAGATTCGAAACCAGGACTTCTACGGCGGCGGTCATGCCCGGCCGCAGGCCTTTGGCCTCGCTGTCGATGCTGACGATCGCGGCGTATTCCTTAACCGTTCCCGAAAACCAATCGGATGGTTCCGGCTGATTCGAAACCGTCGTCACGACCCCTTGATATTCGTTGCCTTGGATGCGGATTCTGGCCCGCATGCCCCGTTGAAGTTGATCGACTTTGGATTCATGGACCGTCGTCTTGACCTGCATGTGCGTCAGGTCCGGCAGCTTGATGATGGACTGCCGCTCGCGCATGATGGCGCCTTCTTCGACCGCCGATGCCGGGCTGTTGCTGCGCCGTCCCGACTGCTCGTTGGCATACACCACCATCCCATCGTCGGGAGCCAGTATGACGCACTTCTCCAACTGCTGCTTCATCTTGTTGAGCCGATCTTCCTCCAACTCGAAGGCGGCCTTTTCCGATGCCATGCGAGCTTCGGACGAATCGCGAACACTCTCCAATCCAACCAGGGTCTTGGCCTTGGTGAATTTTTCAAGAACCGTGATCGCGGTCTCCGCGACTTGCAGGTCGAGCGTGGCACGCTGAACGGCAAACGCCTGGGCATCGCGCTGCAAAGGCGTGACGTATCCCTGGCGGGCCATCTTGTTCGTGAACAGGAGCAGATTGCGGGCGGTCTCCAAGTTCTCCTTGGCGACCGTGGCCTTGGCCTTCAGGTCTTGCAAGGACTGAACATAGATGCCCTCGATGTACTCGGCCACCGCAATGTCGGCGGCCTTCCAGGTCTTTTCGGCCTCGATCATCAAGGCCTTGGCCTTCTCGTAGACGATTTTTTGCTGGCTGACTTTCTCTTCGATCAAGGAAGAGTCGAGGCGCACCAGCTCGTCCCCCTTCTTGACGAGCGTTCCGTCCTTGATCAGCCATAGAATGGTGGCGCCGCCCTGAACCTCGCACTTGATATCGACGTTGTGCGCGCTCTCGACATTGCCGTCCTCGGCGATCGAAACCACCAGGTCGCTCTTGCGAACCCGCTCGGTGAGCACGCTGGCGGTGGAACTCGCCCCGCCCAATAGGTTGGATTTGAAGCCGGCCGCTACCAGTCCCAGAATCACGACCAGCAGCGAAGTTAGCACCAGCCAGCGAGGCAGTCGGAACCGCCGCCGCGCCGGTGGCGGAGCGGCGCTTGCGTGTGGGCGCCATGCTTCAGTACGGCCGCGAATTTGGACGTACGTTCTTCATCTTCCCGGGTGGAAGTGGCCATAATCGAGCCTTGGATCTTTTGTGTCGGCGTGACGGTGGGATGGTCGGGCAGGAAGCCAGGCACGGACATTGCCGCCGTGCCCTACATTCTCCCCTGTTCCACTGGTAAATTCAAGTCAATCCACCAACTTATCGCTCGCCGAGATCCTCGCTCGCCGGCCCTAACGCCGCAGTTTGGGACCCTCGTCCGGCTCCTGATCGCGCGGGAGTCGGCCGGGGGCCTCGAGCAGCCGCGACGCCGTTGGGCGACGCGTCGACTCGACAGCTGGCAGATCTTCGATCTCGGGCTCGCGTTGGGCGTCCCCTTTTCGAGGAACCCAACGAGGAACTTTGGACGATGCCAGTTCGACCGGCTTGGCGTCTGGTTCGTCCCCACTCGCCGACGGGCCTGCGTCGTTCCGCGGGCCTCGACCAACCGCCATGGCGATCCGTTTCCGCAGGGCCACAGGCGCCCCTTGCGATGGATCCGCCGTCCGCTCGGCCATGGCTTCGGCTTCGCGATCCGCGGGATCTTCCAACTCCTCGGTCGGTCCCTCGTGCAAGTCGCGCAGGCTGACCCCCGCGTCTTGCAGCCATTCGGCCGGAATCGACGGCGGCATGGGACATTCATCCTCGGTGAGCCAGTCGGCTTCGTTGATTGGCTTGTCGATCCACATGCCGCAATCGTCCAGCTCCATGATGCCCAATTCGCGATACAGCAGCATGCGGGTCTCATAATGATTTAACACCACGCTCATGAAAGTGTTCTGCGCGGCCTGCAAGTCATTTAATGCCGTAATCAAATTGACCGCCACGGTTGGCCCCAAGGTCTCCACCGGTTCGGCCGGTTGCCCGGGGGTCGTCGGTCGGGCCGGCGCCGGCGGCTTGTTCAGATCCTCGCGAGTCTTGTCGACCCGGCGAATCGCGATCACGACCGCCCGCCGCTGAATCTCCATGTTGATCTGCAACTGTTGCAATTGGCGGAGCAAGCTGCGGAGCGTGAAGTTGACGCTGTCCTGGTACTGATACAGGCTGCGCCGCGTTTGCTGATACGTGATCAGGGCGTTGCGGTAGGCATTCCGCTCCAGCCGGCGAGTGAACGGCGCGTCGAACCGCACGCCCACCTGCAGGCGGCCATTCTGTCCATTGAACGCCGCCGGGTTATTTCCCACCGTCCCCAAGTCGCCGCTAAATGTCAGGTCTAGCCCCGCTTTCAGCGCGTTGGCATTGAAGGCAATCAGCCGCCAGGTGTCGACCAGCGAGGCACGATTGTTCATCCAGTCGTAGCGGTTGGCGCGGGCGATCTCGAGCGCGCGATCCGATGCCAGTTCGACGTAGGGAATGGTCACGGTGTCGAGCCGGGCGCGGGCCTTGATCAGGGCCAACTCCTGCGTCAGGCCGGACAGGCCGGTCGAGACCGCCACGATCCGATCGGTAATCTTGCTGGGGTCTTCGGTCCCCACGCTATTCAGCAGGTTTTGCACGTCCCCCTCGGTGTTGTTGAATCGCGTTTCGACGTCCGACAGACTTTCGGCCATGCGAACGCGGTCCGCGTCGAACTGGGCAATCCGTTTGGCACTCATCGTTTTCTTGCGCTCGGGAGTCTTGGCATCCAAAGCCTCCATGTCCGCATGGCCCGTGGCGAATTGGCCGGCCAGCTTTTCGCGCAAAATGACCAGCAGGTCGAGCGCGCGCTTGATGTCCGCGGGATCGGGGTTCTGCGGTAACCGGCCGACCGTGGTGACAAAATCGTCGATCATGCGTTGCACCGTAATCGTGCGATTGTCGAGGAATTGGAATTGTTGCAGCAATCCCTCGTCGGGTTTGACGGCCACGTCGGGCGGCAGACCCAGATTGCCGGCTTTATACGTGTCCAGCGAGGTTTGATACTGAACCTGAGCGCCGAGCACGCCGGCTCGCGCGGACTCGATTTGTTGCCGGAACTGATCGACCTGCACGATGTCGATCAAGCCGGCCTCGAGATTCGCCTCCAAGAGGCCCAAGGTTCGCAGCAGAGCATTCAAATTCGACTCGGCGTTGTACACTTGCTGCAACAATTGCAGCAGCCCCAGGAAACCGCCCGTGGTACCGGCTCCGCCCTGTACGAAGCCAATACCGGCGCCGCCCGTGCCGCCGCCGCCAAAATTGCCGCCGCTGATTCCGAACTGTCCGTTGGCCACGCCACCGATACCGCCGGCCCCCTGGCCCGTGAAACCAGTCAAGCCGGTGCCGCCGAAGAAACCGCCGCGGCGTGTCACGTTTTGCACCTGGCCGGCCGTGCCGTTGCCGACCGTCAGTGTGGTATAGAAGCCCTGGCGATACCGCTGAAAAGTTCGCAAGTTCGCCAGCAAGTTACGCTCGACGATCGTCAACTGCTCCAACGCCACGACCCGGCCGCCGCGCCGCAATAGCGGCTGCACCAGGCTGAAATTCAGCAGCGACGAGCTGACGTTCGAATCGGGGCCAGCGAATTGCCAGACGAACGAGTTGGCGAAGCCGACGAGCAAATCCGCCCCGGTCGAAAAATGCTTCGTCATCGAGTAGGTCGTATCGCTCGGGATATTTCCTTGCAAAAGCGTATTCGACTCGGACCCGCCACCCCGGACTTTTCCCAGGTGCGTGAACACGGTATTCGAGTTGCCGAAAAACTGCACGTCGAAACGGAAACGCTCGGTGCTCACATCCAACGCCGAAAGGTAGATTTGTTCGATCTGCGTGCGATAGTCCGACGAGTGAACCTGGGCCAGGCAAACCGAGCCGTTCATCGTGAGCTTGATCGCACCGTCGTCGGTCAACTCGTTGTACTGCATCAGGAGATCCTTCCACCGCGGATTCTCCAGGCCGTACCAATCGCCATTGCTGTGCCAGCAGGGATAGGCCTTTTTGCCGGCAATGCAATGCATGTACAAGTGCGACGCCGGGTCGTCGTACGGCATCGGCGGACCGTCGGGATCGGTCGGATCGAAATACCGGCTCCGCGGGTCCATCCCGATCGTGAAGCTGTCGAACTGCCAGCGCGGATCGTTGGATTTCTGCGTCACCAGGTATTTCACTTCCTTGTCGGCCTGCATGCGGTAGAACTGCTGCGTGCAGCCGCTCAGGCTCAGTGCAATCCCTGCCAGGATTCCGCAGACCCACGCGGCGCCGAGACCGTTTCGCTGTTTGCTAGGCACGTTTGCCACAGTTCTAAGCCTTGGGATAATGGAGTTGTCCGCCCTGGCCGCTAGCACGGCGCAGTTTCCACCGAGCATCCGTCTGATAGCATCGGACTAACGAATAGGCTGACTTTAACGATTACATCGAGCTTGCCGATTATGCGGAGACTAACGGCCGGCCAATGGCGGCAGCCCGTCGTCGGCGCGGAGCGGCGGTTCGAATAGCCACCCCAAACGTGGCCAAAAAGTTCCCACGCGAGGCAGCATTGGCCCTCCTGCGAATCGACGATCTGGACGATCCCCGGCTGGCTCCGTATCGGGAGCTGAAGAAGAGCAATGCCACGCGATCGAGCGACTACTTTGTGGTCGAGGGAGACAAGCTCGTCGAGCGTTTGCTCGACAGCGATTTCGCGATTCGATCGCTGTTGGTCGCCGAGCAGCATCTGGCGGCTGTTGCCGGGGCGCTAGACCACGACCACGACGTGCTGGTCGTCGACCGCCAGGCCATCGAGCAGATCGTGGGTTTCAACTTTCACCGCGGCATGTTGGGCTGCGCCGAGCGCAAGCCACGGCTAGCGCTCCAAGAAATCGCGAATGACACGTCGGAACGTCTGACCTTGGCGGTTTGTCCGGACGTGCAGAACCCAGAAAACCTGGGCGCCATCTTGCGGATCGCAAGTGCCCTGGCCATCGATGCCGTTGTGCTCGGCGCGGGATGTTGCGATCCTTTTTCCCGCCGTGTGCTGCGCGTTTCGATGGGCGCGGCCTTGCGGGTCAAAATCGTGGAATGCGACGATTTGGCCGCCGAACTCGCGGCGTTGCGGGAATTGATTCGATTGCAGCTCTGGGCCGCCGTCACCGATGCCACGGCCGCGAGTTTCGACCAGCTCGCCCGACCGGCCCGACTGGCGCTTTTGTTGGGCAGCGAAGGCCACGGACTGTCCGCCGACTGGGTGGCACATTGCGATCACGCGGTGACCATTCCCATGGCGCCGCGCGTCGACTCGCTGAACGTCGCCGTGGCGGCTGGAATTTTGCTCTATCACTTCACGCGATAGCGTTTTCAAGACCAGGCGGCGTGTTCTCCTGCGCAGCACCGCGGCTAACGCTTCTCAACCAGGCAAGACCATCCCAGAAATCGCACTGGGACACCGGCAGCTTCATCGAACCGAAATTCGCGCAAGTCCAGGATTTGAAATGCCACGCCCAGTTCGTCACGTATCTGTTCTTCCGTGACTACCGGCGGACCAGGATCATGCGGCTCACGCGCGTTGCCGGCCAGGATCAGGCCGCGGCCGCCAGCAGCCAGTTGCCGCGCCACGGCGGGGGCGTACTGTTGCGGTGCGCTTCGACGAACGGCATGGTAACAGCCGCGATCGAAAAAAAATGCAAAGGGTCCATCCAGGTCAGGCAGGTTGAGCACGTCGGCGAGCAGGAAACGCACCTGGACCCCGGCGGCTTGAGCCCGTTTCTCCGCTTGCTCCACTGCCAGCGGAGCGACGTCGATACCGGTTACCTCAAAACCCTGTTGGGCCAGCCAGACGCTATTCGTGCCCGTGCCACAGCCTAGTTCGAGCGCGCGACACGGCTGAATAGCGTTTTGGCTAAATACACGTTGCAATTCCGAGGACGGCCGGCCGGTGTCCCAAGGCACATTGCCGTCGCGGTAGCTATCGTTCCAATCGGGGTGCTCTTTCATGGCCTTTGTTCAGCGATTCTGCACGTGACGATTAACTGCCAGACGCATATTTCATAGACGATACACAAAGTATGGACCTGGCGAGCCCTTTGTAAACCGCTAAGCCGCGCCACTTCGCGCCTGGGGATCTCCCCGCGGAAATCCAAACGGCGGACGCTCGCTCGATGCTCGGCTACGGCGCTGTCACAAACTGGCCGTAATTCGTGTTCCGAGTGGCAAACGACTCGGTCCCCCGCCAAACCACCGCGCATGTCTTGCCATCGTTCTCATCCTGATCGTGGACGATCATCGTCGCCTGAACGCTGTGCCAGTCCGCGGATTGGATGCTGGTGATGAACTCGATCGGCACGGCGATTTCGACGTCATAGCCGTCATTCACGCGGCGTGCCGCGGCGACGGTGCCTTCGAATCGCTTGCCGCCGCGGAAAGCCGTAACCTCGAGTTTGCTCTGATTGCTGGCGTCGGGCGCGCTTAAACGGAATGCGTAGGTCCCCCGGCCGAGCTGCGGTTCGTTGCGCCGCACATCGATAAAACGCGCATCCAAACGCAGCTCCAGCGCATCGCGGCCGTCGATTATCCGCTCGTCGACAACATGCGCCGACACGTATAGAAACCGATCGTCGTGCCCCAGCCCGAATTGGACCGAAGCATCGCCGGGGCCTGTCCAGGTCTCGGCGGCTCCGACCAGGAGCGGATGCTCATCGGTCGACTCGATCCGCGCCAACGCGTCCTCGAGCACGCCGTCGATCGACTTCAACGTAACTGCCGGACAGGGGAACTTTCGGTCAATGACTACCGGAATGGTTCGCTCGCACGACAGCGGCGGGTCATCGCCGACGGTTCGAATACGGGCAGTCAATAAGGTCTCGGCCAGGTGGGGAAAAGCAATCGACTCGGCGAAGCGGATGCCGACGCTCATTGCGGTCGTCTCGCCTGGCGCCGCCGAGATGTCCAGGCTCGCCGGGTCGACGTGCAGCCCGCGTAGCGGCAGACCTTGAATCGTGCCGCGCACCTCGATCGGCCGGTCAAACTGGTTCGTTACGCGGATTTCGATCTTGCCCTCGGTCAGGCCCTCGCCTTCGCTAATCAAGATCGGCGCGACTTCAACCCGTGTCTTGGCCAGGAAGTCGCGAAAGCGGGCAATTCCCTTTTCCGTCACGGCATCGGCCGGCAGAATGCCGTCGAGCAACAAGTTGGCCACGTGCGGACCATCGGCTTCCATGGTCAGCCAGGTCACGTGATCGAACTCGCCGTAGGGAATGCCTCGCAATTGCGAGCCGCCGCCGGTGGTCGCCAGATGGTAGTACTTTCGTCCGCTTCGTTCGTACTGCACGTAGTGATGCACGTGGCCGGCGAACACGGTGAACGGGCGGTCCCCCAGCAGCTTTTCGACGTTTTTCCAGTTGGTCGGATCCGAGTTACCAGCCGTCGCCGCGGCTTCCGCCCTGGTCCACAAGGGCTTATGCATGAACAACAACGTCCAACGCGCGCCAGCGTTTTCAGCCAGGTCCTTTTCGAGCCAGGCCAACTGCTTCGGGCCAATCTGGTCGTCGCTATCCTCCGACGACATGCAGACGAAGTGAACTCCCTTGTAATCGAACGAATACCACTCCGTGCCAAAGTGTTCGCGCCAGATCTTGTGCATCGTCGGGTTCGAGACGTCGTGGTTTCCGGCGACGAAAAAGAACTTCATCTGCATCTTGTCGATAAAGCCCAGGAACTCCTTCCATTGAGCTTCGATGTCGTCGCGGTTTGTACTATAGCCCTCGATCAAGTCGCCCACCGACACCACGAACGCGGGCCGCATCCAGTTGATTCGCTCGACCGCCTTCATCCAAATCCCCGGACGATGCCCCCCGGTGTTATCCGTCATGATTGCAATGTGAAACCGGCTCGGGTCGTCCAAGATCGGTTTTTCGGACCAGGGTTTCGCCCCGTCCAGCGGGGGCAGGATCAAGGCCTGCGGTAATGGCGCGGGAGAGGCTGCTGCTTGTACCTGCGCGAGCCTGGCGTCATCGCGCCGGTGGCCCTTCTCAGGCGGGTGAGCGTAGGTCCGCGCCATCAACGCGCAAAGGCCGCTGGCCAGTACGATCGAGCCGATCCTAGACCATCGCATGCTGAACCCCCGTTGTCGATCATGTTGTCGGGTCGTGATGCTTCCGACCCAGCCGATTCAGATTATGGCGGCGCAACACAGTCCGGTCGAGGCTTTTTCCCCTCGTACAACAAGGACGCGGAAAGTGTCGTTTGACACCGGCTCGCGACGGCGTCAAGGCGGCCCGCTGGTCGTGTCGATTGGCGGGCGATCATCAAAATCCGCCGTCGAACTTGACGGCTTCGACCGTGGTTCGGCACGAAAAAGCCCGCGGAAATGGCGCTTCGACGACGGTGGACGCTCGAATCTTCTTGATCCCCTGAACCGCCCGAATTATCCTGGTTACTGGGCGATCGACACCGGGGCCTTTCTTGGGTGTTTGGGTCCGCCTGCAAGCGCGGTCGGTGAATTCTCATTTCCTCGCCCGACCGCCTGTTTGATTGGAATGCCGAGGGAGGCTCGTCCATGTCATTTCACGTGAGCGTCGCTGTCGCTGGACGTCGGTTCTTGGTCGCTGCCATGTTGCTCGCCCTGGCGCCGGGCTTGGCCCGCGCCCAGTTCGTGCAGCAGCAGGTCGGCGGTGTCTCGATCGACGCCCGAGGCGTGGTCAACAACGTCCGCATCGACGAGTTGAATGAGCTCAAGCGAGAGCGACAACGGGCCATGCGGGCCGTGCCGGGCGAGCTTAAGGGAGCCGCCATGCGCAAGATCTCGCTACGGCAGCTCGAAGCCGCGATCGCTGAGCATCGCAAAGGCGGCACCCCGCTCAGCGACGACATGCGCTACCTCGCCGGCCTGCAACGCATTCAATACATCTTCGTCTATCCTGAGTTGAACGATATCGTGCTGGCCGGCCCCGGCGAGGGTTGGAAGCTCAACGCGATGGGCGAAGTCGTGGGCGCCACCACCAATCGGCCGGTGATGCTGCTCGACGATCTGCTGGTGACTCTACGCTCGATCGAGAATACCCGCCAGAACGGCATCAGTTGCTCGATCGATCCGACCAGCGAGGGCATCGCCCGGCTGCAATCTCTGTTTCGCAAAACGCGCGCGGTGGGCGACGATCCCAACCCGCTGTTGACTGCCGTCGAGCACACGCTCGGGCCGCAGACCATTACCGTCACCGGGGTGCCGGACACCAGCCATTTCGGCGGGTTTTGGTGGCCGCCGACTTTCGCATGAAGCGCCTGGCAATGGCGTTCGAGGAAGCTCCGATCGACGGTCTGCCCAACTTCCTGCAAATGATCAAGTCGTCGGGCAGATCGGCCCGGCCGATGCTGCCGCGCTGGTGGCTGGCGCCGAATTACGATGCGCTCGTAGCCGACGTCGACGGGCTGGCCTGGGAGCTGCGCGGTGCCGGAGTCAAGGCGCTGACCGAGGACGAAATGATCAACGCCGCGGGCGAGCGGCAAGGCACGGGCAAGGCCAATCCCCTGGCCAAGAAATGGGCCGACAACATGACCGCCCGCTACGACGAGCTTTCGACCAAGGATGCGATCTTCGGCCAGTTGCGCAATTGCATGGATCTGGCCGTCGTGGCGGCCCTGATTTCCAAGGAGAATCTCACCGAGAAGTGCGGTTGGAGCATGCCGCTGCTCATGAATCCCGATCTGCTGGTCGAAAGCTACAACGCTCCGCACAGCGTCGATTCTCAGGCGAGCGCCGTGCAAAAAGGCACGACCTGGATCATCAGTGCCTCGGGCGGCGTGCAGATCAATCCCTGGGAAACCGTCGAGAAGCCGTCCCCCAACCCGGCGCTGGGTGAAATCCGCACGAAGGCCAGCCCTTCGACCACCAATTGGTGGTGGAACTAACCCGCTCTGCTAGCCACTCAAAAACTGGCGGTAGAAATAGTAGCCCGCCAGCCCAAAGCCGATTGCCACGACAATCGCCCGCACCAGTTTGCGATCGACTCGGCGAGCGGAATGCGCGCCAGGTAGCCTCCGACCGATGCCGCCACGGCCATCGCGATCGCATACGGCCAGTGAACTTTTCCGGTCGCGACGAAGACCAGCACCGACGTGCCATTGATGACCGACGCCAGCAGCGTCTTGACGGCGTTCATGCGATGGATATCCGTCAGACCCAACATCGCCAACGCGCTGAGCATCAGGATGCCGATCCCGGCGCCGAAATACCCCCCGTACAGCGCGACACAAAACTGAAAGCACCAAGCGCCTGCCAGGAGTCGCCCCGAGTGCGCCGTCACGTGGGGCTTGCCGATGCCGGTCCAACGCGCGATCTGCGGTTGCAGGGCAAACAGCAGCGCGGCCGTCAAAATCAGCCAGGGCACCGCCGCCTTGAACAACGCGCCGGGCAGCAGCACCACCAGCAGCGAACCAAGGAAACCGCCCACCAGGCTCGGTATTAATAATGCCCGCGCCGAATGGCGCTCTTGTTGGATCTCGCGACGGTAGCCGGCCAGCGCCGCCACCGACCCGGGCATGAGGGCCACCGTGCTGGTTGCATTGGCGATGACGGCCGCCTCGGGCGAGGTGCCCAAGGCCGCGAACAGGGCCGGAAACGTCAGCAAGGTCCCGCCGCCGGCAATCGAGTTGATCGCGCCGCCGAGAGCGGCCGCCAGACACAGAATCACGTAATCTTGCGGCATGCAATCCCGCGCTGGACGGACGTGGAACGTAGGAAGCCGGAAGTATAGCCGGCCTTCGACCGGTCTTCTACGGCGCTTGTTCGAACCGCTCGACCCAGGCGTGAAAGTCCTGGTCCAACTGGTTCCAGGTCATCTCCGGAAACGCTCGGGCGATCGACTTCAAACCGCGCGGGTCGTCGGTCCGATTCCGCCGGCAGTCTTCGAAGACTTGCCCCAGCACTCCCTTGTCCTGCATGTACAGGCAGAAGAAGCGTGCCTGCGCATAGTTCGCGCCGACCAGGTGGCCGCGAAATTCCGGGTCCACGACCAGCGATTCCAGCGATCGCAAGCGACCCTGGCGAATAACCTCTTGCAAACCCTCCAGCCGCCAGTTGACCAGACCCTCGATCCACGGCCCGTTCGGTCCCGTGCGAAAGCGGCATTGCTCGTGCAGGCTCGCCAGCCCCTCGTTCAGCCAGTCGGGTGCTTGCGGAAAATCGAAGTCCATCAGGGCGTGCGTCAACTCGTGCAACAGCGTTCCGCCGCCGGTGTCGACGTTCAATACCAGCGTGCGCAGATTCGGCTTGTAGTATCCGAAGACCGAGATGTCGCGATCGCCAAATAGCTTGGAGCAATAGTGGTTGTAGCTGGCCTCGCCGCGAAACAAGAGCACGCTCACCGGTTCGTGCGGCGCGGTCTTGAAATAGGCTGCTTGCATGGCCCGGACGGCTGGAGCGATCGAACTCTCGTGCCAGTGTTCGAGTTCCTCGTGGGTAAGATCGCCGGCCAACACAAACGGCGTCCGCACCGCGACACGGCAGTCCGCTCCCAGGTCCTTCTCCCATCGAGCGGCTGTCTGCTCACAAGCTTTGGCCAGTGCCGGATGCGATTCGCCCGCGTTTGCGCCGCGATCGTGCATCGCCCAGGCGACGTCGCTGCGCGGCGTGGCGACTACGGAATTGCGCACCACGGCCGCGCTGGGAGCTGATTTGAACCAGGCCGAAACGGCCCACGACGAGCCGGCAATCGGTAGCGGCCCTAAGATCAAAATGAGCCAACGTATGCGGTTCAAGGTGTCTGGCCCAGTTGAATGATATCGGTGCTTTGTGCCAACTCGCGGCTGCCAAGATTAACTTAGACCGCGCCCCCTAGGGCCACAAGCGATTGGCGGAGTGCCCGGCGCCAACTCTGGCCATATTTGCCCCTCGACAGTCGGCAAAACAGGCATAACCGCGCGGGTCGAGTGGTATGTAACGATTGGGGATTGGGGACCCGGCGAAGCGGGATCCAAACCAGGCGCAAAATCGCAAGGCCCTGATTGAGCCACTCTCAGCCGCCGCCGATCGCGGGCAGGAAATGAATCTCGCTCATGGGGCCAACTGCAGCCAATTGCCCGCGCGACGTAATATCGCCGTCGATCGAGACTGCCAGCCCGGCCGCAATCTGTTCGCCGTCGCAAATCCGTTCGGCGATGCCCGGAAACTTGTGCTCCAGCGCCGCGACGATTTGCTTGAGCGAAGTCCCCTCGAGCTCGAGCTGCGTTGTCGCGCCGGTCAAATCGCGCCACTGCGCGGGAATGTAGACCTTGGCCATCGAGCGCTCGAAGTGAATTCGATTAGGATTTCTCGGCCATGCCTGCCCACAGTCGCGGCGGCGACATCGGCAACTCGCGCATCCGCACGCCGGTGGCCGCGTACACGGCGTTGGCAATCGCGGCCGGCGGAGCGACAATCGGAGTTTCGCCCACCCCGCGCACCCCATACGGATGCGCCGGATTCGGCACTTCGACGATGATCGTCTCGATCATCGGCACGTCCAAGGCCGTGGGCATGCGATAATCAAGATAGTTGGGGTTCAACATCCGGTCTTTGTCGTCGAAGATATACTCCTCGTTAGAGCCCAGCCGATTCCTTGCACCGCCCCGCCCTGCATCTGCCCTTCCACGTAGCCGGGGTGGATCGCCTTGCCAGCGTCCTGCACGGCCGTGTATCGCAGGATCGTGACTTTTGCGGTATCAGGGTCCACCTCGACGTCAACGATGTGAACGCCGAAACCATTGCTCGGTCCCTCCGGATCGACCGCCGCGCGGCCCACGACCGGGCCGCCCGTCTGCGAGAGCTTGGCGGCCAGATCAGTGAACGTGATCGATTTGCCGTTGCACTTGTAAACGCCGTCGCTGCAACTCACGTCTGCCGCCTTGCACTCCCACAACAGCGCGGCTCTTTCACTCATCTGCCGCACGATGTCTCGTCCTACCTCATACGCGGCCAGTCCCGTGGCAAACGTGGTGCGGCTGCCGCCGGTGACATCGGTGTAGCCGACGCCGTCGGTGTCCGCCACGCGCGGCTTGACCGCCTCGGCAGTTATCCCCAGCGTCTCGGCCAACTGCATGGCCACTGAAGTGCGCGTGCCGCCAATGTCGGTCGAGCCTTCGACCAGGCTCACCGTACCGTCGGGGTTCACGTGGGCCGCGGCGCTGCTCTTGAGCCCGATGTTAAACCAGAAACCGCCGGCGATGCCCCGCCCCCGGTGCTTGCCTTCGAGCTTCGATTTCCAATGCGGGCTGTTTTGCGCCGCTCGCAACGTTTCGATAAATCCGATCTTGGGATAAACCGGACCGTCGACGCGCCGCGAACCCTGCTTGACGGCGTTCATCAAACGAAACTCGATCGGGTCGAGGCCCAGCTTCTCCGCCATTTCATCCATGACCGATTCGCAGGCAAACGCCGCCTGCGTGGCCCCCGGCGCGCGATAGGCTTGGGTCTTGGGCTTGTTGTTCAAGACGTCGTAGCCGTCCACCCGCGCGTTGGCCAGTTCGTAGCAACTGAACACGCACATGCAGCCCGGCCCGATCATCCCGCCCGGAAACGCGCCGGCGTCGTAGGCCAGCCAGGCTTCGCCGGCCACGAGCTTTCCGGCTTTGGTCGCCCCCAGCTTGATGCGCATGAACGAGCCGGGGGTCGGCCCGGTCCCTTCGAAAACTTCCTCGCGCGTCATCGTCATCTTCACCGGCCGGCCGCACTTGCGGCTCAAGACGGCCGCCACGGGCTCCAGATACACGGCGATCTTGCCGCCAAAACCGCCGCCGATTTCACACGGCACGACCGTGACTTGCGAGACGGGGATCTGCAACAGCTCGGCCGTCTGCTGCCGCGCGGTGAACGAGCCCTGGGTCGAAGTCCAAATCGTCAGGTGCCCGTCTTCGTTCCACAGCGCCGTCGAAACGTGCGGCTCGATGTAGCCCTGGTGCACGCTGGCCGTTTTGAACTCGCGCTCGATCACCACGTCGGCCTTGGCAAAGGCCTCGTCGACGCTGCCCATCTCGAAGTGGATGTGCGTGGGCACGTTGCTGGTCTTTTCCGCCTTCTTGCCCATCGAATTGGTGCGCACGTCGTCGTGCAATCGCGGCGCGTCGTCTTTCATGGCGTCCAGCACCCACGTAACCGACGGCAGCGGCTCGTACTCGACCTTGATCAACTTCGCGGCCTCCTCGGCGACGTGTGGGCTGGTCGCGGCGACGGCCGCCACGGCATGGCCCTTGTACAGTGCCTTGCCGTGGGCCAGCACGTTGGCGCCTAGGTGCGCGAGATTGACAGAGCCCTCGCCGAGGTTCGCGATCTTGTCTTTCAGATTCGGAAAGTCCGCCGCCGTGGCCACGGCCAACACGCCCGGCAATCGTTCCGCCGCCGAGGTGTCGATCGACAAAATCCTGGCGTGGGCATACGGGCTGCGCACGATTTTGCCGTGTACCGTGCCGCTCAGCCGCAGGTCGGAGCCATAAATGGCCCGCCCCGTCACCTTGTCGGCGCCGTCGTGCCGTATGGGGCGCGTGCCAATGACGTTGTACTTTTTCGATTCAGGATTAGTCGCAGCCATCGAAAGCAAACTCCCCGATTAAGAGTCAAAGTCAAGAATCGATCGCGCCAGTGCCCTTTACCTGATCTCGACTCGCGCCGCGGTCTTGCCGCTCCTGCCCGCGGCGGCTTGCAGTGCCTTGGCCGAGTCTTGCACGGCCCGCACGATCTTGTCGTAGCCCGTGCAGCGGCAGAGGTTGCCCGCCAGTTGGAACCGAATCGTGTGCTCGTCGGGATTGGGGTCGCGATCCAACAGAGCCTTGGTCGACATGATGAACCCGGGCGTGCAGATGCCGCATTGCAGCGCGGCGTCTTCTAGAAAACACTGCTGAATCGGGTGCAAGTGCGCGTCGCACGCCAACCCCTCGATCGTCCGGATCCGCGCGCCTTCGGCTTCCACCCCCAACACCAGGCAGCTATCGACCGGTTGATCGTCCAACAGCACCGTGCAGGCTCCGCAGTTGCCGTTGTTGCAGCCTTCCTTGGCGCCGGTCAATTGCAGCGTGTCGCGCAACACCTCGAGCAGGCTTTGCCGCGCCTCGCACAAGAACTCGACCGGCTCGCCGTTGATTTCGGTCGTTACGTGAATTTTCTTCGCCACGGATCATTCCTTGCTGAGATTCGAAAACTGTTTGGGGACTGTCCCAATTTTGCGGAGTCCGCGGAGCAAAATGGGACTGTCCCCTTCACCCGACGCGATTACTTCTTAATGTTTTGGAGCCGTTCCCCGCGCCCGATCCACCGCCAGGGCCAGCGTGCGTCGGGTCAAGACTCCGGCCAGGTGTTTGCGATAAGCCGCGGTGCCCCGCTTGTCGTCGATCGGACGCGCGGCCTGGCTCGCCAATTCGCCGGCCTTGGCAAAGCTCTCGGCCGTGGCCGGCTTGCCCGCCAGCCAATCCCCCGCTGCGCTGGCAACCAGCGGCGTCGGCCCCACGGCGGCTAGCGCCACGCGCGCCTCGTCGATCGTGTCTCCCTTGGCGTTCAGTTTTACCCACGACGCCGCGCCCACCACGGCGATGTCCATTTCGTTTCGCGGAATAAATCGCAGGTACGCCGCACTGCTCTTTTCCGCCGGCGCGGGAAACTCGAGCGTCGTCAGGATTTCACCGCGCGCCAGCACGTTCTTGCCCGGCCCGGTGCAGAACTCAGCGGCGTCGACCACGCGCCGCCCCTGCGGACCGGCCACGTGGCAGCGGACCGCGTAAGCGATCAGCGTGGGTATCGAATCGGCGGCCGGCGACGAGTTGCACAAATTGCCACCCACGCTGGCCCGGCTTTGAATCTGCCATCCGCCGATGATCCTGGCCGCATCGGCCAATGCCGGATAGGCCGCGGCCACGCTCGCGTCGCCATAAATTCGATAACAAGGCACGGCGGCTCCCAGCCGCAGCCCCTTGGCCGCGCTATATTCGAGCTGCATCAGCTCGGGAATCTTCTTGATGTCGACGACCAGGTCGGCCTCGCGCAGCCCTTCGCGCAGTTGCACGATCAGGTCGGTCCCGCCGGTCAGCACTTTGGCCCGCGCCCCGCCCGCCGCCAGCAGGCTGACCGCCTCGTCGACGGTGGTGGCGGTTTGAAACTCGAAATCCTTCACGAATCGATCCCCACCCAAGGCGATTGCCGTCAAAAAAGACAGCACCCAATATGCAGCCGCGCCAAACGTGCGTCAAGCTACGCGGCGAGAGGGCGTTAGTCTGAAATCAGGTTTTCGGTAATTCCGAACCCGCTCGCCGCCTTCGGCTAGGTCTGACGAATTGCCGCGCTATGCGGCAGATCGTAGTTGGAACGCACCAAGTGCATGCGGCAGCCGATGCTGTTCAATCGAGTCTGCTGGTTGGTGGAGGCTGTGAACCAAGCGGCCAGCAGTTGTGAATCTGTGGCCAACAGCATTGTCGAGCGGTATCGCAAAGCATCATGGGACGAAAATGGAGCGGAAGGTTCCTGACATCCTTTCCACAGTGTTGTGCTACTCAACCGCTCCGGAAGCCCGTTGCAGTGCAATCGTTTCTGTGCGTTAGCGAGCAATCTCATCCAGGTATGGCAAGGGAGGTGCGCCCACTTGCGCACACAATTGATCCAGCGTTACTTCGGTACCATCGGAAAGCAATAAGTCACCACGGACAACATATTGAAGTCCCCATGATAAGGGCGATTCCTTCTTGCCTGGATTGGCAGCTAGATCGCACAACAGAGATCGATCGTCATTGGAACACTGTCCAGCCAAAAACCTTGCCAATGAAATCCACATTGAGTCAACGCGGCTTCCTTTTTCGTGAAGCAATTCGTCAAATCCGTCGATCAGTCGCGCGTCAGGTTCATTTTCAAACGATATTCGGCATGCCAATGCGAATAATTGCTCCAAATCTGTCTGCTGGGGAATCCTCTTTGCAAACGATCGTGTCAGATAGCGGTTTAGCGACAAAAACTCCGACCTTGCAAAATCACTCAGCCACATTGGACATTCATCGAGCGACCATTGCTTCACCCACGATTGCGCCGACTCATGCGCCCAGCCAGTCGACCAAGTCGGAGCATTGCGGTTGTTCGAAGCAATATCCTGGGCCCATTCTCGTGCCATCGACGACGTTGCGTTTTGATCGCGAGGATATTTCCAGTAGGGTGTCCAAAAACCGGCCCAGTCGGTAACCCAGCTTGCCGTAGACTCCGGCCACATCAGTGACCAGTAGCTACCTAGCTCGGCCTCGACGTCATTCAGCAATTCGACGTTAATCTCAGTTGGAATACGCTCGCGCGGCAACTTGACGGGTTGTCTTTTGCCATTTAGCAGTTGCAACTCCCGAACGGTTCCGGCCAACACTTGTTGTAGAGTGGCACCAGACGCAATTGCATTTTGAAGGCGAAGGCTTATATGGCGGCGAGAGCACGGCCAGAGCTGGAATAGCCACAGGTCGCTCGGTTCGCTTGGCCATAAGGGAGCCCCGCTGCAGAGAATGCGACCCCCTGCAATCGACTTTCCGCTAGCCGCTTGATTCGGACTCCTAGTGGCAGTAACGAGTGCCGCCGCGGCTACATTGTGGGGCAAAGGGGGGCCCACCTTGGAACCCAGGAGTCTTACAGCCGTTTCAATTCGCATCCACACCTGCCACCCACATTTGCAGGCCGTATCGTCCAACTTCGCAATAATCAGATTTCGTCGAGTTTCCTCTCGGCTGATTCGCCAACGGTGCAGCAAGGCTTCGATATCGGCAATTTGGTCACCTGCCACGATCATTTCCGTGAAGTAGTCTGACCATGCAACGTGCATCTCAGTCGTACCAAAACCCTCGGCCAGCGTCGAACCAACTAGAGCCGGTCCACGCTCTGCCTCAATGACGAATCGCATTATCTGGGCGAATCGCTCGCGGTTTTTGCCGCTAATTCTCGCTGACCACAAGAGAAGAGTTTCGGTCCATCGACTGTCGCCGACATACTCAAGAATCTGTTGTGCAACTGCGTCCGAAGTCAGGATCGTCGCGTCCATGTGCCATGCGACTAAAAACTCTTGAAAGCTGAGATGGGAGAAGACCAGCGTTCCATCGGTTCGGTCTATCAAAACACCAGCTGCGCCAATTAACCAGTCGAGAAATCCGTGCCGCTGCTGCGAGTCCCACTCCTGCGGCAACATTTCTGTCGCCAACTCCCACGTGAATTGCAATTGCGATCGCTCAGCTCCGTGAAATCCTTTGACCTGCAGGCTGTGAGCAAGTGATGCAACAACCTGCATGCAGACCTCATTGTCACTGGGCCGCCACTGCTCTCTGCTGAGCAGCACTCCTCGCTGCTCTCGAGCATTAAGCAGGTTGTGCAAGCACCGCTCGTAAAGTAAGTGTCGTTTTTCAGGAAGCCTCTCCGATCGACTAAGGAATAGCATCATCAAAAGCATCATTACATTCTGAGCAAGGCGTGCTGCCTCCGGCGCCCTATTAAGAGCATCAATAAAATCATCCGCGTCACTTCGATTCGTTCCGAGCGTTGCACCATACAAAAGCTGAAAAAACCGACGAACAAACTCGTGTATTTCGGGCGTAGACAACGGCTGGATGCTTAATGCCTCATAATCGTCGCTGCTCGTGGGTCGACCCTCGCCGTAGGGACGACTCGAAGCAATAACTAACACATGAGGATACTCAGCGGCAAAGCCCAGTAGCTTTTCTCGGAACTCGTGTCCAAACGGCCCCAACTCATCCCAGCCATCGACGAGGAGCACAACATGTGGGCCGACGGGAAGACTGACAGAGCGAAGTAAATGACGCAGGCTACCGTCCCAGCCCTGACCGACATGCTGCAGTATCCAACCGTCTAAGAACGCGTCAATCGACCTAGTGGCCCCCGTGCATTCCTTGTCGCTCCACTGCTTCGCCAGGTCGCGAAGTACCAGCATCAGGGGAAGAAACCGCTGATCTTCCAACAGTCGCCGAAACGTAAATTGCATCCAAGTGGTTTTTCCAGAGCCGGCGGGGCCACTTATGACGAACGGTTTGGGTCGGGAGGGCGCGGTGGCCGACCATTCAGTCGACGCGTAAAGTCGGGCTGTTGCCTCGGCAAAGCGGGCGTCGATTTGTTCGAGGTCCATAACCGTTCCAAGGTCGGTTTGATTCGGGTCGAAGGATGGAGCAAGCCGCAACGGTTGGTACATTTCGTCAAGCATCGCCTGATGAACGCGACTTCCGCCGCGATTTGGATTTACGCCCGTATGGCTAAGATCCCACCGATCGAAAACGGACCCCATTCGGTGACGGTAGTTGCGTACGAAAGCAACTGCACGCGCATCCAAGCCGCCTCGAGCAGGTAGAGCTGATTCAGGTTCCCATTCGACCCACTGCGCGTTCAGATCCCGTTCATTCGATGCTCTCCCATCCATATCCGTAATTTCGTTCGTCGCATCTAATTGCAACGGTTGGCTGTAACGTCCTCGCCCGGCCGGATCTAGTACGAAATTCCCTTCAAGTAAGTTGTTGTTCAAACGGAAACGTCCGTCATATGCCAATGGATAGGAGTCGATTGTCCACCTCTTCGATTGATCGAAGTCCGCCTTGTGGATCCATAAAAGCTGGCATGAAGGTGGTGCGCCCCCGGGTAGATGGCGATCGATTAGTCCTAAGCTACCAACGGATAGCACACCAGCTCGTCCGTCTCGCTCCCATGGCCATTCAATTGGATCGCCCTGATCATGGTGATGGCCATGCAGAACGAGGTGAACACGGCACGCACGCACGATCGACTTCAACAGATCGCTCCCCTCGAATCCGGTCATGTCGCTGGTAAATCGCAAAATCTGTTCTTTGTCAGCGTTGGGGCGGTCTGCTATGGCAGCAATTAGGCCGTCGAGATTCGCTTTTGTGGAGACGATTGGGTTGTGATGAACGACTAGAATCTTTAGCCATTTGTGATACGCGATCTTTTGCCAGCTGTTGAGAAGAGTTTCGGCCTGTTCTTGGCTCACCAATCCGCGGTGGTCTTGCGATCGGTGCGATTCAAGCTCGCAGGAGTTAAGGCATGCGACTGACAACTTAAAGTGAGGGAAATCGTGGAGCCAAGCGTCACACGCAAGAGGTTGCCTTCCTTGAACTTCACTGGAGACAACACGATAGAATTGCTCGAAGGAATTGATCATAAAACTGGAACTTCACTTTATCGATTCGCTTACGAAGCTCGGCCTCGTCAATCTCCTCTAGCTGCTGTTTCACTTCCTCGATTTGCGAGAGGGGCCAAGACACGTCGTGGTTGCCGGGTACAAAAACAAAATGCTGCGAATCTACTCCCAACTCGCCCGCAAGCGATTCAAGAAACTCGTGAGCGCTATTGAATTCAGTCCGCCTCCCAGTTTCTGTGAGATCGCCACTTACGATCGCTAATCGTACAGGTGACTCGATACCAATTTGGCCTTTGGCATGATCAATTGCCGCTTTGAACGCGCGCCCAACGCGCGTAGGTTTTGGTCTCCGAAGCGGTTGTTGTTGCCAAAATGCAGATCCGATAGATGCAAAATGAGAAGATCAGAGGCAGAGTGCATAACTATCGCCAGCTAGAAGGGAGGAATTAAACGGCACGGAAGTCGCTTCGTGACACGCTTGGACAGACAGCAAGAATCGGCTTCAGGCCGACTTAGCTGCGATTCACCGCCGTCCGATAGGCATGCGGCCCGCAATCCGTCACTAAACTTAGCCGATCGTTTCCCGTAACGCACACACTTTTCTATTCCCCCCACCCGCGACTACTTGTTGCCCGCGTTCGCCAACGGGCTGGCTTTCCGGACGTGCACGGTCACTGGCGGTGAGCATTGCTTGCCCGCCTGGTTCTCCACGGCAAAGCACTGCCGGCTGGTTTCGTCCACCCAACGATCGGCCGTGATGAAAATCTGCCGCTCGCTCTCCCCCTTGGGCATCAGCACGCCGCTTAGGCCGATGTTGTCCACGATCACGCCGTGCGGCAGGTTCTCGACCGAGAAGGTGATCAAATCGTCGTACCCGTTGCGCTCGACTTTGAGCATGGCCGAAACCGTCGTGCCCGGGGCGACCACGATTTCGGCCGGCTCCAGGTGAACCAGCAGCTTGGGTTTGGGGGCGAGCTTGATCTTGTCGAAGCCCTTGACCGGCCGGGTCGCCTGTTCGCCGTGGAGCGTGGCCGTGGCCTGGATGGAAATCTTGGCCAGCGCCTCGTCGGTCGGCTGTTGGGCGTCGGCCGCGGCCAGAATCACGCCCTCGGCTTCGCGATGGCCGGCCTCGATCGTGAGCGGCGTCGAGACGCGAAAGCCCGCGGGCAAGCCCGCCAGGTCGACGCGCACCTCGCCGTCGAAGCCGTCGATGCGATCCACCACCAGCGTAAACTGCTTGCCGCTGCCGGCGTCGACCGTGGGGCTGCCGCCGACCAGTCGCACGCCAAAGTCTTCCTTCGGCGGTCGTACGCTAAGCCGATAGCCGTAGCGGTCGCCACCCGCGCCTTGGGAGTCGCGCACACGAATCACGTAGCTGCCGTCGGCCGGGGCGGTGAACGTCAATTTCGAGTCGGCCCCCAGCCGCCGCTGTCCGTCGTCGTCGTTCGTGTAATAAAGCGGAAACACCGGCAGCCCGCTGGAGACTAGTTTCGCCCCGACCTGCCGCGGCTCGACGATAAAACAAGGCTCGTCGACGGCATGGGCCGTGGCCGTGGTGTCGAAATAACACATCCGCTTGCCGCCGTCCCCTTCATAGAACAAAAAGCCCGAGTCGGGACCGCGCGGCGAGCGGAACAGTTTCAACACCTCGCCGTTCAGGTACACCCATTGATTCAACTGCATTTCTTCCCAATTGGTGAGCCGGCAATCGCGCGTGTTGCCGTCGATGCCGCGAAACGTGACGTTCGAGTCGCGCACCGCTTGCAGCAGCATTCGCTCGATCGGCCGGCCGTCGGCGGAGAGCACCTCGATCACCGTATCGACCGGCGAGCCGCGCCGCGCGGCGTCGGTCTCCACGATCCAAACCTGAGCGGCTTTGCTGTCGAAGCGGAAGTAGTCGTTGTCGCCCGCGGTGCCGATCCGTCCGCCGATCGTGGCCGGCAGCGTCAGCGGCGTGGCCGTCGCGGGCCCGTCGTTCGGTTCCGTCTCGACCGATTCGTTCAAGTCCCCCACCGCCACCTTGAGCGATCCCCGCACGCGATACTTCTTTCGATCCAGCGGCACCGCAATTTCGCCGTCGGCCTTGGCCGGCAGCGTGACCTTCAACGCGTCCGGCAGATTGATTCCGGTTATTTCAACTTGCGACTCCCGGTTCGCCGCCACGCTGAGCGGAAACACGCCAGTGGCCGCGCTCAACTCGCCCTGCGACAGCCGATAGAAGTGCTCGGCGCTGCCGGCCAGCATCAAGTCGCGAACTTCGATGGTATATCGTCCGTCGGCCGGAACCGTGAAACCGAACAGCGGATCGTTGTCGCCGCCGAAATCATTGTTGTCGGCGAGCACGCGCCCCTGGGCGTCGTATAGCGTCAGCAGGATATTGGCCTTCGAGCCAATTCGATCGGCCGCGATATCGAACAACAGTTTCTGCCCGGCCCGGGCATCGAAGCCAATTCGATCGACATCTCCGCGCGCCGCCAACACTCCCCACACATCGGCCGGCAGTGTGGCCGCGGTGGCTTGCGACGGCAAATCGTTGGGCTCGCTTTCGGCGAATTGCGGCAGGTCGTCGAGATGCAGCGCCAGCTTGCCGCTCTCGCCGGCGGGGCTCGTGACCCAAATCTCATACCGCCCCGGCGACATCTCGCCGCCGGCGCTGACTTCGATCTCCAGTTGCGTCGGGCTTTCGACAGCCACCAATCGGGCCGCGAGTTTTTCGTGGTTGGTTTTGACCGCCGTCACGTCGCCCAGGTGTTTGCCGGTCAACTTGATGCGCGAGGCCTGGCCGATCGCCGCCCCGCGAATCGACAGGGCGGCTAGCTCGGGCTTCGGCGGCGGCGGGGCCGGAATGACGGCGCCCGTGGCGGTGTCGTAAAATGCCAGGCTGCCATCGAGCCGCCCCACGGCGACGGCCTTGCCGTCGGGGCTGATCGCCAGGGCCGAAGCCCAATCGCTCTGCCGCTCCAGTTCCAGCCGCTCGACCATCGTGACGGCGTCCCAAATTTTGATCGTGTGGTCCTCGCCGGCCGAGATCAGGGTCTTGCCGTCGGCCGAGAACACGATCTTGACGACGGGCCCTTCATGGGCGAATCGCGCGTACAGGATCGGATTCGTGTTTTCCTTGGCGTCGGCGCTGACACGCCACACGCGAATGCGATTGTCCGCGCCCCCCGCCGCCACGCGTTGGCCGTCGGGGCTGAACGCCACGCAATATTGCTCCTTGAGCGGTTGACCGAGCGTGTCGAGCCGCGTGCCGTCGGCGACGTCCCACAGCTTGACGGTGCGGTCGCCGCTGGCGCTGGCCAGCACCTTGCCGTCGGGCCGAAACGCCAGTTCGTACACGGCGTCGTTATGACCGCTCAACTCGCGCAGCGGCGGCCCCGCTGGCGGCATCCCAGAGTTTGATTTGCTGATCGTAGCTGGCGGTTGCCAACAGGGCTCCGTCGGGACTGAGCACGGCCGAATACAGACTGTCGGCGTGACCCTGGAACGCGCGAATCAGCTTGCCGTCGGCCACGCTCCACAGTCGTGCTTCGCCGAACAGGCCCGGTTCGCCGGCGGCCGTCACGAGCTGCGCTCCGTCTTTGGAAAAACTGACCGCGTTAATGCGCCCCCGATTCGGACCAATCGACCGCGCCAGCGACCGCTGGGGTAACGACAAGATCTCGATCGTGTTCAAACGTGCCACGGCCAACGTCTTGCCGTCGGGCGCAAAGGCCACCGCGGCGATCGCCTCTGGCGCATTGGCCCAGGGTTTGATCTTGGGCGTGATGAGCACGGTGGGATCTGCGCCGGTGCCGGAGGGCGACTTGGCGCCGGCGTCGATCCACCGCGCAATGAGCGCGATTTCGGCCGCGGTTGGCTTTTCGTTGTCCTCCGGCGGCATCGCGGGTTCCGCCTTGCCGCTGAGCACTTGCACGAGCCGGCTCTGATCGGACTTGCCCGCCACGATGGCCGCGCCGTGTTCACCGCCGGCCAACAGACCGGCGTAGCTTTCCAGCGTGAGCTCGCCCTCTTTGTCCGTGCCGTTGTGGCAGCCCGCGCAGTACTTCTTGAAGATCGGGGCCACGTGTTCGTTGTAGTCGAGAACCTCCGCTGTTTCGGCGGCCCACGAGAAGGGCGTGCCCAGGAACAGCGCCGTGCCGATCACCGCCAATAAAACCGTGCGCATGGACGATCCGTTGCTAAATGCCGCTACTAATGATTGAACAGAAATTCCTTGCTACTCAAAATACTCCAGAACAAATCCTCGACCGTGGCCCGCTTTTCGGCCGCCGGCGTTTCGGCCAATATCTTGGCCAGCTTTTCTTTCTCCGATTCGGTCGGAAACCGCGACAACGCCGCCAGGTAGGCCTCGTCCACAATCTGCTCATCGGTCAGTTTGGCCGCCAACATCCGCTCCAACCGGTTACCCTTGGCTTCGAGTTTCTGGTTGATCGTATCGCCGTTGGAAATATGCAGCACCTGCACCATGCTGGGCTCGGCCGACCGTTCGCACTCACAGGTGATCGCACGTAGCGGCCGCCCGAATGTCTTGAGGAAATAGGAATTCACCGACACATCCGGCAATTGCAGGGCTCGCGTGCCCGGGGCGTAATCGCCAAAATTCGTCGCCGCGCCGCTGACTTCCGACAACGCGTCGAGCAAAACCTCGGCCATCATCCGCCGGGGATAGTAGCGAGAATAGAATCGCTGATCGTCAATGTTCGCCGGCAGCGGCTGGCTGGAGCGGGCATACGTGGCGGATTGCAAAATGACCCGCATCAGGGCCTTCACGTCGTAGCCTTGCTCGACCAGGTATCCGGCCGCGGCATCCAGCAGCGGAGCATTGCTGGGCGGATTGGTCAGCCGCAAGTCGTCCACGTTCTCGACCAGCCCGACCGCGAAAAAATTGGCCCACACCCGGTTGGTGATCGCGCGGCTGAAATACGGATTTTCGGGCGCGGTCAGCCAGTCGGCCAGATGCGCGCGGCGATCGGCCTCGGAGTCCATCGGCACGGGGTCACCGTCGAGCGGCCGGGGCGGCTGCGGCTTGCCCGTGCGCGGCTGCGCCCATTCACCGCTGGTCACAGGAAAAACAATGCGATTGCCATCGCCGGCCGCTTCTTTCGAGCGCACCCGCGCGAACAAATTGGCCATGCCGTAATACTGATCGTTGGTCCATTTCTCGAGTGGATGGTTGTGGCACTTGGCGCAATTGATCGACATGCCCAGAAACGCCACCGAAACCGTTTCCGCCAGCTCGGGCGGGTCTTGGTGCAACACGAAGAAATTCGCCGCGCCGTTTTCCAGCGTGCTGCCCGTGGCGGTCACCAGGTCGTGGGCGAATCGATTCCACGGGGTGTTCGCGGCCACGTTATTGCGAATCCAGTGGTAATACGCCCACATCGCCGCCGGCCGCAGCTTCTCGCTGTTGACCAGCAACAAATCGCTCCACTTGTAGCTCCAGTAATCGACAAACTCGTCGCGCGCCAGCAGGTCTTCAATCAATTTGTCGCGTTTGTCAGCCGACGCATCCGCCAGAAAGGCGCGCGTTTCGGCCACGGTCGGCAGCGTGCCAATCGTGTCCACGAAGGCACGGCGCAGGAACTCGGCGTCGCCGGCCGGCGGCGAAGGAGGCACGTTCAGGTTCTCGAGCTTCGCCAGCACGAGCTCATCGATGAAGTTGCGCCGCGGGGCATTGGCAAAGACCTCACTTTGCGAGGGATTCGCATACGCCACGCTGACCGTGGCGATCGCGTTGTAACTCAGATACCAGGCCTTAATCGCCGCTTCGCCATGACCGGTCACTTGAACCAGGCCCTGGCCGTCGACCTGCGCCACCGATTCGTTGGTCGAGGTAAACTTCACCCAGCGAGTCACGTCTTCCACGCGGTTGTCGCTGAAGTAGGCCCGCACGATCAGAGGTTGCTTGGCGCCGAGCGTGAGCACCGAGGCCGCCGGCAGGATTTCCAATCGCGTCAGCCGCGGATCCGTTTCCGCCGGCGCGGGCGCCCCGGCGGCAATCCACTGGGCCACGACGTTATATTCCGGCGAATCGACCTTGAAGCGAACGCCCCCTTTGTGCGGCACCGCGCCAGTGGGCTTGGTCAACAGCAAGCTTCGGCCGGGATCGCTCATCACCACCCGGCGCGACCGGGCTTGTCGCGTGATGAAGAAGTAATCGGAGACCGGATCAAACGCGCCCAGCGAAAGTTTGAACCCTTTCTTCCCGGCCAGCGCTCCGTGGCACGCGCCGGAGTTGCAACCAGCCTTGGAAAGAACCGACTCGACGTGGTTGCGAAAGCTCCACGCCAGCGGCTTTTCCATGTCGGCCACCGTAACTTCCGTCGTCGCCGAGTTGTCGCCCGAGGTCGCCGTGATCGACGCTTTGCCATTGGCGACCGGCAGAGCCACGTTGCCCTCGATTTTCACAACGCTCGGATCGCTCGAGACGAACTGCGCGCCCTCGCTTAGGTGCTTCGTGGCGTTGTCGCCGGAAAAAGCCTCGAACAACAACGTCTGCCGCGCGGCCGCTCCGCTGAGTGTGAACGCCGACGGCAATAACCGCGTCGTCTCGCCAGCCGCCAGCGCGCCGCACGTTGCCGGCGACGCGGTCCACGCCGCGAGAACGACGAGCGCCAGGATTTGCCGGCCACTGCCGTGAAGGTTTTGCGATGTCATCGTGGCTCGCATGGGTTAGACAACTCTTGTGAAGGCGGGTAATCGAGTCGATCACTCCGGCGCTCGGAAGCCGCATGGGCCGACTGCCGAGCAAACGGGGCTCGCCGAACAGCCGTTTCGCGGAGGATGCTTTTTGCGGGAGCTTCGGACGGCGGGTTAAAACAACTCGTGTATTTCGTGCTTTCCCGAATCGACCAAGGGAAACGGCCGGCCTTGCGGCCCAGGAAGCTTCGTTTCCAAATCCAGACCCAGGCTGTGGTAAATCGTGGCCACGATCTCACTCGGATCAACGGGGCGTTCGGCGGGCACGCCGCCGATGCGGTCGCTGGCGCCCACCACGCGGCCCCCTTGTACGCCGCCGCCGGCGAAATAAACCGTCCAGCATTGCGGCCAATGATCGCGTCCGCCGGCCGGGTTCACCCGCGGCGTGCGGCCAAATTCAGCCAGGTTGCAGACCAGCACGTTGTCCAACATGCCCCGCTGCGTGAGATCCTCCAGCAGCGCCGAATAGGCCTGGTCGTACATCGGGGCCACGATGTTGCGCATCCCCTCGATCGACGTAAACGGATTCGAGCCGTGGATGTCCCACGTGATTTCATTGAACACCGTCAAAAACGTGTTGACCGTCACGAATCGCACGCCGGCCTCGATCAACCGCCGGGCCAATAGGCAGCACTGACCAAAACGGTTCATGCCGTAGCGCTCGCGGACCTGCGTCGGTTCCTTGGCCAGGTCGAAGGCCTCGCGCGCCTGCGGGCTGGTCATCATGCGGAAGGCCGCCTCGAAATTGCTGTCCAGCAGTTTGGCGTTGTCGCTGGCCGCGAAACTATCGACGGTCTCGTCGACAATCGAACGCAGTTTGCGGCGGCGCGCCAGACGTGCTTCGCCGATTTCCGGCGGCGGCAACAGATCGGGAACCTTGAAGTTCGGCTTCGAAGGGTCGGCCATCAGCGAAAACGGATCGTGCGCCTTGCCCAAGAAGCCGGCGTCCTGGCCGTGCGGCAGATTGCCCCCGGTGGGACCCATTGGCTCGGGAAGAATGACGTTGGCCGGCAGATCGCCGCGTCGACCCCGCAGAAAACTGAGCGCACAGCCCGCGTGCGGCGTGTTGATGCCGCCGGTAAACAGCCGGCCCGTCTGCATCATCTGATGCCCCGTGTCGTGTACGGCCGCGGCCGTGTGATAGCAACTGCGGACCAGCGAGAATTTGTCGGCGTGCTGAGCGTGCTTGGGAAAAATCTCGCAAATGTCGATGCCCGGCACGTTGGTTTTGATCGATTTGAACGGCCCGCGAATCTCGACCGGCGCGTCCGGCTTCATGTCGAAGGTGTCGAGCTGGCTGGGAGCGCCCAGATTGAAGATCAAGATCACGCTCCGCTCGTCGTGATTCTTGGCGACCGCCCCTTGGGCCTTGGCGGCCATCAGTTCCGGCAGCGACAGCCCGATGGCTCCCAGGCGCCGACCTGAAGAAAATCGCGCCGCGAGACGCCGTCGCAAGTATGTGCCTGGCCTCGACCGCTGATATGGAGCATGGCTGTGGTTCGCCCTGGTGAGTCTGCCTGGGGAGGGGCACGCGCGCAACGCAAGGATAGCAGGTCTGAGAGTACCACACCGAGGGCGCAAGATCAAGAATTGGTGGCAGTTAAGTGCCACGAGCGCTCGCTCGCTAGCGAGGCGCGGAATTGACGGCCCCGGCGGGTTTTGCGGCCGTGTCCGCCACCGACTTTCGCCCGAGCAGGATGATATTGCCGGAGCGCAGGAACCGCCGTCGGCGCTCGACCACCGTCACGTCCGCCGGCAAGTCCTCGCGAAGCGTCTCCAATTGGCTCTCGGTGGTCAATAGATAGGCGTGCGGATCGCTGGCGAAGAACGCGGCGACGGCGGCCGGCGATTCGAGCTTCGCAACGGATTGATCCGTGTAGAACACGAAACTCGGGCGGAAATAGCGGAACGAAGCGATCGCGGATTGCTCGTGCGGCAGCGCGTTGTCCACGATATGCGCGGCCAATGCCGGGCTGTCCTGATAACGGTCGACATAGGGCGCACCGATTCCGAACAGCGTGATCGAGAGCGTCACGCCCAGCGTCGCCAGAGTGACCATCGCCCCGCGTACATGCCGCTGCTCGCTCATGCGCCAACCGACAATTGCGGCGACCAGGGGAATCATCCCGACCGCGCCCAGAATCCAGTCATCGTCGAGAAACACGTGAGCCACGATCGGCAAGGCAACGGCCAGGCCCAGGCCGGCCAAGGCCACGGTGCCCCAAGCCAGGCGAGTCCAGACGCGCGAGACCAAAAGCGGATTTCGGAGCCAGCTTTCGACGAAGCACCCGCAAGCCAGCGCCAGCGCGGGGTACGCCGGCACGACGTAGCTGGGCAACTTGGTCCCGGCCAACGAAAAGAATCCAATCCACACCGTCAGCCATGACGCGACCAGCAAATAGCCGGCCCGCCAGGGGTGCCGCTCGTCGACCTGATTCTTGGCATGCAGAAAACAGGGAATCGACAGCACCGACCAGGGAAAAAATCCCACGGCGATGGCGCCCACATAGTACACGATCGGCCCCCGGTGGTTCTCCATGGCGTTGAGGAATCGACCGAAGTTGTGCACGCCAAAGAATCCGATCAGCCATTGCCCGTCGGTTTCGACTCCGACCAACGCATACCAGGGACCGGCCACGGCCAGCACCACGGCGATCGCGGTCAGCGGTCGCATGCTCCACACCGTGCGCAGGAAAAGCACTGGCGATAACAGTCGAGACAGATATCGAAACGCATTGCGCAAGGCGCCGCGCCATCCCGCGCCGACAACCAGTTCGATCGGTTCGGCCCGAACCATCAGCAGGAACAAACCGATCACGGCCGTGGGCAGCACGACGCCGATCGGACCTTTGGTGAGCACGCCGCAGCCCATGGCCGCATAGATGAGCACATAGCTGGGCCAAGAGGGCTCGAACCGCGTTTGCCCTGCCCAGGGTGCGTTGCGCTCGTTGGGTTCGCCAGAAAGGGCCCGGGCCTTGGCCGTTGCGCCGACAAAAAGCAGCATCGCCAACGTCGAGAAGAATACCAGGAACGAGTCGGGCGTGGCGGCCCGCGCGATAATATTGAAACTCACGCAACTGGCCAGGATCAATGCCGACCAGACGCCCACGGCCGGCGAAAACATCAGCCGGCCCAGCCGAAACGTGAGCAGTACGCTGCCGATGCCGAAGATGGCCGACCAGAAGCGGGCCGCGAATTCGGTCGGGCCGAAGACCTTGTAGGCGCTAATCATGAACCAGTACATCAGCGCCGGCTTGTCGGGAAAAACCTCGCCGTTGAAATACGGCACCACATAGTCGCCGCGAACGAGCATCTCCTTGGCGGCTTGCGAGAAGATCGCCTCGTCGACGTCCCACAGGTGCGCACCTCCCAAATTGGCGAAGAACATGGCCGCGGCGATCGCCGCTAGCAGCGCCTGGTTTTGCGCGGAGTTGAGCATCCTTGCTCCTTCTCTGGTCGGGCTGAATCGAGTGGGCTGGACGAAACGCTGTCGCCCGCGACGGGGCGATGTGCGCGCGGGGAGTCTACGATAGCCCACTCGCGACCGCCAACAGCAGTTTTGCTCGGCAACAACACCTGTCGCCAGCGGCCGCGGCCCCGGCTGCTGGACTGGCCGATAAGAAACGGAACTTTCACGGCCAATTGACGTTCTTTCACGTTCGCGAGCTTGGTATCCTTGCACGCCATCCGGCCGTTGAAATCCGAACGATCTTTTTGTCGCCAACCACGGGCAAGGATGCTCCTCATGGCAACTTCGTTCCAACGCACGAATCTCTATCCCGAGTCCGAAATCCCGCTCCCCCGGTTGCGGACCATCTCGCACCTGTGGAGCTGCGCGGCTTTGCTGGGAGGGCTGGGCGCGGCGGCCCTGGCGCTGGATATGCCCGTGGCGGCATGGGTCAACAGCCAGCGATGTCCCGCGGCCATTCAGAAGCTTTGCGGTCTCAGCGAGTTATTTAGCCACGGCTTGGGCGTGGTCGCCATCGTGGTGCTGATCGCCGTGCTCGATCCTTGGCATCGCTATGCGCTTCCGCGCATTCTGGGGGCCGCGCTGGGATCGGGACTGGCGGCCAACGCACTCAAGTTGCTCGTAGCCAGAACCCGGCCCCATCATTTCGATTCGCATAGCCCTGCCCTGGACAGCTTCACCGACTGGCTGCCGATGTTCGGCAATGCTAGCTGGGAGCAGAGCTTCCCCTCGTCGCACGCCGCCACGGCGGCCGGACTGGCGATTGTGCTGGCATGCTTCTATCCTCGCGGGCGGTGGCTCTTTCCTGGAATCGCCGCTCTAGCCGGCGCTCAACGGGTGCTGGACAATGCACATTTCTTGAGCGACGTGCTATGGGGCGCGGCGGTCGGGTGCATTTTTGCGCCGCTGTGCGTTTACGGTAGCAGGCTATCTCGCGTCTTCGATGCGCTCGAAGAACGATCCCATGCGCACCGCCGTGCCTGGGCCGGATTGCAAGGTCCGCATCGTCGGCCCGGCAAATCGCCACTTGAAAAGACGCCGGGCGGTGACGTGCGTGCCGCTTGAAACCCCGCCCGTCGCGGCGTCACTCCGCAATCGAGTGGATGGAACTTGATAGCCAATGCCCTCTTGCGCTGCCGCCGAGCGCCGCCCACCGGGTCGCCTTCGCGCGAAGTTACCCACCTATCGGCCGGTTCGCGTCCTTGCAATAATGTCCGATCTCGGATACTTGTGATGGCTTGAACGAACAGAAGAGCGCACAGACGGCTGCCCTCGGCGGTCGTACATTCTTAGTCGGGAAGGGTTGGCCCACAGATGGAAGAAGAGAAAACGCCCGCGAAACCGCAGCGCATCCTGCTGGTGGACGACGACCACGAGATTGTCGAGTCGGTTCGTTACGCGTTGGAGGCAAACGGATTCGAAGTGCTCGTCGCCCGCGACGGCAACCAGGGCCTGGCCATGGCTGAGCGCGAGGATCCGGACCTGGTCATTCTCGACATGATGATGCCCAAGCGGAGCGGGTTTCTGGTGTTGGAGAAACTTCGCCGCAGTCGCCCCGTGCCGTTGCGCGTGATCATGATCACCGCCAACGAGGGGAGCCGCCACAAGGCTTATGCCGAAATGTTGGGCGTCGACGATTACATTCGCAAGCCGTTCGCGATGGACCGGCTGATGGAGAGCGTAAAGCGGCTGTTGGCCTGACCGCGAAACGTCCGAATTGGCTCTTCGTGGTTTGGCGACGACCCCTTGGTGCCGTCGCGCCGTCTCCGCCCAAGTGTCCAAAGCGAATACTTGTTCGAACGACTGCCCGCATCGTTGTAACGGCAATGCACGGCTGCGCACTGCTTGTTAAGTGAAATTCTCCCCACATTCTCGGCGCTTCGGCACCGCGTTTGCTGAACTTTCTCGGCACCGAATCCGTCAAAGCGCCAGGATGGACAAAAGTCGATATTGTCGATTGACGGAGTCCGAAGCATACTTGGCTTAGGGAAGGTAGGAGATGTCGGACAGGGATGGCCGCGACCTCCGAGCGACCCCAGAGAAGTCAGGCTGTCACCCTGCCCGCCGCGCCTCGAGCGTTCTTTTCCAATTTCTCTTTCTGTCCGGCACTCAACGACACAAGCAGTGGATGCCCGCTGCGCGTATCGCGCCGTGCGCGGACGCACTGCGTTTCGAGTCCACGCGCGGCAATCCGCGCGGATGGCTCCCAGCGCGGGAATCGACAGGTAAATGGTCTGGAACCACACATGAACACGAATAGGGAAACGTAACGGCCCGCGGCGGCAACTAACAGAGAAGCACGAAACAATTTGAACGTAACTGTTCCGGGTAAAGGCGCACACGAATCGCCGGGTCCCTGACGGTCAGGGATAGCCTCGGACGACAAGTGTGCACGGCCAGCACCCGTCGAGGAGGACGATCCATGAAGAGTGGACGCGAAATCATTTCCCTCGTCGCCGAACGACAGGATCTCGACCAATTCCGCCGCAAGAATTGGGAGGGGACTTTCGAAGAGTATCTCGACCTGGTTCGCCGCGAGCCCCGCGTAACGCGAAACGCCTTCGAGCGCGTGTACGACATGATCATGTCGTACGGCAGCGAGACCTACGAGTCGTTTCGCGAGCGCCACGTCCGCTACACCTTCTTCAGCGACCCGGAAGATCATGGCAAAGACGCCGTGTTCGGTCTCGACGAGACCCTCGGCATGCTGGTCAACGCTTTCAAAAGCGCCGCGCAAGGCTATGGCATCGAAAAGCGCGTGCTGCTGCTGCATGGCCCCGTGGGCAGCAGCAAGAGCACGATCGCCCGGCTGCTGAAAAAAGGCCTGGAGCGCTATAGCGCCAAGGATGCTGGCGCATTGTATTCGCTCGGCTGGGCCACCAAGGAGGGCACGCAGTGGTGCCCCATGAACGAGGAGCCCCTGCACCTGATTCCGCACCGCTTCCGCGAGGAAATCCTCAGCGGGCTCAACGCCGAAGTGCCCGCCGGCGAGTATCGCGTCAAGATCACCGGCGAGTTGTGCCCCTTCTGCCGCTACGTCTACAGCGACCTGTTGAAGCAATATCAGGGTGACTGGACTCGCGTTGTCGAGGATGTCCGCGTCAAGCGCTTGCTGTTGAGCGAGAAAGACCGCATCGGCATCGGCACGTTCCAGCCCAAGGACGAAAAGAATCAGGATTCGACCGAGCTGACCGGCGACATCAACTACCGCAAGATCGCCGAGTACGGCAGCGACAGCGACCCGCGGGCCTTCAACTTCGACGGCGAATTCAACATCGCCAACCGTGGCATCGTCGAGTTCGTGGAAGTGCTCAAGTTGGACGTGGCGTTTTTGTACGATCTGTTGGGCGCCAGCCAGGAGCACAAGGTCAAGCCGAAGAAGTTCGCCCAGACCGACATCGATGAAGTCATTTTGGGCCACACGAACGAGCCCGAATTCAAACGGCTGCAGGGCAATGAATTCATGGAGGCTCTCCGAGACCGCACCGTGCAGCATCGACGTGCCGTACGTCACGACCTTGGCCAACGAAATCAAGATCTACGAAAAGGACTACAACAAGGACACGGTCAAGGGCAAGCACATCGCGCCGCACACCATCGAAATGGCTGCCATGTGGGCGATTCTCACTCGCCTCGAGGAGCCCAAAAACGCGGGCCTGAGCCTGCTGCAAAAGCTCAAACTCTACAACGGCAAGACCCTCCCCGGCTTTACCGAGGACAACATCAAGGAACTCCGCGAACAGACCGCCAACGAGGGGATGTTGGGTATCTCGCCCCGCTATGTGCAAGACAAAATCTCGAACGCCCTGGTGGCGCATCCCGAGTCGCGCTCGATCAACCCGTTCATGGTCCTCAATGAACTCGAATCGGGCCTCAAGCATCACACCTTGATCACGAACGACGAAATGCGGACCAAGTACCGCGAATTGTTGGGCGTGGTCAAGGAGGAGTATGAGAACATCGTGAAAAACGAAGTTCAACGCGCGATCGCCGCCGACGAAGACGCGCTCAAGCGGTTGTGCGGCAATTACATCGACAACGTCAAGGCCTACACCCAGCGCGAAAAGGTCAAGAACAGCTTCACCGGCCAATACCAGGAGCCCGACGAACGGCTGATGCGGTCGATCGAACAGAAGATCGACATTCCCGAAAGCCGCAAGGACGACTTCCGCCGTGAGATCATGAACTATATCGGCGCACTGTCGATCGACGGTCGGACGTTCGACTACAAAACCAACGAACGGCTGTACAAGGCCCTGGAGCTCAAGCTGTTCGAGGATCAAAAAGACTCGATCAAGCTGACCAGCCTGGTTTCGAAGGTCGTCGATGCCGACACCCAGGCCAAGATCGACGTGGTCAAGCACCGCCTGATCCGCGACTACGGCTATGACGACGAGAGCGCGTCGGATGTGTTGAATTACGTGGCCAGCATCTTTGCCCGCGGAGACGCCAAGCAAGGATCATAACAGGCCCGGCGCTCGCGGCCGGACGGTACGAGGGGACGGCAATGAGAATCGAGCACGATCTATCGCGATTCAAGCAAATCGTGCGCGGCAAGATTCGCCAGAACTTGCGGAAGTACGTCACGCACGGCGAAATGATCGGCCGCAAGGGGCGCGATCTGGTCAGCATCCCCCTGCCCCAGCTCGACGTGCCGCACTTTCGCTTCGGCAAAAACGGCTCCGGCGGCGTCGGCCAGGGTGACGGCGAACAGGGCACCGTCGTCGGCGCCGGCGGCGATGCCGAGGGCGGCTCCGGAAACGCGGGCAGCGATCCCGGCGCGCACATCCTCGAAGTCGAAGTCTCGCTCCAGGAACTGGCAGCCATCCTCGGCGAGGAGCTCGAACTGCCCCGCATCGAGCCCAAAGGCAAGGCCAACATCGACCAGAAAAAGGCCCGCTACTCGAGCATTCGCCGCAACGGCCCCGAGTCGCTGCGGCATTTCAAACGAACCTACATGGAGGCCCTCCGCCGCCAGATCTCGTCCAATACCTACGTCCCCGATCGGCCCAGGATCGTCCCCATCCGTGAGGACAAACGCTATCGCGCCTGGAGCGAAGTCGATCTGCCTGAGGCCAATGCCGTGCTGATCTACATCATGGACGTTTCCGGCTCCATGACCGACGAACAAAAGGAAATCGTTCGCACGGCCGCTTTCTGGCTCGACACCTGGCTGCGCAGCCAATACCAGGGGGTCGAAACCCGCTACATCATCCACGACGCCGCGGCCAAGGAAGTCGACGAGCAAACTTTCTACCACACCCGCGAAAGCGGCGGCACCCGCATCAGTTCGGCCTACACCGTCTGCGCCGATCTGATCGCCCGCGAATTTTCGCCCAGCGAATGGAACATTTATTGCTTCCAGTTTTCCGACGGCGACAACTGGGGCGAGGATAACGAAAAGAGCCTGGCGCTATTGCGCGATACGCTGCTGCCGCAAGTCAACCTGTTCTGCTACGGGCAGGTCGAAAGTCCCTACGGCAGCGGCGAGTACATCCGCTCGCTCGAGCACGCCTTCGGTTCAACCGAAGAGCGCCTGATCCTGGCCGAGTTGGAAAACAAGGAAGCGATTTACCCCTGCCTAAAGCAGTTCCTGGGCACGGGAGTCTGACCAGGTCCTGACCAACAAACCCGCGGTTACTCGCATGGCCACTGTAAGCTTCGAACCCCTGCCCGCCAATCTGGCCGCCATCCAGGCCAAGATGGAAGGCCATGCGCGCGACTATGGTTTGGATTTCTTCCCCACGGTCTTCGAACTGGTCGATGCCGATCAGCTCAATGCCGTCGCCGCCTATGGCGGCTTTCCCACCCGCTATCCCCACTGGCGGTTCGGCATGGAGTACGAGCAGCTTTCCAAGGGGTACACCTACGGACTGCAGAAAATCTACGAGCTGGTGATCAACAACAATCCCTGCTACGCCTATCTGATGCGCTCCAATGGCATCGTGGACCAGAAGCTGGTGATGGCCCACGTCTACGGGCACTGCGATTTCTTCAAGAACAACTATTGGTTCAGCCACACCGACCGCAAGATGATGGACGAGATGGCCAATCACGGCAATCGAATCCGCCGCTACATGGACCGCTTTGGCGTGGAAGAGGTCGAGACGTTCATCGACGCCTGCCTGAGCATCGAGGACCTGATCGACATCCACCTGCCGTTCGTCAAGCGCACCGCGACTCGCGACCGCTACGACTTCGACAAGGCGCTGGACCACGTCGAAGAGCCCGCCGCGCCGGGCCGCTTCGCGTCGAAGGATTACATGCAGCCTTACGTCAATCCGCCGCAAGCGCTACTGGCCGAAGCCGAACGCCTGCGCAAAGACGCCGAGCGGCAAAGCCATTTCCCGGCCGAGCCGGTCCGCGACGTCATGCTGTTCGTGCTCGAAAACGCCCCGCTCAAGCCCTGGCAGCTCGACGTCCTGTCGATCATCCGCGACGAGGCCTATTACTTCGCTCCCCAGGCCCAAACCAAGATCATGAACGAAGGCTGGGCCAGCTACTGGCACTCCACGATCATGACCCGCCAGGGTTTGGAGCCGGCTGACATCGTTTGCTACTGCGACCATCACTCGGGCACGCTGGCCAGCTCGCCCAACAAGCTGAATCCCTACAAGCTCGGGATCGAGCTGTTCCGCGATATCGAAGAGCGTTGGAACAAAGGCCGCTTCGGCAAGGAGTACGAAGAGTGCGATAATCTGGCAGCCAAGCGCGATTGGGATACGGGCGCCGGGCTGGGCCGCGAGAAGATCTTCGAAGTCCGCAAGATCCACAACGACCTGACGTTTATCGACGAATTCCTCACGTTGGAATTCTGCCGCCAGTACAAGCTGTTTTCCTTCGGCTACAACCCCTCCAGCGACGCCTACGAAATCGAAAGCCGCGAGTTTCCCAAGGTCAAGCAGCAGTTGCTGTTCAACTTGACCAACATCGGCCGGCCGCTGATCGCGGTCAGCGACGGCAACTATAAAAATCGCGGCGAGCTTTTCTTGCAGCATCAATTTGGCGGCGTCGAGCTGAAAATTGACTACGCGCTCGACACGCTGGTGGCGCTGCATCGCCTCTGGGGCCGGCCGGTCCATATCGAAACGGTGCTCGACGGCACTGCCACCATCCTTTCGTTCGACGGCACGGAACACGCGCGAAAAGGCTGAAAATACTGAGAAGAGCGGAGAAACATCATCATGACACTCACCCAGAACCTGCAACAAGCACTCGACAGTCTTCCCTTGTTCTCCAGCGGCGAGCAATTGGTCCAGGTCGATGACCCCGCCGGCCGGCTCGAATGCCGGCTGGTCGCCTTGGACTCGATGTCCTGCGCCTTTACCAGGCTGTCGCTCGCCTCCCCCAAGCTCTCGGGCCTCTCGACCGACGGCCTGAAACAGACGGCCGAGCGCCTCTCCGCGCTTGACCTATCTGCTGGAACCGATCAGCCCGATCGAGCTCGATTCGCAGGGCTGTGTCGTGCAAATGCGTTCCACTCCGCCGCAAAAAGACGCCGACCGCACCAGCTACTACGAGCTGTTGGTCTCTCGCTCGGGCGAGTTGAGCCTGGTTCGCTACACCCGCCTTGCCGGCCAGCCCCGCGAAATCATCCCCGCCCAAGTCACCCGCGAAGTCCTCCTTCGCCTGGCCGGCGACTTCGCGCTAGCGGCGAGTTGAGAGCCCTGCTAGAGCGATTGCAGTCGCTTAATCTCGGCATACAGTCCCGCCAGCGGTGGCGGGGAGTATTCGGCCGTGACGCACTCGTGTCCAAGCGCTCGATAAGCAGAGCGAATCTTCGATTCGGCTTCTTGGACCGACACACTTGCCTTCGTCAATTCGGAAGTCGCTTCAAGTATCTCCGCCTGTCCGACAGCGGCATTGCGATTTCGTTCACGCCGAACAAAATCCGCCGTCGCAACCTGCAATTCCTTCGCGGCGCTCAGGGCCGCCGCTTTATGCCAATTAAACGGTTCCGGCAATTTCAGTGTGGCCGCCTTTTCGCCGTATACAACCAGCAAATCATCGAGTTGAGTCACGAATGCGTCCAAATCGTCTTCAAGGTCGACTAGGGCCTCGGCTTCAGCCTTGTTTTGCAGATATTCCGATCCGCAGACCCTTCGATGCCACGTCTCCAAATCTGGAATGTTGAGACCTTCGTCGTATTGGATCTCGACCGATGCCGACTGCCGAGCCTGCGGAACTCGCGCACGAACGGAGATTCGTCCGTTGGCGGAGTAGCTATACTCGACTTCGATCTTGGTACCCTTCGGAAGAGCTGGCGGGAGATTGCGAATCGCGCACTCGCCAAGTCGAATGCAATGCTCCGGATGTTCGCTCTCTCCTTCGACAATCACCACCATGACCGTCCTTTGGTTGTCGCGGGCTGTAGCGAATTTGCGAACTGCGCGACATGGAAGCGGCGTGTTTTTGGGGATCAACACGACATTCCGATAGCATTTGGCGCGCTGGTCGATCCCGACAATTCCAAGACTGTGCGAATTGACGTTCACGAGCGTAAACGCGGCCGAGGCTTCCGAACCTGGCTGCGCCGTGAGCATGCCCGCATACAAAGCGGCCCCGTGCGCCACCGCCTCGTCTGGTGAGAGAGATCGGTCGAGGTCCTTGCCCGTGACTCGTTTGAGCATTTCGGCGACGCCGGGCATGCGTGTCGAGCCGCCGATCAGCAACACGCGGTCAATCGCGTCCCAATTGAGTTTGGCCGCCGCCAGCACGAGTTGGGTTGTTGTTTCGGTCCGGTCGATGAGGTCGGCCGTTATTCGCTCGAAGTCGTCCCGAGTCACGTCGACGCGCATCCTGGTCCCGGCGTGAATGCATGGAATCGAGACATTGGACCGTTGCGAGAGAGCATGCTTTGCTTCTTGCGCGTCGTGCCACAATTGCGCCGCGTCGTGTGGATCGCTGCGCGGATCGGTTTTGTTGGCCGCTTCGAATTTCTCGGCGACAAAATCGACCAATCGTTCGTCGAAATCGATTCCTCCCAGTTGAACGTCTCCGTCCGTTGCCAACGTTCGGAACGATCGACCGTCGATTTCCAAAATGGTGACGTCAAACGTACCCCCACCCAGATCGTAAACCAAGATTCTTTCCGGCTTGGCTGGCGAATCGGAGACAGTTGCACGGTAGTAGCCGAACGCGACGGCGGCCGCGGTCGGCTCGTTGATGATGTCAAGAACTTCAATTCCCGCTAATCGTCCCGCTTCTTGTGTCGCCCGACGACGAGACTCGTCGAAAAACGCCGGAACGGTTATCACGGCTTGTTTGATGGGTTGGCCCAGTTGTCGCTCGGCATCTAGCTTGAGCCGCCGAAGAACGAAGCCGCTCAACACTTCTGGTGGAATTTGCTTGTCGATGATCGGCCGCCTGAACTCCCGTCGTCCCATATCCCGCTTAAAAGAGTCAGCGAAGACAGACGGCTCGAATACTGCGGCTTTAACGGCTTCCTTTCCGACCAGTACAACGTCGTTCTCGAACGCCACGGCGCTGGGGGTCAGGGCCGCGCCGGCATCGTTAATGATCGTAATGGGCCGTCCGGAAACGTCGAGATAGGCAATGACGGAATATGTCGTGCCCAAATCGATGCCGATTGGCGGATGCCGAATGCTTGCCAGCAGCGGGTCGCCTTCATTCATCGAGGTCGATTGGCTTTCCATGGAGAAACTCGGCTTTTGCCGACACGGCCCTGACTCGCTATGATGGGGGGCATTGCGAAGGTAACACAAGGCGGTACGCGATGCAAACCGGCTGGAATTGCCGACTCACGACAGTGCAATAAACAGCGCGAGCAGATGGCCCAGGAACCGAGAAGAGGTCACAGCTTTAGATGTTTTGCGGGCGCGCACATGGTAAAGCCCTGCGTTTAGTGCGTGCCCGATATTTGCGCTTTGGAGCCGGACGTGTCACTCGAATTGGAATTCGATCCGTACCACAAGTGGCTAGGCATCCCGCCGCAACACCAGCCGCCAAATTTGTACCGATTGCTTGGACTGGAAGTCTTCGAGTCGGACCGCGACGTCATTCGAGCGGCAGCTGAGCGCCAAACGGCTCATATTCACAAGTACAAGATCGGGCCCCAATCTGAACACTCACAGCGACTCCTGAATGAGATTGCTCGAGCAAGAGTGTGTTTGCTCGATCCGTCCAGCAAGGCCGAATACGATCGCGCTTTGCGCCTGATTGAAAATCAGCGTCGCGCGCCTGATGTCGCGGCGCCGCCCGTTGCGGCTCCGCCCGTCGCAGTGCCTCTACCTCCAGTTGCGAACGATTCTCAATCGCCCGTTTCCGCGTCTCCATTGCTAGATTCCCCAAACAATTCGCGTGACATAGTTCCTGTCCCCGGGCCAGCCGAATTCGCAGGTCGATCTCGAACACCTAGTCGTCGCAAGCAGGGCCCGGCATGGGGAACGGCGATTGCTATTTGCGTAGCCGCGGCAGTCTTAGCGGCGATTGCAATCAAGAAGCTTGTTGACGATACGCCACCGGCAAAGAGGGACACAAACATTCCCGTCGAAAAAGTGCGCGACGTGCAGGCTCAATCTCGGCGACAGAAGCAAAAGTCGCCAAAGAAGAAGAAGCCGCCTGCTCGCGGGGCCAAGCTGCAGATTCCCACAGTCGAAGAATTGGACAAAGCAAGAGCCCTCATCGTAATTCAAGGGAGTGTAACCGCTCAGGAACTCTTGGATGAAGCTCAAATTCAAAAAGCTCCTGCGATGCGCTACATTCTTTATCAAATGGCCCTTGAGGCGGCCGTTAAGGAGAATAAACGCGAGATCGCCTCCTTTGCGATTGAGGACATTATTGAGCAATACGAAGTCGATGCCGACGTCTTACGGAAAAAGCTACCGGAACCGCTGGAAGAAGACGTCCCAGCGCGCGTCGTGCCAACCGAAGATGTGCCGGAAGCGTTCACTATCGTCGAATTGCCGTCCAGCAAGACTGTCAGCGCGGATGATTTAAAACCACCACTGTTAAAGGAAATTAGGAAGGAGTTTTCAGATAATGTGCCCAACGAAACGACCGTGTTTGTTCTCAAGCGGGACAACAATCGGCCACCCGAGGGCCTTTTCGCTGTTAGCAATAAAAAGGAATTTGAAGGACGAGCTCTCGTCATTTATCCAAATGGCCGACCCAAGGTTCTGTTGTCCTTTGCGAATCATGTTCGAAATGGAATACTTCGGCACTGGAATGCAGAAGGAGAATTAGTACTGTTCGCTGAGTTTAAGAAGGGCAGCACTTTTGGTCTGACATGTCTTTGCGATCGGGGCAAACCAATTCTGGTTGAGGAGTGGGATACAAGTCAAAAACCCAAGTCTTATTTGATTGAATACACTGGCGAAGGAGCGACGCAATTGATTTTGGACATGCGAATGCCGAGCAGCGGGAACAGATCCTGAATGCGCGTGATACACTCAACCAACTGCGGGGGGAACTATTGAAGGAAGAGTTTGGATGGAAGCAGTCTTTTAAGAAATGGTGGGACAAGAACAATTACAAACTTAAGCTACTACAGCTTCCCTTGAAGACCGCTCCCGAAGGAAGCACTAAGAAGAACCTAGAGAAGGAGCTCAGTGAGTTGATCGCCGGAATTGAGGCAGAACGCCGTGAGGGGATTGCGGCGATCTTCGACAATTTACGGCTCGATTAGGGACAAGCGGGGAAGGCGACGACGAGACCGTTGACTTGTCGCGCAATCCAGACAATACCGCTTGAAATCAGGCCAGCACTTCTGGCAGAATCACGCTCAGCCGAATCGGACTGGGCAATCGCAGGTTGATGCTGTTGCATGCCGAGCGGGGCGTTAAAGTTCGGCGCGGGTTGTTCTTGGCTCGCGTCGCGCTAGTGGCATAAGTTCCTGCGCCCCGGCCTTGCCCGCCGTTGATCGCACGCGACTGCAGTCGCGCGCGCTGGACGGTAGAACCGCTAAGTGGGGTGCCGAATCGGGTTAAGCCGCTTCGACAGGCGGGCCTGGAGACGGGGGCAACGTACTCTGGACTAACCTCGCCTTGTTCGCCAAATGTCGGTGTTGTCCCGCGGCGTCGTGGCTCCGAGTGCCTCTGAGCTGAGGCCACCAACCTTTTTTTCACCAATCAAGAAACGGCCTCGGCAACTAGAGGGGAGCCGCGACGTCCAAATCTTTTCTATCGCGCGCACTCTTGCGCGCGCGCGTGCTGCTGCGCACCGCTGGCCAATCGAGCTACGGAGCAGTGGCCACAGAGGGCACCGAGGACACAGAGACGTTGTCCCACTTCCCTCCCTCGGTGTCCTCGGTGCCCTCTGTGGCTATCTGCCTTCGTATCCGCCTTCGTCTTCCAAGCGCCGGGTGCCACTGCTGGCTTGTCCAGCAGTGCTTCGGTTTTCTTCGCCCTTGCAGCATGAATCGTCAATCAACGGTCATCCCGAGTCGATCAGGCCCAAGCGGTAACGCGATCGACACTATGCGAGCGCCGCAGCGCGCTACCGGCGAATCGAGCTACGGAGGAAGGGCCACCGAGGTCTCCGAGGACACAGAGACATTGTCCCCATTCCATCCCTCGGTGGCCTCCGTGACCTCGGTGGCTATCTGCCTTCGTATCCGCCTTCGTCTTCCAAGCGTGGGGCCGCGTATCGCATTGTCGGTTTTTGTCGCTTCTGCGCGTGTGTTCGTTTCAGACCTGGCGCGGCCGCGATTCGCGGCGCGTCGAGCGTCGCGATTCTCCCGCAATTCACCGAGCCGAATGCAAAGTGTGCCGCACTTTCACCTTTTTTTAAGGTCATTGTGCACTTCGCTGGCGCCGCCGACTGCGATCGCCGAGCGATGCTATTCGCCGCATTGCCGCCGTGAACTCTGGCGCGATTCCGCTCATTGCCCAGCCGCCGGACTCGGTTTATGATTTGCCCTGACCCACCAACCGTCATGCTTTGCCCGGGCGATCCATCGCCCTTAAGGGAGCCTTGAATCGATGAGTCACGCCGCCCCATCCGCGGAAGTTTCGCTTAAACCGGCCGAGGGCTGGCATTGCAGCCATTTGTACTATCGCTTTGATCGTCCGCGACTGGCGGGGTTGACTGCCGCAGAATTGGCCCAAGGCGCCAAGCAATTTTGCCAGGCTCTCGATCCAGCCGTCGAAGGGGCCCCCGCCCGGTTGCAATCCTCGGTCGTCAGCGGACACAAGGCCGACTTCGGACTGATGATTTTGGACGCTGATCCGCTGGTGATCGACAGCGTCCACCAGCGACTGATGACGGGACCATTCGGCGTGGCGCTGGACCCGACCTATTCGTTCGTTTCCGTTACGGAGGTCTCGGAATACGTGCCCTCGGTTGAACAGTACGGAAAGCGGCTGGTCGAAGAGGGGGAAGATCCAACCGGCCCGGCGTATCAGGCCAAGCTCAAGGCTTATGAAGGCCGCGAGGTGATGATGCGTCGCCAGCGACTGACGCCCGAATTGCCCCCCTGGCCGGCCACTTGCTTTTATCCGATGAACAAGAAGCGGAAAGTCGGCGAGAATTGGTTCTTGCTCGATTTCGAAGACCGCAATCGGCTGATGGCCGAGCACGGCGCACCGGCATGACCTTCGGCGGCAAGGTCACGCAACTGATCACCGTCGGACTGGGCTTTGACGATTGGGAGTGGGGCGTGACGCTGTGGGCCCGCAATCCGGAATTTCTCAAAGAAATCGTCTATCGCATGCGATTTGACGAAGCCAGCGCCCGCTATGCCGAGTTCGGTCCGTTCTATGTGAGTTATATGATGACGCCCGGGCGAAATGCTCAAGCACTGTCGCGTGGGATAACGGCCGACTCGACGAGGAGGACAGCGGCGGCGGCTATTTTTTGAGCTTGGGAGTGAGCACCATCCGCACCCGCGTCCCTAGCGGCGGAATGTGCGAAGTGAAGGCTTCGTAGAGCAAATTGCCCGTGGCCTGGCTGCTTTCGACGGGCAGATCGAGCATGGCGCTGGGAAAATTCGACACGCAGATGAAATCGCCCGACTCAGCCAGGTAGCTCTTTTCGCCCGTTGACTCGTCCGTCCAAAATCCGCTCCCCGCGAAAACCCATGGGTATTCCATCGGTTTGCCGGTCTGCACATTGCGCACCCAATCTTGAGCCCGATCGCGATGCACCTGACCATTCTTATCGGTCCAAATCAAATTAATATCGATTTCGGTCCCGTGGCAGGCTTGTAGGCTGGCTGAAACTGCACCGGAGTGCCGGCCTGGGCGCCCACGGCAAGCAGCCCGGCATGCACTTCAAAAGCGTTGGTATCGACGGCCAGGATCGATTCGTGTTCTTTCGTTCCCTTGCCGCAGGCGAGCATCTCCAATTGGCCCTCGCGGAGGCACACCCCGCCCACCAATACCACGCGTTTGTTACCCGGATCGATCCAGACATCGTAATCCGCCATCAGCCGCTTCATGCCCGGCGGATCCTTGGCTACCGATCGTTTGGCTGCTA
>CAWBTK010000008.1:0-14204 GCA_963791755.1 uncultured Planctomycetaceae bacterium
TGGGGGCAAGAAAACAGCGGTAATTTCCCGATTTCGGAAACCAACCCGGGCCTGGGAAGCGAAAAGTCTGCTGCATTTTTTCAACATCTGTGGCAATTATTCAACTGTCCCTACATTCGGGAAAGGTCCCGCTCCCGGCACAGCACTGCCCCGCCAGGCTCAGCGGACCGGAATTGTCGCGGTTCGCCCGCCTACCGGCTTGTACTGAGCCGTTTCGACCGGCACCGTGAGCCTTTCCAGGATTTGTAATTCAATCCACAGGAAACCTAGCGCCAGCGGCATCATGAAGAAGCCAGCCCAATCGTGGCCCAGCTTCTTGGCAAACTCGTTCTCCGGGCCGACTGCCATGTACAACAGGCCGGTCGCGGTGATGCGGATGATATTGACGATCAGCGCGATCGGGACGGCGCTGAGCAGGATAATGAACTTGTCCCACCAAGGTCTCTCGACCAGAAAAACCATCGCCAATGCCAGCGCGAAGAAAATTGTCAGCATCCGCAGACCGCTACAGGCATCGGCAATATTCAAATCGGCGCCCGGGACACTGATCAAGTTTCCCTGACGAAAGGCAGCAACGCCCATCGTCTGAAGCACAAACGTGCTGACCACGCTGGCGAGCGTCTGCAGCCGCCACAAGATGTTGTGTTCAAGCCAACTCGGCAATGGAAACATGAAAAACAGAAACAACATCGCCGGCCACGACCAACGAATCGTATGCCACCCGCCGACCAATAAAAATAGACCGAAGATCACAATCAGAAACGAGTAGCGATCGACGGGCATCATCGTCATGTAGACACCGCCCAGGCGGAGCGCCAGACCAGCCACGAGAATTCCCAATCCGGCCCAGCGCTCGATCATCGGCACCGGACGAAACGGCTGGAACCTCATCCATAGCAAGCCAATCGCGAAGATCGGCACGATGTAGCCGTGCGAATACAACGGGTTCGACCACTCTTCCGAGACCAGCGAAAACGTATCCAAATACGCCAGCACCAATAGCACCGTCATCACGATAAGCGTGATCAACGGCACCCGCTGCGCGGGATCGTTCCAGGAAAAATCTGCGGTTTGGATGGCCTGTATGCCGGCGGGCCGAAGAGTGGAAGCAGTGGTCGGGTGGATCGGCTGACTCATGGTGATGTGCATCTCGTGAAAAGTGAACCGTGCGTCGCGGCCGCGACCGACAGCATTGCGTTAACTAAATTGCGTTAACCAAAGCGAATCGACGAACCCGCCATCGCAGTGGCGACGAAGACCGAAATAGATTCTCTGCTCCAATTGAGCGGTCCAAGGAGCAGCCTGCTGCCATGGTCGCCTGAGAGAAAGCGCCGTCCCAATGTGGCCAATGTGGCGGGACTGTTCGACCGCGGCCTCAATCGACCACAACCGAAACGCCTTCCAATCTGGACGGCTCGATCCAAAAACCGTCTCCAACGAACTTCAGATCAAAATATTTCGCCGGTCTCACCGACGATTGACCTTTGAATTGAGGATAAGCGGATCGCGAAAATCTGTCAAACAGACGGAGACCCGGCGCACGGCAAAAAACCGCGAAAAACGCGGAACAAAACGACCATCCGAACTTCGCAAGGCAAACGGTAGCAGTTGCAGCGACTATGACCCCGACCCCGGAACTGGCCGCCACGAGCCAACGCGACCCGAGGTAAAAAAACGGTGGGCCCCAGGCACCCAATATCTCGACCAGCAGCTGCGATCCGTTTTCTTCTACGGTTGGCCCGGACACACGGTTTGAGGGCGTAAGCGGGAACGGTCCCCCGGCAGCATGCCAGCTAGGGGGCGACTGATCGGCCAATTTGCTGTCGGACACCTGATGCCGTGGCCTGCGCAGATATCCTGCTTTAACCGGGTAGAGGAGGGCGTTTCCCTGCTCATAATGCCAAATCCCCCTTTTTCACCGGCTAGGGCAAAGTTGGTGGCAGACTTTTCCGATTAGTACGAGTGTGCCGATTTTGTCGGTTACGTGGAAGATCGAGCGCCAGCCCGGTCTTGAGGTTGCCATCGCCCAACGCGAATTGAGAAGTGCCATGATGCTTGCCAATTTCCGTCATCCGCTGTGCTGGACTCGGTTTCGCGGGGACATCGCCCGCGCGATTTGCGTGGCTTTCTGGTTGGCTGCCAGCAGCGGTTGCACGACTTTCTTTGGGCCGACCAATTCGTTTCCGATCACGCCCTCGGACCCGTCCCCCTTGAGTCCGGTGCCGCGCGAGCTCGACAAGGTCTCGTTACCGCCTTACGTAATTGAACCACCAGATATTCTGATGATCAATGCGGTTAAAGTTGTGCCCAAGCCGCCGCACAAGATCGAAGCTTTCGATGGGCTGTTGATCCGCGTGTTCGGCGCCTTGCCCGACCAGCCGATTCAAGATGCGTTTGCCGTCGGTCCCGAAGGCACCGTCGACTTGGGTCCGTCCTACGGGCATGTGAAAGTCGTCGGCCTGACGACCGACGAGGCCCAGTCGGCTATTCAGCAGCATCTGTCGCAAGTCCTTCAAGCTCCACAGGTCTCCGTGTCACTGGCGTTCTCGTCCGGTGCACAACAGATTCAAGGTGAGCACCTGGTCGGACCCGATGGCCGCGTCAATTTGGGAACTTACGGCTCGGTGTATCTTACCGGGCTGACTATCGAAGAGGCCCGCAGCGCCATCGAAGAGCAACTATCCGAGTATCTTGAAGACCCTCAGGTCGTCGTCGACATTTTTGCCTACAACAGCAAGAAATACTACGTCGTGACGCAAGGGGCCGGCTTCGGCGACAATGTGGCCACGGCGCCGATCACTGGCAACGAAACCGTGCTCGACGCAATCGCAACGATCGGTGGACTGTCGCAGCTATCGTCGAAGAAAATCTGGATCGCCCGTCCGGCGCCTAATGGCGTGGGCTGCGAACAGATTCTGCCCGTCAATTGGGACGACATTACACAAGGTGCCTCGACCGCGACAAACTACCAGATGTTGCCGGGCGACCGATTGTTCATCGCTCAGGATCCGTACTTGTTCTTCGACCGGGCTCTGCAAAAGGTCACTGCCCCGTTTGAACGTCTGTTCGGCTGGGTCTCCTTGGGCACGGCAATGGCCAACCGGATCGATCGCTTCGGTCTAGGCCAACTGTAGTGACCTGAGCATAGAGCGCCTTGTCGGCGGAGTTCGCTCCGCACTGATATCACCGATTGAAATCTTGGGGAGGCAGGAACATGAATCGACTATTTGCTTGGTCCACGGGACTGATGGTGTGCGGGGCGGCGGGTCTGGCAATGGGCCGCGCGCCGCTGATCGATCCGCCGACGCCACCACCGTGCGCGGCCGACGGGACGTGCTATCCGAAAACCGGCGAATGGGGCTACTACCCCGGGCGCTGGCGAGCCTGGCCCGGCGTCAATTTGGAACCGACGCCTAGCAAGTCGCCCACTGCCGCCGACGAACAGGTGAGTCCCGAGTTGGGTCGTAGCGAAACGCCACCGGCCGAACTGGAAGATGCGGCCGCTCCGCCCTCGTCGCCGCGCCGCGAAGAGTCGGAAGAAGCACCGCCGGTTCCTGGCGGAGAGTCACCTGCCGGGGGCAAAACAGAAACGAGTCTGCCCACTGTCCCCTTGCCGGACGCAGAAACGGCAGCGCCCTTCGGCCCCACTTCGGATACCGATCCGCCCCCGGCTCTGCCTCAGTCGCTGATGACAGGGCGTACTATCCCAGGCCAACGCCCGGCAGCCAGAATGGCCGGCTCTCGCCCCGCTTCCGCCGGGGTGTCCGCGAGCGATCCGCCGCCGGCGCCCCCTTGGCGCAGAGCGCATCACTATAAACCGGACGACTCGGTGACGATTCTGCGGCCCATGCCGGCCAGGTCCGGCTGGGCCGTTCGCTTGCTTGACACCCTCCGGGCATGAGCCTACCGTGAAAGGGTCGGATCTCATCCCGCCTTATTTCGGCGTGTGCAGGCAAGCGAGGTTATTCTTCTGATGATGCGTCAAATCCCCATTATCCTCGGCGTGTTGGCCCTGGTCGGACTCACCCTGGCCGAAGCCCGGATGTCGGGCCGGTTCCAAGGCTCGAACATGACCGAGGAACAGTTTGCGGCGCTCCTGAAGAATGTGCCCGAGGATATCGGCGATTGGCACGGCGTGGACTTGCCCGTCGAAGAACAAGTCAAGAAAACGGCAGGCGCACGTGGGTATGTCTCTCGCTCCTATAAGAATGAACTCACCGGCGAAGTCGTCACAGTTTGGTTGATCGTCGGCCACTCGAAAGACGTCATGCGTCACACGCCGGACGTTTGCTATCCGTCGTCCGGTTTCACCACCCGCGCACCCGAGAATTCGCTGCAGTCGTTCGTCTTTGATGGCAAGGACATGGGCGAATTTTTCACTAACACATTCATCAAGGAAGATTCCGCGGGCCGCCAGCTGATTCGCGTCTTCTGGTCCTGGTACAAACCCAACAATGAAGGAACTGTGGAGTGGAAAGCGCCAAAATACGTGGGCGTAGCATTCGGAAATACTCCGTCGCTCTTTAAGCTCTATTTCACCAGCAATATGCTCAGCTACCGTGAAACGACGGAAGAGAGCATGGCCATGAAGTTTGCCAAGGAATTCATGCCGGTTGTCGACAAAGCGCTCTCGACCGCTATGCGGACTTCCGCAGAGGGCGCTCCCGCGGCGGACAAAGCTCCCGCGGCAGATTCGTCCACTTCCTAAACGGTGCTCCACGATCGCGAATCGCGCCCGATCGAGTGTTGCGATCTCTTTCCGCAGCGCTGCGACTTAATCCATTCGGCGCAAAAATGTGCGCTGAGCAGATGCCATCGCTGCCGCGGCGCGTTATATTGGAGGCGCCGGCTGAGCAAGGTTCGCCCGCCGGCACGCTTCAACCCAATCTTCTCGGAGTGCAGCATGGCCCAATCCACGCTCCGCCAATTGTCGGCTGCCGACGTCATGCAGCGTGACATGGTCACCGTCTCGCCTCAAAACACGCTACGCGATGCGCTGGCGTTGATGACGGAAAACCACGTCACCGGGCTGCCCGTAATGGACGGCAAATCGCGGTGCATCGGCTTGATCACCGCCAGCGACATCCTCGGGTTTGAAGAGGAACACGCCGAAGACAGTACCGACGACGGCATGATGCAACACTTCAACAACGAGAACGGCCGCTGGGAAAGCGTGCCTCTCTCTGCCTTCGGACTGGAAGAGTTCGGCGACGTGCGGGTTGACGAAGTCATGACGCGCGAACTGATCTTTGTCGAGCGCGACACTCCGCTGAAGGAAGTCGCACAAAAAATGCTCGACGACGATGTGCATCGCGTCCTGGTGATGGACGAACGATACAACCTCTATGGCATCGTCACATCGTTCGACTTCGTCCGCATCGTCGCGGAATCATAAAACCGCGCCGTTGAACCCCTGCGGACTGGTCGCTTCAGCGACCAGTTCTTGCCGCAGCGCCAGGCACGAACTCAAATCGACAGCGGATGCCCATCCTCGAGCCCCAGACGCTTCATCTTCTTGTAAAGCGTCGTGCGATTGATGCCGAGCTGATCGGCCGTCATGTTGCGATTCCAGCCGTTCGACTCGAGCACGTTAAGGATAATCTGCCGCTCGGGGCCTTCCAGCGCTTCCTTGAGCGACTGTTGTCCGTTGGCTGAACTCACGGTAACGTTCACGGCGCCGCGGATGTCGGCCGGCAGGTCGGCCAGCATGATCATCGGCTCCTTGCCCAAGAGCACGGCCCGCTCGACGACGTTCTGTAACTCGCGAACATTGCCTGGCCAGTGGTACCGCTCGAGCGCGACCATTGCCTCGGGCGAAAAGCCGCTCACGGTGCGGCGAGCATCTTCGCGGACCTGTTCCAGGAACGAGTGGGCCAACAGCGGGATGTCGCTCGAGCGCAAGCGCAGCGGTGGCAGCTCGATGTTGATCACGTTGATGCGGTAGTACAAATCCTGCCGGAAGCGGCCTTGGGAAACCGCAACGGCCAGGTCCTCGTTCGTGGCCAAAATCACGCGGACGTCGACTTCAAACGTCTTGGTGCCGCCCACCGGCTCGAATTTCAGCTCCTGCAACACGCGGAGCAGCTTTACCTGCATCGCCGGGCTGGCCGTGCCGATTTCGTCGAGGAAGATCGTGCCGCCGTCCGCCTGCAGGAATTTTCCCATCTTCTCGCCGGTCGCGCCGGTGAACGAGCCGGCCACGTGGCCAAACAGTTCGCTCTCGAGCAGGTTCTCCGGCAGCGCACCACAAGCGACTTCGACGAAGGGCCCCTTCGCGCGGCTGCTGCGGCGATGGATCGCGCGGGCGATCATCGATTTGCCCGTGCCGCTTTCGCCGGTCACCAACACCGTGGCCCGCGTGTCGGCAACGCTGTTGATCATGTCGTAGACCCGCATCATGTGCGGATCGCGGCCGATCACGTTGTCGAGCCCGACGCGGCGATCCAGCTGCGCCCGCAAGTTCGAGTTTTCCGTGATCACCGACCGCTGCGAGAGCACCGCTCGACCGACATCAGCAGCTCGTCATCGATCAGCGGCTTGGTCAGGTAATCGAATGCCCCGGCGCGAATCGCCTCGATCGCGCCGTCGGCTGTGCCATAGCCGGTGAGCAAGATCACTTGCATTCCGGGCCAATTGCGGCGGCATTGCTCGAGCAGGTCAAAGCCGTCACCGTCGCCCAGCCGCACGTCGGCGAGCACCAGGTCGTACGACTTGCGGCGGAGGGTCTCCAGCGCGTCGGCATAGCGGGCGGCCGCATCGAGCTCATAGCCCTGGCCGCGCAGCCAATCGGCCATCGATTCCAAAACGCGGCGATCGTCGTCGACCAATAACAGGGAGGATTTTTTCATGATGATCAATGCTCTATCGGGGCTAACGCCGGCAATCGTCGAATCGCCAGTCCGTGTACGGTGGTTTGGGGAATTCTAGCGCAGCGGTGTCGCCAAATATCTACGTCACAGCATGGGTGAGGTCAACGAAGTGCCGATTTTGCCACTTCCAGCTGACGGTTGTGACAATCGTGTGGATGGTCACGCGTCTGATTCCCTTTTTGCATGATGCACGGGTTACAAGAACTGGCGGCAATAGTACCGTCACTTGCCTGAAACGTGGGGAAGAGCCGCGCGATTAAGGCACGTTGACCAAACGCGACGATGGAACAATTACGAATGCAGCTTGAGCAGGAAAACAGAATACTTGGCGATTCGCGACCTGAATGCCTATAATCTCTGGAAGCTACCCGACTTCGGTCACTTGTAGAATCGCAGGATTTGTCGGATGGACATACGTTATTTCGTTGATCCGGAGACCGGCGAACCCCATATTTATGATCACGACGTATCCGAAGAAGAAGTAGAATATGTATTGCGGCATCCTGGCGAAGATCGCCCGGGAAGCGGCGATTCTCGACATGCACTCGGGCAAACTTCCGTTGGTCGATACTTGCGTGTAATCTATGTGCCGGACCCTGAAGCCGATGGCGTGTTTGTGGTGACTTCATTTGAATTGCGCGGCAAACCCTTGCAAGCATATCGACGGCGGCTCCGTCGAAAGGGACGAAGATGACTCAGCAACACTTTCCGCCGGGTTGGGACGAACAGCGCGTCAAACGCCTTATCGCGCACTACGACAATTTGAGCGAGGAAGAACAGGTCGCTGAGGATGAGTCGGCTGTAAGCGAGCAGACTGGCCAAACCGTGATCACCGTGCCCGACGCATTACTTCCGGCGATTCGACAATTGCTGGCCGGGGCGGAAAACGCCTAGATCACGTCTGGAAGCTGGCGGCCCCATAACTGTTTGCAGGAGCCCGAGGGAAAGCACACTTTCCCCGGGGTTCCGCGTCTCGAGCAGGGATGTTCGTCCCCCACTCCCCTCCCCGCCGGCCGCCATTTCAAGGTTTTTCTCCTCGCTTCTGTAACACTCCCCCAGCAGGCCGTATGAGAGGGTGAAGCGGACGAATGACGTCCCTCACTTCCCAGACTTTTACCTGCTTTTTCAAGGAGTTTACGATGAAGACCTTCAACACCAACCTGATCGCGGCCCTTATGATCGGCTCACTCGGCCTCGCTGGCAGTGCCTTCGCCTGTGGCGGCGGCGGAAATGGTGGCGGGCATGGCGGCTGGAACGGCGGAAACAACAACCGCAACAACCAGACCTGCAACAACAACGGCGGCTACAATAATGGCGGCGGCTACGAGAACTACGGCCAGGCCTACGAGCCCTTCCACAGCAGCTACATCTGCCAACCCGGCGATTCGTTCTACACCGTCTCGCTCAAGGAATACGGCACCAGCAACAACCTCAAGTACATCGCCTCCTACAACCGGATGGCCACCAACGCGGCCTTGGTTCCCGGACAGCGGCTCATGCTCCCTTCGATCAGTGCGAATGGCCGGCTGACCGCCTCCCGTGCCCCGGCCGCTGAGATGGCGACCGCGAACTTCGTCCAGCCTGCCACGAACATTGCTCCCCCAGTCGCCGCAATTGCCGAGCCGGAGCGGACCAGCGTCCCCACCGGCAGCACCCTCCAGCTCGAAGGCGAGAAGCTCGGCAGCGACGCCGGTGTGGTCCGTCTGCGGATCAGCGGTGTGGCGATGCCAGTCGAAGTGGTCGAATGGTCGGCCGACGCAACAAAGATTCGCCTGCCGAAGCTCGACGTCGCCGAAGCCACCAAGGCCGAACTGGAAGTGGTCCGTGCCGACGGCACCCTGGCCTCAACCAACTCGATCTCGCTGACCTCGGTCGCCGGCAGCGTGGCCGCCAACTAAGCGAACGATCGATAAGACTGACAACGCGAACCGCCTGACCAAGCTCTTGGCCAGGCGGTTTTTTTGTTGTGCAAACTAACTTTTCTTACTCGCTCCAGCCAACCTCGCGTGAATACTTGTCCCACGGTAGGGAAAACAATACCACGACCGGCGTGAGCAAATTTGGGCCGCTCGGTTCCGGGTCGTCGATTGGCGATGCAACCGAAACCGGGCCGCTCCCGTCCGCTGGCATCTCGATCGGGATCACTACGCGGAAGCCGGTGTCTTCTTCGCCGCGAGCTTCGCCCTGGCGACGCCAGGTGACGCGGACGTCGTCGAGGTTGGCGGTGGCGAAGCTGCAACCGCGGAGCACAAAGCCGCCCGGTTGTTCGCTGCTCTGGCACCACTCGGCCGCGTTGCCGATCGCGTTCATTAGTCCCAGCGGCGACGCGCCGGCTGAGAGCTTGTCGACCGGCACAGGACCCAGCTCGCCGAAGAAAATCTGGCAGCGTTCGCGCGTCGGCTCGTCGGCACCCCAAGGCAACGGATAGCCGCGATCTTGCGGCCCGCGGACGGCGCTCTCCCATTCGATCTCCGTCGGCAACCGCCCGCCGACCCACTGGCAAAACGCGGCGGCCTCGTCGCTCGACACGTTCGTCACCGGCAAGTTGTTCTTGAGCGGGTCGACGCTGAGCGGCGCGGCCCACTTCTTCGACGCGGCCTGCCAGCGCGTGCCCGCCTTCGCCTCGCCCGTCGCGCCCGCGAACTGCTGGTACTGCGAATTGGTCACTTCGTTGAGCGAGACATAAATCGGCTGTTTGATCTCGACGCTCCGCTTCCGCACTTCGCCCTCGCGCAGCCGCTCCGCCGTGCCGTACGAATAGGTGCCGGGCTTGACCAGCACGAACTCAAGCGGCGCCGCATCACCCAGCCGAACCGCGAGCACATTCGTCGGCAGCTGCACCTCCGGGTCGAGTGCCGCACTCGGCTTGGCGGCAAGCGACTCCGGCAGTTTCGGCATCTCCCGTTCCAGCTCGAGCGAAATCTTGTTGCCCAGCTTGGCCAGCTCTTCCGGCGAAATCGTGCGGGCAATTGTCACAAAACCATCCCGCCGCGCTTCGAGCACGAGCGGCTTGTCCTCCTGTTGCTTGTGCGTGTAGGCACCGTCAACGAGCGGATGATCCGTACCGGCAACGCTCAGCTGCGCGTCGGCCGGCGTCACCTGCACCGCGACGTCGACATACTTGATGATCGGCTCAAGCTGGACGGCGAACTTCGATTTCTCCGCCGAGACATCGATCTCCTGCGTCTTGGGGTGAAATCCGTCCTTGCGGAACGTCACCTTGTGCAAGCCGGGCGCGAACGCATACGTACCTTCGGACGCAGCCTTGAGTTGCTCCTCACCCTCCACGACTTCGAGATTCGCCGCATCCGGAGTCACGGCAAACGTCACCGGAATCGGCGGCACGCCACCGCCCGAGTTGATACGAAACACGTACCACAACGCGCCGAGCAACATCGCGGCACAGAGCGGATAGAGCACATAGGGCCGCCCCAGCTGTTGGTTGAACCAGTCTTTGCTGAATGCGGGTGCGGCCGCTTTCAATTTTGACGCCGAAGCCTTCGACTTGGTCGCACTTTTGCCGCTCGCTGCCGGTGCAGTTGCCGCAACCGCCACCGGCGCCGCGACCGCAGGAGGCAACACGTTGCGCTGCCCCGGCACAAGCTCGCGCACTTTGCCCGGCTCCAGGGGCCGGTCGGACGCCAGCCCAGCACCTTCCTCGTCACTCCCGCCGGCAACCGGCACCGGCACGAGCGGTCGGTCGGCCAGTTCCTTGAGCACCTCCTGCGCCGTCTGCGCCCGCTCGCCGACGCGTTTTTTGAGCATCCGATCGAGCACGTGGGCCAGATCATCCGGGATGCCCTTCACCAATTTCTTCGTCGACGCCAGTTCCTCAGGCGAGCTGTGCCATCGCAACCAGGCCACGTCCGCGTCGATCGCCCCTTTGCCGGTCCCCGGAAACAGACTCTCAAACTGCGGACCCTTCAAGAGCTCCAGCGCCGTGAAGCCCAAGCAATACAGATCCGTCGCCGGCCCAAACTCGCCAAACTCCGGCCGGATCAACTCGGGCACCAAGTACTTCTTACTTCCCGTCGGCACGCGCAGTTCGCCACCCACCGCCGTTTGCTCAAATTCGCTCAGCTTCACTCGCCCCTTTTCATTGATCAACAGGTTCGACGGCCGCACCGTGCCGTGCACCTTGTCCTTCTCGTGCAAGAACGCCAGCGCATCGAGCGTCTGCTTCAAAATGCTCCGCACCAGGTCCGGATCGCTCGGCCCTTCGTCGATCTTCGATGCGAGCGTCCCCTTCATCAGCTCCATGATGATCCAGCCTCGCTCCGGATCGACCGAGTACACCCGCAACACGTTGTCGTGCTCGAATTGGGCCAGGAACTGGGCCTCGCGGAGGAATCGCTCGCGGTGGCGCGGGTCGCGGCGGCCCGTCTCGTCGAGTTCCTTGATCGCCACCTCGCGGCCGAGCGCCAGGTCGTAGCTGCGGTAGACGACCGTGTTGTTGCCGCGGCCCAGTTCTTCAAACAGCTCGTAGGCAGGATGGGAAGACATCAAAAAACCCTATCGATTGGTCGGAGCGAAGCAATTTGCCCACCATCATACTCGATCGCCCCAGGGTTGCTACAATGGGCCAACGGGCCGTTGGGGTGGCGCAAGGAGCGTCCAGCGACGGGCGTGGCCGACTAGGACGTAACGTACTACCACGCCCTTCGGCGGAGCCTCAGGGACGTGCCACCCATCCACTGACAATTGACCACTGACAACTTCCCTCCCCATGGAATCCAAGGAAATCTACCGCGAAACCGTCCGCCACTTCCTGGCGCCCGTGCTGCCGCTGCTGGACGACCCGTCGGTCACCGAAATCCTTATCAACGGCCACCAGACGATCTACTTCGAGCGCGACGGCAAGCTGAACCGCTCGGAGCTGGCCTTCCCCAGCCCGGCCCTCTTGATGGCCGCCGCCCGCAACATCGCCGAGTACACCGGCCGCTCGATCGACGATGACAACCACAGCATGGACGCTCGCCTGCCCGACGGCTCCCGCGTCCACGTGATCGTGCCCCCCTCGTCCCGCAACGGCTGCTGCATATCGATCCGCAAATTCAAACAGTCGACCTTCAACCTCGACTCGCTCGTGAAAAGCGGCAGCATGAGCGAAGAGGTGAAAGAATTCTTAGGCCTCTCGGTGCTGCTCCACAAGAACACCGTGATCGCCGGCGGCACCGGTAGCGGCAAGACGTCGCTGCTGAACGCCCTCTCGGCCGAGATCCCCGAGACCGAGCGGATCGTCGTCATCGAAGACAGCTCCGAGCTGCAACTCAACCAGCCCCACACCGTCTACCTCGAAGCCCAACCCGCCCGCCCCGACGGCACCGGCCGCGTCACCATCCGCGACCTGTTCGTCGACTCGCTCCGCATGCGTCCCGACCGGATCGTCGTCGGCGAAATCCGCCGCGGCGAAGCACTCGACCTGGTCCAGTCGATGATATCCGGCCACTCCGGCGCACTCACCACCGTCCACGCCACCACCGCCAACGACGCCGCCATCCGCCTGGAGACTCTCAGCTTGATGAGCGACGTCGCGTTCCCGGTCCACGTCGCCCGCACCCAAGTCGCCTCCGCGATCCAGCTGGTGGTGCAGATCAGCCGCTTCATGGACGGCTCGCGCAAAATCCGCGCGATCAGCGAATGCCTCGGCCTCGACGAAAAAGGCAACTACCGATTCGTCGACCTCTACCGCTTCGAAGCGAAAGGACTCTCCCCGGAAGGAAAACTCCTGGGCGCGATCGTCCCCACGGGCGAAGTGCCGACCTTCGCTGAAGAAGTCGGACAGATGGGCCATCAAGGTCGCGTAAAGCTGACGAAGAAGCTCTTTTGTACTGCATAAAATCAATCGCTACCAATTTGGCCGAGTTTTCTCGGCGACGTAAGCGGATGAGATGCTAAAACGACTGTCCAATCGTGGCGAAATCTACATTCACGAACTCTTGGAAGCCGCCGCAGCTCGACACAAGGCAGAGATCTACCGAAAGGTTCGAATCGCCGATGTTGTCGACATTGAGCAGCTGGGCTCGCGTGAATTGGGGCGATTGGCACTTATAGGGCATTTCGATTTTGTGGTAGCGGACGAAAATCACATCCCACAATTTGCCCTCGAATTTGATGGCGGTGGTCACGACGTCCGAAGCGACAACTTGAAGGACGAGATTTGCCTTCAGTCCAATTTGGCACTGTTTCGACTTACTCCAAGCTCGAGTCGAGTCAAGATTCGGAAGGCGTCCTTCGTGGCGTATCTCGTCGATGTCTGGTTCCACGGACACGCTTTCGTACGAATGCAGTCCGAAGGAAAAATTCCGCATGATGAACCATTCATGATGATGGGCTTTCTTAAGCCTAATGCGATGAACGTTTTTGACAGTGAATTCGTCTACACATTTAGCGCCATGGGTCGGATAACTCGATTATTGAGCACCGGCAATCCATTTGAGCATTTAAATGCTTCGTCGTTGTCGTTGATTGGGCCGGAAGGTCAGTATGCTGCGTTTGCGCGACACGGTGAACATTGGGGGCGCTATCGTATTTCATTCCGAGCCATCAGTTGGGGAAACCTCGATAGCTTTTCGGCAGAGCGTGAGCTAAGCGAGTTCTGTCACGCGCTGGCTTACCACGATCTATGTGAAGATGTTGAAGCTTTCAGGAAAGACAGTTGCATCACACGTTCAAGTTCAACGATCAAGGATGAAATAGAAGTGCTGAAGTCAGGCGGTTTTCGCACCATGCTAGGAATTAATTGGCAGGAATTGTAAGAGATGTATCGCGGCTACTCGTAAGTTCCACCCGATGCCCTTCCGGGTCGCTGACTACTGCCCGTCGTCCCCACGGTGAAGGCTGAGGAGCAGAGACTTCCATACCGCCGGCAGCAATCAGCGCCGCATGGGCTTCATCGACGGACGGCACGGAGAAGCCGATTCGTGCGGCCGTGGTTCCGTTTCCGTTTTTTCCACGGGATAAATCTCGAACACTTGCCCGGCCTGCTCGCTCGCCAGATGGATCGGGCCGTTGCCGTGGGAATGCCGCGTGAATGTGAGCCCCAGTGCGGAATAGAACTTTTCCGCACGTTCGAGATCGCTCGAACGGATCACAACCAAGTTGCAGCGAACTTCCGGTTTGGACATTCAAAGGCTCCCGTGAAAGTCGTCATTCTAAGCCAATACCCCTCCACCTCGCCAATCTCCAGTGGCAATCGACAGCCATCTGGACCTCTGCCCTCTTTTTTTCCCCGCCCCCTGTAACACCCGTCCGCCCGTCCGTATGAGAAGGCGTAAGCAGGACAATGAGCCTGCAACGCAAATCAAACCCCTCAGTTTTCAGGAGTTACGACCA
>CAWBTK010000009.1:0-51408 GCA_963791755.1 uncultured Planctomycetaceae bacterium
TGTAGATGGCCATCGTCGAGTCCTTGACTTGGCCCGGGCGGTCGAGAATCTGCAGTTCCATGCCGTCGCCCGAGGGCCAGCCGTCCTTGGCCGTGCGAATGGCCAGGCCGGAGTTGCCGCCGCGCGAAATCGTGTACTCAGGCCAGCGTGAAGTTGGCGTACTCTTCGTTGGTGCGGAGGTAGTGAGGCCCTTGTGCGAGGTGGGAATGAAGTCGCCCGCGTCGACCGTCCAGGTGCCGCTCCTGTTGTTGACGAACCAGCCGTCAGGTCGTTGCCGTTGGACAGCGCGTTGCCGCGCGGCTCTTCGGAGGCGCAGGCCGTCGCAAGGTCGCTTCGCCCCGCGGCACGGCCAATGCCAGCCCAAAGCGGCGGCTCGCGTCGAGGGTCACTTCGCTCGTCTTGCGGCCGTCGACGATCATCGACAGCGTGCCGCCCGAAGCTGCGGATTCGGCCGTGTGCATCGTGGGCGGAGGCGGATCGACTTGCGCCGACGGCAAGCTCCTGGTCCGCGTCGCGCACCGCGCCGCAACCCTCGCCTTCGTCCAGCGTGATCGTCAGCCCGGGCCCGAGGGGACGTCGGGCAGGCCGTAGCTCCAGGCGCCGCCGGGCCTGGCCGACCACTCGAAGCGCAGTTCCAAGTCGCCGAACGTCCAGCCCGACAGCAGCGGCGTCGATCTGCCGCGCCGGTCAAGCGCCCTCGCTGATGATCCAGCCGGCCGGGGCCTGCGGCCGCGTATTCCCAGCCGGCCAGCGAGTCGGGCCGCAACAGCGCAGTCCCGCCGGCTCGGCGGCCATGCGCCGGCCGTCAGTCCGCCCAGTGCGCAGCAGAAGCGACCATGCACGCGCAATTCGCGCTGCGGTCGATTTCATCATCCGGAAGTCTTGTCAAGGTGTGGTCATTGGATGCTGACCGAGCGAAACGGCCGCATGGCCGGCTCGCGCCGTCCGCGGGCAGCGCGTGGGTCTAAATGCCCAAAAACTCCTCCAGCGCTTCGCGCATCACGTCGGGGTTGGCGTCCCGGCCGGTCCAGATGTGAAAGGCGATCACCGCCTGATTCACGAGCATGCCCAGCCCGTCGAGCGTCTTGCAGCCGCGCGTCGTGCGCGTCGCGCAGCAGCCGCGTTTCGGGCGGATTGAAAATCACGTCGGCCACGACCATGTCGGCTTCGCAGCGTCGCGACGTCGAGCGGCACGCGGGCCTCCGCGTCGCCCAGGCCGATCGACGTGGCGTTGATCAGCACGTCGGCCTCGGGCGGAACGTGGTAGTCGCCCTCCCACGGCACGAACTTGGCGGGCACGCTGCACCTTGTCGTTCACCAGCGCGGCCAGCTCCTGCCCGCGCTGTTCGCCGCGATTGACGATCGTGATCTCGGCCGCGCCGGCCAGGCCGAATTCGACGGCGATGGCCCGGGCCGCGCCGCCGGCGCCCAGGATCACGACGTCCTTGCCGGCCGGGTCGGTCACTTCGCTTGAGCGACTGGACGAAGCCCTTGCCGTCGGTGTTTTCGCCGACCAGCTCGTCGCCCACGCGATTGACGCAATTGACGGCGCCCATCAAGCGCGGCCGCTTCGCTGGTGCGATCGAGATGCTGGATCACCGCGACCTTGTGCGGGATCGTCAGATTGCAGCCGCGAAAGCCCATCGCCCGCATGCCGCGCACGGCGTCGCCCAGGTCGTCGGCGCCACTTCCAGCGTCAGGTAGCGCCAGTCGAGACCCGACGTGCGGCGAAGGCCTTTTCCATCATGTATTGCGTCGGATTTCCGGCCACGGGCTGGCCGAAGACCGCCACGATTTCCTGGATCGGCTGGTGCGACACGCGTGCAGGATACCTCAGGGGTGGATTGGCGGAGAAGACGAACGGGCGGCGAGTCAGTGTTGTCTATCTTGATCGAGCGCCGTGGCGGATTGCAACGGCCGGCCGACGTGCCCGCATGGCCGGCCGGCGCAGCGGCCGCACGGCCGTCGCCTGCGATTACGGGCATCCAGACGATCGCGGGCGACCTTCTCGCCGCGTCCGCGACGCTGCGCCCGCGGCGGGCCTTGATGCGCACGTACGGTGCCACGTAGCGGCTGCGATGGGCGAAGCTGCCGATCGGCGCCTGCTCGTCGGCGTGCAGCGGCTCGAGAAGGTCTTCGATCGCGAAGCCCGCGCGGCACATGCCGCCCAGCAGTTCCTCCCAGCGGTGCAAGAACTCGAGCGTGCCGGCTTCGCGGTGCGGGCTGCCCGCGACCGGCGGCAAGCGGGCCGCGTGCGATAGTACGGCTCGACCAACTCGTAGCCGCGCGGCGACGGCTCGACCGCCGGCTTGCAGGCTGGCCGGCTGCTTGTGCTGGCTGATGTAGAGTCCGCCGGCGACGGTCACGCGCGCCACCTGGCGATAGACGGCCAGCACGTCGGGCACGTAGCAGGTGCTGACCGGCTGGATCGACGATGTCGAAGCTGGCCGCCGCCAGAGCCGACAGATCGTCCATCGAAGCTTCGACCGTGCGGAGCTCCAGCCCGCGCTCCGCGGCCACCTGGCGATCGAGCGCCAGCATCTCGGCGCTGATGTCGACCACGGTCACTTCGGCGCCGGCCGCGGCGTACAGCGCACTTTGCCGCCCGCCGCCGCCGGCCAGGCACAGCACGCGCTTGCCCGCGATGCTCGGTCCCAGCCAGCCGGCGCGCGTCGACCGTGGCCAGCGGATTGCGAAAGTCCTCGTCACGGCGCCGGCCGCGTAAACGGCGCGGCCTGCGCGACCCGGGCGTCCCAGGCCTGGCGATTGTGGTCGTGCGGCGATGTCATCTCCCACGATTGGATACCGCCGCGCCGCGAGTGTCAATCGCCGCTGCCTGGCGCGCCGCCAGGCCAGCGCCGTCGCGGACAGGAAGGCCAACAGCAAAGTCGACGGCTCGGGCACGACGTGCAACGCGGCCACGCCGTCGAGGTCGAACCCGCCGGAGGCGAACGCCGTGGGGTAGGGATCGTTGATCAGGTTGCCCAGCGAATCAGTGCGAGCCCAGCGACGGATCGATCGATCCGATCGCGTCGACGATGCGGACGAAGCCCACATGGTTGATGTCGAGCTGCGGCGAGACCCCGGCCAACTTCGCCAGGTCGAACGGCGTGCCAAAGCCGCCGCGGTATTTGCCGGCCAGGTTGTCGAGGTTCGTCGGGTCGAGCGAGCCGAAGGTGCCGACCTGGGTGTCGGTTTGCGTGAGCGACGACGCGGCAAAGCGAAAAAAGTCGATACCGTTCGTGCTGACTTCGACGAAGGCCAGCTCGAGAAAGGTGTCGCTAAAGCCGTTTTCGAATACGGCCAGGTCGTCGCCTGGTCCGTCGATGATTGGTTCGGCAAACGTCAGCGTGATCTGTCCGCCGTCGCCCAGGCTGACCACGTGCGACGACTTGCCGTCGGCTGGACCGACCGCTTCGCTGCCGGTGCCGAACGACGCCAGCCCGCCGCCCGGATCGGCCGCGTTCAGGGGCCCGCGCACCAGATCGGTGTATCCGCTGGCCCAAGCCACGATCGAGGGACTGATATTGGCACCGCGGTCGAGCCGGGCTGGCCGGCCGCAGGCGGCGTACGGGGCCGGCATCCGCAGTGGATGCGACCAGCGTGACGATTGCCAGAGCGGCGGCTGCGGTTCGCATGGTTCGATCCTCCGATGTCGGCGCGCAGCCCGAGCGGCAAGGCGCTTCGCCTCGAAAATATCAAGCGGGGAAACTCAGCACGTCACACCCGGGAGAGCCCCGGCCGTGCGGATGACGCAAGCGCGCGACGCAAACGAGAGCGACCAATGGCGGTCGCGATTGCAAGCAAAGAGCCGACGAGCGACAACGCGACCGTCGAGGGCTCGGGAACCGTGAGGCTGATGCTGTGATACGTGACGTCGGCCACCAGCGACGGATCCTGCGACGACGTAAACGCATCGAAGTAGGCCATCAGCGAAAGCGAATCGACGGAAAACGGGTTAAGCGTGTCGTAGCCGGAGTCGAATGCGCCGATGTCGAGCGGCGTCAACTCCGTGTTGAGTAGCGTCAGCGAGCTGTCGGATTCGACCTGATACATGCTCAACGTGATGATCCTGGTCGCTGCGTCGTAGACCAATTGCGCTTCGAGCACCGTATCCTCGGGCAGCGACGTGATGCCGACCGTATTGTCGCCCAAGTCGCTGCCAGGTCCGAAGATTGAGGCAAAGTTGTGGAACGCATTGCCATCCACAGGCTGGCCGCCAAAAACGGCCGGAGAGAGCGTGGCGCCAAACGGCGGTGAAACGTTCGGATAGTAGTCGAATTCAACGGTGTGGTACGTATTGGCGCTATCGAAGTTTCCGGGAGTGCCCGTGCGATCGCCACCCGTGAGCGTGTGATTGGCGAGCCCGAAGGCGAACTGCGCGAATTGAAAGGTCGGCGCGCTGATCACTTGGAAACTGAACTGGGCCGAAAGCACAAAGCTGTCGGTGTCGGAAAGCGACAGCCCCAGCGGGAGGTCAAGCCGCACCGTGGGCAACGACGTGTCAACGTGCACGGTCAGCTCGCCGGGGCTCCAGGAGAACTGGCTGTTGGCGTTGCTTCCCTGGCCAAAACTCCAGGGGCTGCCGCCGGCCAGCGGATCACTCGAGAAGTCGTCGCTGACGCCGTAGGCCGCTGGCGCACCGGCCACGCCCACTAGCAGGGCGAGGATCGTGCGATAGATCATGTTTCGCATGTGTCAAACCTCCCAGGGTGATCAGTATTCATCGTGATTTGAAAGATTCCCGCAACGCGCAATGCAAAAGGTCAGGGGGGCGCCTCGGTCACTTCGCCTCCGGCGCAGCGTGCACAGCGCGGCCAGCACGGCCAGATCGGTGTCCTCGAGAAGAAACCGTACGGAGGAGTCGGCCATGACGACCTGCGCACCACCGGGATGATCGCTCCAGATTTCATTGTTCTGAAGCGCGTTGATCGGCACGCCGGCATCGAAGATGTTCTCGCCGTCGGCCCAGGGGCCGTTCATCGAGGTGCCGCGGCCAGTGTCTTCGGCCACGATGATCGTGTGCGACGAGCCGTCCGTCACTTGACGTAAACTGATCACGTCGTCGTAGAGCATGATTCCGTTGGCAAACGTCTTGGCGTTGGCCCAGCCGAACATCCCGCCGTAGTCGGCCATCGCCAGATCGTCGCCCGGATCGTATTGGCCGTTGAGATTCACGTCGCCGCTGCTATTTCCCTCGCGGGCCCGTGTGTACTGCACGGTGCTGGGACACAGGTAGGTGGCCACCTCGACGCTGGTCGCCTGGTGGTTTTCGGCGGCATAGAACTTGGCTTGCTGAACGTACAGGTCGTAGGTTGCCCGCTCTTCGACGTAGGGCAACAACAACGTCGACCACGCCAGCCGCCGGCTGTTGCGATCGATGCATCCCGGCGGAAAGGCGCACCGCGCGTCGTGATAGGCCAACAGCCCGATGCCAATCTGCCGCAGATTGTTGGCGCACTGGCTGCGGCGCGCGCTTCGCGCGAAGCCTGGATCGCCGGCAGCAAGAGCGCTGCCAGCACGGCGACAATGCCGATCACAACCAACAGCTCGACCAGCGTAAAACCGCGCGGGGGCCGGTATCGGGCCGGCCACAGGCGACCGGGGGACAAAGTCCGTCGTTGAAGCGTCACGTCGTTGCAACCGTTCGCGCAAGGCCAGACGTCCCAGGCGCAGCAGACAGTACTCCCTTGCGCAAGCGCAACGGCGCACGACCCAACGCCAACGCGTCAAAGGCACAAGCGAGCGATTAGCGGCTTCCTAAGAGGCCAACAAACCGTCCGTGACCTCCGTCCCTCGCGGAAGGCCACCGATAAACGCGTTGGTAGGTCTTCTGACTTCCGAGCTTGGGAAAGCTGGCCTTCTCGTCGCTGCCGGGCCGTGGCCCAGCTCGTCGACAATGGCTGGAATCAGCCTTCCCTCAAAATCACTCGGTTACAGCGGCGGGGCCGTCCCGGAATTGCACCGGAGTTCCCTGTTTGTCGGCCGCTTTCAGCAAGAGCGGCCGACCACCAACACACGCTAGGCGGGTCAATGTAGCGGCGACGCAGCGAGTTGTCAAACAGATTGTTCGTCGATCGCGCACCGTACGACCGACAGACTCGCGGCGAACCGCTCGAACGCACTACGCAGTGCAGTTGGCCAATGAGCTGCGCACAAAAAAAGAGCCGGACGACATGCGTCCGGCTCGGTGAGTGCGACTCGCGGTGACAGTCGAAGCGAAGCTAGTCCAAAAACCCGACCAGTTCCTGGCTGCGGCTGGGTTGCTGCAGCTTGCGGACCGCCTTGGCTTCGATCTGGCGAATGCGCTCGCGGGTCACCTTGAAGATGTGGCCGACCTCTTCGAGCGTATAGCTGTAACCGTCGCCCAGGCCGTAGCGGAGCTTGATGATCTCGCGCTCGCGGTAGCTGAGCGTCTTGAGCACCTTGGCGATGCGGCCGCGGAGCATTTCCTGCGCGGCGCCGATGGCCGGGCTCTCCGCGCCGCAGTCGGGCAGCAGATCGCCAAAGTGGCTGTCCTCGCTGTTGCCGACCGGCCGATCGAGACTGATCGGATAGCGGCTCATGGCCAGCACGCGGCGGGCTTCGTCGACCGCGGTGCCGGCCCGCTTGGCCGTCTCTTCGATCGTCGGCTCGCGGCCCAATTCCTGCAGCAACTGCCGCGACACGTTGCGCACCCGCGACATGGTCTCGACCATGTGCACCGGAATGCGGATCGTGCGGCTCTGGTCGGCCACGGCCCGGGTGATCGCCTGGCGAATCCACCAGGTGGCATAGGTGCAGAACTTGAAGCCGCGGCGATACTCGAACTTGTCGACCGCCCGCATCAGGCCGGCGTTGCCTTCCTGGATCAGATCCAGGAAGCTCAGGCCGCGATTGCGATACTTCTTGGCGATCGACACGACCAGCCGCAGGTTGCCTTCGGACAAGCCCCGCTTGGCCTGCTGATACTGCGCGTACACGACTTTCAGGTGCTTCACCCGGTTGCGCAGGCTGGTGGGAGTTTCCTGAGTGGCCCGCAGGATGTTGCGGAACTCGACGATCCGCCGCTTGCGCTCGGCCAGTGGCCCGCGGGCCTGCTTGTGGGCTTCGATTTCGGCCTTGAGCTCGTCGATGCGGCGGCTGAACTCGTCCAGCGTGCGGATCATCGGCTCGATCCGCTGGGTCCGCAGCCCGAGCTCCTCGACCAGCTTGACCGCGCGACGGCGGCGGCGGCCCAGGCGTCGCCAGGCCTCGCGGCGCTGCGGACATCTTGTGCTTTTTGCACGTGGCCGATCCGATAGTCGTCGCGGTTCTGCTTGAGCAGGATCTCGATCGTCCGCAAATTGTGCGGAAACCGGCCCAGAATCTGGTCTTTTTCCAGCCGATCGGTCACGGAGACCTGCACGGTGCGGTCGAACGGCAGTTCGCCGACGTGCACGCGCTTCAGCACCTTAACGGCCAACTGGATGACGTAGTCGCACTCCAGCAACCGGCGGCGGAAAACGGGCCCGCGTGACTTCGATCTTCTTGGCCAGCGAGATTTCCTGCTGCCGGGTCAGCAGCGGAATCTCGCCCATCTGCGTGAGATACATGCGCACCGGGTCGTCGGACCACGATTCGCCCTCTTCGTCGACGACGGCCAGCAGATCTTCGGCCTTCGGATCCAATCTAAATCCAGATCCGAGCTGATCTCAACTTCATCCAGATCGTCGTCAGCGTCCAGGTCGCCGGCCGGCTTCTCCGACAGCTCGCTTACCTCTTCTTGATTCGGCGTCGGATCGTCTTCCAGGTCGTCCAATAATGCGTCGTACAAGTCAACACTCCTACGGTGTGGAAAAAAGAAGGTCGAGCGTCAGTATTCCGTGAGAATCGCGTGACGTTTCGGCTGGTGAGTGTGGCTCACACGCCGGGCACTAGAGACAGAGAAAGCGCACCATTCCCATGAAGTTGGAATGTGATGGGGCAAGTCGGGTCACTTGCACTTCCCACTTCGGGTTACGCGCAGACATCGATCCCAGAACCGGCGAAAGTCCTGAGTATTATCACAAGCGTGCCCGCGAAAATCCAACAAATTCTATCACCCGTTTGTAGGGTCGAGGGCTGCGTCTGACATTTGGCAAGAAGATTACACTTGGGAGAGACGAGCTACCATCTTATCTATTCAACTCATCTTTCCTAATTGAACATCCAACACGGGCCGTATGGCCACCGTGCAAGTTCGAGAATTTTCAGCGCTTCGTGGCTCGCGGTCTAGTGTCTGGCGAGGGGGTCGACAGGTAGCTTTTTGGACTCGGCGTGACTGCTTGTTTGTCTCCGCGGCGATCGCTAGCATACAGCCCAGCAATGCCCATCGGAGAGCCGGATCAAGCGAAAGTCATGTCGTCGCCCACGCTCGAAGGTCGCTCCGCGCTGGTTACCGGAGCCAGCCAGGGAATTGGCCTGGCCACGGCCGTCGCCTTGGCCCAAGCCGGTGCCAGCGTTGCCTTTAACTATCGGGTCGAGCCGGGCGAAGCGACCCAGGCGGTGGCCCAAATCGAGCGCCGCCGGCGGCCGCGCGATCTTGTTGGCTGGCGACGTGGCCGACCAGCCGACGGTCGAGCGAATGGTGGCCGAGACGGTCGCCGCGTTTGGCCGCCTGGACATCGCAGTCAGCAACGCGGCGTACAGCGACCGCGAATTGTTCTGGAAGCCGACATGGCGGGCTTTCGCCGCACGCTGGACGTGACCATGTGGGGCGCGTTCTACCTGCTGCGGGCGGCGGCGCAGCAGATGCTCGCCCAGCAGCCGCGGCGACGAGCCCGGCGAAGGCTCGATCGTGGTGATCAGTTCGCCGCACGCGTACACGGCGGTTCCGCGCTCAATGGCCTACAACATGGCAAAAGCGGCCATCGACCAAATGGCGCGCACCGCCGCGATCGAGCTGGCCGAGCACCGGATTCGCGTCAACATCCTGACGCCGGGTTGGATCGACACGCCGGGCGAGCGGAAGTTTGCCAGCGACGAAACGATCCGCGACGCGGGACCAAATTGCCGTGGCAGCGTCTGGGCCGGCCCGACGAGATCGGTCGCGGCGTCGTGTTCTTGTGCGATCCGGCCAGCGATTATATTACGGGAAGCTCGCTTTTGATCGACGGCGGCATTACCCTGCCCTGGTGGGCCAGTCGCGGATCGGGCGTTCCCGAATAGCGCTGACCGCGCGATGCGTGATTCTCTCCTGCCGGCACGTTCCCGGTGGCAGTCGACTTGCTAACTCCCTGCCGACGGCCGCATCGATCGAATCGGCCCAATCTTCCAACGGTTCAAATCGACCAGCGATGCCGGACTACCTGCTGCCCTGCACCTGCGGCCACAAGCTAAGCGTGTCGACGCGTCAGGCAGGCCAGGCGGTGAGTTGCCCGTCGTGCGGAAGCTCATTGGAAGTGCCCACGTTGCGGGGACTAGGCGAGTTGGAACCGGTGACCGCGGCGAGCGACGTCGGGGGCCAGGATCTGGGGCGATCGCCAGCGGCTGGTGTTCGTGCTGGGCGCCGCCGCGGTGGGTGCGGCGTTGCTGGCGGGACTCCTGGCGCTGCGATTGCCGGTTGCACCGTCGCTGCCGCCGCCGATCGAAGTCGACCAGCACTCGCCGATCGGTGACATATATCTGGCGTACGAGCAACTGCAACAAGGCGTTGACGTTCCGCCGCCGAGCCTGTCGCCCTATGAGCTCGAGCTCGGTGCGCGATCGCCAACTGATGTTGTGGGAGACGGGAATCGTCGTGGCACTGGGAACCGTCGCGCTGGTGCTGGCCGTGATCGCCGCGCTTTCCGGGCGTCGGAAAAAACGGTAACATGCCGCGACCGCGGGTGGCCATCGCGGCGTGCGGGACCGGCCGGCGCCGTTCGCAATTCCAGCGCTGAAGGTCAAGCTGTCCGATCGAGGGTTCTGGCTTCATGAAAGCCGCCTACATCCAGCAAACGGGTCCGCCGGAGAACGTCATTTACGGCGAACTGCCGAAGCCCGAACCGGCCGACAACCAGGTGCTGGTGAAGATCGACGCGGCGGACATCAATCCGATCGACACCTATATTCGCGGCGGGCTGGTGTCGGCGCCGCTGCCGAATCCTTACATCCTCGGCTGCGACCTGGCCGGCATCGTCGAGTCGGCCGGGCCCGGCGCGAGGCAGTACCAGCGCGGTGATCGCGTGTGGGGATCGAACCAGGGCCTGCTCGGGCGCCAGGGGACGCTGGCCGAGTACGCGGCCGTTGACGAACAATGGCTCTATCCGACGCCGCAGGGAATCACCAGCGAAGCGGTCGTGGCGCTGTCGTTGGTCGGCATTACGGCGCACCTGGGCCTGGTGCGCGACGCCCGGCTCACGGCGGGCGAAACGCTGTTCGTCAACGGCGGCTCCGGCGGCGTCGGTTCGGCCGTCGTGCAAATCGCCAAGATCCTCGGCGCGAAAGTCATCACCACCGCCGGCAGTGCCGAGAAAGTCAAACGCTGCCGCGAGCTGGGCGCGGACCTGGCGATCAACTATCGCGGCGAGGACGTCGATGCGCGGATCAAGCAGTTTGCCCCGCAGGGCGTGAACGTCTGGTGGGAAAGCCTGCGCGAGCCGAACTTCGACCGCACGGTGGGCTTGCTGGCGGCCCGGGGACGGATGGTCGTGATGGCAGGGCGCGACGCGCGGCCGCCGTTTCCCGTCGGGCCGTTCTACGTCAAAGGATGCTCGCTCTATGGCTTTGCCATGTTCAATGCCACGGCCGACCGAGCAACGGGCCGCGGCCGACGGATATCAATCGCTGGCTGGTCGAAGGGAAACTCAAAGCCAACATCGACCGCGTGCTGCCGCTCTCCGAAGCCGCCGCCGCGCACCGGCTGCAAGAAGAAAACACGATCGGCCACGCCGGCACGCTGGCCGGCAAGATCGTGCTGAAGCCAGTAGCGCCCGCCAAGATTGCGCGTCGCCGGCCGAACAATCCGTGGTGACTTCCGCGTGCAACGGGTGCCATCGTGCCGTACGTCCTGTGGTCTCTCGCCGGCCTGGTCGCGGTTCTGCTGATCGTGCAATTTGCCTGGCGCTTTGCCAGCCGTCGCTGGTCGCTGCCGTGCCCGAGCCTCTTTTCATGGGCTGTCGACGGACCGATCGTCGACGTCGTTGCGGGCACGAGCGTCACGTTGGAGCGGATGGGCCTCGAGCCGGGAATGACGGTGGTCGAGATTGGCCCCGGGCCGGGCCGATTGCTGCTGCCGGCCGCGCGGCGCGTGCTGCCCGGCGGCCGGGCCATCGGAGTCGAGCTGCAGCAAGGCATGCTCGACAAGCTGGCCGCAAGCTGCTGCGCGACGACCCCGGCAACCTGGAGTTGATCCATGCCGACGCGACCAACCGCGTGCTGCCCGACCAGTGCGCCGATCTGGTGTACCTGTGCACCGTGCTGGGCGAGATTCCAGATCGCGCGGCGGCGCTGGCCAACTGCTTCGCGGTGTTACGGCCCGGCGGGCGGCTGTCGATCACCGAGATCAAGGGGGACCCGCACTTTCAATCGCGGGCCACGCTGGACTCACTCACGCCGCGCCGCCGGCTTCGAGCCGGAAAACGTGACCGGCAATTGGTGGCGCTATACGGCCAACTTTCGCAAGCCGTGAAGTAAAGGCGCCGGCTGGCAATTCCGCAGGCCTGGGGCGCGCTGCTGCCGCAGTTGCGACTTCTACGTCAGGTTTGCCCACGTTCGTGCGGCGCGCACACGATCGCGCGGGCGACCACGTCGGAGGTGCACTGCTATTGCGTCGATGTCGCACAGCGGTGAGAATTCGTCACCCCCAAGATGAGAGGATCAATCCCCCAAAGAAGTGGCGTCGTCTGCCAGGCGTTGAGTGCGCGACATGAACGCGTCAGCCAGCGAAATGGCGGATCATTCTTTCGAAACCGGCGCGTTGCCCGACCAGCCGGTTGGTCTCGCTCGTTTCCTCGTCGCAAGAGTGCGAGCCACGGCACCGCGCCGTTGGGCTTCGATCGTGCTGGTCGGCGCGGCATTGCTGCTCGCCTTGTGTCTGATCCGCCGTTGCTTCTCGTTCGCGGTGTTTCCAGACGAGCTGCACTTTCTCAATTTCATCCGCGGCTGGAACGAACAGGGAGGCGGCGCTCTGCCGCCGAACCACGACGGGTATGGCAGCTCGTGGTGGATGCTGGTGAATCTCTTGGACCACGAGTTCCATCCACGCCTCTATCTGCACACCAATCGCCCGAGCGGGCCGTTTCCGATGTTGACGCCCGGCGACACGGCGGTCTATGCCGCGATCTTCGCCGGCCGGTTGGCCTCGCTGGCGGCGCTGTTGACCGCGATTGCCTTTGCCATTGCGAAGGCCAGGCCCGCCGTGAACCAGCAGCTCATGTTTGGGCTGCTGGTGCTGCCGCTGGTGTGGTGGGACGGAAAGTGGATGTCTCCCGACTTCTTTGCCATCTCGTGCGCCGTCGTGGCGGGCGCTTTGCTTTGCCGCCAATCTCAAATCGCGGCCCTCTTCTTCCTGGGCGCCGCGATAGGTCTGCGGCTCTCGAATCTGCCTGCGCTCGGCGGGTTCATCCTGCTGGCTGTTGCCAACCAACGGCTCACCATCCGCGCGGCCTGTTGTTCGGCACTGGCGCTCGTCGCGGGCTACGTAGCGACCAATCCCTTCGTCTTGATGAATTTTTCGCTGGCGTATGAAAACGCGCAAGGCGTGCCGTCAACGGCCGAGTTGACCTGGGCCAACCTTTGGCGCGTGACGTGGAATTGCACCGTGGGCAACCGACGCGAATGGGACCTGCCCTCGACGGGCAGCATCGCCTACTGGTGGGGCAGCGTCTTGCTGCCGATCGCGCTCGCGTTCGCCCTGCTCAAGTCGCGGCAGTACCTGGTGCTGGCCGCGATCGTGCTGAGCTTTGGCCTGGGACTTCTGGCGATCGGTTATCGGGGACTTGGCTACGGCTGGTACTTCATGCCCACGGTGGCCGCTTCGTACGTGCTGGCGGTGGGCACGATTTCATTCGACGCCTGGTCTGCCATGTCGCGACGGCTGACGATCGGAGTCATCGGCTTGGCGCTGCTGATCAGCGCGACAACCAGCTTGTCCGAATTGCAGCGCAACCGCGCGGGAGGCGATGCTCTTACACAGCGAGGAAAGCGCAGGACTGCGTGCGGCATGCGCTAGCCGAGCTAAAAGACTACGACACGTTGTTGCTGCTAGTCGATCCGGCCAGCACGATGTTCGAGCCGCCGAACGACCACTTCGTGATGTTTCACGATGCGCTGGCGCGAATGCGCAATCCGCAATCGTTTGACCTCGCCCGGTCACTCGTCATCACCACTCACGAAATGGAGCGGCAGAGCGTCGACGTCGGTCGATTCATGCAGCATTTGCGCGAGCACGGCGCGAAGATCGAAGAGTGCAACGGCGTGGTGATCGCGTATTGACCGCAAGCAGCCGCCTGCTGGTGGGCGCGTAGTCCAGCCAGTCCCCTTCGCGCAGCCGGGCGGGCGTGTACTCCTCGGTCACGTAGCTGATGTCCTTGTTAATCAGTGATTCAACTTCCAGTTTGAAGCCGTTCTTGAGCATCAGCTCGATTTCCTTCTGCCAGGGCTTCTTGTGGGCGAACCAGGGATAGCTGGCGATTTGCCTGGCTCGCTTGATGTCCTGCTCGTTGAGATTGATCTGTACGCTGGGCGAGAGGCCGCACCGCTCGAAGTCGCGGCTGCGCAGGCCCAGGAACTTGGCGTCGGGAATGGCCATTCGCTTCGACTCGTAGGCCAGGTTGATCGAGCCCTGCTTGATCACACTGTAGATGTAGTACCCCCAGGGGTCGTTGTCCAACAGGCAATAGACGGGCAGGCCCAGCTCGTGGTGAAAGCGGTACAACAGCCGGCGGACGCCGCGCGGAGGTTGGCCGCCGCCGTGCGTGAGGATGCACTTGTGCGTCTTCCAGAACTTGTCTTCGTTGAAACGGCTCCAGACGGCGTGTTTTTCGACGTGCAGGACGAACTTGGCGTCGCACTTTTCGAACCGCATGACCTCGGGCTCGACGATCGAGGGGATGGTGTATCCGCCCGAGCCCATCCGGGCACAATCGATTTCGTCGCCCGAGTCGGTCAGCACGATCGTACCGACCATCGAGCCTTCACTCCTGGCATAAAGGTGCAGCTCTTCGCGCATCGAGTTGAGCGTCACCTCCATGTCCTCGATGATCGTGTCACTCTGCGACTGGTCGTCGAACGTTTCTTCCTTGGTGCCCTCGATCGAGTGCTTGAGCATGTAGTACAGACCGCGGAGGCTGGTCGTCTTGCCTTGGTCGATCAGCCGCTTGCTGCCGCTGGCGACCAGCAGCGACTGCATGTAGGCCTTGGCCTGCGAGAGGTTGAACAACTGGCGGCGATTGCGCGAGTTGCCCATTTCCAGGATGCGCTTGGTCTTGCTGTATTTGATGTTCGACAGCGTGCGCGCGGGGATATCGAGATACGGGTCGCGCTTCTTCTGGGCGTCGACGACGATGCCGTCGGCCAGCCCGACGATATCCTTGAGCGTCTTGCGGTCGCGTTCGTTCAGCTTGGCCTTGGCGGCCGCGCCGCCTGCGGGCTTGGCCGCGGCCGGTTTACGAGTCTTTTTCGCCATTGTTCGTTCCCGGCGTGCGAATGCCAATCTCGTTTGCTTGCTCGACGATCAACACCGAGGGGTCGGATTCCAATTCGGCCTCGGCCTCTTCGATCACCTTGCCGCGCTCGTCCAGCTTCACGTCGGCCTGGGCCGTCTTCTTCTTGGCCACCAGCAGCAACTGGTCGTACAGCTTTTTGCGGTCGGCCTGGTTGATTTCGCTGACGGCGCCGGCCACCTCGCCGAGGTAGCGCAAGAACACGTTGCGCCGCTCGCCCTCCTGCTTGACCTTGAGCCGCCGCCGCATGTACATCGACAGCTTCCGCCCGACCGATTGCAGCGCCAGCCGCAGCTCTTTTTGGATTTCGGGATAGCTGGCGATCGCCTCTTTCGATTCGCTGGTGAAGGGCACCCACACGCTGGCCATGTGCACCATGATGGTCACCGGCCCGCTGGGCAGTTGGCCGCGCGACTGCGTCAGGCCGTAGGAGCGCCAGTTGGTGCCCATCACCATTTGCGTGACGGCGCAGGCCGCGTGCTGGAACTGCAAGGGCACGCGGTTGGCATACCGCAGCACCGTCATCGTCTGGCCGGCTTCGAGATTGACGCTCTTCATCGCCTCGTGCAGCCGGGCGGTTTCCGCGGGCTTGAGCTTGCCCGGCGAGTTGCGCGGACCGAGGTCGGCCTCCTTGATGATCTGGTCGGCCGCGTCGCTGCCCAGCCCATAAAACGTGCTGGTCAAGAACTGGCGGAGTGTGCGGGCGTCGCTTTCGGACAGCAGCTCTTTGAGCACGTCCAGTGGGACCCGGTTGGCCGTCGACATGCCGCCGTAGGCCAGGGCCACCTCGATCTGAAACGGATTGCCACGATAGACGGCCGGCGGACGCGTGCTGGCGACGTAGAACTCACCGGGCACGACGTGATGCAGTCCCTTGAGCAGCAGTTCTTCGCCGATCGGTGAGATGCAGTCGGTCGAGGGATTGCCGATCTTCGTCTCCATGATCGCGTGGTACAGCTTGTCCGCTTCGTTGCGGCCGATCTTGGTGGTGCTGCGCGCGGGCTGAGCCCGGCCGTCTGGCAGATGCGGCTGGCCACGCCCGAGCTGACGCGGCTGAACGAGCTGGTCAGAAACTGCGAGAGGGTGGTCGCCTTGGCGTCCTGCAGCATGGTGACCAGCATGCCCAGCTCGATGCCGTAGGGATGCGGCTTGATTTCCTTGGGCTCGCGGGGAATCTGATCGGTCGAGCGGGCCCACACGCGCTCGTTGCTCGTCGCGGGGCCCTCGGCGCCGTTTTTGCAGCGCTGGACCGCTTTCCGGATCGATGTAGTGAATCGTAACGTGCGGGTTGGCGATCGCGGTTTGCTCGAGGTATTCGTCGACGCTGCCGCGCCCGCGCACGAACTTGCCTTCCAGCTCAATCGTGACGCGCGTGCCGTGGTCGAGCTCGATCCACTCGATGCCGTGCTTCTGAATGTATTTGGTGCCGTTGTCGCCCGGCGGAATGTCCTCGCCATCGCCCCGGCCGTTGAGGATCTCGGGCAGGTTGCGTTTGGTGTCGATCTTGATTTCGTAGTAGTGGGCCGGCTTGCGGGGCGAGATCTTGGAGACGATCTTCACCGGCTTGCCGGTGGTCAGCACGCCGTACATGCCGGCCGCGCTGATGCCGATGCCTTGCTGACCGCGACTCATCCGCAGGCGATGAAACTTCGAGCCGTACAGCAGCTTGCCGAAGATCAGCGGGATTTGCTTTTTGAGAATGCCCGGGCCGTTGTCCTGCACGCCGACCTTGTAGCGGTTCGGGCCGGACTGCTCGACGTGGATCCAGATTTCGGGCACGATGCCCGCCTCTTCGCAGGCATCGAGCGAGTTGTCGACGGCCTCCTTGATGGTGGTCAGCAGGGCCTTGCGGGGATTGTCGAAGCCCAGCAGATGGCGATTCTTGGCAAAGAACTCGCTGACCGAGATATCGCGCTGGCTGGCGGCCATCGATTGGGCCGTCGCTCGGCGGCGGCGAGCCCCGCGAATGACCGTTGGTCGGCGGCGGGCTGTCGTCGTCCGCTTCGTCGTGCGGGATCGCCGAATCAGGATGCTTGGCCGCCTTGCCGTTTCTCGTGAGTCGGGAGGGCATACGTCGATTAGTTTGGTAAAACCTGGTGGAGTTTGCCGATTCCGAGGAAGCTTGGGAGCGGCTGGACGTCGAGCAGCCTGGTGCATCCGTGCAGGCGCGCACCAGAAGATTCCGATTGTGCCGAGTATAACGATTATAGGCCGCCGGGACAGCCGCGATTGGCCTGAATTGGCGGCAAAACAGGCGTAATTCCCACATTCGGCACACAAAGATTGACCCCTACGACCGCCGCCGGTCGAAATTGTTTCTGGGAGCGGACGGGGCCCTCAACCACGGCCGAGCCCGACAGCGACAACCAGCCAAGACCCCATCTCGCCCTCGGCACGACTAGCCATCATCTCTTCCGGCTGCCGCCCACCGAGTGCACCTGCTTCCACGTCATTTCCATCCGCTCGGAGGAACTACGGCATGGTCCGCACGATGCGCGTGATGCTTGCTGCCTCGGCCCTGGGCCTGGTAACCAGCCTGCTCGCCGCCTCGCAAGCCGAGGCCGCTCACCCAGACATCTTCAACAACTACTACGTCGGCCCCGCGCCCAACGGCGGTGGCATTCCGGCGCAGATGTACGTCTCGCCGCGTCCCAGCCCGGCGTACGTCGGGCACACCTGGATCACTTACCCGCCCTTGGCTCCGCACGAATTTCTTTACAAGCACTGCCGCAAGTACCACAAGTACTATCGCGGCGGCGGCTACACCGAGTCGTGCGTGCGATACCACGCCGGAATCTTCCCGTTCTAGCGTCACCTGCCTTCGATCCCCCGCGTTTCCCGCCTCGTTTGGCCGCCGTGGTCGGTTCCCCCGCTTGGCCGGCCGGCGCGCCTGTGTTTGAAGCAAGGACCTAACCGAATGAAACTGCGAATTCTGGCAACCGCGGCCGTCGTCCTGACGATTTTATCGGCGGCCGCCAACGTGCGGGCGTTCGACGAAACGCACCACGGACACAATGCCCGCTGGCGCGCCACCCTGCGGCCCTGGCACGGGCGCTACTACAACGTGCAATACGGCGCGCCTTTGGCGCTGGTGATTCCTCCAACGGCGGAACTGCACACCGACTACGCCTGGGGCTCGGTTTCGTCACGAATGACGCGCAACGACCACCAGTTCCAGCGTCCCTGGCCCAACGGCTTCTGGACGCCCTACGGTTTCCTGCCCGGGGCGAACTGGCCCAGCGACACCAAGCAATTTGGAACCTACTACGTCCGCGGTCCCTGGTAACGAGACCGCCGGCGACAACGATCTCCCCCACCCCGCGAGCGGCCAGGCGCACGAGCGCTTGGCCGCTCATTCTTTTGCCTGGGGACTGCGAACCGGGGCACGATTGCACTCGGCCAGCAATTGTTGAAAACGGGCCTTCATCTCGACGCCCCCAAGTTCCGGCTGCGCCGCAGCAACCAGCTTGATCGTGGCGATCGCGTCGGCTGGCCGGCCCAACTCGAGCTGCAGCCGCGCCACCGCCAGGTGCGCGCGAAACCAGCGGTCGGAACCGGGCCTGCAATGCTGGGCCACGTCGCGCCATTTGGTCATGGCGGACTCGCGGCTCACGCGGTCGGTGCCCGAGGTCAACAGGACGGCGAATTCCTCCTGCACCTCGCCGTCGCGCGGATACTTTTTCGCGAGCCCACCGAGCGCGGCCTCCGCTTCGGCGCGTTGGCCTAGCTCGACGAGCGTCTGGGCCTGATGCCGCACGAGCGTTTTGAGGGTGTCCTCGTCGAGATCGCCCTGCTTGGCCAGGGCGTCGGCAATCAAGGTCGCTTCGATCCGAGCGACGGCACGCCGGTCGTCGGAGGCGACGCGCTGTTTGACGGCCGCGAGCAGTTCGACCATCGCCACCACCTCGCTTGCCGTGCCAATTGGGATTTGCGCAAGCAGTGCTTCGGCCTGGGCGACCTGGCCATCGGCCGCCAACGCCGGCACCAGCAGCAAGCGGGCTTGTCGTTGCCACTCGCGGCGCGGCGCGATCGTTCTCTAGGGCCGTCGTGAGCATCTGCCGCGCCTTGCCCGCACCGCCGGGGATCTCCTTCAATGAGATGCTCGCCGCGCCGAGCGCGGCCGTGCGCGTGGCGTCAGTCGGCGCGCACTGGCTTGCCGCCCCGGGCGAACACGCGCTGCAAATCGTCGACCGCGTCCTGGGCAAACAGCTCGTTGCGATTGCCGCGGCCGCGAAGTTCATCCAGGGCCGCTTCGTACGAACGCCCCAAGGCCGCCACCGCCTGGTCGTACTGCGGATAGTCCGGCTTGACGTTCTTGAAGGCTCGAATCGCTTCCTGCCAGGCGCGTTTGTGTTCGGCCAGCCGGCCCAGCCACCACCACGCCTGCGAAGTCGTCGGACCCGACGACCAGGTTTCGACGTGCTTGCGCAGCAGCCGCTCATATTCGTCGAGCTGCGGGGGATCGTGTTCGGCGGCGACTTGCGCCGCGCTGTGGATGGCCAGCAGGTGCGCATCGGCGGCGCGGTCGTGCTGGGGCATCTCGTCGGCCAGCTTGCCGAGCCGCGCCAGCGCCGCGGAATAGTTGCGACGCTCGTATTCCAGGGCGCCGGCCGCATAGCGACTGTCGAAAATCGCGTTCTTGTCGGCGGTGGCCGCGTGCGCTGGGCTGCCAGGTCGTAGGCCGCCAGCGCTTCGTCCAACCGGCCTGCACGGTAAAGACTTTGAGCGGCCAATATCATCGCCTGCGGACTCTTGGGGCCTGGCGCGTCGGCAATCGATCGCGCCAGGAGCGTTTCGGCGCGGTGCGCCGCCGCGGGGCCGCGCATCTGGCCGATGGCACGGGCCTGATCGACCGAAGCCTCCTCCCAACGCCGCGCCGCGGCCGCATCGCGTTGGCCAAGCGCACTGTGCCAACCGGCCAGATAGGCTTCCAATTGCGCGAGATTGGCGTCAGCCCAGCCGGCACCACGGTGGACGCCGCTCGGCCCAGCTTCAGAGAGTGCCTCGTCAGCTCGTCCCTGTGCAAGTGCCAGGCGGATCCGCTCGGCACGCAATCTGGGGGCAAACGAAGCCGGCGGTTTTGCTTTCTCGGCGTCGGCCAGCTTGTGCGCGGCCTCGTTGAAGTTGCCCAGCAGCCGCTGACACACGATCTCGTCCAAGCGAACGGTCCACGCCAATTGGGGCGTCATTTCGTGTTGCGTAAGAGCGGCCAGCAGCTCGAGCGCCTGGCCCAGCGAGTTGATGCGGTCGGCGCTGGCCGCCGGATAGCAAAGCGCCTGATTTCTCAAACCGCGAGCCAGTTGGTTCCGGACGTGCAAGTCGAGCGACGACAGCTCGGCGATCGAGAGTTGGCCCTCGCCGCCATTCCGCGCCGGTCGCCCACGCTCGCGAAGTTCGGCCGCGATTGCTTCGTCGAGTTTGCGCAGCTCGGCAATGGCGGTGCGGAGCGTGTCGCGCGGCGCGTCGAATCGGTCGGCCGCGCCGACGCCCAGTTCGGCATCTTCGCGGACTAGCTCGCCCTCGGCCAGTGTCGCCAGCGCCTCCTGCATGCGCACCAGCGGCAGCCGCGGGTCGCGCGGATTACGGGCCGCGAATTCGTCGGGCACCTGCCGCGCCCGCCGCCACAGTGCGGCCCGCTCGTCGGGGGCTGCCTGGGCGGCATGTTCCGCGCAGGTGCGCGACAGCTCGATCGACAGGGTCGCCCGGCGGTCGGCCGAAAGCTGCGCGTCGGCCAGATGATCGGTACAGTATTTCTCGGCCAGGTCGAACAGGCCGCGCTCTCGCAAGCCGTCGAGAAACAGCTCGTCGTGCGATTGGGCCGTCGCTAGTGAGCCGCCAGCCGTCAGCATCGCATGCACCAGCGCGGCAACGGTCGCGATTCGTCGGGTGCGTGCGAATCTCACTTCAATGCGCCCCAAGAAGTCTCGGGCGAGGCGGCCAACTCCCTCGACAAATTCAATCGCGAGACGTGCCGGCCAAGCGCGCGAGCCGTCGCTGCGCCTCGCCGGCCTCGGACGCCTCTTGGTAGTCGTCGAGTAGTTCACGATACAACCCGGCCGCCTCCCACCCGCGGCCCGACTTTTCCAGGCACGCGCCGGCCTCGAGGAGCGCGGCGGGCGCCAGCGCGAGTGATGCGGATACATGATCGGTATTTCCAAAAGCGCGACGGCCGCCGCCCGTGGGTCGTGCGCCGCCAACGTCGAGCCTAACACATAGTACGGCCCGGCGCGGAGCATTTCGTCCCCCTGGTCAACGTAGCGCGCCCAACGAGCCAGGTCGTCGAGTGTCGCCCGCGGCGCCTGCGCCTGCGCACAATTGCGTCTGCGCCAGCCAGGCGATCCTCGGGCTGGCGTCGTGCGTCAACTGCCGCAGCATGTCGGCTGCCGCGGCACGGCTTGGGCCCGAGAGCAGATGGCTGGCACCCAGCAGCGCCGCCGCCGTGTGGTCAACGTCGGTCAGCCACGCGCGGGCCTTGGTCGCGAGGGCCGGCGACGGTTGCGCCGCCACCCACGCCAGCGGAATGCAATCGAAATAGGGTGTGTCGGGGTCGCGCTCCACCAGAGTCAAAAAGATTTCGCCGGCCTGCTCCCACTGTCCCGTGTTCTGGTAGCAGCGAACGAGCTGCGCGAGGATTTGGCGACGGACCCAGGGCGCACTTCACGATCGGTCTCGATCGCGGCGCGATACTTCGCCTCGGCGAGGCGAAAGTCGCCGTCGGCGAACAATTGGTCGGCGGCCGACTGTTCGGCGCAGCGCTCGGTTTCGATCCGCTCGATGTCGGCCGGTGGAATCGAACGCTCGCGGCCGGTCGCCAGGCGGATGCGCAGCTCGCGGCCCGTGTAGTCGACGATCTGGCCCGAGATACTCCGCGGCGCACCGCCGCCCGGCGCGGCCCGTAGCGTGACCACGTCTTGCTCGCCTGCCGGCAAGGCGGCCGATGACAGCGCCGCGCAAGCCACCGTGAGGGCAAGCCGGCAACCGGTTTGCATGGCGCGCAGGTGCAACGGCAGGCGAGATTCCATGATGATTCAAGAAGAAAACAGAGACCGCCGGAATCTGCACAATGGACCGTGGCAAGCCGCGACCGTTCAGCCCATTCGCGAACACACGCTAGCGGCGCGGCGTCGGCAACTGCGACACATCGACATAGACGTGCTGACCGCCGTTCTGTCGCGCCAAGCGGACCAGGAAATTGTCGCCGTCGGATTGCGAGCCGTAGCCGAACTCGATGGCGTTGATCAACGTGCCCCGGTTACGCTGGGCGATGTGCGCGAGCTGCTTGGCCGATAGCTGCGGCTGATCTGCATCGGTCAGGAAAAAGATCACGTCGGGCGCCAGTCGCATCGCCATCTCCAGGGCCTCTTCGTGTCGCGTCGCGCCGTCGGCCGTGATGCTGCCGACGAACTTGCGGGCCAGGTACTTGTTCTGATCGGTGCCGAACACGAGCCGGCCCAGCACGCCGCTGGGATTGAACACGCGCGGCTTGTCGTTGTAGAAGATGATCTGAAACTGGTGCGTTTGTCCCAGATGCTGCGAGGCTGCCGATCAGTTCGGCCTTGGCCGCGGCGAGCGGAGCGCCGCCGTGGCCGTCCATGCTACCCGAGCGATCGAACACGTAGACGAACTTGTGGCCTTCAGCAACGGCGCCGAACACCGAAGTCCGCGCGGGCCGCCGCGCAAGCGGTTCGAACCCTGCGGCTCGGCAGTCAGCCCCTGGCCGGACCCGACATCGGTTCCCGCGAGGCCCCCTGAGCCGAGTCCGGCACCCGATGCCGGCAGCACGCCGGCCAATTCCAGCGCCGGCTTTTCGTTCAACAGCGCCGATACGGCCGAGGCGTCGCCGGCACCACCCCCTTGGTGCGCGCGGGGAGCCTCGCGAATCGCCGGCTGAACTTCATCCTCATAGTAGCGAGAGGAGTCCGTCGATTCGAACTCAACTGCGTTGAGCGCGGCCGCATCCTCGGGCGACTGCCCGGCAGTGAACGATGCTTCCAAGCCGGCCAGCAAACTCGAACCCGAATTGGCGCCGCGATCGGCGACCCAGCCATAGGTCAGCGCCAGCACCAGCAGCAGCAGCGCGTGCAAAGTCGTCGAGCAGAGCCAAGGCAGTGCCCAGGCGGCCAGCGCGCGAACGAATTTGAACGAAGGCTGGGCGGCCGAATCGTACGTCAACGGGACGACTCCGGTTGAAAGCTCAAGGGCTTGCCGCGTAAAGAATTGCAAGCGGAGCCTTGCAATTCTAGGACGACCCAAAAAACGAGTCAACGCGGATACAAACGACGCCCGGTTCATGATATCAGGCCGCAAAACCCCGACGGCGAGCCTCGATCAATCCGATTGACGGGCGCTCGTCGCGAGAGCGACGCACGCCCGAGTCGGCAGCGACCGCCTAACTCTCCAGTGGCATGCCCCCGGGCCCGCGGATCCGAATTGTTCGTATCCGCGCCGGTTGTGTGTGGACGAGGTCTTGTCGCGGCTTCGTGCGGCGCCAAGTCGCCACCGAGACCAATTCTGATTGGTATTTTTCGATCCGTGGAACCCGAAACGGGTATTATTACTTGGAGAGACGTGTTGCGGTTTTCACGAAAGGAAGATTCCCATGCGCGCGACCATTGGCTTCTGGCTGGTCTTTGTGGCAATGGCCCTGCTGCCGGTCCGCGCGGCGTCTGCACATGGCGGTCACGGCGGGGGAGGTGGCGGAGGCGGATTCGGCGGTGGTGGATTCGGCGGCGGTGCGATGCACAGCGGCGGGGGAATGCACATGGGCGGCACGACGGGCGGCGGCTCCTTCCGTGGGCCGACCATCTCGTCCGGGGGCAGCGCGCCGGCAGTGCGTTCGTTCTCATCGGGAGGGGGACGCGGACTGTCTGGCGGAAGCGGCATCTCGTCGAGTGGCGGAGCGAACGCGATCCGCTCGTACTCCGGCTCGGCCATCGGCGCCGGCGGCGCCGGCTCGAACCGCGCGACTTTCATGAAGAACAATTTTCCCAATCAATCCACGAAGGGCTTCAACCCATCGATCAACACCCCGGCAACGAGCGGCGGCACTCGGCAGTACCAGGTAAATCGCACCGGCGGCCTATCGTCTGGCTCGCTTAACCAGGGCAACTCGTTCATTCGCAGCCAGAACATCAACAGCACGGATTCCAAACACTGGACCCACAACAACGGCAACTGGAACAAAGCATTCGTAAATTCGCCCGCATCCATTAACCGCCATCCGACCGGCGGCGCGGGGAATCGTCCCGGCGGCAGCGGCAACCAAGGCAACTGGGCCAACGGGAACAACGGAAACTGGAACCAAGGGAATTGGAACCGGGGGAACTGGAACTACCAGCGGGGCGGCTCCGGCATCTACGTTTGGCCCTGGTTCGGATTCGGTAGCGCGGGCCTGTGGGGAGGCTGGGGTTGGCCGTACTATGGTTGGGGCTACGGATACGGCTATCCGCTCTACGCGTCGAACCTGTATGGCTACGGATACGGCTATCCGTACTATGCCAACAACTACGCGACGACCTACACGGCCGCCCAACCAGCGCAGCCGCGCAGGCGCAGCCCGACCAAATGGCAGCCGCAGATTTCGCCGACCAGGGTGAGGTCGATTTCAAAGCCGGCCGATACGAGGCCGCGGCCCGCGACTGGCAACACGCACTGGTTGACGATCCACAGAACGGCGGGCTGGTGATGCTGCTGGGTCAGGCGTTGTTTGCGATGGGCAAATACGACGAGGCAGCCGGTGCCACGCAAGCCGCCATGCAGATGCTGCCCGAGGACAAATGGGGCATCGTGATCAGCAACTACTCGCAACTGTACGGCAACATCCAGGACTATACCGACGAGTTGAAGGCGTTGGAGACGGCGCGCGACAAGCAGCCCGACTCGCCGGCGCTGCACTTTTTGCTGGGTTTTCACTTCGGCTATCTGGGCTATCCGAAGCACGCGGTGCGCAGAGTTGGACCTGGGCCTGAATGGGGCCCCGGCGGACATGGGGGCCCAGAAGGTGCGCGCGGTATTCGCAGCCCAATGGCCCGAAGCGCCGCCGCTGCCCGCCGCGGCGGTCGAGGCCGCCAAGGAATTCGAGAAACAACAGTCGGCACAGCCGCCGGCCGGTGGCGCCGCGCCTCCAGGCGCAGCCCCCAGCGGCACGACCACCCGCCCGGCCCGCACCAGCGGATGAGGGGCCTGGTACGCCCAGCTAGTGATCGGGCGAGCTGTGCTGTGGCGGCCGTACGTGGCTGACCACGGCGTTCCATCGACTATCGCGGCGGTGCCGATTGACGGTTCCAAAAGAGGGGCAGGTGCCGAGGCCCGCGCCCGTCCAGCCGATTCGACAGAAAATCGTTTACAGGGCGTTTGCGACGAGCCTATAATGTCCACGTATGCCGGGCCAGCCGAGGCACTGCCACGGGGCTTGCGGCGGCCTTTTCTTTTGCGACGCGCGGTCCGCCCCCAAAACCGCTTGGTCGCCGCAAGCGAACAGCGAACAGGCACGAAGCGTTCTAGTAGATCGACCGTTGCCGGGCCCGGGCGGACCCCTCCAGGCGGGATTCGCGACGCGTGACCGTTTCCGTCCAACAGCTTTCATCTTCGCCGCGATTTTGCATTCAGGAGCGAACTCCCATGTGGATCCCAAAATGGGCGCGTGATCGGAAAAAGGGCGTCGACACGGCCATGCCGACCCAAGTCGTTTCCAACGAGGAGTTCATCCCTCGGCCGCAAAACAAGAAACAGAAACAGGTCGAATACCTGATCGGCACGATGGCCGAGGAGAAGTCGAAGAAGCTGGGCCTGGACCGCCGCGCGTTCATGGCCAGCAGCATGGGCATGGCCACCTGCTTTTTGGCTCAAAACATGGTCTATGGCCCGCACAGTTGCTGGGCTGTCGATGAGATCGAGACCACCGAGCCCGGCGCCTACGAGGACAAGTATCCCAAGAGCGAATACTTCATCATCGACGTCCAGTCGCACTTTACCAATGGCATCGCCATTGGTTTTCGCAACATGGAATTCGTCAAGAACATGGGCTTCAACCTCAAGGAGGACCCCGAGGCCTATTCGTATCCCAACTTCGTCAAAGAGATGTTCTTTGACAGCGAGACCGGCATGCTCGTCATCTCGGGCGTTCCGGGCGCGAACAACAATACGGCGCCGACGGCGAACCGCTGGAAGGACCCAAGCGTCGCGGGGGAGTGTTGCCCAGTTGGCTCATGTCGCAGCGCAAGAAGGACATCAACGACATGGCGGGCAGCGTCCGCGCCTTGTGCCAGGGCAATTGTGCGCCGAACCACTATTGGGACATGAAGACCAACAGCCAGGACAAGACCGCGCCTGTTCGAGCAGATGGAACGCGAAGTCAAGCTGTACGGCATCGACTCCTGGAAGTGGTACTGCCACACCGATCCGGGCCGCAGCGGCAACGGCTTCCAGATGGACGACGAGAAGATGACCTATCCCTTCTACGAAAAGTCGAAGGAGTTGGGACTGAAGATCTTCAGCGTGCACAAGGGCTTCTCTTACCAGTCGCGCACGCTGGGACACCTGGCCAACCCGAAGGACGTCGAACGGCCGGCGCTGGACCACCCCGATCTGACGTTCGTCGTTTATCACTCGGCTCTGCAGCACGGGCCGAACGAGCCCAACTGGGAGGAGGAGAACGAGTGGAACCCGGAAACGGGCGACTTCGCCTGGCATAACGTGCTGATGGGCATCAAGGAGCGCAACCCGCAGATCAACAACGTCTATCCGGAGATCGGCTCGTCGTTTGGCACGCTGGCGATCGCCCACCCGGTGATGTGCCAGCACCTGATCGGCAAGAACATCAAGACTTACGGCGCCGACCACGTGATCTGGGGCACCGATTGCCTGTGGTGGGGCTCTCCGCAGTGGGTGATCGACGCCTTCAAGCGGTTCCAGATTTCCGACGAGCTGTGCGACAAGTTCGGCTACACCAAGCTGACCAAGGACGACAAGGCCAAGATCTTCGGGCTCAACGCCGCCAAGATCTACGGCGTCGATCCGGACGAAAAACGGAAGAATATTCCAAAGGACGAACTGTCGAAGCTGAAGACGGCGTACCTCGACATGGGCGGCACGAGCGAGAATGCCGCGTACGGCTGGGTGCGCGACGACGCCACGGTGTAGACCCAAGCGGCGATGGGGAGATGGGCTTCGTGAGGTGGCAACACGCTTGGCATCGCTGGCTGGCGTTGGCACCCAGCGTTCTGCTGGCCGGCGCGGCATTGGGCCTTTGCGTGGCAACATGGTCGCTCGCTCCCGCGCCACCCCGCGCGCTGGCCGCCGAGACGGCACCCGCCAAACGACTCGATCCGACAGCCTGGGGAACCGACCACGTCGGCCAAGGCCTGCCGGAGTACATGGAGAGCGGCGAGTGCCTGTTCTGCCATCGCAACCAGGTCGGCGGCACCTGGCAGAAGAACCGCCACAATCTCACGATTCGCGAACCGGTCGCCGACGAACCGGCACTTGCCGCGCTGCGGGCCGAGGCATCGACCAAGGCCCTGGCGGATGAAGTGCAGTTGATCCTGGGCGACGGCCGCGCGCAGCGCTTCCTCAAGCGTTCGCAAGCCTATGGCAAGGCCGACCTGCTCACGCCGGTCGCGACGTTCGGCCGCGGCCGCCGGGCGCACATCGAGCGCACTGACAATCCCCACTGGGACACCGAGGCGTTCGCCGTCGAGTGCGCCGGCTGCCACACCACCGCCGTCAATCCCGAGACGCATGCCTTTGTCACGGTGTCGTTGGACTGCTACACCTGCCACGGCGACGCCCCGGTCGAACATGCCAACGAGCCCGAGCTAATGCCGCTGGCCAAGGACCGCAAGGACTCGCCCGCGGTCGTCGTTTCGATCTGCGGTTCGTGCCACATCCGCAGCGGCAAATCGAAGTCGAGCGGTCTGCCGTATCCGAACAACTTCGTCGCGGGCGACAACCTGTTCAAGGACTTCGAGGTGGACTTCAATCAGGCGGACGATCCCGAGCTGAACCCGGGCGATCGCCACGTGCTGGCCAACGCTCGCGACGTGGTCGTCCACGGGCGCGAGACGACGACCTGCCTGAGCTGTCACGACGTGCACGCCGGCTCGAGCAAGAAGCATCAGGCCCTGGCGGTGGAAAAATCGTGTCTCGACTGCCACGACGCGGGCGAGCCCATCAAGGGGCACACGACGTACGACGTGCACAGCGAGCGGTGCCAGTACTAGGCGATAGGCCGTAGGACGAGGAGTCGAAGACAGCCCATGGCCGTCTCTACTTCTTGTTCGCGAAGCGGAAGCGAATGTGCTCTTCCAGCACGCGGCGGTATTCCTCGATCTCCACGTCGCGCTCGCTGCAGATCAGAAACAGCGTGCCGTCGTCCTTGAAGTTCTCCTGGTCCCAGGCAATCACCTCGTCGTCGGTCCAACGGGGATTGTACTCGGCCAGCTTCTCTTCGCTCTTGCGGCTGAAGTACGACCGCAGGTTGATGTCGGTCTCGTCCATCGCCATGCCCTCGGGCAGGCGCTCGTAGTTGACGTCGGTTTTGGCAGCATTCTGGTTCATGGTCTGGCTCTCGTGCGCGTGGGATCGACGGATCGCTGACGTTTCATTGTACTCGCCCGCGTGGTGCACAAGCCACACTCCAGGGCGGAAACGGGCCATCGGTTCAAGCGGCTGCCGAAGAATTTCGACCCGACGCTAGGGCCCCAGTTCGACTTCGCGGCTCAACGCGTCGACGGTCGTGAACGGGACGCCGGTGCGCCCCAGGTCGCCAATCGACTGATAGGGACGCCCGGCCAGAATGCGCAGCGCCCAGACAACACCGACGCCGGGCAGCCGTTGGATCTGTTCGATGGTGGCGCGATTCAGGTTTAGCTTGCCCAGTCCAGGCGCCGTGTAGGGCGCAACGGTTGGCGCTTGCGACATCAGTCCCGGCGGAGCGATCAGCGACCGCTGACCTTTTTGTGGACCCTTGCCCTGAGTGGACTTCGACTTGTCAACGCTCGTTGTATCCTTCGCGGTCGCCTTCGTCGGCTGTTTTTCGGCGTTGACGGGTTTGTCGGCATCGGCGGCGGGCTGGGCGTCGGCAGATTTGGCATCGACCGCCACTTTGTCTTTGGCGTCGGCCGGCCCCTCGGCCGCGCAGGCACCTCGGGCGAGCGACAGCGAAACGATCGCGGCCAGCAGGAGCGCGAACTTTGTTACGTGCATTGAATTCATGGCAACCTCATGGTTCTCTGCGACGGGCGGCGTGGGAAAGCAAGGAACCGCCGGCGCTACGGAATTCTACCATACGCACGCCGTGGGCACCGATCGCGAGTCCCGCTTTTTCGGCCGAAATTGGGCATTTCCCGGCTCTCCCACGCGGCCGGACCCCGCCCCGCCGAGCGCCTGCGGCCCGTTTGGCACCACGGCGACGAGGATGCCCTGAGCAGGGCCAAGCGCCTAGAATCATCCGCATCGAACGGACCCAGCAGCTCCCTCCGAGGGCCACCTATCATGCTACGACGTAAATTCCTGGAGAATACGCTGGCCGGCACCGCGGCGCTGGCGGCCGCCCCGGCGGGCACAGCTCAAGCGGCTCGCTCCGATGCGGACGTCACGGCCCAGACCGAAGTGACGATCGAGCGGGCGGCCCAAGGCAAGCCGCATGCCGGCAAAGTGTTGGCCACCATCGCCCCGCACTCCGACGATCACTCGATCCTGGCCGGGGGCACCATCGCCAAACTGATCGCCGAGGGCTACACCGGCTATTTGATCCGCACCAGCAACGACGAAAAGGATTCTTACGATCTCTCGCTGGGCCAGACCGTGGCGGCCAACGAAGCCGACAACCAGGCGATGGCCAAGGCACTGGGCATTCGGCGGGTGTTCGACCTGGGATATCGCAATCATCGGATGGACGACGACTCGCGCGTCGAGCTGCGCGCAAGGCTGATCTTTCTGATTCGCTTGCTCAAGATCGACACCATCATCAGCTACGATCCGTGGGGCCACTACGAAGAGAACCCCGACCACTACGTCACGGCCCAGGGCGTCGAGGCGGCCTGCTGGATGGCCGGCGGGCACTTGGATTTTCCCGAGCATTTCGCCGCCGGGCTCCAGCCGCACGCCGTGAGCGAAAAGTACTACTACGCCCGCGGTCCGCAGCTCGTGAATCGAGTCGTCGACATCACTTCGACGATCGACGTGAAGATGGCGGCCATCCGCGCCAACAAAACGATGCTAGGCCACATGGTCGGAGAGTTCCGCGATCAACTGGCCGAGCGCAAGTTGAAGCTGCCCGAGTTGGAGGGGGACGCGGCCTCGGCCATCCGGGCCTACGCTGACCTGCGGTTTCGCGCGGCGGCCGCCGGGCGCGGCAAGGAGTACGGATTGGCCTTTGCCGAGCAATTCCACTACATCGGGCCCGACACTTCGCTCGACGAATACGTGGATCAACACGCCGTGCCACTCGGCTAGACGACGGCACGGCGGTTCGCTCATCGCCGCTGCGGGGGCCCGTGCTACGAGGCCTTGGCCGTCATTTGCCACAGGCGCACGAAGCCGTCGGGCTCGCTGGTGGCCAGGCGCATGCCGTCGCGGTGCAGGTCCAGACCGCGGACCACGTCGGGCAGCTTGAGATCGAAGAACTCGTTGGCCGCGTCCAGCTTCCAGAACAGCAGGTGTCCGCCGTCGTGGCCGCTGGTCGAACCGAGCACGAAGCCCTGGCGGTGAAAGAACACGCCGGTCGCCTTGCCACGGAACTTTTTGGTCGTGACTAGGGATTGAACTTTCTCGCCCGTTTCGAAATCGAACACCACGACCAGCGGCGTGCCGATGCCGGCAAATGCGTTCGTCACCTCGCTGATGCCGCCGCAGGCCAGGTGCTTGCCATCGGCACTGAAGGCCATGGTCCGAATGCCGCCGACGTCGGCCCCAAAGCCTTCGTCGTATTTCCACAGGGCCGAAGCATCGAGTTGCCGCAGCTCTTCGCCCGTGGCCAGGTCCCACACGATCACGGTCCCCTTCAGATCGGCCGACACGACCAGCGGCAGCGTCGGGTGGAACACGACGTTGTAGACGTGGCGCGGATGCCCGATGAGCGAATGAACGTGCCCACCGTCACTCGTGTTCCACAGCTTCACCAGGTTGTCGTTGCCGGCGGTGGCCAACAGGTCGCCGTCGGGACTGACAGTTACCGCGCGGACCCAACCATCGTGGGCCGCGATCGTGCGCTGCACGGTTGGAACTTCGGCCGTCGCGTCCCAGGCAATCAAGTGGCCGTCGTAGCTGGCGCTATACAGCGTGCTGCCCGAGGGATGAAACGCCAGGCTCCAGACCCAGCTCTGATGAGCCGCCAGCGGCGTGACGCTGCCGCTTTCCAGGTGCCACCGTTGGATCGAAAAGTCCTCGGACGAGGCGAACACGTACTGCCCGCTGGGATCGAAGCGGCACGCCAACAGCGGGCTGGCGTGCTTGAATTCGCGCAGCTGGTGGGTCTTGTCGGGCTCGATCTTCGGTGGTTCGCTCATGCCAGCAACTCCTCGATGGCCGAGGCCGCTGGGTCGGCAATCGGAATCGGACGGCCGCCGGCATCGAACTTGAACGCCGGATCGACGCCGACCGCGCGCAGGTACGTGTGGAACAAGTGGCCGTGATCCACCTCGCGATCGGTCACCTCGGTGCCGTTGTCGTTGGTCTTGCCGATGACGCCGCCGGGCTGAATGCCACAGCCGCCCAGCACGACGCTCCACGCCTTGCCCCAGTGATCGCGACCAAAGTGCTTGTTGATCTTGGGCGTGCGGCCAAACTCGGCCATCACGACCAGCAGGGTGTTCTCCGCCAGCCCGCGATCGAACAGGTCGGCCACCAGCGTGGCAAACGTTTGATCGAACTCGCCGAGTTGCTCGATGTGGTAATCGAAATTCTCGTAGTGCGTGTCGTAGTTCGAGTGATTCACTTGTACGCAACTCACGCCCTGTTCGAGCAAGCGCCGCGCCAGCAGGCAGTGGCGGCCAAACTCGTGCTTGCCGTAGCGTTCCAGATCGGCCTCGGGTTCTTGGCTGACGTCGAACACTTCGCGCCGGGCCATCAATTGCCGCGCCTGGTCGAACGACGAGGTGAACGCGTCGCTGTCGGCCGTGCGCCGGCGGCGGGCAAAATGATCGTTTGCCGACATGCGGAATGCGTGCCGCGCGTCGTCGGCCCCCGCGGTCAGCCCTGCGGGCAGCGAAGTGTTCTGCGGCGGTTCGCCGTTGCCCAACACGATGCTCGCGTACTTCGGGCCTAGAAACGCGGCGTCGCTGCTCGAGCCGCCTCCGCCGCGCGAAGCAATGTGAATGTGGCCGGGCAAGGGAAGGTTCTCGGGCGCGAGCACACGCGCCACCACGGCGCCCAGGTGCGGATACTCGGCCACCGGACTTTGCCGCCGTCCGGTCGTCATGCAGTAATGTCCCTTGCCGTGATCGTCTTCCTTCGTGTTGACGCTGCGCACGACCGCCAGATGGTGCATCTGCTTGGCCGTGTGGGGCAACAGCTCGGAAATGTGCGTTCCGGGCACCGAAGTGGGAATCGCTCGGAATGGCCCGCCCGTGTCGGTTCCCGGCTTGGGATCCCAGCTTTCCAATTGGCTCAGTCCGCCCGCCAGGTAGACGATCAGGATGTGTTTTTGATTCGCGTTCAACTCGGGCAGGGCGGCCTGGACGAGCCGAGGGAAGCCCAGCGTCGCTGCGCCGGCCGCGCCGGCCAGTGTGCCCAGGAATTTGCGCCGCGCCAACAGATGCTCCTCGGATTGGCACGCGTAATGGCATCTCATGGCCGTGTCCTCCCTTGGGTTCGTCAGCCGGCACGCGAGTGCCGGGCCGGCGATCGATTCATGTGTGGCGTCGTGCAGTTCGTGCGCGTGTTAGTGATTGAAGCGAAACTCCGCGGACGTCACCAGCGCCCAGACCATGTCGCGCGCGGCCGCGGCGCGGTCGTCCTTGGTCGCGGCACAATAGGCGGCGACCTGAGCTTGCTCTTCGGCGGTGGGCCGCCGCGTCAGCACGGTCAAGTACAAATCGTCGGCCAACTCGGCCGGTTGTTCGATCTTGGCCAAGCGTTCGGTCAGGTTGTTTCCGCCCGGCTTGAGCCAACCGGTCAGTTCTCCGCCGTTGGCCAGGAACAGAGCCTGGTTGACCGTGGATTGAAAACTCGGCGCCTGGCCCGGTTGTTGGCCGAACTGGGCCACGAACGGCTTGACGTTGCCGCGCAGTTTTTCGTCGATGCGCGCTTCGAGCAGGCGAGCTTCTTCGGCGGCGCGCTGGTCGGGCGAAAGATCCGGCTTGGCCTCGGCGTCTTTCTTGGCCTGCTCGGCCAGCGCGGCGCACTGCTGATCGACCAGGCCCAGCGCCTGCATGGTGGCCCAGGCCATTTGCTCGGGCGAGAGGGACTTGAGCGGAGCCAGCGTGAAGCGGACCGTCGCGCGCTCGGCCAGCGCGCTCCAGGCATGGTCCGCGGCGGCCCGGTCCAAAGCGGCCTTTTCGGCCGCGGCCAGGCCGGACGTTTCGACCTGCGCGATCTGGTCGGCCGTCGCGGCAGTTTGCGAAGTGACGGCCGCGTAGTCGTCATTGGCCGCTTGCGAGGTGGCGCGCGACGTGGCAGCCGCGTCGGCCAGCGCCAGGTAGTCGAGCATCGCCTGGCCGTCGGCAATGCGCGCCGACAGCTCGGCGTGACGCGCCTCGGCGGCGCGGAATTCTTGGCGTGCCTCGCGGGCCTTCACTTCCGCCGCGTCGAGCGCGCCGCGGGCCACGGTCATCTCGGCCGTGGTGGCCGCCAGCACTTTGTCCGCCTCGGCCAGCTTGAGCGACGCGGCCTGCACTTGGGGCGTCTTTTCGCCAACGACCTTGCGCAGCGCGGCCAATTGCGTGTCGACTTCGTCGGCCCGGGTTTTGAACTGGGCCGCCGCGTCGGCCAGCACTTTGTCGTCCGGCAACTTGGCCACCGCCGCGTCGGCCTTCACGCGGGCCTCGACCAAGACCTTGAGGATCTCCTCTTTCGGCGCCACTTCCTTGACGGCCGCCGCCAGCGCCGCCGAAACCCCGTCGGAGGCTTTTTTCGCTTCCTCGTGGGCCTTGGCAGCCGCGTCGCGCGCCGTGGCCGCGGCCGAAAATTTCTCGTAGGCCTCGTCCAGCCCGATTGACATTTGCGTGGCTGCCTCGCGCAGGCTGGTCAGCCCTGTTTCGCTCTTGGCGGCTTCATCCTTCCAGGCGGCAAGCGTCGAACTGGCCGTTGCGCCGTCGAGTTTCAAGTTCTCGCGGGAGGGCATCTCGCTGCGCCGCTGATAGGTTTGCGTCAGGGCCAGCTCGCGCAATAGCTGCTTGACGTCAAACTTGACTGCCACCAGCTCGTCGGCCAGCATCGCCAGCAGCCGCGACTCGGTCGCCGGGTTGGCGCTGTGCTGCATGTCGAGCGGATGGGCCAGGCCGCGGCCCATCATCATCGCCCACAACCGGTTGGCCAGGTTGCGATTGAACGCGACGTTGGTGCCGTCGGTGGCCGCGGCCGCCAGTTGCGCGCGGCGGCTGTACTTCGGAATGGGGCGGACATCCTTGGCCGGAGCGACGACGTAAGCCTCCTCCTTGGCCAGCACCGGTTCATCCATCGGCGCGGCCTGCGGCAGCTTCGGCAGCACGTGATCGCGCCCCTCCCCGGTGAACACACTTTTGAACGTCACTTCACCGTCGGCGTTTTCGGCGTAGTACAGCTTCTTCTCTTTCGCGTCGTCGAACAGCACGCCACGGTTCAGGCAGGCCTTGAGCCCGTAGTAGTCGGCCTGCAGGTAGTCGCTCACCAGGGGATGATCGTGACATTGGGCGCATTGCAAGTCGCGGCCAAAAAACAGCCGGCCGATGTCGCGCCAACAGATCGGGATCGCCGTCGCGGTCGAAATAAAACTTGACCGCCGGGCGCAGGGCCGACTCGACGCCGTCGGCGGCGAGGATCTCGCGGGCCAGTTGATTGAGCGGCTTGTTGTCCGCAAAGCTGTGGCGCAGATACTCGAGCCACTCGTCGTCGGAAATCGTCCACTCGCGCCCGGGCAGACTGCGCTGGCGGCGACGCTCCATGAGCATCGCGTCGAATGTGTTGGCCATGTGCCGCGCGAATTGCGGCCGCGCGAGTAGCCGGTCGACGAGCACCTCGCGCTTGGCGGGCGACGGATCGTCGAGAAACGCCCGCGCCGTGGCCGCGTCGGGAATCGTTCCATTCAGGTCGAGATAAGCGCGTCGCAGGAATTCGGCGTCCCCGGCCGGCTCGGCCACGGGACCCAGGCAGGCACCGTCCACCAGCGCGTCGATCCGCTCGTGCAGCGACGGCTCGGCGCCAACCGCGACCGAAACACACAGCGTCAAGCCGAATAGCAGCGGCGCAACGGCGTACCACAGTCGACGGATAACAGCGGCCGCGAACCCAGGCATCGGCGTCTCCTGGCGACGGTGTTGTGGAAACACACTCAGGCCGTGTTGGCGCTCGTTTGCCGCGGGCGTTGCCGCCTGGGGCGTCGGAACTCAACGACGACTCTCGACAAACACATCCCGACGGCAAAGTAGTCGCGGGATTCTTTCAGGCGGGCGCAATCGGGGGAGGGCGGCAAACGCCGGGCGGCAAGACAGTCGGCTATGCCGCCCGCGAAGCCGACGTATCAATCACGGATCATATGATAGCGCCTGACAAGGCCCGCGCCAAGCATGCTAGCTGGGCCAGCGACGGCTCCCCCACACGAGTGCGTTGGCTCCGCCAGGGCAGCGATTTGCGCGGTGTGCCGGGTTTCGAACGGGCGCGTCGACCAGAGCGCAGGCAGCAAGCTCCAGGGGAAGATTCGCACCCTGGGCGCCGGCCGGCTAGGTGCCGACCTTTTCGCGCCACGCTCGCCGGCAATCCGCTCGCTATGTTCGCGCATCCAGCGCTGCAGATTCTCTGAATCGCGGCCGACCGTCTTGGCTCCGGCAAACAGCACGCCGGCCAGCAGGACGTTCACTAGCGGCAGCAGATACATCGCGCTGTGCAGGCCGTGGCCCCGATAGGGAAGCTTGGCAACACTTTCCAGGCTGTCCATGTCGACGTCGTCGGCGACGGCCTTCTGATGCGCGTAGTAGTCGCTGGTGGTGCCGATGACCAGCGGGCCGATCGCCCCACCAAAGGCATACATCGCGCAGAAGTAAAGCGCCATCGCCGTGGCTCGCAGCGAGGGTTCGATCACGTCCTGAATCGTCGAGTAGACCGTCGCGTAGTAGACGTACATCATCACGCAGCCAAAACCGAACAGCACGCTAAAGGCCAGCCATTGGCCGGCCGGGCGCTCCAAGGCAAAGTACAGCAGCGGCACCGAGATCGCGATGGCCGTGGCGGCGACCAGCATGCGGCCGTTGCGGCGGCGGCGCATCACGGCGTCGCCCTGAGTTGCTGAACGAATTTATTGAAAAAGCGAAACGCGAGTTGCTCGGCGACCATGTTTGCCATCAGAAATGTCCGCCGCTCCGGTTCGCTGACCTTGTCCAACCGGGCAGCCAGTTTTTCCTTTACCTCCGGCCGCGCGAAATAGCCGGAGAGTTCTTTCCATAGCGATACATTTGCTGGCTTGGCAAATTCAAAAATTTTTCCCGACAAGACACCTTGCAGAATGAAGTCCGTTTTCTCCTTCAGGGTGAATTCAGTCGGGGCACGTCCCTCCATAAAGCGCGAGAACATTTTCTCCAGCAGCGCCGCTCCGGGCCCAAGTTTTTCGTGGAACCGATCCTGAATGAAACAACCGACGGTGTTGTAAAACCCGTGTGACAGGATTAGCGGTGTCCCGCCCTGGCCACACGCGCTGCAATCGCCGTTGCGAACAAAATCGAGAAATTGTGTCACCGAATTGGCAGCAGGCGTTTCTGTAAACGCGGAAGCGACAAATTGACCGCCGTGATCGTCGGAACCGCCTACGAGGATTTTTCTCCACGGCTCGGCGTGTGTGGGCACAATACGATGACGATTTGCGAAGGCGTCGATTTTTCCCGGCGTTAGTTGTTTGAAAAGCGTTTGAGCCAGATCGCTCAGAAGCGCGTCGCGCAAACCGTTTACGCCTTCGAAATATTTGAACAGAAGAATGAGCCGTTCGAGATGAGTTGCCTCGAGTTTTCCGTTGACGCTGTATAACGGATGCGCGACGGCGTGCACGATTCGAGCATCTTGGACGTAGCGCTGCAGATCGAAGATGTTTTCACGGACGCTTTGGATATCGCGGTGCTGCTGTTCTGAAATGCCCCAAACCAAAATGTGCAGCTTGCAGCCGTCCTGAGGGAAATAGGTGGTGACCTGTTCGCTGACGAAGGTCTCCGGCAGGTGTGCGATTTCCAGGCAGCCATCGATCGAATCGTGATCGGTGATGGTGACGTAATCCATTCCGCGCTTTAGCAACTGCTCGTGCAACTGCTTAGGATCGGAATAGCTATCGGGAAAATCGAATCGCCGGAAAAGCCATTCTTCCGAACGCGCACTATGGCGCGAATGAATATGTAAATCGCACTTACTCACGCTATGTTTCCTCATCGTTGTTCGGCGATCCAGTCCTGATAGGTCGTGGCGGTGCGCTCATTTTTTATCGCCATGATGAAGCCGAGGATCTGTTGCCAAATGGCGGGCTGAGAATAGTCAGGCGGATGAATGCTGATACGCAAGAGCGGGTTGGGTTTGAGCAAACGGAACAGTGCTGCATTCCAACTGCGACTGAATGCGCGACGCCAATTGCTGTGAACACTATAAACGAGGGTTCGGGCAGGAAATACATTTCCCGAGCGAAGATCGTATACGTTGCGCAATCGTGTCGTGTATTCTAGTTGCGCGTCGTAAACCGCCCGTTCTGCTTCATCTCCGAGCAGCCACGCCGGCGCAACAAACCCTCGAGGCTTAAGTCCGTGCGCACGAAACTCATCACGTGCTAGTGTGATGCGTCGCAGAGCTTCTTCATAAGGCAAATCATAAAACTCGCCTTCGCTTTGCGTATAGATTCTGGTCACGAATTTATCCCGCAAAGTTTCTTGTGTCTGAGGCGGACGCTCGTGGAAATAACCGTGGATCACGATTTCGTGTCCGTCAGCTTCCAGGCCGCGCAGCCAGCTTACAAATTGTGTATGCTTCGCGAACAAGCCTTCGTGATGATAATCCGGCACCACAAGAAGCGAACAAACACGAACGCCGTGGCGCCCTAATTCTGAAACGATTGTGCTTGCGATCTGCTGAGTACAAGGAGCCACATCGTGGAGCGATACGACGATCGAATCAGTCGTGGCGACGCCAGCGGTCGCAACGAGCGGAAGATAGTCGGTCGCCGCAATCGTACTCATTTCTGAAATTTTCGGTCTCGAAGCAGTTTTGAACAAGGCAAAACGTAAAACAATGAACGGCGGTTTCTAAGCGCCGCATGTGCTGTAGTGTCCGCTGTCCTCAGCGGAACGCACCGCAAGAAATCCGAAATTCGAATATCGAATTCCGAACCAACGGAGAGAATGACGAAATCCGAAGGAAGAAGCCCGAAGGAATGACGAATGATCCAATGACGAACCGTGATGTTGCTTGTTGGTCATTTGGGCTTTGGGCTTCTTTCGTCATTCGACATTCGTGCTTCGTCATTTACTGCCCATCTGTACAATTTCACGAAACTCCGCTTTGCTCAGAGACATCACGGAGAGGCGCGATTGGCGAACCAAGGCAATTCTTTTCAGCTGTGAATTGGCCTTGATCTCGCGAAGTGTGACCGGCAAACGCAGCGGTTTAACTGCCGCAAGATCTACCGTGGACCAGTCGCCCTCTTTCGCGCTCGGATCTGAATAGGCGACGCGCGTCACTTTAGCGATTCCGATTACGGCCTTTTCCTCGCCGCTGTGGTAAAAAAGAACTTGGTCGCCCTTTTGCATTCTTCGAAGATTGTTTCGCGCAGCAAAATTGCGCACGCCGGTCCAACTGGTTTCCCCTTCGGCGACAAAATCCAACCACGAATAGGAAGACGGTTCCTGTTTCACCAGCCAGAAATTTTTCATGCGTAACTCAGGCATCTTGCCTGACAACGTCAAGCGGGCTTCCGGCGCGCGGTCCCGTTCTGGCAAGATGCCCGCTCGACGGGACAGGCTGGAAGCCTGTATTACAGTGAGATCATGTCGCGACTGCCGTTCATCACGTTCGAAGGATCGGAAGCATGCGGGAAAACAACGCAGGTGCAAAAACTCGCGGCGCGACTGGACTGCCTACATATTCCACATCTGATAACCCGCGAACCGGGAGGCACGCCGATCGGGGAAACCATTCGCGAGCTTCTGCAATTTGCGCCGCATAATTCCAACATGGCGCCGGAGACCGAGCTGCTTCTATTTGAAGCCAGTCGCAGCCAGCTCGTGCGCGAGGTAATCAAGTCGGCGCTCGAGCGTGATATCTGCGTAATTGCGGATCGATTCTTCGATTCCACGACTGTTTATCAGGGAGCGGCACGCAGGTTGGATCGCGAGATGATCGAATGTTTCAATGCGTTTGCCGTTGGCAATTGTATTCCGGACATGACAATCGTACTCGATGTGGACGCTTCGACGGCGGAGTCGCGGATGCAACACGAGCAGCGCAAAGCGGATCGGATGGAGCAACAGTCCCCCGAATTTTATGAGCGCGTTCGCCAAGGATATCGAACGCTCGCAGAGCGAGAGCCAGACCGAATCATTTTGATCGACGGCTCGCAGGAAGCAGATGCGATCGAAAACGAGATTTGGAAGACGATTGGCAGTCGCTTTCCGAATCTGAATACTTCCTATTGATGATGGCGGACGAAACGGCGAAACGGCGAAACGGCGAAACGGCGAGGAAGCCAATCCGGCATTTCCGCGATTTGGAAGTTTATCAAAATGCGCTTACGGCCGGCCTGCGCGTTTATGAACTGAGCAAGAACTTTCCATCCGAAGAAAAGTATTCTCTAACCGATCAAATTCGCCGCTGTTCGCGATCGGTGTGCGCCAACCTTGCAGAGGCATCGCGGAAGCGGTGCTATGTAGCAGCATTTATCTCGAAACTCAGCGATTCGGAAGGCGAAGCTGCGGAAACACAAGTCCATTTAGAATTCGCATTTCACCACCGCTACGTCTCTCGCGACGAATTTCTAATCGTTGATGATGCGTACGAGAAAATCTGCGCGCAACTTGTGCGGATGCTCGATGAGCCGGAGAAATGGCTTATTCGCCGGCCAGAGCGCAAGCGATGAACCTCCAAGCAGCGAATTCGAAAATGCGTGAATGGACCAGCGCGTCGCCGTTTCGCCGTTTCGCCGATTCGTCATCCGAATTCGTCTCTCACTTCTGACTGAAAATGGCTTTTGCCCGTTCGACAGCATTCGAATACTTGCGGCGCGGTTATGAGCAGAACCGCCTTGCGCACGCATATTTGATTACGGGGCCACTGGGCAGCGGCAAGGAAATGGTGGCGGCGGAGCTGGCCAGCCTCGTTAATGGCACACCGCTCAATGATGTTTTCTCAGCCAGGGCTCGCGAAATTTTTATTGCCCGACCCGAATCAAAATCGCGACGTATCGTGACTGCCCAGATTCGGACGCTGGAGCATGCGCTACAGATGCGAGCAGCAAAAGGCCGGCGCAAAGTTGCGATCATTTTCGATGCCGATCGCCTGCAAAGCGAGGCGGCGAATGCGTTTCTCAAGACGCTGGAGGAACCGCCAAAGGATTCCCTGTTGCTTCTGCTGAGCGCTCTTCCCGAGGCTCTCCCGGAAACAATTCTCTCCCGGTGCATCGGCATTCCTCTCGCGTCGAACGCCAAAGTCCATGGTAACGCCGAAGAAGAAAAACTGGTCAAATCGCTGCAGCAAACAGCTCGCCACGCTACCTGGAGCATTCAATTTGCCTATCGGCTTGCCCAGGAATTTCAACATCTGCTCCGAGCGGTCCGCGAAGAAGTAAAGTTCGAAACCGACAACGCATTGAAACAGGAGCAAAGCCGCTACAAGGATGCAACCGATGGGGCGTGGCTGGATGAACGCGAGGATTACTACAAGGCGCTCACGGAAAGCTTTTACCTGCAGCGTCGCGGCGCGTTGATAGAAACGTTATTCGCCTGGTGGACCGACGTTCTTCGGACCAGGAACGGCGTGTCCCAGCGCGATATCCCAGCTGCGAAACACGAAACCGCGGCGCTTGCTCAGCGTTTCAACACTGCCGAAATTCTTAAGCGCATCCGTTCGCTTGAAGAATTACGGGATCATCTTGGCCGAAACATTCACGAAGCTCTCGCAATTGAAGTCGCGTTCCTGACGATTTTCACCGCGTGATGGGGCGGCCGGACGCATTTATCCAGGAGCGGTTTCCGAGCAGCTGAGCGGACCGCAAGTTGACAAAACCCTCCGCAAACCTATCCAGTACCCGCGTATGCGACATGTTTACCGATTAATTTTGCTGTGCGCTGCCTCTTCACTCTTCCTACTGAGTGGTTGTGCCACCGGAGGCCGGGTGAGCGCGGGCGGCCCGTACCACGTCACGGCGTATAAGCCGAATAATCCTTCAGCTGTGCGTGTCCTCGTTTCGCTTTCGCAAGAAAATGTTTACGTGATGGAAGGCGATCGTTGCCTGATGGCGGCCGCCATTTCTGTTGGTATGCCCAGTAAGCCGACACCGAAAGGCAATTTCAAGATCTACTCCAAACAGGAGCACAAGCGTTCGGGATCGTACGGATTTAGCGTGCAAGGCAACCGCATTGTTCCTTCAACCGGCGGCGGAGGCGGCCGTTACGTCGGCTATCCAATGGGTTATTGGTGCGAGTTCGCTCCAGCATACGGATTTCACCAGGGCTTTGTTCATCCCACCCCGCGTACACACGGTTGTATTCGGCTGAAGGGCGAGGCTGCGGCAAAATTTTTTGCGCTGGTCCGGATCGGGACTCCTGTGAACATAGCTAACGCCCAGCCGGAGGATGCTACGATCGGTCCAAAGGTGCAGCGGGTGGATGATTCCAAAACGCCTGATCCTCCTGCCTCGGTTATGATTAGCGATGCGGCGTTTGAAAAACCAAGCGGGCCGCTGCTTCAATAGACTCGCCGCAGCGCGTTGCCGCCACCGCTCGACTGTGTCATGTTGAGCAAAGCGAAACATGCTAACTCAGTCATGTCGAGCGAAGTCGAGACATCCCGTTGCGCAATGTCTCAACGTTGCACCGGGATTCCTCGATTCCGAAAGTTTTCGGGGCTCGGAATGACAGCAATGCGACTATGAGCACAAACCTGATTTCCAGCGGCACAACTGCCCGCCAGAAAGTGAACTTGCGCACGCCAGATGTAATGGCGGCCGTGCAGCAACAAGTCGAGTCGCATTACCGCAGCGATATTATTGAAAAAATCCGGCGTGCCGGCGGCCTCATTTCGGTTGGCAACACAACGGTGCGTCTGGCCAAGCAGTTTGGCTTCTGCTATGGCGTCGAGCGCGCAATCGACCTCGCGTATGCCGCGCGTAAAGTTTTCAAGGATCGCCGGCTGTTCATCGTGGGAGAAATTATTCATAACCCCGAGGTCAATCATCAGATCGCCTCGTTAGGCATCAAGAATCTCACCGGCAAGAACAAGCAGGCTGACGTTTCCGACCTCGGCCCCGACGACGTTGTGATCGTGCCGGCGTTTGGAACGGAGTTGTCGATCCAGCAACAAATCAAGGACCGCGGTTGCCAGATTGTCGATACCACTTGCGGCGACGTGATGAGCGTGTGGAAACGGGTGCGCAAATACGCGAGCGAATCGGCTACATCCATCATTCACGGCAAAGCGGAGCACGAAGAGACCAAAGCCACCAGTTCCCGCGCGCTCGGCGATGGAACCGGGCACTACCTTGTCGTTCTAACTCTCGCGGACACCGATTACGTTTGCGATTACATCCGGCGCGGCGGCGATAAACAGGCGTTCCTCGAGAAGTTCAGGGGCGCGCATTCGCCGGGATTTGATCCCGATGTGCATCTGGATACGGTTGGAGTCGCCAATCAAACCACGATGCTGCGCGGCGAGACCGAAGAAGTGCAGCGCCGAGTTCGCCAGGCGATCATTGACCGGGACGGCACCGAGCTCGCCGAAAAAAACTTCCGCTTCTTCGACACGATCTGCGGAGCGACGCAGGAGCGGCAGGATGCATTGCGCGAATTACTAAACGTTCCGATGGACCTGCTGTTGGTCGTCGGCGGTTATAACAGCTCGAATACATCGCATCTCGCCGAGATGGGCGAAGAGAAGTTACCGACCTATTTCGTTCTGAACGCTTCGCGGCTTGTGTCGGCAACCGAGATTAAGCATTACAATTTGCACGAGAAACGCGAAGTCGTTTCGCATTTCTGGTTGCCGAACGGGCCAGCTGTTATTGGGATTACCGCCGGAGCGTCTTGCCCGAATAACTTAATCGAAGAAACGTTGATTCGGCTTTTCGAGTTGCGCGGCATCTCGCGCCGGGATCTAGAGCTGGCGGCTTGAGTTCTTTGTGGAGCGCACGCGTCTCGCGTGCTGGCGATCGTAGACCGCCACCACACCTTTATGATCCGAAATAGAGGTGTATGGCACGCGCAATTTGGAAAGGCAGTATCAGTTTCGGTCTCGTAAACATCCCGATCGCTCTTTACCCGGCTACACGACGGGAAGAACTCAAGTTTCGTCTGCTGCGCAAGGGCGATTTGAGCCCGGTTAACTACAAGCGCGTCGCCGAAAAGGACGGCAAGGAAGTGCCTTGGGACCAAATCGTGAAAGGTTACGAGTATGAGAAGGGTAGATACGTCGTGCTCAAGGAAGAAGATTTTCAGCGTGTCGATCTTGAGGCCACGCAAACTGTGGACATTAAGGATTTTGTCGAGCTGGATGAGATCGATCCCATTTTCTTCTACAAGCCATACTACCTTGAGCCACAAAAAGGCGGTGACAAAGCGTACGCGCTCCTTCGTGACGCGCTCAAGGACAGCAAAAAGGTCGGCGTCGCCAAAGTCGTAATCAAAACGCGGGAGTATCTTGCCGGTGTGAAACCTGAAGATGGCGCCCTTGTGTTGGAGCTCATGCATTTCGCTGACGAACTGGCCGATACGAGCAAGCTCCATATTCCGAAGAAAGTCGAGGTTGGAAAGCGTGAGATGAACATGGCGACGGCGTTGATCGGCAGTATGACTACGAAATGGAATCCGGAAAAATATCACGACGATTACCGCGAAGCCCTCATGGAAGTGATTGAGGAAAAAGTTGAAGCTGGCGGAAAAGAAATCGAAGAAAAGCCAAAGAAGGCACCCAAGCCGACAAAGGTGATCGATCTGGTTTCGGTTTTGCAAAAGAGTCTGGAGCAGACCGGCGCGAAGCAAAAGCACAAAGGCAAATCGCGCGCTAAAAGAGCGCACCCTGCTAAAAAAGCGGCCTAGCTATAAGGAGCGGCGGCTTGGGCAGCCGCCGGAGTTTAACATGTGACGGCTGGGAGGCCGCCATTCGTTGGCTTGACAGCCAATATCAACATCATTCAGCCTGACAAACCATGAACTCGCTGAATCGATTTGCGGACCCGGTTTACTGCATCATGAGACTGATCGTTGGTCTCGTTTTCGCCTGTCATGGCGGACAAAAGCTTCTTGGATTTCCGCCTGGCGGGCATGGTGGCGCGCAAGGTTTGATGCTGTTGGCAGGAATCGTTGAACTCGTCGGCGGATTGATGATTGCGTTTGGCTTTCTCACGCGCCTCGCCGCGTTCGTTTCGGCCGGCGAAATGGCGGTGGCTTACTTCATGGTGCACACTGCGGGTAAAGCGATCGGTCATCCACCAACGCCTACCGAGCAATTCTTTCCGATTTTGAACAAGGGAGAACTGGCGGTCGTTCTGTGCTGGGTGTTTTTGTTCATGGTATTTTATGGGTCGGGGCGCTGGAGCATCGACGCGGTTATCTTCAAAGGTAAATCTGGCGGACCTGCCACAGCTTGAGTGGATGGGCGAATAAAACATGGATACGTTGTTCGAAATACACGTTGGTTTTATGAAACGAAAACTCCCGCTCGCGCGATTTTTGATTGGAGCATTTGTTGTCTTCTGTATGTGCGATTCGGCGTGTAATTCCAGAGCGGAGGAAATCAAGGATTTCGGTCGTGACCGGCTGAACAGCTCACCTCGGCACGCAGAGTGGGTCGACATCAAATCGGGCGAGCGCACGATCAAAGCGTTCGTCGCTTATCCCGAACGTAAAGATAAAGCGCCGGCAGTGTTGGTGATCAGCGAGATTTTTGGGCTCACAGATTGGGTCCGTAGCCTGTGCGATGAGCTTGCTGAAAACGGCGTCATTGCCATCGCGCCCGACTTGCACGGCCAAAAATTCGAAGATCTCGACGCGGCGCGCAAAGCAACATCAGAGTTACCAAAGGAGCAGGTCAAAAGCGACCTGGACGCGACGGCCGACTACGCGCTGACGAAGATTCCGGCATGCAACGGAACGCTCGCGGTGTGCGGATTCTGCTGGGGCGGAGGAGTCACGTTCGCCTACGCAAATGAAAATCCAAAGCTGAAGGCGGCGTACTCGTTTTACGGAACCGCGCCCGATGAAGCTTCAAAGGTCGCGAATATTCCATGTCCAGTTTACGGATTCTACGGTGAGAACGATGAGCGCGTGGACGCAACCATTCCCAAAGCCAAGGAGTTGATGAAAGCGGCGGGGAAAACTTATGACCCGGTTATTTATAAAGGCGCCGGCCACGGTTTCATGCGTTCCGGCGAACCTAACAACCCCGCAGTTCGCGAAGGCGACAAGAAAGCCCGCGACGAAGCATGGGCGCGCTGGAAGAAATTACTACAGCTACTTCCCTAAGACTTTCATCGCTCCGAGCGACGTAGCCCGGCCAAGCCCTGGCATTATGCGAAGGCCGCCGGAATCTCTTGAATCTCGACATGACAAACTGAGTACATTATCTCTTCACGGTTGTGGAGGGAGAATAGTGGTGAGGTGAGAAACGACGAGGTAGAAAAGCGGTAGAAACTGAAGAAAAACGGCGTCGATGCGCCGAGCCTGTGGCAGTAGCTGTCACGAATCAGAACATATTTGATGATGCACCGTGCGTCGTTGGTGACGAGGGTTCGACTTTGCTCGAGAGAGGGTAAAGCCGGCCGCAGTCGAAGTGGAAGGAGACGCAGCGAAATGCATACGGGAAGAAGAATCGGGCGGTCTCAAGAGATCTCTTCCACGCCGCGTGTTGCGCGTACAGAGATGTTTCGACTTTGCTCGAAGAGCGGGAATGCCCAAGACCGTCCTGAGAGAAAGAGCGGAAAGGGAAAGCACGCCGCAGGCGAACCCGGAACATCTGGCCAATCATCGCGCGCGGGTCGTCCAAAGGCGAGATCGTTCTGAAAACGCAGCCGTGCGGCACAGCGACATGAGATGCGGATGTGTGGCGAGCAGTGCGAAGAACGCCGCGACATGCTCGTTGCGTCCAGAGAATATGTATTGAGTCGAGACGAACTGGTTGCTCGACAGCCGAGGCGCAGACGCCGTGTGAGCCGATGTAAAGTCTCGCGCGCGGGAGAAGATCGCGAACGTGCGCAGACCGGCGTCGCGGCAAGGCAAGCGAAGAGGGAATGAGTGTCGCACTGTGCTGAGACATAGCGAGAGCGGGGAGACGGGCAGAGGCAGCGCGCAAAAACGCGCGACGGGAGAGCAGGAGGGGGAGCGAGACCTCGGCCTCAGTTCCGGCGAGCGCGCTGCAACCTTCGAGCGCCATGACGCGGCGGACGACGACACAGCGCGCGCGCGGGAAAAGCAGAGCCAGCGAGAAAGCGCGAAGAGAGCGAGGCGACGACGGAGGGAACGAGGCAGGGGGCGCGAAAAGCACTCCAGCCCAGGCGGAGTAGAAAAAGGGCCACGAAAAGCGAAACCGGAAAGCGGAGAAAATCGGTCGAAACGCGGGATAAAGGGCGTGCGGTGGCGACAACTGCGGCTCGGATGAAAGCGGCGGAGCACCGCCGCCTGCAAACGCAACAGAATGCATTCGGGATAGCTGTGGCGTTGGATGCGGGCATCTACAAAAAGGTAACAGCTTCCTCTTCCGCGCTTGTGATGTAATTTCTCCCGATGTTTCGACCCAGGCGTCGCAAAATTGAGCGGCTCGATTTCATCCTTGCCGGTGCGCAAAAGTCCGGGACAACGGCGCTGCATTATTTTTTAAGCAGACATCCGGAGATTGCGATGGGTGACCAGCAGGAGATCCATTTTTTCGATAACGATGAGCTGTTCATTTCCGAGCCCGATTACGAGCAACTGCATAAGCATTATCCGTTGCTTGCTCTTTCAAAGATCGCCGGAGATTGCACGCCTAGTTACATGTATCACGAGCCGGCGGCTGAGCGGATTTTTAAATACAATCCGAAGATTAAGTTCCTGGTGCTCCTGCGAAATCCAGTCGACCGGGCCTTTGCGCATTGGAACATGCAACGATTCAGAAACCGCGAGCCGCTGGATTTTTTTGACGCTGTCCGTGAAGAACAAACCCGCATCGCCGGCGCGCCGGCGACCGAAGCGCGTCGTTTTGCCTATGTCGAGCGGGGATTCTACGGACGACAGCTCGAGCGCGTCTTCAAATTTTTTCCACGCGAGCAAGTGAAAGTCGTAAAGTTCGAAGATTTCAAGGCGAACCAGCGTGAAACGGTGGGGTCGATCTTGTCATTTCTTGGCTGCAAACCTTTGCGTTCGATCCGTAACAAAGACAGAAACATCGTGCCGTACGAGCGGGCCATGAACTGGGAGGAGCGCGTTTTCCTTTACAATCTTTTCGCTGAAGACATAGCCAAAGTTGAACAACTGCTGGGTTGGAATTGCTCCGATTGGAAACTGTAACTGCGCCGCGCGCGATGCAATTGCAGGGCAACCGCTCCGGTTGCCAAGGAACGGCAGGCGGTGCGCCTGCCCTACAATTTTCAAATCTGTTTGAACTGCGGCCGTCGATTTGGATCTGCCGAAAGCAGCGCTTTCCAACGCACGATCCGCGCGCCTTGTGATTCAAAAAAAGCTCGCAAGTCGGGAGTAAAAAACGAAGAGCCGTCCTGACGGCGATTGAATTCCAAAAGGAGCCGTCCATCGGGCTTTAGAAATCGACCCCGGACATCGCCGATAAAAAATTTCCAGTCAGCCTCCGTCCATTCCAGCCACTGACCATTGTGTCCACGCGCGATTCGATGGAAACAGACGCGGTGCCCGGTAACGAGGTCGAATTTTTTGCCGAGATCAGGCAACGGCGTTTGCGCGCTGATCCGAGCTATGATGCGATTAACGCCGAAAAGATTGGTTGTGCCGCGGAAGAAAGGTTCGTCATCAGGATCGAGTCCGAGGCCTTCGTGTCCGAACAGCTGGCAGAGGTAAAGGAAATAACCCGGGCCGCAGCCAAGATCGAGAATCTGGAGCGGCGGCGAGCGATCGAGCCAGAGATCCTGGACGCGCTTCACGTTAACTCCCACCCAGTAATCGGCGTCTTCATAGGCGTTGATCTTTCGGGCGTCGGGCCGATAGGGATATTGCTCGCGCAGTCGCACCAACTTCGTTCGATCAATCGTGCTGAGAATGCGTCGGGGACTCACTGGATGCGTCCAGCGACAGGCGTGCTCCCACAGGCTTTCCGCCGCATCGCGGGTGAAGAGCTTTTGAAATTTTTGCGCAAACTGCACTTGAAAATGATGCAGGAAAGCGCGCTTTACACAAGGAACGGCCCCGGAAGCGTTCGGGGTCACTCTTTGATTTCTACCTGCATCAAACCGGTGGAGCCCTGGCGTGTCATGAATCCGTTTCCCCAGCCGTTTCCTTGATAGCAGAATTGTTCGTAGCGCCAAAGCAGTTGCAGGTGTCCGCCGGACGATTTCTTCCACCTGACTTCGTAGTAGATGTACCGTTTCCACGACGGCGACTGCCCGGTCATGAAATTCAAATCAAAAGGGGTGGGCCAACTGAGAACGCTGTGACGCGTCACAAGGAAGGCCTGATCGCCCGCAGGCGGTACGGCAGCAAGATAATCGCCGGTATCTTCGCTTGTGGTTGTCAACGGGCCGAAAGGAAAAACCTTGCCGCTGCTCGACAAGGCAAATTGGTTGTCCTTGGTTGAACCAACATTCAGCGAGATGCGCGCGTTGACCTCATTCAGACTTAAACCAAGATCATTGACAATGAGAACGCCGCCGATCCCGCCGCCTTCATAGGCAATGAAGTGAATCGGTGCCGAGTTTGTTTCGGCCGTCCAATAATGATCAAGGAAAGATGAGATCTGACGTCCGCGAAAAATCCAGAGCGCCGCCAATGAAGCAACGCATAACACAAGGATGACAAGTAGGATGAGGATTCGTCGCATAGACCTCGAAATTTATCCGGAGTCTCCTTTGAGATTTAGCTGAAGAGTGCCGCGTTTCATTTCGCTCTCAGGCACGAAATAGCCATGCTTCAACAACTCCGCGCGATTCTCCTGCAGAAACCACGGGATAGACGTCGTGCCCAACTTATCTGGTCCGACAGGGATAGAGCAGACGCGCATTGTCATGCCTTAACTTCGGGGAACGAGGGAACCTCACAGTTGCTGACTGGCTTGTGCAATGCAAGTGCGACGTAAGTCGGTTTTTGTAGCTAACACTCGCTATGCTGATGCGGCCAGATCAGATCAGATGATCAGCACAACTATTGATCACATGGCAAATTTCGTTTATGCCGAAGACCGTAATGAGCCACTCGGCACAGCACATTGACAAGCCAGAACCACGCGGGCAGGCGATAGCCGCGTTTCTTGCCATCGGCGCGATTTACGTGGCACTGCCACGCAATGTCGTTGTCGGCCCGATTTGGTTGTTGCCGACTGTGATTGTCGTTTTGCTCGTGCCAACGGTGGTTACCCATCGTGTGGGAAAACAATCACTCAATCGGCTTCTCGGGTTCGTCATTAATGGAATCACAACGCTGGCGTTGATCGGCTCGGTAATTTTACTCGTACGCCTGTTGCCTACACACCGCGAATCTCCATTGCAGTTGCTGCGTTCCGGTGGTCTCCTTTGGTTGACCAATGTGATCGTTTTCGCCCTCTGGTATTGGCGACTGGACGGCGGCGGACCAACGCTGCGCCAGAAGCTAAAGAAATTCGGCAGCACGAGCTTCCTTTTCCCACAAATGCAAATTCCGCATGACGAGCGCGACGAATTTGCGTGTGCGCACTGGCGGCCGCGCTTTGTCGATTATCTGTTCGTATCCTTTACACAGAGTTCGACCTTCGGCCCAACTGACGCACCGCTGCTCGCGCGCTGGGCGAAAATTTTGGCGATGATCCAGGTTTTTATTTCGCTGAGCATCGTGGTCTTGCTGATCTCAGGCGCCGTCGGTGGATTGTGATGTTGGCAGTGTGGGCGATTGAGGTCAATCGCCTCTACCTGAATATGCGGCAGTTAGGTAGGGGCGGTTCACCTGAACCGCCTGCGCTTTACTTGCCGACCAGAATCAAAATGCCCGTCACGAGCGCCAGAACTCCCATCACGATTGCGCCTATGCCAACGTGAAAGAGGGTAGTGATTCCAACAAGAATCAGGTAGATCGCAAGCAGCAACATTCCGATGTTTTTTGTCATGTCTCTTTTCTGAGGCAAGCCCCTCAGCTTTGCACGCGTAAAGTGGCATCGGCATCTTTGCCGATGTCCTATTGGCTGGAAGCCAATGCCACGTGCGGGCGCAGTCTTTGTGATTGATCTGGCTTCGCTCAAGTGAATAATCGGGACGTGGACCGCGAGACGATCATTTTCTTCCGAAGCTTCTTCTTCGCCGCATTCATCATCGGCCTCGTTTTCACTCTGTTCTCTTTCTTTGCGACAACTCTCTTCTGGAACACCGCCGCATCCTGGGCGGCACACCTCTTTAAAGTGGACGAGAAAGAATTCGGAAGACTCGTTCTCCTGTTTTTCATCGAGTTACGCATCGTGCTGGTATTTTTCTTCCTGGTGCCAGCGTTGGCCCTGCATTGGATGGCTAGAAGAAGGTAATCCGGGGAGCGCACCTGCGCCGCGATCCTTCAAAGAGCCAGGCCCTGCTTTCACTGAGCTTTCGACGGCACCAGAATCGCCTCGCTCATACCGTGCAGAAATTTTTTGTCCGCTGGAACGATGGTGGCCAGTGCGCCGCGCAATTTCACGCGATCACTTTCAACGAAATAATACGGACAAAGTCGGACGCGGCCTTTCATTGTTTTTAGCTCGCCGGAATCTGGATCCCAATAGCGGTGCTCAAACAGAGCGCCTTTGTGAAATTTCTGAAGAATGGTAGGACTCGACTCGAATGTCGCCAGCGCATGGTCAATTCGCTTTTCCCATTCGGCGTGTGGAAGGTCGCTCCCGAGCGCAATCCCGCGGCTACCCCAGCCCAGCGGTGAAAAGCCACTCACCTTCAACAGAAGATCGCGGTCTTTCTGACTGAACTTCGCAGCCTCGCGCCAATCGTGAATTTCCAATCTCGGGATAACCCCGTGCTGGGGCAGGGGCGTTGGATCAAGAAGCCAGGAGTAGGGAATCACTTCCTGTAACTTGATGAAATACTTCTCGCCGAGCTCGCGTCGCCAAAATGCGCGCAGCGGTTGAAGCCAGAACAGCGCGAACCACATTTTCTCTTCGAGATAAGGTTTGATTGGTGGCGTAAGGGTGATTCGGCCTTCTGCGTTCGCACGCAGCGTATTTTCGATGCCCGGAATATTTGGCAAATCGAATAATTCGAAAAACCGATACACAGCGCGTCCATCCTGTGGCT